>NZ_CP030050.1:0-9110000 GCF_015291705.1 Bradyrhizobium arachidis
ATGAACACATCGGAACAGGATCGCTGGTCGCGCGTGAAGAACCGGCTGCGCACGAACGTTGGCGAAGACGTCTATACGAGCTGGTTTGCGCGCATGGATTTGGAAGGCGTGCAGGAGGAGAGCGTGCGGCTGTCGGTTCCGACCCGCTTCCTGAAGAGCTGGATCCAGGCTCATTATGCCGAGCGCGTGCTGTCGTGCTGGCAGGCCGAGATGCCCGAAGTGCATCGCATCGATCTCACCGTCCGCTCCGCGGTACGCCCGGTCGTGGCGCCGAAGGAAGCGCCCGCGCCGGTCGAAACGCGCCGCGCGCCTGCGCCGGAACTGCGCTCGACTGCGACCGCGCCGGTCTCGGCCAATCATGATGCGCTCGGCGGCTCGCCGCTCGATCCGCGCCTGACCTTTGCGAGCTTCGTCGTCGGCCGCTCCAACACGCTGGCGCATGCCGCCGCGCGTCAGGTCGCCGAAGGTCGCCGTGGCGACCCCGTGATGTTCAACCCGCTCTACATCCATGCCGGCGTCGGCCTCGGCAAGACGCATCTGTTGCAGGCCGTGACCTGGGCCGGCAATTCCGGCAACGAGCGCAAGGTGCTGTATCTCACCGCGGAAAAATTCATGTACGGCTTCGTCGCTGCGCTGAAGACGCAGACGGCGCTGGCCTTCAAGGAAGCGCTGCGCGGCATCGACGTGCTCGTCATCGACGACCTCCAGTTCCTGCAGGGCAAGTCGACGCAGGCCGAGTTCTGTCACACGCTGAACGCGCTGATCGATGCCGGCCGCCAGGTCGTGATCGCGGCGGATCGTCCGCCGTCCGACCTCGAAAGCCTGGATGATCGCGTCCGCTCGCGGCTTGCCGGTGGTCTCGTGGTCGAGATGGGCTCGCTCGGCGAGGAGCTGCGCCACGGCATCCTCAAGTCGCGCGTCGCCGCGGCCCGCGCCCATCATGCGACCTTCGACGTGCCCGAAGAGGTGCTGCATTATCTGGCGCGCACCATCACCCATAACGGCCGCGATCTCGAAGGCGCGATCAACCGCCTCCTGGCTCACTCCAAGCTCAACAACCAGCCGGTGACGCTGGAGATGGCCGAGCGCGAGGTGCGCGACCTGGTCCGGCCGCAGGAGCCGAAGCGGATCAAGATCGAGGACATCCAGCGCGTGGTGGCGCGGCAGTATAATGTCAGCCGATCCGACCTCCTCTCCTCGCGCCGCACCGCCAACGTGGTGCGCCCGCGCCAGGTGGCGATGTATCTCGCCAAGACGCTGACCCTGCGCTCGCTGCCCGAGATCGGCCGCCGCTTCGGCGGGCGCGACCACACCACGGTGCTGCACGCCGTGCGCAAGATCGAGGCCCTGGTCTCCAAGGACACCGCGCTGTCGGAGGAAGTGGAGTCGCTGAAGCGCCAGCTTCAGGAATAAACGCCTAGGCCTCCTGCCATTCTCCCGCCGCCCCGGCCATGCCTGGGCGGCGGTTTTCGTTTGGGGCGGTAAATCGTGGGAATCGTGCGGAACTGGCTCCCCAATCCCTTGAATCCGGGGGCCATCCGCGCCACCTTGCGCGACCCTGACGGCTTTGGTCATATCGGCTGGATGATCCGGCTTTCCGGGGTCTTCGGTGCCGTGGCGCGCGTCCTGCCGCCCGGCTTTCCAACGTTGGTGTTTTCCTTGGGGATCGGGCGAGTAGTGCAATGAAGGTTACGGTCGAACGCGCGCAACTCCTGAAATCGCTGGGCCATGTCCACCGCGTGGTCGAACGCCGCAACACGATCCCGATCCTCGGCAACGTGCTGGTCCGGGCCGAGAATGCGAAATTGTCGCTGAAGGCGACCGACCTCGACCTCGAGGTGACGGAAACGCTGGCAGCGGAAACCGCGACCGCCGGGTCCACCACGGTGCCGGCGCACATGTTCTACGACATCGTGCGCAAGCTGCCCGACGGGTCCCAGATCGTGCTGGAGGCCGACGGCGACCGCGCCGTGCTGGCGATCCGCGCCGGCCGCTCGCGGTTCACGCTGCAAACCCTGCCGGAGAATGATTTCCCGGATCTGGCCGCCGGCGACATGTCGCATTCGTTCTCGCTGGCCGCCAAGGACGTCAAGCGGCTGATCGACCGCACCCAGTTCGCGATCTCGACCGAAGAGACGCGCTACTACCTCAACGGCATCTACCTGCACGCCGCAGGCACCGCGAAGGCTGCGACCTTGCGCGGCGTCGCCACCGACGGCCACCGCCTCGCCCAACTCGACCTGGTGCAGCCCAAGGGCGCCGAGGGCATGCCCGGTGTGATCGTGCCGCGCAAGACGGTCGGCGAGGTACAGCGCCTGATCGAGGACACCGAGGCCGAGATGACGATCGAGCTGTCGCAGGCCAAGATCCGTTTCACCATCGGCAACGTCGTGCTGACCTCGAAGCTGATCGACGGCACCTTCCCCGACTATGGCCGCGTGATCCCGCAGGGCAACGACAAGGAGCTCGTCGTCGACAAGAAGGATTTCGAGAACGCGGTCGACCGCGTCTCGACGATTTCCAGCGAGCGCGGCCGCGCGGTCAAGCTGTCGCTGTCTGCGGGCAAGCTGGTGCTGTCGGTGACCAATCCTGACTCGGGCAGCGCGACCGAAGAGCTCGAGGTCGAATACGCCTCCGACGCCCTCGATATCGGCTTCAATTCCCGCTATCTGCTCGACATCGCCGCCCAGATCGAAGGCGACGTCGCAACGCTGAAGCTCGCCGATCCCGGCTCGCCGACCCTGGTGCAAGACAAGGACGACAAGAGCGCGCTGTACGTGCTGATGCCGATGCGGGTGTGAGGATATTTCCTCTCTCGTCATGGCCGGGCTCGACCCGGCCATCCATCAAACAAGATGACCTATTGGGTGTACATCCTCGCCAGCAAGCCCGGTGGAACACTGACGCGGGCGATGGATTGCCGGGTCAAGCCCGGCAATGACGAGCTAAGATGACCCCCTCCCGCATTCATCGCCTGACGCTGACGCATTTTCGCAATTATCGGGCGGCGGGGCTCGAGACGGCGGCTGACATGGTGGCGCTGGTCGGGCCGAACGGGGCGGGCAAGACCAATTGCATCGAGGCGATCTCGTTCCTGTCGCCCGGGCGGGGCCTGCGGCGCGCCACGCTGGAGGATGTCGCCGACAACCAGGGCGACGGCTCCTGGGCGGTGTCGGCGCAGGTCGAGGGCGCCCTAGGCCTGGCGACGCTCGGCACCGGCATCGAGCCGCCGCGCGCCGATGCCACCGTGAGCCGGCGCTGCCGCATCGACCGCGAGCCGGTGGGTTCAGCGGCAGCCTTCGGCGACCATATCCGCATGGTGTGGCTGACGCCGGCGATGGACGGGCTGTTCATGGGCGCAGCGTCCGAGCGGCGGCGCTTCTTCGACCGCCTGGTGCTCGCCATCGACAACGAGCATTCCAGCCGCATCAACGCGCTGGAACGCTCGCTGCGCTCGCGCAACCGCCTGCTCGAGACGCGCAATTACGACGACCATTGGTGTGACGCGATCGAGCGCGAGACCGCCGAGCTTGCGGTCGCGGTTGCCGCCACGCGCGGCCAGACCGCGGCGCGGCTCACCGGCATGTTGAATGCGCGCGCGCAGGCCTCCGCATTTCCGTCGGCGCAGATCGCGCTCGACGGCTGGATGGAGAACGCGCTGCTCGAGGAGACCGCGACGTCGGTCGAAGACCGCTACCGCCAGATCCTGCGCGACAACCGGCCGCGCGATGCCATCGCCGGTCGCACCACCGACGGCCCGCACCTGACCGATCTCCAGGTGGTCTATGCGCCCAAGAGCATGCCGGCGCGCGATGCCTCCACCGGCGAGCAGAAGGCCCTGCTGATCGGCCTCGTGCTGGCGCATGCGAGCCTAGTCGCCGAGATGACCGGCATCGTGCCGCTGCTGCTGCTCGACGAGGTCGTCGCCCATCTCGATCCTGGCAGGCGCGCGGCGCTGTTCGACGAGCTGCGCAAGCTCGGCGCGCAGGTGTGGCTGACCGGCGCCGATCCCGCCGCCTTCGCCGAGATCGGCGCGGGCGGCGAGGTCTTTGACGTCGAGAGCGGACGAGTCTCGGCCCGGCGATAGGCCCTGGTATTGAACCCGGCCGTTTTCCGCGGCGACTAGCTCTGTGAGGCCGCGCCGACGGTGTCGCAGCCGCTGCAAATCGCGCGATGACATCAAGCGCGATATCCTTGATATCCTTGGAGAGCAAGATGCGGACGGTAAGGCTCGGGACGAAAATCCCGGCACGATGGCGGGCGTTCGTGTGCGGCCTCGCTTTCCTCGCAAGCTGCGTGCTGGCGGCCAGCGCCAGCGCGTGGGTGCCGCATCTGCCGCAGCTGTTCTCCACTGCGCTCACGCCGGACCCCGATGCCGTTCTGCCGGCGCCGACCCGCTACAGCTATCGCGAGATCCTCACCACCACGATGCTCGACGTCGACGCCCCGCTGCGCACCAGGCTGATCACCCGCATCCCCGCGAATCTCGGCGACGTGCTCGCCTTCTACCGCATCGAGCTCGGCAAGCGCGGCTGGCAGGAGCAGCACGATGGCGCGGTGGTCACCGCCGATCGCGTGCACCTCGCCTTCGCCTCCCCGCTCGGCCCGGCCATGCTGGAGCTTGACCGCACGGACACCGGCACCTCGATCCGTCTCGTGCAGCGGAACCGGGACGCCGCAACGAAGGCGCGCGTCATGCCCGAGGCGGGCCGTGCGGCGCTGATGTTCACCAATCTCGGCAGCAAGGACGTCGTCTTCGTTCTCGACAACCGGGCCATCACCCTCCCCGCCCGTGCCGGCAAGGAACGCCCTCAGGCGCCGCTGTTCAATCTGCCGCCCGGCAAATACCCCTACGCGTTGAAGATCGAGGGCCGTCCCGATCGCGACACGACGATCGATCTGGTGGCCGGTGATGCCTGGGACGTCACGGTCGGGCCCGATGGCGAGCTGTGGTCACCGCTCCAGCTGTATTAGGGCATCTTTCGCCACTCCGAACCGTTAGCCGGAAGGACCTCCGGACGGCCTCACCGATCCCGTGAAAACACCGCCTTCGAAGGGCTCGGAACAGGCCCTCGATTCGCGCTTTTTGCAGCGCCCAGAATCGACCCTCGCAAGCCTTGAAAATCGGCCAAAAACACCCATCTTCCCAAAGGGTTGCCGGAAGATACTTTGCGCTAGGCGCAGGCCCTCTTTCATGGCACAAATAACCACCAAATCAGCGCCTTTTGCGCAGCTGATTCGGGCGACATCTCGAAGGCCTCTCATGACAGAACCTGCTCGGCAGCCCGCTGCCGAAAACGAGCCCTCCAACGCGAGCGATTACGGCGCGGAATCGATCCGCGTGCTCAAGGGTCTCGATGCCGTCCGCAAGCGTCCGGGCATGTATATCGGCGACACCGACGACGGCTCGGGCCTGCACCACATGGTCTATGAGGTCGTCGACAACGCGATCGACGAAGCGCTCGCGGGCCATGCCACGCGCGTCGACGTCGTCCTCAATGCGGACAATTCCGTCACCGTGCGCGACGATGGCCGCGGCATTCCCGTCGACATCCACAAGGGCGAAGGCATCTCGGCGGCCGAGGTCATCATGACCCAGCTGCACGCCGGCGGTAAGTTCGACCAGAACTCGTACAAGGTTTCCGGCGGCCTGCACGGCGTCGGCGTCTCCGTCGTCAACGCGCTGTCGAGCAAGCTCGGCCTGCGGATCTGGCGCGACGACAAGGAGCACTACATCGAGTTCGCCCATGGCGATGCGGTCGCACCGCTGAAGGTGGTCGGCGACGCGCCGGGCCGGCGCGGCACCGAGGTGACGTTCCTCGCCTCGACCGAGACGTTCAAGAACGTCGAATATGATTTCGCCACGCTCGAGCATCGCCTGCGCGAGCTCGCCTTCCTCAATTCCGGCGTCAACATCATCCTCTCCGACATGCGTCACGCGGTCGAGAAGCGCGAGGAGATGCATTATTCCGGGGGCGTCGAGGAATTCGTCAAATATCTCGATCGCAACAAGAAGGCCTTGGTGCCGGCGCCGATCATGGTGCGCTCCGAAGCCAACGGCATCGGCGTCGAGGCCGCCTTGTGGTGGAACGACAGCTACCACGAGAACGTGCTGTGCTTCACCAATAACATCCCGCAGCGTGACGGCGGCACCCATCTCGCCGGCTTCCGCGGCGCGCTGACGCGCCAGGTCAACGGCTATGCCGAGGCCAATGCGAAAAAGGAAAAGATCGCGCTGACCGGCGACGATTGCCGCGAAGGCCTCACGGCCGTGCTGTCGGTGAAGGTGCCCGATCCGAAATTCTCGTCGCAGACCAAGGACAAGCTGGTGTCCTCGGAAGTGCGCCCCGTGGTCGAGAACGTCCTCAACGAGGCGCTCCAGGCCTGGTTCGAGGAGCACCCGTCCGAGGCCAAGATGATCGTCGGCAAGGTGATCCAGGCCGCCGCCGCGCGCGAGGCTGCGCGAAAGGCGCGCGAGCTGACGCGCAAGAGCCCGCTCTCGGTCTCCTCGCTGCCCGGCAAGCTCGCCGACTGCCAGGAAAAGGATCCGGCCAAGTCCGAACTGTTCATCGTCGAGGGTGACTCGGCAGGCGGCAGCGCCAAGCAGGGCCGCAACCGCGAATTCCAGGCCGTCTTGCCGCTCCGCGGCAAGATCTTGAACGTCGAGCGCGTCCGCCCCGACAAGATGCTGTCGAGCGAGCAGATCGGCACGCTGATCACCGCGCTCGGCACCGGCATCAGCGACGAGTTCTCGGTCGAGAAGCTGCGCTATCACAAGATCATCGTGATGACGGACGCCGACGTCGACGGCGCCCACATCCGCACGCTGCTCTTGACCTTCTTCTACCGGCAGATGCGCGACATCATCGACGGCGGCTATCTCTATATCGCCCAGCCGCCGCTCTATAAGGTCTCGCGCGGCAAGTCCGAGCAGTATCTGAAGGACGAGCGGGCGCTGGAAGATTATCTGATCGACGCCGGTCTCGATGATTGCGTGTACATCCCCGGCACCGGCGGCGACCGCTCGGGGCGCGATTTGCGCGCGCTGGTCGACGACGCCCGTGTGGTCCGCAGCATCCTGCGCAACCTGCACAGCCGCTATAACCGCAAGGTGGTCGAGCAGGCCGCCATCACCGGCGTGCTGAACAAGTCGGTCTACGGCAACCCCGAGAACGCCACGGCCGCGGCGCAGTACATCGCGACCCGGCTGGACAGCCAGGCCGAGGAGGTCGAGCGCGGCTGGGTCGGGCAATTCGTCGAGGGCCAGGGCTTCCTGTTCGAGCGCACCGTGCGCGGCGTCAAGGAAGCGGCCGTCATCGACGACGCGCTGCTCGGCTCGGTCGAGGCGCGCAAGCTGGACGAGTACACGACCAAGCTCCAGGACGTCTACGCCCGCTCCGGCAAGCTGCGGCGCAAGGACAGCGAGCATGTGGTGCACGGCCCGGTCGATCTGTTCGAGGCGGTCACCGACGCAGGCCGCAAGGGCATCACGCTGCAGCGCTACAAAGGTCTCGGCGAGATGAACCCGGAGCAGCTCTGGGAGACCACACTCGACACCGAGGTGCGCTCGCTGCTGCAGGTGAAGGTCAAGGAGGTCGACGAAGCCGACGACATCTTCACCAAGCTGATGGGCGACGTGGTCGAACCCCGCCGCGATTTCATCCAGGAACACTCGCTCAGCGCGACGATCGATATCTAGCGCGCCGCGGCTTTCACGAAAGGTCGTCATGCCCGGGCTTGTCCCGGGCATCCACGTTCTTCGTGCTCTGGGCAAAGGTGTGGATGGCCGGGTCAAGCCCGGCCATGACGCCGTGGCCCCCCTGAACCTCACCAGCTGCCATCGCGACGAAGGGGCGTAGATCCATTGGCCCATCCCGGCCGGGAAGCGTCGTGCCATGACCGCCTCTGCACCCACCAGTTCCGCCACATCCTCCCGCCGGCTCGGCATCATCGGCAGCATTGTCGGCGTGCTGGCGCTGATGGCGGCGGTGTTGCCACATTGGGTGGTGCCGATGGTGTTTCCACCGCCGCCGGCGGACCAGGTCATCGTCGACACCGGACATCGCATCAAGAACCGCCTGATCGCGCGCGTGAAGGGCGTGGAATATCAGGCGCCCAGAATCGAACAATCCGCTGGACGGAGCTGGAGCGAAACTGCTTCGGCCACCGCGATCTCGCTCGGCCTGCTCGCCATTTTGCTCTCGGTGCTCGCGCTGATCTTCCGCGAGGAACGGCTCCTTGCCGGCGTCGCCGCCGTCCTCGGCACCGGCGCCATTGCGATCGAAATCTCCTTTGTCATGATCGGCGCGCTGATCCTGATCGCGATCCTCTATGTGGTTGGGAACATCATCGGCTTGTTCTGAGGCCCGCCCGCCACAACCTCCGACCCTCATCCTGAGCAGCCCGCGACAGCGGGCGTCTCGAAGGATGGCCGCGAGCGACATCGGGGCTGGCAACACCGCCCGCCACAATTGCTCCCGCGCTCAATTCTCTGTAGTTTCCGCCCGAAACAGCCCGCCCACCCAACAGGACAGAACCAAGTGGCGCCCATCCAGTACATCGTCGAGGGCGGTCACCGGCTCTCGGGCTCGATCGAGCCGTCCGGCAACAAGAACTCGGCGCTGCCGATCATCGCGGCCGCCCTGCTCACCGAGCATCCGGTGACGCTTCAGAACGTGCCGCGGATCCGCGACACCGAGACGCTGGTCGAGCTGGTCCGCTCGGTCGGCGCGTCGGCGGAGTGGACCGAACGCAACACACTTCACATCCACGCCAAGAGCATCCGCGCCGCCGATCTCGACCCTGAACTCTGCGTGCGCATTCGCGCCTCGATCCTGCTCGCCGGTCCCCTGCTGGCGCGCTGCGGCGAATTGATGCTGCCGCCCCCCGGCGGCGACGTCATCGGCCGGCGCCGGCTGGACACGCATGTGCTGGCGCTGGAGCAGCTCGGCGCAAAGGTCACCGCGACCGACCGGCTGGAATTCCGCGCGCCGAAGCTGACGGGTGCGGACGTGTTCCTGGACGAGCCCAGCGTCACCGCGACCGAGAACGCGCTGGTCGCGGCGGTCGCCGCCGACGGCATCACCTATTTGCGCAACGCGGCGTCCGAGCCGCATGTGCAGGACCTCGCCAATTTCCTCGTCGCGCTCGGCGCCAAGATCGAGGGCATCGGCACCAACACCATGACCATCCATGGTCCGGCGACGCTGGGCGGGACGACCTACCGGATCCAGCCGGATCATATCGAGGTCGGCTCGCTGATCGGGCTTGCCGCCGTGACGCGCTCGCCCTTGCGCATCACCCGCGCCGGCGTCGAGCATCTGCGCTCGATCCGCATGGGCTTCGAGCGGCTCGGCATCGTCTGCCGCGTCGAGGGCGACGATCTCATCGTGCCGTCGAACCAGACATTGAAGATCCAGGACGATTTCGGCGGCCACGTGCCGAAGCTCGAAGACCAGCCCTGGCCCGCCTTCCCGGCCGATCTGATGTCGATCGCGATCGTCACCGCCACGCAATGCGAGGGCGTGATCCTGATGTTCGAGAAGATGTTCGAATCCAGGATGTTCTTCGTCGACAAGCTGATCGGAATGGGCGCGCGTATCGTGCTCTGCGATCCGCATCGCGCCATCATCGCCGGCCCAAGCCGCCTGCACGGCGCAACGCTGAGCTCGCCCGACATCCGCGCCGGCATGGCGATGCTGCTTGCGGCTGTCTGCGCCGAGGGCACCTCCACCATCAACAACGCCGACCAGATCGAGCGCGGCTACGAGCGCATCGAGGAACGGCTGAACGCGCTGGGTGCCAAGATCAAGCGCGTGCCGGAGCGGAAGGGCTGAGGGCTCGTTCTTCCTTTTCTGGGAGAACTCTCCGCGACGACAGTATCGTAGGGTGGGCAAAGCGAAGCGTGCCCACGGTTTCTCTCGAAATCATTGATAGGTCGTGGGCACGGCGCAAAATGCGCCTTTGCCCACCCTACGATCTGAGCTAGCGGATAGAGACCCCTCACCCGTCTCGCCGCTCTGCGGCGAGCCACCCTCTCCCACAAGGGGAGACGGAAAAGAAGCACGCAACCCGCACACAAGTCTCGTGCCCCGGATGCAGCGCAGCACGTCAGTGATGCGCTGCTGAGCCGGGGCCCATGCGGCTAAGAGCTGCACGCGTGACTCCTGGGTCGCGGCTCTGCGGAGCAGCGCTGCGCGCTGCATCGCGTCCGGGACACGAGAGCCATGTTTTCGACGCCTGGCTGTGCTATTGCAGCCGCCATGCTCGACACCGTGCAACATCATTCGCAGCCGCAAGCCGGCGTGCCGCAGAACCATCTCGCGCAGGAATTCGTCGAGACGCTGCGGCTGGCCGTGCCGCTGATGCTGACACAGCTCGGGCAGATCGCGATGATCACGACCGATCTCGCGATGATCGGCCATCTGGGTGAGAATGCGGTCGCAGCAGCCGCGCTGGCGCACACGGTCTATTTCGTCAGCTTCACCTTCGGGCTCGGCCTGATGTCCGCGGTGTCGCCGCTCGCCGCGCAGGCCTTTGGCGCCGGCGATGTCAGGCGCATCCGCCGCTCCTTGCGCGTCGGGCTGTGGGTCGCGCTGCTGATCTCGCTGCCGATGATGGCCTCGCCACTCTATGGCGAGCAGATCCTGCTCGCGCTCGGCCAGGCGCCGCAATCGGCCGCGCTCGCCCAGCGCTATCTCAACGGCCTTGCCTGGGGCATCGCGCCAGCGCTCGGCTTCATCGCGCTGCGCAGCATGATGAGCGCGGTGAACCGGCCGCAGGCGCCGCTGTGGATCACCATTGCGGCCATCCCGGTCAATGCCGCGCTGGTCTATTGCCTGATCCACGGCCTGTTCGGCCTGCCCGAGCTCGGCCTGTTCGGTGCGGGGCTTGCGACCACACTGGTCAATCTCGGCACCTTCATCGCCGCGCTCGCCATCGCCGGCCTGCGCAGGCCGTTCGCGGACTATCATCCGCTCGCCCATCTCTGGCGGATCGACTGGCCCTTGATGCGCCAGCTCATCGTCATCGGCGCGCCGATCTCGTTCTCGCTGCTGCTGGAATATGGCCTGTTCTCGTCGGCGGCATTGCTGATGGGCTTGATCTCGACCGCCGCGATCGCCGCGCACCAGATCGCGCTCCAGGTCACCGCCGTGCTGTTCATGGTGCCGCTCGGCATCGGCATGGCCGCGACGGTGCGGGTCGGCCACGCCTTCGGCCGCAACGAGCCGCTCGCGGTCAAGCGCGCGGGCTTCGTCGCAGCCGTGCTCGGGACCGTCCTGGTCTCCGCCCTGACGGTCGCCATCATCATCGGCCGGTATCAGGTGGGACGGCTGTTCTTCGGCAACAGCGAGGCCAGCGCGCCGACCATCGAGCTGACGGCAACGCTGCTGGTGGTCGGCGCGACCTTCTTCATCGCCGACGGTCTCCAGACCATCATGGGCGGCGCGCTACGCGGCATCAATGACACCAGGATGACGCTGGTGTTCGCGGCAATCGGCTATTGGTGTATCGCCTTTCCCGTCGGCTGGGTGCTGGCCTTCAACGCCGGCCTCGGCGCGATTGGCGTCTGGGTCGGATTCTCGGTCGGAACGTTCGTCTATGCCGGACTCTTGATCTTGCGATTCCGGATGCTGACGCGCAGACTGGTGGGATGACAGGATCGGTTCGCGAAGTCCCCCCGAGTGTCGACGCCGGCGCGGTGCTATCAGGCGCGCAGTTCATCGACGCCTTTCGTGTCGAGGTCGGCGCGACGCAATTGAGCGCCCGCGAGGCCTGCACCCGAATGGTGCTGCATGGGCCGCGCTGGATCGATGCGCTGACGCGCTTGCGCAACATCTTGGTGAAACCCCTCGGACTGAAGACATCGGGCCAGGGCGCTCCGGCGCCGCACGGGATGATCGGCCTGTTTCCAGTGCTGAGCGAAACGCCGGAGCGGCTGATCGCAGGGTTTGACGACTACCATCTCGATTTCCGCGTCGTGGTTGACGTCGCCGGCGACGCGGCGGACCGACGGGTGACATTGACCACGTTGGTGCGGACCAACAATCTGCTCGGGCGTACCTACCTCACGCTGATCGTACCGTTCCACAAGCTCGTGGCCCGCAGCATGATGGGAGACGTCGTGGAGCCGGCGCGATGACGCTGTCCGTCGACCTCTTCTACTCCTACCGCAGTCCCTTCAGCTATCTGGCGCTGCCGAAGACGCTGAAGCTGGTCGCGGACTATGATCTCGCGGTCAACCTGCGGCCGGTTTATCCGCTCGCGGTGCGCGTGCCCGGCTTCTTCAAGAAGGCCAGCCCGAACTTCATTCGCTATGTGGTGCTCGACAGCACGCGCGTGGCGCAGCACGAGGGCATTCCGTTCCGCTTTCCGAGGCCAGATCCGATCGTGCAGGACAAGGTGACGTTCGATGTGGCGGCCGAGCAGCCCTACATCCACCGGCTGACCCGGCTGGGCGCGATGGCGCAGCTCGAGGGCCGCTCGCTCGCCTTCACCGATGCGATCGCGCGCGTGCTGTGGGACGGCGCGGTGGCGGGCTGGAACGAGGGCGACCACCTCGCGCGCGCGGCCGAAAAGGCCGGCTTCGACCTCGCCGCGATGGATCAAGCGATCACGACCGATCCGGATCGCTACGAGCACGTGATCGCGGAGAACGAGAAGGACCATGCGGCGTCAGGCCATTGGGGCGTGCCGACCTTCGTGTTCGAGAACGAGCCGTTCTTCGGCCAGGACCGCATCGATCTGCTGCTCTGGCGCATGCAGAGCAAAGGCCTGACCAGGCGCCAGCCGTGATGGCGTGAACCGGTTTCCCTGAGATCGCGACTGAGACATGGCGCCCCGATGCCGGCGGCGCCTTCGGAGGTCGCATGCATCTGGCAAAGTTCTTCCACCGTCCACCCGGCGACGACGATCGCGAGCTGATGCTGATTCCGGGCGGCGATCCCATGGTGATCGGCGTTCGCATGAACCGGCAGGACGATCCGGAATCGGATCAGTATCTGCGCGAGGAATTTTCCGACATTGACGACGCCGTCTCAGCTTTCCGCCGCCATGTCGCCGAACTCGTCGCGTCCGGCTATGTCGAGACCAGCCATACCAACTACACGCTACGCGACCTCGGACCTGATCCGCAGGCCAAGCCGGATTGGCAGAAGGGGCTCGATGAGCTGATGATCCTCGCGTTCAGCACGCCGCTGGCCGAGCAGGCGAAGCAGATCGAAGCGCTCAGGGGCACGCCGGCCGAGCACGAGCCGCTCTATCTCTGGCTCGCCGCCGATCACGGCAAGGCCGCAGGCGAGGAGTTCGCGCAGACCCTGCGCTATGCCGAGCAGGCGCGCGATGCGATCAACGCGCGGCGGGCATCTCGGCAGGCCCATTATGCATGGTCCATCTCCGAGCAGGACCTCGAAGGAGAAATCCTGGAGTTGCTGAGCAGTCTCTATCTTCTCGCCAGCAATCCAGCCGCCTCGCTGGCGATCATCGAGCATTTGTGCCGGACCGCTCCGAGCCATGATCGCATTCGCCAGCGTGCCGAGCTTCTCTGCGGCTTCTTTCCCGAACGGAGGGAGGAGGCCTTCGACGATGCCTATCAATGGTCGCGCTTCGGCGGCTACGACGTCATCTTGCTGTTTCCCGAGTATGCGGAATATGCAGCACGGCGCAGGGAAGGGACATCTGCCAAGGGCTGGCGCTGGCGACCCGCTACGCCGGTCAGCGCCGCAGATATCAGCGCCGCCGAGCAGGCGCTTGGCGTCCGGCTCCCCGAGGACTATCGCAATTTCCTGCTGACCCGCGGCGAGACCGAGCTGCTGGTTCGCCTGCCTGAATCCTCCTCCGAGCTGCGGTTCTATGCGCCGGGCGAGCTCGCCACGCAGCTGCGCAATGTCCTCGACTTCATCGCCTATTCCGAGGATGAGCTCGAGGAGGCCTGCGCCTATTTCCGCAAGGAGTACGGTGTTTCATTGAAGCACCTGATTCCGATTGCCGAACCCTCGCAACTCAGCCGCTGCCTGCTGCTCCATCTCGAGCCTGGGGAGCGCTATGGCTGGTGCTTCCAATGGGATCATGACGGCGGGTGGGAATTGGAACAGCCGCAACCGAGTTTCGACGTTGCATTGAAGGCGCTGACAGACGGCATCGAGAGGCGTGATGCAACGCAGCTCGCGTTTTTCGATCTCTCTAGCGGGTGAGCTCGAGCAATCGCGTCAATGGAAGTACGTTCCCTCCCGCAAGGTGCGGGGCGCATTTGTACGGCCTGAGCGGGCGTCTCGAAGGATGGCCGCAGGAAGCCGCTTCCATATGCGATTGCCCTACTCCGCCACACGCGCCGACTTGTCACTTGCCTCCGACCATTCGCCGACGACACGATCGAGGTCGCACAGGTTCTGGTGCATCTGCTCCAAGGAGAAGCCGAGCGCGAAGAAGCGCTCG
Source organism: Bradyrhizobium arachidis (assembly GCF_015291705.1). NCBI lineage: Bacteria > Pseudomonadati > Pseudomonadota > Alphaproteobacteria > Hyphomicrobiales > Nitrobacteraceae > Bradyrhizobium > Bradyrhizobium arachidis. The sequence continues at coordinate 14,434 of NZ_CP030050.1, forward strand.
GCGGTGTCACCGGGCTGGCCGCGGATCAGGCCGTCCTGGCGGACGGAGGTGACCGCCTCGGCGTAGTGCTGGAGCGCGACGTGGACCGGATGGATCGCCGGCGCGCCGGCGCCCTCGCGCAGGGCCGCGGCGGCCGCGCGCAGGAAGCGCGCGATCACCGTCGAGACCTCCGTCAAGGGCGCAGCTAACCGCATCTGCACCTCGACCGGCAATGGCACCACCGTGGCGCGGCCGATCATCACGACGTCGTGGCGCAGCCGCAGCACGGTTCGCAGCAAGGGACCCGTGTCGGGCCCGCTCGACAGCCGCGCGGCGCGCTCGCGCTCGGCCTCGGCGCCAATGGCATTCATGCCGACCATGGCGGTGCCGATGCCGTCCTGGATCCGGTGCAGCGCATCGTTGTCGCGGCCGCGGGTCAGGCCGGCGAGCAGTTCGGTGAAGGCATCGGCGATCAGCTCGAGCAATTGTGCGGCCACGGCACGGATCTGCCGCACCGCGCGCGAAGGCAGCACCACGAACGAGACGAGCAATCCGGTGACCGCACCGACGCCAACCTCGCTGACACGGTCGATCGCCGAGGTCATGGGATCGGAGTGATGCATGGTCGGGACCAGCAGCACGATCACGGCCGTCACCGTCGCGGCGCTCAGACTCGGATTGATCGCGGCGATGAAGGCGAGCGGAGCGACCGAGAGCACCAGCAGGCCAAGCAGGCCCGCCTCACTCGAATAGGGGATCAGGATCGCGATGGCGCCGCCATAGATCGCGCCGCCGATGGTGCCGAGCACATAGTCACGCGTCGCCTTCAGCGAACGGCCGACGCTCATCTGGGTCACGATCAGCGAGGTCAGGACAGCCCAGAGCGGCAGCAAGAGATGCAACGCGGTGGCGATCGCATAGGCCGCGGTCGCGGCCACGGTGACCCGGATCGCCAGTCCCAGCTGCGTCCGCCGCGACCGGATCCGCTCGAACACCTTGCCTGAGAATGCCATTGTCGAATGTCCCGGTCCGATCCCCGTAGGGCCAAAGCATAGCTGATGCCCGCGGCCGCAAGGCCGCTTGAAAGGCCAAATCAGCCCGCCTAACTTGCGCGCCAAAACGAGGAAACACGATGGCCCACGAAACCGCAACGCTCGCCGCCTATGTCGTCAATCTGAAATACCAGGATATTCCGGCGGAGGTGCTGGATCGCGCCAAGGTGCTGACGCTGGACTTCCTCGGCAGCGCCATCCGGGCTAGGTCCGAAGCGGAATCCACCCCCTCGATCCTGAAGATGCTGGAAGCGCTCGCGCTCGACACCAAGGGCGAGTCCACCGTGTTCGGCGACACCAAGACCTGGACACCGGCGGTGGCGGCTCTCCTCAACGGCGCGCTCGGCCATTCCCTCGACTTCGACGACACCCACGCCGATTCCTCGCTGCATCCGAGCGCGCCGGTGGTTCCCGCCGCCTTCGCCGTCGGCGAGATGGTCGGCGCCTCGGGCCGCGACGTGCTGACCGCGATCGTGGCGGGCTATGAAGTCTGCTGCCGGCTCGGCAACGCGCTCGATCCGACCTCGCATTATGCGCGCGGCTTCCACCCGACCGCGACCGCGGGCACCTATGGCGCGGCCGCGGCGGCCGGCAAGCTGTTTGGTCTCTCCGAGCAGCAGATCATCTCCGCCTTCGGCGTCTCCGGCAGCCAGGCTGCGGGCTCGCTGCAATTTCTGGTCAACGGCGCCTGGAACAAGCGCTACCAGGTCGGCGCCGCCGCGATGAACGGCGTGATTGCCGCAACATTGGCGCGCAACGATTTCGTCGGCTCGACGGAATCGGTCGAGGGCAAGCATGGCCTGCTCGCCGGCTACACCGACGATGCACATCCGGACAAGGCGGTGGCCGAGCTCGGCAAGACCTACGAGACCATGAAGATCGGCGTGAAGCCGTATCCGAGCTGCCGCTACACGCATGCCGCGATCGACGCGCTGATCGCGATGCGGCGCGAGCACAATCTGACCCCCGACCAGGTCAAGCGCGTCGAGATCGGCCTGCATCGCAACGGCATTACGCTCACCGGCGATGCCGCGACCAAGCGCCACCCGCGCTCGATCGTCGGCGGCCAGTTCTCGATGTTCTTCACCGGCGCGCTCGCACTCGACCAGGGCTCATTCGGCTGGGACGACTATAACCGCCTTGGCGATGCCGCCATCGACGCGCTCGCCGACAAGTTCGACGTGGTGCAGGACGACCGCCTCGAGGTCGGCCGCACCCACCCGTTCGGCGCACGCGTCAGCATCACGACGGACGATGGCGTGCATGAGCGGGTCTATGCCGATCCCTCGGGCGAGCCAACGTCTTTCCCGGACACTAAGGCCATGCAGCAGAAGTTTCTGACCTTGGCGCGCCCGGTGCTGAACGCGCGGGCGGAGAAGTTCGCCGATGCGATCATGACGCTGGAGCGGTTCGATCGCGTGGCCAAGGCGACGGAGCTGGGGAGGTAGGAGCCGTCTCTTCGCCTCTCCCCGCTTGCGGGGAGAGGCCGGAATGCGCGCGACGCGCGGATTCCGGGTGAGGGGGACTCTCCACCAATCCGACTCTCACCTCCCTTGCGGAGACTCCCCCTCACCCCAACCCTCCCTCCGCAAGCGGGGAGAGGGGGAAGAGGTGGTGCGCGTCGCGGTCACCACATCGCGCACGAGATCGAACACGCCGTCCGCTTCCGGCGGCCAGTTCGGCGAGCGGCCCATCCGCACGATCACCAGCTTCTCCGACGGGATCACGATGGTGTACTGCCCGATCGTGCCCTTGGCGAAGAACGCATCGCGCGGCCAGCCATGCTCCACGCGGAAGTTGGCGCCAAAGCTCTCGCCCTGGTTGGTCCAGAAGCCCGCGCCGATGCCGACCCATCCGCCCGGTGTGGCCGTGGCCGAATAGTTCACCCAGCCCTCCGGCAAGATGCGCTTGCCGCCGGCGACGCCGTCATTGAGATAGAGCTGGCCGAAGCGCGCCCAGTCGCGCGCCGACGCCAGCATCTCGCTCGAGCCCTCGATGGTGCCTGAGCCGTCGAGCTGGAGGGTGACATGGCGCATGCCGAGCGGCGCGAACAATTCGCGGCGCGCGAAGCGCAGCGCATCTGCGGGATTGCCGCCAGCGGCATTGCGGATCAGATGCGAGAGGATGAGCATGTTGCCGTCGTGATAATTCCACGCCGTGCCAGGCGCGGTGGCAAGCGGCATGCTCGCGGCGTAAGTGGCCATGTCGTTCTCGACGAACTTCATGCGGTTGACAGGCTCGAAGGCGGAGCCGAGCGAAGCCTGCAACGAGCTGCCGAGCGCGAGGCCCGCCGTGTGGCGCAGCAGCTGATCGACGGTGATGGCATGGCGCGGATCATTGGGATTTTTCCAGGCGGCAACCGGTCCGGGTCCGTCGAGCTTCAGCTTGCCCTGGCGCACGAGAATGCCTGTCAGCGCCGAGATCACCGATTTGGTCATGGAGAAGCTGAGCAGCGGCGTCTCCGGCCCGATGCCGTCGGTATAGCGCTCGGCGATGATGCGGCCCGCCTTCATCACGACGACGGCGCGGGTGCGGCGGTAGGGCGGCTGCGCGGGCTCGGTGAAGGCGCGGTCGAGTGCGACGGCCAAGCCCTCGCTCTGCGGCGGCACGAGAGCGGGGCCGGCGATCTCCGGCAATAGCGCGGGCTGCCTCTCGTCCGGCGGTGGCGCCACGTCGGTGAGGCCAGTGCCGTGCTCGAGCGTGCAGCCGAGCCCCTCGCGATAGACGGCATGGCTGCGGCCGATGCCGAACAGCGTCACCGTGACGTCCTTGCGCGCGCGGTCGACCCGAAAATCCATCGCCCAGGTGATCAGGCCGGTCCCGGGCATCGCGTCGTTGGTCTCGGTGAAGTTGCGGAAGGGGTCGAGGCCGGAGACGAACGTCTCCGAGCACAGGATGTCGGCGACGAAGCCGGTCGCGACCTTCGGCACGTCGCGGGCCCGGGCGGCGCCGAGCGCGAGGCCGGCACAGGCGATGGTGGTGGTGAGGAGGACGATCTTGCGGCGGCGGGTCACGGGCTTTCTCTCCGGCTAAAGGGACGTGGCGGGAGGAAGCCGGAGCGGGCGGAGAAGCGCTCGCCGGATTTGGAAATGGGCTGGTTGAATATGGGCGGGGCTGGTCGATTTTGGAATAAGTCAATTATTTGAAAGCAATACGAAAATGCCACCGCGGCGGTGGTACGCTCCCTCGCCCCGTTCTTACGGGGAGAGGGTTGGGGTGAGGGGCCTCTCTCCACGAGCGGGATGGCAGTGAGACCTGTACCCCCTCACCCGGATCGCAAGAGCGATCCGACCTCTCCCCGCAAGCGGGGAGAGGTGAAGAACGCGTCACGCCGCATTCACCTTCAGCCGCCGGTATTCCGTCGGCGTCACGCCGGTGACCGCCTTGAAGGCGCGGTTGAAGGGGCCGAGCGACTGGAAGCCGGCGTCCATGGCGATGGTGATGACGGGAACCTCGGCCTGGGCGGGATCGGCGAGCGCGGCCTTGGCTTCCTCGATGCGGTGGTTGTTGAGGAACACATTGAAGTTGCGGTAGCCGAGGCGCTGGTTGATCAGCCGGCGCAGCCGGTATTCGGGAATCTTCAGCCGGCCCGCCAGCGCGCCGATTGTGATGTTCTCCTGGCGATAGATCCGCTCGTCCGCCATGAGCCGCATCAGGGCTTCGATGAGCTTTTGGTCGGCAGCGTCATCCGTGGCTTGCGGACTGAAAACAACCGCTGGCGCGGCCTCCACTGCGGCCGGGAACAGATCGGCACCGTCGACGTGCATCATCGCATAGGCAATCCCCGCAACGATGCAGGCGAGCACGCCGCTATTGATCGTGTTGGCGACATCGCCCGCGCTGCCGGCAACGAGGATCTGAAGCACCGCATTCACCCCGCCATAGAGCGCGGCGGCGCAAACGATGAAGACACGAACATTGCGGCGGCGTTCGACCAGATCCGCCGGCCACGACTTGATCATCTGCGCGACTGCCAGCGCGATGAAGCCGAGCACGATCAGATCGACCGCGATGATGGAGAAGCGCGCGTTGCCGCCGGGAGCGAACCAGAGGCATCCAACAAAGCTGAAGGCAGTAACCAGCGCCCAGACCAATCCGTGCCACCCGCGCAGGCGAAACTCATCGTCAAACAGCGCGCGCGTGAACAGCCAGAACACCACGATGTTGCCGGTCGACAGCGCGATCAGCGGGGCGTGCCACGCCGCAACCAGCGACGTAACGCCGACCGAATAGCTCGCCGCATGCGCGGCCGAGCCGAGTGCGAAGGCCGCGCCGAGGCGTCCTGCCAGCACATTGCGGAAATCGGAGACCAATGACGCCGCCAGCACCAGCAGCAGCGCGACGCTGGCGGCGCGAAAGGCGAGTTCAAGGTTGGTCAGCAGCATCCGGTCGGTCCGCTTCGTCAGCGCCGCGAACTTAGGTCAGATCGGAGATCGATTCAATTTCGCCGCCATGAAGCCCGCGACGTGATCCAGGCGTCGGCGGGCTTGCCGAACAGATCGATCTGCCGATCCTTCCGTGCACCCAGGCTGCGGGCCACAGCTTGCGATGGTGCATTTTCACTGTCGATACAGTGCATGATCTCGTCGATCTCAAAACTGTCGAACGACCAGTCGATCGATGCGCGGGCCGCTTCCACCGCGTAACCCTTGCCGCGAAATTCCCGGGCAATGCCCCAGCCGACCTCGAAGGCAGGCCAGCCCGGCGGGCACCAGGGACCAACGCGCCCGACATATTTGCCGCTCGACTTCTCCTCGACCGCGAACATGCCAAAGCCGTAGAGCGCCCAATGCCCGGACATCACCGCGGCATTGCGCCAACCGCCGATCTCGGTGGTCACAGGCTTGCCGTCCGGCGCGATGAAGCGCGCCGTGCCGGGATCGGTCAGCATCATCGCGTTCGGCGCGATATCGCTGGCGCGCCACGGCCGCAGGATCAGGCGTTCCGTCTCTATTCTGGGACCTGTGGCCTGAAGCAGAACAGCACCAGGCTTGAGCGGCGGAATCATCTGTCTCCTCCCGTTCCCATCATTGTTCTGCTACGATCATACCAGCAAAGAACAGGAGTCCACCATGAGCTGGCAACCCTCGAACGATCCCGTGCTCGGCGATCCCATGTCCTGCGACGCGCTCGATCTCGTCATCGTACCGCGCACGCGCGATCTCGGCGACGGATTTGAAGTGCGGCGCGCGCTGCCGCACGGCAAGCGGCAAATGGTCGGGCCCTTCATCTTCTTCGATCATTTCGGCCCGGTGCAGTTCGTCTCCGGCAAGGGCATGGACGTGCGGCCGCATCCGCATATCGGGCTTGCCACCGTCACCTATCTGTTCGACGGCGCGATCATGCACCGCGACAGCGAGGGCAACGTCCAGGAGATCTCGCCGGGCGCGATGAACCTGATGACGGCCGGGCGCGGCATCGCCCATTCCGAGCGTACGCCAGATGCACAGCGCGCCTCGGGCCAAAAGATGCTGGGCCTGCAAAGCTGGATCGCGCTGCCGGCCGGATCGGAGGAGATCGAACCCTCGTTCCAGCATTACGCCGCCGGCGATCTGCCGATGATCTCCGAGCGCGATTTCACCGCGCGGGTGATCGCGGGCTCCGCCTTCGGCATCACCTCGCCTGTTACGATGGTGTCGCCCTGGTTCTATACCGAGGTCACGGCGGTGGCGGGCGCGACCGTTCCGCTCGACCCCGATCATGAGGAGCGCGCGATCTATATCGTCGACGGCGAGGTCGAGATCGCCAACGAGCGCTATGAGGGGCCGCGGCTGCTGATCTTCCGCCCCGGCGACCGCATCACCGTGAAGGCGCTCAAGGCGACGCGGATGATGTTTCTCGGCGGCGACGCATTGGAAGGCCCGCGCCACATCTGGTGGAATTTCGTCTCCTCCAGCAAGGAACGGATCGAGCAGGCCAAGCAGGACTGGAAAACCGGCCGCTTCGCCGGGGTTCCGCAGGAACATGAGTTCATTCCGCTGCCGGAATAGGCTAATCCGGTTTCCGGCCTCGCCATCAGGCGCGGCCGGATGTCCCGTGCGAAAGCTTTGCCGATGACCACCATGCTCTCCAGCAACCTGCCGCTGCCCAAGATCGGCCGCGGCAAGGTGCGCGATATCTACGCCGTCGACGACGACCGCCTGCTGCTCGTCACCACCGACCGCATCAGCGCCTTCGACGTCGTGATGGGCGAGACCATCCCGATGAAGGGCGCGGTGCTGACGCAGATCAGCGCGTTCTGGTTTGGCAAGCTCGAAGGCGTGGTGCCGCATCACATGATCAGCGCCGACACCGACGAGATCATCGCCGCCGTGCCGGCGCTGAAACCGCATCGCGCCGATATCCTCGGCCGCGCCATGCTGTCGCGCCGCACCACCGTGTTTCCGATTGAATGTGTGATCCGCGGCTATCTCTCCGGCTCAGCCTGGAAGGAATATGCGGCCAGCGGCACGCTCGCCGGCGAGAAGCTGAAGGCCGGTCTCGTCGAGAGCGAGAAGCTGGAGCCTTCGATCTTCAGCCCGGCGACCAAGGCCGAAAGCGGCCATGACGAGAACATCACGATCGCGAAGATGCGCGCGGTCGTCGGCGACGAGGTCGCCTACACGCTCGAGAGCATGACGCGCGCGATCTACACGCTCGGCGAGGAGCTCGCGCGCGAGCAGGGCATCATCATTGCGGACACCAAATTCGAGTTCGGCCGCGACAAGGACGGCCGCATCATCCTGATCGACGAGGTGATGACGCCGGATTCCTCGCGGTTCTGGGCGGTCGATGCCTACAAGCCCGGCCAGCCGCAGGCGAGCTTCGACAAGCAGCCCTTGCGCGACTATCTCGATGTTGAGCGCCGCGCCGGCCGCTGGAACGGCGACGCCCCGCCACCGCCGCTGCCGGCAAGCGTCGTGGATGCGACCAGCAAGCGGTATCTGGAAGCGTATCGGCGGGTGACGGGGAAAGACCTGAAGATTTAGGCCGGGCTGCTGCTTTCTCCGCTGTCGTCCGTGCGAAAGCAGGGACCCATACCGCGTGATCCTTCGATTGCAGTCGGTCGCGGTATCACCAAGAGTCTTCGTCACACTGCTCCCCGGGGGTATGGGTCCCGGATCGGCGCTCCGCTCCAGACAACGCTACGCGTTGTCGGAAGCTGTGCTTGTCCGGGACGACACTGAGTTTGTGGCGCGGGCTTCGTCTCCATCCTGATGCGTGACCTGCCATTCACATGCCGTGGACCCACATCCGCATCGAGCCGCGCGAAACTGTCGGATACTTCATAGTTACAAGAATCCTGTTGCGCTAAGCCCGTACTCGTCTACGTCTCAAAACGGAATGTCTTCAAGGGCGAGCGGCAGGGCGTGACCGATCCAGCAATTACCTTCACTCCGGCTCCGCGGCTCGAGCCGGCTCTCAAGCGTGCGCTGAATGATATATTGGGTGGCAGTGCCGCCAGCGTCCTGACTGTCACCTTCGGGCTGTCCTATTCGCTGCTGATCTTCGCCGGCCCGCTCTCGCCCTATCTGTCCTACGGCATCGCGGCGACCTTCATCAGCTCCGCCGTGCTGGCCGCCATCGTGGCGCTCGGCAGCTCCCTGTCCTTCGCCATTGCCGCCCCCGACAGCTCGACCGCCGCGGTGACGGGCATTCTGGCGGCCTCGCTGGTCGAACGGGTGGTGGCGGCCAATCCGGCCGCGCCGTTGCTCTCGCCCGTCCTGATCACGCTCGGTCTGTCGACGGTGCTGACTGGCGTCGTGCTGTGCGGACTGGGCCTGACGCGGATGGGCCGCGCCATTCGCTACGTGCCCTATCCCGTGGTCGGCGGCTTCCTCGGCGCGACCGGACTGCTCATCGTGATGGGCGCGATCCGGGTCATCACCGATCACCCCGTGCAGTTCGCGACCTTGACGCGCCTTGCCAACGGCATCGCGCTGTCGGAACTCGGTGCCGCCTGCGCCATGGCGCTGGTGCTGTACCTGACCTGGCATCGCTCGCGCAGCCCGTTCGGACTGCCGATCATCCTGGTCGGCGGCGTGCTCACCGCGCATCTGGCGTTCTGGATCACGGGCGTCTCGCTCAATGAGGCCCGCGCGCTGGGCTGGACCTTCCAGCCGCCGCCGCAGGCGGCCTTCATGGTGCCCTGGCACGTCGATGGCCTGATCCACTATCCCTGGTTCGCCGTGCCGGACCTGCTCGGCAATCTCGTCGCCGTGATCTTCGTGACCGCGTCGAGCACGCTGTTCAACACGACGGGAATCGAGGTGGCCGTGCATCGCGAGGCCAATCTCGAGCGCGAGCTCAACGTCACCGGCACCGCCAACATGCTGACCGGCGTGCTCGGCGGCTATGCCGGCTGCATCTCGGTCAGCCGCTCGGTGCTCAACTTCTCGAGCGGCGGCCGCGGGCGGCTGTCCGGCCTCACGGTCGCGGCGATGTCGCTGCTGATGCTCGCGATCGCGCCCGATCTGCTCGGCTTCATCCCGAAATTCGTGCTCGGCGGCTTGCTGCTCTATCTCGGCGCCGACCAGCTGCACAAATGGATCATCGAATCGCGCAAACGGCTGTCGAAGCTGGAATATCTCTCGCTGATCGCCATCATCGCGATCATCGTGGTCTGGGGTTTCGTCCCCGGTATTTTGATCGGCATCATCATCGGCTGCGCGACCTTTGCGTTCAGCGCCGCAAGGGTGGAATCGATCAAGTACAGTTTCGACGGCTCGGAGTATCGCTCCTCGCTCGACCGCTCGCGCGACGACCAGGAGGTGCTGCAGGCCCATGGCGGCAAGATCCAGGGCCTGAACCTGCAGAGCTATCTCTTCTTCGGCTCGGCCAACCGGCTGTACCAGCACGTCAAGCGGCTGCTCCAGGAGCGCCCGGAGTGCCGCTATCTGCTGTTCGACTTCAAACTCGTCACCGGCGTCGACTCCTCCGCCGCCTACAGCTTTGCCCAGATCAAGCGCAGCGCCGCCGAGCTCGGCGTCGAGCTGATCCTGGTGCATCTGTCGGCCGCTGCCGAGAAGGTGCTGCGCTCCAGCGATTTCATCGGCGAAGGCGTCACCATCATTCCCGAGCTCGATCACGCGCTGGAATGGTGCGAGAACGAGATCATCGCGCAGCATCAGGGGCTGGCGCAGGAAGAGGCCAGCCTGCGCGACTGGTTCGCGGGGATTCTCGACAGCGAGGACGATGCTGACGCGCTGATCCACCGCTGCCAGCGTATCGAGGTCAGCGCGGGCGAGGTCATCGTGCAGGCCGGCGATCCCGCCGATTCCATGCATTTCATCCTCGACGGCCGCGTCGGCATCATGGTGCCTGCCGAGGACGACCGCACCACGCGCGTGCGCAGCTTGGGGCGCTACACCACGATCGGTGAAATGGGCCTCGTCTCGCACGCTCCGCGCAGCGCGACCATCCAGGCCGAAGTCGACAGCGTACTCTACGTGCTGAACACGCACCAGTTCGACGCGATCAAGGAGGAGGATCCCGCGCTCAGCCACAAGCTGCTGACCTATTTCGTGTCGGTGATGGCGGAGCGACTGACGTTCGCGAACCGGACGATTGCGGTGCTGCGGCGGTGAGGGCCTGCGCTGGCAAGCCCCCTGTAATGGCGCAAACGCACGAGCAGGAGGCGGCTTTCGAGCCGCCTCCTGCGGGTTAGGCCCTGCCATCATCGCGTATTTCGATCTCGACATATAAACATGCGCCTCGCTGAAGCCCCCCTCGATCAGCATCCGGCGCGTTGCCGCATCTCGCTCGTTCCAGATCGCGATGTCGTTCTGGACGGGATGGTCACCAGTTCACTCATTTCGCTTCCTTCCTCTTTGCACCCATGCCCACCAGTTGCGACAAGGTGTCGTGGACCATCGTGTCCAGACTGCTTGCAGTGACCCCCAGCAATTTCTCGGTGTCGCCGGCATCGAGCAGGAGCGGCTTCTCGAACAGATAGGACATCTCGATCCCCTCGTCGAAGCCGATGCTTTCCAGGTCGGCCGAGGTGAGCCGTGACAGATTCGGGACGTCAATCTTCAGCGCGGCCGCGAATCGGTGCACCAGTTCGCGCACCGACGCGGATTGCGAAGGCACGTGAAAGGCGCGCCCCCATTGTCCGGTGAAGCGCGACGCGGCAACCAGCGTCTTCGCGGTGTCCTTGGTGAAGGACCAGGCATGCGCCGCATCCGGATCGCCGAGGAAGGCCACAGGCCCGCTCTTGAGGAGAGACGGCAACGCCAGCAGCGAAAAATACGCGACCGCACCGTCGCCGAGATAGTCGCTGGCGCGAATCTCGAGCGCAGGAACGCTCGATCGCAGGGCGCGCTGCCACATGATGTGCCGGGTCGTGCCCTTTCGACTGGTCGGGTCCGGATCCAGGTCCGGCGTGAGAGGGCTCGCGGCCCGCGCGCCATAGCCATAGACATTTCCGACCACGAGCAGCCGGGAGCCAACCTGCTCGGCTGCCTTGACCGTTCCATCCATGATCGGAAAGAAGTCGGTCGGCCATCGATGATAGGCCGCCATGGCGCACATGAAGATCGCGTCGGCGCCCTTGCTCAGGGCCGCCAGCTGCGCGGCGTCAGTGGCATCCGACGAAACCGTTCGTACAGCTCCGGCACTGAGCGATCCGGCATTCCTGCTGGTCAGGATGACGCTGTGCCCTTCCTCCGCCAGAAGGCGCGCGGTTTCGCGCCCGACCGGGCCAGCTCCGACAATCACGTAATGACTCACTTTGCTTCCTCATGTGTCACGAAACGACAGATGAGTTCTTTGACGCTCCTGCCGTTGAAAATCGCGCACGATGCGCCAAATACCGGACACGTTCTGCCAAGACCTTGGAGCCCGAAGAGCCGGCCATGCGTGCGAGATCGAGTTCTGCGCCAACATCGACCGGCAGCACCGCCGCGGCCACGCGCACCGAGCCGAATTCCGTGGCGCTGGAGCCGATCGGCGATCACCGGATCATCATCCACCTCAGCCCTGCGACGCGCTCACTTTGCCTCGAGACCGGAGACAGGTTTCTGCGTCAGGCCGGCGATATCGATGTGATTCCGTCCGGCGCCATCGGCGGCTTCGTCGCGGAAACGCCCTACAAATCGCTTCAGATCCGGCTCGCGCCGCGCATGCTCGATCATGCGGCATCCCGGAGCGGACAATTGGCGTCCGCCCGACTCGCACATCATCATATGCTGCGGAATGACCGCATCATTCTGCTCGGACAGGCGCTCGAAAGCGACGTGAAAGCGGGCTCGCCGAGCGGTCCGCTGTTTGCCGAAAATGTTGGGATGGCCCTGGCGGTGGAGCTGCTCAGCCTGACGAATGATCCGCCGGCGCAGGCGGCGCGCCTGTCGAACGAGCAGCTCCAGAGGGTTTTGGCCTATATCGATGCCAATCTCGACCGGCCGCTCACGATCGACATTCTCTGCCGCGAGGCCGGTGTCAGCAGCTCACATCTGCGGACCTGGTTCAAGGCGGCCATGGACGTCACGATCCATCGCTACATCCTGAGACGGCGGGTGGAGCATGCACGCCTGCTCCTCCTCCAGGGCGATCGCAAGCTCAGCGACATCGCCCTGGAGGCGGGCTTTTCCCATCAATCTCATCTGGCCAAATGGATGCGCCGCGAACTCGGATACAGTCCGAGTCAACTGCGTCGAAGCCGGAATTGATCGAGCGAGGGCTTTAGACCCCCGCCATCATCACATATTTGAACTCGACATATTCTTCCATGCCGTGACGCGAGCCTTTGCGCGCATACCCTCTCGGCTCAGATGAGCTCCGCGGACCAGGGTTCATGACGGATTTCGAACGACTGTCCCTTCTTCGACAGCCGCGCGAACCCGGGGAAATTGAGGTGCATTCCGGCGACGAGCTCTCCGGTCGCGGAGACTCTTTCCAGCATTTTCTTTCGGGTTTCTGCGGCCGCCTGCGGATCGGCGTCGAACGCGATCGTCACGTCGGGCCTGGGCACCTGAATATCCGGATAGTGAACGATGTCGCCCCAGATCAGCAGGGACGCATCGCCGCCATCGATCCGGTAGCCGCTATGTCCGGGGGTGTGGCCGGGGAGATGTTCGATCACGATGCCGGGCGCGACTTGCCCTGCACTGACCGTCCGACGCCGCGCGCCATAGGCCTCGAATACACTTCGGGCGGCCTGAAAGAACGGCTTCATCGCGTCCGGGGCCTGATTGAGATTCGCATCATCCGACCAGAAGGCGAATTCGGCGTCGTGCATCACGATCTCGGCGTTTGGAAACTGGGGCGCCGACGGCAAGGCCCCGACGAGACCTCCGACATGATCCGGATGGGCATGGGTCAACAGGATCTGGTCGATCGCGAGCGGGTTCACATTGGCCGTGGCAAGCGAGGCATGCAAACGCCCTCCCCAACCGTGGATGCCGCCGCCGCCGCCATCGACCAATATGGTCCGGCTTTTTCCCTCGATCAGATAGGCGCTGACGGTCATCGCGGATGACGGATGACGTCCCGTCGCCACCGTCATGCTCATCGCCTCGTCAGGTCCTATTCCGGACAAGAGATCGAACGGCACGCTGACGACGCCGTCGACGATCGCAGTGACGATGTAGTCGCCGATTTTCCGTCGGTTCAGGCCGGCGGCCTGCCAGTTGTTCGTGTTCGTCATTCCATCATCCCTAACTGTGTTGCGGGTCTCAGACCGTGACGACGATCTTTCCGATCTGCTCATTCGACTCCAGGAAGCGCGTTGCCTCCTGGATCTGATCGAACTCGAAACTTCGGGAGATCACCGGCTTCAGCGTCCCGGATGAAAGGCCTTCCGAGATGTATCTCTTCGCGCGCGCCAGCACGTCGTCGTCATCGACGACCTCGTTGTAGAGATAGCCCTTGATTGTGAGGCTCTTTCCGAGCACGGCAAATTGGGGGAACGCGCCCATATCCGGGCTCAAGGCGCCGTACTCGATCAAGATCCCACGATGAGACATCGCATGCGCCAACTGCTCGATGGCGGGACCACCGATCGGATCGAATACGACGCGCGCTCCCTTGCCGCTCGTGATCTCCATCACCCGCGAGACGAGATCCTCTTCGGCGGTTGCGATGACGTGATGGGCACCTGCATCCAGCAGCGCCTTACGCTTCGCGCTGCTCCGCGTCGTCGCGATGATCGTCGCTCCCACCGCGCGCGCGATCTGAAACGCCGCAGTCCCGACGCTGCTGGATGCCGCCGTGACGATGACGTAGTCGTCCGCCTTCAGATTCGCTTGCTCGATCAGCGCACCCCAGGCGGTGACATATTTCATCCACGATGCGGCGGCCTGCGCAAAGGTGAGGTTTTTCGGATGCACCACCAGATTGCGGGCCGGAATATTGATGACTTCGCTGTACGTGCCCCATCGCGCCATGTCTTCGGTCGGAATGACGCTCACCGACTGGCCCGGACGGAAATCACTCACCGACGCGCCGACCGCTTTGACGATACCCGCCGCCTCATAGCCCAGCCGGCTGGGAAACTGCGCCTGCTGCACGTAAGCGTTGCGCCGGAACATGACCTCGGCCCGATTGAGCCCGATCGCGCGCACCACGATCTGGACTTCATCGACTTCGGGAGCCGCGACCTCGATGTCCTCGATCTTGAGAACGTCGGCGTCACCATATTCGTGAAAGCGAACAACGCGGGCCATCTCCTGCCTTTCCGGATTTCGTCTCGGCCAATTGCCGGACCCGGAGATAGCTCCGCCCTTTGTTCGTCGGAAGCGGTGAAATTTGAACTTTATTGTTATGATATTTTATAACAATCTGGGTGCGGTTGAGATCGCGCCCGATGGAGAAGACGCATGGACTTTCTGCAGCAATTGAAAGTCTTCGTGGCCGTTGCGGAGAACAGGAGTTTTACGCGGGCGGCCGAGGCCCTTCGCGCGACCCGTCCCACCGTGACGAACGCCGTGAGCGAACTGGAAAAGTCGATCGGCGCAAGACTGCTGCATCGAACGACGCGCCAGACCTCCCTGACGAGTGAAGGGCGATTGTTCTATGATCGCTCGGTCGCAATCCTCAACGAGGTCGGGGAAGCGCGTAACCTGTTTGGCGGCGCCGGCGACGCGCCAAAGGGACGCCTGCGGGTCGATATCCCCGTTGCGATCGCCAAACCACTGATCATCCCAAATCTTCCGGACTTCCAGGCAAAATACCCTGACATCGATCTCATCCTCGGTGTCAGCGATCAGCCGGTCGATCTGATCGCAGAAGGTATCGATTGCGTGCTGAGGATCGGCGACCTGCCGGTCAGCAGCCTCGTCGGGCGCGTTCTCGCCAAGATGGCCATGTTGATCTGCGCGTCACCTGTTTACCTCGACAGGTTCGGCACTCCGGAAAGTGTCGAGGACCTCAGGGGTCATCGCGCAGTCAATTATTTTTCGGGCCGGGGCCATGTCGCCATCCCCTGGCGTCTTCCGCGGGGGACCGGCGAGCGCGAGCTTCGCCTGGAAACCGGCATCCTCGTGAACGACACGGAGGCTTTCCTTGCGTGCGCTCTCGCCGGCATGGGGCTGATCCAGGTGCCCGGCTGCGTCGTCAAGGAATATCTGAACAACGGAATGCTCGTGCGGGTCCTGCCGAAGTTGCGGCCCGTCCATCGCCCGCTATCGATCATGTTTCCGGCACGCGAGCATTTGGCTCCACAAGTGCGGGTGTTCATCGATTGGGCGAAGAGCCTCGTCGCAGACGTGGACAGTCCCTGGATCAGCTCGCCCTGAGCTGCAACGCTGATGACGCTCGTGATGCCCGGGCCTGTCCCGATAAGTCGTGGATGGCCGGGTCAAGCCCGGCCATGACGGTTGTGGAGACAGCTACGCCCTCACACCCCGGCCATCATCACGTATTTGATCTCGACATATTCTTCCATGCCGTGACGCGAGCCTTCGCGGCCAAGGCCGCTTTCCTTGACGCCGCCGAAGGGCGCGACTTCCGTGGTGATCAGACCGGTGTTGACGCCGACCATGCCTGACTCCAGCGCTTCGGCGACGCGCCAGACGCGGCCGAGATCGCGGGAGTAGAAGTAGGAGGCGAGACCGAACGGCGAGGCATTGCACATCGCAATGACGTCCGCCTCGTCCTTGAAGCGGATCACCGGCGCAAGCGGGCCGAACGTCTCTTCCTGCGACACCAGCGAGTCCGGCTTGACGTCGGCGAGCACCGTCGGCTCGAAGAACGAACGACCGAGCTCGCTACGCTTGCCGCCGGTGACGACCTTGGCACCGCGCTTCACCGCATCCGCGATGTGGCGTTCGACCTTGTCGACCGCCTTCATGTTGATCAGGGGCCCCTGCGTGACGCCGCTCTCGGTGCCGTCGCCGATCTTCATCGCCGCGACCTTCTTCGAAAGCTTTTGCACGAACTCGTCGTAGATCTTGTCCTGGGCGTAGATGCGATTGGCGCAGACGCAGGTCTGGCCCATGTTGCGGTATTTCGAGACGATGGCGCCTTCGACCGCAGCATCGATGTCGGCATCGTCGAACACGATGAACGGCGCATTGCCGCCGAGCTCGAGGCCGAGCCGCTTCACGCCGACGGAGGCCTGCTGGTAGAGGATCTTGCCGACCGCGGTCGAGCCGGTGAAACCGACGAAGCGCACCGCCGGATGCTCGCACAGCACCTTGCCGATCGGCGGCGCGTCGCCGGTGATGATGTTGAGCACGCCCTTGGGGATGCCGGCCTTTTCGGCGAGCACGGCCAGCGCCAGCGCCGACAGCGGCGTCTCGTTGGCAGGCTTGAGCACCACGGTGCAGCCCGCGGCCAGCGCCGGCGACACCTTTCGCGTGATCATGGAGTTCGGGAAATTCCACGGTGTGATGGCGCCGCAGACGCCGATCGGCTGCTTGATCGCAAGCAGTCGCGCATCCGGCCGCTGCGTCGGGATGGTCTCGCCATAGACGCGGCGCGCCTCTTCGGCAAAGAACTCGATATAGGCGGCGCCGATATCGACCTCGCCGAGCGCTTCCGACAGCGGCTTGCCCTGCTCGGAGGTGAGGATCAGCGCAAGGTCCTCGCGATTGGCGATGATCAGCTCGAACCATTTGCGCAAAATGTTGGAGCGCTGTTTTGCGGTGTGCTTGGCCCAGGCCGGGAACGCACGCTCGGCGGCTTCGACCGCCTTGGTCGTATCGTCCGCACCGAGCTGCGGGACCTTGGCGATCTCGACCCCGGTCGCAGGATTGTTGACGGCGAACACCGGCATGCCGACCCAAGCGCCGTCGATGTAGCAGGCTTCCTTCAGCAGCGAGGGGTCCTTCAACCGGTCGCGCAGAGTGGCGGTAGATTGTTGAGCGCGTGCGGCGGCGGTCGGGGTCATGGCGTTGCTCCTCGGGACATCGATTGGCCCGGAATATAAGGAGAGACGGCGCGCAATGCACCGTCCCGCAACGCACATCTGATGGGAGCTAAGCTGGGGGCGGCCTTAGGCCGCGCCGCTCATATAGGTCTCGCGCCGGCCGATCATGCGCTCGGCGGCGGCCTTGGCATCGGCCTTCGATGAGGTCGCACACGTCCGGTATTCGAGATCGGGAACGTCGGAGGTGTCGCGGCGGCCGAACCACGACTTCGAGCCGACCGGCAGCAGCGCCAGCGACTGCGCGAGATTGTCGACCGCGTCGAACGAGTAGAGTGCGCCGGTGCCGGCGATCCGGACCTCGTAAATGCCCGGCGAGATCGGCGCCTCCAGATTGTCTCCTCGTCCAGGACGGGGATAGCGCTTCCATTCGCTCCAGGTCGAAATCATTTGAGGTCCCCCTCGCGGTCTTGAACGACCGCAAATTGCATCAAGTTCTAACGTCAGGCGCCGATCGGGCCATGTGCTGAACGCCGCAACGCACAAAATGTTTCAAGTGCTTCAAACACTGAAAACATATCGCCTGCGTCCATCCAAGGTCACGGCGAGTTGCGGCCATCCACCGCAGATTGTGACGGAGTGTTGCACCTCAGCCCGTGTTGTCGTCCTGCGGCGACAGCGCACCGTCAAGTCACGACATCGCGACCGGCGCGCAAGTTGAGAGACTTGCCGCACGCGACCTCAGGGAGGACAATCGATCACTTCCAACAATAATCAAACCGGAGGAAACGCGTATGCATAGCCAAGCCGAGATCGACGAGATCCTGCGTAAGACAAGCGACGCCAAGGAAATCCCCGGCGTGGTCGCCATCGCCGCGAGCGGCAGCGACGTGCTGTATCATGGCGCGTTCGGCAAACGCGATTTGTCGAAGCCCGACGCGATGACCGAGGACAGCGTGTTCTGGATCGCCTCGATGACGAAGGCGGTGACATCGGCGGGCGCGATGCAACTGGTCGAGCAAGGCAAGCTGTCGCTCGATAAGCCGATCGGCGAGGTGCTGCCCGACCTCGCCAAGCCGCAGGTGCTCGAAGGCTTCGACGCCGCGGGCGAGCCGAAGCTGCGGCCGGCGAAGGGGCCGATCACGCTGCGCCAGCTCATGACCCACACCGCCGGTTTTGCCTACAATGTGTGGAATGGCGATCTCGCACTCTATTTGGAGAAGACCGGAACCCCGAACATCTTCTCCTGCCAGGACATCGCGCTGAAGACGCCGATCATGTCTGATCCCGGCACGCGCTGGGAATATGGCATCAACATCGACTTCGTCGGCAAGGCCGTGGAAGCCGTCAGCGGCAAGCGGCTCGATGCCTATCTGCGCGACAATCTCTTCACCCCGCTCGGCATGAGCGACACCGGCTTCAAGATCACCGACAACATGCGCAAGCGGCTGGTCGCCACCCATGCTCGCGGCGAGGATGGATCGCTGGCGCCGATCCCGTTCGAGATCGAGCAGAATCCGGAATTTTGCATGGGTGGTGGCGGCCTTTACGGCACTGCCGGCGACTACATCAAGTTCACCCAGATGATCCTCAGCAAGGGCCGCGGCAACGGAAACCAGGTGTTGAAGCCCGAAACGGTCGCGCTGATGGGCCAGAACCACATCGGCGACCTCACCATTGGCAAGATGACGACGGTTGCGCCCATGTACACCAACGATGTCGATCTCTTCCCTGACATCGTGAAGAAGTGGGGACTGTCCTTCCTGATCAACACAGCCAAAACGCCGGAGGGCCGCAGTGCCGGCAGCCTCGCCTGGGCTGGTCTCGCCAACACCTATTTCTGGATCGACCCGGCGCGCGATGTTTCCGGCGTGATCCTCATGCAGGTGTTGCCGTTCATCGACGCCAAGTGCATCGAGGCCTTCACAGGATTCGAACGTGGAATCTATGCCGGGCTCGATGCGGGGAGCGGACAGAAGGCGGCGTGAGGCGACTTGGCGTACGGCCCTGCCCCCACGACGATTGTCATCCCCCGCGAAAGCGGGGGATCCAGTACGCCGCGGCTCCTCGATGATCCACTGATGTCTCGGAATACTGGATCGCCCGGTCAAGCCGGGCGATGACAGCAGAGGTTGAGGCGCGACTTTCCTAAACCGTCAGCCCGCGCTGTTTCGCCAATTCCTTCAGCGACACTTGCGGGCGGGCGCCGATGTGCTGGATCACTTCGGCGGCGGCAAGCGCGCCGAGCTCGCCGCACTGCTTGTGGGACAGATCGCGCGCGAGGCCGTAGAGGAAGCCCGCCGCGAACAGATCGCCGGCGCCGGTGGTGTCGACCAACTGCTTGATCGGCGAAGCCGGAGCGGCGACCGCGTCCGTCGGCGTCACCACCACGCAGCCCTTCTCGCTGCGGGTGACGACGCCGAGCTTGACGTCATTGCGCAGCTGCTTCAGCGCGGTGTCGAAGTCCGAGGTCATGTAGAGCGAGTGCAGCTCGGACTCGTTGGCGAACACGATGTCGACGGTACCGTTGCGCATCAAGCCCAGAAACTCGTCGCGATAACGGTCGACGCAGAACGAGTCCGACAGCGTCAGCGCCACCTTGCGCTTGGCCTCATGTGCGATGCCGGCCGCCTTGACGAAGGCGTCCTTGGCGTTCTTGGGGTCCCAGAGATAGCCCTCGAGATAGACGATGCCGGCAGACGCGATCTCGGCCGGATCGATGTCGGCGGGCGAGAGGTCCTGCGCGGCGCCGAGATAGGTGTTCATGGTGCGCTCGCCGTCGCCGGTCACCAGGATGTAGGAGCAGCCGGTGGCGGGACCGTCCTTGGCGGCGGGCGTGTTGAAGGCGACGCCGGCCGCGCGGATGTCGTGGACATAGAGCTTGCCGATCTGGTCGTCCTTGACCTTGCCGACATAGGCCGCGCGGGCCCCCAGGCTGCCGACGCCGACAATAGTGTTGGCGGCAGATCCGCCCGAGACTTCCGTCGCCGGACCCATGTCTGCGTAGATCGCGGCGGCACGCGCCTCGTCGATCAGGGACATGCTGCCCTTGGTCATCGCATGCTTGGCCAGAAAGGCCTCATCGGTCCGGACCAGCACGTCGAACAGCGCGTTGCCGATGCCGAGAACGTCATATTTCACGTCAGCCATTCACCTTGATCCTGTTTGGCGGATTGCGATTACCGGCAAAATCCGCTTCCTGTCGGCCTGAAATCCGGCTCGCGGCCTATCACGACCGGGCCTGCACGGGCAAGCAACGGTATTATAACAGCCGATGATCCGCTCCTTCCTGACCGTTTCGACGGGAACACTGGCCTCGCGGCTGCTGGGCTTTGCCCGCGATTCCCTGATCGCGGCGCTGCTCGGCACCGGGGCGGTGGCGGACGCGTTCCTGGCCGCGTTCCAGCTCGTCAACGTTGTGCGGCGCCTGCTCAGCGAGGGCGCGCTGAATGCGGCCCTGATCCCGGCCTGGCTGCGCGTCCGTGAGCGCGACGGCGAAGAGGCCGCCTCCGCCTTCGCAGGCCGCGTGCTCGGCACGGTCAGCGTGGTGCTGATCGCGGTCTCGGTCGTCATCGCGTTGGTGATGCCGCTGATCATTACGATCATCGCGCCGGGCTTTCTCGGCAGCGCGACGCTCGATCTCGCGGTCCAGAACGCGCGGCTGATGCTGCCCTATCTCGCCTTCGCCGGCCCCGTCACGGTGCTGATGGGGCTATTGAATGCGCAGGGGCGGTTTGCGCTGACGGCGTTCTCGCCGCTGCTGTTCAACATCGCGCTGATCGCCGCGATCGCGATGCTGCTCGTCTGGCATGCCGATGCACCTCTCGCCGCGTGGATGCTGGCGGCCACGGTCGGCGTCGCAGGCCTGCTGCAACTCGCGATGCTGCTGTCGCAGCGAAGTGCAAACCTCGCGACGCCGCTGCGCGTCAGCTTCGACACGGAGATACGCGGCTTTTTCGCCAAGGCGATCCCCGGCATGATCGCAAGCTCGGGCCCGCAATGGCTGATGGTGGCCGGCGCGATCATCGCGTCCGCGACGCCCTCCGCCGTATCCTGGCTCTATTTCGCCAACCGCCTGATCGAGCTGCCGCTCGGCATCGTCGGCGTCGCCATGGGCACCGTGCTGGTGCCGGAGCTGACGCGCGCGGTGGGGAGCGGCGACCGCGACGCGGTGGCGCATGCGGAATCGCGCGCGCTGGAGCTTGCCACGGGGCTGGCGCTGCCGGCGACGCTCGGCCTGATCGTGCTGGCCGAGCCGATCGTGCGGCTGCTGTTCGAGCATGGCGCCTTCGGCGCCGAGGACAGCGTCGCCACCGCGCATGCGCTGATGTGGCTGGCGCTGGGCCTGCCGGCCCACGTGCTGATCAAGGCGCTATCGCCGGCCTTCTTCGCCCGCAGCGACACGATGACGCCGCTCATTGCCACGGCCAAAGGCTTTGTGGTGGCAATCGCCCTCGCCGTCCTGCTCGACCATTTCTTCGGCGCGAGCGGGATCGCCGCGAGCATCGCGGCCGGCGCCTGGAGCAGCGCGCTTTCGCTGCTCCGGAAAGGCACCAGCGAATTCGGCTTCTCGGTCGATACAGCCGCGCGAAAGCGGCTGCCGCGGATCGTGCTCGCCGCGGCCGCCATGGGCGCCCTGCTCTGGCTGACCGCGGATCTCATCCCGGCCGAAGCGCACGGTCTGATCCGCTTCATCGTGCTGGGCGCGCAGATCGGCGCCGGGATTGCCGTCTACGGCCTGCTGCTGCAAATCCTCGGCGCGGCCTCCTGGCGCGAGGCGGCCAGTGCCTTGAAGCGGCCCGCCCCGCAGGACCAGCGCGCGTGAGGGGCGCGAATTACCCTTGACGGGGCAGCGCCGCTGTTGGAAACGACGGCCGAATACCTATGGGAAGGCTTACCATGCCATTCGTTGAACGGGTCTTTTCGGGCGTCCAGCCGACCGGTAATCTGCACCTCGGCAATTACCTCGGCGCGATCGTCAATTTCGTGAAGATGCAGGAAACCCACAACTGCATCTATTGCGTCGTCGACATGCACGCGATCACGCAAGGCGTGGACGTCTGGGGCGGCCCGGCCGAGCTCGCGCGCAACACCCGCGAAGTCACCGCAGCCTTCATCGCCAGCGGCATCGATCCGAAGAAGCACATCGTGTTCAACCAGAGCCAGGTCTCCGGCCACGCCGAGCTCGCCTGGATCTTCAACTGCGTCGCGCGCATGGGCTGGCTCGGCCGCATGACCCAGTTCAAGGAGAAGGCGGGCAAGGACCGCGAGAACGCCTCGGTCGGTCTGTTCGACTATCCCGTGCTGATGGCCGCCGACATCCTGCTCTACCGCGCCACCCACGTTCCGGTCGGCGAGGACCAGAAGCAGCATCTCGAGCTCTCGCGCGACATCGCGCAGAAGTTCAACAACGATTTCGGCGATTCCATCCGCGCGCAGGGCACCAATGACGGCCTGTTCTTCCCGTTGCCGGAACCCTTGATCACGGGCCCGGCGACGCGCGTGATGAGCTTGCGCGACGGCACCAAGAAGATGTCGAAGTCGGATGCATCCGACAATTCGCGCATCAATCTGACCGACGATGCCGACACCATCGCGCAGAAGATCCGCAAGGCCAAGACCGATCCGGAGCCGCTACCGACCGAGGAGAAGGGCCTCGAGGCCCGCCCCGAGGCCGACAATCTGGTCGGCATCTTCGCCGCGCTCTCCGGCCGCCCCAAGGCCGACGTGCTCAGGGATTTCGGCGGCGGCCAGTTCTCCAGCTTCAAGAATGCGCTGGCGGAGCTCTGTGTGACCAAGCTCGCGCCGATCGCCGGCGAGATGAAGCGCCTCGTCGCCGACCCCGGCCATATCGACACCATCCTGAACGATGGTTCCGACCGCGCCCGCGCTATCGCCGAAGAGACCATGAACCTCTCGAAGGACATCGTCGGCTTCATCCGCCGGCGCTGATGATGGCTTAGCGAAACCCGGCCTGCGCCACCGCGCCGGCCGCTTCTCCCCTCCCCAACTTTGCGGGAGTGTGGCAGCATGCCGTCCCTGCACATTCCGGGACATGCATGACCACCAAGCGACTTTGCTTCGAGCCGGGTCACAAGCCCAAATGCCTCGTCATCGTCGACGACACCGCCGAATGGGATCGGGCGGTCTACTATGCCAGCCGCTGGGCGATCCGCGCCGGCGGCGGCGTGGTGATGCTGCGCATCATCGAGCCTGAGCAGCAGAGCCAGGAATGGCTTGGGGTGGCCGAGATCATGCGCGCCGAGGCGCATGAAGCGGCGGAAGCCGCGCTCGACCGCGCCGCGGGCAGGGCCAATGGCATCGCCGCGATCACGCCGGAGCGGGTGATCCGCGAAGGCGCGGCGATGGAACAGCTGCTCGCGGTGATCGACGAGGATCCCGACATCGCCATGCTGGTGCTCGCCGCCAATCCCGGCGCCGAAGGCCCCGGGCCGCTGGTCGCGCTGCTCGCGCATGAGCTCGGCACGTTCCCGGTGCCGGTGACGATCATCTCGGGCGCGCTGAGCGACCAGAGCGTGGATTCGCTGTCGTAGCGGCGCTGCCTCTTACCCTCCCCTGGAGGGGGAGGGGAGGAAGGCACCTAACCCCCTGATATAACAGCAAAACGCCCTTCCCGCCCCTTGATCGTGCGTTCGCCGTCGCCATCTGCTACTGGATGGAGCACGCGCCGGCCTTGAACCGGCGACGTCTGGAGAAAGCCATGTTCATTCAAACCGAAGCCACCCCCAATCCCGCCACGCTGAAATTCATTCCCGGCCGCGTCGTCGTCGACGGCAGCCCAATGGAATTTTCGAGCCGCGAATCGGCCGCGCGCTCGCCGCTGGCCGAAAAGCTGTTCGACGTGCCCGGCGTCACCGGCGTGTTCTACGGATCGGATTTCATCACCGTGACCAAGGCGAGCGGTGAGTGGCAGCAGCTCAAGCCCGCGATCCTCGGTGCCATCATGGAGCACTACATGTCCGGCGCGCCGCTGCTCGCCGACGGCACCGTGACCAGCGATGCCGATCTCGACGACGAGGACGAGTTCTTCGACGAGGCCGATGCCGAGACGGTCGACATGATCAAGGACCTGATCGAGACCCGCGTGCGACCGGCGGTCGCCAATGACGGCGGCGACATCACCTTCCGCGGCTTCAAGGACGGCATCGTCTATCTCAACATGAAGGGCGCCTGCTCCGGCTGCCCGTCATCGACCGCGACGCTTCAGCACGGCATTCAGAATTTGCTCAAGCACTTCGTGCCCGACGTGGTCGAAGTCCGGCCGATGTGAGCTCGGCATCCTGGGTGCCGTAGGGTGGGCAAAGCGAAGCGTGCCCACCTTCTCTGCCATAAGATAAAGGTGGTGGGCACGGCGCAAGAGCGCCTTTGCCCACCCTACGGGATCTCTTCGTAAGAGACCTCGCTTACGCCGCCTGGCCGATGCTTGCGGCCTCTTCCGCCGCCCTGCGCATGTTTGCCGACATCTCGCTGGTGACCGTGCTCTGCTCCTCGACGGCCGCGGCCGTTGACGACACGTACTCGCTGACGCCCTGGATCGCGCTCTTGATGGATTCCAGCGCGCCGACGACGTCGACCGAGATGCCATTGAGATTGCCGATCTCCTGCTCGATCCGGTCGGCGGCCTGCTTGGCCTGATTGGCGAGGTTCTTCACTTCCGATGCGACCACCGCAAAGCCGCGACCGGCCTCGCCGGCGCGGGCGGATTCGATGGTGGCATTCAGCGCCAGCAGATTGATCTGGCCGGTGATGTTGCCGATGAGCTGCACGATCGTGCTCATCGATTCCGCCGCCTGCGTCAGCCGATGCGCCTGCTGGTCCGCCGCCTCGACCCGATCGACCGCGGTCGATGCGGTCTCGCGCGAGCGCGTCATCGCTTCGGCGATCTCGCGCACCGATGCGTTGAGCTCCTCGGCGCCGGCGGCGACCGATTCCATCATGTCGCGCACCTTCTCGCTGCGCTTGCGCGCGATCACCTGCGCGGTGGTGTCAGAGGCGTATTTCACGACCTTGAACGGATTGCCGTTGAGGTCGCGGATCGGATTGTAGGACGCCTGGATGAAGACCTGGCGGCCGCCCTTGCCGACGCGCTGATATTCGCCGGACTGGAATTCGCCGGCGTTGAGCCTGGCCCAGAAGGCGCGATAGGCTTCGCTGTCGCGCTCGTCGGCGCCGACGAACATGCTGTGATGCTTGCCTGATATCTCGGACAGCGTATAGCCGAGCGCACTGAGGAAGTTCGCATTGGCGGTCAGAATCTTGCCGTCCATGCTGAACTCGATCACCGCCTGCGACTTGCCGATCGCCTCGATCTGGCCGGCGAAATTCGCGTTCGACAGCTTCTGCGCGCTGACGTCGGTGGCGAATTTCACCACCTTGAACGGCTTGCCGGCGTCATCGAGGATCGGATTGTAGGAGGCGAGGATCCAGACCTCCTTCCCACCCTTGCCAAAGCGTTTGTACTCGCCGGACTGGAATTCGCCGCGGCCGAGCTTCGCCCAGAACTCGCGATAGGCTGCGCTGTCGCACTCGCCGGCGCCGACGAACATGCTGTGGTGACGGCCCTGGATCTCGTCGAGCCGGTAGCCGACCGTCGCCAGAAAGTTCTCGTTGGCGGTGATGATGGTGCCGTCGAGATTGAATTCGATCACCGCCTGCGCGCGGCCGATCGCGGAGATCTTGCCGGCATCTTCCAGGCTGCGGATCTTGCGCGCGGTGATGTCGGTCGCGAACTTGACGACCTTCACCGGCTTGCCGCCCTCGTCGATGATCGGATTGTAGGACGCCTGGATCCAGATCTCACGGCCGCCCTTGCCGAGCCGCTTGTACTCCGCGGACTGATATTCGCCGCGGGCGAGCCGTGCCCAGAATTCGCGATAGGCCGCGCTGCCCCGCTCCTCCGGCGTCACGAACATCGAGTGGTGCTTGCCTGCGATCTCGTCGAGCCGGTAGCCCATCGCGTGCAGGAAATTCTGGTTCGCGGTGATGATGGTGCCGTCGAGGTTGAATTCGATGACTGCCTGCGATCTCGAAAGTGCGGTGACCTGGGCCATAGCCTCGCGCGCTGAAGAGCCGCTTCGCCAAAAAGACATTAATAAAATCCTTCCAATTGCCCGGAACGCGCGTGGCTCGATCTGCCAAAAATGCATCGCCCGAGTCGTCGTTGACTCGCTTTTCCGCAACCGAAGGGTCTCACGTGATTGCTAATGCACTATTAATTTGAAACAATTTCAAGCACTTACACATCTTTTAGGTTGTAAATAATGCGATTGCATCAAATCGGGAGAGCCGATCAGGGCCGAGAATTGCATGCTTTTCCCGAAGACGTAGAATTACGGGAGAGGTCGACTTGCCGCGCCGCTGGCCGGTTGTGCAATCCTCAAACTTGGTTCTGGTTCTGTCGGTACAGGACCGACTAGATTGCAGCCATGCTGATCCTTGCCATCGATACCGCGCTGGAGGCGTGCGCGGCTGCCGTTCTCGACACCGACGCCGGCGAGCTGCTCGCGCAAGAATCGTTGCTCATGAAGCGCGGTCATGCCGAGGCGCTGATGCCGCTGATCGCACGCGTGATGCAATCGGCAGGCCTCGCGTTCACTGCGCTCGACCGCATCGCGGTCACGACCGGGCCCGGCAGCTTCACCGGCCTGCGCGTCGGCATCTCGGCGGCACGCGGGCTTGCGCTCGCCGCCGGCAAGCCGGCGGTCGGAGTGACCACGCTGTCGGCCTATGCCGCGGCCATCGTCAGCCGGAACGAGACGGTGCCCGTGATCTCGGCGATCGACGCGCGGCATGACCACGTTTATTTCCAGATCGTCGCCGGCGACGGCAGCCAGCTGGTGCGGCCGGGCGTCGCTCCGATCGCCGAGGCCATCGCGGCCTCGCAGTTCGGCGCTCCGCATCTGGTCGGCAATGCCGCAAGCATCCTCGCCGAGCGCTGGCCGACGGACGCAACGCAGCCCGTTGCGGTGGACGCGCAGCCCGCACCCGACATCGGCTGGATCGCGTGGCTTGGCGCTGCGGCCGATCCCGAGACGAATCCGGCGCGGCCGTTCTATCTGAAGGCGCCCGACGCAAAGCCGGCCGCATTGCCGCCGCTCGCACAAGCCGCAACCTCATGATGAGCTGGTTGTCGGAATGGTGGCGCGGCGGCACGGCCGCCGTCGAGCCCGCCTCCGCGCGCGACGCCGCGCGGCTCGCGCAGCTGCACGGCGCGTCGTTTGCGCGCGGCTGGGGCGAAGGCGAATTCGAAAGCATGATGATCGAGCGCAACACGCTGGTGCATCGCTTGCGCCTCGGCCGCAACACGATCGGCTTTGCGGTGTCGCGGATCGGCGCCGACGAGGCGGAAATCCTCTCGATTGCAGTCGACCGGGCCCATCGCGGCCGCGGTCTTTCGCGGACACTGCTGATGACCCATCTCGGCCACCTCGCCGGGCGCGGGGTGCGCACAATATTTCTCGAAGTCGAGGAAAATAACCAGCCGGCGCGGCGGCTCTACGATGGGGCCGGATTCATGGTGGTGGGCCGCCGCGAACGCTACTATAAGCAGCCGAACGGGGAACAATTGAACGCCCTTCTGATGCGACGTGACTTGTCGTAACATCGATGGCAGAAAGCGCCCCGCCAGGCAGACACATCATGACCGCACTGAAACCTTCTTCCGCATCCAAGGCGTCCGGCATCGAGGCGCGCTGTGCCGCCACCGGCATGCGCATGACCGAGCAGCGCCGTGTCATCGCCCGCGTGCTGGCCGAGGCGGTCGATCATCCCGATGTCGAGGAATTGTACCGGCGCTGTGTCGCCGTCGACGACAAGATCTCGATCTCGACGGTGTATCGCACCGTGAAACTGTTCGAGGATGCCGGCATCATCGAGCGCCATGATTTCCGCGAGGGCCGCGCGCGCTACGAGACGATGCGCGACAGCCATCACGACCACCTCATCAATCTGCGCGACGGCAAGGTGATCGAGTTCACCTCCGAAGAGATCGAGAAGCTGCAGGCGGAGATCGCCCGCAAGCTCGGCTATCGCCTGGTCGATCACCGGCTCGAGCTCTATTGCGTCCCGCTCGACGACGACAAGCCCACGTCTTAAGTAAGTCTAGTGTCCATCGATCTCATCATCTTCGATTGCGACGGCGTGCTCGTGGACAGCGAGGCGATCTCCTGTCGCGCGCATGCTGATGTGCTCACCCGCCACGGTTATCCGATCACGTCGGCACAGGTGTCCGAACGCTTCCTCGGCCGCTCGACAAAACAGGCCAATCTCGAGATCGAAGCCGAGCTCGGCCGTAAATTGCCCGACGCCTATCACGGCGATCTGCAGGACGAGCTGTTTCGCGCCTTCGAAGCCGACCTCGAAGCGATCCGCGGCATCCACGACGTGCTCGACGTCCTGACGCAACGTATCTGCGTTGCCTCGAGCGGTTCGCATCCGCGCATGCAAGTGAGCTTAGGGAGCACGGGGCTCTATGAACGCCTCGCGCCGAACATCTTCTCGTCCTCGCAAGTGACGAATGGCAAACCCGCACCGGATCTGTTCCTGTTCGCGGCCAAGGAAATGGGCGTGCCGCCGGAACGCTGCGTCGTCATCGAGGACAGTCTGGCCGGCATTACCGGCGCACGGGCGGCCGGGATGAAAGTATTCGGCTTTTACGGTGGCAGTCATTGCGGCGCCGGCCATGCCGAAATCCTGCGCCAGGCCGGGGCCGACCTGACCTTTGCCGACATGCACCAGCTGCCGGAGCTGGTCCGGCGGGTCGAGGCCGACGCCCTGACAGGCTGATTTCGCGCCTCCCGGTCATTCCGGGGCACGCGCGGCGCGCGTGAAGTGCGGAATCCAGAGGTTTTGGCGCGAGATTCCGGGTTCGCGCTGGCGCGCGCCCCGGAATGACGGCCGAAATGGCCTCCTTCGCTGGATTTTCGGCCCTCCAGCCTATATCTGAGGGCCGTCCTCCACCTCAATTTTCGGGTTCCATGACGCCGCCGCGCAAGCTGCACATCAAATCATATGGCTGCCAGATGAATGTCTACGATGCCCAGCGCATGGTGGACACGCTGGCTCCGGAAGGATTCGTGGAGACGGCGAGCGCCGAGGACGCCGACCTCGTCATCCTCAACACCTGCCATATCCGCGAGAAGGCCTCGGAAAAGGTCTATTCCGAGCTCGGGCGCTTACGCGTCGCCAAGGACGAGGCCGCGCGCTCTGGCCGCGCGATGCAGATCGCGGTCGCCGGCTGCGTGGCGCAGGCCGAGGGCGAGGAGATCGTGCGCCGTGCGCCTGTCGTCGACGTCGTGGTCGGGCCGCAGAGCTATCATCACCTGCCGGATCTCTTGAAGCGCGCCGGCAATGAAGGCCGCGCGATCGAGACCGAGTTTCCGGCCGCGGACAAGTTCGGCTTCCTGGCCCAGCCCAAGCCCGACGCGATCCGCGCGCGCGGCATCGCCGCCTTCGTCACGGTGCAGGAAGGCTGCGACAAGTTTTGTACGTTCTGCGTCGTGCCGTACACGCGAGGCTCGGAAGTTTCGCGACCGGTCGCGAAGATCGTCGACGACGTCAAGCGGCTTGCCGACAACGGCGTGCGCGAGCTCACGCTGATCGGCCAGAACGTCAACGCCTATCATGGCGAGGGCCCTGACGGGAAAACCTGGCCGCTCGGCCGCCTGCTCGAGCATCTCGCGACGATTCCCGGCATCGCACGGCTGCGCTATTCGACCAGCCATCCCCGCGACGTCGATGACAGTTTGATTGCGGCCCATCGCGATCTCGATGCCTTGATGCCGTTCGTGCACCTGCCGGTACAATCGGGCTCCGACCGGATTCTCGCTGCCATGAACCGGAAACATACCGCCGATGATTATCGGCGTGTCATCGACCGTTTCCGTACCGCACGCCAAGACATTGCTTTTTCATCAGATTTTATCGTCGGCTTCCCCGGCGAAAGCGAGCAAGATTTTCTCGCCACTCTCGCGCTTGTCACGCAAATCGGCTACGCTGCAGCATATTCGTTCAAATACTCCGCCCGGCCGGGAACGCCGGCCGCGGATATGCAGGAGACGGTGTCCCCCGCCGAGATGGACCAGCGATTGGAGCGGCTCCAGGAACTGATCGACAGCCAGCAAGCGGCCTTCAACAAGGCTGCGATTGGCTCAACGGTCGACGTGCTGTTCGAACGTCCGGCGCGCAAGGACGGCCAGATCGTCGGCCGCACCGCCTTCCTCCAGCCCGCGCATGTGATGGCCTCGCCCGACATCATCGGACAGATCCTGCCGGTCAGGATCGACAGCCTCGAGCGCTACAGTTTCCTCGGCGAGCTCGCCACACCGCGCAGCGCGCGCGAGCCCGCTTTATCGCAAGCCACTGGAGCCTGAACCCTTGCCCAAAAGCGCATCGGATTCGTCTTCTATCGCTCCCAGCCGCAAATTTGACCGCGACATGCAAGTTCCGCCCGAGACCCAGGTCGTCATCGACTTCGACGACAACCGCGCCGCATCCGCGCTGGTGGGCCCTTATGGCCAGCACCTCGCGCAGATCGAGCGGCGGCTCGGTGTCGTCGTCGACTCCAAGGGCAACCATATCACCATCGGCGGCACGCGCGACGGCTGCGATGCCGCGCGCCGCGTGCTGGAGACGCTCTACGCGCAAGCCGTGAAGGGACAGGACCTCGACCAGGGCGAGGTCGAGGGCGCGATCCGCGCCGTGATCGCGCAGGGGTCGCTGTTCGAATTCGACGCCAAATCGGCCAAGGCGACCTTCGACAGCATCAACTTGCGCAAGCGTCCGGTGCGCGCGCGCACCCCTGCACAGGATTCCTACATCCGCGCGCTAAAGCGGCACGAGCTGGTGTTCGGCATCGGCCCCGCCGGCACCGGCAAGACCTGGCTCGCGGTGGCGCATGCCGCGCAGCTGTTCGAGCGCAAGGAAGTCGACAAGATCATCCTGTCGCGTCCGGCGGTGGAAGCCGGCGAGCGGCTCGGCTTCCTGCCCGGCGATCTCCGCGAGAAGGTCGATCCTTATCTGCGCCCGATCTACGACGCGCTTTATGACCTCATGGATGCGCGCATCGTCGAACGCGCGCTGCAGACCGGCGAGATCGAGATCGCGCCGCTCGCCTTCATGCGCGGCCGCACGCTGACCAATGCCGCCATCATCCTGGACGAGGCGCAGAACACCACGTCGATGCAGATGAAGATGTTCCTCACTCGTTTGGGCGAGAACAGCCGCATGATCGTGACCGGCGATCCCTCGCAGATCGACCTGCCGAACGGCCAGACCTCGGGTCTCGCGGAAGCGACCAAGCTCTTGAGCGGCGTCGAAGGCATCGCACAAGTTCATTTCAAGGCCGAGGACGTGATCCGCCACGAGCTCGTGGCGCGGATCGTCGCCGCTTACGAAGGCTCGCCGCAGCGGCCGGCAGCCGATAAATCCTGACGGGACAACAGCCGGACCAAGCGGGCGCGGACACAGCGCCTCATCGTTCCGAACAAACACAATGTCACATCCGAACCTTCCCATGACCGAGGTCCTCGTCGTTGCCGATTGCTGGCAGCGCGAGCCCGATTCCGAAGCCGTGATCCAGCGCGCAGTTGCCGCCGCCGCCGAGGGCGTCGATGAAGACGTCGCCGACGCGGAAGTGGCTGTGATGCTGACCGATGACGCCGGCATCCGCACCCTCAACAGCAACTGGCGCGGCATCGACAAGCCGACCAACGTGCTGTCGTTCCCCGCGCTCCAGCCTGAGGGCGAGTGGAAGGAAGGCGATGCGCCGCGCATGCTCGGCGACATCGCGATCGCCTACGAGACCATGCGGCGCGAGGCGGACGAGGAACACAAGCCGTTCGACCATCATTTGAGCCATCTCGCCGTGCACGGTTTCCTGCATTTGATCGGCTACGACCACGAGAACGACGACGACGCCGAGGAAATGGAAGCGCTGGAGACGCAGATCCTCGCTCACCTCGGCATCCCCGATCCCTATGCCGAGCGCCCGGGGACGCACTGAGATGCCGGATTCAGAGCCTATTCACGACAATCCGCGCAACACGGCCAATCTGCCGGCCGTGGTGACGCCCGGCGAAGTTCTGCGCCCGACCGCGGAAGGCTGGTTGCTGCGCGCCATCCGCACGCTGTTCGGCTGGAAGGCCGGATCGGTGCGCGACGACCTCCAGGTCGTGCTCGACGCGACTACGCCCGACGACACCGGCTTCTCCGCGGTCGAGCGCACCATGCTGCGCAACATCCTCGGCCTGCACGAGCGCCGCATCGCCGACGTCATGGTGCATCGCGCCGACATCATCGCGGTGAAGCGCGACATCCCGCTCGGCGAGCTGATGGACCGCTTTGAGAGTGCCGGGCATTCGCGCCTTGTCGTCTACAACGAGACGCTCGACGATCCCGTCGGCATCGTCCACATCCGCGACCTGCTCGCATTCATGACCGTGCGTGCGCGCGTGTCGGAAGCCGCCAAGACCAAGCGCAAGAAGCCGCTGCCGGCCGGGCTCGACCTGCGGACGGTCGATCTCGCATTGCCGCTCGAGGATGCGCGCATCATCCGCAAGCTGCTCTACGTGCCGCCGTCGATGCGGGCGATCGATTTGCTCGCGCAGATGCAGGCGACGCGCATCCATCTGGCGCTGGTCGTCGACGAATATGGCGGCAGCGATGGCCTCGTTTCGCTGGAAGACATCGTCGAGCAGATCGTCGGCGAGATCGACGACGAGCACGACAGCGACGAGCCGCCGTCGATTGTGCGCCTGCCTGACAACGCTTTCATCGCCGACGCCCGCGCCAGCCTCGACGACGTCCGCACCGTGATCGGCGAGGACTTCGTCACCGGCGAGGCCGGCGAAGAGGTGGAGACGCTCGGCGGCTATCTCGTCAGCTTCGTCGGGCGCCTGCCGGTGCGCGGCGAGGTGATCTCGGGCCCCGGCAATTACGAGGTCGAGGTGCTCGATGCCGATCCGCGCCGCGTCAAGCGGCTGCGCATCTCGACACGCAAGGAACGCCCCGCCCCGCGCACCCAGCGCGAGAGCCGCCGCCGCGAGGCTGCGCCGGATAGCAGTCAGCCGCCGGCCGGCGACACGCCCACCCCGCCGCCGAGCGAGGGGACCGGCCAGCAGTGAGCGCGCTCCAGCGACTTCGGCAGATCGCGCTTGCCATCATCCTCACCTGGGGCTGGAAGCGTGCGCTCATCGCGATGGCGGCCGGCGCATTGTCGGTGCTGGCATTGGCGCCGTTCAATCTCTTCCCGGTACTGTTCATTACTTTTCCGGTGCTGGTCTGGCTGATCGACGGCGCCGGCGCGGGACGCTATCGCGGCGTGCCCGCTGCGGCGCTGACCGGCTACTGGTTCGGGCTCGGCTATTTCGTTCCCGGCCTCTACTGGATCGGCTACGCCTTCTTCGTCGACGCCGATGTGTTCGCCTGGCTGACGCCGTTCGCGGTGCTGGGCCTGCCGGCCTATCTGTCCATCTTCACGGCGATCGGCTTTGCGCTCGCGCGCCTGCTCTGGTCCAAGAACGCCACGCGCGTGCTTGCTCTCGCGGCTAGCCTCACCATCAGCGAATGGCTGCGCGGTCACGCGCTGACCGGCTTTCCCTGGAACGCGTTCGGCTACGCGCTGTCCGAGCCGCTGCCGCTGGCGCAGACGGCGTCGCTAATCGGGCTGTGGGGCATGACGTTCCTGACGGTTGCGATCTTTGCGAGCCCTGCGACGCTGATCGACCGCACGCCCGATCGCCGCCTGCAATGGCGCGTGCCGGCGGCTGCGATCGCGCTCCTGATCGTCATGGCCATCTTCGGCGCAGTCCGGCTGTCGCTGCATCCGACCACGATGGTCGCGGGCACCAAGCTGCGGCTGATGCAGCCCGACCTGCAGCAGGACGCGAAATTCAACTACGCCGCCAAGGCGGAGGTGATGAAGAAATACCTCGCGCTGTCGGACCGCGCCTCCGGGCCGCAATCGACCGGCGTGCGCGATGCCACCATCCTGATCTGGCCGGAATCCGCCTTTCCGTTCTTCCTGACCCGCGAAGCGGACGCGATGGCGCAGATCGCCGAGCTGCTGCCGAAGGGCACGACGCTGATCACGGGTTCGGTGCGCGCGCCCGATTTGCCGCGCGGCGTGCCGATCACACGCGCCTACAATTCGATCTATGTGATCGATCACGACGGCAGCGTGCTCTCGGTCTACGACAAACTGCACCTCGTGCCGTTCGGCGAATTCCTGCCCTATCAGAATTTGATGGAGAAGCTCGGCTTCGAGCAACTCACGCGCGTGCGCGGCGGCTTCATTCCCGGAACCGTGCGACATGCCCTTTCGGTACCGGGCGCGCCGAGCGCGCTGCCTCTGATCTGCTACGAGGCCATCTTTCCCGGTGAAGTTGCCGGACGCAACGAGCGTCCAGGCTGGATCGTGAATCTCACCAATGACGGCTGGTTCGGCATCTCGACCGGCCCTTATCAGCATCTCGAGCAAGCGCGCATGCGCGCGATCGAGCTCGGATTGCCGCTGGTGCGCTCCGCCAATACCGGCGTCTCCGCGGTGATCGATCCGGTCGGACGAACGATTGCCAGCCTCGGTCTCGGCATCGAAGGCATTTTGGATGCAAGCCTGCCCGCCGCGATCCCGCCGACCGTTTATGCGCGCGTCGGCGATGCGCCGGCAGCGATGCTCGTCGCGCTGGCGGTATTTCTGGCGCTCCGCCGCCGTGTTGCGAAGCGGCACCCCTGATCGCACCGTTGCCGCCGGCCGGGCCGGAATCCTTTGACAACCGTAGTCCCACGGTTGACAGACTGCACGCGGGTTCCCCATTCTGCACGGGCTGCGAAAGACAGCTGTGCATTGCTAAATTTCTCCGCAATGTGACCCAATAACAGGGTTTGATTTTGACGATGCTGGCACCTGAGGCAACTTGCTGATTGCGCTGAGGGTGGTGTTTGGAGGCTGAGGAAATGTCGAAAGCGCCCAACCCTGTTGACAAATATGTCGGCAGTCGCGTGCGTATGCGCCGCATCATGTTGGGCATGAGCCAGGAAAAGCTCGGTGAAGCTTTGGGCCTGACTTTCCAGCAGATTCAGAAGTACGAGAAGGGCACCAACCGCGTCGGCGCGAGCCGCATCCAGCAGATCGCCGAGATTCTCCAGGTGCCGGTATCGTTCCTGTTCGAGGGCGGACCGAGCGGCGTGCCGGGGCCGGATGGCTTCAGCGAAGGCGCCTCGCCCTCTTACGTCTCCGACTTCCTCGCGACCTCCGAAGGTCTCGCGCTGACCAAGGCGTTCACCCGAATCACTGATTCGAAGATGCGTCGCTCGATCGTCGATCTCGTCGAGCAGATCGCCGCGCGCGAAGGCCCCGACAAGCGCTGAGGCGCCGCCTCGATCCGATTTGAGACTGCGCGAAATCTGGCCTATGTCGTCATTTGCGGCCGCGTTTTGTTGCGCGCCCTTTCCGATGATGCAGTTCGAAGGCACAGATGCGTTCATGACCAGCGCCAA
This sequence comes from Bradyrhizobium arachidis, assembly GCF_015291705.1. Lineage (NCBI taxonomy): Bacteria > Pseudomonadati > Pseudomonadota > Alphaproteobacteria > Hyphomicrobiales > Nitrobacteraceae > Bradyrhizobium > Bradyrhizobium arachidis. The sequence continues at coordinate 50,266 of NZ_CP030050.1, forward strand.
TTGGTTCGATACCCAAACTATTCTCGATGGCATCCGCCGCTGGGTGGAGATCGAGACACCGACGGACACACCCGAACAGGTCAACAGACTGATGTCGCTGGTCGCGGAGCAACATCGCGATCTGCCTGTCACGCTCGAACGCGTCGCCGGCATCGATGGCTGCGGCGATCATCTCATCGCGCGTTCGACGTGGGGACAGGACCAGCCGGGCATCCTGGTCCTCAGTCATCTCGACACCGTTCACCCCATGGGCTTCATCGAGCGCCTGCCGTTCAAGGTCGAAGGCGACAGCGCGTTCGGTCCCGGCATCTACGACATGAAGGGCGGCGCCTACATCGCCCATCACGCCCTTCGCGCGCTTTGCGCCGATGGCAATCGCTCGCCGCTCGGCATCACCCATGTCTTCACCTCCGACGAGGAGATCGGCAGCCCCACCTCGCGTGCGCTGATTGAGAAGGAGGGACGCAAGGCGAAATACGTGCTGGTGACGGAGCCAGCGCGCGAGGGCGGCAAGATCGTCACCGGGCGCAAAGGCGTCGGACGCTTCCGCGTATTCATCAAGGGCGTGCCTGCGCATGCCGGCACGCGGCCTCAGGACGGCCGCAGCGCCGTCCGCGAGCTCGCCAACGTGATCCTGGCGCTCGAAGGCATGAACGATCTGAATCGCGGCGTCACCGTGAATGTCGGCGTGGCGCGCGGCGGCACCCGCCCCAACGTCACGCCGGAGGAGGCCTATGCCGAGGTCGATCTGCGCGTGCCGAGCTTTGCCGACGCAGAAGAATTCGTCGGCAAGATTCTCGGACTGACCTCGAAGACCGAAGGCGTCACCGTCACGGTCACGGGCGAACTCAATCGTCCGCCTTACGAGAAGAGCAATGCCGGCGCCTCGCTGTACGAGCATGCCAAGGCGCTCGCCACCGAAATCGGCTTCGAGCTGATCGACACCCACACCGGCGGCGGCTCGGACGGCAATTTCACTGCCGCGCACACCGCAACGCTCGACGGCCTCGGCGTCGACGGCAAGGGCGCGCATACTCATTATGAGCAGCTCTACGTCTCCTCGCTCGCGCCGCGCGCGCGGCTGCTGCATCGCCTGTATCAGACGCTGCGATGATCGACCGCAAATCAGATCCAGATCGCGACGACAGCGAGCGCGCCTTCTTCGGACGCCGCAAGGGCCACAAGCTGCGGCAGCACCAGGCCGAGCTGATCGATCAGCTGCTGCCGCATCTCGCGCTCGACATTGAGAGTGAGGCGCCGGCGAATGCTGCGGAGATCTTCGATCCCGCAGCAGACGATGTGCGGCTCGAGATCGGATTCGGCGGCGGCGAGCATCTTGCGGCGGAAGCACAGCACTTCACGACGACCGGCTTCATCGGCTGCGAGCCCTATGTCAACGGCATGGCAAAAATCCTCGCGCAGATCGAGGCTGCCAATATCGGCAACATCCGCCTGTTCGCCGGCGATGCCGCCGAGCTCGTGGCGTGGCTGCCGCCGGCGTCGCTGTCGCGGATCGACCTGATCCATCCCGATCCCTGGCCGAAGCGGCGGCACTGGAAGCGGCGCTTCGTCCAGGACAGGACGATCGCCGCGATGGCGCGTGTGCTGAAGAGCGGCGGCGAATTCCGCTTCGTCTGCGACATCGACGATTATTGCGCCTGGACGCTGTCGCATCTGGCGCGCTCTTCCGATTTCGTCTGGCTTGCCGAACGCGCCGACGATTTCCGCCAGCCATGGGCCGGCTACACCATGACGCGCTACGGCCGGAAGGCTGCGCGTGAGGGCCGCAAGGCGGCGTACTTGCGGTTCAGGCGGAAATGATTGTCGTTCCGGGGCGATGCGCAGCATCGAACCCGGAACGACCAGCAAAGAAAACTCAGATCGCTTGCCGGTTGCGCCAGAAATTGACGACGCGTTCGGCCGTCGCGGGCATCAGGCGCGTGAAGTTCACGCGAGCCTGCTCGATGTCGGCATCGGCCGGCGTGCGATGCGGCCCGTACCACATCAGCACCAGCGCGCGCACCGTGGGCCAGCCGAGATTCAGCATGCGGCCCAGCACCAGGATCGGATCGTAACGGTCGCCCGCGATCAGGCGGTCGAGGATCGAGAGGCGGACGCCGGACATCGCCGACAGCGAAGCGATCGATTCCTCGTATTTGTGCGCCTTGGCGAAGCCGAGCAGCGCGCTCTCACCGAGATGACCCTCGCGGTGCAGTGCGAGCACGGTGCGCTGCGCGCCCGAGTAATCGCGGCGTGGCCCCGGCGGCAGCGCGGCCTCCTCGATCGCCGCCATGGCCCGCTTGATCTCGACCTGACGCACGGGATTGACCACGGTGGAGAGACGTCGGCGGATGACGTCGAGCGTGCCGTCGAGCAGCTCCTTCAGATTCTCACCCGAGAGATCGCTGCGCTGACCAATCTTCAGCGTGAGCACGCCGTCCTGCGCCGCGCGCTTGATCAGCTCGGAATAGCTGCCGGGCGAGAACACGGCGCCGGCATTGCCCGCGGCGCGACGCACCACGTCGCGATCGCCGCGCTCGACCAGCACGTCGGTGATGACAGAAGACAGAACGGGACGCTCGGTCATCGCCAGCAGATGGCCCTGGCCCTTCAGCCGCGCGATCTCGACCAGAGCGGCGTCGTCGAGCACGGGCGAGCGGCGCAGCACGGGGCCCGCCACCATGATGTCGTTTTCGTGCGCGAGCTGGTTGACCAGATGCGGAGGCGCATTGTTCAGGCGCGAGAAGCGCTCGGCGAGATCGATCCGCGAGGCGAGCTCGGCATGGGGGACGAGATCGGTCAGGAGATTGTCGAAGAGATCGATCAGCTCGGGACGGAGCCTTTCGGGATCCTGGAAGAACAGGTCGGAGATGGCGCGCGCGATCTCGCCACGACGCCTGGGGTCGCCGCGTTTGACGATATCGTCCAGTCCGGGAATGAGCGACGTGGCAACGGTCATGAAAACGCAAACTCGTACAGGGCACGCCGCGGGTGCGCCCTTGGTCCAAGCCGCCCCACAATCAGGGAATTTAGGCCTGCTTGATGAAAGAAGCGTTGCCGCTGGGGACCGCGAATGGGGGCCCAAAAAGCCTCCTTGCCCCCGCGATGGGCCTTGTCCGGGAGGACGGAAAGGGCTATATCAGCGCCAATTCATCTTCTCATACGATCCGCGTAGTGAGAGTGGGCCCGAAAGGACCCGCTCTTTTTTATTACCTGAGCGCGGCTCGGCGGAAGATGCGGCCCGACGCGCTGTCGGGAAAGTTCCAAAGCGGGCTTTGTTAACCAAGCCTTAACCCAAGCATTAATCAACGAGCGCCTTGATCCCTGCGATGACCGAACCGACCACTGGTTCCACCGATGCCGAGTTGCTGGCCGAGCCGAGGCTCGTGGTCGAGCCGGGCGTGGCGGCACGGGTATCTGCGGTCGCAACGCCTGTGCTGGAAGGCATGGGTTACCGCCTGGTGCGGATCCGCATCTCTGGCGAGGCCGGCTGCACCGTGCAGATCATGGCCGAGCGGCCGGATGGCTCGATGCAGCTCGAGGATTGCGAGGCGATCTCGCGGGCGCTGTCGCCCGTGCTCGACGTCGCCGATCCCATCGACCGCGCCTACCGGCTGGAAATCTCATCGCCGGGGATCGATCGTCCGCTTGTGCGCCGTTCCGATTTCGAGCGCTATTCCGGGCATCTCGTCAAGATCGAGATGGCGGTTGCCCATGAGGGGCGGAAGCGGTTCCGTGGCATGATCGGGGCTGTGGAAGGCGACCGCGTGCATCTGCATCGCGATGACGTCAAGGCGGGCGATAATCCCGACGTGCTCCTGACGATGGAAGACATCGGCGAGGCACGGCTGGTGCTGACCGACGAGCTGATCGCCGAATCCATGCGCCGCGGCAAGGCCGAGGAGCGGCAGATGCGCCGGGATCTCGGCCTGGAACCGCCGCAAGCACCGCACGCCAAGATCAGCGAAAAGACCACCAAGAACACCAAGCCGAAGAAGAAGCCGGCCCCGACCAATACCAAGAAGCATCGCCTGGCCGCCGAACGCGCGCGGCGTGGCGAGATCGAGCCTGACGAAGGAGACTAGCCATGGCAGTCAGCGCCAATCGACTTGAATTGCTCCAGATCGCCGACGCCGTTGCGCGCGAGAAATCGATCGACCGCGGCATCGTCATCGCCGCGATGGAGGACGCCATCGCCAAGGCCGCGCGCGCCCGTTACGGCAGCGAGACTGACGTTCATGCCGAGATCGACCCGAAGAAGGGCGAGCTGCGGCTGTCGCGCCACATGCTGGTGGTCGACAAGGTCGAGAACCACTCCAACCAGATCTCGCTGGTCGATGCGCAGCGCGCCAATCCGGGCGCCCAGGTCGGCGACACCATCGCCGACACCCTGCCGCCGCTGGAATACGGCCGCATCGCCGCTCAGTCGGCCAAGCAGGTGATCGTGCAGAAGGTGCGCGAGGCCGAGCGCGACCGTCAGTATCAGGAATTCAAGGACCGCATCGGCGACATCGTCAACGGCGTCGTCAAGCGCGTCGAATATGGCAGCGTGATCGTCGATCTCGGCCGTGGCGAAGCCATCATCCGCCGCGACGAGATGCTGCCGCGCGAAGTCTTCCGCAACGGCGACCGCGTCCGTGCCTATATCTTCGACGTCCGCCGCGAGACGCGCGGCCCGCAGATCTTCCTCTCCCGCACCCATCCGCAGTTCATGGCGAAGCTGTTCGCGCAGGAAGTGCCTGAGATCTATGACGGCATCGTTGAGATCAAGGCGGTCGCCCGCGATCCGGGCTCGCGCGCGAAAATCGGCGTGATTTCCCGCGATTCCTCGGTCGACCCGGTCGGCGCCTGCGTCGGTATGCGCGGCTCGCGCGTGCAGGCCGTGGTGAACGAATTGCAGGGCGAGAAGATCGACATCATCCCGTGGTCGCCCGACATCGCGACCTTCGTGGTCAACGCGCTGGCGCCGGCCGAAGTCTCCAAGGTCGTCATCGACGAAGACCGCGAGCGCATCGAGGTCGTGGTGCCTGACACCAACAACCAGCTCTCGCTGGCGATCGGCCGCCGCGGCCAGAACGTGCGTCTGGCCTCGCAGCTCACCGGTTGGGACATCGACATCCTGACCGAGCAGGAGGAATCGGAGCGCCGTCAGGCCGACTTCGAGAACTCCACCCGCGTCTTCATGGAATCGCTCAACGTCGACGAAGTGGTCGGCCAGCTCCTGGCGTCCGAAGGCTTCACCTCGGTTGAGGAACTCGCGATGGTGGACCTCAAGGAACTCGCCAGCATCGAAGGCTTCGACGAGGAGACCGCGCAGGAGCTCCAGAGCCGTGCCCGCGAATATCTCGAGCAGCAGGAAGCCGAGATCGAAGCCCGCCGCAAGGAGCTGGGTGTCGAGGACGCTGTCAAGGACGTCCCCGGCGTGACCTCGAAGATGCTGGTGAAGTTCGGCGAGAATGACATCAAGACGGTCGACGACCTCGCCGGCTGCGCCACCGACGATCTGGTCGGCTGGACCGAGCGCAAGGAAGGCGGCGAGCAGACCAAGTTCGCCGGTGCGCTCGACGGCCTCGGCATCTCCCGCGACGAGGCGGAAGCCATGATCATGCAGGCCCGCGTCAAGGCCGGCTGGATCACCGAGGCCGATCTCGCCAAGCCCGCTGAAGAGGCCGAGGCGACCGAAGGTCAGCCGGCTTAAGGACGAAGGAGAATGTCGCCCGGATGCTCGCAGACACTGCTCACGAACTTGACCATGGACCGCGGACCGAAAGGTCCGCGACCATGCGCATGTGCGCGGTCAGTCGCGAGGTCCGGCCGATCGACGAGCTGATCCGCTTCGTCATATCGCCTGACGGGCAGATAGTTCCCGATCTCAAGCGCAAGCTGCCCGGGCGCGGCATGTGGATCACCGCCTCGCGCGAGGCGGTTGCGGAAGCCGTCCGGCGTCACCAATTTAGCAAAGCCTTCAAGCGCGAGCTGCGCACCCCTCAGACGCTTTCCGCCGATATTGAGGCGCTCCTGGTTCGGAGCGTGACGGAAGCCCTTGGGATCGCCGCCAAGGCGGGCCAGGTCGTAGCCGGCTTCGGCAAGGTCGAAAGCGCGCTTCGGGAAGGCACGGTCGAGGTCCTGATCCACGCCAGCGACGGGGCCGCGGACGGAATCCGCAAATTGGACATGCTGGCGCGTCAAAATGCCGGGAATCGCGGCGCCAAGCCGCAGATTCCCGTCGTCACCACACTGAAATCGGTAGAATTGGATTTGGCACTAACCCGGTCAAATGTGATACATGCTGCCCTGCTCGCGGGCCCGGCGAGCAAGTCATTCCTGTCGCGTAGCCAGATGCTGGTCCGATACCGGATGGCGGACGCTGACAAGACTGCCGAAAAGCCCGGCCAGGATTTCTGAGAGACAACGACGACCCGATGGGACTGTGCGGGAACGCACAACACTAACAAGATCAGGATTAGGACTGCTGAATGGTTGATACCAAGACCCCTGGCGACAAGAAGCTGAGCGTTCCGAGCAAGACGCTATCGCTCAAGCCGCGCGTCGAAACGGGCACTGTGCGCCAGAGCTTCAGCCATGGCCGCAGCAAGCAGGTCGTGGTCGAGAAGCGCGGCAAGCGCCGCATCGACGGCACCCCTGAGCCACAGACTGCCGAGGCGCCGAAGCCCGCGCCGGCTGCGCCCGCGCCCGCACCAGTACGCCCGGCGCCGCCGCGCAACGCCGGCTCCGGCGTGGTGCTGCGCACGCTGACCGAGGACGAACGCTCGGCCCGCGCCAGCGCGCTGGCCGATGCCAAGGTGCGCGAAGTCGAGGAACGCCGCCAGGCCGAGGAAGAGGCCCAGCGCCGTGCTGTCCGCGAGGCCGCCGAACGCGCCGAGCGCGAGGCTGCCGAATCCCGCCGCAAGGCCGAGGAAGAGCGCCACCGTCACGAGGACGAGGCCAAGCGCAAGGCCGAAACCGAGGCCAAGAAGCGTTTTGGCGAAGGCGAGCAGCCGCAATCTGCTCCGCGCCCCGCTGCGGCCGCCCCGGCCGCTTCTGCGCCCCGGCCCGGCGCGCCCACGGCCCGGCCCGCTACCACCACGACCACGGCACGCCCGGGAACAACGACCGCGCGCCCCGGAACGACCACAGCAAGGCCGGCCGGCGGCCCGTTGGGTCGCGCCCCCGCCGTTGCGGCCGGCCCGGATGAGGATGATGGTCCGCGCCAGATCCGTCGCGGTCCTGGCGGCGCTGCGCGTCCTGCGGCAGCTCCCAAGACCACCCACAAGCCCGGCCCGCAGAAAGAGCGCGGCCGCCTCACCGTCGTCACCGCGCTCAATGCCGACGAGGTGCGCGAGCGTTCGATCGCCTCGTTCCGCCGCCGTACCCAGCGCCTGAAGGGTCACGCCTCGAACGAGCCGAAGGAAAAGCTCATCCGCGAGGTGACGATCCCGGAAGCGATCACCATCCAGGAACTCGCCAACCGCATGTCCGAACGCGCGGTCGATGTCATCCGCATGCTGATGAAGCAGGGCGCGATGCACAAGATCACCGACGTGATCGATGCCGATACCGCGCAGCTGATCGCCGAAGAGCTCGGCCACACCGTCAAGCGCGTTGCCGCCTCCGACGTCGAAGAGGGCCTGTTCGACCAGGTCGACGATTCCACCGACACCGAGACGCGCTCGCCTGTCGTGACCGTGATGGGCCACGTCGACCACGGCAAGACCTCGCTGCTCGACGCGCTCCGTCATGCCAACGTGGTCTCCGGCGAAGCCGGCGGCATCACCCAGCATATCGGCGCCTATCAGGTGTCCTCGCCCGAAACCGGCAAGAAGATCACCTTCATCGACACGCCCGGCCACGCCGCGTTCACCGCGATGCGCGCCCGCGGCGCCAAGGTCACCGACATCGTCGTGCTGGTGGTCGCGGCCGACGACGGCGTGATGCCGCAGACGGTGGAAGCCATCAACCACGCCAAGGCGGCAGGCGTGCCGATCATTGTTGCCATCAACAAGATCGACAAGCCCGATGCCAAGCCCGAGCGCGTGCGCACCGAGCTGCTCCAGCACGAGGTGCAGGTGGAATCCTTCGGCGGCGACGTCGTCGACGTCGAGGTGTCCGCCAAGAACAAGACCAATCTCGACAAGCTGCTCGAGATGATCGCGCTCCAGGCCGAAATCCTCGACCTCAAGACCAATTCGGAGCGTCCGGCCGAAGGCACCGTGATCGAAGCCAAGCTCGATCGCGGCCGTGGTCCGGTCGCAACCGTGCTGGTCCAGCGCGGCACGCTCCGTGTCGGCGACATCATCGTCGCCGGCGCCGAGATGGGCCGCGTCCGCGCGCTGATCTCGGATCAGGGCGAGACGGTGCAGGAAGCCGGCCCCTCGGTGCCGGTCGAAGTGCTCGGCTTCAACGGTCCGCCGGAAGCCGGCGATCGTCTCGCCGTGGTCGAGAACGAAGCTCGCGCCCGCCAGGTCACCAGCTACCGCGCGCACCAGAAGCGCGAGAACGCGGCGGCCTCGATCTCCGGCATGCGCGGCTCGCTCGAGCAGATGATGTCGCAGCTGAAGACGGCGGGCCGCAAGGAGTTCCCGCTGATCGTCAAGGCCGACGTGCAGGGCTCGCTGGAAGCGATCCTCGGCTCGCTGGAGAAGCTCGGCACCGACGAAGTCGCAGCCCGCATCCTGCATGCCGGCGTCGGCGGCATCTCGGAATCCGACGTGACGCTCGCGGAGGGCTTCAACGCCGCGATCATCGGCTTCTCGGTTCGTGCCAACAAGGAGGCCGCTGCGGCCGCCAAGCGCAACGGCATCGAGATCCGCTACTACAACATCATCTACGACCTCGTGGACGACGTGAAGAAGGCGATGAGCGGTCTGCTCGCGCCGACCTTGCGCGAAACCATGTTGGGCAATGCCGAGATCCTCGAGATCTTCAACATCTCCAAGGTCGGCAAGGTTGCCGGCTGCCGCGTCACCGACGGCACCGTGGAACGCGGCGCCAATGTGCGCCTGATCCGCGACAACGTCGTCGTGCACGAAGGCAAGCTGTCGACGCTGAAGCGCTTCAAGGACGAAGTGAAGGAGGTCCAGTCCGGTCAGGAATGCGGCATGGCCTTCGAGAACTATCACGACATGCGTGCCGGCGACGTGATCGAGTGTTATCGCGTGGAGACGATCCAGCGCTCCCTGTAAGTCCAAATCTTACCGAAGCGCCCGGATCTTTTTGAGCTGAAATTGCGGGAGTGCGATGGCCGGATTTTTTCCGGCCATCCACACCTCATTCGTTTCAACAGGACAAATGACAATGCTCGTGTCCCAAACACGGGCACGACGAGGTGATTTTCGACGATGCCGCGCCACCACCAGAAGAAGAGTTCCGCGCCCGGCGGCTCGCAACGGCAGTTGCGCGTCGGCGAGCAGGTTCGCCATGCGATGGCCGAGATTCTGGCGCAAGGCAATGTGCATGATGCGGACCTCGAAGGTCACATCATCACCGTGCCGGAGGTACGGATGTCGCCAGACCTGAAGCTCGCGACAGTCTATGTGATGCCGCTCGGTGGCCGCGACACCGAGATCGTGATCGCTGCGCTCGAGCGCAACAAGAAATTCCTGCGCGGCGAAGTCGCGCGGCGCATTAACCTGAAATTTGCACCTGACATTCGTTTCCGCGTCGACGAGCGATTCGACGAAGCGGAACGGATCGAGAAGCTTTTGCGAACACCTGCGGTGCAGAAGGACCTGGAACAGGATCCGGATTCGGATCGGGAAGAAGAGCAATGACGATGGACCCCGTACACGGCACGATCGGCGGCAACGATGCCGATCAGCGCGACGTGACGAAAAATAATTTTGCGGATCTCGGCGGCAATTCCCAGCCGCATCAGGAGCCGCGCCGCGTCAACAACGACCCGCGCGCCAGGCAGCAGAAGGGCAACCAGCCTCGCCGCGACCGCCGCGACGTCCACGGCTGGGTGGTGCTCGACAAGCCGATCGGCATGACCTCGACGCAGGCCGTTGCGGTGCTCAAGCGCCTGTTCAACGCCAAGCGCGCCGGACACGCCGGCACGCTCGACCCGCTCGCCTCGGGCGGCCTGCCCATTGCACTTGGAGAAGCCACCAAGACCGTCCCCTTCGTCATGGACGGCCGCAAGCGCTACCAGTTCACCGTGTGCTGGGGCGAGGAGCGCGATACCGACGACATCGAGGGGCGCGTCACCGCGACCTCCGACCAGCGCCCGACCCGGGAGGCAATCCTGGCGCTGCTGCCCCGCTTCACCGGGGTGATCGAGCAGATCCCGCCGCGCTATTCCGCGATCAAGGTCCAGGGCGAGCGGGCCTATGACCTCGCCCGCGACGGCGAGGTCGTGGAACTGGCCCCCCGTCCGGTCGAGATTCACCATTTAACCCTTGTGGATCAACCGGATAACGACCGTGCCGTGTTCGAGGCCGAGTGCGGCAAGGGCACCTATGTCCGGGCGCTGGCCCGCGATATGGGCCGGATTCTCGGCACTTTCGGCCATATCTGCGCGCTGCGGCGGACCCTGGTCGGCCCATTTGACGAAAACGACATGATTCCGCTGGATCAGTTGGAGGCTTTGTGCGATAGAGCCGCGTCCGGCGAGGGCAGCCTCGCCGACGCGCTCATGCCCGTTGAGACCGCGCTGGACGACATCCCGGCACTGGCCGTCACTCGGGCTGATGCGGCAAGGCTCCATCGGGGCCAAGCCGTTTTGTTGCGCGGACGGGATGCGCCCACTTGTAGCGGCACAGTCTATGTCACGGTGGCAGGCCGTCTTTTGGCGCTTGCTGAAGTCGGCAATGGCGAAATCATCCCCAAGCGTGTGTTCAACCTGACCGGCCTGACTGCCAGCCCCGGTCGCAACGAGAGAAATTGACGATGTCGATTGCCGCAGAACGCAAAGCGGAAGTCATCAAGACGAATGCCACCAAGGCCGGCGACACCGGCTCGCCCGAGGTTCAGGTCGCGATCCTGTCGGAACGCATCAACAACCTGACCAACCATTTCAAGACCCACGTGAAGGACAACCATTCGCGTCGCGGCCTCTTGAAGCTGGTCTCGACCCGCCGCTCGCTCCTCGACTACCTCAAGAAGAAGGACGAGGCGCGGTACAAGGCGCTGCTCGAGAAGCACAACATTCGTCGTTAAGTGTTCCTGCGCGCGCCATTGGCGCGCGTTTTCGCGTGGTTTCGAACGAAAGCACTTATTTAAAGGTTTTTGATCGAGGCTGCGTGCGCGTCGGATGCAGACCCAAAGCGCGATAAGAAGCGCACTTTGGATTGTTGTTTGAGCATGATCTTTTCGGAAAGCCGCTTCGCATTTTCCGGATCATGCTCGAGTGACGGCAAGCATCCGAGGCATGATCGGCGAAGACCGCGGTTCGGTGTTCGCGTTCGTGCCGACTGACAGTCCAGCAGCAATCCGGCGGCTGGGCACAACGGGCAAGGCGCCCGTATGACCCGAAAGGATGGACGCCATCCGACATCCAAAAACCATGGCAGGATCGCAGGACGCTGATCGCCCGCTTCGATCAGCGTCCCGCAATCTTGCGCATGGTTTTTGTTTTTCGAGCGCCGTCCCTTCTTTCGAGAACCCATGAAAGAAGACCTCTATGTTCAATAAGCATTCAGTCGAGATCGACTGGGGCGGACGCCCTCTCAAGCTGGAAACCGGCAAGATCGCGCGCCAGGCCGACGGCGCCGTCATCGCCACCTATGGCGAGACCGTGGTGCTCGCCACCGTCGTTGCGGCGAAGGCGCCGCGCGAGGGCGTCGACTTCCTGCCGCTGACCGTCGACTACCAGGAGAAAACCTACGCCGCGGGCCGCATTCCCGGCGGCTATTTCAAGCGCGAGGGCCGTCCGACCGAGAAGGAGACCCTGGTCTCCCGCCTGATCGACCGTCCGATCCGTCCGCTGTTCGTCGACGGCTGGCGCAACGAGACCCAGGTGATCGTCACCGTGCTCTCGCACGACATGGAAAACGATCCCGATATCGTCGCGATGGTCGCAGCCTCCGCTGCGCTGACGCTGTCCGGCGCGCCCTTCAAGGGCCCGATCGGCGCCGCCCGCGTCGGCTTTGCCAATGACGAATTCGTGCTCAACCCGACGCTCGACGAGATGGTCGACACCCAGCTCGACCTCGTCGTCGCCGGCACCGCCGACGCCGTGCTGATGGTGGAATCGGAAGCCAAGGAGCTCAACGAAGACGTGATGCTCGGCGCCGTGATGTTCGGTCACCGCCACTTCCAGCCGGTGATCAACGCGATCATCGATCTCGCCGAGAAGGCCGCCAAGGAGCCGCGCGAAGTCACCGTCATCGACAATTCGGCGCTCGAGAAGGAAATGCTCGGCCTGATCGAGCAGGAGCTGCGCGCCGCCTACGCGATCCCGGTGAAGCAGGATCGCTATGCCGCGGTCGGCGTCGCCAAGGAAAAGGTGATGGCCCACTACTTCCCGGAAGGACAGGAGCCGAAATACGACAAGCTCCGCGTCGCCGGCGTGTTCAAGGAGCTGGAAGCCAAGATCGTCCGCTGGAACATCCTCGACACCGGCAAGCGCATCGACGGCCGCGATTCCAAGACCGTGCGCAACATCGTCGCCGAAGTCGGCGTGCTGCCCCGCGCCCACGGCTCGGCGCTGTTCACCCGCGGCGAGACCCAGGCGATGGTCGTGACCACGCTCGGCACCGGCGAGGACGAGCAGTACATCGACGCGCTGTCGGGGACGTACAAGGAAACGTTCCTGCTGCACTACAACTTCCCGCCCTACTCGGTCGGTGAGACCGGCCGCCTCGGCGGCACCAAGCGCCGCGAGATCGGCCACGGCAAGCTGGCCTGGCGCGCGATCCATCCGGTGCTGCCGCCGCACCACGAATTCCCCTACACCACGCGCGTGGTGTCGGAGATCACCGAATCCAACGGCTCCTCGTCGATGGCTTCGGTCTGCGGCGCCTCGCTCGCGCTGATGGACGCCGGTGTGCCCTTGAAGCGGCCGACCGCGGGCATCGCGATGGGCCTGATCCTCGAAGACAAGCGCTTTGCGGTTCTCTCGGACATCCTCGGTGACGAGGACCATCTCGGCGACATGGACTTCAAGGTCGCCGGCACCGAGCAGGGCATCACCTCGCTCCAGATGGACATCAAGATCGAAGGCATCACCGAGGAGATCATGCGCGTCGCCCTCGGCCAGGCCAAGGAAGGCCGCATCCACATCCTCGGCGAGATGGCCAAGGCCCTGACCGCTGCGCGCGCCGAGCTCGGCGAATACGCGCCGCGCATCGAGACCTTCAAGATCCCGACCGACAAGATCCGCGAAGTGATCGGCACCGGCGGCAAGGTGATCCGCGAGATCGTCGAGAAGACCGGCGCCAAGGTCAACATCGAGGACGACGGCACCGTGAAGGTCGCCTCCAGCGACGGCGAGGCGATGAAGGCTGCGATCAAGTGGATCAAGTCGATCGCGTCCGAGCCGGAAGTCGGCCAGATCTATGACGGCACCGTCGTCAAGGTGATGGAGTTCGGCGCCTTCGTGAACTTCTTCGGCTCCAAGGACGGTCTCGTCCACATCAGCCAGCTCGCTTCGGCGCGCGTGCAGAAGACCTCCGACGTCGTCAAGGAAGGCGACAAGGTCAAGGTCAAGCTGCTCGGCTTCGACGATCGCGGCAAGACCCGCCTGTCGATGAAGGTGGTCGACCAGACCACCGGCGAGGACCTCGAGGCCAAGGACAAGGCCGCCGAGGGCGAGAAGGCCCCGCGCGAAGCCGCCGGCGAGTAAGCCTCGCTGCTGCATCAGAAACACGAAGGGCGGCCGAGAGGCCGCCCTTTTTGTTTGTGTCCGAAGCGCTGTGCACCTCTCCCGCAAGCGGGAGAGGTGCAGTAACTCACGCCGCGATGTCGAAGCGGTCGAGGTTCATCACCTTGGTCCAGGCCTTGGCGAAGTCCTTGACGAACTTCTCCTTCGAATCCGAGGTCGCATAGACCTCGGCGAAGGCGCGGAGCTGCGAGTGCGCGCCGAAGATGAGATCGGCACGGGTGCCGGTCCACTTCACCGCATTGGTCTTGCGATCGCGGGCCTCGTAGCTGCCGTCGGCCGCCGGGGTCCACTGCGCGCTCATGTCGAGCAGGTTGACGAAGAAGTCGTTGCTCAGCGTGCCCACCTTCGAGGTGAGGACACCGTGCTTCGACCCGTTCGCGTTGGCGCCGAGCACGCGCAGGCCGCCGACCAGCACGGTCAGCTCGGGTCCGGTCAGCTTCAGAAGCTGCGCGCGATCAATGAGCGCCTCTTCCTGCTGCAGGAACTGCTGCTTCTTGCCGATATAGTTGCGGAAGCCATCGGCCCGCGGCTCGAGCGGAGCGAAAGACTCCGTATCGGTCTGCTCCTGCGAAGCATCCATGCGGCCCGGCGTGAAGCCGACCTTGACGTCGACGCCGGCATCCTTCGCGGCCTTCTCGACCGCGGCGGTGCCGCCGAGGACGATCAGGTCTGCGAGCGAGACCTTCTTCGCACCGGTGCTGAACTCCTTCTGGATCGCTTCGAGCTTGCCGAGCACCTTGGAGAGCTGGGCCGGCTGGTTGACCTCCCAATCCTTCTGCGGGGCAAGACGGATGCGCGCACCATTGGCGCCGCCGCGCTTGTCCGAGCCGCGGAACGTCGAGGCCGACGCCCAGGCGGTCGAGACCAGCTCGGAGACCGAGAGGCCCGAAGCCAGGATCTTGCTCTTCAGCGCCGCGATGTCCTGGTCGCTGACCAGCTCGTGGTCGACCTTCGGAATCGGATCCTGCCAGATCAGCGTCTCCTTCGGCACCAGCGGGCCGAGATAGCGCTGGATCGGGCCCATGTCGCGATGGGTGAGCTTGAACCAGGCGCGGGCGAAGGCGTCCGCGAACTGATCCGGGTTCTCCAGGAAGCGACGCGAGATCTTCTCGTAGGCTGGATCCATGCGCAGCGAGAGGTCGGTGGTCAGCATGGTCGGCCGATGCTTCTTCGACTTGTCGAAGGCATCCGGAATGATGGCGTCGGCGCCCTTGGCCGTCCACTGGTTCGCACCGCCCGGGCTCTTCGTCAGCTCCCATTCGTACTTGAACAGGTTCTCGAAGAAGTTGTTGCTCCACTTGGTCGGCGTCGCGGTCCAGGTCACTTCGAGACCGCTGGTGATGGAATCACCGGCGAGGCCCGACGCATGCTTGCTCTTCCAGCCGAGGCCCTGGTCTTCCAGCGCGCCCGCTTCCGGCTCCGGTCCGACCAGCGACGGATCGCCGGCGCCGTGGGTCTTGCCGAAGGAGTGGCCGCCGGCGATCAGCGCGACGGTTTCCTCGTCGTTCATGGCCATGCGGAAGAAGGTCTCGCGGATGTCCTTGGCCGCGGCGACCGGATCCGGCTTGCCGTTCGGACCCTCCGGGTTGACGTAGATGAGGCCCATCTGCACGGCGCCGAGCGGCTCGGCGAGCTGGCGTTCGCCGCTGTAGCGCTCATCGCCGAGCCAGGTGCCTTCCGGACCCCAATACAGCTCTTCCGGCTCCCACACGTCGGCGCGGCCACCCGCAAAGCCAAACGTCTTGAAGCCCATCGACTCCAGTGCGACGTTGCCGGCGAGCACCATCAGATCGGCCCAGGAGATCTTGCGGCCGTATTTCTGCTTGATCGGCCAGAGCAGACGGCGCGCCTTGTCGAGATTGGCGTTGTCAGGCCAGCTGTTCAGCGGCGCGAAACGCTGCTGACCGGCGCCGGCGCCGCCGCGGCCGTCGGTGGTGCGATAGGTGCCCGCGCTGTGCCAGGCCATGCGGATCATGAGGCCACCATAGTGACCGAAGTCCGCGGGCCACCACTCCTGCGAATCCGTCATCAAGGCGGTCAGGTCCTTGATGACCGCGTTCAGGTCGAGCGTCTTGAATTCCTTGGCATAGTCGAAGTCCTTGCCCATCGGATCGGACAAGTCGGAATTCTTGTGCAGCATCTCGATGCTGAGCTGGGTCGGCCACCAGTCGCGGTTCACGCGCGTGGGTTTTCCGCCCGAAAACGGGCACTTCGAAGTGTCATCCATGATTACCTCCTCTGGTGGCGTCGAACTCGCGCCTTTGACCAGGTAGAACCACTCTAAGCGCCGCCTCCTATCAGGTGAAGTTGACTTTAGTGATCGCTGCGATAGGATTTTCTGATGATCAATCTGACGCTGCGCCAGCTCCGGTATTTCGACGCGCTGGCGCGCCACGGTCATTTCGGCCGCGCGGCGGAGGCCTGCTCGATCTCGCAGCCGGCCTTGTCGATGCAGATCAAGGAGTTGGAGGAAGCGCTCGGCGGCCTGCTGCTGGAACGCAGCGCCCGGCAAGTGGCGCTGACCCGGTTCGGCGAGGAACTCGCCCAGCGCGTCCGCGACATTTTGCGCTCGGTCGATGAGCTCGGCGATTTCGCCCGGGCGTCGCGGGACCGCTTTGCCGGCCGCCTGCGCATCGGCATGATCCCGACCATCGCGCCCTATCTGCTGCCCAAGATCACGAAAAATCTCACGCGCCTGCATCCGGAGCTCGACATCCGCGTGCGCGAGACGATGACGCCGCGGCTGATCCAGGAGCTGGTGGAGGGCCGGCTCGACACCGCCATCGTGGCGCTGCCGGTGTCGGAGCCCTCGCTCACCGAGGTCGCCTTGTTCGACGAGAAATTCTTGCTGGTGCGCCCCGGCTCCGACGAAGGCACCCCGGTGCCGTCACGCGAGATGATGCGCGAGATGCGGCTGCTGCTGCTCGAGGAGGGACACTGCTTCCGAGACCAGGCGCTGTCGTTCTGCAACATGCAATCGGCGCCGCCGCGCGAGATGCTGGATGCCAACTCGCTGTCGACACTGGTCCAGATGGTCAGCGCCGGCATCGGCGTCACACTCATTCCGGAGATGGCGGTGCCGGTGGAGACGCGCTCGGCCTCGGTCTCGCTGGCGCGCTTTCGCGACCCGCAGCCCTCGCGCACCATCGGCATGGTCTGGCGCAAGACCAGCCCGCTCGCGCGTCAGCTCCTGCAGATCTCCGAGGTGGTGTGCCTGTCGGCCGGCAAGGCACGACCGAAGCAAGTCGTGCGCAGCCAACGGGCCTGAAGCGGGAATTTCTCGAGACAGTCGGGATCATTCAAGTGACCTCCCGCGCATGGCGGGCAGATCGAGCCGAGAACACCGATGCCTGATCCGATCATCCGCCCCGCCCGCACCGACGAATATGACGAGATCGGCCGCGTCTGGATGGAGAGCTGGGTCTCGACGGGTCTGGCCGAAGCGAGCGAATTCCTGCTGGCGAACCTGCGTGCGCGGATTCGGCGCGAGATCGACAACGGCTGGAGCCTGTTCGTCGCCGACGACGACGGTACCATCGCCGCGATGCTGGCGCTCCATCTGCCGAAGCTTTATCTCGACATGCTGTTCGTCGGGCCCGCCTACCAGGGGCAATCGCTCGGGCGGAAACTGCTCGCCTTCTCGCGCACGCAAATGCCCGACGAGATATACCTGCGCTGTGTTCGCGAGAACGAGAAGGCCTGGCGCTGGTATGAGCGCGAAGGTTTTGTGTTCGAGAAGGAAGAGATCGAACCGTCGAACGGGTTCATGATGAAGTATTACCGGTGGAAGAAGGGAATCCCGCCATGATCAAGCTCTATTGGTCGCCCCGCTCGCGCTCGTTCACGACGCTCTGGCTGATGGAAGAAAGTGGGCTTCCCTATGAGCGCGTGCTGACCGACATCTCGACCGGTGCACAGAAGGCGCCGGAGTTCCTCAAGGTCAATCCGATGGGCAAGGTGCCCGCACTTAGCGACGGCGATGCCGCGCTCGGCGAAGCCGCGGCCATCTGCGCCTACATCGCCGACCGCTATCCCGAGACCAGGCTGGCACCCGACATTGTCGATCCGGAGCGCGCGCGCTATCTGCAATGGCTGTTCTTCTCGCCCGGCTGCATCGAGCCGGCCATCATCCAGATCTTCACCAAGATCGAGATCCCGACCTCGACCGCAGCCTGGGGCAGCGCGACGCAGGTGTTCGACGTGCTGGAGGCCGCGCTTGCCGAGGGACCGTGGATTCTGGGCGAAAAATTTTCCGCCGCCGACATCACGGTCGGCTCGGGCCTGAACTTTGCGGTGCGCCTGTTCAAGATGGTGCCGTCGCGCCCGGCCTTCGATGCCTATCTCGCGCGCTGCATGGCGCGGCCGGCGTTCCAGCGCGCGGAGAAGATCGCGGCGGGCTGAAGTGACTCTCGTAGGGTGGGCAAAGGCGCAGCGCGCCGTGCCCACCATCTGCAATTATTGAGAGATGGTGGGCACGTCGCTTGCGCTCCTTTGCCCACCCTACGGCATCGTCTATTCCGGCTTCAAATCGTCCGGGCGCGGCATCAGGACGATGTTGTAGCCGGAATCGACATAGTGGATCTCGCCGGTCACACCGCCTGACAGATCCGACAGCAGATACAGCGCCGAACCGCCGAGCTCGTCGAGCGTGACGCCGCGGCGGAGCGGCGAATGCTTTTGCATGAAGGCGAACATCGCGCGCGCCTCGCCGATGCCGGAGCCGGCGAGCGTGCGGATGGGCCCCGCGGAGATCGCGTTGACGCGGATGCCGCGCGGTCCGAAATCGGAGGCAAGATAGCGCACCGAGGCTTCCAGCGCCGCCTTGGCCAGGCCCATCACGTTGTAATTCGGCATCGCACGCTCGGAGGCGCCGAAGGTCAGCGTGATCATGCTGCCGCCGTCGGTCATGAGCTCGGCCGCGCGTTTTGCCACCTCCGTGAAGGAGAAGCAGGAGATCACCATGGTGCGCGAAAAATTCTCGCGGCTGGTGTCGGCGTAGCGACCCTTCAGCTCGTTCTTGTCGGCAAAGCCGATCGCGTGAATGACGAAGTCGAGCTTGCCCCACTTTTCGCGGAGCGCAGCGAAGGTCGCATCGACGCTGGCGATGTCCTCGACGTCGCAGGGCAGCACCAGATCGACGCCGAGCTGCTCCGCCAGCGGCTTGACGCGCTTGCCGAGGGCTTCGCCCTGGAAGGTGAAGGCAAGCTCGGCACCGTGGGCATGCAGCGTCTTCGCCATGCCCCAGGCGATCGAATGATCATTGGCGATGCCCATGATCAGACCGCGCTTGCCTTTCATCAGTCCTTCCATTTCGCAATTACTCTCCGCTGTCCGTCATGCCCGGGCTTGTCCCGGGCATCCACGTTCTTCCAACCGGTAACAAAGACGTGGATGGCCGGGACGAGCCCGGCCATGACGAAAAACTACCAGTGCGTACGCAAGGCCTCACACATCCAGCCGGCTGAACACCAGCGTGGCGTTGGTGCCGCCGAAGCCGAAGGAGTTCGACAGTACGGTGCCGATCTTGGCATTGTCGATGCGCTTGCGCACGATCGGCATGTCGGCGAAAACCGGATCGAGCTCCTGGATGTGCGCGCTCTCGCAGATGAAGCCGTTGTTCATCATCAGCAGCGAGTAGATCGCTTCCTGCACGCCGGTCGCACCGAGCGAGTGGCCGGTCAGCGCCTTGGTCGCCGAGATCGGTGGGCATTTCTCGCCGGCGCCGAACACGCGACGGAGCGCGTCGATCTCCGGCGGATCGCCGGCCGGGGTCGAGGTCGCGTGCGGGTTGATATAGTCGACCTTGGTCTTCACCGTCGACATCGCCATGCGCATGCAGCGCTCGGCGCCTTCACCCGACGGCGCGACCATGTCGTAACCGTCAGAGGTCGCGCCATAGCCGACGACCTCGCCATAAATGCGCGCGCCGCGCGCCTTGGCATGCTCGAGCTCTTCCAGGACGAGGACTCCCGCGCCGCCGGCAATGACAAAACCGTCGCGGTTGAGGTCGTAGGGCCGCGAGGCGGTGGCGGGCGTGTCGTTGTACTTCGAGGACATCGCGCCCATGGCGTCGAACAGCACCGAGAGCGACCAGTCGAGCTCCTCGCAGCCGCCGGCGAAGATGACGTCCTGCTTGCCGATCTGGATCGTCTCATAGGCGTTGCCGACGCAATGGTTCGAGGTCGCGCAGGCCGAGGAGATCGAGTAGTTCACGCCCTTGATCTTGAACCAGGTCGCAAGCGTCGCGGAGGCCGTGGACGACATCGCCTTCGGCACTGCAAACGGACCGACGCGCTTCGGGCCCTTGGTGCGGGTGATGTCGGCGGATTCGACGATGGTGCGCGCCGACGGGCCGCCGGAGCCCATGATGATGCCGGTGCGGATGTTGGAGACTTCCTCAGGCGACAGGCCGGAGTCCTGGATCGCCTGCTCCATCGCGACGTGATTCCACGCCGCGCCCTGGCCGAGGAAACGCATTGCACGCCGGTCGACCACCGTCGAAGGATCGAGCGTCGGTGCACCCGCGACCTGCGACCGGAAGCCGAGCTCGGCATATTTTTCAGCCCGCGAAATGCCCGACTTCGCCTCGTGAAGGCTCGCAAGCACTTCCTGGGTGTTGTTTCCGATGGACGAGACGATGCCCATCCCGGTGACCACAACCCGCCTCATGACAGCCTCGCCTTAATCGTTGTCTTCTTGCTAATGCGCTCAGCCCAGGCTCGTGCCCTGCTTGAACAGGCCAACCTTCAGATCCTTGGCGCGATAAATAATCTGGTCATCGACCGAAAGCCACCCGTCGGCGATACCGAGCACCAGCTTTGAACGCATCACGCGCTTCATGTCGACGTTGTACACAACCTTGCGGGCCTCGGGCAGCACCTGGCCGCCGAACTTCAATTCGCTGAGGCCGAGGGCGCGGCCACGACCTTCGCCGCCGACCCAGCCGAGATAGAAGCCGACCATTTGCCACAGCGCATCGAGGCCGAGGCAACCCGGCATCACCGGATCGTTCTTGAAGTGGCAGCCGAAGAACCAGAGATCGGGCTTCACATCGAGCTCGGCCCGGACCAGGCCCTTGCCGAACTCCCCGCCAGTCTCGGTAATTTCCGTGATGCGGTCGAACATCAGCATCGGCGGCAACGGCAGCTGGGCATTGCCCGGACCGAACATCTCGCCACGGGCACATGCCAGCAGATCTTCGTATTCGTAACCGTTGCGCTTGTTCAGCATGCACGAGCCTCTGTTCTAATCCCGATTGAGCGGCGTTTTTTGGCGAAAATGGGCCCCGTCGCGATCGGAGAGCAACGCCAACTGCCACCGTCGGGCGCCGTTCCCGCAAGGCCGCCCGGATGGGCTGCTGGCCGGGCTTGCCTGCCTGGCCGCGCCAAAATCGGCCAGCGGAACCGCGCGCTCTCTAACACAGGCCTTTTCGGTGGCAAAGCGCTGTCATGAAGGTAAAATGACGGGGGTCCTCGCCCAGTTCCAAGGTTAATTAGAACCTCTCTAGTTGCGAGAAACTTGCATCTGCATCTATCTGTCCATATATTGCAGATAGATAGTGTCAATGCGTGCCGAAATCTGGAAATGAGCGAGAATACACCGCATCATCACGACGACGATGCCCACACGGCGGCCCTTCTGTCCGGCCGCCAGCCGGCGCTGACCGGCTGCCCGTGGCATGACGTCAACGAAATGCTTCAGTCGGCCGGCCTTCGCCCGACGCGCCAGCGCATGGCGCTCGGCTGGCTGCTGTTCGGCAAGGGCGCGCGCCACCTTACGGCTGAAATGCTCTACGAGGAAGCAACCCTCGCGAAGGTTCCGGTGTCGCTGGCGACCGTCTACAACACGCTGAACCAGCTCACCGATGCCGGCCTGCTCCGCCAGGTCAGCGTCGACGGCACCAAGACCTATTTCGACACCAACGTCACCACCCACCACCATTATTACCTCGAGAACAGCCATGAGCTGGTCGACATCGAGGATCCGCATCTGGCGCTGTCCAAGATGCCGGAGGTGCCGGAGGGTTACGAGATCTCCCGCATCGACATGGTCGTGCGGCTGCGCAAGAAGCGCTGAGATCGTCCCAAGATCGGATTGAGATTGTCATGGCCTGGTTTGTCCCGGCCATTGTCGTTTCACGTCGTCATTCCGGGGCGGTGCGCAGCACCGAACTACGGTGCGCGCTTGCGCACCTGAGAATCTCGAGATCCCGGATTTGATGCTGCGCATCGCTACGGGATGACCCTTGCGTCAATTCACCTGCTCGTCCGAATAGACGCCCCAGAGGCGTTCCTGCTGGATCCAGCCGTCAAAACCGTTGCCGGTGACGCGGCACCAGCTTGCGACGCACTTTTTCACCTGCGTGACGACGCCGGCCTGGAGCTTTGCTGCAACCGCGCTGTCGGGATCGGCGCGGTCATAGATCGGCGCCAAATCGTCCTTGTGCTTCATGGTGACGACCGCAGTGCGGCGGCCCGACAGCAGTGAGTGATAGACCCAGCCCTCGGCGCCCTCGGAATCGCGCACCCGGCGCCAGTTTTCGAACTCGGCGGTGATTTCGACCGGCAGGCCGGCGCGGGTATAGACCCAGGCGACGTCGTTGTCCTTGGTCGGACCGGCGCGGACATTGACGTGGTCGGACTTGAGGCTGACATAGCGCGGCACGGGCAGCCCGCTGGCGGTCTGCGGCGTGCTGTCTTTGGCCGAATGCGAGGGACCGACCGAGGCGCCCAACCAGGTGCAAACGAGCGCCATCACCGAACAAAAACGCCCCAACGCCATCAAACCCGTCTCCTGTCGAAGACCCGGCCAGGCCAGGTCCTCACCCAAATTCCAAACTCTGCCGTGCACCCCGCCCGCCCCACGCGGGTGTTCCCGAAGCTGACCCGTGGTTCTTGTCTTGGCCCGGCCTTCTGCTAGAGAGGACGGGCACTTGAACAACCAGTTTGCCCCGATTTTCCGGCCGGAAATGTCGGGAGAGCTTGAAGGAAACGCCGGGGACGACACGGCAAGGGCAGTGTCGAACAACCGGGTTAATGAGGCCTGAACGGCCGGCCTTTGGTGACAGAGGCGGCCCCCAGCGCCTCATGAGGGCAGGATATGTCGGTGAAGAAAAAGCCCCTCGTCGTGGTGACGCGCAAGCTGCCGGACTCGATCGAGACGCGGATGCGCGAGCTGTTCGACGCGCGGATCAATCTCGAGGACACGCCGATGTCGGCCGAGCAACTCGCGGAAGCCGCGCGCACCGCCGACGTGCTGGTTCCGACCGTCACCGACCACATCACCGCCGACATCGTCAACCAGCCGGACTGCAAGCTCCGCCTAATCGCCAATTTCGGCAACGGCGTCGACAATATCGACGTCGAGGCCGCGCATGCCCGCGGCATCACCGTCACCAACACGCCGAAGGTTTTGACCGAGGACACCGCCGACATGACCATGGCGCTGATCCTGGCGGTGCCGCGCCGGATGATCGAAGGCGCCTCGATCCTGACCGAAGGAAAGCCGTGGCCGGGCTGGTCACCGACCTGGATGCTCGGCCACCGCATCGGCGGCAAGCGTCTCGGCATCATCGGCATGGGCCGCATTGGCCAGGCGGTGGCGCGCCGCGCCCGCGCCTTCGGCCTTCAGATCCACTATCACAACCGCCGTCCCGTCGCGCCGAAGATCGCCGAGGAGCTTGGCGCGACCTATTGGGAAAGCCTCGACCAGATGCTGGCGCGGATGGACATCATCTCGGTGAACTGTCCACACACGCCGGCGACCTATCATTTGCTCTCGGCGCGGCGGCTGAAGCTGATCCGCAAGGACGCCTACATCGTCAACACCGCGCGCGGCGAGGTCACCGACGAGGACACGCTGATCAAGCTGATCGAAGGCGGCGAGATCGGCGGCGCCGGCCTCGACGTCTACGAGCACGAGCCCGCGGTGAATCCCAAGCTGGTGCGGCTCGCCAAGGCCGGCAAGGTGACGCTGCTGCCGCATATGGGCTCGGCCACGATCGAGGGCCGCGTCGAGATGGGCGAGAAGGTGATCATCAACATCCGCACCTTCCTCGACGCCCACAAGCCGCCGGATCGCGTGCTGCCGAGCATGCTTTGAGATTTACTTCCCGCGCTCTTCGCGCTTGCGCCACTCCGCGACGAACTCGATGAAGGCACGCAGCGCGGGCGGCGTCTGGCGACGGCTCGGATAATACAGGAACGGGCCCGGAAACGGCTCGCACCAATCTTCCATCAGGCTGACCAGCGCGCCGGACTTCACGGGATCGCCGACATAGCCGTCGAGCGTTGCCCAGACACCGACGCCATCAAGCGCAGCGCGCATCGCAAGATTCATATTCGTCGAGATCAGTTTTGCCGGCGGATCGACCTTCACGATCTGGCCCGCTTTCTCGAACTCCAGATCGTGCATGACGCCGCTCGAGTAACGGGCGCGGATGCAATCATGTTCGAGCAGGTCCTTCGGATGGAGCGGCCTGCCGCGACGCGCGATGTAATCGGGTGACGCCACGACGACGTAACTCTGCGGACCGCTCAGCGGAATCGCGACCATGTCCTGCGCAAGATGCTCGCCGTAGCGCACGCCGGCGTCATAGCCCCCGCTCACGATGTCGACGAAGCCGCTTTCCGAGACGATGTCGAGGTCGACCTGCGGATGCGCGGCGAGGAATGGGCCGACCATCGGCGCCAGCACGAGGTCGACCGCCGGCGGCGGTGCGTTGATGCGCAGCCGGCCCGAGGCGACCTCGCGCAGGCCCCGCACTTGATCCAGGGCGTCGCCGACATCGCGCAGCGCCGGGGCGACGCGCGACAGCAGCAGCTCGCCGGCTTCGGTTAGCGCGACGCTGCGGGTGGTCCGGTTCATCAGGCGGACGCCGAGGCGCTCCTCGAGGTCCCGCAGCCGCTGGCTAAGGCTCGATACCGACGCGCGCATTTCGACCGCCGCACGCCGGAAATTGCGGGTGCGGGCGACCGCCAGAAAGACGTCGAGATCGCGCAGGTCGGGATCGGCCATTGTTCGCTAATGTGAACAAGCCGTTCCGTATTGTCCAGCTTATCGGCGCAATCGCGCCGGCGCATATCTCGCCTCGTCACGCGGCGCGATCAGCCGCCCTTTCGAGGAGAGGCATCATGGAACAGCGCAAACTCGGTTCAACCGGCCCTATTGTTTCAGCCCTCGGGCTCGGCTGCATGGGCATGTCGGAAGTCTACGGCCCCGCCGACCGCGGCGAGGCCATCGCCACGGTGCATGCGGCGCTCGATGCCGGCATCACGCTGCTGGATACCGGCGACTTCTACGCCATGGGTCACAACGAGATGCTGATGCGGGACGCACTCGAGGAAGTGTCGCGCGAAAAGGTGCAGATCAGCGTGAAGTACGGCGCGCTGCGCGGACCCGCCGGCGAATTCGCCGGAATGGATACGAGGCCGGCCGCGACCAGGAACTTTCTCGCTTACTCGCTCCAGCGCCTCGGCACCGACTACGTCGACGTCTATCGCCCGGCCCGGCTCGATCCCAACGTGCCGATCGAGGAGACCATCGGCGGCATCGCCGACCTCGTGAGGGCCGGCTATGTCAGGCATATCGGCCTGTCCGAGGTCGGCTCCGACACGATCCGCCGCGCGCATGCCGTGCATCCGATCGCCGATCTCCAGATCGAATATTCGCTGATCGAGCGCGGGATCGAACGCGATATTTTGAAAACCTGCCGCGAGCTCGGCATCGCCGTCACCGCCTACGGCGTGCTCGCGCGCGGCCTGATCAGCGGCCATTGGACGAAGGATTCCGGGAAAGCCGGCCGCGACTACCGGCTGATGACGCCGCGCTTCCAGGGATCCAACCTCGACGCCAATCTCGCGCTGGTGGAGCAGTTGCGCGCCATCGCGACCGAGATCGGCGCCACGCCGGCGCAGATCGCGATCGCCTGGGTGGCGGCGCAAGGCAAGGAGATCGTGCCGCTGATCGGCGCCCGCACCCGCAATCGCCTCAGCGAAGCGCTCGGCGCGACGAAGGTGACGCTGACGCCGGCTCATCTCGCGGCGCTGGCCAAGGCATTTCCGCCGAACGTTGCCGCCGGCACACGTTACGCGGCCGAGCAGATGGCGCATCTCGACAGCGAGAAGCCGGCGACGAGGTAGCGCCAGCACTCAGGTGCGATGGGCGCTGAGATCGGTGATCACAGGCCCGTCGCCATTGAGCGGATTGGCGGGATCACGTCCGTACCGCAGCGTCTCAAAGCGCATCGCGCGCGCATCGATCATCAGGAGGCGGCCGATGAGGCCGTCGCCGAAGCCGACAATCTCGCGGATCGCCTCCAGCGCCATCATCGAGCCCAGCACGCCTGCAAGCGCGCCCATGACGCCGGCTTCCGCACAGGCCGGCACCGTGCCGGGCGGCGGCGCTTCCGGAAACAGGCAGCGATAGGTTGGGTTGAATTCGCCCTGCTCGTTCCTCTCATGCGCGCGGATGGTGGTGAGCGAGCCGTCGAAAGTGCCGAGCGCCGCCGTGATCAGCGGCCGCTTCGCGAAGAAGCAGGCGTCGGAGACCAGATAGCGCGTCGAGAAATTGTCGGAGCCGTCGAGCACGAGATCGTAGTCGCCGATCAGGCTGAGTGCGTTATCCGCGTTGAGCCAGGTGGCGTGTCCGACGAAGCGCACATGCGGATTGAGCGCGGCGATCCGCTCCGCCGCACTCTCGACCTTGTGGCGGCCGATATCGGGCGTGGTGTGGATCACCTGACGCTGGAGATTGGACAGCGAGACCACGTCGTCGTCGACCACGCCGAGCGTGCCGACGCCGGCTGCGGCCAGATACATCAAAGCGGGCGCGCCGAGCCCGCCGGCGCCGATCACCAGCACGGAAGCCCTTTTCAGCGCAGCCTGGCCGGGACCGCCGACATCGCGCAGCACGATGTGGCGGGCATAGCGTTCGAGTTCGTCCGGGCTCAGCATCCTTCGTTCCTCTCAACCCTCATGGTGCGGAGGCGCCAACGGCTCCACAGGATGAGGGTTTGGCCCTTATTGCAGGCCTGAACCACCCCAACATTGTTCGCGACCAACGAGATGTGCTTCAATGGCATGGCGTTCAATGGGCTGGCTGGATTTGTCATGAGATCGATGCTTGCGGCAACACTGATGTTGGCGTCTGCCGCGGCTGCGAACGCCCAGATGACGACGCCACAGGTCCCCGGCACCAAGCCGAAGGTCGTCCAGACCGTTCCGATCAAGCCGCCCGCCCTCCAGACGCCGTCGGAAACGGCGGACGGCATGACGCAGGGCGAGCGGCTGTCGCTCCAGTCTGATCTTGCCTGGGTCGGCCAGTATAACGGCGCCATCACTGGCGATGTCAGCACGCGGATGGTCGAGGCCATCAAGGAATACCAGAAGCTCAAGGGCGGCAAGCCGACCGGCGTGCTCAACCCGCAGGAGCGCGCCGCGCTCGCCGACACCGCGCGGCGGAAGCAGGAGAGCGTCGGCTGGAAGATCGTGACGGAGATGACCAGCGGCGCGCGGCTCGGCATTCCCGCAAAGCTGGTGCCGCAGCAGGTGACCGACGCCAACGGCTCGAAATGGACCTCGCCGACCGGAACCGTGCAGGTGCTGCTGAGCCGCCGCAAGGAGGCAAACCCGACGACCGCGAAGCTCGCGGACGCCGAGAAGAAGGAGCCGGCCGGCCGCAAGGTCGACTACACCGTGGTGAAGCCCGACTTCTTCGTGCTGTCGGGGCTCCAGGGCCTGAAGAAGTTTTACGTCCGCGGCACCTTCAAGGGTGACGAGGTCCGCATCATGACGATCCTCTACGACCAGGCCACCGAGAACACTGTCGAGCCCGTCGTGATCGCGATGTCGAGTGCGTTCAATGCATTCCCGTCAGGACCGCAGGCCGGTCCGCCGCCGCGCAAGACCGTCGAATACGGCACTGGCATCGTCGTCAGCGACGACGGCGCGATTATCGCGGATCGCCTCGTCACCGATAGCTGCCTCGCGATCACCATTGCCGGCTATGGCAGCGCCGACCGCCTCGCCGAGGACAAGGAGCACGA
Organism: Bradyrhizobium arachidis; assembly: GCF_015291705.1. NCBI lineage: Bacteria > Pseudomonadati > Pseudomonadota > Alphaproteobacteria > Hyphomicrobiales > Nitrobacteraceae > Bradyrhizobium > Bradyrhizobium arachidis. Next base: position 78,132 of record NZ_CP030050.1, read on the forward strand.
TCTCGCGCTGCTGCACATCTACGGCGCGCGCGGCCTGAAGCCGCTCAGCCTCGCCGGAGGCGGGATGAAGACGAGTGTCGATATCATTGGCATCGCCGATCCCCAAAGCCAGGGCGGCGCGGCCAACATATCGACCGTCAAGGGCGCGCTGGCGCCGGTCACATCGAGCGATTCCGCATTGTCACCGCCGCCCGCGGTCGGCTTCTCCGGCGGCCCGACCATCGACGGCGATGGCAAGTTCGCCGGCATCACGCTGTTGAAGCCGGCGATGGTCGCGGGGCCCGCGACGGCAGTGCCGGCATCGCAGGCGGTGATGGTCTCCGCGGAGACGGTGCGCGATTTCCTGAAAGCGAACGCCGTCACCGCGAACGGCACGTCCACTGACGCGAAGGCGTCCGTCGTGCGCGTAATCTGCGTACGGAAGTAGACTGGCGCCGCAAGCGCAGGGCAGCCGCAACTTTTGTGACTGGCTCCGCCGCAACGAAGTCATGGTAGCCGTGATAGCCTCCCCTTCAGCCGCAATCATAATGCGCCCGGTCGGGAGGATTTCATGAAGACCTATCAGCTCTACATCAACGGCCAATATGTCGACCCAGCCAATGGCGAGTGGTTCGACACGGTTGATCCTTATCAGGGCAAGCCCTGGGCAAAAATTCCCCGCGGATCGGCTGCCGACGCCGACAAGGCCGTGAAGGCGGCCAATGAGGCGATGTGGCGCGGCCCATGGGCGAAAATGAAGGCCTCCGCGCGTGGCAAGGTCATGCACAAGCTTGGCGACCTCGTTGCTGCAAACGCGGAACGTCTTGCCGAGATCGAGGTGCGTGACAACGGCAAGCTGATGGCCGAGATGCTGGGCCAGCTTCGCTACCATCCGGAATGGTGGTGGTACTTTGGCGGACTGGTCGACAAGCTGGAAGGCGGCCTCGTGCCGATCGACAAGGTCGACACCTTCGCCTACACGACGCATGAGCCTGTCGGCGTCGTCGCGGCGCTGACCGCCTGGAACTCACCGCTGCTCTTTGTCGCGTGGAAATGCGCCGCAGCACTCGCCGCCGGCTGCGCCGTCGTGGTCAAGCCGTCGGAATTCACCTCGGCCAGCACGCTGGAATTTGCGGCGCTGACGAAGGAAGCCGGTATTCCCGACGGCATCTTCAACGTCGTCACGGGCTTCGGCCCCGAGATCGGCAGCGAGCTGATCTCGCATCCCGGCGTCGCCAAGATCACCTTTACCGGCTCAGACACGACAGGCGCGCGGGTTTACGAGACCGCCGCACGCAGCCTGAAGCGTGTGTCGCTCGAGCTCGGCGGCAAGTCTCCCAACATCGTGTTCGAGGATGCCGATCTCGCCGCGGCAGCCGCCGGTGCCGTCTCCGGCATTTTTGCCGCGACTGGCCAGACCTGCATCGCCGGATCGCGCCTGCTCGTGCAACGCTCGATCAAGGACAAGTTCGTGGACCGCCTGCTGGAGCTCGCACGCTCGGCCAAGATCGGCAATCCAATGCAGGCTGACACCAACATCGGCCCCGTCACGACGCCCGCGCAGTACAAGAAGATCCTCGACTATATCGATATCGCCAAGGCCGAAGGGGCGCGCTGCCTGCTCGGCGGCAAGCCGGCTACGGGCGAAGGCATCATCGGCGGCCAGTTCGTCGAGCCGACGATCTTTACCGATGTCGACAATACGATGCGGATCGCGCGCGAGGAGGTGTTCGGCCCGGTGCTCTCGATCATCGCCTTCGACACCGAGGAAGACGCCATCCGCATCGCCAATGACACGATCTACGGTCTTGCGGCAGGCATCTGGACCCGCGACCTCGCGCGCGCCATCCGCGTGCCAAAGCAGCTGCGCGCCGGAACAGTGTGGGTGAACACCTATCGCGCCATCAGCTACATGATGCCATTCGGCGGCATGAAGCACTCCGGCGTCGGCCGCGAAAGCGGCATCGACGCAGTGCGCGAGTATCAGGAAACCAAGAGCGTCTGGATCTCGACCGCGACGGACGTGCCAGCCAATCCGTTCGTGATGCGGTAGCGAAACGCGATGTCGCGTCTTCACCTCTCCCGCTTGCGGGAGAGGGAGCCGACCTTCCGGGTGTTGGCTAGCCCAGTCTGAACCGGATCCCGCTCTTCGCGAGCCCACCCGAAATCCCAACTGGCGTGCCGTCCGCGCGCCAGCAGGCGGCGCCCGTCATGGTGCCGTCGTCATGGAAGGCGATGCCGTTCATGCCGCCGGCGACGGTTGCGACGGGTTGCACCTCGTGGCCGAGCGCGGCGAGCCCTAGACGCACGCTATCCGGCACGGTCTGCTCGACCTCCAGCGCATTGCCCTCAGTCCAGACCCGCGGCGCCTCGACGGCTTCCTGCAGGCTCATGTCGTGGTCGATCAGGTTGACCAGCGCCTGCATCGCGCTCGGGAAGATGCGCTTCCCGCCGGGCAGGCCGAGCGCATAGCGCAGCTTGCCGTCACGCAAGGCCATCATCGGTGACATCGAGGTGGTCACGCGCTTGCCTGGCGCGACCGACAGCGCATGGCCCGGACGCGGATCAAACAGGTTCATGTAGTTGTTGGCGATGGCGCCCAGGCCCGGGATCATGATCTTGGCACCGAACAGATTGTTGATGGTCTGCGTGGTCGCGACCACGTTGCCGAAGGCATCCGCCGCCGTCATATGCGTGGTATGCGCGCCTTCGAGCTGCGACACGCCGGCGCCCCAGGCCTGCGCCCGTGCCGGATCGATGGCGCGACGGCGCTCCTCGGCATAGGCCTTCGAGGTCAGCTTCTCCACGGGCACGCCGACATAGTCAGGATCGCCGCTGGCCGCGGCGCGGTCGGCGAAGGCGATCTTCAGCACTTCGGCGAGATAGTGGATGGTCTCGGGCGTGCCGAAGCCGAGACCGCCTATGTCGTAACCCTCCAAAATGTTCAGCATCTGCGTGATATGCACGCCGGAGGCCGCTGGCGGCGGCGGGCCAAGGATGGCCCAGCCGCGATAGTCGGCGCGGATCGGCTGCCGCTCGACGGTCTTGTAATTGCTGAGGTCGTTGCGGCGGATGAAGCCGCCGGTCGTCTCCATGTAGTCGACGAGAATGTCGCCGAGCGGCCCTTCGTACAGCGCCTTCTCGCCGTGATCGGCGATATATCGCAAGGTCTCGGCATATTCGGCCTGCACCACCCGCTCGCCGACCTTCAGCGGCTCGCCATCAGGCAGGTAGATCGCCGCGATCGGCTTGTCCTTGCGCATCTCGGCGGCGCTCTCGCTGATGCATTCGTGCAGATAAGGCGTCGCCGCATAGCCGCGCGCGGCATGCTTGATCGCCGGCTGCATGACATCGGCGAGCGGCATGGTGCCGAACCTTTGCAGCGTCTCGCACCAGGCCTTCAGCGAGCCCGGCACTGCGACCGCCTTCGGGCCGTTGAGGTTCTCGTTGCCGACAGTGTCGAAAACGTCGTGCGCCGAGCCCGGTTTGGAGGTGTAGGTGGTGTCGCGCACCGCGGCCGGCACGGTGCTCTGGCCGTCGATGAAGCGGTGGCTGCCGTCGGAGAGACGGATATGCGCCATACCGCCGCCGATGATGCCGACCATCATCGGCTCGACCACGGTCAGGGTGAACAGGGTCGCGATCGCGGCATCGATAGCGTTGCCGCCGGCCGCCAGCATCTCGGCGCCGGCACTGGAGGCCAGCGGGTGGTTGCTCACCACCATGCCGCGGCTCGAAACCGCCGGCATCTTCTGGCATTCAAAGGTAGTTGCCGTCCGGTCGCGCCAATTTCCGCCCATGCCGCCTGCCTTCTTGTTCACGGCGGCCAGCACATCACGCGCACAACGACGGGTCCAGTGATGGTACGGATTGGCTGGCATTCCCGATTCTGCCATCATCGTACCCGTTGATTCGGACATCCGCGGTCCCCTTTGGATCGGGCAGGGCACGTCCTGAGCGAGAAGAGCTCAGCATCGAGAAGCGATGCACGTTCGCGTGTGGCGTTACCCCAAAGACCCAGGCATTCCAAAGGATTGAACTTTCCATGCATACGATCGTACTGGCCACCCAAAAGGGCGGCAGTGGCAAGAGCACGCTCGCCATCGGCCTCGCGCTGGCAGCCAAGCAGGCCGGCTTCACCGTCCGCCTGATCGAGACCGACCCACAGGGCACGCTGTCCAACTGGCTGCGTCGCCGCAACACCGACGATGTCGTCGTCGAGCCGATCTATCACGCCGCCGATTACGAGCCGCGCCTGAAGATGCTGGCCGACAGCGGCCTCCAAGTCGCGATCGTCGACACCGCGGCCGGCCTGTCCGCCGTGACCACCGCCGCGATCCGCCATTCCGACCTCTGCCTGATCCCGTCCCGCCCGACCGTCGCCGACATCGAGGCGACCGTCTCGACGCTGAGCGTCGCGCGCGCCTGGAAGCGGCCCTACAGCTTCGTGCTGAACCAGACCCCGATCCGCGGCCAGCGCATCGACAATGCCGCGGTCGCGCTCGCCGAGGAGGCCGCGCTCGATCTCGCTGAGGTGCTCGCGCGTCCCCTGATCGTGATGCGCAACGACCACCAGGATTCGCTCGCCTCGGGCCTCGCCGTCAGCGAGTTCGCGCCGAACGGCAAGTCGGCGGACGAGATCCGCGGCCTCTGGCGCTGGATCGAGAACCGGCTCGAGCTCGAGGCCACGACCAACGTCCTCATCGACCAGGTCATCTTGGCCGCGAACGGCGTGTTGCACGTCGCCGCCGGGCTTGCGGCAGACGAGACCACGACACTGGCGTCCTGAGCGGGGCGATCGCTCGGGCGACAGGCGGGCTCCTCGCTATCCGGTGAAAGGCCCAAGCGACGAAGCAATTCGGCCACCAGCCCGGCCGGATTGCTTCGCTTCGCGGTTTTTGTCGAAAACAACCCCATGCACAGTAGAACCGCCTTCGACCGAATCATCTCGGTGACGGGGCGTAGATATTTGACTGCTCGGGCAAAACCGCCGTTCGGCGAACAACGACTTAGACTGCGTCAAATCTCGCCTGGCTTCGCCACTGGCGTCACGGACCTGCCACTCAGCCAAGCCTCCCGCCGCACGATCCATTTCTCCGACTTCGTCTGCCCGCCGTGATGGGCGAGCTCGATGAAGCCGACAAACTCCGCGCCGGTCTTCTGCTTGACCCGGCGCGAGGCCTTGTTGGTGGCAGCGTTGCAGACGTAGAAATGATCGAGGCCGAGCGTGAGGAATGCAAAATCGTTCACCGCGGTGATGGCCTCCGTCATCAGGCCGCGGCCCCAGTAGGGTTCAGCCAGCCAGAAGCCTCGATTGCCTTTGGCGCCGTCGGCACGGGGACGGAAATGAATGTTGCCGATCGCCTCGCTATCGCAGCCCTTCAGCACCAGCACCCAATGATTGATCTCCTCGCCGGCTGAAATCTTGCCGAGCTGCATCCTGACGAAGGTCTCCGCACCATCAGCCGGATACGGCCAGGGCACGACGGCAGCGAGATGCCGGATGATATTCCAATTGTCGAAATGGCGCTGGATCGCAGGCGCGTCGGATAGCGCCAGCGGACGCAGGATCAAGCGTTCGGTCTCGAGCTGCGGCGTCTGCATGGCCTGCTACTTCTGGCACTTCGGACACCAGAAGGTCGACCGGCCATTCTGGGTGAAACGCTTGACCGTGCCGCCGCAGCCGGGCGTCGTGCATTTCTCGCCCTCGCGGTCATAGACCTTGAAGGAGTGCTGGAAGTAACCGAGTTCGCCCGAGGTCTGGCGGTGATCGCGCAGCGACGATCCGCCGGCCTTGATGGCGTCGTTCAGCACGGTGTGAATCGCGCTGACGAGCCGCTTCGCGTGATCGGTCGGCTCGCCGCCGCCAGCGCCCTTGCGGCCCTTGGTCGCGAGCGTCGCGGCGATCCGGCGCGGCGACAGATGCGAGCGGTGCAGCGCTTCACAGACATAGATGTTGCCGAGACCCGCGACCACGCGCTGGTCGAGCAGCGCCGCTTTGAGGCTCGTGGTCTTGCCTTCGCACGACCGAGCCAGCATCGCGGCGTCGAATTCGTTGCCGAGCGGCTCGGGGCCGAGCCCGCGCAGCAGCGGCTCATCGTCGAGCGCGTTGCGCGCGATCACTTTCATGTAACCGAAGCGGCGCGGATCGTTGAAGACGATGTCGGCGCCGGAGGACATCCGAAACAGCACATGGTCGTGCGTGGAGTCCTTACCCCTCGGATAGTGAAACTCGCCGGGGGCCGCCTCGTTGTCCGGCTTGACGACGCGAAACGAGCCCGACATGCCCAGATGCATCAGCAGCACGTCGCCGGAGGCGAGATCGGCCATGAGATATTTTGCGCGGCGGCCGAGGCCCGTGACGACCTGCCCCTTGAGCCGGGCCACGAAGTCCGGCTGGAACGGAAAGCGCAGATCAGGCCGGCGGGCCTCCGCCTTGAGGATTTTTGCGCCTTCCATGACGGGCTGAAGGCCGCGGCGGACGGTCTCGACTTCGGGCAATTCAGGCATGGTCAGGCATTCACCTTATGAGGGCGGTGTGATAGCGCCATTGCGGCGGGCAGGCTATGGTCCGCCTCGTGGAGTAGAGTAATGGATCGGCCGGGCGAAACCACGCATTTTGGCTTCAGGGACGTTCCCCTGGGGGACAAGCAGACGCTGGTGAACGATGTGTTTCACAGCGTGGCGTCGCGCTATGATTTGATGAACGATTTGATGTCCGGTGGCCTGCACCGGGTCTGGAAGGACATCATGATCAACACCCTCAACCCACCCAAGGGCGACCGGCCGTTCGCGTTGCTCGACGTGGCCGGCGGCACCGGTGACATCTCGTTCCGCGCCGCCAAGGCGGCGGGCCCGGGCTTCCATGCCACCGTCTGCGACATCAATTCCGGGATGCTCGACGTCGGCCGTGAGCGCGCCGCCAAGCAACATCTCGATACCCAGGTCGATTTCGTCGAGGGCAATGCCGAGGCGCTCGCCTTCGCCGACCGCAGCTTCGATGCATATACGATCGCTTTCGGCATTCGCAACGTGCCGCGGATCGACCTTGCGCTGCGCGAGGCCTATCGCGTGCTCAGGCCCGGCAGCCGTTTCCTGTGCCTGGAATTCTCCACCGTCGAGGTGCCCGGGCTCGACCGGATCTACGACCTGTTCTCGTTCAAGGTGATCCCGCCGCTCGGCCGCATGGTCACCGGCGATGCCGAGTCCTATCAATATCTGGTCGAATCGATCCGCAAGTTTCCCAAGCCCAACGCCTTCGCCGACATGATCCGCGACGCCGGCTTCGCCCGCGTCAGCTGGCAGACATTGTCCGGCGGCATCGTCGCTCTGCATTCGGGCTGGCGTTTGTGATCTCTGCCTTTACCCACATTGCGCGCCTGATCCGCGCCGCGTTCGTATTTGCGCGCGAGGGCGTGTTCGGCTCGGTCGATCCCAGCCTGGTGCCGCCGCCCGGCCAGCTTGCGCTGAAGCTTGCGCGCATCGTCGAGCGGCGCGGCGTCAAGCAGGGCCCGCGGATCTCGCGCGCACTGACGCGGATGGGCCCGGCCTATCTCAAGCTCGGCCAGTTCCTGGCGACCCGCCCCGACGTGGTCGGCTTCAACATGGCGCGCGACCTGGAAAGCCTCCAGGACCGCCTGCCGCCGTTTCCGCAGGCGGAGGCGGAAGCTGCCATCGCGACGTCGCTGGAGCGGCCGCTCAAGGACGTGTTTGCCAGCTTCGGCCCGGCGGTCGCAGCCGCCTCGATCGCGCAAGTGCATCGCGGCGAGGTGCTGCGCGATGGCATTTGCAAGCCTGTCGCGGTCAAGGTGCTCAGGCCGCACGTGGCCGCGCGCTTCCGCCGCGACCTCTCCGACTTCTTCTTCGTCGCGCACAAGGCCGAGACCTATTCGGCCGAGGCGCGGCGCCTGCGTCTGATCGAGGTCATCAACACCATGTCGCGCTCGGTCGCGATGGAGATGGACCTGCGGCTCGAGGCTGCCGCGTTGTCCGAGATGGCGGAGAACACGCAGGACGATCCCGATTTCCGCGTGCCGACCGTCGACTGGGACCGCACCACGCACAACGTGCTGACCATGGAGTGGATCGACGGCATCGCGCTGAACGATCACAAGCGCCTGGAAGAGGCGCAGGTCGACCTGCCCGATCTCGGCCGCAAGGTGATCCAGAGCTTCCTGCGCCACGCGCTGCGCGACGGCTTCTTCCATGCCGACATGCATCCGGGCAATCTGTTCCTGGATGAGGCCGGCCGCCTGGTCGCGGTCGATTTCGGCATCATGGGCCGGCTCGGGATGAAGGAGCGGCGCTTCCTCGCCGAGATCCTGCTCGGTTTCATCACCCGCGATTATCGCCGCGTCGCCGAGGTGCATTTCGAGGCGGGCTACGTGCCCGCGCATCACTCGGTCGAGAATTTCGCGCAGGCGATCCGCGCCATCGGCGAGCCCATCCACAACCGCACCGCCGAGGAGATCTCGATGGCGCGGCTCTTGACGCTGCTGCTCGAGGTCACCGGCCTGTTCGACATGACGACGCGGCCCGAATTGATCCTGCTGCAGAAAACCATGGTGGTGGTCGAGGGCGTGGCGCGCGCCTTTGATCCCAAGCTCGACATCTGGAAGATCGCCGACCCCGTGGTGCGGGAATGGATCGAGCGTAACCTCGGTCCGATCGGCCGGGTGCAGGGCGCGCTCGCCGGCGGCGGCGACCTCGCCCGCGTGCTGATGCGCCTGCCCGACATCGCCCAGCGCTCGGTCGCGGTGCTCGAGCAGCTCGAGACCATGACGCGGGAGGGCATCCGGCTGTCGCCGGAGAGCATCGCCGCCATGGGCCGCAGCGAGGGCCGCAAGAACCGTTGGCGCACCGTGGCGCTCTGGATCATCGCCGCGACCTTCATCGGGATCCTGATCGCCGTCCGGAATCTGTGATTGCACTGCAATCACGTGGATGATAGCATCGCTATCATTCCGTGCTGGAGGGGCGTCATGGCAAGCCTGACCATCCGCAAGCTCGATGAGGGCGTCAAAACCTATTTGCGGCTGCGCTCGGCCAAGAACCGCAGATCGGTCGAGGAAGAGGTCCGCATCATCCTGGGCGAGCTGATCCAGGGCCACGAGGAGCCGCTGACGCCGATGGCCGCTCCCCCGGATCATGCGCCGGCTCCTGTCTCCCAGCGCACCGGCGCCGTTCCAGAGGCCAGCGTCACCCTGATCATCGGCGGCGGCATCGCGGCCTATAAATCGCTCGACCTGATCCGCAGGCTGAAGGAACGCCGCGTCGAGGTCCGCTGCGTGCTGACCAAGGCCGCGCAGCAATTCGTCACGCCGCTGGCGGTGAGCGCGCTCTCGCATGAGCGCGTCTATACCGACCTGTTCGATCCCCAGAGCGAGTTCGACGCCGGCCACATTCGTCTGGCGCGCGACTGCGATCTGATCGTGGTGGCGCCCGCGACGGCGGACCTCATCGCGAAGATGGCGAACGGCCATGCCGACGATCTCGCCAGCGCCATCCTGCTCGCGACCAACCGCAAGATTCTGCTGGCGCCGGCGATGAACCCGCTGATGTGGAACAACGCGGCGACGCGGCGCAACGTCGCGCAGGTGCAGCGCGACGGCGTGGTGCTGATCGGACCCAATTCCGGTGAGATGGCGGAAGCGGGCGAAGCCGGTGTCGGCCGCATGTCGGAAGCCATCGAGATCGCCACCGCCGCCGAGCGGCTGCTGCGGCCGCCGGTGCCGCGCCCGCTCGCCGGCAAGCGCGTGCTGATCACCGCGGGTCCGACGCATGAGCCGATCGATCCGGTGCGCTACATCGCCAACCGCTCCTCCGGCAAGCAGGGTTTTGCCATTGCCGCCGCAGCGCAGGCCGCGGGCGCCGAGGTGATCCTGGTCAGCGGCCCCGTCGATCTCGACGATCCCGCCGGTGTCACCGTCAAGCATGTCGAATCCGCCCGGCAGATGCTGGAGCAGGTGCAGGCCGCACTGCCCGCCGACATCGCGATCTTCGCGGCCGCCGTGGCTGACTGGCGCGTCGCCAATGAGGGCGAGCAGAAGCTGAAGAAGACCTCGGCCGGCATGCCGCCACTTCAGCTGGTCGAGAATCCCGACATCCTCGCCACGATCTCGAAACTGACCGACAAGCGCCCGCCGCTGGTGATCGGCTTTGCTGCCGAGACCGAGCATCTGATCGACAACGCCAAGTCGAAGCTCGCCCGCAAGGGCTGCGACTGGATCGTCGCCAACGACGTCTCGCCCGCAACCGGCGTGATGGGCGGCGACCGCAATACGGTCCACCTCATCAGCCGCAAGAATGGTGAGAAGGACGGCGAGATTGCTGTTGATTCCTGGCCGGTGATGACCAAGGAACAGGTCGCCATCGAACTGGTCGCGCATGTCGCAAAGAGCGTGACCGGCAAATCCCTGGAGTCCGCATCTTGAGCACGAAAGTCACGGTCGAACTGCAACGCCTCGCCCATGCCGAGGGCCTGCCGCTGCCGGCCTATCAGACCGCGGAGGCCGCCGGGCTCGATTTGATGGCTGCAGTTCCAGAGAGCGAGCCGCTGACGCTCGCGCCCGGCCAATATGCGCTGGTGCCGACGGGCCTTGCGATCGCATTGCCGCCCGGCTTTGAAGCCCAGGTGCGGCCGCGCTCGGGCCTTGCCGCCAAGCACGGCGTCACGGTGCTGAACTCGCCGGGCACGATCGATGCGGACTATCGCGGCGAGATCAAGGTGATCCTGATCAATCACGGCACCGCGCCGTTCGTGATCAAGCGCGGCGAGCGCATCGCGCAGATGGTGATCGCACCCGTGGTGCAGGCCGCGCTGGTTCCGGTGGCGACATTGTCGGCGACCGATCGCGGCGCCGGCGGTTTTGGTTCGACTGGGCGCTGACGCAGCCCGCGAGCTGGCTTCACCTCCCCCGCAAGCGGGGAAGGCGGCGCAGCTTCATCGGGGCAGGCAATCCGCGTGACGCGCTAACCCACGGCAATCCCAAACGAATCACCCGCAGGATGACGCGAGCCTGGAACCTCGCGCCCCGCATTTTTTTGGGGCCGCCTTTGCGTTCACGATCTGGACTCTTACCGCTGGAGTCGCGGTGGGGGTATTGTCGTTTGATTCGCGTGCGGCGGGGGTCGCTGCGCGCAAATCCGTGCGGTCTTGGGGCAACTATGTCAGGCGTGATCGTGTCGATGCGTCGGACGCTGCTGTCGTGCACATCGTTGGCGCGCAACAGCTTGTTGGGAGGCGCTCTCGCAGCGCTGCTGCCGGCTGCGCCGGCCGAGGCCGCCGACCTCATCGACACCCTCTCCACATTGCTGGATTTCAACCGGCAGGAACTCGCAGTGCTCGCCACTGCGCTGGCTCTGCTCGGCTTCTCGGTGATGGCCGCGATCTTGTTGATGCGCACGCGCGTGCGCACGGCGGACAACGAGGCGCGGCTGCTCGCGCGGATCGGCGAACTCCAGCTCCAGGCCGACCGCTATGGCGCGCTGCTGTTCGCCGAACCGCAGATCATGATCTCGTGGCCGGCCGGCGACAACCGCGCCCAGATTACCGGCGACATCTCGATGGTGATGCCGCGCGATTCCTCGCCGCAGCGCGTGCTGGCGTTCGGAACCTGGCTGCCGCCGGAACCCGCGCTGCAGATGGACCACGCGGTCGATGCGCTGCGCGAGCGCGGCGACGGGTTCCAGCTGACGCTGACCACCGCGCATGGCCACACCCTCGAGGCCATCGGCCGCGCCATCGGCGGCCAGGCCATTGTCAGGATTCGCGAACTGTCCGGACTGCGGCGCGATCTGGCCGAGACCCATCTGCGCTACAAGGCGCTCTCGGACGAGACCGAGATGCTGCGCGGCTTCGCCGCCGCCGCGCCCTGGCCGATCTGGGCCAAGGCCGCGAACGGTGCGTTGACCTACGCCAACCCGGCCTATGTCCGTGCGACCGAGGCCGCCAGCATCGCCGATGCCCATGAGCGCAAGCTCGAGCTGCTCGACAGCGCCGACCGCACCGCGATGGAGCGGGGACTGAAGGACGCCGCCAGCTTCACCTCGCGGCTGCCGATCGTCGTCAGTGGCGAGCGGCGCATGTACGACGTGCGCGCGGTCAATGTCGGCAGCAACAGTGTCGGGGTCGCGATCGACGCCAGCGAAGCGGATGCGCTGAGCTCGGCGCTGGTGCGGATGGCCGAGGCGCATCGCCGCACACTCGACCAGCTCTCCTCTGGCGTTGCCGTGTTCGACGGCCATCGGCGCCTTGCCTTCTACAACGATTCCTATCGACGGCTATGGGACCTCGACCGCACCTTCCTCGACGCCAACCCCGACGATTCCAGCGTGCTCGACCAGCTCCGCGCTGCGCGCAAATTGCAGGAGCAGCCGGATTTCCGCGCCTGGAAGGCCAAGCTGCACGAGGCCTATCGCGCGGTCGAGGCGACCCATGACACCTGGTATTTGCCGAACGGCCGCGCGCTCTCCGTCGTCACGACGCCGAATCCGGAAGGCGGCGTCACCTATCTGTTCGACGACGTCACCGAAAGCCTCGACCTCGCCCGCCGCTTCGACGGCCTGATCCGGGTCCAGCGTGAGACACTCGACAGTCTCGCCGAGGGCGTCGCGGTGTTCGGCAGCAACGGCAAGGCCCAGCTGTTCAACCCGGCCTTTGTCCGGATGTGGAAGCTCTCCAGCGACGCGATGCGCGACGAGCCCCACATCCAGACCGTCGAAGGCTGGTGCCATCAGCTGTTCGACGACGCCGTGGTCTGGCGGCAGATCCGCGAGGCCATTACCTCGATCGAGAACCGCGGCGATGTGCCGCTGAAGCTGGAGCGCAAGGACGGCAGCGTGCTCGACGGCATGATCCGCCCGCTGCATGACGGCGCCACCATGCTGACGTTCCAGGACATCACCGACACCGAGAATGTCGAGCGTGCGCTGCGCGAGCGCAACGAGGCGCTGGAGGCCGCCGACCAGATGAAGGTGGATTTCGTCCACCACGTCTCCTACGAGCTGCGCTCGCCGCTCACCACCATCATCGGCTTCGCGCATTTCCTCAGCGATCCCTCGACCGGGCCGCTGACGCCGAAACAGGCCGAATATCTCGACTACGTCACCAAATCGACCAACGCGCTGCTGGCGCTCACCAACAACATCCTCGATCTCGCCACCATCGATGCCGGCGCGATGAAGCTGGAACTCGGGCCGGTCGACGTCAGCAAGACCATCGAGCTCGCCGCGGAAGGTATCCAGGACCGGCTCGCCACCGACCGCATCCGCCTCAAGGTCGAGATCGCGCCCGATATCGGCAGCTTCGTCGGCGACGAGAAGCGCGTGGTGCAGGTGCTCTATAACCTCCTCGCCAACGCCGTCGGGTTTTCTCCACAAGATTCCACCGTCGGCATCAGTGCGCGGCGCACCGAGCGCAGCGTGGTCTTCACCGTGACAGATTCCGGGCCCGGAATACCCGCCGACATGAAGGACAAGGTGTTCAACTGGTTCGAAAGCCGCTCGCAGGGCTCGCGTCACCGCGGCGCCGGACTCGGCCTGTCGCTGGTGCGCTCCTTCGTCGAGCTGCATGGCGGCAAGGTGCGGGTGGATTCGATCGTCGGCCGGGGCACGGTCGTGATCTGCGATTTCCCGACCGACCAGGCGGCGCATCGCGACGCCGCCGAATGATCGCGCCAACCACATTCTCCGTCGCGCTTCACAACGAGACGGCCACCGCGCAACTGATGGCCGATCTCGCGCTGCTGGTCGGCCCGGGCGACGTCATCACGCTCACCGGTGACCTCGGTGCCGGCAAGACCGCAGCCGCCCGCAGCCTGATCCGTTATCTCGCCGGCGACGACGAGCTGGAAGTGCCGAGCCCGACCTTCACGCTGGTGCAGGGCTACGAGCTGCCGCCCTTCCCGGTGATGCATGCCGATCTCTACCGCGTCGAGGACGAGAGCGAGCTCGAGGAGATCGGCCTGTCGCCGCTCCCCGATGCGACGCTGGTGCTGATCGAATGGCCGGAGCGTGCGCCATCGGCGATGCCGGAAGACCGCATCGACATCGCGCTGACGCATCGGCCGGCGCTCGGCCCGAATGCGCGCGCGGCCGACATCACCGGCTATGGCAAGGCTGCCGCCACTGTTGCGCGGCTGCAGACGCTGCGGGAATTCCTCGATGCGTCAGGTTACATCGACGCAGGCCGCAAGCGCATGGCGGGTGACGCCTCCACCCGCTCCTATGCGCGGCTGCTGCGCGATGACGAGATCGTCATCCTCATGAATTCTCCGCAGCGGCCTGATGGCGCGGCACTCTACAACGGAAAGTCCTACAGCGCCGCGGTGCATCTCGCCGAGAACGTCAGGCCGTTCGTCGCGATCGACGAAGCCCTGCGCGCGCAAGGAATTTCGGCGCCGGCGATCCATCATGCCGATCTCGACCACGGCTTCCTGATCACCGAGGATTTCGGCAGCGAAGGCGTGATCGAAGGCGATCCGCCGCGACCGATCGCCGAACGCTACGAGGCCGCGACCGACGCGCTCGCCATGCTGCACGGCAAGACGCTGCCGGAGACATTGCCGCTGGCGGATCAGACCTATGCCATTCCCGTCTTCGACGCCGAGGCGCTGCTGATCGAGATCGGCTTGATGCCGGAATGGTATCTGCCCGACCGCAACGCGCCGCTGAGCGCGGAGACGCGCGACGAATTTTTCGCGATGTGGCGCGAGCTTTTGAAGAAGCCGATGGCTGCGCCGAGAACCTGGATCATCCGCGACTATCATTCGCCCAATCTGATTTGGCTCGCGGACCGCGCCGGCATCGCGCGTGTCGGCGTGATCGATTTCCAGGATACCGTGCTCGGACCGCAATCCTATGACGTGGTCTCGCTGCTGCAGGATGCCCGCATCGACGTGCCCGAGAATATCGAGCTCACGCTGCTGTCGCGCTACATCAAGGCGCGCCGCGCCGAGGATGCAGGCTTCGACGCGGCAGGCTTTGCCGAGCTCTACGCCATCATGTCGGCGCAGCGGAACACGCGCCTGCTCGGCACCTTCGCCCGGCTCAACCGCCGCGACGGTAAGCCGCATTATCTGCGCCATCAGCCGCGGATCTGGACCTATCTCCAGCGCTCCCTCGCGCATCCGGCGCTCAGCTCCTTGCGCGACTGGTATCTCGCCAACGTGCCGCCGCCGGTAGCCCAGACTGGAACCTGATTTACCGCCTGTTAGCCATCGCATCGGTATCATCGCCCGCAGTCAGCCGGAGAATTACGGGGCTGGAGCAAGGGCAGATGGCGGTGAAGACGGACCAGCGCGGCAACAGCCGGGTTGTTTTCGAACGCGGGATTCCGGCCCAGATGATGGGGATCGACGGGACCTGGCGACGCGACTGCACCATGGAGGACGTCTCCGAGAGCGGCGCCAAGCTGACCATCGACGGCTCGGTCGAAGGACTCCACCTGAAAGAATTTTTCCTGCTGCTGTCGTCAACCGGACTCGCGTACCGGCGCTGCGAGCTGGCCTGGGTCAATGGCGACCAGATCGGCGTCAATTTCCTGAAGCTTGGCGACAAGAAGAAAAAGGCGCGTTCCACATCTGTTGGGGCGTGAAGGCAACACTCGTCGTACAACCGTCACGGCGGCTGGTTAAGGCGGATGAGATGCGGTGCGGCCGGTTGCGGTCCGTGCTAGGATTGCTGCGAACGCGAAATCGACAGGTCAGAGAAAGAAGATCCGAGAAAGCAATTGATGTCCGTCAAACCGACCAAAGCCATGGTGCTCGCCGCAGGGTTCGGCCTGCGCATGCGTCCGTTGACGGATAAGATGCCAAAGCCCCTGGTGCGGGTGGCGGGCCAGCCGCTGCTCGACCATGTGCTCGACAAGCTCGGTCAGGCCGGCGTCACCGATGCCGTGGTCAACGTGCACTATCTGCCGGACCAGATCATCGACCACACCGCATCCCGCAAACATCCGCGCGTGACCATCTCGGACGAGCGCGACCAGGTGCTCGGCACCGGCGGCGGCGTGGTCAAGGCGCTGCCGCTGCTCGGCGATGCGCCGTTCTTCCACGTCAACTCCGACACGCTGTGGATCGACGGCGTGCGCTCCAACCTGGCGCGGCTTGCTGAAAACTTCGATCCCGCGCGGATGGATATCCTGCTGCTGATGGCGCCGACCGCGACCAGCATCGGCTATAGCGGCCGCGGCGATTACGGCATGACGCCCGACGGTGCCCTGCGCAAGCGCAAGGAAAAAGAGATCGTTCCGTTCGTCTACGCCGGCGCTGCGATCCTGTCGCCGGCGATCTTCACTGACGCGCCGCAAGGCGAGTTCTCGCTGACCAAGATGTTCGACCGTGCCAATGAGCAGGAGCGCCTGTTCGGCCTGCGCCTCGATGGCGTCTGGATGCATGTCGGCACGCCGGATGCGGTGCATGCCGCGGAAGAGGCGTTTTTGGAGAGCGTGGCGTAAGGGCCCCCTCGCACACAGTGCCGTAGGGTGGGCAAAGCGAAGCGTGCCCACCATTCAACCTGAGAAACTCGATGAGAGACACGTGGGCACGGCGCTGTCGCGCCTTTGCCCACCCTACGGCACCTGTCCTGGTCGAACAGCGGGGACGACTCGCTCCCAGCCCATGACCGTTCGCGCCCGCCTCCCTATATTGCCGTGATCTCCGAATCAGGCAGCCCATGCGCGTCGTCAGCGTTCCCCTCTCAGTTCCATTCCTGCGCACGGTCGTCTCGAGCCTGCTCGACGGCCGGCTGGTCGATGGATTCGAGGCGCGCAAGGAACCGGCGCGGCTGACCGACGTCACGCTGTATTTGCCGACACGACGCGCCATGCGCGTTGTCCGCGAGATCTTCCTCGACGAGATGAAGGCCGATGCCGTGGTGCTGCCGCGCATCGTCGCGCTCGGTGACATCGACGAGGACGAGCTCGCTTTCGCCGACGAAGGCGAGCAGTTTTCGGGCCTGGCGCCGCTCGACATTCCGCCGCGGCTCGGCGAGCTGGAACGGCGGCTGACACTGGCGCAGCTCGTCGCGGCGTGGGCCAAGGGCCCGGTGCTGTCGCCGCTGGTTGTCGGCGGGCCCGCCTCGACGCTGGCGCTGGCCGGCGATCTCGCGCGGCTGATCGACGATATTGTCACGCGCGGCGTCGACTGGAGCGCGCTCGACGGGCTCGTGCCTGACATGCTCGACCGCTACTGGCAGCATTCGCTCGAATTTTTGCGCATCGCCCGCATCGCCTGGCCTGGGCATCTGGCCGAGATCAACCGCATCGAGCCCGCGGCGCGGCGCGACCTCTTGATCGCTGCCGAAGCAAGGCGCCTGACCGCACATCCTCATGGCCCCGTCATTGCGGCCGGTTCGACCGGCTCGATGCCCGCCACCGCAAAATTCCTGCATGCGGTCGCTTCGCTGCCGCATGGCGCGGTCGTGCTGCCGGGCCTCGACACCGATCTCGACGACGACGCCTGGCGCACCATCGGCGGCGTGCGCGATTCGCTCGGCAAGTTCGCCGAGCATCCGGCCTCGAACCATCCACAATATGCCATGCACGCGCTGCTGGATCGCTTCGGCATCAAGCGCAGCGACGTCGAGATCCTCCAGCCGCCGGCGGACGGCGGCCGCGATCTGCTCGCCTCCGAATCGATGCGGCCGTCGGCCAAGACGGAGGTCTGGCACGATCGGCTAAAGCAACCGGATGTCGCCGCGAAGATCGCTGGCGGCATGAAAAATCTCGCGGTGGTCGAAGCCCCCAATCCCGAGATGGAAGCGCTCGCGATCGCCATTGCGATGCGCGAGGCGCGGCATCTCGATAAGTCCGCAGCGCTGGTGACGCCGGATCGCGCGCTGGCGCGGCGGGTCATGGCGGCACTGACGCGATGGAATCTCGATTTCGACGATTCCGGCGGCGACGTGCTGATGGAAACCTCCGCCGGCGTCTTTGCACGCCTGGTGGCGGAAGCCGCGACCAAGGGACTGGAACCGCCGACGCTGCTGGCGATGCTGAAACATCCGCTGTGCCGGCTCGGCCGCGCGCCCAGCGCGTGGAAGATGGCGATCGAGGGCCTTGAGCTCGCGGTGCTGCGCGGCACGCGCCCGCCTGCGGGCACGGGCGGCCTCTTGCGCGAGTTCAATCGCTTTCGCGACGAGCTGACAAAGCTGTGGCGTAGCGAGCTCTCCGCACTCCACAAGGCCGAGCCGCGCGCACGTCTCAAGGCCGAAGACCTCGATCGTATCCAGACGCTGATCGACACCTTGCAGAAGGCCTTGGCGCCGATCGAGAGCCTCGCATCGTCAAAGCCATTCGACTTTGCCGAGCTCGCGCACCGGCATCGCGAGATCATGATCGAGCTATCGCGCGACGAGCAGGGCATTCCGCTCGCCTTCGAGGAGCGCGAAGGCCTCGCACTCGCTTCCGCCTTCGACGATCTGCTGCGCGGCGGCACCACCAGCGGACTGATGGTGACGCTGCCTGATTATGCCGACGTGTTCCAGACCGCGTTCAGCGATCGCGCGGTGCGGCGGCGCGACAAGCCCGGCGCGCGCTTGCAGATCTATGGCCCGCTGGAATCGCGCCTGATGCAGGCCGACCGCATTATCGTCGGCGGGCTGATCGAAGGCGTCTGGCCGCCCGCGCCGCGGATCGATCCCTGGCTGAGCCGGCCGATGCGGCATGAGCTGGGCCTCGATCTGCCGGAACGCCGCATCGGCCTCTCCGCGCACGACTTCGCGCAACTGCTCGGCGGCGACGAGGTGATCCTCACCCATTCCGCCAAGGCGGGCGGCGCGCCGGCGGTAGCCTCGCGTTTCCTGCATCGGCTCGAAGCAGTCGCGGGTGACGAGCTCTGGAAGGCTGCCATCCGCGCCGGCGAGAAGTACGTGCAGTTCGCGGGCGCGCTCGACCAGCCCGCCGAGGTCAGGCCGATCAAGCAGCCCGAGCCGCGGCCACCGCGCGCGACGCGGCCGCTGAGCATGTCGGTGACCGCGATCGAGGACTGGCTGCGCGATCCCTACACGATCTATGCAAAATACATCCTGCGGCTCGATGCGCTCGATCCCGTCGACATGCCGCTCTCGGCCGCCGACCGCGGCTCGGCAATCCATGATGCGATCGGCGAGTTCACGGAGCAATATACGACGCGCCTGCCCGACGACCCCGCCCGCGTGTTGCGCGCGATCGGCGAAAAGCATTTTGCGCCGCTGATGGAGCGGCCTGAAGCGCGGGCGCTGTGGTGGCCGCGTTTCCAGCGCATCGCGCGCTGGTTCGGCGAATGGGAGACCGCGCGGCGCGATGCGATCGAGGCGATCACGGCGGAGACGCGCGGTGAGATCTCGATCACGCTCGACAACAACCGCAGCTTCCGCCTCTCCGCCCGCGCCGATCGCATCGAGCGGCACCAGGGCGGCGGCTATGCCATCCTCGACTACAAGACCGGCCAGCCGCCGACCGGCAAGCAGGTCCGCATGGGCCTGTCACCGCAGCTCACGCTGGAGGCCGCGATCCTGCGCGAGGGCGGTTTCCCCGAGATCGACGCCGGTTCGTCCGTGAGCCAGCTCGTCTATGTGCGCCTGAGCGGCAACAATCCGCCCGGGGAGGAGCGCATCCTCGAGCTCAAATACAAGCCGGGTGACGAGCCGCAGCCGCCGGACACCGCAGCTGCGGAAGCGCGGGCCAAGCTGGAGGCGCTGATCCGCGCCTTCGAGGACGAGAACCAGCCCTACACCTCGCTGAACCTGCCGATGTGGACCAACCGTTACGGCGCCTATGACGATCTCGCCCGGATCAAGGAATGGTCCGCGGCCGGCGGCCTGGGGATCGAGGAATGGTAAAGCTGCCTCGCCCCATTCCCGACGAGGTGCGCGCGCGCCAGGCGCGTGCGTCCGATCCGACCGCGTCCGCGTTCGTGTCGGCCAATGCCGGTTCGGGCAAGACGCATGTGCTGGTGCAGCGCGTGATCCGTCTGTTGCTGTCGGGCGTGCCACCGGAAAAGATCCTCTGCATCACCTTCACCAAGGCCGCCGCCGCCAACATGGCCGAGCGCGTGTTCACCACGCTTGGTCATTGGGTGACGCTCGACGATACCGGCCTCGATGCCGCGATCCGCGCCGTCGGCATCCCCCACCCCGATCGCAAATTGCGGCGCGACGCGCGAAAACTGTTTGCCTGCGCGCTGGAGACGCCGGGCGGATTGAAGGTGCAGACCATCCACGCGCTGTGCACCCGCCTGCTGCAGCAGTTTCCATTCGAGGCCAACGTGCCGGCACGCTTCGCCGTGATCGACGAGCGCGACCAGACCGACATGATGGAGCGCGCCAACCTGAAGGTGCTGCTGGAGGCCGCACGCGATCCGGAAACCGTCACCGGCCGCGCGCTGCTGACGGCGATGGCCAGCGCCGCCGACGTCACCTTCAAGGAGGTCGTCCGCGAGGCGTGCCTGAGCCGCGACCATTTCATGGCCTGGACCGACGAGGCCGGCAACGCTGAAGCCGCTTCCGCGCAGATGGCGGCGGTTCTTGGCGTCGATGCCAGCGACCGCATCGAGGACGTCGAGACGGAGATTCTCGACGGCCCGTTCCTGCCGCGCTCGCGCTGGGACGATATCGCCTTTGCGCTGGAGGATGGCAGCAAGTCCGACAACGACCAGGCCAGCCGCCTCCGCGAGGCAAAAGTGTTCTCCGGCGCGGCGCAGGTCGATGCCTATCTCTGCGTCTTCCTCACCGACGAGAAGCTGTCGCGCAAGGCGGTGCTGACCAAGAAGTTCGGTGAGCACAATCCGTCCGTCGCGCGCCTGTTCGAGAACGAGGCGCAGCGCCTCGCTGGACTGATCGAGAAGCGCCGCGCGGTGACCATGCGCGACCGCACCGCGGCGCTCCTGCATATCGCGACTGCCGCCGCGGCAAACTACCGCCGCGAGAAGCAGGAACGCGGCCTGCTCGACTACGACGACCTCATCGACAAGACGCTGGCGATGCTGAACCGCGTCTCCTCGGGCTGGGTGCACTACAAGCTCGACCGCGGCGTCGATCATGTCCTGATCGACGAGGCCCAGGACACCAGCCCGCGGCAATGGGACATCGTCGCGCACATCATCTCGGAGTTCACGGCCGGCGAAGGCGCGCGCGAGGGACTGAACCGCACGGTCTTCGCCGTCGGCGACGAGAAGCAGTCGATCTTCTCGTTCCAGGGGGCTGACCCACACGAATTCGATACGCGCAAGCGGGAGCTAGGCCGCAGATTCACCGCTGCAGGGCTGAAGTTCGATCCAGTCGCCTTCACCTATTCGTTCCGCTCGGGCGCCGCGATCCTGCACTCGGTCGATCACGTCTTCCGCGAGCCCCAGATCTACAAGAGCATCCATTCGGTCGACATTGGCCAGCCTCTGCACAATTCGCTCGCCGACGCCGGACCCAGCGTGATCGAGCTGTGGGACCTTGCGGAGGCCGACGACCGGCAGGAGATCGAGGGCTGGCGCGCGCCGTTCGATGGCGTTGCCGCCACTAGCCCCGAAGTCAAGCTCGCGCGCCGCATCCAGACCGAGATCAAGCGGCTGGTCGAGAGCGGCACGCTGACCGGGCACGCAGGCGAGCGCCGTCCCTTGCGTTACGGCGACATGCTGATCCTGGTGCGTCGGCGCGGCAACGCGTTCGATGCGGTGATCCAGGCGCTGAAGCACGCTGGTGTCCCGGTCGCCGGCGCCGACCGGCTCAAGCTCACCGAGCACATCGGCATCATCGACCTGATGAATCTTGCCGACGCGCTGCTGCTGCCGCAGGACGATCTCGCGCTCGCGGTCGCGCTGAAGAGCCCACTGTTCGGGCTCGACGACGACGATTTGTTTCAGCTCGCCCATGGCCGCAAGGGATCGCTGCGCCGCGCGCTCGGCGAGCATGCGGCCGGAAGCGAGAAGTTCACGACGGTGCTGCGGCGCCTGGAAGCCTGCGAAATCCGTGCCCGCGAGGAGACGCCGTTCGCCTTCTACGCCTGGCTGCTCGGCGGCGACGGCGGGCGCGCGCGCATCCTGCGCCGGCTCGGCCATGAGGCCAACGACGCGCTCGACGAATTCCTGGAGCTGGCGCTGAACTATGAGCGCAAGGCGCCGGCCTCGCTGCAGGGTTTTATGGCCTGGCTGCGCTCGGCCGACACCGAGGTGAAGCGCGACATGGAGATTTCGCGGGACGAGGTGCGGGTGATGACCGTGCACGGCGCCAAGGGCCTCGAGGCCTCGGTCGTGTTCATGGTCGACACCACGTCGTCGCCCGCGGACTCGCAGCGGGTCCGGCTGATCCACGTGCCGCGCGGCAATGGCGGCGAGGTCGTGGTCTGGGCTGGGCGCAAGGCAGACGATCCCAAGCCCGTCGCAGACGCGCGCAAGGCGATGCTGGAAGAAACCGAGGACGAATATCGCCGCCTGCTCTATGTCGCGATGACGCGCGCGGCCGACCGGCTGATCGTCGGCGGATGCATGCCCGGCAACATGCGGACGGTGCGGAAGCTGAGCTGGTACGACCTGATCGACACCGGGCTCACCGGCTCGGGTCTTGCCAAGGAGACAGTCGAGACGCCGCTCGGCAAGGTGACCCGATTCGCGCGGCCGGAGGATGTCGCTGCGCTCGGCACGCCGGCGACGACCGTGGACCAATCGATCGCATTGCCGGATTGGCTGCGGACACCGGCGCCGAGCGAAACCGCCGACGACGATCCCGTGCGCCCCTCCGGCCAGTCGGCCGAGGAGGGCCGCTCGGTGCGATCAGGCGAATCGGTCCAGTCCCGCGCGCTGGCATTGCAGCGCGGCACGCTGGTGCACCGGCTGCTGCAATCCCTGCCCGACGTTGCCACCGAGCGCCGGCGCGAGGCCGCGCTCGGCTTCATGGCGCGCAACGCCTCGGACTGGACGGAGGGCGATCGCATCGCGCTCGCCGACAAGGTGCTCGCCTTGATCGCCGAGCCGCGCTTCGCCCCAGTCTTCGCCGCCGGCAGCCGGGCGGAGGTTGCCATCGTCGGCAAGCTCGAACGGCCGGGCCGGCCGCCGGCGCTGGTGTCGGGCCAGATCGACAGGCTGGTCGTGCGTCCGGATGAGGTTCTGATCGTCGATTTCAAGACCAACCAGGCCGCGCCCAAGAGCGCGGCTGAGGCGCCGGCGGCCTATGTCCGGCAGCTTGCCCTTTACCGGGCGGTGCTGGCCCGGCTTTATCCCCAAAAGCCCATCCGCGCCGTCCTGCTCTGGACCGAGGCCCTTGAATATATGGAGATTTCGGCCCCCGCGCTGGACGCGGCGCTGGCATCCCTTCATCTCGGTGTGAGCGTCCTTGACCCGGCAAGGGGCCGTTCATAGGTTGACGCCATGATCCCGGGCGCGATTCCCATCCGCGCCGATTCTTTCAACCGAGTGAGGTACTCCAATGGCCGTTAGCAAGGTTTCCGACGCCGATTTCGAAGCCGAAGTGCTCAAGGCGAACGGCCCCGTGGTCGTCGATTTCTGGGCCGAATGGTGCGGCCCCTGCCGCATGATCGCCCCCGCCCTCGACGAGATCGCCGGCGCGATGGGCGACAAGGTCAAGATCGTGAAGCTCAATGTCGACGAGAGCCCGAAGACCGCGTCCAAGTACGGCGTGATGTCGATCCCGACCCTGATGATCTTCAAGGGCGGCGAGATGGCCTCCCGCCAGGTCGGCGCGGCGCCGAAGGCGAAGCTGCAGCAGTGGATCACCTCCGCGGTCTGATCCACCTGAGTTGCTATTATTTTCGACAACGGCCGGCGAAATGCCGGCCGTTTGCGTTGACGGGACGTGTCTTGCGTATGACGAGTCCCGCCCTTGCCCGCCCCTCCCAAAAAACGCCCGGGAAAATCCACCTCGCTCGTCGCGATGGAGGCGAAGTCGGTCGATGCCATCCCGCGCAGCAAGGAGTGGCAGTACGAGCCGAAATGGGATGGTTTTCGCTGCCTGCTGTCGCGTGATGGCGGCAGCATCGATCTGCGCTCGAAATCCGGCGAGGACCTCGCGCGCTATTTTCCCGAGATCGTCAGCGCTGCCTTGAAGCTGAGAGCGGACCCGTTCACGCTCGACGGCGAGATCGTGGTGCCGCAGGGCAAGGGCTTTTCCTTCGACGCGCTGCTGCAGCGGATTCATCCCGCCGCAAGCCGCGTGACGAAGCTCGCGCAGGAGACGCCGGCGCTGTATCTCGCCTTTGATCTGCTCGCGACAGCCAGGGAGAAGCAGCTTGCCGGAAAGCCGCTGAGCGAGCGGCGGCCGGCGTTGGAAGCATTTGCCAAGGCCCATCTGAAGGGCAGCATCTTCCGCCTCTCGCCGACGACGCCGAGCTACGCCACCGCGAAAAAATGGCTGGTGCAATCCGGCGGCGGCTCGGACGGCGTCATCGCCAAGCGCGTCGACCTGCCCTATCAGGCGGGAAACCGCGACGGCATGCAGAAGATCAAGAAATTCCGCAGCGCCGATTGCGTGGTCGGCGGCTTCCGCTACGCCACCAACAAGCTCGCCGGCCGCAAGGTGGTCGGCTCGCTGCTGCTCGGACTCTATGACGACAAAGGGCTACTGCATCATGTCGGCTTTACCTCGGCGATCAAGACCGCGGCAAAGCCTGCTCTGACCGATCGGCTGGAGGCGTTGATCGGCGAGCCCGGCTTCACCGGCAACGCGCCGGGCGGGCCGAGCCGCTGGTCCACCGAGCGCTCCGCAAAATGGTGCCCGCTCAAGCCAAAGCTGGTGATCGAGGTCTGCTACGACCATTTCAGCGGCGAGCGTTTTCGCCACGGCACCTCGATCCTGCGCTGGCGCCCCGACAAGGCACCGCGGCAATGCAATTTCGATCAGTTGAAACAGAAGGTGGCCGATCCGATGAAGCTGTTGAAGTACCCGTAGCTATTTGATCCAGCCCGTCGCTAGCGCGTTCGCCAACTCCGCCTGGCCATTGCGGCGTGCGAGCGCGGCCATCGTCTCGTGATCGTACGCGACGTGGCGGAACGTCACCTGCCAGGCGCCGTTAGCGAGTTCGAGGATCGCATAGCGCGCGTGCGGCGTTCCGGCTTCGACGACATGCGGGAACGGATGCCTGTCGCGATAGCCGGGGCTGCCGACGCTGCCGGGATTGACGATCAGCCGGCTATCGCGCAAGCGCACCGCGCGGGCGAGATGGGTGTGAGCGCAGAGGATTAGCGGCAGCGTGACGCCTTGCGCGAGCTGCTCGATGCGGTCCAGCGGCGATAGCGCCACCGTGCCATCGGGATGCACGGTGTCGAGCCAGTAGACTTCATCGTTGTCAGGCGTCGCGTGGCAGAGGAATACCTGATCGCGAAACACCCGCGTCATCGGCTGCGCGCGCAGCCAGTCGAGCTGCGCCACATTGAGCTGCGCATGCGCGGGGCGGTCCCACGAGCCCATCTTTTCCGGCGGACGGTCGAGCAGATAGCGGTCGTGATTGCCGAGCACGTGGACGGCGTCGAGCTTCATCAATATCTCGATGGTCCGACGCGCATCGAGCGGTCCGCTCAGCATGTCGCCGAGATTGAGGATGTCAGTGATATCGAGGGCGCGGATGTCGGCGAGCACCGCCTCCAGCGCGAGATAGTTTCCGTGGACGTCGGCAATCGCGGCAAAACGCATTGTTGTCCTCACTCTCGTGCCCCGGACGCGGCGCAGCACATCAGTGGTGCGCTGCTGAGCCGGGGTCCATGTCGCGGCATGCTGAGTCCCGGCTCAGCGGAGCGGCGTTGCACGCTGCACCGCGTCCGGGACACGGGACCGACTATGCAGGGGGCGTGCCGTTGATGGCGAGCACGTGGCCGGCAAGATAGAGCGAGCCAGTGATCAGGATGCGCGGGGGCACCTCGTAAGCCAGCTTCGCCAGGGCGCGCAGCGCAGCCTCGATGCCGGGCGCAGGCTCGACCCGCATGCCGAGGCTGCGCGCCGCATCGGCGAGGCGGTCGACCGGCATCGCATTCTCGGTATCGGGAATCGGCACCGCGATGATGTGACGGGTGAGGCCGGCGAAATTGGCGAGAAAGCCCAGCGCGTCCTTGTTGGCCATCATGCCGGCGATCACGACCAGCGGCCGCGACACCCGCTCCTCGAGATCGCCGAGAGCGGCGGCCGCAACGCGTCCGCCTTCGGCATTGTGGCCACCGTCGAGCCAGATCTCCGAACCCTGCGGCCCCCAAGGAAGCAGCGCGCCCGTGGTGATGCGCTGCATCCGCGCCGGCCATTCCGCACCGACGATGCCGGCCTCGAATGCCGCGTGATTGATCCTGAAACTCGGGACCGCGCGCAGCGTCGCGATCGCAAGGCCTGCATTGTCGAACTGGTGGCGGCCGAACAGGCGCGGTGCGGCGAGATCCATCAGGCCGCGCTCGTCGGAATAGACCAGGCGTCCGTGCTCGACATTGACGTGCCAGCTCTCGTTCGCGGCAAACAGTGGCGCGCGCATGCGCTTGGCTTGCGCCTCGATCACAGCCATCGCCTCGCCCGTCTGCTCGGCGCAAATCACGGGCACGCCGCGCTTGATGATCGCTGCCTTCTCAGCGGCGATCGACGTCAGCGTGTCGCCGAGGAAATCCATGTGGTCCATGCTGACCGGCGTGATCACGCAGGCGGCTGGCGCGTCGATCACGTTGGTCGAATCGAGCCGGCCGCCGAGGCCGACTTCGAGCAGCACGACGTCGGCCGGGTTCTGCGCGAAGAGAAGGAAGGCGGCAGCGGTCTTCAGCTCGAACACCGTCGCGGCCTCGCCGGCATTGACGCGTTCGACCTCTTCGAGCGCCGCGCGCAGCTCGTCGTCGCCGACGAGCGCGCCGCCACCGACGCGACCAAGGCGAAAACATTCGTTGATGCGGACGAGATAGGGCGAGGTGTAGGCGTGGACGCGCAGGCCGGCGGCTTCCAGCGTCGCGCGCAGATAAGCGAGCGTCGAGCCCTTGCCGTTGGTGCCGGCGATGTGGATCACCGGCGGCAGCTTGCGCTCGGGGTGTCCGAGCCGCTCGAGCAGGCGGTGCATCCGCTCAAGGCCCAGATCGATGCGCTTCTGATGCAGGGCCGACAGCCGCCCGATCAATGCGTCGAGCGACGGCTTTGCGTTATCAGCGGACGCGTTCACGCGTGGGGCGCAGCCGGCGCTGTCTCAGCGGCCGACACGATCTGCGCGGGGCTGACGATTGGCTGCACCGTTTTCGAGGCGCCATCCTGCGCCGGCGCCTTGGTCAGCAGGCGGCAGAGCCGCGCCAGGGTCGGACGCAGCTCGTGGCGATGCACGACCATGTCGACCATGCCGTGCTCCTTCAAATATTCGGCGCGCTGGAAACCCTCCGGCAGTTTCTCGCGGATGGTCTGTTCGATCACGCGTGCGCCGGCAAAACCGATCAACGCGCCGGGCTCGGCGATCTGCACGTCGCCCAGCATCGCATAGGATGCGGTGACGCCGCCGGTGGTCGGGTTGGTCAGCACCACGATGTAGGGCAGCTTTGCCTCGCGCAGCATCTGCACCGCGACCGTGGTGCGCGGCATCTGCATCAGCGACAGGATGCCTTCCTGCATGCGCGCACCGCCCGATGCGGCGAACACGATGAACGGCGACTTCTTCTCGACCGCAAGCTCGAGCCCACGCACGATGGCCTCGCCCGCGGCCATGCCGAGCGAGCCACCCATGAAATCGAAATCCTGCACGGCGACGACGACAGCGGCACCTTCGAGCTTGCCGTAGCCGACCTTGATCGCGTCGTTGAGGTTGGTCCGCGCCCGCGCATCCTTGATGCGGTCGACATATTTCTTCTCGTCGCGGAACTTGAGCGGATCGGGCGTCACGTCAGGCAACGCGACATCGAACCAGGTCTCGTTGTCGAAGATCGACTTCAGACGCGCCACCGCGCCCATGCGCATGTGGTAGTTCGAGCCGGGGATGACGAACTGGTTGGCCTCGACGTCCTTGTAGAACACGAGCTGTCCGGAATCCGGGCACTTGATCCACAGGTTCTCCGGCGTCTCCCGCCGCAGCATGTTGCGGATCTTCGGCCGGACCACATTGGTAAGCCAGTTCATGGTTTGCTCCGATGTGCGAGCCCGCCTCGCGGGATCGCCTGAAAGGATATATGGCGGCCGGGCCACTGCCCGGCAAGCCGCCGTGTCGTCCGCGTTAGAGCATGATCCGGAAAAGTGTGAAGCGGCTTTCCGACAAGATCATGCTCAAACTAAAGAGCTAAAGCGGAATTATGGCCTATTCGGCCGCCTGTTTCGCGCCCTTGACGCCCTGGGCCAGGGCTGCCGTCAGCTCAGCCACGGCGTTAACGGTTTTGGCGGTCGCCCGCCCCTCGGCATCGAGGCTGTTCTTGAGCGCATCGACCAGCGCAGTGCCGACCACCGAACCATCGGCCTTCTCGGCAATGGCGCGCGCCGCCTCCGGCGTGCGGATGCCAAAACCAACGCAGATCGGCAGCTTGGTATGCCGCTTGATGCGCGCGACAGCTGCACCGACGGCATTGGCGTCCGCCGCCGCTGCACCGGTGATGCCGGCGATGGAGACGTAATAGACAAAGCCTGATGTGTTCGCGAGCACCGCGGGCAGGCGCTTGTCGTCGGTGGTCGGGGTCGCCAAGCGAATGAAGTTCAAGCCCGCCTTCAGCGCAGGAATGCAGAGCTCGTCATCTTCCTCCGGCGGCAAATCGACGATGATGAGGCCGTCGACGCCGGCCGTCTTGGCATCAGCCAAAAACTTATCGACCCCGTAAATGTAGATCGGATTGTAATAGCCCATCAGCACCAGCGGCGTGACGTTGTCGTCCTTGCGGAAGTCGCGCACCAGCTCCAGCGTCTTCTTCAAGGTCATGCCGTTTTTGAGCGCGCGCAGACCTGCCGCCTGAATCGAGGGGCCATCCGCCATCGGATCGGTGAAGGGAATGCCGAGTTCGATGACGTCGGCGCCTGCCTTGGGCAGCGCCTTGACGATATTGAGCGAAGTCGTGAGATCGGGATCGCCGGCCATCACATAGGTGACAAAGGCCGAGCGCCCCGCTTTTTTCAGCTCGGCGAAACGGGTGTCGATACGCGTGGTCACTTGCTCTTGCCCCTCAGGATGTCGCCGACCTGCGGGACGTCCTTGTCGCCGCGGCCGGAGAGATTGACGACCATCAGGTGGTCTTTCGGCCGCTTCGGCGCGAGCTCCATCACCTTGGCGATGGCGTGCGCGGGCTCGAGCGCGGGGATGATGCCTTCGAGACGCGACAGCAGCTGGAACGCGGCGAGCGCCTCGTCGTCGGTCGCGGAGAGATAATTGACGCGGCCGATCTCGTGCAGCCAGGAATGCTCGGGGCCGATGCCGGGATAGTCGAGGCCGGCCGAGATCGAATGCGCGTCCTGGATCTGGCCGTCTTCATTCATCAAGAGATAGGTGCGGTTGCCGTGCAGCACGCCGGGACGGCCGCCCGCGATCGAAGCCGCATGCAGCTGCGTCAGCCCATGACCGGCGGCTTCGACGCCAAAGATCTCGACGGAGGGATCGTCGAGGAACGGATGGAACAGGCCCATCGCGTTCGAGCCGCCGCCGATGCAGGCGACCAGCGAATCCGGCAGGCGACCCTCGATCTCCTGCATCTGGGTCTTGGTCTCGTTGCCGATGATCGACTGGAAGTCGCGCACCAGCGTCGGATAGGGATGCGGACCCGCGACCGTGCCGATGCAGTAGAACGTGTTGTGCACGTTGGTGACCCAGTCGCGCAACGCCTCGTTCATGGCGTCCTTCAGCGTGCGCGTGCCCGACTGCACCGGAAACACCTTTGCGCCCAGCATCTCCATGCGGATGACGTTGGGCTGCTGCCGCTCGACGTCGACGGCGCCCATATAGACCACGCATTCGAGGCCGAAGCGCGCGCACAGCGTCGCGGTCGCGACACCGTGCTGGCCGGCGCCGGTCTCGGCGATGATGCGCTTCTTGCCCATGCGCCGCGCCAGCATGATCTGGCCGAGCACGTTGTTCACCTTGTGCGAGCCGGTGTGGTTGAGCTCTTCGCGCTTCAGGTAAATTTTGGCGCCGCCGAGATGTTCGGTGAGACGCTCGGCGAAATAGAGCGGCGAGGGCCGGCCGACATAGTTCTTGAGATAGCCGTTCATCTCGGCCTGGAAGGCTGGATCGGCCTTGGCCGCGGTGTAGGCCTTCTCCAGATCGAGGATCAGCGGCATCAGGGTTTCGGCGACGAAGCGTCCGCCGAAAATGCCGAAATGGCCGCGCTCATCGGGCCCGCTGCGGTAGGAGTTTGGTTTGGCGATGTTCATCGTACGCTCAACTCTTGAGTGGCGCGCGCGGCGCGAATGAAGGCCTCGATCAGCTGCGGATCCTTGACGCCGGGTGCGCTCTCGACACCGGAGGAGACGTCGACGCCGCCGGCGCGGGTGACGCGGAGCGCTTCGGCGACGTTGCCGGCATCGAGCCCGCCCGAGACCATGTAGGGCAATTTCAGATCGAGATTTTCCAGCAGGTGCCAGTCGAACGGCGCGCCCAGGCCGCCTGGGCGGGTCGCATCCTTCGGCGCCCGCGCATCGAACAGGATACGGTCGGCGACTGCGGCATAGCCGGGCAGCACGGCGAGATCGGCGGCGGTTGCGACCGGCACCGCCTTCATCACCGGGCGGCCGAACCGCTGCTTGATGTCGCGCAGCCGCGCCACGCTCTCCTTGCCGTGCAGCTGCAAGATGTCCGGCGACAGCGCATCCATGATGTTGTCGAGCGTGGCGTCATCGGCATCGACGGTGAGCGCGACCTTGAGCGCGCGACGCTTCACCTGGCGGCCGAGGTCACGGCCGGCTTCCAGCGACAGATGCCGCGGCGACGGCGGAAAGAACACGAACCCCACCATGTCGGCGCCGGCGTCGAGCGCGACGTCAAGCGTCTCGCGCGTGGACAGGCCGCAGATTTTGACGAGCAGGGACATGGTCTCAAAGCGGGTAGCGGCCGCAAGGGGCGGCCGGGAAACGGGTTTTTCGGTCGGGGCCGCTTCTACAACGTCGCGCGCTGCTTGTCTCGCCCGATAGGCCCGTAAAGGCCCACCCCCGAGGGGACGGGGAGGCGCTGGGATTCGGGCTTTGCGGCGGCCATCTGGGCCCGCAGATCGGCCAGCTCGACCCGGGCAGCCCGTGCATCCGCATCGTTCCGTCGCGCCGCGCGGCGCCAGCGCCGCTGGCCGAACCAGACCGCACAGCCGCCGGCGACGACCCCGATGGCGGCCACCAGGATCAGCAGCAGGAACAGCGGCAGCGTCACCGCGAAGGACGGATCGTCGGTGACGAAGGGATCGAAGGAGACCGTGACGAAGTGCCGGTTGGCGACGGCGAAGGTCACCAGGATCAGGCCCAGCGGAATCACGATCAGCGCGGTCAGGAACTTTCGCATCGCGATCGCTCGTCTTGAATCAAGCTTGCTGCCGCATCATGCGGCCGTTCGGTTAAGCGCCGACGACAGCCTTAGTCTGCAGCGCCGGGATCCGGATGATCGCGGTTCAACCGCTCGCGCATTTCCTTGCCGGTCTTGAAGAACGGAACGCTCTTCTGGTCGACGGGCACATGGGCGCCGGTGCGCGGATTGCGCCCGGCGCGTGCAGGGCGATGCTTGACCGAGAAGGCACCGAAA
Organism: Bradyrhizobium arachidis; assembly: GCF_015291705.1. Lineage (NCBI taxonomy): Bacteria > Pseudomonadati > Pseudomonadota > Alphaproteobacteria > Hyphomicrobiales > Nitrobacteraceae > Bradyrhizobium > Bradyrhizobium arachidis. The sequence goes on from NZ_CP030050.1 coordinate 109,723, forward strand.
CCGCGCAGCTCGACGCGGTCACCGCGCGCGAGGGCCGCTACGATCTCTTCGAGAATCGCATTCACAATGTTCTCGACATCCCGCTGGTACAGATGCGGGTTGTGCTCGGCGATACGCTGAACAAGTTCGGATTTGATCATCGAGAGATAGGACCCGGAAGCGTGCGGATGACCATTTCCGTGAAAATACTGTGATCTGTCAAGACGCTAAATCAAGGTTGAGTGTCGGGAAAATACGTGACAAATGCCGGAAAAGCGGGCTGACGGGCCACCCGCCAGACGGGAAAATCCTCTAGACCTCGCCCGGTTCCCGTCAATTCGACGCCGCCGGCTGCCACAGGGCCAGCATTCCATCCATTCCGACCCGATCCACGGCCTGTATCACCCCAGTTTGCCCGATCTGATGCGCAATCGCGCCTAAACCAAGCGCTTCCAGCGTCACAGCGGCTGCAGTCTTGAGGAATGGCAGATCGCTAAAGCGCGGCTGGAGCTTGTAATCGCGCACCGAAAGACCCTTCTTGACGCCTTTCTGCTCGACCAGCCAGGTCACCGCCGTCTTCTCATCGCCGATCTGATCGATCAGCTTGAGATCGATCGCCTGGCGTCCGGTGAAGACGCGGCCGTCAGCGACTTTTTCCAGCTGCGTGTCATCCATGCCACGCCGGTCCTTCACCAGGCCCTTGAACCAGGCATAGGAATCCTTCACCAGCGCATCGAGCGCGGCCCGCGCCTCAGGGCTGGTCGGCTCAAAACCGTTCGGCGCGGCCTTCAGCGGCGAGGATTTGACCTCCTCGACCTTGACGCCGATCGTCTTCAGGAGCTCGGCGACGTTGGGATACTGGAACAGCACGCCGATCGAGCCGACCAGCGAGCTTTGCTGCGCGATGATGTGATCGCTCGCGATCGCGGTGATGTAGCCGCCGGAGGCGGCAAGGCCCTCGACCACGACGACGAGCGGCTTCTTCGCCTTGAGCCTCACGAGCGAATCGTAGAGCTGCTCGGAGCCGGCGGTGGTGCCGCCCGGCGAGTTGATGTGAACGATCACGGCGGCGGCCTGCGAGTTCTCCAGCCGCTCCAGCGCCTGCGTGCGGTCGGAGTCGCTGCGGATCAGGCCTTCGATCTGCACCCGCGCGATCGAGCCGGCGGATGCGAAGGTGCCGCGCGCGCCGGGCGTTGCGACCATCGCGAAGCCCGCAATCGCAGCGATCGCGATCAGCGCGGCCATCACGCGCCAGAACGTCAGCTTGCGGCGGATCCTGCGGCGATCGACGATGATGTCCGAATCGAGCGACATCGGAATATCTCCAAATGAAAGGCGCGTCCAAGTGAAAGGCCTGGCGCGTTGTGCCGTCACAGCGTGACGATTGGCTTATCTCGATACATCAATTGCGGCGCAATTTGAAGAAATGAAGGCTGTGCGGCGGTGTAGCCCGCACGCTGCCACATACCCGCCGTCGTCCCGGACAAGTGCAGCGAAGCGGAGCGCCGATCCGGGACCCATAACCCCGGGGAGCGGTTTGGCGAAGACTCGGAGTTATCAGCTTCGCGCAACAACTACTCCCTGGGGTTATGGGTCCCCCGCCTTCGCGGGGACGACAACTGAGCGAGCAACAAAAAAGCCCCGGCTTTCGCCGGGGCTCTGATGTCAGCAAAACGAACGTTTCGCTTACTTGCTGTCGCGGTTCTTGAGCGCGGTGCCCAGGATGTCGCCGAGCGTCGCACCCGAATCGGAGGAACCGTACTGCGCGATGGCTTCCTTCTCTTCGGCGACTTCGAGCGCCTTGATCGACACCTGGACCTTGCGGGCCTTCTTGTCGAACTGGATCACGCGGGCATCGACCTTCTCGCCGACGGCGAAGCGTTCGGCGCGCTGGTCGTTGCGGTCACGCGCGAGCTCCGAGCGCTTGATGAAGGTGGTGAAGTCGGTACCGGCGATCTTCACCTCGATGCCGCTCTCCTTCACTTCGAGCACTTCGCAGGTCACGACCGCGCCCTTCTTGACATCGCCCGGCTCGGCGAAGGGGTCGCCTTCGAGCTGCTTGATGCCGAGCGAGATACGCTCCTTCTCGACATCCACATCGAGCACCACGGCCTTCACCATGTCGCCCTTCTTGTAGTTGTCGATCACCTGCTCGCCCGGAAGCTTCCAGTCGAGATCGGAGAGATGGACCATGCCGTCGACGTCGCCCTCGAGACCCAGGAACAGACCGAACTCGGTCTTGTTCTTGACCTCGCCCTCGACCACCGAACCGGTCGGGTGACCTTCGACGAAGACCTCCCAGGGGTTGCGCATGGTCTGCTTGAGGCCGAGCGAGATGCGGCGCTTGACGGAATCGACTTCCAGCACCTGCACGTCGACTTCCTGCGAGGTCGACACGATCTTGCCGGGATGCATGTTCTTCTTGGTCCACGACATCTCGGAGACGTGGATCAGGCCTTCGATGCCCGGCTCGAGCTCGACGAACGCACCGTAGTCGGTGATGTTGGTGACACGGCCGGTGAAGCGGGCACCCAGCGGGTACTTGGCTTCGATGCCCTGCCACGGATCGTCCAGCAGCTGCTTCATGCCCAGCGAGATGCGGTGCGTCTCGTGGTTGATCTTGATGATCTTGACCTTCACGGTCTGGCCGATCGAGAGCACCTCGGTCGGGTGGTTGACGCGGCGCCACGCGATGTCGGTGACGTGCAGCAGGCCGTCGATGCCGCCGAGATCAACGAACGCACCGTAATCGGTGATGTTCTTGACCACGCCGTCGATGACCTGACCCTCTTCGAGGTTCTGCACCAGCTCCTGGCGCTGCTCGGCGCGGGTCTCTTCGAGAACCGTGCGGCGGGACACCACGATGTTGCCGCGGCGGCGGTCCATCTTGAGGATCTGGAACGGCTGCGAGTTGTTCATCAGCGGCGCAACGTCGCGGATCGGACGGATGTCGACCTGCGAGCGCGGCAGGAACGCCACGGCACCGTCGAGGTCGACGGTGAAGCCGCCCTTGACCTGGTTGAAGATGACGCCGTTGACCTTCTCGTTGTTCTGGAACGCCTTCTCGAGCTTGCCCCAGCTCTCCTCGCGGCGCGCCTTGTCGCGCGACAGCACGGCTTCGCCGAGGGCGTTCTCGATGCGATCGAGGAACACTTCCACCTCGTCGCCGACCTTGAGTTCAGAGTCACGGCCGGGGCCGGAAAATTCGCGCAGGGCCACGCGGCCCTCGGTCTTCAGGCCGACGTCGATGACGGCCATGTCCTTTTCAATTGCAACCACCTTGCCCTTGACGACGGAGCTTTCCTGCAGGTTGCCACCTGCGAAGGACTCGTCGAGCATCGCGGCGAAATCATCGCGCGAGGGGCTATAGGTATCAGCAGAAGTCGAAGCCATTTGTTCTCCAGTTGCGGATGTCTTGCCGGCCGTTGGGTTCAAGGGCGCATCGCACACGCAGTGTCGGAAGGTCCGCAAAACCTTCGAGCGACCGCTCGTTGCCCGGGCCTTGCGGCCAGAACAACGGAAACGGGCCGGCTGAGGCCCGCGCATTCGATACGTGGAATTCTTGTGTCCGGAGCCTGGATCGCGCCGGTCCCCAAACCAGGGACCGAGGGTATCGACCTCAAAGAGCGGGAGCGGGCACTTCCTCCAATGACGGCGGCGGCTTAACCCCGCGACCGGCCCGCTCGGACAGCCTCGATAATGTCGATGGCGGCCCGGACGCCGCCTTCTATATCCAGTTGGGAGTTATCTAGCAAGTAAGCATCCGGGGCCGGTTTTAAAGGCGCAATCGGCCGGTTCTTGTCGCGTTCGTCGCGCTGGATGATGTCGGCAAGCACGGCCGCCTCGTCCGCGTCTTCGCCCCTCGCCCTTGCCTCCATGGTCCGTCGCCGCGCACGGACCTTGGGGTCGGCAACCACGAAGATCTTCACGTCGGCATGCGGGCAGATCACGGTTCCAATGTCCCGGCCGTCCAGCACCGCACCGGGCGGATCGGCGGCAAATTGCCGCTGGAAATTGAGCAGGACTTCGCGAACCCTGGGAATGGCCGAAACAATGGACGCGCCCTCACCGGCCTCCTGGGTCTTCAGCGCGGAGTTGCCGAACTTTTCGGGGTCGAGTTCCAGCGCCGCCTGCACCGCCGCTGCCTCATCCCGGAGATCATGACCCGACTGCATCAAGGCATAGGCCACCGCGCGATAGATCACGCCGGTATCGAGATGACGGTAGCCGTAATGATGGGCAAGGCGCTTGCCGAGCGTCCCCTTGCCCGAGGCGGCGGGCCCGTCGATGGCGATGATCATGAAAACTCGGCCCCTAGCGAACGCATCATCGGAATGAAATCCGGGAAACTGGTGGCGATGAACGCGGTGTCGTCGACCGTCACGGGCTGGTCGGAGGCGCAGCCCATCACCAGCGCGGACATCGCGATGCGATGGTCCATATGGGTCGCGACTGTGCCGCCGCCGGGGACATGGCCGCGGCCCTCGACGATCAGATCGTCGCCGGCGATTTCGACCTTGACGCCGTTGACGCGGAGCATGTCGGCGGTGGCCTCGAGACGGTCGGACTCCTTGACGCGCAGCTCCTGCAGGCCGCGCATGATGGTCGTGCCCTCGGCGAAGGAGGCCGCTACGGCCAGCACGAGATATTCGTCGATCATCGAGGGCGCGCGTTCCGGCGGTACCTCGACGCCGCGCAGTTTCGACGCGCGCACGCGCAATTGCGCCATCGGCTCGCCGGCATCGCCCCGCACGTCGCTTTCCTCGATCGAGGCGCCCATTTCGCGCAGCGTGGCGAACAGGCCGGTGCGCAGCGGATTGGTCATGACGTCCGACAGCACGATGTCGGAGCCTTCGACGATCAGCGCAGCGACGATCGGGAATGCCGCAGAAGACGGGTCGGCGGGCACCACGACGTTGGCACCATGCAGCTCGGGCTGACCGACGAGCGTGATGCGGCGGCCATGCTGGCCTTCCTGCACCGAGGTGATGTCGGCGCCAAAATGCTTCAGCATCAGCTCCGTGTGGTCGCGGCTGGCCTCGCTCTCGACCACGGTCGTAGTGCCCGGCGCGGCGAGGCCCGCCAGCAGCACGGCCGATTTGATCTGGGCCGAGGCAACCGGGGTCTTGTAGGTGATCGGCAGCGGATCGCGTGCGCCCTGGACGGTCAGCGGCAGGCGGCCACCCTCGCCGCCGGAGACGACCCTGGCGCCCATCTTTTCCAGCGGATCGAGGATCCGGCGCATGGGGCGGCTGCGCAAGGAGGCGTCGCCGTCGAAAATCGCCGAGATCGGGCAGCCGGCGACGGCGCCCATGACCAGCCGGCAGCCGGTGCCTGAATTGCCGAAATCCAGCGCCGCCTTGGGCTGGGCAAAGCCTCCGACGCCCACGCCCTGGACCTTCCAGGCGAAATCGCCGGTGCGCTGGACCTGGGCGCCGAGCGCCTGCATGGATTTGGCGGTGTTGAGGACGTCCTCGCCCTCGAGCAGGCCCGAAATCCTGGTCTCGCCGACCGCGAGTGCGCCCAGGATCAGGGCGCGGTGGGAGATCGACTTGTCCCCGGGCACCCGTACTTTCCCGGTCAGTGGACCGCTGGCGCGCGACCGAAGGGGCGTCGGCTTGTCGGAATGGGTCACGTTATGTCCTTGGATTGGCCCGAAATATCCCTGCGGGGCTCGCGGGGCAGGTACCACATGGTCTCCCCGCCGTCACGGGCATGTCTTTCTCCCGTAATGCGCTATTGACAGCGGGCCGCCAACTAGCCAAGTGAAGCACCGCTTTTCAGACATTCCCAGGATTCCTGCCGTGGCCAAGTCCGAACTCGGAACCAAACGTATTTGCCCGACCACGGGCAAGAAGTTCTACGACCTCAACAAGAATCCGGTGATCTCGCCCTATACCGGCGAAGTGGTTCCGATCGCCCCGGTTGCCCCTGCTCGCGCGCCCCGTGGCGCAGAAGCCCGCAGCATGGCCCAGGACACCGCGCCGGAGCCGGCCGAAGCCGAAGAGATGGTCTCCCTCGAGGAGGCCGATGCCGAGGAGAACACCGGCAAGGTCAAGGCCGTGGTGCCCGAATCGGAGGACGATATCGAGGTCGACGAGACCATCGATGACGACGATGACGATGATTCGACCTTCATTGCCGACGAAGAAGAGGGCGATGAGGACGTGACCGACATCATTGGTGATGTCGGAGGTGATGAAGAGACTTGAGATCAGCCCTGATCTGTGAAAAAGGGTGCACCGCGCGAGTCGCAAGGCTCGCCGGTCGGGAGTGATCCCCCAGGATCATCCCAGGACTTAAGGGGCCATAGCTCAGCTGGGAGAGCGCTTGCATGGCATGCAAGAGGTCGGCGGTTCGATCCCGCCTGGCTCCACCACGCTTCGCCCTTCGGGCTACGCGTGGCGCAGCCACGACGGAGCCTGAAGGGCGAAGCGTGGTGTCCGGCGTAGCCCGAAGGGCGAAGACGGACAGGTGACATTCCCGATCAAACTATCGACGATCCAGTTGGAAGCCGCCAATATAGCGCGCTGGCTTGTTCGGGCTACGCGTGGCGCAGCCACGACGGAGCCTGAAGGGCGTGGTACGTCTACATCATCCAAAGCATCGAATTCCCCGATGAGGAATACATCGGCGCGACCGAGAATTTGAAGCGACGGCTTCCTGAGCACAATGCCGGTAAATCGGCTCACACCGCCAAGTTCAAGCCATGGAAGCTGATCTGGTACTGCGCTTTTCCCGACAAGATGAAGGCCTTGGCATTCGAGAAATATCTCAAGTCACACTCAGGCCGCGCTTTCTCGAAAAAACGGCTCTGCTAACCCCTACTCCCCGATTACCGCATTCAGCCGGTCCCTCAGCGCGACGATCTCGTCCTTCATTGCGACCAGCTCCGACACCGAGCAGTCCGACGCTGCCAGGATCGACTGCGGCACGCTGCGCGCCTTGTCCTTCAGCGCGTGGCCCTGCGGCGTCAGGGCGATCAGCACTTGCCGCTCGTCCTCGCTGGAGCGGGTGCGTCTGACGAGATGCGCGGCCTCTAGCCGCTTCAGGAGCGGCGTCAGCGTGCCCGAATCCAGGAACAGCTTCTCGCCGATGTCCTTGACCGGCACGTCGTCGCGCTCCCACAGCACCAACATCACCAGATATTGCGGATAGGTCAGTCCGAGCCGGTCGAGCAGCGGCTTGTAGACGCGGTTGAAGGCATGCGCGGCCGAATAGACCGCAAAGCAGATCTGATTGTCGAGGCGCTGCGGGTCCAGCGCCGGTATCTTCCGAGGCATAACGAATCTCACGAGGTTTTTCCCATTCTGGGGCCGGCCGGCGGCATATTCAATTGCGGACAATTAAATGTGAGGCCGCGTAATTTCAATTGCGCACAATCTAATTGTCTGCGATATGGACCGGGTCCTAACCCGGAACCCCCAAGGGAGACGAAAATGTCCGTAAACGTCCTCTACAAGACCAGCGCAAAAGCCACCGGCGGCCGCGACGGCCATGCTGCGACCCTCGACGGCGCGCTCGACGTCAAGCTGACCACGCCGAAGGAGCTCGGGGGTGGCGGCGGCGCCGGCAACAATCCCGAGCAGCTGTTCGCGGCCGGCTATGCCGCCTGCTTCATCGGCGCGATGAAGTTCGTGGCCTCGCAGGGCGGCCCGAAGGTTCCGGCTGACGCCTCCGTCACCTCGACCGTCGGCATCGGCCCGCGCTCCGAGGGCGGCTTCGGCCTCGACATCGACCTCGCCGTCTCGCTCCCGGGCCTTGCCCGTGCGGAGGCCGAGGCGCTGGTCGCGAAGGCGCACCAGGTGTGTCCGTACTCCAATGCCACGCGCGGCAATGTCGACGTTCGCCTGACGGTCGTCTGATCCAATGGCGGATTGGCTGGCCCGGGATCCCCCTCGGGCCGGCCGCTTCCGCTTGATTTGCCACCCCGCGGGATTGCCGCGCGGCAGTGCATGCGGCCCTACGCCCGGCGCCATTGCTGGCGCAAACAAACCTCGCTAGGCCTGTGATCAAACGACCGACACAGGGGAAGCGAAGGCATGACTGAAGCAGCATTGGGCGCAATGAGCGGACTGCGCGTCATCGATCTCACGCGCGTGCTCGGCGGTCCCTACTGCACCCAGATCCTCGCCGACCACGGCGCCGACGTGATCAAGGTCGAGCCGCCCGCAGGCGACGAGGTGCGCGAATGGGGCCCTCCCTTCCACGAGGAGGATGCGGCCTATTTCGTCGGCATCAACCGCAACAAGCGTTCAATCGGCCTCGACCTCGCCTCCGAGGGCGGCCGAACCGTGCTGCTCAAGATGCTGGAGACGGCCGACGTCCTGATCGAGAATTTCAAGCCGGGCACGCTGGAGAAATGGGGCATCGGCAACGAGGTCTTGCGCGAAAAATTCCCGCGCCTCGTGCATTGCCGGATCTGCGGCTTCGGCGCCGACGGCCCGCGCGGCGGCAATCCCGGCTATGACGCCATCATCCAGGCCATGACCGGCATGATCGCGGCGACGGGATCGCCCGAGAGCGGACCGATGCGGATCGGCGTGCCGCTGGTCGACATCACCACCGGGCTTTATGCCGCGATCGGCATCCTGATGGCGCTCTCCGAGCGGCAGCGCTCCGGCAAGGGCCAGTTCCTGGAAACGACGCTGTACGAGACCGGGCTTGCCATCATGCATCCGCACACCGCGAACTATTTCATGCATGGCAAGCCGCCATCGCTCACCGGCAACGAGCACCCGAACCTCGTGCCTTACGCGATCTTCCCGACCAAGACCGACAACATCTTCATCGGCGTCGGCAATGACGGCACCTTCCGCAAGCTCGCCAAGGAGATCGGCAAGCCCGAGCTCGGCACCGATCCGCGCTTTGCCCGCAACAAGGACCGCATCGCCAACCGCGAGGCGCTGCGCGCCGAGCTGGCCGCGGTGTTCAGCCAGCACGAGGCCGAGCCGCTGTGCAATCGCCTGCTTGCGGCCGGCCTGCCCGCAGGTCCCGTGCAGAAGATCGACCAGGCGTTGACCAACCCGCATACGATCGCGCGCGGCGATGTCATCGAGAAGGACTGGTACAAAGGCGTCGCCTCGCCGATCCGGCTCGATCGCAGCAAGCCAAGCCTGCGCCGCGTGCCGCCGAAATTCAGCCAGCACGCGGCCGAGGTGCTGGGCGAGTTCGGCTATTCCAAGTCCGAGATCGACGCGATGGTCGAGAAGGGCACCGTCTGCGGCCCCGAGCGGAAACGCTAGCGCAAGCTGAGATCAAGCGCATTTGCACGTCGCAATGGCGGTGCGCTCCCTCCCCCGCTTGCGGGGGAGGGTTGGGGAGAGGGTGTCTCCGCAGTGAGACTCCCCCAGAGGATGGAGCCCTCACCCGGATCGCTTCGCGATCTCCCGCAAGCGGGAGAGGCTAAGGGAGCCCGGAGCCGCATCCGTTCTACCCAACTCCATTCCGCGCTGACGGTGCTCTCCTTCCCTCATCATCCAATGCCGCACTGCGGCGCGAGGCGTGCATGCGCACCGGCCGTCCGTGGCGCGTTCGCCTATTTGACGACTTCCCTTTTGGCCGCGCTTGCTGCTTTCGTTTCTCCCGCTTACACAGTCATGTGAACGTCATATGGCGCTGCTAGCGCAAGCGCCTCTTCATTGACGGGCAAGGGAGGTTTTCTTGATGGCTCTTCGACACTTTGGCGCGGCTGCCGCTATTGCAGTCACGGTTGGCATGACGGCTTCGCCGGCCCTGGCCGTGACGGAAATCCAGTGGTGGCACGCGATGACCGGCGCCAACAACGACGTCATCGTCAAGCTCGCCAACGACTTCAACGCCGCGCAGAGCGACTACAAGGTGATCCCGACCTACAAGGGCAACTACGCCGACACGATGAACGCCGGCATCGCCGCGTTCCGCGCCGGCAACGCCCCGCACATCATGCAGGTGTTCGAGGTCGGCACCGCCACCATGATGGCCGCGACCGGCGCCGTGAAGCCGGTCTACAAGCTGATGGCCGAGACCGGCGAGAAGTTCGATCCCAAGGCCTACCTGCCCGCGATCACCGGCTACTACTCGACCTCGAAGGGTGAGATGCTGTCGTTCCCCTTCAACTCGTCGTCGACCGTGATGTGGGTCAACCTCGACGAGCTGAAGAAGGCCAATGTCGAGATCCCCAAGACCTGGCCCGAAGTGTTCGAGGCCGGCAAAAAGCTGAAGGCCGCCGGTCACGACACCTGCGGCTTCTCGGGCTCCTGGGTCACCTGGGTCAATCTCGAGCAGCTCTCGGCCTGGCACAACACGCCGCTCTCCAGCAAGGCCAACGGCCTCGACGGCTTCGACACCGTGCTCGAATTCAACGGCCCGCTCCAGGTCAAGCATCTCGAAAACCTGGTCGAACTGCAGAAGACCAAGGTCTACGACTATGCCGGCCGCACCAACACCGGCGAAGGCCGCTTCACCTCGGGCGAATGCCCGATCTACCTGACCTCGTCGGCGTTCTTCGGCAACGTCAAGGCGCAGGCCAAGTTCGCCTTCACCGCGGTGCCGATGCCCTATTATCCCGACGTCAAGGGCGCACCGCAGAACTCGATCATCGGCGGCGCCTCGCTCTGGGTCATGGGCGGCAAGTCGGCCGACGAATACAAGGGCGTCGCGAAGTTCCTGACCTTCCTCTCGGACACCGATCGTCAGGTCTACATCCACAAGGCCTCGGGCTATCTGCCGATCACCAAGGCGGCCTATGAGAAGGCCAAGGCGGAGGGCTTCTACAAGGATCAGCCCTATCTCGAGACCCCGCTGCTCGAGCTGACCAACAAGGAGCCGACCGAGAATTCGCGCGGCCTGCGCCTCGGCAACATGGTTCAGCTGCGTGACGTCTGGTCGGAAGAGATCGAGCAGGCGCTGGCCGGCAAGAAGACCGCCAAGCAGGCGCTCGATGCCGCCGTCGAACGCGGCAACACGATGCTGCGGCAATTCGAAAAGACCGCCGTAAAGTAAGGCGATCAGCGGCAGGCCGGTCGCCCGGCCTGCCGCTCCCCGGGGCATCATGCAAAAGCAAGCCATTTTCCAGTCAAAGCTATTGCCCTACGCGCTGGTTGCCCCGCAACTCGCGATCGTCCTGATTTTCTTCTACTGGCCGGCCCTGCAGGCGGTGATCCAGTCATTCCTGCTCCAGGACGCCTTCGGCCTGTCGTCGAGCTTCGTCTGGTTCGACAACTACATCGAGCTGTTCAAGGACCCCGCTTATTTCGCGGCGATCGTCCGGACCTTCTTCTTCTCGTTCGCCATCGCAATCTCGTCGCTGTCCTTCGCGCTGCTGCTCGCCGTGATGGCAGACAAGCCGCTGCGCGGCTCGATGCTCTACCGCACGCTGCTGATCTGGCCCTATGCGGTGGCGCCGCCGGTCGTCGGCGTGCTCTGGATCTTCATGCTGCATCCCTCGCTCGGCGTGCTCTCGCGCTACCTGCGCGGCCTCGGCATCGACTGGAATCCGCTGCTCGACGGCAACCAGGCCGCGGCGCTGGTCATCCTCGCCGCCGCCTGGAAGCAGATCTCCTATAATTTCCTGTTCTTCCTCGCCGGCCTCCAGAGCATCCCCAAAAGCGTGATCGAGGCCGCCGCGATCGACGGCGCGCGTCCGATGCGGCGGTTCTGGACCGTGATCTTCCCGTTGCTGTCGCCGACGATCTTCTTCCTGCTGGTGATCAACATCGTCTACGCCTTCTTCGACACGTTCGGCATCATCGACACCATGACCCGCGGCGGTCCCGGCACGTCGACCGTCACGCTGGTCTACAAGGTCTATTCCGACGGCCTGCTCGGCGGCAATCTCGGCAGCTCCGCGGCGCAATCGGTGATCCTGATGATCATGGTCATCGTGCTCACGGGAATCCAGTTCCGCTTCGTCGAACGCAAGGTGACCTACTGATGGTCGAGGAAGAGGGCTTTCGGCGCTACGTCGCGCACATCATCCTCTGGATCGGGATCGCGATCGTCGCGTTCCCGGTCTACATCGCCATCGTCGCCTCGACCCAGGACAACGCGCTGATCGCCAACGGCCAGATGTCGCTGCTGCCGGGCGGACACTTCTTCGAGGTCTACTACCAGACCATCTTCGTCGGCACGAGCGGCTCGACCCGCGAGCCGGTCGGCAACATGATGCTCAATTCGCTGGTGATGGCGCTGGCGATCGCAATCGGCAAGATCGCGATCTCGATCATCTCGGCCTATGCGATCGTGTATTTCCGCTTTCCGTTCCGGATGGCGATCTTCTGGATCATCTTCATCACGTTGATGCTGCCGGTCGAGGTACGCATCTATCCGACCTACAAGATCGTCGCCGACCTGCACATGCTCGACAGTTATGCGGGCCTGGCGCTGCCGCTGATCGCATCGGCCACCGCGACGCTGCTGTTCCGCCAGTTCTTCATGACCGTGCCGGACGAGCTGCTGGAAGCCTCGCGCATCGACGGCGCCGGTCCCTTGCGCTTCTTCTGGGACACGTTGCTGCCGCTGTCGCGCACCAACATGGCGGCGCTGTTCGTGATCCTGTTCATCCTCGGCTGGAATCAATATCTCTGGCCGCTCTTGATCACCACGCGCGACGACATGCAGACCATCCAGGTCGGCATCCGCAAGATGATCACCACCACCGACGCGCTGACCGAATGGCCCATCGTGATGGCGACCGCCGTGCTGGCGATGCTGCCGCCGGTGTTCGTCGTCGTCGCCATGCAGAGATTGTTCGTGCGCGGCCTGGTCGAGACGGAAAAGTGAGAGGGCGAATGGCGAATTGCGAATGGCGAACGGTTCGCCGGCGGTCGAGCGGCGCTGGCATGCCCGCTTGTTCAACTACTCACTATTCCCTACTCGCCATTCGCGCGAGCGGAGCTCGCAATGGCTAACGTCACCCTGCGCAACGTCCGCAAGACCTATCAAGGCGGCTTCGAAGCAATCAAAGGCGTCAACGTCGACGTCGGCGACGGCCAGTTCTGCGTGCTGGTCGGCCCCTCCGGCTGCGGCAAGTCCACGCTGCTGCGCATGGTCGCAGGGCTCGAGACCGTCACCGGCGGCGAGATCGACATCGGCGGCCGCGTCGTCAACCAGGTCGAGCCCGCCGATCGCGACATCGCGATGGTGTTCCAGAACTACGCGCTCTATCCGCATATGAGCGTCTTCAACAACATGGCCTACGGCCTACGCAACCGCGGCATGGCCGAGGCCGAGATCAAGACCCGCGTCGAGCAAGCCGCGCGCGTGCTCGAGCTCTCCGCCATGCTGGAGCGCAAGCCGCGCCAGCTCTCCGGCGGCCAGCGCCAGCGCGTCGCCATGGGCCGCGCCATCGTGCGCCAGCCGAAGGTATTCCTGTTCGACGAGCCGCTCTCGAACCTCGACGCCAAGCTGCGCATCGCGATGCGCGTCGAGATCCGCAAACTGCAGCGCCGGCTCAACACGACGTCGATCTACGTCACCCACGACCAGCTGGAAGCCATGACGCTCGCCGACGTTCTCGTCGTGATGAATGGCGGCCAGGTCGAGCAGGTCGGCAATCCCCTCGCGATCTACGAGAAGCCGGCGACGACCTTCGTCGCCTCCTTCATCGGCGCACCGCCGATGAATCTGATGTCGACGCGTCCCGAGGAGATCAAGTCGCAGCTCGGCGGCAGCGCAGACGGAGTCGGCATTCTGGGCATCCGCCCGGAGGATTTCCTCATCACCGACGAGACACCAGCCGGCGGCGTGGCGCTGCCGTTAACGGTCGAGGCCATCGAGCGCGTCGGTGCCGAGACCTTCGTCTACGGCTCGCGCGAGCAGGACGACCAGCGCGTCGCCGCCACCCCTGGTGAGCTGCCCCCCGGCGAGGTCATCGTCCGCATCCCCGGAACCGAGGCGCCCGCCATCGGCGCGAGGATCCGCGTCGCGGCGGTCCGGGCGAAGCTGCATTTGTTCAGCGGCGACGGGCGGACGCGGATCGAGGCCTGACGGGTTCCGAGGGCCGCCTGATCAAGACCGCGAAAACAACCCCATGCACAGTAGAGGGGGTCCCTGTTTTCATTGAGATAAATCGCCTGCCAATTCGTCATGCCTGCGCCCCCGCGGCTATGACGAATTGTAAGCATTTTATGCGATGGCAGGGCCGCGGGCGGCAGAACGCCCCATCCACAGCCCCCCGCTACGTCCTTGAACCGACACGGGGATATGACCATATTGCTGACCAAGGGGTGCCTTGATCGGGCCCCGAAGCACCAAAGTCGCTTCGAGAGGACTTTGTAAACTATGTCTCGTGTTCCCACGCTTTCCAGTCCGTTCCTTCTGGGCTTCGACGAGATCGAGCGCGTGCTCGACCGCGTCGTCAAAGGCGCCGACGGCTACCCTCCCTACAATATCGAGAGGTGCGGCAGCGCGGACGGCCAGCCCGAGCGGTTGCGCATCACGCTGGCGGTCGCCGGATTCACCCGCGACCAACTCGATGTAACCATTGAGGAAAACCAGCTCGTGATCCGCGGGCGGCAGCAGGACGACAAGGCCCGGCAATACATCCATCGCGGCATCGCCGCGCGCCACTTCCAGCGCACCTTCGTGCTGGCGGAGGGGATGCTGGTGCTGGGTGCGGATCTGAAGAACGGGTTGTTGTCGATCGACCTGGCCCGGCCTGAACCGGAGAGGATCGTTAAGACAATCGCTATCAATGAGCACGAATAATGGAACGAGTAGCGGACTCGACCGCTTAGTTCGTTAGAGGAGTCGAGACCATGAGTGAAGGTCACGTTGCGTTCGAATACGAAGCCAAGAATGTCTCCCCGGAGACGCTGGCAACCCTTGGCGAAGGCCATATCGCCTATGTGAAGCAGATCCGCTCCGAGGATGTTCCGGGCCTGTTTCCCGAGGCGCCGAAGATTGCGCCGGGCCTCAAGCTGTTCGCCCTCCACGCCGCCGACGGCACGCCGATCATGCTGACCGACAGCCGCGAAGCCGCGATCGCTAACGCCTGGAGCAACGAGCTGCAAGCCGTCAGCGTGCACTGAGCGCGCGTCGGACGAATAGAGATTTGGCGGGCATGCCTTCGCAGGAAGGCATGCCCGTTTTCATTTGTGAGGTGCTGCTGCTAGACGGTGGTCATGGACCAGCACATGCCCATCCCGATTGCGATATCCGAGTTGTCATCCGGCGAAGCGCTGGCCGAGACGATGCTGTCTCTCAACAACAACCATGCAGAGGAATTGTCGTGGCTTGAGCGCGAGCGGCTGCAAGACCTCGTCGCGCAAGCGTTCTACGCCTGCAGGATCGGCGACCTCGATGCTTTCCTGATCGCACTCGATCAAGACGGGCAATACGACAGCCCGAACTTCCTGTGGTTTCGATCCGGCTACGCGCGCTTTGTCTATGTCGACCGGATCGTGGTCGCAGCATCCGCGCGCGGCATGGGATGCGCGCGCCGGCTTTACGCCGACCTGTTCGATCGCGCGGCCGAGGCCGGACACGATCGCATCGTCTGCGAGGTCAACCAGCATCCTCCGAACCCGGCGTCAGACGCTTTCCATGCCGCCCTCGGATTTACCGAGGTCGGAAGCGCGAGCATTCACGACGGAAGCAAGACGGTCCGCTATCTCTCGCGCCGGCTGTAGACAGACGAAACGGCCGCCGCTCTTACCACGCGTAGCGCACCACGCCCTTGCCGGCAAAGCTGCGCGTAACGTTCGAGAATTCTCCTTCGAACGTTGCAGCAGCAGACCAGCCGTTCAGCCATGTCTTTTCGACGGACGCCGTCACGAGCGCGGAGTCGGCGGCTTGCGCCGCGCCGTTGACGACGAAGCTCGAACCGGGCAGCGCCTGGAAGGTCGCGCCGATCGCGCGGTCGGGATTGAAATCATGGGCCCAGGCGAGGCGGCCGCGCAGCGTGGCAATGCCGTCGGCCATGGCGAAGGATTTGTCGGTGCGCAGGCCGAGCTCGCTCCGGGTGTCGGTGACGCTCCTGGCGCCGTAAGTCAGAGCAAACGCGTTGTTGCCGGTGATCGCCTGCTCCGTATAGGCCGGCAGATCGAACGTGGTGAACTGCGCGGCCGCATAGGGCGTGAAGCCGATGCCGCCGATCGCGGGCGTAACGAAGCGATAGCCACCTTCCAGCCGGCCGGAATACGCATTCGCGTTGAAACGCGCCTGGAGATGATCGAGGCCTGCAATGGTGACATTGCGATCGGTGGTGATGTCCTGCCAGCCATAGGCAAGTGCGCCCGCGACATAGGCGGCGCCTGCATTGTGGCGCACGAAGGCGCCGGCCTGGAACAGGTCGGAGCGGCCGGTGCCGCCATTCGCCACCGAGAAGCTTGTGCCACCGCCGGCGAGCGCGAAGCCAGCCACGGTGTTCGGCGAGAACCAGTAATCGGCGCCCGCGGTCGCACCCGCAATGCGGCTGGTAGCGGCGTTGGCGCCGAGCGTTGCGTTGGCATCGGTGGTTTGCGAGCCGCCGAAGCCAGCAGCCCACACATTCCAGCGCTGCTCGAAGGCCTGCACCGGAGCTTTACGATAGATCGCGGCGTAGGCGTCACGCTCGGCGCCGGTGCGCTTGCGGCCGGCGGCATAAGCGAGCGCGTCGCTGTCCTCAGCCGCATAACCCGCAGCGCCACTGGGCGAACGCGGATCGCCGCGACCGGCGACGAACGGATCGGTCAGCACGCCCATGAACATGTTCATGGCGTTGAACGTGGTCTGCTGCGTGCCGGTCGCCGTCTCGCCCGAGACCTGCGTCAGCGCATTGAGCAGAGGGGTGCCCGACAGCGCGAACAGGGCATTGAAGCTAGCCGACATCGCAGCGCCGCCGAGCAGCGCACCGTCGATTCCGGCCGCGACGCTCCTCTGATTGATGTTGGCATTGCCCGGCAGCGAGGGCGAGAGCGTGCCGGCATCAAGCGTCAGCAGCACGTCGCTGCCGACATAGCTCAGCCGCGCGTTACGGGCAAAGCTGTTGGCGGTGAGGAATTCGGCGCCGGTGAAGCTGCCGCTCACCGAGCCCGCGCTCATGATCGTGTAGGTCGTCGTCGCCGACACCCGCGTCAGCGGATCCACCACCACCTTGCCATTGATGCTGGCGACGCCCGTGACGATGGTCTTGTCGGAGGTCGCGCCGGAGACTTGCACCAGATAGGTCGAGGCCGCCGTCATGGTCAGGCTCGCCGTGGTCAGCGTGCCGATCGAATTGCCCGGCGCCAGCGTGCCGCCATTGATGGCGACGGCACCGAGAATGCCGTTGCCACCGAGCGTGCCGCCTGCATTCACCGCGAGGCTGCTGACTGAGGAGAGATCGCCGTTCACCGCCAGCGTGCCGCCGTTCACCGTCACCGGTCCGGCATAGGTCGCGGCGCCCGTGAGCGTCCAGCTCGACGACCCCGTCTTGTCGAGCAGCGCCCAACCGGTCGAGATCTGGCTGACGTCGAAACTGTTGCTCCCGCTACCCGCGAAACGGAAGGTGTCCGTGCCATGGCCGATCGCGAGGCCGACGAGCTTTGCGTTCGGACCGTCCATCACGAGAAGGTTGTTGCTGCCGGAACCGAAGCGCACCGCGGTGCCGGTGAGGCCCGTGATGCTGCCGGCATTGATGACCGTCGAGACGCCGGCCGTGAGCGTGCTGACACCAACCACGTTACCGATGATCGTGCCGCTGTTCGCGATCGTGACATTGCCCGTCGAGGAAAATGCTCCAATGCCGACACCGCCGCCACTGTTCCATGTGCGCAAGGTCGCGCCCGATCCGATCGTGACGTTGATGTCGCCGCTGCTCGACCCCACACTGATGGCGTTCGAGCCGGGAAAGTTCGAGCGGACCGTGCCGCTGGTGACGGTCACCGTATTGGTTCCGGCTTGCGTGATGGCCAATACGCCTTCGCCAGCGCTCGACGTCACGTCCCTGGAGGTGGTCACGGTCGACGTACCCGCACCGACGACCGACGTCACGATGGCAATCCCGCCGGAGGAGATGACGCCGTCACGTGCGAACACGATGTTGCCGTTGCCGCCGGATGCGGTCGCGTGAATGCCCTGGCCGCCCGCCGTGATGTTGCCGCTTCCGGTCACCGTCACGTCGCCGCCACCGGTTGCTCCTGCACTGATGCCGAGGCCCGACGTCACGTTGCCGCTGCCGGTGACGGTCACACCGCCGGTGCCGCTGGTCGCAGCGTCAATGCCGATGCCCCCGGCGCCGGTGGTCACACTGCCGTCGCTCGTGACAAGCACGGAGCCGCTGCCCGTATTCGAGGCACTGAGGGCCGTGCCAGCGGCCGTGTTGATGACGCTGCCGCCACCCGAATAGCTGACGGCCCCGCCGTTGCCGACAAGGCCGATTGCGGAGACGGCCGCCTGGTTCGTCGTCACGACGCCGTTGTTGGTCATCGTGATGGTCCGGCCTGAGCCGGTCGGAGCAAGCTGAAGACCGAACCCGTTGACGGTGGTGTTGGCGGTGACGGTGCCGATCATATCGGCATTGAACGATTGCACCCGGTCGTTGGTCGCGGCGTTCGGGCTGGTGCTGTTGGTCGTATTCGCGGTCGTGATCGTGCTGCCGGGCGCGTCGCACAGCACGGTGACCGGGCCGGATCCGCTGGTCGAGCAGGATTGCGCTAGCGCGCTCCCCGGACGGCCGACGATCATTGCGAAGAGCGCGCTCGCAAAGGCCGTGCTCGCGAGCAACGAGCCACGCCGCTTCGGCGCATCAAGATCAATCGGCGATGAAAGGACGCGCGGCGCGCCATGCGCCGGAATCTGTTTCGACATGCCCCCACCAACTTTTTTGCCGCCGTATCGGCTGAATATTGGAGGCCTTGCCGGCAGATCACTGGAGATTGCAGGGGGCGCATGACGCCCGCAAGGTGTGCCGCCAGCTCCGCCACCAATTCACTTTTTCTGTGTCCGACCGGACACAGTGTTACCGGCGCGGGTTCGTCCGGGGGCGGCGCATTCCAGGTGGCGGCCAGCCTTTGCCCTAAAGCGCGATGAGATTGGGATGAATCGTCATCG
The DNA here is from genome assembly GCF_015291705.1 of Bradyrhizobium arachidis. Taxonomy (NCBI): domain Bacteria; kingdom Pseudomonadati; phylum Pseudomonadota; class Alphaproteobacteria; order Hyphomicrobiales; family Nitrobacteraceae; genus Bradyrhizobium; species Bradyrhizobium arachidis. The sequence goes on from NZ_CP030050.1 coordinate 128,695, forward strand.
CGCTTTAGGTTGTTGTTTGCGCATGATCTTTTCGGAAAACCGCTGCGCACTTTTCCGGATCATGCTTTAGCCTTTAGGAGATATCGCGGCGAACGCGCATATCGTTGAATACATGGTCAAACTCGAACCGGCGGCGGCGTGGACGGATTTTCTGGTCGCGGCACGGAGCAGGAAGCGTGAGGCCACCGGTCACGCGACCGTCATTCCGGGCACGCGACCCCATGCTGCCGGAGCGATCGAAGCCGGCGCACGCCGCTCTCGCGTCATTTTAAAAAACCAAGCCCTTCGCGCGCCGTCTCCACGGCCCATTTGTCGGTCGGCGGCAGCGCGAGCACGCTGTTGAAATCCGGGGCTGCTGCTAGACGGTGGTGCCGGCTTTACGCCGACCTGTTCGCTCGCGTAACCGAGGCCGGACACGATCACATCGTCTGCCAAGTGAATCGGCAGCCGGCGAACCCGGCGTCGGATGCGTTTCACGCCGCTCTGGGATTTGCCGAGGTCGGCAGCGCCAACATCCACAATGGCAGCAGGACGGTGCGCTATCTCTCGCGCGCCCTCTGACCGCACTCAAAGAAGGCGGATGGGGCGGCCTTGGGCCGCAGTTGTGGCCGACAGTACCGAACAGGATCGCCTACGCCTCGCGCGAGGGCACGGGCAAGCCCAATCAGGTCAATCGCGCACGGATGTCCGGTTTCAGGACCTTTCCGACCTTTGAGCGCGGAAGATCGTCCCAGACCTCGATCTGCTTCGGCGTCTTGACGCTGCCGATCTGTTCCTTGACAAAGGCGGCGAGCACCGCGGGGTCAATCCGCTGGCCGGCGCGGGGCTGCACCACGGCCACGATCCGTTCGCCCCACTTCGGATCGGGCAGCCCGATCACGGCGCAATCCTGTACCGCCTCATGCGCCCGCAGCGCGTTCTCAACCTCGATCGAGTAGACGTTGAACCCGCCGGTGATGATCATGTCCTTGGCGCGATCGACGATATAGAGGTAGCCGTCGCCGTCGATGTAGCCGATGTCGCCGGTGTGGTGCCAGCCATGCGCGGAGGCCTCCGCCGTGGCCTCAGGATTCTTGTAGTAGCCCTGCATCACCAGCGAGCCGCGGACCACGATCTCGCCGCGCGCGCCTGATGGCAGCAGGTTGCCGTCGTGATCCATGATGCCGGCCTGCACCAGCGGGCTGATCCGCCCGGCTGAAGCGAGGCGCTCCATCGCGATGGTGCCGTCGGCATTGTAATGCTCATCTGGTGCCATCATCGAAATCATCATCGGCGCTTCGGTCTGACCGAACAGCTGCGCCATCGGCCCGATACGCTGGAGCGCCTCCGCAAGCCGTGCCGCCGAGATCGGTGCCGCGCCGTACCAGAAGCATTGCAGCGATTCGAGGTTGGCGGAGCCGAGCTTGGGATGATCGAGCAGCATGTAGATCACGGTCGGCGGCAGGAAGGTGTGCGTGACGCGGTAGCGCTCGATCAGATCGAGGAATTCGGCGATGTCGGGGTGATGCATGATCACGATGCGGCCGCCGAGCGCCATGATCGGGAAACACAGCACGCCGGCCGCGTGGGTCAAGGGCGCGAGCGCGAGATAGACCGGACGGCCCTTGAAGGGATAGCCCATCAGTGTCAGGGCCGTCATGGCCTCGATGTTGCGGCCCGACAGCATGACCCCCTTCGGCTTGCCGGTGGTGCCGCCCGTGCCGGGAATCATCGCGAGATCGTCGACCGTCTCGCGTTGATAGGGGTCGTCGGAAAGGCCGGCGAGCCAGCCGTCGAACGATGGCGCGAAGGACAACTCGGCATCGAGGCAGACGAGGGCGCGCAGCTTCGGCAGCTCTGCACGCACCGCTTCGACCATCGGCGCGAAGCTTGAATGAAACAGCAGCAAGCTGCAGTCGAATTGGTCGAGGATGATCCGGTTTTCGGCCGCCTCGTTGCGCGGATTGATCGGGCACCAGACCGAGCCGGCGCGGGAAAGGCCGAACACGCACGCAAAGGCGACCGGATCGTTGCCGGAGAGGATTGCGACCTTCTCGCCGGCGGCAATCCCCGAACGCGCGAGCCCGCGCGCGATGCGATAGCTGAGCTGCTGCACCTCGCCATAGCTGAGGTTGCGCCCATCCATGGTGAGGCACGGCGCATCGGGGCCGAGCGAGGCACCTTTGTCCAGGTAATCGATGAAGCGCATGGTCGCCCCCGAAGTGGCAGCGGGCGACGCGACAAGCCGCGCCCCCCGCAATTTAGCTAATCGTGTACGGTCAGAACAGGCTTGCTGACCAGACCAAAACTGCGCAGCTGGCCGAGCAGCTCGTGATGGCCGAACGCCTGGCAGCCGGAGGCAAAGCCGACGCGCTTGGGCGGCTGCTGCAACAGGTGCGCGGCGGCATAGGCCTGCAGCAGGCCGGTCTGCTTGTAGTTGCTGTTGCCGTTGATGACGCAGTGCGCACGCCCCAGCGGGCCGGAGGCATGCACCGAATCCAGCGACTTGTTGACGCGCGGGTTCTCGCGCGGCGGCATGGTGTTCATGACGCCGGCGGCGGTCTGCGCCAACGCGGCGTAGCGGTCGCCGGGGTTCATGTCCTTGGTCGCGTCCAGCGCAGCGGCGACGATCTGCGGCACGCCCAGCATCAGTGCGCGGTTGAACACGCCGCCCAGCACCTTGACGTTGGCTACGCGCGGATCGCGCTTGAACCACACCGGGTGCGAGGTGCCGCCCCAGGGCAGCGCCAATGCCAACTCATGCTGGCCGGGGATGGCGAGGTTGTAGAGGCCGGCGTCGGGCTGATGCTCGACATATTTGTTCTGCTCCAGATAGTAGGCCTTGGCCATCGCGGCATTGACCAGGATGGTCTGCGTCGAGGCGATGGTCGGGCTGCCGCCCCAGAACACGGCGATATCGAGCGTATCGAGGCCGGGCGTCTCCAGGCACAGCTGCGCGGCGATCTCGCCGGTGGTGTACATCTGTGCGATGCCGGGCGCGAGCAGCAGGCCGGCATTGGCGAACTTCGCGCCCCACTCCTGCTCGAGCGTGATCAGCCAGTCCTGCTCGCCTGTCGTGTCGGTGTAGTGGCATCGGGAAGCCCAGCACGCCTGCACCACCTCTCCGCCGAACCTCGCGAAGGGGCCCACGGTGTTGAGCACCACCGAGGCGCCGTTGAACAACTCCGACAGTGCGCCCACGGTGTGGGGCACTTCCACCACCTCGTAGTCGGCGGTCTCGATGCCGGCCACGTTCGCCTTCATCGCGGCGTTGAGTTTCCCGGCGCTGCGGCCGGCAGCGATGAAGGGAATGTTGTACTCGCGTAAGTATTCGCAGACCAGACGGCCGGTGTAGCCGGACGCGCCATAGACGATGACGGGCTTCTTCGCGCTCATTGCGTTCCTCCGAAATGTTCGTTGTCAAGTTTTTTGCCTCACATGCCCATGCCGCCATCGACCGGCAGTCCGATGCCGGTGATGAAGCGCGCCTCGTTCGAGCACAGGAACACCGCGGCGTCGGCGATGTCGCCGACCTCGGCGAGCTTGCCGAGAGGCGTCTGCTCCACCACCGAGCCGACCGCGGCGTTGACGTCGGGCGCAAGACCGATCTTCACGATGTCGTTGGCCAGCTGCATACCCATGTCGGTCGGGATCAGGCCGGGATAGATGCAGTTGACGCGCACGCCATAACCGAGCTTGCCGGCCTCCATCGCAGCGACCTTGGTCATGCGATCGACCGCGGATTTGGTACCGGAATAGACAGCGATGCTCGGGAAGGCGATCGTCGCCGCGACGGAGGCGATGTTGACGACCGCGCCGCCCTTCCCCGCCGCTCCGCCCGGCCGCATCGCGCGGAAGGCGTGCTTCATGCCGAGCACGGTGCCGACGATGTTGACGTCGCACATCCGCCGCGCATCCTCGGCTCTGATTTCGCTGACCAGCGACGTGATCTCGATGCCGGCATTGTTGATGAGGATGTTGTAGCCGCCGAGGGTGGCGACAGTCTTGGCCACCGCCCGCTCCCATTGTGCGTCGTCGGTGACGTCGAGCTGGACGAAGCCCGTCGCGACATCTTCCTTCGCGATTCCCGCTGCGCTGGCGCGGCCGGCCTCCTCCAGAATGTCGGCGATCATGATCGAGGCGCCGGCGCGCGCCAGCGCCTGCGCGATGGCCGCGCCGATTCCCCGAGCACCACCGGTGACCAGGGCTTTCCTGCCTGCAAGGCTCTTCCCGCTCATGATGCACTCCTCCGTTGCTGGTGATTGATTCGTGCTGCGTCCATCGACGCGCACCAAGTCGATGGGCGCAGGCCTTTCGGCGGCACCCAGCGAAGCGTTCCTCCATGGCCGGACGTCTTGACGACTGTCCAAATTATTGGCGGGAGCCTCCGCCAGAATCTTGACACTTGTCAAGATCGAATTTGACAGTTGTCTAAGGAAGTGGTTGTGAGGAGGCGGAGCTATTCCGCGGTCGACGCGGTTTAAGTCCTTGAAAAAACGGGGCTGAGGAAAGGACGATATGGCGCGGCAGGTGACAGGGGCGGCCCGGCGTGTGGCCGATGCGGCCGAGGTGCTGCGCGACGAGAAGTTCAACGCGCGGCGCATCGAGCTTGCCGAGGCTGCGCTCGAAACCCTCGGAGAGCTCGGCTTCGCCCGCACCAGCCTGCGGGAGATCGCGCAGAACTCGGCGTTCACGCACGGCGTGTTCCACTATTATTTCAGCGACAAGCTCGACCTGATCTGCTGCTGCGTGCGCCACTACAAGGCGAAGTGCGTGACGCGATATGACGAGGTCGTCGCAACGGCAACGAGCCGCGAGGAATTGACGGAGGGCTTCCTCGCCAAGCTCGCAGCAACGCTGCAGAACGAAGCCCGCATGCACCGGCTTTGGTACGATTTGCGCTCGCAGGCGATGTTCGAGGCGGCGTTCCGCAAGGACGTGCTCGAGATCGACAAGAGCCTGGAGGCGATGATCTGGCGCATCGCCTCGCGCTATGCCGAACTCGGCGGCAAGCGGCCGGCGTCGTCACCTGCTGCGCTCTATGCGCTGTTCGACGGCCTGTTCCAGAGCGCGCTGCTCAGGCACCTCGCGGGCGACGAGACGGCGGTTGCTGAACTGCTCGACGAAGTCCGGCGCCTGCTGCCGACGGTGTGCTGACGCGCAAGAGTGACGCCTTCGCCGTCACTTCAAAAAGCCAAGCCCTTCGCGCGCGGTGTCCACGGCCCATTTGTCGGTCGGCGGCAGCGCGAGCACGCTGTTGAAATCCGCGCGCGCATGTTTGGCGTCGGACAGTTTCATATAGAGGATGCCCCGATTGGCCAGGGCGATTTGGTTGTTGGGATCGAGCCGGATTGCCTCGTTGTAGTCGGCGAGCGCACGTTCGTTCTCACCCATGTCGCGAAACGCGGCGGCGCGATTGTTGTAGGCGGCCGAATTTCCCGGCTGCAGCCGAATCGCTTCGTCGAAATCGGCAATGGCACGCTTATCGTCGCCCTTTCTGTGCCAGGCGAGGGCGCGTGCGAGATATGCCTTCTCGAAAGACGGCATGATCCTGGTGACGTCATCGAGCTCGTGGATGGCATTGTCGATGTCGTTCCTTTTCAGGAGAACGATGGCCCGGCAATAGTGGCCGCCGGCATTCCCCGGCTCCAGACGGACGGCGGTGTTGCAGTCGTCGAGAGCCGCGTCGATCTCGCCCTTGTCGAAATGGACGACGCTTCGCAGCTCGTAGGGCCATGCGGCGGCGGGATTGCGCCGCATCGCCTCGTTGTAGTCGGCGACGGCACGATCGGTGTCGCCCTTCCCTGCGTACGCTTCGCCCCTCTTGATGAAAGCAAAATAGGCTTGCTTGGGATTGCGCTCGATGGCCTCGGTGAAACCAGTGATCGCGAGATCGAAATCGCGCTTGTTGAGATATTCGAGGGCGCGGGAGGTGTAGGACGGTCCATAGCCGGGATCGAGGCGAATGGCCTCGTTGTAATCGGCCATGGCATGATCGCGATCGCCTTTCGCCGAATAGGCGCGGCCGCGGCAGTTATAGGCGCGCCCGAAATTCGGATCGATTCGGATCGCAGCGCCGCAATCCTCGAAGGCACGAGTCCAGTCGCGCTTGAGGTAGTAAGCTTCGCCGCGCAGCTCATAGGCAACCGCATTGGTCGGATCGCCCGCGATGATCTCGGTCTTCTCGGCGATGACGCGGTCGTTGGACGCCTCGTCTGCACGGGCCATTGCCGTGGCGCCGATGGTGACAGAACAGAGCAGACCAAAGACCCTGCCGATCGAACGGCACATCATGTCGCAAGATCCTCGCGCCAAACCCGTGCCGAGCGCAGGTGGACATGGTGGCGAAATTTCGCAGCGCCCGGCTGCGAAATAAGTCGCGGACGACGCGGCTCGGGTTCGAATGGAGGAGAGTGCTTACGCCGCCGTTGCCGGCGGCAGGGCCAGCACCGAATAGATCGCCTGGGCATCGCGCGAGGCGCGGAGCTTCTTGGCGATGTCCTGGTCGCGGAGCAGGCGGGCGATGCGGGCGAGAGCCTTGAGGTGATCGGCGCCGGCACCTTCGGGGGCGAGCAGCAGGAAGACGAGATCGACCGGCTGGCCATCCATCGCCTCGAAATCGATCGGGCGATCGAGCCGCGCGAACAGGCCAAAAATCTTTTCCAGCTTGGGCAGCTTGCCGTGGGGAATGGCGACGCCATAGCCGACCGCGGTGGTGCCGAGCTTCTCGCGCTGGAGCAGCACCTCGAACACGGAGCGTTCGTTCTGTCCGGTCAACTCGGCAGCCTTGGCCGCAAGTTCCTGAAGCGCCTGCTTCTTGCTGTTGACCTTCAATGCCGGGAGAATCGCCTCGGGTGCGACCAGATCGGTAATCGGCATGGAAGCTTTCCGAGGTGAATTAAACCGTCAGGTTCCGATTTGGCCAGCGTGGGGATAACCGCGCCGGGCCGGCGTCAAGAAGGTGAAGCAGGAGGGAGACTTAGCCAGTCCCTAGACCCTGATGTGGGGCGCTTCTACTCCAACGCAATCCCGGTGCCAACTCCCGCGTAGGGCTTTGCCCCGGTCATTGTTAAGGGCTGCGGATGGTACGGGGTCCCGGGCCTGCCCCCCTTCTGGCCCCAGTTCCTGGCCCTAGCCACTGGCCTTGCCGTCGGCCTTTCCGCCCGGCGGGTCGATCCAGCCGACATTGCCGTCGGCCCGGCGATAGATGATGTTCACCCGGCCGCTGGAACCATGCTGGAACACCAGGCAGGGCGCCCCGGTCAGGTCCAGTTCCATGACCGCTTCGCTGACCGAGAGCTGCTTCAGGGAGGTGGTGGCCTCGGCGATGATCACGGGGTTGTAGCCGGTGACCTCGTCGTCGTCCTCACTCTCCCCTGGGGCCTCCAGCACGTAAGCGGTGGCGTCGAGGGCAGCCAGCGCCGCAGAGGCGACATGAGCCTTGCGGGCGGAGCGGTCCTTGAGGCGGCTCTTGTAACGCTTGAGCCGCTTCTCGATCATGATCAGCGCCTGGTCGGCACTGGCATAGGCGTCCGGCGCGTTCGAATCGGCCTCCAGCGTAATTCCCGAATCGAGATGCAGCGCACAGTCGGTACGGAAGCCGAAGCCATCCTTGGACAGCGTGATGTGGCCGGAATAATTGCCATCGAAATACTTGCGCAGGACCTCTTCAGTCCGGTCGGTCACGCGGCCACGCAGGGCCTCGCCGACGCTGACGCTCTTTCCCGAAATCCGAAGAGTCATTGTGATGCCTCGCTTGGTTTGCGCCCGGCTACGCTGACGCGTCATCGTAGCTGGGGTTGTTCCCTGCGCATGATCTTTTCGGAAAACCGCCGTACACTTTCCGGATCATGCGCGTGCTTGGATCGGTCGCAATGGGGGGAAGAGAGTAGCGCGATTTCGCGCCAGCGCAATCAGGCCGGTTCGGTGTTGCGGGAGCGGTCGGACAGTGCGTTGGAGAGGACGTTACCAAGGGCGCTCTGCTTGTCGCGGCGACGTTGCACCGAGGACGGGATGCGCATGGCTTCGCGGTACTTCGCGACCGTGCGGCGGGCAATATCAATGCCCGAGGCGCGCAAGCGTTCCACGATGGTATCATCCGACAGGATCGCCGAGGGTTCTTCCGAATCGATCAGCTGCTTGATGTGGTGACGCACCGCTTCAGCGGAGTGCGCTTCGCCGCCGTCGGCCGAAGCGATCGACGCCGTGAAGAAATATTTCAATTCGAATGTGCCGCGATTTGTCGCCATGTATTTGTTGGCGGTGACGCGCGACACCGTGGATTCATGCATCTGGATGGCGTCGGCGACGGCCTTCAGATTCAGCGGCCGCAGATGCGCGACGCCATGGGTGAAGAAGCCGTCCTGCTGGCGCACGATCTCGGTCGCAACCTTGAGGATGGTGCGGGCGCGCTGGTCGAGCGCGCGCACCAGCCAGGTCGCATTCTGCAGCGCGTCGGTGAAATAGGACTTGTCGCCGTCCTTACCGATCTTCTTCGATAGCTCGGAATAGTAGGTCTGGTTGACAAGCACGCGCGGCAAGGTGTCGCTGTTGAGCTCGACATGCCAGCCGCCATCGGGACCCGGACGGACATAGACGTCGGGCACCATGGTCTGCAAACGGGCCGAGCCGAATTTCATGCCGGGCTTGGGATTGAGCCGGCGGATCTCGCCGATCATGTCGGCGATGTCCTCGTCGTCGACGCCGCAGAGCTTGCGCAAGCTCGCGATGTCGCGCTTGGCCAGCAGATCGAGATGCTCGACCAGGGCCTGCATCGCGGGATCGTAGCGGTCGAGCTCGCGGAGCTGGATCGCGAGGCATTCGCTCAGATTGCGCGCGCAGACGCCCGGCGGATCGAATTTTTGCAGCACGGCAAGGACGTCCTCGACGTCCTTTTGCGATGCGCCAAGACGCTCGGCAGCCTGGCCGAGATCGGGTGGCAGATAGCCGGCCTCGTCGACGAGGTCGATCAGGTACTGGCCGATCATCCGCTGCGCCGGCGCGGTGAAGGCGACCGAGAGCTGCTCGGCGAGATGGTCCGACAGCGTCATCTCGGCGGCGACGAAGGCTTCGAGATTGTAGTCCTCGTCACCGGAGGCGCCGCCGCCCCACTCGGTGTAGACGCTCGGCGCGGCGTCCTGCGCGTTGCGCGCGGCGGCCTCGGCCGGCTCCTCGGAGAAGACGTTGTCGAGGCCCGTGTCCAGGGTCTGCTCGATCTCGGCGCGGGTGCCGAGATCCTTGCTCATCCATTCTTCCTGGCCGGGCTCGAAAGCGTCGCCGCTGCCACCAAAGCCGTCACTATCGCCCTGGCTGCCTGAATCTTCGCCATCGTGGTCGCTGAACTGGCCGGCCTCGGCCGGGGTCTCGCCGCCGGGGGCCTCGTCATTGGCCCGCTCCAGCAGGGGGTTACGCTCGAGTTCCTCCTCCACGAAGGTCGTGAGATCGAGATTGGACAATTGCAGCAGCTTGATCGCCTGCATCAGCTGCGGCGTCATGACCAGCGACTGCGATTGCCGGAACTCTAATCTCTGCGTAAGCGCCATGAAGCAAGAACCGATCCAAAAGTTGGTCCGATTTTTGCTTATCCTAGTCCGAGCCCGATGTACACGTCTTGACGAATGGGAAAAACGGGCTAGAGGCGGAATTCCTCGCCGAGGTAAAGCCGGCGAACGTCGGGGTCGGCGACGATCTCGTCCGGGCTCCCCTCCGTCAGGATCTCACCGGCATAGACGATATAGGCGCGGTCGGTGAGGCCGAGCGTTTCGCGGACATTGTGGTCGGTGATCAGCACGCCGATGCCGCGATTGGTGAGATGGCGCACGAGGTCCTGAATGTCGCCGACCGCGATCGGATCGATGCCGGCGAAGGGCTCGTCGAGCAGCATGTAGTTCGGGCGCGTCGCCAGCGCGCGCGCGATCTCGACTCGGCGGCGCTCACCGCCTGACAGCGCGATCGACGGCGATTTGCGCAGCCGCGTGATGTTGAACTCGTCGAGCAGCGAATCGAGCTGCTGCTCGCGCTTCTTGCGCGAGGGCTCGACCACTTCGAGCACGGCGCGAATGTTCTGCTCGACGGTGAGGCCGCGGAAGATCGAGGCTTCCTGCGGCAGATAGCCGATGCCGAGCCGCGCGCGCTGATACATCGGGAGTTGCGTGACGTCGTGGCCGTCGAGCTCGATCGCGCCGCGATCGGCCTTGATCAGGCCGGTGATCATGTAGAACACGGTGGTCTTGCCGGCGCCGTTCGGGCCGAGCAGGCCGACCGCTTCGCCGCGGCGCACATAGATGCTGACGCCGCGCACCACCTGGCGGCTGCCGAACGCCTTTTCCACGCTATGCACAGCCAGGAAGCCCGGACGGCGCAGCAGCTGCGGTCCGCCGGTGCCGTTCGGCTTGGCAGCGCTCCTGACGGGGTGAACCGCACGCGGCGGCTCAGGCTGGTAGTCGGCCTGATAGTCGCCTTGATAATGGTCGGGTGCGTGCATCGGCTGGTCACGGGCGATCGGCGGGGCGTCCCGCACCGGGCTGGTCACGAGGCCCCCGACGCTGTCCCCGAGCGCGGTGATGTCGCGCGCAAATCCTGGCCGGCCGCGTTTGGCGGGGCGCCGACGGAACATGCTGAATAGATCGACCATCCCCGCCTTCCAGCCTTTCGCGGTTCTTGCGCGGTGTTTGCGCAGCGTTCGCGCGATCTGCCGCGCCGGCCTTTCGATTCGCCGGAGCAGCATGAATGAAGGGATGTCTCATGCCCAGTGAAACACGCCCGAAAAGCGGCGGATCCCGCTTCGAAGCCCTGCGCGTAGATACAGTCTCGCCACGCAAGCTTCAACCTCGGATCGGCGACATCCGACCCAAGTCCATGAATTTACTTTCAGAATTTACTTTTTGCCAACGCCGGGCAACACCGAGGGCGGGGCCGCGCCGGGCTTGGCCGGAGCGCCCGAACCGCAATCACTGCCGGCGCCCTGCGGCAGCAGGACCTGAACGCCCCGGCCGCTGTCGGATTCCACGCGGGACACGCCGGTGGTCATGTCGACCGTCAGCCGGTCGCCGCGCATCACGTTCTTGCACTGGGTCATGACCACCTGGCCTGCACCGCCGCCAAACATGGTGATGAGGTTGGTCTTGGTGTCGAACACGGCGGTCTCGCCTGTCACCACCTGGTCCTTCTGGGTGACCACGACATTCCCGCGCGCCTCCAGCCGCTTGATCGAGGAGCTGCCGCCCGGGCCCGGCGTCGCCGACTGCATCGGCGCACCCTTGGCGCCTTTCGCTGCGGGTTGCGGCGTGGCCGGCTTGTCGCCGCCGCCGGATTCGTAAAACACCACCAGCGTCTTCGAGGTCATGGTGGTGTCGCCCTGGATGACCTTTACATTGCCGGAGAAGGTCGCCTCCTTCTTCTTGTCGCGCATCTCGAGCGAGGCGGCCTCGATCTGGATCGGCTGATCGCGATTCTGCGAAAAGCCCTGCAAGGCGTTGGGCTGGCCCTGTATCGTGCTCTGCGCGATCGCGCTACCCGCCGTCAGCGCGATGCCGAGGGCAAGCGCGGCCGCGCCGAGGATGGCGCACACTTTGACTTCGCTGCGCGGAAAAAACCTGATCATCAAAATCATCTTGAATTAGCGGACTTGCTCTTTGACTTCGCCGGCGGCGGCGCCGGCTGCTCGACGGGGGCGGCGACATCATCCGTGCTGATCTTGTCCAGATGCATCACGACATTGCCCTCGAAGCGGATGACGTCGCCACCTTCCGTAATTCGTAAGCGATCGGCGGTCAGCGTGCCGTTGGTCAGCTTGACGTCGACGTGCTCGTCCGAGGAGACCGTGCCTTTGCCCATGTCGACGAAGGCCGAGTTCAGCCGCGCCTCATAGCCGGTCGAGGTGCGCAGGAAGATGTCCTTGTGCAGGTCGAGCTGCTGCTGCTTGTTGTCGAAGCGGCCGGTGCGGGCATCGAGGAACAGGGTGGATTGATCCTCCATCAGCACCTTGGCGCGCAGATCGGCGAGATCGACGTGATCGGGGTCAGTGATGTCCTGCGTCGCGGTCTTGGCCCAGAGCTCGTAGGGCCGCTGGTCCGGCGTGAAGCCGGACATATGCGGCGATTCCATCGTGATCTTGGTTCCCGTCACCACGAGATTTCCGGAGTCGAGCTTGATCGGGATCTGGAACGGATTGAGGAAGGTCGAGACGGCGACGATCGCGGCCAGGGACACGATCACCGTCACCGGCACCGCGATGCGCAGAATCCGCACCAGGCGGCTGTGGCGCGCCGCGCTGGCAAACTTCGCCGCAAGCGCGGCGTCGTAGGTGGGAATCTGGGCCGAATTCACTGCTGCTCCAGAGTGTCGCTCGCTCTGTCCGGTTGAAAAGCGCCCCATTGTACCCGGTGCCGCCACGATATGCAGCCGGCGACAGGCCGTTACGAAAGTGTCCGAAACGGGGCGGCGGCCATGAGGCTAGCCGCCGCGCGCGGGCTCAGGAATGCGCAAAAATGTCCTCTTCGGCCCAGCCCTGGAGGTCGAGCAGGGCGCGGGTCGGCAGGAAGTCGAAACAGGCCTTGGCCAGCGCTGTGCGGCCTTCCCGCACCAGCATGGCATCGAGCCGCTCGCGCAGGGCATGCAGATGCAGCACGTCGGACGCGGCATAGGCGAGTTGCGGCTCGGACAGGCTGTCGGAACCCCAGTCGCTGGACTGCTGCTGCTTGGAGAGATCGACATTGAGCACCTCGCGCACGAGGTCCTTCAGGCCATGGCGGTCGGTATAGGTACGGGACAGGCGGGAGGCGATCTTGGTGCAGTAGATCGGCCCGGTCATGACGCCAAAGGTCTGGTACAGCACCGCGACGTCGAACCGCGCAAAGTGGAAGATCTTGGTGATGGCGGGATTGGCCAGCAGGGCCTTCAGGTTCGGCGCGTCGGTATGACCCTTGGGGATCTGCACCACGTCGGCGCTGCCGTCGCCGGGCGAGAGCTGTACCACGCAGAGCCGGTCGCGGTGCGGGTTCAGCCCCATGGTCTCGGTGTCGATCGCCACCGCTCCGGTGTAGCGGGACAGGTCGGGCAGGTCGCCGCGGTGCAGGCGTACGGTCATGGCGGGTCAAAACCTCAATCGAATCGGTTTGTCGACATCATAGGCTAATCGGATGGCCCGCGATGTAGCCACTGGGGGCGGGCCGCGCAAGCGCCCGTTCAGATCGCGGCCAGCATGATGCAGATCATCGCCGCGACCGTGATGCGGCTGGGGCCGTCGCGGAACGCGTAGAGAATAGGATCATCAGGCATCTCGCGGCGGTGCGCCATCATCAAGGCGCGGCCGAACCAGTACAGCAGCAGCGGGTTGAGCAGCCACAGCATCCAGGGACGGCCGTACAGCGGCGTCACCGCCGTTGACGACACATAGAGCGAGAACACCGTCACCGCATTCATCGCGCTTGCCGCCGCCATCGCGGCGATGACATGAAGGTCGGTGATCCTGTAGTCGCGGTTGGAGGGATCGGCGAGCCCTGCGCTCTCGCGCATGCTGAGCTCGCTGAAGCGCTTGATCAGCGCCAGCGAGGTGAACACGAACAGCGAGAAGATCAGCAGCCATTCCGACAGCACCACGCCGACGCCGACCGCGCCGGCGACGATGCGCAGGCTATAGAGCCCGGCAAGCGTGACGACATCGACCAGCATCTTGCGCTTGAGCACGAGCGAATAGGCGATGGTGGTGGCGAGATAGGCGCCGAGCACGCCGAGGAACAGCGGCGAGATGCAGAGGGAGGCTGCGACCGCGAACAGCCACAGGGCAGGGATCGCAAGCAGCGCGGAGGAGATTGGCAGCTCACCTGACGCAAGCGCGCGATGGCGCTTGGTCGGATGCTGGCGGTCGGCGCCAAGATCCAAGAGATCGTTCATCAGATAGGCGCCCGACGCACAGGCCGAGAACGCCATGAACGCCAGCAGGGCATAGCCGAGCGTGGCGAGATTCATCTGATGCGCGGTGATCGCAGGCACGAACACCAGCGTGTTCTTGGCGTATTGATAGACGCGCAGCGCGTTGGCCCAGGTCTTGAAGCTCGCGCGCGCGTGGGCGCGGCTCTCGATGCGCTCGATGGAGCCGCGATCGAACGGCAGCTTGTCGCCCGCAGCAAGATCGGCCGGCGTCACGACGCCATCAAAGCCGAGATGCGCGGCGATGCCCGCGGCATGACGGGCGAAGCGGCTCGCTGCCAGATAAATCTTCTCGCCCCGCGCCCGCGCCGCCAGCGCCTGGTTCAGCACCCCGGAATCGTAGGGCAGGTGGGCGTAGTCGATGTCGGCCTGCGCGAGGACATCCGTGAGCGCCGCCATGCCTGGGCGCCCGCCCGCGCCGAAGCGAGCCAGCAGACGGCCGGGGCTGGAGAACAGCGCCTCCATCAGCAGCTCGGACCGCAGCAGCGCGCCTTCGAGGTCGATGACGAGCGTCCGCGCCGCCGCGGCCGACGGCTCGGGCGTGCCAAAATCATGCTGCCGGGCGGGCTGCTCCATCCGAAAAAGCTCTGAATTGCCGTAAAACTGACCGGCGCTCAGGCCGGGGAGCAGGGAAATGGACGCCAGCGAGCCTAGGGGGCATTCGCTAAGGGCGGCTTAATTTGGCCGGACAAGGCCAGCGGCCCCGGCGGGACGATCAAGTCACATCGGTGTGTCAGGCTGTTGCAGGGATCCCACAACCCGGCGTGAGCTTCGTGTTCCGACACAGCCTTTGCCGTGTGCCCCGTGGAAATCCTCACCATTCACCCTATCTGCCAGTTTCGCGCGGCGCCCTGTCGCGCCCACCCGCGAACCAGGTGCCCATGACCGAACAGACGTTAGCTGCGCCGATCGACGATCAACCGGAACGGCAGCGCGGCTTTTCGCGCTACCAGTCGCTCCTGATCGCGCTGCTCGCCTTTACGCAATTCACGATCATCCTCGACTTCATCATCATGTCGCCGCTCGGCGCCATCCTGATGCCCGCGCTCAATATCACGGCCACCCAATTCGGCATCGCGGTGTCAGCCTATGCGTTCAGCGCGGGAATTTCCGGCGTGCTGGCCGCCGGCTTCGCCGATCGCTTCGATCGCAAGCGGCTCCTGCTGTTCTTCTATGTCGGCTTCACGCTCGGCACCCTGCTCTGCGCCGCCGCGCAGAATTACCACGTGCTGCTGCTCGGCCGGATCGTGACCGGGTTGTTCGGCGGCGTGATCGGCTCGGTCGTGCTTGCCATCATCACCGATCTGTTCCCGCTGCATCTGCGCGGCCGCGTCATGGGCTTCGTCCAGACCGCGTTCGCCGCGAGCCAGGTGCTCGGCATTCCCGCAGGGCTGTTTCTCGCCAATCACTGGAACTGGCACATCTGTTTCGTAGCGATCGTCGGCCTGTCGATCGCGGCGATCGCGGTCATCGTCTTCGCGATGGAGCCGGTCGACGCGCATCTGAAGCTGAAGCAGGACCGAAACCCGTTCCGCCATCTGGTCGCGACGGTCTTCGAGCCGCGCTACACGCTGGCCTTCGGCGTCACCACCTTGCTGGCGACCGGCGGCTACATGCTGATGCCGTTCTCAAGCGCCTTCACCGTGCACAATCTCGGCATCGACATCACGCATCTGCCGACGATCTATCTCGTCTCCGGCCTGTTCAGCATCGTCACCGGGCCGCTGGTCGGCCGTGCCAGCGACAGGTTCGGCAAATACCCGACCTTCGTGTTCGGCAGCGTGGTGTCTGTCATCATGGTGCTGATCTACACCCATCTCGGCCACGTCACGCTGACGACCGCGATTCTCGTCAACGTCCTGATGTTCGTCGGCATCTTCTCGCGCATGATCCCGTCGCAGGCGCTGATGTCGGCGATCCCCGATCAGAGCCAGCGCGGCTCCTTCAGCGCGATCAGTGCCTCGCTCCAGCAGCTCTCCGGCGGCCTCGGCTCTGTGCTCGCCGGCGCCATCATCGCACAGGCACCTGATGGCTCGCTGCTCCATTTCGACCGGATCGGCTACGTCGTCTGCGCGTCGGCGGCGATCGCGCTGGTTGCGATGTATTTCGTGCAGAAGGCGGTGGCGGAGCGGGCGGGCAAGCGGGTGGTCTAATGAGGGGCGGCCGGTTTGGTCCGGAGGGCCCAATACCGCTTGATGAAAGTGCCATCCAATAATAGTTATTGGGCCGAACATCCACGGAGAAGCGCGGCATGGCAGTCAGTGCAGATCTGGGCGAAGCCCTTGAAAACTTTATAACAAAATTGGTCGCCTCGGGCCGTTACCACTCCAAGAGCGAGGTGCTGCGGGAGGGCGTGCGGCTCATTCAGGAGCGCGAAGCGAGGCTCGCGGTATTGGACGCTGCGATCGCACGCGGGCTTGATGATGCCGATGCAGGTCGGACCAAGCCAAGCTCCGAAGTCTTCGACCGGCTAGAAGCCAGACTAACGAGTAAAGCGGACCGCACGTGATTGTCGTCATCACCGCGGAGGCCGAAGCTGATCTTGAGGACATCACGTCGTATGTCGCCGAGCAAAGCACGCGGAGTGCGCTCACGCTTTTGCGTGGGCTACGTGAGAAGTGCGAATCCCTTGCTGATGCACCGCGCGGCTATCCCTTGGTCCCACGCTACGAACACAAAGGCATTCGTCGGCGCCCGTTGGGCAATTATTTGATCTTCTATCGGGTTGACCACGATGCGATCAAAGTGATCCACATCCTTCACGGCGCGCGAGACTACGAGCGGCTGCTTTTCCCGGAGGACTAAGTTTCTCGCGGAGGCGCCCGCTGAATAACGGTCGCACCAACCTAAAATGGTGCCCAGGAAAGGACTCGAACCTTCACGGCCGTTAAGCCACTGGCACCTGAAGCCAGCGCGTCTACCAATTCCACCACCTGGGCATGCCGTTTGGGGCACGGAGGCGGTTACTACGGTTCGGTGACGCCGTTGTCAATTCATGCTTGCCCGGTTTTGGCGATGCGGATTGCGCATCGCAAACCGGCCCGATACAAGCCTGATAATACGCACTCTTCCTGCAGGATTGGACCCCATGGCATCGAATCTGGACACGCTGGTCACGGTTTTCGGCGGATCGGGATTTTTGGGCCGGAATGTCGTCCGGGCGCTGTGCCGGCGCGATTACCGGGTCCGTGTTGCGGTGCGGCGGCCGGAACTGGCCGGATACCTCCAGCCCTCCGGCAGGGTCGGGCAGGTCCACGTCGTCCAGGCCAATCTGCGCTACGCGGCCTCGGTCGAGGCGGCGCTGCGTGATTCGCATGTCGTGATCAATCTCGTGGGCGTGCTGGCCGAAAGCGGCGCGCAGACTTTCGACGCCGTCCAGGCCAAGGGCGCCGAGACCGTCGCCAAGGCGGCCGCGGCAGCCGGCGCGAGCCTGATCCATGTCTCCGCCATCGGCGCCGATGCCGAATCGCCCTCGCGCTATGCCAAGGCCAAGGCGGCCGGCGAGGCGGCGGTGCTGGCCGCGGTGCCATCGGCGACGATCTTCCGCCCCTCCGTGATGTTTGGCCCCGAGGACCAGTTCACCAACCGCTTTGCGGCGCTGGCGCGGATGTCGCCGGTGCTGCCGCTGATCGGCGCCGAGACGAAGATGCAGCCGGTCTATGTCGGCGACGTCGCCACCGCGATCGCGGATGCGGTCGACGGCAAGGCCAAGGCGGGCGCGACCTACGAGCTCGGCGGGCCCGAGGTGCTGACCATGCGCGAGATCATCGAGGCCATTCTGGCCATCGCCAACCGCAAGCCGGCGCTGATCCCGCTGTCGTTCGGGCTCGCCCGCTTCCAGTCCAACTTCCTGCAATTCGCGCCTGGCGCGTTCAAGCTGACGCCGGACCAGGTCACGCTGCTCGAGCGCGACAATATCGTGTCGGAAGCCGCGAAGGCTGCCGGCCTGACGCTGGAAGGGCTCGGCATCACGGCCGATTCGCTGGAGGCAATCGCCCCGCAATATCTCTGGCGCTTCCGCGCCGCCGGGCAATTCCAGCGCATGAGCGTGTGAGACGCCCTCTCTCCGTCGTCATGGCCGGGCTTGACCCGGCCATCCACGCGCTTCCGCATTTGCAGCAAGACGTGGATGCCCGGGTCAAGCCCGGGCATGACGAGTTTGTGGGACGAACGGGGCGAGGGGGCGCACCGCGGCTGCGGCTACAGCGTAGTTCCTGCAGCCTCAAAACTTCAGCTTCTTGAACACCGCCTCCGGCAGCGTCTTGATGATCAGCATCACGAGGCGCCATTTGCCGCTGACATAGACGACGTCGGTCTTCTTCTCGACGGCCTGAAGGATCGCATCGCCCACGACAGGTGCTTCGACCGTGAGCGGCCCGATCAGCTTCATGCCTTCAGTCATCTTCGTACGAACGAAGCCGGGTTTCACAGTGACGACATGCACGCCGCCGCGGCTGGCGCGGGCGCGCAGGCCCGAGAGGAAGGCGGAGAGGCCGGCCTTGGCCGAGCCGTAGACATAGTTCGAGGCCCGGCCGCGATCGCCGGCGACCGATGACACGCCGACAAGCGTACCATTGCCGCGGCCCAAGAATTTTTCCGCGAACAGGCCGAGGATCAGCGACGGGCCTTCGTAGTTGGAGCGCATGATCGTGGTGGCATGGGCAAGATCGCTCTCGGCATCCTGCTGCACGCCGAGCAGGCCGACGATCGAGATCACGACGTCAGGCAGCGCGGGAAGGGCGGCGACAAAGCCATCGAACGAAGCGGTGTCGAGCACATCGAACTTATAGAGATTGGCCTCGACATTGTAACGCGCGCGCAGATCGGCCGCATCAGGCTCCAGCACAGCGACGTCACGGCCAGCGAGGCCGACATCGTATCCGGCTTTGGCAAAGGCGCGCGCCGCGGCGCGGCCGATATCGGAGGAGCCACCGAGCACCAGAACGGTCTTGCGTGACGTCACGGCTTACACCTCATCGAACAGGCGTTGCGAAAGCTTTGAGCGGATTGTCCCGGCGGGATCGAGCGATTTTCGGATCGCGTTGAAGCGCGACAAGGCGGGATAGCCGGCCTCGAACGTCTCGCGCGACTGCCGCGCGTCTTTTGCCAGATAAAGCCGGCCGCCGGCCGCGACGACGAGACGATCGATCTCGTCGAGGAAATTCAGGATGTCGCCCTTCACCGGGAAATCCAGCGCCAGCGTGTAGCCCGGCAGCGGAAAGGACAAAATGCCGTCGCCCTGTCCGAGCTTCTTGAGCACCGCGAGGAAGGAGGCATCGCCACGTCTTGCGACGCGGTCGAGGATCTCGCCGAGCACGGCGCGCGCATTCCGTTCCGGGATCACACATTGGTGCTGGAGGAAGCCGCGCTTGCCATAGATGCGATTCCAGTCGGCGATCGCGTCGAGCGGAAAGAAATAGGGATAGAGCGAGACCACATGGCTGCCGCCGGCGCGCCGTGCGCCCATGCGGTAGTAGAGCTCGTTGAAGGCGCGGATGCTGAAGCGGTTCAGCGTCATCGACGGCAGGTCGATGGGCACGGCGAGGCCGGGATTCTTGCCGGCGGGAAATGCATGGGCGCCGTCGGCGAGCTCGTCGCGGCGCGCGTGCTCGCCGAGATAGATCAGCGAGCGGCCGAGATCGCGCCCGCGCGCGGCGCAATCGATCCACGCCACCGAATAGGTCGAGGCATCGCCCGCATCCAGCGCGCGCATCGCGGCGTCCAGATCGGATGCGGAGATCACGCGTTCGCGGATCCAGCCCGTTTCAACCGGCCGCAGCCGCATCGTCGCTTCGAGGATGATTCCGGTGAGGCCCATGCCGCCGATGGTCGCGAAGAAGGCATCGGAATTTTCTTCGCGTGAGACCTCGATGGTCTGGCTCTGTCCGGTGCGCAGCAGGATGCTGTCGACATAGCGGCCGAAGCCGCCCTCGCAATGGTGGTTCTTGCCGTGCACGTCGGCGGCGATCGCGCCGCCGACCGAGACGAAGCGCGTGCCGGGCACGACGAAAGGCAGGAAGCCACGCGGACCAAACGTGTCGATCAGATCCGCGAGCTGCACGCCGGCTTCGAGACGGATGCGCCCGGTCGCGGGATCGAACGACCTGACCCGGTCGAACCCGGCCATCCCGATCGTCCTGACCGCGCCGATCGCGGCATCGCCATAGGCGCGGCCGTTGCCCCGCGCCACGGAGCCAGTCACCACGGCTTCGCCCAGCGCCGCGAACGAGCGCGGCCGCAGCATTTCGCTATCGACGACCGGGAAGCGCCCCCAGCCGCTGACGAGGGTCATCGTTCAGCTCCGCCCGCGGGCCACCCCGCTCCGGAAACTGCCTACCGGTCAAAAGCTGATATTGCGTTGAGGCGTATCGGCTAGTTTTTGAGAAGTTAACGTCCCAGCGCCAGCGCGATCAGGCCGAGCGTGCCGACGATGACGCGCCACCAAGCGAACACCACGAAACCGTGGCGGGTGACGTAGCCGAGGAACGCCTTCACCACGATGATCGCGGTGATGAACGACACCACGAAGCCGATCGCGACGATGCCCATGTGGTCCATCGTCATCTCGGAGCGGTTCTTGTAGAAGTCGTAGGCGAATGCGCCGATCATGGTGGGGATGGCGAGGAAGAACGAGAACTCCGCCGCGGCGCGCTTGTCGGCGCCCAGGAACATCGCGGCGACGATGCTGGCGCCGGAGCGCGACACGCCCGGGATCATGGCGACGCACTGCGCGATGCCGATATAGAGGTACATCAGTAGCGGAAATTTGGTTGCGTCATGCTCACGCGGCTTGAGATCGAGCTTGTCGACCCAGAGCAGGATGGCGCCGCCGACGATCAGCGTGAAGCACACGACCCAGGGATTGAACAGCACGCTCTTGATGTATTTGCCGGCGACGAGGCCGACCACGACGGCCGGCAGGAACGCCACCAGCACGCCGATCACGAAACGGCGTGCATAGGCATCGCCCGTGAACAGGCCGATCGCGACATCCCAGAGCTTCCTGAAGTAGAGCCCGACGATCGCGAGGATCGCACCCAGCTGGATCAGAACCGTAAACGAATCCCAGAAGGCGCCTTCGCCGAGGCCGAAGAAGCGCTCCGCGAGCAGCAGGTGGCCGGTCGAGGACACGGGAAGGAACTCGGTCACACCCTCGATGATGCCGAGGATCACTGCCCGTATTGCATCTGACATATTTACGGTCCATTTCGGCTGGAAAAGCGGGGCTCTTCTCGCCTATTCCCCTAAATGCTGCAATCGCAAAATGCGGCGTCTCGCACTTGCTTCGCAGTTTTGAGGAACTAGTGTGGCGCCGCACAAACATTGATGGATTCTTAAGCACCATCAAATAGTCAAAGGCTTCATGTTTACGCTGTTTCATCATCCGTTCTGTCCGCATTCGCGCTTCATCCGCCTGATCGCGGGCGAATACGGGCTCGATCTGAAGCTGATCGAGGAGCGCAGCTGGGAACGGCGCGAGGCATTTCTGCTGCTCAATGCGGCCGGCACGACGCCCGTACTGGTGGACGACGAGCAGCCGCCGATCCCGGGCGCGGCCATCATCGCCGAATATGTCGACGAGGCCTATGGCGCCGGGATGGGACCCAAGCGCCTGATGCCGGAGACGACCTTCGAGCGCGTCGAGGTGCGCCGACTGATGGCCTGGTTCAACGAGAAGTTCTTCGAGGAGGTCTCGCACCCGCTCGTCACCGAGCGCATCTACAAGCGCTTCATGAGCGAGGAGAATGGCGGCGGTCCGCCTTCGGCCGACGTGATGCGCGCGGCCAAGGCCAACGTGCGCTATCATCTGGCCTATATCGGCTGGCTGGCGCAGACGCGCAACTTCCTCGCCGGCGACCGGCTCACCTACGCGGATCTCGCCGCCGCGGCGCATCTTTCGGCGATCGACTATCTGGGCGACGTGCCATGGAGCGAGGACGACGCAGCGAAGGCGTGGTACGCGCGGGTGAAATCCCGCCCGTCGTTCCGTCCACTGCTGAGCGAATGGCTGGCCGGCGTGCCGGCGTCGCGGACCTACGTGGACCTGGATTTCTGAACTCCGACCCGACTGAACTGAAGACGGCGCTCGCGCGCGAGGCGCGGGCGCTCGGCTTCGACTGCATCGGCATCACCGAGCCCGGCACGATCGAAAAGGCCGGCGCGCATTTCCTCGAATTCATCGCCTCGGGCGGCCATGGCGACATGGACTGGCTCGCGAACCAGCCGGAGCGCCGCGTCGATCCGCGCGGGCTGTGGGCCGACGTGCGCAGCGTCATCATGCTCGGCGTCAATTACGGCCCCGATTCCGATCCGCTCGCGATCCTGAACGAGCGCACGCGCGCGGCGATCTCGGTCTATGCGCAGGGCGACGACTACCACGATCTCATCAAGAAACGTCTGAAGGCATTGGCGCGCTGGCTGGTCGCGACCGCGCCGTCCGAAGTGAAGGTGTTCGTCGACACCGCCGCAGTGATGGAGAAGCCGCTCGCGCAGGCCGCACATCTGGGCTGGCAGGGCAAGCACACCAATCTGGTCTCGCGCGAGTTCGGCTCGTGGCTATTCCTCGGCGCGATCTACACCACGCTGGAGCTGCCGCGCGATGTTGCCGAGATCGATCATTGCGGCTCGTGCCGGGCCTGCCTCGACATCTGCCCGACCTCTGCATTTCCCGCGCCGTACCAGCTCGATGCGCGGCGCTGCATCTCCTATCTCACCATCGAGAACAAGGGCCCGATCCCGCACGAGTTTCGTAAAGCGATGGGCAACCGCATCTATGGCTGCGATGATTGCCTCGCGGCGTGTCCCTGGAACAAGTTCGCGCAGGAGGGACGAGAAGCCAAGCTCGCCGCGCGTGATGAATTGCGCGCGCCTGGTCTTGCTGAGCTTTCACGGCTCGATGACGCAGCGTTCCGCGCGCTGTTCACGAAGTCGCCGGTCAAGCGCATCGGCCGCGATCGATTCTTGCGGAATGTGCTGATTGCGATTGGCAACTCCGGCGAGGCGGCGCTGGCGGATGAGGCGCGGCGATTGCTTGACGATGCGAGTCCGCTGGTGCGCGGGGCGGCGGTGTGGGCGCTGGGGCAGTTGGCGTCGCGGGAAGAGCTTGAGGCGCTGAAGGCAGCGGCAATAAGCAACGAGCGCGACGAGAGCGTTCGTGAGGAATGGCGCGCCGCTCTCTGACCCTCATCCTGAGGAGCAGAGACTTGATTTCCCCGCGCATTCCCTCAAGATTCGCGCACCATGACAACAAACATGCCTTTCTTCATCCGCAACGGCGATACTTTCCATCCGACGGAAGTGGCCAATGGCCCGTGGGATCCGAAATCGCTGCACGGGCGCGTCATCATCGGCCTGCTCGGCTTCGCCATCGAGGAGCGCCATTCAGGGCCTGAATTCGTGCCGGCGCGGCTCACCGTCGACATGTTCCGGCTGCCGACCATCGACAAGCCGATCGAGGTAACGACGCGGCTCGTGCGCGACGGCCTGCGCATCCGCGTGGTGGAAGCGGAATTCTTTTCCGGCGGGGTCAGCATGGCGCGCGCCTCGTGCCAGCTGTTGCGCAAGACGCAAAATCCCGACGGCAATGTCTGGTCGCCTCCGAACTGGGACGTGCCGAAACCATCAGACATTCCAAAGCCAACCGATCCGAGGCTCGGCATGAACGGTAAATGGACGACGCGCCCCATTGTCGGCCACATGGGCTCGCTCGGCCCGCGCCGGCTGTGGATGAGCGAGGTGCGCGAGCTCGTCGCCGGCGTGCCGATGACGCCGTTCGTGCATGTCGCTGTTGGTGCCGATTTCGCCAGCCCCTTTGCCAATGCCGGCGACAAGGGGCTCGGCTACATCAACAGCGACGTCACGATCTATCTGCACCGGCTGCCGGTGACGAACTGGATCGGCTTCGACGTGGTGAACCACCATGCGACCGAAGGCGTCGCGATCGGCGAATGCTGGCTCTATGACGAACAGGGCCCGATCGGCACCGCGACGGTCGCCGCACTGGCGCAGCGCAAGCCGATGGCGAAGCCACCGCCGCCGTAACCGTCATTCCGGGGCGTGCGAAGCACGAGCCCGGAATCCATACTCCCGATCGTGGTTATGGATTCCGGGCTCGCGCCAAGTGGCGCGCCCCGGAATGACGGGAGGAGAGAGCTACACCAAATGCCGCTTCATCTCCGGCCGCGCCTTCAGCTCGGCGCCCTGCTTGGCGACGATCTTCGCAATTCTTTCAGGCGCGAACTTCAGATCGACAAACGCCGGTGCGGTGTTGGCGACCTCGTGATAGTTCACGATCTTGCCGTCACGCAGCGTCATGATCGCGACGCCCTCGAACATCGCCCGCGCGCCGTTCGCTTCCGGCAGGGTGGAGCGATAGCTGAAGGTGTAGCGGGCATAGAGCGTGGTGCCGTCGGTGACGGGGTCATGCATGTTCCAGCGGAAATCGGTCGCCGTGCGATAGAACCAGTCGTCGATCATCGCCGCGATCTTCTCGCGGCCGGCGAAGGCGCCGTAAAAGACGTCGTGATAGACGCCGCCCTCGGTGAACAATTCAGCGAAGGCCCGGCCATTGCGCTGCTCGACGGCGTCGCAGAAGGCGCGCAGCATGGCGGTGGTGGTCATTGGCGTTGCCTCCCAACCTCTTGGTCATGCCCCGCGAAAGCGGGGCATCCAGTACGCCGCGGCTTCTCGGCTAGATCACCACGGCCGCGGCGTACTGGATCGTCCGCCTTCGCGGACGATGACACCGGATGTTTGGAGACACTTCACCCGATCTCGGCCACCGCGGCAAGAATGCGCGCGATGTCCTGCGGGCGGGAGAGGCGGTGGTCGCCGTCCTGGATCATGGTCAGCACGACGTCGTCGGCCGGCAGGCGATGCGTCAGCGCGAAGGCGTGCTGCCACGGCACATCGGGATCCTGCGCGCCTTGCAGAATGCGCACGGGACAGCCGAGATCGATGGCGCTGCCGAGCACGAGATGGTTGCGGCCCTCCTCGATCAGGTTCCGCGTGATCGGATAGGGCGAGCCGTCGCCATAGTCCGACGGTCGCAACCAGAAGCCCTTGGTCTCGATCTCCTTCTTCACCGCGGACGAAAAGTTCTTCCACATCAGTTCCTCAGTGAAATCGGGCGCCGGTGCGATCAGCACGAGGCCCGCCAGCGAGGCTTTGCCGGAACGCTTCCTGATCTCGCGCGCGAGCAGCAGCGCCATCCAGCCGCCCATGGAGGAGCCGATCAGGATCTGCGGTCCCTCGCAGAACCGCTCGAACACTGCGACGCTGTCCTCGAGCCAGCTGCCGATGGTTCCATCGGCAAAATTGCCGCTGGATTCACCATGACCGGAATAGTCGAACCGGACCGCGGCACGGCCGTGCTCCCCAGCCCAGGCATCCAGCGCCTGGGCCTTGCCGCCCTGCATGTCCGATTTGAAGCCGCCGAGCCAGACCAGCCCGGGTCCTTGACCGCGCCGGCTGCGCACCGCGATTTTGCGCGCGGATGGACCCTCGCCCACATCGATGAAGTCGAGCATGGCATCAGGAATTGTTTCGGTCATGGAACGTTTACTCTGGCTGTGCGGTTTCAGCAGTTCTAGGCGCGTGCGATTGAGTAACCGCTGCCGGCATTGTCCCTTTGGGACGCTTGCGGAACAGAAGCAAGGTGTCTATGTCGGTCAGCGTGCCGACAGGCGTGGCCCAAATGCCTCGCATTTGAGGGTTTTTCGCCTCTCGCACACGCGACTTGCTTGCCGGCAAACGCTTCTTCCTTCAAAATAGCCGCTTCTTTCACAACTTTGGAGAACCACCCATTCGCCGTCCTAATAAAGCTCCGCCCGCTGCCAGCAAAGACGGGCCGCGCATCAATGATGATATTCGCAATGCGCAGATCCAGCTGATCGATCAGACCGGTGATAATAAAGGCACGGTCGAGACCGTCGTCGCCATCCGGATGGCCCAGGAAGCTGGCATGGATCTGGTCGAGATTTCGCCGAATACCAGCCCTCCCGTCTGCAAGATCATGGACTACGGGAAGTACAAGTATTCCGCTCAGAAGAAAGCCGCGGAAGCCCGCAAGCGGCAGAAGACCGTCGAGATCAAGGAGATCAAGCTCCGCCCGATGATCGACGATCACGATTACGACGTGAAGATGCGCGCGATGCAGCGGTTCTTCGAAGAGGGCGACAAGGTCAAGATCACGCTGCGCTATCGTGGCCGCGAAATGGCGCATCAGGAGATCGGCACCAAGCTTCTGGACAAGATCAAGACCGACGTCGCCGAGCTCGCCAAGGTCGAGCAGGACGCACGGTTCGAAGGTCGCCAGGTCGTCATGGTGCTGGCGCCGCGCTGAGGCGAGCTTTTCAGGGGACTTGAGAATTCAACGGCCCGTCCGGATCTCCGGCGGGCCGTTTTGCTTTGGTCGCGGTACAAGCCACGAATTCGGCTCGAATGCTCGGCCACTACGTCCGCGTCGCCTGCCAGGTGCCGCTGCACTGGTCGCCGGAGATGATGCCTTTCCAAGAGCCTGCGCCGTTCACGCCGGCGAGGCGGCCGCCGCCGCTCGCATGGGACGCGCCGACCGAGACCTCGACCGCGACCGCGCCGGAGCGGTTGATCCGGCCCGAGACCCGGCCGCCGCCGGCGGACGACACCCGGCTGCCTGCCACGGTGAAGGGGACGCTGTAGCCGGAGCTGCAATTGCCCCGGGTGGTGGCGAAGGTGACGTTCCAGATGCCGTCATAGCCGCCGACACGGGCGTCGGCAGTCGACGGCAGCGCCGCAGTGGCGAGCACGGCGAACAGCACCAGATGGCGCGGGCGGGCGAAATTGGTCAGCGACGAAAGAAATTGCGGGAAATGGGCCATTTTGGTCCTGCTCCGAGCGACACGGCTGGGATATGAGGGGTGACAACCTGCAATAGTCGGCGAGCCGGTTCCGGCGGTTCATCGTTGCCAATCGGCCTGTCCTCTGGCATAAGCCCAGCCTTCATCGCCCGGCTGATTTAAGGGCTGCCGTGGCGGTGTTCGTGCGGGTGTCGCGCTTGTTCGCGAAAACCTGAGCACAATCAACGCTCTAACGAGCATTTTTGACGGCCAGCCGCCTTCGCGGGCGGATCTCTGTGGCCATTAGGAGAGCCAAATGCCCAAGCTGAAGACCAAATCGGGCGCTAAAAAGCGCTTCAAGGTGACTGCCACCGGCAAAGTGATGCACGCCCAGCGCGGCAAGCGTCACGGCATGATCAAGCGGACGAAGAAGCAGATCCGTCAGCTCCGCGGCACCCGCGTGCTGTTCAAGACCGACGGCGACAACGTCAAGAAGTACTTCTTGCCGAACGCCTGATCGCGTCCACGATCACTGCCATCCGTGCCGCGCATCCCGCGGCAATCCGATAACCGAAGTCATCTCTGAAGGATTTTGTCATGTCTCGCGTCAAACGCGGTGTGACCGCCCACGCCAAGCACAAGAAAGTCTACAAGGCCGCCAAGGGCTTCTACGGCCGCCGCAAGAACACCATCCGCGCCGCCAAGCCGGCCGTGGAGAAGGCCCAGCAATACGCCTTCCGCGACCGCAAGCGTAAGAAGCGCACCTTCCGCGCGCTCTGGATCCAGCGCATCAACGCCGCCGTCCGTCCGTTCGGCCTGACCTACAGCCGATTTATCGACGGCATGGCCAAGTCCGGGATCACCGTGGACCGCAAGGTGCTGTCGGATCTCGCGATCACCGAGCCCGCCGCGTTCCAGGCGATCGCCGAGAAGGCCAAAGCCGCGCTCGCGGCCTGAGGCTTGCGCTAGCGGGCCTTCTGGCCCGCAGCCTTCAGCGCGCGTTGCGAGTGACGCTGGGCGACCTCCGCCCGGCAAAAAGCTGCGAACGAGAGATACATGGTGCCGGACTTGTTCCGGTACTTGAGGTCGCATGCGCGCATCTCGCGTTTGTAAGCCTGATGCTGCGCCGTGCTGAGGCCGGGCATGAAGTCCGCCTCGCATTTCTTCTCGACGGCGGCGCCGAGCTGGACATCGCCGCTCGCGGTCAATTGGCAATCCTGAAACAGCTTCATCGCGCTCGCGCAGCTCTTCTGGGTGCTGATGGCGTCGGCCACCTCGTCCAGCGTCATGGATTTATCCATGCAGACCATGGCGCGCGCAGGGGTGCCTGCGACCGACAGAACGACGGCCAGAACAGCCAGGCAGGATTTCGAAAGCATCGCAAATGTCTCCTCGTATCCCCGTTGGTGCCGGGCCCCCGCGTGAGGTTCAACCCTGCCGTCCGTCAGCCCGAAATGACCGGCTTTTTGCTTGACGTTACGGCCTTCGGGCGGCGACAACCCAGCCGAATTTTTGCAGCAAGGATTTGACAGTGTCCGACCTCGCAACGCTCGAAACATCCATCCTCGACCAGATCGCCGCAGCCGGCGACGAAGCCGCGCTCGAAGCGGTGCGCGTCGCCGCGCTCGGCAAGAAGGGCTCGATCTCCGCGCTTCTGGCCACGCTCGGCAAGATGTCGCCGGACGAGCGCAAGACGCAGGGCGCCGCGATCAACCAGGCCAAGGACAAGGTCACCGAGGCGCTCACAGCCCGGCGCGACGTCTTGAAGTCGGCCGCGCTCGATGCGCGGCTCGCCTCCGAAACCATCGACGTCACCCTGCCGCTGCGCGATCCGCCGGCCGAGGCCGGCCGCATCCATCCGCTGAGCCAGGTCTGGGACGAGCTCACCACGATCTTCGCCGACATGGGCTTCTCGGTCGCCGAAGGTCCCGATATCGAGACCGACGACTACAACTTCACAAAACTGAATTTTCCGGTCGGCCATCCCGCCCGCGAGATGCACGACACCTTCTTCTTCCATCCGAAGGAGGACGGCTCGCGCATGCTGCTGCGGACCCACACCTCGCCGGTGCAGGTGCGCACCATGCTGACCCAGAAGCCGCCGATCCGCGTGATCTGCCCGGGCCGCACCTATCGCATCGATTCGGATGCGACCCACACGCCGCAATTCCACCAGGTCGAAGGCCTCGTCATCGACAAGCACTCGCATCTCGGCCACCTCAAATGGATCCTGCACGAGTTCTGCAAGGCGTTCTTCGAGGTCGACCACATCAACATGCGCTTCCGCCCGTCGTTCTTCCCGTTCACCGAGCCGTCGCTGGAAGTCGACATCCAGTGCCGCCGCGACAAGGGCGAGATTCGCTTCGGCGAAGGCGAGGACTGGCTCGAGATTCTCGGCTGCGGCATGGTGCATCCGAACGTGCTGCGCGCCTGCGGCATCGATCCCGACGAGTACCAGGGTTTTGCCTGGGGCATGGGCATCGACCGCATCGCCATGCTGAAATACGGCATCGCCGATCTCCGCCAGCTGTTTGACAGCGACGTCCGCTGGCTGTCCCATTACGGCTTCAAGCCGCTCGAAGTGCCAACGCTTGCCGGAGGGCTGAGCTCGTGAAATTCACCCTCTCCTGGCTGAAGGACCATCTCGATACCGACGAGCCCTTGGACAAGCTCGCCGACAAGCTCACCATGATCGGGCTTGAGGTCGAGAACATCGAGGACAAGGCGAAGGCGCTCAAGCCCTTCACCATCGCGAAGGTGATCTCGGCCGAGCAGCATCCGAATGCGGATCGCCTGCGCGTCTGCATGGTCGACACCGGTGACGGTGGCGCGCCCGTGCAGGTCGTGTGCGGCGCGCCGAATGCGCGTGCGGGGCTCGTCAGTGTGTTCTCGCCGCCCGGGACCTACATTCCCGGCAAGGACATCACGCTCGGCGTCGGCACTATCCGAGGCGTCGAGAGCCGCGGCATGCTGTGCTCGGCGGCGGAATTGCAGATCTCCAACGACCATGACGGCATCATGGAATTGCCGGCGGACGCGCCTGTTGGTGCTGGCTACGCCGAATGGGCCGCGCTCGGCGATCCCGTGGTCGAGATCAACCTGACGCCAAACCGGCAGGACTGCACCGGCGTGCACGGCATCGCGCGCGATCTCGCCGCTGCCGATATGGGCAAGTTCAAGGACCCGACGATCAAGCCGATCAAGGGCGAATTTCCGTGCCCGGTTAAGGTGACGGTGGAGGACGCGACGCTCTGCCCGGGCTTCGCGCTGCGCCTCGTGCGCGGAGTCAAGAACGGGCCGTCGCCGGAATGGCTGCAGAAGCGGCTGACCGCGATCGGGCTGCGTCCGATCAACGCGCTGGTCGACATCACCAACTTCATGACCTACGACCGCGCGCGTCCGCTGCACGTGTTCGACGCCAAGAAGGTGAGAGGCAATCTCGTGGTGCGCCGCGCCCGCGACGGCGAGGCGCTGCTGGCGCTCGACGGCCGCACCTACAATCTCGATCCTTCGATTTGCGTGATCGCGGATGAGCACGGCGTCGAATCGCTCGCCGGCATCATGGGCGGCGAAGCCTCGGGCTGCGACGAGAACACGACCGACGTGCTGATCGAATCGGCGCTGTGGAACGAGATCAACATCGCGCAGACCGGCCGCAAGCTCGGCATCAATTCCGATGCGCGCTACCGCTTCGAGCGCGGCGTCGATCCGGCCTTCATGGTGCCCGGTCTGGAGCTTGCGACCAAGCTGGTGATGGAGATGTGTGGCGGCACGCCGTCCGAGAACGTCGTGGTCGGCAAGGCCTTCGGCGACGACCGCGTGATCGATTTCCCGATCACCGAAGTGAAGCGCCTCTCCGGCATCGAGGTGCCGCAGCCGGAGATGAAGCGCATCCTGACCCATCTCGGCTTCATGATGGCGGGTCCCGGCCCGGTGGTGAAGGTCGCGGTGCCGTCCTGGCGCTCCGACGTGCACGGCAAGGCCGATATCGTCGAGGAGATCGTCCGCATCTTCGGCGTCGACAAGGTGCCGATGACGCCGTTCGAGCGCGGCGACGACGCGCGCAAGCCCGTGCTGACCCCGCTGCAGCTCCGCACCCGCCGCGCCCGGCGCGCACTGGCGAGCCGCGGCATCGTCGAAGCTGTGACGTGGTCGTTCATCACCAAGACTGCGGCAAAATTGTTCGGCGGTGGCCAGCGCGAGCTCGAAGTGGCCAACCCGATCGCGTCTGATCTCTCCGACATGCGCCCGACCTTGCTGGCGGGACTCATCTCCGCAGCGCAGGCGAACGCCGATCGCGGTTATGGCGACGTCGCGCTGTTCGAGGTCGGCCAGGTCTTCAAGGGCGATCGCCCGCAGGATCAGTTCATGGCTGCGAGCGGCGTGCGGCGCGGCCTGGCTTCGTCCGAAGGTCTCGGACGGCACTGGACAAGCTCGGCGCAGGCCGATGTGTTCGACGCGAAAGCCGATGCACTGGCGGTGCTGGCGGCGGCCGGCGCGCCGATGCAGGCGCTTCAGATCGTGGCCGGTGGACCGGCCTGGCTGCATCCGGGCCGCTCCGGCACGATCCAGATCGGCCCGCAGAACGTGCTCGGCTATTTCGGCGAGGTGCACCCGCGCGCGCTCGAGGCGCTTGGCGCCGACGGCCCGCTTGTCGTGTTCGAGGTGATCCTCGACCGCATCCCCGAGGCCAAGAAGAAGCCGACCCGCGCCAAGCCGCTGATCGAGCTCTCGGCGTTCCAGCCTGTGTCGCGCGACTTCGCGTTCATCGTCGACCGCGCCGTGAAGGCCGGCGACATCGTGCGCGCGGCGCAGGGCGTCGACAAGAAGCTGATCACCGGTGTCAACGTCTTCGACGTCTATGAGGGCAAGGGCATCGAGGACGGCAAGAAGTCGATCGCAATCGCGGTGACGCTCCAGCCGCGCGAGAAGACGTTGACCGATCAGGAGATCGATGCCGTCGCCGCGAAGATCGTGGCGGAGGTCACGAAGAAGACCGGCGGCACGCTGCGCGCATGATGCTCTGGAATAGCAGGGCATGAGTATCGCCGACTTCCTTCCGAAGGACGTCAGCCTCACCATTGCGATGGCGCTCTGCGCCGTCGCTTTTGTTTCCGGCACCGCTCGCGGCTTCTCCGGCTTCGGCTCGGCGCTGATCTTCATGCCGCTGGCGAGTAGCATCGCCGCGCCGCGGCTTGTCGCAGCGCTGCTGCTCGTGATCGATTTCGTCGCCGCCGCGCCGCTGCTGCCGGATGCGTGGCGGAAGGCGGACCGAAGAGCGACCGCCGTGATCGTGCTGGGCGCGCTGATCGGCGTTCCCGTCGGCACCTATTTCCTCAGCGTGCTCGAACCCGTCACCACGCGCTGGATCATCTCCTGCTTCGTCGCGGCGCTGCTGCTTCTGCTGCTGTCGGGCTGGCGCTATCGCGGCAAGGACCACGCCTGGCTCTCGGTCGGCATCGGTGGCCTCTCCGGCTTCTGCAGCGGCCTGGCGCAAACCGGCGGGCCGCCGATCGTCGGTTACTGGCTCGGGCGCCCGATCGCGCCGATCGTCGCGCGCGCCAACATCGTGCTGTTCTTCGGCGCGTCGGATTTCTTCTCGATGGTGAGCTATGCGACGACGGGATTGATCTCGCGCGAGTCGCTCGTGCTCTCGCTGATCGTTGGCCCGGTCTATGCGCTCGGCGTCGCGTTTGGTGCGTCATTGTTCGGGCGTGCGAGTGAAAAGGTCTTTCGCGGGATCTGCTACGGGCTGATCGCCATGGCGGTGATTTTCGGACTGCCCGCGCTTGACGGGGTTTTGCGTTAGCCACCGCTGTCGTCCCTGCGAACGCAGGGACCCATAACCACAGGAAGCGGTTATGGGGCGAACTGATAACTCCGAATCTTCGTCAAACCTCTCCCTGTGGTTATGGGTCCCGGATCGGCGCTCCGCTTCGCTGCGCTTGTCCGGGACGACAGCGGAGTTCGTTGCGGCTTATTGCCCTATCCTCGCGGCGCCCTGCGCTTCTTCGTCGACTGCGTTGGCACTTCCTGCTCGTCCCTGATCGCGCCGATCTTGCGCAGGGCGGCATCCGCGGCGCGCTCGCCGCTTTCCCAGGCGCCATCGACGGTGCCCCACAGCGTCTCGTGGGTGGCTTCGCCGGCGAGGAACATGCAGCCGACCGGCTCGGCCAGGACCTTGCGCGAGAGCTGGCCGCCGGGCGAGGCCGCCGACATCGCACCCATGACGTAAGGCGAAGCATTCCAGCGCGTCGCGCTGATCTTCTGCACGGCGGACGCGGCCTCGCTGCCGAACAGCTTCGTGACCCATTCCTTCGCGAAGGCGGCCATCGCCTTCTCGCCCTGCTCGGAGAGATCGCGGCCGAACGAGCCGCCGACGTCGATCGAGCACAACGAGGAGCCGCCGATATTGGCGTACAGCAGTGCCGTGCGCGTTGAGTTGCTCTGCTCGATCAGGATGTCGTCGCGCGACAGTCCGAGCGGGTTGCCGGGCAGCTGCAGCACGATGTGATCGTAGCTGCCGAGAGAGAGTTTTGATGCCGCGTCCAGCGTCCGCTTGGGAAGATCGGGCCCGAACTTGATCGCGCCCGAGGTCAGCACGTTGGTCGAGACCGTGATGATGGCCGCGCGCGCGGCGATCTTGCCGCTTTGCGTCTCGACGCTGACGTCGCGATTGCTCCAGACGATCCGGCTCGCCGGCGTCGACAGCGCCACCGGCGCCTGCTCGCCGAGCCTGGTGATGAGCGTGCCGAGGCCCTGCCGGCAGGCGATCGGAGCGTTGCGGTCCTGCGCGCGGGCCTTGTCGATCGCGGACAGCTCCTTCAAATCCTTGCCGGCAAAGCTGGCGCCCAGCATGAATTCGGCCGCACCGGCCCAGTCGCCGAGATCCTTCGGCAGCGCGGATGCGCAGGAGGTATCGAGCTTGCCGCGCGCGGCTTCGTCGATGGCGCGGTTGGCGCGCACCAGCGCCGCCAGAAATTCCTCGGTCTCGCCCGCCCGCGCATTGCGGCGGCCGATGCGCATCTTCTGCCCCGCCGGCGCCTGCACCACGTCGAGCCCGGCGGCGCGCGCAAGGCGGATCATCGGATTGGTTTCGGGATTGTGCATCCAGCGCGCGCCGCGGTCGAACGGCGTGTCGAAGGTGGTGGCATCCGTGATGCAGCGGCCGCCGATCTGCGATGCCGCCTCCACCACCACGACCTTGCGGTTGGCCGCCATGATGCGTCGCGCCGCAGCGATCCCGGCCGCACCAGCCCCGATCACGACAATGTCCGCCTCGCGCGGCAGCGGCGCGGCGGTGGCCCGCAAGACCGGCATCAAGACCGGCATCGCAGCGAAGGCCGCCGACGCCGAAAGGAAACCGCGGCGCGTGATTGTCATGTCATGGTTTCCGGGGACTTGCGGCGAACGGGAACAGCCCGCGAACCTTGCCGTATCTGGTGTTGCGCGGCAACCATCATGGTGAATCAATCGTGCTTGATCTCACAGACTGATGAACCGAATTGCAACACGTTTCGACCATGATACAGATGGGAAAAAGGTGGCCGGAAAAGGCCGCGGGGGGAGTGGAAGATGGGGACGGTTCTGGACTCAGTCGGCAAGCTGATTGCCGCGTACCTCTCGAAGGAGGTGCCGGGCTATGAGCCGTTCACTCCGAGCGACCCGGAGCACTTGCGCGGCGTCGTCGAGCCCGGCGACGTGCTGCTGGTCGAGGGCAACAATCGCATCTCCGGCATCATCAAATATCTGACGCAGTCGACCTGGTCGCATGCCGCGCTCTATGTCGGCCCGATCGAAGGTGCGGAAGAGCCTAACGGCGAGCCGCATGTGCTGATCGAGGCCAATATCGGCGAGGGCGTCACCTCGGCGCCGCTATCAAAATACTTCCCGTATCACACCCGCGTCTGCCGCCCGGTCGGGCTGTCCTACGAGGACCGCACCACGGTCTGCCGTTATGCGATCAACCGTATCGGCTTCGGCTACGACACCAAGAACATCGTCGATCTGATGCGCTTCCTGTTCCCGCTGCCGATACCGCAGCGCTGGCGGCGGCGCATGATCGCAATCGGATCGGGCGACCCGACCAAGATCATCTGCTCGGCACTGATCGCGCAGGCGTTCGACGCCGTGCGCTACCCGATCCTGCCCAAGATCACCAAGGCCGGCAGCCGCGCCGCCCGCCGCGAGATCCTGCACATCCGCGATTCCTCGCTCTACATGCCCCGCGACTTCGACATCTCGCCCTATTTCGAAGTCGTCAAACCCACCATCGTGCACGGGTTCGACTACACCGCCCTGCACTGGGCCGACAAGCAGAAGCCGCTCGAGGAGGTAGCGGGCACGTTCAGTGTGTTTCCAGAAACGCTCCGTGCGCCGCCGCTCGTTCCTGAAGCGATTGACGAAGAGACGCCGGCTGAAGTTCCGGCTGAAGAAGTGAGCGCGCAGCCGGCGGAGACGGCCGGGCGTGTCACCGTCTCCAGGCATTTTCCGCTGCTGAAGAAGCTGACGATGTACCGCTCGCAGCGGCGCCGACGCGCGCCGGAGATTGCGGCATAACCGACTGTCGTCCCTGCCTAGTGCGCAATTGCGCACGGGCGCAGGGACCTATACCGTGTGATCTGTCAATCGCAATTCGGTCGCAGTCCGAACAGCCAGCCTTCGCCAAACTCCTCCCTGGGGTTATGGGTCCCTGCGTTCGCAGGGACGACGCCGGTGAGGGTGGCGCGATCTTGCCTCAACGCCCGTCATTGCGAGCGCAGCGAAGCAATCCAGACTGTTACCGCAGTGACAGTCTGGATTGCTTCGTCGCAAGAGCTCTTCGCAATGACGGTGGAGAGAGCGCCCTACCGCTCCGCCCGTCCGATCACCGCCATCAGCTCCGCGATCTTCTCGCGCTGGTCGGCCTTGTCGCCGCTGGCGATGGCGTGCTCGACGCAATGGGCGACGTGGTCCTTCAAAACCTCTTCCTCGACCCGGCGCAGCGCGGCGCGCACCGCCGAGATCTGCGTCACGATGTCGATACAATAACGGTCCTCATCGACCATTTTCGAGAGGCCGCGAACCTGGCCCTCGATCCGGCCGAGACGTTTTCCGACGGATGCCTTGATGTCTTTGCGCATGAGGTCTATATACCCCTACCGGGTATAGGTTACAAGGGCCGGAGTGCGGAAATGAACGACGCCAACCACAACCATCATCACGACGCGGAAACGCATTCCGGATGCGGCTGTTCCAGCAAAGCCGCTGCGCCCGCTCCGAAGCCCGCGGCCTCATCCTGCTGCGGCGGCAATGGCGATGCGGGTCATGGCCATCATCACGCGCATGACCACGGTCCCGCCGCGACAAAGGTCCTCGATCCCGTCTGCGGCATGACGGTCGATCCCGCGACTTCAAAACACCACCTCACACATCACGGCCAGACTTTCCATTTCTGCTCGGCCGGCTGCCGCACCAAATTCGCCGCCGATCCCGCGAAATATCTCGCCAAGGACAAGGCACCCGAGCCGGAGATGCCCGCGGGCACGATCTACACCTGCCCGATGCATCCGGAGATCCGTCAGGTCGGACCCGGCAGCTGCCCGATCTGCGGCATGGCGCTGGAGCCGGAGGTCGCAAGCCTCGACACCGGGCCCAATCCGGAGCTCGCCGACATGACGCGGCGGTTCTGGATCGGCGGCGCGCTGGCGCTGCCGGCCGTGGTGCTGGAGATGGGCGGCCATCTCGCAGGGCCTCACAACTGGATCGATCCTGTCCTGTCGAACTGGATCCAGCTCCTCTTCGCCACGCCCGTGGTGTTGTGGGCCGGCTGGCCGTTCTTCGTCCGCGGCTGGCAGTCGCTGGTGACGCGCAACCTCAACATGTTCACGCTGATCGCGATGGGCACGGGCGTCGCCTATGTCTACAGCGTCGTTGCGACCGTCGTGCCGCAGATTTTCCCGGCGACCTTCCGCGGCCATGATGGTGCCGTAGCCGTCTATTTCGAACCGGCGGCCGTCATCACCGTCTTGGTTTTGCTCGGCCAGGTGCTGGAGCTGCGCGCGCGCGATGCGACCTCGGGCGCGATCAAGGCGCTGCTCCAGCTCGCGCCAAAGACGGCGCGGCGCGTCGATGCCGACGGCAATGAGCATGAGGTCGAGATCGACACGCTCCATGCCGGCGACTCCTTGCGCGTGCGGCCCGGCGAGAAGGTGCCGGTCGACGGCGTCATCCTGGAGGGGCGTTCCTCGCTCGACGAGTCGCTCGTGACGGGCGAATCCATGCCGGTGACCAAGGAGACGGGCGCCAAGGTGATCGCCGGCACGCTCAATCAATCCGGCAGCTTCATCATGCGCGCCGACAAGGTCGGCCGCGAGACGCTGCTGTCGCAGATCGTGCAGATGGTCGCCGACGCGCAGCGCTCGCGCGCGCCGATCCAGCGGCTGGCCGACCAGGTCGCCGGCTGGTTCGTGCCGACCGTCATCATCGTCGCGATCGCCGCCTTCGCGGCCTGGGCCTGGTTCGGACCGGAGCCGCGGCTCGCCTTCGGCCTCGTCGCCGCCGTCAGCGTGCTGATCATCGCCTGCCCCTGTGCGCTGGGACTTGCGACCCCGATGTCTATCATGGTCGGCGTCGGCCGCGGTGCGCAGGCAGGCGTGCTGATCAAGAACGCCGAGGCGCTGGAGCGGATGGAAAAGATCGACACGCTGGTCGTGGACAAGACCGGCACGCTGACCGAGGGCAAGCCCAAGGTCGTGGCGATCGTGCCCGCGACCGGCTTCGCGGAAGACGACATTCTCCGGCTCGCGGCCAGCGTCGAGCGTGCCAGCGAACATCCCCTGGCCGACGCGATCATGCGCGCGGCGAAGGAGAAGCAGCTCAGCCTCGGCCAGGTCGAACAGTTCGACTCGCCGACCGGCAAGGGTGCAACCGGCAGGGTCGACGGCAAGGCCATCGTGCTCGGCAATGCCAAGTACCTGTCGTCGATCGGCATCGACACCAAGATGCTCGACACTGACGCCGAGCGGCTGCGCGGCGACGGCGCCACGGTGATCAACATGGCCATCGACGGCAGGCTCGCCGGCCTGTTCGCGATCGCCGATCCGGTCAAGGCCTCGACACCGGAG
Organism: Bradyrhizobium arachidis; assembly: GCF_015291705.1. Taxonomy (NCBI): domain Bacteria; kingdom Pseudomonadati; phylum Pseudomonadota; class Alphaproteobacteria; order Hyphomicrobiales; family Nitrobacteraceae; genus Bradyrhizobium; species Bradyrhizobium arachidis. The sequence continues at coordinate 166,523 of NZ_CP030050.1, forward strand.
GCGCTGAAGGCGCTGGCGGCCGAAGGCATCAAGGTGATCATGCTGACCGGCGACAACCGCACGACGGCGGAAGCCGTGGCGCGCCGGCTCGGCATCGCCGAGGTCGAGGCCGAGGTGCTGCCGGACCAGAAGAGTGCGGTCGTCACAAAACTGCAAACGGCCGGACGCAGCGTCGCGATGGCCGGCGACGGCGTCAACGACGCGCCGGCGCTGGCGGCGGCCGAGGTTGGCATCGCCATGGGCACCGGCACTGATGTCGCGATGGAGAGCGCCGGCGTCACCCTGCTGAAGGGCGACCTCACCGGCATCGTCCGCGCGCGAAAGCTGTCGCAGGCGACGATGAGCAATATCCGGCAAAACCTGTTCTTCGCCTTCGTCTACAACGCCGCCGGCATCCCGATCGCCGCCGGCATTCTCTATCCCGCGTTCGGCCTCCTGCTCTCGCCGATCATCGCTGCGGCAGCGATGGCGCTGTCCTCGGTCAGCGTGGTCGGGAACGCGCTGCGGCTGCGCGCGACGCGGCTGTGATGGTCACGAAATCGGTGTAGAACAGGTCCATTCGGCGGTACCCGCGGAGAGGACCTCATGCAGCGAATTACCATCACGATCGAGGACGATCTCCTGGCCGAGATCGACGCCGCGGCCGAGGCGCGCGGCTATCAGAACCGCTCCGAGATCATCCGCGACCTCGCCCGCGCCGGGCTGCAACAGAGCACCGAGGACACCGCGCAGACCGGCCAATGCGTCGCCGGTCTCGTCTATGTCTACGACCACGCCGCGCGCGATCTGTCGAAACGCCTAGTGCAGGAATTCCATGGCCACCACGACCTCGCGCTCGCGACGCTGCACGTCCATCTCGACCACGACAATTGCATGGAGATGACCGCGCTGCGCGGCGACGCCGCCGAGGTCAGGCATTTCGCCGACCACATCATCGCCGAACGCGGCGTGCGCTACGGCCGGGTGATGATGATCCCGACGGGGGAGGGCAAGCCGGCGAAAGCGCGGAAGCATGGGCACCGGCACGAGTAGGCGTAGCTCTCCCTCCCCGTGTAGGTGAGGAGGTCTATCCGCTCGCTCAAAATCGTAGGGTGGGCAAAGACGCACTTGCGCCGTGCCCACCATCAATCCAACACGGCAACAGAAGCGGTGGGCACGCTTCGCTTTGCCCACCCTACGATACTGCGGTCGTGGGGAGGGGAAACAGGCCGCAGCCGCCCGCCCTTGCCGAAGCCGCATTCGGTGTCTACCTCTCGCGAGGTGTTTACCTGAGAGGTCCCCTATGCTGGATGCCGCCGCAAAGGCGCTGTCGCAAATGCTGTCGCCGCCGATGCGCTCGATCCTGTGGCGATCGATCGGGCTTGCGCTGGTGCTGATCACCGTGCTGGCGATCGGCCTGCAGCGGCTGCTCAGCTGGTTTGCGACCTCGGGCGAGGTCTGGCTGGAAGGTCTGCTCGGACCGGGCTGGCATTCGTCGCTCGAAGTCCTGGCCTGGATCGTCTCGATCGCGGCCGGCCTCGGCGTTGTATTCGGCGGCGTGTTCCTGATGCCCGCGATCACCTCGCTGGTGGCGAGCCTGTTCGTCGACGACGTCGCCGACATCGTCGAGCGCGAGCATTATCCGGCCGAGCGGCCGGGCGTGGCGTTGCCGTTCAATCAGGCGATCTTTGAAGGCATCAAGACCGCGCTGCTGACGATCTTGGTGTATCTCGTCGCCCTGCCGCTGGTGCTGTTCGCCGGCGCCGGCTTCCTGATCTTCTTCCTCGCCGCCGCCTGGCTTTTGGGCCGCGAATATTTCGAGCTCGCCGCGATGCGCTTCCGCTCGCCCGAGGAGGCCAAGGCGATGCGGCGCGACAACGCCGCGATCATCTTCACCGCGGGCCTGTTCATCGCCGCCTTCGTCTCGATCCCGATCGTCAACCTGGCGACGCCGATCTTCGGCATGGCCTTCATGGTCCACATGCACAAGCGCCTGTCAGGCTCGCGGCCCGAGCTGATCGAGCCGGCGCGGCAGATGCGCTGACCTCGATCAGGTCACCTTCACCCCGCACTTGTGCAGCACCGTCTTGGCAAAGCCGAACGGTTCGGGGGTGAACGGGCCCGGCCGGGCGCGAGTGACCAGCGCGATGACGCCGAGCCCGGCGATCGCCAGCCAGAAGCACAGCCAGAAGCCGTCGATATAGGCCAGCACATTGGCCTCGCGCTGCACGAAGCCTGCGAGCGTGCCGATCGCGCGTGCCTGCGCCGAACCCGTTCCGTGGGCCGCGAAATAATCGGTCAGCTGCTTCAGTGCCTGCGTCACGTCGATGTCGCCGTTCAGCACGTGCTGTCCGATATAGAAGGAATGCACCTGCTCGCGGACACGTAGCCAGGTTCCCATCAGCGCCACGCCGATCTCGGCGCCGCCGAGCCGCATGATCTGGATATAGGCCGCAAAGGACGTGGCGCGGCTCGGATCGGCGTTGGACAGTAGCGTGATGATGAGCGGCAACAAGCTCAGCGACTGCCCGATCGACTGCAGCAGCACGATGCCGATGAAATCCTCTCGCGCCCAGTCGTGGGTCAGCTGGGTCCCCCAGAGATTGGCGGCAGCAAAACAGGCAAATCCGACCACCACCACCGTGCGCGTATCGAAATGCCGCAGCAGCCAGATCGAGATCGGCACCAGCACGAACATCGGTAGCGCACCATAGGTGAGCAACAGCCGGCCGCTCTGCTCCGGCCTTAGCAGAGCGACATTGCCGAGGAAATTCGGCACCAGCGACGAATTGGAGAGGCTGGTCAGCGTGTAAAGCAGGATCAAGACCAGACCCAGTCCGATGTTGCGCGAGAACAGCACATCGACATGGGCCCAGGGCTGGCGCACCAGCGATTCGTTGATCAGGAAGCCCGCAAACAACACGGCTCCGCCAACGAGCAGCGCCATCACCGTCCCGTTGCCGAGCCAATCGAGACGATTGCCCTGGTCGAGGCCGGCATAGATCATCGAAACCGATGTGCCGAGCAAAAGCATGCCGCCCCAATCGGCCTCGCGCAGCAGCGCGCGGTTCACTGGCTCGCTCGGCGTGCCCAGATAGACCATCAGGCCCATCAGCGGCGCGATGATCACGCTCTGCCAGTAAACCCATTCCCAGCCGAGATGGTCGACATAGAAGCCGACCAGCGAGCTCGACGTGTCAAACGCAAAGCCGACGCGGATCGAATAGAGCGCGATCGCCGGCAACCACCAGCGCATCGGCAAGTTTCGAAAAATGATCATCAGCGTCGCCGGCACGAAAGTGCCGAGCAGCAGGCCATGGACGACGCTGAGCGCCATCAGCGTCTGAAAATCGTGCACGAAGGGAACGACCAGCGAGATCACGGCATAGATCAGGCTCGGGATGCCGAGCACGCGGCGCAGCCCGAACACGGTCGCAAGCCACGGCACCGCGGGCGCGATCAGGATCTGCGATCCGATGCCGGCGGTGGAGAGCCAGGCGCCCTCGTCGAATGAGAGCGAGAACGCGCCGCGCAGATCCGGCAAGCCGACCGTGGTCAGGCGGCTGTCGACATTGGTGAGGAACGAGCCGAGCAGCACCGCCGCCACGGCAAACAGCGGCTGGGGCGCGATGCCGCCGAGCGAGATCGGTCCGCGGCGGGCATCGTCATTTTCTGCCATTGCCGCTCTTCGTGTCGATGCTTGTGACGACCGACATGCCCGGCACCAGCCGCGCCAGCAGCGGCTGGTTGTCGTCGAACTGGATGCGGACGGGAATGCGCTGCACCACCTTGGTGAAATTGCCCGTGGCGTTGTCCGGCGGCAGCAGCGCGACCTGCGCGCCCGTTGCCGGCGCGATGCGCTCGACCTTGCCGCGCAATTTCTCGCGCGGAAAGCTGTCGACGGTGATCTCGACCGGCTGGCCCGGCGCAACATGCGTCAGCTGGGTCTCCTTGTAGTTCGCGATCACGTAGACTTTCGGCAGCGGCACCACGTTGATGAGGTTGGTTCCGATGTTGACGTAGTCGCCGGGCTGCACCTGGCGCTCGCCGACGACGCCGTCGAACGGCGCAGTGATCTTGGTGTATCCAAGCTTCAGCTTCGCGCTGGCCAGCGTTGCCTTGGTGGCGTTGAGATCGGCCGCGCGCTGCTTCTTGGTGCCCTGCAAGACTTCGAGCTGATGCTGCTGGGCCGCGATCACGGCGCGACTCGCGCGGACGTCGGCCTGCGCCTTGGCAAGACCCGCAACCGCCTGCTCGAGCCGTTGCCGCGTACCGGCTTCGGTCTGCGACAGCGATTGCTGGCGCACCTGCTCCTGCTTTGCCTCGACCTCGATCGCCTCTGCCGACAGCCGCGCGGCCTCGGCCTGCGCGATCGTCGCATATTGCAGCTCGATCTGGTTGGCGAGATTGTCGAGCACGGCCTGCGCAGCGGCGACCGCGGCCTCGGATTGCGCGACCTGGGCCTCGTAATCGGCGGGATCGATCTGGATCAGGAGGTCGCCGGCCTTGACGCGCTGGAAGTCGGTCACCGCAACGGTCAGCACCTCGCCGGAGACGCGGCTCGAAAGTCGCGTCAGATCGGAGCGCACATAGGCGTCATTGGTGGTCTGGACCACGGCATCGCCGACCCATTCGTCGAAGCGCTGCGTCGCCAGCGCGACGAAGGCGAGCGCAACGATCACGGCAAACAGCGGGATCACGAGCCGGCTCCAGAGCGAGACGGCTGGAGCCTGCGTGGGCTTGGGCGGCGCGGTCGGGGTGGCGGGAGGTGCCGACGGTGCGATCTGTTCCTGTTGACTCACGACATGACCCTAAACCATTTGCCCGCACGCGAATCTCACGATCGTCATTCCGGGATGGTCCGAAGGACCAGACCCGGAATCTCGAGATTCCGGGTTCGATGCTGCGCATCGTCCCGGAATGACGGGAGCCTCCAGCTTACACCGTCTTCTCCGGCCACCGGCAGAGATCGTTGATCAGGCACACCTCGCAGCGCGGCTTGCGCGCGAGGCAAGTATAACGGCCGTGCAGGATCAGCCAATGATGGGCATGCAGCATGAACTCGGCCGGGATCACCTTTTCGAGACCCAGCTCGACGTCGAGCGGCGTCTTGCCGGGTGCTATCCCGGTACGGTTGCCGACGCGGAAGACATGCGTGTCCACCGCCATGGTGTGCTCGCCGAACGCCATGTTGAGCACGACATTGGCGGTCTTGCGCCCGGCGCCGGGCAGCGATTCGATCTCGGCGCGCGTGCGCGGCACCTCGCCGCCGAAATCACTGAGCACCTTCGCCGACAGCGCGATGACGTTCTTCGCCTTGGTACGATAGAGGCCGATGGTCTTGATATACTCGCGCAGGCGCTCTTCGCCGAGATCGAGCATCTTTTGCGGCGTGTCGGCGATCTCGAACAAGGCCCGCGTCGCCTTGTTGACCCCGGCATCGGTCGCCTGCGCCGACAGCACCACGGCGACCAGCAACGTGAACGGATTGACGTGCTCGAGCTCGCCCTTGGGCTCGGGATTGGCCTTGCGGAAACGGCTGAAGACCTCGTGGATCTCGGCCGGCGTCCACGGCCTTGTGGCTTTGAGCGATTTCTTGGCGGGCGCCGATGTCTTGGCGGAGGCCCCTTTCTTAGAAGAGGCCTTGGGCTTCGCGACGGCCGGCTTTGCCTTCTTCTTCGGCACCGCGGCTTTGCGCGGGGCCGGCTTGCGGGTGATTTTCGCCATGATCGGGATATACTGAGGGACGATGAGCACAGGCAACGAAATTGAGCGCAAGAGCTCTGAAGATCCGCGCGAGGTGCAGATCTTCTCCGCGCTGCTGACGCCGCACCGCTCGCTGAACCGCACCGGCTTCCTCGCCGTCATGCTGTTCCTGAGCGTCGTCAGTTTTGCGACCGGCCTTGCCTTCCTGATGAAGGGCGCCTGGCCGGTGCTGGGCTTCTTTGGCCTCGACGTGCTCGTGGTCTGGTGGGCCTTCAAGGTCAATTTCCGCACCGCACGGGCGAGCGAGGAGATCGTGGTCACGCCGTCGGAGCTGCGGGTGCGGCGCGTCAGTCATCGGGGCGCGATCGCCGAATGGACCTTCAATCCGCTCTGGGTCCGCCTCGACATGGAGGTCGACGAGGATTTTGGCATCGAGCATCTCTATCTGATCTCGCGCGGCCATCAGATCCAGATCGCAAGGTTCCTGGGGCCGGATGAAAAAGCTAGTTTCTACAAAGGCTTGGTCGAAGCGCTGAACGCCGCCAAGCGCGGCCCGACCTACAATCCGGTGACCTGAACGCAGTCAGAAATCGGGTGGTTTCATGGCCTCCGTCCTCCTACATTTCCGGTCATGATGACACTCGCCATACATGACCAGCGCCTGGCCAAGCCGGGCCCCCAGAACGCCGCGCTGCGCGACTATGATTCCGTGCGCCGGGCGATCGCGTTCATCTCGGAGAACTGGCGCGCGCAGCCGACCATCGAGGCGATGGCGGATGCCGCCGGCGTCACGCCGGATGAACTGCACCATCTGTTCCGCCGCTGGGCCTCGATCACCCCGAAGGCTTTCATGCAGGCGCTCACCCTGGACCATGCGAAGGGCCTGCTGCGGGACTCCGCAAGCATCCTCGACGCCGCGCTCGACTCGGGGCTATCGGGACCGGGCCGGCTGCACGATCTCTTCGTCACCCACGAAGCGATGTCGCCGGGTGAATGGAAGAACGGCGGCGCGGGCCTCACCCTGCGCTACGGCTTCCATCCCTCGCCGTTCGGCACCGCGATCGTGATCGCGACCGATCGCGGCCTGTCGGGCCTCGCCTTTGCGGATCACGGCGAAGAGAAGATCGCACTCGCGGACATGACGCGGCGCTGGCCGAACGCGAGCTATGTGGAAGATCACGAAGGCACCGCGCCGCTCGCCCAGCGCATCTTCGACCCCAAGATGTGGGGGCCGGACCAGCCGCTGCGCGTGGTCCTGATCGGCACCGATTTCGAGGTGCGGGTGTGGGAGACGCTGCTCAAGATCCCGATGGGGCGCGCGGTGTCGTATTCGGACATCGCCTGCAACATCAACAGCCCGAAGGCCTCGCGTGCCGTTGGTGCGGCCGTCGGCAAGAACCCGGTGTCCTTCGTCGTGCCCTGCCACCGCGCCCTCGGCAAGAGCGGCAAGCTCACCGGCTACCACTGGGGCGTCACCCGCAAGCAGGCGATGCTGGGCTGGGAAGCCGGGCGGCTCGGAGTGCAGTAGATCGTCGTTCCGGCGAAGATGCCGTAGGGTGGGCAAAGGCGCAACGCGCCGTGCTCACCATCTTTCTCAGATCGCTGACGCTGCGTGGGCACGCTGCGCTTTGCCCACCCTGCGGCAGCGGGCTTGCGGCAAAAGCCTAGCCTGCCAGATCCAGCTTCGAGGCCACGGTCGAATCGGCATTGAGCCGGTAGATGATCGGCACGCCTGTCGCGAGCTCGCGCTTCAAAATGCCTTCGGGCGAGAGCTTTTCCAGCACCATGATCAGCGCGCGCAGCGAGTTGCCGTGGGCGGCGACCAGCGTGCGCTTGCCGTTGAGCACGCCGGGCAGAATTTCCTGCACATAATAAGGCAATGCGCGCGCGAGCGTATCCTTCAGGCTTTCGCCGCCGGGCGGCGGCACGTCGTAGGAGCGGCGCCAGATCAGCACCTGATCTTCGCCCCACTTCTTGCGCGCGTCGTCCTTGTTGAGGCCGGAGAGATCGCCATAGTCGCGCTCGTTCAGCGCGAGGTCCTTCGAGGTCGGCAGACCTTCTTGCCCGAGCTCGCCGAGGATGAGGTCGAGCGTATGCTGCGCGCGCGTCAGCACCGAGGTGAAGGCGACGTCGAACACGAGACCCTGCGCCTTCAGCTTGCGGCCGGCTTCGGTGGCTTCCTTCACGCCGAGCTCGGTGAGGTCAGGGTCCTTCCAGCCGGTGAACAGGTTTTTCAGATTCCATTCGCTCTGGCCATGCCGTACCAGCACGAGAAGACGTTCGCTCATTGACTGTTTCCGTTGCTTGCTTTGTTCAGATGTCGGCGAGACCGAGCACGTCGGCCATGGAGTAGTGCCCCGGCTTCTTGCCATGCGCCCACAGCGCCGCTTTGAGGGCGCCGTGCGCGAACAACATGCGGTCTTCGGCCAGATGCGACAGCGTGAGCCGCTCGAACGGGCCGAGGAAGGTCACGCTGTGCTCGCCGGCGACGGTGCCGCCGCGCAAGGAGGCGAAGCCGATCGCACCCGGCTTGCGCGCGCCGGTGATGCCGTCGCGACCACGTTCCGAATGCGCCGCGTCGAGCGGGATGCCGCGACCGGCCGCTGCCGCCTCGCCCAGCATCAGCGCAGTCCCGGAGGGCGCATCGACTTTCATGCGGTGATGGGATTCGACGATCTCGATGTCAAAGCTCTCATCGAGCGCCTTGGCGACGCGCTTGACCACCGCTGCGAGCAGATTGACGCCGAGGCTCATATTGCCGGATTGCACCACGACGGCGCGGTTGGTGACGCTTTTGATCACCGCGTTGTCGGAACCCGACAGCCCGGTGGTGCCGATGACATGGACGAGGCCGCGCTCGGCGGCGATCGCGACATTGGCAATGGTGGCCGCCGGCACGGTGAAATCGAGGATGCCGTCGGCCTCCTTCGACATCGCCCAGAGATCGGCGGAAAGCTTGATGCCGTTGGCGGGGAGCCCTGCGAGCACGCCGGCATCCTTGCCGAGCAGCTCCGAGCCCGGCGCCTCCAGGGCGCCCGCCAGCACCGCGCCTTTGCTCTCGGCAATCACCCGCGTCAGCGTCCGGCCCATCCGGCCGCCAGCTCCAGCAACAATCAAGCGCATGTCGGACATGGTGTGATCCTCTCTCGGGCCGTTGTAGCGGGGGGATGCAGTTCCGGCAACCGAGGCGGATCGGGATCACAGTCCGTCATTCCGGGGCGATGCGCAGCATCGAACCCGGAATCTCGAGATTCTCAGGTGCGCAATTGCGCACCGGAGTTCGCCCTTCGGGCGCCCCGGAATGGCAGCATGCCTCAGCCGTCCTGCGGCTGCGGGCCGTCATAGCCCTCGATGATGATGAGGTCGGCGATCGAGTGCGGCCGGCGCACCTTGATGTTGGCCTGGTATTCCGGCGAGTTGTAGCAGGCGATCGCGGTCTCGTAGTCGGGGAATTCGATCACGACGTTGCGGGTGCGGCTGGCGCCTTCGACGGTGGTGAACTTGCCGGCGCGGACGGCGAAGCGGCCGCCCCATTTCTTGAAGATCGGACCGTTGGCGACGGCATAGGGCTTGTAGCCCTCGTCATTGCTCACGTCGACGCGTCCGATCCAGTAGCCCTTTGCCATTGTTCTTCTCCTTGCTTGTTCGTTAGCCAAGCGCTTGCGCGATCTCGGTCTGGATAGCTTCAGCAACCGCCTTGGGATCGGCGGCTTCCACCACCGGCCGCCCGACGACGAGATAATCCGCGCCCGCGACAATCGCGCGACCGGGCGTCATGATGCGCTTCTGGTCACCTGTTGCCGAGCCCGCCGGGCGGATGCCGGGCGTGACGAGATGCATCTGGTGACCGACGATCTTGCGAAGGCTGCCGACTTCCTCGGGCGAGGACACGAGGCCGTCGACGCCGAGCACCTGCGCCTGCTGCGCGCGCGCCTCGACCAGCTCGGAGACACCGAGCCGGTAGCCGGCCGCGTGCAGATCGTCCTCATTGTAGGAGGTCAGCACCGTGACGGCGAGGATCTTCAGCTTCGAAGAGCCGCGGCCTTCGACAGCGCCCTTCATGGTCTGCGGGTAGGCGTGCACGGTGAGAAAGGTCGCACCCAGCTTCGTGATGCTCTCGACGCCCTGCGTCACGGTGTTGCCGATGTCGTGCAGCTTGAGATCGAGAAAGACCTTCTTGCCCTTGTCGGCAAGCTTGGCGACGAGCGGCAGGCCGCCGGCATAAGCGAGGCGGTAGCCGATCTTGTAGAAGCTGACGCTGTCGCCGAGCCGAGCGATCATCGCCTCCGCGGCATCGACGCTGGGCAGATCGAGCGCGACGATCAGGCGGTCTTTCGGGACGATCTCGGCTGGCGTCATGTCACCTCACATCATGCGTTGGGAAATGTCGATCAACTGCGCGACCAGCTGCTTCAACGCGGCGATATCGCCCTCGTTCTTCAGCCTGTCCATATCGTCATAGGCCTGGTCGGCAAAGGCGAGCGTGAGTTGGCTGGCAATCACGTTGGCGTGGCAGGAGGTCAGGATCAGCCTGAGCGCCTGGAGCGCGCGCGCGGCACCTAACCGGCTCTGCGATGCGCCGGCAAGCGCGAAGGGACGGTTGCGGAACACGTCGCCGCGCGCCTCTTGCAGCTCCTGCACGCGGCTGACCCAGTCGATCGCGTTCTTCAGCAGCGGCGGCACCGAGGCGTTGTATTCGGGCGTGACGAGCAAGACGCCATGATGCGCGCCGATCATGCGCTTGAGATTGATGGCGTGCTTAGGAATGCCTGACTTGGCCTGGAGATCGCCGTCGTAGATCGGCAGCGGGAAATCGGCGAGCGAGATGCGGGTGACGTCGACGCCGGCCTGGGCGAATTCATAAGCGGCTACCGCCGCCAGCTTCGCATTGTGCGAGCCGGTGCGCAGCGAGCCGGGAATGACCAGGATTTTGGGTGCGGGCATCCGATCCAATGCGTGCGGCGAAACGAGCCCGCCGCGCAAAGGGAAATGCCGGCGGAATTAGTCTTTGCGATACACCCAGACGCGGGCCGGCGGAAGGTTCATCCAGATCCGTTCCGAGGCCTCTGTGGACACGCCGGGCAGCGATTTCGGGATCGGCGGGACCACTGCATAGGTGAATTGGACGAAGGGCGCGCCGGGCGCCAGCGCCGTGAAGGCATCGCGGATCAGCCGCAGCCGCGTCAGCATCGGTTTTGTCACCAGCGGCAGGCCCGAGACGACGGCGCTCGCCGGCGCGCTCAGCACGTTCCAGAGCGTGTCGCGCAGGCGGTAGGCATCGCCCTGCACCACCTTGGCTTGCGGGTAGCGGTCGCGCAGCAGCGCGCAGAAGCCGGGATTGTATTCGACGAGGACAAGACGCTTCTGGTCGACGCCGCGCTCGACCAGAGCCGAGGTGATGGCGCCGGTGCCGGGCCCGAGCTCGACCACCGGGGCGTCCGAATCGATATCGACGTAATGCGCCATGGTCCGGGCCAGGAGCTTGCCCGACGGCATCACCGCGCCCATATGCAGCGGTTTTTCGATCCACGACCTGAGAAAACGCACCTCGTCGTCGAGACGAGGCTTCTTCAACGCACGCGCGGACGATGGCAAGGGCATGTCTGGACCGGACGGGACCGCGTGACCGCGGCGTGTCAGAAAATGGTCATAAACAGGTATAGGCCGAAGGCGGCACGGTCAAGACGAGTCAGTTCGCCCGATTACTGAAGAGATCCTTGACCTTGGCGAAGAAGCCGACCGACTCCGGCTGGGTATTGCCGGAGGACAGTTTCTCGAATTCGGCCAGCAATTCCTGCTGCTTCTTGGTGAGATTCTGCGGGGTCTCGACCGCGACCTGAACGTACATGTCGCCGGTCTGGCGCGAGCGCAGCACCGGCATGCCCTTTGATGCGATGCGGAATCGGCGGCCCGACTGGGTTCCGGCCGGCACCTTCACCTTGGTTTTCCCGCCCTCGATGGTCGGCACCTCGAATTCGCCGCCCAAGGCGGCCGTCACCATCGAGATCGGGACCCGGCAGTGCAGGTCGGCGCCATCGCGCTGGAACAGCTGGTGCAGCGCCAGCGACAGGAAGATGTAGAGGTCGCCGGGCGGACCGCCGCGGACGCCGGCTTCGCCTTCGCCGGCGAGCCTGATCCTGGTGCCGTCCTCGACGCCCTGGGGAATGTTGACCGAGAGCGTACGCTCGCGAGTGACCCGGCCCTGGCCCGCGCAGGACGGGCAGGCGTCCTCGATCATCTGGCCGCGGCCCTGGCAACCGTGACAGGTCCGCTCCAGCGTGAAGAAGCCCTGTGACTGCCGCACACGGCCGGCGCCGCCGCAGGTCGAACAGGTCTTCGGCTTGGTGCCGGCCTTGGCGCCGATGCCCGAGCAGGCCTCGCAGGTCACCGAGACCGGAATCTCGATCTGCGCGGTCTTGCCGCCGAAGGCTTCCTCGAGCGTGATCTCCATGTTGTAGCGCAGGTCCGCCCCGCGCTCGCGGCCGCCGCGGCCGCGCTGCCCGGCCATGCCGAACAGGTCTTCGAAGATGTCGGAGAAGGAGGAGGCGAAGCCCGCGCCGAAACCGGCGCCGCCGCCAAAGCCGCCGCCCTGCTCGAAAGCTGCATGGCCGAAGCGGTCGTAGGCGGCCCGCTTGTCCTTGTCCTTGAGGACCTCGTAGGCCTCGTTGATTTCCTTGAACTTGACCTCGCTGCTGTCGTCACCGGGATTGCGATCCGGGTGGAATTTCATCGCAAGCTTGCGAAAGGACGATTTCAAGACGGAATCGTCAGCGGTGCGTTCGACTTCGAGGGTTTCGTAATAGCAGCGCTTGGTGGACATGGCAGGCTCGGTCTATCCAATCGCGAGTCAAGTCGGAGCGAAACAACGTCGCCACGCGACGATATAGGCAGCCTTCTGATTTGCGGCAGAGGGCTGCATGGCAGCGTTGAGCATAGATGCTGGGATTTGATTGATCGTAACGGGCATCCCGCCCGCCCGTCCCGACACGACGGCCTCCCCCTTGAGGGGGGAGGCCAGTTTAGCGTGTGGGGTCCAAGCCGTCCGCATCACACCCTCTCGGGGTTCAGGCGGACTTCTTGTTGTTCTTGTCGTCGTCGACCTCGGTGAACTCCGCGTCGACGACGTCGTCCTTGGCCGCATCCTTCTTGGCGTCGGCCTCGGCCTGCTGCTTGTACATGGCCTCGCCGAGCTTCATCGAAGCCTGGGCCAGCGTCTGGGTCTTGGCCTTGATCGCCTCGGCATCGTCGCCCTTCAGCGCTTCCTTGAGGTCGCTGACAGCATCCTCGATGGCGCGGCGCTCGCTCTCGGCGACCTTCGAACCGTGTTCGGCCAGAGCCTTCTCGGTCGAATGCACGAGACCATCCGCCTCGTTCTTGGCAGTGACGGCCTCGCGGCGCTTCTTGTCCGCCTCGGCATTGGCCTCGGCGTCCTTGACCATCTTCTCGATGTCGGCTTCCGACAGACCACCGGAGGCCTGGATGCGGATCTGCTGCTCCTTGCCCGTGGCCTTGTCCTTGGCCGAAACGTTGACGATGCCGTTGGCGTCGATGTCGAAGGTCACCTCGATCTGCGGCATGCCGCGCGGCGCCGGCGGAATGCCCATCAAATCGAACTGGCCGAGCATCTTGTTGTCGGCCGCCATCTCACGCTCGCCCTGGAAGACGCGGATGGTGACCGCGTTCTGATTGTCCTCGGCGGTCGAGAACACCTGGCTCTTCTTGGTCGGGATCGTGGTGTTGCGGTCGATGATGCGGGTGAACACGCCGCCCAGCGTCTCGATGCCCAGCGACAGCGGGGTCACGTCGAGCAGCAGCACGTCCTTGACGTCGCCCTGGAGCACGCCGGCCTGGATCGCGGCACCGATCGCCACGACTTCGTCCGGGTTGACGCCCTTGTGCGGCTCCTTGCCGAACAGCTGCTTCACGACTTCCTGGACCTTCGGCATGCGCGACATGCCGCCGACCAGCACGACTTCGCCGATCTCACCGGCGGTGACGCCGGCGTCCTTCAGCGCCTTGCGGCAGGGCTCGACGGTCTTCTGGATGAGGTCGTCGACCAGCGCCTCGAACTTGGCGCGGGTGAGCTTCATCGTCAGATGCTTCGGGCCGGTCTGGTCCGCGGTGATGAAGGGCAGGTTGATCTCGGTCTGCGTCGTCGACGACAGCTCGATCTTGGCCTTTTCAGCGGCTTCCTTCAGGCGCTGCAACGCGAGCTTGTCGTTGCGCAGGTTGATGCCCTGCTCCTTCTGGAACTCGTCGGCCAGATAACCCACGAGGCGCATGTCGAAATCTTCGCCGCCGAGGAAGGTGTCGCCGTTGGTCGACTTCACCTCGAACACGCCGTCGCCGATTTCGAGAATGGAGATATCAAACGTGCCGCCGCCGAGGTCGTACACGGCGATGGTGCCGGCCTTGGTCTTGTCGAGGCCATAGGCGAGCGCGGCCGCGGTCGGCTCGTTGATGATGCGCAGCACTTCAAGGCCCGCGATCTTGCCGGCGTCCTTGGTCGCCTGGCGCTGGGCGTCGTTGAAGTAGGCAGGAACGGTGATGACGGCCTGGTCGACCTTCTGGCCGAGATGGGCTTCCGCGGTCTCCTTCATCTTCTGCAGGATGAAAGCCGAGACCTGTGAGGGCGAGTAGGTCTGGCCGTCGGCCTCGACCCAGGCGTCGCCGTTGGAAGCCTTCACGATCTTGTACGGAACGAGCTTCTTGTCCTTCTCGACCATCGGGTCGTCGTAGCGGCGGCCGATCAGGCGCTTCACTGCGAAGAACGTACGCTCGGGATTGGTAACGGCCTGGCGCTTGGCAGGCTGGCCGACGAGGCGCTCACCGTCGTCCGTGACGGCGACGATCGAAGGCGTCGTGCGCATGCCTTCGGAATTCTCGATGACTTTGGCGTTCTTGCCATCCATTACGGCGACGCACGAGTTCGTGGTGCCGAGGTCGATCCCAATGACCTTTCCCATGGTCCTGATATCCTTCTTTTTGCGGCAGGTTGGCTGGGCCCAGAAGGCACCCGAACCGAAACCCCCTAAGATCAAACATCCGCGATATTGCGATGATTGAGGCTCATATAGGAGGGGGGGAGGGGGCCGCAAGGACCGAACGCAAGTTTCGGCCGTGAAAACATTGGGTTTTGGAAGAACATATCCGGGCTCAACCGCCCTTGCGGGTGAGGAAATATTAACAGGTCCGGCGGTCCGCCAGCCCCCGCCACCGTGATCCGCCCCGCCCTGTTACCGGCAGGCCAAACCCGCTACAAGGCGGACCGGCCGGACAGCCTCGCCACCGGGCTGCTTCGCGCGACAAAGGGCCCGATCGCCGACCATCGAACGGCCTCAATGTGAACCAATCAGAGTGCCCATGAAGCTGATTCGCCCCCTCGCTGCGCTCGCCCTCCTCGTTGCCTCGGCGCTGCCGGCCCTTGCTGCCGACGCCATTTACCCGCCCGGACTTCGTCTCGGCATGGTGCCGTTGGTCGGGCTGAACACGGCCAAAACCTTTCCGGGCTTCGAGAGCGAGGACGGCAGCGTCAAGGTGCTGATCACCGAGCTGCCGCCGGCGGCCTATGGCGAGGTCGTCAGCGCCTTCAATTCCAATCCGGCTGGCACTGGCGGCGTCAAGCAGGACAAGATCGAGACCCCCGCGGGTCTTGCCTATTTCACCACCGAAAGCGGCAAGGCGGGCGACACCCCGGTGAAGCGCTATTCGATGATCGTGCCGGGCGCCGGCTTCTCCGGCTATGTCGCGGTCCAGATTCCGGAGAACGCGACCAAGATCTACACCGACGAGGCGGTGCGGCAGATGTTTGCCAGCGCCACCACCCGCAAGCAGGTCTCGGCCGAAGAGCAAATCGCGTTGATGCCGTTCAAGATCACTGATCTGGCCGACTTCAAGGACATCCGCACGCTGGCGCCGGGCTCCAGCATCATCCTCGCCGACGGCAACGAGAGCACCGGCTATGAGCAGAAGCCGTTCATGATCCTCGGCCTGATCGGCGCCACCCCGCAAGCCGCCGACGACCGCGCCCGCTTCGCCCAGGAGGCGGCGCTCCAGATCCCCGGCGTGCGCGAGTCGCGCGTCACCATGTCGGAGCCGATCCGCATCAACGGCCAGCAGGGCTTTGAGACCCGGATCGACGGCGTCAGCGGCAAGGACAAGGTCCCGGTGACCGTGGTGCAGTGGATCCGCTTCTCGACCGGCGGCGCCTCGCTGCGCATCATCGCCAGCGCCCCGCGCGACCAGTGGCAGGCCGCCTTCACCCGCTTCCGCGCGGTGCGCGACGGGATTCAGCCGAAGGGGTAGTTGCGAGCGGTCCAACACACTCGGTGTCGTCCGGGCGAACGCCGGGACCCATACCGCGTGATCTGGCGGTAGTGGCCGGTCGCAGTACCAAGCGTCTTCGCCAAACATCTCCCTGTGGTTATGGATCCCGGATCGGCGCGCGCCTGAGGGCGCGCTTGTCCGGGACGACAGTGATGTTGGGGCTGGCAAGCCCACCCCCTCACCAAAGCCGGCTGCATTTTCGGGCTTCAGTTCGCTCGCGCGCGGAACTAGGCTTCGCCTTCATTGGCTCACAAGGGGAGGCGAACGATGCTGGCTCGGCGACAAATCCTGGCGGCGCTTGGAACGACGGCGCTCGCGGCCCTTACTCCGACCGCACTCTTCGCAGCGGCATCGATCAAGCCGGACGACACCTCGGCGCTGCTCGTGATCGACGTGCAAAACTGCTTCCTGCCCGGCGGCAGCCTCGCGGTGAAGGAGGGCGAGCAGGTGGTGCCCGTCATCAACAAGATCGCGAAAGGTTTTGCGAATGTGGTGATGACGCAGGACTGGCACACGCCCGGCCACATCTCGTTCGCCTCGGTGCATTCCGGCAAGAAGCCGTTCGAGACCGTCGATTTGCCCTACGGCAAGCAGGTGCTGTGGCCCGACCATTGCGTGCAGGGTACCGACGGCGCGTCGCTGTCGAAGGACCTCGCGATCCCGCACGCCGAGCTCATCATCCGCAAGGGCTTTCACAAGGACGTCGACAGCTATTCGGCGTTCCTCGAAGCCGACGGCAAGACCTCCACGGGCCTCGCCGGTTATCTCAAGGGCCGCAAGATCAAGCGCGTCTTCGTTGCGGGATTGGCGACGGATTTCTGCGTCGCCTGGACCGCGCTCGACGCGCGCAAGGCTGGCTTCGAGGTCTATGTCGTGGAAGACGCCTGCCGCGGCATCGACACGCAGGGCTCGCTCGCCAAGGCCTGGGCCGATATGGCCAAGGCCGGGGTGAAGCGGATCCAGTCGGCGGATATCGCGGTGAGTGCGTAGGCTCTCACACAGTCGTTCCGGGGCGGCTCGCAGAGCCGAACCCGGAATGACGCCCGAACTCAGTTCACTTCGTTGCTGTTGGCCGCCGCCTTCGCGCCGCCCTTGGCGACACCGACCAGGGCCGGGCGCAGCACGCGCTCGCCGATGGTGTAGCCGGCCTGCACGACCTGCACCACGGTGCCCGACGGCACCGACGCATCGGGAACTTCGAACATCGCCTGCTGGAAGTTCGGATCGAACTTCTGGCCCTGCGGGTCGAACTTCTTCACGCCGTGCTTTTCCAGCGCGTTGAGCAGCGAGCGCTCGGTGAGCTCGACGCCCTCGATCAGGGAGATCAGGCCGGGATCGGCCGCGGCCCGCGCCTCGGCCGGAACGGCATCGAGCGCGCGCTGCAGATTGTCGGCGATGTCGAGCACGTCGCGGGCAAAGCCGGTGATGCCGTAGAGGCGGGCGTCGGCGACCTCCTTGGTGGTGCGCTTGCGCAAGTTCTCCATCTCGGCCAGCGTCCGCAGCATGCGGTCGCGCGCCTCGGCGGCTTCCTTCTGCAAGGTTTCGACCGAACCCGGCTCGGGATCGTCGGGCATGATGTAGGGTTTTGACACCACGGGCTCGCCGGTCGGTGCGGTCGTGTCTTCGGGTTGCCGGTCTCGATCGGTCATCGGCTCAAATCTCGAACTCGTTTCCAGGGATTGTTGGCCCGGATATCGTGCCTAAGCGGGCGAAAATCAAGCGCCCGTGATCGGCGCAAATGCCGGTCAGCCCCCCAGGAGCCGGCTGACGATGCGGGCGGCGTAGTCCACGGTCGGGATCACGCGGGCATAATTCAGCCGCGTCGGCCCGATCACGCCCAAAACGCCGACGATATGACCGGCGGCATCCCGATACGGCGAGATGATCGTCGAGGAGCCGGACAAGGAAAACAGCTTGTTCTCCGAACCGATGAAAATGCGCACGCCCTCGGCGGTCTCGGCGCGGCCCAAGAGGTCGATCACGCCGCGCTTGGTCTCGAGATCGTCGAACAACAGGCGAACCCGCTCCAGATCCTCCAGCGCGTGCAGATCCTCGAGCAGATTAGCGTGGCCGCGGACGATGAGCTGGCGATCCTCGTTCTCGCCGCCGGACCAGCTCGCGATCCCGGCGGAAATCACCTTCTGCGTCAGCTGATCGAGCTCGGCGCGGGCTTCGCCCAGCGCGGTTTCGAGCTCGAGCCGCGCTTCGGCGAGCGTGCGGCCGCGAATGCGCGCATTGAGGAAATTGCCGGCCTCGGTGATCGCCGAGGAGGGAACTCCGGGCGGTAGCGTCAGCACGCGGTTTTCGACCTGGCCGTCTTCGCCGACCAGGATCACCAGCGCCTTCTCGGGTTCCAGGCGGACGAACTCGATATGCTTCAGCCGCGCATTGGATTTCGGCGTCAGCACCACCGCGGCCGCGCGGGTCAGGCCCGACAGCCGCGTCAACGCCTGGTCCAGCGCGGCCTCGACCGACTGCGCCTGGCCGACGCTGGCAAGCTGGCTCTGGATCGACTGCCGCTCGGCCTCGTTGAGGTCGCCGACCTGCATCAGGGCGTCGACGAAGAAGCGCAGGCCGAGTTCCGTCGGCAGCCGGCCGGCGGAGGTGTGCGGAGCATAGATCAGGCCGAGCTGTTCCAGATCGGCCATGACGTTGCGGACCGAGGCCGGCGACAGCGGCAGGGCGATCAGCCGCGAAATATTGCGCGAGCCGACCGGCTCGCCGGTCGCGAGATAGCTTTCGACAATTTGACGAAAGATGTCGCGGGAACGCTCGTTGAGCTGGGCGAGGCCTGCGCGCGGCGCGATCAGATGGATCGGATCGTGTTGGGCCACAGACGGTAACTCCTCTCAGATGCTCATAATTTGTCCATCCCCGATGCGTCTGACAAGCGTGGTGTTTGCGGGCCTGGAATCAGGGGACGAAAAGGCCTTGCCGCCCACCCTCACCCCACCTACAAGCACCGCGAACAGCCCTTTTCAGTGAGTTTTTGGAGGATTTTCCATGCGGCCAAGCCGCCGTGCGCCCGACGAATTGCGCCCCGTGACGCTGGAGCGTGGCGTGGTCAAATATGCGGAAGGCTCCTGCCTCGTGAAATTCGGCGACACCCATGTGCTGGTCACGGCCACTCTGGAAGACCGGCTGCCGCCATGGCTGAAGGGCCAGGGCCGCGGCTGGGTCACCGCCGAATACGGCATGCTGCCGCGCGCGACCTCGGAACGCACCCGCCGCGAAGCCTCCGCCGGGAAACAAAGCGGCCGCACGGTCGAGATCCAGCGCCTGATCGGCCGCTCGCTTCGCACCATCGTCGATCTCGAAGCGCTCGGCGAGCGCCAGATCACGGTCGATTGCGACGTGCTCCAGGCCGACGGCGGCACCCGCACGGCCTCGATCACCGGCGCCTGGGTCGCGCTCGCCGATTGCATCAACTGGATGAAGGCGCGCAACATGATCAAGACCAACGTCATGCGCGACAACGTCGCCGCGATCTCCTGCGGCATCTACAACGGCACGCCCGTGCTCGACCTCGACTATGCCGAGGATTCCGAAGCCGAGACCGACGCCAATTTCGTCATGACCGGCGATGGCCGGATCATCGAGGTGCAGGGCACCGCGGAACGCGAACCGTTCACGCAGGACGAGTTCCTGAAGCTGATCGCCCTGGCGCAGAAAGGCATCGCGCGCCTGGTGGACTTGCAGAAACTGGCCGTGGCGTAGTCAATAAGCCATGCACCGCCGAATCACCGGAAAGCTCGTCATCGCGACCCATAATCCCGGCAAGCTCGCCGAGATGAAGGAATTGCTCGCGCCTTACGGCATCGAGGCGGTGTCGGCCGGTGAGCTCGGCTTGGGCGAGCCGGAGGAAACCGGCAACGACTTCCGCAGCAATGCCGCGATCAAGGCGATCGCGGCGGCAAAGGCGACCAACCTTCCCTCTTTCGCCGATGATTCCGGCATCGTGGTCGACGCGCTCGACGGCGCGCCCGGCATTTTCTCTGCGCGCTGGGCGGGCCCGAGCAAGGACTTCGCCGCGGCGATGGCCCAGATCGAGCGCCTGCTCCAGGAACGTGGCGCAACCACGCCAGCGAAGCGCACCGCGCATTTCGTTTCTGCGCTCTGCGTCGCGTGGCCTGACGATCATCTCGAAGAGGTCGAGGCGCGCGTCGCCGGCACGCTGATCTGGCCGCCGCGCGGGAATGCCGGTTTTGGTTACGATCCGATGTTCCTGCCTGACGGATACGACCGCACCTTCGGCGAGATGACCAGCATCGAGAAGCACGGCCTGCCGCCGCTCGGCCTTGCCCTGTCACATCGCGCCCGCGCCTTCGTGAAACTGGCGGAGATCTGCCTTGAGCCGCGATAGAGCGTTTTCGAGCGAAGTGGTTACCGGTTCGCGCCAGGAAAACGCGTCAAAACAAGAATCTGAAGCCTTTGGCGTCTACGTGCACTGGCCGTTCTGCCTGTCGAAGTGCCCGTATTGCGACTTCAACAGCCATGTCCGCCATGCCGCGATCGACGAGGCACGCTTTGCCTCCGCCTTCGCGCGGGAGATCGCGACGACAGCGCAGCGCGCGCCCGGCCGCAAGGTCACCTCGATCTTCCTCGGCGGCGGCACGCCGTCATTGATGCAGCCCGCAACCGTCGGCGCCGTGCTCGACGCCATCGGCAAGCACTGGACCGTCGCGAGCGACGTCGAGGTCACGCTGGAAGCGAACCCGACCAGCGTCGAAGCCACGCGCTTTGCCGGCTATCGCGCCGCCGGCGTCAACCGCGTCTCGCTCGGCGTGCAGGCGCTCGACGATGCCTCGCTGAAGGCGCTCGGCCGCCTGCACAGCGCACGCGAGGCGCTCGATGCCGTCGCCATCGCGCGCCGCTCGTTCGACCGCTATTCGTTCGACCTGATCTACGCCCGCCCCGACCAGACGCCGGCGATGTGGGCCGATGAGCTGCGGCACGCCATCGATGAAGCCGCCGAGCATCTGTCGCTCTATCAGCTCACCATCGAGGAAGGCACGCCGTTCTTCGGCCTGCACCAGGCCGGCAAGTTGAAGACGCCGGACGAGGCGGTCGCCCGCGCGCTCTACGACGTGACGCAGGAGACCTGCGACAAGCTGGGGCTGCCCGCCTACGAGATCTCCAATCACGCGCGCCGCGGCGCCGAGTGCCGGCACAATCTGGTGTACTGGCGCGGCGAGGAATATGCCGGCATCGGCCCGGGCGCACATGGCCGCCTCGATATCGACGGCGTGCGCCATGCCACCGCCACCGAGAAGCGTCCCGAAGCCTGGCTGCTCCGGGTCGAGACCAACGGCCATGGCGTCGTCACCGACGATCTCCTCAACAGCGAAGAACGCGCCGACGAATTTTTGCTGATGGGATTGCGCCTCGCCGAGGGCATCGACCCCGCGCGCTACAAGGCGCTCTCCGGCCGTCCGCTCGATGCCGGCCGCATCGCGCTGCTGCGCGAGGAAGGCGCGATCATGGTCGATGCAACGGGCCGCCTGCGCGTGACGAGCAGCGGATTCCCGGTGCTGGATGCGGTGGTCGCGGATCTCGCGGCGTAGCGAGATGCCGTAGGGTGGGCAAAGCGAAGCGTGCCCACGAATTCCATGCGATCTAGCTAAGAGATCGTGGGCACGGCGCGAAGTGCGCCTTTGCCCACCCTACGGGACCGTCGTCCTGAACTACGCCCCAAAGCTCTTCGGCGAGCCCGCAACCGCCACGCCGCCGCCAGTCGTCACCTTCATCACCGCAAGTCCGCGCTCATTGGTGCCATCCGCGCGGAAGCGGAACAGGCCGTCGATGCCGGCAAAGCCCGAGGGATTGGTGAGCACGTCCGCCGAGAAGCGCGTGGTGCCCTGCGTGCGCGCGAGCGCGGCGACGAGGGCGACGGCGTCATAGGCCAGCGTCGCGGTGCGGATCGGCTCGGCGCCATATTTGGTGCGATAGCGGCCGGAGAACGCGCGAAAACCGGCCGGATCCGGCGCAGCGTAGAGGCCACCTTGCAAGTTTTGGCTGGCATAGACGCGCGGATTGTCCCACAGGCCGGTGCCGAGCAGCTGGATGTTGCGCAAATTCGCCCCGGCCGCGGTCATCGCATCGGCCACCGCGACGACGGCATCGCCGTCATCGGCAATGAACAGCGCATCGGCGCTGCCGAGCTGCTGTGCGACCGTGCGCGCCGGCGTGGCGCGATCCGCACCATATCTTTCGAATGCGACGACGCGTCCGCCGCGCCGCGGCACCGCCGCCTTCACCGCGGCCTCGACGACATTGCCATAGGCATTGTCGGGCACGAGTACGGCGACCGAGCGCTTCCCGATGCTGGCGGAGTATTCAATGATGCGGTTGACGTCGGACTCGGGGAGGAAGCTCAGCAGATACACACCGCGGCCGGCGATGCTGGAATCGGTCGAGAACGCGATCACCGAGATGTTGCGCGTGCGCGCGACCTGCGCCACCGCCGGCACCGACTGCGCGAACAGCGGCCCCAAAATGATCTCGGCACCTTCCTCGACCGCCTGCTGCGCGCCGGCCTGCGCGCCCTGCGGGGTGCCATTGTCGTCCTTGATCAGCAGCTGGATGTTCGGGTTCTGGAACTCCGCCAGCGCCATCTCGGCGGCATTGCGCATCGACTGAGCGGCAAGGCCGGCATTGCCGGCGGCCGAGAGCGGCAGGATCACGGCTACCTTGACCCCGCCGGTGCCAGCGGTGGTCGCCTGTTGCGGCGGTCCGGCCGGCTGGGCCGGCGGCGGAGAGGAGCTGCTGAAGGGATTTGAGAACTGGCTGAGGCTTTGCTGCACGCCGGCGCAGGCCGAGAGCAGGGGGGCGCCGAGCAACAGGCCGAGCGCACCCCGCCGGGTCGCCCCGGACATTCGGGGCCCCTCAACGGGAGATTTCGGATCACGCGGGCCCAGCATTGCAGCTTCTCTTCTGACCAGCGATCGCCAGCCGGTCACAACATTCATTGCCGCGACAGAAGCCGCGGATTCAGGCATATTGTCGGCAAATAGTTAACCAAAACAAAAGGATAATGACCGCTTAACACGGCCGCACCCGTAGGTCCTGGCTGTCCGCCGACCCCTCGACAGCATCAAGGCGGCGTTTCCGCCGCGAATATGACGTTGACGCTTCATACCCTCTCGCATGTGACCCGGTGGATCACATTCCCGTCCTTCCCTGCCCCCACCCCATCGTATCTTGGGTTTGGCCGCGATCTTTTTCGGAGGACCGGTTCCCAGCCCCGGGGATCATGCCTAAGTTCGATTCATTATGCGCGCAAAGCCGGCCCCGATAAATACGCCTGAAGGCCCAGACGCCGCTCCACGCGGTTTCTCCATCGACGCCCATCGGCTCCCGGCCCCGAAGGCGGCGCCGGGCCTGTATCTGGTCGCAACCCCCATCGGCAATCTTGGCGACATCACGCTGCGCGCGCTTCAGACCCTCGCCGGCGTCGACGTGATCGCCTGCGAGGACACCCGCATTACGCGCCGCCTGACCGAGCGCTACGATATCTCCGCCCAGCTCAAGCAATATCACGAGCACAACGCCGAGGCCGCGCGCCCAAAGATCCTGGAGGCGCTTGCCGCGGGCGGCTCGGTCGCGCTGGTGTCGGACGCCGGCACGCCGCTGATCTCCGACCCCGGCTTCAAGCTGGTGCGCGAGGTCTGCGCCGCCGGCCATGCGGTCTATGCGCTGCCCGGCCCGTCCTCGGTGCTGGCCGCGCTGTCGGTCGCCGCGCTGCCGACCGATCGTTTCTTCTTCGAGGGTTTCTTGCCGGCCAAATCAGCCGCGCGAAAATCGCGTCTGGTCGAGCTCGCCCGCATCGATGCGACCCTGGTGATGTTCGAGTCCGGCAATCGCGTGCAGGATACACTGGCCGAGCTCGCCGAGATCATGGGCAGCCGCGAGGCCGCGATCTGCCGCGAGCTGACCAAGCTGCACGAGGAGATTTCGCGCGCAACGCTAGCCGAGCTGGCGCGTGACGCCGCTGGGCTGGAGACGCGCGGCGAGTTCGTGCTGGTGATCGCTCCGCCGGCGGCCGACGCCGAGGTGCTGACATCGGATGCGCTGGACGATCTCCTGCGCGAGCAGCTGGCCGCGCACAGCGTCAAGGATGCGGTCGCGCATGCGGTCGCGCTCTCGGGCCGGCCGCGCCGCGAGGTCTATGCCCGCGCGCTCGAGCTCGCCAAGGACCTGCGGGGCGGCGATGGCGAGGACTAAAGGCGATGCGGAACCGAAAGTCGCCTCGCCCGAGCGCGTCGCCGCGTTCCGCACCGGCATCTCGGCCGAGAGCCGCGCCGCCGCCTATCTCATGGCCAAGGGCTACCGCATCCTGGCAAAGCGCTATCGCACACCGCATGGCGAGATCGATCTCGTGGCGCGCCGCCGCAATTTGATCGCCTTCATCGAGGTCAAGGCCCGCGCCAGCCTCGATGACGCCGCTTATGCGGTGACCCCGCGCCAGCAGCAGCGCATCATCGACGCCGCGCAAGGCTGGCTCGTGGCGCATCCCGAGCATGCCGAATTCGAATTGCGATTCGACGCCATGCTGATTGCGCCGCGCTCACTTCCGCGCCATGTGTTGGCGGCATTCGACGCCTCGACCTGAAAGGCAGACCATGAAACTCAACGTCGCCGTCCAGATGGACCCCATCGCCCGCATCAACATCAAGGGCGATTCGACCTTCGCGCTGCTGCTGGAGGCGCAGAAGCGCGGCCATGGCCTGTCCTATTACACCCCCGATAAGCTCTCGATGGTCGGCGACGAGATCGTGGCTCCGGTCCAGCTCCTGACCGTGCGCGACGAGCCCGGCGACCATTTCACCCTCGGCGAGCCCAGGCGCGAGGCGCTGAACGGCTTTGACGTGGTGCTGCTGCGCCAGGATCCGCCGTTCGACCTCGCTTACATCACCTCGACGCATTTCCTCGAGCGCATCCATCCGAAGACGCTGGTGGTCAACGACCCCGCCTCCGTGCGCAACGCGCCGGAAAAGCTGTTCGTGATGAACTTCCCGCAGCTGATGCCGCCGACTCTGATCTCGCGCGACTTGGACGAGATCAACGCGTTCCGCGACAAGCACGGGGCCGTCGTGATGAAGCCGCTGCACGGCCATGGCGGCGCGGCGGTGTTCCGCGTGATGCCGCAGGACATGAATTTCGGCTCGCTGTTCGACATGTTCTCGGTCACCTTCAAGGAGCCCTGGGTGATCCAGCAATTCATTCCCGAGGTGAAGCACGGCGACAAGCGCATCATCCTCGTCAATGGCGAGTTCGCCGGCGCGGTGAACCGCGTGCCGGCCACCGACGACCTCCGCTCCAACATGGTGCGCGGCGGCGCGGCCAAGGAGACCGAGCTCACGCCGCGCGAGCGCGAGATCTGCGCGACGATCGGTCCGGCGCTGCGCGAGCGCGGCTTGCTGTTCGTCGGCATCGACGTCATCAACGGCAATCTCACCGAGATCAACGTGACCTCGCCCACGGGCATCCGCGCCATCGCGCGGCTCGGCGGCCCTGATGTCGCGGCGAAGATCTGGGACACGATCGAGCAGAAGCGAAAGAAATAGCTTCGAAGCCTTGCGTCGGCTCCTTCAGCCGCAGAATCCCCGGGCGCGACGGACTGTCTCCGACGGATATAGGCCGAACGCTGCACGGTAGGACGCCGCAAACCGGCCCATGTGGGTAAAGCCCCATTTCAACGCGACCTCGCTGACCGGGAGCAGATTCTCCGGTCGCGACAGCTCGTCGTGGATCGCTTCGAGTCGAATTCTGCGCAGATAGGCGACCGGCGTCGTGCCGTGGATTCGGCGAAATCCCGATTGCAGCAACCGGCTGCTGATCCCGACATTCCCGGCAATATCGGCGATCGTCAGCGGCAGATGCAGGTTGGCCCGCATGTAATCGACGGCCCGCCTGACGTGGCGAGGCGGCGCATCCATGGGATGGCGGTTCAGGCGGTCGGTCAGCCGATGCGGAACATTTTCTAGGATCAGCTGCATCGCGGCTTCCGAGAGCAGAGCACTGGCTTTCGGCGAGCGTGCAAGAATCCCGTCACGCAGGCCGGCCGTACTGGCACGAATGAGCTGAAACAGGATCTGCCCGGCACTGGTCGACAAATCGAGCTTCGGCGTCAGATCGAGATCGTCCAGAGCCGCGCTTCCGAACGTCGCAGACAGAGCCTTGGTCACCACATCCGTGTGCAATGTCAGCGTGACACTCGAATATCTTCCATCCACCGCTTCGACGCTCTGCTCCTGCAGGTTCGGAAGCGACACGATGGCCACGTCAGTGGACGTTCGCTGTACGCTCTTTCCTGCGATGAGCAATTCGGCTTTGCCGGCGTTCAGCAGGCTGATGGCGAGCTCACCCGACGATTTGCCGTATGAATAGCGCCAGTCCCAGCCTGCGGACAGCTCCGCCCGCACCACGTCCATGCCGGCGCCGACTGCAACATCCGCATGCCAACGAAATGATCCGTCGGGCTTCGGCGCGGAATGAGCGTTGATCCCATGAGGCCGAAGTATTTCGAGCAGCTCCTGAAACGACGATCCTGATCGGGCAAGGGGCGCAGCGATTATGTCTTCGAGCATGCGACATCCATCGTTCAGGGCGTCCGCGAGAGACCGCAGCACCACGCTAGCACAATTCCGGTGAACGCGGGCCGAGCGGCCGCGCTCGATATCCAATTGCCGCACGAAACATCCAGATCGCGCAATTGTGCCGCGGCACGCAGGCCAGAATCCGAACGTCCCCATCCCGAATGCGACGGCGACCATGGACTTGCGGCGTGGCTGGCCTAAGTCCCCCCGACTGCCTCAAACAGGTTA
The DNA here is from genome assembly GCF_015291705.1 of Bradyrhizobium arachidis. Classification (NCBI taxonomy): domain Bacteria; kingdom Pseudomonadati; phylum Pseudomonadota; class Alphaproteobacteria; order Hyphomicrobiales; family Nitrobacteraceae; genus Bradyrhizobium; species Bradyrhizobium arachidis. The sequence goes on from NZ_CP030050.1 coordinate 193,360, forward strand.
TGAAAACATGCTTACGAGAACAATTTGCGCGGTCGCGCTGATGGCTGTTTCGTCAATGCCGGCGCGGGCCGACAGCTGCGCAGACCACTATCAGATGAGCGGTGTTCCGCTGGTCACGGGCACGACCCACAAGGTCTGGATGATCTTCCCATCGGTCAATCCCGCCGTTGCCCTCGACAGGGTCTCCCGTGCCGTCATGGCGGAAGGCTTCGTCGACGTGAACGTCGACAAGGCGCTTGGCACGCTGACCACTCAGCAGGAGACGACCGGATCCGGGCGGCCGCAGACGCTGCGCGTCGTCGTGCGCAAGGACGTCAAAGGCAGCCGCATCGATGCGGTCTTCATCATGCCGCCGGGACAGGTGGCTCCAGGCATCAGCACCAACCTCTGCCGTGTGGTGGATGCAGCCGGCCAGTGAACGCCGCGTTCAAGGGAAGCGGGTGGCAGGTGCCCTGCACCCACAGCAATGAAGCAGGAAATTCGATGCGAAACGATCACATGTCAAAAATCGTCCTGATGGCCGCCGTCGGCGTCGCGCTGTTGTCGACCTCCGCGATGTCGGCGCCGTTACAGACCAATCCGGGCCTTGCTGCCACGGCGCCTGAAATGACCGAGCAGGTCTGGTGCCGTTACGGACAGTGCTATGACAACGGCGCCGGTGTGGGCGGACTGGTCGGTGGCCTCATCGGCGGCGCGATCGCAGCCGGTGCAGCCAGCGCCGCCGCGCAGCAGGAAGCGGCGGCCGCCCAGCAACACGCGACCTCCTGCGCGCAACGTTATCGCTCGTACGATCCGGCGACGAATACATTCGCGGCAAAGGATGGCCGGCGCTATCCCTGCCAGTGAATCTTGAGAGCGGTGGCGTCGGCGGGCGAGATGGCGCCTGTCACGTCATGGCGCAGCATCAGCTCGCGCGCCACTAACCACCCGTTCACCATGACGCCTCGCGCCTCGTGCGAACGCAGGAGCGGCCCCGCGTGAAACTACGGGGCCGCTGGCCGACCGGATAACGCGGCGTTCACCATCTGCCCAAAACCAGCAGCGTGACCGGCGATCACATTCGACCTCGCAACACCCCTTATACTTTTCCTCCCTACTCATCGACGCAGGGGAACCCGCTAGGTGCGGTTCGAGTGCCCCGCGTAAGAGTAGAAGCGTATGAACACCGCACGCATTGTCGTTCTCGTCATCGCACTGGGCGCCGGCGGCGTCGCTGCGTATCTGGCGAGCGGCTATCAGAATATTCCCGCACCCGTCCTTCCCGTCGTCGAGAAGCTGCCGACGATCGAGGTTCTGGTCGCCAAGAACGACATCCAGCTCGGTCAGGCCGTGAAGCCCGAGGACCTGGTATGGCAGGCCTGGCCGGCGGCGACCGCGAGCGGCGCTTTCATCCGTCGCGACAACAGGCCCGAGGCGCAGACCCAGCTCACCGGCTCGATCGCGCGCGTGCCGTTGATGCAGGGCGAGCCGATCCGCGAGCAGAAGCTGGTCAAGGCCGAGGGCTCCGGCTTCATGGCCGCGATCCTGCCGTCGGGCATGCGCGCCGTCTCCACCGAGATTTCCGCCGAGACCGGCGCCGGCGGATTCATCCTGCCGAACGACCGCGTCGACATCGTGCTGACCCGCCGCCTGAAGAATCCTGACGGCGGCAACAACAACGGCCCGACCGGCGGCAACGACCTCATCCTGTCCGAGGTCATCCTGACCAATATCCGCGTGCTCGCGATCGACCAGGCGCCGAAAGAAAAGGACGGCCAGAACGCCGTCGTCGGCAAGACCGTCACGCTCGAGCTCAGGCCCGACCAGGTCGCCACGCTCTCGGCCGCGCGCCAAGGCGGCACGCTGACGCTCGCGCTGCGCAGCATCGTGGATGCCAACGCCATCGACGGCACGCCTGAGGAGGCGGTCAAGCGTCCGGGCGGTGTGAACGTGATCCGTTACGGGGTGCAGGCGCGGCAGCTGACGTCACAGAAGTGATGATGGGGATAGCATGAACTACGGGGAAGATCGGATGGGCCTGCGCCTTCGGGGGAAGCGCGCGCGCTCGTCCTTAGCAGGGGCAATGCTGATGCTGGGGCTGGTCGCAGCCCCCGATTTCGTCACCGCCGCGGATGCGCCGGTCGGCGACCAGGCGCCGATGCAGGCGCCGCCGGATCTCAGCATATCGCCGGTTTCGACCATTGCATCGGCCCGCACGCGGTTCCTCTCGCTTGGCGTGGGCAAATCCGTCGTCATCGACCTGCCGCGCGAGGTCAAGGACGTGCTGGTGGCCGATCCCAAGATCGCCAACGCGGTGATCCGCTCGGCCCAGCGCGCCTACATCATCGGCGGCCAGGTCGGCCAGACCAATGTCGTGTTCTTCACCGCCGACGGCCAGCAGGTCGCCGCCTACGACATCGCGGTGAAGCGCGATCTCAACGGCATGCGCGCGGCGCTGCGCCAGTCGCTGCCGGGCGTGCAGATCGAAGGCGTCGGCGACAGCGTGATGCTGACCGGCTCGGTGTCGAGCCCGGTCGAGGCCCAGCAGGCCGGTGACGTCGCCGCAAAGCTCGTCGGCGGCTCGGACAAGGTCGTCAACAACATCGTCGTGCGCGGCCGCGACCAGGTGATGCTCAAGGTCGTCGTCGGCGAAGTCAGGCGCGACATCGTCAAGCAGCTCGGCGTCGATCTCAGCGCCAGCCTGAACGCCGGCACTGCGGTGGTGAATTTCAACAATACGAACCCGTTCACGGTCTCCGGCGGCCCGCTGGTCGGCACCAACGGGCTCGGCGTCGCCGGCATGGCCAAGGGCGTGGCCACCGTCAGTGCCACAATGCGCGCGATGGAAACCGCCGGCGTGATGCGCACCTTGGCCGAACCGAGCCTGACGGCGATCTCGGGCGAATCCGCGACCTTCATCGCGGGCGGCGAATTCCCGATTCCCGCAGGCTATTCCTGCGATCCCATCACCCACGTCTGTACCACCCAGATCTCCTACAAGAAGTTCGGCATCTCGCTGAACTTCACGCCGGTCGTGCTCAGCGAAGGCCGCATCAGCCTGCGGGTCATGACCGAGGTCTCGGAGCTGTCGAACCAGCAGGCGATCACCGTGACGCAGGCGGTGTCGTCGTCCGTGAACAACTCGATCACGATCCCCTCGATCCAGACCCGCCGCGCCGAGACCACGCTGGAAATTCCCTCGGGCGGCTCGATGGCGATGGCCGGCCTGATCCAGCAGCAGACCAAGCAGGCGATCAACGGCCTGCCCGGAATCGACCAGGTGCCGATCCTCGGCGCGCTGTTCCGCAGCCAGGACTTCGTCAACAACGAGACCGAGCTGATGGTGATCGTGACGCCCTACGTGGTGCGCGCGGTCGCCCAGAAAGAATTGTCGCGGCCCGATGACGGCTTTGCACCGGCCTCGGATGCGCAGACCGCGCTGCTCGGCCGCATGAACCGCCTCTATGGCATCGCGGGCCGCCGCGTCGATCCGATCGACGGCTTCCGCGGCGATTTCGGCTTCATCATCGACTGAGACCGACGGCTTGGGGGCCGGGGCGAGACACGGGGCAGGAGGGGATAAGGCGATGACGAAGATGACAGCCGATCGACGTCGCAGCTTACGGATTGCGCTGGCGCTGACGGGGCTCTCCGTCCTGCTCGGCGCCTGCAACACCACTGGCGAAATCGTCACCCAGACGGTGCCGACCGACTACCGCCAGCGCCACCCGATCGCGGTGCAGGAAGGCAAGAAGTCGATCGTGATCTTCGTCGGCAAGGCCAGAGGCGGCCTCTCGGCCGCGCAGCACGCCGACGTCGCCGGCATCGCCCGGGACTGGGTGCGCGAAGGCACCGGCGCCGTCGTGGTCGACGTGCCCGTGGACACCGCGAATTCACGCGCCGCGGCGGCGACCTATCAGGAGATCCGCTCCGTGCTCGCCTCCGGCGGCGTGCCGTCGCGCGCCATCGTCCAGCATCGCTACCGCCCCGAGGATCCCGGACTGCTGCCGACCATCCGCCTGAGCTATTCGAAGATCACGGCCGTCGCGGGCCCCTGCGGGCTGTGGCCGGAAGACGTCGGTCCGTCCATCCTCGATCCCGGCTACAACGAGAACCATCCCTACTTCAATCTCGGCTGCGCCAGCCAGCGTAACCTCGCGGCCATGATCGACAATCCCGCCGACCTCGAGCAGCCGCGCGCGGAGACGCCGGCCTATACCGCGCGGCGCGAGATCGCCTTCGACCGTTACCGCAAGGGCTCGACGACCGCGACCACCTATCCAGAGTCCGACAGGGCCAAACTGAGCGACACAGGCAAATGACCAGCGTCCACGACGAAGAGGCGGACGATCCGCAGCACCCCGAGGAACACATTGCGCCGGTTCCTCGCATCTCCGTGCAGGCCTTTTGCGAGACCGAGCAGACGCTCCAGGCGGTGATCGCCGCCGGGCAGGACCGCCGGCTCGCCAAGGCGCATCTGACCGCCAAGAGCGGCGGCCTCGCCGCGGCGATCGAAGTCTACGATTCGATGCCGACACCGAACGTCATCGTGATCGAGTCCGACGGTACGCGCGACATCCTCGAGGGTCTCGACGATCTCGCCGGCGTCTGCGATCCCGGCACCCGCGTGGTGGTGATCGGCAATCCCAACGACACCGCGCCCTATCGCGAGCTGGTCCGCCGCGGCGTCAACGACTATGTGGTGGGACCGGTCGAGACCCTCGACGTCGTCCGCTCCATCTGCAGCCTGTTCTCGGCGTCCGAAGCCATCATCACCGGCCGCGTCATTGCCGTGGTCGGCGCCAAGGGTGGCGTCGGCGCGTCCACGGTCGCGCACAACGTCGCCTGGACCATCGCGCGCGACCTCGCGCTCGATTCCGTCGTGATCGATCTCGACCTTGCCTTCGGCACCGCCGGCCTCGACTACAACCAGGACCCGGTGCAGGGCATCGCCAATGCGGTGCTGTCGCAGGACCGCCCCGACACGGCGCTGATGGAACGCCTGCTCGCCAAATGCACCGACCGCCTCAGCCTTCTTGCTGCACCCGCCACGCTTGACCGCGTCTACGATTTCGGCGCGGAAGCCTTTGATGCGGTGTTCGACACGCTGCGCATGACCACGCCCTGCATCGTGCTCGACGTGCCCCATCAATGGTCGGGCTGGACGCGGCGCGCGCTGGTCAATGCCGACGACATCGTGATCGTGGCCGAGCCTGATCTTGCCAACCTGCGCAACACCAAGAACATGCTCAGCGTGCTCAAGGCGGCGCGGCCGAACGACCGGCCGCCGCTGTACTGCATCAACCAGGTCGGCATGCACAAGCGCGCCGAGATCGAGGTCAAGGCATTTGCCAAGACCATGGAGAGCCAGCCGCTCGCGGTGATCCCGTTCGATTCGAAACTGTTCTCGACCGCAGCCAACAACGGCCAGATGATCGCGGAGGTGTCCAGGAGTCACCGCACCACCGAGCTGTTCCAGAATATGGCGAACCGCCTCGCCGGCCGCGGCGAGGTGAAGAAGCCGAAGCGCTCGCTGCTCGGTCCGCTGCTGAAGAAGCTGAAGGGCCGGTCAAGCCGCAGCTCCGCGCCGCACCGCAAGGCGTCGTAAGCTCTCCGTCGGAGCGCTAGGTGAGTCTCATCCCATAAGGCGTCTATAGAGGCCGGCTACCTGTCCGCCCGCTGCTGCTTCTTTGCCAGCAGCTGCCGCAGCGCCGTGACCTTGGCCGCGGCCTGGTCCGGCGGCAGATCGGCCTTCACGAGGATTTCGGCCTCGGACTCGCGGCCCTGCAATCCCAGCACGAGTGCGAGATTGGCACGGACCCGCGCATCGTTCTGATTGCGCTGATAGGCGCGGCCGAGCACCTGTTCGGCCTTCGGCAGATTGTTCTGCAGCACGTAGGACAGGCCGAGATTGGACAGCACGGTCGGCTCGTCGGGCGCGATCTTCAGCGCCGCGGCGTAATATTGCTGCGCTTCCTCGTTGCGGCCGAGCTGATCGAGCGCCGCGCCCTGCGCCGACAGAATGCGCCAGTCGGGATCCTCGGGCGAATGCGCGCGGCCGAGCACGTCGAAGGCCTGCTGGAAATTGCCGTTGTCGGCGAGCGCACGGCCATAGCCGGCGAGCAGCGCCTTGTTGCTGGGATGACCGAGCACGGCCTGCTCCAGCACCGCGACCGCCTGCGCGCGCTGGCCGCTCTCGCGCAGCGCCTTGCCGTATTCCAGCGCGACGTTGGGATCACTGGGCTTGGCGCGATAGCGCTCGCGCAAGGTGTCCATGTCCGACTTCGGATCGGCCTTGCCGGCTGTCTCCGATTTGCCGCCAAGCGCGCCGGTGACGTCCTCGAGGCCGGTGGTCTGACAGCCGCCGAGGGCAAGTGCCAGGAACGCGGACAACAGATATCGCGCCGGGGGAGAGGCAACGGGCAAACGCTTGGACATACTCTGATCACTCGGCGACTGATCAGAGATGCTTTGCCTATTAACGCTAAAGTCCCGTTAAAGAGACAGTCGTTCAGACCTTAGTCGGTGAATTCGGCGCCGAATTCGCAGCCGATACGCCAGCGCAGGCGGCATTGGCGGGAATAGTCCGGCGCGAAGATGATGGTGAATTGCGGCGGCACTTCCAGAAATTCAGCCACGACCTTCACGCCGCCATCCGAGATATCCGTGATCGTGCAATCCCGCGGCAGCGAGCCCGCGCCAAAATGAATCTTGGCGAGCCGGCTGCACACCCGACGTTCGCTTCTCCGGCGATTTGCAAGCATTTGAACTGTTCACCCGTTAGACCACGGCCCATCCCGCACCTTAGAAGTAGCGAACATTCGTTGGGATGTGCTGAGCGCAGCCGCTCGCATTCGAGGCTTAGTGTCTGGCCCCCGTTTACGGCTCGTTAAGACTTGCCTCGCCCGGAAATGTTCCCGTATTGTTCTTGCGGAGTGCGCCGGGCTCTGCTACCCTCGATTGTACGAGAGGGCAGGCTGGTTCGGGCATGGTTCAGCGGGTTTCTACCGTCGCCTTTGAGGGGATCGAGGCTCGTGCGGTCGACGTGCAGGTGCAGGTCGCGCCGGGCCTGCCGGCCTTTGCCATCGTCGGCCTGCCGGACAAGGCGGTTTCGGAGGCGCGCGAACGCGTGCGCTCGGCGCTGATCGCCTCGGGGCTGGCGCTGCCGGCGCGGCGGATCATCGTCAATCTGGCGCCGGCCGACCTGCCGAAGGAAGGCAGCCATTACGACCTGCCGATCGCGCTCGGGCTGATGGCGGCGATCGGCGCGATCCCGCCGGATGCGCTGACGGGGTTTACCGTGCTGGGCGAGCTCGGTCTCGACGGCTCGATCGCGCCGGTGGCCGGCGTCCTGCCGGCCGCGATCGGCGCCAATATGCGCGAGGAAGGCTTGATCTGCCCGGCGTCTTGCGGCTCCGAAGCGGCCTGGGCGAGCCCGGACATCCAGATCATCGCCGCAAGCTCGCTGATCCAGATCGCCAACCACTTCAAGGGCACGCAGGTGCTGTCGCGTCCCTCGCCGAAGGTGCACGAGGCCGCCGCCTCCACGCTCGACCTGCGCGACATCAAGGGCCAGGAGAGCGCCAAGCGCGCGCTGGAGATCGCGGCCGCCGGCGGACACCATCTCCTGATGATCGGCGCGCCCGGCGCCGGCAAATCGATGCTGGCGGCGCGCCTGCCCTCGATCCTGCCGCCGCTGTCGCCGGGCGAATTGCTCGAGGTCTCGATGATCGCCTCCGTTGCCGGCGAGATCGAAGGCGGCGCGCTGACCGCGCGGCGGCCGTTCCGCTCGCCGCATCATTCGGCCAGCATGGCGGCGCTGACAGGCGGCGGCATGCGCGCAAAGCCCGGCGAGATCTCGCTGGCGCATCAGGGCGTGCTGTTCCTCGACGAGCTGCCGGAGTTCGATCCGCGCGTCTTGGATTCGCTGCGCCAGCCGCTGGAGAACGGAGAGGTCGCGGTGTCGCGCGCAAACCACCGCGTCACTTATCCGGCGCGCTTCATGCTGGTCGCAGCGATGAATCCGTGCCGCTGCGGCAACGCGTTCGAGCCGGGCTATGCCTGCAAGCGCGGCCGCGTCGATCGCTGCACCGGCGACTACCAGGCGCGCATCTCCGGCCCGCTGATGGACCGCATCGATTTGCGCATCGAGGTGCCCGCGGTCACCGCAGCCGATCTGATCCTGCCGCCGCCGGCGGAAGGATCCGCCGAAGTCGCCGCGCGCGTCGCGGCGGCGCGCGACATCCAGCTTGCACGCTATGCCGATGCCGGCCTGCCCAATGTCCGCACCAACGCCGAAGCGCCCGCCTCCGTGCTGGAGGACGTCGCCAAGCCCGACGCACAGGGACAGAAACTCTTGCGCGACGCTGCCGAGACCATGCGGCTATCGGCGCGCGGCTATCACCGCGTGCTGCGGGTGGCACGCACGCTCGCCGACCTCGACAATGCCGACAAGATCGGCCGGCTGCATCTCGCCGAGGCCCTGTCCTACCGCGCACTCGCGGAGGATGTGCGGCAGCTCGCCTGATCATTCTGCGCATCAACCCGGCGGTAACGAGTTTCCTTTACGCTCTGCAAACCATAAGGCCATGCGTTCTTAAGGGGACAGTTCCCGAGCGGCCTTGGTGAGTAGAGTGTCATGTTGCGTTTCAAGATCCTGGCCTCGGTTGTTCCCTTGTTGGCGGCTGCGGTGTTCGCCCGCGGCGAGATCGGATCGGTCTCGCATCCCTGCATCGCTCTCGGCGAAACCTCGGTCGAGCTGACATCGCTGTTCTGGACCGCCGGTGTCCATGTCGCCTTCACCGACGATCCCGACAAGGCAACGGTGCGGGTTCAGATCACCGATGATGCGGACGCTGCGGACTTCGCCGTCGTCGACGACGGCCTCGGGTCCGAGCCGGACTCCTGCGAGGCTACTGCGTCGAACCGCCTCGTCTCGATTGCCGCGCAGCCCGTCGATGGCGGTCCGGTGATCTATCTCTCCACCGAGGGACCGGCGGATTACCGCATCTATGTGCGCTCGCGGACGTTCTCCCAGCGCGAGGCGGCGGCGCTGATCGTCGGCGCCCGCGGCGGCCACCGCCACCTCCATGCTGCCTCGCTCTAGGTTTGAGCATGATCTTTCCGGAAAACCGCTGCACACTTTGCGCAAACGCGGCCCTTCGGGTCCGGATCATGCTCTGAGGCATTAACACCTCGTCAACCCTGTTTGGAGGCTGCCCCAAAGCCTCAAACTGTTCGCAAGGTCGGCACGACATCGTCGCACGCGCTGGCAGCGGGGTTTCGGATAAGGGTCGGTGGAGATGGATCGGATGTTCCGGATCAAGGTGCGCATGCGCCGCTTCAGGCGGCGGCATCCCCGCATCGCCTTCGCGATCCGCTCCTTCATGATCTTCTCGGCGACCTTCGGTGGCGCCTATGGTTTCGTCACCGGCAGCCGGGCCGAGAATTCCGGCTACGATCCCCACGCCTTTGCGATCGGCGCGAGCTTCCTGTTCGCGCTCGCCTGCCTCGGCCTTGCCACGCTGAGCATGCGCCTGCGCTTCGTCAACAAACGGATGCGCAAGCTCGCCGCGCATAACGAGGCGCTGATCGACCGCAATTGGGAGCTGAAGGAAGCCGAGGAGCGCGCGCGCAGCCTGTTCGAGCAGCAGGGCGATCTGATCGTGCTGCGCGACACCCAGGGCCGCATCACCTTCGCCAATGACGCCTATTGCGCGCTCGCGGGGCAGCCGCGCGGCGCGCTGGTCGGCACGCGATTTGACTTTGACGTGCTGGAGCAGGGCGACAGCGCGCGCGAGAGCAGCGGCACGCGCGTCCACGACCAGAAGATCGCAACCCCGCTCGGCGCGCGCTGGATCGCCTGGCGCGAAGGCTATGTCCGGCTCGACGCCGGCCAGCCCGCCGAATTGCAGAGCGTCGGGCGCGACGTCACCGACCGCACCGAGAGCGAACGCGCGCTGTCCGATGCGCGCGACCAGGCCGACGCCGCCAACCGCGCCAAATCGCGCTTCCTGGCGATGGCCTCGCACGAGATTCGCACGCCGCTGAACGGCATCATTGGCATGGGCGGGCTGTTGCTCGACACCACGCTGACGCCGGAGCAGACGACCTACGCCAGGGCAGTGAAGACATCGGGCGAAGCCTTGATGGCGCTGATCGAGGAGCTGCTCGACTATTCCAAGATCGAGGCCGGCAAGCTTGATCTCGAACTGCGCCCGTTCGCGCTCTCCACCCTGATCGAGGAGATCACAGAGCTGCTGGCGCCGCGCGCGCAGGCCAAGCAGCTCGAGATTGCCGCCTATGTCGACGAGCGCCTGCCGCTGGAAGTGGTCGGCGACGCCGCACGGCTGCGTCAGGTGCTGCTCAACCTCGCCGGCAACGCCATCAAGTTCACGGCAAACGGCGGGGTCGCGCTGATCGTCGAGCCCGGCATCTGGCAGAATGAGATCAGTTTTCTGGTGCGCGACACCGGCATCGGCATCGCACCCGACGCGCAGCAGCGCATCTTCCGCGAATTCGAGCAGGCCGACGCGCGCGTCGCCCGCACCTATGGCGGCACCGGGCTTGGCCTTGCCATCAGCGAGCGCATCGTCAAGCGCATGGGCGGCCGCATCACGCTGACGAGCGAGCCGGGCAAGGGGGCAACCTTCGAGGTCGCGCTGCCGCTGGCGGCATCGCCGGGCGGCGCAGGACAGACGGCGTTTCCGAACCCTGACCTTACCGGGAAGTCGATCCTGCTGGTTGCCGACGGCATCGAGGCCTCGCTGATCGCGCGGCGCCTGGAACGCTGGGGCGGCCAGACCTGCATGACGTCCGATGCCTCGGTCGCGGAAGCGCTGCTGCCGGAGCGATCCTGGCACGCAATGCTGGTCGATCGCGCGATCGGCGCAGCCATCGCCGACCGGCTTGGCGGGCTGGCGCGCGCGCATGCGGCGCAGCGGCTGGTGCTGCTGACGTCGAGCTCGCGCCACGAGAAGTTTTCGGCTGATTTCACCGGCTTCCTGGTCAAGCCCTTACGCGCCGCCTCGCTCGCCGCACGGCTCGCGCTGACGCCCGAGGTCGCCTCGCCCGACCTCGCGCCGGAGCCGCCGGCCGACTCCACCGGCGCAGCCCCGGCAAGGGGCATGTCGATCCTCGTCGCCGAGGACAATGAGATCAACGCGCTGCTGATGCGCTCGCTGCTGACAAAACTCGGTCACCGCGTCGTCATCGCCGTCCATGGCGAGGCCGCGCTGGAGTCCTGGCTCGCGGCGGCATCGGCGGGCACGCCCTATGATCTCGTGCTGATGGACATCCAGATGCCGCAGCTCGACGGCATCGAGGCGACCAAACGCATCCGCGCCCATGAGGCCGCTACCGGCGGCCAGCACACGCCGATCCTCGCGCTCACCGCCAATACGCTGGTGGAAGATCGCTACGCCTGTTTCGAGGCCGGGATGAACGGGTTTCTGATCAAGCCGCTCGATCGCGAGAAGCTGGAAGAGGCGCTGACCGGACTGGCGGCAGCGCGGCATCTGGCGGTGTAGCCACATCGAAGGTGCCGTAGGGTGGCAAAGCGAAGCGATGCCCACGCATCGTTCGACAACAGGCACAGAGCGTGGGCACGGCGCTTCGCGCCTTTGCCCACCCTACTACGGCACCGCGGCCTACGGCTACAGCACCGTCACAGCCGCCGCAGCGCCACGCTCTCCACGGTATGATCGGCGCCCTTCTTCAGGATCAGCGTCGCGCGGGGGCGGGTAGGCAAGATGTTGTCCTCGAGGTTGGCGAGGTTGGTGCGTTCCCAGATCGCGATCGCGGTCGCGGTGGCTTCCTCGTCCGACAGCAGCGCATAGCGGTTGAAGTAGGACTTTGGATTGGTGAACGCGGTGTCGCGCAGCGCCAGGAAGCGCTTGATGTACCACTGCCGCAGCGCCGCCTCGTCGGCGTCGATATAGACCGAGAAATCGAAGAAGTCGGAGACGACGGGCACCGCCTTGCCGTCGCGCGGCAGCTTGCCGGTCTGCAGCACGTTGACACCTTCGACGATCAAAATGTCGGGCTGGTCGACCTCGGCCCACTGGCCCGGCACGATGTCGTAGGTCAGATGCGAATAAACCGGCGCACGCACATGGCGGCGGCCGGACTTGATGTCGGAGAGGAAGCTCAAGAGCAGCGGCAGGTCGTAGCTCTCCGGAAAACCCTTCTTCTGCATGATGCCCTGCCGGTCGAGCACCGCGTTCGGATAGAGGAATCCGTCCGTGGTGATCAGCTCGACTTTCGGCCGCGGCGACCAGCGCGCCAGCAGCGCCTGGAGCACGCGGGCCGTGGTGGACTTTCCGACCGCGACCGAGCCGGCGACGCCGATGATATAGGGCACCTTGCGGTCGCGGATGTTGAGGAACTGGCGCTCGGCGTAATACAGCCGCTGCATCGCATCGACATAGATCGAGAGCAGGCGCGACAGCGGCAGGTAAATGTCCTCGACCTCCTGCAAGTCGAGGCGGTCGTGCAGGGAGCGCAGCCGGTCGAACTCGCCCGGCTCCAGCGTCATCGGCGTATCGTCACGCAGTCGCGCCCACTCTTCGCGCGAATAGACGCGGTAGGGGTTATACTGCTGCTCCGGTGCGCGGATATCCATGACGCGACCTCTCCACCTCGGCTAGTTGCCGCTCTTGCGCGACGCTTTCTCTTCCAACCCTGACATATTCGTTCGCTTGTCGAGCGCCGCTTCCACCTCTTCCAGCTTTACGCCGCGGGACTTGAGCAGCACAAGGAAGTGATAGAGCAGGTCGGCACTTTCAGCGATCAGATGCGCGCGATCGTTTTCGACTGCTGCGATTACGGTTTCGACTGCTTCCTCACCGAACTTCTTGGCGCAATGCTCGGCGCCCTTGTCGAGGAGCTTGCGGGTATAGGAGGCCTCGCCACCGGACGCCGCGCGGGCGTCGATGGTCTCGGCGAGGTGATGGATCGTGAAACGCGCCATACAGAACACTCAATACACGTCCGGCTGAACGAGCCGGTCTCGCCCGCCTATGTAGCATTTTTATGAAGCGGAGTCGTCAGGCATCAAGGCGCATGGCTAGCCCGCGCCGGGCCATATGCTCCTTGGCTTCGCGGATGGTGAATTCCCCGAAGTGGAAGATCGAGGCGGCCAGCACCGCGGTGGCGTGGCCATCGCGGATACCGTCGACGAGGTGGTCGAGATTGCCGACGCCGCCCGAGGCGATCACGGGAACGGGAACGCTGTCGGCGATCGCCCGGGTCAGCGGGATGTCGAAACCCTGCCTGGTGCCGTCGCGGTCCATCGAGGTGAGCAGGATTTCGCCGGCACCGAGCGAGACCACTTCCTGGGCATATTCGATGGCATCGATGCCCGTGGAGTTGCGCCCGCCATGGGTAAAAATCTCCCAGCGGTCGCCGCCCGGGCGCTTCACCCGCTTGGCGTCGATCGCGACCACCACGCACTGCTCGCCGAATTTCTCGGCGGCTTCCTTGACGAACTCGCGTCGCGACACCGCCGCACTGTTGATCGAGACCTTGTCGGCGCCGGCGCGCAGCAGCGTCTTGATGTCGTTGACCTCGCGCACGCCGCCGCCGACGGTCACCGGCATGAAGCAGGCCTCGGCCGTACGCCGGACGACGTCGAGCATGATACCGCGGTTCTCATGGGTCGCGGTGATGTCGAGGAAGGTCAGCTCATCAGCGCCGGCGGCGTCATAGGCGATCGCCGCTTCGACGGGATCGCCGGCATCGCGCAGATCGACGAAATTGACGCCCTTGACGACGCGGCCGTCCTTGACGTCGAGGCAGGGGATGACGCGCACCTTGAACATGTGTCAGCTCCTGCGCGCGTCGCGGATCAGGGTGAGGGCGGCGGCGGGATCGAGCCGGCCGTCGTAAAGCGCGCGGCCGGCGATCGCACCGGCGAGCTTTTTCGCCCGCGGCGTCAGCATCGCCTTGACGTCCTCGATCGAGGCGAGGCCGCCGGAGGCGATCACGGGAATCGAGATCGCGTCGGCCAGCGCGATCGTCGCATCCAGGTTCAGGCCCTTGAGCAGGCCGTCCCGCGCGATGTCGGTGAAGATGATGGCGGCAACGCCCGCATCCTCGAAACGTTTTGCGATCTCCAGCACCGTGACTTGCGAGGTCTCGGCCCAGCCTTCGACCGCGACCTTGCCGTCGCGGGCGTCCAGCCCGACCGCGACGCGGCCGGAGAATTTCTTCGCGGCTTCCTTCACCAGCTGGGGATCGCGCACCGCGGCGGTGCCGATGATGACGCGGGTGATGCCCTTGTCGAGCCAGGCTTCGACGGTCTTGAGATCGCGAATGCCGCCGCCGAGCTGCACCGGAATCTTGATCGTCTTCAGCATCGCCTCGACGGCCTCGGCATTCACCGGCTTGCCGGCAAACGCACCGTCGAGATCGACGACGTGGAGATACTCAAAACCCTGCTCGGCAAAGCTCTGCGCCTGCGCTGCTGGATTGAGGTTGAAAACGGTCGCGCGCGCCATGTCGCCTTGCTCGAGGCGCACGCATTGGCCGTTCTTGAGGTCGATCGCGGGAAAGAGAATCACGGTTTCCATCGCAAAAAGTTCGAGATCAGGGCCAGACCAAAACGCTGGCTCTTCTCGGGGTGAAACTGCGTGCCGATGGCGGTGTCCTTGGCGACGATCGCGGTGACAGGCCCGCCATAATCGGCGCGCGCCAGCACGTCCGCCTCACTGGCGGGGTTGAGGTGGTAGGAGTGCACGAAATAAGCGTGCTGGCCCTTGGGGCCGAGCGGCAGCTTGTTCAGCACCGGATGCTCCCTGAGCACCTCGAGCGTATTCCAGCCCATGTGCGGGATCTTCAGGTTTTCATCGCGCGGCGTGATCTTCTCGACGTCGCCGCCGATCCAGTTCAGGCCTTCGGTGATGACATGCTCCTTGCCGCGGCTCGCCATCAGCTGCATGCCAACGCAGATGCCGAAGAACGGCCGCGCCTTGACGCGGACCGCCTCGGTGATCGCCTCAACCATGCCGTTGACGGCATCGAGCCCGCGCCGGCAATCGGCGAAGGCGCCGACGCCCGGCAGCACCAGACGGTCAGCCTCATAGGCCTGATCGGGATCGCTGGTGACGAAAACCTTTTGCGGATTTTCCAGGCTGCGCGCGGCGCGCTCGAAGGCCTTCGCGGCGGAATGCAGATTCCCGGAACCGTAATCGATGATGGCGACGCTCATCTTGACCCTCCCGGTTCTGGAAACAAACCAATGATGCCGCCGGCCGGAATCGGCGGCGGGTTCGAGAATTGCTGGCCCGGCACGCTGCGGGTCGGTGGCGGGCCGCCGCGATCGACGGCCCATTGATCGTTGACGATGCCGTGCTGCTTCTGGCTCCAGCGCTCGAAGAAGCGGCGCTCGGCGGTGTCCTCGTCGTCGGCAATCACGACGTCGAGCTGCCGCCATTTGCCGCGCGACAGCGTCCAGCGACGCAGGCTCGAAGCCTCAAAACCCATCAAGAGCGCGACGATGAGATCTGAGAAGAAGATCGACGAACGTCCGACACCGAGGCTGGACAGGCCGGCGTTGAATGCGGCCACGAAAATCAGATAGCCGATCAGCGCCAGCCAAAGCCGGTTCCACAGCAGCCAGAACGGGCCGAAGATCATCGCCCAGAAATGAAAGCCGTCGCGCACGAACACGAACTTGTCGGTCGCACGCAGATCGGCTCCGGCAGGAGAGGGAGCATGAACTGTGTAGACAGGCATGGCGATGCCCCGTGCTCGAGAATTGAGTAGAAAGCGCAAGCGGCGCATGCCGCCGGCCGGAAGACGTCAGCCGCCGAGCGAGCCCTTGGTGGACGGGATCTCGCCCGCAGCCTTCGGATCGATCGCGACCGCGGTGCGCAGCGCCCGTGCCAGACCCTTGAAGCAGGACTCGGCGATATGGTGGCTGTTATCGCCATATAGGGTCTCGACGTGGAGAGTCACGCCGGCGTTGATGGCGAAGGCCTGGAACCACTCGCGCACCAGCTCGGTGTCGAACTCGCCGATCTTGTCGCGGGGGAAGTCGGCCTTGAACACCAGGAACGGGCGGCCCGAGATGTCGATGACCACGCGCGACAGCGTCTCGTCCATGGGCATGTGCACGCCGGCATAGCGGGTGATGCCCGCCATGTTGCCGAGCGCCTGCTTGACCGCCTGGCCGAGCGCGATGCCGGTGTCTTCGGTGGTATGGTGATAATCAATGTGCAGGTCGCCGACCGCCTTGACCGTGAGGTCGATGCGGGAATGGCGGGCGAGGAGATCGAGCATATGGTCGAAAAAGCCGATGCCGGTCGCGATATTGGCCACGCCGGTGCCATCGAGGTTCACGGAGACCTCGATGTCGGTTTCCTTGGTCTTGCGCTTGATCGTCGCGGTGCGCATGGAAAATCGGTTTCCACGTTGGTTTTGAGCATGATCTTGTCGGAAAACCGGTACCCACTTTTCCGGATCATGCTCTTTGAGCCGAAAACGCCAGTCTCTTAACAGCCAAATGACGCCTTCGCTACTGCGGGAACGGCTGGCGGGGCCTCTACTTCTGCCTATGGTGAGCGAAATTCGGCCCGGAACGGCCCGTTGTGCGCCTGTTGTCCCTTGGCTCCCGACCCCCTAAATCAGCCCGGACAACGAGGATTACGATGCAGGATTCCCAGAACAGCTCGCCGGGCTGGCACGGCACCACGATTTTGACGGTCCGCAAGGGCGGCAAGGTGGTGGTCGGAGGCGACGGCCAGGTCTCGATCGGCCAGACCGTGATCAAGTCCAACGCCAAGAAGGTCCGCAAGCTCGGCAAGGGCGACGTCATCGGCGGCTTTGCCGGCGCCACCGCCGACGCCTTCACCCTGTTTGAGCGGCTGGAGAGCAAGCTCGAGCAATATCCGGGGCAATTGACCCGGGCCGCGGTGGAGCTGGCCAAGGACTGGCGGACCGACCGTTACCTCAGGCGGCTGGAGGCCATGATGATCGTGGCCGACAAGGACGTCTCTCTGGTCCTGACCGGCACCGGCGACGTGCTCGAGCCCGAGGCCGGCGTGATGGCGATCGGCTCCGGCGGCAACTACGCGTTGGCGGCCGCGCGGGCCCTGATCGACACCGACAAGGACGCCGAGACCATCGTCCGCCGCTCCCTCGACATCGCCGCCGACATCTGCGTCTACACCAACCGCAATCTGACCATTGAGAGCCTGGCGACCGGGTAGAGCTTGCCTGTGATTGGACGGCGGAGCTCGGGAGCCGATGTAACCTCTCCCGCTTGCGGGAGAGGTCGGCGCGTAGCGCCGGGTGAGGGCTCTCTCCACCCAGGGAGTGTCCCGATGCTGAGATACCCTCTCCCCAACCCTCTCCCGCAAGCGGGAGAGGGGGCGAAGCACCGTTGTGGCGGCTAGATGAGCCTCTCCTACACTTTCCGCCCGATGACCACGGCCGATCTGCCGCTGATCCGGCGGTGGCTGAGGGAGGCGCATGTGCGGGAATGGTGGGGCGATCCGGACGAGCAGTTTACACTCGTCAGCGGCGACCTCGATGAGCCCGCCATGGACCAGTTCATCGTGTTGGCTGACGACAAGCCGTTCGGCTATCTTCAGTGCTACCGCCTGACCGCCTGGAATACGGGCTTCGGGCCGCAGCCGGAGGGCACGCGTGGGATCGACCAGTTCATCGGCGAAGGCGACATGGTCGGGCGCGGCCACGGCTCGGCGTTCATCCGCCAATTTGTCGATGATTGCTTCCGGCACGGCCTGCCGCGCATGGTCACTGACCCCGATCCGCTCAACGCGCGCGCGCTGCGCGCTTACGAGAAGGCAGGTTTCGTCCGCGACCACATGGTCGACACGCCCGACGGGACGGCGCTGCTGATGGTACGCGAGCCATGACGCTAGTCCACGCGCGCGCGAGTAGGGCCGCAGTCTCGCCGCTCGCCTGGGTCGCCATCGCGCTGTCGCTGCTGGCGCTGCAGGCCGCGGTGCTGTTCGCGATGGGGCGTGTGCCGATCTGCACCTGCGGCTATGTCAAGCTCTGGCACGGCGTGGTGAACAGCTCGGAGAATTCGCAGCACATTGCCGACTGGTACAGTTTCTCGCACGTCCTGCACGGCTTCCTGTTCTATGGCCTGACCTGGCTGCTGTTCGCGCGGCTGCCGCTGCTACGCCTCTCCTGGCCCGCCCGGTTGATCATCGCGATGCTGATCGAAGGCGCCTGGGAGATCGTCGAGAATTCGCCGTTCATCATCGAGCGTTACCGCGCCGGCACGATCTCGCTGGATTATTACGGCGACAGCATCGTGAATTCGATCTCTGACACGCTGTTCATGATGCTCGGGTTCCTCGCCGCGCGTGTGCTCCCTATATCTGTGACCGTCCTCACCGGGCTCGCCTTCGAAATCATGCTGGCGCTCCACATTCGCGACAATCTGACGCTCAATATATTGATGCTGATCCATCCGCTCGAGGCCGTGAAGCAATGGCAATCCGGCCCGCCCATCATCTGACCTAAAATGCGGCTTGTCCTTGGCCGCCTCCAGCCCTAGCTAAGCAGACATGACAGACTTCTCCCCCCGCGAAATCGTATCCGAACTCGACCGTTTCATCGTCGGCCAGACCGACGCCAAGCGCGCCGTCTCGATCGCGCTGCGCAACCGCTGGCGGCGGCAGCAGCTTGAAGGCTCGCTGCGCGAGGAGGTGCTGCCGAAGAACATTTTGATGATCGGACCCACCGGCGTCGGCAAGACGGAGATCGCGCGGCGGCTCGCCAAGCTTGCGAATGCGCCGTTCCTGAAGGTGGAAGCGACGAAGTTCACCGAGGTCGGCTATGTCGGCCGCGACGTCGAGCAGATCATCCGCGATCTCGTCGAGGTCGCGATCGCCCAGGTCCGCGAGCGCAAGCGCAAGGACGTGCAGGCGCGCGCGCAGCTCGCCGCCGAGGAGCGCGTGCTCGACGCGCTGGTCGGCGCCAATTCCAGCTCGGCGACGCGCGAATCCTTCCGCAAGAAGCTGCGCGCCGGCGAGCTCAACGACAAGGAAATCGAGATCGAGACGCAATCGTCCGGCAGCGGCATGCCGATGTTCGAGATCCCGGGCATGCCGGGCGCGCAGATGGGCGCGATCTCGATCGGCGACATCTTTGGCAAGCTCGGCGGCCGTCCCAAGACGCGGCGGCTGACAGTGGAAGGCTCGCACGAGATCCTCGTCAACGAGGAATCCGACAAGCTGCTCGATTCCGATCAGCTGACGCTGGAAGCGATCAGCGCCGTCGAGAACAACGGCATCGTGTTCCTCGACGAGATCGACAAGATCTGTGCGCGCGAAGGCCGCGCCGCCGGCGACGTCTCGCGCGAGGGCGTGCAGCGCGATCTGTTGCCGCTGATCGAAGGCACCACGGTCTCGACCAAGCACGGCGCGGTCAAGACCGACCACATCCTGTTCATTGCGTCCGGCGCCTTCCACGTCGCAAAGCCGTCGGACCTCTTGCCGGAATTGCAGGGCCGGCTGCCGATCCGCGTCGAGTTGCAGGCGCTGACCCGCGACGACATGCGCCGCATCCTGACCGAGCCCGAGGCCTCGCTGATCAAGCAATATGTCGCCCTGATGCAGACCGAGGGCGTCACGCTCGACATCACCGACAGCGCCGTCGACGCGCTCGCCGACGTCGCGGTCGCCGTCAACTCCACCGTCGAGAATATCGGCGCGCGGCGGCTCCAGACCGTGATGGAGCGGGTGCTGGACGAGATCTCCTTCACCGCCCCCGACCGCAGCGGTGAGACCGTCAAGGTCGATGCCGATTTCGTGCAGAAGCACGTCGGCGACCTCGCCAAGAACGCGGACCTCAGCCGGTTCATTTTGTAGTTCGCGAGAGATCAGCTATCTATTCCGCCGTCGTCCCCGCGAACGCGGGGACCCATAACCACCAGCGGTCCTTATTGAAACAGATGGCGGCTCCGATTCCGGCACACACGACCTCCTGTGGTTATGGGTCCCGGGTCGCGCTTCGCTTGCCCGGGACGACAGCGGAGATAGATCGCGCCAGCTCAGGTGCGGCGTGATCGCTGACATCCAGAAGAATCCCTGGCGCGTGCTGCTCGCGATCAACGCGGCGGTCATCGTCGGCGTGTTCATTCACAAGATCCTGCTGCCGCCTTACGTCCCCTACATCCACCTCCTCGTCGACTACCATTTCGGCTTCATCAAGCGCGCGCTGATCGGGGCGATCGTCGCGCTGTTCACGGACAAGGTGCCGGTGTGGCTCGTGTTCGCCATCTCAGGCGCGGCGTGGCTGGTGACGCTGGGGCTGTTCCTCAGGCTCTTCCAGAAGACGTTCGGCTTCTCCAATAAGACGCTGCCGCTGTTCGTCCTGATCGTGGGCTCGCCATACTTCTTGAAGAATTTCATGCACACGCTCGGCCATTTCGACATCTATGGCTGCGTGTTCGCGCTCATCCTGCTGCTGATGCCGGCGGGCTCGCTGCTGTTCGTCGCGACAGCCACGCTGTTCGCGATCATCCTGGTGCTGATCCACCACATCCATCTGCTGATGTATGTGCCGACCATCATCACCATCGTCGGAATCAGGCACTATCTCGTGCACGGCATCACCAGAACGAATATCGCATTCGGTTTTGTGGCGCTGCTGTGCGTGAGCACGCTGTTCTTGGCGGCGCAGTTCCTGGGAACGATGCCGATCCCCGAGGCGGATTTCCTGGCCTATCTGAAGAGCCGCATGGCCGATCCGTCCCGCACCAGCCTGCTCCAGTTCAGCTACATCTGGTACCAGCCGCTGTCGAAGGAGGTGTCCGACACCTGGAAATGGCTGCCGCACAACATCCTCGGCCTGCCCGTGTTCGCGCTGCTGCTCTGGCTGCACACGCCACTGTGGCGCTATTTCGCCGACCTGATCGCCGCGCTCGCGAACGAGCTGCACCGGCGCTTGGTCATAGCGGCGCTGCTCGGCATCAGCCTCGCCTATCTCATCATGTTCGCGATGGTGTTCGATTATTCGCGCTGGATGTCGAACTGGGCGGTCTGCATGTTCCTGATCCTGCACGCGGTGAAGACGCTGCCCGCCGCGCGCGAAACCGCGTTGATCCCGTCGGACGACAAGAGGACCAACATCTTCGGCCTGGTCCTCACCCTGATCCCGCGCGTCGGAATCGTCCGGCCGTTCTAGCGGATTTAAAATCTCGCCCGCCTGATCCGCACATACAGCGCACCCTCGCCGCCGTGGCCGATTGCGGCCTCCTCGAAGCCGACGACGAAGGCGCGGAATTCCGGCAGGCTCAGCCATTCCGGCACTTGCCGCCGCAGCACGCCGCTTTCGCCGCCGCTGCGGCCCTTGCCGGTGATGACGAGCACGAAGGTCAGGCCGTCATGATGGGCGCGGTGCAGGAATCCGGTGAGGGCACGATGGGCGCGCATCTGGGTCATGCCGTGCAGGTCGAGCCGCGCCTCGATCTCGCTGCGGCCACGCGACAGTTTTGTGCGCTCGCGCTTGCCGAGCGGCGCCAGCGGCGGCATCGCCGGTTTTGCCACGCGCGGCGCGGGCGCAGCCGCAACCGGCCGCGGTGACGACGCAGGTCGCATAGCCGGCGCGGCGGGCGAAGACTCCGCGCGCTGCCCGGCCGGCGGCTTTGGCGCGCGATGCTTGCGCAGCGGCTTGACGTGCTTGGCGACGAGGTCCCACAGCTCGCGCTCCTCCTCGCTCAGCGCGCGGCGGCGCGGCGAGGGACGAGGCTCCAGCACGGGCGGACGGGACGATCGCTTCATTGCTGCCGATGGGACCGATTCTTCACCGGCCGCCGCGGCTCGGCAGCGGGCTCGATCACGGGACGTGGCACCGGTAGCGGGACCGGGCCGGCGGTAGCGACCGTCTCGCTTTTATCCGGCGTTGCGACGGCGGCAGGCGTGCCCTTGGCCAGATCCTTCGTGGGCCCGGTTTGCGGAAACAGCCTTGCGATCTTCTCCGACGGCCTGGGATCCGGCACCGGCAGCCGCGCGGCCCGCGCCGCGGGATCGATGCCCTTCGGCACCAACATGACAAAGTGCATGGGATGGCGGAGCCGCCCGGAAACGCGACCGGCCTCCTGGCCGGCACCAAAGTAGAGATCGGCGCGCGCAGGGCCGATGATGGCCGAGCCGGTGTCCTGCGCGATCATCAACCGATGGAACGGTGTCTTGGACCGTTCGGAATCGATCGGCAGCTCGCCCTCGATAAAGAACGGCGTGCCGTAGACATGCAGCGACTTGTCGACCGCGATCGAGCGGCCGGCGGTGAGCGGAATGCCTTGCGCGCCGACCGCCTCGTCCTTGTCGGAGAGATTGACCTCGCGGAAGAAGATGTAGGAACGGTTCTGGCGCCGCAGCTCCTTGGCGCCGTCAGGGTTCTGCGCCATCCACTCCCTGATCTTCTGCATCGACATCTCTTCCTTCGGAATGATGCCGCGCTCGATCAGGATGCGACCGACGGCGGTGTAGGGATAGCCGTTATAGGCGTCGTAGTTGAGCCGGACGGTGCCGCCGTCGTCGAACTTGATCCGCGCCGAGCCCTGGATCTGGGCGAACAAGAGATCGGTCGGATCCTTCAGCCAGGCGATCTCGAGCCCGCGGCCGGCGATCTTGCCGTCCTCGATCTCACCGCGATCGTAATAGGGCACGAGCTTGCGGCGGCCGATCTTGCGGTACACCGGCCCCTTGTTGGGCAAGCTCACCGAATCCTGCTTGTAGCCGCGCACGAACAGGTTTGACGGGCGGCGATAGACCGGCACGTTGAAGACGTCAGTCTGCGTGCGCGATCCCTCCAGCACCGGCTCGTAATAGCCGGTGACGAAACCGTCGGGCTCGCCAAGGCGGGAGATGCGCAGCGGCGCGAAATTCTGCTCGAAGAAGGCTTTTGCTTTCGCGTCGTCGCTGAGGTCGAGCGATTTGGCGGCGCGGCAGGGCTCGTTCAGCGAGGCGCCGAGCGCTTTCGGCTCAGCCGCACCCGACTGTGCATTGATAGACTTGCAGCTCGCGCGAAAGGTCTTGTAGGCGGCGAGATGGTCGTCCTCGCTCCAGCCCTTCACGTCGGCCCAGGCCAGCGGCAGGTATTGCGCGCCTGATATCTCGAATGGCAAGGGAAGCTGCGGATAGGGCAAGGCCCGCGGAGGGTGGGCAGCCAATTCCGGGAGATGATGGTGATGACTGCGATAGTGGCGGCGGGCCGCCTCGGCGCCGAGCGAAAACGACGATAGCGCGACGACACCTGCGCAGAGCGCCGTCGCGCTATTCTTCAGAAGGGTCTTAATTCGCGCTTCCGGTGCCAACCAGCTTCCAGTTCGGATCGCGAGAGGTGGTGTCGCGGGCGAAAGTCCAGATGTCGGTGATGTCGGCCACCGTGTCGGCGCTGCCGTCGACGATGGTGCCGGTCTTGTCGCGGGTCGCCGAGATCATCTGCGAGACGAAGCGCACGGTGAGCTGGGCGGTACGGTCGCGCAGCTCGGCGCCGACGAGCTCGGCCTTGTCGATCGAGACGAAGCGCGTCTCGGTCTTCTGCTCGTTCTTCTCGCGCTCCTTGATCGCGGCGTCGAAGCTCTCATAGACCTCCGACGACAACAGGTCGCGCAGCGCGCGGCGGTCGCCATTGGCAAAGGCCAGCACGATCATCTCGTAGGCGCCGCGCGCGCCCGAGATGAAATGGCGCGGGTCGAAGGTGGAATCCTTCTCGACGATGGCGTCGAGCCCCTGGGCGAGCGGGGTGCCCGGCTCGGCGAGGCCCTTCCAGCGATCGGAGGGCGGGGCCGGCTCGGTCGCCGGCGCCAGCGGGGCCTGGTCGATCACCTTGCCCGGCATGGTCACGACGTTCTTGTCCTGGGCGCCCTGGAGCGCGTTGCGGTCGAACGGCGGCGGCCGCTCGTTGCCCGTGCGCTGCCCCAGCACGCTGCGCAGCCTCAGGAAGATAAAGACCGCCAGCGCCAGGAAGATGATGGTGTAGATGTCCACGTCGTATTCGCTTTCTGGTCTTATCGAGAAGGGTCTTCAGGATCGTTGCCGGGAAAATCAATCCGGCCAGTAGACCGTTCCGTACGGGAACGGCAAGTCCACATCACCATTTTAGGCCCGCGTCAGGTCCATGGGATGTAGGCACGGAATCTTGCCCGGCCAATGGCGCCTTTTGGCACAGCGGCGAGTGTAGCGCGTTTTATCCTTAAGGGGAAACCCGATCGTGCCCGGAAATCGCGCATCTTCAATCATTTAAGGCGTAATTTCGCCAAAAGGCCGGGCCGAGCGTCACAGTTGTGGGCGCGGCCCCGGATACCTCATCCGGCACCGTTCGTCCTTGTGGAACGAGGCGGCCCTATGTTAGCCAACCGCCGCGAAATTCAGCCCCAATCGGGTAAGGAGAGACTTTCATGACCAACGGTAACGGCACCCCTCCCGAGGCGGCCCAGGCTCCCCAGCTCAACGTGCTGGCGCAGTATACCAAGGACCTGTCGTTCGAAAATCCGAACGCGCCCAGCTCGCTCCAGCAGCAGAGCCAGCCGCCCCAGATCAACATCCAGATCAATGTCAGCGCCAACAATCTCAGCGAAACCGAATTCGAGGTGACGCTGTCGGTCGACGGCAAGGCCGAGACCGCGGGCAAGATCATGTTCTCGTTCGAGCTCGCCTATGCCGGCGTGTTCCGCGTCGCCAACGTGCCGAAGGAGAACCTGCATCCGCTGGTCATGATCGAGTGCCCGCGCCTGCTGTTCCCGTTCGCACGCGAGATCATCGCGACCGCCGTGCGCGACGGCGGCTTCCCGCCCCTGATGCTGGACCCGGTCGATTTCGTCGGCCTCTACCGCCAGAACATGGAGCGGCAAATGGCCGCCCAGGGCGGTCAGCCCGGCCAAGCCTGATCAGCAAGCCTGATCAGCGAGCTTAACCGGCCGCAACGGCGGCTGGAGCGGCGAGGTACTCGTTCCAGATCGCCTTCTCGCCGAGGGTTGCGATGAAGGCTTTGTGAGCCTCGCGCTCGGCGTCTGAAACCCGCGGCGCAAGCGGCACCAGCCGCTGCCGCCGCGGCGCATCGCCGGTTGTGCCGACGCGAATCTCCTCGGCGTCCGACGCCAGCAGCAGCTGCGACTGCCGCGCCCCGACCAGATCGACATAAACTTCGGCCAGAAGCTCGGCGTCGAGCAGCGCGCCGTGCTTGGTGCGGTGTGAATTGTCGATCGAATAGCGCGAGCAGAGATCGTCGAGCCGGTTCGACACGCCGGGATGCTTGCGTCGCGCCAGCAGCAGCGTATCGACCAGCCGCTCGCGCGGAATCGCCACACGCTTGATGCGGTCGAGCTCGGCATTGATGAAGCTGATGTCGAACGAGGCGTTGTGGATCACCAGCGGCGCATCGCCGATGAACTCCAGAAACGCGTCGACCACCTCGTGGAACAGCGGCTTAGTCGACAGGAATTCGGCCGACAGCCCGTGTACCGCAAAGGCTTCCGCCGGCATGTCCCGCTCGGGATTGATATAGACGTGATACGTCTGTCCCGTCGGCATGCGGTTGAAAATCTCGACGCAGCCGATTTCGACCAGGCGATCGCCGCGGAGCGGATCAAGGCCGGTGGTTTCGGTGTCGAGAACGATTTCGCGCATGATCTTGAGGAAGCCGGGTGGGTCGACGAATCAGGTCCGCCGCTGCGGCATCTTAACGACCTCGGCCAGGATGTGCGCGATTTGCGCCCGCACGGGTTCAAGTCCGTGTGACGTATCCACCACGAAATCGGCGCGCCTGCGCTTTTCGGCGTCGGGTGCCTGCTTGGCGATGATGGCGTCGAGCTTGGCCTCGTCCATCGTGCCGCGCGCCAGCACCCGCTCGCGCTGAAGTTCCGGCGAGGTCGAGACCACGACCACGGCATCGACACGTTTTTCGCCGCCGGTCTCGAACAGCAGCGGGATATCGAGAACCACGACCGGCGCCTTGGCCGCTTCGGCATCGGCAAAGAATTTTTGCCGGGAGGCGCCGAGCATCGGATGAACGATCTGCTCGAGCTGCTTGATCGCGGCGGGATCGTGCACGACGCGCGCGGACAGTTTGGGCCGGTCGACCTTGCCGTTCACGGTGGTGCCGGGGAAGGCGGCCTCGATCGCGGGAGCAGCCTCACCTTCATAGAGCTGGTGGACGGCGGCATCGGCGTCGTAGACGGGCACGCCGGCCTCCGCGAACAATTTTGCGGTGGTGGATTTGCCCATCCCGATCGAGCCGGTCAGTCCGAGGATACGCATCAGCGCCGAGCCATTCCTGTTCACTCACACCGCAACTAGCCGTTCGCGCCGCAGGAACGCAAGCAGCGGCAACAGCGGCAGGCCGAGAATGGTGAAATGGTCACCCTCGATGCGCTCGAACAGGTGCACGCCCAGGCCTTCGAGCTGATAGGCGCCGACGCTGGTTGTGACCACCTCGCCGGCGGCGTCGAGATAGGCGGACAGTTCAGCATCGGTCATCGACCGCATGGTCATGCGGGCGACCGAGACATCCTCAAAGACGATCTTGCCGTCATGCGCTACGGCCACGGCGGAATTCAGCTCATGGCTGTTGCCGGCGAGATCGCGCAGTTGCGCCAGCGCCTGGGCGCGGCCGGCGGGCTTGTTGAAGAGGCGATCGCCAAGCGCCAGCGTCTGGTCGGCGCCGATCACGTAGCTTCCCGGATGATGAGCCGAGACCGCCTTCGCCTTCTCGCGCGCCAGCAGCAGGCCGATCTCGCGCGGGCTGGAAAGTTTTGACGCAGCCTGTATGCCGCGCTCGTCGATGTCAGCGGTGAGGGCCTTGAACTCGAGCCCGGCATTGGCCAGCAGCAACTTTCGCGCGCTGCTTTGCGAGGCCAGAATCAACGGAGTTTTGCCGCGCCAGAGAGCCATTATTCCGACGGCCGGTTGCGCTGACGATCGCTGTAGAGCTTCATGATCGCCGCCGCGGTTTCCTCGATCGAGCGGCGCGTGACGTCCAGCAGCGGCCAATCATGCTTGGCGCTGAGCTTGCGCGCAAACGCGACCTCCTCGGTGACCGACTGTCTGTCGGTGTAGGTGTCGCTGCCGGAGTCGGCGCCGAGTGAGAGCAGGCGGTTCTGACGGATCTGGATCAGGCGTTCCGGCGTTGCGTGCAGGCTGACGACCAGCGGCCGTGTCAGCTTCTCCAATTGCTCGGGCACCGGGATGCCGGGAACCAGCGGCACGTTGGCGGTGCGGATGCCGCGATTGGCGAGGTAAATCGACGTCGGCGTCTTCGAGGTGCGGGACACGCCGACCAGCACCACGTCGGCATCGTCGAGGCCTTCGACATGCTGGCCGTCGTCATGAATCATCGTGTAGTTCAGCGCGTCGATGCGCTTGAAATATTCCGCATTCAGGACGTGCTGGGCGCCGACGCGGCCCGTCGTCGCAGCACCGAGATAAGCTTCGAACAGCTGCATCACCGGGCCGATGATCGACAGGCTAGGAACATTGATCCCCTTGCACTTGTCCTCGAGCCTCGAGACGAGGTCCTTCTCAAGCAGCGTGAACAGCACGATCCCCGGCGCCTCCTCGATCTCGTCGAGCACGCGGTCGAGCTGCTTCTGGCTGCGCACCAGCGGATAGACATGCTCGACCGGGGTCACGTTGGCGTATTGGGCGGCGACGGCGCGCGCCACGGTGATCAGCGTCTCACCGGTCGAGTCGGAAACGAGATGCAGATGGAAATAATTGTTCGAGGTCGGCACAAAAACCCTTTGAATTTCGTTGGGGCGGTTTGTGGATTTCTGTGGAGCTTAACCGCTCGGAAAGGGATGCGCGACACCAGGGGCGGGACAAGTGCCAATTTTCTTCACACCGCTGCCCATCAGAACAAGTCCGGCGCCCTCGCGGCAGGAAAACGGGATTGCGCGGACAACTCCCTTGATAAGCTGCCGACGGAAGCGTGCAAGCCTTTGAAGCTGGGCGACTTATCGGAAGTCGCCGGAGCTTGCCGGGATATGTTGATGGATGTGAACAAGCGCGCGCGAACCGGCGGACGGCGTTGCGTGAGTCCAATCCACGGTCACTCAGACTCAAACCTTTAAGAATCTAAGATTCTAGATTTGAGGAAGGCGCTACGGACGGATATGTGTGCAGGGGAAGACCTTAACGAGTTCTTACTATCCCCAGCCTTCCCTAGGCTGGGCGGGAATCCGGGCGCAGAGCATGTTCGAAGACGTCTATCTCTGGATCAAGGCGCTGCATGTGATCGCCGTCATCTCCTGGATGGCGGGCATGCTCTATCTGCCGCGGCTGTTCGTCTATCACTGCGAGGCCGAGATCGGCTCGAAGCAGTCCGAGACGTTCAAGATCATGGAACGCCGGCTGCTCAAGGCGATCATCAATCCCGCCATGATGGTGACCTGGCTCGCCGGCCTCTATCTGGCCTGGTCCGGCCACTGGTTCACCTTCGGCTGGCTGCACGTAAAACTGGCACTGGTGCTGGCGATGTCCGCGGTCCACGGCTTTTTTTCCCGCTGGGTGAAGGACTTCGCTGCCGACCGGCGCCCGCGCAGCCAGAAATTCTATCGAATTATCAATGAGGTGCCGACCGTCCTGATGATTGTCATCGTCATCATGGTAATCGTGAAGCCGTTCTAGGCAGCCCGCGCGACGTTTCGCTCAGCGCTTCGTCTTGCAGAGCCGAAAGCGATTTTCTATATTATCGCCATCCCACCCAACGCAGGCGGATGTGGTTGTGTCTGAGCTTTCCAGAGGCCGGACACCGCATCAGGTTTGAAGCCTCACCGGCACTCTCCTTGCCAGACCTGCGGACCTTACCTTCTCACGTCCGCATTTCAGAGCCTCCTCGCACCCCCTCTCCCCAGGTTACCCCACAGGACCACCCCAATGCGGGAAATTAAACTCCAGGACCTCAAGTCGAAGACGCCGGCCGAGCTCGTCTCGTTCGCGGAAGAGAATGGGGTCGAGAACGCCAGCACCATGCGCAAGCAGGAGCTGCTCTTCGCCATCCTCAAGCAGCTTTCGCTCGCCGAGACCGATATCGTCGGCGAAGGCGTCGTCGAGGTTCTTTCCGACGGCTTCGGCTTCCTCCGTTCGCCCGACGCGAATTATCTGCCGGGCCCTGACGACATCTACGTTTCGCCCTCGCAGATCCGCCGTTTCGGCCTGCGCACGGGTGACACCATCGAAGGCCACATCCGCAGCCCGAAAGAGGGCGAGCGTTACTTCGCGTTGCTGAAGGTCAACACGCTCAATTTCGAGGACCCGGAAAAGGCCAAGCACAAGGTCAATTTCGATAATCTCACCCCGCTGTTTCCGAATCAGCGTTTCCGCATGGAGATCGACGATCCGACGCGGAAAGACCTGTCTGCACGTGTGATCGACATCGTGGCCCCAATCGGCAAGGGCCAGCGCGCACTGATCGTGGCGCCGCCGCGCACCGGTAAAACCGTGCTGATGCAGAACATCGCGCACTCGATCACGCACAATCATCCCGAATGCTATCTGATCGTGCTCTTGATCGACGAGCGTCCGGAAGAAGTCACGGACATGCAGCGTTCGGTGAAGGGCGAGGTCGTGTCGTCGACCTTCGACGAGCCGGCGGTGCGTCACGTCCAGGTCGCCGAGATGGTGATCGAGAAAGCAAAGCGCCTGGTCGAGCATGGCCGCGACGTCGTGATCCTGCTCGATTCGATCACGCGCCTCGGCCGTGCCTACAACACCGTGGTGCCGTCATCCGGCAAGGTGCTGACCGGCGGCGTCGACGCCAACGCGCTGCAGCGTCCGAAGCGCTTCTTCGGTGCCGCCCGCAACATCGAGGAGGGCGGCTCGCTGACCATCATTGCGACCGCGCTGGTCGATACCGGCAGCCGCATGGACGAAGTCATCTTCGAAGAGTTCAAGGGCACCGGTAACTCGGAACTGATCCTGGACCGCAAGGTCTCGGACAAGCGCACCTTCCCGGCGATCGACATCTCGCGCTCCGGCACCCGCAAGGAGGAGCTCATCACCGATCCGCAGGTGCTCAAGAAGATGTACGTCCTCCGCCGCATCCTCAATCCGATGGGCACGATGGACGCGATCGACTTCCTGCTCGACAAGCTGCGCTCAACCAAGAGCAATTCGGAGTTCTTCGACTCCATGAATACCTGAGTGCGGTGCAGCAAAAGATCAGAGGGCGCCTTCGGGCGCCCTTTTTGTTTGTGCGGTCTTGCTGCGCAAAAAGTGCAGCATGGCCGGTGAGTACGATCGAAACTATCGGGTTTAGTAACTTATTGATATACAAGCAGAATGCTTGACTTTTATCGCTGATGAGTTGTGCGCGGGAGCAAGGTATTGCAGTAAAGGCGGTGTGGTTTGCTGCATTGCAATACAGATTTTGCTGCGCGCGGAGCCGCAGCAAAATCGACGACTGAGGCTGCTTGGAAAGCTGCGTTTGCCTTTTCCCCGCCAGCCGGACAAATAGGCCATGCATCTGCGAGACCAGACCATCTTTGCGCTGTCGTCCGGCCGCGCACCGAGTGCGATCGCGGTGGTGCGCGTCTCGGGTCCGCAAGCCAGCGCAGTCCTGACGGCGCTCGCGGGCAGGCTGCCGGCGCCGAGGCAAGCCAGCCGGCGACTGCTGCGAGATGGCGCGGGCGAGCCGATCGACGACGCGGTGGTGCTCTGGTTCCCGGGGCCAGGCAGCGCGACCGGCGAGGACGTCGCCGAATTCCATGTCCATGGCGGCCGCGCAGTGCTCGTCGCACTCTTCGCCGCTATTTCGCTCATTCCGAATTCGCGTGCGGCCGAGCCGGGTGAGTTCACGCGGCGCGCGTTCGAGAACGGCAAGCTCGATCTCACCGAGGCCGAAGGCCTCGACGACCTCATTCATGCCGACACCGACCGTCAGCGGCGTCAGGCGCTGCGTCAGCTTGAAGGCCTGCTCGGCAATCGCGCGCGCGACTGGCGCGAGCGGATCATCGAGGCGTCGGCGCTGATCGAGGCCGGCATCGATTTTTCCGACGAGGGTGATGTGCCGGCCGAGCTGATGGCGCCGGCGGTGCACGCGATCGGGGCGCTGCATGATGAGATTGCAAAAGTCCTTGCGGCACAGGGACGTTCTGAACGCCTGCGCGAGGGCATCGTGGTTGCGATCGCCGGCGAGCCGAATGTCGGCAAGTCGACGCTGATGAACCAGCTCGCGCGCCGCGAGGTCGCGATCGTCTCGCCGCATGCCGGCACGACGCGTGACGTGATCGAGGTGCAGCTCGACCTCGACGGTTATCCGGTCACGGTCATCGACACCGCTGGTATTCGCGAGACCGATGATCCGGTCGAGCAGGAGGGCGTGCGCCGGGCGCGGGCGCGCGCGGAAGACGCCGACCTCGTGCTGTGGCTGGTGGAGGCTGAGCAAGTCGTCGATCCGGATGCGATGCGGTCGCTTCGGAAATCCGGAGACGATCATCAGTCAGGCGGCCCGGTCTGGATCGTGCGCAACAAGATTGATCTCGGGTTCGAAGCCCGGTCGCCGGGAGAGTTCGCCATTTCGGCAAGCCGGGGGGATGGCATCCCGGCCCTGGTCGACGCGCTCATAAAATTCGCCGCCGAGTTTTTCGGAACCAGCGAGGGCGCGTTGGTGACCCGGGCGCGCCAGCGCGAGCTGCTGGGCCAGGCGCGAGATAGCTTGCGCCGGAGTCTGGACCTTGTAGAAGAGGGCGAGGAGCTCGCCGCTGAAGAGCTTCGTTCCGCGGCTTACGCCCTGGGCCGGCTTTTGGGCCGGGTGGACGTCGAGGACGTCCTTGGGGCCATTTTCCAGAAATTCTGCATCGGAAAGTAGCGCTAGTTCTTCATTCTAGAACTAGTGCTTGTTCCATTGTTTGTATTTCACGTGGAACAACGAGCCGATTGGCTCGACCAGGTTTCACGAGAAACGCGGCGGCAATCGCTACCGAGAGAGTAGTGGGTCCCAACGCGCCCGTCGACTTCGCCGCGGGAACGGTGCCGGCTGGTCAATGGCGAGGAGCTCTTGCGACGAAGCAATCCAGGCTGCTTCCGCGGAGGCATTATGGATTGCTTCGCTACGCTCGCAATGACGGGCTTAGTGTCAACCTCGCTCTCCCACGCCTGCGCCCCGGTGTCGCGGTGTTAGCTCTGTCGCCACCCTGTCGCGTCGTCGGACCAGCTTGTTTCACGTGAAACAGCAGTCCGCTCAGCGCCCGCCTACTGTGCATGGGGTTGTTTCCAAGAAATCGCTCTCGCCCCCGCCGTCCGTTTCACGTGAAACACTCGCACACCCAGTTTCTACTTCCGGCTTTCACACCTCTGAGCTAGAAGTCGGCCCATGCGAACAGAGCGAGAGAGCTTCGACGTCATCGTGATTGGCGGCGGCCACGCCGGCTGTGAGGCTGCGGCCGCGTCTGCGCGGATGGGCGCAACGACCGCTCTGGTGACGCACCGTTTCGCCACCGTCGGTGCGATGTCCTGCAATCCCGCCATTGGCGGTCTCGGCAAAGGCCATCTCGTCCGTGAAGTCGATGCCCTCGACGGCCTGATGGGCCGCGTCGGCGACGCCGGTGGTATCCAGTTTCGCGTCCTCAACCGCCGGAAGGGTCCCGCTGTGCGTGGTCCTCGGGCCCAGGCGGATCGGAAGCTCTACGCCGCCGCGATGCAGGCCGCGATCCGGGAGACCGTGAGTCTTTCGGTCATCGAAGGTGAGGCCGACGAGCTGATCGTGGTCGACGGCCGGGTGACCGGGCTGCGCCTGGCAGATGGCCGGGAGCTTCGGGCAGGGGCTGTTGTGGTCACGACCGGCACCTTCCTGCGCGGTCTGATCCATCTCGGTGAGCAAAACTGGCCAGCCGGTCGAGTCGGTGAGGCCCCGGCGATGGGTCTTTCGACCTCCTTTGAACGCGCCGGCTTCACCCTGGGACGGCTCAAGACCGGCACCCCGCCGCGCCTGGACGGCACCACGATCGACTGGTCTGCGGTCGAGATGCAGCCGGGAGACGAGCCGCCGGAGCCGTTTTCGGTGATGACGGAGCGGATCACGACCCCGCAGATCCAGTGCGGCATCACCCGGACCACGGCCACGACCCATGAGGTGATCCGGGCGAACGTCCATCGTTCCCCGATGTACTCCGGCCAGATCAAGAGCTCCGGTCCCCGCTATTGCCCCTCGATCGAGGACAAGATCGTCCGCTTCGGTGACCGCGATGGCCACCAGATCTTCCTGGAGCCGGAAGGGCTCGATGACAGCACCGTTTATCCCAACGGCATCTCGACCTCGCTGCCGGAGGAGGTCCAGCTCGCGATCCTCGCCAGTATCCCCGGCCTCGAGCGGGTCAAGATGGTCCGGCCGGGCTATGCCATCGAATACGACCATATCGATCCCCGCGAGCTCGATCCGACCCTCCAGACCAAGCGTCTGCGTGGCCTGTTCCTGGCCGGGCAGATCAACGGCACTACTGGATACGAGGAAGCCGCCGGGCAGGGCATCGTGGCCGGCCTGAACGCCGCGCTCGCCGCCAGTGGCGCGGCGCTGACTGTGTTCGACCGCGCCGACGGCTATCTCGGCGTGATGATCGACGACCTCGTCACCCGCGGGATCACCGAGCCTTATCGGATGTTCACCTCGCGCGCCGAATACCGGCTGACGCTGCGGGCTGACAATGCCGACCAGCGCCTGACCGAAAAGGGGATCGCTCTCGGCTGCGTCGGGAGTGCCCGGACCCAGCATCACCGCGCCAAGATGGACGCTCTGAACGCCGCCCGGACCCTCTCGAAGTCGCTCACGATCACTCCGAACGAGGCGATCAAGCATGGACTGTCCCTAAACCGGGACGGCCAGCGCCGTTCGGCCTTCGAGCTGATGGCCTATCCGGAGATCGGCTGGAGCCAGGTCCGATCGATCTGGCCCGAGCTGTCCGCGATCGATCCCGTCATCGCCACCCATCTCGAGATCGACGCCAAGTACGACGTCTACCTCGAGCGCCAGAGTGCCGACGTCGAGGCCTTCCGCCGCGACGAGGGCATGGTGCTCTCGGATGTCGACTACAAGCTGGTCCCGGGTCTCTCCAATGAGGTCCGCGCCAAGCTGGAGAAAGCCCGCCCGTTCACGGTCGGCCAGGCCGGCCGGATCGACGGCATGACGCCGGCGGCGCTCGGCATCCTCGCGGCCTATCTCCGCCGCGAAGCGCGGAAAACCTCCAAGGCAATCGCATAAGCCAATCGTATAGGCGTTTCACGTGAAACAGCGCGGACCGGGCGGGGACAGACCGCTATCCCGACGACCCGGAGCGGGTGAGGGCGCCGCTCGCCGATCCGACTCGGCGCAGGCCAAACCGAAGATCGACAAGGCCAGCGCGAACGATCAATCGCTCGACGCCGTCATCGCCGCCGACAAGATTGCCGCGCTGAAGGTCGCTTCCGTTTCACGTGAAACCGAGGACCGGCTCGATCGCTACATCGCGCTGCTGCGCGAATGGCAGGCCAAGACCAATCTGGTCGCGCCCTCGACCCTGCCGAACCTCTGGACGCGGCACATCGCCGATTCGCTTCAACTGGTCGATCTCGCGCCGACCGCAAGGCGCTGGGCCGATCTCGGCAGCGGCGGCGGCTTTCCAGGCGTGGTGCTCGCCTGCGCCATGGCGGGGACGCCGGGCACGAGCGTCCATCTCGTCGAGCGAATCGCCAAGAAGGCCGCGTTTTTGCGTGAAGCAATTCGCGTCACCGCATCTCCGGGGGTCGTACATCTCGCTGAGATCGGGGATAATGTGGATAGAATCACTGGCCCCGTCGATTGCGTCACCGCGCGTGCGCTGGCTCCGCTACATCAACTCATCGGCTTTGCGGAGCCGCTGATGCGCCAGGGCGCAAAGGCGCTATTTCTCAAGGGTCAAGATGTAGAGGCTGAATTGACCGAAGCCGCTAAATATTGGAATATTCAGCCGCGACTCTACCAAAGCCGGACTGGGGACGGCTGGATCGTCGAGCTGACTTCGGTTGAACGACGCGGGTGAAACGTTCAGGGGTTGAGTGGGGAATTTGCGATGACCGTGATTGACGAGCCGCAGCAAGAACAGACCACAGAAGTCCCGCAGGGCCACCCGCGCATCCTGGCGCTGGCGAATCAGAAGGGCGGGGTGGGAAAAACAACCACAGCGATCAATCTCGGCACGGCACTCGCTGCGATTGGCGAGCGTGTCCTGATCGTCGATCTCGATCCGCAGGGCAACGCCTCGACCGGCCTCGGCATCGACCGCCGCAACCGAAGCTGCTCGACCTATGACGTGCTGATCGGCGAAGCGAGCTTGCGTGAAGCGGTGGTCTCGACCGCGGTGCCGCGGCTGCACATCGCGCCCTCGACCATGGATCTCTCCGGCCTCGAGCTCGAGCTCGGCACCACGCCCGGCCGCGCCTTCAAGCTGCGTGATGCGATCGGCGCGCTCAACAACAATGTCTCGCCGGACGCCGACTACACCTATGTGTTGATCGACTGTCCGCCCTCGCTCAACCTGCTCACGGTCAACGCGATGGCGGCATCCGACGCGATCCTGGTGCCGCTGCAGTGCGAGTTCTTTGCGCTCGAAGGTCTGTCGCAATTGCTGCAGACGGTGGAGCAGGTGCGCTCGACGCTCAACCCGAGCCTGTCGATCCACGGCATCGTGCTGACCATGTTCGACTCGCGCAACAATCTCTCGAACCAGGTCGTCGCCGACGTCCGCCAGTTCATGGGCGAGAAGGTCTACAAGACCATGATCCCGCGCAACGTGCGCATCTCCGAGGCGCCGTCCTACGGCAAGCCGGTGCTGGTCTACGATCTCAAATGCGTCGGCAGCGAAGCTTACTTGCGGCTCGCCACCGAGGTCATCCAGCGCGAGCGCGAGCTGCGCGTCACACATTGACGGTGCCGTAGGGTGGGCAAAGGCGTCTTCGCCGTGCCCACCATCTTCCGCACATGACCAACCGGTGGGCACGCTTCGCTTTGCCCACCCTACGATTCGAAATTCAGTTCTGGAGTGCTGCACCGTGAATCCAAGGGAGTTGGCAATGGCCGACGAAGCGCGTTCGCGATTGGGCCGGGGTCTTGCGAGTCTGATCGGTGATGTCGGCGGCGAGGCTCAGCACGTCGACCGTCCGCGCACGCAGCGCAAGGTACCGATCGAATTCCTCAAGGCCAATCCGCGCAACCCGCGCCGCACCTTTTCGGACACCGAGCTGAAGGAGCTCTCCGAGTCCATCAAGCAGCACGGCGTGATCCAGCCGATCGTGGTGCGGCCGGTGAAGGGCGCGCAGGACCGCTACGAGATCATCGCCGGCGAGCGGCGCTGGCGCGCTTCGCAGATGGCGGGCCTGCATGAAGTGCCGATCGTCCCGGTCGACATCAGCGACAGCGATGCGCTGGAATTCGCGATCGTCGAGAACGTGCAGCGCGAAGATCTCAACCCGATGGAAGAGGCGCTCGGCTATCACGCGCTCGCCAACGAGTTCAAGCGCAGCCAGGACGACATCGCAAAGGTCGTCGGCAAGAGCCGCAGCCACATCGCCAACATGATGCGGCTGACAAAACTGCCGACCGAGGTGCAGGCCCTGATCACCAGCGGCGATCTGACCGCCGGCCATGCCCGCGCGCTGATCGGTGTGCCCGATCCGCTTGCGGCCGCCAAGCGCATCGTCGAGGAAGGTCTCAACGTCCGCCAGGCCGAGGCGCTCGCGCATGAAGAGGGCGTGCCCGAGCGCAAGCCGCAGAAGGCGCGCTCGACCGGTGGCAAGGAAAAGGACCCCGACACCATCGATCTGGAGAAGCGCGTCAGTGACGCGCTCGGTCTCAAGGTCACCGTCAACCATCGCGACCCCGGCGGCTCGGTCCAGATCAACTACCGCAACCTCGATCAGCTCGACGAGGTGATGAAGCGGCTCGCCAAGGGCGTGCTGTAGACGTACCCACTCTCTATCACCGTCCCCCTGAGGTGGCCGCTTCTTCAGCGGCCCTCGAAGGGCGACGGCCCGGCTGCATCGGGGCCGTTCATCCTTCGAGGCTCTCCGCGCGCCGCGTTGCGCCACGCGGCTCGCACCTCAGGATGACGGATCTGACGTTTCGCTGCGTTATTGCGGCGCATCGGTTTCCACATCGTCATTGCGAGCGCAACGAAGCAATCCAGAATCTCCCCGCGGAGGGACTCTGGATTGCTTCGCTGCGCTCGCAATGACGGCAGTAAGAGTGGAGACCTCAGCCCCGCCGCTTCGCGTTCGCGGCAATCGCCATCAGTGTGCGCTGGGCGATGGCGGCGGCGAGGGTCGATTGCTTGCGGGTGTCGAGCGCGGCGGTCGCGAGTTGCTCGATCACGGCGGTAAGCCGCGCCACGCTGAAATTGCGCAGTGCCGTTTCGACCATAGGCTTGCGCGAAAAATGCAGCCGCGGATAGCCGCCGTCGAGCACCGCGGAGGCAGGCTGTCCGTCGGCGATCGCGAGCGCGGATTTGTGCAGCCACGCCGCCTGGCGCTGCGCGGCCGAGATGATTACGCCGGGATAGGTGCCGGCGATTATGGCTTTTGCGAATTCGGTCTCGACGATATCGGGCCGGCCGGCGAAGGCGCCGTCGACTATCGGATCGAGCTTCAGTTCGGACGCATCGGCGACCACGGACATCACATCATCCAGCGTGATCTCGCCCTTGCCATGAGCATAGAGCGTGAGCTTGCGCAGCTCGTTGCGCGAGGCCTGGCGGTCGCCGCCGAGGAAGGACATCAGCGCGGCGCGGGCATCCTGCGTGATGCGCAGATTGGCGATGCGGAGCTCGTCTTCCATCAGTTTTGCGAGGTCGCGCTCGGTGTCGGGATAGCAGCCGATCGCCACCGCGGTCTTGGCCTTCTCGCAGGCCTTGCGCAGCGGCGACTCGGGGCGCAGCTCGCCGGCCTCGATCACGATGCGGCAATCCTTGACGCTCATGTCCGCAAGCGTGTCGACGCCGCTGGCAAAGCTGCGCGAGCCGGCGCGGATGCGGATGGCGCGGCGGCCGCCGAACAGCGGCACGGTCATGGCTTCATCGACGAGGCGCGACGGCTCGGCCGAGAGCTCGTCGCCGTCGAGCTTGACCAGCGAGAAGGGATCGTTGGGATCATCGACTGCGGAGGCGATCAGCGCATCGGCGCGCTCGCGCACGAGCCCGGCGTCAGGTCCATAGAGCAGGATGATCGGACGGCCCGCATCGGGGCGGGCGAGGAAGGCATCGATCTCTTTTCCGCGCAGCGCGACCATGATCCAGATCGTCATTCCGGGGCGCGCGAAGCGCGAACCCGGAATCCAGAGGTTGGGGATCGAGATTCCGGGTTCACGCTTCGCGTGCCCCGGAATGACGGGAGTGACTTACGTGCCCGCGGTGAAGAACGCGGCGAGCCGGGTCGTGATGTTTTCGGCGATCTCGTTGGCGGCGCGATCCTCGGCGTCGCGCACGGCGCGGTTGCGGGCGAAGCGCTGATAAGAGCCCGGCATGTCGTAGGACACGCGCGAGAACGTGGTGCCGGTCATCACCGACTTGCCGGTCGCGACCTCGATCAGATTGTACTGGGCGTCGATCCCGTAGTTTTCGCTGGTCGGCAGGGCCGTATTGGGATCGACCAGCAGCGACGACTTGCTGGAAGTGAAGCGGATGTCGAGGCGGTGGGTCGGCGGCATGCCAGTGGCGGTGCCGTAGAGCTTGAAGGCCAGGGCGTTGCGGACCTCGACGCCGACACGGGCCTCGCGGGAGGCGTTCGGCTTGGCGATCGGCGGAAGCTCGACCCCCATCAGCTTTTCGCGCAGGCCGGGGGTGCCGTCGGTACGCTCGGCATACATCGGCTGGAAGCAGCCGGCCGTCAGCGCCGCCAGAGCGGCAACCGCCACCAAGCGGGCTGCGATACGGATCCTAGCCGACAACATTCACGATCCTCTTGGGGACGATGATCACCTTGCGGACGGGCTTGCCGTCCAGGGCCAGCTTTACCGCATCGAGGGCCAAAACGGCAGCCTCGATTTCCGGATTCTGGGCCGCTGTTGCAACTGTGACCTCGCCCCGCTTCTTGCCGTTGACCTGGACCACCAGGGTCACGCTGTCTTCAACCAGCAAATCGCGTTCGATTTGCGGCCAATTGGCCTCTGAAACCAGCCCGGAGTGACCCAGAACCTGCCAGCACTCCTCGGCCAGGTGCGGCATCATCGGGGAGAACAGTTGGACCAGGATCTGGCTCGCCTCCCGGATCGCCCAGGCCAAATCAGGGGCCGGCTGGCCGGGACGCTGCAGCACCTCCGAAAACGCATTCGTGAACTCGCGGATATGGGCGAGGCACACGTTGAAGTGCAGCCGTTCGATGCCGGTGGTGATCTTGTCCAGCGCACCATGGGCCGCCTTGCGCAAGGCGGTCGCGTCAGGGCCGAAGGAGGCCGGCCGATCCGCCGGCGCGGCCTTGCCGAGATCCACGGAGTCGTTCACCAGCCGCCACAGCCGCTGCACGAAGCGCGAGGCGCCCTGGACGCGCTCGTCGCTCCAGATCACGTCGCGGTCGGGCGGGGAGTCCGACAGCATGAACCAGCGGGCGACGTCGGCGCCGTAGGTTTCGATGATGTCGTCCGGATCGACCGTGTTCTTCTTCGACTTCGACATCTTCTCGATCGGGCCGATTGTGATGTCTTCGCCTGATGTCAGCAGCGTCGCGCGCCTGCCATTAGCGCCGATCTCGATCTTCACCTCGGCCGGCTGCACATAGGTGCCGTCGGCCGTCTGGTAGGTCTCGTGCACCACCATGCCCTGCGTGAACATCCCCGCGAACGGCTCGTCCAGCGCGATGTGTCCGGTCGCCTTCATCGCGCGGATGAAGAAGCGGCTGTAGAGCAGATGCAGGATCGCGTGCTCGACGCCGCCGATATACTGGTCGACCGGCAGCATCCGGTTGGCGACCGCAGGCGTCGTCGGCGCGTTCTCGTTCCAGGGATCGGTGAAGCGCGCAAAGTACCAGGACGAATCCACGAAGGTGTCCATGGTGTCGGTTTCGCGTTGCGCCTTGCCGCCGCATTTCGGGCAGGTGACGTGCTTCCAGGTCGGATGATGGTCGAGCGCGTTGCCTGGCTTGTCGAAGCTCACATCCTCCGGCAGCACCACCGGCAACTGGTCGTCCGGCACCGGCACCACATCGCATTTCGGGCAATGGATGACGGGAATCGGGCAGCCCCAATAGCGCTGGCGCGAAATGCCCCAGTCGCGCAGGCGGAAATTGACCTGGCGCTCGCCGACCGGCGCATTGCCGCGCAGCTCGCTCTCCAGACGCTTCGCCACCTCTTCCTTGGCCTGATCGATGGTCATGCCGTCGAGGAAGCGCGAATTGATCATGCGGCCGTCACCGTCATAGGCGGTGTCGGTGATGACGAATGATTTCGGGTCCTGGCCCTCGGGGCAAACGACCGGCGTGTTGCCGAGACTGTACTTGTTGACGAAGTCCAGGTCGCGCTGGTCGTGCGCCGGGCAGCCGAAGATCGCGCCGGTGCCGTACTCCATCAGCACGAAGTTCGCGACATAGACCGGCAGCTTCCAGGAGGGATCGAACGGGTGCACCGCGCGGATGCCGGTGTCAAAACCCTGCTTCTCCGCGGTGTCGATGATCGATTGCGCGGTGCCGATCTTCTTGATGTCGGAGATGAATTCCGCAAGCTTCGGGTTCTTCGCGGCAGCGGCCTGCGCCAGCGGATGATCCGACGAGATCGCCATGAATTTCGCGCCGAACAGCGTGTCGGGGCGCGTCGTGAAAATCTTCAGCTCGCTCTCGCCGGCAGGTGTCGTCGCCTGATCCAGCGCGAAGCGGATCAAGAGGCCCTCGGAGCGTCCGATCCAGTTGCGCTGCATCAGCCGCACCTTGTCGGGCCAGCGATCGAGCCCGTCCAGCGCCGACAGAAGCTCCTGCGAGTACTTCGTGATCTTGAAGACCCACTGGCTCATCTCGCGCTGCTCGACAATTGCGCCCGAGCGCCAGCCGCGGCCGTCGATCACCTGCTCGTTGGCGAGCACGGTCATATCGACCGGATCCCAGTTGAGCTTGCGCTTCTCACGCTCGGCGAGGCCCGCGGCGAGCATGTCCAAGAACATCTTCTGCTGATGCTTGTAGTAGCTGGGGTCGCAGGTCGCGAATTCGCGTGACCAGTCCAGCGACAGCCCGATCGAGCGGAGCTGCTTCTTCATCGCGGCGATGTTGTCGTAGGTCCAGGACTTCGGCGCGACCTTGCGCTCGATGGCGGCGTTCTCGGCCGGCAGGCCGAACGCGTCCCAGCCCATCGGGTGCAGCACGTTGTAGCCCCTGGCGCGCATGAAGCGGGCCAGCACGTCGCCGAGGGTGTAGTTGCGGACATGACCGATATGGATGCGTCCGGACGGGTAGGGGAACATCTCGAGGACGTAGTATTTCGGCCGCGAATCGTCGTTCTTCGAGACGAAGATCGCTTGTTCGTCCCATTGGCGTTGCCAGCGCGGTTCGGCGTCGCGGGCGTTGTAGCGTTCGGAGGTCATGGAATCGTTGGTTTTCTTGGATTCGGCCGTCTAAAGACGGCGGACTAGGCCATAGAAGTCCTCGGGGGGTCAATGGGTTGCCGCGATTTGGAACTTTGGCCAGCGGCATCCGCATAAGTACTGAACCCTCGTTGGGGGGTGATTAAGGGCTCGGTGCGAGGTTGCGGCCTGCTAAGACCCAGATGCCGCGATGGATTCCAGCTTCGACGATCCCGATTACGACTATGCCGCGTCCATCGCCGGACGGGCGATGCGGGCCATGGCCGAACAGCAGATTCCGCCGACGCCGATCAATTTTGCCGTCTGGTTCCAATATTTCGCGGGCAGCCATGACGATCTGCGCAACGCCATCGATCTCCTGATCGACCACAACCGGCCTTTCGACAGCAGGACCAATCTGGATCTGTTCGAGACCTATGTCGCGCCACAGGTGAGCGCCGTCGTCGCCGACACGTCCGAGAGGCTGCATACGCTGATGGGTACGGCGAAGGAGTTTCTGACGACCGCGATCGCCGACAATCATTCCCAGATGCAGGCGATCAGCGAAGTTGCGGACCAGGGCAAGGCCGGCGTCGATCCGAAGGTGCTGGTCGCCCAGCTCATGAACGAGCTGGCGCGGGCCGCGACCAGGGCGACGCGGCTCGAGGCCGGCTTTGCCGAAAAGACCCGCGAGCTCGGCGTGATCCGCGATTCGCTGTCGCGGTCCGAGGAGCGCGCCCGAACCGACACGCTGACGGGGCTCGCCAACCGCCGCGCGCTCGACGAATTCCTGCGCAAGGCGCAGGCGACCGCGGATTGGGGTGAGCCGCTCAGCGTGTTCCTGCTCGACATCGATCACTTCAAGACCTTCAACGACAATTTTGGTCACGGCGTCGGCGACCAGGTGCTGCGGCTGATGGCAAAAGTGTTGCGCGAAAAGGTCCGCCCGCGGGATCTGCCGGCGCGCTATGGCGGCGAGGAGCTGATCGCGGTGCTGCCGGACGCCGACCTCGCCACCTGTGCCGAGCTCGCCGAGCGCATCAGGCGCGCGATCGCCGAATGCACGATCACGCGCCGCTCGACCGGCGAGACCCTGCCCGGCATCAGCGTGTCGATTGGCGTTGCGCAGTACCGGGCCGGCGAAGCGATCACTGATCTGATCGAGCGCTGCGACCGCGCGCTCTATCTCGCCAAGGGCGGCGGCCGCAATCGCGTGGTGACGGAGATCGAGCTCGATCGCGCCGGCGCTGCCGGCTAGGCGCTGGCGGCTATCATCATCTGTGCGCCGCCGGCGTCGATCACCTGCACGCCGTGCTCGACGACGTTGTTGCGGCCGCGGTGTTTTGCGGCGTAGAGCGCGGCATCGGCGGCTTCGATGAGATCGCCGGGACGCAAGGCCTCGTTCGGCTTGGTCGCGGCAACGCCGATCGAGACGGTGACGATCATGTGGCTGGAGGTGATGTGCGGCAGGCACAGCTTCAGCACGGCCGCGCGCACCTGCTCGCCGATCTCGACGGCGCGGTTCACGTCGGTGTTCGGCAACAGCAGGCAGAACTCCTCGCCACCATAGCGGGCTGCAAATCCCATCGTATCAGCGGCGATGCCGGACAGCGATTCGCCGAGCCTGGTCAGGCAGGAATCCCCTTCGAGATGGCCATAGGTGTCGTTGAAGAGCTTGAAGTGGTCGACGTCGATCATCAGCAGCGCGAGCTCGCTGCCATATTGCTGCGCGCGCATCCATTCGAAATCGAGCCGGCTCTGA
This sequence comes from Bradyrhizobium arachidis, assembly GCF_015291705.1. Classification (NCBI taxonomy): domain Bacteria; kingdom Pseudomonadati; phylum Pseudomonadota; class Alphaproteobacteria; order Hyphomicrobiales; family Nitrobacteraceae; genus Bradyrhizobium; species Bradyrhizobium arachidis. Next base: position 236,562 of record NZ_CP030050.1, read on the forward strand.
AAGCCGCGGCGGTTGGCGAGGCCCGACAGCATGTCGATCGAGGCCATCACGGTCAGGCGGTCGTTGCTCGCGATCAGCTCGCGCTCGCGCTGGCTGAGCTGCGCCGCCATCGCGTTGAAGGCGCGGGCCAGCGGCACGAACTCGGCGGGCAATCGGTTGCGCGCGGCGCGCGCCGAGAGGTCGCCTTCGCCGAGGCGCTTGGCCATGTCGGCCAGCATCTCGATCGGCTTGATCACCAGCTTCTCGGCCGCGATCAGCGCGCCGAGTAGGACGAACACCACGACGAAAGCGAGCTGAAGATAGGCGGTGCGGATGTCGCGGCTGACCGCCGCGGACACCTTGTCCTCGTCGATGCTGGCGATCAGGCGGGCATTGGTGCCGGCAATGCGGATGTAGCTGACCGCGCGGCGCGAGCCGTCGGCGGCGAGAAAGGACAGCGAGCCTTCGTCCTGGTCCGACCGCAATGCCTTGTCGGCGATCGCCGACATCAGCGGCATGTTGTCGAGGGGGCGGCCGACCGCGCTATGCTGGTCGGCGGGCGCGGCCAGCACCGTGCCGGCGCTATCGACCAGCACCGCGGTGATGCCGGCGCGGCCGCCGAGATTGCTCATGACCTTCGACATCCAGTCGAGGTTGACGGTGGCGAGCACGACGGCATCCGTGACGCCGCTGAAGGCGGACACCGGATAGACGGCCATCACGGTCGGCGATGGCACCGGCCGCGACAGGATGAAGTCGCTCAGCACGAAGCGGCCGGTTTCCTGCGCCTGCTGGAAGTAGGGCCGGTCACTGAGGTCGAGGCCGACATACATGTTGTTGGTGGCGCACTGGATGCGGCCGTCCTGGCCGGCGATCAAGAGCGTGCGGATCCAGGGAAGGTTCGACGGTAGGCTCGCGCGCAGCACGTCGCAGCTCTTGCTGATGCCGCCGGCGGAGGCGCGGATGAAGGCTTCCGATTTCAGGATGGTCTCGACCGACGAGATCACCTCGCGCTGCGCATCGGCGCTGTGCCTGGCAATGGTGGTGAATTCGGCCGCAGCCTGCGCGATCTGCTTGGCGCGCGTGTCTTCGAGCGAGCGGATGCGCTCGAACATCAAGGGCGTCACCAGAATCACCGCGAGCAAGGCGAGCCGCGCCCGGATCCCGAGAACCTGCTTGAGTTTCGCTCGTTTGCGGTTGAAACTGACGTTTGCCATCTTCGCTGCCCACCCCGCGGGCAAGGTAAAGCGAAGGGTTCAAAAACTCTTTCTTGAACTCGGTAAAATTGGACTTACCTCCCGTACGTTCACGGTCAATCGACGTCATGACAGAACACAACGACGCGCCGGTAACCGGCGATTCACCAAGCGCGCTCGCCGCGGTCGAAGCCGAGATTGCACGCGCCTGCAAGGATGCGCAGCGCGATCGCGCCTCGGTGACGCTGATCGCGGTGTCGAAGACGTTCGCCGCGGATGCAATTACACCGGTCATCGACGCCGGACAGCGCGTATTTGGCGAGAATCGCGTGCAGGAGGCCAAGGGCAAGTGGCCGGCGTTAACGTCTGTTTACCTCGATATCGCGCTGCACCTGATCGGGCCGCTGCAATCTAACAAGGCGAAAGAGGCCGTTGCGCTGTTCGACGCCATCCATTCGGTTGACCGCCCGAGCATTTGCCAAGCGTTAGCCAAGGAAATCGAATCCCAGAAAAAGCACCCGCAGCTGTTCGTCCAGATCAACACCGGCGAGGAGCCGCAGAAGGCGGGCATCGCCCCCGGCGAGGCCGACGCCTTCCTCGCGAGCTGCCGCGACACCTATGGGCTGACGATCTCCGGCCTGATGTGCATCCCGCCGGTGGACGAGCCGCCGGCGGCGCATTTTGCGCTGACCGCGAAGATCGCCGCGCGAAATGGATTGAAGAACCTGTCGATGGGCATGAGCGCGGATTTTGCGACAGCCATCATGCTGGGCGCCACCCATGTGCGGGTGGGGAGCGCGATCTTCGGGCACAGGTAGTCTTTGTCGTCCCGGACAAGCGCAGCGAAGCGGAGCGCAGATCCGGGACCCATAACCACAGGGAGCAGTTTGGCGAAGACTCGTGGTTGCCAACTCGCGCCACGCCCCTCCCTGGGGTTATGGGTCCCTGCTTTCGCAGGGACGACAGTGGGTGTGCTACCTACGCAAACCCCACCGACACCTTCCCCAGCACACCAAAATCCACCGCAAAATAATCGCCGGCCTGGATCGGCAGCGGCGGATGGCAGGTGCCTGTGGTCACCACCTCCCCTGCCCGCAAGGTGATGCCGAGCCCGCGCAGCTCATTGGCGAGCCAGGCGAGCGCAACGCGGGGGTCGCCGAGCACGTTCTTGCCGTGGCCGGTGTAGTGCTGGCCGCGCAGCGTGATCTGCGGCCGCTCGTCGACGAGATCGATCGCGCGCCAGTTCGCCGATGTCGCCGCGCCCAGCACGAACAGATGCGCGCAGGCATTGTCGGCGATGAGCTGCGCTTCGCCGGCGCTGGCGAAATCGGCAAAGCGCGAATCGGGAATCTCGATCGCAGGATGCAAGCTCTCGACGGCCGCAAGCACCTCGTCGACGCTGTAGGACGCGGCACGTGGCGGCAGGTCGTGTCCCATGCGAAAGGCGAATTCAGGTTCGCCGACGCGCATCTCGTTACCCTTCATCGACGCGGTGCCGCCGTCGGCGATCACCGTGTCGCTCATGATACGACCGGCCAGCGGCCCCGCGACGTTGATGTGCTTCTGGCCGGCCTCGCTGGTTGCTGCGATCTTCCAGCCGAAAAGTTTTCCGAGCGACTGCGTTTCGAGCGCGGCCTGGATGGCATAGCCGTCAGCGCGGCTCTGCGGCCGCAAACTCGTCTCCAGCGCGCCGAGCTTGGTGCCGTCGCGCCAATGCTTGACCAGGACGTTGGAAGCTGTGGCGATGTGATCCTTGCCGAGCATGTGCCCTCAGCCGATGATGATTTTTGTTTTGGGTCCGAGCCGTCGCAGCAATTGCAGCATCGCCGCCTTGGTCATGGAGACGCAGCCTGCTGTCGGCCCGAAATTGTCGCGCGCCAGGTGGAGGAAGACGGCGCTGCCGCGGCCGGCGATGCGCGGCCTTGTGTTGTGGTCGATCTCGATGATGAAGTCGTAGAGATGGTCGTCTCGCTTGAGACGGTCGCCGCCCTCGCCCTGCCCGCGCCGGATCCACTGGTTGTAATGGCGATCGGCGGGATCCTCGCACCAGGCGTCCGCGCCGGTGATGGTCCTGGCCGCAAGGAAGGTTTTGGGACGGCTGTGCCGGTCGGCCCGCCACCACAATTGCCTGGGACGGAAACTGCCCCTGGGGGTGCCGCCGTCGCCCTCGCGCTTGTTGGCGAGAATGCCGCCCCGCCCCAGCGCCACCGGAATTGTCAGCGCGCCGGCGGTCAACCAGCCCCGGCGTGGATTCCCGGCGGCAGGCCTAACGCGGATCGCAGGCAGCGGTCCGGCGCTCCGATTTCGGGTGTAACTAGCTGATATAGCTTTGTTTTTCATGTGACCGTGCAATGTCGAATTCATTACAGGACATTCATCAAATCGCCCTGCTATTCTGCGTTAGAGTGGTTCTGGCTTGAGAATCGGTAACAGCCCACTACTTCAACACGAACAACAATAATAACGGCGACCCCTAACTTTCCCTCGCGGCTGGGTGCAGCATGTATGCGCGCTGAGCCGGACTCCAAAAGGATGACCCCCTATGGCCAATGCCCGCAAGATCCTGATCGTGGATGACGATACCGATCTGCGCGATACGTTGGTGGAGCAATTATCGCTGCACGAAGAATTCGAAGCCTCCGCCGTCGATACCGGCGCCAAGGGTGCAAGCGCCGCAAAGGCCAATTCCCCCGATCTGGTCCTGATGGATGTCGGCCTGCCCGACACCGACGGCCGCGAGGTGGTCCGCTCCTTGCGCAAGGGCGGCTTCAAGGCCCCAATCATCATGCTGACCGGGCATGACACCGATTCCGATACGATTTTGGGGCTGGAATCCGGCGCCAACGACTACGTCGCAAAGCCCTTCCGTTTCGCCGTGCTGCTGGCCCGTATCCGTGCCCAGCTTCGGCAGCACGAGGCCAGCGAGGACGCGGTGTTCTCGGTCGGCCCCTACTCTTTCCGTCCCGGCTCGAAAATGCTGACCGCGGCCAATGCCCGCAAGGTGCGGCTGACGGAAAAGGAAACCGCCATCCTCCGCTTCCTCTACCGGGCGGGCCAGATGCCGGTCTCGCGCGAGACCCTGCTCCAGGAGGTCTGGGGCTACAACTCCGGCGTCACTACGCACACGCTGGAAACCCACATCTACCGTCTGCGCCAGAAGATCGAGAAGGACGCCGCGAACCCGGAGATCCTGGTCACGGAAGCCGGTGGCTACAAACTGGTGCCGTGATACGCTTCGGGGGCGCGCGAATCGTTTTAGATATCGTGCCCTTGAGCCTCGGACCTGAATGTCAATCGACGACGACGTAGCGCTTCTCGAGCGTGTCCCGACCTTGCGCCTGTTGGGAGACGCCTCGTTGCGCATGCTGGCGATCGGCTCCGAGCAGCGCAACTTCGTCCGCGGCGACGTCCTGTTCAATCTCGGCGACGAGGCCGATGCCGGCTTCGTGGTCCAGCGCGGCGCCTTCCGGGTCGACGACGGCGCCGGCGCCGAGATGATCGCCGGCCCCGGCGCGCTGATCGGCGAGCTCGCGCTGGTGGTACCGATGAAGCGGCCGTCGAGCGCGATCGCTCTGGAGCACGCCTCCGTCATCCGTGTCGCGCGCAGCCTTTTCCAGCGCGTGCTCGAAAGCGATCCCGCTGCCGCGGTCCGCTTGCGGGATGAATTCGCGGTGCGCTCGAGCCAGATTGCCAGCGATATCCTGATGGCGGGCGCGAAGCTGACGTCGTGAGGTCGGTCTCTCCACCCGTCATTCCGGGGCGCGCGTAGCGCGAGCCCGGAATCCATTGAGTGTCAGCGACGGTGGATGAGTGGATTCTCAGATGCGCAATTGCGCACCATCGCCTGCGACTTTGTCGCGCCCCGGAATGACGGCAGGGGTTTAAACCTCCAGCGTCATGGTCACCGGCACGTGGTCCGACGGCCGTTCCCAACTGCGCGCATCGCGCAGGATCTTGAAATCGCTGACCGCATCCTTCAGCGCGCGCGAGACCCAGATGTGATCGAGCCGGCGGCCGCGGTCGCCGACGGTCCAGTCGGCGGAGCGGTAGCTCCACCAGGTATAGACTTTTTCCGACATCGGGATGCGGTCGCGCGCGACGTCGATCCATTCGCCGGCGGCAAGCGCAGCCTTCAGCTTCTCGGTTTCGACAGGCGTGTGCGAGACCACCTTCAACAGCTGCTTGTGCGACCACACGTCGTTCTCGTGCGGGGCGACGTTGAGATCGCCGACGAGGATGTGACGGTCCTCGCCGCGTGGATGCAGCGGCTCGCACGCCGTCATCTCGTCGAGGAAGCGGAGCTTGTGGTCGAACTTCTCGTTCAGCGCGGGATCGGGAACGTCGCCGCCGGCGGGCACGTAGAAATTATGCAGCACCAGCGGCTTTGCGATGTTGGCCTTCTCACCGAACGACACCGAGATATGGCGCGAATCCACCTTGTCGCAGAAGGTGCGGATGTCTTTTGACTCGAACGGAATCTTCGAGACGATGGCAACGCCGTGATAGCCCTTCTGCCCGTTCAGCGCGACATGCTCATAGCCGAGCCGCTTGAAGCGCTTCAGCGGAAAGGCATCGTCGATGCACTTGGTTTCCTGGAGACACAGCACGTCCGGCCGCGCGCTCTTGAGGAATTTCGCGACCAGGTCGATGCGCAGCCGCACCGAATTGATGTTCCAGGTTGTCAGGGAGAGACGCATGAGGGTTGCGTCTTAGCATGGATTGGCGTGGGCAAAATGCTTGTCCACAGCAAGCCCTCGTAGGGTGGGCAAAGCGAAGCGTGCCCACATTGCCTCCACGAGGACGAGATGGTGGGCACGGCGCAAGCGCGCCTTTGCCCACCCTACGGCAGCGGAGCGCTTATCCCGGCGCCGGGCCGTAATTGGTGAAATCGATCTTGAACATGCCGGGATCGAGCTTCTTGCTCGAATCCAGATTGTAGACCGCGATCGTGGTGTCGTAGCCCTGCGGGTCGGTGACGGTCCATTGCTTGAGCTGGCCGTCCTTGGCGCCGAACATCAGCAGCAAGCGGCTGGTGCCGACCAGCGCCTGCTTCTCCTCGATGGTCACGCTGACGAAGAGGTCGTCGGCCGTGACGTTGACGACATTGGTGTCTTTCATCAGGTCGATGCGGTCGGACAACAGGAAGCGCAGCGGCGTCTGCGACAGCGGATAGACGTCCTGCGTCGCCAGCTTGCGGTCGCGCACCACCAGCGAGGAGCCGTCGGCGACGATGTCGATCGGGCTCGGCGCGTCATATTCGAACCGCACCTTGCCTGGCTTCTGGATGTAGAAGTCGCCCTGCGTCTTGCTGCCGTCGGGACCGACCTGGACGAAATTTCCGACCAGCGTCTGGAGCGAGGACAGATAGGCGCTGACCTTGGCCGCCTGCGCCTTCTGCTTGTCGTCGAAGGTCTGGAAGATGCTGCTCGGCACATTGCGGCGCGGATCCGGGATCACCGGATTCGGCGGCTGCTGGGTCGCACCGGTGACCGCGGGGCCGCCAGCGGATGCCCCGCCATCGCGGCCCTTCGGCGCGGGTTTTGGCACGGGGACGTTCTGCGCGAGCGCAGTGGTCACCATCGCGGCGGTGACGAGAAGCACGCCGGCCATGCGCGCGCTTCGCGCGGCAATGCTGGCAGCGAATCGAGTGTCCGGATGTCTGATCAACGCGTCGTCCTGTGTGGCTGGGCGTCTTTTAGCGTGATTTCGGGCAAAAGCAGATATCGATTCTACGTGAAATTTCGTTCAGAGGCGGCTGCCTCACATATGGCTGTCTTCTTCCTCGACCAGAATCTCGCGCTTTCCGGCGTGGTTGGCGGGTCCGACGATGCCTTCCAGTTCCATGCGCTCCATCAACGAGGCGGCGCGATTATAGCCGATCTGCAGGCGGCGCTGAATGTAGCTGGTCGAGGCCTTGCGGTCGCGTTTGACGATCGCAACGGCCTGCGCGAACAGGTCGCCGCCGCCGTCCGCGCCCATGCCGGTGGCGTCGAACACCGCCCCGTCCTCGTCCTCGGTCGGCTCTTCGGCGGTAACCGCTTCGAGGTATTCCGGCTGGCCCTGCGTCTTGAGGTGACGCACCACCTTCTCGACTTCCTCGTCGGACGCGAACGGTCCGTGCACACGGCTGATGCGGCCGCCGCCCGCCATGTACAGCATGTCGCCCTGGCCGAGCAGCTGCTCGGCGCCCATCTCGCCGAGGATGGTGCGGCTGTCGATCTTCGACGTCACCTGGAAGGCGATGCGGGTCGGGAAGTTGGCCTTGATGGTGCCGGTGATGACGTCGACCGACGGTCGCTGCGTCGCCAGGATCACATGCAGGCCGGCGGCGCGCGCCATCTGCGCGAGGCGCTGCACGGCGCCTTCGATGTCCTTGCCGGCGACCATCATCAGGTCGGCCATTTCGTCGACGATGATGACGATGTAGGGCAGCGGGTCGAGCGAGAGCTTCTCTTCCTCGTAGATCGCCTTGCCGGTCTCCTTGTCGAAGCCGGTGTGCACCGTGCGCGTCGGCTCCTCGCCCTTGGCCTTCAACTCGCCGAGGCGCGTGTTGTAGCCGTCGATGTTGCGCACACCGAGCTTGGCCATGTTCTTGTAGCGCTCTTCCATCTCGCGCACCGCCCATTTCAGCGCGACCACCGCCTTCTTCGGATCGGTCACGACGGGCGTGAGCAGATGGGGAATGCCGTCATAGACGGAGAGTTCGAGCATCTTCGGATCGACCATGATCAGCCGGCACTGATCGGGGCGCAGCCGGTAGACCAGGCTGAGGATCATGGTGTTGATGGCGACCGACTTGCCCGAGCCGGTGGTACCGGCGATCAGCATGTGCGGCGTGCGCGCGAGGTCGATGATGACGGGGTCACCGCCGATGGTCTTGCCGAGGCAGAGCGGCAGCTTCGCGACCGTCTCGGTCGCTTCCTTCGCGACCAGCAGTTCACGCAGGTAAACCTTTTCGCGATGCGCGTTCGGCAGCTCGATGCCGATCGCATTGCGGCCCGGCACGACGGCGACGCGCGCCGACAGCGCGCTCATCGAGCGGGCGATGTCGTCGGAGAGGCCGATCACGCGTGAAGACTTGATGCCGGGCGCCGGCTCCAGCTCGTACAGCGTGACGACCGGACCCGGATTGGCCTTCACGATTTCGCCGCGCACGCCGAAATCTTGCAGCACGCCTTCGAGCGAGCGCGAATTGGCTTCCAGCTCGGCCTTGCTGAGTGGTTGGCGATCGCCGGCCTTGGGCGCGGCCAGCACGGAGACGGACGGAAGCTCGAACTTGTCGGAGGATCTCTTGGAAGCGGCCTTCGGCGCAGCCTTCTTGCGCGGGGCGCGCGCGGCGGGCTCTTCCACTTCTTCCTCTTCCTCCTCGCCTTCCTCTTCGTCCTCCTCGTGCTCGTCCTCGTCCTCGTCTTCGGACTGCGGCGAGATCGAGGGCGCGGTGCGGCCGCCGCCGAGATTCGGCTCCTGGCGGCTGAACGCAACGGCCTTGGTCTTCGGTCCGCTCGAGACCAGGGCGCGGTAAGCGGCACCACACAGCCAGATCAGGCGTGCCTTGGTACTCATCAGCGCGTGGAACAGCCAGCCCAGCGACACCGAGCCGCGATCGCTCCCCTCGTCCTCATCGAGCGGCTTGTCGTCATCCTCGATCTCGGCGAGCTCGTCGTCATGCTCGCGTGCGCCGAGACCGCAGGCGATCAGGAACGTCGCGGTCATCGCGGCGAACAGGATCGTGCCGAGTACCATGCGGTAGATCGTGCCGGCGGGTCCGAAAATCACCGCGGGCGCGCGCACCAGGGCGTCGCCGACCACGCCGCCGAGGCCGGTCGGCAGCGGCCAGGCGCCGCCATGCGGCCAGCAGCTGACGAAGCCCGCCGCGATCACCGTGCAGAGAATCCAGGAACCGAGCCGCAGCGCTTCGCGGTCGAACGGGCGATGCGTCATCATGCGCCAACCCCAGACCGCGACGGTCAGGACCAGCATGATGGCGCCGAGCCCGAGGATCTGCATCGCAAGGTCGGCGCCGATCGCACCGGCATAGCCGAGAATGTTGCGGATCGGCCGCGAGGTCGCGTGGCTGAGGCTGGGATCCTGCACCGACCAGGTCATCAGCGCGGCCGAGGCCACGCCCGCCAGCCCGACCATGCCGAGGCCGGTGAGCTCGCGCATCCGCCGCGCCAGACCCTCGCGGATCGACGGCGGCAGATGGCCGACCAGTGGAATGACACGTTCGATTGCCGACATGCTCATGGGCCCCGCCTAACCCAGAGTTTCGACCAGCCGGTGCAACGCCTGCGCCGTGGTCTCACTATCCTGCACCAGCGCCAGTCGAATGTAGCCGGCACCGGGATTGAAGCCGTCAGGTTGAAGCCGCGCCAGATAGGAGCCGGGCACCACGCGCACGCCGGCTTCCCTAAACAGCTTCAGCGTCACCGAGACGTCGTCACCGATCTCGGGCGTGTTGAGCCAGACGCAAAAGCCGCCGTCGGGCCGGCGATAGCCGTAGCGATTGCCGATGATCTGGTCGGCGAGATCGAACTTGATCCGGTAGAGCCTGCGGTTCTCCTCGACATGCGCCTCGTCGCCATAGGCAACGGTCGCGACATGCTGCAGCGGCACCGGCACCTGCGGCGCCGCAATGTTGCGCAGCTCGAGGAACATGCCGATGAACTTCTTGTCGCCCGCGGCGAAGCCGACGCGCAGGCCCGGCAAATTGGAGCGTTTTGACAGCGACTGGAACGCAGCCACGCGGGTGAAGTCGGCACCCGCGGATTCGAGCGCGCTGCCTGGCGCCTCGCGGGTGTAGATCTCCGAATAGCACTCATCGCTGAGGATCATGAAGTTGTAGCGGTCGGCGAGCTGCTTCAGCCGCCTGAAATAATCGGGCTTGGCGACCGAACCCTGCGGATTGGCGGGCGAGGCCAGATAGAACGCCACGGTGCGCGCCAGCGTCGCCTCGTCGATGGCGTCGAGATCGGGCAGAAAACCGTTTTCGACGGTGGTCGGCAGATAGACCTGTTCGCAGGCTGCGGCACCGGCGCCCGCGCCATAGACCGGATAGAACGGGTTCGGCATCAGGATGGCAGGCTTGCCTGGCTTCGGCCCGACATAGCGCGCCGCTGCAATCGCGGCGAGGAACAGCCCCTCGCGGCTGCCATTGAGGACGAGAATTTCGGTCTTGGGGTCGAGCGGTCGCGGCAGCTTGAAGCGCGACGACAGCCAGGCACCTGCTGCCTGGCGGAACGGCTCGGTGCCCTGGTTCATCGGGTAACGGCCGAAATCGGCGATGTGCTTGGCCAGCACCGGGCCGACGAACTCGGGCACGGGATGCTGGGGCTCGCCAACTGCAAGCGAAATCAAGGGCTTGCCCGGCTGATGCGGGGCCAGCAGCTCGTTCAGCCGGACGAAGGGCGAGCGTTGGGAATCGGAGCTACCACCGCCCTGCGGCGCACGGGATGAAGCGGTCAGAGCCATTCGTTGGGCGCCAGTACTCTTGGAACAGCCGGTCGCATCAAGGCGCCGGCGGGAAGCGGTTCAGTTCACCATAGATAGGGCGAGGTTAAGACGCGATTAACCATCGGCCGCCGCCTCCGTCCAGAGCGGGGATAATGAGACCGGATAACAATGGGATGGAAGGCGATTCCTGCCTCTCCCGCTTGCGGGAGAGGTCGGCGCGCCCCGGGCGATGCGTAGCATCGTCCCGCGCGCCGGGTGAGGGCTCTCTCCTCTTGGCGAATCCCACCGCGGAGGCGCCCTCCCCCGCATTCGCGGGAGGGAGCGCACCGTCATGGCGACCTCAATGCCCCGGCAGCTTCTCGAATGTCTTCATGCCTGCGGGGATCGCGTGGAACTCCTGCATGTCGCAGGTGTAGATCGCCATCTGCGGGTGGAACTGTTTCGGCTCATCCAGCGTGCCGACCTTCAGGATCGCGGCGGGCAGGCCGGGGACCTTGGTCACCAGATGCGTGCCGCATTCGGCGCAGAATTCGCGCGTCACGGCGCGCTCGAGGTCCTTGCGCGTGAACTGTTTCGGCTGCCCGGTAATGTAGCTGAAGCCGGCCGCCGGCATCGCGATGAAGGTGTTGGGCGCGCCGCCCGAGATGTACTGGCACTCGCGGCAATGACACTGGGCCTGCATCATCGGGTCGCCCTCGGCCACGTAGCGCACTTCGCCGCAATAGCATCCGCCTTCCAAACGCATGACGACCTCCCGGTTTGTTGTTCGTTGTGGCCGGTATTTCTGCGCCGGCAATCTGGAATGGCAATCCTTTTCTTTTGCGCGCGGTCAAAAAGAAAGGGGCTCCAACTTGCGCTGGAGCCCCTCAACGGTCGGGGCATTGCCGGGTATGTGCCCAAACCGTAGTTGTGGACGCGGTCCCCTAGGAGACCGCGCCCGGGAGGAGAGGTTACATGTTGTAGGCGCGCTCGGTGTGCTCGGTGATGTCGAGGCCTTCACGCTCGCTCTCGACATTGGCGCGGAGGCCAACGATCACGTCGACGACCTTGTAGAGGATCGCCGAACCGACGCCCGACCACACCAGCGTGGTGCCGACAGCCTTGAGCTGGGACAGCATCTGCACGGCGAAGTCGTAATCGGCAACCTTGGGCGGGATCGCGGTGTAGTCGATGATGCCCGCACCACCGAGAGCCGGATTGACCAGGATGCCGGTGCCGAGCGCGCCGACGATGCCGCCGATGCAGTGCACGCCGAACACGTCGAGGCTGTCATCGTAGCCGAGCGCGTTCTTCACGACGGTGCAGAAGAACAGGCAGACCACGCCGACCACGAGACCGAGGACGATCGCGCCCATGACACCGGAGAAGCCGGCGGCAGGCGTGACGGCCACGAGGCCCGCGACAGCGCCGGAGATGACGCCGAGCACCGACGGGTGACCCTTCACGATCCACTCCGCGAACATCCACGACAGCGCGGCGGCCGCGGTGGCGACGAAGGAGTTGGTCATGGCGAGGGCGGCGCCGCCGTTGGCTTCGAGGTTGGAGCCGGCGTTGAAGCCGAACCAGCCGACCCAGAGCAGCGAGGCGCCGATCATCGACATGGTCAGCGAGTGCGGAGCCATCAGCTCCTTGCCGTAACCGACGCGCTTGCCGATCAGGAGAGCGCCGACGAGGCCTGCGATGCCGGCGTTGATGTGCACCACGGTGCCGCCGGCGAAGTCGATCGCGCCTGCCTTGAAGATCCAGCCAGCATCGGCGTTGATCTCGTCGAGCTTGGCCTGCGCCGCGGTCTTCGCCGCCGCGTCAGTGGCAGCAGCAAGAGCCTTGGCCGCATCCTGGATCGCGTCCGGGCCGGGCCAGTACCAGACCATGTGCGCGATCGGGAAGTAGATCAGCGTGACCCAGAGCGGGATGAAGAGCGCGATCGCCGAGAACTTCATGCGCTCGGCGAAGGCGCCGACGATGAGGGCGGGCGTGATCGCCGCGAAGGTCATCTGGAAGCACATGTAGATGAGCTCCGAGATGTTGGCGTCGACCGAGAAGGTCGCGGCCTTCGAGTCGGTGGTGACACCCATCATGAAGGCCTTGGAGAAGCCGCCGATGAAGTCGGAGCCGCCCGTGAAGGCGAGGCTGTAGCCGTACACGGCCCAGATCACGGTGACGACGCAGACGGTGTAGAACACCTGCATCAGCACCGAGAGCATGTTCTTGGAACGGACGAGACCGCCGTAGAACAGCGCGAGGCCGGGGATCGTCATCAACAGCACGAGCACTGTCGATGTCAGCATCCAGGCGTTGTCTCCCTTGTTGACCGTTGGCTCGGCGTAGGCTGCGGTCGCAGCGAACAGGCCGACTGCGAGAGCCGCCAATCCCGCGCCATAGGGACGCTTAAACGTCATTTTATTCACTCCTGATTGGATAAGGTTGAGCGCGAAATCAAAGGGCCGCGGCGTCGGCCTCGCCGGTGCGGATGCGAACCGCATGGTCGAGACTGATCACGAAGATCTTGCCGTCGCCGATCTGTCCGGTTTTCGCCGCGGACGTGATGGCGTCGATGGTCTTGTCGACCTGGTCGGAGGCGACAGCGACCTCGATCTTGATCTTGGGCAGGAAGCTCACGGCATATTCGGCGCCGCGATAGATTTCCGTATGGCCTTTCTGGCGGCCATATCCCTTGACTTCCGTCACCGTGAGTCCGTGAACGCCAATGGCGGTCAGGGCGTCACGGACTTCTTCCAACTTGAATGGCTTGATAATCGCCATAACAATTTTCATGGGTCCTATCCCCGCTTGAGCCCGGTCCGGACGTGGCCGGGCGTTTCTCGACTGGTTCGCCACGAGGGAGAGTTCACTACGCGGGCACAGCCGGGACCCTTAGAATCAAATGCCGTGCCAGATCGGGCGCATTGCCTAACGGACTATGAAAACGGGTGTTTTCGCGCTCGACGGGTATTGCGCTGCAGTGCGCTAATACGTCGCGCTCAAAACGTGGTCAGATCTGCTTAAAATGTGAGCACGACAGGCTGCCGACACAATGTTGCTCATGTGTCGGGCAGCCCAAAGGTATCAGCTTAGGGGGTGAGGGGCGCGCTGAGCCGCAAAATATCGAGCCTAGGCGCCGGTGCCCACGCGATACGCGCAACCGATCATGCAGATGAGCGGCCGCAGGCGGAGTGTCAGGCAGCATCGCGCGCTGCAAAAACCCGATCGATCAATCCCCATTCGACCCCCTGCTGCGCGGTCATGAAGTGGTCGCGGTCCAAGGTCCGCTCCACCTCCGCCTCGGAGCGCCCGCAATGCTGCGCATAGAGCCGGATGAGGCGCCGCTTGGTTTCCTGCATCTCGTTGGCATGGATCAGGACGTCGGAAGCCTGGCCCTGAAAGCCGCCGAGCGGCTGATGCACGTGAAGGCTTGCATTGGGCAAGGCGGCGCGGTGACCGGGCTCGCCGGCCATCAGCAGGAACGAGCCCATCGAGCGCGCGGTGCCCATGCACAGCGTATGGACCGGCGCCTTGATGAACTGCATGGTGTCGTACATCGCAAGTCCAGAGGTGACCACGCCGCCGTAGGAATTGATGTAGAGATTGATCGGCCGGCTCGGATTCTCCGCTTCCAGGAACAAGAGCTGCGCGCAGACCAGTCCGGACATCGCGTCATTGACCTCGCCGTTGAGGAAGATGATGCGCTCGCGCAGGAGCCGCGAATAGATGTCGAAGGATCGTTCGCCGCGCGCCGATTGTTCGACGACCATAGGGACGAGCTGAAGCATGTCGCGCATCGGCGACCTCCATGTCTACGGGTGATGAAGTCTTGTTGGGGTTAAGCGGCCGCGCGCATCAGGCAGCAATTGCTGTTGGCCGGCTGCGGCAGCTTCGTTCGATCGTCGCAGGCTAGCTGGATGATGCGGAAGCGGGTGCCGCCGTCCTCGTTCGGCTCGATCCGGAAAATGACGTGGCTCTCTCGATACGGCGGCTCGGAATCGCGTAGCCGGTAGCGCACCTCTTCGCCAGGGATCGCTGATTCCGGCTCGGCGCCCGCAAGGTCGCAATCCGGCAGCCAGCGCTCGCGCAATTCAGGAATGGTCACGGCGCGCCAGACCTTTGCCGGCGGCGCATCGAAATCATATTCGAGCACGAGGTTTGCGTCGGGATGATCAGGTTTCGCGGCGTCGCTCATTGATCCCTGTCCTTATTGATCCATGTCCTTCAAGAGATCGGCGAGTGCTTCCATGCGCTTCGGCCAGTAGGCGCGGTAGCGCGCGAGCCATGTCCCGATGGCGGCGATCCCGTCCGGATCGACCTCGTAATTCACAAAGCGGCCTTGCCGCTGCTCGCGCACGAGCCCCGCCGCACGCAGCACCGAAAGATGCTGCGACATCGCCGGCTGGCTGATCTCCAATCCGTCGCGCAAGGCGCTGGCATTCAGGCTTCCGCCAGCGAGCTTCTCAAAGACTTTTCGGCGCGTCGGGTCGGCGAGTGCCTTGAAGATGTCGGCTTCGATCATGACAACACATAAGCATTTACTTATGTGTCGTGCAAGCCCTTACTGCAAGGCCTCGCCGTGCTGGGTGATGTCGAGACCCTCGAGCTCCTGCTCACGGGAGACGCGCAGGGGTACGAACAGGGCGACCAGCTTGAGCAGGATGAAGCTCACGCCCGCCGCCCAGACGAAGGTGACGGCGACGCCATAGAGCTGGATCAGGAGCTGCTGCGGATGGCCCTCGATCAGGCCGGCGGTGCCGCCGATCGCGCTGGTTGCGAACACGCCGGCCAGAAGCGTGCCGGTCAGTCCGCCAATGCCGTGGACGCCGAACACGTCGAGCGAGTCGTCATAGTTGAAGCGATGCTTCAGCCAGGTACAGGCCCAGTAGCAGACCGCGCCGGCGGCGATGCCGATAACGATGCCGTGCCACGGCGCGACGAAGCCGGAGGCCGGCGTGATAGTGCCGAGGCCTGCGACCGCGCCGGAGATCATGCCGAGCACGGAAGGCTTGCGCCGGGTCGACCATTCGATCGCGCCCCAGGTCAGCGCGCCGGAGCAGGCGGCAAGATGCGTCGCGATGATCGCCATCACCGCGCGCGAATTGGCCGCGCCCGCCGAGCCGCCGTTGAAGCCGAACCAGCCGACCCACAACAGGCCGGTGCCCATCACCGCGAGCGACAGATCGAACGGCGAGAGATTTTCGGTGCCGTAGCCGTGGCGGCGTCCCATCACCTTGGCGGCGACGAGGCCGGCGGTGCCGGCCGACAGATGCACGACGAGGCCGCCGGCGAAATCCATCACGCCCATGCTGGCGAGGAAGCCGCCGCCCCACACCCAATGCGCCAGCGGAATGTAGACGAAGATGAACCAGGCGACAGAGAACAGCAGATAAGCGGAGAACCGCATCCGGTCGGCGACCGAGCCTGCGACCAGCGCCACCGTGATGATGGCGAACGTCATCTGGTACAGCATGAACAGCGATTCCGGGATCGTCTTCGCCGCCGGATTGACGCTATCCATGGTCATGCCCGCGAGGAACCAGCGGTCGAGCGAGCCGATCCAGGGGCCGTCGCCGACGAAGCACAGCGAATAGCCGAACGCGACCCAGAGAATCGAGATGATCGTCACCGCGGCGAGGCTCTGCGCCATGGTGGCGAGCACGTTCTTCTTGCGCACCATGCCGGAGTAGAACAGCGCCAGCCCGGGGATCGTCATCATCAGCACCAGCGCGGTGGCAACGATCATCCAGGCGGTGTCGGCGGTGTTGATCTCGGAGCTTGCTGCATGCGCCGGCGCAGCCAAAGCGAACACGAATCCGATCGGCGCAGCCAAAGCGGCCGCGCGGCGCAACAATCCCGCCATGTCATTTCCCCCGGCATCAATTGGCGTCGCACGCTGCGGCGTCGTTGCCCGGTGCGATCGAAAGGTTCAAAGCGTTTTCAAGCGAAGTGGATACCAGTTCGCGTGAAGAAAACGCGTCAAACAAGAATCTAAAGCGCGTCGCTGTCGGTCTCGCCGGTGCGGATGCGCAGCGCATGGTCGATCGGCGTGACGAAGATCTTGCCGTCGCCGATCTGGCCGGTGCGCGCGGACGCGGTGATCACGCCGACCGCCTTGTCGGCGATGTCGGAGGCGACCGCGATCTCGATCCGCAGCTTCGGCAGGAAGTTCACGACATATTCGGCGCCGCGATATATTTCGGTGTGGCCCTTCTGGCGGCCGTAACCCTTCACCTCGGTCACAGTCATGCCGTGGACGCCGATCGCCGTCAGGGCCTGGCGGACCTCATCGAGCTTGAAGGGTTTGATGATCGCGACGACGAGTTTCATGGTCAGGCCTATTCCCCGGGATGCGCCGCGCCGTATGTCCCCGGCGCCGCGTCAATCTGGCATCTTTCCGGGCAAATGGCATAAAAAAGTTGCAGGTTGAAGCGGAAAAACGTTTGGCCGTGTGAACGGCCGCCTCTGTACAGGGCAGCCGTTCATCATTCACAATGCATTTTTGGCATGGATGCGGTGAACCTGCGCCTGTCGAGCGGTACATAAGTATTTTGAGGGGGACGCTTCATGGCAAGTTGGTTTTACGCGGCTGAGGGCAAGCAGCAGGGGCCGTTCCAGGAAGGGCAATTCCGCGATCTGGTCGCGCAAGGAATCGTGCGGCCGGATACGCTGGTGTGGTCCGAGGGCATGGCCGGCTGGCAGAAGGCTGCCGAAATCCCCGGCCTGATCGGAGGCGGCGGCGGAGCGCCGCCGATGGTCCCGGCCGGCGGTCCGCCGATGATGGGTGGCGGAGCTTATGCTGGCGGCGGCGCTGGCGCCGGCGGAGCACTCGCGGTCGATTTCGGCATCCTCGAGTTCACCTGGCGAACGATCGTGATGGTGATCGCCTCGTGCTTCATCATCCCGATCCCGTGGGTGTTCGTCTGGTACACGAAGTGGATCGTGTCCTGCGTGAAGGTCCCGGGACGTCCGAACCTCAGCTTCACTGGCAATGCGATGACGCTGGTGCCGTGGTTCTTCGGCTTCATCGTGCTGGCGATCGTGATTGGCTACATCGGCAGCCAGCTGCTCAGCAATTTGCTGTTCATCGTGCAGATCGTACTCTACTGGCTCCTGATCAAATGGATGGTCGAGAACCTCGCCTCCAACGGGCAGCCGCTCGGCCTCAGCTTCTCCGGCTCGGTCTGGGCCTATATCGGCTGGAATCTGCTGTTCGCGATCTCGATCATCACAATCATCGGCTGGGCTTGGGTCGCCGCGGCCCAGATGCGCTGGTTCTGCCGCAGCGTCGAAGGCACGCGCCGCGAGATCGTGTTCAAGGGCAGCGGTCTCGGGATTCTCTGGCGCGGAATCGTGGCAGCGATCCTGTGCAGCCTGATCATCCCGATCCCGTGGGTGTATCGCTGGATCATGAACTGGTTCGCATCGCAGACCGAACTCGCTCCGCGCGGGTCGCTCTAAGCATGGTCCGGTAAGCCATCAGCGCGAATTATCGCGTTTATGGCGATCGGGCTTTTCCGCGCGGATGTATCAGGCGTGGATCGCCAGCTGTGGAGCGATCGCTTCCGCCACGGTGCGCATGTCTCGCGCAAGCGCCAGCGAGGTTGCGCGGTCCAGCTGGCTGCCGAGGCCGACGGCCGCGATCGTGTGCGAGATCGTTCCCTTCGCGTTCAGGACCGGCACCGCGACGATCGTGACGCCGGCAATGTAATTGCCGCGATCGATGCTGAAACCCTGCTTGCGCACCTGATCGACTTCCTTGCGCCAGGCCTCGAAGGTCGGCGCGTTATGCCAGCGCAGCAGGCGAAAGCGCTTTTCGATCTCCTTCTCCGGCTGGCCGCTGAAGGCGGCGACGCAGCGTCCCGTGGCGCTGATCAGCGCCGGAAAGCGGCTTCCGATGTCGACATGAAGCCGCACCGGCGCCTGACTGCGCGCCAGCGCGACGACGATCATGTTGTCGAGGTCCGGCACCTCGACGCCGATCGCAGTGACGCCGTATCGGCCTGAAAGCTCCTCGAGCTTCGGCCGCATCAGGCTGGGAAAATCGGCATTCTCGAGCACCGCGCGCGCCAGCGGCAGCATGCCGACGCCGAGGCTGTAGCGCTTGGTCTGCGGATCGACCTGGAGCAGATCTTCCGCCAGCAGCGCGCGCACGATGTGCAGTGCGGTGCTCGGCACCAGCTCGAGCGTGTCCGCGATCGCCTTGAGACTCTGCGGCGCGGGATTGCGGCTGAGCAGGCGGAGGATGGCGACCGCGCGCGTGACCGCGGGCACGGCGCGGACGCGGGGTGATTTGGGATTCGGCATGATCGTATCGGTACAACAGCGGCCGGAGCGCAACAACACTGTCTCGTCGAAGCACAGATCGTCGTCGTCGCGGCGCAGCGCGTTCGTCATCGATTCAGTCTAATTGTACATATACAATTCGTAGTGCTATTTGACAATTAACGTGGCGTCGGTATCTTGCCGGCCATGACCAAGCTGACCGACTACACGAGCTACGCCGCCGCGCAGACGATGTTCGCCCCGGAGAAGCTCTGGGAATTGTTCGACGGCAATCGTGCGCAGCTGAACATCGCGCATGAATGCATCGACCGGCATGCCGGTCGATCCAATCCGGCCGTGATCGTCGTTCACGCGGACGGGCAGGACGAGGTGCTGAGCTTTGCCGAGCTTGCGGAAGCGTCCTCGCGCTTCGCGCATGATCTGGTGAGCCGCGGGATCAAGGCCGGTGATCGCGTCGCGGTCATGCTCGAACCCTCACGCGCCTTCTACGTAGCGGTGTTCGGCACGATGAAGGCCGGCGCCATCGCCGTGCCGCTGTTCACGCTGTTCGGGCCCGACGGCGTCAAGCTGCGCGTCGACGACTGCAAGCCGCGGCTGATCGTGACCAACGCCGAGAAGGCCCAGCTTCTCGCCGGGATCGGAACCGAAGTGGTGGTCGCCGATGCCGCCTTCCTGAACGATCTGCAACGCTTTGCGCCGCACTTCACGCCGGACACGGCGGCCGACGCCATGGCGCTGTTTCAATATACCTCGGGCACCACGCGCGAATTGCCGGAAGCGGTCAAGCACACGCATCGCTCGATCGTCACGCTGATGGTCGCGGCGCTCTACGGCACCGGCCTGCGCCCGGGCGATCGCTTCATCTGCCCGTCATCGCCGGCCTGGGGACATGGGCTCTGGCACGGCACGCTCGCGCCGCTGGCGCTCGGCATCACCATCGGCGCCTATGCCGGCAAGTTCAATCCGGAGCGGCTGCTGGCCGCGCTCGAACGGCACCGGTTCACCAACATCTCGGCGGCCGCTACGCATTATCGCATGATGCGGAATTCCGGCGCTGCGCCGCGCTACCGCTATGTGCTGGAAAAGATGTCGTTCACCGGCGAGCCGATCGACAGCGAGACGGCAGCCTTCATCAGCGACACCTTCGGCCATCAGGTCTGCAGCATGTACGGCACCACCGAGATCGGCGTGATCCTGGTGAGCTATCCCGGCGCGCGCGATTTCGTCGTCAAGCCGGGGTCCCTGGGCAAGCCAATCCCCGGTGGGCGCGTCGAAGTGCAGGACGCCGAAGGCAAGCCCTGCGCGCCCGGCGTGACCGGCGAGCTCAAGCTCTGGCGTCGTGGCGAGTGGATCGCAACCAAGGACCTCGGGCGCATCGACGAGGACGGCTACTTCTATCACGGCGGCCGGGCCGACGACGTCATCATCTCCGCCGGCTGGACCATGAGCGCCGTCGAGATCGAGGATGCGATCCTGAAGCATCCGCAGGTGCGCGAGGCCGCGGCCATCGGTGTTCCCGACCCGCTCCGCGGCCAGGTCGTGAAGGCCTTCGTGGTCACCGACCGGCCGGGCGATGCGTCCTTCGAGCACGAGATCCAGGACGTCGTGCGTCAGCGCCTCAGCCATCACGAATATCCGCGTCTGGTCAGCTTCGTCGCGGAGCTGCCGAAGACGCCGGCCGGCAAGGTCAATCGCAAGGTGCTGCGCGACCGCGAGCACGCCGCCAAGCAATCAGAAGCGACGAATTAACGAGAGGAACGCTATATGCTGGACAAGACCGAAACCAGGTTTCCGAAGATCACGGAAGAGGGCCTCGACGATCTGCGCAAGCGCATCGGCGTCACGATCGGCGTGACCGCCGAGCCCTGGTGCTACGAGGCGACGCGCGACAACATCCGTCACTACGCGCACGGCATCGGCGACGACAATCCGCTCTGGTGCGATCCCGACTACGCCGCCAAATCCAGTTACGGCGGCATCATCGCGCTGCCGAGCTTCCTGTTCTCGACCAGCCGCATCGTGTCCGGCTATGTCGGCGGCCTGCCCGGCGTCCACGCGATGTGGTCCGGCGCGGACTGGACCTGGCACAAGGCCGTCCGCCGCAACGACGTGATCTCGACCGAGGCCAAGCTGAAGGACCTCGTCGAGCATCAGACCCGGTTCGCCGGCCGCGCCATCCAGCAGACTTATCACGTCGATTTCTTCAACCAGCAGGGCGACCTCGTCGCCGAAGCCGACAGCTGGTGCTTCCGCACCGAGCGCGACCACGCGCGCGAGCAGGGCACCAAATACAAGGAAGTCAGGGCGCGCGAGCCGCGCCGCTATACAGAGCAGGAGCTGGCTGCGGCCTACAAGCACTATGCCGAGGAGCGGATCCAGGGCTCGCGGCCGCGCTACTGGCAGGACGTCACCGAGGGCGAAGCGCTGCCGGTGATGCTGAAGGGGCCGATGACGGTCACCGGCTTCATCGCCTATGCGCAAGGCTGGGGCGGTCTTTACATCCGCGCCAACAAGCTGGCCTGGAAGCTCGCCGACGCCCATCGCGGCCTCGGCATCCCGAACCGCTTCAATATCCCCGACTGCCCCGAGCGCGTGCACTGGGAAGAGGAGTTCGCGCTCGAGGTCGGCGCGCCCGGCGCTTATGATTACGGTCCGGAGCGCTGCTCCTGGCTCACCCATCACCTCACCAACTGGATGGGCGATGACGGCTTCCTGCGCCGCGCCACCTGCAAGATCCGTCGCCACAATCCCGAGGGCGACATCCTGTTCATCAAGGGCAAGGTGAAGCGCAAGTTCGTCGAGAACGGCCGTCACCTCGTCGAGATCGAGCAGGAAGCGCGCAACCAGGATGACGAGCTCTCCGTGCTCGGCACCGGCATCGTGGAATTGCCAAGCCGCAGCTGACAACAACCAGATGGGCGCATGAGCATGCCCGCACCAGATCTCACGCGCGGAGCGGTGACCGGCCTCAAGGTCGTCGATCTCTCGCGCGTGCTGGCGGGACCGCTGTGCACGCAGATGCTGGCCGATCATGGCGCCGACGTCGTCAAGATCGAGCCGCCATCCGGCGATGAGACGCGCGGTCTCGGGCCGCCCTTCGACGCGGCGGGACAGGCGGCGTATTTCGGCGCCGTCAATCGGGGCAAGCGCGGCATGGCGCTCGATCTGTCGCGCGCCAACGGGCGCGCGGTGCTCGAAGCGCTTCTGAAGGATGCCGATGTGCTGGTGGAGAATTTCCTGCCCGGCACCATGGAGCGCTGGGGGCTCGGATACGAGGCGCATCTGTCCGAACGCTTTCCGCGACTGATCTACTGCGCCATCTCCGGCTTTGGCGCCGATGGGCCGCTCGGCGGCCTGCCCGGCTACGATGCGGTGCTCCAGGCCATGTGCGGCCTGATGAGCATCAACGGCACACAGGACTCCGGCGCAACGCGCGTCGGTGTGCCCATCGTCGACTACATCACCGGCTACAATGCGCTCACCGGAATCCTGCTGGCGCTCGCGGCGCGCGAACGAAGCGGACGGGGGCAGCGCGTCGAGGTGACGCTGTTCGACACGGCGCTCGGCCTCCTGGTGCCGCACGCGGCGAACTGGCTTTGCTCGGGCAGCACGCCTGGTCGCCTCGGCAGCGCCCATCCCAACATCGCCCCTTACGACAAGTTCGCGGCGGCCGACGGCGAGATCTTTCTCGGCATCCTCAATGACGGCCAGTTCCGCCGCTTCTGCCAGAAGGTCGGGCGCGGCGATCTCCTGGATGATCCGCGCTTCCGGACCAACGCCGATCGGCTCGGCCACGTCGCCGCGCTTCGCGCTGAGCTGGAGCGTACGCTGGCCGGCTTCAAATCGGACGCGCTTTGCCGCGAGTTGATGCAGGCCGGCGTTCCCGCGGGCGCCGTCAACACCGTGCCGCAGGCGTTCGCGCAGGCGCATGTCGCCCACCGCGACATGCTGGTCGAGAGCGAGGGCCACCGCGCACCCGGCATTCCCGTGAAGCTCAAGCAGACGCCCGGCAGCACCGGACGTCGGCCGCCGCGTTTCGGCGAGCACGCCCGTGAAATTCTGGCGGATGCCGGCTTCGACGAGGCAACGATCGATCGCCTGATCGACACCGGCGTCGTCACGCCGCAACGGAAGGACAGCGCGCAACGATAGAAGGCGACGACAACAATCAAAAACAAACAAATATAACGAGAGGAAACGAAGATGCTGAAATCCGCGAGATGGGCCGTGGGATTGCTGGCCCTGCTATGGAGCTGCGCAAGCCTTGCGCAAACCTATCCGACCAGGCCCGTCAAGATCATCGTTCCCTATCAGGCGGGCCAGGGCACCGACGTCGTGGCGCGATATCTGGCCGACCATTTGTCGCGGACGCTGGGCCAGCGCTTCTATGTCGAGAACAAGCCCGGCGCCGGCGGCAATATCGGGGCCGAGCAGGCGGCGCATTCCGAGCCCGACGGCTACACGCTGATGATGGGCACCAACGCTACCCAGACCATGAACGAGTTCATGTATCCTTCGATGGGCTTCGTGCCGGACAAGGATTTTGCCCCGATCATCCTGGTCGGCAAGCTGCCGCTGGTGATCACGGCCAGCCCGTCGTTTGCCGGAAACAACGTGGCGGATCTGATCACGGCCGCCAAGGCGAAGCCGGATAGGATCGACATCGCGCTGCCGAGCACGACGGCGCGCGTCATCTTCGAGTTTCTGAAGGAAGTGACTGGCGCGCCGATGTTCGGCGTCCCCTACAAGGGCTCCGCGACGGCGATGACCGACGTGCTCGGCGGGCAGGTGCCGCTGCTGATCGATACGGTCACGGCGGTGCGCACCCAGATCGATGACGGCAAGCTGAAGGCGCTCGGCGTCACCGTGCTGAAGCCGAGCGAGCTGCTGCCGGGCGTGAAGCCGGTGGCCGAGCAGGGCGTGCCCGATTTCGAGATGGCGGGATGGAATGCCTTCTACGCGCCGCGCGACACGCCGCAGGCCATCATCGAGCTTCTGAACGGCGAGTTCGCCAAGGCGCTGGCCTTGCCCGAGACGCGCAAGCGGCTGCAGGAGCTCGGCTTCGATCCGGCAGGCGGAACGCCGACGGACCTCGCCAAGTTCGAGGCGCGCGAGCGGCTCAAATGGGGGCCGGTGATCAAGGCGACGGGCTTGCAGGGCGGCTGAGGTCGCTCAGGCTCTTTGCTTGAGCATGATCTCGTCCGAGAACCGGTTCCCGCTTCTCGGGATCATGCCTTGCGCTCGCGCACCGAGCCTTCCTGCGCCACCGACGCGACCAGCGTGCCGTCGGGCTTGAAGATGAGGCCGCGCGACAGGCCGCGGCCGCCGCGCGCGTTCGGCGAATCCTGCGCGTAGAGCAGCCATTCGTCGGCGCGGAACGGGCGGTGAAACCACATCGCGTGATCGAGGCTCGCCGGCATCATGCGCTTGTCGAACAGCGTGCGGCCGTAGCGCGCCATGATCGCATCGAGCAGCGAGAAGTCCGACGCATAGGCGAGCGCGCACAGATGCAGCGCGGGATCGTCGGGGAGCTTCGCCGCGGTGCGGATCCAGATGTGGATGCGGCCGTCGTCGACCTTCTGGCCGAAATAGCGGCCGATCTCGACGGGCCGCAATTCGATCGGACGATCCATCTCGTAATAGCGGCGGATGAACTCCGGCATTTCCTTGAAGATCGGCTGCTTGGCCACCTCCTCCGCGGTCAGCTTCTCCGGTGGCGGCACATCGGGCATCTTGTCCTGGTGGTCGAAGGCGCTCGCCTCCTCGGCATGGAATGAGACCATGATCGAGAAGATCGCGTTGCCGTGCTGGATCGCGGTGACACGGCGGGTCGAATAGCTCTTGCCGTCGCGCAGCCGCTCGACCTGGTAGATGATCGGGACCTTCGGGTCGCCCGGCAGGATGAAATAGCAATGCAGCGAATGCGGCAGGCGGCCCTCGACGGTGCGGCAGGCCGCGACCATCGCCTGCCCGATCACCTGGCCGCCAAACACCCGCTGCCAGTCCGTCTTCGGGCTGTTGCCGCGGAACAGGTTCACCTCGAGCTGTTCGAGGTCGAGGATCGAAATGAGGTCGAACAGGCTTTTGGACATGATGATGCTTCCAAATGTCTCGTCATTCCGGGGCATCGCGCCAGCGATGAACCCGGAATCTCGAGCTGAATAACCTCCGGATTCCGGGTTCGCGCTCTTGCGCGCCCCGGAATGACGGAATGAGGCCGTTCCGCCCTTGTTTCACCGCACTGTTTCGCCCAGCTCAAGTCTGCTAGCAAGACCGAGAATTGACCGGGAAGCTTGGTATGTCGGTACAGGGTAGCATTGTCATCGGTGGCGGCGCGTTTGCGGGCCTTGCACTGGCGCTGGCGCTGCGCCAGGCGCTGGGCTCCGAGATTCCCGTCATCGTCGCCGATCCCGCACTCAGCACACGGCCGAGCCGCGACCCCCGCGCGACCGCGATCGTGGCCGCCTGCCGCCGCCTGTTCGAGGTGATCGGCGCCTGGGACGACGTCCGGGCTGAGGCCCAGCCGATCCTCGACATGGTCGTCACCGACTCCAAGCTGGAGGATGCCACCCGTCCGGTGTTCCTGAACTTCGCCGGCGATGTCGCGCCGGGCGAGCCCTTTGCGCATATGGTCGAGAACCGCCGCCTGATCGATGCGCTGGTGGTGCGGGCCGAGGCCGAGGGCATCGATCTGCGCGCCACCACCGTGGCATCCTATGATGCGCGCGCCGAGGGTATCGACGTGACGCTCGGCGACGGCAGCGTCGTCGCGGCCAGCCTTCTGGTCGCCGCCGACGGCGCGAAGTCGAGGCTGCGCGAACGTGCCGGCATCGCCACCCACGGCTGGGAATACGACCAGTCCGGCATCGTCGTCACCGTCGGCCACGAGCGCGATCACGAGGGCCGCGCCGAAGAGCACTTTTTGCCTGCAGGCCCGTTCGCGATCCTGCCGCTGTCGGGAAAACGGTCGTCATTGGTGTGGACCGAACGCCGCGCTGAGGCCGCGCGCATCATTGCGCTCAGCGACGAGGAGTTCCACGCCGAGCTCGAGCAGCGCTTCGGTCTGCATCTCGGCGAGGTCAAGGCGCTCGACAAGCCGCGCGCATTTCCGCTGTCCTATTTCGTTGCGCGTTCCTTCATCGCCGACCGCATGGCGCTGGTCGGCGATTCCGCGCATGTCATCCATCCCATTGCGGGCCAGGGTCTCAACATGGGGCTGAAGGACGTCGCGGCGCTGGCCGAGGTCGTCGTCGATGCCGCGCGGCTCGGCATGGATCTCGGCGGCGCCGACGTGCTCGAGCGCTACCAGCGCTGGCGCCGCTTCGACACCATGGCGATGGGCGTTGCCACCAACTCGCTGAACTTCCTGTTCTCCAACCAGTCGACGCTGCTGCGCACCGTCCGCGACATCGGTCTTGGCCTCGTTGACCGCGCCCCGCCGCTGAAGAACCTCTTCATCCGCCAGGCCGCCGGGCTGACCGGCGAGGTGCCGCGGCTGTTGAAGGGCGAGGCGCTGTAGGGCGAATGGTGAGTGGCGAATAGCGAGTGGTGTCCATTCGCTATTCGCCACTACCTACTCGCTAAGATCAATCGATCTTCCGCGCCTCTTCCGGCAGCATGATCGGGATGCCGTCGCGGATCGGATAAGCGAGCTTGGCGCTGCGCGAGATCAGCTCCTGCTTGGCAGAATCGAATTCCAGCGGGCCCTTGGTCAGCGGGCAGACCAGGATCTCCAGCAGTTTGGGATCGACACTGGCTTCGGGGCGTTCGGTGGGCGCGTTCATTTTGGTCTCCGGCAGTCGGTTGCCTCTAGCACAGAAATTCGCATCCGCCCATCTACGCGGAGATCATCCGCAGCAGCTCGTCGATCAGGACCTGGATCCGCGCCGCCGGCACCGGCGTGCCCGACAGGGCAAAGCCGAGAAAGGTCCAGTACAGTATCTGCGCCCGGGCCTGCGCCGCCGCGGGCGCGAGCCCGCGCTTTGCGAGCAATGCTTCGATGTAATCGATCCTGCGGCGGTCGATGGCGCGGACCGCGCCTTGTGCGGTCGCATCGAACGCCGCCCAGTTGCGCACCGCGCGTTCGAGGTCGAGCCGCGCGCCAAAGGACCTGCGCAGCAACGCCCTCAGCGGCTCGTCCGCGGCGGCCTCGACATCGGCGATGATCTGCTCCGCAGCGATCTCGCGCCAGCGCTTGAGGACGGCGGCGTGGAACGCGCCGAGATCGGCAAAATGCCAATAGAAGCTGCCGCGCGACACGCCCATGGCCCGCGCCAGCGGATCGGCCTTCAGCGCGGTGAAGCCGCTCCTGGCCAGTGCCTTGAGGCCCTGATCGATCCAGTCGTCGGCGGAGAGCTGCTCGGTCATGTCGGGGTTCCAAAAGATCCACCATACACTAGTGTATTGACAGGCGGCTTGCCAGCGCCTAATCAACCATACATAGCTGTATGGAGACATCGATGCGTGATCTCTTGCTCCAATGCGCCGGCGTCCTGACCATCGTCGTGGCCCTCATCCATGGCTATCTCGGCGAGGCCAAGGTGTTTCCCCGCGCCCGGATCGAGCCGGAACGGCTGCGCACCCTGATCCGTCTGGTCTGGCAGGCCTCGACCGTCGCCTGGATCGGCGGCGGCGTGCTGCTGATCGCAACGCCCTGGATGGGCTCGGAGCCGGCGCGCCACTGGATCGTCGCCACCATGGCCTGCGTGTTCGGCTTTTCGGCTTGCGCCAACGCATGGGCGACGCGCGGCCGGCATTTCGGCTGGATGATGCTCAGCGCGGTCGTCGCGCTGGCGGTTGCGGGATACTGAGCATCGAGACGACAAGTCAGGCATTCAAGCGGAGCGGCATCATGGAATATCGTGTTCGACTGACCATCGAAAACGGCGTAGCCCATCTCCGGCTGAATCGCCCGGACAAGATGAATGCGCTCGACCCGGCGATGTTCGAGGCCATCATCGAAGCAGGCACACAGCTGGGTGCGGCCAAGGATCTCCGCGCCGTCGTCCTCTCGGGCGAAGGGCGCGCCTTCTGCGCAGGCCTCGACCTCGATCGCCTTCTCGCCACCGCGAACGGCAATCCGCTGCTGCCGTCCATTGACCTGACGCGCCGAACCCACGGCATCGCGAACTATGCCCAGCATCTCGTCTGGCTCTGGCGCGAACTGCCTGTGCCGGTGATTGCAGCGGTTCATGGCGTTGCGTTCGGCGGCGGCTTCCAGCTCGCGCTTGGTGCTGACCTGCGCTATGTCGCGCCCGGAACAAAGCTCGGGGTCATCGAGACCAAATGGGGTCTCGTGCCCGATATGTGCGGCACTCAGCTGATGCGCCGTCTCGCACGCGACGACATCGTGCGAGAGCTGACCTATTCCGGCCGCGTCTTCTCCGCGGAAGAAGCGCTCGCCTACGGCTTTGCGACGCGGCTGACCGACGATCCCCTGGCGGCTGCGCTCGCCACGGCGCACGAGATCGCGAGCCGTAGCCCCGACGCCGTCCGCGCGGCCAAGCGCCTGTTGAACCTGTCCGCGACCGCGGATCCGGCGACCGGTCTCGCCGCGGAGACCACCGAACAGGCGGCGCTGCTTGGCACGCCCAATCACATCGAGGCCATCAGAAGCAATCTGGAAAACCGCAGGCCGCGATGGAGCTATGCATGAGCGAGACGCAAGGGTTCGACCTGCAAGCACTCGACGCGGTCAACGCCTCGGCGGCCTTCAACCGCTCCGCCGGCTTCGACGTGGTCGCTGCCGGTCATGGCGAGGTGACCATCCGCATGGGCTGGCAGGACGATCTGACCCAATATTCCGGGCATCTCCACGCCGGTCTGATCGCCGCCCTGCTCGACACCGCCTGTGGCTTCGCCGCAGCGACGCTCGTCGGTGCGGTCACCGCTTCGCATTTCTCGATGAATTGCCTGAGGCCGGCGATCGGCCGCTATTTTGTCGCGAAGGGAACGACGCTCCGCGCCGGGCGCAGGCAGGTGTTCGCCCGCGCCGAGCTCTTCGCGGCCGACGAGCGAGATGATCTCGCCCTCGTCGCGACCGGCGAAACCGTGCTCGTCCCCACCGGCGAACCGCGCAAGGTTGACGGGAGTTGAGCCATGGCGCTGACGCTCGTCACCGGAGGTACAGGTCATCTCGGCGGGGATATCGTCGATCGTCTCGTTCGCGCCGGGCATCGTGTCCGGGTGTTTGCGCGCTCGCCAGGCGCGCGACCGGATGTCGAATGGGCCTCAGGTGATCTTGCCACGGGCGCCGGTCTGCGGGCCGCGCTACATGACGTGGACACGGTCATCAATGCCGCGACGTATTCGCCGATCGCGCGGCGCGGCGGCATCCGTCCGATCGACTTCTTCAGGTCGCCCTCCGCCGTGGATGTCGAAGGCACGGAACGTCTGCTGGCCGTTAGCGGGGAAGCTCAGGTGCGGCACTTCCTCCACGTCTCGATCGTCGGTCTCGACGAGGCGACCCTGCCCTATGCGCGGGTCAAGCTCGCCGGCGAATGGCTGGTGCGTGCATCCGACCTGTCCTGGTCCGTCGTTCGCGCGATGCCGTTCTATTATCTGCTCGACAGGCTGCTTTCGGGCCTGTCCTGGCTTCCGGTGTGGCCGATGCCGACGGCGCGGTTCAATCCGGTCGATACGACAGACGTTGCCAACCACGTCGTGGCTTGCGCATTCGACGGGCAGCGCGGCGTGCGCGCGGAGATCGGCGGGCCGGAAGCTCTCGATCTCGTCGCCCTCGCCCGCCAATATCAGGACGCGAGAAGACTGCATCGAAAAATTCTGCCGATCGATCTTTCGGAGGCTAAGGCGCGCGGCATGGGTTTTGTCGTCAGTCAGGGTGTGCGTGGCCGCCTCACCTGGGCGGACTGGCTGCGGCGCAACGATCCGGGGACGCGAAGCGCGGCCTAGCGCAACTGGCAAGGCCAGGGTGCCATCCCCCAAACCGTGAGGCGTAAGGCCGCAGCAGTCTTCGAAATGTACGCCGCACACGGAGAGCGCTGATGTTTTTCGGATCGTTAGAATAACTCTAAAGCCGGGACGCGCCGAACCGGATTGACTTCATCATCTCCTTTGCTTCCTTCGGTCCCGCTTCGCGGTTCTGCGCAGCGCCCACGACAGAAGAGGAGACGTTCGTGAAGGTCATTCGTGTTGTTGCCATTGCACTGACGGTCGGGATTGGCATGAGCTCGGCGGCGATGGCCGACGGTTTCAAGAACTGCACCAAGATCGACAAGGCGTCGTGGAAGCCGGCGAGCGATGCCGAAGCCAAGGCCAAGGCCGCCGGCTACGAGGTGCGGCGCTCCAAGGTCGAAGGTTCGTGCTATGAGGTCTACGGCGTCAAGGAAGGCAAGCTCTACGAGCTGTTCTACAGCCCGGAAGATCTCAGCCTGAAGCACACGATCGCCAAGTAATAGGCGTCAAGTAAGGTTTAGGGATGGTCCCGGCTTGATCGACGAAGCGGTGCCAGAAACGCGCGGGGCGTCCGACAGGACCCCCGCGGATCGAACTGCATCGCGGACGGTTGCGGTCTGGGACCTCCCGCTACGCCTCTGGCATTGGGCTCTCGCGGCCAGCATCCTGGCCGCCTGGTTCACCCCTACGGTCTACGACAGAGCTCATCGCATCGTCGGCTATACGGTGCTCGGGCTGCTCGCCTTCCGTCTGGCCTGGGGCTTCTGGGGAAGCCGCTATTCGCGCTTCCGCATGGTCGGCGTCAGGCTCCGTGCCGCGCCGCGCTATCTCTGGAATCTGCGCCGCGGCATCACCGGCCGCTATATCGGGCTCAATCCCGCCGGCACCCTGATGCTGGTGGCGCTGCTGCTCTCGATTGCCGTCTCGGCCATCACCGGCGCGATGTCGGTGACGGTGACGTTCTTCGGCGTCTGGTGGGTCGAGGACACCCATCACTATTCATCGGACGCGGTCATCGTCCTGGTCGTGCTGCATGTATTGGGCGTGGTGCTGATGGGAATTCTCCAGCGCGAGAACCTGATCCGCGCGATGTTCACCGGCCGCAAGCGCATCCGGCATCATCAGTAGGGTTTTCGAAGCGACACTCTTTCGTCGTCATGCCCGGGCTTGTCCCGGGCATCCACGTTCTTAATGCGGCACGAAAGACGTGGATGGCCGGGTCAAGCCCGGCCATGACGGAACAGCCCTCACTGCAACGGCGGATCGCCGCTGGTGCGCTTCTTGGCCAGGTCCATCTCGGTCACCGCGATCAGGATCTCGGCGCGGGTCTTGAGGTCCGGCGCCTCCAGCATGGCCTGTTTCTCGGCCGGACCATAGGGCGACATCATCGCCAGCGCGTTGACCAGCGCCTCGTTGGGCGCGCTTTCGACGCCTTCCCAGTCGACCTTGAGGTTGTTGGCTTTCAAGAAGTCCGCCAGCACGGACAGCAGTGCCTCGCGATCGACGTCGTCCTCGCCCATGCGCGCGGTGAAATCGTCGACGAAGGCGAAGAAATCCACCTTGCACTGGCGGTAGGCGGTCAGCACATCGAGCTCCGCGACCACCTTGAAGCGGGAGACGCCGGTGAGCTCGAGGATGTAGCGGCCGTCGCCGGATTCGGCGAGCTGGGTGATGCGGCCGACGCAGCCGACGCGGAACAGCGCCGGCTTATCCGAATTCTTCGGCGAATGCGCGACGTCAGGCTGGATCATGCCGATCAGGCGGTGGCCGTCGCGGAAGGCATCGTCGACCATCGCGAGATAGCGCGGCTCGAAGATGTTGAGCGGCATCTGGCCGCGCGGCAGCAACAGCGCGCCCGGCAGCGGAAACACCGGAATGATCTCCGGAAGGTCGGCGGGCCCGCGATATTCGATGTTGATCGGCATCTGGTCCCCGCTAGAGCATGATCCGGAAGAGTGTGCAGCGGTTTTCCGCCAAGATCATGCTCAAACAATAGTCGCGCGTTTTCCTTACGAAAACAGGATCGTCGACAAGCGCTTTCGACCCTCGACGGTTGCGTCATCCGTGCCGCCCCAGGCCTCGAAGAACTGCACCAGCTGCTTGCGGGCGCCGTCATCGTTCCACTTGCGGTCGCGCTTGACGATCTCGAGCAGCTGTTCGGTGGCCGCAGTGCGGTTGCCTTGCGCGTTGAGGGCGGTCGCAAGGTCGAACCGTGCCTGATGATCGAGCGGGTTTGCGGCGACTTTCTGTTCAAGCTCGGCGACCGGGCCGAGCTGCTCCGCCTGCTCGGCGAGCTCGATCGTGGTCTGCACGGCCTTCACCGCGGGGTCGTTGCGCTTGGATTCCGGCACCATGGCCAGCGTCTGCTTGGCCTGCTCCATCGCGCCCGACACCGCGTAGCACTTCGCAAGGCCGGCAAGCGCGGCGATGTTGGTCGAATCATGCTGGAGCGCCTCGGCATAGATCTGCGCGGCGGCCGCGGCATCGCCCTCGGCGAGCACCGCTTCGGCCTCCTGCACGATCTCGGCGACATTGACCTCGCCGGGCGCAGTCATGCCCTTGGTCAGCCGCTCGATGAAGGCGTTGACCTGGCTTTCCGGCACCGCGCCCATGAAGCCATCGGCGGGCTGGCCATTGACGAAAGCGATCACGGCCGGGATCGACTGGATGCCCATCTGGCCCGGGATCGCCGGATGCTGGTCGATGTTCATCTTGACCAGCTTGACCTTGCCCTTGGCCGCCTTGACTGCCTTTTCCAGCACCGGAGTGAGCTGCTTGCAGGGGCCGCACCACTCCGCCCAGAAGTCGATCAGCACCGGCTGGCGCTTCGATTCCTCGATGACGTCCTTCACGAAGGTCTGGGTGGTGGTGTCCTTGATCAGATCGGCCGCAGCCGGGCCCGCCGCTCCGTTACCCTGGTCGATGATCGTCACGGGATCCCCTCGTCTGATGTCTGGAATGGCGGGTCTTTAGCACGTCGCCGATTCTTATGCTGTGGTGTCGGCGCTAAAATTGGGCCGGGACGGCCGAATTTCAATCCATCGCAGCCGATTTGGCGGTTCCAGGCCGTTTTCGGTCGATTTGCCGCGCGTTAGGCTCCATATGGGGCCTCAAAGATACCAATCTATGCCGCGGGTAGCTGTTGCATTCCCTTTCCGCTTTTGGCATACGACAGCCGTTGCCGGCGCGTCACGCGGCCGACACAGGATGCGGGTGTAGCTCAGTGGTAGAGCACGACCTTGCCAAGGTCGGGGTCGAGGGTTCGAGCCCCTTCGCCCGCTCCAATTTTTCCCAGAGCATCCAGCCAAATCAGGTCGGGCCGTGGTTTTCCACGCCGCTGGTGGCTGTATTGGGTCTCAAATGACAATTCTTGTTACGGGCAGCACGGGTCACCTCGGAGAGGCGATCCTCCGCACGCTTCGTGGGTGCGGTTCCTTGGCGCGTGGAGTCGATCTGAAGCCATCACCATTAACCGATGCCGTCGGCTCGATCGTCGATCCCGATTTCGTCCGGCGGCAGATGGAGGGCATCTCCGCCGTCATCCACACCGCGACGCTGCACAAGCCGCATGTGGCGACTCACAGCAAGCAGGATTTTGTCGATACCAACGTCACCGGCACGCTCAACCTGCTCGAGGCGGCGGCGGCCGCCGGCGTGCGCAGCTTCGTCTTCACCAGCACTACCAGCGCGTTCGGCTCGCAGCTTCGTCCCGAAGCCGGGCAGGCGGCGGTGTGGGTCACCGAGGATCTGCCGCCGGTGCCGAAAAACATTTACGGCACGACCAAGCTGATGGCCGAGAACCTCTGCGAGCTGTTCTTTCGCGAGCGCGGCCTGCCGGTCGTGGTGTTGCGGACCTCGCGCTTCTTTCCGGAGGACGATGACGATCCCGCGATGCGGTCGGCCTACCCGCTGGACAACGCGCAGGCCAATGAGTTGCTCTATCGCCGGCTGGATATAGCGGACGTGGTGGGCGCGCATCTGCTCGCGGTCGAGCGCGCGCCGAAGATCGGCTTTGCCCGCTACATCGTCTCCGCCACAAGTCCGTTCGAAGAGCACCATCTCGGAGCGCTGGCGCGCGACGCGGCCGCTCTCGTGCGAGCGCTCTATCCCGACTGCGAGAACCTCTACGCCGCACGCGGCTGGCGCCTGTTTCCGCAGATCGACCGCGTCTATGTCAATGAGCGCGCGCGGCGCGAGCTAGGCTGGCGGCCGGAATTCGACTTTGCCCATGTGCTGCGCAGCCTTCGCGATGGCCGCGATTTCCGCAGTGCGCTAGCGCGCGAGGTCGGCTCGAAGGGCTATCATGATGTGGCTTTCGACGACGGGCCCTACCCCGTCGCCTCATAAGCGCCGCGTTCGTCATTTTGCTCGATGCATCAAGTGTCTCCCGGGCGTCGCCGGGAGCAAGCCGGCCTCGGCCGTTCTACTGTGCATGGGGTTGTTTTCGCAGTTCTTGTTTGATGCCCTTCGCGCTGTCTGAAGATCGGACGCGCGCGATCTTGATTCCGCGTTGCAGCGAGAGCGCTTTCGTCGCGGAGGTCGCCTTCATTGACACTCCGTCTCAATTTTTATTGAGCGCAATCGCAGCACGCGCAGCGCGCTTCTCAGGGCTGGCAGATGTGCTAACCTTTTTGCGTCTGCCATTCGGCAGACTCCTAACTTCGCCTCTCGACTAGCCATAACAAAATAAAGCGCGGCCTTGACGGCTGCCTTAGGGGAGTGACGCGATGACATCGATGTTCCATCGATCCGTGTTGGCGCTTGCAGCCGTGGCCCTTCTTGCGGGGACCAGCGCCGGCAATGCGCAACAGCAGGACAAGAACCGGGCGCTGAAGAAATACGAATCCGGCACCAAGGAATTCTGGACCCATCCGCCGGATGACTGGTTCCTCGGCGATGAGACCGAGGCGCAGAAGGGCCTCGCGCCGCCCTCGGGGCCGCCGACGGGTGCCTCCGACGCCGAGCTCGCCAACATCGTCAAGAAGATCAAGCTGCCGCCGGGCTTCAAGATCGAGGTCTATGCCTCCGGCGTGCTGGCCGCGCGGCAGATGGCATGGGGGGACAAGGGCACGCTGTTCGTCGGCTCGTTCGGCCTTGGCAACGTCTATGCCATCAAGGACAACAACGGAAAGAAAGAGGTCAAGACCATCCTCAAGGGGCTGAACATGCCCACCGGTCTCGCCGTCAAGGACGGCGCGCTCTACGTCATCGCGGTCGACAAGCTGATCCGCTACGACGATATCGAAAACAAGCTCGACAATCCCGGCGAGGGCAAGGTCGTCTATGACGACATGCCGTCCTATGCCGCGCATGGCTGGAAGTACATCGCGGTCGACAAGGAAGGCTGGTTCTTCCTGCCGTTCGGACCGCCCTTCAACATCGGCATTCCGCCGACCAGCGTGTCGCAGATCCGGCGCGTCGATCCCAAGACCGGCAATGCCGAAATCTGGGCGCTCGGCGTTCGCAACTCCGTCGGCGGCGACGTCGATCCGCGCACCGGCAAATACTGGTTCACCGAGAATGCCCGCGACTGGATCAGCGACGACAAGCCCAGCGACAAGCTGAACATGATCAACAAGATCGGCGAGCATTTCGGCTATCCCTATTGCCACCAGGGTAACTTGCCGGACGACAAGTTCGCGATGGGCCATAAATGCTCCGAGTTCACGCCGCCCGTGTTGAACCTCGGCGCACACGTCGCTCCGCTCGGGATGAAGTTCTATACCGGCGACCAATTTCCGCCGGAGTACAAGAACAACATCCTGATCGCCGAGCACGGCTCCTGGAACAGGCACAAATATCAGGGCGCGCGCATCGTGCGCGTGATCGTCGGGCCTGACGGAAAGAACCCGAAGGAAGAGGTGTTCGCGTCCGGTTGGCTCGAGGGCGACCAGGGCTATCTCGGTCGGCCCGACGACATCATCCTCGCCAAGGACGGCTCGATCCTCGTCGCCGACGATTGGGCCGGCGCGATCTATCGCATCAGCTACAGCAAGAAGTAGCGCGACACGAACGGAGGCTGCGACCGGGTGACGGCCGCAGCCTTTTCATTTCAGCCCCCACGGTGTCGTTCCGGACTTGCGCGCAAGTCCGGAACCCATAACCCCGATTCGTGGTTATGGATTCCGGGCTCGCGCCAAGCGGCGCGCCCCGGAATGACGAGCTCGATAGATCGGAATCCCGACCATGCGCCGGCAATTCATCTCGCACGCGATCAGCGCGGTTGCGCTCGCAACGCTTGCATTCGTTCCAGCAAGCGCCGCCGACAACGCCGCGATCAAGGAGAAGGCCGCCGTCTGCTCCGGCTGTCATGGCGAGAACGGCATCTCACAGACCGAGAATATCCCCTCGCTGGCCGGCCAGCCCGATCAATTCCTCCAGTGGCAACTGGTGTTCTTCCGCGCCGGCTCGCGCAAGAACGATCAGATGCAGCCGATCGTGGAAGAGATCACCAACGAGGACATCCGCAATTTCGGCGCCTATTTCGCAGCAATGACGCCGCCGAAGGCAGCGGAGGACAACGATCCCGATCTGTCGAAGAAGGGCGCACAAGTCGCCGTCGGCCGTCGCTGCGCCTCATGCCACACCGACAGCTTTGCCGGCACCAAGGCGGTGGCGCGGCTCGCAGGTCAGCGCGAAGAATATCTGGTCAAGGCGCTGCACGACTACAAGGCGGGCGCACGCGTCGGCGGCGGCGTCGCCGCGATGGCCGATGTCGCCTATCACATGAGCGACGAGGAGATCACGGCGGTCTCGCACTATCTCGCGTATTTCAAGTAGTGGAGAGTGCGAGCCGTAAAACTCCGCTGTCGTCCCGGACAAGCGAAGCGCAGATCCGGGACCCATAACCACAGGATCGCGTTTGGCGAAAGACTCGTGGTGATCAGCTCGACCCATAACCATTCCCTGTGGTTATGGGTCCCGGGCTCGCGCTGCGCGCGCCCCGGGACGACAGTGCCGCGGTTAGCTCGCCCGCTGCTTTTCATACGCCTTCAAATGCGTATACGCGATCCGCAGCTTCGGCACCGGCACCTTGGCAGCGTCAGCGCGTGCGATGAGGTCGCCGATCACGTGATCGGCTTCCACCGGCAGGCCCGCCTTGATGTCGCGGAACATCGAGGCGGTCATCGGCGAGCCCTCGGTGGTGATGTTGCCCTTCACCCGCTCGAAGAACGGGCCGCCCGGCGCGTAGCCTGACGCGGTCGCGATCGCGCTGGTTTCATCGAGCATGCCGAGCAGGAAGTCGCGGCCGCCCGGCGCGGCCAAGATGTTGCCGACGGAGGTGCGCATCAGGCTGGTGCTTGCGGCGAGCGAGGACAGGAATACCCATTTCTCCCACATGTCCTGCATGATGTTCTGGCTCGCGGCGGCGCCGTTGATGCCGCTCTTGAAAGCCTCGTCGATGGCCTTGACCCGATCCGACAGCTTGCCGTCGCGCTCGCCGTAATTGAGCGACTGCATCGGCTGCAGCTGCACCACCTCGCGCTTCTCGTTCAAGGTCGCGGCAATGGCGCAGAGGCCGCCCAACACGCGCTCCTTGCCGAACTTCGCATCCAGCGTGTCGAGATGCTTCATGCCGTTCAGCATCGGGATGATCGACGTGTTCGGCCCGACCGCGGGCGCAAACGACTTGATGGCGTCGTCGAGGTCGAACGCCTTGCAGCTAAGCAGTACGACGTCGAACTTGTCCTTGATCGCGTCGGCCTGCACGGTCGGCGGATTCTTCAAGGTTACATCGCCATTCGGGCTCTTGATGACGAGGCCGGCGCTGGCCAGTTCGCTGGCGCGGCGCGGCCGGACCAGGAAGGTGACGTCGCGACCGGCCTGCAACAGCCTGCCACCAAAATAGCCGCCGATGGCGCCGGCGCCGACCACGAGAATGCGCATGGGATATTCCTTTTTGTTGCTATTGGCGGTCCATCTATAGTCGCCCTTGCGCGCGAAGCGAAGCAACCCAGAATGTCGCCGCGATCACATTCTGTCGCTGAAGATGCGTGGATTACGTCCCCAGCACCATCTCCTCGACCTCGCGCAGCTGCTCCTTGCCGAAGAACATCTCGTTACCGACGAAGAAGGTCGGCGAGCCGAAGGCGCCGCGGGCGACCGCCTCCTCGGTGTTCTTGATCAGCTTGCCTTTGACCTCGGGCTCCTGGGCGCGGGCAAGCAGCTTTTGCGCGTCGAGACCCGAGGACGCCAGCGCCTTTGCCGCGACTTCCGGATCGTCCATCTTCTTGGGCTCGCGCCACATGTGATGGAAGGCGGCGTCCACGTATTTCTCGAACACGCCCTCGCGCTGAGCGGCGATCGCGGTGCGCATCAAATTCAGCGTGTTGACCGGGAAGTGCGGATTGAAGACATAGGGCTGGACCTTGAAACGCTTGATGAAGCGCTCGGTCTCGACCTGCTGGAATTCGCGCTTGTTCTTGATGCCGGCGAGCGTCTCGGCCGGCGACTTGTTGTTGGTCGACTTGAAGATGCCGCCGAGCAGGATCGGCACGTATTCGAACTTGACGCCGATGCGCTGCTCGATCGCGGGAATCGCGAGATGGCTGAGATAGGCGTTCGGGCTGCCGAAATCGAACAGGAACTGCGGAGCTGTGCGGGTCAAGATCGATCTCCCTGAGGTCGCTTTTGACCCATTGTGGCGCAGCGCGCGTCACGGGTCCACCGTTTAATGATGGTCATAATACTTTGATGATCAAACCAGACGCCGGATCGCGCGCCGGCGCCAGACCAGGAGGTAATAGCCCATCTGCAAAACGAACATGGCGCAGAATACGATCGGATAGGCCGCCCACACGCCGTCAAGGCCGATCGTGCGGCTCAGGATCACCGCGGACGGCAGCTCGATTGCGACAATGGCGAAGATCGACAGCAGCATCGGCGTCAGCGCCACGCCGGCCGCACGCATCGCGCCGGAGAATACGGTGGCCAGGCCGAACGGCACGGAGCTCCACAGGGCGATGTACAGCAGCCCTTTCGCCAGATCGAGCACGGCGCCGTCGGTGATGAAGAGGCCGAGCACGGCGCGCGGCACGAGATAAATCAGCGCCACCAGCCCGCCGGTCAGGACCAGGTTGAATGCGAGCCCGGTACGCACGATGCCGTCGAGCCCTGCGCTGTCGCCGCGGCCGATCGCCTGCGCGCCCAGGATCGAGACCGCGATCGAAATCGACATCGCCGTGAACTGCGTATAGCCCATCACCTGGTTGACGGCGCCATAGGCCGCGGTGGCGTCGGATCCAAAGCCGTTGACGAGGCCGAGCAGCACCAGCTCGGCGATTGCCATCACCACCATGCCGATTGCGCTCGGCAGTCCGATGCCGAGGATTTTTCCGAGCACGGCGCGATTGAGCCGGAGATGACGCAGCAAGACAGCATCCGGCGCCAGCGCATGCTTCTTGCGCAGCAGATAGACGGCCAGCGCGAGCAGAGTCAGCGTGTTTGAGACTGCAGCTGCCCAGGCCGGGCTGGTGATGCCGGCAGCGGGCAATCCGAACGCGCCGCGGATCAGCATCGGCGTGATGATCAGGCCGATCGCAGTCGACAACCCCAGCGCCAGCAGTGGCGTCAGCGCATCGCCGACGCCGCGGATCATCGCCGTCATCAGCAGGAAGACGAAGCCGAGCGGCATCGTCAGCAGCATGATGCGCGCATAGGCGCTGGCCTGGTCGAGAATGTCGGCGGGCGTTGCGAGCGCCATCATCAATTGCCGGCTGAAGACCCCACCGATCAATGCGACGGAAATCGAGAGCAGGAGGCCGACCGCGAGCGTCGTTCCGACAACGCTTCTGATCTTGTTGTGCTCGCCCGCGCCAAAGGCCTGACCGATCAGCACGGTGGCGCCGGTGCTCAGGCCCATGACGAAGGCGAACAGGAAGAACATCACCGGAAAGAACGCCGACACCGCCGCGAGCGCGTCGACGCCGATCATCTGGCCGAGATACATATTGCTGACGGTGCCGAACAGCGATTGCAGCGCGTTGCTCAGCATCAGCGGTGCAAGGAAGCGGAGGAAGGTGGTCCAGAGTGGCGTGGGCGTCGACATGGGTGTGCCTTTCATCAGGGCGCGCGAAGCCGTTGCCGCGCGATGCGCGGCTCGGCCGTCGATGGTGTTGAAAGAGAGAGCGCGCCTTAAGCGCGGTCGCTGTAGGCGAGCTTGACGATGTGGTCGCGAATGTCGGTCGGCCAGTCCGCGATCAGTCCGGTGAAGCGTCGCCTGTCATCCGCGAACAGCGCGCGCGAGGCTTCCTCGAACTGCGGCAGGTTGCCCGCCATGGTCGACATGAAGTGATAGGCCGCATCGCGCGCCTGCCGCTCGCGATCCTTGTCGCCGCTCGCGCGTCTTGCCTCGTCGACGAGCTTGCGCAGCGCGACCGAGGCGCCGCCCGGCTGCGCGTTGAGCCACTCCCAGTGCCGCGGCAGCAGCGTCACCTCGCGCGCGACCACGCCGAGTTTCGGCCGGCCGCGCCCGCGCGGCTCGCTCGGCGGTGCAGTCTCCTCGACCGGGGGCGGGAGAAGCTTCGCCAACCGCGCCAGCACCTCGCGGTCGCCGCCGCGCAGATCGAAATCGATCGATCGGCCCGTGGCGTCCTCGAAGATGATGATGGGCTCGTCCGGCCGTGCCGCCATCCGCTTGACGACGAGCGCGACCTCTCCGGCCGGTCCGGACACCAGGCGGCGCGGACCCTGGAAGGCGGTGAAAATCTTCTGCATTGGAATCATTGCCATATTTGAGCAGCGTTGGCGACTTAATACCCGGGTAAATTATATCCGTCAATATACCCGGGTGAAAATATCCGTACCGACGGCTCGACATTGCGGTCCCGGG
The DNA here is from genome assembly GCF_015291705.1 of Bradyrhizobium arachidis. Classification (NCBI taxonomy): domain Bacteria; kingdom Pseudomonadati; phylum Pseudomonadota; class Alphaproteobacteria; order Hyphomicrobiales; family Nitrobacteraceae; genus Bradyrhizobium; species Bradyrhizobium arachidis. The sequence goes on from NZ_CP030050.1 coordinate 277,203, forward strand.
CTGGCACGAACGGCGCGGCCGATCGACCACGCCTAGCCTGGGGACTCCACCGATGCTGACCGTTCACCACCTCAACAATTCCCGCTCGCAGCGCGTGCTGTGGCTGCTCGAGGAGTTGGGCGTGCCCTACGAAATCGTGCGCTATCAGCGCCAGCCCGACATGCGCGCGCCGAAGGAGCTGCGCGCGATCCATCCGCTCGGCAAGTCGCCTGTGATCACCGACAATGGCAACACCATCGCCGAGTCAGGCGCGATCATCGAATATATCGTCGCCACCTACGGCAACGGCCGGCTGATCCCGCCGCCGAACACGCCGGAGCGGCTGCGCTTCACCTATTGGCTGCACTATGCGGAGGGCTCCGCGATGTCGCCGCTGCTGTTGAAGTTGCTGTTCACGCTGATGCCGAAGCGCGCGCCCGCATTGCTGCGCCCGCTGGTGCGCAAGGTCTCGAACCAGGCGCTCACTGCGCTGGTCAATCCGCAGCTCAAGCAGCACATGGATTACTGGGAAGGCGAGCTTGGCAAGAGCGAGTGGTTCGCCGGCAACGAGTTCACTGCGGCCGATATCCAGATGAGCTTCCCGCTCGAAGCTGCGCAAGCGCGCGGCGGACTGGAGCAGGGCCATCCCAGGGCAATGGCGTTCCTGGAGCGCATTCACGCGCGGCCGGCCTATGCGCGTGCGCTGGAGAAGGGCGGGCCGTATCAGGTGGGGCGGTAAGTCTCTCCGACCGTCATTCCGGGGCACGCGGAGCGTGAACCCGGAATCTCGCGCCACTATCTCGAGATTCCGGGTTCGCCCTTCGGGCGCCCCGGAATGACCGATTAGTCCGCGTGCAGCACGCGCCCGCGCGTCTCGGGCAGCGCGAAGGCGGCGATGAAGAACACCACGTAGGCCACCACCGCGAAGATCGCGATGGCATTTGCAAGCGACGTCGTCGCCGACAGTGCACCGACGAGGAACGGAAACAGCGCGCCGATGCCGCGGCCGAAATTGTAGCAGAAGCCCTGGCCCGAGCCGCGCAGCCGCGTCGGATAGAGCTCGGTCAGGAACGCGCCGATCCCCGAGAAATAGCCCGAGGCGAAGAAGCCCAGCGGGAAGCCGAGCACCCAGAGGATCTCGTTGGTGAGCGGCAGCTGGGTGTAGAGCAGCACCACGGCCATCGCGCCGATCGAGAAGATCAGGAACAGATTGCGCCGCCCGATCCGGTCGGCGAGCCAGGCGCCGGTGAGATAGCCGATGAAGGAGCCGATGATCAGCGTCGAGAGATAGCCGGTCGAGCCGACGATCGACAGATGCCGCTCCTTGGTCAGGAACTGCGGCACCCAGAAGGTGATCGCGTAATAGCCGCCCTGGCAGCCCGTCGCCATCAGCGACGCCAGGATCGTGGTCTTCAGGATCGGACCTGAGAAGATTTCCCAGAGCGCCGGCCGGTCGCCGCTCGCCGCCTGCCTGGCGCGGGCTTCAGCCGCGATCTCCGGCTCGGTGACGGAGCGGCGGATGTAGAATACCAGCAGCGCCGGCAGCGCGCCGATCACGAACATCCAGCGCCACGCCGTCTCCGCCGGCATCAGCGAGAACAGGATCGCCTGCGATAGCACCGCAAGGCCCCAGCCGACCGCCCAGCCCGATTGCACCGAGCCGACCGCGCGTCCGCGATATTGCGGCCGGATCGCCTCGCCCATCAGCACCGCGCCGGCGGCCCATTCGCCGCCGAAGCCGAGGCCGAGCACGGCGCGCGCGATCAGGAGCTGGTCGAAATTCTGCACGACCGCGCAGACCAGCGAGAAGAACGAGAACCAGATGATGGTGATCTGAAGCGTTCTGACCCGGCCGATGTGATCGGAGAGATAGCCGCCGAGCCAGCCGCCGATCGCGGAGGCGAGCAACGTCACCGTGCCGGCAAGACCCGCAGAGGCCGCATCAACCTTCCACAGCGCGATGATGGTGCCGATCACCAGCGGATAGATCATGAAGTCCATGCCGTCGAGCGCCCAGCCCGCCGCACAGGCCCAGAAGGTCCGGCGTTCCGCGACGTTCATGTCGCGGTAGAAGGCGAGAAGGCTGGTGTCCTCGATCTCGGCGCGTTCGATGCGCCGGTTCGGATCGGCGATGGTCATGTGCGTTTCCCGGCAGTTTCTTTGCCCGGGCGGTGGTAGCACGCGCGGCGGCTTGCGCAAGCCGGAGCAGGGCTTCGCGCCATGCAGGGCAGAATTACTGCCCTGCTGCCTCTGCGCCTCGCGTGCGCGGATCGGGCGCGCCGAGCGGCCCGTTGGCGGTCACGAGAATCGAATTGGCCGAGGTCTGGCCCATCGGCTCGACGACGAGGTGGCCCATCGCCTTCAGCTCGGACAGGACAGTTTCGGGAAAGCCGCTCTCGACGCGGACCTCGTCCGGCAGCCACTGGTGATGCAGCCGTGGCGCGGCGACAGCAGCCGCAACGTCCATCCTGTAGTCGAGAACGTTCACGATCACCTGGAGCACGGTCGAGATAATGCGGCTGCCGCCGGGTGAGCCCGTCACCAGCACCGGCTTGCCGTCCCTCAGCACGATGGTCGGCGACATCGAGGACAGCGGCCGTTTGCCGGGCCCGGGCAGATTGGCCTCGTAGCCGACGAGGCCATAAGCATTTGACGCCCCGACCGCCGCGGTGAAATCGTCGAGCTCGTTGTTGAGCAGCACGCCGGTGCCCTCGGCAACGAGGCCGACGCCATAGCTGAAGTTCAGCGTGGTGGTGTTGCTGACGGCATTGCCGCGGGCGTCGACGACGGAAAAATGCGTGGTGTTGCTGCCCTCGCGCGGCGCGGCAGCGGCGGGCACGAGCTCTTTCGATGGCGTGGCGCGTTGGATGGAAATGTTCGCGCGCAGCTTGGTAGCATAGTCCTTCGCGGTGAGCGTCTCGATCGGTGCGTTGACGAAGGCGGGATCGCCAAGATAGCGGGCGCGATCGGCATAGGCGCGCTTCATGGCTTCGATCAGCAGATGCAGCGAGGCCGGCGATCCCTGCTTCAGATCGGCGAGCTGAAAGCCTTCGAGAATGTTGAGCGTCTCCACCAGCACCACGCCGCCGGAGGACGGCAGCGGCATCGAGACGATGTCGTAGCCGCGATAGGTGCCGCGCACGGGTGCGCGGATCACGGGCTGATAGGCTTTCAGGTCGGCCGATGTCATGATGCCGCCGGCATCGGACATGGCCTTGGCGATCTTGTCTGCAACCGGACCTTCATAGAAGCCGCGCGAACCTTGGGCGGCCACGGCCGACAGCGTGTCGGCGAGATCGCTCTGCACCAGCCGGTCACCTTCGCCGAGCGGAGTCCCATCGGGCCGTGAAAAGATCTTGGCCGAAGACGGCCAGCGCGCGAGCCGCCGGTGCCAGCCCGGCAGGCTGTCGGCGATGTCGTCGCTGATGATGAAGCCGTCGCGGGCAAGCGCAATCGCTGGCTCGAGCAGCTGTGCCAGGGTGAATTTGCCGGAGCCGTATTTCTCCAATGCCAGCGCCAGGCCCGCGACCGTGCCGGGCACGCCGACGCCGAGTGCGGAATCGCGCGACTTCGCCGGGTCGGGCTTGCCGTCGGGACCAAGGAAGATCTGCGGCGTGGTCGCTGCCGGTGCCGTCTCGCGATAGTCGATCGTGACGTCTTCGTTACGCTCGGCCGAATGGATCACCATGAAGCCGCCGCCGCCGATATTGCCGGCGCGAGGATACGTCACGGCCATCGCAAAGCCGGTGGCGACCGCGGCATCGATCGCATTGCCACCGCGGCGCAGGATATCGGCGCCGACTTGCGCGGAGATCTTCTCCTGCGCCACCACCATTCCGTGTTCGGCGGAAACGGCGTGGACGCTGTCGGGCGGTGGCGGGACATAGGTCCGCCGCGCATCCTGTGCGGTCGCAGGCGCAAAACCAAACGCCAGAGTGGCAATGAAGGCGAAAAATATCCGCCGCGTCGAAGGTGACGACATGATCAAATTTCCGCCGTGGCTTCGGGCCAGTTCACACACGTCACGGTAATGCTATACGGTTTGCGCCCTGAGAGGCAAAACAGTTCGTGATGAGGACCGCGTGATGACGACGATCGCCGAGGACGCGCGCATGGCCGGCGTGCAGCGGACCTATCCGCCGCGCGCCGCCGTCATCAGCTGGATCTTCTTCGATTGGGCCGCGCAGCCTTATTTCACGCTAATCACGACCTTCGTGTTCGCGCCCTATTTCGCCACCAGCATTGCGCCAGATGCTGCCACGGGCCAGTCGCTGTGGGGCTTTGCGATGGCGGCCGCGGGCCTTGCGATCGCGCTGCTCTCGCCGGTGCTGGGCGCCATCGCCGACGCGTCCGGTCGCAGGAAGCCGTGGATCGCGGGATTCGGTGCCGTGCTGGTGCTGGCCTCCTGCACGCTGTGGATCGGCAAGCCCGGCGATCCCTCGATCATTCCGCCGCTGCTCACCGCGGTCGCGCTCGCCAGCGTCGGTGCGGAATTCGCCACCGTGTTCAACAATGCGATGATGCCGACCCTGGTGCCGCCGGATCGGATCGGGCGGCTCTCCGGCACCGGCTGGGCCACGGGTTACATCGGCGGCATCGTCAGCCTGATCATCGTGCTCGGCTTCCTAGCTGCGAATCCCGAGACCGGACGCACGCTGCTTGGCTTCACGCCGCTGTTCGGGCTCGATCCCGCAACCCACCAGGGCGATCGCGCCGCGGGGCCGCTGACCGGAATATGGTTCATCGTCTTCGTGACGCCGATGTTCCTGTTCACGCCGGACTATCCGGCGAAGCGGCCGTTGGGCGAGGCTCTGCGAGAAGGCTTGCTCGAGCTGAAGCAATCGATCAGGAGTCTGCCGCAGCAGAAATCGCTCGCGGCGTTCCTGCTCGCCAACATGATCTATACCGACGGCCTGGTATCGCTGTTTGCATTCGGCGGCATCTATGCCGCGGGCACGTTCGGCTGGCACACCATCCAGATCGGCACCTTCGGTATCATGCTGGCGATCGCCGGCACGTTCGGCGCGTGGCTTGGCGGCAAGCTGGATGATCGTCTCGGACCGAAGCGTGTCATCGCCGGCAGCCTGCTGATCCTGCTGCTGGCGGTGGCGGCGATCCTCCTGGTCGACAAGGACAGTGTGCTGTTCGTGGAGGTCGCGCCGCCGCAAGCAGGCGCGCCGCTGTTCTCGAGCGCGGCCGAGCGCGCGTATCTCGTGCTGGGCTGTCTCATCGGTGCCGCCGGCGGCCCGCTTCAAGCCGCATCGCGCACGCTGCTGATCCATCTCGCGCCGAAGGACCGCATCGCGCAGTATTTCGGCCTGTTCGCGCTGACGGGGAAGGTGACGTCCTTCATCGGCCCGCTGCTGATCGGGGTGATCACGGCAGCGACGGCAAGCCAGAAGGCCGGCATGGCCGTGCTGGTGGTGTTTTTCGTGACGGGGCTGGGACTGTTGATGCGGGTGCGGGAGAATTAGCTCCGCTGTCGTCCCGGACAAGCGCAGCGAAGCGGAGCGCAGAGCCGGGACCCATAACCACAGGCCGTGATTTGGCGACGACTCGTAGTTACCAGCTCGCGCTGCGATTTCTCCCTGGGGTTATGGGTCGCCGCGCCCGTGCGCAATTGCGCACTAGGCGGGGGCGACCCGTTGAGAGTTCGGTGCACGACAGCGGGGGCATCAATGCCTGAAGTGCCGTGTCCCCGTGAACACCATGGCGATGCCGTGCTCGTCGGCGGCCTTGATCACCTCGTCGTCGCGCATCGAGCCGCCGGGCTGCACCACGGCGGTGGCGCCGGCTTCGATGCAGGCGAGCATGCCGTCGGCGAACGGGAAGAACGCATCCGACGCCACGACCGAGCCCTTGGTGAGCGGCTCGGCGAGCTTCAGCTCGTTCGCCGCATCCTGCGCCTTGCGCGCCGCGATGCGGGCTGAATCCACGCGGCTCATCTGGCCGGCGCCGATGCCGACGGTGGCGAGATCCTTGGCGTAGATGATGGTGTTGGACTTGACGTGCTTGGCGACACGGAACGCGAACTTCAGGTCGCGCATCTCCGCGTCGGTCGGCGCACGCTTGGTTACGACCTTGAACGTCATGTCGTCGACCACGGCATTGTCGCGGCTCTGCACCAGCAGGCCGCCCCCGACCGTCTTGGCCGTGAGGCCCGGCGCGCGCGGATCAGGCAGGCTGCCGGCGAGCAGCAGGCGCAGGTTCTTCTTCCCGCCGATGATGGCGATGGCCTCTTCGCTCGCGTCGGGCGCGATGATCACCTCGGTGAAGATCTTGGTGATCTCGCGCGCGGTGTCGGCGTCGAGCGGACGGTTCATCGCGATGATGCCGCCGAAGGCCGAGGTGGAATCGCAAGCCAGCGCCTTGCGATAAGCGTCGACGAGGTTCGCGCCTTCCGCGACGCCGCAAGGATTGGCGTGCTTGACGATGACGCAGGCCGCGGTGCGCTTGGCGTCGAACTCGGCGATGCATTCATAGGCCGCATCGGTGTCGTTGATGTTGTTGTAGGAGAGCTCCTTGCCCTGGAGCTGCCGCGCGGTCGAGACGCCCGGGCGCTTGTCGGGCGTCGCGTAGAACGCCGCGGTCTGGTGCGGGTTCTCGCCATAGCGCAGCGACTGGATCAGCCGGCCGCCGAAGGCGCGGAAGTCAGGCGCATCGATCTCGAGCTGGCGGTTGAACCAGTTGGAGATCGCAGCGTCATAGGCTGCGGTGCGCGCATAGGCTTTCGCGGCAAGCCGCCGGCGCAGCTTCAGCGTGGTCGCGCCGTTGTTGGCGGCGAGCTCGTCGAGCACGGCCTTGTAATCTTCTGCCTCGACCACGACGGCGACGTCGTCATGGTTCTTGGCGGCGGCGCGGATCATCGCGGGGCCGCCGATGTCGATGTTCTCGATGCAATCCTCGAAGCCTGCGCCTTTGTCGACGGTGGCCTCGAACGGATAGAGATTGACGACGAGAAGATCGATCGGCGCGATGCCGTGCGCCTTCATCGCCTCCGCGTGCTCCTTGTTGTTGCGGATCGCGAGCAGGCCGCCATGCACCTTCGGATGCAGCGTCTTGACGCGGCCGTCCATCATCTCCGGGAAGCCGGTGAGGTCGGAGACGTCCTTCACCTTGAGGCCGGCCGCGGCGATCGCTTTCGCGGTGCCGCCGGTCGAGACCAGCTCGACATCATGCGCGGCAAGCGCCTTGGCGAACTCGATGAGGCCGGTCTTGTCGGAAACGGAGAGAAGGGCGCGGGTAACGCGGCGGGGATGGTCAGTCATGAGCAAGATCCTCTGTTCAGGGAGTGTCTATGCCCAGGCGCGCGGCAGATATGTGTCGCGCTTCCCGATGGTGCTCCATCCAAGGTCGCCAGTCGCGCGAACGAGCGCTCGATAGCAGCTTTCGGCCGTTTTCACAACGAAGAGATAGGGCCGAATTCGCGCGTTTACAGCGGAAGTTCCGGCTCGCGCCGGGCGTTGCGGCGGGCATTGGTGACGGTTGGCGAGGCGGTGGAGCGGACGAAGCTCCAGCGGATCGAGGGCGCCTGCCGCGCGTCCTGGCGGATCACGATCTGCGCGGTGCGGCGAGGGCCGTCATTGCCGGCCAGGAACACGCTGTCCTCGAGGTCGACCTTGTCATCCAGCGCTTCAAAGGTCCAGACGTCGCGGTTCGGCAGCACCAGCATGACGCCTCGGGCATCCGACAGCCGGCTCGCCTTCACGGCCGGATGCAGATGGAAGCGCAGCGCGAAATCGGCGTCCGCGCCCTTGAAGCGTCCGCCCTGCGGCGGCGACAGCGTGTCCTCGCCGTCGATGCGCGCGCCGTCATTGGCGATCATCAGCACACGGCGATGGATCGCGCCGAATTTGGCGAGATAGCCGTCATGCGAGGTCGTCAGCAGCGTGCCGTTCTGCACCACCTCGCGATAGCTCTCGACCTCGACGGGACCGCTGGTGACGGGCGAGCCGTGCAGCAGCCGCTTCATCGCCGACATCTCCACGAACTGGCAGGACGAGGTGTCGTGATAGGTCAGCGTCGAATGCGCCGCGGTGCCGCGCGCGAACGGCCGCCAATTGTCGCGACCCGTGGTCGGCATGCCGCAATTGGTGACGATGCGGCTGATGCCGGAGGATAATTCGAACGACAGGCAGCCGGCATGGGCGTCGTGACTGATGCCGGCCGGCGGCGGCGGCCCGGTGTCGATGATCAGCGTCGTCTGGCCGGCATCGAGGCGCTGGAAGCCGGTATGCGGCATGTTCGCCATCGGCGCGCCGTGGGTGTCGTCATAGGCGAGCAGCGTCGCGAGCAGGTCCGAAGGCGTCGCGCTCATGCCGTTGAACAGCGCAAAATTGCCGTCGCCGTGGCGGAAGAAGCGCAGCATCGGCATCATGCGGTCGATCGCATTGAGCAGCGCCGGCGGCGGCGCGATGTTGCGCGCGGCAAAAGTCTGCCGCAGCGGCAACAGGTCGATCAAGAGCTCGATCAACGCGCCCGGGTTGCGCGAGATGTGTCCGCCGTCGGGCAGGATCTGCCGTTGCAGCTCGTCGGAGAGTTTTTTCGAGGCGCTGCGGATGTGACGCGCCTGGTTGGCGAGGCACAGCGTCGTGTAGCACAGCGCGATCATCACTTGGAGCTTTGGCACCCCGTCGGGGATGTCGACCATGGTGTAACGCAGCAAGCGGATCTCGCGTGCGAGCGCGCGCAAGTAACGGCGATAGAATTTGTTGTCGGTGTCGCCCAGCACCAGTGGCGCCTGCGACAATAGCGAGATCACGCGGCGTGCCAGCACGTCGGCGCGTCGCGCGACCGGGCGGCGCTTGTTGCCGGGGTTGGCGATCCAGTCCTCGACGAGTGCGCGCGCATTGGCTCGCGTCAGCGCGGTGTCGGCGGCGCGCAAATGGCGCAGCCAGCCAAAGCCGAGCAGCGCGACCTCCCAATCCTCCGACGGCGGCTCCAGATCGAAGATCGAGCGGCCATGGCAATTGACGATCTTGCCGGCGAAGACGAAGCGGCCGGCATAGATCTCTGCGGCGCGGGTCGCATCGGCGGTGCGCAGGTCGTGTGGTGCGATGATCAGCCGATCGGTGCGGCCGGGCCAGACCCGCGACAGCGCAACGGGGCCGCCGCTCGCGCGCGCGAGCATGTTCCGCGCGAAGCGGTTCATCACCAGCGTCGAGATACGTCTGCGTTGAGCGACCGACACGCCTTGCCTTGGAGGGGAGAGGATTCCGACGAATCCTTATTAATCCCAAAATCGGACGGCTGACACCACCTTGAACGGTCCGAATCAGTATCGTGGTGGCAAAATCCGGTGCAAAATCAGGATTTAACGAGCCGGGTCGCGTAAAATCCATCGAGCCCGCCGAGCTTGGGATCGGCGTTCGGCAGATGGCTGGGCAAGGTGCGCAGGTCACCCTCGGCGGTGACGATTTCGCTGAGCCCCGACACCTCGGACGCTTCGATCGGCACGCGCCGCAGGCCGGGCTCTGCCTGAAGCAGGGCAGCGATCGCCTGCTCGCCCTCCTCCGGTTCCAGCGAACAGGTGCAGTAGACCAGCGTCCCGCCCGGCTTCAGCAGCGAGACGGATTTCTTCAACAGCCGCTGCTGGAGCGCGGCCAGGGCGGCGATGTCGGACTCCTGCCGGAGCCATGCGACATCAGGGTGACGGCGGATCGTGCCGGTCGAGGTGCAGGGCGCATCGATCAGGATGCCGTCAAAACCTTCTAGCGGGCCGGCCCATTCCACGGCGTCGGCGACAACGGTCTCGGCCTGGAGCGACAGCCGCGTCAGATTCTCGCGCAGCCGCGCCACCCGGGCGGGCGAGCGGTCGATCGCCGTGACCTGCGCGCCCGATAGCGCCAGTTGCGCCGTCTTGCCGCCGGGCGCGGCGCACAGATCGGCAATGGATTTGCCCTTGATGTCACCGAACAGGCGGGCCGGCAGCGCGGCGGCGGCGTCCTGCACCCACCATTGTCCTTCGGCAAAGCCCGGCAGCATGGTCACCGAGCCGTGCAGCAGCATCCGCACCGTCCCGGTCGGCAGCGTCTCGCCATGCAGTCGGCTCGCCCATTGCGCGGCATCGGATTTCACCGTGAGGTCGAGCGAGGGCTCGTGGCCGAGCGCCAGCGCCATGTCCCTTGCGGTTGCCTCGCCATAATGCGCGCTCCAGCGCGCGAGCAGCCAGGGCGGCAGGTCCAGCGATTGCGTCGCGACTTCCTCGACCAGCGCCTTGCCCTCGCGTGCGCAGCGGCGCAGCACGGCATTGACGAGGCCGGCATAGCGCGCGGCGCGGCGATCTGATTGAACGAGACGCACGGAGAGATCGACCGCAGCGTGATCGGGCACATCCATCCAGAGGATCTGCGCGGCGCCGATCAAGAGCGCGCTCTGTGCGCGCGGCGCATCGGAAGGAATGCCCTTGTCGAGCAGGCGGGACAGCACATGGCCGAGCGTGCCGAGCCGGCGCAGCACGGTCGCGACCAAGCGACGCATCAGCGCGCGGTCGCGGTCGGCCAGTGTCTTCAGTCCGGGATGGGCGCCGCTGCCGTCGAGCTGGTCGTCAAGCGTGCGGTGCTTGTGCAGCACGCCGTCGACGATGTCGGCGGCAATCCGCCGTGCCGCAAGACCAGGCACTTCGGACGGAGGGGCGAAACGTTGAGATGGCATGCGGAAGCAAGGTTCTGAGCGAGCGGCAGTTCCGCCGCGATGGGCGCATGCCTTAACCAACCAACATCTGGCATGCGAATATGCCAAATGTAAGAATGGCATCTCGCCTTTGCAGCCGACTATCACCATTTCAGCAATGCGATATTGGACCTCGCGCGTCCCGCGATCCTGCGCTAGGAACCGTCCACGATGAGTGACCAGCCCTCCGTTCCCGATCGCAAGCAGCTGTCGCCGGCCGCCCAGCGCGCGCTGGCCGAAGCCGAAGCGCGCCGGCAGGCTGCGGCGAAGGCGCATGCCGAAGCGGCGCCTAAGGAATTGCAGGGACCGAAGGGGCCTGAACCGACCCGCTACGGCGATTGGGAGCGCAAAGGTATCGCCTCGGATTTCTAGGGCATCTTGCCGGTTCAGCCGACTCAGCCCTAGCGTGCGCGGATGTCGCGCTTCGACCCCAATCATCCCTACCGGCCCTCATATAGTGGCTCGCCGTTCGGCCGCCGCTTCTCCGGATTGCTGCCGTGGATGTTCGTGGTCGGCGTCGTGACGGCGATCGTGCTCGGCTTCCGCCAGGGAACGATCTGGCCCATTCCGCATGCAGATGATGGACGGTCACGCGATGCTCAAATCATCGTGCAGCAGTCCGGCAATTCCGACACGCGTCTAGCGGTCGATGTCGTCCGCACAGTCGACGGCGATACTTTCCTCGCGCGCGTGCGTCAGCCGAACGGACGCGATCTGGTCGCGCGGGTCCGTCTGCGCGGCATCGATGCGCCCGAGATGAAAGCATCTTGCCAAGCTGAGTTGGACAAGGCCGAGGCCGCCAGCGACGCGCTGCGCAATCTGCTCGGCCAGGGCGGCGTCACGATCTACAATCTTGGCCAGGACAAATATGGTCGCGTTCTCGCCGACGTCGCGACCAGCCGAACCGCCAACGTTTCGGCGGCGTTGCTCGCCGGCGGTTACGCCCGCAGTTACAATGGCGGCCATCGCGACGGCTGGTGTGCGCGCGGCTGGCGCTTCTGGTAACAAAAAGCCGCGTCGGATGACGCGGCTTCTGTGTCCTGTCCTGATCTGTTCGATCAGCGCGTCACGACCACCGTCGTGCCGACCGAGACGCGGCCGTAGAGATCGGTGATGTCGTCGTTGAGCATGCGGATGCAGCCGTAGGAGACGAAGCCGCCGACCGAGCCTGGCACGTTGGTGCCGTGGATGGCGTATTCGCCGCCGGCCAGCGTCATCGCCGCAACGCCCATCGGATTGCGCGGCGAGCCGCCGGGAATGACGTCGGGCATGTTCGGCTTGTCGCGCTTCACCTCGGCGGGCGGCGACCAGGCCGGATTGCGATACTTGCCGTCGATGCGGGTGGTGCCGGCCCATTGCTTGCCGGACTTGCCGACGCCGACCGGGTAGCGCACCGCGTGGCCGTTATCGAGGATGAGATAGAGCCGCCGCTCGCTGGTTTTGACCACAATGGTGCCCGGCGAATAGTCGGCGAGATGCGCTCCCACCATTTCCGGCCGCGCCTCGGCCGCCGTCGACATCAAGACCCCTGCTCCGATGGTGGCGGCCAACGCCACCGCAATCCTCATCAACATCGAATTTCCCCTTGAACGGATCCGTCGAAATCTACGCAAAACCGGCAATCGCCGGCATGCCCAGACATTCTTAACCGCGCGCGTTAACCGGATGGTTTCCACGCACGGCCGCCAAGGGCCCGCCAGCAGGGGGAACAAAGGAAATGTTCGAAATAAAGTAAATGACAAGAAAACAACACTCGGCCGGAAAGATGCGGCCGCGCCGGCTCGCGCGCTGACAAGAGTGTGAGCGTGTGAACGGGCGTTGTTGAGGAGGCTCCTGTTGGCGCGAAAGACAGTCTCGTGTCCCGGACGCGCTGCAACGCGTAGCGTTGCTGCGCAGAGCCGGGACCCGGCTCAGCAGCGCACCGCGAAGGCGCGCTGCGCTGCGTCCGGGGCACGACAGCGTCCCCTACGCCGACTTCTTGTTCTGCCGGTTCTTCACGAGATCATCGACCACGGCGGGATCGGCCAGGGTCGAGGTGTCGCCCAGGCTGCCCGGCTCGTCCTCGGCGATCTTGCGCAGGATGCGGCGCATGATCTTGCCGGAGCGCGTCTTGGGCAGGCCCGGTGCGAACTGGATCTGGTCGGGCGAGGCGATCGGGCCGATCTCCTTGCGCACCCAGGTCACGAGCTCCTTGCGCAGAGCGTCGGTCGGCTCGACACCGGCCATCAGGGTGACATAGGCGTAGATGCCCTGGCCCTTGATGTCGTGCGGGAAGCCGACCACGGCGGCCTCCGAGACCTTCTCATGTGCGACCAGCGCGCTCTCGACTTCCGCGGTGCCCATGCGATGGCCGGAGACGTTGATGACGTCGTCGACGCGGCCGGTGATCCAGTAATAGCCGTCGGCGTCGCGCCGGCAGCCGTCGCCGGTGAAGTATTTGCCCTTGTAGGTCGAGAAATAGGTCTGCTCGAAGCGGGCATGGTCGCCATAGACCGTGCGCATCTGGCCCGGCCAGGAGCGCGTCAGGCAGAGATTGCCGGTGGTTTCGCCGTCCAGCACCTTGCCGTCGGCGTCGACGATTTCAGGAACGACGCCGAAGAACGGCTGCGTCGCCGAGCCGGGCTTCAGCTTGGTCGCGCCCGGCAGCGGCGTGATCAGGATGCCGCCGGTCTCGGTTTGCCACCAGGTGTCGACGATCGGGCAGCGGTCGTCGCCGACGACGCGGTGATACCACTCCCAGGCTTCGGGATTGATGGGCTCGCCGACCGAGCCGAGCAGGCGCAGGCTCGCGCGCGAGGTCTTCTTCACGGGCTCGTCGCCCGACTGCATCAAGGCGCGGATCGCGGTCGGCGCGGTGTAGAAGATGTTGACCTTGTGCTTGTCGATGACGTTCCAGAACCGCGAATTATCCGGATAGTTCGGCACGCCCTCGAACATCAGCGTGGTCGCGCCGTTGGCGAGCGGTCCGTAGAGGATGTAGCTGTGGCCGGTGACCCAGCCGACGTCGGCGGTGCACCAGTAGATGTCGCCGTCGTGATAGTCGAAGACGTATTGATGCGTCATCGAGGCGAACACGAGATAGCCGCCCGTGGTGTGCAGCACGCCCTTGGGCTGGCCGGTCGAGCCCGAGGTGTAGAGGATGAACAGCGGATCCTCGGCGTGCATGTGCTCGGCCGGGCATTCCGTCGTCACCATCTTGGCGGCGTCGTGATACCAGAGATCCCGCGATGGATTCATCTCGACCGTGCCGCCGGCGCGCTTGACCACGACGACCCAGTCGACGCCGTCGGCTTTCGTGAGCGCCGCATCGACATTGGCCTTGAGCGGCACCTTCTTGCCGCCGCGCAGGCCTTCATCGGCGGTGATGATGACCTTGGATTGGCAATCGTTGATGCGCTGGGCGAGCGAGTCCGGCGAGAAGCCCGCGAACACCACCGAGTGGATCGCGCCGATCCGCGCGCAGGCCAGCATCGCATAGGCCGCTTCCGGGATCATCGGCAGATAGATGGTGACGCGGTCGCCTTTCTTGACGTTGCGGGTGCGCAGGATGTTGGCCATCCGGCAGACCTCGTCATGCAGCTCCTTGTAGGTGATGTGCTTGGACTGCGAGGGATCGTCGCCTTCCCAGATGATCGCGGTCTGGTTGCCGCGCTTGGCGAGATGGCGGTCGATGCAGTTCCAGGCGACGTTGAGGATTCCGTCCTCGAACCATTTGATCGAGATGTTGCCGGGCGCGAAGGAGACGTTCTCGATCTTGGTCGGCGCGTGCATCCAGTCGATGCGCTTGGCCTGCTCGGCCCAGAAGGCGTTAGGGTCCGAGATCGAGCGGGCGTACATCTCCTTGTACTTGGCCTGGTCGATCCAGGCGCGCTTGGCCCACTCCGCCGGGACGTCGTAAATCTTCTCGGACATGTTTCCCTCCACCTACGCCAAGCCGAACGCATGCGACTGGCAAGCCGACCTGATCGTTGAATCGATTATGCGTCGGGCTAACCGGCCCCGACAAGCAGCACAAGCTGGACCTTCGGCGAGCGGCGCGCCATGCGGCGCATCAAGCTGCGTAGGCCGGCTGTCGCAAATCTGAAACAAGCCGGAGCAGCGGGCTTTCAGCTCTTTACCCCAAGCTCCGGAATAGGCCCGCGCAGGGCGCCCATGCGCCGGCGGAGGTATTTAGAAACCGTCTGTCACTGATTCGGGACTCGCAATACGGTTCGGAACACCCTAAGTGGCTAACCCGGGTCCAAAAGAGACCCAAGGAACAAAATTCAGAACAGCGGCATTGACCGATAACAGACAGGGCCAAGGCATAACACTATGATGGATCAGCAGAATCTCGGGACGATGCGGCCCGCTTCAGCCGATCCTGCCGCTATTGCCCTGGCCAAGGCCCTCGGACAATGGCCGAAACCGGCCGGTTCCACCCGTCCCAGCCCGAAAAAGGTCTTCGACCAGGCGCCCGCGGCGACGGTCGAGGCGCTCGCCAGGGAGCTGGGCCTGCGGCTCGGCGACCAGAACGAGCTGACCATCCGCCGCGTCAGGCGCGGCAAGGGCTATTCCTTCGTCCGTCCCAACGGCGCCCATATCCGCGACGCCCGTACCATCCGCCGGCTGCACGCCATGGCGGTGCCGCCGGCCTATCGCGAGGTGCGCTACTCCGCCGATCCGAACTCGCATCTCCAGGCCGTGGGACGCGATGCCGCGGGGCGGCTGCAATATCGCTATCACGCCGACTGGGAGAAGGTCCGCGAGCACCGCAAGGCGCATCGCCTGGAGAAGCTCGTCGGTGCGCTGCCAAAGATCCGGCGCAAGGTCTCGGCGTTCCTGTCGGGCGAGGAGCCGACGCGCGAATTCGCGCTCTCGGCCGTGATCGAGCTGATCGCGCGCACCGCGATCCGCCCCGGCAATGAATCCTATGCCCGCCTCAACGGCACCCGCGGCGCCACCACTTTGCTGAAGTCCAACGTCACGCTGGAAGACGATTCCTTCGTGCTGACCTTCAAGGCGAAGGGCGGCAAGGCGGTGCGCAAGGAGTGCGACGCGGCCAAGCTGGTCCGCGCCATCGGCGTCCTGCGCGGCGTCCCGGGAAAACGCATGTTCCAGTATCGCGATGCCTACGGCATCGTGCGCGCGGTCAACACCACGCAGGTGAACGCGTTTCTGCGCGAGATCGCCGGCATCAAGATTTCGCTGAAGGATTTTCGCACACTGATGGCGTCCGCCGTCGTCGTGGAATCGCTGTCGCGGATCACGCCGGCGACCAGCCAGCGCGGCCGCAAGAAGCAGGTGCTGGACGCGATCCGCGCCGCCGCCGACCAGCTCTCCAACACGCCGGCGATCTGCCGCAAGAGCTACGTCCACGACACCATCGTCACCGCCTTCGAGGACGGCATCCTCGAACGCTTCGCGGCGACGATGAAAGGCCAGCGTTCGCAGGCGCGGCGCGAGCAGCTGTTGGCGCAGGTGGTGGCGACCGCGGCGGTTTAAGTCGTGCTGTCGTAGGGTGGGCAAAGGCGCGAAGCGCCGTGCCCACCATCTCTCCATGGTCGCAAAAATGCGTGGGCACGCTCCGCTTTGCCCACCTTACGAGAGCTACGCCTTCGTCGAAACACCCCTGTCCGGACCGGGATCGCCGCCCGCTGCCGCAGTGGTGAGCCGTCCCAGATAATGCGCCCATCCCGTCGCGTGCGCGGCCGCCTGCTCCTCGGTCGGCAGGCCGCTATGGGTCATGCGCAGCAGCGTGCCGCCGTCGCGTTCGATCAGGTCGATCTCGATCAGGCTCGAGCCGGGCGGCACTTCCTGTCCGCCCTCCCAGCCGAAGGTGTAGGCGAGACGATGCACCGGCACGACCTCGCGGAAGGCGCCGCGGCCGACGCCGCCGCGCGGGCCGATGCCTTTGAGCAGATAGAGTCCGCCGGGATGCGGCTCGGTGGTCGCATCCGAGCCCATCCAGCTCAGGATCTTCTCGGGGTCGGTCAAATAGGCAAAGACGGTGGCGCGGGGGGCCGCGATCTGGGTTTCGCGTCGCACTACGAAGGATTCGGTCATCGGCGATCATCCTTGGTCTTGCCTTGGGCTGACGATGGGACATGGCGGCGCCATGGAGCTCCGTCAAGGATTGCTCGTGACAAAGTCGGTCTCGCTTCGCCATCATCGGATCATGCAGCTCTCCCCGACCCTCGCCTGGCTCGTCGACGCCGCCTCGGACAGTCCCGGGGCCGATCGCCTGCTGGCGGAACTCGGCGCTCATCTGGTCGCCGACGGCGTCCCGCTTGCGGCCGGCAGCCTGACGCTGGAGGTGCCGCATCCCCTGATCGCGAAACGGACCTGGCTGTGGCGTGCCGATACTGGCCGGGTGATCGAAGCGCTCGGCTTTGCACCGGGCGGCCTCGCGCCCGACCTACCCAACGATGCCGGCCGCCGCTGGCTGCGCGACATCGCGGCCGGCGAGGTGCACGAAGACGTCGTCGGACGACAAGATGGCCCGCTGCTCGGCTGGATCGGACCGCGGCCGTTCACGTCAGGTGAAACCGCGCAATTGCGTGAAGCCGCGCGGTTTGCCGCAACGCCGCTGGCCGTGCTCGCCGCCCGCGCCACCTTGCGGGCGACGCTGGAGGCCTATCTCGGCAAGCGCAGCGCGGCGCGTGTGCTGACGGCGCCGCTGCGGCGCGATCTCGGCGAGACCATTCAGGCTGCGCTGCTCTATGCGGATCTGCGCAACTTCACGATCCTCTCGGAGACCACACCACCTGCCGACGTCATTGCGGCGCTCGATGCCTGGTTCGATCGCATCGCCGGCGCGGTCCATGCCTTCGGCGGCGAGGTGCTGAAATTCATCGGCGACGGCGTGCTCGCGATCTTTCCGGTGGTCGAGGCGTCACCGCGCCATGCCTGCGATGCCGCGCTGCGTGCCGCAGGCGCGGCCGAAGCCGGCATGGCGTATCTCAACGCGGAGCGCAGCGCGCAAGGATTGCCGCCGCTATGGTTCGGTGTCGCGCTTCATCTCGGCGAGATATTGTGGGGAAATATCGGCGCCGCCAACCGGCTCGACTTCACCGCGATCGGTCCCGCCGTCAATCTTGCCAGCCGCCTCGAGGGATTGTGCAAGCCGCTCGGCAGGACCGTGCTGGTGTCGGGCGCACTTGCTGCGGAGACGGAGATGCCTCTGATCGCGCTCGGACTGCACAAGCTGCGCGGCATTGCCTCGCCGTGCGAGGTGCTCGCGCTGCCGGAGACGCAAGCGCGGATTTCGTAGCGCCTACATCCCGCCCATCTTGCAGACGAGCTTCCACTCCTCGGCCGTCACCGGCTGCACTGACAGGCGCGAATATTTCACCAGCGCCATGTCGGCGAGCTTCTTGTCGGCCTTGATCGCGGCCATCGTCACCGGTGTCTTCAAGGGCTTGTCGGCCTTGATATCGACGCAGACGAATTTCTCGGTCTTGTCGGTCGGGTCGGGATAGGCCTCCTTGATGATCTCGGCGATGCCGACGATCTCCTTGCCCTCGTTGGAGTGATAGAAGAACGCCTTGTCGCCCTTCTTCATGTTCACGAGGTTCTGGCGCGCGGTGTAATTGCGCACGCCGGTCCAGGCCTCGCCCTTGGCGCCCTTCGCGACCTGCTGGTCCCAGGACCACACTGAGGGCTCGGATTTCACCAGCCAGTAGTTCATTGCACCTCACTCCATTCCTGGATGCGCCGTCTCGCCGCCGCGATGTTTAGGGCACGGGGATGCCCGCGACAAGCACGGGCATCCGATATCCATCGCGGGCACTCATTCCTTCACATAGCGATCGAAGAACTTTGCAATGTCGGTGAAGGCTTCCCTGGTCTCCGGCGCGTTGATGTTGAACTGGTACTGCGCATGAGACTGGCCTTCATAGACGTTGAGATCCGCAACCACGCCGGCACGGCGCAATTTGCGATGCGTGCGAACCGTGTTGCTGAGGAACAGGTCGCGCGTGCCTGAGGTGAGGATGGTCGGCGGGAAGCCCTTGAAGTCACCGTAGATCGGCGAGATGTAGGGATTCTTCAGGTCGGTCCCGTTGGCATAGAGCTTTGCGGCGCGGCCGAGCCAGCCGTCCCAGGTCACCAGCACGTTGTCGACCCACTCATTGCTGGCATAGGTGTCGCCGACCTTGTCGATGTCGGACCACGGCGTGCCCGGCGCGATCGCCGCCGGCCTCGGCAGCTTCTCGTCCCTGGCCCGCAGCACCATCGCGAGCGTCATCGCGCCGCCCGTCGACGTGCCGAAGATCGCCATCCGGCGTGAGTCGTGGTCTTTGGTGACCTCCTTCCAGACCGCCATCGCATCATCCATCGCGGCGGGATAGGGGAAATCGGGCGGCATGCGGTAGTCGACCGAGATGACCTTGAAGCCGCCAAAGCCCGCCATCATGATCGCTTCCGGCAACGCGGCTTCGCCCGGCCCGAACACATAGCCGCCGCCATGGACGTGGACCAGGAGGCGCCGCCGGTTCTCGGGCGGGATCCTGTTGGGCATGACGATGAAACAATGCACGCCAGCGATCTTCGTCTCCTCGACCTTGACGCCGAGCTTCTCCTTCATGGTCGGAACGTTCGCGATCGACAGCTTTGCGCGCCGCTCGATCAGCTCCTTCCATTCGGCCGGAGTTTTCGGATCGGCATTGAAATGCGGTGGAAACGGCGCGCCGATCATGGCCTGCATGTCGGAGCTGACGTCGTTGGACGGATTGACGATGGATTTGACGGGCGCGACCCGCTTGCCGTTTTCGGCATTGGCTGCGGCCTCGTTCTTGGCGAGCTCGTCATAGGAGATCGCGGCCTCGCTGTAGGCCGTGGTCGGTAACGAAATGGCGGCAAGTGTAACGATGGCGATCGAAACGATCGCGTGCTGCGGTTTGCGCATGCGGTTTCCCCTGGGATCCGTTTGATTATTGTTGGACCGGGATCCTGCGGTGTACCGCTAGGCTAGACCAGCGTGCACAGGCCGTGAAGTACTACCCGACGCTCGGGTGCTATTCCTCGGCCTTGAAGGGGCGCGTCAGCAGCCCTTCGATCGCGGCGTCGATCGTCAGCCGGCCGTCCAGGATGGCGGCGACCGCCTGCGAGACCGGCATGTCGACGTTCCGCGCCGCTGCGAGCTCGACCAGCACCGGCGCGGTGAAGGCACCTTCCGCCAGCTTGCCGGCCGGCGCGGCCTCGCCGCGGCCGAGCGCGATACCGAGCGCGAAATTGCGCGATTGCGCGGTCGAGCAGCTCAGCAAGAGGTCGCCGAGGCCGGAGAGGCCCGAGAGCGTTTCCGTGCGGGCGCCGCAGGCGCGCCCAAACCGCGCCAGCTCGCTGAAGCCGCGCGTGGTCAGTGCGGCGAGCGCTGAGGCGCCGAGGTTGCGGCCGACCACGATGCCGGCGGCAATCGCCAGCACGTTCTTGGCGGCGCCGCCGATCTCGACACCGCGGATGTCGGTGGAGTGATAAGGCCGGAATGTCGGCGAGCCCAGCGCCTGCACCAGCGCGCTCGCCAAGGCTTCGTCCTTCGCCGCCAGTGTCACCGCCGTGGGCAGGCCGCGCGCGACGTCGTCGGCAAAGCTCGGGCCCGACAGGATCGCAGGCTGCGCCTGCGGCGCGGCTTCCGCGATGACGTCAGTCATGAATTTGTGGGTGCCGTGCTCGATGCCCTTGGCGCAGCCAATGATCGGCGCCGGCTTCGCCAGATGCGAGGCGAGCATGTTGACCGCACCGCGCAGATGCTGCGCCGGGGTTGCGATCAGGATCATGTCGGCACGTGCGGCGTCGGCAAGCTCGTGCGTGACGGCGATCTCAGGCGCCAGCCGTACGCCGGGCAGCCGCGGATTGTCACGGGTCGATGCGATCCGCGTCGCATGCTCCGCAGTGCGCGCCCAGAGCGTCACGTTCCGCCCTGCCCGCGCCGCCACGGTCGCCAGCGCCGTGCCCCAGGCGCCGGCCCCGATCACAGCGACGGACTGGAACGCGGTCATGGCTCGATCTCTCCACTCCCTCTCCCCGCTTGCGGGGAGAGGATTGGGCTGAGGGGGAGGGTCCGCGGAGACGGTGACAGAGAGACTCGCGGAGAGCCCCCCTCACCCGGATTGCATCTGCGATGCAACCCGACCTCTCCCCGCACGCGGGGCGAGGTGAAGCTGAGCTCTTGGCGACACCATACCATTCAGTATCCCGCCCGCGTCTTGCTGTAACCCGCCGGCGCCGTCGCGTTGGCGTCGAGCAGCCAGCGCGCGCGCGGCTGCGCCTCCATCGTGTCGGTCAAGCCGAGCGCGAGGCGTTCGGCGCCGGCCCAGGCGATCATCGCGCCGTTGTCGGTGCAGAGCGCGGGCGGCGGCATGATCAGCTGCGTTCCGGCCTGCCGCGCGACGTCATCCAGCGCGCCGCGGATCGCCTGATTGGCGGCGACACCGCCGGCCGCCACGAGCGCGCGCGGCGCGCCGAACTGCTCGCGGAACAACTTCAGGCCGACGCTCAATCGGTCGGCGGTCGAATCGAGCACGGCGGCCTGGAAGCTGGCGCAGAGATCGCTGATATCCTGCGGCGTGATCTCAGCCAGCCGGCTCGCCTCGGTGCGCACCGCCGTCTTCAATCCCGACAGCGAGAAATTGGCATCGGGGCGTCCCTGCATCGGCCGCGGGAACGCAAAGCGCGTGGCATCGCCGCTTGCGGCGGCGCGCTCGACCTGCGGTCCGCCGGGATAAGGCAGACCCAACATCTTCGCGACCTTGTCGAAGGCCTCGCCGATCGCGTCGTCGACGGTGGTGCCGAGCCGCACATATTGGCCGACGCCGGTGACCGCGACGATCTGGGTATGACCGCCGGAGGCGAGAAAGAGGCAGTAGGGAAATTCGATCCCATCGGTGAGGCGCGGCGTCAGCGCATGCGCCTCGAGATGATTCACCGCAACCAGCGGCGTGTCGTGCACCATCGCGATCGCCTTCGCGGTGGTGAGCCCGACGATGACGCCCCCGATCAGGCCAGGTCCCGCGGCCGCCGCGACGCCGTCGAGCCGAGTAAAGCCGATGCCGGCCTCGCTCATGGCGCGGTCGATGATGCCGTCGAGCAGGTCGACATGGGCGCGTGCGGCGATCTCCGGCACCACGCCGCCGAAGCGGGCGTGTTCCTCGACCTGCGACCGCACGATGTTGGACAGGATCCTGCCGCGCCCATCAGGCGCGCGCTCGATCACCGCCGCGGCGGTCTCGTCGCAGGTGGTTTCGATGCCCAATACCAGCATTGGCGAATTGTTACCCAATTTGCGCCCTTGCGCTCATCCGGAAAGCAGAGTTCTGGTAACGCGGTAGCATTCCGGGGTCGGCTTGCGCAATCGTCACGCTCAGCCGTCCTCGTCAATGCGTCGTGCCCGGGAACACCAGCGATGTCCATTCTTGTCACACGGCCGCATCCTGACAATGAGGCGACCGCGGACAATTTGCGCGCGCGGGGGCATGCGGTGTTGCTCGCGCCGGTGCTCAAGTTCGAACCGGTCGCTTTCCATGACGAGAGCGAGACGGGCTACGGCGCCATCATCGTGACGTCCGCCAATGCGATCCGTGCCGTGGCGCCGCAGTTACGGGATCTCGGGCTTTTGGAGCTGCCGCTGTTTGCGGTCGGCGAGCATACGGCCGCGGTTGCGCGCGAGACCGGCTTCACGAATGTGATCGTAGCCGGCGGCGATGCCGCTTCCTTGCGCGACAAGGTGATGCAGAGCGCGCGCGAGAAGCTGCTGACGACAAAAACCACGCTGCTTTATCTCGCCGGTGCGGATCTGTCGCGCGATCTCGGCGGCGAGCTCGGCGCCGAAGGATTCAGCGTCGTGACGCAGACGACCTATCGCATGGCGCCGGTCAAAATTCTTCCGCGCGATGTCTGCGACGGATTCGCTGCTCAAGGGATCGAGGCGGTGCTGCATTACTCCCGGCGCAGCGCGCGGGCCTTCCTGGATGCGGCGCGGGACGAAGGCGTTGAAATTTCGGCGCTGGCGATCCCGCAATGCTGCCTGTCCGAGAACGTGGCCGCCGTGCTGCGCGAAGCCGGTGCGTCGCAGGTTCTGGTGGCCGCAACCCCGGACGAAAATGCCTTATTTGATACCTTGGAGCGTGCTTTGAGGACCCGTTTGGCGTAAGAGGTCGGGCCGAATCCGACGCAATCGGGTCCGCTCTGGTATGGAAGTGTGAGGAACCGTCACGATGGCCGACGACAAGCCTGAAGATACAGGATTGGCCCCCGAGTCCGGCCGTGCCAAGCGCACCCCGCCGACCATCGACCTCGAGGCGACTGACGTCTCGACCCAGCCGCAGGAGACGGCGAGTGAGCCTGACGCTCCGCCGGCGCCGGAGCACGCCGAGCCCGAGCAGGCAACAGCCGAGCCGGCCGCTGCTGAGCCGGAGCACGTCGAGGAGCAGGCCGCGGTCGCGTCGGCTCCCGCCGCCTCAGCGCCGATTTCGCCCTGGGTCGTTGCGCCGTTCTCCGGCGCCGTCGCCGCCGCGCTCGTGATCGCGGTCGGCTGGCTGCTGGGCTGGCCCGCTGTGCAGGCGCCGCCTGCCGCGCCGCAAGTGACGAGCGCGACCGTCGATGCACTCAGCGGCCGCGTCGCCGCGGTCGAAGCCAAGGCGGGCAGGCCCGCCGCCGATCCCGCTATGGCGGCGCGGATCGACGCGCTGGAAAAATCCGCAAGCTCTTTGCGCAGCGACATCGCCAATCTGCGCACGCAGTCCGACAAGACCGCGAGCTCTCTGAATGACGCGAAATCTGCACCAAGCGTTGCCGCGTCCGATCTTGCCGCTCTCAACGACCGCATCGCGCAACTCGAGCGCGCCAGCAGGACCGAAAGAGCCGAGCTTGCGCAGCAGGGTGAGAAGATCGCCGACGCCAAGTCGATGGACGACAAGCCGCTGCGTCATGTGGTGGCAGCGGCCCTGCTCGACGTCGCCGTTCGTCACGGCGATCCCTATCAGTCGCAATTGGCCGCGGCGCGGTCGTTCGCAGCCAAGCCCGACGTGCTGAAGCCGCTCGATGCGTTCGCAGCGAGCGGCATTCCGACGCCGGTCGCGCTGAGCCGCGAGCTGCTCAATATCGTGCCAAAGCTCTCGCCGCCGGCGGAAGCGCCCACCGCGGGTGCCGGCATCGTCGAGCGTCTCCAGGCCGGAGCGTCGAAGCTCGTCCGCATCGAGCGCACCGACGGGGTCGGCAACGATCGCGGCGCGATCGTTGCGCGGGTCACGGCCGCGGCGCTCCGCAACGATTTCGTCGAGGCGCGGCGCGAGCTGAAGACGCTGGCGGAGGCCGATCGAGCGCCGGCGCAGGCTTGGCTCGACAAGGCCGATGCGCGCGACGCCGCGCTCGCTGCCTCCCGCAAATTCGCTGACGACGCCATGGCGGATCTCGCCAAGCCTGTTCAATAAGGTTCGCGCAATAATCAGCGCGTATAGGGATCGCCATGCTTCGCATCGTCCTCTTCCTTGTCCTGATTGCGCTGGCAGCGGCCGGCGCGGCCTGGGTTGCCGATCAGCCCGGCGATCTCGTCCTGACCGCAGGCGGTTTCCGCGCCTCGACGACGTTGCCGAGGTTCGTGTTTCTGCTTGGCGTCTTCGCCGCGGCCGTCGTGCTGGTCTGGAGCATCTTGACGATGATCTGGCGCGCGCCTGGACGTCTGCGCCGCCGCAGCCGCGACAAGCGTCACGCGCGCGGCCGCCACGCCATCACCCACGGACTGCTCGCGATCGGCCACGGCGATGTCGGGCTCGCGCGCCGTCACGCTGAATCTGCCCGGCGCCTTGCCCCGAACGATCCGCTGGCGCTGCTGCTGCACGCGCAGTCGGCCCAGCTCGAAGGCAATCGCGACGAAGCCCAGCGCGTCTTCCGCGCCATGGCCGAGCGTGAGGATACGCGCCTGCTCGGCCTGCGCGGCCTGTTCATCGAGGCGCAGCGCGCCGACGATGCGGTCGGCGCCGTCATGATCGCGGAGGAAGCGATCAAGCTGTCGCCGTCCTCGACCTGGGCCTCGCATGCCGTGCTCGGCTTCCGCTGCGCGCGCGGCGACTGGAGCGGCGCGCTCGCGATTCTCGACTCCAATCTGGCCTCGGGCCTGATCGACAAGAAGGCCTATCGCCGGCAGCGCGGCGTGCTGCTCACCGCACGCGCGCTGGAACTGGAGACCATGGACCGCGACGTCGCGCGCGAGAGCGTGATGGAGGCGATCAAGCTCGCGCCGACTTTGGTGCCGGCCGCCGTTCTTGCCGCGAAATTCGAAAGCGAGGCGCATCAGGTGCGCCGTTCCATGAAGCTGGTCGAGGCCGCCTGGCTCGCCAATCCGCATCCCGATCTCGCCGACGCCTATGCGCATGTGAAGCTCGGCGATTCCGCGCGGCAGCGCTTGCAGCGGGTCGAGACGCTCGCCGCCAAGACGCCCACCGACAAGGTGGGCCATGTCGAGGGCCAGCTCGCGATCGCGCGTGCCGCGATCGATGCGTCTGAATTCGCGCGGGCGCGCGAGGTGCTGGCGCCTTACGTCAACGATCCGCCCCAGCGCGTGGCGCTGCTGATGGCCGAGCTCGAGCGCGCCGAGCACGGCGACAGCGGCCGTGCCCGCGCCTGGACCTTGCGCGCGGTACGTGCCCGCCACGATCCGGCCTGGACCGCGGACGGTTATGTCAGCGACCGCTGGCGTCCGGTCTCCCCGGTCACCGGCCGGCTCGATGCCTTCCAGTGGCAGACGCCGGTCGCGAGCCTTCCGTCCGACAAGGGCACCACGATCGAATCCTCGGCCTTCGAGGAGGCCATGCTGGCCGCCCCGCCCCCGAAGCGGGTGACGGTGGCGCCGACCGAAACCCCGGTGGAACCGGCCGTAATCTCACCGGCTCCGGCGCCGGCCGCGCAGGACAATTCGCCTCCCGAGGCCAAGGAGATCGTCCAGGAACCCATCAAGGAAACCGTCACGGAAGCTCCCAAGGAAGTCGCCGCCAAGGAAGAGCCGGCGGTCGCGCCCGCCGAACCGGTCAAATCGGCCTCCGAGACCGCCGAATCATCGCCGGTTGCGGCAACCCCGGTGTTCCGAACCCGCGCCGACCTCGGCAAGCCTGCGTCCGCGCCGATCCAGGCCGTCATCCCGATCGTCCGTGCGCCGGACGATCCCGGGATCGATGACGAGGGTCCGAGCGATGAATTTACGGAACAAATCGGCACGCCCAAGGGTCACGCCAAGGAGCAGGCCGGCGGCTGGCGCGGATTCTGGTCCCGCTGGGGCGCGTGAGGCGCATTTCGCCTCCCGCTTCTCCTTGCCAATTCGGGCCATGCCCGATATCAGGAGCGCGCGTATCGGGACCGGCATCGCCGAGGTTCCGGCAGGGTTCGCCGCAATAGCTCAGTCGGTAGAGCACGTCATTCGTAATGACGGGGTCGGGGGTTCGAATCCCTCTTGCGGCACCAGCGCCTAGATCCCGATCGCTATCAGGCACCTGCCGACTGCATTCGCGTGCGGCGCCAGCTTCGTGACGTCTATCACATAACCTCGCACCCAACCTCTCCTAGTCTCCGCGTCACGCAAACACGGGGAGATTTCACATGCGCAAGATCATTCTGGTTGCCGCCATGGTGCTGGCCTCCGCATCTGCCCATGCCGGCGACCGCAGCCTGTCGATGTCCGCGGCGACGGACCATACCTCCGCTTCGCAAATCACGACGACAGCGGCCACCCAGGTGAGCGAAGTCGCGCCTGCCGCGGAGACACCGAAATATACCGACCGTCCACCGGCGATCCCGGCTCCTCCGGCTCCAGCCGCTGCCCCTGCGCCCGTTGCGGCAACCGCTCCGGCCGTGACCACGACAGCTTCAGCGCCGACGACAACTCAGCCTGCGCCGAAGACATTGGCGAAAGCCAGCAAGCCGAAGCACAAACGCGAATGGACCGAGCGCCGCATCATCGGCGAGCTGCATCGTCACGGCATCTATTGGTAAGGCGATTGCCACAACGGCCGTCATGCACGGGCTTGACCCGGGCATCCACGTCTTCGGCCTTGGTCCAAAAACGTGGATGGCCGGGACAAGCCCGGCCATGACGCAAAAAGTTTTGGACCTAACGGGTCTCGTTACTGCGAAACCGTCTGCACCACGCTCGAGATCGGACGCAAGGTCGTGCTGGCGGTCGGCACCTTCAGGTCCTTCATCAGCGCCTCGTCGTATTCCGGCAGCGTCTGAAGCGTCGTCTTGGCCTTGATCTGCACGACCTTGTAGCCGCCGGCCTTGAGCCGCGCGAGCAGCGCCGGCATCGCTTCGCCGGTGTGCTTCTGGAAGTCGTGCATCAGGATGATGCCCTTGCCGAGCTTGTCGAGCCGCGTCATCACCGTCTCGATGATCTTCTCCGGCGTCGCGCCCTTCCGGAAGTCGAAGGAGTCGATATCGGTCGAGAACATCGCGACGTTGCGGGTGCCGAAATAGCTCACGATCGCCGGGTTGTGCTGAAGCTGCGGGAAGCGGAAGAACGGCGCGGGGTTGGCACCGAGCGCGAATTTCACCGCGCTGATGCCCTTTTCGACCTCGTCCTTGGCCATCTGCTCGGTCATCTTCTTGCCGTTCAGATTGACGTGCGACCAGGTGTGCGTGCCGACCGTGTGGCCCTGGGCCAGCACCTGGCGCAGGATTTCCGGATGATAGGTCGCATGCTTGCCGACCGAGAAGAACAGGCCCTTGGTGCATTCATCCGCGAGCGCCTTCAGCACCGCGGGCGTGTTCACCGGCCACGGACCGTCATCGAAGGTCAGCACGACTTCCTTGTCGGTAAGGAAGTCGAACTGCTTGAAATGATCGAAGCCGAAGCCGGGGCCGCCGGTGGTGTCGATCTCGACCACGCGCGAGACGCCGAGCGCGTTCGGATTGGCGCAGGCTTGCTTCGGCTGGACCGGCATGATCGGTGCCGGCGCAGGCGCGGGTGCCTGGGCAAATGCGGTCGGCTTGGCCGCGACCGTGGCGGTGGTCTCGACGTCGTCCTTGGCGGCGAGCTTCGCCGGTGCCGGGAGCGGATCGGCGGCACGGGCGGCAACTGTCTTGGGAGCGCCCTGGTCGGCGCGCGCGGAATAATAAAACCAACCGCCGGCGGCGATGAGGACCGCGGCAACTACACTGGCCAGCATCAGGCCCAACGCATTACGCATCGCTACTCTTTCCAATTACGCAACCAAACCGGCGGAATCCCCCGCGCGACGAGCCATTAATGCGAAGGAACAGTTAACGTGACACCAACACGACAGCGGACGCGGTGGAATTTCAGCGGGGTGCGCCAAAGTGACCGATGTCACAGAAGGTGGCCTGCCCGTGACCGTCATCACAGTGGAAACTGTTTTGGCGGAGCATCGTAGTTCCCATCAACAACGGGCTCGCTGTCCGCGGTGCCAATGGGAGCTTCAAATGACCAAGTCCTTCTCGGCCCAGTCCTTGAGTAGCAAGATTCGCGATACCAGCCTGGCGCTGGGCTTTGCCGTCATCGTCTCGATCGTGTCGACGACCTCGAGCTTCGCCTTCTCGGCCGAAGCCCAGCAGATGTGCACCGGCGATGCCTTCCGCCTCTGCTCGTCGGAAATCCCCAACATTCCGAAGATCACCGCGTGCATGATGAAGCATCGCTCGGATCTGAGCGCCGGCTGCCGCGCGGTGATGGACAAGGACCTCGCCAAGGGCGCTTCACGCAAGGTCGCTGACGCCCAGGACAGTCATTAAGAGAATTTGCAACGCCGCAAGCGTTGCGATCTAAGCTCCCTACGCGATGCGCCCCGGTATCAAGCCGGGGCGACGCGGCGACGAAGATGTCTGCTGCCAATAAAGCCGTTGCGGCTGAGAGATCGTCGCACTAGCTTCGCCCGACTTTCTTTCCGGGTAGAGGCATTACGCGATGACCAGATTTCTTTTCACTGTTTCTTTGCTCCTCTGCGCATCGGCTGCATCCGCGCAACAGCAGCCCGGTCACGATGCCTGCGCGCGTGATGTCAGCCGTCACTGCCGCGCCGTGATGAACAATGGCGATGGTGCCGTGCTCGTCTGTCTCAAGCAGAACCGCTCCCGCCTCAGCAAGGCCTGCGACAAGGTGCTGACCGACCACGGGCAGTGACGAGGCTTACGTACTGCTCCCCGCCGCGGTCGCGACCACCGGCAGCACTTCCTTGCTCGCGCGGTCCGGCGTCTCTTCCTTCCAGCGTACCGAGCCGAACGGCCGTTCCAGCATGCGGCGGACGCGCACCGGCTCGGGACCGATGTGGAAATCGATCGCCTGCTGATGCAGCGCGCGTTCGGACAGGGTCGAGCGGTTGCGCTGGCGCAAGTAATCGAACCAGGTCGGGCAGTGATAGCGCTCGGTCCACAATTCGGGATCGGCGATGTCGCGCGCGATCGACCAGCCATAGGCGCCGTTGCGCTGCCTCGAGAGTTGCACATCCTGCATCACATTGTGGAAGGCGCGCGCATTCTCCTGGGACACGCGATATTCGATCTCGACCACCAAGGGTCCGCTGCGGCCGGTGATCGACAGCTTCACCTCGGGATCGGCCAGCACGTCGGCATCCTCGTTGCGGGCGCCGACCCGCGGCATCGTCAGCCAGATCCCGAGCAGCGGCGAGAGCAGCATCAGGCCGGCGGCAACCAGCAGCGCGACCTCGACGCCGGCATAGTCGGTGAGATGGCCCCAGCCCCAGGCGCCGATCGCGATGCCGCCGGAGATCGAGGCCTGGAACGCCGCGAGCGAGCGGCCCGCCACCCAGCGCGGCGCCGAGAGCTGCACGCCGATGTTGAACAGCGCGACCGCCGCCATCCAGACTGCGCCGGCGAGCACCAGCGCCGCCGCGGTCAGCACCGGCTCGGTGCTGACGGCAAGCGCGGCCATCGCGAACGCCATCGAGATGGTGCAGGCGCGGATCGCGGCCTCGCCGCTCATGCGCTTGCGCAATTCGTGGATGTTGAGCGCGCCGACGACGGCGCCCATGCCGAACGCGCCGAGCATGATGCCGTAGGTCTGCGCGCCGCCATGCAGGAGGTCGCGCGCGACCAGCGGCATCAGCGCCATGATGGCGCCGCCGATCAGACCCATCACCAGCGTGCGCAACAGCACGATCTTGATCGGCGGCGAATTGGTGATGTAGCGGAAGCCGGACACCATGGCGCGGTTGAGCTTCTCGCGCGGCAGGCGCGAGGGTTCGACCACGCGCCGCCACAGCAGCAGCACCACCAGCAGCGGCAGATAGAGGATCGCATTGCAGGCAAAGGCAGCCACCGCGCCGAGTGCGGCGACGATGACGCCGCCGACCGCCGGACCGAAGCTGCGCGCGATGTTGTAGCTGATGCCGTTCAGCGCGACAGCCGACGGCAATGCTTCGGGCGGCACCTGCTCGCTGACCGAGGATTGCCAGGCCGGCCCGAACAGCGCGTTGCCGCTGCCGACGACGAAGCAGAAGGCGAGCAGCGTCTCCGGGGTAATCAGCTTGAGTCCGGCCAGGATCGTCAGCGCGGACGCGCCGGTCAGCGCGATCGCGAGCGAGACCAGGGTGACGATGCGGCGGTCGTACATGTCGGCGATCGCGCCGGCCGGCATCGAGATCAGCATGATCGGCAGCATCAAGGCGGTCTGCACCAGCGCGACCTGGTCGGCCGAGGCCGCCATCTGCGTCATCGCCCAGGCCGCGCCCACGCCCTGGATCAAGAGGCCGAGATTGGAGAGCAGGCTGGCGAGCCAGATGCGCCGGAAGACGGTGTACCGCAGCGGCGCGGTAATGCCGTCGGCCGCAATTTTCTGACGGTTCGGCTGCTCGGTCATATCCCCTTCCATATGGGCTGGCAGAAGTGGGCTTGGAGTGGTCTTCGGGTGATTCCGGCAAGACCAGTGATGCCCGCGAAAGTCCTTCGCTGTCCAGTGGTTAGGCCGGTATAAGCAGTGCAAAGATGGGCTTGCCGGGGAGGAACAGATGAAGCTGTCGCGACGGACGATCCTGCAAGGGGTGGGCAGCCTGCCTTTCGCGGTTGCGAGCTTGCGGACGGGGGCGCTGGCCCAGACCGCGCCCGCGGCGCAGAACGTCGAGGTGCCGCCGATCCTGTTCGTCCATGGCAATGGCGACTACGACGCGCTCTGGATGACGACGCTTTGGCGGATGGAATCCAACGGCATCGCGCGTGATCGCATGATGGCGATCAATTTCACCGATCCGCTGGCGCGCAGCGACGACAAGGTCGAGCAGGCCGGCCGCTCCTCGACCGAGGACCAGCGCCGCGAGCTTGCCGCCGCCATCGCAGACCTGAAGCGCCGGACTGGCGCTCCTCGCGTGGCGCTGGTCGGCAGCTCGCGCGGTGGCAATGCGATCCGCTACGTCATCAGGAATGGCGGCGCCGGCGATGTCAGCCACGCCGTCTTGTGCGGCACTCCCAATCACGGCGTGTTCGCAACCGACGATCAACTGAACAACGAGTTCAACGGCCGCGGCCCGTTCCTGCGCGGCCTGAACGAGGGCGAGAGCGAGGTGACGCCGGGCACGGCCTTCCTCACCTTGCGCAGCGACGGCATGGACAAATATGCGCAGGCCGACGGCCGCTTCATCGGCAAGCCCGGCACGCCGACCAATGTGACCAACGAGGGGCCGGAGCTGAAGGGCGCCACCAATCTCGTGCTCGGCGCGCTCGACCATCGCGAGGTGGCGTTCCACCCGCGCGCCTTCCGCGAGATCTACAAGTTCATCGCGGGACGCGAGCCGGCGCGGATCGCGATCATGCCGGAGCAGAGCGTCAGGCTGAGCGGCCTCGTCACGGGCACGCCGGGCGGCGCGCCGACCAATCGTCCGGTTGTGGGCGCAACCGTCGATGTCTTCCGCGTCGATCCCCAGACCGGCGAGCGCAATGGCAATGCGGTGCACAGCACGAAGACCGGAGCCGACGGCCGCTGGGGCGTGGCGCAGGTCGATCCTTCATGGTCGCTCGAATTCGTCCTGACCTCGCCGGAGGCGCCGACGACGCACATCTACCGCTCGCCCTTCCCGCGCTCGTCCGACGTCGTGCACCTCAGGCCTGCGCGCCCGCTCGGCCCGGCGGACAAGGATGCCGGCGCGGTCGTGATCATGTCGCGCCCGCGCGGCTATTTCGGCCTGCCGCGGGACGTGGTGCTGTTCGACGGCCAGGAGCCGGCCGACGTCAAGCCGGGCGTGCCCACGGATGCGGCAGCAACCTTGCGTCTTCCCGCCAGCGAGGTTGGGCGTAACATCGTGGCCCAATTTGGCGAAGAACGGATTGTGGCACGGCTCTGGCCTGCCGCCGAGAACAGGATTGCGATTGCCGAGCTGACTTACTAGCTATTGACCTGCGCCATATCTCTCGGGAGGGAGCCATGAATATCGCCAGCGTGCGTCGGCCCATCGTCCCTCCGGCACCGCCGCGTGCGCCCGACGACATGTCGTTCCTCGGCCGGGTCGCCGTGATCAGGCGCAACATGATCGCGACCTGGGGCCAGCGCGCCTATGAGGAAGAGGTCATCAAGGGCCGCTTCTTCCTCCGCAACAGCTTCATCCTGAACCAGCCGGATGCAATCCGGCACGTGCTGCTCAGCAATTACGAGAATTACACGCGCACGCCGGCCGGCATCCGCATGCTGCGCCCCGTGCTCGGCGACGGCCTTCTGATTGCGGAAGGCCATTCCTGGACGTTTCAGCGCCGCACGCTCGCGCCGGCCTTCACGCCGCGCGCGACCGCGAACCTCGTTCCGCACATGACCGCGGTGCTCGACGAGACCATCGCCAAGCTCGATACGCGCACGAGCGAGCCGGTCGATCTGCGCGAGGTCATGCAGCGCATGACGCTGGAGATCGCCGGGCGCACGATGTTCTCGTTCGGCATGGACCGGCACGGGCCGACCTTGCGCAACTTCGTCATGGAATATGCCGATCGGCTGGGACGGCCCTATTTCCTCGACATGGTGCTGCCGGTGTCCTGGCCGACCCCGATGGATCTTGCCCGCGCCCGTTTCCGCAAGCGCTGGACCGAGTTCGTCGCGACGCTGATCGCCGAGCGGCGCGCCGCAGGCAAGAAGGCGGACGCGCCGCCGCGCGACCTGTTCGATCTCATGGACGCCGCGCGCGATCCTGAAACCGGCAAGGGTTTTTCCGACGAACAGCTCGTCGACGAGGTCGCGACCATGATCCTCGCCGGTCATGAGACCACCGCGACCGCGCTGTTCTGGGCGCTCTATCTGCTCGCGCTCGATCCGGAGACGCAGGAGGAGGTGGCGCTCGAGACCCGCGGCGAGCATCTCGACAGCATGGCCGACATCGACCGGCAGAAATTCACCCGCGCGGTGATCGAGGAGACGATGCGGCTCTATCCGCCCGCCTTCCTTGTCGCGCGAGCGGCGCGCGAGAAGGACAACGCGGCCGGCGTCGAGATCGGCAAGGGCGACATCATCATGATCGCGCCCTGGCTGCTGCACCGGCACGAGAAGCTGTGGGACCAGCCGAATGCGTTCATTCCAAAGCGCTTCATGTCGGCGGAGGCGCCCGATCGCTTCGCCTATCTGCCGTTTGGCGCGGGGCCGCGCGTCTGCGTCGGCGCGCCGTTCGCGCAGGCCGAATCGGTGCTGGCGCTGGCGCGGCTGATCGGCGCGTTCCGCGTCGAGCTCGCCGATACGACAAATCCAGTGATTCCGCTCGGCGTCGTCACGACCCAGCCGGACCACTCACCCATGTTCCGCATCACGCGTCGGTGACAGGCGATGGCCTGGCCGATGGCGTGATCCAAGAGAGACAGAGTTGCGCCATGAGCGACATCCAGGCCCAGTTTTCCGTTCTGAAGCAGACCGCCGACGCCAAGGTGGTCGATGAGATCGCGCGGATGATCGCGGACGGCGAGGATCACGAGCTCAACCGCGTCAATGTCCTCGACTTCGCGAAGCACCATGGCGTCGACGAAGAGCACGCGATCTCCGCCTTCCTGCACGCGGCGCGGCTCGGATTGTTCGATCTCGGCTGGAACGTGCTGTGCCCCGGCTGCGGCGGCGTGCTGGGCGCCCACACGACGCTGAAGGCGCTCAAGCCGGACGATTATCACTGCGCGCTCTGCGCCTGCGGCTACAAGGCCTCGGTCGACGATCAGGTCGAGGTCTCCTTCACCGTGAATCCGCGCGTCCGGCGCATCGCCGCGCATGCCCCCGATACGCTGCCGGTGTGGGAGTATTTCAAGCAGGTGTTCTGGAGCTCTGGCGTCGACTTCAACAAGGAATCGTTCGCGACGCTGGCCAACGAGGTGACGCTGGATACGATGGAGCTGCCGGCCGGCGAGAAGGCGACGATGTCGCTGCAGCTGCCGAACGACTTCATCATCATCTTCGAGCCGGTGACGCACGCCGCCCAGTTCATCGACGTCCAGGGCGAGCCGACCAAGGATCGCCAGCAGCTCGCCATCATGTACAACAAGGTACAAGCGCCGACCGGGACCACGACGATGCGGCCGGGTCCGCTGCGGCTGTCGCTGGAGAACCAGGCCGGCGTGCGCGTGCTGCCGTCGGTGTTCATCGCGGCCGAGGCACTTCATCATCTCATCGGCAAGCGCAAGCCGTTCCTCACCGCCAAGCGCATGCTGTCGAACCAGACCTTTCGCGACGTGTTCAAGGCAGACAATCTCAGCCTCGATCAGCGGCTCCAGATCACCTCCCTCACCTTCCTGTTCACCGACCTGAAGGGCTCGACCGCGCTCTATGAGCGCGTTGGCGATCTCGCCGCCTTCGATCTCGTGCGCGCGCATTTCCACGCGCTGCTCGAGATCATCTCCTCCGAGAAGGGCGCGGTGGTGAAGACCATCGGCGATGCCGTGATGGCGACCTTCGTCCGTCCCGAGCACGCCATCGTCGCCGGCCTGCGGATGCGCGCGGCGATGGACGAGCTCAACAGGCAGCGCGGCACCGCCGACCTCATCGTCAAGATCGGTATCCACGAAGGGCCATGCCTCGCGGTGATGCTCAACGAGCGGCAGGATTATTTCGGTCAGACCGTCAACATCGCCGCACGCGTGCAGAGCCTCTCGACCGCGCAGGAGATCCACATCACCGGCCCGGTGCTCGAT
The DNA here is from genome assembly GCF_015291705.1 of Bradyrhizobium arachidis. Lineage (NCBI taxonomy): Bacteria > Pseudomonadati > Pseudomonadota > Alphaproteobacteria > Hyphomicrobiales > Nitrobacteraceae > Bradyrhizobium > Bradyrhizobium arachidis. Next base: position 311,925 of record NZ_CP030050.1, read on the forward strand.
GCCCCAGCGGTCGCCGAGGTGCTGGAGCGGCGCGCGATCAAGCCGATCCAGAAGCAGGCCGCGCTGCGCGGCATCGCCGACAAGATGGTGGTGTACGAGATACCGTGAGGAGCTGACGGCGCTGCCACAATCTCCATCATTGCTTCGTCGCAACGGCTCCTCGCAATGACGTGCGCGCCACACTCTCTCCGCCGTCATGCCCGGGCTTGACCCGGGCATCCACGCCTACTCGCGGAAATACGTGGAAAGCCCGGACTTGACGGAGAGAACAGATTGCCGAAACGTAATGCGGCGCGCGGAGCTGCCGCACATTGCGCCGGTTGGGTTTCCCGCTCATATAATGCTGGTCACGGCCGCGCTTGTTGCGGCGTCATCGATTTCGGTAGGACCTTATATGCTCGACGGCCTGCGCCAATTCATCGCCGACATTGTCGCCCCGCATGATCAGAATCGCGCCTTCGCCGACAGCGATTATCGCCTGGCTGCGACGGCGCTGCTGGTCCACGTGGTGTCGCTGGACGGTCAGCCGACGGCGGCCGAGCAGCGCAAGCTGCACAGCCTGATCGAAAGCCATTTCGGGCTCGATCGCGGCACCGCGGACCGGCTGATCGCAGATGCGACCCAGGTCGAAGGCGAGGCGGTCGATCTCTACCATTTCACCAGCGTCATCATGCGCTCGCTCGACGAAGAGGGCCGCAAGCGCATCGTCCGGATGATGTGGGAGCTGGTCTATGCGGACGGCCAGGTCACCGAGTTCGAGGACAACGTCGTCTGGCGCGCCTCCGACCTGCTCGGGATCTCCCAGCGCGACCGCATCGACCTGAAGCATGCCATCGCCGAGCGCGCCGGCGGCCAAAATGGCGGTCAGGTCAAGGACGACGCGATCGGCGGCTGAGCCGCTTCGGCCCGGCGGCCTGCCGGTTGTATCGACCACATGACGAAACTTTAATGTAACCGCCGCCGCGCCGGTGTCGGATTCACCTGCAAATTCTGCAGCTTTCCCGCGCTCCTGCCGTCCGTTCAAGCAGCCATGCTGCCGGCGCCGCTTGCCTGTCGCGCACGGCCTATGCTCTCGTTCCGCCATTGCGGGGCCAAAACACTTCAATTCAAGAGACGTCGATCGTGACTGAGCGGGTAACGTTGATCACCGGTGCCTCGGCGGGAATAGGTACGGAGCTGGCGCGCGTGTTCGCCGCCAATGGCCACCGCCTCGCATTGACGGCGCGCCGGGCGGACCGGCTCGAGGCGCTCGCGAACGAGCTGTCCGCGAAGTGCGGCAAGAAGCCGATCGTGATCGCCTGCGATCTCCAGGACAACGACGCTGGCGAGAGGATCGCTGCGGCGCTTGCGGCCGAAGGTGTCGAGCTCGACCATCTCGTCAACAACGCCGGCTTCGGCGTGTTCGGCGATGCCATCGAGCGCGACCGCGACGAGCAGGTCGGCATCGTCGACGTCAACGTCCGCGCCTTGACCGATCTGTCGTTGCGTTTTGCCGATCAGCTGATCAGGAACAAGGGCGGTCTGCTCAATGTCGGATCGGTCGCGGGCTTCCTGCCGGGCCCCGGCATGGCCGTCTACTACGCGTCGAAGGCCTATGTGATTTCCCTCACCGAAGCCCTGCGGGCGGAGCTCGCGCCGCGCGGCGTTCGCGTCACCGTGCTTTGCCCGGGTCCGGTGCCGACCGAATTCCAGGCGCGCGCCGGCGTCGGCTCCGGCCATGATACGGCCCTGCTCAACGTGTCGGCCACTGAGGTTGCGCGTGAGGCCTATCGCGGCCTGATGGCCAACAAACGGGCAGTACTGCCCGGCCTCGGCATCAAGATCGTGCCGTTCGCGCTGCGATTCTTCCCGCGCGGCTTCATCCTGTCGGCCACCAGCCGGTTTCAGCGCCAGCGGCATTGAAGAAGCCCCGTAGTGGCCCGGAGCTTGCTTTAATCTCGAGGCGTGTGTGCGCGAACTCACACGATGTTAACCTTCGCTTAGCTATGCTGGCGAACTAGACCGATAGCACTCGCAAAGGCCATGTCGTTCCGGACGGACAGGTTTGGTGGCGCAGAACTGGTGCCCTTCCGAAAGAGGGCGCCGGGCGCCGCCGCCTCCGAACCCCTTCTGCCGGTGCTGATCGTCCTGCATCAGGAATCCTCGACGCCCGGCCGCGTCGGCAACGCGCTGCGCACGCTCGGCCATCGCCTCGACATTCGCCGTCCCCGCTTCGGCGATCCCTTGCCTGCAACGCTCGACCGGCATGCCGGCGCCGTGATCTTCGGCGGCCCGATGAGCGCCAACGATCCCGACGACTACATCCGCCGCGAGATCGACTGGATTGAAATTCCGCTCCGCGAACAGCGGCCGTTCCTCGGCGTTTGCCTGGGCGCGCAGATGCTGGCGATGCAGCTCGGTGCGCGCGTCGCGCCGCATGCGCAGGCGCTGACCCAGATCGGCTACTATCCGATCCGCCCGACTGCCGCAGGACACGCGCTCTGCCCGGACTGGCCGGCGCAGGTCTATCACTGGCATCGCGAAGGCTTCGAATTGCCGCGGGGCGCCGAATTGCTGGCGGAAGGCGATGATTTTCCGATCCAGGCGTTCCGCGCCGACAATGCCTTCGGTGTGCAGTTCCATCCTGATGTGACCTACGCGATGATGCATTGCTGGACCACGCGCGGCTATGACGGCCTCAGCGCGCCCGGCGCGCGCGAGCGGCATCATCATTTCGCGGATCGCGCCGTGTACGACGTGGCGGAACGCGCCTGGCTCGATCATTTCATCGACGGCTGGCTGGCGCGCCGCGTGGTGTTGGCGCAAGCCGCCGAGTGATCGCGCCTTCGCGCAAGTTCTTGCCTCTTCCCTCTATATGCTAGGCTCGCTGCCAACGAGCACGCGCGAACGCGTGCCGGCAAAGGGAGAGCGCCATGGCCTACGAGCACATTCTCTATGAGGTGAGCGACAAGATCGCGACCATCACGCTCAATCGTCCCGATCGCATGAATGCGTGGACGCCGATCATGGAGCGCGATGTACGCCATGCAATGGAAGCCTCGAGCGCCGATGACAATGTCCGCGTCATCGTGCTGACAGGCGCGGGCCGTGCCTTCTGCGCCGGTGCCGACATGGATGCGCTGAAAGGGCTCGATCCCAACGACGTCAGGCGCGCATCGAACCTGCCGCCGTTCGACATGAACCGCCGGCCCGACTGGCAGACGCGCTACGGCTTCTATCCGTCGATCGGCAAGCCCGTCATCGCCATGCTCAACGGCGCGACCGCCGGCATCGGCCTCGTCCACGCGCTCTATTGCGACCTGCGCTTTGCCGCCGACAACACGGTGTTCACCACGGCCTTCGCGCGGCGCGGCCTGATTGCCGAGCACGGCATCAGCTGGATGCTGCCGCGCATCGTCGGCCATGCCAATGCGATGGATCTCTTGCTGTCAGCGAGGCGCGTGACCAGCGATGAAGCACTGCGGATCGGGCTGGTGAACCGGCTCTGCCCGCCCGAGAAGCTGCGCGAGGAAACCTACGCCTATGCGCGCGACCTCGCCGATTTCGTCTCGCCGAGCGCGATGGCCGTGATCAAGCGCCAGCTCTACGAGGTGCCGTTCCAGACCCTGGCGGAAGCGACGATTGAGGCCAACCGCGAGATGATGGTGGCGCTGAACGGGAGCGATTTCCGGGAGGGCGTCGCGAGCTTCATGGAGAAGCGGCCGCCGCGGTTTACCGGGAGGTAGGGGGATTTTCCGGGGGCAGTCCGTCTTCGCCCTGCGGGCTTTGCCGGACACCACGCTTCACCCTTCGGCTCCGCGCGGCTACGCCACGCGTAGCCCGAAGGGCGAAGCGTGGTGGAGCCAGGCGGGATCGAACCGCCGACCTCGTCATTGCGAACGACGCGCTCTCCCAGCTGAGCTATGGCCCCTTTGCTGGCCGCTCTGGTAAACGCGGCCGACAACCGGGCGCCATTTAAGTCCCCGCCAAGGTCAAGTCAAGGACGGGCGTAAGGGGGTTTTAGCCATCCGGGCACCGACTTCCCTTGTTTGGGCCGGGGGGAACCGATATCTAGCGAAAGACGTCAATCCCACCCGCAGCCAGAGTCTTCAAAAGCCATGCGTGCCGTTCTCGACATCGTCATCATCGTGCTCGATCTCTACGTCTGGCTGCTGATCGCCTCCGCGATCCTGTCCTGGCTGATCGCCTTCAACGTCGTGAACACCCGCAACCAGTTCGTGTCGGCGGTGGCGGAGTTCCTGTATCGGATCACCGAGCCGGTTCTCGCGCCGATTCGCAATTTCCTGCCGAGCCTCGGCGGCCTCGACATCTCGCCGATCATCGTGATTCTGCTCATCATGTTCATCGAGCGGGTGATTTTGTACTACATCTACCCCAACGTGATCTGAGCGGGCTGGAGCGCCTTGGTTGCCAAAGACGCTTTCAGGGAACCTTGGCGCTACTCCGCCGCAGGGATCAGCATCGCGCTGCGGGTGACGCCGCGCGGCGGCCGCGACGATATCGACGGGATCGAGCAATTGGCCGATGGCCGCAGCGTGCTCAAGGTGCGGGTGCGCGCGATCGCTGATGGCGGCGAGGCCAACAAGGCCGTTCTGGTGCTGCTGGCGAAATCGCTCGGCGTGCCCAAGGCCAACGTAAAACTGCTATCCGGTGCCACCGCGCGGCTGAAGCAGATCGCGGTTGATGGCGACCCGGGGCGGCTCGGCGAAGCTCTGCGCCGGCTGGCCCGAGCCAAATCAGCAGACGCCAAATCGGCAGACGCCAAATCGACAGACTGAGGGAACTGACATGACGGCCAAGATCATCGACGGAAAAGTCATCGCCGCGGAGCTCCGCGCGCGCGTCGCCGATGAGGTCGCCCGGGTCAAGCGCGAGCACAATCTGGTGCCGGGCCTTGCGGTGGTGCTGGTCGGCAACGACCCCGCCAGCGAGGTCTATGTCCGCTCAAAACACACCCAGACCCAGGCCGCGGGCATGGCCTCGTTCGAGCACAAGCTGCCGGCCGACGTCTCGCAAGGAGATCTGCTGGCGCTCGTCGCAAAGCTCAACCGCGATCCCGCCGTGCACGGCATCCTGGTGCAGCTGCCGCTGCCGAAGGGGCTGAACACCGAGGCCGTCATCAATGCGATCGATCCCGCCAAGGACGTCGACGGCCTGCATCCGAACAATGCCGGCCGCCTCGCCGGCGGCTTCGAGGCGCTGTCGCCCTGCACGCCGCTCGGCTGCATCATCCTGACCAAGAGCGTGCACGCCTCGCTCGAAGGCCTGAACGCAATCGTCATCGGCCGCTCCAACCTGGTCGGCAGGCCGCTGGTGCAATTGCTGCTGAACGAGAATGCCTCGGTGACGATCGCGCATTCCCGCTCGCGCGATCTGCCAGGGCTCGTGAAGCGCGCCGACCTCGTCTATGCGGCGGTCGGAAAGCCGGAGATGGTGCGCGGCGACTGGCTGAAGCCGGGCGCAACCGTGATCGACGTCGGCATCAACCGCATTCCGAAGGAGGACGGCAAGACCCGTCTTGTCGGCGATGTCGCCTATCAGGAAGCGCTCGCCGTGGCTGGTGCAGTGACGCCGGTGCCCGGCGGCGTCGGCCAGATGACGGTGGCGTGCCTGCTGGTGAATACGCTGCGCGCCGCCTGCGCGATCGCAGGGCTGCCGAAGCCGGCGGTGTAGCGTTTCTTCACCTCGCCCCGCTTGCGGGGAGAGGTCGGATTGCGAAGCAAGCCGGGTGAGGGGGAAAGCTCAGCCCTTCTTCTTCTTCTTCTTCTCGCGCTCGATGCCTTCGAGGATCAGCTTGTGGGCTTCGTCCGGGCCGCCCCAGCGCAGGATCTTCACCCACTTGCCCTTCTCGAGATCCTTGTAGTGCTCGAAGAAGTGCTGGATCTGCTGCAGCGTGATGTCGGGCAGGTCGGAATACGACTTCACCTTGTCGTAGCGCTGCGTCAGCTTCGACGACGGCACCGCAAGGATCTTCTCGTCGCCGCCGGCCTCGTCTTCCATGAACAGCACGCCGACCGGGCGCACGCTCATCACGGCGCCAGGGATGATGGCACGGGTGTTGATGATCAGCACGTCGCAGGGATCGCCATCGTCTGACAGCGTGTGCGGGATGAAGCCGTAGTTACCGGGGTAACGCATCGGCGTGTACAGGAAGCGGTCGACGACAAGCGTGCCGGCCTCCTTGTCCATCTCGTATTTGATCGGTTCGCCGCCCACGGGGACTTCGATAATGACGTTGACGTCGTGGGGGACGCTTTTCCCGATCGAGACCGCATCGATACGCATTCAAGACTCCGTTATTGCCGAGGTTTAAATCGCGCCCGGCAGCGATTTTGGCGCTGTCATACGCGGGCTTGCCCCGCCGATCCATCGTGTTTTTGTGAAATAATGAATCCCGCGATCACCGGCGGAAAAGGCTGGCGGTATCGACGGAAGGGAAAGGCTGCCGGCTAATCTTTCAGCAGCCTAATTGGTCCCAATCTTAGTTAGTCCAAGCGAAGGCAACCTTGTCGAGCGACTTCGGCCCGAAACGCTCGGACGAGCGCGCCACCATGCGGCCGCCCAGGGCACGGTAGAACTCGGTCGCGGGATCGTTGTCCGAGAGCGCCCACACAACCATGCTCTTCAGGCCGCTCTGCATCAGGTCGCGGCGGGCGGCGGCGAACAGGCGGCGGCCGAAGCCGAGGCCCTGGAATTCGGGGCGCAGATAGAGCTCGTAGATCTCGCCGTCGAAGTGCAGGCTGCGGGCGCGGTTGCGACCATAGTTCGCATAGCCTGCGATCTTGTCGCCGAACACGAGCACGCTGACGCGGCTGCCCTTGCGGATCGCGCTGTCCCACCATTGCGGGCCGCGACGGTTGATCAGCTTTTCCAGTTCAGCGCCGGGAATGATGCCCTGATAGGCGGAACGCCAGGCTTCGTCATGGGTGGACGCCACCGCAGTTGCATCTGCAGCTTTGGCCGGCCGGACCTCGATCAGGGTTGTGCTCATGGGCGTGATCAAACCAAGTCGCCGCGCCGGCGGCAAGACCTATCGTTAATTATCGGTTAACGTGTGGACTTTGTGCATCAGTATTTGAACCATGTTGTACCGAAAAAAGACAGGACGCCAGTTCGAATGGCATCGCAGCGCCATGCGTCGGTGCAAAACTGCCTTGCGGCAACGAATGAATGGCAATGGCAGCGCAGAAAGTCCGCCCAGAATGATTCGTTCCTACTAGTCTCACTGTTGGTTGTCCGTGTTCGCCTTTGGCAATTCATGCGGCTCTTCAACGCTCTCGCTCTCCTGCCTGTGCTGGCCTTGCTGACTACGGCACCGCTGTGTGCAGAGGTCACATTCGGTGCGTCGGGTGAGGAGGGCGAACCGTTTCGCCGGCAACAATGGCGTGTGCCATCGCCCGACGACGACATTGCCGCGCATGCGCTGTTGTTTCGCCCTGCCGGCGCTGGTCCATTCCGGCTCGCGGTGATCGCGCATGCCTCGACGCAGAACGCCTTGCGTCGCGCGCAAATGCCGCAGCCGGAATACCGCGCGCTCACGGCCTTTCTCGTCGCACGTGGCTTTGCCGTGCTGGTGCCGGAGCGGCTCGGTCATGGTGCGAGTGGCGGCCGCTATGTCGAGGACCAGGGCGGCTGCGATGAAGCGGATTACACGCGCTCCGGTCGCGCAACGGCGGACGAAATCTCGCGCGCGTTGGAATTCCTGCGAAAGCAGGATTTTATTCGCAAGGACACAGCCATCGTGATCGGCCATTCCGCCGGCGGCTGGGGCGCGCTGGCGCTGGCCAATGCCGATCCGAACGCCGTCGCTGCGATCATCGCGTTCGCGCCGGGCCGCGGTGGCCACGCCAATGATGAGCCGAACCGGATCTGCGCGCCGCATACGCTTCTGTCGGCCGCGGCTGAGTTCGGCAAGGCGGCGCGCATTCCCGTCACATGGCTCGTTGCAGCCAACGACAGCTATTTTGCGCCGGCATTCTCGAAAGCATTGGCGGATGCGTTTCGCGCCAGCGGCGGCAAGGCCGATTTCCGCACACTGCCCGCTGTCGGCAGCGAGGGTCATTGGATGATCGAGACCGAAGCCGGGGTCAAAGCCGCAAGCAGCGAGCTCGCGCGCGCGCTGAACCCGTCCAGACCTGTGGCGACCAAGAAGCCATGACGCTGTATTTCCTGGTCAAATTTCTCCATGTGCTCGGCGCCGTCGTCATCCTCGGCACCGGAACCGGTATCGCCTTCTTCATGCTGATGGCCCATCGCACCAACGACGCAGCATTCATCGCGCGCACCGCCTCCGTGGTGGTGATCGCGGATGCGATCTTCACGCTCTCCGCCGTGCTGCTCCAGCCGCTCACGGGCGGCTTGCTGATGATGCTGTCGGCGACGCCGGTCACCGAGCGCTGGCTGCTGGCCTCGCTCGCGCTCTACGTCTTTGCCGGCCTGTTCTGGGTGCCCGTCGTCTTCATGCAGATCGAGATGCGCGATCTCGCGCGCAAGGCCGCCGAGCAACGCAGCGCGCTGCCGGAGCGCTACTTCGCCCTGTTCCGCCGCTGGTTTGCATTCGGCTTCCCCGGCTTCGGCGCGACGATGCTGATCCTGTGGTTGATGATCGCCAAACCATTTTGAGAGAAGTGATGAGTGAGCGGACCATCTTGGTGCTCGGCGCCTCCGGCCTGATCGGCCGCTTCGTCACCGACGACCTGCGCGCCCGCGGCTTTTGCGTCGTCGGCGTCGCCCGCAGCCTGTCGCCGGCGCAGAAGATGGGCGCGCTGGATCTCGAGCTGCCGATCCTGTCGCTCGATGCGGCCGCGCTGACGCGCTTGTTTGGCGAGCACGCGGTGGATGTCGTCGTCAACTGTCTCGGCGTGCTCCAGGATGGACCCGGCAGTGATACCAATGCGGTGCACCGCGATTTCGTCGCGCGCCTGCTTCAGGCCGTTGCCGACAGCGGCCGCGCGATCCGGCTGGTTCACATCTCTATTCCCGGGACCGCAGAGGCCGATCGCACCGCCTTCGCAACGACCAAGCGCGAGGCCGAACGCCTGATCGCGGCCTCCGGCATTCCCCACGCCATCCTGCGGCCCGGCTTTGTCGTTGCGCCGTCGGCCTATGGCGGCAGCGCCATGCTGCGCGCGCTCGCCACCTTTCCGCTCGACCTGCCCGCGGAGGAGATGGCGACGCCGTTCCAGCCTGTGGCGGTCGAGGATATTTCGGCCACTATCGCCTGGCTCGCCGCGCGCGACATCGGCGATGCCGGCGTGAAAGCCGTGACCTGGGACCTGATGCAGGCCGCGCCGGTCACGATGGCCGGCGTCATCAAGCAATTCCGCCGCGCCTTCGGTACGGACGGCTGGCCTCGCCTCGCCATGCCCTCGCTCATGCTCGATCTCGGTGCGAGGATCGGCGATCTCGCCAATTATCTCGGCTGGACGCCGCCGATGCGCTCCACCGCCATCGCCGAACTGCGCCGCGGCGTCACCGGCGATCCCTCGGCATGGATCGCCGCCACCGGCATCGCACCGAAGTCGCTCGCCGAGACGATCGGGCGCCATCCTGCCACCATCCAGGACAAATGGTTCGCGCGGCTGTTTTTGGTGAAGGCGCTGATCTTCGCGAGCCTGGTCGCGTTCTGGCTCGTCTCCGGCTTCATTGCGCTGTTCGTGTCCTATCGCGCCGCTGCCAGCATCCTGAGCGCGCACAACTTTCCGCCGGCGCTGGTCGATCCCATCACCATCGGCACCAGCCTGATGGACATGAGCATCGGCGTGCTGATCGCCTTCCGCCGCATCGCCGCGGTCGGGCTGGTTGCGGGCATCGTTGCTTCGCTCGGCTATATGTTCGGCGCTGCGATCCTCACGCCCGACCTCTGGATCGAGCCGCTGGGCGCGCTGGTGAAGACGGGGCCGGCCATCGTGCTGATGCTGGTCGCGCTCTTGATGCTGGATAATCGCTAATGAGCAAATGGCCCGACGATGATGTCATTCTGTTCGATGGCGTTTGCATCTTCTGCTCGCGCTGGGTGCGGTTCGTCGCCAAGCGCGACACCGCGAGGCGGTTTCGCTTCACGCCGATCCAGTCGGATTATGGGGCCCGGTTGGCGCGCGCTTTCGGCATCAATCCTGATGATCCCGATACCAATGCCGTCGTCCATGGCGGCGAGGTGTTCATGAAGTCGGACGCCGCACTGACGGTGCTCTCGCAGCTCCCTGGCTGGGCGTGGGTGCGGGCGCTGTTCGCCGTGCCGAAGCCGCTGCGCGATCCCGTCTACAGCCTCATCGCGCGCAACCGCTATCGCATTTTTGGGAAGTACGACGCGTGCTTCGTGCCGGATGCTGATCTGCGGGCCCGGGTGATCGAGTAATTCGTTACGGCTTGACCAGAGCCGCCAGCACTTCCTTCGCTGCCCGCTCGCCGCTGTCCCGCGCGCCATGGGCCGTCGAGAAAAAGTGCGGCGACGTTGCTTCTCCGGCAAAGAACAGCCGGCCGTCGACCGGCGCGGCCAGCACGGCGCGATCGCCGGCGTGGCCAGGGAGCGCATGCGAATAGGCGCCGCGGGCAAGGGGGTCGTAGCCCCAGCGCGACTCTGCCAGCGGCTTCAGCTTGCGGCGGATGTCGTTGCCCAAATAGTCCGCGATCTCGTCGATGCTCTGTGCGGCGAAGGCGCCCTCGCCGGCGTCCTCCAATTCGCGCGCGAAGCGGCCGCCGAAAAATCCGTCGATGCAGGGCTGGCCGAACGGGCGGATGTGGTAGGTGCCCATTGCGGTGCGCATGGTGGCGCCGCGCAGATTGCCTTCCTTCGGAAAGGCTTCCGCATCCTCCAGCGCCAGCACCACCTTGTCGTCGGCGCCGAGCGGCAGGCCGCACGCGGCATCGACCTTGGCCGGCAGCGGCGGCGAGAACCGGATTGCTTCGTCGGCGATCAGATTGGTCGGCACCGTGACGATCACCTTGTCCGCGGTGAGCGTGCCCGACGACGTCTCGATCCGGATGCGCCGGCCGGAATGGTCGATCATGGAGACGTTGCAGTTCAGTGCCACCGGGCAGGCGGCACCATAGGCCGCGATCAGCGCACCATACCCGGCGCGGACGCGCCAATTGAAATAGGTGTCTTCGTAGGCGTCCATGTCGAGGATCGAGACCCGATCGAGCTCACAGCCGTTCACATAGGTCGAGACGGCGTTGATCATCGGGTTCCAGCGATTGCCCGGCTCGAGATAGCGCTCGGCCGGTGCATCCTCGCCCGCTTCCGCAGCTTCGCTGACGCGCTCGTAGAATTCGTCGATCGTGCGCGCGAACTCATCCCGCTCACGCTCCGGAAACACCTCGCCAAAGGCACGATCGCGCCAGGGCGGCAGATCGGTGTTGACCTCGAAATTCAGTCTCTTGGCAATTGCGACGAAGGAGTTCTTGTCGGCCGAGTGCAGCCACCCGCAGCCGACATCGAAGATGACATCGGGCGAGGCCTGTACGGTCCAGGCGCGGCCGCCGAGCCGGCCCCGCGCCTCCAGCACGATCACGGAGAGGCCCGAGCCCGCGAGCGCATGTGCGGCGCCGAGGCCGGCGGCACCGGCCCCGATGATCGCGACGTCGACGGAGGAGGGGAGGGGCATGGAGCAGCGAATGGTGAGTAGCGAGTGGCGAATAGAATATAGATAACGCCGGCTCTGGCAAACGCCCCTATTCCCTACTCGCCATTCCCCATTCGCCTGCTTACGCCACCGCTTCCTTGGCCTTTTCCGCGCGCTTGCGCTCGTTCGGGTCGAGGTGCTTTTTGCGCAGGCGGATCGACTTCGGGGTGACCTCGACGAGCTCGTCGTCCTCGATATAGGCGAGCGCCTTTTCCAAGGTCATGCGGATCGGCGGGGTCAGGCGCACGGCTTCGTCCTTCGACGTCGTGCGGATGTTGGTGAGCTGCTTGCCCTTGAGCACGTTGATCTCGAGATCGTTGTCGCGGGTGTGCTCGCCGACGATCATGCCCTTGTAGACCTTCCAGCCCGGCTCGATCATCATCGGGCCGCGGTCTTCCAGCTTGAACATGGCGTAGGCCACCGCCTCGCCCTGGTCGTTGGAGATCAGGACGCCGTTGCGGCGGCCCTGGATCTCGCCCTTGTACGGCGCATAGCCGTGGAACAGGCGGTTCATGATCGCGGTGCCGCGGGTGTCGGTAAGCAGCTCGCCCTGGTAGCCGATCAGGCCGCGGGTCGGCGCGTAGAACACCAGGCGCTGACGGTTGCCGCCGGACGGCTTCATCTCGATCAGCTCGGACTTGCGCTCGCTCATCTTCTGCACGACGACGCCGGAATGCTCCTCGTCGACGTCGATCACGACCTCCTCGATCGGCTCCATGGTGGCGCCGGTGGCTTCGTCCTTCTGGAACACGACGCGCGGACGCGACACCGAGAGCTCAAAGCCCTCGCGGCGCATGGTCTCGATCAGGATCGCGAGCTGCAATTCGCCGCGGCCCGACACTTCCATCGCATCCTTGTCGGCGGATTCGACGACGCGCAGCGCGACGTTGCCCTCGGCCTCGCGCAGCAGGCGGTCGCGGATCATGCGGCTCGTCACCTTGTCGCCTTCGGTGCCGGCGAGCGGGGAGTTGTTGACGATGAACGACATCGACACGGTCGGCGGATCGATCGGCTGCGCCGGCAGCGGCACCTCGACGGTGGGATCGCAGAAGGTGTCGGCGACGGTGCCCTTGGTGAGGCCCGCGATGGCGACGATGTCGCCGGCTTCGGCCTCATCGAGCGGGGTGCGCTCGAGACCGCGGAACGCCAGGATCTTGGTGATGCGCCCGGACTCGACCAGCTTGCCGTCGGCATGCAGCACCTTGACCTGCTGGTTCGGCTTGAGCACGCCGGACGAGATGCGGCCGGTGATGATGCGGCCGAGATAGGGGTTGGCCTCGAGGATGGTGCCGATCATGCGGAACGGGCCTTCCTCGACCTTCGGTGGCGCGACGTGGCGCAGCACCAGGTCGAACAGCGGCTCCATGCCCTTGTCCTGCGGACCCTCGGGGCTATCGGCCATCCAGCCCTGCTTGGCCGACCCGTAGAGGATCGGGAAGTCGAGCTGCTCCTCGCTGGCGTCGAGCGCCGCGAACAGGTCGAACACCTCGTTGATGACCTCGGTCGGGCGCGCGTCAGGGCGGTCGACCTTGTTGATGACGACAATCGGCTTGAGGCCGACCTTGAGCGCCTTGGAGACCACGAACTTGGTCTGCGGCAGCGGGCCTTCGGCGGCGTCGACCAGCACCAGGGCGCCGTCGACCATGTTCAGGATACGCTCGACCTCACCGCCGAAATCGGCGTGGCCGGGGGTATCGACGATGTTGATGCGGGTGTCCTTCCACTGCACCGAGGCCGCCTTGGCCAGAATGGTGATGCCGCGCTCGCGCTCCAGGTCGTTGGAGTCCATGGCGCGATCGGTCACCTTCTGGTTCTCGCGGAACGTGCCGGACTGCTGGAGGAGCTTGTCGACGAGGGTCGTCTTGCCGTGGTCGACGTGGGCGATGATGGCGACGTTGCGGAGGTTCATGAGTGAGCTTCTTTGCGGTCAAACAATGGGTTAAGCGCGATCTCGCCGGTCGGACCGGGACCTCTTCACGGACAACGCTGGAAACGTGGAAAACGGGGCCGGCTTCGCCCAAAAAGGAAGCCCGGTCAGCTCGACCGGGCACCCTACGCGTTTGCGGCGCAATATATGCAAAAACCGCCAAAAAACAATGCGTTCTTTGCTGGTTGGTTGACTGAATTTTGTCCGGGAATTCCCGGGGCTTAGGGCTGGGTTCCGGGATGGGTCGGGGCCTTCCGCCCCTTGATCGCCGCCCAGATCAGGGCGACGCCTCCGATGCCGACGACCAGGCCCAGGAAGACCAGCGGCGCGATGTCCGAATCGATCTTGCCCCCGTCGATCACCGAACCTCCGCCGAACACCAGGGCGCAGAGACCCGGCAGCAGCAGGACGACCCCTGAGATCACCATGAGCGCGGTCAGGCAGCCGTGCCGTCTTTCCGGCGAGGGTTGGCTCGGCGCGATTGGAGGAGGCGCGTCGTTCATTCCCGGACCCCCGTTAACGCGACGAGTGCGCCTGTTCCTACCCAGCGCCTGGTCAGGACATTGTCTCGGCTAAGGATCATGACGCAAATAAGAACGAGCAAGACGAGCAATCCGACGATCGCCACGATCCAGGACATGCAACCGCCTTCGCCCGGACCGCCTCGCGGCGGTTGAACGGGAGGCTCCGCTGGTGGCTGCGAGGCCGGCGCGCCCTCGATGTCGCTCATTCCTGCAAGGCCCCTTCCGCGCTGGTCTCTGCCGCGAGCGCAGCGCGGATGCCGTCGATCTTGCCGTTCCGATAGAACAGATTGTAGGTGTCGAACGGAATGATCGCGCCCTGCTCCGTCACGAAATGGATGCAAGAGCGCTTGACGTTGCCGACGCAGAAATTGAAGCGGTCGAGAAACTGCACGATGGTGACGCGGAAGACGTTTTCGTAAGTGAGTCCTTCCGGCACCTCGAAGCTCGGCAGGCAGCATAGCAATTCGCAGACGCGCTCGCTCGTGTTCAGAGGACCCGACGACAGCGAGAACAGGTCCAAGAACTTTTCCTGGAATTTCTCCCGCAGCATCGGATATTTTTCCGGGCTGATGGTGTTGGGCATCACCGCAACCAGCTGCTCCTGCGAGATCAGCGACGTCAGCGGCAGCACCTTCTCGCCGTTGCGCAGGCCGTAGCCGATCGAGATGCTCTCGGGGTTACAGGGCAGCGGGATCATGTCCTTGTCGCCGAACACACCGGTTTCGATGACGCGGTTGCGGATCTCCGACAGCATGATGCGGTCGGTGGTCTTGTCGAAATTCTCGTTGCGGCCGGCATCCTGCACAGGTTGGAGCGTGACGCCGCGCACGCACTTCCAGGTGAGCGCATGGCGGACGATGTCGCCGATCTCGGAATCGTTGACGCCGCGCTTGATGGTCGCGACCAGCGTGGTCGACACGCCGTAATGCTCGAGATTCTCCAGCGCCTGCTGGCGGATTTTTCGCAAGTCCGCGCCGCGCAGATTGATCAGCGCATCGCGCTGGAGCGAATCGAACTGGAGATAGACCTCCAGCCCGCGCCTGTTCTCGGCGAGCCGCGCCACGAAATCCTTCTCGCGGGCGACGCGCAGGCCGTTGGTGTTGATCATGACGTGGCGGATCGGACGGGCGCGCACGGCGTCGAGAATCTCGAAGAAATCCGGATGCAGCGTCGGCTCGCCGCCGGAAATCTGCACCAGATCTGGCTCGCCCTCGCTGGCGACCAGCGCGTCGAGCATCTTCTCGACCGTCGCGAGCGGGGTGAATTTCGTTCGCGCCGGCGCGGAGTCTGCGAAGCAAACCGGGCAGGTGAGATTGCAATGCTCGGTGATCTCGATCAGGGCGAGGCAGGAATGCTGCTCGTGGTCGGGACAGAGGCCGCAATCATAGGGGCAACCGAATTCGGTGCGCTGCTGGAATTGCAGCGGCCGGTCGCCCGGCTTGATGAAATCCTTGCACAGGCGCCAATAGGCCGCGTCGGTGGAGACGAGCGTCGATTGAACGCCATGCTCCCGGCAGCGCTTCTCGTACCAGACCTCGTTGTCGAGGATCTGGATCTTCGTCGGCACCAGCTTCAGGCAGATCTCGCAAAGGGACTGAGTCTGGCCCCAGAAGATGTAGGGGCGCGACTTACGCAGCGGCGCGTTCATGCACAGGCCTCGCTTGGGACGCCGTCGCCAGCATGACGGCGGCGTAGAGCAGGATGGAGAGCGACAGCAGGTGAAACAGCGTGAAGGGCCCGATCAGCGTCCCATAAGGCTTGAGGAATTCCCACAGGAAGCGCTGCGCTCCATAAAAAGCGAGAACCAGGTAGAAACCATTGGTGATCACAAACGCATTCCGGTTCAAGACCGCCAGCACATAGAGCTGCGCGAACAAAGCCATCGCCGCGCTCTCATAGAGCTGCACGGGGTGGCGAAGAACGCCATCGCCGAAATCGTGGCCCCACGGCAATGCCGTCGGCGTGCCGTAGGTGAAATCGTCAAGGACCGCGAAATAGCAGCCGAGCCGTCCGATCGCGACGCCGAGGGCCAGCGGCAGGGCAAACCGCGCGCCGGTGCGCACGGCGATGCCTGCGGTCCATTTGTAGAGCTCGATCGCGACGATGCCGCCGGCGAGCGCGCCCTCGACCGAGCGTGCAATGCCGTTCTGCCCCGACAGCCACAGATTGACCGAGCCGAACAGATAGGCGCCAAGGCCGGCGCCGAACACCAGCGCGGCGATGTAGGGCAGCTCGAACGATTGCGCCGGAAACCGCAAACCCTGTCGCGACAGCCAGTAAACGGCAGCCGCTGCCGCCAGCCACGCCGCGATATCGAAGATCGTGTGAAGAAAAGCCCCGCTCATGCGGGTACAACCATAGCACGATCACGTTCAAAAGCGCGGGGCGCATTTTTGTGCCCTCTCCCCTTGCGGGAGAGGGCAGCTCCGCATTAGCCACAACCTCATTTGGGTGAAGGGTTGTCTCCGCGAATTCAGCCGCTGCGGTGTGCGAGGATAGAGACCCCTCATCCGGCTTCGCTTCGCGAAGCCACCTTCTCCCACAAGGGGAGAAGGAAGAAGCGAGACCCTAGCCGGCCTCGCGCTCTTCGGTCGGATACACCCCTCGCAGCACCTCCTCGAAGTGCATCTTCACCGCGTCGTTGCACAGGCAGGCGCGCAGGCGCAGGCCGTCGCGGTTGCGGACCAGGATCGAACCGCGTCTCGTATCGAGCACACCTTCCGCCTTGAACGATTGGAGCACGCGGCTGGCG
This sequence comes from Bradyrhizobium arachidis, assembly GCF_015291705.1. Classification (NCBI taxonomy): domain Bacteria; kingdom Pseudomonadati; phylum Pseudomonadota; class Alphaproteobacteria; order Hyphomicrobiales; family Nitrobacteraceae; genus Bradyrhizobium; species Bradyrhizobium arachidis. The sequence goes on from NZ_CP030050.1 coordinate 328,752, forward strand.
TAGCTGCGGCCCACACCGAGCAGCGTCGCGAGCTGCTCGTGAGTCAGCGGCACGCTGCTGTCGTCGCCGGTGCGCTCCATCGCCGCCAGGATCCACTTGGCCGTGCGCTGCTCGATCGAGTGGATGGCGTTGCAGGCGGTGGACTGGAAGATCTGCGCCAGCATGCAGTCGGCGTAACGGGCAAAGATGTTGCGCAGCGAGGCCGAGCGCTGCTTGGCCGCTTCGAGCTTGCCGACATGGATGCGCGCAAACGGTCCGCCGAACTTGACGCAGATGCGGGTATAGGCCGGCAGGAATCCCTCGCTGACGATGCCGCCCACCGCGCCCTCGCGGCCGACCAGAATGGTTTCGACATCACGGCCGTCTTCATTGGGGACGAGAAAAGTCGCAAGCGACGGGCCGCAGGGAAAGTGGACCACCTGGACATCGTCGCCGGGACTGTAGAGCAGTTCGCTCGCCGCAGCCTTGTCGACGGAGACGTGCGGCGCGAGCAGCGCGTAATCCGCCGCGCTCAACCGCCGCAACAGATTATTTGCGGGCCTGGTATCGACCTCGGTTATCTTGCTGATGCGCGCGTCCATCGTCGATCCCCTGCTCTCCTTTCGACACTAGCGAGTTCCGCGTCCTGGCTGTGTGCACAAGTGGACAGACGTCAAAACTGTTCTGTGGTGAGTTTCGTTCCTGGAACCCTCCGATGCGCTGGGCGCAGGCATCGGGCTGAGGCTGTCCTTAAGGCAAAAAAAACATGCAGCCCTCGATAGCCAACACCATGATACCTGCATCCCCGGACGGCTCGGCCGACGTGCCCAGCGATATTCTGATCGTCGAGGACGATCCGATCATCGCCATCGATTTCGAGGACCGCCTGCTTGGATTTGGCGCGAAGAGCGTGCGCACCGTCGGATCGGTCGCGCAGGCGCTGGACGCGATCGCGGTGCATGCGCCGGATTTCGCGCTGCTCGATGTTGAGCTCGGCCGCGAGAAAAGCTTTGCCGTCGCCGAGCGGCTGGCGGCGGCACAAATCCCGTTCGTCTTCGTGACCGGCTACGGTGCCGAAACCCGGATCCCGGCCGAATTCAAGGCGCGGCCCCGGCTGCAAAAGCCCTGCTCGAGCGACGCACTGGAGGCCGCCCTGCGCTCGCGCGGCGCCTGATCGCTCACTCGCGTCCGCGCGGCTTCAGCCAAGCTTCGGATCGAGTGTGGTCGACCACAGCGCGACGTCGGCACGGTCGCGCAAGGTCACCGTCATCTGGCCGGATGCGCCGTCGATCTTGACGTGACCAAAGAACTGCATGCCGGCCGAGGGCGGCAGGTTCTGCTTGTCGGGGCCGGGCGCTTTGACGAAGCGCACCTCGGGTCCAAAGGTGTTGTCCATCTCGCCAGGCCCGAACGTCCCGGCGTGCAGGGGGCCCGAGACGAATTCCCAGAACGGATCGAATTCCTGGAATTGTGCCTTGTCCGGGTTGTAGTAGTTCGCGGCCGCGTAGTGCACGTCGGCCGTCAGCCATACCGTGTTCTTGATCGGCGCCATCTTGATGAAGCGCAGCAGGTCGGCGATCTCGAACTCGCGGCCGCGCACCGGGCCATCGCCTTGCGCAAACGCTTCCGAACCTTTTTTGTTTGCGGCATCGTCATAGACGAGGATGCTGAGCGGCATGTCGGACGCGATCACCTTCCAGGTCGCGCGCGAGTTGAGCAGGCCGCGCTTGAGCCAGGCGATCTGGTCGGGGCCGAGGAAGTAGGCGGCCGGGCCGTAAGCGGTTTCGAGATTCGCGCCGTTCGGACCGCGATAACTGCGCTCGTCGAGCACGAACACGTCGAGATGCGGGCCGTAGGATATCTGGCGATAGACGCGGCCGGGCTCGACGATGCTCTCGCGCATCGGATACATCTCGTGGAAGGCGCGGCTCGCCCGCGCCGCGAGCAGCGTAATGTCGCGCACCTTGTAAGACGCCGGCAGCTCCTTCGACAGTGACCAATTGTTGGTCACCTCGTGGTCGTCCCACTGCACGAAGATCGGCACCTCGGCATTGAAGGCGCGGACATTGTCGTCGGTGAAATTGTATTTGTGCGCGGCGCGATACTCGTCCAGCGTCTCCGCGACCTTGGCCTTCTCCGGAATCGTGACGTTCTTCCAGATCTTGCCGTCTGCGAGCTTCACCTCGGACTGGATCGGGCCGTCAGCATAGATGGTGTCGCCGGAATGCAGGAAGAAATCCGGACGATGCTTGCGCATCGCCGAGAAGGTGAACATGCCGCCGTCGTCGGGATTGATGCCCCAGCCCTGACCTGCGACGTCGCCGCCCCAGACGAAGCTGATGTCGCGGCGGTCGGCCGGCGCGGTGCGGAAGCGGCCCACCACCGGCTCGCCCTCGATCGCAGTGTGCGAGAGATCGCGGAAGCGGACGCGGTAGAAGATGTCCTGGCCGCCCGGCAGATTCTCCAGCAGCATCTTGGCGGTGAAGTCGCTCTCGGGCAGGGCCGCGATGGGCGGCAGCGCGCGGGCGTCCTTGAACGATTCCGTCGTCGCCACCTCGACCAGCATCTGCGCGGGCCGATCGGTGCGCGCCCACACCACGCCGCCGTCGACGGTGACGTCGCCCGATTGCACGCCGTGTGTCACCGCCGGCCGGTCGGCCGCGCGCGACAGATGGGGCATCGCGATCGCACCAAGCGCGCCGGCGCTGGTGGTGAGGAAACGGCGGCGGGAGAATTTGATCTTCATGGCTGGCTCGCGGGCTGGCTGTCTCGTGCGCATCTCGCCGTCATTCCGGGATGGTGCGCGAGCACCAGACCCGGAATCTCGAGATTCCGGGTTCGATGCTGGCGCATCGCCCCGGAATGACGGCGCAAGCTATATTGAGACAATGTGACGCAGCAATTACGCGCGCAAGCGTTTACGCGTTGCCGGCGGCCCGGAATTGCGCGCCCGTACGTTGCAGGTTCTGCGACAGGCTGAACAGCACGGCCTTGCGGTCGGCGACCGCGGCGTGGAATTGGTCGAGCGCGATGTTGAAGGCGGTGAGCGCGGCTTCCTCGATCGCGCCGTGATCATAGCAGCGCAGCGTATCGCGCAGGATGTCGTCGGCCTCGGTCTGCATCTGGTCGAGCTCTTCGGTCGTCTCGCACTTGCGCGCGGCCGTGATCATGTCGAGCAGGCGCTCGCGCAGATGGCTGTTGTTGTCGCGCTCGTCCTTCTTCAGGTAGCCCGCAAACCAGGCGCCGAGCGAGCCCATGGCCGAAAGCGCCATCAGGCCCCACCAGATGAAATCGCTGTACTTGTCGAGGAAGGTCTTTTCCTCGCCGTCGACGAAGGCCGCGGCGCCCGGATGCACGGGGATCACGGCGTCCTTGTCGGTGTCGGGCGTCTCGATCTTCGCCGCGAGCGGGAATTCCGTCACCAATTGCTGGCGCACGGCGAACAGCTGGCGGGTGAATGCCGCGATGGTGGTTTCGGAGATGCCTTTGCGCGCCACGATATGGTGCGAGAAGCTGATGGTCTTGACCTCGTCCTCGGGCCTGTCAGGCGAGCCGCCATAGGTGCCGGCAGGAATCTCCGAGGCTTCATAGACCGGATGGTTCTGTGCGATCGCGTCGGCGGAATCGATCGCGATGAAGGTCGGTGTGCCACCGTCCTTGGCCGAGGCCGCGATCGCATCCGCCGTGATCTTGCTGTTGACGGGACCGGCCGCGAGATAGGCATCGGCCTTCTGGGCCTTGATCGCTTCGGCGGCTTCATTGGCCGGGAACTGGATGATCTCGACCTTGGCGGGATCGACGCCGTATTGCTGCAGGATCACCTTGAGCAGATTGACGTTGGCCTGGGTGCGGCCGACCACGCCGACGCGATGACCGGCGAGCTGCGCGATCTTGGTGATCTTCGCGCCCTTTTTCTTGCCCTTGCCGGGCACGGACCACAGCACCACGACGTTCTTGCGCAGGGTCGCGACCGCTTGCGCGTTCTTGGGAACGTCGACGTCCCCGCGCACGATGGCGAGATCGACCTTGCTCTCCGCAAGCGCCTCGGCGCTGGCGGTGGCGCCGTCGGTCTGGATCGGCCGCAGCCGCACATAGCTCTTATTCTGCGAGAAGGCCTGCGTCAGCGTCTGCACGACCTTGACGTCGTCGCTGTTGGCGGGGCCGACCGCGATCTTCAGCGTCACCGGCCGCATCGCGAAATAATAGCCGCCGGTGATAGCGCCGATGATCGCGAGCACCAATGCGAGAGAGACAAGCGCGGTACGCCGCGCCGCTGATCGCGGCGACGTCGAGTTGGGTGTTTCGGCCAGGTCCAGACCCCCGGTCATCGATCTCCCGAACAGGCGCTTGAGGCTCAGTTTCATCTCGGCCGGCGATTTACGCCCGTAATTGTAGCAAATTTCTTGTCCGGAGGGGTTACATCTCCGTCATGGTTAGCGGATGGGCCAAATCCCGGTGAACTCGGGCCATATGCACGGTGTTAGGGTAAAGTTCCCCTGAAGGACGGAGGCGATCATGGCAGAGCGGCTGACGGCGGAAGCACGCAAGCAGGCGCTGGGCGCCATACCGGGCTGGACCGAGGTCCAGGGCCGCGAGGCCATCGGGAAAACCTTTGTCTTCAAGGATTTCAACGAGGCGTTCGGCTTCATGAGCCGCGCGGCGCTGGTCGCCGAGAAAATGGACCATCATCCCGAATGGCGGAACGTCTACAAGACGGTGGAGGTGGTGCTCTCGACCCATGACGCCGGCGGCGTCACCAGGCTCGATATCGAGCTCGCCCAGAAGATGAACGCCATCGCCGGCTGACACCGGGCTTACATCTTGTCGGGGCGGGCAGCGTCCCCATCTTGTGATCAGCAATGGATGCGGCGATCTGCCGCCCTGGCTGAACGGGGAGTTTGCAGGACATGGCTGCCGAACACAGCGTCGGTTTCGAGCCGGCCGATCGGCTCGCGGAGGATCGCGAGAGCGTTCGCCGTCGCTTCTGGCGCAAGCTCAAGCGCGTTGCCGCGCAATTGCCGTTCGCGGAAGATCTGCTCGCGGCTTATTACTGCGCGTTCGACCGGCAGACGCCGCGCCATGTCCAGGCCTCGCTCCTGGGCGCGATCGCCTATTTCATCCTGCCCTTCGACTTCGTTCCCGACGTGATGCCGATCCTCGGCTTCACCGACGACGCCGCCGTGCTCGCCGCCGCCATCCGCATGGTCGCGAGCCACATCACCAACGAGCATCGCGAAGCCGCGCGTGCTGTGTTGAAGCGCGGTGTGGATGAGGGGGATGTGGCGCAGTAGACGTCGCTCGCTGCACGCCGCCGCACCCACCACTGTCATGCCCCGGCTTGACCGGGGCATCCAGTACGCCGCGGCCTCCGGATTCAATCATTGATGTCTCGGAGTACTGGATCGCCCGGTCAAGCCGGGCGATGACAGTGAGTGTGTGGACAGCGCCTGCGATGCCGTCGGTCGTAACGACGCCCGCTACTTCTTCCCCGCCTCCGTCCGCGCCTTCTCCGCGTCCCAGGCCTGGAATTGCTTGAACAGCGTTTCCCTCTCCGCGTCGGACACTTTCGCGGCCGCGGGATTCTGCTTCAAAAACGCCTCGAAGCGCTGGCGTGTCACCGGCTCCACGCCGTGCTTGTCGAGCCATTGCTGCGCCACCGGCAGTCTGTTCCAGCCGGCGAGCGGCGCGGGAAGCGAGACTTCCTTCCACTTGGGATGGAACGGCGGGTTCTGGAGCGCTGGGAATTTCGTGAAGAACGCGTCCACGAACAGCGCGAGCTTGCGATAGCGCTCGGTGTTCGGCGCCCAATTATAGGCCGCGAGCACCGCGGGCACCGCAATCGTGTCGACGCTCTCGCCCTCCTTGATCAGGTTCGGATAGTCCTTGGCCGTGAGCGTCGCCGGCAGATAGTCGCTCTGCAGCGGCTTGGCGTAGTCCACCTTGGCGAGATGGAAGCGGCCGTCATTGCCGAACGTCGAGACCGATTTGTACGGCTTGCCGCCGACCACGATGACGGCGTCGATCTCGCCGGCCTTCAGCTTCTCCATCGCGATGCGCTGCTCGACATAGACGAAGTTCGCCTTGATCCCGAGCCGCTCGAACACCGTCAGTGCGGTGACGAAGGTGCCGCCGTTCGGCAGATCGACGCTGACCTTCTTGCCCTCGAGGTCCTTCAGCGTCGCGATCGACTTCGGCGCGATGACCTGCATCTCTTCATTGTAGAGCTTGGTCACATAGGTGAACTGCTTTTTGATATCCTTGGCAAAGCCCTTGCGCTCGAGATAGTCGAGCGTGTCGGCGCGCACGATGCCGAGATCGACGCCTTGCAGGAACAGGATGTCGGCGACGCTCTGCACCGAGCCGCGGCCGACGATCGGCAGCACGCGGATCTTGTTGCCGTCGTCGAGCACGGAGGCGAGGTCGGCGCCGAATTGCACATAGGTGCCACCGATCGTACCTGTGATCAGCGTGACGGTATTGGCGTTCAGCGCCTGCTTGGTCGAGTTCGAGCCGAACTGGAAGATGGCCTTCAGGCTGTCCGAGACTTTGGCCGGATCGTATTCGGTCTGCTCGGCGCGGGCGGTGAAGGCACAGACGGTCATGATGGCAGCGAGCGCCATTCGATAGACGTTACGCATGGTGTCCTCTGAAGAGTTCTAGTTCGAGAGTTGGCCGAGGCGCTGCCGCGCCTCCGCCGATCCGAGGCTTGCGGCGCGCTGGTACCAGTCGCGTGCGGTGGACGCGTCGCCAATGACGGTCCGCGCATCGCTTGTGCCGAGCACCGCAGGATCGTAGGTCTGCGCCAGCAGCAGCGCGGCGGTTGCATCCCTCGCATTGGCCGCGCGTTCGAGCAGCAGGCGCGCCGCGGCGATGTCGCCGACGCCGATCAGGCTCCGCGCGCGCGTCATCAATCCTGCCAGCGTGTCGGCGTCGAGCGTCCTGACGGGCTCGGGCGGTGGTGGTGCTGGCTGCGCTGCGACAGGCGCGGGCGCTTGCACGGGCGTCTGGGCTTGGAGCGCAGTCTGGTAAGCGCTCGCGATCGCTTCGCGGCTCGGCACCGGCGGCGCCGGTAGGCTCTGAGCGTCGGCGCTCGCCAGCACCGCATTGGTGACGCGGGCCGCGTCCTTGGCCGGGGTCTGCCGTGCAGTCGGCGGCGGAGAGGCGACGGTCTGCAGCGTCGAGGCGCCGGCATAGGCGGCGACGAGATCGCGCAGGTCGGATTGGAACACCCCGGCCAGGATCGTGGCCGCGGATACCGCCAGAACCGTCCCGAGAATGGCCGGGATGAACCTGGTTCTCGAGCGCAGCGCCCGCGGCGCATATTCCCGCGGGTCCGGCGCCCCGAGGGGGTCGGACAGGAACAGCGGCATTGGCTCGTCCTGTGGAAGATCAGCCCGTGCGGCACGCGCACGGATGTAGTCCGCGGTGGACGATTGTGACACAGAATTATCGGAGTCGAACGTCCGCGACTCCCTGGACTGACGGTACGCCGTCGTCTCCATGGTGATGCTCCCCATTACTGACGCAACGCTGGGGGCAGTCCGGCTTCAGTCTTCTTATTATTGTCCAGAAGCGCCCCGCAAACTGGAACCGGTAAATCGCCGTCTGAATCAGCCCAAAAAACGACGGCGGTTTGCGCGAATCGGGAAATATTTGGGTTTGATTGCGGCAAGGCCGGGGAATGCACCGCCATTTTGGCGTAATCCGTTGAGGGATTTTTAACCAAGCCGGGCCGTGCGCAACGTCGCACGAGCAGCGGAAGGCATTGCGTTGCCCGCGCAAATTTCGCTGCCATTCCCCGCGAAGGCGGGGAATCCAGTACGCCGCGGCTTCTCGGCTAAGTCTCTGCTGTCTCTGGAATCCAGGGTCGTCCGGTCAAGCCGGACGACGACAGTTTTATGTATTGCGAGAGTGCGCGCAGTATCGCGCCGCCATCCCATCACCTCACGGATGCAGGATCACCTTGCCCATGGCCTGACGTCCCGCCAGCACCTTCAGGGCGTCGGCGGTCTGAGCCAGCGGGAAGGTGCGATCGACATGCGATGAAATCTTTCCTTCCGCGGTCCACTTCACAAGCTTCTCGAGATTGGCGCGGTTCTTCTCCGGGTTGAGCCGGGTCCAGGCGCCCCAGAACACGCCGCGGATGTCGCAGCCTTTCAGCAGCGCGAGGTTGAGCGGCATCTTCGGAATGTCACCGGCGGCAAAGCCGATGACGAGGAAGCGGCCTTCCCAGGCGATCGAGCGCAGCGCCTGCTCGGCGTAAGCACCACCCACGGGATCGAAGACGATGTCGACGCCCTTGCCGCCGGTGAGCTTTTTCAAGCCTTCCTTCAGATCTTCCTTGGCGTAGTTCAGCGTCAGTTCGGCGCCGTGCGCTTTGGCGAATTCCAGCTTCTCGTCCGACGAGGCGCAGGCGATCACCTTCAGGCCCATCAGCTTGCCGAGCTCGCAGGCCGCAAGGCCCGTGCCGCCGGCAGCTCCAAGCACCGCGAGCGTCTCGCCCGGCTTCGGGCTCGCGCGATCTTCCAGCGCATGCAGCGCGGTGCCGTAGATGATGATGATGCCGGCCGCGCGGTCGTAGTCGAGATTGTCGGGAATCTTCACGATCGACGCCGCCGGCAGCGCGATCTTCTCGCGCGCACCGTTGTGGCCGCAGGAGGCGACCACGCGATCGCCGACCTTCAGATCGGTCACGCCAGGACCAATGCTCTCGATCACGCCGGCGACTTCCGCGGCCGGCGAGAACGGGAACGGCGGCTTGATCTGGTACTTGCCCTGGATCATCAGGATGTCGAAGAAATTCAGCGCCGCCGCCTTGATCGCGATCACGGCTTCGCCGGGACCCGCCACCGGATCCGGCACTTCGGCGAGCACGAGATCGTCGGGCTGGCAATATTGCGAGCAGAGGATGGCTTTCATGGCAGCACCTTCTTGAGAGCACTTGGCGTTTCAGGGCGGAATTATCGTTGGCCCGGTTTTGCCGGATTTGGGCCGACCCTACAATCAGGATTCTTTGTTTGAGGAGCGCACGGGCCTATCCTGGTCATTGCCAGCGAAGCGAAGCAATCCAGACTATTTCCGCCGGACGGACTCAGGATTGCTTCGCTTCGCTGGCAATGACGGAAAAGGGAGCATTCAAACGATGTTTGAAACAGGTCTGCTCAGGGACAAGCGCATCCTCGTCACCGGCGGCGGCTCGGGTCTTGGCGCCGCGATGGGGCGCCGCTTCCTCGCGCTCGGCGCCGAGCTCGTGATCTGCGGCCGCAAGCTCGACCGGCTCGAAGCAGCGGCGCGCGAGATGCGCGAACAGACCGGCAGCAAGGTCACGACGATCGCGTGCGACATTCGCGATGGCGCGGCGGTCGACGGCATGATGGATCAGATCTGGCGCGAGGCGCCGCTCGACATCCTCGTCAACAATGCGGCGGCGACCTTCATCGCGCAGAGCGAGCATCTGTCGTTCCGCGCGGCGGACGCGATCTTGGCGCCGACGCTGCATGGCGCGATGTATTGTACGCTCGCCGCCGGCAAGCGCTGGATCGATAGCAAGCACAAGGGCGTCGTGCTCTCGATCCTCTCGACCTCGACCATCACCGGCCGCGCCTTCACCGTTCCTTCGGCGATGGCGAAGTCGGCGGTGCTGGCGATGACCAGAAGCCTCGCCGTGGAATGGGGCCCGAAGGGCATCCGCACCGTCGCGATCGCGCCCGGCCCGTTCCCGACCGCCGGCGCATCCGGGCAGCTCCGCCCCGAGGGCCGCGACGAGGGCTGGACCGCGCGCAACCCGCTTGGCCGTACTGGCGAGCACGGCGAGCTTGCCGACCTCGCCAGCTTCCTGGTGTCGGACCGTGCTGGTTACATCAATGGCGAGATGGTGGTGATCGACGGCGGCGCGCATCTGCGCAGTTCTGGTGCCGAGGATTTGCTCGGCTGGAGCGATGCACAATGGGCCGCGCAGCGCGCCGCGCGATCGAAGGAATGACCGGCTAACTGCCTTCCCAAACAGGGCTTTCCCGGCTATCCCTGCGCCGGGGACAACGCGCGGCCGGGCCATCTTCCAGTCACAATATTGAGGGAACCACTCCAGCATGTGGCGGGTGCTGATTTTAGCTTTGATGACTGGCGTAGCGGCGTGGGGACTCACTGGGTCCGCACGGGCGCAGACGGCGCAACCGGCGTCCAAGCCGGCATCGGCTGCACCGAAAGCGGCTGCGCCGGCCGCAAAGACGGCGGCAAAGCCCGAGAGCAAACCCGTGGCCCCGCCCGCTGCGGTTGCCGGCGGCGCGGAGCCGACGCTGATCGGCCAGTTCGGCACTTGGGGCGCCTATTCGGCGACGCCCAACGGCAAGAAGGTCTGCTTCGCGTTGGCAAAGCCCTCGTCGTCGAAGACCAATCCGCCGAACAGGCCGCGCGATCCCGCCTATGCCTTCGTCTCGACCCGGCCGGCGGAGAAGGTGAACAACGAAGTCTCGGTCATGATCGGCTACGCGCTGAAGCCGGGCTCGGAATCGACCGTCGAGGTCGGTGGCGCCGCGTTTGCGATGTACACGCAGGGCGACGGCCTCTGGATCAAGAACGCGGCCGAGGAAGAGCGGATGGTGGAAGCCATGCGCAAATCCGCCGATCTCGTGGTCAAGGGTGTCTCGGCCAAGGGGACGGAGACGACCGACACCTTCTCGCTGAAGGGCCTCGCCCAGGCGCTCGACAAGATCGCCCAGGATTGTAGGCGGTAACGCCTAGGCGTTAAGGCTGAGGCGATAAGGTCGCAATCGGGTGTTCCGGTTGCTATATAGGGACGGTTCCAGATTTTTCTTCCGTCATTCCGCGGCGATGCGAAGCATCGAACCCGGAATCTCGAGGTTCCGGGTCTGGTCCTTCGGACCATCCCGGAACGACCAAACCATCAGGTCCATAGATGCAACCGACTGCCGAGCCGCACAACGCAACATTGGTGGAGAAGACTCCACTCGAAACCTATGTGCCGCCGGCAAAACCGTCGCTGATCGGTCTGTCGCGCAGCGAGCTTGCCGATCGCCTCGGCGAGATCGGCGTCGCACCTGCCCAGCGCAAGATGCGCGTGCAGCAGCTCTGGCACTGGCTCTACTTCCGCGGCGCCCAGAGCTTCGACGACATGACCTCGATCTCGAAGGGCATCCGCGCCGAGCTCGCCCAGCATTTCACTGTCGACCGGCCCGAAGTCGTGGCCGAGCAGATCTCCAATGACGGCACCCGCAAATGGCTGCTGCGCCTGCCGAGCGGCGACAATGTCGAGAAGGCGCATGAAGTCGAGTGCGTCTACATCCCCGAGACCGATCGCGGCACGCTCTGCGTCTCCTCTCAGGTCGGCTGCACGCTGAACTGCGCGTTCTGCCACACCGGCACGCAGCGCCTCGTGCGCAATCTCACTGCGGGCGAGATCGTCGGCCAGGTGATGGTCGCGCGCGATCGCCTGAATGATTGGGCCGATCGCGAGGACGGCACGCGCCGCGTCACCAACATCGTGATGATGGGCATGGGCGAGCCGCTCTACAATTTCGACGCCGTGCGCGATGCGCTTCTCATCGTCGGCGACAATGAAGGCATCGGCATCTCCCGCCGCCGCATCACGCTGTCGACCTCGGGCGTGGTGCCGAACATCGTGCGCGCCGGCGAGGAGATTGGCGTCATGCTCGCGATCTCGCTGCATGCGGTGCGCGACGAATTGCGCAACGAGCTCGTGCCGCTCAATCGCAAATATCCGATCAAGGAGCTGCTGCAGGCCTGCCGCGACTATCCCGGCGCCTCGAACGCGCGCCGCATCACCTTCGAATATGTGATGCTCAAGGGCGTCAACGATTCGCTCGACGATGCGAAATTGCTGGTGAAGATGCTCAAGGGCATCCCGGCCAAGATCAACCTGATCCCGTTCAATCCCTGGCCGGGTACGGCCTATGAATGCTCGGACTGGGACCAGATCGAGAAATTCTCCGAATACATCTTCAATGCCGGCTATTCATCGCCGGTGCGCACCCCGCGCGGCCGCGACATCCTCGCCGCGTGCGGTCAGCTCAAGTCGGAGACCGAAAAGCTCTCGGCCCGCGAGCGCCAGGCGCTGCGCGCCATGGCAATGACGGATTAGCGATGGCGCTGATCCGACGCTTGCCGGTCATCGTGCTCGCGTTTCTGGCTGCTTGTCTGATCGCGGAGGCGTTCTACGTCATCGTGGTGGTGGAATATGAAGCTCTTCTGGCGTTTGGAAGGCTCGCACATCTGCACTTTCTCATCGGTGTGACCGTACTGTTTGGCCTCGGTTTCAAGGTGCTATGTTGCGCGACCGTGTTGCCGGCAAGCGTCGCAATAGCGATCACGGAACTGACGGATCGCCGCGCCTTATGGGTCTATCTCGTTGCGGGCGCGGCGACAGCTCTTGTCTGCTATCTGGTGGTCGCTCCGTTTGAGGAGACACTCATCCCGGCTGGGCACAACACGCCAAGACTTGTTAGGCCCTACCCCATTTCGATTGTCGCCGCCGGGATCGTCGCGGGCGCTGCCTATTGGTTGATTGCAGGTCGCACCGCCGGCGTCTGGCGCAAGATGAGACCGGCGGAACTGGCGAGCTGAGGCCGCAAGGACAGATTCTTCATGGCACTGATCGGCCGCCTCATCGTCATCTTCATCGGCTTTCTTGCCGCCTGCTTCGTCGGTGGGATGATCGTCGTCATTGCGCTGCTGTTTCCGGAGTTCGCCGATCTCGGCGCGGGCCCCGTCGATCAGGGTGCGATCGACATCCTGCTCGGCTTCGGCTTCATCTTCGTCTCGGGCTTTGCGCTGGTGCCGGCGGCGGTGATCGTCGCGGTCACTGAAGCACTCTATATCCGCAGCGCTCTCGCTTATGCCGTCGGCGGCGGTCTCGTCGGGCTCGCCTGCTATCTCGGTCTCGTTCCCTTCCACCCCGACACCTTGCAGTTCGAGGGCATCGTGCGGCGGCATCTGGAGATCATGACCGGCGCGGGCATCGTTGCCGGCGTGGTCTACTGGCTGATTGCCGGCCGCAATGCCGGCGCCTGGCGTATCCCGGCGCCCCCGCACAAGCCGCCCCCGCCGCTGCCGTCGAATTCGAGGCCGGATGTGCGGTGAAGGCACGTGCGTCGTTCGACCGGATGCGAAGCAATTTGCCACACACTCGGTGTCGTCCCCGCGAACGCGGGGACCCATAACCCCAGGGAGGAGTTTGGCGCAAACTGGTAACTGCGAGTCTTCGCCAAACACCTCCCTGTGGTTATGGGTCCCTGTGTCTTGGAAGTCTGTCAGGATGGGTTGGGCGGGAAGCCGTTGGGTCCTTGGCGCTTGACGCCGTGAGCCGGCTCGGTCTCCCGCCCGTTCCATTACCAACCTGAACAGTTGCACGAGGCTGCGCCAACAGACCTCGCATCACAGGGACAGGCACCGTGATCATACCCCTTCGTTGCGTCGGAATCGACGTCTCCAAACAATATCTCGATATCTTCGATGAAGGCCTGGGCGTGCCGGAGCGCATCGCCAACGCGACGCAGGCCATCACCCAGATCGCGGCGCGTTGGCGATGCGATGTGCTGGTCGTCTTCGAGGCCACGGGTGTTTATGACCTCGAGCTTCGCGAAGCGCTGAGCGAGGCCGGCATCCGTTTCGCCCGGATCAACCCGGCCCGGGCTCGTGACTTCGCGCGCGCCAGCGGGCAGCTCGCCAAGACCGACCCGATCGACGCGCGAATGCTGGCAGCCTTTGCGCGGGCCATGCAGCCAGCAACGGAGCCGACTGCCAATCCCGCCCGCAACGCCTTGGCGGGACTTGCAAAACGGCGAGATCAGCTGGTTCGCATGCGCGCGCAGGAGAAGAACCGGCGCAGCGAGACCGACGACCGTGCCATGGCCGAGCGCATCGGTCGCCTCATTGAAGTCCTCGACGGCGAGATCGCCGAGATCGAGGCCGACATCAGGGGACTAATCAAAGCCGAGCGAGAGATTGCGGACGATGCGCGATTGATGCGCTCACTGCCTGGCGTGGGTCCCGTGGCTTGCATGCAACTCATCGCGAAGATGCCGGAACTCGGACATGTGGGAGCCAAGCAGATCGCGGCGCTCGCCGGCCTGGCTCCCTTCAACGTCGACAGCGGAGCCTTCCGCGGCAAACGCAAGATTGCCGGCGGCCGAAAGCGCGTCCGTGAGGCCCTCTACATGGCTGCGCTCAACGCGGTTCGCAGGGCCGATCCGTTCAAGGCCTTCTACGCACGGCTGCGACGGGCCGGCAAACCAGCCAAGCGCGCCCTCATTGCCGTCGCCAGGAAGCTGCTAACGGTCCTCAATGCCATGATGCGTGACAGAAAGCCGTACCTGAAAGCCAACCCAACATAACAGTTGCCGGATCTGCGCTTCGCTTGTCCGGGACGACGTCGTGGAAGCAGCTCATTGCTGGTTGCAACGGCTGGAATCCAGGGTTTCCATCCCCGTCCCACTCCGCTAAACCGCGCGCCATGAACCGGACTGGACTTTTCATCGCCCTGGTGCTGTGGCTCGTGATCGGCGTGGTTTTCGGCCTCTATCCCGAGCTCGATCTCAAGCTCGCGTCGCTGTTCTTCGACCCCGAGACCAAGACGTTTCCGCTCAAGCTGAACGAGTGGGCCGGCATCGCGCGTGATGCTGCGATGTGGATCGCCTGGGCGTTCGCGCTGCCGTCACTGGTCGCGCTCGTGGTCAAGATGATCAGGCCCGACCGGCCGCTGCTGGTGTCGGGGCGCGCGATCATCTTCCTGCTCGTGACGTTGACGCTGTCGGCCGGCGTCCTCACCAATCTCACTTTCAAGACCTATTGGGGCCGGCCGCGCCCGGTGGTCGTAACCGAGTTTGCCGGCGATCAGCAATTCGTGCCGTGGTGGGATCCGCGCGGCGATTGCACGCGCAATTGCTCGTTCTTCTCCGGCGAAGGCGCGACCGCGTTCTGGACGCTGGCGCCCGCCGCACTGGCGCCGCCGGCCTGGCGGCCGCTCGCCTATACCGGCGCGGTCATCTTCGGCCTTGTCACCAGCGGCCTGCGGATGGCCTTCGGCGGTCACTTCTTCACCGACGTCTCGATCGCCGGCCTCGTCACCTTCGTCGTGATCTGGCTTTTCTACGGACTGATCTACCGCTGGCCGCGGACGCGGTTCTCGGACGCGGCGGTCGATGCCGCCCTGACCCGGCTGAACATGCCTGCCTACCGGCTCCGCCAGCGCCTGTTCGGCCGCAGGACAGGCCCCGAGCCCTCGGTCTAAGCCATTAAATGCGTGCCCAGCCCTGCGAAATTTGATATTCGCGCGGTCAAACCACGCCCTGACACCAGCCCTTTGAGACCCGATTGGAAGCCCCATGACCACGATCCTGAAAAGCCTGCCCAAGGGTGAGAAAGTCGGCATCGCGTTTTCCGGCGGTCTCGACACCAGCGCGGCGCTGCTCTGGATGAAGCAGAAGGGCGCGCGCTGCTACGCCTATACCGCCAATCTCGGCCAGCCCGATGAGGCCGACTACAACGAGATCCCGCGCAAGGCCGAAGCGTTCGGCGCCGAGAAGGCCGTGCTGGTCGATTGCCGCACGCAGCTGGTGCACGAAGGCATCGCCGCGATCCAGTCCGGCGCCTTCCACATCTCGACCGGCGGCATCACCTATTTCAACACCACGCCGCTGGGGCGTGCCGTCACCGGCACCATGCTGGTCGCGGCGATGAAGGAAGACGGCGTCAACATCTGGGGCGACGGCTCGACCTTCAAGGGCAACGACATCGAGCGCTTCTATCGCTACGGCCTGCTGACCAATCCGAGCCTGAAGATCTACAAGCCCTGGCTCGACCAGCAGTTCATCGACGAGCTCGGCGGCCGCGCCGAGATGTCGGCGTTCATGACCGCGCAGGGCTTTGCCTACAAGATGAGTGCTGAGAAGGCGTATTCGACCGACAGCAATCTGCTCGGCGCCACGCACGAGGCCAAGGATCTCGAAAGCCTCGACAGTGGCATCAAGATCGTCAACCCGATCATGGGCGTGCCGTTCTGGCGCGATGACTGCGCCGTCAAAGCCGAGAAGGTCGTGGTGCGTTTCGAGGAAGGCCAGCCGGTCGCGCTGAACGGCCAGACGTTCACCGATCCCGTCGCGCTGTTCCTCGAAGCCAACGCGATCGGCGGCCGCCACGGCCTCGGCATGAGCGACCAGATCGAGAACCGCATCATCGAGGCCAAGAGCCGCGGTATCTATGAAGCGCCCGGCATGGCGCTGCTGCACATCGCCTATGAGCGTCTCGTCACCGGCATCCACAACGAGGACACCATCGAGCAGTATCGCATCAGCGGCATGCGTCTTGGCCGTCTGCTGTATCAGGGCCGCTGGTTCGACTCGCAAGCCTTGATGTTGCGCGAGACCGCGCAGCGCTGGGTCGCGCGCGCCGTCACCGGCGAGGTGACGCTCGAGCTGCGCCGCGGCAACGATTATTCCATTCTCAACACTGAAAGTCCGAACCTCACCTATGCGCCGGAACGGCTCAGCATGGAGAAGGTCGAGGACGCTGCCTTCACGCCGGCCGACCGCATCGGCCAGCTCACGATGCGCAATCTCGACATCGCCGACACGCGCACGAAGCTCGGTCTCTATTCGAAGACCGGCCTGCTCTCGGGCAGCGAAGGCTCGCAGATCTTCAAGCTCGAGAGCGACAAGGGTTAAAGTCGCCGCTCTCGTAGGGTGGGCAAAGCGTAGCGTGCCCACCACCTTTCCACGAAGGCAGTGATGGTGGGCACGGCGCGTGCGCGCCTTTGCCCACCCTACGAGTTCGCACCCGTGTCACCAGGCCGCGCGTAATCGCCCAAAACAAAAATGGCCGGGATCGCTCCCGGCCATTTGCGTTTGTTGGTGCCGTTACCGCGGCGGCGCGGTGCCGGGCGGGGGCGGCGGCAGCGAGGCCTGGCCGCCGTTGAGCAGCGGCGTGATGTTGCGGATGGTGACCCGCCGGTTGATCACGCTCGGCCCTTGCGTCTGCTCCTTCAGATATTGCTCGCCATAACCCTGCGACGTCAGGTTCTCGGCGGGCACGCCGAACTGCTGCGTCAGCAATTCGGCCGCGGCCTGCGCGCGGCGGTCCGACAATGACAGATTGTCTACCTCGTTGCCGACCGCGTCGGTGTGTCCCTCGATCAGGAACACCTCGCGCGGGTTGCGCTGGATCGCCTGGTTGAGACCGTCGGCGATCACCTGAAGCCGGGCCGCCTGGTCCGGCGGGATGGTCCACGATCCCGTCTCGAAGTTGATCGAGTTGACGTCGATGCTCGGCATCTGCATGCGAACATTGGGGCTGTAGCGGATTTCGTCGAGCGAGTAGCGCCGATCGATCCGCTGCACAGGCGGTGCAACCATGGTCTGGTAGATCACGTCCGGCGACGCTTCCTGGGCGTCGACGATGTAGCGATCATAGGGAATGTTCACGACCGGCGGCGGCACGTCGACATAGAAGCCGCCGACTGCCCGCGGATCGCGGTAGGTGTTGTCGATGATGATGATCTCGCGCCCGCCGGGGTCCCTGCGGATTCGCCGCCGCAGCGAGCCGTCCGCACCGACCACGGTGATCACCTCGCTGCCGTCGGGACGGACCACGACGGTGCGGGTTTCGCCGCCTTCGTTGAAGGTGCGGATGTCGCGGGCGCCATAGCGGAAGCGATAGAGATCGTTGCCGCGGACATAGGCCTGCCCGCCTGGATCGCGGATGATGATGCGGTCCGGCTCGGTGTAGACGGTGCGGCCGCCCTCGACGACCTCCTGTCGCTGGTTATGCATGTCGGCGATGGTGGCGCCGATGACCGCACCGGCCACCACGCCTGCACCGATCGCGAGCGGCGTCAGGTCACGCTGCTGCGGACGCGGCGGCGGCGGCAGCGGTGCTGCAACCGTCGGCGCGGCCTGGAAGGCCGGAGCGACCGTCGGCGGGCGGTATTGGGCCCGGTTGGGCGGAGGCGTTGCAGCCGCGGAGCCGGGGACGACCGTCGGAGCTGCAGCGCCTGCGGGCGCCGCGGGCCGGGGCGGGAGACCGCCGGCCTGGGGCGGCGCAGCCGGAGCTCCGGCCGCGGGCGCGCCAGCGGGAGGCGTTCCACCCTGTTGGCCGGGCGTCGGCGTCGCCGTCGGGGCTGGAGCAGCGCCAGGCGCTGGCGTCGTCGCACCGGGAGCCGGCGCCGCCGCACCCGGACGTCCGGGCGGCGGGGTCGGAGTGCCAGTGGGAGCCGGCGTGGCCGTGGCCCCCGGAGCCGGCGATCCCGCAGCCGGCGGCGCACCCGGGCGTCCGCCGCCGGGCGGCGGTCCGCCGGGACGGCCCGCTGGCGGCGCGCCAGGCGTGCTGCCCGGAGCGGGCGTTGCGGTCGGCGCAGGCGTTGTCGCCGGAGCGGGCGTCGCTGTCGGAGCGGGAGTCGTTGCCGGCGCGGGCGCGCCAGGACGGGCCGCAGGCGCAGCCGCCGCAGGCGGGGTCGCGGGTGTCGGCGTTGCCGCCGGTGCAGGTGCGGGACGCGCTCCAGCCGGAGGCGGCGGAGGCGTCGGGGTCGGACGTGCTGCGGGCGGCGTGGCAGTCGGAGCATGCTGCTGCGGAGCCGCGGCAGGCGGCGGCGCTGGCGGCGTCGGCGCCGGACGAGCAGCAGGCGGTGCCGGAGGCGGCGGTGTCGGGGCGTGCTGCTGTGGAGCCGCGGCCGGAGGCGGCGCTGAAGGCTGCTTCGGAGCGGCAGGCGGCGGGGGCGGCGGCGGAGCAGCCGGACGGGCCGCAGGCGGAGGCGGTGGCGGCGGAGGCGCTGCAGGGCGTGGCGGTGCGGCAGCCGGCGGCGGCGCGGCGGGCGGGTGAGGCGGTGCAGCAGCGGGCGGCGGTGCAGCCGGGCGCGCGGGCGCTGCAGGCGGCGCAGCCCCTGGCGGTGCCTTCGGCGGCTGCTTCGGTTTTCCGTCAGGGCCCGTTTCTTGAGTCTGGGCCTGCGCGACCACGAGCGGCGAAGCGCTTTGCGCATGCGATGCGGAGCTTGCCAATTGCATCGCGGTCAGAGCCGTGGTCGCAAGCAGCACGAAACGAAGGTTGGTCATATGGTGAACTTCCCCGGAAGGTTCTTTGACGAAGTGTTGGGATGAACAGCTACGCGTTAGGCCGGATTGTGGCGAGCGAAGCAGTCGCGGGCCGATTTATTTCTGCATGTAAATCACGTCACTATAGCGACGTTCATTGCGCATTCAGACGCTGGTTGCAATCGCCTCACATGTGATGGTTCGTCTCATGTGATGGTCACGGCGAAGTTGCGTCCGTCGCAGGATTCGGTGTGAGCGGTCCGTTCGGTCCGCGTGGTGGAATCTCTTCAGGGACGCGGCCCGGCAGTTCGTCGGGCCGCGGTGATTCGCCGGGCTCGCGCACCGGCGGCGTGATTTCGGGCTGCGGATTGCCCGGCGGAATTCCTGGCGGCGGCTCACTCGGAGTGCCCGGTGTCGACGGCGGAATCTCGGGCGGCTCGATCGGCATCAGCATCATCGACATCAGTTGTCAGGAGAACGACAACGATGATGGCGCGCCGATGTTCCTTGTCGCGGCGTCTCGGAACCCGCCTATTCCGGCGCGTGACAGACCGCTTCGATGTTGTGGCCGTCAGGATCGAGCACGAACGCGCCATAGTAATTCGCATGGTAATGCGGACGGATGCCGGGCGGACCGTTGTCGCGGCCGCCGGCGGCCATCGCGGCCTTGTAGAAGGCGTCGACCGTCGCACGGTCTTTCGCCGCGATGGCGACATGCAGCGGCTTGTTCATCGCGCCTTCGGCACCGAACCAGAAGTCCGGCTTGCCGTTCGCGCCGAAGCCGGCTGCTGCGGCGTGTCCGGTCTGCTCTGCCGTGACCTCCATGATCAGGCTGTAGCCCAGCGGCGCCAGCGCCCTGGCGTAGAACGCCTTCGCGCGCTCATAGTCGGAGACGGAGAAACCCAGATGGTCGATCATCGTAACCTCCGTTTGTTGGTCCTCGTCAACGCGACAGGAACGTATTGCTCCGCGTCTTGCGCGCGATCGCAAAGCCGCGCGCCACCATGTCGGCAATACAATCCTGCTGCCATTCGTTTTGTGACAGATGCTCGATCACTACCGCGCGCGGCCACAGTGATTGCGGCGCGTCGCGGAAGAAGCCGATCAGCACGCGGTCCTCAAAGCCTTCGACGTCGATCTTGAGCGAATCGACCTGCGCGACGCCGGCCTCTTCGAGAATGCGCGTGAGCCGCAGCGACGGCACCTTGATCGCCTCGGTGCTGGCGGTGCCGGTGACGACATGCGTGGCGCCGAGATTGCCGCCGCCGCTCTCGATCATCAGCTCGCCGTCGCTATCGCCGGCCGCCGCCTGCACCAGGCGCACCTGCGTTGCTCTCGATGCGGCATGGTTGAACGAGAGCCGTCCAAATGTCAGCGGATGCGGCTCGATCGCGACAACCTTGCCATTGGGCCCCACCTGTCGCGCCATCACCAAAGCGAAGGTGCCGACATTGGCGCCGACATCGACGAAGGTGCCGCCCGCTGGGGTGTGCTGGCGCAGGAAGTCGAGCTCGTCGAGGTTGTAGTCGGGATTGAACAGCGCGCCGCGCTCGGTGGCGCTGCCCTGGTGGTAGAGCCGGAACGAGGCGCCCTGGTACTGCACGTCGACCGGGCCGCCGCGCAGCAGGTTGACCAGCCGCGACATCCACGGCCGGAACGCCCCGCGCTTCAAGCCCGACTGCTGCGTCAGGCGAATGATCGCGGCCTGCGCCGCATTCGGCGCAAACGCGCCGAACGGCGCGGTTGATGGGGCGTTGTCGGGCGTCAAGCAGGTGGTCCTCGTTGCAGGCGGCGCATGCATAGCTGGTTTTGGTGGGGACTCCAACGCTCCATCACAGGTGTCGTCCCGGGGCGCGCGAAGCGCGAGCCCGGGATCCATAGCCACAGGGAGGAGTGTGAGGCGACACTGGTAACTACGAGTCGTCGCCAAACTCAATCCTGTGGCTATGGGTCCCGGGTGCGCTTCGCGCCCCGGGACGACGGAGAGAGCTTTATGCCGCTTTCTTCGGCGCCTTCCGCTGCCTCAGGAATCGCCCGAGCAGCTTGCGCTTGCCTTTGCGCGGGATCAGGTCGACGTCGCTGACGAGCTTGGCGCCGCCTTTGCGGCGCTCCAGCACGATCTTGCGGCTGTGGAAGGCTTCCAGCTCGACGCGATGCGCGACGCTGACGATGGTCGCCTTCGGCAACTCGTCGGTGACCATCTTCATCATCTTGTCCTGGCTCTTCTCGTCGAGCGCGGAGGTCGCCTCATCGAGCACGACGATGTCGGGGTTGTGCAGCAAGAGCCGCGCGAAGGCGAGGCGCTGCTTCTCGCCGCCCGACAGCGTCTGGTCCCACGGCCCCTCTTCCTCGATCTTCTCCTTGAGATGATCGAGGCCGACCTTGTGCAGGGCCTCGCCGATCTCCGCCTCGCTCCAGTTCTCGGCCGCGCCGGGATAGGCGACGGCACGGCGCAAGCTGCCCGACGGCACGTAAGGCCGCTGCGGCAGCATGAACAGCCGCCGGTCGGCATGGAAATTGACGCTGCCGCCGCCCCAGGGCCAGAGCCCTGCGATGGCGCGCACCAGCGTGCTCTTGCCGGTGCCGGATTCTCCGGCGACCAGCAGGCGCTCGCCGGGCTCGATCACCACCTCGGTCTCGCCGACCACAGCGGTGCCGTCATCGAGCGTGACGGAGAGATCCTTCAGCTCCAGCATGGCGTCGTTATTGGTTTCGCCGCGCTTGATGCGGCCGAAGCCGTCGCCTTGCTCGGCGCGTTCGAGGCCGTCGAGCGACATCATCAGCGAGGCGATGCGGCGCGCGCAGGCATTCCAGTCGGCGAGCCGCGGATAATTGTCGACCAGCCAGCCGAACGCGCTCTGCACGATGGTGAAGGCAGAGGCCGCCTGCATCACCTGCCCGAGCGTCATGCTGCCGTCGAGAAATTTTGGCGCGCAGAGCAAGAGAGGGACCACGGGCGCAACGAGGCTCGAACCCTGCGACACCAGCGTGGTGCGCATGTGTTGTCCAGCGAGCCGCGCCCATTGCCCGAGCACGCTGGTAAAATTGCGGTCGATGCCGTCGCGCTCTTCCTCTTCGCCGCCGAGCAGTGCGATGCTCTCGCCGTTCTCGCGCACGCGCGTCAGCGTGTAGCGGAAGTCAGCCTCCGCCTGGTTCTTGTCCTCGGAGACCTGCACAAAGCGCCGGCCGATTACCATGATCGAGCTGGATGCGATCGCGGCGTAGAGGATCGCGGCGATCACGAGGAAGCCGGGAATGGTGATCGCGGCGCCGCCGAGCGTCACGGTGAGCGCGCCGCCGATGGTCCAGAGCACGACGATGAAGGTTGCGGCCGAGAGCAGCGCCGAGGTCACGCCGGCGAGGAAGTCGACCGGCGAATCGGTCGCGATGCGCAGATCCTCGGCGATGCGGTATTCCGGATTCTCGTGATCGCCGCCGACGAGATTGAGCTGGTAGTAGCGGCCGTTCTTGAGCCAGCGCGTCAGCACGCTTGCAGTCAGCCAGGCGCGCCAGCGCCGCTGGATGCTCATGCGCGCAAACACTTGCGCGACGCCGAGCACGATGCTGCCGATCGCGAGTGGGAAGAACAGCGCGGTGAGATGAAACACACTCGCCGCATCGCGCTTCTCGATGGCGTCGAAGATGGCGCGATTCCAGACATTGATGCCGTATTGGAAGCCGACGGTGAGGACGATCAGCACGACGAGGCCGAGAGAGAACGGCCAGGCCAGCCGGTCGCCGTTGCGGCCCCAGAAGCCGCGCGCGCTGATCCAGAACCGCGTCAGCAGATAATCTTTGCGGGCCTGCTCGGCCTCCTCGGGCGACAGCTCGGGATCGGGCTCGAGCAATTCCGGCGGTGGCGGGGCGACGTCATCGCCATTCTCGCCGGTGATCTCGACGATGGGCGGCTTCTCGCCCTGTTCGCGCTTTGCGGCCGGCTTCTGCATGCGCGGACAACGCAAAGGAAATCAATCGGTTCCCTTCGGTTCCACGGTACCGGTTACTCCGCGGCGCCGTCGCGCACCCGGCGCAGCCGCGCAGCCCTGTAGAGCACTTGCGACAGCTCCTCGATCGAATAGGGCTTTTGCACGAGCTCGAAGCCGAGACGGCCCTCCTGCGCGAGCGCCTCGCTGTAGCCGGTCGTCAGCACCACCGGCACGCCGATGCCGCGGTCGCCGATGGCGTGCGCGAGGTCGAGCCCGGTCATCCCCGGCATCACCACGTCCGAGAACACGACATCGAAGCGGTCCGCGTCGACGACGAGCTCGGCCAGCGCGTCGGTCGCGTTGTCGACGAGCGTGATGCTGTAGCCAAGCTCGGTGAGGCCGTCGGCTGCGAAATTGGCCAGCTCGATATTGTCCTCGACCACCAGCACCGACATGCCGCTGCCGGCCAATGCCGGCGCGGTGTTCGGCGCCTGACGCTGCGGCAGCAGGTCCGGCGGCACGCGCGGCAAATAGAGCGAGAAGGTGCTGCCCTGGCCGACCTCGCTCATCACGGTCACCTCGCCGCCGGACTGCCGGGCGAAGCCGAACACCTGCGACAGGCCAAGACCAGTGCCGTGGCCGACCTGCTTGGTGGTGAAGAACGGCTCGAAGATGCGGCCGAGCCGTGCAGCGGGAATGCCGATCCCGGTATCGCTGACCGCGACGCTGACAAAGCCGTGGCTGCCGACGAGATGCGTCAGCGTGTCCGGAACGGTCGTCGCCACCTGCACAGCGAAGGTGATCCTGCCCTTGCCCTGCATGGCATCGCGCGCATTGGTCGCCATGTTGATCAGCGCGGTCTCGAATTGGCCGGCATCGGCATTGACGAGGCAGGGCTCGGCCGGCAGCCGGATCGCGATCTCGATCGCCGAGCCGAGCAGCGTGGCGAGCATGTCGTGCAGCGATCGTATCCGCTCGCCGACGTCGAACACTTCCGGCTTCAAGGTCTGCCGCCGCGCAAAGGCGAGCAGCTGCGAGGTCAGCTTGGCCGCGCGCGCGACCGCGTCCGCGATGGCGGTGACATAGCGTTGCCGTCGCTCCTCGGTCAGCTGCGGCCGGTTCAACAGGTCGACCGAGGCGCGGATCACCGTCAGCAGATTGTTGAAGTCGTGGGCGACGCCGCCGGTGAGCTGCCCGAGCGCCTCCAGGCGCTGGCTGTGCTTGAGCGCCTCCTCGGCCTCGCGCCGCGCGGCGGCTTCGGCCTGGAGATGCTGGGTGCGGCGGAACGCGAACGCCAGCAGCAGGAACAGCAGCGCGGTGGCGGGCACGCCGAACACCAGATGCTGGCCGATGGTGGCGTACCAGCGCGCGCGAATCGCCGAGGTCTCGAGGCCCGCGCTGACATAGATCGGATATTCGGCGACGCGCCGGTAGCCGATGCGGCGCTCGATCCCGTCCGACGCCCAGTCGATGGTCATGAGGCCATGGTCCGGGTGAGCTGCGATCTTCTGGCCGACCGGCCCGGTTGGATCGAGCCGGAGATCGCGGTCGAGCCGCGGAAAATGCGCCAGCACCGTGCCGTCGGTGCGCCCGATCGCGAAGAAGCTGCCGGGGTCGGAGCCGATCCGGGCGTAAAAGCTCTCGAAATATTCCGGCAGGACGGACGCCTGGATCACGCCGATGAAGCGGCCGTCGTCGGAGTCGCGGCGGCGGCTGACGCCGAAGAAGCGCGCGCCCTGATAGGGCGGACGCGGCGTCAGCGGCGTGCCGATGAAGGTGCCGATGCTGTGGTCGACATGGGCGAGGAAATAATCGCGGTCGGCAAAGCCCTGCTCCGGCGGCGGTGAGACGAGGCTGTTGACCAGCGACCGCCCGTCCGCATCGAAGATCCAGGCCGATTTCAGCTGCGGCAGCGAATCGGTCAGGCGCTTCAGGCGCTGGTGCAGCGCCGGCTCGCGTGCGCGGATCGCATCGTCGGGAAGGCCGCGCACGACCTCGTTGATCTCGGCGAGGCTGCGGTCGATGGTCTCGAACACCTTGAGCGCGTGTTCATGCGCGACGTCGAGCGTGCGCTCGATCTCGCGGTCGGCGATATCGTTGGTTGAGGTGTAGGAGATCGTAGAGGCGAAGACGAACAGCGCAATCGGGAGCGCCAGGGATGCAGCCATCATCCACTGCAGCAGTCTCAGCGAGTTGCGTTGCGCGCCCTGCACGGTCGCTCCCGGTCCCTGGCCGGAGAGCTTACTTGAATTTCCCGCCGGGAAGGAAGCGGCTTATGAATGGAACCTTTGGTTGTGTTCCAATGATTCGCCCGCGACACGGGTCGTGGCAAATTCTACTCAAACTGACGCCGATCGTAGAATGCCCCGGCCGCCGCGGCCGGGGTCGTAGCATAATCGAGGCCTAGATCTGGCGCTCGACCATCTTGAGCTTGAGCTCGGCAATCGCTTCCGCCGGGTTCAGGCCCTTCGGGCAGGCCTTGGCGCAGTTCATGATGGTGTGGCAGCGGTAGAGGCGGAACGGGTCCTCGAGATTGTCGAGCCGCTCGCCGGTCGCCTCGTCGCGGGAGTCCGAGACCCAGCGGTTGGCCTGGAGCAGCGCGGCGGGGCCGAGATAACGGTCGCTGTTCCACCAATAGCTCGGGCAGGAGGTCGAGCAGCAGGCGCACAGGATGCACTCGTAGAGGCCGTCGAGCTTCTCGCGGTCCTCGTGGCTCTGGCGCCATTCCTTCTGCGGCGTCGGCGAGGTCGTCTTCAGCCAGGGCTCGACCGAGGCGTACTGCGCGTAGAAATTGGTCAGATCGGGGACCAGGTCCTTCACCACGGGCTGGTGCGGCAGCGGGTTGATCTTCACCGCGCCGTCCTTGACGTCGTGCATCGAGCGGGTGCAGGCCAGCGTGTTCTGGCCGTCGATGTTCATGGCGCAGGAGCCGCAGACGCCTTCGCGGCAGGAGCGACGGAAGGTCAGCGTCGGGTCGATGTGGTTCTTGATCCAGATCAGCCCGTCCAGCACCATCGGACCGCAATCATGGGTGTCGACGTAATAGGTGTCGACGCTCGGATTCTTGCCGTCGTCGGGATTCCAGCGATAGACGCGGAACTCGCGCGTCTCGGTCGCCCCCGCGGGCTTCGGCCAGGTCTTGCCGCCAGTGATCTTGGAGTTCTTCGGAAGTGCGAATTCAACCATTAGTCCTGCCTCTGGTTTCTTTCGTCATGCGCGGGCTTGACCCGCGCCTCCATCGTTGAAGGATGGATTGCCGGGTCGAGCCCGGCAATGACAAGCAGCAAATCAATACACGCGCGCCTTCGGCGGGATGTACTGCACGTCGTTGGTCATGGTGTAGTCGTGAACGGGGCGGTACTCGATCTTGACCTTGCCGGAATCGTCGAGCCAGGCCAGCGTGTGCTTCATCCAGTTCTTGTCGTCGCGCGCGGAGAAGTCCTCGCGGGCATGCGCGCCGCGGCTCTCGGTGCGGTTGGCGGCGGAGTCCATCGTCACCACCGCCTGCGAGATCAGATTGTCGAACTCGAGCGTCTCGACGAGGTCCGAATTCCACACCAGCGAGCGGTCGGACACGGCGATGTCGGTGATGCCGCTGTGGACCTTCTCGATCAGGTTCTGGCCTTCGCTCAGCACGTCGCCGGTGCGGAACACCGCGCAATTGTTCTGCATCACGTGCTGCATGCCTTCGCGCAGCTTTGCAGTCGGCGTGCCGCCGGAGGCGTAGCGGTAGTGGTCGAGGCGGCCGAGCGCGAGCTCGGCGGAGTTCGCCGGCAGCTCCGGCTGCTTGGCATTGGGCGTGAGCTTCTCGGCGAGCCGCAGCGCGGCGGCGCGGCCGAACACCACGAGGTCGATCAGCGAGTTGGAGCCGAGGCGGTTGGCGCCGTGCACGGAGACGCAGGCCGCTTCGCCGATCGCCATCAGGCCGGGGATGATGGCGTTGTCGTCGCCGTCCTTCTTGGTCAGGACTTCGCCGTGATAATTGGTGGGGATGCCGCCCATGTTGTAGTGCACGGTCGGCACGATCGGGATCGGCTCGCGCGTCACGTCGACATTGGCGAAGATCTTTGCGGATTCGGAGATGCCCGGCAGGCGCTCGGCGAGCACCGCGGGATCGAGATGGTCGAGATGAAGGAAAATGTGGTCCTTCTTCTTGCCGACGCCGCGGCCTTCGCGGATCTCAATGGTCATCGCGCGCGAGACGACGTCGCGCGAGGCGAGGTCCTTCGCGGACGGCGCGTAGCGCTCCATGAAGCGCTCGCCTTCGGAGTTGACGAGATAGCCGCCTTCGCCGCGCGCGCCCTCGGTGACGAGACAGCCCGAGCCGTAGATGCCGGTCGGGTGGAACTGCACGAACTCCATGTCCTGCATCGGCAGGCCGGCGCGCAGCACCATGCCGCCGCCGTCACCGGTGCAGGTGTGCGCCGAGGTGCAGGAGGCGTAGGCGCGGCCGTAGCCGCCGGTCGCGAGGATCACGGTCTGGGCGCGGAAGCGGTGCAGCGTGCCGTCGTCGAGCTTGAGCGCGATGACGCCGCGGCAGGTGCCCTGATCGTCCATGATCAGGTCGATGGCGAAGAACTCGATGAAGAACTCGGCCGCGTGGCGCAGCGACTGGCCATACATCGTGTGCAGCATGGCGTGGCCGGTGCGGTCGGCGGCGGCGCAGGTGCGCTGCGCCTGGCTCTTGCCGAACTCGGTGGTCATGCCGCCGAACGGGCGCTGGTAGATCTTGCCGTCCTCGGTGCGCGAAAACGGCACGCCCCAATGCTCGAGCTCGTAGACCGCGTCGGGCGCGTTGCGCACCATGTATTCGATCGCGTCCTGGTCGCCGAGCCAGTCCGACCCCTTCACGGTGTCGTACATGTGCCAGCGCCAGTCGTCCTTGTGCATGTTGCCGAGCGAAGCGGAGATGCCGCCCTGCGCCGCGACAGTGTGCGAGCGGGTCGGGAAAACCTTGGTGATGCAGGCGGTGCGCAGACCGGCTTCGCTGCAGCCGACCACGGCGCGCAGGCCCGCGCCGCCGGCGCCGACCACGACGACGTCGTAGGTGTGATCTTCGATCGGATAGGCTTTGCCGTTGGTGGCGGGAGCGCCGTTGCCCTTGCCATTCGTCTCGTTGGCCATGGGTTACACTCCGGATGACAGTTGGAGAATCGCGTAGATCGAGGCGAGCGCGACCGCGATCGAGAAGAAATTGTTGAGCATGATCGCGGTGAGCTTCAGCTTCTCGTTATGGACGTAGTCCTCGATCACGACCTGCATGCCGATCTTCATGTGCCAGGCGCTGGCGATGATGAAGAGCACCATGATGATGGCGACCGGCAGCGAGCCGAGGATCTGCTTGGCGCCGGCCTGGTTGCGGCCGAGCAGCATCATGATGATCACCAGCACCGGGATCATCAGCAGCGTCATCGCCACCGCCGTGAGGCGCTGGCGCCAGAAGTCGGATGTGCCCGAATGCGCCGCGCCGAGATTGCGGACGCGGCCGAGCGGGGTACGCATGCTGCGCTTCGGCGTATCGGTCGCGCTCATCGTCCACCTCCGATCGCATAGGCGATGATCCAGATCAGCACCGTCAGGGCGATGCCGCCGATCGCTGCGCCCCAGGTCAGGGCCTCGCGCTCATTGGCCTTGAAGCCATAGCCGAGGTCCCAGACGAAGTGCCGGATACCGCTGAGCATATGGTGCATCAGCGCCCAAGTGTAACCGAACACGATCAGCCGGCCGATGATGCTGCCGGTAAAGGCCTGGACATGGGCATAGGCAGCGGGGCCGGAGGCCGCTGCGATCAGCCACCAGGCCAGCAGCAGGGTTCCGACATAGAGGGCAATACCGGTGGCGCGGTGGACGATGGACAGGGCCATCGTCAGCGTCCAGCGGTAGACTTGCATGTGTGGTGAAAGCGGTCGTTCGATCCGTGCGGTCATGGGCTTTGATGTTTTATGGCGGCCCAACAGGGCGCGCGCGGGGATCGCGAAGGGTCGGCTCTATTTACGGAGTCGGTTTCGCCTGCGCAATCACCAAATCGCCATAAATCGAACGCCGGTTCAGCCCTAGAGCCTTGATGAAACAAGGCCAATCAGCGGCTTGGTATACCAGAGCCTCGGTCCGCCAGCGAAGAAAAGAATCCTGATTCATCGATTTCGAAAGCGCCGAGGCGCGTTGAAATTGCTATTGGAACACCTCTAAACGGACCATGCCGTCCAAACCGGACTGAGATCGGCCAAAGGCGTCGCCAGCCTCATTCACCGGGGCGCCGACCGCCCTCCTCACCATCCGATTTGATCCGGTCCGGATATGCGCACCCTGCATTCCACCCCGCCGCGGAGATCACCGGCAGAGGGGATCGCTTCTGCGCCACCGCTCGACCAGGAAATCGATGAAGGCGCGAATCTTCGTCGAGCCCAGTCGCGACGGTTGATATAGCGCGTTCAGCGGCGCCGGCGCAGGCTCGTGCTCGCGCAGCAGACGTCGCAGGCGTCCTTCCACCAGCTGTTTCTCCACCTGCCATGACGGCACGCGGACGATGCCTGCTCCGTTCTCTGCGGCGACGGCGAGCGCATCGAGACTATTGACCCAGAGCCGTCCCGAGATGCGGATCCGCGCTCCGCTGTTCGCCTCGCGGCCGAACCGCCAGGTTGCAGCGCCCGGCGCATCCGAAAACACCAGGCAATCATGCTGCGCCAGGTCGGCAGGCGTATGCGGTTCGCCGCGGCGTGCGAGGTAATCGGGCGAAGCGCAGTGAATCATCTGCACCTCCGCGAGCTTTCGCATCACCAGCTGCGAATCGGGCATGCGCCCGACGCGAAGCGCCAGGTGAACGTCCTCCTCGATCAGATCGACATTGCGATCGACCAGCAGCAAGTCCACTGAGAGCGATGGATAGGCGCGCAGGAAATCGCCGAGAAGCGGTGCGATCAGCAGGCGCCCCATCAATGCCGGCGCGCTCACGCGCAGTCGTCCCGACGGCTCGCGGCGATTGCCGGCCAGCCTCTCTTCGATCTCCTTGAGCTCGCCGAGGATCGATTTGGCGCGCTCGTAGAGCATGCGTCCATCTTCCGTGAGCGCGAGTTGTCGCGTCGTCCGCACCAGCAGGCGCGTGCCGAAATGCCGCTCGAGCGCAGAAATCTGGCGGCTCACCGAAGTCAGCGAGCTCGGCACCGATCGCGCCGCCGCTGACAGACTGCCGTGGTCCACGGCCCGCACGAAGGTCGCCAACGCCGCCAGTTGGTCCATGGTCATCCTTCCGTAATTCGCAAGGGAGCATGCCGGCTGGCAGAGATAGCGCTGAAAAACGGAAGGGTCTACGTTGCACTACCTCCAAGCAAGTCCAGGACCTACCATGCCCACCCATGTCAGCCTGACGTCCATCCCCCACCCGCGCACCGCGCGCGGCCTCAATGACGTCCTGCCGGGTGAACTGCTTCCGCTGCTTGCCTTCTCGCTGGCCGGCGTCGCCATCGACGGCCTTGCCGCGTTTGAGGCCTATAGTCGGCAAGGCCCGGGTTTCGCAGGTTTGCTTCTGGTCCTCTCCGCGCCCGTCCTCGCCGCAGCCGCAGCCTTCTGCGTCGCGCATCCGCGAGAGCTGCCGACGGATCGCCGCCGATGAGCGGCCTGGAGGTTTCTGACGTCGTCGAGCTCGCGCTACTGCTGATCGCAACCGGCGCGCTCTCGGGATTTCTGGCCGGTGTGTTCGGTATCGGCGGCGGCGCGATTCTCGTGCCGGTGTTCTACGAATGCTTCCGCATCGCCGGCGTGCCGCTGGAGGTGCGCATGCCGCTCTGCATCGGCACCTCGCTCGCGGTGATCATTCCAACCTCGATCCGCTCGTTCCAGGCGCATTACAAGCGCGGCGCAGTCGACATGTCGATCCTGCGCGTCTGGTGGCTTCCGATCGTGATCGGCGTTGTCTCCGGCAGCGTGATCGCGCGCTACGCGCCGGAAAAACTGTTCAAGATCGTGTTCGTCTGCGTCGCCTGGTCCGCGGCCGCGCGTCTCATCTTCGCGCGCGAAGGCTGGAAGTTCGGCGACGATCTGCCGAAGGGGCCGCTGATGCGCGTCTACGGCCTCTGCGTCGGCATCCTCTCGACGCTGATGGGCATCGGCGGCGGCCTGTTCTCGAACCTGCTGATGACCTTCTATGGCCGCCCGATCCACCAGGCCGTCGCGACCTCCTCGGCGCTCGCGGTGCTGATCTCGATCCCCGGCGCGCTGGGCTACATCTACGCCGGCTGGCCTGCGGCGGCGACCTATCCGGCCGTCGCAGCACTGCAAATCCCCTTCGCGCTCGGCTACGTCTCGCTGATCGGCGCCGTGCTGGTGATGCCGATGAGCCTCGTCACCGCGCCGCTCGGCGTGAAGGCCGCGCATGCGATGTCGAAGCGGACGCTGGAGGCCGCGTTCGGGTGTTACCTGTTTGTCGTCGGAAGCAGGTTTGTGATGAGCCTGGTGGGCGGGCAGTAGACGCCACGCACTCCGTCATTGCGAGCGCGGCAATCCAGACGGCCAATTCCTCATCCTGAGGAGCGCGGAACGCGCGTCTCGAAGGATGAAGGCCCGGGCGGTGGCCTCGCCCTTTCGAGACGCGCGTTCCGCGCTCCTCAGGATGAGGGTCTAGAAGGGTGTCAAGGCCCCTCACTTCTTCGCGTAGATATCCTTGTACGTATCCCGCAGCACGTTCTTCTGCACCTTGCCCATCGTATTGCGCGGCAGCTCGTCGACGACGAAGACGCGCTTGGGCATCTTGAACTTTGCAAGGCGCCCGTCGAGTGCCTTCAGCACGGCGGCTTCGGTGACATCGGCGCCCTTGTTGCAGACCAGCACGGCGGTGACCCCTTCGCCGAAATCGGCATGCGGCACGCCGATCACGGCGGACTCGATCACGCCCGGCATGGCGTCGATCTCGCTCTCGATCTCCTTGGGGTAGACGTTGAAGCCGCCGGAGATGACGAGATCCTTGCCGCGGCCGAGAATGTGGATGTAGCCCTTGTCGTCGATCTTGCCGAGGTCGCCGGTGATGAAGAAGCCGTCGGGCCGGAACTCCGACTTGGTCTTCTCCGGCATGCGCCAATAGCCCTTGAACACGTTCGGACCCTTCACCTCGATCATGCCGATCTCCTCGCGCGGCAGCTCCTTGCCGGTCTCCGGCTCGGTCACGCGCACGGAGACGCCGGGCAGCGGAAAACCGACCGCGCCGGGCACGCGCTCGCCGTCATACGGGTTCGACGTGTTCATGTTGGTCTCGGTCATGCCGTAGCGCTCGAGCACAGCATGACCGGTGCGCGCCGACCATTCGCGATGGGTCTCGGCCAGCAGCGGCGCCGAGCCCGAGATGAACAGGCGCATGTGCCTGGTGGTCTCGCGCGACAGCGCGGGGTTCTGAAGCAGCCGCGTATAGAAGGTCGGCACGCCCATCAGCACCGTGGCCCGCGCCATCAGCTTGATGATGAGGTCCGGATCGAGCTTCGGCAGGAAGATCATCGACGCCCGGGCGAACAGCGTCACGTTGGTCGCCACGAACAGGCCGTGCGTATGATAGATCGGCAGCGCGTGGATCAGCACGTCCCTGTCGGTGAAGCGCCAGTAGCCGACGAGCGAGAGCGAGTTCGACGCGAGATTGTCGTGCGTCAGCATCGCGCCCTTGGAGCGGCCGGTAGTGCCCGAGGTGTAGAGGATCGCGGCGAGATCGTCGCCGGCCCGCGTCACCGTCGCAAATTCGCTGCTGGCCTTGTCGGCGGCGTCCGTCAGCGAGCCCTTGCCGTCGGGCCCCAGCGTCTCGACCCTGGCCTTCACCTTGGCGGCGATCGGGGCAAGGCCCTCGGCCTTGGAGGGATCGCAGACCACCAGCGACGGCTCGGCATCGCCGATGAAGTAATCGAGCTCGTTCAGCGTATAGGCGGTGTTGAGCGGCAGATAGACCGCACCGGCCCGGACAGTGCCGAGATACAGCACGATATTGGCGACGGACTTTTCCACCTGCACCGCGACGCGGTCGCCGGGCTTTACGCCGCGCGCGGCCAGCACGTTCGCCATCTGCCCGGCCCGCGCGATCAGATCGCCATAGCTGATATGGCCACCGTCCTGCGTCTCGATCGCGAGGCGTTTGGGGTCGTCGAGGCCGTCGAACAGGCGGGAAAACAGATTGGCGTTTGCTGCTTGGTTCATGCAAGATTTCCTCGACCGCAAGACTGACAAGGCCGGTCAAAACCGAGGGCTGGATTAGCAAAAACCGCCCCAATGAAGCAACGGAGACAGTTTGCATGACCAAAAACGGGAAACGCGTGGCCTGGGTCACGGGCGGCGGCAGCGGGATCGGGGAGGCCGGCGCCGAGGCGCTGGCGGCCGACGGCTGGATCGTCGTGGTTTCGGGCCGCCGCAAAGACGCCCTGGATACCGTGGTTGCGAAGATCACCAAGGCCGGCGGCACGGCCGAGGCCATCGCGCTGGACGTGGCCAAC
The DNA here is from genome assembly GCF_015291705.1 of Bradyrhizobium arachidis. Classification (NCBI taxonomy): domain Bacteria; kingdom Pseudomonadati; phylum Pseudomonadota; class Alphaproteobacteria; order Hyphomicrobiales; family Nitrobacteraceae; genus Bradyrhizobium; species Bradyrhizobium arachidis. Next base: position 362,169 of record NZ_CP030050.1, read on the forward strand.
GCGGACCAGGCCCAGAAGGCGGCCGATCAGATCGTCGCGAAGCATGGCCGGATCGATCTGCTCGTCAACAATGCCGGCATCAATGTTCCCAAGCGCAGCTGGAAGGACATGGAACTGGAGGGCTGGGACAAGCTGGTCCAGGTCAATCTCAACGGCGTGCTCTATTGCATGCGGGCTGTGCTGCCGACGATGCGCAAGCAGCAGGACGGCTCGATCATCAACGTCTCGTCCTGGGCCGGCCGTCATGTCTCGAGGATGCCGGGCCCGGCCTACACCACGACGAAACATGCGGTGCTGGCGCTGACTCATTCCTTCAACATGGACGAGTGCGTCAACGGCCTGCGCGCCTGCTGTCTGATGCCGGGCGAGGTGGCGACCCCGATCCTGAAGCTGCGCCCGGTGGTGCCGAGCGAGGAGGAGCAGGCCAAGATGCTGCAGTCCGAGGATCTCGGCCGCACCATCGCGTTCATCGCCTCGATGCCGCCGCGCGTTTGCATCAACGAGCTGCTGATCAGCCCGACGCATAATCGCGGGTTCATCCAGACGCCGCAGAGCAGGGATTGAGGCGGGCACACTGCCGCAACGGGCACACTGCCGTAGGGTGGGCAAAGGCGCGAAGCGCCGTGCCCACCATCTCCCTCCATTTGCGTTTGGTGGGCACGCTGCGCTTTGCCCACCCTACGGCACCGTCCGGTTGGCGCGGCGCTCGCACACGAACACGCGCCCACATAGTTTCACGTATCACAAAGAAGTTTTTCCCGAAACCGCTGCGCAAACCCTCCCGTAGTTCGGCCAACGACGGTGCTGCTGCTTCACGCAAAAAAGGTCGCAGCCACCGTTGTTGCCCCAACTCAACGCCGGCCATCGCCGGTCACCATTCAATCGGGAGACTTTCCATGTCGAAGCGTATTGCCTATCTCGCTGCCGCCGCCTTCAGCGCCCTCGCGATCACCGCGACCGTCGTCGCGCCTGTTCGTGCCGAGGAGAAGACCGTCATGGTCGGCGGTGCCGCGATGTTCCCGTCCAAGAACATCGTCCAGAACGCGGTCAATTCGAAGGACCACACCACGCTGGTTGCGGCCGTGAAGGCGGCCGGTCTGGTGCAGACGCTGGAAAGCAAGGGCCCGTTCACGGTGTTCGCGCCGACCAACGCCGCCTTCGGCAAGCTGCCGGCTGGCACCGTCGATAATCTGGTCAAGCCCGAGAACAAGGCGACGCTGACCAAGATCCTCACCTACCACGTCGTGCCCGGCAAGCTCGAAGCCTCCGACCTCGTCGACGGCAAGAAGCTGAAGACCGCCGAAGGCGAGGAGCTGACGGTGAAGAAGATGGACGGCAAGACCTGGATCGTCGATGCCAAGGGCGGCACCTCGATGGTGACGATCTCCAACGTCAACCAGTCCAACGGCGTCATCCATGTGGTCGACACCGTGCTGATGCCGGCGACGTAACCCCGCGCAGCCCGGTTTCATCCCCCAAACCGGATGCGACGAAAACGGCGAGCCGGGGGCACCCGGCTCGCTTTATTGTGACCGGCATAGCCTGACGGTATCGATTCGATGCCGGACAGGGCGTAACGAAAGCCGACGCAGCGGCGTATATTCAGTGTCAGACGACGTTCAGGACGGAACCATCATGTCGAGCCTCACAGTCTCAGGCGAGCAGGTCAGCGCCACCCCGGCCAAAGTGATCCAGCCGGCCTGGGTCCGCGTCATGCACTGGATCAATGCGCTGGCCATGATCCTGATGATCCTGTCGGGCTGGCAGATCTACAACGCTTCGCCGCTGTTCGGCTTCAGCTTCCCGCGCGAATACACGCTCGGTGGTTGGCTCGGCGGCGGCCTGCTCTGGCATTTTGCCGCGATGTGGCTCTTGATGATCAACGGCCTTGCTTATCTCATCACCGGCTTTGCCACCGGCCGCTTCCGGAAAAAACTGCTGCCGATCACGCCGTCCGGCGTGCTCCACGACGTCAGGGCCGCGCTGACCTTCAAGCTCGGCCATGACGACCTCGCCGTCTACAACTACGTCCAGCGCCTGCTCTATGCCGGCATCATCGTGGTCGGCGTGCTGATCGTGCTGTCCGGCCTCGGCATGTGGAAGCCGGTGCAGCTCTATTACCTGGTGATGCTGTTCGGCGATTATCCGACCGCGCGCTATGTCCACTTCATCTGCATGGCCGCGATCTGCGCCTTCCTCGTCATTCACGTCCTGCTCGCGCTGCTGGTGCCGAAGAGCCTGCGCGCGATGATCATTGGCCGCTGATTAGGAGAATTATCATGGCCAAGCGTTCATTCCTGATCCCCGGCGTCGACAAGCGGCTGCTGATCAAGGACTCCATCAAGGCGATGCCGGATTTTACCCGTCGCCGCTTCATCGCTGGCGGCGCCAGCCTGGGGGCGCTGACGCTGCTCACCGGCTGTGACGTGGTGGACTCGTCTTCGGCCGAGACCATGCTGGCGAAGGTTTCGAAGTTCAACGACGCCGTGCAGGCCTTCATCTTCAATCCCGACGCGCTGGCGCCGACTTTCCCCGAGAGCGCGATTACGAAGCCGTTCCCGTTCAACGCCTATTACGATCTCGATGACGCCCCCGATATCGATGGCGCCGACTGGAAGCTCGAGGTTCGCGGTCTCGTCGACAACAAGAAGTCCTGGACGCTGGAGGAGCTCTACAAGCTCCCGCAGGTCAACCAGATCACCCGCCACATCTGCGTCGAGGGCTGGAGCGCGATCGGCAGCTGGACCGGCACGCCCTTGCGCGATTTCCTGAAACTGATCGGCGCCGACACGCGCGCGAAATATGTCTGGTTCCAGTGCGCCGACAAGGACGGCTACAACTCGCCGCTCGACATGCGCAGCGCGTTGCATCCGCAGACCCAGATGACGTTCAAATACGCGAACGAGATTTTGCCGCGCGCCTATGGTTTTCCGATGAAGATCCGCGTGCCGACGAAGCTCGGCTTCAAGAATCCGAAATACGTGGTCTCGATGGAAGTCACCAACGAATACAAGGGCGGCTACTGGGAAGACCAGGGGTATAATTCGTTTAGTGGGAGCTGAGGCAGCGAGTAGCGAATGGGGAGTGGCGAGTCGTAAACGCGCTCGCGGCTCACAATTCGCCACTCGCTACTCGCCATTCGCCGCTTTCGGCCCCACCTTGCGCTGGCACAGCGCCGCCACCGCTCCCAAGGCCAGCAGTGCCGCCGACACATTGAGCGCGTAGCTCAAGCTCCCCAGCGCATCCGTGATCGCACCCACGACGATCGGGCCGAGCGTCTGGCCCACGCCGAACGAGATCGTCATCGCCGCGATCGCGGTCGGCCACACCTGCGGCGGATAGTTGAAGCGGACGAAGGCGGTGGTCGAGCCAACCACGGCGAAGAAGGCGACGCCGAACACCACCGCTGAAATCGCAAGCCATGTCGGGGAATGCCCGAGCATCGGCAAGCCGGCGCCGATCGCATTGGTGCCGAGGATGATGGCGGTGGCAAGCCCGCCGCGATCGAGCGCGAGCACGCCGCGCCAGGCCCAGGGCGTGACGAACGCCGACAGGCCGATCAGGCCCCAGAACGCGGCTTGCGCCGCCGCTCCGCCGCCGCCGTCGCGGACATAGGCGATCATGAAGGTCATGTAGGCGATGTAGCCGGCACCGAACAGGAAATACGCGGCGAGATAGATCAGCACGGGCAGAATCGCGAAGGCGGCGTGGCTGCCTTCGGAGAAGCGCGCGCCGGTTTCGATGCGGGTCAGGAACAGCGGCACGGTCATCGCCGCCGAGAGCAGCGTCAGCGCCCACCATACGATCCACCACGAGCCCGGCCCGAAATATTGCAGCGTGAACGGGGCGATCAGCCCCGAGGAGAGGATGCCGATGCCGGGCCCGGCATAGAACAGGCTGAGCAGGAAATTGGCCCGCTCCGGGTGCGACTGCGCGATGGTCGCGGCGAGCGCGCCGCCAGCGACGAAGCCGGCCGCGGCGCCGAGGCCCAGCACGAGGCGGGCGAGGCTCAGCGCGACGAAATTGCCCGTCAGCGCGCAGGTCGCGAGTGCGGCGACGCAGGCGAGGGTCCCGCCGCGGATCGCTGCCGCCCAGCCGACCCGCTGGATCAGCCGCGACGCGGCCAGCGCGCCCACGAGGTAGCCGACGGCGTTGATGGTGTTCATGAAACCGGCCGCCGAGTAGGACCAGCCAAGGTCCTCGCGCATGTCGGGCAGCACCAGCGCATAGGCAAAGCGGCCGATGCCGAGCCCGACCGTCGCCGCCAGCGACAGGGTCAGGATCAGTCGCGCGGGGTGCGTGTCGGGTCGGGGGCGGTCAGGCGCGTGCAAGGGGTTCTCCGGCATCTGGCACTGTGGCAGGCCCGGTGCGCCTTGCACAGCCGCGGTGCGGCAATGGTGTCTTGCCAAGCGCGCAACGCCGCTCTAGCACTCCGGCCGACCTGTCATTCCGGGGCGCGCCATTTGGCGCGAGCCCGGAATCCATAACCACGATCGGGAGGATGGATTCCGGGCCCGCGCCTAAGAGGGCGCGTCCCGGAATGACAAGAGAGGATCGAGAAGGAAACGACCATGGCGACCCACAAATTGCTGCTGCTCCCCGGCGACGGTATCGGCCCCGAGGTGATGGGCGAGGTGAAGCGGCTGATCGATTGGCTCAATTCGGCCGGGATCGCCAAGTTCGAGACCGACACCGGCCTCGTCGGCGGCTCGGCCTATGACGCCCACAAGGTGTCGATCTCCGAGGGCGACATGGCCAAGGCGCTGGCCGCCGATGCCATCATCTTCGGCGCGGTCGGCGGCCCCAAGTGGGACGCGGTTCCCTACGAGGTGCGTCCCGAAGCCGGCCTGCTCCGCCTTCGCAAGGACCTCGCTTTGTTCGCCAACCTGCGCCCGGCGGTGTGCTATCCGGCGCTGGCCGATGCCTCCAGCCTGAAGCGCGAGGCGGTCGAAGGGCTCGACATCGTCATCGTGCGCGAGCTCACCGGCGGCGTCTATTTCGGCGAGCCCAAGACCATCACCGATCTCGGCAACGGCCAGAAGCGCGCCGTCGATACCCAGGTCTACGACACCTATGAGATCGAGCGCATTGGCCGCGTCGCCTTCGAGCTTGCCAGGAAGCGCAAGAACAAGGTGACGTCGATGGAGAAGCGCAACGTCATGAAGTCGGGCGTGCTCTGGAACGAGGTCATGACCCAGGTCCACAAGCGCGAATATCCTGACGTCACGCTCGAGCACCAGCTCGCCGATTCCGGCGGCATGATGCTGGTGAAGGCGCCGAAGCAGTTCGACGTCATCGTCACCGACAATCTGTTCGGCGACATGCTGTCCGACATCGCGGCGATGCTGACCGGCTCGCTCGGCATGCTGCCCTCGGCCTCGCTCGGCGAGGTCGACGTCAAGAGCAAGAAGCGCAAGGCGCTGTACGAGCCGGTGCACGGTTCGGCCCCCGACATCGCCGGCAAGGGCCTCGCGAATCCCATCGCGATGATCTCGTCCTTTGGCATGGCGCTGCGCTATTCCTTCGACATGGGCGAGCTCGCCGACAAGGTCGACGCCGCGATCGCCGCGGTGCTGGCCAGTGGCCTGCGCACCGCCGACATCAAGTCGGAAGGCACCACGGCGGCCTCGACCACGCAGATGGGCGAAGCGATTTTGAAGGAATTGCAGAAGCTGCACGCGTAAGGCGGGCACCGCACTCGTAGGGTGGGCAAAGCGAAGCGTGCCCACCAATCGATTGCGATTAGAGAGAGATGGTGGGCACGGCGCTTTGCGCCTTTGCCCGCCCTACGGCACCTGCTCCCGGAGTTACCTCATGGATGCACCCCGCCCCAAGATCGCGGAAACAATCATCCATGAAACCGTGCGCCAGCGCGAGGCGCAGATCGGGCGGCGCTGCGAGATCCTCGCCAATACGCGCATCGAATATGCCTCGCTCGGCGACTACTCCTATCTCGGCGAGAATTGCGAGGTTGCCGACGCCGCGATCGGAAAATTCACCGCCATCGCCAATTCGGTGCGGATCGGTGCGCCCAATCATCCGATGGGCCGGCCGTCCCAGCATCGCTTCACCTATGTCCCCGAATATTACGAGGCGGGCGCGACGCGTGACCGCGACTTCTTCGCGGACCGCCGCGGCGACCGGGTGATCGTCGGCAATGATGTCTGGATCGGTCACGCCGCCATCCTGCTGCCAGGTGTCACGGTCGGCGACGGCGCGGTGATCGCCGCAGGCGCGGTCGTCAGCCGCGATGTCGCGCCCTACACGATCGTCGGCGGCGTTCCCGCGCGCCCCATCCGCAAGCGTTTTTCCGATTCCGTCGCGGAGAGCCTGCGCCGCATCGCATGGTGGGATTGGCCGGATGAGCTGATCTTCGAGCGTCTCGGCGATTTCCGCTCCGAGGCGATCGAGGAATTTTGTAGGCGGTACGATCCGGCAGCGAACGCGTGAGGCGCACGCATCTCACCCAAGCAACAGGAATCGTAGGGTGGGCAAAGCGAAGCGTGCCCACGCATTTTTGCGACCGGAGAGAGGTCGTGGGCACGGCGCAAGAGCGCCTTTGCCCACCCTACGGCACCTCGCAAAAGCAAAAAGGCCGGGCGTGAGCCCGGCCTTTTGATTCGGTCCTGACGTCCGCTCAGTACAGCGGGAAATTCCGCGGATAGCCGCCGACATCGGCCGGCGTCGAGAGCGGCTGGCGATCGATCGGACGGTTGTTGTTCTCGCGTGCGAAGGTCGGATAGCCGATCTCCGGCGGGAAGGCGTAGTCGCTGAACTTGCGGTCGCCCGGATTGACCTCGGTGCCGCCGTCGAGCCAGGAGCGCTTGCTCACATAGATGCGGGTGCGGCCCTGCTGATAGACCGCGTTGGGGCCGCTCGGGCCGTAAACCGGGCGGCCGCGCTCGTCATAGCGCTTGGTCTTGGTGTCGGCCGCAGCCGGCGTCGCGAAGGCCGCGGCAATGACGGCGCCTGCCGCTAGCCAGGTCGCCAATTTGGTTGCCGCAGAGAATTTCGAGCTCATCACGTCCCCTTCAGGCGGCAGGCCGCCAGTCGATTTCGCCCCATACTAGCCCGGCCGGGGTGGCTGCAACTAGGTCTATTGGGTCACACCAGCGGTGAATAATCGTGCGGGCCGGCAAAAGTTGCATCAATACCAGCCACTTGGACTTGATGCCGATCAGAGCGCCCCGCGCAATTGCGCGTTGGCCGCGCCCAGCAGCCAGTCGGAGGCAGCAGCGCCATCGCAGGCGCGGCGCTTCAGCTCGGCATGGGCGAAGAATTCCGCCAGCTTCGGCTCGTTGCCCGAAGCCAGCAGCGTCAGCCGGTTCAGCAGGCAGGCGACCGCCGCGCGCCGGGCGGGCAGCGTGTCGCCCTGGCAGGAGAAGCCGGAGATCTGCAGCGCCGGCTCCTCGTTGCGCTTGAGGTAGCCGAGGCAGGACGGCGCCGCCTTGTCCGTGCCGACCGGCCGGAACAGAGCCACGGGGCCGAATTTGGTGTCGATCAGGCCGGCCTGCTCGAGCGGGGTCGTCGAGCCCAGGCCCAGCTGGGCGGCCAGATTGGCCGCTAGATCCGCCGTCGCCGGACGGGTCACGTCGAATTCGCCGCCTTCCCGGTAGATCTCGAGCTCGGCCACAGGCTTGTCCGCCTCGCCGGCCCAGCGCATCACGTCCCTGCGGCCGCCCTCGGGATGCCTGAAGATGGTGTAAGAGGCTGTTTTTTCTGATGAATCCAGCCGGCTGACGGCGAAGGCCGGATGCGAGCGGTCGGCCACGCTCCAGCCGGACCTTGCGGCCGGCTCATCGTCCCGCATGTCAGGCAGCTGGTTGAGGGCCGCCAGCGCCAGGATGGCAAACAGGGCGAGCGCCCCCACATAGGCAAACAGGCGCGCGAGCGTGCCGACCACCTCGTCGGCGAAGGCTGCAAGCGCCAGATAGAGCTGGGTAGGAGTTTCGGCCGTCCTGGCCTCAGGCGATTGCATCCACGGCCTTCAGGCATGGTCCAACGTTGTCTTGGGGCCGGTTCTCGCATAGAAGCGCTGCTCTTCCTGGTTAAGCGTCAGCTTCGGGAACGGGCTTTTTCATCGGAGAGTGAACGATGGGTTACAAAGTCGCAGTCGTCGGCGCGACCGGCAATGTCGGACGGGAAATGCTCAACATCCTCGATGAGCGCAAATTCCCCGCGGACGAGGTCGTGGCCCTGGCGTCGCGCCGCAGTGTCGGCGTCGAGGTCTCCTATGGCGATCGTACCCTGAAGGTCAAAGCGCTCGAGCATTACGATTTCTCCGACGTCGACATCTGCCTGATGTCGGCGGGCGGCTCGGTGTCGAAGGAATGGTCGCCGCAGATCGGCGCCGCCGGCGCGGTCGTGATCGACAATTCCTCGGCCTGGCGCATGGATCCGGACGTGCCGCTGATCGTGCCCGAGGTGAACGCGGCCGCGACCGAAGGCTTCAAGAAGAAGAACATCATCGCCAACCCGAACTGCTCGACCGCGCAGCTCGTGGTCGCGCTCAAGCCGCTGCACGACAAGGCGACGATCAAGCGCGTCGTGGTCTCGACCTATCAATCGGTGTCGGGCGCCGGCAAGGACGCGATGGACGAATTGTTCTCGCAGACCAAGGCCGTCTACACCAATGACGAGCTGGTCGCGAAGAAATTCCCCAAGCGCATCGCCTTCAACGTCATCCCCCACATCGACGTCTTCATGGAGGATGGCTACACCAAGGAAGAGTGGAAGATGATGGCGGAGACCAAGAAGATTCTTGATCCCAAGATCAAGCTCTCGGCGACCTGCGTGCGCGTGCCCGTGTTCGTCGGCCACTCCGAAGCCGTCAACATCGAGTTCGAGAATCCGATCACCGCGGACGAAGCGCGCGAGATCCTGCGCAAGGCGCCCGGCTGTCTCGTCATCGACAAGCAGGAGCCCGGCGGCTACGCCACGCCGTACGAGGCGGCCGGCGAGGACGCGACCTATATCAGCCGCATCCGCGAGGACGCGACGGTGGAGAACGGTCTGGCGCTCTGGTGCGTGTCGGACAATTTGCGCAAGGGCGCAGCCCTCAACGCGATCCAGATCGCGGAAGTCTTGATCAACCGCAAGCTGATCAGCGCGAAGAAGAAGGCGGCGTAGCTGGCGAATGGTGAGTGGCGAATAGCGAATAGGCTATTCGCCATCCCCTATTCGCCATTCGCCCTCTTGAATTCCTTGCTCGCCTTGTCCAGCACGAACAGGGTCCCCTCCGCGACGCCGAAATAGGCACCGTGGGTCTGCATCTGGCCGCCCTCGACGGCCTTCTGCACGAACGGGAACGTCATCAGGTTCTCCAGGCTGCGGAACACCGCGGCCTTCTCGATGCGCTCGACGAACTGCGCCATGCTCTCGTGGTCGCGCTGCTCCACCACTTCGCCCGGCTTGATGAACATCTGCATCCATTTGCCGATGAAGTCGCCGGGCGTGAGCGGCTCGATCTTGTCGACGAAGGCGCGGATGCCGCCGCATTGCGCGTGGCCGAGCACCACGATGTGCTTCACCTTGAGCACCGTCACCGCATATTCCAGCGCCGCCGAGACGCCATGCGCGTTGCCGTCGGGCTGGTACACCGGCACCAGATTGGCGATGTTGCGGACCACGAACAATTCGCCGGGGCCGACGTCGAAGATCACCTCGGGCGAGACGCGGCTGTCGCAGCAGCCGATCACCATCACTTCCGGGAACTGCCCCTTCACCGACAGCTCGCGGTAGCGGCTCTGCTCGGTCGGCAGCCGCTGGGTGGCGAAGGCCTTGTAGCCTTCCAGCAAATGCTTCGGGAATGTGATCATGACCTATGCCTAACCATAGAGCCGGGGAACGAACAAGCCTTTCGAATAGGCAGGCCAAGTGCTATCGGCTTCGACCAGAATAGACACGAGGAAACCGGAAGGAACGTAGCATGACCCGCCCGCGCCGCAGCCATCTGTTCATGCCCGGCTCCAACCCCCGTGCGCTGGAGAAGGCGCGTAATCTCGCCGCCGACGGCCTGATCCTCGATCTCGAAGATTCCGTCGCGCCCGACGCCAAGGCGGTGGCGCGCGACGGCATTGCCGCCGCGATCGCGGCCAAGGAGTTCGGCAAGCGCGAGATTTTGATCCGGACCAACGGCCTCGACACGCCCTGGTGGGCCGACGACGTCGCGATGGCTGCCAAGGCCTCGCCGGACGGCATCCTGGTTCCAAAGGTCTCCAGCGTCGAGGATCTCGACACGATCGGCCGCAAGCTGGCCGAGCTTGGCGCCGCGCCCACCGTCAAGGTCTGGGCCATGATCGAGACCGCGCGCGCGGTGCTGCATGCCGAGGAACTCGCCGCGGCCGGGCGCGATCCGAACACGCGGCTGTCAGGATTCGTGTTCGGGCCGAACGACATCTCGCGCGAGACGCGCATCCGCATGCTGCCGGGCCGCGCCGCGATGATTCCGATGATCACGCACTGCATCCTGGCGACGCGGGCTCATGGCCTCGAGATCCTCGACGGCCCCTACAGCGACATCGCCAATTCCGACGGTTTTGCCACCGAATGCGCGCAGGGCCGCGATCTCGGCTTCGACGGCAAGACGCTGATTCATCCCTCGCAGATCGAAGCCTGCAACGTGATCTTCACGCCGCCCGAGGAGGAAGTCGCGCGTGCGCGAAAGATCATCGCGGCGTTCGAGCTGCCGGAGAACGTGTCGCGCGGCGCGATCCGCCTCGACGGCGCGATGGTCGAGCGCCTGCATGCCGACATGGCCCGCCGCACGATCGAGATCGCGGACGCGATCGCTGCGATGAGCAAGGGCTGAGATTGCCCGAGCACGCGCTTCGTCGTGCGCGGCGGAGCAGGGGAATTTTCGGCCAGGAACTCAGCTAATCCCTTGATTTGTCTGATGCTGCGGCGCCGAGATGCTTTTTGATCACGACCGCGCGAATATCCGCCGCGATTGCCGCCGTTGACTTGCGTCAGGTCCACGTCGCAGGCTAACTCCAGCAACAGTTGAACATATTTGGCCCAACCTTGGACGAGGTGTCCCCATGACGGCGCTTGCGGAAGTCGCGGCTCCTGCCAACCTGGTTGACGAACTAACCGCGCACGCGGTGCGCAGCATCGAGGCCGCCGATCATTCCGCGGCTCCGTTTCCGCACATCGTCTTCCGCGATTTCTTTCCCGCCGACTTCTACCGTGACCTGATCCGGAGCGTGCCCACGCAGGGCTACGATCCGATCACCGGGACCGGGACGCGCATGGCGCTGCGCCTCTACGGCGAGAACGTCGACAAGATCGAGCCGTCGCTGCGGCCGGCATGGGCCGCGGTGTCGGCCATGCTGACGTCAGAGAGCATCGAGCAGGCGATCCGGAAGCGGCTGCATGACGGGCTGGAGATTCGTGCCAAGGGCGACAAGGTAGCCAGAGCCGAGGATCTGACGTTGGTGGCAAAGCCGGTCGTGTACGTGGACAGGGACGGCTATCAGATCAAGCCGCATCCGGACACGCGCAAGAAGGTCGTGACGATGCAGCTCTATTGTCCGGCCGACGCCAGCCAGGAAGCCTTGGGGACGACGCTCTACCAGGCCTCGCTCAAGGGACTGTTTCACGTCGGCTCGTATTGCCTCGAGCCGGTGAAGACGATCCCGTTCCTGCCCAATGTCGGCTACGCCTTCGTGGTCCTGAAGGCCTATCACACCCTGACCAGGATGAGCTGGCACGGCCGCCCGCCGATCCAGACCGATCGCGACCGCGTCACCATCCTCAACACGTTCTATGTGAACGAGAAGGTCGGCTTCTGAGCGTTGCGCATTGAGCGCGTCGCCTCAGTGCGGCGCGAGGTCGGCGCGATCGAGCGACTCCAGCGTCGAGGCGTTGCCGCAATAGCCGTGATAGGTCTCCGCGGCGGTGCCCTCAGTGAGGTCGCGGTCGCACTGTCGCTTCTGCGTGCAGAGCGCGCAGACCCGCTCCATGTCGCGTAGCAGCAGCGGCTGCGCCTGCCCGAGCCGCTCTGCGTTGATGCCGAGCTGCTCCAGCATCTTCGGCAGCTCGTCGGCGGCATGATGGCCGTGGCGGACCAATTCCTCGAGATCGTCAGGCGCGATCCTGAGATCGCTCGCGATCCGGTCGAAATCGGAGCGGTCGAGCCGCCGCATCTCGTTCATCTCGCGGCGATGCTTCAGCCAGGCGGCAAAGGACTCGATGAGGTCCTGGACGATGGGATACGGCCTGCTTGCGGTGCTCATGCGAGGCTCCATGGGGATCGTGGATTTGGAGCGAGACTACGCACAATGATGCAGAGGCGCGTTGCGCTGGATCAAATTGAGAAGGGTTGGAGCCTGGCGCCTCGGTGATAGGTCTCGTGTCCCGGACGCGGTGCAGCGTGCAACGCTGCTCCGCTGGGCCGGGACCCATTTCGCCACTCGCTAGGCCCCGGCTCTGCAGCGCACCGCTTCGCGCTGCGCCGCGTCCGGGGCACGAGAGCGCCGTGCGCGAGCAGGAGCGCTACGCGAACCGCTCCGTCGCCCACGCATAGAGGCTGCCGGGCACCGCCGGCTGCTTGCTGCGTCCCTTGCCCGAGATGTGCAGGCCGATCACCTCGGGGTCGGTGACGATGCCGAGATAGCTCGATGGCTCGAAAAACAACTTCGGCTCGGAATGCACCGCGTAGAACGATTTCTTCGGCAAGGCCTTTTGAAGATCGCCCGAACGCTTGGCGAGGATGGTGAGTGCCGGCGGCCCGTAGATGGCGATGCGCAGATCGGACAGGCGCTGCGAGCCGCCGCCCAGCCGTCGCATCGCAAAGCTCAGGCGATGGCTCAGCGACAGCCATTCCGGCGTTAGCTCCTCCTGCTCCATCAGCGCCTCGAAGGCGCGAACGATCTGATGTCCACGCGGCAGATAGAGCACGGAGTTGCCGAGCCGGCGCGACCGCTCCCAGGCGAAGTACGGCTTTGCCAGATCGATCTCGACAGGCCTCAGCAGCACCACATCGGCATCGAGCCAGAGACCGAGGCCCATCGCCATCAACTTCATGCGGAAGAAGTCGCTGAACTGAAGCGTGGTCCAGTCGCGCCAGCTGCCGTCCGGCTGCGGCGGCCGCAGGCGCTCGGAGAACGCGTGCGGCAGGACTGCCTCGGCATCGGCGTTCTCGACGCCCGCGGGCAGTCCGGGAATGGGATCGAAGCTGTAGAGCGTGACCTTGTGGCCAGCGGCAAGCTGCGAGCGCAGACAGGTCTGGCGCAGCGCATCCATCGGGCCGTGCCAGAAGGTGACGATGTCGGGCAGCATCAGGGAAAAGCTATAGGGTATATCGAGGGCAAAGAAAAAGCCCCGGCGCGCCAGGCGCCGGGGCTCGAACGGGATGTCGAACTCAGGCCCAGGCGCGCTCGCGCTTGAGCTTGTCCTCGTAGTCGTCGATCGAGGCCTTCTTCTCCATGGTGAGACCGATGTCGTCGAGGCCGTTGATCAGGCAGTGCTTGCGGAACGGGTCGATCTCGAACTTGACCTTGCCGCCGTCGGGGCCGCGGATCTCCTGGTTCGGCAGGTCGATCGTCAGCGTCGCGTTGGCGCCGCGCTCGGCGTCGTCGAACAGCTTGTCGAGGTCTTCCTGCGAGACGCGGATCGGCAGAATGCCGTTCTTGAAGCAGTTGTTGTAGAAGATGTCGCCGAACGAGGTCGAGATCACGCAGCGGATGCCGAAGTCGAGCAGCGCCCAGGGCGCGTGCTCGCGGCTCGAGCCGCAGCCGAAATTGTCGCCGGCGACCAGCACCTTCGTGTTGCGATAGGCGGGCTGGTTGAGGACGAAATCCGGGTTCTCGCTGCCGTCGTCCTTGTAGCGCTGCTCGGAGAAGAGCCCCTTGCCAAGGCCGGTGCGCTTGATGGTCTTCAGGTACTGCTTCGGAATGATCATGTCGGTGTCGACATTGATGATCTTCAGCGGCGCCGCGACGCCTTCCAGCGTAGTGAACTTGTCCATGTTGCGCTTTCCCAGGGGTGGTTCAGGGAACCGGTGTTTATCGCGAACGGAGCGGGAATCCTAGGCCGAATTCGGCAGATCTCGTCTGCTTGGCTGGATCAAGCCACGGCCGAGGGCGCCCCCTCTCCCGCTTGCGGGAGAGGCTAGGGAGCCCGCGGCTCGATACCGCTCTACTCCGCCTTGGCCTCAATCGCGGCCATATCATCGTCCGAGAGGCCGAAATGGTGGCCGATCTCGTGGATCAGGACGTGGCGGACGATGTGGCCGAGGCTCTCGTCGTGCTCGGCCCAGTAGTCCAGGATCGGCCGGCGATAGAGCCAGACCATGTTGGGCAGCCGCGCCACGTCGCCAAAGCTCTGCTGGGGCAGGCCGACGCCCTGGAACAGGCCGAGCAGGTCGAACTCGCTCTCGCATTCCATCTCGTCGAGCACCTCGTCGGTCGGGAAGTCGTCGACGCGAAGGATCACGCCCTCGCAGAGCTTAAGAAACTCCGCCGGCAGGCGCTCGAATACGTCGTGAGCCATCGCTTCCATCTCGGCCAGCGAGGGCGCTTTCAATTCCGTCCACATGGGTCACTCTTAACCCGGGTTCCGCGGCGATGCATCCGGCTTTATAGATGGGGCGTTGACGCCGCGCGCGAAAACGGGGAGCGTACGGCGCTTCAAGGGGTTGGCAGAGGTCAGTGGTGGGTGTGATGCGGGCGGGAACAGCGATACCGGTTCTACTGTGCATGGGGTTGTTTTCGACTTTTTTTGTCGGCGCCGAATGTCAGGCCCAAGCCCAGACGGCCGGCCCCGAGATCCGGCTGGCCCAGGTGGCCTCGCCTGACGACGTCCCTCCGCCGCGCAGGCGGCCTCCGGCGCGCTTGCGCGTCACGCCCTATTACAGCCCCGACGGCGTCTATCCGCGCTACAACCCGGGCCCCGATGCGGTCCGCGAATGCAACGTCGCCTATGTGCAGGAGCACAGGCCCAGCGGCACCGTGATCACGCCGCATATGAGCTGCTACTGGCGGCGGGGCTGACGGGCCGAGTTCAATGCGCAGCGCGGAGGCCTCGTGAGGGTGGTCATGGCAAGATCGATTGCACTAGTCGCCGTTGCCGTCACGCTCGCCGCCGGTCTGCCCTGCGCGTCCGCTGCGCACAGGATGACGATACCCGAGGCCTCGGCAGGGATCGCGGTTTTCGATGCGCGACGACACGCGCGAGCCCATGACATCGTGCGGCCCGCCGTGCGCCGCGATCCCCGCTACTACGCGCGGCCGGTCTACTACCGTCCCTATCCCTACGGCGTGCCCGCGCCGTTCGTGCTCGGCTACGGGCCGTTCTGGTGATCCGCTAACCGGCGGGCGCAAATCCCTTGACCAGCAGCACCGTTGCTCGCGCGCCCGCCTTGCGATCGCGTGATATCTCTTCGTACTCGGGTGAATTCGAGAAGGCGAGGAATGCGGCCTCGTCCGGAAACGACATCATGACGAGCTTGTCGTGCGGCCATGTGCCTTCGAGCACGCGCGGATGTTCATCGGCGGCGAGCAGGCGTCCGTTGTACTTCCTGAACACGTCGAAGAACCGCGCCTGATACCGGTCGTAGGCCGCGCGGTCCGTCATCTTCAATTGCGCAATCGCGTAGACAGTCATCTCGAATCCTCACCTCGCGGCACCGCGTTGCCTGCAACGTCGTTCATTCATGGGGCATTCACGTCGCTGTCCCTAACTTAATCTTGGGAGCGGCTGCAAATGAACAGGGATGACGCGGGCCGGTTACGAACGTCGCAACTCCGCTGTCCAGTTTCAGGGAGAAGTCCATGCTGAGGAGTTTGGGTCTCAGGGCAAGCCCGATGCGCTTGCTCGGGATCGCAGCGGCCGCGACGTTGATGCTGTCGGCCGGGACTGTGCGTCGTGCTGAAGCGCTGACCTTGATCAATCCGGCGACGTCACCCGCGACGAAAGCTGCGACCGAAGATCTCGTCACCCAAGTCCGCCATGGCGGCGGTGGTGGCGGACATGGTGGAGGTTTTCACGGCGGCGGCGGTTTCCGTGGCGGCGGCTTCCATGGTGGCGGCGGACATTTCGGTGGCTTTCGCGGCGGTGGTTTCCATGGTGGTGGTTTCCATGGCGGCGGCTTCCGCGCCGCGCCGGCGTTTCACGGCGGCGGCTATCGCTATGGCGGATTCCACCGCTACGGCGGCTTTCATCGCTACGGGATCTATCGCCCGCATTACGGCTACCGTCACTTCCACCGGCGCTATTATTACGGCGGCTATTATCCCTACTATCACTATCCGCGCCGCTGCCGGATCATCTGGACCTATTACGGCCCGCGCCGCATCTGCCGCTGGCACCATTGGCATCGCTGGCATCGTCCGTACCGGTACTATTGGTGAGATAAGTTAGAGCGGTCATTCCGGGATGGCGCGCAAGCGCCAGACCCGGAATCTCGAGATTCCGGATTCGCCCTTCGGGCGCTCCGGAATGACACCATCACTTAGAGCCAATCCTTCAGCTTCCAGGACGAAGCCTTCCACCGCATCAGCGTCTCGGCCTTCCACTGCCGAAACATCGCCGGCGGCCAGCGGCTCAGCTTCGAGGTCTCCTCGACCTCAGGCTTGGCGACGATGCGCAGCGGCGTCGCGCGCCGGCGGTGCTGGCGCGTCGCCTCGCTGATCAGATCGACATATTCAGGCTTGTTGGCCATCAGAGGTGTCCTCGCGAGATCGTCGCGAGGACACTGTCGGCGCTGCCGATTAACGGCCGTTTGCCGGGTTAGTTCAAATTGCAGGGACGGGCTTAGCGCCAGTCCCGGACGTCGACGAAGTGACCCGCGATCGCCGCTGCCGCCGCCATCGCCGGCGACACCAGATGCGTGCGGCCCTTGAAGCCCTGGCGACCCTCGAAATTGCGGTTCGAGGTCGAGGCGCAGCGCTCCTCCGGCTTCAGCTTATCCGGGTTCATCGCAAGACACATCGAGCAGCCTGGCTCGCGCCATTCGAAGCCGGCCTTGATGAAGATCTTGTCCAGACCCTCGGCCTCGGCCTGCTCCTTCACGATCCCGGAGCCCGGCACGACCATGGCGTTGACGGTGCCTGCAACCTGCTTGCCTTCCGCGATCTTGGCGGCGGCGCGAAGATCTTCGATACGGCCGTTGGTGCAGGAGCCGATGAAGACGCGGTCGAGCTTGATGTCGGTGATCTTCGTCCCCGCGGTCAGGCCCATATATTTCAGCGCGCGGTGCTTGGAGATGCGCTTGGCCTCGTCCGCGATCTTGTCGGGATCGGGCACAATGCCGGTCACCGAGATGACGTCCTCAGGGCTGGTGCCCCAGGTCACGATCGGCGGCAGTTTTGCCGCATCGAGGCGCAGCTCGTGGTCGAAATGCGCGCCTTCGTCGGAGCGCAAGCCCTCCCAATAGCGCATCGCCGCGTCCCAGGCCGCGCCCTTCGGCGACTTCGGACGGTCGCGCAGGAAGTCGTAGGCCTTCTGGTCGGGCGCAACGAGGCCGGCGCGGGCGCCGCCTTCGATCGACATGTTGCAGACCGTCATGCGGCCTTCCATCGAGAGCGCGCGGATCGCCTCGCCGGCATATTCCAGCACGTAGCCGGTGCCGCCCGCGGTCCCGATCTCGCCGATGATTGCCAGGATGATGTCCTTGCCGGTCACGCCGTCGGGCAATTTGCCGTCGACGGTGACGCGCATGTTCTTGGCCTTCTTCTGGATCAGCGTCTGTGTCGCCAGAACGTGCTCGACCTCGGAGGTGCCGATGCCGTGCGCGAGCGCGCCGAACGCGCCATGCGTCGAGGTGTGGCTGTCACCGCAGACGATGGTGGTGCCGGGCAGCGTAAAACCCTGTTCGGGGCCGATGACGTGGACGATGCCCTGGCGCTTGTCGAACTCGTTGTAATATTCGATGCCGAATTCCTTGGCGTTCTCGGCCAGCGCCTTGATCTGCTCGATGCTCTCAGGATCGGGATTGGGCTTGGTGCGGTCGGTGGTCGGCACGTTGTGGTCGACGACGGCGAGCGTCTTCTCGGGCGCATGGACCTTGCGCCCCGTGGCGCGCAGGCCTTCGAACGCCTGCGGCGAGGTCACCTCGTGCACCAGGTGGCGGTCGATATAGAGCAGGCAGGTGCCGTCGTCGGCTTCGTGCACCAGATGGTCGTTCCAGATCTTGTCGTACAATGTGGTCGGCTTGGACATGAGCGTCAGCTCCGAAGACTGTGTGTAAGCGATGAGCGCGGCGAGCGCGCGGGCAACAAAATCGTCAGCGCAGCTTTTAGGCTGCGCGCGTAAGCTCTGACGTTGCCGAGGTCGCGAAGCGTCCGAAGAACCGGCCAGGCAGCCGCGAGCGATCGTCGATGACGATGCGCTGGGGGCTTACGAAGCTGGTCAGATCTGGAAACATTCTAGGAATATATAGCAGGCCGATTTGGAAGCGCGAGGGCTTTGACGCGCACGGCTGACGCAACAAAAAAGCGCGGAGCCGAGCCCCGCGCTTTCGAAAAGCTTGCCTGGTGGCGAAAGCTTACTCGCCGACGGCGGCCTGACGGTCCTGCTTCTCGACGATGCGGGCCGACTTGCCGCGGAGGTTGCGGAGGTAATAGAGCTTGGCGCGACGCACCTTGCCGCGGCGGACCACCTTGATCGAGTCGATCATCGGGGAGAGCAGCGGGAACACGCGCTCGACGCCCTCGCCATAGGAGATCTTGCGGACGGTGAAGCTCTCGTTGAGGCCACCGCCGGAACGGCCGATGCAGACGCCTTCATAGGCCTGCACGCGGGTGCGGTCGCCTTCGACGACCTTCACGTTGACGATCACGGTGTCGCCGGGGGCGAATTCCGGAATCTCCTTGCCGGCGGACAGCTTGTCGAATTGCTCTTGCTCGAGCTGCTTGATCAGGTTCATGGGTAAATCTCCATCGGCGCGCCCAGCCTTGGAAACGGGGGCTGCGCGAAATTCGTTTATCCAGCCATTGCGGATGTGGCCGCTCCTATAAGGCAAGCCGGAGCGTTTGTCACCCGTCTGTCTTGTTTTTTGGCGTTTTTTGGCGACGGGGCCGATTCGGGGGCTTGGGCGGGATTTGGGCCCATAAATCCGGCCGCCGGGCCTCGGTTAGAGCCTCGGATTGCGCCCGCCGCCAGCTAGCGACCTTGGCATGGTCGCCCGAGGTGAGAACCTCCGGGATCGGAACCCCCTCGAACAGCTGCGGCCGGGTGTATTGGGGGTATTCGAGCAGGCCGTCGGAAAAGCTCTCCTCTGTTCCCGAAGCTTCCTTGCCCATCACCCCCGGCAGCAGCCGGACGCAGGCGTCGATCAGGGCCAGGGCTGCGATTTCGCCCCCAGACAGCACGTAATCGCCGATCGAGACCTCCTCGAGGCCCCGCGCATCGATCACTCGCTGGTCGATCCCCTCGAACCGCCCGCAGACGATCAGGGGGCCGGGCCCCTGTGCGAGCTCGGCCACGCGGGCCTGGGTCAACGGCCGACCGCGCGGGCTCATCAGCAAACGCGGCCGATCCGGAGCGATCTCGGCGGCATCGATCGCCGCCGCCAGAACATCCGCCCGCAGCACCATGCCCGGTCCGCCGCCGGCAGGCGTGTCATCGACGCTCCGGTGCCGGTCGGTCGCGGAGGCCCGGATGTCCCGCGCCTCGATCTCCCACAGCCCGGAGGCGAGTGCCCGGCCGGCCAAGCTCACGCCGAGCGGCCCCGGAAACATCTCCGGAAACAGCGTCAGCACCGTCGCGCGCCAGGGTGAGGGGGTTGTCATGGTCTCTCAACTCTCGTCGTCCCCGGGCGCGTGAAGCGCGAGCCCGGGACCCATAACCACCGCAGTTCGTTTTGCGATGATCGGGGCCACCAGCTTAGCCAAAACCACGTCTCGTGGTTATGGGTCCCCGCTTTCGCGAGGACGACTCGGGGCGTCCTGATCATCGCCCTCGATCTCCTGCGGCAGCGCGATCACGACACGGCCGCCTTTGAGGTCGACCTCGGGCACCACGGCGTTCGAGAACGGCAGCAGCATGGTCGGCCCCTTGAGCGGCGCGATCTCGATGATGTCGCCGGCGCCGAAATTATGGATCGCGAGCACGCGGCCGAGCGCGTCGCCGTCGGTGGTGACGGCGGCGAGCCCGATCAGATCGGTATGGTAATATTCGTCCTCGTCCGTCGCGGGCAGCTTTTCGCGCAGAACGTAAAGCTCGATGCCGTTGAGGCGCTCGGCCTCATCGCGGGTCGTGACGCCCTTGAACGTCGCGACCAGATGATCTTTTGCCTCGCGCGCCGTTGCGACCTCGAACTGGCGCTTGCCGTCCTTGGCGAGAAGCGGACCGTAGCGGCGCACGGCAAACGGATCTTCGGTGAAGGTCCATAGTTTGACCGCACCGCGCACACCATGCGCGGCGCCGATCCGCGCGACGCAGACCAGCGCCGACATGATCTGGCCTTAGGCCTTCGCGGCGGCTTCGGCCTGCGCCTTGCGCTCCTTGCGCGGCACGGCCTTCTCGGGGTTGTTGCGCGCTTCGCGCTTCTTGACGCCGGCGGCGTCGAGGAAACGCATCACGCGGTCCGACGGCTGCGCGCCCTTGGCGAGCCAGGACTTCACCTTCTCCATGTCGAGCTTCAGGCGGGTCTCGTTGTCCTTCGGCAGCAGCGGGTTGAAATAGCCGAGACGCTCGATGAAGCGGCCATCGCGGGGAAAGCGCGAATCGGCGACGACGACGTGATAGACGGGACGCTTCTTGGTGCCTGCGCGGGCGAGGCGGATAACGACGGACATTCAGTTCTCCTTCAAAGTACGTTTTGTTCGGTTGATTGGTATTCCGCGTCACGCGAGACCGATGCGATCCCGTGCGACGAATTCCTCATTTCTTCTTGCCCGGGAAACCGCCGAGGCCCGGCAGCGTCGGCTTGCCGCTCAGCCCGGTCAGTCCAGGAAGGTTGGGCAGGCCGCCGCGAAGACCGGCCGGCAAATCCTTCGGCAAATTCGGCAGGCCTTGTCCGCCGCCGCTCTGCATCTTCTCCTGCAGCGCCTTCACCTCTTCCGGCGAGGGCATCTTCATGCCGCCGCCAAAGCCCATCGCCTGCGCGATGCCGGCGAGCGGGCCGCGCTTGCCCGAGCCCATGGCCTTCATCACGTCAGCCATGTTCCGGTGCATCTTCAAGAGCTTGTTGACGTGCTCGACGCTCTGGCCGCTGCCTGCGGCGATGCGCTTCTTGCGGCTTGCTTTCAGCAGGTCGGGATGACGACGCTCGTCGCGCGTCATGGAATCGATGATCGCGACCTGGCGCTTCAAGATCTTGTCGTCGATGCCGGCGGCCGCGATCTGGTTCTTCATCTTGGAGATGCCGGGCATCATGCCCATCAGCCCGCTGATGCCGCCCATGTTCGACATCTGCAGCAGCTGCTCACGCATGTCGTTGAGGTCGAACTGACCCTTGCGCATGCGCTCGGCGGTGCGCGCGGCCTTTTCGGCGTCGATGTTCGCCGCAGCCTTCTCGACCAGCGAGACCACGTCGCCCATGCCGAGGATGCGGCCGGCGATACGATCGGGGTGGAAATCCTCCAGCGCGTCGGTCTTTTCACCGGTGCCGATCAGCTTGATCGGCTTGCCGGTGACCGCGCGCATCGAGAGCGCGGCGCCGCCGCGGCCATCGCCGTCAACGCGGGTCAGCACGATGCCGGTGAGGCCGACGCGCTGATCGAATGCGCGCGCAAGGTTCACCGCGTCCTGGCCGGTGAGCGAGTCCGCGACCAGCAGCACTTCGTGCGGATTCGCCGCAGCTTTGATCGCGGCTGCTTCCGCCATCATCTCTTCGTCGAGCGTAGTGCGGCCGGCGGTGTCGAGCAGCACGATGTCGTAGCCGCCAAGCTTGCCGGCTTCCAGCGCGCGCTTGGCGATTTGCGGCGGCTGCTGGCCCGCTACGATCGGCAGGGTCGGGATGTCGAGGTCGCGGCCGAGCACGGCCAGCTGCTCCATCGCCGCCGGACGGTAGACGTCGAGCGAGGCCATCAGCACCTTGCGCTTGTCGCGCTGGACCATGCGGCGGGCGAGCTTTGCGGTGGTGGTCGTTTTACCCGAGCCCTGCAGACCGACCATCATGATCGGCACCGGCGGCACGGCATTGACGTCGATGGTCTGGCCTTCCGCGCCGAGCGTGTTGACCAGCTCGTCATGGACGATCTTGACCACCATCTGGCCGGGGGTGACCGACTTGACGACGGTGGCGCCGATCGCCTGCTCGCGCACGCGCTCGGTGAAGCTGCGCACGACTTCGAGCGCAACGTCGGCCTCCAGCAGCGCGCGGCGCACCTCGCGCATCGCGGCGTCGACGTCCTTTTCGGTCAGCGCACCGCGCCCCGTCAGACGATCGAGAATGCCACCAAGCCGTTCCGACAGATTGTCGAACAATGCCGTTGTCCTTTTTTACCTCTCCCCGCCTGCGGGGAGAGGTCGCCGCGCCCTTGCGCGGCGGGTGAGGGGGTACGGGACCATCCACGCGCATCACGCGCGGAGAGAGCCCCTCACCCCGACCCTCTCCCCGCAAGAGCGGGGCGAGGGAGAAGAAAGTCCAAACACCTTTGCGCCCGAGGGCGCATAGCGCTGTCGGGCGTTGACCTCCGGCCTCCAGGGCCGGTCGGCGGGTCGAAAAGAAAGCCTTTTCGAGAAAGTGGCGGGGTTAAACGCCGCTCCCGCCCAAAAGTCAAGGAAAGTTAGGGTGCCCAGGCACCCTTGCCAGGGCCGAACCCTGAAATAAGGCCTTGAAATCTGGCCACTTCCGGCGACGGGTTCCTTTTTCGGCGGTCCCGCCCATATAGCCGGTCATGACTTCCCTCCGCTATCATCGCTGAAGCCGCCCGTGCGCATCACCCGCCGCCGCCTGTTCGGAGTGCTGGCCGGGGCCGGCGCGCTGGTCGGCGTTCCGCCCGTTTGGATGTCCCGTATGAAAACCTATGACGGTCCCGTCTCCGATCATTTCGACGGCCTGCACTTCTTCGATCCCAACGGGGCGTCGCCACGATCGCTCGGCGAGGTCCTGCGCTGGCAGTTCGGCGGCGGCCGGAAGCGTGAGACCTGGCCGGACTGGGTCCCCAGCCCCCATGCCGACATCCCGCCCGCGCGGGTCGATGGCGACAAGGTGCGGCTCTCCTTCGTCGGCCATGCCAGCTGGCTGATCCAGACCGGCGGACTCAACATCCTGGTGGATCCCGTCTGGTCGATGCGGGTCTCGCCGGTCGCCTGGGCGGGGCCGAAGCGGCACAATGATCCCGGCATCGCTTTCGAGAAGCTGCCGAAGATCGACGTCGTGTTGGTCTCGCACGGGCACTACGACCATCTCGATATCGTGACGCTGTCGCGGCTTGCCAAGAATTTTGCCCCGCGCGTGGTCACCCCGCTCGGCAACGACGTGGCGATGCGGAGCTTCGATCGCACCATCAAGGCTGAAGCCTTCGACTGGCACGATCGCGTCGAGCTCGGCGAAGGCGTTGCCGTGCACCTGGTGCCGACCCGGCACTGGACCGCGCGCGGCGTGTTCGATCGCAACAAGGCGCTGTGGGCGAGCTTTGTCTTGGAGACGCCGGCCGGGAAAATCTATGTCGTCTGCGATTCCGGCTATGGCGATGGCGGGCATTTTCGCCGTGTTGCCGAGAAGCACGGGGCGCTGCGCCTCGCGATCCTGCCGATCGGTGCCTACGAGCCGCGCTGGTTCATGCGCGACCAGCACATGAATCCGGAAGACGCGGTGAAAGCGCTGGCCGATTGCGGCGCGCAAGCCGCGCTCGGGCATCATCACGGCACGTTCCAGCTGACGGATGAAGCGATCGACGCGCCAGCCAAGGCACTCGTGGAGGCGCTCGATGCCGCGAAGATTCCGCAGGAGCGGTTCGTCGCGATGAAGCCGGGGCAGGTGGTGGAGATTTAGCAGAGATTTGGCGTCATTACTCCGCTGTCGTCCCGGGGCGCGACGAAGTCGCGAACCCGGAACCCATAACCACAGGGCGGAGTTTGGCGAGGGTTCGGAGTTACCGCCTGCGCGTCACAACCACTCCCCGTGGTTATGGGTCCCCGCGCCCGTGCGCAATTGCGCACTAGGCGGGGACGACACCGTTGTTGTGTTGAGTCGTGAGCCTCTTACGTCTGCTACTCTTTCGGCTTGATCGCCCAGCTCACATTCACCGTCACCGACAGCGTCTCCTCGCCCGGCGCGACCGCGGCGGGGGCCGCCATCGGCGCTGTCGCCATCCGCGCCTTGAACAGCGGCACCGGGCCACTGCCTTCGGAGACGCTCAGCGGCGCGCCCAGCGTCACGCCAGTGGCTTTGGCGTAGATCTCGGCCTTGCGGCGCGCATCGGCCACCGCCTGCTCGCGCGCATCGTCGAGCAGTTTTGACGCCTGCGTCACCTCGAACGAGATGTTGCCAATGTCGTTGGCGCCGGCGCTGACCAGCGTGTCGATGATGCCGGCGACCTTGGTCACGTCGCGAATTTTCACGGTGACGCGGTTGGAGGCGCGGAAGCCGACGACAGGAGAGGCGCCGGTGGATTTGTTCTGGCCGTATTGCGGCTGCAGCGACAGGCGCGAGGTCTGGTAGTCCTTCTCGGCGATCCCGGCGCCCTTCAGCGCCAGCAGCACCTTGCCCATCGCCGCGTTGTTGGCATCGGAGGCCTCTTTCGCCGTCTTGGCGTCGTTGGCGACACCGGCATCGATCTGCGCAAGGTCCGGTGCCGCGGAAACATGGGCTTCGCCGCTTACCGAGATGGCGGAGGGGAAATCGTCGGCCAGCACAGGCGTTGCCAGCAGCGTGGCGGCGAAAGCGGCGGCGAGTACGGCAGGCTTCTTCATCTCTCTCACTTCAATGGCACGAACACGTTGATCACCAGCTTGTCCTCGGCCGTCTTCAGGGGATCGGTGAGGTACTCCTCGATGAAGGTGTCCTTGGCTTCCAGCTTCTTGTCGTCGAGGTGATTGGTGATCGCCTCATAGGTGTTGTCCATGTTGTCGTAGGAGCCGCGATGGACGAATTTCAGCGCCTTGCCCTCCGGCGACTTGCCGATGCTCATGTCCTTGGGCAGGTTCTTCGGATCCTGCTCGACCGGAATCTCGGCGAGGAAGGTGAAGCCGGTGTCGTCGGTCGAGGTGTAGACGATCATCGAATTGCCTGATGCCTTGATGCCCTGCTTGTCCAGCAGCGTGTTCAGCGCCTTGAATGCGTCGATCAGGGTGTCGAAGGCCGAGTCCCAATTGGCAGTGCCCTTGACCATCACGACCTTCTTGGCCTCGAGCGTGGTCTCCTGGCCGAACGGGTCGGCGGTCTGCACCGGGGCGGGCGTGGCGGAGGCTGCGGGCGGCGGGGCTGCCGGGCTGGGTGAGGCGCTGGCCGCGGGCGAAGGCGTCGCCGCGGGGGCCGGCGAGGCGCTCGCCGCCGGCGACGGGCTTGCGGCCGGGGCGGGCGAAGCGCTTGCGGCCGGGGCGGGCGAAGCCGACGGGGCCGGCGAGGGACTTGCTGATGCGGCCGGTACCGGGCTCGGGGTCTGCGCCAGCGCGCTGGACAGGCCAATCGACATGGCCGCCGCCGGGATCAGCGCGGCCAGAGCGAGACGACGAAACCTGATCATTTTATTCTCCCCAAGGCCTTGTGTACCAAGGCCTAAATCCACCCTTGTGCCCGCCCGCGTGTCCCGGTCCGCGCGAGTCGCGCCGTTCTAACACGCGAGCGCCAAATTCGTCCCATGACAGATGCGTCATGGCAGTTCACCTGGCAGGCCACCCTGGCCGGCGCCAAATGGCTGGCCAAGCCGGTAAGGATCGCCATATAAGGCAGGCGAAATTCGGGAATTTTCATGAGCGCGCTGGCCAACCACGCATTTGCCAAGATGAACGGCATCGGCAACGAGATCGTCGTTGTCGACATGCGCGATTCTGCCTCGCCGGTGACGCCGGACGATGCCCGTGCGGTGGCGTCCGCGCAAGGCGGCGTGCCCTACGACCAGCTCATGGTGCTGCAGAAGCCGCGGCTCGATGGCACCGAGGCCTTCATCCGCATCTACAACAATGACGGCTCCGAGGCCGGCGCCTGCGGCAACGGCATGCGCTGCGTGGTGCGGCGGATCTTCGAGAGGACCGGCCAGACCACGGCGACGTTCGAGACCGCGGCCGGCCTGCTCAATGCCTGGCAGGGTCCGGCGCCCGATCTCTACACAGTCGACATGGGCGCGCCGAAGTTCGGCTGGCAGGACATTCCGCTCGCTGAAGAGTTTCGCGACACCCGCTACATCGAATTGCAGATCGGCCCGATCGACAATCCGATCCTGCATTCGCCCTCGGCGGTGAGCATGGGCAATCCGCACGCGGTGTTCTGGGTCGACGACGTCAACGCCTACGACCTCGGCCGCTTCGGTCCGCTGCTGGAAAACCACCCGATCTTCCCCGAGCGCGCCAATATCACGCTGGCACATATCGTCGATCGCGAGCACATCACCATCCGTACCTGGGAGCGCGGTGCCGGCCTGACCAGGGCCTGCGGTTCGGCGGCCTGCGCGACTGCCGTTGCTGCTGCGCGGCTGAAGCGCGCGGAGCGCAATGTCGAGATTACGCTGCCCGGCGGCAAGCTCGGCATCGAATGGCGCGAGCGCGACGACCACGTGCTGATGACCGGCACGGCGACCTTCGAATATGAAGGCAATTTCGATCCGGCGCTGTTCGCGCCGGTCGGGTAATGACCGTCGACGTCGTCAGCTTCGGCTGCCGCCTCAACGCCTTCGAGGCCGAGGTGATCCGCCGTGAGGCCGAGGGCGCGGGCCTGTCCGACACCATCGTCATCAACAGCTGCGCCGTCACCAACGAAGCGGTGGCGCAGGCGCGGCAGTCGATCCGCAAGCTGAAGCGTGAGCGGCCGGAAGCGCGCATCGTCGTCACCGGCTGCGCGGCGCAGACGCAGAGCGCGATGTTCGCCGAGATGGTCGAGGTCGATCGCGTCGTCGGCAATGACGACAAGCTGCGTAGTGATGCGTGGCGCCAGACCCGCGACGCGTTCGACATCGACGCCAGCGAAAAGATCGCCGTCAGCGACATCATGTCGGTCAAGGAGATGGCGCCGCATCTGATCGACGGCTTTGCGAGCGGCCTGCCGCGCGTGTTCGTGCAGGTGCAGAACGGCTGCGACCACCGCTGCACCTTCTGCATCATCCCCTATGGCCGCGGCAATTCACGCTCGGTGCCGATGGGTGCGGTGGTCGATCAGGTGCGGACGCTGGCGGAGCGCGGTCATGCCGAGATCGTGCTGACCGGCGTCGATCTCACCAGCTACGGCACGGACCTGCCGGGCGCACCAAAGCTCGGCATGCTGACCAAGCAGATCCTGCGGCATGTGCCGGAGTTGAAGCGCCTGCGCATCTCTTCGATCGATTCGATCGAGGCCGACAGCGATCTGCTCGATGCCATCGCCGACGATGCGCGGCTGATGCCGCATCTGCATCTGTCGCTACAGTCAGGCGACGACATGATCCTGAAGCGCATGAAGCGGCGGCATTCGCGGAAGCAAGCGATCGCGTTCTGCGAACAGGTCCGCCGCCTCCGCCCGGACATTGCGCTGGGTGCCGACGTCATCGCGGGCTTTCCGACCGAGACCGAGGAGATGTTTTCGCGCTCGCTCGATCTCGTCGAGGAATGCGGCCTCACCTTCCTGCACGTCTTCCCGTACTCGCCACGCCCCGGCACGCCGGCCGCGCGCATGCCGCAGGTCGCGGGTGGTGCGATCAAGCAGCGCGCGAAGCGGCTGCGTGCAGCCGGTGAAGTGGCCCTGCGTCGGAGGCTGCAAGCCGAGATCGGCGCAACGCGCGAGGTGCTGATCGAGAGCGACGGGCAGGGGCGGACGGAGCATTATCTGCCGGTGGCGGTCGCGGGCGAGCGTGTGGGGAGCGTCGTGCCGCTGAGGATCGCCGGCAGTGATGGTGAGCGGCTGACCGCGTAATCCGGCTGCGAGGAATTTCGCCGCGCTCTATCCTCAACGTCGTCCCTGCGCACGCAGGGACCCATACCGCGCGATCTATCGGTCGAAAACGGTGCTTGTCCCAACGAAGCAGAGCAACGGCTAGTCGTCGCCAAACCTCTCCCTGTGGTTATGGGTCCCTGCGTTCGCAGGGACGACACCGAGGGTGCAGCGCGCCCTACTGCGCCCTGACCTGCCAGAACCGCAGCGTCCGCCGCGCGTTCTCCGGCGTCATCCGCGCAAAATGCCCCTGCGCTCTGGCAAGGTCGGCCGACTTCATCGCGCCGGTGGCATAGCGGCTTTCGAGCACGGCGGCCGTGGTTTCCCAGCGGAGCTGCGCCGCTTTGCACGGCACCAGCAGGCCGTCGTCGCGCAGGCTCTGCATCAGCGGGCGAATCACCTCGACGGTCGAGCCAGACAGCGCGGCCAGCGCCGCGACGGTCTCCTCATAGCGCCGCTGCGTGGCGAAGCCGAGCAGCGTCGCCTCGTTGAGCTGGCCGGCCGCCTTGAGATTGGCGATCGCCCGCTTGGCGCCTTCGAAGTCGCGGACTGCAGACATCTCGCGCTCGACGCCGACGGTGACGGCCGTGATCGCGCTCTGGATTTCCTCGAATAGATGCGGCGGCGCGCGCGACAGCAGGCGGGTGCGCACCGCATCCGTTGCCGAGCGCAGCAATTGCCGGCGCAGCTCCGACGGCAAATCGACGCGGACGCCGACATTGACGGCGAGCTCGGGATCGCCCTCGGCCTGTCCGACGATGATGGCAAATCCGTTGCCCGACACGCGCGCACCCGGATTGGCGGCGAGGCGGCGGCTGACGCTGGGATAGCGCCGCGCCAGCAGCGCGTCGGTGACGATCTCCTTCAGCCACCAGCGTCCGGCGACCGCGAGCAGATGCGGCTCGCTTTTGCTGGAGGCGATCCTGACCAGCTCGCCATCGTCGAGGCGCGCGGATTCCTGCAGCACGGGACCGGCGATACGAATTTCGTCGTTGTTGGCGAGGCGGCGGATCACGGAGGGCGGCGCCTGCGCGATCGGCGCGAGCTGCGCGCTGATCTCGGCGAGGGCGACGCGCGCGCCGATGTCGGCAATGGCGCGCAGCTCGATGGTGCGGATCAGGCGCTCGAGCACGTCGTCGAACAGCGCGATCTGCTCGTCGTCGAAACTGCCGGCGGAGGAGAGGAACAGGTCGGTGACGCGCCGGGCGGTTTCCAGGCCCTTTTCCGCCGAGCCCATCCGGATTGCGGATTCGACCTCGTCGATGATCGATAGCTCGGCCTTGGACATGACGCGCGGCTCGTCCTGAGCGGATTGACGGAAGCTTGTTCTAAGCAACCGCTATCATTAGAGGCGAGCGCTGAAGGTTTCGTAAACCATGGGCAATGACCTGCGCCTTCGGCGCGACCTCTCCCGCAAGCGGGAGAGGTTAAGCGACAGCGCCGCTATTCCCCGTTCCACCCGCACGCCCTGAGCTTCTCATGCATATGCGGCGGGGCGGGCGCGACCACGCGGACCGGCTCCTTGTTCCGGGAGATCGGCACCACGATCTCGCGGGAATGCAGGTGAAGCTTCGGCTCGCCGAAGCGCGGGCCGTTGCCGTAAATGTTATCACCGAAGATCGGCCAGCCGGATGCGGCCGAATGCACCCGCAATTGATGGGTCCGCCCGGTCACCGGTTCCATGGCGAGCCAGGTGAAACCGTCGCCCCGGCCCATCACCTTCCAGTTGGTGATCGCCTTCTGCCCGTCCGGATCCGGCTTCTGCCACCAGCCGCGCTCGGCATTGAGCCGGCCGAGCGGCATGTCGATGGTGCCTTCGTCCTCGGTGGGGCCGCCCTCGACCACGGTCCAGTAGGTTTTGCCGATCTTGCCGTGCTTGAACAGCAGGCCGAGCGACGCCGTCGCCTTGCGATGGCGGCCGAGCACGAGGCAACCGGAGGTGTCCTTGTCCAGCCGGTGGGCCAGCACCGGCGGCCGCGGCAGGCCGAACCGGAGCGCGTCGAAGGAATCCTCCAGATTGGGGCCGCCCTTGGGGCCGCGATGCACGGGAAGACCGGCCGGCTTGTCGATGATCAGCATCAGGCCGTCGCGGTGGAGCACACGGGCCAGGATCTCGTCGGCGGTCAATTGGGGAACATCGAGCAATCGCAGGACTTTCGGTCAAGACTTTCGTTTGGCAGCCGGAACGGCTAACACACCCCCGCCATGAACGATACCACGTCAGATCCCCCCAAGCTGAGCTGGTGGCGCCGCCTGTCCAACGGGCTGAAGCGGACCTCGTCCTCGCTCGGGACCGCGGTCGCCGATCTCGTCACCAAGCGCAAGCTCGACCGCGCCATGCTCGACGACATCGAGGACGTGCTGCTGCGCGCCGATCTCGGCACGTCGGTCGCGGTGCGGATCGCAGAGGCCGTCGGCACGGGTCGTTACGACAAGGCGATCTCGGCGGACGAGGTCAAGGACGTCGTCGCGACCGAGGTCGAGAAGGTGCTGGCGCCGGTGGCAAAACCGCTCGTGATCGATACGGCCAAGAAGCCGTTCGTCATCCTCGTGGTCGGCGTCAACGGCTCCGGCAAGACCACCACCATCGGAAAGCTCTCGCAGAAATTCGCCTCCGAAGGCCGCAAGGTGATGCTGGCCGCCGGCGACACGTTTCGCGCCGCCGCCATCGAGCAGCTCAAGGTCTGGGGCGAGCGCACCAAGACGCCTGTTATCGCGGGCGCGCAGGGCTCGGATTCGGCGAGCCTCGCCTTCAACGCGCTGACCGCGGCGAAAGAGCAGGGCATCGACGTGCTCCTGATCGACACCGCCGGGCGCCTGCAGAACAAGGCCGAGTTGATGAACGAGCTCGAGAAGGTCGTGCGCGTGATCCGCAAGGTGGATGACACTGCGCCGCATGCCGTGCTGCTTGTGCTGGACGCCACCGTGGGCCAGAACGCGCTGTCGCAGGTCGAGGCCTTCCATCGCACCGCCGGGGTCACCGGCCTCGTGATGACCAAGCTCGACGGCACCGCGCGTGGCGGCATCCTGGTGGCGCTCGCGGAGAAATTCAAACTGCCGGTGCATTTCATCGGCGTCGGCGAGGGCGTCGACGATCTCGCCGCGTTCACCGCGCGCGATTTCGCCCGCGCGATCGCCGGAATCGAAAGCTGACGAATGGACAAGACCCAGCCGCACCCACTGTTCAAGCTTGCGACCGAGCTCGGACCGCTGCTCGTGTTCTTCTTCGTCAATGCGAAGTTCAATCTGTTCGCCGCGACCGGCGCCTTCATGGTCGCGATCGTCGCGGCCATGATCGCGTCCTATGTGGTGACGCGTCACATCCCGATAATGGCGGTCGTCACAGGCGTCATCGTGCTGGTGTTCGGCACGCTGACGCTGGTGCTGCACGACGAGACCTTCATCAAGGTCAAGCCGACCATCATCTACGGCCTGTTCGCCGCGATCCTCGGCGGCGGCCTCTTGTTCGGCCGCTCCTTCATCGCCGTGATGTTCGACCAGATGTTCAATCTGACGCCGCAGGGCTGGCGCATCCTCACGCTGCGCTGGGCGCTGTTCTTCGCCGGCATGGCGGTGCTGAACGAGATCGTCTGGCGCACGCAAAGCACGGACTTCTGGGTGAATTTCAAGGTGTTCGGCGTCACCACGATCACCATGATCTTCGCCCTCGCCCAGATGCCGCTGACCAAGCGCTACGGGATCGAGCCGGCCTCGCTGGAGGCGAGCGAGGCGGAAGCGGGGGACGTGAGGAAGGGGTAAGCGAAGCGTCGCTCCGCATACCGCTGTCATGCCCCGGCTTGACCGGGGCATCCAGTACGCCGCGGCCTCTCCGTATACGACTGACGTCTCTGGAATACTGGATCGCCCGATCAAGTCGGGCGATGACAGTCGAGTACGCGGCGCGAGGCCAGCGTCAGCTCCCCGCCTTCAACGCCTTTTCCATCTGCGGCAGCAGCACTGTCCGCAAATTGTCCGGCGTGATCGGCCCCACCAGCTTGTAGACGATCGTCCCCTCGCGGCCGACGACGAACGTCTCCGGCACGCCGTAGACGCCCCATTCGATCGAGGCGCGGCCGTTGGCGTCGACGCCGACGCGGCCGAACGGGTTGCCGTAGCGGCCGAGGAAGCGGCGCGCGTTATCGGCGCTGTCCTTGTAGTTGATGCCGACGAGTTCGAAGCGCTTGTCTTTTGCCAGCTCAGTCAGCAGCGGCGCCTCGTCGTGGCAGGGCACGCACCAGGACGCCCAGACATTGACGAGGCTGACCTTGCCCTTGAATGCGGCGGGATCGAGCCCCGGCACCTGCGCATTGCCGGTCTGTAGTCCCTCGAGCGGCGGCAGCGTGGTCTGCGGCGCGGGACGACCGATCAATGCGGAGGGAATCCGTGAGGGATCGCCGCTGCCGAGCCGGAACCAGAACAACAGCGCCAGGGCGATGAAGGCGATGAGCGGCAGCACCATCAGGAAAGTGCGG
Source organism: Bradyrhizobium arachidis (assembly GCF_015291705.1). Lineage (NCBI taxonomy): Bacteria > Pseudomonadati > Pseudomonadota > Alphaproteobacteria > Hyphomicrobiales > Nitrobacteraceae > Bradyrhizobium > Bradyrhizobium arachidis. The sequence continues at coordinate 394,593 of NZ_CP030050.1, forward strand.
CGCTGCGGTGCCGTAGATGTGGTTTGATCGCTCATCGTGAGTCCGTCGCGCTGCGGCCCGAGCGGCGCGTGACGCCGCTGCGGTCAAGCTCGCGCAGCCGTTCGGTCTGGCTGCGATAGTCGAGCACGATCCAGCCGACCAAGATCGCGACCACGAGAGCGGCTGCCGCATAGGACGTCACGATGAAGGACGCGTAGGGACCGAGCGACATGATCACGCAGCCCCTTTTGACGCGTTCTCTTCACGCGAACCGGGGCTTAACTCGTTCGAAAACGCGATGCGGCTCGCCTGCATCATCTGCAGCGAGCGGACGCGCCGGCGCAAAATCTCGTTACGCATCGCAGCCAGATGCAGCGTGACGAACAGCAGCGTGAACGCGACCGCCATCACCAGCAACGGGACCAGGAAGGATTTGTCGAGCGTCGAGCCGCCCATGCGCATCACCGAGGCCGGCTGATGTAGCGTGTTCCACCAGTCGACCGAGAATTTGATGATCGGCAGATTGATCGCGCCGACCAGCGTCAGCACCGCGGCGGCGCGCGCCGCGCGCGAGGGATCGTCGACCGCGCGCCACAGCGCCATCAGGCCGAGATACATCAGGAACAGGATCAGCACCGAGGTCAGCCGCGCGTCCCATTCCCAATAAGTGCCCCACATCGGCCGGCCCCACAGCGAGCCCGTGAGCAGCGCGAGGAAGGTGAAGCTGGCGCCGATCGGCGCTGCCGCCTTCGCGGCGACGTCGGCAAGCGGATGCCGCCACACCAGCGTGCCCAGCGAGGCAATGCTCATCACGCCCCACACGAACATCGACAGCCACGCATTGGGAACGTGGATGAACATGATCTTGACGGTCGCACCCTGCTGATAATCGTCGGGTGCAAGCGCCGATTGATAGAGACCGATCGCGAGCAGGATGACGGTTGCACCCGCGAGCCACGGCAGCAGCCGCGCCGTCAGCGCGAGGAACCGTGTCGGATTGGCAAGGTCGATCAGCGTCATGGTCTTCTGATTAATCACAGGTCGGCGCTCACGCAATCAGCATAAAAGTGCGTACCGAAAGTTGATCGGGGTCAAGGCCGGCCGAGCCATGGTCAGTCGAGCCCATGCCGCAGGCTTGCAGCGGCCGCGAACGGGCCGATCACGAGGCTGACCAGCGACAGCGCGCACAGGATCGAGAACGGCGCGCCGAAGGTCATGGGGCCGACGATCGCAGCCTGCGAGGCCGCAACGCCGAAAATCAGCACGGGAATCGACAGCGGCAGCACCAGCACCGCCATCAGGAGCCCGCCTCGGTGCAGCGTCACCGCCAGCGCCGCGCCGATCATGCCGGTGAAGGTCAGCGCCGGGGTGCCGGCCAAGAGCGTCAGTGCCACGGCTCCGGTTGCGACCATGTCGAGGTTGAGCAGCAGGCCCAGCACGGGGGTTGCGACAATCAGCGGCAGTCCCGCTGCCAGCCAATGCGCCAGCGCCTTGGCCGCGCAGGCAAGTTCCAGCGGGGTCCGGCTCATCGTGATCAGGTCGAGCGAGCCGTCCTCATGGTCGGCCATGAACAGCCGGTCGAGCGTCAAAAGGCTCGCCAGCAGTGCGCCAAGCCACAGGATGGCAGGCCCGAGCCGCGACAGCAGCGCCAGATCGGGTCCCACCGCGAACGGCATCAGGACGACGACGGTCAGGAAGAACAGCACGCCGATCAGCGCCCCGCCGCCGACGCGGAGCGCGATCCTGATGTCCCGGCGGATCAGGGCGGCGAGGGCGGTCATGGGGTGGCTCCGGCGGTGCGGCGGCCATGGGAGCCCGGCTCGCGCCCCAGGCAAACCGCGCTCCCTCCCCCCTTGCGGGGGAGGGAGGGGGAGAGGGGTAGCCTCGGGCGAGATGCCTTTGAGGGGCGGATTGCAAACAGCAATGCGCTCGCCTCCCCAACGCCAGAACCGAGAGGCTGTGCGGTGCGGCACCCCTCTTCCTGACCCTCCCCTGCAAGGGGGGAGGGAACGGAGAGAGCGGCGCCCGGCCGCTTGGAAAGCTGAGGGTCAGGCCGCCTCACGCCGTCCCCCCGATCCGCAGCTCCCGCGCCTCGATCCCCAGCGGCGCGTGGGTCGCCGCGACGATCATCCCGCCGCGCCCCAGATGCTCTCGCATCAGGCCGCCGAACATCTCCTGGCCGGCGACATCCAGCGCATTGGTCGGCTCGTCCAGCAGCCAGATTGGCCGTCGCAGCGTCAGCAGCCGGGCCAGCGACAGCCGGCGGCGCTGGCCCGCGGACAGGAAGGCTGCGGGCAGATGGGCGGCGTGGTCGAGGCCGACAATGGCGAGGCTTTCAGCCGCGTCGCGGCGCTCGCCGCCCAGGAAATCAGCCCAGAATGCCAGATTTTCAGCCACGCTCAGCGCCGGCTTCAGGGCGTCGCGATGGCCGAGATAGTGACACTGCTCGGGCAGCGTCATGTCGGCGTCGCCCCCGTCGAGTATGATCGTGCCGCCAGCCGGAACGAGCAGGCCGGCGATCAGCCGCAGCAGCGAGGTCTTGCCCGAGCCGTTGCGGCCGACCACCGCCACGGCCTCGCCGGCGACGGCCTCGAAATCGAGCCCGGCGAACACCTCGCGGCCGCCGCGCACGCAGGTGACCCCTCGCCCGGACAGCTGCATCTTGCCTGGTATCAACCCGTCCAAACGCTGGGCCTCAGGAAAACTTGGGGTAGCGCATCAGAATTTTTGGCTCGCGACTTGCTGGGTTCGATTGTGGCTGTGGCGGCGCGGTTAGAAAGCTTCTATAAGCCCGGAACTACTTGATGCAGCAACTCAACCTGCCCCTGCAAGCGACCCAGCCTGCTATGCTGACGGTGTTAAAATACCCTGCCGGGTATAACTAACAATTGGGATTTCCTACATGACCTCGCTCGACAGCTTCAAATGCAAAAAGACCCTCAAGGTCGGCGCCAAGACCTATGTCTATTACAGCCTGCCCACGGCCGAGAAGAATGGTCTGAAGGGAATTTCGAAACTTCCCTATTCGATGAAGGTCCTGCTCGAGAACCTCCTGCGCAACGAGGACGGCCGCTCGGTCAAGAAGGAAGACGTCGTCGCGGTGTCGAAGTGGCTGCGCAAGAAGTCGTTGGAGCATGAGATCGCCTTCCGCCCGGCCCGCGTGCTGATGCAGGACTTCACCGGCGTTCCGGCCGTCGTCGACCTCGCCGCGATGCGCAACGCGATGCAGAAGCTCGGCGGCGATGCCGAGAAGATCAACCCGCTGGTGCCGGTCGATCTCGTCATCGACCACTCCGTGATCGTGAACTTCTTCGGCGACAACAAGGCCTTCGCCAAGAACGTCACTGAAGAGTACAAGCAGAACCAGGAGCGCTACGAGTTCCTGAAGTGGGGCCAGAAGGCATTCTCGAACTTCTCCGTCGTGCCGCCCGGCACCGGCATCTGCCACCAGGTCAATCTCGAATATCTCTCCCAGACGGTCTGGACCAAGAAGGAGAAGATGACGGTCGGCAAGAAGACCGGCACCTTCGAGGTCGCCTATCCTGACTCGCTGGTCGGCACCGACTCCCACACCACCATGGTCAACGGTCTCGCCGTTCTCGGCTGGGGCGTCGGCGGCATCGAGGCGGAAGCCTGCATGCTCGGCCAGCCGCTGTCGATGCTGCTGCCCAACGTCGTCGGCTTCAAGCTGAAGGGCGCGATGAAGGAAGGCGTCACCGCGACCGACCTCGTGCTGACCGTGACGCAGATGCTGCGCAAGCTCGGCGTGGTCGGCAAGTTCGTCGAATTCTTCGGCCCGGGCCTCGACAATCTCTCCGTCGCCGACAAGGCGACGATCGCCAACATGGCGCCCGAATACGGCGCGACCTGCGGCTTCTTCCCGGTCGACGCCGCTGCGATCGATTACCTCAAGACCTCGGGCCGCGCGCCGGCGCGTGTCGCGCTGGTGCAAGCCTATGCCAAGGCGCAGGGCCTGTTCCGCACCGCCAAGTCGCCTGATCCGGTGTTCACGGAAACGCTGACGCTCGACCTCGCCGACGTCGTGCCGTCGATGGCCGGCCCGAAGCGTCCCGAAGGCCGCATCGCGCTGCCGTCGGTCGCCGAAGGTTTCTCGCTCGCACTCGGCACCGAGTACAAGAAAGCCGAGGAGCCCAACAAGCGCTTCGCCGTCGAAGGCAAGAAGTACGAGATCGGTCATGGCGACGTCGTCATCGCCGCCATCACCTCCTGCACCAACACCTCGAATCCGAGCGTGCTGATCGGCGCAGGCCTCCTGGCTCGCAACGCTGCCGCCAAGGGCCTCAAGGCCAAGCCGTGGGTGAAGACCTCGCTCGCCCCGGGCAGCCAGGTGGTCGCGGGCTATCTCGCCGATTCCGGTCTGCAGGCCGATCTCGACAAGGTCGGCTTTAATCTCGTCGGCTTTGGCTGCACCACCTGCATCGGCAATTCCGGTCCGCTGCCGGAGGAGATCTCGAAGTCGATCAACGAGAACGGCATCGTCGCCGCGGCCGTGCTCTCCGGTAACCGCAACTTCGAAGGCCGCGTCTCGCCGGACGTGCAGGCGAACTATCTCGCCTCGCCGCCGCTGGTCGTCGCGCATGCGCTCGCGGGCAGCGTCACCAAGAACCTCGCCGTCGAGCCGCTCGGCGAAGGCAAGGACGGCAAGCCGGTGTACCTCAAGGACATCTGGCCGACGACGAAGGAGATCAACGCTTTCATGAAGAAGTTCGTGACCGCGTCGATCTTCAAGAAGAAGTATGCCGACGTGTTCAAGGGCGACACCAACTGGCGCAAGATCAAGACTGTCGAGAGCGAGACCTATCGCTGGAACATGTCTTCGACCTACGTGCAGAACCCGCCCTACTTCGATGGCATGAAGAAGGAGCCGGAGCCGGTCACCGACATCGTCGAGGCGCGCATCCTCGCGATGTTCGGCGACAAGATCACCACCGACCACATCTCGCCGGCCGGTTCGATCAAGCTGACCTCGCCCGCCGGCAAATATCTCAGCGAGCACCAGGTGCGCCCCGCCGACTTCAACCAGTACGGCACGCGCCGCGGCAACCATGAAGTGATGATGCGCGGCACCTTCGCCAACATCCGCATCAAGAACTTCATGCTCAAGGGCGCGGATGGAAACATCCCCGAGGGCGGCCTGACCAAGCACTGGCCCGACGGCGAGCAGATGTCGATCTACGACGCCGCGATGAAGTATCAGCAGGAGCAGGTGCCGCTCGTCGTGTTCGCCGGCGCCGAATACGGCAACGGCTCCTCGCGCGACTGGGCTGCGAAGGGCACGCGTCTGCTCGGCGTTCGCGCCGTGATCTGCCAGAGCTTCGAGCGCATCCATCGCTCCAACCTGGTCGGCATGGGCGTGCTGCCGCTGACCTTCGAGGAAGGCACCTCGTGGCAGTCGCTGGGCCTGAAAGGCGACGAGAAGGTTACGCTGCGTGGCCTCGTCGGCGACCTCAAGCCGCGCCAGAAGCTGACCGCGGAGATCGTCTCCGGTGACGGCTCGCTGCAGCGCGTTTCGCTGCTCTGCCGCATCGATACGCTGGACGAGCTCGACTACTACCGGAACGGCGGCATCCTGCACTACGTGCTGCGCAAGCTCGCGGCCTAAGCGCGAATTTGTGAACGGTGGCTCACTGCGACGTGAGTAGAAGGTTAAACGAAGGCGGCCTATCACAGGGCCGCCTTCGCGCGTTTGCGGCATGCTTCAGATGGGCCCGCCCGGCGGAAATCCCGCCCAGGACGGTTGAACGTGCCGCGCCCCGTAAGATTACGGTGACCATCAGGCGATAAGCTTCCCCCCAACGACTGACGATGTGTGACGTTCGACATGACGACAATGACGGCTTCTAATCTGGTTTCGCGCTGGTCCGGTGCACTCTGGTCGGGAGCGCTCGGCATCTGCGCCATCGCCGCCATCATCCGTCCCGCCCACGCCGATCCGCGCGCCGTTGTCGAATTGTTTACCTCGCAGGGCTGCTCGTCCTGCCCGCCCGCCGACAAGATCATCGGCGATCTCTCCAGCGATCCCTCGATCATCGCGCTGAGCATGCCGATCGATTATTGGGACTATCTCGGTTGGAAGGACACGCTGGCGGATTCGCGTTTCTCGGCGCGGCAGCGCGCTTATTCGCGCATGCGCGGCGACCGCGAGGTCTACACGCCGCAGGTCGTGGTCAATGGCTCGGCGCATGTCATCGGCAGCGATCGTGCCGGCATCGAGAATGCGATCGGCAAGACCGACAAGAGCAGTGGCGTGATGAGCGTGCCGGTGACGATGTCGCTCTCGGGCAAGCAGATCAACGTGTCGGTGGCCGCAAGCAAGGAGCCGGCGGTCTCGCATGGCGAGGTCTGGATCTGCTCGGTCGCCAAATCGGTGCCGATCTCGATCGGTCGCGGCGAAAATCGCGGACAGCAGATCACCTATCACAACGTGGTGCGCAATTTGCTCAAGGTCGGCGACTGGACCGGCCGTCCGGAAAGCTGGACCGTGCCGCTCGAGAACCTCGCGCGCGACGGCGTCGACGGCGCGGTGGTCTATGTCCAGGACGGCAGCCGCGACAAGCCCGGCCCGATGCTGGGCGCGGCGTACACGTCGCTGCATTGATTCGAATTTCTCTCTAGCGTCGCACTCGCTCTAACTCTTCATGTGGAGAGCGAAAGTATGCGCGAGATCGTCTCAGGAGATCTTGTCTCCCGTCATTCCGGGGCGCGCAAAGCGCGAGCCCGGAATCCATCGATCCACAATCCGAGCTGAGAAATGGATTCCGGGCTCGCGCCAAGCGGCGCGCCCCGGAATGACAGCGCGTCAGAAACAATCCGACACAAACAAAAAAGGACCAACTTGCGTTGGCCCTCCTTGTCGCGCGTACAGACCCGATCCTGTTCGACCCCGGGGGGCTGGGGGCTGAGGAATCCGGAACCGAAAGGACCGGGCCAACGCACGCGAATCTTTTCGCAATGCAGGGCGGCGGGCACTGGGCGGAAAAGCGGCGACAGTATGATTCCTGCTAACGATCCCGTGACGGTTTGCCGCGACAGAGTTCCACTTTTGCGTGTGCTCCGATTCGTACCCGATCAGACGGGTTGAGCCCAGAGCCCTGTCCCGGATTCCTGCAAGAGCCCTTGCGGCGAGGAGCGGTTGGCGCGATCATGTGACTGTCATGATCCGCGGTACCCTGGGACGGTTTCGCGGGCGCGATCATGCTGTGCGATGAGGAGCGCTCCCATGAGTCTGACGTCGGAGGATGCCGATCCGAGCGAGCAGCGCGCGGCGGCGCGGCCCGTCGCGGCGAACGCGCAGCCGAACCGGGTGACGTTCAACCGGCTCGAGCTGCACCGCATTCTCAATCTCTATGGCCGCATGGTCGCCGACGGCGAGTGGCGCGACTATGCCATCGATTTCCTGAAGGACCGCGCCGTGTTCTCGGTCTATCGCCGCGCCTCGGAAGTGCCGATCTACCGCATCGAGAAGGACCCGCGCCTCGCGCGCAAGCAGGGCATGTACAGCGTGATCTCGGCGACCGGCCTGATCCTGCGCCGCGGCCACGAGCTCGAGCGCGTGCTGCTGGTGATCGATCGGAAATTGGCGGTGGTCTAGCCGCACGAACGGTGCCGTAGGGTGGGCAAAGGCGCAAAGCGCCGTGCCCACGACCTTTCCGTAATCGCCCTGATGGTGGGCACGCTTCGCTTTGCCCACCCTACGAGCGGTGCCGTGGCGAGGCCCTACTTCCCCGGCACCGTCTTCGCGCCCTCGCCGAGGTCGCGCTGCATCATCACCGTGTCGAGCCAGCGACCGAACTTCAGCCCGACATTGGGGTGGGTGCCGATCATCTTGAAGCCGCCCCTGGTGTGCACGCCGATCGAGCCGGCATTGGCGGAATCGCCGATCACGGCGATCATCTGGCGGAAGCCGCGCGCCTCGCATTCGGTGATCAGCCGCTCCAGCAGCAGCGAGCCGATGCCGCGGCGGTGGAAACTCGGATCGAGGTAGATCGAGTTCTCGACCGTGAAGCGATAGGCCGGCCGTGGCCGGTAGGCACCGGCATAGGCATAGCCGGCGACGCTGCCGTCGAGGATGGCGACGAAATAGGGATAGCCGCCGTCGACCAGCGTGCGGTAACGGCGGGTCATCTCGGCTAGGTCAGGCGGATCCAGCTCGAACGTCGCAGTGCCCTCGCGAACGGCCTGCTGGTAGATGGCGGTGATGGCGGGAAGGTCGGCCTCGGTCGTGGGCCTGATATCGGGTGCGGACATGGCCTCAGACTAGAGGCTTCGCCCGGTTGCTGGAAGAGGCCACCACCGTCTCCCCATCGTCATTGCGAGCGTAGCGAAGCAATCCAGAAATGCATCCGCGGAGGGCCTCCGGATTGCTTCGTCGCAAGGGCTCCTCGCAATGACGAGGAGAGCTACCGGGGCCCAAACAAAAACCCCGGCCTCTCGGCCGGGGTTCGTGTCCGTTCTCTCGTCTGGCGCTTAGTCGCGCTGGCCGAGGAGCTGCAGCAGCAGCGTGAACAGGTTGATGAAGTTCAGGTACAGCGACAGGGCGCCGGTGATGGCCGCACGCTCTGCGATGTCACCGCCGGCCGAAGCGTAGCCGTAGATGTAGTCGTTCTTCAGCCGTTGGGTGTCCCAGGCGGTGAGGCCCGCGAACACCAGCACGCCGACCACCGACACGATGAACTGCAGCATCGAGCTCGCCAGGAACAGGTTCACCAGGCTCGCGATGATGATGCCGATCAGGCCCATGAACAGGAACGAGCCCATGCCGGTCAGGTCACGCTTGGTGGTGTAGCCGTAGAGGCTCAGTGCACCGAAAGTCGCCGCGGTGATGAAGAACACCCGCACGATCGAGGTGTGGGTGAACACCAGGAAGATCGACGACAGCGAGATGCCCATCAGCGCCGAGAACACCCAGAACAGGATCTGGGCGGTCGAGGGAGCGAGACGGTTGATGCCCGCCGAGATCACGAACACCATCGCGAGCGGCGCGAGCATGAACAGCCACTTCAGGGGGCTGACGAACATCGCGTAGCCGAACGGCGTCAGGAACAGCTTGCCGACGCGGACGGCGTCCGCGGTCGGGACGTCAGTCACAGCAGCCAGGTAGACACCGAGCGCGGCCAGGCCGGTGATGGCAAGGCCAATGCTCATGTAATTGTAGATGCGCAGCATGTAGGCGCGCAGGCCGGCGTCGACCGTCGCGGCGTCAACACGCCCGGCGGCCCTGCCGAAAGGAGAAGCGTAGTTACGGTCTAGGTCCGACATGGTCGAATTCCCGTTGGTTGGCCGGTCCGGCATGAGGGTCGCCACGCCGCCGGTTCGTCAAGTTCTATCCGGATACCGATGTCTGCCGACATTAAATTTGGCTAACAATCGGGGGCTCCGAACCCATTCGATATGTGGGAAACTAACACATTCGCTGCAACCGTCCACGCGCGGCTGAATGTCGCCCTCGGGCACAATCCTGGCGAGCGGACGTGGTTAATCGCAGGAATCGTGCGATTCCGCTACCGCGCGGCATCCCGCTACATTTTGTCACAAATTCCGCAACACCGTAGCGGGCTTTTTGTTCAACGCCAGCAGCGTGCCGGCGAGCCCGAGCCCCACGGTGACGACCAGTGCGGCCGCGACCACGCCGGCGGCGCTGCCGGCCTGCCAGACGAAACTCAGCGTCATCAGCCGTGTCACGATCATCCAGGCCGCGATGCTGCCCGCGATCACGCCGAACACCGCGGTGGCGAGCCCGATCAGGAGGTATTCGAGGGCATAGGCGCCGAGCAGCCGCAGCCGGGTTGCGCCCAGCGTCTTCAGGATTACCGCATCATAGACCCGGTGGCGGTGGCCGGCGGCCAGCGCCCCGCCCAGCACCAGGATCGCCGAGATCAGCGTCACCGCGCTGGCGCCGCGGATCGCCAGCGCCAGGTTGGTCACGACCGAGCCGACCGTCTCCATCACCTCGCGCACGCGCACGCTGGTCACCATCGGATAGGCATCCGCAACCTGCTTGATGATCTTGCCGTCACCGGTCGCATCGCCGCCGGATTCGGTCAGCGTCGCGATGTGGGTGTGGGGTGCGCCCTTGAAGGCGTTCGGCGAGAACACCAGCACGAAATTGATGCCCATCCCCTGCCAGTCGATGGTGCGCAGATTGCCGATCTTGGCCGGAATGTCGCGGCCGAGCACGTTGACCACGATCTCGTCGCCGAGCTTGAGGTCGAGCCCGTCGGCGATCTTCTTCTCCATCGAGACCAGCAGCGGGCCGGAATAGTCGGGGCCCCACCATTCGCCCTCGACCACCTTGGAGCCCTTCGGCAGCTCGGCGGTATAGGTCAGGCCGCGGTCGCTTTGCAGGACCCACTCCGAATCCGTGCTGGGCTTGAGGTCCTCGGCGCGCACCCCGCGGGCGGCGACGATGCGGCCGCGCAGCATCGGCACGTCCTCGACCTTCGCGCCGGGTGCGATCTGCCGCAGATAATCGTCGAACTGCTCGGCCTGCGTGCTCGGGATGTCGATGAAGAAGAACGAGGGTGCACGATCCGGGAGCGCTGCCAGGAACTGCCGACGCAGATTGCCGTCGATCTGGGTGATGGTGACGAGCACGGCGAGCCCGAGACCGAGCGACAGCACGACCGAGGGCGTCAGCGCGCCGGGCCGGTGGATGTTGGCGATCGCCAGCCGCAGCATCGGCAGCCGCGTCCGCGGCAGGCGCCGCGCGATACCCATCAGCAGCGCGGCGATGCCGCGTAGCAGGGCGAACACGACGACGGAGGACGCGACGAACACCGCGGCGATGCGCTTGTCGAACGAAAGCCCGATCACGACCGCAACGAGCAGGGCGATCACGACGCCCATGAACACGAGATAGCTCGCGCGTGGCCGGTGCCATTCGGAGCTGATGGTGTCGCGGAACAGCGCGGCGACCGGCACGTCGTGCGCTCGCCCGAGCGGCCACAGGCCGAAGGCGAGCGCGGTGAGCAGGCCATAAACGAAGGACAGCGCGAGCTCGTCGGCATGCACGGCCGGCACCACCGGCAGCGGCAGCAATTTTCCGAACAGGCCGACGATCGCGAACGGCATCGCGGCGCCGAGGGCAAGGCCGATCACCGAGCCGATCGCGGCGAGCAGGAGCACCTGCGCCAGGTAAATGCCGAACACGTCGCGGCCGGTGGCGCCGACCGCCTTGAAGGCGGCGATCACTTCGAGCTTGCGGTCGATATGGCTCTTCACGGCGTTGGCGACGCCGACGCCGCCGACCAGCAGCGCGGCAAGGCCGACCAGCGTCAGGAACTGTGTGAAGCGGTTGATGTTGCGCTCGAGCTGCGGCGAGGCATTGGAGCGGCTGCGGATCTCCCAGCCGGCCTGCGGCGCAGCGTTGCGCGCATCATTGATGAAGGTTTCGGTGGCGCGCTCGCTGTTGGCGCCATCGGGGAGCTTCACCCGGTAGACCCAGCGTACCAGGCTGCCGGGCTGGATCAGGCCGGTGGCGCGCAGGCCCGCCTCGCTGATCAAAAAGCGCGGGCCAAAACCGATGCCGCCGGCGAGCTTGTCCGGCTCGGCCTCGACAGTCGCGCGGATCTGGAATGTCGCCGAGCCAATGGTGACGCGGTCGCCGGTCTTGAGGGAAAGACGTGCAAGAAGCGTCGGATCGGCGGCCGCGCCGAACGCGCCATCGCGTTCTGCGACGAGATCGGACATCGGCAGAGGCGGCGCCAGCGTCAGCTGTCCGAGCATCGGATAGGCGTCGTCGACCGCCTTCATCTCGACCAGCGCCAGCTTGCCCTCGGCCGAGCGCGCCATGCCGCGCAACGTCGCGGCGGTCGAGACAGTGCCGCGCGAGCGCAGGAAGCTGACCTCTTCGGGCTTGGCCTCGCGCTGGAACAGCACGAAGGAGACGTCGCCGCCGAGCAGCGTGCGGCCTTCGCGGGCGAGGCCGTCGGAGAGGCTCGCCGACACCGAGCCGACACCGGCGATCGCCATCACGCCGAGCGCGATGCAGGCGATGAAGACGTAGAAGCCGCGCAGGCCCCCGCGCAATTCGCGCAATGCGTAGCGCAGCGACAGCGCGACGGCGCTCGGCTTTGCGAACGGTTCGGCCACAGCGCTCATGCCGGCGCAGTCTGCGTGTCGATGCGGCCGGAGCGCAGGCGGATCACGCGATCGCAGCGATGCGCCAGCGAGGAATCGTGCGTGACCAGCACCAGCGTCATGCCGCGCTCGGCATGCTTGCTGAACAAGAGATCGACGATCTGCTTGCCGGTGGCTTCGTCGAGATTGCCGGTCGGCTCGTCGGCGACGAGGATGGCCGGATCGGGCGCCAGCGCACGGGCGAGCGCGACGCGCTGCTGCTCGCCGCCGGACAGCTGCGTCGGATAGTGATGCAGGCGGTCACCGAGCCCGACCGATTGCAGCTCCTGCGCCGCGCGCTTGGCGGCATCGGGATTGCCGGCGAGCTCGAGCGGCACGGCGACGTTCTCCAGCGCCGTCATGGTCGGGATCAGATGGAAGGACTGGAACACGATGCCGACCTGGCGGCCGCGGAAGCGGGCCAGCGCGTCCTCGTCGAGGGCATTGAAAGGCGTGCCGTTCACCACCACCTCTCCGCTATCAGGACGCTCCAACCCCGCCATCACCATCAGCAGCGTGGATTTGCCCGAGCCTGACGGGCCGATCAGGCCGATCGTCTCGCTACGGCCGACCCGCAGGCTGATATCCTTGAGAATGTGAACGCGCGCCGCGCCCGTACCCAAAGAAAGATTGACGTTGGAGATGGCGATGGTGTCCGACGAGGTGTCGGCGAGCGAAGAGGGATCGATGCGAGTGTCCATGGTCCGGTCATATGGCAACTCCGCACGCGCGGTCGAGAGGCGTTGCGGATTCTTCATGCACATAGCCGTGTTGATGCTCGCTTTGATGACGATGGCGAACCCGGCCTGGGCGGAGGCGACAAAGCCGGTCAAGCTTGTCGTTCTCGGCGATTCCTTGAGCGCCGGCCTCGGTCTCCCGGGCCAGGAGGCATTCCCCATTAAACTTCAAAAAGCCTTGCAAGCCAAAGGCATAGCCGTCGACATGACCAATGCGGGGGTGTCCGGCGACACCTCTTCCGGCGGCCGCGACCGGCTCGACTGGTCGGTGCCCGATGGAACCGATGGCGTGATCGTCGAGCTCGGCGCCAACGACGCGCTGCGCGGCATCGATCCCGACTTGACGCGCAAAGCGCTGACCGACATCGTCGCGCGTCTGAAGGCGCGCAAGATCCCGGTGATGCTGTGCGGCATGCTGGCGCCGCCGAATTACGGCGCCGAATATGCTGCGCGCTTCAATTCGATTTATCCGGATCTTGCGAAGACGTTCGACGTGCCGCTCTATCCGTTCTTCCTCGAGGGCGTCGCGGCCGACGCCAAGCTCAACCAGGCCGACGGCATTCATCCGACAGCGGCCGGCGTCGACATCATCGTCGGCAGGATCATGCCCACTGTGGAGGCATTCGTTGGCACGATCCACGAGCAGCAGCGTTGAAAAACAGGCAGCGCTAACCCTAATTCCCAGGGTTTTACCGGGGTGAGGCGCGGCATGCTTCGCAGAGTCACACAACTGCGATAGGAATCAGGGTACCGGTTGATTCGTCGCCGGCTCTAATTTGGATATGGTCCTCGCCTCGAGGGTCGTACCCAAGCATCGGGAGGCTGAACGATGCCGCGTTTGTTCACTGGTCTGGAAATTCCGGCCGAGATCGGCCAGTCGCTTTCCAATCTCAGGGGCGGCCTTCCCGGCGCCCGGTGGATCGATCCCGAAAATTATCACGTCACCTTGCGCTTCATCGGCGATATCGACGGCGCCTCCGCCAACGAGATCGCCTCGATGCTGTTTCGCGTCGACCGAAAGCCGTTCGAGGTGAAGGTGCAGGGCCTGACCAGTTTTGGCGGCCGCAAGCCGCGCGCGGTGGTCGCCACCATCGCGCCGAGCAAGCCGCTGATGGAATTGCAGGCCGAGCTCGAACGCATGATGCAGCGGATCGGTCTCGATCCCGAGGGACGCAAGTTCATCCCGCACGTCACGCTGGCTCGTTTGCATGACGCCACCGACCGCGACGTCGCCGACTATCTCTCGATCCGCGGCTACTTCCCGAGCAAGGCCTTCATGGCCGAACGTTTTGTCTTGTTCTCGTCGCGCGCATCGACCGGTGGCGGACCGTATGTGGTCGAGGACGCTTACGAGCTGTGTGAGTAGCACTGCTCTCGTACCCTGGACGCAGTGCGCCACGTAGTGGTGCACTGCTGAGCCGGGGCCCATAGCTCCCAGCAATGAACGAAACAGTGGGTCCCGGCTCTGCGCAGCAGCGTTCCACGTCCGGGACATGAAACCGCATACCCCGTCCACCAATTCACGGCTTGCAATTTCCGCCCATCTCTGGCGGTAAAGAGCCATGCTCTCCACCCCAAACTCCTCATTCCGCGAGGCATACCAGGCCCAGATCGCGTCAGGCGCGATTGAGCCCGATGCTGCGCAGGCCGAGGTCGCCGAAGCCTATGCCGCGCTCGACCAGCGGCTCGCGAATTACAAGCCGCAGCGCAAGCAGGGCCTGCTCAGCCGCCTGTTCAGCAGCGACAAGGACGAGGCGCCGCGCGGGCTCTACATCCATGGCGAGGTCGGTCGCGGCAAGACCATGCTGATGGATCTGTTCTTTCAGCACGCGAGTGTCGAGCACAAGCGCCGCGCACACTTCCACGAGTTCATGGCCGAAGCGCATGAGCGCATCTACGACTATCGCCAGAGCATCGCGCGCGGCGAGATCGCCGACGGCGACGTCATCGCACTGACCGCGACGGCGATCTTCGAGGAGAGCTGGCTGCTCTGCTTCGACGAATTCCACGTCACCGACATTGCGGATGCGATGATCCTGGGACGCCTGTTCGCAAAGCTGTTCGAGCTCGGCACCGTGGTGGTCGCGACCTCCAACGTCGCGCCCGACGACCTCTACAAAGGCGGCCTGAACCGGTCGCTGTTCCTGCCCTTCATCAAGCAGATCACCGACCATATGGACGTGGCGCGGCTCGACGCGCGCACCGACTTCCGCCTGGAGAAGCTCCAGGGCGTGCCGATGTGGCTGACGCCGGCGGATGGCGATGCGGACGCCGCGCTCGACCGCGCCTGGGCGAAGATGACCGGCAACGCCAAATGCAAGTCGCGCGACATTTCGATCAAGGGCCGCACTTTGCACGTGCCGTGCTCGGCTCACGGCGTGGCGCGGTTCTCGTTCGCCGATCTCTGCGAGAAGCCGCTCGGGGCATCCGACTATCTCAGGCTCGCGCACGACTATCACACCATCCTGGTCGACCATATTCCAGTGATGGACTTCTCCCAGCGCAACGCCGCCAAGCGTTTCATCACGCTGATCGATACGCTCTATGACAATGCCGTGAAGCTGATGGCCTCGGCGGACGCCAACCCGATCTCGCTCTACCTCGCCCACGAGGGCAACGAGGCCATGGAGTTCAAGCGGACCGCCTCGCGCCTGATCGAGATGAGCTCGGAATCCTATCTGGCGCTGGCCCACGGCCGCAAGGATTCCACCGCCAGCGGCTCCACCAAGGGGCTGGTGGAGACTTAAGTCCTATTTGCCAGCGCTGTCATTCCGGGGCGTCGCGAAGCGACGAGCCCGGAATCCATCGCGCCACAGACTCTGCCGCCTGATGGATTGCGGGCTCGCGACTTTCGTCGCGCCTCGGAATGACGGGGTTGCGCTTGTATATGCGCCAAGCCCGACAAATGGGCATCCAGCGACTTGAACGGGGGAGGCGAAAGGGATAACCACCCGTCTCAGTTTTCCCCTCCTTACGTGTCTAAAGGACAGGTTCACATGGCGCGCGACAAGATTGCTTTGATTGGCTCCGGTCAGATCGGCGGAACGCTGGCTCATCTCATCGGCCTGAAAGAACTGGGCGACGTGGTGATGTTCGACATCGCCGAAGGCGTGCCGCAGGGCAAGGCGCTCGACATCGCGCAGTCCTCGCCGGTCGACGGCTTCGACGCGCACTACACCGGTGCCAACTCCTACGAAGCGCTCGACAACGCCAAGGTCTGCATCGTCACCGCCGGCGTGCCGCGCAAGCCCGGCATGAGCCGCGACGACCTCCTGTCCATCAACCTCAAGGTCATGGAGCAGGTCGGCGCCGGCATCAAGAAGTACGCCCCCGACGCCTTCGTCATCTGCATCACCAACCCGCTCGACGCGATGGTCTGGGCGCTGCAGAAGGCCTCGGGCCTGCCGCACAAGAAGGTCGTCGGCATGGCCGGCGTGCTCGACTCCGCGCGCTTCCGCTACTTCCTGGCCGACGAGTTCAACGTCTCGGTCGAGGACGTCACCGCCTTCGTGCTCGGCGGCCATGGCGACACCATGGTGCCGCTGGTGAAGTACTCCACCGTCGCCGGCATCCCGCTGCCCGACCTCGTCAAGATGGGCTGGACCTCGCAGGCGCGCCTTGACGAGATCGTCGACCGCACCCGCAACGGCGGCGCCGAGATCGTCAATCTGCTCAAGACCGGCTCGGCCTTCTACGCCCCCGCCGCCTCGGCGATCGCGATGGCTGAGAGCTATCTGCGCGACAAGAAGCGCGTGCTGCCTTCGGCCGCCTACCTCAACGGCGAATACGGCGTGAAGGACATGTATGTCGGCGTACCCGTCGTGATCGGCTCCAAGGGCGTCGAGCGCGTCGTCGAGATCGAGCTCGCCGGCAAGGACCGCGAGGCCTTCGACAAGTCGGTCGGTGCGGTGCAGGGCCTGGTCGACGCCTGCAAGAAGATCGCACCCGATCTTCTCGGCCGCTAAGGCGCAAACAATCCCGCCGAAGACCGAAACCCGGTCTTCGGCGGTTTCACTTCCGGGGCCCGGCAGACCGGGCGGGCTCTCGGTTCAGCAGTCCAGAGATCTCGAAGTCAAAGAATCCGGGTTGCAGTTCCTGTGGTATATGGTATGCCAGCCACAAGACTGAGGTGGGCCCATGGGGTCACCGCCCGCGGGTTCAGGGAGCGACCATATGAATATCCATGAATATCAGGCCAAAGCGCTGCTGGGTGAGTTCGGCGTGCCGATCTCCAAGGGCGTCCCGGTTCTCAAGGCCGCCGACGCGGAAGCCGCCGCCAAGGCGCTGCCCGGTCCGGTCTATGTCGTGAAGAGCCAGATCCACGCCGGCGGCCGCGGCAAGGGCAAGTTCAAGGAAGCCTCAGCCGGCGACAAGGGCGGCGTCCGGATCGCCAAGTCGGCCTCTGAAGTTTCCGAGTTCGCCAAGCAGATGCTGGGCGCAACGCTGGTGACCGTGCAGACCGGCCCCGCCGGCAAGCAGGTCAACCGCCTCTACATCGAGGACGGCTCCGACATCGACAAGGAGTTCTATCTCTCGATCCTGGTCGATCGCGAGACCTCGCGCGTCTCCTTCGTCGTCTCGACCGAAGGCGGCGTCAACATCGAGGACGTCGCGCACAACACGCCTGAGAAGATCGTGACCTTCTCGGTGGATCCCGCGACCGGAATCATGGGCCATCACGGCCGCACCGTCGCCAACGCGCTGAAGCTCTCCGGTGATCTCGCCAAGCAGGCCGAGAAGCTCACCGCGCAGCTCTACGCCGCCTTCGTCGCCAAGGATATGTCGATGCTGGAGATCAACCCGCTGGTCGTGACCAAGCAGGGCCAGCTCCGCGTGCTCGATGCCAAGGTGTCGTTCGACGACAACGCGCTGTTCCGTCACCCCGAGGTGCTCGCGCTGCGCGACGAGACCGAGGAAGACGCCAAGGAGATCGAGGCGTCCAAGTACGACCTCAACTACGTCACCCTCGACGGCAACATCGGCTGCATGGTCAACGGCGCCGGTCTCGCCATGGCGACGATGGACATCATCAAGCTCTACGGCATGTCGCCGGCGAACTTCCTCGACGTCGGCGGCAGCGCCAGCAAGGAGAAGGTCGCGGCCGCGTTCAAGATCATCACCGCCGATCCCAACGTGAAGGGCATCCTGGTCAACATCTTCGGCGGCATCATGAAGTGCGACGTGATCGCCGAGGGCGTCACGGCTGCGGTTCGTGAAGTCGGCCTCAGCGTGCCGCTGGTGGTGCGCCTCGAAGGCACCAATGTCGAGCTCGGCAAGAAGATCATCCGTGAATCCGGCCTGAACGTGGTGCCGGCCGACAATCTCGACGACGCCGCGCAGAAGATCGTGAAGGCCGTCAAGGGAGGCTAAGGCCATGGCCCAGGACCATCTCGCCGCATCATCTCCGCTTGCAGAGCACGCGCGTCTCGCCGCGTTCGCCGGCGAATGGGATGGCGAAGAGACGGTCTTCCCATCGCGCTGGACCGAAGGCGGCCCGGCGACCTCGCGCACCGTCGCGCGCATGGATCTCAACGGGTTCTACCTGATCCAGGACTCGGTGCAGATGCGCGACGGCAAGCAGGTCTTCGCGACCCATGGCATCTTCACCTACGATCGTGACGACCGGACCTACAAATTGTTCTGGTACGACTCGCTCGGCTACACGCCGCCCTCGCCCGCTTCCGGCGGGTGGGTCGGCAAGACCCTGACGCTGGTGCGCGGCTCGCTCCGCGGCAATGCGCGCCACGTCTACGAGATCATCGACGACAATTCCTACTCGTTGAAGATCCAGTTCTCGCCGGACGCGGAAGGCTGGGCCGACGTGCTCACTGGCGTCTACCGCCGCATCCACTGACCCTCTCACTCTGTTAGTTTCGCGAAAGCAGACCTCATGTCCATCCTGATCGACAAGAACACCAAGGTCATCTGCCAGGGCTTCACCGGCAAGAACGGCACCTTCCACTCCGAGGCTGCGATCGCCTATGGCACCAAGATGGTCGGCGGCACCTCGCCGGGCAAAGGCGGCTCGACGCATCTGGGCCTGCCGGTGTTCGACACCGTGCGCGATGCGCGTGAGAAGACCGGCGCCGATGCGTCGGTGATCTACGTGCCGCCGCCGGGCGCGGCCGACGCGATCTGCGAAGCCATCGACGCCGAGATCCCGCTGATCGTCTGCATCACCGAGGGTATTCCGGTCGTCGACATGGTCCGCGTGAAGCGCTCGCTGGCCGGCTCCAAGTCGCGCCTGATCGGGCCGAACTGCCCCGGCGTCATGACCGCCGGCGAGTGCAAGATCGGCATCATGCCGGCCAACATCTTCAAGACCGGCTCGGTCGGCATCGTCTCCCGCTCCGGCACGCTCACTTACGAAGCCGTGTTCCAGACCTCGCAGGAAGGCCTCGGTCAGACCACCGCGGTCGGCATCGGCGGCGACCCGGTCAAGGGCACCGAGTTCATCGACGTGCTCGAAATGCTGCTGGCCGATCCCAAGACCGAATCGATCATCATGATCGGCGAGATCGGCGGTTCCGCCGAGGAGGACGCCGCCCAGTTCCTCAAGGACGAGGCCAAGCGCGGCCGCAAGAAGCCGATGGTCGGCTTCATCGCCGGCGTCACCGCACCTCCCGGCCGTCGCATGGGTCATGCCGGCGCGATCATCTCGGGCGGCAAGGGCGATGCCGGTTCCAAGACCGAAGCGATGCAATCGGCCGGAATTACCGTGTCTCCGTCGCCGGCGCGCCTCGGCCATACGCTTGCCGAAAAGTTGAAAGGCTAATTCACTTCTTCGTGCTTTTCCGGGCGAAGTTTCGCAGCAAATAGGGTAAATGGTGCCAGTCGCGTCGGGCCTCTGCCGGGGAGCCCGACGCCAGCGCCGTTTGTTATGCGCGAACCGAAATCGCCAGGAACTCAAGTATGTCTCGCCAGGACGCGAACGCAGCCTTTGCCCTCTCTTCGTTTTTGCAGGGCACCAACGCCACCTACATCGACGAAATCTACGCCCGCTACGAGAAGGACCCGTCCTCGGTCGACGCCGAGTGGCAGGAGTTCTTCAAGAGCCTCAACGATCAGCCGGCCGACGTCCGCAAGAACGCGGAAGGACCGTCCTGGGAACGCGACAACTGGCCGCTGAGCCCGCAGGACGATCTGACCTCCGCCCTCGACGGCAACTGGGCTGAGGTCGAGAAGGCGGTCGGTGCCAAGATCGCGGCCAAGGCGCAAGCCAAGGGCGCCGACATCTCCTCCGCTGACGTGCTTCAGGCGACGCGTGACTCGGTCCGCGCCCTGATGTTGATTCGCTCCTACCGCATGCGCGGCCACTTCCACGCCAAGCTCGATCCGCTCGGCATCGAAGCCCCGCGCAACCGCGAAGAGCTCGACCCACGCACCTACGGCTTCAGCGAAGCCGATTTCGACCGCAAAATCTTCCTCGATCACGTGCTGGGTCTCGAATACGCCACGCTGCGCGAGATCACCGCGATCTGCGAGCGCACCTACTGCCAGACGCTCGGCGTCGAGTTCATGCACATCAGCAACGCCGCGCAGAAGGCCTGGATCCAGGAGCGCATCGAGGGACCGGACAAGGAAATCTCGTTCACCCGCGAAGGCCGGCGGGCGATCCTGATGAAGCTGGTCGAGGCTGAAGGCTTCGAAAAGTTCTGCGACACCAAGTTCACCGGCACCAAGCGCTTCGGCCTCGACGGCGGTGAATCGCTGATTCCCGCGCTCGAGCAGATCATCAAGCGCGGCGGCAATCTCGGCGTGAAGGAAGTCGTGCTCGGCATGCCGCATCGCGGCCGCCTCAACGTGCTGACCCAGGTGATGGGCAAGGCGCACCGCGCACTGTTCCACGAGTTCAAGGGCGGCTCGGCCAATCCCGACGCGGTCGAAGGCTCCGGCGACGTCAAATATCACCTCGGCGCCTCCTCGGACCGCGAGTTCGACGGCAACCGCATCCATCTGTCGCTGACCGCCAACCCCTCGCATCTCGAGATCGTCGATCCCGTGGTGCTCGGGAAAGTGCGCGCCAAGCAGGACCAGCACGGTGATCCGCCGGACCAGCGCATCTCCGTGATGCCGCTGCTCATGCACGGCGACGCCGCATTCGCCGGCCAGGGCGTGGTGGCCGAGTGCTTCGGCCTGTCGGACCTGAAGGGCTACCGCACCGGCGGCTCCGTGCACTTCATCGTCAACAACCAGATCGGCTTCACGACTTATCCGCGTTACTCGCGCTCCTCGCCCTATCCGTCGGATGTGGCGAAGATGATCGACGCGCCGATCTTCCACGTGAACGGCGACGATCCGGAAGCCGTGGTGTTCGCGGCGAAGGTCGCCACCGAATTCCGTCAAAAGTTCCACAAGCCCGTCGTCATCGACATGTGGTGCTATCGCCGTTACGGCCACAACGAGGGCGACGAGCCCGCGTTCACCCAGCCGGTGATGTACAAGCGGATTGCGGCCCATCCCTCGACCCTCACTCTCTACTCCAAGCGCCTGATTGCCGAAGGCGTGGTCACCGAGGGCGAGGTCGACAAGCTAAAGGCCGACTGGCGCTCGCGGCTCGATGCCGAATTCGAGGCCGGCACCTCTTACAAGCCGAACAAGGCCGACTGGCTAGACGGCAAGTGGTCCGGCTTCAAGATCGCCGACCAGGAAGAGGATGCACGGCGCGGCGTCACCGGCGTCGATCTGCCGATCCTCAAGGACATCGGCCGCAAGATCACCAAGGTGCCGGACGGCTTCCGCGTTCACCGCACCATCCAGCGTTTCCTCGATAACCGCTCGAAGGCGATCGACACCGGCAACGGCATCGACTGGGCGACCGGCGAGGCGCTGGCGTTCTGCTCGCTGCTCAATGAAAACCATCACGTCCGTCTGTCCGGACAGGATTCGGAGCGCGGCACCTTCTCGCAGCGCCACTCGGTCCTGATCGACCAGGAAGACGAGAGTCGCTACACGCCGTTCAACCATCTCGGTCACGAGCAGGGTCACTACGAGGTCATCAACTCGCTGCTGTCGGAAGAGGCCGTGCTCGGCTTCGAATACGGCTATTCGCTCGCCGAGCCGAACACGCTGACCCTGTGGGAAGCCCAGTTCGGCGACTTCGCCAACGGTGCGCAGGTCGTGTTCGACCAGTTCATCTCCTCGGGCGAGCGCAAATGGCTGCGCATGTCCGGCCTCGTCTGCCTCTTGCCGCACGGCTATGAAGGCCAGGGACCGGAGCATTCCTCGGCGCGCCTCGAGCGTTATTTGCAGATGAGCGCCGAAGACAACATGCAGGTGGTCTATCCGACCACGCCGGCGAACTACTTCCACGTGCTGCGCCGGCAGCTCCATCGCGAGATCCGCAAGCCGCTGATCGTGATGACGCCGAAGTCGCTGCTGCGCCACAAGCGGGCGGTCTCGCGTCTCGAAGAGCTCGCGAAGGGAACGACCTTCCACCGCATCCTCTATGATGACGCCCAGATGCTGCCGAACGAGGCGATCAAGCTCGTCCCCGACGAGAAGATCCGTCGCATCGTGCTGTGCTCCGGCAAGGTCTATTACGATCTCTACGAGGAGCGCGAGAAGCGCGGCATCGACGACATCTACCTGATGCGCGTCGAGCAGCTCTATCCGGTGCCGCTGAAGGCGCTGGTCGCCGAGCTGTCGCGCTTCAAGAAAGCCGAGATGGTGTGGTGCCAGGAAGAGCCCCGCAACATGGGTGCTTGGCACTTCATCGAGCCCTATCTGGAATGGGTGCTGAACCAGGTGAACGGCGTGAGCCGGCGTCCGCGTTATGTTGGCCGCGCCGCTTCCGCCGCGACCGCGACTGGTCTGATGTCCAAGCATCAGGCGCAGCTGAAGGCATTCCTGGACGAAGCACTGAGCTGAATTTCTTGAACTGCGTCATGCCCCGCCTCGTGTGCAATCGCGCACCGGGGCGGAGCATCCAGTACGCCGCGACGTCCGTGCAGAGTACGAACGTCCGGCTTGCTGGATGGCTTGCTTTTCGCGGGCCATTGACGACCGACCTATGACCGCATTGGCGATCCCTTAAGGAAAAGACCATGACTGAAATTCGTGTGCCGACGCTCGGCGAATCCGTCACCGAGGCCACCATCGGCCGCTGGTTCAAGAAAGCCGGCGATCCCGTCGCCGTCGACGAGCCCTTGGTGGAGCTCGAGACCGACAAGGTCACCATCGAGGTCCCCGCGCCCTCCGCCGGCACGCTGAGCGAGATCATCGCCGCCGATGGCGCGACCGTTGCGGTCGGCGCGCTGCTCGGCCAGATCACCGATGGCGCCGGCGCTGCGAAGCCCGCCGCCGCGCCTGCCAAGCCTGCTGCTGCTCCGGCGCCCGCCGCTGCTGCTCCCGCGCCTGCTCCGGCCGCGAAGGCGCCGCCGGCCGATGCGCCGCTCGCCCCGTCCGTGCGCAAGCTCTCCGCCGAGACCGGCATCGACGCTTCGACCGTTCCGGGCTCCGGCAAGGACGGCCGCGTCACCAAGGGCGACATGCTCGCTGCGATCGAGCGCGCCGCCTCCGCGCCGACCCCGGTGAACCAGCCGGCCGCCGCCGTGCAGGTCCGCGCGCCGTCGCCGGCCGATGATGCCGCCCGCGAAGAGCGCGTCAAGATGACCCGCCTGCGCCAGACCATCGCGCGCCGCCTCAAGGACGTGCAGAACACCGCCGCCATGCTCACGACCTTCAACGAGGTCGACATGACCAACGTGATGGCGCTGCGTGCCCACTACAAGGACGCGTTCGAGAAGAAGCACGGCGCCAAGCTCGGCTTCATGGGCTTCTTCACCAAGGCCGTCGTGCAGGCGCTGAAGGACATCCCAGCGGTCAACGCCGAGATCGATGGCACCGACCTGATCTACAAGAACTACTATCACATCGGCGTCGCCGTCGGCACCGACAAGGGCCTCGTCGTGCCTGTTGTCCGCGACTGCGACCACAAGTCGATCTCCGACATCGAGAAGGGCATCGCCGATTTCGGCCGCCGCGCCCGCGATGGCCAGCTCAAGATCGACGAGATGCAGGGCGGCACCTTCACCATCACCAATGGCGGCATCTACGGCTCGCTGATGTCGACCCCGATCCTGAACGCGCCGCAGTCCGGCATCCTGGGCATGCACAAGATCCAGGATCGCCCGATGGTCGTCGGAGGCAAGATCGAGGTCCGCCCGATGATGTATCTGGCGCTGTCCTACGATCACCGCGTCATCGACGGCAAGGAAGCCGTCACCTTCCTGGTGCGCGTCAAGGAGAGCCTGGAAGATCCGGCGCGCCTGGTGCTCGATCTCTGATCCCTGATGCTTTGCGAGCGCCGTCGCCATTCGCGACGGCGCGTGTCGAACCATGGAGGCGCGCGTGACGGATAAAGTCGTTGTCATCACCGGCGGCAGCCGCGGCATCGGGCGGGCGACCGCGCTTGCGGCGGCCGCGCGCGGCTTCCGCGTCGTGGTCGGCTATGCCAGCAACAAGCAGGCCGCCGACGAGGTCGTAGCTACGATCGAGGCCAGCAACGGCAAGGCCATCGCGGTGAAATGCGATGTCGCCGAGGAAAACGACATCCTCAATTTGTTCAAGGAAGCGGACAAGTTCGGCACGCTCGGCGCCCTCGTCAACAATGGCGGCATCGTCGGCAAGAGCGGCGTGCGCGTCGACGAGATGTCGGCCGAGCGCATCCAGCGCGTCATGGCCGTCAACGTCACCGGCTCCATTCTCTGCGCGCGCGAGGCGGTGAAGCGGATGTCGACCAAGCATGGCGGCAAGGGCGGCGTCATCGTCAATCTGTCGTCGGTCGCTGCCAAGCTCGGCTCGCCCAACACTTACGTCGACTATGCGGCGTCGAAGGGCGCGATCGATTCCTTCACCATCGGCCTCGGCTATGAGGTCGCGAGCGAAGGCATCCGCGTCGCCGGCATTCGCCCCGGCCTGATCGACACCGAGATCCACGCCGCCGGCGGCGAGCCCGACCGCGCCCATCGTCTGGCCCATCTGGTGCCGATGAAGCGCGTCGGCACATCTGACGAAATCGCCAATGCCATCGTCTGGCTGCTGTCGGACGAGGCCTCTTACGTCACCGCAGCCACTCTCGATGTGTCCGGCGGACGCTGACGCGCCGCGCGGACGCTGACACATCCTCATCACGCTAAAACCTTACGGGACTTTCTCTCATGGCTACCTACGATCTCGTCGTCATCGGCACCGGACCGGGCGGTTATGTCTGCGCGGTGCGCGCCAGCCAGCTCGGCATGAAAGTCGCCGTGGTTGAAAAGAACGCCACGCTCGGCGGCACCTGCCTCAACGTCGGCTGCATGCCGTCGAAGGCGCTGCTGCACGCCTCCGAAATGTTCGAGGAAGCCGGGCATTCCTTCGCCAAGATGGGCGTTTCCGTTTCCGCGCCGAAGCTCGAATTGCCCGCCATGATGAACTTCAAGCAGCAGGGCATCGACGGCAACGTCAAGGGCGTCGAGTTCCTGATGAAGAAGAACAAGGTCGACGTGCTCAAGGGCACCGGCAAGATCCTCGGCACCGGCAAGGTCGAAGTCTCCGCCGACGGCAAGTCGCAGGTCATCGAGACCAAGAACATCGTGATCGCCACCGGCTCGGACATCGCGCGTCTCAAGGGCATCGAGATCGACGAGAAGCGCATCGTCTCCTCGACCGGCGCGCTCTCGCTCGACAAGGTCCCCGGCAAGCTCCTGATCGTCGGCGCCGGCGTCATCGGCCTCGAGCTCGGCTCGGTGTGGAAGCGGCTCGGCGCCGAAGTCGTCGTCGTCGAATTCCTGGATCGCATCCTGCCCGGCATGGACGGCGAGATCGCCAAGCAATTCCAACGCATCCTTGAGAAGCAGGGCTTTGCGTTCAAGCTGGGTTCGAAGGTCACCGGCGTCGAAGTGAACAGCAAGGCATTGCTCGCGAAAATCGAACCGGCTGCGGGTGGTGCCGCCGAGACGCTGGAAGCCGACGTCGTGCTCGTCTGCATCGGGCGCGTGCCTTACACGGATGGTCTCGGTCTGAAGGAAGCCGGCGTTGCGCTCGACAATCGCGGCCGGGTGCAGATCGATCCGCACTTCGCCACCAGCCTGAAGGGCGTCTATGCCATCGGCGACGTCGTCGCAGGCCCGATGCTCGCGCACAAGGCCGAGGACGAAGGCGTTGCGGTTGCCGAGATCATCGCCGGCCAGGCCGGCCACGTGAATTACGACGTTATCCCAGGCGTCGTGTATACCACGCCGGAAGTGTCCTCCGTCGGCAAGACCGAGGAGGAGCTGAAGCAGGCGGGTGTGGCTTATACCGTCGGGAAGTTTCCCTTTACCGCCAACGGCCGCTCCAAGGTCAACCAAACGACTGATGGCTTTGTGAAGATTCTCGCAGATGCGAAGACCGATCGCGTGCTCGGCGTGCACATTATCGGCATCGAGGCCGGCGAAATGATCCATGAAGCCTGCGTTCTCATGGAGTTCGGTGGCAGTGCGGAAGATCTCGCCCGCACCTGTCACGCGCATCCGACCCGCTCGGAGGCCGTCAAGGAAGCCGCGCTTGCAGTCGGCAAGCGGGCCATCCATATGTAGGCGACGCCCAGCTCCGAATCGGGCGGGAAACACATGCTGCGCCGCCTACTTCAACCGCTCTGGGTCCTGCTGGCGATCGTCTTCCTGATCGAAGCCTGGCTGTGGGACCATCTCGAGCCGATCGTCGCGCGGGTTGTCGCAGCCATCCCGCTCGCGCGGTTCAAGCAATGGCTGACGGAGCGCGTCGATGCGCTGTCGCCGGCCATGACGCTGATCATCTTCGTCGTGCCGATCATCCCGCTGTTTCCGCTGAAGCTGATCGGCCTGTGGCTGCTCACGCATGAATACTGGCTGAGCGGCGTCTCCACGTTCCTGTTCGCAAAGCTGCTCGGCGTCGGCGTCACCGCCTTCGTGTTCGACGTCACGCGCGACAAGCTGCTGGAGATGCACTGGTTCGAGCGGCTCTATGATCTCGTCATGAAGCTGCGCGCCAAGGCGCACCTCTTGGTCGACCCGATCAAACGCCGCATCCGCGAGCTGATCGCCGGCAACGGCGAAGGCTGGTCGTCCCGCACGCTGCGTCTGATCCAGCGCTTCAGGAAGAGCGTGCACGAGGCGCGGTGAGCTGCTCGCTACAGACTCGCTGCCATCGCCACACACTCGCTGTCATCGCCCGGCTTGACCGGGCGATCCAGTATTCCAACAGCAGTCGTGATTGAACCGAAGGGCCGCAGCGTACTGGATGCCCCGGTCAAAGCCGGGGCATGACACTGTCTGTGTAGCGTCACGCCGCGCGCCACACGCTCCCTAATGCAAATGCATCAGGTGCGGCCACCACAGGCCGAGCGCGGTCATGATCAGGCCGGCGAGCGTCAGGATGCCGCCGACATAGGCGAGTGCGACCATGCCGGTGATGATGGTGGCCGAGGCCAGCACGATGCCGATCTGGAAGGCGGCCGATGCCAGCTCGAAATGATGATACTTCGCGGTCGCCTCGTCGCGCTCGTGCTCGGCGTGCTTGGCCTTCTCGGCGAGCTGCTCGGTGCCTTCGCCGGTCTCCGGCTCGGAGCGGTAGCGCTGCGCGGTCTTGGTCCAGTCGTCGATCTGCTTCTGCACCAGCGCCTTCTGCGCGTCGTCGGTGGTGGCGCCGAGCGTGAGCTTGCCCTGCTCGGCCGCGGTCACGACCACGGTGCGGCGGATGCTCTTGGCCTGGAAGAACGCCCAGAGATTGGCGGCCTCGACGTTCTTGCTGATCGCTTCGGTCTGCGCACCCTTGCCGAGCGTTTCCGAGATCGCCAGGAACAGCGCCAGCACGGCGATCAGGAGGGCGATCTTCTTGTTCGAGCCGGACGCGTGTTCGGCGTGCTCGGCATGCTCCATGCTCTCATGTGCGCTCATAAAAATCCCCTCCTGCTCATTTACCAACGATTGACCGAACCGTGCGGCGCGCGCAAGTGGCAAGCGGGATGGCGCATGCAATTAATGGTTTTGCCGTCTGGCTGTTCTAGTCCTGTCACATGACCACAGCGGATTTCATCGCAGCCTGCTTCTGGCCGTCCGCCGTCATCGCTGCGTTTGCGTTGCTGAAGGCCCGCAACAGCGCGGCCTTTCCGATCATCCTCAAGATCGTGATCTGGTTCGGCCTGGCCTACTTCCTGCTGGTGGTGCTCTGGGTCAACAGCTCGATCATCGCGATCAACGACATGAATGCCCTTCTCGTTCTCTTCGGCCTGGTGGTCGTCGGCTCCCAGCTGCGAGCCCCTGCGCCTCAAGGCTCATGGCGCGACAAGGCGAAAGGGTACGGCGGGATGATCGCGATCGTGCTGTTCGGCAGCATCATCGCATGGTTCTTCGGACGGATGCTCGTTCTCGACCTCTTCACGTCCCGCCTCGTGATCGAGGGCCGTGTTCAATACGCCAGCAGAACAAGTGGGCGCAGGGCCGATTATATCGTTATCATCGCGGGTCAAACCGTGAAGGTGACGGCGCCGCTTTACGAGCGGCTGCAGCAATTCAGACCCAAGGTTCGCGTCGAAGTCGGGCGCGGGTCGAACTATGTCTACGAGATCGAATATCTCGCCAACTAAGCTTCAGCGCCGCGGATGCGCACTCGCATAGACTTCGAGCAGGCGCTCGGAATCGATCCCGGTATAGATTTGCGTGGTCGAGAGCGAGGAATGGCCGAGCAATTCCTGGATGGCGCGCAAATCGCCGCCGCGCGAGAGCAGATGCGTGGCGAAGGAATGGCGCAGCGCGTGCGGCGTCGCGCTGTCGGGGAGGCCAAGCGCGCCGCGCAGCCGCTCCATCGCGAGTTGGATGATGCGTGGGCTGAGGGGACCGCCGCGCGCGCCGACGAAGATCGGGCCTTCCGCCGGCAACGGATACGGGCACATCGACACGTATTCCTGCACGAGCTCCAGCACGTTCTGCAGCACCGGTACCATGCGGGTCTTGTTGCCTTTGCCGGTGACGATCAGCACGTCGCCTTCGCCGGGCCGCGGCACCTCGCGGCGCTTCAGCCCCAACGCCTCGGAGATGCGCAGGCCCGAGCCATACAAGAGCGCCATCACGGCGGCATCGCGCGTCAGGATCCAGGTCTCGCGTTCCTCGCCGGCGCGCTCGTCGGCATCGGCAAGACGCTTTGCCGACGCCATCGGCAGCGGCTTAGGCAGGCTCTTCGCCACCTTCGGCGCGCGGATGGCGGAGAGAGCGCCGACCTTGCCCTTGCCCTCGCGCTCGAGGAAGCGGCCGAACGAGCGCAGGCCCGCCAGCGCGCGCATCAATGAACGGCCGGCAATGTCGTCGGCGCGGCGCATCGCCATGAAGGCGCGGATGTCGGTGGCTTCGAGCGATGCGAATCGTTCGAGCGTCACGCGCTCGCCCCAATGGCTGCAAAGGAAATCCAGGCACTGCCGCAAGTCCCGGCCATAGGCCTCCAGCGTCTTCGGCGACAGCCGCCGCTCGGCGCCGAGATGCGCCAGCCAGCGCGTCATCTCCAGCGCGATCGTGGGATCGGCGCTGGCGAGCTCGATTGGGGGGGCGGCCGCTTTGCTCATGCGCTCTGGACGTAATGATTCCGCACAGTATATCGCATCACACCAGTTTACTGTTCGCTAAGGCCGCGCCACGGCGCTAGCCTGAAGGCCGCAAGGTTCCGATTCTCCCTCCAAAGACCGTTGATGGATCACACGTCGCGCAGCAACGCCGCCCCTACCAACGCGACCCGCATGGTCGACGTGCTGGTGCCGGTCGCGCTCGACCAGACCTATTCCTACAAGGTGCCGCGCGGCATGGAGCTGAAGGCGGGCGATCTCCTCAGTGTGCCGCTCGGCCCGCGCGAGGTGCTGGCCGTGGTCTGGGGCGAGAACGCCAACCCCGATCCGCGCCTGCACAACCGCCTCAAGGAGGTCAGCGAGAAGCTCGACATCCAGCCGCTGAAACCCGAATTGCGCGCGGTCGTCGACTGGGTCGCCAATTACACGCTGAGCCCGCGCGGCATGGTGCTGCGCATGTGCCTGCGCATGGGCGAGAATTTGGGTCCCGAGCGGGTCCGCCCCGGCGTGCGCCTGGTCGGTGATCCCCCCAGGCGCCTGACGCCGGCGCGGGCGCGCGTGATCGAGGTGCTGTCCGACCGGCTGCTGCACGGCAAGTCCGAGGCCGCCAAGGAAGCCGGCGTCTCCGCCGGCGTGATCGATGGCCTCGTCGACGAAGGCACGCTCACGGTCGAGCCGATGCCGCCGCCTCCGCCGCCGCCGGCACCCGATCCCGATTTCGGCCGGCCGGATTTCTCGCCGCTGCAGCGTGCCGGCGTCGATGCGATGCGCGCCCTCGCGGCCAACGGCACCTTCCACGTCGCGCTGCTCGACGGCGTCACCGGCTCGGGCAAGACCGAGGTCTATTTCGAGGCCGTTGCGGAGACCATCCGCCGCGGAAAACAGTCACTGATCCTGATGCCGGAGATCGCGCTCACCGGCCAGTTCCTCGACCGTTTTGCGCAGCGCTTCGGCGTGCGCCCGATCGAGTGGCATTCCGAGCTGACGCCGCGCACCCGCGCGCGCAATTGGGCGGCGATCTCCGAGGGATCGGCGCCCGTCGTGGTCGGCGCGCGCTCGGCGCTGTTCCTGCCTTATGCCAATCTCGGCCTCATCGTCGTCGATGAGGAGCACGACCAGGCCTACAAGCAGGACGAGGGCGTGCATTATCACGCCCGCGACATGGCGGTGGTGCGCGGGCACATCGCAAAGATCCCGGTCGTGCTGGCCTCGGCGACGCCCTCGGTCGAATCCGAGGTTAATGCGCGCAAGAACCGCTATCAGCGCGTCGCGCTGCCGTCGCGCTTCGGCGGCCAGCACATGCCGCATATCGAGGCCATCGACCTGCGCCGCGAGCCGCCCGCGCGCGGCCGCTTCATCTCGCCGCGGCTTGCAGGCGAGATCAGGACCGCGATCGAGCGGCGCGAGCAGGCGCTCCTGTTCCTCAACCGCCGCGGCTATGCGCCGCTGACGCTGTGCCGCGCTTGCGGCCATCGCTTCGCCTGCACCATCTGCGATGCCTGGCTGGTCGATCACCGATTCCGCCAGCGCCTCGTCTGCCACCATTGCGGCTTCTCGATGCCGCGCCCGCATCTCTGCCCGAACTGCTCGGCGGAGGAATCGCTGGTCGCGGTCGGGCCCGGCGTCGAGCGTTTGCAGGAGGAGGCGGCCGCGCTGTTCCCGGACGCACGCACCATGGTGCTGTCGAGCGATCTCATCACCTCGATCGAGACGATGCGCTCGGAGCTCGCCGAGATCGCCGAGGGCCGCGTCGACATCATCATCGGCACCCAGCTCGTCGCCAAGGGCCACAATTTCCCGCGACTCAATCTCGTCGGCGTGGTCGATGCGGATCTCGGCCTTAGCAATGGCGATCCGCGCGCGGCGGAACGTACCTGGCAATTGCTCAACCAGGTGATCGGCCGCGCCGGCCGCGAGCAGGGCCGCGGCGTCGGCTATCTCCAGACCCACCAGCCCGATCATCCCGTGATGAAGGCGCTGATCGCCTGCGACCGCGAGGCCTTTTACGACAGCGAGATCGACCTGCGCGAGAGAACGCTCTATCCGCCGTTCGGCCGGCTCGCGAGCCTGATCATCTCCGCGGGCGACCGCCCGAGCGCGGATGGTTTCGGCCGCAAGCTGGTGGCGCTCGCCCCGCGCGACGAGCGCGTCGTCGTGCTGGGCCCGGCCGAAGCCCCGCTCGCCGTGATCAAGGGCCGCTACCGCTTCCGTATCCTGGTGAAGTCGGCGCGCGGCTTTGACCTTTCGGATTACTTGCGCAACTGGCTCGCGGTGTGCCCGAAGCCGACAGGCAATCTGAAGCTGGAAGTCGACGTCGATCCGCAGAGCTTTTTGTAGCGACCGTCATTCCGGGGCGCGCGCAGCGCGAGCCCGGAATCCATTTCACCGCAGACTCTGTCGCCCAATGGATTCCGGGCTCGCGACTTCGTCGCGCCCCGGAATGACAGGGAATAAAAAAGCCCGCGGTCCCCCAAGACCGCGGGCTTGTTTCATGCGCGCATCAAACTGATGAAATCTGCGCGGGCAATGTGAGGCGTCTTGAACGCCTTACGAGACGACTTCGGCGGTGACGCGGCCGACACCGGCGCCGGTGAGGCCGATGGCGCGGGCTGCGCCCGTGGAGAGGTCGAGCACGCGGCCGCGAATGAACGGGCCACGGTCATTGATGGTGACGATGACACTCTGGCCGCCATGGGTGACGCGGAGCTTGGTGCCGAACGGCAGCGAACGGTGTGCCGCGGTCATGGCATTCTGGTTGAAGCGCTGGCCCGAGGCGGTGCGGCTGCCGGATTCGTTGCCGTAATAGGAGGCCATGCCGGAGAAGCTGCGGCCGGTGCCCGAGGACGGGGTCATGGACGCATTGGCGTTGCGCCACTCTGCGCCGGCATTGGTGTCGGCCTGGGCGTGGTGGCGGTGATGGTGCGAGTGCCGGTGGTGATGCCGGGATTTGGCGGAAGCTTCGGTGGCAGTTCCACCGACGATGAGAGTTGCGGCAACAAAGGCAATCGCCGTGCGCGGCCGGGTCACGGTGCCCAGCGTCTTCAAAGACAGCATTTATCGGTCCCTAAGCTAGTATTGCCACATATGTGGCAAGTGGAGCCCCCATCAGTTTGTGAGCGGGACGGCGTTTCGATTCCCAATGAGGCGTGAATTGGGCAGTAAATCCATTATATGTCGTCATGACATGTCTTGTGACTGGCACCGATATTGCAGCGGATGTTCCGCAATTTTCCATTTTAATAATTCGTTAACCTTCAATTTACTTACGAATACTGTAAAGCGAAGTCGTTGTTCCCGATCTTTAGAATTCGATAAGTATTCGGAAGGGGGCGCAGGCCGGCCCGCTGTCACGCCTCTGCGATCCGTGTTCATGGCCGCTATGCGCTGGGGGCAGGAACGAAATGGCGAGATGTCGCCGTAAGGCTCGCGGCAATTCCGTGGCACGGCAGGTTGACTGGAAAGGTTGCCTGAGAGCTCATCATTCCGCGCGCGCGACTGCGACGAACTGGCGAACGAACCTCATGCCTTTAATTTGGCGTCATGTTGCACGTGCGCGCCTGCTATGTTAGCAAAGCCGCGATTTTAACGGACCCGGCACCTCCCGTGTCGGCCGAAAATCGAAGTCCCGCTTGAATTCCAAGGGCTTGGATCGCTAGGCGCCGCTTCGTGGCGACGGTTTTTCCCTTGCGAGTTTGACAGCAAAAAGAGCGCGTCTGTGGCTGCAGAAGATACGTCCGTTTCAGGTGTGTCGGGCCGTTATGCAACGGCCTTGTTTGAACTGGCCCGCGACCAGAAAGTGGTCGACGAGGTCAAGGCCGATCTCGATAAATTCGATGCCTTGCTGAACGAGAGCGCCGATCTCAAGCGCCTCGTCCGCAGCCCGGTGTTCGCGGCCGAGGCCCAGACCAAGGCGCTTGGGGCTGTGCTGGACAAGGCCGGCATCGCCGGCATCTCCGCCAATTTCCTCAAAGTGCTGACCGCCAACCGCCGCCTGTTCGCGGTGGCTGACGTCATCCGCGCCTATCGCGCCCTCGTCGCCAAGTTCAAGGGCGAGACGACGGCCGACGTGACCGTGGCGGAAGCGCTCTCTGACAAGAATCTCGACGCCCTCAAGGTTGCCCTGAAGTCGGTGACCGGCAAGGACGTCGCGCTGAACGTGAAAGTCGATCCCTCGATCATCGGTGGCCTCGTCGTCAAGCTGGGCAGCCGCATGGTCGATGGTTCGCTTCGCACCAAACTCAATTCGATCAAGCACGCGATGAAAGAGGCAGGCTGATGGACATCCGCGCCGCGGAAATTTCCGCGATCCTCAAGGACCAGATCAAGAATTTCGGCCAGGAAGCTGAAGTCTCCGAAGTCGGACAGGTGCTGTCCGTCGGCGACGGTATCGCCCGCGTCTATGGTCTGGACAACGTCCAGGCCGGTGAAATGGTCGAGTTCGAGAACGGCACCCGCGGCATGGCGCTGAACCTCGAAACCGACAACGTCGGTGTCGTTATTTTCGGTGCCGACCGCGAGATTAAGGAAGGCCAGACCGTCAAGCGCACCCGCGCCATCGTGGACGCGCCGGTCGGCAAGGGCCTGCTCGGCCGCGTCGTCGACGCGCTCGGCAATCCCATCGACGGCAAGGGTCCGATCCAGGCCGACAAGCGTATGCGCGTCGACGTCAAGGCGCCCGGCATCATTCCGCGCAAGTCGGTGAGCGAGCCGATGGCGACCGGCCTCAAGGCGATCGACGCCCTGATCCCGATCGGCCGCGGCCAGCGCGAGCTGATCATCGGCGACCGTCAGACCGGCAAGACCGCGATCGCGCTCGACACCATCCTGAACCAGAAGCCGCTCAACGCGCAGCCCGACGAGAACATCAAGCTGTATTGCGTCTACGTCGCGGTCGGCCAGAAGCGTTCGACCGTCGCCCAGTTCGTGAAGGTGCTGGAAGAGCAGGGCGCGCTCGAATACTCGATCGTCGTCGCCGCCACCGCCTCGGATCCGGCGCCGATGCAGTACATCGCCCCCTTTACTGCCTGCACCATGGGCGAATTCTTCCGCGACAACGGCATGCACGCCGTCATCATCTACGACGATCTGTCCAAGCAGGCCGTCGCTTACCGCCAGATGTCGCTGCTGCTGCGCCGTCCGCCGGGCCGCGAAGCCTATCCGGGCGACGTGTTCTATCTGCACTCCCGCCTGCTCGAGCGCGCGGCGAAGCTCAGCAAGGACCATGGTTCGGGCTCGCTGACGGCGCTGCCGGTCATCGAAACCCAGGCCAACGACGTGTCGGCCTACATCCCGACCAACGTCATCTCGATCACCGACGGCCAGATCTTCCTGGAAACCGACCTGTTCTTCCAGGGTATCCGTCCTGCGGTGAACGTCGGTCTGTCGGTGTCGCGCGTCGGCTCCTCGGCGCAGACCAAGGCCACCAAGAAGGTCGCCGGCAAGATCAAGGGCGAGCTCGCGCAGTACCGCGAAATGGCGGCGTTCGCGCAGTTCGGCTCCGACCTCGACGCCTCGACCCAGCGCCTGCTGAACCGTGGTTCGCGCCTGACCGAGCTCCTGAAGCAGCCGCAGTTCTCGCCGCTGAAGATGGAAGAGCAGGTCTGCGTGATCTGGGCCGGCACCAACGGCTATCTCGACCCGCTTCCGGTCAACAAGGTGCGCGCGTTCGAGGACGGCCTGCTGTCGCTGCTGCGCGGCAAGAATGCCGACCTCCTCAACACGATCCGCGACAGCCGTGACCTCTCGGACGACAGCGCCGCCAAGCTGAAGTCGGTGGTCGAAGGCTTCGCGAAGAGCTTCGCTTAAGAGGCCCGTCATGGCCGGGCTTGTCCCGGCCATCCACGCGTCGCCGCGTGGAGGGGAAAGACGTGGATGCCCGGGACAAGCCCGGGCATGACGAAAGGATAGGGTCGCGGTCGAGCCACAGGCTGATCGCTGGGGACGAAGAATGGCGTCACTTAAAGACATGCGCGTCCGCATCGCCTCCACCAAGGCGACGCAAAAGATCACCAAGGCCATGCAGATGGTCGCGGCCTCCAAG
Source organism: Bradyrhizobium arachidis (assembly GCF_015291705.1). Taxonomy (NCBI): domain Bacteria; kingdom Pseudomonadati; phylum Pseudomonadota; class Alphaproteobacteria; order Hyphomicrobiales; family Nitrobacteraceae; genus Bradyrhizobium; species Bradyrhizobium arachidis. Next base: position 430,042 of record NZ_CP030050.1, read on the forward strand.
CTGCGTCGCGCGCAGACCGCGGCGGAAGCCGCGCGTCCCTATGCCGACAAGATGAGCGCGGTGATCTCCAACATCGCCAGCGCCGCTGCGGGTTCGCCCGGCGCGCCGACGCTGCTGGCCGGCACCGGCCGCGATCAGGTCCACCTGCTGCTGGTCTGCACCGGCGAGCGCGGCCTGTCCGGCGCCTTCAACTCCTCGATCGTGCGTCTTGCCCGCGAGCGCGCTTTGGCGCTGATCACGCAGGGCAAGGAAGTGAAATTCTTCTGCGTCGGCCGCAAGGGTTACGAGCAGCTGCGCCGTCAGTTCGACAAGCAGATCGTCGAGCATCTCGATCTGCGCAGCGTCCGCCAGCTCGGCTTCGTCAACGCCGAGGACATCGCCAAGAAGGTCCTGGCGCGCTTCGAGGCCGGCGAGTTCGACGTCTGCACCTTGTTCTATTCGCGCTTCAAGTCGGTCATCGCGCAGATCCCGACCGCCCAGCAGATCATCCCGCTGGTGGTCGAGGAGGGCGCTGCCGCCAACACGACGTCTTACGAATACGAGCCGGAAGAGGACGAGATCCTCACCCGCCTGCTGCCGCGCAACCTCGCGGTCCAGATCTTCCGCGCGCTGCTCGAGAACAACGCCTCGTTCTACGGCGCGCAGATGAGCGCGATGGACAACGCGACGCGCAACGCCGGTGAGATGATCCGCAAGCAGACGCTGGTCTACAACCGCACGCGTCAGGCGCAGATCACCAAGGAACTGATCGAAATCATCTCGGGCGCCGAAGCCGTCTAGCAAAGACGCATCGGTACCCATCAACGCAACATCCCGGTCAGCTGACCGTGGTCTAGAAGTTCGGATCGAAGGAGACATTCAATGGCAGCCCAGGTCGGTCGCGTCACCCAGGTCATCGGCGCCGTCGTCGACGTGCAGTTCGAAGGCCACCTCCCGGCCATTCTCAATTCGCTCGAGACCAAGAACGGCGGCAATCGCCTGGTGCTCGAAGTCGCCCAGCATCTCGGCGAGTCCACCGTCCGCACCATCGCGATGGACACCACCGAGGGTCTCGTCCGCGGCCAGGAAGTCACCGACACCGGCGCTCCGATCCGCGTTCCCGTCGGCGAAGGCACGCTCGGCCGCATCATCAACGTCATCGGCGAGCCGATCGACGAAGCCGGTCCGGTCAAGACGGAAGGCCTGCGCGCGATCCACCAGGAAGCGCCGACTTACACCGACCAGTCCACCGAAGCTGAAATTCTCGTCACCGGCATCAAGGTCGTCGACCTCCTCGCTCCCTACGCCAAGGGCGGCAAGATCGGCCTGTTCGGCGGCGCCGGCGTCGGCAAGACCGTGCTGATCCAGGAGCTGATCAACAACGTCGCGAAGGCGCACGGCGGTTACTCCGTGTTCGCCGGCGTCGGCGAGCGCACCCGCGAGGGCAACGACCTCTATCACGAGTTCATCGAGTCCAAGGTCAACGCGGACCCGAAGAATCCGGATCCGAGCGTGAAGTCGAAGTGCGCGCTGGTGTTCGGCCAGATGAACGAGCCGCCGGGCGCCCGCGCCCGCGTCGCGCTCACCGGTCTGACCATCGCGGAAGACTTCCGCGACCAGGGTCAGGACGTGCTGTTCTTCGTCGACAACATCTTCCGCTTCACCCAGGCCGGCTCGGAAGTGTCGGCGCTGCTCGGCCGTATTCCTTCGGCGGTGGGTTATCAGCCGACGCTCGCCACCGACATGGGCGCGCTGCAGGAGCGCATCACCACCACGCAGAAGGGCTCGATCACCTCGGTGCAGGCCATCTACGTTCCGGCCGACGACTTGACCGACCCGGCGCCCGCGACCTCGTTCGCGCACTTGGACGCGACCACCACGCTGTCGCGCTCGATCGCTGAAAAGGGCATCTATCCGGCGGTGGACCCGCTCGACTCGACCTCGCGCATGCTCTCCCCGCTGGTCGTCGGCGAGGAGCACTACGCGGTCGCCCGTCAGGTCCAGCAGGTGCTGCAGCGCTACAAGGCGCTCCAGGACATCATCGCCATTCTCGGCATGGACGAGCTCTCGGAAGAGGACAAGCTGACCGTGGCCCGCGCCCGCAAGGTCGAGCGCTTCATGTCGCAGCCGTTCCACGTCGCCGAAATCTTCACGGGCTCGCCGGGCAAGTTCGTCGACCTCGCCGACACCATCAAGGGCTTCAAGGGCCTGGTGGAAGGCAAGTACGACCACCTGCCGGAAGCTGCCTTCTACATGGTCGGCACGATCGAAGAGGCGGTCGAGAAGGGCAAGAAGCTGGCGGCCGAGGCCGCCTAAGCTGGCGAATAGCGAATAGGGAGTAGCGAATAGCTGCTCTCTCTTTTGCCACTCGCCATTCGCCACTCACCATTCGCAGGTTCTCCATGGCCACCTTCCATTTCGATCTCGTCTCGCCGGAAAGGCTCGCATTCTCGGGTGAGGTCGACCAGGTCGATGTCCCCGGCTGGGAAGGCGATTTCGGCGTGCTCGCCGGACATGCCCCCCTCGTGGCTGCTGTGCGGCCGGGTATCCTGACGATCATCACCGGCGGCCAGAAGCAGAAGGTCATCGTGACCGGTGGGCTCGCCGAAGTGTCCGAAGATCGCCTGACCGTGCTCGCCGACGTCGCAACGTCGATCGAGGAGCTGGATCGGGCGCAGTTCGCCGACAAGATCGCGGAACTGCAGGAAAAGCTGTCCGAGAAGGAAGGCTCCGAGCTGGATCTCGCGATCGCGCGGCTCGACCATTACAAGAGCATCCAGCACGAGCTCAACACCACGGCTATGCACTAAGCCCCGGGGCTTCCGCTCCGGGGCTCAAGCTAAAATTCCTGAACAAGTTCAGCGCTCGTCACCGACCGTGGCGGGCGCTGAAACTTTGTTGCACCGCGCCGAAGATAGCGGCATTCTGCGCCCGCGAATTTGTTCCGGGGCTGGGTGCAGATGAAACGCAAGATCGCGGCGATTTTCGCAGCCGATATTGCCGGTTACTCGAGGCTGGTCGCGGAGGACGAAGAGGAGACGCTGCGGCGTCTCGCCTCCTATCGGGAGGTCGTCGACGATTTCATCGCCAAGGCGGGCGGACGCATCTTCAACACGGCGGGCGATGCCGTGCTCGCGGAATTTCCGAGCGCGGTGGATGCGGTGCGCTGCGCGATCGACATCCAGGAGTCCTTGCGTACCCGCAACATGGCCTATCCACCGAGCCGCCAGATGTCGTTCCGCATCGGCATCACCATCGGCGACGTGGTCGAGCGCGACGGCGATTTGCTGGGCGACGGCGTCAATATCGCGGCGCGGCTCGAAGGCCTCGCCGAGGTCGGCGGCATCTGCGTCTCCCGCGCGGTGCACGAGCAGGTCGCCAACAAGCTCTCGGTGCAGTTCGCCGATATCGGCGCGCAGGAGGTCAAGAACATCCCGACGCCCGTGCACGCCTACATGGTGGCGATGCGGCGCGAGGACGGCACCTACGCCAAGCCGCAGGTGAAGAAGGCGGGTGCGAAGCTCGCCGCCGCGCCGGTGTGGATGTGGCCGCTCGTGGTGGCCGTCGTCTCGATCGTCGCCATCGTTGTCTCGGGCTTCCTCTACAACACCAAGCTCAAGCAGACGGCGAACGCCGCATCGACGCCGACGGTCACTCCCAGTGCCGTGCCGAGCGCAACGCCGACTGCGACGGCCGCGGCGCCGAGCCCAACGCCGACCCAAATTGCAAAGGCGCCGATGGCCCCGATGGCGCCGTCGAATGCCGGCGCTGCGATGGCGCCGATGCCAACGCCGTCACCATCCGCCGCGCCGATGACGGGCAAGCTTGCCGCCGACAGCGTGCCCTTCATCAACGAGCGCGTCCGCAATTACCTCGCCGGCGATTATTCGGCCGCCGGCGACTACAAGGCCTTCGCGCTGAATATCGGCGGCTTCACCGGCTCGGTGTTGAACCAGCCGAGCGAGGAGGCTGCGCGCAACGGCGCGATCGAGCAGTGCCAGAAACGCGCCGATGCGGCGCAATCGCCGCGGCGCTGCGAGATCTATGCGGTCGGCAACAACGTCGTCTACGCCCACGGCAAGCCGCCGATGCCGCCGTCGCCGTACTTCCGGCATGACGCCATGACCGAGCGGGCCTTCGCGTCGAAGGATTTTCCGATCGTGCGCGAACAGCAAAAGGTGCGGCTCGAGAACATGTTCGTGCCGGCGGCGAAATCCCGATCGGTCGCACTCGGCCCGGGCGGACAATATTTCATGGTGCTCGGTGCAGCCTCCGCCGAGGATGCGGCGCGGCGTTCGCTGGAATCGTGCGGCGCCATCGCCGGCGTCGCCTGCATGATCGTCGCGGTCGACGACAATTTCGTCGTGCCGATCCCGGCCCTGTTCAGGATCACCGGCTTCTTCCATGCCGCCAGCAATCCCTCGATCGTCGCCGACGCGCGCGACGACGTCGTGCGCAAGCTCGGCGATGCCATGGGCTGGAATGCGGTTGCGGTCGGTACCGCCGGCCGCCCGGGTCTCGGCCTGAAAGCCGCCGACGAGCAGACCGCCGTCAATGCCGCACTCGGCGAGTGCGCCAAGCGCGACAGCGATTGCCACGTCATCGCCATCGGCCCGTTCACGGTGGGACCGATCAATTAGGACTTGCCTGGATCAGCCCCGACTAGCGCGCTAGCGGAGGTGCGTTCCCTCCCCCCTTGCGGGGGAGAGAGGGAGAGAGCGGTGCCTCCCTTACACGCACCCCCGACAAAAAGATCTCTAATGATTTCAACCCCCCGCTCTACTGTGCATGGGGTTGTTTTCGCAGGCTCAGTTTCCGAACGGCGCAAACTCTCGTGCCACGGCGCGATAGACCTCGCGCCGGAACGGCACCACGGTCGGCGACGCGGTCGAGGCGCTCCCAGCGCCAGGCGTCGAATTCGGCGGGCTGGTCGTTGCGCGGTGTCAGCGGATCGATCTCGTCGTCCTTGCCGGTGAAGCGCAGCGCGAACCATTTTTGGCGCTGGCCGCGGAATTTTGCCAGGCGATGCGTCTGCGGTCCGTCATAGGGCGGGAATTCGTAGGTGAACCAGTCGGTCTCGCCGAGATAGTCGGCGCTGACGACGCTGGTCTCCTCCCACAGCTCGCGCATCGCCGCATCGCGCAGGTTCTCGCCCTCGTCGACACCGCCCTGCGGCATCTGCCAGTCGAGGCCGGGCAGGATGATCTCGGGCCCGTCGCCCTTGAAGCGGTGGCCGATCAGCACGCGGCCGTGGGCATTGAACAGCGCGATGCCGACGTTGGGGCGGTAGGGTTTTTCGTTGGTCATCTCAGTCATTCCGGGGCGCGCAAAGCGCGAGCCCGGAATCCATAACCACAGGCCGCCGTCGGTTGAAAGCTCGTGGTTGCCATCCGTGGCAAAACTACTCCCTGGGGTTATGGGTCCCCGCCTTCGCGGGGACGACGACCGAGGGCGCGACGACTGATCTAGTCGTCCGCCAGCGCGGAAAATTCCTGCACCACGCGCTCGTAGACCGGGCGCTTGAACGGGATGATCAGCCCGGGGAGGTTCTTCATCGGCTCCCAGCGCCAGCTCACGAATTCGGCCTTGTGGCCGCCGCCGCCGGGCTTCTCGACATTGATCTCGCTGTCCTTGCCGGTGAAGCGCACTGCGTACCATTTCTGGCGCTGGCCGCGATAGCGGCCCTTCCAGGCGCGGCCCGCCACCGTGCGCGGAATGTCGTAGGTGAGCCAGTCCGGAACCTCGCCGAGCCGCTCGACCGAGCGCACGCTGGTTTCCTCATAGAGCTCGCGGCGCGCGGCCTCCCAGGTGTCCTCGCCGGGATCGACGCCGCCTTGCGGCATCTGCCAGACATGGCTGTCGTCGACATGCTCGACGCCGCCGGCGCGGCGGCCGATGAACACCAGTCCCTTTGGGTTGATCAGCATCACACCGACGCAGGTCCGGTAGGGCAGATCCTCGTAACGCGCCATTCCGCCAGACCTCTCCGCGTGCTGTCGGTAGGGCTCGAACAGGCCCCGCCGACCTCGTGCCGTACCAATCCGTTGATTTAGCTGGATTTTGATTTCAGCATCACGGTTGTCAATGGCACCAAAAGGATACCTCGGTCGCTCAATGTCCGGGTCCAGGCACTGATGCGCTCGATCGAGACGGGCAGGGCCGAGGCGGTGCCGATTGCGGCGCCGCGCTCGCGCGCTGCCGCTTCGAGCTTGTTGAGGGCGCGGTCGATCTCGGTCGCGGTCGGCACCGCGTCGATCGCGATGTCGCCCTTGCCGAACGGCATCGCCTGGCTCCCGGCGGCCTGCGGCGCGATGCTGCGCGGCGAGGAGCCGTCGTCGAAGAAGCCGAGACCGCGCTTGGCCGCCTCGCGGATGACCGGCTGCATCGCCGCGTCCGTCGCGATGAAGCGGGCGCCCATGAAATTGGTGATGCCGGCATAGCCCTGCATCCGGCTCAGGTGCCAGTACAGGCGGTCCATGTTCTGGTCGGTGGTGAGCGAGGTTAGCAGCGTCTGCGGCCCTGGATCGTTGTCCGGAAAGTCGTAGGGCTCCATCGGGATCTGGAGGAAGATCTCGTGGCGCTGGGCGCGGGCGCGTTCGGCGAGCTTGCCGGGATCGGCGCCGTAGGGCGTGAAGGCCAGCGTCACCGCGGCCGGCAGCTTCATGATCGCATCGGTGGTTTTTGCCGCGCCGACGCCGAGGCCACCGATCACGATCGCGACCACCGGCATCTTGGCGGCCTTGGCGCGATCGGCGTCCGCCGCATAGACGTTGAAGGGCTTCAGGTCTCCGGCGACCACGGGGATCATGCCATAGCGCGACTTCTCCAGCAGCTTCGTGTCGATCCCCGCCATGACGGGCGGCGGGGCTGATGCGGCCGCCGCGTCACCCTTGTCCGCGGCATCGCCGGCGCCGATCACGACGTCACGGCGCGCGCCGGTGGAGCCGTCGATCATGGTGACGGTCTTCTGCTCGCCCGCCGGCTTCGCCGCTTCCTTGGTCTCATGCTTGCTCGTCTGGGCCTGATCCTGCCCATGACCGGAGGCGACCGGCTTCTCGTCGGTCGCTTTGGGCTCGCGGATCGCGATCCGCGTCATCGGCTCGCCGCCGAGCGGATCCTTGTTGAAGATGGCGAAACCGGCGAAGGTGACGAGGAACAGGCCGAGCATGACGGCGAGGAGCTGCATGGCCGTGAACGGCAGCCGCAGCCGGCGTTTGCGGCGCGGCTTGTCCTGTCCGAGCGGGGCGCTCAGATCATCGGCCGTTTCAGTCATGCGAGATCCCGAATCACTCACCCCGACGATACCACGCCGGGGTCAAGTGGCGGCAGGCCGGGAGAGGCCGGGGGGCGTGATCGAATCGGATGGAGGTGCGCCCCTCTCCCGCAAGCGGGAGAGGTGAGGAAGCGCCGCTCTTCCGGAGCCGCGGACCTGAGTTCCAAAGCAAAAAGGGCGGCTCTGGGAGCCGCCCTTTTCTTTGGATCGCTTGATGCGCTGCCTTAGTTCGCGGCCTTGGGCCTGTCGGCCGTCGCCTTGTTGTCGCCGCCCGGCGTCGGCGCTGCGGAGGCGCTGTTCTTGATGCCGTGGAGCAGATCGTCGGCGAGCTTGAGCGCCTTGTCGTCCTTGGCGTCCGGCGGGACGTAGGACTGCGAGCCGGTCTTCTCGTCGCCGTCGTTCTTGAGATGGCCGCGCAGCGAAGCCTCGCCCTTGGTGTCGGTGCGCGACTTCAGCTCGTCCGGCACGTCCTGGAGCACTTCGATGTCGGGCACGATGCCCTTGGCCTGGATCGACTTGCCCGACGGCGTGTAGTAGCGCGCCGTGGTCAGGCGCAGCGCGCCGTTGCCCGAGCCGAGCGGGATGATGGTCTGCACCGAGCCCTTGCCGAACGAGCGCGTGCCGACGATGGTCGCGCGCTTGTGGTCCTGCAGCGCGCCGGCGACGATTTCCGACGCCGAGGCCGAGCCGCCATTGACCAGCACGATGACCGGCTTGCCCTTGGTGAGGTCGCCCGCATGCGCGGTGCGGCGCTGGGTCTCCTCGGCATTGCGGCCGCGGGTCGAGACGATCTCGCCCTTCTCCAGGAACGAGTCGGAGACGGTGACCGCTTCCTCGAGCAGGCCGCCCGGGTTGTTGCGGAGGTCGATGATGTAGCCCTTGAGCTTGTCGCCGATCTGATTCGAGAGGTTGGCGACCTCGCGCTTCAGGCCTTCGGTGGTCTGCTCGTTGAAGGTGGTGATGCGGATGTAGGCGATGTCGTCGGCCTCGATGCGGGCGCGCACCGAGCGGACACGGATGTTGTCGCGCACCAGCGTGACGTCGATCGGATTGTCCTGGCCCTTGCGGATGATCTTCAGCTTGATCTTGGTGTTGACCGGACCGCGCATCTTCTCGACCGCCTGGTTCAGGGTCAGGCCCTGCACCGCCTCGTCGTCGAGATTGGTGATGATGTCGTTGGCCATGATACCGGCGCGCGAGGCGGGCGTGTCGTCGATCGGCGAGACCACCTTGATCAGGCCGTCTTCCATCGTGACCTCGATGCCAAGACCGCCGAACTCACCGCGGGTCTGCACCTGCATGTCGCGGAAGCTCTTGGCGTCCATGTAGCTCGAATGCGGATCGAGGCCGGTGAGCATGCCGCTGATGGCGGATTCAATCAGCTTGGTGTCATCGGGCTTCTCGACATAGTCGGAGCGGACGCGCTCGAAGACGTCGCCGAAGAGGTTGAGCTGGCGATAGGTGTCCGCAGTCGCGGCTCGCGCGCTGGAGCCCATGAACACTGCGCGCGGCTGGGTAACGAACAGCGTCAGCGCCGCACCGGTGGCCGCGCTGAGGAGAATAACTGAAGTCTTGCGCATCATCCGCGAACCTTCTCGCCTTCATTTGCGGCCCACCATGGGCCTGGATCGATTGGAGTGCCGTCTTTGCGGAACTCGACATACAGCACAGGTTGACTCGCGTTCGTGGCGAGAATGGAGGCGACTTGAGAGGTCGACCCCATGGTCGCGACTGGCTCCCCCGTGAGCACAAACTGTCCGATGTTTACCGAAATGCGCTCCATCCCGGCGATCAGGACATGATACCCGCCCCCGGCATTGAGGATCAAGAGTTGTCCATAGCTGCGGAATGGGCCGGAATAGACCACCCAGCCGTCACACGGCGTTGTGACCTGGGAGCCGGGCTTGGTGGCCAGGGAAATGCCCTTCTGGACCCCGCCGACCCCGTCGGAACCGCCAAAGTCCCTGATCTTGTTACCGTTAACCGGAAGCGGCAGGAGCCCCTTGGCCGACGCGAAGGCAATCGCAGGGGTGGTCCGGGAGCGGTCCTTGAAAGCGCCAGGGCCGGACTTTGCGCTGGCATTGGCGCTGGCGGCTGCCTTGGCCTCGGCCTGCCTTGCTGCCTCGGCCGCCTTCTCGGCGGCCTTGGCGGCGCTTTGCAGGTCCTGCTCCATCTTGGTGATCAGCCCCTGGAGATCGCCGACCTGTCTTGAAAGCGCGATGGCGCGCGAGCTCTCGGCATCGAGGTCCTTTTCGCGCGAGGCCTGCTGGCGCTGCCGCTCGTCGATCAGGGCGGCGAGGCGGGTCTGGTCGTTCCTGACCCTGTCTCGGTCGGAGGCGAGCTGGTCGCGCTCGCTCGCGATGGTCTTGCGCAGGGCCACGAGCTCGCCGAGTTCGCTGGCGATCTTCTCCGCGCGGCCGCGCAATTCCGGCACAACCGCGCCGAGCAGCATCGCCGTGCGCAATGATTGCAGCGCATCCTCGGGCCGTACCAGCAGGGCCGGCGGCGTGCGCCTTCCGGCGCGCTGCAACGCCGCCAGCACCTCGACGATGTCGGCGCGGCGCGAATCGAGCGAGGAGCGCATCTCCTGCTCGCGACCGCTCAGCGTGCGCAGCCGCGCTTCGGCCTCGTCGATCTTGGTCTCGACAGTGCGCACATTGGCGGCGGTATCGATCAATTGCTGATTGAGCTGGGTGCGGTCCTGGCCGAGCGAGGAGATCTCGGCCTTGAGCTTGGCCTGCGCCTCCTCCGCGCTCTTCTGCCTTGCGCGCGCGGCCTCGAGCTCCTGCTCGCGCTGCTTGATCGCGTCGGGCGAGACCGCCGCGGTCTGCGGCACCGGCGCTGCGGTCTGAGCTTGCGCGAGGCTTATGCAAGCCTGCGCGAGGCTTGCGCCCGAGACGCTCGCAATCAGCAGCAGGTTAAGGGCAGGCGCTCGCATCGCGTTAGGCAAAGGTGCTCGTTGTGGCGCGCGTCACGCGCGGTGATAGGGATGGCCGGCCAGGATGGTGGCGGCCCGATAAAGCTGTTCCAGAAGCATGACGCGGACCATTTGATGCGGCCAGGTCGCAGCGCCGAACGCGATCGCGAGCTTCGCCTTACGGCGCAATTCGGGCGAAAGTCCGTCCGCCCCCCCGATCACGAAGATAGTATGACCGGCACCTTCGTCGCGCCAGCGCCCGAGATGCCGTGCGAATACGGTGGAGTCGAGATTCTGGCCGCGCTCGTCCAGCGCCACCAGGATCGATTTTTCGGGAACATGCGCGGAGATCGCCGCGGCCTCTTCGGCCATCCGCGTCGCGGCGTCGCGTGCGCGGCTTTCGGGGATTTCGTGGATGCTGAGCTCGCGGAATCCGAGCTTGCGACCGGCTTCGTCGAACCGCTCGAAATAGCGGTCGGCAAGCTCCCGTTCGGGGCCCTGCTTCAGCCGGCCCACCGCAATGACAGCAACGCGCATGATATCTTCAGAGTCGTTTTCGAGACCGCGCGCAGGTTGCGCGCGCACGACGCTAACATGCGCGTCAGCCGATTCGAAATCGGCTCGGTGAGCCTAGATCGCTTTCGCCGCCCCTGGGCCCTGCGTGTACAACCGCTCAAGGTTGTAGAACTCGCGGACCTCGGGTCTGAACACGTGCACGATCACATCGCCGGAATCGATCAGCACCCAGTCGCAATTGGGCAAGCCCTCGACATGGATGCTCTTGATGCCGTTTTCCTTGAGGCCCTTCGTGACGTTGTCCGCGATCGCGCCGACGTGCCGGTTCACCCGGCCGGTGGTGACGATCATGTAGTCGGAGTACGCCGATTTGCCGCGAAGGTCGATGGTGACCGTCTCTTCCGCCTTCATATCCTCGAGGCGGGAGAGGATCAGGCTCAGCGTCTTGTCGGCGTCGGGTTGCGCCTGCAAGGCCGCTTTGGTCGATGTTTTACGCGTAGGCTTGGCAACCTTGGGTAAAACAGACTTGGACAATACAGATGTGGTCAGGGACCATTCCTTTCACTGTATCGCGAACGCCGAATCCGGCGCCCACCGGTTACACTACATCATGTAGGGTTAAGGGTTTCAATATGCCAGACAGCCCCAAGCCCCACGCCGCTCCACACACGCCCTCTCACGTGGTTCCCTTCCAGCTCCCGTCCGGGTTCCGCAGGCCCGTTGAGGAGAGATTAAGCTTCAAACCGGTCAGAAAGACCCAGGCCGGCGCAGGCCGGTCCGCGAGCAATGCCGCCTTTTCCTCGGGCAGGCGGTAGCGCGCCAGGGCCCTGGCGGCGGGCGAGGCGAGGGCACGAAAACTCTTCGGCGGACGATCGATCACTGCCATCGGCACCTGGGCAGCGATGCGCCGCCAGTCCTGCCAACGATGGAATTGAGCGAGATTATCGGCGCCCATAATCCAGACAAAGCGCAGGCCCGAGAAGCGGCGGCGCAAGGTGTTGATCGTGTCGATAGTATAGCGGGTACGAATGACGGATTCGAGACAGCTCACCTCGATCCGCGGGTCATCAGCGACGTCGCGCGCGGCCTGCATGCGCTCGCCGAGCTCATGCAGATTGCCGTTCTCCTTGAGCGGATTGCCGGGGGTCACCAGCCACCAGACACGATCGAGTTGCAATCGCGTCAACGCGAAGCGGCTGATTGCGCGATGGGCCTGATGCGGCGGATTGAACGAGCCGCCGAGCAGGCCGATGCGCATGCCCTCGGTGTGGGACGGGACCGCTTGCGCCACGAAACGCGGCACGACGAAATTGTTGCTCAATGCCCGCCCTGCGACTTTACGGCCGCGTCTGCCCGGTGCCGTGAACGCGATACTTGAAGCTCGTGAGTTGCTCGGCGCCGACCGGGCCACGGGCATGGAAGCGACCGGTGGCGATGCCGATCTCGGCGCCGAAGCCGAACTCGCCGCCATCGGCGAACTGCGTCGAGGCGTTGTGCAGCACGATCGCGGAATCGACCTCGCTGAGGAATTTTTTCGCAGCAACCTCATCCGCGCTCACGATCGCGTCGGTGTGGTGCGAGCCGTGATTCTGGATATGTGCGATCGCGCCGTCGACGCCGTCCACCACCTTCGCCGCGATGATCGCGTCGAGATACTCCGTATCCCAATCGTCATCGCTGGCAGGCTTTACACGCGCGTCGGCTTTTTGAACGGCATCGTCGCCGCGCACTTCACAGCCGGCCTCGAGCAGCATCTCGACCAGCGGCTTCAGATTTGTGCCGGCAGCGGCGCGATCGACCAGCAGCGTTTCGGCCGCACCGCAGACGCCGGTGCGGCGCATCTTGGCGTTGAGCACGATCGACTTCGCCATGGCGAGGTCGGCGCTGGCATCGATATAGACGTGGTTGACGCCTTCGAGATGCGCGAATACCGGCACGCGCGCTTCCTGCTCGACGCGCGCGACGAGGCTCTTGCCGCCGCGCGGCACGATCACGTCGATGGCGCCGTTCAATCCTGACAGCATCATGCCGACCGCCGCGCGGTCGCGCGTCGGCACCAGCGTGATCGCAGCTTCGGGCAGGCCGGCGTCGCGCAGGCCCTGCACCAGGCAGTCATGGATCGCGCGGCACGAGCGGAAACTGTCGGAGCCGCCGCGCAGGATCACGGCATTGCCGGACTTCAGGCACAGCACGCCGGCATCCGCCGCAACGTTCGGCCGGCTTTCGAAGATCACGCCGACGACGCCGAGCGGCACGCGCACGCGCTCGATGGTCATGCCGTTCGGCCGCTGCCAGCTCTCGGTGACGATCCCGATCGGATCGGCGATGCCGCGCACGATGCCGATGCCCTCGGCCATCGACTCCACGCGCGCCGGCGTCAGCGTCAGGCGATCGATGAAGGAGGCGGTCATGTTGCTCGACGCGCGGGCCTCCGCGACGTCCTCGGCGTTGGCGGCGAGGATCGCGGCGGAGTTCGCGCGGATCGCCCGCTCCATGGCTTCCAGAGCCCGGTTCTTCTGCTCCGGCGGCGCCAGCGCCAGCACGCGCGCGGCGGCGCGGGCACGGGTGGCGAGATCGGACATCAGCGCCTGGAGGTCGGCATTGCCGTCAACGGCTTTGAGGGGGGCGGCCATGGGGGTCAAAACCTTCTGCTAAGGCGGTGTCCTAGCACGGAAATCCCGCTTTTGCGAAGGGCGGGGAGGGTATGGCTGGGCTTCGGAACGCGGGTTCGGGCCTCGGCCACTGGCCCAGCCGCGGCGTCATGGCCGGGCTTGACCCGGCCATCCACGCACCACCTACGCCGTCATTCCGGGATGGTCCGAAGGACCAGGACCTCAGATGCGCAATTGCGCACCGGGGAATCTCGAGATTCCGGGTTCGGTGCTAGCGCACCGCCCCGGAATGACGGAGGCGGCCTTACCCGCCCACCACCAGATCGTCGCGGTGGATCATCTCCGACCGCCCGCTGATGCCGAGGATGGCCATCACGTCCGGAGAGGAGCGGCCCTTGATCCGTTCGGCGTCGTCGGCGTCATAGGCGATCAGGCCGCGGCCGACCTCGCTGGTATCGGGGCCACGCACGATCACGGCGTCGCCGCGGGCGAACTGGCCCTCGACCTTGATCACGCCGGCCGGCAGCAGGCTGGCGCCGGCACGCAGCGCCGCGACCGCGCCGGCGTCGATGGTCAGCGTACCCTTCGGCTCCAGCGAGCCCGCGATCCAGCGCTTTCGCGAGGTGATGGGATTGGCCGGCGTCAGGAACCAGGTGCAGCGGCCGCCATTGGCGATCGCCTGCAAGGGATGCTCGATCTTGCCGGAGGCGATCAGCATATGCGTGCCGCCGGTGGTCGCGATCTTGGCGGCCTCGACCTTGGTGCGCATGCCGCCGCGCGACAGCTCGGACTCGGCGTCTCCCGCCACCGCCTCGATCTCGGAGGAGATGCTTTCCACCACTGGAATCAGTTTTGCGTTCGGATTGTTCTTCGGCGGGGCGTCGTAGAGCCCGTCGATGTCGGACAGCAGCACCAGGAGGTCCGCGCTCGCCATGGTGGCGACGCGCGCGGCGAGGCGGTCGTTGTCGCCGTAGCGGATCTCGTTGGTGGCGACGGTGTCGTTCTCGTTGATGACAGGGATCGCGCGCCATTCCAGCAGCTTGCCGATGGTGGAGCGGGCGTTGAGATAGCGGCGGCGCTCCTCGGTGTCCTGCAGCGTCACCAAAATCTGCCCGGCCCCGATGCCATGCGCCCCGAGCACCTCCGACCAGATCCGCGCCAGCGCGATCTGGCCGACGGCGGCTGCGGCCTGGCTCTCCTCCAGCTTCAGCGTGCCGCGCGGCAGCTTGAGCCGGCTGCGGCCGAGCGCGATCGAGCCCGAGGACACCACGAGCACGTCGCGGCCCTCGCGGTGCAGCTTGGCCATGTCGTCGGCGAGCGCGGCGAGCCACGAGGCCCGCACCTCGCCCTTGTCGGAATCGACCAGCAGCGCGGAGCCGACCTTGACGACGATGCGGCGGAATTGACTGAGTTCGGGGCTGGCCATGTGGGTATGTGCTGGCGCGTGTAACGAATTGCTCGGGAAACGGCGGAGCGACGGGCGGCGCCGATGAGCCCTGCTTTTGCAGCAGGATGGTGACCGGCGCAAGGCGGCCAGAATGGTAAACGGCGAAGGTCCGCGCTGTCCTTGGGCCTTGTCTTGAGCGCCGGCCCGGCTCTAATGCCGCCAACCAATAATGGGCTGGGGAGGACACGTATGGATCGCCGCAAATTCATCGCCGGATGTATGGGCCTGCCGCTGCTGGCGCAGGCGGGCGAGGTGCAGGCGCAGGCCGGGCTGAGCAAGATCATCTTTCCCTTCGCGGCGGGAGCCGGCGGCGACACGCTGTGCCGGCTGATCGCGCAGGAGATGGCGCCGGTGTTGCAACGGACCATCGTGGTCGAGAACCGCACCGGCGGCGATGGCCTGATCGGCATCAAGGCGGTGAAGGGCGCAAGCCCCGACGGCAGCATGGTGCTGGTGACGACGGGGCCGACCATGTACCTGCTGCCGATGGTGGAGACGACACCGAGCTTCGACACGGCCAAGGATTTCATGCCGGTGTCGCTCCTGGCGCGGTTCGAATTCGCACTGGTGGTCAGTCCGGCGATGGACGTCGCCGATTTCAAGGGATTTGTCGCCTGGCTGAAGGCGCATCCGGACAAGGCCTCGTTCGGCGTGCCCAGCAACGGCACCATTCCGCATTTCATGGGCTCCAAGCTCGAGAAGGATCTCGGCATTCCGCTCACGCGCGTGCCCTATCGCGGCAGTGCGCCGATCCTCAACGATCTCGTCGGCGGCCACATTTCTTTTGGGATCACCACGCTGGCGGATGCGCTGCCGCAGCATCGCGCCAAGGGCGTGAAGATCATCGCGGTCTCGAGCGCCGAGCGTTCGCCATTCGCGCCTGACGTTCCGACGCTGAAGGAAAGCGGCATCGATCTCGTTGCCGACGCCTGGTACGGCATGTGGCTCCCCGCCGGCAGCCCGCCCGACTTCGCCAGCAAGCTCAGCGCGGCCGCAAGCGCCGCGCTCGCCAAGCCCGAGGTGAAGGAGAAGCTCACCGCGATCGGGCTGATCCCGGTCGGGAGCAGCGCGGATGGGCTATCGAAGGAGCTGGCCGCCAACACGGCCTTCTGGCAGCCGATCGTGAAGGCGACGGGGTACAAGATCGAGAATTAGAGCCCGATTTTAACTGAGGTGCTGCACATGACTCGGCGCTTGCTCGGTGCTGCCCGGTTATTTGCCAGCAATTATCAGATCGTCGTGTGCGACGATCCATTGAGCTCGCTTGGCAGCGAGGATGACTGGAACTGGGATGCTGCTAAATCCAAACGCGGCTTTGCCGGCGTTCCCGCGTTCCGGATGATCGGCACGGAAGCGGACCTCAACGATCATTGGATTGAGCTGATATCAAGCGATCAGCCGCCTTCGCCGGACGAATGGCAGCGGATTACCTGTGTGCATTTTCATTCCGGAAGCGGACGGATCCATGTCATGTCGGTGATCGACAATAATGCGGCAATCACTGCGGATGTCGAGCGGGGCGATTACGCAATCTATGTGGCCGGGCAAAATCTTGGAATCGATCAGTTGAATCTCGGCGAGAAGACGAAACTCTCGGACGCCGAAATCGCCGAGCGAAAGGATATCGAGTGGTACCGACTCTTTCTGGTGCGGGGTAAGCCGGAATTTGAAGGGCACGTGGTTGATCGCTAGCTAGCCGGTGCTCTATTCCTTATCCCGAGGAGCGCGCTCCTGCGCGCGTCTCGAAGGATGGAAGGCCCGGCTGTCGCAGCGGGGTCTGCACGGTTCGAGACGGCGCTGTCGCGCCTCCTCACCATGAAGTCTACATCTTCGCGCGCTGGGCGATGCCGTCCTTGATCGCGGCGAGTTCGGCTTCGTCCCAGATGCCGATCAAGACCCCGCCCTTCACCTGCAGCTGGTTGTCCGCATAGTTCGCGATCTTCTCGCGCGGCGTGGTGATGTGGTCGTTCGGATGCAGCGCCCAGTCGAACAGCTCGGCCTGGAGTCGCGCAATGATCGCGGCACATTCCGGATCGTCGCCGCGATCGACATATTCTTCTGGATCGGTTTCGAGATCGTACAGCATCGGGCGGAAGCCGGAGGCGTGGATGTATTTCCAACGGCCATCGAACACCATGAAAAGGCGGCAGCGCTCGATCGGCTGGTTCAGCTTCAACCGCACGTCCTGCATGGCGTAGTCGTATTCGGAGAACGCCACCTTGCGCCAATCCGTCGGCGTTGGCCCGCGCAGCAGCGGCAGCAGCGAGCGTCCCTCGAGGATGTGGCCCGGCACCTTGCCGCCAAAATAATCGACGAAGGTCGGCGCGAGGTCGATGCCTTCCACCAGCGCGTCGCTGCGGGTGCCACGCGTGGCATCCGCCTCCTGCGAGGGATCGATGATGATCAGCGGGATTTTTGCCGACTGCTCGTGGAACAGATCCTTCTCGCCCATCCAGTGATCGCCGAGATAGTCGCCATGATCGGAGGTGAACACGATCAGGGTGGTGTCCAAGAGGCCGCGCGTCTCCAGAAACTTCATCAGCACGCCCATCTGATCGTCGATCTGGGTGATCAGGCCCATATAGGTCGGGATCACCTTCTCTCTCGCCTCATCGCGCGCCATATTGCGGGAGTAGCGCATGTCCATATAGGCGCCGAACACCGGATGCGGATTCTGCCGCTCGCGCTCGGAGCGGATCACCGGGATCATGTCATCGGTCGAATACATGCTGGCATAGGGCTCGGGCGCGATGTAGGGCCAGTGCGGCTTGATGTAGGACAGATGCAGGCACCACGGCCGGCCGTCGGTCTCGGCTTCGGCGATGAAGTCCATCGCGCGCCGCGTCATGTAGGGCGTCTCGGAATGCTCGTCCGGTACGCGGGCGGCCTTGTCGGCGTGCACCAGCAGCCAGCCGTTCTGCAAGCTGCCGTCTTCCGCTGCGCCTGAATTGGCCCAGTGCTCCCAAGGATTCGGTGCGTCAAAGCCCTGCTGGCGCAGATACTCGTCGTATTTGGGCCGCGGCCGTCCGGTCGGATGCAGGCCGTCGTCGCGCTCATAGGGCTCGAAGCCGCATTCGGCGACGTGCACGCCGATGACCGATTCCGGGGGGATGCCGAGCGCCTTCATGCCTTCGAGGTCGGGCGCCATGTGGGTCTTGCCGACCAGCACGTTGCGGACGCCGATCTTCTTGAGATGATCGCCGAGCGTGGGCTCGCCGACCCGCAAGGGCCAGCCGTTCCAGTGCGAGCCATGCGAGCGCATGTAGCGGCCGGTGTAGAATGACATCCGCGACGGGCCGCAGATCGGCGACTGCACATAGGCCTTTGAGAACAGCACGCCGCGCTTCGCCATGGCGTCGATGTTCGGCGTCTTCAGCGTGGGATGGCCGGTGCAGCCGAGATAGTCATAGCGAAGCTGGTCGCACATGATCCAGAGAACGTTCTTCGCGCGCGCCATGCCTCGCCCCTGCATTTTCTTGATTGCTTGATGCTGCGCTATCGCAGGCGCGATGACAAGCCAGTGATGCACGTGCCTGTGGCCATAAACTCCACTGTCGTCCCTGCGAAAGTAGGGACCCATAATCCCAGGGAGTGGTTTGGCGAAGACTCGTCGAGCGGGACTACAACCGTCCACAACCGATGGATCACGCGGTATGGGTCCCCGCGCCCCGTGCGCAATTGCGCACTAGGCGGGGACGACGAGAAAAATCAAGCCGACCACGGCTCCGTTTCGGCCGCGCTCTTGGCCTTGGCCGACACCGGGGCCTCGCCGATCACCTCGACGAGCGCGCGCAGCGCTTCCTTGACGCCGTCGCCGGTGACGCCGGAGAGCAGCAGCGGCGTCTTCTTGGCGGCGCGCTTCAGCCGGTCCTTCTGCTTCTTCAATTCGTCCGGCTCGACTGCGTCGATCTTGTTCAGCGCGACGATCTCGATCTTGTCGGTGAGCTGCCCGCCATAGGCATCGAGCTCCTTGCGCACGGTCTTGTAGGCTTTGCCGGCATGCTCGCAGGTTGCATCGATCAGATGCAGCAACACGCGGCAGCGCTCGACATGGCCGAGGAAACGGTCGCCGAGGCCGGTGCCTTCATGCGCGCCTTCGATCAGGCCGGGGATGTCGGCAAGCACGAACTCGCGGCCGTCGGCGTTCACGACGCCGAGCTGCGGATGCAGGGTGGTAAAGGGATAGTCGGCGATCTTCGGCCGCGCCGCGCTGACCTTGGACAGGAAGGTCGACTTGCCGGCATTGGGCATGCCGACGAGACCGGCATCGGCGATCAGCTTCAGCCGCAGCCAGATCCAGCGCTCCTCGCCCACCTGGCCGGGATTGGCGTTGCGCGGCGCGCGGTTGGTCGACGATTTGAAATGCGCGTTGCCGAAGCCCCCATTGCCGCCCTCGGCCAGCACGAACTTCTCGCCGACCTTGGTGAAATCGTGGATCAGCGTCTCGCGATCCTCGTCGAAGATCTGCGTGCCCACGGGCACCTTCAGTACGATGTTCTTGCCGTTGGCGCCGTGGCGGTCGGAGCCCATGCCATTCTCGCCCTTCTGGGCCTTGAAGTGCTGCTGATAGCGGTAGTCGATCAGCGTGTTGAGGCCGTCGGCGACCTCGATGATGACATTGCCGCCGCGGCCGCCATTGCCGCCGGAGGGACCACCGAACTCGATGAACTTCTCGCGGCGGAACGCCACGCAGCCGTTCCCGCCGTCACCGGAGCGGATATAGACCTTTGCTTCGTCGAGGAATTTCATGGGCCATAGGTAGGCCAGAGGCGGGGAAGCGGCAACCCGGACTTGTCCGTGAAAACCAGGAAATTCCGCAAATTTTGGTGCTTGCTTAACCCCTGATCCCGGTCTTGCCTCAATTTGGCGACGGCCGGTCCTGGGCCGGTGCATCGCCGGCCGGCAGCAGGACGCAGCGAAGTGGGTGCTGACGGGCCGCCGCGAGGTTCTGGATTTTTTCGCGAAAGGCCGCGGCTTCGATGCGGGGAAAGATCCCGCAGGAGCCGCGCTTGCGCGCATGGGTGCAAAACACGATCGCGATGGCGCGCTCGCGGCCCATCCCTAGCACGCTTTCGAGAACGAAGGTCACGAACTCCGATGGCGTATAGGGGTCATTGAGCAGAACGAGCTCCAGATAAGCCGCCTCGCTGCGATCGGCTTCGACATCGGCCGCTACGCCCTTGGCGATACCATGGCTCAGATAAACCAGGGCGTCGTAGCGGGTTGCGCCCTGCGCCGAAAGGAAGCGACCGATCGGCTCGGCGAACAGCTCGACGAGCATGTCGGCGCCCGTCACGACCGTCCGTTCGGACAGCTGTGCCTCGTTGAAGGCAAGCTGAAGCAGATGACCGAGGCCCGTCGTTGGCTCCGTCGCGCTCGCAGCCTCGACATCCCTCCGCAGGCGCGTGAGGTCGATGCCGCAGGCCTTCAGCACCGGCGATGCGTCTTCGTCCTCGATCAATGCGGTGAGCAAATCCTGCGGGCCCGGATGCGTGCGGCCTTGCGCCCGTGCGGCTGAAGTCGCGCGCTGGAGCGAACGCTTGAATGTCTCGGAGCAGGGCGGAAGCAGTGCCATCGCGGACCATCATGATGCGAAGTGTGCACGGGGTTTGTCGGCACCTTCTCCGTCGTGGTTCACGCGGTCCCGCTTGCTTCGCTCGCGCCGTGAGACGTGTCCGCTAGCCCGGCCGGCGCCGGATCAGGAATTTCTGCACGCCCTCCAGCACCAGCTCCTTGCGCTGGTTGAACACGGTGCTCTTCAGCGTCACCGCGCCGGTCGTGCGGCCCGGCACCAGTTCGGTGACCTCCAGCGCGGGATAGATCGTGTCGTCGGCGAAAACCGGTTTGAGGAACCGGCTCGACTGCTCGAGGAAGCCGACCAGGGATTCCTCGACCATGAACGGAAACAGGCCGGCGCCGGGCGCGGTGTGGATCAGGGTCTGGAAGCCGTGCGCCAGCAGATGCGGCATGCCGCGGCTGCGGCAATATTCCACATCATAGTGCACGGGATGGGTGTCGCCGCTCGCGGTCTGGAATGCCGCGAACACCGCGGTGGTCTGGGTCCGGCTCGGCAGCACGAAGCGCTCGCCGACCACGAAATCCTCAAACCAGCGTTGCGTGGGGATCATGCGATGCTGGGCTGGATCGAAGTCGGTCATGTCGATGCTCTTTCGTTCGTGGGCGGCCTATCGCTACCGCGACGCGAAGAGTGCGACAATCCGTTCAATTCGGCTTGCGCGGGCTTGTCGCGGTGGCTCACGTCATTAAAACGACCGCAAGCGACTCTAGTCGCCGGTTTCCGCCGCTGTCTCAGCCGTCATTGCGAGGAGCGAAGCGACGAAGCAATCCAGACTGCCGCTGCGGAGACAGTCTGGATTGCTTCGCTTCCGCCTTCGCTCTTCGAGCTTCGGCGGACAAGCCGCTCGCGACGACGAACTTTCACACTCCGACCAATAGCGATGCCCTTCTTCAAAAACCTCTCCGCCTATGACGACCGCTCCGCGCGCCTGGCCGGCATCGCGCTGATGGTGCTGTCGATCTTCATGTTCTCGTTCGGCGACGCCATGGGCAAATTTCTGGTCGGGACCTATTCGGTGGGACAGCTCCTGTTCCTGCGCGCCTGCGCGGCGCTGCTGCTGCTGGCGCCGCTGATCTGGATGCAGCGCCACCAGTTCCTGGATCTGGAGCGGCCGGGTCTGCAGCTGTTTCGCGTCGTGCTCTCGACGCTCGAGGTCGCCGCCTTCTTCCTCGCGACGGTCTATCTGCCGCTCGCCGACGTCATCACCTATTATCTCGCCGGCCCCATCTTTGTCACAGCGATGTCGGCGATCTTTTTGGGGGAGAAGGTCGGCTGGCGGCGCTGGACCGCGATTCTGATCGGCTTCTGCGGCGTCCTGATCGCGCTGCGGCCGTCGGCGCAGACGGTGAGCCTGCCGGCGCTGATCGCGCTCGGCGGCAGCCTTTCCTTCGCGACGTTGATGCTGATCACGCGCAGCCTGCGCAAGACGCCCGACATCGTGATGGCATCCTCGCAATTCATCGGCACGTTCTCGCTGGGTGCGGTGCTGTCGGCATTCCATTGGGTGCCGCCGACGCCGGGCAGCCTCGTGTTCTTCGCGCTGGCCGGGCTCATCTCGGTCACTGCGCTGTTCTGCGTCAACCGCTCGCTGAAGCTCGCGCCGGCGAGCGTGGTGGTGCCGTACCAATATTCGATGATCGTCTGGGCCGTGATCTTCGGCTTCGTCGTATTCGGGGATGTGCCACAGGTCGCCACCATCGTCGGCGCGGCCATCATCATCGGCGCGGGGTTCTACATCTATCTGCGGGAGCGCGATTTGGGGCGAGAGAGCGCGGAGGTGAATCCGCCGGTGTAGCCACAACGTCGTCCCGGGGCGCGACGAAGTCGCGAGCCCGGGACCCATACCCAGGGCGTGGTTTGACGAAGACTCGGAGTGGGCGCCTCGTCCCACACTCCTTCCTGTGGTTATGGGTCCCCGCGTGCGCGGGGACGCCAGTTGTGAATGTGGTTGCGCTTCTGCCTGCCTCACGTTGATTGCGGCAGCGCCTCGCGCCTTACCTCATCCGTCTCGCGCTGCTCCAGCTCTTCAGCGACGACCACACCCCGCGCGAGAGGCGGAAGCAGTCGACGGGCGTCGAGGAGCCCAGCGCCAGGAAGCGGTGCAGCTGCACGCCGCTCCACTGGAAGCCGCACTTCTCCAGCACCTTGCGCGAGGCCGGGTTGGTGACGCGTGCGCCGGCGTAGAGATGGTCGTCCTCGAACTCCTCGAAGAAGAAGTCGATCGCGCCGCGCGCGGCTTCCGTGGCAAAGCCCTGGCCCCAATGCTCGACGCCGAGCCAGTAGCCGAGCTCGGCATTGGCAGGCGTGGAGCAGTCGATCCCGACCATGCCGACCG
Source organism: Bradyrhizobium arachidis (assembly GCF_015291705.1). NCBI lineage: Bacteria > Pseudomonadati > Pseudomonadota > Alphaproteobacteria > Hyphomicrobiales > Nitrobacteraceae > Bradyrhizobium > Bradyrhizobium arachidis. The sequence continues at coordinate 452,699 of NZ_CP030050.1, forward strand.
GCCCGCTGTCGTGCTCGATCAGGAATACGGTCTCGCTGCCGAGCTCGGACGTGGCCCGGATGAATTCGACGGCGTCGTCCTGCGAATAGGGATGGGGGAGGCGGCGGGTGTTCTCCGCGATGCGGAGGTCGTTGGCGAGCTGGGCGATGGTCCTGACATCGGCGAGGGTCGGCCGCCGCAAGGTCAGCCGCTCGGTGGCGACGACGCTCGGTCTCGCCTCCCGCAAGGTCACGCTCGAGAAATCCTGCAACATGTCCGGCTCCGTGAAAGTCACTAAGTGAAAAGTGAGCAAGTCAAAGAAAAGGGGAGGCCGGTTTCCCGCCTCCCCTTGGAGCCTTCGATCTTTTGATCTCTGGACTCCGCCGGTTTGGTAGGACCCGGCGGACTCCAAATGATCCACCGTCTATTCAGCCGCCTCTGCGATCGGGAGTACCGATACGAAGGTGCGGCCGTTGGCTTTGGCCTGGAACGCAACACGACCTTCGACCTTGGCGAACAAGGTATGGTCCGTGCCCATGCCAACGTTAAGGCCCGGGTGCCAGGTGGTGCCGCGCTGACGCGCAATGATGTTGCCGGGAGTGACGATCTCCCCGCCGAACGCCTTGATGCCGAGGCGCTTACCCTTCGAATCGCGTCCGTTGCGCGATGAACCGCCTGCTTTTTTGTGAGCCATGGCTCGTCTCCGAAATCCTGCGTAGTTCTAGGTCAATTCCTTGACGGAATCATTTCAAAACGTCGCACGCATCAATTCGTGAATTGGCGTGATCGGTTTTCGTTACTCGGCGGCTTCCTTTGCCACCTTCTCCTTCTTCGGCCGCGGGCCCTTGGTGGGCTTGGCGTTATCCGTCAGGATCTCGCTGATGCGCAGCACCGTGATCTCGTCACGGTAGCCGCGCTTGCGGCGCGAGTTCTTGCGGCGGCGCTTCTTGAACGCGATGACCTTCGGGCCGCGCTTGTGGTCGAGCACCTCGACCGCAACGGACGCGCCTGCGACCGTCGGAACGCCCAGCACCGGCGTGTCGCCGCCGAGCACCAGAACTTCATTCAACTGCACGATCGAGCCGACTTCGCCTTCGATCTTGCCTACTTCGAGAACATCATCCGGCACGACGCGGTATTGCTTGCCGCCGGTTTTGATGACTGCGAACATCGTTTTTTTCTCCGTGTTCAATCCCGGCCTCGCGACGAGAATCGTCCGGGTCGGCTTTTTGTCAGTCGCTATGGGTTTATCTGCGTTTTGTGCGGGTGGGAGTTATCCCTTTGAAAACCCACGCAAAAACAAGCGGCGCGAGAAACGCCCCGCGCCGACTGTGGGACTTATAGCCGCTGGTCTCCGCAAGTCAAGGAAAAGCGGGCGAAACGGCCCGGATTTGAAGGATTTGGGCCCCATCCACGGCCCCAGCGAATCTCGGTCCGCGCTGCAACCATCGGGTTCCCGCGCAGTTAGTCCGCCGGACGGTTAAGCGGGCAAGGGCTCTCATGGCAACAGACGAACTGGTGAATACGACGGGCATCGCCCAGCACGGGGCGGAGCGGCTGCCGTCGGTGGACGTCGACAGCTTCAACCTCGAGATCAAGGACGAGGACGGTTTCCTCGGCGACCGCGCCAGCAAGAGCGCGTTCCGCGAGATCCTCGACCGCTGGCGCAAGCCGCTGCGCAAGACCGGCGAGGACCCGTTCGGCAAGGAGCCGTCGGAGAACATCAGCAAGAAGACGCTGGATGCCATCCTGATCGGCGACGACACCGAGGCCTCCGCAGTGGTGCACAGCGCGATCGAGGATTTTGCCCAGGAGCTCGCCTACGTCACCCGTCGTTTCCTCAAGACTAAGGCCTGGGCCAAGACCGAGCGCATCGTGGTCGGCGGCGGTTTTCGCGATTCCCGGCTCGGCGAGCTCGCGATCGCGCGCACCGAGATCATCCTGAAATCCGAGGATTTCAAGATCGACATGATGCCGATCCGCCATCACCCCGATGAAGCCGGCCTGATCGGCGCGCTGCACCTCGCGCCATCCTGGATCTTCGAGGCCCATGACAGCATCCTCGCGGTCGACATCGGCGGCACCAACATCCGCTGCGGCCTGGTCGAGACCGGCTGGAAAAAAGCCAAGGACCTGTCGAGGGCCAAGGTCGTGGACTCCGAGCTGTGGCGTCATGCCGACGATGAGCCGACGCGCGAAGGCGCGGTGAAGCGGCTGACGAAGATGCTGAAGGCACTGATCACCGGGGCCGAAGCCGAAGGCTTCAAGCTCGCGCCCTTCATCGGCATCGCATGTCCCGGCGTGATCAACGCGGACGGTTCGATCGAGAAGGGCGCGCAGAACCTGCCGGGCAATTGGGAGAGCAGCAAGTTCAACCTGCCGGCGAGCCTGATCGAGGGTATCCCAGAGATCGGCGGGCACGACACCGCGATCGTGATGCACAATGACGGCGTGGTTCAGGGCCTCTCCGAGGTGCCGTTCATGCAGGATGTCTCGCGCTGGGGCGTGCTCACCATTGGCACCGGGCTCGGCAATGCCCGGTTCACCAACCGCCGCAAGGAGGGCAACGGCAAGGACCGGGATTCCACGGAGAACGGGAAGAAAAAGGGTAAGAACGACTAGCCAGCGTTTTCAAGCGAAGTGGACGCCGGTTCGCGTCAGGAAAACGCGCAAACACTGGGATCCGGAGCCCCGTTCCGACGTCGTCGGAACGGAAGCGGCGCCGGAGTAACCTTGACTGGTTAGGTTAAGGACCGCTTTGCGTTGCGGCGCACAGGCTGCACGCTAGGGTCGCATCGTCGCCTCACCCTGGCCGGCGAAGCCGCCCTTCCTGGCCAGCATTTCAATGAGCGGCACCGGGACCGCCAGTGTTTACCGCGTCTGGCGGTCCCACCCGTTTTTGGGTTTCCGCGAGCCCCAAAGCGCGATGAGATCAGGATGAATCGTCATCGCGCTTTAGGTTATTGTTTGAGCAGGATCTTTTCGGAAAACCGCTGCGCACTTTTCCGGATCATGCTCTAGCTCCAGCCGATGCGCTGAAAGAACGCCGCGATCTCCGCGGCCGCGCGATCGGGGTCTTCCCGGTGCGGGAAGTGGCCGACGCCGGGAAACATCTGGAGATCAAGCGCGCCAAACGTCTCGCCCAGCCGGTCGGTCCAGGCATAGGGAAACAGCGGATCGTGCTCGGCCCAGCGCACGCAGGTCGGCACGATGATCGGCGGGAGTTGGGGTGCTTCGCCCTTCATCATCGCGACGCGCCCGGCATGCGAGGCGCGATAATGCGCAAAGCCACCAGCGAGATTGCCGTCCTTGAAGAAGTTGTCGCCGAACGCGTCGAGGACGTCGTCGAAGGCGTCTTTCCGATGCGCCCAGCCCTTGAGGAAGTGGCTGATGTAAAGCCGGCAGGTCTCGCGGCTCGCACCAACCAGCGCCGGCGCCATCTCCATCTGGTGGAAGGACTGGTACCAGATGTGGTTGAGCCGATCAGGCGCCGCCATGCGCGGCCCGATGCCGGGATAGACGAAATCGAAGAAAAACAGCCCTGCCAGCCGCTCCGCCGCCTGCGGGGCCAGCGGCTGCATCACGGCGCCGCCGACATCATGGCCGACCACGCCGAATCGGTCGATGCCGAGGCGGTCCATCAGCGCCAGCATGTCGGCGGCGTGGCCGTCCGGACCGTACGCCCCGTCCGGCTTGTCGCTGTCGCCGAAGCCGCGCAAATCGGGCGCGATCAGCATGAAGCGGTCCGCCAGGCGGGCCATCACCGGCTTCCAGGTCAGCCAGAATTCCGGCCAACCATGCAGCAAAAGCAGCGGTTTTCCGCCTCCGGCGCGGACCACGTGGAAATTGGCCCCGTTAGCCTTGACCGTGAGATGCTCCATGGCGGTTCCTCCAGGGCTGAAGAACGGCGGGCGAAAGAGGCAGCGGATTTTCCCCTTTCGCGCCTTGTCTGGCCAGCCATCCTCGCCTATTAACGCCCCCAACCACAGGGGCCGCAGCTCCTATATGGCGCCTTCAGGAGAGGTGGCAGAGTGGTTGAATGCACCGCACTCGAAATGCGGCATAGGTGCAAGCCTATCGGGGGTTCGAATCCCTCCCTCTCCGCCAGCAGAATCGAGAACAGCCGAAAACAGTGAGCCTTTTGATCCGAAAGGACTTTTGGGCCTCGTTCCGGATCACCGTTGGTACACGGACCAGGGTCAACGCGCTGTTCATGCCGGAGGAGCGTCCGGAAAGCGGAATCTATCTCCGGTCTGGACGCCAAGTTCGCGTGAACGGCCGCGGTCGCCATCGAGGCGGCGCCGACATCCCTCGCGCCTCCAGATTCGAATACGACTTCAGGTTCGAATTCGAGCTCGCCAGCCGCTCCTTCGAGTGCACGATGCCCACCGCCGTGCGCGTGAGCTAATGCGCGGCGATGCCCGCGCTCTCGATAACCCGCTTGTAGCGTGCGGTCTCCTCGACGATGAACGGTCCCATCTCGGCCGGCCCCTTGTCGGCGATCGACACTTGGCCGTTGGTGGCGAGGTCCGCAGCGATGCCGGGATCGGCGAGCACTGCGGCCAGCGCCTCAGAGAGCCTGCCCACGATTCTCGGGTCGGTCCCGGCCGGGACCGAGACCCAGGTCGAGCCGACACTGACGGCGTCCGGGTAGCCGGCTTCGAGCACCGTCGGCGCGTCGGGCAGCGCGGCCAGCCGCGCCGCGCCGGTGGTGCCGAGCACCTTGACCTTACCGGTGTCGATCAGCGGCCTGAGCACGGCGAGGTAATCGAAGGAAACGTCCAGGATGCCCGACATCATGTCGGTCATCTGGCTCGAGCCCGACTTGTAGGGCACGTGGGTCAGCTTGATGCCGGCGGCCGCCTGGAACATCTCGCCGGCAAGGTGCTGGGCGGTGCCGGGGCCGGGGGAGCCGAAATTGACCTTGCCCGGGTTGGCCTTCGCGTAGGCGACGAACTCAGCCAGCGTGCTGTAGGGCGCTGCTGCGGTCGCGACGAGGATCTGGTTCGCCGAGCTCACGCCGCGGATATGGACGTAGCTCTTGAGCGGGTCGTAGTTGAGCTTCGCCATCCCCAGGTTCGGCTGGATCGTCATCGGTCCGCCGGAGGCGTAGAGCACGGTGTAGCCGTCGGGCTGGGCCCGGGCAACGAACTCCGTCCCGATGGTCCCGCCAGCGCCGGGTCGGTTCTCCACCACCACGGGCTGCCCAAGCCGCGTCCGCAGCAGCTCCGCGATCTTGCGCGAGACGAGATCGGTGACGCCGCCGGCCCCGAACGGCACCACCCAGGTGATCGCGCGGTTCGGCCAGGATTCCGCGGCCGTCTGGGCCGCCGCGTTGCCCGCCTGAAGCACCAGCGTCGTCGCGGCGACGAGGCAGAGGAGCGCTCTCGTCACCGTCCCTGCGGGACGCCCGCTCAGGCCTGCAGCCGTACACTCGACAATCATTCGCTCATCCCATTCTTAACGATCAAAATTGCGGCAGCGTCCGCAACGAGCCCTGGAAATTGACTGGGGGATCGCCGTCGCCGCTGCGCGTCGCCGAGGTCACGTTGATGCCGACCAGCAGGCCTGGGTGGATCCATGCACAGCGAGATGACGGAGCTGACCGTCAACCCGCGTCGCGCCTCGCCAACGCCGGTCGCCTCGATGGCGACGCTCGCCAGTGAGGCCGGCGCGGTGCGCCACCATCAGCAGCGGCGGCACACGCTGCAATTGTTGAAGGGATGTTCGGCATACCAGGCCGTATCGAAACCGGCGGCTTCCGCGGGGCGGTCTGCGCGACCGCGTTGTCGATCACCTGTCGCGAGGTCTCATGATAACCGCGCTGCTGCGCCAGGGCGAAGACGCCGAACTCCATGGATGCAGTCCTCCCTCGTTGCAGTGTGGCCGTTTATGGCCATGTTGAGCGAAGGCTACAGTCTCGAGTCTCTTCCAACCATTGGCGCAGTTTGAGCATCTCTTTTGCAGAATATGAAAAGATCGATGGATCGCCTTCGGGCCATAAGCTGCGATCCCTTGGCTCGTTTTGCTCTTGAACTTTTGCCCGACGCGTCACCAATTCCCGCTCGCGCGTAAGTCATTGATCTTGCAGCCGCCGGCTACTGTGCATGGGGTTGTTTTCGGCATTTTTGTTTGATCGGCTACGGAAGCGGCGCGCGAGCTGTTCCATCAGTCGCCGGCTGCGGTTGAAGAAGGCTATAATCGCCCCGTCTGAGCCCCCGCCCGAGGACCCCCGATGACGGCTAAAATCGACCTCCTGACGCTGCAGCTGTTCGTCGCGATCGTTGAGGAGCAGAGCATCGCGAAGGCGGCGGAGAAGAAGAACATTGCTGCGTCCGCGGTCAGCCGCCGCATCTCTGATATCGAGGATCGTTTCCAGGTCGAGCTGCTGCATCGCCATTCCAAGGGGATCGAGCCGACGCCGGCTGGGTTCGCCCTGCTCGAGCATGCCCGCATCATCCTGGGAAACCTCAGCCGGCTCGAGAGCGAGCTGACCGGATACCGGCAGGGCAAGCGCGGGCTGATCCGGGTCTGCGCCAACAAGTCCGCGATCCTCGAAGCTCTCGCCGACGAGCTCAGCCTGTTCCTGGAACGGCATCCGCTGGTCCACATCGACATCGAGGAGGATCTGAGCCCCGCGATCGTCCGCGCCGTGGTGGAGAACCGGGCCGACATCGGCATCTTTGGCGGCAACATCGACGGACAGGATCTGGAATTGCTGTCCTATCGCAGCGACAGCCTGGTCGCGCTGGTCACGCGCGACCATCCGCTGGCGGGCCGGAGCAGCGTTCGCTTCCGCGAGCTGGTCGATTTCGACTTCGTCAGCCTCGAGAAAGGCAGCTCGATCGAGACGCTGTGCGTCCGGGCCGCCGCGGCGCTCGGGCAGCACCTCAAGGTGCGCATCCGCGTCAGCAGTTTCGATGCGCTGTTCCGCGTCATCGATGCCAGGATGGGAGTGGGGGTCGTGCCGCTCGAGATCGTTCGCGGCCGCTACGGCGTCGACAGCCTCGTCACCATCCCGCTCGATGAGTCCTGGGCGCGGCGCGAGCTGGTCATGGGCGTGCGCGATTACAAATCGCTGCCACCGGTCACGAAACTGCTGGTGGACCATTTGCGCAACCCGGATGGTGCGCGTCTCGCCGCGAGCAGCGGCTCCGACCGCCTGACGGTCGTCCGCAGCAGGAGCTGACCTCGCCCGTGCCGACGGCCAGCCATCGCCGGCCGCGATGGCCGACTGCCCAACCGTCACTGCACATTTGCGGAACGCTCTTTTATCCTCCTTCCCAACATCTCTGCCGGTCGGCATGATCGGCAGCAATACGGCACATCAGATGCCGGATAGGGAGGACGGATCGTGGACACGCACGGTCGTACGCTGCTGGCCAAAATCTGGGACCAGCATGTCGTCGCTCGGCTGAGCGATGATACCGATCTGCTACATGTGGATCGCCATTTGCTGCACGATCTCGGCGGCTCCCGCGGCCTGATCGACCTGAAAAGCCGCAACATTCCAGTCCACAATCCCGAGCTGACCTTCGCGACGCCCGATCATGCGATTTCGACCGCGTCCGGGCGGGCCGGCACCATCAAGACCGGGTGGGAGCTGCTGGCGGCGTTGCGGACCGAGACATCGGCGAGCGGCATCCAGCTGTTCGACATCGACCAGCCGGGGCAGGGCATCGTCCATGTCATCGGGCCGGAGCTCGGTCTCAGCCTGCCCGGCTGCCTGATCGTCTGCGGCGACAGCCATACCTGCACCCATGGCGGGCTCGGCGCTCTCGCCTTCGGCATCGGCTCCAGCGAGCTCACCCACGTGCTGGCGACCCAGACCATCATCCAGCGCCGGCCCAAAACCATGCGCGTGACGTTCGATGGCAAATTGCCGTTCGGTGTCACGGCGAAGGATCTCATCCTCGCCCTGATCGGCCATGTCGGCGCCGCCGGCGGCACCGGTTACGCCGTCGAATATGCCGGCAGTGCGATCAGGGACATGCCGATCGAAGGGCGGCTCACCATCTGCAATCTGTCGGTCGAACTCGGCGCCAAGATGGGGCTGATCGCCCCGGACGACAAAACGTTCGATTACATCCGCGGCCGTCCCTATGCCCCGAAGGGCGAGATGTGGGACCGGGCGGTTGCGGCGTGGCGGACGCTTCGGAGCGACAGCGACGCCGTATTCGATCGCGAGGTGTCGATCGATGTCGGAGCCATCATCCCCCAGATCACCTGGGGCACCAGTCCGGAGCATGTCCTTGGTGTCGATGGCCGCATCCCGGATCCCGCAGATATCACTGATCCGGCCCGCCGCGGCGCGATCGAGATCGCGCTCGACTATATGGGCCTGACGCCGGGCGCGCCGATCGCCGGCACGCCGGTCGACTGGGTCTTCATCGGCTCCTGCACCAACAGCCGACTCAGCGATCTGCGCGCGGCAGCCGAAGTCGCGCGCGGCCGCAAGGTTGCGCCCGGTGTGCGCGCCTGGGTCGTGCCGGGCTCGGAGACGGTCAAGCGCGATGCGGTGGCCGAGGGGCTCGACAAGGTCTTCATCGACGCCGGCTTCGAATGGCGCGAGCCCGGATGCTCGATGTGCCTTGCCGCCAACGGCGAAACCGTGCCGCCCGGTCAGCGCTCGGTGTCGACGTCGAACCGGAACTTCATCGGCCGGCAGGGGCCGCGTGCCCGCACCCATCTGGCGAGCCCGGCCATGGCCGTCGCGGCGGCGGTCTCCGGCGCCATTGCCGACGTCCGGACCATGGAGCGATAGATGGCGCAAGCTTTCACCAAGCTGACCGCGACAGCGGCGCCGATCATGCGCACGAATGTCGATACGGATGTCATCATCAGCATCAACCGCATGATCGGAAATTCCGCTCGCGGCAGTCTCGGCAAATGGGCGTTCGGCTCGCTCCGCTATCTGCCTGACGGCTCTGATAATCCGGAGTTCATCCTCAATCGCGAGCCTTATCGCCAGGCGGAAATCCTGGTCACGGGTCCGAATTTCGGCTGCGGCTCCTCGCGCGAGGCGGCGGTTTGGTCGCTGCAGGAAATGGGCATCCGCGCCATCATCGGATCCGGCTTCGGCGACATCTTCTTCGCCAATTGCTTCCAGAACGGCATCCTGCCGGTGGTGCTGGACAAAGCCATCATCGACAGCCTCGCCGCGGAGATCGAAGCGAGCCAGGGCGCGGGACGCCTCAGCGTCGATCTGGTGGAGCAGACGATCACCTCGCCGTCGGGGTCACGGCACGTCTTCGAGATCGATCCGCGCCGGCGCGCGGGTCTGCTCGAAGGCTTAGATGAGATCTCGCTGACACTGCGGCGCGACCAGGAGATTCGCGCTTTCCAGGCATCGGACCGCGACGCGCGGCCGTGGATTCACTTTGCAGGATATCAAGCATGAACACGCTCTCGAACATGATCAAGGTCGCCGTGGTCGGCGGCGAAGGCATCGGCCCTGAGGTGACCGACCAGTCGCATCGCATCCTCAAATGGTTTTCGGCGCGGCGCGGCATTCCGGTGGCGCTGCGCGAAGCGCAATATGGTCTCATCCCCTATCTGGCGACAGGCAAGGTATTGCCGGACGATACCGCCGAAGCGATGGAGGAGGCCGACGCGATCCTCTGGGGCGCGACTGGTGGGCCGGAGACCACTGAGGTCCCTGCCGCGGCGCGCAAGGCGGGAAGCCTGCTGTCGTTGCGCAGCAAATACGACCTCTATGCCAATCTCCGGCCCATCGTCGCCAGTCCCGCGCTGGCGGATTCCGCGCCGCTCAAAGCTTCGGTGCTGAAGGATGTCGACTTCATCATCATCCGCGAGCTCACCAGCGGCATCTATTTCGGCGAGCCGCGCGGCATCGAAACGCTGCCCGATGGCCAGCGCCGCGGCTTCAACACCCAGCAATACACCACCAGCCAGGTCCGCCGGGTGGCGCGAACCGCGTTCGAGCTGGCGCGGACGCGCAAGGGCCGGGTCTGCTCCGTCGACAAGGCCAATGTGCTCGAGACCAGCGTGTTGTGGCGCGAGGAGGTGACGGCGCTGCATCAAGCGGAATTTTCCGATGTGGAGCTGACGCATCTCTATGTCGACAACGCCGCGATGCAGATCGTGCGGGCGCCGTCGCAGTTCGACGTCATGGTGACCTGCAACATCTTTGGCGACATTCTCTCCGATTGCGCCGCGATGGCGTCGGGCTCGCTCGGCATGCTGCCGTCGGTCTCGCTCGGGCCGCCGGACCGGCTGGGCCGCCGCAAGGCGCTCTATGAGCCGGTCCACGGCAGCGCGCCCGACATTGCGGGCAAGGGCATCGCCAATCCGCTCGGCTCGATCCTCAGCGTCGCAATGATGTTGCGTATCACCCTCAATCGGCCTGATGATGCCGCGCTGCTGGAGAAGGCCGTAGATACGGCTCTCGCCGCCGGCGCAAGAACGGCAGATATCGCCGAACCCGGCACAAAAAGACTTTCGACCCAGGAGATGGGCGATGCGGTGCTGAACGCGCTCGACAAGGTGGCCGGCAAGGAGAGGGAGCACGCGTGATGAGGACCAGGATCACCAGACGGTCTGCGCTGACGATTGTCGCCGGCGCAGGTGCCTCCATGGCGGCGCGGCGGGCGTGGGCGGATAATCCCTCGGGCCGCGTGATCTATCCGGTGGCCATTCCCGTCTATCAATCCCAATTCGTCGCCGACCGGATCGGCTTCTTCAAGGAGGCCGGTCTCGACTGCAAGCTGATCCAGGGCGGCAGCGGCGTGAAGACACGGGAGATCATCGCCTCGTCCCAGGGCGATATCGGCATCGGCGACATCACCCACCCGATGCAGCTCAGCAATCACGGCCGCAGCGCGCGGGTTCTGATGCCGGTCGATACCCGCAGCAACGCCGCGATCTTCATCATCCGCAAGGATCTGTTCGATCAGGGCATCACCACGCTCGACGCGCTGGCGAAGTGGAAGCGGCCCGACGGACGAAAGCCGATCGTCTCGGTGTCGTCGCTGGGCGGCACCAACCACGTCTGGGCCTCCTATTACATGGAAACCATGGGCCTCGACGACAAGGTGACCTGGATCGGCACCGGCAATGTCGACACCATGATGGGTACGCTGAAAACGAAGCAGGTCGACGTTCTCATCAACTCGCCGTCGATCCTGAAGGATTCGGTCGAGCAGGGCTGGGGCACATTGTTGTTCGACGGAACGGACGAGGCGGTTTGGACCAAATATATCGGCGGCAAGGTCCCGGTGACGTCGCATTTCTGCCTGCAGTCGAGCATCGACAAGGATCCTCAGAAGATGCAGGCGTTCGTCACGGCGCTGTGGCGCGCGACGCAGTGGATCAAGGGGCACTCCCCCGAAGAGATCTATGACGCGATCGAGCCCTATGTCGGGAGCACGTCGCGCGACGCGAATATTTTCGACTGCGGGGTCATGAAAAAGGTCACCGACTACGATTGCATCATCGATGCGGCCAGCTTCGAACGTGGCCAGAAGGTCTGGTTCCGCGAGATGACCGGCATCAAGCCGCTCGCGATGGCTGATGTCGTCAACACCAGCTTCATTGAAGCCGCACGCAAGGCCTATCCGGCTTGAGCGTCCAGGCCTTACACGCGCCGCAGCTCGATGCGCCGCCAGACATGCGGCGCATCGACGTGCGCGGATTGTGCAAGACCTTCCAATTGGCGGGCACGTCCATCGAGGCGGTGCGCGACGTCTCCTTCAACGTCCGACGCGGCGAATTCGTTGCTCTCCTGGGACCGTCCGGCTCGGGCAAGAGTACCGTCCTCAACATGATCGCGACGCTGCTCAAGCCGACCAGCGGTCAGATCCTGATCGACGGAACGCCCGTCATTCACGGACGAGCGACGCCGAATGTCGGCTATGTGTTCCAGCGCGATACCCTGTTTCCCTGGCGCACCGTCGCCGACAATATCGGCTACGGCCTCGAGCTCGCGGGTGTCCCGGTGGCGGAGCGGAAGGATCGTGTCAATGCGTGCCTGAAGCAGGCCGGGCTCGAGGGCTTTGGCAACGCCTACCCTTCCGCATTGTCGGGCGGCATGCGCCAGCGCGCCGCCCTGATGCGAACGCTGGTGGTCGAGCCGCAGGTGCTGCTGATGGACGAGCCGTTCGGCGCGCTCGACACCCACACCAAGATCGACATGCACGATGTGCTGCTTCGCATCTGGGAGCGCGAGCAGCAGACCGTGCTGTTCGTCACCCACGATCTCGGCGAAGCGCTGACGCTCGCCGACCGCATCATCCTGTTCTCCGCGCGGCCGGGCCGGATCAAGGAGAGTTTCGAGGTGGACTTTGCCCGTCCGCGCAACGCGGTGAAGATCCGGGAGACGCCGCGCTATGCCGAGCTGTTCCAACTGATCTGGCACTCGCTCGGCGAGGAGTTCATCAAGGGCCGCAAGCCATGAGACGATCGCGCCACGCGGGCAGGACGTTGGCATGGCAGGCGCTGATCTGCGTCGCGCTGCTGTCGATCTGGCAATGGGGCTACGACCTGCACGGCCGCCTTCCCTGGCTGGTGCCGGATCTGCTCGATCCCTATTTCATCTCCAAGCCTTCAGAGATATTCGAGCATTTCCTGATCCTGAGCTGTCTCAAGTCCAAGCTCGGTGTCTTCAACGGCTGGTTCAATGGCGAATTCGCCCGCTGCATGGCGCGATCCGAGAACAATCTCTGGATCGCGACCGCCGTGACGCTGAAGAACACCTTCTTCGGCTTCGTGACCGGCGTCAGCAGCGGCTTTGCCGCAGGCCTCGTGCTGGGTCGCTCGGACCGGCTGAGCGCGATTTTCCAGCCGTTCATCACGGCGGTGAATTCGATCCCGCGCATCGCGCTGGCGCCGATCATCGTGCTGGCCTTCGGCATCGGCGATACCTCGAAGGTCGTGACGTCGTGGATCGTGGTCGTCTTCCTCGTGTTCTTCAACACGTTCGAAGGCGCCCGCTCGATCGATGAAGGCTTCATCAATGCAGCGCGGCTGCTTGGCGCCAGCGAGTGGCAGATCACCCGCACGGTGGTCATCCCCTCGACCATGGCCTGGGTGTTCGCCTCACTGACGCCGGCGATCTCCTTCGCCCTGATCGGGGTGATCGTCGGCGAGTTCATCGGCGCGGAACGGGGAATCGGGCGCCTGATCATCGAGTCCGAGGCGCGTGCAGAGGCCTCGGGAATGATGGTCGCCGTCGTCGTGCTGATGCTGGTCGGCGTTGCGCTGTCCGCGCTGATCTGGCGATTGCAGGCCTACCTGCTGCGCTGGCAGCAGCACAATCTCGCCGAATAGCCGGACCGCGGCGGCAAGTCCTTGTCACGGTCTCGCCAACACCGTCCGCGCGGTCGCGACAAACGCCTGTGCCGCCGGCGAGAGGGTCCGGCCCTGCCGCTGGAGCAGTGACACCGGACGCGTGATGGCCGGGCGCACCAGCGGCCGCGCGATCAGTGTCGGAAACTGGTCGGCCGGCAGCATGGTCGCGGGAAGGATCGCAAGTCCCAGCCCCTGAGCGGTCATGGCGAGCGCGGTGTTGATCAGTGTCACTTCATAGGTCGGATCGAGGTGCTTGCCCTGCGCGCCGAGCGCGTGGTCGATCTGGATGCGGATCCGCGTCTCGCGGCGCATCGCGATCGTCGGCATCTGCGCCAGCTCATCCCATGTGAGGGAACGCCGCGCGGCAAAGTCGGCGGAGCGGCGGCCGATCGCGCTGAGGCGCCCGCTTGTCAGCGTCTCGATCGTCATGTCGGCGAATTCGCCTTCGACGCTGCCGATCGCGAATTCCGCATCGGTCGCGGTCAGGCGCGGAACGAGATCGTCGGCGGCGACATCTCGCATGTCGATCTCGATGTCGGGATGGGCTGCGCGGAATTTCGCCAGCACCTGAGGCAGCAGCGCCGAGGCGGCGCCGGCGGAGGCGAGGAACGCGACGCGGCCGGCGCGCGCCTGCGCGAGGTCCCGCATGCGCCGCGACAGGCCCTGCGCATCGCTCAGCATGCGTTCGGCGGCGAGGAACGCCTCATCTGCGGCCAGCGTCGGCTGCACCGAGCGCGTCGAACGGTCGAACAGCTTGACGCCGAGCTGGCTCTCGAGCTGCTGGACCAGAAGGCTCGCCGCCGATTGCGTGATCCCGAGCTCGCGGGCGGCCCGGGTGATGCTGCGCGTGCGGTACACGCCGGTGAAGGCCCGCAATTGGCGCAAGGTGACATTCATAGGCAAAGCTCATGAATTGATGAGTTCTTTCTGGCTTATCTTATAAGCGAGCCTGCAATAAAATGCATGCTGTGCGGACGGTGAATCCGCTGGGCAAGAGGAAACGAGCATGAGGACACAGGTGCTGGTCGTGGGCGCCGGGCCCGTGGGATTGACCGCGGCGATGGACCTGGCCTCGCGCGGGATCGACGTTATCGTCGCGGAGATCCGCCATGCCGGCGATCCGCCCAGCGTCAAATGCAATCACGTCTCGGCGCGCTCGATGGAGATCTTCCGCCGGCTGGGCGTCGCCGCCAAGCTGCGCGACGCCGGGCTTCCCGCCGACTTCCCGAACGATTGCTCGTACCGGACCACGGCGACCGGCATCGAACTCTGCCGCATCGACATTCCCTCGCGCGCGCGCCGTTACAGCGCCACCGGCGGCCCCGACACCTGGTGGCCGACGCCCGAGCCGCCGCACCGGATCAACCAGCTCTATCTCGAGCCGATCCTGTTCGGCCATGCCGCCGCACAGCCGCGCATCACCATTCTGGCCCGCACCGAGATCACCGACATCGAACAGGATGCCGACCATGTCGTCGCGCAGGCGCGCAATCTCGACAGCGGAGAGACACTTCGCATCGAAGCCAGCTTCGTGATCGGCTGCGATGGCAGCCGTTCCCTCGTCCGCAAATCGATCGGTGCGAGCCTGTCCGGCACGCCGGTGATCCAGCGCGTGCAATCGACCTTCATCGAGGCACCGCAACTGAAGGAGCTGATGGGCGCGCACAAGCCGGCCTGGATGGTGCTCTCGCTCAACCCACGGCGCTCAGGCACGACGGTTGCGATCGACGGCCACGACCGCTGGCTGATCCACAACCATCTGAGGCCCGACGAGCCTGAATTCGATTCTGTCGATCGCGACTGGTCGATCCGCGCCATTCTCGGTGTGGACGAGCGCTTCGAGTACAAAATCCTCAGCAAGGAGGACTGGGTCGGACGCCGCCTCGTGGCCGATCGCTTCCGCGATCGCCGGGTGTTCATCTGCGGCGACGCTGCGCATCTGTGGATGCCCTATGCCGGCTACGGCATGAATGCGGGCATTGCGGACGCCGTCGATCTCTGCTGGCAATTGGCGGCGCATCTCAACGGCTGGGCGCCGGCCGCGATCCTCGATGCCTATGAGGCGGAGCGTCAGCCCATCACCGAGCAGGTCTCGCGCTTTGCGATGGATCACGCGATGAAGATGATGGCGCAGCGCGGCGGCGTCTCAATGGAGATCGAGGACGACACCCCGCGCGGCCACGCGGCGCGCGCGGCGCTGGCGAGGGCGGCCTATGATCTCAACGTTCAGCAATATTGCTGTGCAGGATTGAACTTCGGCTACTACTACGATGCCTCGCCGATCATCGCCTATGACGGCGAGACCCCGCCTCCTTACGCGATGGGCAGTTTTACGCCCTCCACAGTGCCGGGCGCCCGCGCGCCGCATCTGTTCCTGCGCGATGGGCGGTCGCTCTACGACGCATTCGGGCCGGGCTACACCTTGTTGCGGCTCGACCCGGCGATCGACGTGGCTCCGCTGAAATCCGCCGCGGCGGAGCGCGGCATGCCGCTCGCGCTGGTCGACATTGCGCCTGATGAGGCGAACGGCGCCTATGCTGAAAAACTGGTGCTGGTGCGGCCCGACCAGCACATCGCCTGGCGCGGACAGCTCGCGCCGGAAAATCCATCGGGCTTGCTGGCGCGCATCACCGCCGCGGCGGCGTAACGAGAACGCATCGAGGAGGGGAACGTGTATCACGTTGCAAGGCGCCGCATCCTGGCCATGCTGACCGCCGCGACTTTCGCCGTGCTGCCGTTTGAGGCCAGCGAGGCGGCCTATCCGGAGCAATTGATCAAGATCATCGTGACCTTCCCGCCCGGCGGCAGCGCCGACACTGTCATCCGTGCGCTCGAGCCGGTGGTCACCGCCGAGCTCAAGCAAGGGCTGGTGATCGAGAACCGCGCTGGCGCCGGAGGCAACATCGGCATGGCCGCGGTCGCACAGGCCGCGCCGGACGGCTACACGCTCGGCGTCGCGCCGGCAGGCGCGCTGACGGTGAACCCGCACCTCAATCCGTCGATGCCGTTCGATCCGAAGCAGCTCGCGCCCATCACGCTGCTTGCGGAAATCCCCTTCGTGCTCGTTGCGTCCGCCAACGTGCCGGCGCATTCGGCGGCGGAGACGATCGCGCTCGCCAAGGCAAAGCCGGGCGCGCTCTCGATCGGACATGGCGGCAATTCGACGGCGATGCACCTGACGGCGGCGCTGTTCACGCAGAAGACCGGCATCGCGATGGAGCTGGTGCCGTATCGCGGGACCGCGCCGGCGACGGTCGATGTCCTCGCCGGCCACGTCCCCTTCGCGGTGCTGGATATTCCCGCATCGAAGCAGCTGATCCTCGAAGGCAAGCTCAACGCGATCGGCGTGTCCTCGGCGCGCCGTCTGTCATCTCTGCCCGATGTGCCGACGCTGGCCGAGAGCGGCATCGCAGGTTTCGAATCCGTAGGCTGGTTCGGGCTCGTTGCACCGGCCGGCACTCCGCCCGACATCGTCCGCAAGCTGAACGAAGCTTTCGTGAAGGCGCTGAAGGACCCGTCGGTCGCCGAGAAGATCCGGACCCTCGGCGCAGAGCCCGCGCCGACTTCGCCGGAGCAGTTTGGCCGCTTCATCGAGAATGAAAGCACGAAATGGGGCAAGCTGATCAGCGAGGCCGGCATCAAGGCGAACTGAATGTCGTCCGCGGCGCCTTCTCGTCGGCCATCATGCCGGCGCCGCCATCAACGCGCGCCGCAGCACGTCCCAGATCCGCGGCTCGTTCATGTGCGTCACGTTGAACCGCATGAAGTTTTGCGAGGTCTGCGACACGCTGAAGACGTTGCCGGGCGCGAGCACGACATCCTCATTCAGCGCCGCGCGGGCGACCTGCGTGGCATCCTGCCCGCCCGCGAGGCGGCACCACAGGAAGAAGCCGCCGCGCGGCATCAGCCAGGGCTCGATGCTAAGGGCCTGAAGCTTTCGCGCGATGTCGCGGCGCGTGCGCGTGAGCCTTTGCCGGAGCTCGTCCATGTGCTTGCGATAGCTGCCGCCGGCCAGGACATTCGCGATGATCTCGGACGCGACCGGGCTCGGGCCGCCAAAGCTGGTTGCGACCTGGAGATCGACGAGATGCTCGATCCAGTCGGGCCGCGCGGCGATGTAGCCGCAGCGCACCGAGGCCGACAGCGTCTTGGAAAAGCTGCCGATGCGGATCACGCGGTTCAAGCCATCCAGCGCGGCCAGGCGCGGCGAGCGCTCCGGCTCGAAGTCGCCGAAGATGTCGTCCTCGATGATGGTGAGGTCGTGGCTCGCGGCCGCGGTCAGGAGCCGGTGCGCGCTCTGGAGCGAGATCGTCGCGCCGGTCGGGTTGTGCAGCGCTGAATTGGTGATGTAGAGCCGCGGCTTCTCACTGCCGAGGATCTGCTCGAAGCGCGCGATGTCAGGGCCCGACGGCGTGTAGGACACGCTGACGATCCTGACCTGATGCGCGCGCAGCAGCGCGCGAAAATTGAAGTAGCAGGGATCGTCGACCAGCACGGTGTCGCCGGGCCGCAGCAGGAAGCGGCAGATCAGGTCGGTCGCCTGCGTGCCCGAGCCCGTCAGCATCAGCTGGTTGATCGCGGCTTCGATCCCGTCTTCGGCGAGGCGCGCGAGCAGCAGACGGCGCAGCGTGAGCGAGCCGGACGTCGAGCCATAATTGGTCAGCACGCTCGCCTCGGTCCGCGCCAGTGCGCGGGTGGCGCGGCGCAGGGCTTCTTCGGGCATCCAGTCCGGCGGCAACCAGCCGCAGCCGGGTTTGGGCACGGCCGTGTCGGTATCGAGCGATTGCCTGGAGACCCAGAACGGGTCGACCTCGCGGTCGCGGCGCGGCTCGGCCTCGGCAAGTGCCAGCGGCGGCGCAGCCGTCGGCGAAACGTAAAAGCCCGAGCCGCGGCGGGCGCGGATCAGGCCTTCGGCGGCGAGCCGGTCATAGGCTTCGACCACTGTGGACGGCGAGACGCTCATCGTCGCGGCAAGGCTGCGGATCGAGGGCAGGCGATCGCCGGCACTGAGCGCGCGGCCCGCGACCTTGGCGCGGATCGCGCTCATCACATCAAGGGTGCGCGTTCCGCCGCGTCCCTTCGTCTGCGCCGTGCCGTCCAAGGTGTATTGCCTTCCATATCCATACAGTTTTGCCAGATTGTACTGGATTGTCGCTGGTCTCGCCAGCGCAGAACGCCGAGGATGGCGACCCAACAAGCGAGACGAAAATGCAATCTGCGGGCAGTGGCTGGGGCAGCGGAATTGTCGGCGTCATCATCTTCAGCGGCTCGCTGCCGGCGACGCGCGTCGCGGTCGGCGGCTTCTCCGCGCTGTTCCTGACCTCCGCGCGCGCGATCATTGCCGCGCTGATCGGTGCGGCCGTGCTCTTCCTGCTTCGTCAGGCGCGGCCGGAGCGCAAGGATCTCGCCTCGCTCGCGATCGTCTCCATCGGTGTCGTGGTCGGCTTCCCCCTTCTGACCGCACTCGCGCTCCAGCACATCACCTCGGCACATTCGATCGTCTTCATCGGTCTCCTTCCGCTGTCGACTGCCATCTTCGCCGTGCTGCGCGGCGGCGAGCGGCCGCAGCCGCTGTTCTGGCTGTTCGCCGTGCTCGGCAGCGCGACGGTGGCGGGCTTTGCCATGTCCAGCGACGGCTCGGCTTCGCTCATCGGCGATCTCTTGATGGTCGCCGCGATCGTGCTGTGCGGCCTCGGCTATGCGGAAGGCGCCGCGCTGTCGCGCCGCCTCGGCGGCTGGCAGGTGATCTCCTGGGCACTGCTGCTTGCGTTGCCGCTGATGCTGCCGGTCGCGATCTGGGCATGGCCGCCGACGTGGAGCGGCGTCGGTGCGCCGGCCTGGATCGGGCTCGCCTATGTCTCGGTCTTCAGCATGTTCGTCGGCTTCATCTTCTGGTACCGGGGCCTTGCGATCGGCGGTATCGCGCGCGTCGGTCAGTTGCAGCAGCTCCAGCCGTTCTTCGGCCTCGCGCTCGCGGGTCTGCTGCTGCACGAGCCGGTCGCCTGGAGCATGATCGCCGCGACCGCGCTCGTGGTCGCCTGCGTGTTCTTCGCACGGCGGTACGCGTGAGCTCGATACGGCGCAATTTCGGACCAGGCATGTGCGAGCACCAACGTTGATCTAGATCAACGTCCGTGCCAGCGCGCGATATCTCATTGCACGAGGAGAGTGACCTCCCCGATGCATCGCGTGCCTTCTTCGCAATGACGTAACAGCACATGGCCGGTAACACCCTGCAGGTTTGCTGATGGGGCTGTGATCGGCATCCTCGCTCGACTGACAGAAATCCGCCTATCGCTGCGGGGGTGTCCATGGTCAGTTTGAGCTTTCGAGATCAGACCAGGTTTGGGAGTAGCGTCATGAACATGACTCGTCGGAATCTCTTGTCTGGCAGTTTGGGAAGCGCGATCTCGGCACTTGCACTCTCGGTCGGCCGAGCGGATTACGACGGTCCTTTGTTGAGCGCGGTCGAAGGTGGCGAAGATTTCTGGCTTGCCACTGATGCCTACGTCTTCGGCTATCCACTCGTGACAATGGAGGTAACGCGACGGGTCATGACCAATGTGGCCTCCGTCGAGGGCACGCGCGGGCCTATGGGGCAATTCATCAAGCTGCGGACCTATCCCGACGCAAGCTTCAGGGATGTGACGGCTCCGAACGCGGATACGCTCTACACCAGTGCGTGGATCGACGTGGGAGACGAGCCCTGGGTCGTCGGGATTCCCGACATGAAGGACCGCTATTTTCTGTTTCCAATGCTTGATGGCTGGACAAACGTATTCCAGGTCCCGGGCAAGCGCACGACGGGTACCAGGGCGCAGACTTATGCGATCACAGGCCCGGGGTGGAAAGGCAAGCTGCCTGCCGGCGTGAAGGAATACAAGTCGCCCACGAGCATCGTATGGATTCTGGGTCGCATCTACTGTACCGGCACACCTGAGGACTACGCGGCGGTGCACGCCGCCCAGGATGAGTGCAAGCTCTTCCCCCTGAGCGCCTACGGGAAATCCTACACGCCTCCAGCTGGCAAGGTCGATTCGGCGATCGACATGACCACCGCGGTGCGCGAGCAGGTCAATCGTATGGACGCCGTGGCCTATTTCAGCCTTCTGGCTCAACTGATGAAACGGAATCCGCCGGCGGCCGCCGACGCTCCTGAGCTGGCCAAATTCGCGAAGATCGGTCTCGTTCCGGGCAAGGATTTTGACGCCAGCAAACTCGACGCCGATTTTGCGAAGCGCATCCCGCAAGTCGGTTTCGACCGCATCATGATCCAGTTCAAGGTCAACAAGGCCATCAGGAACACGAACGGCTGGGCATTCGACACGGAGACCGGCGTCTACGGCACCGACTACCTCAATCGCGCCCTGGTCACAGCCATCGGGCTCGGTGCCAACCGGATCCAGGATGCCTGCTATCCGACGTCGCAGAAGGACGTCGATAGCAAGGATTACGTCGGCAGCAACAAGTATGTGATGCGCTTCCCGAAGGGGCAGCTTCCTCCTGTCGGTGGCTTCTGGTCCCTGACGATGTACGACGAGAAGTACTTCTTCGTCGCCAATCCGATCAACCGCTATTCGATCAGTGCTCGTCAGAATCTCAAGCCGAATCCGGACGGAACGATCGACCTCTATATCCAGAAGGACTCGCCTGGAGCGGACAAGGAATCGAACTGGCTGCCCGCACCCGCCGGCAAGTTCGTGCTGATGCTGCGGATGTATTGGCCGAACGAGAAGGCGCCTTCGATCATCAACGGCAGCTGGTCTCCGCCGGCCGTCAGGAGGGTTGCGAGCAGCTGATCGCAAGGGGCCAGCAGGGCGGAGCCACGCCGGCAGCAGCTCCAGCTTAAGGTCTGGCAGAACCTGAGGAGCTCAGGATGAAGGTTGCGCTTTTGTCGGCGGCACTTCTCGCAGGCCAACCGGTCACGCCTGTTTCTGACCGCGTCCCCCATTTGAATGTGGAGGTGCTGTGCAAGGCGACGGTGGCTGATGACAAGGCAAATGGAGTCGTTCTGGGTCAGAGCCTCCAGGAATGCATGAGCGATGAAACAGACGCGCAGCAACAGCTGAGCGCCCTCTGGACCGCAAATGCCGGTCCTGTCCGGGATCGCTGCGAAGCCGAGGCAACTTCAGTCCCCTACGCTCAAAGCTACGTTGATCTTCTGTCTTGTATTCAGGCTGCTGAATCGGCGAACCCGCGGCCCTCGGCGCCTCTCAAGGGCGCAAGCAAGAACCGAAATGCGAAATAGCTCTGTCAGAAACCTGAAGCGAAGGAGGGCGTCATGCGACACGGAACTCATTTCTGGTTGGCCGGTGCCATTATCGTCTGCGCAGCCATGGGCGCGGTGCAGTGGTCGGAAGACGGTGGCCTTTCATTCTCGATCCAGAGCGCAGAGGCCCGCGTCGGGCGACCGGCGACTCCAGCGAGTGTCGCCGGCGTCGCGCGTCGAACGACGCGCCGTGCCGTCGTCGGTGGAGCAGCGGTGGGCGCAGCGGCCGCGGGAGCCGCTGTCGCGGCGCCAGCTTGTGCCCGCGTGCTGGTCAATGGCGTCTGGGTCTGCCGCTAGGGCTTGATCCGGAAAAGTGTGCAGCGGTCTTCCGAAAGATCAGGCTCAAACAACCAGCCGAGCTGTCCTTGGGAGTTGATCGCCGCGACCGCGCGCGCCGCCCTCTGCGTCGCGCGGCGGTTTGAATGAGGCGATAGCCTCACTCCCCGCCCATCACGGTCCGCGTCAGCGCGCTCCGCGCAAACTTCTTCAGCGGCATCGGCTTGCCGAACAGGTAGCCCTGCACGTGGTCGAAGCCGAGCTCGTTCGCGGCGACGAGGTCGGCGCGGCTCTCGACGCCTTCGGCGATGGTGCCCGCGCCGTAGCCGTGCGCGAGCTCGACGATGTGGCGGCACACCGTGCGCTTGAGGCGATCATTGCCGCTGCCGGTGACGAAGTGCCGGTCGGCCTTCAGCTTGATGAAGGGAATCTTGTCGAGGTCCATCAGCGACGGCCAGTTGGCGCCGAGATTGTCGATCGACAGGCCGATATTGTGCAGGCGCACCTCGCGCGCGACCTCGGCGAGAAGATCGAGGTCGCGGATCGCTTCCTCGCTGTCGATCTCGATCGTCAATCCGCCGAAGGCCGGATGCGTCGGCATGCGACGGCAGAGGTCGCGCGCGGCTTGCGGCTCCTTCAGATATGATGCCGGCAGGTTGATCGAGAGATCGACCGGGCTCTGCTGCTCCAGCAGATAGTGCCAGTCCTGCACGGCGCGCTCGATCACGAATTCCGACAGGTCGCGCAGATGCGGATCGTGGGGCTCGGGAATGAAATAGGCGGGCGGTACGACGCCCCAGGTTGGATGCCGCATCCGCACCAGTGCCTCGGCGCCGCTGCGGATCAGCGTGCGCGCGTCGATCTTGGGCTGGTACCAGAGCTCGAGCCAGCCGGCATGCAGGGCCTCGCCGACATATACGGCCGGGCTCGGCGCCGGCTCCTCCGGCAGCAGCATCGCGATGCGCTCGCGCAGCGTCTCCGCGGCAAAGGGCGTCGTCAGCGGCGGCAGCATCGCAAGGCCATATTCCTCGCCGACCTGCTGCACCGCCTTGACGATGATCGACTCGCGGGCGCCCACGGCAAGAACCTTGCCGTCGAAGGCCTCGCGCACCAGCGTCTCCAGGAATTTCCCGGGCTCGATGCCGTCGGCGGCGATGCCGAGCAGGATCAGGTCCGGCAAGTCGGCGGTCAGCACGGCTTGCAGCTCTTCGGCGTTGGCGCATTCGCTGGTGACGAAGCCGAGATCCTCCAGCACCTCGGCGAGGAAAGCGCGCAGATGGCGCTTGCTGTCGGCGACGCATGCGCGCGGCATCATTTTTCGCCGCCCGAAGGTTTTGGGCCTTCGTCCGGCGAGCTCTACAAGTTCATCGTTCATCGCAACCACTCCCGTTCCGCGACCGGTGTTAGCGATGGGAGCAGTTTCAAATATGGAGAGCTTCAGCCGATTGTTGAATTATCTGGGTAACGTTAAAGCGCTCAGCACGTCTAAAATTGTACGGATGTCGCTAGAGAAGTTTTTACGTCTGAGCGTGCGTGACGGTTGCGTGACACCGTCATCGCCGAAGATTCCCGCGCGTCGCGGTCCGTGCGCAGGAAGCATCGGTGTCCTGCAATAGGACGAAGCCGTTTGCGTTTCGCCCAATTGAATAATGGACGCCTCAATTGCTTGTGGCCTTGTCGTGTTGCGCCATCCCGACCGCCTTGTAATCGTAGGTCGGATAGAACTCGGTGCGGTAGGGACCCCACGCGGTGTCCTCGATGACGCGATTGACCTCGCGTAAGCGCGAGGCCGGCAGGCGCAGCGTGATCACCTGGCCGATCCCCATCATCACGTACCAGCTCACGACTTCGACGCCGGGCGGCGGGAAGGATTTGTAGTAGCCTTGCTTCTCGAGCTGTGCGTTCAGCTCGTTCAGCGGGCGGGACTGGTCGTGTTTGAAGAAGACGGTGAGCAGCACAGCGTTGTCCGCGGTCGGCGCCGCATTGCCCTGCGGCGGCGACGTCTGCGCCGTCGTCGCCGATGTGAGCGCCAGCGCGCCCGTGAGCAGCGCCACCATCGTCAATGTCAATCGAGCCGGTCTCATCGCGACCTCCTTCTCAATGCTTCTGCGGAGCATCGGAGGATAGTTGCAGCGGCCGTGAGCGACGAACTCATTTTCGCGCGATGCGCGCATGTTCCGTCTGCGCTCGTGACAGTTCTGCGACAATGCGTCCGGCCGCGACGGCCGAAGTGTGAAATACCTCACATGCGCCTTGCTGCACCTGCGCTATTGCTCCGCACAGCCGGTGGTGGGCTGTCGAGGATTACAGCTATGTCGATGCGGCGAATGGTCTATTGGTGGTTCAGATTCGTGCTGTCAGGGCGATTTATGGATCGCTTCCTGTGCCTGCCGCGTTAGCTGCGCGCCTTATCGTTTGAGCATGATCTCGTCGGAAAACCGCTGCACACTTTTCCGGATCATGCTCTAGGTCTGCCCGATCAATTTGCGAAACGCCGCCGCGCCGTCCTGCACGGCGTCGCGTCCCTTCCAGGCCAGATAGGAGAGCTTGCCGCCGAGTGTGTCGTGGCTGCGTAGCCGTCGTGAGCCGAGGATGTGACCGACATTGGAGGGGAAGCGGCTCACCTCGGCGGATACCAGTGCCGCGATCGCGTCCATCAATTGCTGAAGGCGGACGCCCCATTCGCTGGCCTCGATGCCGTCGATGCGGATCTTGAGCGCATGTTCGGTGTCGTAGATCTCAGCAAGCAGGTCGCGCGCGACCAGCACGCGGTTGTGCCGGAGCGCGACCCGTAGGGCGAGGCGCTTGTCGTCGAGCCTGTCGAGCACCATCGGCACAACGCAAGCATAGGGCGTCGCGGCGACGTCGGCGGCGCTCTTGCTGGCGGCCGCCTTGGTGGCGAGGCGCACCAATTGCCAGGACGTCTTCAGGCGCCGTGCCACCAGCGTCAGTGCGTAGGGCAGCGCTTCGGGATGGGCCTTCTTGAAGGCGTCGAGCTGCGCGGTGATCTGCGCGACCTGGCCATCGTCGAATTTCGCGATCTTCTCGGGCAGCTTCTCGTTGAACTTCGGCAGCGCGTCGCCGGCGCGCAGCACATGCTGCATCTTTCTTACGTCGTCGAAGGCGGCGCGCGAGGCGGTGTACTGCGCGAGCTTGCCGCGCGCGAACTCGGTGCTCTCGGCTGAAGCCAGCGTGTTCTCGAGCACCTTGATGACCTTTGTCTGGAAGATCGAGGCGGTCTTCAGCACTTCCTTCGGGTTGTTGGCGGCGACCTGGTCGTTGATCGCCTTGATGTAGTCGCGCGCCATGGTCGGCAGCAGGTCGCGGCAAATCCACTCCCAGATCGGGGTGAGGGTGTTGCGCGAGATCCGCCCGATATTGGCATGCTCGGGCGCGCCGTCGATCAGCAGCAGCTCGAGCGGCGCGAAGAAATAACGCGACGGGCTGGTGGCGCGCGCCTGGTTGGATCCGTCCTTGCGAAACTCGGCGCGCAGGCGCGCCTGGATCTCGGCCGAGCCCGGCATGTCGATGCCGCAGAGCTCGAGCCGCTCGAGCTCGCTGAGCAGGCAGCTGCGCGACAGCGGCGTCAGCCTCTGCAAGAACTCGGACAGCCGATTGATCTCGTTCATGGCACGCAATTCTTTCGCAGCGTTTCCCGCAAGAACCCTACAGGCCCGAGGCGGGGAGGCATTTGCGCGCTCTCAATCCTGCCAAGAGAAGCAAGTCATTGTTAATTAATCCGTAAAAACCAGGAGCCGCGCGGTCCGGCCGGGACGCCGTGGTTAAGGCGGTTGCCGCGCGCCGGTTCGGGCTTTGACCGGAAATCTCAACTCTGGCGCGGTGAGCAGCGGCGACCCGCAAGCACAAATTGTGCCGATGTCGACATTTCAGCACAAAACGGTCAAAATCACCGTAGTCTTACGGAGCAAAAAGTTAACCACAGACCGGGGTGGGTTCCGGTAAACGGATCACATGGGGTCACAGAATGATACGGCCACTGATTCGCGGCCGTCGGAATGGTATGAGAGCGGCGCTGCTCCAACTGATGAGCTCGATTTCGTCCGCCTGCACGCGGCTCGGGCCAAGGCCGCCGACGAAATGGCCGCCGCCATCGCCCGCGAGCTCAACGGGCCCCTGACTGCGCTGCTGCTCTACATGGGCGAGATCAAGCATCACAGCGATCAGCTCGCGCCTGTCACCAGCGACCGCGCCTATTTGCAGCGGGTGGTGGAGAATGCGCTGGCGCAGACCGAGCGCGTTTGCGGCCTCGTCAAGCAGCTTGCCGGTCCTCACAAGGGCGTCCTGCCGGCCCCTTCCAGCACCGAAGACGCCGAATTGAAGCCCGCCCGCGCCGCGCAGCCGCAGCGCCTGCCCAGCGCCGAGCTTATCGGCCTGTCCGGTCAGAAGCGGCTGACCAAGCGCGAGCGCGAAGTTCTGCGGCTGATCAGCGAGGGCTATTCGAACAAGCAGGGCGCGCTGCGGATGCAGATCAGCCCGCGCACGTTCGAGAGCCATCGCGCCGAGGCGATGCGCAAGCTCGGCGCGCGCAACACCGCGGACCTCGTCCGTGCGGCGCTGCTGCATTCGATCGATTGAGATCCTTGTATTGCCCGGGCCTGAGACAGGCCGGAAATCCCGACCGCGCTCAGAAATAGTCTTCCGCGAAGGGACGCGCGCGCGAGCCGGACCGCAGCGGCTTGGGCTCTTCCTTCGGCGCGTTGGGGATGATCGTGATGGTCCAGCGCGGCGGCATGCTCGATTCCTGCTCCAGCACCGAACGGACGAAACCAGTCACCGTCGCCTCGCCAGACTTCACCGTCGCCATGCGGCCGTTGAACTGCGCGATGCGGAAGCGACGGACCTCTTTCTGGTCCGCGGTCTCATAGGTGAACATGGAAACCCTCCTGGTTTTCGGCGACTATCACCACCTATGATTAGCCATCTCTAAAAATCCCAAACCGTAGAAGTACGGCGGGCTTTGCACGCAGTTTTCTACCTCTGCGTCTCCTGCGCGCGCGCCGCGTCAAAGGCGGCATCCATCCGGTCCAGCAGATCGTGGAATTCGCTCTCCTCAAGCGTCTCCGCCGTTTTCTCCAGTCGCAGCGCCAGCGCCGCGAGCCTGATATAGCCGAACGTCCCGGCCGCGCTCTTCAGCGAATGCGCTTCGCGCGCGATCCTGGCGTGCTGCTGCGCGAGCGCGAGCGTGCGGAACGATTGCAGGCGTGCGCAGGTCTCGCTCCAGAACACGGTGCGCACTTCCTGGGCACCGTCCTCGCCGATCTCCGCCACCAGCGCCTCATACGCTCCTGGCTCGCGCGCGGGCTCGGCATCGACCGCTTTCCGAACAGGCGCGACGGTCACTTCAAACATGGCTTTGCCTGTCCTGATTGCGGTTCATCGATCGCGCGGCGCGTGCGGCGCGAGCCCCGTGTGTACGGCATTCGCATTTCAGTTCCGGTAGCAGGACGGAGCGTGTTTGCGCGCCGGCGTTAGCCTGGGGTTTACCATGCGCGGGCGCCGGTCAGTGCGGGCCGAGCAGCCGGTCGTACTGGGCCTTCACGGTGGCGTAGCATTCGCACGCGGTCTGGCGCAGCCCGTCCAGATTGAGGATCTGGATGTGCCCGCGGCTGTAATGAATGAAATTGGCCTGCTGGAGGGTGTTGGCGACCAGCGACACGCTGTTGCGCCGAGCCCCGATCATGTGCGCCATCGCCTCCTGGGTCAGCAGCAGCCGGTAGTCGCCCGACAAATCGTGGGTGTGCAGCAGGCAGCGCGACAGCCGCGACTCCACCGGATGGGCGACGTTGCAGCCCGCGGTCTGCTGCACCTGGGCGTAGACCGCCAGCCCGTGGCGCGTGAGCAGCGTTCGCAGGCTGCTGCTCTGCTCGGCCGCGCCGCGCAACCGGTCGAGATCCATCACCGAGGCGACGCCGGGAACCAGCACGATGGCGGTGTTCAGCGCGCAGGCATCGCCCATGGTCGAGAGCGTCCCGAGCAGGCTGTCGCGGCCGATCATGGCGACCTGCACATGCTCGCCCTTGGCGAGCTTCACCACCAGCGAGATGACGCCGCGGTGCGGGAAGAAGGCGTGCCTGAGCGTCTCGCCGGTCTCGACCAGCACCGCGTCATGCGGCAGGTCCACGGTGCGCAGATGCGGGCGGATCAATTCGTAATCGTCTGCCGACAGCGCGGACAAGAAACCGTTGGATGGGCGCACCATCGTTTCCAAAGCTGTCTCCCGTCTCCCGCACCAGCAAAGTCGGGGCAAGCGAAATCACTCCCCGCACAGGTAGTTTCATCATCTGCCCGTCGGGATATATTGGCAATTGGGACAAGACGTCCGGTCGCGCCGATCGCCGCGACGCTGTGTGCATCACGGCATGCAGCCGGCGCCATCGTCACGGCAGGGCGCCGACCAGGCGCATATGCTGGGCTTTCACCGCCGAATAGCAGCCGCAGGAGGTCGTCTCCAGCGCCTGCAGGTCGACGATTTCGATCTGGCCGCGGGTGTAGTGGATGATGCCGGCCTGCTGGAGCGCATGTGCGACCAGCGAAATGGCGTTGCGCCTGACGCCCATCATGTGCGCCAGCGCTTCCTGCGTCAGCGGAAGCATCTCGCTGTTGGAGAGGTCGCGGGCCCGCAACAGCCAGCGCGCCAGCCGCGCCTCGACAGGGTGGAGCGTGTTGCAGAGCAAAGATTGCTGGGCGTGCGCGAGGATGGCCTGCTCATGGCGGACCATGAGGCTGCGAAACGGCGCGCTCGCGGCCGCCACCGCCCGGAATGCCGCGATCTCCAGCATGGAGGCAGTTCCAGGGAATAAGACCACCGCGTGCGCCGGCGCGATGCCGTCGGCCAGCGCCGCGCCGGCGCCGACGACGCTGTCGCGGCCCAGCATCGCGACCTCGATCCTCTGTCCTTCGGACAGACCCACCGTGATGGAGACGGAACCGTCATGCGGGAAGTAGACGTGTTTCAGCGCGACGCCCGCCTCGCCCAAGACAGACTCCCTGACCATTGCCACCGTCGCCAGATGAGGACGCAGCAGATCGAAATCGGCCGCGTCGAGCCTTTCCAGCAATTGATTGGGTGGGCGGCTGCTCGCGGTCATGCAGGTCAATCCGGCACATGCGACGGATGATTGGCGCCGCGCACGTTCGTCATCCAGTTGCACGGCGATAAATTCTATTGCAAAGGTTGTGTATCGTCCATATCGCCGTTAGGGGCAGACAGCCTGCCGCATTCGCGGCGAAACAAGAACGGGCGCTGATTCGCTCAAGGGTCTTGCGCACCGCTTCCTGCAGCCATCGCAGGAAAAAGCGGCAAGGGGCTTTCATGCGCCGGGATTACTGCCCGGCGGCGGCGTTGCCACGGCGCGCGGCTGGGTTAGCGCGGGAATGGGCGCCGCGGCCGCGGGGTAACCGTCCGTTTACCGCAAACGCGAACTTCGCAAATCCAGGCAAGCGGGGAACCGATGGCCGCGAGAGCGCTGCCGCTTGCGGGCCGCGCGATCCGGTGTCGCGCGCCTCACGCGTATCGCCCTTCAGAGGCACGGCTTTCTCGCGCGGCTCAGCCCGCCATTGTCATTGCGTTTACCTCACGCGCTTTGCCGCCGCAGCGCGGCGCCGGTTTTGTCGAAAAACGTTTTCGCATCCGGCCGAACGGCAAACTTCTCTTCAATATCCGTATTAGGACGGAGGCTGAAATTAACGGGACCGTGAAAGGGGATGTCTAACGATCCAGAAGCGGACTTCCGTCGATTGCCAGGCGCGACGGCTCGGGCGTCCAGGTGCAGGTCCAGGTCAGTAAGGCGTAGCTCATGGATGATCTGTTGCGGGAGTTTTTGACGGAGACCAGCGAGAGCCTGGACACCGTCGACAATCAGCTGGTGAAGTTCGAGCAGGAGCCGAACAACGCCAAGATTCTGGATAACATCTTCCGCCTCGTCCACACCATCAAGGGCACCTGCGGCTTCCTTGGCCTGCCGCGGCTCGAAGCGCTGGCCCATGCCGGCGAGACCCTGATGGGCAAATTCCGCGACGGCATGCCGGTGACCGGCCAGGCCGTGACCGTGATCCTGTCCTCGATCGACCGCATCAAGGAGATTCTGGCCGGCCTCGAGGCAACCGAGGCCGAGCCGGAGGGCAACGACCGCGATCTCATCGACAAGCTGGAAGCGATGGTCGAGCAGGGCATGGCCGCAATGGCGGCAGGTGCTGCCGCTCCCGTTGCTGAAGCCCCACCGCTGGTGCCGGAAGCGCCCGCCGCTGCACCCGCTCCTGCAAAAGAGATGACCACGGGCACGCTGATCGACCAGACCCTGGAGCGCCCGCTGCGTCCGGGCGAGGTCTCGCTCGACGAGCTCGAGCGCGCCTTCCGCGAGACCGCGATCGAAGCCCCAGCCCCCGCGCCCGTTGCCAAGGCCGAGCCCGCACCTGCGCCGGCTGCCGAAGCTCCCGCTCCCGCAGCGAAGGAAGCCAAGGAAACTGCAAAGCCCGCCAAGGAGAAGGCCGCGCCGAAGAAGTCGATGGCCGACGAGAGTGCCGGCGAGGGCGACCGCATCGCCAACCAGTCGATCCGCGTCAACGTGGACACGCTGGAGCACCTGATGACCATGGTCTCCGAGCTGGTCTTGACCCGCAACCAGCTGCTGGAGATCTCAAGGCGCAACGAGGACACCGAGTTCAAGGTGCCGCTGCAGCGCCTCTCCAACGTCACCGCCGAGCTGCAGGAGGGCGTCATGAAGACGCGCATGCAGCCGATCGGCAATGCCTGGCAGAAGCTGCCCCGCATCGTCCGCGACCTCTCCAGCGAACTCGGCAAGCAGATCGAGCTGGAGATGCACGGCGCCGACACCGAGCTCGACCGCCAGGTGCTCGACCTGATCAAGGACCCGCTCACCCACATGGTGCGCAACTCCGCCGATCATGGCCTGGAGACCCCCGCCGAGC
Organism: Bradyrhizobium arachidis; assembly: GCF_015291705.1. Lineage (NCBI taxonomy): Bacteria > Pseudomonadati > Pseudomonadota > Alphaproteobacteria > Hyphomicrobiales > Nitrobacteraceae > Bradyrhizobium > Bradyrhizobium arachidis. Next base: position 483,480 of record NZ_CP030050.1, read on the forward strand.
GTCTCGCCTCCGGCAAGGGCGAGCAGGGCACTATCAGGCTGTCCGCCTATCACGAAGGCGGCCACATCATCATCTGCATCGCCGACAATGGCCGCGGCCTCAACACCGAGAAGATCAAGGCCAAGGCGCTCTCCTCCGGTCTCGTCACCGAGGCCGAGCTCGAGAAGATGAGCGAAGCCCAGATCCACAAGTTCATCTTCGCGCCCGGCTTCTCGACCGCGGCTGCCATCACCTCGGTCTCGGGCCGCGGCGTCGGCATGGACGTGGTGCGCACCAATATCGACCAGATCGGCGGCACCATCGACATCAAGTCGGTGGCCGGTGAAGGCTCCTCCGTCACCATCAAGATCCCGCTGACCCTCGCCATCGTCTCTGCGCTGATCGTCGAAGCCGCCGGTGACCGCTTTGCCATCCCGCAGCTCTCGGTGGTCGAGCTGGTGCGCGCCCGCGCCAACTCCGAGCACCGCATCGAGCGCATCAAGGACACCGCGGTCCTCAGGTTGCGCAACAAGCTGCTGCCGCTGATCCACCTGAAGAAGCTGCTCAAGATCGACGACGGCGCGGCCTCCGATCCCGAGAACGGCTTCATCGTGGTCACTCAGGTCGGCAGCCAGACGTTTGGCATCGTCGTCGACGGCGTGTTCCATACCGAAGAAATTGTCGTGAAGCCGATGTCGACGAAGCTCCGTCACATCGACATGTTCTCCGGCAACACCATCCTGGGCGATGGCGCCGTCATCATGATCATCGACCCCAACGGCATTGCGAAAGCGCTCGGCGCCGCCGCTGGCTCCTCGGCCCATGACATGGCCGACGAGAACGGCGCGCACCACATCGGCTCGGGCGAGCAGACCACTTCGCTCCTCGTCTTCCGCGCCGGCTCGTCCCAGCCCAAGGCGGTCCCGCTCGGGCTCGTCACGCGCCTGGAAGAGCTGCCGGCCGACAAGATCGAGTTCTCGAACGGCCGCTACATGGTGCAGTACCGCGAGCAGCTGATGCCGCTGGTCGCCATGGAGAGCGTCACCATCGCCAGCCAGGGCGCCCAGCCGATCCTGGTGTTCGCCGATGACGGCCGCTCCATGGGCCTCGTCGTCGACGAGATCATCGACATCGTCGAGGAACGGCTCAACATCGAGGTCGGCGGCTCCTCCTCCGGCATTCTCGGCTCGGCCGTGATCAAGGGCCAGGCCACCGAAGTGATCGACGTCGGCCATTTCCTGCCGATGGCGTTCGCCGACTGGTTCACCCGCAAGGAGATGAAGCCGTCGATGCATTCGCAGTCGGTGCTGCTGGTCGACGACTCCGCCTTCTTCCGCAACATGCTGGCTCCGGTGCTCAAGGCCGCGGGCTACCGCGTCCGCACCGCGCCGACCGCGCAGGAGGGCCTCGCCGCTCTGCGCGCGCAAAGCTTCGACGTGATCCTGACCGACATCGAGATGCCCGACATGAACGGGTTCGAGTTCGCGGAAGTGATCCGCTCCGACAACAACCTCGCGGCGACGCCGATCATCGGCCTGTCGGCGCTGGTGTCGCCGGCGGCAATCGAGCGCGGCCGGCAGGCCGGCTTCCACGACTATGTCGCCAAGTTCGACCGTCCCGGCCTGATCGCGGCGCTGAAGGAGCAGACCGCGGGCGCGGCCGGCGCCTCCGAGCTGAGCCGGGCCGCGGCCTAAGAGCATGATCCGGAAAAGTGTGAAGCGGTTTTCCGACCAGATCATGCTCAAACAAAAGAGCGGCTAGGACGAGGAGAGACGATATGAGCAAGAAGACGCAAGTTGGCGAAGGTGCCATGGTCGAATACGTCACCGCGATGATCGGCGGCCAGCTGTTCGGCCTGCCGATCTCCCGCGTCCAGGACGTGTTCATGCCCGAGCGCGTCACCCGTGTGCCCCTGGCCTCGCGCGAGATCGCCGGCGTGTTGAACCTGCGCGGCCGCATCGTCACCGTGATCGACATGCGCGCCCGGCTCGGCCTGCCCAAGGCCGAGGACGGCAAGGCGCCGATGGCGGTCGGCGTTGACCTCCGCGGTGAATCCTATGGCCTCCTGATCGACCAGATCGGCGAGGTGCTGCGCCTGCCCGAGGCCGGCATGGAAGAGAACCCCGTCAACCTCGACCCCCGCATGGCCAAGCTCGCCGGCGGTGTCCACCGTCTCGACGGCCAGCTCATGGTCGTCCTCGACGTCGACCGCGTGCTCGAGTTGAAGACCGAAGTGCAGATGGCTGCGTGAACCAACGAAACATCGAACCCGGAGAACCAAAATGAAGACATGTTTGGTGGTCGATGACTCCAGCGTCGTGCGCAAGATCGCGCGCCGGATCCTGGAGGGCCTGGAATTCCAAGTCACCGAGGCCGAGGACGGCTCCAAGGCGCTCGAGATCTGCCAGAAGCAGCTGCCCGATGCGGTGCTGCTCGACTGGAACATGCCCGTGATGGACGGCTTCGAGTTCATGGGCCACATGCGCCGCCTGCCCGGCGGCGACCAGCCGAAGGTGGTGTTCTGCACCACCGAGAACAACGTCGCTCACATCGCTCAGGCGCTCAGCGGCGGCGCCAACGAGTACATCATGAAGCCCTTCGACAAAGACATCATCGCCGACAAGTTCGCTGAAGTTGGTTTGATCCCGGTCGGACAAGCCATGGTCTGAGTGTGTCTGGCCTGACGTTTGGGCCAGAGTGTTCCCAGTACAGCTTCGAAGAGGCTATCCGTGACCCCGACCGAGTACGAGTATCTGCGTAAGTTCCTGAAGGATAATTCGGGTCTCGACCTGTCCGCAGACAAGCAATATCTGATCGAAAGCCGCCTGCTGCCGCTTGCCCGCAAGGTGGGGCTGTCCGGCATCGCCGAGCTCGTGCAGAAGCTGCAGGCCGGCTCGCGCCAGCTGATCACCGACGTGGTCGAAGCCATGACCACCAACGAGACCTTCTTCTTCCGCGACAAGGTCCCGTTCGATCATTTCCGCGACACCATCATGCCCGAGATCATCAAGGCGCGCGCCGGCAGGCGCAGCGTGCGCATCTGGTGCGCCGCCGGCTCGACCGGGCAGGAGCCCTATTCGCTGGCGATGTGCCTGAAGGAAATGGGCGCGGCCCTTACCGGCTGGCGTGTCGAGATCATCGCGACCGACCTGTCGCAGGAGGTGCTGGAGAAGGCCAAGGCCGGCATCTACAGCCAGTTCGAGGTGCAGCGCGGTCTGCCGATCCAGATGCTGGTGAAATATTTCAAGCAGACCGGCGAGACCTGGCAGATCAATCCCGAACTGCGGGCGATGATCCAGCACCGTCAGCTCAATTTGCTGCACGACTTCGCCCAGCTCGGCACCTTCGACGTCATCTTCTGCCGCAACGTGCTGATCTATTTCGACCAGGACACCAAGATCAACATCTTCAACCGCCTGGCGCGCCAGATCGAGCCCGACGGCTTCCTGGTGCTGGGTGCGGCCGAAACCGTGGTCGGTCTGACCGATACGTTCAGGCCGATCCCGGAGCGGCGCGGCCTCTACAAGCCGAACGACCCGCGTGCCGCCGTTGCCAAGCCGGTGCTCGCCGGCGCGGCGCCGCGCATGGCGGTCATGGCAGGACGATAGGCATGGCCGAGGATGGCAAGGGCACCGAACGCGTGACGTTCAGTCGCGGCTATGATGTCTGCATCATGGCCATCGACGGCACCTGGCGCCGCGACTGCAAGCTCAATGCGATCTCCGACACCGACGCCATCCTCACGGTGGAAGGCTCGATCCAGGGATTGAACCTGAAGGAGTTCTTCCTGCTGCTGTCGTCCACCGGTCTTGCCTACCGCCGCTGCGAGCTGGTGCGGGTCAACGGCGCCGAGATGGACATCCAGTTCCTGCGCGGCAAGAACCGGAAGAAGCGCGGCGCAGCCGGCGGCCACGACGCGGCGGCCTGATCGGCGAGCAGTTGCGCAGGACTGCGCGCTTTCCCCGACGTTGCTTTATATTTGCTGAAACATCTGGAAGAATTTGCCGCGGCGGTTTTACGGCGCCTAAGCGCGAACCGTGTACCCATTGCCGGTCTCAATCTCAGGAATACGGCAATGCCCAGAAGTTCCCTCTCCCCTGTCTCGTCCAACCTGCCCGACGTCGCCGAGCGGCGTGCGCTTCAGCTGCTGGTGGTCGACGACGATGCCACGCAGCGCAGCCTGATCACGGTCGCCGCCAAGCAGGCCGGCCACGAAGTCACCGTGGCGCCGTCCGTGGCGGAAGCCATCGAGAAGCTCCGCGCCGCGCGCTTCGACTGCGTGACGCTCGATCTCGTGCTGGAGGACGGCGACGGCATCGACGTGCTGCGCGAGATGGCGGAGGCGAAATTCGCCGGTGCGGTGATCGTCATCAGCGGCATGGACGGCAAGCGCCGCAGCGCCGCCCGCAGCTTCGCCCGCTCCGTGGGGATCGAGCTCCAGAGCCTGCCGAAGCCGCTGGACCTCGCGGCCCTGCGCATCAGCCTCGCCAATCTCGGCAAGACCGCGATGGGCCTGCCGGCGATTCACACCTGGGGTGGTGTCGCCACCGACGCGATCGTGGAACGGCACCGCGCCTGAGGCGCGGAGCTGCCATGCAATCAGCTGCGGCTGGTCAGCCGCGCTGATTGCGACTTACGCTGCGCTGCCAGATTCGGACAATTGTTGCAGGGCGTGACTGAGCTCCGCCCGGCAGGCGTTGAGGGCGGCACTCGCCGTGGCATAACGCGGCGTGACGTCGTCGAGCACGACAATCTCGGTGGAACCCGCGAATGCGCTGTCGTCCTCGCTCTCCATCGCCGCGTCGATCAGACGCATGCTGATCTCGATGCGCGCGATCAGAGAGCGAAGTTCGGCTGCGATCAACTGACGGCTGTCAGTATCGGCCATCGCGGCGAGCGGGGGTATGCCGGCGTAATTTAGCATGGATATTCTCCGTACCCCGCAATTAGGCACCCTGCCGCTACTTGTGCGTTAAGTCCATGTCCCGTACAAATACGGGTGGGCCGAATCCGCGCCGATCGCCATAACGGTTTGGCGCGGACGCGAGTCCTTCATGCCAACTGGATGTGGCACATGGCCGAACAAAGCTCTCGCGGTGAAATCTTCGTGGTCGACGACGACCCTGCCGTTCGCGACACCTTGTCGATGGTGTTGAAGGCGGCGGGTTATGAGGTGATCTGTTTTGCGGACGGCGCTGCGCTGCTCTCCGTCGCGCGAAACCGCACACCGGCTGCGATCCTGCTCGACGTGCACATTCCCGGAAAGTCGGGCCTCGACATCCTGAAGGAGCTGCATGGCGAGGACTATCCGGCACCGATCTTCATGATCTCCGGGCAGGGCGACATCACCATGGCGGTGGGCGCCATCAAGAGCGGCGCGCTCGATTTCATCGAGAAGCCGTTCCGCGGCAGCGAGATCGTCGGCCGGCTCGACGAGGCGATCGGGGCCTATGCTCGCAGGCAGGCGGAAAACGCCTCGCCGAAATTCGGCTCGCTGCATTTCCCCGGACGCGAGCCGTTGACGCGCAGGGAGCGCGAGGTGCTGGAGCAGTTCGCCTCCGGTGCGTCCAACAAGGAAGCCGGCCGCACGCTCGGCATCAGCCCGCGCACCATCGAGGACCATCGCGCCAACATCATGAAGAAGCTCGGCGCACGCAACGCCGCCGACCTGATCCGCATCGTGATGACCGCGGCCCAGCGCGCGTCGTAAGCGCTGGTTCGTTCTGGGTTCCGGCTCTGCACAGCAGCGCTGCGCGCTGCAGTGCGTCCGGGACACGAGAGCGAGGCCTCAAGCGCTCAGGGCCTTGCGGATGATCCGCGCGAGATCCGACTTGCGGTAGGGCTTCGCCAGCAGCAGCACGCCCGAATCCAGCCGGCCGTGATGGATGATCGCGTTCTCGGTATAGCCTGACGTGTAGACCACCTTCAGATCGGGACGCGTCTTCGTCAGCTCGTCGGCGAGCTGCCGTCCGTTCATCTTGCCGGGCATGATGACGTCGGTGAATAGCAGGTCGAACGGCTTGCCGGTGGCGACGATCGCGAGCGCCTCAGCGGCGTTCGCGGCCTGCAAGGTGACGTAACCCAGCGAATGCAGCTGCGCCAGCACGTAGTCGCGCACCAGCCGGTCGTCCTCGACCACGAGGATCGTCTCGTGTCCGCCCTCGATCGTCACCGGTGTCACGCCCTCTGTGGCCACCGTCGGCGTCTTGCCGGGCGGCAGGTACATCTTGATCGTGGTGCCGTGGCCTTCCTCGCTGTAGATCTTGATGTGTCCCGCGGACTGCTTGATGAAGCCGTAGACCATCGAAAGCCCGAGCCCCGTGCCCTTGCCCGGTCCCTTCGAGGTGAAGAACGGGTCGAACACCCTCGCCAGCATGCTCGCCGGAATGCCGGTGCCGGTGTCGCTCACGGCGATCAGCACGTAATGCCCGGGCCTGACATCGTTGACGCTGGCATAGACCTCGTCGAGATAGGCGGCACCCGTCTCCACGATCAGCTTGCCGCCGCCCGGCATGGCGTCGCGGGCATTGAGCGCGAGGTTGAGGATCGCGGTGGTGAGCTGGTTGGGGTCGACGATCGCGACGCAGTTCTCGTCCTCGAACACCGATTCGATCTGGATCTGCTCGCCCAGGGTCGGCCGCAACAGCTTCGCGGTGTCGATGATCAGCGAATTGATGTCGATCTCGCGCGGCTGCAGCGGCTGCTTGCGCGCGAAGGCGAGCAGATGCTGGGTCAGCTCGGCGCCGCGCGCGGCGGCCTCGTCGATCATCTTGGTGATGGCCGCAAGCTGCGGCTCCTTCTCGACCGCCTCCGCCAGGATCTCGATCGTCCCGGTGATGACGGTGAGGATGTTGTTGAAGTCGTGCGCGACGCCGCCGGTGAGCTGGCCGACCGCCTCCATCTTCTCGGCGTGGCGGATACGCTCCTCGGCCGCGATCTTGTCGGTGAGGTCGCGGTAGAACACGTTGAACAGCAGGCCCTCGCGGCGCTTCAGCGCGGTGACGCTCAGCTCGGCCTTGAATTCCTTGCCATCGCGCCGCCGGCACATGAGCTCGCGGCGGCGGTTCAGCGTCCTACCGTCCTCCTCTTCCAGGAAGCGCTTCAGGCCGGCCTGGACCCGCGCGCGATCGCTCTCGGCCACGATCAGGTCGATCGTGCTCTTGCCGAGCACCTCGTCGCGGCGCCAGCCGAACAGCTGTTCCGCCTGCGAGTTCCAGTTCAGGATCCTGCTCGCCTCGTCGGTCTGGACGAAGGCGTCGAGCGAGGTCTCGACGATGTTGCGGGCGAGCCGTTCGCTCTCTTGCAGGGATTCCTGCGCGAGCCTTGCCTCCGTCATGTCGCGTCCGACGAAGAAGAACCGGTGCGCCTGCTCGGACCAGCTGCCGAGCCATGACAGCCAGACCTCGTGCCCGTTCTTGTGGAAGCAGCGGGTGTCGTCGAGCTTGGGGCGGTCACCGCGCCGCAGCGCGCGCATCTCCGCGCGGGAATGCTCCAGATGATCGGGATGAACGAAATCGGCGCCGCTGCGGCCGATCATCTCGGCCGGCTTGTAGCCGAGAATGGTCTCGCTGCTCGGACTGATCTGCGCGACATGGCCGCGTGCGTCCATGATCATGATCAGATCCTGCGAGGTGTCGAAGATCTGGCGGCGCTCCTCGAGCCGCTGCTGCAGCACGCGCTCGGCCCGCCGCGCCTCGGTGAGGCTGCGCGCGCTGCCGGAGGCGCCGACGATCTCGCCCGAAGGTCCCCTGATCGGCGAGAGGCTGAGCGAGATCTCGACCGGCGTGCCGTCCTTGCGCACGCGCACCGTCTCGAAGCGCTCGATCGGCTCGCCGCTCGCGATCCGCCGCAGATAGTCCTTGCCCTGCTCGCGGCGGTCGGGCGGGACTATGATGGAGGTGGGCTGGCCGATCGCCTCGTCCGCCGAATAGCCATAGAGGCGCTCTGCCGCCGGATTCCAGCCGGTGATGATGGCCGCGAGCGTCTGCATCACGATCGCATCGTCGGACGATTCGACCGCGGCGCTGAACAATTGCTCGCGCGCCGCATGATGGCTTCGCGCGGCCTCGGTGCGGCGATGCTCTCGGACCTCGCGCTCGAGCGCGGCCGTGTTCGCCCTGGTCTCTTCGACCATCTGGGCAAAAGCGCGCGCCAGCACGCCGGTTTCGCCGCTGGCGTCGACCGGAATGTCCGCCGGCCGTCCGCTGCCGATGGCCTCCACCGCCGCGGTCAGGCGTCCGATCGGCCGGGTCAATGAGCGCGCCAGCAGCACCGCGAGCGCCGCCGCGGCGAGCACGGCGAGCACGCCGACGAGCAGGGACGTCTTCTGAATGGCGGCCGGCACGCGGCCGAACACGGCCGGGGGAACGGTCACGATGATCGCGATCCACTCCTTGCCCGCAAGCAGCGCCGGCGCGAGCGCCGCGCCGCTTGGCCGGCCCGCGACGTCGGTCGTGAGGTGCGTCGACACGTCGGGCGTGCCGGCCGCGGCTGAAAAATACGGAAAATCATTGCGCCAGTTGGTGGGATGGCCATGCAACGAGCCGAATTCCCGCGTGCGGTCAGGATTGACGAGATAGTCGCCGCGCGAATTCACGACATAGATTTCGCCTCCCGAGCTCGTCGCCGCGCGGACGCGCTCGAGTGCCGGACGCATGTCGATATTGGCGACGATGATGCCGAACGGCTTGCCCGCCGCCGTGAAAAGCGGCGTCGCGACCCGCAGGGTCGGAATGTGCAAGTCCGTGGTCCCGCCCTGCCGGGTCGCGAGGTCAATCGGCGACACGTAAATCTCGCCCGGCGCGAGCTTGATCGTTTCCTGGAAGTAGGTTCGCTCGGTCTTGTGCGCCAGCTCGCTATTGGGGACGGTCCGTGCCGCCCCATTCGGGCCCGAGCGATCGACGCGGACCAGCTCGCGCTGGTCGTCGTCAATGCCGATGATTCGAAACTGCCCGTAGCTGGGCTTGGCCTCGATCTCGGCCACGAGCCGGGTTGCGATGCGCTCGCGCCAGGTCTGCTCCGAGACGCCGTCAGACGCGTCAATTCCGCCGCCGATGTGAGCGCGGATCAGGCCGTTGATGGCTGCGGCGGAGCGATAGCCGATCAGATCGCCGCGAACGCCGGAAACGTAGGATTCGAGATTGGTCGCCAGCAGCCGCGACTGGGCTTCGACCCGCTCCAGCACGCGCGGAATGACGGCTTGCGTGATGTTGCGATAGCCGAGCCAGCCGACGGCGGCCACGGTCACCGCCACCAGCAGGATCATCGCGATGGCCAGCCGCGTCGTGAGCGTCATGGGGATGTTCGCTGGACGTCCCGTATGGCCACGCTTGTTCTGGACTGGAGCAGAGGAGCCGTCCTCGTCATCGCTGGCCGGAGCTGACATCGGACCTCTCCGGCAGAGTCGCCTCCAGGCAGCCATCGACCGCGGCGAGTAGGGCGCCGGGCCCGAACGGCTTTTGCAGGCTCGCCACCGCGCCGAGCTTGGTCGCCATCTTCAGGAAATCCGGCTCCGCATAGGCGTCCGGCGTGGCCGAACGGCCGGAGATCACGATGATCGGAACGGCCGGCCACTGTGCCCGGATGTGGCGCATCGTCTCCAGCCCATCCATGCCGGGCATGAAGATGTCGAGAAACAACAGGTCGAAATGGCTGGCCTCGAACGCTGCAAGTCCCTGGCGGCCGTCGCCGGCGACGGTGACGTGATGTCCGGCCCTCTCCAGGAGCAGCCGGATCGTGATCTGCACGGCGGGGTCGTCATCCACGATCAGGATGTTGGCCACGTCTGAAATCCTCCGGGGCGGAGGGACATTCCAGCGCCCCCAAATCAAGCCATCAAATATGAAATTGTTGCGCGGATTCCGCCCAGCCTGCAAGCACTTCGCGACGACGCGGCGGTTTTCCGGCGCGGCTCGTCCCGGTGTCGCCATTATGCATGCTTTCGTGCACATGGTCTTGGCGGATGTGCCGCAAAAGCCGGTGGAACTGGCCCGAACGTTTATTCCAGAGTTCGGTGACGGTTCATCGCAGCCCTAGTCGGTCAGGTACTCGGGATAGCGGCTCCGGATCTTGTCCAGCTCGCTCAGGGTGCCCGACAGGTGTGTGCGCAGGTGCTGCTGCGCGGCATCGGGGTCGCCGGCCTCGATCGCGCGCGTGATCAGCTTGTGATGGCGCACGATGTTCTGGGCCTTGCCGGGTGAGGGCAGATGCAGCCGGCGCAGCCGGTCGATATGTCCGCTGCGGCTGCGCACCAGCGACCAGAGCTCCTGCTTGCCCGCGGCGGCATAAAGCTGCGCGTGAAAATCATTGTCGCCGGCGATGAAGCTCTCGAAATCGCCGGCCTTGGCGAATTGCTGCTGGAGCGCGATCGCGTGGTCGAGCCGGATGACCAGGGCCGCGTCATGCTCTTCCGCGAGCAGCCGGACGATTTCGAGCTCCAGCGCCTGGCGCAGGAAATGGGCCTGCTCGGCGCGGCCGACATCGACCCGGCTGACCACGGTCGCGTGCTGCGGAAACACCTCGACCAGTCCTTCTTCCTCAAGCCGCATCAGGGCGTCGCGGATCGGGGTCGAGCTGACGCCGAATTGCGTGGCGAGCTCGGTGCGCGACAGCGGCGCGCCCGGCGGCAGTTCGAGTGCGAGAATGGCGTTGCGCAGCCGCTCGAACACCTGCGGCGCGGCCTGCCGGGCCCGGTCGAGGCGGGCGGCCGCGCGCGGCGCGGTATGGACGGTTTCCATGGCAATGGCTCCGGCAGGCTTGCCTTTGATGCACTAATGCATTAGTGCATCAGCGGGATCGCACGTCAATGGCGGCCGGAGGAAACGAACAACAATGATGAAGCAATTGCAGCGTGGCCTTGCGGCCATGGCCTTGATCACCGCCGCCGCCCTTTTCGCGCCCGCGGCGCAGGCGCAGCAGAAATCCGAGATCGCGCTGTCGCGCCAGCCCGGCATTTTCTACATGCCGAGCCACATCATGGAGAAGCTGAAGCTGATCGAGAAGCATGCGGCTTCGCTCGGCGTTTCCGGCGTCACCACCAAATGGATCACCTTCTCCGGCGGCGGCGCGCAGACCGATGCGCTGCTCGCGGGCGGCGTCGACATCCTCAACACCGGCACCGGCAATCTGCTGCTGCTGTGGGATCGCACCCGCGGCGGCGTGAAGGGCATCGTCGCGACCTCGGCGCAGCCGATGACGCTGATCAGCCGCGACGACAACATCAAGTCGATCAAGGATTTTGGGCCCGCCGACAAGATCGCGGTGCCGACGGTGAAGGTCTCAACCCAGGCGATCGTGCTTCAGATCGCCGCCGCCGAAGCGTTCGGCGCCGACCAATGGTCGAAGCTCGATGCCAACACCGTGCAGCTCGGCCATCCCGACGCCTATGCGGCGCTGTCCAATCCGAAGCACGAGGTGCACACCCACTTCTCGATCCCGCCCTTCACCTTCCTGGAGCTGAAGAACGTGCCGGGCGCGCATGTCGTGCTGAACTCGCCCGACGTGATGGGCGGCCCGCTCAGCCAGGCGCAATTCTTCACCACGACCAAGTTCGCTGACGCCAACCCGAAGATCATCAAGGCCGTGCGCGATGCCACCAAGGAGGCGCAGGACCTGATCCGCAGCGATACGAAGCAGGCGGTCGAGATCTACAAGGAGATCACCGGCGACAAGACCTCGGTCGAGGAGCTGCTCGATCTGCTCAAGCAGCCCGGCATGATGGAGTGGAATCTCGAGCCGCAGGGCACGATGAAGTTCGCCGCCCATCTCTATAAGACCGGCACGCTGAAGACCCAGCCCAAGGCCTGGACGGACTACTATCTCCCCGTCGCGCACGACCTGAAGGGCAACTGATGGCGCTGCTCGACGTCAACTCCGTGACGCTGCGCTACAAGACCTCGAGCGCAGTCGTCACAGCCACGGAGAGGGTGAGTTTCACTGTCGACAAGTCCGACCGCTTCGTGCTGCTCGGACCGTCCGGCTGCGGCAAGTCCACCCTGCTCAAGGCCGTCGGCGGCTATATGTCGCCGAGCGAAGGCCGCATGAGCATCAGCGGCCGCGAGATTCACGGCCCCGGCGCCGACCGCATGATGATCTTCCAGGAGTTCGACCAGCTGCTGCCCTGGAAGAGCGTGCTCGCCAACGTGATGTTCCCGCTGCTGACGGCGCGAAAGCTGTCGCGCAAGGACGCCGAGGCGAAGGCGCGGGCCTATATCGAGAAGGTCGGCCTCACCCGCGTGGTCGATGCCTATCCGCACACGCTCTCCGGCGGCATGAAGCAGCGCGTCGCGATCGCGCGCGGCATGGCGATGGAGCCGGACATTTTGCTGATGGACGAGCCGTTCGCAGCGCTCGATGCGCTGACGCGCCGGACCTGCCAGGACGAATTGCTCCAGCTCTGGAGCGAGACCAAGTTCACCGTGCTGTTCGTGACCCATTCGATCGCCGAAGCGATCCGCATCGGCAACCGCATCCTGCTGCTGTCGCCGCATCCGGGCCGGGTCAAGGCCGAGGTCGTCGACGTCGACAAGGTCAGCAATGACGACGGCAGCGCCGGCCGGCTCGAGAAGGAGATCCACGATCTCCTGTTTGCCGGCGAAGCAACGGCGCACTAGGGGAGCCGCGCATGGGCGAAGCGAGAATTCTGCTGCGTGACGCGCCGGTCGCCACCATCGGCGCAGGCGAGGTCGAGCGCAAGCTGAGCGTGCTTGAACTGTTGTGGAACGACGGTTTCGTGCGCAAGACCGTCATCATCCTGTTCCTCGCCGCGGTCTGGGAAGCCTACGGCGTCTACCTCGACAATCCCCTGCTGTTTCCGACGCTGCACGACACGCTTCTGACGCTGTACGACCGCGTGAAGGACGGCACGATCCCGATGCGGGCCTGGACCTCGCTAAAAGTCTTGTTCATGGGCTATTCCGCCGGCATCGTGCTCGCTGCAATCTTCACCATCCTTGCGATCTCCACCCGGATCGGCACCGATTTCCTGGAAACGGTGACGGCGATGTTCAACCCGCTGCCGGCGATCGCGCTCTTGCCGCTGGCGTTGATCTGGTTCGGGCTCGGAAATGGCAGCCTGGTCTTCGTGCTGATCCATTCGGTGCTGTGGCCGGTTGCGCTCAACACCCATTCCGGCTTCAAGAGCGTGTCCAACACGCTGCGCATGGTCGGGCGCAATTACGGCCTGCGCGGCTTGCCTTATGTGGCGAAAATCCTGATCCCCGCGGCGTTCGGCTCGATCCTGACCGGCCTCAAGATCGGCTGGGCCTTCGCCTGGCGAACCCTGATCGCGGCCGAGCTGGTGTTCGGCGTGTCCTCGGGGCAGGGCGGGCTCGGCTGGTTCATCTTCGAGAACCGCAACCTGCTCGACATACCCGCGGTGTTCGCGGGCCTCTTGACGGTGATCATCATCGGGCTCTTTGTCGAGAACCTGATCTTCCGCGCCATCGAGCGGAATACCGTCCAGAAGTGGGGCACTCAATCATGACCAAGAAGAAAACACCCGATCAGCTCCGCAGCGCGCGCTGGTTCGCGCCCGACGATCTCCGCTCGTTCGGCCACCGCTCCCGCACCATGCAGATGGGCTACGCACCGGAGGAGTGGAAGGACCGTCCGTGCATCGCGATCCTCAACACCTGGTCGGACGCGCAGCCCTGCCACATGCACTTCAAGTCGCGCGTCGACGACGTCAAGCGCGGCATCCTGATGGCCGGCGGCCTGCCGATCGAGCTGCCGGCGCTGTCGCTGTCGGAATCGCTGCTCAAGCCGACCACCATGCTCTACCGCAACCTGCTGGCGATGGACGCCGAGGAGCTCTTGCGCAGCCATCCCGTCGACGGCGTGGTGCTGATGGGCGGCTGCGACAAGACCACGCCGGCGCTGCTCTTGGGCGCGACCTCGATGAACATCCCGGCGATCTACCTGCCGGCCGGTCCCATGCTGCGCGGAAACTGGAAGGGCAAGACGCTCGGCTCCGGCTCCGACGGCTGGAAATACTGGGACGAGCGCCGCGCCGGAAAGATCTCCGACAAGGACTGGCTCGACATCGAAGCCGGCATTGCCCGCAGCTACGGCACCTGCATGACCATGGGCACGGCTTCCACCATGACGGCGATTGCGGAGGCGATCGGCATGACGCTACCGGGCGCCTCCTCGATTCCGGCCGCTGACGCCAACCACATCCGCATGGCCAGTGAATGCGGCCGCCGCATCGTCGAGATGGTGTGGGAGGATCTGACGCCGACAACGATCCAGACCCGAAAAGCGTTCGAGAACGCGATTGCGGTGGCGATGGCGATGGGCTGCTCGACCAACGCGATCATCCATCTGATCGCGCAGGCCCGCCGCGCCGGCCAGGACATTGGCCTCGACGATTTCGAGATCGCGAGCCGCAAGGTGCCTGTCATCGCCAACGTCCGGCCGAGCGGCGATGCCTATCTGATGGAAGACTTCTTCTATGCCGGCGGCCTGCCGGCGCTGATGGGGCAGATCAAGCAGCATCTGCATCTCGACTGCATCACGGTGACTGGCAAGACGCTGGGCGAGAACATCGACGGCGCCGAGGTTCACAATGCCGACGTGATCCGCTCGGTCGACAATCCCATCTACAAGGAAGGCGCGCTCGCCGTGCTCAAGGGCAATCTCGCGCCCGACGGCTGCGTCATAAAGCCCTCTGCCTGCGCGCCGCGCTTCCTCAAGCACACCGGGCCGGCGCTGGTGTTCGACGACTATCCCTCGATGAAGAAGGCGGTCGACGATCCCAACCTCGACGTCACCGAGGATCACATCCTCATCCTGCGCAATGCCGGGCCGCAAGGTGGCCCGGGCATGCCGGAATGGGGCATGCTGCCGATCCCGACCAAGCTCGTGAAGCAGGGCGTGCGCGACATGGTGCGCATCTCGGATGCACGCATGAGCGGCACCAGCTACGGCGCCTGCATCCTGCACGTCTCGCCGGAGTCCTACATCGGCGGCCCGTTGGCGCTGGTGCAGAATGGCGACCGCATCACGCTCGACGTCGCCGCGCGCACCATCAACCTCGACGTATCGGAGGCCGAGCTCGCAAAGCGCCGCGCCGCCTGGAAGCAGCCCGAGCGCCGCTTCGAGCGCGGCTATGGCTGGATGTTCACCAAGCACATCAAGCAGGCCAATGACGGCTGCGACTTCGACTTCCTCGAGACCGATTTCGGCGCGCCGATCGGCGAGCCGTCGATCTATTAACACAACTGTCATTCCGGGGCGCGCCACTTGGCGCGAGCCCGGAATCCATACTCCCGATCGTGGTTATGGATTCCGGGCTCATCGCTTCGCGATGCCCCGGAATGACGAGAAGAGAGAGCGTACCAAATGACCAAACTATCCGAAGCCACCCGCAACAAGCTCAAATCCGTCTCCACCGCCACCGTCGCCACCGCTTTGTTCAAGCGTGGCCTGCGCATCCAGATGATCCAGGATGTGCATCCCGTCGGCCCCGACCAGCCGACCATGGTCGGCGAGGCCTTCACGCTGCGCTACATGCCGGCGCGCGAGGATCTCAACACCATCGATGTCTTCAAGGACCGCTCCCATCCGCAGCGCAAGGCGGTCGAGGATTGCCCGGCAGGCAGCGTGCTGGTGATGGACAGCCGCAAGGATGCGCGCGCGGCTTCCGCCGGTGCGATCCTGGTGACGCGGCTGATGAAGCGCGGCGTCGCCGGCGTCGTCACCGACGGCGGCTTTCGCGATTCCGCCGAGATCGCCAAGCTCGGCATTCCCGCCTATCACCATCGTCCCTCGGCGCCGACCAACCTCACGCTGCACCAGGCGATCGAGATCAACGTGCCGATCGGCTGCGGTGATGCGCCGGTGTTTCCCGGTGACGTCATCCTCGGCGACGCCGACGGCGTCATCGTGATCCCCGCGCATCTCGCCGACGAGATCGCCAATGAGACTTTCGAGATGACCGCGTTCGAGGATTTCGTCACCGAGGAAGTCGGCAAGGGCCGCGGCATCTTTGGACTCTATCCCGCCACCGATCCGCAGACGCTCACCGATTTTGCGGAATGGCGGAAGAAGAACGGCCGCTAAAACCAAAACCAGACCACATCAAGAAACAGGCCGGCCGCATCAAGCGCCGGCCTTTTATCAAGCAGGGAGGACTTTTATGAATTTCACACGACGCAACCTCGTGGCCGGCGCTGGCGCCGTGGCAGCATCCACCCTTCTCGCCCGCGCCGCCGGCGCCCAGTCGTTCGCCTTCACGCCGAACCAGCGCTATCCCGATCCCGCCGTCCAGATCCTCGATCCGAGCTTTGGCAAATACCGGCTCTATTCCTCGACGGTCGAGCAGGTCGCAACCGGCATGCGCTGGGCCGAAGGCCCCGCCTATTTCCCTGAGGGCGGCTATCTGCTGTTCTCGGACATTCCCAACAACCGGATCATGAAGTTCGACGAGAAGACTGGTCAGACCAGCGTGTTCCGCGCCAACGCCAACTACGCCAACGGCAATGCGCGCGACCGCCAGGGCCGCCTCGTCACCTGCGAGCACTCCGTCACCCGCCGCATCACCCGCACCGAGAAGGACGGCAAGATCACCGTGCTCGCCGACAAGTTCGAGGGCAAGCGGCTGAACGCGCCGAACGATATCGTGGTGAAGTCGGACGAGAGCATCTGGTTCACCGATCCCCTGTTCGGCATCAACGGCGAGTGGGAAGGCAAGAAGGAGAAGGCCGAGCAGGCCACCACCAACGTCTACCGCATCGCCAAGGACGGCAAGCTCAGCGCCGTCCTCACCGACCTCGTCAACCCGAACGGCCTTGCCTTCTCGCCGGACGAGAAGAAGCTCTACATCGTCGAGTGGAAGGGCACGCCCAACCGCAGCATCTGGAGCTACAATGTCGGCGACGATGGCTCGCTGAGCGGCAAGACCAAGCTGATCGACGCCGCCGACCAGGGCTCGCTCGACGGCTTCCGCGTCGATCGCGACGGCAATCTCTGGTGCGGCTGGGGCTCCAACGGCGCGCTGCAATCCGAGCCGACCGATGTCGGCGGCCGCAAGGTGTTTCAGCTCAAGGGCAAGCCGGAGGATCTCGACGGCGTGATGGTGTTCAGCCCCGAAGGCAAGCCGCTCGCCTTCATCAAGCTGCCCGAGCGCTGCGCCAATCTCTGCTTCGGCGGCCCGAAGAACAACCGGCTCTACATGGCGAGCAGCCATTCGGTCTATGCGCTGTATGTCGAGGCGCACGGGGCGGTGTGAGAGTGTTGGTGGGGCGGTAGCTCGCCCCACATCCCCACTGTCGTCCCTGCCTAGTGCGCAATTGCGCACGGGCGCAGGGACCCATAACCCCAGGGAGCAGTTTGGCGAAGATTAACAGTGAACACTTCTTCGCCGGTACTGCTCTCGCACCCTCCCGATACATCACGCGGTATGGGTCCCTGCGCCCGTGCGCAATTGCGCACTAGGCAGGGACGACGGCTGTGGGTGTCGCTACACCCCGGCCTCCGCCATCCCGGCCGCCCACAGCGCGAACGCATACACGATCGCCACCTCATCGAGCCGGTCGAACCGTCCCGATGCGCCGCCATGGCCGGCGCCCATGTTGGTGCGCAAGAGCACCGGGCCACCACCGCGCATGGTGGCGCGCAGGCGCGCGATCCATTTGGCGGGCTCCCAATAGGTCACGCGCGGATCGGTCAATCCGCCCATCGCCAAAATCGCCGGATACTCCTTCGCTGCGATATTGTCGTAAGGCGAGTACGACAGGATGGTGCGAAAATCCTTCTCGCTCTCGATCGGGTTGCCCCATTCCGGCCATTCCGGCGGCGTCAGCGGCAGCGTGTCGTCGAGCATGGTGTTGAGCACATCCACGAACGGCACCTCGGCGACGATGCCGGCGAACAATTCGCCTGCGCGGTTCGCGACCGCGCCCATCAGCATGCCGCCGGCCGAGCCGCCATGGCCGACGATGCGTTTTGCGCTGGTGTATTTCGCATCGATCAGCGCGCGGGCGCTTGCGGCGAAATCATCGAACGAGTTCGTTTTCTTCTCGCGCTTGCCGTCGAGATACCAGCCCCAGCCCTTGTCCGCACCGCCGCGGATATGGGCGATGGCGTAGACGAAGCCGCGGTCGACCAGCGACAGGCGGTTGGCGCTGAACGAGGCCGGCATCGCCATGCCGTAGGAGCCATAGCCGTAGAGCAGCAGCGGCGCCGAGCCGTCGAGCTGGAGCCCGCGGCGATAGAGGATCGAGACCGGCACCTCGGCGCCATCCTGCGCCTTCGCCATGATGCGGGTGGTGACATAGTCGGCGACGTCGTGGCCCGACGGAATCTCCTGGCGCTTGCGCAAGGTCCGCGTGCGCTTGACCATGTCGTAGTCATAGACTTCCGACGGCGTCGTCATCGACGAATAGGAGAAGCGTAAGTTCGTCGTCTCGAATTCGTAGGAGCCCATCGTGTCGAGCGAGTAGGCGGCCTCGTCGAAGGCGATGGCGTGCTCTTCCCCGCCGGCGAGATCGCGGATCACGATCGACGGCAGTGCATTGGCGCGCTCCAGCCGCACCAGATGTCCGGCATAGAGATCGAGGTCGATGATGTAGATGCCGGGACGATACGGGATCAGGTCGCGCCAGTTCTTGCGCTCGGGCGAAGAAAGCGGCGCCGTGACGATCTTGAAGTCGATGGCGTCGTCGGCATTGGTGAGGATGAACAGCTCGTCGCCGCGATCGGCCAGCGAATATTGCACGCCGTCCTCGCGCGCCGCGACAAGGCGCGGCGGCGCCTCGGGGTTGGCGAGATCGATCAGCCGCTGTTCCGAGGTCTCGTGGTCGCCGCCGGCGATCACGCAGAAGCGGCCGCTGGTGCTCTCGTGCAGATGGGTGAACCAGCCGGCATCCTGCTCCTCATAGACCAGCGTGTCGTCGGCCTGTTTCGTGCCGAGCCTGTGCCGCCACACCTGCATCGGCCGGTGATTGTCGTCGAGCTTCACATAGAAGAAGCTCTTGGCATCCTTGCTCCAAACGACGCCGCCATCGGTCTCCTCGACGAGATCGTCGAGATCCTTCCCCGTCGCCCAGTTGCGCACGCGGATCGAAAAATATTCCGAGCCCTTGGTGTCCGCGCTCCAGGCCTGAAGCTTGTGATCGTTCGAGTGCCGGCTGCCGCCGAACTTGAAATATTTGTGGTCTTTTGCGAGCGCGTCGCCGTCGAGCACGATATGCTCGTTGCCGCCATCGCGCGGCATGCGGCCGAACAGCTCGTGCTGCCCGCCCTCGCGGAACCTGCGGAAATAGGCGAAGGGACCATCCGGCGACGGCACGCTGGAATCGTCCTCCTTGATCCGGGAGCGCATCTCGCGCACCAGCGTCTTCTGCAAGGACGAGGTATGCCCGAGCAGGCTCTCGGTGTAGCCGTTCTCCTCGTCCAGATATTTGCGGATATCAGCATCGAGCACCGCGGGATCGCGCAGCACCTCCTGCCACTTCTCGTCCTTCAGCCAGGCATAGTCGTCGGTCACGGTGATCCCGTGCCGGGTGAAGGAATGCGCCCGGCGCGGGGCGACGGGGGGCTTTGAAGGTGTCTTGGCCTGGGTCACTCGATCCTCATTGCGTCTCATCGGAACCCATCTCGTCATGCGCGGGCTTGACCCGCGCATCCATCAAAGACGATTTCTTGAGCGATGGATTGCCGGGTCAAGCCCGGCAATGACGGCCGTAGAAAGCGGCGGGTCGCCCATAATATGGCGACAAGCCCGCGAATTGCCAGCATGGCCGTTCCAGCCACTGCGCCAAGTCGCCGGGTTGTTGATCAGCCCCTTCTATGCTTTTACGGGCCATATCCCCGCCGCCGGTCCAGCCTGATGCTGTTCAACTCCTATCCGTTCATCCTGCTGTTCCTCCCCGCTGTGCTCGCCGGCTATTTCTGGCTGGGGCGGCGCAGCAATCTGGCGCCCGTGATCTGGCTGGCGCTGGCCTCGCTGACTTTCTACGCCATCGGCAACTGGCAGTTCGTGGCCCTGCTGCTGCTCTCGATCGCCTTCAACTACGGCGTCGGCCATCTCCTCATCGTGGCGAAGCTCGCCCCCGGACAACGAAAGGCGGCGCTCGCGTTTGGCGTCGCCGGCGATCTCCTCGTGCTCGGCATCTTCAAATATGCCGGGTTTGCTACCGAAAACATCAACGCGCTGCTCGGCACGCACATCGCCGTCCACATCCTGCTGCCGGTCGGCATCTCCTTCTACACCTTCACGCAGATTGCGTTCCTCGTGGATGCCTGGCGCGGCCAGGTCGCGGCCTATGCACTGCCGCATTACGCGCTGTTCGTGACTTATTTCCCGCATCTGATCGCGGGGCCGATCCTCCACCACAAGGACATGATCCCGCAATTCGCGCGCAAGGAAACCAAGCATCCGGACGCGCATCTGATCCTGTGCGGAATCATCATCTTCGCGATCGGCCTGTTCAAGAAGACCTGCCTTGCCGACGGCATCCAGCCGCTGGTTGCGCTCGCCTTCGAGGCGCGCTCGCCGAGCTTCGACCAGGCCTGGCTCGGTGCGCTTGCCTACACGTTCCAGCTCTATTTCGATTTCTCCGGCTATTCCGACATGGCAATCGGCATATCGCTGATGTTCGGCATCTTCCTGCCCGTGAATTTCAACTCGCCCTACAAGGCCGCCAGCATCGTCGATTTCTGGCGCCGCTGGCATATGACGCTGTCGCAGTTCCTGCGCGACTATCTCTACATCCCGCTCGGCGGTAACAGGCGCGGCCGCGTGCTGCGCTATGTCAACCTGCTGATCACGATGCTGCTTGGCGGCCTCTGGCATGGCGCCGCCTGGACCTTTGTGGTGTGGGGCACGCTGCACGGCGCTTATCTTTGCGTCAATCACGCTTTCAACGCGCTGGTGCCTGATGTTCCGGCGTTGCTTGCGCGCCCCGTCCGCATCGCGGGCGCCGCGCTGACCTTTCTTGCCGTCGTCATCGCCTGGGTGTTCTTCCGCGCCGAGAGCGTCGCCTGGGCGCTGCGGATCCTGCACGCGATGGCCGATCCCTCGAACATCGTCCTCGGCCGCGAGGAGATCGCGGCGCTGGTGATGATTGCGATCTACGCGGCGCTGGTGTGGCTGGCGCCGAACACGCAAGAGGTCATGGGATACGATCACGGCAACCGCCGCGTCGGCGAGGCCTTGCGGGCGGGGCGCATGCGTCCGCTGGCCCTCTATGCGGCCTCCCTGGTGCTCGCGTTCGGCATTCTGGGCATTCAGAGCCACAGCGAATTCATCTATTTCCGGTTCTGATGCAGGGCACCCCCACACATCTGAGGCGTTTTCTGCTCGCGAGCATCGTGTGCATGCTGGGCGCGGCAGTGCTGACCTATGTCGTCGATCCCCTGCAGCTGTTCCGCGCCTCGCGTCTCGCCTTCTATTCCGACGACACGCGGGTGCAGAATGCCGGGCTGATCCGCAGCCAGTCGTTCGACACCGCCTTCATGGGCACCTCGCTGGCGATCCATTTCCGCCAGAGCGACATCGACCGCGCGCTCGGTGTCCATTCGATCAAGCTGGCGATGACCGGCTCCAACTCGCGCCAGCAGGCTTTCGTCCTGGAGCAGGCGATCGAGGCCGGCGCAAGGCGCGTGATCTGGGAGATGGACGACTTTATTTTCGTCGATGCCGCGGACATCGCGGCCGATCCTTATCTCTCCGTCGATCTCTATCGCAGGTCGGCCAAGGGCATTGCGTCCTATCTGTTCAGCGCGGCCATGGCGAAGGAATCCCTATTCGGGTTGCTGCGCTCGGTCCCGCCGCTGCGAGAGCCGCTCAGCCGGGCCGCGCCGTATCTCCCGGTCAAGTTCGCACTGGCGAATGTTGACGACATCTACGCCCTGCCGCGGGATTTCGACCTCGCGCGCGATTACAATGCGAACAAGACGCTCGCCTCCTTCGCTTATATCACCGCGCCTTCGCGCCGTCGCTTTCTCGGCGAAGGCTATGGCTATGAGGCCATGGTGCGGCATTTCGAGCAGGACGCCGTCGGTCTGATCACGCGCCATCGCGACGTGACGTTCGACATCTATTTCCCGCCCTATTCGATCCTGCAATTCGTCGCGATGCGCGATGCTTCGCCGGAGACACTGAACATCGTCATGGATCTGACGGCAGTCATTGCGCGGCGCCTGACGCGGCTTCCCAATGTGCGCCTGCACGATTTCCGCGCGATCAAGGCGGTAACGCACGATTTCGCCAATTACGGCGATGTCATACACCATTCGCCTGTGGTGGACGCGATGGTGCTGAAATGGCTAGCGAGCGGGGAGTATCGCGTCGATCCGAAGAAGCCGACGGCATCGCTGGATGAGCTGAAGGCGCAGGTCGAGGCGTATCGCGTGGAGCGCTGATCTTCCCTCTCCCCTTGCGGGAGAGGGTGGCTCGCCGCGCAGCGGCGAGACGGGTGAGGGGTATCTATCCGTGCGCAAAACTGTTTGTTGAGTTCGCGGAAGCAACCCCTCATCCGGCGCTTCGCGCCACCTTCTCCCGCAAGGGGAGAAGGAAGAAGAGTTCTCGCAGGGACGACGGCGGTGTTTGTGGTTTGCGCCGTTACACCGCCACCTCTTCACCGAGATACGACACCGCCGCTTCCAGCCCGCCCTTGCCGTGCGGGATCTTCAGTGCGTTCAGGGCGACCTCGACCACTCCGAGCGTGCCGAGCAGCATCGGCGCATTCACATGGCCCATATGGGCGATGCGGAAGGCTTGTCCCGAGAGATCGCCGATGCCGGTGCCGAGCACGACGCCGCATTTGTCCTTGCAATAGCGCTGCAGCACTGCGGGATCATGGCCGTTGCTCATGGTCACCGTGGTCACGGTGTTGGAGCGCTCGTTCGCCTCCGCGACATTGAAGCCGAGCACCTGGCCTTCGGCCCAGACGGCGACGGCGCGGCGTGCGGCTTCGCCGAGCAGGCTGTGGCGGCGGAAGGCGTTCTCCAGTCCTTCCTCGTGCAGCATGTCGATCGCCTGGCGCAGCGCGAACAACAGATGCACCGGCGCGGTGCCGGCATATTTGCGATAATTCTCGGTGCCCTCGCGCTCGCTCCAGCTCCAATAGGGCGTCGACATGTTCGCCTTCTTGTGCACCTCGAGCGCGCGCGTATTGGCGGCGACGAAGCCGAGGCCGGGCGGCGTCATCAGGCCCTTCTGCGAGCCGGACATCGCGACGTCCACGCCCCATTTGTCCATCTCGAACGACATGCAGCCGAGCGAGGCGACAGTATCGACCATGTAGAGGGCGGGATGGCCGGACGCCTTGATGGCCTTGCCGATCGCCTCGATGTCGTTCTGCACGCCCGAGGCCGTATCGACCTGGACCACGACGACGGCCTTGATCGTGTGCTCCTTGTCGCGGCGCAGGCGCTCCTCGACCTCGTGCGGCCGCACCGCACGGCGCCAGTCGCCCTTGAGCACCTCGACCTCGGCGCCCATCAGCGCTGCCGCATTGCCCCAGCCGATCGCGAAGCGTCCGCTTTCCAGCACCAGCACTTTGTCGCCGCGCGACAGCACGTTGCTCAGCGCCGCTTCCCAGGCGCCGTGACCGTTGGCGATGTAGATGTAGGACTTGCCCTTGGTCGCAAACAGTTTCGAGATGTCACCGAGCAGGCTCTCGGTCAGATCCAGCATCTGTTTGGAGTAGATGTCGATCGCCGGACGGTGCATCGCCCGCAGCACCTCGTCGGGCATCGTGGTGGGCCCGGGGATGGCCAGAAATTCCCGGCCCGCGCGAACGGTCATTGCTATCTTCCTTGTGTCGTGAAGACTGTCTGGTGGGTCGCTGATCTGTTCTTTCTACGCGGCGGGACGGCCCGAGAAAAGCACGGAAAACGCAGGTCTGGGGCTCTTATCTCTTAGTCTCGCGGCAGCCGGCGGCCTCCGCCTCCTCGACCGAACAGAACCAGCGGGTACCCTTGCTGATCTTCATCTTGATCTGCGCGTACCAGCGGCTGGTCGGCTGGTGATAGATGCACTCGCCTGATGAGTTGACGTTGCCCTTGATGGTGCAGTCCGGCGAGGGCGCGATAGGGCCCGAGGCGGACGCGAGCAGCACCGCATGCGCGCCCTCCGGCGGCTTGGTCGCGCCAAGGATCGGAGTCTTCTTGTTGCGCACCCGCCAGTCCCAGGGCGCGATGAAGGCGCCCTGCCACATCCCGGCTTTTGCCTCACGCGCGGCAGCCTCATCCGGCTCGTAGTCATGGGAGATGCGGGTGTAGGCCAGCGCCCAGCCGTTATGCACCAGCCATTTCTGGATGTCCTCGCCGCCGACCTCGCAGCGCGCCACAGTGCGGCCGCGCCGGTCGATCGATCGGGTATGGCAGACCCAGGTCTTGCCTTCGGCATATTTGGCCAGCTCGTCGCGGGCCGCGACACCGCAGGTCCAGCGCTCGGCCTTGGTGTTGAGGCAGAGCTGGTCGACCGCGGGCGCGTCGATTCCGCCGAGCCGGATCCGCGTGTTGCCGATCACGACGGCGTCGCCGGCGCGGACTTTTGCCGTGCCGCTGATGTCGGCGGCTTCGGCCAGCGACGGGACGAGGAAACACAGCGCAATCAGGAATTTTCGCAACATGCCGGTCCGCGTGTGATGAAAATGGCGATAGAGGCGCGCAATTGTGGTCGGCTTTTGGCCGGTGGGCCAGCTTATGCCTGGCGATTGAGCTTTCAACTTCCTGTCATTTGAAAGGTCCCGTAGGGTGGGCAAAGCGAAGCGTGCCCACGATGTCTTGCGTGGCGAGAGATCGTGGGCACGGCGCTCCGCGCCTTTGCCCACCCTACGAGACCTGTGTCCGAGGCACGAGACCGGACTCACCCCCGCGCCATCGCCCGCTTCGCCACCGCCAGCCCCATCAACACGAACGCCGATGTCACCTCCGGCCCGCCGACCAAAATCCGCGTCGGCGTCTTCATCTTGTTCCACTCATAGGCGCGGAACGGGCCGCGTCGGCCGCCTTCGCCAAGGCTTGCGATGATCACGTTCAGCGCCGGCGCGAAGGCGCGCGGATCGGCGCCGAGATGGCCGAGCGCGATCAGCGCCAGCGCGGCGTCGAACGCGTTCATCTCGGCGGTCATCAGCTCGCCCTTGACGTAGGACAGCACGCGGTGGCGGATGAAATCGAAATCGCCGTCGGGATCGATCGCCGCCTGCGCCGCCAGCGGCAGGGCCAGGAACGCCGCATAGCAGCGGCCGAAATAGGCGCTGTAGAGCTCCGGCAGATAATAGATGTGCGAGCGCGGATTGGCGAAGGCGCCGCTCGCGGCAAGCCGCTTCTGGAAGCCGATGATCCGGTGCACGGTGGCGAGCCGCGCCGGCGTCTCCAAAATCTTCCAGCGCGCGAGGTTGCGAAAGCTCACCTCGAGAATGTCGAGATTGAGCGTCGGATCGAGATCGTTGCCGTAGGGGCGCTCGCCCCTGAGATTGTCGATCCAGGTCGCAACGCCGCCCTCATAGTCGATATTGTCGTTGAGCGGCACGGTCACGCGTGGCTCGTTTACGCCCGCGCGCACTTGATAGCCGGCATAGAAATCCAGCAGCGGCTGGTCGATGATCGCATCAAGGCAGCCGGCCTGCGTCGCGGCGGAGATCGAGCACGCCGTGGTGTCGCAATCCGGCACATAGACGCCGAAGCCGAGGTCCTGCTTGATCTGCGCGAAGTAGCGCGAGAAGCGCGGATGCGGCGGAGGGGCCAGCGCGGTGATGACGTTGAACCGCGCGCCGTCGATGCCCTCGACCTCTTCGCGGCTGATGTTGACGCAGAAATCCACCATGTCGGCGATCGCGCGCTCGGCTGCGGTCTTGTCCGCGGGCGTGGCGAGCCCGGTCTCGACATAGCTCAGCAGCGCCTCGATGAAGAACGCATCGTAGTAGGCCGAGCGGTGACGGATCTGCACCGGCTCCCACATCGGCTCGGCGATGCCTTTCCAGGGCGGATTGACCACGGCGCGCGCGTGCGTGCGCGCGATGAAGACGCGGGCGAGATTGAACAGCAGCGACGAGTTCTTGTAGCCGCGCGCATTCAGGCCCGTCAGCGCCATGGTCAGCTCACGGCCGCGGAAATCGGGATCGCCGATCAGGTTGAAGGCGGCATAGGTCGGCAGGAAACCGTTCTTGCGATACGAGCCGAGCAGATGTTGCGCGCAGTCGCGGATCACGCCGTCGATCTGCGCTGGCTGCGGCATCGTACCAGTGAATGCCGCCGGCGGCGGTTTGGGATGATCGAGCGCGATGCTGTCGACGAGATCGGCGACGGGCTGGCCGACCGCGGCCCAGTCCGGCTCGGCATCGTCGCGGGCGCGGGTGAGCGCCTCGCGCAGCCGGGTCAGCTTCGCCTCTTCGCGCAGCTCGGGCAGTCCGGCGCGGCGGAGCAGCAGGCGCAATGCGGGATTGCCGAGCGCGGTCTTGTAGAATTTGGCCAGATGCGGATCGCCACTGGTCGTCGCCGCCAACACGGGATCGCAGACGTCATAAAGAGAGGGGCCGTCCTTGCGCGCTGTCAGCGCCCGGCAGGCGGCACCGGCGAAATAATGAAAGCTCATGAAATACCTGGTCGCGGGGGCCTTGGTCAGGAGCGGCCGGCACGCTCCCATCCGCGCGCCACCCCCGTGCCAAGTCTTTGAAAAAGCTACCCGGATTCGCGGGAAATACAAACGTGATGATGGTCACAGAAAAACTCGGCACGGAGGCTGCATGATGAGACTCCGGAAGGCTACGGGGACGCAAAAAATCCGCATATTGGGCCGGGAGAATTAGTTAACATATTCAGTGTCTTAGCTCAAATTTAGGGCAATCTATTGCCCCGCGGGCGATATCCGGTTAAGGGTTTGTTTGGTGCGGCGCCGCAAATTGTGCGCAATTCGGGGGCACATCCCCGGCCACTCCCTCAAACCTAAAGCCGCTATCGCGCTACTCAAACTGTGTGCGCGCGCTTGGCTGGTCTTTGGCACTGACAGGAATGAAGCGAGATGAATTTAAGGCAGCTCGACATTTCCCGACGCACGATCGCAGTCGCCGCAGCCCTCATCGGCACGGTATCGCTGGTGATCGGCGCCCATGCTGCCCTCAACATGCGCGCGCTCGATGCCGCCAAGGCCGTTTCGACCGACCAGGTCACCGGCTCGATCGGCCAGACCTCGCGCCTCGCCCTCGTCATCGGCAATGGACATTACCCCGACGCCAGCGCGCCGCTGACGCAGTCGATCAACGACGCCCGCGCGCTGTCCTCGAGCCTGCGCAAGAGCGGCTTTGACGTCGACATGGTGGAAGACGCGACCAAGGACGACATGGTCCGCGCCGTCAACCGCCTGAAGTCGCGGATCAAGCGCGACACCGTCGTCATGCTGTTCTTCGGCGGCTTCGGCGTGCAGGCCGGCCGCGAGAGCTACATGCTGCCGGTCGACGCCGTGATCTGGAAGGAAAGCGACGTCCGCCGCCAGGGCGTGTCCATCGAGGGCGTGCTCGACATGATGAAGCAGCAGGGCGCCAAGGCCAAGCTCGTCGTCGTCGACGCCTCCCGCCGCAACCCCTATGAGCGCCGCTTCCGCTCCTACAGCCATGGTCTTGCGCCGATCAGCGCGCCCGACAATGCGCTGATCCTGTCCTCGGCTTCGCCCGGCAAGGTCGTCGACGACGGCAAGGGCGAGCACAGCGTGCTGGTCGGCGAGTTCCTCAACAACCTCAATGCGCAGGGCAGCGCCGAAAGCGTCTTCAACAAGACCCGCGTCGCCATCTCCCGCGCCTCCGAAGGCGACCAGGTCCCGACCGTGTCGTCCTCGCTGCTCGAGGACGTGCAGTTCAACGAAGCCGGCGGCTAGTTTCTGCTCTCTCGTCTTGTGAAGCGATCGTAGGGTGGGCAAGGGCGCAACGCGCCGTGCCCACCATCTTTCAAAGATCTCGATAGAAGACGTGGGCACGCTTCGCTTTGCCCACCCTACGAAGCCGTCCCTACTTCGCCGCTTCCGCGGCCATCACCGGCCGCACCGGGTCGCCTTCGCGCAGCAGCGCGCCGGCGCGGGCGACGACGATGTCGCCTTCGTTGAGGCCGTCGCGCACCTCGATATTGCCGCCCGACATCAAGCCGATCTCGACGCGCTTGGTCTCGACGCGGTTGCGGCGGATCACCTGCACCACAGTGCCGGCGGACGAATATTGCACGGCGGTGAGCGGCACCGCGACGTTGCAGCTCTGCCCGGTCTTGATCAGCGCGCGCCCGCTCGCGTTGAGCAGCAGCCGCTTCTGCGAGGAGATGCCGATATAGACCATGCCCTGCTGGATGTTCGGCTCGACGGTCGGCCCGATGCGGCGCACCTTGCCGTCGAGATCGCCGGCGCCGGCAATGCGCACCGTCGCCTGCTGGCCAACCGCGAGCTTGCGGATATCGGTGGTCGCGACCAGACCAACCAGATCGTATTCGCTGCGCGCCACGATCGTGAACAGCGCCTCGCCCTTGGCCGAGGCCAAATTGCCGATCTGCGCCGTCGAGGTCGCGATCACGCCCGCCACGGGCGCGGCGACCTGAAGCGTGCCGCCTTCGGGCAGCGCGAGGCGCGCCAGCACCTGGCCGGCCGTAATGGTGTCGCCGGCTTCCGCCAGCACCTCCGTCACCTTCAGGCCGGGACGCTCGGGCCGCACCGAGGTTTCCTCGCGCGCGATGATGGTGCCGGTGGCCTCGACGATGTCGGAGAAGCAGGATTTTGCCGCCTTCAGCACCGTGACCGCCGGCCCCTTCGGCGCCTCGTCTTCGGCGGCGCGCGCGGCAGGAGCGGACAGCAGCAGCAGTCCGGTGAGCGCAACGAGATGTCTGGAAAAGAAACGCGCAGGCAATGGACGCATCGGTCATTCCGGTTGGGGCCTTGACGGCCTCATCGATAGCAGAAGCAACCGCGGCGGGCCATGGGCCGGCCGGATGAGAATGCCGCAGCGCAGGCGGCGCGATGCCGCCTGTAGGATTAGTCTTTGAAATGACGAAGAGGTTCGCCGTTGCCTCTTACCCTCCCCCTCCAGGGGAGGGTAAGCGAAGCGCCCTCACGGCAGGCTCAAGAACTCCACCCAGTTCGGCTTCTTGCCGGTCGGATAGGACTTCAGTTTCCCCAGCGCGCCGCTGCTTTGGTCGATCGCATAGACCGTCATGCTGTCGGAGAGCTCGCCGACCGCGGCGAGGTAGCGCCCCGTGGGATCGATGTGGAAGCCGCGCGGCTGCTTCTCGGTAGGCACGCTGCCGATCGTGGTCAGCTTGCCGCTGGTCGCATCGACCTTGTAGGCGGCGATCGTGTTGGTGGTGCGCTCGGAGGCGTAGAGGAAGCGGCCGTCGGGCGTGATGTGGATGTCGGCGGCCCACGGTTTGCCAGTGAACCCTTCCGGCAATGCGGTGGTGCGCTGGATCTCGTCCCACGCGCCGCTTTTGGCCTCATAGGTGAATGCGGCGACGTCGCCGTTCAGCTCGTGGATCATGTAGACGAACTTGCCGTTGGGATGGAACACGAAGTGTCGCGGTCCCGATTTTTCCGGCACCTTGTGGGTCGGCGGATCGTTCGGCGTCAGCATGCCCGCGGTGGCATCGAACGCGAAGCTCAGCACCTGGTCCGAGCCGAGATTGGTCGCGAACACGAAACGGTTGTCGGGCGATGGCAGGAAGGCGTGCGCGTTGAGCCCGGTCGGAATCACCTGCTTCGGCTCGCCGACAACGCCGTTGGCCTGAAGTGGATTGAGCGCGACCTTGTTGCCGCCATAGGAGGCGCTGAACAGGAATTTGCCGCTATGGTCGACGGCGATGTTCGCCATGCTGTCGGCGAGCGGCCCGTTGCCGATGTGGCTGAGCTGGCCCGTCCTGGGGTCGATCGCAAAGCTCACCGCGAGGAACGGCTGCGAGCGCACCCCGGCGATCAGCACGCGGTGGTCGGGCGTGATCGCGAGCGGCGTCGAGGAGCCGGGCTTCTCGACGCCGGTGA
The DNA here is from genome assembly GCF_015291705.1 of Bradyrhizobium arachidis. NCBI lineage: Bacteria > Pseudomonadati > Pseudomonadota > Alphaproteobacteria > Hyphomicrobiales > Nitrobacteraceae > Bradyrhizobium > Bradyrhizobium arachidis. The sequence continues at coordinate 513,415 of NZ_CP030050.1, forward strand.
AGGCCGCGGTCTGCACCGCCGTCATCTCGCCGTTGTCGGCCAGCTTGAACACGCTGATGTCGTTGCTGTCGGCGTTGCCGACATAGGCGAAGGTCTCGGCCATGCCGGGGCGGACTCCAGAGATGAGGGCGAGCAAAGCAAGTGTGGTGGCGATCGCAGCGCCTGATGCGCCGCGGCGTGTCGGTCTCAACATGGGGCTCCTCCATCAAGCCGGTGCGGCCCGGTCCTTTTGCCCTGGAGGATAGCGGGAGCCGCGCCGCCGCACCAAATCCCAATTAAGATCGATCAATGCCGAAATTGTATCGGTTGTGCGGGACGGCTAGCGCACCGCCGCCGTCAGGCTGCGGGAGGGCAAATGCGGGCCGGTCGCATAGTCGGGTGCTCCGAGCACGCCCCACACCGCGACCGCAACCAGCGCGCAGGTCAAGATCGTCCAGACCACGAGTCGTTTCCGCATCAGGCCAGATCCATCATCCGTTCGATACCCCCATCGCCGCCAGCGATCGTGCACTGCAAACGGCGACGATCCTATGAACTCATTCACAAGTGAAAACAGCGAACCAATGCCGCGCCCGCGCATTGACCCGTCATGCCCCGCGAAAACGATCTTGAAGGCAAGCCCGACATGGGCGGCAAGCATGGCGGTCAGGCCGGCCAGCCGAAGCCGCCGCCGCGCCCGCGCCAGGGCCCGCGCGATGAGGACGTCGTGGCAAAGCGCCACACCGGCCAAACCGATCGCAGCGCCCCGCCGACCAAATCAAAATAGCGCCTCGCCCGCGCCGTACTTTCATTGGGAACAGCGGCCTCGTCTTGCCGTTACCTTGATCCCGCGGGCGGAGGAGTGCGAAAGGGAGGCTGGCACGTGTTTTGGATCTATTGGGACACCGCCTGGTCGCTGATCATCAGCGGCATCTGGGTCGCCACCATCGTCAGCCATCCCGACGCCGAGTTCGTCGAAATCCAGGCGGCCCGGCAGGTGAAGTGAGCCCGCGCACGTCGCGCAGCCGTAGGGCTGACTGATCCGCCTTGCGATCTCAAGGTGAAGCTCAGATCATGCTGCCGGGCATGAAGCAGCGGATCAAGGCGCGGCCGTTGACGTAATAGGGCCAGACCATGGTGCGGCCGGCGCGGTTCGGCTCGGTGATCACGGCATCGTCGGGCACCTCGATCCAGGCGCCCTGGAGCCTCACGCGATAATGTCCGTCGCGCGTGTCCCAGTCGACATCGTCGAGCGCGGTGCCGTCGGCATCGGCGCAGCAGGGGCCGCCGGCCTTGCTGTGCAGGCTCTCGAACCAGCCCTTGAGCGGCGAGTTGGCGTAGCGGCCATCGTCGCGGGCCTGCGCAGGCAGGCCGATCATCGCGATGGCCGCCAGAAGAGGGATCATCCTGAAAGTCACGACCGCCATGTCGCCTCGCTCGATCCGCGCACGCGCGAGCGCGCAGACGCGAAGCCTGCTGCGAGGCGCGTGATGCATGTTGGCTGCCGCCCGCCGGCCAGAGTTCCAGCCGCCTCGGCAGGGCGATAACCGCAAGGCCTGAGGTTTGATCCTATTTTGGCGCGGTGAGCTCGCCGGGGCTACTACGCCGCCACCGCCTGCGCCGACAGCAGCTGTTTCAGCTTCGCGGCCGGTACGGCCGGGCTGAATAGCCAGCCCTGCATCTGGCTGCATCCGAGCTGGCGCAGCACCTCGCGCTGGGCCTCGGTCTCGACGCCTTCGGCCGTCGTCGCCATGTGGCGCGCGGCGGCCATGTGCACCACGGCCTGCACGATCGGCGAGGAATCCTCGGACTGGCCGATGTCGCTGATGAAGCTGCGGTCGATCTTGATCTTGTCGAAGGGGAAGCGGTGCAGATAGCTCAACGATGAATAGCCGGTGCCGAAATCGTCGAGCGCGATCCGCACGCCGAGCTCGCGCAGCTGCTGCAGGATAGTGAGCGCCTCCTCGTCGTCGCGGATCAGCACGGTCTCGGTGACCTCGAGCTCGAGCCGGCCGGGTGAGAGGCCCGACTCCGCAAGCGCCGCGGCGACCTTCAGCGCCAGCGTGCTCGATCGGAATTGCACCGGCGAGACGTTGACGGCGACGTGGATATCGCCCGGCCAGCTCGCCGCCTCGGTGCAGGCCTGCCGCAGGACCCATTCGCCGATCTCGCCGATCAGGCCGGTGTCTTCCGCGACCGGAATGAAGTCCGCGGGCGAGACCATGCCGCGCTCGGGATGGCGCCAGCGCACCAACGCCTCGCAGCCGGTGACGACATTGGCCGCGAGGTCGACCAGCGGCTGGTAGTGCACCTCGAACTCGCCGCGGGCGAGCGCCTGGCGCAGATCGAGCTCGAGCTGGCGGCGCTGCCGCGCCTTGGCGTCGTATTCGGGGATGAAGATGCGGAAGGTGCCGCGGCCCTCGGTCTTGGCCGCATACATCGCAAGATCGGCGCGCTTGAGCAGATCGTCGAGATTGTCGCCATGGTCGGGCGCGATCGCGATGCCGATGCTGGCGTCGGTCGGGATCTCCTGGCCCTTGCAGTTCACCGGCGTGCGCAGTGCCGTCAGGATATTGTCTGCCAGCGCGGCCAGCTCCGGCTCATCGCAGGTGCCGGCCTTGATGATGGCGAACTCGTCGCCCCCTAACCGTGCGACGAGATCGTTGCCGCTGACGCAGGCGCGCAGACGGTTCGCCACCTGGCGCAGCAGCTCGTCGCCGACCTCGTGTCCCAGCGAATCGTTGACGCCCTTGAACTCGTCGACGTCGATATAGAGGATCGCGAACGGCTTGCCCTGGGCGAGCTCGGCGACGCGGCGCTCCAGATGGCCGCGCATCAGCACGCGGTTGGGCAGGTCGGTCAGCGCGTCGTAATGCGCCATATGTGCGATGCGCTCGTCGGCGCGGATGCGCTCGGTGACGTCGTCATGGGTGGCAAGCCAGCCGCCGGCAGCACCAGGCTGGTTCTTGACCTCGATCAGACGGCCGTCGGCGGTCTCGACGATGGCGCTCTGCGTGCGTCCGACATTGTCCAGGATGTCGTCGCAATAGGCATCGACGTCGCCGTGGAACGATCCGGTGTCGTAGCGGTGCTGGATCACGTCGCGGAAATAGGCGCCGGGCTTCACCACGCCAGCGGAAAGGCCGTACATCTCGATGTAGCGGCGATTGCAGACGATCAGCCGCTGGTCCCGATCGAACATCAGGAGGCCCTGCGTCATCGTGTTCATCGCGGTGTCGAGCCGCTGCTTCTCCACCGAGAGGCGGTTGGTCATCTGGCGGAAGATCAGGAACAGCGTGAGCACGAGCAGGCCGATCGACAGCACAGCCACGAACACGAAGAACTTCGTCTGCGTGCGCCAGGTGGCGAGCGTGGCGTCCAGCGACTTGGTCGCGACCACGACCAGCGGCTCGCCGGTCAGGAGGCGCGAGGCGACGATGCGGTCCTTGCCGTCGATCGGGCTTGCGAGCTGCGTGGTGACGAAGGTGCGTTCGAACACCGACCGCTGCTCCGGCGTGCCGTTGCGGAAATTCTCTCCGATCATGGCATCGACATGCGGAATGCGCGCGAGCAGCTGGCCGTTCTGGTGATGCATCGCGATCGAGGATTCCTCGCCGAGCCCGCTCGAGGCGAAGAAGGATTCGAGCTGCTCCGGCGAGATCGCGCGCGAGACCATGCCGAGGAATTCGCCGTGCGGGCCGGAGACGCGCCGCGCGAACACGATGGCGGGACCGTTGCCGAACCGGCCGGGAACGACCTCGATCTCCTCCTGCGACGTCGGATCATTCTTCAGGCGGTCGAAATAGCCGCGGTCGGCGACCGAGATGTCGGCGACCGGCCAGCGCCGCGACGAGTTGATCAGAACGCCCTCGGCATCGAACACGTTGGCGCCGGCGACGTCGGACCAGCCGCTGGCTTTCGCGCGCAGCACCTCGTGCATGGCGAGCGTGCCCATCTCGCTGCGGAAGACGTTGGCGGATTCGATGCCGTGGCTTTCGAGCTCGGCGATGACGCTCTTCTGCAGCACCGCGAAATCGGCGAATTCGCGGTCGAAGTGCCGGGCCAGCAGCCGGACGGAGTTTTCCAGGCTGTCGCGGCCGCTTTCGATCGCATTCTGGCGGAAGCGGTCGACGGTGAGCGCGGTGCCGATGGCCATCGCGACCATCAGCACGAAGCCGCCGCCGATCAGCCACGTCAGCGGCGCTCCCTGCCAACGGCGCAGCAACGCGCGCATCCGCGCGGTCCATCGGATTGATGTGCCCATCCAGCCCTCCCGTGGGATGCAAGATGCAGCAAAACCGACAAGACCCCGTTACCAGTAAGGGTTAGGAAAATATGAATCGGAATGGAATCAGAGGCTTGGGTTCCCTATGCGGGCGCCTACGAGACCGTAGGCTGGGCAAAGGCGCCCTTGCGCCGTGCCCACCATCTCTTCGTGGCGGCAAAAAGCGCGTGGGCACGCTTCGCTTTGCCCACCCTACGAAGCTACCGAGCGGCTCTCACCGCTTGATCTCCCACTCCAGCGCCTCCGCATTGCCCTTGGCGAACATCGCCGGGACATCGAACTTGCCGATCTTGAGGTCATAGCGGCATTTCCAATCCGCCAATCCCTTCACGGCGACGTTCTTCGGATGCTTGTCCATCGCCCCCGACAGCGAGATCACGAGGTAACGGTTGTTGGGCCAGTCGACGCCGAGCCAGCGATAGGCATCTTCGGTGCCTTTCATCAGATTGGCCGAGATGTGGTAGTCGAGCTTCATGTTCTTCGTATCGGGCCGGCTGTGGAAATAGGCCCAGGCAAGATCGCTGAGCGATTTCCGGGTCGCATTGACGAAGGCGCCGTTCTCGACATGGTAGAGGAACAGATCCTGCGAGCCCGAGCCCGTCTTCTGCATCCGCACCAGCCATTGCGAATCGGCGGTGAAGCGGAAGCCGGCGCCATAGCCCTGCTCCGGCTTCAGCTCCGTCATCTGCTCGCCGCGTCGGGCCCAGACCTGCCATTTGACCTCGAAAAGGTCTTCACTGTCCTTCATGTACTGCTCGAGCTTGGTCGCACCGTCGGGCGAGGTGAAGGCGAGATCGGCGTTGTCGGTGAGGACGAAGCCCGGCGGCGGGCCGGATGCGGCGAGCGCGGGGGAGGCGGCAAGGAACAGGGCAAGCGCCAACCATGGCGCGGGACGGCAAAATCTGGTCACGGAAGAAATCCCTAAAATAAATGCCGCGCTGCGGCCTTGCGCATTGGACTCCGGCGGGGCGGTGCCGGTTCATCCGAAAGAGTGATCATCCCATCGGCCGACTTGCTGCCGCAGCGAAATCGGCGCAATTTGCTGCCATCGGCTGATTTGCGATCCAAGGTTCTGCATCGATGTTGACCGCTTCCAAGGCCTTCATTGCGTTCTGTCTGCTCGCATTGGTTGGCACCGCGCTGGTGATCGGGCCCACCGAGCTGCGCCGGCTGTTGCCGGGCGGGGAGAAGACCGAGGTCGCCGCCAAACCTGAGGTCAAGGCCGCGAAGCCTGAGGCCAAGGCTGAATCCAAAGCCGAAGCCAGGCCGGATGAGTCCAGGCTTGCCGCCGCGCAGCCTGCACCATCGGCGTCCCCCGAGCCGGTCGTCCCGCCAAAGGCGGCGGCTCCGCTCGCCGAGACGCAGAAGCAGATTGCGGCACTCGGCGAGCTCGCCCCGGCCAATCCGCCGGCGGCTGCGGCCGATGCCGGCCCCCGGTTCGACGTCGCGCGCGTCGACGATCACGGCGAGGCTGCGGTGATCGCGGGGCAGGCCACGCCGGGTGCCAAGGTCGAGCTGCTGCGCGACGGCAAGCCGCTCGACTCCGTGGTGGCCGATGCGGCGGGCCAGTTCGTGATGACCCCGTCCCAGCTCCCCGCCGGCTCCTATGAACTGACCCTGCGCGCGACAGCGTCCAACGGCACCGTCACCCAGTCCGCCCGCACCATGCCGGTGATCATCGCCGAAGCCGCGCCGCCGCCGGCGCGCCCGGCACCTGCCGCGCGGCAGGCCGAGAAGCCCGACGACAAGTCAGACGTCGTGGCCTCCCTGCCGTCAGCTGCGCCGCGCCTCGCCTCCGCGCCAGAGAGGTCGGCGGCCCGTCCGCGGCTGATGGGGACGCCGAAGCCGAAGGTCCTGGCGCGCGCGCCGACCGCCAATGCGGTCGCATCGGCCTCGCCGGCAGAGGTCTTCAATACCGCGCCGGCCGATGCGGGCGGCAGCCGCGTGATCTCGCGCGGCGACAGCCTGTGGGCGCTCAGCCGCCTCGCTTACGGCGATGGCGCCCGCTATGCGGTGATCTTCAACGCCAACCGCGACAAGATCCACAACCCGAACCTGATCTATCCCGGCCAGACCTTTGTGCTGCCGAAGGCACACTGATGATTTCTGCGACGCTTTGACCGGCGCGGGGTCGGAACCTTTGGTTCCGCTCTGAGTCATCTCTGTACCGCGCACTGCGTGCCTGGCGCTGGAGGAGGGCCAAGAGGTGGTCAACTCAGTGGTCAATTCGGTCGTCATGCGGAGGCCTCGCATGGGACTGGTGCTGGCGGGCGCAGTCCTCGCGACTTTGGCGGTGCTGCTGCCGAGCAAGGCCGAGGCACAGTTCGGATTACGGGGCGGTCCGCTCGGCGTCGCCCGCTTCGCCGTCGGCCACATGATCGGCATGTCACGCCTGCGCCATTCCCGCATGGCGGTGCGGGGCGGCCGATACCGCTCCGCCGCGCTGAGATCGCAGGATCCGCGCGGTGCCGAGCGCGGTCAGCCGCCCAATCCCTACATCGTGCGTGCGGCGCTCACGGCGCAGGCCGCGCTGTCGGGCTGGCGTGGCGGCCGCCGCCCGCAGGGCTGGTGGCGTCATCCCGACGGCAGCTATGGCTGGGCCGGCCCAGTGTTCTGGCCGTTCGCGCAGGACGATCTCGCCAACGCCGTCATCCTCGGCGATATGACCAGCCTCTCGCTCTATGGTTATGGCGACATCTATGCCGCGATCTTCGCGCCCTATGCCGCGACCGAGCTCGCCGCCTATACCGCGCCGCAAGGCCGGCGCGCGCGCAAGGTTCCGTCGGCGCAGAATGTCTGTGATGCCAGCGATCCCGCTGGCTTCCCCATGGATCGCATCGTCACCGCCGTGCAGCCGAACGAAGTGCAGCGCGCAGCACTCGACGATTTCAGTGCCGCCTGGCTAGCCGCCCGCGACAGCATTCGCGCGGCCTGCCCGGCAGAGGTGCCCGCGACCGCGGCGGATCGCCTCGGCCTGATGCGCGAGCGCATCGAGGCGATGATCAAGGCGACCGACGCGGTCGCAGCGCCGCTGGCTAAATTCGAGGGCCTGCTCGACGACGGCCAGAAGAAAAAGCTCGATGCGCTCGGCCAGGAGCGTCGCGCCGCGCTCGCGGCCGGCCAGAAGAAGGATGCGCAGGCGGCAAGCGCCTGCGAGGCCGACAACGATCCGCGCTATGACGTGCAGGCGCAGCGCCAGTACGAGCAGCTCGTGCAGCAGCAATGGCCCGCCGCCGACATCGCCGCGACGCTCAAGCTCGACGACACCGGCCGCGCACGCCTCGACGTGCTTCAGGACACCACGCTGCGCACCATGGAGACGCTGAGCCCGTGCACAGCGAAGGCCGCAGCGACCCCGCAAGCCCGCCTCGCCGCGGTGAAGGCGCGGCTCGGCGCCATGCTGGAGGCGGTCAAGACCGTCGGCGATGCGCTCGATGATTTCGAGGCGGATTTGACCGACGAGCAGAAGGCCGCCTTCGAGGCCATCGGCCCGAAGCGGGGCGCGTGAGCGCAGAGGAATCACATTGAGAGCCGTTCCTCCGGCCATCCTTCGAGACGCCCGCTTTAGGCGGGCTCCTCAGGATGAGGACCGAGTGCGCGGCAGCAGCTTCAACCGGCGCGGTGCTGTTTAGCTTCATCCTGAGGAGACCGCTGGAAGCGGTCGTCTCGAAGGACGAGGCGCGCGCTCAGGCCGTCCAGGACGCCATATGCGATCGCCCTCCCCCACAAGGGGGGAGGGACCGGAGAGAGCAATTCTTTTGGCTCGACTCGTTCGACTTCAACGCATCCCGCTTCTAGCTGAAGAAATGGCCGCCCGAAGCCAGCGAGTAAGCCTGCCACTGATGATCGAGCAGGATCGTCTCGTGGCTGCCGTTGCTCTGGCTAATGTCGATGACGAGGTCGTTGGCGCCGCCGCGATGGGCAGTGACGTCGGCCGAGTCCTTGACGAGATCGACCAGCGCCGCCATCGACTTCACCACCGCGCCGGAGCCGGCGCCTTCGCCGTTATCGAGCACGGCCGCGGCATGCGCACCTGATGAGGCGAAAGTGCCGGCCTCGTAGTCGTAGAACACCAGCGCGTCACCCTTGTTGAAGTTGAGGTCGAATACGGTGTCGGTGGCGCGCTGACCGGCCGCCTGGTCGGTGCCGTTGAAGCGGAACTGATCGGCGCCGGCGCCGGCGTAGAGCAAATCGTTGCCGCCGCCGCCGTTGAGCACGTCGGAATGCTGGCCACCGATCAGGATGTCGTTGCCGCCCTTGCCGTCGAGGAAGCTGCCGACCGGGCTGAACAGTTTTGCGATCAGCAGATTGTTGCCGTCGTTGCCTTCGACGAGATTGTCGGCGATCGCGGTGATCTTGGTGCCGCCATTGCCGTCGGACGACAGCTGGAAGTTCAGGCCCGAGGCATAGGCATGGGAGTCGAGCTGCAGCGTGATCGTGCCGGACTTGCTTCCGGTGAGGGTGAGGACGTTGTCGGCCGACAGCGTCACCTGGCTGGCCTTGCCGATGCCGGCGAGGTCGATGGTGTCGCCGACGCCGAAGCCTTCGATGGTGTTGTCGAGATGGCCGTGGTCCAGCGCCGCCTTGTCGATCTTGAGCGTCTGCGCGCCGTCCTCGAAGGTGATCGCGCCTGTGCCGGCGGCATCGAGCGCCGCGAGCTCCAGCGTTCCGGCATGCAGCGTCGTGCCGCCGGTGTAGCCGTTGCTCTGGCTCAGCACCGTTGTGCCGGTGCCGGCCTGGTCGAAGGCGCCGTTGCCGGAGATCGTCGCATTGAACACGAAGACGTCGGAATGGGTGGACGCGAACACGCCATTGTCGGTGACGGCGCCCGTGAGCGAGCCGCCATCGGCGAGCGCGAGCCTGGCGCCCGCGTCGATGGTGATGCCGGAGGCGAAGCTCTCGGCATCGGTGACGCTCCAGCTGCCGGCCTTGACGTCGAGCAGCTCGAAATTCACCGTATGCGCCAGCGTGCCGGAGCCGTTGCCGAGCAGGTTGAACGTATCGATGCCGTCGCCGCCATCGACCGCCGCGGTGAAGGTCGCGCCGGTGTAGTCGTTCACGATGTCGTCGCCGCCACCGAGCGCGACGCTGCCGTCAATCGTGCCGTGGTTCGTGATGATGTCGGCGAAGGTGTCGGTGATGGAGATCGCCTCGCCATTGCCGCCGTGGATCAGGCCCCAATTCTCGACCGTCGTCGGCGCGAAGGCGTTGCCGAGGTTGGAATCGTCGACCGTAATCGCCCGCTCGACGCTCGAGATCGTGCCGTAATTGACGATGCTTCCGCCGCCGATCGTGATCGCCTCGGCCAGGATGCCATCGCTGTGGCCCGTCGTGGTGATCGAGCCGTAATTCGTCAGCGCGATCAGGCCATCGACGTCGATGCCGTCGCCGTCGCTGACGCCGTCGGCATGGCCGGTGATGAGGCCGGAATTGAGGATGGTCGTGGTGGTCGTGCTCGCGGTGTCCATGTTGATGCCGGAGCCGGCATCGCCGATGATGCTGCCGCCCGCATCGTTGCTGATCGTGATCGGCTGGTCGCCGGTGATGCCGTGGCGCGTGCCCTCGATGGTGCCGCCGGCATGGTTGTTGACGACGCCACCGGCATTGCCCTGGAAGTCGACGCCGTCATTGGTGTCGCCGGCCGTGCCGCCGCCGAAGATCTTGCCGTAATTGTCGACGACCATGTTGACGCCGCCGCGGACCGCGTCGGCATCGGCCGCCTTGATCACACCGGTCGCCTCGTTGATGAGGTGAATGCTGCCGCTGGTCGAGACCAGATCGGTGAAATCGATCGCCTGGCCGTTGGCGGATCCGGTTCCGGTCGACTGGATGGTGCCGGCATTGTCGACCGTGACCGAATAGGTCGCGGTCGTGGTCAGCGTCGAGGCCGTGATGCGCACCGCATCGCCCTGCGACTGGATCACGCCATGCTGCTCGTTATCAAGCGTGAACGAGGTGATGTTGGTGAGGTTCGACGTGTTCAGATTGATCGCGCGGCTCGCCGAGGCGGTCGCGTCGATCAGGCCGTCATTGGTGATGGTGATGATGCCGGCACCGGGGCGGATCGCATCATTGCCGGAGGCGCCGATCACCGCGCCGGTGTGATTGGTGATGTTGATGACTTCGGTGGCCGACACGATCGCGGCGAAGTCGAGCGCCTGCCCGCTCGAGGCCGCAATGATGTTGCCGCTGGCGTCCACCGCGCCGGAGACGATGCTGCCGGAATTGTCGACGGTGATGGTGCCGGTGGAGAGTGCGGTGTTGATGCGGAACGCATCGTCGCCCGTGATCAGCTTCGCGCCGGCCTCGTTGGTGAAGCTGAGATTGCCCGTCGTGAAGGAACCCTTGGTGTCGATGCCGCGGCTCGTCGCCAGGATGGTGCCGGCATTGTCGATCACCACGGTCTGCCCGGCCGCGCCGCCGGTCCAGGTGATGTCGGTGGTGTCGGACAGCGTGCCGCCGGCCTGGATGATGCCGGTGTCGGTATTGCCGACGGTCTTTGCGGACGTGACTGTGGAACCGCTTGCCACGGTGAAAGAAGCCATGATCCCTCCCTGACGTGCCCTGGAAATGCGGCGCCGGCCGGCGCTGCGAAAATGCTTGGGACGAGAGCGGTATCGGGGGGAGATGACGGCGGGATGACGCGGTGTGGATCGCGTCCTATGAAAGACTTAGCCGCACGCCCAATCGAACTTCATATCCCCGAAGTCGAGCTGCGCATTGCCGCCGCCGAAATTGTAGCCGCCGAAATATTCCTCGAACTCGATATAGAACGGGCTCATCTCCGGCACCGCCTGGCACGGCCGCATGGTGCCACCGAGATGGTTGTGGGCGTGGTCCTTGCTCCAGTCATGCAGGCGGAAATTGTCGCGGCCAGGGACGCCGCCGACATAGTAGTAATAGGGCTGATAGCCGGTCGGCGGGTTTTCCCTGGTGTGCTCGTCCTGCGGCCCCTTGCCGGCATTGGGATCGTTCGCGCGCGGGCTCAAGGTGATCGCGCGGGTCTCGCTCAGATCGGCGCGCGGTGACGCTGAAAACATCTTCTTCGCGTAAGGCGCCGCGGCCTCGAAGAACGCGCAGGCGCCGCCGACATCGAGCCAGCGCGGCCGGTCGGCCGTCGCCAGCGCAAGCGGCGCCGGCGGCGTCGCGAACGCGCCGTCATATTCGGTTTTGGTCAGCAGCAGCGCGGCATATTCGTAATCGAGAATGTCGGTCATGCGCGAGAGCCGCGGATGCGCTGGCCGTGCCATCACCGCTTCGCGGATTTCAGGACCATCGGGCGCGCCGCCGTCATTGTGATCGGGCGCAGTGGCAAAGAACGACACCGCGACGATGTCCGCGCCATGCACGCGATAATCCTCCGGCAGCAGCAGCGTGAAGCCGTGCATCAGCGGATAGCCGGTGACGGGATCGAGCGGCCATTGCTCGGATGTGATGCCCGGCGGCAGCCCGTAAACCCAGCCCTGGTCGCGTGCCCGCTCAGTGGGACGGTCCAGCATCTGCAAATCATACGCGCGCGAAGGCAAGGCAAACGCCACAGGCCGTCTCCCATCGGAAATTGAGCCTCGACGCCGAGGCGATGGTTAGTCGCAGCGAGGGGAGATGTGGTTCGGGATGGGAAGAACGCGATGATGCCATTCTGCCAGTGTTTTGCCCGACGCGTCAAAGGCAATTTCGCAAAATCCGTAGCTCCGGCGAAAATTTGGCGTCGTGCCGGAGCCTCGGCTACTGTGCATGGGGTTGTTTTCGAATCTTAGTTGGCTTCTACCCGCGCCGCCGCGCGACCGACGCATCGACCACGTTCTCGACCCCCTCGCGCCAGCTCAAAATCTCCATCGCAAGCACGGGATGATTAAAACCCTTGAGCTGGAGATCGTCGAGCGCGCGCGCCTCGACCCAGGGCTCGACCATGCCGTAGACGCGGCGGCTGACCACGATCTGGTTCGGCTTGGCCTCGCTGCAGAGACGGGAGGCGAGATTGGTGACGCTGCCGATCGCGGCATATTCGAGCCGCTGCTCGAAGCCGACCTGGCCGAGCGTGGCATAGCCGAGCGCGACGCCGATGCCGAACCCGAGGCTATGGCCGCGGTTGCGCCAGCGCTCGGTCAGCGGGCCGATGGTGTCGCGCATCTCCACCGCCATCTTCACGGCGCGCTTGGTGTGGTCCTCGAACTGGATCGGCGCGTTGAACAGGATCATCACGCCGTCGCCGGCATATTTGTCGAGCGTGCCCTCATACTTGAAGATGAGCTGGCCGAGCGCGGCGTGGTATTCGCGCAGCACGTTCATCGCCTCTTCCGGCTCGGTGGCTTCCGTGAACGCGGTGAAGCCGCGCAGATCGCAGAACACCACCGTCACCTCGCGGCGCTGGCTGGTGAGCAGCCCCTCGGGGCTGTCGGAGGAGGCGATCAGCTGCGCCACCTGCGGCGCCAGGAAACGCTCGAGCTTGCGGATGCGCTCGATCTCGCCGAGCTGGGTCTCGACGCGCTCCTCCAGCGACTTGTTCCAGTCCTTGAGCTGCTCGGTCTGCACGCGCAGCTTGTCGGCCTGGGCGCGCACGGTCTCGTTCGCGGTCTCGAGCGCGTGGCTCTTGTGATCGACCTCGGTGAACAGCCGCGCATTGCGCATTGCCAGCACGGCCTGGTTGGCGAAGGTGCGCATCAGGCCGATGATGCTGGCGGCGAACGCGCCACTGGCGCGGCGCAGTACCACCAGCGAGCCAAGCGTGCCCTGCTGATCGACCAGCGGCACCACCAGCACCGAGTGGAAGCCGGCATCGATCGCGGCATCGCGCAGCGGCTGCTCGGCCGCGTGGTCGAGATCGGCAATCGCGATCGGCTCGCCGCTCTCCGCGGCATCGCTCAGGATGTTCTCGCCTTCGCCGATGGTGACGTGTGCGCCTTCGGCCGACTTGTCGATGCCGCCCGCCTCCACCAGGTTGAAGCTGTGTGCCTCTGCGTCATAGCCGTAGATCAGCACCGCGTCGGCGTGGGTGATCTCGATCGCGCGCGCGGCAATGGTCGGCAGCACGGCGTTGAGATCGAGCGAGGAGGCCACCGCGCGGCCGACCTCTTCCAGCACCTTGAGCTCGTGGTTCGACTGCGCGAGGTCACGGGTGCGCTCCTCGACCTTGGTCTCCAGGTTCGAATAGGTCTCCTGGAGCTGGGTCGCCATGCGATTGAACTGGCCGGCGAGGTCTTCGAGCTCGTCGGAGGTGTGCACGTCGATGCGGTGGCTGAAATCGCCCTCGCCGAGCTTGTGCGCGCCGTCGCGCAGCGCGGTGATCGGGATGATCATGCGGCGGGCGAGCAGCGTCCCGGCGAGGATCGCCACCATCAGGCCCATGCCGATCAAAAGCGCGATGCGCACCAGCTGGTCGCGGATCGGCGTCAAGGCTTGCGTGGTCGGCTGCTCGAACAGCACGCTCCAGCCAAGTTTCGGAACGGTGCTCGCAGCGCTCATCACCGAATGGCCGTTGAAGTCGGTACCCGATGTTTCGGATTCGCGCCCCGGCGCGATCGCAGCCGCCACCTGTGGCAGCTTCGACAGGTCCTTGCCGACGTCGGGCCCCTTCGACGACGTCGCCAGCACGCGGCCGCGCGGATCGACCACATAGGCGAAGGCGGCCTTGCCGACCTGCGCGTCGGACAGGAAGTCGGAGAGGAAGCTGAGATCGATCTCGGCGACTGTGACGCCGGCGTTGAAGCCGGAATGCGCGACCGAGATCGACATGATCGGCCGCTGGTCGACGAAATAGGCCGGCGAATAGCTGACGCCGCGGGCCACCGTGTCGGTGAAGCGCATGTCGCGGGAGAGGTCGGCATTGCCGCCGGTCGTGGTCGACTGGCGCGAGACGCGCAGCACCTCGCGGCCCTCGCCGTTGAGCTGGAACAGCTGGTTGACGACCGAGACCTGGTGCAGCAGTTGGGCGTAGTCGGCGCGGCGCTTCTCGAGCGTGTCCTGGCTCGCCCGCGTCACCCAGCTGATCTGGCGCTCGAGCTCGGAGATCGACTGTTCCATGCGCCGGGCGACGGCCTGCGCCCTGTCCTCGAGCCCGTCGGTCAGCGATGTCTTGGTGGCGCGGTAGGAGATCCAGGTCTCCATCGCGCCGTTGACGGCGAGCACGAACACGACGAGGCCGACGAGGGAGACGACATATTTGGCGAACAGGCCCTCGCGCAGAAACCGTGTCTTGTCGTTCGCCCCTGCCATCCCGATCCTCTTGCGCCGCCATCGACGCCGGCGCTACGGGCCGTACCAGCCCCGGCAGCCTTCTACCATAATTTGGGCCAAGGGATCGTTCCGTGACCGTCCCGGGACCGGCTGAAAACAGCAGGTGTGGTTACCCGTTGTGGACGGCAGGGCTGCTGGACTGGCGGTGAAATGTCGCAGCCTCATCCGTTCGGAGGAAGCTGCGGATGGCGGGCTCATGTAAGGGGGAACGTGGAGTCCCGTCCGTTGGTCCGCCAATCACCGATTGAAGAGCTGCCGCAGCACATCGTTCATGGGCTGGCTGTCCTGCTGCGCCGCCGGCGGGTCTTCCAGGGCCGGGGGTGCGGGCGAAGCCTGCGGTGCCGGCGGGGAGGGTACTGCCGGCAGGCTGCGGCTGCGGCCGGTGCCCGTCGCCGTACCTGTTCCGGCACCGCTGGAAAGCCCCTGCTGGATCAGGCTGCCTATCGCCTCGCCCAAGGGGCCGCCGAGCAGATTGTTCTGGCCCGGCTGCTGGGTTTGCGGATTGGCATTGCCGGGCACGTTGCCGCCACCCGGCGCGGTCGCGCCGCCGAGGCCGAGGCTGCCCAAAATATTGCCGAGCCCGGCGCCGTCGGGGCCGAACAGGCCTTTGCCCATCTCGCGCAGCTTGGCATAGGCAGCCTCGGGATTATCGAGCATGCCGGCCATGTCAGGATAGATCTTCGGCTGCGACCAGCTGCCCTGGATCATCACGGGGATGCCGAAGCCGACCGGCTCATTGGTGCGGCCCTGGCCTTCGGTCGTCATCACCAGCTTCGGCTCGACGCGAAAACCCATCATCTTGGTGTCGAGTGCGATCGTGCCGGCGCCAGTCACCCGTACCAGCGGCCCGATCAGGTTGAGATCGGTCGTCACCGCCTGACCCTTGTCGATGCGGAAGGAGGCCGAGAGCTGCGACAGGTCCGTGCTCTGCTCCTGGCTGCTGTTCTGGCTGTCTTGCCAGCCGGACAGCGTGCCCGATGTCAGCGAGCGGATCATCTGCGCGACGTTGATGCCGCGAATGGCGCCGTCCTGGAAATTGACGAAGGCCGTGCCCTGCATGTTTGCCATCAGCGCGCGCTGGCTGGTGCCGGCACTGCGCAGCGCGAGTTTGGCCTGCAGCTTGCCGTCGATGCGGTCGAATTCGGCAAGGCCCTGCAGCAGCGGCAGCGCGCGCACGCCGACGAGGTCGGAATGCATGGCAAAGCTCGGCGCGCCGGTGGTCGCATCCAGGATCACCTCGCCCGAGACCTGGCCGCCATAGGCGCCGAGATTGGCGGTGCCGGCCTTCAGCACGCCGCCGGCGAGCTTTGCATCGAGGGCCAGCGGTGCGAGGCGGGCATCGCCGATCATGGCCTCGTTCGCGGAGAACCTGATTTGCGCATCGACATAGTTCAGTCCGGAGACGTCGATCGGCGCATCGCTCCAGGGTCGCCCGGACGCGCCGTCAGGGGATTTCGCCAAGGGAATCGCCAGCCGCTGGAAGTCGAGATCGAGCTTGACCAGCGGCTTGCTCGCGATGTCGACGGACGCCCAGCCGTTGAACGCGCCGTCGCCGAGCGTGCCGTTGATGCCGTTGATCATCACGATGTCGCCGTTCAGCCGCATCTCGGCGTGGCCGGCGAGCTGGGACTTCAGCACATCGGGCATGTCGATGGCGAAATCCACGGGGATCGTGGGCCGGTCGGTCGGCGGCGCCGGCGTCGCTGCCTTGATGTCGAACCTGGTCGGATGCTCGCCGACGCGCGCGGTGCCGGTGATGTTGACCTTGCGGTCGCGGTCGACGACGGCATCGGCGTTGATGGCGCTGATACGACCTTCGACGCGATCGCGCAGCCGCGAGAATGCGACCTCGCCGTCGGTGATCTTGACGCGGTCGATGGTGGCGCCGTCCGTGTCGAGCGCGAGCGGCTTCGACGAAGTGCCGGCATTCGGCAGGCGCTCACGCAGCAGCGGCTGATAGAGCACGGGACGGGTGACGACGAGCTCGCTGATCTTCGGACGGCCCGACCATACGCTGGCGAGCGACATGTCGGCCTGCACGCTGTCGACCGTCAGGCGCGTGATGCCGCTACGATCCTTGGGATCCTGGAGCGTGAGATCGTTCAGCGTGACGTTCAGCGTCGGCCAAACGCTGATCTTGGTGGTGCCGTCGATCGACAGGCGATAGCCGGTCGCGCTCTCGACCCGCGAGGCAATCGTCGAGGTCAGGAAGCCGGAGGGGACCCCGACCACCAGCAGGAGTGCGATCACGATGATGACGGCGGCCACCGCCGCGCCGGCGAATTTCACTGCTCTCATGTCGACTTTCCAGCGGCGGACCATCGGCGTCGAAACCGGCAAATACCGGTACTTTGCGCCGCGTCCTTTCCGCCTGAGTTTATCCCGGGACGGGAAGTGGTTCCAAGCGGTCAAAAATAGTCAGGGGGAGCTGCAAAGTTATGTGACTTATGACACACTTCCCCGGCGCGGTTTTACGCGATCCTGATGTTGATGGTTCCAAGCGATTTGCCAAGAAATTCACAAGGACATTGAAATGAGCAAGCAGGCCGAATTTGCGGTCATCCTGAAGATGAACGCGATGTTCGCCGACCTCGGCGCAGATGAGCTCCAGCGGCTGTCCAATCTCTGCCACACCCAGCATCTGGGCAATGGCGAGGTGCTGTTCCAGAAGGGCGACCCCGGCGACGCGCTGTTCGGCGTGCGCCGCGGCCAGGTCCGTATCGAGACCGGCGCCTCCGATGGCAGCCGACTGACGCTGAATTTCATGGGACCGGGCGATTTGTTCGGCGAGGTCGCGGTGCTGGACGGCCAGAGCCGCACGGCGGACGCGACCGCGGGCGAGGCCAGCGAATTGTTCGTGCTGCGGCGCGAGGATTTCCTCGGCTTCCTCGAGCGCGAGCCGAAAGTCGCGATCAAGATCATCGCGCTCTTATGCCAACGCATCCGCTGGCAGAGCGAGCGCATGGAGGAATCCATGTTGCAGCCGCTGCCGGTGCGGCTGGCACGGCGGCTCTGTGCCCTCGCTGCCGATTTCGGCTCCGAGGTGCACATCTCGCAGGAGCAGCTCGGCATCTTCGTCGGCGCTGCCCGCGAGAGCGTCAACCGCCAGCTCCAGGCCTGGCGCAAGGAAGCGATCCTCGATCTTCAGCGCGGCCGGATATTGCTGCGGAACATGGCCAAGCTGACGGCGATCGCACGGAACGAGTGAAGTCACTAGCTCCGCGCTTCTGGCATCGCAACTACTCCGCCGCCGGGTGCACGATGTTCTTCGGCGCCGGCGCCGCATTCGCGGCCTCGTGATGGCCGTCCGTCTCGGCATCCTCGCTGTGCACGATCAGCCGCTTGCCGAAGCGCCAGATCAGCGCGCCGAGATCGTCCATCACCATGAACATCGCGGGCACGAACACCAGCGACAGGATGGTCGAGAAGATCAGGCCGCCGATCACCGCGAGTGCCATCGGCGAGCGGAACTCGCCGCCGGCGCCGACCGCGAGCGCGCTCGGCATCATGCCGGCGGCCATCGCGATCGTGGTCATCACGATCGGACGGGCGCGCTTCATGCCGGCGTCGATCATCGCCTCATCGCGCGGCTTGCCGCCGTTGATCGCCTCGATCGCGAACTCCACCAGCATGATGGCGTTCTTGGTGACGATGCCCATCAGCATCAGGATGCCGATCCAGACCGGCGTCGTCAGCTGCTTGCCGGTGACGAGCAGGGCCGCGATCGCGCCGCCGATCGACAGCGGCAGCGAGAACAGGATGGTGATCGGTTGCAGGAAAGTGCCGAACAGCAGCACCAGCACTGCATAGACCATCATCAGGCCGGCCGTGATCGCGGTGGCAAAGCCGTCGGATAACTCGTTGAGGCTTTCGGCATCGCCGGACGGTGAGACCTTCACGCCCTTCGGCAGGCTCTTCATCACCGGCAGTTCGTAGATCTTCTTGGTGGCATCGCCGAGTGCTGCGGAGCCGACGAGGTCGGCGGCCACGGTGGCCTGCCGCTCACGATCGTAGCGGTTGATGCTGGTCGGGCCCTGGTCGAGCTTGACGTCGGCGATGACCGAGAGCGGCACGCCGCCCTTCTCGCCGTGCTCGCCGAGCGGCACGCGCAACTGCTCCAGCGTCTTGAGATTGCCGCGCGCGGCGTCCTCGAGCTGGACGCGGATCGGCACCAGGCGGTCGCCGACGTCGAACTTGGCGAGCGCGGGGCCGACGTCGCCGATGGTGGCCACGCGGATGGTCTGCGACAGGCTTTCGGTCGAGACGCCGAGGCGCGCGGCAAGGTCCGCACGCGGCTCGATGCGGAGCTCAGGGCGCTCCAGCGCGGTTTCCGAGATCACGTTGGAGATGGTCGGAATCCGCTTCATCTGCGTCGCAAGCTCGCTGGCGACGTTGTTGACGATGTTGGCGTCGACGCCGGTCACCACCAGCGAGATCGCGCGCAGGCCATTCTCGTCCAGGAACCAGAAGCGGATATCGGGAACGTTCTCCAACTCCTGGCTGATCGAGAATTCGAGCTCGCGCTGGGTGATGTCGCGGTCGCTCTTGGGCGTGTAGTTGATGATCAGGGCGGCGCGCCGGACTTCCTGGGTCCCGGGCGGAACGCGGCCGCCGTCGACGAAGATGCTCTTCACCTCGGGTCGCTTGCGCAGGCGCGCGACGATGTCCTCGGTGACCTTTTCGGTGTAGGCGAGCTGGGTGCCTGGCGGCAGCTCGAGGGCAAGCAGCGAGCGCGCGCTGTCCTGCGCCGGCAGGAAGCCCTGCGGCAGCAGCGTGATGCTCCAGATCGAGGCGGCGAAGATGCCGAAGCCGATCAGCACGGTGATGAAATAGTGCTTCACCGACCACGACACGATGCTGTGGTAGGTCCGCAGGATGCGGCCGGGCGGCGGCTCCTCGTGTGCGTGATGCTTGAGGAAGTAGGCTGCCAGCATCGGCGTCACGAAGCGTGCCGCGAGCAGCGAGAAGAACACCTGCACCGAGACGGTGATGCCGAACTGCTTGAAGAACTGTCCCGCGATGCCCGACATGAAGCTCGCGGGCGCGAAGATCGCGATGATGGTGAGCGAAATCGCGATCACGGCGAGGCCGATCTCGTCGGCGGCTTCCAGCGCGGCGCGGTAGGGCGATTTGCCCATGTTCATATGCCGCACGATGTTCTCGATCTCGACGATGGCGTCGTCGACCAGGATACCTGTCGACAGCGTGATGGCGAGGAAGCTGACGAGGTTCAGCGAGAAGCCGAGGATGTCCATCGCCCAGAACGCCGGGAAGATCGACAGCGGCAGCGAGATCGCGGCAATGATGGTCGCGCGCAAATCGCGCAGAAACAACAGCACGATGACAACCGCGAGGATGGCGCCTTCGAACAGGGTCGAGATCGCCGCCTCGTAGTTGCCCTTGGTGTATTCGACCGAGGTGTCGATCAGCTTGAGATCGACGTCGGGATAGGCGGCCTTGAGCGCGTCGATGCGCTTCTGCACGGCGGCGGCGACCACCACGTCGCTGGCGCCCTTGGAGCGCTTGATGCCCAGCGCGACCACCGGCTCGCCGTTGAAGCGGGCGAAGGTGCGGCGGTCGGCGATGGTGTCGGTGACGGTGCCGAGATCGTCGAGACGGACCTCGCCGCCGCCGAACAGCGGGATCATGGTGCCGGCGAGATCGCTCAGCGTCTTGGCGCCGGCCAGCGTGCGGATCGCCTGGTCGTTCTTGCCGATCTCGGCGCGGCCGCCGGCGACGTCGACATTGGTGCCGCGCAGGCTCTGGCTGACATTGACGGCGGTGAGCCCCATGGCCTGGAGACGGTCGGGATCGAGTGAAACCAGGATCTCGCGCTCGACACCGCCGATGCGCTCGACCTGGGCGACGCCGCGCACGCCTTGCAGCGCGCGCTTGACCACGTCGTCGACGAAATAAGAGAGCTGCTCGGGCGTCTTGCCGGGTGCGATCGCGGCATAGGTGACGATCGGCAGGCCGATCACGTCGACGCGCTGGATCAGCGGCTCGGTGACGTTCTGGGGCAGGTTCGACCGCACACGCGTCACCGCGTCCTTGACGTCGTTGAGCGCGCGGTCGGTGTTGGTCTCCAGTGCGAACTGGATCGTGGTCACCGACAGGCCGTCGGTGATCGACGAGGTGATGTGCCGCACGCCCTCGACGCCGGAGACGGCGTCTTCAACCGTCTTGGTGACCTGGGATTCGAGCTCGGCGGGCGCCGCGCCGAACTGCGAGACCGCGACCGAGATCACGGGAATGTCGGCCGAAGGCAACCGCGTCACCGCGAGCTTGGTGAAGGAGACCCAGCCGAGAATCAGGAGGATGATCGAAAACACCACCGACGGCAGCGGATTGCGGATCGACCATGCCGAGATATTGAGAGCCATCAGCGTACCCGCGTGCGATCGAGTTCATCGGCGAACATGGTCTTGATCTGGTCGCCGTCATGCAGCGAAGAGCCGGCGTCGGCCACGACGATCTCGCCGACCTCGAGACCTTCCAGGATTTCCGTCGCGGTGTCGGACGTCAGCCCGACCCGCACCTTGCGCGTCTCGACGATGTTGCCTTTGACGACCTGCACGGTGAGATGGTCGATCGCGGTCTTGGGAACCGCGACGCCGCAGCTTCGCTTGGCATCGATGGAGGCGCGGGCGAATACGCCGACCTTCAGCGAGGGATTGTTGGTGACGCTGATGCGGACGCGGCCGAGCTGGGTGGCGCGGTCGATCTCGGGCGCAACCAGGCGGACCCGGCCGATCAGGTCGGGCGCGTCGTCGCGGCTGATGCGCACCGTCGCGCCGGGGCTGAGCTTGGGCATGTGCACGGCCGGGACCTGCGCATCCAGCTCGATCTCGTTGTTGACTGCGATGCGGAACATCGGGCCGGCCTGCGGGGAAGCGGGCGCGCCGACGATGGTGCGGACCTCGGTGACGAGGCCCGGCGCGGGCGCCTTGAGCGAGATCGGGCCTTGCGGACCGGGCCGCTGCGGCTGACCCGGAATCTGCGGCGGCGGGGTCAGGCGCGCCAGCTCCTGGTTTTCGGTGACCATGGTGCCTTCGGTGACGAAGACGTCGGTGACCCTGGAGCCTTCCTGGTCGGCGACGACGACGGCCTCGCGGCGCGGCACGAAGAAGCCGGTCACGCGCACGAGGTCGGAGAAGCAGGCATTGGTCGACTTCGTCACGATGACGAGCGCCTCGCCCGGCGTTTCCTTCGCCTCGGGACGATGCCGATGCTCGAACAGATAATAGCCGACGCCGAGTACGACGACGAACAACACGGTTCCGGCGGGTTTGAGATATTCGGAGACGTTCATCGCCGGATTGTCCTGGCCTGGCTCACGGCCATCCGCACGAGGCCTATCAAGAGCGTTTCCCTGAAATAAAGCGGCGCCCCGCAAGGCTGCGGGACGCGCTCCGGAAGCAAGACTTTACACCACATCACGACGGGTCATTGCAAAGGATTGCGTCGCGCTCACTTCGATGCGGTGGTCTTGTTTTCCATATTGACGACCTGCACGCGGCGGTTGACCTCCGCCATCGGCTGGCTCGGATCCTTCAGCTTGCTCTTGCCGTAGCCGACCGTGACGAGGTCGGTCGCGGAGATGCTGTATTTTTCGACCAGATAGCGCTTGATCGAGTCCGCGCGGCGCTCCGAGAGGTCCTGGTTGTAGGCCTCGCTGCCGGCAGCGTCGGTGTGGCCGGCGACCACGAAGGTCGAGCCCTTCAGGTCGGCGCTGGTCAGCGCGCGGCCGAGCGCCTGCACCGAGGGCAGCGACTTGGCGCTGATATTGGCGGAGTTGTAGTCGAACGTGATCTCGAGATCGATGTTCGGCTTGTCCTTGGCGACTGACGCGATTTCCTCGCGCTCGGTCGACGACAGCGAGCGGGTCGAGCGGCCGCGCACGGACTGGATCAGCTTGGTCTCCGCCGCGTTCGGCGCGGGATCTGCCTGCGGAGCGCCAATCGAGAGGCCGCGGGTCAGCGGCTTCTTCGGCGGAGGGGCCAGCGCGCGGACGATCTCGTCTTCGGTGACGTTCTTGCTGTTGCCGTCTTCGCCGGCGACGGCGGGTGCGGCCTGCAGCGACAGCGCGGCGCCGATCGCCATGACCGACAGGATCGCGGTAAGTCCTTTTGCAGCAAATCTCATTGCCAGTCCCTCCTGCGCAGCCGACCTGCGCGGTTCCCAAAATTCCTTGCAATAAGCCCCCGGAAAGGCCGCTTGCGGCATCCGTTCTTTAGTCTTGCTTGGGCCGCCGAGGTTCGAGGCGTGTGCTGCCTCAACTCAAAAAAATACTAGCGTACTCCGTAGCTTGCGAATTCCTGAACGATGTTCGGATCCATCGCCTTGGCATTGGCGATGTCGAGCGCGCCTTCCTGGGCCGAGCCGTTGCGCTGCTTGGCGAGCCCCCGCCCGTAGAGCGAGGAGGTCAGGCGCGGGTTGATCCGCAAGGCCGCGTCGAAATCGGCGATGGCGTTCTTCACCGCGCCCGATTTGAGGTTGACGAGCCCCCGGCTGTCCAGCGCATCGACGAAATTCGGCCGCAGCCGCAGCGCCTCGTTGCAATCCTTCAGAGCGCCCTGGAGGTCGCCGACCACGGTGCGGGTCCAGCAGCGGTTGTTCAGTGCCTCGACGTCCTTCGAGTTGATCCGCAGCGTGTCGTCGAAATCCTTGATGGCGAGGTTGTAGGCACCCTTGCTGGCATAGACCTGGCCGCGCCGGTACAGCGCGTTCACGTCATCAGGATTGGCGGCGATCTTGGCGGTCAGGCCCTTGATGGTGGGATCCTCAGCCAAAGCGGCCGCGCTCGGCCCGCTATCCACGCTCGGGGCGGGGGTTGTCTCGGCCGGCTTCGCCGGTGGTGGCGGCGGGGGTAGGGCGGCCTCGACCTGCGGCTTCGGCGAGGGCGCCGGTGCGGGCGTAGGGGGAGGCGCAGGAGCAGGCGCGGGCGCTGCAACCGTGTCGGCCGGCTTCGGCGGCGGAGGTGGTGAGGGCGGCGCCGGTGGTGCCGGCGGCGGGTTGTTGGCGACGACGGGCGGAGCGGGAGGCGCGGGCGGTGGCGTCGTTGTCGGGCGCGATCCGCCGGCTCCCGGAATGAACGAAAAATCTTCGGCCAGGGAAGAGGATATCCACGGCACCTGCTCGCCGCGCGAGGCGCGGGTGACACCCATCTTGGTGCGGTTCAGCGTCTCCTCCGCCATCAGGTCGGGGACGCGGATCTCCTTGAGCAGTTCCTGCACGAACAGGCTGTGCTCGCCGCCGGCGTCCGACACCACCGAAGCCAGCGCCGCCGAATACATCACCAGCGTGCCGTTCGGCGCGATCACCGGGGTGAGGCCCGCCGAGAAACTGCGGAACCGGCGCTCGAACGGATTGCGCCTGGACGCATCGACCAGCGCGATCTTGACGCCGGCACCGCGGGTGTTGAGCTCGCCGAGCACGGTCTCGAGGCTGAAACCGTCGCGGCGCACGTCGGATTCGGTCCAGATCTGCGCATCGACCGGCAGCATGTAGCTTTGGCGCGCCGACTGGATGCCGAAGCCGCTGAAGAACACCAGCGCCACCGATCCGGGCTTGATCTTGCCATAGAGCTTCTCGAAGGCGCGGCGCATGCCGTCGCCGGTCAGGTTCTCGCCGATCTCCACGGAAAAGCCATCGCGCTTGAGCTCGTCGGCAACGTCGCGCGCGTCGTTGATCGGTTCCTTCAGCGGGGCATCCGCATCCGGATATTTGGCGTTGCCGATGATCAGCGCATAGCGGTCGCCGGCGGCCAGGGACGGCGCAGCCGGGACAAGCGAAATGAGGAGGGACAGAAGAACGAGAAAGCGAATTTTCATAATCAGCGCGGTCCAGCCAAAAAGGCGCCGTTCCCAGCTTGCGCCGCGGCGACCTTAACTTACGCTCCAGGCATTATCAAACCCGGGAAGGGGGGCGTCAACCGCTTGGAGATTCGGGATAATCGCGACGATTGATCGCAACGCATGGGCGCGCCGGGAGGAGAATGAACAGGCTGTCATGATTGCGGCTCGAGCGATCCGGTTCGATCTTTACGGCAGCAAGTTAGGGCAGCCGGGGCGAAGAGAATGTGATTGGTCTCACTTCGCGGACTCACATGGCAGGCTCGCGGTCATCGCAGCCTCCGGCGTTTGACCTTTCTTGCGGACAATGGCTTGGTGCGCCCGATCGTCCCGCAAGATCCAACTCAAGAAAAGCAAGACCATGGGAAACGCCTACGAAATCTACGCGCTGCGCTATGCGACGATGTCGCCGCGCACCCCCAACATGAACTTCCTGGCCCCGGACCCGCATGACAGCGCGGCGCAGGACCTCGACTATTTCGTCTGGCTGATCCGAGGGAAGGGCCGCGACATCCTGGTCGATACCGGCTTCAATGCCGAGGAGGCGAGCGCGCGGGCGCGCAAGCTGACGCTGAATCCGGTCGATGCGCTGGAGCGCTTCGGTGTCGCTGCGTCAGCCATTGCCGACATCATCGTGACGCATCTGCATTACGACCATGCCGGCAATCTCGACCGTTTCTCGAACGCGCGCTTCCATCTTCAGGAGCGCGAGATGGCTTACGCAACCGGCCGCTGCATGTGCAACGGCCTGCTGCGACATCCATTCACGGTCGAGCACGTCACGCAGATGGTGCGCCATGTCTATGGTGAGCGCGTCACGTTTTATTCCGGCGACGGCGAGGTCGCACCCGGCGTCACCGTGCATCGTGTCGGGGGCCATTCGGACGGCTTACAGGTGGTCAAGGTCGAGACCGCGCGCGGGCCGGTGGTGCTCGCGTCCGACGCCGCGCACTACTACGCCAATCTCCAGCGCAGGAGCCCGTTCCCGATCGTCTACAATGTCGGCGACATGGCGGCGGGCTGGGAAACGATCGAGCGTCTCGCCGGGCATCCTGATCGATTCATTCCCGGTCATGATCCGATCGTGACGGAAATCTATCCGCGCGCCAGTGACAAGGTCGATGCCTGGGCGCTGCATCTGCCGCCGACAAGGTCGTTTGCGAAATGACGCGATAGCGTCATTCCCGGTTCGCCGCTATCGCGGCGCCCCGGAATGACGGAAGAAGCTAATACGCCTGCTTGGCGTCGGCCTCTTCGCTGGTCTGGATCAGGTCGAGACTCGCTTCGATCCTGCGGAGCAGCGCCGAGGGCGCCGGTTTGAGTCTCAATCGGCAATTCCGGTCTGACCTTTTCTTCGGACGTGTGCGGTCTGCGAGACGGGCGGCAGATATGGTGTCAACGAGTGTCGGCAGGATCCCCACAAGCGACAATATCGCGGGGAGATTTTCGAGCCGCTAGCTCCGGCGGAGAGAATATCGCCAGGTATCCTCCGTCGCCTGCGAGCTTATATGTGGCGACCTCGCGATAGCCGACGGCACTCAATTCGCAGCGCAAGAGCGCAATTGGCGTGCCATGCTTCGACGTCGGAAGCTCGAGATCGACAATTCCAACCCACGTACCCGGCTTCAAGGCGGGCGCAAGATTGTAGAGGAAGGCATAGGGTTGGGCTATCTCGTGATACATATGCACAAGGATTGCGGCATCCAGTGAGGAAGCGGGCAGACGCGGGTCGTGTGGTTCGCCGAGTGCGAATTGCACGTTCGTCAACTTCAGAAGTTCTGTTCGCCTGGCGAGTTCGATGAGGTAATCCCGCGTGACGTCCTGGGCAATGACAGAGCCGGCGGGTCCGACGAGGTGCGAGAGCCTGACCGTGTGGTAGCCACCGCCGGCTCCAATGTCGCCGACTGTCATGCCTGGTTTCAGTTCGAGAATACGTGCGATTTGACCGGCCTCATTGAGGGCGTCGCGGCGCTCTTCGGCGGAACGGCGTGGGCTGACGATCCGTGCAACAGGACGCTGTGGTGAGGGAAACTCGTTTGCAGCGACTCCGGGGGGAGCCAGATGACCTATGTCAGCGGCGTATGCGCGAGTCGCGGCAAGCGCCGCAAGGAGCATCGCTATATGAGCCAGTGCCGTCACGGGCCTACCAAGTTTCCTCAACCGGACCCCCAAACGCCGACGTCCGCGCCTCCATGAATCCCTAATACGCCTGCTTCGCGTCGGCCTCTTCGCTGGTCTGGATCAGATCGAGGCTCTCCTCGATCTTGCCGAGAAGCGCGGACAGTTGCTTGCGCTCCTGCGCGGAGAGGCAGGCGAGGATCTCGTCTTCCCGCCGCAGCAGCTGCGGGAACAGCTCTTCATAGAGCGCGCGGCCCTTCTTCGTCAGTTGCAGGCGAAATTCGCGCCGGTCGGCTTCGTTCTCGACGCGCTCGATCAATTGCGCATTCAGCAGCGTGGTCACCGCGCGGCTGATGGTGGATTTGTGCGTGCGGGTGCATTGCGAGATGTACTGCGCACTGCAGGCATCGTTGCGGAAGCCGAGCGTGGCGATCACGCGCCAGGCCGGAATGTCGAGGCCGTGACGCTCCTGATATTCGACCGACAGCGCGGCACTGACTTCCGCCGCGAGCCGGTTGAGGCGGAACGGCACGAACTTGAACAGATCGAGGCGCGCCTTCGGTCGCGGTGAAGCCTCGTCGGCTTGCCGCGTCTTCAGCGCGATGTCGCTGGATGTCCTCGCCAAGGAGAGCGCTCCGAATTCCAGTTGACGGCCGGCCGGCTCCGGTCCAAAATAGTTGCACGTGAGACTATCTAGCAGATCAGTCCTCTCCTGACCAGAGCCGAGGTTAGCGCATGGCGCAGGCCAATACGCAAAAGGCCAAAACCCAGTTCGGCTATCGCCGCCACCCCGACCAGGATCGCCCCGGCCCAAATCCGGCCGAGCATCCGGTGGTGGTCGTCGGCGCCGGCCCGGTGGGGCTGTCGCTGGCGATCGATCTCGCCCAGCGCGGCCAGCGCGTCGTCCTTCTGGATGATGCCGACCGCATCGGCGAGGGCTCGCGCGCGATCTGCTTCTCGAAGCGTTCGCTCGAATATTGGGACCGGCTCGGTGTCGCCGACCGCATGGTCGAGAAGGGCGTGGTCTGGAGCGTCGGCCGCATCTTTCATGGCGAGTCCCAGCTCTATCAGTTCAACCTGCTGCCCGAGGACGGTCATAAGCGGCCGGCCTTCATCAACCTCCAGCAATATTACGCCGAGGCCTATCTGGTCGACCGCATCGGCGATCTGCCCGCGATCGACCTGCGCTGGCGCAACAAGGTGACGGCGCTGGAGAGCCGCAACGATTCCGTGGCGCTGACGATTGATACGCCGGAGGGCGCCTATCGCCTGCACGCGCAATATGTCGTCGCCTGCGACGGGGCGCGCTCCTCGTTGCGGCAGATGGTCGGCGCCGAGTTTGCCGGCCAGGTGTTCGAGGATCAGTTCCTGATCGCCGACGTCAAGATGACGGCGGAATTCCCGACCGAGCGCTGGTTCTGGTTCGATCCGCCGTTCCATGCGGGACGCTCGGCGCTGCTGCACCGGCAGCCCGACGATGTCTGGCGCATCGACCTCCAGCTCAATCGCTACGCCGATCCCGTGGTCGAGAAGAAGCCGGAGAACGTGCGGCCGCGGATCGCGCGCATGCTCGGCCACGACAAGTTCGATTTCGAGTGGATCTCGCTCTACAAATTCCAGTGCCGGCGGATGGACCGCTTCATCCACGGCCGCGTGATCTTTGCCGGCGATTCCGCGCATCAGGTCTCGCCGTTCGGCGCACGCGGCGCAAACTCGGGGCTCGAGGACGCCGAGAATCTCTCCTGGAAGCTCGACCGCGTACTCCGTGGCACTTCGCCGGCGAGCCTGCTCGAGAGCTACCATCTCGAACGGAGCTTCGCGGCGGACGAAAACATCCGCGAATCCACCCGCTCGACCGATTTCATGGCGCCGAACTCGCATCAGGAGGCGCGGCTGCGCAAGGCGGTGCTGTCGCTCGCCAAGGAGACCGAGTTCGGCAAGCGTATGGTCAATGGCGGCCGGCTCTCGGTGCCGTGCAGCTATGACTCGCCGCTGTCATCGCCCGACGCAGATGCGTGGCGCGGTGGCCCGTCTCCCGGCTGTTCCATGCTCGACGCCCCCGTTGCCGGCGAGCAGGCCTATCTGACCGATGCGTTCCGCAAAGGTGGAACGGATTTCACCTTGCTGTCGTTCAGGAACGGAGCGGCGATCGATGCGCCGGGAGGCCTGAAGGATATTCGCGTCGGTGGCGAGGGCGGACTTGCCGATCCCCAGGGCCTGGTCGCAAAGCGCTACGACGCCGCGCCGGGCGCAGCCTACCTGCTCAGGCCCGATGGCTATGTCGCGGCGCGCTTCCGCCATCCGACGCGCGAGGCGATTGCGGCGGCGCTGTCGCGCGCCACAGGCGTCAATTGAGGTTTCGCATGCCGCTTTCGACCAGCTCGAACTTCGCACGCCCCGACGACGCCTTCCGCGCCATCGTCGAGGCGCATCGCGGTCTCACCGAGGAGCAGAGCGCCGATTTCGACGCGGCGCTGGTGCTGATCCTCGCCAACCATATCGGCGACATCGACGTGCTGCGCGAGGCGATTCGGCTCGCGAAGCGCCGCATGATCGACGGCCAGCAGCAACAACAGCAACAACAATAACCCAGAACCTGAAGCAAAGACTTAAGGATGACCTGATGGCGAAGAACTTCGCATCCACCGGCGATCTCTCCGAAAAGAAGATCACCTTCTCCGAGATCGGCACCGATCTCTACGCCTTCACCGCCGAGGGCGATCCGAACACCGCAATCATCGTCGGCGATGACGGCTGCCTCGTGTTCGACGCGCAATCGACGCCGGCGATGGCGAACAAGGTGATCGAGCGCGTCAAAGCCGTCACCGACAAGCCGATCAAATATGTCGTGCTGTCGCACTATCACGCCGTGCGCGTGCTTGGCGCCTCCGCCTACAAGGCGCAAGGCATCGTGGCCTCGCAGGAGACCCATCGGCTGATCGCCGAACGCGGCCAGCAGGATTGGGATTCCGAATACGGCCGCTTCCCGCGCCTGTTCCAGGATGCTGCCAGCATTCCCGGCCTGACCTGGCCGACGCTGACCTTCGAAGGCGAGATGTCGATCTATCTAGGCAAGCGCGAGGTGCGGCTGATGCAGCTCGGCGCGGGTCACACCTCGGGCGACATCGTCGCCTGGGTGCCGGATGCCGAGGTGATGTTCTCCGGCGACCTCATCGAATATCACTCGGCCTGCTATTGCGGCGATGCGCATTTGCGCGAATGGCCGCTGACGCTGAACGAGATCCGCAACTTCAATCCCAAGGCGATCGCACCAGGCCGCGGCGATGCGCTGAAGGGCGTTGGCACGGTGCGCGAGGCCATCGCGATGACGCGTGACTTCGTCACCTCGCTTTATGGCGCGGCCGAGATCTCGGTCGCCAAGGGACGTACGCTGAAGGAATCGATGGCGGCGACGCGCGAGGTGATGGACCCGAAGTTTTCCAGCTTCGCCATCTACGAGCACTGCCTGCCGTTCAACGTGTCGCGTGCCTATGACGAGGCGTCGGGGATCGACGATCCCGTGATCTGGACCGACAAGCGCGACCAGGAAATGTGGGCCGCCCTGCAAGGAGGAGGATAGTCATGAACATCAATACCTCGCCTGATCAGATCGTCCGCAGCTCGGCGCAGGTGACGCCGGGCTACATGTCCGGCTTCGGCAACAGTTTTGAGACCGAGGCGCTGCCGGGCGCGCTGCCGATCGGCCGCAACTCGCCGCAGCGCTGCGCCTACGGCCTCTATGCCGAGCAACTGTCGGGCTCGCCCTTCACCGCACCGCGCGGCACCAACGAGCGCTCCTGGCTTTATCGCATCCGTCCCTCGGTGAAGCATTCCGGGCGCTTCGAGAAGGTCGATGCCGGCCTGTGGCGCTCGGCGCCGTGCCATGAACACGACCTGCCGATCGCGCAGCTGCGCTGGGACCCGACGCCGCTGCCGAAGGAGGAGGTGACGTTCCTCCAGGGCGTGCAGACCATGGCCACGGCGGGGGATGTGAACACGCAGGCAGGCATGGCCGCGCATGTCTATCTCATCACCAAGTCGATGGTGGACCAGCACTTCTACAATGCCGACGGCGAACTGCTGTTCGTGCTCCAGCAGGGCAATTTGCGCCTCGCCACCGAGTTCGGCCGCATCGATGCCGAGCCCGGCGAGATCATCGTGATCCCGCGCGGCGTGAAGTTCCGCGTCGAGATTCCGAACGGGCCTGCGCGCGGCTATCTCTGCGAAAACTACGGCGGCGCCTTCACGTTGCCGGAGCGCGGGCCGATCGGCGCCAATTGCCTCGCCAATGCGCGCGACTTCTTGACGCCGGTCGCAAACTACGAGGACAAGGACACGCCGACCGAGCTGTTCGTGAAATGGGGCGGCTCGCTGTTCAAGACGACCCTGCCGCATTCGCCGATCGACGTCGTCGCCTGGCACGGCAATTACGCGCCCTACAAATACGATCTGCGCGCGTTCTCGCCGGTCGGCGCGATCAGCTTCGACCATCCCGATCCGTCGATCTTCACGGTGCTGACCTCGCCGTCCGAGACTGCGGGCACGGCGAATATCGATTTCGTGATCTTCCCCGAGCGCTGGATGGTCGCCGACAACACCTTCCGGCCGCCGTGGTATCACATGAACATCATGAGCGAGTTCATGGGCCTGATCTACGGCGTCTACGATGCCAAGCCGCAAGGCTTCGTGCCCGGCGGCATCTCACTGCACAATTGCATGCTGCCGCACGGCCCCGATCGCGACGCGTTCGAGCACGCCAGCAACGGCGAGCTGAAGCCGGTGAAGCTGACCGGCACCATGGCCTTCATGTTCGAAACCCGCTATCCGCAGCGCGTCACGGAGCATGCCGCGAAGTCCTCGACACTCCAGGATGATTACGCGGATTGCTGGAAGGGCCTGGAGAAACGGTTCGATCCGAACAAGCCGTAATTGTTTCGTCATTCCGGGATGCGCCGAAGGCGCAGGCCCGGAATCCATAACCACGAGCGTGAGTATGGATTCCGGGCTCGCGCTCCGCGCGCCCCGGAATGACGGCGGAGAGAGTTTCAAAAAATCCGGCAGGAAACCAATGCCCCACCCCAACGACCCCAGCCTCCGCTCCTTCATCGAGGTCGATCCCGCCTCCGATTTCCCGATCCAGAACCTGCCCTATGGCGTGTTCTCGACCGCGGCCAATCCGACGCCGCGGGTTGGCGTCGCCATCGGCAATTACGTGCTCGATCTCTGGGAGCTCGAGCAGGATTCGCGACTCGACGTCGGGCTGCTCGGCGTGTTCTCCGGGCCCTCGCTCAATTCCTTCATGGCGCTCGGACCGAAAGTCTGGACCAGGACGCGCGCGCGCATCAGCGAGCTGTTGCGTGCGGATTATCCCGAGCTGCGCGACAACGAGGAGCTGCGGAAGCAGGCGCTGGTGCCGATGCGAGATGCAAGATTGCATCTGCCGTTCGCAGTGTCCGGCTACACCGACTTCTATTCCTCGAAGGAGCACGCCACCAATGTCGGCGTGATGTTCCGCGGCAAGGACAATGCGTTGCAGCCGAACTGGCTGCACATGCCGATCGCCTATAACGGCCGCGCCTCCACCGTCGTGGTCTCCGGCACCAAGGTGAAGCGCCCGCGCGGGCAGCTGAAGCCGCCGAATGTGGACGTGCCGAGCTTCGGTCCGTGCAAGCGGCTCGATTTCGAGCTGGAGATGGGCGTCGTGGTCGGTCAGCCTTCGCCGATGGGCGGCATGCTCACGGAGAGCCAGGCCGAAGAGATGATCTTCGGCTTCGTGCTGCTCAACGACTGGAGCGCGCGCGACATCCAGCAATGGGAGTATGTCCCGCTCGGGCCGTTCCTGGCGAAAGCGTTCGCGACCTCGATCAGTCCGTGGGTGGTGACACGCGAGGCGCTGGAGTCGTTCCGCCTGAACGGGCCGGAGCAGGAGCCCGTGCCGCTGGATTATCTCAAGCAGGCGGGGCCACAGAACTACGATGTCGAGCTCGACGTCTCCTTGCGCGCCGCCGGTGCCAACGCGCCTGCCAGCATCAGCCGCACCAATTTCAAATACATGTACTGGTCCTCGGTGCAGCAGTTGATGCACCACGCCTCCTCCGGCTGCGCCATGAATGTCGGCGATCTCCTCGGCAGCGGCACCATCTCAGGTCCCGAGAAGAGCCAGCGCGGCAGCCTGCTCGAGATCAGCTGGAACGGCACCGAGCCGGCCGAGCTGCCCGGTGGCGCCAAGCGTTCGTTCCTCGAAGACGGCGACAGCCTCGTGATGCGCGGCTGGTGTCAGGGCAACGGCTATCGCGTCGGGTTCGGCGAGGTCGAAGGGACGATTCTGGCGGCGGAGTAATGGCCGCGCGTGCAGTCTCGTAGCGCGCTCCGGTGTCGTAGGGTGGGCAAAGGCGCGAGAGCGCCGTGCCCACCATCTGCTTGTGGTGGGCACGCTTCGCTTTGCCCACCCTACGAGACCTATCGTTTCTCCGGCGGCACGTCGCGTACCCGCGCGCAATGCGCCGCGACATCCTCCACGCTGTACTTCAGATGCACCCGCTTGTCGGACGGCGCCTGCTTGCTCGTGCACACGCCCGGCCGCCATTCCTGCGTCGGCCTGATCGGGCGCGGAGCAAAACCGCCGCCGCAATTCGGGCAGACGTTGGAGAGCTTGGTCTCGACGCAGTCCGCGCAGAACGTGCATTCATAGGAGCAGATCCGCGCGTCCGTTGCATCAGGCGGCAGGTCGCGGTCGCAATATTCGCAGTTCGGTCGAAGCTGGAGGGCCATGGCTAAATCTCCGCAAGCAGGCGATCATCGCAGATCGCGCGCGTAGCGCGAATGCCGTAGTTCCCTCGATTTCAGCCGGGCTTGATCTCCTTCAGCGGCAGCTTTGAGCTTTCCTTGAGACGATCGAGCACGATGGATGAGCGCACATGAGCGACGCTCTGGTGCGGCATCAGCACGTCGTTCACAAGGTTGGAAAGGCCCTTGAGGTCGCGCAGCACCGCCTTGAGCACGTAGTCGGCATCTCCCGTCAAGGAATAGGCCTCCTGGATCTCGTCGATGCGGTTGACCAGGGCACGGAAGCGCTTTGAATTGTCCGGCGAATGGGTCGCGAGCCCCACCTGGATGAAGGCGATCACGCCGAAGCCGAGCGCCTCGCTGGAGAGGTCAGCGTGATAGCCCGCGATCACCTTCTCTTCCTCCAGCCGCATCCGCCGCCTCGAGCATTGCGAGGCCGAGAGGCCCGCGACCTCGGCGAGCTCCTGGTTAGTGAGGCGACCGTCATCCTGGAGCGCGGTCAGGATCTTGAGGTCAAAGGCGTCCACGGAGATCATGCGTCTTTTACCCATTTCGTGCACGGATCGTGCATAGGATAGCCAAATCCCGTCTCGTTTGCACGCTCCTCGCGCGTCCGATGAAGGATAGTCCCTCTCTAGCCGCCATTTGGGAGAACACCATGGGTCCGTTTCCGCACGATGCACCGCCGGCCACAATCACCGCCGACAATCCGATGGGCACCGACGGGTTCGAGTTCGTCGAATATGCGCATCCCAATCCGGAAGAACTGCACGCGTTGTTCAAGTTGATGGGCTATGCGCCCGTCGCGCGCCACCGGACCAAGAAGATCACGGTCTATCGCCAGGGCGACATCAACTATCTCGTCAATGAGGAGCCCGGCACCCACGGCTTCGAGTTCGTCGCCGCCCACGGCCCCTGCGCGCCGTCCATGGCGTTTCGCGTCGTCGATGCCAAGGCGGCCTATGAGCGCGCGATTGCGCTCGGCGCGGAGCAAGCGGATGTGTCGTCGGCGCAGAAGACGCTCGACGTGCCCGCGATCAAGGGCATCGGCGGCAGCCTGCTTTATCTCGTCGATCGCTACGGTGCCAAGGGCTCGGCCTATGATGCCGAGTTCGAATGGCTCGGCGAGCGCGATCCGCGACCCCATGGTGCCGGCCTGTTCTATCTCGACCACCTCACCCACAACGTCCATCGCGGCCGTATGGATGTCTGGGCCGGCTTCTACGAAAAGCTGTTCAACTTCCGCCAGATCCGCTTCTTCGACATCGAGGGCCGCGCCTCCGGCCTGTTCTCGCGGGCGCTGACTAGCCCAGACGGCAAGATCCGGATTCCGATCAACGAGGACGCCGGCGATTCCGGGCAGATCGAGGAATATCTGAAAACCTACCGCGGCGAAGGCATACAGCACATCGCCTGCGGCTGCCGCGAGATCCACGGCACGATCGAAGGCCTGCGCGCCGCCGGCCTGCCCTTCATGCCGTCGCCGCCAGAGACCTATTTCGAGAAGATCGACGCACGCCTGCCCAAGCACGGCGAAGACGTCGTACGGTTGCAGCGGAACGGCATCCTGATCGACGGCGAAGGCGTGGTCGATGGCGGCCAGACCAAGGTGCTGCTGCAGATCTTCTCGGCGAACGCGATCGGCCCGATCTTCTTCGAATTCATCCAGCGCAAGGGCGACGACGGCTTTGGCGAGGGCAATTTCAAGGCCCTGTTCGAGTCGATCGAGGAGGACCAGATCCGGCGCGGGGTGTTGAAGGTGGGTAACGCGGCGTAGGGCGCCGCGTTAGGCGCGAGCTGCGCCTACATCACCGGTGTCGTCCCCGCGAAGGCGGGGACCCATAACCCCAGTGTCGTATAGGGTGGGCAAAGCGGAGCGTGCCCACCACCTTTATCGAATTGCGGAAAGAACGTGGGCACGGCGCTTCGCGCCTTTGCCCACCCTACGCGATCTTTGCCGGGGCTAGACCTATCGCTTCCACGCGGCCGTCACCGCACTGATCTCCGCACCCTCCGGCTCACGCACCGCCGACGGCGTGCGTGAGAATCTCGGCGCGGGCGCAGGCTGCTTCACGCCGTGGCGCTCGAGAAAGACCTCGCGCGCCACCATGTGCGGATGCTGCGTCGCTTCCGACATGGTCAGCACTGGCGCAAAGCAGATGTCGGTGCCTTCCATGATCCTGCACCAGTCCTCGCGCGTCTTGCTCTTGAACACGGCCTTCAGCTTCTCCTTCAGCGCCGGCCAGGCCTTGGGATTCATCTGCGCGTCGAAATCTGCGTCAGTCAGGCCCGCGTGCTCGCGCAGCAGCGCGTAGAACTGCGGCTCGATCGAGCCGATCGAGACGAAGTGGCCGCAGGCGCATTCGTAGACGCCATAGAAATGTGCGCCGCCATCGAGGAAGTTCTGGTTACGCCCTTCGGTCCAGCGGCCGAGCGTCGTCATGTCGAAGAAGAACGACATCAGCGATGCTGCGCCGTCGCACATCGCGGCGTCCACCACCTGTCCCTTGCCGGATTTCTGCGCTTCCAGCAGCGCGGCGAGCACGCCGACGACGAGATAGAGCGCGCCGCCGCCGAAATCGCCGACGAGGTTGAGCGGCGGCACCGGTGCTTCCTTGGTGCCGATCGCGGCGAGCGCGCCGGTGATGGAGATGTAGTTGATGTCATGGCCGGCCGCGTTGGCGAGCGGGCCTTCCTGGCCCCAGCCGGTCATGCGGCCGTAGACGAGTTTTGGATTGCGTGCGAGCACCACATCGGGGCCGAGCCCGAGCCGCTCCATCACGCCAGGACGAAAGCCCTCGACCAGCGCATCGGCGCTGGCGAGCAGGTCGAGCACTTGCGCGATCGCCGCCTTGTCCTTGAGGTCGAGCTCGATCACCTTGCGGCCGCGGCCGGCCACCGACTTCATGCTCTTCCTGGCGCCGACGCGGTCGAGCGTCACGACATCGGCGCCCATGTCGGCCAGCATCATGCAGGCGAACGGGCCGGGCCCGATGCCGGCGAATTCGACGACGCGGAAGCCCGACAGCGGGCCGGAGGTGCGGACGGATGTGTTCTGGGCTGGTTTATCGAGCACGTTTTTGTTTCCTCGGGTCGCGGGCAAATGCCGGTGGTCCGGCAAGCGCCTCCGACGTTGCTCTTGGGGGCGAGTTAATTGGCTGATTAACTTTTCTCGCCTTCACGCCAGCGAGGCAAGCGCTTTTCACGCATGGGCGCATAATAAAAGCGGCGCGCATTTCTGCGCGCCGCGGAAAATTTGTGTCGAGGCGCTAGAGCGCGAGTGTCACCCGGCCGCAGCTACCGCGCGCTGCGCCATCACCTTGACGAGGTTGGCGCGGTACTCCGCCGTGCCGTGGATGTCGGCCAATAGTCCGCTCGCGGGGATGCTGACGCTGTCGAGTGCGGACGGCGACCAGTTCGCCTTCAGCGCGGCTTCGATGGCGCCAACCCGCATCACGCCGCTCTGCGAGGCGCCGGTGGCGGCGACGCGGATCTCGCCGGATTTCGTCTGCGCGACGAACACGGCGGTCAGCGCGAAGCGTGAGGCAGGGTGCCGCATCTTGGCATAGCCCGCTTTCGCCAGAACCGGGAACGACACGGCGGTGATGATCTCGCCGTCTTCAAGTGCCGTGGTGAACAGGCCCTTGAAGAAATCCTCCGCCGCAATCGACCGCTTGTTGGTCTTCACGGTGGCGCCGAGCGCGAGCAATGCGGCCGGGTAATCCGCGGCGGGATCGTTGTTGGCGATCGAGCCGCCGATCGTGCCGCGATACCGCACGGCGGGATCGCCGATCAGCGACGCCAGATAGGCGAGCGCGGGGATCGCCTTCTTCGCGACATCGCTGGTCGCCACATCGTAATGCGGCGTGGCGGCCTTGATGGTCAGCGTGTCGCCGGCGGCCTCGACACCGATCAGCTCCTTGATCTTGCCGAGGTCGATCAGGTCGGAGGGCCCCGCGAGGCGCTGCTTCATCACCGGCAGCAGCGTCTGGCCGCCGGCGAGGAATTTTGCCTCGCTGCCCTTGCCGAACAGACTGGCGGCTTCGTCGACCGAGGAGGCGCGATGATAGGTGGTCTGGTACATGTTCGTTCCTCCCTTAAGCCGCGTGGATCGTGCGCCACACCCGGTCAGGGGTTGCGGGCATTTCCAGATTGTTCTTGCCGATCGCATCCGTAATCGCGTTGATCACGGCCGCGGAGGCGCCGATCGCGCCGGCCTCACCGCAACCCTTGATGCCCAAGGGATTGCCCGGGCACAGCGTCGTGGTGTGGGAGAGGTTGAACGAGGGCAGATCGTCGGCGCGCGGCATGGAGTAATCCATGAACGAGGCCGTGACCGGCTGGCCGTTGGCATCGTAGATGGCGTGCTCGAGCAGCGCCTGCCCGATGCCTTGCGCGAGGCCGCCATGGACCTGGCCTTCGACAATCATCGGGTTGATCAGCCGGCCGAAATCGTCGGCCGCGACGAAGTTGACGAAGGAGGTCTTGCCCGTGCCGGGATCGACCTCGAGCTCGCAGATATAGGCGCCGGCCGGGAAGGTGAAGTTGGTCGGGTCGTAGAAGGCGCTTTCCTTCAGGCCCGGCTCCATCCCGTCAGGCAGGTTGTGCGCGGTGTAGGCCGCAAGCGCGACCATCGGGAAGGCGATCGCCTTGTCGGTGCCGGTCACCTTGAACTCGCCATTCTCGATGACGATGTCGGCTTCCGACGCTTCCAGCGCATGCGCGGCGATCTTCTTGGCCTTGGATTCCATCTTCTCCATGGCCTTCAGGATCGCGGTGAGGCCGACGGCTGCGGAGCGCGAGCCGTAGGTGCCCATGCCGAACTGCACCTTGTCGGTGTCGCCATGCACGATCGAGACCTGGCTGATCGGAACGCCGAGGCGATCGGCGACGAGCTGGCAGAACGTCGTCTCGTGGCCCTGGCCGTGGCTGTGCGAGCCCGTGAGGATCTCGATGGTGCCGACCGGGTTGACGCGCACTTCTGCGGATTCCCACAGGCCGACGCCGGCGCCCAGGCTGCCGACCGCCTTGGACGGCGCGATGCCGCAGGCCTCGATGTAGCAGGACACGCCGATGCCGCGCAGCTTGCCCTGCGACTTTGCTTGCGCCTTGCGCGCGGCAAAGCCGGCATAGTCGATCGCCTTCATCGCCGCATCGAGCGACGCGTTAAAGTCGCCGGTGTCATAGGCCATGATCACAGGCGTCTGGTGCGGGAACTGGGTGATGAAGTTGGTCCGGCGCAACTGGGCCGGATCGACGTTCAGCTGCCGAGCGGCCGTCTCCATCAGACGCTCGATCAGATAGCTCGCCTCGGGGCGGCCAGCGCCGCGATAGGCATCGACCGGCGTGGTGTTGGTGTAGACCCCGATCACCTCGGCGTGGATCGCCGGGATGTTGTACTGGCCCGACAGCAGCGTCGCGTAGAGATAGGTCGGCACTGACGAGGAGAACAGCGACATGTAGGCGCCGAAATTGGCGTAGGTCTTCACCTTCAGGCCGATGATCTTGTTGTTGGCGTCGAACGCCATCTCGGCATGGGTCACATGGTCGCGGCCATGCGCGTCGGTGAGGAAGGCTTCGGTGCGGTCGCCGGTCCATTTCACGGGACGGCCGACTTTCTTCGAGGCCCACAACGCCACCATCTCTTCCGGATAGATGAAGATCTTCGAGCCGAAGCCGCCACCGACGTCGGGGGCGATCACGCGCAGCTTGTGCTCGGGGGCGATGTTGTAGAATGCCGACAGCACGAGGCGGGCGACGTGCGGGTTCTGCGATGTCGTATAAAGAGTGAAGTGCTCCTCCGCCGCGTCATAGTCGGCGATCGCCGCGCGCGGCTCCATCGCGTTCGGCGCGAGGCGGTTGTTGGTGACGTCGAGCTTGACCACGTTGGCAGCCTTCGAGAAGGCGGCGCTGACCGCGCCCTCGTCGCCGATCACCCAGTCATAGACCTGGTTGCCGGGTGCCTCGGGGTGGAGCTGCGGTGCGCCAGCCTTGATGGCCGACTGCATGTCGGCGACGGCCGGTAGCTCTTCGTAGTCCACGACCACGGATTCGGCCGCGTCGCGTGCGAGATTCTTGCTGTCGGCGATCACGACCGCGACGGCCTGGCCGACGAAGCGCACCGTCTCCGGCGCCATCGCCGGCCATGCGCCCATCTTCATCGGGCTGCCGTCCTTGGAGGTGATGGCCCAGCCGCAGATGAGGTTGCCGACCTTGTCGTCGACCAGCTGTTGCCCGGTGAGCACCGCGACCACGCCCGGCATCTTCAGCGCGGCGGACGAGTCGATCTTCCGCACCTTGGCGTGCGCATGCGGACTGCGGATGAAATGGGCATGGGTCATGCCCGTCAGCTTGATATCGTCCACGTACCGGCCCTTGCCGGTAATGAAACGCTTGTCTTCCTTGCGCACGACGCGCGCGCCGATGCCTTCAACACCCATGTCTGGTCCTCCCGACCGGAATTGTTTTCACTGCGCTTTCCCTCGAAAGCAGCAGCGGTGGTTCTTTATTCGAGGCGGGCCGCTTTACTCGGCCGCCTGCGAGACCTTCATGCGTCCGGCTGCATCCAGCACGGCCTTGACGATGTTGTGGTAGCCGGTGCAGCGGCAGATATTGCCTTCGAGCTCTTGGCGGACTGTGGCCTCGTCGAGCTGACCGCCATGGCGGTGCACGATGTCGATCGCCGACATGATCATGCCCGGCGTGCAATAGCCGCACTGCAGGCCGTGATTGTCGCGGAAGGCGGCCTGCATCGGGTGCAGCTCGTCGCCCTTGGCGATGCCTTCGATGGTGGTGACGTTGGCGCCGTCGGCCTGACCCGCCAGCATGGTGCAGGACTTCACCGCACGGCCGTCCATGTGGACGACGCAGGCGCCGCACTGGCTGGTGTCGCAGCCGACATGGGTTCCCGTGAGATTGAGGTGATCGCGCAGCAGATGGACCAGCAGCGTGCGATCCTCGACGTCGACAGCGACGGCCTTGCCGTTCACCGTCAGTTTGACTGTAGACACGGTTGTAGTCCTCCCGGGATGATTTTGATTGTTTCTAATTAGAGACAGCGGCGTCCGGACTTTGCAACTGGGATTTTGGTCGCCCCGGTCATGGAAAGGTCATCGATCCCGCCGTGGCCGCAACGACTTGTGCGGGCGGGTCGGGGATTCTGTGGCCGGGCCGGCTGGCCGCGTGGGATGCCAGCCGTCATCCCACCGGTCGGCCTCTGGCCGATCAAGTTCGCCTTGCGCAGGCGTGCCGAATTTACCGCCCCTTATCGATTCTGCCTTAGTTTTGCGCATCCAGGTCGGGGGGCGGGGCGCCTCCGGATCGCGGCTGAATAGAATAAATGGGGGTTGGAATGTCCGGGCGTATCGCGTCGCCGTCTAAGCGCACAATCTTTCCGACCCTCCGGTTCCGCGCCAAGATCATCCTCGGCTTCGCCGCCGTCCTGGTGATCTCCGCCGGCAGCATGGCCTTCTCCTATTTCGGCTTCGAGCGGGTGTCGGCCGGGGTCGGGTCCTACCGCACCAGCGTTTCGGAGGCGGACCTTGCCCGCAACATCGACCGCGAGCTGCTCGGCTACCGTTCGGCGGTCAAATATTTCGTCGTCACCGGCAAGGAAGACGACGCCAAGGCGACGCTGGACGCTGAAGCCAGCCTGAAGAGCGCCATCGATCAGGCCGTCAAGGGCGCCAAGACGCCGGCGCGGCAGGAGAGCCTCTCCAAGCTGGCCAAGGAGTTTTCGAATTTCTCCGCGACCTTCGCCAAGGTGCTCCAGGCCAAGCGCGACAGTGCGCTGCTGGTGCAGAACCAACTGACGCGCCAAGCGAATCTCCTGAAGTACAAGCTCGACGATATCGGCAACAATGCCTCCGATTCCGAGGCGCAGTCGATCGAGTTCGGCACCAAGCAGGTCAACGCCCAGTTTCAGACCGCGAGCGCCGCGGCCACCAATTTCGTGCTGACGTCCGACCAGGCGATCGCGACCAGCGCGCTGGCGCGGCTGAAATTCGTCGAGAACTCGCTCGGCGCGGTCTATTCCATGGACGACAAGATCGTCGCCGGCCTGAAGGACGCCAAGACCATCCTGGTCGCCTATCGCGAAGCGTTGGAGAAGCTGATCGCCAACGCCAAGTTAGTCGACGAGCTCGTCACCGAGATGAGCGGTTCAGCCGGCGCGATCCTGCAAGGCGCCACCGCCATGAAGGCGGATCTCGTCGCCGAGCAGCAGCGGCTGGATTCGGAATCGGAAGCAACCATCGGGAAGACCGAGCAACTGGTGCTGATGCTGGCCGTCGGCGGCACGCTGCTGGGCGCGGTCCTCGCCTTCCTGCTCGGCACCGGCATCTCGCGTCCGATGATCGCGATGTGCAAGGCGATGCGCGAGCTTGCCTCGGGCAATTTCGACGTCGTCCTGCCCGGGCTGGGGCGCAAGGACGAGATCGGTGAGATGGCGGGCGCCGTGGAAGAATTCAAGGTTCAGGCGGTGGCCAAGGCCGAGCGCGATGCCGCCGCCAGCGAAGCCCAGAACAGGGAGCAGGCGGCCGCACGCCGCTCCGAGCTGATCCACTTTGCCGACGACTTCGAGACCGCGGTCGGCGCCATCGTCTCCAACGTGTCCTCCTCGGCCGTGCAATTGGAATCGGCGGCGTCCACGCTGACCCGGACCGCCGAGACCACGCAGACCCTGTCGAGCCAGGTCGCCGGCGTCTCCGAGCAGGCCTCCAGCAACATGCAGTCGGTCGCGACCGCGACCGAAGAGCTGTCGGCCTCGGTCGAGGAGATCGGCCGCCAGGTCCGCGATTCCAGCCGCATCGCCGAAGCTGCCGTGGTTCAGGCCAAGGAAACCGACGGCCGCATCGGAAAACTCTCGCATGCCGCCCAGCAGATCGGCGAAGTCGTCAAGCTGATCACCGCGATTGCCGAGCAGACCAATCTTCTGGCGCTCAACGCCACGATCGAGGCGGCGCGGGCCGGTGAAGCCGGCCGCGGCTTTGCCGTCGTTGCCAGCGAAGTGAAGTCGCTGGCGAGCCAGACCGCGAAGGCGACCGACGAGATCTCCTCGCACATTGCGGGCATGCAGGGCGCCACCGCCGAATCGGTCGCGGCGATCAAGGAGATCGGCGCCACCATCGGTCAGATCTCGTCGATCTCGACCTCGATCGCGAGCGCCGTCGAGCAGCAGGGCGCCGCGACGCAGGAGATCGCCCGCAGCGTCCAGACCGTGGCACAAGGCACCCAGACCGCGGCCACCGACATCGGCCAGGTCAACCGCGGCGCCGCCGAGACCGGCTCGGCCTCGGAAGAGGTGCTGAACTCGGCCAAGTCGCTCTCATCCGAAAGCACCCGCCTTCGCGCCGAGCTCGACCGCTTCATGGCGAATATCCGCGCGGCGTAAGGCTCTCTATAGCGCCCACCCTCCGCTGTCGTCCCCGCGTTCGAGGGGACGACAGCGGAGTGCGCATTCCTGCGACACCTAACCGCCAGTTGC
Source organism: Bradyrhizobium arachidis (assembly GCF_015291705.1). Classification (NCBI taxonomy): domain Bacteria; kingdom Pseudomonadati; phylum Pseudomonadota; class Alphaproteobacteria; order Hyphomicrobiales; family Nitrobacteraceae; genus Bradyrhizobium; species Bradyrhizobium arachidis. Next base: position 556,154 of record NZ_CP030050.1, read on the forward strand.
GGTGGCACAAATTTACCACAGCTTATCCTTTGCCCCGTAACGTGCCGATGAGTCAGGAAGCGGGCTGCTTCCGGACTGCGCCTGGTTTTCCGCGAATGGAATGGGGTGGGGGAATGTCTGCCAAGTCGAAGCCGAGCTCATCGAAGCTGTTCACCTTGCGCTTTCGCGCAAAAATCATCCTCGGCTTCGTGGCGGTGCTGGCCATCCTCGCCGTCAGCATGGCTTTCGCATATTTCGGCTTCGAGCGGATCCAGGGCGCCGTAGCTTCCTACCGGGCTAGCGTATCGGAAGCCGATCTCGCCCGGACCGTGGATCGCGACCTGATCGCCTATCAGGGGCTGGCGCGGGCCTATACGCTGACCGGCGCGGCGGACGACGAGACCGCGGCCAAGGCGGCGGAAGAGAATCTGAGGGGCGCGATCGCCAAGTCGATGGCGGCCACGACCGGAGCCGCGCGCCGCGAGCAGGTCGGCAAGCTCGAGGCCGAGTTCCAGCGCTTCGCCAAGATCTTCAGCGAGATCATCACGCTGACGCGCGAGAACAACAAGATCGCGGCCGACGAGCTCAACAGCGTTGGCAACAAGATTCGCTTCAAGTTCGACGATCTCGCCGACACGGCTGCACTGGCAGGCCTTGCGTCGGTCCAGACCACGGCCAAGGACGTCACCTCGCAATATTTGGCGGTCTCCACCTCGGTGAGCGCCTTCGTCGCCAAGCCGGAGCCGAAGAACGCCGACGGCGTCGTCGCCCGCATCAAGTTCCTGGAGACTCTGCTGGTCTCCATCTATGCCAACGACCAGAAGATCACCGATCGCGTCACCGAGATCGGCAATCTGCTCAAGCAGTATCGCACCTCGTTCTCCAAGCTGACCGACAATGTGAAGATCATCGTCAAGTCGAACGGCGAGATGACCAAGTCGGCGGCGTCGATCCTCAAGCTTTCGGCCGATTTGCGGTCGGACCTGACCGCCGATCAGGAGCGGATCGAGGCGAGCGCCAATGCGACCATCGGCGAGACCGAGCAGTTGATGCTGATGATGGCGCTGGGCGGCCTCGCCGTCGGCGCGGTGCTCGCCCTGATGCTCGGTAATGGCATCTCGCGTCCGATGATCGCGATGTGCAAGGCGATGCGCGAGCTTGCCTCGGGCAATTTCGATGTCGTGCTGCCGGGCCTGGGGCGTAAGGACGAGATCGGCGAGATGGCTAGCGCTGTCGAGGAGTTCAAGGTCCAGGCCGTGGCCAAGGCCGAGCGCGACGCCGCCGCCAGCGAAGCCCAGAACAAGGAGCAGGCAGCGAACCGCCGCTCCGAGCTGATCCGCTTTGCTGATGATTTCGAAAGCGCCGTTGGCGCCATCGTGTCGAACGTCTCGTCTTCCGCAGTGCAGCTGGAATCGGCAGCCTCGACGCTCACCCGTACCGCCGAGACGACGCAGAGCCTGTCGAGCCAGGTTGCCGGCGTCTCCGAGCAGGCCTCTTCGAACATGCAGTCGGTCGCAACCGCGACGGAAGAGCTCTCGGCTTCGGTCGAAGAGATCGGCCGCCAGGTCCGCGACTCCAGCCGGATCGCCGAAGCTGCCGTGGTTCAGGCCAAGGAAACCGACGGCCGCATCGGAAAACTCTCGCATGCCGCCCAGCAGATCGGCGAAGTCGTCAAGCTGATCACCGCGATTGCCGAGCAGACCAATCTTCTGGCGCTCAACGCCACGATCGAGGCGGCGCGGGCCGGTGAAGCCGGCCGCGGCTTTGCCGTCGTTGCCAGCGAAGTGAAGTCGCTGGCGAGCCAGACCGCGAAGGCGACCGACGAGATCTCCTCGCACATTGCGGGCATGCAGGGCGCCACCGCCGAATCGGTCGCGGCGATCAAGGAGATCGGCGCCACCATCGGTCAGATCTCGTCGATCTCGACCTCGATCGCGAGCGCCGTCGAGCAGCAGGGCGCCGCGACGCAGGAGATCGCCCGCAGCGTCCAGACCGTCGCGCAGGGCACCCAGACCGCGGCCACCGACATCGGCCAGGTCAATCGCGGCGCCGCCGAGACCGGCTCGGCCTCGGAAGAGGTGCTGAACTCGGCCAAGTCGCTCTCCAGCGAAAGCACCCGCCTGCGCGCCGAGCTCGACCGCTTCATGGCGAATATCCGCGCGGCGTAAGGCCGCTGTAGCGCCACCCTCCGCTGTCGTCCCCGCGAACGCGGGGACCCATAACCACAGGGAGCGGTTTGGCGAAGACTCGGAGTTACCCGCTCGCCCGATAACCACTCCCTGTGGTTATGGATCCCGGATCGGCGCTCCGCTCCCGACAACGCTACGCGTCGTCGGGAGCTACGCTTGTCCGGGACGACAGCGGAGCGAAGGGCGTAGTCCGAGGGCTCATCCTCACAAACTGTCTCACTCCCTCCCGAACGCCCGCTTCAGCTCCACCTTCGCACGCTCCAGCCGCGAGCGCTGCGTCTTCGGCAGCGTCTTGCCGGCGCGATTGATGTAGAAGGTCAGCATCGACAGCGCCGACCGGTACGCGCCGGTCTTGCGGCGCGAGCTGTGCTCGGCCGATCGCTTCAGGGAGGCCGCGATCTTCTTCGCGCTGGTCAGCTTGAATACGCCCTGTTTGAGGTCGAGCGCGTCGCTCTCTTTTGTCACGCGCTGTGACCAGCGCTTTGGCGCGGCGCGCTTGGTGCTCTTGCGCGCGGTGCTGCGCCGGGCGCTGGTCTTCCGGCGCGCGGTCTTGTGGCCGGCTGTTTTGCGCGAATGTGTCGTCTTTCTGACATGAGCCATGCGTCAACTCCTTGCAGCTCCATCGGAAACGGGCGGTATTGGCGGCCGTTCCCAAGGGAACCTGCCTTCGCCGCAGACGTTGTCGCAGGTGGGTCGAATGCCCCAGCTCCATCATCGCCCCTGTCCACATCCTGTGAACCGGGGCTGCTTTCATTGGTCAGACAACAACGCGATGGAATTGCAGCAGAGCCCAGCGTTGAATTATGGACCTGCGATCTCGGCGGCGGCCGCGACTGAGCGCATCGTCGAGACCAGCATTCCTTCGCGGCTCGACGCGCTGCCGTGGAGCGGCTTTCATACCCGCGTCGTGCTGGCGCTCGGCATCACCTGGATCCTGGATGGGCTCGAGGTGACGCTGGCCGGCGCGCTCTCCGGCGCGCTGAAGCAGAGCCCGGTGCTGCAATTCTCCAATCTCGATCTCGGCATTGCCAACTCCGCCTATCTCGCCGGCGCGGTGCTCGGCGCACTCGGCTTCGGCTGGCTCACCGACCGTATCGGCCGCAAGAAGCTGTTCTTCATCACGCTCGCGCTTTATCTCTCCGCGACGGCCGCGACCGCGCTGTCGTGGGATATCGCGAGCTACGCGGTGTTCCGCTTCCTCACCGGCGCCGGCATCGGCGGCGAATATACCGCGATCAATTCGACGATCCAGGAGCTGGTGCCGGCGCGCTATCGCGGCTGGACTGATTTGGTCATCAACGGCAGCTTCTGGATCGGCGCAGCAATGGGCGCGGTTGCAGCCATCGTCCTGCTCGATCCCGCCGTGATCGGTCCCGATCTCGGCTGGCGCCTCGCCTATCTGATCGGCGCGGCCATCGGCCTCGTCGTGCTCTTGATGCGGATGTGGATCCCGGAAAGTCCGCGCTGGCTGATGATCCATGGCCGGCCTGACCAGGCCCATGCGATCGTCGATGAGATCGAACGCTCGGTGATCGGCCATGACCAGCATGCGAGCGACGGGCGCTTCGCAAAGATCCGGCTGAAGATGCGCGATCACACGCCGATCCGCGAGGTCGTGCACACGCTGTTTTTCGTCTATCGCCAGCGCGCGCTGGTCGGCCTCGTGCTGATGAGCGCGCAGGCGTTCTTCTACAACGCCATCTTCTTCACCTTCGCGCTGGTGCTGACCGATTTCTACGGCATTGGTGCCGAACACGTCGGCTGGTATCTGCTTCCCTTCGCCGCCGGCAACTTCCTCGGCCCGCTGCTGCTCGGCCGCCTGTTCGATACGCTCGGCCGCCGCACCATGATCATGTTCACCTATGGCATGTCGGGCCTGCTGTTGGCGCTGTCGGGCTATCTGTTCTCGATCGGCGCCTTGAGCGCGCAGGGACAGACCATCGCCTGGATGGTGATCTTCTTCTTCGCTTCGCCCGCCGCGAGCGCGGCCTATCTTACCGTCAGCGAGACGTTTCCGCTCGAAGTCCGCGCGCTGGCGATCGCGGTGTTCTATGCGGTCGGCACCGGCATCGGCGGCGTGATCGGGCCGGCGCTGTTCGGCGCGCTGATCGACACGGGATCGCGCACGAGCGTGTTCGCCGGCTATCTGCTGGGATCGTTCCTGATGATCGCGGCCGCGATCGTGGCGTGGCGCTATGCCGTCTCCGCGGAACGCAAATCGCTCGAACAAATTGCGCGGCCGCTCGCCTTCATGGAGTAGACTATGACATCAGAACTCGCTGAACTGGATCAGATGCGCGCCATGGCCGATGATGAAGCTCCCGACGCCGTGCCGGTGCCGCATGCGCTCGTGCCGCATCTCGGCGAAACCGCGATCCTGCTCGACATCGACGGCACGCTGCTCGACCTGATGCCGACGCCGCGCGAGGTGTGGGTGCCGCCGGGCCTGTCGGAGACGCTCAAAGCGCTGGTGGAGCGCACCTCCGGCGCGCTGGCGCTGGTCAGCGGCCGATCGCTCAACGACATCGACCTGATCTTCGCGCCGGATGTTTTCCGCGCCGTTGCCGGTCACGGCGCCGAGATGCGGCTGTCGGTCGACAGCGAAGCGGACGACGTGCACGCACCGCCGCTGGACAAGGAGCTGAAGCGGCGGCTCGCTGCGATCGCCAAGCTCAGCCCCGGCATCCTGCTCGAGGACAAGGGCTATTCGCTGGCACTGCATTACCGCCTTGCGCCGCATGCGGAGAAGGCGATCTACGAATCCGTCTCGCTGATCCGCGCCGACCTGCCCAATGCGCCGATCGAGGTGCTGCCCGGCAAGTTCGTCTGCGAGATCAAGCATTCGGGCTTCACCAAGGCGAGCGGCGTGCGCGAGCTGATGAAGCACGAGCCCTTCAAGGGACGCCGCCCGATCTTCATCGGCGACGACGTCACGGATGAAACCGTGTTCGCGATCATGCCCGATATGAATGGCCTCGCCTTCTCGGTCGGCCGCCGCGCCATCGGCGTCAACGGCCACTTCGACGCGCCGAGCGACGTGCGCGCGTTCCTCGCGCACCTGCTCGACCCGAAAGCATGATCCGGACCCGAAGGGCCGCGTTGGCGCAAAGTGTCGATCGGTTTTCCGAAAGCATCATGCTCAAAATTACCTAAAGCGCGAACGCGCTTTAGGTAAAACCAAGGCAACGCCACGTCACCGACACAATAAACCCGGCGCGGTATCATTGCGCGCCGGAATGCCTGCTGCGCGATCAGTCGCAAATACTGTCTTTGCAGTGGAATTTCAGGTTCCGCAAGGAAAACCAGTTCCAACGCGCATGCCCGATTTTGGTTTCAATCCGAAGAAATCATGACAGGAACCATATTGATGAACGGCAGTTAAACGGGGTGGAATGAACAGGAGGGGACGACCTGTGAACTTGGTTGTCGTTTCAAATCGTGTCGCGCGCGGCAAGCCCAACGAGCCCATGACGGGCGGCTTGGCGGCCGCGTTGCTTCCAGTTGTTGAACATTCAGGAGCGATCTGGGTGGGTTCCTCCGGCCGCGTGCGCGACGGCCATCAGAAGGAACCGTTTGCCGAGATCGAGGCGCTGGGTTCCGGCGCGATTGCGACGCTGGATCTGCCGGCGGCGCACTACGGCGGCTATTACGAAGGTTTTGCCAATTCGGCGCTGTGGCCGGCGCTGCATTCGCGCAGCGATCTGATCCGCGTCTCGCGCGACGACTATGTCAGCTATCGCGAGGTCAACGCCTTCATGGCGCGCGCCTTGATGCGCTTCCGCAAACCCAAGACCGCGTTCTGGGTGCAGGACTATCATTTCCTCGCGCTCGGCGCGGAGCTGCGCGATCTTTCGGTCGACGATCCGATCGGCTTTTTCCTGCATACGCCGTGGCCGGTCGCCGCGGTGATGCAGGGCGTGCCGCATCATCGCGAGCTGATCACGGCGATGCTGGCCTACGATCTCATCGGCTTCCAGACCGAGGAGGATCGCCAGAACTTCCTCTCCTATGTCGGCGGTGAGCTCGGCCTCGCCGTCGAGGATGGTATCGTGCTTTCGCAGCACGGCCGCACCCGCTGCGAGGTCTTCCCGATCGGTATCGATGCGGAGAAGTTCGCAGCCTATGCCGCGAAGTCAGCGTCGCATCCGGATGTCTCGCGGCTGCGCCGCAGCCTCAACGGCGAGCGGCTTGCGATCGGCGTCGACCGGCTCGACTATTCCAAGGGCCTCGTCAACCGCATCAGCGCGTTCGATCGGCTCTGGACCGAGCAGCCGCAGTTTTCGCGCAGCATCTCGCTGCTCCAGATCGCCAACCCCTCGCGCGGCGGCATCGAGGCCTATGGCAATCTCCAGAACGAGGTCGCGCGCCTCGTCACCGACGTCAACGGCCGCCATGGCGAGGTCGACTGGACGCCGATCCGTTATCTGAACAAGGGCTTCAGCCAGGCCGTGCTCGCCGGTCTCTACCGCACCGCGCAGGTCGGCGTGGTGACGCCGCTGCATGACGGCATGAACCTGGTTGCCAAGGAATACGTCGCCGCGCAAAACCCGGCCGATCCCGGTGTGCTGGTGCTGTCGAAATTCGCCGGCGCCGCCAACGAGCTCGACACCGCGCTCTTGGTCAATCCGCACGACATCGACGGCATGGCGCGCGCCATCGCTGTCGCCGCCGCGATGCCGCTCACCGAGCGCAAGATGCGCTGGGACGCGATGATGAAAAAGCTGCGCGGCCACACCATCCAGCAATGGTCGGCAGACTTCGTCGCCGAGCTCGAGAAGTGCCGGACCGAGAAGGCCGCAGTCGCCCCGCTTGTCTCCCAGCCGCCGCAGGCGCTGCGCTGGCTGAAGTCGGCGATCTCGGGCGTGCGGCTGATTTAGCCTCTCCTCCCTCTCCCCGTTCTTACGGGGAGCAGGTCGGGGGTGAGGGGCCTCTCTCCACATGTGAGATCCATCGAGAGACCTGTATCCCCTCACCCGGATCGCAAAGGCGAGCCGACCTCTCCCCGCAAGCGGGGAGAGGTGAAGACGAAAACCTCAATAACAATACGACACGCCATCCAGGATCGCGCATTGCCGCTTGTTCGGCGCGTTGGGATCATCCAGCGGCACCATGCCCTTGCCCTGGCCGACGAACACGCCGGGGCCGACATGGATCGAGCTCTTGTTGCCGATGATCACGCTCTGATGCGGCGTCGAGCTCGAGCGCGTCCCGTCCGGCCAGAGGATGGCGTTGCCCGACAGGATGCCGCGCCGCCCGTCGTCGCAGCTGACGTCCACGCCCTGCCGGGTGCAGACTTGGGCGAGCGCCGGTGCGGCGAGCGCGGAGCCAAGGGCCGAAATCAGGCTCAGCGCGGCGATGGTCTTGCGGATGGTCATGGCGTCCCCGGTGGTCATTGGTGGGCTCAGGTGAATCGTCGCGCCAAACCCGCCGCCGGTTCAGCCCATCGGCGGTTCCGAGCGGTCTCGTGACACGCGATATTCTCTTGCAAACACAATATGTTGCGGAAAAATCATCCGATTTTCCCGCGATCCCTTGCAAAATCATCGGCGCCCCTTCAAGAGAGGGCGCTCCGGAGAGATGGCCGAGTGGCTTAAGGCGCACGCTTGGAAAGCGTGTGTGCGGGAAACCGTACCGTGGGTTCGAATCCCACTCTCTCCGCCAGTCCCCATCGAAATGTAAGGTGGATCTCTGTTTTCGACGGTCGACCCCCCGATTGCTTCCGGGTGCGACAGGGGTTGGAAAGCGAGATCCTTTCCGAATTCGGTCGAGATCCGCGCTTGACTGCGTTCGCTGGCAGAACTCGAGCCTGCAACCGCGGGTCGGTGTTGAGCAGCTAAATGCTGAGTTTACGGGCCGTCCGGGGGGTGAGTGTGGCTCCGAAGCGAGTGCGGCGTGCATCCAGCGCGGACCGGTGCGCTGTCGTTACCGGTGGCGCCTGCTCCGACAGCGCCCGGCGCGGTGCCGAAACGCCGGCGAAAGCCGCGCGCAAAGTGCGTGTAGTCGCGAAAGCCGCAGGCGTAGGCAATATCGCTGAGAGGCTGACCTGTCTTCATCAACGCGCGGCGTTCGATCAGACGCGCTGCATGATCCAGACGGGCCGAACAGATGTGGTGACCGCATGTCGACCCGCGGGCCGTGAACAGCTTCTGCAAATAGCGCAGTGAAATTCCCGCCTCGGCAGCCACCTCGCGCGGAGAAATGTCCGGATCGGCAAAGCGGTCCTTGATGATGCTGCAGACGCGCATAAACAGCTTGTCGTTGTGGCGCGAGCCAAGCGGGGCGGGCGGTGCAAACAGTGCGCCGAGGAGATCGTAGACCACCAGATGCATAAATTTATCGGTCGACGCGAACGCTGGTTCTGCATTGCCGACCAGGTCAAGAGCGAGTTGACAGAGTAGACGCGACGCTTGGGCCTGCCGAGGACCGCACGCGCCACCTTGCGGTTCGAAGCCGAGATGCGACGCCAGGCTCTGGCGCGGCACTTGCAAACCAAGCCATTGCGCGCTGTCCTGGGCCGGCGAGATGAATGTCACGGGTCTTGTGGAATCGAGCAGGATGACATCGCCAGCAGTGATATTTACGACCCGGTCGTTGTGAATGATGGTCGATTCGCCGGTATCCTGAACCGTGACGAAATAGTACTCCATATTATCGCGGCGAATGTCCAATTCCGTCCGCTCTAGACGGCTAGCGTTGCAGATGAGATCCACTGCAGCAAATCCGAAGACGCGCCGCGTGCGCACCTTGCTGGCGAAGATGTTGGTTTCGTGAGCAGGAGTAAACCATCCCCAATCGTCGCGCATTGCAGCTCGGAAACCGTCATAATCCAATTCTGGAGCGCTGAGAAAATCGTCGTTCGGGTGCATCATCGCCTCCGCGGGTCTGGCTAAGCCTAATCGCACGCTTTGTAACGGCCTGCGCCGAAACCATGGGCAGACGTTGATCAAGCTAGTGTGGCCCAAGACGCCTCCTGCTCAACTCTGCGTCACGCCAAATCACGCCCGCGAGATCGCGTCGGCATTGCCGCGAGGCACGCCAGGCGGTGCGCGCCAGTACGGACGATTGGGCGCGATCGCCTCACGACACCTGAGGTCCAGCCGCCTAGATTCCGATCCTCGTAGTCATGCCTTGACGAGAATCGGAGACAACAATGATTACATTGGTTGAGAATACAAAGACGCTAACGGGAGACCGGGCGCTTGTGACCGAGCAGGCAACGCAAAACGAGTCCGATCCTGCCTTGGGAGTTGCGCGGCCCGGGATTCCGGTTCCGCTTCATTGTTTGCCAGTGACGGATGCCACAGTTCTCGAACTGTACGAGTATGTCTTTGCGCCTTGGGTGAAACTGCTCGGCCTTCGTCAGTTCAAGGTCTACCCGGGCATCGTGTCCGCGATGCTTCCGCAAAATGATGCGCTCAAATTGTCAAGCGGTGCGGTGTGTGGTCAGGCAATCATGGCGGCCATTGACTCGGTTGCGTCACTGTCTGTGGGCACGACGGGGCGCATCACCAAAGGCACCGTGTATCAGCACACTCACTTCCTGCGTCCAGCCGTCAACGACGACTATCAGGTAAGAGCGGAAGTATTGCGCTTCGGCAAAGCTTCGGCCTTCACGGAAACCCGCGTTTCGTTTGCGTCCACGGGAAGGTTGGTTGCACACGCCAGCCTGGAATTCGCCTTCTGACTCGCATCCAGGGCTTCACCACCCCAACGCGCCGCTCCCGAGGTCTGTTCAAGCTCGTTCCCGGACATCCCGGTCGCGGTACTCCGCCAGTTCCTGACCAGCCATACCGGCTGATCATCTCGCATTGACCCGCAACCCTCGTCACCGGAGGCAAACCATGACCAGCACTATTCTCATCACCGGCACATCGAGCGGCTTTGTCCTCGGCCGGGTGACGTTCCCCTTCGTCGGCATCTACGGCGCGAGCAAGATGGCGATCGAAGCTTTGACCGACAGTATTCGGTTGGAGGTCTCCCAACTCGGCGTAGACGTGGTGGAAGTTCAGCCTGGCGCTTATCCGACAAGCCTGTACGCGAGCATCCAGAGGCCTGCCGACGGCGACATCACGAAGTCCTACGGCGAGGTCGGCCAGATTCCCGACGCCATTTACAAGACCTTCACGTCAATGTTGCAGGGAAAGGACGCTCCGAAGCCTCACGACATTGCCGAGGCCGTCGCCAGGCTCGTCGGCCAGGCGAAGGGCAGTCGTGCCGCTCGGACGGTGGTGGGCACATCGTTCGGTGCCGACAAGATCAATGCCGACATCGCCCCCGTCCAGAAGGCCGTCGTCGACGGTCTGGGCCTCGGGCATCTCGAAGCACTCGCATGATGGAGCGTTCCGGGTCGGCGACTGCCGTCGACCCGTCCTCATGCGGCGGCACGATGACGGGCGCGCCGTGCCGGGAATAGGCCCGCGAGGGAATGAAGAAGCCAGGACGAATATCGCCAAAGCTTAGCGAGGAGAACTCAAATGCCTCTGTGGCATATCTACTGTCCGGAAAATGCGTACTCGGCCAAGGACAAGTGCGCGCTTGCGACGCGTATCACGGACCTCTACGCGGATGTCGGCCTGCCCCGGTTCTATGCAAGCGTTGTCTTTCACGAATTGCCAAGGAACTCGTTCTTTATCGGCGGAAAGGCAACGAACGATTTTGTCAGGATCTGGATTGATCAGATTGCTCGAGCAACTGCTCCCGAGCGGCGAGCGTGGTGGCTGGAGCGCGTCAACACTGCGCTCAATTCCTTCACACGCGAGCGGGGTTATCGCTGGGAGATCCACATTGACGAAACGCCAATCGATTTCTGGACCATCCAGGGAATGAAGCCGCCTGACCCCTATTCCGAGGCTGAAAAGCTCTGGGTCCAAGAGGACCGCCCGTCAGCCTATACCTGAATGTCGGCGCAACCTTCAGCGAGTTGAGCACGGCGACCCCGACGCTCTACGCGAGGCCAGGAAGAAAAGCTGGACCATCATCAGCGTGAAGAACGACTGGAAGAACATTTTTTCGTTCCAGTAGCTGATGACCGAGTTGGCGGCGCGATGTGGCCGTGAACGGTGCGTGCCAGTACCGGCGAAAGGGCGCCGGCGGCTCACGACATCCGGCTTCCAGGGCCTCTAGCTTCATTCACAGCATCGAATTCAAATCGTGTTTGGAAGACAAATGCCCCTGTCAGTCATATGGCTCCTCACGTCCTTTGCGATCAGGCTGCTCGTCGTTCACTTCAAGCTCGTCATCCTTCCAAGTCTCGCGCGAAGGCGAGTTTTCGGAGGCCGGGCGCCCGAGAGGGCAGGCGAGACGTCGTCCTGGCTGATGAAGACCTCCCGCTGAATGGGTGCCCGTGCGGACAATATCCTGCCCGCATGAACGGCCGCTTGCGGCTGAAACGAAAGCGTTGAAACCGAGGACCATTCGCCATGCCTGGCTTGATGATGCAAACTCCTTTGCTCCTGTCGTCCATTCTCATGCACGCGGCGCGTTCCTTTCCCGACGTCGAGATCGTCTCCCGAACTCCCGACAAGCCCGATCACGTCACGAGCTACGGCGGCCTTCTCGAGCGCAGCTCCCGGCTCGCAAATGCATTGGACTCGATCGGCATCAAGCCGGGCGATCGCGTGGCGACCCTGGCCTGGAATAGCTATCGGCATCTGGAGCTATCCTTCGGCATTTCCGGAATGGGAGCCGTTTGCCACACGATCAATCCAAGGCTGTTCGTGGAGCAGATCATATACATCATCAACCATGCCGAAGACGTGGTTGTATTCTTCGATCTGGCATTCATCGATCTCGTACAGTCGCTGATACCGCAATGTCCGACTGTTGAAGCGTGGATATATCTGGGCGAGGCTGGCGACGCGAAGATCGTGGGAGCCAAAGGCTTCCCCTCCTATGAAGGATTTCTCTCCGGGTGCTCGGAAGTTTATGCATGGCCGGAATTCGACGAGAACACGGCATGCGGACTTTGCTATACGTCGGGAACGACAGGAAACCCAAAGGGTATGCTGTATAGCCATCGCAGCGCCGTGCTGCATTCCTGCGCCGCGGCGCTCCCGGACGCTTGCCGCATTTCTCTGCATGACACGGTCGCGCTTGTCTCGCCGATGTTCGACGTCATGTCTTGGGGAATGCCGTATTGTGCAGCGGCGACGGGTTCGAAGCTGGTGATGGCCGGACAAAACGTCGACGGTGAGAGCCTGCACAGGTTGTTCGAGGACCACGGGGTGACTTTCGCCGGCGGCGTGCCGACGGTTTGGCTGGGCTATGTTCGATACCTGCAAAGCGCCGGCGTGAAGCCGACGACGCTCAATCGCGCGCTGATCGGTGGCACGGCATGTCCGCCCTCCCTGATGGAAACGCTGCAGGACGAATACGGAGTAGAAGTTGTGCATGGCTGGGGCATGATGGAAACCAGCCCGCTTGCGACGATCTCGAAGCCGCTGCGCAAGCACATAACCTCGTCGAGAGCTGAACGGCGGTCTCGCCAGGTCAAACAAGGACGTGCGCTCTTCGGTGTCGAAATCGGCATTCGCGACGGCAAAAACAGAAAACTCCCCCGCGATGGCAACACAGTTGGCGACCACGTGGTTCGGGGGCCCTGGATTGCCCGCGCTTACTACAGGATGCCGGAAAGCGAGCGTGCCGACGGCTGGTTTTTCACAGGTGATGTCGCCACGATCGACAGCGACGGTTACACACAGATTGCGGATCGTTCGAAGGGCGTCATCAAGTCCGGAGGCGAACGGATATCGTCGATCGAACTCGAAAACCTGACGATGGCCCACCCCGAAATCGTCGAAGCGGCGGTGATTGGTATTGCGCATCCAAAATGGGACGAACGCCCGCTCGTGCTTGCGGTCCGACGCCAGGGATCGAGGCTCAAGGCGCAAGATCTCCTGACCTTTTACGAGGGCAAGATCGCGAAGTGGTGGATGCCGGACGATGTTCTGTTCGTCGACGAGCTTCCGCACGGGGCGACCGGAAAAGTCCTGAAGACCAGATTGCGAGAGCTTTGCGGAAACCGCGTTTCCGCCGCGATCAGCCAGACGGGCGCCCCGCCCGCCGCCGAAGCCAACGGAGGTTCCTATGTCAGTGCGCAGCTCACTTCTCGCAGCCGCCGTCACCTTCTCACTCGCGGCCGCACACGCTAACGGCCTGCGGCCGATCGAGGGCCTGAGCATCAATCTCGGCGATGTATCCGGCGTCGCCTACTACACGGTCGAGCCCGATGGATTCCGCGTCGTCACGACTCTCGCACAGGGTGAAGCGGGAACGCCGATCCGCTTTGTGACAGTACTGGCGCCCGGTCAGCGCGTCGTTGTCTCAACGCCATACCAGGCACCCGCGCTCGAAATCAGCCGAAAGGGCGATGAACTGCTCGTCCGAAAGGCGAGCACGTTCTCCAATTCAAGGGGGTGACTGACACTCTCTCCGCCAATGGCTTTCAAGTCGGGATCAAGCCGGATCCGCGATAGCTTTCGATCAGCGCATCGAACAACTTCAGATCTGCGCGGCTCCGCGCCATCAGCTGCGCGCCGGCAACGGCCGCGTAGATCGCGCGCGCCCTTGCTTCACGCTTGCTGGCGGGAACTGCGGCCGCGGCGAGCATCCTGGTCAGCCACGCCACGTTGACATCGGCAAAAGCCTGCACCTCGGTTTTCACCGCGTCCGGCAGATCGTCATATTCGGCCGCCATGAAGCTACAGAGGCACATGCGATTGTCCTGCTCCAGCGATCGACGAAAAAGTCCCGGATAGGCCCGGAGCGCCTTTCTTGGATCTCCGTTCGCTTTTGAAAGAGCTTCGAGGTTCGCCGCCGTATCCTCCCAGTAGCGTCTCGCCACCGCCGCACCCAGCTCGGCCTTGCCCGGGAAGTGGTGGTAGATGCTCGCAGCCTTGATGCCGACCTCGGCTCCGATGTCGCGGAAGTTCAACCCGCCATATCCGTGGGCCTGGGCCGTCCTGCGCGCTGCGGCCAGGATCGCCTCCCTCGCATTTTCGCTCATCTCGATCACCTCATCGTGTCCCTACCAAATGACAGGTAGGGATTGAAGTCCGAAAATGCGAGGGACATGTCCAGCCTACCAAATGACAGGTAGGATAACATGACCAACAATATCGTGAAAATGGACGCCACGCGCATCGCCCAGCTGATCGCTCAACGGGAGCTTTCGCCCGTCGAGGTCATGCAGGCGCACCTCGACCGCATCGCGGCGGTCAATCCCAAGCTGAACGCAATCGTGACGCTGGCCGACGGCGCGATGGACAGCGCTGGAAAGGCTGAGGCGGCAGTGATGTCAGGCGCTCAGCTCGGCCCCCTCCATGGTGTTCCGTTCACCGTCAAGGACGGAATCGACACGGCGGGTGTGCTGACACAGCGCGCTTCGCCGATTTTTAGAGGGCGCGTGCCTGACACCGATGCCACCGTTGTGGCCAGGTTAAAGGCCGCCGGCGCCATCCTCATCGCAAAGACGAACCCTCCCGAATTTTCCTATTCGATCGAAACCGACAATCTCCTGACGGGCCAGACCAACAACCCCTGGAACCTCGACTACACGCCGGGCGGATCGAGCGGCGGTGAATCGGCCGCCATCGCAGCGGGCATGTCGCCACTCGGTGTGGGCAGCGATCTCTCGATCTCATTGCGTGGCCCGGCAGCACATACCGGTATCGTTGGTTTTAAGGCCACGCATGGCCGAATGCCGATGACAGGTCACTGGCCACGGGTGCCGCGACGCTTTTGGCACATCGGTCCGATGGCGCGGTCGGTTCGCGATGTTGCGCTGGCTTATTCCTTGATGGCCGGGCCCGACGGCGCCGACGGCTTCTCCATCAGCTCGCCCAGCCTCGACACAGGGGTGGGCACAACATCGACCCGTAAGCTTCGCGTGGGCTGGATGGCCTCTCCAGGCTTCTTCGGGCCAATCGATCCCGAGGTCGTGGCGACGGTGAAGGCAGCGGCGCGTGCACTGACCAATGCCGGCTACCAGGTCGAACAGGTCCGGTTGCCAGTGGTGGAGCAGACCGATGCCAACAGCGTCCTCTGGCAGCTCCAGCAGATGGAAAGCCAAGCCGAGTTCGAGAAGGTCACCGCCGGCCACGAGGCCGAGATCTTCAGGCACGCCAAATTGGTCCTTGATGCACCTGATACGCCGATCGCCGATTTCGTCGCCGCCGAGCAGGCCATAGAGCGCCTTCGCGACACCTTTGCCGAATACTTCCAGCGCTACGATGTGCTGCTATGTCCGGTGACACCGTTCCCGGCGACCAAGCATGGTCTCAACGACGTCGTGGTCGATGGCGTGACAGTCTCGCCGTTCCACGTGATGAGCGCCACATCACCGTTCAGCCTGACAGGAATGCCCGCTCTCTCGATGCGATTTGGAACGAGCCGTGACGGTCTTCCGATCGGCGTGCAGATCGTCTCGTCGTGGCTGGCGGAATCGACGGTGCTCGAGGTTGCCTCGGTCCTTGAAGACGTGAGCCCCGTCCGCAATCTTCATCCTGCGATCTAACGCTGCAGGGGGCGGGTCTTCCCGCCCCCTTCGATAGGAGCATTGAAACATGAGCGAATTCTACGAACTCACATCCCTTGCCTGCCCGATGCTCGGGACATCGGAAGTCGCCAAGGCCGCACGGGATTGGGTCACGGCGCCCGACGCCAGCGGCACGCTGTTGGGCTGCTGGCGAACGGAATTCGCTACGCTTGGGCGCCTGTTGATCCTGCGCAGCTTCGAAGCGCGAGATGCGCTGGATCAAGAACGGCGCCGCGCGTTGTTGAGCGCCAATCCGTTCAACGCCGGGCGGCTGATCACGGCGTTGGAGATGGATAGCTACCAGCGCTTTCCCTTCCTGCCGCCGGTGCAGCCGGGGGCTTACGGCGATGTCTACGAATTCCGCACTTACAAGCTGAAGCCGGGCGGACTGCCGCCGACGCTTGCGGGATGGGAGGCTGCGATCGCGCCGGCGCGGGACTACACGGCGCATTTGGTGATCAACATGTACGCGCTCGATGGACCACCCCGGATCACCCATATCTGGGGTTTCGAAAGCCTCGCGCAGCGCGCGTCGCTGCGCAGCGCCGCCTTTTCCACCAGCGTCTGGCCTCCGAAGGGTGGCCCGGAGAATGTCCTTCAGGCGGTCTCGGTCATCGCAATGCCGGAAGGCGAATAGCCAGGTCGTACGGCTGCCTCGCGACCAGCCCGGCGTCCTTAGGCCACCTTCCACCTCCCGTCTCCCGCGCGCTTCAGCGCGGGATCCGGCACCCGCA
The DNA here is from genome assembly GCF_015291705.1 of Bradyrhizobium arachidis. NCBI lineage: Bacteria > Pseudomonadati > Pseudomonadota > Alphaproteobacteria > Hyphomicrobiales > Nitrobacteraceae > Bradyrhizobium > Bradyrhizobium arachidis. The sequence continues at coordinate 572,590 of NZ_CP030050.1, forward strand.
CATGCGCGGCCAGATAATCGATGAACGCGCGCACGCGGGCGGGCAGGGGGGCGGTGTGGCCGACATAGACGGCGTGGATGTCTTCGCGATCGCCGGGATTGTAGTTTTGGAGAACTGGGACAAGACGTCCGGCTTCGATGTCGGGGCCGATGTGGAAGAGGGCGAGGCGGGCCAGTCCCACGCCGCCGAGGCAGAGGCGGCGGGCCGCTTCGCCGTCGCTGGCGCGCGCGACTGGCGGCGGCACGATTTCCTCGGTGTGGTCGCCGCGCTTGAATGGCCAGGCGCGGATCGAGCGCGGGAAGGTCCAGCCGATGCCGCGGTGATCGGCAAGATCGGCCGGCGTCTTCGGCGTGCCTGCGCGTGCGAGATAATTCGGCGCGCCGACCACGACCATGCGGCTGGTGCCGAGCTTTCGCGCGACGAGGCGCGAGGCCCGCAGCGGCCCGGCGCGGATGGCGACGTCGGCGCGCTCCTGCATCAGGTCGATTAGCGTATCGGTCAGCACGAGATCGAGCGTGACCTCGGGGTGCTGCTCGAGGAAGCGCGGGAGCAGCGGCATCACATGCAGCATGCCGAACGGGATGTTGCAGTTGACCGTCAACCGGCCGCGCGGCGCAGCGCCCGAAGCCGCCTCGCGCTCCGCCTCCTCCATCTCGGCGAGGATGCGCACGGCGCGCTCGTAAAAGGCCCGGCCTTCTTCCGTCAGCGTGAGCTTGCGCGTCGTGCGGTTGACGAGCCGCGAGCCGAGTCGTGTTTCCAGCCGAGAGATCAGCTTGCTGACGCCCGAGGGCGTCAGGCGCAGTTTTCGTGCGGCCTGGGTGAATCCGCCGAGATCGACCACGCGGACGAAGACCTCCATCTCGGCGGAGCGGTTGGTGTCGAAACGGGCCATGTTGAATTCACGTCACAAATGATTGGATTGTGGACATTCTAATGGTTTTGCCGCGGTGCCGCTATCTGCGTGGCTCGTCTCATCCATTGGAGCCACGCATGCCTCCCGCCGTCCTCGCGCTCACCGCCGGTGCCTTCGGTATCGGCACCACCGAATTCATCATCATGGGTCTCTTGCTGCAGGTTGCCGCCGACATGCATGTCTCTGTGCCGGTCGCGGGCCTCCTGATCTCCGGCTATGCGCTCGGCGTATTCGTGGGGGCGCCAGTCCTCACCCTGGCGACGCGCAAATTGCCGCGGAAAACCGTGCTGCTTGCGCTGATGGCGATCTTCACGCTCGGCAACGCGGCCTGCGCGCTGGCGCCGAACTACGAGCTGTTGATGGCAGCGCGTGTGCTGACCTCGCTCGCGCACGGCACGTTCTTTGGCGTCGGCTCGGTGGTGGCGACTGGCCTGGTGGCCGAGGACAAGCGCGCCTCCGCCATCGCGACCATGTTCATCGGCCTGACAGTCGCGACCCTGCTGGGCGTGCCCTTCGGCGCCTGGTTCGGCCTGATGCTCGGCTGGCGCGCGGCGTTCTGGGCGGTGACGGTGATCGGCGTGATTGCGTTTGCCGTGGTGGCTGCGCTGGTGCCCGGTCATGTCGGCAAGGGCGCCAAGCCGATCTCGCTCGCGGAAGAGGTCGCGGTGCTCGGCCGTCCGCAGGTGCTGCTTGGCCTTGCCATGACCGTGTTCGGCTTCGCCGGGCTGTTCGTCGTCTTCACCTATATCCAGCCGATCCTGACGCGCTTCACCGGCTTCTCGGAGGCCGCAGTCTCGCCGATCTTGCTGGTGTTCGGTGTTGGCCTTGCGATCGGCAATGTCGCCGGCGGCAAGCTTGCCGATCGCGGTCTCGCACGCGCCCTGATCGGCACGATCGCCGCGCTCGCGATCGTGTTGCTCGGTTTGGCCGCCGTGCTGTCGGTCAAGATCGCTGCCATCGCGCTGATCCTGCTGCTCGGCATTGCAGCCTTCGCAACCGTCGCGCCGCTGCAGCTGCGCGTGCTGGAGGCGGCTGGGCCCAGCGGCCGCACGCTGGCCTCCAGCCTCAACATCGCCGCGTTCAATCTCGGCAACGCGCTCGGCGCCTGGGCCGGCGGTGTCACCATTGATCGCGGGCTCGGCCTCTCCGCCCTGCCGCTGGTCGCGGCCGGCATCACCGCGATCGGCCTCGTGCTCGCGCTGTGGAGCCTCCAGTTCGACCGCCGGCAGGGCGCCGTCGCGGCGTGCCCGGCGGAATAGGAGAGCGATCATGGAATACCGCAATCTCGGCGCGTCCGGGCTCAAGGTCCCCGTCCTCAGCTTCGGCACCGGCACGTTCGGTGGCCAGGGACCGCTGTTCTCGGCCTGGGGCCGCAGTGGCGTGGAGGAAGCCCGCAGGCTGGTCGACATCTGCCTCGATGCCGGCGTCAATCTGTTCGACAGTGCCGACGTCTATTCGAATGGTGCCTCCGAGGAGATCCTCGGTGCCGCGATCAAGGGCCGTCGCGACAAGGTGCTGATCTCGACCAAGATGAGCCTGCCGATGGGCGAGGGTCCGCTCGATGCCGGCTCGTCGCGGCAGCGGCTGCTCGCCTCGGTCGACGCGGCATTGCGTCGGCTTGGCACCGACCATATCGATTTGCTTCAGCTCCACGCCTTCGATGCGTTCACGCCGATCGAGGAGGTGCTGTCCACGCTCGACATGCTCGCGCGCGCCGGCAAGCTGCGCTATGTCGGCGTCTCGAATTTCGCGGGCTGGCAGCTGATGAAGTCGCTCGCCATCGCCGACCGCCACGGCTGGCCGCGCTATGTCGCGCATCAGGTCTATTACTCGCTGCTCGGCCGCGACTATGAGTGGGAGCTGATGCCGCTCGCGCGCGACCAGGGTGTTGGCGCGCTGGTCTGGAGCCCGCTCGGCTGGGGCCGGCTCACCGGAAAGATCCGGCGCGGCCAGCCGCTGCCGGAAGCGAGCCGCCTGCACGCCACCGCACAGTTCGGGCCGCCCGTGGACGAGGAGCGTCTGTATGCCGTCGTCGACGTGCTGGACGCGATTGCCGCAGAGACTGGCCGGACCGTTCCGCAGGTCGCGATCGCCTGGTTGCTCTCGCGCCCCACGGTCTCCTCCGTGATCATCGGCGCGCGCGACGAGGCGCAGCTGCGCGACAATCTGGGGGCGGTCGGCTGGTCGCTGAGCGCGGATCAGATCAAGCGGCTCGACGAGGTCAGCGCCGTAATGCCGCCCTATCCCTATTACCCCTATCGGATCCAGGAGGGCTTTGCGCGGCTCAATCCACCACCGGTGTAAAGGTCGCAAATAAAAGGCGGCGATCGCGGCCTAGTAGAATGCCGCGATTGCCGTTGCGATTCCCGGCGGGAGATTCGACTCGCTCGTCAGCGTGTCCAGGAAGGCGGGATCGCCCGCCACCGTGAGGCCATCCAGCTTGATCGGATGCAGCGGCTCGGGCGCCGCCGCAGCGGAGGCCAACAGATCGGGACCGGTCCGGATGCCGTTATAGACGAGCCGCGGCCGCAGCTGGACATTGTTGCCGAACTGCTCGTCCAGCGCGAGACGCCATCTGGTGCGCGTCACCGTTCCGCCGGCGATCGCCGCCGACATCGCAAGGCTGTGCGGTTGCAGCGTGCCGAGATTGCCGAGCGCGGCGGTCAGGCGGTTCGTCGCCTCCGCCAGCGTGATGTTCTCGATCCCCGGATCCTGGTCGGGCGAGGTGAAGTCGATCACCCGCGCGCTGCTGCCGATCTTGATCGCTTCGCCGCTTCCGCCCGCCTTTTGCATGACGCTCTTCGTTCCATAGTGCGGCCGTCCGCCGATCACCACCAGCACGACATCCTGCTCGCGCGACTTGATCAGATGGCCGTAGGGATCGCCGGTGACGCCCTTGACGACCAGCAGATCGGCGAACTTGCCCTGGGCGATCGTCCCGAGCTTGGCATCCCATTTCAGGATCGTTGCCGGATTGCGCGTCGCCATCGAGACGATGTCGTAATCGCTGAAGCCGAGATTGAAATGCGCCGAGACGACCTTCGCCGCTTTCAGCTCACCCAAAAGGTTCTTGCTGCCGGATGGCGACCAGTCCGAGCCGAGCGCAATGGTGAGGCCGGCTGCGCGTGCGGCGGCGACATCGGTCGTCTTCCCGTACAGCAGCAGATTGCTCAGCGGAGACCAGACCACCTTGGCCTCGTGATGTGCCATCGTTCCGAAATCGGTCGCATCGAGCGCGGTGCAATGAATGCCGGCCAGCGACGGTTCGATCGCCCAATCGCCCGAACCGTTGCGCAAGGCCAGGAAGTGGCTGTGGGCCTTGGCATCGATGCCTTCGCTGAGATGCAGCAGGAAGCAGGCCGACGATTTCAGCTCGTTGTCGAACTTCGCCCAATCGTCGGCGTCGATATCGGGTATCTTCGAGTGCGCCCGTGGAAGGTCCGGAGGACTGCCGATCTCGGCGGCGCGCAGCGCGCCCTTGTAGTATTTGTGGATCGTGCCGCTCCAGTTCGACAGCGTGATCCCCTGGCTCGTCGTGGTGCCCGCGACCAGGCATTTGGCTTCGACGTAGCGGACCAGAGCCGGCAGCAGCGAGCCGTCATCGGCCAGCGCGATTGCGCTCATGGGGCCGGTCACGGAGGTCTTGTAGGATTTTGCGTTCTGCCACTGGTCGCGATTGCCGTAGAGCTGCGGCACCCGCCACAGCGGCAGGATGTTGTAGCTCAGATGATTGTGCAGCTCGATCAGGCCGGGATAGATGGTGCCGCCGGTCGCGACCGGAGCGACCGTCTCGAAGCCCGCCGGGGCCGGCTGTCCTTGGGCACGACCGCGGCGATGCGGCTGTCCTCGATGAAGATCGTCCCGCTCTTGATGACGTCGCCGTCGGCCGCCATCGTCACGATCCGTCCGGTCAAGGCCCATCGCTTCGGATTTGCGGCCGGGCTCATGGGATCACCCCGTCGGGGATGGTGATGGTGATGGTGCGTCGCTTGGTCGCCGCGTCAGTGCCCTGGCGCACCGCCCATGCCGCATCGCCGCGCATCCAGGCCGGCAGGCCGGCGGGAAGATCCTTCGCGATGATGTCGACGAGCTCGGCCGACTTGAAGGCATCGCCATAGGGCACGAGCGTCGTCGGCACATCGGGATGCTTGACCTGCGGCGCGAGGGCCGCGAGCGCAGCGTTCCACTTGGTCAGCATGATCTTGGTGTTCGCGGCCTGGGTGGCGGCATCGTGCGCCGAGCTTTCCGGCCAGGTCGGGTGCGGAATGTGCTGATAGGCGAGGGTCTTGTAGGCCGCGCCATCGGACGTCTTGAGCCAGGCTTTCCAGGCTTCGTCCGCGAGGCCACCGAGCGAGACTGCGGCCTCGATGTTGCCGGACGCCAGCACGGCTTTCAGCCATTTGTTGCGATAGCCGACAATGCCCGGCTCGTTCTTGTGCTTGCTGCCGCCGCTCTGTCCGTAGACGCTGTACAGGAAGGTGTTCACCATCACGTAGCTCTGCGTGATGCCGAGCTTCGCGAGGAAACCCTGGGTCCGGCGGCCTGCAGTGCCGACCAGGATCCTGCGTACGATGGTTTCGTGCTGGGCCGGATCCTGACCGACGACGAGCACGCGCGCCGATCCGTCGAGGCGGCCGCGGTGAAAGATCGGGCCCCACTCGATCCGGAAATCATGCGGATCGTAGGCCTCGGCGCCAGGGTAGTCGGCGCATAGATCGCGAAATGGTTGTTGGTCGTATCCGCTGTCGAATCCCGTGAGCATGGCAATTGCTCCGATAATGTCGCTGGCAAAATGGCTGCGTCAAAAAAAGCCGGTCGCAATGCCGCAATCTTAGCGGTAATTCACTGTTATGTTCAACCACAATATGGGTCAGGAGAGAGGACCTAAGAGGGCATCGCTGAGCGCAGCGCGAGCGGGTAATCCGCTTGATCTCCGCGATCAACCGCGCCGGCCTGGCGCCGCGCAGCCCGCGCGCCACCGGACGCCGCGACGTCGCGGGCGTGATCGGGAAAGCGCGCGGCTAGTTCGTCAGATGCGAGACGGCAATCGCCTTCTGAAACAGCGCATTCAGCGCGTCGGTGATGCTCGAATCGCTGGAGACTTCGTAATAATAGCCCGACGTCGCGCAGGACTGCATCTTGGTCGCGATCGAGCTGCGCCATGGCGCAATGTAGGTGTTGTACCAGCTGTTGTTGGTGATCGCGAGATAGGTGGTGTAGAGCACGGCGATCTTGACGCCGCGCGCCTTGATGGTGTCGCAGATCGTCGTCGTCAGCGGCTCCTGGCATCGGCCCGACGATGAGATCACGGTCTGGCTGCAATTCGACGGATAATAGTAATCGGCCACGCCGTCGGAGACGAAGAACAGCCATTTCTGCGGCGAGGATGAAGAGCCGTCGCCGGGCGTCGGAATCGCGCCGTTCATCGACGACAGGGTCCCGTCGAAATCGGTGCACATGTCGTTGTTGTAGTTGGTGTAGGGGATCGTCATCAGGTCGACGCCGGAAACCGCCGTCTTGACCGACGAGAGGCTCGAGGTGAGCGCCGAGATCGTGGTCAGGCCGATGGAGCTGCAGTCGCTGCCCATGGTGTAGACCGCCATCCGGTACTGGTTGCTGACGAGCTGGCTGGCGGTGGCGGTGTCGGTCAGCGACTGCGTCGCGTCGCGCACCAGGTCGATCCGCATCTTGATTCCGAGCTTCTTCGCGATCGAGTAATAGCTCGAGGTCTGGAGCGTCTTCTTCGAGCTCGATGTATAAATGTCATGGCAGGCGAAGGCGCAGCTGTCGGAGGTCGCGTTCTGCAGGGCCGTCATGTCGCTCGTGGTGGCGCCCAGCCCCTGCGACGGCGAGTTGTCGAGCAGCACGTAGAAGTCGATGTAGGCAGGCAGCGAAGCCGCCGCGGTCGAAGTCGCCGAGACGACGAGGGTCTTGTAGCCCACGATGCCCATGAAATAGGTCGTCAGGTTGGTCGTTGCGGTGCCCGAGGCGGTGCGTTTGGTGACGCTGTCGGTCACATCGATGGTCACCGAGCTCGCGGTCATGCCGAGTGCGGACATTTGCCCGTTGAAGACGTTCAAGGCGTCGTTCTTCGCGGTCGATGTGCTCTTCGTGATCTCGCTCTTGGCGGTGGCGACCAGCACGGCGGTGTCGAGCGCAGCCGCCAGCTTCACCTTGGCTCGCGCGGCGAGGGAGTAGTCGACGGCGGCGCCGACGAAGGACAACAGTGGCAACAGCGCTAGCGCAAAGATGATGGCGATGTTGCCGCGGCGGTCAGAAGCAAAGCGGGATAACAGGCGACGAGCATTCCCGGTAGCAAAGGTCAAGCAAACGCATCCTCGAACGAAAAACGATGCGCCAACCTAGGCCATCGAAACTTACGCAACGGTTGATCGCGACGCGAACATGCATGTCCGCGCGTTGCAGATCGTTTCTGCGATGCGCGAGAGTCCCTATAAAAATGGGCTCAGCGCGCGTCTGTATCGTTGAGTTCCGTAGTAACACGGGGGAGGCGCATGATGCGTCTTCGCGCGTCTCAATTTGCACGGACACCGCGTCGTGCGTGAGAGCGTCAACCTGTAGTACTGCGAAAGAGACGAGATTTGTTTGGTGATTCGATCATTCCGAATCGCTTCGAGAGGCAGCGATTCGATCTCGGACGAAGCACAGGCGTTGAGATCTGTGAGAGCGTTCGAAGCGCTCGGCTGCACAGGATGACGCATCTCGGCCCGCAACGAGAAAGAGGAGCGGCGCTGGGCAAGCTGCTGCGGCGCGCTGCGATTCATTAATCCAAATTAACTCGAATTTTAGCCAATTCACCAACAGCTGTTAGGGTTACTTCCTCGATCTCTATGCGAATTATTGTCCGCTTTACCACCCGCCTCTAACAGAGGGACGGCGGACAACGCACCTGCCTCATACAGGCCAATAAGTGCGGCCCGCTCCACGCGGAGGTGGCACGATGCGAAACGAGACGATCGCTATTCACGCCGGTTACGAGCCCGAAGCCACCACGCACGCAGTTGCGGTGCCGATCTACCAGACCGCAGCCTATGCCTTCGACAGCGCCGATCATGGCGCTGCGCTCTTCAATCTCGAGGCCGAAGGTTTCCGTTACAGCCGTATCGCCAATCCGACCAGCGCAGTGCTGGAGAAGCGCATCGCCCAACTCGAAGGCGGCGTCGGCGCGCTTGCTGTTGCGACCGGCCAGGCCGCGCTGCATTTCGCCTTCGTCAATGTCGCCGATCATGGCGGCAATATTGTTTCCGTGCCGCAGCTCTACGGCACCACGCACACGCTGCTCTCGCACATCCTGCCGCGGCAGGGCATCGCCGGCCGTTTCGCCGAGAGCGACAAACCCGATGCGATCGCAAAGCTGATCGACGAGAACACCCGCGCCGTGTTCGCCGAGACCATCGGCAACCCCGCTGGCAACGTCTGCGACATCGAGGCGCTGGCCAGGATTGCGCATGACCACGGCGTGCCGCTGATCGTCGACAACACGGTCGCCACCCCGATCCTGCTCAAGCCGTTCGATTACGGCGCCGACATTGCCGTGCATTCGCTGACCAAGTTTCTGGGCGGCCACGGCACCACGCTTGGCGGCGCCATAGTCGATTCCGGAAACTTTCCCTGGGCCAAGCACGCCGACCGCTTCCCGGCCTACAACAAGCCGGACGCGTCCTATCACGGCCTCGTCTATGCCGAGCGCTTCGGCCGGACCGCCTATATCGAGCGCGCGCGCAGCGTCTATCAGCGCACCATGGGCTCGGTGCTGTCGCCGTTCAACGCCTTCCTGCTGCTCCAGGGCATCGAGACCGTGGCGCTGCGCATGGAGCGCCATGTCGAGAACGCCCGCAAGGTCGCCGAATTCCTGCGCGGTGACTCGCGCGTGGCCTGGGTGAATTACACCGGCTTCCCGGACAGCCCGTATTTTCCGCTCGTCGAGAGGTACCTCAGCGGTCAGGCTTCGTCGCTGTTCACCTTCGGCATCAAGGGCGGCATGGAAGCCGGCAAGACCTTCTACGATGCCTTGAGGCTGATCACGCGCCTCGTCAATATCGGCGATGCCAAGTCGCTGGCCTGCCATCCGGCCTCGACCACGCACCGGCAGATGTCGGCCGAGCAGCAGCGCGCCGCCGGCGTGCTGCCGGAGACGATCCGCCTCTCGATCGGCATCGAGCATTCCGCCGACATCATCGAGGATATCGACCAGGCGCTGGCAAAGGCCTGTCCGTCGGCGCGCCTCCAGGCTGCGGAGTAGGCGGACGGCTCCGATGACGATCTTGATCGACAGGGATCAAGGTATAACGAGTCCGGCGCTGGTGCCGGCGGAGCGTGATCTCGCGCGCGACCATGGCGAGCTCACCATCGGTCTGATCAACAACATGCCTGATACGGCGCTGAAGGCGACCGAGCGGCAGTTCATGAAGCTGCTTCAGGCCGCGGCCGGCGCGCACCGCATCCGCTTCCACTGCTTTTCGCTGCCGTCCGTAAAACGCTCGCCGGAAGCGAAGTGGCATGTCGAGAGCGAATATTCCGATCTCGCGGATCTCAGGCGGCACAGATTCGACGGCCTGATCGTGACCGGAGCCGAGCCGGTCGCACCCGAGCTCGACCAGGAGCCGTATTGGCGGGATCTCACCGACCTGATCGACTGGGCCAAGCTCAACACGCGCTCCACGATCTGGTCGTGCCTCGCCGCGCATGCGGCGGTGCTGCATCTCGACCGTATCGAACGGCGGCGCCTGCCGGCCAAATGTCACGGCATCTTCGACTGCGAAGCCGTGACGGACGATGCCCTGACCCGCGCGGCGCCCGCGCCGCTGAAAGTCTCGCATTCGCGCCTGAACGAGATCGCCGAGAGCGATCTCGACGAGGCCGGCTATCAGGTGCTGACACGTTCGCTTCAGGCCGGCGTCGACGTCTTCGTCCGGCAATATGCCAGCCGCTTCGTGTTCTTCCAGGGCCATCCGGAGTACGATGCGTTGTCGCTCCAGCGCGAATATCTGCGCGACATCGGCCGCTATCTCGCCCGTGAGCGCGAGACCTATCCGCACCTGCCGGTGAGCTATTTTGACGCAGCCACGGAGGAGAAGCTCCTCCGCTTCGAGAAGCAGGCGAAGCACCAGCGTCATCCGGCGCTGACCAACGAGCTGCCCGCGCTGAATCTGCGCACGGATATCGCGGCCGGCAGCGCGGCGGCGGTGCTTTTCCGCAACTGGCTGCAATATCTCGGCGCGGATGCCGACGCGTCGGTCGTGCCGCGCTAGATCGGGGCGGCGGGTTCCGTTAGGACTAACGAAGTGTGAAGCTTGCCTCGGGCTGCGCACGAATGTTTGATTGAGCGAATCGGGGCAAACGGGAAATGCGGTCGTGTGGTCGGCACTCCAGGGACGCGTGAGCAATCGGCTGGCCCGGCATTTCCGCGCCGCGCCGCACCGCCTGCCCGCGCATGCGCCGATGGTGAGCTTCACCTTCGATGACGCTCCCGACAGCGCCGCAGGCGAGGGCGCTTCGCTCCTCGAAGCGCATGGCGGCCGCGGCACATATTACATCGCCGGCAGCCTGATCGACCGTCCGTCGGACCATTGGCATGGCCTGTCGAATGACGCCATCGTGCGGCTGCACCGCGCCGGCCACGAGATCGCCTGCCACACCTTCTCGCACCAGAGCTCGGCCGATCTCGACGAGGCCGCGATGGCCCGCGAGATCGAGCGCAACCGCAGTCATTTCCGCGGCATCGATTCTTCGATCGTGTTGGAGAACTTTGCCTACCCTTATGGCATCGCCTCGATTTGGCGGAAGCCCCAGCTCGCCAAAGCGTTCCGCTCGGCGCGCGGCATCCTGCCCGGCGTCAATAGCGACGTCATCGACCTCCAGTTCCTGCGCGCTTCGCCCTTGGTCAACTACGAGATCGATGCGGCCGGAGTAGATCGCTATTTTGACGAAGCCATCGCGAGCGGCGGATGGCTGATCTTCTACAGCCATGACGTCGTCGATGCCCCCAGCCCCTATGGCTGCACGCCGCACCTGATGCGCCACGCGCTGGAGGCGGCGGGAAAGCGCAACATGCCGATCGTGACCGTCGCGGAGGCATTGCGAAGGATCGGGGCGTAGTTTTTCACCTCAGCTCAACCCCCTCAGCGCGGGCGAAGCTCGCGCGCAACGGTGCAAGCCCCGCAAACAGTCTTGCCACGCCCGCGCCAGCATGCGACTGGCCTTGTGACAAATTCCAAAGCATCGCTCCAGCACCATGTCCACATCCTCCACCGCTCCGCTGCCTGCGCCGGCCAACGGCCGTGACGCGCTGTCGGTGCTGCATTCGGTGTTCGGCCTGCCGGGGTTCCGCGGCGCACAGGGCGAGATCATTCGGCACGTTACCGACGGCGGCAATTGCCTCGTGCTGATGCCGACCGGCGGCGGCAAGTCGCTGTGCTACCAGCTCCCATCACTGCTACGCGAGGGCTGCGGCATCGTGGTCTCGCCGTTGATTGCGCTGATGCGCGACCAGGTCGCCGGCCTGATCGAAGCCGGCGTCAACGCTGCGGCGCTGAATTCGTCGCTGTCGTTCCAGGAGGCGTCCGACATCGAGCGGCGGCTGATCGCGGGCGATCTCGACCTGCTCTATGTCGCGCCGGAACGGCTGGTGACGCCGCGCTGCCTGTCGCTGCTGGCGCAGGCGAAGGTGGCGCTGTTCGCGATCGATGAGGCGCATTGCGTCTCGCAATGGGGGCACGACTTCCGCCCCGAATATGTCGGCCTCTCCATCATCGCCGAGCGCTTTCCCGAGGTGCCGCGGATCGCGCTGACTGCGACCGCCGATGAGCTGACGCGCAAGGAGATCGTCGAGCGGCTTCAGCTCACGGACGCGCCGCAATTCGTCTCGAGCTTCGACCGGCCGAACATCCGCTACGAGATCGTCGACAAGCGCAACGCGGTGTCGCAGCTCAAGGACTTCATCCGGGAGCGACATGCCGGCGATGCCGGCGTGGTCTATTGCCTGTCGCGCAACCGCGTCGAGGAGGTCGCCGCCGCACTCGACGATGCCGGCATTCCCGCGCTGCCCTATCATGCCGGTCTCGACGGAAGCGTGCGCTCGCGCAACCAGGACCGCTTCCTCAACGAGGACGGCATCGTCATCGTCGCGACCGTCGCCTTCGGCATGGGCATCGACAAGCCCGACGTGCGTTTCGTCGCCCATCTCGACCTGCCCAAGAGCATCGAGGCCTATTACCAGGAAACCGGTCGTGCCGGCCGCGACGGCAAGCCGTCGGCCGCGTGGATGGCCTATGGGCTCTCGGACATCGTGCAGCAGCGCCGCATGATCGACGAGTCCAGCGGCTCCGACGATTTCAAGCGGGTCTCGATCCGCAAGCTCGACGCACTGGTCGGTCTCGCCGAGACCGCACACTGCCGCCGCAAACGGCTGCTCGGCTATTTCGGCGAGATCGTCATGGGCGAGACTTGCGGCAACTGCGACAACTGCCTGACGCCGCCGAAGATGCGCGACGGCAAGGTGCTGGCGCAGAAGCTGCTGTCCTGCGCCTATCGCACCGGCCAGCGTTTCGGCGCGATGCACCTGATCGACGTGCTGATCGGCCGCTTGACCGAGAAGGTGACGCAGTTCGGCCACGACAAATTGTCGGTGTTCGGCATCGGGCGCGAGCTCAACGAGAAGCAGTGGCGCACAGTGTTGCGGCAGCTGGTGGCGATGGGCCATTTGCAGAGCGACAGCGAAGCCTATGGCGCGCTGAAGCTGACGGACTCTTCGCGCGGCGTGCTGCGTGGTGAGACCGAGGTCTGGCTGCGCGAGGAAGCGCCCGGCACGCGTGTCCGCGCCAGCCGCTCCAAATCCCGCCGCGGCGATCTCGCCCCGGCCGCAAACGCGCCGCAAGGCGACGTCGATCCCGAATTGCGCGCGCGGCTGCGCTCCTGGCGCTCAGACGTCGCGCGCGAGCGCGGTGTGCCGGCCTATGTCGTGCTACACGATGCCACCATCGACGGCATCGTCCGCGCCTGGCCGACGACGCTCGACGAATTGCGCAATGTGCCTGGTATCGGCGACAAGAAGCTCGAGCATTATGGCGAAGAGCTGTTGCAGATCATCAGGACGCGGTAGGGGCGCCGCCGTTATCTCCGCCGTCGTCCCGGACAAGCGAAGCGCAGATCCGGGACCCATAACCACAGGAAGCGGTTTGACGATGACTCGCGGTTGCCAGCTCACGCCACACATCTCCCTGTGGCTATGGGTCCCCGCGTTCGCGGGGACGACAGCGGAGGGGGAGGCGAGACGCCGGTCTACTCACCCGTTCCGGAACGCATAAGCATAGCCGTTCAGCGCCGGTGCGCCGCCGAGATGCGCGTACAGGATCTTCGCGCCCTTCTCGAAATGGTCCTTCTGCACCAGGTCGATCAGGCCCTGCATCGACTTGCCCTCATAGACGGGGTCGGTGATCATGCCTTCCAGACGCGCGGTGAGGCGGATCGCGTCCTTGGTCTCGTCCGACGGCACGCCATAGGCGGGATAGGCGTAGTCCTCGATCAGCACGACGTCGTCGGCGACGAGGTCCTGGCCGAGTTCGACGAGCTTGGCGGTGTTCTGGGCGATCTCGAGCACCTGCGCTTTGGTCTGTGCCGGCGTGAAGGAGGCGTCGATGCCGATCACCTTTCGCGCCCGTCCGTCCGCCGCGAAGCCGACCAGCATGCCGGCATGGGTGGAGCCCGTGACGGTGCAGACGATGACGTAGTCGAACTTGAAGCCGAGCTCCTTCTCCTGCTTGCGCACCTCCTCGGCGAAGCCGACATAGCCGAGCCCGCCGAATTTGTGCACGGAGGCGCCGGCGGGAATCGCATAGGGCTTGCCGCCCGCCGCCTTCACTTCCTCGATCGCCTGCTCCCAGCTCTTGCGGATGCCGATGTCGAAGCCGTCGTCGACGAGGCGCACATCGGCGCCCATGATGCGGGAGAGCATGATGTTGCCGACGCGGTCATAGACCGCATCCTCGTGCGGCACCCAGGCCTCCTGCACCAGGCGGCACTTCATGCCGATCTTGGCGGCGACCGCCGCGATCATGCGGGTATGGTTGGACTGCACGCCGCCGATCGACACCAGCGTGTCGGCGTTGGAGGCGATCGCATCGGGGATGATGTACTCGAGCTTGCGCAGCTTGTTGCCGCCATAGGCGAGACCGGAATTGCAGTCCTCACGCTTGGCATAGATCTCGACCTTGCCGCCCAGATGCTTTGACAGCCGCTCCAGCTTCTCGATGGGCGTCGGGCCGAAGGTCAGCGGGTAGCGCGGAAATTTGTCGAGCTTCATGGGATATCCCGATTGGCGTTGAGGTCTGGGGACGTCGCTAGCATCAACCCGGGAAAATGTGCTCTCGAATATTGCGCCCATATTGCGCGCTATCTTGCGAGGATGGCGGCTTCACGGCATATTCCTTCCGAATTATAGCCTAGATGCGGAAGCTTCTTCCATGGCCGCCCGGCTCGATCGCACTGACCTTAAGATCTTGAGATTGCTTCAGAATAACGGCCGGCTCAGCAACGCGGAGCTGGCCGAAACCGTCGCGATCAGCCCCGCCACCTGCCATCGCCGCACCCAGCGGCTGTTCGAGGGCGGCTTCATCGCGACCGTCCGGGCCATGGTGGCGCCGAAGAAGGTGGCGAAGGGCACGCTGGTGATGGTCGGCGTCGTGCTCGACCGCTCGACGCCGGAGAGCTTTGCGACTTTCGAGCAGGCGATCGCCAAGCTGAAATTCGTGCTCGACTGCCATCTCGTCGCCGGCGACTTCGACTACTTCCTCAAGATTCGCGTCGGCGACATGGAGGACTTCAACCGCATCCATGGCGAGCAGCTCATCGCGCTGCCCGGCGTGCGCCAGACCCGCACCTTCTTCGTGATGAAGGAGGTCGTCGACAACGCGCCGCTGGAGTTTTGAGCACGCGCCGGTGCTTCAACGCCACTTTTCGAATCGCACGGTCGTCACGGCAACTTCACTTGCCATGCAGGCGCACGCGCGCGAGCCTCGGCGCTTCTCAACGAGGAGATCCTGCCGTGCGCCTTCCCATTCTCGATCCGAAGGATCTGACCGCCGAACAGAAGCCGCTCTATGACGACATGCGAGCGGGCATCAAGGACCACTTCAAGGGCTTCGTGAACATGCGCGACGACGGCGCGCTGCTCGGGCCATGGAATCCCTGGATTCGCGAGCCGCGCTTTGGTGGGCCGGTGTGGGAGCTGGTCAAGGCGGTTGCGTCGAACCCGCTGCTGCCGGCGCCGGTGCGCGAGGTCGCTATCCTCGTCACCGGCTCGCATTTCCGCTCCGGCTACGAGCTCTACGCCCATGTGCTGGTCGCCGAGCAGCGCGGCCTCTCCGACGAGAAGCTCGCGACCATCGTCGCTGGCCAGCGGCCGGTCGATCTCACCAAGCAGGAAGCGGTCGCCTATGACATGGCCTCGGCGCTGGTCAGCGGCGGCGTATTGCCGGAGCTGACCTACCGGGCGGCGGTGAAAGAGTTCGGCGAGCACGGCGCGGCCGAGCTGTCCTATCTCGTCGGCGTCTATTGCATGGTCTCGGTCACGCTCAACACCTTCGACGTGCCGGTGCCGGACTAAAAGCCGCTTCGTTCGATCACTCCGCCGCCTTGCTCGCAGGCGGCGGCGGTGCGAAGGCGATGCAGCGATTGCGGCCTTCGGCCTTGGCCTGATAGAGCGCATGATCCGCGGCGCCCATCAGGGCGTCGATGCCGGACATGCTGACGGTGGCCTCCGCGATGCCGATGCTCATGGTGAGACCGAATTGAATCTCGCCGGCGAGAACCTGCGTGCTCATCACCCGCTTGCGGATACGCTCGGCGACAGTCCTCGCCCGAGACAGGCTGGTCTCGGGCAGCAGCACGGCGAATTCCTCGCCGCCGAGGCGTCCGACGATGTCCGACTTCCGCTTGCCGTCGAGGCAAGCGGCCGCGACCGCCTTGATCGCGGCATCGCCCACCGCATGGCCGTAGCGATCGTTGACCGATTTGAAGTGGTCGATATCGAGCATCAGCACCGAGACGGCGCGATAGTAGCGCTGGAAGCGGCTCCATTCCGCATCGAGGTTGTCGAGGAAGTGACGGCGGTTGTAGAGGCCGGTGAGCGGATCGGTGGTGGCGAGCGTCTCCAGCATCGCGGCTTTTTGCGTCAGATCGGTGATGTCGACATAGGTCAGCATGCGCCCGCCGTTCAACATCGTGGTGCAATGGGCCCTAATGCGCCTTCCGTCAGGCGTCTGCAGGTCGCGCACGTGATCGCCGGCCTTGACCTCCTCGACGCGTCTTGCCGGAAATTTCGCAAGCTCGTTCGTTGGCAGATTGGGTGCGCTGGCGCGGTGCAGGCGTCGCACCAGCGACGAATAGGCAGGCCGGCTTGCGGCCTCGTCTTCGCTGACCTCCCAGAATCGCCGCATGCGCCGGTTCATGAAGGTGGCGTGCAGGTCGGAGTCGAGAAGGAGGACGCCGTCCTGGACGTTCTCCAGCGCATCCCGCAGCAGCTTCAGTTCGTCCGAGGCGCGCACGATGTCGGTGACGGGCGTATAGGTCAGCATACGTCCCCCATCGGGCAACGGCGTGACCTGGACGCGCACCACATCGCCGTTGGTGCGGCGCAGATCGATCGGCGTCGGATCGCCCGCCTCGATCACCCGGACGCGCTCCGCCACCAGGGCATCGAGCTCAGGGTCGGGCACCTCATAGGCGCCGGTGTCGCGGCCGTGATGAAGCAGCGTGAGGATGGAGGGATTGCTGTCGGCGACCTCGTCGGGCAGGCGCCACATCTGGCGAAACGACTGGTTGATCAGGCGCGCCCGGAGATGGGAGTCGAGCAGCACGATGCCGGTCGGCACATGATCGAGCGCGGCGCGCAGTGCCAGCATCTGGCCGCGCATCAGCGCGTCGGACGAGCGCTCCCGCTCCTCGCCGGTCGGGTGCTCGCTGCCAGGCCGCTCGAATGCGACTCCGACCTGGCGGTCGGATCGCCAGATCACGCGGCAGGCCAGGATCTCGCGGCCCGCGAGCCTGAGTTGGAAACGCTCGGGCACGCCGAGGCCGCTCTCCATCTCGAGCGTTGCGGCCTCCTCGGTCAGCCGGCGCACGACGCAATCGATCGAGGACTGGCCGAAATTGAAGAAAATCTTCCCGGCAAGGAACGTCCGTTCCGAGACCAAGCGGGACATTCGCAGCCTCCAACGCGAATACGATGCGACAAGCCGGCCTAGTGTCGCGCAAGGTTCCTTGCGGCGATGTAACGGAATAGAAGTTTTGGGATGAGGATTAACGATCGGTTGACGGGCGGCGCGCTTTATCCAAAATCCGCCATGGCCGCAGTCAGTTTCGCACGGCGTAGAGTGGCGTGCGCAAGGTCAGCTGATAGGCCGGCTTTGGCATCCACGCGATCTGCGCGGTGATGCCGAACAGGCGGTTGTCGTTGTCGTCCATGCGGTCGAGGTCGAGGCGCAGGATCGGCTGGGTGAAGGACTCCGCCAAGGTCCGGCCAGCGAGCTGCGCGCCGCCGAACGACTGCACGCCGAGCCGCCCGGTGAACTTCCAGTTGCTCGGCCATTGGTAATAGCCACCGGCATAGAGGATCGTGTTCGGCTTGATCCTGGCCAACTGGCTGGCGATGTCGGTGTGAGTGTACTGCACGCCCGCGAGCCAGCCTCGCGTCTCGTCCTCGTCGAGCGCGTAGTCGAATTCCAGGATGTTGTTGAACGAGTTCGTCATGCCCTGCTCGTTCGGCACCGACTGCGTCAGGGTCGATTGCAGCGTGATGGTCGGGATCTTCCCGCCGTTCTGCTGATAGAGGTCGGCCTGCACGCCGATGTTCCAGCTCGTGATGTCGAACGACGACCAGCCGCCGCCGATGTCGGTGGTCGAGCCCGACACGCCGCCATAGAGCGAGACGCGGTCGGTCACGTCGACGGTCAGCGGCAGGTCGACGGCAATGGCTTTCGCCGCCGGCAAGCCGTTCGGCAGCGTCGTGCCGCGTTGTGCTGCCAGCGCTTCGAACGCGGCCGACAAGGACGTGTTGCCGAAGCCGAGCCCGAGCGTGCCTGCGGGGATCGCCGCATAGATGGTGCGGAGATCGAGGTAGATGTTCGGGATGGCGGGCTTTGCGGGTTTGTCCTCGTCGTCATCGGCGGCGAAGGCGGCGCCTGCCGAGATCGTCAGGCCAAGCAACCCGATCACGACGGGCAAGGCCGGACGGTATGATCGGCTCGGGTGGGACACGTGACAATCCGGCGCGTGGCGCTCTGATGACGGAATCGTGTTCTAGATGGAACGTGATCATTCGCGCGGTCAAGCGCTATCCGCAAGCGGTGGACGAGGCGGATGTGCGCGGTTACCCTGCCGTGATCGCATTGACACACTCGCCGGCCAGAGTGCGGCCGGACAATGGAAGGACGACAGACATGAACACGTCACGCCGCATTTTGCTCACGGGTCTGGCGGGGCTTGCTGTTGCTCCGGCCGCGGTCGCCGCCGCCCCGTCGTCCGAGCCCGGGGACGTGACGGTCGCCGAAGAGCGCTTTGCTCGCACGATCGCCGCCGCCCATGCGCCCGATATCAACTGCGCGCGGCAGGCGGAACGGTATGCGGACGCGCACTGGCCGGAATATGTAGTGGCAGCCAGGGCGGTGATTGGCGCGCGCGTGTGAGTCGCGCTTTTATTTCTCCACTGCCCGCCTGACCTGCTCGCCGATCTGCGACAGCACGAGCTGGGCCTGCGGCAGGATCGCGCCCATGGCGTGGAAGTTGTGGACCATGCCGTCATGGCAGACGTGCTCGACCGCGACGCCCGCGGCGAGCAGCTTGCGGGCATAGGCATTGCCCTCGTCGCGCATCGGATCGAACTCGGCGGTGTGGATGATCGCCGTCGGCAGGCCCGCGAGCCGTGTCGCGCGCAGCGGCGAGATGCGGGGATCGGCGGCGTCCAGGCCCTCGGGCAGATAGTCGGCGAGATCGGCCTCGATCGTGACGCGGTCGATCAGATGGCCCTCGGCGAATTCCTCGCGCGAAGGTGAGGTCTCCTCGAAATCCAGCACCGGGCAGATCAGGCATTGCGCGACGATGGAAAGGCCGGCGCTTTGCGCGGCTTCCTGGCACACGATCGCAGCCAACGTGGCGCCGGCGGAATCGCCGCCGACCACCAGCCGTTCGGCGTCGATGCCGAGCGAAGCCGCTTCGCGCGCGACCCATTCGGTTGCGGCGATCGCATCGTCCACGGCGGCCGGGAATTGATGTTCGGGCGCGAGCCGGTAGTCGACCGAGACGAGGCGGCAGCCGGTCGCATGCGCCAGCGCCGCGGCGATGCGGTCGTGTGTCGCAATGCTGCCGGCGACAAGGCCGCCGCCATGAAAGAACACGAAGCCCGGCGCGTGCTCGCCCGCGCTCGCGGGTGAATAGAGCCGATAGGGCAGCGCTCCGGCGGGACCGGGCAGTACACCGTCTGACGTCGTCACGTCAGGCGCGTCAGCGCGCACGAATTGCATCAGCTTCGCCAGCGACTGCCGCCGCGCCTCGACGCTCGGCCGGCTCCGCGCTTGGGATCCGGCCGCAGCCATCATGGTCAACAAACGCTTTGCGAGCGGATCGAGCGGCATGGGACACTCCGTGACGTGCGCACAGTATAGCGGATTTGCTCAGTCTTACCCTCCCCTGGAGGGTATCCAAATCCCGCAGCAAATCGTTTAGAAATTGGGACAATAGTGCCGGAACATTTCCAGGGGAGGCCGGTCATGGCCGAGATCAAGAAGCCGATCGAATATTCGCCGAGCTGGACCTTCTTCGAGGGCAAATGGCACGACGGCAATGTGCCGATCATGGGCCCGCGCACGCATGCGGCCTGGCTCGGCTCGGTCGTGTTCGACGGCGCGCGCGCTTTCGAGGGCGTCGCGCCCGATCTCGACCGCCACGTCGCCCGCGCCAATCAATCCGCGATCAACTTTGGCCTGAAGCCGGTGGTCGATGCCGGAACCTGGCTCACGCTCGCGAACGAGGGCATCGCGCGCTTTGCACCGAATGCCGAGCTCTATGTGCGTCCGATGTACTGGGCGCAGAACGGCTCGGGCGGCGGCGTGCTGTTCGACCCCGAGACCACCAATTGGTGCCTGTGCATCTACGAAGCGCCGATGCCGAAGCCTGCCGGCAACGCCATCACGCTGTCGCCGTTCCGCAGGCCCACCGCCGAATGTGCGCCGGTCGAAGCCAAGGCCGCCTGTCTCTATCCGAACAATTCGCGCGCGCTCGCAGAGGCCGCCGCGCGCGGCTTCCAGAACGCACTGATGCTCGACATGCTCGGCAACGTCGCGGAGTTCGGCAATTCCAACGTGTTCATGGCCAAAGACGGCGTGGTGTTCACGCCGGTGCCGAACGGCACCTTCCTCAACGGCATCACGCGCCAGCGCGTCATCAGCCTGCTCCGCGGCGACGGCATCACCGTGGTGGAGAAGACGCTGCGCTATGCCGACTTCCTCGCCGCCGACGAGATCTTCTCCACCGGCAATTTCGCCAAGGTCGCACCGGTGATCCGCATTGACGAGCGCGAGCTGAAGCCGGGCCCGCTGTATACCAAGGCGCGAAAACTCTATTGGGACTTTGCGCATGCGGTGAAGCTGGCGGCATAGGCCGCGGTCATTGCGCGCACTCTCTCGCCAAATACTCCACTGTCATCGCCCGACTTGATCGGGCGATCCAGTATCCCAGAGGCTGCTGTGATTCCTCGATAGGCCGCGGCGTACTGGATGTCCCGCCTTCGCGGGGCATGACGGCTACTTCTTAGCCGCGCCGTTTAAACCGGCTGAACTGAAACGCCTGCGTCGAATCCCACGGCGTGTGATGCGTCTCGCGGCGCGTCTCGACCAGCGCGAATTCCGGCCCGAGCTCTGCGGCAAGGCTCGCGCTGTCGTGCCGCTGCACCGGCAGGCCGCTGCATTTCTCCGGACCATCAGGCGCAAACGTCGCGATGATGACATGCCCTTCTGGTTTGACCGCCGTCCGCAGACGCTCGACATAAGCAGCCCTGTCGTGCGGGTCGGTCAGGAAGTGAAACGCCGCGCGATCGTGCCAGACATCGTAGGTCTTCATTGGCCGCCACGTCGTGGCATCGGCGACGATCCAGTCGACCGTTGAAGCGGCGGCGCCGATCCGCTTCTTGGTCGCATCAAGCGCGTCGGCGGAAAGATCCAGCACAGCGAGATCGCGATATCCGTCCCGCAGCAGCGCATCGACCAGCCGCGAGGCCCCGCCGCCGATATCGATGATGGCCGCGTCATGGTCCGGAGCGGCCGCGCGAATCATTTCGAGGGAGATCGTTGGGCTGGCCTGAAACCAGCTGACCTCGGTCTCGCCCTTGGTGGCGTAGACGCTCTGCCAGTGCGTGGTGCGGTCAGACATGGCGGCTCCGGCCTCGGCCGGGGGACAGCAGCGCGTAAGCGGCGCTGCCGGGATCAAGTGGCAATTCGCGCGTCCGCCGGAGGCGGACGCGCCGGCGCGAACGAAGGGCTACTCGTCCTTCTTCGACATCTGTTCGAGGCGCTCCTGCATTTCCTTCATCTGCTGGCGCAGGTCGTCGATGTTGCTGTCCTTGGGCGCCTCGGCGCTCGCATCGGGCTCCGGCTCGGGGCTCGCTGCCGGGCGGGGCGCGGCGAACGGCTTGAACATCGAGAAGGTCTGTTGGAACAGCTCCATGTTGCGGCGGACCTGCTCCTCCAGCGGCGCGAACGGCGTGCCGGACAGCGTGTTGGCGATCTGCTTGCGGAATTTCTCCTGCTCCTGGGTCAGCGTCGCGATCGACTGCTCCAGATATTTCGGCACCACCATCTGCATGCTGTCGCCGTAGAAGCGGATCAGCTGGCGCAGGAAGGTGGTCGGCAACAGGTTCTGGCCGGCCTTGTTCTCCTGCTCGAAGATGATCTGGGCCAGCACGGAGCGGGTGATGTCGTCGCCGGTCTTGGCGTCGTAGACCAGGAAATCTTCGCCGTCCTTGACCATGGCGGCGAGGTCTTCCAGCGTCACGTAGGTGCTCGTTCCGGTGTTATAGAGCCGGCGGTTCGCGTATTTCTTGATCGTGGTGGGTTGGTCTGATTTCGCCATGGGCTCTCACTTGCAAACGCTGAGAACGGGAACCCGGCGGCTATGCCGCAGGGCGGGAAGAGTACGCAACGCAACAAAATAAGCATTTTCAAAGGGGTCACGCTACCGTTTTGTGCGCCACGGTTAATCGGGCAGCAAAAACATGCTTGCGAAAGCGCCAAGAACGCTATTTTGAATGCGCTGCGGCATGGATTCGGTCGTCGGCCGATTGACATGCCTCAACGACGTTAACAGGATGCCTGACGAGACTGACGGGCCTTTTCCCAACCGCCCGCCTGCCCCTTTTTAGAAAACCTCAAGCCCCAGGAGATGCCCATGTCAGACGATGTCGTCATCGTCAGCGCCGCCCGCACCCCGGTCGGAAGCTTCAACGGAGCGTTCGCGACCCTTCCCGCCCATGACCTCGGCGCCGTCGCCATCAAGGCCGCGCTGGAGCGTGGTGGCATCGAGCCCGGCCGGGTCTCGGAAGTCATCATGGGCCAGATCCTGACCGCGGCCCAGGGCCAGAACCCCGCCCGCCAAGCCTCGATCATAGCCGGCATTCCGGTCGAAAGCCCGGCCTGGGGCGTGAACCAGCTTTGCGGCTCCGGCCTGCGCACCGTTGCGCTCGGCTACCAGGCGCTGCTCAACGGCGATTCGGAGATCGTGGTCGCCGGCGGCCAGGAATCCATGAGCATGGCTCCGCACGCCCAGCACCTGCGCGGCGGCGTCAAGATGGGCGGCCTCGAATTGGTCGACACCATGATCAAGGACGGCCTGTGGGATGCCTTCAACGGCTACCACATGGGCAACACCGCCGAGAACGTCGCGCGGCAGTGGCAGATCACCCGCGCCCAGCAGGACGAGTTCGCCGTCGCCTCGCAGCAGAAGGCCGAGGCCGCGCAGAAGGCCGGCAAGTTCAAGGACGAGATCGTTCCCGTCACCATCAAGACCCGCAAGGGCGACGTCGTCGTCAGCGACGACGAATATCCGCGTCATGGCGCAACGATCGATGCGATGGCCAAGCTCAAGCCCGCCTTCGAGAAGGACGGCACGGTTACCGCAGGCTCGGCCTCCGGCATCAATGACGGCGCTGCCGCCGTGGTGCTGATGACCGCCAAGCAGGCGGCCAAGGAAGGCAAGAAGCCGCTCGCGCGCATCGTGTCGTGGGCGCAGGCCGGCGTCGATCCGAAGATCATGGGCTCGGGCCCGATCCCGGCTTCGCGCGCCGCACTGAAGAAGGCCGGCTGGAACGTCGGCGATCTCGACCTGATCGAGGCCAACGAGGCCTTCGCGGCGCAGGCCTGCGCCGTGAATAAGGACCTCGGCTGGGATACCTCGAAGGTCAACGTCAACGGCGGCGCGATCGCGATCGGCCATCCCGTCGGCGCCTCGGGCGCGCGCGTGCTGGTGACCTTGCTGCACGAGATGCAGAAGCGCGATGCGAAGAAGGGCCTCGCCACGTTGTGCATCGGCGGCGGCATGGGTATCGCGATGTGTCTGGCGCGCGACTGAACGTCGCCGGCGTGAAACTGACGCGTGCGCCGCACACCTGATTGAGTGCGTTGCACGCGACTAAAAAGGCAGCGGTTGCAAATCAAATATTCTTCGCAACTGCGCAAGCCTCGACTAAATACAAACGCCCGGCTCAACGCCGGGCGTTTTGTTCTTGATGTCCGTCAAACCAGCCGCATAATCCACCGTTAAAAACGATCACTCAGAAACGTCCGAAGAGTCCAAGGGAAGGAATACGATATGGCACGTGTTGCATTGGTGACGGGTGGTACACGGGGCATCGGAGCTGCGATCAGCAAGGCGCTGAAGGCGGCCGGCTACAAGGTCGCGGCGAGCTACGCCGGCAACGATGCCGCGGCGGAGAAGTTCAAGGCCGAGACCGGCATTGCCGTCTACAAATGGGACGTCAGCAGCTTCGACGCTTGCGCCGAAGGCGTGAAGAAGGTCGAGGCCGATCTCGGGCCGATCGAGGTGCTCGTCAACAATGCCGGCATCACCCGCGACACCGCCTTCCACAAGATGACGCTCGAGCAGTGGAACGCCGTCATCAACACCAATCTCGGCTCGCTGTTCAACATGACGCGCCAGGTGATCGAGGGCATGCGTTCGCGCAAGTTCGGCCGCATCATCTCGATCTCGTCGATCAACGGCCAGAAGGGACAGTTCGGTCAGGTCAACTATTCCGCGGCGAAGGCCGGCGACATCGGCTTCACCAAGGCGCTGGCGCTGGAGAACGCCAAGGGTGGCATCACCGTGAATGCGATCTGCCCCGGCTATATCAACACCGAAATGGTGCAGGCGGTGCCGAAGGACGTTCTGGAGAAGAACGTGATTCCGCAGATCCCGGTCAGCCGGCTCGGCGAGCCCGAGGAGATCGCGCGCGCGGTCGTGTTCCTCGCCGCGGACGATGCGGGCTTCATCACGGGATCGACCATGACCATCAATGGCGGCCAGTATCAGGCCTGATTTGGCCGCAGCCCTTTGATCCAAAAGCCTGTAGCTTCGGGCCCGACAAGGCGATAGTGAAGACGAAAATGCCCGGCCTCGTGCCGGGCATAAACGTCCTCAGAGCCTTTTGATCGATGAGCCCCCGCACAGCCACACTGATCGGACTGACCGCGATCCTGATGTGGTCGCTGCTGTCCGTGATGACGGTCGCGACCGGAAAGATCCCGGCGTTCCAGCTCGCCGCGATGACCTTTGCGATCGGCGGTCTCGTCGGTCTCTTGACCTGGATCGGCCGCGGCGATGCCGCAAAAAGCCTGCGCCAGCCGCTGGTCGTGTGGGTTGTCGGCGTTGGCGGCCTGTTCGGCTATCACGCGCTGTATTTCCTCGCGCTGCGCTTTGCGCCGCCCGCAGAAGCTGGCCTTCTGAACTACATGTGGCCGCTCTTGATCGTGCTGTTCTCGTCCTTCCTGCCCGGCGAGCGGCTCGCCTTACACCACATCATCGGCGCCGTGCTCGGCCTCGTCGGCACCGTGCTGCTGTTCGCCGGCAACACCAGCGGTTTTGCGCCGGGGGCGGTGCCGGGATTGATTGCGGCCTTCATCGCCGCCTTCGTCTGGGCGACCTATTCGGTGCTGTCGCGCCGGCTCAAGGCGGTGCCGACCGATGCGGTCGCCGGCTTCTGCCTCGCCACATCCGGGCTCGCCGCGCTGATGCATGGTGTGCTGGAAACCACGGTGTGGCCGGAGACCGCGCTGCAATGGCTCGCCGTGATCGGGCTCGGCATCGGCCCCGTCGGCGCCGCCTTCTACGCCTGGGACATCGGCATGAAGCGCGGCGACATCCGCGTGCTCGGCGCCGCCTCCTACGCGACGCCGCTGCTCTCGACCGGCTTCCTCATCGCCGCCGGGTTTGCAAAGGCCAGCGCCAACATCGCCATCGCTGCGATCCTGATCGCCGGCGGCGGGTTGATCGCTGCGAAGGACATGGTGCTGCGGAAAAGGTGATTGTCATTTCGAGTTCGCCGCTTGCGCGCCGCCTCGGAACGACAGCGTCGAGCTACGGCTCCCAGCCCTTCGGCGCCAGCTCGAACTTGGCGAACTCGAATGCGGGCGCAACAGTGCAGCCGACCAGCGTCCACTCGCCCGTGGTCTCCGCCATCTGCCAGGCATTCGCCGGCACGATCGCCTGCGGACGCTCGCCGCCGAGCAGGTCGGTGCCGAGCCGTACCTCGTGCTGGGAACAGCCGTCATGGGCGATGCGCAGCATCAAGGGGCCGCCGGCGTAGTAATGCCAGGTCTCGACCGCATCGATGCGGTGCCAGTGCGAGCGTTCGCCGCGCGCGAGCAGGAAATAGATGAGCGTCGAGCGCGAACGGCCGTTGGCATCCGTGCTCTGGTCGCGAAAGGTCTCGCGATAGTGCCCGCCCTCGGGGTGCGGGCGGAGTTCGAGGCGTGCGATGATCTCGGCTGCGGTCGGCATCGATCCCCGTCAGGACTTGTTTGTTCAGGACTTGTTTTTGCGCTCGCGCAGCTCGCCGAACACCGCGGCGGCATCCGCGCCCTTCATGTGTAGCTTGGCTGCGACCTCGGGCGCATCAGCCCGCAGGAACACGTTTGCTCGCTTCTCGTCACCAAGCAGTGAGGGAATCGTCGGCTTGTTCTCGGCCCGCAGCTTCGCTACCTCCGCCGCGCGCGCCTGGAGCGCCGCGTTATCAGGCTCGACGGTGAGTGCGAATTTGACGTTGGACGCCGTGTATTCGTGGCCGCAATAGAGCTTGAAGTCGTCGGGCAGGGCGCGGAGCTTCAACAGCGAGTCCCACATCATCGGATAGGTGCCCTCGAACACGCGGCCGCAGCCGATCGAGAACAGCGTGTCGGCGGCGAACACCGTCTTCTCATTGTCGAACACGTAGGAGATGTGGTCGAGCGTGTGGCCCGGCGTCTCGACGACGCGCGCGAGCAGATTACCGACCTTGACCACGTCGGCATTGGCAACGCGCAGATCGACGTTCGCAATCTTCGTCGTCTTGTCGTGCGGCGCGACGACGCGGCAATTGTATTTCTGCTTGAGTTCGGCGACGCCGCCGACATGATCGCCATGATGATGGGTGATCAGGATGTCGGTGAGCTGCCAGCCCTCGCGCTCCAGCGCCGCAAGGATGGGACCGGCCTCCGGCGCATCGATCGA
Organism: Bradyrhizobium arachidis; assembly: GCF_015291705.1. NCBI lineage: Bacteria > Pseudomonadati > Pseudomonadota > Alphaproteobacteria > Hyphomicrobiales > Nitrobacteraceae > Bradyrhizobium > Bradyrhizobium arachidis. The sequence continues at coordinate 599,270 of NZ_CP030050.1, forward strand.
CGCGGTTGCCTTGGTTTCCACATCGTGGATCAAATAACCGAAATTGTCGTTTAAACAGTTGAAAGTACGAATTTCGGCGGCCATGACATCTCCATCGCGCTCAGCCCCGCCAGACAAATATGGCGTTAACGTTGCGCAGGCAATGCAATATTCCGCGCGCAGCAGTGCCCTCGTGCATGTTACATTGCCGTCATGAGCATCGATGTCGTCGATCTTCGCGAGTTCTATTCCCGCCGCCTCGGGATCGTGGCGCGGCAAATGATCAATCGCGGCATCAGGGAGCGCTGGCCGAATGCCGACGGCCAGCGCGTGCTTGGCATCGGCTATCCGACGCCCTATCTCGGGTTGTTTCGCGAGGATGCCGAGCGCTGCATCGCCTTCATGCCGGCGGCCCAGGGCGTGCTGAAATGGCCGACGGGACGGCCGGCGCTGGCCTCGCTGGTGGATGAATTCACGCTGCCGCTTCCCGACGCCGCGGTCGACCGCATCCTGCTGATCCACGCGCTGGAGATGTCGGACGATCCGGCTGCGCTGCTGCGCGAGGTGTGGCGGGTGCTGTCGCCTTCGGGGCGCGTCATCGCGGTGATCCCGAACCGGCGGGGAGTGTGGACCCGCACCGACAACACGCCGTTCGGCCACGGCCGGCCCTATTCGCGCTCGCAGATCACCGAGCTGCTGCGCCAGACCTGGTTCACGCCGACCGCCTGGGGCGAGGCGCTGTTCATGCCGCCCTATGCCGGCGGCTGGGTGCTGAAATCGGCGCAGATGTGGGAGCGTGCCGGCGCGGCGCTGTCGCTGCCCTTTGCCGGGGTGCACATCGTCGAGGCCACCAAGCAGGTCTACCGCGCGATCCCCGCCAAGCACGAACGCGCGCGCCTCATTCCCGCACTGACCAAGCCGGTGCTGGTGCCGTCCTCGACCACGGTCACGCGGAGCTAAGGCACAAGCGTCGCCGGGACCACGGTGCGCTCCCTCTCCCGCTTGCGGGAGAGGGCTGGGGAGAGGGTGCCTCCGCAGAGAGATTCCCCGAGAGGAGAGAGCCCTCACCCGGCGCTTTGCCATAGCCGAGGCTCTGCCTCGGCGTTTCTGAGAACGGCCGCCGGAGGCGGCCTACGCCTCTCCCGCAAGCGGGAGAGGTGCAACACCGCCACCGACTGTTCTCAAACAAACGTCCCGGCGCGAGGCCGGGACGATTGCAGATCAGAAAATCAGAAAAGGCTTACTCGCCGGGCGCGAGATCGTCGCTCGAACCGGCGGGCGCTGCCTCGCGCTCGGGGCGCGGGCCGTGCGGCCGGCGCCGGCGGCGCGGATAGCGTTCGCCACCGCCGCCCTCAAAGCCGCCCTGGCCGGCATTGGCGCCGACATTCGCTTGCGGCTGTGCGCCGGTGATGAAGGAGGGCAGGCGGTCGACGCTGCCGGCATCGGCGATGACGGGCTGCGGCTGGTTCGCAGGTTGCGGCTGCGGTTGATATTGCGGCTGCGGACGATGGTCGCGTTCGCGGTGCTCGCGCGGCTGCTGGTTGTCGCGCTGATAGGGCTGCTGGCCGTCGCGGCTCTGGTGATCACGCTGGTGATGATCGCGCTGGCCCTCGCGCATGTAAGGCTGCTGCTGTTGCGGCTGCGGGACGAAGCCCGGCTCCTGGCCGAAATTCGAGAAATTCTCGCCGTCGTCCTCGCTATCGTCGCTGGTGCTGATCGGCTCGTCGCCGCGCGGCTGCTGCTGGTTCTGGCGGAACTGTTCCTGGGCCGCCGCGATCAGGCGGAAATAATGCTCGGCATGCTGGTAGTAGTTCTCGGCTGCAACGGGGTCGCCGGAGGACCGCGCGTCGCGCGCGAGCTGGAGATATTTCTCGGCGATGTGCGAGGCCGTGCCGCGGATCTTGATGTCGGGTCCGTTGGACTCGTAGACCCGGGTCATCGGGTTCTGGCCGCGCCGGTTGTTGTTGTTGTTATTGTTGTTGCGGTTGCGCATCCGCTGCTTGTTCTGACCGTTTCTCATGTCCTGCCTTTAATTCCAGCCCTAAAGGTTGCACGCATTACTGATTGCTAGGAGTGACTTGCTGACAGCGGTTCACATGTCTCGCGCGCACCGCGCGCAAGAGCGGATCGAACCCTGCCGATGTTCGTCGACCGTCGCGTTCAACAAAGACGCGTTCCCCACTCGCCAGCATCCATCGCCAGCGAACCCATTCATATCGCCTGCCGAAACAAGCCCAGCTTTGTTGCGTAAGTCTTCAAGCGCAATATCTGGCTTTCGTTCACGTTGCGGTCGGAGAGCAGCGCAGCTCCACTGGCCATCGCGCTCAACAGGACCTGCGGCTTGGAACCTATAATCAGTAACGCTCTCGCCCGAGAGCCCCGGCTTTCGCCCGTAGGTGTACGGGGCCGGCACCGATGTGTTGAGCGGAACGTAGTCGTTCCGAAGGGATATTCCAAGAGCTTTTTACAGGCCAATCGGGCTTTTATGGGGGCATTTTTCGGGCCGATACGGCTCGGAGAATGCCTCCAAGGTCGGCCTTGGCTGGCCTGTCCACCGATAACGCGGCAGCCCCCATCAAGGTTTCAATATTCCGGGCCTGGCCCTGGCCGGCCTCGACGATCAGCGCCCCGCCTGCGGCGAGAAGCTCGGCCGCCTGCGGGATCAGGATGCGGTAGGCATCATAGCCGTCATTGCCGCCATCGAGCGCCAGATGCGGATCGTGCTCGCGCACCTCGATGTTCAATTTCGGAATTTCAGCTGAGGGAATATAGGGCGGGTTCGACACGATGAGGTCGAACGGGCCTTGAAGCGCCGCCGCATAAGAGCAGGCGACGAAGGCGGCGCGGCCGGACAGGCCGAGTGTGGCCGCATTATCGCGTGCGGTGTTGAGCGCGGTCAGGCTGACATCGGTGCCGACGCCGAACGCCTCGGGAATCTCGTGCAGCAAAGCGAGCAGGATGGCGCCGGATCCGGTGCCGATATCGGCGATTCGCGGGCGCCGCCCCGAAACCCTGAACTCGCGAAAAATCTCGAGCGCCAGCTCGACCACGGTTTCAGTGTCCGGCCGCGGCACCAGCGTTGCCTCGGACAGCCGGAACGGCAAGCCCCAGAATTCCCGTGCTCCCAAAATGCGGGCGACCGGCTCATGCGCGAGCCTGCGCTGCGCATAGCCTTCCAGCCGCGCAGCCTCGTCAGGTGTCAGTCGTCGCGCCGCCTGCGTCACCATGGCGGTGAGATCGAGCTCCACGGCCGCGCCGACGAGCAGGCGTGCATCGAGGCCGGGCTCCTCGATGCCCGCCGCTTGCAGCCGTGCCGCAAGCGCGCGTCGCGCGCTCTCGATGCTGTGTCTGGAATCTGTCGCCAATGGAACCATCCTGCCTTGGCATCGTGGATAGATCGGCGGACTTGCTTGCGTCAACGGAAAGGAGCGCGTTTGATCGCGCCGCGTGGCGAAGGGAGGCATCCATGACGGCCTATGACGATCAGAACGTCTTCGCAAAGATCCTGCGCGGCGAAATTCCCTGCTTCGAGGTGTTCAGGGACGACCGCAGCTTCGCCTTCCTCGACATCATGCCGCGCTCACCGGGGCACACGCTGGTGATCCCGAGGGCTCCAGCGCGCGGCATTCTCGACATCGCCGATGACGATCTCGCCGCGGTTGCCCGCACCGCCAAGCGGATCGCGATCGCGGCGATGAAGGCCTTCGACGCGGAAGGGATCATCCTCCAGCAGTTCAGCGAGCCCGCCAGCGGGCAGGTGGTGCTTCACCTGCACATGCATGTCATGCCGGTCCGGGCCGGCATCGAGCTGCTGCCGGCGCAGACGCGCAAGGAGGACATGGCCGTGCTCGCCGAGCATACCAAGCGGATGATCGCGGCGCTTGCTGGCTGATTTGGCGTCTGACGTGATCAGCTTCGCTCCACCAACCTACCAGCGAACTTTCCTCGACCTTCATCATCGTTTGTTCAGCGGGCGGGGTCGAAGGGGGGAGCCAATCGGACATTCGAGCGCGGCACGATCCCAGCTTCCAGTATCAGCCGCCGCCCGATAGGTGCTCTGCAGAAACGCCATAAGCGTCTCCTCAGGCTCGCTGGATTTTCGCACGAGGTCGTAGGGCAGGAGATATTCGCCGAGCTTGTTATCGAAGTATGCGCCTTCCGGCATGACCTGTCCGTCAGCGAAGCCGTTCGGGGTGGGATAGGCATAGGAATAGAAGGCCGCGAACTCCGCACCACCTCCGCCCGGCCAGAAGCCGGCGGAGGAGACCTCATCGCTATAGGCCTCGCGGGTCACGACATCAGGCAAACCCGGAACGCCGCCCGGATGAAGCGGGGCGGGACGACCGGAGAAGCGCGTCACCGCGAGATCGAAGCTGCCCCAGAAGAGATGGACCGGACTGACCTTCCCCGTGAATCCTGTCCGAAACCGATGAAAGACTCCGTTGATCGCCACGAGGGCTCGAAAGAACCGCGTCACGGCGTCCGCATCGTAGGGCCTGATTTGGCGGTCATCCCGGAACGGGATCGGATTCGGGACCTCGCTGGGCCGACCGTCGAATTCCGGTATTCCGCCGAGATGTCCTATCAGTTCGCAGAACCGGGTGTGAAATTCGGCGACGGACATTCGCCCGAGCGGCATTTCAGCCCTGCAGCCGTCGGCCGCCTCTCCGATCAGGACATGACGGCAGAGATCGAAGACGATCTCGATGCCAGATCCGTCCGGAACCAGTGAAGTCGTGAGCCCGCGTGCATTCACGTAGAAAGTCGCGTGCCAGGAATGGTTGACCCACGGCGTTCTCGCGAGCCGATACTTGCCGACAACCTGGCAATACAAATGAAGCGCAGAACAGCTTTCGCGCCATGCCTCGAAGGGGATCTCCGGCCAGATCGTGCTCATGGTGTCTTCTCCCGACTTGGGCAAGACCTCACCTCTACGGGCGACCCGGTGTCCGCCTTGGGCACCAGTCGACATTCCGGGGTGGGGCCGCGTGTCCGCTCGCTCCTCGAAAGCAGACACCCCGAGTTTATGGGTAGACGCCCTAGACGCCAAGATAGCGTTGCAGCAGTTCCGGCTGGGCCTTGAGTTCCTGCGCCGGACCTTCGTGCACGATGTGGCCGTTATTGATGATGTAGATCCGCGTCGCCAGCGCCAGCGTTGCCGCCAGATTCTGTTCGACCAGCACGATGGTCTGGCCGGCGGCCGCGAGCTCGCGGCAGGCCTTGACGAGATCGTGGACGATCACCGGCGCAAGCCCCTCGAACGGCTCGTCCAGCAGCACGATCTTGGGATCGCGCACGAGTGCCCGTGCGATCGCCAGCATCTGCTGCTCGCCGCCGGAGAGCTCGGTGCCGCGGTTGCTGCGCCGCTCCTTCAGCCGCGGAAACATCTCGTAGATGCGCCCGAGCGGCCAACGCTTCGGCGCAGTGATGCCGGCGAGGACGATGTTCTCCTCCACTGACAGGCTGCCAAAGATGCGGCGCTCCTCGTGCACGAGCTGCATGCCCGCCTGCGCGATCTTGTGGCTCCGCCGACCGGCAACGTCGATGCCGTCGAACTTGATGCTGCCGCTGCGCGGCGTCACCACGCCCATCAGACTCTTCAGCGTCGTGCTCTTGCCGGCGCCGTTGCGGCCGAGCAGCGCCACCACCTCGTGACGCTCGACATGCATGGCGACGTCGAACAGGATATGGGAATCGCCGTAATAGCTGTTCAGGCCGTTGACCTCGATCAGGCTCATGCGGCGATCTCCCCATGCACGCCGCCGAGATAGGCCTCCTGCACCGCGGCGTTGGTCTTGATTTCCTCGGGCGTCCCCGAGATCAGCACCTTGCCCTCCTGGAGCACCGTCACACGTTCGACCAGCTCGAACAGCGAATCCATGTCGTGGTCGATGATGATCATGGTGCGGCCGCGTGCGATCGACTTGAGCAGCTTGACGGTCTCGACGCGCTCGCGCGGGCTCATGCCGGCGAGCGGCTCGTCGAGCAGCAGCAGGCGCGGCGAGGTCGCGAGCGCAAGCCCGATCTCCAGCCTGCGTTTCTCGCCATAGGCAAGCTCGGACACCGGCGTGTCGGCGCGGCGGGTGAGGTTGACCAGCGCCAGCGTGTGCTCCACCTGCTCGGTCAGGCCCTTCACGCTCGAGAGCTTCTTGAACAGGTCGAGCCGGAATTTTCCGCGCAGCTCGGCGAGGGCGGCGATGGTCAGGTTCTGCCGCACCGTGAGGCCGGTGAAAAGCTGGTTGACCTGGTAGCTCTTGGTCAGCCCGAGCTGGCACACCTCGGTGACTTTCAATCCCGTGATGTCGCGTCCCTCGAACACGATCTGGCCGGAGGTCGGCGCGACCTCACAGGTCAGCATTTTGAAGAAGGTCGATTTGCCCGCGCCGTTGGGCCCGATGATGCCACGCAGCTCGCCCTGATTGACGCTGAAATCGATGTCGCTGTTGGCGACGAGGCCGCCATAGCGCTTGGTGAGGCCGGTCGCCTTCAGGATAGGTCCGGAATAAGCGGGGTGCGCAACCTCTTTGGCCAACATCGGCGCCGGCGCGAGGTGCTGGGGAATCGCGGCGTCAGCGGCGTCCTGCTCCATCTCCGTGTCCGACCGCCGACGCTTGCCCGAGACGAGGCGATAGAGATCGGCCAGCCCGCCGATGATGCCGCCGCGCAGGAAGCAGACCAGCAGCACGAACACGACGCCCAGCACCAGCTTCCACGCGGCCCCCAGGCCGAGCGCGGATTGAAGGAAATCCTGAAGGAACAGCCAGACGGTTGCGCCGACCAGCGGTCCGAACAGCGTGCCGCGGCCGCCGATCGCAGTTTGCATCACGAGCTGGCCGGAAGTGTCGAACGTGAAAGCATCGGGCGGCATGAAGGCCTGGAGCACGCCGAGCAGGCCACCGGCGAAGCCGGCATAAGCGGCTGCGATCACGAAGGCAGTCAGCTTGTAGCCGTGGATGTTGTGGCCGACGGCGGTGGCGCGCAGCGGATTGTCGCGGATCGCGCTCAGAATCGCCCCGACCGGCGAGCGCACGATCCGGAGCGCGATGATGACGCCGACGAAATAGCACAGCGCGATGAACTGATAGAGCGACCAGCCATTGGTGAAGTGCACGGTGGTGAAGCCGAGATTGAAGCTCGGCGTCGGCACGCCCGGCAGGCCGTTCTCGCCGCCGGTGAAATCCGACAGCGGATTGAACTCGACGAAGAAGAATACTTCCGCGATCGCCACGGTGATCATCGCGAAGTAGATGCCGGTCCGCCGCAGCGCGATCAGGCCGATCAGATAGCCGGTCGCTGCCGCCGCGATCATGCCGATGATCAGCGCGCCCAGCACGTTGCCGAAGCCGGCGCGGGTCAATAGGTACGCCGCGACGAAGCCGCCGGTGCCGTAGAAGGCGGACTGGCCGAACGAGAGCAAGCCGGTGAAGCCGAACAGGATGTCGAAGCCGAGGCCGAACAGGCCCCAGACCAGGATCCGGTTCACGGTGTTGGGGGCGAAGCCGAGATGAGGCAGCACGAAGGGCGCTGCGATCAACCCGATCGCGGTCAGGGTCTCGATCAGGAACGGGCGTTGCTTGAGCATCGGGAAATCGCTTACTCGCGGCCCTGGACGCCGAGCAGGCCATGCGGTCGCACCACGAGCACGAGCGTCATTGCCGCAAACAGCATCACATAGGCATAGCCGGGGTTGAACATGGAGGTGACGCTGATGATCTCGCCGGCGATCAGGCCGCCGAGGATCGCGCCGGGGAACGAGCCGACGCCGCCGATCACCACCACCACGAAGGTCTGGACCAGGATGTCGTCGCCAATGCCGGGGGTCAGCGACACCACCGGCGCGTTGACGATGCCGGCAAAGCCGGCGGCCATCGCGCCGATGCCGAACACCACCATGAAGACGCGGTAGACGTTGATGCCGAGCGAATCGACCATCACCGAATCCTCGATGCCGGCGCGCACGATCATGCCGAGCCGGGTCCGGTACAGCACGAGGAACAGCGCGCCGAGCGCGATCGCGACGATGCCGACCACGGCGAGGCGGTAGGTCGGATAGAACATGAAGCCGAGATTGGTGATGCCCTGGAACAGCGCCGGCGGTGGCACGATCTGCGACTGGCTTGAGAAGATCAGGCGCACGAGCTCGACGAAGCAGATGCCGAGCCCGAAAGTCACCAGCAATTGGTCCTCGTGCGGGCGGTGATAGAAGTGGCGGATGATGACGCGTTCCATCACGACGCCGAGCAGCATCACGAACAGCGAGCCCGCGATGACGGCGAGGACAAAGGATTCCGTGTACTGGTAGGTGACGAAGCCGGCATAGCCGCCGATCATGAACATCGCGCCATGCGCGAGGTTGAGCACGCCGAGCGTGCCGTAGATGATGGTCAGGCCGGAGCTGATCAGCGCCAGCAGCGCGCCGAGCGCGAGCCCGTTGAAGAGCTGCGAAACGAGATTGGGCCAACTAATCATGCAATGATCGCCGTTGAGACGCGAGAGCAGCGCGCGTCAAAAAAGGTGACGCCGCAAGACCAGAGTGCGTCCCGCGGCGTCACAGGGGTTAGTCCGGCTTCAAGTGTAGTCGCCGGGATGGCAGCCGAACGCGTCCGGCTTCTGCATCAGGCCTTCGCCCGGGACGATCTCGACCACGTCGTACCAGTCTTCCTTGCTCTTCATGTCCTTCTGCTGCTTGCCTTTGACGATGATCACCGGGCGGACGCACTGGTGATCCTCGGGGCGGTAATGCACGTCGCCGACCAGCGAGGGCAGCGTCTCGCCCTTCTCATAGGCCTTGATCACGTCGGGCGGATTGAAGCTGCCGGCTTCCTCGCACATGCGGGCCCAGTGCGCGAAGCTGACATAGGCGTTCTCCGCGCCCCATTCCGGCTTGTAGCCGTACTTCTTCTCGAAGGCCTCGTTGAACATCTTGGCCAGCGGGAACTTGTCCTCGATCGTCCACCAATAGTCGGTGGCGGCGTAGACGCCCTGCATCAGGCCGCCGGTCTCGCGCGCGATGAAGGGCACCTGGTAGGGCACCACCAGCTTCATCTTGTCGAGCACGCCGAACTGTTTTGCCTGCTGGGTCGACAGCACCGCGTCGTGGCCCCAGTTGACGTTGATGAGGACGTCGGCGCCGGAGTTCGCGACGTTCAGCAGATAGGAGGAATAGTCGGGCGCGCCGAGCGGGGCGACCTGGTTGGTCACGGTGGTCCAGCCGGCGGTGGCGAGGAAGTCCTGCATCGATTTGGTGACGGTGTGGCCGTAGGTGTAGTCGGGCGTGAGATAGGCCGCCTTCTTGCCCTTGCCGAACTCCTTCACCATCACCGGTCCGATTGCCGCGGCCGCGGTCTGGCCGAAGAAGTTCTGACGGAAACCATAGCGGACGCAGTCCTTGCCGGTGGTGTCGTTCGAGCCGGAGATGCCGCACACGAACAGCACGTGCTCGCGCTGGGCGAGCTTGTTGAGCGCGACCGCCACCGCACTCGACGTGCCGCCGGTGATCATGATCGCCTTGTTCTCGCTGATGAAGCGCTGCTGCGCCTGCACCGCCTCGTTGGGCTTGGCCGCGGAATCGGCGACGCCGAACTTGAGCTCCTTGCCGAGCACGCCCTTGCTGGTCTTCGGCGAGATCTTCTTGATCAGATCGTGGCCGCTGTTGATGTGCTCGATCGCGAGCTGATAGCCCTTGAGCTCGTCCTCGCCCTGCACGGCATAGGTGCCGGTGCGCGGCACCGAGATGCCGATGAAGGCGGTGGAACCCGACACGCCAGCCGGATAGGAACCGATCGCCGGCTTGTCCTCGGCGAAGGCCGGCAGCGCCGGCAGCATCGAGCCGCCGATCAGGCCTGCGGTCGTCTGCAGCAGGCCGCGGCGCGAGAGGCCACGGCGGATGAGTTTGTCAGTCATGATCGTTTCCTCCGAACATCGTTCTTGGTTGCAGGCCAAACACGACCTGTCCGGCGGCAACCGGCCTCGCTTGGCCTGCCCCCGCCGGGCACGTCACATCCGCGTGTAGTTCTTGGCCGTAAGCATTGCTTGTGAACACCTTCTGTCAATTTCGCCTTTGGTCGAACGACGAAAATTATGTCGTGAAAACATATCGGATCACGATATATATTAGTCTTTGTGAGTACGAGGCGAGCGGGTTCGGCGAGCGAAATGGCGCGGCAGACGACAGTGGCGGGTGTCCGGAAGCAACGATCCTGGTCGCAGGAGGCGGAGCGGCAGGAGGCTGCGTGGCCAAGCGGAGAGGCAGGCGACCAGCGCGCGGCGCCGCAGTCCGGCGATGCCTCCCGCCTGCCCGAGCCGCGCAACCGGCCCGCCGGCGAGCGAGGTCCGGCCGTCGGCTCCGTTCAGGCCAAGCGTGCGCCGGCGCCGATGAAGCGACTGAGCGTGCGCGCCCAGAACGTCCTCAAGGAGCTCGCGGTCGAGCTCACCGGCGAGCAGCCGCCGAAAGGAAACTGGTCGCCCTCGCGCGAGCTGCTGCGCGCGCTGACGGCCGAGCGCCTCGCGACCGCGCGCAATTGCGGGCCTCACACCGTGCGGGAGATCGTCGACTGGGCGCAGGGCTGTGGCGTGACCATCAAACCCGTGATCCGGTCCGGCGGCTCGTTGTCGGAGATGTGGGCGGAGCTGATCACCAATGCGTCGACGGGCGCCCTGACCAGTGCGGAGATCGTCAGCGCGCTCCAGCGCTCGATCCGGCGCAAGAGCGTCCGCATCCCGATCGCGTTTCAGGTCATCCTGGTCAAGATCCTGCTGTCCAGCTTCGAATAGGCGGCTGCAAGCGCCGATATTTGTGCATCTCCGCTGCCCGCCGGTTGTACGGCGGCCGCTGCTTGCTACTTTTGGTTAAGCTGCCCGCATTGCCGGGCGGCAAGGCGCGGAGGCGGCACGGCATGGTTCAGGCGAAGAAGGCGCAACGCTCCACGGCGGCGATGCCTGCACGGTCTTCAAGCAACCGGACCATGCGCGACTCCGACTACGCGGCGCTGGCGCAATTCCGCTATCAGATCCGGAGCTTTCTGGCGTTCAGCGAGGCGGCGGCAGCACAGCAGGGATTGACCCCCACGCAGCACCAGGCGCTGCTCGGCATCAAGGGCTTTGTCCGTCCAGGCCCCGCAACAGTCGGTGACGTCGCGCGGTTCCTGCTGATCCGGCATCACTCCGCTGTCGAGCTGATCAACCGCCTCGCGAAGCTCGGGCTGGTCAGCCGCGTCGCCGACCCGGAAGACGCCAGGCGAGTTCATCTCAAGTTGACGAAGAAGGGCGAGCAGAAGCTCCAGGCACTCTCGCGGAAGAATCTCGAGGAGCTTCGCCGCGCCGCCAGCCCGGCGTTGAATCGACTCTTGAAGTCTTTCCGGGCGCCCAGCGACGCTTAAACGCGAGCTCAGGCCGCAGCGCCTTGCGCCGCGAGCTGCGCGGCCTGATGCTCGGTGGTCAGCGCGTCGATCAATTCGCCCAGCGCTTCACCCGCGATCACCTGCGGCAGCTTGTAGAGCGTCAGGTTGATGCGGTGGTCGGTGACGCGACCTTGCGGGAAATTGTAGGTGCGGATGCGCTCGGAGCGATCGCCGGAGCCGACCTTCTCCTTGCGCTCGGCCGAGCGCGCCGCATCGACGCGCTGGCGTTCGGCGTCGTAGATGCGCGAGCGCAGGATGTTCATGGCCGAGGCGCGATTCTTGTGCTGCGAGCGCGAGTCCTGCATCATCACCACGATGCCGGTCGGGATGTGGGTGATGCGGATCGCCGATTCCGTCTTGTTGACGTGCTGGCCGCCCGCGCCCTGCGCGCGCATGGTCTCGATGCGCAGGTCGTCGTTCTTGATGTCGACGTCGACGTCCTCGACCTCCGGCAGCACCGCGACGGTGGCGGCGGAGGTATGGATGCGCCCCTGCGTTTCGGTGTCGGGCACGCGCTGCACCCGGTGCACGCCGGATTCGAATTTGAGCTTGGAGAACGCGCCGCGGCCCTGCACCTCCGCGATGATTTCCTTGTAGCCGCCGACGGTGCCTTCGCTCGCCGAGATCACCTCGACCTTCCAGCCCTGCAAGCTGGCGAAGCGCTCGTACATGCGGAACAGGTCGCCGGCGAACAGCGAGGCCTCGTCGCCACCGGTGCCGGCGCGGATTTCCAGCATCACGTTGCGGTCGTCCATGGCGTCCTTGGGCAAGAGCGCGACGCGGATCTTCTGGACCAGCTCCTCGATCCTCGGCGTCAGCTCGTCGCGCTCGCTCTCCGCCATGCTGCGCATCTCGGCATCGGTCGCGGGATCGGCGATCAGTGCCTCGGTGTCGGCGAGCTCCTTGACCGCAGAACGATAGGCCTTCACCGCCTCGATCAGCGGGGTGATCTCGGCGAGCTCGCGGGTGATCTGCACATAGCGCTCGGAGGCGAGCTGGCCCAGCGATTCAGCCTCGAGCGAAGCATGATGCGCGAGCAGGACGTCCAGTTTGGCTTCGGGGAGTGACGACATCGGTTCAGTCTCAAAGTGCGGAAAGCGGCGCGGCGGCGGGAAGGGGCGGCAGGCCCGCTACAACGCCAAGCCTTCGGCCTCGGCAAATTCCGTCAGCTTCTGCCGGATCGAGATGCTGCCGGAGGGCGCATCCAGTAGCGGATTGAGCATCGCTTCGGCCTTTTTCGCGTCGAGGTCGATCACCATCGCCTTGACCGGGCCGAGCGCGGTCGCCGACAGCGACAACGAGCGATAGCCCATCGCGATCAGCGCCAATGCGCCGATCGGCTTGGAGGCCATCTCGCCGCAGAGCGACAGCGACTTCTTCGCCGCGTTCGACTTGCGCGCGATCTCGCGCAGCACGCGCAGGATCGGCGCCGACATGGTGTCGAAGCGCTCGGACACCTTGGCATTGCCGCGGTCGACCGCGAACAGGAACTGGAACAGGTCGTTAGAGCCGACCGAGATGAAGTCCACCTTCTTCAGGAGCTCGTCGAGCTGGTACAGCAGCGCCGGCACCTCGACCATGGTGCCGATGTCGATCCTTTCAGGCAGCGTGTGGCCATGCTGGCGCAGGTAAGTGAGCTCGCGCTCGACCAGCGCCTTGGCGGAGTCGAATTCAGCGACCTCCGAGATCATCGGGAACATGATGCGCAGCGCACGGCCGCCGCCGGCGCGCAGCAGTGCGCGGATCTGGCCGCGGAGCAGACCGGGACGATCGAGCCCAAGCCGGATCGCGCGCCAGCCGAGCGCGGGATTCTCCTCGATCACGGCTTCCATATAGGGCAGCGCCTTGTCGCCGCCGATGTCGAGGGTGCGGAAGGTGACGGGTTTGGTGCCGGCCGCATCCAGCACGGTGCGATACAGCGCGAGCTGGTCGCTGGTGCGCGGCAGGCTCTGGCCGACCATGAATTGCAGCTCGGTGCGGAACAGGCCGATGCCGGCGCTGCCGGTGTCCTCGATATGCGGCAGGTCGATCGCAAGACCCGCGTTGATCATCAGCTCGACCTTCTGGCCGTCCCTGGTGACGCAGGGACGATCGCGCAGCGCCAGGTACTGCGCCTGGCGGCGGGCGCGGAAGCGCACGCGCTCGGCGAAAGCCGCCTCGATCTCCTGCGACGGACGCACATAGATCGATCCCGACGTACCGTCGACGATGATGGCGTCGCCGGGATCGGCGATACCCGGCGCGTTCGGCACCTCGCCGACGGCGGGAATGCCGAGCGCGCGTGCCACGATCGAGACGTGGGAGTTGGCGGTGCCTTCCTCCAGCACGATGCCGCGCAGGCGCTTGCGGTCGTAGTCGAGCAGCGCCGCGGGGCCCATCGCGCGCGCGATGACGATGGCGTTGTCGGGCAATTGCTCGCGCGAGGGCGCGTGGTCCTGGCCGACCAGCTGCCGCATCAGGCGGTAGCCGAGATCCTCGAGATCGTGCAGCCGGTCACGCAGATACGGATCGGTCGAGCGCAGCATGCGCGCGCGGGTGTCTGACTGCACGCGCTCGACGGCGGCTTCCGCCGTGAGGCCGGTCGCGACCGCCTCGTGCAGCTTGTGCGACCAGCCCTGGTCGTTGGCGAACATGCGGTAGGCTTCCAGCACCTCGCGATGCTCGCCGCCCTCCGCGACGTCGCCGCGCTCCAGCATGCGGTCGAGATCGGCGCGCAGCTTGGCAAGCGCGGTGTCGAGCCGCTTGACCTCCTTCGGCAGGTCCTCGGCGATGTAATCCTTGATGACGACGCGCGGCTCGTGCAGCACGACATGGCCGAGCGCGATGCCTTCCGACAGGATGGCGCCGACCTTCTGCGCGGAATGGCGCGCGGCGGGCTCCATGCCCGGCGGGGCCAGTGCGGACAGCTCGCCGGAGGCGATCAGCTCCGCCAGCACCATCGCGGTGGTCTGAAGCGCCTCGAGCTCCTCCTCGACATAGTTGCGCTTGGCGCGATTCTGAACGACCAGCACGCCGAGCGTATTGCCGGCCCGCAGGATCGGCACGCCGAGGAAGGAGTGATAGATCTCTTCGCCGGTCTCGGGGCGGAACGAGAAGGCCGGATGGCTCTGCGCATCGCTCAGGTTGAGCGGGGTCGCCTCGCTGGCGACGAGGCCGACGAGGCCCTCATGGGCGCTGAGCACGGTGTGGTGCACCGCCTCGCGGTTGAGGCCTTCGGTGGCGTAGAGCTCGAGCGTGTTGTCGATGCGCAGCACATAGACCGAGCATACCTCGGCCACCATGTTGGCGGCGATCAGCACCACGATCTTGTCCAGCCGCTCCTGGGCCGAGACCTGCTCCGCCATGGTTTCGCGGAGCCGTCTCAACAAGACGCGGGGACCTCCCGACGCGCTCCGCATGAACCGTCAATCTCCTCCGTCTGCCGGGCCCGGCGGTATCGGCCGGCGGCTGGCCTAAAATTCCAGAAAAACAACCAAATTGTTTGTCCGGCGCAGGCGCAAACCTTCGCTTGCACCGAATCAGCGGCCTGAACTGGGACACAGTCTGCGGCAGCCCACCCTGTTCGCCGTATAGCGAATTGAGGCTTGTTTTGCCAAGCAAAACGCCTGCCAAACGCGAAGGTGTGTACACCTTCACGTTTGCTGCGACCGCTAAGAGAAAATTAGCCCAGGCATGGTCCGGAAAAGTGCGAAGCGGTTTTCCGGAAAGACCATGCTCAAACGACAATCTGAAGCGCGATGACGGGGGGGCTTCAGCCCTGATCGAGGCCGTAGAGCGTGTGCAGGGTGCGCACCGCAAGCTCGGTGTAAGCCGTGTCGATCAAGACCGAGAATTTGATCTCGGAGGTTGTGATGGCCCGGATGTTGATATTCCGTCCCGCGAGGGCCGAGAACGCCTGGGCGGCGACGCCGGCATGGCTGCGCATGCCGCTGCCGATCACCGAGATCTTTGCGACGTCGGTGGCTGTATCCAGCCGTGCATAACCGATCTTGTCCTTGGCGGCGGTGATCGTGTCCCTGGCGCGGGTGTAGTCGGCGGCGGGCACGGTGAAGGTGAGATCGGTGGTCTTGCCGTCCTCGGACACGTTCTGCACGATCATGTCGACGTTGATGTTGGCATCCGCCAGCGGGCCGAAGATGGAGGCGGCAACGCCCGGCTTGTCCTCGATCTGGCGCACCGAGATCTGGGCCTCGTCCTTCGAAAAGGCGATGCCGGTGACGACGTGGCTTTCCATGATCTCCTCCTCGCTGCAGATCAGCGTGCCGGGCGGCTGGTTGGCATGCGGGTCGATATCCTCGGGCTTGTCGAAGCTCGAGCGGACGAAGATCGGCATGTTGTGGACCATGCCGAGTTCCACCGAGCGGACCTGGAGCACTTTGGCGCCCTGGGAGGCCAGTTCCAGCATGTCCTCGAATGCGATCTTGTCGAGCCTTTTCGCCTTCGGCACGATTCGCGGGTCGGTGGTGTAGACGCCGTCGACGTCGGTGTAGATGTCGCAGCGGTCGGCCTTGACGGCCGCGGCAACCGCGACGGCCGAGGTGTCGGAGCCGCCGCGGCCGAGCGTGGTGATTCGATTGGTCTCGGGGTTGATACCCTGGAAGCCGGCGATGACCGCGACCTCCTTGCGCTCCTGGAAGCGCTTGATGATCTCGCGGCCGTCGATGTCCTCGATCCGGGCCGAGGCATGGGCGTCGCTGGTCTTGATCGGGATCTGCCAGCCCTGCCAGGAGCGGGCCTGGATGCCCATGCCCTGGAGTACGATGGCAAGCAGGCCGGACGTGACCTGCTCGCCCGAGGCGACCACGGCGTCGTATTCGCGCGCGTCATGCATCGGCGAGGCCTCGGTGCACCAGGCCACCAGCTCGTTGGTCTTGCCGGACATCGCCGAGACGACCACGGCCACCTCATGGCCGGCATCGACCTCACGCTTCACATGGCGTGCGACGTTGCGGATACGTTCGATGTTGGCGACGGACGTGCCGCCGAATTTCATCACGAGGCGGCTCATGACGACGCGTGCATTCCTTCATAAGGATCAGTATGGTGACCCGCGCTGGACGGATGCCAGGGGATACCGACCGCGCGTATACAGAGGGGCGGGGCCGGGGGCAAGCGGGTTCCTGTGGGGCCCAATCCGGACAATGGGTTAACCGAGGTCATGGCGCGCTATATTGACGAAATCCTGCAGCCCGGCGAGCGGGTGCTGTATTCGACCAATGCGCACTGGATCTTCTATTTTCCGGCGATCGTGGCTTGGATCGTGGCCCTAGGCCTTCTGCTTCTGTCGCGGCAGACCGCGGTCGACGGGCTCGTGATTCTCTGTCTCATCGCCGCGGGCGTGGTGGCTCTGGCGGCCCTGTTCTGGACCTTGAAGGGCTGGTTCCACCGCTTCACCACCGAGACCGACGTCACCAACCTCAGGGTTGTGCACAAGACCGGGTTCATCAAGCGCCGCACCTTTGAAATGGCGCTCGACAAGGTCGAGAGTGTCGACGTCAACCAGTCGATTCTTGGACGTATTCTCAACTACGGCGACGTGACCATCAACGGCGTCGGCGAAGGCCGCGAAACCATCCGGACCATCGCCTCGCCGCTCGCCTTCCGTAGTTCGATCACCACGCGGTAGGACCGCGCGTAACCATGAGCATGCAGCAAAACACCTCCGCCACCGCAACCGCCCAGCCGGGCTCGACCGTCGACGCCGCCGAGATCGCGAAATTCTCGAAACTCTCCGCGGAGTGGTGGGACCCCAAGGGCAAGATGGCGCCGCTGCACCGGATCAACCCGCTGCGGCTCGGCTATATCCGCGACGCCGCCTGCCGCAAGTTCGAGCGCAATGTGCGCAGCCTCAATTGTCTCGGGTCCTTGCGCGTGCTCGACATCGGCTGCGGCGCCGGCCTTTTGTGCGAGCCGCTGGCGCGTCTCGGCGCGCAAGTCATCGGCGTCGATCCGTCGGCCAGCAACATCGCCGCGGCGAAGCTGCATGCCGACAAGAGCCATCTTGCGATCGACTACCGCTGCACCACGGTCGAGGAAATCGACCCGCGCGAGCGCTTCGACATCGTGCTGGCGATGGAAGTGGTCGAGCACGTCGTCGATGTCGGCGTTTTCCTCAAGCGCTGCGCCGCAATGCTGAAGCCGAACGGGCTGATGGTGGTCTCGACGCTGAACCGGAACTGGAAGAGCTTTGCGCTCGCCATCGTCGGCGCCGAATATGTCCTGCGCTGGCTGCCGCGCGGCACCCACGAATGGAACAAGTTCGTCACCCCGGACGAACTGACCAAATACCTCCTCGACAACCGCCTCGTCATCACGGAGCAGACCGGCGTCGTCTACTCCCCCTTCGCCGACAAATGGTCGCTCTCGTCGGACATGGACGTGAACTACATGGTGGTGGCGGAAGGGATGGTGTGAGGGGGCGAGTAAGGCGCGAGCTGTATCTCCACAAATGGTGTCGTCCCTGCGAACGCAGGGACCCATACCGCGGAATCCATCGGTGGGGCGCGGTGTTGGATGCGTGGGTTGGCAGCGGTCGCCAAATTGCTCCCTGGGGTTAGGGGTCCCTGCGTTCGCAGGGACGACGACGGTATTTGTTGCGAGAGCATCGCTCCCATGACATCCCCGCGGTTGACCGCATGCGCCTCAGCTTGCAGGTTGGCCCCGCCCTTCCTGCATTAGCCACCCCCTCATGCTCACCGTCACCAGCCTCTGGATTCCCTTTACCGTCATCGCCGCGCTCGGGCAGGTCGCGCGCAATGCGATGCAGCGGTCGCTGACCAAGCCGCTCGGGACCTGGGGCGCGACCAACATCCGCTTTTTGTTCGGCTTTCCGTTCTCGCTGCTGTTCTTAAGCGTGGTGGTGGTCGCAACCGGCGATCATATCGGCATGCCGCCGACCGCGTTCTGGCCGTGGCTGCTGCTCGGGGCGCTCAGCCAGATCGTCGCAACCGGCCTGATGCTGCTCGCAATGAACGACCGCTCCTTCGTGGTGACGACGGCGTATCTCAAGACCGAGGCGATCCAGACCGCGATCTTCGGCTTCGTCTTCCTCGGCGATCACCTGACCTGGCTGAAGGTGCTGGCGATCCTGATCGCGACAATCGGCGTCGTCATCACCGCGCTGCGGCCCGGCGGCGAGAAGAGCTTTGCCGAGCTGAAGCCGACCATCACCGGCCTCGTCGCGGCCGCCGCGTTCGCACTCTCCGCAGTCGGCTTCCGTGGCGCCATCATCACCGTGCCGAACGTGTCGTTCGTGACGGCCTCGTCCTTCACCCTGGTGCTTGGCCTGTTCGTGCAGACGCTGGTGCTGACGATCTATCTGCTCTGGCGTGCGCCGGACGTGTTGCGGGGCATCCTCGGGATGTGGCGGCCGTCGATGCTGGCGGGCTTCACGGGCGCCTTCGCCTCGCAGTTCTGGTTCCTGGCCTTCGCGCTGACGGCCGCCGCCAATGTCCGCACCCTCGCGCTGATCGAGGTGCTGTTCGCGCAAGGCGTCGCCTACTACTCGTTCAAGCAGCCGATCGCGCCGCGCGAGATTTTTGGAATTGTGCTGATCGTGGCGGGCGTCGCGCTGCTGGTGGGGGCCTGACTTCTCAGCCGCCGTCATGCCCGGGGCTTGTCCCGGGCATCCACGTTCTTCGTGCTGTAGGAAAGAAAGACGTGGATGGCCGGGTCAAGCCCGGCCATGACGAAGAAGGGACGCCTCAGTTCCTGTCTTCCGGTAGGGTCGGCAGCGGCGAGACCTCGATACCTTCGTCGATCAGCGACTTCGCCTCTTCCGGTGAGGCCTCGCCGTAGATCGGACGGTGCTCCTTGTCGCCGTAATGCATCGCGCGGGCTTCGTTGGCGAAGCGCTCGCCGACATTGTCGGCGTTCTTGACGATGTGGTCGCGCAGCTCCTTCAGCTTGGTGCGCAGCTCGCGCTCCTGCGCCATCAGCAGCGAGGTCGGCCCTGACGGCGCAGCCTCGGGCGTGGTCGCAGCCGCAGGCTCCGGCGGCGGCGTCGCGCGGCCGCGCCCCTTCTTGCCGACGATGCGCGGGGCCATGATCGCCTTGGCGACCTTGGCCGAGCCGCAGATCGGGCAGGTCACGAGCTTTCGCTTCACCTGCGAATCGTAGGCG
Organism: Bradyrhizobium arachidis; assembly: GCF_015291705.1. Classification (NCBI taxonomy): domain Bacteria; kingdom Pseudomonadati; phylum Pseudomonadota; class Alphaproteobacteria; order Hyphomicrobiales; family Nitrobacteraceae; genus Bradyrhizobium; species Bradyrhizobium arachidis. The sequence continues at coordinate 618,769 of NZ_CP030050.1, forward strand.
GACGAACTCTGGAACCAGCTTTCGAAGTCGTGGCCGCGGTCGCAGTGCAGTGCGTAGCGGATCATGCTGATCCCCGCACGAGGTGCAGGTGATCCGGCCCCGCCTTGGGATCGGCGACGCCAAAGCGGCGGCCGTGTTGGAGCGAGGGGATCGCGCGGCGGGCGGTCTCGACCTTCGCCGGGTCGATCTTCGCCATGATGATGCCGGGCTCGACATCGCCCTCGGCGAGGATCTCGCCCCAGGGATCGATGATCAGCGAATGACCATAGGTCTCGCGCTTGTTCTCATGCAGGCCGGCCTGGGCGGCGGCAAAGATGAAGCAGCCGGTCTCGATCGCGCGCGAGCGCAGCAGCACGTGCCAATGAGCTTCCCCGGTCTTGCGGGTGAAGGCCGACGGCACCGTGATGAAATAGGCGCCGCTCTCGGCCAGCGCGCGGTAAAGCGCGGGGAAGCGCACGTCGTAGCAGATCGTCAAGCCGACGCGGCCCCAGGGCAGGTCGGAGATCACGGCGGTCTCGCCCGGCTGGTAATTGGCGGATTCGCGATAGCTCTCGCCGTCCGGCAGCTCGATGTCGAACATGTGGATCTTGTCGTAGCTCGCGAGCACGTTGCCCTCGGGCCCGATCAGGAAGGAGCGGTTGACCGCCTTGTCAGGCGAGAAGCGTAGCGCCAGCGAGCCGACATGGATGTGGATCTTCAGCTCAGCTGCGAGCGCGCGGTAGGCCTTGAGCGAGGCGTCATCCTCCTCGCTCTGCAGATGCTCGAACAGCGCCTTGCGGTTCAGCTGCATCATGTTGCTGACTTCGGGCGTCTGCACGTAATCGGCGCCATTGGCCGCCGCCTGCCGGATCAGCCTGGTGGCCTGTTCGAGGCTCGGGCCGGGCATCAGGCCGGTGCGCATCTGCACCATCGCGGCGGTGAAGGTCCTGTTGTCGCTCATGAGACGGCCTTCACGCTTTCGAGCAGACCGTCGAGCTTGCCCTCGCGATCGAGCGCATAAAGCTCGTCGCAGCCGCCGACATGGGTTCCGCCGATCCAGATTTGCGGGAAGGTCGAGCCCTCGCCGGCGCGGTCGTACATCTCCTGACGCCAGGACGGGTTCTTGGCGACGTCGAACTCCGCGAAGGTCGCCTTCTTCCGGGTCAGAAGGGACCTCGCGGCGGAACAATAGCCGCAACCCGGCCTCGTGTAGATCTCGACAGCAGCGGTCATCTCGTCCAGCGCTTTCATGTCATGAATTCATTGAATTATATGGGACGGGGGCCGCTCTCGACAACCCGGGCAAAGACCAGCACGTCGACCTGGGCCGCTTTGGCGCGGAGCAGGGCCCGCGCGCAGGCGTCCAGCGTCGCACCCGTGGTCAGGACGTCGTCGATCAGGATGATGCGGCGGCCCTGAATCTCGGCCTGATGGTCGCGGGATACCTGGAATGCGCCCTGCACATTGGTGGCGCGCTGGGCTCGCGACAGCCCGATCTGCTGCTCGGTGGCGCGCACCCGGCGCAGCACCTCAGCCCTTACTTTCACCCCGCTCTGCCGCTCGATGATGCGCGCCAGCGCCCCGGACTGGTTGTAGCGGCGGCGCCAGGCCCGCCGCCAATGCAGGGGCACCGGCACCAGCATGTCGGCGCCGGCCAGCAGCTCGCCGCCCGCGCGCGCCATCCAGCGGCCCATGGCCGGCGCCAGATCAGTGCGGTCCTGGTATTTCAGCGCATGCACCAGCGTGCGGGCGACGTCGTCATAGCGCACGGCGGCTCGCGCCCGCTGGTACGCCGGCGGGCTCGCGATCGCCTCCATCGACAGCATGTCGGGGCCGGGATCATAGACGAAGGGAATGCCGAGCCGCGGACAATAGGGCCGCTCGATGAACGACAGCTTGGCCCAGCACGAAGCGCAAACGCCTTCGCCATCGACCGGTTCGCGGCAGGAGACGCACAGCGTTGGCAGCGCGATGTCGAGCGCAAGCCGGGCCGCCCGCGCCAGCACGTGGCGGCTGGCGGTCCATGCGGCACGCAGTGGTGCGGCGATGGAACGGGCAGGGGCACTTTCGGCTTCCATGAGGGAAGGCTAGCGCCGAGCGATATTCGGCTCAAGCGGCGGAATTCGGTCTCGTGCCCCGGACGCAGCGCATCGCGCAGTGGTGCGCTGCTGAGCCGGGGCCCAGGAGCTGTGTGCGCAGAAGCATGGGTCCCGGTTCTGCGGAGCGTCACTTCGTGCCGCACCGCGTCCGGGACACGAGAGCGATTGCAATGCCCAGCATGATCGGCGTAACCAGCGGCATGGCCCAGACCCCGCAAATCCCGCCCGCCTTGTTCGATCGCGCCTTGCTGCATGCACGGCAACGGCGCGCGCAGGCGCAGGGCGGGGTCACATTCCTGCTCGATCGTGTTGCCGAGGATATGTCCGACCGGTTGGCCGCGGTGATGCGGGAGTTTCATGCGCCGGTCGATCTCTGGACACCCGGGGAGGGACTCGCGGGGCTGCGGGCGCGGCTTCCTTCCATCGAGCGGATCGCGCTCGATGCGGCGGGCGCAGAGAAATTGCCCTTCGCGCCGGAAAGTCTCGATCTCGTCGTCTCTGCACTGGCGCTGCAATTCGTCAACGATCTGCCGGGCGTGCTGGCGCAAATCCGCCGCGCGCTGAAGCCGGACGGGTTGCTGCTCGCCGCGATGATCGGCGGCGACAGCCTGACCGAGCTGCGCCAAGCCTTTGCCGCGGCGGAAGCCGAATGCGAGGGCGGTGTCTCCCCGCGCGTGGCGCCGTTCGCTGATCTTCGCGACATCGGCGCGCTGTTGCAGCGGGCCGGCTTTGCGCTGCCGGTGACCGATGTCGACCGCGTCGTGGTGCGCTATGGCAATGCGTTCGCGCTGATGCAGGACCTGCGCCGCATGGGCGCGGCCAATGTGCTGATCGAGCGCCGCCGCGCGCCGAGCCGTCGCGCCACGCTGCTGCGGATGGCCGAAATCTACGCCGAGCGCTTCGCCGATGCCGACGGCCGCATTCGCGCGACATTCGACATCATCTGGCTGTCCGGCTGGGCCCCGCATGCGAGCCAGCAGCAGCCGCTCAAGCCGGGATCGGCGAAAGCGAGTCTGGCGGAGGCGGTGAAGAAGGCGGGGGAGACGTAAGCTCTCTCCTTCGTCATGGCCGGGCTTGACCCGGCCATCCACGCCTTTCAACTCGACACAAAGATCGTGGATGCCCGGGACAAGCCGGGCATGACGCCGAGCAAGTGGCTCGCACTTCAACTCACATCAGCAAATCGATCAAATGCGGGATCAGCGGAATGTCCGCGGGCGGCATCGGGTAGTCGCGCAGTCTGTTGGCGCGGACCCAGGCGAGGTTCTGGCCTTCGCGTGCGGTGACCAGCCCTTCCCAGCGCCGGCAGATGTAGAGCGGCATGAGGAGGTGAAACGTCTCGTAGCCGTAGCTCGCAAACGTCAGCGGGGCCAGGCACGGTTCGGCGACGGTGATGCCGAGCTCCTCATGGAGCTCGCGGATCAGGCTCTGCTCCGGCCGTTCGCCGGGCTCGAGCTTGCCGCCGGGGAATTCCCAGAGGCCCGCCAGCGCCTTGCCCTCGGGACGCTGTGCGATCAGCACGCGCTTGTCCGTGTCGACCAGCGCGCAGGCCACCACCAGTGTCAGTTTGAGATCGGCCATGCCAAAAATATTGCTCGTTGAAGATGATCCGTAACGGTTCGTTAACTGCGTCGCGGCCGCATTTCCGGGAACCCCATAAGTCATATTTAATCGTCGGTTCCTAGGGTGGGAACTCCTAAAACCACTCTGGACCCGAGCTATGCGCGCTGCGTTTCCCACTCTCTTATGCCATTTCGTCCGCGACCGGCGTGGCAACATCGCGGTGATCTTCGCGCTGGCCTGCGTTCCCCTGATCACGGTGGTCGGCTGCGCGGTCGATTACTCGCGCGCGACGCAGATCCGGTCCAAGCTTCAGGCTGCGGCCGATGCCGCCAGCGTCGGCTCGATCGCCAAGGCCTCGCCGGCGTTTGCCGCCGCGGGCACGATGACCTCGGATGGCTCGATCGCGGTGGGCGTCACCGACGCGCAGAACATCTTCAATGCCAACGTTGCCAATCTGACCGGCTATACGCCCGGCACCGTCACGCCGACCGTGGTCAAGAGCGGCTCGACCGTCACCTCGACTGTCACGTTCAGCGCCACCGTCAACACCATGTTCCTCGGTGTGATCGGCAAGACCTCGCTGGCCCTCACCGGCACGTCGACCTCGACGGCCACCATGCCGCTCTATGTCGACTTCTACCTCCTGCTGGACAATTCGCCCTCGATGGGCGTGGCGGCGACGCCGGCGGACATCACGAATATGCAGGCAAGGACAGGTGGATGCGCATTCGCGTGTCACGACACCACCAAGGCGGCCGGCACAAGCAACTACGACATTGCCAAAGCAAATGGCATCACGACCCGAATCGACGTGGTGCGCCAGGCGAGCGCGAACTTGATGGACACAGCCAGGAACACGCAGACTTACACGAACCAGTTCAGAATGGCGATCTACGATTTCGGCGGTGCGTCAGCGACGATCGGATTGAGAAATCTGTTTTCGCTCTCGTCGAGCCTGACATCCGCCAAGACCGCGGCGGGAGGCATCGACCTGATGGCGGTGGCCGGTCAGAATGACGCGTATACTGCCGACAAGGATACGCCCTTCACCACCATTTTTCCTGCGATCAATAACGAAATCGCCTCGCCGGGACCCGGCACATCCGCCTCACCGCTGAAATATCTGTTCCTTGTATCGGATGGCGTCGCCGACGAGACCAACTCGGGCAAGACGATGTGTAGCGTCTCATCCGCTGCGTATCCACTTTACACCCCAACAAACCGCTGTCAGTCGCCGATCAATCCGGCGCTCTGCAAGACTCTCAAGGACCGGGGTATCAAGATCGCGGTGCTGTACACAACATATCAACCCCCGACCGACAGTTGGTACAGCACATGGATCGCCCCCTTCAACGCCGGGACGTGGGGGCCGTCTCCGAACAGCAAGATCGCGCAGAACATGCAGGCCTGCGCCTCGCCGGGCCTCTATTTCGAGGTGAGCCCGACCCAAGGCATCTCGGATGCGATGAACGCGCTGTTCAAGAAGGCCGTCGCCGACGCGCGGATTTCGGGGTGAGACTTGTTCACCTCTCCCCGCTTGCGGGGAGAGGTCGGAATTCGCGCGTAGCGCGGATTCCGGGTGAGGGGGTACAGGTCCCTCGACGATCTCACGTGTGGAGAGAGGCCCCTCACCCCAACCCTCTCCGCGTAAGCACGGGGAGAGGGAGAAGACTCAAGACCTGTAATCCCCGTTGATCGCCACATACTCCTTCGTGAGATCGCAGGTCATGACGCGGTCGCGGCCCTTGCCGAGGCCGAGCGAGACCTTGATCGCGATCTCCGGCGCCTTCATCGCTTCCGACACCTGGGCCTCGTCATAGTCGGGATCGCGTGCGCCGCTCTTGGCGACGCGGATGCCGTTGAAAGAGATCGAGAGCTTGTCGCGGTCGGCGGGCTCGCCGGCCTTGCCGACTGCCATCACCACGCGGCCCCAATTGGCGTCCTCGCCGGCGATCGCGGTCTTGACCAGCGGCGAGTTGGCGATCGACATCGCGATCTTGCGCGCGGACGCCTTGGTCTTGGCGCCTTCGACGGTGATCTCGACCAGCTTGCGCGCGCCTTCGCCGTCGCGGGCGACCTGTTCGGACAGGTTGGCGAGGATCTGGTTGAACGCCTTGACGAACGCCCTCAGGCGCGGATCGCTGGCGCGGCTGATCTTTGGCGCGCCGTGCGCGGCGGCAGCGCCGGTGGCGAACGCCAGCAGCGTGTCTGAGGTCGAGGTGTCGCCGTCGATCGTCACGGCGTTGAACGTGTCCTCGACACCGGCCTTGAGCAGCGCCTGGAGCGCGGTCGGCGCGATCGGCGCATCGGTGAAGATAAAGGACAGCATCGTCGCCATGTCGGGCGCGATCATGCCGGCGCCCTTGGCCATGCCGTTGATGGTGACCTTGGCCTTGCCGAGCTTGACGGTCGCGGTCGCGACCTTGGGGAAGGTGTCGGTGGTCATGATCGCCTTGGCCGCGGCGAGGTAGTCGCCGGGCTCGGCGGTCTCGGCCAGGCGTCCCAGCACGCCGTCGAACTTGGTCGCGTCGAGCGGCTCGCCGATCACGCCGGTCGAGGCCAGGAAGATCTCACCCTCGCTGCACCCGACCGCCTTGGCCGCGATCTTGGCGGTCAGCGCGGTGGAGGCGCGGCCGGTCTTGCCGGTGAAGGCGTTGGCATTGCCGGAATTGACGACCAGCGCGCGGGCCTTGCCGCCCTTGAGTTTGGCGCGGCACCATTCCACCGGCGCCGACGGGCACTTCGACTTGGTGAAGACGCCCGCGACCGCGGTGCCCTTGTCCATCACCGCCAGCAGCACGTCGGTGCGGTTCTTGTAGCGGATGCCGGCCTCGGCCGTCGCGAGACGGACCCCCGCGATCACGGGCATGTCGGGAACGTTCTTCGGGGCGAGCGGGGAGACGGTTGAGGACATCGGGGCGCCTTGGTGAGGTCTGGATATGCAGATGCCCGGCACGAGGCCGGGCATCACGAAGGCTTAGATACTCTTCACGTCACCGAAGTGACAGCGAATTCTTACTTCTTGGCGGGCGGAGCCATCTTGCTGTCGGAGGGCTTCGCCGCGTCGGCCGGCTTGGCGTCCGGCTTGGCATCCTTGGAGGCGTCGGCCTGGTCCATCCGCTCGACCTTGGCCTCAGCGCGCAGCTTGGCGACGTAATCGGCCTGAGCCTTGCGGGTGACGTAGTTCTCGATCTGGGCCTTGACCTGCTCGAAGTCCGGCGCCTTGCGGTTACGCTTTTCCTCGACCTTGATGATGTGCCAGCCGAACTGCGACTTGACGGGGTCGGAGATCTTGCCCGGCTCCAGCGCGAATGCCACGGCCGAGAATTCCGGCACCATCTGCTCCTTGGTGAAGAAGCCGAGGTCGCCGCCGTCGGCGGAGCCCGGATCCTTGGACTTCTTCTTGGCGAGCTCGGCGAAATCGGCGCCCTTGTCGAGCTCGGCCTTCACCGCCTTGGCCTCGTCCTCGGTCTCGACCAGGATGTGGCGGGCGCGCACCTCCTGCTCTCCGGTGATCTGCTTGGAGGCCTCCTCATAAACCTTCTTCATGGCGTCCGGGGTGGTTGCGGCCTTGCCCTCGCCCGCGAGCAGGCTGTCCATCAGCAGGCGGTTGCGGGCGAACGCCAGGCGCTTCTTGAACTCCTCGCTGTCCGCGATCTTCTTGTCCTCGGCGGCCTTGGAGACGATCTTCATGTCGATCAGGAACGAAAGGACGTTTTCGTCCTTGGTTGCTGGGTCCATCTGCGCGAGGCTCGGTCCGAGTTCCTCCTCGGCCATGGCGACGTCGCTCTTCTTGATCTCGGCGCCATTGACCTTCGCCAGCACCGGATCGTCGGCGGCCCGGAGCGGGCCTGCGAACGCCAGGGTCAGCGCCAGAGCGAGGCTGCCAGCCAGGGCGGAAGCAAGGCGGAAACGCTGGCCGGTGGTTACCGGGAACGAGGTGGTCATGGAAAATCCTTTTGTTGAAGCAGGGGGCTGCTCGAGCGGGGCGGACACTCGCCCAATTCAGGGGGCCTTTGCAACGCGAAAAGTCTGTCAATTTGATGAATTAGCCGCAATGCGGCCGCCGTTGACAAGGCTCGGACCCGGCCATATCTCTGCCCGGTCGCGTCCATGGCGATGGCGTTTATTTTGCTGCGTTTTTGGCCGTTGAACCCTGACTTGCCCAATTCCCACCCATATGGCGGACGACCCCCGCAGTCCGGGCTCTGGCGCCATCAGGCGTCACGGTGAGTTGATAGGCAGGCGGGTGACAACCTTTTGGCTGCCACGCGGTTAAATCGCGAACACAGGAACTGGTCATGATCGGCGCGCTCGCCCGCAAGTTTTTCGGCTCCTCCAACGATAGGCGGGTGAAGGGATACCAGTCCCGCGTCAACGCGATCAACGCGCTGGAGCCCGAAGTCTCGAAGCTTTCCGACGAGGCCCTCAAGGCCCGCACCGCCGAGTTCAAGAAGCAGCTCGCCGAGGGCAAGACGCTCGACGACCTCCTGGTCCCCGCCTTCGCCACCGTGCGCGAGGCGGCCAAGCGCACGCTCGGCCAGCGCCATTTCGACGTCCAGCTGATCGGCGGCATGGTGCTGCACGAGGGCGACATCGCCGAGATGAAGACCGGCGAAGGCAAGACGCTGGTGGCAACGCTCGCGGTCTACCTCAACGCGCTCGCCGGCAAGGGCGTCCACGTCGTCACCGTCAACGACTACCTCGCCCGCCGCGACTCCGGCTGGATGGGCCAGATCTACGGCTTCCTCGGCCTGACCACCGGCGTGATCGTGCACGGCCTCGACGATGCCGAGCGCAAGGCGGCCTATGCCTGCGACATCACCTACGGCACCAACAACGAGTACGGCTTCGACTATCTGCGCGACAACATGAAGTACCGGCTCGAGGACATGGTCCAGCGGCCGCACTTCTTCGCCATCGTCGACGAGGTCGACTCCATCCTGATCGACGAAGCGCGCACGCCGCTGATCATCTCCGGCCCGCTCGACGACCGCTCCGATTTCTACAACACCATCGACGGCTTCCTGCCCCGGCTCGACAAGACCGACTATGAGGTCGACGAGAAGCAGCGCACGGTGACGCTGACCGAAGCCGGCATGGAGAAGATCGAGACGCTGCTGCGCGATGCCGGCCAGCTCAAGGGCGAGTCGCTCTACGACGTCGAGAACGTCTCCGTCGTGCACCACATCAACCAGGCGCTGCGTGCCCACACGCTGTTCACCCGCGACAAGGACTACATCGTCCGCGACAACGAGGTCGTCATCATCGACGAGTTCACCGGCCGCATGATGCCGGGTCGCCGCTATTCGGAAGGCCTGCACCAGGCGCTGGAGGCGAAGGAGCACGTCCAGGTCCAGCCCGAGAACCAGACGCTGGCCTCGATCACGTTCCAGAACTACTTCCGCATGTACGAGAAGCTGGCCGGCATGACCGGCACGGCCGCGACCGAAGCGGACGAATTGTTCGACATCTACAAGCTCGAGGTCGTGGAGATCCCGACCAATCTGTCGATCGCGCGCCTCGACGAGGACGACGAGGTCTACCGCACGCAGAAGGAAAAGTACCAGGCGATCCTTGCCGAGATCGAGCGGGCGAACTCGCGGCTTCAGCCGGTGCTGGTTGGTACCGCCTCGATCGAGAAGTCGGAAGTGCTCGCCGAATTCCTGAAGCAGAACGGCTACAAGCAGATCGACTTCGGCAAGGAGCACGCGCTCGACAAGCTCTATGCCGCCGCCCGCGCCGGCAAGCAGGCAAAGCTGTTCGCGGTGCTGAACGCGCGCTTCCACGAGCAGGAAGCCTACATCGTCGCGGAAGCCGGCGTGCCCGGCGCGATCACGATCGCGACCAACATGGCCGGCCGCGGTACCGACATCAAGCTCGGCGGCTCGCTCGAGATGCGCCTCCAGCAGGAGACTGCCGGGATCACCGATGAGGCCGAGAAGGCCAAGAAGATCGAGCAGATCAAGGCCGACATCGAGCACTTCCGCGACATCGTGCTGAAGGCCGAGGAGACCGTCGAGCTCGAGCCGGCGAAGGGTTCAAAGCCCGCCAAGACCGTGAAGAAGCCGGGCGGCCTCTACATCATCGGCTCCGAACGCCATGAATCCCGCCGCATCGACAACCAGCTGCGCGGCCGTTCCGGCCGTCAGGGCGATCCCGGCCGCTCGAAGTTCTTCCTGTCGCTGGAAGACGATCTGATGCGCATCTTCGGCTCGGACCGTCTCGACAGCATGCTGCAGCGTCTCGGCCTGCAGGAGGGCGAGGCGATCATCCATCCCTGGATCAACAAGGCGCTGGAGAAGGCGCAGCAGAAGGTCGAGGCGCGCAACTTCGACATCCGCAAGAACCTGCTCAAGTTCGACAACGTCCAGAACGACCAGCGCAAGGTGATCTTCGACCAGCGCGTCGACCTGATGAAGGACGAGAGCGTCGCCGAGACCGTCACCGACATGCGTCACGCCTTCATCGACGACCTCGTCGCCAAGCACGTGCCCGAGCATGCCTATGCCGAGCAGTGGGACGTCGCCGGCCTGAAGGAAGAATTGAAGCGCGTGCTCGATCTCGACCTGCCGGTCGACGACTGGGCCAAGGAAGAAGGCATCGCCGACGAGGAGCTGCTGACCCGCATCGAGACCAAGGCCGACGAGCACATGGCCGCCAAGGTCGCGCAATGGGGCCCCGACGTGATGCGTTACGTCGAGAAGACCATCCTCTTGCAGACCCTCGACCATCTCTGGCGCGAGCATCTGATCATGCTCGACCATCTGCGCCAGGTCATCGGCCTGCGCGGCTACGGCCAGCGCGATCCGTTGCAGGAGTACAAGACCGAGGCCTTCAATCTCTTCCAGGAGATGAGCGCGCATCTGCGCGAGGCCGTCACGGCGCAGCTGATGCGCGTCGAGATCGTCCCGCCGGAGCAGGAAGCCCCGGTGCTGCCGGCGATGGAAGCGCACAAGTTCGACCCGAACACCGGCGAAGACGAGATGGCCCTCGCCAGCGTCACCCTCGCCCCGCAGGCCACCGACGCCGCGCTCCGCGATCCCAAGAATCCGGCCAGCTGGGGCAAGGTCGGCCGCAACGAGGATTGCCCCTGCGGCAGTGGCAAGAAGTACAAGCACTGCCACGGGCGGTATGCGTAGCTGCTAGCTGCGTTATCGAGCGCGCATGAGGCGCGAAGTTCGCGCCTCAATTCCCGCTGTCGTCGCCCGGCTTGACCGGGCGACCCGGTACGCGGCGGCGTCAGCTATGTGCGATTGCGCTGCTGCACATTCCGCCGTCGTCCCGGCGAACGCCGGGATCCATACCGCGGAATCTATCGAAGGTGCGCAGTCGTCGTACCGCGCGAGGAAGCGTAACTACTAATCTTTGAAACAACCACGTCCTGTGGTTATGGGTCCCGGCGTTCGCCGGGACAACAGTCTTCGCTTGGTTGGCTACGTCGCAACTTGGCGATACGCGCCCTTCAATTCGAACTATCGATCAAGCTCTCCAGCAGCCGCTTCAATTCGCTCGTCGACTTGTCGCCGTAGCTCTCGAGGATGTGCTCCTCCTGATCAACCGCGAGCGAGTTGAGCTTCTTGCACAGCACCTTGCCGCGGTCGGAGATGAACATCAGCACCTTGCGGCGATCGTTCGGGTCCTGCACGCGATAGACCAGCGTGTCGGAGACCATGCGGTCGATCATCTTGGTCAGCGTCGGATGGTTGAGCAGCACGGCATCGGCGAGCTCGCCCATCGAATGGCCGTTGCCATCCGACAGCACTTTCAGGATGCGCCACTGCTCCACTGGCACGCCTTCCTTGCTCAACCGCAGTTCGAGCTGCCGGTTGATCTCCCGGTTGGCTTGCGCGAGCAGGTAAGCGAGGTGTTCGGTGATCGGGGAGTTTTCTTTCGACGGTTTTGCCACGGCTAAGACTTCGTCTTGACCCAAATGAGTGAATGTCTTGCAATCAATGCTGCATCTATATGCACTTCAATTGTTGAATATTCAATATTTTCAAAATAGGATGATTGCCCAACAAAAGGGCGGAAGCCGCGGCCGCCCGAAGAACGTGCTTTCAGGTCTGGTCCCAGACAGGAGTTGGCGTGCGCGCGACGGTAAACTTCCCGGCTCACGGCGGCCCGGCGTTGCCGCCGTCCTTGCTGTTCAGGAATCTGTCGTCATCGGCGGCCGAGGGTGCGTTGTCGCCCAGCGATCACGCGTTTCTCAGGCGACGCCGCGCCAACAAGCTGCGCATCGGCGGCTTCCTCTGCTGCACCGGCTCGCCCGGAGTGTGGGGGCCTTGTGCGACCAACAGCGCGCAGCTCGCCGTCGCCGAGATCAACAAGCGCGGCGGCATTCTCGGCCGCGAGCTCGAGCTGTCGATCTATGACGCCGGCGGGCCGCTCGACGAGGTCCTGAACCGGGCCGAGCAGGCGATCGCGTTCGACGAGATCGATCTCATCGTGGGCTTGCACACCAGCGCGGTCCGCGTCGCCTTGCGCGACATCACCACGCGGCATCGCATCCCCTACATCTACACGCCGGTCTATGAAGGCGGCGAGCGCACGCCGGGCGTGATGGCGATCGGCGAGACGCCGCGCTGGCAGAGCCGGCCATCGATCCACTGGCTGGCGGATGTCAAGAAAGCAAAGCGCTGGTACCTGATCGGCAGCGATTATGTCTGGCCCTGGCAATCGCACCGTGCGGTGAAGAACTACATCAGGGAAACCGGCGGCCACGTCGTCGGCGAGGAGTTCGTTCCACTCGGCGAGGACAATCACGAGCCGCATCTGGCGCGCATTCGCGCCGCGCGGCCTGACGTGGTGCTGATCTCGCTGATCGGCACCGACAGCAGCACCTTCAATCGCGCCTTCGGCGAATGCGGCCTGGGCGCCACCACGCTGCGGCTTGCGGGAGCCATGGACGAGACGGTGCTGCTCGGCATCGGCGCCGACAACAGCGAGAACATGTTCTGCGCCTCGGGCTATTTCACCGGCACCGGCGCGCGCGCCAATGACGACTTCCAGAGCCGCTATCGCGCGATGTTCGGGCCGAATGCGCCGCCGATCGGTTCGGTCGGGCAGTCCGGGTACGAGGGCCTGCGCTTTCTCGAAGCGGTCGCCAACAAGGCCGGCTCATTGGCGATGGGTCCGATGCTGGCAGCCGGCCGCAATATCGTCTACGGCGGCGCCCGCGGGCAGGTCACCGTCCGCAACGGGCACGTGCGGATGCCGATGCATCTCGCCGAGGCCGATGGTCTCGACTTCAAGCTGATCAAGCCGATCTGACTCGCGCGACAATCCGCGGGGCACACACCGGCAAAATAATACTTGAAAAGGAAAATATTTCCGTTTTGAATGTTTTGGCGAGGCCGGTGGTGCGTGCGTCGCGCCGGGGGCGACCGCGCCCCAACGTTCGTTGCAAGAAACTTCAGGAGAGCGCCATGACAGTTGTCCTTCCCACGCCAGCCCAGCTTCGCAGCGTCGCCGAGCAGTGCGGCCTTTCGCTGACCGACGACGACGTTGCCTCGTTTCGCGGCCTGATGCAGGGCTCGATCGAGGCCTACAATCTCGTTGCCGCGATGCCCGACGAATTGCCGGAGGTGAAGTACCCGCGCACGCCCGGATACAGGCCCTCAGCCGAGGAGAACCCTCGCAATGCCTGGTATCGCAAGTCGACCGTGAAGGGTGCCGCCAGCGGCAAGCTCAAGGGCAAGACCGTTGCCCTGAAGGACAACATCATGCTGGCCGGCGTTCCCATGACCAACGGCTCGTCGACGCTGGAGGGCTATGTGCCCGATTTCGACGCCACCATCGTCACGCGCATGCTGGATGCCGGCGCCGAGATCAAGGGCAAGGTGCATTGCGAGCACTTCTGCCTGTCTGGCGGCAGCCACACCGGCTCCTACGGGCCGGTGCATAATCCGCACAAGATGGGTTACTCGGCCGGCGGCTCGTCGTCGGGTTCGGGCGTCGTGGTCGCGCTCGGCGAGGTCGACATGGCGATCGGCGGCGACCAGGGCGGTTCGATCCGCATGCCGTCCTCGTTCTGCGGCATCTACGGCATGAAACCGACCTGGGGTCTCGTGCCCTATACCGGGATCATGCCGATCGAGATCTATGTCGATCATACCGGCCCGATGACCGCAACAGTCGCGGACAACGCGCTGCTCCTCGAAGTGCTCGCCGGCGACGACGGCTACGATCCCCGCATCAAGGCGCCGAAGGTCGAGGAATACACCAAAGCACTCGGCCAGGGCGTCAAGGGCATGAAGATCGGCATCGTCAAGGAAGGCTTCGAGCAGCCGGTCGCAGAGGCCGCGGTGAATGAAAGCGTGCGCGAGGCGGCAAAACGCTTCAAGGATCTTGGCGCCAGCGTGGAGACGGTGTCGATCCCGATGCATCTGTTGGGCGGCGCGATCTGGACCCCCATCGGCACCGAGGGCCTGACCCAGACCATGATGTTCGGCGACGGCTACGGCCTCAGTCGCGGCGATCTCTATTCGACCTCGCTGATGGATTTTCATCGCGGCTGGCGCCGGCAGGCGGACTCGCTGTCGGAGACGACGAAGCTGTTCATGATGCTCGGCACCTACATCAACAACAATTTCGGCCCGCGCTTCTACGGCAAGGCGCTCAACATCTCCCGCCGGCTGACCGCCGCCTACGACAAGGCGTTCGGCGACTACGATCTGCTGCTGATGCCGACCACGCCGATGAAGGCGACCAAGCTGCCGGAGCCCAATGCCAGCCGCGAGGACTACGTCGCGCGCGCGCTGGAGATGATCTCCAACACCGCGCCGTTCGACATCACCCACCATCCCGCGATGTCGCTGCCCTGCGGCATGGTCGACGGCCTGCCGGTCGGGTTGATGCTGGTCGGCCGCATGTTCGAGGAATCCACCATCTACCGCGCCGCCCATGCCTTCGAGCAGATCGGCGACTGGAAGAAGATGTGAGCAAGACGTTGACACTGGCGGACGGAACGGCACGGCATGGCTAACGTGTTCGTCGCGGCGTTCGAAATCCTGAGCTTCGGCGCGATCATCGTTCTGATCGTGCTGGGGCTTGGGATCATCGCCAGCATGATGGGCATCTTCAACTTCGCGCAGGGCGAGTTCGTCCTGCTCGGGGCCTACATCACCTATCTCGCCTATGCCAAGGGCCTGCCGATCTGGGCGGGCATGGTCGCGGCGCCCTTTGTGGTCGGCGCGCTCGGTTTCGTGCTGGAGGCGCTGATCATCCGCCGCTTCTACGCCGCGCCGATCGTGGCGATGCTTGGCACCTACGCGCTCGGCCTGATCATCCGCGAGGCCGTGCGCGGCCTGATCGGCGGCTTCTACCTCACCGTCCCCGAGCCGATCGGCGGCTCGATCGATTTCGGCACGATCCATATCTCGGCCTGGCGCTTCACCATCATCGTCATCACGCTGCTGGTGATGGCGGGCTGCTATCTCCTGCTGTCGCGCACCAGCTTTGGCTTGCGCATGCGCGCGACGCTGGAAAATCCGTCGCTGGCGCGGGCCTCCGGCATTTCCACGCCGCTGATGTACGGCGCCACGTTTGCCTTCGGCTCCGCGCTCGCCGGCCTCGCCGGCGCGCTGATCGTACCGGTGTTCAGCCTCTATGCCGATCTCGGCCTGCGCTTCCTGATCCAGGGCTTTGTCGCGGTGATGGTCGGCGGCGTCGGCTCCTTCATCGGGCCGGTTGCGGGTGCCGGTGTCATCGGCACGCTCAGCGCCGCGCTGCCATGGATCATGGCGCCCGTCGTCGCCGACGTCCTCGTCTTCGTTCTCGCCATTGTCTTCATCAAATTCCGGCCACAGGGCCTCATCGCTGGAAAAGGGGTTTAGTCATGTTTGCAGATCGCAATCTTACGCGCCGACGCTTTCTCTCCAATCTCGCCTTTACGACCGGTGCGGTCGCAACCGGTGTCGGGAGCTGGGTGATCCCGGCGCCCTGGGCCAATGCCGCGGAAGCCCCGATCAAGGTCGGTATTGCGACCGATCTCACCGGCCCGATCGCCTATGCGGGCAACGCCGACGCCAACGTCGCGAAAATGGTGATCAAGGAGATCAACGCGGCCGGCGGCCTGCTCGGCCGTCCGCTTGAGCTCTACATCGAGGACACCGCCTCCAACGAATCCGTCGCCGTCGGCAACGTCCGCAAGCTGATCCAGCGCGACAAGGTCGACATGGTGCTGGGGGGCATCACCTCGTCGATGCGTAACGCGATCAAGGACCCGATCGTGGCACGCGGCAAGACGCTCTACATCTATCCGCAGCTCTACGAGGGCAAGGAGTGCACCCCGTACCTGTTCTGCACCGGGCCGACGCCGGCGCAGCAATGCGACGAGTTCATCCCCTGGCTGATCAAGAACGGCGGCAAGAAATTCGCGCTGCCGAGCGCCAATTATGTCTGGCCGCACACGCTGAACGTTTA
Source organism: Bradyrhizobium arachidis (assembly GCF_015291705.1). Lineage (NCBI taxonomy): Bacteria > Pseudomonadati > Pseudomonadota > Alphaproteobacteria > Hyphomicrobiales > Nitrobacteraceae > Bradyrhizobium > Bradyrhizobium arachidis. Next base: position 634,836 of record NZ_CP030050.1, read on the forward strand.
TGCCCGCAAGGTGATTGAATCGAACGGCGGCGAGGTGGTGTTCGAGGAATACTATCCGCTCGACCAGGTCGATTTCTCCGCGACGGTCAACCGCATCATCTCCAACAAGGTCGATGTCGTCTTCAACACCGTGATTCCGCCGGGTGTCGGCCCCTTCTTCAAGCAGCTCTATGAGGCCGGCTTCCTCAAGAACGGCGGGCGCCTCGCCTGCGTCTATTATGACGAGAACACGCTCAACATCAATCAGGCCAGCGAGATCGAGGGCCTCGCGAGCTGTCTCGACTATTTCAAGGTGCTGACCAAGGAGAACCCGTTCGACGCCAAGATCCAGGCGGCCTATGAGAAGGATTTTCCGGGCAACTTCCTGTTCGCGGCCGGCAGCGCTGCGACCGGCACCTATCGTGGCCTGAAGCTGTGGGAAGCCGCGGTGAAGGAAGCCGGCAAGATCGACCGCGAGTCGGTCGCCGCCGCGCTCGATCACGCCAAGATCGCCGAAGGCCCCGGGGGGCCGGCCGAAATGGTGCCGGGCAAGCGGCACTGCAAGATGAAGATGTACACCGCGGTCGCCAAGGGCGGGAACTACGAGATCGTCGCGCGCAGCGAGGGTCTGGTCGATCCCAAGGAATGCTAAGATCGCATGTCGAAGTCGATGGGCGCAGTGAAACAGGCCATCCCCGCCGAGATCGGCGGGTATATGGACGTCGCAATGGGTAGCAGCGGAGCGGCGGTTGAGGCCGTATCGGGGCGAAAAGTGCTGCCGATCGTGGAGGGCGTGGTGCTCGTCGCCGCGCTGATCGCGCCGCTGGTGCTGCAGGACTACCTCACGGTGTTCGCGACGCGCGTGATCATCCTTGCACTGTTCGCGCTGTCGTTCGATCTGGTCTGGGGCTATGCCGGCATCATGAGCTTCGGCCAGGCCCTGTTCTTCGGCTCGGCCGGCTATGGCGTGGCGCTGCTGGCGCGCGACCTCGACATCACCAACATCTTCCTGGTGCTGCCCGCGGGGACGTTGATCGGCCTCACCTTCGCACTGCTGCTCGGCGGCTTCCTGCTGCTGGGCAGGCACCCCTCCAGCGTGATCTTCGTGTCGCTGGGCACGCTCACCGGCTCCTACGCCGCCGATCGCCTTGCGCGCGGCTGGTACTATCTCGGCGGCCAGAACGGCATCCCCTCGATCGCGCCGATGTCGCTCGGTGGCTACGAGTTCACGGAGGGACCGGCGTTCTATTATCTCGTGCTCGGCATCCTCGTCGTCGTCTACCTGTTCTGCCGCTTCCTGGTGCGCTCGCAGTTTGGCCTCGCGCTCGCTGGCCTGCGCGAGAACGAGCAGCGCATTGCCTTCTTCGGCTACAAGGCGCAGCACCTGAAGGCCATCATCTTTGCGATCGGCGGCGCCATCGCAGGCCTCGCCGGCAGCCTCTATGCTTTCCACGAGGGCTTTGTCTGGCCTAACATGGTCGGCGTCGTCGTCTCCACGCAAGTGGTGCTCTACGTCCTGTTCGGCGGCTCCGGCACGCTGATCGGCGCCGTCATCGGCACTATCATCGTCGAGGGCGTCAGCTTCTGGCTCTCGGACAATTATCGCGACATCTGGCCGATCATTCTGGGCGTGTTGTTGCTGCTGGTGATCCTGTTCCGGCCGCTCGGTCTGATCAGCTTTGTGCTCGGCGAGCGCGAGCGGGTCGGCAGCTTTGGTGCCAAACCCAGGGCCCGCGCCAAGGAGAAGCGCAATGCTCCTTGAAGCTGCCGGCATCAAGAAGGTCTTTGGCAAGCTCACGGCGCTCGACGGCGCCGCGCTCACCGTGGGGGAGAACGAGTTTCATGGTCTGATCGGCCCGAACGGTTCCGGCAAGAGCACGCTGATGAAGTGCATCGCCGGCGCGGAGGTGCCGACCCAGGGAAAAGTCTCCTTCGTCAACACCGACATCACCGCGTTCACGCCGACTGAGCGCGCCCGCGCTGGCATGAGCCTGAAATTCCAGATTACCAGCGTGCTGCCCTCGCTGACCCTTTACGACAACATTCTGCTCGCGTTGCAGGCGCAGTCCTCGCTGTTCGACCTCGTGTTCTCGCGCACCCGCGGCGCGCTGCACGACCAGGTCATGACCATGCTGACGCAGTTTCGGCTTGCGAACCGCGCTTTCGATGCGGCAGCGGCCCTGTCGCACGGCCAGCAGCAATGGCTGGAGATCGCGATGGCGCTCGCGGGCAAGCCAAAGCTGCTGCTGCTCGACGAGCCGACCGGCGGCATGAGCCTCGAGGAGCGCCGTGTGACCGGCGAACTGCTCCAGCCGATCAAGAGGCATTGCTCGCTCGTCATCGTCGAGCACGATCTCGATTTCATCCGCGACATCTGCGATCGGCTGACCGTGCTCGACCAGGGCAAGGTGCTGGCGTCGGGCACCGTGTCCGAGATCCAGGCCAACCAATCCGTCCAGGAGATCTATCTGCGCCGTGCCTGAATTTTTGGACATCAAGCATCTCGATGCCGGCTACGGCCGCAGCCAGGTCCTGTTCGACGTCACCCTCGGCATCCCCTGGCGCGGCGGCGTCGCCGTGCTCGGCCGCAACGGCGCCGGCAAGACCACGTTGATGAAGACCATCGTCGGCGAGCTGCCGGCATGGAAGGGCGAGGTCGCTTTCGACGGCCGCGACATCAGCCGTCGCGCGACCCAGGAACGCGTGCGCGCCGGCATCGGCTATGTGCCGCAGGAGCATTCGGTGTTCGCGCGCCTGTCGGTGCGCGACAATCTCGCCGTCGGCTCGCTCGCGAAGAAGGATGCCAGCGCGGTCGACCGCGTGCTGACCATCTTCCCCAAGCTCGGCCAGCGCCTCGACCAGCCCGCCGGCACGCTCTCCGGCGGCGAACGCAAGATGCTCGCCATCGGCCGCGCGATGTTGGGTGATCCAAAGCTGTTGCTGCTCGACGAGCCGACCGAAGGCGTCTGGATCGGCGTGATCGAGGAGATCACCGAGCGCCTGATCGCGCTCGCGAAAGACATCGCCGTCATCATCGTCGAACAGCACCTCGACCTCGCGCTGCGCGTTGCCGACTACGCGTACGTGCTGGACCGCGGACGGGTCGCCCTGCAAGGCGAGGCAGGTGAGGTGAGGAGCAATCCGGAGCTGATGCGGTATCTGGCGCCGTAGGGGACGCGTCGCCCGTTCCGCAGCCGCATCTCGCCGCGGCACCTTGCCGGTCCCGTCGTCATCCTGAGGTGCGAGCGGAGCGAGCCTCGAAGGATGGGCGGCCCCCGCTGCCGCAGCCGGGCCGTCGCCCTTCGAGGCTCGCTGCGCGAGTGCCTCAGCGTGACGGTGAGAGATCGTCGGTCGACCAAGACCGGAAGAACGAGCGCCCTTACTTCACCGCCCCAAAGCGGCTGTCGAATGAGTTCGATGACACCACGGGCGCTGCGCCGGCCATCTGCTCGCTCGCGCCATCGCTCACCGACGGCTTCAGCGTCGGGCGCGTCTGGGCGAGGCGCGTGTCGGGCTTCGGAGCCTCAGTGGGCTTGGCGGCGGCGACCGCCGGCTTCGGCACGTCCTTCGCGGCGTCCTTGGATTTGTCGTGGCCCGGCACGAAACGGGTCACTGCGGCCTTCAGCCGGGATGCTGCGGTCGGCGGCGTCGTGGACGTGGTAGCCGGAGCGGCGGACGCGGTGGCTTGCGGCGGAGGCGTCGTCGTCGCCGTGGTGTCGGCGGTGCCGAGGCCCATCTTGCGGCCGAGATTCGAGAAGAAGCCGCCTTGGGATTTCTCCTGGGACTTTTCGGCAGGCTGAGCTGCAGCAACGCGGGTGTTGGTCGCAGGTGCGCTGACGGCGACGACCGGCTCCTGGCTCGCGGGCGCGGTGGCGACGGCATCGAGATTGGGCTTGGGCGGATTGACGTGCCCGGGGATCGTGCCCGGCGCCTTGGCCATCGCCAGCATTTCCAGGGTCGAGCCTTCGGCGCTTTCGGACAGGCCGGTCGATCCCTCCGGAATCTTGGAGGCGAAGATCTTGTTCATGCCGCCGTCGATGCCGGTGTTCATGCGCGCCACCGGCGTGCCCTTGGCGACGAGTTTCGCGTAGGCGGCCTCGTCCTGCTGCTGCTTCTCGCGCACAGCGCTGGCGATGTCCTCGGGGATCACATAGGCCGGGCATTTTGCCGAGGCGTCGAACACCGGATCGCGCTTGGCGTCGGCCGGCTTGGCCGCGTCGAACACGTACCTCTTCTCGCAGAAATCGACCTTCGGCTCCTGCCGCGTCACCTCGAAATGATCATAGCCTTCCTTGATCATCTTCCAGAAGGCCATGTTCGGATTGTTCCGGTGCTTGGCCATGTTCACCGGCGTCATCTTGAACGGATAGGCCTGCAGCTGGAACGCCTTCTGGCCGCCGAAGAAGGATTCGCGGCCGAGCGAATAGATCTCGGCGATCTGCTCGTCGGTCATCGCGTAGCAGCCGCGCGAGGAGCAATCGCCATGCACCATCAGCTGCGAGCCGCTGCGGCCCAAAGCCTTGTCGAACGCATTCGGGTAACCCGTGTTGAACGACAGGTAGTACGCCGATTGCGGATTCATCTGGCTCGGATTGATCGAATAGAATCCTTCCGGCGCTTGGCGGTCGCCTTCGCGCACCTTGGGGCCGAGATCGCCCGACCAGCGGCAGATCGGATAGGTCTTGAGCAGCGCGAACTGGCCGTTGCGGGTCTGCTTCCAGACCTCGAGCTCGGCCTCCTGCTTGAACAGGCGCACCAGGATCGGCGATTGCAGATCCATGTTCTTCTCGACCATCGCGGCGAGAAGCTTTGGCGGCACCGGCTGATTGGCCTTGGCATTGGTCGCGAGCGAGACCTGGTCGGTATCGCAGCCGGCCAGCAGGACACTAGCCGTCATCAGCGCAACCGAAGCCAAGAGCGCGCGAGCAAGCGAACGAGAAATCAAGATGGACCCCACACCGTGCCGGGCAGAGAGCGCGAACCCCACTACGTTTGGCGCGTGACCTGACCGGAAACCGACCCGCCGTGACGGGCTCGTTCAGACCACGCTCCAGCGCTTATGCCCTGAAGCCATTGATTAAAATTCTAACCTCTGGGTCATGTGGTCGCAACCCGAGCAGGGATCACGAGGGCGTTGGCCCAGTGGCATGGTCAACAGAGACTAAATGGACGCAACTTTGGGCCGTACTTGGGCCTTTCGGCCAAAACGGTACAGAGATCGCCGATTTGGGCAAAAAAAGGGTTAACGCGGGGTTACCGGGGGCGGCTGGGGAGGTCCCGTAGGGTGGGCAAAGGCGCGAAGCGCCGTGCCCACGAGCTGTTCGTACGATGGGGAATGGTGGGGCACGCTTCGCTTTGCCCACCCTACGGCACCGAATCTAACCCGAATCAGCCCAGTTTCCGGCCGATATCGAGGAATTTCTGCCGCCGCTGCTTGCGGATGGCATCGCCGTCCATGCTGCGCAGTTCGTCGAACGCCTTGGCGATGGCCTCGCCCGTGGTGGCGATCATGGCGGCGGCGTCGCGATGGGCGCCGCCGACCGGCTCCTTCAGGATCTGGTCGATCACCCCGAAGCGGAGCATGTCCTGGGCGGTGATCTTCATGTTGTTGGCGGCTTCCTGCGCCTTGGTGCCGTCACGCCAGAGGATGGAGGAGGCGGCCTCCGGCGAGATCACGCTGTAGATCGCGTGCTCCAGCATCAACACCTTGTTGGCGGTGGTGATGGCGATGGCGCCGCCCGACATGCCCTCGCCGGTGATGATGGCGACGTTCGGCACGGTCAGCGCGAGGCACGCATCGGTCGAGCGTGCGATCGCCTCGGCCTGTCCCCGCTCTTCGGCGCCGATGCCGGGATAGGCGCCGGCGGAATCGGCGAGCGACAGCACGGGCAGGCCGAACCGCTCGGCCATCTCCATCAGCCGCACGCATTTGCGATAGCCCTCGGGCCGCGCCATGCCGAAATTGTGCCGGATGCGGCTGTCGGTGGAATCGCCCTTTTCCTGGCCCATGACGCAGATCGGCTCGCCGCGGAAACGGCCGAAGCCGGCGACCAGCGCCTCGTCCTCGCCGAACTTGCGGTCGCCGGCGAGCGGAGTGAATTCGGTGATCAGGCCCTTGATGAAGTCGTTGAAATGCGGCCGCTGCGGATGCCGCGCGACCAGCGTCTTCTGCCACGGCGTCAGGTTCAGATAGAGGTCGGCCAGCGCCTGCGCCGCCTTGTCCTCGATCCGCCCGATCTCCTCGGCGATATCGGTGCCGGAGGCCGCCAGCGTCCGGAGCTCGTCGACCTTGGAGTCGAGCTCGGCGACGGGCTTTTCGAAGTCGAGATAGCTGCGCATCTGGTCTGGCATCAACTCAATATAGGAAGGATCGGGCGAGGCGGCGAAGCGGATTTCGGCTCGATGAGAGAAGTGTAGCTTCTTCAAGGGCTTGACCTGTGCGCTGTCGGAAGCGCGGCAGTTCACTCGAAAGGCCCCGGCTCTTTCTGCGGAGATGTGGCCGAAGTCAAGGCGGTTTCGCTCCCTCCGTTGTCGTCCCCGCGAACGCGGGGACCCATAACCACAGGGAGAAATTTGGCGAAGATTGGCAGTGAACTGATCTTCCCGCGGTACCAACACCGCCCGTTACAGATAGATCACGCGGTATGGGTCCCTGCTTTCGCAGGGACGACAGTCACCTCTCCGCCAGCGGATGCAGATCGCGCACCAGGCTCTTCAGCCGCTCCTCGACCACATGGGTGTAGATCTGCGTGGTCGAGATGTCGGTATGGCCGAGCAGCGTCTGCACGATACGCAAATCGGCGCCGTTGTGGAGCAGGTGGCTGGCGAAGGCATGGCGCAGCACGTGCGGGGAGACCAGCCGGGCCTGCAAGCCTGAGGCGACCGCGAGCTCCTTGAGGTCGCGGGCAAAATGCTGGCGCGTCAGATGCCCGCTCTCGCCGAAGGAGGGGAATAGCCATTTCGCGGCGGCGAGGCCGTCTTTCTTCTTCTCGCCCTTGTTGTTTTCCTTGGCCGCCTCCGTCGCCGCGAGATAATCCGCCATCGCCTGGCGCGAGGCCTCGTTGAGCGGCACCAGCCGTTCCTTGTTGCCCTTGCCGCGCACCACGATCATGCGGGCATCGCGCTTGGCCGCTGTGCGCGGCAGCGCCACCAGCTCGGAGACGCGCAGGCCCGTGGCATAGAGCACCTCGAGCAGGCAATAGAGCCTTAAAGCGCGCAGCCGTTTCGAGGGCGATGCCTCCGCCGACTCGCTCAATTCCTTGGCGCGGCGGAGCATGCGGTCGACATCCGATATCGACAGCACCTTCGGCAGGCCGCGGCCGCGCTTGGGCCCGGACAGGATCGCAGCGGGATCGTCGCTCCGGATCCGCTCGTTCAGCAGGAATCGATAGAGATGCCGCATCGCCGACAGCCGCCGGGCGACGCTGGTGGACTTGAAGCCGCGGGTGTCGAGGTCGGCGAGATAGTCGCGCAGCGTTTGCGTCTCCGCATCCGCGAAACTGTGGCCGACCCGGCCCAAAAACTCGGAGAAATCGGTGAGGTCGCGGCGGTAGGCATCGAGCGTATTGGGGCCGGCGCCCTGTTCCGCCGCGAGCATGTCGAGGAACAGGCCGGTGAGCTTGGCATCTGAGGGCTTGCTGGCAGAAGATTTGGCGCGCATGCCCGTGAGGCTAGCTCCTATTTCTTGAGAAACTTATCCGGCGGGATCGTCACCGTCATTTCCCGCGACTTGGGGCTGACGAAGTTCGCCAGCGCGAACACCACGCCATAGACGATGCCGGCAAGCACGGCGACGACCGTCAGGAAGCGGAACAGGCTGGGCATCGGGCTAGGGTCTCGAGGCGTGGCGAATTAACCAATGAAATCATCCAACATGTTCGCCGTTTCGTGGCAAGAGTCCTCTGGCGAGGCCCCCTGCGGGGTCGTATAGGTGGCCAAACCATGCCGTCTTTGGCGGCAGATTGAGCGAGATCCTGAGCGAAATTCATGTCCGACGCCGTCCTGCCGATTCCCGCGTCCCCCGAGGCCGACATCCTGTCGGCGCTCGGCGCGCGCTCGATCGTGCTCGTCGGCATGATGGGGGTAGGCAAGTCCACCATCGGCCGCCGCATGGCGGCCAGGCTCAAGCTGCCCTTCGTCGACGCCGACACCGAGATCGAGGCGGCGGCCGGCATGACCATACCTGAGATTTTCGAGCGCCATGGCGAGCCGCATTTCCGCGACGGCGAGGCCCGCGTGATCGCACGGCTGCTCGAGGGCGGACCGCTGGTGCTCGCGACCGGCGGCGGCGCCTTCATGCGCGAGGAGACGCGCAAGCGCATCGCGGCCAAGGCGGTCTCGATCTGGCTCAAGGCCGACCACGACGTCATCATGCGCCGCGTCCGCCGCCGCGCCGACCGTCCGCTGCTCCAGACACCCGATCCGGAAGGAACCGTGACGCGCCTGCTCACCGAGCGCGAGCCGGTCTATGGCAAAGCCGACCTCACCATCGCCTCGCGCGACGTGCCGCACGACAAGATCGTCGAGGAGACCATCGAGACGCTGCACGCCCATCTCTGCGGCGCGCAGTCCGCCCCGCCAGCTGCCGACGTCGCGAGTGCCGTACGATGACCGCGCCCCTGAAGCATTCCGATCCTGTGAACGTCGACGTCGCGCTCGGCGACCGTGCCTATGACATCGTCATCGGCCGCGGCGTGCTGGCCTCGCTCGGCGAGCGCGTCGCCGCCTTGCGCCCCGGCGTGCGCACGGCTGTTGTCACCGACCGCACCGTCGCAAAGTACTGGCTCGAGCCGACGGAAGCATCGCTCGCGGCGAGCGGCATCCCGACCTCGCGCATCGTGGTCGAGGAAGGCGAGATCTCGAAAACGTACGCGGGCCTGGAAAAGGTCAGCGAAGCCCTGATCGCCGCAAAAATCGAGCGCAACGATCTCGTTATCGCGCTCGGCGGCGGCGTGGTCGGCGATCTCGCCGGCTTTGCCGCGGCGATCCTGCGCCGCGGCGTCGATTTCGTGCAGGTGCCGACCTCGCTCCTGGCGCAGGTCGATTCCAGCGTCGGCGGCAAGACCGGCATCAATTCGCCGCAGGGCAAGAACCTGCTCGGCGCCTTCCACCAGCCGGTGCTTGTGATTGCCGACACCGCCGTGCTCGACACGCTGTCGCCGCGGCAGTTCCGCGCCGGTTATGCCGAGGTCGCCAAATACGGCGTGCTCGGGGATGAGGCCTTCTTCTCCTGGCTGGAAAAGAACCATTCCGACATCTTCAAGGGCGGCTCCGCGCGCGAGCATGCGATCGCGACCTCCTGCCGGGCCAAGGCCGGCGTCGTCTCGCGCGACGAGCGCGAGACCGGCGAGCGTGCGCGGCTCAATCTCGGCCACACTTTCGGTCACGCGCTGGAAGCCGCGACCGGCTTCTCCGATCGCCTGTTCCACGGCGAGGGCGTCGCCATCGGCATGACGCTGGCGGCGCAGTTCTCGGCGAAGCTCGGCATGATCGGCGAGACTGAGGCGGCACGGGTCGAGCGGCACCTGATCGAGGCAGGCCTGCCGACGCGCTTGCAGGACATCGCGGGTTTCGCGCAGGAAGGGCTCGCGGACGCCGACGCGCTGATGGCGCTGATGGCGCAGGACAAGAAGGTCAAGCGCGGCAAGCTCACCTTCATCCTGCTCGAGGCCGTAGGCCGTGCGGTGATCGCGAAGGATGTCGAGCCGGCCCCGGTGCGCGATTTCCTGAAAGAGAAGCTCGCGCAGAAGGCATAGTGCGCGATTGAACTTCTGTTGAGTGGTGCATGGACTGGCTCGGCTTCACCATCGTCATTATCTGCCTGCTCGTCTCGGGCTTCTTCGCCGCGAGCGAGACCGCGCTGACCGGCGCCTCGCGCGCCAGCATGCTGAGGCTCTCCAAGCAGGGTAACCGCGACGCCGACGTCGTCTCTGAGCTGCTCGACATGCGCGAGCGCCTGATCGGCGCGCTGCTGCTCGGCAACAACATCGCCAATATCAGCGCCTCCGCGCTCGCAACCTCGATCTTTACGGCCTGGTTCGGCGACGTCGGCGTGCTCTATGCCACCGGCGTGATGACCGCGCTGGTCGTGATTTTTGCGGAAGTGCTGCCGAAGACCATCGCGATCAACGCGCCCGACCGCATGGCGCTCGCAGTCGCGCGCCCGATGCGGCTGACGATGTACGTGCTGGGGCCGCTGCTCAGAATCGTCGAAGTCATCGTGCGCGTGTTGATGCGCCTCTTCGGCCTCGCTGGCGAGCACCAGGCCATCCTGTCGCCGACCGAGCGCCTGCGCGGCGCGGTCGACCTTCTGCACCACGAGGGCAAGGTCGAGAAGCAGGACCGCGACATGCTCGGCGGCCTCCTGGACCTGCGCGAGCTCCAGGTCTCCGACGTCATGATCCATCGCACCGAGATGATGATGATCAACGCCGATCTGCCGCCGGAAGAGCTGGTGCGTGAGGTGCTGGCGACCGAATACACCCGCATCCCGCTCTGGCGCGAGAAGCCGGAGAACATCATCGGCGTGCTCCACGCCAAGGACCTCTTGCGCGCGATCCGCGCCTCCGACGGCGACACCTCGCGCATCGACGTCTCCACCATCGCGCTGCCGCCCTGGTTCGTGCCGGAGATGCGGCCCGTGTCCGAGCAGCTCAAGGCGTTCCGCCGCCGCAAGACCCATTTCGCGCTGGTCGTCGACGAGTATGGCGAGGTTGAAGGTCTCGTGACGCTGGAAGACATTCTGGAAGAGATCGTCGGCGACATCTCGGACGAGCACGACGTCGTCGTCGCCGGCGTGCGCGCCCAGCCTGACGGCTCGGTGGTGGTCGACGGTTCGGTGCCGATCCGCGATCTCAACCGCGCCATGGACTGGCATCTGCCCGACGAAGAGGCAACCACGGTCGCCGGCCTCGTCATTCACGAGGCGCGCTCGATCCCCGACCGCGGCCAGAGCTTTACGTTCCACGGCTTCCGCTTCCGCGTCCTCCGCCGCGAACGCAACCGCATCACCGCGCTCCGTATTTCACCGGTGCCGCGCGAGGCCGAGCTGGAAGAGGCAAAGCCGAGACGGGCCGGGACGTCGTTTTGACGCGGCAGTCGTAAGCACTGCAACTTCCACATCGTCATGGCCGGGCTTGACCCGGCCATCCACGCCTTAATAACCGAACGAAGAACGTGGATGCCCGGGACAAGCCCGGGCATGACGACCATTTTCGATTGTGTGTGAGGCCTTCCGGGGAGGGTGAAGAGCCTCAGCCTTCCCCCGGCGCCTGCGCGTGTATCGCGAGCGCGTGCACGCTGCCGGAAAGTTCCGCGGCCAGCGCCGAATTTATCATGCGGTGGCGGTCGACCCGGCTCTTCCCTTTGAAGGCTTCAGATACGATATACACCCGGAAGTGCGTCTCGCCGCTCGGCCGATGGCCGGCGTGACCCTCATGCAAATGTGACTCGTCGACGACTTGCAGGCTTTCCGGCGTGAAAGCTTCCTGCAACTTGTTGCTGATAGTATCTTTCATAACCATGAGTGCCATTAAAGCGTGCGCAAGCGCCCCGTCAATTGCCGGGGTGGTCAGCTAATTGCAATGTCAAGACTTGAAGGTTTTTGCATTGCGTAGTCAAAGTCAGCCATGCCGATCGATTCATCAAAGTTCTTCGACTCCATCCGCGTCAAGCCGCGCGGCAAGCAGCCGGAAGCGAAGCCGCGCGAGACCGTGGTCGCTTGCGAATGGGCCGGATGCCAGAACAAGGGCTCGCACCGCGCGCCGAAGGGGCGCGAGAACCAGCGCGAGTACTGGCACTTCTGCCTCGACCATGTGCGCGAGTACAACCAGAACTACAATTTCTTCTCCGGCATGAATGCCGACGCCGTCGCGCGCTATCAGAAGGATGCGCTGACCGGTCACCGTCCGACCTGGAAGATGGGCGCCAATGGCGGCGTCAAGAAGGGATCGGAAGCCGAGATCGACGGTGCGTTCGATCCGTTCAGCATGTTCAGCGAGATCAACGGCCGCGCCAACTGGCGCAAGGGCCCGGATGCCCAGCCCAAGGCCGAGACGCGCAAGGTGATGAACGCCGAGCGCAAGGCGCTCCAGGTCATGGGCCTCGGCCCCGACGCCACGCTCGCCGACGTCAAGACCAAGTACAAGGCGCTGGTCAAGCAGCACCACCCCGACGCCAACGGCGGCGACCGCTCCACCGAGGATCGCCTGATCGAGATCATCAAGGCGTATAATTATCTGAAGACGGTGGTGCGCGAGGCGTAGGGCTTCGCGGCCACAGTCGTAGCCAAACTCTCGGTGTCGTCCCGGACAAGCGAAGCGCAGATCCGGGACCCATAACCCCAGGGAGAGGTTTGGCGAAGACTCGTAGTGAAATAGTCTTCCCGTGGTATTCACACCGCCTCTCGCCGATAGATCACGCGGTATGGGTCCCTGCATTCGCAGGGACGACAGCGGAGTATTTGGCTCCGCCGCCGCCTCTTGCGCTCGTTACTCGCCTCACGCCTCCGGCATCGCCCCTACATAGGACGAGCTCGGCCGGATCAGCCGCCCGGTCCGCTGCTGCTCGCGCGCATGTGCGGTCCAGCCTGCGCTGCGCGCCACCGCGAAGATCGGCGTGAACGCCTGCCGCGGGATCGCCAGCGCATCGAGCAGGATCGCGGTGAAGAACTCCACATTCGTCTCCAGCGGCCGCTCCGGATTTTTCTTGCGCAGGGCTTCGCGGATATAGGCCTCGACCTCGCCGGCAAACGGCAGATCGGTGCCGTTGGATGCCAGCGCCTCGACCGCGGTCTTGAGCACGTCGGCGCGCGGATCGCGCACGCGATAGACGCGGTGACCGAAACCCATCATCCGCTCGCCGCGCGCCAGCGCCGCATCGACCCAGGGCTGGATGCGCTCGCGCGAGCCGATCGCGTCCAGCATTTCCAGCACCGGCTCCGGCGCGCCGCCATGCAGCGGGCCGGTGAGCGCGCAATAGCCGGCGGTGACGGCCGCGAACAGATCGGCTTGCGTCGAAGCGACGACACGCGCGGTGAAAGTCGAGGCGTTCATGCCGTGGTCGCTGGCCGTGACGAGATAGGCATCCAGCGCGGTCACCTCGCGCGATGCGGGCGCGCGCCCATGCAGCATGCGCAGCGTATCGGCGGCGTGGCTCACGGTCGCATCGGGCGCGATGGGATCGAGCCCTTTCGCGCGCCGCACCAGCGCACCGGCGATCACCGGAAACGCGCCGACGATGGTGGCTTCATGCTCCAGCCCGTGCTCGGCGCGAAGCCCCGCGACGGCCGCGCGGAACCCGTCGATGATGCCCATGCCGCGCGTCGCCGGCAAAAGCTCGTCCAGCCGCGCGAACGCGCGGTCGCGCGCTGCGCCCAGGCTCGCCCGGACATTGGCTTCGGTGAGCGCGGTCTTGCTGGCGCCGTTCCAGAGCCGGGCGGTGACCCCCTCAAAGCTCGATTTGGCGGCGAGGCGGCCGACATGCTCGCCGGCGATGATCAGTTCGCCGCGCTCGCCGTCAACATGGCTCAGCGCGGTCTCGGCCGCAGGAACGCCGTCCAGTCCGATCTGGCTTTTGGTGAGGTGGATGTTCATGGCCCAATCTCCTTTGCACTGCACCCGGAGAAAATCGGCCCTCTCGACAGATTGATCAATCTTGATTACATAAATCAATATGAATAATTCCGAAGAGCTCTACCTCTCCGCCCGGGAGGCCGCCGCCGAGCTCGCGATCTCGCCGGCCACGCTCTACGCCTATGTCAGCCGTGGCCTGATCCGCTCCGAGCCGACGCCGGACTCGCGCAAGAACCGCTACCGCGCCGAGGACGTCCGTGCCCTGAAGGAGCGCCGGGTGCCGTCGCCGGAGCCGCGCGGCCTGCGCAGCTTCGATGCCGACCTGCCGGTGATGGACACGGAAATCTCGACCATCACCGAGGAGGGCGCGATCTACCGCGGCGTGAACTGCGTCGATCTCGCCGAGAACGACACGCTGGAGCACACCGCAACGCTGCTCTGGGACGTCTCCGACGTCGATCCCTTCGCGCCGGACAATCAGCCTGCGACGTCCGACGAGATGCGCGCGATCGCGGAAGCCGCGCGCCGGGCGGCGCCGATCGACCGCGCCATCGCCGTGCTGGCGCTTGCCGCCAGTGCCGATCCCCGCGCCTTCACCCGCGCGCCCGATGGCCGCGCCATGGTCGGCGCGCGCATCGTCCGGCTGCTGGTTGCGACCATGCTCAACGCCGAGCCGTCAGCCGAGCCGCTGCATCAGCAGGTCGCGAAAGCCTGGGCGGCGGACAATAAGCACGCGCCCGATCTGATCCGCCGCGCGCTGGTGCTGCTGGCCGATCACGAGCTGAACGCCTCGACCTTCACCGCGCGCTGTGCGGCGTCCACCGGCCTCAACCTCTATGACTCCGTGATTGCCGGCCTTGCTGCGCTGAAAGGCCCCAAGCATGGCGGCGCCGGCGTGCTGGCCTCGCAGCTCGTCAAGACGCTGATCGACCGTGATGTCGAGCCCATGGTGCGCGAGCGCGTCGCGCTCGGCGAGCGCTTTGCCGGCTTCGGCCACGGCGTCTACAAGCGCGGCGATCCCCGCGCGCAATCGCTGCTGAACGCGCTCGCCCGCGCCGGCGCACCGCGAAAATTCACCCGCGAAGTGCCGGAGCGGATCATCGAGGCGACCGGCGAGCTCGTGAATATCGACTACGCGCTCGCGGTGCTCGTGCACGCGCTGCGGCTCCCTGCTGGCAGCGAGCTCGCCTTGTTCGCGATGGCCCGCAGCGTCGGCTGGATCGCCCATGCCAGCGAGCAGTTGCAGTTCGGGAAGTTGATCCGGCCGCGGGCGAGGTATGTCGGGCCGGCGCCGGGGAGGAGGGCAGGCAGCTAGAATCTCTGTGAGCGCGTCGCTCTCCGCTGTCGTCCCTGCGAACGCAGGGACCCATAATCCCAGGAAGCGGTTTGGCGAAGACTCGTCGTTCGGTACTCCAGCCGGTCACAATCGATAGATCACGCGGTATGGGTCCCTGCGTTCGCAGGGACGACACCTGTTATGTGGCGGCTACGCCGGCGGCTTGGCCGCCGCAGCCACATCGCCACCCCTCCGCCGGCGATAGATCCACAGCGCCACGCCCACCACGATCGCCACCGCCACCACCGTCAAAATCCACATGTGCTTGAACGGATGCCCATGATGCGGCACGCCGAAATATTGGTGGAAGGCCGACACCGCCAGCACGCCCGGCAGCACATGCGCGGGGGCCCAGACCAGGATCGCCGGGATATTCACTGCATAAAACCGTGCCGGCGCCATGCCCAGCGCGCCGGCCGTCACCGGCACGAAGGCGCGGATCGGGGGCACGAAGCGAGCGAAGAACACGGCCCAGGTGCCGAAGCGCTTGAAGAAGCTTTCGCTCTCGGCGACCACGCGCGGGTAATTGGTCAGCGGCCAGGCGGTGAGGATCTCGCGCTGGCGCCGGTGCCCGATCCAGTAGGCCGAGCCGTCGCCCAGCACGGCGCCGAGCGCGGCCGCCAGCAGCACCCATTGCAGCTTCAGCTCGCCGCCCGGAACCAGGGCGCTCAAGGCCAGGATGATGGTCGAGCCGGGAATGACCGATCCCACCACAGGCACGGCTTCCAGCAGCGCCGCCAGGAACAGGGTCAGATAGGCCAGCCACGTATGGACTGACACGAAGGAGATGAGGGGATCGAGAAAGGACGTCACGTCGTCTCTGTGGCGGTCGGGTGGACTTCGGTTCACCCTTGGGTTTATCCCGGGGGTTCGGACCCTACATAAGTAAGGGCAGGCGGCAAAAGTGCCATTTGCGCGGGCAGGATGGCCGTTCAGGTTCGAAATTCGAGCGTGATTCGCAAGGCAGCCCTCCAAAAACTGCGTTCCTGACCTATCTAAATGAAAAGACAACGGAACTTTGATTGGCACGCGGGCTTCTGCCGGCACGTTGTCTCTGATAGGTTCGCAGCCGCACCCAGCCGCAGCCAACGTGCAAATAACTGGTCTCGGGACCGCCCGGGGCCTCGGAGGATTGATGACGACCGCCGCCATGTCCAAAGTTGAGGAAGTTTCCGGTCTGCCCGACATGAAGGTGTCGGTGCGCCAGGTGTTCGGGATCGACAGCGATCTCGAAGTGCCGGCTTATTCCGAAGTCGATCCTCATGTGCCCGAAGTCGATTCCGACTATCGCTTCGACCGCGCCACCACGCTCGCCATTCTCGCCGGCTTTGCGCGCAATCGCCGCGTGATGGTGACCGGCTATCACGGCACCGGCAAATCCACCCATATCGAGCAGGTCGCCGCCCGGCTGAACTGGCCGTGCGTGCGCGTCAACCTCGACAGCCACATCAGCCGTATCGACCTCGTCGGCAAGGACTCCATCGTGGTCCGCGACGGCAAGCAGGTCACCGAATTCCGCGACGGCATCCTGCCCTGGGCGCTCCAGAACAACGTCGCGCTGGTGTTTGACGAATACGACGCCGGCCGTCCGGACGTGATGTTCGTGATCCAGCGCGTGCTGGAAGTCTCGGGCCGCCTGACGCTGCTCGACCAGAACAAGGTGATCAAGCCGCATCCGGCGTTCCGCCTGTTCGCGACCGCCAACACCGTCGGTCTCGGCGATACTTCGGGCCTCTATCACGGCACCCAGCAGATCAACCAGGGCCAGATGGACCGCTGGTCGATCGTCACTACGCTGAACTATCTCAGCCACGACGAGGAAGTGGAGATCGTGCTGGCCAAGGCCAAGCACTATCGCACCCAGGAAGGCCGCGACATCGTCAACAAGATGGTGCGCCTTGCCGATCTCACCCGTAACGCCTTCGCCAATGGCGATCTGTCGACGGTGATGAGCCCGCGCACGGTGATCACCTGGGCCGAAAACTCCGACATCTTCGGCGATATCGGCTTCGCGTTCCGGGTCACCTTCCTCAACAAGTGCGACGAGCTCGAGCGTCCCCTGGTCGCCGAGTTCTATCAGCGCTGCTTCAATGCGGAGCTGCCGGAATCGGCAGTCAACGTGGCGCTCAGCTAGACCATGCCGACCATCTCCGTCGAGCGCACCATTGGGACCACCAAGAAGGCTGTGCTCGCCGGGCTCGGCGCCTACAACGACGAGAAGTTTGGCAAGCAGAAGGTCAAGAGCATCGCGGTCGCCTTGAAGGACGGCCGCAAGATCGTCGGCGGCATCGTCGGGCACCTCTGGTCCACGGTTCTGTTCATCCAGTATTTCTGGATCGAGCGGAAGCAGCGCGGCAAGGGCCATGGCACGAAGCTGATCGCGGCGATCGAGGACGAGGCACGACGGCTCGGCGCGATCCGGGTCCATGTCGATACGATGAGTTTCCAGGCGCCGGGCTTCTATCGTTCCTGCGGGTACGAGGAATTCGGCACTCTTGACGGCTATCCCGGCGGCGTGACGCGCCATTCGTTTACGAAGTCGCTATGAGCACATCATCATCCAACTCCAAATTCCGTAACACCAAGGAAGCGCCGACCGAGCCGTTCAAGCGCTCGGTTGCCTCCTGTCTCAAGGCGATCGCCAAGGCGCCCGAGCTCGATGTCTCGTTCGCGGCCGAGCGCCCGGGCCTTGCCCCCGGCAAGGCGCGGTTGCCGGAGCCGGCGCGGAAAATGACCAAGCGCGATGCGGCGATCGTGCGCGGCCACGCCGATTCCATCGCGCTCAAGCTCGCCTGTCATGATCCCAAGGTGCACCGCAAGCTGATGCCCGGCAATCCGCAGGCGCGCGGCGTGTTCGAGGCGGTCGAGCAAGCCCGCGTCGAGGCGATCGGCGCGCGCCGCATGGCCGGCGTTGCCAAAAACCTCACCGCGATGCTCGACGACCATTTCCACCGCGGCAAGTTCGACGAGATCACCGACCGCGCCGATGCGCCGCTGGCCGACGCGCTGGCAATGCTGGTGCGCGAGCGCCTGACCGGCATGGCGCCGCCTGCGGCCGCCAAGAAGATGGTCGATCTCTGGCGTCCCATCCTGGAAGACAAGATCGGCAGGCGGCTCGACCGGCTCGACGGCGTGGTCGAGGACCAGACCCGGTTCGGCGATGCCGTGCATGATCTCTTGTCGGCGCTCGAGCTCGGCGACGAGCGCAACGCCGATAGCGAGGACAATGACGAGAACGACGAGAACCAGGACGGCGACAACGATCAGTCCGGCGCCGAGGGCTCGCCCGATTCCGATGCCGCGCAGGAGATGAGCGCAGACCAGGCGCAGGCCTCATCCGAGGAGATGAGCGAGAGCGCCATGGAAAGCGCGCAGGCGTCGACCTCCGACACCTTCGACGACGGCGAGCTCGGCGACGACGAGACGCCGGGCGAGGCGACGCGTCCGAACGCGCACGGCAAGAACGAGCCGCGCGGGCCGGAATATCACGCCTTCGCGCCGAAATTCGACGAGGTCATCTCCGCCGAAGACCTCTGCGACCATGACGAGCTAGAGCGCCTGCGCGCCTATCTCGACAAGCAGCTCGCGCATCTGCAAGGTATCGTCGCCCGCCTCGCCAACCGGCTGCAGCGCCGGCTGATGGCGCAGCAGAACCGCGCCTGGGAGTTCGATCTCGAAGAGGGCATCCTCGATCCCGCGCGCCTGTCGCGCGTGGTCACCGATCCCTATCACCCGCTATCCTTCATGCACGAGAAGGAGGCGACGTTCCGCGACACCGTGGTGACGCTGCTGCTCGACAATTCCGGCTCGATGCGCGGACGCCCGATCACGGTCGCCGCCACCTGCGCCGACATCCTCGCGCGCACGCTGGAGCGTTGCGGCGTCAAGGTCGAGATTTTGGGCTTCACCACGCGCGCCTGGAAGGGCGGGCAATCGCGCGAGGCGTGGCTTGCCGCCGGCAAGCCGGCCAATCCCGGCCGCCTCAACGATCTCCGCCACATCATTTACAAGTCGGCGGATGCCCCCTGGCGCCGTGCGCGGAAGAATCTCGGCCTGATGATGCGCGAGGGTCTCCTCAAGGAGAACATCGACGGCGAGGCGCTGGATTGGGCGCACAAGCGCCTGCTCGGCCGGCCCGAGCAGCGCAAGATCCTGATGATGATCTCGGACGGCGCGCCGGTCGACGATTCCACGCTGTCGGTCAATCCCGGCAACTATCTCGAGCGGCACCTGCGCCACATCATCGAGGAGATCGAGACCCGCTCGCCGGTCGAGCTGATCGCGATCGGCATCGGCCATGACGTCACGCGCTACTATCGCCGCGCGGTGACGATCGTGGACGCGGAAGAACTCGGCGGGGCCATCACCGAGAAGCTCGCCGAGCTCTTCAGCGAGACCAACACCGCACCAACTCAGCCGGCCGGTCGCCCGCGACGCAAATTGCATTCGTGAGCACGCAACCATCCCGCCGCAGCTTTCTCGGCCATGCGGCGGCGGGATTTTCCATTCTAGCAATCCCGCGACTTGCGCGGGCGCAGCCTGCGAGCGAGCCGGCGCCGCGTCCGGCGCAGGTCGAGCACGCCGTCACCGCGCCCGTCAGCATCGAGGTCAACGCGCGGCAGATCCCCTCGTTCGAGCCGCGCGATCGTTCGCACGTGCGCTTCGGCTCGCTGGAATATCGCAGCGGCCTCGTGCTGACCTCGCCGCATCGCGGTTTCGGCGGCCTGTCCGCGCTCCGTTTTCTCGACACGAAGGGCGAGCGCTTCCTCGCGCTGTCCGATCAGGGCAGCTGGTTCACCGGCAGCATCCGTTACGCCAGCGGCAAGATGGTCGCGCTCGACGATGTCGAGGCGGCGCCGATGCTCAATGGCGAGGGCAGGCCGATCACCGAGACGCGCTACTGGTACGACACCGAGTCGCTCGCGCGTGACGGCAATGTCTTCTATGTCGGGCTCGAGCGCGTCAACCAGATCATGCGCTTCGATTTCGCCAAGGGCGGCATCGGGGCGCGCGGCGAGGTGGTGCCGACGCCGGCCGCGATCCGCAAGCTGCCGAGCAACAAGGGGCTGGAGGCGCTGATCTTCGTGCCGAAAGGCCAGCCGCTGGCCGGCACCCTGATCGCGTTCTCCGAGCGCGGGCTCGATGCCGACGGCAATCTGATGGCGTTCCTGATCGGCGGTCCCAGGCCCGGCCAGTTCAGCGTGCGCCGCACCGACAAGTTCGACATCAGCGATGCCGTGCTGCTGCCCAGCGGCGAGCTGCTCATCCTCGAACGCAAATTCTCTTGGTTCACCGGCGTCAACATCCGCATCCGCTCAATTCCGTTGAAGTCCATCGCGCCGGGCGCGGTGGTCGACGGCCCCGCGCTGTTCGCCGCCGATCTCGGCCACGAGATCGACAACATGGAAGGCATCGACGCCCACGTCACCGCCGAGGGCGAGACCGTGCTGACGCTGGTGTCGGACGACAATTTCTCGCTGCTGCAACGGACGCTGCTGCTGCAGTTCACGCTGGTGGAGTAATTCTCCGCTGTCGTCCCGGGGCGTGCGAAGCGCGAACCCGGGACGACAGCGGAGGTGGGCGCTAGCAGCGGAGATTGAACTCGCGCGTACGAGTCCGCTACATACATCCATGCCCCTTCGCGCCATCCTCGCCCTCATCCTCATGCTTGCCGCGCTGCCTCAGGCGCACGCCACGGCCGAGCACCAGTACAAGAAGGGCGAATACGCCATCATCCAGGGCGGCCGTGCGCCGAATGGGAAGCTCTCGGTCGCCGCCCATGCCGGCGGCGAGGCTGGCCGCGAGGGTTTTCGGCTCTATCTCATGGCGGAGCCGAGCCATCGCCGGCTGATGACGCTCGACAACGTCGATGACGACAACATCCTCGACACCGCGCCGGACGCCTTCCACGCCGCCTGGTCGGCCGATGCGCGCACTGTCGTGGTGAGCTTCCGCAGCGAGCGCCATATCGTCACCTTGAACCTCTACGCCGTCGACGGCGCCCGCGCGCGCCTGCTCAAGGGGCCGGAGCTGTTCCGCGACGTCACCGGCCGCAGCATCGACATCAAGACCGACGGCGACATGCGCACCTCCGTGCCGGCGCTGACCTGGCAGTCGCCGCGCCGTTTTCACCTCACGGAGTACCGCGTGTTCGTGCTCGACGACCTGGCGCTCGCGGACAAGCTGGGGGTGTTCGGCAAGGCGACGAAACGCGAGGGCGGCGGCAACACGATCCAGTTTTCGGCGGAGGCGGATGGCGAGATCTTGCCCGATGGCAGCGTGCGTATGGGCAAACCCGTGCCGGGGAGGTTCGAGGAGCTGGAGTAGGGCAGCCGCAATGCATGCCGTCCCGGTCGGCCATGCCGCCCGCGCAACTGGCAATTCGCCGTCGGGCCACTAAACTCCATGCAATCGCTTCCATCCCTCCATCCCCGGAACCTTCCCGCATGAGCGCCCTGTTTTCCCCGATCAAGCTGCGCGGCCTGACGTTGAAGAACCGCGTCGTGGTGTCGCCGATGTGCCAATATTCGGCCGACGACGGCGTCGCCACTGACTGGCACTTCACCCACATCAACAATCTCAGCCTGTCGGGCGCGGCGATGTTCTGCATCGAGGCGACCCATGTCGAGGCGATCGGCCGCATCACGCCGGGCTGCCTCGGGCTCTACAGCGATGCCTGCGAGGCCGCGCTGAAGCAGATCCTCTCTTCCGTGCGCAAGCATTCCTCCACCGCGGTGGCGATGCAGCTCGCCCATGCCGGCCGGAAAGCATCGAGCGCGCGGCCCTGGGACGGCGGCCAGCTGATCCCGGTCGAGCACGGCGGCTGGCAGACGGTGGCACCAAGCGCGGTGCCGCACAAGGAGGGCGAGGCCGCGCCGCTGGCGCTGGATGCGAGCGGCCTCAAGCGCATCCGCGACGCCTTCGTCGACAGCGCCAAGCGCGCGATGCGGATCGGCATCGACGCGATCGAGCTGCACGGCGCGCACGGCTATCTGCTGCATCAGTTCCTCTCGCCGGTCTCCAACAAGCGCACCGACGAATATGGCGGCAGCCTGCAGAACCGCATGCGCTTCCCGCTCGAGGTCTATGACGCGGTGCGCGCCGTCGTCCCGCACGACAAGCCGGTGGGCATGCGGGTGTCGTCGACCGACTGGGTCGAGGGCGGCTGGGACCTGGGTCAAACCATCGAGTTCGCGAGCGCGTTGAAGGCGCGCGGCGTCGACTGGATCGATGCGTCCTCCGGCGGCGTCTCGCCGCTGCAGAAGATTCCGCTCGGCCCCGGCTATCAGGTGCAGTTTGCCGAGGCCATCAAGCGCGAGACCGGATTGCCAACCATCGCGGTCGGCCTCATCACCGAGCCGAAGCAGGCGGAAGAGATCGTCGCCAGCGGCAAGGCCGACATGGTCGCGCTCGCCCGCGGCCTGCTCTACGACCCGCGCTGGGCCTGGCACGCCGCCGCCGAGCTCGGCGGCGAAGTCGAAGCCCCGCCGCAATATTGGCGCTCGCAGCCCTCGACGCAGAAGGCGCTGTTCGGCAAGACCACGTTCGGGGCGAGGTGAGGGCGCTGCGCGCGTGATGTATGTCTGTGGCGAGATGACCGCGCCACACCGCCCCTGTCGTCCCCGCCTAGTGCGCAATTGCGCACGGGGAGCAGGGACCCATACCGCGTGATCTCACGATAGCGCGCTGTGTGCGTTGACAACTTAACTAAGAGTCTTCGCCAAACTCCTCCCTGGGGTTATGGGTCCCTGTGTCTTGGAAGTCTGTCAGGATGGGTTGGGCGGGAAGCCGTTGGGTCCTTGGCGCTTGACGCCGTGAGCCGGCTCGGTCTCCCGCCCGTTCCATTACCAACCTGAACAGTTGCACGAGGCTGCGCCAACAGACCTCGCATCACAGGGACAGGCACCGTGATCATACCCCTTCGTTGCGTCGGAATCGACGTCTCCAAACAATATCTCGATATCTTCGATGAAGGCCTGGGCGTGCCGGAGCGCATCGCCAACGCGACGCAGGCCATCACCCAGATCGCGGCGCGTTGGCGATGCGATGTGCTGGTCGTCTTCGAGGCCACGGGTGTTTATGACCTCGAGCTTCGCGAAGCGCTGAGCGAGGCCGGCATCCGTTTCGCCCGGATCAACCCGGCCCGGGCTCGTGACTTCGCGCGCGCCAGCGGGCAGCTCGCCAAGACCGACCCGATCGACGCGCGAATGCTGGCAGCCTTTGCGCGGGCCATGCAGCCAGCAACCGAGCCGACTGCCAATCCCGCCCGCAACGCCTTGGCGGGACTTGCAAAACGGCGAGATCAGCTGGTTCGCATGCGCGCGCAGGAGAAGAACCGGCGCAGCGAGACCGACGACCGTGCCATGGCCGAGCGCATCGGTCGCCTCATTGAAGTCCTCGACGGCGAGATCGCCGAGATCGAGGCCGACATCAGGGGACTAATCAAAGCCGAGCGAGAGATTGCGGACGATGCGCGATTGATGCGCTCACTGCCTGGCGTGGGTCCCGTGGCTTGCATGCAACTCATCGCGAAGATGCCGGAACTCGGACATGTGGGAGCCAAGCAGATCGCGGCGCTCGCCGGCCTGGCTCCCTTCAACGTCGACAGCGGAGCCTTCCGCGGCAAACGCAAGATTGCCGGCGGCCGAAAGCGCGTCCGTGACGCCCTCTACATGGCTGCGCTCAACGCGGTTCGCAGGGCCGATCCGTTCAAGGCCTTCTACGCACGGCTGCGACGGGCCGGCAAACCAGCCAAGCTCGCCCTCATTGCCGTCGCCAGGAAGCTGCTAACGGTCCTCAATGCCATGATGCGTGACAGAAAGCCGTACCTGAAAGCCAACCCAACATAACAGTTGCCGGATCGGCGCTCCGCTTCGCTTCGCTTGTCCGGGACGACAGCGGAGGATGTGGTGTCCACCTCACCTCCCTCACGCCTCTCATCACGCGACCTCACGTATCCGTAAAACTCCTCAGCTTTCGCGGTCCGCAAAACTGGCCTAACCTTGCATCCCGGGGCATCACGGAGGCCGGCCCATGCGGTTTCGTGTCCGGAAGACTGCCCATGTGTTCGAGCGCGTGGGCCTTGCGATGGCAGGCGCGGCATGCGGGCTGTTCGTCGGCGCCTATGTCGGCTCGTCGATCGCGCACCTCACCACGCAGGGTTTCCTGCTGACGATGATGGTGCTGGGCTTCATCGGCTTCTATCTCGGCATCGACACGCCGCAGCTTCCCTTCGACGACGCGCACAGCCAGATCGACGCCGCGGAATTCTTGAGCGCCGCCGGCACGCTCTGCGCCACCTTCACCGCGCTCGCCTCCGTCGCCGTGATCGTGCTGCGGCTGGACCCGCACATCGCCTGGACCTGGCTCGTCCTGCTTGGCTGGATCGCCGGCGTCGCCATGCAGATCGTCGCGGGAACGAAGGCGCGGATGCGGAAGTAGTTTTCTGACCCTCCCGCACCGTCATGGCCGGGCATAGCCGTCTGAAGGACGGCGTCGCTTCCGCTCGCCTATGACCCGGCCATCCACGTCTTTGCATCCGTGCCCAAGAAACGTGGATGCCCGGGACAAGCCCGGGCATGACGACCCATTGGGAGGGCTACGAAGCCGACAGCTAGAACACCACGCCCACGCGCGTGCCGCGCTTCCAGGCGATGCGGCAGCGCTTCTTCGTGTTCACATGCAACAGCTCGAACCGGTCGGGGATCTTCACCTGCCCGCCGAGATCGACGCAGGCCCCGCCGGGCGAGTAGTCGATCAGCGTGCAGGGGATCACCGGCGCGCGCGGGTCGGTGATGATCTTGGCCTGGCGGGACACCAGGCCTGCGGGTTTGACGCGGACAAATTTTCGCGGATGCATTGGCACATCTCCTCCAATTCCGCTGCTTACGGCGGGCTCTGTGCAGGATGATGCAGAGGAGTTGATGCGATGATGCTAAGGCGGGCCGGAGAATTTTAACGAAAAGTGGCGGCGAATGGAGAAACCGGCGGTAGCGAGGTGCTCCGCCGTCCACCCCAAACTCCCCTGTCGTCCCTGCGAACGCAGGGACCCATAACCCCAGGGAGAGGTTTGGCGAAGATTCGTCGTTCGGTACTCCTGCCTCCTGCGACCGAGAGATCACGCGGTATGGGTCCCTGCGTTCGCAGGGACGACACCGGTGATGTTGCACGCCACTGCCTCCATCATCGTCGCCATCACCCCCCTCACGCCACGTGCTCCTCCACCGGCGCGTCCGCATGCGGCGGCACCGGCATCGGCACGGTGACATATTCTTTCGGCAGGTTCACCGGCCGGTAGTCCGGCTCCACCGCCATCCGCTTCAGCACGCTCTCATGCACATGCGCGCCTTCGGGAATGACGCGCGGCTCGCAATCGGGGATGTAGAAGCCGAGCACCACCGTCCTGTCAGGCCATTCCTTGTACTTCGCGCTCTTCGGCAGATATTCCAGCACGCGCCAGGCCGTCGTCATCGAATTGTGCAGCGCGCCCGCCTTGCCGGTGTAGGCCGGCGCGACATATTTGAACGGCGAGTTCTTGCGCTGCACGCCCCAGGCGAGCTGGTTCACGGTGCGCGGGTTGAAGTTCAGCCCGGCCTTCGCCGCTTCCTCGATCATCCAGATCAGCGGATATTTGGACTCCGCGCTCTCGGCTTCCGGATAGCCGCCGCCGACGTCGCAATGCACGCCGGCGAACCACACCTGCAAGATGTCCTGCGGCTCCTTCTTCTCGTCGGGCACATAGCGGTTGCGCCAGTATTCCTGCGGCTCCTCGTACTGCTTGAGGCGGAACATGCAGCGCCGCTCGTCGATCGCGATCGCCTGCCGGAAGATTTTTACGCTCGGATTGCGCAGCGTGAAGGCGAGCTCCTCCAGGCTGAACACGAAGAAGAAATTGTCGCGCCGCGGCACAATCACGCTCGCCACCGTGTCCCAGACGCCGATGAAGTGGATGGTCGGCCAGCGCGTCGAGGTGATGCGCGCGAACTGGGCGGCGAGGTCGAACGTGTCCTTCGGCAGCGGCCCCTGGTCGTCGACCGCGACGTCCTGGAGGTCGGAGATGGAGTTGCCGCGCCCGGTGCCGGAATATTGCTTGTAGGCGACGAGCCCCGAGCCTGCGAGGTTCGCCTGCTCCGGCGAGATCAGGCCGATCTTGTGGATCAGCCCCGCCAGCACGCGAACCGTGTAGGCACCGCGTGAAAAACCAAACAGATAGATGCGGTCGCCCGGCGCGTAGTGCTCGATCAAAAAGCAATAGGCCGACAGCACGTTGTCATCGAGCCCGTAGCCGGTAGCGAGCCCCAGCACCAGATTGATGTTGGCCTTCCAGCGGTGCCACGTCGTCGGCTCCGTCACCGTGCCGACCCCGGGATCGTAAAACACCATCTGCCGCGGCTGCGTCTTGTCGGTCTTGCGCAGGCAGCGATAGAGCTTCAGGACATTGGAGATGTTCTCCGAGATCTCGTTGCCGGTCCCGTCACAGCAGATGACGAGGTTTTTCGGCTCGGTGTTGTGTGCGTGCTCCACAGGTCTGCCCCTCCGGGAAATGCTACCCCGGCGAGTATAGCGGAACTGCGCGACGGAGAGGAGACGGTGGTGCTCTTACCCTCCCAGGAGGGCAGGGGCTATCGCATGTGGCTTGCATGATGCGGCGGCATCATAATCCCCAAGAGGAAAGAGCCCTCACCCGCCGCGCTCTGCGGCAACTAGGGTACGGGCGTGGAAAGCAGCTGCCGTCCTGGCCTGGTGCGCAATTGCGCACGGGAGGCAGGACCCATAACCACCGAAATGAGTTGTTGTGGATATTTGTGCCACGGCGTGCGCGGCCAGGAGCTGGCCGGGGTGATGGACGACGTCGAGGTGGGTTTGTGCGCGTCGCGCGATCATCGCGTTGCCGGGCAACCAGCGAAAGGATTCCTCCATGACCCTCACCAGCGGCCGCTACATCGGCCTCGAATACGACCGGATGATCGTGCTGTTCTCCATGCAGGACGGCCCGCAGGAGATCGGTTGCGCGATCTCGACTTCGGCGATGGACGATCTCGAACGCGGCCCGAAGGTCGCCCCCGAGCAGCGCGAAGCCCAGTTCAGCCGCCTGCGCGACCGCATCGAAGCCTGCGCCGCCAGCAAATACCGCGCCTGCGAGTTCGAAGGCACCCCGCCGGGCATCGTGCTGCGGAGCATCGATTTTCGGAGCTAGGGGAGACGGCTATCGCGGCTGCATCGCATCATCTGTTGACATTAACCACTCGTTAACCATGCCGGCGCCTAATGGGGACGACTGGGGGTCACCATGTCGGCCCATGTGACGCGACCGCAATTCATGCCTGTTTCGGCCGATCGAGCCTTTGGCTCGCTCAACCGGCTGGCGGTTCGCGCCACGGCTGTCCTACGGAGCAAAGCAATGTTCGGGAAGGACGATCTAGTGGACAATCTCAGCCGCGATCTCGATCGCGCTCGCGCAAGACGCGATGCACTCGCATCCGAAGCCACCACCCTGACGGCCCAGATCGCCGAGATCGAAGCCCGCCTTTCGGAGGAGAAGAACAGGCGGGAGCGTGATCGCGTCCTGGCCGAAATCGAAGCGATCAAAACGCGAATCATGCAAGCCGCCGGCGCGTTTGCCCCTGTCGTCGATGGTCTCTCCAAGGCGATCGCGCAGGCTTCGGCCGTCGTGCCCGAGGCGCGCGAGCTCAAGAGTTTCCTGGTGTCGGTGGCGACCGAAATCGACACCGTGCTCGATCCCCTGTTGCGTGAACTGGACCAGCGCGCGGACGCCGTGCGAACGGGACACGCCGTGCTGGACCTGCCGAGCTCGGCCAGCGAAGCGCCCATCGAGCCGCCGAAAGAGGCGGGCGATCGCCTGCTTCGCTTTCCGGCATGGCTGTCTCGCGACAAGGAGACGGAAAAACGGGAAGCAGCGGAGAGCCCGCGCAGCACCGCAGCGTGAACGTAGCGGGTGGCTTCCTCGTGGCGCATCCTTCGAGACGCCCGCCTATGGCGGGCCCTCAGGATGAGGTCGCGTCTTGCGGCGTGATATCAGACCCTCATGGTGAGGAGCCCGCCGAAGCGGGAGAGTTGTTGTTTTGCTCCGTCATTCCGGGGCGCGCCTCTTGGCGCGAGCTACGGTGCGCAATTGCGCACCTGAGAATCCATACTCACGATGGTGGTTATGGATCCTCAGATGCGCAATTGCGCATCATAGCTCGCGACGTTGTCGCGCCCCGGGATGACGACCTGTCGTTGACCCACCGCTCAGTTGGCGGCGCGGCGCAGGAAGGCCGGGATATCGAGAACGCTTTCGTCGGCCATGTTGCGCGGGGATGATCGGCCGTAGAGATCGAGCGTCTGCAGAGCCGCCTGGCGCGCATGGTCCTGATTCGGCCTTGCCGGTGGCCCCACGGGGTGATGCGGCTGCGGGCGGAGCGGCGGGCTTTCCACTTGCGGCAGCGCTGCACCGCGCTCGATGCGATCGGCGATGCGGCGGCTGTCGTTGCGCAGCCGACCGGCGAGCTGCGTGAGCGCGGTTTCCACCGCCGGCGCCTGGAGCGCCGGGTCGACATTGTCGATCCCGGTCGCCACCACCGAGACGCGGACGATGCCTTCGAGGCTTTCATCGAACGAGGCGCCGACGATGATGTTGGCGTCCGGATCGGCCTCGTCGCGAATGCGGGTGGCGGCTTCGTCGACCTCGTACAGCATGAGATCCTTGCCGCCGGTGATGGAGATGATGAGGCCACTGGCGCGCTTGATCGAGGGGTTCTCGATCAACGGATTGGAAATCGCCGCCACGGCGGCCGCGAGCACGCGTTTCTCGCCGGACGCCTCGCCCCGTCCCATCATGGCCTTGCCCTTCTCGCGCATCACGGAGAGAACGTCGGCAAAATCGAGGTTGATCAGGCCTTCCTTGACGATGAGGTCGCTGATGCAGGCGACGCCCGAATAGAGCACCTGGTCGGCAAGGGCAAAGGCATCGGCGAACGTGGTCTTCGCGCTGGCGACGCGGAACAGGTTCTGGTTCGGGATGATCAGGAGGGTGTCGACCGTCTTCAGCAGCTCCTCGATGCCGGCTTCGGCAAAGCGCATGCGGCGCTGGCCCTCGAAGTAGAACGGCTTGGTGACGACGCCGATGGTGAGGATGCCGAGCTCGCGCGCGGTCCTGGCGACGATCGGTGCAGCCCCGGTGCCGGTGCCGCCGCCCATGCCGGCCGTCACGAACACCATGTGTGCGCCGGTCAGATGCTCGCGGATCGTATCGATGACCTCCTCGGCCGCTGCGCGTCCGAGTTCGGGCTGCGAGCCGGCGCCGAGGCCTGCGGTGACGTTGGTGCCGAGCTGGATCAGGCGCGTCGCCTTCGACATGGCAAGCGCCTGCGCGTCGGTGTTGGCGACGACGAACTCGACCCCTTCCAGCCCGGCCGTGATCATGTTGTTGACGGCGTTGCCGCCGGCGCCGCCGACGCCGAACACGACGATGCGGGCCTTCATCTCGCGAATGTCGGTGATGTCAGTCATTCTGTCCTCGCGGTTGCTCCGGCGGCCGGGAATGGGGAAAGGTTCAAGTGCTACCTGCGAGCCGCGCGGTCTGCTTGCACGATCGAAGCGGCCAGTTGTCCCAATCGAAGCGCGCCCTGTCCCGCGACCCCGCCGCCAGGGCGGCGACCGGTCCGTAAGTCCGCCACTTCGTCTTCCAGTCGTGCCGCCCACGCATTGGCTGCCGCCGTCTCGGCGGCCGCCTGCATCAACTCGGCGGCCAGCCGATCGGCGCGCTCGCGCTCGCGCTCGAACACGGCCCTGTAGGCGGTTGCGACATCTTCGAGCCGCGCGACCTCCGCCTTGAGTGCCTCGATCTCAGAAGCGTTTTCGAGCGAAGTGGACGCCGGTTCGCGTGAAGAAAACGCGTCAGGATAAGAATCTGAAGTGTTTTCGAGCGAAGTGGCTACCGGTTCGCGCAAGGAAAACGCGTCAGAATAAGAATCTGGAGCCCCGTTCGGACTCGGTCCGAACGGAAATGGCTCTAACGCCTCCATCCTTGCCGCGGCGGCATCGGTGTGGCTTGCCTCGCGGGCACGTCGCGGGCGGGGCGTGTAGCGAAGCTCGGATAAATCAACGGTGATCAGGGCCTTGCCGTCATCCGACCGCGAGCGCGGCCACCGGCGACGTCTCGCCAGCGAACGCGCGGCCTCGCGCGAGATATTGAGGCGGGCACTGAGATCAGCATACGTCAACAACGCAACGCACATCGGCGCTTCTCCTGGAGCAAACCGGGAAGGCATTTCGAGCTAATGATGGCTGGACGATTACCGCAGGCTAGGCTGCGTTGGTTAATGGACCGTTAACGGGCGCGCGGTGGTGTTTACGGGTGCCCGTCACCGAGCCGACCCCGGGATCGCAGAACACGAACTGCCGCGGCTGCGTCCTGTCGGTCTTGCGCAGGCAGCGATAGAGCTTCAGGACGTTGGAGATGTTCTCGGAAATCTCGTTGCCGGTGCCGTCACCGCAGATGACGAGGTTCTCGGTGAGGAGTTGCGGTCGGTGTTGTGCGCGTGGTCCATCGGATGCGCCTCCGTGTGATGCTACCGGGGCGGGTATGGCGGGGAAGTTCGGACTAGTTTGTGCGCAAAAGACGGTTCTTATCAAGGAGATATTAAGTGCTTGAAAAAGCGTAGAGAATCGACTAAAAAGAAGTTGGCAGGCAACGCCGGAATAACCCCGAGTCACGCTTTGCGTGACAGCCGCATGGATGTCTCACCACGCTGGTGAGTCTGCAACTCCAGCGGTGTCCTCAGGGGCCGGGGGCCTGCCTCTCTATTTGTACAGTTCGAATATCTTGCGTTGTTGCAAGCCTGCTCGCTGCAGGTAACCGCTGGGCATTAGCTTGAGCCCATAGTCGAATATTTGACCGTCCGGTCTACGCGCCATGCGCGGCTTTAGCGCAAGTGCGTATGAAATATCCGGAGAGGGCCCATTTACCGATTGATAGAATGCTGAGGCGATTGAATCGCTCAATTGCAAGCCTGCGCGTTCGCTGCTGTCGTAGGCGGCAACTTGGTTGATCGGATCGATAACCGACCATTTAAGATCGCCACGTTGTAGGTAAAGCTCTCCTGCTTGGGACTGCGTCCGTAGCCAATAAAGATAAGCTCGTAGATGAGCGTATCTTAAGCCCCTTCGTCTGGCGAACTCGAGCCTAACGGTCCGAGGCTCGCCATAATCTCTCAGTGCGCGGCGCTCGCAATAGTCGCTTACGCGCTCGAGCAGCAGCCTCGTTACCCACCAATAAAACCAAGTTCTGCCAGCAATGGCCGAGGCAGCTTCAGCCTTCTTGTTTCGATAGCCATGCATATTGGCCTTATTCGAGATCACTGCAAAGCAGCGAACAGGCAAGGTCGCGATGTTGGCGCAAACCAAGGTACGTCTCCAATCGTCAAGCGGTTGGAAATGTAGAGTTCGGCGCTGCTCTAGGCGAATCTGCTTGAGAATATCGCGAACCCAGACGGTCTCCCGCTGTGCTTCTGCTCGAACGACTAGTGCAGACAAGACGAACCACTCGCTTGCCCCTGTCGGGTCAATAGGACGAACGCTAGCGACGCCATCATCTCCTGATTCATCGATGTAAGCGACGTAAGAAACCTTGGGCATCAAATGCCTTTCGCGGGCGCGTAGTCCTCGATCACCGCGACTATGCGGTCTAAGAGCATTTCGAATTTTGAAAAGTCGATATCGGTTGATTGTGGCCGGATCACTCTCTCCGCAAAGTGAGCCTTGCCGTATTTCCCTTCCTCATTGTGCTTCTTGTCCGGGTCGAAGCTCTTTCCGCCGAGTAGGGTGTTGCGAACGGATGAATCAAAGAGGTCTTCAATGCAGGTTTTTGGATTTTGGCTGGTCCCTTCCGGTGTCTTGATCAAATAGAGATTTGCACAAATACGGTAGAACGCTGCCCGGGATACCAAGGATACGTCCGCGACCCCGAGTTGCTTCGCAACGCCAAAGATTTCTCTTGCGCCGTCGTCGTTGTCGATCAGGAGTATTACTGGATGAATGAGTGGCGCGTGTTTGAACTCATCAAGCAATTGCTTGTATCGAAGCATTAGAAATTTGAAATCACCGGTACCCCCTCCAAGCTGAAGAACGTCGTGAACGGTGCTTGTGAAGTTAAGGAAGCTGACGCTTAGCCGGGGCTTGCTGCCTCGATCGATTGTAAGCTTTCCATGAAAAGACGAGAGACTTCGTATCGCGCATCTCAAGTAAATCGAGTCGGTCTTCCCTTCGGTGATTATGAGCGGCCGTTCGAGAGCGACGAAGTTTTTGTAGAACAAGAACTTGTGAAAAAGCTTTCGCGTAGCCGTGGAGTTCTTCTTCTTTTCTGCGCTTTCTCGTCGATCGACGGTATTGCGGATGTGATAAATGTAGCCGAGGCGGCCCTCGAGAAGATCGAGGGAGTTTGCAACCTCCTTGACTGCTGCGTCGCCTACGTTCCCTCCCGCCAGTGTGGCAGGCTTCATTTCGTAATAAGTTCCTTTGTTGAACAGAGCGGCGCACATAGATCGAGTTGTTCGATAATATTCTGGCCGGACATTGACCTTTTCGTTGACCAACAGGCCAGTGGTCAGCTGGCGTGAGCCGCGCACCTGCATTCTGGTCTTTCGGGCGTGCACACGAAAGCCGGCTCGTTCTATTTCTGAGACGAGAGATTGGCTAAGGCCCCAACTGCCGGATTCTTGCTGCGCCGCAAGCTCTGTTGGGAAGGCCGTGCGATTTGTTGAGAAGGTGATGTCGTCAACGTAACGCGAGTAAGTGCATTTGTGCTGGCGAGCGAACCGAACCAAGCGAATGTCCAACAAATGGCCGACAATGTTAGACAAAACCGGTGAACACGGACTCCCTTGGGGCAGGCTGTTTTCGTGACATGCTATCTGAGCGACAACAGTTGCAACCTTTGAATCGAGTTCAAATCGCCTATCCCGTATCAGCACGCCACGGACGCGTCCAAAATTTATGCTCGGGAAGAAGTGTTCGAGGTCAAGGTTCAATACATAGCGTCGTCGCTTGTGAACCGAGGCATTGG
Source organism: Bradyrhizobium arachidis (assembly GCF_015291705.1). NCBI lineage: Bacteria > Pseudomonadati > Pseudomonadota > Alphaproteobacteria > Hyphomicrobiales > Nitrobacteraceae > Bradyrhizobium > Bradyrhizobium arachidis. The sequence goes on from NZ_CP030050.1 coordinate 667,786, forward strand.
TAATGATGGATAGAGAGGGAACGAAGCCATGCGAAATCGGCCGACGTCGCTCTCCCGCATTCTCTATTTCGCCCAGGCAGCTGTTGAGCAGGTTGGCCAATCTTCGCTGCAAAATCTTCAGATGCGGAATGGGAGCCTTGATCTCGCGCAGCTCTCCGCTGCGCTTGGCTATGGTGAAAGTCGTGTACTTCACAGACTCGGGAATCTTGTAAAGGATGTAGGCGAGCCCCTGCGGTTGGTACCCCAACAGGCTCGCGATATCGTCCAATGATTTCGCTGTTTTAAGCTTGAGCAGTAATGACACTCGGCCCCCAATAAGAAGGGGCTTACAGGCACTCCTATGCGATCACCGAGCATTCACTGGTCAAACACTCGTCGCATTACGATTGCTCAGGAAGCAATCGAGATTTGGCATCTTTGTCTTATATCGCGATGCGCGATAACAACTCTGCCCGTAAGCCCCTGCCGATCATCTTGGACATCTATCGTTCAATCTGCAATTGAACTTTCCGCGCAGCTATCGATTTCCAAAAACAAAAACGGCCGGATCTTTCGATCCGGCCGTCACGCAAAACTCGACTGGCTAAGCCTACGCCACGCGACGCAACTTAGCCTCCGCCCGAAAAGGAAATCTTAGCTGGCCTTCTTCGCCGGCGCGGTGTCGCCGACCTTCTTCTGGATGGCGCGCTTCAGCTCCAGGGCGCGCGGCGACAGGGCGTCGGCATTGGCCTTGAGCAGGAAGGCATCGAGGCCGCCATTGTGGTCGACGCTCTTCACCGCGTTGGTGGAGACGCGCAGGCGCACGTTGCGCTCCAGGGCTTCCGAGATGAACGTCACGTTGACGAGGTTCGGCAGGAAGCGGCGCTTGGTCTTGATGTTGGAGTGGCTGACCTTGTGGCCGACGAGGGGGCCCTTGGCCGTCAGTTCGCAGCGGCGAGACATGGCATAGTTCCTTGGTTCGAGCCCCCAATGAGTTGCGGCCGCCATTCGGGGCGCCACAGGGGCAAATTCTCTGTCCTTGCAGGGAGCGGGCGGACGTATAGGGGGGAAGGGGCGGGTAGTCAAGGATTTGGGCGGGGTTGTGGGGCCGCGCTCTGCCCCACCACGGTGTCATCGCCCGGCTTGACCGGGCGATCCAGTATTCCACCGGCCGCGCGGCTGGAACCGAGAAGCTGCGGCGTACTGGATGCCCCGCCCCCGTGCGCAATTGCGCACTAGGCGGGGCATGACGACGGAATGGGTGGTGAGAGGGTGCGCGCCCCTGATGCGCCCCGATCACCAAAACGGCAATGATTGAAACCCCTTACCATCACATAAAGGGCGCAATCGGGCTTGAAAAGTCCGCTCAAGTTCCAGGCTGGATGCCCGGACACATTGCCCGCCGCGTTTTTTGCTTAAGTAACAACCGTCGCGCCCCGATTGGATCGTTTCGTGCCCAGACCTTCCCGACTTGCGTCCCGGCCGCGCTCGGCTCGCCGGCTGGCCTTCGCGACCCTTTGCGGGCTCGCGCTCGCGTGGGGCGCCGAGCCGGTGGCCGCGCAGGGCAAGCTCGAGGCGCAATATGAGGCGACGCTGGCGGGCATTCCCGTCGGCAAGGGCGCCTGGAACATCGATATCGGCGACGACGTGTTCGCGGCCGCCGCCTCCGGCGGCACCACGGGGCTTTTGAAATCGTTCGCGGGCGGGTCCGGCACCGGCGCCTCGCAGGGCCGCGTCGTCAACGGCGCGCTGGTTGCGACCGGCTACCAGGCCTCCACCACCACCTCGAAGAAGACCGAAGAGATCCGCATCACCCTCGACAAGGGCAATGTGAAGGAGTTCGGCATCGTGCCGGAGCCGCCGGTCGATCCGGACCGCATCGTCGTCACCGACGCGCATCGCCGCGGCGTCTGGGACCCGATGACGGCCTCGCTGCTGCGCGTGCCCGGCACCGGCGATCCCGTGACGCCCGATGCCTGCCACAACGCCGCGCCCGTGTTCGACGGCCGCATGCGCTACGACCTCAAGCTCGATTTCAAGCGCATGGAGACGGTGAAAGCGGAGAAGGGCTACAGGGGCCCGGTCGTGGTCTGCGCGCTCTATTTCGTCCCCGTGGCCGGCTACATCCCCGACCGCCCGGTGATCAAATACCTCGCCGCCCAGCGCAACATCGAGATCGCGTTTGCCCCGGTCGCCGGCACGCGCATCCTGGTCCCGTTCTGGCTGAAGGTCCCGACGCCGCTCGGTCCCGCGATGCTGGAAGCCACCAGCTTTATCACCTCGCCCCAGCCCCCGCGCGTGGCGAAGACGCAGTAGGTCTTTATCCGCGCACTCACCTCTCAGACCGTCACCCTGAGGTGGCCGCCTCTTCAGCGGCCCCCGAAGGGCGACAGCCCCGCTGTTCCCGCGCGAATAGCCCTGCCTGCCGCCCGATCCGGGCCGTCCATCCTTCGAGGCTCCCGGCGCGATGCTGCGCACCGCGCCACTCGCACCTCAGGATGACGGATCGACAGGATTTTTCACGCTATATCAACGCCTTACCCGCCGTTACCCCGCCCTTCCGGCGGCGGGCCGGTTCTACTGTGCATGGGGTTGTTTTCGCGAAATGGGTTTGGGCGCCTGGAACAGGAATCCATTTGACTCCTCCCCGATTCTGATTCGACTCGCCGCCGTCCCCAACTTAAGCATTTCCGTCCTCAAATCGTCGCTTGTGCGCCACCCCAAAACTCCATCTAGTGCACACGCAAAACGAGTCCCGCGACATGTTGCGTGAACGTAACAGGACTCAATGGGGAGTCAGCGATTCGGCCGCGATTCGTTCTAGAGTCGTTCCGAAGCTTAAAGAGAACGGGAAAAGCGTCGCAAAGTGAGACAGTTGCGCGAGGTTTGGGGAGCGCGCTCCCACGCGATCGGTGGTGCGTCCCGTCATCCTGAGGTGGCCGCTTCTTCAGCGGCCCTCGAAGGACGACGGGCCCGGCTGGTGCCACTCGGCTGGCATCCGGGCCGTTCATCCTTTGAGGCTTCCCGCACGGCGCGATGCGCCGCACGGCTCGCACCTCAGGATGACGGGATTGGGCACGAGCCTCCAACACGCCCCATCCAGCACTGACATTCGCCCAAATCGCCATTACCTAATCCCCCAGACATGCCCTTCTCTTCCTCCCCCTTCGCTTCCGAGCGCGCACCCGGCGCGGGCGTCACTGCGGTGCTCGGGCCGACCAACACCGGCAAGACCCATCTCGCCATCGAGCGGATGCTGGCGCATCCCTCGGGCATGATCGGCCTGCCGCTGCGCCTGCTTGCGCGCGAGGTCTACAACAAGATCGCCGACCGCGCGGGCATCGAGAGCGTCGCGCTGGTCACGGGCGAGGAGAAGATCAAGCCGAAGAACCCGCGCTATTGGGTCTCGACCGTCGAGGCGATGCCGCGCGACATCGACGTCTCCTTCCTCGCCGTCGACGAGGTCCAGATCGCCTCCGATCTCGAACGCGGCCACGTCTTCACCGACCGCATCCTCAACCGCCGCGGCCGCGACGAGACGCTGCTGCTGGGCGCAGCGACCATGCGCCCGATCATCGAGCGGCTGTTGCCTGGCGTCTCCATGATCACGCGGCCGCGCCTGTCCAGCCTCGAATTTGCCGGCGACCGCAAGATCACGCGCCAGCCGCGCCGCACCGCCATCGTCGCCTTCTCGGCGGATGAGGTCTACGCCATCGCCGAGCTGATCCGCCGCCAGCATGGCGGTGCCGCCGTTGTTCTGGGCTCGCTGTCGCCGCGCACACGCAATGCGCAGGTGGCGATGTTCCAGAATGGCGACGTCGATTACCTCGTCGCCACCGACGCCGTCGGCATGGGCCTCAATCTCGACGTCGACCACGTCGCCTTCGCCTCCGACCGAAAGTTCGACGGCTACCAGTTCCGCCGCCTGACGCCGGCCGAATTCGCGCAGATCGCCGGCCGCGCCGGACGCGCCACGCGCAACGGCACTTTTGGTACGACAGGGCGCTGCGCGCCGTTCGAGCCCGAGCTCGTCAACGCGCTGCAGAACCACACCTTCGATGCCGTGAAGATGTTGCAATGGCGCAACTCGAAACTGGATTTCTCCTCGCTCGGCGCGCTCCAGGTGTCGCTGAACTTGGCCCCCGGCCACGAGGTGCTGACGCGTGCGCCGATCGCCGAGGACATGCGCGTGCTCGACCACGCCGCCCGCGACGTCGAGGTGCGCGATATCGCGCATGGCAAGGCCGCCGTGGAGCGGCTCTGGGAGACCTGCCAGGTCCCGGATTACCGAAAGCTGTCGCCGGCCGCCCATGCGGAGCTCGTGACCACGCTCTACGGCTTCCTGATGCAGAAGGGCTGCATCCCCGATTCCTGGTTCGCGGCCCAGGTCGACCAGGCCGACCGCATCGACGGCGACATCGACACGCTGTCGGCCCGGATCGCGCAGATCCGCACCTGGACCTTCGTCGCCAACCGCCCGGACTGGCTGAAAGACCCCGAACGCTGGCAGGGGATCGCGCGGGAGGTCGAAAATAAATTATCGGATGCGCTCCATGAACGCTTGACTGAGCGTTTCGTTGATCGTCGGACCAGTGTATTGATGCGCCGCCTGCGGGAGAACACGAGCTTGAATACTGAAATCGGCAAGACCGGCGAAGTCATCGTCGAAGGCCATGTCATCGGCCGCCTCGATGGCTTCACCTTTGCACCGGATGCGGCGGAGGCCGGCTCCGATGCGAAAGCCTTGCAGGCTGCAGCGCAAGCGGTGCTCGCCGGCGAGATCAATGCGCGCGCCGAAAAACTGGGCAACGCGCCGGACGACCAGTTCGTGCTGACCTCGGAGGGCATGATCCGCTGGACCGGCGATGCCGTGGCGCGGCTGTCGGCCGCAGACGACGCGCTGCATCCGCGCATCCGGATCATCTCCGACGAGCGCCTCACCGGCGGCCCCCGCGAGAAGGTGCAGGCGCGCCTCGAGCTCTGGCTCAAAACGCATATCGAAAAGCTGCTCGGGCCGATGTTCGAGCTGTCGAAGGCCGAGGACGTCACCGGCATTGCCCGCGGCATCGCCTATCAGCTGGTCGAGGCGCTCGGCGTTTTGGAGCGTCCGAAGATCGCGAACGAGCTGAAGGATCTCGACCAGCCCTCGCGCGCGACCTTGCGCAAATACGGCGTGCGCTTCGGCGCCTATCACATCTATTTCCCCGGCCTCCTGAAGCCCGCCGCGCGTGCGCTCGCTGCGCTCTTGTGGGCGCTGAAGCAGGACAATGTCGATCTGTCCTCGCTTTCGGGCGCGCAGCATCTGGCCTCGTCCGGCCGCACCTCGTTCCCGGTCGACAAGCAGCTACCGCGCGATGCCTATCGCGTGCTCGGCTACAAGCAGGCCGGCGAACGCGCCGTGCGCGTCGACATCCTGGAGCGTCTTGCCGATCTGATCCGCCCGGCGCTGGCCTGGCGCGAGAACTCGCCCGGCGAAAAGCCCGCCGGCGCATTCGATGGCCGTAGCTTCGTGGTGACGCAGGCGATGACCTCGCTCACCGGCTCGGCAGGTGAGGATTTTGCCTCGGTGCTGCGTGCGCTCGGCTATCGCATGGAGAAGCGTCCGCCGCTGCCGGTGAAGCCGGCAGCGCCTGCTGCGGAGACCGTTGCGGCCGAGACGCCGCCCACTGAAGCCAGCGCGGAGACCTCGACCGAGACTGCCGCTGAAGCCGTCGCCGGTCTGCCGGCCGAGGCCGCCGCTTCTGATACGCCAGTTGCTGAAGCCGTCACTGTCGAAGACGCGCCCGGCATGGAGCAGCACGACGAGCCCGCGCATGAGGAGCCGGCGCTGGAAGCCTCGCCCGAGGCTCCCGTCACGCCCGAGGACGCTCCGGGCACCGCTCCGCCAGCGGAAGAAACCGCTGCGCCCACGGAGGCTGCCGGTCTTGAAGCCGCTCCTGCCGAGACCGCTGCAACGGAAGCCGCCGCATCGGCGGATGCCGCCGCGCCTGTCGAGGCCGCGGCTGCGCCCGCCGAACCCGAGCTGGTCGAGGTCTGGCGTCCCGGCGGCCGTCACGAGGATCGCAAGCCGCGCCACGAGCGCCATCGCCACCAGCGCCATCACAACCAGCCGCGTCCGCAGGCCGGTGCTGAAGCGGGCGCCGCGCCCGGTGCAGCGAGCGCCGCGCCCGGCGAAGCTGCTGAAGGCGCGAAGCCGGGACATCGTCACGGCGGCGGTCATCGCAGGGATGGCAGGGATTTCCGCAAGGGTCGCGAAGAGGGTGGTGGCGAGCGCCGCGAGCAGCGCAGCGACAACAACCGCCGCTTCGAGGGCAAGGATCGCGATCGTGACCGCGATCGCAACAAGGGCAAGCCGGGCGAGCGCGAGCACCGTGGCGGTCGCGACCGCGACAAGGGCCGCGATCGTCGCGACCGCGAGTCCGGTCCCTCGCTCCGTCCCTACGCCTCGAGCGCCAACCCGCGCGAGCGCGATCGTCCCATCGATCCGAACTCGCCCTTCGCCAAGCTCGCCGCGCTGAAGGAGCAACTGTCCGGTCGGAAGGAGTGATCCCACGACCGAGCGGCAGCGCATCGACAAATGGCTGTGGCACGCGCGGGTGGTGAAGGCGCGCACCTCCGCGGCCGAGCTCGTCGAGTCCGGCCACGTCCGCGTCAACGGCGCCCGCGAGACATCGCCGGGCCATGCGATCAAGCTCGGTGATGTCCTTACCATCGCGCTCGATCGCACCGTGCGTGTGTTGAAAGTCACCGCCTTCAACGAACGCCGCGGCGATGCTGCCTCGGCCCGTGTGCTCTACGAGGAGCTGAGCGAAGGCAATCCAGGTTCTCGGGGCAATTAATTGCGCTTCGAATTCATTTCTTGGTCGATCAACCACATAAAGCCGTCATGATCGGGGCTTCCCGACCTTGCGGCGCCGGGCCATCCGCGCTACGCAAGCCGCGACTTTTAAGAGAGCTTTTCGGAGCGTTGGATGACTTACGTCGTCACTGAAAACTGCATCAAGTGCAAGTACACCGACTGCGTCGAGGTCTGCCCGGTCGATTGTTTCTACGAGGGTGACAACATGCTCGTCATCCATCCGGACGAGTGCATCGATTGCGGCGTGTGCGAGCCGGAATGCCCCGCCGACGCCATCAAGCCGGACACGGAACCGGGCCTGGAGAAGTGGCTCCAGGTCAACGCCGACTACGCCAAGAGCTGGCCGAACATCACCCAGAAGAAAGAATCACCCGCCGACGCCAAGGAATTCGACGGGATGGACGGCAAGTTCGAGAAATATTTTTCTCCGAACCCCGGTTCCGGAGACTGAATCGGGTCCAAACTTAACCCTAATACCTTCGTCGGCGCCGAAAACCAGTCACAAAAGCCCCTAAATCATTGATTTTTGCGGGAAATGTGCTATATTGGGCACATTGAGCCGAACCCCGTCAGCCCCGTTGGCCCCTCTGGGTTCCCGTGAAACCAAAATGTCGAACAGGGGCGTGGCAGTTTCCGCGCGCAGGCTGTGTCACAGAAAACGCGTAAAAAGAGTACTTCAGCGAGGGCTTCCCATAAGGAGGCCAAAAAAGTCGCCGCGGCCAGCCGTAGCGCATCCAAGGGTCGGACCGCGACGAAGGCGCCGGCTGCAAAGTCCTCGAAGAACAAAAGAAGCGCAATGCCTAACAAGTCTGCCAAACCGGCCGCGAAAGCGACCGTTGCCAAGCCTGCTGCTGCCAAGCCCGCTGCTGTTAAGGCTCACGCTGCCAAGCCCGCCGCGCCGAAGGCTCCCGTTGCTGCTGCGCCTGCCAAGGCTCCCGTCGCTGCTGCTGCCGCCAAGCCGGCCGCGAAGCCCGCTGCTGCGCCGAAGGTCGAGGAAAAGAAGGTCGTGACCCAGCGTCAGGGCTTCAAGGCCAACGAATTCGTGGTCTATCCCGCTCACGGCGTCGGCCAGATCCTGGCCATCGAGGAGCAGGAGATCGCCGGTGCGAAGCTCGAGCTGTTCGTCATCAACTTCATCAAGGACAAGATGACGCTCCGCGTTCCGACCGCCAAGGTCGCCAACGTCGGCATGCGCAAGCTGTCCGAGCCCGCGCTGGTCAAGAAGGCGCTGGAGACGCTCAAGGGCCGCGCCCGCGTCAAGCGCACCATGTGGTCGCGCCGCGCCCAGGAATACGAAGCGAAGATCAATTCGGGCGACATCGTCGCGATCGCGGAAGTCGTGCGCGACCTCTATCGCTCGGAGTCGCAGCCGGAGCAGTCCTACAGCGAACGTCAGCTCTATGAAGCGGCGCTCGACCGTCTGTCCCGCGAGATCGCGGTGGTGCAGCACTCGACCGAGACCGAAGCGGTCAAGGAGATCGAGGCCCAGCTCGCGAAGAGCCCGCGCCGCACCAACGCCAAGGCGGAAGCTGCCGACGGCGAAGGCGAGAGCGATGCCGAGGGCGATGCCGACGATACGGATGGCGACGACACCACCGTCGCCGACGAGGCCGCGTAAGCCCTCGTCGATCGCAAGAGATCAAAAGCCCGGCCGCTCGGCCGGGCTTTTTGTTTGAGAACGCGGTGGCGATCAGCTTTGGTGTGACCGTGGTCAGGCCGGGAAACGATCGCCGAACATCGGCAGGCCGCTGCGCGATTGCGCCTGCGTTGCTTCGTCCTGGATGACGTCCCAATGCTCCGCGAGCATGCCATCCTCCAGCCGCACGATATCGGCAACGACCCATGCGGCCGGCGCGCCAATCCCGCTGAAGCGTCCATGGAGAATGACGAAATCGCCGCTCGCTGCCGCGACGTGGTTCTCGTAGCGCAACGTGGCGGGTAGACCCTTGACGAGGTCAAACAGCCCGTCGCGGCCCGGCGGGATATGAGCGCTGTGCTGGATATATTGCGCGGACCAGAGGCGCTCGGCCGCGGCGTAGTCGCGCTTGTTGAAGAGCGTGTCGAATGCGTCGAGGACGAATTTGACGCGGTGATCCTGGCCGGCCCCGCTCATGACTGTGCTCCTCCGTTACTTCCTGATCAGCGGAATCTGCAAATTGGTCGGCCGGTTCTGCTCGGTATCGAAGCCGCGGCCGTCGATATTGCGGGCGCCCCAGAACAGCAGGCTGCCACGGAGATAGACGAGGTCGTACTCCATGAAGTTCGTGCCTTGCTGGAGACCGAAGGGCGCGAATGTCTTGCCGAAGATGCTTTGGGGTGTATCGACCGTCCACGGCGCGTATCCGGCTGAGGCGACCTTGTTGAGGAGATCGGCAAACCCTATCGCCAGCGGCGTGACCTCGTAGGCTTCGTCGGCGACGAAGTCGACCTTTTGCGCACCGGGGGCGATCGGATGCGCGCCCCGCCACAGCATGTGCCCGCCGATCCTGATGCGGGCGAGCGGCACCGCCCCGAACGGATCGGCCGAGTTGACGATCTCGAGCTCGAACCGGTCGGACGGCTGATATTTGAAGGTGCGCTTGAGATAGAACGGCTTGAGTGAGCCGTCAGAATTCTTGGCCGCGCTCGGCCGCACTTCCGGTGCGATGCTCTCCCACTCGCCGAGCATCGCCTGCTTCAACCCTGCCACATCCGTTTCCATGCCGTTTGCCTTCGATTGATCGTTGGGGGATTGCGCGGCGGCTTCGCCAGCTCCCGCCAGCGCGAGGATCAGCAGCGCCGTTTGAATGCCTTTGAACATGCGGAGCTCGCTCCCGTACGGTGCCTGAGGCGCGTCCTGCCTGCGAGGCAGACCTCGCTGACGGTGGCTATACGGTCGGCTGGCTGTGCTGAAAAAGACTTTGTAAGCTGGGCCCATGCCCGATGAGCATGGGAGATCGCGATGGAGCTTCGGCATCTCCGATACTTCGTTGCCGTGGCCGACGCAGGCAGCCTGACTGTTGCGGCCGAGCAGAAGCTGCACACGTCACAGCCGTCGCTCAGCCGTCAGATCCGTGACCTCGAGCAGGAGGTCGGCGTTCCCTTGATGAGCCGCAGTGCCCAGGGCATCGCGCTGACGGCGGCGGGCAGGGCCTTTCTCGATCACGCCAGAATGGCGCTGCTGCAGGCGGACGCCGCAAAGGAAGCCGCGCTCCATGCCGCGCAACCGCCGAAGCCGGCTTTCTCGCTTGGCTTTCTGTCGGGCGCCGAGATCGACCTGCTGCCGGAGGTGAATCGCGTCTTGCGCGATGCATTTCCCGGCATCGACATCCGCCTGTCGAGCGACTACTCGCCTTCACTCGCCAGGGCACTGATGCGGCGAAAGCTCGATGCCGCCTTCATCCGGCCCGAAGAGAACATGGGGGATCTGGCCTGCCGGCGCGTGCGCACCGATCCGCTGGTCTTCGTCTTTCCCAGCGATCACCGGCTAGCTTCACAATCCGCAGTGGCGCCTGAGGAGATCAAGGGCGAGACCTTCTACCTGCCTTCCAAATCCGCGCCCGCGGTGCGCCGCATCGTGCTCGACTATCTTGGCCGGGCCGGTATCGACCTCAAGCCCGACCGCGAAGTGCACAACGTCGTCCACGCGATCTCGATGATTGCATCGACTCGCGGCGTCATGATGCTGCCGGCCTATACCAGGCGATATCTGCCCGAGACCATCACGACCCGGCCGGTGCGGGGAGAGGCGCCCACGCTCGACCTCGTTGTCGCCTATCACAAGGCGAACAAGTCTCCGATCCTGAAGCTGCTTCTCTCCAAGGTTGGCTCGCTCGCGGGGGCGGCGGGTTCGTGAAGCCGCAGGGACCCGCGACATATTCGGCGTCGTCCCGGGGCGCGCGAAGCGCGAGCCCGGGACGACGGCTCATTTCACCGGCCGCTTCTCGAGCTTTCTCGCCAATGTGCGCCGATGCATCCCCAATCGCCTGGCCGCTTCCGAGATATTGAAGTCCGTTTCGATCAGCGTCTGGTGGATGCGCTCCCATTCCAGCGTCTTGATCGAGGTCGGCCTCGTGTCGAGCGCGACTTCGGCGTTGCCTTCGGCCCTGTTGAAGGCGGCCTCGATGTCGTCGGTGTTGGACGGCTTGGCGAGATAGTGGCAGGCGCCGAGCTTGATCGCTTCGACGGCGGTAGAGATGCTGGCAAAGCCTGTCAGCACCACGATCAGCATCTCCGGATCGTGGGTGTGCAGTAGCTCGACGCAGGCGAGTCCGGAGGCACCGCCGAGCTTGAGGTCGACCACGGCATGGCCGAAGGAGCGCTCCTCCAGCACCTTGCGCACCTCTTCGATCGAGGCCGCCAGCACGACCTCGTAGCCGCGGCGCTCGAACGAGCGCTTCAGCGTGCGCGCGAAGCCGGCATCGTCCTCGACGACAATGAGCGAGCGGTCAGGTGTCAAACTTGTCTCCGATCGCGAGCGTTGCGAGCGGCAGCGTCAGGCGGACGGTGGCGCCGCGCTTCCTGTGGTTCTCGGCGGTCACGCTGCCGCCAAGCTTGCGCACGACGTTGACCACCAGGAACAGGCCGAGCCCGCCGCCGGCGCGGCCCTTGCTCGACTGATAGGGTTTTCCGAGCTGCGCCAGCATCTCCGGCGCGAAGCCCGGGCCGCGGTCGCTTATCGCCAGCACGAGATTGTCGCCCTCGCGCTCGGCCACGAGCTCGACCCAGTCGCGCGAGACCTCATAGGCGTTGTCGAGCACGTTGAAGATGACCTGTTTCAGCGCGATGTCGGAGACGATCGCGACATCCTCGCCGAAGGTGTTGACGAAATAGAGGGTGCGCGCCGAGCGCGCGTCGCGCCATTCTTCGACCAGCGCGGTGACGAACGCCGTTACCGTGGTCGGCGAGGAGCCTTCGCCGCGCGCTTCGCCGGCCGATACGAGGATGCCCGTGACGATGGTCTTGCAGCGCTGCAGCGAGGTTTCCATTTCCGAGAGATCCTCGGCGAGCTCCTGATCGGCGGCGAGATCCGGCATGCGGCGCCAGTCACTGAGGATGACCGAGAGCGAGGCCAGCGGCGTACCAAGCTCATGCGCGGCGCCGGAGGCGAGCAGCCCCATGCGCACGATGTGGTCCTGCTCGGCGGCATGCTGGCGCAGCGCCGCCAGATGCGCATCGCGTTGGCGCAGATTCCTGTTGATGCGGGTGACGAATACGACCAGCAGCACCGCATTGAGCACGAAGCCCAGCAGCATGCCGGCGACCGTGAGCGTATAGGTCTCGCTCAGCGGGTTCGGCGGCAGGTCGAGCGGGCGATAGGCGATCGTCAGCCAGACGAAGCTGGCGCAGGTCAGCGCGACCAGCGACCAGGTCGAGCGGGCATCGAGCAGCACCGCACCGAGCGTCACCTGAAGCAGGAACAGCGAGGTGAAGGGATTGGTGGCCCCGCCGCTGAGGTAAAGCTGCGCGGTGAGCGCTGCGACGTCGAGCATCAAGGCGACAAGCAGCTCATTGCTGGAGATCGCGGCGCGATGGCGCACCCAGATCAGGCTGGAGACATTGAGCAGCACCAGCGCGCCGATCACCGCGCCCATCCGCTCCAGGGGCAGGGGAATGCCGAGCCAGAAATGCACGCCGCCGATGGTCACGATCTGGCCGACCACCGCGGTCCAGCGCAGCTGGATCAGCAGCGCCATGTTCTTGCGGTTGGTCTCGTCGTCGGTCGGCGCAGCGCCGATCAACTCGCCGCGCGCGTCCGCCTGCGATTGCAGCGTGACGGCGCTACCCGCAAGCGTCTGCGTTCTTCCGTCGTCAGGCCTGTTCGACGATCGTTCCAGCATCTGATCCCGTCCTGCGGGCGGCGGCATCGGGCCCGCCTTCCGGTTCGTGGACGAAGCGCGTGCGGCGGAACAGCCCGCCGCCGAATGTGACGAAAAGCTTGCCGGCCAGCATGAAAGCCAGGGAAAACCACGTCAGCGCGTAGATCAGGTGGTTATTGGGAAAGCGGATCACGGTCAATCCGCCGATCGGCCCGCCGGCGGTTTGTGATCCGGCGTCAGCATCGACGAAGAACGGCGCGGCGTGGGTGAGGCTGCGTGCCGCCGCAATCGCGGCGACATCGCGCGAATACCAGCGGTTGTGCTGGGGCACATTGTTCCGGAGGAATCCGCCTTTCGGCTCGGTCATGCGCAACAGGCCGGTGATCTCGACCTTGCCGTCGGGATTGCCGCTCTGGCGCGTCGATGCGTCGCGCCGCTCGGACGGCACGAAACCGCGGTTGATCAGGACCTGCGTGCCGTTATCGCGCTGAAGCGGCGTCAGCACCCAATAGCCGGGACCCTCCTCGGTGACGGCCTGAACCAGCGTCTCGCGATCGTGCAGGAAGCGACCGGCGAGGCGGACGTGCCTGTATTCGTCGTTCGCGGTGGTGACCGCAGGCCATGACGCCGGCGCGGGAATCGGCTCGGCCGGGGCATGGACGCGCTGCTCGACGCGGTCGATCAGCGCCAGCTTCCAGGCGCGGCGCTCGACCTGCCAGATGCCGAGCGCGATCAGAAGGACAATGGCGGTGAGCGAGAGGACCGTGAGCCACAAAGAGGGGCGCGCAGTCTTGCCGCGCGTCCCCTCTGCCTTGCCCGTCAAGGTCCCGGTGTCGCTCACTTCATTCCCGTCATCTGGTGGATCGGCATCATGTTGCTGTTGAGGTGGTTCATCACCCACAGCGACCCGGACAGCGCGATCACCACCATGACGATGGTGAAGATCAGCGCCATCATGCTCCAGCCGTTCTCCGACGTCGTGTTCATGTGCAGGAAGTAGATCATGTGCACGACGATCTGCACGACCGCGAACGCCATGATGACCAGTGCGGTGATCTGCTTGCTCGGCAGTGCCCCGCTCATCACCAGCCAGAACGGGATCGCGGTCAGCACGACCGAGAGCACGAAGCCGAGCATATAAGTCGAGAACGTGCCGTGGGCGTGGCTATCGCCGTGGTGATGGTCGTGCGCGCCGGCTGCGTGGGTATCGGTGTTCATCGCAGGACTCCCAGGAGATAGACGAAGGTGAAGACGCCGATCCAGACCACGTCGAGGAAGTGCCAGAACATCGACAGGCACATCAGGCGGCGGCGGTTGGCCTCGATCAGGCCGAACTTCCAGACCTGCACCATCAGCGTCACCAGCCAGATCAGGCCGCAGGAGACGTGCAGGCCGTGGGTGCCGACCAGGGTGAAGAAGGCGGACAGGAAGGCGCTGCGCTGAGGGGTAGCGCCTTCGTGGATCATGTGGGCGAACTCGGTGAGCTCGATGCCGATGAAGGCGAGACCGAACAGGCCGGTGATCGCCAGCCACATCTGGGTCTGGGCGACCTTGTTCTGCTGCATCGTCAGCATGGCAAAGCCGTAGGTGATCGACGACAGCAACAGCATCGAGGTGTTCACCGCGACCAGGTTGAGGTCGAACAGGTCTTTCGGCGCGGGGCCGGCGGCGTAGTTGCCGCCGAGCACGCCGAAGGTGGCGAACAGGATCGCGAAGATGAGGCAGTCGCTCATCAGGTAGATCCAGAAGCCGAGCGAGGTGCTGTAGCCTTCCGGATGCGGGTGTTCGTCGGCGAGGTAGAACATCGGCTCGCCGGTTTGGGTGGGATTGACAGCGATCGTCATTTACTTGGCTCCGGCGAGCAGTTTGGTGCGCGCGTCTTCAGTCCGGATGACGTCTTCAGCCGGAATGTCGAAGTCGCGGTGATAGTTGAAGGTGTGGCCGATGCCGACGGCGAGCATCGCGATGAAGCTCACGGCCGCGAGCCACCAGATGTACCAGATCAGGCCGAAGCCCATTGCGGTGGCGAGGCCGGCGAGGATGATGCCGGTGCCGGTGCTGCTAGGCATATGGATCGGCCTGAAGCCGGAGAGCGGACGCTGGTAGCCGCGCTTCTTCATGTCCCACCACGCGTCATTGTCGTGAACGACGGGGGTGAAGGCGAAGTTGTAGTCCGGCGGAGGCGAGGAGGTCGCCCATTCCAGCGTGCGCGCGTCCCAGGGATCGCCGGTGACGTCCTTGAGCTGCTCGCGCTTGAGGAAGGAGACCGCGAACTGCATCAGCATGCACATGATGCCGAGGAAGACGAGGCCGGCGCCGATCGCGGCGACGACGAACCAGATCTGCAAGCTCGGATCGTCGAACACGCGCAGGCGTCGGGTCACGCCCATCAGGCCGAGCACATAGAGCGGCATGAAGGCGAGATAGAAGCCGGTGACCCAGAACCAGAACGACAGCTTGCCCCAGAACGGATCGAGCTTGAAGCCGAACGCTTTCGGGAACCAGTAGTTGATGCCGGCGAACGCGCCGAACACCACGCCGCCGATGATCACGTTGTGGAAATGCGCGATCAGGAACAGGCTGTTGTGCAGCACGAAGTCGGCCGGCGGCACCGCGAGCAGCACGCCGGTCATGCCGCCGAGCACGAAGGTCAGCATGAAGGCGATCGTCCACAGCATCGGCAGCTCGTAGCGGATGCGGCCGCGATACATCGTGAACAGCCAGTTGAACATCTTCGCGCCCGTCGGGATCGAGATGATCATCGTGGTGATGCCGAAGAACGAGTTGACGCTGGCGCCCGAGCCCATCGTGAAGAAGTGGTGCAGCCAGACTAGGTACGACAGGATGGTGATGACGACCGTGGCGTAGACCATCGAGGTGTAGCCGAACAGGCGCTTGCCGGAGAAGGTCGAGGTCACCTCGGAGAAGATGCCGAAGGCGGGGAGAACCAGGATGTAGACCTCGGGATGACCCCAGATCCAGATCAGGTTCACGTACATCATGGCGCTGCCGCCGAAATCGTTCGTGAAGAAGTTGGTGCCGACGTAGCGGTCGAGCGAGAGCAACGCGAGCACGACGGTCAGGACGGGAAAGGAGGCGACGATCAGGACGTTGGTGCAGAGCGAGGTCCAGGTGAACACCGGCATCTTCATCATGGTCATGCCGGGGCAGCGCAGCTTGACGATGGTGCAGATCAGGTTGATGCCCGATAACGTCGTGCCGACGCCGGCGACCTGTAGCGCCCAGATGTAATAGTCGACGCCGACGTCAGGACTGTAGCCGATGTTGGACAGCGGCGGATAAGCCAGCCAGCCGGTACGGGCGAACTCGCCGATGAACAGCGATGCCATCACCAGCACCGCGCCGCCGACCGTCATCCAGAAGCTGAAATTGTTCAGGAACGGGAACGACACGTCGCGCGCGCCGATCTGGAGCGGCACGACGTAGTTCATCAGGCCAGTGACCAGCGGCATCGCCACGAAGAAGATCATGATCACGCCGTGGGCGGTGAAGACCTGGTCGTAGTGATGGGCGGGGAGGAACCCTTCGGAGCCGCCGAACGCGAGCGCCTGCTGCGCGCGCATCATGAGGGCGTCGGCGAAACCGCGCAGCAGCATCACGATGCCGAGGATCATGTACATGATGCCGATGCGCTTGTGGTCGACCGTGGTGAACCATTCGCGCCAGAGATAGCCCCAGAGGCGGAAATAGGTCACGCCGGCAAACAGCGTGATGCCGCCGAGCGCGACCACGGCGAAGGTGCCGACCAGGATCGGCTCGTGGAACGGCAGCGAATCGATGCCGAGCCGGCCGAAGATGAGCTTGAGAAGATCAGGAGACATGCTGGATCTCTTTAGGAGTCTGACTTCGGACGCTGTCCGAGGAAGAAGGACGAGGACTTCAGCGGCGCGAAGGTCGGCCGCTTCAGGCCGGCGCCAAGCAGCGGCGCGGTGTCGAGGGGGGCCTTGATCGACGCGGTGCTCTGGCCCTGCGGCGCTTCCGGCGTGCAGGTGCCGGCGACGAAGGTCGGCTCGGGTCCGAACGGAGTGCCGCGGCGGGCGTACTTGTCGTAGGTGAGCGGCAGGGTGTTGTTCAGGCCCTCATGGCCGTTGCCGCCCTTGGCGTCGATTGCCATCATCTCGCTCTGGCACATCTTGCCGGTCTCGACGCACATGTTGAGGATCAGGCGATAGAGATCGGCATCGACGGTGCCGTAGCGGCGCACCGGCTCGTTCTCGCTGGGCTTCTCGAGCTGAAGATATTCAGCGCGGCCGAGCGAGCCGCCGGCCGATTTGGCCTGCGCGACCCAGGCATCGAAGCCCTTGTCGTCGAGGCCCTGGAAGTTGAAGTGCATGCCGGAGAAGCCGGCGCCGCTGTAGTTCGCCGAAAAGCCCTTGTAGGTGCCGGCGTGGTTCACCACAGCGTGGAGCTTGGTCTCCATGCCCGGCATCGCGTAGATCTGGCCGGCGAGCGCGGGGATGTAGAACGAGTTCATCACCGAGGAGGCGGTGATGCGGAAGTTGATCGGACGATCGACCGGCGCGGCCAGATCGTTGACGGTGGCGATGCCATAGTCCGGATAGATGAAGAGCCACTTCCAATCGAGCGCGACGACGTCGACCTCGAGCGGAGCCTTGGACTGGTCGATGGCCTGCTCCGCCTTGATGCGGCCGAGCGTGCGATAGGGGTCGAGCAGATGCGTGCCCATCCAGGTCAGCGCGCCAAGGCAAACGATGATCAGAAGTGGCGCCGACCAGATCACCAGCTCGAGCTTGGTCGAGTGGTCCCATTCCGGCTCGTAGCGGGCCGAGGCGTTGGACTGGCGGTAGCGCCAGGCGAACAGCACCGTCAGCGCCATCACGGGGACGACGATCAGGAGCATCAGGACGGTGGAGATGATGACGAGGTCGCGCTGCTGGGCAGCGATGTCGCCGGCTGGCGCCAGCACGACGTAGTTGCAGCCGCTGAGCGCGACTGCCAGGGGTAGTAGCGCCAGGATCTTGAGACGAGACACGGGCCGAGCCTTTGAGAATGAGTTTCCTTTGCGGGGCCAACGGGTAGCTGCGGCGCAACAATCCGGACATTGGACAATTTGTCCAATGTTGCAGTGCGGGATGTTGGGTCAGACAGGTCCAGATTGCCTGGCGTTCGCCGGGCGGTCGGCTTTGGTTTTCAGGACGTTAAGGGCGCACGAATGGCGACGGCACAGACCCCCGCAATGGCAGACCTCCACTCGGGCGAGCACGGCCACGACCAGGCCAGTCCCGGCGAGATCGCCATCGGCGTCATCATCGGCCGCACCTCGGAATTCTTCGACTTCTTCGTGTTCGCGATCGCCTCGGTGATCGTGTTCCCGCGCCTGGTCTTCCCGTTCACGAGCGAGCTGACCGGCACGCTCTATTCCTTCATGATCTTCGCGCTGGCCTTCATGGCCCGGCCGATCGGCACCGTGATTTTCATGACCGTCGACCGCAGCTACGGCAAAACCGCCAAGCTGGTCTCGGCGCTGTTCCTGCTCGGCACCGCGACCGTCGCGCTCGCGTTCCTGCCCGGCTATCACGACATCGGCGTCGCCGCGATCTGGCTGCTGGCACTGGCGCGCATCGCGCAGGGTCTGGCCTGGGGCGGCGCCTGGGACGGCATGGCCTCGCTGCTGGCGCTGAACGCGCCGCCCTCCAAGCGCGGCTGGTACGCGATGGTGCCGCAGCTCGGCGCCCCGCTCGGGCTGATCGTGGCGAGCGCGCTGTTCGCCTATTTCGCGGGTAACCTGTCGGCCGACGATTTCTTCGACTGGGGCTGGCGCTATCCGTTCTTCGTCGCCTTCGCCATCAACGTCGTGGCGCTGTTCGCCCGCCTGCGCATGGTGACGACCGAGGAATACGCCTCGCTGTTCGAGACCCGCGAGCTCCAGCCCTCGCGAATCTCCGAGACGGTCGCGCGCGAAGGCCAGAACATCATGCTCGGCGCCTTCGCGCCGCTGGCGAGCTTCGCACTTTTCCACATGGTCACGGTGTTTCCGCTGTCCTGGGTGTTCCTGTTCACCCGCGAGAGCCCGGTGCGCTTCCTGATCATCGAGATCGTCGCCGCCGTGTTCGGCGTCGCTGCGATCGTGGCCTCCGGCATCATCGCTGACCGCGTCGGCCGCAAGTCGCTCTTGATGGGATCGGCGATCGCAATCGCGATCTACAGCGGCTTTGCTCCGCAGCTGCTCGACGCCGGCGCGTTCGGCGAGACCATCTACATGGTGATCGGCTTCATCCTGCTGGGTCTCTCCTTCGGCCAGTCTTCGGGCGCGATCGCCTCGAATTTCAGGCAGGCCTATCGCTACACCGCCTCGGCGCTGACCTCCGACATGGCCTGGCTGTTCGGCGCCGGCTTTGCGCCGCTGGTCGCGCTGCTGCTCGCCACCAATCTCGGCGTCATCGCCTCGGGTGCGTACTTGCTCTCCGGCGCGTTCTGGACCTTGCTTGCGCTCTGGCTCAGCGGCCAGCGCGAGGCCGGCGATATGGACGCGGGCTCCAGCTCGTAAGCTCGAGCCTGGTAGGGTGGGCAAAGGCGCGCAGCGCCGTGCCCACCATCTCTCAATGATTGCGCGCAAGGATGGTGGGCACGCTTCGCTTTGCCCACCCTACGGCAGCGAGATATGTAGCTCGAGATCCCGGGTCCGCGCTTAGCGCGCGTCAATCCGCCACGATCTTCACGCGGTCGCGCACCTTCACCTGCGCGGTGCGATCGAGCCCGTTCAGCACGCGGAACCGCTCGGCGGGATGATCGACGCCGGCCATGCGGTGGGACAGCGATTCCACGGTGTCGCCCGGCTGCACCGTGATGACCTTGATGCGCAGCGGACGCGCGGCCTGGATCTCGTCGAGCGTCAGGCGGCGGAATGAGTTGACGGTCTCGCGGGCGTTGCGCTCGCTCTCGGTCGATTTCTGCCGGGCCGCGAAGATGAAGCGGTAGACGTCGCTGCCGAACCGCAGCGCGTAGACCTTGAACTGCCACTGGTCGCCCTTGGCGGTGACGGAGGCGGCCGGAAAACCGTTAATCGTGATGTCCTCGGTCGAAGCCTTCTCGACGCCCTCCATCCAGCCCGAATTGAGGTAATCGCCGAGCGACTGCTCGGCCGGCACACGCACGACGTCGAAGCGCATCGCCTGCGAGCCGCCGTCGCGCACGCCGATCACCGCCTGCGCGGTGTTGTCGAGTGTGAAATTGTCAGGCGCCTGGAAGGTGAAGCCGAGTTTCGGATGCAGGAATCTGCGGCCGCGGACGAAACCTTCGCTGGGATCTTCGCCATAAACGAGGTTGTCGATGGCGGCGAGATAGCTCTCGCGGTCGCGCTCAGCGCCCTCGGGCGCAGAATATTGCCGCGCGATGGTCTGCGCATTCTGCACGCGCTCCGGCGTTGCCGGATGCGACGAGGTGAAATCCTGCGCGCGCGGATCGAGCGAGGTCTTGCCGGCCTTCAGCTCGGCATTGCGCTCCATCGCCGAGAGGAAGCGTGCCGCACCATAGGGGTCGAAATGCGCCTTGGCGGAAATGCCGACGCCGATGCCGTCGGCCTCGAACTCCTGATTGCGCGAGAAGCTCGCCATGGTGAGCTTGGTTTTGGCGAGCGCGAGCGCGGTGAGATCGGGATCGTTGCTCATGTCGGTGACGACGCGGGTGACGACCGCGGCCTGGCGCGCCTGGTCTTCGCGCATCGCGGCGTGCTTGGACAGCACATGCGCCATCTCGTGGCTGAGCACGGAGGACAATTCCGAGGTGTCGCTCGCGAGCGCAAGCAGGCCGCGCGTGACATAGAGCTGGCCGTTCGGCAGCGCGAAGGCGTTCACCGCGCCGGAATTGAGGATGGTGACCTTGTAGCCCTGGTCGGGGCGGTCGGACGCCGCAACCAGCCGGTCGACGGTCTTGCTGACGAGCGCCTCGAGCTTGGGATCGTCATAGGTGCCGCCATAGCTCGCAAGGATGCGCTCGTGCTCCTTTTCGGTGGCGGGGGTCTGCGCGACGGCCGGCTTCGGCTTGGGTAGCGCAACGGTCGGCGGGGCGGCCGCGGTCTGGAACCGGTTCATGTCGCCGCAACCGGCGAGAAGGCCGCCCAGCGCAAGGCAAAGCGCGGCCGGCGCAGCCCGCAGGCGGCGGCAATCACCTCGTCCGTGCCGTTCTAGCACCCCATTCACGTCGATTAACCCGTGCCCGGCCCTTAAGGCCTTACCCCAGTAGGCTCGTTTGCGCCCAGCAATTCAACCTGTCCCAAGAGACGCACGTCGATACGCGGCCCCGTCGTTCCCTCAATCCAGCCCCGGACTCGAATCCGTTTATTCTCCAGGGACTTAAGGGCGATCCCCGCGCCCTCGAAGGTCGGTAACGCGCGCTTTGAAATAGTCACGGCAAAGCCGCGTGTCCAGTTCCGTCCGAAGTTGAGGTAGGTCGTTGCCCCAGCTTGCCGGACCGACAGGACTTTGCCCTCGACCACCATAAAGCGCCCGATCCCGGCCAAAATATCGTCCGAACTTTCCGCGTTTTTTATGGCCGACGGGTCAGCCCAGCTGCCCATTTTTTGGCGCCGCGCCCCGGCCTCCGACGCCATCAGGGCCGCGGCGCAGTCCTTGTCCGTGATCTCGCCGGAGACGATGGCGTCGCCCTGGGCAAGCAACATGGCCTGCACGGAGATGTCGTTTTCGCCGATGAACATGAGTGCGCCCTGCCGGCCGTAGCGGTCGGGCGTGTCGTCATTGCCGCGCAGGACCACGTCGCGTCCGGCGAGCAGCGATGTCAGCGCCTGCTTGGTCTTCGCCGTCGCCTCGATCCCGGAGAGGCGGACCTCGCGTCCGTCGTCAAGACGCACGCTGCGCGCATCGACGATTCCCGTGACGCGGCCCTCGCCCAGCGTATCGAATTGGCACGGCGCGGCGAGCGCCGTGTCACCGCGACGAGAAAAAATGCGACGATGGGATGAAGCAGTCGCGTCACGTGACCCGGAGAGGTTGCGTTACGCGATCATCTTAACTCAAACGTAGCGAACGACGAAGGGGCACTCGTAGGGTGGGCAAAGCGAAGCGTGCCCACGTCTGTGGTTCGTGGCGCCGGCTCGTGGGCACGGCGCGAAGAGTGCGAGCCCACCCTACGGCAGTTCGCGTGATGCTACGTAATGGCCTCACGCATCGCCTTGCTTCGCTCGCAATGACAACGCGGAAACATCTTGCGTCTTCCAGCCATTCCGCTTTGCGGAAAACATGGGCGTCAATCATGCGCGCGCAACGTCCCCGTGCTTGCTGCGCTGTCGCGCATGCGGCATGATCGCGGCAACAGCAAATAACCAAGCCGCCATCAGAGCAACGGCGCGATAACGGGAGGTCATTTTCCATGAAGCATATTTTGTCCGGCATTTTTGCCGCCGCGTTTGCCCTGAGCGCGAGCGCTGCGGCCCAGGCCCAGGACAAGCCGCCGCTGAAGATCGGCGGCATCCTCGACATGTCGAGCCTCTATGCCGACATCACCGGCCCCGGCAGCGAGACCGCGGCCAAGATGGCGGTGGAGGATTTCGGCGGCGAGGTGCTGGGACGCAAGATCCAGGTGCTCGCCGCCGACCATCTCAACAAGGCCGACCTGTCCGCCAACATCGCGCGCGACATGATCGACAATCAGGGCGTCGAGATGATCTACGACGTCGCGGCCTCCGCGACCGCGCTTGCCGCCGGCGAGATCGCGAAAGCGCGCAACAAGATCATCATGTTCAACGGCCCGGGCTCGATCCGTCTCACCAACGAGGCCTGCGGTCCCTACACCATCCATTACGTGTTCGACACGTTCGGCCAGGCCAACGTGACCGGCCTCGCGGCCGTGAAGTCAGGCCTCGACACCTGGTTCTTCCTCACCGCCGACTACGCCTTCGGTCAGGATCTGGAGAAGGACACCAGCGCCGTCGTGACCAAGACCGGCGGCAAGGTGCTCGGCAGCGTGCGCCATCCGCTCAACACGTCGGACTTCTCGTCGTTCCTCCTCCAGGCGCAGTCCTCCAAGGCCAAGGTGATCGGCCTCGCCAATGCCGGTGGCGACACCGTCAACGCGATCAAGCAGGCCGCCGAGTTCGGCATCACCAAGGGCGGTCAGAAGCTGTCGCCGTTGCTCGCTTTCGTCACCGACATCGATTCGATCGGGCTCGAGACCGCACAGGGCCTACTGTTGGCCGAAGCCTTCTACTGGGACATGAACGACGAGACGCGCGCGTTCTCGAAGCGCTTTCAAGAGCGCGTCAAGCGGCCGCCGACCTCGGCACAGGCCGGCGTCTATTCCTCCGTCACGCACTATCTGAAGGCGGTGAAGGCGGCGGGTACGACCGACGCCGCCGCGGTCATGAAGGTGATGAAGGAGACGCCGATCAACGACTTCTTCGCTCATAACGGCAAGATCCGCGAGGACGGCCGCATGGTCCACGACATGTACCTGTTCGAGGTGAAGAAGCCGTCGGAATCCAAGGGCCGCTGGGACGATTACAAGCTACTCGCCACCGTGCCCGGCAGCGAAGCGTTCCAGTCGCTGGAGCAGTCGCGCTGCCCGCTGGTGAAGAAGTGACGGCGTGACGCAAGTCACGCCGTCATCCCGGGGCTCACGAAGCGAGAGCCCGGGATCCATCGGGCGGCAATGACGGTCGAGAAATGGATTCCGGGCTCGCGCTTTGCGCGCCCGGAATGACGAAGTGAGAGAGTGGCGCCACAGAAAAAAGGCAAACACCCATGAACGACATGGTCCTGCAAAAGCTCGAAGGCGGGCTGCTCACCATCACCATGAATCGCCCGGAGCGGAAGAACGCACTCAACCCCGAGATGGTGGCCGGCCTCGTCGAGGCGGCGCGGCGCGCGGCTGACGATCCCGAGGTGCGCGCGGTGCTGTTCAAGGGCGCGGGCGGCTCGTTCTGTGTCGGCGGCGACGTCAAGTCGATGGCGGCCGGCCGCGCGCCGCTGCCGTTCGAGCAGAAGCTTGCGAACCTGCGCCGCGGCATGGAAGTCTCGCGCATCCTGCACCAGATGCCGAAGCCCGTGGTGGCGCAGCTCGACGGCGCCGCGGCCGGCGCCGGCCTGTCGATGGCGTTGTCCTGCGACCTGCGCATCGCCAGCGAGTCCTGCAAGATCACGACCGCCTTCGCAAAAGTTGGCTTCTCCGGCGATTACGGCGGCACCTATTTCCTGACCCAGTTGCTCGGCAGCGCGCGGGCGCGCGAGCTCTATCTGATGTCGCCGGTTCTCACCGCGAAGGAAGCGCACGCGATCGGCATGGTGACGAAGGTCGTGCCCGATGCCGAGATCGATACCGCCGCGCACGAGCTCGCGCTGTCGCTGGCGCAGGGTCCCTCGATCGCGCTCGGCTTCATCAAGCGCAACATCAACAATGCCGAGCATCTGGCGCTGGAAGATTGCTTCGATGGCGAGGCGATCCACCACACCCGCTGCGGCGACACCGAGGACCACAAGGAGGCCGCAAAGGCCTTCGTCGAGAAGCGCAAGCCGACCTTCAAGGGCGCATGACGATGGCGCCCTATATGCGGCTGCGGCAGATCTGCCTCGTCGCGCCGCAGCTTGCGCCCGTGATCTCGGATATCGCGGAGATCATGGGCCTTTCCGTCTGCTATCGCGACGGCAACGTCGCCAAATACGGCCTGGAGAACGCGCTGCTCCCGGTCGACACGATCCTGCTGGAGGTGGTGGCGCCGTTCAAGGGCGGCACCGCGGCCGGCCGCTTCATCGAGAAGACCGGCGGCCGCGGCGGCTACATGGCGATCTTCTGCTGCGACGATCCGGATGAGCGTGGACGCAACGCCAATGCGCTTGGCGCGCGTACGGCGAACGTGATCGATCATGCGCCCTATCACGGCGTCCAGCTCCACCCCCGCGACTGCCGCGCCGCCTTCATCGAGTTCAACCACACCGAAGGCAGCGATGACATCTTAGGTCCGTACCCGCCGGCCGGGCCCGGCTGGCAAAAGTTCATCCGCAAGGATGTCACCGAGGCGCTGACTGCGGTGGAGATGCAGAGCCCTGATCCGCAGGGGCTGGCGGAGCACTGGGGCAAGATCATCGGCGTTGCGCCGAGTGGCGAGGCCGAATTGAAGCTGCCCAACGCCACCTTCCGCTTCGTCAAGGGCGCCAGCGAGATCATGAGCGCGCTGGAGTTCCGGGTAGTCGACGTTGCAAGCGTGCTGCATGCGGCCAAGGCGAAGGGGCTGGCAGTGGCGGGCAATGAGTTTTTGCTGGGCGGCGTGACGTTCCGCGTGAGTTGATTCCTTCGTAGTGATCCGTCACCCTGAGGTGCTCGCCTCTTCGGCGAGCCTCGAAGGGCGACGGCCACCGGCGGGGCCGTTCATCCTGCGAGGCTCCCCGCACGGTGCGTTGCACCGCGCGGCTCGCACCTCAGGATGACGGATAACGGTGCTGCGGATGCAAAGAAGAACAAGAAGGGGTCACGCCATGCCGCATCCGCTCGACAGCTTCTTTGCCCCCGCAAGCATCGCGCTGATCGGCGCCTCGCGCGATCACGAGAAGATCCCGGGGCGGCTCCTGTCGATGCTGCGCAAGAACGAGTATCCCGGCAAAATCTATCCGGTGAACCCGAACTATACCGAGATCGACGGGCTCGCCTGCTACAAATCGATCGCGGAGATCGGCGCGCCGATCGATCTCGCCGTCATCATCATTCCCGCCCGCGCGGTCCTGCCCGCGCTCGAGCAATGCGCCGCCGCCGGCGTGAAGAACGCCGTCATCATCTCCTCCGGTTTTGCGGAAGAAGGCGGCGACAGCGCGGCGATGCAGGATGCGATCGCGGCGCTGGCGAGGCGCACCGGCATGCGGATATCAGGCCCCAACGCCGAGGGCTTTTTCAGCCAGGTGCAGCGCGTCGCCGCGACCTTCAGCCCCGCGGTGGACGTCAAGCCTGATGTGGTGCCGCTGGTCGCCACGACGAAGCGGATCGGCATCGTCGCGCAGAGCGGCGGCATCGGCTTTGCGTATTATCATCGTGCCAAGGCGCTCGGCATCGCCGTGAGCTACGTCGTCAGCGCCGGTAACGAATCCGATCTCGGCGCCGGCGAGTTCCTGGACTACCTGGTGCAGGACGCCGCGACCGACGTGATCCTGTTGTTCATCGAGGGCATCCGCGACGTCGAAAAATTCCTCGCGGCCGCGCGGCGCGCCGGGGAGATGAAGAAGCCCGTCATCGTCACGAAAGTCGGCCGCTCCGGCGCCGGGATGCGCGCCGCGGCCTCGCACACCGCAAGCATGGCGGGATGGTCAGCGGCTTACGACGCCGTGTTCGCGAGGTACGGGTTCATCGTCTCGAACGATCTCGACGAGGCGCTGACGATCGCGGCGGTGCTGGCGAGCAATCCGCTGCCGCAAGGCGATCGCGTCGCGGTGGTCACCGTCTCCGGCGGCGCCGGTATCTGGGGCGCCGACGCGGTGGCGCTGCGCGGCCTGCAGGTCCCCGAATTGTCCGAACGGATCCAGACGGAGATTAAGACGCTGATGCCGTCCTACGGCACCGCGCGCAACCCTATCGATGTCACCGCGCAAGGCGTCACCTCCGGCGGCTTGCAAAAGAGCGTCGATCTGCTGACTGCCTCCAACGAGGTCGATGCGATCCTGGTCGTGCTGTCGCTGTCGAGCGAGGTGCGCAAGCCCTTCAAGGAGGAGGAGCTGACGCCGGTGCTGGCGGCGCAGAAGAAGCCGGTGGTGTTCTATTCCTACACGGTGCCGTCCGACTTCGCGCGCCGCGAGCTCGCCAAATCCGGCGTCGTCGTGCTCTCGGGGCTCACCCATGTCGGCGTCGCGATGCGGCAGCTCGTCGATTACGCAAAATTCAGCCTGCCGAAGCCCGCGGACGAGACGCGGCTGCCGGCGCGCGATCTCTCCGCGCATCTGATCTCAAAGGCTCTGTCCGAGGCCGACAGCAAGGCGCTGCTCCGCGCCGCCGGCATCGCGCTGCCGGACGAGGTGCTGGTGCAGGAAAAAACCGGGCTCGACGATGCGGTCGCTAGAATCGGCTTTCCGCTGGTGATGAAGATCCAGTCGCCCGATATCGCGCACAAGAGCGAAGTCGGCGGCGTGCGCGTCAACATCACCACCAAGGGCGAGGTGTTTCTGGCGTTCGAGGCGTTGCTGGCCAATGCGCGCAAGCACAAGCCGGAGGCGACGCTCCAGGGCGTGCTCGTTGGCCCGATGGCCAAGCGCGGCGTCGAGATCATCGTCGGCACCATGACGGACGCGACCTTTGGCCCGATGGTCATGGTCGGCCTCGGCGGCATCACCACGGAGTTGTTCCGCGACGTCGTCTATCGCCCGGCGCCTGTCAGCGCGGAGGAGGCGGGCGCAATGCTGGCGGGCCTGAAAGCCACGCCGCTGTTGAATGGTTTTCGCGGAGCGGCAAGAGCGGATGTGCCGGCGCTATCGCAGTTGATCGCCGATATCTCCGTGCTCGCCGCACGGCATGCGCAGGAGATCGCGGAGATCGAGCTCAACCCGGTGCTGGTGCACGCCGAAGGGCACGGCGTGACCATCGTCGATGCGCTCGTTGTGGGGCGGAAGTAGCGTGCAGGGCGCAGCTGTCGTCCCGGACAAGCGAAGCGCCGATCCGGGACCCATAACCCCAGGAAGATGTGGTTACGGGGACTCGGGGTTATCGCTTTCGCGCCGCAACTCCTCCCCGTGGTTATGGGTCCCTGTGTCTTGGAAGTCTGTCAGGATGGGTTGGGCGGGAAGCCGTTGGGTCCTTGGCGCTTGACGCCGTGAGCCGGCTCGGTCTCCCGCCCGTTCCATTACCAACCTGAACAGTTGCACGAGGCTGCGCCAACAGACCTCGCATCACAGGGACAGGCACCGTGATCATACCCCTTCGTTGCGTCGGAATCGACGTCTCCAAACAATATCTCGATATCTTCGATGAAGGCCTGGGCGTGCCGGAGCGCATCGCCAACGCGACGCAGGCCATCACCCAGATCGCGGCGCGTTGGCGATGCGATGTGCTGGTCGTCTTCGAGGCCACGGGTGTTTATGACCTCGAGCTTCGCGAAGCGCTGAGCGAGGCCGGCATCCGTTTCGCCCGGATCAACCCGGCCCGGGCTCGTGACTTCGCGCGCGCCAGCGGGCAGCTCGCCAAGACCGACCCGATCGACGCGCGAATGCTGGCAGCCTTTGCGCGGGCCATGCAGCCAGCAACCGAGCCGACTGCCAATCCCGCCCGCAACGCCTTGGCGGGACTTGCAAAACGGCGAGATCAGCTGGTTCGCATGCGCGCGCAGGAGAAGAACCGGCGCAGCGAGACCGACGACCGTGCCATGGCCGAGCGCATCGGTCGCCTCATTGAAGTCCTCGACGGCGAGATCGCCGAGATCGAGGCCGACATCAGGGGACTAATCAAAGCCGAGCGAGAGATTGCGGACGATGCGCGATTGATGCGCTCACTGCCTGGCGTGGGTCCCGTGGCTTGCATGCAACTCATCGCGAAGATGCCGGAACTCGGACATGTGGGAGCCAAGCAGATCGCGGCGCTCGCCGGCCTGGCTCCCTTCAACGTCGACAGCGGAGCCTTCCGCGGCAAACGCAAGATTGCCGGCGGCCGAAAGCGCGTCCGTGAGGCCCTCTACATGGCTGCGCTCAACGCGGTTCGCAGGGCCGATCCGTTCAAGGCCTTCTACGCACGGCTGCGACGGGCCGGCAAACCAGCCAAGCTCGCCCTCATTGCCGTCGCCAGGAAGCTGCTAACGGTCCTCAATGCCATGATGCGTGACAGAAAGCCGTACCTGAAAGCCAACCCAACATAACAGTTGCCGGATCGGCGCTCCGCTTCGCTTCGCTTGTCCGGGACGACACTGAGTGTGACGTGAGAGCCTCGAGCCCCTCAGCTGTCCCACCCGCTCCCCTTGATCCCGGGGTTGGCATAGACGATGCCGCCATCGACCGCGATGGTCGCGCCCACGACGTAATCGCCTGCGCGCGAGGCGAGATAGATCGCGGCGCCCGCCATATCCTCGTCGGTGCCGATGCGCCCGGCGGGCACGCGGGTGGCGACCTCGTCGCCATGGTCGCGGGCGGCGCGGTTCATGTCGGACTGGAACGGGCCCGGCGCGATCGCCGTGACCACGACGTGGTCGGAGATCAGCTTCACCGCCATGCGCCGGGTCAGATGGATCAGCCCGGCCTTGCTCGCGGCGTAGGAATAGGTCTCCATCGGATTGACGAAGATGCCGTCGATCGAGGCGATGTTGATCACCTTCGCCGGCCGCTCGGCGGAAGCTGCTGCGCGCAGCGGCGCGGCGAGCGCCTTGGTCAGGAAGAACGGCGCCTTGACGTTGAGGTTCATCACCTTGTCCCAGCCGCTCTCCGGAAATTCGTCGAACTCCGCGCCCCAGGCCGCACCGGCATTGTTGACGAGGATGTCGAGCTTGGCCTCGCGCTTCTTGAATTCGCCGGCGAGCAGCTCGGCGCCGGCCAGCGTCGAGATGTCGATCGGCAGCGCGATGCATTCGCCGTCATAGCGTGCGGAGAGCTCCTTTGCGGTCTCCTCGCATGGTCCGGCCTTGCGCGCGGTGATGTAGACCTTCGCCGCGCCGGCGCTCAAGTATCCAGCCGCAATCATCTTGCCGATGCCGCGCGAGCCGCCGGTGACGAGCGCGATGCGGCCTTTGAGCGAGAACAGGTCGTTGAACATGGTTGCCTCCCTGGGGGTTGGGAGGCTGTGTGAGCCGCTGGCAAATGAGAGTCAAGGAACGCGCCGGGATGGGAGTGTGGCGCAGTGGCGATCCAACTCACTCGGTGTCGTCCCTGCGAACGCAGGGACCCATAACCACAGGGAGCAGTTTGGCGAAGACTAGTCGTTCGGCATTTCGACCAACCCCACTCGATGGATTCCGCGGTATGGGTCCCTGCGCCACGTGCGCAATTGCGCACTAGGCAGGGACGACAGCGGAGATTGGAGCAGCTACGCCGCCGCGATCCGGCGAAAGCCGTTCCACATCGCAGTCGCAGCGCCAGAGGTCAGCACCGGCAGGATGCGCGTGTCCTGGTAATTGCCGTTGAGCGAGACGCGCGGCAGCGCGGTCATGTGGCCGGCATTCTCGGCGAACAGCATGCCGGGCCGCGTCGTCACCGCGGTCTTGAAGCCGGCGGATGCGGCAAGGGCGAATTCGCGGTCGCCCGCGGCTTCACGATCGCCGTAGGGATAGGCGAAATGCAGCACGGGGCGCCCTAAGGCCTGCTCGATCCGTGCGCGGCTCACCGCCATCTCCTGCGCGGCGATGTCCTCGGCCTGCTTGGCGAGATTGCAATGGCTGATGGTGTGGGCGCCGATCGTAACCAGCGGATCGGTCGCAAACGCCTTCACCTCGTCCCAGGTGAGGCACAGGCTGCGGCACAGCGCTTCCATGTCGACGCCGTATGTGGTGCAGAGCTGCTCGATCTCGCGCTTGAGGTCGTGCTCGCCCGGCAGCGCGCGCAGCCAGTCGTGCAGGCGGTCGAACGCGGCCTGCTTTGCGGCCGGCGTGCTCGCATCGAGGCGCAGAGCGGAATTGCCGATCTGAACGTCGATCTGCTCGGCCTTGGCGATGACGGCCTCCAGCGCCGCCCACCACAGCCGTCCGGATCCTTCCGCGAAATCGCTCGCGACATAGACCGCCAATGGCGCGTCAAATTCGCGCAGCACCGGCAGCGCGTAGTCCACATTGTCGCGATAGCCGTCGTCGAGCGTGAAGGCGGCGAAGCGGCGGTCGAACCGGCCTTGGACCAGCCGCTCGTGCAGCTCGTCCATGCCGACGATGTCGATGTCGCGTGAGCGCAGATGGCACAGCGTGGCGCGGAGGAATTCGGGGGTGACTTCGAGATGCCGGTTCGGCTGGAACGCGCCCTCGCGGGCCGGCCGCACGTGGTGCAGCATGAAAATGGCGCCGACGCCCGACAGAAGCGGGCGCAACAGGTGGTGCGCCCCGCTGAAATAGAGTGCTCCCAGCCCGGCGCGGATGACGTTATTGCGGAGTTGTTTCATTGCAGGCTGGCAGACCCCAGGCATTCCGCCCTCAACTTAGGGTGGGACCCTTGAAGAAAAAGTTATTCCAATTGTCCAGGCAGGGCCTTCGGAAGGACGCCATTTCCGGTTTGACAGCCCGCCAAGGGTTTGTTTTGTCTCCGGTTCCAGAGTTCGGGTCGTCGAATGCAGAAGCTTTTCTTGTGGGCCAGCAAATGGTGGCCGGGGCTCATCCCCCTGGCCGTCATGTGGGGATTTGCGGCCTGGAATAATACCTTGCCGGTCGAGGCGGACCTCTCCGCCCGCAGCACGGCAGCGCTCAAGGACACCGTCTTGGACAAGACCCGGATCACGGTGGACGGTCGCGACGTCAGCCTGGCCGCGGAGGCCTTTTCCGAGGAAGGGCGCCGCGACGCCGTGATGGCGGTCGAGATGGTTCCCGGCGTGCGTCTGGTCGACGACCTCACCCGCCTTGTTCCTGAAGCAAAACCTTTCGTCTGGAATGCCGAACGCGACGTGGTGCGGGTGACGCTGTCGGGCTCCGCGCCGTTGCCCTCGATGAAGCAGCGGCTGACCGAGGCCGCCCGCAAGGAGGTCAATGGGGTCGAGGTCGCCGATCAGATGGGCCTGGCGCGCGGGGCGCCGCCGCGGTTCGAGGCGGCCGCGATGCTGCTGCTCGACCAGATCGGCAAGCTCAAGGACGGCAAGATCACGATCACTGATACCAAGGTCAATCTGTCGGGCATGGCGCGCGAGCTCGGCGGCCGCGAGGCGATCGCCGCCGCGCTCAAGAACCTGCCCGAGGGCTTCTCGGTCGCCGCCAACGACATCAAGGCGCCGCCCTACATCTTCCAGGCCTACAAGGACCCGGTCGCCGCGACCGTGACACTGACCGGCTACGTGCCCGACAACAACGTGCATGCGGCGATCGCGACCAGCGCGTCGCGCAAATTCTTCGGCGAGAAGGTCGTCGACAATCTCAAGGCCAGCATCGGCGCGCCCGGCTCGTTCAACACCGCCGTGGTCGCGGCGCTCGGCGCGCTGTCGCGGCTGTCGACCGGCACGCTCGTCGTCTCCGATCGCGAGGTGAAGCTGTCGGGCGATGCGCTCTATGAGGGCGCCGCCAACGACATCCGTGCAGGGCTCGGCAAGGACTTTCCGAAGAACTGGCAATACAAGCCCGAGATCACCGTGAAGCCTGCCGCCGGCCCAGTCGACGGCACCGTCTGCCAGCAATTGTTCACCGAGCTCCTGAACAAGGGCAAGATCCGCTTCGCGACCAAGCGCGCCGACATCGATCCGGATTCCGCCGGCATTCTCGATCACCTCATCGAGACCGCGCTACGCTGCCCCACCACCAATATCGAGGTCGCCGGCCACACCGATGCCGACGGCGAGGATTCCTTCAACCAGGCCCTCTCGGAGAAGCGCGCGCAGGCGGTGATCGACTATCTGGTCAAGGCCGGCCTGCCCGCCACCCGCTTCACCGCGGTCGGCTACGGCGCCACGCAGCCCCTTGCCGGCAACGACACCGACGACGGCAAGGCGCAGAACCGCCGCATCGAATTTCTGGTGAGGTGACGATGCCCTATCTCGTCTCATTCCACATGGGCTGGCTGATCGGTTCGCTGCTGCTCGGCTTTTGCATGGGCTGGATCTCGGTGGTCCAGCGCGGCAACGGCACTTCGAAAGTGACCGCGCGCTGGCTCGCCGTGCTCGTCGCAGGCCTCGTCGCGGTCTCGTTCGCGCATGTCGTCCCCGGTCGCTTCGGCTACTGGCTCGACCTCGGCCTGATCATGTTCGCCTGCTATCTCGTCGGCTGCACCATCGGTGCCTTGCTGCGCGACCGCGTGGTGTCGCGGAGCCAGCCTGTGGCTTGAGACCCTGGTTCGAGTCATTTGAGTGAGGTAGCCACCGCTCTCTCGCTCCCTCCCCCCTTGCGGGGGAGGGTCGGGGAGAGGGGTACCACACGGGGGACTCTTTCCGTGGCGCACTCACACTCGATGCAATAATCGGTACCTGTTCCTGGGCTACCCCTCTCCCTAACCCTCTCCCGCAAGGGGGGAGGGAACGTACCTTCATCGGGCGACAGACGAGGGCTAATTCCCAGATCCAACAATAACGGTCAGATCGGGATGTGAAGTTACGATGCGCTTAGAGCACGCTTGACATCAATACGTACGTACGTATTATTCAGTTCATGCCAAAACCCTCGCTCAAAGACGCCATCCTCGATGCCGGCCTGAAGGTCATGTTCCGGACCGGCTATCATGGCACCAGCGTGCGCGACGTCACCGCTGCGGCGGGCGCGCCGCAGGGGTCGTTCACCAACCATTTCCGCTCCAAGGAGGCGTTCGCCTCCGAGGTGCTCGACCGCTATTTCGGCGTCACCAGGGGATTGGTCGCCGAGGCGCTGGAGGACACCTCACTGACGCCGCGGGCGCGGCTGAAGCGCTATCTCGACATCATCAGCGGCCGGCTCGAGGCCGACGGCTACGGCCGCGGCTGCCTGATCGGCGACCTCAGCCTGGAGGCCACCGGCAGCAGCGAGCTGCTGCGCGCGCGCCTTGCCGAGATTTTTGCCGAATGGCGCGTGCCGTTCGCCGCCTGCATCAGGGATGCCCAGACCAGCGGTGAGATCGCCTCCGATTTCGCGCCCGAGGAGCTCGCCGATTTCCTGCTCGCATCCTGGCAGGGCGCCATCCTGCGCATGAAGGTCGACCGCAATCCCAAAGCGCTCGAGCGATTCAAGACCATCGCATTCCAAACCGTGTTCAAGGAGCTGACATGACCAAGCAGATCGAGATCCGCACAGCGTCCGTCCTGGGAAGCAACATGGCCTATCGCGAGGCGGGCGCGGAAGGCGCGCCGGTCGCGCTGTTCCTGCACGGCAATCCGACCTCGTCGCACATCTGGCGCAACATTTTGCCGCTGGTGTCGCCGGTCGCGCATTGCATCGCGCCAGACCTCATCGGCTTCGGCCAGTCCGGCAAGCCCGACATCGCCTACCGCTTCTTCGATCATGTCCGCTATCTCGACGCGTTGATCGACGAGCTCGGCATCTCCTCGGCCTATCTCGTCGCGCAGGACTGGGGCACCGCGCTCGCATTCCATCTCGCCGCGCGCAGGCCTGAGCTCGTGCGCGGACTTGCCTTCATGGAGTTCATCCGGCCGATGCCGACCTGGCAGGATTTCCACCACACCGATGTCCCGGAGGAGCAGGATCACGCCGAGGCGGCGCGGGCCGTGTTTCGCAAGTTCAGGACGCCGGGCGAGGGCGAGGCCATGATCCTCGAGGCGAACGCCTTCGTCGAGCGCGTCTTGCCCGGCGGCATCGTGCGCAAGCTCGCCGAGGACGAAATGGCGCCCTATCGCGCGCCGTTCCCGACGCCGGAAAGCCGCCGGCCCGTTCTCGCCTTCCCGCGCGAGCTGCCGATCGCAGGCGAGCCTGCCGATGTCTACGCGACGCTGCAATCCGCGCATGCGGCGCTGGCCGCATCATCCTATCCAAAGTTGCTGTTTTCGGGCACTCCCGGCGCGCTGGTTGCGCCGGAATTCGCCGAGCGGTTCGCGGCCTGGCTGAAGCACTGCGCGCTGGTCCGGCTGGGCGCGGGATTGCACTTTCTCCAGGAAGATCATCCTGAGGCGATCGGCCGCTCCGTCGCAGGCTGGATCGCCGGCATCGAGGCGATGCGTCCGCAGCTCGCGGCCTGAGAGGCGCAGGCCGCCCTTGGTGGCCGCTCCAAGAGGCCCCAAGGCAATGCCTTGGCGTGGCGAAGCGTCAGGTGAGGGTTTTCTCCTCTGGGGGCCCTCGATTACGGAGATACCCTCTCCCCAACCCTCCCCCGCAAGCGGGGGAGGGAGCATACCTCCGTCGTGGCGTGCCTGGGATCAGAGTGTTGCGCTGCGGTGCACGCCCGCGATCTCCGCAGCCTGTCGGCGCGCCGGAAAATCTGTGTACGCCTTTCGCCCTCTTTCAACCGGCAGGCGCGCCCCATAGATTGATTTCGGCTTAAGGCGTGACGGAACATTGTGCGGCCGAAATCATCAAAACTTCATGGCGCTTGCGCAGGATTGCCATGGAGATTCGCCTCGAGCCTTGCCGCCGAAAGCGCCAAACCGTGCATCCGGAGTCCGCAACGTGCCTAAAACATTGAAGGCACGAGTTTTTGTTCGAATTGCTGAATTCCACTCGGCCCCAAAACGCGCTAGTGGAGGGGCGGGGGGCATGCGCGATGCCGGAGCCGGCGGCGAGGGTTCGTTGAGTGCCAGTGCGTCGTCCGCCTGTTCGCCGGCCACCCCGGCCGTTGAAGCGTTGTTCGAGGTCTAGATGCTGGAAGCCATACGCAGGGCGATGTCGTTTCTGCGCCAGAAGCAAATCCTGCACAAACTTGGAGTTGTGATCAGCGTCGCGGTCATCGGCATCGCTTGCTATGTGCTCTATCACATGCTGCGCGGCATCGACTTCAACGAAGTCCTCGAGGCGATCAAGAGCACCGAGCCGCGCCAGATTGCGATGGCGGCGCTGTTCGTCGCCGCTGGCTATTTCACCCTGACCTTCTACGACCTGTTCGCCGTGCGCGCGATCGGCCATTCCCACGTGCCCTATCGCGTCAACGCGCTCGCCGCCTTCACCAGCTATTCGATCGGGCACAATGTCGGCGCCAGCGTCTTCACCGGCGGCGCGGTGCGCTATCGCATCTATTCGGCCTATGGCCTGAACGCGATCGACGTCGCAAAAATCTGCTTCCTCGCCGGCCTGACCTTCTGGCTCGGTAATGCCGCCGTGCTCGGCCTCGGCATCTCCTATCATCCGGAGGCTGCCGCCTCGATCGACCAGCTCCCGGCCTGGCTGAACCGCACGCTGGCGATGATGATCATCGTGGCCCTTGTCGCCTATGTGGTCTGGGTCTGGACCCAGCCGCGCGTGGTCGGCCGCGGACCCTGGACCGTGGTGCTGCCCGGCGGCCCGCTGACGCTGCTCCAGATCGCGATCGGCATCGTCGATCTCGGTTTCTGTGCGCTCGCGATGTACGTGCTGGTTCCGGACGAGCCCAATCTCGGCTTCGTTGTGGTCGCGGTGATCTTCGTCTCGGCGACCCTGCTCGGCTTTGCCAGCCACTCGCCCGGTGGTCTCGGCGTGTTCGATGCCGCCATGCTGGTCGGCCTCTGGCAGATGGACCGCGAGGAACTCCTCGGCGGCATGCTCCTGTTCCGCGTCCTCTATTATCTGTCCCCCTTCGTCATATCTGTAATCTTGCTGACGTTTCGCGAAGTTATAATCGGCGCACGATCGAAGCGTTTGCAGCAGGCGGCGCTCAAGCTCGACCCCGGCCCGGCGCGTGAAGCCGCCTATGTGAGAGAGCGCAGCGACAGCGGCGCCTGACCTGCGCCGAGCCCATAGGAGAAGCCCGCACCGATGGCGATCGACGCCCCATCGTCTCCCTCAGCGCAGCCCTGGTCCGACCGGCTGCGCCATTCCACCGTCATCCTGATCGCCGCAGCGCTGGCGCTGTCGGTGGTAGTCTCGCTCGGCGAATTGTCGGTGATGCGCGCTGCGACCGTATTCCTCTGCATCGCCGCCGCGGCGCTGATCCCCTGGCGGTTGCACGACAATGCCGCCTCGCGCGACGACACCCGCCGCGTCAACCCGGTCGAAAGCGCGGCGGTCGCCGCAGTGGTCGCCGGCATGCCCGATCCGGCGGTGCTGCTCGACCGCGCCGGCCGCGTCATCCATCTCAATGCCGCAGCCGCCCAGCTCGCGCCGGCGCTGCGCAAGAACGAGCTCGCCCAGTTCGCACTGCGCTCGCCGGAGATCATCACAGCGCTACGCGAGTCGATCGCGACCACCGAGCCGCGGCGCGCCACCTATCTCGACCACGTCCCGGTCGACCGCTGGATGGAGCTGATCATCACCCCGGTGCCGGTTCCAACCAGCTTCGGCGGCGCCGACAAATGCATGCTAATGACTTTCCACGACCAGACGCCGCTGCGCCGGGTCGAGGAGATGCGCGCCGACTTCGTCGCCAATGCCAGCCACGAGCTGCGCACGCCGCTCGCCGCGCTGTCCGGCTTCATCGATACGCTGCAAGGCCAGGCCAAGGACGATCCGAAGGCGCGCGAGCGCTTCCTCGGCATCATGCACAACCAGGCCACCCGCATGGCGCGCCTGATCGACGACCTGCTGTCGCTGTCGCGCGTTGAATTGTCGGCGCATGTGCGGCCCGACACCCTGGTCGACCTGCTGCCGATCATCTTCCAGGTCGCCGACGGGCTGGAACCGCTGGCGCGGGAGCGCCAGGTCGAGGTCGAGACCCATCTGCCGGAGACCCCGGTGATGATCGCCGGCGACCGGGAGGAGCTGCTGCGCCTGTTCGAGAACTTGATCGAGAACGCGCTCAAATACGGCGCCTCGGGCGGACGTGTCATCGTGTCGCTGACGGTTCCGGCAGCCACTGATGGAACTCAGGAAATCCGGGTCCTGGTACGCGATTTCGGCCCTGGCATCGCGCCCGAGCACCTGCCGCGCCTGACCGAGCGGTTCTACCGGGTCGATGTCGGCGACAGCCGCTCGCAGGGCGGGACCGGGCTCGGATTATCGCTGGTGAAACATATTCTTAACCGTCACCGCGGCCGGCTTTTGATCGAAAGCGTGCCCCGGCAGGGCGCCACCTTCACCGCCTGTTTTCCCCAGGTGAAGACCCTGACACAGAGCTGAAAGCTAAACGATTTCAATCGTTTGACTGTGTCATCCGACTGTCACGAAACCTTCGTAAAAGCACAGCCGACTGCTCCTAAAGGGGCGGCGCGGGGAGCGCGATCGGGCGCGGATGGCGCTTCGCTCCCCTGTATGGAGACCAGCATGAATTTCATCAAAACTATCGTCGCTGCTGGCTTGGTCGCCGCAACGACGACGGCGGCGTTCGCTGCCGATATCACGGGTGCCGGCGCGACTTTCCCGTTCCCGATCTATTCGAAGTGGGCTGACGCCTACAAGAAGGAGACCGGCAACGGTCTGAACTATCAGTCGATCGGTTCCGGCGGCGGCATCAAGCAGATTCAGGCCAAAACCGTGACCTTCGGCGCCAGCGACGCGCCGCTCAAGGCCGAGCAGCTCGAGAAGGACGGCCTCGTTCAGTGGCCGATGGTGATGGGCGCGATCGTCCCCGTCGTCAACCTCGAGGGCGTCAAGGCCGGCGAGCTCGTGTTCGACGGCGAGACCCTCGCCAACATCTATCTCGGCAAGATCACCAAGTGGGACGACGCCGCGATCAAGAAGCTCAATCCGAACGTGAAGCTGCCGTCGGACGCGATCACCGTGGTCCGCCGCTCGGACGGCTCGGGCACCACCTTCAACTTCACCAACTACCTCTCCAAGGCCAGCGCGGACTGGAAGAGCAAGGTCGGTGAGGGCACCGCGGTCGAATGGCCGGTCGGCGTCGGCGCCAAGGGCAACGAAGGCGTGTCGGGCAACATCAGCCAGACCAAGAACTCGATCGGCTATGTCGAGTACGCCTATGCCAAGCAGAACAAGCTGACCTACACCGGTCTCGTCAACAAGTCCGGCAAGCCGGTTCAGCCGACTGTCGAAGCCTTCCAGGCGGCCGCTTCGAACGCCGACTGGGCCAAGGCTCCCGGCTACTACGTCATCCTGACCGACCAGCCCGGCGACAAGTCCTGGCCGATCACCGCGGCGACCTTCATCCTGATGCACAAGGAGCCGGCTGATAAGGTGGCGTCGAAGGAAGCCATCAAGTTCTTCACCTGGGCGTTCAAGAACGGCGCCAAGGCGGCCGAGGAGCTCGACTATATCCCGATGCCCGAGAGCGTCGTGAAGCTGATCGAGAAGACCTGGTCGGCCGACATCAAGAGCTAAGCTCTCCTGTTCCGGAAGGCGGCGCGGCTGCGAAAGCCGCGCCGCTGGTCCGGAGCTCTCGCGAACGATCGTTCTCCGGGCCGGTGCCGCAATGGCGAACCATCCGGGGCACGCGACAGCAACTTAAAAAAACGTATAGTCAGTACAGGGGATCGGCGTGGCAGAGATGGCTGTCGAGAGCAATGTAGTAGATGCCGCCGGACCGTATGATCGCGCCAAGGCATTGAGCGCGTTCAAGCTCGGTGACCTCACCTTCTACTGGATCACGCGCCTCAGCGCGATCTCCGTGCTGCTGATCCTCGGCGGCATCATTGTTTCGCTGATCGTCGGTGCCTTCCCGGCGATGAAGGAATACGGCCTCTCGTTCCTGTGGACGCAGCGCTGGGCGCCGTCGGCAGATCCCCCCGTGCTCGGCGCGCTCGGCCCGATCTACGGCACGCTCGTCACCTCGTTCATCGCGATGCTGATCGCCATTCCGGTTGGACTTGGCATCGCCATCTTCCTCACCGAGCTCTGCCCGCAATGGGCGCGCCGCCCGATCGGCATGGCGATCGAGCTGCTCGCCGGCATCCCCTCGATCATCTACGGCATGTGGGGCTTCTTCGTGCTGGGCCCGTTCCTGGCCAACACCTTCCAGCCGTTCATGATCAAGATCTTCGACGGCATCCCCGTGCTTGGCGCGATCTTCGCAGGTCCCCCGTCCTATCTCAGCCTGTTCAACGCCTCGCTGATCCTCGCCATCATGGTGCTGCCCTTCATCACCTCGATCTCGGTCGACGTGTTCAAGACGGTGCCGCCGGTGCTCAAGGAAGCCGCCTACGGCGTCGGCTGCACCACCTGGGAAGTCGTCCGCAGCGTCGTGATCCCCTACACCCGCGTCGGCGTCATCGGCGGCGTCATGCTGGCGCTCGGCCGCGCGCTCGGCGAGACCATGGCGGTGACCTTCATCATCGGCAACTCGTTCCGCATCTCCTCGTCGATCTTCGCCCCGGGCACCACGATCTCGGCGGCGATCGCGTCCGAGTTCGCCGAAAGCGACGGCCTGCACCAGTCCGGCCTGATCCTGCTCGGCCTCCTGCTGTTCGTGCTGACATTCTTCGTGCTCGCAGCCGCGCGCCTGATGCTGCTGCGTCTCGAAAAGAAGGCGGGGAAGTAACATGAACCCGATTTACGCACGCCGCCGCCGCATGGACATCGTCATCCGCGCGCTCTGCCTCGCCGCCGCCGCCTTCGGCGTCACCTGGCTCGCGCTGATCCTGCTGACGCTGTTCTACAACGGCCTGACCGGGCTCAACCTCCAGGTCTTCACCGAAAACACCCCGCCGCCCGGCTCGACCGAGGGCGGCCTACTCAACGCCATCGTCGGCTCGGTGATCATGACCGTGCTCGGCGTCGGCATCGGCGCGCCGCTCGGCATGTTCGCCGGTACCTATCTCGCCGAGTACGGCCGCAACGACAAGCTGACCTCGGTGATCCGCTTCATCAACGACATCCTGCTGTCGGCGCCCTCGATCATCATCGGCCTGTTCATCTACGGCGCTGTGGTGGTGCCGATGCGCGGCTTCTCGGCGATCGCCGGCTGCCTCGCGCTCGCCGTGATCGTCATTCCGGTGGTGCTGCGCACGACTGAGGACATGCTGCTGCTGGTGCCGAACGCATTGCGCGAGGCGGCCTCCGCGCTCGGCCTGCCGCGTTCGCTGGTGATCAAGCGCATCGCCTATCGCGCCGCGCGCTCGGGCCTCATCACCGGCGTGATGCTGGCCACCGCCCGCGTCGCCGGCGAGACCGCGCCGCTGCTCTTCACCGCGCTGTCGAACCAGTTCTTCAGCCTGAGCCTGAACAAGACGATGGCCAACCTGCCGGTGACCATCAACAACTTCGTGCAGAGCCCCTACGCCTACTGGAAGCAGCTCGCCTGGAGCGGCGCCCTGCTGATCACGTTGACCGTGCTTGCCCTGAACATTGGCGCGCGCATCCTGAGCGCCGAGAGGACCGCAAAATGAGCGATATGTCAGTTACCGTCAGTACGCCCGTTCAGCACGGCTCGCAGCCGCTACCCGATGCCCCGGCCAAGGTGACGGTGCGCAACCTCAACTTCTATTACGGCGAGCATCACGCGCTGAAGAACATCAACCTGACGCTCGGCACCAACCGCGTCACGGCGTTCATCGGCCCGTCGGGCTGCGGCAAGTCGACCCTGCTGCGCATCTTCAACCGGATGTACGACCTCTATCCGGGCCAGCGCGTCACCGGTCAGTTGATGCTCGACCAGACCAACATCCTCGACCCCAAGCTGGACCTCAACCTGCTGCGCGCCCGCGTTGGCATGGTGTTCCAGAAGCCGACGCCGTTCCCGATGACGATCTACGAGAACATCGCGTTCGGCATCCGCCTCTACGAGAAGATATCGAAGTCCGAGATGGACGACCGCGTCGAGAAGGCGCTGCGCGGTGGCGCCCTCTGGAACGAGGTCAAGGACAAGCTCAACGCGTCCGGCCTGTCGCTCTCGGGCGGCCAGCAGCAGCGCCTCTGCATCGCCCGCACCGTCGCGGTGCGGCCCGAGGTGATCCTGTTCGACGAGCCCTGCTCGGCACTGGACCCGATCTCGACCGCCAAGGTCGAGGAGTTGATCCAGGAGCTGTCCGAGAACTACACCATCGCGATCGTCACCCACAATATGCAGCAGGCGGCCCGCGTCTCTGACAAGACCGCCTTCATGTATCTTGGCGAGCTGATCGAGTTCGACGACACCAGCAAGATCTTCACGTCGCCGAGCGATCGGCGGACGCAGGATTACATCACCGGCCGGTTCGGCTGAGGAGACGGGATATGGGTTCTGAACATACCGCAAAGGCCTTCGACACCGACCTCCAGGAGCTCACGCGCCTGGTCGCCGAGATGGGCGGCCTCGCTGAGCGCATGATAGTCGATTCCGTCGACGCGCTGATCCGCCGCGACGTCGCGCTCGGCCAGCGCGTGGTCGCGACCGACGCCGAGATCGACGCGCTCCAGAAGAAGATCGAGGAGCGCGCCGTTCTCACCATCGCCCGTCGCCAGCCGATGGCGGTGGACCTGCGCGAAATCGTCGGCGCGATGCGCGTCGCGACCGATCTCGAGCGCATCGGCGACCTCGCCAAGAACATGGGCAAGCGCGTCGCGGCGCTGGAGACGGACTTCCATCCGCTCAAGCTGTTCCGCGGCCTCGAGCACATGACCGACCTCGTGCAGCAGCAGGTCAAGTCGGTGCTGGACGCCTACGCCGCGCACGACCTGCCGGCGGCGATGGCGGTGTGGAAGGGCGACGAGGAAGTCGACGCCATCTGCACCTCGCTGTTCCGCGAGCTCCTCACCTACATGATGGAGGATCCGCGCAACATCTCGTTCTGCATCCACCTGATGTTCTGCGCCAAGAACATCGAGCGCATCGGTGACCATGCCACCAACATCGCCGAGACCGTGTTCTACATGATCGAGGGCCAGGCGATCACCGACAAGCGGCCGAAGGGTGACATGACGACCTTTGCCACAACGGTCCCGAATAGCTGAAGAGTCAAGGAGCGACGACACCATGGGCGCACGCATTATGGTGGTTGAAGACGAGGAAGCTCTCACCGAGCTGCTTCGCTACAACCTCGAAGGCGACGGCTATGACGTCGAGACGGTGATGCGCGGCGACGACGCCGACACCCGTCTCAAAGAACACATCCCCGACCTGATCGTGCTCGACTGGATGCTGCCGGGCCTCTCCGGCATCGAGCTGTGCCGGCGGCTGCGCACCCGCCCGGAGACCAAGCAGCTGCCGATCATCATGCTCACCGCGCGCGGCGAGGAGAGCGAGCGGGTGCGGGGGCTTGCGACTGGCGCCGACGATTACATCGTCAAGCCGTTCTCGGTGCCGGAGCTGCTGGCGCGCGTGAAGGGCCTGCTCAGGCGCGCAAGCCCGGAGCGGCTCGCCACCGTGCTCGCCTATGGCGACATCGAGCTCGACCGCGACAAGCGCCGCGTCGCGCGCTCGGGCCGGCCGATCGATCTCGGCCCGACCGAATATCGCCTGCTGGAGTTCTTCCTCGAGCATCCGGGCCGCGTGTTCTC
This sequence comes from Bradyrhizobium arachidis, assembly GCF_015291705.1. NCBI lineage: Bacteria > Pseudomonadati > Pseudomonadota > Alphaproteobacteria > Hyphomicrobiales > Nitrobacteraceae > Bradyrhizobium > Bradyrhizobium arachidis. The sequence goes on from NZ_CP030050.1 coordinate 710,396, forward strand.
GCGCGAGCAGCTGCTCGACAGCGTCTGGGGCCGTGACATCTACATCGACGAACGCACCGTCGACGTGCATATCGGCCGCCTGCGCAAGCTGCTCAATCTCGGTCGTGAGCAGGACCCGATCCGCACTGTCCGCGGCGCCGGCTACGCGCTCGACGACCGCTTTGCGAAGGCGGAGCAGACGTAAGAACGATTGCAAGCGAGCAAAATAAAAGCGCGCCAAGTGGCGCGCTTTTTTATGTCACGGGTCGTCCCGGCCGCGTGCCGGGACGATGTCGTTTGAAGCAGCGTTCAGCGCGTGCCGGGCTTTGCCGGCGCACGGCGACGATCCGCCGCCGGCTGGTAGGCGACGCGCGAGTGCTGCGCGCAATAGGGCAGGCCGGAAAGCGCCTTGCCGCCGCAGAAGAAGAAATCCGGACTCGAGGGATCGCCGACCGGCCAGTGGCAGGTCGCCTCGTTCAGCTCCAGCAGCGACAGCCGCTGGCTCATCGGCACCACGTTATCGTAGGTGACCGGCTCGGCCTCCACCTCGACCTCGAAGGCCTGCGCCAGTGCGGTGTTGCCGCGCGAGATCGGACGGCTCACGCGCATCATGTGCTGCGCGGGGCGGGCCTTGCGCGGCCGGGGCGCTGCCGATGAGGGGCTCTTGGCGCGGCCGGACAGGCCGAGCCTGTGCACTTTGCCGATCACGGCATTGCGGGTCACATTGCCGAGCTCGGCCGCGATCTGGCTGGCCGAAAGTCCGGCCTCCCAGAGCTTCTTCAGCTGCTCGACGCGATCATCGGACCAGGTCAAAACCGTCATTGCACCCTTTCCCTCGCTGCCGGCCAGCCATCCTGGGGCCTCACAGCGAATGCCTAAGCCTTGAAAAACCCGTGCCGCCAGAATCCCTTAAGGCTCGCCGGGCACGCAGGATGCGCCCGAACGTTTACGCCGGTACATGAGGACTCTTGGGATCAGAACTGCTGCACGAGATGTCGTATCTGACAGTCCAAACGCTACAATATGGCGTGACTCGCGCGCAAGAGTCCGCCGACTCGCTTCCACATGTTCCGTGGTGAAAATCCCGCAAAATCGGCACCGCAAGACTACGGATTCAGCGTTTCCCGGGGCTTTCGGGCGGCATTGACACCCGTCTCACCAGGCATAAGATAGTCGCACGTGCCGCCCTTAAAAGGCGGCACGTTTCGTTTTCCGGGCCGGTTAATGGTGCGTTGCGCAATGCACTCAAGCCGTCCGCAACATCCAAGTGATCGTCATGACCAACAGCGCCGCGCCGCATTTGCTCCCCGTTTTCGCCAGGGCCGACCTCGGTTTCGAGCGCGGCGAAGGCTGCTGGCTGATCGCGACCAATGGCGAGCGCTATCTCGACTTCACTTCGGGCGTCGCGGTGAACGCGCTCGGCCATGCCCATCCCGCGCTGGTCAAGGCGTTGCAGGAGCAGGCGACGAAGCTGTGGCACATGTCGAACCTGTTCCAGAGCCCCGACGGCGAGAAGCTCGCCGCGCGCCTGTGCAGCGAGAGCTTTGCGGACTTCGTGTTCTTCTGCAATTCGGGCGCCGAAGCGCTGGAGGGCGTGATCAAGCTGGTCCGCCATCATCACTTCTCCAAGGGGCATCCGGAGCGCTACCGCATCATCACCTTCGAAGGCGCCTTCCACGGCCGCACGCTGGCAACACTGGCTGCAACGGGATCTGCAAAATATCTCGAAGGTTTCGGTCCGCCGATGGACGGCTTCGACCAGGTGCCGCATGGCGACATCGAGGCCGTGAAGAAGGCGATCGGCCCGCAGACCGCCGGCATCCTGATCGAGCCGATCCAGGGTGAGGGCGGCGTGCGTTCGTCGCCGCCCGCCTTCCTCAAGGCGTTGCGCCAGCTCTGCAACGAGAAGGGCCTGCTGCTCGCGTTTGACGAGGTGCAGACCGGCATGGGCCGCACCGGCGATCTGTTCGCGCATCGGCGCACCGGCGTGACGCCTGACGTGATGTCGCTGGCGAAAGCGCTCGGCGGCGGCTTCCCGATCGGCGCGGTGCTGGCGACCGCAGAGGCGGCCTCCGGCATGGGGCCCGGCTCGCACGGTTCGACCTTCGGCGGCAATCCGCTCGCGATCTCGGCTGCGAACGCCGTTCTCGACGTCATGCTCAAGCCCGGCTTCTTCGATCACGTGCAGAAGATGTCGCTGCTGCTCAAGCAGAAGCTCGCCTCCGTGATCGACCGTCATCCCGACGTCGTCAGCGAAGTGCGCGGCGAGGGGCTCCTGATCGGCATCAAGGCCGTGGTGCCCTCCGGCGATCTGGTCGCGGCGCTGCGCAACGAAAAATTGCTCACGGTCGGCGCCGGCGACAATGTCGTGCGTTTCCTGCCGCCTCTCATCGTCACCGAAACCGAGATCGAGGATAGCGTCGCGCGGCTCGAGCGCGCCTGCACGGCCCTTGCCGGCAACAAGCGGGCGGCAAGCTGATGAGCAGTTCACCCAAGCATTTCCTCGACATCAACGAGCTGCCGCTGACGGAGCTCAAGCGCATGCTCGCCGCATCCTCCGCGATGAAGGCGAAGCAGAAGGCGCACCAGCCGGTGAAGCCGCTCGAAGGCAAGACGCTGGCGATGATCTTCGAGCGTCCCTCGACCCGCACCCGCGTGTCGTTCGACGTCGCCATGCGCCAGCTCGGCGGCGAGCCGATCATGCTCACCGGCGCCGAGATGCAGCTCGGCCGCGGCGAGACCATCGCCGACACCGCGCGCGTGCTGTCGCGCTATGTCGATGCCATCATGATCCGCATCCTCAACCACGAGGCGCTGCTGGAGCTTGCGCAACATGCGACCGTGCCCGTGATCAACGGCCTGACCCGGCGCTCGCATCCCTGCCAGGTGATGGCCGATCTCATGACCTATGAGGAGCATCGCGGCCCGATCGAGGGCCGGACGGTGGCCTGGACCGGTGACGACAACAACGTTCTCGCTTCTTGGGCGCACGCCGCCGAGCGCTTCAAGTTCAAGCTCAATGTCGCAACGCCGCCGGAGCTCGCGCCGAAGAAGGTGATGCGCGACTGGATCAAGGCGACGAACGCGCCGATCGTGCTCGGCACCGATCCGGAGGCCGCCGTAAAGGGCGCCGATTGCGTTGTCACCGACACCTGGGTGTCGATGGGCGACAAGGAAGGCGAGCACCGTCACAACGTACTCAAGCCTTACCAGGTCAATGCCAAGCTGATGTCGCTGGCCAAGCCCGACGCGCTGTTCATGCACTGCCTGCCGGCTCATCGCGGCGAGGAGGTCACGGATGAGGTGATCGACGGCCCGCAATCGGTCGTGTTCGACGAGGCGGAAAACCGCCTGCATGCGCAGAAGGGCATTCTGGCCTGGTGCTTCGACGCGGTGAAGTAGGCGCGTTGGAATTCGCCGCGGCCGCCTCATACACTATCGTCGTCCCTGCGAACGCAGGGACCCATACCGCGGTCACTCTCTTGTGGCAGGCTGGCAGAGGCTAGAGGCTGACAGTCTTCGTCAAACCCAGGCCTGTGGTTATGGGTCCCGGGTTCGCGCTTTGCGCGCCCCGGGACGACATCGAATCTGCAGGATCGTGTGCGATCATAACCGCATCAGGAACACGCCGCCTCGCAGCCCTTCCATTTTCGCCCTCCGACCCCAGATAAAGCGCCATGGTTTTCCAATCCCCTGACATGAAAACCGGGCCTGAAGGCCCGGTTCGCGCGCCATCAGCGGTTCCGATCGATGACGCTGTGCTGCCCTACGAGGTCGACGCGCTCGACGTGCGCGGTCGCCTGGTGCGGCTTGGTCCCGCGCTCGACGAGATCCTGACCAAGCACGATTATCCGGCGCCGGTCGGCAAGCTGCTCGGCGAGGCCATCGTGCTGACGACGCTGCTCGGCTCGGCGCTGAAATTCGAGGGCCGCTTCATCCTCCAGGCCCAGACCGACGGTCCGGTGTCGTTCCTGGTGGTCGACTACCAGGCGCCGGATCGCCTGCGCGCCTATGCGCGCTTCGATGCCGCGCGCCTTGGTGATGCCAGGGATTCCGGCGCGCTGCTCGGCCGCGGCCATCTCGCCATGACCATCGACCAGGGTCCCGACATGAGCCGCTACCAGGGCTTGGTCGCGCTCGACGGCGGAAGTTTGGAAGATGCCGCCCACGAATACTTCCTGCGCTCCGAGCAGATCCCGACCAAGGTGCGCCTTGCGGTCGGCGAGGAGTGGCGCAGTAGCGACGGCGGCAAGCATCGCTGGCGCGCCGGCGGCATGCTGATGCAGTTTCTGCCGAAAGCGCCAGAGCGCGCGCGGCAGGCCGACTTGCATCCCGGCGATGCGCCCGAAGGCGCCGAAGTGCACAGCATTGCCGAGGACGACGCCTGGGTCGAGGCGCGCTCGCTGATCGAGACCGTCGAGGATGTCGAGCTGATCGATCCCGAGCTGTCCGGCGAGCGGCTGCTCTATCGCCTCTTCCATGAGCGCGGCGTGCGCGTGTTCAAGCCGTTGTCTCTCAAGGCGCAATGCTCCTGCTCGCGCGATGCGGTTGCGTCCATGCTGAAGAGTTTTTCGTCCGACGATCGCGCCGCGATGGTCAAGGACGACAAGGTCGTCGTGACCTGCGAGTTCTGCAGCTCGGTGTATCAGTTCACGCCGGATGAGGCGGGCGTCGAGGACGCGTAAGCGTACTGCCGGTCAAGTGCTCGGTGCCGTAGGGTGGGCAAAGGCGCAAAGCGCCGTGCCCACCATGCCTCCGCACTCGCGATGTTGATTGGTGGGCACGCTTCGCTTTGCCCACCCTACGGCACCGCCCTAGTTCAACACCCGCTTGCTGTCCGGGCTGTCCAGCGAGAACGTCGGCACCTCGATCTCGAAACGCTCGCCGCTTTCGCTGACCATCTGGTAGCGGCCGGTCATGAAACCGGAGGCGGTCGAGAGCGGCACGCCCGAGGTGTACTCGAAGCGCTCACCGGGGGCGAGGATCGGCTGCTCGCCGACCACGCCCTCGCCCTTCACCTCCTGCTGGCGGCCGGAGGCGTCGGTGATGATCCAGTGCCGCGTCTTGAGCTGCACGGTTTCCTCGCCGGAATTGGTGATGACGATGGTGTAGGACCAGAAAAAGCGCGAGCGGTCGGCCGACGATTGCTCCGGAACAAAGTTCGGCTCGACGGTCACTTCGATCTGGCGGGTCACGGCGCGGTACATGACCGCCATCATAACGAAATCCGGCTCCGGAACCAAACGCCCGAGGCGGTTTTCACGACATCGTCCCGCCAGAATTCGCGAGGAAGTAGACCCCCAAATGTGATCCGGCCGCTTTGCGAGATAATGGCCGGAGCTGTAAACTCCTTCATGCGTCGCGACTTGCGCAAGGGTGTCTAGGCCCCGATGACCATTGCCGACCAAGTGACGGGATCGATCGCGGGAACCGCAAAACCGCGCGTGGCCGCCTCGGCCATCTCGCTGCCCGCCATCGGCGAGCGCGAGCTCCGGCTCGACCTGTTCCGCGGCCTCGCGCTGTGGCTGATCTTCATCGACCATCTGCCGCCGAGCCTTCTGACCTGGTTCACGATCCGCAATTACGGCTTCAGCGACGCCACCGAGATATTCATCTTCATCTCCGGCTACACCGCCGCCTTCGTCTACGGCCGGGCGATGCTGGAGAGCGGCTTCGTCATTGCCACCGCGCGCATCCTGCGGCGCGTCTGGCAGATCTACGTCGCCCACGTCTTCCTGTTCACGATCTTCCTCGCCGAGATCTCCTATGTGGCGACCAGCTTCGAGAACCCGCTCTACACCGAAGAGATGGGGATCATGGATTTCCTCAAGCAGCCCGACATCACTATCGTGCAGGCGTTGCTGCTGCGCTTCCGCCCCGTCAACATGGACGTGCTGCCGCTCTACATCGTGCTGATGCTGGCGTTGCCGCTGATCCTGTGGTCGATGAAGTGGAAGCCCGACGTCACGCTGGCGCTCTCGGCCGTGCTCTATGCGGTGACCTGGGAATTCGATCTCTACTTCTCCGCCTATCCGAACGGCTTCTGGGCGTTCAATCCGCTCGCCTGGCAATTGCTGTTCGTGTTCGGCGCATGGTGCGCGCTCGGAGGTGCGCGGCGCATGTCGCGTATCCTGGCCTCGCCGGTGACGATGTGGATCGCGATCGCCTATATCGTTGCGGCGTTCTACGTGACGCTGACCTGGTACGTGCCGCAGCTTTCGCATTTGATGCCGAAGCGGCTCGAGCAGTGGATGTATCCGATCGACAAGACGGACCTCGATGTGCTGCGCTTCACGCATTTCCTGGCGCTGGCCGCGCTCACCGTGCGCTTCCTGCCGCGGGAATGGCCGGGCCTGAAATCGCCCTGGCTGCGCCCGCTGATCCTGTGCGGCCAGCACTCGCTCGAGATCTTCTGCCTCGGCGTCTTCCTCGCCTTTGCCGGCCATTTCGTCCTGGCCGAAGTCTCCGGCGGCGCGGTCATGCATGCGCTGATTAGTCTCTGCGGAATCCTGATCATGTGGGGCGTGGCCTCTGTCATTTCGTGGTACAAGCGCGTGGCTGACAAGAGCGGTGCGAAAACCAAAAACGCCGTCGGCAACGCCGATCTGGCGGGAGGGGGCTGATGAAGGCGAAGGTTCTCCTGAGCCTGGTCCTGCTATGCGGTAGTCTCGCCGCGCCCCAGGCGCGCGCGGGCGATGCTGCGTCTGCTGCCGCGCCGGCAGCCTGCGAATTGCCGTCCTATCTGCTCACCAGCGAGAGCCAGCTTCCCAGGGTCGCCGATGCGGTTAAGGCGGGCAAACCGCTCGAAATCCTCGTCATCGGCAGCGGTTCGACCAGGATTCCGGCCTCGGAGGACAGCTCCTATCCCGCGCGGATGCAGGTCATTTTGAAGGACAAGTTGCCGCCGCCAGAGGTCGTGCACGTCTCCGTAGAAATACAGAGCAAGAAGACGGCCGAGGAGGCGGCCGGGACCTTCGTTAAGCTGATGGAAGCAAAAAGGCCTACTTTGGTCATCTGGCAGACCGGGACCGTGGATGCTATCCGAGCCATCGATCCCGACGATTTCCGCGGCGCTGTGACCTCAGGGGTTGCCGCGCTGCAAAATGCAGGGGCTGACGTCGTCTTGATGAATTTGCAGTACAGCCCGCGTACCGAAACCATGATCTCGGTGCCGCCATATCTCGACAACATGCGGGTGGTGGCGCAGGAGCATGACGTCCCGCTGTTCGATCGTTTCGCAATCATGCGGCAGTGGAATGATCAGGGGCAGTTCGACCTGTTCAGCCCGTCCCGCGGGCCAGAGCTGGCGAAACAGGTCCATGATTGCCTGGGCCGGGCGTTGGCACAGTTCGTGATCGACGCTGCCCATCTGGGGCCGGCCCAGCAGCAGAATTGAGGACTAGCGTTAATGAGTACCTTCCGCCCTTTTTGCCTGACGGCATCGCTGGCTGTGCCCGCAGCGGCAGCGCTGCTGTTGCTGACGCCGGCCTCGCAGTCGCGCGCGCAGGCGCAAGCCGCGCAGGCGACACCCGCGCCCGCGCCATCGGCTAATTCCGCATCGCCCGCCCAGACCACCGTCGCCGCGACGTCACCCGAGCAGCGCGGCATCACATCGCGTGCCATCGACAAGGTGAAGCAGGTGGCGAAATCCGCCGGCGACATCCTTAGCCGCGTGCCTTGCCTGCCGCCCAAGGACGCGAACAAGGGCGGCTCGAAGGCGATGGGCTCGCTGCCGCATGTCGCAAGCAAGCTCGTCGCCGGCCAGCCCGTCGTCATCGTCGCGTTCGGCTCGTCGTCGACCGCGGGATTTGGTGCGAGCTCCCCGGAGTTCAACTATCCGAACCGTCTCGCCGCGCAGCTGCGCCGGCAATATCCGACCGCGCACATCACGGTCGTCAATGCCGGCGTCGGCGGCGAGGACGCGCCCGAGATGATGAAGCGCCTCCAGAAGGAGGTGATCGACGTGCATCCGGATCTGGTGATCTGGCAGGTCGGCACCAACGCCGTGCTGCGCAACCTCGATCCCGGCGACACCGCCAAGATGGTCGAGGATGGCATCGGCCGCATCCAGGCCGCCGGCGGCGCCGACATCGTGCTGGTCGATCCGCAATATTCGCCGGCCGTGAACCAGCGCGCCGAGAGCGCCGGCAAGATGGTGAAGCTGCTCGGCAAGGTCGCCGAGCTCCGTCACGTCGGCATCTTCCCGCGCTTCGAGGTGATGCGCGACTGGCACGAGAAGCAGTCGATCCCTGTCGAGAGCTTCGTGATCGCCGACGGCCTGCACATGAACGATTGGGGCTACGCCTGCTTCGCCCAGCTGCTCGGCGACGACATCATCCGCTCGGTCGGCCAGATCAAGATCGGCGTGAACGTGCCCGCTGACGTGCGGACGTATCGGCCGATGTAGAAGCGAATAGGGAATGGCGAGTAGCGAATAGAGATCTATTCGCCACTCACTATTCGCCATTCGCCCGTCACGCCTTCTCCAGCGCCGCCGTCAGATCCTCGATCAGATCGTCCGCATGCTCGAGGCCTGCGGAGAAACGGATGAATCCCTCGCTGATGCCGAGCGCGGCACGGTCTTCCGGCTTCAGGCGCTGATGCGTCGTGGTCGCCGGATGCGTGACGAGGCTCTTGGCATCGCCGAGATTGTTCGAGATCTTCGCAAGCTTGAGCTCGTTGAGCACGCGGAACGCCGCCGCCTTGCCGCCCTTGACCTCGAAGCCGACCAGCGTCGAGCCGCCGCGCATCTGCTTCTTCACCAGCGCCGCCTGCGGATGATCGGCGCGACCGGGATAGACCAGCCGCGAAATCTTCGGATGGCTCGCCAGTGCCTCTGCGATCCGCGCAGCCGTATCGGTCTGCGCGCGCACGCGCACGCCGAGCGTCTCCAGGCCCTTCAGGAGAACCCACGCGTTGAAGGGCGAGATCGACGGGCCGGTCTGGCGCATGAAATTGTGGATGTGCTCGGCGATGAAGGCTTCCGACGACAGGATGATGCCGCCAAGGCAGCGGCCCTGGCCGTCGATGTGCTTGGTCGCGGAGTAGACGACGACGTCGGCGCCCAGCGCGAGTGGGCTCTGCCAGATCGGCGTCGCGAACACGTTGTCGACGACGAGCCGCGCGCCGCCCTTGTGCGCGATCTCAGCGATGCCGGGAATGTCGAGCACGTCTAGCGTCGGGTTGGTCGGACTCTCCAGGAAGAACGTCTTGGTGTTGGGCCTTACGGCCCGCTGCCACTCGTCGAGATTGGCTCCGTCGACCAGCGTGGTCTCGATGCCGTAGCGCGGCAAGAGGTCCTGGATGACGTAGAGACACGAGCCGAACAGGGCGCGGGAGGCCACCACGTGATCGCCGGCCTTCAGCGGCGCCAGGATCGCCGTGGTCACCGCGGCCATGCCGGTTGCCGCCGAGCGGGCGGCTTCGGCGCCTTCGAGCTCGATCATGCGGCGCTCGAACATCGCGATCGTCGGGTTGGAGTAGCGCGAATAGATGAAGCCGGGGTCCTCGCCCTTGAACCGCGCCTCGCACTCCTCGGCGCTGTTGTAGACGTAGCCTTGCGTCAAAAACAGCGCCTCCGACGTCTCGCCATATTGCGAGCGCAGGGTGCCGGAATGGACCAGGCGGGTTTCGGGACGGTAGTTGGCAGGCGACTTCGACATAGGACCCTCCGATATGACCGTCTCGTCGAAAACGGTCACAAAAAAACCGGCCTGGATATCTCCACGGGCCGGGATCACAGAGGTCCCCGGCCTGTTTAGCGACTTATTTAACGTGGCTGCAAGCCGGCCGGCTCAAATCACCACGGGATAAGTGTTGCTCATATTCCGCAATGCCCTTTCCGTCAAGGCGTCCATCGGATAGCCGTAAAAGGCTAGTATTTCCGGCATGTCCGGATGCGTTTGCCCCCTGATGAGGACCCCCGGTTGAGCTTTACGGTTGCCGCCGACGCCAATGGTATCCTGCCCGACCGCATGATCGCGGCGATGGCGGAAGCAGGCCTCATCCTGCCCGAATACGATTTCGTCGAAAGCCAGATCCAGCCGGCAAGCCTCGATCTGCGCCTCGGGGACATCGCCTATCGCGTCCGCGCCAGCTTCCTGCCAGGCCCCGGCGCCACCGTCGCCGAGCGCATCGACGAATTGAAGCTGCATGAGTTCAGCCTCGCCGACGGTGCGGTGCTGGAGACCAACTGCGTCTACATCGTGCCGCTGCTCGAGAGCCTGGCGCTGCCGCCGGAGATCGTCGCGGCCGCGAACCCCAAGAGCTCGACCGGCCGGCTCGACGTCTTCACCCGCGTCATCGCTGACGGCACCCGCCGCTTCGACATGATCGGCGCCGGCTATCACGGCCCGCTTTATGCCGAGATCAGCCCGAAGACGTTTCCGGTGCTGGTGCGCGAGGGCTCGCGCCTGTCGCAGGTGCGCTTCCGCACAGGTGACGCCATCCTCAATGCCGACGAGCTCGACGGCTTGCATGCTGCCGAGCGCCTCGTCGACATCGACGATGCCGATCTCTCCGGCGGCGTCGCCGTCTCGGTCGATCTCTCTGGCGAGAAGGCCAACGGCTTCGTCGGCTATCGTGCCAAGCGCCACACCGGCGTCGTCGATGTCGATCGCCGCGCCGGCTATGCGGTGGAAGATTTCTGGGAGCCGATCTCGGCCCGTCCTGATGGTAGCCTGATCCTCGACCCCGGCGAGTTCTACATCCTCGCCTCCAAGGAAGCGGTGCAGGTGCCGCCGGATTACGCCGCGGAGATGGTGCCGTTCGATCCGCTGGTCGGCGAATTCCGCGTGCACTATGCCGGCTTCTTCGATCCCGGCTTCGGCTATGCCGGCGCTGGCGGGCAGGGCGCACGCGCCGTGCTGGAAGTGCGATCGCGCGAGGTGCCGTTCATCCTCGAGCACGGCCAGATCGTCGGTCGTCTCGTCTACGAGAAGATGCTGGCGCGCCCCGACGCGATGTACGGCCAGCGCATCGGTTCCAACTACCAGGCGCAAGGACTGAAGCTGAGCAAGCATTTTCGGGTGTAGCAGCACACTCCGCTGTCATGCCCCGGCTTGACCGGGGCATCCAGTACGCCGCGGCCTCTCGATTTGATCACGTCCGCCTCGGAGTACTGGATCGCCCCATCAAGTCGGGCGATGACACCGAATGTGTGGCAGGATGCGCAACGAAATCCAGCGACATGCGAGGTCTCACCATGACCGATCAATCCGAGCTCGACGCAAGAATCCTCAACGACGCCGCGGACGCGCTGATCTATTCCGATCGCTCCGGTACGATCACGCGCTGGAATCGCGCTTCGACCGCGCTGTTCGGCTTCAGCGCCAATGAGGCGCTCGGCCAGAACCTCGACCTCATCATTCCCGAGCATCTGCGCGCCGCGCACTGGAAGGGTTTTGAGGCTGCGCTCGCGAGCGGGACGATGAAGCTTGCGGGCAAGCCGACGCTGACCCGCGCGCTGCACAAGAGCGGGCGCAAGCTTTACATCGAGATGACCTTCGCGCTGGTGCGGGATACCGGCGGCGCGGTGCAGGGATCGGTGGCGATGGCACGCGACGTCACCGAGCGCGTCGAGCGAGAGCGCGCCGCGAGGCTTGCACAAAATTCGTGATGCGGAATTGACGGGCCGCCGCGCAGGGCGTCCTGCATAAGCGTCAGGTTGCCTGCTACCAGTCGCAGTGACACACTCGATCAAAACCACGATCGGGAGTGAACATGACCGCAGCAGTAGATGCCGCCCAAGCAGCACAATGGAAGCGCTGGCGCGCGGTCGCAGACCTCTATCACGCCTATTTCACCGGTCTCATCCTCACGGTCGTCACGCGACGCGGCACGGCGGATGCGGCGGAGTTTGTCTTCCGCGTGTTCCGTCGCCAGCAGCAGGAGCGCTTCCTGCCCGGGCTCAAGAAGCTCGGGATCGATCATCTGCCGCCGGCAGTGGCCGCCGCGCAATATCACTACCTCTCCAACTGGATCGGCGGCGTGCATGTCGAATACATGTACGAGAGCGACACCAAGGCCTGGATCCGCTATCCGCCGCCGCGCTGGATCTGGAAGGGCACCGCGATCTGCGGCGTGCCGGGCGAGGTGAGCCGCGCGATGCTGCGCGGCTGGCACGCCAACAACGGCGTCGCGCTCGGCGATATCAGGCTCGGCTTCGTCTGCACCAAGCAGAGCGTCGATGGCCAGGACGGACTCGAAGGCTACTATCATCAATACGACCATCCCCTCGAGCTGGACCAGCGCCTCGTCTTCGCGCGGCATCTGGAGGCACCGTTGTTCGATGCCAAGACAGCGCCCGAGCTCCCTGTCGCGAGTTGGCCAAAGCCGCGGCTTGAAAAAGCCTATCGCAACTACGCGATGGAATATGTGCGCACCGCAGCTCCCGTGATGGTGCAGCTGTTCGGGCCGGAGGATGCCGGCTATCTCCTGCATCTCACGGGCAAGCTGATCGGCATGCAGTATTTCGATGAGGTCGCGGCTGCGCTGTCGATGCGCCGCGGTGGCGCGGGCGATTTCGCATCGTTTCTGAACGCGCTGTTCGCCGCGCAGGATGATGCGACAGAGACCACACAATCCGAAGGCAGCTTCGAAATCCGCCAGCAGAGCTGGAAGCTGATGGACGATGTCGCCGATTATCACCGGACCTGCGCCAAGGTGCTCGAAGGATTGTTCGAGGGCCTCGCCGCGGGATGCGGCCGGCATATCGGTGTACAGACGCGAGCCGCCGCCGGTGGACGTCCGCCGCTGGTCTGGACAATTGGATAGGCGATACTGTCGCCGCGAACTTCGCCTCTCCCCGCGCGCGGGGAGAGGCCGACGCGCGTAGCGCGGCGGGTGAGGGGGACTCTCCGCGAGTCTAGCTGTCACCTTCCTTGCGGATGGGCCCCTCACCCCGACCCTCTCCCCGTAAGAACGGGGAGAGGGAGAAGAGAGGGAGAGGAGCCGCAATTCCACGGGCTGGAATGCGATGCCGCAGGGCACGCCTGCACCTGACGCAGGAGGAATCGGCAATGGCCGTGCTAACAACCACCGCAGCGCCTTCCGCGCGAAGACATTGATTGGCACACCTGTTCATTGCCGCGCCGCAAATGGCGCCTGCGCCCGGGAGAGGACATGTCCGACATCGCCGAAATCCCGGTCGATGAGCAAGAGCGCCCGCTGCCACCGCCTCCGCCTCCCGTGAAGAGCGCGCTGACCGACGGGCCGATCCTGCGCACGCTGCTCTCTCTCGCCTGGCCGAACGTGATCGCGCTGTCGGCCGGCACCTGCACGGTGATCGCGGAGACCTCCTATATCGGCCGGCTCGGCGTCGAGGCGCTGGCTGCGATGGCGCTGGTGTTTCCGACAGTGATCCTGACCATGACGATGTCCGGCGGCGCCATGGGCGGCGCGGTGGCTTCCGCCATCGCACGCGCGCTCGGCGCCGGCGATCGCGAGCGTGCCGGCACGCTCGCCATGCATGCGATGCTGATCGGCATCAGCTTCGGCCTCGTCTTCATGCTGGGCATGCTGATCTTCGGGCCCAGGGTGCTCGAAATGCTCGGCGGCCGCGGCGATGTGCTGACGCACGCGATCGCCTACACGCAGGTTTTTTTCGGCGGCGCGGTGCTGCCCTGGCTGCTCAACACCATGGCCGGCGTTTTGCGCGGCACCGGCAACATGAAGCTGCCGTCGTTCCTCATCCTCAACTCCGCGGCCTGGCAGATCGTGCTCGGCGGTACGCTCGGCCTCGGGCTCGGCCCTGTGCCGCAGCTCGGCATGCGCGGCGTCGCGGCCGGCGCGCTGATCGCCTACACCATGAACATCTGCATCATGGGCTGGTACCTGTTCTCCGGCCGCGCGCGGATCGCACCGAAGCTGCGCGGGCTTCGCATCCAATGGGCGATGTTCTTCGACATTCTGAAGGTCGGCGCCATCGCCTGCTTCTCGCCGCTGCAATCGGTGCTGACGATCTCGATCTTCACCCACATGCTGGCGAAATTTGGCACGGCGATCCTTGCCGGCTACGGCATCGGCGCGCGGCTGGAATTTCTGCTGACCTCGATCGCGTTCTCGTTCGGCATCGCTTGCGTGCCGATGGTCGGCATGGCGATCGGCGCGGGCCGTATCGTGCGGGCCCGGCGCATCGCCTGGATCGCCAGTGCCGCCGCCTTCGTGGCGGTCGGGACGCCGGCATGTCTCGTTGCGATATTCCCCGATCTCTGGGTCAACATCTTCACTGACAGCGCGGCCGTGCGCGCGGCGAGCCATCAATATCTCTCGACGGTCGGGCCGTTCTACGCCTTCTTCGGCCTTGCCACGACGATGTATTTCTCCTCGCAAGGGGCGGCGAAGGTGATCGGTCCGGTGCTGGCGCAGACCGCGCGGCTGATCTACATCTCGGCCGCCGGCTGGTGGCTGTCGACGCATGAGGCGACCGCGCAGAGCTTCTTCTGGCTGGCCGCAAGCTCGATGGTCCTGCTCGGCCTGCTGTCATGCTCCAGCGTGGTGCTGACGCGCTGGGGACCGCGCGACAGCAAGCCGGCGATCAGGCCGGCGCTGTCGGCCGCGGATTAGGCGCGTCAGCCGGATTTTTGTTTCCGAATATTTCCATTCGTCGCCTGGCAATACCGGGTAACGACGGCTACGCCTTGCGAAGGCTCCGCGCCAGCTCCTGCGAACAATTTCGCCGCGAGTCCACCAGAAGCACGGAAGCCCACATGACCTCGATTTCGTCGCTCTCCGCCCACCATCACCACGCATCGCCATTGCAGCGGCTGCAAGACGAGCTGCAAACGGAAGTCAGTTCCGGCGCGATCAGTTCGACCGATCAAACGGCGCTGTCGTCCGCGCTCGGCGATATCGATTCCGCCTTGCAATCGAGCACGACCGGCGATCAGTCCAGCGGCAGCCGGCTGTCGCCCGGCGCGTTCGGTTCGAAGATCGATGATCTCATCCAGCAGGAGGTTTCGAGCGGTAAGCTGACCGATCAGCAGGCCACCGAGCTGCAAGGCATCTTCAAGGCGGCGTTCTCGCAAGGCCCCGGCGGGCCGGGTGGCGCAGGCGGACCGCCTCCCGGACCGCCGCCGTCGGACGGCTCTTCCGTCAGCGACACGGATAGTTCATCGAGTGGCAATCCGCTGGTGGACTTGCTTCAGCAATTCCTTCAGTCGCTGACAAGCTCGCTCACGGATTCGACCTCGTCCAGCGCGACGGGATCAGGCGATACGACGACCGGGAACAGCACGGATAGTTCGTCAAGCAGCACGTCGGCGACGGAGCTGCTGCAACAATTTCTCCAATCGCTGAAGAACTCGCTCGACGATCAGACCTACAGTGCGGGATCGAGCGACGCGGCGACTGCAAACGCTTCGTTGTCCGGCGTCCTTCTCAACGACCGGGTCTGATAGCCCCCGACGCATCACGCCCCCTGACCCGGTGCAACCATCCTTCGTGCCCCGAAGGATGGTTGCTTCGTTTTCCGGAGCTGCCAAGCGGCGGTACTGCGCGCGTGCGATCTAGCGATGTTTGTGGCGGCGATGGCCGCCACCGCCGGCATTGGCGAGCCGCATCAATTGCGGGATCATCGCCATCATGTCACCGCCGCCGGCGCCGCCGAGCATGCCCATGATATCGCCGCCGCCCATGCCGCCGAATCCGGCCGGCATGGTGCCGCCGCCCATCGGCATGTAGCCGCCGTAATTGGGCGCGCCGAACCCCCCGCCGAGATTGCCGCCGGCGAGGCCGCCAAGACCACCACCAAACCCGCCGCCGCCATTCTCCATCATGCGGCTCATCATCGGGCCCATGGTCCGCATCAGCATGGCGAAGCGGCGCTTGCCCATCTTCGCCTTCATCATCTCCAGCATCGGCGCCATCTGGGTCATCATGTCCTCGCCGCCGGCAGCGCCGCCGCCGAGGAACTGCGCCTTTGCCGGCGCGCTCGAAATCGAAAACAGCAGCAGCACGGCGGCCGCCTGGCAGATCACCTTGTCCGCACCTCTCATGGCCTGCTCCTCGCGTGCGCGGCGCCGCCGGGAGAGCGGAGCCAACCGGACGCACGCGGCCATGGTTACGGCCGCCGAAGAGAGGGCTCTGTGCCTGAAGTCACAGAGCGTGTTCAGGCCGCGGGCGGAAACGCCTTGTGCATCGCGACGACGGCTTCCTTCGTCTGCCCCTGCACATAGGGCGCAAGCTCGTTCGGCAGCATGTCGATGATCCAGACCAGGCGGCAGCTCTTGTCGCCTTCGGCGATCACCTGCACCGAGGCGCTGTAATGCTTCAGCCGTTCGCTGTCGATCGCATACACCAGCCGCTGCCGCGCATCGTCACAATCGACCAGCACCTCGCGCGCGACGGAGCCGTTGGCGAAGGTGACGATGCGCGCCTCGCCATCGAGCGTGCAGGCGGTGACGAAGCCCGGCACCAGCCGCTGAGGCAGCGCGCCGAAATCGCGCACCGCGTCCCAGACGTCGCTCGCGGAGGCGGAGAGGGGAATGTCGTTGTGGATGGAGGCCATGGTCTCTCTCATGAGATGGAGTTCGTAGGGTGGGCAAAGGCGCGAAGCGCCGTGCCCACCATTGATGGTTGGTGGGCACGCTTTCGCTTTGCCCACCCTACGAAAGCGCGTGCGCGGCTAGCGCTCACGCACAAACCGCCTCGACATTGTTGCCATCGGGATCGATCAAGAACGCCGCGTAATAGGTCGGGCTGTAATCCTTGCGCGGGCCGGCGCCGCCATTGTCGCGGCCGCCGCTCTTCAGGCCCTCGCTGTGAAACGTCTTGACCGCGTCGTGATCCCCGGCGCGAAACGCGATGTGCGCGCCGTCGGCCTTGCGTCCCTTGTTCTGGTGCAGCCACAGCGCGGGCTCGCCCTTCGGCCCGAAGCCGGCATAGCCGTCGCCGCTGGAGCACAGGCCATAGCCGAGCGGCGCCAGCACCGCGGTGTAGAAGCGCGTGGCGGCGTCGAGGTCGGCAACGCGCAATCCGATGTGGTCATACATAGTCGTCTCCATTTGCAAAGCGCGCCGCAACTGGCGCGCGCCGGAGACGAAACTAGTCAGTTGAGGGCGAGCTGCTCTTGGAGAATCTTGCGCTTTCCCTTCGAGGCCTGCCGGAACTTGGTCGGCGATACGCCGGCCGCGCGATGAAACGTGCGGACGAAGTTGGAGAGGTCGCCGAAGCCGACGTCATAGGCGATGTCGGTGACGGCGATGTCGTCCTCAGTAAGCCGGCGCCCCGCATGCCGCAGCCGCGAGCGCACCAGATATTGATGCGGGGTGACGCCAAGCACGGCGGAGAACAGCCGCAGGAAATGGAACGGGCTGAGGCCCGCCTGCTTTGCGGCCTGTTCGAGATCGACCTCAGTATGCGAATTGTCATCGATCCACAGCGCAGCCTCGACCGCGCGGCGTCGGTCGCGTGCGGTCGGTGTGGCCTGCTTGCGCGCCTTGCCGGAGACGATCTCGACAAAGCGGCCCGCAAGAATCTGGCCGATCTCGTCGAGGCCCAAGTCGCTGTTGCCATCTGCTGCGGTCTGGGCGAGCTCGCCCAGCACCATCAGCTCGGGCAGCGGCGGCGTCGCGCCGACCTGCCAGACCTCGCGCCGCCCGCCGAGGGCATCGACCAGGTCCTCGCTGAATGAGAAGCCGAGGCAGACGTCGCCCGAGACATGCTCATGCGTGCAGGTGTATTCCTCGCCGGGCGCGCCGACCAGCATCGATCCCGCCACCAGCTCGAAGAAGCCGGCGCGGCAATGGCAACCGAAGCTGCCGGAGCGGACATAGCCGATGGAATGGCCGGTGCGGCATTCCGCAAATGGCGTGTCGTCCGGTCCCGCATCGCAGCGAAACTCGGAGACCGTCATCGAACGTGTCGTCAGCAGCGTGGTTGCGTCCATCCCGCCTATCTAGGGATGATCCGGACAAGTGTGTAGCGGTTGACCGACAAGATCATGACCAAAAAACAAAGCTAAGGCGCGATCGAGATCGCGCCTTAGCTCGGTCTCGAAGGGGCAACGGGCAACAGCACCTCGAACAGCGTCTTGCTGGCGACCGGGTGGGCGCCCTCCAGCGACAGCAGCCGCCGCTTGGAGATCACCCCGCCGTAAGGCGAGATCCGGTCGGTGTAATTGCCGGCCTCCAGCACCCGGTGGCAGGGCACGATCAGCATGTAGGGATTTTTCGCGATCGCCTGCGCCACCGAATGCGCGGCGCCGGAGGCGCCCAGCGCCTTGGCGATCTCGTGATAGGTGCGCGTCTCTCCGCGCGGGATCGTGCAGGTGTATTCATAGACCCGCCGGTTGAAGCCGGGCACGCCGCCGGCGTCCAGGCTGACCTCGGAGAAATCGGGATCGCCGCCTTGCAGCAGGCCCACGATCCCCTCGATCGCCAGCTCGGCGTTCTCGGATGGGCGCTGCTCGCGCGCTTCGGGATGGACCTGGAAAATCCGGCGGCGGGTGTCGATCTCCCGCGCCTCCGGCAATTGCACAGCCACGATGCCGGTGCTGCTCCAGATGATGCCGCAGCGCCCGATCGCCGTGTCGAATATCGCGTAAGCACGCCCCACCATGCACACGCCCCACTCAGTGCACGTCTCTCCCCAGACAGCCGATCATAACACCGCCACAATCCGGCGCACCCAAAATCTTGCCAAAACATTAAGAAGCGTCCGGCCGGCTGCGCCAAACCGCTTGGCGGCGCGCGCCGTCTCGGCTAATCAAGACGGGCGCAAGACGCGCATAAGCGGGCGTAGTTCAATGGTAGAACGGCAGCTTCCCAAGCTGCATACGAGGGTTCGATTCCCTTCGCCCGCTCCAAGCTTTAGTTCGGTAAGCTCTGCAGGAATTCGACAAGCGCCGCGTTCACCTCCGTCGGCCGTTCCTGCTGCGTCCAGTGTCCGCAGCCTGGCAGCATCCTGATCTCGCGCAGCTGCGGCACCCATTGCTTCATGTTGGCGAGGTGCTCGGCGGCGCCGGGGAAGGCGATGACCACGTCGTGGTCGCCGGCGACGTAGAGCGCGGGCACGATCACCTTCATGCCCTCGAAGGCGCCCATCAGCTCCCAGTTGCGATCGATGTTGCGGTAGTAGTTGAGCGGTCCGCGAAATCCGCTGCGGGCGAACTCGGCGGCGTAGTAATCGAGATCGGCGGCGCTGAGCCACGACGGCAGCGGCACCTGCACCTTCGGCAACATGCCGTCCTTGCGTGAGACCATGCCGACGCCAGCGGTCCGCCCCTGACGCTCGGCATTGGCGCGGATCGCCGCCACGCCTTCGCCGGAACCGCCGAAGAGCATGGCGGCGAGCGTGGCGCGCGGGTCGCGCTCGAACTCGGCTTCGGCGACCCCCGGCTCCTGGAAGTACAGCTGATAGAACTGTGCGTCCGCCGTCTGCGGCATGACGCTGGTCGGCCGTACCTCGCTGCGCGGCCGATAGGGCACGCTGAGGATGGCGGCGGCGCGGAAGCGATCGGGCCGCAGGCGTGCGGTGTGCCAGGCGATCGTCGCGCCCCAGTCATGCCCGACGATGACGGCGTGCTTTGCCGCGAAGGCATCGAGCACGCCGACGAGATCGCCGACCATATGGAGGATCGTGTACTGGTCGATCGCTTCGGGCCGATCGCTCTTGCCGTAACCGCGCATGTCGGGCGCAACTGCATGGTAGCCGGCCGCCGCCAACGCCTCGAGCTGGTGGCGCCAGGAGTACCAGCCTTCCGGAAAGCCGTGGCACAGCAACACCATGGGCCCCTCGCCCTGCTCGGCGACGTTGAGGCTGATGCCATTGGCCTTGATCGTCCGCTGCGTCGGCTCGCCCATGTCGTCGCCTCCCGGGTCCATCGTGGTGGGGCGCATCCTAGTCGGCCCTACAGGCCTCGCAAAGATTCTAATATATTAGCTCTCCGCCCCCGGCACGCGCGCCTCGCCAGCCTTAAGCTTCTCCCCGCCCGATGGGCGCGGTCCTCCTGCCGGGCAAAGTTCGGATGAAGACCAGGACCTGCAAAGAGATGGACCAGCAGAAACTCGACCGTGCAATCGGTCGTCGCTTGAAGACGTTGAGGACGCAAGGCGGCATGACGTTGAACGAGCTGGCAGTGCGCTCCGGCGTCAGCCGGGCCATGATCGGGCGGGTGGAGCGGGCGCAGAGCAGTGCGACGGCCGCGCTGCTCAACAAGCTCTGCGCGGCGCTCGATGTCACCCTCAGCGACGTCGTTGCGCTCGCGGAGAAGCCGCCGGAGCGGCTGATGCGCCTGGCCGACCAGCCGCATTGGCGCGATCCCGACAGCGGATACCGGCGGCGTCATGCCTCGCCGCCGGATGCGGCCAGCGGCATCGAGATCATCGTCGTCGACCTGCCGGCCGGCGCGCGCGTGTCCTACAGCCCCTGGGGCCGCAACGCCTTCACCCAGCAACTCCTGATGCTGGAAGGGGCGGTCTGCGTGCATATCGACGCCAAGTCGGTGCGCCTGCGCGACGGCGACTGTCTCGACTTCGACGTGATGCGTGCGGTGACCTTCGAGAACGAAACCAAACAGGATGCCCGCTACGTCATCATCACGCGGCGCGGCACGTCTTACGGGAAAATGTGATGCCCCTGATCGTGCGGGACGCCACGCTGGAGGATGCTGCGGACATCCTCGCCATCTACAATTATGCCGCGCTCAACACCACGGCGGTCTGGACCGACGGCCCGGCTGATCTGGCTTCGCGGCGCGCGTGGATTTTCGCGCGACAAGAAGCCGGCTATCCCGTGCTGGTCGCGATGAAGGGCAGGGAAGTCGTCGGCTTCGCCTCGTTCGGTGATTTCCGCCCGTTTCCCGGCTACCGCCACACCGTGGAGAATTCGGTCTATGTCAGCGAGCGACATCATCGGCTTGGCGTGGGCCGCAGCCTGATGGCGACGCTGATCGAACGCGCCACGGCGTTGAACAAGCATGCGATGGTGGCCGGCATCGATGGCGCCAACGCCGCCTCGATCGCCTTGCATGCCTCGCTCGGCTTCGCCGAAGTTGCCCGCATGCCTGAGGTCGGCTGCAAGTTCGGCCGCTGGCTCGATCTCGTCTTCATGCAGAAGCAGCTTGCAAGCAGCGTGCGGCCGTGACGATGCAGATCCGCACCGGCGACACCTTCGATCCGCGCGTCATTGCGCTGCTCGATCATCACGTCACGGCGGCCCGGGCGCAGACCGCGCCAGGCAGCGCCCATGCGCTCGATCTGGCCGGCCTTCGTGCGAGCGACGTCGCGTTCTGGACCGGCTGGGACGGCGAGATGCTGGTCGCCACCGGGGCGCTGAAGACGCTTTCCGCCGACCATGGCGAGGTGAAGTCGATGCACACGCTTCAGGCCTCGCGGCGGCGCGGCTTTGGCGGCGAGATGCTCCGCCACATTATCGCGGAGGCCCGCGTGCGCCGTCTGGAACGGCTTAGCCTCGAGACCGGTTCGTGGGATTATTTCAAGCCCGCGCACGCGCTCTACCAGGCGCACGGCTTTGTGCTTTGCGGCCCGTTCGAGGGCTATGTCGAAGATCCCAACAGCCTGTTCCTGACGCTGGATCTGATCGGCGGCTAGCCCGGCCCGGACGCAACCAGGGCACGAAAATATTTCGTCGCCCCTCAAAATGAGTTGCGTACCTCAAAACGCCTCTGCTAGCCTTCAGCCATGGCTGAAGACGCTCTCACCGCCATTGCGCTGACGCTGAAGGACATCGCCCGTCAGGCGGGCGTGAGCCTCGCGACCGTGGACCGAGTGCTGCACAACCGGCCCGGCGTGCGGCCGGACACGGTCCGGCGCGTCAGGGAGGCGATCGAGCGCAATTCCTTCCAGCCGCATGTGGCGGCTGCCGAGCTCGCCCGCGGCCGCGCGCGCCGCTTCGCCTTCGTGATGCCGTCGGGGCCGAACCCGTTCATGCAGCAGATCGAGGCCTATCTCGGCGAGATGTCGGCCTGGCTCTCGGCCCGCCGCCTCAATGTCGAGATGGTCGCGACCGACGTGTTCGACCCCTCCGTGCTGGCGGCCTCGCTGGAGGCGCTGTCGGACGATTATGACGGCGTCGCCGTGGTGGCGCTGGATCATCCCGGCGTCCGCGCCGCGATCGACGATCTCGTCGAGGCCGGCACCAAGGTCGTCACCCTGGTCTCGGACGTGCCGTCCTCACGCCGCCACCATTATGTCGGCATCGACAATATCGCCGCGGGCCGCACCGCCGGCGCATTGGTCGGGCGGCTGGCCGGCGGGCGCTCCGGCAAGGTCGCGATCGTCGCGGGCTCGCAGGGTCTGCGCGATCACGCCGAGCGCATTTTCGGCTTCAACCAGGTCATGGCCTCGGAATTCCCTGACCTCAGCGTGCTGCCAGTGCTGGAAGGGCGCGACGAGGACGACCGTTCCGAGCAGCTGCTGGCGCGGCTGTTGGGCAGGCATGCTGACATAGTCGGGCTTTATAACGTCGGCGCGGGCACACAGGGCGTTGCCAAGGCGTTGAACGACAAGACGTTGAGCGAGGCCGGCCGCGACAAGGTCGTGTTTGTCGGGCACGACGTCACCGCGCTGACGCGCCGGCTGCTGCTCCAGGGCGTGATGGATGCCGCGATCTCGCAGAATCCGGGACATGAGGCGCGTGCCGCGGTGCGCGTGCTGCTCGCGCTCGCGCGCGGCGAGCCGATCCTGCGCGAACAGGAGAAGATCAGGATCGACATCGTGATGCGGGACAATCTGCCTTAGCGGCAGCGGACTTTGAACGACACATGGCGGACAAGGCGACTTCAAGATCGCTCACCGGTGACAGGCAAAAGGGAGGATGCCGTGTATCTCGGACTGGACATCGGCACGTCCGGTGTGAAGGCGGTGCTCGTGAATGCAGCCGGCGCGGTTATCGCGACGGCGACGCGCGAGCTTGCGCTGTCGCATCCGGCGCCGCTGTGGTCCGAGCAGGACCCCGATGCCTGGGTCGATGCGGCGATCGGCGCGGTCGATGATCTCGCGCGCCATCATCCGCGCGAGGTCGCGCGGGTCGCCGGCATCGGGCTATCGGGGCAGATGCATGGCGCGACGTTGCTCGGCGAGGATGGACGGCCGCTGCGCCCGGCGATTCTCTGGAACGACGGCCGTTCGCAGGCCGAATGCGTGGCGCTGGAGCGGCGCTGTCCGTCACTGCACATGATCGCCGGCAATCCGGCGATGCCCGGTTTCACCGCGCCAAAGCTGCTCTGGGTCGCGCGGCATGAGCCGAAGATCTTCGCGCGCGTCGCAAAGGTGCTGCTGCCAAAGGCCTATGTGCGCTATCGGCTGACCGGTGAGATGGTCGAGGACATGTCGGATGCGGCCGGCACGCTATGGCTCGATGTCGGCGAGCGCCGCTGGTCAGCCCTGCTGCTGCATGCGACAGGCCTCGATCTTCACCACATGCCGCGCCTCGCCGAGGGCAGCGAGGTCAGCGCGACGCTCGCGCCGGAACACGCGCGGCGTTGGGGCATGGCGAAGGACGTCGTGGTGGCCGGCGGGGCCGGCGACAACGCGGCGAGCGCGATCGGGCTTGGCGCGATCGCGCCGGGCGATGCCTTCCTGTCGCTCGGCACATCGGGCGTCGTCTTCCGTGTCACCGATCGCTTCGCGCCGGCGCCGGCTTCGGCCGTGCACGCCTTCTGCCACGCGCTGCCCGGCCTCTGGCACCAGATGGGCGTGATGCTGTCGGCCGCGGCCTCGCTCGCCTGGCTCGCCGGCGTGATGGAGACGCCGGCCGCAGCGCTCTTGGCGCCGCTCGGCGAGCGCGTCGACGGGCCGAGCCCGATCAAATTCCTGCCCTATCTCGACGGCGAGCGCACGCCGCACAACGATGCCGCCGCGAGCGGCGCCTTCGTCGGCCTGCGGGCGGCGACCGGGCGCGGCCAGATCGTGCAGGCCGTGCTCGAAGGCGTCGCCTTCGCCGCGCGCGACAATCTGGCGGCGCTCAGCTCGGCCAGCGGGCCGATCACTGAACTCGATCTGGTCGGCGGCGGCTCGCGCTCGCCGCTGTGGGCGCAGATCTGCGCCGACGTGCTCGGCATTCCCGTCCATCGCGTTGAAGAGGGCGAGGTGGGTGCCGCGCTCGGTGCCGCACGGCTCGGACGGCTCGCCGCCACCGGTGAGAAGCCGGCTGATGTCTGCACCCGCCCGAGGCGGCTTGCGAGTTTCGCATCCCGTCGATCCGTGACCGCCGCCTATGACGAGGCCTATCGCCGCTGGCGCGCGCTTTATCCCGCATTGAAGGAGACGATTTAAGTGAACGCGCCAGCCAGATTCTTCGATGCCAGCACGCCCGTTACCTTTGCGGGCAAGGATGCGGCGAACACACATGCCTTCCGCTGGTACGACAAGGACCGCATCGTGCATGGGCGCAGGCTCGAGGATCATTTGCGCTTTGCGGTCTGCTATTGGCATTCGCTGTGCTGGCCCGGCGGCGATCCCTTCGGCAGCGAAACGTTCCTGCGGCCGTGGCATCACGGCAGCGACGCAATGGCCCAGGCCCGCGCCAAGGCCGATGTCGCCTTCGAGCTGTTCCGCCTGCTCGACGTCCCGTTCTTCACCTTCCACGACGTCGATGCCGCGCCGGAAGGCGCTTCGCTCCGCGAGTCCGTCGCCAACCTCAACGCCATCGCCGATCTGTTCGAAGAAAAGATGGCCTCGGCAAAAGTCCGCCTGCTCTGGGGCACGGCCAATCTGTTCACGCATCGCCGCTACATGGCGGGCGCGGCGACCAATCCGGACCCCGATATCTTCACCTATGCGGCGGGCCAGGTCCGCGCCGCACTGGAGGTGACGCATCGGCTCGGCGGCCAGAACTATGTGCTGTGGGGCGGGCGCGAGGGCTACGAGACGCTGCTCAACACCGATCTCAAGCGCGAGCTCGACCAGCTCGGCCGCTTCGTCTCGCTGGTGGTCGAGCACAAGCACAAGATCGGTTTCAAGGGGCCGATCCTGATCGAGCCGAAGCCGAAGGAGCCGACCAAGCATCAGTACGATTTCGACGTTGCCACCTGCTACGGCTTCCTCGAACGCTACGACCTCCTCAACGATGTCAAGCTCAACATCGAGCAGAACCACGCCATCCTCGCCGGCCACTCCTTCCATCACGAGGTCGCGCTGGCCGAGGCGCTCGGCGTGTTCGGCTCGCTCGACATCAACCGCGGCGACGATCTGCTCGGCTGGGACACCGACCAGTTCGCGATGAACGTGCCGGAATTGGCGCTGGTGTTCCACGAGATCCTGAACCGCGGCGGCTTCACCTCGGGCGGGCTTAATTTCGACGCCAAGATCCGCCGGCAGTCGATCGATCCTGACGATCTGATCCATGCCCATGTCGGCTCGATGGATGCCTGCGCGCGCGCCTTCCTTGCCGCCGCCGACATGCTCGATGGCGGTGTGCTCACGACGCCGATCGCGAAGCGCTACGACGGATGGGCCGGCCCAGAAGGTCGCGCCATTCTCGGCGGTCAGCGCTCGCTCACCGATCTCGCTGACCGCGCGATGAGCTCCGGCTTCGACCCGCAGCCGTGCTCGGGCCGGCAGGAATATCTGGAATCCCTGGTCAACCGCTACGTCTGAGGAACGCCGCTGATGACAAAGGCTGACGCGACGACACCGATCCTCGAGCTCTCCGGCATCGGCAAGGAGTTCGGCGCGATCCGCGCGCTGCACGATGTCGACATGCAGGTCTTTCCGGGCGAGGTGGTCGGCCTGATGGGCGACAACGGCGCGGGCAAGTCGACGCTGGTCAAGATCATCGCCGGCAATTTTCGCCCCACTCATGGCGAGATGCGCTTTGCCGGCAGTGCGGTGCATTTCAACCGGCCCGTCGATGCCCGCGCGGTCGGCATCGAGGTCGTCTATCAGGACCTCGCGCTCGCAGACAATTTGTCCGCAGCCGCCAACGTGTTTCTCGGCCGCGAGTTGAAGCGCAAGTTTGGACCCATCGCCCTGCTCGACCACAAGGCGATGGCCGCGCGCGCGCTGGACTTGTTCGGCGAGCTGCGCTCGGAGACGCGCCCCGACGACCTCGTCAAGCAGATGTCCGGCGGCCAGCGTCAGGCCGTCGCGATCGCGCGGACGCGGCTGTCCAATGCGCGGCTGGTCATGATGGACGAGCCGACCGCTGCGATCTCGGTGCGGCAGGTCGAGCAGGTGCTCGGCCTGATCCACCGCCTGAAGGAGCAGGGCGTTGCCGTGATGCTGATCTCGCACCGCATGCCCGACGTGTTCGCCGTGTGCGACCGCGTCATCGTCATGCGCCGCGGCGAGAAGCGCGCCGACAAGCCGATCCACGAGACCTCGCCGGAGGAAGTCACCGCCCTCATCACCGGCGCGAAGGAGGCGGCGTGATGGCCATGCCCATGGAATCCCCGATCACCTTCTCCAACGTCGGCAAGATCAGATGGTGGCAGCGCGGCATCTTCGCCTCGCAGACCGGCTACGTGCTGCTGGCGCTCGCGGTGCTGCTGGTGATCATGCATTTCGCCAGCCCGTACTTCTTCACCGAAGGCAATATGCAGAACGTGGCGAAGAACTTTTCCTTCATCGCCATCGCCACCCTCGGCGTCACCTTCGTCATCATCACCGGCGGCATCGATCTGTCGGTGGGATCGATGATGTGTTTTTCCGCCATGATCACCTCGATGGTGATGACAGAGCTGTCGGCGCCGGGATCACCGCTGGTGCACATGGCGGCCGATGGAAAGACCGTGCTGGCCAACGTGCCCGGCCTGATCCTGCTGGTGTCGATCCTCGCCGGCCTTGGCGTCGCGCTGATCGCCGGGCTCGTCAACGGCTTCTGCATCGCCGTGCTCGGCCTGTCGCCTTTCGTCACCACGCTCGGCATGCTCTCGATCGTGCGCGGGCTCGGCTATGTCGTCTCCAACGGTCGCGGCAGCTTCCCGGGCGGGCCTGACGCCGATTATTTCTACGCGCTGACCTCCGGCGACGTGCTCGGCGTGCCCGTGCCGTTCATCTATCTCGTGATCCTCGCGCTGGCGATGGCGGTGGTGCTGCACCACAGCGCGTTCGGCCGCCACGTTTTCGCGCTCGGCGGCAACGAGAAGGCGGCGGAACTGACCGGCATCCCGGTGGTACGGGTGAAGATCGAAGTCTACGTGATCTGCGCGCTCGCCGCGGGCCTCCAGGGCATCATCATCTCCGGCTGGCTCGGATCCGCGCCCGCCAACATGGCGACCTCCTATGAGCTCAACGTGATCGCGGCCGCCGTGATCGGCGGCGCCAACCTCGCCGGCGGCATCGGCGGCCCGCTCGGGGCCATCGTCGGCTGTGTGCTGCTCGAGGTGATCCGCAACGGCCTCGTGCTGGCGCAGGTATCCTCCTACTGGCAGCAGACGCTGGTGGGCGTGATCATCATCCTGGCCGTGCTGGTCGACCGCATCCGCTCGCGGATGACCTGACGTGACGTCGTCCCGGGAAGGCAATGAAAACGCCGCCTGTCCGCTTCCCGGGCGCTTTCGAGAGGATGGGCACCAAACAAGGGTGGAGGAGACAATGAGGAAACTTCTTCTTGCCGGCATCGCCGTTGCGATGATGGCGACGCCGGCGTTCGCCGCGAACTATCGCTTCGTCATCGTGCCCAAGGCGATGAACAATCCGTTCTTCGACTTCGCGCGCGACGGCTGCCTGAAGCGCGCCAAGGAGCTCGGCAACATCGAATGCATCTACAAGGGGCCGGTCGAGCACGAGCCGGCAACGCAGGCGCAGATCATCCAGGACTTCGTCACCCAGAAGGTCGACGGCCTCGCCATCTCGGTCGCCGACGTCGCGGCCATGACCAAGTCGATCGAGGCGGCAACCGCAGCGGGCATCCCCGTCATCACCTTCGATGCCGACGCGCCCGGCTCGAAGCGCATCGCCTATATCGGCACCAACAACAAGGAGTTCGGCGTCGCGCTCGGCAAGCAGCTGCTGAAGATGCGGCCCGATGGCGGCAAATACGCGATGGTCTCGGGCGGTCCCGGCGCCAAGAACCTCGCCGAGCGCGTCGACGGCGTGCGCGAGGCGCTGAAGGGCTCGAAATGGACCGAGGTTGCGGGCTCTCCGACCTTCTGCAACGACGATCCCGCGCTCGCGGTCCAGCAGATGACGGACATGCGCACCGCAACGCCTGACCTCGCCGCGATCGTTCCGATCGGCGGCTGGCCGATGTTCGCCCCCGAGGGCTTCAAGGCCTTCGCCTCCAGGAACAAGAAGGACATCGACAGCGGCAAGTTCACGCTCGTCGTCGCCGACACGCTGAGGATGCAGCTCGAGCTGCTGCGCGATGGTTACGCCAATGCCCTGGTCGGCCAGCGTCCGTTCGAGATGGGCGAGAAGGCGATGGACACGCTGCTCGCCATCAAGAAGGGCGAGAAGGTGCCGGAGATCGTCTACACCGGCCTCGATCTCGTCACCAAGGACAACGTCGCGCAGATGCTGAAGTAGGAGCGCCGCCAGCCCCGCGCTCCTGCGTGCTCCCCCGCTTGCGGTTTCCGCAGGCGGGGGAGATGATCTTTGGACGGCCAGAAGAAAATTGGAAGAATTGGAATGAAACGCTCGCGGCTCGGCCCTCTCGACGTCACCTCAATCGGCCTCGGCTCCGCCCCGCTCGGCGGATTGTTCAGTCCCGTAAGCGATGCCGATGCGGAGGCGACGGTCGCGCGCGCCTGGTCGGCCGGTATCCGCTTCTACGACACCGCGCCGCTCTACGGCTTTGGCCTCGCCGAGCGCCGGCTCGGCGGGTTCCTGCGCCAGCAGAAGCGCGACTCCTATGCCATCTCGACCAAGGTCGGCCGCCTGCTGCGCGCTCCCGATGGCGGCGCCGCCGAGGACGAGCACTACAAGGGCACGCCGCGCGAGCGGCCGGTGTTCGATTTCAGTTACGATGGCGTGCTGCGCTCGGTCGAGGAAAGTCTTGCTCGCCTCGGGCTCGACCGTATCGACGTCCTGCTCGTGCACGATCCCGATGATCACTACGACGCCGCCGTCGCCGGTGCCTTCCGTGCGCTCCAGCGCCTGCGCGAGGATGGCACGGTCAAAGCGATCGGCGCCGGCATGAACCAGTCGGAAATGCTGGTTCGCTTTGCGCAAGCCGTGCCGGTCGACTGCTTCCTGCTCGCCGGCCGCTACACCCTGCTCGACCAGGGCGCGCTGGATGCGCTGTTTCCGCTCTGTCAGGCGAAGAACATCGGCATTTTGCTTGGCGGCATCTACAACAGCGGCATTCTGGCCAATCCGCATGCGGGTGCGAAGTTCAACTATCAGGACGCCGATGCGACGCTGGTCTCACGGGCAGTCGAGCTCGATGAACTCTGCCGCAAGCACGGCACCGAGCTGAAGGCCGCCGCGCTTCAGTTCTGCATGACCCATCCGGCCGTGACGGTGGCCGTGATGGGCGCGCGCAATGCCGGCGAAGTCGCCGACAACATCGCGATGTCGGAGAAGGTCGTGCCGCAGGCCTTTTGGCAGGAGCTGCGCGCGCGAAACCTCGTCGACGCAAGGGCGCCGCTGCCGGGCGGAGCGTAAGCCATGATCATCGACGCTCACCAGCATTTTTGGGATCCCGCGCGCGCCGACTATCCCTGGATGGATGCGCCCGAGCTCGCGCCGATCCGCCGTGCTTTCGGTCCCGCCGATCTCGCGCCGTTATTGAAGGCGAACGGCATCGACGCGAGTATCGTGGTGCAGTGCCGCTCCGCGCTGGAGGAAACCGAAGAGTTCTTGCGTATTGCGCATGCGACGCCCTCGGTGATCGGCGTGGTCGGCTGGGCCGACCTGACGGATGTCATCCTCGGCGAGACGCTGGACCGGCTGCGTGCGGCGCCCGGCGGGAAGAAGCTCATCGGCATCCGCCACCAGGTCCACGATGAAGCCGATCCCGACTGGCTACTGCGCGAGGACGTCCAGCGCGGTCTCACCGCGGTGTTTGCCCGCGATCTCGCTTACGATTTCCTCGTCCGTACCCGCGAGCTGCCGGCCGCGATCGCAACCGCGCAGGCCTTCCCGCAAGCGCGCTTCGTGCTCGACCACGCCGCCAAGCCGCCGATCGCCGATGGCGGCAGCGACGAATGGGCTGACCGTATCAAAGCGTTGGCTGCCTGCGGTAATGTCTGGTGCAAGATCTCGGGCCTCGCGACCGAAGCGGCCTGGGACGATTGGGATGCCGAGCGGCTGTTCCCGTTCGTCGCGCATGCCGCCACATGTTTCGGCGAGGATCGGTTGATCTTCGGTTCGGACTGGCCAGTGTGCCTGCTTGCGGGCAGCTACGGCGAGATCAAGGGCGCGCTGGAGGCGTGCCTCGCGAAGCTCGGGCCGAATGCGCGGGAGAAGGCGTTCGGGGCGAATGCCAAGGCGGCGTATCGGTTGGCCGTGGAATGATTTGGTGGGCGCAAAGCTCGCGCCCACCAAAGGTGTCGTCCCTGCGAAAGCAGGGACCCATAACCCCAGGGAGATATTGGCGAAGATCGGTCGTTCGTTACTCCTGCCTCTCGCAATCGAGAGATCACGCGGTATGGGTCCCGGCGTTCGCCGGGACGACGGCTGAGTTTGAGGTGGCACCCAGCCCCTCACGCGCCCGCGGGCACCTGATCCAGGAATCCCGTGACGCTCCTGATCCGCCCGTCCTTCAGTACGGCGAAGTCCGTGCCCTTGATCGGGCTGTCGACACCATCAGGGCCAAGACCCCACGAGAAGCGTAGATGGTCGCCATAGCCGTTGGGCTCGCCGATCAGCTTGAACCTGAAATCGGGAAAGCGCTGCTGCACGCCTGATATCAGCGCGTCGATGCCATCAGCGCCGTCGCCCTTCATCAGCGGATCGACATAGCTCGCATCCGCCGTCCAGGTCTCGCTCAGCAGCTCGCGCCGGCGGCTCGTCGTGCGCTCGTTCCAGAGATCGATATAGCAGTGGGCGATGGCGGTGTGGTCGGTCATGTTGCTCTCCTTCGATGGCGCCGTGAGGTTCGGCTGACCTGACTATCGAAGGATTGCGCGCGCCGATCGATTACCTGGGAGGTCATCGGCGCGCGCCAATTTGAATCGCGAAAATTACTTCGCCGCCGTCACCATGATCTCGACGGTGTATTGCGGCGCGGCCAGCTTGGCCTCGACCGTGGCGCGGGCCGGGGTGTTGCCGGGCGAGACCCAGGCGTCCCACACCGCATTCATCTCACCAAACGTCTTCATGTCGGTGATGTAGATCGTGGCCGAGAGCAGTTTCGACTTGTCGGTGCCGGCCTTGGCGAGATGGCCGTCGATGGTGGCCAGGATGTCCTGGGTCTGCTTCGTGACGCTTTCGCCGGCGGCCTTGGTGGCGACGACGCCGGCGAGATAGACGGTGTTGCCGTGCACGACGACCTGGCTCATGCGCGGAC
This sequence comes from Bradyrhizobium arachidis, assembly GCF_015291705.1. Taxonomy (NCBI): domain Bacteria; kingdom Pseudomonadati; phylum Pseudomonadota; class Alphaproteobacteria; order Hyphomicrobiales; family Nitrobacteraceae; genus Bradyrhizobium; species Bradyrhizobium arachidis. Next base: position 741,731 of record NZ_CP030050.1, read on the forward strand.
CGGTTTCGAAACGCTGAATGCTCATTAGGGATCTCCTGCTGGAATGGCGGCTCTGTCTAGCGCAGCGCCCTGCCGCGTGCCACCCCGGGCACGCATGCGTTGCCGGACACGCATGCGTTGCCTGCCAATGCATGCGTCGTTCACGGAAACTGACTGAAAAAAGTCCAGATCGTCTCGGCGCCATCGATGTCGCCGTTCTGCGGTCCGAGCAGCCCGGTCGCGACCCTCGGGAAGCGCGCATCCGGAGCGAAGCCGGGCATGCGGTGGCCGCCGCCCTTGACGCGATAGAGCACGACGTCGTGTCCCTTGGGACAGCGCGAGGTGATCCGCGTCACCGTGGACTGCTCTGCAGGCGCCTTGTCGGGCAAGTCTGTTACTTCGCCGTCATCGATCTCGCAGCCATTGAGCTTGCGCCAGAACGCGAGCGTCTCTTCGGTCGACCAGAACCCGTCTGCGGCAAAATAGCTCGATCCGCGTCCGCCTTCGTACGGCACCAGCGGGTCGGCGGTCCCGTTCATGAGCAGCATCGGCAGTGGCCGCGACGGATGACAGGTGACCGCGGTTTCCTCGGTGAGGTTCATGACCACACTCGCGGCCGCCGCAAACAGATCGGCGCGGGCGCAAGCGAGCGTCATCGCCATGGCGCCGCCATTGGAGATACCGGTGATATAGACGCGTTTCGGATCGGCGGTGCCGTTCGCCACCAGCTTCTCGACCAGCTTCGCGATGAAGGCGACGTCGTCGGTGCCGGGCGGCGGACCACGCAGCGCGGGTCCCGCCTTCGTTCGCGCATCGGCCCAGGCATGGTTGAGCCCGTCAGGGAACGCCACGGCAAAACCTTCACGCTTTGCGACCTGGGGCCACGCTGTCCGCGCGATCATGTCGGCGCCGCGCTGGGTCTTGCCGTGCAGCACGACCACGAGTGGGACACTGCGTTTGGCCGGCAGCTGCACGGTGTAGGACCGCATCGCGCCGTTGACGTCGATGGTGTCGGCGGACGCAGCCGGGGCAGCGGCGAGACCCGCTACAAGCGCCCCGATCAACGTCCACCGCCGCATGATCTACCCCACCGCCTTCGCCGCTGCGCGGCCCGCATTGCGGCCGGAGAACAGGCAGCCACCGAGGAATGTGCCCTCCAGCGAGCGATAGCCGTGCACGCCGCCGCCGCCGAAGCCGGCGGCCTCGCCGACCGCATAGAGGCCGGGAATGACGCTGCCCTCCTGGCCGAACACGCGGGAGTCGAGATCGGTCTCGAAGCCGCCGAGCGTCTTGCGGGTGAGGATGTTGAGCTTGACCGCGATCAGCGGTCCCTGCGCGGGATCGAGGATGCGGTGCGGCGACGCGGTGCGGATCAGCTTGTCGCCGATATAGCGCCGCGCATTGTGGATGTTCATCACCTGCGCATCCTTGACGTAAGGATTGGCAATCTCGCGGTCACGCGCCTCGATCTGCATCCTGATGTGCTCGAGCTTGAGAAGATCGCTGCCCGCGAGCTTGTTCATGGCGGCGACGAGATCGTCCAGCTTGTCCCGCACGATGAAGTCGACACCGTGGCTTTTGAACGCTTCCACCGGCGCCGGCGCGCCCTTGTTGGTGGCGCGGCGCAAGGTCATGCGCCAGCTCTTGCCGGTGAGGTCAGGGTTCTGTTCCGACCCCGACAGCGCGAATTCCTTCTTGATGATGCTCTGGGTCAGGACGAACCAGGAATAATCATAGCCGGTCGACATGATGTATTTCAGCTGGCCGAGCGTGTCGGAGCCGGGGAAGAGCGGCGCCGGCAATCGCGTGCCTGTGGCGTCGAACCACATCGAGGAGGGGCCGGGCAGGATGCGGATGCCGTGCCGCGGCCAGATCGGTGACCAGTTCTGGATGCCTTCGACATAATGCCACATGCGGTCGCGGTTGATCAGCCGCGCGCCCGATTTCTCGGTGATGCCGATCATGCGGCCGTCGACGTGTTCGGGCACGCCGGAGATCATGAACTTCGGCGGCTCGCCCAGCCGCTGCGGCCAGTTCGCGCGCACCAGATCATGGTTGCCGCCGATGCCGCCGGACGCCACGATCACAGCCGGCGCTTTCAGCGAAAACTCTCCGACCACGTTGCGCGAGGAACTCTTGCCGCGCTCGACATTGTCGGGCGCGAGGATCGCGCCGCTGACGCCGTCCACGGTGCCATTGGTGATGGAGAGCGCGTCGACACGATGGCGGAACTTGAAGCTGAGGCGGCCGCTCTTCGCCGCTTCGCGCGCGCGGCGCTCGAACGGTTCGACGATGCCTGGCCCGGTTCCCCAGGTGACATGGAACCGCGGCACCGAATTGCCGTGGCCCATCGCATCATAGCCGCCGCGTTCGGCCCAGCCGACCACGGGGAAGATGCGATGGCCCATCGCGCGCAGCCAGTCGCGCTTCTCGCCGGCCGCGAACGCCACATAGGCCTCTGCCCATTGGCGCGGCCAAAAATCCTCGTCGCGGTCGAAGCCGGCGGTGCCGAGCCAGTCCTGCATCGCGAGCTCGAAGGAGTCCTTGATGCCGAGCCGGCGCTGCTCCGGCGAATCGACCAGGAACAATCCGCCGAACGACCAGAACGCTTGGCCGCCGAGCGATTGCTCGCCTTCCTGGTCGACCACGATCACGCGCTTGCCCGCGTCCGCAATCTCGGTGGCGGCGACGAGCCCCGATAGTCCCGCGCCGACCACGATGACGTCCGTTTCCTCAGTCATGCTTTCCCCCCTCCATGAGTTCCCCCCTGTAATTGTCCGGATTGAAGCCAACGGTTGTAACTGAGATCAAGGGCGTGGCGCGTAAGACCTCGTTAACTGTTCCACTTTGGGATAGAGACCGGCCGGGGTGCAGCGCCGCCGCAACACTGGATTTGAATTTGTTTTGATCAAGCCGGCCTGCCTAGACAAAACCTTGGTTACGACGGACGCTAGCACTGCATCACCACCTGACACGCAGATTCGAATTCGACCGGGGCGGGGGAAAATGAAGTTTCTGACGGGGTTGCTTGCGGCGGTTCTCTTGATCGTGGGCATGGGAGCTTCTCACGCGGTGGTCCGCATCGCGGATGACCGGGGCGGCCGGATTGGAACCTACGTCGACAGATACCAGGACCTCAGGCAATCGGGGGAGACGGTCATCATCGACGGCCTCTGCGCCTCGGCCTGCACCATCGTCCTCGGCGCCATCCCGCATGACCGCATCTGCGTAACCTCGAGCGCGACGCTCGGCTTCCACGCCGCCTGGGATTTCGGCAGCAACGGCCGCGCCGTCACCAATCCGGAAGCAACCCAGATGCTCTATGCGATGTATCCCTCGCAGGTGAAGCGCTGGATCAGCCAGCGCGGCGGCCTGACCCCGCACATGCTGTTCCTGAGGGGCAAGCAGCTCCAGGCCATGTACAAGCCCTGCTACATGGACGCCCAGGCTTCGGCGATCAAGCCGGCACGCCGGCCTCTCCCGCAACCAGAGCAGGTCGAGACTGCCCGGGGCCAGCTCCTTCACTGACACCACAGGCCTGATAGGTCGTTTGGCTCGCCAGCGGCGTCTTACCTGCTTGGCGGCGCCTTGCCCGCAGGCGGGCTAAAGCCTATCTGAAAGCCTGGGAACCGGGGCCTTCGCCCCCAACGTTGTCATGGCTCAACCGCTGCACCCGGGACATCCGTTACAGGACAATTCGTCCACTGCCGGCCGGGCGCCGACCGTGCTGCTTTTGGCAGGCGCTGGTGTCGGCGGGCTGATCGTGCTCGGCGCGCTGGCGCTCTGGTTCCACTATGGCAGCCAGGTGTTCTTCGAAATGATCAGGACCGGCTTTGCCGCCTGCTTCTGATCCGCGACAGGAAGTTTTCCGCTCATGAGCTCCACCGCCCGTCCGCTGGTGATCGCGACCGCCTTCGCCGCAAGCCTTGTCCTCGGGCTGCTGATCATGTTCTGGGCCATGGGCGGGGTCAGCAAGGTGGCGCAGCCGGCCGCAATCGGCGGCCCATTCCAGCTCACCGACCAGAACGGCAAGGCCGTCACCGACAAGAGCCTGAAGGGCAAGCCGACCCTGATTTTCTTCGGCTACACCCATTGCCCCGACGTCTGCCCGACCTCGCTGTTCGAGATGTCGGAAGTGCTGCGCGCGATGGGCAAGGATGCCGACAAGGTCAATGCCGTCTTCATCTCGGTCGATCCCGAGCGCGACACGCCGGCGACGATGAAGGACTATCTGTCGAGCTTCGATCCCCACCTCGAAGGGCTGTCCGGCGACCCCGCCGAGACCGCCAAGGTGATCACCTCCTACCGGGTCTACGCCAAGAAGGTCCCGACCAAGGACGGCGACTACACCATGGACCACACCGCGCTGATCTACCTGATGGACCGCGACGGCCGTTTCGTCTCGCCGTTCAACCTGAAACGGACCCCGGAAGAGGCCGCGGCCGATTTGAAGCGGTATCTTTAGTTTGGCGGGCCGATCGGGCCCCGGTCTCGGTTTAACCTCTCCCGCTTGCGGGAGAGATCGGCGCGTAGCGCCGGGTGAGGGCTCTCTCCTCTTGGGGGTCTCGCCCAGAGGAGACACCCTCTCCCCGACCCTCCTCCGCAAGCGGGGGAGGGAGCGCACCTGCATTCCGCGCTCGCGTTCCCGGCGGGATGGTCTATAAGGCCCTCCGATCCCAATGAAATTCATTACTTTCCCGCCGATGGCCCCGTCGCGACAGGCAAAACCGTCCAAAATCGTGCGCCGCGCCCTGCTTGGACTGGCCGCGGCCGTCAGCCTGCTCGCGGGCCTGTCCGGCGCGAACGCCCAGGCCCCGGCCAAGCAGCCGCCGGCGGCGCCCCAGGCCACGCCGCAGGTCGCGCCCCAGGCGGCCCCGCAGGCCGTGCCGGGCTTCTGGGACCCGCGGCGCCGGCCGGAGCGGCCGGACCTGTCGCGCCTGACCGTGATCCGCTTTCTGACCGAGACCGACTATCCACCGTTCAACTACACCGGCGCCGACGGCAACCCGGCCGGCTTCAACGTCGATCTCGCCCGCGCGCTGTGCGAGGAGATCAAGGTCACCTGCACGGTGCAGATGCGCCGCTTCGAGACGCTGGTCGACGCGCTCTCCTCGAACCGCGGCGATGCCATCATCGCCTCCATGGCGGTGAGCCCGCAGCTGCGCGCCCGCGTCGACTTCACCGATCCCTATTACCGGGTGCCGGCGCGCTTCGCCTCGCGCAAGGACGCGGTGATGCCGGAGATCCGCCCCGAATATCTCGAGGGCAAGAAGGTCGGCGTCATCGCCGGCTCCGCGCATGAGGCGTATCTCAAGGCGATGTTCACCGACGCCGAGCTGCACGGCTATCCCAACGACGATGCGCTCCGCGCCGCACTTCGCAAGGGCGAGGTCGACTTCATCTTCGGCGATGCCATCTCGCTGGCGTTCTGGATTAACGGCACCGATTCCGGCGATTGCTGCGCCTTCTCCGGCGGCCCCTTCGTCGAGAGCCGCTTCTTCGGCGAGGGCATCGGCATCGCCGTCCGCAAGGGCAACGACGTGCTGCGCCAGGCCCTGAACTGGGCCCTGTTCCGCGTCTGGGAAAAAGGCCGCTACACCGATCTGTGGCTGCGGTATTTTTCGGTGAGCCCGTTTTAGCTTCTTCTTCGCCTCTCCCCGCGTGCGGGGAGAGGCCGGATTGCATCGAAGATGCAATCCGGGTGAGGGGGACTCTCCGCGAGTCCAACTCTCACCGTGATCGCGGAAGCAGCCCCTCACCCCAACCCTCTCCCCGTAAGAACGGGGAGAGGGAGTCACAGCGGCGACAGTCGCACCAACTTTTGCATTCTGCCCGGAAATCGCTATTTTCCGCGGCCCGGAGGCCCCTGATGTCCGTTATCGATCTTGCCGCGAACCCGAGCGACCTGCGTGCGCTCGCCGAACAATCCAACGCCTGGCCGTTCGAGCAGGCGAAGGCCATTGTCGCGCGGCTGAAGAAAAGCCCGAAGGACGAGGTGCTGTTCGAGACCGGCTACGGCCCGTCCGGCCTGCCGCATATCGGCACCTTCGGCGAGGTCGCGCGTACCTCGATGGTGCGCCATGCCTTCCGCGTGCTCACCGAGGACAAGATCAAGACGCGCCTGCTCGCCTTCTCGGACGACATGGACGGCCTGCGCAAGGTGCCCGACAACGTGCCGAACAAGGATCTGCTCGCGCAATATCTCGGACGCCCGCTCACGGCCGTGCCCGATCCCTTCTCGAACGAATATCCCTCGTTCGGCGCGGCGAATAACGCGCGCTTGCGCGCGTTTCTGGATCATTTCGGCTTCGACTACGAGTTCGCGAGCTCGACCGACTATTACAAGTCCGGCCGCTTCGACGCGACGCTGCTCAAGATGCTCGCTGCCTACGACAAGATCATGGCGATCATCCTGCCGACGCTCGGCCCCGATCGTCGCGCGACCTATTCGCCGTTCCTGCCGATCAGCAGGACCACCGGCGTGGTGCTGCAGGTGCCGATGATCCGCCGCGATGTCGCAGCGGGCACGGTGACCTATGTCGATCCTGATACCAACCAGGAGGTCGAGACGCCCGTCACCGGCGGCAACATCAAGTGCCAGTGGAAGGCCGACTGGGCGATGCGCTGGGTCGCGCTCGGTGTCGACTACGAGATGGCCGGCAAGGACCTGATCGACTCCGTGAAGCTCTCAGGCGCGATCGCGAAAGCACTCGGCGGCACGCCGCCCGAAGGCTTCAACTACGAGCTCTTCCTCGACGAGAAGGGTCAGAAGATCTCGAAGTCGAAGGGCAACGGCCTTACCATCGACGAATGGCTGCGCTACGCCTCGCCGGAATCGCTGTCGCTGTTCATGTATCGCGAGCCGAAGGCGGCCAAGCGGCTGTTCTTCGACGTCATCCCGCGTCAGGTCGACGACTATCAGCAATTCATCGACGGCTTTCCCAAGCAGGACGGCAAGCAGCAGCTCGGCAATCCCGTGTGGCACATCCACAATGGCCATCCGCCGCAGGGTGACATGCCCGTCACGTTCCAGCTGCTGCTGACGCTGGTGTCGTCGTCGAATGCGGAGAATGCCGAGACGTTGTGGGGCTTCATCGGCCGCTATCGTCCCGGCGTGAGCCCCAAGACGCATCCCAAGCTCGACGCGATGGTCGGCTACGCCATCAACTATTATCGCGACTTCGTTGCGCCGACGAAGCAGTTCCGCGTGCCAACTGATACCGAGCGCGCCGCGCTGCAGGATCTGCGCGATGCGCTCTCGCAGCTGCCGCAGGACGCTTCCGCCGAGGACATCCAGAACGTCGTCTACGAGATCGGACGCCGCGAGCCGTTCCTCGACCAGGTCAAGAAGGGCAAGGATGGCCGTCCGGGCGTGACGCTCGACTGGTTCAACATGCTCTACCAGGTGCTGCTCGGCCAGGAGAAGGGCCCGCGCTTCGGCTCCTTCGTCGCGGTCTACGGCGTACAGAACGCGGTCAACATGATCGACGGCGCGCTGGCAAGGAGTGCGTGAGGCTTCATCGTCGTCCCCGCGAAAGCGGGGACCCATAACCACAGGGAGAAGTTAGGCGAAGATTCGTAATTGCCATTACGTTGGTACGAAGACCGCCGCTCTCCGACAGATCACGCGGTATGGGTCCCGGCGTTCGCCGGGACGACAGCATTCGTTAGAGCCTCCGCTCAGATTGATCTTAGCACGAAGCGCCGATTGTCCTTCTGCACGGGACGCGCGTTCATCGGATAGAGCTTTGCGAACGCGGCGACATCGGCAGCCGACACCTGAATCGGATCGGCGAGCAGCAGCCATTCCACCACCTCCGAGCAGGGCGGTGTCATGGTGCGGTCACGACGCCATCACTGGCTCGCCCACACGATCCGCGCGATCCACGCCACATCGCTCGTCGCGAGTGTGCGCTCGCCCTGCGTCGCATCGAGCGGCCGCAAGTCCAGCGCCTTCGCCGTGCGGCGCGTCAGCGTTGCGACCGTCACCTCGCCCGCCCTCGTCTTCACCACCACGCGGTCACCCTTGCGGATCGGCGCGCCGGGCGAGATCAGGATGATGTCGCCGTCACGATACACAGGCGCAAGCGCATCGCCGGACATCTCCAGCGCGAAACTGTGGCCGTCTTCGGCATTGGGAAGCGCGGCCTCGGTCCAGCCCTTGCCGGATGGAAAGCCTGATTCGTCGAAGGCGCCGCTCGCGCCGGCCAGTGCGAAGCCGAGCAGCGGGACGACGCGGTCCTCGCTCGGCTCGTCGCCGATCAGCCGGGCGAAGCTGTCGATCGAAGCACCCGTCGCCGCCAGCGCCTTCGCGATCGATTCGGTCGAGGGCCAGCGCTCACGGCCGTCGGAGGTGACGCGCTTGGATCTGTTGAATGTGGTGGGGTCGAGCCCGGCGCGTTTGGCAAGGCCGGACGGCGACAGGCCGGCACGCTCCGCCAGCCGATCCAGCGCGACCCAGATCTGGTCGTGAGTCAGTATCCTCTGCGCTTTGGCCTGTCTGACCATCGAAGGTCCAGCCCGTCGCAACTCAGGAAAACTGTCCGCAAATCAACCGGTTTTCCGCTTTTCGCGCAAGAGGCGGCGGCTAACTCTTGAGTTCGGCGGGGGCCGCCTTTACGGTCGCGCCGGGTTTTGAAGGCCCCCAAGAGACGAAAAAACTCAAAAGACTCAAAGAGCAAACAGGGCTGCGTAAGCGGTGGTCAAGATCTACAAAATCTGTCCGGCCTCGGCCTGGCGCGAGGCGGAACGGCAGGGCGTGTACCGGGGTAGCGCGGACGATGCGCGCGACGGATTCATCCATTTCTCGACGGCCTCCCAGGTTCCCGAGACCCTGCGCAAGCATTATTTCGGGCAGCGCGCGCTGTTCCTGGTCGAGGTCGACGGTGATGCGCTCGGCAGCGAATTGCGCTGGGAGCGCTCGCGCAATGACGAGCTGTTTCCGCATCTCTATGGCGAGCTCGATCTCGGCGCCGTGATCGCGGTGATGAACCTCAATATGCGCTCCGATGGCGGCCACGACACACCGGAGCTTCTCCCGTGATCCGCGCCTTCGACGCTTTCTCGCTGCCGGTGCTGCGCTGGCTCGATCCGGAGGATGCGCATCGCCTGGCGATCCAGGGCCTGCGCTTCCTGCCGCCGGTCAAGCCGCGCCCTGACGATGCCAAGCTCGCGGTGCGCGCCTTCGGCCTCAACTTTCCCAATCCGGTCGGCATGGCCGCAGGCTTCGACAAGAGCGCCGAGGTGCCCGACGCCTTGCTGCGGCTCGGCTTCGGCTTCGTCGAGATCGGCTCGGTCACGCCGAAGCCGCAGGCAGGTAACCCGCGACCGCGGCTGTTCCGGCTCGAGCGCGACGAGGCCGTGATCAACCGCATGGGTTTCAACAATGACGGCGCAGAGGCAGCTCTGCGCCGGCTCGCCGCGCGCGCGCAGCATGGCGGCATCGTCGGCGTCAATGTCGGCGCCAACAAGGATTCGCCTGACCGCGTCGGCGATTACGTCAAGCTGATCGAGACCTTCGCGCCGGTGGCGAGCTACTTCACCGTCAACGTCTCCTCGCCGAACACGCCGGGCCTGCGCAATCTTCAGGAAGGCGCGCTGCTCGACGATCTGCTCGCGCGGGTGATCGACGCCCGCGAGCGGGTGCGCCAGAAGGCCGGCGATACGCCGGTTCTGCTCAAGATCGCGCCGGATCTCAGCCTCGCCCAACTCGACGACGTCGTGCAGGTCGCGCGCTCGCGCAAGGTCGACGGCATGATCGTGTCGAACACGACCATCGCGCGGCCGAGCACGCTGCGCGAGGAGATGCGCGCCAGGGAGCAGGGCGGCCTGTCCGGCCGGCCGCTGTTCCGCCTGTCGACGCGCATGGTCGCGGAGACCTATGTGCGGGTCGAGGGCGCATTTCCTCTCGTCGGCGTCGGCGGTGTCGACTCCGGCGGCGCCGCGCTGACGAAGATCCGCGCCGGCGCGAGCCTGATTCAGCTCTATTCCTCGCTGGTCTACAAGGGCCTCGGCCTCGTCGACGAGATCAAGCGCGACCTTACCTCGACGCTGCTGCGCACGGGACGGGATTCGCTGTCGGAGATCGTCGGCGCCGATGCTGCGACGCTCACGGCGGAAGACTGGCCGGGGATGTAAGCTCTTCGCCTCTCCCCGCTTGCGGGGAGAGGCCGGAATTTGCGGGAGCAAATTCCGGGTGAGGGGGACCTTCCGCGAATCCCACTCTCACCGTCCCTGCGGAGACTCCCCCTCATCCCAACCTTCTCAGAGCGAGCTCTGCTCGTCTCGCCCCCGCAAGCGGGGAGAAGGGGAAGAAAACGTCGCCCTGTACAGCGCCGGATACCTTGCGCCCTGCAAGCCGCCGCGCGCGATGTAGAACGCGATCAGCGCGCACCACAGCCCGGCGTTGCCTAGAGATTGCAGCGCCAGCCAGGTGCCGAGGAAGATCCCGAGCGAAGCCAGCATCAGGTTGCGCATCTCGCGCGCCCAGGTCGCGCCGACATAGATGCCGTCAAAGCCGAAGGCGAACACGCCGGGGATCGGTGCGAGCACAATGAACGGCAGAAAATCGCGCGCGGCGCGGCGAACGTCCTCGCTCGCGGTCATGAAGTTGATGATGTTCTGGCCGAACAGTGCGAATACCACCGCGACGACCATCGCAAAGCCGAGGCCCCACGAGAGCACCAGCCGGGTCGAATCCGCAAAACCCTTTGCGTCGCGCGCACCGAAGGTGCGGCCGCAGAGCTGCTGGGCCGCATTGGCAAGGCCATCGAGGAAGAAGGCGCTGACCAGCAGGAAATTGTTGAGCACGGAATTCGCCGCCAGCGTGACGTCGCCGGCGCGCGCGCCCTTGGCGGTGAAGAACAGGAACACGGTGATCAGCGCCGCGGTGCGGACCAGGATATCGGAATTCACCGCCAGCATCCGCATCAGCTTGGCGCGGTCGAACAGCGTCGCGCGGGGAACGGCAAAGCCGCCATGCGCATAGCGCCGGCAAACGACGATGCCGAGCGCGAAACCGACGCCCTCCGACAGCAGCGCGGCGATCGCCGCACCGGCGATGCCGGTGTCGTAGACGAGCACCAGCAGGATCGTCGCCGCCATATTGATGAGGTTGATGACGACCTGGAGCGCGAGCGCCGGATTGGCGCGGGCCTGCCCGACCAGCCAGCCGAGGATGACGTAGTTGGCGAAGGCGAACGGCGAGGACCAGATCCGAATCATGAAATAGGTTTTTGCCGCGTGCGTGACGCCCGCGCTGCCGCCCATCAGGTCGAACAGCACGGCGGCCAGCGGCAATTGCAGCGCGATCAGTGCCGCACCGATCAGCCCTGCGACGATGAAGCCGCGCACCAGGATCACGGTCTGCTCGCGCGTTTCGCCCGCGCCGAGCGCCTGCGCGGTGAAGGCGAGCGTGCTCATGCGCAGGAAGCCGAACAGCCAGAACAGGCAGTCGAAGATCACGGAGGCCATCGCGACGCCGCCGAGCAGGGCGGCATCGTCGAGCCGCCCGATCGCCGTGGTCGAGACCACGCCGATCAGCGGCGTCGTCAGGTTCGCGACCATCGCGGGACCGGCGATGGCGAACACCTGGCGGCTGCCGATCTTGAGGGGGACGGGCGCGTGCATGTCAGAGCACGAGCACCATGCCGTCTTCAGCGGCGAGGTGCTCGATGTCGCCCAGGCGCGACAGCACGTCGTCGCTCATATGGGTGAGGACGAGGCGTTTTGCGCCGATGGCGGGGAGGTGCTGTTCCAAGGTCTTCAGGCTGAGATGGTTCTTGACCACCTTCTCGTACATATAGGCCTCGGCAATGAAAAGGTCCGCGCCATGCGCCAGCGGAATGAGCGCCCCCGTCCATTCGGTGTCCGCGCTGTAGGCGAGCGTGCGGCCCTCGGCCTCGACGCGGTAGGCGAGGAAGGGACCGCCGGATTCGCCGTGCACGACGGGGTAGGGCGTCACCGTCACCGCGCCAAAGCTTCGGCTTTGCTCCGGTGCGAGCGCGACGATGTTGAGCTCGAAGCGCTGTTTTGTCTTCGAGGAATGCTCGAACAGTGCCTCCATCACCTGCGCCAGCCGTGCCTCGATACCCTCAGGCCCCGCGATCGTCAGCGGCCTCGTCCGCCGCGAGAATTGTGCGTCGAGCAGAAAGAACGGCAGGCCGGCGAAATGGTCGCCGTGGAAATGCGTGATGAGGATGAGATCGATCTCGTTACGGTCGATCTTGAGCCGCTTCAGTGCCGGCAGAGCCGACGCGCCGCAATCAATCAGGAAGTTCGCCGTGCGACCCGAGATATGGAAGCAGGTGTTGAGCCTGCCGCTGGAACCGAAGGCGTCACCGCAGCCGACGAAACGCAGTTGCATCGGCTGCGGGCTCCCTGAGTACGACCCGGACTTAGCGGCGCGGCGCGCCGAAGATGCGCGAGAGCAGCCAGATCGGGATCACGATGACCGCGCCGAGCAGGAAGTAGCGCCACAGCCAGTTCACCGCATCGAAGCCGAGATCCCAGAGCCGCTGGAACAGCAAGCGAATGCTGTAGATGATATTCCAGGGATCGAAGCCGATTGCAGCGAGCACGACGCCGACCAGGATCGAGAGCAGGACCAGCCGAAACGCGACCGCCAGCGGCGAGCCGCCGAGAAAGCGGTGCAGGCCGTCGCTGCGGCCGGCCGGCAAATCTCTGACGTCTTGGACCATCGCAAACTCCTCGGGCGGATTCGATCCCATTATAGGGCACGGCGGGGGACATGGGGAACCCGTGAGGGGGCGTCAATCGGGTTACGGGAGTTTAATTCGGGCAAGCGCGTGCCGCAGGCTGGCTGCAACCTCTCCCGCTTGCGGGAGAGGTCGGCGTGCAGCACCGGGTGAGGGCTCTCTCCTCTGGGGGAATCCCACTGCGGAGACACCCTCTCCCCAACCCTCTCCCGCAAGCGGGAGAGGGAGCGCACTACCTTCGTGGCGGCATCACGCCTCAATCTCCGCCGCCTCCGCCTTCAACATCCTCTCCAGCGTTTCCAGCCTGTCCGCCTCACGCGGCGGCTTGTCCCAGCGCAGGCGGCTGATGCGGGGAAAGCGCATCGCGACGCCGGATTTGTGCCGCGGTGAGCGCTGCAGCCCCTCGAACGCGACCTCCAGCACCAGCCCCTTGTCCGCCTCGTGCACGACATGGCGCACGGGGCCGAATTTTTCCGTGGTGTTGCGGCGGACGAAGCGGTCGATCTGCAAGAGCTCCTCGTCGGTGAAGCCGAAATAGGCCTTGCCGACCGGCACCAGCTCGTCGCCGCTCTCGCCTTCGGTCCAGACGCCAAACGTGTAATCGGAGTAATAGGATGAGCGCTTGCCGTGGCCGCGCTGCGCATACATCAGCACGGCGTCGATGATGTGCGGATCGCGCTTCCACTTCCACCACTGGCCCTTCGGCCGTCCCGGCAGATAAGGCGCATCGCGCCGCTTCAGCATCACGCCTTCGACCGCGTCCGCATCCTCGCCGGCGCCAGCGCTCGCGGGATCGGCGCGCGCGGCGGTCAGTGCCTCCCAGCTTGCAAAAGGAACGGTCGGCGAGAGATCGATGCGGGGATCGTCGAGCTTGCTGATGAACGTCTCCAGCCGTTCGCGCCGCTCCGCGAAGGGCAATTCGCGCAGATCGTTCTCGTCGTCGCCGAGCAGATCGTAGGCGCGCAAATGGATTGGAAACTCCTTGATCAGTTTTGGCGAGACGACCTTGCGGTTGAGTCGCTGCTGCAGGACGTTGAAACTCTGCACGCGGCCTTCGCGCAGGATCAAGAGCTCGCCGTCGATCGCGCCGGGCAGCCGCAGCGACGGCACGAGATCGGGAAAGCTTCCCGTGATGTCCTCGCCAGTGCGCGAATAGAGCCGCGCGGTGATGTGGCCGCGGTCGTCGCGGCCGGCCACCGCCTGCACGCGGATGCCGTCCCATTTCCATTCGGCGATGTAGTCGGCGGGATCGAGACTTTGGAAATCCGCGTCCTCGATCGCGTGCGCCAGCATCACGGGCCGGAACGGTGCGGGATCGCGATTGACCGGCTTGTCGGCGCGTCCTTCCAGCCAGGCGAACAGGTCGAGATAGGGCGGCGCAAGGCCTGGCCAGATCAATTCGACCTCATGCGGGTCCTTGTCGCCGAGCGCTGCGGCGGCAGTCTTCGCCAGCCGCGCGGAGATGCCGATGCGCAGCGCGCCGGTGACGAGCTTCAAGAGCGCCCAGCGGCCGGTTTCATCCAGCTCGTCGAGCCAGCGTTCGAGCTGCTTTGGCAGCTCGGTCTTGCCGAGTGTGCGGAGCGTGGTGACGACTTCGGTCAGCGTCGGTGGGGGAGGGTTGTTGTGGTTGCTTGGGTGAAGCGCATCGCTGGCATCTCGCCCGCGGTACCCCTCTCCCTGACCCTCCCCCGCAAGGGGGGAGGGAACGGTGAGAGCGGTGCGTCCATCACGCGATGATTCACTGTCAGTCGTCGCGTTCAATAGCTGCCGCGCACGCAACTGCGCTCCCTCCCCCCTTGCGGGGGAGGGCGGGGGAGAGGGGTGGCCCGGAAAAGACTCGCCATGACCAAGCACTCGCCGAGGCCACATCAGCGCGACTGTCTCCGAGAGGTCGCCGACATAGTCGTAACTCAACCCGAACAGCACCTCATCTGTCCGCGAGGCGATGAGGTCGCGGATCAGCGCTGGCTTGGCATGCTTGAAGCTCAGCGCGCCGGTGAGTGCGGCCAGTGCAAAGCCGCGGTCGGGATCGCCGACCTCGCGAAAATAGCCGGTGATCAGCCGCAGCTTGTTGTTGCGGCCGGGCTCGTAGGCGAGGCGGTCGAGAAGCTCGGCGAAGCGGTTCATGCCTCGGCCTCATCGGCAGTCGGCGTCTCGCTCTCCTCCTCGTCGCCATAGCCGACGAGATCGAGCGGCCGTGCGCGAAGTCCTTGCGTCTTGCACCAATGCACCAGCGCATCTTCCTGGCCGTGGGTGACCCAGATCTCGCCTGCGCCGGTCGCCGTGATTGTCGCGGTGAGACCGTCCCAGTCGGCGTGGTCGGAGATCACCAGCGGCAATTCGACGCCACCCTGCCGCGCCCGGGCGCGCACGCGCATCCAGCCCGAGGCGAAGGCGGTGACAGGGTCGGGGAAGCGCCGCGTCCAGATATCCGACGTGGCCGAGGGCGGCGCCAGCGTGATGGTGCCGGCGAGCGCTGCCTTCTTCACGCCCTTCACCGGCCTGAGCTCGCCGAGGTCGATGCCGCGGCTCTGATAATATTCGGTGATCTTCTCCATCGCGCCATGCAGATAGATCGGCGCATCAAAGCCGGCCTGCCGCAGCAGCGCGATCACGCGCTGCGCCTTGCCAAGCGAATAGGCGCCGACGAGATGGGCCCGCTCCGGAAACAGCGCGACGGAGGCCAGCAGCTTCTTCACCTCATCGGCCGCATTGCCGTGCCGGAATACCGGCAGGCCGAACGTCGCCTCGGTGATGAAAACGTCGCAAGGCACGAGCTCGAACGGCGTGCAGGTCGGGTCGGGCGCGTCCTTGTAGTCGCCGGAGGCGACGATGCAGGTGTCCTTGCAGGTCACCGCGATCTGCGCCGAGCCCAGCACATGGCCGGCCGGGTGAAACTTGACCTTGACGTCGTCCAGCCTGATCTCCTCGCCATAGCGGATGACTTGCGTCGAGCCGGCGAAATTCTCGCCATAGCGTAGCCGCATCATATCCAGCGTTTCCTGCGTCGCCAGCACGGCGCCATGGCCGGCGCGGGCATGGTCGGAATGGCCGTGGGTGATCACGGCCCGCTCGACCGGACGGACAGGATCGATGTGGAAGCCGCCGGGCTTGCAGCACAGGCCGGCAGCAGCTGGCAGCAGGATGTCTTGCGGACGCATGGAGGTCATATAGGCAGCGGTGCCCCGATATTCACCCGTCATGCGCGGGCTTGCCGTCTCCGCTAGGCTTCGCCGGCCCAGTAGTGTAAAAGCCCGCCGAAGCTAATTAGCGGAGGCGGGACCCGCGCATCCATCCTCTTAAAGAGTTGCTTTTTTGATGGATTGCCGGGGAAGCTCGGCAATGACGAGCCAAGTTCCCGATGCCCCTCCGCCTTTTCCTGACCTCCGGCGATCTCATGGCCGACCGCCGTTTCGAGTTTGCGCGCGACCTCCAGCTCAAGGGCGACCTGCCCGCCGCCGCCGACCTGCTGGAGCAGGCGATCGAGCTTGCACCCAATTTCACCTCGGCCTGGTTCACGCTCGGCGAGATCCGCCAGCAGCTCGGCGAGCGTGACAAGGCGATCGAAGCCTTCCGCAAGGCGCGCGCCTCCGATCCGGAGGATCAGCACGGCGCCGGCCTGCATTTGATGCGGCTCCGCGACACTGGGATGGCGGAGATGCCGAAAGCCTATGTGCAGGCGCTGTTCGACCAGTACGCGCCGCGCTTCGAGCACGCGCTGATCAACGACCTCGGCTACCGCGCGCCTGCATTGATCTTCAAGGCGGTGCTGGCCGCGCGCGTCGCCGCGAAGAAGCCGGCCTTCTTCAAGCGCACCATCGATCTCGGTTGCGGCACTGGCCTAGCGGCCGCGGCCTTCGCCAAACAGGTCGACCATTTCATCGGCATCGATCTTTCGCCCGGCATGATCAAGGAGGCGCGCGCCACCGGGCTCTATGCCGAGCTCGAAGTCGCCGACATGATCGAAGGCCTGCGCACCAAGGCTGACGCGAGCGCGAACCTCGTCGTCGCCGCGGACGCGTTCGTCTATCTCTCCGATCTCGCGGCTGTTCTCACTGAAGCGAGGCGCGCGCTCGTATCCGGCGGCGTGCTCGCCTTCACGCTGGAGACGCATGACGGCAGCGGCATCGTGCTCGGCGAAGGTCTGCGCTATGCCCATTCGGCGGAATATGTCCGCGGCGCCATTGCGAAAGCCGGGCTCAAGCTTCTCACACTGGAGCCGGCCTCGCCGCGCAACGAGAACAACGAGCCGGTGCGCGGCCTCGTCGTCGTCGCCGAGAAAACTTGAGTCTAGGCGCTGCAACTCGCGTGATTTGAGCGTCATTGCGTCGCAAAGCGACGACTTCCTACTTGCGAGCGATGCTGCCTTCCCAGCACAATGCGCGCACCAGGGAGAAAACAACAATGACCAAGAATCCATCGCGGCGCGATTTCAGCGCCGGCGCGCTCGCCACCATCGCCGCCTCCACCTTGCCCGCGCCGTATGTCTGGGCCGCGGAGAAGAAATACGATGCGGGTGCCAGCGATACCGAGATCAAGATCGGACAGACCGTGCCGCATTCCGGTCCCGGCTCGCTCTACGGCGTGCTCGGGCGTATCGGTGAAGCCTATTTCCAGATGCTGAACGAGAAGGTGGCATCAACGGACGCAAGATCAAATTCCTCACCATGGACGATGCCTATAGCGCACCGAAATGCGTCGAGGCGACACGGCGCCTGGTCGAGCAGGAGGAAGTGCTGGCGCTCTACGGCTCGCTCGGCACCGCGCCGCAGACCTCCGTGCACAAATACCTGAACTCCAAGGGCGTGCCGCAGCTGTTGCTGAACACCGGCGCGTCGAAGTGGAATAACCCGAAAGAGTTCAAATGGACGATGGCGGGCCTGCCGCTCTATCCGACCGAGGCGCGCATCCTGGCCCGGCACGTCGTTGCCGTGAAGCCGAATGCCAAGATCGGCATCCTCTACCAGAACGACGATTTCGGCCGCGACTTCCTCGGGCCGTTCAAGAAGGTGCTGGCTGACGCCGGCGGCACCGCGCAGGTGATCATGGAGCAGACCTATGATCTCACCGATCCCACGGTCGATTCCCAGCTCATCAATCTCTCGAAGTCGGGCGCCGACGTCTTCTACAACATCACCACCGGCAAGGCGACGTCGCAGTCGATCCGCAAAGTCGCCGAGCTCGGCTGGAAGCCGTTGCAGCTGCTGTCGGCCGGCTCGACCGGCCGCTCGATCCTCAACGCCGCGGGCCTCGAGAACGCCACCGGCATCGTCGCCATCCGCTACAACAAGGAGGTCGGCCTGCCCAAATGGGAGAAGGACCCCGACGTGATGGCGTTCGAGGAGCTGCGCAAGAAGTACATGCCGACCATCGACCCCGACAACACCATCGCGTTTGCCGGCTACGGCCAGGCCGTCACCATGGGCGAGATCCTGCGCCGCTGCGGCGACGACCTCACCCGCGCCAACGTGCTGAAGCAGGCCTCCAACCTCAAAGGCTTCCATTCGCCCTATTTCCTCGACGGCGTCACCTATGACTACACGCCCGAGGACTACACGCCGATGAAGACGCTCTTCATCTCGACCTTCAGCGGCAAGGATTGGGACATCTCCGACAAGCCGATGTCGGAGTAGGAAAGGGCAGCGTACGCTGCTGTCTCTTCCCCTCTCCCCGCTTGCGGGGAGAGGGTAGGGTGAGGGGGAGCCTCCGCGGGGACGGAGGCAGCTGCCCTTGCGGAGACTCCCCCTCACCCGGAATTCGCGCTGTCGCGCAAATTCCGGCCTCTCCCCGCAAGCGGGGAGAGGCGAAGGAAAGCCCACCCCCTCGACGAACCCAGCCCCACGGCTTACCTGTGATGCCGTGCCGCCCCGCATCCTCAAAATCCCGGCCGAGCCGGCCACGCTGCTGCCCGACCGCTTCAACGCGTGGTTCGCGGCCCGCGGCTGGTCGCCGCGTGAGCATCAGCTCGCGCTGCTGGAGAAGGCACGCGAAGACCGTTCCGCGCTCTTGATCGCGCCTACCGGCGCCGGCAAGACGCTGGCTGGATTTTTGCCGACGCTGGTGGAGCTCTCGGCGCAGCCGGTCGAACGCAACGCCGGCGCCAAGCAAAACCTCGTCTCCACCGGCCGCACCGTGCAACGCACCGGCGGCCTGCACACGCTCTACATCTCCCCGCTCAAGGCGCTTGCCGTCGACATCGCACGCAACCTCGAGAGGCCGATCGCCGAGATGGGGCTGCCGATCAAGGTCGAGACCCGCACCGGTGATACGCCAGTGTCGCGGCGCCAGCGGCAGCGGCGTTATCCGCCGGATGTCCTGCTGACGACTCCGGAGCAGCTCGCACTCTTGCTCTCCTCCGATGACGCGCCCTTCCTGTTCGGCTCACTCAAGCGCATCGTGCTCGACGAGCTGCACGCGCTGGTGACATCCAAGCGCGGCGATCTGCTCTCGCTGGGCCTTGCGCGCCTTTGGCGCCTCGCGCCGCAGATGCGCGCGATCGGCCTGTCGGCGACGGTGGCCGAGCCGGACCAGCTTGCGCGCTTCCTGGTGCCGCAGCCCGAAGGCAAGGAGGTCGCAGCCGACATCGTCGTCGCCGGCGGCGCCGCGCCGCCAGAGGTCGAGATGCTCGATACCCGCGAGCGGCTGCCCTGGGCGGGCCACAGCGCGCGCCACGCGCTCCCCGAGATCTACGAGCTGATCAAGGCGAACAAGACCACGCTGGTCTTCGTCAACACCCGCAGCCAGGCCGAGATGCTGTTCCAGAATCTCTGGAGCATGAATGACGACGGCCTTGCCATCGCGCTGCATCACGGCTCGCTCGACGTCGCACAGCGGCGCAAGGTCGAGGACGCGATGTCGGCGGGACGCCTGCGCGGCGTGGTCTGCACCTCCTCGCTCGACCTCGGAGTCGACTGGGGCGATGTCGATCTCGTCGTCAATATCGGTGCGCCCAAGGGATCCTCGCGCCTGATGCAGCGCATCGGCCGCGCCAATCACCGTCTCGACGAGGCCTCGCGCGCGGTGCTGGTGCCGGCCAACCGGTTCGAGGTGCTGGAGTGCCGCGTCGCCATCGACGCCATCGCCGAGAACGCGCAGGACACGCCACCCTTGCGCACCGGCGCGCTCGATGTGCTCGCCCAGCACGTGCTCGGCTGCGCCTGCGGCGAGCCGTTTTTCAGCGACGAGCTTTATGGCGAAGTCCGCACCGCCGCGCCCTACGCAAACCTGTCGCGGCAGGATTTCGACGACGTCGTCGATTTCGTCGCCTCCGGCGGCTACGCGCTGAAAACCTATGAGCGCTTCGCCCGCATCAAGCAGGACAAGGAGGGCCGCTGGCGCGTCGCCAATCCCAAGGTGCGGCAGAGCTACCGGATGAATGTCGGCACTATCGTCGAGGACGACATGCTGAAGGTGCGGCTGGTACGCTCGCGCAGCGGTGGAACGGGGTCGACCGGCGTGATCGCGCGCGGCGGCCGGTTGCTCGGCGAGATCGAGGAGGCCTTCATCGAGGGTCTCAGCCCCGGCGACACCTTCGTGTTCAGCGGCGAGGTGGTGCGTTACGAGACCCTGGTCGAGGACCAGGTCTATGTCTCGCGTGCGCATGACAAGGACCCCAAGGTGCCGTCCTATATGGGCGGCAAGTTCCCGCTCTCGACCTATCTTGCCGAACGCGTCCGCCGCCTGCTCGACGATGGCCGCGCATGGAAGGGCTTGCCGGAGCAGGTGCGCGACTGGCTGTCGCTGCAGAAGGACGTCTCGCGCGTGCCAGCGGTGCGCGAGCTCCTCGTCGAGAGCTTTCCGCGCGCCAACAAGCATTACATCGTCTGCTATCCCTTCGAAGGCCGCCTCGCGCATCAGACGCTCGGCATGCTGCTGACGCGGCGGCTTGAGCGCGCCCGCGCGCGGCCGCTTGGCTTCGTCGCCAATGAATATGCGGTGGCGATCTGGGGGCTCGGCGATCTCTCTTTCATGATCCGGGACGGCCGGATCGACCTCAACGCGCTGTTCGCCCCCGACATGCTCGGCGATGACCTCGAGGCCTGGCTCGCCGAATCCGCGCTGATGAAGCGCACGTTCCGCAACTGCGCCATCATCTCCGGCCTGATCGCGCGTCGCCACACCGGCGAAGAGAAGAGCCGCCGCCAGGTGCTGTTCTCGACCGATCTCGTCTACGACGTCCTGCGGAAACATCAGGCCGATCACGTCCTGCTGCGCGCCGCCCGCGCCGATGCCGCCACCGGCCTGCTCGACCTGCGCCGCCTCGGCGACATGCTCGCTCGCATCCAGGGCCGCATCACCCACCGGGAACTCGACCACGTCTCCCCGCTCGCCGTCCCCGTGATGCTGGAAATCGGCCGCGAGTCAGTCTATGGCGAAGCTGCAGACGAGCTGTTGGCGGAGGCCGCCGACGAGCTTGTCAAAGAGGCGATGTCGTAGACGGCAAGAATGTATTTTCGGGGCACAACTCTCTCCACACCGTCATGCCCGGGCTTGACCCGGGCATCCACGTCTTCCTTGCAGCGGCAAGAACGTGGATGGCCGGGACAAGCCCGGCCATGACGGAGAACGTTGCGCTATCGATCTCTTTGACCCGCACCCTGGACGTGGCCGGCATCTCGCTCCACACCGATCTCTCCGGCGCGCTGTTCTGGGAAGAGCAGCGCCTGCTGATCGTCTCCGATCTGCATCTGGAGAAAGGCTCCAGCTTTGCCACGCGTGGCGTGTTGCTGCCTCCTTACGACACGCTGGCAACGCTGAGCCGTCTCGCTGCTGTCATCTCCTGCCACAACCCACGCACCGTCATCGCGCTCGGCGACAGCTTTCACGATCGCACCGCGCATGAACGATTGTCCGCTGACGACCGCGATGCCGTCGCCGCGCTCCAGACCGGCCGCGACTGGATCTGGATTTCTGGCAATCACGATCCCATGCTGCCGCGCGATCTCGGCGGCACCGTCGCCGACGAAGTCGCGATCGGCCCGATCACGTTCCGCCACGAGCCGACCGGAGCGCATGGCGAGATCGCCGGCCATCTGCATCCGAAGGCCCGCGTCTCCGCGCGCGGCCGTTCGATGGAGCGGCGCTGCTTTGCCAGCGACGGGATGCGCGCCGTGATGCCGGCCTTCGGCGCCTATGCCGGCGGCCTCAGCATCCGCGACGCGGCGTTCGCAAAGATTTTTCCGAAGAACGGTTTCGTCGCCCATCTGCTCGGCGACCGCCGCGTCCACGCGATCGCGGCCTCGCGCTGTTATTGAGTTCCCGCGCCTTCGCGAACCGAAATTGGGACAGCGCTACATTCGGTATTTATCCGGAGTCGCCGAAGTTGATTGCGACCTCTAACTTGGCTGCTGCCGGGGCTGGAATTTCGCATCCCGAACAAGAATTGCAACCGGCAAGGGGTCGTCGCAAGGCGGCCCCTTTCGATTCCCGCATCCGCAGTCGGGGATTCGAGCACCTGCATTTCGGGCGGCCACACACAACATCGCCGCTGTTCTGGAACAAATTAAGAACACTTTAGCAAGTCTTTGATATATCATTGTGATTCGGCACGTTGCCGACACAATATCTAGCGTCTGTCAGACTCTGCGAGGACTACATGTCCAACATTGCCTTTGATCAGTTTGCCCTCACCCGGATCGCCGATTTCGCGCGCTCGCTGTCGCGGCTGCATCAGACGGCGCGGCGCTTTGCCGTCGATGACGACCAGTTTGACCGCGAGTTCAACGCGGTGTGCCAGTCGATCTGGGGCTACACCATCGACGACATCAGCGACGATCTGTTTTCGCCCGAGGATCATCTGTTCCTCGATACGCTCGACGAAGCGCATGCGCGCATCTTCGCGGCCGAGCAGGGCTACGACCTCGTGGACGAGGCCGGCATGCTGACGGACTGGTGGGGCTTCTGCTGGATGATCCTGGCCGAGCAGCGCGGATTGCTGACGGCCGAGAACCGCGCCGCCGCACGCGCGGCGATCGAGGAGAAGTATCTGGCCGCGCCGAATGTGATCGGGGTGATTATCGGGAGGTGACCCGTCATTCCGGGGCATCGCGCCGCGATGAAGGTGCGCAATTGCGCACCTGAGAAGCTGGAGATTCCGGGTTCGACGCTGACGCATCGCCCCGGAATGACAACTCTTTCTGCTAATCCAATCCCGCCCGCTTCGCCGGCTTCTGCGTCTTCGGCACCGTCACGTCAGGCAGCGCCTCGCGCACGATCTCGGCCGGGGCCGGCGCATCCGCCGACACCGTTTCGGCGCGCACCGGCGCCACCTTCATCTCGCCGAGGCGGGCGCGGACCTGCGCGGTGAGACCGGGATAGGAGGCGACCGGCGTGAAGTCCGCGGCCTGGTCGTTGCCGACGCGGATACCGGTATAGGCGACGAGGCCGTCACTGGTCGCGATCACGTCGCCGGCCTTCAGCGAGGAGTCCAGCGCCAGATCGACCGGCGCGAGGCCGACCGGCTCGCGGCCGTTGCAGGTGCAGTCCGACCGCAGCGCCTTGCGATAGGCAAATGCGTTCTCGCTGTCGGCGTAGCGTTCGCCGGTCTGCGAATATGCGCCGTCGATCGAGGAGCCGAAATAGACCTTGGTCGCGGTCGCGGGACAGAATGCCTGACACATCTGCGCGGGCGAGGCGAGCCCGCGCATCAGCGGAAAATATTTGCCGTCGCAGCTGCGCACGCAGAACGCAGGGCCGGAGCCGCCGGCCGCCGCCGAGCGTGTCGGCGGCACATATTGCGGGTTTGCGGCGTTCTGCTGGCCGGTGAAGGGGTCGGAGTAGGAGCTCGCCTGCTGCGGCACGTCACGCTGCGGCCGCTGCTGCTGCAGGCCGCCGAAGAAGAAGTCGAACAGGCCTTCGGCCGAAACCGGGGCGGGAGCCGCGAGCATTGGAGCCGCAAGGAGGCTGGCTACCAGCATGGCGCGACGCTGCCGCCGCGTATGGGACAAGTGTGTACGCAATGCTCACTCCACCCGACGCTACTGAACCGGCCGAAACCTTTGAGGTCGCAGCACGCGATTCACCATAGTGCGCGATGGTAAATGAGCAGTTGAGCAGAGGCGGTTTCAAGACGAGGTGGTGGCCTCTTCAAGGCCATGCGCAGCTTTCGAACGATCGTTGCTTCCGGGACACGCCCGGGCATGCGGCCAAGAATGTTCCGGAGCTTACGCCTTCAAAAATTCCGACGCCTTGTACAGCGAGCGGAACGGCAGGCCGGCCGCACCGAACGTGTCGGTGGCGCCTTCCTCGCGGTCGACCATGGTCAGCACCAGCACGACTTCGGCGCCGGTCTCGCGCACGGACTCCACCGCCTTCATCGCCGAGCCGCCTGTCGTGGTGACGTCCTCGACGATGACGACGCGCTTGCCAGCCAGCGTCTCGCCCTTGGGCAGGCCTTCGATCGCGAGCTTGGCGCCATGCTCCTTCGGCTTCTTGCGCACGAAGAACGCCGCGATCGGGTGGCCCTTGATCCAGGAGATCTGCGCCAGCGCGCCCGCGAGCGGCACTGCGCCCATCTCGAGCCCGCCGATGAAATCGAGCTGGTCGTCCTTCAGCGCCTCATAGGTGAGCTCGGCGAGCAGGGTCGCGCCCTCGGGGTCGAGCATGGTCGGCTTGAGGTTGAAGTAGAAATCGCTCTTGCGGCCCGACGCGAGCGTCACCTCGCCGCGACCGAAGGAGCGCCGGCGGATGATTTCGAACAGGCGGGCGCGGGAGGCGGATTTCGACACGGCGGTCCCTCGAACAGGGTTTTTGGAGGAGGCGGAATTTATCCGCGACGGCCACGACATTCCAGAGGGGGTATCCCCCGTCAACAGGGATCGGCCATCCCGGTCCGCCGGTTGTGGGGGTGCAGGCGCTGAGGTAGTTGGATGCCGGATATCCCGGGGAAGGAACGAGCAAGGAAATAGGGCATGACGATCGAGCTGCACACCTGGAACACGCCGAACGGCCGCAAGATCTCGGTCGCGCTGGAGGAAATGGGGCTGCCCTACAGGGTGGTCCCGGTGAACATCACCAAGGGCGAGCAGATGGCGCCCGGGTTTCTGAAGCTCTCGCCCAACAACAAGATTCCCGCAATCCTCGACCCCGAGGGTCCCGACGGCAAGCCGGTCAGCATCTTCGAGTCCGGCGCGATCCTGCTTTATCTCGGCGAAAAGACCGGCAAATTCCTGCCGAAATCACTTTCGGCGCGTATCCCCGTCTATGAATGGCTGATGTGGCAGATGGGAGGTTTCGGCCCGATGCCCGGCCAGGTGCATCATTTCATCGCGCTCGAGAACGAGCAGGACCGCGCCTACGGCCTGAAGCGGTACATGGCCGAGACCCGCCGGCTCTACGGCGTGCTCGACCGCCAGCTCGATGGCCGCGACTTCGTCGCCGGCGACCTCTCGGTTGCCGATTTCGCCATCCTGGGCTGGGCCTGGCGTCACCCTCGCCACAAGGTTGAGCTGGCCGACTTCCCCAACGTCAAGCGCTGGTACGAGGCGCTGATGGCGCGCCCGGCGGTGAAGCGCGGGATGGACGCCAAGCTGGATTGAGGGTTGATCTTCTCCCTCTCCGCGTTCTTACGGGGAGAGGGTTGGGGTGAAGGGCCTCTCTCCGCGCGTGAGGTCGAGGAGGGACCTGTACCCCCTCACCCGAATTCGACCTGCAATCGAATTCGACCTCTCCCCGCAAGCGGGGAGAGGTGAAAAGACCCTCACACTTTCTTCGCTTCCACCGCCATCCGTACCGCGAGCCCGGCCAGCACCGTGCCCATCAGCCAGCGCTGCACCACCATCCAGCTCGGCCGGTTCGCCAGAAACTGCGCGATCGAACCTGCGGCGAGCGCGATCATCGCATTGACGCTGACGCTGATCGCGATCTGGATCGTGCCCAGCACCACCGACTGCGTCAGCACGCTGCCGGCGCTGGGATCGATGAACTGCGGCAGCAGCGCCAGATACAGCATCGCGATCTTCGGATTGAGCAAATTGGTGACGAAGCCCATCGCGAACAATTTGCGCGGGCTGTCGATCGCAAGCTGCTTCACCTGGAACGGCGAGCGCCCGCCCGGCTTCACCGCCTGCCAGGCCAGCCACAACAGATAGCCGGCACCGGCAAAGCGCAGCGCGTCATAGGCGAAGGGAATCGCGAGCAAGAGCGCCGTGATGCCGAACGCCGCGCACAGCATGTAGAACACGAAGCCGAGCGCCACGCCGCCGAGCGAGACGATGCCGGCGGCCGGTCCCTGCGTGATCGAGCGCGAGATCAGGTAGATCATGTTCGGTCCGGGCGTGAACACGAGTCCAAGGCAGACGAGAGCGAAGCCGAGCAGGGCGGAGGTGTGGGGCATGGGTGAACCGGTGCGGGAGATGCAGTGGTTCTAATATGCGCGGGCGCGCGGGGCCATTGCGCAATTGCACGGAGGACAATTGAGTTTTCGTGTCCCGGACGCGGCACGACGTTCTTGCGCCGGTGCGCCCCCTCGCCCCGTTCTTACGGGGAGAGGGTTGGGGTGAGGGGCCTCTCTCCGCACGGGCGGTCGTCGATAGACCTGTACCCCCTCACCCGGATCACATCTGCGATGTGATCCGACCTCTCCCCGCAGGCGGGGAGAGGTAAAGAGATTCAATGCGCCTCGTCCCAATTGTTCGCGGCGCGCGCGTCGACATGCAGCGGGACCGACAGCAGCACCGCTGGGAACGGCGCGTCCTGCATGACGTGCTGCACGACCGGCAGCGTCTTCTCGACCTCGGCGTCCGGCACCTCGAAGATCAGCTCGTCATGCACCTGCAAGAGCATCTGCGCCGAGAGCTTCTTCTGCGCGAGAGCGTCCTCCACCCGCGTCATGGCGCGGCGGATGATGTCGGCCGCGGTGCCTTGCAGGCGGGCATTGATCGAGGCGCGTTCGTTGAAGGCGCGCACCGAGGCGTTGGAGGCCTTGATGTCGGGATAGTACATCTTGCGGCCGAACAGCGTCGTCACATAGCCGTTCTTGCGGCAGAATTCCTTGGTCTCGTCCATATAGGCGCGGATACCTGGGAAGCGCTCAAAGTACTTCTTGATGTAGGCGGAGGCTTCTTCGCGTGCGATGCCGAGCTGGTTGGCTAGCCCGAACGCCGAGATGCCGTAGATGATGCCGAAATTGATCGCCTTGGCGCGGCGGCGGATCTCGCTCGGCATGCCCTCGATCGGCACGCCGAACATTTCGGACGCCGTCATGGCGTGAATGTCGAGCCCATCGCGAAACGCCTGCTTCAGCACGGGAATGTCGGCGATCTCGGCGAGCAGCCGCAGCTCGATCTGCGAATAGTCGGCGGAAACGAGCTTGTTGCCCGGCGTCGCGATGAAGGCGCGGCGGATCTTTCGCCCGTCCTCGGTGCGCACCGGGATGTTCTGCAAGTTCGGCTCGTTCGACGACAGCCGGCCCGTGGTGGTCGCGGCCAGCGCGTAGGTCGTGTGCACGCGATGGGTCTGCGGATGGACGTAGGTCGGCAGCGCGTCGGTGTAGGTCGATTTCAGCTTCGAGACCTGACGCCACTCCAAGATCTTCTTCGGGAAGTCGTAGCCCTGCTCGGCGAGCTCGTCGAGCACCTGTGCGGTGGTCGACCACGCGCCGGTCTTGGTCTTGCTGCCGCCCGGCAATCCCATCTTGCCGAACAGGATGTCGCCGATCTGCTTGGGACTGCCGACATTGACCGGCTCGCCCGCGATCTCCTGGATCTCGGCCTCGACGCGCGCGGCGGTCTGGGCGAACTCGCCCGACAGCCGCGACAGCACCTGGCGGTCGATCGAGATGCCGCGCCGCTCCATGCGCGCGAGCACCGAGACCAGCGGCCGTTCCAGCGTCTCGTAGACGGCGGTCATGCGCTCCGCAACGAGGCGCGGCTTCAGCACGCGCCACACGCGCAGCGCCATGTCGGCGCCTTCCGCCGACAGAGGCGCCGCCTTGTCGATTGGCACCTGGTCGAAGGTGATCTTGCCCTTGCCGCTGCCGAGCAGCTCGCTCTCCTTCAGCATGGCGTGGCCGAACCAGCGCTCGGACAGCGATTCCAGCCCATGCGAGCCGCGGCCGGCGTCGAGCACATAGGAGATCAGCTGCGCATCGTCGATGCTGCGCAAGGTGATGCCGTGCTGCGCCAGCATCACGGCGCTGAACTTCGCGTCGAAGCCGATCTTGAGGATTCCCGGTGATTCCAGCACGGGGCGGAGCGCGTCGATCGCCTCGTCATGCTTGACCTGGTCGGGCGCTAGTCCCGCGTCGAACAGGCCGGCACCGCCGCCGGCCTGCTTGTGCGCCAGCGGCACGTAACAGGCCTCGTTCGGCGCCAACGCCAGCGCGACGCCGCAGAGATCGGCCTGCATCGGGTCGATGGAGTTGGCCTTGATCTCGATCGAGACCTGGCCGGCATCGTGGATGCGCGCGATGAAGGCGTTGAGCTCTTTGAGGCTCTTGACCGCCTGGTATTTGCTGCGGTCGACCGGAAGCTTGCGCAAGGCCTCCTCGCGCGCGGCCGCGAGCGAGATCGGCGCGCCCTTGAGGCTCGCCGTCTTGTCGCCCTTGTCGCCGCCCGTTGCCGTCTTTGCAGGGCCGCCGAACAGGTCGCCGGAGCTCTCGGGCGATTTCGCTTTCGCGCTCTCGCCGGCCCGCGCGCCGCTGCTGTTGCTGGCATCGGCGTCGACATTGGCGGGATCGATCTGGGAATAGTCGGCGACGCGGCGCGTCAACGTGGAAAATTCCATCGCCTTCAGGAAGGCGATCAGCTTGCGCGCGTCGGGCTCGTGCACCGCGAGATCGTCCAGCGGCACGTCCAGATCGACCTTGTCGTCGAGCAGCACCAGCTTGCGCGAGATCCGCGCCTTCTCGGCATTCTCGAGCAGCGCCTCGCGCCGCTTCGGCTGCTTGATCTCGCCGGCACGGAACAGCAGCTGGTCGAGGTCGCCATATTCGACGATCAGCTGCGCGGCGGTCTTGATGCCGATGCCGGGGACTCCCGGCACGTTGTCGGTGGAATCGCCGGCCAGCGCCTGCACCTCGACCACCTTCTCGGGCGGCACGCCGAACTTCTCGATCACCTCGGGGATGCCGATGCGGCGGTCCTTCATGGTGTCGTACATGGTGACGCAGTCGGTGACGAGCTGCATCAGGTCCTTGTCGGAGGAGACGATGGTCGCGCTCGCGCCGCGCTCGCAGGCCTGCCGCACATAGGTCGCGATCAGATCGTCGGCCTCGAAGCCGGCCTGCTCCAGGCAGGGCAGGTCGAAGGCGCGCACGGCTTCGCGGATCAGCGCAAATTGCGGGATCAGGTCGTCAG
Source organism: Bradyrhizobium arachidis (assembly GCF_015291705.1). Classification (NCBI taxonomy): domain Bacteria; kingdom Pseudomonadati; phylum Pseudomonadota; class Alphaproteobacteria; order Hyphomicrobiales; family Nitrobacteraceae; genus Bradyrhizobium; species Bradyrhizobium arachidis. The sequence continues at coordinate 770,721 of NZ_CP030050.1, forward strand.
GCGCCGGCGGCCGGTGCGCCTTGTAATCAGCGTAGATCTTGTTGCGGAATGTGACTTCCGACTTGTCGAACACGATCGCCAGATGCGTCGGCCGGTTGTCCTCGGGCATGTCGCGCAAGAGCTTCCACAGCATGTTGCAGAAGCCGAGCACGGCATTGACCTGCAAGCCGTCCGACTTGCGGTTCAGCGGCGGCAGCGCGTGATAGGCGCGGAAGATGTAGCCGGAACCGTCGACCAGGAACACGTGGTCGCCCTTGCCAACCCCCTTCGCCGCAACCGGTTTGGCAGCAGCTGGCGCAGCGGCTTTGGTGTTGGCGGTGGCCGTGGCTTCCTTAGCCTTGGGCGCAGCCTTGGTGTCAGCTTTGGCGGTGGTCTTCGGGGATGTTTTGGGCATGGCCGCAATGTATGAATTTTTGCGGGTTTTGACAGCCTTGGAATTGGGATTTTTGGGCGGATTCCCACACCTCTCGTCGTCCCCGCGAACGCGGGGACCCCCGCGCGAGCGCTTGCGCTCGTCGCGATAACCACAGGGAGGAGTTTGGCGAAGGCTGACTGTGACTAGGCCGTCGTACGGAGACCGCGATCCATCGATAAATCGCGCGGTATGGGTCCCTGCGTGCGCAGGGACGACAGCGTGGCTACTCCGCCGCCTGCAACACCGGCCCCGCCTTCCTCGGCGCGATCCAGAACGCATCCGGACGCTCGAACAGGAAGTGCGCATTGAGCCGCAGCGCGACCTGCCAGATCGCGAGCGAACCGATCACGCCGACTATGGTCACAATCAGCGACACCGTGCCGATGTCGGGAATGACGCCGGTACGCAGGAGCAGCGTGCGGGTCGCCGCCATCGGCAGGAAGAAGGCGAGATAGATCACGATCGAATGCTCGCCGCAGAAGCGGAAGAAGTTCAGCCAATGCGCGCGCGCCAGCAATGTGCCCATCGTGATGATGGCACAGGCGCCGGCGAACCCGAGCACGAGCGAGACGATCTTCCACTCGCTGGCGCCAGCGGCGACGAGGCCGGCATTGACCAGTACCCAGGTCGCAAGTCCAGCGAGCGCCAGCGCGGGATGTTTCCGCGCGCGATCCGACAGCGCGAACACGTAAGGCGCGAACAGGTAACCCGAATAGAAGTAGACGAAGCGCGCGCAGAATTCGTCGATCGCGGTCCAGCCGGTTGCGATGCGCGCCGTCTCCAGCGCGGCGGCCATGATCCAGACCGCGAGCGGCGGGATTCGCCGTGTCAGTTTTGTGACGACGAAGAACACCGGCAGCAGATAGATGAACCACAGCGTGCCGAACGGCTCGATGAAGGATTCCAGATACAGCAGGCCGGCGTCACGCCAGCTCGATTCCGCGGCGAAGGCGGGCGCCTTGAAGCCGAACTGGATTGTCACCCAGACGACATAGAAATAGGCGAAATGCACCACCTTGCGATCGAGATAGGTTCGCCAGTCCCGATCGATCACCAGTGGCAGGAACAGGCCCGAGATCAGGAAGAAATCGGGCATCCGGAACGGCTTTGCGAAGGCCACCAGGACATGCATGAAACCGGTCTCGCCGGCGGCGAGCTCCACTCCCAGCACCGAGTGCATCATCACGACCATGATGATGCAGATGCCCTTGGCGTAGTCGACCCAGTCGACACGCCCGGCCGTCGGGGCCTTCGGGCTCCCGGTTGCGGCGATTGTGCCTGATGATGCCATGATGTCCCGTTTCGAGGCGTGTTCCGCCCGGCTCTGTGTGGGCGTGGGGCAGTTTGGATCCCAGTGGTTTCCGACTTCTTTACCGGTTCAAGTCGCGTGCCGGTTTTTGCATGCGGACTGTTCCCTCCCCATCGGAAAGTGCTAAACCGCCCCGAGTTGGGGTTTCGTTAACCAGCCAGAACAGGGTTTTTCATGCGAATCGCGATGATCGGCACGGGTTATGTGGGACTGGTATCCGGGGCCTGCTTTGCGGATTTCGGTCACGACGTCACTTGCGTCGACAAGGATGAGAAGAAGATCGCTAGCCTTCATCGCGGCGAGATCCCGATCTACGAGCCCGGGCTGGACGAGCTCGTTGCGAACAACGTCAAGGCCAAGCGGCTGGACTTCACCACCGATCTGTCGAAGCCGGTCGCCGAGGCCGACGCCGTGTTCATCGCGGTCGGCACGCCCTCGCGCCGCGGCGACGGCCACGCCGACCTGTCCTATGTCTATGCCGCCGCGAAGGAGATCGCGCAGGCGCTGTCCGGCTTCACCGTGGTGGTGACCAAGTCGACCGTGCCGGTCGGCACCGGCGACGAGGTCGAGCGCATCATCCGCGCGGCCAATCCGAACGCTGACGTCGTCGTCGCCTCCAACCCCGAATTCCTGCGCGAGGGCGCGGCGATCCGCGACTTCAAGTTCCCCGACCGCATCGTGGTCGGCACCAACGACGAGCGCGGCCGCAAGGTGATGGGCGACATCTATCGCCCGCTGTCGCTGAACCAGGCGCCGCTGATGTTCACCGCGCGCCGCACCGCGGAGATGATCAAATACGCCGCGAACGCGTTCCTGGCGACCAAGATCACCTTCATCAACGAGATCGCGGACCTGTCCGAAAAGGCCGGCGCCAACGTCCAGGAGGTCGCGCGCGGCATTGGCCTGGACAACCGCATCGGCACCAAATTCCTGCATGCCGGTCCCGGCTTCGGCGGCTCGTGCTTCCCGAAGGACACCAAGGCGCTGATCAAGATCGCGCAGGACCATGACGTGCAGCTGCGCATCGTCGAGTCCGTGCTGGCGGTCAACGAGAACCGCAAGCGCGCGATGGCGCGCAAAGTGAGCCAGGCGCTCGGCGGTAGCTTACGCGGCAAGACCATCGCGGTGCTCGGCCTCACCTTCAAGCCCGACACCGACGACATGCGCGATGCGCCGTCGATCCCGCTGGTGACCGGCCTGATCGACATGGGCGCGACGGTCAAGGCGTTCGACCCGGTCGGCATGGAGCAGGCCAAGGGCGAGCTGCCCAGCATCACCTATTGCGAGGACGCGTATTCGTGCGCGCAAGGCGCCGACGCGGTCGTCATCGTCACCGAATGGGTGCAGTTCCGCGCGCTCGATCTCGACCGGCTGAAGAGCGCCATGGCCCAGCCCATCGTCGTCGACCTCCGCAATATCTATCGCCCGGAAGAGATGGAGGCCGCGGGCTTCACCTACGAGAGCGTCGGGCGTCCGCCGGTGCAGGGCTGACGCTCCCACGACAGTGCATAATTCCGTCATGGCCGGGCTTGTCCCGGCCATTCACGTCTGTTTTCTAATCCAAGACGTGGACGCCCGGGACTTTTGTGCGAAGACGCGCTTCGCGCTTTTGCCCGGGCATGACGAACGGATAAAGCTATTTGCCTCGCACCTTCGACACCCCCCTCCCGATCGATGCCGTGCTCGACGACCTCTCGCGCACGCTGGAGGCGCATAACGCCGCCGTGTTGGTGGCGCCGCCCGGCGCCGGCAAGACCACGCGCGTGCCGCTGGCGCTGCTCGACGCACCCTGGGCGCAGAATAAGAAGATCATCGTGCTAGAGCCGCGCCGCATCGCCGCGCGCGCCAGCGCCGACCGCATGGCCAAATCGCTCGGCGAGCGCACTGGGGAGACCGTCGGCTACCGCGTCCGCTTCGGCTCGAAGATATCTCGCGCCACGCGCATCGAGGTCGTGACCGAAGGCATTTTCACCCGCCAGATCCTCGACGATCCCGAGCTCTCAGGCGTTGCCGCGATCCTGTTCGACGAATTCCACGAGCGTTCGCTCGATGCCGACATGGGCCTCGCGCTGGCCCGCGATGCGCAACTCGGCTTGCGCGAAGACTTGCGCATCCTCGTGATGTCGGCAACGCTCGACGGCGCCCGCGTCGCAAAGCTGCTCGGCGAGGGGCCCGTCGTCGAGAGCGAGGGCCGGGCGTTTCCGGTCGAGACGCGCTATCTCGGCCGCAAGGCGGACGCGCCGATCGAGCGGCAGATGGCGGATGCGATTGCCTCCGCGCTCCGCGCCGACAGCGGCTCGGTGCTGGCGTTCTTGCCGGGCGCCGCCGAAATCCGCCGCACCCAGAATTTCCTCGGCGAGCGCGTGCAGGACGCCAGCATCGAGATCGTGCCGCTGTTCGGCGCGCTCGACGCCGCCGTGCAGGATCGCGCCATTGCACCGGCGCCGAAGGGCACGCGCAAGGTCGTGCTAGCGACCTCGATCGCTGAGACTTCGCTCACCATCGAAGGCGTCCGCATCGTGGTCGATTCCGGTCTTGCCCGCGTGCCGCGCTACGAGCCCGACATCGGCCTGACCCGGCTCGAGACCGTGCGCGCCGCGCGTGCGGCGGTGGACCAGCGCCGCGGCCGCGCCGGCCGTACCGAGCCCGGCGTCTGCTACCGGCTCTGGGACGAGCCGCAGACGGCTTCGCTTGCGCCCTACACCCAGCCGGAGATCCTCAGCGCCGACCTGTCCTCGCTGGTGCTCGACCTCGCGCAATGGGGCGTCGCGGATCCTGCCGCGCTGTCATTCCTCGACCCGCCGCCGCAGCCGGCCTGGAAGGAAGCAAAAAGCCTGCTCAGCGAGCTCAACGCGCTCGATGGCGATGGCCGCATCACCGCGGAGGGCAAGAGCCTGCGCGCGCTGGCGCTGCCGCCGCGACTGGCGCGCATGATCGTGGATTCGCATCGCGCTGGCGAAGGCGAAGCCGCCGCCGAGATCGCGGCCATCATCACCGAACGTGGCCTCGGCGGCGACAGCGTCGATCTCGAGCACCGGCGCGACCAGTTTCGCCGCGACCGCTCGCCGCGTGCCGCCAGCGCGCGTGATCTGGCGCGGCGCTGGGCCTCGCAGGTGGCGGCCACAGAGAAAGCGGGTGAGCCGGACGATCTCTCCACCGGCCTGATGCTCGCCTATGCCTTCCCGGACCGTGTCGCACGCAACCGCGGCAATGGCAGTTTCGTGCTCGCCAATGGCCGCGGCGCTGCCGTGGAGCAGACGTCTTCGCTCGCCCGCGCGCCCTATATCGCGATCGGCGAGATGACGGGCACGGCCGCCAGCGGACGCATCCTGCTCGCCGCGCAGATCACGCAGGACGAGATCGAGCGCCATTTCGCCGAGCATATCGAGAGCGTCGACGAGATCACGTTCGACCGCGGCGCGATGGCGCTGCGTGCGCGGCGCAAGCGCGCGCTGCATGCGATCACGCTCTCCGAGGCGACACTCGCCGTGTCGCCCTCGGAGGACACCGCGCGCATTTTTGCCGACGGGCTGATCGCGGTGGGCCTCGACCGGCTGCCCTGGTCGAAGGCCGCCAAACAATGGCGCGACCGCGTGATGTTCCTGCGCAAGGCCGAAGGCGAAAGCTGGCCCGATCTGTCGGGCGACGGGCTGATCGCGCGGCGCGACGATTGGCTGGTGCCGGCGCTCTACGACAAGATCGCGCTCAAGGACATCTCGCCGGGCGATCTCTCCGACGCATTGATGGCGCTATTGCCATGGGAGATGCGCGCGCGGCTCGACCGCGAAGCGCCGACGCATTTTGAGGCGCCGACCGGCAGCGTGCTCGCGATCGACTATGAGGCGGAGCAGGGGCCGACCATCGCGGTGCGGCTACAGGAATTGTTCGGCCTCAACACCCATCCCTCGATTGCCGCCGGCAAGGTGCCGCTAGTGCTGGAGCTGCTGTCGCCGGCGCAGCGCCCGGTCCAGGTGACGCGCGATCTGCCCGGCTTCTGGCGCGGCAGCTATGCCGCGGTCCGCTCCGACTTGCGCGGCCGCTACCCGCGCCATCCCTGGCCGGACGATCCCGCCAGCGCCGTGCCGACAAGACGCGCGAAGCCGCGCGGGACGTGAGATGCGGTCTCCCTCGCCCGCAGGCGGCAGGGCGATCGCGTTTGAACATTCTCGTCATGCCCGGGCTTGTCCCGGGCATCCACGTTCTTTGTGCTGCATGGCAAGACGTGGATGGCCGGGACAAGCCCGGCCATGACGTTGTGGAGACTGTCGGCGCCCCGAGCGCACGATGCGTAGCCTGCGGGAAGAGGTTCAAGCTTCCGCATTAACCGTTCGCTCATCCTTTTCGTCAAAATGGCACCGCTCTGCCCGCGGCGTCGCTCGCGGGCGGGCGTGTGGCGTGGTGAAATCGGGCTTTCCGGCTCGGAAGTGGTGTGATGCGTAACATTATGATCATCGCGGCCGTCATGATCGGCCTTGGCACCTTCATGGCGCAGATGGCGGACAAGATGAGCTCGGCGTCCGCGACCTCCGCGCCGCGCACGACGGTCGCTCTTGCGGCCACGGCGCCGGCCGGCGGCCGCACGCTCAACATCCCGCGCGATGGCCGCGGTCATTTCCAGACCGAGGGCCGGATCGAGGGCCAGCGCATCGGCTTCATGGTCGACACCGGCGCTTCCGTCGTCGCGCTGAACGAGACCTCTGCGGCCCGCTTCGGCCTGCGCCCGTCGCGCAGCGAGTACAACGCCACCGTCTCCACCGCCAACGGGACCATCAAGGCCGCGCGCACCCGCATCGCCATGCTTGATGTCGGCGGCCTCGTCGTGCGCGACGTCGATGCCATGGTGCTTCCCGACGAGGCGCTGTCGGAGAACCTGCTCGGCCTCTCCTTCCTGTCCCGCCTCAAGCGCTTCGAATACGCCAACGGCCAGATGGTGCTGGAGCAGTAGGCACGCGCCTCCATCCACCGGCCTGACGGCGAAGCGAAGCCCTACACGCTGCGGGGTGCGACGAAGTTCCAATATCGCGGGTCGCTCGGCGATTGAATGCGAATCCAGCGGTAGGGTGCGCGCGGCCAAGGTCTGATCTGCGCCGTCAGATTATCCAGCACCAGATCGCCGCTCTGGGTTCGAACGACCAACACCAGGTGACGCTTGCCCCAGACGGTCACGACCTCGCCGAGCAGAAGCGCCCGCTGGGGCCAGCCTCGACTCAGGAGCCGGTGGCGCTTGCTGACGGCGTAGTCGTTGCAGTCGCCGCGCGCGGGATCGATCAGCCAGGTTTCTGCGGCGAGACCCAGTTCGTTCGGCTCCGGGACGATGCTGCTGTTTACGGTCTCGTTGACCTCTTTCAGATCCTTCCATCGTGCCTCGGTCAAGTGAACCGGACCGCCACGAAACAGCAGGCGAGGGCGACACTCGTCCCGGTAGTTCAGGCAGAACTTCGTATATGCCATCGGCGGAAGCGTCAGATCGCCGAACCTGAGGTGGAGGGGCGCCGGCGAGGCACTGGTCGGCGGCCCAGACAACCTCTCGTTGGCCGAATGAGCGGTCATCGTTTGGCAGATCGACAAGGTCACGCCGGCTGCCATCGCAGCCAGGATCGGTGCCATGCGCATGCTTTGTCTCCTACGCGTTACGTCGAGGAGAGAGCTCGAGACGAGGCTTGACTTAATTCTCTAATGATCAGCTGGCCGCGTCCCCCCACCATGGCGATTGTGGATCGCTTACCGGGCGAGACGGAGTAATCCTGATTGGATAAAGGCGCCGAGGCGGATTGGTTGCAACACGAATTCTCGATCAGAGATTGTGAAGCACAATATGCGCATCCGCCTGAAACGGATCAAATCCTGGCCGAGATTTCTGCCGCGCTTCGTCCGCACGATGCGCGCATCGCGAAGCAACAGTAAGGTTTTCCCGTTACCAAACTGCCGCAATTATCAGCCATAAGCTGCCATTCCCTCCTTCCGCTGCAGCCCGGCATTCGCTAAGGCTGCGGCAATCCCAGCCATTCGCGAGATTGTCTCAATGTTTCCCAAGCCGAAATCCGTACTTTTGCCCAATACCTACGGCTTCGAATCCGAGCCGATGGTGAAGCCGACCGGCTTTCGCGAATACGACGCGCGCTGGCTGTTCCAGAAGGAAATCAACCTGATGGGAATCCAGGCGCTTGGCATGGGGCTGGGCGCGTTGATCGCCGAGCTCGGCGTCAAGCAGGAGATCGTCACCGGCCATGATTTCCGCGGCTATTCGGCCTCGATCAAATATGCGCTGATCTCCGGCCTGATGGCGGCGGGCTGCAAGGTGCACGACATCGGCCTCGCCGTGACCCCGATGGCCTATTTCGCGCAGTTCGATCTCGACGTGCCCTGCGTTGCCATGGTCACGGCCTCGCACAACGACAATGGCTGGACCGGCGTGAAGATGGGTGCCAACCGTCCGCTGACCTTCGGTCCCGACGAGATGACGCGGCTGAAGGAGATCGTCCTCAACGCCGAATTCAAGAACACGGCCGGCGGCTCCTACCAGTTCCACGAAAACTATCCGGCGCGCTACATCGCCGATCTCACTGGCCGCCCGAAGCTGACGCGCAAGCTCAAGGTCGTCGCGGCTTGCGGCAATGGCACCGCCGGCGCGTTCGCGCCGCAGGTGCTGGAAGCGATCGGTTGCGAGGTGATCCCGCTCGACACCGAGCTCGACCACACCTTCCCGAAATACAATCCGAACCCCGAAGACATGGAGATGCTGCACGCGATCCGCGACGCCGTGCTGCATCACAAGGCCGATGTCGGCCTCGGCTTCGACGGCGACGGCGACCGCTGCGGCGTCGTCGACAACACCGGCGAGGAGATTTTCGCCGACAAGGTCGGGGTGATGCTGGCGCGCGACATGTCGGCAATCCACAAGGACGCGCAGTTCATCGTCGACGTGAAGTCGACCGGCCTGTTCGTCACCGATCCGGTGCTGCAGAAGCAGGGCGCGAAGACCGCCTATTGGAAGACCGGCCATTCCTACATGAAGCGCCGCACCAACGAGACCGGCGCGCTCGCCGGCTTCGAGAAGTCTGGCCATTTCTTCTTCAACAAGCCCTATGGCCGCGGCTACGACGACGGCCTGGTCTCGGCGATCGCGATCTGCGACATGCTCGACCGCGCCCCCGGCAAGTCGATGGCGGACCTGAAGGATGCGCTGCCGAAAACCTGGTCGTCGCCGACGATGTCGCCGCATTGCGCCGACGAGGTCAAATACGGTGTGATCGACAAGGTGGTGAAGCACTTCGAGGACCTGCAGGCCAAGGGCGCGAAGATCGGCGGTCAGTCGATCCGCGATCTCGTCACCGTCAACGGCGTGCGCGTCACCGTCGAGGACGGCAGCTGGGGTTTGGTGCGCGCCTCCTCCAACAAGCCCGAGCTCGTCGTCGTGGTCGAAAGCCCGGTCTCCGAGCAGCGCATGCACGACATGTTCGAGATGGTGAACAGCGTGCTGCGCACCCATCCCGAGGTCGGCGCGTACAATCAGACGATTTGAGGTGCGACGTCAGCTGGACGGCCACCTTCATCCTCCGCCGTCATGCCCCGGCTTGACCGGGGCATCCAGTACGCCGCGGCTTCTCCGTATCCACGCACTGTCTCTGGAATACTGGATCGCCCGCTTTCGCGGGCGATGACAGCTTCCGCGTGGTGAACTCTGAGGCCTAAGCCGCCACCACCGCCGGGATCGGCAGCGCGGTCACCGACTTGATCTTCTCCATCGCGAAGCGCGAGGTGACGTTCTTCAGCGGCACGGCGCTGATCAGCTTCTTGTAGAACACGTCATAGGCCTGCATGTCCGCGACCACGACGCGCAGCATGTAATCGACGTCGCCGGCCATGCGGTAGAATTCCATCACCTCGGGCATCGCGCTGACGGCTTCGGCGAACTTCTTCAGCCAGGCGTCGGAATGATCGGCGCTCTCGACCGAGACGAACACGGAGATGCCGAGCCCGATCTTGTTCTGGTCGACGAGAGCGACCCGCTTCAGGATCACGCCGTCGGCCTCGAGGCGCTGGATGCGCTTCCAACAGGGGGTCGAGGACAGGCCGACACGGTCGCCGATCTCGGCTACGGAGAGGGAGGCATCCTCCTGGAGTACCATCAGGATCTTGCGGTCGATGGCGTCGAGGCGGCGGCTGGTCTCGGGGATCTGGACAGCGAGGTCAGTCATTTGAAGAACTTTGTTCCATTTCAGGGGCTAATTTCCCTGATATAGAGAAAATCCTTCCACAGCAAGCCCATAATCTCGGCGCATCCATGGAATTGCTCTAGGGCAGGCTGCGCAAAAACTCTTCAACTTCAATACGTTGCGGGGCGGCCAGGCCGCCGCCATGGCGGCTGCATTTCAGCGCTGCGGCGGCCGCGGCGAATCGCAGCGCCTCCCGCACGTCGCCCCGCTCGGCGAGGCGAAGGGTGAAGGCGCCGTGGAACACGTCGCCGGCGCCCAGCGTATCGACCGCCTCGACCGGGAAGGCCGCCGTCTCCTCCAGCGCGCCCGCCTCGTTCAGCCAGATCGTGCCGCGGGGGCCGCGGGTGGCGGCGAGGAAGGCCGGTGTCAGGGCGGCGAGGCGTTTCAAGGCGTCGCCGTCCTCAGCGATGCCGGCGGTCTCCTGCATTTGCTCGCTCGAAAACAGCAGGTGCGAGGCGGCGGTGAGCAGGCCGTCCTGCAACGACATGGCGCGATCGACGCCGACGATGACGGGAATGCCGCGTCGGCGTGCTTCAGTGCAGAGATCGATGCAAAAGGCGCCGCAGCGGCTCTCGACCAGCAGCGCCTGGCAATCGGCGAGCAGTTCGCCGGCGTCGGGCAATGTCACGTGCCACAGGCCGGGATCGCGATAGATGGTCAGCGTCCGTTCGCCGCTCGCATCGATCATGATCGCGGAGACGGGCGTCATGAGACCCGGCATGCGCACGATGTGCGTGGTCTCGATGCCCTCGGCGGCCATCCGCGCGAGGATGAAGCCGCTCGATGTTTCGTCGGCGTCGCCCATCGGTCCGGCGAAAGAGACGCGGCCGCCAAGTCGCGCAATCGCGATCGCGGCATTGAGCGCATTGCCGCCGCAGATCTCCGCGAGATGGCTGGCATTGGCCTTGCTGCCGCGCGCAGGCACGGAATCGACGCGAAACGTCAGGTCGCGCACGGGAATGCCGATGCAGAGGATGCGCGGCGCGGTCGCAGGTAGCGCCATCGGCGGTCAGCTCTTGTCGTGCACCCAGCGGCCGAGCAGGTGATGGGCGATGGCGAAGGGATGCGGACCGGCGAGCCCGTCGGGATGCGTCCGCATCAGCATCTTCGCCGCCTCCTCACGCGTGAACCAGCGCGCGTCCTCGAGCTCCGAGTGATCGACGACGATGTCCTCGTTCAGCGCCCGCGCGCTGCAGCCGATCATCAGCGACGACGGATAGGGCCACGGCTGCGTCATGTAATATTGCACGTCGGTGCAGCGGATGCCGGATTCTTCGAATATCTCGCGGCGCACCGCGTCCTCGATCGTCTCGGCGGCCTCGACGAAGCCGGCGAGGCACGAAAACATGCCCGGCGGAAATTGCTTCTGGCGGCCGAGCAGGCATTTCTCGCCTGATGCCACGTGCATGATCACGACCGGATCGGTGCGCGGAAAGTGCTCGGCCTTGCAAGCGGGACATTCGCGTTTCCAGCCGCCTTCCTTCATCGCGCTGCGCGCGCCGCAATTGGCGCAATAGCCATGGCGCTGGTGCCAGCTGACCATCGACTTCGCCATCGCGATCGCCGAGAGCTCGTCGGGCGGAACCACGCCCTGCATTGCCATGCCGCGCAGCTCGGTGACGGTGTAGTCCTCGCGGCCGATCAGCTTTTCGGCGGCGGCCTGCGACAGGCCCATGCCGAACATCGCGGCACCGTCGCGCAGGCCCAGAAAGATCGTGCCGGGATTGGCGCCGCATTTCAGCGCCTCGTCGATTCCGAGCAGCGCGCGCGCCTTGTCGCCGTCGCGCTTCACCAGCAGCGAGTCGCGGTAGACCACATAGGCGCGCGATGAGGACTTCTGCTCCAGCGCGAACAGTTTTTCGTCGTCGCGGCGCAGATGCGCGGCGCGATCGAGGACATTGGTGACGAAGGCCGGCTGCCCCAGCGGAAATGCGTCGAATGCTGACATTGTTATTCTTTCAACCCAACCAGATTTTTCGGCGAAGCGCGCTGATGAAATTCTGAACCTCTGCGGCATCGTGTGCCAGCGGCGGCATCACGCCCCAGACCGGCCGCGGCCAGGCGGCGTCACTGGTGCGGCGTGCGATGATGTGAACGTGAAGCTGCGGCACGAGGTTGCCGAGCGCTGCGACATTGAGCTTGTCGCATTTGGTGATCTCCTTCAGCGCGCGCGAGACGCGAGAGATCTCGGTCATCAGTTGCGCCTGCTGCACCTCGTCGAGATCGATGATCTCGACCGCGTCAGGCCGCCGGGGCACCAGCAGCAGCCAGGGATAATGCGCGTCCTTGATGACCAGCACCTTGGACAGCGGCAGATCGCCGATGTCGATGGTGTCCTCTTTCAGGCGGGAGTGCAGCGACCAGGCGGGATCAGACATATGTGTTTCCGGATGGCCCGTGGGGCGGGCTGGTTGGGTCGGACCATACGATACGGGGTTAGCGAGGGGAAGGTTAAGGCTCCGCTGCCATTGCATAGACGGTCGTCGTCCCGGACAAGCGGAGCGCCGATCCGGCAACTGTTATGTTGGGTTGGCTTTCAGGTACGGCTTTCTGTCACGCATCATGGCATTGAGGACCGTTAGCAGCTTCCTGGCGACGGCAATGAGGGCGAGCTTGGCTGGTTTGCCGGCCCGTCGCAGCCGTGCGTAGAAGGCCTTGAACGGATCGGCCCTGCGAACCGCGTTGAGCGCAGCCATGTAGAGGGCGTCACGGACGCGCTTTCGGCCGCCGGCAATCTTGCGTTTGCCGCGGAAGGCTCCGCTGTCGACGTTGAAGGGAGCCAGGCCGGCGAGCGCCGCGATCTGCTTGGCTCCCACATGTCCGAGTTTCGGCATCTTCGCGATGAGTTGCATGCAAGCCACGGGACCCACGCCAGGCAGTGAGCGCATCAATCGCGCATCGTCCGCAATCTCTCGCTCGGCTTTGATTAGTCCCCTGATGTCGGCCTCGATCTCGGCGATCTCGCCGTCGAGGACTTCAATGAGGCGACCGATGCGCTCGGCCATGGCACGGTCGTCGGTCTCGCTGCGCCGGTTCTTCTCCTGCGCGCGCATGCGAACCAGCTGATCTCGCCGTTTTGCAAGTCCCGCCAAGGCGTTGCGGGCGGGATTGGCAGTCGGCTCGGTTGCTGGCTGCATGGCCCGCGCAAAGGCTGCCAGCATTCGCGCGTCGATCGGGTCGGTCTTGGCGAGCTGCCCGCTGGCGCGCGCGAAGTCACGAGCCCGGGCCGGGTTGATCCGGGCGAAACGGATGCCGGCCTCGCTCAGCGCTTCGCGAAGCTCGAGGTCATAAACACCCGTGGCCTCGAAGACGACCAGCACATCGCATCGCCAACGCGCCGCGATCTGGGTGATGGCCTGCGTCGCGTTGGCGATGCGCTCCGGCACGCCCAGGCCTTCATCGAAGATATCGAGATATTGTTTGGAGACGTCGATTCCGACGCAACGAAGGGGTATGATCACGGTGCCTGTCCCTGTGATGCGAGGTCTGTTGGCGCAGCCTCGTGCAACTGTTCAGGTTGGTAATGGAACGGGCGGGAGACCGAGCCGGCTCACGGCGTCAAGCGCCAAGGACCCAACGGCTTCCCGCCCAACCCATCCTGACAGACTTCCAAGACACAGGGACCCATAACCACAGGAAGAAATTTGGCGAAGACTCGTGGTTGCCAGCTCGCGCCGCAACTTTTCCCTGTGGTTATGGGTCCCGGGTCTGCGCTGACGCTTGCCCGGGACGACGACCGAGTTTGTGGCCGCGCCGGTGGCTTACGCCTCCGCCAGCACCCGCGCATTGGCGCGGACCGAGGCTTCGCTGACACGGATGCCGAGGCCGGGACCATCGGGCACCACGACGTGACCGGCGCGGTTCGCCACGCGCTCTTCCAGCACATCCTCGGTCAGCACGTGATGCGGCATGTAGAATTCACAGCCGAGCGAGATGCCGGGTGTGGCCGCGATCAGCTGCGTGCCGGCGGCAAGGCCAATGCCGCCCTCCCACAGCGTGCCGCCATAGCCGGGCAGGCCGGCGATGTCGGCGATCGCCATGATCGCCTGCGCCTCGAACAGGCCGCCGGCCTTCATCAGCTTGATCGAGACGGCATCGGCCGCCTCGCGGCGCACCACCTCCATCATGTCGCGGCGGTCGAAACAGCTCTCATCCGCGAGCACAGGCGTTTCCAGCGCCGCGGTGAGCTGCGCCATCACGTCGAGAAATTTGCGTGGCACCGGCTGCTCGATGAAGGTCGGCGCGAACTCTTCGACATCGCGCAGGATCTTGATCGCGCCGAATGGCGCCAGCGCCTGGTTGTAGTCGACGCGCAGATCGACCTTGTCGCCGAACTCTTTGCGGATCGCTTCGAGATGATCGAGGTCCTCGCGATGCGGCTTCACACCGGTCTTGACCTTGTAGATGACGTTGCCTTCAGGAACCATCTTTCGCATGCGCTCGAGGTCAGCGGCGAAATCGGGATCAGCGATGGAGAATGACAGGGGAATGGTGTCGCGCACGCGGCCCCCGAGCAGGTCGGCAACCGACAGGCCCGACGACTTGCCGACGATGTCGAGTAGCGCCATCTCGATGGCGACCTTCGCCTCGGCATGTCCGACCAGCGCGCGGTCGAGCTCCGTCATCAGCGCGCGGATGCGGCGCACGGGTTTGCCGAGCAGGATCGGCCTTAAGTAAATGTCGAGCGCGGAGAACGCAGCCTCGGGCGTACCGGTAAACACCTCCCACGGCGCGGCCTCGCCCCAGCCGACCACGCCCTCGCTCGACGTCAGCTCGAGCAGCACGCGCTTCACCGTGCCCTTGACGTTGCCGACGCCCTGCAGGCGCGCCATCTTGATCGGGCTTTCGATCAGGAACAGCCTGATGCGTTCGATGGTTGCTTCGGTCATGTCAGGCCTCCATTGACGTGCCAGACCTGGCCGGTGACGTAGGACGCCTTCGGCGACGCCAGGAAGGCGATGATCTCGGCGACTTCCTCAGGCCGCCCGCGGCGGCGCATCGGAATCAGCGCTTCGGTCGCGGCGATCTGCTCGGGCGACAGCCGGCTTTCGCTCGGCTTGTCCTTGATGATGAGGCCCGGCGAAACCGCGTTGACGGTGATGCCATTTTTCGCAAGCTCGACCGCGGTCAGCCGCACCAGCGCCTCCAGCGCGGAGCGGCTCGCGGCGGTGGCCGCAAACGGCGCGAATTCGGGCCGGATCGCGTGCGCCACGAAGGACGATACCGCGACGATCCGCGCGTCCTGCCCGGCCCGCAGCAGCGGCAGCGCGGCCTCGACCATGCGCGTGAAGGCCAGTGCGGATTCATCCATCGCCTGGCGGAATTGATCCGCCGGCGTGCCGATGGCGCTGCCGCGGCGGGCGTGGCCGCCGACAAGAACAAGTCCGTCGAGCCGGCCGAAGGCGGTTTGCGCGGCGGCGATGGCGTTGGCGGCAGCAGCCTCTTCGGCGAGATCGCCGAGGCACTTCGCGACCACGGCGCCTTTCGTTTCAGCTTCGGCTGCGGTCGCGTCGAGACCTTCCGCGTTCGAGCGCGTGTGCAGCAGCAGCGCGGTGCCGGGGCTTGCGAGCAATTTTGCGGTGGCGCGGCCGATGCCGCTGGCGGCACCGGTGACGAGATAGGCGCGATCGATATCAGGCATCACGATGTCGCGTTGGCCGGCGGCAACGCGCCGGTGCGGTGGAAATGGCTGAGGAAGGCGCGCGTCGCGGCCTGCTGCGGATTGTCGATCACCTGCCGCGCCGGGCCTTCCTCCACGACGACGCCGTCGCGCATGAAGATCAGGCGGTCGGCGACCTCGCGGGCGAAGGCAATCTCGTGGGTCACGATCACCATGGTCATGCCTTCGGACGCCAGGCGCTGCATCACATTGAGCACCTCGCCGACGAGCTCAGGGTCGAGCGCCGAGGTGGCCTCGTCGAACAGCATGACATCAGGCTCCATCGCCAGCGCCCGCGCGATCGCGACGCGCTGCTTCTGTCCGCCGGAGAGTGTCGCCGGATATTGATCCGCCTTCTCCGCAAGGCCGACTTTTGCAAGCTGGGCCCGCGCGAGCTTCTCGGCGTCCGCCTTGGCCATGCGGCGCACGGTGACCGGCCCTTCCATCACATTCTGCAGCGTCGTCATGTGCGGAAACAGGTTGAAGTGCTGGAACACCATGCCGGTGGTGGCGCGGAACTTTGCGAGAGTCTTCACATCGGGCAGCTTGGTGCCTTGACCGAACGCAAAGCGCGTGTCGCCGACGCGGACGCTGCCGCCGTCGGGCGCGACCAAGAGATTGATGCAGCGGAGCAGTGTCGATTTGCCGGAGCCGGACGGGCCGATCAGCGCGACGACGCCGCCCTTGGCGACGTCGAGGTTGATGTTCTTCAAAACCTCGTTGCTGCCAAAGCTCTTGCGCAGGCTGCGGATCTCGATTTTCGAAGTGTTCTTGGATGGCTCGCTCATTCGCTCACCGCCAGTCGCTTCTCGCCGCGGCGGACGATGATGGTGAGCGGGATCAGGATCGCCGCATAGGCGACCGCGACCGCCGTGTAGGTCTCCAGCGGCCGGTAGCTGTCATGGGCCGCGACTTGGCTTTGATAGACCAGATCAGGCACCGCCAGCACCGAGACCAGCGAGGTGTTCTTGAACTGGATGATCGACTGGTTCATCAGGGCCGGGATCATGCGCTTGATCGCCTGCGGCAGCACGATGCGCCGCATGCTCTGGCCCGGCGTCATGCCGAGCGCGGCGCCGGCTTCCGACTGGCCCTTGTCGATCGAGATGATGCCGCCGCGGATGATCTCCGAATAGAACGAGCCGCCATAGAGCGAGAGCGCCAGCGCCGATGCGGTGATCGGTGTCATCTCGACGCCGGCGAGGATCGGCAGCGCGTAATAGAACCAGATCAGCTGCACCAGGATCGGCGTGCAGCGGAACGCCTCGATGAAGGCGAGGGCTGTGAGACGCACGGCCTTGAACCGCGACAGGCTGCCGAACGCGCCGAGCAGGCCGAACAGCAGCCCGCACACGACGATGACGATGGTGAAGCCGACGGTGACGCCGAGCCCGTTGAGAAAGAGCCAGCGATAGCTCCAGAGGATGCCGAAGTCCCACTGATACATGCGTGCGATTACTCGTCGTCGGTGCCGTCATTCCGGGGCGCCCGAAAGGGCGAACCCGGAATCTCGAGATTCCGGGTTCGATGCAGCGCATCGCCCCGGAATGACAGTGTGAAAATTTACAACGACACGCCCGGCGGAATGTCCGCTTCCGTCACGCCCACCAGCTCCATATTCGTGATGATCGCGTTGCGGATGAAGCCGAGGCCCTTGTTGAAGTCGATCCAGGTGTTGACGTAGTCGCGGAAGGTCTTGTCGTTCTCGCGGCGGAAGCCGGCGTTGGACGTGGTCGCGAAGATCGGCGTCGGCAGCACGAACTGGCCGAGCGAGGGGTTCTTCTTCAGGACGGTCAGCGAGAGCATGGTGATCAGGCACTGCGCGTCGACGCGTCCGGTCTGCAGCGCGGCGGTGGCATCGTCGGCGGTCTTCAGCCGCGAGATCTGCGCCTTCGGCGTCAGGCGGCTGACGACCTGGTCGTGCGAGGAGCCCTGGTCGACGGCGATCTTGACGTCCGGCGAGTTCAGCTCGGCCCAGGTCTTCGGCTTGAAATCCTTCTTGCAGAGGATGCCGAAGGCGTTGTTGAAGACCGGCACCGAGAAATCGACCACCAGCGCGCGCTTCGGGGTCGGGTTGAGGCCGAAGAAGATGTCGATCTTGTTGGACTGCAGATCGAGCACCGAATTGCCCCAGGTGGTCTCGGTGATCTCGAGCTCGGCCTCCATGTCGTCGGCGAGCCCCTTGGCGATGTCGATGTAGAAACCCTTCCACTGGCCGGTGGCGAGGTCCTTCATGTAATAGGGCGCGCCGCCGCCGACCGCGCCGATCCGCATCTTCTTGGTGCGACGGATGCGGGCGAAGGTCGATTCGTTCGGGTCGGCCGCGGTCTGGGCCACGGCCGGGGCAGCCAGCGCGGCCGCGGTCACCGCGCCAAGTCCGACAATCGATGCAACATCACGACGTGTAACCATTGGGATCAATCGCTTTTCTGGTTGGGTGGAGTTCCGGCAGCGTTCTTAGCAAGGTGGTCCAATCAGTGAAAGCACAGCCTATCGGCTGAGCAGATCCGGATTTGCCCGGATGCTGGGCAAACCCCGCCGGTTCGAGCCGATACCCGCTTGCTTTCCGCTTCCTTTGGCCCCAAATAGGGACCGGGAGATTGGCGGTGGACGAGCCACTCGCCAACCGGGTCAGGTCCGGAAGGAAGCAGCCCTAACGAGGTCCGGATCGGGTCGCTCGTCAGTCTCCTACCTGTTTTTCCGAGCGAATTGCGCCGGCGGGCCTCCCGCCAGCGCGCTCCTTTCCGCAAAAGCCGGCCGAGAGACATTTCATTGCGGATCGACCGATGACCGACGCTGGCGCCCCTCCGAACCCCGATAGCGCCGGCCAGGCCAACGCCCCCTACCGGGTGCTGGCGCGCAAATACCGCCCCTCTTCATTCGACGATTTGATCGGCCAGGAAGCCGTGGTCCGCACGGTCTCGAACGCGTTCGAGACCGGTCGCATTCCGCAGGCCTGGATCCTCACCGGCGTCCGCGGCGTCGGCAAGACCACCACTGCGCGTATCCTGGCCCGTGCACTCAACTACGAGATGCCGGATGGCTCGGTGAAGGGCCCGACCATCCACATGCCGACCTTGGGCGTGCATTGCCAGGCGATCATGGAAAGCCGGCACATGGACGTGCTGGAGATGGACGCGGCCTCGCACACCGGTGTCGACGACGTGCGCCAGATCAATGACAGCGTGCGCTACGCGCCGGCCAGCGCCCGCTACAAGGTCTACATCATCGACGAAGTCCACATGCTGTCGACGGCGGCGTTCAACGCCTTCCTGAAGACGCTCGAGGAGCCGCCGGAGCACGCCAAGTTCGTGTTCGCGACGACCGAGATCCGCAAGGTTCCGGTCACCGTGCTGTCGCGCTGCCAGCGTTTTGACCTGCGCCGCGTCGAGGCCGACGTGCTGATGAAGCACCTCGCCAACATCGCCGCGAAGGAAAGCGTCGAGATCGAGCCGGAAGCGCTCGGCATCATCGCGCGCGCGGCGGAAGGCTCGGTACGCGACTCGCTGTCGCTGCTCGACCAGGCGATTGCGCATGCGGCGGGGCAGGTGAAGGCCGACGCGGTCAGGCAGATGCTGGGCCTCGCCGACCGCACCCGCGTCATCGACCTCTTTGATTCGCTGGTCCGCGGCGACATCGCCGCCGCCTTTAAGGAGTTCCGCGACCAGTACGATGTCGGTGCCGATCCGATCGTCGTGCTGTCCGATCTCGCCGAGTTCGTGAACTTCGTCACCCGCGTGAAGATCGTGCCGGCGACCGCCGACAACGTCGCCTATGGCGAGACCGAGCGCGTCCGTGCGAGGGATTTCGCCTCGAAGATCTCAATGCGGGTGCTGTCGCGGATGTGGCAGATGCTGCTCAAGGGCATCACCGAGGTGCAGGCCGCGACGCGTCCCGCCGCGGCCGCCGAGATGGTGCTGGTGCGCATCGCCTATGTCGCCGACCTGCCGACGCCGGACGAAGCGATCCGGATGCTGGAGCAGAATGGCGGCGGCTCGCCGGTCGTGAACGGCGGAAGTAGCGCGCGCAGCAGCGCGCCGGCCGCACCGATGGCCTCCGCGGCGCCCGTTGCCTCCGCGGCGCCCGTTGCCTCGGCGGCGCCGGTCCGCATGCCGACCTCATCGCCGACCGCCTTCGGCGGAGGCGCTGCCCGGCCGCAGATGGCAACGCCCGCGCCTGATACCCAGGGTGCGGCGCCCCAGCTGCGCATCACCAGCTTCACCCAGCTCGTCGCGCTCGCCGGGCAGAAGCGCGACATCATGACCAAGAGCGCGCTCGAGGGCGACATGCGCCTCGTCCGTTTCGAGGAGGGCCGGCTCGAAGTCGCGCTCGAGCCGAACGCGTCAAAGACCATGATCTCCGAGCTCGCACGCAAGTTCGAGATGTGGACCGGCCGCCGCTGGACCGTGATCGTCTCCAACGAGCAGGGCCAGCCGACGCTGCGCTCGGTGAACCAGGCCGCCAAACAGGAGCATGCCCGCACCGCGGAAGCCGATCCGCGCGTGCAGGAGGTGCTATCGCGTTTCCCCGGCGCGAAGGTCGTCGAGGTCCGCAGGCTTGCCCCCGAGGCGCCGGAATCCAATATTAACGCCGACTACGGCAGTGACGATCCGCCCGACGGTTCCGACGCCGACGACGATCTTTGAGCATGATCCGGAAAAGTGTGCAGCGGTTTTCCGAGAGATCATGCTCGAACAATAAAGCAAAAGCGCGCTTCATCGCGCTTTGGCCAGTTTGAAGGACGAGCACCCATGGCTGATTTTCTCGGCATGATGAAGCAGGCGGCCCAGCTGCAATCCAAGATGCAGGAGATGCAGGAACAACTCGGCAATGTGGAGGTCGAGGGCATTTCTGGCGGCGGTCTCGTCGCCGTGCGCATGACCGCCAAGATGGACGTCAAGGGCGTCAAGATCGATCCCTCGCTGATGAAGGCGGAAGAGCGCGAGGTGCTGGAAGACCTGCTCGTCACCGCCTTTGGCGATGCCCGTCGCAAGGCGGAGACGGCGATGCAGGAGAAGATGCAGGCGCTCACCGGCGGGCTCGGCCTGCCGCCGGGGCTGTTCGGCCAGTAAGATGGGCGCGGTTGCAGGTCCCGAGATCGAGCGGCTGGTCCAGCTTCTCGCGCGGCTGCCGGGCCTTGGCCCGCGCTCGGCGCGGCGCGCGGCGCTGCATCTGATCAAGAAGCGCGAAGCGCTGATGATGCCGCTGTCCTCGGCCTTGCAGGTCGCGCTCGACAAGGTCCAGGTCTGCAAGACCTGCGGCAACATCGACACCCAAAATCCCTGCACGGTCTGCACCGATCCGAAGCGCGATCCCGCCATCATCGTGGTGGTCGCCGACGTCGCCGATCTCTGGGCGCTGGAGCGGGCCAATGCGACGCAAGGGCGCTATCACGTGCTCGGCGCGACCCTGTCGCCGCTCGACGGCGTCGGTCCGCAAGACCTCACCATCGACGCGCTGGTCGCGCGGGCCCATGCGGCAGAAGTGCACGAGATCATCCTGGCGCTGAATGCCACCGTCGACGGCCAGACCACGGCGCATTACATCACCGACCTGCTCCAGGACGCCAACGTTAAAGTAACCCGGCTCGCGCACGGTGTGCCCGTCGGCGGCGAGCTTGATTATCTCGATGAGGGTACGCTATCGGCCGCGATGCGGCAGCGGACCCTGTTCTAGCTATCCTACAGACCTCACGGAACGGACGACATGACGAAACTTTTCGCCACACGGCTGGCTTTGGCCCTGACGATGACGATGCTGGTGACCCCGGCCGTCTCGGCGCAGCAGGGCGACGAGGCGGCGCCGCCGCCCAAGCCCGGCAAGCCGATCAACAATGGGGACGTGCTTTCGGGCGAGCTGAACGCGATGAAGGTGCGCGACGTCAAGAACGCCGGCAAGCGGGTCGCGATGTACCAGATCACCTCAGAGCCGCGCCGCCTGCCGGCGCCGAACGGGCTGTGCAATCTCGAGACCGGCCCTGAGACCTTCCAGCTCGTCACCTCCAGCGACGCGCAGGCCGCGCAGCTGAAATCGTTCGTCGGCAAGGAGATCTCGGTCAAGGTCGACGAGGTCGCCTGCGCCAGCGATCCCGGCCAGATGAGCGAGGCCGTGATCACGAAGTGGAGCCTGATCAGGAAGCAGTAAGCGGCACGCGAGATGCCGTAGGGTGGGCAAAGCGAAGCGTGCCCACCACCTGTTTCTAATTCATGGCGTGATGGTGGGCACGGCGCGTTGCGCCTTTGCCCACCCTACGAGACTACGGCGGCAGCGTCACACCCGCACCGGCCCGAGCGCCTCGAAATGCCCGCGCTTCTGCAGCCAGGCCAGCAGCATCAGGCTTGGGATCGCCACCAGCACGCAGATCACGAAGAACAGTGCCCAGCCGGTCGTCTCCGCCACGAAGCCGGCACCGGACGAGAGATACGTCCGCCCCACCGCCGCGAGCGCGGTGAGCAGCGCGTATTGCGTCGCCGTGTGGAGCGGGTTCTGGCACAGCGCCGAGAGATAGGCGACGAAGATCACCGTGCCGATGGCGCTGGTGAAGTTCTCTGCGCAGATGGCGAGCGCCAGCGCCCATTGATTGGTGCCGACCACGGCGAGCCAGGAGAAGGACAGGTTGGCGAGCGCCTGCACCACGCCGCCGATCCAGAGCGATGTCGCCAGCGAATAGCGCCGCGCGACAAAGCCACCGGCGAAGCCGCCAATCAGCGTCGCTGCGAGGCCGACGCCCTTGACGATCGCCGCATAGTCGTTGCGGGTGAAGCCGAGGTCGATCACGAACGGCGCCGTCATCGTGCCGGAGAACGCATCGGTGAACTTGAACAGCACGACGAAGGCGAGCGCCGCGAGCGCATCCTTGCGCGATAGGAACTCCGAGAAGGCGCCGATCGCCGCATGCAGCACGCGCGTGAACGCGGTCTCGGCCTGTGTCACGGCTTCCGCCCGCACCGATTGCTCCGGCTCGGTCGCGGCCAGCGCCGTGATCGTTCCGATCAGCACCATCGCCGCCATCACTACATAGCCCCACATCCACGCAGAGGGGCGCGGGATGCCGGTGTCCTCGAAGCCGGAGACGATGAACAGCGCGCCCGCGGTCGAGACCAGCATGCCGATGCGATAGGCCGCAACGTAAGCGGCCATGCCGGCGGCCTGCTCGCTCTCGGGCAGGCTCTCGACGCGGAAGGCGTCGACGACGATGTCCTGCGTCGACGATGTCGTCGCCACCAGCAGCGCGCCGAGCGCGACGTAGAACGGCGAGCGCGCGGGATCGGTCATCGCCAGCAGCAGGATCGCGATGATCAGCAGCAATTGCGAGAACACCAGCCAGCCGCGCCGCCGTCCGAACGCGCGCGTGAACAGCGGCACATGCAGCGCGTCGACCAGTGGCGCCCACAAAAATTTCAGCGTGTAGGGCGTGCCGACCAGCGCGAACAGCCCGATGGTCTTGAGATCGACCCCAGCCTCGCGCATCCAGACCAGCAGCGTCGATCCCGACAGCGCCAGCGGCAGCCCCGAGGAGAAGCCGAGGAACAGCACGATCAGCACCCGCGGTTGCAGGTACACAGCCAGGCTCTCGCGCCAGGAGGTCGCAGGGGCGGGGCTAGCGGCTGGGGAGGTCACCTCGGGTGCAGTCATGGGGTGGTGTTAGCAGATTCTGGGGAAAAAGACTCTGGTGTGCGGTGAGAGGGGAAAGCCCTCGGCACCCTCAGTGTCATCGTCCGCGAAGGCGGACGATCCAGTAAACACCAGCGTCTCGGTTCAACCACAATCGCCGCGGCGTACTGGATACCCCGCCTTCGCGGGGTATGACAGCGCGGCGAGGTATGTCATGGTGGGCCGGCGATGCCGGGATAAGGATCATCCCAGTTTGGGTTGTGCTGCTCGATCAGTCGAATCTTCCAAGCCCTGTTCCACTTTTTGAGCCGCTTCTCCCGCTTGATCGCGTTCTCGGGATCATCGAATTGCTCGAAGTAGACAAGCCGGGCGACGTCGTACTTTTCAGTGAAGCTCTCGATGAGTTTGGACTTGTGCTGCGTCACGCGGCGGATGATGTCGTTCGTGACGCCGATATATAGCGTTCCGCCGATCCTGCTGGCGAGAATGTAGACGTAGTAATGGCGTGCGCTCATGCCAGCCTTCACCCCTGTCATCGTCCGCGAAGGCGGACGATCCAGTAATCACCAGCGTCTCGATTCAATCACGACTGTCACGGAATACTGGATGCCCCGCCTTCGCGGGGCATGACAGTGTGCCTCTATCTCACTCCCCCGCCTGGAGCTTCCGCGGAAACAGCTCCGGTGCGCCCGTCGCGACCAGCCGCGGGCCTTCCGGCGCATCGGTCTTGCTGAAATCGAGTTCCTCGATTCTCCCCGCGCGCTTCTCGATCTTGTCGGCGGAGATCAGCACCTGGCGGACGTCCTCGTTCACGTCGGCAAAATGCTTTTGCAGCTTCATCACACGGTCGCGCAGGCGGCCGAGATCGTCGCCGAGCTTGATCACCTCGGTGCGGATCTGGTCGGCGGCATCGCGCATGCGCGCGTCCTTCATGATCTGCTGCATCACCTGGATCGCGAGCATCAGGAGCGAGGGCGACACCAGCACCACGCGGGCGCGATAGGCCTTCTGAATCACGTCGTCGAAGCCGTCGTGGATCTCGGCATAGACCGATTCCGACGGCACGAACATCAGCGCCATCTCCTGGGTCTCGCCGGCGACGAGATATTTTTCCGCGATGTCGCTGACATGCTTCATCACGTCGCCGCGCAGCCGCTGCGTGGCCACGCGCCGCTCCTCGTCGGTGCGGGCGTCGTGCAGCGCGGTCATCGCCTCCAGCGGAAATTTCGCGTCGATGCAGAGCGGGCGCTGGTCGGGCAGGAACACGACGCAGTCCGGGCGCTTGCCGGTCGAGAGCGTGAACTGGAACTCGTAGGAGCCTTTCGGCAGTCCGTCCTGGACGATCGCCTCCATCCGCGCCTGGCCGAAGGCGCCGCGCGACTGCTTGTTGGCGAGCACGTCGCGCAAGGTGGTCACCTGCGTGGTGAGGTCGGTGAGGTTCTTGTGCGCGTTGTCGATGATGCCGAGCCGCTCGTGCAGCGCGCGCAGGCTCTCCATGGTGTTGCGGGTCGAATGTTCCATGGACTGGCCGACGCGGTGGGTCACCGAATCGAGCCGCTCGTTGACCGCCCGCGCCATCTCGGCCTGACGGCCGGCCAGCGCCTGGGTCATGGCATCGACCCGGCCGGAGGCCTCAGCTTGGGCGTGCAGCACCTGGGCGAGGCGCTCCTCGAGCTCGTCGGCACGGATCGCATGCGCCATGGCAAGTTCCGCGCCGCGCCGTCCCGAGCGAGTGATCACGACCGCAATCACAACCAGCAGGATGAGGACCAGCGCGCCGAAGCCGATCAGCGCATCGATGGTGCGCACCGGCCAGTCGCCAGCCATGAAAATGATCTCGTTCATGCCAGCCCTTCTAACCGATTCGCGCTCGGTCGCGAACGAAGGGGGAACGATTTCGGTAAAGAACTCCTTAAGTTTTATGGTTAACGAAACCTGAAGTTTTATCGTGAGCGGAGCGTGAGCCGGGTTCCTGGCCGCATTGACCGCATCCGGCGCGCGGCTTAAATCGCCGCCATGGCCCTACGAGAAATCATCATCCTGCCCGACAAGCAGCTGCGCCTGGTCTCCAAGCCGATCGAGAAGGTCACGCCGGAGATCCGCAAGCTTGCCGACGACATGTTCGAGACCATGTACGACGCGCCCGGAATCGGGCTTGCGGCGATCCAGGTCGCGCAGCCGCTGCGCCTGATCACCATGGACCTCGCCAAGCCCAACCAGGACGGCGAGACCAAGCCGGAACCGCGCGTGTTCATCAACCCCGAGATCATCGCCTCCTCCGAGGAGCTGTCCACTTACGAGGAAGGCTGCCTGTCGATCCCCGAATATTACGAGGAGGTCGAGCGCCCTGCGAAGGTGCGCGTGCGCTTCACCGATCTCGACGGCAAGCTGCATGAGGAGGACGCCGAAGGCCTCTACGCCACCTGCATCCAGCACGAGATCGACCATCTCAACGGCGTGCTGTTCGTCGACTACCTGTCGAAGCTCAAGCGCGACCGCGTGATGAAGAAGTTCGAGAAAGCCGCCAAGCGCGCGGGCGAGTGAGTCTCTAATGCTGCTCCGCATTCCCTGCGCTCCCTCCCCCCTTGCGGGGGAGGGCGGGGGAGAGGGGTAGCCCCGGCGGAAGTCCATCCGTCATCTGAATTACGTGCGTGCCGCGAACGCTTGTGCCGAGAGAGCGCGTCGTGTGGCACCCCTCTCCCTAGCCCTCCCCCGCAAGGGGGGGAGGGAACGCAGCGAGTTCTGTTGATGCCCCTCCGCCTGATCTTCATGGGCACGCCCGATTTCTCCGTGCCGACGCTGCTCGAGCTGGTCGCGCATGGCCACGAGATCGCGGCCGTCTACACCCGTGCGCCGAAGCCGGGCGGGCGGCGCGGGCTGCAATTGCAGCCGACCCCGGTCGAGGAAGCGGCGCGAAAGCTCGGCGTGCCCGTGCTGACGCCGAAGACGCTGAAGACTGAGGAAGCGCTGGAAGAATTTCGCGCGTTCGACGCCGATGCCGCCGTCGTCGTCGCCTACGGCATGATCCTGCCGCAGGCGATCCTCGATGCGCCAAAGCTCGGTTGCTACAATCTGCATGCTTCGCTGCTGCCGCGCTGGCGCGGCGCGGCGCCGATCAACCGCGCCATCATGGCTGGTGATGCCGAAAGCGGCGTGATGGTGATGAAGATGGATGTCGGCCTCGACACCGGCGACGTCGCCATGGCCGAGCGTCTTCCGATCACCGACACCATGACCGCGCTCGATCTGCACGATCGCCTGTCCCGTCTCGGCGGCGATCTGATGGTCCGCGCCATGGCTGGGCTCGAACGCGGCGGCCTGCAGCTCAAGCAGCAGAGCGAGGACGGCGTCACCTATGCGGCCAAGATCGACAAGGCCGAGGCACGGATCGACTGGACCAAGCCCGCACGCGCCGTGCTCCGCCACATCCACGGCCTGTCGCCGTTTCCCGGCGCATGGGCCGAGCTTGACGGTGTCAGCGAGAACGCGCGCGTCAAAATCCTGCGATGCGAATTGGCGAAGGGCGTGGGTTCACCGGGCGCGGTGCTCGACGATCACCTCACCATCGCCTGCGGCGAGGGCGCGATCCGCATCATCGAGCTCCAGCGCGAAGGCAAGGCCCGCATGCAGGCCGCGGACTTCCTGCGCGGCGTGCCCTTGAGGGCGGGAGCTAAATTCACCTAATCAACTCGTCATACGCGGGCTTGACCCGCGTATCCATCTTCTAACAAAACTCCTTCTTGGGCGATGGATTGCCGGGTCAAGCCCGGCAATGACGCCGGATAAAGCTGGATCGATGCCCCGATACAAGCTCACCATCGAATATGACGGCGCGCCGTTCTTCGGCTGGCAGATCCAGGACACGCTGCCGTCGGTGCAGGGCGCGCTGGAAGCGGCGGTGAAGGCGATGACGGGCGCGGATCTGCGCGTGCACGGCGCCGGCCGCACCGATGCCGGCGTGCATGCGCGCGGCCAAGTCGCGCATGTCGATGTCGAGAAGCAGTTTCCGCCAGGCCGTTTTCGCGACGGTCTCAATGCGCATCTGCGCCCGCATCCGATCGCGGTGCTCGAGGCCGAGATCGTTCCTGATACATTCGAGGCGCGCTTCTCCGCCGTGAAACGGCATTACCGCTACCGCGTCATCAACACCCGCGCCAATCTCGCGCTCGATGTCGGCCACGCCTGGCGCGTGCCGCGCAAGCTCGACGCCGATGCGATGCATGCGGCAGCAAAACGCCTGCTCGGCAAGCACGATTTCACCACCTTCCGCGACACCGAATGCCAGGCCAAGTCGCCGGAGAAGACGCTCGACCAGCTCGACGTGCTGCGCGATGGCCGCGAGATCACCATTGTCACCTCGGCGCGCTCGTTCCTGCACAGCCAGGTCCGTTCGATGGTGGGCTCGCTGGTCTGGGTCGGCGATGGCCGCTGGACCGCGGACGACCTCTCCGCGGCGTTGGAAGCCCGCAACCGCACTGCCTGCGGCATCGTCGCGCCGCCGGAGGGGCTGTATCTGATGAAGGTGGATTATTAGCGCGCAGGCGCGCGCTCTCGCGTCACCCGCGGTGTCATGCCCCGCGAAGGCGGGGCATCCAGTACGCCGCGGCCCCTCGGTTCTATCGCTGCTGTCTCGGAGTACTGGATCGCCCGCCTTCGCGGGCGATGACAGTGGTGTGCTGGGCGAGAGCAGCGCCTACCCAAAATACCGCGTCAAAATCCCGCGATACACTTTCGTCAGCTTCTCCAGATCGGTCACCGGCACGCGCTCGTCGACCTGGTGCATGGTCTGGCCGACCAGGCCGAACTCGATCACCGGGCAATAGCTCGAGATGAACCGTGCATCCGACGTCCCACCGCTCGTCGACAGCTCCGGCTTGCGTCCCGTCACCTCCTCGATCGCGGACACCGCAAGATCGGTGAACGGGCCGGGCTTGGTCACGAACACGTTGGAGTTCGAGGGCTCCCAGACGATGCGGGCCTTGATGCGGTTGCCGCAGGCCTTGGCGAGGCGCGTCTCGACCAGCTCGCGCAGGCTCGCCTGGGTGTGGTTGTCGTTATAGCGGATGTTGAATTTGGCACGGGCCTCGCCGGGGATGACGTTGCTCGCCTTGTTGCCGACGTCCACTGAAGTGAATTCGAGATTGGAGGCCTGGAACTGCGCGCTGCCATGGTCGAGCGGCTCGTCGGAGATCGCGACGATCAAGCGCGAGATATCCGGCACCGGATTGGACGCGCGATGCGGATAGGCGACATGGCCCTGCACGCCGTCGACATAAAGCGTGCCGGATTGCGAGCCGCGGCGGCCGACCTTGATGGTGTCGCCGAGCGTCTCGACGTTGGAGGGCTCGCCGAGCACGCAATGATCGAATTTCTCGCCGCGCTCGGCCGCCCACTTGAGCAGCTTGATGGTGCCGTTGATCGAGACGTCTTCCTCGTCGCCCGTGATCAGGAACGAGATCGAGCCCGTCCCGTCCGTGCGCAGCTTGCCGGCATTGGCAGCGAGATGCTCCAGCACAGCTGCGACCGAGCAGGCGATGCCGCCCTTCATGTCGACCGCGCCGCGGCCGTGCAGATAGCCGTTCTTCACCTCGCCGGAAAACGCGCCGACGCTCCATGCACTTTCGTCGCCCGGCGGCACCACGTCGGTATGGCCGGCGAAGGTGATGTGCGGCCCTTCTGTGCCGATCCGCGCATAGAGATTGTCGACGTCGGCGGTGCCTTCTTCGCTGAACGTCACGCGGTGGCAGGTAAAGCCGGCGGCGGTGAGGGCTCTTTCAAGCACCCCCAGCGCACCGGCGTCGGCCGGGGTTACCGAGGGACAGCGGATGAGATCGCGGGCAATCGAGAGAGCATCGGTCATGCGTTCCGCTTAACATGCATGCCGCCGGGTGGGCTAGCGCTGGGCGGCACGAATTCGAGCTCGCTCTGCTGGTCCCAGCTTTTTGCAGGGGTGGCGGGTGCGAGGCTCTCCTCCTCGTGCTGGGCAAGTGGATCGGGGCCGAACCGGTTGTCGCCCGAAGTGCCGGGCATAATGAACATCTCTACGAGGCCCCACAGCCACAGCGCGTGGACGGCCCAGTCGAACGGCACGAACCAGCTGGCGGCAGGCAGCCGATCCGAGAAATAGAACAGCAGGTTGGGGATGAAGGCGAATGGGATGATCCACCAGCC
This sequence comes from Bradyrhizobium arachidis, assembly GCF_015291705.1. NCBI lineage: Bacteria > Pseudomonadati > Pseudomonadota > Alphaproteobacteria > Hyphomicrobiales > Nitrobacteraceae > Bradyrhizobium > Bradyrhizobium arachidis. Next base: position 800,105 of record NZ_CP030050.1, read on the forward strand.
GCTTCGGTCGCGATCGTGCAGTCGCTTGATCGCGGTCGCAAGGGAGATCCACAGGAACAGCGATGCGCCGAGAATCCGTAAGGTCAGGCTCGCGCGCTCGGTGGATGACAGCAGTCGATGGCGTCGTGGGTCGATGATTTCGAACAGGCCGTCGAAGCCAAAGTCGAAATCGAAGTCGACATTGAACTTGAATTTAACGGATTTGGCCCCGTCCGGGATACTGATGGCCTGATCGACGATCCCCAGCAACGCAGCCAGCAGCGCGACGATCAGCAGCGCCTGCCATAGCAGCGCACGGTTGATGCGGCCGTCGAAGCGGAAGAAGTACCAGGTCCAGTCCATGCGAGAGGCTCCGGGCGGAAGTAGCCGCCCGGATGTTGGTCGCGATGGGGGGAGAGAGGGTTCGACTACCAGTCCCGCCATCCTGAGGTGCGAGGCCTGCGGTGCAGCGCACCGCAGGGGGAGCCTCGAAGGATGAGCGGCCGGAATGTAGCCGGCAGCCAGGCCGTCGCCGTTCGAGGGCCGCCGAAGAGGCGGCCACCTCAGGGTGACGGTGAGAGAATGGTGCGCGTGGCCCGATTAATCCCGCAGCAGCTCGTTGATGCTGGTCTTGGAGCGCGTGCGCTCGTCGACGCGCTTGACGATCACGGCGCAGGCGGTGCTCGGGCCGATCTGACCGTTCTTCATCGGCTTGCCGGGCAGCGCGCCCGGCACCACCACCGAATATTCCGGCACCTCGCCCATGAAGACCTCGCCGGTCTCGCGATCGACGATCTTGGTCGAGGCGCCCAGGAACACGCCCATCGCCAGCACCGCGCCCTTGCGCACGATCACGCCCTCGGCGACCTCGCTGCGCGCGCCGATGAAGCAGTCGTCCTCGATGATGACGGGCTCGGCCTGCAGCGGCTCGAGCACGCCGCCGATGCCGGCGCCGCCGGAGATGTGCACGCGCTTGCCGATCTGCGCGCAGGAGCCGACGGTGGCCCAGGTGTCGACCATGGTGCTCTCATCGACGTAAGCGCCGAGATTGACGAAGGACGGCATCAGCACGACGTTCTTGGCGATGAAGGCCGAGCGACGGACGACGGCGCCGGGCACCGCGCGAAAGCCCGCATCGCGAAACCGGTTCGGGCCCCAGCCTTCGAACTTCGAGGGCACCTTGTCCCACCAGCTGGCCTTGCCCGGACCGCCGGGAATCACGTCCATGTCGTTGAGGCGGAAGGAGAGCAGCACCGCCTTCTTCAGCCACTGATTGACCTTCCACTTGCCGTCGGCGCCGCGCTCGGCGACGCGGGCCTCGCCCTTGTCCAGCGTCTCCAGCGCCTGGTCCACGGCCTCGCGCACCTCGCCCTTGGTCGAGGTCGAGATGCCGTCACGCGCGTCGAAGGCGCTGTTGATGGTGGATTCGAGGGCGGACAGGGACATCGGGCTTTCCTCTTCGGATCAGGGAATTTTTGAGGGATTGGGGCGCTTTTTCGGGATTTGGCGGGGGAGAGTCAAGGCATACTCCGCTGTCGTCCCGGGGCGCGCGAAGCGCGAGCCCGGGACCCATAGCCACAGGCCGTCGTTTGGCGAAGATTCGGAGTTGCCAGTTTCGCGCCACAACCACTCCCTGTGGTTATGGGTCCCGGGCTCGCTTCGCGCCCCGGGACGACAGCGTTAGCGTGGTGACAACCGCCCCAAAAACCCTGTCAAATCATCCGTGACGTGATCGACATGGGCGGCGTCCCGGCCCTCCAGCTCCCAATCCTCGCGCACCACCTCCTTGGTGCCGTCAGGCACCACCAGCACCGTGGTCATGCCGAGCGCGTGGGGAACGGTGAGGTTACGGGCGAGGTCCTCGAACATCGCCGCCCGGGTCGGATCGACGGCGTGGTCGTCGAGGAATTTCCGATAGGTCTGCGGCGCCGGTTTCGGCTCGAAGCCGGCCGCGATGATGTCGAACACGCCGTCGAAATGGCCGGCAAAGGCCGAGGCGCGCCAGCACGGCATCGACATGGTCGACCGAGCCGTTGGTCAGGATCAGCTTTCGTCCCGGCAGCTTTGCGATGGCTTCGCCAAGCTGCGGATTCGGCTCCAGCGGCGAATGGTCGATCTTGTGCACATAGGCGAGATAGTCGTCGGCGCGCACGCCGTGCAGGGTCATCATGCCGCGCATCGTGGTGCCGAAGCGCCGGTAATAATCCTTCTGGATGCTGCGCGCTTCCTCCGGGCCGACGTTCAGCCAGTTGCACACGAACTCGCCGATGCGCGCATCGACCTGCTGCCACAGATTGACGTGATGCGGATAGAGCGTGTTGTCGAGGTCGAACACCCAGGTGTCGACGTGGGTGAAGGCGCGGGGAGAAGTCATATCAAATCTCTATCTGCTGAGCGCAAGCGATGCTCCACTCTCTGTCCTCGTCCCGGACAAGCGCAGCGAAGCGGAGCGCAGATCCGGGACCCATAACCACAGGGAGTGGTTTGGCGAAGACTGGCAACCACCATCGTGCGCCACACTGCTCCCTGGGGTTATGGGTCCCCGCGTTCGCGGGGACGACGGCGGAGTTTGCGGCCCCAGTGCCCTGATCCTCAATCACAGCAATACCATCACGGCATCGCAAAGCGCAGCGTCTTGCCGCCGCTGCTCATATCCACCGCGCCGAACCCCGTCGTCGCAAACCCGCGCGCGGGGCAATCGGTCTGCTCAACGGTCTCGAACTTGGTCTCGCGCGTGCAGAGCTGCTTGTCGCCGCCCCAGTTCAGCGGCTTGTCCTTCAGCTTGATGACACGGTTGTCGGCATCGATCGCTTCCGCGAAGCTGAAGATCTGCTTCGGCGTGCCTGTTACATCCGGGTGCAGGCAGGTCTTGGGATCGATGCGATACCAGCCGCGGCTCGTCACCGACTTGCCGTCGTCGGTGGCGACTGCCGCCATCACCTTGTGCGGCGTGTCGTTGCACCAGGTCAGGCCGCTCGACGACGGCGTCTGCGTCGCATCGACCATGGTCTTGAACAAATTCGGCGACGATACGGTGTCGGACGGCAGCCCGCGGCTCTTCAGGAATGCGGCGAGCGCTGCCTGCGTCTTCGGCCCGTCGACGCCGTCGATGGCGCCGACGTCATAGCCGATGATCACGAGGAGGCGCTGGATGCCGGCAAGGCGCGCCTGTTCGTCGTCATATTCGGAATCCTCGGCAAGGTAGGCGACGGCATTGCCGTCGTCGCCGCGCGTCGGCGTCACTTGCGTGAAGGGGACCTGCGTCTGGCCACTGCGACACTGCCGCGCGGCGGCGATGACGAAATTGTCCTGCGCCACGCACAGCATGTCGCTGCCGCTCTGCGGGATCGGGGAGGCGCCGTAGATGCCGAGCGCGCGCGCGTTGAGCAGAATGCGGTCGGCGGTCAGCGTGCCCTGCACCACCACGCGGCAGGTGGCGGGATCGATCCTGAACCAGCCGCGCGTCGCCGTCGCCGCCTTGTCGTCAATGCCGATCGCGGCCTCGACGACATAGGACATGCGGTTGCAGATCTTGAGGTCGGCGAAGGCCGGCGCGGAGGAGAAGAAGAACGAGACGGCGGCCGCCGGGAGCGTCATCAGGACGCGGGTGAGGGGGGAGCGGCGGGGGCGCTGAACTCTCCGCTCGTCATGCCCGGGCTTGTCCCGGGCATCCACGTTTTCGCCGCGAGAAAGATCGTGGATGGCCGGGACAAGCCCGGCCATGACGTTCTTTCGTCGCGGCGTCCAGCACATCACTTGTGGATCAGCGTGCCCGTGCCCTGGTTGGTGAAGAGCTCGAGCAGCACCGCGTGCTGCATCTTGCCGTCGATGATGACGACGCCCTCGACGCCCTGCTCGAGCGCGTAGATGCAGGTCTCGACCTTCGGGATCATGCCGCCGGAAATGGTGCCGTCGGCGATCAGTTTTCGCGCGTCTTTCACCGACAGCTGCGGAATCAGCTTCTTCGACTTGTCGAGCACGCCGGGCACGTCGGTGAGCAGCAATAGGCGCTTGGCCTTCAGCGCGCCGGCGACGGCGCCGGCAAAGGTGTCGCCATTGACGTTGAGCGTCTGGCCGTCCTTGGAGGTCGCGAGCGGCGCCAGCACCGGGATCAGCTCATAGCCGATCAGCTGGTTGAGCAGCGTGAGGTCGACCTTCTCGGGATCGCCGACGAAGCCGAGATCGACCGCCTTCTCGATATGCGAGTCCGGATCGACGATGGTGCGCGTCGTCTTCGTCGCCTTCACCATGTTGCCGTCCTTGCCGGACAGGCCCACGGCTCTGCCGCCGGCATCGTTGATGTAGCCGACGATCTGCTTGTTGACGGAGCCGGCCAGCACCATCTCGACGATCTCGATGGTCGCAGCATCGGTGATGCGCAGGCCAGCGGCGAATTCCGAGACGATGCCGAGGCGCTTCAGCATGGTCGCGATCTGCGGCCCGCCGCCGTGCACCACCACCGGATTGATCGCGGTCTGCTCCAGCAGCACGATGTCGCGGGCAAAGTTCTTCGCGGTCTCCTCGTCGCCCATGGCATGGCCGCCATATTTGATGACGATGGTTTCCTCGTCATACTGCTGCATGTGCGGCAGCGCTTCGGACAGGATGCGGGCCTGGTCGAGCGGGGAGATGTCGGTCATGGGGCGGATCTCGCTGGCGGGACTGTCGGTGCGCGTTCTATCCGATTGGCGGGCGCGGCGCAAAGCGCTCTTCTTCCCCTCTCCCCCTGTGGGAGAGGGTGCCTCGCGAAGCGAGGCGAGTGAGGGGTTTCTCTCCGCGAGCACCCCTGTAGAGACAGACCCCTCATCCGGCGCTTCGCGCCACCTTCTCCCGCAAGGGGAGAAGGAAGAGAACGCTACTTCCTCGCCACCACCGCCGCGAGCGTCACCGCGAGCCAGCCCAAAATCATCACCGTTCCACCCGTCGGCGCCGCCATGGGAAACAGCGAGTGCCCGGCATATTGCCGCAAGGTGAGGTCGCCCGCGAACAGCGCCGCGCCGAGCACGAAGCCGAATGCGGCAATGAGCCCAATTCCGCCATGCAGAAGGCCGCGCGCGAGCAACCCAGTCACCGCAAGTATGGCAGTCGCATGAAACAGCAGCATGGCGCTAGCGGAGGCGAGGCGGCTGGCATCGGCGCCGTGGGCGGAGGCGGCGGCCAGCGCAACGCCGGCGGCGCCCATCAAACCGGCAAGCCCGATCAAGAGGCGATGCGCCACCATCACGACGCCCGTTCTTCCAGGAGCTTTGCCATCGCGGCGCGCAGCTCGGCCATGCCAGTCGAGCTGCGCGAGGAGGTCGCGAGCACGTTCGGGAAAGCGGCCGGATGTTTGGCGAGTGCAGTCTCGGTCTCGGCGATGCGTGATTGCAGCTCGGAGGCCTTCACCTGGTCGGCCTTGGTCAGCACGATCTGGTAGCTGACTGCGGAGCGGTCGAGCGTCTTCAGGACTTCGAGATCGACGTCCTTGAGGCCATGCCGCGCGTCGATCAGCACGTAAACGCGTGCGAGCGAGGCGCGGCCCAGCAGGAATGTATGGATCAGCTCGGTCCAGGACGCGACCTGGCTCTTCGGCGCCTTGGCGTAGCCGTAGCCAGGCATGTCGACGAGGCGCAGGTCGCTTTTCCCGGGGACCTCGAAAAAGATCAGCTCCTGGGTGCGGCCCGGCGTATGCGAGGTGCGCGCCAGCGCATTGCGACCGGTCAGCGCGTTGATCAGGCTGGACTTGCCGACATTGGACCGCCCGGCAAAGGCGATCTCCAGCCCCGCCATCGGCGGCAGCGTTTGAATCGACGGCGAGGCCCAGATGAACTGCCAGTCGCGCGCGAAAAGCTTGCGTCCGGCTTCGATCAGCTTCGCATCATTGGCGTCGGTCATGCGAAGCTCTTTGCTCGCTGTCATTCCGGGATGGTCCGAAGGACCAGACCCGGAATCTCGAGATTCCGGGTTCGATGCTTCGCATCGCCCCGGAATGACGGGTGCTACGTCGCCTTCCGCGCGAACGTCGCCTTGAGATTGTTGAACAGCTCCACCTTCACGCCGTTGCGGCGCATGATGAAGCTCTGCTGGAGCACCGAGAGCAGATTGTTCCAGGCCCAGTAGATCACGAGGCCCGCCGGGAAGCCGGCCAGCATGAAGGTGAAGATCAGCGGCATCCAGTTGAAGATGATCTGCTGCGTCGGATCCGGCGGCGTCGGGTTCAGCTTCATCTGGAACCACATCGTGATGCCCATGATGATCGGCCAGATGCCGAGCGCGAGGTAATGGCCGAACACCGGAATCGTGGTCGGATCGAACGGGATCAATCCGAACAGCGTGAACAGGTTGGTCGGATCCGGCGCGGAGAGGTCCTTGATCCAGCCGAAGAACGGCGCGTGCCGCATCTCGATGGTGACGAACAGCACCTTATAGAGCGAGAAGAACACCGGGATCTGGATCACCACGGGAAGACAGCCGGCGACCGGATTGATCTTCTCCTTGCGGTAGATCTCCATCATCTCCTGCTGCTGCTTGACCTTGTCATCGGGAAAGCGCTCCTTCAGCGCCTGCAGCTGCGGCTGGATCGACTTCATCTTCGCCATCGAGGCGTAGGACTTGTTCGCCAGCGGGAAGAACAGAAGCTTCACGATCACGGTGACGAGCAGGATCGAGATGCCGAAATTGCCGAAGAAGCGGTAGAAGAAGTCGAGGCCGAGGAACATCGGCTTGGTGATGAAGTAGAACCAGCCCCAATCGATCAACAGATCGAAATGGTTGAGGCCGAGCTCCTTGTTGTAGCCGCCGAGGCCGGCGAACGGGAACACGCCGACCACGCCGGCTTCCTTGGCGCCAGCGAACAGCCGCGCGTTCGCGGTGGCTGTGCCGCCGATCGCGACGGTGACGGGGTCGAGCAGATAGTCGGTCTGGTAGGTGTGGACGTTGCCGGTCGGGTTCGACGAGAAGCGCGCCTGCAGCTGCGCATTGGTGTCCGGCAGCAGCGCCGAAGCCCAGTACTTGTCGGTGATGCCGAGCCAGCCATTGGTGGCCTTGAAGTTCACCGTCTTGGCTTCGTCGATCTTCTTGTAGGCATATTCCTGCAGGCCATCGAGATAGCCGATCAGGCCTTCATGCAGGATGTAATAGCCCGAGACCTGCGGCGTGCCGTGGCGCGAGATCAGCGCGAACGGATAGAGCGTAACCGGCGCGTTGCCGACATTGCTCACCTCGTCCTTGATGGTGAAGAGGTAGTGGTCGTCGACCGAGATGGTGCGGCGGAAGGTGAGGCCCTCGCCATTGTCCCATTTCAGCACCACCGGCGTCGTCGGCGTCAGGCTGCCGCTGCCGTCCTGCTGCCAGATGGTCTGGGCATCCGGCATCTTCGCGGTCACGCCCGTGGCGGCCACCCAGCCGAACTCGGCGTAATAGGGTTCGGCCGTGCCCGAGGGCGAATAGAGGATGATCGGCGGCGATTTCGGGTCGACCGTCTCGCGATATTGCACCAGCGCGAGGTCGTCGATGCGGCCGCCCTTCAGCGAGACGCTGCCGGAAAGCCGCGGCGTGTCGATCTTCACGCGCGGGCTGGCTTCGATCGCGGCGCTGCGGGCAACGACCGGCTGGGCCTGCTGGTTGCCCGGCGCCGCGGCAGGCGCGGGCGCATTGCCGGCCTGCGGTGTCGCGCCCGGCGTTGCCGAGGCGGTCGGCTGCGGCGTGTTCTTCTGGAGCTCGGCCTGCACCTGCTGCTGGGCGCGCTGCTTCTCCATCTGCGGGACGTTGTAGAAATATTGCCAGGCAATCAGGACGAGGCCCGACAGAATGACGGCGAGGATGGTATTGCGATTGTCGGTCATCTCTAATGTCTCGTCATCAATCCGGTTTGCGGCTGGCAGGGGCAGCGCCCGGCTTTTCGCCGCGCCGCTTCGCAGATCCCTTGTCGGATCCCCTGGCCGTATGCCGCGCGGGCTTCGTGAACGCTATGCGCAGATCGTCGAGCATGGTGGCGAAGTCGCGCGAGAGCGCGTCCCTTCGGCCGACCAGTACATAATCATGATGGGGCTGCATCGACACCGGATCGAGCCGCTTCACCAATTCGCGAAGTCGGCGCCGGATGCGATTGCGCTCGGGGGCGTTGCCGTTCTTTTTGGTGACGGTGAAGCCGACCCGGATCGGGCCAGAATCGTCGCGGCGGCGGCTTTGCAGGACGAACGCGGGACTATTCGCCCGCGCGCCATTGGCAACGGCGAGGAAATCCGCCCGCTGCCTCAGCCGATCCATGATGAAATCCCAAAAATGGGGGTCCGGCTCAGGCGCTCAGACGCTTGCGGCCGCGGGCGCGGCGGGCGGCGAGGACCTTGCGGCCGCCGGCAGTGGCGAGACGGGCACGGAAACCGTGACGGCGCTTGCGCACCAGTTTGCTGGGTTGATAAGTCCGCTTCACGGGTTTTTCTCCGCTGACCGGGCAATTTGCCTGTAGAATTGATGGTAAAGTCCGGAAGATGCGGCCCAAAACGGGCCTTTTTCGGCCCCAAGAGAGCCGCTCCCGGCGTCACACCGGGTCATCGCGGACAATTTGCGCGGCTTATAAGGGAGCGTCTTGTTTTCGTCAACGCCGCAAGAGCGCGCTGTTCCGGTGAATATCGCTGTTTGTGCGGGGTTTTTAACCCTTGAGGTAGCGACTCGCCGCGTCCGTGATTACATCCCACCTTGGCAGATTAGCGATCTGTAATTTGACCGGGCGGGGGGCGGACCGCATCCTTCCTCAGCCAGATCGTTCACCAAGCAAGTTGTTCACTCGGCAAGGCAGCGAGGACGAATTTCGTGGCAGCGACAGACCTCCAGCCGATCCAGGATGCGGATCAGCGGGACCCGGCGGCGACGCGGCCGCGGGGGCCTGCCGGGCTTGGGCTGTCGGGCAAGCTGCTGCTGCTCACTGTGCCCCTGGTGATGATCGCGGCCATCCTGCTCTACGTGCCAGCCATCGCCAACTTCTGGGTCAACCGCCTCAACGACCGCGTCGCGGCGGCCAACACGGCAGCACTGGTGCTGGATGCGGCTCCGCTCGGCATGGTCCCCGATTCGCTCTCGCGCGAGATCCTGAAGAGCATCAATGCCCGCGCCGTTGCCATCAAGATGGGCCAGCAGCGCCGTCTGCTCGCCAGCGACAATTTGCCTACCACGATCGAGCATGACGTCGACCTGCGCGACATGAGCGTGTGGGAAGCGATCACCGGCTCGTTCCAGATGATGCTGGAGACCGGCAACCAGCCGATCCGCATCGTCGGGCCCGGCGTCGGCAATGCCCAATTCGTCGAGATCGTGACCGACGAATTGCCGCTGCGGCAGTCGATGTACCGCTTCTCCCGCAACGTCGTGGTGGTGGCGCTGATCATCGGCGTCCTGACCGCGGGTCTCGTCTATCTCGCGCTCCATTATCTGTTCGTGCGGCCGATGCGGCGGCTGACCGCGAGCCTGGTCGGCTTCCACGAGAACCCGGAGAGCTCGGCGCGCATCATCGTGCCGAGCCAGCGCAGCGACGAGATCGGCGTCGCAGAACGCGAATTGTCGGACATGCAGCGCGATCTGATGTCGATGCTGAATCAGAAGAGCCGGCTCGCCGCGCTCGGTCTCGCCGTGTCCAAGATCAATCACGATCTGCGCAATCTGCTCGCCTCCGCGCAGCTGCTGTCCGACCAGCTCGCCAGCGTGCCCGATCCGCGGGTGCAGCGCTTTGCGCCGAAGCTGGTGCGCTCGCTCGAGCGCGCCATCGCCTTCTGCCAGTCGACACTTTCTTATGGCCGCGCCCAGGAGGCCGCGCCCGACCGCCGCATGATCCTGATCGAGCCCGTGGTGCTCGAGGTGCGCGAGACGGCGGGGCTTGCCAGCGACGCCTCGATCGCCTGGGTCGCCGCGATCGAGCGCGGGCTCGCCATCGATGCCGATCCCGATCAGCTGTTCCGCGTGCTGCTCAACCTCGTCCGCAACGCCGCCCAGGCGCTGGAAAGCCATTCCTCGGGCGATGGCGGCGCGCAGCAGATCCGGATCACGGGAAAGCGCGAAGGCGCCGTCGCGATTTTGGAGGTCTCCGATACCGGCCCCGGCGTGCCTCAGAAGACCCGCGAGCATCTGTTCGAGGCGTTCCAGACCTCCGGCCGCCCCGGCGGCAGCGGTCTCGGCCTGGCGATCGCCGCCGAGCTGGTCCGCGCCCATGGCGGCGACATTCACCTCGTCGAAGGCACCATCGGCGCCACCTTCCGGATCGTCATCCCCGACCGCCCCGTGGAACTCCTCTCCATTCGCAACGAGCGGCAGAGGGCGTAGGTCGGCCAGAGGCCGAGTGAACCTGTCATTCCGGGGCGGCGCAAAGCGCCGAACCCGGAATCCAGAGGTTTTGGGCGCGAGATTCCGGGTTCTCGCTTCGCGAGCCCCGGAATGACCGGGTGGAGATCGTCATCTCCCTGCAAAATCTCCCCAACCCGGACCTTGCCAATCGGGACAAGAGCGGTTAGTCAGAGCGCTCTTTCGCACCCCTCCGGCGCTGTCCGGAGGCTGCGTGTGGGCTAAAGCCCGCACCATCAGCGAAAAACGCGCCCGTAGCTCAGCTGGATAGAGCATCAGACTACGAATCTGAGGGTCGGACGTTCGAATCGTTCCGGGCGCGCCATTTTCCGTCCTTTGGCGGTGATATCTCCCCATCCCTTGGTGCGAATGGGTGTGCCGGACAGGCTCGGCATCGCCGCGACCCGCATTCATCGGGAAGCTCACAAAGCGCTGCCGGGCAAGGACGAAACCTTTTGCCGGACGGGCGAAGCCAGCCGGAAACAAACCAAGCCTAGCCTCGCCCAAGCTGCCCCGTCCAACCCGATTTAAGGGAGGGTCTCATGAAAGCAGCACTGTTGGCACTATTGCTTCTTGGCCAGCCCGCGATCCCGATTTCAGACCGAGTGCCCATCTTCAACGTGGAAGCCCTCTGCAGGGATGTTTCCGCTGACGACAAAGCGTCAGGGCTCGCCCTGGCGCAGGATGCCGGCGAATGCATGCGTGACGAGACACTGGCGCAGCAACAGCTCGGTTCGGCCTGGCTGACTGTTCCGGGGCCCGCGCGTGAGAGTTGCGAAGGCGAGGCTTCGGCAGATGGAATCCAAAGCTATGTCGATCTGCTGACCTGTCTGCAGATGTCAGGCTGGGCGAATCCGGCTTCCCCGCCGGCGACCCCGCTCAGGGGCGCGAGCAAGATGCGGAACGCCAAGCGATGAGATGAGGCTTGATTGCCGCAACGACGGAGGTGCGCTGCCTGTCGCGCACCGACCCCCGACTCGTCAGTGAAGCTCGCGCCATGTTTTCCATGTGCCGATCCATCGGCGACACACCACGGACATAGGCTTTCACATAGTTCTTCTGCTGCGTACACCGGGCCAATGTAGACATACCCTCGTGCTTGCCCGCAACATATGCACTGGACGTCAGATTTCTGAACGCTGCCGGTCGCGACAGGGTCCGGGTGATACTTGAAGCTTGGAAGGTTGCTCACCGATTGCCCCGTGAGAATAGCGGACTTGGCGATCGTAAAGTCCAAAATGGCCTGATCGCAAGCAACTCTGACCGATTAGGATGACTTGGTAAGTCAGCTCCAAGGCGTTGCCGGATGGCTCTATTAGCCTTCAATGGCTCTATTAGCCTTCAATGGCTCTATTAGCCTTCAAGCATCTCTGCAAAGCGGGAATTGCTCAGGGCCGACCGCGGCCTTGGATCGGAATTCTTGCCGCAACGTCTGGCCGGTTTTTCTCGAGCCAGGCTATGGCCTCCGGTCCGTCGACAACACACTCGAAGGTTTCCCAGGCTGGATCCTCGATGGTGTCGGGTTGCAGGCGTTTCGCCGCATACTCGACCAGTTCATGCAGGCCCTCGTATCCTCGTCGGCGCTCGAGGGAGTCCGCAATCGCCGGGCTGGCCCAGCCGCGTTGGGCCAGATCGACAATGCTCGGACCGTCAGCCTCGCTGAACCAGGGCGTGGCATCGAACTCGAGACAGAGGATGTTATCGGCGGTATGGCAAGTCGCGTGGATCATCGGATTCCTCCGTCTTGCGCTAGCTGCACGTCGCTCATCGCTGTCTCGCACGCCCTCAGGCTTTGACCAGGTCCCCCAGCAGGTTCGCCGCCACCATCAGCTTGGCGAGCGTCAGGCCGCCGGCGGCAATCTCCTCGACGGCACGACGGATACGCGTCGCCTCGGGATGAGCTGCAAGCCAGGTCTCCGCTGCCTGCTGACCGGATTGGCCGATCGTCAGCATATCTGCGGCCAGGCGTCTTTCGGCAGCTGCGATCAGGTCGACGGCGCGGTCGATGGCGAGGCGTTCGAAATGATCGCTGGCCGGCACGTTGCGCGCAGCGGCGGTGATGCGGTCGAGACGGAAATTGGCCTCGGCGGCAAAGAACGTCGCGGCGGCATCACCGATGCTGCGGCTGGTGCGCTCGGCGACCGTCACGATATCAGGCGCCGGGACCAGGGCATCGAGATCGGCCAGTTCGCTGGCGAGGCCGGACGGGACGCCGGCATCGGTCAGGTCCTGCCGGCGCTTGCTGCGTGCGGCCTGCATGTCCGCTGGAAGGGCCGTGTCGAGCGAGGCCGCGATCTCGCGGACCGCAGGGCCAAACCGGGCAATGACCGCGCCCAAGCCATCCCCAAAATCGACATTGCGCACATACCAGACCATGCGGGAGAGCAGGAGATCCTGGATCGCCGCGTAGAGGCTGAGCTGCAACTGCCCGTCGATTCGATTGTCGAGCGCGTCGATCGCGTCATTGAGTCGCCTGAGCTCGTAGATCGCATCCACCGCCACCTGGGCCATGACGATGGTCGAGATATCGGCGTCGGTCTCGTCGGTCAGGCGTACGATGCAGGCCGGGCCCCCGCGGTTGATCACGGCATTGACGAGACTGGTCGCGATGATCTCGCGTCGGAGTCGATGGAGCTCGACCGCGGCCGGGAATTTGTCGAGAACCTCGCGCGGAAAATACAGGGACAGTCTGCGGGCGAGATAAGGATCGTCAGGCACGCCGGTTTCGAGCAGGTCACTGTAGAGCGTCAGCTTGGCGTAGGCGAGCAACACCGCGAGCTCGGGCCGTGTCAGGGACTGCCCGCGCCTGGTCCGTTCGGCGATCGCGGCGTCGTCAGGCAGGAATTCGACGGCGCGGCTGAGCAGGCTGCGCTGCTCGAGCGACTGCATCAGGCGCGTGAGGAAGCCGGTCTCGGCCATGCCCTTGCGTTCGGCGAGCGAGAGCGCCAGCGTCTGCAGATAGTTGTTGCGCAGGACCAGCGCACCGACTTCGTCGGTCATCGCGGCAAGCAGGGTGTTGCGGTCAACCGGGCTGAGGCGTCCCTCGCGCTCGGGGCGCGCCAATGCGATCTTGATGTTGACCTCGACGTCGGACGTATTCACGCCGGCCGAATTGTCGATCGCATCGGTGTTGAGCTTGACGCCCTTCTGCGCCGCTTCGATGCGCCCGCGCTGGGTGAGGCCGAGATTGGCGCCTTCGCCGATCACCCTGGCGCGAACGTCGGTCCCGCTGATGCGGATCGGATCATTGGCGCGGTCGCCGGCCTGATCGTCGCTCTCCGCCGAGGCCCGGACATAGGTGCCGATGCCGCCGAACCACAAGAGGTCCGCGCGCGCCTTCAGGATTGCCGTCATCACCTCGAAGGGCGTTGCCTGCTCCTTGTCGAGATCGAGCAGGGTGCGCACTTCCGGGGCGAGCGGAATCGCCTTGAGCGAGCGCGAGAACACGCCGCCTCCTTCCGAGATCAGAGATTTGTCGTAGTCCTGCCAGCTCGATCGCGGCAGGTCGAACAGGCGCTTGCGCTCAGTGAAGCTGATCGCCGGGTCGGGGGAGGGATCGATGAAGATGTCGCGGTGATCGAACGCCGCAACGAGCCTCGTCGCCGGCGAGAGCAGCATGCCGTTGCCGAAGACGTCGCCCGACATGTCGCCGACGCCGACCACGGTGAAAGGCATGGTCTGAATGTCGGTGCCGAGCTCGCGGAAGTGGCGCTTGACCGCCTCCCAGGCGCCGCGCGCCGTGATCCCCATCTTCTTGTGGTCGTAGCCCTGGCTGCCGCCGGAGGCGAAGGCATCGCCGAGCCAATGGTCCTTCTCGGCCGAGATCGCGTTGGCGACGTCGGAGAAGGTGGCGGTGCCCTTGTCGGCGGCGACGACCAGATAGGGATCGTCGCCGTCATGCCGCACGGTCAAGTCGGGCGGCACCACGATGTCGCCGTCGAGATTGTCGGTGAGTTCGAGCAGCGAGCGCACGAAGATGCGATAGGCCTCGGTGCCCTCCGCGAGCCACGCCTCGCGATCGGAGGGCGGCGGCAGGCGCTTGGGCACGAAGCCGCCCTTGGCGCCGACCGGCACGATCACGGCGTTCTTGACTTGCTGCGCTTTCACGAGGCCGAGGATCTCGGTGCGGAAATCCTGCGGCCGGTCGGACCAGCGCAGGCCGCCGCGCGCGACCTTGCCGAAGCGCAGGTGAATGCCTTCGACACGCGGTGAGTAGACGAAGATCTCGTAGAGCGGTCGGGGAGGGGGCAGATCCTCGATCTTGCGCGCGTCGAACTTGAAGGAGATCACCGGGCGCGGATGTCCGTCCGGGCCAACCTGCCACAAATTGCTGCGGATGGTCGACTGCACCAGATTGGTGAAACGGCGCAGGATGCGGTCTTCATCGAGCGAGGCGACGGATTTGAGCTGCTCCTCGATCTCGGCAAGGAGAATTATCTCGCGTGCCGAACGCTCGCGATCGGTCAGGACGAGGCGCGGATCGCTGCGGGCCTGGAACAGCGCGACGAGGTTGGCCGTGATCGCGGCGTTCTTGCGCAAGGTCTCCCACATATAGTCCTGGGTGAAGGGTGCGCGGATCTGGTGCAAATAACGCGACAGCGCCCGGATGGTCGAGACTTCCCGCCAGCCCAGGGCCGTGCGCAGGATCAAGGCATTGTACCCGTCGGATTCGGCGCGATCGGTGACCACCGCCATGATCGAGGCCTCCAGGCGATGGCTGAAGTCCCGGCTGATCTCGATCGGCTGGCCGTCGCTGGTCTCGATCGTCATGTCGTGCAGCCAGACCGGCTCGGGCCTGTTGCCGGGCACGATCTGATAGGTGCGTTCGTTGACCACGCGCAGGCCGTGATTTTCGATCACCGGCACGCGGTAGGACAGCGACAGCGGCGCGGCATCCGAAAACACCTTCAGGCCGAAGCGCCTGGGATCGTCCTCCTCGAAGCGGTGAACCGAAATCGTCACCGGGCGGGCTGGCGTGAGCCTCTCGACGGTGGCGATATCGGCGATCGCCTGTTCTGCCGTGGAAGCCTCGGTATAGCCGCCGCTGAAGGCTTGAGCGTAGCGATTTGCGAGCATGCGCGCCCGCATGCCGTCGGTCGACGCAGCCAGCGCGGCCTTCAGCTTGTCGGCCCAGGTCGCGGCAATGGCGCTGATCCCGGCTTCCAGCGTAGCGCGCTCGACGGCGGGAGTCTTACCTTCATAGCGTCCGATGATGTAGTGGACGCGCGCCAATGCTCCTTCGGGGAAGGACACGTAGGAGGCCGACAGTGTCCCCTTGTAGCTCTGCGACAGGAAGGCGCCGACGCGCATGCGCACGTCGGTGTCGTATTTGTCGCGCGGAATGAACACGAGGATGGAAACGAAGCGGTCGAACTTGTCGACCCGCGCCAGCGCCCGGACGCGGGGGCGCTCATAGAGGATCAGGATCTCCATGACGAAATCGAAGAGGGTATCGACGTCGATCTGGAACAGCTCGTCGCGCGGATATTCCTCGAGAATATGCTGGAGAGCCTTGCCGGAATGGCTGTTCGGGTCGAAGCCGGCGCGCTGGAGCACCCGCGATACCTTGTGGCGAACATAGGGGATCTGTCGTGCCGAGCGCGTATAGGCACCCGAGGTGAACAGGCCGACGACGCGCAATTCACCCTCGAGCCGGCCGTCGGGCGTATAGAGCTTGATGCCGACATAATCCATCCGGATGCGGCGATGGACGCGGCTGCTCACATTGGCCTTGATGACGATGAGCAGGGTCGGCTCGCGCATGAACTCGCGAATCTCCGACGTCATCACCACCATTTCGCTGCCGCGGCGCAGGACCTTTACGTCGGGATCGCGGAGGATGCCGAGGCCCTCCGCGGTCGCGATGTCGTCCGACGCATCGCGGCCGGGCGAGAAGCGATATTCGCGCACGCCGAGAAAGGTGAAATTGTCCGCGCACAGCCATTGCAGGAACTGGTTGGCCTCGGCGACCTCGTCGATCGGCAGCGGCGGCGGATTGGACGAGAACGTCTTGACCGCGTCCTCGACGCGGTCGCGCATGGCGCGCCAGTCCGCGACGCAGGCGCGCACGTCGCCCAACGCCCTGGTGAGGCCGTCAATCAGCCTCTCGCGGTCCGCGTCGGCGTCCAGGCGGGTGATGTGGAGGTGAATCAGGCTCTCGCGCGCGCCCTTTGCCCCTTCCGGCAGTGCCTCGCCGTAGAAGCGCAGGAGCTTGCCCTGGTCATCGCGCTCCACCGCGATGATGGGGTGAGCAACGAGAGTGACTTCGATGCCCTGCTCGGTGAGCTCCGCCATGGTGGAATCGAACAGGAAGGGCATGTTGTCGTTGAGGATTTCGAGCACGGAGATCTCGCGCCCGTCCGGCATCAGCGGATTGACGACGCGGATATCGGCACGCCCCGCCGTACGCCGCTGCACATGCTCCCAGGCTTGCTCGGCCAGGAAGGCAAGCGAGGAGGCATCGTGACTGGCGAGATCCTCGACATTGGTGAAGGCGAACAGAAGCTCCGCAAAGCTTGGGGGGGCCTTTCCCGGCTGCACGCTTCCGGCTGCCTCGCGGATCAGGGTTGCCCGGGCCTTGTCGTCGCGCCATGCCATAGCGTCCTCCATGTCCCAGCCGACGAACCGCAATTACGGTCGGGCGTTGTTCTTGGAGTGCGCCTCTTCGAGCGCATCTTGTTGACCGCGTTTCAATCGCCTTGGCGAAATCGTCGGTCTTGCGGCTCGACGATATTAGCACTCCGCGGCCGTCATGGCGCGCGGAGTTGTGAGGCGCGCTTTGCGGGCGGAAAACCGGTGCCAACGACCATCGCGCCGTTGGGTGCCCTGCAAAATGACGAGGAATTTCAATTGTGTATGAGTTCCTGATTTTATTCTGACTGGCGCGCCCATTTCAGTCCAAAACTGGGCACTCCAGAACCTGCCGTTTCCGCGCCGGACGACGTCGTCGCACCGCTGCTCACTATTCGTAACCGCGACCGGAGCGCTTGCTCGGCCACAGCATCATGGCGCCGCGGCGAACCCGTAGTGCCCATCTTTATCAGCCGTGGCGCGTCACTTAGACTAGATACTCGCCAGAGACGCCTGGACATGTCGGTGAATACGGAGATGGCCCATGAAACTCGCGCATGACGGCATCCAGCTGTCCTTCGACATCGCTGGGGCGGGACCGCTTCAATTCCTGTTCGTCCATGGTCTCGGCGGGGATCGCACGCATTTTGCGCCGCAGATGGAGTATTTCGCCCGTCAAGGTCGGGCGTTGAATGCCGAGCTGCGGGGACATGGTGAGAGCGACAAGCCGCAACAGGCGTATTCGATCGAAGGCTTCGCCGAAGATCTGGTCTTTCTGTGCAACCGACAGCAGATCACCAAGCCGGTCATCGTGGGTCAAAGCATGGGTGGCAACATGGCGCTCGAAATCGCCGCCCGCTATCCGGACTTTCCTGCAGGCCTGGTGCTGCTCGATTCAGGGGTGCTCTTCCCTGCCTCGGCAGGGACGGTGTTCGCCGGATATCTGGAGGGCTTGAAGGGCGCGAATTTTGCGGACGAGGCGCGGAAGATCGTGGCGGACTCCTGTCTGCCGACCGACAGATGCCGCGCCCATGTCGAACAGACCTTTCTGGCGACGCCGCAGCATGTGCTGGTGTCCACGTTTACAAGCCTGTTCCCCTGGGATGTGCATCGGGCGCGTGAGTGCGCCCAGGCGTGCCGGGTCCCGGTGCTCTACATCGAGGCGGCCCATAGGCTCGCGGATCTGGATCGTTTTGCGGCGCTGTGCCCGCAACTGGTCACGGCCAAGGCCGTCGGCTCCGGGCATTTCCTGTCGCTGGAAGTGCCGGAGCAGATCAACCCGATGATCGACCGGTTCATCTCGCTCTACGTGCGAAGCCCCGGGTAAGCTTCGTCGCGGCGGGATAGCCGTACGCGAACCCGCAAGATTCATCATGGTGCCACGGCGAAAGAGTAGTGCCCATCGTCATCGACCATGGCGCGCCATTTGCGGTAGTTAGTACTCCCATGCCTCTTATCGATCGTCTGTTCTCCTGCCTCGTCCTGTTCCTTGCATTCGCAGCCGTTCCGGTGCTTCCCGCGCGCGCGGCAGAGACCTGCACGTTCATCAGCGCCCGGGAGCTCGCCGGCGCGATGCCGGCGCTCAAATGGTCGCTGATTTCAAATCAGGACGGCCGCGGCTGCATCTACCAGGCCGGGCGCGGCGACACGATGATGCTGACCGTGTTCCGCAATCCTGACAAGGACCGCGCTAGGGAATTGTACGCGACCTTCGTCAAGACGCTCGGCGAGCGCATGCCGCTTAACGCAGTCGCGGGGATCGGCGACGAAGGCCAGGGCGGGACAAGCGCCGCCGGGGCAGAGCGCCAGGAGGCTTCGGTCGTCGCCTTGTCCGGCGATTACATCCTGCAGATCAGCGTCTATCCGACCGGTCGCCGTGCCGACGACGCGCTGCTCGGACCGCTCACCGAAACAGCGCGCGTTGCCATCGCCAATGTGAGCAAGAGCAGCGAGCGGTTCGGCGATTGCGAGTGGCTCACCGCCGCGGATGCCGATGGCTTTCTCGACAAGAGCACGCTGACGGTGCAGCGGACCGGCGCGGGCAGCTGCATGATGTTCGACCGCGAGGCCAACACCATGACCGTCGCGGTGATCGCGACCGCGCGCGACACCGCCATCAGCATGATGAAACGCGCAGGTCCCTGCCAACATCTGGCGATACCCGAGCTCGGCGGCGAAGCGTTCGGCGAACATTCCTGCACCAAGGGAAACGGCAACGCCGTCAACATCTATGTCTGGAAGAACGGCAGGCAGGCGTCGATCCTGTTCGCGCCGGTCAAGCCGCATCCCGAGTCCGGCTCGGTCGAGCGCCTGAAGGCGGTCGCCGCGCGAGTCTATGGAAAACTGTAACGGCGCCGGACGGTTCACCGGCCCGCCAGCGCCTCCTTGCATTTGGCCGCAAAGGCGTTGAGGTACGAACCGATCTCGCTCGCCAGCGCGTCGGACCGGTCGACATTCTGCAGGCTCATGTTGAGTGCGTAGACCGGAAGCCCCTCCAGCACGATGGGCGTCGCGACGGCGAGAACGCCGGGCTGCCACGACACCGCGCAATAGCCGTCGCGTTCGACGGAGCGGATCGATGTCCTGACGTCCGCAAGCAGCGCCTTGGTGGCAGCCGTGCTGCGCCGCCTGAACTGTCTGAGCAATCGCTCGCGCTCGGTCTCGGCAATGCCGGCGAGGTAAGCGCGGCCGAGCGACGTCAGCTCCATCGGGACCTGCTGGCCGGCGACCACGTTGCGCAGCGCCGCGCGCGGGCTGTAGCGGATCGACTCCAGGTAAACCATCATGGTCCTATCAGCGGCAGCCAACCCGACGTTCAGCCGGCACTTCGCCGATTCCGCCCGCATCATCGGGCCGATCGCGTTGAGCACGGGTGATCCCGTCCGCATCGCATGGCCGATGCTGATGACGGACGCGGCAAGGCGGTAGGTCCGCTCGGTGCGGACCTCGTCGAGCATCCCGGAATTGACCAGCGTTCGCGTCAGCCGGCTGACCGTCGATCGCGGCAATCCTGTTCGCTCCGCAATCTCGCCGTTGCCCAGCGTGTCGACGCCGGGCCGGAACGCCCTGAGGATCTCGATGCCCCTTTCGAGCGACCGGTTGCCGTCGACGCCGCCCGCATATCTGCGCACCTGTGCCAAATCCACCCCTCCCGGCATTTCCACTAGGTGGAATAGGGGGATGTTCTGGGCGGTGCAAGCCGCGATACGTTCGAAACAAGACGAATATTTCCGCCGCGCACGCCAACCACGGGCCTTGCCATGTCCTATCAGCTCATCGAATTTTCCGTCGAAGCCGGTGTCGCGACCATTGCATTCAACCGGCCGGAACGGCGCAACGCCATGAGCGACGAGATGCGCGCCGAGTTCGTCAGTGCGCTCGAAACCGTTGCCCGCGACAAGGCGATCAAGGCCCTGGTGCTGACGGGGCGCGGCAATGCCTTCTGCGCCGGCGGGGATATCAGCGGAATGAAGCGCCGCCTCGCGGCGCCGCAGGGCGAGGTTGCCTTCAACGGCTGGAGCCGCCAGCAGGGCGTGCACCATGTTCAATCGTTCCTGCTGGGCCTGCCGAAGCCGACGATTGCCGCCGTCAACGGCGCCGCGGCGGGGCTCGGCGCGGACACCGCGCTCGCCTGCGACTTCGTGATGGGAACGGAGCGATCGAAATTCACCTGGTCCTACATCAAGCGCGGCTTGATCCCCGACGGCGGCGGGCTGTATTTCCTGCCGCGCCGGGTCGGGCTTGCCAGGGCAAAAGAGCTGATCTTCACCGGCCGCGTCGTCGAGGCCGACGAAGCGCTCGCGCTCGGCATCGTCGATCGCAAGGTGGCCTCGGCCGAGCTGCTGCCGGCCGCGCAGGCCTGGGCCGCCGAGCTGGCTCAGGGCTCTCCCACCGCGCTCGCGCTGGGCAAGAAGATCCTGAACGAGACCTTCGAGCATTCCGCGCACGATATCTTCAGCCTCGGCAGCCAGGCGCAGGCGATCTGCTACACCAGCACCGAGCATCGCGACGCCGTGGCGGCGTTCCTCGCGCAATCCGCGTCGAAGGATTGAGCCATGGATGCGATCGGACGCCTGATCCGGCCTCGCAGTGTCGCAATTATCGGCGCGTCCGCAGACGCGACCAAGACGTCGGGGCGGCCGGTCGCCTATCTCCAGAAGCATGGCTTTGCGGGTAACATCTATCCCGTCAATCCGAAGGTCGCAGAGATCGGCGGTGTCGTCTGCTATCCCGACGTCGCTTCGCTGCCTGATGTGCCTGATGTCGGCATTGTCCTGTTAGGTGCCGAGCGCGCCCACGTCGCGGTGCGCGAATTGTCTAAGCGCGGCACTGCCGCGGCGATCGTTCTCGCCAGCGGCTTCACCGAGACCGGGGCGGAAGGCGCCGAACGCCAGAAGCAGCTGATGGAAGCCGCCGGGTCCATGCGCCTGCTCGGGCCGAACACCATCGGTCTCGTCAATCTCACGGACAGCATCGTCCTTTCGGCATCCGGCGCGCTGGCGATGGATCACTTTCCGGCGGGCCCCGTTGGCCTCGTCTCGCAAAGCGGCGGCATTTTGGGAGCCTTGTTGTCGCGCGCCGCGGCGCGCGGCATTGGACTGTCCAAGCTGGTGTCGACCAGCAACGAGGCCGATCTCGAGCTCGCCGACTTCATCGACTTTCTGGCCGATGACAGTGCGACCAAGGTCATTGCGCTCTACATCGAGGCGATCCGCAATCCGGCTCGCTTCCGCGAGGCGGTTCTCAAGGCGCAGCGCGCCGGCAAGCCCGTTGTTGCCTTCAAGATCGGGCGGTCGGAGGCGGGCGCAAAGGCGGCGGTCTCGCACACGGGGGCGCTTGCGGGTTCCGATCGCATGTACGACGCCCTGTTCAGGCAGCTCGGCGTGATCCGCGCGAAGACGTTCGAAGACCTGCTCGACATTCCTGCGCTGCTTGCGGCCGGACGGACGCTGCGCGGCAGGCGCGTGGCGATCCTCACCTCCACCGGCGGCGCGGGCACGATCGTGTCCGACAGTCTGGGCGTCGCGGGCTTCACGACGCCCGCCCCCGATGTGGAAACGGCAGCGCAATTGCGCAGCCTTCAGTCGGGATCGCATGCCGCGCTCGATCGCAACCCGATCGACGTGACCCTGGCCGGGCTGCAGCCGGACCTGCTGCGCGCCGCAATCAAGATCCTGCTCGCCAGTCCCTCCTACGATGCCCTGGCCGTCATTGCCGGCTCGTCGGCCGTGGGATCGCCGGCCCTGATGGCCGATGCCATCCACGATTGCCTGCCGCTCAGCGACAAGCCCGTCATTGCCTATGTGAGCCCCTACGCGCCCGACGTGGTCTCCGTCCTCACCCGGCGCGGCGTCCCGGCTTACACCTCCGCCGAGAGCTGCGCTGCTGCGCTTGACGGGCTCTTGCAGGCCGGAATGCCGAACGAGGTCCAGACCTCCGGCTCGATCGCGGGGACGGCCGATGTCAGCGACTTCCCTGCGGGATCGCTGGATGAGGCGCAGGCGAAAGCACTCTTCGCCCGCTTCGGCGTTCCGATCGTGGCGGAGAAGGTGGTCGCAACGCCAGGCGAAGCGGAGCAGGCTGCGCGGGACTTCGGCGGCCGGGGCGTGCTCAAGATTCTCTCACGCGAGATCGCGCACAAGAGCGACGTCGGCGGCGTCGCGGTCAACCTGACCGCTGATGCGATTGGCGCCCGCCTGACGGCGATGGCCCACGAGGTCGAGGCCAGGACCGGGAAGCGATCCGAACGCTTCCTGGTTCAGGAAATGCTGTCAGGCGGCGTCGAGATCATTCTCGGCATGCATCGCGATCCGCTGGGCACCGCGATCCTGCTCGGAATGGGCGGCGTCACCGCCGAGCTGTTCAAGGACACGACGATGCGCCTGCTTCCCCCCGAGGGCGGCCTCAGCCTCGTCGAGGCTGCAGCGATGGCGCGCGATCTCGTCACATGGCCGTTGCTGGACGGTTTTCGCGGCCGGCCGAAATGCGATGTCGAAGCGCTCGCGGCAACGATCGTCGCCTTCTCGCGCATGGTTGCGCAGCTCGGCGACCGCCTCGCTGAGGCCGAGATCAATCCGGTCTTCGTTCTGCCCGCGGGCCAGGGCGTGAAGGCAGCCGATGGATTGGTTGTTCTCAATGTCTGAACAAGAAACGAGGGAGGCCCAGATGGCCATTGGCGATATCATCGATCATGACGGCGCACGCGGGAAGGATTTCGCCATGCGGCGCCGGCTGAACCTCGCCATCCTTGCCTGCGCCGTCCTGCCGGCCGTCGCCGGGCTTGGAGTTGCGCCGGCGCGCGCCGAATATCCCGAGAAAATCATCAAGATCGTGGTGCCCTTCGCGGCCGGCGGCGGGACCGACATCATTGCGCGAACGACGGCGCAGGAAATCCAGACGGACCTCGGCAAATCCGTCATCATCGAGAACAAGCCGGGCGCCGGCACCATCATCGGCACCCAGACGGTCGCCACCAGCGATCCCGACGGCTATTCGCTGCTGATGGCGACCTTCGCGCACGCAGTCAATCCGAGCCTGTACAACAAGCTGCCGTTCGATCCGCACAAGGATTTCGCGGCGGTCTCGCTGATCGCGCGATCCTTCAATATCGTCGTCGTCAACCCGGCCTCCAAGATCAACTCGATCGCCGATCTGATCGCGGAGGCCAAGGCCAATCCGGGCAAGCTCAATTTCGGGACGTTCGGCACCGGCACCTCGGCCCATCTCGCCGGCGAGCTGTTCAACTCCATGGCGAAGGTCAAGATGACGGCGGTGCCCTACAAGGGCGCGGCGCCTGCGATCAGCGATCTCCTGGGCGGGCAGATCGACGTGATGTTCACCACCGTTGCAAGCGCGGCCTCGCTGGTGGCCGCAGGTCAGCTCCGGGCGCTGGCCGTCACCTCCACCGAGCGTTCGGCAGCGTTTCCGCAACTGCCGACCATCGCCGAGGCCGGCGTGCCCGGCTACGCTGCCGAGTCCTGGTACGGATTGTACGCTCCGGCCAAGACCCCCGCTCCGGTGATTGCGCGGCTGAACCAGGCGGTCGCAAAGGCCGTCAAGTCAGGTGGTTTCAAGCAGCTGGAGGCAAACGAAGGCCTCATCATGGTTGGCAGCGCTCCGGAAGAGCTCGATCGCTACGTCGGGCAGGAGGAGGAGCGCTGGCGCAAGCTGGTCAAGGACGCGAACATCGAGGTGCAATAGGTTCGGCACTCCGAGCCGGTACTCGCTTCGGCGCCCGGGTCAGCTCCACGCTGCCGCCAGCGCTCAGCGCAGACCCTGTTCGTCGATGAGAATGCGATGGATCTCGATGCGCTCCGGCAGTTCGATCAGGAATTCCGGATCGCGCGCGAGATGATGCACCTTGGTCGGCTCGCCCTTGGTGAATGCCGTCATTGCCATGATATCGGCCCAGTAGGAGATGGTCGTGAACCACGTCTCCTCGTCACGGTCCTCGCGCAACTGCTGCACGCCGAGCGCCGTCTTCATCAGCGGGGGAATGCCCTCGGCTTGCAGATAGGCCTGGTAGGCGTCAGCGACGTCGCGGCGGGTCCGGCCGCGCCAGATGCGCGCGATGGTCGGCTTGGTTGGCATATGAATTCCCTTCCGTGCGTGGAACCCGAGGGCCGATCAACCTAGAGCATGATCCGGAAAAGTGCGCAGCGGTTTTCCGAAAAGATCATGCTCAAACAACAACCTAAAGCGCGATGACGATTCATCCTGATCTCGTCGCGCTTCAAGCCAAATGCCGTAGCCCCGGCATCAGTTCACATCGTCCGGTGCAGTGTTTCGTCGCAGTCCCAAGGTGAGGACGGCAGGGGTGGGGATTTCCGGCGCCACGCGGGAACTTCCCACTTTTTCCCGACGTTGATCATGCGGCTCCCAGAAGCCGTTGGCCCGACGCGATGAAAAACTTTTCCAACGCCGCATTTTCCCCCGAGGTGATCGAGCTCATGACCGCCGCCCTGGAAGCTGCGGTTGCGACCCTGCCGGAGCCCGTGCATTCCTCGCATGTCAACGCGCTCGCCGAATCCATCCTGCGCACGGCAAGTGCGGGCCAACGTAACGTCGCTGATCTCCAGAGGATCGCCTTGATGGAGCTGCAGCTGGCGCCGCGCAAGTGATGAAGCCGACATGAAGACGACAGCTGCGGTCACCGCAGCCGGCTGAATCCCTGGTTGCTCCGGCTATTCCGCTACGGATCGCGGGTCAGCTCCACGCCGTCGACCACCATCTTCCATGTCCCTGCATCCTGATGAGGCGGCGTCGACACCTCGAAGGTCGTCGAAATGAATGGAACTCCGACGACGAAATTGTCGCCCTCGAACCGCCGCAGCGGGGCCTTGATGGTCGTCGAGGCCTCGCCGATCGCGGTGCCGTGCCTGACGCGCTTGTAGCGGACCATCCCGTCCTTGGTGAGCTCGACATCCATCGCCGGCGCATGCCACTCGCCGACATAAGCGGCCTTGTCCTCCGGCACCGGCTGTCCGCACGCCGTCAGCATCGGCAGTGCCGCAACCAGAACCACCACGGAAATTTGCTTTCTCATGTTTCGCTCGACCACGGGAGGTGTCGCGGAAAATGCGACAGTGCCCATCTTCGTCGGCCAGCGCGCCATTCGGGTTCAAGAGCGACGGTCGCCGTTCGCCGTACATGCCGGCCTCGAACCGCGATCGGGATGAAGCGTTCGCGCGGTTACGGTTGTCGTTTGCGCATGATCTCTCGCAAAACTGCGTCGCGCTTTTGCGCTGACGCGGCCCTTCAGGCCCGGATCACGCTTTAATGCGGGCTAGGTTCAAATGAGCTGGCCCGTGTCCGCAATTCGTCCCTGATACGATCGAGCACGCTCTCATACTCACGCGTTTCGGTCTGCCGGAACAGCCGCATGCTGGGGTACCAGGGGCTGTCGGTGCGGTCGAGCAGCCAGCGATAGTCGGGCGTCCATGGCAACAGAAGCCAGGTTGGACGGCCAAGGGCGCCGGCGAGATGGGCGATGCTGGTGTCGACGGTGATCACGAGATCAAGACAGCTCATCAAGGCGGCGGTCTCGGTGAAATCGGTGAGCTCGGCGGTCAGGTCGACAATGTCGTTTCTCTCCCGCAGCACCGCGGCGTCGCTCGGGCGCGGCCCCTTCTGGAGGCTGACAAAGGTGGCATCGACGTCGAGGATACGGGACAGCGTCCGCAGCGGTATCGAGCGCGCGTGATCGTTGACGTGGGTCGGATCGCCGGACCAGGCGAGACCGACCCGGAGCCTGGTTCGAGGACCAAGACGATTGTCCCAGGCCTGAATACGGTCGTCCGGTGGCGAGGCCAGATACGGCATGTCCGCCGGGATCGTATCGAGGCGGGTGCCGAAGGCGAGCGGAAGGCTGGATATCGGGCAGTGCAAATCGAAATGCGGCAGCGCGCCTGCAGCCGACATCGGGACGTGGTGGGATACGCCGCTCAGACCCGACATCAGCCGACGCAGCGGGTCCTGAACGGCAAGAATAACGCGCGCCCCCCGCGCCGCCAGCATGGGGACGTAGCGGACGAAGTGAATGGTGTCCCCCAGTCCCTCGTCCGCAGCGACCAGGATCGTCTTTCCTTCGATGTCTTCGCCACCGAGCCACATCGGTTGCACAAAGCGGGCGTATTTTGCCGAAGGCAGTTTCAATCGGGTCTGGTGCCCGCGCCAGCCGGCTTCGAAATCGCCTGTCAGGAGATGAGCCAGGGCCACATTCCAGTCTGTCACCGTATCATTCAGCCCGAGCGCCTTCATGTGATCGGTCAGCGCGAAGACCTCGTCGAAGCGATGCAGCTGGAACAGCGTGGTCAGCTTGTTGTTGAAGGCGGCCAGCAGGCGCGGCTCTATCGCAATGGCTTTTTCGAACCATGCCAGCGCCTCTTCATCCCTGCCGAGCCGGCGCAGCGAAAGGCCGAGATTGTTGCAGGTGTCGGCCTTGTCGGGAGCGAGCTGGTGCGCCCGCTTGCCCTCGGTCGCGGACTCCTCGAACCGCTTCAGGCTGTAGAGGATCCATGCGCGCGCGTGCACCGTCGGGGCATGGTTCGGGAACAGCCTGTCGCTGAGGTCCAGATGCGCGATGGCTTCCTCGTTCCGTCCGAGATTGTGGAGAAGAATCCCGCTCTTGCGCAGGGTGTCATGATGCTGCGGATCGAGCTTGAGTGCGTGTTCGAAGCTCGCCAGGGCTTGATCGAGGCGCGAGAGCTGAGAGAGGATGTCGCCGCGCTGACGCCACAAGCCGGCGTCGTCAGGCCGAAGCTGGATCGCCTTGTCGAGGACGTTGAGCGCCTCCTCGAAGCGCCCGTGCTGCTGCAATGCCGTTCCGAAGCTTGCAAGATATTCGGGCTTGGGCGCTCGACGGATCGCGCGGACGATCCACTCCAGGGCGTCATTGTAGTGCTTGTCGTGGAGAAACAGCAGGCCCATCAGATGCTGGGCGTCCGTGTGCTCCGCATCGATCGTGAGGGCCTGCTCGCAGCAAGCACGCGCGTCGAGATGCCGTCCGGCCCGGAGATGCTGAAGGCCCGCTTCGCAATAAGCGGCTGGTGTTTCCATCGCTGGCACGTTGTGGGCTGTCATTGAGCTCTTGCTGGCGGCGCGGCGCTTGCGATGTCCGGCCAATTCATGAGTTTCGACGTTGAGGCCGGCAAAAATGCATGATTCTGGTGATGGTAGAAAGCTGGGCAGCCGACGGTTACGATCTCCTTCACAAGCCTCGCGCAAGGAGACTGACGCGTGATCGAACACATTCTCAGATTCATGACGCTTGGCACGGTCATCGTCGGCATGGCGGCGATCTATGCGGCGCTTCATACCAACAACCGGCGCCTGGGCGCGGACATCTTCCTGCGATACTCCGACCGGGTCTCCGACCTGCGGCGCCGCCTTCCGGTCGCAGTGTTCCTCGAGCGAGGGGCTGCCGGCGACCTCGAGATCACGGCGGAAGAGCACCGGGCCGTACATGAGATCATCCACGCGATCTTCGAGCTCTACGAGCTCAAGGTGCATGGCTTCTTTCCGGCGGAGATATGGAAGATCAGGGAGCCCGACATCGAAAGGCTGCTGTCGCTGCCGGTGTTTCAGCGGGAGCTGGCAAGCCTGCAAGCCCGATATGCCAGACATCCGCGCCTGGCGGCCTGGCTCGAGAAGATCAGGAGGCAGTCAGAGATGGCCTGACCTGTGTGTCGGCGATTGCCTCACCGCCATCCGAGCGCCGGCGCGACATGGGTCAGGATCGCCTCGAGCGCATGCGCGCAGTAGTCGACACCGAGCTGGTTCGGGATCGTCAGCAGCAGCGTGTCGGCCTCGGCGATCGCCTCGTCCTGCCGCAGCTGCTCGATCAACACGTCCGGCTCGGCGGCATAGGAGCGGCCGAAGATCGCGCGGGTGTGCGGGTCGATGAAGCCGATCTGGTCTTCGCCGCCGCGTTCGCCGCCGAAATAGGCGCGGTCGCGATCGTCCATCAGCGCGAAGATGCTGCGGCTCACCGACACGCGCGGCTCGCGGCTGTGGCCGGCTTCCTTCCATGCGGCGCGGTAGCTACGAATCTGCGCGGCCTGCTGCACGTGAAAGGCTTCGCCGGTCTCGTCGTTCTTCAGCGTCGAGCTCTGCAAATTCATGCCGAGCCTGGCCGCCCACACCGCGGTCGCGTTCGAGCCGGCGCCCCACCAGATGCGCTCGCGCAGGCCCTGCGAATGCGGCTCGATGCGCAGGAGGCCCGGCGGATTGGGGAACATCGGCTGCGGATTGGGCTCGGCAAAACCTTCGCCGCGCAACAGGTCGAGGAACACTTCGGCGTGGCGGCGGCCCATGTCGGCATCGCTCTGCCCCTCGGCCGGGCGATAGCCGAAGTAACGCCAGCCGTCGATCACCTGCTCGGGCGAGCCGCGGCTGATGCCGAGCTGGAGCCGCCCGCCGGCGATGAGATCGGCGCTTCCCGCGTCCTCCACCATGTAGAGCGGGTTCTCGTAGCGCATGTCGATCACGGCCGTGCCGATCTCGATCCTGCTGGTTTTCGCGCCGACGGCGGCGAGCAGGGGGAAGGGCGAGGCCAGCTGACGCGCGAAGTGGTGCACGCGAAAATAGGCGCCGTCCGCGCCGAGCTGTTCCGCCGCGACCGCAAGCTCGATCGATTGCAGCAGCGTGTCCGCCGCCGAGCGCGTCTGCGATTGCGGCGAGGGCGTCCAGTGCCCGAAGGAGAGGAATCCGATCTTTTTCATGGGAGCAATTTAGGGATGGTCGCGGCGATTTGCGATGGGCCTCTCGGAGGAAACCTGCTCACGATCTGGCCCGTCGCCTGCGTCGTGGTCCCGTTCGGGGGTGCCCAGGACGCGCCATTGCCTTGGCGTCATTCCGGTCCAGCGCTTGAAGGCGTGAGTGAATGCGCTGACTTCTCCGTAGCCGAGCAGCCAGGCGGTTTGCGAAATAGGCAGTTCATCGTTCTTCAGATAGCTCTTGGCGAGGTCGATCTTCATCTCGTCAAGGATGCCGCTGAAGGTCAATCCCTCCAGAGCGAGGCGCCGCACCAGCGTGCGATGGCTCATGCCTAAGCGGCGGGCGATCTCTTCGACCCGTGCCTCACGATGCGGGAGCAATGGGGCGATTGCATTCTCGACGCTCGATCTGAGCGAGACTCCGCCGGATTTCCGGTGTGCAAGTGCCTGCTCGCAATACGTCACCAGCAGGTCGTTCAGATAGTGGTCAGCACTTTCGATCGCCATCGGTCCCACGGATACCGGGAAAGCGATCTCATCGACATCGGACCCGAACTCGATCTCGCAGCCCAGGAACGACCTGACCTCCGTGGGCGTCGTTCGACGGCGATGCACCATTTTGAGCCGGCTCGGGATCAGGCGGCGATTGGTCAGGACGCGGTTCATGCGAATGATTGAGGTCAGCCAGAATTCGATCTGGTGCCGATCCGAGCGCCGTTCCACACCGACATATTTCAGCGTGATCGTCATCTCTTTCGCGGCGAATTGCAGCGAAATCCCCTCGTTGGCGAGACGGCAATAGCGCTCGGCCTTTGCGAAGGCTTCCGCGATCGTCCCGGAGGATGCGGCCACGTAATAGAGCAGGCCAATTTCACGAAGGTCGAAGTCGCGTGCCAAGTGGAAACCGAGGCTGTCGTCCTGCAACGCCTCGGCCCCAAGTTCCAGGAACCTGATCTGGCTCTCGGCGCTCAGGCGAGCCTTGCGATCCTCGATCTGCTTGAGAGTCAATCCAGCCTTGGACAAAAGACTGTTTGCCTCGATGCCGGCGTCGTGCAGGCGTGCCCATACCAGGCGGGCGATTCCGCCGGTCGCACTGGGCATTGTTTCAAAATGGGGCGAATGGGCAGCCGGCACACCGAACCCTTTCGTCGTTGCCGCTGCGGACCTCGCGCATTGGGCTCGCCGATCGTGATGGCGGCATGAAAAATCAACTTATTGGCTCACGATAACAAGAAACCCGGGGGGCGTGTGACTTAAATCGCTTGTCTACCCCGAGACTGGTCTTGCGTTCTCGGGGCAGCCCCCTTTCCCCGAAAGCTACGATGGCCTTGATGTCCAGCAGTGACGGCGTCGCGCCGCCCATCAACGTGAAGATATTGCGAGGGTACGGAAAGTTGCTCGGACTTCCCAATATCGCCCATGGCTCGCGGGTGGTTGCGCTCGAACGTGTCGGGGACTGTGAGATCAGCATGTTCGAAGCGCTGGGAGCGGGCTTGCCCGAGAGCCCGTTGTTCTGGATAGAGCTGTTCGACCTTCGCGTTCATGCGTCACGCGACAGTCGCGGCTGCCATAACATGAGCGATGCGGTCGCAACGTTCGAGGATTTTGCCTCGCAAGCGCACCGTTTGGCGGAGCCATCGCTGTGTACTGCCGTCGAAACGGCAGGCTGACAATTGCCGCGTCCACTGGGAGTTCCCGACAAAGCCGTGCCGCTGACCCGCGGCCGGCCTCCGCGGTACGACGCCAAGCGAATGGCATTCCTGTTTACGATGATGCACGGCGCAAACATCGTCGATTGCGAGATCAGCAGCAGTGCGCTGGATGATCTCGACCACACGAAAGGCACGCTGCCGGGCGAAAGGCAGGCCCAGTTCATGCGCCTGCGCGAAACGGTCGAGCGCGTTGCGTCAGTCGCGTTCGAGCAGGGCAAGCGCAAGGGCGAACCGGTGCGCATCTTTTCCAAACAGTCAAGGCGCTGTGACGACCGATGGAACGCCGCAGCGTTTTTGAAGCCGCCGGCCTTCAGGCGTACGCGACCCAGCCGCGGAAGGTGAAGCCCGTGTAGAACAGGGATGCGCCCGAGAAGCCGGCCTGACGCAAGATCAATTCATCCTGCTCCGGCGCCAGAATGCTCAATTGCCCATCGACCGCTTTTCGCGCGGCCACCGCCTTGTCGGGTTCGACGCCGGATGCGGCGAGGTAAGCGGAATATCGCGAGAGCCAGATCGGCCGCTCATCGTCGCCGTCGGGAATGCTGAAATGGGCCGCTACGAACGGAGCGCCCGGCTTGAGCCGGCGGCGGATTTCGGAGGCGATGCGACGCCGTTCCTCCGAGCGCACGAAGTGCAGGGTCAACAGGCAGGCGGCGCCGTCGAACGGCCCCGCCGGCGCATCGTCGATATAGCCTTGATGCAGCTGCGCGCGCGACGCAAGCGGACCCAGCGTTTGCCTGGCGAGATCGAGCATCGCCGCCGACGGGTCCACGCCGTCGAAATTCCAGCGCGGCTGCGCCTGCGCAAAGGCCCTCAATTCCAGGCCGCCGCCGGCGCCGAGAACGAGCACCTTTGCATCTTCGGGCGCGCGCTCGGCCAGAAGGATCGCCGCCATGGACAGCATGGAATTGTAGCCGGGAACGAACCGCGGCGGTCCTTCCGTATATTTCGCCACCATTTGCGGATCGGCGAACGCGCTTTGAATGTCGGTCACGATGCTGTCCTGTTGAATGGAGTCCATCACGCGTGCGCGCTCATGCCCTGATGCTTCCGCGACCCGAGGCGCTTGCGCAGATCGTCGCTCAACATCGCCAGCGTCACCTCGCCAAAGCGCGCCAGCAGCAGCGTCTCGGCATCGCCAAAGGCTTGATCGAGCGCGGCATTGACGGCCTGCTCGACGAGGCAGCCGGGCGCCTCCGTCCGATTGCCCATGGCGAGAAGCGAGGGACTGCCGAGCGCGGTGTAGACGTCGCGCAGTGTCACCCTCGAAAGGTCGCAAGCGAGCGTCCAGCCGCCACCATGCCCCTTCTCGGACCGCACGTAACCGAGGTCCCGCAACCCCGCCATGATGCGACGGATCACCACCGGGTTGGTGTCCATCGCCTTCGCCAGGGTCTCGGACGTGAAGGGCCCGGGCTGTTGCGCCATGTGCAGGAGCACGTGGAGTACGCCGGATAGACGGCTATCTCGTTTCATGTAACTTCATATGTTACATGATGACGCCGGCGTCAACCGGTTTCCGCGCGTGCTCTGTTCGTGAACGAGTATGGCTGGTGGCACGGGCCGAAAGGCACGTCCGTCGGATCAATCGCAACGGCAGTCGCTTGATCTACGACGAAACAACCAGTGCATGCGATGATGCCATTCTGCGCCTGTTTTGCCCGACGGGTCAATCGATTTGGTAAAACCCGAAAATGCGCAACAACGACTTTCCTGAAGGGGCACGGTACGCAGCTAACAAGCGAAGACGAGCTAACAACTGATCCCAAGCTCGTCGCGCTTCAACTCGTTGATTTCGCTGCCCCCGGGCCACTGTGCATGGGGGTTGTTTTTATTTTGGATCACCAAAGTGACGGGCTCCCGTCCGCTACTTCATCACCCGCAGGCCCTTGGTCGTGAAGCGCTGCGTCTTGCCGCCGGGGCGCAAAGGTTTGCTTCGTGCCCGCAGCCTTGCCGGTGCCGGGCGGCTGGTGCGCGGGCACGAGCTAGTGAGGCTGCGAGCCGATCAGGTCGTGGCGGCCCATCTCGATCAAGGCCTCGCGCAACACTAGCCAGTTGTCGAGGTCATGATAGCGCAGGAACGCCTTGTGCAGGCGGCGCTGGCGCAGGCCCTCAACGTGGGGTCAGGTTCTGGCGTGTCGGTCGGAGAGGCAGTTCTTCGGTCAAGTCAGAAGGATTTTTGCGGGACATTCGCCGGTGATTTCGGCAAGGATTGTCGCTTGTGAAGGCCTCGGGATCATCGACCAGCCATGGACCGTAACCCTGACGAGCGACAAGTCGCGGACGAACGTCGCAGCCTGTTAGGGCTCGCGGCGATCGCTCTCATCGTAGGAGCAGCGACTGGATGTGTCGGGGCGATCTTCCGGCTTTTACTCGTGCGTGCCGACGGCCTGCGCGAGGCGATGATCGCCTGGGCCCATGGCCACGCAATCTGGGGGTTCTTGACTGTCGTCGGCGCGTGCGCTGTCGCGACCCTGGTTGCCGCGTGGATGGTGCGGCAATTCTCGCCACACGCTTCAGGCAGCGGCATTCCGCATGTCGAAGCTGTCCTGCGCGAAGAGATCCCACCGGCTCCGTTTGCTCTGGTGCCAGTGAAATTCTTCGGCGGAATACTGGCGATCGGCTCCGGACTAGCGCTGGGCCGCGAGGGGCCGACCGTCCAGATGGGCGCCGGTATCGCGGTTTTCGCTGCAAGCGTCTGCCGGCTCCGTTGGGCGGATGCCCAGGTGTTGCTGGCGGCGGGCGCGGGCGCCGGTCTTGCAACGGCATTCAATGCGCCGATAGCCGGGCTCGTGTTTGTGCTGGAGGAACTGGTGCAGAGGTTCGAGCACCGTGTTGCCGTCGCGGCCCTTGCGGCGCTCGCAACGGCGATCCCGGTCGCAAGGCTGCTGCTCGGTGACGCGCCCGACTTCCAGGTCGCGCCGCTGAGCTATCCCAGGGCTGAGTCCGCCCCGCTGTTCCTGGCTCTGGGCGGCATCGCGGGTCTGCTGGCCATCGCTTACAATCG
The DNA here is from genome assembly GCF_015291705.1 of Bradyrhizobium arachidis. Taxonomy (NCBI): domain Bacteria; kingdom Pseudomonadati; phylum Pseudomonadota; class Alphaproteobacteria; order Hyphomicrobiales; family Nitrobacteraceae; genus Bradyrhizobium; species Bradyrhizobium arachidis. The sequence continues at coordinate 833,896 of NZ_CP030050.1, forward strand.
CACCCTGCTCGCGACCATCGCAGTTCGCGACCGATTTGGACGGCTACCGATGGAGCTCCGCGCCGGCTTGATCGGTGCAGGCGTCGGCATATTGGCCTGGTTCTCGCCCGAACTGGTCGGCGGCGGAGATCAGATCACGCAGCGCGCGTTGATCGGCCACGAGAATGTGTGGATCCTCGGGTTCGCATTCCTGATCCGATTCGGGCTCGGCGCTCTCTCCTACGCGGCCGGCACGCCCGGCGGGCTGTTCGCACCCTTGCTCGTGCTGGGAGCCCAGTCCGGGCTCCTGTTCGGAGAGGCTTGCCGCGCTGCATTCCCGGTGCTCGCGATCCAGCCGGAAGCATTTGCATTGGTGGGCATGGCCGCTCTCTTCACCGGCGTCGTGCGCGCGCCGGTGACCGGCATCGTTCTCGTCGCCGAAATGACCGGTAACGTGACGATGCTGCTGCCGATGCTGGGCGCCTGCTTCATGGCGATGCTGCTACCCATGCTGCTGGGCAACCCACCGATCTACGATTCCCTGCGTGAGCATACGCTGCGCCTGGAGCGGCAAATCAGACAGAGATGAACAACGACTTTTTGCCCGACGGGTCAACGTCTTCGCAGGACGTCTAAGCCATTGATCCCGCTAGGGCCGGCTACTGTGCATGGGGTTGTTTTCGATTTTTATTTTGGATCACCAAAGCAACGGGGTCCCGCCCGCTACTTCATCACCCGCAGGCCCTTGGTCGTGAAGCGCTGCGTCTTGCCACCCGGGCGAACGGGGCGCTTCGTACCGGCCGCCTTGCCGGTGCCGGGCGGCTGGTGCGCGGGCACGAGCTGGTCGGGACGGGAGCCGATCAGGTCGCGGCGGCCCATCTCGATCAAGGCCTCGCGCAGCACCGGCCAATTGTCAGGGTCGTGATAGCGCAGGAACGCCTTGTGCAGGCGGCGCTGGCGCAGGCCCTTGATCGCATCGACCTTGTCGCTGCCGCCGTGGCGCACGCCGCGCAGCGGGTTGACGCCGGTGTGGTACATCGCGGTGGCGGTCGCCATCGGCGAGGGCAGGAAGGTCTGCACCTGATCGGCGCGATAGCGGTTCTTCTTCAGCCACAGCGCGAGGTTCATCATGTCCTCGTCGGTCGTGCCCGGATGCGCCGCGATGAAATACGGGATCAGATAATATTTCTTGCCGGCCCGCTCCGCCGCTTCATCGAACATCCGCTTGAACTTGTTGTAGGCGCCGATGCCCGGCTTCATCATCTTGTCGAGCGGGCCGCGCTCGGTATGTTCAGGCGCGATCTTGAGGTAGCCGCCGACGTGATGGGTGACGAGCTCCTTGATGTATTCGGGGCTCTCGACCGCGAGGTCGTAGCGCACGCCGGAGGCGACCATCACCTTCTTGATGCCCTTGGTCTCGCGCACCTTGCGATAGAGCCGGATCAAATCGTCATGCGAGGTGTTGAGGTTCGGGCAGATCTCGGGGAAGACGCAGGACGGTCGCCGGCACGCGGCCTCGACCTTCGGGTCCTTGCACGCCATGCGGTACATGTTGGCGGTGGGGCCGCCGATATCGGAGATCACGCCGGTGAAGCCCGGTGTCTTGTCGCGAATGCGTTCGATCTCGCGCAGGATCGAGCCTTCCGAGCGGTTCTGGATGATGCGCCCCTCGTGCTCGGTGATCGAGCAGAAGGTGCAGCCGCCAAAGCAGCCGCGCATGATCGTCACCGAGAACTTGATCATGTCCCAGGCCGGAATCTTCGCATCGCCATAGGACGGATGCGGCGCGCGCGCGTAAGGCAGGTCGTAGACCGCGTCCATCTCATCGGAAGTCAGCGGGATCGGCGGCGGGTTGAGCCAGAGGTCGCGATCGCCATGACGCTGCACCAGCGGCCGCGCATTGCCGGGATTGCTCTCCCGGTGCAGCACGCGTGACGCGCGCGCATAAGCTTCCTTGTCCTGCTCGACCTGCTCCAGCGCCGGCAGCCGGATCACGGTGGCGCCCTTCTGGCGCGTTGCGCCCTCGTCGGCGGAATCGAGATCGTCGGCGTGCAGCTCGGCATAGTCTTCCGGCACACGGCGGAACAGCGCGACGCCCCTGATGTCGTCGAGCTCGCGCGGCGCTTCGCCGGCGGCGAGCCGCTGCGCCACCTCGACCACGGCGCGTTCGGCATTGCCGTAGAGCAGCAAGTCCGCCTTGGCATCGGCCAGCACCGAGCGGCGCACCTTGTCGGACCAGTAATCGTAATGCGCGATCCGGCGCAGCGAGGCCTCGATGCCGCCGAGCACGATCGGCACATCCTTGAATGCCTCGCGGCAGCGCTGGGCGTAGACGATGGTGCAGCGGTCCGGCCGCTTGCCGCCTTCACCGCCGGCCGTATAGGCATCATCGCTGCGGATGCGCCGGTCCGCGGTGTAGCGGTTCACCATGGAATCCATGTTGCCGCCGGTGACGCCGAAGAACACCTTTGGCTTGCCGAGCGCCTTAAAGGGCTCGGCCGAGTGCCAGTCCGGCTGCGCGATGATGCCGACCCGGAATCCCTGCGCCTCCAGCAGCCGCCCGATGATCGCCATGCCGAAGCTCGGATGGTCGACATAGGCATCCCCGGTCACCAGCACGATGTCGCATTCATCCCAGCCGAGCGCGTCCATCTCGGCGCGGCTCATCGGGAGGAACGGCGCCGGCTTGCGCGGGCGCGCCTGAGCCATCAGGGGCTTTTCGGCGGTGATGATCTGGGTGTCCATGGCGCTTACGCATAGGACTCCCGGCCCGCGAATACAACCGACGGACGCGTGAAAGATCGCGGTTCCCGGCTCGTTCGGGCGCGTTAACCGTTCGCGAGCCCCCGCCGGACCTCGGCTGTCGTGGCCGGCTCGCCGCCATGCTCGCGGACCATCCGCACGGCGTCCTCGACCAGGCGGAGATTGGTCACTGTGGAGCCCAGCAGCGCATCCTCGAGCCCGACGCGGACATGGCCGCCGCGCGCCACCGCTTCGCCGATCAGCGGCGTGATGTCGACGCCGAGACCGGAGACCATCCAGGGCGCGCCGCGCGCTTCTTCCTCCGTCAGCGTGACCAGCGCCGCCAGGCCATATGGCTTCGGCGGAAAGCAGAAGGCGAATTGCTGCGAGAACATGAAGCGGTAGACCGGCGTCTTCACGCCGTTTGCGCGCGCCAGCGCTGCGCCGGCGCGGATGAAGCCCGGCTCGTAGATGGCGAAGGCGGGGTGGATGTCGTGGCGTCTGGCGACGTCGAGCCCGTGGCGGATATGGGTCTCCGGATTGAGATAGGTCTCCGCCGGCTTCGCCTGCGCCTTGGTCGCGGTCAGCGTGAAATTGACGCTGCCGGGATCGACCACCGCGAATTCGAGCAGGCCGCGTTCGGCCAATGCCTCGATATGGGCGAAGCGCGCCTTGGGGTCGGCGACATTGCCGCGCGCATCGAGGCCGGGGATGGAGGGGTAGACAGGCACGTCGATCTTGGCGCGAATGCCCTCGATGATGCGGGCGTAGACCTGCCAGTCGAACGTCTGCGGTCCGCCGCCGTCATAGGCGTGAGTGTGAATGATCGCCGCGCCGGCTTCCGCACAGGCGATGCCCTCGGCGACGATCGCCTCGATCGTGTCGGGTATGCCGGGCTGAAGCGCGCGGCTCCACGGTCCATTCAACGCCGCCTCGATCCAGACCTTGTGCATGGCGCGCTTCCTCATTTGCCCGAATGACGGTGCTTGTTTTGCAGGACCGTATCACGCCCGCATTGCGCGGACAGCGCCCCCAAATGTGTGATGCCGTCCACATACCTGCCGCGCGGGCCCCAGCATCCTCCCATCAGTTTCATGGGAGAGAGTCATGTTCTTTCTGATCGATGCACTGCTGATCCCCGCGATGTTGTTTTTCCTGCTTCTGCCGATCACTGATCGAAGGACGGTGCGGATGAGGCTCTGCATGGTCTGCGCGCTGCTGGCGGTGTTCTCGGTCTCGGTCGCCCGCACCCATGTGGCTCCGGTGCAACTCGCGGGCATGGTCACGGCGCGGTGAGCGCTGAATTCGTCACATGTGTTCAGCATTGTGGTTCGCTCGCAGGAACCAACCGCCTCCGCGAACATTCTGACCTAGGCGCCCGCGCGAGCCGTGCTCGCGCGCGCCTCGACGATTCCGGCGCCTGTGACCGGACTTTTGCCCCGATGCTCGCTTCGGGGCGATGGGGGAGCTGTGAGTACGGTCATAGAGAACTTGCTGGCGCGAAAGCAGAAGCTGGTGGAATTGCTCGAAAAGGCGCAAGCCGTCGAGGATCGCGACAAGATTGAGCATCAGCTCGAGCAGATCAATACCGCGCTGGATTTTCTGGACAGGCCGGGATCGAGGGACGCGCGGTAGGCGCGCTCAATCCACCTTCAAGGCTTTGGCATAGATCACGCCCGAATTGGTGATGTGCGTCGTCATCAGCGCCTCGAACGCCGCGAGCTCGCCGCGTGCGAACAGATCGAGCAGCCTGCGATGCTCGTCGAAGGACGAGCGGGTGCGCACGTCGATCGGCGAGGTCAGATTGGTGCGCAGCGCGGCGACGCGCCCGGAGACGAGCTGGTAGGACTCGGCGAGGTAGCGGTTGCCGCAATGGGTGAACAGCGCCTCGTGGAAAGCGGCGTCCGCGCGGCCATAGGCGATGTTGTCTTTGGCCTCGACCGCGGGCTCCATCGCCGCGATCGCATCGCTCATTGACGCAATTGCACCATCGCGATCGTGGCGGAAGGCGAGCCCGGCGGCCTTGGGCTCGAGCGCCACGCGGAACGTGCAGAGCGCATCGATGTCCTCCGCGCTCGGCGTGAACACGAAGCTGCCGACCTGCGGGCGGATCACCACGAGACCCTGCGCCTGCAACTGGCCCATCGCCTCGCGCACCGGCGTGCGGCTGACGCCGAAGGAATTGGCGACCATCTCCTCGGAGATCGCCGCACCCAGCGCGAACTCGCCGTCGATGATGGCCTGCCGCAGCCGCTGCATCACCCGCTGCGACAGCGATTTCGGCGTATCGAGCTTGAGCGATCGCATGCGCGCTCCCGCTCAGATCACCTTGCCGGGATTGAGCAGATGATCGGGATCGAGCGCGGCCTTCAGGGTGCGCATCAGCGCGATCTCGGCCTCGCTCCTGGCATGACCCAGCCACTTCTTCTTCAGCGTGCCGATGCCGTGCTCGGCGGAGACGCTGCCACCGAGCTCGCGCACGAGACCATAGATGATCGCGTCCATCTCCTCCTTCGGCTGCTGCTCGACGGAGAGGCCCGTGACCCAGGAGACGAGATGCAGATTGCCGTCGCCGATATGGCCGTAATAGACGCTCTCGCAGCCCTTGATGCCGGAAGCGAGCGCCGCCTTGCAGCGCGTGGCGAACTCGTCCATGCGCGCCACCGCAAGGCCGATGTCGTAGGAGATGTGCGGCCCCAGCACCTGGCCGAACTCGGCGCAGATGTCGCGCACGCGCCAGAACGCCTGCGCCTGCGCCAGCGATTGCGCCACGGCCGCATCGGCCAGCAGGCCGCGCTCCATCAGCTCTTCGAGCCAGGCCTGAAAGCGCGGCGCGTCGATGCCCTCGTCGGTGCCTTGCGCTTCCACCAGCACGTAGAGGCCGTGGCCTGCCGCGACCGGCGGCTTCACGCCGGCGCGCGTTGTGATGACGTCCCAATAGTCCGGCCACATCACCTCGAACGCTGACAGCAGCGGGCCGAGTCCGCTGCGCGCGGCACCGAGCAGGTCGATCACCGCGGCATAGTCCTTCAGCGCGCAGAGCGCGGCCACGGTCGAACGCGGCTTCGGGAACAGTTTCAGCACCACGCGGGTGATGATGCCGAGCGTGCCCTCGGAGCCGATGAAGAGATGCTTCAGATCATAGCCGGCATTGTTCTTCATCAGCTTGTTGAGGCTGGTGATGATGGTGCCGTCGGGTAGAACGACTTCGAGACCGAGCACCAGCTCGCGCGTCATGCCGTAGCGGATCACGCGGTTGCCGCCGGCATTGGTCGAGAGATTGCCGCCGATGGCGCAGGAGCCGCGCGAACCGAGGTCGAGCGGGAAGAAGAAACCGGCCTCGTCAGCGGCCTTCTGGATCGTCTCCAGCGGTGTGCCTGCCTTCACCGTCATCGTCATCGAGGCAGGGTCGATCTCCTCGATCCCGGTCATGCGCTCCAGCGAGATTACGACCCAACCCGCTTCAGGCGATGCACCGCGGCATAGCCCGGTCAATCCGCCCTGCGGCACGAACGGCAGGCGCGCCTGCCGGCAGGTCAGGATCGCGTCCGCAACGCCCTGCGCGTCGAGCGGACGGATCACCGCCAGCGGCGTCTGCGGCAGGCTCGCGCTCCAGTCGTTGCAATTGCGCGCGGGCACGTCCGCGCCGGTCAGCACCGCCGCCGCGCCAAGTTTGTCGCGCAAGGCGCTGAGCAATCGGTCGGGATGCTCGATGGGGGTCACCATGTTCATGCGAGACCTCCTCTAAATTCAGCTGCGCCTCATGCGCGCCGTGAGGGTGGAAAGGGTTTGCGCCTGTCTTGTATGTAAGGTACAAGATGGAAAGTAAAGCAAAAACAAGGCTCGGGAAAGCCTCCTCGGATCGTTTGGAGATCAGGGGGCTCGGTCCGGGATCGAAGAATATGAAGGGGTTGTGAGATGGCAGAGGCAATTCGCGGGTTCTGGGTGGCATCGGCGACGCCGCTGGCGGCGGACGGCAGCGTGGACTGCGCCAAGCTCGCGGTCCATGCCAAGCAGCTCTTCAGCAAGGGCGTCGACGGCGTCGTGCTGTTCGGCACCACCGGCGAGGGCACCTCGTTCAACGTGACCGAGCGCGTCGCGACCATCGAGGCCATGCTCAAGGCCGGGGTTGCGGCGGAACGCATCGGCATCGGGGGCGGCTTTCCCGCCATCAGCGACAGCATCGCGCTGACGCGCGCCGTGCTCGGCCTCGGCCTGCGACACGTCCTGATGCTGCCGCCCTATTTCGATCGCAGCGTCACGCCCGAGGGTATCGAGGACGCGTTTGCCGCGATCATCGACGGTGTCGGCGACGATCGGCTGCGCGCCTATCTCTATCACATCCCGCAGGTCTCGGGCGTCGCGATCCCGACCAGCGTCGCCGCGAACCTGCGCAAGCGCTACGGCAAGGTGGTCGCGGGCCTGAAGGACTCCAGCGGCGACTTCAAGCAATTCCAGGCGTTCCGCGCTGCTGCTCCCGAGCTCGCCATCACTGTCGGCAATGAAGCCGACATCGCCCGCGCGATCGCCGCCGGCGGCGCCGGCACCATCTGCGGCATGGCCAATGTCGTGCCCGAGCTGGTCAAGGGCATGATCGACGGGCGGGATGTCGAGGCGCGCATGCAGGCCGCAATCGACGTCGTCGTGAAGACGCCGTCGTTCCTCCCGACGCTGAAGGCGATCCTGGCGGCGCAGACGGGTGACGCAGCCTGGCTGCGTGTGCGCCCGCCGCTTCGCGCGTTGTCCGACGGCACCGCATTCAAGCGGAAGCTCGACGAGCTGATCGCTCCTGCGATCGCGTGAGATCGCGCAATTTCGCGACATGCTGCCTGAAATTCTCGTGCAGCGTGTCGCGCCTGGTGCGACGGCAATTGGTGATTGCCGTAACGCCGCGATCTGCTCTTAGAATGATTCAACACTAGAGCGATTCAATCCCGCCTACGGTTCTCTTCACGTCCGGCGACTGTTAGACGCGCCAGCTTCAATGCTGTGTCTGACTTGGAAGTGAATCGAACGTGCGTGCTCATCTGGATGGCCGCGACAGCGGCCATCGAACCGGTGCCTGCAGGAGCCGTGCAGGTCTTCTCATTGGCGCAGCCGTGCTGCTCGCCGAATGCCCCTCCAACGCGAGCGCGCAGGCGCAATCGACACTTCCGCCGGTGACGGTGGATGCCCCGGTGCAGCGGCCGAAGCCGGCGCGTGCATCGAGCCAAGCTTCGCGGCGTGCGCAAGCCGTTGCGCGCCGTCAATCCGATCGCAATCCCGCACCTGCAGCGCCGACATTGTCGGAACGCGCGGCGTCTGAAGCGGCCGCACAACAGGCGGCCAAGCTCGGTTACCGCGCGATGCCGAGCTCAACCACGCTGCGCAGCGGCGCCTCGCCGCTCGATACCTCGCAGACCGTCAACGTCGTCCCCGCGCAGGTGCTGAAGGACCAGCTGCCGCGCAACATCGACGACGCGCTGGTCAATATTTCCGGTATCACCCAGACCAATACGCTCGCGGGGACCCAGGACGCCGTCATCCGCCGTGGCTTCGGCGACAATCGCGACGGTTCGATCATGCGCAACGGCATGCCGCTGGTGCAGGGCCGCAGCCTGAACGCTGCGGTCGACAGTGTCGAAGTGCTGAAAGGGCCGGCTTCGCTGCTCTACGGCATCATGGATCCCGGCGGCATCGTCAACACCATCAGCAAGCGGCCGGAGCTCTACCAGCACGGCTCGGTGACGCTGCTCGGCTCGACCTACGCCAACAACCGCAGCGGCGCCGATGGCACGCTCGACATCACCGGTCCGATCGGCGACGGCGGTCTTGCCTATCGCTTCATCGGCTACGGCGTCAGCGAGGATTATTGGCGCAATTTCGGCCGTCACCGGGAGATGCTGGTGAACCCGTCGTTGGCCTGGTACGGCGACACCACGACGGTTCAGCTCACCTACGAGCACCGCGAGTTCATCACTCCGTTCGATCGCGGGACGGCCTTCGTCAACGGCACGCCGCTGGCGATCCCCAAGGAGCGTCGGCTCGATGAGCCCTTCAACAATATGTGGGGCACCTCCGACCTGGTGCAGGCCTCGGTCGAGCAGAAGCTGGACGACAATTGGAAGGTCACGGCGGCCTACAGCTACAACACCGAAACCTTCAGCGCCAATCAGCTTCGTATCACCGGCGTCAATGCCAAGACCGGCGTCGAGACCCGCAGCAATGACGGCACGCAGAATTCGCTGAGCAATGCCAGCTACGGCACCTCCTACCTGCAGGGCGACGTCTGGGTGGGCGGCTTCCGCAACGAGATCCTGTTCGGGGGCGAGGCGCTCTATCGCACGATCGATCGCCACGATTTGATTCGCCAGGCGACGCCGAGCTTCAATTTCTACAATCCCGTCTACGGACTCGTCACACCAGGCACGACCGTTTCGGGGGTCGACAGCGAGCAGACCGACAAGCTCGGCACCCGCGGCTTCTTCGCCCAGGACACGTTCCACGTCACCAACTGGCTGTCCGTGGTCGGCGGCGTGCGCTGGATGGAATACGAGCAGCTCGCCGGAAAGGGCCGGCCGAACTTCATCACGAACACCAATCTGGCGGGTGACAAGGTGCTGCCGCTCGGCGGCGTCATCTTCAAGCTGAGCGATCAGCTCTCCTATTATGTGAGCTACACGCAGTCGCTGAAGCCGACTTCGACGATTGCGGCATTCACCACCGGCTTCGTCGTCGATTCCACCATCGCGCCTGAGGAGGGAACGCAGTGGGAGACCGGCCTGAAGTTCGACGTCAACAAGCGGCTGTCGGGCACCCTGGCGGTCTACGACATCGAGAAGAAGAACGTGCTGGTGCTGGACGATATCGGTAACGGCAAGTCGGCGGCGCGCGCGTCCGGTGCGGCGCGATCGCGTGGCGTCGAACTGGACGTCACCGGCAGGCTGACCGATGAATGGAGCATGATCGGCAGCTACGGCTATACCGATGCACGCTTGATCAACGATCCCGTCAACGGCAACGCAAAACTGCTGAATGCCGCGATGAACACGGCCTCGCTCTATCTCGTCTACGATTTCGGCGACAGATTGCCCGGCCGTCTGCGGCTTGGCGGCGGTGCGCATTATGTCGGCGACCGGCCCGGCGATTCCGCGAACACCTTCTTCATGCCGGCCTATACCGTCGCGGATGTCTTTGCGACCTATGACACCAAGGTCGACAATCTGCCGGTGACCTATCAGTTCAACGTCAAGAACCTGTTCGACAAGGTCTACTATACGTCCACCACCGGGAGTGCTCTGGCCGTCGCGATCGGCGATGCGCGGCGCTTCTCGCTGTCGGCCACGGTGAAGTTCTAGCGATGGCGGCGCGGCGCAACGCCTTCGCGGTCCGGGTCGCGCTGGCGGCTGCCTGCCTTGCCGGCACAACTGCGAGCCGCGCCGAAGACGTCACGCTATATTCGACTAGGGAGGCTGCCCTGGTCGAACCTGCGGCCGCTGCTTTCGCGGAAGCCAGCGGCATCAAGGTGAAGATCGTCTTCGTCGAGGACAGTCTCGTGAAGCGGCTCGGATCGGAAGGCGAGACGTCGCCGGCCGACGTGCTGCTGACGATCGGTCTGGACAAGACCACGCAACTTGCTGAACTCGGCTTGACCCAGCCCTTTGCATCCGGGCCTATCGCACACGCGGTGCCGGCGAATTTGCGCGACGGCACCGCGCAATGGTTCGCCCTGTCGATCCGGCCGCGCGTCGTTTTCGTGCGCAAGGACAGCACGCTTGCTTCGATCAATTATGAGGACCTCGCCGACCCCAGATGGCGCGGCAAGCTCTGCATGCGCACGCCGCTGCATCAGAACAATGTCGCACTGGTCGCGGCCTATCTCGTCCATCACGGTGAAGCGGCGACGGCGGCCTGGCTCACTGGCCTGAAAGCCAATCTCGCCCACAAGCCTGATGGCAAGGACAACGACGTGATCCGCGAGATTGCGCAAGGCACTTGCGAGATCGGCATCGGCAACACCGTGGCGCTGGCGCAATTGCGCGACGGACGCGAAGGCGCCGGCTGGCGTGCATGGGCAACGGAGGTCAAGGCTGTCCCGACGGCCTTCAGGGGCGGCGGTGCGCATGTGAACCTCACGGGCGCCGCCATTGCGAAACACGCGCCGCATCGGGAAGCTGCGCAAGAACTGCTCGAGTTCCTCGTCACGCCGGCAGCACAGAAAATCTTTGCCGCCGCTGAACTCGAATATCCCGTGCTTGCCGCAGCGGAGCGGACTCCGATCGTTACCGACATCGGTGCGTTCGCTGCCGATGCGTTGCCGATCGACCGGATCGCCGCCCAGCGGCAGGCCGCGATCGCCTTGATCAGGAAGGCCGGCTTCGATGAATAGGGTGGGGCATAGCATCAAGGCCGTCCTGGTCCAGGTCCATTCGATTGCGGGCCTCGTGCTCGCACTGCTACTTGCCCTGATCGCGCTGACCGGCGCGATCATGAGTTTCGAGGACGAGATCGTCGAGCATCTCAACGCCGGCCTCATGCATGTCGTGCCGCGCGAGAAGCCGGCGCTCACGCCAGACGAACTGGTCGCGCAGCTGAAGGCGGGGCAGGACGTCGGCCAGGTCTCGGCCGTCATGCTGTCGAGCGATCCGACTGCCGCGGTACGTGTCCGCTTCGCCCGCGACGAGCAGGGCACGCGGCCGACATCACTCTATGTCGATCCCTATGATGCGCGCGTGCTGGGCTCGCCGCGTGGCGAGGAGTTTTTCGTGACCGTCCGCAGGCTGCATCGCTGGCTGCTGATCCCCGGCGACGCCAAGGGGTGGGGCCGCCAGATCACCGGCATTGCCGCGCTCGGGCTCATCGTCATGCTGGTTTCGGGGCTGGTACTGCGCTGGCCGCGTCGCGCCACGAGCGTCAAGATGTGGCTGAAGCCGAACCTGGCGCTCAGCGGACGCGGCCTGCATCGATCGCTGCACGCCGTGATCGGCACCTGGGTGCTGCCGATTTATGTGGTGATGACGCTGACCGGCCTCTGGTACTCGTTCGACTGGTACAAGGATGGCGTCGCCTGGCTGCTGGCGCGCCCGGAGATCGCCGCTGCCAAGATGCAGCCAAAGATGTCTGCAAAGGCACCGCGCGACGCCGTTCGTCACGAACCGACAGCGGCGATCGGATTCGATCAGGCATGGACCACGCTCCGACGTGAGCAGGGCGACCGCTTCTCCAGGGCTCTACTGACGCTGCCCGGCGGCCCCGGGACGGTGATCCGGATCCGGTCGTGGCCGAAAGACTCGACGCTCGACACCACGCGCGACGAATTCCGCATCGATGCGATCACGGGGCAGGTGGTCTCCGCGGAGCGCTATGCCGACAAGACGTTCGGCGAGAAGATCATCGCCAACGTGCTCGACATCCATCGTGGCGCAGTCCTGGGCTGGCCCGGCAAGCTCGCCTTCATGATCGCCGCGGCCCTGATGCCGCTGTTCTCGGTGACAGGCGTTCTGCTTTATCTGTCGCGCCGCAAGCTGCGGCGCCCGGCGCAGCCGGCGCTCGGGCGGCTTGTTCCGGGCGAGTGAGTGGCCGCGAAGGCTAGCCAAGCGCGCAACAATCGTTCAAAAGCCCTTGGCTTGTCCTCGCCAAGGCCCACGCCATGAAACTCCCCACCGTCACCCCCGCCGACATCCGCCGCGCGCTGCTGCTGCGGGAGGAGATCGCGCTGCTCGATCTCCGCTACGAGGCGGGCTTCGCCACCGGCCATCCGCTGTTTGCTGCCAACATGGCCGCGGACCGGATCGAGATCGAAGCCGAGCTGCGGCTGCCGCGGAAGGACGTGGCGATCGTGCTTTATGACGACGGCGAGGGGCTGGTTGAGACCGGCGCCGAACGTTTTGCCGCGCTCGGCTACACCAATGTCAGCGCGCTCGAAGGCGGGCTGAAAGCCTGGCGCGGGGCGGGCTATCAAATGTTCGAGGACGTCAATTCCTATTCCAAGGCCTTTGGCGAGCTGGTCGAGGCGCGCCGCCACACGCCCTCATTCAGTGCTGACGAGGTGGCAAAGCTGATCGCCGACAAGGCCAACATCGCCATCCTCGACGTCCGGCGTTTCGACGAATACGCGACCATGAACATTCCGGGCTCGGTCAGCGTGCCCGGTGCGGAGCTGGTGCTGCGGGCAGGGCAGGCCGCGCCAGATCCCGACACCACCATCATCGTCAACTGCGCCGGCCGCACCCGCTCGATCATCGGCACGCAGTCGCTGATCAATGCCGGCGTGCCGAACAAGGTACGCGCGCTGCGCAACGGCACCATCGGCTGGACGCTGGCGCGGCATACGCTCAACCACGGCGCGGACCGGCGCGGTGCGATCGGACCGTTCGAAGGCGGCCCGGCCAATGCCCGCGATGTCGCCTATCGCGCCGGCGTCCGCCGCATCGGCGCGAGCGAGATGGCGGTGCTGCTCGCAGACCGTGATCGCACGCTCTATCGCTTCGACGTACGCGATGCCGAGGAATACGCGACCGGGCATCTCCCCGGCTTCCGCCATTATCCCGGCGGCCAGCTGGTCCAGGAGACCGACATGGCCGCGCCGGTGCGTGGCGCGCGCATTGTCCTGTCCGACGACAAAAGCGTGCGTGCCGACATGACGGCGTCATGGCTCGCGCAGATGGGCTGGGAGGTCTATGTGCTCGAAGGCGGCTATGACGGCGCCCTCGAGATCGGCCCGCCGCGCGTGCTGCCGAAGCCCGACCCGGCGCATCGCTACCGCCGCCCCTATGAAGGCACGGATGTCGCGGAGAAGGCGATGCAGGCCTATCTCGATTGGGAGTACGGCCTCGTCGAGCAGCTTCGGCTCGATGGCACGCACGGGTTTTATGTGATCTGACCGCTGACTGCGTTATCCGTCACCCCCGCGCAACGGCGAAGCCGTTGTCGCTGGAGGTGGCCGCCTCTTGGCGGCCCTCGAAGGGCGACGGCCCCGGCTGCATCGGGGCCGTACATCCTTCGAGGCTCCCGACGCGATGCCGGGCATCGCGCCGCTCGCACCTCAGGATGACGGGACGGCGTTGTGAGCGCGATGACGGGTCTGGTACACCAGCACTGCTACCTCGCTCCGCCATCTTCTCCCCGTATCCAAACCCTATTGTGCTGCGCCTCGTCCGCGGTCTAAGAGCTGCGGCAAAGCCGTCACCTATGGAGATTTCATGTCAGCCCCAGGCCAAAGCCCTGAGCGGAGCGCGAAGGCGCTGCTGCTCGAAGGCGTCAATGACAGCGCTGTCGACCTGTTCAAGAGCGCGGGCTTCACCAATGTCGAGCGGCTGACCAAGGCGCTGGACGGCGAGCACCTGCGCCAGGCGCTCAAGGGCGTGTCGCTGCTCGGCATCCGCTCGCGCACCCAGATCACCGATGAGGTGCTCGCGGCCACGGACGGCCTGCTCGCGGTCGGCTGCTTCAGCGTCGGCACCAACCAGGTCGATCTGCTGGCGGCGCGCAAGCGCGGTATTCCAGTGTTCAATGCGCCGTTCTCCAACACTCGCAGCGTCGCCGAGCTCGTGATCGGCGAGATCGTGATGCTGCTGCGGCGGATCTTCCCGCGCTCGGTCTCGGCGCATGACGGCGGCTGGGACAAGTCGGCGACCGGCAGCCGCGAGGTGCGCGGCCGCACGCTCGGGATCATCGGTTACGGCAATATCGGCTCGCAGCTCTCGACCCTGGCCGAGGCGATGGGCATGCGCGTGATCTATTTCGACCGCACCGACAAGCTCCGCCACGGCAACACCGAGCCGGTCGAGAAGCTGGAGGAGCTCTTGGCGCAGAGCGATGTCGTCAGCCTGCACGTGCCCGAGACGCCGGAGACGGCAGGCATGATCGGCGAGAACGAGCTGCGGGCGATGAAGCCGGGCTCGTTCCTGATCAACAACAGCCGCGGCACCGTGGTCGATCTCGACGCGCTCGCGCGCTCCTTGCGCGATGGCCATCTCGCCGGCGCCGCGATCGACGTGTTTCCGGTCGAGCCGTCGTCGAACGCCGACCGCTTCAAGAGCCCAGTGCAAGGCCTCGAGAACGTCATCCTCACCCCGCATATCGGCGGCTCGACCGAGGAGGCGCAGGAGCGCATCGGCGGGGAGGTCGCGCGCAAGCTGGTCGACTATTTCATCACGGGCTCGACCATGGGCGCGGTGAACTTCCCGGAAGTGCAATTGCACTTGCGTCCGTCCGGCGCGCGCTTCAGCCATGTCCATCGCAACGTGCCGGGCATGCTGCGGCGCCTGAACGAGGTGTTCCTCCAGCGCGACATCAACATCGCCGCGCAATATCTCGAGACCGCAGGCGACCTCGGCTATGTCGTGCTCGACGCCGACCTTGCGGGACAGGATTCCGGAACCCTGCTTCAGCAGATCCGCGGCCTCGAAGGCACGGTGGGCGCAAGGCTGGTGTTCGAGCACTAAAGCATGATCCGGAAAAGTGCGAAGCGGTTTTCCGGAAAGATCATGCGCAAACAACAACCTAAAGCGCGATGACGGTTCATCCAAATCTCATCGCGCTTTAGGCGGGCCTACGTTCCGGTTGCATTTCGCGGCCTCCGCTCCCTAAACTGTCGTCATCGTTGGCGCGGTATAATTCGCGTCGAATTTGAGCTTCAGTTGCGGCGGTGATGCGATGGAACGGGATCCCGTACTCGTCGACCTCGCACTTCAGGGCGGCGGCTCCCACGGCGCCTTCGCCTGGGGCGTGCTCGATCGCCTGCTGGAGGAGAGGTGGCTCAGCATTGCCGCGATCTCCGGAACGTCGGCAGGCGCGATGAATGCGGCGGTGCTGGCGGACGGCTGGACCGCCGGCGGCGCCGAGGGCGCGCGTGAGGCGCTCGAGCAATACTGGCGCCGGGTGTCGAGGGCCGCGGCCTTCAGCCCGCTGCAGCGTTCGCCGCTCGACCGGCTGATGGGCCGCTGGACGCTTGATACCTCGCCGTTCTACATCTTCACCGACCTGATGTCCCGGGTGCTCTCGCCCTACGACCTCAATCCGACCGGGTACAACCCGCTGCGCGCGGTGCTGGCCGAGAGCATCGATTTCGAGCGGCTGGCGCGCTCGCCGATCATGCTGTTCATCACGGCGACGCGGGTACGCACCGGGCGTGGACGCATCTTCCGCAATGCCGAGATCACGGCCGACGTCCTGCTCGCATCGGCCTGCCTGCCGACCATGTTCCGCGCCATCGAGATCGATGGCGAGCCCTATTGGGACGGCGGCTTCGCCGGCAATCCGACCATCACGCCCCTGGTGCGCGAAAGCGACGCGCACGACACCATCCTGGTCCAGATCAATCCGACCGAGCGGCCGGAGGAGCCGCGGACGGCTGCGGAGATCCTCAACCGCCTCAATGAAATCTCCTTCAATTCGCCGCTGATGAAAGAGCTGCGCATGATCGCGCTGCTGCGCCAGGCCGCCGATCCCGGCAGCGGCGAGGGCGCGCGCTGGGCCAAGATGCGGACGCACCGGATCAAGAGCGACATGCTGGCGAAGTTTGGCGCGTCGTCCAAGCTCAATGCGGAGTGGGAGTTCGTCTCGATGTTGCGCGCCGAGGGGCGTCTCGCCGCGGAGGCGTTTCTCGATGAGCATGGCGCGGATATCGGCCGGCAATCGACGGCCGATCTCGACGTGCTGCTGTCGGAGTGCTGAAGCATGGGTCTGCTCGGCCTCCTCGTCGGGCTCGGTCTGCTCGTGCTGTTTGCGTTTCGCGGCTGGAGTGTGCTCCTGCTCGCACCGTTCGCCGCGCTCGTTGCCGCACTGTTCGGGGGCGAGCCGCTGCTCGCGAACCTGACCCAGGTCTTCATGGTGAATGCCGGCGGCTTCCTGGCGCAGTTCTTCCCGATCTTCCTGCTCGGCGCCGTGTTCGGCAAGCTGATGGACGACAGCGGTGCGGTCACGTCGGTGGCCGGCTTCATGGCCGAGCGCCTCGGCGAGCGCCGCGTGATCCTCGCGGTCGTGCTGGCCGGCGCGGCCGTGACCTATGGCGGCGTCAGCCTGTTCGTTGCGTTCTTCGTGATCGTCCCGATGGCGCGTTCGCTGTTTCGCGCGGCCGCGATTCCGCGCCGCCTGATCCCGGCGGCCATCGTGCTGGGCACGTCCACTTTCACCATGTCGGCGCTGCCGGGCACGCCGTCGATCCAGAATGCGATTCCGATGCCGTTCTTCGGCACCACGCCGTTTGCCGCGCCGGGCCTCGGCATCATCGCGTCCCTCATCATGCTAGGTGCGGGATTGTGGTGGCTGCATCGCGCCGAGGCCGCGGCCAGGCGCGCCGGGGAGGGCTATGGCGATGACGTCGAGGATGCGGCCGAGCGCGCGGCTGCCGACGAGCTCGTGCGCGAGCGTGCGACGACGGCGCGCGAGTTCGATCCGGCGGAACTGAGGCGCGGGCAACGCAGCAGCGGCCCGTCACCGGTGGCGAGCGCGATCCTGCCGTTGGTCGTCGTCGTCGTAGTCAATCTCGTGATGTCGCTCGTCGTGCTGCCGCGGCTCGATGTCTCCTACCTCGCCGAGCAACGCTTTGGCGGGACGTCGCTCGCCGCGGTCGCGGGCGTATGGTCGGTCGCGGTCGCGCTGGCCGCGGCCATTGCCACGACGATCGCGCTGAACTGGGCGCGCCTACCGGCATTGCGGCAGACCATGGATGCCGGGGCGAATGCCTCGGTGCTGCCGGCATTCAGCGTCGCCAGCCTCGTTGGGTTCGGCGCGGTGGTCGCCGCGCTGCCGGCCTTCACTATTGTGCGCGACTGGGTGCTTGCGATCGAAGGTGGTCCGCTGGTCTCGCTTGCGGTCGCGACCAACATCCTTGCCGCACTGACCGGGTCGGCGTCAGGCGGCCTGACCATCGCCCTCGACGCGCTCGGCCCGACCTATGTCGAACTCGCCGCGCGCAGCGGTATCGACCTTGCGCTGATGCATCGTGTGGCCGTGATCGGCTCGGGGACCCTCGATATCCTGCCGCACAATGGTGCGGTGGTCAGCCTGCTCGCGATCTGCGGCCTGACGCATCGCGACAGCTATTTCGACATCGTGATGGTCGGCATCGTGACGTCGCTCGTGGCGCTGGTGGCCGTGATTGCACTCGGCAGCGCACTTGGATCGTTCTGAACGAACTGCCTAGGCCGCCAGCCGGTCGAGCAAGGCCAGCATGACCGGCGCGTCGGGCATCGGCAGCACGGCGTCGATTCGCTCCAGCAGGCGCGACTGCAACAGCGCGTTGCGCGCCTTGCCGATGGTGCCGAGCGGCCCGCGAAAACCGTGATCCTCCCAGGCCATTTCGAGCAGGCTTTCGCTGGTCAGGGCCTCGATCAGGTCGTCAGCCTGGCGCTCGACGCTGATCAGCGGATGGGCCGAGAACACGGTGGGCTGCGGATAGAGGATGACGGGCTTGGCCGGCGCATTGGCCTCGAGCCGCTTCCAGCGCTCGGCGTCCTGGAGCACCCATTCGACCAGCTGGTTCTCGTAACCGACGATCAGCGGCTGCGCGCCTGCGCCGCCCGCGACATAGTCGTCGAACAATTTGCCTGATGACGGCGGCTTGAAGCCCATGCGGCGGAACACGGTGGCGACATCGCCGTCGATCCTGCTCAAAGTCTCGGGCATCACCACGTCGCCGGACAACAGGCTCGCGGCGAGGCCGGCGAACATGAAGCCGGAGTTGGACTTGTTCGGGTCGGTGCAGACCACGCGGGCGCGACCGAACAGATCGGCGACGCCGATCGCCGACCAGTTCTCGCCGGCGATGATGGCCTTGAGAAGCTTCGACAAGTCCACCGTGTAGCGCGGCCCGCCGGCGGGCTGGGCGATGCCGCCCTTGACCAGGCCGTCGGCGATGCGATCCCAGGAATACAGCACGATCGGCGAGTTGAAGATCACCTGGTCGCGCGAGATCTTCACGCCCGAGGAACGAGCGACTTCTACGAGCACCGAAGATGACGGCCACAAAAATTGCGGCTTCTGGTCGAGCAGCGCGCGCTCGCGCACCATTTCCACCGAGCCTGCGCGGCGGCCGTCGATGACGAGGCCAAAGCGGCGCTCCAGCGTGTTCTTGACCCGGGCGTTGGCAAGAAAACCTTCCTTCTCACCGCCGGCAAAGCCGAACAGCCGCTTGGCTTCGCCGAAGCGGCCGGCAATTTCAGGATGCTCGCGCAGATAAACATAGCCGCCGGTCGCCGCAGCGCTCGCAGCGACGAGGCCGATGCCGAAGGCGCGGCGCGAGATAGCCATCAGGACTTTCCTCTCTTGGTCTCGACCGGAGCTGCCGGCGGCATCGGGCCGATATCCTCGTCGAGCGAGCTCTTGAGCAGTTTCAGCTCGATATCAAGCTTGTCGAGGTCGGCGTCCCTGAGATTGGCCGCATAGCGCGTGAAGGCGCCGTCGAGCCGCTCGATCATGTCGCCCGTGGCGGCGAGCCGTGCGGTGTCGGGCACGGCACTCTTCTCCAGCGCGCGGTAGGCCTCGGCGATCTCGGCGGCACGCGGCAGATAGTAGGTCAGGAACCGGCGCACCCGGTCGAGCCGCAAGGGATCGCTCTCGATCGCCGCAAAAATGTCGCGGGCGATCTGCACGAGATGACGGATGCGATCGGCGACCGCGCGGGTGCGGATCGCGGATGCGGTATATTCCATCCGCTCGGCGAGCGGCTCGGCTTCGGCCAGCAGCTCGTTTGCAAACTCGATCTTGCCGCGCGCAATGCCGCTAGCTTCGAGCGCGGCGAAGCGGTTCCGCGGCGCCAGCGCCACGACGATGCCGCCGCCGGCGACCGCGCTGATCGCGAGTGCGATCAGGAACGGCACGCCGAGCCCGATCGCCAGCGACGGCAACAGCGCTGCGGCTGTCACCCCACCCGCGATCCAGCCAAGCCCGGACGGCATTGCGGCCATTCAGTTGTACCCTCGTACGGCGCGGAACGCGTCGGTGAGACTCTTGCTGCCGTCGAACACGCGGCCTCCGGTCAGCTTCGCCAGATTGTCGAGCTGGCCCCGGTCGACCTCGGAGCCGAACGTCACGCCGAACACCGGCACGCGATGACCGTCCGCACGCCAGGCCGACTCGAATGTCGACATATATCCCTGACTCTTGCCGTCGGTCATGATGACGATGGCCGGCAGATGCTGGCCGTCGGCGAGCCGCGGCTTCATCAAGGCGAGCGCCTGCGCGGCACAGGTATAGAAGTCGGTGCCGCCGCCGGCGCGCAGTTCGAGCGCGCGGGCGAGCAGGCCGGTCTGCTCGTTCTCGTCGCCGGTGGCCCGCGCCGTCCAGAGGATGTGATCGCTGAACGGCAGCACCAGGATCTCGTCCGACTTCGTCCACTGCACTAGCACCTCGCGCGTGCGTGCCGGCGTGAGCAGGAAGCGCATGGCATCGAGCAATTGGGTCTCGCCCGGGCCCTGCATGCTGCCGGAGACGTCGAGGCAGAGCGCGGTCAGCGAGGGCCGGCGCAGCGCTTCCTGGTAGATCAGCAGCGCTTTCTGGATCACCGCCGGCTCCGGCGGACGGATCACGGTCACGGGACGCGACGGATCGAGATTGGTCTTCGGGTCCGCGGCAAGCGGCGTGGCGCGGCCGATCTCGACGCGCCGGCCGGTCTTGGCGATCTTGCCTTGCGTATCGCCATTGAGCAGGAACGCCTGGAGGTCGGTGAAGAAGCTCTCGACCTCCTTGCCGCGGCCACGGTCGACGAAGCCGAGCGGCGAATCGGCGACCGCCACGCCATCGGCGGGATAGATTGCGTAGAGCGGCTCGTGATTGTCGGCGATCAGCTTGTCGTTGGTCTCCTTGATGACCGCCTCATAGTTCCAGATCGCCTGGTAATGCGCGCCGCTGCGCTCGCCGTCGCGGTAGAGGTCGGCGAGCCAGCCGCTGGAGCCGGCGCTGCGCTCGACGCCCTTCAAGAGTCCGCGTGCCGTCGCCAGCACCTCGGGCTTGTCGAGATCGCCGGCCTCGATCAGATCGGGCTTGCCGATCCCCGCCGCGAGCATTGCAAGATAGGCGGCGGCTCCCGAATTCGATTGCGTCGCCGACGTCATCAGGAATTTCAGCTTGCCGCCCTCGACCGCGCCGAGAATGTCCTTGGCGGTCACCTTGGCGCCGATCCAGCCGAGCTCCTGCGCCTTGGAGCGGCGCACGCCGAGAATGACCGGCATCCGCACGATCGACTTGACCATCTTCACGCGCCGCGTGGTGTCGAACATGTCGATCCAGATCGAGGCGGCCGGCCACACGGCATCGGTGCCGGGATCGCCGGCTTTCAGCGCGAGGGCGATGTCGAGCGAACCCTGATAGCGCATGGTGCAGGTCGCGTTGCGCGACTTGCAGAACTCCTGCACCAGCGGCTCGAGGATGTCGTTCTCCGAGCCCGAGAGGATGGTGAATTGCGGCCCCGGCCCGCCGCAGCCCGACAGCAGTGCGGCCATCAAAGGCACGGCGAGCAACGCCAACGAACGCCGGAGGAAACCGAAAATCCTCATGCGCGAGCCTTCATGCAGCAGCCCTTATGCAGAAGCTTCATGGAGAAACCGCTACAACGCACGCATCAAGGCGCAGCCTTCGCGATCGCGGTCTTCAACTCATCCGTCAGCTGCGACATCCGCTGCTCGATCTCGGCGCGCTTGGTGCGGCCCTGCTCCTGCACGGTGAGCACGCCGGAGATGGTGTCGATCAGGTCGCGGTTGGTCTTCTCCAGGGTCTGGATGTCGACGATGCCGCGCTGCGACTGCTTCTCGATCTCGATCGCCTGGGTCTTCATCATCTCGGAAGCTTGGCGCATCATCTCGTTGGTCGCATCCGTGACCGTCTTCTGCAGCTCCAGCGCCGACTTCTGCCGGTTGAGGCCGAGCAGCAGGATCATCTTCTGCTTCCACACCGGGATGGTCAGCTCGGTGGTTGCCTGCAAATTCTCGATCAGCGTCTCGTCGCCGGACTGGACGATGCGGATCTGTGGCAGCTGCTGGATGCCGATCTGGCGCGCCTGCTGCAAATAGAACACGCGCTTCTCGAGCCGGTCGAGCGCCTGGAGCGCATCCTGATAGGTCTGCGCGGCGAGCATGGCATCGCTGCCGGCGCCTTGCGCCTTCGCGTTTCGCTCCATCTCGATGAGCTTGCCGCCGCGGAATTCCTCGGTGAACGCCTTGCCGGCGGCGATGTGCATGTCGAGCTGACCGAGCGCACCCCTTGTCTGCTCGTAGAGATCGTCGAGCAGGGCGATGTCGCGGCGCAGGACCTCCTTGTTGCGGTCGAGCTCGACGCAGACGCGGTCGACCTGCGAGGCGACGTCGTTGAACTGCTCGGTGAAGCGGCGCAACCGCGCCTCCGCCGACGAGAACAGGCGGGTGAGAAAGCCCTTGTCCTTGAGATCGGCCGGATCGAGCCCGCGCGCCTTGCCGAGGATATCAGTCAGTAGCTTGCCGGTGGCGCCGAGCTCGCGGTTCTGGGTCTGGGCGAGGATGCGGTCGGCGAACTCGACCACCGAGCGCTGGGCCCGCTCGCCAAACGTGACGAGGCGCGAGCGATCCGAAATGTCGATCTCGGACTTGATCCGCGCGACCGCGGATGCGTCGGTCGGAAGTGCCGGGACATTGATGGTTTCGCTCACCATTTGCTCCTTGGTTCGTGCCGCAGCCAGGATCTCGACCTGCCGCTTGGGCAGGAAAGCCCGGCTCGTCTGACAGATTGATGACAGCCCTGTGGACTTGGTCGGTGCACAGGCCGTCCGAGTTCGGTGGTGGGACAAAATTTCACATTGGCTTCAATTCGTTAGGACGGCGGCGCGCGCTCCGGTAGGCAGGCCGCGATCTTCCTTGGCGCGATTGGTTCAGGCTGTGGCAATTGACGGGGGGCGGTCAGTTGCATTGAATTGGTCGGCCTATCGGCTGAACGATATCAAGACAGTGGGGATGGAAACGATGGCGCGCAAGATTGCGAAGCTGTGTGCGTGGCTCGCCGGTGCTGCGGCCGTAATGGGTGCAAGCGCCGGCTCGGCGGCGACGCTGGCGGAGGATGCGGACACGGTCTGCAAGGGGCTCACCGGCGGGACGGATGTCGTGAAGATCGATTCCGCGACATCGCTGGCGCCATCGCAGCTCGCCCTGGCCGAGCGCGGACCGACGCCGTCGGGGCGCATCACGCCGGCCAATCCCGCCTTCTGCAAGGTGCTCGGCCATATCGATCCGGTCGATCCCAAGGCGCCGCCGATCAAATTCCAGGTCAATCTCCCGGTCGAATGGAACGGCCGCTCGCTGCAATATGGCGGCGGCGGCTTCAACGGCGTGCTGATCACGGGCCTCAGCCTGCCGCCGGCCTATCCTTTCGACAAGCCGTCGCCGCTGGCGCGCGGCTTCGTCACCTACGGCACCGATTCAGGCCACGAATCCAAGCCGGGCGAGCCGCCGCAGCTGTTCGCGCTGAACGACGAAGCCTTCGAGAACTTCGCGCACCGCGCCTACAAGAAGGTGCGTGACGCCGCCATCGCGCTGATGCAGCGCGCTTATGGCAAGAAGCCGGAGAAGATGTACTTCATGGGCTCGTCCGAAGGGGGCCGCGAGGGCCTCACCATGGCGCAGCGCTATCCCGACGATTTCGACGGCATCTTTTCGCGCGTGCCCGTCATCAACTGGGTCGGCTTGCAGCATGCCGGCACGCGTTCGGGCCTTGCGACCATGGGCGAGGGCTGGATCAACCCGGCGCAGGTCAAGCTCGTCGCCGATGCGGTGCGGACGGCTTGCGACAAGGCCGATGGTGCTGGCAATGCGCTGGTGCGGGATCCCGTCGCCTGCAAGGCCGCCTTCAAGGTCGAGACGCTGCGCTGTGAGGCCGGCAAGACGGGCGATCAATGCCTCACCGAGCCGCAGGTCAAGGCGGTGCACACGCTGCATGGGACCTACAAATTCCCGTTCGCGCTGGCCAACGAGCTCGACGATTATCCGGGTTGGGGTATCTCAGGCGAGGACACGCCTGCCATCGGGCCTACCGGCGGCTGGACCGCGTGGTGGCTCGGCACCGCGCCGCCGGCACAGCCGCCTGCACCCAACAACGGCATCGCCTGGATCTACGGCGCCGGCGGCATTCAATATGTGTTCGCGCGCGATCCCAAGCTCGACGTCGCGACCTACAAGGTGGAGGACCACAAGGCGCGGCTGCTCGAGGTCTCCAGCCTGATGGACTCGACCGATCCTGATCTGAGCCGCTTTCGCGCGCGGGGCGGCCGGCTGATCATGCTCGAGCACATGGCCGACTACGCGCAGAGTCCCTATGCCGGCATCCGCTATTTCGAGAGCGTCGAGCGCAAGCTCGGCAAGGCCGAGACCGCGGAGTTCGCGCGGCTCTACACCGCGCCCGGCGTCGACCATGTCGGCTCCGGCGCGCCCGCCAATATCGACATGCTGAGCGTGCTGGTCGATTGGGTGGAAAAGGGCAAGGCGCCGGGCGATCTGGAGGTCAGCGAGCAGAAGCTCGAGGCACCGTCATTTGCCGTGCTGCGCGCACTGCCGCTGTGTCGCTGGCCGGCCTGGCCGCAGTACAAGTCCGGCCCGGTGACCGAAGCGGCGAGCTTCACCTGCGCGCCGTAACCCTTCACCTCTCCCCGCTTGCGGGGAGAGGTCGGATCGCTCTTGCGATCCGGGTGAGGGGGTACGGGTCTCTCGATGGATCTCACGTGTAGAGAGAGCCCCTCACCCCGACCCTCTCCCCGTAAGAACGGGGAGAGGGAGAAGAAGCGCGCCTAGTGCGCGCCACCCCCGCCGGCCGCCTTCACGCGCCGTGTCAGCATCACCGCGATCGCGGCGAGCACCAGCACCACGCCGATCACGGCAAAGGTGTCGGAATAGCCCATCACCAGCGCCTGGCGCCTGACCGTCTTGCCGAGCGCGATGATGGCCTGCTCGCGCGCGGCGTTGGGGTCGGGCACACCGTGCGCGATGAAGTAATTGGTCATCTGTGCGATGCGATCACGGACTTCCTCGCGGCCAAGCGTGACCGAATGGCCGATGATGTTGGAGTGGAACTGCTCACGCTTGGTGACGATGGTCGCGAGCACCGCGGTGCCGATGGCGCCGCCGAGGTTACGCATCATGTTGGAGATGCCGGAGGCGGCCGGCGCATCCTGCGGCGCGACGCTGCCGAGGCTGAGCGCCGACAGTGGCGCCAGGGTGAGAGCCTGACCCACGGCGCGCACGACGTTGGGGATGAAGAACTGGTCGCCTGAGTAGTCGAGCGACATCATGATGTTCATGAACGAGCTCGCCGCGAACAGCAGCAGGCCGATCGTCGCGATATAGCGGGCATCGAACCGCTGCATCAGCTTCGGCACCAGCGGAATCAGCAGGAGCTGCGGCAGGCCGGTCCAGGCCAGCACGTTGCCGATCTGCTCGGCATTGTAGCCCTGCACCTGGCCGAGATAGGCCGGCAGCAGATAGACCGAGCCGAACAGCGCGAAGCCGAGGAACACCGCGGCGATGGTGCCGACGCCGAAATTCCATTGCGTCAGGAGGCGCAGGCGCAGCAGCGGCTTCTCGACCACGAGCTCGTTGTAGATGAACAGCGACAGGCTGACCGCGGAGATGACCGCAAGCCGCACGATGAAGGGCGAGCCGAACCAGTCGTCCTTGTTGCCTTCCTCCAGAACGGCCTGGAGCGAGGCGAGACCAACTGCCATGGTCGCAATGCCGAACCAGTCGCCTTCGCGCAGAAGCCCGAGATTCATGGGAGCGCGTTCCAGGGTGAAGAAGAGGATGGTCACCATGACCGCGGTAGGCAGCACGTTGACGAAGAAGATGGTCTGCCAGCCGTAATTCTCGGTGAGATAGCCACCGATGGTCGGGCCGATGGCCGGGGCAAACGTCACGGCGAGCGAGAACATGGCGAGACCGATCGGCTGCTGGCCCTTCGGCAGCTTGGTGAAGACCAGCGTGAACGCCATCGGGATCAGCACGCCGCCGAAGAAGCCCTGCAAGCCGCGCATCGTGATCATCGACGGCAGATCGTGCGTGAAGGCACAGGCGACCGAGAAGGCTGCGAACAGCGTTGCGAAGCTCAGGATGATGTTGCGGAACGAGAACACCCGCGACAGGTAGTCGGTCAGCGGAATCACGATGATCTCGCCGATCAGGTAGGACGTGGAGATCCAGGATCCGTTGTCGACACCGGTGCCGATGCCGCCCTCGATGTTGAGCAGCGAGGCGTTGGTGATCTGGATGTTCAGGATCGCCATGAAGGCGCCGATCATCGCCGCGAAGACGGCGATCCAGACCGTGGCGCTGGCGCGATTCGGATCGGCGGCAACGCGATTAAGCGTCGCGGTCCGAGGTGCGGGTGCTGGCGTCGAGATTGTGAGGCTGCTTGACATGGCACGACCCTCCGGAAACGAGCTTTGCTTTAGGCTTTGCTTGGGGCGTCGTTGCCGCTTGCGCGGTCGGCGCTGAACGGGTTGCGATCGTCGGGATCACGGACATGCCAGGCCGCAGCGCGATCGCAGGCGCGGTCTCGGCATCCAGCGCGATCTTCACGGGGATGCGCTGCACGATCTTGGTGAAATTGCCGGTGGCGTTGTCGGGCGGCAGCAGCGCGAACTCCTGGCCGCTGGCCGGCGCGATGGAATCGACGTGACCGTGCACGACCTGGCCCGGGAAGGTGTCGACCTCGATCTCGACGGTCTGGCCCGCGCGCACGTGGGTGAGCTGGGTCTCCTTGAAATTGGCGACCACATAGGCGCCCTCGGCCGGCACGATCGACATCAGCTGCGTTCCGGCCTGTACGTACTGGCCGACGCGCAGCGTGCGGTTGCCGACGACGCCGTCGATCGGCGAGACGATCGTGGTGTAGCCGAGATTGAGCTCGGCCTGACGCTGAATGGCGGCGGCGCGGGCGGCTGCGGCTTTTGCCTGCACGATCTCGGCCTTGAGCAGATCGACCTGCTTCTGTGCGGAGATGAGGTTGGCATTATCGCGTGCGATCGCGGCGTCCGCGCCGGCATCGCGTGCCTGCGCCTGCTGCGCGTTCTGGACGCTGCCATAGCCGGTCTTGGCGAGGTCGCTGTAGCGCTTGTTCTCCTGCTGCGCGAAGGTCTTTGCCGCCGTGTCGACATCGATGGTCGCCTTCGCCGCGGCGATCACGGCCTCCTGAACGTCGAGCTGGGCCTGCTTGCTGGTCACCGTCGCGTTGGCGGCAGCGACATCGGCCTTGGCCTGATCGAGCGCGACGCGGAAATCGCGGTCGTCGATCCGGGCCAGCACCTGGCCGGCCTTCACATGCTCGTTATCGCCGACCAGGACGCGGTCGAGATAGCCGCTGACCTTCGGCGCGATGGTGGTGTTGTCGGCCTTCACATAGGCGTCATCGGTGGAGACGAGGAAGCGGCCGACGGTCCAGTAATCGTAGCCGTACCAGATTGTGCCGGCGAGGGCGGCGGCCGCCACGCCTGCTAGCAACAGCTTGCGAAGGTTCAGCTTTTGGCGGCGCGCCGGTTGCGACGGGGCGGGCAGGACGCCCTCCAGCCCAGGGGGCGGGACCACGGTGGCTTCAGTCTTGGACGGGGTGGTGTGCACGGTCATGGCCGGCTCCCTTGAATTAGGAAACTTGACGATTTCCAAAATAGGACTAGCTTTGGGACTGTCAATGGAATGACAGGCATCATCTAAAAACATGGCTCAGGCAAAACCGTCATCAGAATGTCGCCCGCGCGGGCGGCCCCCGGTGCGCAGCGACGACGAGACGAAGCGAATCGTCATCGAGGCCGCACGGCACGCCTTCGCGGTCGACGGCTACGCAGCAACCAGCACCGAAGAGCTGGCACGCGGCGCCGGCATCTCCACCAAGACTCTCTATCGGCTGTTTCCGGGCAAGGCGGCTCTGTTCGAAGCGATGTGCGCGGACCGGCTCGAGCGATTGCTCTCCGACGTCAATCTTCAGGCCAACAATCAGGCCGACATCGAAACGAGCCTGGCGGCCGTGCTGGTCGCCTGTGCCGATCTCGCGCTCGATCCGGAGGTCGTGGCGCTCCAGCGTATGGTGCTGCAGCAATCGGCCACGTTTCCCGACCTTGCCGCGAATTTCTACAGGGACGGCATCGCCCGCACTGCGGCGGCGCTGGCGGGCTGGCTTCGCGACCAGGTCAAGAAGAAGCGCATCGCACTCGATAACGTCGATGAAGCCGCCGGGATGATGATTGGCATGATGGTGTCTGCGCCGCAGCGCGCGGCAATCTATGCCAGCCTGACGCTGCCCTCGCGCAAGGAGATCGAGACGCGGGCGAAGGTATGCGCCGCCATTCTGCTCGACGGGTGCCGCGGGACGTCGGGCGACTAGCGACGGTAGGTTTTGACAATTTGCTGGACTGCGATTATATGCTTCGCATGCGAAATAAATCGCCCGAGGCGAAGCATCACCGTCTGATCTATCTGCTGAACGTCGCGCAGCGCCGGCTGCAGCGCTGGATGGCGGCACAGCCCTCGAACGAGGTGACGCCGGCGCAGGCGGGGCTGCTGTTCATCCTCGGCAAGCAGGACGGCGTGCTGATGGGCGAGGCAGGCGCCGCGCTCGATATGGGGCCGGCTGGTATCTCGGGGCTGGTCGATCGCTCTGCTGCGGCGCGGCTGGTCGAGCGGCGGGCCGATCGCGAGGACGGCCGCGCCTTTCGTGTCTGGCTGACGCCGAAGGGACGCACCGTGCTGGCCCAGGCGAAGACTGAAGCTGCCGAGATCAACGCGGCGCTGATGGAAGGATTTACAGCTGCGGAGATCGACATCGTCGCGCGCTGGCTGACGAGCATCCAGGACAAGTTTCCAAGAAGTTCAGACGAGAAGGAGTAGAGCAATGACCGAGCATGTGCGAGTTGAGAACAACAGCGGAATTCTCACGCTCACTTTGGCGCGCCCCGACAAGAAGAACGCGCTGACCGATGCGATGTACGGCAAGCTCGCCGACAGCATCGAATCCGCCGAGTTCGATCCGTCCGCCCGCGTGATCCTGATCCGCGGCGAGGGCGACATGTTCACCGCCGGCAACGACGTCGGCGAGTTCGCGGCCGTCGCATCGGGCAAGTCGGAAGGCAGCCGCAACGTCGTGCGCTTCATCCAGTCGCTGGCGCGCTGCACCCGGCCGCTGGTCGCGGCGGTGCAGGGCCGCGCGGTCGGCGTCGGCACCACGATGCTGCTGCATTGCGACCTCGTCGTGCTCGCCGACAACACGCAATTGTCGACGCCCTTCGTCAGCCTCGCGCTGGTGCCGGAAGCCGCCTCCAGCCTGTTGATGCCGGCGCGGATAGGCCATGCCCGGGCCTATGAGATGTTCGCGCTCGGCGAGACCGTTCCGGCCAAATCGGCGCTGGAATGGGGCCTCGCCAACCGCGTGGTGCCGCTCGACAAGCTCGATGCCGAGGCGCTCGCGCTGGCGCAGCGTCTCGCCCGCCAGCCGGCCGGCGCGCTCACCGCGACCAAGAAGCTGATGCGCAATGGCGAGGCGCTGGTGGCGCAGATGCAGGCCGAGAGCGAGCAGTTCGCGCAGCGGCTGCGCACCGCCGAGGCCCGCGAGGTGTTCACCGCTTTTGCCGAGCGCCGCCCGCCCGATTTCACCAAGGTTGCCTGATTTCGCTAGCGTAAAGCGTCAGTAGGCCGGGGAACTCCCGGCAATTTGACTAAAACCTTAACCGATCCTTGGCATGTCGCGATGCAGGGTGGCCCGCAGTTACAAAGCAGGCCCCCTGACCCCCATGGCAATGTTTAAGAAATCGGTAAGCTCGCTTCTCCTGACCTTGATGGCCCTGCTGGCCGTGGGCGCGCTCGCCTCGACCGCGATCCAGATGGTCGGAGCCTTCGGCCGCTACAGCGACAGCCTCGAGACTGCGCGGCTTGCCGCTGCCGACAAGGCGATCTTCCATGGCGTGCTGTCCCTGCGCAACAATCGCGGCGATGCCCAGAGCGCCATCCTTGGCGAGGACGATCCCAAGGCAAAGCTCGCCGAAGCCGAGAAGGCCGAGCAGGCCGGCTATGACGGGATCATCGCCGCGCTTGCTACCATTGAATTCGTCCGCCGTGACGAGCTCGCCGGCACGCTGAAGCAGCGCTGGAGCGACGCCGCGCCGCAGTTCCAGCTGTTCTACGACGAAGCCAAGCGTCCGCGCGCCGAGCGCAAGATCGAGCGGACCAATTCCTGGTACGATGCCGTCACCAAGGTGATCGACACCGCGAACCTCGCCTCGACCGCGGTGTCGAACCGCGCCTGGATGAACGATCCCTACATCGCGCGCATGATCCAGGTCCGCCGCTTCGCCTGGCAGGTGCGCGACCGTTACGGCATCCATTGCTCGTCGCTGCGCTCGAACGTCAACAGCAGCAAGCCGCTCGACGACGCCCAGAAGCGGTCCGTGGCGCAATGGGACGGCACGATCAACTCCGGCTGGGCCGGCATGGCGGAGCTATTGGCTGCGCCAGATGTGACGGCGGAGCTGGTGACGGCCGCGACGGAGGCCAAGGCCAAGACCGACGGCGTCCTCAAGCAGATCGGCGATCTCACCAAGAATTTTGATGGCAGCGGCAAGCCCGCGATGCCGGCGTCCGAATGGAACACGCTGTGCCAGTCGCCGTTCCCGCTGATTGTCGGCGTGGCGACCAAGGCGCTCGACCAGTCGATCGCGCGCGCCGAGGCGGTTCAGACGACGGCGCTGACCAAGCTCATCGTGCAGTCGCTCGCCTTCCTGCTCGCGCTCGCCGTGACCATGGCCGGCGTGTACGTCGTGCGCAACCGCCTGATGCGCCCGGTGCGCGCCATCCTCGACGCGATCGCGCGCATCAGCGCCCGCGACTATGCGACGCCGGTGCCGCAATCAAAATATCCGGACGAGTTC
Source organism: Bradyrhizobium arachidis (assembly GCF_015291705.1). NCBI lineage: Bacteria > Pseudomonadati > Pseudomonadota > Alphaproteobacteria > Hyphomicrobiales > Nitrobacteraceae > Bradyrhizobium > Bradyrhizobium arachidis. The sequence continues at coordinate 864,458 of NZ_CP030050.1, forward strand.
GGCACCATGGCCGCCGCGCTAGAAAGCCTGCGCGAGAGCGCGGCAACCGCCGAGCGCCTCGGCCAGGAACGCGAATCGCAGCAGGCGCTGCAGCTCGCCCGCTCCGGCACCGTCGATGCGGCCTGCCACAGCTTCGACGATACCGTGCAGGCGGTCATCCAGAGCGTGGTGGCCTCGACCAAGGAGCTCGACGCCACCGCGACCGGCGTGCGCTCGCTGGTTTCGGAATCGAGCAGCCAGACCGCGGCGGTCTCCTCCGCCGCCGAGCAGGCCACCAACAATCTCGAGACCATCGCAGCTGCAACCGAAGAGCTCTCGGCGTCCGTCGGCGAGATTTCCGCACAGGTGCAGTCGAGCGCCCGCGAGGCGCGCGAGGCCGTGTCGCAGGCCGAGCAGACCAACGCCACGGTCGAGATCCTCGACCAGACCGCAAGCCGCATCGGCGAAGTCGTGAAGATGATCCACGCCATTGCCGGCCAGACCAATCTCCTCGCGCTGAACGCAACCATCGAAGCCGCACGCGCCGGTGAAGCCGGCCGCGGCTTCGCGGTGGTCGCCGGCGAGGTCAAGAGCCTTGCGGCGCAAACGGCGACCGCGACGGAAGAGATCTCGCGCCAGGTCGAGGAGATCCAGGGCGCAACCGGCCAGGCGGTGACCGCGATCCGCGCCATCGGCGGCGCCATCAGCGGCATCGACGAGAAGATGACGGCGATTGCGGCCGCGGTCGAGCAGCAGCGCGCGGCCACCACCGAGATCTCGCGCAACTTCCAGCAGGCAGCCCAGGGCACCCGCGAGGTCACCGACACCATCGGCAGCGTCGCCAGGCTGAACCAGGAGACCGGCAACGCCGGCACGGTGCTATCCGAATCCGTGAAGAAGATGTCGGCGGATGCCGATCGTCTCCGCGTCGCGGTCGAGGGCTTCCTCGGCGCGGTGAAGACCGCCTAGCTTCACTCAGTTCTTCCATCCCGACGTCGCGCGGGCATTGCCGCCGGTTCGCGCGGCGAGTACATCTGTGCCGCCGCACGAGCGCGGCACCAGACGCAAGATACCTCAGGGATGGAGAGTTCGATGCCGGTCACCCCACACAAGGCCCAGCGCCCCTATCGCGGCGTGTTCCCGGTTGCGCCCACCATCTTCGACGAGCGCGGCGAGCTCGATCTCGAAGGCCAGGGCCGCTGCATCGATTTCATGATCGATGCCGGCTCGCACGGCCTCTGCATCCTCGCAAACTTCTCCGAGCAGTTCGTGCTCACGGATGCCGAGCGCGAAACCGTCATGCATGCCGTGCTGGAGCATGTCGCTGGCCGGGTTCCCGTCATCGTCACCACCACGCATTTCAGCTCCGCCGTCTGCGCGGCGCGCAGCAAGCAGGCTGAGGCCGCGGGTGCTGCCATGGTGATGGTGATGCCGCCTTATCACGGCGCGACCTTCCGCGTGCCCGAGAAGGGCATCGTCGAATTCTTCAAGGTGCTCTCCGGCGCGATCACCATTCCCATCATGATCCAGGATGCGCCGGTCGCGGGCACGCCGCTGTCGGTCGAGCTGCTCGCGCGCTTGTCGCGGGAGTTTTCCAACATCCGCTATTTCAAGATCGAGGTGCCCGGCGCTGCTTCAAAGCTCCGCAGCCTGATCGAGGCGGGCGGCAAGGACATCGAGGGTCCCTGGGACGGTGAGGAGGCGATCACGCTGCTCGCCGATCTCGACGCCGGCGCCACCGGCGCGATGACCGGCGGCGGCTATCCCGACGGCATCCGCCAGATCATCGATCCCTATTTCGCCGGCGATCGCGAAAAGGCGAAAGCCGCCTATGAGCGCTGGCTGCCGCTGATCAACTACGAGAACCGCCAATGCGGCCTGATCGCCTGCAAGGCGATGATGCAGGCCGGCGGCGTGATCAAGTCGGAAGCGGTACGCCATCCCTTGCAACCGCTGCATCCGGCAACGCGGGCGGGGCTGCTGGAGCTCGCCAAGGAACGCGATGCGCTGGCGCTGCGGTGGGGGAAGTAGCGGCGATACGCTCTGCTGTCGTAGGGTGGGCAAAGGCGCGGAGCGCCGTGCCCACCACCTTTACCGACGGCGACAGGTGGTGGGCACGCTCCGCTTTGCCCACCCTACGAAGGTCTGCAGTGGAGGAAGTAGCGCCAAACATTCAGTGTCGTCCAGGACAAGCGCGCCTAAGCGCGCGCCGATCCGGGACCCATAACCACAGGGAGAAGTGTGGCGAAGACTTGGAGTTGGCAGCTGACTCTATAAACCTCTCCCTGTGGTTATGGGTCCCTGTGTCTTGGAAGTCTGTCAGGATGGGTTGGGCGGGAAGCCGTTGGGTCCTTGGCGCTTGACGCCGTGAGCCGGCTCGGTCTCCCGCCCGTTCCATTACCAACCTGAACAGTTGCACGAGGCTGCGCCAACAGACCTCGCATCACAGGGACAGGCACCGTGATCATACCCCTTCGTTGCGTCGGAATCGACGTCTCCAAACAATATCTCGATATCTTCGATGAAGGCCTGGGCGTGCCGGAGCGCATCGCCAACGCGACGCAGGCCATCACCCAGATCGCGGCGCGTTGGCGATGCGATGTGCTGGTCGTCTTCGAGGCCACGGGTGTTTATGACCTCGAGCTTCGCGAAGCGCTGAGCGAGGCCGGCATCCGTTTCGCCCGGATCAACCCGGCCCGGGCTCGTGACTTCGCGCGCGCCAGCGGGCAGCTCGCCAAGACCGACCCGATCGACGCGCGAATGCTGGCAGCCTTTGCGCGGGCCATGCAGCCAGCAACCGAGCCGACTGCCAATCCCGCCCGCAACGCCTTGGCGGGACTTGCAAAACGGCGAGATCAGCTGGTTCGCATGCGCGCGCAGGAGAAGAACCGGCGCAGCGAGACCGACGACCGTGCCATGGCCGAGCGCATCGGTCGCCTCATTGAAGTCCTCGACGGCGAGATCGCCGAGATCGAGGCCGACATCAGGGGACTAATCAAAGCCGAGCGAGAGATTGCGGACGATGCGCGATTGATGCGCTCACTGCCTGGCGTGGGTCCCGTGGCTTGCATGCAACTCATCGCGAAGATGCCGGAACTCGGACATGTGGGAGCCAAGCAGATCGCGGCGCTCGCCGGCCTGGCTCCCTTCAACGTCGACAGCGGAGCCTTCCGCGGCAAACGCAAGATTGCCGGCGGCCGAAAGCGCGTCCGTGACGCCCTCTACATGGCTGCGCTCAACGCGGTTCGCAGGGCCGATCCGTTCAAGGCCTTCTACGCACGGCTGCGACGGGCCGGCAAACCAGCCAAGCTCGCCCTCATTGCCGTCGCCAGGAAGCTGCTAACGGTCCTCAATGCCATGATGCGTGACAGAAAGCCGTACCTGAAAGCCAACCCAACATAACAGTTGCCGGCCTTCGCCGGGACGACACTGTGGGTGAGGTACGCGCTCGCCTCACCTCATCGGCCTGTATCGCCTGAAGGCGTCGAATTAGCGCGGCTCGGACCGTTCCCCGCAGCTCGGCAATGGCATATTGTACGCTCGCCGACCAAGCCCGCGGGATGCATCTCAAGACATCGCGGACCAGTTCTTCATTATGCCGCTATCCCGAGCCAGGTTGGCGCGAACCGACAGAACAGGGAGGCAGTGCCATGACGATGAGGCCGGATCCCACCTTTCACGCATCGCCCAAGCTTGCGATGGAAGCACCAGCGGAGAACTTTGCCTACACGTTGCTGCTCAGTCCGGATTTCTCAAAGCCGGATGCTCTCGCGGTCATCGACGTCAAGCCGGGATCGCCGACCTATAGCCAGATCGTTCATACCGTTACGATGCCCAACAAGGGCGATGAGTTTCATCATTTCGGCTGGAATGCCTGCTCCTCCGCCTTGTCGCCGCTCACCGGACACGCCTTCATCGAGCGGCGCTATCTCATCATCCCTGGGCTGCGCTCGTCGCGGATCTACATCATCGATACCAAGCCAGATCCGACCCAGGCCAAGATCCACAAGATCATCGAACCGGAGGAGGTCTTCAGGAAGACCGGCTACTCACGGCCGCATACGATCCATTGCGGGCCGGACGGCGTCTATGTGAGCACGCTGGGCGGCGGCGGCAAGGACGGCACCAACGGACCTCCGGGTGTCTTCATCATGGATTGCGAGACGTTCGAGGTGCTTGGTCGATGGGAGATCGACCGCGGTCCGCAGACACTGCATTATGATTTCTGGTGGAACCTGCCGCGCGACTACATGGTGTCGAGCGAATGGGCGCTGCCGCCGCAGTTCGAGAACGGGATCGTCCCGGAAGACCTGCTGGCAAACAAATATGGCCATCGTCTCCACTTCTGGGACCTTCGTGCCCGCCGCAACGTGCAGACCATCGATCTCGGCGCCAACCATCAGATGGCGCTGGAGGTGCGGCCAGCGCACGATCCGGTTCGCGAGTACGGCTTTGCCGGCGTGGTGGTCGACACCACCAATCTCGAAGGTTCGATCTGGACCTGGTGGCGCGAGGGCGGAAAATTCCACGCCGAGAAGACGGCGACCATCCCGCCGGAGCCTGCCGACAAGGAGAAGCTTCCGCCGCTATTGCAGGGCTTTGGCGCCGTGCCGCCGCTGGTGACCGATATCGACCTGTCGATGGACGATAGATTCCTCTATGTCTCCTGTTGGGGCACCGGCGAGATGCGCCAGTACGATGTCAGCGATCCCAGAAAGCCCAAGCTTGCGGGCTCGGTACATACCGGAGGTATCGTGCGCCGCGCGCCGCATCCGAGTGGCAAGACATATGCGGGTGGTCCGCAGATGGTCGAGATCAGCCGCGACGGCAGGCGCGTGTACTGGACCAATTCGCTCTATTCCACCTGGGACGACCAGTTCTATCCCGACGGGGTTCCGGGCGTGGAGGTCATGGCCAATGTCGGTCGCAATGGCGGCCTCGAGCTCGACAAGGACTATTTCGTGAGCTTCCCCGACGGATATCGTGCGCACCAGATCAGGCTCGAGGGCGGCGATTGTTCGACGGACTCCTTTTGCTACCCGTCGGTCTAGATTGGGGGCACGCGAGCCCGGCAGTCGGCTGGCTGTGGCTCGCGCTTGTTGCGAGCGGTCTCTACCATGGCGTCAATCCGGGAATGGGATGGCCGCTCGCCGTTTCGGCTGGGCTCATGGACAAGAGCCCACGCGCGCTCTTTGGTGCGTTGTGGGCCCTCTCGGCCGGGCATCTCCTGGCAACACTTCTCGTGCTGCTGCCATTCGCGTTCCTGCTCGTACTGGCCGCGTGGCAGCGTCCAATCCAGCTGGTCGCGAGCCTTGTCGTCATCGGCTTCGGCGTCTATCAGCTGATCGCGCGGCGCCATCCCCGCGCGTTGGCACGAATTCCGCCGACGCAACTGGCGCTTTGGTCATTTGCCGTCGCCATTGCTCACGGCGCCGCTTTGATGCTCGTGCCGATCTATCTTGGGCTTTGTCAGGCCTTCGAGCTCGATGCCGGCCATGAGGCAGCGGGCGCGCTGATGCAGGCAAGTCTCGGGATGGCGGTACTGGTGTCGCTGGTTCACGTGACCGCCATGGTCGGCGCCGGCGGGTGTCTGGCGTGGCTGGTCTACCGCTATCTGGGATTGAAGTTCGTCTCGCGAAGCTGGTTCAACCTGGATGCAGTCTGGGCGTCCAGCCTCGTTCTGGTCGGCGCGGTGGCGCTCGCCTTCAATCTTGCGAGCTGGCGCTGAGGTTCAGAGCGTCAGAGCCCACTCGCCGATGATGCGAAAGCGCGCCTTGGCGTCATCCTGCTTGAACAGCGCGATGCGGTCGACCGTCAGCGTATGGAGCTTCAGCGCCGCAAAGCTTCCCCGCAGCATCTCCAGAATCGGCCCGCGCCGTCCCGCATCCAGCCGCCCCGTCAGCGTCATGTGGAATCGGAATTCCTCCATCACGTAAGGATAGCCCCAGCGATCGAGATAATCGCGCTGGCGCTCGCTCAGCTTTTCGGGCTTGCGCCGCGCGCGGTCCTCCGCGGTCAAGGCCGGACGAAAGGAATCGAACTCGCGGACGCAATCGGCAGCGAGCTGTTGAAGTGCGTCCACAGGCTCGGCCGGAATCACCGCAATGAAGCCGCTGATGGAATCCACGATCGGGCTGATCGCTGGGATCGGCCGCGCCTTGCCGGCGAAGCTCGCACAGGCAGCCGACAACTCGGCCTCGGTCTTGCCGGGCGCAAGCGTCATCGGCGCCTTCAGCGTGGCGTGAAAGCCGTATTTGCGGGGATCGCTGGTGACATCGCGCCAGTCCGGCGCGATGCGCAATGCATCCGCGGGAAACGGCAGTTCGTCGCCTGTATAGGCATCATAGCCGAGCAGCTCAGCGCCGAACCGGGTGAGGGCGCTGTCGCGGCCTGCGGCAAAATAGATCGCGTAGCGGGGAAAGCCTGTCATTGCCCGAACATAACCGGTTTATGCCGCAACGACAGCCTCGCGCGGCGTCGGCGCAGTTGCGAGCAGCCGCGTCGCATCGGTGAGGTGCACGAGCTTGCCGCCCGAGATCACGGCGATCAGCCGCGGCCGCAATGGCGCCGTGTCGTCGACGAGGATGATGTCGGCCCGGCGGCACTCCGCGAGCACGCCGCGATCGGTGAGGCCGGTCGCGCGCGCAGGTCCCGCAGAAACGAGGCTCCAGGCCTCGGTCAGCGGCAACATGCCGTCGGCGGCGAGGCGGAACGCGGCGAGCAGCTGCGCGGGATAGTAATAGTCCGAGGCCAGGACCGAGCAGAGCCCCTTGGCGATCATGTCGGACGCCTTGGTCCAGCCGGTGTGGCTGCCGCCGCGCACGACGTTCGGCGCGCCGTAGACGATGGCATCGCCATGGCTTGCCGCGGCGCGCGCCGTCTCCTCGTTGATCGGAAACTCCGCGATGTCAGCGCCAAGCTCGCGAAACTCCCGGCGCATCGCCGGTGTCGCGTCGTCATGCGAGAGCATCCGCACTTCGGCTGCGCGAGCAACCGCGGCCAGTCGCGAGACGGAAGCCGGAACCTCTGCGGCGCGCGCGACCACGCGATCGACCAGCTTGTCAAAATCCTCAGCCGACAGCCCCGTGCGCTCGACCATGCGGTTGCGCTTGCGCGGCTTGGCCATATCGGCAACCGTGCCGTCCATGTGGTCGTTGAAGGCGAACAGGTCGACGCGGCCTTCGGCGAGCCACTGGGTCATCTCGGCCTCGGCGTCGAGATTGTAGGTCTCGTGCCTCAGGTGGAAGCGGGTGTCGGCGGCGAATTGCGGACGCTGGCGTTCGATCGCCTCCATCAGCCCGCGTGCGTTGTCGGCGCTGCGCAGGCCCGGCTCCCACGAGCAGGTGGTGGCGTGGAACACAGTGGTGATACCGTTGCTGATCGCCTGGCGGTCGCTGTCAGCGAGCGCGACGTCGATCGGAAAGTCGACGCCGGCGCGCGGCATCATCTGCCGCTCGAAGGCGTCGCCATGGAGGTCGACGATGCCGGGCAGCACCAGGAGATTGCGCGCATCGATCGAAAGCCGCGCCCGGCCGCGCGAGGCATCGACCTCGGCGATATCAGTTCCGGACACGAGAAGCGATGTCTCGATGAGCTCGGTGCCGATCAGGGCCCGGCCGCCCTCAATGAAAATGTCTGTCACGCGACCGCGCTTCGTTTGCTGGTTGTGGAATTCGTCCGTGCTTCGTATGCCGCGAGGAAATCTTCAATCCCGAGTTTGCGGAAATTGGGCAGTGCTTCACGCAATTTGTCGTGATCCCAATCCCACCACGCGAGCTTGGCGAGCCGCCCGGCGATTTCTTCCGAGAACCGTCGCCGCACGATGCGCGCCGGATTGCCGGCGACGATGGTGTAGGCCGGGACGTCCTTGGTGACGATGGCGCCGGCTGCGATCACCGCGCCGGTGCCGATGTTGCGGCCCGGCAGCACGATGGCGCCGTGGCCGATCCAAACGTCATGGCCGATATGGACGTGATGCTGGCGCCGCCAGTCAAAGAACTCGGTGTCATCGCTCTCGCCTTCGAAATAGGCGCTGGACCGATAGGTGAAGTGCGCTTGCGTAGCGCGATGCATCGGATGATTGCCCGGATTGATCCGCGTCATCGCTGCGATCGAGCAGAACTTTCCGATCGTCGTGTAGGTGATCTGGGCGTCGTTCACGACATAGGAGTAATCGCCCATCGCGACTTCGTGCAGGATGGTGCGCGCGCCGACCTCGGTATAGGCGCCGAGCCTGGTCTCATGCAGTTTTGCGGAAGCATCGATGGTCGGTTGAACCGAAAGCTTCTTACCGGCCATGTTACATCCGTAATGCGAGGGCGGGCACTCCTCTTCGAGTGGCTTGATGACGATGTCATGACGCGGTGATGACAGGGGACGAGGTGTGTAGGATCGCCGCACCGCAACGCGTGTGTCACACAAGTGTCAAGCGCCGGCGTTAGCGGTGGCTTCCAGCTACTCTGGAGCCCTGCATGCTGGTGGTTGAAGGTCTGACGTGCCGCTTCGGCGCAAAAGCCGCGGTGGACGACGCTTCGTTTCAAATTTCCCCCGGCGGCTTCGTCGGTGTGATCGGGCGCTCCGGCGCCGGCAAGTCGACCCTGCTGCGGACCATCAACCGTCTCGTGACGCCGACGCAGGGCCGCATCGTGTTCGACGGTCTGGACGTCACCGCGTTGCGCGGCAAGGAGCTGCGGCAGTGGCGGGCGCGTTCGGCCATGATCTTCCAGCAGTTCAACCTGGTCGGCCGGCTCGACGTGCTGACCAACGTCCTGATGGGGCGCCTCGCCACCATCCCGGCCTGGCGCTCGCTCTCGCAGATCTGGCCCGAGCAGGACAAGGCGCTGGCGATGTCCGCGCTCGAGCAGTTCGACATCGCTTCGCTCGCCGCGCAGCGCGCCGACCAGCTCTCCGGCGGCCAGCAGCAGCGCGTGGCGATCGCCCGCGCCCTGGTGCAGCAGCCCGACATCATCCTCGCCGACGAGCCGATCGCCTCGCTCGACCCGCGCAACACCAAGATCGTGATGGATGCGCTTTTGCGCATCAACAAGCACTTCGGCATCACCGTGCTCTGCAACCTGCATTCGCTCGATCTGGCGCGCACCTATTGCGATCGCCTGATCGGCATGGCGGCGGGCCGCGTGGTGTTCGACGGCGCCCCGTCGGCGCTGACCGACCTCGTTGCGCGTGAGCTCTACGATCTCGAAGCCGCCGACGTCATGGGCGGAGCATCTGCACCGGCGCCCGAGGGCGTTCCCGCACTTGGAACGGCTGCGGCGGCCTGAGCCGCGCCGCTTCCGTTATTGCCCAGTTTTTGCGTCAACCGATCCCAACCGATCAAGAGGGTATCATGATCACTCGCAGACTCATCCTTGCCGGCGCTGCCGCGCTCGCTTTCGCCTCGTCGGCCTCCGCCGAAGACTGGAAAGCCAAATATCCCGAGCTGACCTTCGCCGTTGTTCCGGCCGAGAACGCCTCCGGCGTCACTGAGCGCTGGACCCCGTTCGTGGAATATCTGTCGAAGCAGCTCGGCGTGAAGGTCACGCTGCGCATCGCCAACGACTACGCCGCCGTGATCGAAGGCCAGCGCGCCGGCAACATCCACATCGCCAGCTACGGCTCGGCCTCGTTCGCCCGCGCCCGCCTGACCGGCGTCAAGACCGACGCCTTCGCCAACGACATCAACGCCGACGGCTCGACCGGCTACTACTCGGTGTTCTTCGTCAAGGCGAGCAGCCCCTACAAGAAGGTCGACGACCTCAAGGGCAAGAACCTCGGCCTCGTCGACCCGAACTCGACCTCCGGCAATAACGTGCCGCGCTTCGAGCTTGACAAGATGGGCATCGCGGATGCCGACAGCTATTTCAGCAAGGTCGTCTTCACCGGTAGCCACGAGAACGCCATGCTGGCGCTGTCGCAGGGCACGGTCGATGTTGCCGCCAACCAGTGGACCAGCGACGACGATTCCACGCTGGCGCAGATGCTGACCAAGGGCATGCTGAAGAACGCCGACGGCTCGGCGATGAAGAAGGACGACTTCCGCATCATCCACAAGTCGGCGCCGATCATCAACGGCCCCTATGCCTACAACTCCGACCTGCCGGAAGACGCCAAGGCCGCGATCGCCAAGGCGTTCTTCGAGGCGCCGACCAAGGACAAGGCGGCGTTCGACCGTCTCTCCGACGGCCAGAAGAAGGGTTTCCATCCCGCCACCACCAAGGACTGGGATGGCACGATCGAACTGATCAAGTTCGTCGATGCGCTGCGTAAGAAGAAGGCGTCCTGAGCTCTCAGGACGAGCTACTCGAGCCGGGTCGACGGACCCGGCTCTTTCTCTTTTTTGACCGACCACTGTTCCTGATCCGATGACCGTCGCGGTTTCGATCCTCCCCGAGCAGCAGCTCGCCGCGCTCAACGCGGCCTACCGTCAGGCGGTCGCACGCAAGCGGCTCCGCCTTCTGTTGGGAGTCGTGATCTTCGCGGCCGCGCTGGTTCTCGCCGCCATCGGCGCCGAGGTGAACCTGCGCACGCTGTTCACCTATTTCGGCAACTTCATCAGCTATTTCGACCGCATCCTCACGCTCGACAACGGCCAGCGGGTCTGGACCGATTTCGGCGAGTGGCTCTGGGGCTGGCGCAAATGGTTGAAGATGTTGGGCGAGACCCTGCTGATCTCCTATGTCGGCACGCTGATCGGCGCGACCTTCGCCTTTGGCCTGAACTTCTTCGCAGCTGAAAACACCTCGCCGTCGTCCTGGCTGCGCTTCGCGGTCCGCCGCCTGCTCGAATTCGCGCGCACTGTGCCCGGCATCGTGTTCGCGCTGGTCTTCGTGATCGCCTTCGGGCTCGGACCAATGGCCGGCGTGCTCGCGATCGCGATCCACTCCACCGGCGCGCTCGGCAAGCTGTTTTCCGAGATCGTCGAGAACGCCGACATGAAGCCGGTCGAAGGCATCCGCTCGACCGGCGCGAGCTGGCTCGCCTGCATGCGGTTTGCGATCCTGCCGCAGGTCACCGCGGGCTACGCCAGCTATGCGCTGCTGCGCTTCGAGATCAATGTCCGCGAGGCCTCGGTGATGGGTTTCGTCGGCGCCGGCGGCATCGGCCAGGAACTCGTCGTCGCAATCCGCAAGTTCTACTACTCCGACGTCAGCGCGATCCTGCTGTTCATCATCATCACCGTCTTCATCATCGACATCTCCACCGGCTGGCTGCGTGGCCGTCTGTTCGGCAGGGAGGCGCGGACGTGACGCCGCAGGAGGTCGATACGCGCGAGATGCGTGCGCGCTACCCCGACGTGTTCGACCGGCCGGCCTCGGCGCGGCTCGCGATGCCGGCGATGATCGTCGCGGCGTTCGCGATCCTGATTTACGGCCTCGTCGATCTCGATTTCTCGCCGTCGCGGTTCTTTGCTGGCCTCAGCCAGCTCGGCTGGATCAGCCTGATGATGATCCCGCCGGATCCGGGCTCCTCGCTGCCGATCTATTTGAAGGCGCTCGGGGAGACGCTCTCGATCGCGCTGCTCGGCACCACGCTTGCGGCAGTGTTCGCGCTGCCGGTCAGCCTGCTCGCCGCGCGCAACGTCATACCCTCGCAGATCCTGCGCTTTCCCGTGCGCCGGTTCCTGGATTCGATCCGCGGTGTCGATACGCTGATCTGGGCGCTGGTGTGGATCAACGTCGTCGGGCTCGGTCCGTTCGCCGGCGTGCTCGCCATCGCCGTGTCGGATTTCGGTGCGTTCGGAAAACTGTTCTCGGAAGCGATCGAGGGCGCCGACCAGAAGCAGGTCGAGGGCATCCGCGCCTCCGGCGGCAGCGCGCTGCACGAGATCCGTTTTGGTCTGTTGCCGCCGGTCCTGCCCGTGATCGCCGGCCAGGTGCTCTATTTCATCGAATCCAACACCCGCTCGGCCACCATCATCGGCATCGTCGGCGCCGGCGGCATCGGCCTCCAGCTCGCCGAGCAGATCCGCGTCCTGGAATGGCAAAAGGTATCGTTCCTGATCCTGATGATCCTGGTCGCCGTCGCCGCGATCGATTTCATCTCGGGCAAGCTTCGGTTTGCGATCATTGGGCGAAGGGCGGTCGCCTGAGCACAGGTGCCGTAGGGTGGGCAAAGCGAAGCGTGCCCACCACTTTTCGCGAATCTCGGAAAGATGGTGGGCACGGCGCGATCGCGCCTTTGCCCACCCTACGGGTCCGGTTTCGTGAAGAGAGACCCCCTACGACTCCACCAAGAACTCCACCCGCTCCGCCGCAAAGCGTGAGTGCTTGGTCACCAGCGGCTTACCGGCGAGATCGTGGTCGGTGGCGTCGACCACCAGGATCGGCCGGCCCAGCGGCAGATCCAGCCGCGCCGCATCGGTGGCATCGACGATGCCGGCGGTGATCCGCGTCGCGCCGCGGCGATAGTCGCGCACGCCAAAATGCTCGAGCAGCTTCGTCATCGAGCGCGTTTCGGCGAACACCTCGCCGGCGCCGGGAAACAACTCCGCTGACAGCCAGGTGGTGGAGACGCAGATCGGCGTGCGGTCGGCGAGCCGGATCGCCTCGATCCGCACCAATGGCGCGCCGGTCTTCAATCCCAGCTCGCGCGCCAGCTCCCGCGTCGCGACGTCATCGGTCGCCTCGATCAGGCGGCCATGCGGCTCGCGGCCGTCAGCGCCGACGATCTCGGAGAAGCGCGTGCGCGAGCGCAAGGGATAAGCGAGCTTCTGCGCCTCGACATAGGTTCCGCTGCCGCGCTCGGCTCGCACCAGGCCACGCTCGGCAAGCGCCGCCAGCGCCCGCCGCACGGTGTGGCGGTTCACGCGATAGGTTTCGGCGATCTCGATCTCGCCCGGCAGTTTGTCGCCGGCCGCAAAGCGGCCGTCGGCAATGCCGCGTTCGATGCCATCGGCAACGAGGCGCCACAGCGCGACGCCCGAGGAGGCGGTGTCCTGCATACTCATGTCGCTGGAAAGCCTACTCCAGAAATCACACGTTTGTCACGAAACAGTCATGGCGCTTCCGTATCAAGTTGTCTATTATCATAGACAACTTGGATTCGGCAAGTTGTGTCGAAAAGCTCGGTGGATCAGGTGACCCAGCACAACAACCAGCAAGCCCAGCGCAAGGCCGCGATGGCCGTGCTGGCGCATGCGGAGGCGGGCGAGATCGCCGCCCGCCTCCGCGCTATCGCACTGCCCGATCATCAGGATCTGCGCGCGCCGGAGAACGGCCTCGTGATGCTGCGCGGTCGGGTCGGCGGCGACGGCGCGCCGTTCAATCTCGGCGAAGCCACGGTGTCGCGTGCTGCGGTGCGGCTTACGAGCGGCGAGGTCGGCTTCGGCTATACGCTCGGACGCGACGGCGAGAAGGCGCGGCTGATCGCGCTGTGCGATGCGCTGGTGCAGTCGCGGGATTTCGGCGCCGCCGTCGAGCGCGACGTAATCGCGCCGTTGCGCGAGCAGCTTATGGTCGAGCGCAAGCAGGTGGCGGCGGAGACCGCCGCGACGAAGGTTGATTTCTACACCATGGTGCGCGGTGAGGGGTGAGGTCATGACCACGATTGCGGAATTGCCGCCGGGGTTCGCCGACAAGGTGTTGTCGGCGCAATCGACCTTTCGCTCGGTGATGGATGCGATGGCGCGGCCGGGCTCGGTCCAGCGTATCGTGCCGATGGCGGGCGCGCCCGACATGATGATGCGCGGCACCGCCGCGATCGCGCTCACGCTGTTCGATCACGACACGCCGCTCTGGCTCGATGCGCGGATCTCGGAAAGTTCCGACGTGACGAAATGGCTGAAGTTCCACACCGGCGCGCCGGTGATCCAGGATTCCTCGATCGCGAGCTTCGCGCTGATCAGCGACGGTGTCCTGCTGCCGGCGCTGGAGCGCTTCGCGCTCGGCACCAATGAATATCCGGATCGTTCGACCACGGTGATCATCCAGGTCGAGAGTCTCGATGCCGGCCGCGGCTTCGAGCTGCGCGGCCCCGGCATCGACGGCGTCGCGACGCTCCAGGCCTCGATCAAGCCGGCCGATTTGTTCGAGCGTCTGAAGTTCAACGAGACGCTGTTTCCGCGCGGCATCGACGTGGTGCTGGTCGCCGATGATGCCGTGGTTGCGATCCCGCGCACGACGCGTGTCGCGAACAAGGGAAGCTGAAGCATGTATGTCGCAGTCAAAGGCGGCGAACGCGCCATCGAGAACGCCCATCGCCTGCTCGCCAATGCCAGGCGCGGCGATCAAAGCGTTCCGGAGGTCACCCTCGACCAGATCTCGGAGCAGCTCGGCCTCGCCGTCGACCGTGTCATGAGCGAGGGCTCGCTCTATGACCGCGAGCTCGCGGCGCTCGCGATCAAGCAGGCGCGCGGCGATCTGATCGAGGCGATCTTCCTGGTCCGCGCCTTCCGCGCCACCTTGCCGCGCTTCGGTACGAGCGAGCCGGTCGATACCGGCGCCATGCGCGTGCAGCGGCGGGTGTCCTCGACCTTCAAGGACATCCCCGGCGGCCAGATCTTAGGTCCGACCTTCGATTATACGCACCGCCTGCTCGATCCCACGCTCGCCGAAGGCTTCGTGCCGGAGGCGCCCGCGACGGCCGAAGCCTCGAGCGCGGCGACGCCGCGCGTGACCGACATTCTCGGCCGCGACGGGCTGATCGAATCCTCGCCGCAGGCCGAGGAGGGCGCCAGCGTGGGCGATCTCACCCGCGAGCCGCTCAACTTTCCGGCTGATCGCGATCTGCGCCTGCAAAACCTCGCGCGCGGCGATGAGGGCTTCCTGCTGGCGATGGGCTATTCGACGCAGCGCGGCTATGGCCGCAACCATCCCTTCGCCGGCGAGATCCGCTTCGGCGAGGTCGAGGTCGAATTCTTCGCGGAGGATGTCGGCTTCGCGGTGCCGCTCGGCTCGATCGAGCTCACCGAGTGTCAGATGGTCAACCAGTTCAAGGGCTCGGCGACGGAAGCGCCGTGCTTTACCCGCGGCTATGGCCTTGCCTTCGGCCAGAGCGAGCGCAAGACCATGTCGATGGCGCTGGTCGACCGCGCGCTGCGTGCCCGCGAGCTCGGCGAAGAGGCGGTGGCCCCCGCGCAAGATGAAGAATTCGTGATGTCGCATTCGGACAACGTCCAGGCGACCGGCTTCGTCGAGCATCTGAAGCTGCCGCATTACGTCGACTTCCAGTCCGAGCTCGGCCTGCTCCGCAAGCTGCGCAAGGAATTCGCTGATGCCAACGCGCCCGATGCCATGAAGGAGGCCGCGGAATGAACGCGCCCGCCTACAACTTCGCCTATCTCGACGAGCAGACCAAGCGGATGATCCGCCGCGCGATCCTCAAGGCGATCGCGATCCCCGGCTATCAGGTGCCGTTCGCCAGCCGCGAGATGCCGATGCCCTATGGCTGGGGCACCGGCGGCGTGCAGGTGACGGCCGCGATCCTCGGTCCCGCCGACGTGCTCAAGGTGATCGACCAGGGCTCCGACGACACCACCAACGCGATCTCGATCCGAAAGTTCTTCGCCAAGACCGCGGGCGTCGCCACGACGACGGCGACCGACGAGGCGACGGTGATCCAGACCCGTCACCGCATCCCGGAGACGACGCTGCACGCGAACCAGGTGCTGGTCTACCAGGTGCCGATCCCGGAGCCCTTACGCTTCCTCGAGCCGCGCGAGACCGAGACGCGGCGCATGCATGCGCTTGCCGAATACGGCCTGATGCATGTGAAGCTCTATGAGGACATCGCCCGCTTCGGTCACATCGCGACCGCCTACGCCTATCCGGTGAAGGTCAACGCACGCTATGTGATGGACCCGTCGCCGACGCCGAAATTCGACAATCCCAAGATGGACAATTGCGCGGCGCTGCAATTATTCGGCGCCGGCCGCGAGAAGCGCATCTACGCGATCCCGCCTTACACGCAGGTGGTGTCGCTCGATTTCGAGGATCACCCGTTCGAGCCTTACCGCTTCAACGCGCCCTGCGCGCTGTGCGGCGCCGAAAATTCCTATCTCGACGAGATCGTCACCGACGACAAGGGCGGGCGCATGTTCGTCTGCTCCGACACCGACTATTGCGAGGGCCGCCAGGCCGCGGGCCATCACGGCAGCCTCAGCGCCGCGCCGTACAAGGAGAAGGCGCAGGGGAGTTCACATGGCTGATCTCGATACGCTCGAAAGCGACCAGCCGCTGCTGGTCGCGGAGACCCTCAGCAAGTCCTATGGCCGCATCGCCGCGTGCCGCGACGTCTCCTTCGCGCTCTATCCCGGCGAGGTGCTGGCGATCGTCGGCGAGTCCGGCTCGGGCAAGTCGACGCTGTTGCAGATGCTGTCGGGCCAGCTCGCGCCGACCGCGGGCCAGGTGTCGTATCGGATGCGCGACGGCGTCACCCGCGATCTCACGACGCTGGGCGAGGCCGAGCGGCGCTTCTTGTTCCGCACCGATTGGGGCTATGTGCACCAGGATCCCGCGCAGGGCCTGCGCATGGCGGTCTCGGCCGGCGCCAATGTCGGTGAGCGGCTGATGGCGGTGGGCTGGAATCACTATGGCCGCATCCGCGACACTGCCTCCGACTGGCTCACCCGCGTCGAGATCGACACAGCGCGCATCGACGATGCGCCGCGTACCTATTCCGGCGGCATGCGCCAGCGCCTCCAGATCGCGCGCAATCTCGTCACCGAGCCACGGCTGGTGTTCATGGACGAGCCGACCGGTGGCCTCGATGTCTCCGTGCAGGCCCGCCTGCTCGACCTCCTGCGTAGCCTCGTCGCCGAGCTGCATCTTGCGGTCATCATCGTCACCCACGATCTTGCGGTCGCGCGCCTGTTGTCACACCGCGTGATGGTGATGAAGGGCGGCCGCGTCATCGAGACCGGCCTCACCGACCAGGTGCTCGACGATCCCCGCGAGCCCTATACCCAGCTCCTCGTCTCCTCGATTCTGCCGCCATGAGACTTCTAACAAGAGCCAGCCTATGACCGCCATGATCGATATCACCGACGCCGGCAAGACCTTTACGATGCACCTGCAAGGCGGCATCGAGCTGCCGGTCGTCAGCGGCGTGACCTTCCAGGTCAACCCCGGCGAATGCGTCGTGCTGTCGGGGCCATCGGGGGCGGGCAAGTCGTCGATCCTGAAGATGATCTTCGGCAACTACCGCTGCGATAGCGGCCGCATCGGCATCCGCCATCGCGGCGCCGTGGTCGATCTCGCCACCGCCGAGCCGCGCCAGGTTCTGAACATCCGCCGCTCCACCATCGGCTATGTCAGCCAGTTCCTGCGCGCCGTGCCGCGCGTTGCGACCATCGACGTCGTCGCCGAACCGCTGATCGTCAACGGCATGAGCCGGCCTGACGCGCAGGCCCGCGCCGGCGAGCTGCTGCATCGTCTCAACATTCCCGAGCGCCTCTGGCAGCTGCCGCCCGCGACCTTCTCCGGCGGCGAGCAGCAGCGCGTCAACATCGCGCGCGGCTTCATCTCGGACCTGCCGATCCTGCTGTTGGACGAGCCGACCGCCTCGCTAGATGCCGCCAACCGCGCCGTCGTGGTCGAGCTGGTCGCGGAGAAGAAGCGCCAGGGCGTCGCCATGGTCGCCATTGTCCACGACGACGAAATCCGTCATCTGATTGCCGACCGCATAGTCGACGTCACCAGCTTTGCCGCCGCGGCCTGAAGGGAATGGAAATGAAGCCGAAGGAAACTGTGGTCGCCAACGCCAGGATCGTGCTGGCTGACCGGGTGATCGAGCAGGGCTGGCTCGCTCTCGCCGACGGACGCATCGCCGAGATTGGCGATGGGACTGCACCCGCGGGCGCGGAAGATGCCGGCGGCGACCTCATCATGCCCGGCCTGATCGAGCTCCACACCGACCATCTCGAAGCGCATTACGTGCCGCGCCCAAAAGTGTTCTGGAATCCGGTTGCCGCCGTGATCTCCTATGACGGCCAGCTCGCGACGTCAGGCATCACCACGGTTTTCGACTCGCTCCGGGTCTGGCGCGAGGACGGCGCCGAGGAGGTCGATGGCCGTGCCGGTGTGCTCGCCGCCGCGATCACGACTGCGCGCGAGGCCAGCCTGCTCCGCGCCGACCACTTCCTGCACCTACGCTGCGAGATCCCGATGCCGAGCGTGGTCGAGGAGGCCAAGGAGCTGATCGACCGTCCCGACGTCAAGCTGATGTCGCTGATGGACCACACGCCCGGCCAGCGCCAGTTCCGTGACGAGGTCAAGCTGCGCGACTATTACCGCGGCAAGGGCGGCGGCAAGACCGATGCCGAGCTCGACGAGCTGTTCGCAAAGCGTTTCGAATATCAGAGGCTCTATGCCGCGGCCAACATGCGCGAGATCGTGGCGCTGGCGCACGAGCACAACATTCCGCTCGCAAGCCACGACGACACCACCGAGGAGAACGTCGCCGACGCCGTGCGCGATCGCGTGTCGGTGGCGGAATTCCCGACCACGCTGGAGGCCGCGCGCGGCCTGCACCAGGCCGGCATCGACATTTTGATGGGCGCGCCGAACGTGGTGCGCGGCGGCTCGCACTCCGGCAACATCGCCGCGGTCGATCTCGCCCGCGAAGGCCTGCTCGACATCCTCTCGTCCGACTACATTCCGTCGAGCCTGTTGATGGCCGCGCTGCAATTGCCCGAGCATGTGCCGGCGATCAGCCTGCCGGCCGCGGTTCGCACCGTGACCAAGGCGCCGGCCGAGGCGGTCGGCCTCACCGACCGCGGCGAGATCGCGACCGGCAAGCGCGCGGACCTGATCCGCGTGCATGTCGCCGGCCACGTTCCCGTCGTCCGCAGCGTCTGGCGCGAAGGACACCGGGTCGCATGAGCGAGACGATGGCCATGGCGCAGGATGAGGCGGGCGCGATCGGCCCCGGGCGGCTCGTGCTCGTGGTCGGTCCCAGCGGCGCCGGCAAGGATACCTTGCTGCGGCTCGCACAGGCGGCCTGCATCGAGGATCACGACATCGTCTTCCCGCGCCGCGTCGTGACGCGCGAATCCTCCGCGGCCGAAGACAACATCGCGATGAGTTTTGACGACTTCCGCCGCGCGCTCGATCACGGCGATTTTGCCGTGCACTGGGAGGCGCACGGGCATTCCTACGCGCTGCCGCTCGAAATCAACGACGACATCCGCGCCGGCCGCGCCGTCGTCGTCAACGTCTCGCGCACGGTGATCGGCGCGCTGCGCAAGGCCTATGCAAACGTCGTCGTGGTCGCGATCACGGCACCGCCGGACGTGCTGGCGCAGCGGCTTGCCGCGCGGGCGCGGGTGAGTGACGGCAATATCGCGGACCGCCTCGCGCGCAGCGTCGACGATGCGGCTACGCTGGCCGATGTCACCATCCTCAATGCCGGCAGCGCGGACTACCATAGCCGCCAGCTCGTGCGCATCATCAGGAACGAATGCTGGCACGAGTAACCGCCGGCAAAACAGGAGAGAGTGGAATGTCGGTGATCGAAACGGTCGAACAGCTTGAAGCCATCTACGGCGTCACCAACGACGCCTCGACCGTGAAAGTCGCCGACCACGTCACCCCGCTCTACCGCATCTTTATCGAGAAGGCGCCGTTCGCGGCGCTCGCGACCATCGGCCCCGAGGGCATCGATTGCTCGCCGCGCGGCGATCTCCCCGGCTTCGTCCGCATCCACGATCCGAAGACGCTGATGCTGCCGGACCGCCGCGGCAACAACCGGGTCGATTCCTTGCGCAACATCGTGCGCGATCCGCGCGTGTCGCTGATGTTCCTGATTCCCGGCTCCGGCAACGCGATCCGCGCCAATGGCCGCGCCCATCTCTCGGTCGATTCCGAGCTGCTCGATTCGTTCAAGGTCGACGGCAAGGCGCCGCGCAGCGTCATGGTGATGGCGGTCGACGAGATCTACTTCCAGTGTGCCCGCGCCATCGTCCGCTCCGACCTCTGGAATCCCGACAAGCGCATCGACCCCAGGACGTTGCCGACGCCGGGCCAGATCCTCGCTGAGATGAGCGAGAACAAGGTCGGCGGCGAGGAGTACGACCGCATCTGGCCGGCGCGCGCTGCCGCCACGATGTGGTGATCTCGCTCTCTCTTCTCCCTCGCCCCGCTCTTGCGGGGAGAGGGCGGGGTGAGGGGCCTCTCTCCACACGTGAGATCGTCGTGGGACCTGTACCCCCTCACCCGGATTGCATCTTCGATGCAATCCGACCTCTCCCCGCAAGCGGGGCGAGGTGAAGAGAGAGATTCGTAGGGTGGGCAAAGGCGCATTTGCGCCGTGCCCACGAATTCTCACCAATCACACGCAAATGGTGGGCATGCTTCCGCCTTCGCTCTTCGAGCTACGGCGGACAAGTCGCTTTGCCCACCCTACGATATTCCCCGAGTTGGAAGAGGGCGTGCGTCACGGGTGCTAGGCGCTCTAGTTAAACGCCATCCCGCCGCTCAGCGCGATGGTCTGCCCGGTCATGTAGGCATTCTCCACCAGCAGCATCACGGCTTTCGCCACCTCGTCCGCCGTGCCGAAACGGCCGAGCGGGATGCGGCTGACGAGTTGCGGTTGCCCGCTCATCATGTCGGTCTCGATCAGCGACGGCGCCACCGCGTTGACGGTGATGCCTTCCTTGACCAGCCGCGCGGCATAACCCCGCGTCAGGCCCTCCATGCCGGCCTTGGATGCATTGTAGTGCGGGCCGATCGAGCCGGCGCCGCGCGCCGCGCCCGAGGAGATGTTGACGATGCGGCCCCATTTGCGCGCGCGCATCGACGGCAGCACCGCCTGCGTGCACAGGAACACCGATTTCAGATTGACCAGGATGGTACGGTCGAAATCGTCCTCGGTGAGGTCGTCGACGCCGCGCGTGATGGCGATGCCGGCATTGTTCACGAGGATGTCGATGGGTCCGAGCCCGCCGCTGACGCGCTCGATCATGTCGGCCACGGCCTCGCGCTGCGAGACGTCGGCGGCAACGACGATGGCACGGCCGCCCTGCCTGCTGATCTCGCCGGCCAGCTGCTCGGCCTGTCCAATCTGCTCGCGGCAATTGATCGCCACGGCAGCGCCTGCGTCGGCAAGCGCACGACAGACGGCCGCGCCGATCCCGCGCGAGCCGCCGGTCACGAGCGCGGTGCGCCCTTTCAGATCATTCGCCATAGCCGTATCTCCCGATTTTCTCTTGTGTCCAACGGAAGCGTAGCATGCCCGCCGCTCCCGCGCGTTGAACTCATCGCGAGATGAATCCGGCTGCCGGTGCTTGCCGCGGGAGAAGCGCTCCAGCGCGCTCTCGACAAATATGGATAGCCATTTCATTGACCAATCGCACCAACCGCTCGATATTCGAAGCGTCGAAACTGCTCCTTGAGCCCTTAAGCCGTACCGTGAGAATCGATCACCAGCGCAATCCGAACGACATGCACGCTTGCATGACGCGGCGCTGTTTCTCGGCGGCAACCGGCGCCTGTTGTTGCTCCTGACCGCCGTCTAGCAGCTCCCACACCGCAAATCCCAAGACAGGAACGCCGAGACTTCGGCGAACGAGCAGCCATGTTCCAGATCCAGCCGAACGCCTACATCATCGAGATCCACGACCGTGCCGCCGGCATCATCACCCGCGATGAACGCGGCTTCCGCTTCTTCTCCTCCGAGCGCCTGTTCGACAGTCTCGAGGGCCGGCAGTTCCGCTCCGCGCGAGATGCGGAGCGCGCTGCCCGCGCCGTGTTCTCCGAGCGGAGCCGCCGCGCCAATTCCCAACTGTTCGCCACCTGATCTCATCGAAAGGACCACGATATGATTACCAGGCGCCACATCCTCGCAACGACTCTCCTGCTCGCCACCGTCCTGGCCGCCCCCGCGCACGCCGAGGACAAGCCGGCGGAAATCCGCATCGGCACGCAGAAGGGCGGCTTCTTCCCCGCGGTGCGCCAACGCCAGACGCTCGAAAATGCCTTCAAGCCGCTCGGCATCGAGATCAAATGGATCGACTTCCAGTTCGGCCCGCCGCTGCTGGAGGCCATCAATGTCGGCAGCGTCGACTTCGGCTTTGTCGGCGATACGCCGCCGATCTTCGCGCAGGCCGGCGGCGCCAAGATTCGTTACGTTGCCGCGGTGAGGTCCGAAGGCGACAACCAGGCCATCATCGTGCCGAAGGACTCGTCCATCAAGACGCTTGCCGATCTCAAGGGCAAGCGCGTCGCCTTCGGCAAGGGATCGAGCGCGCATAACCTCCTGGTCGCGTCACTCGAAAAGGCCGGCCTGTCCTGGTCCGACATCATCCCGGCGCCGCTCGCGCCGGCGGATGCGACGGCGGCCTTCGTGAAGGGCTCGGTCGACGCCTGGTCGATCTGGGATCCGTATCTGGCGCTCGCCGAATTGAAGGAGGGCGCGCGCGTTCTCGTTTTCGACAAGGACGTGCACAAGCCGAACGCGTTCTACATTGCCAACACGGATTTCGTCGAAAAATATCCGTCG
The DNA here is from genome assembly GCF_015291705.1 of Bradyrhizobium arachidis. Classification (NCBI taxonomy): domain Bacteria; kingdom Pseudomonadati; phylum Pseudomonadota; class Alphaproteobacteria; order Hyphomicrobiales; family Nitrobacteraceae; genus Bradyrhizobium; species Bradyrhizobium arachidis. The sequence goes on from NZ_CP030050.1 coordinate 886,871, forward strand.
CTGGTCGCCAGGCTCAACACGACCTTCGCCGCGGAAGGCGTGTGGGCGGAGGCGCACCACGAGGAAGTCGCGAAGGCGCAGTCGGAGGCGACCGGCGTCGACATCGAAGCTGTCCGTCGTTTTGTCAATCGCTCGACCTATAGCGTGGTGCCGCTCGACGCCGAGGTCATCAAGATCCAGCAGGCCGTCGCCGACCGCTTTGCAAAGCTCGGCCTGATCCCGAAACCGGTCAATGTCTCCGACATCGTCTGGAAATGGACGCCGGGTTCGTGAGCGGTGCTGTTGCAGACGGGCTCTCGGCGACTTTCCGTGCGCGCGCCTCGTCCTTCGAGACGGCGCTGACGCGCCTCCTCAGGATGAGGCTAAGCAGCAGCGGTGCTGCCGAGAATGCGGTCGCGAACTCCGACCTCATCCTGAGGAGCCCGCCAAAGCGGGCGTCTCGAAGGATGCGGCGCGGGGGAACTGTTTCTCACATGCGGCCGCGCCGGCTCCGGAATCAGCGAGGCTGATCAACCTTTGCGGCGCGCCCTGGTGCGTGCCGCCTTCTTTGCCGCAGCGGAGCGGACCTTCGCTCCCTTGGTATGACTGGCCTTCCGCGCGGCGGCCGAACGTGACGCTGCGGTGCGCTGGCTGGCGGCGCGTTTGCCCTGCTTCGACAGCGCGCTCCGGGACGCGGTCGAGCGCGGCTCCTTCTTCATGACGCCCTCGACAGCGCGCGACACTTTTGGCCGGCGCTTCGGCGTTCGTTTGCCCTGACCGACCTCATAGGCGTATTTGGCGCTGCGGCGGGTCGATTTCTTGGTGCGGCCCTTGCGCGGCGGCGGCAGGTCGACGCCGGCGCGGCGCGCCTCCGACAGGCCAATGGCAATGGCCTGTTTCGTCGAGCGCGCGCCGTGCTTGCCCTTCCTGATCTTGTCGATCTCGTCCTTGACGAACTCGCCGGCCTGCGTGCTCGCCGATTTGCCGGCACGCTTGTCCTGCTTCGCTTTGCGAATGACTTCCCGTCTTGGCATGGGTCAGAATCCCGTCTCAGTCACAGGGGTATCTGACCGCAACGCACGACGCGGAAGATTGATCCTATCGGGCCCTCAAGGCCGCCAGCAGTTCGTCAGGCCGCTCGGCCATGATCATGTGGCCCGCGCCCGGCACCACGACGGTCTTCGCATGCGGGATCGCGGCCGCGAGCGCCTTGCCCGCCTTCGCCGGTGTCATCATGTCCCGCTCGCCGAGGATCAGCGTCGTCGGTACCTTGACGCTCGCGGCGGCGGCAAGCGCGTTCGCATAAGCATTGCACGCCGACAAATCCCTGAACAGCACGCCCGGCTCGCAATGCTTCAACACCGCCTGCGCGCCGCCATGCATCCACAGACCCGGCGCGAGGCTGCCCCCGAGCTCGGCCTTGAAGCCGAGTCCCCAGATCGAGACCATGTCGTTGGCATCCTGCGAATTGGCTTCGGCAGCCTTGAGCAGATCCGGGCCGACCGTCATGGTCGCAGCCGTGCCGATCAGGCTCAGCGCGGAGACCTTGTCGGGGTGCCGTGCCGCCGTCTCCAGCGAGATCAGCGAGCCCATGGAATGTCCGATCAGATGCGCCTTCGCAGCACCCGTTGCATCGAGCAGCGCAGCCGTCCAGTCGGCCATCTCCGCAATGCTTGAAAGCGAGGGACCGGGCGAGCGGCCGTGGCCGGGCAGGTCTGGCGCCAGCACGCCATAACCGTGATGGGCGAACCAGCGTGTGTGCAGCGCCCAGCTCGAACGGTCGAAGCCGGCACCATGGAGGAAGACGACCGTAGGCAGCGACTTGTCGAAATCGCGGCCGCCGGTCGCAACAAAGACCTCGGCGCCGTTGACGGAGAGCTTCATGGTGTCAGACCTTTTGCGAGATGCGCAGCGCCTGCGCGAGATCGTCGATGATGTCGCTTGCCGTCTCGATGCCGACCGAGAGCCGCACCAGCTCTTCGCCGATGCCGGCCGCCCTGAGCTGTTCGGCGTCCATCTGTTGATGCGTGGTCGAAGCGGGGTGGATCACCAGCGTCTTGGCGTCGCCGACATTGGCAAGGTGGCTGATCATGCGCAACGACTCGATGAACTTGCGCCCCGCGGGCCGGCCGCCCTTGATGCCGAAGGAGACGATCGAGCCGGCGCCGCGCGGCAGCAGTGTCTTTGCGAGCTGGTAGTCCGTGTGATCCTCCAGCGAGGGATGCAGCACCCAGTCGACAGCCTTGTTCGACTTCAGCGCCTCCAGCACGAGATGCGTGTTCTGCATGTGCCGATCCATGCGCACGCCGAGCGTCTCGACGCCCTGCAAGAGCTGGAACGCGTTGGTCGGCGACAGGCAGGCGCCGAAATCGCGCAGCCCTTCGGTGCGGGCACGCATGATGAAGGCCGCCGTGCCGAACTGTTCGTCGAAGACGATGCCGTGATAGCCGCCATAGGGCTCGGTCAGCACGCCGAACTTGCCCGATGCGCGCCAGTCGAAGCGGCCGCCGTCTACGATCGCGCCGCCGATCGCGATGCCGTGGCCTCCGATCCATTTTGTCGCCGAATGCATGACGATGTCGGCGCCCAGCTCGATCGGGCGGCTGAGATAGGGCGTGGCAAAGGTGTTGTCGATCAGCAGCGGGATCTTTGCCTCATGCGCGATCGCCGCGACCTTGGGAATGTCGAGCACCTCGAGGCCGGGGTTGCCGATGGTCTCGCCGATCACAAGCTTCGTGTTCGGCTTGATCGCCGCGCGGAACGCATCGAGATCGCGCGGCTTCACGAACGTGGTCGTGATGCCGAAGCGCGGCAGCGTGTGCGCCAGAAGGTTGATGGTGCCGCCATAGAGCGAGCTCGACGCCACGATGTGGTCGCCGGCATTGAGCAGCGTCGCGACGGCCAGATGCAGTGCGGCCATGCCGCTCGCAGTGCAGATCGCGCCGACCCCGCCTTCGAGCGCCGCAAGCCGCTCCTCCAGCACGCCTGTGGTCGGGTTGGAGATGCGCGTATAGATGTGGCCGGCGCGCTCCAGGTTGAACAGCGCGGCGGCGTGGTCGGAATCCTGGAACACGTAGGACGTGGTCTGGTAGATCGGCACCGCGCGGGCGCCGGTCGCGGGGTCCGGATGCTGGCCCGCATGCAGGCTCAGGGTCTCGAAGGCAGGCGGTTTCGGCGCGGGCATGCGTGGCCTCGTTGGTCAGTCGGCGAGGCGGCTCTTGTGCCATAAAACGGAGCGGCACGTCAGCCCATTGACAGCGGTGATGCGCCCCTCGCCCCGCTTGCGGGGAGAGGGTTGGGGTGAGGGGGAGCCTCCCCGGGGAAGGTGAGAGTTCGATTCGCGGAGACTCCCCCTCACCCGGAATTTGCTACGCAAATTCCGGTCTCTCCCCGCACGCGGGGAGAGACGAAGCTACCCGCCGATCGCCTGCTCGATGATCCGCGCCTCCCGCAGCAGGATCTCCGCGACCTCCTGCTCACGCCTTGGCCCGAGCCTCGTCCGAACGGCGGAGACCGTCATCGCTGCCGCCGGCTGGCCATCCGGCGTCTTGATCCAGGTCGAGATCGATTTCGTGCCCTGCACGAGACCGATCTCTCTCATGTAGTAGCCGCGCTTGCGCGCCGCGGTGACCTCGCTCAGCACGGTCGCGACGTCGGTGTGATAGGCCTCGAACCGCTTCTCGTTGGCTGCGACGATTTTTCGCGCGTCCTGCGCCGGCATCGCGGCGAGGATCGCGACGCCGGCGCTGGAGACGCCGAGCGGCCGGCGCGCGCCGATCTCGATCGACAGCACCTGGATCGGATAGACCCCGATCCTGCGATCGACGCACAGCGTGTCGTTGCCGGTCCGCACCGTCAGGAACAGCGTGTCGCCGATCTCGGCGGAGGCGCGCCGCAGGGATGGATTGGCGGCCACCAGCAGCCGCGACGGCCGCGGACGCGCGAGCGCCAATTCCGGCACCTGGTTGCCGATCGCGTAGCGGCCGCTCTTCTCGTTGCGCTCGACGATGCCTTCCTCGATCAGCACATGGACGATGCGATGCACGGTCGGACGGGTGAGGCCAGTCGCCCGCACGACTTCTGTCAGCGGCACGCCGTCTTCGCGGCCTGCGGCAAGAATGCGCAGCACTGCGAGCGCGCGCCGGATCGTTTGCGCGCCTTGCCGTGGTTCCATGGCGCTGAGGGCGGATTTTGCTCTGTCCATAATATGGACAGGAACGCCACAATTCACTCGACAGGTAAAGCGCGCATCTGGAGATTGCGCTCCGATCGGGATGCCTTGCCACGGCAGGGCAACCGACCTGAAATTGGAAGCGCCGCCGGGAGGTTAACATGAGATTAATCTGGATTGCCATAGCTGCCGCAGCCGCGATGCTGGCGGGGCCCGCATCAGCCGAGCAATGGCCGGCGCGCAACGTCAAGCTGATCGTGCCCTATCCAGCCGGCGGCAATGTCGATAGCGCGGCGCGCATCATCGCCGACAAGCTCCAGGAAAAGCTCGGCCAGCCCTTCATCATCGAGAACAAGGCCGGCGCCGGCGGCATGATCGCGGGCGAAGCCTTCGCGAAGTCGGCACCCGACGGTTACACGCTGTTCGTCGGCGCCAACGGCCCGGTGCTGTTCGCGACCGAGATCAACAAGCGCGAGGCCTATAACTGGAAGAAGGACTTCCTCCCCATCTCGACCATCTCGATGACGCCGCTGGTGCTCGAAGTGCATCCGTCGGTGCAGGCGACGACGTTCAAAGAGTTCATCGATCTTGCCAAGCGCGAGCCCGGCAAGCTGACCATGGCCTCGCCCGGCCCCGGCACCACCAACCACCTGCTCAGCGAGCTGATGCAGTCGAACCTCGACCTGCAATGGGTCACCGCGCACTACCGCGGCAACGCGCCGGCGATCAACGACCTCCTGGGCGGCCAGGTGCAGTTCGCATTCGACCAGCTCACGGTCAGCCTCCAGCACATCAAGGCCGGCCTGTTCCGCGCACTCGCGGTCACCAGCCCGCATCGCCTGAAGTCGCTGCCTGAGGTGCCGACCTTCGCCGAGCTCGGCTACAAGGATTTTGACGGCCAGACCTTTACCGGCCTGTTCGCGCCGGCCGGCACACCGGCGCCGATCGTGGACAAGCTGCACGAGACGCTGGTTGCGATCCTGAAAGACCCCGGCGTGGTCGACAAGTTCGAGAAGCTCGGCGGCGAAGCAACGGCGATGACTCCCGCGGAGTTCAGGGCCTATCTCGAGCGCGAGGACGCCAAGTGGATTCCGGTCGTGCGCAAGGCCAACATCAAGGCTGACTGATCGCATGCGGATCGATCCCACCGAACTCGGCGCGGAGCGCATCTACCGCCTGATGACCGGCATCGTGGTGCCGCGCCCGATCGCGTGGGTGACGAGCCTCTCGAGCAAGGGCGTGCTCAACCTCGCCCCGTTCAGCGCCTTCACCTTCGTCTCGCAGAAGCCGCCGATGCTGGCCATCAGCGTCGGCCGCAAGGGCGCCGACTACAAGGACACCGCGCACAACATCCTCGACACCGAGGAATATGTGATCCACATCGCCGATACCCCGCTGATGTCTGCGGTGCACGACAGCTCCGTCGAGCACCCGCCTGAAATCAGCGAGGTCGAGCATCTCGGGCTGGAGACGGTGGCGTGCGAACGCATCAAGGTGCCGCGGCTTGCAGCGGCGCCCGTCGCGATGGAATGCCGCTTCCGCCAATGCCTCGAATTCGGCGACGCCAAGAGCCGCCTCATCGTCGGCGAGGTCGTGATGTTCCATTTGCGCGACGGCCTCGTCAACGACGGCAAGGTCGAGACCAAGGCGCTCGATCCGATCGCGCGCATCGGCGGGCCGCGCTACGCCCGCCTCGGCGAGATCGTGACGCTGAACACCGTGTTCCAGACGCCCAAATCGAAAGACTGAGCGCGCGGCCAAGCGCGGCGGCCTGCGGCTGAAAATCATTGGAGGAAACGACAATGCGACTCGTAAGCTATCTCCTGGACGGAGAGCCGCGCTATGGCGCGGCCGTTGAAGGCGGCGTGGTCGATCTGACCAAGCGCATCGGCCGCGACTTTTCCGACGTGAAGGCGCTGATCGCCGCGAACGCGCTGGCCGACGCGCAAGAGGCCGCGGCCGGACAGAAGCCGGATCACGCGCTGGAAGATCTCGTCCTGCTGCCGCCGGTGCTGGCGCCGGAAAAGCTCTGGTGCATCGGCGTCAACTACGCCGAGCGCAACGCCGAATATAAAGACAATTCCGACCTGCCCAAATATCCGAGCCTGTTCGTGCGCAGCATGTCGTCGATGACCGGCTCCGGCCAGCCGCTGGAGAAGCCTGAGGTCTCGGATCAACTCGACTACGAAGGCGAGCTCGTCATCGTGATCGGGCAGGGCGGCCGTCACATCCCGCGCGAGAAGGCGTGGGCGCACATCTTCGGCATGACGCTGTGCAACGAGGGCACGATCCGCGACTGGCTGCGCCACGGCAAGTTCAACGTCACGCAGGGCAAGAATTTCGATCGCTCCGGCAGCATCGGGCCGTGGATCGTCACCGCGGACGAGCTCGATCCGCGCGGGCCGCACGACATCATCACCCGCGTCAACGGCGAGGTGCGGCAGCAGGACACGACCGAGCGGCTGATGTTCCCGTTCGACTTCCTGATTTCCTATCTCTCCACCTTCGCTACCCTAAAGCCCGGCGACATGATCGTGACGGGCACGCCGACGGGCGCCGGCGCGCGGTTCGACCCGCCGCGCTGGCTCAAGGTCGGCGATGTCGTCGAGGTCGAATCGACGCACCTCGGCGTGCTGCGCAACACCGTCGCCGCGGAGAGTTAAATCATGCTGGATGCCGCGACGATCGAACGCCTAGCCGCGCGCCTCGACGAGGCTGAGCGCACCAAGGCGCTGATCCCGATGTTCTCGAAAGAGTATCCCGACTTCAGCATCGAGGACGCCTACGCCATCCAGCGCGCCTGGACAAAACTCCAGCTCGGCCGCGGCCGCGTCATCAGGGGACACAAGATCGGCCTGACCTCGAAGGCGATGCAGAATGCGGTCGGCATCAACGAGCCCGATTACGGCGTGCTGTTCGCCGACATGTTCTATGCCGATGCGACGCCGATCCCGTTCGACCGCTTCCATGCGCCGCGCATCGAGGTCGAGCTCGCCTTCGTGCTGAAGGCGCCGCTGCGCGGACCCGACTGCACCATCTTCGACGTGCTCAACGCCACCGATTACGTCACGCCGGCGCTGGAGATCCTGGAGACGCGCATGCATCGCGTCGACCCTGAAACGGGCAAGACGCGCAAGGTGATGGACACGATCTCGGACAATGCAGCCAATGCCGCGCTGGTGCTCGGCGGCCGGCCGATCCGTCCGATGGATGCGGACCTGCGCTGGATCGGCGCGCTGCTGTTCCGCAACGGCGAGGTCGAGGAGACCGGCCTTGCCGCCGGTGTGCTCAACCATCCCGCCAATGGCATCGCCTGGCTCGCCAATCGCCTCGCGCCGCATGACGAGCATCTCGCGGCCGGCGAGGTGGTGCTGGCAGGATCGTTCACGCGGCCCGTCGACATCCGCCGCGGCGACACGTTCCACGCGGACTACGGCGCGTTCGGCTCGGTGTCGTGCCAGTTCGTCTGAACCAACAACAAGCAGGGAGCGCATCATGACACGGCGCAAGAGCATCCATATCGGCGGCTTCAAGCACGCCAATCCGATCCCGAACGCCTGCCGCATCGGCAATCTCGTGATGTCCGGCGTCATCCTCGGCCGCGATGCGGCCGGCGTGATGCCCGAGAGTCTCGATGCGCAATGCGCCAACATGTTCGCGCATATGAAGGCGACGGTGGAAGCCGCCGGCGGCACCACCGACGACATCATCAAGATGACCGTGTGGCTGAAGGATCGCACGCAACGCGGCCCGGTCAATGTCGAGTGGTTGAAGATGTTTCCGGACGAGCATTCGCGCCCGGCACGCCACGCGCTGCCGATGGACAACATGGATGGCGGCGCGCTGGTGCAGTGCGACTTCACCGCCGTGATCGACTGAGGAGTTTTTGCGCATGCCGACCTATCTGCCGTTCGATCCCAATCCGCGCCGCCCGGTGAAGGCTCCGCCGCCGAAGACCGTCGACAGCCAGTTCCACGTGCTCGGTCCGATCGACAAATATCCGGAGCGTCCCGGCGCCGCCTATCGGATGCCGACGGCCACCTGGGAGGCGGCGCTCCGCATGCACAAGACGCTCGGCATCGAGCGCGGCATCATCGTGCAGACCACGACCTACGGCGCCGACCATGCCGTCGTGCTCGACGGCCTCGCCGCGATGGGCCCGAACTATCGCGGCTGCGCCAACGCGCTGGTGTTCGCCGAGGCGAGCGACTCGTATCTCGCCAAGCTGCATGACGCCGGCGTGCGCGGCGCGCGCTTCAGTTTCCGCCAGGAGCTCGGCGCGGTGCTGTCGGATGCCGATTTCGCCCGCGCCATCGCCCGGATCCGCGAGCTCGGCTGGTACGTCAAGATCCAGCCGGAGAAGGACGGCATCGTCTCCAGCGTCGCCCAGTACGAGAATCTCGACGTGCCCGTGCTGATCGACCACATGGCGCGCCCTGATCCGGAAGCCGGCAAGAACGATCCGAATTTGCGCAAGATGCTGGAGCTGCTCAAGAAGGGCAATTTCTGGGTCATGCTGTCGCTTGGTGAGAAGACCTCGAAGGCCGGCGCTCCCTACGACGACGTGATCCCGATCGCGCGCACCTATATCGAGGCGGCCATCGACCGCTGCGTCTGGGCCAGCGACTGGCCGCACCCGGTCTCCGTCAAGCAGCCGCCGAACGATGCCGATCTGCTCGAGCTGATGTACCGCTATGCGCCCGATCAGGCGGAGCTGGAGAAGATTCTGGTGCACAATCCGGCCAAGCTGTTCGGGTTTCCGGACTAGCGGTTGGACCACCGCGCTTCGCCTCGTGCCGGCCTGCGCCTGACGACGCGGAGCCGGCACGATCATTTTGGCCGGCATCTCCGTATTAATCCCGAGATAACACCCGCGGCCCATTCGTGGCGTAAATGAGTTCCTTAACAGATTTGCTCTAATTTTCGGCATTCCCACCTCGTGACGGCAGCCGCCCTGTTTTTTCGAGCGCGGCGCCCAACAACACCGAAGAGGCAGAATGCCGGCTCTCAAGAAGCTGATTTCCCTTCGTTCGATTGGCGCCAAGCTCGCTCTGATGACCATGGTCGCCGCCATCTGCATGGCGCTGGTCGCCTCGACCGTACTGTGGATCGCCCGCGGCCAGCTTGTCACCGAGCGCGTCGAGAAGGCGCACGCCGCTGTCGATATCGTGTGGAACCTCGCCGACGGCTATTACAAGGCCTACAAGGCCGGCCAGATGACCGAGGAAGAGGCCAAGAAGCGCTTCCTCGAAGCCAATAATTACGTCTGGTACGAAGACCACACCAACTACGCGTACATCTACGATTACGAGACAGGGCTCTGCGTCTCCAATCCCGGCATTCCGCAATTCGTCGGCAAGGACATGCGTCCGAACAAGGATGCCAACGGCATGCTGTTCGCGGTCGCGCTGATGGACATTGCCAGAAAGGGCCAGGGCACCCTGCGCTATTCGTTCCGGCGCAGCGGCAGCGATGCCACGCCCTTGGACAAGGTCGCGTTCACGCGCGGTTTCGCGCCGTGGAACCTGATGATCGGCTCGGCCGAATACATGTCGGAGGTGGATAATTCCTTCTGGTCGATGGTGCAGACCGCCTCGATCGTCATCGCCGTCCTGATGTTGATCTCGATCGCGATCGCCTGGGCCGTCGGCCGCAGCGTGGTCAAGCCGCTGTCTGCCCTGAAGGAGCGCATGGCCTCGCTCAGCGCAGGTCAGCTCGAGGCGCCCGTCGCGCATGCCGACCGCCACGACGAGATCGGCGAGATGGCGCGGACCGTTGAAGTGTTCCGCGACGCCATGATCGAGACCGGCCGCCTGCGCGAGGAACATGCGCTCGCCGAGCAGCGTCAAGTCGAAGCGCGCAAGGCCGACATGAACCGGCTGGCCGATCAGTTCGAGCGCGAGGTCGGTGAGATCATCGAGCTCGTCTCGGTCGCGGCCGGCCAGCTCGAGACGTCGTCGACCACGTTGTCGAAGACCGCCGATACTGTCTCGCAGGTCTCGAACCGCGCCTCCACGGCGTCGGGCGAGGCGTCGTCGAACGTGCATTCGGTGGCCGCGGCGAGCGAGGAGCTTGCCTCCTCGATCGGCGAGATCAGCCGTCAGGTCGAAACCTCCGCGCGGATCGCGGGCGAGGCCGTCAGCCAGGCGCAGAAGACCGACGCGCGCATCAGCGAGCTGTCGCAGGCCGCGGGCCGGATCGGCGACGTCGTCGATCTCATCCAGACCATCGCCGGCCAAACCAATCTGCTGGCGCTCAATGCCACCATCGAGGCCGCACGCGCCGGCGATGCCGGCCGTGGCTTTGCCGTGGTCGCCTCCGAAGTGAAGTCGCTCGCCGAGCAAACCGCAAAAGCGACCGACGAGATCAGCCAGCAGATCGCCGACATCCAGTCCGCAACGCGCGATTCGGTCACGGCGATCAAGGAGATCGGGACGACCATCGGACGCATCTCGGAAATCGCCGCGGCGATCTCGACCTCGGTCGAGCAGCAGGGCTCGGCGACGCAGGAGATCTCCCGTAACGTCCAGCGTGCAGCCGCCGGCACCTCGCAGGTCGAAGCCAGCATCGCCGACGTCCAGCGCGGTGCCTCCGAGACCGGCGGTGCCTCCGCGCAGGTCCAGGCGGCCGCGCAATCGCTCGCAGGCGAAAGCGCACGCCTCAAGCGCGGCGTCGCCGGCTTCATGAACTCGATCAGGGCGGCGTGAGCGGCTTCAACGCGGCCATCCTTCGAGACGCCCGCTACGCGGACTCCTCGGGATGAGGTCCTGTGTTGCTGTTAGACCCTCGTGGTGAGGAGCCCGCCAACGGCGGGCGTCTCGAACCATAAAGGCCAAGAACTCTCACAGTGCTCAGGCACTCACCGCCGGCTGCTGCGTCAGCCGATCCCGCACCTCGGCTGCGATCTCGAACGAGCGCAGCCGGGCGGCGTGGTCGTAGATCTGGCCCGTGGTCATCAATTCGTCCGCGCCGGTCTCGGCGATCAGCGCCCTCAATTTCTCTTCCACCACGGCGGGCGAGCCGACCGCGGAGCAGGACAGCGACTGCCCGACGCCGGCCTTCTCGGCCGGCGACCACAGCGTATCCATGTCTTCGACTGGCGGCGGCAGAGGTCCCGGCGTGCCGCGGCGCAGGTTGATGAACTGCTGCTGCAGTGAGGAGAACATGCGCTGCGCCTCCGCGTCGCTGTCGGCGGCGAACACGTTGACGCCGATCATCGCATAGGGCTTGTCGAGCTGCGCCGACGGCTCGAAGCGCGCACGATATTCGCGCAGTGCCGGCATCATCATCTGCGGCGCGAAATGCGAGGCGAAGGCGAAGGGCAGGCCGAGCATCGCCGCAAGCTGCGCGCCAAACGTGCTCGATCCCAGGATCCAGAGCGGCACCTTCGTCCCCATGCCGGGCACGGCGCGGATCGCCTGGTTCGGCTGCACGTCACCGAGCAGCGCCTGCAATTCCAGCACGTCATGCGGAAAATTCTCGGACGTGGTGGCGAGATCGCGCCGCAGGGCCCGCGCCGTGAACTGGTCGGTGCCCGGGGCGCGGCCAAGGCCGAGATCGATCCGCCCGGGATAAAGCGATTCCAGCGTGCCGAACTGCTCGGCGATGACAAGCGGTGAATGGTTCGGCAGCATGATCCCGCCGGACCCGACGCGGATGGTTTTAGTGCCGCCCGCGACATGCCCGATCACCACCGATGTCGCCGCGCTCGCGATCCCCGTCATGTTGTGATGCTCGGCCAGCCAGAAGCGCTTGAAGCCCCAGCGTTCCGCATGCTGGGCAAGGTCGAGCGAATTGCGGAACGCCTGCGTCGCATCGCCGCCCTGGCGGATGGGTGCGAGGTCGAGCACGGAGAAGGGGATCATGCGAGAGGTCCGGTGATGGGCGCAGCGCGCCGGGGCTCCATATGTAATACCGTCCCGGGCAGATGTTAGCGTTGCAGTGCGATTGGACACGCAACGATACCATTCGGAATTGTCGTAGGTGACCGGCGAACTGCCCGGACGACGTTTTCGATCCAGCGGACTTCCGCGCAGGTTTGACCTACGTCAACATTCGGAACCTGGCTTCATTTTCATTGCCGGCATTGGCTGCTTCGATTTTCTTCCAGGAGAGATGTCATGGCCGATTCGACCAAGCTCTCGGTTGAGAAAGCGCTCGAAAAGATACGTCAGCGCGACGAGCCGAAATCAGAGAATTCGCGCCTCGATGAAAAAACCGACGCTCTCAACGAAGAGATCAAGCGCATGAGAGCACAAAGGCTCCGCCTTGAACGAGGACAGGGGAAGCGTGGCTGAACGGCGCCTTTCTTGGTAGATGGATAAGGGCAAGACCCGCGGTCGCCATGTCGCTTGGCGTCCGTTTGCGACGACGCGGCCTTCGTTCACAACCCTGTTATTGCGACCTATGGCGCCCTTTGTCTCAACTGGGCGTTTTGCGCCTGTTGTTGTACCCTTGCCGGAGCCAAGCCATTGCACGGTCGCCCGGAGGACCTGACATGACCACGGTCGTCTTTAACCGCCGCACCCTCCTCGCCGCCGGCGGCACTCTCCTTGCAGCCGGCGCATCCGGGCTTTTGGTGCCCGCCCGTGCCGAAGGCCTCGCGCCGACCGAAACCATGTCGGGCGGGGCGAACAATTATCGCAGGGGCGCGCCGATCGTGGAGCGGATCGGCAAGGGCGGCTTCTGGATGAGCGGCACCGTGCGCCGCGCCGGCGACGGGGCGCCGCTCGCCGGACAGCGCATCCAGATCTGGGCGCACACGGTCGAAGGCCAGGAGCACGAGCCGCAAAGTCACGGCGCCACGCTCACCGACAAGGATGGCAAGTTCCGCCTCGAGATGCCGCAGATCATTCCGATCTTCGGCCAGCCGCACGGTCACCTCGCCTATGACAGCGGTGAATTCAAGACCGTGTTCCTGCGGCCGGTGATGCGGAGCCCGAAGGAAACCAGCCTCGAGGCGCACTTCGTCCTTCAGTCCGCCTGAGCGAACCAGCGAATGACGGGGTGGAAGCTCGCCCGGGTGATCCTGATCTGGGTTGCCCTTGCTTTAGTCATTGGCGTGCCGATCGCCGCCGCCGCAACAAGCGAGCAACTCGCATGGCGCGGTCCGGTCTACATCCTCGCCGGCTTCGCCGGGATCGTTGCCCTCGCGCTCGTGCTCGTTCAGCCCCTGCTGATCGGTGGATATCTGCCGGGGTTCTCGGCCTATCGCGGACGGCGTGCGCATCACTGGATCGGCGGCGCGCTTGCGCTGGCGATCGTGATCCACGTCGCTGGCCTCTGGGTCACCAGTCCACCTGATATGATCGACGCGCTGACCTACACATCGCCGACGCCATTCTCTCCCTTTGGCGTCACCGCCATGTGGGCCATCTTCGCCGTCGCGCTACTGGCCCTCCTGCGCCGGCGATTGGGCCTGCGGCCGCGAACCTGGCGCTTCGTTCATATGCCGCTGGCGGTCGTCATCGTCGCCGGCAGCGTCGCCCATTGCCTGCTGATCGAGGGGACGATGGAGACGATCTCGAAGGCGGCGTTGTGTGCGCTGGTGCTTGCGGCGACCGTCAAGGCCATGATTGATCTTCAGGTGTGGCGAAAGCGAAGGACGCTGCGCGGCAGTGAGCCCGCGTAGGTTGGGTAGAGCGAAGCGAAACCCATCGCACTCTGTCCGCGCGGAAGCATGATGGGTTTCGCTTCGCTCTACCCATCCTACGAGCTGCGCTTTGCTTGCCGCAGATTGCGGCGGGGCGTATCCTCGCGCAATGGCTGTCACTGCCCCCGACCTGAAAGCGTTCCTGCTCGCAACGCCATTCTTCGGCGGTCTTGCGGACCCCAGCCTCGAGCTCCTGATGTCGATGCTGGTCGAGCGACGCTTCGGGGCCGGCGCAATTGTCGTCGCGGAAGGCGAGCCGGGACGCTCGATGTTCATCGTCAAGTCCGGTCGCCTCGCGGTGAGCAAACGAGCGACTGCAGGGAGCGTCGTCCCGATCTCCGTTCTGGAGCCTGGTGATTTCTTCGGCGAGATGACGCTGATCGAAATGCAGAACCGCTCCGCCACGGTGATCGCGGAGATGCCGACGGTGCTGTACGAGCTGACCGCCCACAATCTCTACGCCTGCTACAAGGCCGACATCCACGCCTACGTGATCGTTCTGCAGAACATCAATCGCGAGCTGTGCCGGCGGCTGCGAAGGGCCGATGATCGGTTCGCCGGGCGGGTGGGTGATGGCAATTGATCACTCGTAGGACGGTTAGAGCACTTGCGAAACCCATCCTGCTTCGCCACGGAACCGTTTCATCACCCAGCAAGGCGTCGACGACACTCGCTTCCGCCTTCGCTCGTTGAGCTCCGGCGGGCAAGTCGCTCCGCCCGTCCTGCTAGCTGGAAGTCACGACTTATCGTGCGCGTACTTCTCCAGGAGCAGCCGATTATATTCGTCTCTCACGGCTCTCTTCGAAACATGCCCTTTTCGGTCTTTGGCAATCTTCAGAAGATCAGGATCAGTTGGTGCCCGTGATTTCCGCCTGAATCTCGCAAGGAGTGGGGTCGCAGGCGCCGACGTCCTTCCAAACAGCCCGTCAAACCATCCCATTGTGTCCTCCCGGACAGACCGCGAAACACGACACTATCACTACGAATTTGGAGGGCAAACGGACAGTGCGGCTGCATATTTCAAATGCTCGTCACCACATGGTCCGTGGCGGGGGCGCGCCTCAAGCGGCGCAGTTCAAATGCCGGTAAGGGGCCAGGCCACAGCTCGCGCGCGTCGATGGGCCGCAACTCCCTGCTTCGCGGATTCGTGCAATATATTCCAGGTTGTGGTGCAGGAGATGCGTTGGAGACACGCTCATGCGCGCCCGTTCCTTGATCCTCGCCTTGATCATGCAAAGCGTCGTGACGGTGTCTTTTGCGCAGGACGCCAAGAGAGCCGTGGACATCAATGAACCTGCCAGTGCGTAGGATGGGTAGAGCGAAGCGAAACCCATCATTTTGCATGTTCGCACGAGCCCTTGATGGGTTTCGCTTCGCTCTACCCATCCTACGAGCGGCGCCGGGACGATGATCGGTTTGCCGGACATCAAATCGGCGAAGCGGATTGATCGTGCGTAGGAGCCGGTTCTCTGATGCGATTACAGCAACGCCAAGGAGTGCAGCGAATTTCTATGAAAACCGAAGGCAACTATGCCGGACAGAAGCAACGCAATCCCAGTCACGATCAGGCAACACGCAAACACTATCGACGCCTCTTGCTCGTCATCCACGGCAAGGACGATAATGGATAAAATTTTACCGACAATCGAAAGGAAGAATTAACCTTACCTGCGCGGTGCAATCTCGACCCGTCGGGCAACACATCCCCTGCGCGCCAAAACCCGTCAATCCCCTCCCGCGAAAATATTCCACTTTACCGAAATTCGGATTTGCGGTAATATCTCGCCATCCCGATCCCCGGAGAGGGGCGATCGTACGTCGTGTCGAACGTGGATCGGGGTGCGGTGGACGCGGCAGCGCCAGGCATGGGTATGCGGGACCAGGGCGAGATGAACCTCGTGAGGTCTTTGCTCCGTGCAGACGGACGGCGCTGTGTCCGGCGAAGCTACTCAAGCCAAGCCGGGCCAGCTGCGTACGGCGAAAGCGCGTGGTTCTGACCGTCGTTGCTACGGTCAAGCCTTGCGGAGATGGATCGAGGCTCAACCGGGCCTCTAGACATCGCCAATTCGCGAGGTGACGGAGGCCAGAAGGAACTCGGCTCCGGGGAGAGCGCGTATAAGCCGTCAGACCATCGCGCAGGGAAGGCCGGGTGTTTTCCGGCCCACCTGTTTCCCGCCTGCGCATTTGCGTGTGCAAATTCTTCGCGCAGCGGATCATGGGTGCCAGCCGGCACCCGGCCTTCCCTGCGCCCTCTTCAGTTCAGGAGGGCGAAAGAGGAGAGCAAAACTCGGGCATTTGGTGCCGCGAGAATGCTGATCTGCGCGTGATTGTACCGAAGAAATGGTGCTGCCAGACAGGATTGAACTGTCGACCTCTCCATTACCAATGGAGTGCTCTACCACTGAGCTACGGCAGCATGTGCTGGGATCAGAATCGGCCGCCAAGGGGGCCTACCAAGCGGGCCGATATCTGCCACAAGCCCCCCTCCTGTGCAAGCTTGCTAGTCCCGTCAAAACGAGAAAATCGGGCCGATATCGAGGCCAAAATGCCCGTTTTGGCGCGAAACCGTCGACTTTCTGCCGATTCGGGTTCCGATATCCCCGCCCAACTGGCCAGTTGGCCCACTTGGCGGATTCGACTCATTTGGAGTTTCGCACGATCGAATTGCGCGCGCCTCTTGAGCTGCCACGTTGATGGGGCATGTTATCGCCGATCCCGTGAATGGAGCCGTGATGGCTGACGAGAACGACAAGCGCGCACAGCAGGCGAAGACGTCCCGGGACGACCGGCTGAAATCGGCGCTGCGCGAAAATTTGAAGCGGCGCAAGCTGCAGGCGCGCGAACGCGCCGCAGGCACCGAGCCCGCGCTAAACGACGATGGTTCCCTCGACGAGGGAGCCGCCGGAAAGGCCGGCGGCTAGATTTTGCAATGAGCGAGAATGACGATGGCCCAGGACGAGGTGCAACGAACCGACAGGAACGCGCTTATGGCGCAGTTCACGCGTCCCGAGCAGACCTTTCCGGCGCTGGCGCCTGCCGAGATCGAGCGCCTGCGCCATTTCGGCGAGCTGAGGCGCTATAAGGACGGCGAGCTGCTGTTCGAGACCGGCAAACAAGGGCCGGGCATGTTCGTGGTGCTGGCGGGCCACGTCGCCATCACCCAGCGCGACGGGCTCGGCCACGTCACGCCGGTGATAGACCAGGGGCCGGGACAGTTCCTGGCCGAGCTCGGCCAGCTCTCGGGCAGGCCGGCGCTGGTCGACGGACGCGCGGAGGGCGAGGTCGAGGTGCTCCTCGTTCCGCCGAACCGGCTGCGTGCGCTGCTGGTGGCCGAAGCCGAGCTTGGCGAGCGCATCATGCGCGCGCTGATCCTGCGCCGGGTCAATCTGATCCAGGGCGGCATCGGCGGGCCCGTGCTGATCGGGCCGTCGCACTCCGCCGGCGTGGTGCGCCTGCAAGGCTTTCTCACCCGCAACGGCCAGCCGCATCATCTGCTCGACCCCGACAGCGAGCATGACGCGGCCGAGATCATCACGCGCTATTCGCCGAAGCCGGAGGATTGGCCGCTCGTCGTCACCGCCGACGGCACCGTGCTGCGCAATCCCAGCGAAACCCAGCTCGGCCGCGCGATCGGCATGATCGGCGGCGCCAAGGACGATCGCATCTACGACGTTGCGATCGTCGGCTGCGGACCGGCGGGACTTGCAACCGCGGTCTACGCGGCGTCCGAAGGTCTGTCGGTCGCGGTCGTCGACACCCGCGCTTTCGGCGGCCAGGCCGGCGCCAGCGCACGCATCGAAAACTATCTGGGCTTTCCCACCGGCATCTCGGGCCAGGCGCTGGCGGGGCGCGCTTTCACCCAGGCGCAGAAATTCGGCGCCGAGATCATGATTCCGATGTCGGTGAAATCGCTGGACTGCTCGCGCGCCCACGGCGCCTTCGCGCTGGCGCTGGATTGCGGCGACACCTTGCGCTCGCGCGCGGTGGTGGTCGCGAGTGGCGCGCGCTATCGACGGCCTGACATCGCCAACCTCGACAAGTTCGAGGGCCGCGGCGTCTGGTACTGGGCCTCGCCGGTCGAGGCGCGGCTCTGCGCCGGCGAAGAGGTGGCGCTGGTCGGCGCCGGCAATTCGGCGGGGCAGGCGGCCGTGTTCCTGTCGGGCCACGCCAAGCGCGTGCTGATGATCATCCGCGGCGGCGGCTTAGGGGCCAGCATGTCGCGCTATCTCATCGAGCGCATCGAAGCGACGCCGAACATCGAATTGATGTTCAACACCGAGATCACCGCGCTCGAGGGCGACGAGACCTCGCTGTTGCGGCGTATCCGCTGGAAGAGCCGGCTGTCGGACGACGAGGATGAAACCGAGATCCGCAACCTCTTCCTGTTCGTCGGCGCCGACCCCGCCACCGGCTGGCTCGACGGCTGCGGCGTAACGCTCGACCGCGGCGGTTTCGTCGTCACCGGCGCACAGTCCGAGCTGAACCAGGGCAAGCTGGTGGCGCCGCTCGAGACCTCGGTGCCCGGCGTCTACGCCGTCGGCGACGTCCGCTCCGGCTCGGTCAAGCGCGTTGGCGGCGCCATCGGCGAGGGCGCACAGGTCGTGGCGTCCCTGCACGGCTATCTCGGCGACGCCGCAAAACCGGCGCTTTAGTCAAGGACAAGGCAAGGGAATGGCAAGCCGATTGAGGCTTGCCATCCTGCTGTGTCATGCGTGACTATCTCCCCTCATCCTGAGGAGCGCGCAGCGCGTCTCGAAGGATGAAGGCCCGGAACGACGCCCCGGGCCTTCATGGTTCGCGCGGCGATGCGAAGCATCGTCCGCACGGGTGCTAACGCGCCTCCTCACCATGAGGATCGAAGGCTGAACGAGCGAACAAAAGATTCAACGGGAGGACTAAATGGCTGAAATCGTCGTGCTCTACAAAACGCCCAAGGATGCCGCGGCCTTCGACAAATACTATGCCGAAACCCACATTCCACTCGCCAAGAAACTTCCCGGCCTGAAGAAATACGCCGTCAGCAAGGGACCGGTCGCATCTCCCGGCGGCGCGACCGGAATCCATCTTGTCGCCATTCTCACCTTCGACAGCGTTGCCGACATCCAGGCGGCATTCGCCAGCCCGGAAGGCAATGCGACCGGCGCTGACGTGCCGAAATTCGCCAGTGGCGGCGCTGACATCCTGATCTTCGACACCAAGGAGGTGTGAACGATCGCTTCGACTTTCGTCGAAAACCTGCTGTCGTTTGTGACAGCGCTGCAAAAAAATCAGCCATGCGTTTGTCGATTCGCACGATGACGCATGGCCGCGCACATGCATGTGACGACAACGTATGTGGCAATCCCATGAGGAGCGTAATACTACTCTGATCTCAATGCAGAGCGTAGGAGAGATGCCATGGTCCTTGGGTTGAGCCTGCCCGCCTTCACACTGGTCCATGTCATCATCAGCCTGATCGCCATCGCCGCCGGCCTTGTCGTAATGTTCGGCCTGCTCGGCTCGAAGTCGATGCCGGGCCTCACCGCGATCTTCCTGCTGTTCACGATCCTCACCAGCGCCACCGGGTTCCTGTTCCCGTTCAAGGAGCTGCTGCCCTCGCACATCATCGGCATCATTTCGCTGGTGCTGCTCGCGATCGCCTGCTTCGCGCTCTACGGCATGAAGCTCTCCGGGGTTTGGCGTCCGGTCTACATCGTCACTGCGATGATCTCGCTCTATTTCAACGTCTTCGTGCTGGTGATCCAGTCGTTCCTGAAAGTGCCGGCGCTCGCCGCGCTCGCGCCCGCCGTGCCGCCGGCGCCGCCTTCCGGCCCGGTGTTCGCAGTGGTGCAGGGCATCGTGCTGGTGTTCTTCGTGCTGCTCACCATCGGCGCCTGGCGCCGCTACAAGCCGATGACGTTTGCCTGATCGTTATTCGCTCGTCATTCCAGGGCGATGCAACGCATCCAACCCGGACTCCCGCGCAGCAATCTCCGGATCCCGGGTTCGCGCTTCGCGCGCCCCGGAATGACGTTTCTCACTAAAGGAGCCCCACCATGCCCACCATCACCACCAAAGACGGCGTCGAGATCTTTTTCAAGGATTGGGGCTCGGGCCAGCCGATCGTGTTCAGCCATGGCTGGCCGCTGTCGTCGGACGATTGGGACGCGCAGATGATGTTTTTCGTCACGCGCGGCTATCGCGTCATCGCTCATGACCGCCGCGGCCACGGCCGCTCGTCGCAGGTCGCCGACGGCCACGACATGGATCATTACGCCGACGACCTCGCCGCGGTCACCGCGCATCTCGACCTCAAGAACGCCATCCATGTCGGGCATTCCACCGGCGGCGGCGAGGTCGTGCACTACATCGCGCGTCACGGCGAGAGCCGGGTGGCGAAGGCCGCGATCCTGTCCGCGGTGCCGCCCTTGATGGTGCAGACCGCGGCCAATCCCGGCGGCCTTCCGAAGAGCGTGTTCGACGACCTGCAGAAGCAACTCGCGGCCAGCCGCACGCAATTCTATCGCGACCTCCCGGCCGGCCCGTTCTACGGCTACAATCGTCCCGGCGCAAAACCGTCCGAAGCGGTGATCCAGAACTGGTGGCGCCAGGGCATGATGGGCGGCGCGAAAGCGCATTACGACGGCATCGTCGCGTTCTCGCAGACCGATTTCACCGAAGACCTCAAGAAGATCAACGTCCCCGTGCTGGTGATGCACGGCGACGACGACCAGATCGTGCCTTACGCCGATTCCGGCCCGCTGTCGGCCAAGCTGCTGAAGAAAGGCACGCTGAAGACCTACAAGGGTTTCCCGCACGGCATGCCGACCACGCACGCCGAGACCATCAACGCGGACCTCCTGGCGTTTTTTAAGGAGTGACGAGTCTTCCTTCTCCCCTTGTGGGAGAAGGTGGCGCGAAGCGCCGGATGAGGGGTTCTATCCGCCGAATTCAGTTGAGAGTGAGTAAGCAGAGACAACCCCTCACCCGTCTCGCCGCTCAGCGGCGAGCCACCCTCTCCCACAAGGGGAGAGGGGAAAAGCGCTACTTCAATATCGCCCGGATCGTTTCGAACGTCCGCTTCACGAAAACCTCCGGCTTCTCCCGCGCGCCTTCGCCCATCCAGCTCTCGCCACCGACGCGCATCGCGCCGGTGGCGATCATGGCGACGAGCCGGGCCTTGGCCTTGTCCGATTTGCTTTTCGCGCGCTCGGCAAGCCCGTCGGCCAGCGCGCGCTCGAGCTTCTCGTATTTGAGCTGGTCGCGCGCGTGAAGCGCGGGGTTGTCGCGCTTGAGCCGCGACATCGCCGCTGCCTCGGCGGGATCGACGCGCTTGACCGCTGCCGTGATGGCATTCTCCGCCGCGGTCAGCATGGATTCATCCGCAGGCCGTGCGAGGATCTCGGCGACCAGCGCGCTTGCCGCATCCTCCTGCCAGGCGGTGACCACGTCCTCCTTGGACGCGAAATAATGGAAGAAGCTGCGGCGCGACATATCCGCTTTGGCTGCGATGTCGTCGATGGTGGTGGCCTCGAAGCCGCGCTCGCGGAACAGCGCCATCGCCGCGCGGGTCAGCCGCTCGCGGGTCGCCTGCTGCTTGCGTTGTCGCAGGCCCGCAGACGGCGGCGATTTTCCTTCCGCCGGCAATGACTTGGCACGCTTTCCGATGGCCTTCGAAACCTTCAAATCATTTCACCTCTTGCAAATTTGCACTCAGTGCACATTTAGAGCCGTCGCGGGCCTCATTCCAGCCCCCGAACGGAGACATGGCATGACCGACTGGACGACGGCAGACATCCCCTCTCTCAGCGGCAAGACCGCCGTCGTGACCGGGGCCACGGGCGGCCTCGGCTACGAGACGGCGATGGCGCTGGCGGGCGCCGGCGCCATTGTCATACTCACCGGGCGCAGCGACGCAAAGGGCCTGCGCGCGATCGAGGGCATTTGCGAGCGTTTTCCCAATGCGTTGATTGCCTACGAGCATCTCGACCTCGCCAGCCTTGCCTCCGTCGCCGATTTCGCCAGGCGCTTTGCCGCCGGTAACGAGCAGCTCGATCTCCTCGTCAACAATGCCGGCGTGATGGCGCTGCCGAAGCGGCAGCAGACCGAGGATGGTTTCGAGATGCAGCTCGGCACCAATTATCTCGGCCATTACGCGCTGACGGCACGCCTCCTGCTGCAGCTTCGCCGCGCCAAGGCCGCGCGCGTCGTCAATCTCTCCAGCCTTGCGCACCGCTCCGGCGCGATCAATTTCGACGACCTTCAGAGCAAGCGCTCCTATCGTCCGTGGCGGGCCTACTGCCAGTCCAAGCTGGCGATGCTGATGTTTTCGCTGGAATTGCAGCGCCGCAGCCTTGCCGCCGGCTGGGGCATCACGAGCCTTGCCGCGCATCCCGGCTACGCGCGGACCGATCTCATTTCGAACGGGCCGGGCGCCAACACGTTCCAGTGGCGGGTCGGCCGGTTGCTCCAGCCGCTGATGAGCCAGTCCGCGGCCGAAGGCGCGCTGCCCACATTGTTCGCCGCGACCTCGCCCGGAGCAGAACCGGGCGGCTATTACGGTCCGAACGGATTCTATGAATTGAAGGGCCCGCCGGCGCCCGCGAAGATCATGCCGCAGGCGAAGGACTTTGCCGCGGCGGCCATGCTGTGGGATGTCTCGGCACCGCTGACCGGTATATCCTTCGACGACATCGCGGTCGCCGCATGAGCCGTGACATCGGTGGGGACGTCGCGATGCGAGTGATCATCTTCGGTGCGACCGGCATGGTCGGGCAGGGCGTCTTGCGCGAGTGCCTGATCGACCCCGGCATCGAGCGCGTGCTCGTGATCGGCCGCAGCCCGACCGGCGTGCACGACGCCAAGCTTGCCGAGATCATCCACGATGACTTCCTGAATTATTCGGCGATCGAAGCCCAGCTCACAGGCTTCGACGCCTGCTTTTTCTGTCTCGGCGTCTCCTCGATCGGCATGAGCGAGGAGCGGTACCGCCATCTCACCTACGACCTCACGCTCGCCGCGGCGACGACGCTGGCGCGGCTCAATCCGCAGATGACCTTCACCTATGTCACCGGCGCCGGCACCGATTCCACCGAGCAGGGCTCGCGGATGTGGGCGCGGGTCAAAGGCAAGACCGAAAACGATCTGCTCAAGCTGCCGTTCAAGGGCGCCTACATGTTCCGGCCCGGGGCGATCCAGCCGCTGCACGGTGCCCGTTCCAAGACCGCCTGGGTGCAGGCCGTGTATACCGCAACCTGGCCGCTCTGGTCGGTGCTGCGCCGGATCTCGCCTTCGCTCGTCACCTCGACCGAGCAGATGGGCCGCGCCATGATCCATGTTGCCCGGGACGGGTATCCGCGGAAGGTGCTGGAGATGGAGGATATCAATAGCGTCTAGCCGGCCAGCCCGTTAGTTGTGGGGAAATTTCGGCGCCTGCGCGCGTTGACTCTGTCCGTCCTGAAGGAGAAGCGCCCGCGATGTCTCCCCAGCTCAAGATGATCGCGCTCGATGCCGACGATCTCGCCGTGATCTCGACCCATGTCCAGGATGCCCGCGTGCAGGCCTCCGACATCATTTGGCGGCAGAGCGAGAAGCGGCTGGTGGTCGGCATGCACCGGCTGGACTGGGAGCAGACGCTGGCGGGCGAGGCCGAGCCGCGCCGGCTGGTCGCCGCGCTCCGCTTCGACCGCGTGCTCGCCTGCAAGTCGCGCAACATCGATCTCGACGCGCCGGACAAGGTTTTGGACCTTGTCGGCATCGAGTTTCACCCCCAGGACGGCCGCGCCGAGGAGCCGGGCGGTAGCGCCCTGCTCTTGTTCGCCCAGGGCGGCGCCATCCGCCTCGATGTCGAATGCCTGGAATGCGAGTTGACTGATCTTGGGGCGGACGAACTGGGAACGGGACTGGAGATCGACGGGGAGGGGTGAGGTCGCCTGTATACCAGCCGGCCCGGCTCAGGCCGTCGCCAGAGCAGCACCCGCCAAGGGTTGACGCCGCTTTCCCGCCGCGCCATTGAGCAGGGGGCCGGGTGAGCCAATCCGCCCCAAAGACCAGCCGGAAGCCAAGCCAAAAATGCCCGTTCGTCTCGACCGCAGCAGCGCCGATTTTGACCAGCGATTCGCGGCCTTCCTCGCCGCCAAGCGCGAGGTCTCCGCTGACGTCGAGGCCGCCGCGCGCGCGATCGTCGACGACGTCGCCAAGCGTGGCGACGCGGCCCTGCTCGAAGCCACCGCCAAGTTCGACCGCTTGACGCTGGATGCATCCGGCCTGCGCGTCACCGCCGCCGAGATCGGGACGGCCGTGAAGGCCTGCGATGCCGCGACGTTGGATGCGCTCAAGCTGGCGCGCGATCGCATCGAGACCTATCACAGCCGTCAGCTGCCGAAGGACGAGCGCTTCACCGACCCGCTCGGCGTCGAGCTCGGCTGGCGCTACACCGCAATCGAATCCGCCGGCCTCTACGTGCCCGGTGGCACCGCGGCCTATCCGTCCTCGGTGCTGATGAACGCAGTGCCGGCAAAGGTCGCCGGCGTCTCACGCCTGGTGATGGTGGTGCCCTCGCCCGACGGCAAGCTCAATCCGCTGGTGCTGGCGGCAGCGCATCTCGGCGGTGTCTCTGAGATCTACCGCGTCGGCGGCGCGCAGGCCGTGGCGGCGCTCGCGCACGGCACCGCGACGATTGCGCCGGTCGCCAAGATCGTCGGCCCCGGCAATGCCTATGTCGCTGCCGCAAAGCGGCTGGTGTTCGGCAAGGTCGGCATCGACATGATAGCCGGCCCTTCCGAAGTGCTGGTCATCGCCGACGACACCGGCAATGCCGACTGGATCGCCGCGGATCTCCTCGCGCAGGCCGAGCACGATGCCAGCGCGCAATCGATCCTGATCACGGACTCGGCGCGTCTGGCCGCCGATGTCGAGAAGGCCGTTGAAGCGCAGTTGAAGACGCTGCCGCGCACCGCGATCGCCAGCGCCTCCTGGGCCGATTTCGGCGCCATCATCATGGTGAAGACTCTCGCTGACGCCATCCCGCTCGCCGACGCCATCGCGGCCGAGCATCTCGAGATCATGACCACCGATCCGGACGCGCTCGCCGCAAGGATCCGCAATGCCGGCGCCGTGTTCCTCGGCGCGCATACGCCCGAGGCGATCGGCGACTACGTCGGCGGCTCCAACCACGTGCTGCCGACAGCGCGCTCGGCACGGTTTTCCTCAGGCCTCTCGGTGCACGATTTCATGAAGCGCACCTCGATCCTGAAATGCGGTCCGGACCAGTTGCGTGCGCTGGGACCTGCCGCGATGACGCTCGGACAAGCGGAGGGCCTCGATGCTCATTCGCGCTCGATTGGATTGCGCCTCAATCTGTCATGACAAAGCCGCCCGAACAGGACGACTCGCAGAACCGCATCGTCGGCGTCACGCTCGACGAGGACTCGATCGGCCGTTCCGGGCCCGACATCGAGCATGAGCGCGCGATCGCGATCTACGACCTGATCGAGCAGAATCTGTTCGCGCCCGATGGCGCGGACGGGCAGGGCCCGTTCACGCTGCATATCGGCATCACCGGCAATCGCCTGATGTTCGACATCCGCCGCGAGGACGGCACGCCTGTTGTCGCGCATCTGCTGTCGCTGACGCCGTTCCGGCGGATCGTGAAGGACTATTTCATGATCTGCGACAGCTATTACCAGGCGATCCGCACCGCGACGCCGGACAAGATCGAGGCCATCGACATGGGCCGCCGCGGCATCCATGACGAGGGATCGCGCACGCTGCAGGAGCGGCTGAAGGGCAAGGTGCGGGTCGATTTCGAGACCTCGCGCCGGCTGTTCACGCTCATCACCGTCCTTCATTGGAAGGGGTGAACGCGCATGATCCCGAAAAGTGGGAACCGGTTTTCGGATCGGATCATGCGCAAAACAAAAAGAGCGTAAGCGATGGCTGCGCCCTCACGCGCACGCGATCCGCAATCGGTGCTGTTCGCCTGTGCGATGAACAGTGTGCGCTCGCCGATGGCCGAGAGCCTGTTGCGGCACATGTTTCCGCAGGGCCTCTACGTGAAGTCGGCCGGCGCCAGAAAGGGCGACCTCGATCCGTTCGCGATATCCGTGATGGCCGAGCTCGGCCAGGATATCTCCACGCACAAGCCGCAGACCTTCGAGGAGCTGGAGGATTGGGAGGGGCTCAATTTCGACCTCATCATCACGCTCTCGCCCGAGGCGCACCACAAGGCGCTGGAACTGACCCGCACGCTCGCCGCCGACGTCGAATACTGGCCGACGCACGACCCCACCACCATCGAGGGCAGCCGCGACCAGAAGCTTGCCGCCTACCGCGACGTCTGCGACCAGCTCCTGATGCGCATCCGCCGGCGGTTTGCCAAGGTCGGCGCGGCGAGCGGGTAGCGTCGAGGGCCCGTAACACCCGCGTCACAGAGCGCAGGCACACGCTTATCGGAAGCCTCGAATCACCTAAGCTCGGGTTCCCGGTTGTGAAATCAGCCCCCTTCCGATAGGTTCCGCGCGCAATTCACCCCCGCTTCATCCCCCAAATCACCTGATGCTCGGCCGCCCCAAATTCGTACTTGCCTCCGGTTCGCCGCGGCGCCTGTCGCTGCTCAACCAGGCCGGCATCGAGCCGGATGCGCTCCGGCCGGCCGACGTCGACGAGACGCCGAGGCGGGGCGAGCTGCCGCGCGCCTGCGCCAACCGCCTTGCCCGGGCCAAGGCCGACGCGGCGCTGAAGTCAGTGCAGCTCGACGACGAGCTGCGCGGTGCCTTCATCCTCTCCGCCGACACGGTGGTGGCGGTCGGCCGCCGCATCCTGCCCAAGGCCAATCTGGTGGACGAAGCCGCGCAGTGCCTGCGGCTGCTGTCGGGCCGCAACCACCGCGTCTACACCGCGATCTGCCTGGTGACGCCGCGCGAGGCGTTCCGCCAGCGCCTGGTCGAGACCCGCGTCCGCTTCAAGCGCCTCTCCGAGGACGATATCCAGGCCTATATCGGCTCCGGCGAATGGCGCGGCAAAGCCGGCGGCTATGCCGTGCAGGGCATCGCCGGCTCGTTCGTCGTGAAGATGGTCGGGTCCTACAGCAACGTCGTCGGCCTGCCGCTCTACGAGACCACGACCCTGCTAGGCGGCGAGGGGTTCCCGATCCGCTTCGGCTGGCTCAACGCCACCGCCGTTTGACCCGCGCCGATAAAAATCTCGAAAACAACCCCATGCACAGTAGAATGGCCCGGCCGGGCCCGACTGGGGCACATGCGCCGCTGCTCCCGAAACCTGTTTGCGGACCGGCGCTTAAAATCCTTCACCCCGTGTAAGCTGCGCCCGTCATGGACGACCTGGTCAAAAAGCCCACCGGCCCGCTCAAAACCTGCCCGATCTGCGGCAAGCCCACCGAGCATGCCACCCGCCCGTTCTGCTCCTCGCGCTGCCGCGACGTCGATTTGAACCGCTGGCTGAAGGGCTCCTACGTCATCCCCGGCCGCGACGACGAGGTCGATGACGTCGAATAGATAAGCAATATCAACGCCTTGGTCGGATGTCCGCCGCGCCGCGCGCCAGCCGCGGCTAGCCCGCCCCAGCTTGTGCACAGCCGGGCCGCGCCCGGCGAAGCCTCTTGGCGAAGCCGGGTGGACAGGCCGCTCTCAGCCCACTATAAACCGCCCGCTCGATGGGCCTTGGGTCCTTCGCTCAGCACGCCCAGGTAGCTCAGTTGGTAGAGCATGCGACTGAAAATCGCAGTGTCGGTGGTTCGATTCCGCCCCTGGGCACCATAGCTCGTCAACGCCACCCCGCCCCAACGCTGCTGGCTGTTGCCGATTGTAGGCTTGCCGAACATCAGGAAAATTTCCTAGCGCACTGCGGGCAGGGCTCGTTGGACGGCGCTTGCCTGCTCTGATCCCATCCGGCTGAACAGCTTTCTCGCCACCGGCGCGATGAGTGCGCTCTCCAGTCAGCGAAGAAGCATGCATGTCGTGAACGGCGCCCGGATCCGCGAGCTCCGCTCCAGCGATGGGTTGCAGCGATGAGCAAGAGCTTGCGCACGAATGCTGCCAGAGCGGCAATCCTTGTGGCCGGACTTTTCATCACGCCGCCTTTGCTCGCGGGTGATCGTCAATATGGTCCAGGCGCTAGTGATACCGAGATCAAGATCGGCCAGACGATGCCCTATAGCGGTCCGCTTTCGGCATCCTCCGTGATCGGCAAGGTGCAGGCAGCCTATTTCCGCATGATCAATGATCATGGCGGCGTCAATGGACGCAAGATCACGTTGATTTCCTACGACGATGCGGCGACGCCGTCCAAGACCGTCGAGCAGGTCCGCAAGCTCATAGAGAGCGACGAAGTGTTGTTCACATTCGAGACGCTCGGCAATGCCTCGAACATCGCGGTCCAGAAATATCTCAATGACCGCAAGATCCCTCAGCTTTTCGTGGCCGGGCGGTCGACGCGTTTCGAGGATCCGGTCAACTTCCCTTGGACGATGGGATTTGCGCCCAATCTGCGCACAGAGGTTCGCGTTTACGCGCGCTTCATCCTGGATAACTATCCGAATGCCAGAATCGGCCTGCTTTACCAGAATGATGAGAGTGGCAGGGATTATCTGACCGGCTTGAAGGAAGCACTCGGCGCAAGGGCAGCCGAACTCATCGTCAGTGACGCTTCATACGATGTGGCGGACCCGACCGTTGACTCGCAGGTCGTGCGCCTCAAGGCGGCCGGTGTCGACGTTCTCGTCAACATGGCTGCCTCGAAGTTCGCCGCCCAGGTCATCAGAAAGATGGCCGAGCTGGATTGGAAGCCCGTTCACCTCCTTGGCGTCGGCTCGTCCTCGATCGACGCAGTTCTGATTCCCGCAGGCATCCAGAACGCAAAGGGCATCATCTCGGCGAGCTCATTCAAGGAGGCCACGGACCCAACCTGGCGTGATGACGAAGGCATGAAGCGATGGAGCGCCTTCATGGACGGCTACTATCCGGGAGGCGACCGGAAAAGCATCTTCACGGTCTATGGCTATAGCGCCGCCGAGCTGCTGGTCGAGGTCTTGAAGCAATGCGGCGACAATCTCTCGCGCGAGAATGTCATGGCGCAAGCGACGAACCTGAAAGGCGTGAAACTTGATCTGCTGCTCCCGGGGCTCTCCGTCAACACCGGCGTGGCCGACTATCGTGTGGTCAAGGAGTTCCGAATGATGCGCTTCACTGGCGACCGATGGGAGGCGTTTGGGCCGATTGTCGCCGATTGATCCCGCTCACGGCACCATATTAAGGATAAACAGCAGCTCGTTAAGGATAGACAACAGCTCGCTGTGTCGGTGGTTGTGTGTGATTCCCTCCCTGGGCACCATCGCTCGTTCGCTGAACCTCACAGACCTCCCCGGAACCTGAAAGGCGGCTCCGCCATCCGCCCGCGCAAAGGTGCGCCAGCGCCCGCTGACACGCAGCCAATTCCGCAACCCGATGGCGTCCGACCATTCCTGGCACTCCGCTTGCTCAGTCAGGGCCAAAGCTCGGTCCCGGCATGGAGACCGTTTCAGGTTGAGGCAAAGCGATGCAGGAAGTGTCCCGTTCTGGTGCTGCCGATGAACTTCGGCTCGATGGGTTGATCGCCGATCTGTGGTGGCGCGTTCGGCTGCTCAACACCGACATTCTCGAGGAAGAGGCGAAAGCCGGGGTGTTCGACGCGCAGCAGCCGACCTATCCGCTGCTCGCGGCGACCCTTCGCGCGCGACGTGACAATCTGGTCGCGACGATCGGCGTGCTCGAGCAGCGTGCGAAATCGATGTCGGAAGCCGCCTGAGCGGTCTTCGGTCGAAGGGCAGCGCCCGGCATCGTCAGACTGTCGTCGCCCTGTCATTGGCGTTCCATGGATTGCTGCTCCCTTCGCCGCGCATCGCGGAGGGCGGGACATGCATCTGATCAACACAATTTCTTCCAACCGCCGGTCGATCCTGAAGGGCCTCGCGGCCGCAGCCGTTGCGCCGCTGGCGGCGCCGGTCATGGCGGCCGAGGGCCTGCCGGTGCAGCCGGCGGGACCTGTGGCCGCGATCGCCACCGACAAGGCCTATTGGACGGCCGTGAAGGGGCTCTATGCGGTGACGCCCGACGTCGTCAATCTGGAGAACGGCTATTGGGGCATCATGGCCGAGCCTGTCAGGCGCGAGTTCATCGGCCTGTCCGAGATGATCAACTATCAGAACACCTATTACGCGCGGCAGCGGGCGGGTGCTGATTTCGAGGCCGTGCGGGCCAGGGTGGCGGAGGCGGTCGGAGCTGCGCCGGAGGAAATCGCGCTTACCCGCGGCGCGACCGAAGCGCTGCAGCTTCTGATCAGCGGCTACAACAGACTGAGGCCTGGCGACAGCGTGCTTTATGCCGACCTCGACTATGATTCGATGCAGTATGCGATGAACGCGCTGAAGGCGCGCCGCGGTGTCGACGTGGTCAAGTTCGAGGTGCCGGAGCCGGCCACCCGTCAGGCCGTGCTCGACGCCTATGCCCGCGCCCTCGAGGCAAATCCGAAGACGAGGCTCCTCCTCCTCACCCATGTCAGCCATCGCACCGGTCTCATCATGCCGGTCACGGAGATCGCTCGCATGGCCAGGGCGAAGGGCGTCGACGTCATCGTCGACGCCGCGCATTCCTGGGGCCAGCTGGACTTCAGGGTGGGCGAGCTCGAGGTCGATTTTGCCGGCTTCAACCTGCATAAATGGATCGGCGCGCCGCTCGGCGTGGGTTTCCTCTACATCAAGAAGGGGCGCTTCGCCGACATCGATCGCGACCTCGGTGACGAGGATTTCCCGGAAACCGACATCCGCTCGCGGGTGCACACCGGCACGGTCAATTTCGCGACGGTGCTGACGGTGCCCGCGGCCGTCGAGCTCCATCAGCAGATCGGCGCGGCAGCGAAACAGGCCCGCCTGCGCTATTTGCGCGACTACTGGGTCAGTCGTAGCAGGGGCTTCAAGGGCCTCGAGATCCTGACGCCGGATGAGGCTGGCCTCTATGGGGCGATCACGTCCTTCCGCCTCGCCGGCAGGACCAGCAAGGCCGACAACGACGCCACCGTGGCGACGCTCAGGGACACCTACCAGGTCCTGACGGTTCGCCGCGCGGGCGTCGCCAAGGGCCAATGCATCCGCGTGACGCCGGCGCTCTACACCGAGGAGGCCGATCTCGACCGGCTCGTCGAGGCGCTTGCTGCGATCACCGGTTCGAAAGCGGGCTGAATCCGCGCGAAGCGGAATGCACACGCCAGCAATCGGTATTGCACATCGCAAATCCGCTTATTGGTGCGCTGTCACCGCAATCGCCTGATTAAAACTGTGGCACGTGCATCGTTGATTCCGCGCAGCCCGATCCGTAGCTAGTTGCAAGATTCAGCGATGCAACTGCATTTCGCGTGTGATAACTTTCCATCTGGGGGATGGAATTGACTGTCCCCACATTTGGAAGGACAGGTCCATGAGAATCTCGTCCCGCTTCCTTGCGCGTCCCGCTGTCGCCATCTCGTCCATTGCACTGCTGTGCGCCTTCGGCGGCCCGGCAATGTCGCAACCGACCCCCGCAGACACTCAGCTTCCCGGCGTCATGGTCGAAGCGCCGAAGCAGGTGGCGAGGCCGCACAGGCCGACGCATCACGTGGCCATCCGCAGCACCAGGCCTGTCGCCACGCCCCGAGCCGTCGTAGCAACCCCCGCCGCACCGATGTCGGACGCCGCGAAGCTTGCCAAGCTCGAGCGCGAAACGGGCAGCTGCGCCGGCGGCTGCCAATCGAGCTTCAAGACAGGCGACAAGCCCTGGGTCGGCTGCAACGCCTCGGGCGGCGTGTACTCGGCCACATGCCGAAATGTCGGCAACTACAAGAGCTACGACGAATGCAAGGAGGCCGGACGGGTCACCGGCTGGCGCACCGGTGAGACTTCAGCATATTGCAGCAGCGTCGCGTTGGCAGCGGGCTGGCGCTGAGGGAGCTGGCATCAACTCAGAGCGCGCCCGCATGAGTCGCTCATGCGGGCCTAAAGCGCGATGAGATTAGGATGAATCGTCATCGCGCTTTAGGTTGTTGTTTGAGCATGATCTTTTCGGAAAACCGCTGCGCACTTTTCCGGATCATGCTTTAGCTAAACTCCGGCGACACAATCGACTTCGACGTCAAATGGACCATGCCAGCCGGAAACAAAGATGAAGCTCCGGGCCGGCGGGTCAGCTGGAAAATAGCGCGCGTATACGGCATTTATCGTTTGGAAGTGCGCCGGGTCGTTGCAATAGACGTGGCACTTAATGACCTTTTCGAGCGATGTGCCGGCTGCCTCCAGGCACAATTTCATCTGGTCAAGAACGATTTCCGTCTGCCGCTCTACCGATACGCGCTTGATCTCGCCCGTTGCGGGGTCATAAGGCGGCTGTTGGGATACATAGACCAGGTTTTCATGCCGGACGACCGGAGAGACCGGAACGCCCCGCGCCTCGATATAGGTCGACAAAGGCTCCACGCGGAAAGTCTGCCTGTTCACGATGACTTCTCCTGCCAGTTGCCGCGATCTCAAGGTCACACTGTTTCTCATGGATACTGCCAGCGTGGTGTCAGCAGTGCTCGTTTCGTGGCTTGGCTTCCCCTCCGAACGGACCACGCTCGGCTGCCCGTTGTCAGGTGGTTCGCAGTGATCCACCAGGCGACGGATCAGGCGGGACGCCCGGCGATCACCTGCGCATAGCGCCGATGTCCATTCGCGATTGTGAGGCTTGAGTACGAGCCAGGTTCCCGCCTCCGTGCTATTGCTTGCTCCGCGCAACGACGCGAGGCCCCCCATGCTCCCCATTCCCGCCGACATCTTCACTGAGCCCGACGACGTTTCGCCTGACGCCCTTGCCAATCTCGGCCCGCTGCGCCGTCTGGCCGGCACCTGGCAGGCGGACAAGGGCATCGACATCAATCCGAAGGCGGAAGGGCCGGAGCGGCGGACCTTCATCGAGCACATCCGGATGGACCCGATCGATCCGCAGGCCAATGGCCCGCAGCTGTTCTATGGCTTGCGCTATCACATCCACATCAACACGCCCGAGGAAGACATCACCTTCCACGACCAGGTCGGCTACTGGCTGTGGGAGCCCGCGACCGGGCTGATCCTGCAGACGCTGGCGATCCCGCGCGGGCAGGTCTTGCTTGCCTCCGGCAAGGCCGGGCCTGATGACAGAAAGATCTCCGTCACCGCGAAGCGCGGCGACACCGCCTACGGGATCTGCTCGACCGATTTCCTGGAACAGGCCTTCCGCACCGATTCCTACCGCTGCGACATCACCTTCAACGAGGACGAAAGCTGGACCTATCTGATCCAGACCGAGTTGTTCGTGCGCGGCGCGCCGTTCAATCATCACGACAGCAACACGCTCAAGCTGGTCGCGCCGCCCAAGCTCAATCCGCTCGCCGTGATCGTGAACGATCGCGCCAAGGGCGGCGGGGCGGTCTGACAAGCGGGTACGGAGAATTTGCATGAAGCCCTACGTCATCTGTCTGATGCACTCGAGCCTCGATGGCCGCACGCATCCGAGCCGCTGGCGTCCGAAGGGCGCGGGCACGGACTGGTTCGAGACGGTTCACGAGGAGCTCGGCGGCGATGCCTGGGTGATCGGCCGCGTCACCGGCTCGGAGTTTGCCAAGGGCAAACCCTATCCCGCGGCGTCCAGCGAGACCTTTCCACGCAAGAGCTGGTTCGCCTGGGGCGATGGCAAAGGCCCGGATGTGAAGAGCTATGGCGTCGTGCTCGATGCCCAGGGCAAGATCGGTTGGGGCCGTTCGGATATCGGCGGCGATCCGATCGTCGTCGTGCTGACCGAGGGCGTGCCGGATTCACATCTGGCCGGGCTTCGCGGCGAGGGCGTGTCCTACATCTTCGCCGGCGCGTCCGAGATCGACCTGACGCTGGCGCTGGACATCCTCAACCGCGACCTTGGGGTAAAGCGTCTGCTGGTGGAGGGCGGCGGTGTCGCCAATGGTGCG
The DNA here is from genome assembly GCF_015291705.1 of Bradyrhizobium arachidis. Taxonomy (NCBI): domain Bacteria; kingdom Pseudomonadati; phylum Pseudomonadota; class Alphaproteobacteria; order Hyphomicrobiales; family Nitrobacteraceae; genus Bradyrhizobium; species Bradyrhizobium arachidis. Next base: position 920,653 of record NZ_CP030050.1, read on the forward strand.
TTCCTGCGTGCCGGTCTGATCGACGAATTCAACCTGATCCTCAGCCCCGCGATCGATGGCGCGAAGGGCGCCCCGTTCGTGTTCGATTCGACTGAGGCGGATGGCGACAAGCGCGCGCCGATCACGGCGATGACGCTGGAGAGCACGCGGGAGCTCGGCGGCGGTGTGCTGCTGCTGCGCTACCTGATCAAGAACGATCCGCAAGCCGCAGCGACGTGAAGCGCCGGCATGTCGAACAAGTCGGAGCACATCATCATCGTCGGCGCCGGCGCGGCCGGGTTGATGGCGGCGCGCGCGCTCGCACGTGCGGGCCGGGCGGTGACGATCCTGGAGGCGCGCGAGCGCTGCGGCGGGCGCATCCATCCGTTGCCGGCGTCGGAATTCGGCTATCCTGCCGACGGCGGCGCCGAATTCATCCATGGCGAGGCGCCGGTCACGCGCGCTCTGCTGCGCGAGGCCGGACTGTCGTTGCAGGGGATCGCGGGCACGCAGTGGAGTTTTGACGGCACAAAATTGTCGCGCGAGGATCGCCGCGATCCGCATGAGGCGGAGCTTCACACCGTGCTCAGCCAGCTGAAGGACGATCTCACCGTCGCCGAATTCCTGCGCCGTCATTTTGCCGGGGAGCAATATGCGCGGCTGCGCCATTCGATCGAGCGGATGGTCGAAGGCTACGATGCCGCCGATCCCGAGCGCGCCTCCATCCTGGCGCTACGCGAGGAATGGATGGACGGCGGCCACCATGCGCAGGCGCGCATCAAGGGCGGCTATGGCGCGCTGATCGATTTTCTGGCGGCCGAGTGCCGCCGGCATGGCGCGGCGATCCGCTTCGGTTCCGTGGTATCGGCCATCGAGGAGGAGGGCGGCGTATTGGCCGTTCGCTGCACCAGCGGCGAGGTGCATGGCTGCGATCGCGTGATCATCACCGTGCCGCTGCCGCTGCTCCGCGACATCGCGCTGCCGGCGAGCGCGCGCGCGAAGGCTGCGGCTGCCGACGACATCGGTTTCGGCAGCGTCATCAAGATCGTGCTGCGTTTCGCGCGGCCGTGGTGGCGCGAGCGCAAGCAGGATCTCGCGGACATGACTTTCCTGCTCTCTGGCGAAACGATCCCGGTGTGGTGGACGCGATATCCGGATCAGCATCCCGTGCTCACAGGCTGGTTCGGCGGCCCGCGCACGGCGGAGCTGCAAGGTCTCGATCCGCAGGGACTGATCAATGCTGGCATCGATTCGCTTGCCGCCATTTTCGGCCTGTCGCGCGAGGAGATTGCGCGCGACCTCGTCGCAGCCGCGGCGATCAATTGGGCGCACGATCCCTTCGCCCGTGGCGCCTATTCCTGGGCGACGCCGCGTACGCGTGCGGCGCAGGCGATGCTCGCGCGCGCCGATGGTCCCGTGCTGTTCTCCGGCGAAGCGCTCTATCGCGGCCGCGACATGGGCACGGTCGAGGCGGCGCTGACGAGCGGGCTGGAGACGGCGGGGATGATCCTGCGGGCATAGTTATTTCGTCAAGCCCCCGCTATGACGATCAGACCATCATTGAGAAAGAGAGGCCCGCATCGCTGCGGGCCTTTTACGTTACCAGCGGCTGCCGCCGAAGCTGAACGTCACGCCGGGACCGCCACCGCCGTAATATCCGTAGGGTCCGCCACCGTAATAGCCGTGGTGCCGCGGATAGTAGCCGTAGCTCCTGTAGTGCGGGCGATAGTAGCCATGGTGGTGATGGCGCCAGTGATGATGGCGGTAGCCATGATGATGGTGCCGGTGCTGTGCGCTGATGTCGGTCGATTGGCTTCCTCGCGCGCTTTGCTTCGCGCTTGTGTTGTTGGCCGCGTGCGCCGCAGATCCGCCGGCAACCGCCGCAGCCCCGACCGCCAGCGCGACAAAGAGATACTTCATGTCATCACTCCAGTTGAATGTCGTGTGACAACAGATGGAGGTCGGCTGCGTTCCGTCCAGTGCGGGCGTCGAAACGACGCAGCGCGCGCAGTCTCATTCTGCGCGAGTCGTCGAGTCTCGTGAGATGTATTGTCGCATCGGCGATGTCGATCACGCCGCCGCCATCACTCCGCCGCGAATGACGCGACCACGTCACCGGTGGTGACGATGCGCGCGAATTCGCCGTTCAGATTCGATAGCGTCATCGCATGGATCGCCTCGGCGGAATGCGCGTCGCCGTCAGGTCCGATGCGGTCGAAGGTCCAGGTCGCGTCGCGAACGAGACGCGCATCGAAGCCGAGATTGCCGGCCATCCGCGTCGTGGTCTCGACGCAATGATTGGTGGTGGCGCCGCAGATCACGAGCGTGGTGATGTGACGAGCGCGCAGGCGCTGCTCGAGATCGGTGCCGATGAAGGCGCTGTTGACGCGCTTGACGATGACGGGCTCGCCCGGCAGCTCGCGCGCCTCGTCCTTGACGGCGTAGCCGGTACGCGACGGCAGGAATGTCGAGTTCGGCTTGGTCCCCTCATGGCGGATGTGGAAGATCGGTGCGCCATTGGCCCTGAACGCCTTCAGCAGGTCGGCGATACGCTTAACTGCGTCCGGATTGTTGCGCCGCTTGCCCGCGGCTTCCCATTCGTCGAAGGCGCACTGGACGTCGACGACGATGAGGGCGGGGAGGGGATGGGGCATGGAGCGGATCTTTCGAACTGCGCGCTGAACGGAATATGCGAGACGAGGAGGAATCCGCGCAATGCCGATCTTCCCTCATTTCGGGACGCCATCCGGGCTACAAGACTTATGGATGCGGATCGGGGAATCCATGGCGCTCGGATAGCGCCGCGAGGATCGCGTCCTTGTCGGCGACGAAGGCGCGGCCCTGATGGCTGCCGGTCTGGTGCCGCGATGTCGCTCCCTCCGCCAGCACGAGCAGCGGCAACGACTGGTTCTCCTCGCCGACCAGCGCGATCACCGCCTGCCGCGGCCGCGGCCAGGCGATGCGCGCGACGTCGAGCTGTTCGGCGAGCGCCGGAAACGAGGCCAGCACGCCCTCGATCAGCGCGCAGTGCCAGCAATAGAAGCGCTGGTTCGGAAACGCCGGGTCCTCGAAACCGGGGCGCAGCAGGAACAGACGGTCGCGCGTCATGGGTCGCTCCATAAGAGGGCTGCCTACGCTGCCAGCGGCAGGCTGATGTGAAAGACGGCGCCGCCCGTCGGCGCGTTCTCGGCCCAGATCCGGCCGCCATGGGCTTCGACGATGGTGCGCGCGATCGACAGGCCGATGCCCATGCCTTGCGCCTTGGTCGTGAAGAACGGCTTGAAGATCTCGGTCAGCTTGTCCGCAAGGATGCCATCGCCCGCATCGGCAATGGAGACGACGGCCTGTTTGCCGTCGACGAGACTGGTTCGGCCGACGATGCGGCGCCGCTCGTCGGGAAGATGGGCGACTGCATCCATGGCGTTCACGACCAGATTCAGGATGGCTTGCTGCAGCTGGACCTTGTCGGCTTTCACGCGAATGTCGGCGGGCGCCGGCTCCGTCGCAAGCCCGACATCGTGGGTCAGGGCCTGCACCGACAGGAATCGAAACACCTCGCCGACCGTCGCGTTGAGGTCGAGCTCGCGCCGCTCAGTCGGATCCCTCTTCAGGAACATCCGGAGCCGGGCGATGACCTCGCTTGCGCGCTGGTCGTCGTGGCGGATGTTGTCCAGGATGTTTCCGACTTCGCCGAGGTCCGGCGTGGAATGCCGCAACACCTCCCTGGCGGCCTCGGCATTGATCATGATGGCGGCCAGCGGCTGGCTCAATTCGTGCGCGATCGAGGCGGACATCTCTCCCACCGTCGCGCGGCGATTCAGATGGGCAAGCTCAGACATGCGCTGGCGTGCCTCGATCTCCGCCAGGAATCGCAAGCGGCGTTGGTGCAGCAGGCCGGTGATCAGCAGTGCCTGCACCAGCACCACGCCGGCGACGACGGTCGAGTGCCAGTAATATTGCTGCCAGAAGCTCGCTTCCCGGAAACGCACCTCGCTGCCCGGCGGAAGGTTGGCTTCATCCACGTTCCAGTGTTGCAGCTGCCGCCAGTCGAAGATCGGCTTCACGTTGTTCCCTGTAACGGGCGGGATGCTCGACGGCGCTTCTCCGTTGAGAATCCGCATCGCCACTTCGCCGGTTTCCCGTCCGATGATTTCGGGCAGCAGCAGGAAGCCGCCGACTCCCGACCGGCCGAGGAACGTATCGGAGGTAATGACGATCGGGCGGTTCGCGGTCTCGGCGACGCGTGCGAGGGCCGAGGCCGGCGCATAATAGGTGCCTTCGCCGTCGGAATACATCGCCGAGGTCAGGATCGCGGAGCGGTCGGGCAGGGAGGCGACCCGCTCGCGCACCTCGCGGAGCACCAGGCCGGACAAATCGGTGACCTCGAGATCGGGCATCGCCGCCGCGAAGTCCTGCTTCCAGTATCCGTAGACCAGCGGATTCTTCCAGGCATCGCCGACGAGGACGACACGTGTCAGGTCGGGAACGATGGCGCGCGCCGCAGTCAGGAGATGTGCCGGCCTCACCCTGGCGAAGACGGCCGTCGAGTCGGGCAGGAACAGCGCGCGCGTCTCGGGCAGATCGGGCACGAAGCCGTACACGACGGGGGCGCCGGGCCAGATCTGCTGCTTCCGTTGCTGAAGGAATTTCGCCGATGCGACGCCGATCGAAACGATCGCGTCGATCGGCCGGCGCGCATATTTGGTCTTGAGGTGATCGACCAGGCTCTCCTCATAGTCCGGTCCCGGGAAGCGGGCGAGGTCGAGGCTCTCGCCGTAGATCACCGTGTGTGCCTTGCCGTTCTGCTTGGCGGCGGCGCGGATGCCGGAAAAGATCTCCGAGTAGAACGGCGAGCGAAAATCGGCTTCCTCCAGGACCACGACCGAACGCTGCCGCGGACCCTCAGTCGCGATGCATTGGTGCGACAGGCTGGCAAACAGGCAGAGGATCAGGACGCGCGCGAGCCCGGTGATCTGACGCATTGCTGGAGTCTCGGTCCCGCCTCCGGTTGCAATCCGGCCTCCTCCATGAGGACGCGCGCCGGAAGCATACCCGCAAGACCCGGAGTTTCAACGGAAGGATGCGGGTCGGCCCGCGACAAGCGGGGCGAGGCCGAAGATCGCTACTTGAACGGATCCTGGATCGACGGCGCCGATTGCCGGATGCGGCGCACGCTCACCGGCTTGCCGTCGGAGACGAACAGCAGCTCGTAGGTCCGGCCTTCGCTGTCGGTTGCCGAGCAGGTGACGTCGTTGACCTTCCTGGCGGCGAAATTGCCGGTCTGGCGGCAGACGCCTCTGGAGACCTGCTCGGCCGGCACCGGCAGGCCGTCGACCTTGGGCCGGTCCTTGGAGTTGAGCAGCATGCGGTCGACCGGCAGCTCATAGGAATTGTCGTCGGCGCGCTTGCCGTTCTCCCCCGAGAACGACACCACGTGATTCGCATCGGCGGGATCGTCGACCGCGACCGCGAAATTGACCCGGCCCTTGTCGCCATGGGCGTAGGCCACCGTCTTGCAGGCGAGGGTGCGGCCGGCGACCTTCAGCGTCTTGCAGTGGCCGGAGATCAGCGCCAGCAGATCGATATAGGCGTTCTGCTGGGGCTGCGGATTGTTGACCGGGATCGGCGCGGAAGACTCGGCGAAACAAGGACTTGCGCATGCCAGCGCGAGGAGCGTTGCGGCCAGAACCGGTTTGCGGAGGCGCATCGTCAGGCTCGTATGCCAAGGGGCCACGGAATCATCCCGTCCAACAACCATCGAAGCCGAAATTGGTTGCGATCCCGTTTGTGCCGTCAAACCCGACTGGAATACCACCGCACCACCCATCGGCGATTCGCCCCATCACCCAAACCCGTCCCGGCGGACACTTGCCGTCAGGCCGGTGTTTTTTTCGTGGCAAAGAAGGGTCATGCCGCCTGTCTCATGGCCCGCGCAAAGGCCGGATAAGTCTCGGCGAGCTCGTCGAAAATCCGTCCGCGCAGCAGCGAAAGCGTCGCCGCATCGGGCCGTGGCGTTTCGCGCACGACCTCCGGCTCGTCATAGTCGAAGCCGGTATTCTCCCTGATGTCAGCCGGCGTGAAGGGCGGGTGGACCGAGCACAGAGCGAAACGGCCCGCTTTGCGGTCGAAGTCGAACAGCGCCATGTTGGTCAGCAGCGCATGTGGGCCGCCGCGGCGAGGCACTTCCGGCGTGATCGCCCGGGCGCTGACGAAATCGACCTTGGGCACGAACACGCGCGGCGAATGCTCCTCGCGAAACAGGATCACGCGCGGAATGAGGTGATAGAGATAGGCCGAGCCGAACGAGCCGGGCCAGCGCACGCTGCTGGCCGGATAATCGCCGGTGCCGACCAGGTTGATGTTGCCCTCTCCGTCGATCTGGCCGCCGCCGAGGAAGAAGGCGTCGACCCTACCTTGCGCGGCGCAGTCGAACAGCTCGATGCCGCCATTGGTGAAGAAATTATGCGCCTGCGAGCCCAGGATCGAGATGCGCACCGGCGGCTTGCCACAGAGCTCGTTGCGGGCGCGCAGCAGCATGGCGCCGGTCGCGGGGATCGGCGACGAGGCGCCGACCGCGACGTGACGGATGCCGTCGAGCAGATCGGCGATGGCGGCGATCAGGATCTCGCGCCGTTCGCGCTCGGCCGACATCAGGCCACCTGCTTGCGATGCGACAGGAAAGTCGAGAGATAGGCGCGGAAGCCCTCCTCGCTGCGCGCCATCGCCGCGTAGCGCGCGATCTCGGCTTCGTCGGCGGGATATTCGTCCCACAGCGCGAGCGGCCAGGCGCCGCGCACGGCAACCGCAACGGTGTCGACGTAGAGCGACGGCAGCACGCCGGCGGCCGAATCCTCCGTCTCCAGCAAATTGCGGTCGACGATGCGCTCGACGGTGACCAGCGTGCGTTTGGCGGCATAGGCAAGCTCCGCGAGCTCGCGATGGCGGCCGATACGGACATTGCCGGCGCGGTCGGCCTCGGGCGCGTGAAACAGCGCGACATCGGGGGCGATCGCGGGTACCACGACCACCTTGCGCGCTTCGCCGACGGGACTGTCGATCACCTGCCAGTCGGGCCGCACGTTGAGGAGATCGCTGCCGATGATGCCGGCGATCGGCATGAACGGCACGCCCTTCTGCGCCGCGAGGAGGCCGGCGTAAATGGCGGGGCAGGTCGAATCCCGCAATGCGAAGGCGCCGCTCTTGACGCCGGCCGTGAAGCGCGGTGCGCCGCCGGCCTCGCCCAGCGACACCGCGCTGGTCTCGAGCGAGGCGATCGCGCCGGCGCCGATCAGGAGGTCGGCCTGCATGCCGGAGATCGGCACGCAGATCAGCCTGACATCGCTGATCCCCGTCTCGAGCAACGCCGCGGTCGCCGCCATCGCGACGCCGGAACTGTCGACCGGGATCGCCAGCGACTGTCCCGGCGCAATGCGCGCGACCAGCGCCTCCAGCGCGACGATCTCGGTCATGGCGTCCTCCGGTCTGTTTTTCTTAATCCTGCCTCAAGCCATCGCCGCCTGCCAGCGCGTATCGCGCAGGGACGGGCGGCGGTGCAGGCGGGCATCGAGCAGCGCGCGGGCGCGAGGCACTTCGCCGCTGCGCATGAGGGCGACGATGTAGGTGTCCTCGATCAGCTCGCGCTGGGCGTGGCTGCCGCCGATGCGCACGACCTCGCCGAGCGCGGGCGCCAGCGTCTGCACGCAGGCTCGGTAGTCCTCATCCGCGAAGGCCGCGAGCGCCCGGCAGATTGCCGGCACCACGGAGCCGGCCGGCAGCTTGCCCTCGGCGAGCCGCTGCTCGATCACGGCAAGGCGGGCAGTGAGCGCGTCGCGATTTTGCGTCGCGGCCGCGAACAGCGCCATGTGGACGTCGGCAAAGGACAGGCTCGATTTCGGAAACAGTTTTTGCGCGGCGGCGTCGGCCTCGACCCAGAGCGCCTGCGGCACGTCGTGGCCGTAGGCCGACAGGCGCCAGAGCAGCGAGGCGCTGTCGGTGACGACGTTCAGCGGTGGCGCCTGCGTGGCGGAAGGCTGCAGCACGTCGGCATAGATCGCGAGCGCGCGGGCGGCATCGCCATGCTCGAGCGCGCCGAGCGCCTGATGCCAGCGGATATGGCCGTGCAAAATTCCGGCGCGATCATAGGTTGGGATCCACTGGTCGACCAGACGATCGGCCTCCTCGATCGAGCCGTCCTCGAACATCGCATGCAGCACGGCATGCGCGGCGTGGGCGTTGGCGCGGCGCAGATCAAAACCACGTTCGGTGACACCACGGCCGCGCGCGACATCACCGTTCTCGGTCATGGCCCAGCCATACAGGGTGAGGAACCACCAGTCTTCGCCATAGTGATGCGCTACGCGCTCACACAGCTCAAACCGGGCGCGGTCGTGGTCGGCCATGCCGGAGAAGGCGAACAGGCCGAAGGCGCCGAGCGGCAGCGACAGCACGACGGCATCGCGCGGCCATGCCTCGACGTGCTTCAGCGTCGATGCGATCGCCTCGGGCAGCCGGCCCTCGATGGCGAGCGACAGCGTCTCGACATGCGAGCGCTCGCGATCGGTGCCGCGCCTGGCGACGAGCTCGCGCGCGAGCGCAGCCTTCTGCCGTGCGAGATCGCCCTGCTGGTAGAAGGCATGCACGCGGGCGCGGGCGATGTGGGCAAGCGCGAAATCCGGATCGGCCGCGATGGCGCGCTCCAGCGTCTCCGCCGTGCCGGTCCACCCCGCAAGCATGAGGTCGACGCCGTCGCGATAGTCCGATGCGGCCTCGGACGAAGTTGTGGAGAGCGGCAGTCCGTAGCGGTCTTCAAGCGCCATCGTCGCCTCCAAAAATTCAAGCCGTCCGCGCGCGGCGTCCTTCGATCGGATAGGCCGGGTCGTTGTAGCCCGGCGTCGAGGGATGACCGGGAACGACCAGACGGTCGATCAGCGCCTCATCATCGGCGGTGAAGCGGTAGTCGAGCGCGCTGATATAGCCGTCCCATTGCTCCTCGGTACGGGGGCCCGCGACGATCGAGGAGACGAACGCGGAGTTCAGCACCCAGGCGACCGCGAACTGGCCGGCGGTGATGCCCTCTTTTTCGGCGTGGCTCTTGATCTCCTGCGCGAGCTGGAGCGATTCCGGCCGCCATTCGGTCTGCATCATGCGGGTGTCGTTGCGGCCGGCGCGCGTCTCCTTGTCGGGAGCAGCATCCGGCTTGTACTTGCCGGTGAGCACGCCGCGCGCCAGCGGGCTGTAGGGTACGATGCCGAGGCCGTAATAGGCGCAGGCCGGAAAGTGCTCGACCTCGGGCATGCGGTTCATCGCGTTGTAATAAGGCTGGCTCACTGCGGGCCGGTCGATGCCGAGCCGGTCGCAGATGTTGCAGATCTCGGCGACGCGCCAGGCGCGATAGTTCGAGACGCCGAAATAGCGCACCTTGCCGGCGCGGATCAGGTCGCCCATCGCGCGCACGGTCTCCTCCAGCGGCGTCGCATGGTCTTCCTTATGCAGATAGTAGATGTCGATGTGATCGGTGCCGAGCCGCTTCAGGCTTTCGTCGGCCGCCTGCAACACCCAGCGCCGCGACAGGCCGACGCGATTGGGATCGTCGCCCATTCCAGTGTTCATGGGGTTCGCGAGCTTTGTGGCGAGCACCCAGGCGTGGCGGTTGCCGGCGATGGCGCGGCCGACGACTTCCTCGGATGCGCCCTTTGAATAGGCATCCGCCGTGTCGATGAAATTGATGCCGGCGCCGCGCGCCTTGTCGATGATCCGCTTCGAGGCGGCTTCATCGGTCGGCCCGCCGAACATCATGGTGCCCAAGCAGATCGGCGACACTTTCAGGCCGCTGCGGCCGAGCTGACGGTATTGCATGGGCGGGTCCTCAACGCTTCGTTGGGGCGCAGCATAGCCGCCCAGGTCCGTCATTGCGAGCGCAGCGAAGCAATCCAGAGCTGCGTCCGCGGAGAGATTTCTGGATTGCTTCGCTGCGCTCGCAATGACGGGGTGGGGCGCGGTCATGCCCCACACTCGGTGTCATCGCCCGCGAAGGCGGGCGATCCAGTACTCCGAGACAGTTGTGATCGATCGAGAGGCCGCGGCGTACTGGATTCCCCGCCTTCGCGGGGAATGACAGCGTGGGTCTGGCGACCTGCAGTGGCAGCCTGACCGCGACCTACCCCGGCCCCTTCAAGATCTTGAACACACCATTTGCCATCACGATGCAGCGATCATCCACCGTCACCTCGGTGCTCATGAAGATCAGGCTGCGGGTCGAGCGGACCACGCGGGGGCGGGAGATCAGGATGTCGCCGATCTGGCCGGCTTCGACGAAATGGGTGTCGAGTTGCACCGTCGCCATGTATTCCTTGCCGGAGACGTAGCGGGCTGTCATGCCGCAGGTGCGGTCGGCGAAGGTCATCATCACGCCGCCCTGGACCATGCCGCGACGATTGTGATGCTTGTCTTCTGTCGCGAGCGCGAATTCGTAATGGCCGTCGACCTTGCGCTCCCACAACGGGCCGATCAGGTGCAGGAAGCCCGTGGTTTCCATGATGGTCCAGCCGTCTGATTTCAGCCTTGCGGCGGCCTTGCTCGTCATCGCTCCGTCCATTCCTGCAATGCTGTCTCTCCTCGTTTCATCAGATGCGGTCCTGGTGTAGTCAAGCATCATGAGAGCTTTCGACGATGCCACCAGACGGAATATCGCAGAGGCCTGCGCGGCCTTCGCGCGGCTGCCTGATGAGGCCGAACCGTCGGCGCTGAAGCGCGCCGCGGTCGTGCTAGCGCTGACTGAATCCAGTGACGGCGACGACACGGCCTTCCTGCTCACCAGGCGTGCATCGAGCTTGCGTGCGCATCGCGGCCAATGGGCGCTGCCGGGCGGGCGCTGCGACGCCGGCGAGACGCCGGTCGAGGCGGCGCTGCGCGAGCTCGATGAAGAGCTCGCGCTCAAGCTTTCAGCCGACGCGGTGCTCGGCCTGCTCGACGACTATCCGACCCGCTCGGGCTATCTGATCACGCCGGTCGTGGTGTGGGCCGCCGACAGTGCCGCGATCAACCCGAATCCGGACGAGGTCGCCTCCGTCCATCGCATCGCGCTCGACACGATCGAGCATGACGACGCCTTCGATTTCACCGCGATCCCCGAAAGCACGCGCCGGGTGATCCGCTTCCATCACCAGATGAGCCTGATCCACGCGCCGACGGCGGCGCTGATCTACCAGTTCCGCGAGGTGCTGGCGGGGCGTCACACCCGCGTCACCGACCTGGAACAGCCGGTGTTCGCCTGGAAATGAGATGGTAAACGGCGTGTTAACGTGACGGTTACCGGATGCCTGCTAAGAGGGCAGCATGCATCACTCGATTCGAAATTCTCTGGCGTTGGTTCCGTTCGCGTTTCTCCTGCTCGCGCCCACCGCGCGTGGCGGCGAGGCCGATGCGCTGCCGCCGGCCGTCCGCAACGCCAATGCGCAGCTGCTGTCGCAGTTCTTCGCGCAAGGTGGGGCGTCTGCTGCCGTGCTCGAATATCGCCGCAAGCTCGGGGAATATCAGGCGGCGCGCGCGGCCTTCGACGAGGAGGCCGGCGCCTATTGGAGCCAGATCTCGGAGAAGCGGAAAGGGCGCAACGCCAAGCGGCGCAACGGCCAGCAGGTCACGCTCGACGATTACGTGCTGGAGCACCCGCCGCTCTATAACGGGCCGAAGCGGCCGGTGAACCCGGAGCCGGAGGAGACGCCGGAGCGTCCCACCAGGAAGCCGATTCCCGTCGTCGCCGATCTCCTGCGCGCGGCGCAGGAGCTCTACCAGTTCACGCCGCAGCGCCCGTCCAACGAGCTCGAGTTCAAGCGCGCCTATGCGCGCTACGCGCTCGGCTCGGGGCTGACGCGCGAGCAGGCGGTGCGGGTCTATTCGTTCGAGACCGGCGGCACCGGCAGCTACGACGTGCAGGCCGGCATCGAGCATGGCGGCAAGCGCGCGATCTCGACCGCGATCGGCTACAACCAGCTCTTGACCACCAACAGCGTCGAGCTGCTGGCCGAGCAGGGCCATGAATTCATCCGCGCGCTCTCCGACAAGGTGGCGCGGACCTCCGGGCCGGCGCGCCAGTCGCTCGAGCACAAGCTCGCCGTGCTGAAGAAAATGGTGGCGCATGCGAAGTCGGTGCCCGACACCTGGTCGGAGCACGAGAAGATCGGCAACACCGCGCAGGGCTGGGCCATGCATGCCATGGTGCTCGACGTCGATGTCGGGCCGATGCTGCAGACCCACAAGCTCCTGACGTCGGTGCTGTTCGCGCGCGCCAAGGGCTTCACCCGTCCGCTCAGCGCCGCCGAGCTCGAGATGATGAACCTCACCGGCGACGGCACCGGGCTCGACATGGTGACGATGCCGCAGGCGATGCGCGAGCAGGTGCCGACCTCGAACTTCTTCCAGCGCGGCGGCTACGAGCGCAACCCGGTCGCGATCCGCCACAACACGGTAGCCAAGCTGTTGGCGGTGACGGATACGCGGATGGACTCGAACAGCAGCAATGCCGGCGCGAGGGAATTGGCGGGGGCGTTTTAAGACGCTGTCTTTTGCACCTCTCCCCGCCTGCGGGAGAGGTCGAATTCGATCGCAGATCGAATTCGGGTGAGGGGGTACAGGTCCCTCGACAAATCTCATGCGCGGAGAGAAGCCCCTCACCCCAACCCTCTCCCCGTAAGAAAGGGGCGAGGGAGCGCACCGTCATCGCCGTCCTACTGGTCCGGCCCGAACTTGAACTTGCCGTCGCCTTCGAGATACGGGCCGCTGCGCATGTAGAGCTGGCCGTTGTGGCCGATGAAGAACAGCGTGCCCTTCGGCACCTTCTTGGCGCCCTTCAAGAGCTCGCCGGCGTTGCTGGTGCCCATCCTGTAGGAAAAGGTCTTGCCTTCCTTGTCATAGGCATAGCCCGTGTCGGGCTTGAGCTCCCACGGCGTTGCCGGGGCTTGCGCGCATGCGGGCGCGGCAAATGCGCCGAGCACGGCTACAAGTGCAAACGTCTTCGTTGAAAATGCCATCATCTATCCTCCCCATCGTTGGGGCATCCGTTTTGAACAAATCACGAACGGTGTGTCCGGGTCAATTTGCGATAGCGCCGCGGCGCATCACGTCCTGCCCAGCAGTTTGTGATTTTCCCTTCGTCCCCGCGCGACTATGTTCCGCTTTCAGTCTAGAACGCAATTCGACAAAAATATTGGTGGGGGTGATTCGGATGAAGCATGTGATGAGAGTTTGCCCGGCTGCCGCGCTGCTGCTGACGATGCTGGCGCCGGCCGCCAGGGCCGATGACTACCAGCTCAGCCACAACCAGCGCATTTCCTGCAGCCGCGGCCTTGCCCCGGGCAAGCTGAACACCGCGACCTGCAAGTCCTACACCTATCTCTTCAACACCAAGACCTCGGAATATTTCCGCTGCCAGGTCTCGCTGGCGCTGACCCGCGACAACAAGGAGGTCATCAACGTCCAGACCGACGGCGGCTGTACCAAGAAGCCGCGCATCTTCGAGACCGACGGCAAGTACGATTTCGACGCGACCGAGACCGAGCCGCCGAACACCAACTCGTTCTTCGGCCCCGGTGGCTATTCGATCTGGGCCGCCGACGTCACCGCGCAGAAGGTGCGCGGCTGCATCACCATCTCCTCCGGCCTCGGCTCCGACATCTCCAAGTGCCTGGACATGACGTTCCAGTGATACTGCGCCGGTGACGCGCGCTTGATCGTCGCCCCGTAGAAGGTGCGCTCCCTCCCCCGCTTGCGGGGGAGAGGGTGTTGCCGCAACGGGATAATCCCCAGGAGGAGAAAGCCCTCACCCGCGCCTTCGGCGCGACCTCTCCCGCAAGCGGGAGAGGTTACATCGAGTCCAGCGGCACGAGTTTTTGACCCTCACTCGGGTTCGCTCGCATCCGCCTGCGCCACCTCGCCGCACCGGCCGGTTCCCAAAAAGTCGAGCCGGAACGGCCGTTTACCGCAGTGCTGTTTTGCCTTTTGGATGGGTTGACCCGCATCCCTCATCCGGCCAATTTCGCCGCCGGTTTGGGGAGTACAACAACCATGAAACGGACGATTTTCGGCGCGGCCGCGGCTCTTGCTCTGGCGGCGTCGGCACCTTGCGCGCATGCGCAGTCTTTCATCAACGTGCTGACCGGTGGCACCTCCGGCGTCTACTATCCGCTCGGCGTCGCGATCGGGAAGATCTACGGCGACAAGATTCCGAACGTGAAGACGCAGGTGCAGGCCACCAAGGCGTCGGTCGAGAATTTGATCCTGCTGCAGCAGGGCCGCGGCGAGCTGGCGTTCACGCTGGGCGACTCGCTCAAGGCTGCCTGGGATGGCGAGGAGGAAGCCGGCTTCAAGAACAAGCTGGACAAGCTGCGCACCATCGGCGCGATCTATCCGAACTACATCCAGATCGTCGCGACCGCCGAGAGCGGCATCAAGACGCTGGCCGACCTCAAGGGCAAGAGCCTGTCGGTCGGCGCGCCCAAATCGGGCACCGAGCTGAATTCCCGCGCGATCCTGGCGGCGGCTGGCATGAGCTACAAGGACCTCGGCAAGGTCGAATATCTGCCCTTCGCCGAATCCGTCGACCTCATGAAGAACCGCCAGCTGGGCGCGACGCTGCAGTCGGCCGGCCTTGGCGTCGCTTCGCTGAAGGACCTCTCGACCTCGGCCTCGATCACCGTGGTGTCGGTGCCGAAGGAGACCGTGGACAAGATCGGCCCGCCCTTCATCTCCGCGACCATTCCGGCCAACACCTATACCGGTCAGGACAAGGACGTGCCGACCGCGGCCGTGGTGAACTATCTCGTCACCAGCTCGGCGGTGTCGGATGATCTCGCCTATCAGATGACAAAGCTGGTCTACGAGTCGCTGCCCGAGCTCGCCAACGCGCACGCCGCCGGCAAGGAGATCAAGCTCGAGACCGCCGCCACCGGCAGCCCGGTTCCGCTGCATCCCGGCGCGATCCGCTATTACAAGGAAAAAGGGCTGATCAAGTAAGTTCGGCTCTCGCAGTAGGCGTCATGGCCGGGCTTGTCCCGGCCATCCACGTTCTATGGGCAGGCGAGAAAGATCGTGGATGCCCGGGACATGCCCGGGCATGACGGCGCGGGTGGACCGTGCCAAGCTATAAGCGCTGGACGGCTGAGGACGATTTAAAATGCTGGAAAAGACAGAGGGCACCGCGGCGGCGCCCATCAAGGTCGAGTTCGATAATTTCGAGCATGGTTTTCCGGAAGGCTTCGGCCCTGGCTGGTGGGGCACGCTCGCCTATTGGGTCGGCATCGCGTTCGCGACCTTCCAGCTCTATGTCGCCGCCTTCAATTATCTGCCGAGCCAGGTGGTGCGCGGCGTCCATGTCGGCTTCCTGGTCCTGCTCACCTTCGGCCTGATCGCCAATTTCACCGCGAAGAGCAATGCGGGCCGTGCGCTCGGCTGGGTGATCGGCGCCGCCGGTTTCTTCTGCGGGCTCTATCAATGGATATTCTATGCCGATCTGATCGCGCGCGACGGCGATCCGACCAAGCTCGATCTCGCGGTCGGCACGCTGCTTGCCGTGCTGATCTTCGAGGGCACGCGGCGCCTGATGGGCGCGGCGCTGCCGCTGATGTGCGGCGCGTGCCTGCTCTACTGGTTCTTCGGGCAATACCTGCCGTCGCCGCTCAATCATCGCGGTTATGATTTCGACCAGATCGTCACGCATCTGTCGTTCGGCACCGAAGGCTTTTACGGCGTGCCGATCTACGTCTCGGCGACCTACATCTTCCTGTTCATCCTGTTCGGCTCGTTCCTGGAGCGCGCCGGCATGATCCAGCTCTTCACCGACGTGTCGCTCGGCCTGTTCGGCCGCACCCGCGGCGGCCCCGCGAAGGTCGCGGTGTTCGCCTCGGGCATGATGGGCACGATCTCCGGCTCGGGCGTCGCCAACGTCGTCACCGTCGGCCAGTTCACCATTCCCCTGATGATCAAGTTCGGCTACCGCCGCGCCTTCGCCGCGGGCGTCGAGGCGACGGCCTCGATGGGCGGCCAGATCATGCCGCCGGTGATGGGTGCGGTCGCCTTCATCATGGCCGAGACGCTCGGCGTCCAATACTCGGAGATCGTCAAGGCCGCCGCGATCCCCGCGATCCTCTATTTCGCCTCGGCGTTCTGGATGGTGCATCTGGAAGCCGGCAAGCACGGCCTCGTCGGCATGAAGCGCTCGGAGATCCCGAGCGCGTGGAAGGCGCTGGTGACGCGCTGGTACCTCGTGCTCCCGCTCGCCGCTCTCGTCTACATGCTGTTCGAAGGCTTTACGCCGCTTTATGCCGGCAGCATGGGCCTTGCGCTCACGGTGGCCCTGATCCTCGGCACCGCGATCACGACCGGCGCGTCGTCGATGGTGATCCGCACCATCTTCTGGGTCGGGCTTGCGCTGGTCGTCGCGGCGCTGTCGCGCGACGGCCTCCAGATCGTGCCGGTCGCGAGCGTCGTGGTCGGGCTGATCGTGATCACGGCCTTCATCCGCGGCGGGCTGAAGGCCTTGCGCGAGTGCCGCGATGCGCTGGCCGAGAGCGCCAAATCCGCCATCACCGTCGGCATGGCCTGCGCCATCGTTGGTGTCATCATCGGCATGATGTCGCAGACCGGCGTCGGCACCATTTTCGGCAGCTGGGTGATCGGGCTCGGCGAGAAGAGCCTGTTCCTGGCGCTGATCATGACCATGCTGCTGTCGATCCTGCTCGGCACCGGCATTCCGACCATCCCGACCTACATCATCACCGCCGCGCTGGCCGCGCCGGCGCTGGCGAAGTTAGGGGTGCCCCTGATCGCGAGCCACATGTTCGCGTTCTATTACGGCATCATGGCCGACCTCTCGCCGCCGGTGGCGCTCGCCGCGCTTGCGGCGGCGCCGATCGCGAAGGAGAATCCGGACAAGATCGGCTGGGAGGCGATGCGCATTGCGCTTGCCGGCTACGTCATTCCGTTCATCTTCGTCTATTCGCCTGCGCTGATGCTGCAGGCCGGCGATCCCATGGCGGCCAAGCTCGGCTTCTACGGCGCGGTGGCGCTCGCGAGCTTCAAGGCGCTGGTGGCGATCGCGCTGTTCGGCATGGTGGCGATCGGCTTCCTGTTCACGCGGCTGACGCTGCTCGAACGTGTGGTCGCGCTCGGCGCCGCGATGTGCCTGCTCGGCGATTTCGCCTTCAGCGACACCGCGGGCTTCGTGCTCTCGGCTGCGCTGGTGCTGTGGCAGTGGCGGCAGCGCCCGCCGGCAGCAGTCGAGGCGGTGTGAGCCTCTGCTTCGCAACAGCGGGAGGCGTGAAGGCGCTCGCGCTGTCCGCCTTCACGCTGGTGTGGACGCATTCGATCGCCAGGGTCGACTGGCAGGAAGACTGGCGCGTGACGCCCGCCGGCCTTGAGCTGGTGCAGGCCCGCGTCAAAGGCACCGGGCCCGGAATGGAGCCGCCACCCGAGGCGCGGCTGGTCGACGGCTGGTTTCAATGGCAACCGAAACGCGCGCCGATGCCGGAGGTGGTGCTGGGCAATTCCGGCGCGGCAGGAGAATGGCGGCTGTGCCATCACGGTACGTGCCAGACGCTTTCGGAGATTGTCGGCCATCCCATCGGTGCTAACGTCACCACGATGAAGATTTGCAGCGATCCGTAGCCCGCCACGCCCGGGCTACAATCAGAACAACAACACGGGAGACACGCGATGGATCGGCTCAAGGGCAAGGTTGCGATGGTGGTGGGCGCCGGCTCGATCGGGCCGGGCTGGGGCAACGGCAAGGCGACCGCGGTGACTTTCGCGCGCCAGGGTGCACAGGTGTTTTGCGTCGACCGCAACGGCGCGGCGGCCGAGGAGACCGCGAAGATCATCACCGGCGAAGGCGGCAAGGCGACGGCCTTCACCGCCGACGTCTCGCGGCCTGCCGAAATCGAGGCGATGGTCGCTTCGTGCCTCAAGGCCTATGGCCGCATCGACGTGCTCGACAACAATGTCGGCATCGCCGAGATGGGCAGCGTGGTCGAGGTCACCGAGGAGAGCTGGGACCGCGTCTTCAGCGTCAACCTCAAGAGCGCCTATTTCGCCATGAAGCACGTCATCCCCGTGATGGTGAAGCAGGGCGGCGGTTCGATCATCAACATCTCCTCGATCGCCTCGATCCGCCACATGGGCATCTCCTACGTCACGTACGGCACCTCGAAGGCTGCGATGAACCAGATGACGCGCACCACCGCGATCGAGTTCGCGCGCCATCATGTCCGGGTGAACGCGATCCTGCCGGGCCTGATGAAGACGCCGATGGTGGAGCATTCCGCAGGCCTCGCCAGCAGCTACGCCAAGGGCGACGTGGAAGCGATGTGGCGCGCCCGCGACGCGCAGGTGCCGATGGGGCATATGGGCGATGCCTGGGACGTCGCGAATGCGGCGCTGTTTTTGGCGTCGGACGAGTCGAAATATGTGACGGGGATCGAGCTCGTGGTGGACGGCGGGATCACGTGCAAGGCGGGGGCGTAGCCCCAATCTCCGCTGTCGTCCCGGGGCGCGCAAAGCGCGAACCCGGGACCCATAACCACAGGGAGAAGTCGTCGCGCGAGCTGGTAACTCCTAGTCTTCGCCAAACCACTCCCTGTGGCTATGGATCCCGGATCGGCGCTTCGCTTCGCTGCGCTTGTCCGGACGACAGTGGAGTGTTTGGCGCCCTACTGCGCCAGCGCCAGAATCCCGCCGGCAAACGAATGCCACGCCGCGGTCTCGCTGGTCGGCCAGTTCAGGAACTTCACCGCCAGCATCGCGAGCGTGCCGTAGATGTAGACCGGGTGCACGCGGCCCTCAGTGCGCCAGTCGCGCACCATGGCAACGACAAGCAGTAGCGAGGCGACCACTGCCGGGGCGATCGTGACCGGCACCGGCGGCGGGCCGGGCGGTCCGGGAGGGGCGAGGAAGGTCAGGAACCAGCGCGCGATCGCGGCATCGAGGATCGAGACCGCGGCGAGCAGCATCAGGCGCTTGTGAATCTCGGGCCTGCGCGTGTTCATGATCGCGAGCACGAACACGATGGCGAAGAACGCGATGCCGCTCATCGGCACGATCGAGAAGGCGATGCCGGCGTCGGTCTGCCCGAGCGCCGCGGCGTGCTTCATCGACGTGACCGAGGCGAGGAAGCCGAAGATCGTCATCGCGGTCGCAAGCGACACGCCGGCGATGCCGAGCGCGCGGTGATTGACCACGCGGCCAGAAGCCGCGAGCCAGGTCTGGAGCACGAAATAAAGCGTCCAGGTGAAGAACAACAATCCGTGAAAATGAATCACCGGGCTTGCGGAAAATGTCCGGTGGACGAGCGGCATCCAATATGTCGGTGCGAAGCCGAGGAATGCAGTGGCCGCGCAGGCCAGGGCCATGTGGAGATAAAAATATCGTGCAGGCGACGCATCACGCGCGCGTACACGACGGTCGTCGATCAAGGTCGTCATCAGGAATGTGTCTACGACGACACCATCAGGTTCAACGCCGGATCGCTTGTGTGATCTGGCGCACGTTGCCTATCCCCCGGCGCTCAACTCCGCGCGATCGAGCTCTTCCTCGACCCGGTGGAATGCATCGTCGCCGATCACTTCGGTATCGCGAAGGCCGAGGATCGACTTGCGCGCAGCCTCGATGGCGCGGAGGCGCAGCGCGTCGGCGGGGAGACGGCCGTGGGCGATTCCGCCGTCAGGATCGTCATCCGCCTGCATCAGGATGGCGCGGTATTCGAGCCGCAAGATTTCGGCTTCCTCCGAGGGATCGTCTTCGATCGCATCGAGCGCGGCGCGATAGGCGACCGCGCGGGCGCGCGCGACCTCGAGGCCGACGGGATCGTCGTCCTTGAGGCCGAAGGCCAGGATCAGCGGGCGCAGGGTCAGGCCCTGGATGATCAGCGAGCCCAGCACCACCGCGAAGGCGATGAAGACGATGAAGTCACGATAGGGAAAATTCTCGGGCAGGGCGAACGCGGTGGCGAGCGTGACGAGCCCGCGCATACCGCACCAGGAGATGATGAGGCCGCCTTTCGGCGAGGCGACGGCCTTGGGATCCTTCGGATGATAGAGCCCGCGCGCGATCAGCACGCGCAGCGTGGTGCGGTAGAAGGTGATCCAGGCGAGCCGCACCAGCACCACCGTGAGCAGGATCCAGGCTGCGGCTACGCAATATTCCCAGCGCACTTCCGTATCCAGCCGCGTCCAGATCGGCCGCATCTGCATGCCGATCAGCATGAAGGCGAGCACGTTGAGGACGAACACGATCGTCTCCCACACCGCATAGGACGGCACCCGCAGCCGTGCCGGCATGCGCGCGCCCGCCGTGCGCGCGATGGTGATGGCGTAGACCACGATGGTGAGGATGCCGGAGAGGCCGAGATGCTCAGCCGCGATCCAGACCATG
The DNA here is from genome assembly GCF_015291705.1 of Bradyrhizobium arachidis. Lineage (NCBI taxonomy): Bacteria > Pseudomonadati > Pseudomonadota > Alphaproteobacteria > Hyphomicrobiales > Nitrobacteraceae > Bradyrhizobium > Bradyrhizobium arachidis. The sequence goes on from NZ_CP030050.1 coordinate 941,047, forward strand.
AAGGTGGTGGCGAACTGGACGATAATCGCGCTCGGCGCCTCCTTCACGCGTTCCAGGAACAGCGGGATGATGCGTCCCGCCAGAAGACCAGCGAGGACGCTGCCGACCAGCCCGAGCGCAATCGTCGGCGCGACCTCGCTCCATTTCAGGTGCTCCATAACGACCGCACCGACCGCGATGCGATAGATCAGCAGCGCGCTGGCGTCGTTGAGCAGGCTCTCGCCCTCCAGCACCTTCACCATCCGATAGGGCAGCTTCACCTGGCTCAGGATCGCAACCGCGGCTGCGGCATCCGGCGGTGCCACGATGGCGCCGAGCGCAATGGCCGCGGCCCAGGGCATGTCGGGCATCAGCCGGTGCGCGACGAAAGCCACGCCGATCGTAGTCAGGCCAACCGCGGCCACCACCAGGGTGGAGACCGGAACCCAGTTGTTGCGCAAATCGCGCAGCGAGGTGTCGAACGCGGCGTCCATCAGCACCGGTGCGACAAAAAGCGCCAAGGCAAGGTCGGGTTCGAGCGTCCAGGACGGGCTGTTCGGCACGAAAGCGATCAGGGCGCCGCCGATGGCCAGAAAGGTCGGGTAGGGGACCTTGATCCGACGCGCCGCCGCCGATAATGCAACGGCGCCGAGCAGCAGCGCGATGATCCATTCGAATGTCGACACGTCGATCCCCGAGACCAATTTGAGCGGCGCCACAAGCTAGCACCAATCCGGCCGTATGGTGGATAGTACGGCCTCAAGGCAAGACCGAAGACGACCTTCCGACTGCAACGAGCATGCGTTTTCAAAATCTCATTCAACTGGCAGGTGTCGTTCTGCTCTCCGCGCTCTCGCTCGCCGCAGCCCATGCCGCGACCGGCGGCGAGCCGGCCGCGGTGCCGCAGGTCGATGTCGCGCCATGCCTTGCGGCGACCGCGGCCGACGACATGGACAAGGCGGCCTCCGCCTGCGCGGCCGTGATCGACAATGAGAAGACGGCGAAGGCGGATCTGGTCAAGGCGCTGATCGCGCGCGGTGCGCTCTATGCGCGGCATGACCAGATCGACCGCGCGATCGCCGACGACAGCCGCGCGCTCCTGCTCGACCCCACGCTCGCCGATATCTTCAACGCGCGCGGCGAGCTCTGGCTGAAGAAGGGCGACAAGCCCAAGGCGGTGCAGGATTTCGGCGCTGCGCTGAAGATTGATCCGAACCACGAGAAGGCCAAGGCCAATCACAAGGCGATGGCGCGCGAGCTGGAGCGGATCGGGGCGCAGATGGCGGTCGCCGGCAAGCCCAGCTTCAACTGCGCCCGCGCATCCCGCGCCGTCGAGAAGGCGATCTGCGCGAGCCGCGAGCTCGCCGATCTCGACCGCGAGATCTACGGATCGCATTTGCGCGCCATCCGCGAAGCCCAGAGCCCGGCGGAGGCGCGCAAGATCCAGCACGAGCAGGACGAGTTCATCGCCCGGCGCAATGCTGGGTACGGCCGGCCGGGGTATGATCTGAAGAAGGCGATGCAGGAGCGGCTGCAGCGGATCAACGGCGTGGACGGGTATTGAGTGCCTCCTTCGCCTCTCCCCGCTTGCGGGGAGAGGCCGGAATTTGCGTATGCAAATTCCGGGTGAGGGGGACTCTCCGCGAATCCAACTGCCACCTCGCTTGGGGAGAGTCCCCCTCACCCCCACCCTCTCCCCGCAAGCGGGGCGAGGGGGCGATGCGCCGGTGCATCCCTAACAGGTCCAGATTGAACCCATTCTTTTCCCGCCGCGACAATGGTGAAAACCTGATGTCACGGAGCCTTCCTGATGTGCGGCACGCCTTCTTCCGCGCAAACGTTCCCGTTTGCCAAGATCTCGCTGCGTAGCTTCCTCCTCGGCGCGGCGATGAGCCTGGCCCTCGCTGCTCCAGCCTCTGCCGCCGACTGCGTCATGGGCACCAAGGCCGCTCCGGCCGAGCTGATCCCGGCCTGCAGCGCCATCATCGACCAGGCTTCGAATTCGACGAGCGACCGTGCCGCGGCGCTGCTGGTGCGCGCCGACGCCAATGCGCGCACTTCGGGCGGCCTCACCCAGGCGCTGCGGGACATCGACCGCGCCATCGCGCTCGACGGCAAGAACGCAAAGGCCTGGCGCCTGCGCGGCGACTTGCTGCGCGAGGCCGGTGGCGACCTCAACCGTGCCGCTTCCGACCTCAGCAAGGCGATCGAGCTCGATCCGCAGGATGCGGAGGCCTACGAGCTGCGCGGCGTCGTCTACACCAGCCAGCGCCGGCTCGACCGCGCGCTTGCCGATTACGACCAGGCGATCAAGCTGAAACCTGACTATGCGCAGGCCTGGTCCGACCGCGGCGTGACCTATTATCTCGGCGGCGACAACGAGAAGGCGATCCGCGATCTCAGCGAGGCGCTGCGGCTCGATCCGAACCGGCCGCGCAGCTACACCAATCGCGGCGCGGCCTACAAGAAGCTCAACCAGCTCGATAAATCGGTCGCCGACGACGGCGAGGCGATCAGGCTCGATCCGAAAGTGCCGGAATATTACGACAATCGGGGCCTGTCGCTGGTCGCGATGGGCGAATACGACAAGGCGATCGCCGATTACGACCAGGCACTGCGCCTGGCGCCGCGGCCGAATTTCTTCACCAACCGCGGCGATGCCTATCAGTACAAGGGCGAGTTTGGGGCGGCGCTCAGCGACTACGAGGCTGCGTTGAAGCTCGATCCGAATTTCGCGCTGACCTACAACAACCGCGCCGTGCTCTACAAGAAGATGGGGGAGCGCAGGAAGGCGCTGGCCGATTACGAAACCGCGCTGAAGCTCGATCCTGGCAACGAGAACGCCGCAAATGGCCGCCGCACCACGATGGCGGAGATCGCGAAGTTCGGCACCGAGGCGCCGCGTCCGCTCGCGGCGAATTCCGGCAACGGCCCGTCGTTCGATTGCGCGAGCGCCAAGCGCGAGGTCGAGAAAGTGATCTGCGCCGATCCGCAGCTCGGCATGCTCGATCGCCGGATCGCGGAGACCTATGAGCGCGTGCTGAAGTCCCTGAACCGGCGCTCGGCGGATGATCTGCGCAAGTCCCAGCGCGATTTCCTCGTCACCCGCGATGCAAGCTTCCGCCGCCCCGGCTATGATCTGAAGAAGGTCATGCAGGATCGGTTGCAGCGGTTGAATGCGATGGAGAGCTAGGCGGTCTTCGCCTCTCCCCACTTGGGTGGAGAGGCCGGAATTTGCGTATGCAAATTCCGGGTGAGGGGGACTCTCCGCGAGTTCAATTCCCTCCGCCTTCGCGGAAGTAGCCCCTCGCCCCGACCCTCTCCCCGTAAGAACGGGGAGAGGATAGATCATCCTTTTCAGCTTGAACCGCGGCCCGTTCCCGGGAAAATAGCCCTCAAACAAGGCCGGCACTTGATCCGGGTCATGGCGGGACGTCCGTCGTGCCGCAAGGTCAGGGCCAGGCGAACAAAGGGAACGGGAGCGCGGAATGAACGCCCAGGGTGGAAGCAAGTATCACGAGGTCCATGCGCGCTCGCTGGCGGATCCGGAAGGGTTTTGGGCCGAGGCGGCCAAGGAGATCGACTGGATCGAGCTGCCGAAGAAGATCTTCGATGCCTCGCAAGGCGTCTACGGCCGCTGGTTCACCGGCGGCGTCGTCAACACCTGCTACAACGCGCTCGACCGCCATGTCGAACGCGGCCGCGCCGACCAGGTCGCGCTGATCCACGATTCGCCGCTGACCAGCAGCATCACCAAATTCACTTACGCCGAGCTGCTCGGCGAGGTGCAGGGGCTCGCCGCCGTGATGCAGGATTTCGGCGTCGCCAAGGGCGACCGCGTCATCCTCTATATGCCGATGGTGCCGGAGGCCGTGGTCGCGATGCTCGCCTGCGCGCGCATCGGCGCGGTGCACTCGGTGGTGTTCGGCGGCTTTGCGGCAAAGGAGCTCGCCACCCGCATCGACGACGCGCAGCCGAAGCTCATTCTCTCCGCGAGCTGCGGCATCGAGCCGGGCCGCATCGTGCAGTACAAGCCGCTGCTCGACGAGGCGATCAAGCTTGCGTCTGCGAAGCCCAAGGCCTGCATCGTGCTGCAACGTCCCCAGCTCGTCTGCGATCTCACACCCGGGCGCGATTATGATTGGGCAAGCCTGCGCCGCAAGGCGCTGAACGAAGGCAAGAAGGCGCCTTGCGTTCCCGTCGCCGCCACCGATCCGCTCTACATCCTCTACACCTCGGGCACCACGGGCATCCCCAAGGGCGTCGTGCGCGACAATGGCGGTCATCTCGTCGCGGTGAAATGGTCGATGTTCAACCTCTATGGCGTCAAGCCGGGCGAGGTCTGGTGGTGCGGCTCCGACATCGGCTGGGTGGTCGGCCACAGCTACATCATTTACGGCCCGCTGCTGCATGGCGCGACCTCGATCATGTATGAGGGCAAGCCGGTCGGCACGCCCGATGCCGGCGCGTTCTGGCGCGTCATCTCCGAGCACAAGGCGGTGGCGCTGTTCACCGCGCCGACCGCGTTCCGCGCCATTCGCAAGGAGGATCCGGACGGCAAGTTCATCCGACAATATGACCTGTCGACATTCCGCACGCTGTTCCTCGCCGGCGAGCGCGCCGATCCGCCGACGGTGGAGTGGGCGGAGCAGCAGCTGAAGGTGCCCGTGATCGATCATTGGTGGCAGACCGAAACCGGCTGGTGCATTGCCGGCAATCCGGTCGGCCTCGGCATGCTGCCGGTCAAGCACGGCTCGCCGACGGTGCCGATGCCGGGCTATCAGGTCGACGTCGTCGATGAAGCGGCAAGGCCGGTTGCTGCGAACACGATGGGTTCGATCGTCATCAAACTGCCGATGCCGCCGGGTTGCCTGCCGACGCTGTGGAATCAGGATGCGCGCTTCAAGGAGGCTTACCTCAGCGAATTCCCCGGCTATTACAAAACCTCGGACGCAGGCTACAAGGACGAGGACGGCTATGTCTTCGTGATGGGCCGCACCGACGACATCATCAATGTCGCTGGCCACAGGCTCTCCACCGGCGGCATGGAGGAGATCCTGGCCTCGCACGCGGATGTCGCCGAATGCGCGGTGCTCGGCATCAAGGACGCGATCAAGGGCGAGGTGCCCTGCGGCTTCCTGGTGCTGAAAGCCGGCGTGAAGCGCACACCAAACGAGATCGAGAAGGAGATCGTCGCGCTGGTGCGCGAGCGGCTCGGCCCCGTCGCCGCCTTCAAGCTCGCCATCACCGTCGGCCGCCTGCCCAAGACCCGCTCCGGCAAGATCCTGCGCGGCACCATCAAGAAGATCGCCGATGGCGAAGCCTGGACCATGCCGGCCACGATCGAGGACCCCAAGGTGCTGGACGAGATCGGCGAGGCGCTGAAGGGGCGGGTGTGACGCGATCTCCGGCCGTCGTGCCACCGGGGCGCCCCCGCCGCTCCAACCTCTGCTGTCATCACCCGCGAAAGCGGGTGATCCAGTACTCCGCGGCCGGAGTTGTGTGCTCCAATGCCCGCCGCGGAGTACTGGATTCCCCGCTTTCGCGGGGAATGACAGCGAGTGGGGAACGGCGTCCGGGACTTACAATCTCCTCATTCCGCGCTAAACAGGGCCGACCAATCGAGGACCTCGTATGCCACTCGCCACCGCGCCGCGCCTGCTTGCAGCCGTAGCTCTCGCCATCGCTCTTTCCGCCTGCTCGGCGCGCTACCAGACGCCGGTGGCGATGGGCGGCGACGATGACGATGCGGTGTGCCAGAGCCGCGGCTACGCCCAGGGCTCGCCCGAATATGTGGCCTGCCGCAAGGACCGCGACGTCCAGCGCAATGCCGCGACCGCCCGCGCCGACCGCCGCCAGCGCGATCTCGGCGAATATATGCTAAACCATCCCGAGCGGCCGTAATGTGAAGTGCCGCATCGTGCGCCCCGCATTCGGTCAGCGGCACCGCGAGAGGCATTGACGCCACGACATCGAGGGTGACGCTTCCACAAAACAAAAGCGCGGCAGGTTTCCCTGCCGCGCTTTTTGTTTGCATTCGATCGTCAACGAAGAGCGGAGCCTTACTCCTCGTCGTCCTCGTGCTTCTTGCCGCCGAGCGTCTTGAGCTTGGCGAACACGGCGTCGACGTTGAGGTCGTCGCTGGACTTCTCCGCCGGCTCGTACTCGTCCTTCTTGGTGGTCTCGGAGGCCGGCAGCAGGGTGGCGCCGCCATAGGCTGCGTCGATTGGCTTTTCCTTCGCCGCGCGCTGCACCTCGAAATCGAGCTCGATCTGCGAGCAGAGGCCGAGCGTGACGGGGTCGATCGGGGTCAGCTGCGAGGTGTTCCAGTGCGTGCGGTCGCGCACGCTGGCGATGGTGCTCTTGGTGGTGCCGACCAGGCGCATGATCTGGGCGTCCTTGAGCTCCGGATGGCTGCGCAGCAGCCAGAGGATGGCGCTCGGGCGCTCGTGGCGGCGCGACACCGGGGTGTAGCGCGGGCCCTTGCGCTTAGGCTGGGGCGGCAGCACCACCTTGCTCTCCTGGAGGCGGAGCCGGTAATCCGGGTTCTTCTCGCCCTTCTCGATCTCCTCGCGGGTGAGCTGGCCGTTGGAGAGGGGGTCCATGCCCTTGATGCCCTGGGCGGCGTCGCCGTCGGCGATCGCACGCACCTCGAGGGGGTGCATCTTGGTGAAATCGGCGACCTGGTCGAAGGTCAGCGCGGTGTTGTCCAGCAGCCAGACGGCGGTCGCCTTGGGCATCAGAGGTGCGTTGCTCATGGCAAATCTCCTTTGTGCTTCGCCCACCCCTCTGGAGGCGAAACCGGTAGTCATCAGCGATGACAGGGAATTCGCGCTATATAAGCCGGGAGGGGCTAGCCACGCAATGGTTCTGCTATAGATAGTGCCTTGACAGCGCCCGAAAGGGGGCCCAATTCCCTTTGCAGACCCGGTAAAGTCCAAGCAAACCCTTTTTAGCCCTTTCCAGCCATCGACCGCCCCCGCCAGAAGGCGAAACGGGTGATTCGGTCCCGAGATCGCTCAATGTCAGCCAAACCAGACCTCAAGATCGTGCTTTGTTCTCCCCGCGGCTTCTGCGCCGGGGTGGTCCGGGCGATCGATACCGTGGAACGGGCGCTCGATAAGTACGGCGCTCCCGTCTATGTTCGCCATGAGATTGTGCACAACAAGTACGTCGTCGATGGGTTGAAGAAGAAGGGCGCCATCTTCGTCGAGGAGCTGGCCGAAATCCCCGAAAACACCACCGCGCCGGTCGTGTTCTCGGCCCATGGCGTCCCCAAGTCGGTTCCGGCCGACGCCCAATCCCGCAACCTGTTCTCGCTGGATGCGACCTGCCCGCTGGTGACCAAGGTGCATCGCGAGGCTGCGATCCACTTCAAGCGCGGCCGCGAGATCTTCCTGATCGGCCATTCGCATCATCCCGAGGTGGTCGGCACGCTTGGCCAGCTGCCGACCGGCGCCGTTACCCTGATCGAGACCGCCGAGGACGCCAAGACCATCAGTCCGAAGGACCCAAACAACCTCGCCTTCGTGACCCAGACCACGCTGTCGATCGACGATACCGCCGAGATCGTGGCGCTGCTCAAGGAGCGCTTCCCGAACATCAACGGCCCGCACAAGGAAGACATCTGCTACGCCACCACCAACCGCCAGCTCGCGGTGAAGAAGGTGGCGCCGGTGGTTGACGCGCTGATCGTTGTCGGTGCGCCCAATTCGTCGAACTCGCAGCGCCTGCGCGAGGTCGCGGAGCGCGAGGGCTGCAAGATCGCCGTGCTGGCGCAGCGCGCCGCCGACATCGACTGGGACAAGTTCGGCAACATCTCGAGCCTTGGCATCACCGCGGGCGCGTCCGCGCCGGAAGTGATCGTCGAGGAGATCATGGACGCCTTCGCCGAGCGCTACACGCTGCATGTGGAGACGGTCTCGGCCGCGGAAGAGAACGAGTTCTTCCCGCTGCCGCGTCAGGTGCGCCCCGAAGCCGCCGCTGAGTAGACTTTTATGGCGGTCTACACCGACGTTGCCGCCGACGAGCTTGCGGATTTCCTGAAGCAATACGATCTCGGCGAATTGCTCTCCTACAAGGGCATCGCCGAGGGCGTAGAGAATTCCAACTTCCTGCTGCACACGAGCAAAGGCTCGTTCATCCTCACGCTCTATGAGAAGCGCGTGGCGAAGAACGATCTGCCGTTCTTCCTCGCGCTGATGACGCATCTGGCCGAGCACGGCGTGACCTGTCCGCTGCCGGTGAAGGCCAAAGACGGAGAGGCGTTGCGTGAGCTGTCGGGGCGCCCCGCCGCGATCATCACCTTTCTCGAAGGCGTCTGGCCGCGCAAGCCGAACGCTGCGCATTGCGCCGGCGTCGGCGAGGGGCTCGCCAGGATGCATCTGGCCGGCGCGAATTTCGCGATCAAGCGCGCCAATGCGCTCTCGGTTGCGGGCTGGCGGCCGTTGTTTGACGCGGCGGCAAGTCGCGCCGACGAGGTGCAGCCGGGCCTGCGCAGCTTCCTTGCCACCGAGCTCGACCATCTCTCGAGTGGCGTATGGCCGACCGATCTGCCCGAGGGCGTGATCCACGCTGACCTCTTCAACGACAACGTCTTCTTTCTCGGCGACAAGCTCTCGGGGATCATCGACTTCACCTTCGCCTGCAACGACATGCTGGCCTATGACGTCGCGATCTGCCTCAACGCCTGGTGCTTCGAGCCGGATCATTCCTTCAACGTCACCAAGGCGCGCGCTTTCCTCAATGCCTATGGCCGGGTGCGAAAGCTGAGCGAAGCCGAGGAGGCCGCGTTGCCGCTGCTGGCGCGGGGCGCTGCGATCCGCTTCCTGCTGACGCGGCTGGTGGACTGGCTCAACGTGCCGCCGGGCGCGCTGGTCAAGCCGAAGGATCCGCTGGAATATTTTCGCAAGCTGCGCTTCCACCAGAGTGTTTCCGGCGTGCGCGATTACGGGCTGATGCCGTCAGGACTGGTTGCGTGAGCGAAAAGCCCGTTGTCACGATCTATACTGACGGTGCCTGCTCGGGAAATCCGGGGCCCGGCGGCTGGGGTGCGATCCTGAAGTTCGGCGACAAGGAGAAAGAGCTGAACGGCGGCGAGCGCCATACCACCAACAACCAGATGGAATTGATGGCGGCGATCTCCGCGCTCGAAGCGCTGAAGAAGCCGTGCACCGTCGATCTCTACACCGACAGCCAGTATGTCCGGCAGGGCATCACCGGGTGGATCCACGGTTGGAAGCGCAACGGCTGGCGCACCGCCGACAAGAAGCCGGTCAAGAATGTCGAGCTATGGCAGCGCCTCGATGCGGCCTTGAAGCAGCACGACGTCCGCTGGCACTGGGTCAAGGGCCATGCCGGCCATCCCGAGAACGAGCGGGCGGATCAGCTCGCGCGGGACGGAATCGTCAAGGCGCGGTTGCAGCAGCGGGTGGGGGAGTAGTGCTCCGTCATTCCGGGGCGGTGCGTAGCACCGAACCCGGAATCTCGAGATTCTCTGGTGCGCAATTGCGCACCTGAGTTCGCCTCTACGAGGCGCCCCGGAATGACATAAATCTCAGGTCTCGTAGGGTGGGCAAAGCGAAGCGTGCCCACGGCTTTCTTCCATCTGGAAAAGAAGGTGGGCACGGCGCTGACGCGCCTTTGCCTACCCTACGGCACCGCCTCATTCTTAACTGTCATCGCCCGCGAAGGCGGGCGATCCAGTATTCCAGAGGCGGTTGTGATTGAGCGGAGAGGCCTCGGCGTACTGGATGCCCCGGTCAAGCCGGGGCATGACAGTGTCATTTGTGGCTAAGAACGGCGCCTAAAGCTTACAGCTGTCCCAGCAGCGTATCGCCGCCGGAGACCTCGACCTTGCCGGGCATCGCCTCGAGGTTCAGCTTCTTGACCACGCCGTCCTCGACCAGCATCGAATAGCGCTTGGAGCGGATGCCGAGGCCGTTGGCGGAGGCATCGAGCTCCATGCCGATCGCCTTGGCGAACTCGGCATTGCCGTCGGCGAGGAAGATGGCCTCGTCGCGCTGGTCGGTGTCGCGCTTCCAGGCGTTCATCACGAAGGCGTCGTTGACGGAGACGATGGCGATGGTGTCGACGCCCTTGTCCTTCATGGCGTAGGCGTTGAGGAAGATACTCGGCAGATGCATCTTGTGGCAGGTGCCGGTATAGGCGCCGGGCACGGCGAACAGCGCCACCTTCTTGCCCTTGAAGATGTCGTCGGTGGTCTTCACCTGCGGGCCTTCCGCCGTCATCACGCGGAATTTCGCCTCGGGCAGCTTGTCGCCAGTCTGGATCGCCATCGTCAGTCTCCCTGAAAATCGGTCCCGCTTTTTAGACCGTGGCGCTGGCCTGCACAATATTGCCGGCAAGGGAAGTGATGCGCAAAGCCGCGGGGGCGGCCGCCCTTCACCGCGATGTCATCAACCGGCAAAACCGCCGCTGTCGAGGAAGGCCTGCTCCTCCGCGGTGGTGTCGCGGCCGAGGAGGGGGTTGCGGTGGGGAAAGCGGCCGAACCGCTGGATGATGTCGGCGTGCAGGCGGGCGTATTTCAGGTTTTCGGCATTGTCGGTGTTTTCAAACAGCGCGACGCAATGCAGCTGATCGGGCAGGTGCTCGGAATGCATGAAGGGCAGATAGAGGAATTCAAGCAGGATCGGATCGACCCTTTTGTCGACGCCGCCCGCGATGGCGCGGCGGGCGACCTCGCGCGCCAGCGCGTCGCTGGCGAAGGCTTCGCGTGTGCCGCGAAACATGTTGCGGGGAAACTGGTCGAGCACGATGACCAGCGCGAGCGCGCCGTCGTCGCTGTCTTCCCATGACGCCAGCTCGCCGGCGAGGGCCTTCTGCCATAGCGGGAGAAAGCGGCGCCTGACCTCGGCGTCGAACGCATCGCTGTGCTCGTACCAGCGCTCTCGGCCGGCTTCGCGCCAGAAGGCGAGAATGCCGGCCGGCGTGTTGTCGCTCACGTCGGTCATGAAGCAGCGATGCGGCTCACGCCGCCTCGGCCTTCTTCTCGTCGCGCAGCTGCCGGCGCAGGATCTTGCCGACATTGGTCTTCGGCAGGTCGGTGCGGAATTCGATGTGCTTGGGCACCTTGTATCCGGTGAGCTGCTCCTGGCAGAACCTGATGACGTCCTCCGCCGTGAGGTTCGGGTCCTTCTTGACCACGAAGGCCTTCACCGCCTCGCCCGACTTGGAATCGGGGATGCCGATCACGGCGCATTCGAGCACGCCGGGATGGCTCGCGATCACTTCCTCGATCTCGTTCGGATAGACGTTGAAGCCGGAGACCAGGATCATGTCCTTCTTGCGGTCGACGATCTTGGTGTAGCCCCTCTCGTCCATCACGCCGATGTCGCCGGTGCGGAAATAGCCGTCGGCGGTCATCACCTTGGCGGTCTCCTCCGGCCTGTTCCAGTAGCCCGACATCACCTGCGGGCCCTTGGCGCAGATCTCACCGGGCTGGCCGAGCGGGACTTCGTTGCCATCGTCGTCGCGGATCGAGATCCAGGTCGAGGGCACGGGGATGCCGATCGATCCCGAGAACTCGGTCGTGGTTGCCGGATTGCAGGTCAGCGTCGGCGAGGTCTCCGACAGGCCGTAACCTTCGGCGATGAAGCAGCCGGTCACCGCCTTCCACTGCTCGGCCACCGGGCGCTGCACCGCCATGCCGCCGCCGTTGGAGATCTTCAGCTTGGAGAAGTCGAGCTTCTTGAAATCAGGGTGGTGCATCAGCCCGTTGTAGAGCGTGTTCACCGCCGGGAAGCTGTTGACCTGGTATTTTGCGAGCTCCTTGACGAAGCCGGCGATGTCGCGCGGGTTCGGGATCAGCAGGTTACAGCCGCCGGCGCGCACCGCGAGCAGGTAGCACGCCGTCAGCGCGAAGATGTGATAGAGCGGCAGCGCGCACACGATCATCAGCTGCTCGACATGCGGCGGCTGCGCCAGCGCCGGCTGGAGCCAGGCATCGTTCTGCAAGACGTTGGCGACGATGTTGCGGTGAAGCAGCGTGGCGCCCTTGGAGACGCCGGTGGTGCCGCCGGTATATTGCAGGAAGGCGACGTCGCCGGGCGAGAGCTTCGGCTTGTTGAAGGTCAGGCTGCGGCCGGTCGCGAGCGCGTCGTTGAAGGACACCGCGCCCGGCAGCGAGAAGGCCGGCACCATCTTCTTGACGCGGCGGACGACGAGATTGACGATCATGCCCTTGAAGCCGAGCAGATCGCCCATGCTGCCGACGATGACATGCTTCACCGGCGTTTTCGTGATCACCTGCTCGACGGTGTGGGCAAAGTTCTCCAGCACGATGATGGCTTCGGCGCCGGAATCCTTGAGCTGATGCTCGAGCTCGCGCGGGGTGTAGAGCGGGTTGACGTTGACCACCGCGTAGCCGGCGCGCAGCACGGCCGCAGTCGCGACCGGATATTGCAGCACGTTCGGCATCATGATCGCGACGCGGGCGCCGCGCTGCAGGCCGCGGCCCTGCAGGTAAGCGGCGAGCGCCAGCGACATCTGGTCCAGGTCGCGATAGCTGATCGACTTGTCCATGCAGATGAACGCCTTGCGGTCGGCGAACTTGGTGAAGCTCTCCTCCAGGAGGTCGACCAGCGATGCGTATTGCGTCGGCTCGATATCGGCGGGCACGCCGGGCGGGTATTGCTTGAGCCAGATGCGCTCCATGGAAACTCCCCTCTCTTACGCCTGAGCCCGTTGTGTCTCGGGCTTGCCTCATTGCCGGCAGTATCGAGCCTGCCGGAACGGGTGGCAAGCCGTCGTGGCTTAGGGCAAAGGCCGGGGAGTGGCTACTGGAATCGTCGCAAACCGCGCTCCCGCAACTGCGAAGCGCAGGCTGTGATTTAAGTCCGAGGCGGCGTTAACTGTTGTTGGCCGGCTTGGCGGCAGCAGGCTTGGTCGCGGCCTTGGGCTTGGCGGGCTTTGCCGCCGCTTCGCCGCTTACGGGCTTCTCGGCAGGTTTCGCCGCTGCATCTGGTTTCGCCGCGGCATGCCTGGCGGCCGGCTTGGCTGCGGTCTTGCCGTCGCCCTTCGCATTGTTCTTCGCATCGGGCTTGGCCGCCGCTGTCTTCGGCTCCTTCGGCTTGTCCGCGGGTTTGTCGGCGGCGTCAGGCTTCTTGGCGACGCGCGACTTCTTGCCACGCGCTTTGGGCGTCGCCTGCTGGTCGGCATCGGCGGCCACCGCCGCGATGAGGGCCGTGCCGGTGCGGGTCGGGCCGGTATAGACCAGCACGGGCTCGGCCGCCGCGGGAGCGGTGGCCATCAGCTCGGAGGCCTTCATCAGCGGCGGCTGGAGGCCGGCCGTGAAGAAGGTGACCTGGGCTTCGCCGCCGGTGGCCGAGGCCGATCCGCTCGTGCCGCCATTGGTGGCGATCAGCGCATCGTCGTCGTCGCTCGCCGGGCGCTTGCGATGGCCGCCGCACATCTCCTCGCGCAGGTTCGGCGGCGAAGCGTCGACCGGCACCAGCTTGTCGACGGTGCCGAGCGAGGGGCGAAGCCAGGTGAGATTGTCCTGGCTGAAGCCACGCTCGAGCAGCTGCGCCGCCTTCACCGCGCGCGCGGTGCCGGAGTTGGCGCCGAGCACGACCGCGATCAGCCGGCGGCCGTTGCGCGTGGCGGATGCCACGAGATTGTAGCCGGAGGCGCAGATGAAGCCGGTCTTGAAACCGTCGGCGCCGGGATAGCGGCCGATCAGCTTGTTGAAATTGCCGGTGATGCGCTTGCCGAAGCGGATCGCCGGGATGTGCACGAAGTATTCGTATTCGGGCAGGTCGCGCAGGAACGAGCGCGCGAGAATGCCGAGGTCGCGCGCGGAGGTGATCTGGCCGTCGGCGGGCAGGCCGTTCGGATTGACGTAGCTCGTCTGCGTCATGCCGAGCCGCTGCGCGGTGTCGTTCATCATCGCCGAGAAGCCGTCGATCGAGCCGCCGACGCCTTCGGCGAGCACCACGGCCATGTCGTTCGCCGACTTGACCATCATCATCTTCAGCGCGTTGTCGACGGTGAGCTGCGTTCCCGGACGGAACCCCATCTTCGACGGCGACTGCGAGGCGGCCGTCGGCGACACCGTGAGCAGCGTGTCGAGCGTGAGCCTGCCGTCCTTCACCGCCTTCAGCGTCACATAGGCCGTCATGATCTTGGTGACGGAGGCCGGATACCACGGAATGGTCGCGTTCTCCGCCTGGAGCACCTTGCCGCTGTCGGCTTCGATCAGCAGCAGCGCTTCGGCACTCGCCGCGCGCGGCGCGAGCAGTGCGGCGCATGCGAGCGTCGCAGCGAACAGGCTGAACAGGGATTTGCGAAGCAGCGGGCGAATGGCGTGCACTATCCGATTCCGGTCCTTGGAGACCCGCCTGATACGGCCGGCTCTCGTGATCTGACGTTCGGTTCTGAAATCCGGCGCCGCCGCTTGCGGCGTCGCAAACCTATACCGGCTGGTGCGGCGAGAATAGGGGGATCGGTGCGGTATTCCGCAATGAAATAGGCCGAATTTCGACGGTCCTATGGGGACTTGACCGCAGTCGCGGCAGTCTCGCCCGCCGTCACGCTGGCCCGTGCGTTTTCCTGAACCATGAACTGCGCCCTGGCGAGCTCGGCGAAATGGCCGCCTTTGGCCACGAGTTCATCGAAAGTTCCGCTTTCGATCACGCGGCCATTCTCGAACACCAGGATCCGTGTTGCATTGCGGATGGTCGACAGACGATGGGCGATCACGAAGGTGGTGCGGCCCTTCATCACTTCGTCGAGAGCGGCATTCACCTTGGCCTCGGTGACGGCGTCGAGCGCGCTGGTCGCCTCGTCCAGGATCAGGATCGGCGGATCCTTCAGCAGCGCGCGGGCAATCGAGAGGCGCTGGCGCTCGCCGCCAGAGAGCATGCGGCCGCGCTCGCCGGCATTGGTCTCGAAGCCGCCGCTGCGCTCGATGAACTCGATCGCCTGTGCGCGCTCCGCGGCCTTGCGCATCTCGGCTTCGGTCGCATCCGGCTTGCCGACGCGAAGATTCTCCGCGATCGAGCGGTTGAACAGCAGCGCTTCCTGGAACACGACACCGATGTTCCGCCGCAGCGAGGTCAGCGTCACGCCGCGCACATCCATGCCGTCGATCCTGATGAAGCCGGATTGCGGGTCGAAGGCGCGATGCAAGAGCGCGATGGCGGTGGACTTGCCGGCACCGGTCGGGCCGACCAGCGCGATGGTCTGGCCGGGCAACGCCGTGAAGGAGAGGTCCTCGATCGCCGGGCGCTTGCCGTCATAGGAGAAGGTGACGTCGTTGAACTCGACGAGGCCGGAGAGCCGCCCCGCGTCGATCGCATCGGGGCGGTCGTGCACCGCGGGCACCGCATCGAGCACGCCGAAGAATTCGCGCAGGCGCGGCGCTTCCATGAAGACGCTGTTGATGAAGCTCACGACCTGCTCGAGCTTCTGGATCAGCAGCGTCGCAAAGCTCACGAACATCACGATCTCGCCGACCGAGGTCAGGCCCTGGTCGTGCAGCGCGATGCCGAGCGTGAAGATCGCGAGCACCGTGATGGTGGTGGAGGCTCGCGTGATGACGGTGACGAGCGCCCACCACGACAGCACCGGCATCTGCGCCGCCAGCAGCTCGTCGGCGACCGAGCGCAACCCCTTCACCTCGGATTCGACGCGGACGAAGCTCTGCACCAGCGCGACATTGCCGAGCGCGTCGGAGGCGCGCGCGGAGAGCTCGCTATAGTGCTCCTCGACCGCCATCTGCATGCCGAAGGTCTTGCGCACCACGAAGGTCGTCAGCGCGGTGAAGACGACGCAGAGCACGAACAGCAGGATCGCCAGCCGCCAGTTCAGATAGAGCGAGAGCGGCAGCAGCACGACGACCGACAGGATCGCAGCAAAATGCTCGCGGAAGAAGCCGAGCCAAAGCCGCCACAGCGCGTCGGTGCCGTTGAGCATCACCTTCATCAGCCGGCCCGAATGGGTGCCGGAGTGGAAGGTCAGCGGCAGTTGCAAAATGTGCTCGAAATAGCTGGTCAGCACCGCCTGGCGCTGGCGGTGGGAGAGCCGGTCGGCTTGCAATGCGACGAGCGCGTTGCAGGCGATGGTGAACAGCCCGAACGCCACCCAGGCACCCAGGAACGGCCAGGCCGAGTTGGAGCCGGCCACCGTCTTGCCGGAGAGCACGTCGACGATGCGGCCGAACAGCACCGGCTCGGCGAATTGCGAGGCCGCGAGCAGGAGATTGGCGACCGCCAGCAGCCAGCCGAGCCGCGCTTCCTTGCCGAGCAGTTCCAGAACACGGGTGTAG
Organism: Bradyrhizobium arachidis; assembly: GCF_015291705.1. Taxonomy (NCBI): domain Bacteria; kingdom Pseudomonadati; phylum Pseudomonadota; class Alphaproteobacteria; order Hyphomicrobiales; family Nitrobacteraceae; genus Bradyrhizobium; species Bradyrhizobium arachidis. Next base: position 957,314 of record NZ_CP030050.1, read on the forward strand.
AGACGGAATATGGACATGCGGGCAAGCAACTCGGACGGCTGATGGAGCCGCATTTTAAGCAGGGATCGCCCGCGAGATACAGCGGAAGCTTGCGGTTTTGCTCAGTTGACGAGCCGGCTTGCGACCGGCGGAAGGAACCGGTCGTCGAAGATGTCGGCGGCCGCCGGGCGTTTGCGGAATTTGAAATCCTGCGCGATCTGGTCGATCGAGCGCTCCAGACGCGCCGGGTCGATGCCGCCGAGGCCGTTGCGCCTGACCTCGTCGGTCAGGATGTTGTCGGCGAGCACGGTGCGCAGGCGCTCGAGCTCGAGGTCGCGGTCGCCGTCGTCGATGCGGCTTGCGGCCTCATCCGCCGCACGCGCCGGCTCCTTGACGGTGGCGTGGATGCCCGCGATCAAGGCGCGAACGAATCCCTTCACCGCGTCGGGCTTCGCCGCGGCGAAAGCGGGATTGGCCACCACGGCAAAACCGTAGGCCTCGCAGCCATAGTCGGCAAAGCGCAGCACGACGAGATCGCTGCCGGGCACGCCGCGGTCGCGCAGATTCACCGCAGAGAGATGGCTGAAGCCGGCCACGGCATCGACCTGGCCTGCGGAGAGGATCGGCTCACGCACGGCAGCGCTGATCTTGTGGAATTTCACGTGCGAGGTGTTGATGCCGTTCCGCTGCGCCAGCGCGGGCCACAGCCGCATCGACAGATCGCTCTCGGCAACGCCGACGGTCTTGCTGTCGAGATCGGACAGCACATGGATGCCGCGACTCCGCCGCGCAACGATGGCGTAAGGCGCGCGGTTGAACAGCACGAACACCGCCTTGACCGGCGCCGCATCGTCCTTGTCGCGAAAGCGGATCAGCTCGTTGATGTCGACAAGCGCGAGCTCGCTGTCGCCCTTGGCGACGCGCGCGAGCGCCTCCGGCGATCCGGCGGCGCTGTTGAAGGAAACGTTGAGACGTTCGGCACTGAGGCCGCCGTCCTTTGCGGCCAGGAAGAACGGCGCCATGCTCGCATCGATCGGGCGATCGAACGTGAAGTGGATCGCAGTGGACGGTGCGGCGGTATCGGCCGCCGCGACCTCGCGTGCAGGCAGAGCGGCGAGCGAGATTGCGAGGGCGAGCACAAGGGCCGGCAGGCGGCAAAGGGCGATCGTCTTGAATCCAGACATCAGTGGCGCCGGTCCCGCATTGTTATGATTTCGTGACGCTTGCAGCGCCGGCTGGCGGGCAGTCTGTCAACGCCAACATGAACGGCGGATGAGCGGAGGTTGCGTCACGATTACGCAACCCCGTTCAGCTTGTGTTGGGGTTGGGGAACCCAACATGGATGCGGGTGTTTGAGAGACATGAGCCTGTCTCAAGGCACCATTGAAGGTCCCAAGGAGGGTCCAGGACATGTTTGACAGATTTTCCAAGTTTGGCGGCCGCAAGGCAGTCCTTGCCACGGCCGCAGTACTGGCGTTGACCGCTGCCGCCCCGACCGCCTCCTATGCAGGCGGCCGCCATTGGCATGGCGGCGGCGGCGCGGCCTTCGCCGGCGCGGCCATTGCAGGCGCCATCGGCACCGGCCTTGCGATCGCCGCGAGCCGTGACGCCTACGCCTATGACTACGGTCCAGGCTATGGCTATTACGGCGGTCCGGCCTATTACAGTGCCCCTGCCTATGGCCCCTATTACGGTCCGGGCCCCAACTACCAGTACCAGCGCTATGGCGGCTCGGCGCCGTCGGAGCTCTGCGGCCAGGGCTATGTCCAGAACTGCTACTGACCTTGGCTACCAAAGGTTGACCACAACCGGCCGTCGCGGCGCCGCGACGGCCGGTTTTTTGCTTTTGCTGCCGTACGTTAACGCGCTCGCCACCGGTTTAGAGTATTTTCGCGTACATGAGTGATTCGCTTGAGCGGCTATATCTGGCTGTGCTCGCGGCCAGGGACCTTGATCCGGCAACATCGCGCACCGCGCGGCTGTTTCAGCGCGGCCCCTCCAAAATGGCTAAGAAGCTGGCCGAAGAGGCTATCGAAGTCGTGATCGACGCGGTTAACGGCGATAGCGAAGCCGTGGTCCGCGAGAGCGCCGACCTGCTCTACAACCTGACCGTGCTCTGGGCCTCCGCCGGTGTGCGCCCCGATGACGTCTGGCGCGAGATGGCGCGGCGGGAAGACATGCTCGGCATCGCCGAGAAGCTGCCGAAGTCGCCGATGAAACTGCCCAAGGTCGCGTCACCGCGCATCTCGGCGCGGCGGCCAATTGTCGCCCTGGAAGGGCGGGCGGGGCGCAAGCGCCACTAGGGCGTCACAAATCGCTCAAAAACTCGCGATGGACAAATCCGTCCCATGGTGCTTCATCGCGGCGCCATGCTGAAACGTATCTACGACTGGTGCATCGACGCCGCCCACAAGCCCTACGCGCTCTGGATCATGGGAGCCGTGGCTTTCGCAGAAAGCTCGTTCTTTCCGGTTCCGCCGGACGTGATGCTGATCCCGATGTCGCTGGCGCGCCCGCAGCGCGCCTGGGTCTATGCCGCGGTCTGTACCGTCACCTCCGTGCTCGGCGGCCTGCTCGGCTACGCCATCGGCGCGCTGCTGTTCGACTCGGTCGGCCACTGGCTGATCCAGGTCTATGGCCTCGGCGACAAGGTCGAAGCCTTCCGCGCCTCCTATGCGGAATGGGGCGCCGTGATCATCCTGCTCAAGGGCCTGACGCCGATCCCCTACAAGCTCGTCACCATCACTTCGGGCTTTGCCGGCTATAGTCTCATTCTCTTCATCCTGTGCTCGATCGTCGCGCGCGGCGGCCGCTTCTTCATCGTGGCGATCCTGCTCAACCGCTACGGTGACTGGATCCGGCACAAGCTCGAGGAGCATCTCGGATTGTGGGTGGCGATCGGCGCCGCCGTGCTGGTGCTCGGCTTCGTGGTGGCGGTCAAATTGATCTGACCCGCAACGCTTTGCCGCTGCGCCGGCTTCGGCTACGGTTGCCCTCATGATGGTTCGATCCGGCAATCCGGCTGTGAGATTCGGGACGACGACTTCAGCAGTGCTGCTGATCCTGCTCGGCGGCAGCGAGACGGGATGGCCGCAATCCGCCCCTCCCTCGCTCGGTCTCCAGGAGCAGGGACCGCAGGCCGCGCCGCCGCCGTCGACGCCTACCCCGCCGACGCGCGAGGAAAATCCCGGCCTGATCAACGAAATGGGCAAGCTGTTCGACAAGCTGCCCTCGATCCTGCCGCCGATCAAAAGCCCGAGCGAGACCATGAGCGACCTGTCGCGGCTGGCAACGCCCTCGACCATGGTCTCCGGGCGCGTGGCGTGCCCGGTCTCGTCCAACGGCGCGCCCGACTGCAAGCTTGCCGCCGACCAGCTCTGCCGGACCAAGGGCTACAAGGAAGGCAAGAGCATCAACGCCGACTCCGCCGAAAAATGCTCGGCCAAGGTTCTGATTCCGGGCCGGCAACGCAAACCTGACGATTGCCGCACCGACACTTTCGTGACCAGCGCGCTATGCCAGAACTGATGCGGTGACGCGCGAGCAGCTAGGAGCGCCCATGAGCCGTACGGAGCAGGACTTCCTCGGACAGCGTGAGATCGCCGACGACATCTATTACGGCGTCCAGACCATCCGGGGTAAGGAGAATTTCCACATCACCGGCATTCCGATGAACCAGGAGCCTTACTTCGTGAAGGCGCTTGGTTATGTGAAGAAGGCCGCGGCGATGGCCAACCGCGATCTCGGCGCGATCGACGCCAAGGTGGCCGACGCGATCATCCTCGCCTGCGACCGCGTCATCGCCGGCGACATGATGAACCAGTTCGTCACCGACTTCATCCAGGGCGGCGCCGGCACCTCGACCAACATGAATGCCAACGAGGTCATCGCGAACCTCGCGCTGGAGTCGCTCGGCTTCAACAAGGGCGACTATCAGCACGTCAGCCCCAACGATCACGTCAATTACGGCCAGTCCACCAACGACACCTATCCGACCGCGTTCCGGCTGGCGCTGATCCTGCGGCTCGAGAGCTACATGACGGCGCTGCGCCAACTCCAGGAGGCCTTCTTCGCCAAGGGCCGCGAATTCGACCGCGTGCTGAAGATGGGCCGTACGCATCTCCAGGACGCTGTGCCGATGTCGCTCGGGGCCGAATTCCGGGGATGGGGCACCACGATCGGCGAGGAGGTCGACCGCATCTCGGAAGCACGCGCGCTGCTGCGCGAGATCAATCTCGGCGCCACCGCGATCGGCACCTCCGTGACCGCGGCAGTCGGCTATCCCAAGCTCGCGGTCCGGCATCTGAGCGCGCTGACCGGCGTCGATTTCATCCTCGCCGGCGATCTCGTGGAAGCGACCTCCGACACCGGCGCCTATGTGCAGCTCTCCGGCGTGCTCAAGCGCACCGCGAGCAAGCTGACGAAGATCTGCAACGACATCCGCCTGCTCGCCTCGGGCCCGCGCGCCGGCTTCAACGAGATCAACCTGCCGCAGCTTCAGCCGGGCTCCTCGATCATGCCGGGCAAGGTCAATCCCGTGATCCCCGAGGTCGTCAACCAGACCAGCTTCCTCGTCATCGGCCTCGACACCACGGTGACGCTGGCGGCCTCCGCCGGCCAGCTCCAGCTCAACGTGATGGAGCCGGTGATCTCGTTCGCGCTGTTCTTCTCGATCCGCACCATGGAGCGTGCAGTGAACAGCCTGCGCGAGAACTGCGTCGTCGGCATCACCGCCAATGAAGACCACACCCGCAACATGGTGCTGAATTCGCTCGGCATCGTCACGGTGCTGAAGCCGCTGCTCGGCTACAAGCAATGCGCCGAGATCGCGCGCGAGGGCTACAAAAGCGGCAAGTCGCTGCACCAGATCGTGGTGACCGAACGCAAGCTGCTGACGCAGGAGAAGTGGGACGAGATGTTCTCGTTCGAGCGGCTGATCAATCCGGATTTGATCGGGTAGGCGCCGTCATTCCGGGGCGCGCGAGGCGCGAACCCGGAATGACGGCGGACGAATTCCGCGCGTTGGAATTGCGGTAACTGCATCCGCCGCGGCTGCAAAACGCAATACTTGACAGTGGAAAGATTGCCTTGTTGGTATGGCTCCCAGCTTCCATTTGACCGTCACAAGAGGACCGTTCCGCAATGTCCATGCCCGCCCTGTTCAAGGGGCGCCTGTCGATCCCCGTGATCGGCTCGCCGCTCTTCATCATCTCGGTGCCCGATCTCGTGATCGCGCAGTGCAAGGCGGGCGTGGTCGGCTCGTTCCCGGCGCTCAATGCGCGGCCGCCGGAGCTGCTCGACGAATGGCTGGCGCGGATCACCGAAGAGCTTGCGGCCTATGACCGTGCTCATCCCGACAAGCCGTCGGCGCCGTTCGCGGTCAACCAGATCGTGCACAAGTCGAACAACCGGCTCGACCACGACATGCAGCTCTGCGCCAAGTACAAGGTGCCGATGATCATCTCCTCGCTCGGCGCGCGCGAGGAGCTCAACCAGGCCGTCCACGGCTGGGGCGGCATCGTCTTCCACGACGTGATCAACCAGAAATTCGCCCACAAGGCGATCGAGAAGGGTGCCGACGGCCTGATCCTGGTCGCGGCCGGCGCCGGCGGCCATGCCGGCACCATCTCGCCGCTGGCTTTCGTCGCTGAGACGCGCAAATGGTTCGACGGCCCGATCGCGCTGTCGGGCGCGATCGGCAACGGCAAGGCGATCCGCGCTGCGCGCATCCTGGGGGCCGACTTCGCCTATATCGGCTCGGCCTTCATCGCCACCAAGGAAGCCAACGCGGTCGAGAAGTACAAGGAGATGATCGCAGGCTCGACTGCCGACGACATCGTCTATTCCAACCTCTTCACCGGCGTGCACGGCAACTATCTGAAGCCGTCGATCCTCGCGGCCGGCATGGATCCGGAAAACCTGCCGACCTCCGATCCCTCCAAGATGAATTTCGGCACCGACGCCTCCGGAGAGCGCGCCAAGCCAAAGGCCTGGAAGGAAATCTGGGGCTCGGGCCAGGGCATCGGCAGCATCGAGGGCGTCGTGCCCGCGGCCGAGCTGATCGCGCGCTTCAAGAAGGAATACGACGAGGCGATCGACCCGCCGTTGTGATGTAGGCCATCGCCCCACATCTCTCTCATCCGTCGTCCCGGACAAGCGTAGCTCTCGACAACGCGTAGCGTTGTCTAGAGCGGAGCGCCGATCCGGGACCCATAACCCCAGGGAGGAGTTTGGCGAAGGCTCGTGGTTACCGGTCTTGCGCTACAACTTCTCCCTGGGGTTATGGGTCCCTGCCTTCGCGGGGACGACACCGGTTGCTGCGCGCCGAGTTTGCTCCACGGAGACACGATGACCGCCATCTACCGCGTCGACGGCGACAACGTCGTCACCAGCCCGGACGCTGCCGGTCCCTGGGACCGGCGCATGCAGCACGGCTCGGCGCCGGCCTCGCTGGTGACGTGGGCGGCCGAGCGCATCCCGACGCCCGTGCCCATGAACATCGCGCGCGTCACCATCGATTTGATGCGTCCCGTGCCGGTGGCGCCGCTCACCATCGTAACCGAGGTTTTGCGCGAGGGCCGCAAGATCCAGCTCTGCGAAGTGAAGCTTCTGGCTGACGGCGTACAGGTCGTGGGTGCCACCGTGCTCAAGATCAAGGCCCAGGCGCAGGCACTGCCGGATGGCGTCAAGGAGCTGCCGGTCACGCTGCCGTCGCCGGAGGATTCGCTGGTCGAGGACGGTCACGCCGCCACCAGCCCGTTCGTGCGATCGGTCTCGATGCGCGCCGCGCGCGGCCGCTTCGGCCAGGCCGGCGCCGGCGCGATCTGGTTTCGCGTCGACCATCCTCTGATCGAGGGCGAAGCGATCTCGCAGGCCATGCGCGCCGTGGTCGCCGCCGACTTCTCCAACGGCACTGCCTCGACGCTCGACTTCCGCGCCTGGACCTACATCAATGCCGACCTGACGGTGAGCTTCGCGCGCCAGCCGGTCGGGGAGTGGATCCTGCTCGACGGCGAATCCTGGATTGGCCCTGACGGTGCTGGGCTCGCGATGTCGCGGCTGGCGGATCGGCAGGGCTATTTCGGCCGCGCCGTGCAAAGCCTGGTGATCGAGAAGCGGTGAAATGACGGCAAGCGCGCCATGGTTGCACCTGGCGCCGATTGAACGGCAGACTTCCGCCGCCGCGGAAGGGATGCTCGGCATCCTGCCAGTTCATATTCCGTAGAAGATCTTGATCTCCCACAGCACCACGACGATAGCCGTGATCAACGTGATCGCGGCGACTGCACTTTCCAGGGAAGCGACTCTCATGCGTTACTCCGCTTCCCAGCCCCGTCAGCTGGTCTAGGTGATTCCCTGATTCGCGGGCAATCGGGTCGGCATTGCCGGCGCACACTCCGTTGCGCGCTGTGGTGTCGGAGCCACAATGACCACCGTAAAATCCCGGGGATTTACCCCACCATCCGGTCCCGCCCGCTCCAAAACCCCGCGCGCAGCACCTTCTTGTCGACCTTGCCGACGCCGGTCATCGGCAGCTGCTTGACGAACTGGATCTGTTTCGGCGCATGCGCGGAGCCTTTTCGCGCCCGCACCATGTTGATCAGCTCGTCCGGATCGGGCCTGACGCCCTCGCGCGGCACGATGATTGCGGTGACGGCCTCGCCCCATTTCTCGTCGGGGACGCCGACCACCGCGACCATCGCGACATCGGCGTGTTGGGAGAGCACGTCCTCGACCTCGCGCGGAAAGATGTTGAAGCCGCCGGTGACGATCATGTCCTTCTTGCGGTCGAGGATGAACATGTAGCCGCGCTCGTCCTTGCGCGCGACGTCGCCGGTGTGCACCCAGCCGTTCTTCAGCGTCTCGGCGGTGATGTCAGGGCGCTTCCAGTATTCCGCCATCACATGCGGCGCGCGCACGCAGATCTCGCCGGCCTCGCCCGTCTCCACCTCGTTGTCGTTGTCGTCGAGGATCCTGACCTCACAGGCTGAGATCGGGAAGCCGCAGGACGAAAACAGCTCCGGCGTCCTGGGATCGTGATCGGCCTTGCGCAGCACCGAGACCGGGTAGCATTCGGTCTGGCCGTAGAGCTGCGAGAACACCGGTCCGATGCGTTCGATGCCTTCGACCAGCCGGCTCGGCGACATCGCGGAGGCGCCGTAGAGCACGAGCTCGAGCGAGGAGAGGTCGGTCCTGCTCAGTGCGGGATGATCGAGCAGCACATAGATCATGGTCGGCACGAACAGGGTAAAATTGATGCGCTCGCGCGCGATCGTCGCCAGCACGGCTTCGGGATCGAAGCCCTTCAGCATGTGCACGGTGCCGCCGCGCATCAGCGTCGGCAGCACCTTCGTACCGGCGACGTGGCTGATCGGCGCGACGGTGAGATAGCGCGCGGCATCGGGGATCTCGAAGTCGGCGAGGATCGCGGCGGCAGCTCCGGCGTTCTCGCGATGGTAGCGCAGCGCGCCCTTGGATTTGCCCGTGGTGCCGCCGGTGTAGTTCAGCGTGGAGAGATCATCGAGACCTGCGAGGCACTGTGCGCTGACATGTCCAGCGCTCTCGATCGCCGCCAGCAGATCGACGCCGTATTCGGCCGGCCCCATGGTGAAGACGGCCTTGAGCCGGGCAGCTTGCGCGGCGAGCTCGCCGCCGCGATCGCGGAAGGCGGCGGCATCTACCACCAGGACTTCGGCTTCCGAATCCTCGAGCTGGAATAGCTGGTCGCTCTGCGATCCCAGCGGGTGCAGCCATGTGATGCAGCACCGCGACAATTGCGCGGCGACACCGGCGCACCACGTATCGGCGCGGTTCGCGGTCAGGAAGGCAACGCGCGCACCTCGCTGCAAGCCGAGCCGCATGAACACGCCCTGGATGCGTCCGATCAGGTCGATGGTGCCTTGATAGCTCAGCGATCCGCCGGGCCAGGCGAATGCCGTGCGGCCAGGGTAGCGCGCCAATGCCCGTAGCGTCTGCGCGCAAGTCGGGGACGATGCGTGGAGCTGATCGGACATATGTTTCCTCGTTGTCTTGTCATTGGCTTCTCGCGTGCCAATGTTTGCGCAACGCTAGCACAGAGAAGGCGGGATGGAACGGCAAAGCCCGTGCAAGGAGGCGTGAGTGACATCCGATCGACTGCAACTCTTTCGTGATCGCCTCGCGCTGCCCTTGATTGCAGCGCCGATGTTTCTGGTGTCGGGCGTCGAGCTCATGGTCGCGGCCTGTCGCAATGGCGTGATCGGCAGCTTTCCCACCGTGAATTGCCGCAGCACGGAACAACTTGATACGTGGTTCAGCGAGATCGAAGCGCGGCTGCTGCAGCACGAACGACAGGCCGGCCGCAAGGCAGCGCCGCTCTGCCCGAACCTGATCGTGCACCGCTCCAATGCGCGGCTGGAACAGGATCTCGCCGTGCTGCTGAAGCACAAGCCTGAAATCGTCATCACATCGGTCGGCTCGCCCGAGCCGGTGTTGAAGCCGCTGCACGATGCGGGCGCACTGGTACTGGCGGATGTTGCCTCGATCCGTCACGCCGAACGCGCAGCGGAAGCTGGTGCCGACGGTCTCGTGCTGCTCACCGCGGGCGCAGGGGGGCAGACTGGCTGGCTCAACCCGTTCGCCTTCGTCCGCGCGGTGCGCTCGTTCTACGATGGCATCATCGTGCTCGCGGGCGGCATCAGCGACGGCCAAGCGCTGCATGCAGCCGAAGTGCTCGGCTGCGATCTCGGCTACATGGGCACGAAGTTCATCGCGACGCGCGAGAGCATGGCGGACGACCGCCACAAGCAGATGCTGGTCGAGAGCAGCGCCGACGACATCCTGCTGACCACCGCGTTCACTGGCCTTCAGACCAGCATGCTGAAGCCGTCGATCGCCGCCGCCGGTCTTGACCCCAATGATCTGCCGGCGCGCGGCGCGATCGACATCGGCAAGGACATCGACGTCGCAGCGCGTGAGAACCGGCCCAAACGCTGGCGCGATATCTGGAGCGGCGGGCATTCGACGTCGGGCGTGACCGACGTGCCGGCGGCCAGCGATCTCGTTGCGCGGACCATCGCGGAATACCGCGAAGCGGTTGGGCGGTAAGCTCTTCGCCTCTCCCCGCGTGCGGCGGGTGAGGGGGAGCCTCCGCGAGGGCAGCTGTTACCGCGATTGTGGAGACAGCCCCTCACCCCACCCTCTCCCCGTAAGAACGGGGAGAGGGAGAGGAGGCGCCAGCGCATCCGTCACAGTTAATCCCGCATATCTCCGGCCCGGCCCACTTAACGGCAGATTAACCAAGCCCCGCCAAGAATCCCCTCACGGCCGCCAATCAGGACCGAGAGGGACAGGCGATGGACTTCGATTTTCTCAACAGCAAGACAGCCGCGACGCTGGACGAGATCCGCATCCGCGTCGCCCACGCGCTGGCCCGCCACCCGCTGTGCCGAAACGTGCGGTTCGACATCGTCAGCGTTCCCCGCACCCGTCGCGGCGGCAACTGGACGGTGACGCTGCAATCGGTCGAACCGCGCGCGGTGTGGGAGGCCTCCGAGATCGTCGCCGACATCCAGGACGCCTACGACCTGTCGGCAGCTGCCTGATTTCCTTGGCCTTTTCGGGAAATGTCGTCGCAGGCATGCTGATTGTCGCAGCGACGGCACACTCGAGCCTTATTTCGCGCCCTTTTTCCGGGCATCCCTAACAAACTCGTGAAGCGATCGTTCCGGAGAGACGTTTGTCCAGAGCCATCACCATCGTCGTGCTGACCTGTTTCCTCGTCCTCGGCGCCGCCACCACCGCCATTCTCGGCCGCGACAGCGTGCCCAGCGTCAGTGCCGAGATGATCGCGCAGACGCCTCCGCCCAAGCCGCTCGCGACCAATCGCGCTGCCAAGGCCGACCGCCTGGTTCCGACGCTGGCACTGGCCTCGGCTGCAATCGACCCGGTTCAGGTGCCGGCCGACAAGCTTTCGCAGGCGCCCGTGCTGACCGAGCCGCTGCGCCAGGCCTTTGCCGCTGCCACGCCGTCGGATTTTCCGATGCCCAAGGCAAGCGCGCACCAGGCGCCCGCCGCCGCCGAGATTCCCGCCGTCGAGGTCCCGGCCAAGCCGAAGGTCGTCGCCAAGCCGCAGCCGCAGAAATCCTATTCGCTGCTGTCCGACGTTCAGATCTCGGGCATCAAGGACCGCCTGAAGCTGTCGTCGTCGCAGGAATATTACTGGCCCTCGGTCGAGACCGCACTGCGCAACGTCGCCCGCAAGATCCAGGCGAACAAGCTGTCAAATCCGAACGCACCGCCCAGCGCGCAGATCGATCCGAATTGCGACGAGGTCCAGCAGTTGAAGTCGGCCGCGATGCCGTTGCTGTTCCAGCTGCGTGACGACCAGAAGGAAGAAGTGCGCAAGCTCGCCCGCCTCATCGGGCTCGAGAAGGTCGCGCAGCAGATCTGAGGCGCGGTTCCCCGCCGATATCAGGAACATCCGGCAATCCTCATGCGTTGCCCGCTCGAAACAGGGAGTGGGCCAATGCGCGCCTCGACAGCTTATTTCGTCGGTGCCGGAACGATCGTTGCCGCCATCGCCATTGGCCTCGGCGGCGGCATCGTCGCCGGCAACATCATGAATCCGATCGCGCCGAAGCAGGGGGCGGACGCCAGCAAGATGGCGCAGCGCGCTGCAGCCGCCGCACCAGACAACACGCCCGCGACCACCAATGCACCGTCCGAGCGCGTTCAATACCTCACCGGCTCGCAAGCCTTCGGAGCGATGGTTGCCGCGCCCGCGCAGGCGCAGGACGAAGCCAAGTCTGCGACCAAGTCCGAGACGCAGACCACTCAGGCGAGCGCCGAACCGGCGGCTCCGCGGCCTTCGCAAGCCGCCGCAGTCGAGCCGCCCAAGGAGCAAGCCAAGCCGGCACCTGCATCATCTCCGCAGGGCGCAAAACCTGCCGAGCAGCAGGCGTCGACGGAGCCGTCCTCCTCACCTGACAATGCCTATGCCAAGGCCAAAGATTCCGACATGAAGCGCGCCGCCTCGGAGCGGCGCCGGGCGGAGCGCCGTGAGCGCTGGGCCGAGCGCCGTCACTCCGAATCCCGTGAACCGCGCGGCATGCGCGACCGCACCGATTGGGACGATGTCGCGCGCAACATCCGCGAAGATTCCGACGCGCGCGATTATACGAACCGTCCGCGCAGTGGCGTCCCGCAGATCAGGCTGTTCGGGTCCGACGACGATGATTAGCGCCTGAGACGTCTGCCCCGCCGCCGCGCGCGTTAACCCAAGACCGCCAGCGCGGTGGGCGCTGCGACAGAGTGCCTCGATTCTTTCCAACTACCTTCGGTTGTTGTACGCTCCGGCCGTTTCAGGCTCGAGGCAATTTATTATGTTGGCGCGATTTCCCGTGGTCGTTGCCAGTGCGCCGGGGTAGCCAGATCGCGGGTCCGCCGCGCCCTATTTCGGCGACTGCGATAAAGGGACGTTGCCCTGCGTCCATTTCTCGACCTTGCCGAGAATGCCCCACAGCGTCATGGCGATGAAGATCGGCACACCGATCTGCGGCACCAGGGCCAAGCCCCCAGCCGCGGCCGGGAGGGCCGCACCGGCCGCCATGCCCGCACCGCCGAACAAGCTCGAGGAGCCGATGATCGGCGCCAGCCACGACGCGAGGGTGCCGAAGAGTCCGATCGCAGTCTTCTTGCCGTTGAGGAGCTCACCGATCGTCTGCCCCAGCGCGCCGTTGACCTGGCCAAGTTGCGGAATCTGCTTGGTGACCTGCGGCAGGACGAGCTTGAGGATCTCGTCGATGAGCTGCTTGGTCGGATCGGCAGGATCGAGAGCCGGCGCGGGCGCCGGGGGGACCACCGGGCCGGGCGCTGCGTTCTGGCCCTGTGCGACTTTGAGCAGCAGCTGGATAATCGCACTGATATCGTTGGCTGGAAGCGGCATCTTGATGGCTCCGTCCTTCACGAATTTCTGCAGCAAGGCGACAATTGGCAGCATGGCCTGGGCATTCGGTTGCGGGCCCTGAGCGGCTCCCACGAATTCCCAATCGACCACGCCCTTGCCCGGGATGCTGATCGCGCGCGCGGCGCCCGGCGTGAGGTCGATGCCGGCGCCGTTGGTCCGCCGTCCCCTCATGTCGGTCCCGGATTCGGCCTGCGGTCTTGCGCCTTTCTCCCAATAGGGGTCGTTGATGTTCCACGGCCCGACATCGACGATGTTGCAGACGACGGATTTTCCGCTCGCCCTGTTGGTGACCCGCACCTGAGGCCGCGGTCCCGCGAAGCGGAATGGCAGCGCGACGCCGAGCTCCACATCGTCGATGCGGTGGCCGTCATAGGCGCTCTTCTCGTCCTGATCGGCGCTGCCACCGAACACGGTCGCGGTGATGTTCGCGCAACGGCTGCCGCCAAGCGTCACGGTCTCGGGAATGATCTTGGCACGCCGCATCAGGTTGGCGTCGATCTGCCATGGCGACGTGTCGTCATAGAGCGTCGGCGTGTCCATGACGGAAACATGGACATGATGCGTGTGGGCGTTGGCGCCGTTGTAGGGACGCCATTGCCAGGGCGAAACGACGCTCGAGGCGATCCGGCGATTGGAGATGATGTACTTGATGCGCTTGTCCTGCGACTGGCGCAGCGCTTCGGCGATATCGCCTGCGTCGACGCCGTGGGCCGGATCATGGCTGATGTCCAACGCGGTCACCACACCATTGGCGTCAGGGTTGTGATCGGACTTGCGCGCCTGATGGGATGTGTCGCCGAGCATCCCGTCGCTCGATTTGTCGCGTCCGGGCGCCATGTCGTTGACCTGCTTGAGCAGGACTTCAAGGCTCTTGGCGGGCCGCCAATTGATACTCATTGGAGCGCTCCAAATTTCAAAGCACAAATGGTCCGCGATCGCGGCCTTCAACCAGGCCAGATCAGGTCGATAAAAATTCCCGATTGCCGCGAAAGGTGCGGGCCGGGCGACAATGCGTGCGTGTAACCCGTCTAAACTGGCGTGCAATCTTTCGTTGTGCAAGATGCGGGAACGCGAAATCTCGGGCGCTGAGGCGACCTGCGACAGTGCGGCGCGGAGGTGGGGCCGTCCGGGCGCCGTCCCAAAAATGGACACGTGCGGGAGCCGCCGGCGATCTTGCCGTGCGGCCCGCCTTCAAGGGCTGCATTGCAGCCCGCACAAGCCGGGCCAAGCCGGCGACAATCGGGCCCTGCGTCGAAGGGCGCTCATGTCGCGAGCTGCTTGCGCGCTGCCTTCTTTCACGCGGAAAGACGGCAGCGCAGTTCGCGTCGACGACTATCCGCCGTGCGATTCCACCACCTTGCGGCAGCTGTCGGAGAGCTTCGACTTGTTCTCGCGCAGGCAGGCATTCATCTGCGGCGGCTTGCCGATATGCTCGGCGCAGAATTTGCTGGCGTCGCTGCGGCAGGCCATCTGCTCCTGCGGTGTCGGACCGGATTGCGCTGCGGCGGGCAGGGCGGTGGCGGCGAGCAGCAGCGCGGCAAGAACCGAAATCTTCATAAAGCACCTCTTTTGGGATTGTCGTTGGTCCCGCCTGGGATCAAGCGGGCCGGACCATCTCGCGAAGCCGCGCGCGCGGTCCATGCCATGTTCATGGCATCGGCTCGCGCTGATCGCCGCCGCACCCCCATCTTCATGGCATGTATCCGTGCGCCGTCTTTTGCCATTCACAGCTTCACGTCGGCTGCGAAACCCGGTGATTGCATCGGGACGCCGAACGCGAACGAGGAGAGCAAGATGTCGAAAAAAGCGGGAGCGCTGAGCGCCGGGCTGACGGTGATGATGCTGGCGGGTGCGGCAACGGTCGCGCTGGGCACGAGCCCGGCGCAGGCGGTGGTGTATTGCAAGACGGTCGGCGTGCCCAAGGGCTGCGTGGTGCGGCCGACCGCGGCGGTGGTGGTCGCGCCCGGGGCCCCGGTTGCCGCGGCAGCGGTGGCAACGCCCGGGGTCGGCGCGCCCGGCGTTGGCGTTCGCGCAGGCACGCCGATGAACCGCGGCGGTCCGGTCAATCGCGTCGGCGTGCGCTGAGCGTTTTCTTCACCTCGCCCCGCTTGCGGGGAGAGGTCGAATTCGAGCTACGCTCGAATTCGGGTGAGGGGGACTCTCCACGAGTTCAGCTGTCACTGCCCTTGCGGAGACTCCCCCTCACCCCGCCCCTCTCCCCGAGAGGGAGAAGATATCGGGCAACGGAGCCCTGCGGACGAACACCCCCCGTCCTCCGCAAGGCAGACAATCCGGCCCGTTCCCTCTCTCCGCGCGTCCCACACGTTCGGGGAGGGGGTTTTTCAGCGGGCGGCGGCGTCGCTGTCGGGAAAGATTCGCGGCAATTGCAGCCGCACGCGCGCGCCCGAGCCCTCCGAGCTCAGGTCGAGCACGGCGCCGCAGCGTGCGGCGCGGCTCCTCATGTTGCGCAAGCCCCGCGCGGTCTGGCTCGCGCCCGCGGCTTCGCCATTGCCGGCGAGCGCAAAACCGCAGCCGTCGTCCGTCACGCTGATCACGCCATACGGCCCCTGGTCATTTCCCTGGCTCCCCTCCAGCGTCTCGATGGTCACCGCGATGTGGCGCGCCTGTGCGTGCTTGACCGCATTGGTCACGGCCTCGTCGAGGATGCGCACGATCTGGATGACGTGCCAGGGCCGCAGCTCCGGATGCAGCGGCAGGCCCTGCGGCGTCGTCACGCGCCAGTCGAGCGCGATGTCGTGCGGCCGCAATTGCGCCGTCGCGCGCTCGCGCCAGGAGCCGAGCGCGAGCATCAGGTCGCCGCCGATGTCGTCCATGGAGTCGATGACGAGACGCAGATCCTTCAGCGCCGCGCGGGCTGCGTCGGTGATGGTCGCGCCCTCATGGCCGCGCTCGGACAGTGCCACGATGCTGACGAGCTGGCCGCCGAGACCGTCATGCAGGTCGCGCATCAGGCGTGTGCGTTCGTTGGCGAGCGCGGCGGCGCGGGCGCGCTCTTCCTCGCGGGCAAAGCTCGCCTTCAGCCGCTCCTCGGCCTCGCGCACGCGGGTCACGAGCTGGCCTGCGAAGCTGTCGACCTGGTTCAGCGCGCGGGCAAAGCGCCAGGTCAGGCCGGCGCCGATCGCCACCAGCATCGCCGAATAGGACAGGCGCGAGACGAAGATGCGCTCGTTGGTCACGATCTCGAACACCGACAGCATGTCGTGGATCCAGCAGGTCAGCACGATCGTCACCGCGCAGCCGATCGTGAAGCTCGCCGCGTCCTGCCGCCGGATTACCGCGGCCGTGGTGACGCAGGCCATCAGGAACAGGCTGAGCCCGACCGTGGGGATGCCGAGCACCAGGAACAGGATGCGCGGCAGCGGCGGTCCCGCGATCAATCCGACCACGAATATGATCAGCCCCGGCGCGAACAGCAGGATGCCGTAGCGCGGCCAGCGCCAGCCGAAGAACAGCACGCCGAAGGCGACGATCAGCGCGCTCTCGATCGGCGCGGATGCGAGCAGCACCGCGGGCAGTCGCGACACGGTGAACGGCGGCACCGGCGGCGGCATGAAGGCCTGGATGACGCCGAGCACCATCGCAGCCGCCAGCACGCCATAGACCGGCTCGCGTCGCCGCATCAGCCACATGATTGCGAGGATGACGGCGAGGATCGACTGCCAGGCGGAGAACACCACCTGCAATGTGACGAACAGCAGCGTGCGCGTCTCATAGGCCGGACGCAGGGCTGCATCCGGCCCGACATAGACGGTGTCGAGAAATCCCTTCAGCGGTCCCCATACGAACAGCCGCACGGTGATCTCGTTGCTGCCGTCGCGCAGCAGCGAAGCCGGGATGAGCGCGATCTGCGGCGTGTTGCGGTCCGGCCGGTTGGCGTTGGCGTCGCGGCGGGAATCGAGCACGACGACGCCGTTGACGGCGACCTCCGCCGCGTTGCTGAAGCGCGGCAGGTAGACCGACCATCCTGACGCCGCATCGCCGCTTCTGAAGGTGAAGGTGCCGGTATAGAGCGGCGGGTCCGCCAGCGAATAGCGCGAGGCGGTGAAATGCGGCAGCGTTACGGGACGCGCCATGCCGTCCTCCCGCAACGAGAAGGCCGTCACGGCATGATCGTCGGGATCGCTGGGCTGGAGCAGCCGCAGTCCGAGAATGGTGGCGATCACGATCAGCGCCTGGAGTAGCAGATAAGGCACGAGGCGCGAGGCCAGCAGCCGGCGCCGCGCGGGTTTGACCGGTGCCTTCGCCGCGATCTCACTCACAGCTTGATCAGGCCCTGCTGCACCGCCTCGAACACCGCCTCGCTGCGCGTATGCACCTCGAGCTTGCGATAGATGTTCTTGATGTGGCCGGGCACGGTCTGCCTGGACAGGCCGAGATGGCTGGCGATCTCGGCGTAGCTGAAGCCCTTGGCGATGCCCCAGAGGATGTCGATCTCCCGCGGGGTCAGCCTCGCCGTGTTGAGCACGGGCCCAGGCGGCGGCTCCGCCGAATTCTGCGCGGCACCTTGTGTTCTGCGGACGATGAAACGGGCGATCGAGGCCGAGATCGGCGAATGGCCGGCGACCAGATCGCGCACCGTGGTGGCGATGTCGGTGGGGAAGGCGTCCTTCAGGAGATAGCCGGTGGCGCCGACCGTGATCGCGGAGATCACGCTTTCCTCGTCGCCGAGCGCCGAGATCACCATGATCTCGGTGTCGGGAAAGCGCTGCCGGGTTTCGCGGATCAACTCGATGCCGTGGCCGTCGGGCAGCCTGAGATCGGTCAGCAGCACGCGCGGCGCGCCGTCGCCGAGCGCGGAGCGGGCCTCACCGAGCGTGCCGGCGCTGCGCACCTCGTAGCCGGCCTTGACCAGCGCATCCTGGAGCCGCCAGCAGGTCGGTGCGTCGTCCTCGACGAGGAGGATGGTGATCGCCTCACCCGTCTCGCCCTGTTCGCTCATGTTCATCGTCCCGCACCGCGTGTCCCCCGCGGCGCGAGCCAGTTTATCCGCAGCCCACTTGCCGTGACACCCATAATCATGGGGCATCGACAGCCAGGTCGCTCCTACCGGGCAGACACGGTCTGCGCCGGCTTCTCAGGCGGCTGTGGCGGCACGGGAAGCCGCTGCACCTTGATCCGCGCCGTGCCGCTGTTGTTGTCGTAGAATTTTTCGGTCCGCCCCTGGAAGGGCGCGAGCCACCATGGCGTGAAGCAGCAGGGCAGCACGGTCGGAAAGATCTGGACGGCGTCGTTGACGTAGAAGAAGAGCTCGCCGGATTCCGGCGCGACGAACTCGGCGACTACACGACCGGTCAGATTCTGCCTTTTCCACACCTCGCGGGCCACCGGCAGGTCGTCGGCCTGGATCGGCAGAAAACCGTCCAGCGCCTTGAGCTTCGCGCGGTGCGGATCGTTGTCGCCGAGCTCGTCCTCGACGCGGACCCAATATCTGTGGTCGGGACTCTTCTCCAGATCGTCCTCCGCCGGAAGCGTCGGGTCCTTCCGGCGCGGCAGCACGTCCGCCGGCTCGACATTGATGGCCGTGAGCGGAACATCGTTTATGCCTTTCGAGCCAATGCGCACCACCGGCTGGAACCAGTCGGCGCCGTAGAGCCGGCGCATCGGCAGGAAGATGTAACGCGCGAGGTCCGTCCCGAAGCCGTTCACGCCGGTCATGATGGTGCGGTCGAACCAGGGCTCGTCGATGTCGAGCCAGACGCGATATTTGCGGCCTTTCTCGACGGCCAATCCGCTCCACCAGCAGAAGTCCCTGGTCTCGAATACGCTCCCCGCAGACAAGGCCTCGTCGAGCACGGGCTTGCCGCGTTCGACGCGCGGGCCGCTCGCGGTCTTGACCTCCGGCGCTGAGCAGACCCTGCCGAGCGCCACACGGCCGGTGAAGTAGCTGGTGGATACCATCAGCAAAGCCGAGCTGAAGATGATGAACAGGAAGCCGATAGGCATGAGCCGCCTGGCAAACAGGGTTTGCGCCCAGCCCATATTGTGGCGCATCCAGTTGCCAAATCTGAGCGCGCGGCCGGACGTTGTGATGTGTTCCCGGCTTGCCTTGCGGCGCGGCGTATTCCAGGCGAGCCGCGCACGCTCCTGGATGTTGTCGCGCAGCACGGAGTTCTTGTTCCACACCCAGAGCGTGAGCAGCAGCACGGCCGAGGTCAGGACCGGATAATAGGTCGCGATGTCGAGCCACGGCGTCGCATAGGCCGGCAGCACGTGTCTCAGGATATTGGTGAGCGGCGCCACGACCGCGCTGAGCAGCCAGTCGGTGTCGGTGACGCGCTTCAAGAACCAGGTGTCCCTCAGGCCGCCGTCCTCAGATGAGCCGACCAGGCCGCGCGCAATCCACGGAAAGACGGCGATGAAGGCGACCATGAACAACAGTGAAAAATAGGCGACGCGCCGCCACCACACGGTGTCGCGCGTCAGGCTCGACATGCCGGGGTCCGGCGTGCTCATCGTGATGAAGGCTTCGGCCTCTAGCTTGCGTCGCGGGCCCGTGGCCTTTGCCAGATAGGCGATCTTCAGGAGTGCGCGGACGAGCTGCTCCTCGAGCTCCTTTTCTCTCTCGTCCGTTTTCTTCGACTGCAGCGGCAGCGTCGTTCCGGCCGGCAGGACCGCTCCGTCGGGAGGTCTCGTTCCGTCCGGTAGCACCGTCCCGTCGGGAAGTCTCGTTCCGCCCGGCAGCACCGTTCCGTCCGGGAGCTTCGTGTCGTTCGGCAGCAGCACGCGGCAATCCGCCGGAAGCATGATCGGCGCGTAATCGTCGCAGCCGAACAACATCCGCTCGATGACGGCGAAATGCACGACTGGCTCCCCGCCATTCTCGCGGCCGGCCAAAATCGGGCGCGGCCCGTAGCGGTACAGCACCGCTGCGCCGCTGCGTGAATCATGCCGTGGTCCGATCGCCGATTGATAGTCCTGGAAATGCTCGATCTCGCCGTCCTGGAAGCGCAGCCTGCCGCGGAGCTGCTCGACCATCCAGACCAGCGGGACAAAGGACAGCGTGGATTCCGGATAGCCGCCGCCGATATCGGAATGAACGCCCGCGAACCACACTTCCTTGACGATCTGCTCCCGTCCCGGATGACTCTGATCGATCCGCAGCGGATGGAAAGTGGTGCGCTCGTCGTCCAGAGCGAGCGCGTGACAGGCCTGCCTGACCTTGTGCGACAGGCGATGATTGCGGAACGAGATCGGCCAGATCGCCCAGTCGACGGCGAGGCGAAGCTCCTCGATCGGCACGCCGAACGCCTCGACGGTGTCGAACAGTCCGAGGAATTCGATCTCGACGTCCTTGCGCACGCCCATCTTGCTGCGCACCTCGGCGTAGGAGCGATGTCCGCAGAGCCAGTGATAGATGAACAGCAGGAAGTCGCGGATCCAGCGCGTGACCCAGATCGTCGGCAGGCTCTTGGTCCAGGGCACGGTGTCCCGGCGATATTCGCGCCAGGCGGCCTTGGCGTTGCGCTCCATCTCAGCATGCGACACCGGCGTGTCGTCGATCACGGCAGGCAT
Organism: Bradyrhizobium arachidis; assembly: GCF_015291705.1. Taxonomy (NCBI): domain Bacteria; kingdom Pseudomonadati; phylum Pseudomonadota; class Alphaproteobacteria; order Hyphomicrobiales; family Nitrobacteraceae; genus Bradyrhizobium; species Bradyrhizobium arachidis. The sequence continues at coordinate 977,772 of NZ_CP030050.1, forward strand.
GAGGCCCTGACTGGAGATCATGGCCGCCAGCGTGCGGGCGGTGAAGGCGCCGCGGCTGAAGCCGAAGATGTAGATCTCGTCGCCCTCGCGCCAATTCCAGCACAGGAAGCGGTAGAGCTTGCGGACGTTGCCGGGCACGCCGATGCCGGTGGCGCCGTCGAGCGCGGCGAGCGGCGCCCAGCCGGCGGTGCCGACACCCTTGATGTAGTGTGCGATCTGATCCGGCTGGGTGTGGTCGAGCGCTTCGTAGAGCCGCCAGACGCTGGATTCCTGGGTGGTGAACGCGTTGCCCGTGCCGTCGGCGAACAGCACCAGCTTGCGCGGCGCCGGTGCGTCGGGTGCATTCGCCGCAACCTTTGGATCATCGTGCGTATGGTCCGGCCGTGCAGGACCGCCTTGCAGCGCCTCGTCCTGGTGCGTCATGGACTCCTCCGAAAATTTCAGGCGGATGCTTTAGGGGCCCGCTCGGGCGGCATCCTTCAAATTCATCCGTGATTTCATCGTGAAGTAATGGATTTCACCCGGAATCGCGCCGAGGGAGCAAAAAGGATGGCGGCGTCCTGCCCCGGTTGTCTATGAACTCCGCCACAATCGGCAAAGAAAAAAGCCCGGGCAGGCCCGGGCTTTGAGTCCGATTTGCGAGGCGGCCGTCTGGCCGGCTGTTACCTGCCGTTGCCGCGGCACGCGCCGCCGGGACCGATATGGTAGCCGCGCGGGCAGGCATGCGCGGCGGGGTTGGCGTAGTTTCTAAGGCAACCGCCATAGGGGCCGCGGTGCCAGCCCTTGCCGCAGCCGCCGGCGACCGCGATCAGGTCGCCATTGGCGCTCGCAAACGGGGCGAGCGGCATGGCCTGAGCAGAAGCTGCGATCGCGCCGAGCGCGAGGCTTGCGGCAAACACGATGCGCATCATGTGGTGTGCTCCCGAATGCCGTTGCGTCAATGGCTTGCGGCGAAGGCGATGCCCGCGCGCACCTCGCCGATCGCCTGGTCGATCAAGCCCATCGCCTTCTCGCGATGGCCACCCTTGTTCGGCTCGGCCTTGCCGAGCTCGACGCGGGCCGATTGCAGGATCGCGATGGCTTCGTCCATGTGCGGCTGCGCGCCCAGGGCATAACCGATGCAGAGGCTGGTCGCGATGGCGCCGCCGAGCACGAGGCTGCGGGGTAGAGAGGTTCGCATGTCGTCGTCTCCTCCAGCGGGCGCGAGGCCAGGGCCGCCCGTTTGCCCGGATGCCGTCATCGTGTGGGGATGCCGCATCCGCCGCCTGAATAGGGCCCATCTGCGCAGGCCGTCTTGGACTGTCCGGCGCCGGAGGGGTGGGGCCTTGGACTGACCGGCGCCGCTTGCTTCACGTTGGCGTGCTGATAGCGTGCGCGCGCCGGTCTTCAGCGGGCATTCATTCCGGTCCTGACAGGCTGGCGCCGCTTTCGTGCACGACCTTTTCCCAAAAGTCTTTTTCGAAAGTTCTTTCGATGCCCGTCATCAGGAAGGCGCTCTCGACCGACATGCTGCCTCAGGACCTGTCCGACCGGCAGCGCTTCATCCGCTTCGCGGAGCTGTTCGAGCATTTTTCCAACACCGGCGAGCTCGATCCTGCGTCCGACGTGCCGTTTCGCGCCACCATGAACTCGATCCACATCGGCACCACCATGCTCGGCCGCTGCGACGGCAGCTTCGTCGCGGTGCGGCGCGACAAGCGACAGGTGATCGAGACCGGCGACGACCGTTTCTGCCTCGCGCGCAACAGCGGAGACCGCCCGTCGCAGATGATCCATCGCGGCCGCGAATTCACCATGCGGCCGGGGTCGATGGTGCTGCTCAAGCTCGACGAGCCGTTCTTCGCCGCCGACGGCGCGAGCCACAAGCGCTTCACCAACGTGCATCTGCCGGTCGACACGCTGCGCGCGATGGTCTGCGATGTCGACGATCTGGTCGGCCGCGAGCTCGAGCCCGGCGGCGCGCTGTCGCTGGCGATGGACTACAGCGATCTCCTGCTCCATCATCCCGCCGCCGCGGTCGAGGCCGGGATGGCGATCGCCGGCCATTTGCTCGATCTCGCCGCGATCGGCCTCGGCGCCCGCAGCGACGTTGCCATCGCCGCGCGACGCCGGGGTCTGCGCGCCGTGCGGCTCAAGGCCGTGCTGTCGATCCTGAACATGCGCTTCCACGAGCCGGATTTTTCTGCGCAGAAGCTCGCGGCCGCCGCCGGCCTCTCCGAGCGTTACGTCAACGAGCTCTTGTTCGAGGCCGGCGCCAGCTTCACCACCCGCCTCACCGAACTGCGCCTGCGCAAGGCTGCTGACCTGCTCGCCCATCGCGAGGGCCGAATCAGCGACATCGCCTTTGCCTGCGGCTTCAACGATCTCTCTTATTTCAACCGCTGCTTCCGCCGGCGGTTCGGGCTGACGCCGACTGCGGCTCGGGGGAAGTGAGGTACGCCACAGACGGGTTGACTTACGAGGGGAGACCCTCGAAATCTTCCCGGAGCCTGTCCATAGGCTCTCGCTCGGATTGAAGCCTGCACCATGGTCGGATTGATCCTCCCGGCTCCGCTGTCGCAACTGCATCGTCTGGCTGTCCGCGTTGCATTGGCGGCTGCCCTGATGCTGGCCGCAGCGACGAATGCGCTGGCCGACAAGCGGGTGGCTCTGGTCCTTGGTGTCTCCAACTATCAGAGCGTCGCCCGGCTGGCCAATCCCGACAATGACGCGGCGGCGATCAGCGACGTTTTCAAGCGGATAGGTTTCGATAGCGTCGTGCTGCGCCAGGATCTCGGCGTGTCCGAGATGCGGCGGGCGGTGCGCGACTTCGCGGCTGTTGCCGCGGATTCCGACATGGCCGTGGTGTATTACGCCGGCCACGGCATCGAGGTGAACGGGGTCAATTTCCTGATTCCGGCCGATGCCCGTCTCCAGAGCGATTTCGACGTCGAGGACGAGACCGTTCCGCTGGACCGGATCCTCCAGGCGATCAATCCGGCGAAGCGGCTGCGGCTGGTCATCCTCGATGCCTGCCGCGACAATCCCTTTGCGGAGCGGATGACGCGCAGTGTCGCCACCCGTTCGATGGGCCGCGGCCTTGCCAAGATGGAGCCTGCGACGGCGGATACGTTGATCGCGTTCGCCGCCAAGGCCGGCGCGGTAGCCGGCGATGGTGACGGTGCGCATAGCCCGTTCGCGACCGCGCTGCTCAACCATCTGGCAACGCCGGGTCTCGACCTCCGCCTGACGCTTGGCCGGGTTCGCGACGAGGTGATGAAGAGCACGGCACGGCGTCAGGAGCCGTTCGTCTACGGATCGCTCGGCGGAGACACAGTGGCGCTGGTGCCTTCGGTTGCGCCGCCGGTCGATCCGAACGCCGAAGCCCGGCGGGACTACGAATTTGTGGCGCAGATCGGCACAAGGGAGGCGTGGACGTCGTTTCTCGCTGTTCACGGCAGCGGCATCTATGCGGCCTCGGCTCATGCGGCGCTCGACAAGCTGGATGCGGCAGAGAAGGCCAGCGAGAAGGCGGACCTCTTGAAGCGGCAAGCCGAACAGCAGGCCAGGCAGAAGAGCGAGGACGTCAGGAAGCAGATCGAGGAGCAGGCCGCGCGCCAGGCCGAGCAGGCCAGGCTCCAGATGTCGGAGCAGGCCCGGCGCGAACTGGAGAAGGAGCGCCAACGCATCGCCGACCAGGCCAAGCGCGAGCTCGACGATGCCAGGCGGCAGGTTGCGGAGGCGCGGCGGCAGGCCGAGGAGGCGGCGGTTCAGGTCGAACAGGCTAAGAAGCAGGCCGCGCTGGACGCGCAGCAGCAGATCGAGGCCGCAAGGCGCGAGCAGGAGCAGCGTGAACGGGAGCGGCGCGAGCAGGAACGACGGGAGAAGGAGCAACAGGCCGCGCTAACCCCGCCCGCCGCACCGGCTCCCGTTGTCGTGCCGGCGATGGATCCGACGGATATCGCCCGTCTGCTTCAGGCCCACCTGAAGCGTGTCGGCTGCGATCCCGGTCCGCCCGACGGGGCGTGGACTGCGCCGTCGCAGAAGGCGCTGGACAATTTCAACCGAAATGCCGGCACCAAGTTCGACGTCAAGGTCGCCAGCCTCGACGCGCTCGATGCGGTGCGCGCCAAGCCCGATCGTGTCTGTCCGCTGGTTTGCGCCAGGGGACAGAAGGTCGAAGGCGACCGTTGCGTCCAGATCGTCTGCGACGGCAATGAGGTGCTGGATGCCCAGGGCGTGTGCCGGCGGCGTCCTGATCCGCCGCCGCCGAAGCCAAAGGCCGTGTCGCGTCACGAATCTGCCCCGCGCACGCGAGCTCGTCCCTCCGGCGGGGCCGATTCATGCGGCGGGACTTGCGAGGGTGACTGATCTCGGGGCCGGCGCGGGGTTTGACCGGCCCGGCGAACCAATCACAGGCTGGGGACGACGTTGACGTTGACTTTCAGGATCAGGAAGGTCCGCTTGCCGCTGCCGTCCTCGAAATAGAGACGGCTTTCGAAATGGTCACGGCCGGTAAAGCCGGCACTCGGCCGGTACACGGCCGTCGTGGTGTTGACCAGGCTGTAAGACCCGTTGGACGGAGACGCGATGACCTCCTGGCCCGCGAACGGACCGAGGGTCTGGAAATTGAATCCGCAACTGCGATCCTGCGCGACGCGCATCGGGATGACGATGTTGCAGCCCTGGCAGATGTTGAAATGCGGGCGACGGCAGTTGGTGTTGGCATTCAGGCCGTGGACGTTGCGATAATTCTTGTAGCCGGGGCGCATCTTGTCGGCGCTTGCGCTGTCGGGAAGAAGGATTGCTGCGAAAGCTGCGAGCGACAGCAAAATTGTCATGAAAGAACGGTTCATTTTGAAAGCCCCGTGGCGGCAAATGATGCAGGTGCAAACTATTCCATCATAGAAGCGTAAGCTTGCGCCGGAGGCAAGCATCTCAAGGGGCGACTTCCCAAGCCCATGCGGCTGCCGATATCATCGACGGGAAGGGAATCGCCGGACTGGAGGCGATGGGCGGCAGACGGCCGTTTCGCTTTGGAAGCCGGCTTGGTATGTGATCGACGACACAGACTGAAGGCGAACCGCTATCGCAAAAGCTTGGACCATGATTCGACCGAGCCCGTCTGCACGAATGGCATGTCTGCCTCACTTGGCCTGTCGCCTGGCGCTGTCGATCGTTCTGGTCCTGGTCGCAGCGACGAGCGCATTGGCCGACAAGCGGGTCGCGCTGGTTCTCAGCGTGTCCAATTATCGAAACGTCGCGCGGCTGGCCAATCCCGACAATGACGCAGCTGCGATCAGCGACGTTTTCAAGCGGATAGGTTTTGATAGCGTCGTGCTGCGCCAGGATCTCGGCGTGTCCGAGATGCGGCGGGCGGTGCGCGACTTCGCGGCTGTTGCCGCGGATTCCGACATGGCCGTGGTGTATTACGCCGGCCATGGCATCGAGGTGAACGGGGTCAACTTCCTGATTCCGGCCGATGCCCGTCTCCAGAGCGATTTCGATGTCGAGGACGAGACCGTTCCGCTGGACCGAATCCTCCAGGCGATCAGTCCAGCGAAGCGACTGCGGCTCGTCATCCTCGATGCTTGCCGCGACAACCCGTTTGCGGAGCGGATGACGCGCGGTGTCGCCACCCGTTCGATGGGCCGCGGCCTTGCGAAGATGGAGCCGGCGACGGCGGATACGTTGATCGCGTTCGCCGCCAAGGCCGGCGCGGTTGCCGCCGATGGCGACGGTGCGCATAGCCCGTTCGCGACCGCGCTGCTCAACCATCTGGCGACGCCGGGTCTCGACCTCCGCCTGACGCTCGGCCGGGTTCGCGACGAGGTGCTGAAGAGCACGGCACGGCGGCAGGAGCCGTTCGTCTACGGGTCACTCGGCGGAGACACGGTGGCGCTGGTGCCGCCGGTTGCCCCGCCGGTCGATCCGAACGCGGAATCCCGGCGGGACTATGAGCTGGCCGCGCAAACCGGCACCAAGCAGGCCTGGCTTTCCTTCCTGGCTGTTCATCCCAGCGGCATCTACGCCAACTTTGCTCATGCGGCGCTCGACAAGCTGGATGCGGCGGAGAAGGCCAGCGAGAAGGCAGACCTCTTGAAGCGTCAGGCCGAAGAGCAGGCCAGACAGAAGAGCGAGGACGTCAGGAAGCAGAGCGAGGAGCACGCCGCGCGCCAGGCCGAGCAGGCCAGGCTCCAGATGTCCGAGCAGGCCCGGCGTGATCTCGAACAGGACCGTCAACGCATCGCCGACCAGGCCAAGCGCGAGCTCGACGATGCCAGGCGGCAGGTTGCGGAGGCGCGGCGGCAGGTCGAGGAGGCGGCGGTCCAGGTCGAACAGGCGAAGAAACAGGCCGCGCTGGATGCGCAGCAGCAGATCGAGGCCGCAAGGCGCGAGCAGGAGCAGCGCGAGAGGGAACGGCAGGCTGCGCTTGCCGCGCTAACTCCGCCGGCCGCACCGGCTCCGGCTCCTGCACCCGTCGTCGTGCCGGCGATGGATCCGGCGGATATCGCCCGTCTGCTCCAGGCGCATCTGAAGCGCGTCGGCTGCGATCCGGGTTCTGCCGATGGGGCCTGGACTACGCCATCGCAAAAGGCGCTGGACAATTTCAACCGAAATGCCGGCACCAAGTTCGACGTCAAGGTCGCCAGCCTCGACGCGCTCGATGCGGTACGCGCAAAGCCCGATCGTGTCTGTCCGCTGGTTTGCGCCAAGGGACAGAAGGTCGAGGGCGATCGCTGCGTCCAGATCGTCTGCGACGGCAATGAGGTGCTGGATGCCCAGGGCGTGTGCCGGCGGCGTCCTGATCCGCCGCCGCAGAAGCCAAAGGCCGTGTCGCGCCACGAACCAGCCCCGCGCGCGCCTGCTGCCCCAGCCGGCAGCGACGGTGGCAGATGCCATTCCTTCGGCGGGAAGCTCTATTGCCAGTGATAAAGCGGGCAGGCCTCCCGTCGTTGGATGCGAGCGGATACGTCTTCCGTCTCGGCATGCCCCCGGGAATAGCCAACCCATTTTACAGCGTATCCATCCTCGGCGGCGGATAGTGCCGCGCCAGCACCGACAGCGACAGATGCCGCTCGCCCTCCGGCAGCTCCAGATAGGCCAGCACCAGCGGCCGCTTCCAGTCGCCGACGCCGAAGTCCATCGCCATCCATTTCTGCGGCTCGGGGCCTTCGAGGCCCCGGACCCAGACGAAATAGCGGGGGAGGTCGTCGGTCTCCGCTTCCGTCGTGCGTCTCCTGGCCATCAGAGCTACTCGCTGCATCGCTACGCGTTGCGGTAGGATATAGGTATCGGCGCGGCGAAGTCGAACGGCTTGCTGCGGATGGTCCTCATCGCGGCCTGCCGGTGCAAGCCGGAGAGCCTGGAAATGACCTTCAAGACGGTGACTGAATCGATCCGGATCGCGGCGAAGCCGGGACGTGTTTGGGACGCGCTCACTGATCCTCAAGCGGGCGACAGATGGCGCAACGCTCATTTCAAGACAGACTGGCGCATCGGCGCGCCGTTCGAGATCGAGGCCGTGATCGGGACGAAGCGTTATCGCGACAAGGGCCGCATCCTCGCGGTCGAGCCGCCGATGCTGCTTCGCTACGCCTATTGGTCGCGCGTCTCCGGTCTGCCGGACCATCCTCAATCATGGTCGACCATCACGATGGCGCTCCGAGCCGACGGCGCGGAGACGATCCTGACGGTCGACCAACTGGTGCCCCCTTCACCTCCGCGTTCAGGACCCGGATGGGAGATTGGCGAGGACTCGGGCTGGAAGCATGCAGCCTTCTACTGGCGCAGCGCGCTCGCGATGCTGAAGCGCGTCGTCGAGGAAGAGCGCGGGAGCTGACGCGGAAGAGCTCCCTTCACTGCCAGAGCCGGCTCTCCGCCACGCGGTTGATGTCGGCGAGCCGGCGGTCGGCGTCGGCGTTCAGGTCGATGCTTGCGACCAGCGTCAGCAGACGCTGATAGGCGCCGTCGGCGACCTCGACCGGCAGCGGAGCCTCGTCAAACGCCTCGACATAGCTGCCGACGAGGCTGCTCAACAGGCGGCACAGGCCGCGCTGCTCAGGGTCGTCGCGACCGAGCGTCTCGAGCTTCTGCTGGAATGTCCGGAAGGTGCGCAGGCCGTGGTGCTGCTCTGAAAGCCACGCGTGCAGGTCGTTCATAAGAGCTCCTTCGAGTTACGGAAGAAGCTACCGGCTTATACAGTGGGGATGTGACAATTGGAAGGGAGGGGATGTTGAGGCAGTCCGTCTTCGCCAAAGGGCTTCGCCTGACACGCCTCTTCGCTCTCGCATGGCTGCGCCACGCGAAGGGCGAAGCGTGGTGCCCCTGGCCGATAATTGCCTAGAGCTATAACCAATTGAATCTGAAGCCACTTTTGTCATCGATTGCTGCCGATACCAGCACAAATACCAGCAGGGTGACGCGCGGTGTTCGCCGACAAAAATAAAAAGGAGGGTTCTCGCCGCAGGCACGCCTATGCAATTTCAAAAAGTTTTTGTCCGGCATCGAAGCTTGCGCAGCCGGCTTTTCGAATGCGGAGCCTCAAAGCGAAAGACGGTCGGAGGTTCGGGTCGTTCCCCCGCTACCAAACATACGATTTTGCACGCCAGACTACGATTATCGGCGATTTCGCCCGATCGATGGCAGCGCATCGGATACTGGGCGCGAACGGGACAGCTGCAAGGGTGATGTAGGCCTGCTTGCCCTTGACGCTGACCTCGATGCGCGGTGAAGACGCGACCGTCGGAGTTCAGACCCAAAACAGCCGATCGCTTGCTTGGTTGCGGTGATGCTCGGCCAGACTTGGATCTTAGTGCGAGGAACCTGCTGTCTCGCCGCCGAGTTGCGCCACGAGCCAATCTGCAAAGGCGCGTACCACGGATCTCTGTCGGCTGGCGCGTGGGTAGATCAGGCGATGGCCGACGTACCGGATATCGTTGGCGCGTCCTGCCAACGGCGCAACCAATCGCCCGCTCGCGAGTTCGCGTTCGGCCAGAAGCGTTGATTCCAGCGCCGCTCCCAATCCCTCCGCGGCCGTGGCGATTGCCAGAAAGCTGCGATCGAATCTCATGCCGTGGAGCGCAGGGGCTTCCAATCCGTTTGCCGTGAACCATTGGTGCCACTGGACCTGCTTCACGTCCGAGCGATTAGCGTCTGATTAAGAAGATCGGCAGGCTTCCTGATCGATTTTGCCAGGCCAGGTGAGCAGAGCGGGGTGACGTCTCCTCCGGGAGAGGAACAACCTCCACGCCCTCCGCGCGCGGCGGACCGTAAACGATGTCGATATCGAAATCATCGTTCCTGAAGCGAGCGTAGTCCGTGCTCGCAGCCAGGCGCACCTCGAGCTTCGGATAAGGGGCGAGAAACTGTGCAAGCCGTGGTGCAAGCCACTGCGCAGCAAAATTGGGTGCCGAATGGACGCGCACCAATTGTGGTCCGCGCGCGGCGACTTTCTCAAGGCCACGGCGGAGCTGATCGAACGCCGCTCCCGTGTGGCGCATCAAGTTTTTCGCGGGCCGGTGTGAGCCGAACTGATCGCGCACTGCGCTCGAACAGAACGGTGCGAAGCGTGTCCTCCAGCTTGCGGATCGTATGACTGACAGCACTTGGCGTCAGGTGAGGCTCATTCGCCACATCGCGGAATGATCCGTGCGAGCAGCGGTTTCAAAGGCGCGAATTGCCGATATCGGGACATTCGACAGCATTCCATAAGTGAGCCAGACTCGATCAGTGACAACTGTGCGTTTGTCGGCTGCGCGCCCGCGGGGCATTTTTAGCCTTGCCAAGGAAAAATAATTTGCGGAAGGAACTGATGCTGCTCAGCGGCAAGACAGCGTTCATCTCGGGTGCGGCCTCGCCGCGCGGCATCGGGCTTGCCACGGCGCGCCGGTTCGCTAGCGAGGGCGCGCGAGTTGCCATTCTCGATATAGATGCCGCAGAGGCCGCGGGTGCAGCGACCGCTCTGGGTGCAGAGCATATCGGGGTGTCGTGCGATGTCGCCGACAAGTCATCATGCGAACGGGCGGTCGCTCGCGTAATCGAAGCATTCGGCGGCATCAATATCCTGATCAATAAGGCCGGCATCACCCAGCCGGAAGCTTCTCGACCAGCGGCTCGAATGCCATCACCTGTGTCGAACGACCGTCGTCATGCTGATTGTTGACGTCGACAATGCCGCCCAGATTGTTGAGCTTGTAATGGCCCGCCGACTGGATGGCCTCCCAGACCGAGCCTTCGTCCAGCTCGCCGTCGGAGAACAACGTGTACACCCGCGCGTCGGATTTCTTGCGCTTGAGCCCGAGGCCCATGCCGACGGCCATGCCGAGCCCAAGTCCGACCGAGCCGCCCGACATCTCCATTCCAGGCGTGTAGGAGGCCATGCCCGACATCGGCAGGGGGCCCTCGTCGCTGCCGTAGGTTTCGAGTTCTTGCTCGGGGACAATCCTCGCCTCGATCAAAGCCGCGTAGAGCGCAATGGCATAGTGACTATTGGAGAGCAGGAAGCGATCGCGCTCTTCCCATGACGGATCTTCCGCCCGGTACCGCATCGCAACGCGGTGACGCACGGAGCAACCGACAAACCCATCGTCGTTCACGCCGAGACGCGAAGGGATCGTTCGAACTCTGGGTCGCCAGTGCGGGTGAGGCGATTCCGGAAACGGTGATGGATAAGTTGTTCGAACCTTTCTTCCGCGGCAAAGCTCGTGCGAGCAAGCAGGGGCTTGGACTGGGACTCTACATCGCCTCTCAGATCGCAAAGGCCCATGGGGCGCTTTGACCGTCGCATCGAACTCCGCTGGAACCCGCTTCACCTTCTCTATGCCTCTTGCGTAGCCTGCCAGCACTGGCCGTGCCCCGCCGGCGGCACGTCCTCAATCCATCACCGAGACGCGATACTGCGATTATCCTTCGATGACGTGCCCCAAAGCCCTTAGCGGACGGACGCGATCGCTGACGATCTTCAGGATGGCCAGCATTGGAACGGCCAGGATCGCGCCGGGCACCCCCCACATCCAGAACCAGAACACCAGCGACAGGATGATCAGCACGGGATTCAGGGTGAAGCGTCGCGCAAGAAGCATGGGAGTCAGGGTCTCGCCCTCAGCGAGGTGGATGCAGAAGTAAAGAATCGCGGGCAGCAAGGCCCACCACAAGCTGTCGAAACTCAACATTCCGGCGAGCAGGAAGATGACGGTTCCCAACAACGGCCCCAGAATTGGAACGTAGTTGAGCAGAAAGCAGCGGCTCCCCACAACAAGGGATCTCCAAGCCCGCAGAGGTACATCGCAGCCGCCGTCGCAATTCCCACCGCAGCATTCATGGCCGTGATCGTGAGCAGATAGGCCGATATGTCCGCTTCGATCTGCTGGAAGATATCCACGGCCTGCCTCTTGTCGCCAAAATTCGGCAGCACCTCGACGATGCGTCGTAGAAAAATGTCGCCTGCGACCAAGAGGAAATAGAGCACCAGAACTGTCGTGAACAAGCCGTCGAGCACGGCGCGCGTTCCGGCAAAGAGCACGCCGGTCAGACCGAGATTACGGCGAACCGAAACGGTGGGCTCCTTGGTTCCGGGAGAATCCGCGACGTGCTCAGCCTGTTGGACAACCTTTTGCAGCGCTTCAATCGGGCGCTTCAGGACGACCAGATGAGTTTCCAGGCGCGGTAAGCCCTCCGGCAATTTCTCCGCCCACGTCGCGGCGGGTAATGACAGGGCCGCCACAAAGCCGACGAGCGCTCCGACGACGAGCAAAATCGCCAGGAGTGCCCCGACGGCGCGGGGTAGGCCGATACGTTCGAGCAGATCCACGGCAGGTTGCAGAATGAGCTGCAACACGAAGGCGAGCACCACGGGCAGTATGATCGGGCTTGCCACGTATACCGCAGCCAGTACGGCCAGTGTCAGCAGGCTACCGAGAAAGAACGTCTGCGGACTGGACGGCAGCGGCATCTCGACATTGTCGACCGCCTGCGTTGGCAAGGCCCCCGATTCCGACGTGTCGGCGTCCTGCCCTGGCGGCGAGGGGGCCTCCTGCGGCAACATCGAAAGCGAAACCAAGGGGTCTCCTCCATCCTCCACGCAAATCTGTCCTGCCGGCAGCCAAGTAACCCTGCGCGGTCATGGCGAGCGGTACGCGCCAGCGCATCGCCGCATCCAATGGACTAGTGCAGAGTCTCGGCAGCGGCTTCGTCGATAGCCGCCATCAGATCTCGCGTGGCAGACTGTTGGATCATATGCCCGGCTCCACGAATGCGGTGCAGCTTGCTCTGCTTGACCTCGTCGTGCAGCCTGGCCGATTGCTCATCGATATCGATCAGACGATCATCCTCGCCCGCGAGTATGATCGTCGGCATGTCGAGTTCGCCGTAGGTCTTCGAAGAAGCAAATGCAGCGGGAACCATCAACGTCGATTCCGCCGCACTGGCGCGGAGCTGTGATGGCCGGACGGCCATTTCCTTCGGAAAGCCGGCGAATTTTCCGGGGACTGGTTGCGGGCCGAACACCTTGCGCAACATTGCCGGCCACATCAATCGACCCAGGATCGGTGAGACAGTGTAGCTGATGATATCGCCAAGCGCGGGTGTAGCGGATAAAGATGAGGCCACTGCGTCGGCTCGCGCGGTCGGAAAATAGTATCCCGATGCCAGCACCAGCGCTTCGACGAAGGAAGCATGCCTTATCGCCAGCGCAACCGCGACTGACGCCCCCCACGAATGCCCGAGTACAATGGCTCGCTGAACGCCCAGCCCATCAAACGCCTTCCTGAACAGGTCCGCCTGTGCCTCCGGCGTCCAAACCACATCTCGCGGCCGCTGGCTATGCCCGAAGCCCGGTCGGTCGAAGACGATCACCCGGTAATTCTCGGCTGCCAGATCGATCAGGCCGCTCGACTCGAAATCCTGGATCATGCTGCCATTGCCGTGGAAGAGAACCAGCGCGCGGCCATTGCCGCGCTCCACATAGTGCAGACGGACCCCGTCGACGTCGATGAACCGACCCTGTGGCGGGTTATCACGCTGCGCTTTCTCGGCAAGATGCCGGTTCGCGATCGCCGTCGCCGCCACAAGGGTAGCGGCCCCAGCAAAGGTGGCGATGGCGGGATATCGCCTGAAGGCGGCCAGACAGTCGGACAGGAATGCGGAAGAACGTGTTTGCGAAAAAGCCATGTGCAACACCTTGAGTGGTCTGCACGACGCCTCACGCCAATGAGAAATATTGCAGGTGATGCTCAACGGGGACGAGCGAGCTTTCGTTCCACGCGGTCAATCGCAGCTTTGGGAACATAGAGACCTCGGTCCCGTTCAACATTGTTACTCTTCCCAAGGAGTGGCTGATCTAATGACTAACAACAAGAACTCGAATGAGAAGCAGCCCGGCGAGAACCCCGATGGCAAGTACCACTTCAATCCCGGAAATATGGCAGGGAAAACGCCGGAGGATGCGGAGCAGAGCGACAAAAATCGCGGCACTCCGCATGATCACAAGGAAGAGCCCGCCGGTTAGAACTTGTCGATGAGGCCGCCGCTTGGCGGTCTCGCTTTCTCTCGCTGTGGCCGGTGAAGGGCACGGCCGCTGTGATTTTGCCCAGACTCTTACTGATGACCGTTCTATGCTAACAGAGACATCCATGGAGCAGAGACATCCATGGAGCCGGAACGAAAAGCCCCGGCCCCGAGGGCCGGGCCGATCAGAAGCATGAGTCCAAGTCGGGCAATAAAGAACAGAGTACGCGTAGACAGCTCTGGCTGTTCAAAAAGGAACAGAATGCGGTCCGCTGGCACTCGCCGCCCAACTGTGGGAATATATAGCTAGGGTCATACAGGTCTGAGCATCGCAGGGCGTCCGATCCAGCCGATTTGTGGAAGGCTTCGTCTAGGGTGACGTCGTGCGGCAATGAGTCCATCCAAATTGCCCGAATGGTCTCCACGCAGGCTGATTGAGCAATTTGGTACAGCGTCTATCGATCGACATGCTTGGCTTCCTCCTCGATCCTCCAAGTCAAAGGCGACACCATGGACATCGCCCAGAAGACAAAGGCGACCGCGCGCTCCGTGCTGGGGCAATGGCCCCTTGACTTCAGCTGGGGCGGCTGGGTAACCGGTGGGTCCGCAGAGACTCTCGCTGCAAGCCGCGCTGCGACGGCCGTCATCGCAACTCTCACACCCATCTGCGTTGAAAAGTTTCGACAGGCCGCTGATGCCTCGGCGACCCTGACCGAAATGATGAAGGCGACCTATGTATCGGAACAAGGCAAGTTCGTCGAAAGGGAGGTTGGGCAACGATGCCGGGAAGCACCGAGCCAAACTCGGCCGTTGCACGGGCTTGTGCCGAATCGCTCGGCCGCGAAAAAGCGGCGGAGCAACGCGGATACACTTGTCTCGAAGGAGGAGTTTCGCAGCCGTTCGACTCGAAGAAAAGGCCTGATAGCGCCCCCGCGGAAGCCAACTCATTTCCGCAACTCGTTGAATTGGAGAGACAAGGTGCAGATCGAGATCCTGCGCAAGCGGCTCAAGCTGACGGATGAGCAGTTTAGCAGCGTCCTTCGCAAATCGGGCATTTCAATCTCGGCTATCGCCAAGGAAGCCGCCACTTTGAAGCAACGAACATCAGCCCATGAAGATCGTACTTGTCTTGCGATGCAATTGATTGTTGTGTCGATAGTCCGGCCGATTGTCCCAGTAGCTCAATCGCGACAGATGCTTCCAGATTCGTCGGCGTATCGCCAACGATATAGCGCCCGGGCAACCGGATCACGCGGCGCGAACATGGCTGGGTTACTGACTGCCGGCCGGTCATCACTCATCGAACACCAGCCGTCCGCCTTAATGCAGATCTCGACTCGAGCGTCCCTTTGCGCTCGATACGGATTATTTGTCCCACCGTTGTGAGCTTCCGTCCATTTTGCCGCGTCGGAGGCCGTTAACTTGTCTGCATCATTCTCGCACTGCTTTGCGATCTGAATCAGACGGTCGCGGGGAAAAGCATAGTATCTCACGGCATGGGGAATCAGCGCGAGCGCAATGGCTGCTGCCAACGTGAGCTTGATCAATCTCAGCAAATGGCGCCCCAACCGACAAACAAAACAGTAGAAGAATGCTCGACAGGCTTCACCTCGGGGCCGCACGCTGCGCCAAGGTATTTCACCGCTTCACAGGCTCAGTCGGTTTCGCGGTATCCCATGGGCGCGCAACCGATGCTGATTTCTCTTCCAATACATCTTTAGCGCGTGCCGCCTTGATCTGGTCGCGAATTGACATTTCTGTTGCAGCAGGCGCTTGCTCGGCCGCTCGAACATTAGCACTGGATGACAAGAAGAGGATCGCGCCGACCACCAAGATCTTTTCCATCAATGCCGATAGCACGATCACCCGTTGTTGTCCGATCTATCTTCGACCCCAGCGCGGAGCTAACAACAACGATCGCCTTCCACGCAACGCAGTCGACGCAGTGATAGTCAGCCGAAGGCTGCCGTGCAGCTTACGCAGGTGTGCCAGGCTAGACAGCGGACTTTGAGATCCTCGTGCAGGCCGTCGGACCAGCAACCATTTTCTGCCACATCTCTTGTCCTCCATCACCGATCGAGGCTGCACAAGGGGCATCGGTCGCTGGCACATGGAACTCCCGTCTGTCTCCGGAGTGCGTCATGACCCGGTACTATTTCGATCTTGTCGACGATGACGGCCTGTTCCTTGACGAGGAAGGTCTGGAACTTGCTGACTTTCGGGCGGCGCAGGTTGAGGCGGCAAAGTCATTGGCCGACATGGCACGGGATGCGACGTATGAATCTGGCAGTTCTTCAAAGCGCCATATGGCAATTGCGGTACGGGACGACGCCGGTCCCGTGATGCATGTGGGGTTCGAATTTGGCGACGGAGGGCGGCAACAGTGACTGGGCCTATGGGTGCCGGCGTTGCTCCTCGATCCACCTTCGAGCATCCATGAGGTGGCCCCTCGTCGCGCCGCAATAGCGTTTCAAGCGTCCGCCTCACGCTTGACTGCGCCGCCTACCTCTTTTTTGCCGACCCGAAATCCGGCTGCCAGGCGACCTCTTTCCGGCTGGGCTGTGCTGCGATCACCTTGGCTTTTTCCTTCTTCGGCTTCTTGGCTTCGCGATTGCCGCGTTGCTGTCCCTTGGCCATGACGTCCATCTCCTGTTGGGGTTCAAGTTCTTTCAGTTCGTCCGACTGCAGGATGCGCCCGCGAGGCGTGCAGACGCGGACATCCATGTAACCGTCGCGCAGCAGCTTTCGCGCGAGCCGCAGTGCAACGATCGCGCTGCCACGGCCGAGATTGGCGCTGCCATATTCGTTGGTCCCCATGACCAGGTAAGGCACGCGCGTTGCCTTAGCCATTGAGGATGGCCGCAGCACACACCAGAAGCAAAAGGAACAACGGAACGATCACCGGCGGGACCATCCATTCCGAGGCGCGAAAACGCGACATCGAGCGCTCCTGCAACTCTGTCGGCGGGAGCGCACGTGACCCTCAGTCACCGGTCGATGCCGTTGAGAAGTGCGGTGATGCGACAACCCTACGCCTGCGAGGCGCCAATAGCGAGTGCTAAAACGCAGTTCGGGCAAGGCTGCACTGCGACGTCAGCGCGCGGCAATGGCGAATGTGCTGGCTATTGCTCAATGACGGGCGCATGGTCGTCGCTGTCGGTCGGTTAGGGCCCCTCTTGCAAAAAGGCAGGCGTGCATGACCATCCGCTCACGGCGAGAGACCGTCACGTTCAGACATCCGTTCCGAATCCGCGGCATCGAGCGGCTGCTGCCCGCCGGCGCCTACGAGGTCATCACTGATGAAGAAACGATCGAGGGTCTCACCTTCTCGGCCTATCGCCGCATCGCGACGATGATTATGGTGCCGGCGGAAGGCGTTCGCGACTCAATGGAGATGCTCTCGATCGGCTCAGTCGATCTCGCCAATGCGCAGGCTGCGGATGCGAGCGCCGCATGACTGACCAACCCGTAGATCTCGACAAGCATCGCGGCATGGCTGCGCAGAAGGCTACCGATCTGCGCCGCGCGCTGGCAGACGTCGAGGCCCATGTCAGGGAATTGCGTGAGCGGGAGGCCGAACTTGAACACCGCATGATGACGGTGCCCGCCGCTTCCTGGCCGGAGGCTGCGGTCAAGGCGCGGCACCTGCTCAACCTCTATGCCGCGAGCCTGCCCGCCGAGGATACGAGGCACCGGGCGCTGGTCGCGTCGTTGCTCGACGACTTCGTCCGGCTCTCGGGCGAGGACTGACGGCAGAGCAACTCTCCGCACGCGCGATCGTGCCAGCAACGGTCACTTAAGGAGGAAGCCATGACGCTCACGAGCGGTCGCTACATAGGCCACGAATATGACCGGATGATCGTGCTGTTCTCGATGCAGGACGGCGGTAAGGAAATTCCCTGCGCGATCTCGACCACCGCGATGGACTATCTTGAGCGCGGCCCGCAGGTCCGCCCCGAGCAGCGCGAAGCCCAATTCGTCCGCCTACGCGACCGCATCGAGGCCCGCGCGGCCAGCAAGTATCGAGCGACGGAACTTGAAGGAGATCCTCGGGGTATCGTGCTGCGCGGCATCGATTTCAGAACCTAACAACATGCCATGTCGTGATCTGGGAATCGCTTAGGCGAATTCTTCACAAGTTGCCCCCGGCGCCCGATAACTCGCCCAGCAGAGACGGACAGGCCGATGCTCAAGACAACGTCAATGCGTTCTGGACGTCGCAAGGAACCCGTAAGCGACTGAAGGCCAGTTAACGATCAATAGTTTTTCTTGAACGATCGACGCGGACGGCCCTGAACTCCGATGGTCCCTCGATCAAACGCTGCCTTCGCATCGCTTGATCATCGCCCTTCGCAGAATTGTCCGCCCTCTCGTCTATAACTTTGCCAGCCAGGTGAGCGGCACGCGCGCGTTGGGTCAGAATGCGATGATGATCACTCGTGCCCGTCTTCGTCATCTCGATCTCCTGGATTACAGACCGCGACTGAAATCTGGCAGCTACGCACCCCCGCTTTGCTGCGTCGAACTCGGCGCAACCACCATGGCAATTAATCTATGGCAATAACGTTCCTCTACGCGCATTCCCGTTACGCGCGCTCCTTGCCGGCGATCTGCGGCAAGGGAGGCTTGCGCTCGGGAAGCTTCTTTTTCGGGGGCGCCGGCAGCAAACCTTCCCTGATGGCCTGCTTCCGAGCGAGCTTACGGGCCCGGCGAATAGCCTCGGATTTTTCGCGCGTCTTTCTTTCGGAAGGCTTTTCGTATGAGCGCCGCTGCTTCATTTCGCGAAAGACACCCTCGCGTTGCATCTTCTTCTTCAGAACACGAAGGGCCTGGTCGACATTGTTGTCGCGAACAAGTACCTGCAATTGACATTCCTCGCTGGGCTGCGAATGCGCAAGTCCTGCATGCAGCCAATTGCGCAGGAGTCTCGTGGCGATTGCGATGATGGGAGTGACGGCGTCTTCTTCCGCCGGCCTCGAACAAGCCGGTCTATGCGTCACGGCAATCAAGTTCGGTAGAGCAACGTGACCACTGTCAGCCGCGCTGTCAATGGATAGAGCCGTTCCCACACGTCGTTTGGAGCCCTCGATCGCAAAGGAACGTTCGCCCACACGCGCTCGTGTAGCAGCGCTCTCGGAAACAATTTTGAGTGTTGCCTTGCAAAAAGCCGAAAATGATATATGTTAAAGAAATTCGATTAGCCGCTGTGCCTTGTTGAACGCGCCCGCGGGCTCCTTTTCCAAAGACATCGACGAAGTTGAAGTAATCGCGTGCTCGTCACGCGATGCGCGCTCGCGCGCTTTGGAGAATGAAAATGACGACAGGTACTGTTAAGTGGTTCAACGGCCAAAAAGGCTTTGGATTTATCCAGCCGACCGACGGCAGCAATGATGTGTTCGTTCACATCAGCGCGGTCGAACGGGCTGGCCTTGCGGGTCTCGCCGAGGGCCAAAAGGTTAACTTTGAGGCCAAGACCGACAAGATGCGCGGCAAAGTGAGCGCCGAAAACCTCTCGGTGGCTTGATTTGTTGACGCCGCTTTCACGGATGTACTGAAACGGCAGGCTGCCCGCTCGATCTTCGGATGGAGCGGGTTTTGTTTTTCATAATGCGGGTTGAGGATGATCGCCAGGAAATCGGCAGAGCCGTCGCCCGAAGGCATCGCGCCCTCGAACCGCAAGCGATTGGCTGCTGAAGACGGCGCGCGGGCATTGGCTGACGCGGAACGGCAGGCCATCGAGGTGCGAAAGAACATGGCGCGCCTCCGCGAGCTGCGTGAGGCCAAGGAAGTTGCCGACATCGCGTTTCGGGCATCGCTGCCTGCGCCCGCACCGACGAAGCGCAAAAACAGGTCGGCGCGATAGTCGAACTCGCGATCGCACGGCATCATCGTGAAACCGAATTGCACGGGCTGGGTGGATGCCTAGAGTCAAAGCAGACGGCGGGGGAACGATCACTTTCATGCTTGCGCTTGGCGCAGCACGGCAGATGTGCAGGCTTACAACGACGTTTCAGATCGACAAGCAGGCCTTCAGTTATCTTCACAAATATCGAAAAGAATTCGAGCATATAGCCCGTGCGCGGCTCGCCTCCGGCGAACTCGAAAACGGAATCGTCGTGCTCTCGATGCTCTAAATCGAGAGCGACGATTATGCCCGGGAGCCTTTCGGCTTGGCTTCACGCGCCAATCGGGCCGCCTTCAGACGCTCGTGATTATCGTGCAGGGATTGCTGATCTTTCGCGTAATCGGTCATTGGTTTTTCTGTTCGCACCAATTTGAACGCGTTGTTCGCCTCCCGCAGATGCCGGGCAGCCTTCGCTTCGTTTTTCATCATTTTGATCTCCAGGAATTGAATCAGCGCCGGTCTGGGGCTCGGATATTCGCCATGACAGCCCAAGCGATATTTGCCGGGAGCAGCGTGAACGCTCCGCTTTGCGCCAAACTTTCGCGAGGTCTCAGCGCGTTGTCGAACAACGGCAAGCGGACGCTGCCTATAGTTATCAACGCTTTCGCGGGACGCATGTTCCCGAGGGGCGAGCCGAAGCCCACGCCGCCGCTCGTCTGCCAGACGTTCAGCTAAAATCGCAACCAGTGTGGCGCCGCTCACGAGCTAAGCGCTTCCACCAGAACTCAGGTTAGCACATCATCGGCGTTGTGTGCGCGTTTCCTTGCCGATTCCTGAAGGCGGTAATCGCCATATGCACCAAGTGCAGTTTGCCCTCGACTGCGGGTGAAATGTCGAACGGGTACGCGTCGGCAAGACCAAGTGAGCGGTTGAGGCGGTTGATCGTCAGAGCGAGCGGGGTCCACAACTCAAGGAGCGCACCGAAATCGCTTTCCAGATACGGGTCATTCAGCGTGTGCTTTCCGCGCGCGTCCAACGACAACGGAAGTCCTGCCAGGGAATCCAGGGTCGAGACGATGTGCAGGAAGTGAGCGAAAGTCTCTGCCCAATCCTCCCAGGGATGAGACGTCGCATACATGCTAATGTGACTCGCCGGATCGCAAGACCAATCCTGACGGGCATAATAATAGGCAAGCGCTGCCTGGTAGTTCTCTGTCTCGTCGCCAAACACCAGCCGAAACGGCGCTCGAAAACCCGCTTCGTGGATCAGGGCATTCCAGTAAAAGTGCCCTATCTCGTGTCGAAAGTGACCAAGCAGGGTGCGATAGGGTTCGCGAAAGGAAACACGCCTGATCTCGCGTTGTACGTCATCGGCCTCCGCAAGGTTGAGCGTTATCAGGCCGGATTCGTGACCGGTCAGGACCGGCCCATGCTCGTCCGAGAGAATCTCGAATGCCAGGCGAAATCCACCCGCGAACGCGATCGGCACGCGAAGCCGTCTCAGGTCGTAGATCAGCCTGCGCTTGGCTTCCTCCACGCGCTTCCAAAGGGCTACGTTACGGGGATTCTGTGTGGCGGGAATGACATGGGTCAGGGAGCAGGACATGCAGTAGGAAGTCGTGGAACCCGCGCACCAGTTGCAACCGATGATATTCCGATTGACGCATTCAAGGGCACTTTCCGCACCGATCATCGCCATATTCTCGGGATCGAAGATCAACGGCTGCATGCAGCCGTTGCATTTGGAGAGCTCGAAGGCCGATAGTTGCCCGCAATGAGGACATTTGAAATCTCTCATGAGGGCGCACGACCATTGAGGGTGTCGATCAACGCACGTTGCTTCTTCAACGCGCGCTTCCTCAGAATATCAGTATCAACCTCGCTCACGGTTCGACGCGCGCCCTGGTAAGAGGCCTTCTCAGATACAGGCCGCGCCCCCCAGTCTGGCGTGGGTTGAATGGACATGGGCGTGACTCCGGATCGCATTTTCATCTTCAACAAAGCCTTCAGTCTGAAACGGGTTCCGGTCAGGCGCTGGGCGGATGTTCTCCACTCAATCGAGCATACGGCTGGCGGTCGGGACAGCGATGGCATACTGTTCACACCCGAGCGCTCGCAGCCGTCATCGGTGACGATGCCCAAATGGGGGTTCGTAACGATCGCAATCATCTCTTTGGAGCTACTTCCATGAAGATCCGCGTCGGCTTCGAGATGATCTACGACTTTCCGCAACCGACCCCTCTTATCGCAGTTGTCGGCACTCACTTCACACGGGCATCCGACATTGTCCTGCCCGATCATCTTGTCAGCGAGCCGTCGGTGCCGATCACGCCCTACCGCGACGGTTTCGGGAATTGGTGCAGTCGTCTTGTCGCGCCAGCCGGCCGCATGCGCCTCTCAGCGGACGGCACAGTCCGAGACAGCGGTCTACCCGACGTGATCGTACCATCGGCCCAACAGCACGCAGTGGAAGATCTTCCGTCGGACACCATCGTATATTTGCTCGGCAGTCGGTATGTCGAGACTGACCGACTTACCGACGTGGCGTGGAAGTTGTTCGAGAAGACCGCGCCCGGTTGGGCACGGGTCAAGGCGATCTGCGACTTCGTGCATAACCACATTGCTTTCGGCTACGAGCACGCCCGCCCGACCAAGACCGCCTGGGAAGTGTTCAACGAAGGCAAAGGCGTTTGCCGGGACTATGCACATCTGGCTATTGCGTTCTGCCGCTGCATGAACATTCCTGCGCGCTACTGCACCGGCTATCTCGGTGACATCGGCATGGCGCCTCCATATGCCGCCGGCGATATCGCGGGCTGGTGCGAAGCCTATATCGGTGGTCGCTGGTACACGTTCGATCCACGTAACAACATTCCGCGGATTGGTCGCGTCCTGATCGCGCAGGGCCGCGATGCCGCCGACGTTCCGATCACCCAGACATTCGGACCCAACACGTTGCTAAGTTTCAAGGTTTGGGCCGACGAACTCACCGGCTGATCGCAAAAGGGCTGCAATGCGACGGTCCATATCAAATCCCCGGAACCGCGAAAGACAGAACTATTGCCCGGCCTTATTCGCTTCGAAGGTCAACGCGGCTTGAAATACGTGCCCGGCTTCCGTTCGAACCTCGATAGCAACGTCCGGCCGGTTTTCCTCACCGGCCAAATCGCGGGCCAGTCCCGCCAATGTGTGAGCCGCCTCCATCTCAGCCTCACGTTGCGTTGAAAACTCTATTCCGTCTTCATCCGGGTACAGTTCCCGATCGTCTCTGATATCGAAGAAATATCGGATCATCATGAGCGCCTGTTGGAAAGATGTCTGCGCCAGCGCGAGAGGTCCGCAAGCCGATCCAGGATTCGAATTACATTGGCGGCTGAAGTCCCGGAGAACTGAGCCACCTGTTCACCTCCA
Source organism: Bradyrhizobium arachidis (assembly GCF_015291705.1). Taxonomy (NCBI): domain Bacteria; kingdom Pseudomonadati; phylum Pseudomonadota; class Alphaproteobacteria; order Hyphomicrobiales; family Nitrobacteraceae; genus Bradyrhizobium; species Bradyrhizobium arachidis. The sequence goes on from NZ_CP030050.1 coordinate 1,000,513, forward strand.
GGGCAACATCGATCTGCCGGGCCTTCTGAAGTAGTTCGGCGCGCCGGACGCAAACAGGCATCTCTTGAGCCTGCTGGCGCAAATTGATCGCCTCTTGAGTGAGACGGTATTCGAATGTCGAAGATTGAGACTCGCTACGAACCTGCACGGCTTTCTCCCTTGAATGGGCGGGAGCGCGACAGGCGTTCTCATCACCGATGGTTGCCTCGGGTGGGGCGGTGACGACCTTGATATATGTGCTCGAAGGCGCTCCGACCAGACATGATTGAAGAAATGTTTTTGGACAGCTCACGGCTAGTCGAGTACTCCAACTGGAGCCGGAGACCCGGTCGAGATGGAGGCGTCTGTTTTCACAGGCAGCCTCAATGTTTCGTGCTCTCACTTTGATAGACGATCGATACGCAGAAAAGCCGTTCAGTCATCGAGCGCACTTCAACCGCCAAATCTGGACGACTGCCTTTGAACACGGACTCTCTGGCGATCCCCGTCAGCGTTTGCATCGCTTCGACTTCAGCAGCCTTCTGATTGGGCAGTCGTAGTCCTTCCTCGTCGGCGAAAAACTCGCGGCCACTCTGGATGTCAAAGAAATAGCGTTCCATAAGAGCACTCCACTTCCGTGCAGGCGGGAGCGCTCTCGGTCTCTCAGTCACCGACGCCTACGGGACAAGCCTCGGCCGGTGATCGGAAGACAATACGCCAGCTCTAACATGGTTGCCAGAGATTCCGGGGCCAGCCGGGTCTAAGCAGCGGCAACTTGGACAGGCTGCCTCCGTAAGCGCCTCAGAATCGAATTCGAGCCATCGGGCATCGACCACCATCACCTGACTTGGTCAACGGATTGTTCCGACGACAAGACTATCAGACCGGTAGCTGCAATTCCGGCGAATGCGCCCATTCATCCAGGTGGCAGGCGACATCGGCCTGACGGGCCTTCTTGATCAGCGCATCCCTTTCTGGTCCCGGCGGGAGCTTGGCGGCCTGGTCAAGAACTTCTTTGGACCACGCTGTTAGTCGCTCCTGCAACGTGAGTTGTTGTTTGAAACGACGTCGCTTCTGCATGGCGTTCATCTCCAAGTTGATGGCGACAACCGGCGATCTGCTCTCCGGGCAAAGCCGCGGGCTCACGGTGAACATAACGCTACAAAGCAGACAGGTTCAAACCAAAACAAAGATCAATGTGACGGAAAAAATCTGGCGCAGGCCGCACACAGCAGCTCTCCGTTCTAATGCATCCAGATTCGGCTGGCCGACAGGCCAATACAGAGAGCTTCTTGGTGTCTTGAGCTACTTACTCAATCTACTCTATCTACCAGCAGGAGCGACCTAGATGCGGTAATGGGCCCTGCTCCGAGCAAGGGTCATGATGGTGGCTGTCCCCCGATAGATGATCAAACGGGGTCACGACTTGAGTCGGCCCCAAGCATCTGGAGACGGAGGACAGCCGTGGAGAATTATGCCGGAATCGACGTTTCATTGGAACTGTCGAGCGTGTGCGTTGTGGATGCACAGGGTAAAATCCTAAAGGAGGCGAAGGTCGCCAGCGAACCCGACGCCTTAGTCGAATTTTTTGAGACGCTCGGCTTTGCAGTGAAGCGGATCGGGCTGGAGGCAGGGCCGCTGTCGCAATGGCTGCATGCGGGCCTGAAAAGTGCAGGATTCGAAACGGTTCTGCTGGAAACGCGGCACGTGAAGGCCGCACTGTCGGCGATGACGGTCAAGACGGATCCCCGCGGGATCGCCCAGTTGATCCGGATGGGATGGTTTCGGCCGGTACACGCAAAGTCGGTCGATGCGCAGGAGATCCGGGCCCTCCTGATCGCACGCAAACAGCTTCTCGGGCGGCTCATCGATGTAGAATTAGGTATCCGAGGAATTTTGCGCGGCTTCGGGCTGAAGGTTGGCCCGGTGACGCGGAGGAATTTCGAAGCGCGGATCCGAGAGTTGGTTGCGGGTCAGGCGACGTTGGAGCGCGTTGCCAGTGCGATGCTTTCGGCAAGATCGGCCTTGAAGGCAGTATGGAAAGCTGCACAAGGCTGTGCTGGCAATTGTGCGTGACGACGTAGTCTGCCGCCGGCTTATGACAGTGCCAGGCGTTGGTCCCTTGGTGGCCATTACTTACAAATCGGCGATTGATGACCCTCATCGCATCGCGAAATCAAAGGCAGCAGGTGCGCTGTTCGGGCTTACGCCAAAGAAATACCAATCGGGAGAAAAGGACGTCACAGGCGGGATCACGTTGGCCGGCGACGAGACGGTGCGCACGGTGTTGTATGAAGCCGCCAACGTTCTGCTATCGCGCATCACGCGGTTCTCAAAACTGAAGCGCTGGGGAATGGACATCGCCAAGCGGCGTGGCTCGAAGCGCGCAAAAGTCGCCCTGGCACGCAAGCTCGCAGTGATCCTGCATCGGATCTGGGTCGACGGCACAACTTATCGATGGACTGACGTCGGCTCGATCGCAGCATAGAAGACGTGGAGGAGATCAAGAACGCAACCGGGATAATCTGAATCCCGGTGCCCGAAGTCCCGTCGCCGGGACGGTGGATCCGGTGAAGCCGTTACACGGCCAGTGGTCGTCATCTGACGAACCACGCGCATCTAGATAGGCTCACCGCTCCCTCTGACAGCATGATGTGGCGGCCAGGCGTTGACCACGGACAGAAGCATGAGCTCGGCGGCGTGACGTTCACTCGGGAGGCTTGACATCATCGGGCCCATTACAGAAGGCCGTGTACCCATAAACCCGGCGACGTGAGGTGACTAAGCAATGTCTGCTTTGGTCCGAGCGCTCGCGCAGACAGCCAACAGTGGCTGTCTCCAGTTCCATAGATTGGGCAGCCGTGCCCGCACACGGAAAGCTGCGGAGGAGCAGGCGCTATTTCTGAATCTCGGCGCCGCATTGGCCGAAGGAGGCTTCGCTATGCCCCATCCCAAGGACATAGACCGCAGCCACAGTCGAGCAATTATGAAAGTGATTGGCCAGCAACTGCGTGCGTCGCTGAAGCTTGAGCCGGACCAACCGGAAAGCTTTAGAGGCCAAATCGAACGGCTGCGGGAATTGGAGGAGCGGTCACCAGCAATTGTTCCCGCTGACGAGGATGGGCGACAATGCGGCTGAGGTCGGCTCTGTTTGAGTGGCTGCCGGCGCGACGGACACCGAAATTACGTGTTTCATGAAGCCGGGGTAAGCTGGAAATTTACTTGCGCTAATGCAGACCAGCCAAAGCGGTGACAGAATGGCTGTGCTGATTTTGGAACCTTGGATGACCATCGTTAGAGGCCGATCCAATCTGCGACGGAGCCAGCATGCCGCGCTACTTCTTCCATATCTCTGATAGCTCTTCGCTGGATGATGCCGGCACTGAGCTCCCCGACATTGCAGCCGCACAAGCTGAAGCCCTGCAAATGAGTGGCCAAATCATCAAACAAGGCTCAATGGGAAATCTGTGGAAGGACATTCCGTGGGCGATGAAGGTAACCGACGGTCCATTACCACACGGCCGGACGCTCTTCGTTCTGCGGTTTGCCGCATTTCAATCTGAGCCTCCCTCCTAAGGGCGTGGTTTGCTGCCGAGAATGCTAACAGCTCCGAGGTCATGTTTCCCCCGGAGTTTTGTGTTAGCGTATCAGCATTGCTGGCGTTAATGCAGGGTAGCTGGCAACTGAGAGTGTTGTGCTCCCGCCCCAGAACTCGGGTGCTGCAATGCCAAGCAAAATATTGATCAAACGGCTGCAAGCCGTTGTTGGACTCTCCGACGAGGACCGGACCAAGCTCGCGAACATGCCCCATACGGTGAAGGAATTCACTGACGGCGAGTACATCGTGCGTGAAGGAGACAGAGCGTCCCGGTGCGCCATCGTGATGAGCGGGTTTGTGTTTCGTCAGAAGGTCGTCGGCACCCGAGCCCAGATCCTGTCGATCGACCTGGCTGGCGATATGCCCGATCTGCACACTTTGCAGCTACCCGTCATGGACCACAATATTTGCAGTGCGGGTCCATCGACCGTTGGCTTTGTGCCGCACACCTATCTCAATGATATCCTGAGTAGCTCTCCCGGACTGGTTCACGCGCTCTGGCGCGAGACCCTTGTCGATGCCGCGATTTACCGCGAATGGATTGCAGGCCTTGCCCGCGACGCGCGCTCACGAGTGGGGCACCTCATCTGCGAGCTTGCGGCGCGACTCGAAGTCGTCGGATTGCTGGAGAACGCCAGCTTTTATCTTCCATTCACCCAGCAGAACATCGCGGATGCCTGCGGTTTGTCCGTCGTGCACATCAATCGGACTATACAGGAGCTAAGACAACTCCGACTCATTGAGTGGGAGAGGCGCACGTTGACGCTGCTCCGACGGAAGGAGCTGGAGGAGCTGGCGGACTTCACGCCAGAGTATCTCCATCTCAGGGATGAAAAACTTTGACAGCCCAAACCTGCGCAATTAGGGGTATTGAACCTTGAACTGAAGCCCTTCCGAGCACATGCGTACTATGCGGCTCGACGCGAGACACGTCTGGACGACACGGCGTTCGGCCCCTACAGGCCCCCGAACGCTAACAGCATAACGAGTCAGCTCTGGGTCATTTTCGACGCATTTGGCAGGGATTGAGGACTGGTTGATGTCCGCTCCTGTCCGTAAGCGCCGTACCAAGAGCGGGCCAGGAGAGTTGCGTTTGGCCGGACTGCCGTGATTCAAGGTCCCGAACTGGGGACTCGAATCATGCGCTACGAACTCGCCGACCATGAATGGACCGCCATCAAGCCGATGCTGCCGAACAAGCCGCGTGGCGTTCCTCGGGTGAACGACAGTCGGGTCCTGAATGGCATCTTCTGGGTCCTCCGATCAGGAGCACCCTGGCGTGATCTGCCGACGGCGTTTGGCCCATACACCACTTGCTACAACCGTTTCGTTAGGTGGCGGCGGGCCAATGTTTGGGGCCGCATCATAGAAGCGCTTGCCACTGCCCATGATGCCGCTGTCCAAACGATCGACACCTCCATTGTCCGCGTGCATCAGCATGAAGCCTGCATCACAAGGAACCAGCGCCATTCGATGGGAAGGTCCCGCGGCGGCTTGACGAGCAAAATCCATACGGTGGTCGATGGCAATGGTCTGCCGGTATGGCCGGCGCTGAGCCCGGGTGAGGCCCATGACGTTCAACTCGCCGGAAAACTGCTGTCTCGTCTGAAATCCGGGTCGATGCTGCTTGCTGACCGTGGGTATGATGCGGACTGGGATCAGGGAGCTTGCCATGAAGAAGGGCGCGTGGGCCAACATCCCGCCGAAAAGAAATCGCAGCGATCCGATTTGCTTCAGCCCTTATCTCTATCGTGCTCGCAACCAGGTCGAGCGGTTCTTCAACAGGATCAAACAATGTCGTCGGGTGGCGACGCGCTACGATAGGCTCGCCGCCAACTACCTCGCATTCATTCAACTCGCGTCAATCCGGCTATGGCTGCGCCTCAATGAGTCCGCGTCCTAAGTCGTTGCAGGCATGCTGAACTCAAAAATTGTCTCTTTGCCGCTCGAGACGACCTTAAGCGTCCCGTCATGGGCTCGCGCAATCTCGGATGCGATGTAGAGGCCGAGACCTAAACCTTGCTGGCTGGGACGGTCGCCGCGGGTGTAAGGCAGAAACAGGCTTTGCATCGCCTTGTCCGAGATCGGCGTACCGTAGTTTGTCACCCTGAGGGTAAATCTTCCATCGCTCGTCCTTGCCGAAACAATGATTGGCTTGTCGATGTCGCCATAGGTGACCGCATTCCCGAGTAAATTGGAGAACAATTGGCTGATCTTGATGCGATCGCATCGAACCGGCTCGTTTAGGGCAATATCGGTCTCGATGTTAAGGCTTGGCCACGCCAGACGCATTTCGTTGATGACGTGTTCGATCACGGGGGTCAGTGGCTCGTTTGCGTCGGGCCTGATCGTCAATCCACCGCCGAGGCGGCCGCGGGCAAAATCCATGATGTTGTCCACCAGACCCGCCATTCGCATCACGGATTTCTGGATTGATGCGACGATGTCGGGCGCTCGCTCGCTATTCGCATTCTTGAGGAGAACACGCATGCCGCCGGCTATTGACGCCAGCGGATTGCGGAGGTCGTGTCCCAGCACGCCGATAAATTGCTCGCGCAGCTCCGACGTCTTCCGTTCGTCAAGAAGATCGGCTCGGGTGCTTTTCAGGTCCGCTTCGGCAGACTGCCGCCCCACCTCACTGGCCAGCAGGCTTTCTGATCTCTTGGCAAGGTCGGCCTGAGATTGCTCGAAGCGCTCGTTGAGATCCAAATGCGCAGCGATCAATTCCCCAAAAAGCCGCAAGCTTTCGACGATCTCAGCTCGATTTAACTCATGCGGTCGCGGATCGATCGCGCAGAGCGTGCCCCAGATGTCTCCGTTCGCACGCTTGATCGGAGCTGAGATGTAGCTCCTGAAGCCATACATGCGTGGCGTCGGGTGATTGCAAAATCTGGAATCCGTCTCGACGTCATCGATGACAACCAGTTCGCCGTGACCGCGAATTTCATTGCAGATCGTCGTTTCGACGTGAAGCTCGCTCCCTTCCACGAGGCCGAAATCTATGCTGTCGCGAACAGCACAGCACAACCAGCGATCGCTGGTCACCCTGGCGACCGCTACGAAGCCCATGCCCGTTAAGCGGGTTACGGCATCCAAAATTTTCGGAACAGCATTGATTTGCTGAACGGCGGTGATTTCGCCGCTAAGTTCGGTTATCATTGAACTATACTCAGGGGAGCATCTGGGTTCCTGACCCCAACTCTGGAAGAGATAGAATGTTCTCGGAACAACGCCAGGCGGGAGCCGTTGCGTGTTGACCTCTAGAGTAAAGTACCCCTATTCGGTGGCTCACAAATTTGTTGTTTTGATAGTCGAGGACGAGTTCCTCATTCGTCTGAATGCGGCTGAGATGGTACGCGAGCTGGGCTACGAGGTCATAGAGGCCGCCGATGCGGATCACGCAATCGAGCTCCTGGAGAACACCGCCGATATAGCGATCGTATTTACCGATATCCAGATGCCCGGCTCGATGGATGGCCTGGGACTTCTAGCCACCGTTCGCGACCGTTGGCCTCCGATCGCACTGCTGGTCACTTCGGGCCAGGTAGAACCTGCCGTCGAGGATCTTCCCGCCGGAGCCCGCTTCCTGGCCAAGCCCTATGTGCAGAGGCAGCTCGGCCAGCATCTCCATGCTCTCACCGGATGATGGCCAGCCGCCCGTCCCCTGTGTTTTGATTTCGATGCGGGCCTGCGAAGGTTTGGAAAATGGTCAATCATGCAGCGTGCTTAAAGCGTCTATCTGGGTCAGAAGGACAGCTTACACTCTTGCCTTGGCGGGAGTTCCCAATGCCTGGCGAAATTGGCTTCCGCATAGGCGTGACCATACTCGGGACTATCCCGGTCGTGTTGGTGATCGCCGCCGTTTTTTGGAAGTGAACCGCCCGCTTCGGAGACGCAATCGACTGCCAATCTACTTTCGGCAGCAATGGACCAAGATTGATCTGGCTCGGTGGTAAGAAGACTGGTATAGGATTGGTATCACCGCGCGCTTCGTGGCTGTTATCGGTGACTGAGAGCTTTGCGCTCCCGCCTCAACCCAGTGAAGGCGGTAAGATGTCAAAATCCGACAAATTCGAAATCCGTGAGTGGCTTGTGCCGCCGCTATTGGTGCCGGTCTTCCTCGCACTGCTGATCGCGGTTGTGGCTATTCTGTAGCTGCAAGCGGTTCAGCAACCATGCGTTCAAAATGCAAATCGAATGCCTGGAGCAAGTTTGGGCCAATGGGAGCCGATAATGGCAAACACCGCAATCATCAGGGATGCCTACGGCGTTCCGGCAATTTTCGTTGGCTCGAAAACAGGCCGGGACGATGCGCCTTTTGTTTTCGTGAGCGTCGGGGGTGAGGAGCGCCGGATGCGCTGCTCTGAGTGGGATGCTCTTCCAATCTGGACCGGCCAGCGTCCTTCTTGGGTCAACAAAGGTGGATCATGACGGGACCTTCGGTGTGAGCAGAACTCGATCCGGTATGCGGACGGCGGCGCTCCTGCTCGCGTCGGGATTAAGCACATCTGCGTTAGCCGCTTCCGTAGCGGAACCGAATTGCAGCGCGATCGAGAGCACCAGTGCCCGGCTCTCCTGTTACGATGCGGCGTTTCCGCCAAAGGCCAAGAAGCCCGCCGAAACCAATAGTGCCCCATCGTCAGGGTACAAGGACCCATTCGTTGCGGAAGAGGCTCGAACCGCCGCAAAGCTGAAGAACATTTGCCGCGGTTGCTGAGCTTCGCCGACCGAGCGGGCGTATCCGATCATGTACGCTCCTATTTGAGGGTTCAATTTGATGACGAACGAGGATGCAAGAGGTCGTCGGACGGGCCGCCAACGAAGGCGAGCCCTTCGTTTGGCGGGTGCGGTGTTGGATGACAGGGCCGACAGCTCCGCGAGTTCGCAGGAGCACCAGATGCGCAAGCAGCGTCTTCTCGACGGGCCCGCGGAGTTTCGGGAAGTTCGAGTCGATCGTTCAGAGAAGACTTCAAGCGACGCTGATTGATCAGCGTTTCTCGCTGCCTACGTGTTGTTTCGTCGCAGAGCGATGACGGTGCATGGAACATCAGGGTATTGAGTATACGGTGGTTCAAACGATCAATCCACCTGGCTGGAAATGGTCGTTTGAGCGAGCCGGTCGGTCATCGAAAACAGGCATCGGCTTCAATCGAGCAGAGGCTATCATCGCAGCTCAACGTGCCATCATCCAATGGCTCAGGGAAAAGCAGCTTCGATCAAATACGCTCGGTCTGCGACCTACCGATTCTTGAATTATCTTTGACCTCGGGCGTTGCCACTCGATGCCGATGAACCTTAGGGCGACACGTCGGGACTAACCTTTGTCGGGATTTTACTGTCACCCTCCCGGGGCTGGTGATCCGCCGCCTGCGCTTTATTTAAGCGGGCGGCGTTTTTTGTTCCCTTTGTCCCAAGCGATGACTCTCTGACAGATGGTTGGGTTTGCTATCGGCGCATCGCCATATATTGGGCTGCCGGGGCGCCTCCGTCGGCACAAGGCTGACGTCGCTCGTATCGTCGTCGTTCAAGGTAAGCCAGGCCGTGGAGCAAAGAACGCGAGCAATAGACCGCGGCGGCCTATGTCCCGCTGAGCTTTGCACCAGGAGAAGCCTATCAGTTCGACTGGAGCCACGAGGTGGTCCTGTTGAGCGGCACCACGGTGATGGTGAAGGCCGCCCACGTCCGGCTCTGCCACAGCCGCATGCTGTTCGTGCGGGCCTATCCGCGGGAGACGCAGGAGATGGTGTTCGACGCCCACCGCCCTGTTCAAAGGCACCTGCACCCGCGGCATCTACGACTACATGAAGACCGCCGTAGAGACTATCTTGGTTGTAAAGGGCGTCTCTACAATCGCCGCTTCCTGCAGATGTGCAGCCACTATCTGGTCGATCCGGTCGCCTGCACGCCGGCGTCGGGCTGGGAGAAGGGACAGGTCGAGAACCAAGGTCGGGCTGGTCAGGGAACGCTTCTTCACGCCGCGGCTGCGGTTCAAAAACCTCGACGAGTTAAACGCTTGGCTGCCCGACAAATGCATCAGCTACGCCAAAGCTCATCGCCATCCGGAGCTGGTCGATCAGACGATCTCGGACGTGTTCGAAGCCGAACGCCCCAAACTCGTTCCCTATGCCGGCCGCTTCGACGGCTTCCACGCGGTGACGGCGTCTGTCTCGAAGACCTGTCTGGTGCGCTTCGACAATAACAAGTACTCGGTCGCAGCCAGCGCAGTCGGACGACCGGTCGAGGTTCAAGCCTATGCCGATCGTATCGAGATCCGTCAGGATGGACGCATCGTTGCCGAGCACCCGCGATCCTATGGCCGGGGCGAGACCGTCTACTACCCCTGGCATTATGTGCCGGTGCTGGCCCGCAAACCCGGCGCCTTGCGCAACGGTTCTCCCTTCAAAGACTGGGTGCTGCCAGCCGCGATTGAGCGGATCCGACGCAAGCTTGCCAGCACCGATGATGGCAATCGGCATAGTCGACATCCTCAACGCGGTGCTGACTGACGGTCTGCCCGCGGTGGAAGCGGCCTGTGCCGAAGCGCTCAGTCACAGCGTCCATTTCGCCGATGTCGTTCTCAATATCCTGGCCCGTCAACGTGAACCCGCTCCACCGGCCAACATCATGACGCCGGCGGCACTGACGCTCCGTCATGCGCCGATCGCCGATTGTGCCTGCTACGACAACCTCCGGAGAACCAACTGATGAAACGAACCCAAATCTTCGATCTTATGGGCGAACTCAAGCTCTACGGCATGAAGGCCGCCTTCGATGAGATCATGGCGACTGCGGTCAAGCGCCAGCACGAGCCTCAGCGCATTGTCGGCGACCTCCTCAACGCCGAGATCAACGAGAAGCAGGCCCGCTCGATCAAATACCAGCTCACCATTGCAAAGTTGCCGCTTGCAAAGGACATCGCTGACTTCCAGTTCGATGGCACGCCGATCAATCAGACTCTCGTCAATGATCTCGCTGGCGGCGGCTTCATCGCCCAACAACGCAACGTCGTGCTGGTTGGCGGCACCGGCACAGGCAAAACCCACCTGGCCATTGCCATCGCCAGAAGCTGCATCCGATCCGGTGCCCGCGGCCGCTTCTTCAACGTCGTCGACCTCGTCAATCGCCTCGAGACCGAGACCCGCAACGGACGGCAAGGACGGCTTGCCGAGCATCTGACCCGAATGGACTTCATCGTCCTGGACGAACTCGGCTATCTGCCTTTTGCCCAGTCCGGTGGCCAGCTCCTCTTCCACCTCATCAGCCGGCTCTATGAGCGCGCGTCCGTCATCGTAACCACCAATCTCGCCTTCGGCGAATGGCTGAGAGTGTTCGGCGACGCCAAAATGACCACCGCGCTGCTCGACCGATTGACCCATCACTGCGACATTGTCAAGACCGGCAACGATAGCTGGCGATTCAAGAGCCGGGACGACGATCACGCCACACGCGCTCGTCTCGCCTCCGCTATCCCGGCCAGCTCCGACGAGACGAGCGCTACCAGCAAAACCCGCCGCACGAAGGGCGCATTGCCTCACCCAGAATGTTACTGACAACTCCTCGCCGATGATTGGGTCGGTGCCATCGAATTGGTTCGGTGGCGTCTATGGCGGGAAAGATCAGCATGGGCGCGCGGCGCGAGGTGGTGTCGGCGGTAACGGAGCGTTACCGGTCGGCCAAACGAGCGGAGAAGAGACGGATCCTCGATGAGCTGTGCGCAACGACTGGCTGGCATCGCAAGCACGCGGTGCGCGCGCTCCGGCGACGCGAGGCGGCTGGACCGGGCAAAGTCGAGGCAACAAGAAAGCGAAGACGCAGATATGGCGCGACGATCAAGGACGCGCTGACGGCGCTGTGGGAGGCGTCGGATCGGGTGTGCGGCAAGCGGCTCAAGGTGATGATCCCGACCTTGCTGCCTGCCCTTGAGCAACATGGCCGATTGCCGCTTGGCCAGTCGGACCGTGATCATGTTCTGGCTATCAGCGCCGCAACCATCGATCGCCTGCTCGTCGATGTGAAGATCGCGGCGAGCGGCGGCAGGCGACGCCGTGCCGGATTCTATTCGGCAATCCGGCGCGAGGTCCCGATCCGCACGTTCAACGACTGGAACAGCCCGGTGCCCGGCTTCTGCGAGGTCGACATGGTCGCCCACGGCGGCACATCGGTGGCTGGCTCGTTCATCCAAACCCTCACAATGGTCGATGTCGCCACCGGCTGGACGGAGTGCCTGCCGTTGCTGACGCGGGAAGGTTCGCTCCGTCGTCGAGGCCATCAACCGCGCACAGAGCCTGTTTCCCTGGCTGTTGCGCGGCGTGGACTTCGACAACGATAGCGCCTTCATGAACGATGTCGTCGTGCCATGGTGTCGCGAACAGAAGCTCGAAGTCACTCGCTCGCGCGCCTATAAGAAGAACGATCAGGCGTTTGTCGAGCAGAAGAATGGTGCGGTCGTCCGCGGCCTCATGGGCTATGGCCGCTTCGATGGCGTCGAGACGGTGCGTATGATGGGCCGCCTCTATGCGGCGGCGCGGCTTTACGTCAACTTCTTCCAGCCGTCGTTCAAGCTGAAGGAGAAGCGTCGCGAAGGGGCTAAAGTGATCAAGCGCTATCATCTCCCATCGACGCCCTATGAGCGTGCCTTGGCGCATCCCAAGGTGACCGCGGCCGTGAAGAAACGGTTACGCGATCAGTATCGCTCGCTCGATCCGGTCGAGTTGTTGGCGGAGATTCGCGCGACCCAAGAGGAATTAGGCAATCGCGTCAATCGTCGTGCCGGACAGGCGCGCGGCCCGCAACCCGCTCACACTAGCATCCTGGCAGCGACCGCGGCGACCTTCGCGAAAACGCTTGGCAAGACTGCGACGGCCGGCGAGCCGCGTGCCACGCACCGGCGAACTCGTCGGCCCTATAAGACCAGAGTTCGCATGCCGTCCAAACTCGACCCGCATATTGCCGCGATCGAAGCGTGGCTCGCAGAGCAGCCGCAGCTGACGGCGCTCGCAATTGTCGGCCGGCTGCGCGAGAAATACCCCGAGGAGTTCGGAAAGAGACAGCATTCGATTGTGCAACGTCTGCTGAGGGCGCTCAGACGGAGGGCTGCCGAACGGTTGGTCGCCCAGGGCCCGCTCGATGACGCCACGACCGCTGCCCCATTGCCCGGGGTTGTGGACGGCTCGGGCTATGTAGGGCCCGACCCGACCACAGCCCCTCTCGTCGAGCAAGGCGGGAAAGCCATCTGGCGCGACCGATCAATCGACATCGGATCGTCATCGGCAATGGCGCCATCACGGTAACATTCGCAGATGCGGCAATACGGGGGTCAATATTGCAAGCCGATTGACACGGGTCGTACTCGACGGCCAACTGGATGGCTTTCGCCCGCTCACGGCCGGCAATCTCGCCGGTTAGCCAAAGTGCCAGATCGATGCCGGCCGACACGCCGTTCGCCGTGACGATCTTTCCCGCGGGCACCACGCGTTCGTCGGGCTAGGGCTTCGCACCCATGATCCGGAGCACGTCCATCTTGTACCGTGCGTTGTCGCCGGCTTGCCTTTTAGGATGCCCGCCGCGGCCAGAAGCAATCGTGAACGCGTTCGCGTTCCTCTATGGCCCGCCAACTCGGGATTGGTCATTTGATTTTGACGTCCGAACGTCGCGCGTAAAGCGGTGAACGGGGCATGCGGCGCCTAATTCCCTCGTCGGGAAATCGAAATCCGCCGCGGTGCGTTTGGCTTGGCAATACCAGCAAAAATGCCAGCAAAGCGGACGGCTGCAGTGAGCTTTTGCCCGTATATTCAATGCACGCGAAAGTTTTCTAGCGAATCCCGGAATCGAACCAGAGACTTAAGTTATTGTTATTATTATAATTTTTTCCATGGTGCCCCTGGCCGATAATTGCCTAGAGCCATAACCATTTGAATTTAGACCCACTTTTGTCGTTGATTGCTGCTGATACCAGCACAAACACCAGCAGGATGACGCGCGGTATACGCCGACAAAAATAAAAAGGAGGGTTCTCGCCGCAGGCACGCCTATGCCCTTCCAGACTCCACAATCGCCTGATCGGAATCGAACCTGGCTCCGCCCCGAAATCGGAGTAACCTACCGCGAGGTTGAGTCTAGGCTTGCGTCATGCGTACCCGATCCGATGATCACGCCCTCGTTGCCGCGGAGCAGGATCGACCCGTGTGCGAGCGGTGCCGGTGGGCGGTCGAGGTGCGTTGAGAGCAGCAGGTGGCTGCCGTCCCGACAGGTCCATTTTCGCGGCTCAGCCGCGATATTGAGTGCGACAATCACCTTCTGCTCGTCCAAAGTGCGCGCGAAGGCAAGCACCTCATCTCGCGATCGGATTGGCTGGTAGCGGCCGTCGCGTAAGGCCGCGTGCTCACGTCGAACTGCGATCAAGGCGCGAAACAGCGCTAGGATCGAGCGGTCATCGCGCCGTTGCTCGGTCACATTGGCCATGCTCTCGGGACCGAGAGGCAGCCATGGCTTGCCGGTGGTAAAACCGCCTTTGGCACTGTCGTCCCAGCGCATGGGCGCCCGCTCGGGATCGCGGCAAAGGTCGTAGCCGGGCACGAGCTTCTCGAAGGGATCGCGGACGCTTGCGGACGGAATGGGAACGCGTTTGCGGCCGATCTCGTCTCCCATATAAAGGAAGGGCGTCCCGCGCAGCGTCATCACCAGCATCGCCAGCGCGCGCATCTGCGGTTCACCGAGCTTGCTGGCAATCCGTTGTTTGTCATGGCCGCCGATGACCCAAACCGGCCAGGCGTGTTCGGACAGTGCGTTGAAATAGGCGTCGATCGCCGCCTGGAGCGACAGGGCGTCCCACCGTGTATCGAGCAAGGCGAAGTTGAGCGGCAAATGCAGGCGCGGTCGCTCCGTGCCGTAGAAGTGGCCGATGCGATCGGTCTTGCCCTGAACCTCGCCGCATAATAGCCGCCCCGGATAGTCGTCGATCACGCTGCGGATGAATTCGATGCACTGCATCGTCTCCGGCCGGTCGTCCGTGAAGACGGGAGTCTGGCGTTGTGGTGGCGGCTTGCCATGCGCCTGCTGGTTCGGCGGATTGTCGCGCAGATGCTGGTCCTTGATCAGCACCGCGCTCGCATCGACCCGAAAGCCGTCGACACCGCGGTCCAGCCAGAATCGCATCACATCGGCGATGGCCTCCCGCACCTGCTGGTTCCGCCAATTGAGGTCGGGCTGCTCGACCAGGAAGGAATGATAGTAATATTGCCGTCGCGCTTCGCACCATTCCCACCCACTCCCGCCAAAGCGGCTCATCCAATTGTTGGGCGGACCGCCGTTTTCGGCCGCATCGGCCCAGATGTACCAATCGGCTTTCGCACTGTCGCGCGAGCTGCTGCTGTCAACAAACCAGGCGTGATCGTCGGCGGTGTGATTTGGAACGAGATCGAGGATGAGCCGGATGTCCCTGGCGTGCAACGCGGTCAGCAGGCGGTCGAATGCGTCGAGGTCGCCGAAAGCAGGATCGATTGCGCAATAGTCGGAGATGTCGTAGCCGAGATCGCGAAACGGACTTTTGTAGATTGGCGTCAGCCAAATCGCGTCCACGCCGAGCCAACTTAGATATTCGATACGGGACATCAGCCCAGCGATGTCGCCCTTACCGTCACCGTTTGAATCCTGAAATGACACGAGGGCGATTTCATAGATCACCGCCGATTGCCACCAGGCATTTCCGTCCTCGGCCATCTTTTCCTTCCTGCTGTTACCCAGGACCGACGCGACCGCCGCCGCAGGAGTTCCTATTGTCATTCAACGCGCCGAGAGAGATGGAATGACCAACTGCTCGGTCTCGTCCGTCGAAGGCTTAATCTTGCTCAACTCGCTCACCTCGCGAGAGGCTTTTGGGGATCGTCCCGACGCTGGGCAGCTTCGGTATTCTGGTCGAGTTGGGCCCGCTCGCTACGGCGCAGACGTCCTGATCGATTGACACCGTACCAGATCGCTATGCCGAGTATGATGACGCCCAGGAATTGCAACCACATTGCTTTCACGGAGAGATCCCCCAAAAGCATTCCAACGCCTGTATTGCCCATTTGTGAGCTCCTGCTAGATATGCGTGCAATGCGAGTACGCTGATGTCGTTCCTAATGTGAGAGGGAGGACGCGCTAATCGCTTCAGGGGTGCTACCTAGAATTGGAGTCATTTCCGATACGCACGGTCTTTGGCGGGCCGAAGTGGAGCGATGCCTAGCCGGCGTCGCCCACATCATTCACGCAGGCGATATTGGGGCTGCGGATGTCATCGATCGACTTCGCACTCTCGCGCTAGTCACGGCGATCCGCGGCAATGTTGACGTCGGCGATTGGGCAGACAGTTATCCGGAGACCCAAACTGTGCGGATAGGAGGGCGCTGCTTCTACATACTACATGATCTGACGGGGCTAGAGGACAAACCGGCCCCGACGATGCCGACGTGGTGATCTATGCCCATTCGCACAAAGCCAGTGTGAGGGTCATTGACGGCGTGCTTTATCTCAACCCCGGCAGCGCAGGCCCGCGGCGGTTCAGGGCTTCAGTCACGCTCGCGACGCTAGATCTCGATGGCGCGCCGCTGCAGCCTGTCGTCCACGATTTGAACGGACCTGTGACGCGACGGATCAGCTAGGAACACTTCCGGCAGGGCTCCGTTAACGGAGCATATCTCCGGAGCCGTTCCATGACCGAGCATCCCAAGCCGCCGTTCCCCAGCCAGCAGCAGCCGATGCCGGGGGCGACGGCCGCGATGAATCCCCGGCCGGATCATGGAGAGGAGAGCTACAAGGGCTCGGGGCGCCTTGCTGGCAAGAAGGCGATCATCACCGGAGGAGATAGTGGAATTGGCCGCGCAGTTGCGATTGCATACGCCCGGGAAGGGGCGGACATCGTCATCGCCTACTTGAACGAGGATGAGGATGCTGCCGAGGTCAAGGCACTGGTGGAGCGGGAAGGGCGAGAGGTCGTTCTGATTCCCGGCGATATCAGTCATCCCGATCATTGCCGTGCCGTCGTGCAACGCGCCGTCGATGAACTCGGTGGAATCGACATCTTGGTCAACAACGCGGCTCATCAGGCGACGTTCAAGGACATCGCCGAGATCAGCGACCAGGAGTGGCAACGAACCTTCGCTGTGAACATCCATGCGATGTTCTACCTGACCAAGGCCGCAGTCCCGCACATGCGGCCTGGAGCTGCGATCGTAAATACGGCCTCGGTGAATTCCGACATGCCGAACCCGAGCTTGCTCGCCTATGCCACGACCAAGGGAGCGATCCAGAATTTTACGGGCGGCCTGGCGCAAATGCTCGCCGGCAAGGGCATTCGCGTCAACGCGGTGGCACCCGGCCCGATTTGGACCCCGCTCATTCCGTCGACAATGCCCGAGGAGTCCGTCAAGAATTTTGGCAAGCAAGTGCCGATGCAGCGCGCTGGCCAGCCGGCCGAGCTTGCGACCGCTTACGTTATGCTCGCGGATCCCCTTTCCAGTTACACCTCCGGTGCAACCTTGGCAGTTACCGGAGGCAAACCGTTCATCTAACTGGGCCGCCTTTGCATGGCGCGGGCGGATGATCCTTCCGGGCTCGTGCGCCGTCATAGCATGATGACGTAAACCGCCAATGCGAGAATGATCGCGAGGCTGCGACAATGCTGATGAGGAGCTTTCCCATGCGACACCGTGTCTGCGAACAATGGCGCAGGGGTGCCGGCGTTCCACCCCGTCGGTTCAATGGAGCTTGTTCGTTGTTTGCAGCCCGACGCACAACCTAGGAGCACAGATCGATGGACATGGCAGAAGCCTCAGGAATGACCGAAGCATCCGGCCTCGAGAATAAGCCAGCCGGGGCAGAAGCCTAACCACGCAACGCACGCGGCCAGGGAGGTCCTTCATTCGAGCTGCAATCGGCCGCAGCGCGCCTGTCCGACGAATTGCGCCCGATCACCATAGCCGCGCCGCTTTCGTCGCTCCTCATGGCGTTCATACTCGGAGTGCTCGTCGGCCGGCGCCGCCAGGGATAGCGGCCTGAAGCAATCGGCGCTATGAATTGACATGGCGCACATGGCGCGCAAGCTCAAGACCTTTCAGCATCGCTCGGTTTCTATGATCTCGCCATTGCGGCGCCTTCGATGAAGGCGGCGCTGGGGAAGGCGCCGGAAGCAATTGTTTCAGGGCATTGGTGCTTAGACCAATGAGCCAGCGTCGTCGCCGCGACCATGGCGAAGCCTGGCATCGTTCTCAAACGGCCGGCCGGCTCGAATGGGGGCGTTTCAGAGCAGGCCGATATTCCGTCCCAGTCGGCAGCGGACGACGCCGGAAAGAGGCCCGGTCACAGACGCGCCAAAAGATCGCGGCCGTGATCTGCGATGACCGAGGTCGCTACGAAAAAGCAGGGGCGAGATACGAGAAACAACAAAAGCAGGAGCAGGCGCAACGCCGCCGGGATACTGAGATTGAGCCGGCCCCCGCGTGCGGATCGCGCGGGGCCGAGCTTGCCGAGCAATGGTGCAGTAGACCGAAAGCGCTTTCGCACCCTGGCCCACGCTTGTAAGGGGCGGCCGAACTATTCCGTCTGTTCGAGCGCTGCCGGCATTTTCGCGACCGACATCAGCGAACGGGCGACCTGGTTCAGCAACTGGTCTGCATTCTCCTCCTCGGCCAGGGACTTCGACAGCAGGCTGACGACGGCGCTGTGGCGGAGCTGCTGAGCGAGGTTGCGCGCAGTGGTATAGCCGGCGATCTCGTAGTGCTCGACCCGCTGCGCCGCTCCGATCAATGCAAGGTCGGCCGCCGCGTCTTCTTTCTCCTCCCCTTCGGACATGATCTCCTGGCCTTCCTCGACAAGGCCCATCATGCCCTTGCAGGGCTTCGCTCGCGCGGACTGGCCGAGCATCTGGAAGCACTCATTGATGCGCTCGATCTGGGCTTCAGTCTCGGCCAGATGAACTTCGAATAGCTCACGCAACTGATCGAAACGTGCGGCTTGTGCCATCTTCGGCAACGCCTTCGTCAGCTGCTTCTCGGCATGAAGGATGTCACGGAGTTCGTCGATAAGAAGATCGCCAAGCCCGGCCTCATCGGCGGGCGGCGAACTCTCCGTGACGATCGCCGCCGTCGGGCTGGGATCTCCGCCGGCCTGGATGGCCGGCGATTCCGTGAAAACCCAGTCGCCGCCTTCGTTCCAGGGACCTCGTGTGTCGATCTCGCCATGGTCGCCCGTTCCGGTCGAATCGTTGAAGAACTGATCGACCAGACCGGGTGTCGGCGCAATTCGGCCGATGCTGAATGCAGGCTTTGCCAAGCTCTCGAGCGCCAGCGAGAAAGCCTTCATGTGCGTGATCTCGCGTGTCATCAGAAACTGGAGCGCATCCTTGGTGCCGGCATCGTCAGTGAAGTTGATCAGTCTCTCGTAGACGATCTTTGCTCTCGCCTCGGCGGCGATGTTGCTGCGCAGATCGACGTCGAGCTCTCCTGTGATCTTGAGATAGTCGGCAGTCCACGCGTTGCCTTGTGAGTTGAACAGGTTCACTCCGCCGCCGCCGGCGATTGCAATGAGAGGATCGGCCTCTGCTGCCTGGCGATCGAATTTCGA
Source organism: Bradyrhizobium arachidis (assembly GCF_015291705.1). Taxonomy (NCBI): domain Bacteria; kingdom Pseudomonadati; phylum Pseudomonadota; class Alphaproteobacteria; order Hyphomicrobiales; family Nitrobacteraceae; genus Bradyrhizobium; species Bradyrhizobium arachidis. Next base: position 1,019,687 of record NZ_CP030050.1, read on the forward strand.
TGGCTTGAGATGCATGCGGGCGAGCGTGCCGACCACCTCGAGGTGGCTCAGCTCTTCCGTGCCGATATCCATCAGCAGATCCTTGCGGTCTGGATCTTCGCAGTTCAGACCCTGGATCGAATACTGCATGGCAGCGGCGAGTTCGCCATTTGCGCCGCCGAACTGCTCGAGGAGCATGTTGCCGAAGCGCGGATCTGGCTCATCGACGCGGACGGTAAACATCAGTTTCTTGACGTGGTGATACATGAGGGACTCATCGGTGTGAGGAGGAGGTGGTCTTCGAACGGGCGGATGCTGTCGTTTGTTCCTAGCAGCGCTTAGGGACACGGCAGGCATGGCTGCATTGTTCGTTCGACCAACTGAGGAGAACGGGCATGCGAAAGCTAGAAGGTTCCTAGCTGTGCCCTTTCTGGATCTCGGCGCGCTTTTCCTCGACCTCCTCGGCGTCACGTTGTCGAGGGTCATGAGTGAATTCTTCGTCTCCGTGGACCTTTAGCAATTCATCAGCTTGGCGTGATGCGCTTGGGTATCACGGCGCTCAGCTCTTTGAATGAGCAAGGTCATTTCCCACGTGAGGAAGGTCGCCACAGAGTGCCGGTCAAGGCCGCATCCGAATGCGATCCAGCACACTCCGTACAACGATTAGAGAACAACGGCTGCCGGTCGGGACTTTGGACTCGGTTGGCACCATCTCCTTAAGGTCGCTGCTGGTCTTGGTGTGATCGGTAATCATCTGATCAGCGAATTTCTTTTCGTCCGGGTTGCCCTTCTGCAGTGCGATCTTGGCCGCCTCGATCTCCAGCATATCGCTCATCGCCGCTTCCTTGACGAAGTCCTCTGTCTTGGGCGCGATACCAAGAGCCGAGTTGACTCCGTGTTTTCAACCACTGACTGGGCGAAGCAAGAGGCGGTGAGGGCTGTCGTCAGCAACACTGCAAGCATGATCTGTTTCATAACGACCTCACGCAGCCTCGGCATTGATGGCTGAGATCGCCAGCTTCGCTAGCGCGTCGTCACTCTTCTTCTGTTCCGCAAGCGTCGCATCGAGAAGCTTGACGGCATCCCTGTGCCCGAGCTTGCCGACCCAGATCCTCAGCGTGCCATAACGCGAAATCTCGTAATGCTCCACGGCTTGCGCGGCCGCCAGCAGTCCAGCATCGAGGGCCGGCGTATTCTCGTATTCCTCCATGAGTTCTTTGCCTTCATCGAGGATGCCCTCCGATGACGTCGCACTTCTTGCCGCGCGCCGGCTTACCAGGCAGCTCGAAGATCTGCTCGAGCCGTTCGATCTGCGTTTCCGTCTCGTCATGATGTCTTTCGAAAGCTGCCTTCAACTGATCAGATGATGCTGCGTTCCCCATCTTTGGCAGCGATTTGTAGATCTGCTTCTCTGCGTAATAGATGTAGCGTGTCGACGAACAGGCTGCTGAGGTCTTTCTCAGGCATTATGATCTCCCTGGAATGTAAGAAAAGGCCTGCTTCAACATTGCAACCTGAGCGCGGTTCCTAGCTGGGTGCTACAGGTATACGGCGAAGGCGAGGACCAACTGTCCCAAAGTGCACAGAGCGAATTGATCGCCCTGACGAGGAACGCGGATGGGAAAGTTCGTTTGATTTTATTGACAGGGCGTCCTTCTCCCGCCCTGCCACTTGCCCAAGCCCCCGAGGATCAGCAGCCCCGGGGCCACAGGTTTCGACGCGTTTCGGATCGACGAAATAACGTCAGCCGTTCGGAGCGCCCGCATAGCCAGAGAAGCGGCGGACACCGCCGCTTCAAAGTCGGCTTCCTTTTTCATAGATGTCGCGACGGACGCCGTCATGCTCCACCTGCCGGCGCCGTTGCGGCCAAGCGTAAATAGTCCAAAGCGCAAATTGAGTAAGCAACTCAAAAAGCCCAAAGCAACTTGGGGTGAGCCCGTTTTCACTGCGGAAATAGAACACCGGGACATCACGTCCGAAGGATTGTTGCGAGGAAGCGCCTTAAAAGGGCTTTCTAAGCCTTAACCAATGTTGTAGCGGGCTAACCCTCAGAATCGTACCCTGACACCGTCACCGCGAGGCCCGTGGCAAACATCGGTGATGAGAACGCCAGTCGCGCTCCCGCCCTACTAAAGCGAGGAGGTTACGCCAGTGCTCAAGCGCCGTCGTATTAGATCAGACAAGACTTTCGAAGAACGTCTCGGCGAAGAATCAGTGCAGCTTCGCAAGAGAGCCGAGACGTTGCCCCAAGGGTTGGAGCGCGATCACGTTCTTCGAAAGGCACGTCAATGCGAGACCGGTTCTCACATGACCGACTGGCTGCGGTCTAGCGGACTGCAGCCACCAGACTAGGAGTGAGCAATGATCAAAAAAGCGCAGGCGCTTTAAGCAAACGGAATCCCTGGAAGCCAGACTTCAGCAGTTTGCGACGGACATGCGCCGTCGGGCCGATAAGGCACCGGACAGCGAGGAGAGAAACACGTTGCTGGAAAAAGCATCAAATGCGGATCAGGCAATAGATTTGGAGCGGCACCTCCGCGCCTAAATCCTCGGGGGAGCCGTGCTCCTCTCTGGACAACCTCAGCCCTCGTTAGCCGGGGGCTTTTTTTGGAACGTCGCGCACGATGGGGGCTTGGACCTCATGACCGATGTGAAACGCACGATTTGCCAAGGCTCGGGTTGGGTCTGCGAAAACCATCCCGGCAAAGCATGGACCGAACATGAGGGCGGATGCCAGTGTGGCGTTGGAATGCCCTGCGAATGCAACCGAGCCAACGGCGAAGACACACCTGACGCTGAGGCCATCATTGAAGAGGTCGAAGGGGCCTCTAAACGATTGCACTGAGAGGCAGACATGAACCGAAAGGTCGATGAAAGTATCGCCGCGCGCGCTTACGAGCTGTGGGAGAAGGCTGGCAAGCCGGAAGGGCGGGACGAGGAGTTCTGGCGCCTGGCCGAGCAGGAACTTATCAACGAGGACGAAAGCTCCCCTCGACGCACGCCAGATACGCTTTAGACGAGAAGATAGACCGCCAAAATAAGCGTGCTGCTAAGGATGATAATGCCGACGAAGAACCGGCCCATCACTTCTCCCTACGAACGCCCTTGAATTTCTTGGCAGTCTTCTTCACGGCCATGAACGCACCAGTGGTCTTGTTGCGCTTGGTCGAGGTCTTAGTAAGCGCGTTCTTCAATTGCGTGCGCTTCTTCACCGCGCCCTTACGGGCATTATCGCCGGTCGGTTTGTTGACTGCCATGGGTTACTCCAAAATTGTCTAAGGCACGAATCAGCTTCTTGGTTCCAAGGGCTAAACCAGTGGCAGCTTTTCAATTTCCCGGCCGTCCTCAGATACGACCACAACAGAATTGCCATCACGAACGAGATGAGGCTGTTCGGTCGCGAGGTGGTTCGCCAGCGCTCGGCCGCGCGCTCGTGCCTCGGCCTCGTCGGCGAACTCCTGGCCGAGAACATCATGAGCAGGCGTATCGCCCACGAAGTGAAAATAGAACCGTGGCATGGCGTCATTCATGAGGGTGCACTGCCGAGAATGGGTTAGTTGTCAGCGCGTACCGATGCGTCCCCATTGCGTCCGGTTGTCACCCGGCAGTGCTTTGGACAACGCGGCTTTGTACGCTAGGTTGCTAAGCGCGCACCAAGCCCAAACTATATTGTTTTAGAACGTTGGTGCACTTCGCAAAAGCCTCGGCGCGGTTGCCGCGAAGGTGGGTCACGCGGCCTCTGCGATGCTTCCGCTTCACGGCGCGCGGCGAAGAAAGCATCCTGATCTCGCCGAACTCGGTGATTGGCATTCCTGAAAAGAAGAAGGCGGGCTCGCTACGACGATCCTTCAACAGGCTGGTTCAATCCTGCTTGATGTCGAGAAGAAGAACGTCAAGCACTTCGAAGTCGAGACGCCTTATCTCGCCGCAGTCGTGAGGCACCCAATTCATCGTCACTTTGGCGACAAATCCACCAGTGTGGACGTGAAGCGCGGGCAGGTCGAAGTTTCCGACTTCAAGACCGGCCAGATTGCACAGGTGATGCCGGGCCAAGCAGCCACTATCTCCCCCAACGGCAAGCCTGGACTGGTTTTGAGCGGATCGGGTAACTTCAATCCAATCGAACAAGGTAAGCCGCGTGCGCCGAGTGTTCAGCCGGTGATGGTTCCGAAGGGTGGGTTGATGGCGCCGCCACGCGCCCTAATCAATGGAGGCGCCAACCGCAGCGTCGCGGCAGGACCGATCAAGCCAACTTCCGCTGAGGCGACCCATTTGCCAAGCGGGCAGAAGACGGGTGGCTTGCGCATCACGACTGCAATCGGGGAGGTCAAACTCAACTTCCACAAAGTGACGAATGGTCTTGCGCATGGCACGACCCCGGGGATCGCCGGTGCTCGTGGGGCAGCGTCAGCCCATGACAACACGTCTGTGTGGAGCGGTGGGCAAGGTGGATCCAGTGCGGTTGCCTCGACCTCGACGAGCCCGAGCAATTCCGGCAACGGCGGAAGCATTGCAGGTGCGTCCGGCTCCGCGAACAGCGGTAGCACGGCGCCTCCGTCGTCGGTGGTCGGTCCGGCGGTCATCCCTGTGGCCGATGCGCCTGTCAATTCAGGAAAGGGGCCCGGCGGCGATCTCAGTAAGAAGTGTGGCAGCGGCGCAGCGAATGCAGCCGGCGGCAACGGGCCGGGTGGTAAGGGTCCGCCCGGACATGGCCCTGCCGGAAATGGCCTCCGGGCCAGGCCGGGGGTGGCAATGGCGGAGGTAACGGGAACGCTGGAGGTAATGGCCACAAACCAGGGGCAACGGACCTCCCGGCCATGGGCACTGAGGCGTAGGCTTCTCCGCACGCGTCATCTGATCGAATGCTGCTTCTCGAAACTGAAGTGGTTCAGGCGCGTCGCTACGCGTTACGAAAGGACGGCGCGAAATTACCTCGCCATCGTTACTATCGCCGCAACTCTGCTCTGGCTAAGGCAGTCCAGTCGGCGGCCTTCAATTTCTTTCGGAGTGTTTGCCGCGTGAACGCCAATAGCCGCGGAGCGCTTGCCACTCTAACCCCGCGACTATAAGCGCCATCGTCGCGGTACCGACGCCCGTCATGACCAATAGCATTTCCAGCATCGAATCACCTCGCGCTACAGCGCTGTTCCTGAGTACCAAAGTGCACATTCGATCTGAAGCCTTATCGTTTGTCTTAGGAACGACGGCAGCGCTCGTACTGCTGAGCGGTTGGTGCGCTAGATTTGTTCGAGTTGCGCTCGCGGCGCCGGTGTCCCGTCCGCTCCTCCGGCCGGCGCCTGGGGCCGTCGCGCCTGGCCGTCGGGTAGCAGGCCATTGCAACTTAAAGCAGAGCCGTCGTCGACATCCCTACCTCCTCAAGGCGCGGCCGCGATCACCGCGCCCTGGCTTTGTTGCTGACCACATAGTGGTGCCGGGAACGAACAAAGCGCCATTTAGTTGCTAGCCAATACACACGAGGGAGGTAGCTAATGGATTGGAATCGTGTTGAGGGCAACTGGAAGGAAATGAAGGGCAAGGTCAAAGAGCAATGGGGCAAGCTCACTGACGATGATCTTGACGTCATCGCAGGCAAACAAGACCAGTTGGAAGGTCGCCTGCAACAGCGTTACGGCTACGCCAAGGACCAGGCAAAGAAGGAAGTAGACGACTGGTACGGGCGCCAGAAGTGGTGAACAGCAAGGGCCCTGCCAACGCGGGGCCCTTTTTTCTTATGAGCTATTCGAGAAGCCAGACCATGACTAAACCTACCGAGGAAGAGATACGGGCGAAAGCTTATCAGCTCTGGAAGGAAGCGGGCGAACCGGAAGGGCAGGGTGAATTGTTGTGGCATAAAGCCCAAGAGGAACTAGGCCGGGGTCAGCCGACCCCGGCGAACTCCCTCCCGGTACTACAGACAATTTGCCAATCTGAGCGGCTGCGGGGTGATACCGAGGGCATGGTCCCTCTTACGAAGCAAGCAGCCCCGGCTCTGCGAAGGATGCTGAACTGAGGCCGCTGTCGCTTCGGAACGGAGGCGAATCCAACCGACGGTGGGCAATCGTAAATCCCGCTCCCTCGACTACGGCTAGATGATGGGATTGATGGGTAAGCTTCGTTTGACAATCTCGTCGCCGCTCGCTCTTTGGCAGCATCGCCCAATAGACGGTACGTCGATCCAATAAGTCTGTCCGCGTCCACTTGCTGTCGAATACTCTCGTAGGATTGCAGAATAGATTGATCGCCCAGTTTATTGAGATCTGCAGGCGCGGCAGGGGAGCTCAACACAAAAGGCTTGCGAATTGAACCCAAGAGGGTTTCAAGTGTCCGATTGTTGGTCATAGCCAATGCGCAACCGGGATCCTGGGCGTTCGGAAGACTGTCGGAAATCGCGCTAAACTCTAAGGGGGCTCGGCATACTCCAGCTCGCGAAGGCTTAGCTGTCCCGCTTTTTCGCCCTCATCGAAAATGCGCCGGGCCTCTATTCCGTTGTCTCCGGCGCGGATTTCTAGAAGCCGCCGACCGCGTGCATTGTCAGTCGTATTTTCTCGAATGCTCGCTGCTCTATTTGGCGGATCCTCTCGCGGGATACTCCATATTCTGCCGCGAGTTCCTCCAGCGTTGGAGGCGTATCGGTCAACTGGCGCGCAGTGAAGATGTGTCGCTCGCGCGGACCCAGCGTCTGGATGGCGGCTCGCAACGCTTGTCGGCGTTGGGCCAATTCGTGTTCATCGGCCAACTTATCGTCTTGTGAAGGCGAGGGGTCTACAAGCCCTTCTATCGCTTCGTCGGCGTCCGGATCGTCGTGGGTGCGGGAATTCAGGGATACGTCGCCGCGCAAGCGCCGGTCCATATCTACGACCTCTCGTTCCGGCACCTCGAGGCGCGCAGCAATTGCCTGCACCTGCTCAGGACGCAGATCTCCGTCCTCGACAGCTGAGATCGCACGCTTAGCTTGCCGCAGTTTGAAGAAGAGTTTCTTTTGTGCGTTGTTTGTTGAAACCTTCACCATCGACCAGGATCGAAGTACGTATTCCTGAATCGTCGCCCTGATCCACCACAATGCGAACGTTGAAAGACGAACCCCTCGCTCCGGATCGAAGCGTCGCACGGCCTGCATCAATCCAATATTGCCTTCAGAAACAATATCGGCGATGGGCAATCCGTAACCGCGGTATCGCATGGCAACTTTTGCAACGAGGCGCAGATGGCTTGTGACGAGGCGATAGGCCGCTTCGCGATCGCCTAGTTGGCGCCAGCGTCTCGCGAATTGGGTCTCCTCTTCCTGGGTCAGGATCGGAAATTTCTTGATCTGAGCGAGATAGTGAGTCAGTCCGGTTGCAATTGAAGGCAGTGGCCGAGAATAGGTGTTATACATGTGGCCCTCGCAGTTGCTCTCATAAGGTAAGGTCGGCATGGGCGGCGATCAGCGAAGTGTTGCTCTCGAAAGCACTCTTGCAATAACCGCCATGCTCAAAAGGCATCCGACTGATCCGACCGGTGCGGCAACATCAGCGAGATCGATCAGCATCGATTTGTCCTCCTGAGGTCGTCATGATGCCGACGCTGTGAAGGGAACTGGGGTCCTGTCCGCCTTGCCTTTCGACCCAGCTCGCATTCATGATCGAGGTTCTCGGTCTCCGTTTGCGAGGAGAGATCACACAGCGCATCGACGATATCTTCGAGCCGGGCGCTCGTATCGTTGTGGCGCGGGTTCAGGTGGGAGCGATCTTCGCCGAGGCAGTGATCCGCGAGCCAGGAGGACAAGATGGCCCGCTTCTCGTACGCGGTGAGATCGGGATCATCGAGTACATCCAGGGGATGCTCAAAAGCGCCAGCCGGATGCAGGAACTCGGTCAGCTCCAATGGCGTTGTGCGCCGATCTGCCTCGGGTTTCGTCGTCCGGAGTGACAGGCAATCCGGGTAGGCCTCGCGCAGGAGAGCTTTCACGGAAGCTTGTTCGTCAAGCAATCGTCGCTCGATATAGCCCCGTTCAAGATCCGTGAGAGACGTTTCGAGGAGCCTGCGATAACGACGAATATTGTTTCGGTGCGCGCGAAGCCGTTCGATGTGGTGGCCAGTCATGACTGCTTCTCTCCCGCGTCATGTAGCGTTGCCGTGGTTGGTCCGACGAAAGTAACGTCGGCCGTCGCTTGTCGGGAGAGGCGTGTTATCGTCCGCGGTCGTCAGCCGCATTGGATCCTCCTGTTCGTAAACAAATAGAGGCAGCCGCGCGAACGCGCGCGGCGCCGATCAGATAGCTTGCTTACGCCGCTGCCTTGGTCCCTAGTTTCTGGATATTGTCCGCCGGCGCGCCGTTGATCGCGATCCGGCGCGGCTTCATGGCTTCCGGAATCTCCCGGACCAGGTCGACCTTGAGCAGCCCGTTCTCGAAGGATGCGCTCTTGACCTGGACGTAATCCGCCAGACTGAACTTTCGCTTGAAATTGCGGGTAGAGATGCCGCGATGGATGAAATTCCGCTCAGCATGATCCGGCTTGTTGCCCTCAATGGTGACCACGTTCTGCTCAGCCGTGATTGCGATATCGCTTGGCGCGAAGCCCGCCACCGCCAGCGAAATCTGATAGCGGTCTTCGGAAAGGCGTTCGATGTTGTACGGTGGGTAGTTATCCTCGCCGGCGCGCTGCGCCGTCTCTGCGAGGTCAAAAAGGCGGTCGAAGCCAATGGTCGAACGCCAAAGGGGCGAAAAATCGTAAGTGCGCATAGCCAAATCCTCCAAAAGAGCAAGATGGTTACGAGCGGCACCGGACACGACCGGTGCCCGTCTCATTGATCCGGACCCATGAGGCGTCCGAATCCCACATTTTCTGTGGCGTCGGAAAATTAGCAAAACCGTTTTCGGTTTCAAGAGGGGGCCGAAAAAATTGTGGCGCCGGCGCACGAAATGCGGATTATCGAAATCAGCGGCGCGGCAAGAACTTAGCGCAACGCGTGCACGGTTTACCAATCGTTGACGGCAAGCCCTTGGTTGGTCCCAGAAGCTTTGGTCCGAATGCAAGGGCGCCGTTACGGGCAAAAAAATTTTCACTCGAGCGGTCTTGAACCGGGCCGATTCGACTCCCAGTTCGTTTTCCGCCCGGGGGCCGTTTCCGGACCCGGATTTTGAACATCGCTGAACCTGATTGAGGAGGATGTGCATGCATTTCCGTCCATTGCACGATCGCGTGCTCGTGCGCCGCATTGATGCCGAAGAGAAAACGTCTGGCGGCATCATCATTCCCGACACTGCCAAGGAGAAGCCGCAGCAGGGCGAGATCATCGCCGTCGGCCCAGGAGGCCGCAACGAGCAGGGCCAACTCGTGCCGCTCGACGTCAGGGCCGGCGACCGCGTGCTGTTTGCGAAGTGGTCGGGCACCGAGGTCAAGATCGACGGCAAGGAACTGCTGATCATGAAGGAGAGCGACCTTCTGGGCGTGGTCGAAAAGGCCGAAGCGCTCAAGAACGCAGCGTGAGCTGACAGTCATCGAAGAGAAAGGAGATATTCAAAATGGCTGCCAAGGACGTAAAGTTTTCGACCGAAGCCCGCGACCGCATGCTCCGCGGTGTGGACACGCTGGCGAACGCGGTGAAAGTCACGCTCGGTCCGAAGGGGCGTAATGTCGTGATCGAAAAATCTTTCGGCGCGCCCCGCATCACCAAGGACGGCGTCACCGTCGCCAAGGAGATCGAGCTCGAGGACAAGTTCGAGAACATGGGCGCGCAGATGGTGCGCGAAGTCGCCTCCAAGACCAACGATCTGGCGGGCGACGGCACCACCACCGCGACCGTGCTGGCGCAGGCGATCGTCAAAGAAGGCGCCAAGGCCGTTGCGGCTGGCATGAACCCGATGGACTTGAAGCGCGGGATCGATCTGGCGGTGGATGCAATCGTCACTGACCTCAAGACCCGCGCCAAAAAGGTCACCTCCAACGACGAGATCGCCCAGGTCGGCACCATCTCGGCCAATGGAGACACCGAGATCGGCCGCTTCCTCGCCGAGGCCATGCAGAAGGTCGGCAACGAGGGGGTCATTACGGTCGAAGAAGCCAAGAGCTTGAACACCGAGCTCGAAGTGGTCGAAGGCATGCAGTTCGACCGCGGCTACGTCTCGCCCTACTTCGTCACCAACGCGGAAAAGATGCGGGTCGAGCTCGAGGATCCCTACGTGCTGATCCACGAGAAGAAGCTTTCGGGCCTGCAAACCATGCTGCCGCTGCTTGAGCAGGTCGTGCAATCCGGCAAGCCGCTTCTGATCATCGCCGAGGAAGTCGAAGGCGAAGCGCTCGCCACCCTGGTCGTGAACCGCCTGCGCGGCGGGCTGAAGGTTGCCGCCGTCAAGGCGCCCGGCTTTGGCGACCGGCGCAAGGCCATGCTGGAGGACATCGCGATCCTCACTGGCGGCACCGTGATCTCCGAAGACCTCGGCATCAAGCTCGAAAACGTCACGGTGAAGATGCTCGGGCGCGCCAAGAAAGTGGTGATCGACAAGGAGAATACCACGATCGTCGACGGCGCGGGTGCCAAAAAGGACATCGAGGCGCGCAGCCAGCAGATCAGGGCGCAGATCGATGAGACGACCTCCGACTATGACCGCGAGAAGCTGCAGGAACGGCTGGCGAAGCTTGCCGGCGGCGTCGCGGTAATCCGCGTCGGCGGCGCCACCGAGGTGGAGGTCAAAGAGCGCAAGGATCGCGTCGACGACGCGTTGCACGCGACGCGGGCGGCGGTCGAGGAAGGCATCCTGCCGGGCGGCGGCGTTGCGCTATTGCGCTCGCTAAAGGCCCTCGAGGGCATCAAGATCGCCAATTCCGACCAGAAGGCCGGCGTCGATATCGTACGCCGCGCGGTCCAGGTGCCTGCACGCCAGATCGTGCAAAATGCCGGTGAGGACGGGTCGGTGGTGGTAGGCAAGCTTCTGGAGCACCAGAGCTACAACTGGGGCTTCAATGCCGCGACCGGCGAATACCAGGACATGGTGAAGGCCGGCGTGATCGATCCCGCGAAGGTCGTGCGCACCGCCCTGCAGGATGCGGCCTCGGTCGCGTCGCTGCTCATCACCACGGAAGCACTGGTGGCGGACAAGCCGAAGAAAACGGAAGCCGCGCCGGCTCCCGCCATGGACTTCTAACGCGTATCGGGCCCGGCCGACCGGCTGGGCCCACCTCTCACATACAGAAAGGACATCTGGATCAGTTTTCGACGATAGGAGCATGAGATGATCAAGGATCAATTCACATTCTCCGCTCGGGCGGAGGGCACCCACAAAACCCTAATCAATCTCCTCGCAGTGACGCTCGGTAGTGTCGTTGCGCTGGCGCCGTTTGCGGCGCGAGGGTCGGAAGCAACGTCGCCGCCGCGGGCAGCAAAAAGCGGCTTCGAACAAATTGCCTTGCCGCCGATTCCGTACCTGGACACGATGCCCTGGCTGACCTGGCCGCAGGCGCCTTCCACGATGAAGGTGGATACGCTGCTTTCGCCGGTTCTGGATGCGCCCCGGCTGAGGTTCGACCTGTTGCCGACCCAGCGCGACGGGACCCCACCTGCAACCAGCTAGTCCGGGTGGAGCGGCCGGCCGATCCGGTCGCTCCAAACTTCCGTCTGAGCTGTGTGAGGACTTTCCATGCCGTATGAACCCGTTGTTGGCGGCGCGGTTGCGTTTCTGATCGAAAGCCAGAGACGCGTTATTTCGCATTGCGAAGGCTCTTGCCTGCGAACGACTTAAGTCCTTTCGGTCTATCTATATCTTGTTGAAATATATCAATAAATCGCGGTATGATTGGCTATGTGAAAAAATACTGTGTAATCGAACCGCCATAGAGGGGACTTGCGCCCCGACAAAACAGGGAGTCAGACGGCTCCGACCAAGAGGCGCCAGCAGCCTCGCCAAAGGCAAACGACCTCGAACAATTGTCAGGCAGGCTTTCGATGCGCAGGCGCCTTTGCGCGTACAGCTTATCCCGAAATGGTTATCCAACTACTGCGCAGGACTTCGCACTGCATCCGCTTGGGTTTCGTTATCCGCACATCCGCAGAGCGCTGCGCGGTTAGTTGCGCGCCGGGCATGATGACGGGAATTCCCGGTTAGACCTCGCGGCCAGGAACAAGGCCTCGGCGATCTGATTGGATCGCTGCGGCTGACGGGGTGGGACGAAGCATCTCCGGACAAGCGTCGTTTTGGCCAAGGAGGCAACAATGGACGACAAAACCAAATCATCAGAGGCGGGCGAACAAGCCGGTAAAGGCTTGCGCGAGGCGGCTGCCAAGGACGAAGCGAAGACCGAGAGCAGGACGGGACACGATTTGGCGAAAGGCGCCGATCGCTTTGAGGAACGTTCGAAAAGCTCCGATGGAAAAACCGCGGAAGAAAAGCAACAAAGCAAGCCGTGACGTAGCGGGCCGGAAATAGCTTCCCTTAGCAAACCTGCCGTGCGTCGGACGTCCTGAGTGCGGCGGCCTTTCCATTTGTGGAACTTCGCGGAATCGCGGGCATTGTTTGGCGTTCCTATCGTCCCGCCGACAGCCGCTCGGCGTTCGCCGCGACAATCTTCCTGTAATGATCGAGCACCTGACCGCAATCGCCGCCCCGGATGAAAATCGAGCCCGCTTCCGAGGCCGCGTCGAACTTCTCCGTCACCATGAGAAACATCTCATGAGAGGTGCCGTTGTCTGCGGCCATCTGCCGGAACCGCATCTCCATGACCTCCAGCGCGTCGGCCATAAGTGTCATCGCTGAAAACCAAAAAAGCATTTGTACTCCACCCCGGTTGTTGCCGGCTTGAAACCATGGCTAATCCAAGCATTCGCTCCCGGCCGGGTTCCTATGCGGGGCGGGCGATCCGCCGTTTCGGCCGAAGAGGCGACAGCATGCGATGCAGCGTTTTCGCGTTAGCCGGCGCATGGGCGTCGTTGTCGTTGTTGAAATAAACCCAGGTCCGCTTCGCGCCGCTTTCCCTGATCTTTTCCGCCCATTTCCGAAGCTCGTCGTCCGAGTAATTATGGCGGTACCAGCGCTCCGGCCCGTGGAGGCGGACGTAGACCTCGTCCGCCGTCCGGACGAGCTCGTCGGGTAGGCGCGGGCCGCTGCAGGAGCAGAAGATGATCCCGGCATCGCGGAAAGCGCGATAGACTTCCTCATTCCACCAGCTCTTGTGTCTGAACTCGACCACGTTGCGGCGCGCGGGATCGAGCTGGCTCACGATCGCAGCAAGGCGGGCCTTCGTGTATCGGTAGCTCGGCGGTAGCTGGAACAGGAAGCAGCCCATCTGCTCGCCCAGAATATCCGCGACGACGCCATAATCCCGGATCAGCGTCTTCGTGCCCTTGAACTTTTTGACATGGGTGATGAGTTCGCAGACCTTTACGGTGTAGACGACGCCCTCGCCGCCCGGCTGGCGGCGCCAGGCCTGCACATTCGCGACGGTCGGCCATGAATAAAATGACGCGTTGATCTCGACGGTGTCGAACGCTGCCGTGTAGTGCGAGAACCAGTTCGGCTGCGGCACCGACGCGTAAAAGGAATCCCGCCATTTCCAGTAACGCCAGCCCGAACAGCCGACGAAGAGCGTTTTCTCCAATTCAGGCGGGGAGGGTCGTCCCTCGCTTTCCATCTTGAGCCTGACGCGGTGCATCTTCGCCGCGCGCAGGACGTTATTCTCGCGCTGCTTTTCACGGCGAAGCCGGCGCCGTTCGCGTCTTTCCTCCAGCGTCAGTTGTTTGATGGGAGACGCGGAAGGCACAAGGTCACTCCTTCGCTTTACGCAGGTTGCCCTCAAGGCGCGCCTTGAGTTCGCGCCAGCGTTCGTCCTCCGCCTCGGCGCGGCGCTGCACGGCCTCAAGATCCTTCACTATGGCGTCAGCTTTTTCCTCGTGACCGGCTTCGGCCTCAAGAAGGGCCGCCTGCGCCTTCTCGATCGCCTTGTTTCGTCTTTCCCGGACCCTGGCAGCCTCTGCTTCTTCCTTGACGCGCCGCGCCTTCCGCTCGCGTTCTTCCTTCTCGTATCTGGCCGCGGCCTTGCGCTCGACTTTTTCGTCGCGCGTCTTTGGGGGCGCCTTCCTGGCGGGCGTATCCCTTGTCCCGCGGGGCTGCGCGTCGAGGGACGCGGCGGAAGGCAATTCCGCGTGCTCCCTGAAGGCGGAGCTTGATCCGACAGGTCTTTGCAGTACGACGCCCGGCTTTGCCATCGCGGCGGCGATGATCTTCTCGTCCTCCGCTTCCTTCGCGAAACCCTGGTGGAAAAGGTTGCTGGCCGCGCCCCATGCTTCGAGCGCAGCCTTCATCGAGGGCGCTGCGAGGGCGAGATCAAAAAATCCCTGCGAGGTCTGATAGACCTTGAGTTTGCGCGGCATTACGGTCCAATGGATCGCCCTTATTTTTGTTCCGCCAGGGGAACGGTATCTGTTCCATTATTGAAACCATCACCGACGGCCACCGTTGTTGACGGCCGTCACACGACGCAAGGAGAGTCCCATGATCCTTGAAAGCTTTGATCGCCGTACGCTCGCGAACATGGAAGCTGCCCTTGACCGGATCTGTGAAGGCAGGCCCGACCGCGAGGACCACGAGCTTAGGGCCTTTATCGCTGAGAGCCTCGTGCGCTGCGCGAAACAGGGCAAGACCTCCATCGGCGCCCTGACGGCTGCGGGAGAGGCCGCGCTCGCGGGCCGGTCTATCGCTGACAGGAAACAGGCCTGACGGACTGCACCTCAGCCTTAGGCGGCGCTGGCTTCCTTGCCGGCGCGCGGCAGCCAGCGCCATACGCCGAGGACGTCGATCAACAGCAGGACCGCGTTCTGGACGACAAGCGAGGTCTTCGCCTCCAGCACGCCATCCGCAATCCAGGCGATTGAAGCCGCTATAAAGATAGCGAAGCCCCATACTGTGACGCGTGCGTTTATGTTCGCTGCGACCATGGCGGCCGCGATGATCGTAATGGCCGCCGCCGCCGCCCTCAGTATTTCAAGATCCATGTTTTTCCTTCGTCGACCATTCAGTGTTTTGATGCCCTCGGTGAGTCTTTTTCGGTAAGCGCGACAAAAATTCAGCGGCGCTAACGTTCCTGCACGTTCACAGGACGATAATTTCCTGTGCGCGGATGACGATCTCTTCCTGTGAAAGCTCACGCTCAAGGCGCTCGCGCAGGCTCCGCCAGAACTCGGGCGCGAGTTTTGCCGCCATGACCTCGATAACGGCGATGGTGTCTCGCTGTGTTTCCTCGCCGCTGCGCCACAGGCCCTGGCCGGGCGCCCGGACAAAGCTCGTCGCGCCGCCGAATTTTCCGCTCAGCTCTTCCAGAAACTCTTCAAACCATTGCTGCGAAACCGGCTCGCCGTTGCCTTTCGCCTTCGGCAGGAGAATCTGGATCAGATAGGAGGTGTTCACGACACAAGCCTCGCCCGCGCACTGCCGGGCCAGCTGTTCAGAAGCGTTTCGGTCGTGACGCATTCGACCTGCCGCCCGAAACGGTTCAGGTACACATTCATCATGGAATCATGAGTCTCGTCCGCCGAACCGCAAACCGCGTCGGTCACCAGGATGACCCGGAAGCCCCAGTCGATCGCGCCGAGCACGGTTGCGAGCACGCAGACATCGGTTTCGCCGCCGGTGATGATAACGGTATCGACTCCGGCGCTTTGCAGCTGCAGGTGCAGGTCGCTACCTGTCCAGGGAGAGTAGACGTGCTTGTCGAAAATGCGCGCTGGCGGAACGAAGCGCGCGAGGTCCGGGACGAGGTCGATCATCTCCGCGCCGAGCCGGTCGATGGTCATCGCTTCCCAGCGCTCATAGTAATGCCGCCACATGCCGGCGCCCTGGCCGGGCTTTTTCGCCGGGATAAAGCGGGTAAAGATGGTCCGGTCCTGATGCGCCTCTGCGATCAGCACGATATTCGGCAACACGCGCGGCAGCCACGGCATCTTCCATTCCGTGGTCTCGGCGAACATCCTCTGCATATCGACGCAGATATGAACCGCGTTCTCTCCCGGACTTCCCCAGCGAAGGTCGTCGTTCTTTGCCATGGCCTGATCCTCAAACGCCAGCTCCAACGGAGCGGCGCGGATGCTGGTTCCTGTCCTTAAAGCGGGTTGCGGCCTGCAACCCGGCTAGCCCTGCGGCAATGAGCGGGGATCGGCGGTCAAGGGTGCGCTGCGCACGAGCGCGAGCGAGCTAGCCCTTGACGGCCGAAGGGGGCGCAAGTCCCGGCCTTCGCGCGAAGGATCGTCACCGGATGGCCGGGACGAAGGCCCGGGCGCGGCACGCGCTAGAGCCTGACCGGCTGCGCAGCAGGCGGCGCGCCCTCTCAAAAAACGGAACCGCGCGGCCTCGCGGAAAGTTGGGTGGGAACACAGACTGAGGAAGGAAATGAAACGCATCACGAAATGGCGGGCCGCCGCAAAACGCGAACTGATCGAGCCCAAAGGCGACAAGCGTTACATCAGGCGCGACGCGAGGGGGCCGGATCAAAGAGAGCGATGACGTTGGTCGCTCGCTTTCGCAGGACAGACGCACCAAAGCCAAAAAAGCCGCGAAAGCGGGTGAGGGCGACCGCGGCGACCGCAAGCCGGCAAAGACCAGGTCACGGAAAAAGGCGCGTGCGCGAAAGTAGCGGCACATTGGATCTTTTTGGGGACGCAGGTCTCCCTGAAGGCATGAAGTATCAGCGCGACTTTCTGACGGCTGAGGAAGAAGAGCGGCTTCTGATCGATATCAAAGCCCTCCCGTTCAGGGAGTTTGAATTCCGCGGCTTCACTGGTAAGCGCAGGACGGTCTCGTTCGGCTGGCGCTACGATTTCAACGGCGGCGGGCTGACGAAGGCGGACGACATGCCGGAGTTTCTGACCGGTCTTCGCGGCCGCGCGGAAGCGTTCGCCGGAAGCGCTCCCGGCAGCTTTCAGCAGGTTCTTGTCACCGAGTATGCAAGCGGGGCCGGAATCGGATGGCACAAGGACCGTTCTGTCTTTGGCGATGTCGTAGGCATCTCTCTTCTGTCCGCCTGCCTTTTCCGGCTTCGCAGAAGAAAGGATATCGGGTTCGAGCAGCATAATCTGTCCGCCGAGCCGCGCTCCATTTATCTCCTGCGCGGTCCTTCGCGGACCGAATGGCAGCACAGCATCCCGGCCGTCGAAAGCCTCCGCTATTCAATTACGTTTCGTAACCTGCTCGAAGGAAGGGTTTCGTAGTGGTCCGCGTCTCCACCCTGCCAAAAAAGCTGCAGCCGATGCTCGCGACGCTGACCGACGCGCCCTTCGATGACAAGGGCTGGGTGTTCGAAGACAAGTACGATGGTTTTCGCATGGTCGCCAAAATCGAAAACGGGAGCGTCACTTTATACAGCCGCAACGGCATAATCATCAGCCACAGCTATGTCGAGGTCGCGCAGGCGCTCGAAGCGGTAAAAGGGGATGCCGTTATAGACGGCGAGCTGGTCGCGATCGGAAAAGACGGCGTTTCGCACTTCCAGCTTCTGCAGAACGCGCTGCGCCACGAAGCGAAGCTGCAATACGTCGCATTCGACATCATGTTTCAGGACGGTGAAGACCTTCGTGGGCTAACCCTCCTGGAGCGCAAGAAGAGGCTTAAAGCCATCCTGCCAAAACATAAGCTGATTGCGTTCAGCCGCCACCGCGCGGCGTCCGGCACGAAGTTTTTCGCAGAGGCCGAACGCAAAGGCCTCGAAGGCATCATGGCAAAGCACGCCGACAGCGAATACTTGTCCGGCGCGCGAACGGATGCCTGGCTCAAGATCAAGACCTCCCGACGCCAGGAAGTCGTCATCGCTGGCTTCACCGCGCCCCGCCGCACGCGGCCTTTCTTCGGCGCGCTGACCCTGGCCCTTCGCGAGGGAAACGGCTGGCGCTACATCGGGCATGTCGGCACGGGCTTCAGCCATGAGACGCTCGAAGATCTGCACAAAAAGCTGGTGAAGCTGAAGACCTCTAAGTCTCCCTTCGCGGAAAAGGTCAAGGATGAAGCGGTGACGACCTGGGTGAGGCCTCGGCTCGTCGCCGAGGTAAAGTTCACGGAGTGGACCAGCTCGGGTGAGATGCGCCATCCTGTTTATCTCGGCCTGCGCGCTGACAAAAACGCAAAAGACGTCGTCCTTGAGCGGGAGAAAAAGCCAGCCGTGCGCCGGCAGAGTTCGCGACGCTGATCGCCACTCGTGCGCTTTACCGGTCTGCAGCCCCGAGATAATCACGGCGACCGCCCGCGCATATGAGTGCCGCGCGATACAGCCATGGAATGCGCCTGCCGCGTCATGGCTGGCGCCCCAGGGCGGTTAGACAAAGGAGCCGGAGTTCGGAGAGGTCGGCCAGCGCCGTCTCGACCGCTTCCGCATCCGCAAGCCCTGCAGCGCTCCTGAACGCCGTTGCGAGCTGGCCGATTTTTCCGAGCAGCAGCGCCACGTCCTCGTGGTTCGAGGTCGGGCGCCTGGCTACGCGCGGGATGGGAAAGGAGAGGGCTGTGTTACGAAGAAAGGTAGAGACGGGAACGCCCGCTGCATTAGCCTTTGCACATACAAGGGCGTCCTCAAGCGGGGTGAAGCGGACCGTGTACCGCTCGCTTCGCTGCCGCGTCTCGCTGCCGCTCTCCGCCATCGCGCCTCCCCTGGCTGTGGCTCCTCCCGGGCACCAGGCCCGGTCGTGGTCGCGAGGGGCGCGAAAGCCCCTCGTCGGCGGCGTGCATACAGGCACCGCGCGCCGCAGGCTGGTCCAGGGCGGCCGTGAGCCCTGGTCGTGGGTACAAGGGGCACCGAATGCCCTTTGCCGGATGTCGAAGGGCGAGACCGTTCTCGGCTCGCGCGCCATCCGGGGCGCATCCATGGCCGCCTCTCGCCATGGTCGCAGGCTGCGGGATCGAAAGTCCCGCGTCGTCCTGTCATCCGCTGCCGCAAGGCAGGCGGTAGTGCCGGACGACCGAGCGGGGGTCACACGAGGGCGGCGATCCCCCTCAAGGTGTGCGCGGTCTGCCCGCGCACACCTTGTATCCTTCACTATTCCCCCAACTCTCAGTTTACATAACTCTACATAAGGTTGCAAAAATGCTCGCCGTGGAATGAAGCCACTATCCCGCTGAGGCTGCGGGACGTTGAAACCAATGACAGTTTAGAGACGCCTGAATTAGGGAAGCGTCCTGTTCGCTATGAACGCCCTGCGGCGAAACGACCAGAAGTGGTGGGGGCGGAACGTTCTTCTGAACGCGCGGTTGAGCGAGGGTGCGCTAGTGATGGAGGACCTCATGGCTACAGAAGAACGGGAGACGGGCACTCTGATCGGGAGCGACAAGGTTGAAGGCACCGCCGTGTATGGACCGGACGACACGAAGATCGGGTCGATCGAGCGCCTGATGATCGACAAACAATCCGGCAAGGTCTCGTACGCGGTTTTAAGCTCCGGCGGCTTCCTTGGAATGGGCGACGACCATTATCCGCTTCCCTGGCATTCGCTGAAGTACGACACGAATCTCGGCGGCTACCGCACCGGCATAACCCAGCAGCAGCTGGAGGGCGCCCCTAAATACGGAAGCGACAATGACTGGAATTGGGGAGACCAGACCCGCACGCGCGCTGTCGATGACTATTACCGGCTCGCGCCGATCTGATAAAAATCTCCTTGGTGAAAAAGCCCGCCGAAGGCGGGCTTTTTTCTTAACGTCACGGCCTGAAAAATCCGGGCGGCACCTCAGGCACCGCCCGGCTCGCTCACAGGGATCTAGCTGAACAGCTTCTTCATGGCGTTCCAGTCATCCACGGCGCGGAGGCCTTTGCGCTTCGTGTAAGACTGCATGGGGAAGTGGAAGTAGCGCGGCAGCCAGGCTTCCGATTTGTTGTGGCCTCCCGTCCCTGCGAGGCAGTGGCGGATCGCCTCCTTCTGCTGTTTGGCCGTTTCAGCGACCCGGATCCGGGCGCACTGTTTACCCCCGACCTCGGCAAGCATGGCGTTGATCGCCGGCTTGTCCGCAGAAGGTCGAAGAAGGCCTCTTCCGGTGCCCACCATGTCTGCATGTCGACCTTGAGCAGATGGCCGAGAATATCCACGGCAGCGCTGCCTGCCGGCAGTGTTTCCGCCATCAGGCAGGTCAGGAGTTTGAGGATGTCCTCGTCCGGCAGCGTGAGCAGTTTTGCGAACAGCTTCGGAAGGTCCGCGCCACACTCCGCTGACAGGTAGCCCTCGTCCTGCAGCCCGAGAAGGCTCCGGAGTTCGTTCTGGACGGTTGTGAAGGCAGCTTTGGCCGGGCTTGCTTCGATGGAGGCTAAGACCGCCGGATGGTGGCCGTCCTGCCTTTCAGGCTTAACCTGCCACGCTTCCCTGGTGATGACGCTCGACACCAGGAGCCTCAGGGCGATCTGCGGCGCCTTGAGAAGCTCGATGCGCACCGCGTTCTGCAGGTGCAGGTCGATATAACGTATTGCGTTGCTGGTCAGCTCAGGCTTCGCGGGGGCAGGCTCGTCTTCCGGCTGTGCGCCTGCTTTCGCCTGTTGCGCTTTCGCCTTGTCGCGCTTCGCGGCCTCCTTCGCGTCGAGCCAGCCTTCATGAAAGCCGATTTCGCCGTTGGACGCGCAGGAGATATAGACCTTGCCGCCTTTTGCCCGGCCGCGTTTCACCTTGTCGTACTCATAAAAATGCGCGCCGATTTCCATGATGACGACGTCGCTCCAGCCCTCTTCAAGATAGGCGGCCTGGCGGTGAATGATCGCTTCGGTCTGCAGCTTCCAGAATTTCTCCGCGTCGTCGAAATACCGCTCTTCGCCAAAAAGGTCCGAGACGATATTGCCGGTGTATAGCTCTGGCGGGAATATCGCGGAGCTCGCCGGGATTTCAGCGCCGAACAGCCACGCTTTCAGGCGTCTCCCCGTCGGGGCATGCTCCTCCGGGTTTTTGAACAGCCTGAACCACGTCTTCTGCTGTTTCGCGGTCGCGAGCGTCAGCTGCTGCATCGTCTCCGCCTCGATCTTTCCTGCCCGGTAGGCGTCCCGGATTTGCGGGATCAGCGCGGATGATCGCCGAGGCGGCGTTTCACGAGAAGCTCAGTTACGCCGAACTGGTTCGCGATTTCGGCGACGCTTCGTCCCTGCACGGTCAGCGCGGCGAAGGCCTCGTACTGGTCGAGCTCGTCCATCGGCAGGCGTGCGACGTTTTCGGCAAGGGAAGCCTCGAGCGCGATCGCATCATCGCCTGTCTCAAGGATGGCGCAGGGCACCTGCACGGCACCTTCCGCTTCCGCCTGCAGGGCCTGGTAGGCGAGGAGTCGCCTCTGGCCTGCGATGACCTCGTAGCCTTCACAGTTAGGACGCACAAGAAGCGGCTGGATGACCCCGAGGCTCCTGATGCTTGCGATCAGTTCGCCTAAATCCTCCTGCGCGCCGTGCTTGCGCACGTTCACAGGCGAGATCTTGAGCTGGGATAAATCGATATGTTGAAGTTGCATGGTGTTTTTTCTCCATGTTGTTGGATGCGTGATTGCACCGAATTCCATGGATCAGCCGGACCAAGGCGAGTCCCAAGCTTCTCTTCGTTTCGGGAGGGTCTGCAGCAGAGCTGCGGAGACCGGAAACGAAAGAAGCTCTGAGCAACGGACGCGGCGCTGCGGACGGCTGATATCATGCAGAGAGCAAGACACCCCCTTTTCAGATTTCGATTGGCTCCCCTTTTTTGCTTGAAAGGTGTCGGCGCGGATAGGCAATGATTTGCAGCTTGATACGTCGCGAGCTGCCCGGTCGCGACAGCATGCGCTAACGCCAGCTCACCGGGTCGTTAAAATAAAAGGAAAGACCTTCGGCGCTGCCGCGGCGCCGGTGGGAGTTTGCGACGGGGTCGACGCCAGTGGGGCATCGGCGAGCTTAGGCCAATACGGTACGGAGGCGAGGGCGAGGAGCGAAGCGGCGCCGAAGATCGCCGCCAATCTGAGGGTTGTTTTATTCGCCGCGTCCTGCCGCTGCCTATACTCTAGGGCAGCGAATGCCTGGTATTGTTCTCTGCTGTTCATCGGAATCTCCTTTAGTCAAAAACATTGCACTGGGCTGCCCGCGAACGTGGAGCAGCGAAACCCCCGGGCCTGGACTAGCCGGGAAAATGCTTGCGCGCGTATCTCGCGACAAGCTCGTGGTTACCCGCCCGGGCGATGTCGGCGACAGACCTGCCGTCGATTGTCCTGAGAGAAGGGTTCGCGCCTGCGTTGAAGAGGGCGCGCAGCGCCGGCAACTGTCCATTAAAAGCGGCATAGTGCAGGGGAGTCATTCCGATGTTGTCCTGCTTGTTTATGTCGGCGCCGCAGGCGATGAATACTTCGATGCCCGTTAGATTTAGGTGCGCGGCGTACCGATGTAGAAAGGATTGGCCTTCGTCATTCGAAAGATTAGGGTCGAAGCGTTTGCGTCTGCGGGAAAAGATATTTTTCATAACATTAAAGCCTTTTATTTTCAGATTGGACGAACTTTTGCGACGTGCGCAACAAAATTCGATTTGTCATAGCTCGCGCATATCTTGCTCTGCGCCTATGCAGCCGGACCAAGCCGGGTCCCAAGGCTTCTCTTCGTTTCGGGAGGGTCTGCAGCAGAGCTGCGGAGACCGGAAACGAAAGAAGCTCTGAGCAACGGACGCGGCGCGGTGGACGGCTGGTACGATGTAAAGATCGAGACAACCCCTCTCGGTTCTCTTTCTGCGCCGGGCGATAACGTCGCGCGAGGGACAGTCACCTTCGGCCGAAACCCGTGAGGGGTTCGGGGAGCGCCGGCCGCGGCGCGAGTATGGCCCGGTCCTGGGGAGCAGGACGCGCTGAACACCTTACTGCGCAGCAGGACGCTTTGACCCTTAGGAACTCCGGCGGTCCCGCCGGGTTTTTTCAGCCATGAGCGAACCTCTTCCATGGCTGATCGAGCGATCCATTCAGATCGCCTGGGATTACCTTGAGCGCTCCGGCGAGATTGCCGATGCGGCGGAGGCAAGCCGCTTTCTCCAGAAAGCCGTGGATGAGATGGTGATGAAGGGTGAACGGAGGGCGCTCATGCTGGCCAATCGCGCCATCGACGCCTACCGCCACCGCGATCTGCAACTCGCCTCATGAGGAGGAATGCATGGAAAAGCCGACCGCGGAACAGCTCGAAGAGCTGAAGCGACTGAGCAAGGAAGCCCGCGTCAGCGACTGGTCCGAAGTCGTCCAGTCAAAAGAAGAAGCGGAAACGCGCATCCGCGACCTGAAGGAAAAGGCAAGGATGGAGTAGGGGCAGGAAATGCCGGGTAAACCGGTCAACGGCCGCGAGCCCGGCTTTTCGGAAGAAGATATGCAGCGTGGGAAGCTCGGCCCGCGCGGCGTGCCCGGGAAGCCGTCCCCCGGAAAGATGACGCCGCAGGTTGATAAGAACACCCCGAAAGATCCCGGCACCGGCCACACGAAATAGCACCGCGCGTGGCGTCACGCCGGTGCGCTCCGGTAAGCCGGAGCTTGAAACGACCAATCTCAGTTCATGTTTTCAAGCCGCGATTTCGGCCGCAGCTTCCCTGCAGCGCGTGGCGCTATGAATCAATTCGCGTGAAACCACCCTCACTCTTTTCTCCGCCGTCCACGAAAACATCCGCGTCCTTTTGATCTTGCCGACTTAAGCACCTCGGCGGCCTGGCGGCTGCAAGCGCGGGTCTTAACGCCCATCCCGCTCCTCCACTGACGTTGCGGTCTGAAGCAGATGCAGCCGGCCGCCTGCGGCGTTCCTCCGCGTCGCAAGAAGGCCGCGATGTCCGTGGCCGGAAACAACGGAGGAAATCATGAGAGTTATTTCACAAAGCGAATTGCTGCGCGCCACGAAGATCGATCTGCAGGTGCTGCTGCGCGAAATCACGGCGAGCCTGCCGCATCTTGCGGAAGGCTCGCACGAACTAAGGATCGCTCATTACAATCTGCATAACATCCGCCTTGCCATCGCGCGGCCGGAGCTCCGGCCGCGCTAGGGCGTTCTGCGGCCGGCTTTGCAGCTCGGCCGCAGGATACCCTGCAATGACGCGCGCAAGACCCGGAAACCGGCCGTATCCGCGGCGAACGCCGCTTTTTGCGGAAGTTGGCGACACTATGATAAAATTGACATATGAAGTTTAGCGTGATGGAATTTGTGGAGCTTCTGATTAAATCTGACCTCAGTGACGATCAGGTCGAACACATCAGGGAGATATTTCGTCAGGCAGAGCGGGCTAGCGATAAGCAAGCCCCCGATGACGTCTGTGTTTGATTTCTTGCTCATGCGCAGGAAGGTACTCCTGAAGGATGAGTGGCGTAAGCCATGGAAGCCTGAGCCCGCCGCCCCGAAAGTATCCGATCCGGGGATGGATAAACTATCGCCCGCGGAGAAATTGTTCAGGTCTCATCAATACTACAAGGCAAAATGGGAGCGGGAGAGGCACCTTGCGATGCTGCAGGCCGCTCAGAAGCCGAAAGGTCCACTTAACCTGAAGGCGGAGATCAGTTTCTCGTCACAAAGTGACGAAACTTCTTCAGGCCCTTTCGCACGACCCGAGGCCGCGCTGAGCGCTCAAAGCCGCTCAGCGCCGCCGAAATCCCGGCGGCGCTGAAATCGAGGTCGCAACAAACCGGCGGCAACTCGCATGCCAAACCTGCAAGTTTGCAAGCCTGCAAACCGGGAAGCATCCTACCCTCCGGCAAGCCGCCGCAGAGCCTGTGTCTCACCTCAACAGGAGGATGAGAATAATCAGCGGAATCGGGATTCCGAGCAGCCACAAGAGAATCGGCATGGTCTTTTCCTTTCAGTTAGCGACGAAGTTTCCAGGTGCCGTCGCGAAGGCCGCCGCCTTCTGTGGCGGCGAGACTTGCGCAGAAGGCGCCGAGAAGTAGCGAAGCCGTAATCCAGAATGCGAGGGCAGCCGTGGCCTTGCGCGCAGCGTCCGCATCCGCCTTTATTTGAGTGACCACATCATTCACCCGCTTCTCCGCGTCCGCCTGGCTGAGGCCGGTCCGCGCCGCGACGACCTTTGCCGCGTACTCACGATCCGGACCCTTGAGATCGCCGCCGTTGCGGAAGCTCCGGGTGAACAGGCGCGTCACCTCGCTGCGCGTGTCGGCGGGGTTCGCGTTCTGGCCCTGCGCCGCGGGGTCGCTGCGCAAGAGCGTATCGACGTAGCCGTCCATCGAACCCGCGGACTGGGCGGCGCTAGACGCTGCGCCCTGGCTTGCGCCGGTCACCGCACCGCTGACAAGGCTCGTCGCCGGGGTGGCCAAAAGCGCAGCGCCAAGGACGGACGCAAGCGCCCAGGCGACAAACCCGTGGGCCGTATCCCGAAAGTAGACTTCGTCAGGCTCGACGCCGTCCCAGCCCGACCGCAGCCGGCCCGCGATATAGCCCCCGAGCGACGAGGAAATCATGGCGATAACGATCAGATATAGCCCGGTCGTGATCTTGAAGGTCGTTGCCGAGATGCCGGACCCCGCCCAGGGCGAGACGACACTCAGGCCGAGCCCTGTCCCGAATGCGACCAGGAGGAGCGTCATCGCGCAGGCGACGACGGCGCCCGCGACAATTGAAGGCCAGGAAACGCCTGACAGAAACGATGCCCGTGAGCCGGTGGGCGCCACTACGACTTTGTCGATCATTTTATCCCCTCGAATGGGATGGCGCGATTTTCGCCATCTGCCGGGGCAATGAGCAAATGAGGCTAAGGTTCCTTCGGATTGGAACTCTGTAGCGCGGCGCCGGTTGAGCAGGCGGCTGATGAGGGCGATATGACCGGCAAGGACAAAGGCGAGCCTTCGGGCGTATCGAAGTTCTTCGGCGATCTCGCCAACAAGACATCGCTTGCGGCCGGGAGGGCGTCGACCTTCATCCTCGCCGCAGGGATTGTGATTGTCTGGGGCGTCAGCGGCCCGATCTTTGGCTTCTCGGATACCTGGCAGCTCGTTATCAATACGGGGACGACCATCGTCACGTTCCTGATGGTCTTTCTCATTCAGAATTCTCAGAACCGGGACAGCGCCGCGATCCAGGTCAAGCTTGATGAGCTGATCCGCGTCAGCGAGGCCAGGAATTCTCTCGTCGGCATCGAACACCTGACGGATGACGAGCTGGAAGACATCCGCTCGAAATGCGAGGCGAGAGCGGCCGCGGAAAAAGTCGGTGAGGCGGCCGTCGACAAAACAGGCAAAGCGGCGCGGCGCGCGGCAGACCGGGTCGCCGGGTGATGAAGCCGGCCGGGGCAGACAGGAGCGCAAGCCCAGCCGAAAATATCGACGCCATACTGCGCCTCGAAAAAGAGGAAGAGCAGGACCTCGCCGCTTACCACCGGCTATTCCACTGGATCGGCTGGTTTGTCGGCACGACCCGGTTCATCGTGCTGCAATTCGCGATTGTCGCCGCCTGGATGGCGTTCAACGTCTGGCTCCCGCATCGCGCCATCGACGAATACCCGTTTCCGCTTCTTGCATTGATCCTAGCGCTCGAAGCCGTCGTCCTGACCTCATGCGTGCTGATCCGGCAGGGCACCATCGACCGCAGCCTTGAGCGCCGCGACCATCTCGAACTCCAGATCAATCTGCTTGCGGAACGCGAGGCGACGAGATCGCTCCGCATATTGCAGCGCATCGCGAAGCGCCTCGACTGCGACGATGACGACGATTGCGCGCCGGACGAACTCGCCCGCGAGACGTCGGTCGATGAGATCGCGAGGGATCTGAGGGCGCGCGAGAAGGGGAAGCCGGAGGCGACGGATAGCGATCGTTTTGCAAAGAGACCTCGGTAGATCGTCAGTCTGGGGCGATGCGGACAAGCGGAACCCGGTGTTCAGACATTCGCCATAAAGCCTGGCGACACGTCCACCTCTCTGCTATCGAGGTCGCCGTGACCCGCTATTCTCTCGAAGAACTTCGCCAGCGCTATGTTATCGAGGGCAGGCCGCTTGAGGCGAGCCTCGAAGAAATCCTGCGCGCCGACATGCGGGCGGGAGTGCGCTCGATCCTTGCCGCCATCGAAAAGCGGCGCTTCGAAAACCGGTCCGAAGGACAGCGGCTTCGGAAGATGCTGCGCTTCGAAACTCTTCTCTGGAACGAAGGGCAGGAAGCCATCGCTGGCGTCGATGAAGCCGGGATGAGCCCGCTGGCGGGACCGGTCGCGGCCGCCGCGGTCATATTGAAGCCCGGCACGCGCATCACCGGTATCGATGATTCAAAAAAGCTCGATGCAAACGCGCGCGAAGAATTGGCGATCGAAATCAAGGAAAAGGCGGTCTCCTGGTCTGTCGCGTTCGTCGAGGTCGAGGAGATCGACACCATCAACATCTACTGGGCCGGCATTCTTGCGATGCGGCGGGCGGTCGAGGGCCTGGGAGTAACGCCGCAGCATCTCCTGATCGACGCGAAACGGCTGAAAGACATCCCGCAGCAGGCGATTATCAAGGGCGACGCCAAATCCGCGAGCATCGCGGCAGCCTCCATTCTCGCCAAGGTCTCGCGCGACGCGCTGATGCGAACGCTCGACAGGCGTCACCCCGGGTACGGCTTCGCCGATCACAAGGGCTACCCGGTGCGCGCGCACTACGCGGCCCTGGCTGAGCTGGGGGCCTGCGACGCCCATAGACGTTCCTTCGGTCCTGTGCGCGAAGTCCTTGGCCTGCCGCCGCTGCCGCCCTGGCCCTCGCCATCTGAGCGCGCCAGTGCCCTGTCAGGACGAGAGGACTGAGGGCCTCCCGCCGCGGCCTTTGCCTGTTTCAGGGCGCTCGAAACCCGAGCATGCGGGCATTCCAGCCCAGACAGGCGAGGATTTCCGTGTTCTTGCGGGCGTCGCGGGCGCGTTCGGAAGAACACGGACTGTTGTCCCCCGAACAGGTATTCGCGCGATTTCGTGTCCCTGGCCGATTGATTCCGCCGGAATGGTGCAGAAGCAAGCCGCTAGCCCTAGAGAGCCTTCAGCGAATAACGCCAGCTCTTGGTCAAGCGGTTGCGTGTGGGTCCATACGTGTCGGCGCAGACATCGCCGTATGATCGTCAAAGGCACGCGATGTCGAGTAGCAGCATGGTACGCCTCACAGCCGCAGTCGCGAATTTAGGAACGAGGGCTTGGCTTCCACATTCCTCTTTGATGACAATCGGGAGCCTCAGCATGGCAATGCAAATCGTGATGGACCACAGCGGCGATAGCAGGCACTTCTTCGACAACTGCAATACAGAAGCATTGGCAGAGGCGGAGAGGCGCTTTCTGCAATTTACTCTGAAAGGATATACTGCGGCAGTGCGGAATGGCCCGGGTGAGGTAATTAGGATAACGGCGTTCGATCCGACAGCCGAAGAGACATTATTCTTCCCGCGGCTCGTGGGCGGGTGATGACCAAGTGAAAAGAAATGTTGATCGCATCGGCCCGTGGACTTTTCGAGGCCTCGCGGTTGGCAAGCTTTATCAAGCAGCTAAGGCCGAGAAAACGATTCAAGCTCGTGCGCTGCGGCTGCTGCGTTGTTGGCTTTCACCCGCGCAAAGGGCGGAGTTCGATAGCAAGGGATACTTCGATGTGGTAGGATGCGACAGCGGGAAGCGTTACCGCATCCGGCGGGGAACCTCCGGGAACGTCAACGAGATCGACGAGGACGGGCGGCTCGGCGCGGGCTGGTGTTTCGTGCCGCTGGGCGGCTTGGTAGAGGGCGACGTCATGCTCGCTCAAAAGATAGCTCTCGAGACAGACGAGGAGCGCACTTTAAGTGTCGCCAACAACTTCCCGGGACCGATCCGGTGGCGCCTACCCGGTAGCCGTCCATTAGAGAGGAGAGGTTCGAACGTACGTCTTTATCCAAGCTAAGGGCGCGGCGGCATCATTAAACGTCCGCCCATTGTCCGTAGGGGACTCGCGCCTGGAGCTTTGATTGAATTCCTAGGATCCGGCCAAAAGCCCAGAAGATCGACCCTAGCGAACACGCGATAGAATACAGTTGCGCCTATTACACCTGCTCGCTTTGCCTGAAATTATGGAATGATTCAGCAGAACTCCGGCTTGGCGAACGATCACGATGGCACCGAGCTGGTTGCTGGCGCGAGGGGGCCCTTGAGGTCGTAGAGTGCGAGCACGCGGACAGGCGGCGTCCATCAGGTCCCCGGATCGAGCCGATCGAGAAGCAGGTGCAAGCGAAGGACGAGCGGTGGGACTGCGCGGCGGCGGCCGACGCTCGCGTCAACTATCGGCGCTCGCCAGTTTGCGGCGAACAAGCCACCGATGACGCAAGACTAGCAATCCGAAGGGCGTCATCGTCGCTGGTCGGGAGGCAGCCTCGGATGCCCGACATGAATGAAATGAACCAGATCGGCGCGTTCATCGTACTCAAGCTCGTCCAGTGCGGTCTTGGCTGCGAGCACGCCGTTGCGCGCATCAATGACGGCGGTGATGTCCCTCGACGTATCTTCGTGCCAAGTTTTGCCAGGAGTGCAGAAGCAGATGCTGACCTCGAACAGCGGCATTCCCGTTTTCTCCCCTCTGGAATTCCCGTTGTGGTGTGGGATGGGAGAATTTACAACAGAAGCGAGCGGAAGTGAAGTCTTCGACAAGAAGCCTCGCTGGAGGAACGTTAACTGAAATCCGTTTGCCGCAGAGGTGAGGGGGCAGGAGCGCCTCGCGGTCAATGTGCTCTGCATCCGTCTCGCGCCAGGATTGGCCCCAGGTATTCGCCGAAGTCATCGAGCACGGGATAGATGTCCCGATCGGAACCGGGCACGATCGAGGGCGAGATACGCATGATACTTTGCTCCCCAACCCTTAATCCAAGCGGGATCGTGACAGGTGCGTCGAGATCGGCGGAAGCTCCGCGCGATGCATTCCCGGAGGACGGCCCCGAGCCGGGTTGAACATTGGAGACCGACTCTGCGCAAGAGGCAATCCGAGCTAGTTATTGCGTCGCAATGTCCCATCGATCACGTAAACCACGGTCTTGTCCATCCTATTCACGATCAAAAGTCTGTCGTGCATGATCGTGTAGTCGTATCCCTTCAGTGATGAAACTTCTGCGGCCACTTCATCGGGTATCGGCATCAGAGGAAGGTGGTTAGGCAAAGCCTCGCCGACAGGCACCGTCAATTGCGATCGCGGAGGATCAATTGGATAGGCGTTAACGTGTTGCCACACCGCCTTTTCCTGCTCGGGCGACAGGTGTAGGGCCGCCCCCGATACATTGTGCTGAGTATCGCTCGGCCCCGGCGCCGCATTATCCTGCGCGGCCGCTCCGATGGTACTCGCAGCCAGAATGACTGCCGCCAGCGCGATAGGCAAATGATGGGCCATGGCAGCTCCTCTTAGCGCTACGCTCTCACTTAGGAGAGAGTGCCGCTCTTACCGTCGGACGGTGCTGCGACCACTTCAATCGTCGCGGACACTGTCATGATCAGCGCCTCTTTCGACCGTACCTCGACGGAAAGTTTGTCAGTCAGTCCCCAGGGACTGTGGTCCCGTATTCCCTCGGCTAGGTATCTCATCGCAGCATCACGGGCGGCCGCGAGGTCAGAAAGCTCCTCACCGTCGTCGTCGCGGATTGTCCCGGCGAAGTCTTGATAATCGAAATAGAAGCGCATGCCCGGCCAACGCTGCTTTGGTCCGGGCGTTCCTAGGCCAGCCCCGCGAGCGGACCCAAAGGGACAATCTCCCGCCGCGACCCGCCCGTTGTTCCTACTAGCGGAGCAGCAGGTGTCCAATTAACTTGCTCGCTCTGATTGAGGGAGGAGTGTTCTGATGCGTGTCCCAGTCCTTGCAATTCTCGTGAGCGGCGCACTCTGCGCCGCCACATCCCTGCATGCGCAAACCTACGACCCCGCCTATCCGGTTTGCCTCCAAGTCTTTACGGGCGGCTTCATGGATTACTACTTCGAGTGCGCGTACACCAACATGGCCCAGTGTCAGGCCTCTGCATCAGGCCGCGCGGCGTCATGCGTGGTCAATCCTTACTACGCCGGGAAAGGCGGAAAGCCCGCTGTACGTCACAAGCGAACGCATCATCAGTAACCACCTTCGCCCCGCAACAACCGTGCGTAGGTTCCGCTCTCGTGCAATTCGAACCTGGCCTTCTCGACGGCGTACTTGACGCCTGCGCCGAACTCCGGAGCGTGTAGAGGTGGGGGCATCAAGAACGGACAAAAGATGGATTTCCCCGCTGATCCCAAAACAGGGGTCATAGTGAAAGAGAACGTAGACCATGAGCTGCGAGGCCAGTTCTGCTGGCGCGCCCCCCTCGGGTCGCCCTATCGATCGATCACCTTGAGGAACGGCGCCTCGTCACCCTCTCGGGCGGCGCCTTAAACCTGATCGGCATGCGCGAGACCTTGTCGTCATCGCTCATTGCGGCTTGTCCCGCGGCGATCTGAGCGTGGCGCGCTTGAACCATTCCTCGGTCGTTTCGGGCATCGTCTGCCCGCGACGCTCGCTATATACCGCTGGCGTGCCAAATCTGTGCCATGGTCGATCGCTGCCGGGTCAACCCAGCCGACGCCGGTCGGTGTCACAACGATGATCGCTCGAAATCCGCCGACATCGGGCAGCATAGATGTCTTGCGTTGGTTAGACGTTGTCTACGTCAACCAGCTCGGCGCGTTCATCGTACTCAAGCTCGTCGAGTGCGGTCTTGGCTGCGAGCACGCCGTTGCGCGCATCAATAACTGTGAACACCCATGACTTTACTCAGGGTTTTGCCGGATGGAATGAGCCAGCAGACGCTATATCTCGACATTTGTTGCTCTGATCCGCTGTGACACCGTGCAGCAGAGGCCCGCGCGGCAACTATAGAGCCGCCGTGATCGACGAATTGGAGGGGGCGATGCTAAAGGGCCTTCTTGCCGTGGGGATTTGCACGTTTTTACTCGCCGCACCCGCGCATGCGCAAAGGCAACCGGTTCGAGTGGGCGGACTCACTTGCGAGACCGGGCCGAGAGTTGGATTATTGATTAGCTCGCGACAGCGGATGAATTGCGTCTTCCGCTCAAATACAGGACAGCTCTATCGCTATCTGGGCAGGATTACTCGCCTGGGTGTGGATGTCGGCATCACGGGAGGGGGAAGGCTATTTTGGAGCGTCCTTGCGCCGACGAGCCATATCGGTCCTGGCACATTGCGAGGAGCGTTCGTAGGCGTCGGCGGGAACGCGTCCCTTGGCATAGGAATGGGCGCGAATGTACTCGTAGGAGGATCCAACCGCACGATCTCGCTGCAACCGTTGTCGGTCGAAGGGGTATTCGGCTTGAATTTGGCGTTGGGCGTCGGGCTCAAGGCTCTTTTAGCTCTCACTTATGCTCCTGCACATGCCTCGTCGAAGATAGCCTTAATCTGAGTGCCCAACGCATCGGTTGTTATGCCCGGCCAGTGTCTACGGCAACGAGCGGATTGGGAGGTGGTCACTGAGGTCAATGATGGCGCCAAGGCGATCGCTGCTGCGATCGAGAGCTGGCCTCACGTCGCCATTCTTGACTTCTCGATGCCACGCATGACGGGCGTCGAGGCGGCCCGGCGGATCAGGGATCACCTCGCAGACAGAGATTCTGATCTTCACCGTGATAATTCGGGCTTGATCGCGAGGTGTTCGAGGCAAGCGCGCGCGCATTCCGAGTGAAGTCGGATGCGAACACGCTGCTGCTGGCTGCAGCCGAATCGTTTGTGCACTCAGAGCTGTGTGAACGAGTTCGATTGCGGATCGGACGCCGACGGCGGGGGCCACCACGAACTCACGGCGCGCGGCCGCGATGTGCAAGCTACAGGTGAACTCGACGGCGGGGCTGGTGCGGTACGCGGTTCGGGGCTTGAGGCCTGAACGGTGACATCGGCGAGCCGCCGGAGGAAGTATCGCTTCGTCCGATCCACTGGCAGGCTACTCATGAATTCAGCTGCATTCGAACGAAGGCTGAAGCGTCACCATTGTATATGCAGAAGCCGCCTCCGAACCTGCCGCTGTGCCGATGATAACCCATCCGCAACTGCGGTCCTTGCACTAGCAGAGACTGGCGCGACATATCAGTGATCGGGACAAATAGGACCCCTGTTTGCGCGTTTTATCGGATGTCACGAGAGTTGCGGCTAGTCTAGACAGATCGCTCGGAATGGGAAACAATCCGTCAAGCTAAAGCACAAGATGCGGGTTCAACGTTTCCCGAACTGCAGGATCGCGTGAAGGAGGCATGATGACCATGCCTGCGTTGGCAAGGATTTCCCTGAACTGCGCGCTGATCAGGATCGCACCCAGGTCAGGACCGTTCTCGGGCCGTTCCATGATTATCTGCCGGCAGCATCCCGCAAGAGCGTGCATCGCCCCTGGGTGGCGAGTTCGCGTCTTTGCTCATCATAGTGACGACTGACTGCCTCATCGATATCTCACCGAGTTGCTGGGCGCTTGCCGCATATTGCTCAGCCGTCAACTTGTCGGTCATCTCATGGCCCTTTGGCAAATGGAAACTCAATGAGCGGCTTGTCTCTGACGACGCCTGCACTCCACCGGGTGTAGTGGAAAATTGGGCCGAGGGGAGGCGGATCCTCTAGCCTGCCGCTACCTATGTTGATTGTGACCGTCTCCATCTTTCGCAGCGCCGCTCTCAGATAGAAGTTACCTCCGACGCTGGTAATTTCGCCCAGCTCGATCGCGGCGCCGAACGCGAGGCTTGCCGCATCAGTCCTTATGCGGATGTCGTCGACCACCAGCAGGTTTTGTGACAGACCGCCCGTAATCACCCAAGGGCTTCGACCATCACCCGCAGTTTTTTCGGAATGAGAGAAACCCGACCGGACATGTCCGAAGGCCCGTAAAAGGAGGGCTGATGTCACGACCACGTCCTCGCCATCCAGGTCGCGATCGATCAATAGGCCGAGGGCCGCGCCGGGCTACTGTGAGTTCTTCCTCAACAAGCCGTTCTTTTCTCAAAACGAGACTAGTTGTTGATGGGTATCGGCCTTCTGCTTCTGCTCGGTGTCAGCTTCTACGGGACTTTTTGGTTGATCGACTACTATCTCGGCAGCGCCTCGCTGGGTTAGGTCCTGCGAAGGAACGAGCGGCATCTTTCAGCGTTTTGATGGGCATGCCGCGCTACTTTTTCGATCTTCACGACGACCTCGGTCTCACCATTGATGATGCCGGCGAGGATCTACCAAACCTGGCCGCCGCCCGCGGCGCTGCCCTGAGAGCCCTCGCTGAAGCCATTCGGACCAAAAGCGAAATCCGCGCAGAGATGGGGCCGATGTCGGTCATCGTGAGGACGCAGATTGCTCGCGTCCTGACCGTCTCGGCGTCGATCGAAATCAGCATGACATCGTGAGCGCGAGTTCCAAGTTGCCCCTTTCACCCGACCCCTCCGGCGAGTTCGAGCAGGCAGCACCTGAAGCCATCCTGTTCGCGATGTTCGACGGCGACGACCGCATCGCCTGCCGGGTCGACTGGTCCGCTTTGCGCGATCGCGCGATCGCGGACGGTACCGATCCAAACGACTTAGCCGGCACGTTTAAGAGGCACCGAGCGACGATCGAGCAGATAGCAAGCGAACAGTTCGACGCGGGCACTGAGATGCCCACTGTTTGGAGCGGGACGCCAGCGGCCCCTTGGGGCGAGCGATCGAGCAGTCCCTGAGGGAGCGGGCGGCTAGGAACCAACGTTTCTCCCCAGCGGTTGACTTTTTCACATGGAGAAGGTCATGAACCGCACATTTATTTTTGTCCTCGCTCTGATCCTCGGGACCTCCCCGGTGTTGGCACAAGGCGGAGGTGGCGCCGGAGGCGGTGGGGGCGGAGCAGCGTCCGGCGGCGCTTCTGGAAGCAGCGGGGCAAGCTCGGGCGCAGCAGGAACGTCGAGCGCTGGAACTGCTGGCACGACCGGAGGAAATACAGCTACGCCCATCAATCCGGGCAGCGCACCTTTCTCTAATCCGATCGGGCAAGGCACCCCACCAGCGGCTTCAAACGGTAACCAGAACAACGGTCAGAGCTCTTCTTCGACGCAAGCTCCGCAATCCCCCACACCGACGGGCAAGCAGGCTTCGCCGGGTGGCACGGTCGCTGCGGAGCAAAAGGCAGCGACCCAAGGAACCAACACTGCCGCGCCGGACAGCGCCGCAGGCGCTGGCGCTGTGGGTGCGCCCGGGGTTGGCGTGGGCCACACAGCGAACGGCAAGCCAATCGGCACCACAGGATCAGGGGCCGGCTCGCCGGAGCAACCCATTGGCTCAGGCAACCGGTAATCAGGACAGAAGCTCAGGCCCGCCCCTCCTGCGGGCTTTTTGCTGCCTTGAAGTTGCAGCGATGCAAGATGACCTTCTCGAACGCGCTGCCCGCATGATTGCCGAGAGCAAGAAGCTCAAAGAGTGGACCGAGCAGATCCGGTAGCAGATCGAGCGAAGAGACGCGTCTTTTAGATATCAGCGAGATATTTTAGGTGTGACTCAGCCACCTTCGCCAATTTGTTGCATCAGCCACCCAATGCCGGCATCCATTATTGCGGCCTTGGTCGCGACGGCCTGGATCAGATCGGACTTGCGCTTGAGAGGAAGTTCGACGGCAGCCAGGGCGAAGCGGGGTGCGTGTCGCTCCACGAGCCGGCGCGGCAACGCCGCGATCAGATCGGAGCTTGAAAGGTGGGGAAGGGCCATCATGAACGTCGGCACGGTCAGGGCAATGCGGCGTTGCAGCCCGCGCTTTGCCAACAGTTCATCGACAAAGCCGTGTGGACTGCCGTCGAGCGATACGAGGAGGTGATGAGCGCTGCAGAATGCGGGGAGTGTCGGTGTGCGGGCGAACACGTGGCCCTTGCGCATCGCGACCACGAAATCCTCCTCATAGAGCTTCCGCGCCTCGAAGCGGGCCGGCACCATACGCAGGGGCAGCATGGCGATGTCGATCTCGCGCCTTTCCAGCTTCTGGAGGCTCGCCTGCCAGGGATGCTCCTCGGAGCCGACGTGCCGCACGGGCATCAGGTGGATGAGGCTGATGTCGACGCGGGGGGCCTTCCTGCTGAGGCGCTCCAGTAATGGGAGCATCAGCGACGCCATGATCGCGTCCGGTGCGCCAACCACGAAACGGCGACTGCTCGTTGCCGCGTCGAAGGGGACAGCCGACGCGATCACGCGTCCCACGCGCGCCAGGATGTCAGCCACCGGCTCGCCAAGTTCCAGCGCGCGCGCTGTCGGTACGACGCCCTTCGGCGTCCGCAAGAAAAGCGGGTCATTCAAAAGATGTCGCAGCCGTCCCAGCGAGTGGCTCACGGCGGATGGCGTAAGGTTCAGCCGGCCCGCTGCGCGCCCGACATGACCCTCCTCCAGGACAGTCTGGAAGAGCACGAGCAGATTCAGATCAATTCTCGATAGAGAAATATGGTTCAGCATATCGTTGAAATCATATCACTGGCTTCAGGTACGACAAGGCTCCAAGGTTGGTCATGCTAAATAGCTTGAGAGGAAGACGCGCAAATGCCTGAACAAAATAGCGAGGCGCCAAGCACACTATCGCGGCGGGCGGCAATCACGGCAGTCGCTGCCGTACCGCTGTCGGTGGCCGAGCTTGCGCTTGGGCCGGCGGCTGCCGGCGACGAGGTGACCCAACTTATCAAACGCGCCGCCGAGAAGAACGCGGCCTTCATGCGCGGCGACATGGATCGCTGGTTCAGTCTTGCCCGTCTCGCGCCGGACTTCACGCTGATGCAGCCGTTCGGTGGCGAAGCCAGCCACGGCTTCGATGCCAGCCCTCCGCGATTGGCGGAGTTAGCTCGGTTCTTCAGGAGCGGCGAAACCAGCCTGGAAGTCGCGCAGACTTACGCGTCGGGTAGGTTCATCGTTCTCGTCATGGTGGAGCGGCAACAAGCCGAGGTTGGCGGCTTACCCAATCAGGACTGGTCGTTACGCGTCACCGAAGTCTATCGCAATGACGGTTCTGAATGGCAGCTGGTACATCGTCATGCCGATCCGCTCGTCCGTCGCATTGCCTTGCAGCAGGCGGCGACACTTGCTCGCGGCGGCCACCAAAACGAATGATGACAATAGCGGTGCGGTCAGGCGAATCCGCTCCGGGAGATCGCTGTGGCGACCGCACGCCGATTTGCCGATGTTGTGCTAGCCAGCGCCCGCCGTCGAGTGCACGTCATTGCGAAATGGCCCTTAGCGGGCCTTGGTCTTCGTCGGCGCGACGTCCGCTTGCAAAGGTGGAACAGACGGGTGCTGCAATTGAGATACGTCAAAGGTCGCCTTGCGTGAACAGCCAAATAATTCGGGACACTTTATCGCACCGCGTTCGCTTGCCGTTCGGCTGGCGTTCTCGTTGACCTTGGAAATACAACCGGAAAACGCGATTGCGGTTGTGTCTGAGAACACGCTGGAACTCCGGCGGCGATTTTGCGTTCGTGACTCATTGATTGAGGTAGTAGACTGCCCATGGTTGGCCGAAACCCAACGGCGGACTTTTTGTGAGTTGCGTGAGTGGCAAAGCGTACCAAGGCACCGGCACAAAAGCCGGAGGCTCCTCCGATACCGGGGTTCATTGCGCCCCAGCTCGCGACCCTCAAGATGAAGGCGCCTTTCGGGCGCCCGGTGTATTCACGAAGTCAAATAGGACGGCTACGCATCCAGCTTCGCATCGACGGAGATGATCGTCGCGCCTACACGCGAAACGGCCACAACTGGGTCCACAAATTCTCCGTCATCGCCGGTGCTTTCGACCTCGAAGGTCAGGCGATCGTTGACGGCGAGGTCGTCGTCATTCATGAGGGCCGCACGAACTTCTCAGAACTGCAGGCCGATCTCGCTCGAGGCGACCAAGATCGGCTCGTCGACTTCGTCTTCGATCTCCTTTGGCTTGATGGCCAAGACCTCCGGAAACTTCCCAGCTTGCCAGGAAGAAGCTACTGAAGGAGCTGATCGAGAGCAATAGCATCAAGGAGCCTAGCCTCCCCCGCCGGCCACCTTCCTAGGTCGCAGAACCTACAAGCCGTTCCTCAAAACAACTGGATGAATGACTGTCTCGGAGGCATATTTCGGGCATGGCTCACCTTGAGAACTGCAAAACCATCCTCCGGAACCTGATCGCCAAGGGCGACGCGAAATGCATCCCGTTGGCTGAGCGAGCCGATAACGACTACTTGGAAGCGACCCCTACCGCGGCTAGAGTGGCCTTCGGCTGATCCAACTGGACGTACTAGCCCAGTCGGAGGCCGTACCAGGCGCGCTGCACAACTTTGCGGAGGCAGTGAACGCCTACTTCAAAAAAAGCCAACGGAGGAGTAGGTCGCCTCAGCTAGGATCTCTCATTCGCGCCAACAAAAGAAATGGCCGCCGTCGGTTTGCAAGCCCTCATTTCCATGTAGAAACGATTTATTGGACACACTGTACAATTTTATACTGTGGGCGTGACTGCCCCGCGCGACGGTGTCAACCGGCGCCCGGCTGAGTCGGTCGTCGGGCGGTCTCGGTGCGTCTCGGACCAGCCCCGGAGATGCCCGGGACCGTTCCCCGAAACAAATACGCCGCCCGCTTAAAATTGAGCGCGGGCGGCGGCGTTCCAGCCCGGGGGAAAGCAATTCCCCGGTATCGGATTTGTCAACACGACCCGTGCTAAGGTTCGGTGACATCGCAAAGATATAACGAGGGGGCGCCTCAGTTGGCGGCCTTGTTAGCGGCTCTTTCGGAGGCCCACGATGCAAGCCGCTCGTCACCTCGCTCGAAGTCGGGTCGCACGTCGGTGCCGTGGTGGCTGCACGCTGACAGTCGAACCGACGCTCAAGGTCGGATCTGTGCATCCGGTCAGCGATCGGCGTTCAGAGCTAGTGGTGTTCGCAAGGCAGAAGACCCAAACGTCACGCATGGCGGTTAGTGATCGAGATTCTCGTCGTCCTCGATGGCCGTCGCTGACGCACGGAACGCCGGCCTAAGGCAAGGCCGGGGGCCTTGGAAGCCGAGCGTGCGGCCCGCGCGACGCCCCCTTCCTAGTGAGGAATACTGTCAAGCGCTCGGCTCCGACCGCTCCGCAAGTCATGCAGCTGCAGCAATG
The DNA here is from genome assembly GCF_015291705.1 of Bradyrhizobium arachidis. Taxonomy (NCBI): domain Bacteria; kingdom Pseudomonadati; phylum Pseudomonadota; class Alphaproteobacteria; order Hyphomicrobiales; family Nitrobacteraceae; genus Bradyrhizobium; species Bradyrhizobium arachidis. The sequence goes on from NZ_CP030050.1 coordinate 1,058,612, forward strand.
GTTCGCCTCGCGGCACGAAAGGATGCGGGCCGGGCTTGCTATGCCGCTGCCCGGGCATCAAGAATACTCGGGATGATGAATCCGCGACGCGTCAGGCCTCGACCATGCGCATGAAAAGCCAATAGCCGCTGAGCAGGCTGATCACAGCGGATACGGCATAGACCAGCCCAGTCGCTCTCATCGGCTTGGCGCGGTCAGTCGTGATCAGCCGGTCGAACAGGTCGAGCACCGGGAGCACGATCGCGACGATCGCGACTTGGCCGATTTCGACACCGATATTGAAGGCCGCAAGCGCCGGCACGATCGCATCCGTCGGCAGACCGACCTCATGAAGCGCTCCGGCGAAGCCGAAGCCATGGATTAGGCCGAACAGGAAGGCCACGCGCCAGCGCCTGTCTATGTCGCGCGAGAAGAAGTTCTCAACGGCAACGAACATAATCGAGGCCGCGATCGCTGGCTCCACAACGCGGCTCGGGATCACGACGAGGTCGAGCGCCGCCAGCGACAGCGTGATCGAATGGGCGACGGTGAAGGCGGTGACGATCTTGATGACCGGAACGAGCCGGCGCGCCCACAGCACGACCGCGATCAGAAAGGCGATGTGATCGTAGCCGAGAAAGATGTGCTCGATACCGGTGAGGAGATAGCGTTGCATTGTCGACCCTAGCGGCGGCGCCGGCGCCGAGAGTGTGACGGTGGTATTGCCGGCATCGAGCAGCGCCTGCGCTTCGGACTTGCCCTGCGTGACCAGAACCACCTGGCGCGCGGTCGGATCCTTCTCGGTCAGGACGGTTGAGCGATAGACGATGTCGCCGGCAACGCCCTCGCAGGCAAAGCTGTTGCGATAGATGACACCGTCCCCATCGGCCAGGATGGCCGGAATCCCGGGGGCGCAGGCCGTCCCTTCGGTCCCCGATACGGCGAGATGTGCCTTCATGTAGGCGAGGATCGACCCAGCGGCCGCATCGACCGCGCCGGGATCGACCACGTCTTCCTTTGCGTCGTAGATCTTGGTGCCGATGAGCCGGTCCATGTCGCTGCCCTTGAGCGCGACCTCGACGGTCACGGTGCGATCGGTGGTCAGCGCCACGCGCGCTGTCGAAAGGTTGACCTGATGCGCGCGAACCGGCGCGCCCAAGCTGAGCAGAACAAAGCCGAGCAGCAGGAGGCGAGCTAAGTTCACGATCCCGCTCCGATGGCACGGAGCAGCTCCGTCAAGCGGCGCATCTCGAACTCGGCGACGGTGACCACCGCGCCATTGGGCGCGAGCCGTGCGTAGCGGTCGAGACTATCGGCGGATACGCCGAACTCTAGTCTTGCCAGCGGCGCGGCCGCATCGCGCGAGAACACCAGCACGATGAGGGTCGGCAGGTTGAGCCCATAGCGGGCGACTTGCGACGGATCAGCCGGTCCGACGCGCGTCTCGACTGCGGCGGAATCGAACGCGCGTAGCGCCGCGTCGATGACGCGGGCCTGCTCGGGATCGGCGACGTGCACAACATTACCGGCGGCGTGGTTGTGCTGGCCGAGGTGCCGGAACCAGTTACCGTCAATGTCACGCTCGAAGCGGGTGAGCTTGCCCGCGAAGACGATCTCGAACGCCCACACCTGCGCCACAGAGATGGGCAGCAACAAGCTCTTGCCACGGCTTGCGGCATCCGGCCCAGTCGGGCCGCGCAGGCGGCGCGCCATATCGAACGTAACCCACCACTCCTCGCCGAAATGACGCGGCATCAGGTACACAGCGGGACGCCCGGCGATGCGGACATAATGAGAGGTGCTCGCCGGATTGAGCGCGCCCAAATTCACGGAGATCGTCGAACCATCGGCCGTCTCGATCACGGCCACGGTTGCGGGCGGGTCGAGCCCAAATGCAGCGAATTTTTCCACAGCGAGCTCGGCGGCCGGAATTTCGCGCGCGGGCTCGCTGACGGCGACTAGCCGCAGCGCCGTTTCGAGATGCGATCCGAGCTCGGCCGGCACGGCGCCATCCATCCCCTCGATCATCCACTCGCCGGCTTTGCGAAGCAGGACAACGCTCCCGCGACCCGAACGAATCTCCACCCGCCGCGCGTCGGCGGGCGCGATGGTCACGAGGCCCTTCGGCGCAAATGCGACCTTGCTGCGCAGCTCCGGCCATCGCCCGCTAACGATCAGGACACCCAGCAGCGCCAGCAGGCACACAGCGAGGAGCGGCATCAGCCATCGGGTCATCCCGCGCTCAGCCGCCCCGTCCGTCACCGTCGCCTCCACCACATCGCAACACCGAACAGAGCCGTGCTCAGCGGCAGCAGCACCTCCAGCACGATGAAAGTGTCGCGCATCTGGGTGCTGGTCAACACGATCTCCGGCAGCTTGAAGGTCTGCGGTGCGACGCTCGGCGTGGCATCATCCTCGGCAAGCCAGCGCAGCATGGCAAGCGACAGCTCGCCATTGGAGACGTAGGGAAAATATTCGTTGCTTGCGAACTTGCTGGTGCCGGCCACGACGAGACGGAAGCGCTTGCCCGGCGAGGCCTCCGGCCAGCTGCCTTCCAGCGCGACCGCCAGCGGCTGTGCGCTCCGCCGCGTGTTCGTCGCGTCTCTCTCCGTCGCGGCGGGAGCAGACTTGGGCGAGCGCAAATAGCTATCCTGGCTGCTCGCAGCAAGCACGATCAAGCTGACCCCGGACGGCGGCTGCGCCACCGCGATCGGCCGCGCCTGCGGAAACACGGTCAGCGCCAGACGCTTCGTGATCGGGTGCGGCGGATAATAGGGCACGGCGACCTTGTCCGCATCGGTACGGAAATGATTGAGGGGATCGATGACGATCATGGCCTCGCTCGATAGTCCGACGGGCTTGAGCAGCAATCGCTCGAAATCGCCATCGAGCTGGGACAGCGGATCGATCAGGAGCAGAAGCCTGCCTCCACCTCTTACATAATCGCCGAGCAGCGCCGCCTCTTCAGCGGCAAAGGCTGTGCGCGGGCCGATGTCGGCGACCACCGAGCAGTCAGTTGGAATTCTGGACGCCGTCGCCGTGACGAGCTCGCGCATCTCGAAGCCGATCTGGTCGAGGGCAAGCAAGAGCCGGTCGAGTTGCTCGGGCGCCGTTTCCAGCACGTCGCCGGCGCCCGGCGCCTCGTGCCCCTTCAAAGTCTCGACATGGCTGAAATGAAAATGCGAAGGCAGCGGGCGGAACGTCTCGCCGTGGCCGGTGACGAAGCACACAGTCTCCACGTGCTTGCGCAGCACGCGCAACGCCGCATAGCCGATGCGGGCGGGATCGATGACGTTTTCGGCCAGGATCTTGCGATCGTCGGCCTGCAGCACGGCGGTGTTGTAGGCGCGCACACCGAGGTCGCGGGCAAGGCCGGGCTCCTTGTCGAGATCAATCGCGCGGAAGGCGAGCAGCGGATGATTCCGCGACGCGGTCTGAACGAGGTCGCGGACCGCAATCGCGTTGGCATCGCTCGCATTGTAGAAATAGGTCAGCGCGAGCGGTGTGCGCAGTTGCGAAATCACGTCAGTGAGCTGTCGCGGCGGCGTATTGCGACCTTCCCGGCTGACGTCAAAATGCACGTCGTGGCGATAGAGCGCCGTGTTGGCGCCGAAGACCGCCGCGATCGCCGCGACAACGATCGACGCGTTCCCGATCCAGGCCGACCAGCGCGAGCCGCCGCCGCGCAAAGGGAGTCGGATTGCCAGCATGAAGAGTGCGAACAGCGCGAAAGCGCAGGCGACGAACAAGAGGATGTTCGATGCAGTCTCGCCGAGCCCCGCGAATCCGAGCGCGCCGCAGAGGATGGCGCCAACCGCCAGGACGAGGAGAGCGACATTCGATCTAACAGATCCGCTCATCGCCTGCGCCTCTCACCGCCGTGCCAGTGCGCGGGCTGTCAACAGCAGCGTCAGCAGGGTGACGCTGAGGAAGAAGCCCACGTCGGACAGATAGATCGAGCCGACGGCGAAGGGGCGGAAATGGACCGAGAGCGACAGGTTCACCACCAGCGTGTCCGCGGGGCTCGGCAGCAGCCAGCCGAAATTGTCGATGATCCAGAGCAGGAGGAACACGCTGAGCGAGATCAGCGCGGCGATCACCTGGTTGGCCGTCAGCGCCGAGGCCAACAGGCCTGTGCCGACCAGTGCCGATCCGAACAGCAGCAACCCGAAATAGCCGCTGTAGATCGGCCCGAAATCAGGATCGCCGAACCAGGCGAGCGCGGCCGCGTAGGCCCCCGACAGCACGAGCATGACCACGATCAGGCTCATCGCCGCCAAGAACTTCGCCAGCACTATCGCGACTTCGGAGAGCGGGGCGGTCAGGAGAACCTCCAGCGTCTTGAGCTTCCGCTCTTCCGCGAACAGTCGCATGGTGATCAGCGGTACGGTCAGCATGAACAGCACGAACATCTGGAAGAAGATGTGCACCATGCTGGGCTGGTGGCTAAGGAACAGGGTGAGCGTGAAGCTGTAGCCCATGATCAGCAGGAACACCGTCATCAGCACGTAGGCGATCGGTGAGGAGAACAGCGCCGTCGCTTCCTTCCCGAGCAGCACCGCGAAGCTTCTCATGCGGCCGCCTCCGGTCGCCGGGTGAGATTGAGAAACACCCGCTCGAGATCGGGCCGCAGCTCGGTCAGCTCGCGCACCGGGATTTGCGCGGCGACCAGTGCGGAGACCAGCTCGGCTGCGAGCGACGGACGCCGCTGCGCCCTGACGAGGAAGCGTCCGGCACCCTCGGGATCCGCGACAACCTCGCGCACGCCGGCGACGACCTTCGCCGCGCCGTGGACGGCCTCTTCCGACGCGTCTACCGACAGGCGCAACGTTTGATCCTGTGTGGCATCTTTCAGCGCATCGGACGTCAAGAGCACGCCGTCGAGCAGGATCATCACGCGCGAGGCAATTTTCTCGATCTCGGGCAGGATGTGCGAGGCCAGCAACACGGTGTGGCGTCCGGCCAGCGACTGGATCAGGTCGCGCACGCCGATCACCTGGTGCGGATCGAGCCCGCTGGTCGGCTCGTCCAGCACCAGAACTTTTGGATCGCCCAGGAGAGCCTGCGCGATCGAGACACGCTGGCGAAAGCCACGGGACAGTTTGCCAGTCGTGAGCCTCATGACGCGCGCAAGGTCCAGCCGATCCGCCGCCTCGTCGATCGCGGCCCTCGCCTTCGGCCCGTGCAACCCCTTGATACCGGCCATGAAATGCAGGAATTCGTCGACCCGCATGTGGTCGTAGAGCGGTGCATCTTCCGGCACATAGCTGATGGCGCGACGCACGCCGAGGGAATCCTCGACCACGTCGTGGCCGGCGATCTCGATACGTCCCGAGGTTTGAACCAGGTAGCCCGTGAGCATGCGGAAGATCGTGCTCTTGCCGGACCCGTTCGGCCCGAGCAGGCCGACAATCTCCCCCGGCGCGATCGCAAAGGACACGTCGGCGACGGCGCGTCGCGGCCCGTACCATTTTGTGACGCGCTCGGCGAGAACGACCGGAGAGTCAGCCGGAAGCATGGAACGTTTAGACCCCCTCTGGCCGGCACCGCGCAAGACTAGCGAGCAAAATCCCGGGCGCGAAGGCCCGGGATGACGACTCCTGCGGGATGTCCCCAGGCTACTACCACTCACTCGTAGAATTCGGGCGAGTGCTTGTGCGCCTTGAAAGTATCGGGGTCGTGGGCATAGATGATGTCGGCGCCCTCGGTGTCGCGAACCCGCTTCACCCAGGCGTAGGCATCGAGCATGCCGACAGGATCATAGACGCTGCCGATGCTCGGCAGGATGTTCTTGTCCAGGTTCTCCTGAAGATAAACAGCGTCGCTGGTCAGCACTACCGTGCCAGTTTTCGGCAGGCGCACCACCAGGATCTGGCTTCCGGGCGTGTGCGACACGGTGCGGTGGATGAAGACGCTATTGTCTCCGAACAGGTCGAGATCGCCGTCGAGCTCGATGGTCTTGTACTTGGATGGCATCCCCCCGCCGACGCTGTTGCGCAGCATGGCGAAATCGTCAGAGATGAAGAAGGTCGCGTAGCCCGGCGCAGGCCAGAACGCGTTCCTCATCTCGTCGCGCTGGTACACGAAGGTCGAATCCAGGAACTTGCCGATGTTGCCGGCGTGATCGACGTGGAAATGACCGAGGATGACATATTTGATGTCAGATGGCGTGACGTTGATCTTGGAAAGCTGAGCGTCGATGGCGATGTCGGGCGAACGACCCGGATCAAGCGCCTTCACGAACGGCCCCCAATAGTCGGGGTCCTTGATAATGCGGTCGTTGTTGCCGCAATCGAACAGCACATCGCCCTTGGGGTGTCGGATCAGGAAGAAGCCGACAGGAATTTGGACCTTGCCGCTACTGCCGTTCTGAATGATCGACTTGTCGAGATTGAGCGCTCCCGAAGAGAAGACGTAGAGCTTCATCTCCTTTGGCGGTTCAGCGGCCGTCGCGATTGCCGACATAAAAAAAAGTCCTACGGCCAGCGAGCCAAGGACTCTTAACGCAGTCGCCCGCATGTCGTCCTCCCTGTTTTCCCCGCGGTTTTTTTCAGCGGATATAGCATTCTACCATAGTTTGATGCGGCTGTGCAGGGCTCAATGGACGCGAGCGGGCGAATAAAATAAAGCTACGCGAGGCCTGACATTTTTGTGCGGCGCAATTGTCTCACCAATGACCCCGTCCTGCTCAGGCGACGACGCTGGCCACGACTGCCTTCAGAACGTCGCGCACGTCGGCGGGTTTGAGCCGAACCTGCTAAGCCACGTTGACCGCCATTGATATAGACCTGCTCCTGCCCAAGTGCGCCCTGCTCAGCCACGGTGCGCACGAGTCTTCCTTGCCCGAAAGGGCTGATCCCGCCGATCTTGAAGCCCGCAACGCGTTCCGCCTCAGGCGGCTTCATCATCTGCGCCGACTTACCACCGCCGGCAGCGGCGAACTTCTTCATAGAGAATTTCCTGGCCGGACAGGACAATGACCGGACCGGCTTCCACCACCGGCTTCAGCGTCTTCAATGCGCGCCGAGTGCTGCAGTCCGTGCTCTCGGGGCCGGATCGTAGTCGTCGGTGTGAACGGCGAAGGCAACGCCGACCGCGAGCGCGTGCGTTGCGTGGGGTGGCTTTGGACATGCGCGATGTCTAGCACCAGTTGCGAGGAGCGAAGCGAGGACTTATGTTCCTGCGGCTGTCTACACGCCGATGTACAATCAATTCGTCAGCAAAAGGAACATGCGATGGGACTGAAGCGCGGGCGGTTCAAGCAGATAGATTCTCTCGAGGCGCGGCTTGAGCAATTTGCCCAGGATATGCGTAAGCGCGCAGACGGAAAGCCGGCGGGAGACGAACGTAACGCCTTGCTCAAGCGAGCACGTAATGCAGATCAAGGAATCGACATCGAGCGGACTTCGTCAAGAACACTAGGAACGCCCAAAAGAGAAGCGATTTAGCTTGGCTCCTCCCTGCTCCCGTTGTGAGGAAGGCGCTGTGACCGAGACTGCGATCTAGCACGGGGCTCCGTCTACACTAGCTCTCTTCGAGAGCTACTGCAGCGCTGGCCCGCAGCACGACACGACGATGGTGTCCCGTACGACCACCTTTGTTGTACCTGTTGAACATTCGTTTGCGCCATCCAGGATTGCTTGTGCGAGAGCTTCCATCGCGAGTCGCCGCACGGCATCGGTGCCAGTAAGGTCAATGCCGTCGTCATCCATGGTAATTTCGCGGGTATCATGAATATCGAAGAAGAACCTCGGCATGGCTCAGACAATCGCGCGGCCAATTCGAAGTTCCTAGTTTTTTCGGTCAAAGTCTCTCCCCCGGCCGACAGCTGGTGGGTCGGTCTTTGCCGTTGCTCTAGTTTGACCTCAGGGCCTCGACCTCGAACGTGAGCTTGACCTGCATCAGGGGTCCCAATTCATCGCGGACCTCAATAGCCATGTCTTGCCGACCGATCGCGGGCGGGAAGCTGTGGAGTGCGTCGCGAGCCATGTCGGCGAGCGACTTGGCAGCTTCGGCCTGCACAGCTCGAAAACTGGAAAGCTCCAAGCCTTCTTCATCCACAGCGACGACATCGTCTTCCAGCAGGTCGAAAAAGTAACGCGGCATGGCAAGCATCCTTGTTCGCTGGACAGCAATTGGTGTCCGTTTGGACGTGCATCAGCAAAGCACAGGCACTGTCGTCAAACACTTCAGGGCAATTACTGACAGTAATTTTTCGGAACTCAAAAGCTGATATTTGCTAATTTTGAGTGGCCCACTCATGCCGATGCTCGAGCCCAGGTGAAGCGCGCCTAAATCCTAGTACGCGCGAGATGGAGCTTGAAAGCGGTCGTCGTTCGAGCCAATCCTGAGGGCGCGAATGGCTGGCATCCGCGCTCATGAGGCTCACGCCAAGAGCCAAGCCGCGACCGAAGTCAGCACGCAAAAGAGAAAGTAAAGCCATGCGGTCATCGCGGCCGTGACTGAGACGAGGAAAAGCACCTGGACCAGACCCTCGCCGAGTGCCGGTCGTGATTTTTGATGTGAGGGTGTCTTGGCTTGACCGGAACGCATTGAACTAACCATTCGGGAAAAACATGCAATGCGGTCGATGCGAGATTATTTCTGTCTGCGGGCGCCTTTTTGTGCGCGGGAGCCGTTCCCTACATGCGTCCGCTCAGGGGGGCGTAGCGTCTCATACTGTCGAAGCTCTCGAGGACGCGGCCGAACGCCGCGAGCTCCAGTGTTCGCAGCGACCGGTGCGATAAGCGCGATCGCTGTTCGCGGCGTTCCTGGTCGGCCTCTGGGTCGCGTGCCGGCGCTAGTTTCGGAGGCTTGCCGCGGAAGCTCAAGACGTTCGGAGCGGGAGTGACGCGAGAAGGCGATGGCGAAAGCGCAGGTGCCCCTCGACGCCGTCGAGCGGCAGCACGCGGCCAGGCTGCGGGCGGCGCTCAGGAAGGTCGGGAATAGCAGTTTTAACCATCGCGCTTCCTCGTGCAAAAAAAAATCGTTTGTGGGTCTTGAAACTTTTCTCTGGCTTCCAAATTTTTTCGGCGTCGTCGTACGACGATCGGGATGCCGTTCGGGTCCCGCCATTGAGACGGGCACCGGTCGTGTCCGGTGCCGCTCGTAACCATTTTGCTCCCAGGAGGATCTGGCTATGCGCACTGTTGATTTTTCGCCCCTGTTCCGGTCGGCCATCGGCTTCGACCGTCTTTTCGATCTCGCCGAAGCCGCCCAGCGCGCGGGCGAGGAAACCTATCCCCCCTACAACATCGAGCGTCTCGACGAGAACCGCTTCCTGATCTCGGTGGCGCTCGCCGGTTTCAGCCCGGACGAAGTCGTCCTGACGGTCGAGCAGAACGTCCTGACGCTCGAAGGCCACAAGAGCGAGAAGGAGGGCAAGACCTTCCTGCATCGCGGCATCTCCGCTCGCCACTTCAAGCGCCAGTTCACGCTGGCCGACCACGTCGAGGTCAAGGGCGCCAGCTTCGAGAATGGCCTGCTGGTCATCGATCTGCAGCGGGAGATCCCCGAGGCGATGAAGCCGCGTCGCATTGCGATCAACGGCGCCGTGCCGAGTAACGTGGCGCAGATCGAATCCAAGGCGGCCTGAGGCCATCCTGCTGATCAGCGACCAAAGCCGCGCGGGCCTTCCGCGCGGCTCTCCCCTCAACTCGTCTTGGAAATGGAGGAAGCCATGCGGCCGACGACCGCTTTTCACGACAACGTTGTCGATCTCAACGCCATCATCCATCCCGGTACGGTTTTCGAGCATCCCCGGGACGTGGTCTCTCATCCTTCTCTCAGCCCGTCCGAGAAACGTGCCATCCTGGCTTCGAGGGCATCGGACGCTTCTGCGATCGCATCGTGCCCGTCACTGCGGGCCCCCGAGGGGCTGAAGGCGCCGGTCACGATCGACGAGATTTTGGAGGCGCTTTGCGCGCTTGACGAAGGCCCCCGGCATCCTCCCGGGGGCAATCCGATGCGCTTGCGGTCGGTCGAGCGTGCAGCGGCCTAGGAGACGGTGAGGAGTGACGAAGATGCTCGATGAAGAACTTGCCCGCATCCGTGCGCACCGCAACAACGTCCACCGCTATCGAAGACTTCTAAAGACGCGGCTCTCGGCCCTCGAGCGCCAGTTCATCGAAAGGCGTCTCTCCGAGGAGAGCTCGGCCCTGGAGGCGTTGACTAGTCAGACGTTTCCCATCGCGCTCACCATGCCCGCGACAGCGGTCTTGCCCGCGACAACGGGGGCTGCGCCATGATTGCCGTGCGGGACATGCTGATCCGCGGCAGCGAGAAGGTCATAGCTCACTATCGGCTGCTGCTCGCCCACGCCACGACCGAGAAGGAGCGAGAACTTTACCCGAGCCGGATCGAACGCGAGCAGCGGCTTCTGGACCAGCTCTACGGCGGCTTGCCGGGACGGATCGCGGCATGAACACTCGAACCGGCGAAGAGAACTACGCGGGCTTCGATGTCGTGTTGAAGCGACGCGGGCGCGGCCGATGGAAGTGGGCCGTCTGCGCAGCTGGAGGCGAGGTCGTGATGTCCGGCTCGGAGTGCAGCCGCGCTGCCGCTAGGTACAAGGCGGAGCGCGCGCTGTTTCTCCTGCTCTGCGCAAGCGCGTCGCGGGTGGGGTCCGTCGGAGGGCGGACCATAGGCTGGGGCTTGCCGCGGCCATAGTGCTAGGAACGTTCAACATCGCTGGCAGGTTGTCCGCTAAACGCTTTTGCCAGGGAAGCCAATCTTGTTTGCCAGGGACGCCAATCTTGGAAGGCAGCGCGAGAAGGGAGCGACCTTTCGAACTGGTAGCGTGTACCCGCCCGCCGGCTGTCAGGTCGGCGGGTTCTTCGCTCGAACTCCTCCATCGGATCTGTCCGTAGGCGTCGGTGGCTTAGAAACCTTATTGTGCTCCCGCCTTCACAGCGAAGGGAGTGCCAGCTATGGCCGAACACCCCAACGTCGCTCGCCTGCAGGACCTGGCCGTGCGGATCGCCACACAGAACGCCAGAATGCGCGACGTCGTGGCCTCGAGCCGTTGAGGCGCTTAGCCTCCCCTCGCCGGATACCTTCCTAGGTCGCAGAACCTACGAGCCGTTCCCAAAAGAACTGGATGAATGACTGTCTCTTAGGCATATTTCGGGCATGCCTCACCTCGAGAACTGCAAAACCATCCTCCGGAAGCTGATCGCCAAGGGCGACGCGAAATGCATCCCGTTGGCTGAGCGAGCCATTAACGACTACTTGGAAGCGACCCCTGCCGCGGCTCGCAAGAGTGGCCTTCCGCCGATCCAGCTGGACGTACTAGCCCAGTCCGAGGCCGTACTAGGCGCGCTGCACAACTTTGCGGAGGCAGTGAACGCCTACATCGAAAAAAAGCTAACGGAGGAGTAGGTCGCCTCAGCTAGGGTCTCTCATTGGCCGGCCTAAGGCGAGGCCGGGTGCTTGGAAGCCGAGCATGCGGCCCGCGCGACGCCCCCCTCCTACGCGGAGTTGGTCGAAACCACAGATGGTCGTAAGCTGACGAAGTCCACGCGCCATGCTATTTGTCCGCGGCAGCAATCAACGGCAGTGATCGTCATGGATTGCACAATCTCACGTCGACTGGTGCTTGTTGGCTGCCTGAGCCTTTGCATGCGGAAAGCCTGCGCTCAAAAAACGCGCGTCTGGCGCGTAGCATACCTTGCATCCGGGCGAGCGTCGGTCACCGTTCCAGTCATGAAAGAGACCCTTCGCCAACTCGGATACCAAGAGGGCAGAAATCTCGTTTTCGATGTTCGGGACGCTAATGGTCGTTATTCAGAGCTCCCCGAACTTATGCAACAGCTTCTTTCGCTGAAGCCCGATGTGATCGTTGCGGAGGCCACTCCCGCGATAGCGGTAGCCCAGATGGCCACATCATCGATTCCCATCGTCATGTCCCCATCGACCGATCCGATTAGCTCCGGGTTCATCAGGAGTTTCGCACGTCCGGGCGGCAACATCACAGGCGTCGCCAACATGTTTGGCGATACCACAGCCAAGACGCTTGATATCATTCGACTCGTATTCACGGGTGCGAAGAACCTCGCTGTCTTGATTTCAAATAACCCGACGCACCCGCAGCTCTTCGAAGTCGCAAGCAAGGCCGCAGCCAGAATCGGGATGTCAGCCGGACGGTTTGTCGCGCCCAACCCTGAGGACCTGAAGAAGGCGTTTGCGGAGATGAAGGCTGGGAACGTCGACGTCGCGTATGTCCTTGCTGACCCGGTCAGGCCAGCGCTTCCGGCCGTCGCCCTCGAGCACGGCATTCCCACCGTCTTCCAGGTCAACAGCTACACCGAGCTCGGCGGCCTGATGAGTTATGGACCGGACATCCTACCGCTGTTCGTCATGGCGGCCCATTATGTGGATCGCATCTTGAAGGGCGGCACCCCTGCCGAAATGCCCGTCCAGCAGCCGACCAAATTCGTTTTCGCCGTTAATCTGCGAACCGCAAAGGCTCTCGGCCTGACGATTCCTGAAACCGTGCTGGCGATGGCTGATAAGGTGATAGAATAGCTTAGATCTGGAGGCATGCGCGAAAGGGTGGCGCGAGACCTATCCGTCTCCCGCTCTCGCGCGGGACGACGAAGGCCGCAGCAAGGTCAATCGCTGCGGCCCGCGCGCGGTCAAATGAACCGGGTGAAACGATCTACGTGAACTATTCAACCAACCCCGGTCCGACGATTATCCACCCCGGCTTTCCGGATCGCATTGCTCTATGTGAATTGGTTAGGAAATATTAGGAAGCTGTGCGAAAGCGAGCCTGCGGCTACGTGGTAGCTGCTTTTTCCGTGCCTAATTTGCCGTTGCGTATCGTTTGGTACTCCACGATCCAATGTCCCTGCTACTATTTCCCGATCAGAGCGGGCGACCATGGATCGGCTGAAGAAAGCGTTGGGGCATCTCGAAGCCCAAGACTGTCCGAATTGCCGAATTACCATGAGATGGTTTCGCTCGGAGTTGGTGCCAGACACCCCCGATCCGTTAATCGCCCACCTCTTTCTTTGCCCGAACTGCAAACGCGTTCAGCGGACCGATACAAAGCTCACACCGGTTCGCGTCCCGCCTGACAAACAGTCAGCTCCTCGCTTTCGTGTGATCGCAGGTGGAAGGTAAGGCTGGCTCAGTTTGCTGGCCTGCAACGATTATTGTGCGGGCCCAAAGTCCATTCGCGCGAACGCGCTTTCTCACCTGAGACAACGAAAGCTGGCCGGAGTTTATCGCGGGGTACCTTATTCGCTCATCCGTTCTGGATCCCACTCTTGGAATTGGAGATTCGAAACGGGCGGCGAGACGCGAAGCAACAGACAAATGCCCGTCTCGCCTTGTTAGCTGAGCGTCGCGTCCAAATGATCATCGATCGCGAGCTTGCATCGAAGTCTAGGGGCCTAGGCCTCGGCAGCCTAGTTGGTCCGGGCGAGGGATACGTTTTTCGAACGTGGAGCAGCACCTCGCTTTGGAGGCGCTTTGGGTTTAATGCCGTTCTGCTCGTCGAACTGCTTTATCCAGGATTGAATGTAGCGAGGATCATCGGGGCACAGCCGCTCAAGTAAACGAAGATTCTGCGCTCGGAAGTCCAAAAGGGTTTTCGGCATTACGCTTCCTCGAAACCCTGCCCATAAATAGCTTGAGGTATCGGGAAAAACTGGTCAACCCCAAAAGGCTGCTTGAAAGCCGCGCCCGGTTGATGCAGCCCAAAACGTGGAGCCGTTGAACAGAGGTCGGGAGCCTCTACGCTCAACGCGGGTGGTCGGGGAGCACCTATGGTTTGACTACCTTCGTCAATCTAGCCCTCGGAACTAGGTGTGAGAGCCGTTACTGAAATACTTTGGGCAGCACGACGACGACCTCAATCACCTGTTTCAAGATCTCCGTAGCCAAATCCGCAATCACCAAGGCGAAGTCATCTTCGATCTCCGCGGCGATGCTTTCGTCCTTCGCATGGACGTACAAAAGCGGTCCATCCACTTCAGCAAATCTGACGCCAGCGAACACGCGATCGAATACAGTGGCGCCTATTACTCCGGCTAGCTTTGCCTGAATCGCGTAGTCCTGGGTGTCACTGAGATCCATGGCGCGGAGATAAAGTCACTTCACGCGAAAACAAGTCATAAAAAAAATTTCAACAACCTATTGCAAGCGAGTGAGCGGAGACTCCCGCTGTCTGCGGGCGCGGTTCTCATGCGCTTGCCGGATACTCGTTTGCTGGAGCGGATGCCATCGCGTCCTCTTGGGTTGCGCTTAGCTCGTTCAAAGGACTGAGCAAAGGAACGGGCCGTTCGTAGCCGCGTTTTCCTTCGAGTACCTGGAGTACCGGTCATGGATTCAGCCCGCTCAGAGACCGGCTCTTGGTCGAGCTGCTATGCTACCATTTGCCGATATTCAAGCCGTGCCCAGAACAACGTGCCGTGAAACATGGCGATGATCGCGAGCAGCATCAAGAGGCACATCCCGAACCCGATCCATGCGGCCGCGGCTTGTCGCAATTCGATCCGGCCTGTCGCATCGCGGCGATAGTCGGGCCACCGCAATGGCTCCGGGGTTGCGCTGAACGCCTCGACATAAACCCGCCCCAACGACAGGAATGGCAGGACGATACGCGCCACTCCGTATCCGATCAGCTCGACGAGCATTCCAAACCTGGACATGGCCGAACTCAAGCACGTCAGAAGTGTGCATCATGCAATGCAACAACCACACGTTGGGTGCCGTGCACGATCTAAGAGCGCAGCCCATAGGTCAACATCGAAAAAGGGCCACCCAAAATATTTTGATTTACCGAATTTTGCTTGCTCCGTCGGGCAAAACAGTGGTTCATAGGATGCTGGCTCTAATTACTGGAGGCCAGCGTGATGGCTGACGAAGTCGAAACCTCTTGCGATCTGTCCAAGATCGCTAAGCTCAATGGCGATTTCAGGCGAAACTACGGAACCCTGCTTTGGGCGTTCCTGTATCTAAGATCCATCAGTGCCGCGCGGGGCGCTCTTGGCTGTGGGGCGGTCTGTTTTCCCTCGTCTGTTCGGCCGTGATAGGATGGCTAGCGTGTGGATATCGACCGAACACCAGCGCTATTCGACTGAAAACCAGGCGGCCGCAATCGCTGTCTACGCCGCGCAGCATGTCCACTAAGTCAGTTCGCGCGGTTGAATTACGGTCGCGGGTCGCACTAATCACTCAAAGAAACCAAACGCGTGGGCACAAAATGGGGCTTCTGCACCAAGTTGGGGTCAAACGAGTTTGCACTTCCTTGATGCGAGAGGTTCTGCGGACGGCAACTGAAAATAAAAGCTGTCGGGGGGCTCCGAACTACTCCTAAATCGCAGTGAATGTGGCCATTCAGTCACAGCTGTCAGTGACAGACGTCTGCTAAAAAGCCCATTCGTTTTTGGGAGTCCAGCATGCCAAATGATGTCGCTCAGACCTCTGCGGGGCGCACCGACCAAAACAAGGTCGCTTCAAACCAGGCTCGCGTGGCGCGTCCCTCGAAGGTGCCTGATGCGGAGCACGCCGCCGATGATGCAGCTCCCTATGTGCCAAGCAAGTGGAACTGGGGCCCTCCGAGCGCTTCGACCGAGTGGTAGTACCTTGGCACGCGCGAACTGACTGGATCGATAACGGGGAATCTCACCGGTCGCGGCTGGCTGTTCGAACATCGTCCGCAATTTACGTGAGGCCGCCGGAAACGCTGGTGCGTACGTCTTAGGATTTTACCTTGCCCGCGGTCTCGTCAATGACGCGCCCATTCGTATCTTCGATCCACGCTTCACGGCCAGTTTTGCGAAACTCAGCGACGTCAGCGACCGCTGGGTTCCAGACATCCTTAAGGATTGAAGCTACGGTCTTATCGGCACTCCGTACTTTCACGTACCAAGTCATAGAGACTTTCCTCCGATTATAGTTCGCGATTCATCGCCGGATGGCTTCGGTTTTTGATTTTTATCCAGTGCTTCTGCCGACCACGACAACACGGTTTGTCGCGCTGCTTGGAAACCAGGTCTTCTAGTCCCATGCGATAGGCAGCCCGGAATAGATCGCGGCCGATCTCGCCGCGCTCGAAGGGTGCCCGGCTGATCCCATCCGGCCGGCGCGCCAGTAGCTGCTGAAGATTTGCCTTGCGCCGATGGAGCGGGAGGGGCCGCAAATCCTCTCCGCCCATCGCGAGGATATCGAAGGCATAAAGCTGAACCTCGTAATCGTGCTGCCGGCTGTGAACCGCGTTGAAGTCGCTGATGCCGTCCACGCCGAGGATGATGGCCTCACCATCGATCACAAACCGCTTCTGCCGGTTCTTCAACGCTGCCTCAGCAATCCAGGGGTAGCGCTTGGGCCGGCGCCATTTCGCGAGAGCAGCCGCACGCGGGTGTCCTCCCGAACGACCAGCATCCGGTAGCCCTCGCGCCTTTCGTGAATCCAGTCCGGCCCTGAAGGCACTTGCTTGGCTGCGGTACCCAGGCAGAGCTCGTACGCCGTGCGCATGGGCGCGAGATAATATTTCGGCGCAGTTTACGAGTCGGGAACAAATGGCAAAGATGCCAATTATCTCCTTGCTCCGGCACCCCTAAAGCCCCCCTGAAGTCGGAGCGGGACCCCAAACGGCCCCAGCAGCCGACCCCCTGCTGGGGCCGCCGTTTTGATGGCGGCGAGCTATTAACAGCGCGCCTCGGCGGCCCCTTATGCTAGTAGTATGACGTGCCGCGCCGATCGTGCGGAACGTCGCGGCGCCGGCCGCAGGGGTCGTTCCAGAGCGGCGCCTGCGGCCTTTCGTCAGCAGACCGGGGGAATTGGGGCACACATCCGGGAATAGTAAGCAAGCGAAGGAACAGCAGGTCGGAAACGTGCTTGTCTCGCGGTGACGGCTTCTGACCCATGAGGCTAGAGCCTGTCGGGAGGCCCCAGCATCATCATGCCCCCCGGCCCGGGGGGCCGTCCCCTAGGGCTATGCGAGGCGTCGTTTGGACAAGACTTCGAGAGCCGTTTTCGCGATCCGTGCGACGGCCATCGTCGCCGGTGGCGCCTTTTTTGCCATCCGTTTCCTACTCGCATTGCACTTTTGACCTCCTGTCCGCATCAAAAATTCATTCTGGAAATCACGCGGTCTTTGGTCGTTTTCACCTAATCACCGGCCGAGGCTCTGTCCCGTAGGCGTCGGTGGCTGAGAGACCGAGCGCGCTCCCGCCTGCAAAGCAAGGGGCGCCATCATGGCCGACAATCCTAATCTCGTGCGCGCGCACGATTTAGCTGCGGAGATCACCGAGCAGAACGCCCGCCTGCGCGAGTTGCTGGCCAGATCAATCGAAGTGCTCAAATTGCTGAAGCCGGAAACGTTTCTCGGCCGCAGAACGCAAGAGCCGTCTGCAATGGAAGCGAGGACGACTAGAGGTCATCTCCGGCGATGATCTCGCTGGGAACGAAGCGGTTGCGCCGGCATTCCGCCCTCATGCAAGACGACTTACTTCGCCGTGCTGAAAGGGCAATTCGTGAGAGCTTGGCGCGAGAGCGCTTGCCCAGCAGTATCTGATGCGGGCCAGAACCAACGCCGCCAAGGTCATGGCAACCATGCGGGTGGTTCAGATGGAATCTCGTCGTCCTCGATCGGCCATGGTCGATAGGTTTGCTCCGGAACAGGGAAGTCGAGAGGGAAAAGCAGCGCGAGGCTTTTCGGATGAAAGCTGGTTCGCGCCCCCATTCAACGAATACCGTCTCTGATTTCGGTCTGCCAGGCCATATTTTTCGCGCGAAGCTGTTCAGCCTCGGCGATAGCTGCTGCAGCACGGGCGAACAGCTTTTCGTGGGCATCGAAGGGGTCGGCCATGTCGGACAACTAACTTGGGTTAAGTTTGGTTCCAATCCATGGAACGAGGTGGGAAGCCGTTGAGCTTGTCGCGGGACGTGAGCCGAAATCTCTCAGCGCTCCCCAGCCCACCAGACAGACGGAGGATTGGCGGCCGAAATCTTCTTCCGCAAGGCGAGGACGTGACTGCGTTTGAAGGGCCGCCCTTGACGCTGAGAGCACTGCCGGCAGCGCATGTAGCGCTCCAGCTCGTGGATGGGGTGGGCTTGGCGCGCCTGACGACGTCCAGCGCGACGCTCTGGTGGGTGTCGCAGCCGAGGCACTTCACCTCAAGATAGCGATAGCCGGCGTTGAGGGCATCACCGAGCGTCGGGGATGGCTAGGCAGGGCCACGAAAACCGAGCATCCGGGCATTCTAGGCCTGCGGCGCGTTCGGCCAGAACGCGGGCCGTGGTCCCGAACAGGTATTCGCGCGACTTGATGCTCATGGCAGATTGATTTCGCCTGACGGGTGCGGAGGCAAGCCGCTAGCTCTTGGGTTTGCGACCCATCGTGAGCCCAAGTGTCCGCCCTATGTTATCCGGCATATGGGCTTGGCCGAGTGAAGATCAAAAAAATCGCGATCGATCGGCGAAGAGACTCAGCTGGGTATCCCGGCCAAATCTCTATTTGCCAGGGAGGTGCTTGCATGTCTTTTGGCCCGATGGCCGCCGCCGTCGACTGGCTCGATGCCTACCGTTCCGGCGACATAGAAACGCTACTCGAAATGTACGCAGAAGATGCCGCTGTCTACTGCGATTGCCACGAATTGATTATTACCGGCAGAGAAAACCTGCGTGGCTACTGGGCTATCCATCTGCAGAAACACCCAGCTGCTGAGCTGGACAATCTTCAGCTCTCGCACGGTGGCGCAATCATCTCGTACGTCAGCCGGGAAAACGTAGTGCAGGCGGTCTTGGACTTTAATGATGCCGGGAAAATCAGGACACTGAGCTGCAGGCCGACACGTCAGGCCTCGTCCGGCTCCTGCCAAGGCGGAGTCTGCTAAGCGTCAATAGCCGCCTCAGATCCAGGGTCAATAGCCATGCAGTAGGAGGGGTTTCAAACGGTTTCCCGACGGTAAATACATTTTCAACCTTGCTTTGCGATGTTGTACGTCCAGGGAAGCAGAACACTCGCTCGAGAGATCTTGCGGCCTCCGACGGCGCGCAAGACAACAACCGATCTTCAATCAGCACGACCGGCAGATCCTCGATCGACTACGCGACCATGGGTTGGTCCCAGGTTCGACAGACCAAACGTGACCTTGTCCGAAACGGATGGATGGAGCAACGGTCTTCCAAAGGCGGTATCGAATATCGCACCACCGAAGCCGGACTGGCGGCGATTGTCCGGCCACGATTGAAGCAGACTATGCAAGGTCCGCAACGAGTGCCGGAACAGAAGCGGCTGTAGGGGCAGCGAAGGTGTCGAGGGCAATGGAACTGATTGTCGCTGGCTATGTGAAGGTGCGAAACCGACGCGCCCTGATGGATTTGCTGACTCATCGCCTGAAGGTGCTCGCAGTTGCAAGGCGTTTCAGGCGTCAATCCGGAAAACGCCGTCAAGGCGATCCAGGAAGAATTAGCGTTGATCGAAGCCGGCCTCGAAGAACTCAAGCCATCGCCCGGCTCAGTGCCTGAAAACGAGTGGAGCTAGGATCAATCCACGTTCTCAACTAGCCCATCGCGTCTCTTGCGTGTGGAATGATAAGATGGGAAACTGCCGTATTTCCCGGCAGTCCAACACGCATTCAGGGGGAGCTTGTTGTGTGCAGAAGTGAATTCGCCGTGCGGCCATGACCAGGCGTCGTGCGGCCCGAAACACGTTACGGCGCCGGAAGGCGATCGGAGGGAGCTGGAGTGAAACAACTGAGGAAGTTAGAGCACCAAAGAGATCTGTCTACTCGGGCAGCCGCCTACCTCCACGATGTAGATTGGGTGCGGGAACTAAGGATCAACCTGTTTCGTCGCTATTGGCATCATCAAATCAGTGACCGCGCTTATGAGCTGTGGGAGCAGGCCGGGCACCCCACGGGGCGCGATCTTGAATTCTGGCTTGAGGCGGAGCGGGAGATCGGGACAGGCACGAACGCGGTGATCTGATCCTCGGCTCCGTAGACGGCTGCTCACTGGAAGAGAAGCCAATCAACCGCTGAGCTGTTCTGGCCTTTCGGAATGCCAAACCTAGGAGTTGAAGCCGCCTCGTTGGCCACTGTGGTTTGATTTTGCAGTATATTCGACCAATGCCCACCTTGAGAACTGTAAGGCTATTCTTCGCAGGCTGATCGCCAAGGGCGTTCTCACAAGTTCCTAGATTGCGGCTTAGGAGCAGCACCCGCGGCCCGCTCGCGCCAGCCAACGAGCAGGTAAATCTGCAACGCCGCCCTCACCCTTGGTGGGCCGGGCCTCTGTCTTGCGTCAGCGCGAGCGCAATTTCAGGCTGTCCAAAGAGCTAGGATATTATTCGGATGGGAGGCACTGGTTGGATGGCCTACGATCGAGAGCGCAAGGGACCGCGCTGATTGGAACTGACTGGGCAGCCAACCTGACGAAAGAGAAGGCAGAACGGGCGTACCAAATGCTCTCCCGCTCGGACGGGGGCCCATCCGCTGGCGGGTCCGGCGGCTCCTCATAGCGAAGGCTCCCACCATCGCAGGGTTTTCCCTATCGAAGCTTTGGCACAAACAGCAGCCAGCCTGATCTAACTTAAGTTAAAGCTTGGGACATGGCCAAGAAATCCTTGTGCATGTACTTGCCATCGGCGCCGGCGTTTTCATCACGCTGGCAGCCCAACGGCGCTCATCTTCAGCCTTTGATCTATCTCAAATAGCGCACGCAATCGGTCCGCATCCTCCATGGCTGACGGGAGGCGACAATGCGATCGACCATGCGACCATGGATGTTGCATGCGCTGGCGTGGGGCTTAGCTGCAGCGGGCTTAGTAGCCATTGTTTCGATGAGCCTTTAGGCGGCCCGCTTCGCAGGCGTCGAACCCAATCGTTGCACGCGCATTCTGCAAGCCGTTCCTAAAAAGAACTGGATGAATGGATGTCCACGAGGATATTCTTTCCCGAGACGTCTAGTTTAATGAGAAACGACGCGAAGCAGCTTATCTTTAGTTAGCCCCTTGAGCCGCTAACGGGTGTCAGCATGCTTCGCATTAATTCCCCGCCTTCCAGGCGCGCCAAGAGCAATTCGACACCTGCCCACGCTGTATGGGCCGGTTGAACCGGGTGGAAAACTTTCTCAATGCCCGCACGGACAAGCCGGTGCGCATTTACAAGTGTGTCGATTGTCAGAAGCTCACCTGGGACGATTAAAGCGGCCCTCTCCGTTGATCTCGCTCAAGCCGCGCTTTCGGATCGGAGCCGGCACGTCATCGGTCACCCTCTAAGTCAGACTCGCCCCCGCCACACAGATGAGGGGTAGTGGCTGAGATGTAGTGGTTCGCAAGGCTACCAACGCTGGATCGCTCCAGCTCGTCGATGGGGATCGTCTTCGTCGGCCAATTGAGGAGCCCATTCCGCCAGCCGGAGTTGTTAGTTCCCACCGCCGAGGCTCTGTCCCGAAGGCGTCGGTGGCTGAGAGACCGAGCGCACTCCCGCCTGCAAAGCAAGGGGTGCCATCATGGCCGACAATCCTAATCTCGTGTGCGCGCACGATTTAGCTGCGGAGATCCGAGCAGAACGCCCGCCTGCGCGAGTTGCTGGCCAGATCAATCGAAGTGCTCAAATTGCTGAAGCCGGACACGTTTCTCGGCCGCAGGATGCACGAGCCGTTTCCCATGGAAGCGAGGGACGACTAGATGACCTTCACCAAGCGCGTTCAGCCCGACCGCAACAAGATCGAAATGAACGACGATTACGCAGTCAAGTACTGGACCCATGAGCTCGGCATAACCAGAAGCAGACTACAACACCTTGTTGAAAAGGTCGGCAATTCTGCTGCAGCAGTCCGCAAGGAATTGTCGAGGTAGCGTTGAAGCGAGAGGACAGAGAGCAGCTGCTACTGATGGTAGACGTCTGTATAGCTGCTTGCCTCGCTAGTTAATCGCCGTTCTCATTTCGATGAGAAGGGTGTTTCTCGAATAATCGCGAAGTGCTGCCTACGACGCATTAGGCTTCCTCGACACTCGTTTGAGTCTCCTCCCGGTTGATCCGTCATCCCATCACCGGCGGATGCGAAGAAGGCTCGCAGCCGAGGCAGATGCTCGCTCCGAGCCGACGGCCGCCCTCGCAACTTGATTAAGCGACGTCCGTTCGGCTCCCTCGGAATGTGCCGATCATGCGCGTCCGAACAGAAGCGAAACTTTTCCAGAGCTTCGCGAGCCAGGGGATCGTGAGAAGCTTAGGCTTCACGATGACGAAAAGCCGCTCCACGACCAGAATGCTGACCGCGTAGCACCCCACGATCATCGCCGTCCCGGTGATCCAATGGCCCTCTCCTGCCACGGCTACCGCGGCGAGCTTCAGAGGCTCTACGGTAGCCGCCGGTAGAGCCAGCAAGAAGAGCGACGGGTAGGGGCCGAGTCCTTCGATCGACTTTCTTAAGCTCATGCAATGCTCCTCCGGGAAGAACGAGGACATCCTCCCGGTTGTTCCTGGTAACGGAACATACGTCGCCTTGTCTCGTTTTAAGCGTGCAGGGCCTGAGGAGGAAAGACTAGATGCGCTCGGTCAACGAACGCGGCGGCGAACTCAAGGACGAAATATTGCGCTTGGAGAATGAGGTAGCCACCTGGCGTAATAGACGGATCCAGAGACGAGGGACCACGACAGGCAAAGTGCATGTGGTCCGTATCTCCAAGCGTGTGGTCCCGCAGTCTGGTCCGTCAGCGGACCAAACGTCAGCTACCGCAAGGCCGTAGCGGCGCAGCCGGGAAAGGCCCGAAGGTCGCATGGCCGCCACAGCCAAGGGGGGACCGAAGAGACTTCATTCGGCAGCCTCGCCGGCCGAACAAAAGCCGCTCCCTCTGGGGGCGGGGGCCCGCATGAAGGCTAGAATTGTCCTGGCACTATTGTTGGTCGTCCTTGGACTTTGGACTGCCGCGAGCTTCATGCCTGCCCTCATATGGGCCGCAATTATGGCAGTCGCCCTGTGGCCTCTTTATCTGGCATTCGCCACACGCGTCTCGGGTGGTCCGTCCGGCTTGGCAGCGTTCCTCTTCACCGTCCTCGTCGCGCTGATCCTGGTGACGCCGATTGCACTTGCCGTGTACGAGGTCGCGCAACAAAGCAACTTGCTTGCCGATTGGCTGAAGAGAGCACGCGAGAGCGGCATCGGGGTGCCCGACTGGATCGCCCGCCTGCCGATCGCCGCCGAGAGCATGGAGCAATGGTGGCGGGCTAATCTTTCGGATCCGCAGGCAGCCGCGGAATGGCTGAAGTCGGTGAATGCGGACAACGTATCCGAGCTCTTTCGAACGTTGGGCGGTCAGCTGATACACCGGCTGTTCCTCTTGTTTTTCTCGTTGCTTGCTTTGTTCGCTTTACTTCGCGGCGGTCGCTCAGTTGCGAGCCGCTTCCTCGAGACTTGCGATAGGCTCTTCGGCGATGCGGGAGAAGGTCTGGTCGAGAAGATGATTGATGCGACCCGTGCGACCGTGAACGGTACGGTACTGGTAGCGCTTGGCGAAGGATTGGCGATCGGCATCGGCTATTTCGTCGCGGGGGTGCCCAACGCGCTGATCTTCGTCATTTTTACGACGGCCTTTGCGATGATCCCGTTCGGCGCCTGGGTGGCATTCACCGTCGCAGCCATCGTCACGACATCGGAGGGTGGAAGCGGGATCGCTGCGGCGGCGGTTTTCTTGTGGGGCTCAATCGTCATGTTTGCCGGCGACCATTTCATCTGGCCGACGCTGGTGAGCGGCTCAGCAAGGCTCCCATTCCTGCTCGCGTTCGTCGGAATTTTCGGCGGCTTGGCCGCATTCGGCCTTATTGGCCTCTTTGTGGGCCCAGTCATCATGGCCGCGCTATTGGCGATGTGGCGCGAGTGGATTTTCCGGCCTACTCCTGAGGCATGACGAAGCCGCCATGGCGGAGACGGGCATCGCCCAGTTCACCTAACCTGGCAACCAACATAGTGTCCTCGGCGGGAGAGGGATCGTCGGCCTCTTATGCCGCTGTGTTTTGAGCACGTCGTCGCCAATCGGGCCCCCATCAGCGGCGGGCCAGATCTAAGAAACTGTTTCGCTCCAGCCGGAGTTTCGATCGGTGAGCCGATTAGCTCCATATAGTAAAAGCCATACCGACGATGCACAAAAACATTGCGATGGTCGCGATCCATCCAAGCCAATAGACAGGTCCCGAAACTACCAAATCGCCCATGACCGATTTCCGCCGCACCAGCAGCATCATGACGGTCATGATCGGCGCAGCGAGCACACCGTTGATGACCGCGCTCCAATAGAGCGCCTTGATCGGATCTAGTGCCGTGAAGTTGAGCCCGACACCGAGCGCGACCGATAGTGCGAGCACGCTGTAGAACGCTGCGGCCTCCTTCGGCTTGCGCGACAATCCGACAGGCCATTTGCGTCCCTCTCCGATCGCGTAGGCGGTCGAGCCGGCCAGGACTGGGATCGCAAGCAGGCCAGTTCCGATGATGCCGAGGGCGAAGATCAGCTCGGCCAGCGCACCCGCGACGGGCCTCAATGCTTCCGCGGCCTGGGCGGACGATTCGATGTCGGTTTTTCCCGATGCGTGCAACGTCGCGGCGGTTGTCATGATGATCGCAACGGCTATGACGTTCGAGACCGCCATGCCGACGAGCGTATCGATCCGGATTCGCTTGATTTCCTCTTCCTCCTTCTGCGGCTCCTGCTTGAGCGGTTTCTTCTCGGGATCAATCCGCTGCTCCTCCGCTTCCTGAGAGGACTGCCAGACGAACAGATAGGGCGAGATCGTCGTCCCGAGGATCGCGACCAAGGTCGTCAGAAAAGGTCCGCTCCATTCGATCTTCGGAACGAGCAGTCCTTTCAGAGCGTCGCCCCACGGCACCTTTGCGAGAAAAAGCGCGATCACGTAGGCGAGTAGTACTAGCGTCAGCCGCTTCAGGATGGAGACGTAGCGCTCATAGTTGAAAAAGATTTGCGCGATCACGGAGACGGCACCGAAGATTGCGACATAAAGCGTTCCCGGGCCGCCGATCAGAAGCTTGAGCGCATCTCCCATCGCCCCAAGGTCGGCCGCGACGTTGATGGTATTGGCGACGAACAGCAGCACGATCATGGACCAGATAACAGGAGCGGGAAAATTGCGGCAGACATTTCCGGCGATGCCGTGGCCCGTTACCCGACCTATGCGTCCCGAGATCTCCTGAATCGCAGCCATCAAAGGATAGGTGATCAGCATCGTCCAGCCGATGCCGAATCCGAGCTGGGCGCCCGCCTGGCTGTAGGTGCCGATGCCGGAGGGATCGTCGTCGGAAGCGCCCGTGATGAGGCCCGGTCCCAGCCGTTGCAAAAAGCTGTCCTGATCTTCATTCTCGATCGGCTTTTTGCTCGCACCCGCCTTCATCGTCACGTCCGATCCTCCGCTTGTTTCAAGCCACGGAACCGTAAACGCTCCGGCCATCCTAAGGGTCCGCACGGTGCGCGCGCCGCCGATTTCAGTCGCACCTCGCTCGGGAAAAATAGGCAATTTCCTGACGCGAATCCGGAACCTTGCCATCATTCGCGGGTTTCCCGCATGCCGCATCCTGCGGCCAGGAGATTTTCATGAAGAAGCTGATGCTGACGTGCGCGGCTGTGCGCTGATCTCGACGGGCGCGATGGCGCAGTCTACCGTCGTCACCACCACCGGCACGGGACATGCCGCCGCCGTACAGATCGAGCCCGAATACCGCACGAAGATCCGCACCTACGTCACCGAGCACAAGGTCCGTCCAGTGGAGACCCGCGAGAAGATCGTCGTCGGCCAGCCAGTGCCGCGCGAAGTCGAGCTCGAGGCGGTGCCCGCCGACTGGGGTCCATCGCTCACCAAGTACCGCTATGTCTACTCGGGCGAGCGCGTGATGCTGGTCGATCCGTCGACCCGCACGGTAGTCCAGGAGATCGACTAATCCCTCCAGTGGCGGGTTGCTGAACGAAGCGACCCGCCACTCCAATCCGCCCCCCGCCGATACCTGATTTCTCTATTGCGAGCGGCCGTTCATGCCGATCATTCGTTATTTCGTCTTCGTGGACGGACTGCTGCTGGCGCTGCTTTTCACTGCGGACCGGTATCTGCCGGCGCCGGTTGAGCAGGCGCGCCCGTCCGAGCCGGACAGGACCATCATCCGAATCGCCTCCGCGAGAAGCCTACCGGAGAAGATCGTCTTCGACACGCGTCCTCGCACCGATGTGCCGATCATCGCGCAGGCCGATCCGGCCCCTGTGGTACCGCAGCACCAGGTGCGCGAAGCCATAGCCGCAGTGCCTGCCGCACCTGCCATTGAGGTAAAGAAAGAGACACCTGTGCGCGCGGCCGCAGCGGCTCGCCCGCATCCGAAGCGCTCGGCAAAACTCCAGAAAAGAGCGCCCGACCGGCGTCTTGCCTTCGAGCGGGCCGACCCATTTGCCGGCGGATGGTGGTGACGGAATGCTGGCGCGTGATGTCGAAAAAGCAAAGGTCGCGCCTTCCATAGCGCGGCCCCGTTGCATGCGGACTTCCTTCACCAGTGCCGGTAGAGCCGATGCCGGTGGCCGAACGACCGGATAGGAGCCGCCGTAAGCTCCTGAACCTACCCGGGGGCACGTGCGTTAAGCTTCCCGATTTTACTAAAGGCCTAGTTTCATTCACGGAACCGACACCGGCCATCTCCGTTTTGGAGTCGTTTGAAATCATTTCTTGGGAAGGCACCATGACGCAGCATCGTCGTAGGGTCATACAAACCCGCTCCCTCGAAGAACGAATGGCAGAACAGGCGACAAAGCTAAAAGAACAGGCCAGCCAGTTACCCGCTGGAGCCGAGCGCGAGGCCCTGCTGAAACGAGCCAGGATTGCGCAGACCGGCGTGCATCTGAGTGATTGGCTTCGCTCACCCGGCCAACGGCCGCACGAATGAATCTCCACTAATCAATGCTGGCTGTGAAGGGGTGGGATGTGAAGCTGCTCGGCGAGTATCTCGAACACGCCCTCCAGTTCGAACGGATGGCGGCCGAAGAATCGGACCCTAAGTTGAAAGCGGCGATGGAGAGCCAAGCGAAGGCTTATCGTATGATGGCCGCGAAGCGAGCCAAGATGCTCGGCTTGCCGGAGCCTAGCCCTCCCGAGCAGTAGGCTCAGATCGGGCTAGGGAACAATTGTCCACTTTGGTACTTATTGAGTCGCCTTTGGCAGGGTGATTCCCGTGAATTTTTTCAGTGGCGACAAATTCTCTGGACCGAAGATGCGGGAAGAGGAGCGCTGCAAATGCGGCGCGCAGCCCCGACTGGCCCATACGATAATGGACCCAGTACGCGGCCTGACCGTGCGCATGTTCGAGTGCCGGTGTGGCGAGCGCTCTTGGACTGAGGACAAAGAGTAATGGTCCGGGTTGATCTTGAGCCGTCGCCTATTATGGAACGTGCACTCACTTGTCAGCATTGCTGGCGTATGCCGCGCTATTTCTTCCACGTGACCCACAAACGCTACGAACCTGACCTTGAAGGCGAGGAATTGCCGGACAAGCACGCCGCTTGGCATGAGGCCACAGTGACGGCTGGCAAGATACTCCAAGGCCTCGACGGGAAGCTAACGCCGGACCAGGGATGGAGGATGGAAGTCACGGACGAATTTCAAAATACGCTCTACGTCTTGCACATCAAAGCCGAAAAGCCAAAGTAAGACGGCCTCAGATGTGGCCTCTCACGGCGTCTGTCGCGCTCGATGACCCATGATCACAAAGCGCGGGTCACCTCGCTCGAAGTCGGGCCAGACATCGGCGCCGCGACAACCGCAACCCTGACCCACATATCGAGGCTAAGGGTCGGATAGTCGCATCTGGTCCGGCCAATGATCGGCATCGAACGCGACTTGTTAACCGCAGTGTAGACAAGGACGCCAAGCAAGCCCATCTGCCGCATCTTGCCGAAGGTGATCTTGAGTGGGCGAGCATCGTCCTGCGGCGCTCATGCGTCACGCGCGAGTGAAACCTGCACCTCGCAGCCTTCCGAAAGAGGCCTTCTCGTCACGACCCCCTTCATCTGGGACGCCAGCAGGCTGATCAAGCGCGTGCCGAGCCCGCTCTTAACTTCGACCGGACAGCCGACGCCGTTGTCCTCTACGGTCACGAGGATGCGGTTGTCCTTGGCGCGCACGTCCACCTGCACCGCGCCGCGGCGACCCTCGGGGAAGGCGTACTTGAAGCAGTTCGTCACCAGTTCGTTTACGATCAGCCCGATCGACGCCGCCTGCGAGCTCCTCACCTCGATGTTCTCGCACTGTACACCGATCGAGATCGTGCGTACGCCACGATGAAAATCGGCGAGGCTTCCGCATAGTGCTTCGATGTACGCTGCGAGGTCGATGCGGTTGCTGTCTGCAGTATCGCGCAAACGGTCGTGGACCTTGGCGACCACGTCCACCCGGCTCACCGCTGAGGCAATCGCCGCCTGGACCGCAGGGTCGGTCGCCGAGCGGGCCTGAAGCCTAAGGACGGAGACTATGGTGGCGAGGTCGTTCCGCGTTCTATGCGCGAGCTCCTGCAGCAGAACTTCCGAATATCGTTTGGCTTCGACAAGCTTCTGCAGAGTGTGCCGCAGGAGCTCGGTGACGGCTGCGATGCAGATGCCGGTCAAGACGAACAAGACGAGCGGGATCGCAGCGGATGATGGGGGTCCCGGGATGAAGTAGGCGGCAGCAAGCGCGGCCCCTGCCGCGGTGGCCACGATACCACTGCCTCGGTCGAAGAGGACGGAAGACAGGAAGATGGCCGGGATGAAGAGCAGAACGGGGTAGGAGCGCAGGTGATCGTCCAGCATCACCCGGGCGAAGAACGCGATGCCGACCAGGCCGAGCGTCAAGGTGTAGCGCACCCAGATCGGAAAGTCCGACCTGGCCGTGAAGAGGCGGTGCAGAAAGGCTTCCATTCGGGAGGAACGTGCGTTCCAGGCTCGATGTTCCGAGCGCTTGTCGGGCCGCTTCCGATAGTCTTCTCAAGCGGCTCGCGTCGCAGGGCGGGCTTTCGCCTGACTGTCCGGAGGGACATGGTTGGGCTTGAAACTCGGTTTTCATCTCGTCAATCCCCTCGCCACCTGGACAGCCGATCCGCCGGCTGACAGGCAGGCCGCATATGCGCGGACTCGGAAGGTCCGCGACCCCGAATACTCGAAACCACGCTGGCGCGTCGCTTTCGCCATCGCCATCGCCATCAATCTCGGCGGATTTGGAATGAGCCGTCGCTTAGGACGACGCGAGATGAGCCCTTCACCTTGCGTATCCAGCGCACGCAACTCAAGCTCCCTAGAATTTCAACGTCGTGCGCAGGCCAAAGATTGCTGCGTTCTTCAGCGCTCGACCCGGCATCGGGCCCGTCGGGTCCGTCGCTCCGCCGCCCGGCCGGATGATGTATTGGAAATTGGGCTGGAGGGTCCAGCCGTCCCGCAGCTGATACTGATATACCGCCGTGAGGAGTCCTTCGAAGCTGCGCACCGGCCACGCCGGACCGGCGAGTGCGCGATAGTCAAAGTAAAGCGCCTGGGCTCGCTTCGAGACGTGCGCGTAGCCGGCCGCGATCCCGATCTTGTCGTCCGGCCGTTTGTCGCTTAGGCCGATAAATTCGAGCCCGGTGTCGGCGTAGAGATCGATCAGGTTGCGGTCGGCCGGAGCGCCGGAGACGCGAGCGAAAATGCCGATTCCGCGGTCATCGCTTTTGGGCACGCGATAAAGCTGCTGCTCGAAGACCGCCCAGCCGCCGATGTCGCCCCCTAACATGAGTGGAGTGCCGCTGCTGGTCGGCGCCGAAAGCGAGACGCCGTTGCTTGCGAGTTGAAGATCGGAGAATTGCCCGAAGTGACGCCATCCGCCGAACTTGACCTGGCCGGTCAGATTGGGATCGCCTTTCTTGTTGTTCCAGGCGTACTGGATCTGCCCTAGCAGCAGAGGGGGATCGTTGATCCGGAAGTTGACGCCATATCGGTTACGTTCTTGCGGGTCGCCTGGGCCCGGGCCTGCCTGGTTGCCGTCGAAGATGCCTCCAAGGACCGTGAGCTGATCGGTGATGTTGACTAGCAGCCGGCTGCCCATCGCGGCCAATGGCGGCGACGGACCGCCGCTGGGCAGGTCGAGCGACGTGATCGCCGGCCAGCCCATCGACGCGTTCGTGAAGACGTCGGTGTATTTCGTATTGAAGAACTCGCTGTCGGCGGCGAGCTGTCCGAACTTCAGAGAGACCTTCTTGTCGCCCCACTGCTTTTCAAAGTAGGCCTCGTAGAGGCGAGTCGAGGGCAACGCTTCGATGCCGCTGACGACGAAGAAATTGCCGAGATAATTGCGCGACAGTCCGTCGCCGTGGATCTGGAACATGTTGGCGTGGAAGGTGAGCTTGTCGATGCCGGCAAGCTTCTGCAGGTCGACGTCGACCGCGAGATTCAGCCGGCCTTCGTAGATCGCTCCCTGCTTTAGTCCGCCGGAGACATTCCCCAGCGTCTCACCGATGTAGGTCGCGGCGAACTTGATCCCGTACTTTTGGAGTGGGTTTGGCAGAAGCCCGAGCGTCTTCTCCTCGACGGTGCTCTCGCCGGTGTCGGGATCGGCGGGCTTGTCGTCATCGGTCTTCTTGTCCTCCTGCGCGAATGCGTGGGAGCCTTCGAGAAGACCCGCCAGAAGGATCGCCAGCGCCAGGCCTCTAACGGACATTTTAATCGAGCCGCACAAGAAGATTCTCCGTCGGGTCGGGAGTATTGGGACACGCTCCAACGGCAAACTCAAGGGGATACCCACCCGCGGCTTCTCCTTCGAGAAAGCGACCGCTGAGGCTTGGGATCCTCTGACGAGCAGATCTCGAACGAGCCGGCCGTCGAGACCGCCCCGCAGTCGGTCCTGCACCAGTCGACGGGAGAACGCACGGGCGCGTCGGCGCGCGGCGATGCGGCGGAAGGTGCTTCAAGGCTACTAGGAACCATCCAATAGAGGGGGAGTTCGTCCTCGAAGCACAATCCAAGAAGACAAGAGGATGAGATGACGCGATCGGTGGAGGAGCTACGACAGGAGTCCGAGCGTAACCGGGCGGAATTGGCGGCCACGGTCGAACGTCTCAAGCAGGGGATATCGGACACAACGCGAGATCTGCGTCACATGGTCTCGCCTCAACACGTTAAATCGGAAATGTCGGGCTACGTGAGCGACAAAGCCCAAGGCTGGGTCGAGGGGCTCAAACAGCAGGCGATGGATAACCCGATGCGCGCGGTCGCTGCCGGTACCGCGATAGCTGTGCCGCTGCTGCGACTGGCGAAAGGGGTTCCTCTGCCGCTTCTCATGATTGCTGCAGGCCTCGCTCTTACCTCCAAGACCGTGCGCGACCGGGCTGCTGGAGCGGTATCGCCCGTCATGGATGGTGCCGGTCGGGTCATCGACCAGACTGTCGACAGAGTTCAGGAAGCGAGAAGTGGGGCCCAGGCGAAAATCTCCGAGTCGCAAGGACGCGCCGCTGGCGCGGTCAACGAAGCGATAGATTCCGCCAAGGCAGCGGCCCAAGACCTCAAGGTCCGAGCAACGGAGGCCGCAGGGACGATCGGTGACAAGATCACGGATGGCATGGACTCGATCAAGGATTCGGCCTCCGCCGTTCCCGAACAGTCGCGTCAGATCATCGGTGACAACGCCGCGCTGATCGGAGGACTCGGTATCGCCATCGGGGCAATCATCGCGGCGGCCCTTCCGGAGACGAAGCTCGAAGACAGGGCGGCAGGGCCCGCGAGCGACAGCCTGAAGCGCGCTGCCGGCGAGGCCGCTCAATCGGGTTTCGAGGCAGCCAAGGATGCGACGATGTCTGCGGCCGATGCCGCGACAAGAAGCGTGAGTGACGCCGACCTTGGGCGGCACGCGAGCCGAATGACCCGTAATTTGGCCGACAACCTCAAGGAAGCGGCCGCCGAGGTTGTTGACGCAGCATTCAGCCCTCCCCCAAAATCGAGCACATGAGAGACACAGCATGAGCGATTCAGATGTGGTCAAGCCGACCGACTTCAACAAAGGCAAGAGCAGCTCCTCCACCGGTCTGAAGGACCAGATCGGCGATGCAGGGGGCGAGATGAAGCAGCGCGCCGGAGAGGCCCTGCAGGCATCGGCGGACATGGCTCGGGACAAGTTCGGCGAAGCCGCCGATGCAGCCAAGAATGTCGCGAGCGGCACCGTCGACCAGATTCAGGAACGGGCACGGGAGCAGCAACAGACCGGTGCCGATTTCATCGAGCGCTTGGCGGGTAACTTCCGCCAGGCTGCCGGCGCATTCGAAACCGACGTGCCATTCGCAGCACGCGGTATAAAATCGGCTGCCGACTATGTGGAAGAAGCGGCCGCGAAGGTTCGCGATGGCAGCTTTCGCGACCTCGTCGACGGTGCGACCGATTTTGCGAAGCGGCAACCAGCGGCATTTCTCGGCCTATCCGTTTTGGCTGGGTTCGCCGCCGTGCGCTTCCTGAAGGCTTCGGGCGGCTCCTCGACCTCGCAGCGGGCTAGTACGCAAACCGGCGGGGAACCTGGAGGGTTCGGGGTTCGGACGGATTACTCAAGCGAGGGCGTCGGTGGGCAGACCTCCATGGGATCCACAGATCAGCGACCGACCCCGGGTGGCGGAAGCGCATCATGAGCATCAAGCACGATATCGAAACTGGGAAAAGCGATCTTCACAATATCTCGGGCCTTGTCGGCGACGCTATGGCTCAGGTCGCGAAGCTTTTCCAGAATGAGGTCGATCTGGCGAAAGCCGAACTTGCCGAAAAGGTACAAAAGCTCGGCGGAGCGTTGGGACTTCTGGTCGGCGGCGCGGTTCTCGTCATCCCCGCCATCGTGATGGCGCTGTTCGCGCTGTCATCAGCGTTGATCAGCGCAGGGTGGTCGTCAGCATTGGCTTACCTCACATCGGCGATCGCCGCCGCCGCCATTTCTGGCACTTTGTTTGCCGTGGGCATCAAGCGGTTGGACGCACGAACCCTCACCCCGCGGGAAACAATCCGGCAGCTTGAAAAGGACAAAGATACTGTGAAGGGAATGGTGCGATGAGCAGTGCGCAAACCGGTTTTTTTGATAGTCTACTCGCTGCGGCCAAAGAGAACCCGCTTTCCGCCGCGCTAATCGGGGGCGGAGCACTTTGGCTGCTTGTCGGCGATGACAAACTGAAGGGCGCCGCCAACGTCGCGTCTGGTGTAGTCGATAGCGGTGCCAGCAATTTGAAGGCTGCAGCCTCGGGATTGCAGCGGACCGCGGCGCCGCCGACCGCACCTGAGATGGATCATGAAGCGGGCAGCGTGGCCGGGGATTCAAGCGATGCCGTGCAAACGGCAACCGCCTCGGTGTCTGAAGCAGTAGACAAGGTCCGCGACCGGTTTGACGAGGGCGTCGCTTACGCCCGTGAACAGTTTGCTAAGATGGGCAATCCTCTGCCGGCTGGAGATACGTTGACCAAAGCGCAGTCTTCGCTCGGCGAACTGATGGAGCGCCAGCCGCTGATAATAGGCGCCATCGGTTTGGCGGTCGGCGCTGCACTCGCAGGCGCGTTTAGAACGACCCAGATCGAAGACAACTATATCGGCGGGGTCAGCGACCAGGTGAAGGACGACCTGAGCAGCCGCGGTACCGCTGTATCGAAAGCGCTACGCGAAGCTGCTGATACGATCGCAGCCGAAGCGAGTGACATCGGAGCCGAAGCGGTCGATCGCATGAAGCAGGCGGGAACTGATGCCGCTCACGCTGCTAAGGAAAAGGCCAAGCAGTTGTGAGGGACGGGCCGGTGGGCCTTCTCACGCGCTACTGCCCGTCGGAGTTTGGAGTTGAACATGAGCCGCGGAATGCCATGGATGATCGCTTTAGGCATGCTCGCGATTGATTGGCGACGCGAACTTATTGGAACGTTGCCACGTTCAAGCTGGGATGGCTGGGAAGTTTCCTGGGAATGCCTTTAGGGAAGGAGCCGCAAATGGGTGAAGAACGAAAATCATCAAAAGCGGGGGATCGGGCCGCTGAGGGCTTGCGCGAAGCCGCTTCCAAGGAAGAAACGAAAAACGAGAGCAAGATGGGGCACGATCTAGCCAAGGGCGCTGATCGGTTCGAAGAACGCTCTAAAAGCTCGGATGGAAAAAGCGCAGAAGAGAAACAAAAAGGGTAGATCCAAGCAGAAGACCCGTCGTCGCGACTTCCTAACAGAGGCCTCCACAATGACTGGAGGAATGCGCACGAACGATAGGTCTGCCCACCCAAGGAAGGTGTTCGCGCGAGAAACGCGGTTAGACACCTCCGCGGGGTTGGTAGTCCGCGACTGTCGATTGCCTCGCCAGTCCAAGCGTACCGCAGCTACCTGCTTGCGGCCGTATCGCTCCGGCCCACCGAACGCGTTTCGATTCGGCTGTTGGGTCGCCTATGCACGGGTCATTTTATAGAGCCGGCAAGGCGCGAAATGAGGACGGGAGCCGAACCCGCGCGGTGTCGCCGGCCGCCACCGGTCCGCTGACCCGCACCACGCCCAGCACCCCACATTTGAATGGAGGGCCCCTTTCTGCCGACGAGAGCACCTGTCGTTTGAGGCCGGGCCGAAAGCGGTCGATGAGGACACATGGCGTCCGGAGGCCGGTCAGTTCGATGATGGCCGTGGGGCCGAGCTCGATGAGCGTCCCGAGCGGCATCCGCTCGAGGTCCAGGCTCGCGGTGGTGATGTTCTCGCCGAGCTCCCCGGCTCCGACCTCGAAACCAGCCTCGGAGAGGGATGCGAAGAGCTCGAAGGAGATCAGGTGGACCTGGCGGAGGTTGGGTAGTCGGGGTCGGCGGGCCGCAAGATAGCGGTGCCGGACGAAGGGGCCAGCGTGGGCGTCGCCTTCCACGCCGTGGCCTTCCATCAGGACTATGCGGTCCTGGATCGGTTTGCTGAAGTGGTGCCCGCGATCAGCGGCAACCGCCACCGCCTTTCCCTGGAGCGAAAGGTCGTGCGCGTGCGACATCAGGCGGCGCGGGCGAGCGAACGCCGCTTCTGGCGGAGGTAGCGCGTGACCTCGGGCAGCGTCATCGCGTTCAGGACCCGGTCGGCAGGGACGCCGCCCTTGCGGGCCATCACGACTCCCCAATGCATGTGGTCGAGTTCAGGGATCGAGTGCGCGTCCGGATTAATGCTCATCGTGCAACCGAACTCGAGCGCCGCCTGATGCCAGCGCCAGTCCAGGTCGAGCCGCCAGGGATGTGCGTTGATTTCGACGGCGACGTCATGCTTCGCACAGGCCCGAAGCACCTTCTCGATGTCGATCTCATAGCCCGGCCGCCGCTGGAGCTGTCGCCCGGTCATATGGCCGATGATGGTGGTGTGAGGATTGGAAACGGCCCGAAGCAGGCGCTGCGTCTGCGCCTTGCGATCCAGCTTGAAGCGCCCATGGATGCTGGCGACCACAAAATCGAAGCTCTCCAGAACGTCGTCGTCATAGTCGAGTGACCCGTCCGCCAGGATGTCGGACTCGATACCCTTGAGGATCCGGAAGTCCTTGCCGAAGCGCTTGTTCAGTCGATCGGCTTCCCGATGCTGCTGCGCGATCGCCTCAACGGAGAGACCGCCGGCGTAGTGCGCAGACTTTGAGTGGTCCGCGACCCCGAAATACTCGTACCCGCGCTGGCGCGTCGCCTTCGCCATCCTCTCCAGGGTCTCTGTCCCATCGGAGGCATCGGTGTGGCAGTGCAGGATTCCGCGCAGGTCCTCGTCGGTGACGAGCTTCGGCAACTTGCCCTTCAGAGCCAGCTCGACCTCGCCGCGCCCCTCCCGGAGCTCGGGATCGATGAAGGGCAGACTGAGAGCGCGGTAGATATCGGCCTCCTCGCCGGCGACCAGTGTGCGGCCCTTGTGCACGCCGTCGGACTCCAACTGCATGCCCTTCTCAACGGCCAAGGCTTGGAGCTGCTCGATGTGAGCAGCGGAGCCGGTGGCGAAGAGAAGCGTAGCGCCGAAATGTTTGCGGTCGGACAGCCGAATCTGCAGTCCGTCGGCGGGTGATGGATTCGGTGCCTTGGCGGCCCCAGGAGCTTCCGCAACGATGGCGAGATCACCGACGAGCTCGCAGCCTCGGCGGAAATCGCCGGCGACCGTTACGCGCTTGAGTTCCGGGCGAGCCTTGCGGATCGAGTCCTTCGCATGCGCGAGCAGGGCGGCGGCACGATTCAGGTGGAGGCGCCCTTCTCCGCTTTTCGCGATTGCGAGGTTCTGCAGGATCTTGGTCTGCAGCGCGGCGCCGAGTCCTTTCGCCTTCTTGATGCGATCGTCCTTGGCGGCGGCCTCCAACTCCGAGAGCGAGCCGATGCCGAGATCCTTGTATAGGCGCAGCACCTTCTCCGGACGAAGGCCGGGCACGGCGAGCATCTCGAGCACGCCCTCGGGGATCTCCTTCCGCAGCTTTTCGAGGCTGGGATGACTGCCCGTCTTATGAAGTTTGGTGATGATGTCGGCTATCGCGTCGGCGACCCCCGGAATCTCCGTAAGCCGGTCTTCGGCGACGAGGACGCCCAGGGGAACGGCAAGGGCCGCCAGGCTGTCGGCCGCTCTCGAATAAGCTTTCGCCCGGTAGGGATTGCCGCCTCGCAAGGCGGTGCGCTGCGCGTACTCTCGCAGGAGACTTGCCACACCGCGCGCGTCGAGCGAAGGCATTCAGCCAGCCTCCCGGTCCGAGCTTTGCGGCGCCACCGGAGAGAGGCGACCGCCGGGGCGGTCGCGATCGAGAGAGCTCTCCAGCTTCCGGGCCGCGCGAAAATCCTCGAGATGCTGCGTGTTCGGGCCGTAAGCCGCCTCCTTCTTGAGGAGGTTATAGATCCGGCCGACCACAAGCTGCAGGTGCTTCATCCGGCCCTTCGGCATCGCTCGCGCCTTGCAAAGAGCCCGGACTGCGTAGGCGCGGAAGTAGTCGAATGCGTCTGACATGATGTCAGTAAACGCCGGCTACCCCGCATGGTTCGATCAGCAGCCATGGGTCTCATCTCCGACGTCGGCGCGGCGACGGCTTCGCGACGCCGGCGTCCCGGCCTGAGTGCTGCGTCAATCCGAACCGTGAAAACTTGGAACCTCTGGGCGCAGCACATGTTGTGCCCGGCCAATACTGGAGGACGACATGAACAAGAAACTTCTTCTGCTGCTGACGGCCGCTTCGCTTCTGACGGGTCCGTCGTTCGCGCAAAATCCGCAGGCGACCGACCGCCCAAACAACAACGCGGTCAACAGTTCCGGCCAGAACAATTCCGACAAACCGGTTTCGGGGGCCAACAGCTTCACCGAGGGCCAGGCCAAATCGAAGATCGAGCAGGCGGGTTACACCGATGTCACGGGCCTGAAGAAGGACGACAACGGCGTGTGGCGCGGCAAGGCCAGCAAGGGCGGCGCATCGACCAACGTCAGCCTTGACTTCCAGGGCAACGTCAACGCGGCGAAGTAACCGAGCGCAGCAGCTAACACAGAAGGACTCAAAATGACCGTTACGATTTCACGTCTATACGACAACTACTCCGACGCGCAGCGCGCGGTGACGAACCTCGAAGCAGCGGGTCTGCCGCATTCGGACTTGAGTATCGTCGCGAACAATTCCGACAACTGGTACAGCAGCGACAAGAAGGTTGACCGCGACCGCGATGGTGTCGACGACCGTGCCGAAGGCGCCGCCACGGGTGCCGGCGTCGGCGCGGGTCTCGGCGGCGCTGCCGGTCTGCTCGCGGGCCTCGGGCTACTGGCGATACCGGGCCTGGGCCCGGTGGTTGCGGCGGGATGGCTCGCCTCGACGGCGCTGGGCGCGGTCGCGGGCGGCGCAACGGGCGGAGTCGTCGGTGCGCTGACGCAAGCGGGCGTTTCCGAGGAGGAAGCACCTCTCTATGCCGAGGGCGTAAGGCGCGGCGGCACGATGGTTTCGGCCCGCGTTCCCGACGGCGATCGTGCGCGGTACGAAGCGATCCTCGACCAATCCGCCGTCAATCTGCGCAACCGCACCGCGGCTTGGCAGAAGTCGGGTTGGAAGAGCTACGATCCGGCGGCGCAACCTTACGGGGCGGACGAGGTCCGCCGCGAGCGCCAACTCTACGGTGCAGGCGTACGGTAAGGCCAGTCGGCGACCCGCCTCCAAGGCGGGTCGCTTTTTTACACGCGACAACAATCGAATACAGGAGCGGAAAATGAGCCGCGGAATGCCATCGATGACTGCCCTCTTGGGCATGCTCGCTATCGCCGGGTACCAGAATCGAGACAAGCTGACGGAGATGTTTCGCAACGCGACCTCCGGGCAGCCGGCGGCAGGCAACAAGGACTCGCTAAGCGGCATGCTCGGCAACTTGGGCGGCCTCGGCGGCGGCGGTGGCGTGGGTTCGCTGCTCAACGGCGGGATCGGCGAACTTCTCGAGCACTTCAAACAGAACGGTCAGGGTGACGCCGCGCAGTCCTGGGTCGATCACGGGCCGAACCGGGAGGTCACGCCGACTGAACTTAAGCAGGCGATCGGTCCGGATGTCCTGCAGAAGCTAGAACAGCAGACCGGACTGTCGCAGCAGGAGATACTTGACCGCTTGTCCCGCGAGCTGCCGACAGCCGTGGACAAATACACGCCCGACGGACGGCTTCCTTCTTCGTCGGCTGGCTAACGCAACGCGCACTTGGAGGAAAACATGGGCATCATCTGGACGATCATCATTGGTTTCATCGCAGGGGTCATCGCGAAATTCATCATGCCCGGCGATAACGAGCCGACTGGTTTCATTCTGACCACGATCCTCGGAATCGTAGGAGCGTTCGTGGCCACCTATCTCGGTCAGGCGCTCGGCTGGTATCGGCCCGGCGAAGGAGCGGGGCTAGTCGGCGCCGTTGTCGGTGCGATTATCGTACTGTTCGTTTACGGGCTGGTCGCAGGCAGAAGCCGTCGGGCTATCTAGTTCACGGCGTGTCGCCCGTGCGTCGAAAACCCGTAAAGCGACGTGGCCCGTTTGGAAGCTGTATCCGTGAAGCGGGGCGCTATCGATAACATGATAGAGCGAGCACGTCTTCGGCCAGTACGATTGGTGGAATCGGGGCGCGCCTGATCGAAGGCCGCGCGTCCTCGTTGCAAGGGACCGGCGCACCTCGAAGTCCTCATCGCACCTGTATGGTTTCTTCGTTCGCGCTCAAGTAGATGATCGATCATTCTCGGATTACTGTCCGGAGCTTCGATACACGCTTGCCCGAGGACGCCGAGGCTTGGCCGGTTCGGCGGGGCCATTCGCACGGCGAAGGGCTATCCATGAGGATTCGCCGCAGCGAAAGCGCGAAGGATGCTACTGCATGTCTTCCCGCAATCCCTTGAAGAACGGGTGGCGGACCTTCCCTTCGGCCGACTTGGCCCGATATTCGACCTCGGCGAGCAGCTTCGGCTCCACCAGATGCCCTTGTGGGCGATCCGCTTCGCGTACGGCTGTGTCTTCCGGGACAACGCCCTCCAATCCGATCTTGCAGGCGTGCTCGAACACCTCGCGGCCTTCAATCTCAAAGCTTTCGCTGAACTGGATCTCGGTGCCGTTGATGATCTTCTTGAGTTCGGTCTTGCGCTGCAAGAGTGGCAGCTTCCGGAGGTCGCGGCCGTTCAGGTACAGCAGGTCGAAGGTGACCAGTACGATGCTGGTCGACCTGCCTTTCAGTTCGTTCCCGTCGTGCCGTCCGCGGCGGGAACTACGACTTCGCCGTCCACGATCGCCGACCCCGCCTTGATGTGCCAAGCCGCGTCGGCGACCTTCTTGAAGCGGTTAGTCCAGTCGTGACCACGGCGGGTGAAGACCTTCACGGCTTCGTTCGCCAGATGGACTTGGACGCGGTAGCCGTCGAATTTGATTTCGTGAATCCATCGCGCTCCGGACGGCACCTTTTCGATCGATAATGCCAAGGCCGGTTCTACGAAGCCTGGGAACGGCGCCTTCACGCCAACCGCGGCCGGTTTACGTCGCTCAAACGCCACGCAACGAACTCCAATGCTACAACCGCTGGACTCAAAGCCGTTATGGCGGGATTCGTTTCCGGAACCGACGAATCCTTGCGGGCGTTGCATCGCGCTCGGTTCGCTCACTGTTGGTCCGGTCGGCATCCAGGGCAACATCGGGATCCCTTGGGACGCTCTGTCGCTGATCCTGCAGATGCTGATTGCGGGCCGGTTCAAGTTGGTCCTAATGCGTGGCACCAGGTTTCGGCACCGGACCGCGAAGCTGAACAGCCTTCGGATCGAGACCAGGCTGACAAGGATGAGGCGCCGGCCTGCTGATGGCTTTGCCTCTTGAATAACTCCATCGCACCTCCATATACCATCCGTAAAACATCCAAAGGGATGGTACATTAAATTGGAACTCACTCATGGCTGACAATGTCCGCGAACTCCGGCCGAAGCCCCCGGACACCGAGAAGATCACGATCAACATCGGTTACGTCGATCTCGGTCATGTCGATCTGATGGTGCAGGAGGGGTTCTATTCCAACAGGACCGACTTCATCCGGACGGCCATCCGCAACCAGCTCGAACGGCATGGGGACGTCGTCAAGCAGTCCACGGCCCGGAAGAGTCTGGACCTAGGGCTGCGAAACTACACGCGCCAGGATCTCGAAGCGGCCCAGCGAGCTGGCGAGATGCTGCACATCAACGTTCTCGGCCTGGCGACCATCGACCATGACGTCACGCCTGATTTAGCCCGCGCCACCATTGCTTCCGTCTCGGTGCTTGGAGCCCTGCATGCCACTCCCGCGGTCAAGGCCGCTCTCGCCGACAGAACGAGGTGATGCGATGTTGGATCAGAGCATAGTTAATGAGGCCACTCGCCTCACGCGGGCGGGTCGATTGGTCAAGGCGGCCGCGCTCCTGCAACGCATGCTCCGCGGAGAAGGCGCGTCCTCGGGAACGATGGGCCGCGCAGTCCGAGTCGGGCCTGCGAGGCTCGAGCCGCCGACCCTCGACGTGAAGGCCCACGTCGTCGAGGAGAGGAAAGGCGGACGGCCCACGGAGCATGCGTCCATCCCCGGACACAGACGTCCCGCGCCGCTCACGGGCGTGAAAGACTTTGCGGGGCTCGGACTGCGCGGCCTGAGCAGGCGCGCTCCGCCGTCCACGTCGGACATCGTGCCCGATGGTGCAAGCTTCATCGAAGGTACCTTCGGCAACGCTGCGGGAAGCCGGACCTACAAGCTGTTCATCCCGAGCCGCGCGCCCGCGCCGCCACGTCCTCTGATCGTCATGCTTCACGGCTGCACTCAGTCGCCCGACGACTTCGCGGCGGGCACCCGGATGAACTTTTTGGCGGAAGAGCAGAACTGCTTCGTGGTCTATCCGGAGCAGCCGCACGGAGCCAACCAGGCGAAATGCTGGAACTGGTTTCGGGCCGGAGACCAGCAGCGGGGCGACGGCGAACCTTCGCTGATCGCGG
This sequence comes from Bradyrhizobium arachidis, assembly GCF_015291705.1. Taxonomy (NCBI): domain Bacteria; kingdom Pseudomonadati; phylum Pseudomonadota; class Alphaproteobacteria; order Hyphomicrobiales; family Nitrobacteraceae; genus Bradyrhizobium; species Bradyrhizobium arachidis. The sequence continues at coordinate 1,099,981 of NZ_CP030050.1, forward strand.
GCATCACCCGCCAGATAATGCGCGATCACGGCATCGATCCAAAGCGAGTTTACGTTGCGGGCCTTTCAGCCGGCGGGGCCGCGGCCGCCATCATGGGGGCGACCTATCCGGATCTATACGCTGCGGTCGGCGTCCATTCGGGCCTGGCGTGCGGGGCGGCCAGCGATCTTTCCTCTGCGTTGACCGCGATGCGGCAGGGCGGTGCGCCCGTAGCTACCGTGAAGGCTTGCTCTGCGGTGCCGACCATCGTGTTTCATGGCGACCGCGACACCACCGTGCATCCCGACAACGGCGACCGGGTTGTCGATGGCCTCGGCGAAGCTGAGAGCCGGAAAGCCAAGGTGGTTCGCGGGCGAGTGCCGGACGGGCATTCGTATACGCGAACGATCCTGACGACTGCGCAGGGACGAGACATCTCCGAGCACTGGAGTGTCCACGGTGCCGGGCATGCCTGGTCGGGCGGCAGCCCTGCGGGCTCCTACACCGACCCGCGCGGACCGGATGCGACGAGGGAAATGTTGCGCTTCTTCATGGAGCATCCGTTGAGCGCTTAATGAACTTCCCAACGCGCTCGGATATTTAAGAAGGCCATTCGAAGTTCGGCGACTGCAGACGTCATTCGTTCCAAAGGATGGCTGTCGTTGCCGGGCGTCAGGCCTCGCCAGGTCCGGAGAAGATGGAAGCCGGCGGCGTGGTGCGCGGGGTCGGCAACGGCCGCTCGGTCGCCCCGGATCGCGAGGCCGGCCGGCCTTTCGCATCGTAGCGCTTGGCGAGATCCAGCAACCGACGGCGGGTGAACGGATCGGCCCTCTCGGCTATGACCCGGACCCGCTGCGCGAGACCTAGGTAGAACTCCTGCTCCATGGCTCACCCCCACAACGTCACTGCCGGAAGTTGAGTACCCTACGGTCGCGGAGTCAAGCAACGCTTGTGATCATGCAACTTTCCGCTGCCGACTTGAGATCGCAACGGGGACGGACGTAGACTTGCCAGCGCGGGGGAAATCAGATGGCAGTGCTCTATCCGGTCCGAAAGGCGTGCCGGCGTGCGGCAGCCTGATGAAGGCTTTGCGCGACGAAGCTTCTGGCGGGGCGACTGCGGTACGTCTGCACTAATTGCGACGACGAGCCGCTGCACGACCCGACGGCCCGCAAATAGGCGGAGGGCCGTTGCGTCCGCCGGCGAAATGAGCACGATCAGCGTGCGCCAAGCCACCCGTGACGAAAGCGAGCATCTGCTGTCAATTCGGCGAAGCTCGCCTGCTAATTGTCTTCACGGTCTTCACGATTTCCGCCGGATCATAGGGCTTGAGCAGACTGCCCGATACAGGGCGCGGCACGACGGGCGAGAAGCCGGTCGCGTATATCAAGGCGAGCTCGGGATCCTGCTCGCGGCAGCGCTCGGCGATCTGCCAGCCGTCGACGCGCCCGGGCAGCCTGATGTCGGTGACGAGCACGTCGGCGACTCATCTCCCGCACCATGCCAGCGCTTCCTCGCCATTGGCCGCATGGACCACTTCGTAGCCCTCCTCGCGCAGGCCTCCACCACGAGCTCGCCGATGAAGGGGGTCGTCCTCCACGACGAGTATTTGCACCGGCGGCTCCTCGAAACCTAAGACTCACATCAGTCTGCGAACGGCCGAAGGTTTTGGCCGTTCCATCGCGCGCCTTGCGTCGAGCGCACCTCTGGCTGGCGATCGCAAAGGCGGAGGAGGCCTTCGATCGAGCGAGGCGGGCGCATCAAGAAAGAGCGGCCGGCTATCGAGAGCGATCTGGCACGGCGGACCAGGGTGAGCAGGCGCGCCACGTGCGGTCGGCGGATGAATGGGAAGTTCCGGTCCGGCGAACCGGGCATTCCGCGACCATCGGCTGCCCGAACGGAACGGCGATCCTCCGTGCGACTTGATTCTCCGAAGTGTCTCAACTCGGAGAACGATCATGAAAACGATCTTGACCATCACTTGCCTGTCCGTACTCGCCCTGGCGTCGCCGGCGCAAGCCAAAGGATGCATCAAGGGCGCCATCGTCGGCGGCGTCGCCGGCCACATGGCGGGCCATGGCAAGCTGGGCGCTGCGGCGGGATGCGCGGTCGGACATCACGAAGCGAACAAGCAGAACCCGAACAATTCGAACGCCCAAGCTCCATCGGGACAGAAGTAGCGCGGCCACGCGCGATGAAGATCAGATCGCATTCCGAGAGCCACATCGTCGAGCTTGAGAGTGGCTCGCGCTGGCAGATCTTCCCTGGCGATCTCGATCTGACGCTGAACTGGAAGCCCGAGACGGAAATCGTCGTCATGCCAACTGACGATGATCTGAGTTCTCACGTGCTGGTCGGCCGAGACACAAAGGTCCGCGTGATAGCGGACGGCGAAAGCTGGCCGGTACGTGAGGTCAAGTCGGCGTTGAAGGAAGGGTCACGGACCGGGCTCCGCCGGTTCAGTGGAACGAGATCCGGAGGGACATGCGATGAAAGCAATGATGGTGGCTCTTGCCTTGGCACTCGCTGCCTCGACATCGACGGTCTCGGCGAGATGGACGAGGTACACCATTCCGCAGACCGGCACCTCGGTGGATTTCCCTTCCTCGATCTTCACGGAAGAAGCCGGCCGACCCGACGGGTATGGGCAACGATTCCGCACCGCAGACGGCCGCGCCGATCTCACGATCCAGGCCGCGCCCAACCTCGCGAACGATTCACCCGCCGCCTTTCTCGCGAAGAAGCACCCGCCTTCCCGCATCCAGTACAAGCGGGTGACACCGCGCTTCTTCGCGGTTTCCAGCTACAAGGGCGACAAGGTTTGGTACGACCGGTGCAATTTCTCGGAGTGGCTGGTTCATTGCGTGCTGATCAACTATCCCGCCGAAGAAGAGCACGCTTGGGACGACGTCGTCACCCACATGAGCCTGTCTCTCAGCGGCAAGTAGGCGATCTCCCCTTCTCCGGCGGCTGTGTCGCCGCGCTGAGGTCTTGCGTGAGTGATCACGCGGTGTCCTCGACTCGATCGCAGCCGACCCACTCGCGTCGCCTGCTCCTCGTGTGGATACGAGTCTCGGAGCGACGCCAATTCGGCGGGGCATTGCGAACCTCGGCCGGAGTTATCGCAGAGATCGTCGTGTCCGCGCTGACGGCGCCAGTGATGATGATCTTCAAGTCGATCGCGGTATGGACCGCGTTTTCGCTGGGCGAGTAGCGAAGATCATCGTTCTTTGACATCGGGCCATCCAAAAAGGCCATTTCCAACGGAGCGATTGGGGCTTGGTTCCTGTCTTGAACGTCGGCGGCGACTGACGACCTTCTGTCGCATCTCTCCGAGGAACTGAAGAGCGCCGGCGACGCTTGCTATGACGCAAACCGAGTAGAGTTGCATGCGACGGAAATCGCGGCGATGACCGAAGCCTCCAGGCTCGGGACCGAAGCCCACAGTCCGTCCCGGGGCAAAAAAGAGAGAGGAGAACACGCGGACCTCCAGAAGTCGGCGGAGGAATTGGCTCAGCGTCTTCGGTGACGATGGAGGCACCGCTGGGGTCGCTGCTCGGAGCCTTCGTCTCAGGGATTTGGTTTGCCCGGCGATTCTGAGAACAGGCCCGCAACCTAGGAGCCGAGCGGTCTGCGGCCCTGTAGTCCACGTCGGCGGAAACGCGGCTCCTGGAGCTTTCGGCACCTGTGCGGCCTTCAGGCAGCCTCCCGCGCTACGCCGACCGGGTCGGCCATCTTGGCGCCGCGGGCTCCAAGCGGCTTCGGTCGTCCGGTGGTGGTGTCGCCCGCGGTCTGGTGCTCCATCTCCGCGTTGAGCTCGGCGCCGAGCAGGATCACGATGGCCGAGATCCAGAGCCACGTCATGAAGCCTATCACCGCGCCCAAGGACCCGTAGGTGGCGTTGAAGGTGCCGAAGTTGGCCGCGTAGAAGGAAAACAGCGCGGAAGCTGCAAGCCACAGGACCGTGGCGGCGGCGCTGCCCCAGGTGATCCAGGTCCACCGGGGCGCCTCGCGGCTCGGTCCGAACCGGTAGATGCAGGACAGCGCGAAGGCCAGGGCGACGAAGAGGGCGGGCCAGCGACCGATCCGGACAAGGAGGTCCGCCGCACTCGACAGCCCGACGTACTGTAGCACCAGGGGGATGATGACGACGGCGCCCAAAGAGGCCAACACGAATACAATTCCGCCGACGGTGAAGCCGAGCGAGATCGCATTCAGCTTCACGAAACCGCGCTTCTCCTCCTCCCCATAGACGATGTTCAAGGTGTCGAACAGAGACTTCATGGCGGCGTTGGCGCTCCAGAGCGAAATGGCGAGACCAATAACGAAGGTGAAGCCGAGGGTCCGGTCGCCCTTGGCCGCGACGCGGGTCAATTGATCGCGCGCCACATCCACGGCCCCGCCGGGAATGAAACCCGAGACGTCGTCGAGATGCTTCGCGATGCTGCCGGGGTCGGAAAAGAACCCGTAGATCGCGACCAGCGCCGCGATGGCCGGAAAGATCGCCAGAAGGCTGTAGTAGGTGATGCCGGCGGCGAGCGCGAGAATGCGGTGCTCGCCGATGTTGCCGTAGATCCGCCAAAGGATGTCCTTCCATCCTCTGGCGGGAATTTCCGACGGCGAGGTCGCATGCCGTCCGCGATCGCCGCCCTCGGTCGCCAGGTCGGCGGGCGTGGCATGCCGGTCGGCCGCCTCTTTCGCGGGAAACGCTTCGTCTTCGCTGGGCCGGGCCGTCGTCTCGATCGGCGCGATCCGATCCCACACGAAGGCCACGGCCAGCAGTCCGAGGGTCGCGGCGAGATTCCAGCCGACCGCTTTTCGAGCTTCCTTCATGAATGCCTCCGGACGCCGAAGGCATAGGCCGGTTCCTGCGTCCCGAGACGCGGTCAGCTTCGCAGGGCGCCCGGCCGTCTGATGCGGCCGCGGAGCCCACATACGCCCTTTCGATCGGACAGCAGCAGGAGCGGGCTTGCCGTGGGCGCAAGGGTGGCAAAAGTCGTGCCGACGACAAGGGCGACAAAGGGAAGGCCCCGACCCGCCCTCCCGCTGGGCGGCCCGTTTTCGCCGACGAGGTCCGCCGCATGCGGCCTCCCGACAAAGGCGAATCTGACCTAAGAGACCTGTGCCGTGTCCAATGTGACTGAGTCGGCGGATTATCGGGTCGCCATAGAGGCTATGCGGCCTCCATCAGATCGCGAATCTTGCAGCCGAGGACGATGCCGGCAAGCGTAGCGCCGGCGACGTTGGCCAGCACGATCACCCAGTCGCCCTGGATAGCGCCATAGATGACCCATAGCCCGAGACCCAGCGTGAGCGCCGACAGCATGCCGAGCGAGAGGTCGCCGGTGGACCCGCGGGGCCAGGCCTTCCGGACCTGCGGCAGGTAGGAGAGCGAGGCGAGGAGCGCGGCGATCCCGCCGATTTAGGGAGCGAACGAGGACAAGGGCTTGGACTACTTGGGTTCGACCTTGAGAGGAGGATCGGTCGGCTGGACCCTGGCGCCGGCCGCCGCCGCGGCGCTGTCCGTCGTGACGCCGAAATCCGCATGTACCGCCCCGGAATCGCGGCCTCTCATCAGGAATAGCCCAGCGGCCGCAACTAGGGCCACGATCGCGGCCAAGGTCAGCAAGGATTTCCGCGCCATCCTTTTCTTCATCGGACCTCCAATTCGCTTTTTCAACAAGGGCTTGAATGCATGGTTCCTCCGCGCCGAAGCGAACCGGGAACTGTCTCCGGCGTTAAATGGACTCGACTTATCCTACCGGACGAAGCAATGGCTCTTGTCACTGTCAGGCCACGAAAGCAGATGTGCGGATCGCGCGGACGGTCGCTCGCAACACCGATCATCGAGCAGAGATCGTCGCGCGTGGGCTTACGTGGGGAGCCGACGAGAAGATTCTCGTGGCCTCTCGCAGCGGCAGGCTGGCTCGCGACCCGAACGCAGGGCGAGGCGCTGCGCCGGGTGGGCAATCACGCTTTGCTGGTCGCCGTTGCCGCCTCGCTTCTGCCCCACGGCATGAAGTCTCTGTTCGACCAGACCCGCCCCGATCGCAGGACCGTGCTCGGGCACGTCCACGGCATCTCGTTCTCCGGGAAGCGCGAGGATGCCTTTCCTTCCGGGCATGCGCTGCACATGGGTGCGCTGGCGTCCGCTGTCGGACCGCTGCCGCCTGGTCCACGCCGGGCGATCCGCGCGCTCGCGATCGGTCTCTCGCTCACGCGCGTAGCCGTTCTGGCGCACTGGGCGAGCGACGTCGTAGCGGGGTTCGCGCTCGGCGCCTTGCTGGAGTGAATCCTTCGCCTGTGGACCGGATATGCCGCCGACGGATCGATGGAGAACCGCAATGCCGATAATTGAGGACCTGAAGGAGTATGCGGAGCGCGCAACTGGCCTACGGCGCCCCGGTAAGAAAGGAGCGCCGGATCTTGTGCGGGAGCGGAAGCCTGCGACCGTTCGCTTCAAGGACGACGGTCTGGTCCCCAATCACCCCCGATGGCCGTTGATCATCTATCGCAAGGCGATCGACCTCGCCGGGAAACACGATCCCGCCGCGGTGATGGAAGACCTGTTCGAAGCCAACGGATGGGGCGGTAGCTGGCGCGACGGCATCTACGACTACGTGCACTATCACTCCCGGATCCACGAGGTGCTCGGCATCGCGCGAGGCAAGGGGCGGGTCCGCTTCGGCGGCAACAAGGGACGAACGTACACGCTGAAGGCCGGCGACGTCGCGGTTCTGCCCGCCGGGACCGGTCACCAGTGCCTGTCGGCGGACGACGACTTCCTCGTCGTGGGAGCCTATCCGGCAACCGGCACCTACGACGAATGCACGGCGGTCGAGGATCGTCCGCGAGCGCTCAAGACGATTCCGAAGGTGGCGGTCCCGCGCAAGGACCCGGTTTACGGTGCCGCCGGGCCGCTCGCGAAGCTTTGGAAGAAGCCGAAATGAGCGAATACGTGATCCGCTTTCTGGTGGGCGGCGCGGTGGTATCGGCCTTCGCGATGCTCGGCGACCTCCTGAGGCCGAAGAGCTTCGCCGGCTTGTTCGGGGCCGCACCTTCCGTCGCGCTCGCCACGCTAGGCATGGCGATCCACCAGCACGGCGCCGACTACGCCGCCGTCCAGACGGGATCGATGATGGCCGGCGCCGCCGCGCTTGCCGTCTACAGCCTCTTCGTCTGCCGGCTTCTCGTTCGGGCGCGGGTGAGGGCTCTGCCCGCGACCCTGATGTCGATCGTGGTCTGGCTCGCCGCGGCGTTCGGCCTGTGGGCCGTCGCCGGAGGTCAGGCATGATGTCGCCCATTCGCGTCTTGCCATCCTCGCTGCGGGAGGGGCGCTGGTATGAGTACGTCATCCGTTTCGCGCTCGGCGGCGCTGCGACGGTTTTCACGGGCCTCATCAGCGGCCGATACGGCGCTTCGATCGGCGGTCTCTTCCTCGCGCTGCCCGCAATCTTCTGCGCCAGCGCCACCTTGATCGAAAAGCACGAAATCCGCCGCAAGCGCGAGGCGGGCTTTTCCGGGGAGCGACGGGGTCAGATGGCGGCCGCGCTCGACTCCGCCGGCGCCGCGCTGGGGTCCGCGGGCATGTTCGCTTTCGCAGTCGTGTTCTGGCTCCTTGTCGAACGGAGTATCGCCGGCGCGTTCGTCGGCGCGTCGCTGGCCTGGTTGGCGGTCTCGGTCGCGGCCTGGTATGGGCGACGCAAGACGAGATCGAGCCGACGGACGGCCGTTCGCGAGAAGGGCCGGCCCACCATGCCGCGAAGCCGGCCCTTCTGATGCTCCACTTGCCGTCAGGCCGCGGTCGAGGCCTTCGCGTTGACGCCCTTGCGCAGAGCGACCGTGTTGAGCTTGGTGTTGGCCGCCTTTTCCTCGTTCAGATTGGTGGTCAGGAAGCGCACGATCTCGTCGTGGCCCAGCTCTTCAGCCCAGGCGATCAGCGTCCCGTAGCGGCACATTTCATAGTGCTCGACGGCCTGCGCGTTCGCGACGATGGCCGCGTCCAGAACGGCCTTGTCCTCGATCTCGCCGGCCGTCTCGTCGGCCTCCTTGATGATGCCGTCGATGGCGGGGCACTTGGTGCCGCTCGGATCCTTGCCGAGCTTCGCGAACGCCTTCTCGAGCCGCTCAACCTGTTTGTTCGTTTCCTCGAAATGGTTCTTTAGGCCGGTGACGAGGTCTCGGTTGGTGGCCTTGTCGATCATCTTTGGCAGTGCCTTCAGTATCTGTTGCTCGGCGTAGTAGATGTCTTCAAGGCCGTGGATGAGCAGGTCATCCATGGTTTTGATGTCCTTTGTGAAGAAGCCCATGACCGATTTCTCCTTTCGCAATGATGGCAGAGGAACGCCGACGGCGTTCGGCGGTTCCCGTTTCCAACTACAGAGAGAGCGGATGAACGATAAGACGGAGATATTCGCCGCGCTGCTGGGGCGGGCCGCCCTAGACGTGTGGGGTGACATGCCGCGCGAGATACAGGAAGCGCTGTTCGAGACGGCGGTGAAAGGCCGGGTAGGCGACCGCGAGGAGCTCGCTCGCTTGCTGCACGACCGGCATCCGCGCATGCTGCATCCGGCGAAGCCGAGCTAGGAACCGCGCTGCGCGCCTGAGGTTGACGACCCGTAGGTGAGTTGCGGAGGGGTGGAATTGTCCGACGAAGTCGTCACGACCACGGGAATAGCGGCCCATGGCGCTTCGCGCCTTCCGTCCGTGGAAATCGACAGTTTCAACATCGAGCTGAAGGACGACGAAGGATTCATCGGAGACCGCGCCAGCAAGGGCGCCTTCCGGGACATCCTCGAGAAATGGCGCAAGCCTCTGCGCAAGTCAGGCGAGGATCCGTTCGGGAAGGAGCCGTCGGAAAACATCAGCAAGAAAGTGCTCGATGGGATCCTTGTCGGCGACGATACGGAGGCTTCGGCGGTCGTTCACAGCGCGATCGAGGAGTTCGCCCAGGAGTTGGCCCACGTCACACGCTGCTTCCTCAAGTCCAAGGCTTGGGAGAAGACGGAGCGCATTGTGGTAGGCGGCGGCTTCCGCGACAGCCGGCTTGGCGAACTGGCCATCGCCCGCACCGAGATCATTCTGAAGGCCGAAGACTTCAAGATCGAAATGCTCCCGATCCGCAACCACCCCGACGACGCGGGTCTGATCGGTGCCCTTCACCTCGCGCCTTCCTGGATCTTCGAAAGCCACGACTCCATCCTCGCCGTCGACATAGGCGGCACCAACATCCGCTGCGGGGTGGTCGAGACCCGCCGCAAGAAATCGCCCGACCTCGCGAAGGCGTGCGTCTGGAAGTCCGAACTGTGGCGCCATGCCGACGATGAGCCGAGCCGCGAACAGGCCGTGAAGCGCCTGGTCAAAATGCTCAAGGACCTCATCGCGAAGGCTGACAAGGAAGGATTGAAGCTGGCGCCCTTCATCGGGATTGCGTGTCCGGGCGTCATCAAGAGCGACGGCTCAATCGAGAAGGGTGCGCAGAACCTGCCGGGCAATTGGGAGAGCAGCAAGTTCAACCTGCCCGCCAGTCTCGTCGACGCGATCCCGCAGATCGGCGCGCACGATGCCGCCATCGTCATGCACAACGACGGTGTGGTTCAGGGCCTTTCCGAGATGCCGTTCATGCAGGAAGTGAAGCGTTGGGGCGTTTTGACCATCGGCACCGGGCTGGGCAATGCACGCTTCACCAATCGAAGCAACGGCAGGAGCTAGACCGGCGGCGACGCCCGGCCGTTCGTCACCTCCCGGATGGCCTCGACGATCCGCTCCGGGTGATAGGGTTTCTGCAGCATCAAGCTACCCGGCACGGGGCGCGGGGCGACCGGGGAAAAGCCCGTCGCATATATCACGGGAAGATCGGGATGCTGCTCGCGGCAGCGCTCTGCTATCTCCCAGCCGTCGATTCCGCCCGGCAGCTTGACGTCCGTGACAAGCACGTCGGCGGGTTGGCGGCCGCACCATGCGAGAGCCTGCTCGCCGTCGGCGGCGTGGATCACGTCGAAGCCTTCTTCTCGGAGAACTTCGACGACGAACTCGCGGATGAGGGGATCGTCTTCGACGACGAGAATACGCACCGGAAACACCTAAGAAACGGACAATGTTGTGAATCTCGAAACAGCCCAAACTTGAGGCAGTTCCGCGATAGACTTGGGATAATTTGCGCCTCTCCGCCGGAGCAAAAACGGCCCCGCGGATGCGCGAGGCCGTTCGATCCAAGAGGTAAGGGGGCGAGGTCGAGAGCCTATCAGGCCGCCTTCTGGTTCACGTCGCTCAGAGCGAGCTTGTTGAGCTTCTGGTCCGTCGCCTTCTCCTCGTCGAGGTTCTGCTGCAGGACGGAAGCGCAGTCGTCCCGGCCGAGCTTCTTCGCCCAGGCGATCAACGTGCCGTAGCGCGTGATTTCGTAGTGCTCCACGGCTTGCGCCGCGGCAATGAGAGCGGCGTCTAGGACTTGCTTGTCGTCGACGTCGCCGGCGACATCGCTGGCCTCCTTCAGGATGCCGTCGATCGCCGGGCAGTCGACGCCCTTCGCCTCGACGCCGTGCATCTGGAACACCTTCTCGAGCCGCGTGATCTGGTCCTTGGTCTCCGAGAGATGCGTCTCGAAGCCGTTCTTTAGCGTCTGGTCGGTCGCCTTCTCGATCATATCCGGCAGGTTCTTCGCGATCTGCTGCTCGGCGTAGTAGATGTCCTGCAGCGTGTGCACGAAGAGGTCGTTCAGCGTCTTGATGTCTTTTGTGAAGAATCCCATGGCTTCCTCCGGGTTGGGTTTGGACTGCAACGACCGGCGCCGGCGACCGTTCCTTGCGCCGTCACAACGGGGTGATTTCCTGCGCCCGGATGACGATCTCCTCCTGGACAAGCTCCTTCTCGAGTCGTGCCCGCAGCGAGCGCCAGTAGTCCCGCTGGAGTTGTTCCGACATGACTTCGACGACGGCGACGGTGTCCCGTTCGGTTTCGCCGCCGCTGCGCCACAGGCCCTGACCCGGTGCCCGGACGAAGCTGGTGGCGCCGCCGAACTTCTCGGTCAGCTCATAAAGGAATTGCTCGAACCATTCCTGCGAGACCGGTTCGCCCTCGCCGGTCTCCTTGGGCAGCAGGATCTGGACGAGATAGGAACTCATGACCATCGCCGTGCCGAGCCTGGCCAGGCGGCGAGAAGGGTTTCGGTCGTGACGCACTCCACCTGCTGGCCGAACCTGTTCGTGTAGACGTTCATCAGGGAATCGTGCGTCTCGTCGGCGGAGCTGCAGAGCACATCGGTCGCGAGAACGACCCGGAAGCCCCAGTCCATCGCGCCCAGCACGGTCGCGAGCACGCAGACATCGGTCTCGCCGCCCGAGATGATGAGAGTGTCGACACCGGCGCAGCGAAGTTGCGTGTGCAGGTCTGTCCCTGTCCACGGCGAGTAGACTTGCTTTTTCGAAGGTGCGCGCGGGCGACACGAAGCGGGCGAGATCCGGGACGAGATCGATCATCTCCGGGCCGAGCCGCTCCAGCTTCATCGAACTCCAGCGTTCGTAGTAGCGGCGCCACATGCCGCTGGCCTCGCCGGGCGTCTTGGCCGGGATGAAGCGGGTAAAGAGGGTTCGTTCCGCGTGCGCCGCTGCGATGGCAACGATGTTGGGAAGGACCCCTGGCAGCCACGGAATCTTCCATTCGGTACTTTCGGCGAACATGCGCTGCCTGACGCCGACGGGCGCAGATCCCCAACGTTGAGAGAGAACCAATGATTGCTCAGGAAACTTTCACCCTTGGCAACGGCGTGCGAATTCCCAAAGTGGTATGCGGCACTTGGATGATCGATGACGGCGATGTCGCCGGCCTCGTTCAGCAGGCGATAGCGATCGGCTACCGCCATATCGACACGGCCCAGGCCTACGCCAACGAGCGCGGCGTCGGCGAAGGGCTGCGCGCCAGCGGAATCGCCCGCGACGAACTCTTCGTCACGACGAAACTCGACCTGCAACTCCAGGTTGCCTTGCCCACGATGCTATCCGAATGGATGCTCGCGGCTGTAGGGCCGGCGGTCAAAGATCGACCGTTCTTCCCGGCACTGCAGCGTGTCCTGGCTCGAAATCAAAGGTCTTCGCGAATCCCTTTGAAGAAGGGATGTCGTACCTTGCCCTCAGCCGACTTGGCGCGATACTCGATCTCCGCAAGCAACTTCGGTTCGACCCAGATGCCCTTGTGCGCAATCCGCTTTGCGTAGGGCTGAGTCTTCCGGATCAGCGGTTTTAGTCGCTTCTGAAGCTCGGCGGCGGAGACCTTGTCGAAGCCGTGATCGACCTTGCCGGCATAGACCAGATCGTCGCCCTTCCGTCGACCGAGATAGATCCCGTCCCATTTCCCCTCGTCGAGTGCGAAGCCGGCGATCGCCAGCGTCTCGCGCTGCGCGCAGGTCTTCTTCACCAGTTATTGCCCCGCCCGCTGGGTATACGCTGTCGCGGACCTTGGAGACCACGCCCTCCAGGCCGATCTTGCAGGCATGGGCGAACATGTCGGCGCCTCGATCTCGAAGCTTTCACTGAACTGGATCTCGGTGCCGGCGATGATCTTCTTGAGTTCTGCCTTTCGTTGGATTAGCGGAAGCTTCCGCAAGTCGCGCCCGTTCAGGTACAGCAGGTCGAAGGCGACCAGGACGATGCTGGTGGACTTGCCCTTCAACTCGTTCTGCAGGACCGAGAAGTCCGTCGTGCCGTCGGCGGCCGGGACCACGACCTCGCCGTCCACGATCGCCGAGCCGGCCTTGATGTGCCAGGCGTCGTCGGCGACCTTCTTGAAGCGGTTGGTCCAGTCGTGGCCGCGACGGGTGAAGACTTTGACGGCTTCGTTGGCCAAATGGACCTGGACACGATAGCCATCGAACTTGATCTCGTGAATCCATCTCGCGCCGGACGGCACTCGCACGATCGAGGACGCCAGAGCCGGTCCTACGAAGCCGGGAAACGGCGCCTTGAAGCCGATCGCCGCCGGTTTACGCCGCTGAAACGCCACGCACGAACTCCAACGCAACAACTGGCGGACTCAATCCGGACGGGCCGGATTCGTTTCCGGAACCGGCGATTCCTTGCGGCGTTGCATCGCCACAGTTTTCCAAATGGAGGAGCCGATGGCGGCAGCGAAGAAGAAAACCGCGCGTGGACGCAAACAGGACCGGGCCCGGGTTGCCAAGGGACAGGACTACGAAGTCCGGTACGAAGCGAAGAAGACCGGCCGCTCGGCGTCGGCCGTGAAAAAGGCCGTCAAGAAGGTCGGAAATTCCCGCAAGCGCGTCGAGAAGCGCCTTGGTCGCTAGGCCGGCAAGACCGCTCAAATTCGGCCGGAGAACCGGGTGAAGGCGGTCAGCCTCTGCACGCCGGGCTCGACGTCCTGCATGTAGATCTGGGTCCGCAGGAACGCGATCTCGTCCTCGAGAGCGGTCTCTTCGACATCTTTGAACCAGGACTTCGGCCTGCCGTCGCTGCCGTCGTTCCAGCGATAGCCGCGCCGCTTCAACGAGTCCTTGAGCTCCTGCGAAGCGCGCCTCTCAAAGTACTCGCGCCAACGGTGGCTCTCCCGGAATCGAGGTATCCCACGCGCCAGCGGCGCCTTTCTTCAGCGGTCGCGATGGTCGCCGAGAGAAATGCGAGGCCGCTAGTCAGCCAAGCCCGGCGCGTTATTAGTCGGCGCATGGAACGAGCTCATTTCGCAACACTGGGCGGCGTTCATAGCATCTTCACAGGCCGCAATCGAGAGAATCAGATGGGTGTCAGGGGGTGTACTCATAAAGGCGATGTCAGCTGTTGATGGCCAGGCGGAAAGCATCTGCTCGGTTGAACTTTACTGCTTTTGACCCAACTGGGACATGCCCCTGTCTCGATACGGTGTGCTAAGGTGCGGTGCGAAAAGTATGTCCTGACAGCGTGAGGGGCGTATGCGAAGGCGCGGCTTTGTTGCAGGGCTCGCCACCACTGCAATGTGGGCTCTCGGTGTGCACGCGCAGCAGCGAACAAAATTGAAGCGCGTTGCGATGGTTCATCCAACCGAAAACGTTGGAAACATGACCCTAGCCGGTCGGCGCTTTTTCAGAGGTATTTTCGAGCAACTCGCGGCGCTAGGATATGTCGAAGGCCGGAACCTCCTGGTGGAGCGGTATTCTGGCCAAGGAGTATCTGATCACTACGCTGAGTTAGCTCGTGATGTCGTCAAAACCCAGCCCGACGTTATACTTTCCATCGGAGGTCAGCTAACTGAGCCATTCAAAGCAGCAACGGCAACAATCCCAATCGTTACCACTTCGGCCGATCCGGTTTTCGTCGGGCTTGTGCCTAGCATCGCCCGACCGGGAGGAAACATCACTGGCGTTAGCGTGGATGCAGGACTACAAATCTGGGGAAAGCGTCTCGAAGTTCTTAGCGAGGCTCGACCACGACTAACCAACGCCCGCTTCCTTGCGTCACGGCGAAGTTGGGACAGGGTGGAAGGGCCAGCCGTCCGCGAGGCCGCCAAACAGTTGAGGATTTCGCTTGAAGGCGCATTGCTGGCAAGTCCTATAGGCCCGGCAGCATATCGGGACGTATTCGGATCGATGGCGCAAGAGCAGGTCGATGCAATCGTCGTATCCACTGAAGCTGAGCACATTTCCAATCGTGCACAGATAGTGGGACTTGCCGCCGAACACCGGATCGCCGCCATATACCCGTTTAGGGAGTTCACGGATGCCGGTGGACTCTTGGCCTATTCGGTTGATCTTGGAGAAACTGGGCGGCAGTTGGCCAACATGATTGACAAGATACTTAAAGGAGCTAAGCCCGGAGATGTCCCCGTTCTACAACAGGTGAAATTCGAACTGATCGTCAATCTTAGGACGGCGAAGGCCCTTCGCCTCGATATCCCGGCGAAACTGGTTGCTCGCGCCGACGAAGTTATCGAATGACGAAGCCATTTGCTGCGATGCATGAGTCCGCAAGTGGCCCTTAGCGGTCGTCGGTCCTCGACGTCGTGATGTCTGTTTCTAGAAGGGGAACAGACTCGTCTGGAATTAGGAGTAGACGGCCTTCTGTAATGGGCCCGATGATGTCAAGCCTCCCGAGTGAACGTCACGCCGCCGAGCTCATGCTTCTGTCCGTGGTCAACGCCTGGCCGCCACATCATGCTGTCAGAGGGAGCGGTGAGCCTATCTAGATGCGCGTGGTTCGTCAGATGACGACCACTGGCCGTGTAACGGCTTCACCGGATCCACCGTCCCGGCGACGGGACTTCGGGCACCGGGATTCAGATTATCCCGGTTGCGTTCTTGATCTCCTCCACGTCTTCTATGCTGCGATCGAGCCGACGTCAGTCCATCGATAAGTTGTGCCGTCGACCCAGATCCGATGCAGGATCACTGCGAGCTTGCGTGCCAGGGCGACTTTTGCGCGCTTCGAGCCACGCCGCTTGGCGATGTCCATTCCCCAGCGCTTCAGTTTTGAGAACCGCGTGATGCGCGATAGCAAAACGTTGGCGGCTTCATACAACACCGTGCGCACCGTCTCGTCGCCGGCCAACGTGATCCCGCCTGTGACGTCCTTTTCTCCCGATTGGTATTTCTTTGGCGTAAGCCCGAACAGCGCACCTGCTGCCTTTGATTTCGCGATGCGATGAGGGTCATCAATCGCCGATTTGTAAGTAATGGCCACCAAGGGACCAACGCCTGGCACTGTCATAAGCCGGCGGCAGACTACGTCGTCACGCACAATTGCCAGCACAGCCTTGTGCAGCTTTCCATACTCTGCCTTCAAGGCCGATCTTGCCGAAAGCATCGCACTGTCAACGCGCTCCAACGTCGCCTGACCCGCAACCAACTCTCGGATCCGCGCTTCGAAATTCCTCCGCGTCACCGGGCCAACCTTCAGCCCGAAGCCGCGCAAAATTCCTCGGATACTTAATTCTACATCGATGAGCCGCCCGAGAAGCTGTTTGCGTGCGATCAGGAGGGCCCGGATCTCCTGCGCATCGACCGACTTTGCGTGTACCGGCCGAAACCATCCCATCCGGATCAACTGGGCGATCCCGCGCGCATCCTTGCGATCAGTCTTCACCGTCATCGCCGATAATGCGGCCTTCACATGCCGCGTTTCCAGCAGAACGGTTTCGAATCCTGCTTTTCTCAGCCCCGCATGCAACCATTGCGACAGCGGTCCGGCCTCCAACTCGATCCGCTTCACTGCAAAGCCAAGCGCCTCAAAATACTCAGCTAAAGCGTCGGGTTCGCTCGCGACCTTCGCCTCCCTCAAGATTTTACCCTGGGCATCCACAACGCGGACGCTCGACAGTTCCAACGACACGTCAATTCCGGCATAATTCTCCACGGCTGTCCTCCGTCTCCAGATGCTTGGGGCCGACTCGCGTCGTGACCCCGTTTCACCATCTATCGGGGGACAGCCACCATGATGACCACTTGCTCGGATCAGGGCCCATTACCGCATCTAGGTCGCCTTGCGTGAACATCCAAGAATTCGAGACACTTTCTCACATCGCGTTCTCTTGCCGTTCGGCTGGCGTTCTCGTTGACCTTGGAAATACAACCGGAAAACGCGATTGCGGTTGTATCCGAGAACGCGCTGGAACTCCGGCCGCGATTTTGCGTTCGTGACTCATTGATTGAGGTAGGTAGACTGCCCGCTGTTGGCCCAAATCCGACGGCGGGCTTTTTGTGAGTTGCGTGAGTGGCAAAGCGTACCAAGACACCGGCACAAAAGCCGGCGGCTCCTCAGATGCCGGGGTTTATTGCGCCCCAGCTCGCGACCCTCAAGATGAAGGTGCCCTCGGGGGCTCAGTGGATTCACGAAGTCAAATACGACGGCTACCGCATTCAGCTTCGCATCGACGGAGATGATCGTCGCGCCTACACGCGAAACGGCCACAACTGGGTCCACAAATTCTCCGTCATCGCCGGCGCCTTCGACGTCCGAGGTCAGGCGATCGTTGACGGTGAGGTCGTCGTCGTCCATGAGGAGCGACCCAATTTCTCCGAGCTGCAGGCCGACCTCGCGAGAGGGAATCAGGATCGCTTAGTTTACTTCGCCTTCGATCTCTTGTGGCTTGATGGCCAAGACCTTCGGAAGCTTTCCCAGCTTGCCCGTAAGGAGCTGCTCAAGGAGCTAATCGAGAGCAATAACATCAAGGAGCCTACCCTCTACAGCGAACACCATGAAGGTGACGGGCAGGCGCTGTTCGAGGCAGCCAGCAGGCTGAAGTACGAGAGCATCATCTCCAAACGAGTGGATGCTCCTTACCGATCGGAGCGGGTTGAAGCGTGGCAGAAGATCAAGGTTGTCCAGAAGGGCAAATTCCCCGTTGTCGGTTTTATCAAAGACCCGTCAGGTGTTGCCGCTCTCTACCTCGGCAAACAGGAAGGCGGGGAGCTAGTTTATATGGGCAAGGTCGGCACGGGATGGGGCCGGACCACCTCGCGCAAGATCAGGGATGCACTCGATAGTGTAGTTAGCCCCAAGAGTAGATTGAGTAAGCAACTCAAGAAGCACAAGGCGACTTGGGTCGAGCCGAAGTTTGTTGCCGAAATCGAGTATCGCGACATAACTTCCGAAGGACTGCTCCGCGCTAGCTCATTCAAAGGTCTAAGCCGGAAATAAACTTATGTTTCTGCGATCATCTGCACGCTGACGTACAAGCAATTCGTCAGAAGGAGCGTGCGATGGGATTGAAGCGCAGGCGATTCAAGCAGACAGAGTCTCTCGAGACGCGGCTTGAGCAATTTGCCCAGGATATGCGTGAGCGCGCGGACGGAAAGCCTCCGGGCGACGAACGTAACGCCTTGCTCAAGCGAGCACGTAATGCAGATCAAGCAATCGACATCGAGCGGCAACTTCAGGGTCACCGAAAGAAAGATCTTTGTCTGTCGAATGCGCGGGAGCGGCCGTCGACGTCTCGATCATTGCCTAAGCTACTGCAGTTTAGATCAGATCGCCGCTCATAGATCTGGAATCCGCTAGTTTGGGAGGGCGCCACCTTGAGGGTTGTCAGAGGAAAACGGTCGGGCTCAGGATAATGCGTGCCTATTGGTATACTGCGACGAACGGAACGGCCCATATCGCCGAAGCGTGTCCGATCAGAACCATCGTCATGACGGCCTGCGTGAATATCATGCCGACCTCCGTAATGCGGCGGTCCAAGGCCGCCGCCGCATCGGCAACCCGCCAGGCGGCGGGTCGTCGTCTTCGCCGTCGAGCCGCCGCAGCGCGGCGAGAATGTCGGCGAGCCGGATGGCGTGGCTCATGCCGGGTACCTCGCGCAAGGCGGGAAAGGACTCGACGGCGAACATATCGGACGCCCAGGACGACAGGATGATCCGCTTCTCCGGCGCGGAGAGCTCCGAATCGTTCAGGACATCTTCCGGAGACGCATAGTGCGCCGCCGGATGGAAGAGGGGATTGAGATTGCCTGCGTTCGTGCCAGCTTTTGTCATCGATGCCTCCCTTTACGCTCCTTCCTCGGAGGGTCTTCGGTGAGTTCGGGCGGCGTCGACCGCCGCCCGGGTCTTTACTGCGACTTGATCGCGATGCGCTTGACGCCCGCGCGCGGATGCTCGGACTTTGGTATCGAGATCGTCAGGACGCCGTCCTTGAACAAGGCCTCGGCCTTGTCTTCCTCGACGTCCTCGAGGACTATCTGCCGCTCGAACGAGCCGTAGTAACGCTCGGTGAAGTATCTGCCTTCCTCCTTGCGCCCGCCCTTCTTCTCGCCGCGGATGGTCAGCATCCCGTTCGCGATTTCGATCTGGACGTCCTTCTCCGTCATGCCCGGGAGCTCGGCAGAGATCGTCAGCCCCTTGTCGGTCTCGCTGAGCTCGATCTTGGGCCAACTGAATTGCCCCTCCATGAGCGGCGAGAGGCCTTCGCCCCCGAAGCCGCGGAAGACGTCGTCGAAGAGCCGGTTCATTTCGCGGTGAAGCGTCATGAACGGATCGCGGGTGCCGCGCGCCGGTGCGACCTCCTGGTTTCTGGACCAGGGAATGAGATCACGAACTGCCATGGTTTTTCTCCCTCGTTGCATGAGCCAGGGAGCGCGGCCGGGCTTGCGCGCGCCGCGCTCCGCCGTTGAACCTTGGCCGGCCTCAGGCCGCCTTCTGTTCGATGTGTGAGGCAGGAGAGGCGCCACTTCCGATCTGGATCCGGCGCGGCTTCATGGCTTCCGGCACCTCGCGGACGAGATCGATGATCAGTAGTCCGTCGCGGAAGTAGGCATCCTTCACCTGGACGTAATCGGCTAGGTTGAACACGCGCCGGAACGGTCGCGCAGCGATACCCTGGTACAGGTACTCGCCGGCCGCCTTCTCGGGCTTCCTGCCCTCGATGGTCAGCGCGTTCTGTTCGGCAGTCACGGCGATGTCGTCGGCGCCAAACCCGGCGACGGCCAGCGAGATCCGGTAGTGGTCGTCGCTGGTGCGCTCGATGTTGTACGGGGGATAGTGGTCTTCGCTCGGCTGGCGCAGCGTGCTGTCGACAAGGTCGGCCAAGTGGTCGAAGCCGATGGTGGAGCGCCACAGGGGCGCGAAGTCGAAGGTGGTCCTCATGTCCAAGTCCTCCAAAGAGCAAGTTGGATACAAGGAGCGCAAGGCAGGGTCAGAGCGGGTCTGGTACCCGGCCGGCGCCCGCGCCGGGCCCATGACGGCGCCCGGCACACCGCTCTCGCGGTGAAAAATCACTTAGAAAAACCCAAGGGCGATTCAAGGGGGACGCCGAAATTTTTTGAGCTCGCGGATTGGTTAACACGCCACCGCTCAAGTTTGACGCACTGCACCACTACAATCTTGACAGCGATTTCGCGCCGAATATTTTTTCGGCGGGAGTTCGATTTCCCGTTTTTCGAACCGCAAAAAGGACCTTAGAGACCGTCAGGAGTGGCGATGATGATCGATGAAGATTTTGCCCGCATTCGCGCGCACCGCAACAACATCCACCGCTATCGGAGACTTCTGAAGACTCGACTCTCAGATCTCGAGCGCCAGTTCATTGAACGGCGCCTCTCCGAGGAGAGTTCGGCGCTGGAGGCGTTGACGACCGAAACCTTCCCCATCGCATTCACCCAGCTCCAGAGGCAGTGCTCGCCTGCGAGCGCGGGGGCGGCGTCATGACCGACGTCAGGGACCTGCTGATCCGCGGCAGCGAAAAGGTCATCGCCCACTATCGGCTGCTGCTTGCGAGTGCGAAGACTGAGAAGGAGCGCGAACTCTACCTGAGCCGGATCGAACGCGAGCAGCGGCTTCTGGACCAGCTCCAGGGCGGCTTGCCGGGACGGATCGCGGCATGAACACTCGAACCGGCGAAGAGAACTACGCGGGCTTCGATGTCGTGTTGAAGCGACGCGGGCGCGGCCGATGGAAGTGGGCCGTCTGCGCAGCTGGAGGCGACGTCGTGATGTCCGGCACGGAGTGCAGCCGCGCTGCCGCCAGGTACAAGGCGGAGCGCGCGCTGTTTCTGCTGCTTTGCGCGAGCGCGTCGCGGGTGCTGTCCGTCGGAGAGGAGGGGCGGACCACAGCCTCGGGCTTGCTGCGGCGCTAGTGCTAGGAACCTTGAGCGCCAACTGATGTGCACGCTGGCGGCCTTGGTCACAGCCCCAAGCTTTCTCTTCGCCACTCGGCGTGGGTCGATTTGGACACACTTCAAGGAATATGGAGAATCCAAGGAACCCAGGACCCGAGATTTGCTTGTGTTCGCGGCTACGGTCTCGGTCCCACGAGGCACGAGCCTGTCCGGAGGCCCCAGCATCATCATGCCCCCCGGCCGGATGCTGGGGCCAACCACGGGGAGGCTGAATTGGACGAGACTTGGAGAATCGCTGTCGCGATTAGTGCGACCGCTATAGTCGCCGCAGGCTCCTTCTTTGCCATCCGGTTTATTATCGGGTTGCACCTATGACTCGACCCTAGGCATGACTTACAAACGCTACCGCGGATCGGCGCGTCGTTACGCCCTACAACGACGGAATAGCTGACCATACTGCTGCTTGGGGCCAAGACGGACATAGAGCGGGACGCCGAACGGCTATCAAATAAAGCTTATGCTCGCACGGCCCTTGTATCGCCAGCCGCCGCGGCGGCGATGCCGAATGCGTGGATTTCACGAGGTAGTCCGCCGCTCGGGCTCTCGCGCATGTCCACCATCATCGAAGAAACCGCCTCTCGTATTCGGCCAACGCTCAGAAGCGCGAACGCGTTTTCCTTGCAACGTTTAAGATATGCTTCTCGCGTCAATGGGGTCGTAGTCGTCATTGATCCTTGGTTGGTTTTGAATCGCAGTCGGTCCAAGCTTCTTGCCACCGTTTCCCGGCGTACAGTGTACTTTTAGACCCCGATC
Organism: Bradyrhizobium arachidis; assembly: GCF_015291705.1. Classification (NCBI taxonomy): domain Bacteria; kingdom Pseudomonadati; phylum Pseudomonadota; class Alphaproteobacteria; order Hyphomicrobiales; family Nitrobacteraceae; genus Bradyrhizobium; species Bradyrhizobium arachidis. The sequence goes on from NZ_CP030050.1 coordinate 1,121,295, forward strand.
TCGAACACGCATTTTCAGATTCGAATGGCCATCACCAGCGGATAAGTATCCGCCCTAAGGCATTCGGCATATAGGCTTGGCCGAGTGAAGATCAAACACTTCGCGAGTCGATTGGCGAAGAGATTTAGCTGGGTACCTAGCCAAATCTCTGTGTCTGGCGCGGGAGGTGCTTGTATGTCTTTTGACCCGATGGCCGCCGCCGTCGACTGGCTTGATGCCTACCGCGCCGGCGATATCGAAACACTACTCGAAATGTACGCCGAAGATGCCGTGGTCTACTGCGATTGTGACCAGTTGGCGATCTCCGGGAGACAAAACCTGCGTGGCTACTGGGCTATCCATCTGCAGGAACACCAAGCTGCCGAGCTGGACAATCTTCAGCCCTCGGAGGGGGGCGCAACAATCTCGTACGTCAGCGGGGAAAACGTCGTGCAGGCCGTCTTGGACTTTGATGATGCCGGGAAGATCAGGACACTGAGCTGCAGGCCGATACGTCAGGCTTCGTCCATCGCCTGCCAAGGCGTAGTGTGCTAAGGGTCAAAAGCTGCCCTCGGCGTCTCCCTGATGGCTTTCCGCTCAGCCTAGGAAGCGGACCCTGCGCGGCCAAGGGGGAAAATCAGCCACGGGCTATCTCCGGCCTCATGCACGGCAGCAAAGGCGGCACGGTGATGCCGAGAGCGTTCGCCGCCACCAGGCGGCCTTGCCGACCGTTCGACAATGACTAATCCCCCTCACCACGTGTATTCCACTCGTCATCCGGCAGTGATCCGCGCGGGGGCGCAAGCTCTTCGAGGCCAGCTTCGATCAGCGCCACTTCTTCTTGGATTGCTATTACCGCTTTCTCTGTGGTGACGCCCGAAACGGCTTGCAATTGAGCGAGCATCTCACGGCGATGAGCCAGCAACTCCGTCAGAGCGCACCGATCCCGCACCTTCACGTAGCCAGCGACAATTAATCCATGGCCCTCGACATCGCGGCGCTCCATGCAATCACTGCTGTTCAGGTGGCCGCCAGAAGGCTCCTGTAGGACAGGTGAGCCGGGGCAGAAGTCACCTTCTAGCCCACGCATCACAAACATGGACCAATCAGGAAAACTCGGCAAATTCATCGCCGTTCCGCTAGCGAAGAGACGCCCCGAAGGCGCTCGGCCAGCTCAATCGGCTCTTGATCACCGAAGCGACCCGGCACGCACCATCGGGCCATGGAGTAACGAAGCCAAGCCGTCGCCGGGCACGATCGAAGGCGTCAAGCTCCGGGCATACTCAAAACTCCACGCTTGCCGACGGCCTTGAAGATAGTCGTGGAAGCCCGGAATGGCGACTCAGCGTCTTGTGCCCTCAGTGCCGCCAGCCATCCTTGTCGAGTTCGACCCGGAAGCCCTCTGGCATGCGTGGCGTCTCGCCATCGGCCGGGACGTTGCAGGCCGGGCAAGGCGCACCCGCGCCGCCGCAGCCGCAGGCCGTCGGCCCTTCCCACGCGCGCTCGGGGTGGTTCTCGCAAACCCAGTGCGTGCCATCGCAGCGCGCGCACGTCCTATCGGACTTCCTTCATCGGAGGCGACTCGCGACCATCCCTCGACCGGATTGAACGCGACGACCCGAAGCACCTGATCGTATTGTCCGGCGAGCAGTTCGCCGATCAGGATGGAATAGGTGGCGCCATCGTCCGTCTCGCGAAAGGCTGCGCCATCCCGGAACTCCTCCAGGACCAAATAGAAATCTTTGTCGAGGCGATCGCTCAGGATTGATTGACGGCGAGGCCATACGCGAAAACTCCAGTGACCTGGGAGCAGAGATAGGAGCACGAACCGGCAAACGCGAATCAATTGATCTGCTTTAATGCCCGGCTCAGTAAGATCGGCAGAGTGGCTTATCCGCGCTCAGGCGGAACGCGGCTCCGGCTCCTTGCAACCTCCCTCAAGTGCCCCGCGGCCGGAGCCGCTGTTCCTTGCTCTTCCCGTTCGACGAACTGCGGTCCCGAAGGCCTCCCGGGGCTGGAGGAGGAGGCCCCCGGGATCGCGAGCGAACCATTCAAGTAGATGCGCCGCAGATATCCTCAGCTGCTAAATTCAGCTCGACCGTCTACAAATGTACAGTGTGCTGATCAATTTGGCGGTGAGTCTCCAAAGGCAATGGCTCGAGAAGCAGCTTGCCGATAAGCTCCCCGCAGGGTCGATGCCCAGCCGCTTCCTCTGACGCTTCACAATTTCTTAGGCGGCTCAAGCATGCCGTCGTCCACGTCACCACTGGCGATACGCTTGAGGGGCAGTTCTTCCACCTCTGCAGGTTCGCAAAAAAAGGGCCCCAGCTCGCAAGGGGGCGATGGAGCTGGGGCCGACTTGGGGTCACCCTCCGGGAAGGGTATCGGGAAAACCTGGCAATCGCCCAAACGTTCCTGTCCTAACTTCGAATCCCGGGTGTAGGACCGACGCGGCGCAGGCCTAGCTGTTCCAGACCAGCGCCTGCGGCTTGTTTTGGGCACTTTTGGGCCGCCTCCGCATTTTCCAGCTTATGGAAGATGACGCCGCTAGATACCTCCGCCAAGCGAAGGCTTGCCTCGATGACGCACAGAAGGCCACTCGGGCTGCCGATAAGGCGGCATGGCTAAAGTTGGCCGAAGAGTGGATGGCGATGGCGCAGAAGGCACAGAGGCAAACCTCTCACGAGCATTAAGCGGTGCCGTCCGTCTCCCTTGGCGTTAAGTTCACTTTTGTACTCTCGCGATGTTGCGCGAGCAGATTGTAAGGTGCGAACAATTGAGAGATGCGGCCAAGTCGCAGATTGAGCACGCAGCCTTTGATCGGGCGGCCGCGCACTACAAGGTCCTCGCCTCCGTGCTGGAAAGCGCGATTGAGCAAGAAGAGGCCGCGAACATGAAGGTCGCCGATGAGGTTAGGACAGATTTCTTGCCCAATATTGCCGCCGATTCACATAGACTAATGCAACTGATGAAAAGGACGCGGCCTACTCGCACTACGCGGAGCGAATGGCCGAGGCACCATGGCGAGCGAGAGAGGGGCGAGAGCGAGCAGGTTTGTTGTTCGGATGGGGGGCGCTGGTTGGATGGTTTACGATCGGGAGCGCAAGGGACCGGCGCTGATCGGAACTGACTGGGCGGCCAATCTGACGAAGGAGCAGGCAGAACGGGCGTACCAAGCGCTCTCCCGCTCAGACGGGGGCCCTTCTCCTAGCGGGTCCGGCGCGTTCTCATAGCGAAGTCCCGATCGTCGCTGGGTTTTCCCTATCGAAGCTTTGGCACAAACAGCATAGCCAGCCTGATCTAACTTAAGTTAAGACTGGGCATGGGCAAAGAACTCCTCGTGCGTGTGCTTGCCATCGGCGCCGGCGTTTTCACCGTCGCCGCCGCAACGGCGCTCATCTTCAGCCTTTGATCTATCTCAAATAGCGCACGCAATCGGCGTGCATCCTCCCATCCTGACGGGAGGCGACCATGACCATGCGACCGTGGATGTTGCATGCGCTCGCGTGGGGCACAGCTGCTGCAGGCTTGATAGCCATTGTTTCGATGAGCATGTAGGGCGGCCAATGCGCAGGCTCAAAGCCGACGCGCGCCTCAGTCAATCTTGACGCCGCACGCAGGGCAGAAACTGTGATCGCTCAGCGCTTCCCCGGCCACCAGACAGATGGCGGGTTAGTGGCTGAGATTCGTGTGGTCCGCAAGGCGATTAAATGACTGCGCTTGAATGGCCGTCCTTGGCGCTCGGAGCACTGCCGGCAGCGCATGTACCGTTCCAGCTCGTGGATCGGGGTGGTCTTCGCGCGCCTGACGATGTCCAGCGCGACCGTCTGGTGGGTGTCGCAGCCGAGGCACTTCACCTCCAGATAGCGGTAGCCGGCATTGAGGGCCTCCCCGAGGGTGGGGGAGGGCTGAGCAGGGCCTCGGAACCGAGCATGCGGGCATTCCAGGCCTGGCAGGCGAGGATGTCCGCGTCCTTGCGGGCGTCGCGCGCGCGTTCGGCCAGAACGCGCACGGTTGTCCCGAACAGGTATTCGCGCGACTTCGTGCTCATTGCAGATTAATTCCGCCGGAAGGGTCCGGAAGCAAGCCGCTAGCCGTAGATGCGCCGCTGCGCGCATTGCCAGTGCTTGGTCAAGCGTGCCGTGCGCTGAACGGCGCATGAGCGGAGCCTACTGTCGAGCGGACGGTCGGAACAACCCATCAAACCAGGAAAGGATGGCACAGCCGGGGCTTTAAGGGGGACTCTCGCGCTATCGGCTCTCTGCGAGAACGCGCAGGACAAATAAAGTATTTGAGAATTCGTCGGTGACCTCCAGCCGCCATTCGCGACCGGGCACCAGATCGCCGTCAATGCCCTGCAAATCTGACCGGCCATCACCGTGGCCTCCTTCCAGGCGGCGTCTCGGTCAGCCAAATCCTCGCCGACGTGATCGGTGGCGGTATGACCGTAAAAAACATGGAAGAAGTAGCGCGGCATCTTCGGCGTGCGATATAGAAAATGGCAATGCGGCAGTAACGCCGCCAAGTTTGGATCGGTTCCGCGTCAAGCCTTGCCCAGCAATTCCGTGATGCAGCGTTCGAGTTGGTCTATCCGAAACGGCTTTCTGAGCATCGGGCGCTGACGGTAGGCTTCCGGGACGCCGTCGGAGCCGTAGCCGCTGGCGAATGCGAACGGGACGTTACGTTTGGCAAGGACCTGGGCCACCGGTTCGACGCTGCAGCTCCCCAGCGACACGTCGAGCAGGGCCATGTCAAAGGCCGAGTCGCTGGCGTGCTTCATCGCCGATGCCACATCGTTGGCTTCGGCTGCGACGGTGTGGCCAAGGTCGGCCAACATGTCAGCAACCATCATGCGGATGAGGGCTTCATCTTCCACTAACAATATCGAAGCCAACGGCTTTGCTCCCCTACGCCCCTCTATGCTTATTGCCGTGTGATCTTGGTCGCGTTTACGAATGCTTGGAGTGCAACAGCACGAAGCTCGCCTAAACTCCCTTGGCCTGCTTCCGCCGCCTGCAAGAGTTGTTCGGCGATCAAGCGTCGGCTTTCATGATCGCCGCCGTGTGGAAGCTCGCGGCAGGTCTCCTCCAGCACAAACTCCATATTCGACTTTACGCGGTCGGACAGCATCATCCAACTTGCTCCGGCTCCATTGTCGGGAAGTTCTCGCAATTATGGAATTCGGCCAGACGTGCGTCAATGCAGATCGCCGCGTCAGCCGACGAGCAGACCGTGCCCGCCAATGCGAGCGATCGGCAGCCGGCCGATCTTCCAGCCCACGATGACCAGGCGCACGGCGTCGTCGGAAAAAACGGCCCCAACCCATCGCAGGCAAAGTTGAGGCCGAAAGCACAGGGCCAGCAGGAAGGCTATCCGCCAGCCCAGGGTAAGCATGCATCTGCGCCCGGTCGCTGGCGATAAACCAAGTTAAGTACGGCGTTGGTCCGGGCGAGGGACACGGTTTTCGTACGTGGAGCAGCACCTCGCTTTGGAGGCGCTTTGGGCCTAATGCCGTTCTGCTCGTCGAATTGCTTTATCCAGGATTGAATGTAGCGAGGATCATCGGGGCACAGCGTCGGGGTAGCCTATTGGCGGAAATATCCTATCCCTTCGCCGTTGCTTAGTTTGCCAACATGCGAAAGCATGCCGGCCTTAATCTCAGACAACGAACATGGCCCTTTCAATTCGCTTTTACCTTTTCGCCGAAGACGGCCTTAAGAGCATCTCGCAGCGAGTAATGACGAGCTTAATCCGCGGCAAAGACGCTATGCCGCAGTACGCCGGGACAAAGCAGAAGGTCGCTGACGTAATCCTGGAGAACGAGGGAAAGAAACCAGTTCGCATCGAGAGGGTGCAGGGTAGCTATCTGACCTTCGACGAGAACGGACAGGTGCACAAGGACCTCGTGGCCTCGGGTTTCGCAGCGCTAGAGACTGGAATGGCGCTCGAAGAGGCTCTGAAGAAGCCGCAGACAAAGATTGTTGATCTCACCCCCAAGCTCAATCGCGAGAAGTGGGAGCGCGAGAACCGGTGGACGCTTTCCAAAGAGGATCTGGAGGCCATTGCGGACGACATTTGGCGGCGTAAGCGCGCCGGGCAGCCCAAGGTCGAGCGGGCCAAAGGAGCGGCTCCCCGGCCCCCTAAATTGACGTGGGAGGCCGAGGATGCCCTCCGAGAGATCGGCAAAAATCTCATGACCATCGACAACAAACTCAGATGGCTTACTGAGCCAGCGCTGAAGGGCGTTGCTTTCAAAGCGCGCGAGAACGCGAAGGTCGAGGCCGACGCGGCAATGTGGCTAGGTGTTGCCGAAGCGGCCGATCGTTGCCGCGAAATACTTGTCCGGCGGCGAACGGGTCGCGGCGTTTGGTACGCGATCGTGCAATTGCTGAAGTGGGACGCGTCTCGCAGGACGGCAGAAACGGCGGCTTCCTTCCACGAGCGGCATAACTCCATGGCGGAGGCAGAAGACGCCGCTCGGCGAATGCTCGCGGAGCAGGCAAAGCACTTCTATAGCGACATCTCCGTAGAAGCGGAGGTGCTGTGCGAGCTCGAATGGGACGAAGAAGCTGGGACGAGGCTGCTGTAGCGAGGAACGTGAGGCGAACAAATTCCCCGCTCTTTCCCCGCCTGTTGCTGCTTAGTTCTGCTATTTCGTGCCTGTAACTGCCGAAAAGGCCCGAGGGCGAATTTTCAGAAAGCGCTGCGTTTTCAGGGGTTTTAATGGTGGGCGCACAAGGGATCGAACCTTGGACCTCTCCCGTGTGAAGGGAACGCTCTCCTGATGCGCAGGATCCGGAAACGTCGGGCCTAGATGCGCCTCTCATCAGATAAGCTGACCACCGAAAGGTGGTCAATCGCGAGCAAACTTCATTGTTTTTATTGATCTTTTCGTCGGGACGCAGTAGGCAGCCTCGATCAGATCGCAACTTCAATTGAATGTTGGTATCGGTAGTTGCGTCTCCCCGCAACCAAATTTGGATTTTACCGGATCCGATACGAAATGGCCCGCTTGATGCGGGCCATTTTTGTTTTGGCGTTGTGTGTTGAGCCAGCTGGCACACTGCTGTCGCGTCCGAGCAGGTGTCCGGCTGCAAACTACCGATCAGGCGGTTGAGCGAGCGGTGATCCGGTAGCCAGTTGAGTGCCCTGTCACCGCAATTCCTTTGGACTCCAGCCATCCCATCTTCGGCTTGTGATCCCTAGCAGGCGCCGCTTCCTCGTGAAATTAAAGCTGAGACATGCCACCGTCGACGACCAGCTCCGATCCCGTCGTGAATGCGGAATCATCGCTCGCGAGGAACAGTGCCGCCCTGGCTATTTCTACGGGTTCGCCGAAGCGATGAAGAGGGACCTGTTCTTCGATCGCCGAGGCAGTTTCATCGAGTTGCTTGCTGGAAAGTCCAAGCTTGCTGTGAAATGGCGTGCTGATCGGTCCGGGGCTAACAGCGTTCACGCGAATGCCCTGTGGCGCAAGCTCAGCACCCAACGATCGAACCAGCGAGCGCAGAGCTGCCTTCGTAGCCGACAGGATCGACAGGCCGGGTGTGCCGACCTCGTTCAGGAACGACGTCGTCACGACAATGCTGCCACCCTTGGCGAGCAGCGGCGCTGCCTTTTGAACGGTGAAGAACACACCCTTGAAGTTCACGTCGAACTGAGTGTCAATCTGCTCTTCAGTGACGGCTTCGAGCGGCGCCGCCAGGCCCATACCGGCATTGGCGAACACGACGTCAATGCGGCCGAACTTTTCGCGGATCTGACTGACAACGCTTTCGACATCCCCAGACTTGGTCACGTCGGCACGTAGTGCTGTGACGCCGTCGCCGATCTGACCTGCTGCCGCTTCGAGCCGGACCTGATTTGTCCCGACGATGATGACGTTGGCGCCTTCCTGGCGAAACAGCTTCGCAGCTTCGAGGCCGATACCCGAGGTGCCGCCCGTGACGAGGGCGATTTTATTTGACAGTTTCATGATCTTCTCCTGGTCCGAAGGTTTTGTTGAGGGTCGTAACCGGAGCGCGCGATCCGTGAGCAGCACCATGATTGTTGACCTTCCCTGTCACAACAGAGATGATCTGCGTTGGCGGCATAGAAAACCTTGTCCGGAAATTCATGAGAGCGCCCAATCACTTAAACGCACTTCGTGCTTTTGAGGCGGCAGCACGCCACCTCAGCTATGTCGCCGCCGCCGATGAGCTGAACGTGACGCCGGCCGCGGTTGGCAGCCTTGTCCGCGGTCTGGAAGCCGCCGTCGGAGTTGAGCTTTTTCATCGTTCGCAGGCGGGCCCCGCACGACTGGAGTTGACCGAGGCCGGCCGCGCCGCGCTGCCGGATCTGCAGGCCGGGTTCGATCATCTGACGGTGGCGTATGAGCGCCTGAAAGCATCGCGCGGCCAGATCACCATCAGCCTCACCGTGCCGCCCGCCTTTGCCGACAAGTGGCTGTTGCCGCGCGTCGAGCGTTTTGCGGCCAATCATCCGCTCTACGATTTGCTTATCGATACCAGCGGCCGCCTCGTCGATTTTACCGCCGAGCGGATGGATGTCGGTATCCGTTATGGTGGTGGCAGTTGGCCCGGCCTCAAATCCATATTCTTGTTACGGGACGCTTTCTTTCCCGTATGCAGCCCTGCCTTGGTCAAAGGGCTCCATCCCCTGCAAGGCCCGGAGGATCTCAAGCATCACACCCTGATTCATGATCGCTCGATGGCGTTTGAAAGCGCATTTCCGACTTGGCGCACATGGCTGCAGGCGGCAGGTTGTTCCGACATCAATTGTGAGCGGGGGCTGCAAATCAACGACTCGGCAGCAGCCTATCAGGCAGCAATGAATGGCAGTGGTGTCGCTTTGGGCCGCACTACGTTGGTGGCTCTGGATTTGGCGGCGGGGCGTTTGATACGTCCCTTCGGAGAGGCATTGGACTGCGAGCTTGCCTACTACCTTGTCCATCGGCCAAGAGCCGAGAACGATTCTGGAATCTCGGCGTTCAAGGATTGGATTTGTGCTGAAGTAGAGACGAGCGCGGCGATCGTCGGTTAGTGGCCCCTGGGCTACGTCGTCCCAGCTGGACGCGACTTCGGCTAGCGAGGAAAGAGCAGAGGTCAGCGCCTAAGTCACTATAACGCCCGTGAGATCACAATCGGAGAAGGTCTGCGTGACGTCCGCTGCGGGCCCCCGCAACCAAGGACGCAATAAGTCCTCGAAATCGTTTCGATTTCGAGGGCTTTTGCATTTTAATGCCCCGGACCCGCGACCGCCGCCGTCGCGCCATTCCATGACGTGAGTGATCCCATGATCGAGATCGAGCTTGTCAACGTGTTCACCCACTTAGGCGCCGGTGGCAACCCATGCCCCATCGTGATCGATGCGTCGCATCTTGCAGGTGAGGGCATGCAGGCGGTGGCGCGGCACTTCGGCCATGAGTCGGGCTTCGTCCTGCCGGCGGCGGGACCCGAATTCGACTATGTCTTCCGGTTCTGGGTGCCGCGGCACGAGATGGAGATGTGCGGCCACGCGACGATCGGGGCGCTGTGGGTGCTTGCGACCAAGGGGCGCTTGCCCGGCGAGCAGGTTCGCATCGAGACGCGCAGCGGGCCGGTGACGGGCTATGTCGATCGCGCCGGCTCGGGCGAGCCATCTGTCGAGATCAGCCAGCCGGCCGGCAAGGTCGTCGATCTCTCGCGTGCCGACGAGGAGGACGTTCTGTCGGCGCTCAAGCTGTCACGCAGCGATCTGCTCGACCTGCCCATCCAGAACGCCGTCACGTCGCGCGTGAAGACGTTGATCCCGATGAAAGGCGTCCGCGAGCTCAACGCGCTGGTGCCGGCGCCTGCGCAGATCGAGGCGTGCTGCGGCCGGATTGGGTCCACCGGCCTTTATCCCTATGCCATCGAGCAGCAGGGCGAACGACGTTTCGAGGCGCGGCAATTCCCGAAATCGTCGGGCTACCCGGAAGATGCGGCCACGGGGATCGCCGCGGCCGCGCTCGCGTTCGGACTGCTCAGGAACGGCCTTGTGGAGCGCAACAGCGCGCGGATCACCATCATGCAGGGACGGGCGATGGGTGCCCTGTCCGAGATCGGGGTGCGCCTCGGCTTCGCCGGCGACAGGCCCGTCGGCTGTCTGCTCGGCGGCTCCGTCACGCGTGCGGAGACGCATGTCTTGCAGCCCTGAGAAGTTGGGCTGGCGCAAGGTGCGGGACGCCGGGCAACATGCCGCGCTGGAGGCCCCCACCGCTCAGAACTTCGTAATCGGCTTCCCGTCCGCGCCGACCAGCGTCGACGGCGCCTCGCCGAACACCAGGCTATCAGGCTGAAACTTGATCGTCTTGCCGCCCTCGACGAAGTCGGCGAAATTACGCGGCGTCGCCGAGTGCACGCCATTGTCCAGGAAGTCGGTGGTCTCGTAGCAGGTGTCGGGCTTGCCGCCGGATCCTTTGCTCAGGAATTTCTGGAAATTCTGGCTCGTCACCTTGGCCTTCTTGCGGGCCGACCAGTTGGTGTAGCGGCGGTAGAGCTTTGGCAGGATTACCGGGCCTTTGTCGGTTGCGAGCACATCGATCTCGCCCTTCTTGGGCTCGCGCAGGTCGAAGTCGAAGGCGCCGATCGTCTTGGCGAGATGTTTCCACACCAGCAGCTTCTTTGCTCGCGCGGTCTTGGCCAGCGCCAGGAAGGCCTTGATCTCGTCGTCGTTCATCGACGAGTAAAAAGTCGGATAGGCAAAACCCTGCTCGACCAGCCAGTGGTTGATGTCGACCTTGTTGCCGCCGACCGTCACCTCGATGTCGCCGACCAGCCGGCCATAGGTGTCGAACACCTCGTTCGGCGCATCCACATGGGTGAACACCCGGCAGGCCAGCGCCGATTCGCCGGGACCGCTGAGGAAATCATGCAGCGCCTTGCTCGCGGTGGCGCCGAGGAATTGCCGGTAGGAATGGGTGACCTCGTGATAGGCCTGCTTCTTGGCATCGGTGAGCCCCTTCTTCTCGGCGGTCGAGAGCGGTGACGGCATATAGTGCAGCTCGGGCGCATCGATGCCCTGCAGGCGAATCGTGAGCTTGCCGTTCTTGATCGGGGGTGTCGAGGTGCGGCCCTTGACCTTGGCGTTGTCGAAGACGTGGGTCGGATGGAATGGCGCCGTGTCGCTCTTGCGGAAGCGGATCGCGTCGGGCGCGACGTTCACGATCACCTTTGTGGTGTCGGCGTCCGACCGGCCCTCCGGCCAGAACTGGCTGACATCGATGGTGCCTTCGACTTCCAGCAGTCCAACGGGCATCGGCCGCTCCTCCCAACGAGCGCGTCGGCCGCTTCGACACGGCGACTCGTGCGCAATCAGAGATAGCGGATCATCTTCGTGCGACAGGCCCGTGACGGCGGATAGGACAGGCGCGACACGTTGTGGCGCGCAGCGCGCAGTCATTGCCTTTGCCAGAGGCGCAACAAAACTCGGGCCGGCAAAGTGCCGGCCCGCGCCAGGTCGAGAATGATGCCGTCGAAACGTGGCTACGTCCCGGAGGTCTCCTGCCGCGCCTCGACCGACCCCGCTCCGGGGCTGGCCGGCATCGTGGCGGCGGCCGCCGCTTGTGCGGCGCAAGGCGGAGGCCGCCGTGACGGCCGCGGGCCGCGCCCCACAAAATCCCTTGCGCGGGCGTCAAGGTCGGCTACCGTTGGTGCGCTAGCCGCAGGGTTAGGTGACGTTTTGATCACGATTTTTTAGCATCCGATTTTTCGGCGCCGCATTGGCGCGACGCCCAGCAAACGAGGCGGGGCCATGATCGCACGGGACCAGTCAGCTCTGTTGGCGCCGGTCGAGCGCGACCTGCGGCTCGACCTGTTTCGCGGCATCGGGTTGTGGATGATCTTCCTCGACCACATTCCGCACGACGTCGTGGCGTGGCTGACCTTGCGCAATTACGGCTTCAGCGACGCCGCCGAGTTCTTCGTCTTCATCTCGGGTTACCTCGTCGGCTGGATCTACGGGCCGATCGTCGCCGGCGGCTGGTTTCTCGCAGCGGTCAAGCGGCTGTGGCGGCGCGCGGCCGAGATGTACGTCGCGCACATCATGCTGTTCCTGTTGTTCACGGCGCAGATCGCCCGCACCGCGCGGCGCTTCGACAATCCGATGTACGAGCACGAGTTCAACGTGTTCAATTTCCTCGCCCATCCGGACGAGCTGATCGGGCAGGCGATCCTGCTCAAGTACAAGCCGGTCAATCTCGACGTGCTGCCGCTCTACATCACGCTGGTGTTCGCCTCGCCCTTCATCGTCTGGTGCCTGGTGCGCCGGCCGAACCTGACGCTCGCCGCCTCCGTCGTGCTCTATCTGCTGTCGCGCTGGTTCGACTGGAACGTCGCCTCCTATCCGCCCGGCACGACCTGGTACTTCAACCCGTTCTGCTGGCAGCTGATGTTCGTGTTCGCGGCCTGGTGCGGCATCGGGCGGATCGAGAGGATCGCGACCCTGGTGTGGTCGAAGGCGGCGATGGCGCTGGCCGCGGCCTGGCTGCTGTTCGCACTGATGATCGTGATGACCTGGCACATCCCGGCGCTCGAGGCGATGGTCCCGAAATGGATGATCAAGCTGATCTACCCGATCGACAAGACCGACCTCGACATGCTGCGCTTCACCCATTTCCTGGCGCTGGCGATCTGGGTGACGCATTTCATCTCGCGCAAATGGCGGGCGCTGCGTACGCCCTGGCTGCGCCCGGTGATCCTCTGCGGCCAGCACTCGCTGCCGATCTTCTGCCTGGGCGTGTTCCTGTCGTTCTCCGCGCACTGGATCCTGACCCAGTACACCAAGGGCGTCTGGGAGCAGCTCGCCGTTTCCGTCGTCGGCATCGTCATCATGGTCGGCGTGGCCTGGCTGCTCGACCGCGCCGAGCGGGTGCCCAACCTGTTCGTGAAGGTGACGGAGGTCGAGGAGGCCGACACCGCCCTGGACAGCGCGTCGGCCGCGACGCCCGCAGCCCGTTGATGCAATCGCCAGCCCGTATTCTCGTGGAGAGGGCCATGTTCAGACCTGTGTTGACGATCGCCGGCGCCCTCCTGCTGCTGGCCTGCGGTGCCTTCGCGCAAGCGCCCTCGCCGGAGGCGATGAGCGCGGCGCGCAAGCTCGTGGTCACCTTGAGGATCGCGGATCAGTATCGCGCGCAGCTGCCGCAGCTGCTGCTCAAGCTCCGCCCCGTGGTCGCCCAGGACAGGCCAGAGATCGAGCGCGACTACGACGCGCTGACGGCGCCGGGCTCGGAGATCTATGCTCCGTTCGTTGCGTCGATGATCGACCAGATCGCAGCGCTCTACGCGCAAAGTTTCACGGTGGACGAACTGCGCCAGATCGAAGCCTTCTACGCCCAGCCTGCCGGCCAAAAATTTCTGGAGAAGTCGGATGCACTGGCGCAGGCGAGCGCCCAAGTCAGCCAGGACGTCAGCCAGAAGGCCGCCGATGAGCTGAAGCAGCGCCTGATCGAGGCGCTGCGCCAGAAGGGCCACAAGCTCTGAATGCGGGAGGGGCGCGCGCGAGGATGTTACGCGCCCGCCTGTCTCACTTCACCAGCGGGCAGCCGCCGTCCTTCAGCGGCCGGAAGGCCTGGTCGGCCGGCACCTCGGCGAGCAGCTTGTAATAGTCCCACGGGCCCTTCGACTCCTCGGGCTTCTTCACCTGGAACAGGAACATGCTGTGCACCATGCGGCCGTCCTCGCGCAGGATGCCGTTGTCGGTGAAAGCATCCTTCACCGGCAGCTCGCGCATCTTGGCCATCACCGTCTTGGTGTCCTTGGTGCCGGCGGCCTGCACGGCCTTGAGGTAATGCAGCGTCGCGCTGTAGGTCGAGGCCTGGTTCATGGTCGGCATCCGCTTGACGCGCTCGAGAAAGCGCTTGCCGAAGGCGCGGGTCTTGTCGTTGAGATCCCAGTAATAGGCCTCGGTGATGATCAGGCCCTGCGCGAGCTTGAGCCCCAGGCTGTGGACGTCGGAGATGAACATCACGATTGCAGCGAGGTTCTGGCCGCCGGCGACGATGCCGAACTCGCCGGCCTGCTTGATCGCGTTGATGGTATCGCCGCCGCCGTTGGCAAGCCCGATGATCTTGGCCTTGGAAGCCTGGGCCTGGAGCAGGAAGGAGGAGAAGTCCGCTGTGTTGAGCGGGTGCTTGACGCTGCCGAGCACCTTGCCGCCGGCCGCCTTCACGACGTCGCCGGTATCGCGCTCGATCGAATGGCCGAACACGTAGTCCGCGGTGAGGAAGAACCAGGTGTCGCCGCCGTTCTTGACGATGGCGCTGCCGACGGTGTGGGCGTTGGAGTAGGTGTCATAGGTCCAGTGCGCGGTGTAGGGCGAGCAGGACTTTCCGGTGATGTCGGAGCTCGCCGCGTCGGTGACGATCAGAACCTTCTCGTATTGCTTCGACAGCTCCATCACCGCGAGCGCGGTGGCGGATGTGGGCATGTCGATGATCATGTCGACGCCCTCGGTCTCCCACCATTTGCGCGCGATGGTGGAGGCGACGTCGGGCTTGTTGAGCACGTCGGCCGAGATCATGTCGATCGGCTTGCCGAACATCTGCCCACCGAAATCCTCGATCGCCATCTTGGTGGCTTCGACGTTCCCCTGGCCACCGATGTCGGAATAGACCGAGGAGAAGTCGGAGAGTACGCCGATCTTGAGCGGCGTCTGCTGGGCGGAGGCGGGAGCGATCAGGGCAGCCGACAGCAAGCCGGCCGCAGACACGAGGGCTGCGATGGGTCTCATGGGTCCGTTTCCTCTTGTGCGGGACTATTCTGTCCCTTTGTCCGACAAAGTTAGAGCGGGGTTCTCGAGGAGTCAATTTGCGGCACATGCGGCAGCAATGCCGCAGTTTGACGCGCTTCGGAGTTCAGTCCTATAGTTTGTCGGACAATCGCCATTGGAGCCCAAATTGCCTCTCGCGCCGCTCTTCCGTCCGATCGATGTCGCGCCGGCCTACCAGAAGGTCGCCGACGCCATCGAGCGCGAGATCGTCAATGGCCGCATCAAGCCGGGCGATCCCATCGGCACCGAGCACGACCTCGTGCGGCAGTTCGGCGTCAACCGCTCGACCATCCGCGAGGGCATCCGCGTGCTGGAGGAGGGCGGGCTGATCCGGCGCGATTCTTCGCGCCGCCTGCATGCCTGCCTGCCGCGTTACAGCAAGCTCGCAAGCCGCCTCAGCCGCGCGCTGGTTTTGCACGAGGTCACCTTTCGCGAGCTCTACGAGGCCTCGATGACGCTGGAGGTGGCGAGCATTGAAGGCGCGGTGGAGCGTGCGACGGAAGAGAACCTCGCCGAGCTTGACGACAACCTCGCGCGCAGCGAGGCGGTGGTCGGCAATCCCGCGACGCTGGCCGAATGCGATGCGGAATTCCACGTGCTAGTCGCAAAGGCCTCGCAGAACCGCGTGCTCCAGCTCGCGCGCGAGCCGGCGGCGCAATTGTTCTATCCGACCACCGAGATGATCGTGACGGGTGTGGCCGAAGGCGGCCCGCGCCTCGTCGCCGCGCACCGCCATCTCATCGACGCCATCCGCCGCCGCGACCGCGAGGCCGGCGTGCTGTGGACGCGCCGGCATTTGCAGGACTGGCGCCGAGGCTTCGAGAAGATCGCCTCGCTCGATCGGTCCGTCGAGCACATGTATATGGAGCACGCGCAGGCGGCCCGGCGCAGGTAGCGCCGCATGATCCGGAAAAGTGTGAAGCGGTTTTCCGACAAGATCATGCGCAAAAAAGAAGACGCAAGATTTCAGACAAGAAATCCAAAAGATAAAGTCATCATACGGAGGGACACATGACCGGCGACACCACAGCCACCATCGCGAAAGCGCGCGAGCATTCCATTGGCGATCTCTTGCGCCGCTCGGCGGGCCGCGAGCCGGACAAGCTCGCAGTGAGCTGCGGCAGCGTGAGCTGGACCTTCGCCGAGATGGACGCGATCTGCAACCGGCTCGGTCGCGGCCTGCTCGGGCTCGGCGTCAAGAAGGGCGACCGTCTCGCGGTGCTCTCGCGCAACTCGCATGCCTTTGCTGCGCTGCGCTTCGCCGTGGCGCGGATCGGTGCCGTCCTGGTGCCGATCAACTTCATGCTCAATCCGGACGAGATCAACTTCATCCTCAAGAGCTCCGGCGCCAAGCTGCTCGCCACCGGCCCTGACTTCGTCGAGCCCGCGAAGGCCGCAAGCGCGAAGGATTGCGCGGTCGAGAAGATGATCTGGCTGCCGGGCGAGGATCCCGCCACGGCGCCCGCCGGCCTCACCACCTTCGACGATCTTCTCGATGCCGACGGCTCGTTCCTGGAGGCGTCAGTCGACAGCCGCGATCTCGCGCAGATCGTCTACACCAGCGGCACGGAGTCGCTGCCCAAGGGCGCGATGCTGACCCATGAAGCGGTCATGTGGCAGTATGTCAGCTGCATCATCGATGGCGGCATGAGCGTGGACGACAAGTTCCTGCACGCGCTGCCGCTCTATCATTGCGCCCAGCTCGACGTGTTCCTCGGGCCGCAAATCTATCTCGGCGCTTCCGGCGTCATCACGGGCAAGCCGACCGCCGACAACATCCTGGCGCTGATCGAGGCCCACAAGATCACCTCCTTCTTCGCGCCGCCGACGATCTGGATCGCGATGCTGCGCTCGTCGAATTTCGACAAGACCGATCTGTCGACGCTGCAGAAGGGATACTACGGCGCCTCGATCATGCCGGTGGAAGTGCTGCTCGAGCTCCAGCGCCGCCTGCCCAACGTCAAGTTCTGGAATTTCTACGGCCAGACCGAGATCGCGCCGCTCGCAACCGTGCTGCGGCCGGAGGACCAGCTCCGCAAGGCGGGCTCGGCCGGCAAGCCCGTGCTCAACGTCGAGACGCGCGTCGTCAACACGGCGATGGAGGACGTCAAGGTCGGCGAAGTCGGCGAGATCGTGCACCGCTCGCCGCATCTGCTCTCCGGCTATTACAACGATCCCGTCAAGACCGCGGCGGCGTTCAGCGGCGGCTGGTTTCACTCCGGCGATCTCGCCACCGTCGATGACGAGGGCCACATCACCGTGGTCGATCGCGTCAAGGACATGATCAAGACCGGTGGTGAGAATGTCGCGAGCCGCGAGGTCGAGGAGATGGTCTATCGCATCCCTGAGGTCTCCGAGGTCGCCGTCGTCGGCCTGCCCGATCCGCGCTGGATCGAGGCCGTCACCGCCATCGTCGTGGTCAAGGCCGGCGAGACGCTGGATGAAGAGTCCGTCATCAAGCACTGTGCCGGCCAGATGGCGCATTTCAAGGTGCCCAAGCGCGTGATCTTCGTGGATGCCTTGCCGAAAAATCCGAGCGGCAAGCTGCTCAAGCGCGAGCTGCGCCAGCGCTTCGTCGGCGGCGAGACCCTCGACAAGGCCGTCCAGAAGAGTTTTGGCGCCTGAGGCGGAGCGCGTCCCATGAAAGCCTGGCAGGTCGCGCGCGACTGGTCGATCGAGGGGATGGAACTGGTTGATCTGCCCGAGCCGACGCCAGGCCCGGGCCAGGTCGCGGTGCGGATAAAGGCGGCGTCGCTGAACTATCGCGATTTGCTCACGATCCAGGGCAAGGGCGGCGTCAGCAGATTGCCGCTGATCCCGTTCTCGGATGGTGCCGGTGAAGTCCTTGCCGCCGGCGAGGGCGTTACACGCGTCGCAGTCGGCGATCGGGTCTGCCCGATGTTCTTCCAGTCCTGGATCGACGGGAAGGTCTCGGCGACCAGCCGCCGTTATGCGCTCGGCGGCACGCGGCCAGGCGTGTTGCAGGAGGTGATGGTGCTCGACGCCGAAGGCGTGAGCCGGATCCCTTCGCACCTCTCATTCCAGGAGGCGGCGACGCTGCCCTGCGCCGGGCTCACCGCCTGGCGCGCGCTTTTCGAGGAAGCAAAGGTGCAGCCCGGCGACACCGTGCTGGTGCAAGGCACCGGTGGTGTGTCGATCTTCGCGCTGCAATTCGCAAAGCTCGCCGGTGCCAGCGTGATCGTGACGTCGTCGAGCGACGAGAAGCTCGAACGCGCCAGGGCGCTCGGCGCCGACTACACCATCAACTATCGGTCGGTGCCTGAGTGGGGCAAGGCGGCTTCGGAGTGGACCGGCGGCGGCGTCGACCATGTCGTCGAGGTCGGCGGCAAGGATACGTTTGCGCAGTCGCTGGAGACGGCGCGTGTCGGCGGCACCATTCTGGTGATCGGGGTGCTCTCCGGCTTCTCGCAGCAGATCGCGATCCCGAGCCTGTTCTCCAAGAACCTGCACGTCATCGGCCTGTCCGTCGGCAGCCGCCGCATGTTCGAGGGAATGACCGCCGCGATCGGCCACAACGGCATGAAGCCGGTGATCGATCGCGTGTTCGGTTTTGATGCCGTGCCGGATGCGCTGCGTTTGATGCAGCAGGGCGGACATTTCGGCAAGATCGTGATCGAGTTCGCCTAATTGGCCTCTCCGGCCAACTTCCTGACGTCGTCCGGCGTCCGTCCGAAGCGGCGGCGGAATGCGCGATGGAAGTAGGAAACGTCGTGAAAGCCGGCGAGATGCGCGATCTCGATGATCTTGCGGGTGCGCAGGTTGGGATTGCGGAGCAGCCCCTCGGCGCGCAGCAACCGCTGCTCCAGCACGAAGCCGCTATAGGTGATGCCGGCCTGCTCGAACAGCAGCTGGATCGTGCGCGGGCTGACCCGGTGCGCAGCTGAAAGCACGGTGAGCGACAGCGCGGGATTGTCCAGCTGCGCGAGGATGTCGGATTTGAGGGTTTCGAGGCGCGCCGCCGCAAGGCCGCGCATGCGCGCTTCCTCGGCGACATCGCCGCGCGCGCCGATCATCAGCACGGCGAGGTCGAACAGATGCTGCGAGACCGCGTCGAGCTCCGCGGGCGCGAGCTTGTCGGCATACACATGCGCGAGGTCGTAATAGCGCAGGAACATCGACGTGATCGGATTGGCTCCGGGGATCGACTGCGCAATCAGGTCCTCGGCATTCGGGCACGCGCGCAGCAGCGCTTTGCGCGGCAGCAGCGCGGTCTGGAAATTGCCGTGCGCCGTCTGGGTGATGTAGGCGCCCTTGATCGAGGGATCGCCGATGGTGATGTCGCCGGCGGCAACCTCCAGCGGGCGCCGTCCCATGGTGCCGCTCAGCGCCGAATTGGGCGACATCGTGATCACCAATTCGTCGTTTGTCCCCAGCGACACGAACGACATCGGCGTGCCGAACGAGGCGGACAGCCTGAGACGAGGAAGCAACGCCGGCGCAATGGTCCGATGAACGCGTCCTTCCCCGATCGGAACGAAATCGACGTCCGCGACCTGACGGCAAAACTGCTCGCGCCATCTTTCATAGGCCGGGCCATTCGGGTCGCCGTCGAATGAGAGTTGAGGCTGGATCATCGATCGGGATGGGCATGTTGATTGGCCAGTTGCGGCAGGTTGTATCGTCAGACGGATTCGCCGCAACGGCAAAAGCGCGGAGTTGCGTGATAAGCCACTCGCGATGACGTGCTGAGACCGCGACCTGGTGCCGCAGTCTGCTGTTCGCACGCATTGCCGCGCAGATTGTGCCGGGATTTCCCGCGACGATCGGTCTCAATATTTCTTCACGTGCGTTCCGAACGCCAGCCACAGCGCCGTCGATGCGAGGCCGAAGCTGCCGAGCAGCAGGAAGGTCGGGCCGTAGCCGATCCATTGCGCGATCCAGCCGCCGAGTGCGGGGCTGAGGCTTGCACCGACGCCTTGCACGGTGATCACGGCGCCTTGGCCGAGATTGATGCGACCGGTGCCGTCGAGCGAGCGGGCCACCATGCCGGGGACGGCGACAGTCTGAAGCCCGGTGCCGATGCCGTCGAGCACCTGCATCGGCACGACGCCCCACCACCCCGTGACGAAGAAGGCGAGCACGCCGCGGATAGGCAGAAACATGAACGACACCAGGATCACCGGCCAATAGTTGCGCTTGCCCGCGACCTGCATGCCGACCAGCGACGTGACGACCATGACGCCCTGCGCAATGACGACGGTGGTCGCCACGAAGCTCGGGCCATTGGCCTGTCCCTCGGCCACGGCCGCAAGGCCATAGAGCGGGACGATCGCCGCATTGCCGAGATGGAAGATGGCAAGCGCGAGCGCCAGCACCAGGAGCGGCTTGTGCTTGAGGAGAACGGACATGGCATCCGGTGGATTCTTGCTCTCGTCCTCCTTGCTGCCACGGGCCTGGCGATCGTCGATGGCCTTGGCGGGAATCATCAGCACGCAGGCGATCGCGATCGCGCCGAACACCGCCGCCAGCACGAACACGGCGACATAGCCGTACCTGTAGCCGAGATAGCCCGACAACGCGGCGCCGACCATGTTGCCGGCGTGGTTGAAAGCCTGGTTGCGGCCGTTCAGCGCGTTGAAGCCTTTTTGCTTGGCGATGCCGAGCGTGATGCCGGTCACCGCCGGCACGATCGCGGCACTCGCCAGCGATTGCGCCACTTGCGAGAACGTCACCGCCCAGAAGTTCTGCGAGAGCAGGATGATGGCGGAGGCGAGCACCACGCAGATGCCGGGAATGACGACCCATAGCCGCTTGTTGCGGCTGGAATCGATGAAGCCGCCGATCGGCGTCGTGACCAGCATGCCCGCGACATTGCCGATCGTCAGCGCGGTGCCGATCAGCCCGGTCGCCCAGCCGCGCTCCTGCAGGAACACGCCGACGAACGGCCCGATGCCCGACTGCATGTCGGCCATGAAGAAATTGACTGCAAACAGCGGCCAGATGCGGGGTGGTGAGGAGCGCGATGTCATCGAGACGCTGAAAATGTTCCTGCCGGCGAGTGAGGTCTCGTTCAAAGCTGATCGTGATGACCGGCCGATTGCGCCGGCATGGATGAGAACGTAACCTGCGTTGACAGCGTTGGTTCCTCGCGCTTGCGAATGCGGGACGATGTCCCTTTCTGGATCCTGGCCATGCCTCTCTGGACCTGCGAAACCTGCGGCGCGCAATTTCCGGCCAGCGAAAAGCCGCCTGCGTCCTGTCCGATTTGCGAGGACGAGCGGCAGTTCGTGAACTGGAAAGGGCAGACCTTTCTCACGCGCGAAGCACTGGCTGACGGCCATCGCCTGGTTTGGCGCGACGATCTCGGCCTCACAGGCCTCGCGCTCGAGCCGAGCTTTGCCATCGCCCAACGCGCGCTGCTTGTGCCACTGGGCGATGGCTGCGTGATGTGGGACTGTATCCCGTTGGCGACGCCGGAGGCGGTCGCGCAGGTGCGGTCGCTCGGCGGCCTGAAGGCGATCGCGATCTCCCATCCGCATTACTATGGCGCGGTTGCCGACTGGAGCGAGGCCTTCGGCGGCGTGCCGGTCTATCTGCACGCCGACGATCGGCAATGGGTGACGCGTCCGCATCCCTCCATCGTGCACTGGACCGGCGATCAGCATCGCATTTCCGACGATGTGCTGCTGCTGCACACCGGCGGTCATTTCGCCGGCGCCACCATGCTGCACTACGGACGCGGTGCCGACGGCAAGGGCGCGCTGCTGACCGGCGACATCGCGCAGGTGACGATGGACCGTCGCTTCGTCAGCTTCATGTATTCCTATCCCAACTACATGCCGCTCGGTGCCGCCGCGGTGCGGCGCATTGTGGCCGCCGTCGCGCCGCTCGCCTTCGACCGCATCTATGGCGCCTGGTGGGGCCGCAACATCGCGGTGGGCGCCAAGGCCGCCTTTGAAGCCTCGGTGCAGCGGTACATCGCCGCTATCGCCTGAGCTGCGCGACGGCCGAAATCCGCGTTGCCTCCCTCAAATAAATGTACTACAAGTACAGTTATTGAGCGAGGCGCAACGATGCGTTTGCCGGTCCGGCACGATCGATGCATCGTTGTCCCGGCGGGCGGGTTCTGCGGCCGCGCGAGGGAGTTGGTCCATGACCGGGCAGCGCGACTACGAGATCTTTGAGGCTGGCGACGTCACGCTTCAATCCGGCGCGGTCTTCCCCGCGATGAAGCTCGCCTACAAGACCTACGGCACGCTCAACGCGGCCAAGGATAACGTCATCTTCTATCCGACCTCGTTCAGTGCGCAGCACTTCGACACCGAATGGCTGATCGGGCCCGACGGTGTGCTCGATCCCACGCGCTACTTCATCATCATTCCGAACCTGTTCGGCAACGGCCTGTCGTCCTCGCCGTCGAACACCGCAGGGCCCCATCCTGAGATCACCTATCACGATGCGATCGCGGTCCAGCACCGCCTCCTCACCGAGCGCTTCGGCATCTCAAAGCTCGCGCTGGTCTATGGCTGGTCGATGGGCGGCATGCAGACCTATCACTGGGCGGCACTGCATCCTGACATGGTCGCGCGCGCCGCAGTGGTCTGCGGCAGCGCGCGCTGCGCGCCTTACAATTATGTCTTCCTCGAAGGCGTCAAGGCGGCGCTGACTGGCGATCCGGCCTTCCGCGGCGGCCGCTTCGTCGAGAGGCCGGTTGCCGGCTATCGCGCCATGGGGCGCGTCTATGCCGGCTGGGCGATGTCGCACGGCTTCTATCGCGACGAGCTCTGGCGCGAGGCCGGCTTCATCTCGCTCGAGGATTATCTCGCCCGCAACTGGGACACGACCTTCGCTCGCCGCGACGCCAACGACCTGCTGGCGCAGGCCGGCATCTGGCAGCGCGGCAATATCGGCGCATGCGCGGCGTTCGGCGGCGATCTCGATCGTGCGCTGGCGGCAATCAAGGCGCATGTGCTGCTGATGCCGGGCGCGACCGATCGCTACTTCGACTTCCGCGACAACGAGGACGAGCTTCCCAAGCTCGTCAACGCGAAATCCGCCGTGCTGCATCCGATCCCCTCGCAGCACGGCCATCGCGCCGGCAATCCCGTCAACAATCCGCGCGACACGGCCTTTCTCAAGGCCGAGGTCGCGGCGCTGCTCAGCAAGTAGGGTCCACCATGACTGACGCGACCGTTTCCGAGCCCGGCCATCGCCTGAAGCCGCTCAGCCCGGCGATGCTGCGCGAATTGTCGGTGCGCTCGAACCTCAGGGGCGCGGCGCAGACTCTTGGTCATTACAGTATGATCGTGCTGGTCGGCGCGCTGATCTGGATGGTCACCTCGCGCTACGGCGTGCTCTGGGCGCTGCCGCTGATGGCGGCGCAGGGCTATCTCGTCGCCTTCCTGTTCATGGCGGTGCACGAGACCGCGCACAAGACCGCGTTCAGGAGCCGCGGCCTCAACCTCGCGGTCGGCTATCTCTCCGCTTTCATCATCGGATTGCCGTACGAATATTACTGCCTGTTCCACTGGGACCATCACCGCTACACCCAGGATCCCGAGAAGGACCCTGAGCTGATCGTCGGCGTGAAGCCGAGATCCGACACGCAGCTCGCGATCGCCTATAGCGGCCTGCTCCAGGTCGCCGGCCGCCTGCGGCTGATGCTCGGCCACGCCGTCACCGGCAGCGTCGTGGTGCCCTGGATTCCCGAGAACAAGCGCGCCGTCATAGTCACCGAAGCGCGCGCCTATGTCGCGCTCTATGCACTGCTGCTCGTGGCCTCGCTGTGGGTCTCCTCAGCGCTGCTGCTCTGGGTCTGGCTCGTGCCGCTCGTCATCGGGCAGTTCTTCCTACGGCCCTATCTCTACGCCGAGCACACCGGCTGCGAGCGGACGCGCAGCGCCTTCCAGAACACCCGCACCACCTATACCGGCGCGGTCGTCAAATGGATCGCGTGGAACATGCCCTACCATGTCGAGCACCACGCCTATCCCTCAATTCCCTTTCACGCGCTGCCGAAGCTGAACGAGATCGTCGACGGCGAAATCGTCCATCGCGGCCGCGGCTACATCCAGACGACGCGCGAGACCTGGGCCTGGTTTCGCCGGCATCGGCAGGGCATCTAGCTCAAAGCAAAACTCCGGCCGCAGCGCGACCGGAGCTTTGTCGAAGAGACGAGATATCAGTAGATCCCGTAGGCGCAGACATTCACGACGCGAACGCGCAGGCCGTGGCGGGTCTGGACGACGCGCTCCTGGTAGCAGTTGTTGATGCCGGTGTTGACATAGAGGCCGCCATAGCCAAAGCCCCAGCCGGGACCCCAGTGGTGATGGAAGCCGTGAGCCGAAGCGGCGGTGGGCGCGAGAGCGGCAGCACCGAGCGAGCCGGCAGCGATCAGACCAAGAGCAAGCTTACGAAACATTTTCATTCTCCAGTGGCGCTAAGGCCGTTGTTGTGTCCCTGCATCTCCGTCGGGTCGAAATGGGAATGCGTTCACAGGGGATGAGGAGAATCGTGTTTCAGGAATGTTTCGTGGGCTGCGGCGAGGTGCGCCGATGTCAGGCTTTGCGCGCCGCGCGATAGCGCGCGGCCATCGCCTGCGTCATCTCGGCCATCTTCTCGCGGAGATCGGCGGGCTCCAGCACCTCGGCCTCGGACCCGAGCCGCAGCAATTCGGACGCGGCGTGCCATGAGGTCTTGCCGGTCGGCACGCGCGCGATGCGCCAGCCATCGGCATCGGTGGTGTCCTCGAGCTGCGTGCGCGCCTTGACGTAAGGCTGGCTCAGCGCGTCGAGCAGTTTCACGCCGAACGGCGACAGCCGCACGACCGCGACGTTGGGATGCATCTCGGCTTCGAGGCGGAGCGTCGCGTCTCGCCAATAGGCGGCGAGATCGAAATCGGCGGGACGATCGAAGCGGTCGTCGAGTTCAGTGCAGTCGAGCACGCGCGCGACGCGATAGGTGCGCACGCTGCGGTCGACTTGCCCCGCGAGATACCAGCTGCCGCCCTTCAACACGAGGCCGAGCGGCGCAACGCAGCGCTGCTTCTCCGCGCGCCAGCTCTGGTAGCGGATCTTGATCAAGGTGCCACGCAGGGCCGCACCGGCAATCGCGCGCAGATGCTTCGGCTCTTCTGCCTCGCCGAACCAGCCGGGTGCGTCCAGGTGAAAGCGCTCCTGCATCCGGCCGGCGTCCTCGCGCAGATTGGCAGGCAGCGCGGCCATCAGCTTGTTCTGCGCGGCGATCATTGCCGCATCGAGCCCGAGCGCCGCGGCAGGGCCGGGGAGCCCCGCGAGGAACAGCGCGCCCGCTTCGCTCTGCGACAACCCGTTCAGCCGCACCCGATAGCCGTCGAGGAGGCGATAGCCGCCCTCAGCGCCGCGGTCGGCATAGACAGGCACGCCGGAGGCCGCGAGCGCGTCGATGTCGCGATAGATCGTGCGCACCGAGACCTCGCAGGCCTCGGCAAGCTCGGGCGCAGTGACCTGCCCCCTGGCCTGGAGGGTGGTGAGGATCGACAGCATCCGGCTCGCGCGCATGACCCCTTAAACCATACCTGACACAGGATGTCAGGTATCCTCCCTTACAAGATGCGCCATCGCCAGCCGGCCAGATGGAGACCTGCCATGACCGATTCCAATCGCATCACGCTGTATTATTCGCCGCAGAGCCGCGCCACCGGCACGCGGGTTCTGCTGGACGAGCTCGGCGCGCCCTACGATCTTCACGTCTTCAACATGAAGGTCGGCGAGCAGCGGCAGCCGGCCTATCTCGCTATCAATCCGCTCGGCAAGGTACCGGCGATCCATCACCGCGGGGAGCTCGTGACCGAGCAGGTCGCGATCACCATCTATCTCGCCGATCTGTTTCCGCAGGCGGGCCTCACGCCCGCGCTGAACGATCCGCTACGCGGTCCGTATTTGCGCTGGATCGCCTATTACGGCGCCTCGTTCGAGCCGGCCCTGATCGACAAGTTCATGCAGCGCGAGCCCGCGCCGATCACGCAATCGCCCTATGCCGATTACGACACCATGCTGGGCGCGCTCGAGGCGCAGCTTGCGAAGGGGCCGTATCTGCTCGGCGAGCGCATGACCGCCGCCGATGTGCTGTGGGGCGTCGCGTTCAGCTGGACCATGATGTTTGGTATCGTGCCGAAGAAGGACGTGTTCGTGCGCTACGCCGAGCGCATGACCTCGCGGCCGGCGTTCCAGCGCATCACTGCGGCCGATGACGAGATGGCGGCGGAGCATGCCAAGGCGGTTGGGGGCTGAGGCGGCGCCTCAACACTCCGCCGTCGTCCCGGGGCGCGCAAAGCGCGAACCCGGGACCCATAACCACAGGGAGGAGTTTTGCGAAGATTCGGAGTTACCAGCTTTGCCTCATAACCACTGCCTGTGGTTATGGGTCCCGGGCTCATCGCTTCGCGATGCCCCGGGACGACAGCGGAGTATTCCCCTCAAAACCTCGGCGCCCGCTTCTCCGCAAAGGCCTTGATCCCTTCCTTGATCTCGTCGCCGCGCATGCTGTCGCGGTGGCGCTGGTCGGCGGCCGCCTCATCCAGCTCGCCGCGGGCGAATTCGTTGATGGCGCGCTTCATGCCAGCCATCGCCTGCGGCGCGTTGCCGGCGAGGATAGTGGCGAGCTTGTCGACCTCCTCATCGAGCGTCTCCTCCGGCACCATCGCGGTGAGATAGCCGATCCGCAGCATCTCCGGCGCGCTGATCTTCTGCGCGGTCAAAAACAGCTTCTTGGCATTGTCGACGCCGAGCCGCGTCACATAGCGTTTGATGCCGCTCCGGTAGTAATGCAGCCCGAGCCGCGCCGCCGGCATGAACATCTCGGCCGTGTCGACGCCGATGCGGAAATCGCAGGCCAGCGCAAGGTCGGTCGAGCCGCCATAGACGCCGCCGTTGAGCCGGCAGATCGTCGGCACGCCGAGATCCTCCAGCCGATTGACGACCATCTCGAACGCCGAGCCCGCGCTCTGCTGCTCGGTCGCGCTGACCGCGCGCTCCGCGACCGAGTTGAGGTCATAACCGGCCGAGAAGGCGCGCCCGGTGCCGGTCAGCACCAGCACGCGGATCGCAGGATCGGCCTCGACAGCGTCGAACAGCTTGAGCAATTCGCCGAGGTCTTCCGCCTGGAGCCGGTTGAGATGTTTTGGACGATTGAGGCGGATGGTGGCGCGTGCGCCATCGATTTCAAGCACGGGGCTGGAAGCCGCGTCGGCCTGGTCCGACATTCTTGTCTCCTCTTATTTATTTTCCAGCGCGCGGCGCTTTGCTTCGGCGTCGATGGTCTCGGCGAGATCGGGATGCCGTGCCATCAGTACGCGGAAGTCGACGAGGTCGAGCACCAAGAGCCGCGACACCTTCGTGGTCGAGACATTGGCGCCGCGCATGTTGTTGCCGAGCAGCGCCATCTCGCCGAAGAAGGCGCCCTCGCCGAGCTGCACCTTCTTGCCGGGCAGGTCGACCTCGACCTCGCCGGCGGCGATGAAATACATGCAGTCGCCCTGCGCGCCCTTGCGGATGATCATGGTGCGCGCCGGCAGCTCCATGGTGCGCAGCATGTGGGTGACGTCGGCGATCGCTGCTGGTCCCAGCGCGGCAAAGAACGGCACCTTGCTGACGGATTCCCAGGTCTTGAGGAAATTGTCGCGCCTCGTCTCGGCGGCAAAGCCGGTCGCAAGAATACCGGTCCAGAGGCCGAACACGCCGAGGCCGGAGATCATCACCAGCGCCGCCACCATGCGCCCGAGCGGCGTCACCGGCACGACGTCGCCATAACCTGTCGTGGTCAGCGTGACGACCGCCCACCACAGCGCGGCCGGCACGCTGCCGAAGGTCTGCGGCTGCACGTCCCGCTCGAGGAAGTATTCGGCGACCGAGGCGAGGAACACCACCATCAGGAAGATCACGAGCACGCTGAGCAGCGGCCCGGATTCCAGCACCAGCACGCGGCGAAGCTGGCGCAGGCCGGGAATGCCCGGCACCACCTTCAGCACCCAGAGCACGCTGAGCAGCCAGGCCGTCTTCGGCTCGACGCCAAGCGTCAGCGCGAGGGGAACGGCCAGCGCGCCGATCGCATCGACGATGCCGGCGGAGGAGGACAAATACAGCGACAGGCGCCCAGTCCGCGCCATGTGGCGCAGGCGGACCACCCATTCGAACACGAAATAGGCGAGGCAGGTCCACAGCAGAGCGTCGACCCAGTGATGCGATGCCTCATAGGCCGGGCCAATTGTCAGCAGCACCATGCTGAGCACGCCGACGCCCACGGCCACATAGGCCGCCTTGGTCATGTTGCGGCCGGCCGTGGCGGCCGCGAACTGGGCCAGAGCGGAGATCAGCGGCTTGGACATGCGGGAGGGCGGCTCGGTTTGGCTTTTGCGGTCCCGGCTGGGATCACAGCGCCAAAGTGCCCGCCCGGGCCGGGGCCGTCAACGATGGGCTCGGCGTCGCCAATGAGGGAACGGAGGCGGGGGTTACCTGAAGTGCGGCGGCTCGTCGTAGCCGCGGCGGCTGCTGAAAAACAGCAGGATCATCAGGCCGATGCCGACGATGACGGAAAATCCGGCCCCCAGCGCCAGGGCGACATAGCCTTCGGTCGGGATCGGGTCCCCTTCGACCGCCATCGCGGAATAAGCGAAATAACCAACCGCCGCCAGCATTCCCAGAAGGAAGATGATGAGGAGTGTACGCATGGTGCGTTCTCCGGTTGTAACCGGGAGCCAACGGTTGCGGGAGGAGACGGTTCCCGGAGTTCCGGCCATCCTGTCTCGTGCCCCGGACGCAGCGCAGCACTCCCGGCGATGCTCAGCATCGTCCGGTGTGATGCGCTGCAGAGCCGGGGCCCATGCGGCAGCGGACGGCGCGGCTTGCTGGGTCCCTGTGTCTTGGAAGTCTGTCAGGATGGGTTGGGCGGGAAGCCGTTGGGTCCTTGGCGCTTGACGCCGTGAGCCGGCTCGGTCTCCCGCCCGTTCCATTACCAACCTGAACAGTTGCACGAGGCTGCGCCAACAGACCTCGCATCACAGGGACAGGCACCGTGATCATACCCCTTCGTTGCGTCGGAATCGACGTCTCCAAACAATATCTCGATATCTTCGATGAAGGCCTGGGCGTGCCGGAGCGCATCGCCAACGCGACGCAGGCCATCACCCAGATCGCGGCGCGTTGGCGATGCGATGTGCTGGTCGTCTTCGAGGCCACGGGTGTTTATGACCTCGAGCTTCGCGAAGCGCTGAGCGAGGCCGGCATCCGTTTCGCCCGGATCAACCCGGCCCGGGCTCGTGACTTCGCGCGCGCCAGCGGGCAGCTCGCCAAGACCGACCCGATCGACGCGCGAATGCTGGCAGCCTTTGCGCGGGCCATGCAGCCAGCAACCGAGCCGACTGCCAATCCCGCCCGCAACGCCTTGGCGGGACTTGCAAAACGGCGAGATCAGCTGGTTCGCATGCGCGCGCAGGAGAAGAACCGGCGCAGCGAGACCGACGACCGTGCCATGGCCGAGCGCATCGGTCGCCTCATTGAAGTCCTCGACGGCGAGATCGCCGAGATCGAGGCCGACATCAGGGGACTAATCAAAGCCGAGCGAGAGATTGCGGACGATGCGCGATTGATGCGCTCACTGCCTGGCGTGGGTCCCGTGGCTTGCATGCAACTCATCGCGAAGATGCCGGAACTCGGACATGTGGGAGCCAAGCAGATCGCGGCGCTCGCCGGCCTGGCTCCCTTCAACGTCGACAGCGGAGCCTTCCGCGGCAAACGCAAGATTGCCGGCGGCCGAAAGCGCGTCCGTGACGCCCTCTACATGGCTGCGCTCAACGCGGTTCGCAGGGCCGATCCGTTCAAGGCCTTCTACGCACGGCTGCGACGGGCCGGCAAACCAGCCAAGCTCGCCCTCATTGCCGTCGCCAGGAAGCTGCTAACGGTCCTCAATGCCATGATGCGTGACAGAAAGCCGTACCTGAAAGCCAACCCAACATAACAGTTGCCGGCTCGGCGCCGCAATGCCTTTGGCATTGCAGCTTGTCCGGGACGCGAGAGTGGGAGTGCCGCGGCCCTCGAATCAGGCGCTCTGCGCGGTCTTCACCACCACGACATTGCTATCTTCAGGTGGCGGGAGGGCGGCAGGGCCCGCGACCGTGTCGGTCTCGCCGCAATGGCGCTTGAGATAGTCGCGGCGCATGCCGATCTCGTCGCGGACGAATTCGTAGCCGAGCTTGAAGGTGTCGAGCCCGTCGGTGCTGATGGTGCCGTCTCTGAGGCCGACCACCGCGCCGCGCAGGATGCCTTCCAGCTCGTCCTGGAGACATTCGAGCTGATCCAGCGAATGGGCATGCTCGATGCGCTCGCCGATGTCGAGAATGGCAGTGGAGAGCTCGCTGGCCTTCTCCGGCGCGATGCGGGTGATCTTGGCGTAGATCGCGGCGAAGATCGAGCCGATGACGCTGAGCGCGGCGGCGCCCAGATACATCATGTCGCTGTACTTATCCATGAACGACTTGGTGTCGTCGTTGATGTAATCGGCCGCGCCCTGATGCGCCATCACGTAGGCGTCCTTCTCGACCGAGGCCGGCTCGATCTTGCTGGCGAAGCCGTTGTCGAGCCCGAGCGCCGACTTGTTCTCGTAGACGATGCGCGCGAGATCGCCAGCCGTGGTCGCCGACATCCTGGATTGCGCGACCAGCAGCCATTCCAGCCCGATCGTCTCGAGGTCGTCGTCGGGAATCTCGGGCGAGGCCGACAGCGTGCCTGCGGTCAGCGTCTCGTCGGAAATGCCGGGGAATTTGCGGGCGAGCGCCTTGGTCTCGTCGATCGCATTCAGCGTGAAGCCGCCGCGCTTGGCGACCTGCTCATAGGCTTTGTCACGCACCGCCTTCGAGGCGTGGACGACGGCGATCACCGCGCCGTATCCGTTCGCCGGCGCAAACAGCTTGTCGAGCGTTGCGCCCTGCGGCGCCATCTGGATCTTCGCGGCGTCCGGCCCGTCGGGAATATCGAGGATGCTGCGCACGAAGGCGAGCGAGGAATCGTTCTCGGCGAGGATGGCGACCTTCTTCTTCTTCAGCTCGGCGAGCGACTTGATCTTCTTGTTGCCGGGCCCGAGCAGAAGCACGAGATCGTGTTCGAGGACCGCGAGTGTGCGCGCCCGCAGCGGCACCTTGGCATCGGTGCGCAGCACGGCGAGGTCGGCCTGCTTGCGGTCGAACTGCGCGAGCGCCTTGGTATTGTCAGGGTTGTTGACGATCTTGATCCGGAAACGCGAGGCGTTGTTCTTCAGTACCGCGGCGAGCTTGGCCGCGAACAGGGCCTCGTCGCTGTTGGGGGCACCGACGGCAAAGGTCAGCGTCTCCGAATTGTGCAGCATGGCGCGGCCGCCCCAGACGGTGGCGAGCGACAGCAGCAGGGTCAGCACGACGTAGAGAAAGACCTGCTGCTGATTGGTCTTGATCACCTTGGGACGCCGCGGCTGCGGCTCCGATGGTGACGAGGCGGGGCCTTCAGTACTCATGCTCAGCACTCATGGCAGCACGCTGGCCTTATTCCTGGGCGGCAGGCGGCTCGCGGATGTGATCTGCGGCGCGCGCCGTGCAATTCTAAGCAACTGAAAAAAGAACGAAATTCTTTGACTTCGAGGATAGCGCGC
Source organism: Bradyrhizobium arachidis (assembly GCF_015291705.1). Classification (NCBI taxonomy): domain Bacteria; kingdom Pseudomonadati; phylum Pseudomonadota; class Alphaproteobacteria; order Hyphomicrobiales; family Nitrobacteraceae; genus Bradyrhizobium; species Bradyrhizobium arachidis. The sequence continues at coordinate 1,152,678 of NZ_CP030050.1, forward strand.
CGCTACCGGAATGCAAATTTCGAGCCGAAGGTAACCTTACTCCTCCCGACCGCGGCTATTGGTCATCCTATCACCAGTTAGCCACAGTTGGCGATTTTCCGGTTCCCCCCGGCTGCATTCTGCCGCGGGAGATGTCATAAATTGGAGGTCCCGGCGCTTTGACCGGTCCAAGAAGAAGTTGCGCTGAACGCTCCAATCTTTCTTGTCACGTCAATGAGGGCGTCAGCTTTGTCGTTTCCACCCATGTCATCGGCGGTTCCGGTCGAAGCGCTCATTGGCTGGATGTTGCTGCTCACCTTCAAGCACATCATCGCCGATTTCGTGCTCCAGACCGCCTGGATGGCGCAGGGCAAGGACCAGAAACACGGCTGGGCCCTGCCGCTTCTGGTGCACTGCCTGATTCACCTTGCGGTTGCGCTGCCGCTGATCCTGATCGTGGCGCCGCGATTCTGGTTCGTCGCCTTCATCGACTTCGTGATCCACATCACCATCGATCGCGCCAAGGGATTCGTCTCGGCCAATCTGGGTGTCGACCTGCATCATCCCTGGTTCTGGACCCTGATCGGTGTCGACCAGGCGCTGCACCATCTCACCGGCTTCGGCCTCTCCATCTTCATGGCGGCGAACTGACTGCTCACACCGTCATTCCGGGGCGGTCCGCAGGACCGAACCCGGAATCTCGAGATTCCGGGTTCTCGCTTCGCGAGCCCCGGAATGACGGCAAGCCGCCAAGTCCCGCGGCGCCCTCTGATTCGCGGCCCACGCGCAAGGACCCCGGGTGACTACCGGGCAGCGTGGTTAACCTTTCATTAGAGAATTGCGCTGCATCTTCCGCACTACGAGGGAGAACTGCAATGTTTTCAAGCCGTGACGCTTTTGAAAGCGATTTCTGCCCGGTTCGCGACGAGCTCCTTGGCGAGATGTATCGCGCCAGCGAGAGTGGCCTGCCGAGGCTGGTTGAGAGTGTTTCCCCTGAGGCACGCGCCCGCCTGGCGCTGTTCTGCTATCGCCGCAGCCATCTGCACTCGCTGGCGGTCGCCATCGCTGCAAGCTGCAGCGAGCGCGATCTGATCGACAACGGCGGTCGCGTCGGCTCGACGCTCTACGCGCTGTCACGTGCGAGCTCGGCCAAATCGTCGCCGTCGCTGTCGGGCGGCCGCAAGCCGATTACGCTGTCGACCAAGCCGCTCTCGGTGCTCGCACCGCTGGACGACGAGCTCGACGACGACGAGATCGACGAGGCCGTTCCGGCTTAAGTTGGTTCGATCGCCGGAAGCCCGAACTTCCGCCGCGCCATCGCGCATTCGGCATCGCCCGGCATGCAGGTGCGGCACACCTCAGGCCGCACCGTATAGATGCCGCACGCCGTCGCCTTGCCGATCTCTCCCTGCAAGGCCGAGCAGCGATCACCCTCGCAACGCATGCCGGATTGATGCGCATTGACGAGCGCTTCGGGGATCGCTGCAAGCTCCTCGTCGTTCTCGATCGAGAAGCGCGGCCAGTTCTCCGAATAGCCGCAGCAGGCGCCGCAGCTCTGGCAGCAGCTCGACAGATCGATTTCTTCCATCGTCCTCACGTGTCCTTTGGCGGGCCCCAGACCAGGCTCTGCCGCCATCTCGCGCGCAGCACGTCGCGCCTTTCAGGATATTTCTCGTCGAGATAGGTTGCCTCGACGACGCGATCGGTGCGGAAGCTACGGAAGTCGCTGCGCAGCTCGCACCACGCCGCGAGCAGGCGCACGGCTTCGAGATAGCCGACCGAGATCGGCCAGATCATGCGCTCGCTGGGGCGGCCCTGCTCGTCGCGATAGCGTAGCATGATCTTCTTGCCTTCGTGGATCTGGGTGCGCGTGCGCACCATGTCGAGGCGATCCGGCTCCCTGTTCCAGCTCGGCCGCGCGCGGCTTGCCGGCTCCAGCACGAAGGGACGCAGGCGCTCAGGCACGGTGTCGGCGATCTTGGCCATCAGGTCTTCGGCCGCGCGCGCCAGCGCGGAATCGGCATGGCCCGCAACCCATTGCGCGCCCAGCACCGCGGCCTCGATCTCGTCGGGTGTCAGCATGAGAGGCGGCAGGTCAAAGCCCTTTTCCAGGATGTAGCCCATGCCGGCTTCGCCGCGGATCGGCACGCGCTGGCCGATCAGCGTCGCGATGTCGCGATAGATCGTGCGCTTGGAGGTCTCGAGCTCGGCCGCGATCGCGTCCGCCGTCAGCGGCTTACGCGTGCGCCTCAGCACCTGGATGATCTGAAACAGCCGGTCGGCGCGTCTCATGACAATTCTCTCATCGGGATCGGATCAGAAAGCGGCGCGCTGCTGCTGACAGGATGTTGGCAGCAGGGGGGTTCTATACCGGGACAACACATCGACTGAAGAGGATTTGTCCATGATCATTCCAACCCATTTCGGCCCGGCACTTCCGATGCTGCGGGCACAGGCGTGGTCCGCATCGGCATTCGGCCGCCTCGTTTCGCTCGATCTCATGGCCGTCGACCTCCGGTTTGCCCTCGCGAGCGTGGTGGCACGCTCGCTGACCCAGGCTGCGGACGCGCTGGTCCGCCACGTCATGGCCCGCGCCTGGCGGGGGGCCCGTTTCGCAGAAGATATCACGGCTGCTGCCACCATGGTGGCAGCAGCCCGGCACTAGGTTCCGTCAAGTTTTCGGTAGACCAGGAGAACGCGCATGATCACGCTTTATGGCTTTGGCACCGGCTTCGGCCTGCCGGAAATCAGCCCCTTCGTCACCAAGACCGAGGTGCAACTCAAGATGGCTGGGCTGCCCTACCGGAAGGAGCGCGCCATGCCGCCCGCGTCCCCGAAGGGGCAGCTGCCCTTCATCGACGATGGCGGCGAGGCGGTGGCCGATTCCACCTTCATCCGCGCCCATATCGAGCGCCGCTACGGCTTCGATTTCGACGCCGGCCTGTCGCTGCCCGAGCGTGCGCAGGCCTGGGCGTTCGAGCGCATGATCGAGCACCACGTCTATTGGGCGCTGGTCGGCGCGCGCTGGGTCGATCCGGTCAACTTCGCCAAGGGCCCGTCGCACTTCTTCGACGGCGCGCCGGAACATAACCGCGAGAAGCTGCGCGAGGACGCGCAATTCCGGGTCGCCGAGAACTATCTGCTCTCCGGCCTCGGCCGCCACGCGCCCGACGACGACGTCGATCTTGCCGTGCGCTCGCTGTTCGCGCTCTCGGTGCAGCTCGGCGACAAGGCCTATCTGATGGGCAACAAGCCCTGCGGCGTCGACGCCACCGCCTTCGGCGCGCTCGCCGGGATTTTGACGCCGTTCTTCGAGTCAGGGTTGCGCCAGCGGGCCGAGGGATTTCCGAATCTCACCGCTTATGTCGACCGCATGATGGACAGTTATTATCCCGAGTTCGCCTGGACCCCGCTGCGGCAGGCGGCGTGAGGCTCGGAGCATCCGCAAGCTCGCTGCAACCTCTCCCCCGCCTGCGGGAGAGGGGGCGCGGCGACACCGTGACAGCGGCTTGCGATCAGCTGCCAAAAAAGAGCCGGCCCATCGGGCCGGCTCTCGTCGTCTCAAACTGTCGTTACGCCTACTTCACCAGCGAGTACTTGCCGTTCTTCACCGTGAGCAGGATGCGGGCGCGCTCGTCGACGCCGTAGCGGTCCTTTTCGGTGAAGTTGTAGACGCCCTGGCTCGCCGCGAGCTCCTTCTCCGACAGCAGGGCCTGGCGGATCGCTTCGCGGAATTCCGGCGTGCCGGGCTTGGCCGTCTTCAACGCCACCGGGATGATCCGCTTCAGGATCTCGAACGCATCGTAGGAATGGCCGGCGAACTGGCTGCGGCTGTTCGGGCCGTACTTGGCCTCATAGGCCGAGTTCAGCGCGAGGCCCGGCCGCTTGGTGGCGGCTTCGTCCGGCTGGTCTTCGGGGTCCATGACGGGACCGGAGGCCATCAGCACGCCTTCGGCCGCTTTGCCGGCGATGCGGATGAAGTCCATGCTGGCGGCGCCATGGGTCTGGTAGATCAGGCCCTGATAGCCGCGCTCGCGCAGCTCGGTCTGCGGCAGCGCGGCTGCGGTGCCGGAGGCGCCGACCAGGATCGCGTCGGGATTGGCGGCGACGAGCTTGAGCACCTGTCCGGTCACCGAGGTGTCGGGACGGGCGAAGCGCTCCTCGTCGACGATGGTCATGCCCATCGGCACGGCCTGCGCCTTCAGGTCGTTGAACCAGAGGTCGCCATAGGAGTCGGAATAGCCGATATAGCCGAGGGTCTTCACGCCCTTTGACTTCATGTGGTCGTACAGCACCTTGCCGACGATCGGAATCGGCTGCGGCATCGCCACCGACCACTTCATGCGCTCCGGCGTGATCGGGAACGGCGCCAGGCCAAAATGCGGAATGCCGGCTTCATTGGCGACGTTGGAGACCGCGATGGTCGGCGGCGTTAGCGCCGAGCCCATGATGATGTCGGCCTTGGATTCCGTCACGAAGCGGCGGGCGTTGGTCGTTGCCGTGGTAGGATCGCCGCCGTCGTCGAGCACGATCACCTTCAGCGGCACGCCGCCGATTTCCTTCGGCACGAACTCCAGCGCATTGCGCTCGGGGATGCCGAGCGCTGCGCCCGGGCCGGTCGTGGTGGTGGTGATGCCGATGGTGATCTCGGCGGTCTGGGCCAGCGCTGGCAGCGCCGGCAAGGCGAGCGTCGCCGCGGCAATCGCGGCGGTCAGGTAAAAGCGTTTCATCTATTCCTCCCTTGACGTGTTTCCTTGAAAGCAGAAATCGGGGGGTAATTCAGCCCCCTCTTTTGGTGATGCGGCGATTTAGCTTCCCGTGAATTTGGCGACCATCTCCGGCGGAAACGGTGCTGATTTCAGCTTGTCGGGGTTAACGGGATCGCGGCCGACGAGGACGCGGGTCTCGAACCCCTCGATCGCCAGCGCCTCGCCCTTGTAGACGTTGTGCTTCACCTCGAAGCTCGAGCGCTTGATGCTTTCGATCTTCGTCTCGATGGTGATCCAGTCGCCATAGGTCGAGGGGATGTAGAACTTGGCCCGCGTGTCGACCATGGGGATTCCCACCAGGCCGTATTTGCGGACCAGATCCTGCTTGGAGAAGCCGGCGACCTCGAACAGGGTCGAGGTCGAATCGTCGAACATCGCGAAATAGCGCGGGTAGTAGACGATGTTGGCGGGGTCGCAATCGCCCCACTGAATCTGGACCTCGCGCCGGTTCACGAACATCTGACGCGCCTTATTTCGGCGCCATGCGCAGCGAGCCGTCGAGGCGCACCACTTCGCCGTTGAGATACGCGTTCTCGACCATGTGTAGCGCGAGCGCGGCGAACTCGTCGGCCTGGCCGAGCCGGCGCGGGAAGGGGATCGCGGCGGCGAGCGAGTCCTGCGCTTCCTGCGGCAGGTTCGCGAGCAGCGGCGTCAGGAACAGGCCGGGCGCGATCGTCAGCACGCGGACGCCGAACTGCGCGAGCTCGCGTGCGATCGGCAGCGTCATGCCGACGATGCCGCCCTTGGAGGCCGAATAGGCGGACTGGCCGATCTGGCCGTCATAGGCGGCGACCGACGCCGTGTTGATGATGACGCCGCGTTCGCCCGACGCCTGCGGCTCGAGCTTGGACATCTCGGTCGCGGCAAGGCGCAGCATGTTGAAGGTGCCGATCAAATTGACCTTGATGACCTTGTCGAAATCGGCGAGCGCCATCGGGCCGTCGCGGCCGACGACGCGTTTTGCAACGCCAATGCCGGCGCAGTTGACCAGCACGCGCGCCGGGCCATGGGCCTTGGTCGCCTGCGCGATCGCAGCTTCAGCGGAAGCCGCATCGGAGACGTCGCAGGTCACGGCGACGCCCTTGATCTCGGCGGCAACGGCTTCAGCGAGCTTGGCATTGAGATCGCACACCGCAACCTTGGCGCCCTGCGCCGCCAGTTTTCGCGCGGTGGCAGCGCCAAGCCCCGATGCGCCGCCGGTGACGATGGCTGCCTGATCCTTCAACAACATGGCGTTCTCCTTTGGCGATGATTTTCTAGCCGACCGATATCACACGGTCAGACGGATTGGCAGCGTAGAGCTCATCGATCAGCGCGGTGCGATGCTCCAGCACCGCGCGCTGGTTGATCGAGCCCTTGTCGGTGACCTCGCCCTTGTCGATCGAGAGCGGCGTGTCCATCAGGATCGCGCGCGTGATCCGGGTCGAGGATCCCGTGGCCTGGCTGAGGAAGCGCGTCAGGCGCTCGCGAAAAGCCTCGCGCACCAGCCGGTCGCGTGTTGCGACCACGAGATCGTCCGCCGGCAGCGTCGGATTGACCAGGCGGCAGCCGTCGAGATCGAGCACGACCAGCGCGGATATCTCATCGCGGTTGATGCCGGCGATGACGACGTCGCGCACCAGCGGCGCGCAGGCCGCGGTGAGGCGCGCGCGCAGCGGGCCGACGCTGACCCACGTGCCGCTGGCGAGCTTGAAGTCCTCGCTGACGCGGCCGTCGAAATCGAAGCCGGCGTTGAGATCATCAGGGTCGGACGGTTTGAGCGCATCGCCCATCCTGTAAAATCCTTCCTCGTCGAAGGATTTTGCGGTGATGTCGGCCTGGCGCCAGTAGCCGGGCATCACGTTCGGCCCCTTGGCGCGCACCTCCAGCTTGCCGTTGTTCGGCACCAGCTTTGCGTCGTTGCCGGAGACCGGCAGGCCGACATGGCCGGAGCGGCTGGTGCGCGGATTGACCGACATGAAGAACGGCGCGGTCTCGGTTGCGCCGAGCCCCGTCAGCATCGGCACGCGATAGCCCTTCTCCTTCACCGCGAGCTCGTCGAGGCTGTTCCAGATGAACGGCGACAGCGCCGCGCCGGAGAAGAACATCGCGTGCAGGCGATCGAAGAACTTTGCGCGCAGGCCCTGGTCGTCGCGCAAATAGGGCAGCAGCGATTCATAGCCCTTGGGCACATTGAAATAGACCGTCGGCGAAATCTCCTGGAGATTGCGCACGGTCTCCTCGATGCCGCCGGGCACCGGCTTGCCGGCGTCCAGATACATCGAGCCGCCATTGTAGAGCGTCAGCCCGATATTGTGGTTGCCGCCAAAGGTGTGGTTCCAGGGCAGCCAGTCGATGATGACGGGCGGCTCGTCCTTGAGGAAGGCGAGCGTCTCGCGCAGCATCACCTGGTTGGCGCAGATCATGCGCTGGGTGTTGATGACGGCCTTGGGATTGCCTGTTGAGCCCGAGGTCAGCAGGAATTTTGCGATCGTATCGGGGCCGATCTTGCCGTGAACCTCGTCGAGATCGCTGCGAACAGGCGTCGCCATGAGATCGGCGAGCAGGGTGACGTCGCGGCCCGGCACGTGGCCATAGGACGCGGCGATCTCGGTGCCGAGCGAGACATTGGCCGCCAGCGCATCGGCGAACTTGTCGGCGTCCTCGGCGAAGACGAGGCCGGGCGTCAGCAGCTTCATCAGGTAAGACAGCTTGCCGTAGTCCTTCGACACCAGCGAATAGGCCGGGGACACCGGGCAGAATGGAACGCCGGCATAGAACGCGCCGAACGCCAGCAGCACATGGTCGATCGAATTGCCGGAGAGAATCACGACCGGCCGCTCGGCCGACAGGCCGCGCGCGATCAGGCTCGATGCGATGTGCCGGCTCGCGGTAAGCAGCTCGGCATAGGTGATCTTGCGCCAGGAGCGGCCGCCGTCGCGCTCGGCCATGAAGACGCGGTCCGGCGTCGTCGCCGCCCAATGATGCAGGCGGTCGGTGATACGGACCGGATAATCACCGAGCGGCTGCTTGGGTCTGAGATAGATCGTGCCGTCGTCGCGCCGCTCGATATTGACGACGGGATCGCCGAACGAAATGGGCCGCAGCGGGGAAGTGCTCGCGCCGCGCTCCATGCTGGACGAAGAGGACGGCTGCGCGCTCATGACTTGGGCTTTACCTTGGCGGTCTTGTGCTCGAGGAATTCGCGGATCCTGCGTTTTGCCTCCTTGTCGCTCTGCGCGACGGTCGCCATGAGCGACTCCATCAAGAGACCCGTTTGAGGGTTAGCCTCCGCGATCATCGGCAGTGCCTGGAGCACGGCGAAATTGGTCAGCGGCGCGTTGGATGCGATCTTGGTTGCAAGCTCCAGTGCCTTGCCGAGCCCGTTGCCGGCCTCGGTCAGATACTGCGCGAAGCCATAGGAGGCGCCTTCGGTGGCGCTGTAGACGCGCCCCGTCAGCATCATGTCCATCATCCGGGCAACGCCGATCAGCCGCGGCAGCCGCACCGAGCCGCCGCCGCCGACGAAGATGCCGCGCTGCCCCTCCGGCAGCGCGAAATAGGTCGAGGGCTCGGCGACGCGGATATGCGCGGCGCAGGCGAGCTCCAGCCCGCCGCCGATCACGGCGCCCCTCAGCGCGGCGATGACCGGCACGCGGCTGTACTGGATGCGGTCGAACACCCGGTGCCACATCTGCGAATGCAGGAGGCCGCCGGTCGCGTCATGCTCGGTCAGCTCGGAAAGGTCGAGGCCTGAAGAGAAATGGTCGCCGATGCCGTGGATGACGACGGCGCCGATGTCCTCGGGCAGGGAGGCAAAACACTCGCCGATTTCCAGGATGATGCCGTCATTGAGCGCATTGCGCTTGGCCGGCCGGTTCAGACCCACGGTCAGAACCCGGTCCGCCCTCTCGATCCGGAGTAGTCCGGAGGCGCCCGCATCAGCGGTCTCGGCGTTTCCCTGTGTCATTTGCGTCCTTGTCAGAATAGTTATGTTGTATAACGAATTTTGGGGGAGTCAAGGTGGGGCGGCCCGGGAGTTGCGGATGGTACCGGTCAGATGGGCAAAGATTCTGCTCCAATTCCGGTGTCGTCCCTGCGAACGCAGGGACCCATGACCCCAGGGAGCGGTTTGGCGAAGCCTCTTAGTTCGACAACCGACAGTCCAAAATCAATAGATCACGCGGTATGGGTCCCTGCGTTCGCAGGGACGACGGCGGAGTGTGTGCTCACACCACCTGATGCACGTCGATCATCACACGGTCCGCATGCCGTGCCGCTGAGCCGACAAAGATGTGCTCCATAAGCCAGCGATATTTCTCGTGCCCCGTCTCGAACCGCGGCATGGTGCGGAAATAGATCAGCTTCGGATCGACCGGCTCGCCGCGCTTGAGCTTTTGCAGCAGCTCCACAGGGCCGAAGCGCAGGCCCTTGTTCTCGACATAGACCGTCGCGCCGTCGTCGGTCTCGAACGCGTATTTGGCCTCGAGGTCGATCAGCTCGTTGGGGCGGATGGTCTGGAAGTCGGCGCCGAACGGCAGCACTTTTCCGGTGATCGCACCCGTGACCTCGCCGCCGATGATCGGAATGATGCGGCGAACGCCGATCCCGGTCTCGCCGGCGGTGACGACGTCGCCGATGCGGGCGGTGATGGTGAAGACGTATTTGGTCTCGAGGATGGGTGTGGCCATCGCTTCACCTCGTCAATTTGCCATCATCCGCGTCGGCAGCCAGGTTGCCAGCAGCGGGAACGCGATCAGGATCAACAGCCGGATCAGGTCCGTCGCCACGAACGGGATCACGCCCTTGAAGATGGTGGAGAACGACACATCCTTCACCACGCTCTTGATGACAAAGACGTTCATGCCGACAGGCGGATGGATCAGGCCGAGCTCGACGGTCATGACGATGATGACGCCGAACCAGATCGGGTCGAAGCCGAGATGGGTGATCACGGGGAAGATGATCGGCACGGTGAGGATGATCATCGCCATGGCGTCCATCAGGCAGCCGAGCACGAGATACATCACCATGATCAGCGCCAGCACGCCGTAGGGGCCGAGGCCGAGCCCGGTGAGGAACTCCGTCACCTTCTGCGGCGTCTGCGTCACCGTGAGGAAATAGCCGAAGATCAGCGCGCCGATCAGCACGGTGAACACCGCGGCCGCGGTGCGCGTCGCCTGGAGCAGCGAGGCCAGGATCTTCTCGCGGTCGAGCCGTCCTGTGACGACGCCGATGATGAACGCGCCGGCCGCGCCGACGCCGCCGGCTTCCGTCGGCGTGAAGCGCGGCAGGAAGGGCAGGCCGTAGAGGCCGCCGATCACGAATACGAACAGCAGCACCGGTGCCCAGATGTCCTTCAATCCGGCAAAGCGCTCGCGCCACGGCAACATCTTGCCCTTGGGCAGGAAGTCGGGCCGGAAGTATCCGATGAGGAAGATCGTGATCATGTACATGGTCATCGCCAACAGGCCCGGAATGATGCCGGCGATGAAGAGTTTGCCGATGTCCTGCTCGGTGATGATGCCGTAGACCGCGAGCACGGTGGAGGGCGGCAGCATCGCCCCCAGCGTGCCGCCCGCCGCGATCACGCCGGTCGCAAAGGACTGCGGATAGCCGAAGCGGCGCATCTCGGGATAGGCGACCGCGGAGAAGGTCGCGGCGGTCGCCACCGACGAGCCGCAGATCGCGGCAAAGCCGCCGCAGGCACCGACGGTGGCGATGCCGAGCCCGCCGCGCAAGTGTCCGACAAAGCCGTTGGCGGCGCGGAACAGCTCGCGGCTCATGCCGGAATGGCTGACGAAGGAGCCCATCAGCAGGAACATCGGGATGACACCGAAGGTGTAGTCGGTGACCGTGCGCATCGAGGTCTGGCCGACCAGCTTCAGCGCCGCCGTTCCGTTGACCAGATAGGCGAAACCGGACACGCCGACGAGGCCCATGGCCATGCCGACGGGCACGCGCAGCAGCATCAGGACGAAGAGGGAAACGAAGCCGATAACGGCAACGGCATCGGTGCTCATGATTACTCCGTCGCCTTCAGCTTGGGGTCGTGCATCTCTTCGGGATGGAAGATCAATCGGTAGGTGCGGATCGCGATCAGCAGCACGGCCGAGACGTCGCCGATCCAGGCGATCGCGAAGAACGGCCAGGTCGGCATATGCATGTCGAAGGTCTGGACGTTGTCGTTGTAGGTGCCGCGCACCTTGTCGAACAGCGTCCAGGTCTGCACCGTGACGACGAACAGCAGCACCAGCGTTGCGAACACGTCGATCCAGCGCTGATAGCGCGGCCCGACATTGCCCCAGACGAGGTCGACCGTGATGTGGGTGCCGCGATAGGAGGTCGCCGCGATGCCCCAGAAGATGAGGATGCCGAGCAGCATGCGGCCGATGTCGAAACTGTCGGGGATCGAATAGTTCAGCGTGTTGCGCAGCAGCACCGACAGGAAGATGTCGAGCGCGACGATGCCGACGAAGCCGGCCGCGATCCATTCGATCGTGTCGATGATGCGGTCCATCCAGGAGCGCTTCATGGGAAGTGTGTCGTCGTGTGAGCTCATTGTTTGATCTCGGTCTCGCCGCGGACTTCACCTCGCCCCGCTTGCGGGGAGAGGTCGAATTCGAGCGCAGCTCGAATTCGGGTGAGGGGGACTCTCCGCGAGCGCGCTGTCACCGTCTTTGTAGAAAGCAGCCCCTCACCCCAACCCTCTCCCCGTAAGGACGGGGAGAGGGGGAGGAAAGACCGATCGCGTCGCGGCCTCACTCCGCCAGCGCGTTGTACTTCTTCAGCGAGGCCTTCAGCTCGCTCAGCGCGGCATCCGGATCGGCGCCGGCCTTCTTGGCGCCGTCGCCCCAGGTCTTCACCAGCGGCTCGGCGGCCTTCTTCCAGGCGGCGGTCTGCTCGGGTGTCAGCTTGTAGACCTCGTGACCGGATTCCGCCTTCACCTTGTCGATGCCGGCATCCTCGAACTTGCCCCAATGCTCGCCGACCGCGCCCGCCATCTCGACCGTGCAGTTCTTGTCGATCGCGGCCTTCTGCTTGTCGGACATCGCATTGTACTTGTCCTTGTTGATCACGAACACGAAGGTCGTGGTGTAGAGCGGCGCCTCCATGTCGTACTTGGTCACCTTGTCGATGCCGAACAGCACCAGGGAGCCCCAGGGGAAGGTGACGCCGTCGGCGACGCCGCGCTCGATGATGTCGCGCACTTCGGGCGCCGACGACTGCACGTTGGTGCCGCCGAGCGAGGTGACGAAATTCGCCATGGTGGCGTGCGCCGGGCGGATCTTCAGGCCCTTCACGTCCTCCGGCATGACGATCTTCTTGGTCTTGGAGTGGAAGGAGGAGGGCGAGTGGACGAAGGCGAGGCAGTATTTGACGTCCTTCATCTCCTTCTCGGCATATTTGCGATACCAGGCGTCCAGGCCCATCGAGCCGCCCTTGGCGTCGGAGATCAGGAACGGCAATTCGCCGGCGCCGATGATCGGGAAGCGGCCGGGCTGGTAGCCAGGATTGACATAGGTGACGTCGGCGATGCCGTCGCGCGCCATGTCGTAATGGTCGAAGGCCTTGCCGAGCTGCTGGGCCGGGAACACCTTGCCCGTGATGGTGCCGCCGGAATCCTTGTTCACCGCGGCCACCCAGTCCTCCAGGGACTTCTGCAGCGGGTGCGACGCCGGCACCCAGTGCGAAACCTTCAGGTCGAAGGTCTTGTCCTGCGCGAACGCGGGCGTCACGCTTGCTGCCAGCAGCAAAGCCAGACAGGCTTTCCTCATCACACGTCTCTCCCTCTTTCTGACGGCGGGCTTCACTGGCCCGGTCTCGTTAGTTAACATGTTATCTAATTGGCCGGCGGGTTCAAGCCGGAACTGGCGCGCACCTTGTCGCGTCATCTACGTCAGCCATGTTGCATGGGTTTGTCGCGGTGCGGCGACGAGCGTTCCCCTTTTTCCCAACGATTATATGATATAATTATCGTCTGCGGATCGACGCGACAAGCGTGACCGCGCCGCACTCTACAAAATCAGAGGGAGCAAGTATTGCGGACAAAAGTCGCAATCATCGGGGCCGGTCCGGCTGGATTGTTGCTTGGGCAACTGCTGCATGCGTACGGCATCGACAACGTCATTCTGGAGCGGCAGAGCCCGGACTACGTGCTCGGCCGCATCCGCGCCGGTCTCCTGGAGGAGGGAACCGTGGCGCTGCTCGACCAGATCAGCGCCGGCGCGCGGGCACATGCCGAGGGTCTCGTGCATGAGGGCATCGAGCTTGCCTTTTCCGGCCGCCGTCACCGCATCGACATGAAGGCGGCGACCGGCAAGACGGTCATGATCTACGGCCAGACCGAGGTCACGCTCGACCTGATGAATGCGCGCAAGGCCGCCGGTCTCGTGTCGGTCTATGAAGCCAGGGACGTGCAGCCCCATGATTTCGACGGCAGTCACCCGCGCGTAACCTATGTGAAAGACGGTGTCACCCATACGCTCGATTGCGATTTCATCGCCGGCTGCGACGGTTTTCACGGCATCAGCCGCGCCAGCATCCCGGCCTCGGCGATCGAGGAGTTCGAGCGGGTCTATCCGTTCGGCTGGCTCGGCATCCTCTCCGAGACGCCGCCGGTCAGCCACGAGCTGATCTATTCCAACCACGCCCGCGGCTTCGCGCTCTGCACCATGCGCTCCATGAAGCGCAGCCGCTATTACGTGCAGTGCTCGCTCGACGACCATGTCGACCAGTGGCCGGACGACCGCTTCTGGGACGAATTGAAGAGCCGGCTCGACCAGGAGGCCGCCGACAGCCTCGTCACGGGCCCGTCGATCGAAAAGAGCATCGCGCCCTTGCGCAGCTTCGTCGCCGAGCCGATGCGCTTCGGAAAAATGTTCCTGTGCGGCGATGCCGCTCATATCGTGCCGCCGACCGGCGCCAAGGGCCTGAACTTAGCTGCCAGCGATGCGCATTATTTGTCGAGCGCGCTACGGGAATTTTACGACGAGAAGTCCAGCGCCGGCATCGACGCCTATTCAGCCACGGCCCTAGCGCGCGTCTGGAAGGCGGTGCGGTTCTCCTGGTGGATGACCTCGATGCTGCACAAATTCCCGGACACCGGCACCATCGGCGCACGGATCCAGCTCGCCGAGCTCGATTACGTCACGCAGTCGCAAGCGGCGATGACGTCGTTGTCGGAGAATTACGTGGGGCTGCCGTTCTAGGGCGGCGAAGTCGGTGCCGTAGGGTGGGCAAAGCGAAGCGTGCCCACGAGCAGTCTCAGTTGGAAAGAGGTGGTGGGCACGGCGCTTTGCGCCTTTGCCCACCCTACGGCATCTGTGCTCGCAGTGCCGCCCGTTTCAAACACCCGCGCAAATCCCGTTTAAAACTTTGTAGGCGGTGAAACTGTCACCCACATCGCGTTCAATGGCGGCAGCCAAACACACGCGAGACAGTCATGACCTCCACCGACATCCCCGACGGCTTCGAGCCGCTGTTCCGCAAGAGCCCGCTCACCGAGCCCTGGGAGCCGCTTTACGCGAAGAAAACCGACAAGGCCGTCATCATCGGCCTGCGGCTGGCAAAGCCGCACACCAATGGTCGCGGCCTGATCCATGGCGGCCTCATCACCGCGCTCGCCGACAATGCGATGGGCTATAGCTGCGCACAGGCGACGGGCTGGACCACGTCATTCGTGACGGTCTCGCTCTCGGTCGATTTCGTCGGCTCCGCCGAGATCGGCCAGTGGTGTTCGATCGAGAGCGACGTGATCAAGACCGGCAAGACGATCTGCTTCGCTCAGTGCCTGATCAAGGCCGACGGCGTCGTGATCGCGCGCGCCAGCGGCACGTTCCGCGTGGTGCCGAAGCCGGGGTAACTCTCGTGCTCCGGACGCAGCGCAGCGCTTCTTCAGCGGTGCGCTGCAGAGCCGGGGCCCATCCATCCGCAGCTTACGGCGTGGCCTCCTGGGTCCCGGCTCTGCGCAGCAACGCTACGCGTTGCAGCGCGTCCGGGACACGAGACCTCACCCAAACCGCCACTCCGCCGTCTCCACCACGAGATCGATGAACGCGCGCACCTTGGCCGAGAGCAGGCGCGAGGTCGGGTAGACGATGTGGATCGGCAGCGCCGGCTGCTCGTATTTCGCCAGCAGGATCTTCAGCCGCCCGCGTTTCAGGCCGTCTGCGGCCTGATAGGCGAGCACGCGCGTCACGCCGCCGCCGGCCTCGGCATATTGCAGCGCTGCGTCGGCGCTGTTGCTGGTGAAGCGCGGGGTCGGCGTCACCTCGATCTCGCGGCCATCTTGCACGAAGTGCCAGCTGGCTGACGGGCCGAACTGGATGGTCTGATGGTCGGGCAGCGCCTCCGGCGTCCTCGGCTCGCCGTGGCGCTTGAGATAGGCCGGCGCGGCCACCACGATGCGACGCATCTCGCCGACCTGGCGCGCAACCAGCGAGGAATCGGCGAGATGGCCGATGCGCACCGCGGCGTCGACCGCGTCCTCGACGAGATTGACGAGGTTGTCCGACAGCCTGAGCTCGCAGGCGACCTCGGGATAACGTTTCAGATATTCGGTCATGACCGGCCCGACATGCAGCCGGCCGAAGCCGACCGGCGCCGACACCACCAGCCGCCCGCTCGGCCGGTTGCGCTCCTCGCGCGCCGAGCCGTCGGCCTCCTCGACATCGGCGAGGATGCGCCGGGCGCGCTCCAGATACCGCGTGCCGACGTCGGTCAATCTCACCTGGCGCGTGGTCCGCTGCAGCAGCCGGGCGCCAAGATGCTCCTCCAGGGACGCGATCATCCGCGTCACCGCCGAGGGCGACAGCCGCAGTTTTCGCGCAGCTGGCGCAAACCCGCGCAGGTCGGCAACGGTGACGAAGACGTGCATGGCGTCAAGGCGGTCCATGGCATTATTGCATATTACGCAATGATGAAGTGTCAAGCGCCGACATTGTTTTAATCGCCGGAAGGTCCATTTTAGTGACCGAAAGACGCAGAGAATGCGCCGGAATTTCAGGAGATGTTCCGATGACCGCAGTTCACACCTATGCCAGCGACGTCGCCTTTTCGCGGGCGGTGAAATCGATCCAGGCCCGAAAGGGATCGCGCGAGGGCTATGCCCATGCCGAGCAGCGGGGATGGCGCACCGAGGTCGACGAGAACCTTGCGGCGTTCCTGGCTGATGCCAACAGCTTCTACTTTGCGACGGCTTCGGCGGACGGTCAGCCCTACATCCAGCATCGCGGCGGCCCTAAGGGGTTCTTGAAGGTGCTGGACAAGCAGACGCTCGCCTTCGCCGATTACGCCGGCAACCGGCAATACATCACCCAGGGAAACCTGTCCGAGAATCCCAAGGCCTACATCTTCGTGATGGACTACGCCCATCGCCGCCGTGTGAAGATCTGGGGCGAGGCGCGCGTGGTCGAGGACGACGAGGCGCTGACGATGGCGCTGATGCCGAAGGGCTATCGCGCCCGGCCGGAGCAGGTGATCCTGTTCAAGATCGCAGCCTGGGACACCAACTGCCCGCAACACATTCCGCAGAAGTTCGATGCGCCGGACGTAGCGGCCGCACTCGCGGCAAGGGACCAGCGCATCGCAGAGCTGGAAGCGGAGGTCGCGGCGCTGAAGGGAAAGGCGAGTCCATCCGCTAGCGAAAGCTAGAGCGGCTTGCTCGGTGCACCCTCTCCCCTTGCGGGAGAGGGTGGCTCGTCGCGTGGCGACGGGACGGGTGAGGGGTCTCCATCCTCACGAACACAGTGGCGAGTGGAGAGAACCCCTCATCCGGTGCTTCGCGCCACCTTCTCCCGCAAGGGGAGAAGGGAAGAAGAGTCAGCCGCGAAATCAGATCACACTCGCGCTTTCGTGCTGGAAGCCGAGATAGCTCGCCGCCACCCGCTCGTTCGCGGCAATGTCGCTGGCCTTGCCGCTGAGCACGAACTCGCCGAGCTCCATCACATAGGCGTGGTCCGCGATCTTCAGCGCGGCCTGCGCGTTCTGCTCGACCAGCAGCACCGAGACGCCGGCAGCGCGCAGCTCGGTGACGATGCGGAAGATGTCGGCGACGATGATCGGGGCAAGGCCAAGGCTCGGCTCGTCCAGCATCAGCAGCTTCGGCTCGCCCATCAGCGCGCGGCCCATCGCGAGCATCTGCTGCTCGCCGCCGGAGAGCGTGCCGGCGAACTGCTTGCGCCGCTCCTTCAGCCGCGGGAACAGCGTGTAGACGCGCTCCATCGAGGCTTTCGCCTTGCTCCGCTCGATGCGGAACGCACCAAGCTCGAGATTGTCCTCGACATTCATGGTCACGAACAATTCGCGGTGCTCGGGGACGAGGCCGAGGCCCATCGCGACGCGGTCCTCGATGTCGAGGCGGGCGAGATCCTGGCCTGCAAAGGCGACGCGGCCCTTCAGCGGCAGGATGCCCATGATGGCCGAGAGCAGCGTGGTCTTGCCGGCGCCGTTGGCGCCGACGATGGTGACGATCTGGTTGGCACCGACCTCGAGTGAGACCGAGCGCACGGCCTCGACCTTGCCGTAAGACACATGCGCGTCGGTGACGGACAACAGGGCGCTCATGCCGCCACTCCGAGATAGGCCTTGATGACTTCGGGATTGGTCTTGATCGTCGCGGGCGTGCCTTCCGCGATCTTGGTGCCGAAATCGAGCACCACGATGCGGTCGGCGAGGTTCATCACAAAGCCCATGTCATGCTCGACCAGGAGCACGCTCATGCCGCCGTCGCGCAGCTCGCGCAACAGCGTCGCGAGCCGCTGCTTCTCCATGTGACGGAGGCCTGCGGCCGGCTCGTCGAGCAGCAGCAGCATCGGATCGACGCAGAGCGCGCGGGCGATCTCGACGATGCGCTGCTGGCCGAGCGACAGCGAGCCTGCGAGCTGATGCATCTGGTCGGCAAGTCCGACGCGCTCGATCTGCCGTGCGGCCTCGGCGAGCAGTTTTGCCTCGTCGGCGCGGTCGAGCCGCAGCATCGAGGAGATCGGGCCGGAATGGCCGCGCAGATGCGCGCCGATCGCGACGTTCTCCAGCACGGTCATGTCAGGCACCAGCTTCACATGCTGGAAGGTCCTGCTGATGCCGAGCTTGACGATCTCCTGCGGCGGCGCCTTGTCGACCTTCCTGCCGAGCACCGAGATCGAGCCTGATGTCGCCGACAACACGCCCGTGATCAGGTTGAAGGTCGTGCTCTTGCCGGCGCCGTTCGGGCCGATCAGCGCGACGATCTCGCGGGCCTGGACGTCGAAGGAGACGTTGTTGACCGCAACCACGCCGCCGAATTGCTTTCGCGCTTTCTCGACCTGAAGCAGGATGCTGGCCTCGCCAGCCGCGCGTGTGCGATGCTCCAGCTTCAGCGAGGTATCAGGCTTCTTGCCGCCACTGCGCTCGGGCAGGAACGACATCAGCCAGGGCCAGACGCCGCCGGGCGCGAGCTGCAGCAGTGCCACCAGCATGATGCCGAACACGATGGTCTCGACCTGGCCGGAGCCCGGCAGGATCAGCGGCAGGTAGCTTTGCAGCACCTCCTTCAGCACCACGACGATCGCCGCGCCCAGCACGCCGCCCCAGACATAGCCCGCGCCGCCGACCACCGCGATGAAGAGATATTCGATGCCGGCCTGCGCGCCGAACGGTGTCGGGTTCACCGCGCGCTGCAGATGGGCGTAGAGCCAGCCGGAGAGGCCGGCGAGCACCGCGGCATGGATGAACACCAGAAGCTTGGCGCGCGGCGTGTGCACGCCGAATGCTTCCGCCGCGACATGGCCGCGCCGGAGCGCGCGGATGGCGCGGCCGGTGCGGGAGTCCAAAAGGTTCATGGTCAGAAGCGCCGAGACGATCACGGCGACCCAGATCGCGTAATAGATCGATCCGGGCGAGAGCATCTTGAACGCGCCGACCGACAGCGGCGGGATCGCCGAGATGCCGTCGTTTCTCCCGAGGAATTCCAGCTTGCTGAAGAGGTAGAACAGGCCGAGCCCCCAGGCGAGCGTGCCGAGCGGCAAATAATGGCCGGAGAGGCGGACGGTGATCAGCCCGAGCAGCACCGCCAGCGCTCCGCTGACCACGAGCGACAGTGGTAGCGTCAGCCACGGCGACAGGCCGTAGGTCGTCGTCAGCACCGCCGTGGTGTAGGCGCCGAAGCCGACGAAGGCCGCCTGACCGAACGAGGTGAGGCCGCCAACGCCGGTGAGCAGCACGAGGCCCATCGCGACCAGGGCGGCAAGGCCGATATTGTCGAGCAGCACGATCCAGAACGGCGGCATGCCCGGGACGAACGGGATCGCCGCCATGACCAGCGCAAAGACGAGGATGGGAAGCCGGCTCTGCATGCTCGTCAGTCCTTCTCTTCCTCGACCGCGGGCGCGGCGAGCGAGCGCAGCAGCAGCACGGGGATCAGCAGCATGAAAACGATCACTTCCTTGTAGTTGGAGGCATAGAAGGACGAGAACGCCTCGACGATGCCGACGACCAGCGCCGCGACGGCAGTGAGGGGATAGCTGACGAGCCCGCCGATGATCGCGGCGACAAAGCCCTTCAGGCCGATCAGGAAGCCGCTGTCATAGTAGAGCGTCGTGATCGGCACGATCATGATGCCCGACAGCGCGCCGATCACGGAGGCCAGCAGGAACGCGATCTGCCCCGACAGCGTGGTGCGGATGCCGGCGAGCCGCGCTCCCAGCCGGTTCACGGCGGTGGCGCGCAGCGCCTTGCCGTAGAGCGTCAGGCCGAAGAACAGCCAGAGACCGATGATGAAGGCGATGGTGATGGCGTAGACGGTGATGCTCTGGCCGGTGAAGCGCAGCGCGCCTGCGGTGAAGGCGCCCGAGAGCACCGCAGGTCCGCGCTGGCCTTCGGCGCCGAAGAACAGCAGGCCGAGGCCCTGCAGCGCGAGGTGGACGCCCACGGATGCAATCAGCAGCACCAGCACGGAGGTGTGCGCCAGCGGCTGGAACGCGATGCGGTAGAGATAGACGCCGATCATCGCCACGATCACCAGCGCCAGCGCGATGCAGACCGCGACCGGCGGCTTCTGGGCGGTGAAGTAAATCGTCAGTGCCAGCACGATGGCCGGCAGCACGACGTTGGTGAGGAGGCTGCGCACGATCAGCCGCCCATGCAGCGCCTTGCGCGCCACGAACAGGTCGAAGGCGAAGGCGCCGATGCCCAGCGCCAGCGCGAGCTTGGCCGTACCCGGCATCTGGCCGGCGGCCAGCGAGGCATAGGTCAGCGCGCCATAGGTGACGAACTCGCCCTGGGGAATCAGGATCACGCGGGTGACGGCGAACACCAGCACCAGCGCGAGGCCGAGCAGCGCGTAGATCGCGCCATTGGTAATGCCGTCCTGCACCAGGAACAGCATGATGGTGGTATTCAAGACCGGACGCTCCCCCTCAAAAGTCCGGACCGGTCTCCGCGATTGCGGTGGACGGTCCGCTCACAGCCATTGAAAAACGCTGACGATATTTGATATGGTCCATAACAATTATCAAATATAATCTCAAGGGTGGGAAGCGACCCGTCCCGAATTTAGCGGGATTACGAGCACGAGGCGATGACCGTTTCCAAAACCGCTGAAAAGTCTTCCGAAAAGGCCGCCGACGCGGCCAAGGGCCGCAAGGACGCGGCCGAGCCGCAGGCCGAGGCCCTCCAGCTCGGCGAACTCTCAGAGCAGCTGGGCTATGTCCTGAAGCGGGCGCAGCTCAAGGTGTTCGAGAACTTCTTGCGCTGCATGGCCTCGCTCCAGCTGACGCCAGCGCAGTTCTCGGTGCTGCTGCTGGTGGAGAAGAACCCCGGCCGTAACCAGACCGAGATCGCCTCAACGCTCGGCATCCTCCGCCCGAACTTCGTGGCCATGCTCGACAATCTGGAGAGCCGCGACCTCTGCGCGCGGATCCGCTCCACCAACGACCGCCGCTCGCACATCCTGGTCCTGACCGACAAGGGCAAGGCCGTGCTGAGCCGCGCCAAGAAGCTCGTCGCAACCAAGCACGAGGCGCGGCTGAACGACCTGCTCGGCCAGGCCAACCGCGAGGCGCTGATCGGGATGCTCGCGAAGATCGCGAACGAGTTTTGAGGCGGGCTGTCGGGCGGCCGCGGAGCATGATTCGCGAGCTTCCAGGCTGCCGAGTTCTAACCGCGCGGCACACTGCGCTCCCTCCTCCCCCGCAAGGGGGAGGGAACGCAGCGGAGCGTGTGGCGAGATATCAATCCACCAGGATCACGCGGATATCGTTCACGTTGGTCAGCGTCGGGCCGGGCTGCAGCAGATCCCCCGTCGCCTCGAAGAACGTGGTCGCGTCGTTGTTGTCGAGATACGCCTGCGGCTGCAGCCCCAGCGCCTTCATCTTCGCAAACGTCGCCGCATCGATCAGCGCGCCGGCGGGATCGGTCGGGTGGCCGGCGCCGCCATCGGCGCCGTCGGTATCGCCGGCGAGCGCCGCGATGTCAGGCGTGTCCTTGAGCAGCTCGGCGAGCGCCAGCGCGTATTCCTGGTTGGGGCCGCCACGGCCATTGCCGCGCACGGTGACCGTGAGCTCGCCGCCGGAGAGGATCGCGACGCGCTTGCCTTGCGCGCGGGCTGCAAGCGCGAGCTTGGCGTGATCGGCCGCGACCTCGCGGGCCTCGCCCTCGAGGTCGGCGCCGAGATCGATCGTCTCATAGCCGGCCTCCTGAGCGAGCTTCACCGCCGCATCGAGCGATTGCTTGGGACGCGCGATCAGCTCGAACGTCGCGCGCGCGAACGCGCCATCGCCAGGCTTGCAGCTTTCATTGGCGGGATCGTCCAGCGCGCGGCGCACGGCATCGTCGATGGCGAGCTTGTATTTCGCCACGATCGCGCGCGCATCGGCGAGCGTGGTCGGATCCGGCACGGTGGGACCGGAGGCGATCGCGGAGGGATCGTCATGCGGCACGTCGGAGATCGCGAGCGTGACGATCTCGGCGGCATTCTTGCCGGCGCGCGCCAGCCGCCCGCCCTTGATCCGCGACAGATGCTTGCGCACCGTATTCATCTCGCCGATCGGCGCGCCCGAGCGGAGCAGCGCCTTGTTGACCGCCTGCTTCTGCGCAAAGCTGATGCCGTCGACGGGCGCGATCCAGTTCGCCGAGCCGCCGCCGGTGAGCAGCACCAGCAGCAGATCATCGGGCCCGGCCTCGCCCGCGAGCGCGAGCGTGTCGGCCGCGCCCTTGAGGCCAGCTTCGTCAGGCACGGGATGGCCGGCCTCGACCACGCGGATGCGGCGCGTCGGCAGGCCATAGCCGTGGCGGGTGGTGGCGATGCCGACGAGGCGCTCCGGCGCGAGCCCGAGCGTGTCGAGATAATGCCGCTCCGCCGCGGCGGCCATCGCGCCGGCGCCCTTGCCGGCGGCGAGGCAGATCACGCGCCCCTTGGGCAGGGGCCGCAGATGCGGCGCAAGGATCGTGCTCGGATGGGCGGCAGCAACGGCGGCGTCGTAGAGCGCGCGGAGCAGGGGACGTCGGTCGGTCATGACGAAAAGCCCTAAAGCATGATCCGGAGAAGTGCGAAGCGGTTTTCCGGAAAGATCATGCGTAAACAACAACCTAAAGCGCGATGACGATTCATCCCAATCTCATCGCGCTTTAGGCGGACGGAAGCGATGGCGGCGAGGTCGCCGGTCACCTGCCTAGCGCATCGGGCGCCAAAGCGTAAGCAGGCTTTATCGTCATTCGATTGTGCAATCGCGTGATCATAATCGGCGCGCAAGCAAAAGCCCCCTGCGATCGTCTCGCAGGGGGCTTGATGCGTCGCGTATGTCGTCCGGCTAGCCGCCGACGTCGGCGCTGATCACGTCGCCGAACAGTTCCCAGCGCTCGCCCTTGAACCTCTCGAGCCGGAGCTGGCTGATCGGCGCAAAGTCGGTCGCGGAGGTGTTGATCTGGACGCCCGGCAGCAGCGCCTCGGTGCGGAAGTCCTTCAGGCTGGCGGCCTGCTTCATGATGTTCTCGCGGGTGAGATTGTCACCGCATTGCTTCAGCACCTGGACCAGCGTCTGCGCCACCGCGTAGCCGACGATGGTGCCCTTGTCGAGCTTGTCGCCTTCCGGGAAGTACTTGGTCATGAAGGCGAGGAATTCCTTCATGCCGGGATCGTTGTTCCACTCCGGATCCGACACGTCCTTGAGATAGTCGGCCGAGATGATGTCCTGGCCGTTCTCGAAGCCGGCGGGCTTCATCACGCTGCCGACCGAGGCCGAGACGTTGTTGAGGAAGTGCAGCGGCTTCCAGCCGATCTCGGCGTTCTTCTTGATCGCCTGCGCGGCGAATTTCGGCGTCGTGATGTTCATGAACACGTCGGCGCCGGTCGACTTCAGCTTGACGATGTGGTTGTCGATGGTCGGCTCGGAGGTCTCATAGCTCTCCTCCATGACGATCATCGAGGCGGCTTTCGAGCCGAGGCCGTCCTTCAGGCCCTTGAGGTAGTCTTTGCCGTAATCGTCGTTCTGGTAAAGCACGGCGATCTTTGCGTCCGGCTTGTTCTTCAAAAGCCACTTCGCGTAGATCTGCGTCTCGCTCTGGTAGTTGGGCTGCCAGCCCATGGTCCACGGAAAGTTCTGCGGATCGTTCCACTTGGTGGCGCCGGTGGCGACGAACAGCTGCGGCACCTTCTTCGAGTTCATGTATTTCTGGATCGCCGAGTTCGGCGGCGTGCCGAGCGAGTTGAAGATGAACAGCACCTCGTCGCTCTCGACCAGCTTGCGCGCCTGCTCCACCGTCTTCGGCGGCGAATAGGCGTCGTCGTAGGAGATGTAGTTGATCTTGCGGCCGTTGATGCCGCCCTCTTCGTTGATCTTCTTGAAATAGGCGGCTTCGGTCCGCCCGATGATGCCGTAGGCGGAGGCCGGTCCGCTGTAGGGCATGATGTTGCCGA
The DNA here is from genome assembly GCF_015291705.1 of Bradyrhizobium arachidis. NCBI lineage: Bacteria > Pseudomonadati > Pseudomonadota > Alphaproteobacteria > Hyphomicrobiales > Nitrobacteraceae > Bradyrhizobium > Bradyrhizobium arachidis. The sequence continues at coordinate 1,176,297 of NZ_CP030050.1, forward strand.
TCTTGATCTCGGTGTCGGTCGCGCCGGTATCGTATTTCTTCTGGGCCGATGCAGTGGAGGTCGAGGCCGCAATGAGCGCGAGCGCCAGTGACGCGGCCGCAAGTTTGCCGGTGACAGCGGGCATTCCTATCTCCCTATTTTCTTGGTGTGTGTGCGTTTCCTTTTCTTGTCTTGCTTGTTCTTGGCGACGCGGCCGTAATTCAATACGATTTGGCAGGTGCCTTCAACAGAAAGCCCCTGCGACGGCGTCGCCGGGGCTGCTTCTTTAGTAGTCAGCGCCCGTGTGCGCTTGCGAGACGGCGCAGCTGTCTGGAGTTGTTTAACAAGTCACGAACGATCTTGAGTTGCCCGGCTTTCAATGCCCATGGTCGCTCGAGATGATGTCGCCGAACAGCTCCCACTTCTTGCCCTTGAAGCGCATCATCTGGAGTTGCTCGATCGGGGCGAAATTGTCGGGTGCGGTGTTGATCTTGATCCCCGGCAGCAGCGTGTCGGGCTCGAAATCCTTCAAGCTCGCCGCCTGCTTCATGACGTTCTCGCGGGTGAGGTCGTCGCCGCACATCTGAAGCACCTTCACCATGGTCTGCGACGCGGCATAGCCGAACACCACGCCGGCATCGAGCTTGTTGGCCTTGGGGTCGTACTGCGCGATGAAGTTATAGAACTTCTTCATGCCGTCATCGGCGTTCCATTGCGGGTCGGAGCCGTCCTTGGTGTAGGTCGCCGACAGCACGCCTTGCGAGATCTCGATGCCCGCCGGCTCGAGCACGCCGCCGACTGAGGCCGAGACGTTGGAGATGATGTGGACCGGATGCCAGTTGATCTCTGCGGCCTTCTTGATCGCTTGGGCTGCAAATTTCGGCGTGGTGATGCTGATGAAAACGTCGGCGCCCGAGGCCTTCAGCTTCACGACGTGCTCGTCGATCGCCGGCTCCGAGGTGTCGTAGCCGTCCTCCATCACGATCATCGACGCCTTCGCGCCGAGGCCGTCCTTCAAGCCCTTCAGATAGTCCTTGCCGAAATCGTCGTTCTGATAGAGCACGCTGATCTTGGCGTCCGGCTTCTCCTTCATGATGTACTTGGCGTAGATGCGCGCCTCGCTGGCGTAGCTCGGCTGCCAGCCCATGGTCCACGGATATTGCTTCGGATCGTTCCACTTCGAGGCGCCGCTCGCCACGAACAATTGCGGCACCTTCTTCTCGTTCATGTATTTGCGGATCGCGCTGTTGGTGGAGGTGCCAAGCGAGCCGAAGATCAGCAGCACCCCGTCGCTCTCGACCAGCTTGCGGGCCTGCTCCACCGTCTTCGGCGGCGAATAGGCGTCGTCATAGGAGATGAACTTGATCTTGCGGCCGTTGATGCCGCCCTCGGCATTGACCTTGTTGAAATAGGCTTCCTCGGCCTTGCCGATCGCGGCATAGGCGGAGGCCGGCCCGCTATAGGGCATGATGTTGCCTATTCTGATCTCGGTATCGGAAGCGCCGCTGTCGTATTTCTTTTGCGCCAGCACAGGGCCAGTCATCGCAATGCACAACGCGAGTGCGACCCACAGGGACGCAACCTGAAGACGAACGGCAGTCATTGTTCTCCTACCCGGGCTCGGATCGGCGCATTGAACAAGATTGGCGCCCGGCGTCAACAAAAAGCCCCCGCGATCGTTCGCGGGGGCTTCTTGTTTCGGACTATTGCGTCAGCTTGTCACTCGGAGGCGACGTCGCCGCTGATGATCTCGCCGAAGAGTTCCCACTTCTCGCCCTTGAAGCGCTGCATTTGGAGCTGCGCGATCGGGGCGAAGTCGGTGGCGCTGGTGTTGATCTTGACGCCGGGCAGCAGGGTGTCCGGTGCAAAATCCTTCAACGAGGCCGCCTGCTTCATCAGGTTGGCGCGGGTGAGATCGTCACCGCACATTTCCAGGACCTTGGCCAACGTCGAGGCCGCGCCGTAGCCGTAGACCATGCCGGTGTCGGTCTTGTCGGCGCCGGGCATGTACTTGTCGACGAACTCGTTCCACTTCTTCATGCCGGGATCGTTGTTCCACTGCGGATCGGTGGAGTCCTTGGCATAGGCCGCCGACAGCACGTCCTGCGAGGCCTCGAAGCCCGCCGGCTTCATCACGCTGCCGACCGAGATCGACACGTTGGTGAGGATCTGCAGCGGCTTCCAGCTGAGCTCGGCGGTCTTCTTGATGGTCTGCGCGGCGAATTTCGGCGTCGCATAGATCAGCAGCACGTCGGGATTGGCGGCCTTGATCTTGACGATGTGGCCGTCGATCGACGGCTCGGACACCTCATAGCTCTCTTCCAGGATGATCATGGACGAGGCCTTGGCGCCGAGGCCGTCCTTGGTGCCCTTGAGGTAGTCTTTGCCGAAATCGTCGTTCTGATAGAGGATCGCGACCTTGGCGTTCGGCTTCTCCTTCATCAGCCACTTCGCGTAGATCTGCGCTTCGCTCTGGTAGGAGGGCTGCCAGCCGATGGTCCAGGGGAAGTTCTTCGGGTCGTTCCACTTGGTGGCGCCGGTGGCGACGAACAGCTGCGGGATCTTCTTGGCGTTGAGGTATTTCTGGATCGCGGTGTTCGAGGGCGTGCCCAGCGGGTTGAACACGGCCAGCACCTCGTCGCTCTCGACCAGCTTGCGGACCTGCTCGACCGCCTTCGGCGGCGAATAGGCGTCGTCATAGGTGACGAAATTGACCTTGCGGCCGTTGATGCCGCCCTTGTCGTTGATCATCTTGAAATAGGCTTCTTCGGTCTTGCCGATGATGCCGTAGGCCGACGCCGGCCCGCTGTACGGCATGATGTTGCCGACCTTGATCTCGGTATCGGAAGCGCCGGTGTCGTATTTCTTTTGCGCGAGTGCCGCGCCCGAAGTGAGAGCAAAGGCTGCCGTTGCCGTGACCAGCGCGGCGGCTCGCAGTGTTCTTTCAAAAAGCAATTCGGGTCTCCTTGGTTTAACGAACGAGTCTTCAGTTCTTCCTGAGCTTGCCAGCGAGCTGCTGGCCCAGGATCGCGACCTGCCTTGCGCCGTGTGGCACGAGGTAGATGACGAGGAACAACAGCACGCCGAACACCGCGCCGGAGAGGCCCTTGGAGATGCCCTCCGCGATGTTCGGCACGAAGATGATGAAGGCGGCGCCGACGATCGAGCCGGGCAGCCAGCCGACGCCGCCGACCACCATGCCGAGGAACAGCGAGATCGCGAGCGTGATGGTGTAGCTGTCGGGCGCGACGAACTGCACCGCGATGGCGCCGAGCGAGCCGGCGATGCCGGTGATGGCGGCGGAGACGCCGAACGCCAGCGTCTTGTAGAGTGCGACGTTGATGCCCATGGCGGAGGCCGCGATCTCGTTGTCGCGGATCGCCATGAAGGCGCGGCCCGAGCGCGAGCGCAACAGGTTCACCGAGAAGATGTAGATCGCCAGCACGACCACGAGCGTGAAATAGTACAGCCACATGTCCTGCGACATCGACAGGCCGAACGGCGCGTCGGGCTTGGTGACGACGAGGCCCTGCACGCCGCCGGTCCAGTGCTCGAGGAAGTTCAGCTTGAGCAGCTGCGGCATCGCGGTCGCGAGCGCGAAGGTCGCCAGCGCCAGATAGACGCCGCTTAGCCGCAGCGCCGGCTGGCCGAACAGGAAGCCGAAGCCGAAGCAGACCACGCCGGCAATCGGCAGCGTCAGCGCATAGTTGACGTTGAAATGCTCCATCAGCACCGCGGTCGTGTAGGCGCCGACCGCGTAGAATGCGCTCTGGCCGAGCGAGAACTGGCCGCTTCCGCCGGTCAGGATGTTGAGCGCCAGCACCGCGAGCCCATAGATCAGGAGCATCGTCATCTGGAAGATGATGAAGTTCTTGACGAAGACGGGAGCGATGATCAGCGCGGCCAGCACCACCAGCGAGGTGCCGGTGCCCAGCGTCATGGCCCGCTTCGGAACGGCCTCGACCGCCTCGTGGCCTTCGACGACTTCTTCTGCTGCGCTCATGATCAAACTCGCTTGACGATGTGCCGGCCGAACAGACCAGCGGGTTTGACGACCAGGACGGAGATGATCAGCGCGAGCGCGATCGGGAGTTTCAGCTCGTTGCCGACGCCGGGAATGTAGGTGCCGGCGAGGTTCTCGAAGATGCCGACCAGGAAGCCGCCGACCACGGCGCCGAACGGGCTGGTGAGACCGCCGAGCACCGCGGCGGCAAAGCCGTAGATCAGCACGCCGCCCATCATGTTGGGCTCGAGGAACACGACGGGGGCGATCAGCATGCCGGCGATCGAGCCGATCGCGGTCGCCATGCCCCAGCCGAGCGCGATCATCCAGCTCGTGTTGATGCCGACGAGGCGGGCCGATTCAGGTACCGAGGCGGCCGCACGCATCGCAAGGCCAATCCTTGTATACTGGAAGAAGAAGTAGAGGCCGAGCAGCAGCAGCACGGTGACGCCGATCATGCCGGCCTGGTGAGTCGAGATCAGCTGGCTGCCCAGGAACGGCGAGGAGCCGAACGGGGTCGGATACTGCTTGATGGTGAAGTCCCAGAGCAGGCCGGCCGAGGAGTTGATGATCGCATACAGCGCGATGAAGCCGGCGACGTTGGTCAGCACTGGCGCTTTCGCAAGCGGCTTGAACAGGATGCGCTCGATCGCGATGCCGGCGACGAAAGAAAATACCAGCGTGATCAGGAAGGCGGCCCAGTAGGACACGCCCCACTGCATCAGCTGCCAGGAGATGAAGGTCGAGAACATCGCCATCTCGCCTTGCGCGAAGTTGAGATGATCGATGGCCTGGTAGATCATGACCACGGCCAGCGCCATGCAGGCATAGATCGCGCCGGTGGCAATGCCGGCCAGCACTTGGTTGGTGAAAAGCTCCATCGTGCCGGCTCCTCAGTAACCCAGATAGGATTTGCGGATTTCTTCGTTGTTCGCGATGTCCTTGGCGTTGCCCGACATCACGATGCGTCCGGTCTCGATCACATAGGCCTGGTCGGCGAGCTCGAGCGCGAGCTGGGCGTTCTGCTCGACCACCAGGATCGACACCTTGTCCTCGCGGTTGATCTTGCCGAGGATGCCGAACAGGTCGCGCACCACGAGCGGCGCAAGGCCGAAGGACGGCTCGTCCAGCAGCATCAGGCGCGGCCGCAGCATCAGCGCGCGGGCGACCGCGAGCATCTGCTGCTCGCCGCCGGAGAGCGTGCCGGCCTGCTGGGTGTGGCGCTGCTTCAGCACCGGGAAATGCGCATACATGCGCTCGATGTCGGAGACGATGCCGGCGCTGTCCTTGCGGGTGATGGCCCCGAGCTGCAGGTTCTCCTCCACCGTCATGGTGGTGAAGGTGCCGCGGCCCTGCGGCACATGGGCGATGCCGAACCGCACGATGCTCTCGGTGGAGCGGTTGTTCAGCGGCTTGCCGTCGAACTCGATGCCGCCGGTGGAGCGCACCATGTTGCAGATCGCGCGCAGCGTGGTGGTCTTGCCGGCGCCGTTGGCCCCGAGCAGCGTCGTCAGCGAGCCCTCGTTGAGCGAGAAGGACAGGCCATGGAGCGCCTGGACCTGGCCGTAATAGGCGCGCAGGTCCTTGACGTTGAGCAGTGTCGTCATTGGTCCTTGCTCCCGAGATAGGCCTTGATGACGTCGGGGTCCGCCTGCACCTGGCTAGGGGTGCCTTCGGCGAGCTTCTTGCCGAAATTGAGCGCGACGACGTGGTCGGCGATCGACATCACGAGGCCCATGTGGTGCTCGACCAGCAGCACGGTCATGTGGCGCTCGTCGCGGATGCGGCGAATGAGGTCGCCGAGCACATAGACTTCCTCGTGGTTGAGGCCGCCGGCAGGCTCGTCGAGCAGCAGGATCTTCGGGTCGGCCGCCAGCGCGCGCGCCAGCTCGACGCGCTTCTGCGTGCCGAAAGGCAGGCCGGAGACGGTGGTGTGGGCGACGTCCTCGAGGTCGAGATAAGCGAGGATCTCGTGCACCTTCTTGTTGACGTCGCTCTCGCTGCGCCGGACCCAGGCGAGCCGAAGGGAGTCGCTGATGATGTCGCTGGAGGTCTTCGAATGGGCGCCGACGCGGACGTTGTCCATCACCGAGAGGTTCGGAAACAGCGCCACGTTCTGGAAGGTGCGGCCGATGCCGATCTCGGCGATGCGGTGCGGCGGCCGCGACAGGATGCTCGCGCCTTCCATCAGAATGTCGCCGGACGACGGCTGGTAGAGCCGCGAGAGACAGTTGAAGAGCGTGGTCTTGCCGGCGCCGTTGGGGCCGATCAAGCCGAGGATCTGGCCCTTGTGCATGTCGAACGACACGCCGTTGAGCGCAACGATGCCGCCGAACACGACGCTGACGTCGCGAACTGCGAGCAGGGGCGATGTACCCTGCGCGAGCTGTGCCTGCGTCATCTCGTCTCGCCCACCGAGTTCAGTGGGCGATGGGGCGATGCGAACCGCTCCCGGTGACGACAAAGGCTATCTGATCCCCTCGGCCACACGCGCAACTTTTCCTCCTGATTTCAGCTTTTTGCTGATTTCTTTTTTGGATTGCGGCATCAGTCCCCCGAGTGCCGCTTCGATGTTCCTTACCATCGCCAGCAGACGCGGTCCAATGTCGTTGATCAAACGCTCTTCCGTGAAACGGAATGCGGGCGCGCCGCAATTGAATGCGTAAGGTCCGGTTCCGTCGTTGAGCCTGAGCGCGACGCCGGCGGCTCCGATGTCGTCGTGCCAGTCGCCGACCGAAATCGCGAAGCCGTGTTTCGCGACGGTCTCGCCGGAGCGTTCCAAGCCGTCGCGCATCTTGGGCCAGCGGCTGCCGTAATGTTCGCGCAGCATGCGGGACAATTCGGCGCGATCCTCGTCGTCGAGCGCCCAGAAATAGGCGCGGCCCATCGCGCTGGTTGCAATCGGCACGCGGGAGCCGACGTCAAGTTGAACGCCGACCGTCTCGGTGCCGCGGCTCTGCCCGAAATAGATCATGCTGTGACGGTCGCGGCCCCCGACGGCCACGGCGCCGCCGGTCGCGCGCATCACTTCCTCGCGAAACGGTTCGGACAAATGCCGAACGCCGAGATTGGCAAGCGCGGCGTAGCCGAGCGACATCGCGGCGGGTGCGAGCTGGTACTTCTCGAAACGGGGAACCGGCGTCAGATAGCCGAGCTTCGTCAACGTGTAGGTCAGGCGCGAAACCGTCGGTTTCGGCAGGTTGGTGCGGGCCGCAATCTCCTGATTGCCGAGCAGACCGTCATTGGGTTGGAATGCGCGCAATACGTCCAGTCCGCGGGAAAGCGCGACGACGAAATTCCGATCGGTCGCAGTCTTCTTTCCTGTACGCTTCATCCCTGATCTGCTTCTTGCGCGGAGTCGTTGACAAGCCACGTGCTTCAAAATAACCCTGCCGTCAAGATGCGGAATTAAATTCCGCACCGCGAAATCGAACAAAAGTAAATCCCCACCAAGGAGGGACACCGTGAGCGAAGTGGTCAAGCTTGAGCGTCATGATGAAGTCGGCATCGTCACGGTCGACAGCCCTCCGGTCAATGCGCTGAGTGCCGCAGTCCGCGGCGGCATCCTGGAATGCATCAAGGCCGCCGTCGCCGATCCCGCCATCAAGGGCATCGTGCTGACCTGCGCCGGCCGCACCTTCATTGCCGGTGCCGACATCACCGAATTCGGCAAGCCGCCGAAGCCGCCGGCGCTCAACGATGTGCTGGCCGAGATCGAGAATTCGCCGAAGCCCGTCGTTGCCGCGATCCACGGCACCGCGCTCGGCGGCGGCCTCGAGGTCGCGCTCGCCTGTCATTTCCGCGTTGCGGTGAAAGAAGCCAGGCTCGGCCTGCCCGAGGTGAAGCTCGGCCTCTTGCCGGGTGCCGGCGGAACCCAGCGCCTGCCGCGCGCGGTCGGGCCCGAGCTCGCAGTCAAGATGATCGTCGGCGGCGATCCCATCGGTGCCGCTGAAGCGTTGAAGAACGGCCTGATCGAGGAGATCATCGAGGGGCCGGCCTCCGGCGGCGAAGCCTTTGTGCGCAAGTTGCTTGCGGAGAAGCGTCCGCTGCGCCGCCTGCGCGATGACGATTCCAAGATCGCGGCCGCCAAGGCCGACCGCTCGATCTTCACCAACGCGGTCGCCGCCATGACCAAGAAGTCGCGCGGCCTGGAAGCGCCGTTCGCGGCGGCCGACGCCGTCGGCTACGCCATCGACCTGCCGTTCGACGAAGGTCTGAAGAAGGAGCGCGAGGGTTTCCTCAAGCTCGTCGCCAGCGACCAGTCCAAGGCGCAGCGTTACGCCTTCTTCGCCGAGCGCGAGGCCAACAAGATCGCGGGCGTGCCCGAGGGCACCAAGTCGCGGCCCGTTAACCGTGTTGCCATTCTCGGCGCCGGCACCATGGGCGGCGGCATCGCGATGTCGTTTGCGAACGCTGGTGTTCCCGTCACCCTGATCGAGACCGGCGAGGAGCAGCTCAAGCGCGGCCTGGGCATCATGCAGAAGAACTGGGAAGCGACCGCCGCGCGCGGCGGCATCCCGGCCGACGCGCCCGCCAAGCGCATGGCGCTGATCAACGGCGTCGTCGGTATCGAGAATGTCGGCGATGCCGACCTCGTCATCGAGGCCGTGTTCGAGACCATGGCGGTGAAGAAGGAGGTGTTCGGCAAGCTCGACCAGTTCGCAAAGCCGGGCGCCGTGCTCGCCTCCAACACCTCGTATCTGAACATCGACGAGATCGCGAAGTCGACCAAGCGTCCGCAGGACGTTTTGGGCATGCACTTCTTCTCGCCGGCCAACGTCATGAAGCTGTGCGAGATCGTGCGCGCCGACAAGACCGCGCCGGATGCGCTGGTGACGGCTGTCACCATCGCGCGCAAGATCGCGAAGGTGCCGGCCGTGGTCGGCGTCTGCGACGGCTTTGTCGGCAACCGCATGCTGGCCCAGCGCGGCAAGCAGTCGGAGAAGCTCTTGTTCGAGGGCGCGCTGCCGCAGCAGGTCGACGCCGTCGTGACCAAGTTCGGCATGCCGATGGGGCCGTTCGCGATGGGCGACCTCGCCGGCCTCGACATCGGCTGGCGCTCCCGCAAGGATCGCGGCATCAAGTCGGAGATCGCGGACGCGCTGTGCGAAGCCGGCCGCTTCGGCCAGAAGACCGGCAAGGGCTACTACAAGTACGAAGCCGGCTCTCGCGCGCCGCTGCCCGATCCCGATGTCGAGAAGCTGATCGACGAGACGCTGCTGCGTCTCGGCCGCAAGAAGCGCGTCGTCAGCGACGAGGAAATCCTCGAGCGCATGATGTACCCGATGATCAACGAGGGCGCGAAGATCCTCGAAGAGGGCATCGCGGCGCGTCCCTCCGACATCGACGTGGTCTGGCTCTACGGCTATGGCTGGCCGATCTATCGCGGCGGCCCGATGTTCTGGGCCGACAGCGTCGGCCTCAAGCACATCGCCGATCGCCTGTCGTTCTACGCCAAGGAGACCAACGATCCGAGCCTCGAGCCCGCCCCGCTGCTGAAGAAGCTCGCTGCGGAGGGGAAGACGTTCGCGTCGCTGGCCGCGGCGTCGAAGGCGGCTTGATGGTTGGCGTCATTCCGGGATGGTCCGAAGGACCAGACCCGGAATCTCGAGATTCCGGGTTCGGCTCTTCGAGCCGCCCCGGAATGACGGTCTGTGTGGCTTAAGGAATCCATGACCCATCCCGGCGAACAGTTTTATCCCGAGGGCGTGCACTGGGACGACACCATCGCCCAGGGCTCGCTGCCTGACCTGCTGTCGAAAGCCGCCGCCGATTACGGCCCGCGCACCGCGCTCGAATTCCGCGATCGCCCCATCACCTATACCGGGCTCGCAGCTCAGGCCGAGCGCGCCGCGGCGGCGTTTCTGCGGGCTGGCATCGGCAAGAACAGCTCCGTCGCGCTGTTCCTCGGCAACACGCCCGATCATCCTGTCAATTTCTTCGGCGCACTGAAGGCTGGCGCCCGCGTTGCGCATCTGTCGCCGCTCGACGGCGAGATCGCGCTGACGCACAAGGTCTCCGACTCCGGCTCGCGCGTGCTCGTGACCTCCAACCTCGCCGCGCTGCTGCCGACCGCGCTGAAGTTTCTGGAGAAGGGCCTGGTCGATCGCCTCGTCGTCTGCGAGGACGACGATTGGGGCAAGGTCGGCACGCCGCAGGCGGCGATCCCTGGGGATCCCCGCATCGTCACCTTCAAGACCTTCGTCGATGGCGCCACCGCCCCCGCAGAGTGGCCGTCCGTCACGGCCGACGACGTCGCGCTGCTGCAATATACCGGCGGCACCACCGGCCTGCCCAAGGGCGCGATGCTGACGCATGGCAATCTCACCTCGGCGGTCTCGATCTACGACGTCTGGGGCAAGCCGTCGCGTGCCGCGCGCGGCGATGTGATCGAGCGCGTGATCTGCGTGCTGCCGCTATTCCACATCTACGCGCTCACCGTCGTGCTACTATCCGCGCTCAGCCGCGGCAATCTGATCTCGATCCACCAGCGCTTCGACGTCGAAGCCGTGATGCGCGATATCGAGGTCAAGCGCGCGACTTACTTTCCGGGCGTTCCGACCATGTGGATCGCGATCGCCGCGCTGCCGGATCTGGACAAGCGCGACTTCTCCTCGCTCGCCACCATCGGCTCCGGCGGTGCGCCGCTGCCGGTCGAGATCGCGAATTTCTTCGAGCGCAAGGTCGGCAAGAAGCTGCGCAGCGGCTGGGGCATGACCGAGACCTGCTCGCCCGGCACCGGCCATCCGCCCACCGGGCCGGACAAGCCCGGCTCGATCGGCCTGATGCTGCCCGGCATCGAGCTCGACGTCGTTTCGCTGGACGACCCGACACGTGTGCTGCCGCCCGGCGAAGTCGGCGAGATCCGCATCAAGGGGCCGAACGTCACCAAGGGCTACTGGAACAGGCCGGAGGGATCCACTGACGCCTTCGTCGATGGCCGCTTCCTCACCGGTGACATCGGCTATGTCGACTCCGACGGCTATTTCTTCCTGGTCGACCGCAAGAAGGACATGATCATCTCCGGCGGCTTCAACGTCTATCCGCAGATGATCGAGCAGGCGATCTACACCATTCCGGGCGTGCACGAGGTGATCGTGCTCGGCATTCCCGACCAGTACCGGGGCGAGGCTGCAAAGGCCTTCATCAAGCTCAAGCCCGACGCAAAACCGTTCACGCTCGACGAGCTGCGCGCGCAGCTCGCCGGCAAGGTCGGCAAGCACGAACTGCCGGCCGCGGTCGAGTTCGTCGACGATCTGCCGCGCACGCCGGTCGGAAAATTGTCGCGCCACGAATTGCGCCAGCAACAGAAACCATCACAATCCACCCCACTTGCATCAGGAGGTCGTTCTTGACCGACGCCGTCATCGTTTCCACCGCCCGCACCCCGATCGGCAAGGCCTATCGCGGCATGCTCAACGCCACCGAGGGTGCAACCCTGCTCGGTCACGCCATCGGCGAAGCTGTCGCCCGCGCCAAGGTCGACCCGAAGGAGGTCGAGGACGTCGTGATGGGCGCAGCGCTCCAGCAGGGCGCGACCGGCGGCAACATCGCGCGCAAGGCGCTGCTCCGTGCAGGTCTCCCTGTGACTGTCGCCGGCACCACCATCGACCGGCAGTGCGCCTCGGGCCTGCAGGCCATCGCGCTCGCCGCGCGCTCGGTGATCTTCGACGGCGTCGAGATCGCGGTCGGCGGCGGCGGCGAGTCGATCTCGCTGGTGCAGAACGACAAGATGAACGGCTTCCACGCCCAGGACCCGGCGCTGCTCAAGATCAAGGGCGAGGTCTACATGCCCATGATCGACACGGCGGAAGTGGTCGCCAAGCGCTACGGCATCTCGCGCGAGAAGCAGGACGAATATTCGCTGGAGAGCCAGCGTCGCACCGCCGCCGCGCAGCAGGGCGGCAAGTTTAGGGACGAGCTCGCCCCGATCACGACGCAGATGGCGGTCACCGACAAGGCGACCGGCGCAGTGTCGATGAAGGAGGTCACGCTGTCGCAGGACGAAGGTCCGCGTCCCGAGACCACCATCGAGGGCCTTGCCGGCCTCAAGCCGGTGCGCGGCGAAGGTTTCTCGATCACCGCCGGCAATGCCAGCCAGCTCTCCGACGGCGCCAGCGCCTCGGTGATCATGAGCGACAAGGAAGCGGCGAAGCGCGGCCTTGCGCCGCTAGGCATCTTCCGCGGCTTCGTCTCCGCCGGCTGCGAGCCGGACGAGATGGGCATCGGCCCGGTCTTCGCGGTGCCGCGCCTTCTGAAGCGCCATGGCCTCACCGTCGACGACATCGGCCTCTGGGAGCTCAACGAAGCCTTCGCGGTGCAGGTGCTGTATTGCCGCGACAAGCTCGGCATCGACCCCGAGAAGATCAACGTCAATGGCGGCGCGATCTCGGTCGGCCATCCCTACGGCATGTCCGGCGCGCGCCTCACCGGCCACGCCCTGATCGAAGGCCGCCGCCGCAAGGCCAAGTATGCGGTCGTCACCATGTGCGTCGGCGGCGGCATGGGTGCGGCGGGATTGTTCGAGGTGTTGCAGTAAATGTTTCTGTCATTCCGGGGCGCCGCGAAGCGGCGAGCCCGGAATCCATAACCACCAGTCTGGGATATGGATTCCGGGCCTGCGCCTGCGGCACATCCCGGAATGACGGCGGGTTTGGTAAGAATAAAATCGCTCACAGGAGGATCCGATGGATCTCGCATTCACGAAAGAAGAGCAGGCGTTTCGCGAGGAAGTGCGGTCGTTCTTCCGCGACAACGTGCCGCCGGATACGCGGCGCAAGCTGGTCGAGGGCCGCCACCTCTCGAAGGACGAGATGGTGACGTGGTGGCGCATCCTCAACAAGAAGGGCTGGGGCGTCAGCCACTGGCCCAAGCAATATGGCGGCACCGGCTGGACGAGCGTGCAGCACTACATCTTCAACGAGGAGCTGCAGTCCTATCCGGCGCCGCAGCCGCTCGCCTTCGGCGTCAGCATGGTCGGCCCCGTCATCTACACCTTCGGCAACGAGGAGCAGAAGAAGCAGTACCTGCCGCGCATCGCCAATGTCGACGATTGGTGGTGCCAGGGCTTCTCCGAGCCGGGCTCCGGGTCCGACCTTGCTTCGCTCAAGACGAAAGCCGAGCGCAAGGGCGACAAGTGGATCATCAATGGCCAGAAGACCTGGACCACGCTCGCCCAGCACGCCGACATGATCTTCTGCCTCTGCCGCACCGACAACAATGCGAAGAAGCAGATGGGCATTTCCTTCATCGTGTTCTCGATGAAGTCGAAGGGTGTCACCGTGCGCCCGATCCAGACCATCGACGGCGGCGTCGAGGTCAATGAGGTCTTCTTCGACGACGTCGAGGTGCCCGTCGAGAACCTGATCGGTGAGGAGAACAAAGGCTGGGATTACGCAAAATTCCTGCTCGGCAATGAGCGCACCGGCATCGCCCGCGTCGGCGTCTCCAAGGAGCGGCTGCGCCGCATTCGCGATCTCGCCGGCAAGGTCGAGTCGGGCGGCAAGCCGGTCATCCAGGATGCCGCGTTCCGCGAGAAGCTCGCGGCCTGCGAGATCGAGCTGAAGGCGCTCGAGCTGACGCAGCTCCGCGTCGTCGCCGATGAAGGCAAGCACGGCAAGGGCAAGCCCAATCCCGCCTCCTCGGTGCTGAAGATCAAGGGCTCCGAGATCCAGCAGACCACCACCGAGCTCTTGATGGAAGTGATCGGCCCGTTCGCCGCGCCTTACGACGTCCACGGCGATGACGGCTCCAACGAAGCCATGGACTGGACCGCCCAGATCGCGCCGAGCTACTTCAACAACCGCAAGGTCTCGATCTACGGCGGCTCCAACGAGATCCAGCGCAACATCATCGCCAAGGCGGTGCTGGGGCTGTGATCTGCTCCCTCTCCGCGAAGGCGGGGAGGCCCATGTTTCCACCGTCATTCCGGGGCGCGACGAAGTCGCGAGCCCGGAATCCATAACCACCAATCGGGATTATGGATTCCGGGCCTGGCCCTTCGGGCCATCCCGGAATGACGAAGCCAAATAGTCCGGTACGAGGAACCAAAGAAATGGATTTTGACCTGAACGAGGAGCAGCGGCTTCTCAAGGAAAGCATCGACGGCCTGCTGACCGATTCCTACGATTTCGAGCAGCGCAAGAAGTACATGAAGGAGAAGGGCGGCTGGAGCAAAACCGTCTGGGGCAAGCTCGCCGAGCAGGGCCTGCTCGGTCTGCCCTTCGCGGAGGCCGATGGCGGCTTCGGCGGCGGCGGTGTCGAGACCATGATCGTGATGGAAGCGCTCGGCAAGGCGCTGGTGCTCGAGCCGTATCTGGCAACGGTCGTGATCGGCGGTGGCTTCCTGCGCCATGCCGGCAGCGATGCGCAGAAGGCCGCGCATGTGCCCGGGATCATCGACGGCAGCAAGACGCTGGCTTTCGCCCAGCTCGAGAAGAACTCCCGCTACGATCTGTTCGACGTCTCGACGACGGCAAAGAAGAAGGGCGACGGCTGGGTCATCGACGGCGAAAAATTCGTCGTGCTCAACGGCGAGAACGCCGACACGCTGGTCGTCACCGCCCGCACCAAGGGCGATCGCCGCGACAAGACCGGCATCGGCGTGTTCCTCGTTCCCGCGAACGCCAAGGGCGTCACCAAGAAGTCCTACCCGACCCAAGACGGCCTGCACGCCGCCGACATCACTTTTACGGGTGTCGAGGTGGGCGCGGATGCTGCCATCGGCAATCCCGACGACTCGCTCTCGCTGATCGAGCGCGTGGTGGACGAAGCCCGCGTCGCGCTCTGCGCCGAGGCAGTTGGCCTGATGGACGAGTCGCTCAAGACCACGGTCGAGTACATCAAGACGCGCAAGCAATTCGGCGTCGCGATCGGCTCGTTCCAGTCGCTGCAGCACCGCGCCTCCGACATGTTCGTCGCCGCCGAGCAGGCGCGCTCGATGTCGATGTTCGCGACCATGGCTGGTGATTTCGAGGACGCCAAGGAGCGCTCCAACGCGATCGCCGCGGCCAAGGTGCAGATCGGCAAATCGCTGAAGTTCGTCGGACAGCAGGCGATCCAGCTCCACGGCGGCATCGGCATGACCATGGAGGCGAAGATCGGCCACTACTTCAAGCGCCTCACCATGATCGAGAACACCTTTGGCGACACCGACTACCACCAGCGCCGCGTCGCGGATGCGGGTGGGTTGATCTAGTCGACACACAATGACTGTCATCCCGGGGCATCGCGCAGCGATGAACCCGGGATCCATCGGGCGGCGTCACGCGCGGTGAAATGGATTCCGGGTTCGCGCTTCGCGCGCCCCGGAATGACCAGGAAGGGACAACAATGAAAAACACCCCGTTCGATCTCACCGGAAAAGTCGCCGTCGTCACCGGCTCCAGCCGCGGCATCGGCCGCTCCTCGGCCGAGCTGCTGGCCAAGCTCGGCGCCAAGGTCGTTGTCTCCTCCCGGAAAGCGGAAGCGTGCAAGGAAGTCGCCGACGGCATCAACGCATCCGGCGGCGATGCCACCGTCATCCCCTGCAACATCGCGCGCAAGAACGAGGTCGAGGCGCTGATCTCCGGCGCCACCAAGCATTACGGCAAGATCGACATCCTCGTCTGCAACGCCGCCGTGAACCCGTATTACGGCCCGCTGCTCGACATCTCCGACGAGGCCTTCGACAAGATCATGGGCTCGAACGTCAAGAGCAACATCTGGCTTTCTGCGCTCGCGATCCCGCAGATGGCCGAGCGCGGCAATGGCTCGGTCGTCATCATCTCCTCGATCGGCGGCCTGCGCGGCTCCACGGTGATCGGCGCCTACGGCATCTCCAAGGCCGCCGACTTCGCGCTGTGCCGCTCGCTCGCCGGCGAATGGGGCCCGAAGGGCGTTCGCGTCAACTGCATCGCGCCCGGCCTCGTCAAGACCGATTTCGCCCGCGCATTGTGGGAAGACGAAGCCATGCTCAAGCGCCGCACCGCCACCACGCCGCTTCGCCGCATCGGCGAGCCCGACGAGATCGCCGGCGCAGTCGCCTACCTCGCCTCCGACGCCTCGAGCTTCATGACCGGCCAGACCATCGTCATCGACGGCGGCGTGACCACGGCGGCGGTGTAGGGATTTGCTCCGATCTCTCGGCTCGTCGTCCCGGACAAGCGAAGCGCAGATCCGGGACCCATAACCACAGGGAGTGGTTTGACGAAGACACTTGATTGCCAGCTCGGCCTCTAATTTCTCCCTGGGGTTATGGGTCCCTGCTTTCGCAGGGACGACGGCGGAGCTTGAGGCGCGCTTAGGGATATTGACCTTCCGCCTCCAATCCGCTCCCTTTGGCGCGACACAATGATCCCCCACGGGATAACGCCGAGAAAACGCCAAGGTAAGCCGCCATGTCTTTCGTCCTCGCCATCGACCAGGGCACCACCTCTTCGCGCGCGATCGTGTTTCGCGGCGATATTTCCATTGCGGCGAAGGCGCAAGCCGAGTTTCCGCAGCATTTTCCGGCCTCGGGCTGGGTCGAGCACGAGCCGGAGGACATCTGGACCTCGACCGTGATCGTCTGCCGCGAGGCGATCGAGCAGGTCGGCATCAGCGCAAAGGACATCGCCGCGATCGGCATCACCAATCAGCGCGAGACCACCGTGGTGTGGGACCGCGCTACGGGCCAGGCTGTGCACCGCGCCATCGTCTGGCAGGACCGTCGCACCGCCGACATCTGCGCGAAACTAAAGGCCGACGGTCGCGAACCCGTGATCTCGCAGAAGACCGGCCTGATCATCGATCCCTATTTCTCCGGCACCAAGATCGCCTGGATCCTCGACCACGTTCCCGGCGCGCGCGCACGCGCCGCGCGCGGAGAATTGATGTTCGGCACCATCGACTGCTACCTGCTCTGGCGCCTCACCGGCGGCAAGGTGCACGCCACCGACGCCACCAACGCCTCGCGCACGCTGCTGTTCAACATCCACACCGGCCAGTGGGACGACGAGCTGCTGGAGATCATCGGCGTGCCGCGCTCGATGCTGCCCGAGGTGAAGGATTCCTCGGCCCGCTTCGGCGAGACCACGCCGGATCTGTTCGGCGGCGCCATCGCCATCTCAGGCATTGCCGGCGACCAGCAGGCCGCGACCATTGGCCAGGCCTGCTTCCGCCCGGGCATGATGAAGTCCACCTACGGCACCGGCTGCTTTGCGCTGCTCAACACCGGCACCACGCCGGTCGTGTCCAAGAACAAGCTGCTGACCACCGTCGCCTACCAGCTCGACGGCAAGCGCACCTATGCGCTCGAAGGCTCGATCTTCGTGGCGGGGAGCGCCGTGCAGTGGCTGCGCGACGGCCTCGGCATCATCAAGCACGCCGCCGAGACGGGACCTCTCGCGGATCAGTCGGACTCGATGCAGAGCGTCTATCTCGTCCCCGCCTTCGTCGGCATGGGCGCGCCCTACTGGAATCCGCGCGTGCGCGGCGCGCTGTTCGGCCTCACCCGCAACACCGGCCCCGCCGAGCTCGCCCATGCTGCGCTGGAAAGCGTCTGCTACCAGACCTTCGACCTCTGGGCCGCGATGCGCGCGGACTGGCCGAGCTCGGAGACGGCCAGCGTCGTGCTCCGCGTCGACGGCGGCATGACCGCCTCCGACTGGACCATGCAGCGCCTCGCCGACCTCCTCAACGCACCGGTCGATCGCCCAGTGATCCAGGAGACCACCGCGCTCGGCGCCGCCTATCTCGCTGGCCTCAATGCCGGCGTCTATCCCGAGCCGACGAAGTTCGCCGACAATTGGCGCCTCGAGCACCGCTTCAAGCCGAACATGAGCGAGGCGACGCGCGAGCGGAAGCTCGCAGGATGGGCGCGCGCGGTGAAGGGCGTGCTCGCGAGCGACGAGGGGGAATAGCGGGCGCGCACCCGGATTGCGCTCCGCTCCGTCCGGACTACAGGGCTTCACCGGCAATAAGAACAACAATGGGAGGAACGACAATGAACACGGATTTCAACCGGGTCATGCAAAAGCTCTGCGGCGCGGCGATCTGCGCCGCACTGCTCACCTCGACGTCCATCGCGCGCGAGAAGCCGAACCCGCTCGAGAGCGCGCGGCAGGTCAAGACCGACGTCGCCGGCCTCAACGCCCCCGCCCAGATCCTGGTCGACGTCTGGGGCATCCCGCACATCTACGCCGGCAACGAGCACGACCTGTTCTTCCTGCAAGGCTTCAACGCCGCGCGCGACCGGCTCTGGCAGATCGACCTCTGGCGCAAGCGCGGGCTCGGGCTGCTCGCCAAGGATTTCGGCCAAGCCTATGTCGAGCAGGACAAGGCGCTGCGGTTGTTTCTCTATCGCGGCGACATGAATGCGGAGTGGGCGGCCTACGGTCCCAAGGCGAAGACCTATGCCGAAGCCTTCGTCGCCGGCATTAACGCTTATGTGGCCGACGTGCGCGCCGGAAAACGCCCGCTGCCGATCGAGTTCAGGATCGCCGGAACGATGCCGGATCCATGGACGGCGGAGGATGTCGTTCGCATCCGCAGCCACGGCCTGACGCGCAACGTCGCCTCCGAGGTCAAGCGTTCGCTGGTCGCCTGCGCCGCAGGCCTCGAGGCCGATCGCTTCCGCGTCAAGCTCGAGCCGGCCTGGACCACGAAAATTCCTGATGGCCTTGACCCCTGTACCGTGCCGAAGGCCGTGCTCGCGCCTTACGATCTCGCGACACGTCCGGTCGCCTTTGCCGCGCCCAAGGACCAGAAGGCCGCGCTCGCGCACGATCCTGACAAGTTTCTCACCGAGGCCGATCAGCAGCGCGACACCATCGGCTCAAACAATTGGGTGATCGCAGCCTCGCGCACCGCGACGGGTCGCCCGATCCTCGCCAACGATCCGCATCGCGAGCACAGCGTGCCCTCGCTGCGCTACATCGTCGGGCTCAATGCGCCCGGCCTCTCCGTGATCGGTGCCGGCGAGCCGGCGCTGCCCGGCATCTCGATTGGCCACAACGGCACCATCGCCTTCGGCCTCACCATCTTCAATGTCGACCAGGAAGACCTCTACGTCTACGGGCTCAATCCCGAGAATCCCAACCAGTATCGCTACGGCAGTGGCTGGGAGGACATGCGCATCGTCCGCGAGAAGGAGCAGGTGAAGGGCGAGGCCGATCGCGACCTCGAGCTGAAATTCACCCGGCACGGGCCGGTGATCTACGTCGATGACGCAGGCAAGCGCGCCTTCGCGGTTCGCTCGATCTGGTTCGAGCCCGGCACCTCCGCCTATTTCGGCTCGTCGGACTACATGACCGCGAAGGACTGGAACGGCTTTCTCGCGGCGATGCGCCGCTGGGGCGCGCCGTCGGAGAACCAGGTCTATGCCGACACCCGTGGCAATATCGGCTGGGTCGCCGCCGGCAAGACTCCGCGCCGCGCCAATTATGACGGCCTGATGCCGGTGCCCGGCGACGGCCGTTACGAATGGAAGGACTTCCTCTCGCTCGACGATCTGCCGAAGGCCTATCAGCCGAAGCAGGGTTTTCTCGCCACGGCGAACCAGATGAATCTTCCGGCGGATTATCCCGTGGCCGAACGCAAGGTCGGCTTCGAATGGGCCGACAGTGCGCGCTGGCAGCGCATCACCGAGGTGCTCAGTGCGAACAACAAGGTCACGCTCGCCGATGCCATGGATCTGCAGAATGACGACACCGCGATGCTGGGGCGGCGGCTGGTCAAGCTGCTGCAGCCTTTGTCGTCGGACGACGCCAATGTGAAGAAGGGCCTCGAGCTGCTGAAGCCATGGGACGCCCGCGATGCCGCCGACAGCGCCGCCGCGGCCGTGTTCGAGGTCTGGATCGCCAACCATCTTGGTCCGGTGTTGCTGAAGACCACCGCGCCCAAGGCGGTCGATCTGATCGCGCCCGAGGCCTCCAGCATTTCGGCGGTCGTCGCCTATCTCGAATCGCCCGATGCCGCGCTCGGCTCCGATCCTGCCGCCGGACGTGACCAGGTGCTGCGCGAGAGCCTTGGCGCCGCGGTTGCCGACGTCGCGGGCAAGCTTGGCGCCGACTCCTCCACCTGGCGCTGGGGCCGGCTGCACGTCGCAAAATTCGACCATGCCTTGATGCCGCTCGCCGACAAGGCCACCGCGGCGCAATTGTCGGTCGGCCCGCTCGCCTTCGGCGGTGCCGCCAACGTGCCGCGCGCCGCCACCTATCGCCGCTCGGACTATCAGCTCCTCTCCGGCGCCTCGTTCCGCATGGTGCTCGATGTCGGCAATTGGGATGCGAGCCGCACCATCAACACGCCGGGCCAGTCGGGCGATCCCTTCAGCGGCCATTACCGCGACCTCGCGCCGCTCTGGGCGACGGGACAGTATGTCCCGCTGCTCTACAGCCGCCCGGCGGTCGAAGCTGCGACGGCGGAGGCGATCACGCTGACGCCGCGATGAACGACACGCATCCACAAACACGCTGTCGCCCCGGCCTAGTGCGCAATTGCGCACGGAGCCGGGACGACACTGATTGTATGGCCGCCGCTTTGGCCTAAACTGAACGAGCCAGCCCCATGATCCTGCCCGATGGTTATTCCGACGTTCCCGCCGGGAAAATCGCGGCGGTCGTCACCCATCTGGAGATGACCGCGCCTCCCGCACGCCGCGATGATCCACCCGGCAGTTGGTCCCTGCGCAAGGTCGATGCGCCCGCGCTCGACTGGTATCGCGATCTCTACCGCCGCGTCGGCGAGGAATGGCTGTGGTTCTCGCGGCCGCGCATGAGCGACGCCGAACTCGCCGCAATCATCCACGCGCCTGATATCGAGGTCTACTCACTGGTTGTAGACGGCCGCGATGAAGGTCTGCTGGAGCTGGACTTTCGCGAAGCCGGTCAGTGCGAACTGGTCTATTTCGGCGTCACCGGGAGCCTGATCGGCACCGGCGCCGCGCGCTTCCTGATGAACCGCGCGCTGGAGCGCGCATGGTCGCGCGAGACGTACCGTGTCTGGGTGCACACCTGCACCTTCGACCATCCCTCCGCAGTCGCGTTCTACCAGCGCTCCGGCTTCCGCCCCTTCCGCCGGCAGATCGAGATTGCGGACGATCCGCGGCTTGACGGCATGGCGCCACGCGATGCCGCGAAGCATGTGCCGATCATCGAATAGGGCGGGAAACCGTCTCCCGAATGTCACTTCGCTCTGCGACCTCAAAACACCTTCTGCTCCGCCCGCGCCAGCGAAAATCCGTGCTGCATGGCGTTGAAGCACGTCACTCCCGTCTGCTCCGACCGGCAGGTGAAGCCCGAGCGCTGCCACACCTCGCCATAGGCGAGCACAGGCAGCGAGGCGTCCATCACGCTGTCGCCGGCGCAGATGCGCCCCGCGCTGCCCTTGGTGCTCATCTCGAAGGCGTGACCCCAGTCGAGTTCGCAATCGGAGGGGCGGCGCGGAAGCGTGTCGGTCACCATGATGTCGCAGCGGAGCAGGCCTTGTTTATTTTCCTGGCCGTTATCGGCAAAGAATTGGCAGACGATGTTTCGCGACGGCGTCAGGAAGCCGATCGGACGGTCTTGTGCATGGGCGCGACCAAGCGGCAATCCAAGCAGGATCGACATCAGGAAAACGGTGCCCGGCCTGATCATGCAATCCCCCCAACTAGAGCATGATCCGGAAAAGTGCGGAGCGATTTTCCGAAAAGATCATGCTCAAACAACGACCTAAAGCGCGATGACGATTCATCCCCATCTCATCGCGCTTTAGCTGTCGAAATTCACCGCCGTCGTGTTGGCGCCGCAGACCAGCACCGCGATGCGCTCGCCGGCCGAGGGAAGATAGCGGCCGGACAGCAGCGCGGCAAATGCGGCTGCGCCGCCGGGCTCGGTGACGAGACGCAGCCGCGACCACAGGGCGGCCTGGGCTTGCCGGATCGCGTCGTCGCTGACGAGGACGACGCGCTCGACGTGGGAGCGCGCGATCGGAAACATCAATGCGCCGACGCGCCGCGGCGCGAGACTGTCGGCGGCGATGCCGCCGGCCGGCGCATCGACCGGAGCGCCGGCCGCGAAGGCGGCATGCAGGGTTGGCGACTGCTCCGGCTCGACCGCCACGATGCGCGTCCGGCCGGCGCACCATGCCGCAATGCCGCCGATCAATCCACCGCCGCCGACGGCCACCAGCAGCGTGTCGATACCGGGCGCATCCTGCTCCAGCTCCAGGGCGACGCTGCCCTGGCCAAGCAGGGTTTCGGCTTGGTCGTAGGCGTGGACGGCCAGCGCGCCGGTCTGCGCGACATGCGCTTCGCTGGCGGCAAGCGCATCGGCGTAGCGGTTGCCGGCGATCACGAGCTTTGCGCCATAGCCGCTGATGCGCTCGGCCTTGGCCGGTGAAGTGATGTCGGGCACGAAGATCGTGGCGGGAATGCCGAGCCGCTGCGCCGCATAGGCGACCGCCGCGCCGTGATTGCCGCCGGACGCCGCGACGACGCCGGCCGCCGGCACCTGCCGCAGCAGCAGATTGGCAAAGGCGCCGCGCGCCTTGAACGATCCGGAATGCTGCAGCATCTCGAGCTTGAACGTCACGGACGCCGCCGGCAGGCCGAAATCGGCGAGATCGGCCTGAATGAGCGGCGTGCGCCTGATATGTGGACGAATGACCGCCTCGGTCGCCGCGATCCGCTCCCGATTGATGTCCATTGTCGCTGTCATGATGGCCTCCTCCATACCGCATCGGAGAGTTGACATCAATTAGGTAATTAGCAAAATGGCTAAATGAAATTCGCAGTCGCCTTGCGCGCGCTGGCCAATGAGCGCCGCCTGCAGATCCTGGACTGGCTGCGGGATCCGCGAAAGCATTTCCGAGAGCAGGCCGACGGCGACCTGGTCGAGGACGGCGTCTGCGGATTGCTGATCGCCGAAAAGCTCGGCGTCAGCGCGCCGACCTTGAGCGAGCACATGCGGGTGCTGACGGCGGCAAAGCTGGTGCGTGCCAAGCGGATCAAGCAGTGGACGATGTACAAGCGCGACGAAACCGCGATCGCCGCCATCAAGCGCGAGATTCGCGACGGTCTCTAAACGCGCAGTGCGTGTGGGTGGCGGTGATGCCATCGAGCGCACCGATGCACTCGCAGCAATGCTCCATGTCCAAGATATTTCTTGCGCCGCGCTGATCTTCTCGCGGAGACTGCACGGCCCTGCCGTGTCCAACGATCGAGAAGAGCGAGAACCATGTTCCTGATCGGCCAATATGATTCCCCCTTCGTCCGCCGTGTCGCGATTGCGCTGAAGCTCTACGGGCTCGCCTTCGAGCACAGGCCGTGGTCGACCTTCGGCGATGCCGACAAGATCGCGCCGTACAATCCGCTGCGCCGCGTGCCGACCCTGGTGCTCGACGACGGCGAGGCGCTGATCGAGAGCGCCATCATCCTCGATTATCTCGACGAGCTCGTCGGCGAGGCGAAGGCAATGCTGCCGCGCGGCGGCGCCGACCGGCGCAGGCATTTGCGCATCTGCGCGCTCGCCTGCGGCCTCGGCGACAAGGCAGTGAGTCTGCTCTACGAGCGCGTGCTGCGGAAGGAGCAGCTTGCGCTGTGGGTCGAGCGCTGCCAGGCGCAGATTTCCGACGTGCTCGGCGTGCTCGAGGCCGAGCGCGCGAGGGTGACGACGCCGTACTGGCTCGGGATGCGCATCGGCCACGCCGACGTGGCGGTGGCCTGCGTCACCCGCTTCACCCGCGAAGCGCATCCGCAGCTGTTCGATGCCGCGCGCTACCCGGCGCTAGCAGCCCACGCCGACCGTTGCGAAGCGCTGGCGCCGTTCAAGGAGATGGTGCAGCCACTGGCGCCACCAAAGGGGTGAGGCCCCTCTGTCATTCCGGGGCGCGCCACTTGGCGCGAGCCCGGAATCCATAGTGCAGCGCGTGATGCGGACAAATGGATTCCGGGCTCGCGCTACGCGCGCCCCGG
The DNA here is from genome assembly GCF_015291705.1 of Bradyrhizobium arachidis. Lineage (NCBI taxonomy): Bacteria > Pseudomonadati > Pseudomonadota > Alphaproteobacteria > Hyphomicrobiales > Nitrobacteraceae > Bradyrhizobium > Bradyrhizobium arachidis. The sequence goes on from NZ_CP030050.1 coordinate 1,200,194, forward strand.
AATGACGGCGATGGGTGAGGCGGAGAGGACCAGCCGGGCGCTGCAGCCGATCCTGTATTGATACAGCTGTTTTGCCCGACGGAGCAAGTCATTTTCGGCAAGACCGAAATTGCATCAAGCCTCTCAACCCATCGCTACTGTGCATGGGGTTGTTTTGGTTTTTATGTCCTGAAGCGGGGGCGCGCCTAACCCGCGCCCGCCCGCTTCTTCTGCCAGACCAGATGCACCGCGCAGGTGCAGCCCGGCGGATGCGAGGCGAGGTCCTTTGACGTCTCGTCGTTCGCAGGCGTCGCAGCAAACGCCTTGTCCGCGTCCTGCTGCTGCGGGATGTAGTTCAGCACCGGCGCGAGCCAGCGCTCGGTCTCCGCCACCGTCATGCCCTTGCGCGCGGCATAGTCCTCGACCTGGTCGCGCTCGATCTTGCCGACGCCGAAATAATAGCTCTCGGGGTTTGCGAAATAGAGCCCGGACACGCTCGAGCCCGGCCACATCGCATAGCTCTCGGTCAGCTTCACGCCGGCGGTCGCTTCCGCATCGAGCAGTTCGAACAACGTCGCCTTCTCGGTGTGATCGGGCTGCGCGGGATAGCCGGGCGCGGGGCGGATGCCCTGGTACTTCTCCAGGATCAGCTCGTCGTTGGAGAGCGCTTCGTCCGGGGCATAGGCCCAGAACTCGCGGCGCACGCGGGCATGCATGCGTTCGGCGAAAGCCTCCGCCAAGCGGTCGGCCAGCGCCTTGCACAGGATCGAGGAGTAGTCGTCGTTGGCCATCTTGAAACGGTCGGCGACCGCATCCTCGCCGATGCCGGCGGTGACAACGAAGCCGCCGACATAGTCGGGCACGCCGGTGGGCGCGACGAAGTCCGAGAGCGCCGCATTGAAACGACCCTCGCGCTTCTCGAGCTGCTGGCGCAGCGTGTGCAGCGTCGCGATCTGCCTGGTGCGGCTCTCGTCAGCATAGAGCGCGATGTCGTCGCCCTGAGCGTTGGCCGGCCAGAAGCCGATCGTGGCACGCGCCCGGAACCATTTCTCCTTCACGATGGTATCGAGCATCTTGCGCGCATCGTCATAGAGCGAGCGCGCGACCTCGCCGACCTTGTCGTCCTTGAGGATGGCGGGGAAGCGGCCCGCGAGCTCCCAGGTCTGGAAGAACGGCGTCCAGTCGATATAGGGCACGAGCTCGGCGAGGTCGTATTCGTCAAAGCTCCTGGTGCCCAGGAAGGTCGGCTTCACCGGCTTGCTCTTGGCGAAATCGACCGGCACGCGGTTGGCGCGAGCGGCGCTGAGCTTCAGCCGCTTCTTGTCCGCCTGCGCGCGCAGATGCGCGTCCGAGATCTTTGCGTATTCGGCCCGCACCTCGGCAGCATAGGCCTCGCGCTTCTCGGGCGAGAGCAGCGAGGAGGCGACGCCGACGGCGCGGCTGGCGTCGTTGACATGGACGACCGGGCCGGCGCGATAGCTCGGGTCGATCTTCACCGCCGTGTGCACGCGGCTCGTCGTGGCGCCGCCGATCAGCAGCGGCAGCTTCAGGCCTTCGCGCTGCAATTCGCCGGCGAAGAACGCCATCTCGTCGAGCGAGGGCGTGATCAGGCCTGAGAGACCGACGATGTCGGCCTTCTCCGCCTTCACGGTCTCGACGATCTTGGCGGCCGGCACCATCACGCCGAGGTCGATGACTTCGAAGTTGTTGCACTGGAGCACGATGCCGACGATGTTCTTGCCGATGTCGTGGACGTCGCCCTTGACGGTCGCGAGCACGATCTTGCCGGCGGACGAGGAGCCCTCAGTGCCGATTCCGTTGGCGAGGTTGCGGGCCTTCTCCTCCTCCATGAACGGCATGAGATAGGCAACGGCCTGCTTCATGACGCGTGCGGACTTCACCACCTGCGGCAAAAACATCTTGCCGTCGCCGAAGAGGTCGCCGACGACGTTCATGCCGGCCATCAGCGGTCCCTCGATCACGTCGAGTGGCCGCGAGGAATTCTTGCGGGCTTCTTCGGTGTCCTGCTCGATGAACTCGGTGATCCCGTGGACCAGCGAATGCGACAGCCGCTTCTCCACCGGCCATTCACGCCAGGCAAGATCAGCTTCCTTGCTCTCTGTCTTCTTGCCGCGGAATTTCTCCGCGAGCGCCAGCAGGCGCTCGGAGGCGCCCGCGTCGCGGTTGAGGACGACGTCCTCGCAGGTCTGGCGCAATTCGGGATCGATGTCGTCATAGACGATCATCTGCCCGGCATTGACGATGCCCATGTCCATGCCGGCCTTGATGGCGTGATACAGGAACACCGAGTGCATGGCCTCGCGCACCGGCTCGTTGCCGCGGAACGAGAAGGAGAGGTTGGACACGCCGCCCGAGATGTGCGCGCCGGGCAGGTTCTGCCGGATCCAGCGCGTCGCCTCGATGAAGTCGACGCCGTAATTGTTGTGCTCCTCGATGCCGGTCGCGATCGCGAAGATGTTCGGATCGAAGATGATGTCCTCGGGCGGGAAGCCGACCTTGTTCACGAGGATGTCGTAGGCGCGCTTGCAGATTTCGGTCTTGCGCGCGAAGGTGTCGGCCTGGCCGACCTCGTCGAACGCCATCACCACGACGGCGGCGCCATGGCGCCGCGCGATCTTCGCCTCGTGGATGAATTTCTCCTCGCCTTCCTTCATCGAGATCGAGTTGACGACCGGCTTGCCCTGCACGCATTTCAGGCCGGCTTCGATCACGGAGAATTTCGAGGAGTCGACCATCACGGGGACGCGGGCGATGTCGGGCTCGGCGGCGACGAGGTTGAGGAAGGTCACCATCGCGGCTTCAGAGTCGAGGAGGCCCTCGTCCATGTTGACGTCGATGATCTGCGCGCCGTTCTCGACCTGGTCGCGCGCGACCTGCAGCGCGGCGGTGTAGTCGCCGTTCGTGATCAGCTTGCGGAAGCGGGCCGATCCCGTGACGTTGGTGCGCTCGCCGACGTTCACGAACGGGATCGCATCCGTCAGCACGAACGGCTCGAGGCCGGAGAGGCGCAGCTTTGGTGCGATCTCCGGCACGACGCGCGGCTTGTGCGGGGCCACCGCAGCGGCGATTGCCGCGATGTGGTCCGGCGTGGTGCCGCAGCAGCCGCCGACGATGTTGACGAGGCCGTCGCGGGCGAACTCACCGACCAGGCGGGCCATATACTCAGGTGTCTCATCATACTGGCCGAACTCGTTGGGCAGACCGGCATTCGGATAGGCGCAGACGAGCGTGTCGGCGACGCGGCCGATATCGGCGATATGCGCGCGCAAATCTTCGGCGCCGAGCGCGCAGTTGAAGCCGATGGTGATGGGTTTGGCGTGCCGCACCGAATTCCAAAACGCTTCCGGCATCTGGCCCGAGAGCAGGCGGCCGGACTTGTCGGTGATGGTGCCCGACACCATCACGGGCATGTCGATGCCGAGCTCTTCGGTGATCTCGGCGATGGCGTAGAGCGCCGCCTTGGCGTTGAGCGTGTCGAAGATGGTCTCGACCAGCAGGAGGTCGACGCCGCCGTCGAGCAGGCCGCGGATCTGCTCGCCATAGGATTTGCGCAAGTCGTCGAAGGTGACGGCACGGTAGCCGGGATTGGCGACGTCAGGCGAGATCGACGCGGTGCGGTTGGTCGGTCCGATGGCACCTGCAACGAAGCGCGGCTTGCCGTCCTCGGCTGCGACGCGGCGGGCGGCATTGCCGGCGAGGCGAGCACCTTCGCGCGCCATCTCGTAGACAATGTCGGTGAGGTCGTAATCGGCCTGCGCGATCGAGGTGGTGGAGAAGGTGTTGGTCGCGACGATGTCGGCCCCGGCACGCAAATAGGCGGCGTGGATGTCCTCGATCGCCTGCGGCTGGGTCAGGATCAACAGATCGTTGTTGCCGCGCAGGTCGCGATGGAAATTCTTGAAGCGCTCGCCGCGGAAGGCGGCCTCGTCGAGCTGCAGGTTCTGGATCATCGTGCCCATGGCGCCGTCGAGCACGAGGATGCGCTTGCGCGCGGCGTTGAGCAGGGCAGTTCGCTTGGCGGAAACGGGTACGGTCATTTTCTCTTACGCAGCCTTCTGGGCGCTCTTGGCGCGGATGCCGAGCAAATGGCTGATCGCGAACACGAGATCGGCGCGGTTCATGGTGTAGAAATGGAAGGTGTCGACGCCGTGCTTGGCGAGCTTCTGCACCTGGCCGGCGGCAACGGTCGCGGCGACCAGCTTGCGGGTCTCGGCGTCGTCATCGAGGCCTTCGAACTTCGCGGCGAACCAGTCCGGCACGGTGGTGCCGGCACGCGTCACGAAATTACGGGCCTGCTTGAAATTGTGCATGGGCATGATGCCCGGCACGATCGGAATGCTGATGCCGCGCGCACGCACGCGATCGAGATAGCGGAAGTAGAGGTCGTTATCGAAGAACACCTGGGTGATCGCGCGCGTCGCGCCGGCATCGACCTTGGCCTGAAGCGTGTCGATGTCGGCGTCGAAGTCGCGCGCCTCGGGATGCTTCTCCGGGTAGGCCGAGACGGACACCTCGATATCCGCATGCCGCTTCTTGATCCCCGCGACGAGCTCGGCCGAGCTCTGATAGCCCTCGGGATGACTGGAGTAGGGCGTGCCGATGCCGCCGACGGGGTCGCCGCGGAGGCCAACGATGTGGCGGACGCCGACCTCGTGATAGCGATCGACGATCTCGTCGATCTCGCCGCGCGAGGCGCCGACGCAGGTCAGATGCGCCGCCGGCAGCAGCGCGGTCTCTTTCAGGATGCGGGAGATGGTCGAATGCGTGCGCTCGCGGGTCGAGCCGCCGGCGCCATAGGTCACCGAGACGAAGTTCGGGTCGAGCGGCGCCAGGCGGTTTATTGTCTCCCAGAGATTCCGCTCCATATCTTCCGTCTTGGGCGGAAAGAACTCGAACGAGATCGCAGGCCGCTTCAGGTGCCCGTCTTGCCCTTCGTTGCGGGCAGGAATCGTCAGGTCGGTCATAGCACCACTCACTCCAGATTTTGGCGGCCGGCGGTCGGGTCTAGATTGGGAGAGGGTAAGATAAGCCAAAGCGGTTGCACTCGACAGCCCATCGATGATGGGAAATCGCCCACTTTGCGGTCGATTATGTGAATTATCGCCAACCGTGAGAAATGAAGTGGGAAACAGGATATCTGATAATTGGCATATATATCAGTATATTAGTCTGGCGGAAGTGGCTGCGGTAGTCGATTTACGTGGGTGGGCAGTATGAATCTTATGTTGTTGAGCTAAAACCTGTCCCACCGCTCTAGCTCGGCCCGCCGCCGGCGCTCGCGGCCGGCACACGCCAGACCTGCGCAGTCTGCCCATTGCTGCTGCGCCGGCCTCCATTACGTTACCGCGCCATGATCCCGCTTTCAGTCCTCGACCTCTCGGTCGTCACCACAGGCACAAAGCCCGCTGCGGCGCTGCGTAACAGCATCGACCTGGCGCGCCATGTCGACGGGCTCGGCTACGTCCGCTATTGGCTCGCCGAGCATCACAACCTCGCTTCGGTCGCGAGCCCCGCGCCCGACGTGATGATCGGCCAGATCGCGGCGGTGACGAAGCATATCCGCGTCGGCTCCGGCGGCGTGATGCTGCCCAACCACGCGCCGCTGGTGGTGGCCGAACGCTTCAAGATGCTGGAGGCGCTGTTTCCCGGCCGCATCGATCTTGGCCTTGGCCGCGCGCCCGGCACCGACGGTGCCACGGCCTATGCGCTGCGCAGCCGGCTCGACCGCCGCGAGGGCGACGATTTCCTGGAGCGGCTGCACGAGCTGATCCTGTGGGAGACCCGCGAATTCCCTTCGGGACATCCTTACAACAACGTCGTCGCGATGCCGGACGATACGCCGCTGCCGCCGATCTGGCTGCTCGGCTCCAGCGATTATTCCTCGGAGCTCGCGGCCCAAGTCGGCATGGGCTTCGCCTTCGCTCATCATTTCGCATCCCATGATGCGATCGACGCGATGGTGCACTATCGCAACCACTTCCAGCCTTCGGCCTGGAGTGCGAGCCCGCGTGCGATCCTCGCCGTCGCTGTCATCGCAGCGGACACGGATGAAGAAGCGGAAAAGCTCGCCACCTCGTTCGATCTCAACCGTCTGCGCCGCGACCGCGGCCAATATTTGCCGTTGCCGAGCGTCGAGGAGGCGCTGGCTTATCCGTATACGGATGTCGAGCGCACCTCGATCCTCCGCAACCGTTCACGCCTGTTCGTCGGCAATCCGGCGACCGTGCAGAAGAAGCTTCAGCCGCTGATCGATGCCAGCAAGCCGGACGAGCTGATGGTGATCACGGCCGTGTACGATCACGAGGCGCGGAAGAGGTCGTATTCGCTGCTGGCCGAGGCGTTCGGGCTGGCGAAGCAGGCTGCGTAGATACTCACCGTCATTCCGGGGCGATGCGAAGCATCGAACCCGGAATCTCGAGGTTCTCAGGTGCGCAAGTGCGCACCATAGTTCACGCTTCGCGTGCCCCGGAACGACGACATCAATCCTGGGCCTCGCTGAACGTCGCGCGGAACGGGTGGCCGGGATAGACGCCGACGATGCGGAATTCGCGCGAGAAGAACTTCAGCTCCTCGATCGCAAACGCAAGGCCCTTGTCTTCGGGGTGGCCATCGACGTCGGCATAAAACTGCGTGGCGAAGAAATTGCCGTCGACCATGTAGCTCTCGAGCTTGGTCATGTTGACGCCGTTGGTGGCAAAGCCGCCGAGCGCCTTGTAGAGCGCGGCCGGCAGGTTGCGCACGCGAAATACAAAAGTCGTGACCAGTGGGCCCGAGCCCTGCGCGGCCCATTTCGGCTCGCGCGCCAGCACCACGAAGCGCGTGGTGTTATGCGCCTCGTCCTCGATGTCCTCGGCGAGGATATCGAGACCGTAGATCTTGGCGGCGAGGCGCGAGGCGATCGCGGCGACGGTCTTGTCTTTGCGCTCGGAGATGTCGCGGGCGCTACCGGCGGTGTCGGCGTGCACGATCGGTTTGATGCCGAGCTTGCGGATGATGCGCCGGCACTGGCCGAGCGCATGGACATGGCTCTCGACGCTCTTGATGTCCGACAGCTTGGTTCCCTTCACCGCCATCAATTGATGGCGGACCGGGAGAAACCATTCGCCGATGATGAACAGGCCGGAGGCCGGCAGGAGATGATGGATGTCGGCGACGCGGCCTGCGACCGAGTTCTCGATCGGGATCATGCCGAGATCGGCCTCGCCCGACGAAATCGCCGACAGCGCGTCTTCAAACGTGGCGCAGGGCATCGGCTCGGCGTCGGGATAGGCCTCGACGATGGCGATGTGGGAATTGGCTCCGGGCTCGCCCTGGAATGCGATCTTCATCTTGCTCATGCTCGGCCTTGTAGCAGCGGCTCAGGATTTGGAAAGGATGCTGCGCGCGGTTTCGAGATCGGGCGGCGTGTCCACCCCGCGAGGCACGGTGTCGACGATCATGATGTCGATGCGCATGCCGGCTTCCACCGCCCGGAGCTGCTCAAGGCTCTCTTGTTTTTCGAGCGGTGAGGGCGGTAACGACACGAACCGCTCCAGCGCGGCGCGGCGATAGGCATAAAGGCCGATGTGGTGGTATCGCGGTCCGTTGCCGTAGGGGGCGGTAGCGCGTGTGAAATAAAGTGCCCGCATCCGCCGCGGTCCGATCGGCGAGCCGATCGCCTTCACGACGCTCGGCGCGAGGTCCTCCTCCTCGGTGTGGATCTGCGAGGCCAGCGTCACGATGTCGACCGCCGGGTCGTCAAAAGGCGGCAGCACCTCGCGGATGGTCTGCGGCGTGATGGTCGGGAAATCGCCCTGGAGATTGATCACGATCTCGGCCTTGCAGTCCGGATCGAGCTTCTGCATGGCCTCGTGGATGCGGTCGGAGCCGGAGGGGTGCGTGGAGCGGGTCATCACGGCCTCGCCGCCATGGGCCGTCACGACGGATGCGATCTCGTCCGTATCGGTTGCGACCGCGACTCGGCCGATCCCGGCGGCCTCGGCGCGGCGCAGCACATGCACGATCATCGGCAGGCCCGCGATGTCGGCGAGCGGCTTGCCGGGCAGGCGGGTGGCGGCCATGCGGGCCGGGATCAGCACCAGGATGCGGGGATCGGTCATCTGTTCAAGGGCCTGGAAACGGGAGGTTTTCCGCGTCGAGAAATGGGGTGGGGACGGGCTGAAAGCCGGGTCGCTTATACGGGTTGCCAGACCCCGGGCAAACCGATATCTCAATGGCAAAACTCGGGGAAACAATAAGGAACGCTTTTGATTCTCCCGAGGCTCGTCCTGGCGGCCGCCCGGCCGCTATTTCCTTACTGCGGTGTGGGGCCTGGCCGGAAATGGACTCTTTCGAACTCAATAAAATTCTCGGTGCCGTGCTCGGCACCTGTCTCATCCTGCTGGTGACGAGCTTCACCGCCCAGGCACTGTTCTCGCCCAAGATGCCGGAAAAGCCGGGCTTCGAGATCGCGGTCAAGGAAGATGCCGGCCACGGCGGCAAGGAAGGTGGCGCGGCCGCCGCATCGTCCGAACCGATCGAAAAGCTGCTCCAGACCGCCTCCGTCGAGAAGGGCGCTGCGGCCGCCAAGAAGTGCGGCGCCTGCCACACCTTCGAGAAGGGCGGCCCGAATCGCGTCGGTCCCAACCTCTACGGCGTCGTCGGCGAAGCCAGGGGTGAGGGCCGCAACGGCTTCAACTTCTCGGCTGCCATGAAGGCCAAGGGCGGCACCTGGACCTTCGACGACCTCAACAAGTTCATTGCCAGCCCGAAGGGCTTCATCCCGGGCACCGCGATGGGCTTCGCTGGTATCCCCAAGGATTCCGAGCGCGCCGACGTCATCGCCTATCTGAACTCGCTGTCGGAGCATCCGCAGCCGCTGCCGACGGCGTCGAAATAAGGCGTCAAAAACCAGACTTGGAACAAACGGCCAGGCTGAAAAGCCTGGCCGTTTCTGTATCCGGGCCTCGCGATGACGTTATCGGGGCGTTTGGCCGCATCCGAGAGGCCGTCCGGTCTTCCAACATGAGGAAAAAGCAACATATTCCGTCGAAACCTCGCCTATATTGGGACCTTAAAGGACTAGCCTCCTTCAAGACAGGACTATTGATTTGGCCATTACCCGACGCGATCTCCTGCTCACCGGCGCCGCTGCTGCCGCGCTCCCCGTTCTCGGCTCGGTCGCCGGCATTCCCGTCGTCGGCGCGGCCGAGGCGCAATCGGCAGGTGAGCTACCTTCAAATGGGGCTTGGCGCCACGCGCTGTCGCTGTTCGGAAAGGTCAAGTACCCCGCCGACTTCAAACGTTTCGACTATGTCAATCCGGAAGCGCCCAAAGGCGGCGTCGCGCGCCAGATTGCCGTCGGCACATTCGACAATTTCAACATCGTCGTCTCTGGGGTGAAGGGGCAGGTCGCTGGGGCCGTCGCGTTCATCTATGAATCGCTTCTGACGCCCGCGCTCGACGAGGTCTCGACCGAATACGGCGCGCTGGCTGAGGCCGTGAGCCATCCCGACGATTTCTCCTTCGTCACCTACCGGCTGCGGCCGGAGGCCAAATGGCACGACGGCAAGCCGGTCACCGCGGATGACGTGATCTTCTCGCTCGATTCCTTCAAGAAGCATCACCCGATGTACTCGGCCTATTACAGCCATGTGGTGAAAGCGGAGAAGGTCGGCGAGCGCGAAGTGAAGTTCGTGTTCGACGCGCCGGGCAACCGCGAGCTGCCGCAGATCGTCGGGCAGCTCACGGTGTTGCCGAAGCATTGGTGGGAGGGCACCGACGCGCAGGGCCGCAAGCGCGACGTCTCCGCGACCACGCTGGAAGTGCCGCTCGGCTCCGGCCCCTACAAGATCAAGGAATTTGTTGCCGGTCGCTCGATCGCGCTGGAGCGCGTCAAGGATTATTGGGGGCGCGACCTTGCCGCCAATGTCGGCCGAAACAATTTCGATGAGCTGCGCTACGAGTATTTCCGCGACGCCACCGTCGCCATCGAAGCGTTCAAGGCCGATCAGGTCGATTGGCGCACCGAGAACAGCGCCAAGAACTGGGCAACCGCCTACGACTTCCCGGCCGTCACCGAAAAACGCGTGATCCTGGAGGAATTCGCCAATCGCAGCTCGGGCGTCATGCAGGCCTTCGTGCCGAACCTACGTCGCGCCAAGTTCAGCGATCCTCGCGTGCGTCGTGCGCTCAACTACGCCTTCGACTTCGAGGAGATGAACAAGCAGATCTTCTACGGTCAGTACAAGCGTATCACCAGCTATTTCGACGGCATCGACGAGCTGATGGCGACCGGCTTGCCGCAAGGAAAGGAGCTCGAGATTCTCGAGACCGTTCGCGCCGAAGTCCCGCCCGAAGTGTTCACGACGGCCTATACAAATCCCGTCGGCGGCAGTCCGGAAGCCGTGCGCGATAATCTCCGCGAGGCGCTGCGCCTGTTCAAGGAGGCCGGCTACGAGGTGCGCGACCGCAAGCTGATCGACGTCAAGACCGGCGCCCAGTTCAGCTTGGAATTGCTGAATTCGGATCCGAGCTTCGAGCGGATCACGCTGTTCTACAAGCCGTCGCTGGAACGGCTCGGCATTGCCGTCAGCGTGCGAACGGTCGATCCGACCCAATACGAGAACAGGACGCGCGATTGGGATTTCGATGTCGTCACCAATTCTTGGGGCGAGTCGCAGTCGCCAGGCAACGAGCAGCGCGAGTTCTGGTCGTCCAAGACGGCCGACATCGCCGGGTCCCGCAACATCGCCGGCATCAAGAATCCGGCCGTGGACAAGCTGATCGAGCGGCTGATCTACGCCAGGGATCGCGACGATCTCGTCGCGGCAACCAAGGCGCTCGACCGCGTGCTGCTGTGGAATCACTACGTCGTGCCGCAGTGGACCTATACGAAGATACGCACCGCGCGATGGGACCGCTTCGGCCGGCCCTCGGAATTGCCCAGATACGGCCAATCCGGCTTCCCGTTCATCTGGTGGTACGACGCAGACAAGGCGGCGCGGATCGCAAAGAAATCGTGAAGGACGTTTCCCGCATGAGGCAGATGTCACGCCGCCACGTGCTGGCCCTGGGTGTCGGCACCTTGGGTGCATTCCTGGTCGGACCGCTGGCGCGCGGCGCGGCGGCGTCGGAAGGGTCGGCCGAGGCCCATGGCATCTCCGCCTTCGGCGATCTCAAATATCCCGCCGACTTCCCCCATTTCGATTATGTGAATCTGGACGCGCCGAAGGGCGGCACGTTCTCGCTCATCCCGTCGGTCCGCGCCTACAACCAGTCCTTCCAGACCTTCAACTCGCTCAACGCCTACATCCTGAAGGGCGACGGCGCGCAAGGCATGGACATGACCTTCGCGCCGCTGATGGTGCGCGCCAACGACGAGCCGGACGCGATGTACGGGCTGGCCGCCAAATCCGTGCAGATATCACAGGACAAGCTCACCTATCGCTTCACGATGCGGCCCGAGGCGAAATTCCACGACGGCAGCAGGCTCACCGCGCACGATGCGGCGTTTTCGTTGACGGCGCTGAAGACCAAGGGACATCCGCTGATCACCGTGCAGATGCGCGACATGGTCAGCGCGGAAGCTCTCGACGATGCGACGCTCGTCGTCACCTTCGCCAAGGGACGCGCGCGCGACGTGCCGCTCTATGTCGCTGGTCTGCCGATCTTCTCGAAGGCGTATTACGCGGCGCGAGCCTTCGATGAATCGACGCTGGATATTCCGCTCGGTTCGGGCCCGTACAAGGTCGGCCGGTTCGAGGTCAATCGCTACATCGAATTCGAGCGGGTCAAGGACTGGTGGGCCGCCGATCTGCCGGTTTGCCGCGGCAGCTACAATTTCGACGTCGTGCGCTACGAATTCTACCGCGACCGCGATGTCGCCTTCGAGGGTTTCACCGGCAAGAGCTATCTCTACCGCGAGGAGTTCACCGCCCGCATCTGGGCGACGCGGTATGATTTTCCGGCGGTGAAGGACGGTCGCGTCAAGATGGAGGTCGTGCCCGACGACACGCCATCCGGCGCGCAGGGCTGGTTCATCAACACGCGGCGCGACAAGTTCAAGGACCCGCGCGTGCGCGAGGCTCTGATCAATGCGTTCGACTTCGAGTGGACCAACAAGACCATCATGTACGGTGCCTATGCCCGTACCGTGTCGCCGTTCCAGAATTCGGATCTCATGGCCGGCGATGGACCGCCTTCGGCGGAAGAACTGAAGCTGCTGGAGCCGTTCCGCGGCAAGGTCCCCGACGAGGTGTTTGCTGCGCCATTCACGCCGCCGGTCACGGACGGCTCCGGGCAGGACCGCAGCCTGCTCCGCAAGGCGCAGCAATTGCTGAACGAGGCTGGCGTGCCGATCAAGGATGGCAAGCGGGTGCTGCCGAACGGCGAGCCGTTCAAGATCGAGTTCCTGCTGGACGAGCCGTCGTTCCAGCCGCACCATGCGCCGTACCTCAAGAATCTCGCGACGCTCGGCATCGAGGCCAGCGTGCGTCTCGTCGATGCGGTGCAATTCAAGGCGCGCCAGGAGGATTTCGATTTCGATATGTCGATCCAGCGCTTCAGCATGTCGGCGACGCCCGGCGATGCCATGCGCGCGTTCTTCTCCTCGCAGGTCGCGAACACCAGGGGATCATACAATCTCGCAGGCGTCGCCAGCCCTGCGATCGACGCCATGGTCGAGAAGATCATGGCCGCCGACAACCGCGAGGAGTTGACCATCGCCTGCCGCGCCTTCGATCGTCTGTTCCGGGCCGGCCGCTATTGGGTGCCGCAATGGTACAACAAGACGCACCGGCTGGCTTACTGGGACCAGTTCGGTCATCCGCAGAAGCTGCCGCGTTACGCTAACGGCGTCGGCGCCCCCGACATCTGGTGGCATGACGGCGGCAAGGCGGCCAAGCTCGATCAGGCGAAATAGTCATGAGCGCTTATATCGCCCGCCGCATCCTCTTGATGATCCCGACCCTGCTCGGGATCCTCTTCGTCTCCTTCGTCGTGGTGCAGTTCGCGCCAGGCGGCCCGGTCGAGCGCGTCATCGCGCAGCTCTCAGGTGCCGACACCGGCGGCACCTCGCGCATTTCGGGCGGGGGCGATTTTGCGCAGCGTGCACCGGGACAGCTCGGTGCAGGCGGCGATGCCATCAACTCGAAATATCGCGGCGCGCAGGGCCTCGATCCTGATTTCATCAAGAAGCTGGAAGTGCAGTTCGGTTTCGACAAGCCGGCGCCGGAACGCTTCGCCCTGATGGTGTGGAATTTCGCCCGCTTCGATTTCGGCAAGAGCTATTTCCGCGACGTCAGCGTGCTTCAGCTCATCAAGGAGAAGCTGCCGGTCTCGATCTCGCTTGGCCTGTGGCTGACGCTTCTGACCTATCTGATCTCGATCCCGCTCGGCATTCGCAAGGCCGTGAGCGACGGCGCGCGGTTCGACACCTGGACGTCGACCGTGCTCGTGCTCGGCTATGCCATTCCTGGCTTCCTGTTCGCGATCCTCCTGATCATCCTGTTTGCCGGCGGCTCGTTCTTCAACTGGTTCCCGCTGCGCGGGCTGACGTCGGATGGCTGGTCGCAGTTTCCCTGGTACTGGAAGATCATCGATTATTTCTGGCATCTGACGCTGCCGCTGATCGCCATGGGGCTGGGTGCGTTCACCACCATGACGTTCCTGACCAAGAACTCGTTCCTGGACGAGATCCGCAAGCAATACGTCATGACCGCGCGCGCCAAGGGTTGCAGTGAGAACCGCGTGCTTTACGGCCACGTCTTCCGCAACGCCATGCTGATCGTGATCGCGGGCTTTCCCGGAACCTTCATCCACGCCTTCTTTTCAGGCTCGCTCCTGATCGAGACCATCTTCTCGCTGGACGGGCTCGGGCTGCTCAGCTTCGAGAGCGTGCTCAACCGCGACTATCCCGTGGTGTTCGGCACGCTCTACATCTTTTCGCTGGTCGGACTCGTGATCAACCTGATCTCCGATCTGACCTATATGTGGATCGACCCCCGGATCGATTTCGAGGCGCGGGAGGTCTGATGACAATCACTGCACCGACGCCGATCGAGACCACGACCCAGTCTCCCCTGGGGGAGATCGTTCCGATCACGCGCAAGCCGTTCGCCCCTTCGCCGCTCAACCGGCGGCGATGGCAGAACTTCAAGGCCAACCGGCGCGGCTACTGGTCGTTCTGGATATTCATCGCGCTGTTCGTGATCTCGCTGTTCGCCGAGCTGATCGCCAACGATCGGCCCTTCCTGATCAAGTTCGACGGCCGTCTGTACTGGCCGGCCTTCGTGACTTATTCGGAAACCACCTTCGGCGGTGATTTCGAGACGGCCGCCGACTATCGCGATCCCTATTTGCAAAAACTCATCAAGGACAAGGGCGGCGTCATCGTCTGGCCGCTGATCCGCTATTCCTACGACACCCACAATCTCGATCTGCCGACCCCGGCGCCGTCGCCGCCGACCTGGATGCTGACGGAAGCGCAGTGCAAGCCGGTGGTCGAGAAGAAGGGACTGAAGAGCTGCCGCGATCTCGAATATAACTGGCTCGGCACCGACGATCAGGGCCGTGACGTGGTGGCGCGATTGATCTACGGCTTCCGCATCTCCGTGCTGTTCGGCCTTTGCCTCACCATTGTCTCATCCGTCATCGGCATTGCCGCAGGCGCGGTGCAGGGTTATTTCGGCGGCTGGGTCGATCTCATCTTCCAGCGCTTCATCGAGATATGGACGGCGATTCCCTCGCTCTATCTTCTCCTGATCCTGTCCTCGGTGCTCGTGCCGGGCTTCTTCGTGCTGCTCGGCATCCTGCTGCTGTTCTCCTGGGTCTCGCTGGTCGGTCTGGTGCGGGCCGAGTTCCTGCGCGGGCGCAACTTCGAATACATCCAGGCGGCGCGGGCGCTCGGCGTCTCCAACCCGGTCATCATGTTCCGTCACTTGCTGCCGAACGCGATGGTCGCGACCATGACGTTCCTGCCGTTCATCGTCTCCTCGTCGGTGATGACGCTGACGGCGCTCGACTTCCTGGGCTTCGGTCTGCCGCCGGGATCGCCTTCGCTCGGCGAATTGCTCTCGCAGGCCAAGGCCAATGTGCAGGCGCCATGGCTCGGCTTTTCCGGCTTCTTCTCGGTCGCGATCATGCTGTCGCTGTTGATCTTCATCGGCGAAGCCGTGCGCGACGCCTTCGATCCGCGCAAGACGTTCAGGTAAGGCCATGGACGCAATCAACCAGCCCCTGCTCAGCGTGCGCGACCTCTCGGTGGCCTTCCACCAGGGCGGCGCGACGACGCTCGCGGTCGACAAGGTCTCGTTCCAGATCAAGCGCGGCGAATGCGTCGCGCTGGTCGGAGAATCCGGCTCCGGCAAGTCCGTCAGCGCGCTCTCGATCCTGAAGCTGCTGCCTTATCCGAACGCCTCGCATCCCTCGGGCAGCATCCGCTTCAAGGGGCAGGAGCTGATCGATCAGAGCGAGCAGCAGATGCGGGAGATTCGCGGCAGCGATATCTCCATCATCTTCCAGGAGCCGATGACCTCGCTCAATCCGCTGCACACGATCGAGGCGCAGATCGGCGAGATCATCCAGCTGCACAATCCGACCAGCAATGCAGAGGCGCGCAGGCGGACGCTGGAATTGCTGACGCAGGTCGGCATTCCCGAGCCCGAGACGCGGCTGAACAGCTATCCGCACCAGCTCTCCGGCGGCCAGCGCCAGCGCGTCATGATCGCGATGGCCCTCGCCAACGAGCCTGACCTGTTGATCGCGGACGAGCCGACCACGGCGCTCGACGTCACGGTGCAGGCGCAGATCCTGGCGCTGCTCGCCGAGATCCGCGCGCGGCTCGGCATGAGCCTGCTGTTCATCACACACGATCTCGGCATCGTGCGCCGTATCGCCGACACCGTCTGCGTCATGAAGGGCGGCTTGATCGTCGAGCAGGGGCCGGTCGAGCAGGTCTTCAAGACCCCGAAGCATCCCTATACCCGTGACCTGCTCGCGGCCGAGCCGAAGCCCGATCCGGCGCCGCCGCAGCCGGCTGCGCCCGTGGTGATGTCGGCCGACGATCTCAGGGTCTGGTTTCCGATCAAGCGCGGCCTGATGCGCAAGACGGTCGGTCACATCAAGGCGGTCGACGGCGTCAGCGTTGCCGTGCGCAAGGGCGAGACGCTCGGCGTCGTCGGCGAATCCGGCTCGGGCAAGACCACGCTCGGGCTTGCACTGCTGCGGCTGATCTCCTCGAACGGCCGTATCGTCTTCCTCGGCAAGGACATCCAGGGCCTGCGTTTCAAGGAGATGCGCCCGTTCCGGCGTGACATGCAGATCGTGTTCCAGGATCCGTTCGGCTCGCTCAGCCCGCGCATGTCGGTCGCCGACATCATTGCCGAAGGCCTCTCCGTGCATCAGCCGAAGCTGTCGCGCGAGGAACGCGAGGCGCGCGTCGTCAAGGCGCTGGAGGATGTCGGGCTGAAGCCGGAGATGCGCTACCGCTATCCACACGAATTCTCCGGCGGCCAGCGTCAGCGCATCAGCATCGCGCGCGCGGTGGTGCTGGAGCCGGATTTCGTCGTGCTCGACGAGCCAACCAGCGCGCTCGACATGCTGATCCAAGCGCAGATGGTCGATCTGTTGCGCGAGCTCCAGCGCAGGCGCGAGCTCACCTACATGTTCATCTCGCACGATCTGCGCGTCGTCGCTTCGCTCGCGAGCCACCTCATCGTGATGCGTGGCGGCAAGGTGGTCGAGGAGGGGCAGGCCGCGGAACTGTTCAAGAATCCGAAGACCGATTACACGCGCGCGCTGTTCGCGGCGGCGTTCCGGCTGGAAACGGCGGGGAACGGGTCGGTCGCGACCTGATCCCAGTCATCCCGGGGTGCGCGGTAGCGCATCCCCGGGATGCGCGCTAGCGCGAACCCAGGGAACGCTTCTGCCTGCGGCCAAAGTGGGCCGCACCTATCAGATCGCGCTAATCTACGCGGCGCGTTGCTTGTCTGATTGTTCCTCGACCGTGCTCGCTGTTTTTTCCAAACCCTTTTCGTAATTGCCCGCGAACCTCTCGATACTGTCGGCCCACATCCTCAACATTGAGACCTGAAGGTTGATCATCGGTTTCAATGCATGCATGCCGATTGCAGTCGCTGCGGCGATGCGCCGTTGCGGGTCGTTGGCGAAACGGTCTTCAGTAGCGGTCTTGTCGGCCATGCTGTTCGCTCCTTTGCTCTGGTGTTATGACCTGAAGTCACCTCCCGGGTTGTGAACTGCGTGCTTCCAAACACTCGGCCAAAACCTGATCTGCCGCGAGCCGCGCACCTCGGTCGTCGTGCAATTCATCCAGCTTCTTCAGGTAGGCAACTGCGGCTATTTGCAAGAGATCGAAGTCATCTTCGCCGGTGTCGCGAAGATTGGTGATGTAGCTGTAGAGTGCGGAACGCCTGTTGTCGTTCTCGCTGATACCGCTATGGATCAGCAAGTAGTTTCGCCAAGCGAACGCACACGCGCCTTCCCTGGCTTGTGAACTCATGGGCACCTCCCAAAGCCAGAGAAAGACTGACGACGCGTTTCGTTCCGCAAACCTCTCAATTGTAACGTTGTTCCGTAGCTGCGCTGCGAGGTGGGGGCGGGATGCCTTTCGATTGCCGACTTGCTCGAATGATTCTGCATGAGTTCCCTGAAAAATGAACC
This sequence comes from Bradyrhizobium arachidis, assembly GCF_015291705.1. Taxonomy (NCBI): domain Bacteria; kingdom Pseudomonadati; phylum Pseudomonadota; class Alphaproteobacteria; order Hyphomicrobiales; family Nitrobacteraceae; genus Bradyrhizobium; species Bradyrhizobium arachidis. Next base: position 1,217,852 of record NZ_CP030050.1, read on the forward strand.
TGGGGAACGCACGAGATTTGCGGTCCTCTGTGCTGGAGTGTCGCAGTCGGCTTCGCTCGAATATATCGCTATCCGCGGTAACATCCGGCCCGAGAGCTTGGCGCGGAGACGGTGATGGCCTCAAAGCTGTCTTCGGGCACTGTTGCTGCCTTGCTCCTGATTGGAGCAACGGTGATTTTGATCGCAAGTCGGCCACCCCCGTGGCTATTGCTGCTGCTTGGTTCCTTCGCACTGGCGGTGCTGTATATCGTCGCGAGAACGAGGTCGCGTTACGATCCGCTCGATCCACGTTTCGGCAGCTGCATCCCTCCGATTTCCAAGCCGAAGACCAGCGCCGGCGATGTGCCCAAGCAGCGTGGCGATGTCTGATATCGATCAGATGCGGATCCGCTTCGGGCTCAAGACCGACATGCGGCCGTATCGGTTTCAACGTCGCCTTCGGCGAGTAAAGCGGACACGGCGAACTATGAATAAAGGCCCTACAGCCGCTTGATCGCGACGACGTCGCTGCCGGCTTGCCTGATCCGCGCGAGCGCCGGCGCGATCGGCTCGATCACTGTCGCCATGTGATACGCGTTGGCGTGGACCATGGTAGTGCCGTCGCGCACGATCGCGACATGCCCCTTCCAGAAGATCAGGTCACCGCGCAGCAGGCTGCTCCGCTCGTGCGGCTCGAGCGCGCGGCCGAGGCTTGCCTGCTGCATGTCGCTGTCGCGCGGGCAGCCGATGCCGGCAGATGTCAGCGAGACCTGGACGAGGCCCGAGCAATCGATGCCAAGACTGCTCTTGCCGCCCCAGAGATAGGGCGTGCCGACGAAGCGTTCCGCGACTGCGACGAAATCCGGCTCGCGATGATCGAGCGGGACGAGATGCGCCTTCGGCAAGAAGGTCCCGTCATGCGCCACGGCAAAGCTGCCATCCTCGCGCGCAATTGCGAGCTTCGATCCCAGCACGAGCGTGGCTGATGGCGGCAGCTTGATGGAGGGGCCGGGGAAAGCCAGCGTTCGCAGCGCGTTGACCACATGGGTCGGGGCGGCCGATGGCTTGCCCAGCGCCGCATCGGGCAGCCAGCCGACATAGCCATCGCCATTGAGCTGGCCCCAGGCCCAGCCTTCGCCGTTGCGATCGTAGACCGTGACCCGCTCGCCGCGCAGCGCTTCGGTCATAAGCATTGCGCCGGATGACGGTTGCTCGCGCACCGGCGCTATCGGATCGACCACCTCGAATTCCTCGCCGGCGACGAAGCGCTTCGCCTCGACCTTGCCTTCGAGATATTTCGCGGCGAGGTCGCCCCGCGCCGGCGTCAATCGCGGATCATGCATAGCGCTCGCTCAGCACTTTGTAGATGGCGCGCGCGGCCTGGCATTCGCCGCCCTCGGGGCGCGCGGGCTTTGCCGACGGGGTCCAGCCGTAGATATCGACATGCAGCCAGCTCTTGGCGTGCTCGACGAAGCGTTGCAGGAACAGCGCGCAGGTGATCGAACCGGCAAAGCCGCCGGCTGGGGCGTTGGTGATGGTGGCGGTCTTCGAATCCAGCCACGCATCGTAAGGCGGCCACAGCGGCATCCGCCACAACGGATCGTTCTCCTTCACCGCGCAACGCGCGACGTCGGCGGCGAGCGTCTCATCATTGGTGTAAAAGGGCGGTAAATCCGGTCCCAGCGCGACGCGCGCCGCGCCGGTCAGCGTGCCCAGGTCGATCAGCAGGTCCGGCTTCTCCTCGTCGGCCAGCGCCAGCGCGTCGGCGAGCACGAGCCGGCCTTCCGCGTCGGTGTTGCCGATCTCGACCGTGATACCCTTGCGCGAGGTGAAGATGTCGAGCGGGCGGAAGGCATTGCCGGCGACCGCGTTCTCCACCGCCGGGATCAGCACGCGCAGCCGCACCTTCAGCTTGGCATCCATCACCATGCGCGCAAGCGCCAGCACGTTGGCGGCGCCGCCCATGTCCTTCTTCATGATCAGCATGCCGCTCGACGGCTTGAGATCGAGCCCGCCGGTGTCGAAGCAGACGCCCTTGCCGACCAGCGTCACTTTGGGATGCGAGGGATCGCCCCAGCCGATGTCGATCAGCCGCGGCGCGCGGCTGGAGGCCATGCCGACGGCGTGGATCAGCGGAAAACCCTTCTCCAGATCCTCGCCGAGGGTGCAGGCAAAGCTTGCACCGAACTCAGCGGCGAGGTCTTGCGCGGCCGCAGCGAGCTCCGCGGGCCCCATGTCGTTGGACGGCGTGTTGATGAGGTCGCGCGCCAGCATCGCGGCATCCGCGATGCGGGTGATCTCGGCGGCATCGACACCATCGGGCGGCACCAGCCGGACGTCGGGGCGATCGGCCTTGCGGTAGCGCGCGAAGCGGTAGCATCCCAGCGCGAAAGCGAGCGCCGCCAGCCGTGCGTCGTGCGGTGCATTGGCGAAGCGATAGGTGCCCGGCGGCAGCAGGCCGGGCAGGGCGCCAGGCCGGAATAGGTCGCGCGATCTTGCGCCGTCGTCATCGAGGCCGAACAGCACCTCCGCGATTGCGCCGTCGGGCGTCGGCAGCGCCAGATAACCGCCGGGCTTGGCGGCATAAGCGCTGGCAGTGGCGAACTGGCGTTGTGCCGGCGGCAAGCTTTCGCGCACCGCATCCCAGCTCGACTTGGTGACGAAGGTGATCGGGATGGCGGTGGACGATGTCTCGAAGACAGAAGGCATTGGCGGGTCCGGATCGTCAGATCGACAGGTCATGCGAAGGCACGAGACTTCGCAGAGTTTTGCCGTGGCCGCAATCGGCTTTGCTGTCACCGTTCAGCGAGCCGCTACTCGCCGCGAGGGGGCCATGCTAGGTTCCGGAGAGCGGCCGCCAGCTCTGCCGGGATCGCCAGCGGCCGACGACGAAGCCTGCCGGGAGGACGTGCGATGGAATTTGTGTGGAGCGTGGTCACATTCATCGGCCAGGCCGTCGAAGCGATCTTTGGCTATGTCGAGCATCATCACTGGATCTTCGCATTCCTTGCCGGCGGTTACGTCTTCTATCTCCACGACCGCTCCGTCCACGCGCGGTTCGATGCGCTCGACAAGCGCATCGACGAAATCCGCAAGCGCCTGGCCATCGAATATTGATCGGGACCGACGAAACGTTCGTCGGGCAGCTCTCGTATCTCGTGTTGAGAACTGCCGTTCACGACGGCGCAGCCGCAGGGCTTTACTAGCGCCGCGGTTGTGGCATTATTGACTAGTATTTTAGATTGTGCCGTATGTTTCTGCACGTATTGAGAGTAAGCTGGCAGCGGCACGCGTTATCTGCCCGGGTCACCCCTGCCGGGCCCGATCCCGGTCTGATCTGTTCGTCCTGAGCTCTTCGTCCAAGGCATTCTTCCGATCATTTAGGCGGCGCAGCATTCGCGAATGAGCGGCGCAAAATGGATAGATCATTCGTTATTGCGCACATCTCCGACCTGCATCTGGACGGGTCCGGCCGGCTGTTGGCGACGATCGAGACGCTCAGTGCCGCAATTCGCGAAGCGATGGCCGATGTCGCTGACGTTCCCGACCGCATCCTGCTGATCACTGGCGATCTCGTCGAGGATCCGACGCCGCGTGCGCTCGATGAAGCGCTCGCCGTCATCGCCTCGTTCCGCCAGACCGGGCTGTTCACGGACATCCAGGCCGTTGCCGGCAATCACGACGTCAAGCGCCCGAGCCAGCGTGCGGGTCGTCACGACGTCTACGACTACCTGCATCTGCCGCGGACATCGAAGAGCGTCTACTACCGCCAGGCTGGACTCGATCTGGTGCTGCTGGATTCCAACCGCGCCAGCCTCTCGAAGCTGGCGAGCGGCAATATCGACGAGAACGCCTACCACGCGCTGGTCGCCGATTCAGCCCGGCTGAGCGTCGAGCTCGCCGGCAGCATGGGCTCTGGGGGACGCGCCGATTATGCCGAGCCGGCGGAGAACCTGGTGCGCGTGCTGGCGCTGCATCACCATCCGCTGCCGCAGGCGACCGGCGAAGGAAAGCGGTTTCTCGGGGCACCCGACGAGCCGCTGATGTATCTGGCTGCGCCCGCGACCTTCCTTGAAGCTGCGACCTCGCTCAACGTCAATCTGGTTCTGCATGGCCACCGCCATGTCGAGGGACTGACGCGGTATTCAATCCTCGATCCGCGCGCCACGCGGAGCGACAGCGGCGAGGCGCTCTGGCGCACGATCTACGTGCTCTCCTGTCCGTCTTCGACCGGCCAGGCGGGCGACGATGCCGGCTTCAACATCGTCCATTTCGGCCCGTCGTCCGATGCGGGCCAGACGGCGTATCGCTTCGCGATCGCCCGCTATTCGCGGCCGCGCAACGACGGCGCGTTCGGGACGCTCGACTCCAACCTGCCTGATGGCGTCATCAGGTTGCCGCCAGGGCGGGATTTTTCGCGCGACCCTGCCGTCCAGGCGATGATCGAGATCGGCGCATACAGGACGCTGACGCGGGACCAGGTCGCAGCACTGGTCCGCCGGCTGTTGATGCGCCGCGCCTTCTACGCCGATGGCGAGGCGTCGTGGGCGAGCGCGCTCTATGTCTATCTCGTCACCTCCCATGCCTGGGCCGACCTCGCGAGCAAATTCGCGAGGTCGGGGCGTAAGCATGAGGTCGATGCGCTGGCAGCGGTGACGCTGCTGCTGCGACGGCTGATCGCGCAATCCGCCGCCGTGCTCGGCATCGACGACGATCAGCTCGATGAGCTCCGCGCCAGGCGTCTGGTCCATCGCGACGATCTTCAGCGCGAATTGCCGGGGATGCCGGGCACGGACATCGATGTCGCGGCGGAGGCACGGCAGAGGGTTCAATCCCTGCGGGACCTGAACGAACAAGTGAAGCGGCTTGGTCTGGATCTTGGTCTCGATCTGGACCTCGGCGGCGAGGCGCCACCGCAGACGCCGCCATGAGGGGCAGGGAGGCTGACGTTAACCGGCCGTTAGGGTTAACAGTCTATTGCTGACGCGTTCGGCTCGATCAATTGGCTCGAGAGTCAAAGCGTCATGCGTCAACGGTTCAGTCCTGCCCGGCTTCTCGCGTCTGCCTCGCTCATCGCGATGGTGGCGACCGGCCTCGGCGGCTGCACGGCAATGTCAAAGCTCTCCGACGTCACCGGCTCGATCGGGTCGAAGGCGGAAGCCGCGCCGCCCGCAGATCCCGTACGTGCCGTCGAGGTCTATGGCGAGCGCTACCGCGCCAATCCCAAGGATCCCGACGCGGCGCTCGCCTATGGTCAGGCCTTGCGCACCAACGGCCAACGCGCCCAGGCCGCTGCCGTGCTGGAACAGGCGACCATCGCCAATCCCGGCAACAAGGCGCTGCTCGCCCAGTACGGCCGCGCGCTCGCCGACAACGGTAATTTCCAGCAGGCCTTCGACGTGCTGTCGAAGGCGCACTCGCCCGACAATCCGGACTGGCGCCTGCTCTCGGTGCAGGGCACCGCGCTCGATCAGATGGGCCGTCACGAGGAGGCGCGCTCCTACTACGCGAGCGCGTTGAAGATCGCTCCGGGCGATCCCGGCGTGCTCTCCAATCTCGGCCTGTCCTACATGCTATCGAAGGATTTGCCCAAGGCCGAGGAGGCGCTGCGGCAGGCCTATGCCTCGCCGCGCGCCAGCAGCCGCGTGCGGCAGAACCTCGGCCTTGTCGTCGGTCTTCAAGGCCGTTTCACTGAGGCCGAGACCATCGTGAAGGCGGACCTGCCGCCGGATCAGGCCGCGGCCAACGTCGCTTATCTGAAGGACATGCTGAGCCGTAGCGATACGCCGCGCGGCGCACCGAAGCGCACGCCGGTCGCTTCGCTCAGCCAGGCCGACTGATCAAACCCGATTTTGCGATTTGAAGCCGATATGCGGGCCGCGCGCGGCCCACATATTTAGTAGTGCAGCTCGGAGATCTTGATGCCGGTCGGTCCGAGAATGACCACGAACAACACCGGCAGGAAGAACAGGATCATCGGCACCGTCAGTTTCGGCGGCAGCGCGGCGGCCTTCTTCTCGGCCTCGTTCATGCGCATGTCGCGGTTTTCCTGCGCCATGACGCGCAGGGAATGGCCGAGCGGGGTGCCGTAGCGCTCCGCCTGCTGAAGCGCGAGACAGACCGACTTGACGCCCTCGAGCCCGGTGCGCCGCGCCAGGTTCTCATAGGCGGCCTTGCGATCCTGCAAATAGGACAGCTCGGCCGTGGTCAGCGTGAACTCCTCCGACAACGCGATCGACTGGCCGACGATCTCGGTGGCGACCTTGCGGAACGCCATTTCGACCGACATGCCGGCTTCGATGCAGATCAGCAGCAGGTCGAGGGCGTCGGGAAAGGCGCGCTTGATCGAGAGCTGGCGCTTGGAGATCGCATTCCTGAGAAACAGCATTGGGGCCTGGAGGCCGAGATAGGCCGCGCCGATGCAGATGCCGATCTTGATCGGCATCGCCTGCTCCATGTGCGCGATCACGAAGACATAGATCACCGAGCCGACGAACAGCACGATCGGGGCGACCATGCGCGCGAACAGGAAGGTGATGTAGGGGGCCTGGCCGCGATAGCCCGCCATGATGAGCTTGTCGCGCGCGGCTTCCTGCGCGAGCCATTTGGTGAGGTTGAAGTCTTCGACGACCTTGGAGACGATCTGCTTCGGGGTCTGGCGCAGCGAGACCTTTTCGTTCTTGTTGAGGCGGTCGCGCTCGCGCTGCCGGATGCGTTCGCGCTCGCTCGCCACCGCCTTCATGCGCTTGGAGAGGCCCTCGCCGGCGAACAGCGGCATCACCAGCGTGTACACGGTGGCGCTGGCGGCGATGGCCGCCAGCAGCATGGTCATGAAGTGCGCGTCATGCAGTTTCGTAATGAGGAAGTCGACCATGGGGCACCGTCAGAAGTCGAAATTGATCATCTTCTTCATCACCATGATGCCGATCGACATCCAGATGACGCAGCAGACCAGCATGAACTGGCCGGTCGGATGGGTCCAAAGCAGGGAGATGTATTGCGGCGTCGTGAGATAGACGAGGAACATCACGATCGGCGGCAGCGAGCCGATGATGCCGGCGGAGGCCTTGGCTTCCATCGACATCGCCTGAATCTTCTCCTTCATCTTCTTGCGGTCGCGCAGCACCTTGGAGAGGTTGCCGAGCGCTTCGGAGAGGTTGCCGCCCGACTTCTGCTGGATCGATACCACGATGCCGAAGAAATTGGCTTCCGGCAGCGGCATGCGCTCGTAGAGCCGCGAGCAGGCCTCGCCAAGCGGCATGCCGATCGCCTGCGTCTCGATGATGGCGAGGAACTCGCTGCGCAGCGGCTCCGGCGAGTCGGCGGCGACGACCTTGATCGATTCGAATAGCGGCAGGCCCGCCTTGATGCCGCGTACGATGACGTCGACCGCATCGGGCAACGCCTGCAGAAACTTGGTTTCGCGGCGCTTCTTCAGGAAGCCAAGCGCCCAGCGTGGCAGGCCGAGGCCGGCGGCAAAGGCGAGGCCGCTGGCGCCGAGCAGACCGCCGCCGCCGAACATAACGGCGGCGAAGCACACGGCCGCCACGATGCCGGAGACGATCCAGAATTTCTGCGGTGTCCAGTCTAGCCCCGCCTGCGACAGGCGGACGCTGAGCGAGGCGCTCTTCTCCTGAAGGCGCCGGGCCTCGAGATCCTTGAGCGTGGACTCCACCTGCTCGCGGCGCGAGCGTTGCGTTTTCTCGGCCTGGCGCGCGGTCGGCGCCTCGGCGCGCGCGATCGAGGCACGGCGGCTTTCGGCCTTTCGTTCCCCCGACAGCAGCGGATAGAGGAAGACCCAGGCGATGCCGCCGACGGCGGCGGTGGCGAGGAAGGCGAGGGCGAGGACCTGCATGTTCATGGCGCGCTGACCTGCTTACGTCTTCGGCGCCACTTCCGCAGCGTCAAGCGCGGCGGCAAGGCGCTTCTCGTCGCCATAGTAGCGGGCTCGCTCCCAGAACTTCGGGCGGCCGATGCCGGTCGAGCGGTGCCGGCCGATGATCTTGCCGTTGGCGTCCTCGCCGACCATGTCGTAGAGGAAGATGTCCTGGGTGATGATGGTGTCGCCTTCCATGCCCATCACCTCGGTGATGTGGGTGATGCGGCGCGAGCCGTCGCGAAGACGCGCGGCCTGGATGATAACGTCGATCGAGGCGCAGATCATCTCGCGAATGGTTCGCGAAGGGAGGGAGAAGCCGCCCATCGTGATCATGGATTCGCAGCGCGACAGCGCCTCGCGCGGGTTGTTGGCGTGCAGCGTGCCCATCGAGCCGTCATGGCCGGTGTTCATGGCCTGGAGCAGGTCGAACGCCTCGGGTCCGCGGACCTCGCCGACGATGATGCGTTCGGGGCGCATACGCAGGCAGTTACGCACCAGTTCGCGCATGGTGACCTGGCCCTCGCCCTCGATGTTGGGCGGGCGGGTTTCCAGCCGCACCACATGGGGCTGCTGGAGCTGGAGCTCGGCGGCGTCCTCGCAGGTGATGACGCGCTCGTCGTGCTCGATGTAGTTGGTGAGGCAGTTGAGCAGCGTAGTCTTGCCCGAGCCGGTACCGCCAGAGATCAGCACGTTGCAGCGGACGCGGCCGATGATCTGGAGGATCTCGGCGCCCTCCGGCGAGATCGCGCCGAACTTGACGAGCTGATCCAGCGTCAGCTTGTCTTTCTTGAACTTGCGGATGGTGAGTGCGGGCCCGTCGATCGACAGCGGCGGCACGATGGCGTTGACGCGGGAGCCGTCGGCGAGACGCGCGTCGCAGATCGGCGAGGATTCGTCGACGCGCCGGCCGACCTGGCTGACGATGCGCTGGCAGATGTTGAGCAGCTGCTGGTTGTCGCGGAAGCGGATGCCGGTGCGCTGGATCTTGCCGCCGACCTCGATGTAGACGGTGTTGGCGCCGTTCACCATGATGTCGGCGATGTCGTCGCGCGACAGCAGGGGCTCGAGCGGGCCGTAGCCGAGCACGTCGTTGCAGATGTCGTCGAGCAGCTCTTCCTGCTCGGCGATCGACATCACGATGTTCTTGATCGCGATGATCTCGTTGACGATGTCGCGGATTTCCTCGCGCGCGGATTCGGAATCGAGCTTGGCGAGCTGGGCCAGGTCGATGGCCTCGATCAGCGCGCCGAAGATGGTGGCCTTGACCTCGTAATAATTGTCCGAGCGGCGGCTCTCCATCGGAGGCGGCGGCGGGGCCTTGATCGGGGCGAGCGGCGGCGAGGCGACCGCCGGCGGAGGTGGCGCGCGCGACACCGTCGGCGCCGGAGCCGGGGTCGGCTCTGGCGACACGGCACCGGGCTTGGGGGCCCGAAGGTCGGTGTCTGTTCCGCTACGCTTACCGAACACTTAACGACTCCATGCGGCGGCCTATTTTCCCCGCAACTTCTCAATCAGCGGTGAAAGCAGGGACGACTTTTGTTTCTTCGTCTCGCTGCGGCCGGTCAGGCGCTGGGCGATCTGAAGGAACATCTCGATCGACTTGTGGTTGGCGGAGATCTCCGCGATCATCTGGCCGTTGTTGGCCGCCGAGCCGAAGATCTGAGGCTCGAACGGGATCGAGACCACCGGCTGGCTCTCGATCGCCTTGGCGAACTCCGCCGCGGCGATTTCGGGCCGTTTGGGGACGCCGACCTGGTTAAGGCAGTACAGCGGCGGCCGGTCGTTGGGGCGCGAGGCCTTCAGCAGGTCGAACAGGTTCTTGGTGTTGCGCAAGTTGGCGAGGTCGGGCGCCGCGACGATCAGGATGTCGTCGGCCCCGATCAAGGCGCGCTTGGTCCAGCCCGACCATTGGTGGGGGATGTCGAGCACGATGCAGGGCATGGTGGAGCGCAGCGTGTCGAACACGGCATCGAAGGCGTCGGTGCCGAAATCATAGACCCGGTCGAGCGTCGCCGGCGCAGCCAGCAGGCTGAGATGGTCGGTGCATTTCGACAGCAGGCGGTCGATGAAGGCGGTGTCGACGCGATCAGGCGAGAACACGGCGTCGGCAATGCCCTGCGGCGGGTCCTGGTTGTAGTCGAGCCCGGCGGTGCCGAAGGCGAGGTCGAGATCGGCGACCACCGCGTCCATCGCGAGGTCGCGCGCGATCGCCCAGGCGACGTTGTGGGAGATGGTGGAGGCTCCGACGCCGCCCTTGGCGCCGACCACGGCGATGATGCGGCCGACCGCCTTGGCTTCCGGCGCCGAGAACAGGTTGCAGATCGAGCGGACGACGTCGATCGGGCCGACCGGCGCGAGCACGTAATCGCTGACGCCGCGGCGCACCAGCTCGCGATAGAGCATGACGTCGTTGATGCGGCCGATCACGACCACGCGGGTGCCGGCGTCGCAGACGGTGGCGAGCTGGTCGAGCCCGCCCAGGAGGTCGTTGCGGCCGTCGCTCTCGAGCACGATCACGTTCGGCGTCGGTGCCGAGCGGTAGGCCTCGATCGCGGCCGCCATGCCGCCCATCTGGATCTTCAGATGAGCCTTGCCGAGACGGCGATCCTCGCCGGCCGACTGCACCGCGGCAGCGGTCTCCACGGTCTCGCAGAAGGCCTGGACCGAAACACGCGGCGCAGGCGCAATATGCTCCTCGACCGGCGGCGGGGCCTCCGGCTGCTCTTCTTGGGTCTGGCGAGCGTAGCTGATCATTTGCCGGTGTCGCTGAGTTTGGCCCTGTCGGATTCGGGATAGGTCGTCGCCGTCGTCGTTCCCTTGCGATATTTCTCGAAGGCCGTGATGCGACGCGCCGTGTAGGGCGGAGTTTCAGGCCGCGGCTGCTCGAGATCCGACGGATTGTCGACCATCGCCGCCAGATTGCGCTGATAGGCGCAGCCGTAGTTGTAATAGTCCTTGTTCTCGAACCAGCTCTTGTTCTTCATCGACGGTCCGATGTCCTCCGGCCACAGGCCGCAGGGACCCGCGACCGCGGCGATCCTGGAATAAGTGAGCCGGATCGGCGGCAGGAAGCGCCTGTCGTCCGGCTGGTAGGGACGAACGTTGATGCCGCGCGGGGGGATGCCGGCTCCCGCCAGCATGGCCTGGATCTCACGCATCGTCTCCGCGACCGGGCGCGCATTGGGCGTGCCGGACGGCACGTCGATGCGGATCGCACCGGTGCCTTCATGCAGCCAGGCCGACGCGACGCCCATCACGTCGGCGCGCTGGGCGGCGGTCAATCCGCCGCGGGCATGGCCGACGAAGACGACGATCGAGCGGTTCTGCTCCTCGATCGCGATCGGATGGCGCTGCCTGTAGTCGTCGGGAATCGAGGCGGTCGTGACCTCGTCGTGCTGGCAGCCGCCGAGCGCGAGCGCCATGCCGACGAGCGCGCCACCGAGGCGGATGGCGCGTTTGCGAAGCTGGGGTGGTCTAGTCATCATCGTGAAGTCCCCGTTCCGCTCAGTCGGTAATGAAGCCGTAGGTGCCGCGGTAGTTCTTGGCCGGTTCGGTCCGGCCGGGCACGCCGTAGATGCGGTTGATGTTGCCGATCAGCTCAGCCTGCGGATCGGCGGGCGCTGCGAAGCCGTCATCCGGCCGCGACAGGTCCTTTGGTGCCGTTGCGCGAACGACGTAGGGCGTCACGATCACGACCAGCTCGGTCGCGTTGTTGACGAAGTCGCGGCTGCGGAACAGCGTGCCGAGGATCGGGAGCTGCATCAGGCCCGGCAATCCGCTGACCGCCTGCCTGGTTTGCTGCTGGATCAGGCCGGCCATCGCCATCGCGCCGCCGGAGGGAATTTCCAGCGAGGTCTCGGCGCGGCGGGTCCTGATCGAGGGCACCGTCAGCGAGTTCACCGAGGTCGAGGTCACAGCCTGGGACAACGTGATCGCATTTTCGTTCGAAAGCTCCGAGACCTCGGTCATCACCCGCAGGCTGATCTTGCCCTCGCTCAGAACGACCGGAGTGAAGTTGAGCGAGATGCCGAACTTCTTGAAGCTGATCTGGGTGGTACAGACATGCGTGGTGGGATCGCACGCATAGCCTGCCGGCACCGGGAATTCGCCGCCGGCGATGAAGGTCGCGGACTCGCCGGAGATCGCGGTGAGGTTCGGCTCGGCCAGCGTGCGGATCACGCCCGCGGTTTCCATCGCGCGAAGGGTGGCCTGCACCGACGGGGCCCCGCCGAATTTCGCGGTCAGATTGTTGCCGTCGACGAGGTTGTGGCCGAGAGCCGTGAACGGGTTGGTGTTGGTGAAGCTCACCACCGAGGTGCCGTAGTTCAGGTTCGCAGTCAGGTCGATGCCGAGCTGCTTGACGATGCTGCGCTGGACCTCGGCCACCGTCACCTTCAGCATGACCTGGTCGCGGCCGCGGATCACGATCGAGTTCACCACCTTGTCGGCGCCGCCGGCGAGGCGCGCGGCGAGATCGTTGGCCTGCTGCGCTTCGAGCGGATTCGCCGCCGAGCCGCTCAGCACGACACCGTCGCCGAGCCCGTCGATCTGGATGTCGGCGTTCGGCAGGACCTGCTTCAGCGCGGCGCGCACGCCATTGAGATCGCGCTTGACCGCGATGTCATAGGCCGCGATCTGCTGGCCGGCGGAATCGAAGAACACGATGTTGGTCTGGCCGACCGAGGCGCCGATGATGTAGGCGCGCTGCGCCGAGCGGACCACCGCATTGGCGATCTTGGGGTCGGCGACCAGCACGTCCTTGATGTCGCGCGGCAGGTCGATCACGATGGACTTGCCGACGCCGAGCGAGAGGAAGCGCGCGTTCATCTGGCCGTCGGCCGCGACCGGCGTCACGGGGCGATAGTCGGCGGCGACCACGGGGGTGAGCACCGGGTTCAGCGTCAGCGCAAGAGCGGCCGAGAACGACAGGGCGCGGACCAGTGAGGTTCGCATCGTCGCCAAATCTGCCCTGCATTTCATATCGACAGTCCTCATCGTGCCTTCGCGGTCGAGCTCGGGATACCGTAGCGAATGATCGAAACGCCATCGCGCTTCTGCAAGGAATCGTCGAGCGTGATCTCGCTCATCTTGACGTCGGCGATGCTGCGCAGCGCCAGCGACAGCGTTCCGGCCTGACGGGCCGAGGACAGCGCCTGGGTCTGTGCCGGATTGAGCTCGAGCGTGACGGTCTTGCCGACCACCGTGTTCTGGCCGTCCTTCTCCTTCGGAGCCTGGTCGATGGCCAGGACGCGGACGTTGGACAGGATGATCTCGGAGGTGACGATATCGGGCGCGCCGCTGCTCTGGTCGGGGTTCTTCAGGCGGCGGGTCAGAAGCACGTCGACGCGATCGTTGGGCAGGATGAAGCCGCCCGCGCCGGTCTCCGGCGAGATCTCGGTCGAGATCGCCCGCATGCCGCTGGGCAGGATGGCCGCCATGAAGCCGGAGCCCTCGGCCTTGACCAGCTTCTGGTCGCGGATCGGCTCACCCTGGATGAAAGGCGCGCGCGCGATCGAGCCGGTCACCTGGGAAGCGCCCTCGGGACGCTCGTTGCGGCGAATGAAAGTGGAGCTGGCAGTCGCGGCCGGCCAGGTCTGCCATTGCACATCGTCCGGCTTCACGGTCTGGCCGAGGCCGATGTCGTTCTTGGCGACCAGGACGTCGACAGTCGGAAGCTGCGGAGCTTGCGCCACTTGGGTCGGCGCAGAATTGTCCGAGCCGCTCGCCAGATACGCGGCGACACCGCCGGCGCAGATGGCAACCGTCAGGACGACAATGCGTGCCCTATTCATACGCTTCACTTTCCAACAGAACGCCGCGACGCTGCCGCCGCCGTAATCGGCAGTTGACCAGCTATTCGTCAAAGCATGGTTAATGAGGCGTATCTAAATCGCCTTAACGCCTGGTTTACCCGGCGTGTTCAGCGCAGTGCGAAGTGAGTAAGGTCGATCGCCTTCACCCACTCGGTCTCCGGATAGACCATCAGCGCGCCAAGCGTGAGCGCAATGCCGTACGGAATGCCGGTTTCCTTGTCGTGCAGCCGCGCAAGCCAGGCCTGGCCGGCGAGGCCAAAGGGCAGCGGCCATTGCCGGAACTGGAGCAGAAGCAGCGTCAGCGCGCCGCCGAACAGCGAGGCGTAGAGCAGGAAGTCCATCAGCGGCGCGAAGCCGAACCACAGCGCGACGGAAGCTGCGACCTTGGCGTCGCCGCCGCCCATCCAGCCCATCGCAAAGCAGGTGAAGGCCACGGCCAGCAGCAGCGCGCCGGCGCCGACATGGCTGAGCATCTCGTAAGGTGCCATGCCACCTGCGAAAGCGAGCACGAAGAACCCCGCCACCAGCGCCAGCGACACGCGGTTCGAGATCGTCATCGTGAAGAGATCGCTCGCGGCGGCGAAGGCCATCAGGGCCGGAAAGAGCAGAAGGCGCGCAAGGTCGAGGATCATGGGCGTCTTGAGGCCTGTTCTTGAGCCTGGGTTCGTCGCGGGATCGGGCGTCGCGCGATGCTAGCCGGCAGTGCTAAACAAACCGACAACGGCGGCGGCCCTGAGGGCATAAGCCCGCCGAAAGCGCGTTCACCAGAAGCTGGCAATGCGCGCGGCGAGCGCGACCGTCGCAAGCAGCAGCGCAAGGCAGACCCAATAGGCCGGCGAGCCGGTCTGTGCCGCCTCCGCCTCACTCGCCGCGACCGCGGCATCGGTTGTGTACTTGCGCAACGCCACTGGAACTCGCCGTCTTCGAAAAAACAAAGGCCCCGGAGGTCCGGGGCTTTTGCCGTCGTGTCGCGGGGCTTACTTCAGCGAGGAGCTGATCGAGCCGAACTTGGTGTTCATCGTGCTGCCGAGGTTGTTGACGACAGTGATGATGGCCAGCGCGATACCGGCGGCGATCAGGCCGTATTCGATGGCGGTGGCGCCGGATTCGTCCTTCGCGAAACGCGCAATCAGATTCTTCATGAACGTAACTCCATCTGGTGTGTGTGTTCGCCTCGTTCGGCGCTGTCGTTGACGCGCCGAACATGAGAGCCGAGCTCTTTCGGTAGAGTTAATTCGATCGCGTAAACACGCGTCCTGCACGGCGCTTTTGGCCAGAGTGAATGTCGCCTTAAGGCGCAAGCTGCAATTCGCCTCGGTTCCGGACCCGCCGCAAGCGCAGCATCGGCTTCACCGTCCCTTAAATTTCGCGGAGTAGGCCTAGGCAGGACCAGAGTTCAGAAGAGAGGCGACGATGTCGAGCCTGCCCATGCAAGTCGCCCTGATGCTTGGCGAGACCATCGAGAAGGTGATCCCCGTCACCTTCGCGCTCGCGGTGGTTTTCACGGTGCTCGAACATTTCTGGGCCTGCAATCCCGGTCCGTCGTGGTGGCGCAAGCGGGAGATCGTCACCGACATCTGCTACTGGTTCTTCGTTCCGGTGTTCGCCCGCACCATGCGGATCGGGCTGCTGATCGTCACCGCCGGCATCGTCTTCAACATCCACGACGCCGACGAGCTGATCGCCTTCTACGACAACGGTCACGGCCCGCTCTCGCAACTGCCGCTCTGGGTCCAGGGCGTGCTGTTCCTGGTGCTCGCCGACTTCATGCTGTACTGGCTGCACCGGCTGTTTCATGGTGGCGAGTTCTGGAAGTACCACGCCATCCATCACTCCTCCGAGGAGATCAGCTGGATCTCGGCGGCGCGCTTTCATCCGGTCAACCTGGTGCTCGGCACGATCGGCGTCGACGTCGTGCTGCTGATGGCCGGCATCTCGCCGAACGTGATGATCTGGGTCGGCCCGTTCACCACCTTCCATTCGGCCTTCGTGCACGCCAACCTGAACTGGACCTTCGGGCCGTTCAGATACGTGCTGGCGACGCCGGTGTTCCACCGCTGGCACCACACGTCGCTCGAGGAAGGCGGCGACACCAATTTCGCCGGCACCTTCCCGATCTGGGACGTGCTGTTCGGGACCTTCCGCATGCCGAAGGGTGAGCTGCCGAAGGACTACGGCAAGGACGAAGCGACCATGCCGAAGGAGATCGCCGGCCAGCTCGCCTATCCGTTCCGGCGTTAGAGGCGGGGGCCGGCGCCTTCGAGCGCCGCAAAATGCCCGTCCATTCAAACAATAGTCGGCGAATTTGCGGAACGTTCACGAATTAAGGGCAGGTTAGCGGGGTCGGGCACCGGCTCCGCTGTTATCTGTTCGCTTCTGCCGGTTTGTGACGTCCCGGGGGTAAGAGCATGCGTAAAGAGTTGCTGCGCCGTCATGCGCGCGTCTGTCTTCTGGTTGCGGCCGCGGTGCTGGCATCGCCTTCTGCCGGCCTTGCCGAGCCGACCGCCGATACCATCGCGGTCAATGTCGACCAGGCCAAGCTGGTCCGGCTTCCGGGCAAGGTAGCGACCATCGTGGTCGGCAATCCCTTGATCGCGGACGTCACGCTCCAGCCCGGCGGCATGATCGTCGTGACCGGGAAGGGTTATGGCGCCACCAATTTCATCGCGCTCGACCGCGGCGGCGAGATCCTGGTCGACCGCCAAATCCAGGTCGAAGGCCCGAGCGACCGCCTCGTCACCGTCTATCGTGGGATCGAGCGCGAGTCCTACAGCTGCATGCCGCTTTGCCAGCGCCGCGTGACGCTGGGCGACAGCGACGCCTATTTCAACAACACCATGAGCCAGGCCGGTTCGCTCGCCAGCACTGCCAGCGGCAATGCCGGCGGTGGTGGCGGCGGCCCCGCCAAGACCAACTAGCAAGACCAACTAGCAAGACGAACTGGCACGATTTACCCGGGCAGGATCGCTGGTCCTGCCCGCAACGTTGCTTGTGGCAAGCCTCGTCCCCACGAACCGCTCTTGGTTAACGCGCCGTTAACGGTGCGGTCCGGCGGGTGCGGATCGCCTGAAACACTTAAACAATCAGTTTCCGCTATTGAAGGCGGCAGATGATCGTCCGCTGCTGGGGAATTTGACGCGATGCCATCGCCTGCGCCTACGAGGTTCACGCTGCTTGCCGCGCTGCGCCGGTTTCGCCGCAACCGCCGCGGCTCCGCAGCCGTCGAGTTTGCATTGGTCGCACCGGTCTTCTTCGCGCTGCTGTTCGCCATCATCGAGGTGGCAATCATGTTCTTCGCAAGCCAGGTGCTCGAAACCGTCA
Source organism: Bradyrhizobium arachidis (assembly GCF_015291705.1). NCBI lineage: Bacteria > Pseudomonadati > Pseudomonadota > Alphaproteobacteria > Hyphomicrobiales > Nitrobacteraceae > Bradyrhizobium > Bradyrhizobium arachidis. The sequence continues at coordinate 1,234,844 of NZ_CP030050.1, forward strand.
CGCAGAGTTCCGCCCGCGTGTTGCTGACTGGGCAGGCGCAATCCGGTACGGTGACGGCCTGCGCGGTATCCGGCGTGAGCACGCCCTGTTCGCAGGCGACATTCAAGACCTACGTCTGCAGCCAGATCCCAGCGCTGTTTGATTGCAGCAAGCTGTCCATCGACGTTGTGAGCGCGGGCTCGTTCGGAGCGTTGAGCCTCACCAATTATGGCGATTCCTGCAGCTTCAGCCCAAGCGGCGTGCAGTACAGTCCCGGAGGCTCCGGCCAGGTCGTTGTGGTGCGGCTGTTCTATCAGTGGCCGCTCATCGTCACCGGCCTCGGCTTCAATATGGGGTGCAGCAACAAGCGGTTGCTGGTGGCGACTGCTGCATTCAAGAACGAACCGTTCTGAGACAGATGGACCCGAGCTGACCAATGCAGGCGATTGCGAATATCTGGAGGAATGCCCGTAGCTCCGTGCGCGAGTTCGTCGCCGACAGGCGCGCACTCGCGGCGACCGAGTTCGCCGTCATCGTTCCGGTCATGCTGGTGATGTTCTTCGGCACCGTCGAGTTCTCGTCGGCCGTGGCCGTCGATCGCAAGGTCACATTGATTGCACGAACCCTGTCCGATTTGACGTCGCAGTCGATCAAGCTCGCCGATAGCGACATGCAGGACGCGTTCACCGCAAGCATATCGATCGTGCAGCCTTACGACGCTACTCTCGTGAAGGGCACGATCTCGCAGATCTACATCGATGCCGACAGCATTGCCACGGTCCAGTGGAGTAAGTCCGGCACCATTGCGAGCGGAGCGACGCAGGCGACGCTGGCGAACTCTGCCCGGAAGGCCGGCGATAAGGTCACCTCGATGATCCCAGCGGCGCTCCTGGTTCCGTCGACCTACCTTATCCTCGGCGAGGCGAATTACACTTACTCACCCACGATAGGCTATGTGTTGAAGACGAGCCTTCCGCTGGGCGATGTTGCCTACACGCGGCCGCGGCAGACCACCTGTGTGCCCTACAACAGCGTGCCGTCGTCGTGCTGATATCTGCGAGCAGGCGCGAACATGAAAAAAGGCCGTGCACTCCGCCCGGCCTTTTCTTTTGACTTGTCGATTTGCTGACTTGTTCGCTCGAGCCTTTCGGGCCGTGAGCGGTGACTCAGCCGGCGGCGCGGAGGTTGTCGGCTGCCTGCTTGCCGGAACGACGGTCGGCCACGATCTCGTAGGAGACCTTCTGGCCTTCGCGCAGCGAGCCGAGGCCGGCGCGCTCGACGGCGCTGATGTGAACGAACACGTCGTTGCCGCCGTCGTCGGGCGCAATGAAGCCATAGCCCTTGGTCGCGTTAAACCACTTCACGGTTCCCATGCTCATGGGGGTAGTCCCTTCTCAGATACACAATGTAAAAGCCCGCTCGCGCAGGCAGGTTAGATCGAATTTTTGGAAGGGTCGTCAGCGTGTCTGAACCGGCTGTACCGGTGGATGCTAATGTCGTCCGGCCGAAAATCGATTAATTCATTTTATTGGAAATAGGGCCTCAGAACAATCCTGACGTGCACGATTTTTTGATCCGCCGCGATGTCCGCGGCAGATCAGCATACAGGTCAGAATTTTAATTCCGCGCTCGCGCGCCGGAGTCGATCAGCGGCGGCGGAACTGACCGCCGCGCTGCGGCCCGCCTCGCGGCGGTCCGCCGGCTGTTGCGGGACGTTCGTCCTTGTGGCGGAAAATCAGCCGGCCCTTCTCGAGGTCGTAGGGCGACATCTCCACCGTCACGCGGTCGCCCGCCAGCGTCTTGATGCGGTTCTTCTTCATCTTGCCGGCGGTGTAGGCGACGATCTCGTGTCCGGCGTCGAGCTGCACGCGGTAGCGCGCGTCGGGGAGGATTTCGGTGACCAGTCCTTCGAACTGGATCAGCTCTTCCTTAGCCATGTGGTTGTCTCCAGTCGGTGGACGGCTAGTGCGAATGAGGATTGCGGTTCGGTCGACCGGCGGGACGGCTCTCGCGACGCAAAAAGGCAACGCCTTGTATTCCATCAGGCTTGCCTGCGCTATGCGCGGGACGCTGTTCCGACCGATCGGTTGGTGAGGAGTTCATCTTACCACCGGAACCGCGGCGACGGCGAGACCCCTTGGAGGCCTTGTGGCCTTCACCGGGCCTGCCATCAACAGGTCTGCCCTCGACATGGCGTCCTTCGCCGGGCCTTCCGTCGACATGCCGTCCTTCGCCCTGCCGGCCGGCGCTGTGGTGTCGGCCGTCGGCATGCCTTTCGTCGGTACGCCGTCCGTCACCGTGCCGTGCGCCCTGCGGACGCTGGCCCGGGCGGCCGCCCGGCCGGCCCTGTCGTTGTTGCGGCGCGGGGGGGCCCGCATCGCGGCGGCCGGCGTCGGTGCGAAGATCTTCGCGCGGCAGCGCCACCTTGATCAGCCGCTCGATGTCGCGGAGATAGCTGAGCTCCTCGCCACCGGCGACCAGCGAGATCGCGGTGCCGTCGGCGCCGGCGCGCGCGGTGCGGCCGATGCGGTGGACATAGGTCTCGGGCACGTTGGGCAGGTCGAAATTGATGACGTGGCTGATGCCGTCGACGTCGATGCCGCGGGCGGCGATGTCGGTGGCGACCAGGGTGCGGATCTCGCCGGAGCGGAACTGTGCCAGCGTGCGCTCGCGATGGTTCTGCGACTTGTTGCCGTGGATGGCGTTGGCGGCGATGCCGGCCTTGGCCAGCGTCTTCACCACCTTGTCGGCGCCGTGCTTGGTGCGGGTGAACACCAGCGCGCGGTTGATCTCTTCGTCCTTCAGCAGCTTGGTCAAGAAGGCCGGCTTGGCCGAGAAATCAACCTGGAGAATGCGCTGGTTGATCCGCTCGGCGGTCGAGGAGACCGGGGTCACCGCGACGCGGGCGGGGTCACGCAGCATGGAATCGGCAAGCTCGGCGATGTCCTTCGGCATGGTGGCCGAGAAGAACAGCGTCTGCCGCTTGATCGGCAGCTTGGCGACGATTTTGCGGATGTCGTTGATGAAACCCATGTCGAGCATGCGGTCAGCCTCGTCGAGCACGAGGAATTCAACGCTCGAGAGCTTCAGTCCGTTGCTCTGCACGAGATCGAGCAGGCGGCCCGGGGTCGCGACCAGCACGTCGACGCCCTGCATCAGGGAACGGACCTGTCGGCCCATCGGCACGCCGCCGATGGCGAGCGTCGAGGACAGGCGGATGTGGCGGCCATAGGCGTTGAAGCTGTCGAGGATCTGCCCGGACAGTTCCCGGGTGGGCGACAGCACCAGGACGCGGGCCGTCTTCGGCTGCGGCTTGATGCGGTTCTCGAGCAGGCGATGCAGGATCGGCAGCGCGAATGACGCGGTCTTGCCGGTGCCGGTCTGGGCGATGCCGACCACGTCGCGGCCGGTCAGCGCCAGCGGAATGGTTTGAGCCTGGATCGGGGTGGGAGTGACGTAATTCTCTTCGCGAAGAGCGCGGGCGATCGGTTCGGCGAGGCCGAAGTCCTGAAACGAAGTCAAAAGACGGGTTCTTTCCATGTCAAAAGCGGACGCCCGGCGCATCTGGCGCGGCGTACGCAAAAGGGTGTCGAGAAGACACCTGCGTGTTTGGGGTGTCGGATGGCTTGGGAGATATGGGGCAAGCCAGAGGCCCGAAGGGGGCTTAAGAACACGCGGCTCGCTACGACCCCTTGATTCGCAAGAGGTTTCGCTTGCTCATATGGAACATTGAGCGGGCGCTTTCAAGGCAAGCGTGCCCGAAACGGCGATTGCGGTGCAGAAATAGTTATGCCGCAAATTTAGCCAGAGGGGACATTTTGCTTACGAAATGATCTGCCTGCCGCTTTCGCATACATTTCAATTGCTCGTTATTTAGGCGATATGACTGCGGCGAAACTTTGATTAATGGCAATTCTTTAAGCAATAACAAAAGCTTGGTGGGTGCCTCGGGCATGGCACGGTTCTTGCGATTCCGTTAATCGCAGGCGGCCGTGGGGCCGTTTCGCAGCGTATTCACGCCTGCGTCAGGGAGACGAGACACTCATGTTTAACAAATCCACTCACGATATAGCGGCATCATTCAGCCGCCGCGGCGTGCTCGCCGCGACCGCCGGCCTGATGCTCGGCCTGGCTTCCATTTCCGGTGCGAAGGCCGCGGACGACACCATCAAGGTCGGCGTGCTTCATTCCCTGTCCGGCACCATGGCCATCAGCGAAACCACGCTGAAGGACACCATCCTCTTCCTGATCGACGAGCAGAACAAGAAGGGCGGCGTGCTCGGCAAGAAGCTCGAGGCCGTCGTGGTCGATCCCGCCTCGAACTGGCCGCTGTTCGCCGAGAAGGCCCGCGAGCTGATCACCAAGGACAAGGTCTCGGTCGTGTTCGGCTGCTGGACCTCGGTGTCGCGCAAGTCGGTGCTGCCGGTGTTCAAGGAGCTCAACAACATCCTGTTCTATCCCGTGCAGTACGAGGGCGAGGAGTCCGAGCGTAACGTGTTCTACACGGGCGCTGCGCCGAACCAGCAGGCGATCCCCGCCGTCGACTATCTGATGAAGGAAGAGAAGGTGAAGCGCTGGGTGCTCGCGGGCACCGACTACGTCTATCCGCGAACCACCAACAAGATCCTGGAAGCCTATCTGAAGTCCAAGGGTGTCGCCCAGGAAGACATCATGATCAACTACACGCCGTTCGGTCATTCCGACTGGCAGACGATCGTCGCCGACATCAAGAAGTTCGGCTCGGCCGGCAAGAAGACCGCGGTGGTCTCGACCATCAACGGCGACGCCAACGTTCCCTTCTACAAGGAGCTCGGCAACCAGGGTATCAAGGCCAAGGACATCCCGGTGGTCGCGTTCTCGGTGGGTGAGGAAGAGCTCGCCGGCATCGACACCAAGCCGCTGGTCGGCCATCTCGCCGCCTGGAACTACTTCGAGTCGATCAAGAACCCGGCCAACGAGAAGTTCATCAAGGACTGGCAGACCTACACCAAGAACCCGAAGCGCGTGACCAACGACCCGATGGAAGCGCACGTGATCGGCTTCAACATGTGGGTGAAGGCCGTCGAGAAGGTGAAGTCGACCGATCCGGACAAGGTGATCGACGCGCTTCCCGGCATCGAGGCGCCGAACCTGACCGGCGGCACCTCGAAGATGCTGCCGAACCACCACATCACCAAGCCGGTGTTCATTGGCGAGATCAAGGGCAACGGCCAGTTCGACGTGGTCTGGAAGACCCCGAGCCTCGTTGCCGGCGATGCCTGGTCGAAGGAGCTCGACGGCTCCAAGGACCTGATCGGCGACTGGGTCGGCAAGAAGTGCGGCAACTTCAACACCAAGACCAACAAGTGCCTCGGCTCCGGCTCCTGATCCGGACCTGACGTCTATCGCACGATGGGAGAAGACGGCTATTCCGCCGTCTTCTCCCCACTTCTGCCGGGGTGATCCACAGTGCCAACCAATCTATCCGCTCGTTTCTGTACGTTTGTTCTCTCGCTATTCCTGATCGCGTTCGCGCTGCCGGCCTTCGCCGGCCCGTTCGAGGATGCGGTCGCCAAATTCGCCAACGACGAGTTTTCCGACACGGAAGAGGCGATCGGCGTGATCGCCGGCAGTGGCAACAAGCTGGCCTTCCCGATCATCAGCGCGCTCCAGGACGGCCGCCTCATGGCCGATCCCGATAGCAAGAAGGTTTACGTCACCGGTGCCGACGGCAAGTCGATCGACGCCGCAACCGGCGAGCCCGTCGCCAGCGTTCCCGACGGTGCGAGCGCGGTGCGTCTCAACAACCGCCTGCGCCGCAGCGTCGACGCCGCGCTGGGCAGCCTGACGCTGCAATCGCCGGATCTGGCGACGCGTCTCCAGGCCGCGCAATCCGTCTTCAAGTCGCACGAGGAGACCGCGCTCGACGCGGTCGATGCCGCGCTCGCCAAGGAGACCAACAAATCGGTCAAGGCGGCGCTCGGCGAGGCCCGCGCGGCGATCCTGCTGTTCAAGTCCGACGCCAGCGAGGTCGAGAAGCTCGAGGCGGTCGGCACCCTCAAGGCGCGCGGCGACCAGGAGGCCTTGGCGCTGCTCACCGGCATGGGCGAGCAGCCGGCCTCGGTGACCAAAGCCGCGGCCAGCGCGATCAGCTCGATCCAGTCGTCGCTCGCGGTCTGGTCCACGGTGCAGAACGCCTGGTACGGCCTCTCGCTCGGCTCGGTGCTGCTGCTCGCCGCGATTGGCCTTGCCATCACCTTCGGCGTGATGGGCGTCATCAACATGGCCCATGGCGAGATGGTGATGTTAGGGGCCTACACCACCTTCGTGGTGCAGGAGGTGATCCGCACCCGCTATCCCGCTCTGTTCGACTATTCGCTGCTGATCGCCGTGCCGCTCGCCTTCCTGGTCGCCGGAGCGATCGGCGTCTTGATCGAGCGCAGCATCATCCGCTTCCTCTACGGCCGCCCGCTGGAGACGCTGCTCGCGACCTGGGGCCTGTCGCTGGTGCTGCAGCAGGCCGTGCGCACCATGTTCGGCCCGACCAACCGCGAGGTCGGCAATCCCTCCTGGATGAGCGGCGCCTTCGAGCTCGGCCAGATCACCATCACCTATAACCGGCTCTGGATCCTCTGCTTCACGCTCGCCGTGTTCGCGATCCTGCTGGCGATGCTGCGTTACACCGCGCTCGGCCTCGAGATGCGCGCGGTGACGCAGAACCGCCGCATGGCGGCGTCGATGGGCATCGCGACCTCGCGCGTCGACGCGCTGACCTTCGGCCTCGGCTCGGGCATTGCGGGCATTGCCGGTGTGGCGCTGTCGCAGATCGACAATGTCAGCCCCAATCTCGGCCAGAGCTACATCATCGACAGTTTCATGGTCGTGGTGTTCGGCGGGGTCGGCAATCTCTGGGGCACGCTGGTCGGTGCCTTCACGCTCGGCATTGCCAACAAGTTCCTGGAGCCGGTCGCCGGCGCCGTGCTCGGCAAGATCGCGATCCTGGTTCTCATCATCCTGTTCATTCAAAAGCGCCCGCGCGGATTGTTCGCGCTCAAGGGCCGTGCGGTGGAAGCATGACCCCTCACATGCTGACCCGATCACTGGACCGCGGTGCGACGATCTTCCTCGCGATCGTCGCGGCCTGCGGCATCCTCATCCCGCTCTCCAATCTGCTGCTGCCCGCAGGCTCGTTCCTTCAGGTGCCGACTTACCTGGTCGCGCTGTGGGGCAAATATGTCTGCTACGCCATCCTGGCACTGTCGATCGATTTGATCTGGGGCTATTGCGGCATCCTCTCGCTCGGCCACGGCGCCTTCTTCGCGCTCGGCGGCTACGCGATGGGCATGTACCTGATGCGGCAGATCGGCACCCGCGGCGTCTACGGCAATCCTGTTCTGCCCGACTTCATGGTGTTCCTGAACTGGCAGAAGCTGCCCTGGTACTGGTACGGCTTCGACATGTTCTGGTTCGCGGCGCTGATGGTGCTGGTCGTGCCCGGCCTGCTCGCCTTCTGCTTCGGCTGGCTCGCCTTCCGCTCCCGCGTCACCGGCGTGTACCTGTCGATCATCACGCAGGCGATGACCTATGCGCTGCTGCTCGCCTTCTTCCGCAACGATTTCGGCTTCGGCGGCAACAACGGCCTGACCGACTTCAAGGACATCCTCGGCTTCAACGTGCAGGCCGAAGGCACCCGCGCGGCGCTGTTCGCGCTGAGCTGCCTGGCGCTGATCACCGGCTTCCTGATCTGCCGCGCCATCGTCTCGTCCAAGCTCGGTAAGGTCTTGATCGCGGTGCGCGATGCGGAATCGCGCACGCGCTTCCTCGGCTACCGCGTCGAGTCCTACAAGCTGTTCGTGTTCACGGTGTCGGCGTGCATGGCCGGTGTCGCCGGCGCGCTCTACGTCCCGCAGGTCGGCATCATCAATCCCAGTGAGTTCGCCCCCGGCAATTCGATCGAGGCGGTGATCTGGGTCGCGGTCGGCGGCCGCGGCACGCTGGTCGGCGCTGCGCTCGGCGCCGTCGTCGTCAACTACGCCAAGACGTTCTTCACCTCCGGCGTGCTCGCGCCGTACTGGTTGTTCATGCTGGGTGCGCTGTTCATCCTGGTGACGCTGCTGCTGCCCAAGGGCATCGTCGGTACCTTCAATGCCTGGTGGGACCAGACAAAGGAAAAGCGCGCGGCGACTTCGGCGAGCGCCGCGGCTGAAGACGGCGTCACCCAACCGAAGATGGCGGAGTAAGCGGTCATGAACGTCATGGATACCCGCGCGACCTCCGCAATGCTTTACCTGGACGGCGTGCACGTCTCGTTCGACGGCTTCCACGCCATCAACAACCTGTCGCTGACGCTCGAACCCGGCGAGATGCGCGCCATCATCGGCCCGAACGGCGCCGGCAAGACCACGATGATGGACATCATCACCGGCAAGACCAAGCCCGACGAGGGCACGGTGCTGTTCGACGGCGTCACGGACCTGACGCGGCTCGACGAGACCCGCATCGCCGAGCTCGGTATCGGCCGCAAATTCCAGAAGCCAACCGTGTTCGAGAGCCAGACCGTGCAGGACAATCTCCTGCTCGCGCTCAACGTCGATCACTCGGTCCGCGGCACGCTGTTCTGGCGCGGCAGCAAGGCGGAGTCCGAGCGCATCGACAAGGTGCTGGAGACGATCCGCCTCACCGAGGCGCGCAACCGCCTCGCCGGCAGCCTCAGCCACGGCCAGAAGCAGTGGCTCGAGATCGGCATGCTGCTGGCGCAGGATCCGAAGCTGCTCCTCGTCGACGAGCCCGTCGCGGGCATGACCGACGTCGAGACGCATCTCACCGCGGAGCTCTTGAAAGAGATCAATAAGACCCACACCGTGATGGTGGTCGAGCACGACATGACATTCGTGCGCGAGCTCGGCGTCAAGGTCACCTGCCTGCACGAAGGCACGGTGCTGGCGGAAGGTACCATCGACCAGGTCTCGTCCAACGAGCGGGTCATCGAAGTCTATCTGGGACGCTGAGCAATGCTTGAGGTCAAGGACATCAACCTGTTCTACGGCGCGGCGCAGGCGCTGCGCGGTGTGTCGATTTCGGCGGAGCCCGGCAAGGTGACCTGCGTGCTCGGACGCAACGGCGTCGGCAAGACCTCGCTGCTGCGCGCCATGGTCGGGCAATACCCGATCTCCTCGGGCGCGATCGTGCTCGACGGCAGCGACATCACCGGCCTCAAGCCCTATGAGCGCGCCCGCAAGGGCATCGGCTTCGTGCCGCAGGGCCGCGAGATATTTCCGCTCTTGACGGTCGAGGAGAACCTCAAGACCGGCTTCGGCCCGCTCAAGCGCGAGGACAAGCACATTCCGGACGACGTGTTCTCGCTGTTCCCGGTGCTGCAATCCATGCTCGGCCGCCGCGGCGGCGACCTCTCCGGCGGCCAGCAGCAGCAGCTCGCGATCGGCCGCGCGCTGGTGATGCGGCCAAAACTGCTGCTGCTCGACGAGCCGACCGAGGGCATCCAGCCCTCGATCATCAAGGACATCGGCCGCGCCATCTCGTATCTCCGAAACCTCGGCAACATCGCCATCGTGCTGGTCGAACAATATCTCGACTTTGCCTGCGAACTCGGCGACAGTTTCGCGGTGATGGATCGCGGCGCGGTGAAATTCACCTGCGACCGCTCCAATCTCGACCCGAGCGAGATCAGTCGCCAGATGGCGCTGTAGCCCGGAAATTTGCCGCGACCGGCTGGGGAGGCGGATGCGCAGTGAGCTATCAGCCATGTCCGGAGTTTTCGAGGCGAACCGCGCCCGTGGCGCGGTGCGTTTCGATGTCCATGCCCGCGATGGCGTCACGCGACGCGGGACCTTGCATGAATCCGGCTCGCTGCGCGTACGGTTTCCGTCGCCGGAAGGCGAGGGGCTGTCCGGCGTGTTCGTCAACACCGCCGGCGGAGTCGCCGGCGGCGATCGTTTCGACATCGAGATCGCGGCCGCCGATGCCGCGCGCCTGACATTGACCACGGCGGCCGCCGAAAAGGTCTATCGCGCGCCGGGCGCGGCGGCGCAGCTCAACATCGGCTTGAAAGTCGCGGCGGGTGCGCATCTCGCCTGGCTGCCCCAGGAGACCATCCTGTTCGATCGCGCCCGGGTCCATCGCCGTTTCGACATCGAGCTCGATAGCGCGGCGTCGCTCCTGCTTTGTGAAATTGTCGTATTCGGCCGCACCGCGATGGGCGAGCGGATGGAGCAGGGCGAGTTCGTCGACCGCTGGCGGCTGCGTCGCGGCGGGAAGCTGGTGTTCGCCGAGACGGTCCGGCTCGATGGCAATATAGGCGCCAAGCTTGGGCGATCCGCCGTAGCCAAAGGCGGCGCCGCGATCGGCACGGCGCTGATCGTCCCTGGCGATGAGGCCCTGGTCGAAAAAATCCGCGAGGCCTCGGATTCATTCTCCGGCGAGGTCGGAATCTCGGCCTGGAATGGCTTTGCAATGGCGCGGTTCTGTGCCCAAGATGCGGCGCGCTTGCGCGCCGACATGATGGCGGTGCTGGCGCGCACCGGTGCGGCCTTGCCGCGGCTCTGGCTGAATTGATGCGTTGAACGGAAGAGATTTTTCATGAACCTGTCTCCCCGCGAAAAGGACAAGCTTCTGATCTCGATGGCCGCCATCGTGGCCCGCCGCCGGCTGGACCGCGGCGTCAAGCTCAACCACCCCGAGGCGGTCGCGATCATCTCCGATTTCATTCTCGAAGGCGCGCGCGACGGCCGCACTGTCGCCGAGCTGATGCAATCAGGCGCGCAGGTGCTGACCCGCGACCAGGTGATGCCGGGCATTCCCGAGATGATCCACGACATCCAGGTCGAGGCGACTTTTCCTGACGGCACCAAGCTCGTCACCGTGCACGAGCCGATCAGGTAGTTTTGAATTCGTCATTCCGGGGCGCCCGCAGGGCGAACCCGGAATCCAGAAATTGTTGATCGAGATTCCGGCCTTCTCGCTGCGCGAGCCCCGGAATGACGAGGAGGATAGAATGATCCCCGGCGAACTCTTCATCCAGGACGGCGAGATCGAGCTCAATGCGGGCCGCAAGACCGTGACGCTCACGGTCGCCAACACCGGTGACCGCCCGATCCAGGTCGGCTCGCACTACCATTTCTTCGAGACCAACCCCGCGCTGAAGTTCGACCGCAAGAAAGCCCGCGGCATGCGCCTCGACATCGCCGCCGGCACCGCCGTCCGCTTCGAGCCCGGCCAGACCCGCGACGTCCAGCTCGTCGCGATGGCCGGCAAGAAGACCATCTATGGCTTCCGCGGCGACGTCATGGGGAAGCTGTGAGCTCAGCAGGAACGAGCATGACGCGGCACCGTTGAGGCGAAAACGGAGGAATTTGCCATGCTGTCGCCAATTCGCCTCATCTCCGAAGCTGCTGAACTCGCTGCGCGCCGCCACAACGGCATGGCGCGCAAGGGGCGCGGCAACGAGCCCTATATCAATCATCTCGCCGAGGTCGCGAACCTGCTCGCGAGCGCGACCGACGGGGCCGATGCCGAGCTGGTTGCGGCCGGTTGGTTGCACGATACGATCGAGGACACCGACACCACACGCGAAGAGCTTGCGCAGACATTCTCAGAGCGTGTCGCCTCCCTCGTCGTCGAATGCACCGATGACATGAGCCTGCCGAAAGCCGAGCGGCGGCAGAAGCAGATCGAGGACGCTCCGCACAAATCCCCCGGCGCAAAGCTGATCAAGATCGCCGACAAGATCAGCAATATCGGCGCCCGCATTCAGACCGATCCGACCAACGAGGAGCGCGACGATCTCGCCGACTACACCGGTTGGGCCGAGCAGGTGGTCGCCGGCTGTCGCGGCGGCAATCCATGGCTCGACACGAAATTCGACGATGCCGTGAAAGCAGCGAGGGCTTTGCTGTGAGTCAGCTTGCCGCGCTGGCGAAACGTTGTGCCCTTTCGGCGTGCGTAGGCCTCTCGTTTGGCCCGCCGCAGGCCAATGCGGACGAGGCTCGATGGCGTCTGTTCGACCAGGGAACGGACGCACTTCTTGCGATTGCAGATACCGACGAGCCCGGTGACGCTTTCGGCCTGCCGCTGCTGTCCTGCACCCAGAAGACCGGCTACGTCAGCATCGAAGGCGAAGCCAAGGAGGGCATTCGCACGGTCATGGCGGAGATGATCCGGACAGATCAGGCACCCCGGATCAACGTAGCGCCGGATGCCAATGCGGAATCCGCGACCATCGATCTGTTTTATTCTTTCATCGACGGATGGCGCTACAAATTCGGCGTTCAGGTCAGCCACAAGATATTCGACCGCTTCAAGCGCGATGGTGTCATCGACTTCAAGTTCGGCAAGGCCGAGGTCCACGAGGAATTCAAGGTTGGTCTCGACAATGTCGGCAAATTTCTCGATCTTTGCGCGAGCTCAACGAAGTGAGTGCGAGATCGCGGCTGCACGTATCGGAATGATGGGGGTTCAAGCATGTCCGTGAAGATCAAGCGTTCCGTCTATGCCGACATGTTCGGCCCGACCACCGGCGACAGGGTGCGGCTCGCCGACACCGACCTCATCATCGAGGTGGAGAAGGATTTCACCACCTATGGCGAGGAGGTGAAGTTCGGCGGCGGCAAGGTGATCCGCGACGGCATGGGGCAGTCGCAGGTCACCAACAAGCAGGGCGCAGCCGATACCGTCATCACCAATGCGCTGATCCTCGATCACTGGGGCATCGTGAAAGCCGACGTCGCGATCAAGGACGGCATGATCTCGGCGATCGGCAAGGCCGGCAATCCCGATATCCAGCCGGGCGTCACCATCGTCATCGGCCCCGGCACGGACGTGATCGCGGGCGAAGGAAAAATCCTCACCGCCGGCGGCTTCGACAGCCACATCCATTTCATCTGCCCGCAGCAGATCGAACACGCGCTCATGAGCGGCGTCACCTCGATGCTGGGCGGCGGCACGGGTCCCTCGCACGGCACCTTCGCGACCACTTGCACCCCGGGCCCCTGGCACATCGGGCGGATGATCCAGTCGTTCGATGCCTTCCCGGTCAATCTCGGCATCTCCGGCAAGGGCAACGCCTCGCGTCCCGCGGCGCTGGTCGAGATGATCAAGGCCGGCGCCTGTGCGCTGAAGCTGCACGAGGATTGGGGCACCACGCCGGCCGCGATCGACAACTGCCTGTCGGTGGCCGACGATCACGACGTCCAGGTCATGCTGCATTCCGATACGCTGAACGAATCCGGCTTCGTCGAGGACACGATCAAGGCGTTCAAAGGCCGCACCATCCACGCCTTCCACACTGAAGGCGCCGGCGGCGGCCACGCCCCCGATATCATCAAGGTCGCAGGGCTCAAGAACGTGCTGCCGTCCTCGACCAACCCGACGCGCCCGTTCACGCGCAACACGATCGACGAGCATCTGGACATGCTGATGGTGTGCCACCATCTCGATCCCTCGATCGCGGAAGATCTGGCGTTCGCCGAGAGCCGTATCCGGAAAGAGACCATCGCGGCGGAGGACATCCTGCACGATCTCGGCGCCCTCTCGATGATGTCGTCGGATTCGCAGGCCATGGGCCGGCTCGGCGAGGTCATCATCCGGACCTGGCAGACTGCCGACAAGATGAAGAAGCAGCGTGGGTCGCTGCCGCAGGACAAGGGCAAGGACAACGACAACTTTCGTGTCAAGCGGTACATCGCCAAGTATACGATCAACCCGGCGATTGCGCACGGCGTGTCGAAACTGATCGGCTCGGTGGAGAAGGGCAAACTTGCCGATCTCGTGCTGTGGTCGCCGGCCTTCTTCGGCGTCAAGCCGGACTGCGTCGTCAAGGGCGGCACCATCGTCGCAGCTCCCATGGGCGATCCCAACGCCTCGATCCCGACACCGCAGCCGGTGCATTACCAGCCAATGTTCGGCGCCTTCGGCAAGGCGCGCACCGCGTCCTCCGTCGTCTTCACCTCGAAAGCCGCGGTCACCGGCGGCCTCGCGCGAAAGCTCGGCATCGAGAAGAAGCTCTATGCGGTCCAGAACACCCGCGGAAAGATCTCGAAGAAGAGCATGATCCACAACGACGCCACGCCCGATATCGAGGTCGATCCGGAGACCTATGAGGTCCGCGCCGACGGCGAACTCCTGACCTGCGCCCCCGCCGAGGTGCTGCCGATGGCGCAGCGATATTTCATGTACTGAAATAGCGGCTCAACGCATGTCCCCGGAACATGTCCGGGGACGGCTTTTCGGGTTTTGCGTTCGATCCCGCCTGGTCTAATGTCCCGCCCGGTATCGTAACCTCAGAGAAGAAAAGCCGGGAGGATTTCTCGTGATCTACGTCGTTGCCACCCTGACCATCAAGCCCGAAACGCGCGCCGAATTCATCGCAGCCGCCACCGCCTGCATCAAGGAGACGCGGAAGGAGCCCGGCAATATCGCCTATGATTTGCACGAGAGCGTCACTGATCCCAGCAAGATGGTGTTCGTCGAGCAGTGGGAGAATGCCGAGGCATTGGTGCCGCATCGTGCCATGGAGCACATGAAGACGTTCGGCCGCGTCGCGGTGAAGTGCTTCACGGCGCCGCCGAAGATCGAGGTGATCACGCCCGAGAAGGTCGAAGTGCGGTAACAGGGTAGAAGCGAATGATCCGGGCGACGCAGGTTAAGGGACAGCACCGCTTCACGGAAGCACCGGCGGATACGGTCGTGCTCGATTTCGACGAACGGCACCGCCGCCGCATGGCGATGACGGGGACGCGCGGCCTCGAATTCCTGCTCGACCTGGAGAACGCCGTCGCGCTGCGCGGCGGCGATGCGCTGGTGCTGGAAGACGGAAAGCTGGTCGAGGTGGTCGCTGCGCCCGAGCCGTTGCTCGAGATCCGCGGCCGCGATCCGCACCATCTCATCCGCGTCGGCTGGCATCTCGGGAACCGTCATCTGCCGACGCAGATCATGGCCAAGGCCCTGCGCATCCGTCGCGACCACGTCATCGAGGCCATGGTGAAGGGCCTCGGTGCGCGCGTGGTCGAGATCGAGGCGCCGTTCGATCCCGAAGGCGGCGCTTACGCCGATGCCGGTCATGCGCATGGGCACGATGATCATGCTCATCATGATCACGCGCACCACGGTCACGGTCATCATCACCATGATCACGATCACGACCACCACGATCATCACGGCCATGACCACCATCACCATGATCATGCCGCGCATGACCATGGACACGATCACCACCATCACCACGACGAGCATTGCGACCATCCAGACCATCACCACGGCCACAAGCATGCTCATGACCACAAATGAGCCGGCCAGTGCCGGTGACCTCGCCGAGCGCGAGGCGGCGGCGCTGTACCGGCTGATGACCTGGCTGTCGCCGGCGTTTCCCGTCGGCGGCTTC
This sequence comes from Bradyrhizobium arachidis, assembly GCF_015291705.1. Lineage (NCBI taxonomy): Bacteria > Pseudomonadati > Pseudomonadota > Alphaproteobacteria > Hyphomicrobiales > Nitrobacteraceae > Bradyrhizobium > Bradyrhizobium arachidis. Next base: position 1,250,196 of record NZ_CP030050.1, read on the forward strand.
TCCTATTCCAGCGGCATCGAATGGGCGGTCGAGGCGGGCGATATCACAGACATCGCGACGCTCGCCGACTGGCTCGAGGCGATGCTCGCCGATGGCTCCGGCTTTTGCGATGCGACGTTTCTGGTTCATGCCTATCGGGCCACGGAGGCGGGTGAAGAGGCCGCCCTGAGCGATATTGCCGAGCTTGCCGCGGCCTTCGTGCCGTCGCGCGAGCGGCAACTGGAGACGACCTCGCAGGGACGGGCCTTCGTCGACATCGCCCGGGCCGCGTGGGATGCAGACGGCCTGGATGCCTTGGTCGCGGCATGCCGCGCGCCACTGGTCTATCCCGTCGCGGTCGGCGTCGTCGCAGCGATGCACGGCGTTCCTCTGGCGCCGACGCTGCACGCCTTCCTGCATGCGCTGGTCTCGAACTGGATCTCGGCGGCAAGCCGCCTCATTCCGCTCGGTCAGACCGACAGCCAGCGCGTGCTGGTGAAGCTGGAAGCCAAGGTGGCCGCCACCGCCAATCGGGCGCTGAATGCGACACTGGACGATCTCGGCAGCGCGACCTTCCGCGCCGATCTCGCCAGCCTGCGGCACGAGACACAATACACGCGGCTGTTCCGTTCCTGAGCGTTGCGGCCCTCAATCCATCAAGAGAGAGCAAGTCACATGTCGAAATCCCACGGCCCCTTGCGTGTCGGCGTCGGCGGCCCGGTCGGATCGGGCAAGACCGCGCTGATGGACCTGCTCTGCAAGACCATGCGCGAGCGCTATGACATCGCCGCGATCACCAACGACATCTACACCAAATGGGATGCGGAATTCCTGGTGCGCTCGGGCTCGCTGACGCCGGACCGCATCGCCGGCGTCGAGACCGGCGGCTGCCCGCACACCGCGATCCGCGAGGACGCCTCGATGAATCTCGCGGCGGTGGCGGACATGCGCGCGAAATTCCCGGGGCTCGATCTCGTGCTGATCGAATCCGGCGGCGACAATCTCGCTGCCACCTTTTCCCCGGAGCTGGCCGACCTCACCATCTACGTCATCGACGTGGCGGCCGGCGACAAGATCCCGTCCAAGGGCGGCCCCGGCATCACCCGGTCCGACCTGCTGGTCATCAACAAGATCGACCTCGCGCCCCATGTCGGCGCCTCCCTGGAGAAGATGGATACGGACGCGCGGCGCATGCGCGGCGAGCGCCCTTTCGTCATGACCAACCTGAAAAAGAGCGAGGGGCTCGACCGCATCGTCAGCTTCATCGAGGCCAAAGGCGGCCTGAAACGGGCGGGCTGACGGACGCGACGCCGTTACGCAGCCGCTTTTCGCCGTTAACACCTGGGGCAGGGCGCACCAGGCGGAACAAATTTCGGACACGGCGATTAACTACCTCCGGTGCCCGGGGAAGGTTAATCCCGGCCAGACCATCGGCCGGACGAATTAAGCTTTTCGGGCGACCCAAGTTGCGTACTGATGCCTCCTCCTTCATTATCTCCGCCACTGGGGTTCACCCTGTTTCGGCACATGGCCGTTCGAGCGGCGTTCATATGCTCCGTGCTTATTGTCGACCTGCTGCTTTCGCCTGAGTAGTCGCGTGGTCCGGCTGGGTTTCATCATCGGTTTCATCGCTCTGCTCGGAGCCTTGCTCTCCGGGCTGGCGGCCTATCGCGTTCACGACCAGGAGCTGGCGCTGGACCGGATCGCGCTCGCGCGGGCGATCGACGTTCATGCCAGCCTCGTTCAGGACCGGCTGACCGAGCGCGAGCTGCTCGCGCGCGTCGCCTCAGGCCTGTTCCGCGCGCCATCGGTGCTCAAGCCGAACATGCTGGAGCCGCTGCGCTCGGCCATCTACGCCTTCAAGACCGATTTCGTGGTGGCCGGTTGGGTCGCCCGCCTTCAGCCGAACGAGCTCGCTGCGGCGCAGGCCGCGATCTCGGCCGCCGGCTTCCCGAGGCCTGAGATCCGCGACTACAACGACAAGCCGATCACCGGCCTCACCCAGCCGATCGACGTGCTGATGGATCTCGAGCCGCGCAGCGACGAGACCAAGATGCTGCCCGGCCGCAGCTATGATCAGGACCCGGTGCGCAGCGCGATGCTCACCCGCGCCCGGGTCGAGAAGAGGTCGGTCGCCTCCGATCCGGTGCCGCTCTTGCATCCGAACGGGCCGATCGGCGTGATCGTCGCAGCTCCGGTCATTCCCGAAGGCGCGACCGTGCCGGTCGGCTTCGTCACATTTTCTTACGAACTCGCATCGTTGATGCTGACCAATGACGACATGTCGTTGTTCTCGGTCGCGCTCAAGGACCCGCGCAGGGAAGGCGGCGAGCTGATCGCCAACGACCAGGGCGTGGTCTCGACGCGCATTGCGGCGGCGGACGGGCCGGCGCCGTCGGCGACGCGCACAGTGAGCTTCGGCGGCCGCGACTGGCAGCTCAGCTACTACGCCAAGACCAACTCGGCGCGGCGCGCAGAGCAGACCGCGATCATCGTGGCCGCGATTGGCTTTGCCATCACTGCGATGGTCTGCGGCCTGTTCGGCTATGTCGCCTACAACAATTTGCGGCTCAGCCGCGAGATCCAGGTGCGGATCGGCTTCGAGCGGCGGCTGACCGCGGTCATCGACGAGCTCAACCACCGGGTCAAGAACATCCTGGCGGTGATCCAGTCGATCGTGACGCGGACGCTGCGCCACGGCTCGGACATCGACGTCGCGCGCGAGCTTTTGATCGGCCGCATCCATGCCATGTCCAACGTGGTCTCGCTGCTCAGCGAGAGCCAGTGGCAGGGCGTCAAGCTGAAGGGCCTGTTCGAGGCGCGGGCCATCCCGCATGCGGACCGCATCGCCGTCACCGGTCCCGACATCGCCGTCAGCGCGCGCGCGGCGCAGAGCCTGTCGCTGCTGTTCTTCGAGCTCGCCTCGCATTCCGACGAGGGCCTGTCGCTGGTCGGCAAGCATCCGCACATCACCGCCAACTGGACGGTGACGGGCGAGGCGCCCGACGAGGTCTTCCATTTCCGCTGGGAGGAGTTCAACACCAGCGAGGCGACGCGCCGCCCGGATTCCGATTTCGGCCTGATCCTGCTCGACCGCGTTGCGCCCGAGGCGCTCGGCGGCACCGCCAAGCGCTTCTTCACCGACGTCTCCTATGTCTACGAGCTGACCGCGCCGATGGAGACGGTCGTCGACATGACCGAGCGCGATCGCACCGACAAAATCTTGGCGCCGGTAAGGCCTGTGCGCGGCTAAAGCGCGATGAGATCAGGATGAATCCTCATCGTGCTTTAGCTTGTTATTTGCGCATGATCTTTTCGGAAAACCGCTACGCACTCTTCGGGATCATGCTTTAGCCTTTCGGCCGCAGGATCAGGTCGACCAGGCTGCGCGCATAGCCGGGCGTGATCGGCGTGATGCCGAAGACGTAGCGGTAGAACAGGCTGCCATAGATCGCGTCATAGAGATCTCCGGCCGGTCCGTCGGCCAGGATGCTGCCGTCGTTCTGGCCTGCGGCAATGATCTCCACCAGCGCGTCGCGGCGGAATTGCAGATAGCGGGCGTAGAACAGCCCGGCCGAGCCGGTCTTCGAAATGCATTCGGAGATGACGGCGAGCTGGACCTTGCCGAATTCGCCCTGAAGCGCCTCGGCATAGGCCGCGGCGTGGCGGCGGGTGCGCGCCGCGGGGCTGCCGGAGCTCGCCGGCGGCAGCGGCAGCATCTGCGCGGCATGGTGCAGGAAGGCGTCGATCAAAAGCGCCTCGCGCGACGGCCACCATTTGTAGATCGTCATCTTGGAGACGCTGGAATGGCGCGCGACGGCGTCGATGGTGGTGGTGGCAAGGCCGGTGGCCGCCATCAGCGCATAGGCGCTTTCGAGAATGGCGTTGGTGGTCTCGATCGACCTTGGCCGGCCGCGCCGGGGCGTGCTGCCGGCTTCTTCACCCCCGCCTTTCGCCATTGCCACGCCGGTCTCCTCACGACACCCGGCATAGCGCAGCCGCCGCTTTCGGCCTAGCAGAATCGCACGATTATTTTGGCAAGGCGTCTTCGAGCGAAGTGGATACCGGTTCGCGTGAAGAAAACGCATCAAGACAAGCAGCCAAGGCCCCGTTCCGATTCCATCGGAACAGAGCTCTAGAGCATGATCCGGAAAAGTGTGCGGCGGTTTTCCGAAAAGATCATGCTCAAACAACGAGCTAAAGCGCGATGACGATTCATCCTGATCTCATCGCGCTTTAGGCCTGCTGGCGCAAGGCCGCCGGCAGGTCCTGCCGCTTGGACCAGGAGATGTAATAGGCAACTCCGGTTAGCGCGGCGAAGCCGACGAGGCTCACCGCGATCTGCATCACCATCAGGTTCGGCCCGGTGATCAAGATGAGATGGCCGGCGAAGGACAGGAACACGGCGATACAGAACACCGCGAGCCATTCCTCGCCGCACGTGATCACCGCCTGAAGCGGCCGCCAATTCAGGCCGGGATGATCGGCCGGAATGAGATGGGTCGCGAGGAAGGCGAGCGCGAGGAAATGGACCACGCGATAGGGCGCGAGGTTTTCCTTGTCGGTCGGCCTGATGCCGCTGAGGAAGACGTCCGGCAGGTAGGCGGACAAGGCCGGCGAATGGCGCATCAGCGTGACAGCCATCGCGAAGATGAGATAGACGCCGGCGAGGATCCGCAGCCAGGACATGCCGCGCAGCGCCCGGCCGGGCGCGTCCGTCACGGCGAACCAGCCGCCCAGCACCATCAGCATCTGCCAGCACAGCGGATTGAAGGTCCACTCCTGATCGGGATAGACCCGGAAATTCCAGTCGAACCAGCGCGCCGCCAAATACAGCGCGACCGATGCACCGAGCGTCACGTTCGGCCGCCGCAGCAGCCCCCACAGCACGAGCGGAAAGAATGCCATCAGCGGGATCATCAGTTGCAGCAGGTCGAGGTTCAGCGGCTCCTCCTGCAGCACGAGGCCGCGCACCAGGATGCGCAGCGGGTGCTCGAGAATCCCGGAGATATTGTATTCGTGGATGATCTCCGGCGCCATCGACTGCGATGCGACATAGGCGATGGTGTCGATATAGATCACGAACAGCACGACATAGGCCGCGTAGAGCCGCCAGACGCGGCGGAAGATGCGCGTCGCGGCGACGAGATAGCCGCGCTCCAGCGCCATCCGTCCATGGATGATGGCGACGCCATAACCGACGACGAACACGAACAGGTCCGCGGCGCCGCTGAAGCCGAAATTGCGCAGCGTCAGCAAATTGACGACGTTGTTCGGGATGTGATCGACGAACACCGACCAGTTGGCGATACCGAGCGTCAAATAGAGCCTGGCGTCGTGATGGAATGCGGCGAGGTTCGCCTTAACCGACGGCTTCATTGCTAAATATTTCTTTTGGAATCGGGGCGCTGCTTTTAGCGGCAACCGCCAGCCCGTCCGAGTAGCGTTTGCGTGAGCGGGGCGGGTTTTCGTCCCCACTGTTAAAAAATTGCGCAGCGCGCGCCCGGCACCGTTGGTGAACCCCCGCTCACCCCGCCCGGGACGCAATTTTCGGAAAGGGGCCGATCTTTCCTCCCGCTCACGAAGGACCCTTGCGCAGCGATGCTGCATGATTCTGCGCGTGGGTGCAGCGCTTCTCAAGTCTAGAAATGGAAAATCTCCAGGCTGGAGGCCTTCTAGCAGGCAAGGTTGAACCGCTGCGGTACCTCCTTGGTCCGGCTGCATGCATGCGCGGCCGTCGGAATTGGGGAAGTTGCAGTGGGCGTTTTGGAAGTGGGGCGCTGGCGGCTCGTGGGGGCCGTCAGCTCAGTTGTTTTGATCATTGCGACGGGGGCGGCGGCACAATCATCGACGGCGGCGCCCACCGAGCTCAGCCCGGTCACCGTGCAGGGAAGCGCACCTCCGAAAGGTGCGAACGCATCACCTTCGCGCCGAAGCAACGCGGCCCGCGCGCGAACGGTGCGACGCTCGAATGTGCCCGCCGGCGCCGCTGCTGCGGCCGCAACCGAGGCTGGATCCGGAGCAGGCCGCAAGGAAACGGCCTTCGGCCACGTCGATGGCATGGTCGCAACCCGCAGCGGCACCGGCACCAAGACCGATGCGGCGCTGATCGAGACGCCCGTCGCAATCTCCGTCGTGACCCAGGACCAGATCCAGGCCCAGGCTGCGCAGAGCATCGCGCAGGCGGTCCGCTATTCACCGGGCGTGCGCAGCGAGACGACCGGCGCAGACGCGCGCTTCGACAATGTTTATATTCGCGGCTTCCTGGCAGACCAGTACCTGGATTCGCAGCGGATCCTGAACTTCGGCGTGTTTGCCTATCCGATCATCGAGCCCTTCAATCTCGAACGCGTCGAAATCCTGCATGGGCCGGCATCGGTGCTGTACGGCCAGTCATCGCCCGGCGGCATCGTCGATCTCGTCTCGAAGCGTCCGACGCTGGAGCCCTATCACGAGATGTTCGTGTCAACCGGCAGCTATGGCCGCGCGCAAGGGGGCGTCGATCTCTCCGGCCCGATCGACAAGAACAAGGAGTTCCTCTACCGCTTCACGGCGTCCGGCTTCGACGTCAACAGCCAGGTCGACCACGTCGAGTATCAGCGTATCTCGATCGCGCCGTCGCTGACCTGGCGCCCCGACAACGACACCACGCTGACCGTGCTCGGCACCTATCAGCGCGATCCCAAGGCCGGCTTCTACAATCAATTGCCGCCGAATGGCATCGGCACCATCACGCCCTACAAGGGAAGCTACATCCCGACGAGCTTCTATTCCGGCGAGCCGAATTTCGACAAGACCGACCGTACCCTCGGCATGGTCGGATATCAGCTCGAGCACAGCTTCAACAACAATCTCAAGGTTCGCCAGAACGTCCGCTACATGGACCTCAGCACCGATTTCGCGGTGGTGTCTCCCAACGGCGGCCAGACCGATCCGACCAACCTCGCGCGCGGCGCTTTCACGACGCAGGAGGTCATCCGCTCCATCAACGCCGACAACCAGGTCGAGACGAAGTTCAATGCCGGCCCGTTCGAGCATACCGTGCTCGCCGGCCTCGACTACCTCCACGCCACCGACAACCGGCTCAATGGCAGCCTCACGATCGTCCCCGCGATCAATGCGTTCAATCCGGTTTACGGGGTATCGATCGGGCCGGTGCCTTACACGACGAACGTCCATCAGAGCCTTGATCAGCTCGGCGTCTATGCGCAGGACCAGATCAAGTTCGATCGTTGGGTCGCGTTGCTCGGTATCCGCCACGATTTGGCGCAGTCCCGCACGGAAACACTGACCTATGCGAGCGGCGTCACCGCTATCGCGCCGAAATCCGATACCGCGGTGACCAAGCGCGGCGCGCTGCTCTACAAGTTCGACAACGGAATCGCGCCCTACATCCAGTACACCGAGTCGTTCCAGCCGACTGCCGGCACGACCTTCGCTGGCAGTCCGTTCGCGCCGACGACCGGCCAGCAGGAGGAAGTGGGCATCAAGTATCAGCCCAATGCCAAATCACTCTACACGATCGCGGCGTACAATTTGATCCAGCAGAACGTGCTGACACCGGATACCGATCCGTCCCACGGCGTCGGACAGCGTGTCCAGACCGGCGAGATCCGTTCGCGCGGCATTGAGCTCGAGGCCAAGACCGAGGTCAACCGCGAGCTGACGGTGCTGGCCTCCTACACCTATCTCGACAACGTCGTGACACGGAGCAACACGCCAACCCAGCTCGGCGGGCATCCCGTCGGCATGCCCATGAATTCGGCAGCGGCCTGGGCCGATTACACCTTCCGCAGCGGCCCGCTCGACGGCTTTGGTCTCTCCGGTGGCGTCCGCTACGTGGGCGAGACGCCGGGCACGACCGCCAACACGTTCTACGTCCCGGCCGTGACGCTGTTCGATGCCTCGCTCCATTATGATTTCTCGGCGCTGGGGCCGATGTTCAAGGGCTATTCGGCACAGATCAACGCCACCAACATCTTCGACAAGACTTACGTCACGCTCTGCCAGGACATCGGCTGCTATTACGGCCTGCGCCGCAACGTGATTGCGACGCTGCGCTACCGCTGGTAGAGGAACGGGATGAGCGAGCAGGCTGCCTTCGAGGAACGTGTGTATGAACGCAAGCCCGCACTGCGGCGCTGGCTGTTCGTGCACAAATGGTCGAGCCTGATCTGCACGCTGTTCCTGCTGCTGATCTGCATCACGGGCCTGCCGCTGGTGCTGCGCGACGAGATCGACGGCCTGCTCGACGACGCCTTGCCCTATGCCCAGGTGGCGGAGGGCACGCCCAATGTCAGTCTCGACCGGGTGGTCGAAGCCAGCCGGAAAATGTATCCCGGCGAGACCATCATCTCGGTGTTCGTCGATGACGACGAGCCCAAGATCATAGTGTTCATGGCGAGCTCCTGGGAGGCGTTCAAGGCCAATCGCCGGGCGATCCATTCGATCCGGTTCGACGCCCACACCGGCGACGTGCTGAAGCAGACGAAACCGTTCGGCGAGGACGGGCTCACCTTCCTGCAACTGATGTTGTCGCTGCACCGTGATCTCTTCGGAGGGCTCGCGGGCGAGCTGTTCCTCGGCGCGATGGCGCTGCTGTTCATCGCCGCGATCGTCTCGGGGATCGCGATCTACGGGCCGTTCATGCGCAAGCTTGATTTCGGCACCGTACGTGCGGCCCGGTCGCGGCGGCTGAAATGGCTGGACCTGCACAATCTGCTCGGCGTCGTCACGCTCGGCTGGGCGCTGGTGGTCGGCGCCACCGGCGTGATCAACGAGCTCTCGACGCCCCTGTTCGCGCTGTGGCAGCAGACCGACGTGCGCGCGATGCTGGCGCCGCTGCAAGGCAAGCCGGTGCCGCAGACCTCCGAACTGTCCTCGCCGCAGGCCGCCTACGACACCGTGAAGGCCGCATTCCCCGACATGACCACCACCAGCGTGGTGTATCCGGGCGCGCCGTTCGGCTCGCCGTTCCACTACGTGGTCTGGACCAAGGGCAGGGAGCCCTTGACCTCGCGCCTGTTCAGCCCGGTGCTGGTCGATGCCAGGAGCGGCGCGCTGGTCGCCGCGGTCACCATGCCCTGGTATCTGCGCGCGCTGGAGCTGTCGCGTCCGCTGCATTTCGGCGATTACGGCGGCATGCCGCTGAAGATCATCTGGGGGCTGCTTGACCTCACCACGATCGTGGTGCTTGGCAGCGGAGTTTATCTCTGGTTCGTGCGGTCGCGGGCCAGCAGGGCGCAAGAGGGGTCTGCGGCGGCCATGCCGCTGGCATCGCCAAGTGCCGCGGAATGACGGGACGCGGTTCGCTAGCCCTGATCTGGCGCTGGCCGTCGCTGCTCGCGGCCTCGAGCATTTTCGGCCTGCTCTCCGCGTTGCTTGGTCAAACCGGCTTCTGGCTGCCGCTGTCGTGGGTCGCGCTGGCGGCGCCGCTCGCGGTCGCCGCGGTCTGCATCGGCCGCAGCCGGGCGTGACGTCACTCCGCCGGCTCGGCCGAGGCCTCGTCGGATGCTCCGGCGCGGCTCGCCATGATGCCGAGTGCGACGCCGCCGATGGCGAGAATCGGCAAGAGCCGCTTGACCCCGATGGCGCGAACGATCTGAAGTCCCGTGGCGAGCAGCATGGGATCGGCAAGCATGCTGTGCGCCGCCGATTTCGCGGCGCGCTCGGCCGCGATGTGGGCTTCCTTGCGCAATTGCCGCTTGTAGGCCCAATAGCTCACCGCCGCGGTCAGGGTCAGCAGGAAGAAAATGCCAGCCCCCGCGAGGCACGCCTGCACCGGACCATATTTCTCGAGCACCGAGATGAACGCCGCCGCGCACAGGAAGCAGGTCGTGATGAACAGCGCGAATGCGGCGCCTGCGGCGAGGGAGGTCAGCCGCACGGTCGTGCCGGCGGAAGCATTGATCCCGTCGATGATGCGCTGAAACATGGCCTTGCTCCTCAAATCCCCACAAGCCGCCGCCGGCGGCGCCACAGCGCGCCGCCGTTATCTAGTTCCGTTCCGCGGACCTTACCGCCGCCAGGCGGCGCCGATCAGGAAGCCGATGCCGAGCGCGAGACCCACGGTCGCGAGCGGCCGCTGCGTGATCGCATCTTCGAGCGTCTCCTCGATCGACCCGTAGGCGTCCTGCGCAGCACCCATCATCGCGCTGCCCCGGTCCGACATGTCGTCGATCGCCGAATCCATGTTCTCGCGCGCCTGGCGGTAGCCGCGTCTGGCCTGCTTGCTGGTGGAATTGGCAAAGGTATTGAGCGCGTCGGTGATCTGGTCGGTGAGGGCGGCGATATCGCTTTTCACGGCTGCTACATCCTTCTCGAGGCGTTCTCTGGTGGCTTTGTCGGTCCAGTCTCTGATCCCGGCATCGGCATTGGGCGTGGACATCAGGAGCTCCGAACTGTTGACGGCTGAGATAGCCGGAAAACGCTTCGTCGCCGGGGAAGTTCCGTTCACGGAAACCGGTCAGTCCTGCGGCAGCTGCGGCGCATCCGGCGGCAGGAGATGCTCCTTCAGGATCAGCGCGACGATCAGGAGCGGCGAGGACAGGAACGCGCCCATCGGCCCCCACAGCCAGGTCCAGAACGCGAGCGCGAGCAGCACGGCGAGCGCATTCAGCGCCAGCCGCCGCCCGATGATGGTGGGCGTGACGAAGTGTCCTTCCAGGAAGGTGATACCGCCGAAGGCGAGGGCGGCAAGCAGGCCGCCGCTGATGGTCGGGAAGGCGACGAGCCCCACCACGACCAGGACGGCGAACATCGCGATCGGCCCGATGATCGGGATGAAGTTTAGGGTTGCCGCCAGTGCGCCGAGGCCGGCGGGATTGGGCATGTGGGTGAGCGCGCAGACGATGCCGGTGGCAACCCCAACGCCGACATTGATGAGCGTGACGGTCAGCAGGTAATTGCCGAGATGGACCTCGATCTCGTTGAGGATCCGCAGCGTCCGCAGCCGCGCGTCGCGGTCGCTGAAGGTCATGATCAGCGCCCGCCGCAGATCGCGCCAGCTCGCGATGAACAGGATCAGCGTAACGAAGAACAACAGGAATTCGGTGAAGGTCGGCGACAGGAATTCCAGTGTCGGCTGCACCCATTCGAATTTCGGCATCTGGAAGCTCGGCAATCCCTCCGAGCCGCCGACCATGGTCTGCAGCTCCCGCCACAGCAACAGAGGCCGGTCGAACACGTGCAGCTTGTCCTTGAGCTGCGCGCCGAGCTCCGGGAGGCGCGAGCTCCATTCCATCACCGGCGAGGCGATCAGCGCGACGACGAAGGCGACCACGGCGGTCACGGCGACCACGATCAGGACGGCGCCAAGCCCGCGCGGCACCTTGCGATTCTCCAGGAAGGTTGCCGCCGGCGACAGCATGGTGCCGGTGACGAAGGCCATCACCACGGGGAGGAAGAACGCCTTGCCGACATAGAGCACGGCCACGATCGCGATCAGGAGCAGGCCAGCGAGCGCGAAGGCAACGAATTCGGTGCGGCGGATCACCGGCGGCAATTCGCTATGGCTGTCGGGGAGCGGGGCGCCTTCGCCGTTACCGGAAATCAGACGTTCATTGGGAAGGACGCGCACAATATCTCTCTCCCGCACGGAAGCTTCCGCGCGCACTGTTGATCGTCCAACGCCCCGGTGGGGCTGCGGTTCCATCGCGGCTTCGTGAAGTCCTGCTCGCTTGACTGTGACGTTGCCGCCTCAACAGGCGGCGGAACTTGAGTCGCGTCGACTGCGTTTGTTGGAAAGCCGCATCACCCTGATGCACACATCCAACGGGGCAGCACATGACAACGTTTCTTGCCGTCCGTCGCCGCTTCTCGCCGCGCGCCGTAACCGCTTTTGCCTTTGCGACAGCATTGCTGACGGTGCCGTTCGGCGCCGCCAGCGCGCAGACCTACGGCTATGCGCCGATGCAGCCGCAGCTCTATCCGCAAGACCAGAGCTATTCGCGAGGTTACGCCAGCCAGGGCTATGTCACCGGCGAGCCGCAGGCGACGGATGAGGACGCCGCGCTGCCCGATCGGCTGCGCAAGCAGATCGTCAGCTTCGACCGCGGCGAGCCGGCCGGTACCATCGTGATCGATACCGGCAATACCTATCTCTACTACGTGCTCGGCAACGGCCGTGCCATCCGCTACGGCGTCGGCGTCGGCCGCGAGGGCTTCACCTGGTCGGGCGTGCAGAGCGTCAGCCGCAAGGCGGAGTGGCCGGATTGGCATCCGCCGGCCCAGATGATCGCGCGCCAACCTTATCTGCCGCGCTTCGTCGCCGGCGGCCCGGGCAATCCGCTCGGCGCGCGTGCGATGTATCTCGGCTCGAGCGAATACCGCATCCACGGTACCAACGATCCCACCACGATCGGAAAGTTCGTCTCCTCCGGCTGCATCCGCATGACCAATGAGGACGTTATCGACCTGTTCAGCCGCGTCAATATCGGCGCCAAGGTCGTGGTGCTGCCGAAGAACGCCCCGCTGATGGCCAAAGGCGGCGACCCCGTTCGCAAGCGCCCGGCGGTGACGACGCTGCCGTCGGGCCGGCAAGCGCTGAACATGCCGACGTCGACCGTGAACTAAGAGTACGAGAGGTCACATGATCAGACGTTCGATCGGCAAACTGGCCGGTGGCGCGGCGGCGTTGTTCGCCGTCGCCTCTCTCGGCCTCGCGCTGACGCCGTCCGCGCATGCGGAGGATTTCTTCTCGGCCTTGTTCGGCGGCTTCCGCATGCGTCCGCCGCCGCAGATCCGCGTCCCGTTCCCGAACGACGACATGCCGCGCTACGAGGCGCCGCGTTCGCGCGCCAGCTATGGCGGCGGCACGGCCTATTGCGTGCGCGGCTGCGATGGCCGTTACTTCCCGGCGCAGGGCAACGATGCCGAGAGCAAGGCGCAATCCTGCAAGAGCTTCTGCCCGGCGTCCGAAACCTCGCTGGTTTATGGCAGCAATATCGACGAGGCGACGACAGAGAACGGAAAATCCTATTCCGACCTGCCCAACGCCTTCCGCTAACGGGGCGAGCTGGTTGCCGGCTGCACCTGCAACGGCAAGGATCCGGTCGGGCTCGCCCAGGTCAAGGTCGAGGACGATCCCACCTTGCGCAAGGGCGACATCGTTGCCGGCGCCGACGGCCTTGTCGTCGCCAACCGCAACGCCAACGACCGCCACGGCGTCGCGATGAACTTCTCGCCACTGCCGCAATCAGTCCGCGCCAAATTCCGCCAGGTGCCGGTGGTGGCGAAGGAGTAGGGCGGGCATTGGCTGAGTTGTCGCGATAGCAGCCCAACAAAGATTGTCGTCCCGGACAAGCGAAGCGCAGATCCGGGACCCATAACCACAGGAAGAAGTTTGGCGAAGACTCGGAGTTAGCAGCTCTCGCCAAACTCCTCCCTGTGGTTATGGGTCCCCGCGTTCGCGGGGACGACAGCGCGCTTGTCGTGCCAGCGTGGCCTAGGCCGCCCGAATCTTGCCCAGGAAGTCGCTGACCTGCTGGCCGAGCTGGCGGCTCTGCGTCTCCAGCGTCTCGGAGGCCTGCTTGACGTTCTCGGCCGCACCGGCCGCGGTGTCGGCGTCGGCCTTCACGCCGGTGATGTTGTCGGAGACGTTCTTGGTGCCCTGTGCCGCGTATTGCGTGCTGCGGGTGATCTCCTGCGTCGCCGCGCCTTGCTCTTGCACGGCGGCGGCGATGGCGGTCGCCACTTCATTGACCTCGCCGATGATGCCGCCGATCGCCTGGATCGCGTTGATGGCATCGCCCGCGACCTTCTGGATGTCGGCGATCTGCTCGGAGATTTCCTCGGTCGCCTTGGCAGTCTGGCTCGCCAGTGACTTTACCTCGGAAGCGACCACGGCGAAGCCGCGGCCGGCCTCGCCGGCGCGCGCCGCTTCGATCGTGGCATTCAGCGCCAGAAGATTGGTCTGCGCGGCGATGGTGTTGATCAGCCCGACCACCTCGCCGATGCGGCCTGCGGATTGCGCCAGCCCCTGCACGGTGCCGTCGGTCTCGCGCGCCTGGTTGACGGCACGGCTGGCGATGCCAGCGGCATGGGCCGCCTGCTGGCTGATGTCGTTGATCGAGGCCGACAGCTCCTCGGCGGCGGCCGCCACACTCTCGACGCTGGTGGAGGCGTCGTTCGACGCCTTGCCCGCGATCTCGACGCGCTCATTGGTCTTTTGCGACACCGCGGAGAGGTCGCCCGAGGTCTTGCGCATCTCGCCGGAGGCTTCGCTGAGCTCGCCCAGCGACTGGCGCACCACGCCCTCGAACTCGCCGACATAGGCCTCCATCGCGCGCTGGCGGGCGGCAGCGCCGGCATTGCGCTCGCGCTCCTGCGCCTCGATCTTGAGCTTGTCGATCGCCTGCTGCTTGAACGTCTCCAGCGCACCGGCGAGCGAGCCGATCTCGTCGTGGCGGTCGAGATAGCCGCTGTCGACGCTGAGATCGCCGCCGGCGACTTTGAGCATGGCGTCGCGAATCCGGTGCAGTGGCGTGATCACGCGGCGGCTGACCGCCAGCATGGCGGCGCCGGTCAGGACGATGGCGGCCACGAGCAGCGCCGTGTTGATGATCAGCCACTGGACCGCGGCCGAGCGCTGAGCCGCGGAATGATCCTTGGCGGCCTCCAGCGCCGCATCGGCGAGCTTCACCGCGGTCATCATGCGGGGCACCGAATAGGGGCTCCACTGGTTGGCGGTCATCGACGGCTTCTCGCCCTTGGCGATCGTCGTGATGATACCGTCGCGCGTGGCGGCATATTGCGGGTCGAAATAGGTCGACTTGGTTTCGCTGATCGCGGCGCTGAGGGCCGGCGGTAGCTGCATGCCCGAGGCGGCCAGCTCGATTGCAGTCCAGGCGGCGTCGGTGCCGCCGACGAATTTGGTGTAGGCCAGCTGCAATTCGGGCGTAATCTTGCCGCCTCCGAGCGCGTTGCCGACGATCTGCGAGGATTCGCCCGCATTGCTGCGCAGCAGCCAGGCCATCTGCTTGATGGTCAGGAGCTGGTCGATGGTGGCGTCCTGGTGGTTGACGCTGGCGGCGAGTGCGCCGGCCAGCTTTTCGAGCTGCACCATCAGCGTGTCTTCGGTTGCGACATATTCCTTCGCAAGACCGGCGCGGCGATCAGCGCGGGGCTTGACGGCCTCGGTCCAGAACTCGGCCTGCTCGGCCAGCAGCGTCTTGTTCAGGGTGCCGAGATCGGTGAGGAACGCCTCACGCTGGACGAGGTCGGTCGTCGGCAGGATCTCGAGCGTGCGGGCCAGCGCCGGCATCAACGCCTGGCGGATGTCGCGGATGTATTTTTCGATGTCCTTGTCCATCGGGACGTCGGAGGTCAGCTGGCGGTTGCTGGTCGAGCGGTCGGCCCGGATGTTCGCCATCGCCTTGAACACTTCGGCCGAGGCGGCGGAGACCGCGACGATCCGGTTGGCCTGCTGCAGCCGGCCCCATGAATTCCATGCGCTGATCGAGAAGCCGATGACAACGACGAGCGCGGTGGACAGGATCACCGCCTTCAGCAGCGTGGAGACGGTCAAGCGGTTGAGCATCGGACACCCCGGTATGCGTTTCGAAGTTCGTGGCCCTGAACGGCGCCCCCACGAACCTCGAACGACCAAAGGGATGCACGTAGATGCGCATGCTCTCGGGCAGGCGCTTGATGGGCATTTGGCCTGAAAAGGGTAAAAACTTAGACAGTGTTCCCGGCGTATAATTACGGGGCGTTAGCATGCGGCGCTTGCGCGGGCTCGCATCATCGGTGTTCGGCTCGCATCGCCGGTGGTTGAAGCGACGCCGCCCCAATCTCCGCCGTCGTCCCCGCGAACGCGGGGACCCATAACCACAGGATTGGGTTTGGCGAAGACTCGGAGTTAGCAGCTCGCGCTACAACTTCTCCCTGGGGTTATGGGTCCCCGCGTTCGCGGGGACGACAGCGAGTTTGTGGCGCCAGCGTGCCCTACGCCGCGCGGATCTTGCCGAGGAAGTCGCTGACCTCGTGGCCGAGCTGACGGCTCTGGCTTTCCAGCATCTCCGAAGCCTGCTTCACGTTGTCCGCGGCCGCCGCAGCAGCGTCCGCATCCGCCTTGACGCCCGTGATGTTGTCCGAGACGTTCTTGGTGCCCTGAGCCGCGAATTGCGTGCTGCGGGTGATCTCCTGGGTCGCCGCGCCCTGCTCCTGGACGGCGGCGGCGATGGCGGTTGCGACCTCGTTGACCTCGCCGATGATGCCGCCGATGGTCTGGATCGCGTTGATGGCGTCGCTCGCCACCCTCTGGATGTCGGCGATCTGACCGGAGATTTCCTCCGTCGCCTTCGCGGTCTGGCTGGCCAGCGACTTCACCTCGGATGCGACCACCGCGAAACCGCGTCCGGCTTCGCCGGCCCGCGCGGCTTCGATCGTGGCGTTGAGCGCGAGCAGATTGGTCTGCGCCGCGATGGTATTGATCAGGCCCACGACCTCGCCGATGCGTCCTGCGGACTGGGCGAGCCCCTGGACCGTGCCATCGGTCTCGCGAGCCTGATTGACGGCGCGGCTGGCAATGCCCGCGGCATGGGCCGCCTGCTGGCTGATGTCGTTGATCGAGGCCGAGAGCTCCTCGGCGGCGGCGGCGACGCTGTCGACGCTCATCGAGGCGTCGTTGGAGGCCTTGCCGGCGACCTGGACGCGGTCGTTGGTCTGGCGCGACACCGCGGAGAGATCGCCGGAGGTCTTGCGCATCTCGCCGGAGGCTTCGCTCAATTCGCCCAGCGTCTTGCGCACCGCGCCCTCGAACTCGCCGACATAGGCTTCGACCGCGCGCTGGCGTGCGGCCGCGCCCGCATTGCGCTCGCGCTCGTGCTCCTCGATCTTGAGCTTCTCGGCCGCCTGCCGCTTGAAGGTCTCGAGTGCGCCGGCCAGCGCGCCGATCTCGTCCTGGCGGTCGAGATAGCCGCTGTCGACGGCGAGGTCGCCGCCGGCGACCTTGAGCATGGCGTCGCGGATGGTGGTGAGCGGATGGATGACGCGGCGGCTGACCAGCATGATCGCGCCGGCGGCAAGTCCGATGGCGAGCGCCAGCAGCGTCAGCTGCACGATCAGTGCGCGTTGAGCCGCGCTGCGCTGGTCCAGCGTATGGCTCTTGGCGGCATCGAGCGCGGTCTCGGCCACGGCCACTGCGCCGGCGAGGCGGCCCACCGTGACCGGGGTCCATTGGTTCGCCGTCATCTCGCCCTTTTCGCCATTGGCAAGCGTATTGGCGAGGCGATCGCGAAGCGCCAGATATTGCGGATCGAAATAGGCGGTCTTGACCGTCGCCATGGCGGACGACAGGGCCGGCGGCAATTGCATGCCCGAGGCCGACAATTCCAGCGCCTTCCATGCCGCGGCCGTTCCGCCGACATATTGGGTGTAGGCGAGGCGGGCCTCCGGCGTGATGCGGCCGGCATTGAGCCCGGTCGAGATGATCAACGAGGCTTCACCGCCGGTGTTGCGCAGCAGCCAGGCATTCTGCTTGATCGACAGCAACTGGTCGATCTCCGCGTCCTGGTGGTTGACGCTGGCGGCCAGGATGTTCGAGAGCTTGTCGAGCGTCTCGAGCAGGCCCTGCGTCGTCTCCATGTACTCTTTCGGCAGGCCGGCACGACGCTGGTCCTTGGGTTTGGCGACGTCCTCCCAGAACTGCTTCTGCTCCTCGGTCAGCAGCTTGTAGAGCCGCGACAGCTCCGGCACCAGCGTGCCGGATTGCGGAAACTCCATGGCAGGCAGCAGCTCCAGCGCGTGTCCCATCGCCGGCATCTCGGCGTCGCGGATCCCGCGCAGATATTTCTCGATCTCGGGATCCATCGGCTCGGTCGCGTTGAGGAGCCGGTTGGTGCTCGAACGGTCGGTGCGCAGATTGTGCATCGCCTTGAACAGATCGGCGGAAGCGTCCGCGATCTGCGAGATGCGGTTGGCGGTCTTGAGGCGATCCCAGGACTCGTAGGCGGTGAGCGAGAGCGCAATCACCACGCAGGCCGACGTGATCGCGATCACCGCCTTCAGCAGCGCGGATACGGTCAGACGATTGAGCATCGAAATCCCCCCAAAGTCCCATTTCCAAAGGTCGTGAAGACGCCCGGCAACATCGAAAACATTGGGCGCGCAGATCGGCAATTGCGTACCGTTTGCGGCTCGGAGCCCGAACGGTTTCCGCATCTGAAAGGAAAAGGGTAAAGTTTTAGGCAGCCGGCCGCACTGTAGAAATACGGAATTACCAGAAGTTGTAATGGGTTGGCCGGATGGAACCGGCGCGCGAGATCGGCGTTGGGACTACCGTTGGCAATTTGCCTGAAGGGGGCCTCGCAATGCTGGTCGGCGTACTCGTCACCTTTCTCGTCGTTATTCTCGTGCTTTATCTCATCAACATGCTGCCGATGGACGGCCGCGCCAAGCAGATCGCGCGCGTGATCGTGATCATCATCGGCATCGTGTCGTTGTTGAAATATCTCGCGGTGTTTTAGCGAGAGCGGCCTACGGCCCAAACAGAAAGCCCCGGCGCGAGCCGGGGCTTCGTTCGTGCCGCACTAGTGCAGCGACTTCAGCCAGTCGTCGACGTCCTGACGGACCTGGTCCTTGGCCTTGCCGTAGCGTTCCTGCAGCCGGCCTTCGAGCTGCTCGCGGCGTCCCTCGATCAGCTGGAGGTCGTCGTCAGTGAGCTTGCCCCATTTCTCCTTGGCCGATCCCTTGAACTGCTTCCAGTTTCCTTCGATGCGATTCCAATCCATGACCATCTCCCGTTGGTTGATGGCCCGACAACGCGAGGCGCGCGCAGCCGTTCCGCGGCGCGCCGCGGCGTTTCGCCCAACAAAAAAGCCCCGGCTCGCGCCGGGGCTTTTGACGTCCGAATGACCGGGCTCAACCCGCCGCCTTGTTATCCAAGCGCCTTGGCCTCGCGGCGGCGCGCGGTGAGGATGTATTCGGTGTAGCCGTTCGGCTGCTCGCGTCCCCTGAAGATGAGGTCGCAGGCGGCCTTGAAGGCAACGCCGTCGAAGGCTGGCGCCATCGGCTTGTAGATCGGATCGCCCGCGTTCTGCTTGTCGACGACGACGGCCATGCGTTTGAGCGATTCCATCACCTGCGCCTCGGTGATCACGCCCTGGTGCAGCCAGTTGGCGAGATGCTGGCTGGAGATGCGCAAGGTCGCGCGGTCTTCCATCAGGCCGACATCGTGGATGTCAGGCACCTTGGAGCAGCCGACGCCCTGGTCGATCCAGCGCACGACGTAACCGAGGATGCCCTGGCAGTTGTTGTCGATCTCCTGCTTGACGTCGTCAGGCGCCCAGTTCGACTTCGATACCGGAATGGTGAGGATGTCCGAGAGCTTGGCGCGCGGGCCACCCTTGGTCAGCTCCTGCTGACGTGCGATGACGTTGACCTGGTGGTAGTGCAGCGCGTGCAAGGTCGCCGCGGTCGGTGAGGGCACCCACGCCGTGGTGGCGCCGGCCTGCGGATGCGCGAGCTTCTGCGCCAGCATGTCCGCCATCTTGTCGGGGGCGGCCCACATGCCCTTGCCGATCTGGGCATGGCCGGGCAGGCCGTCGATCAGGCCCATGTCGACGTTCCAGTCCTCATAGGCCTTGATCCAGGCCTGCGCCTTCATCTCGTTCTTGCGGATCATCGGACCCGCTTCCATCGAGGTGTGGATCTCGTCGCCGGTGCGGTCGAGGAAGCCGGTGTTGATGAACATGATGCGCTTGGAGGCGCGCTGGATGCAGGCCTTGAGGTTGACGGTGGTGCGCCGCTCCTCGTCCATGATGCCGACCTTGAGCGTGTTCTCGGGCAGGCCGAGCATCTTCTCGACGCGATCAAAAATCTCGCAGGTGAGCGAGACTTCGTCCGGCCCGTGCATCTTCGGCTTGACGATATAGGCCGATCCGGTGCGGCTGTTCTTGACCTTGGAGTTACCCTTGAGGTCGTGGATGGCGAGCAGGCCGGAGACGGCGGCATCGAGCAGGCCTTCCGGCACTTCCTCGCCCTTCTCGTCGAGCACCGCGTCGGTGAACATGTGGTGACCGCAATTGCGCATCAGGAGCAGGCTGCGGCCGTGCAGCTTGAGCTCGCCCTTGCCGTCGGGCGTCTTGTAGACGCGGTCGGCGTTGAGCGAGCGCGTCAGCGTCTTGCCGCCCTTCTCGAAGTCCGCCGACAGCGTGCCGTTCATCAGGCCGAGCGTGTTGCGATAGACCAGCACCTTGTCCTCGGCGTCGACCGCGGCGACCGAGTCTTCCATGTCGAGAATGGTGGAGACGGCGGCTTCCATGATCATGTCGGCGACGCCGGCCGGATCGTCCTTGCCGATCGCGCTGCTGCGGTCGATCTCCACCTCGACATGCAGGCCGTTGTTGACAAGCAGCACCGCTGACGGTGCGGCTGCATCGCCCTGGAAGCCGGCGAACTGCGCGGCGTTCTTCAGTGCGGTGGCATTGCCGCTCTTCAGCTTCACCGCGAGCTGGCCCGCGACCACATTGTAGGCGGTGACGTCGGTGTGGCTGCCGGTCGCGAGCGGCGCGGCGGCGTCGAGGAAGGCCTTTGCTTTCGCGATCACCTTGTCGCCGCGGGCCTTGTTGTAACCCTTGCCGCCCTCGGAAGGATCGTGCGGGATCGCGTCGGTGCCGTAAAAGGCGTCATAGAGCGAACCCCAGCGCGCGTTCGCCGCGTTCAGCGCATAGCGCGCATTGGTGAGCGGCACGACGAGCTGCGGGCCGCAGATCTTGCCGATCTCCTCGTCGACATTGGCGGTCTCGACCTTCTGCGTCGCCGGCTCCGGGACGAGATAGCCGATCTGCTTCAGGAACGCGGTGTAGGCGTCGAGGTCGAACGCCTTGCCCTTGTTGGCGCGGTGCCAGTCGTCGATCTTGGCCTGGAGCGCGTCGCGGAACGCCAGCAGCTCGCGGTTCTTCGGTCCCAACTCCTTGATGATGCCAGCAACCCCGGCCCAGAACGCATCCGGCGCGATCCCCGTTTTCGGGGCCGCTTCCTTGGCGATGAAGTCAAACAGGACGGGAGCGATCTTCAATCCGTGGGCGTCGACGCGTTTCATGATGGGCTTTCTTGTTGGAAATGGCTGTTTTTGGCTGCTTTTGACCCGACAGCAGCAAAATGCGCCCACGAGGGGCGGCTTTCGGGGACCTATTAGCCCCAAAATCGAGGCGGTGAGAAGACCCCCAAAGGTTTGTCAAAATGTCAAGGCGAGGGGGTTGGCTCGTTTTACAAACCGATCGGGCCCGGCTCCACACCACGCGCACAACTGCGCTCCCTCCCCCTTGCGGGGGAGGGCGGGGGAGAGGGGTGGCCCAGGAATTGGTGTGTCTGAGTTCGACGGAGCGAGTGCTAGTGATGGAGAGAGTCCCCGTGTGGACCCCTCTCCCTAACCCTCCCCCGCAAGGGGGGAGGGAACGCACTGCCCGTGTGGCGCCGCGCGCGTGCCAGCGAAAGCACGTGTGCTCAAATATTCGCGGCGAGGTCCACGAGCTCGTCGAACAGCACGCCTGATGTCTTGAGCATGAGTTCGATCTCGTCTGCCGCCTCGGCGACCGTCCGCTTCGACGTGTCGATCACGAGCTCTGCCGCCTGCGGCGCCTCGTAGTCGTTGCCGATGCCGGTGAACGAGGCGAGCGCGCCGGCGCGGGCTTTCTTGTAATGGCCCTTGGGATCGCGCTCCTCGCACACCTCCGCCGGCGTCGCGACATGAATCTCGCGGAAGGCGGTGTCGGCGATGCGGCGCGCGGTGGCGCGGTCCTCGCGGGCGGGCGAGACGGCCGCAACGATCGCGATATGGCCGTTGCGGGCGAGATGTGTCGCGACCTCGGCGAGGCGGCGGATGTTCTCGCTGCGATCGGCGGCCGAGAAGCCGAGATCGCTGTTGAGGCCGGCGCGCAGCGTGTCGCCGTCGAGCAGGATCGGCGAGCCGCCATTGGTGAAGAGACGCCGCTCCAGCGCCCGCGCCAGCGTCGACTTGCCGGAGGCCGGCAGGCCGGTGAGCCAGACAACGGCACCGTTGTGGCGATAGCGCGCGGAACGCTCGTCCGGTCGCAGCGCCGATTCCACCGGCACGATGTCGACAGGCACTGCGCGCTGGCCGGCATCGACCGACAGCACCAGGCCGCCGCCGGCGATGCGTCCGGACACTTCGATCACGAGGCGGCCGGTGCGCGGGTTCTC
Organism: Bradyrhizobium arachidis; assembly: GCF_015291705.1. Lineage (NCBI taxonomy): Bacteria > Pseudomonadati > Pseudomonadota > Alphaproteobacteria > Hyphomicrobiales > Nitrobacteraceae > Bradyrhizobium > Bradyrhizobium arachidis. The sequence goes on from NZ_CP030050.1 coordinate 1,272,339, forward strand.
GGTGTAGGGATCGGTGGCAATCGGATTCGAAAGAGAAATGTCGATCTCGCCGACATGGTTACGGCCGATCGCCTTGTTCTCGCTGCTGGAGAGCTCGCCGGGATCGACCGCCTTCTCGATCGCGACGACGGTGGCGCGGCTTTCCTTCGGTCCGCAGCGCACCAGCAGCTGGTCGCCCTTGGCGAGCGGCTTGTCGTGCAGCCAGAAGATGCGCGCGCGCAGCCGCCGCGTCTCGCGCGGGGCGGCGCCCGCATGCGCGATGATGTCGCCGCGCTCGATGAACAATTCGCGGTCGAGCGTGATGCCGACCGAGCGGCCCGCGCCCTGACGGCTTGCGATTGGTGTCAGCGGCCAGCTCTCGACCGACTTGATCTTCGCGATCTTGCCGGCCGGCATAATCACGATCTCGTCGCCGGCAATGAGGCTGCCGGATTCGATGCGGCCCGCCACGATGCGGCGGTCGTCGAACTTGTAGATCGCCTGCACCGGCAGGCGCAGCGCCAGCGCTTCCAGCGGCCGGGCCGGCTCGAGCCGGTCAAGCGCCTCGACCACGGTCGGTCCCTTGTACCAGCCGATGCGGTCGGTGTGCTCGGCGACGCCGTCGCCATCGCGCGCCGAAATCGGGATCACCGCTGTCGGCGTCACGCCGAGGCCGTTCAGATGCGCCGAGATTTCCTCGCTGATCGCCTTGAAGCGGTCGGATGAGAAATCGACGCGGTCCATCTTGTTGACGACGACGGCGACCTGCTTCACGCCGAGCAGATGCAGGAGATAGCCGTGCCGCCGGGTCTGGTCGCGCACGCCTTCGAGCGCATCGATGATCAGCACGGCGCCGTCGGCTTGCGAGGCGCCGGTGATCATGTTGCGCAGGAATTCGGCGTGGCCGGGCGCGTCGATCAGCACGATGTCGCGCGAATTGGTGCGGAAGCGGATCTGCGTGGTGTCGATGGTGATGCCCTGGTCGCGCTCTGTCTGCAGCGCATCGAGCAGGAACGACCATTCGAACGGCATGCCGCGCCGCGCGCTGACGGCTTTCAGCATTTCCAGCTTGCCCTCGGGCAGGCTGCCGGTCTCGTGCAGGAGACGACCGACCAGCGTCGACTTGCCGTGATCGACATGGCCGACGATGACGATGCGCACTTGCGGACGCGTGGTGCCGTTCGGCGTGGCGGACGACGTGGGGGTGACGATCATGTTCATAGCCGCGGTGCGTCCTAAAATCAGAGATAGCCGGCGACGCGCAGGCGCTCGAAAGCGTCCTCGGTCTCATGGTCGAGCGCACGGCCGGCGCGCTCCGGCACCTTGGTCTGCTCGAGCTCGATCAGGATCTCGTCGATGGTCGACGCGGTCGAATTCACGGGGTTGGTGATGTCCTGATCGCCCAGCGAGCGATAGCGCTTGCCGTCCTTGGCAAGATACAGCGGGATGATCGGAATGTTCTCGCGCTTGGTGTAGGCCCAGATGTCGGCCTCGGTCCAATGCAGGATCGGGTGGATGCGCAGGTGAGCGCCCTGGGGAGGCGAGGCGTTGAAATGATCCCAGAACTCCGGCGGCTGGTCGCGCACGTCCCAATTGCCTTCGAGACCGCGCGGTGAGAACACGCGCTCCTTGGCGCGGGTGGCCTCCTCGTCGCGGCGTATGCCGGCGATCAGGCCGTCAAAACCGTATTTGCCGAGCGCCATCTTGAGGCCCTCGGTCTTGCGCGCGGCGGAACGGGCGGCGGGGGGAAGCGTCGGGTCGACCGCATCGATGGGCGGGCAGGGCTCGACGCGCAGGTCGAGATCCCACTCCTTCCCGTAATGATCGCGAAAGCGATACATCTCCGGAAACTTCTTGCCGGTGTCGACATGGAGGGCCGGGAACGGCATGCGACCGAAGAAGGCTTTCCGCGCCAGCCAGATCATGACGTTGGAGTCCTTGCCGAGCGACCACAAGAGGGCGATCTTTTTCAGGCGGGCAAAGGCCTCGCGGAAGATGTAGATGCTCTGGGCTTCGAGCTGGTCGAGATGGTCCATGCTGGGCGCAAGATCAGCAGAAAATTCTTGCGTGCCCGAGCGGCTGACGAGGGCCGGGCTGCTCACTCCGACAACTGCGGAATCGTCCTTGAGAAGATGCATCTCTGGCACTTTGCGTTTGGAGGCGAAAATTCTATAGTTGCGGTGCAGAAGAGAAGAAAAAATTTTCTCTTTGCGCGCTCGAAACGACACATATATAGAAAATAATTCCAGTCAACCCCGGATGTGGGGGAAGCGAGTATCGCATGCGGTTCTTGCCGGTGTTTCTCGATCTCAAGGCCGGTCCGGTGGTCCTCATCGGCGCGGGCGAGCTTTTGCGCGCAAAATTGCGCGTGCTCGCCGCTGCCGGTGCGCGCATCCGCGTGCATGCGATCGACGGCAATCATGACCTCGGCCTCGGCTCCGAGGACGCGGCGCGCGTTGAGATCGCGAGCGGCGATCCGCTGACCGCTGACCTCGCCGGCGTCATCGCCATCGTCTGCGCCGGCGCGGGTGACGTCGGCGTGGCCATGTCGGTTCGCGCCAAGGCGCTCGGCCTCCCCGTCAACGTCATGGACGATCTCGAACATTCCAGCTTCATCTTCCCGGCCATCGTCGATCGCGGCGATGTCGTGGTCGCGGTTGGCACCGGCGGAACGTCACCGGTGGTGGCGCGGCGCGTGCGCGAGAAGATCGAGGCGCTGCTGCCCGCGCGCATCGGCGAGCTCGCCGAGTTCATCGGCACCTTTCGCAAATCGATCAATGAGCGGATCGCCGAGTTTCCGCTGCGCCGCCGCTTCTGGGAGCGCGTCATCGACGGTCCGATCGGCGCTTCGGTGCTCGCCGGCCGCAAGCGCGAGGCGGACGTGGCGCTCAAGTCCATTTCTGATCCGTCGGCATTTGCGCGCGCGGACAAGCCGGAAGGCTCGGTCGCGCTGGTGGGTGCCGGTCCCGGCGATCCTGACCTTCTCACCATCAAGGCGCTGCGTGCGCTGCAGGATGCCGACATCGTCTTCCATGACGAGCTGGTCTCGCCCGAAATCCTCGATCGCATCCGCCGCGACACAACGCGCGTTGCGGTCGGCCGCCGCGTCGGCAAGCCCGGCATCGGCCAGGACGCCATCAACAAGCGCATGATCGAGGCCGCGCAGTCCGGCCAGCGCGTGGTGCGGCTGAAGGGCGGCGATCCCTTCGTGTTCGGCCGTGGCGGCGAAGAAGTCGAAGCGCTGCGCGCCGCCGGAATCGCCTACTCGATCATTCCCGGCATCACCGCGGGGCTCGGCGGCGCCGCCGATTTCGAGGTGCCGCTCACCTTCCGTCATGAAGCGACCCGCATCACTTTCCTCACCGCGCACAAGGCGCGCGATGCCGAAGCCGTGGACTGGTCGACGCTGACCGACACCAGGATGACCGTCGTGGTCTACATGGGCATGACCGCCGCGCCCGCGATCCGCGAGGGCCTGTTCGCCGCCGGCCGCTCGCCGGAGACGCCGGTCGGCGTCTTCGCCCGCGTCACGCGTCCCGACGCGCAAGGCGCGATCGGCACGCTGCGCGATCTGCCCGAGCTCGTGCGGCGGACCAATGGCGGTCCCGCCATCCTCATCATCGGCGACGTGGTCCGGCATGCCGGCTCGCTTCGCCGCCAAACCCCAAAACAAATCATCTCTGACCTATTGGATGCAGCCGAATGACCTCCCCGCTCGAACAGAAGAAGATCAAGATCGCCGGCCCCTCGGTCGTGACCGCCAACCGCACCTGGGACGGCATTGTGGTGTACCGCACCGCCGCCAAGAGCTGGTCCGCCGACCTCTCGGAAGCTGCGATCGTGCGCAACTCCGACGAGGCCAAAGCGTTGCTTGCAGAGTCGGTCGCCGATGACGTCGGCGCCATCGGCCCCTATATCGCCCCGGTGCAGGTCGGCGCGGACGGCAAGATCGAACCCGGCAACCTGCGCGAACAGATCCGCCGCACCGGTGTGACCATCGGGTCGTCGGCTCAGGCTTAAGGCGCTTTCTTATGTATGCTTACGACGAAATCGACCGCACGCTCGTCAACGAGCGCGTCTCGGAGTTCCGCGACCAGGTGAAGCGCCGCCTCTCCGGCGAGCTCACCGAGGACGAGTTCAAGATCCTGCGTCTTCAGAACGGCGTCTATCTGCAACTGCACGCCTACATGTTCCGCGTTGCGATTCCCTATGGAACGCTGGCGACGAACCAGCTGCGGGCGCTCGCCCATGTCGCGCGGAAGTACGATCGCGGCTACGGCCATTTCACCACCCGGCAGAACATCCAGTTCAACTGGATCAAGCTCGCCGAGCTGCCGGATGCGCTGGAAGATCTCGCCCAGGTCGGCATCCATGCGATGCAGACCTCCGGCAACAACATGCGCAATGTCACCTCGGACCAGTGGGCGGGCGTCGCGCCGGGCGAGATCGAGGATCCCCGCATCTGGTCGGAGCTGATCCGCCAGCATACCACGCTGCATCCGGAATTCTCGTTCCTGCCGCGCAAGTTCAAGATCGCGATCACCGCGTCGGACCATGACCGCGCCGCGATCAAGATCCACGACATCGGTCTGCGCCTGATCAAGAACGAGAAGGGCGAGACCGGCTTCGAGGTGCTGGTCGGCGGCGGCCTCGGCCGCACGCCGTTCATCGCCAAGACCATCAAGCACTTCGTGCATGGCCGCGATATCCTCAGCTACATCGAGGCGATCCTGCGCGTCTACAATCAGTACGGTCGCCGCGACAACATCTACAAGGCGCGCATCAAGATCCTGGTGCACGAGCTCGGCATCGAGAAATTCGCGCGCGAAGTCGAGGACGAGTGGCAGCATATCCGCAACTCCTCGCTCCAGATCGACGACGAGGTGATCGAGGACATCCGCTCGCGCTTCACCTATCCCGCTTACGAGAAGCTGCCGCACATGCCGGACGAGCTGCGCCAGGCCGCGGCCGATCCTGAGTTCGAGGCATGGCGCAAGAACTCGGTGGCTCCGCACAAGGTGCAGGGCTATTCCATCGTCACGATCTCGCTGAAGCCGACCGGCGGGCCTCCGGGCGATGCCACCGCCGAGCAGATGGATGCGCTGGCCGACCTCGCCGACAAATACTCGTTCGGCGAAATCCGCGTCGGGCACGAGCAGAACCTGGCGCTGCCGCACGTCGCCAAGCGCGATTTGCCGGCGCTGTGGAAGGCGCTCGACAAGCTCGGCCTCGCGACGCCGAACGTCAATCTGATCACCGACATCATTGCCTGCCCGGGGCTCGATTATTGCTCGCTGGCCAATGCGCGCTCGATCCCGATCGCGCAGGAGCTGACGCGGCGCTTTGCCAATCACGAGCTCGCCAATCTGATCGGCCGGCTCCACATCAACATCTCCGGCTGCATCAATGCCTGCGGCCATCACCATGTCGGCCACATCGGCATTCTTGGCGTCGAGAAGAACGGCGAGGAGGTCTACCAGATCACCATCGGAGGCCGTGCCGACGAGAACGCCGCGCTCGGCACCCTGATCGGTCCCGGCGTCAAGTTCGACGAGGTCGCCGACGTCGTCGAGGACATCGTGGAAGCCTATCTCGCGCTGCGCGAGCGGCCCGAGGAGCTGTTCATGGACACCGTGAAGCGTCTCGGCGTCGAACCCTTCAAGGAGCGCGTCTATGCCACTCGTTAACGGCGGAAAGATCGCCGACGACAGCTTCGCCAAGCTGGCCGTCGATACGCCGCTGCCCGAGAGCGGCGACATCCTGGTGCCGGCCGAGCGCTTCCTCGGCGATGCCGAAGGCCTGCTCAAGCGCGCCGGTAAGGTCGGCGTGATCTGGCCGAACAACCGCGACATCGACGAGCTGGTGCCGTATCTCGGCAAGGTCGCCGCGGTCGCGCTGGTGTTCCCGACCTTCCGTGATGGGCGCGCCTACAGCCAGGCGCGGCTGCTGCGCGAGCGCTACAATTATCGCGGCGAGCTGCGCGCCACCGGCCAGATCCTGCGCGACCAGTTCGTGTTCATGCTGCGCGCCGGCTTCGATTCCTTCGAGGTCAAGAAGCAGGCCGACGCGGAAGCCTTCATGCAGACCGCCAAGCGCTATTCGGTGTTCTACCAGCCGACCGGCGACGGACGCATCACGGCGCTGCACCGGCGCATGCAGCTGCGTCATTCCGAGGGTGTCGGCACGTGAACGCGATCGCGCCCCAGGTCTCACCGTCCATCTCTGCACTGCCTTCGGCGGAAGAGCTCGATCGCGCCTTGCGCGATGCGTCCCCCGCGGAGGTCATTGCCGCGGCGCTGAAGACGGTGGGGCGCGAGAAGCTCGCGCTGGTGTCGTCGTTCGGCACGGAATCGGCGACGCTGCTCAAGGTGATGGCAGACGTCGATCCCGCGATTCCCGTGATCTTCCTCGATACCGGCTGGCTGTTCGAGGAGACGCTGGCCTATCGCGACACGCTCATCGAAACGCTGGGCCTCAAGGACGTCCGCTCGATCAAGCCGGCGGAGGAAACGCTGTCGCGCGAGGATCCCGAGCGCGACCTCTGGTTCTCCGATCCCGACGCCTGCTGCCGTATCCGCAAGGTGGAACCGCTGGCGCGGGCGCTGAAACCGTTCGATGCCTGGCTCAACGGCCGCAAGCGCTTCCAGGGCAATGCGCGCGCCGACATTCCGGTTGTGGAGGACGACGGTGCGCGGTTGAAGTTCAATCCGTTCGCGAATGTCTCGCGCGAGGAACTCGAAGCGATTTTCGTCCGCGCCAAATTGCCGCGTCACCCACTTGCGGCGTCCGGTTTTCGCTCGGTCGGGTGTATGCCTTGCACGAGCAGAACGGCCGAAGGCGAGGATGAGCGCGCGGGTCGTTGGCGCGGCCGCGCCAAGACAGAATGCGGCATCCACACGATGAAGACTTCGTAGCACAGTCGATCTGCCACGCTGCGAACAAGAAAATCCGGTTCCGTTGACTTGAGAGCGTTTCGCCACGAGTTTCGCCTGCATGCCTTCGCTGACACTGGCGTCGTCGAAGTGAATGGAGTTGGACATGATGCGCCGTATCGTTCCGCTCGCTGCAGGACTGCTCGTATCGAGCCTCGTGGCAAGCTCGGCTCTCGCCGCTGACATCAATCTTTTGAACGTGTCGTACGATCCGACGCGTGAGCTCTATGCGGAGTTCAACAAGGCGTTCGTGAACGCCTATCAGAAGGAGACCGGCAAGAGCGTCGAGATCAAGCAGTCGCATGGTGGCAGCGGCTCGCAGGCGCGCGCCGTGATCGACGGCTTGCAGGCGGACGTGGTGACGCTCGCGCTCGCCTATGACATCGATGCCATCGCCGGCAAGGGCCTCACCGCGGCGGATTGGCAGAAGCGTCTGCCGCAGAATTCATCACCCTATACCTCGACCATCGTGTTCCTGGTGCGCAAGGGCAATCCCAAGGGCATCAAGGACTGGGACGATCTGCTCAAATCCGGCGTTGCCGTGATCACGCCCAACCCGAAGACATCGGGCGGCGCGCGCTGGAATTATCTGGCCGCGTGGGGCTTTGCGCAGAAGAAATACGGCTCGGCCGACAAGGCCAAGGACTTCATCGGCAAGCTCTATCAGCAGGTGCCGGTGCTCGATACCGGCGCGCGTGGCGCCACCGTGACCTTCGTCGAGCGGGGCGTTGGCGACGTGCTGCTGGCCTGGGAGAACGAGGCGTTCCTCGCGCTCAAGGAATTCGGTCCGGAAAAATTCGAGATCGTGGCGCCGCCGCAATCGATCCTCGCCGAGCCGCCGGTCGCGATCGTCGACAAGGTTGCCGATAAAAAGGGCACTCGCAACGCTGCCGATGCCTATCTCCAGTATTGGTACACCAAGGAAGGGCAGGAGATCGCCGCGCGCAACTTCTACCGTCCGCGCGATCCCGTGATCGCGAAAAAGTACGAAAACTCGTTTGCAAAGGTCGAGCTGTTCACGATCGACGACGTATTCGGCGGCTGGACCAAGGCGCAGAAGGAACATTTTGCCGACGGCGGCGTCTTTGATCAGATCTACAAGAACTGATCGGGCGCTGTCGAAGGGGCTTTAACAGGGGGCCTGGTGAGCGCACTCGCAGCACGACGCCGGACACTGCCGGGCTTCGGTCTCACGATGGGACTGACGCTGTCCTGGCTGTCCATCATCATTCTGATTCCGCTCGCCGGCCTGTTCCTGAAATCGCTCGAGCTCAGCCCCGAGCAATTCTGGAACATCCTCTCCAGTCGCCGCACCCTGAATGCGCTGCGGGTCTCGTTCGGCCTCGCCTTCGCGGCGGCCTGCGTCAATCTCATCATGGGCAGCATCATCGTCTGGGCGCTGGTGCGCTACCGCTTTCCCGGCCGGCGCATCTTTGATGCCATCGTCGATGTGCCCTTCGCACTGCCGACGGCGGTTGCCGGCGTCGCGCTGACCGCGCTGTTCGCCGAGAAGGGCTGGCTGGGCGCGCCGCTCGCCGCGCTCGGTATCAAGGTGGCGTTCACGCCGGTCGGCATCTTCGTCGCCATGATCTTCATCGGTATTCCGTTCGTGGTGCGCACTGTGCAGCCGGTGCTCCAGGATCTCGATCCCGAGATCGAGGAGGCCGCGGGCAGCCTGGGGGCCAGCCGCTGGCAGACCATCATCCGCGTGATCCTGCCCTCGCTCGCGCCGGCGCTGCTCACGGGTCTCGCGCTCGCCTTTGCGCGTGCGGTCGGTGAATACGGCTCGGTGATCTTCATCGCCGGTAACTTACCCAACGTCTCGGAGATCGCGCCGCTCTTGATCGTGATCCGGCTCTCCGAATTCCGCTACGCCGACGCGACCGCGATTGCGGTGGTCATGCTCGTCGTCTCCTTCGTCGTCATCTTCGCCGTCAACCGGCTCCAGCGCTGGGCGCAGAGCCGGATCCCGGCGCACTGAGGGGGATGCGATGACGATGCAGATCGCAGACACCGTATCGCTGACGTCGCCCGATGCACGCGCACGTGCACATGCTGCCGCAGCCCGCGACAGCCTGCGCACCGAACCGCGCGCGGTGCGCGCCATCATCATCTCGCTCGCGGTGATCTTCCTGTCCGTCTTCGTCGTGCTGCCGCTGGTCGTGGTGTTCGCGCAGGCGTTCTCGCGAGGGATCCTCGCCTATTTCGCCGCGCTCGCCGAGCCGGAGGCAATGGCGGCGATCAAGCTGACCTTGATCGTCGCGGCGATCTCGGTCGGCCTCAATCTCGTCTTCGGCCTCGTCGCCGCCTGGGCAATTGCGAAGTTCGATTTCCCAGGCAAGACCTTCCTGATCACGCTGATCGACCTGCCATTCTCGGTGAGCCCGGTGATCTCCGGCCTCGTCTTCGTGCTGCTATTCGGCGCGCAGGGCTATTTCGGCGGCTGGCTCAGGGATCACGACATCCAGATCCTGTTCGCGGTGCCCGGCATCGCACTCGCCACCACTTTCGTGACCTTCCCGTTCGTGGCACGCGCGCTGATCCCGTTGATGCAGGAGCAGGGCACGCAGGAGGAGGAAGCCGCGATCTCGCTCGGCGCCTCCGGCTTGCAGACCTTCTTCCGCGTCACGCTGCCCAACATCAAATGGGGCGTGCTCTACGGCGTCCTGCTCTGCAACGCGCGCGCGATGGGCGAGTTCGGCGCGGTCTCAGTGGTCTCCGGCCATATCCGCGGCGAGACCAACACCATGCCGCTCCTGGTCGAGATCCTCTACAACGAGTACCAGTTCGTCGCCGCCTTCGCGATTGCCTCGCTGCTGGCGATGCTGGCGCTGATCACGCTGATCGCCAAGACAATTCTCGAACGTCACCTCGACGAAGGACAAGACGTCAATGACCATTGAAGTCAAAAATCTCGTCAAGAAGTTCGGCAGCTTTGCCGCGCTCGACGGCGTCGACCTCAGGGTCGACAATGGCGAGCTGCTGGCGTTGCTCGGTCCCTCCGGCTCCGGCAAGACCACCTTGCTGCGGATCATCGCCGGTCTCGACTGGCCTGATTCCGGCGAAGTCTCCTTCAACGGCGAGGACGCGCTGGCGCAGGGCGCGCGCGAGCGCCACGTCGGCTTCGTGTTCCAGCACTACGCGCTGTTCCGCCACATGAGCGTGTTCGAGAACGTCGCCTTTGGCCTGCGCGTGCAGCTGCGCGCCGTCCGCAAGGACGAAGCCACGATCCGTGCGCGGGTCAAGGAGCTGCTCGACTTGGTGCAGCTCGACTGGCTCGCCGACCGCTATCCGAGCCAGCTCTCCGGGGGGCAGCGCCAGCGCATCGCGCTCGCCCGCGCGCTCGCGATCGAGCCGCGCATCCTGCTGCTCGACGAGCCCTTCGGTGCGCTCGACGCCAAGGTGCGGAAAGAGCTGCGAAGGTGGCTGCGCTCGCTGCATCACGAGATCAACGTCACCTCGATCTTCGTCACCCACGACCAGGAGGAGGCGCTGGAAGTCGCCAACCGCGTCGTGGTGATGGACAAGGGGAAGATCGAGCAGATCGGCTCGCCGGACGACGTCTACGAGACGCCTGCGACCGCCTTCGTCCACGGCTTCATCGGTGAGTCCATCGAGCTGCCGGTCCAGGTCGACGGCGGCGTGATCAGGCTCGGCGACCGGCCGCTCGCCCTTGCCGCGGACGGGCTTGCGCCTGGCGCGTCAAAACTGTTCGTGCGGCGACATGACATGCTGGTCGGCCCGCCGGGCAGCGGCGCCTTCGAGGGCGCGGTTCAGCACGTCCGCAATTTCGGCCCGGTGCAGCGCGCCGAAGTCGCCCTGTCAGGCGGTGAAACCATCGAGATCGACGCCCCCCGCGACAAGGAACTCCGCGCCGGCGACACCATCGGCCTCGAGCCGAGGCGCTACCGGATATTTGCAGGCTAGAATTCCCCCGTCATTCCGGGGCGCGCGTCAGCGCGAACCCGGAATCTCGAGATTATAGAGGGAGATTCCGGGTTCAGTGCTGCGCACTGCCCCGGAATGACACCGGACAGATTTTCCTCAAAATTCACCTTTCAGCCACGGTTGGTATGCAACAACGGCCCCTCATTTGGGGGCCCCGATCCATGCGCGCTGCGGCCGCAATTCTCATCCTATTGCTTCTCGCCGGCTGCGCCGGCAATGAGGCGCCGGTCCAGCAGCCGTCGATGTATGCCGACATGGCCGTCCCCGGCGCCCAGCTCGACGCGCAGGCCGCCGCGATCATGATTTCGCAATACCGCCAGAACAACATGCTCGGCACGGTCGTGGTCGATTCCGATCTGATGCGGCTCGCCGAATCCCAGTCCCAGGCCATGGCTGCCGCCAACAAGATGGACCACGACGTTCGTGCTCCGCTGGCCAAACGGCTGACCGCCGGCGGCTACCCCGCGACCGTCGCGGTCGAGAACATCTCGGCCGGCTATCATACGCTGGCGGAAGCATTTTCCGGCTGGCGCGACTCGCCTCCGCACCGTGCCAACATGCTCAAGAACGGTGTCACAAAATTGGGCATAGCGGCGAGCTATGCTCCGGGCACCAAATACAAGGTGTTCTGGACCATGATCCTGGCTTCGACGGACCGATAAGCCAGACTTGATCCCGGGATGCATTGACGGGGTGGCGAAACTGTCGCCACGGTGGCTCGCCTTTTGCTATTGTTCCCGTATGACCGACCATAGCCCGGAATCCGCCAGCGTCCCCGCGAATGCGCAACGTGTCCTGGTACTCCAGGGCGGCGGCGCCCTCGGCTCGTACCAGGCCGGCGCCTATCAGGCGCTGTGCGGCTACGGTTTCGAGCCGGAATGGGTCGCCGGCATCTCGATCGGTGCCGTCAACGCCGCCATCATCGCCGGCAACGAGGGGCACACCCGCGTCAAGCGGCTGAAGGAATTCTGGGAGATGGTCTCCGCGCCGGTGCCGTGGAAACCGATCGGCAAGAGCGACCACAGCCGCGAGCTGTTCAACTCGACCAGCGCCGCTTTGATCGCGACCTTCGGCGTCCCCGGCTTCTTTGTCCCGCGCGTGCCGCCCGCGCCGCTCTGGCCGCCGGGCCATCGCGAAGCCGAAAGTTATTACGACACCGCGCCGCTGAAGAAGACGCTGGAGCGCCTGGTCGATTTCGACCGCATCAACGACCTCAAGACGCGCCTGTCGGTCGGCGCCGTCGGCGTCACCTCCGGCAACTTCAAATATTTCGACAATTACGAGTTCAAGAAGCTCGGCAAGAAAATCGGCCCCGAGCACATCATGGCCTCCGGCGCGCTGCCGCCCGGCTTTCCCTCCGTCGTCATCGAGGGCGAGCATTACTGGGACGGCGGCATCGCCTCCAACACCCCGCTCGACTACGTGCTCGATGCCGAGCTCGCGCGCGACATGCTGATCTTCCAGGTCGACCTGTTCAGCGCCCGCGGCGACCTGCCGAATTCGCTGCTCGAGGCGACCGAGCGCGAGAAGGATATCCGCTTCTCCAGCCGCACGCGCATGAACACCGACAAGAACAAGCAGATCCACAACGCCCGCAGGGCCGTGCGCGACCTGATTTCCAAATTGCCCGATTATCTCAAGAACGATCCTTCCGTCGAATTCCTTGCGAAGGCGGCACGTGAGAGTACCGTCACTGTGGTGCACCTGATCTACCGCAGCAAGAACTACGAATCCTCGTCCAAGGATTACGACTTCTCGCATGTCGCCATGGTCGAGCATTGGGAAGCCGGCGTGCGTGACGTGCATCTGTCGATGCGCCACAAGGATTGGCTGGAGAAGCCGCAGTCCGGCGAGACCATGGTGACCTACGATCTCACGGGGGACGTCACCGCGCCCCCGGCAAAAAGGAGCGAATAAGATGGGTACTCTCTCAGGCAAAAACGCCGTCGTGACCGGTTCGACCAGCGGTATCGGGCTTGCTTATGCGCGCGCCTTCGCCAGCGCCGGCGCCAATGTCGTCATCAACGGCTTCGGTTCCCCTGAGGACATCGAGAAGGAGCGTTCGAAGATCGAGTCCGATTTTGGCGTCAAGGCAGTCTATTCGCCCGCCGACATGACCAAGCCGGCCGAGATCGCCCAGATGATCGCGCTCGGCGAGAAGACGTTTGGCTCGGTCGACATCCTCGTCAACAATGCCGGCATCCAGTTCGTCTCGCCGATCGAGGAATTCCCGATCGAGAAGTGGGACCAGATCATCGCGATCAACCTGTCCTCGGCCTTCCATGCCATCCGCGCCGCCGTCCCCGGTATGAAGAAGAAGGGCTGGGGCCGTATCATCAACACCGCCTCGGCGCACTCGCTGGTCGCCTCGCCCTTCAAGTCGGCCTACGTGTCGGCCAAGCACGGCATCAACGGTCTCACCAAGACCGTGGCGCTCGAAGTGGCGACCCACAAGATCACCTGCAACTGCATCAGCCCCGGCTATGTCTGGACGCCGCTGGTGGAGAAGCAGATCCCCGACACCATGAAGGCCCGCAACCTCACGCGCGAGCAGGTCATCAACGACGTGCTGCTCGACGCGCAGCCGACCAAGGAGTTCGTGACCTCCGAGCAGGTCGCAGCGCTCGCCCTGTTCCTGTGCGGCGATGACGCCGCGCAGATCACCGGCACCAACCTGTCGATCGATGGCGGCTGGACCGCGGAGTAACGGCCCGATGCCGGTAGGGTGGGCAAAGGCGCGTCAGCGCCGTGCCCACCATCTTTGTCTGATCGAGAGAAATGGTGGGCACGCTCCGCTTTGCCCACCCTACGAGAGCGAGGACGAGGCGGCAGCCTCTCGCCTAATGGCTCCAGGCCAGCGCCGTCACGATCGCGGACGACAGGTTCAGCTCCGCGAACATGATCTTGCCAGCGACCACGACGAGGACGCAGGCGAGCGCGGCCCGCAGCACCGTCTCGGGCACGCGCGTTGCGCTGTAACTGCCGAGGATGATGCCGGGCAGCGAGCCCAGCAGCAGAACGCCCATCAGGCCCCAGTCGACCGAGCCGAGCAGCCAGTGTCCGGCGCCCGCGACCAGCGTCAGCGGCACCGCATGCGCGATGTCGGAGCCGACGATGGTCGCCATCGGCAGCCGCGGGTAGAGCAGCAGCAGCACGGTCACGCCGACCGCGCCGGCGCCGACGGACGAAATCGAGACCAGCACGCCAAGCACGATGCCGGTGACGACGGTCGCGATCGCGGTGGTGCGCTCGTCGACACCTTCGAGGCGCTTGCGGTAGCGCTCCATGATCGATTTGCGGAAGATCAGCGAGGTCGCGGTCAGCAGCAGCGCAAAGCACAGCACGAGGTTGACGAGGTTGCGCTCGGAATCGCTTTTCAGGTCGAGCTTCCACAGCACCAGCAACGTCAGCGCGCTCGCCGGAATGCTGCCGCAGGCGAGCCGCAGCACCGCCGGCCAGTGCACGCTGCGTGACCAGCCATGCACCACGCTGCCGCCGGTCTTGGTGGCGGCGGCATAGAGCAGGTCGGTGCCGACGGCGGTCGTGGGATGGATGCCGAACAGCAGGATCAAGAGCGGCGTCATCAACGAGCCGCCCCCCACGCCGGTCATCCCGACAAGCAGGCCGACGCCGAAACCAGAGGCGACATAGAGCGGATCGATCATGTGCGGGGAATCTAGGTTTATCTCGTCGGTTGGGCAATATGACGTAGAATAAACTTTCCCTGCGGCGCAACTGCTTGGAGGGAATAAGAAAAATCGTTCTTCAGGGCGGGAGATGGTAGGGGTTTCGCCTCCGCCCCAAGCGTACCGCGAAACGGCCGTTCCCTCGCACCGGCAGGCGCTTAGCGCCTATTTGCCAAACGCCAGCACGTGCAGCCCCAGCCGCTGCCGCACGATCCAGAACAGCAGCACCGTCTCGAATGTGAGCGAGATCGAGGTTGCGGCCGCGGCGCCGTGGCCGCCGTAGCGCGGCACCAGGGCAATGCAGAGCACGAGGTTCATCACGAAGGCCAGCGCGTAGGCGAGGGCGCAGATCTTCTGCTGGCCGAGCATGTTGAGCAGTCGCTCGACTGGCCCGATCGCGGCGCGCACGACGAGGCCGATGGCGGCGACGAACATGATGTCGTAGCCGACCACAAATTGCGGTCCGAACAGCCAGAGCAGCGGCTTGCCGAGCGCGAGCAGCACGACCGTTGCCGCCAGCGACGGCCAGAACGTCCAGTTGATGGCATGCGCCACATAAGCCGACAGCCGCGCCTTGTCGCCGAGGGCGTTGTATTCGGCGAAGCGATGCGCCGTCGTCGCCGACATCGCGTAGTGGATGAACGACACCAGCGCCAGCGTCTTCACCACGGCGAAATACACGCCGACCTCGTCGGATGGACGGAACTGCTGCAGCACCAGCACGTCGGTGTAGGACAGCAGCAGATAAAAACTTTCGACCAGCAGGATCGGGAGTGACACCGCGAGCCAGCCGCTGATGTCGTAAGCCTTGGGGCCCGGCTCGATGTGATCGGCGAGCTTGCGGTTCAGCACCACCATCTGCCCGGTCATCGCGATCCACACCGCACCGAGGCTTGCGACCATCGCGGCGACCGCGCCGAGATGATAGCCGAGCAGGAACGCCGCGGCGGTGATGCCGATGATCAGCGCCTGGCGGATGATGAATTGCGGCATCAGGCCGAGCTGCATCCAGTCATGCGAGCGCGCGATGCCGTCCTGGGTGTTGGCAACGACGAAGGCGGGCAGCGTCATGCAGCCGATATAGAGCGGCAGCTCCTCGGCCGGGTTGATCCAGGGCGACAGCAGCCTGACGATGCCGGCAAGGGCGAGCGACACCAGTGTGGAGACGGCAAAGGTCAGCCAGCGGCTGCCGGAGAGGAAGCCGCGCAGCAGCGCATGCTCACCGCTGGTGCGGTACTCCGGAATGATCTTCTGCGCGGAGGCGGAGATGCCGAAATCCATCATGCTGCCGAGCAGCAGCACCCAGGTCCAGACATAGACATAGATGCCGTAGTCGGAGGTACCCATCCAGCGCGCCAGCAGCACCTGCGAGAAATAGGCGAGGCCCGCGCTGATGACGCGGATGATGAAGATGGTGCCCGCCAGCCGCCGCGTCAGCGACGCCTCGCTCGATCCGCCGGTCAACCTGGCCCGCAGCCGCGCGATCAGCCCGGCCGGTCCGGTCGTTGCGGGTTCTGCATCCATCACGGCCAATTCGAAGAATCCCCAGGCGCCCGCAGTCTGCGGCAGGCTTGGGAATTAGCAACCATTCGTTAAGATTCGGTTGGGTGGGCGTGCAGTCGCGCCAACTGCGGTGTCGTCCCCGCGAAGGCGGGGACCCATAGCCACAGGGAGAAATTGTAGCGCGAGCTGATAAACTCCGAGTCTTCGCCAAACCACGGCCTGTGGTTATGGATCCCGGGCTCGCGCTGCGCGCGCCCCGGGACGACAGCGGAATATGAAGCGCTGGCAGAGCAACTCACTCGCCGCGTCCTGACTGCCGCCGCGACGACAGCTCCGCCTCAATCCAAACTCGTATTGAACTCGTACGACTTCTCCGGCCCGACCAGCGTGAATTTCAACGCCGCCCCATCAGGCTTGGCCCCCGGCGGCAGCCCGTCGAGCTCGAAGGTAAATCGCTTCACGCCCGGCGGTGCCTGGTCGACCGGGGCCGGAATCGGCAAGGCCCAGTCCGGCGTCGGCCCTTCCACGAACAGGTTGACGTTGCGCTTGTCAGGCACGACCACGTCGACCACCACGTTCTTGGGCCCATCGCGCTTGACGTCGCGGATGGTCAGCGGATTGGGATCGCCGATATTGGCCGGCTTCGGCACCGTGTCGAGTGCGGCGCGCAAATTCGCGTCCTCGGTCGAGGCGACGTTGTTGAAGCCGAGCTCGGCACTGGCCTCGACGGGAATGCAGAGCTTCTCGCACACGGCGTAGTTGATCTCGGCGCGCAAGGTCACCGGCTTGTCGGCGGCCTTGGGCACGATGCGCAGGGGCAGCACGATCTGGTCGTGATAGCCGATCGAGTGGCCGCCCGCGCCGTCGTCGAATTTCTGCGGCGCCGGCCACATCACCGTCACCGCTTCGACATTATCCGACTTCGAGAAGTCGAACCGCGGCGGAACGCCGGAATCGCCCGGCATGCGCCAATAGGTCTTCCAGCCGGGCTGGATCTGGAAGGAGATACCGCCGAGCAGCACCGCGCCGCTGCGCGAGCCCGCGACCAGCCGCACCGCGGAGTGTCCGTCGCGCTGCCAGGGCGAGGCGTCGTCGGCATGAGCCGCGAACGCCAGCGACGACGCAAGCAGGGTTGTCGCGACGCCAATCGCCGCACGCAGGGGAACTCTTGTCAGCATGGCACGTCTTTACAGGGTCACCCTGGGCCAAACCATTGAATTGCTTGTGATGGATGCACTTGAATCAAGTCTCTGCAAGCCTTGATTTGACAGCGGCCCGGCCCGACATCAGGATAGGAATTGAAACCGGAGTGCTTCACCATGGCTCCTACAGGCAAGAGGACGGGCGAAAGCACCCGCAGCGCAGGCCCTGCGCTCCCCAGCTCGGCCGGTTATCTGGACGGCCGGCTCCTGATCGCAATGCCCGTGATGGGTGACTCCCGCTTCGAACGCTCGGTGATCTATCTCTGCGCCCATTCGGCCGAGGGCGCGATGGGCATCATCGTCAACCAGCCGGCCGGCAGCATCGACTTTCCCGAGCTCTTGCAGCAGCTCGGCATCATCAAGAAGGGCGAGCACATCAAGCTGCCCGGGAATGCCGAAACCATGAAGGTATTGCAGGGCGGTCCCGTCGACACCGGCCGCGGCTTCGTGCTGCATTCCAGCGACTTCTACATCGAGAAGGCGACGCTGCGCATCGACGACGGTGTCTGCCTCACCGCGACCGTCGACATCCTGCGCGCGATCGCCAACGGCTCCGGCCCCAAGCACGCCATCCTCGCACTCGGCTATGCCGGCTGGGCGCCGGGCCAGCTCGAGACCGAGATCCAGAGCAATGGCTGGCTGCATTGCGACGCCGATGCCGACCTGATCTTCGGCGACGATGTCGAGGAGAAGTACGGCCGGGCGCTACGCAAGATCGGCATCGATCCCGGCATGCTCTCGAACGAGGCCGGGCACGCGTAGCTGGCGCAGCGCCCTCCGCTGTCGTCCCGGACAAGCGGAGATTCTGGCAACGCGTAGCGTTGTCCAGAACGTAGCGCCGATCCAGGACCCATAACCACAGGATGAAGTTTGAGGCAGGCTGGTCACCGCTAGCCTTCGCCAAACCACTCCCTGTGGTTATGGGTCCCGGATCGGCGCTCCGCTTCGCTGCGCTTGTCCGGGACGACAGGGTAGTATGTCGCTACTCCGCCGCCTGCTGCTGCACCGTCGGCTCGGTCCCCGCCACCGTCGCCCTGCGCATGTCGCGCGGCTGGGACTGGTCGTAGCGGCGGACGCGGTGCATGGTCTGGCGGTTGTCCCACATCACGAGGTCATGCAGCTTCCATTTGTGGACATAGACGAACTCTGCTTGCGTCGCATGCTCGTTGAGGTCGCGCAGCAGCAGGCGTCCCTCCGGCATGCTCATGCCGACCACCTTGCCGGCGTGCGATGACAGATACAGCGACTTGCGGCGATGCACCGGATGGGTGCGCACCAGCCGTTGCAGCACTGGCTTGAACATCTCCTTTTCTTCTTCGGTATATTCGGTGAAGCCGAGCGATCCCCGCGAATACATCAGCGAGTGCTCGCAGACGAGGTCCTCGAGCTCCGCCTTGATCTCGTCGTCGAGCGCGTCATAGGCCGCGCGCATGTCGGCGAATTCGGTGTTGCCGCCCTTCGGGTTCACCACGCGCGCCGACAGCAGCGAGAACTTTGCCGGGATCGGGCGGAACGAGCTGTCGGAATGCCACAGGCAGTTGCCGAGATTGAACAGATGCGTGCGGCTGTCCTTGGCCAGCGGCTTGCCGTCCTTGCCGAGATTGGAGACGTCGTTGAGGCCGGACTGAAGACGGTAGTCCTTTTCCTTGGTCACGGTGCCGCCGCGCGCATCCTCGCGCTGGCCGAAGTTGAGCGCAAACGCCATCTGCTGCTCGTCGGTGATGTCCTGGTCGTGGAAGACCAGCACCGCGTACTTGTCCATTCCCGCCTCGACCTCGCGCGCCTCGTCCGGTGTCAGCGGCTTGCGCAGATCGAGGCCCGAAACCTCGCCGACAAAATGCTTCTGAAGCTGCCGGATGGCGATCGTCATGGCGTTTTCTCCCGCTGGCTGCGAGCGGTTGGTCCCGCTCTGTCAGTGAAAAAGCTACTCCTGCACTCGGAGTTGTCAACGCGCGGCGCGCATAGCTCTCACGCGTTGCGCGCCATCAACCCGCCGTCGACTGGGATCACCGCGCCCGTGAGGAAAGACGCCGCCGGCAGACACAGGCTCAGCGTCATATGCGCGACCTCTTCGGGGTCGCCGTAGCGGCCGAGTGCCGTGCGGCGCTTGGCGTAGATGGTCTTGTGCTCCTCCGAGATGCGGTCGGTGATCGCGGTGCGGATCGGCCCCGGGCAGATGCAGTTGACCGTGATGCCCTCGCGGCCGAGCTCGACCGCGAGCGAGCGGGTCAGGCTCGCCACGCCGCCCTTCGCCGCCGAATAGGGGCTGTGCAGCGCGGTGGCGCCGAGCGCCTCGGTCGAGGCGATGTTGACGATGCGCGGGCTCTTCGACTTACGCAAATGCGGCAGCGCGGCGCGGATGATGCGCGGATGCGCCGTCAGCATCACGGCGATGCCCTTGGCCCAGGCGTCTTCATAAGTCTCGTCGTCGATCGGGACGCGTACGGAGATGCCTGCATTGTTGACGATGATGTCGAGTCCGCCGAAATGCGCGGCGACATCGCCGACGACGCGCTTGATCTCGCCGGCATCGGCGACGTCGAGCTTCCACGCCTTCGCCGCGCCGCCGCTCGCCGCGATCTCCTTGGCAACGGATAGCGCGCCTTGCTCGTCATAATCGGTGACGGCAACGTTCGCGCCCTCGGTCGCAAATACGCGCGCGGTCGCGCGTCCCATGCCGCTGGCGGCGCCGGTGACGAGAACGGTCAGGCCCTTCACCGACCGGCTGAGCTCTCTGGACTCGGTCATGCTGTTTCCTCGCAGCGTCTTGCTTGTTGTTATGATTGACAAGGCTGGCATCGATCCGCAGACAGGTCAAACAAGCAAAACAAGAAGGGAGGCCGCCATGGCGAACGAGCTCGATTTCTCAGGCAAGCAGGTGCTGGTCGTCGGCGGTTCCAGCGGCATCGGCAACGGCATCGCGCAGGCCTTTCGCGTCAGGGGCGCTAGCGTTGCGGTTTGCGGCACGCGTGCTCATGCAACGGAATATTCGGCGGCGGAAGGCTCCGATCTCACCGGTCTCGCGTACGCGCAACTCGACGTCAGCAATGCCGGTGCCATCGAGGCGTTCACGCCGTCCTTCGACCGGCTCGATATCCTGGTGCTCGCGCAGGGGGCGGTGATCTATCGCCGCGGCGAGTTCGAGATGAGCGGCTTCCGCAAGGTCGTCGAGGTCAATCTGATGAGCCTGATGGCGTGCGCAACGCGATTCCATTCCATGTTGCGAGACGCCAAGGGCGCGCTGATCATGGTGTCCTCGACCGCGGCCTATCACTCCACCATGGGCAATCCCGCCTACAACGCCTCGAAGACCGGCGCGGTCGGATTGACGCGCACGCTCGGCGAGGCGTGGGCCGAGGACGGCATCCGTGTCAACGGCATCGCGCCGGGCCTCGTCGACACCAAGATGACGAAGGTGACGACGGACAATCCCAAGCGGCTCGAAGGTGCACTTTTGCGCATTCCGCTGCGGCGATTGGGCACGCCCGCCGACATGGCGGGCGCCGCACTGTTCCTGGCCTCGCCGCTGTCGTCCTACATCATCGGCCAGACGCTGGTCGTCGATGGGGGACTCATTCTCTAACTCGCTGGAACCCCGCCGCGCCTGATCGGTTACTTGGGCTGACCCCCGAGGAGGAGCATCATGGACACGGATCGGATTGTCGGATCGGCGAAGGAATATGCCGGACGCGCGGAAGGCGCAGTCGGAGACATGGCAGGCGATGCCAAGACGCAGGCGTCGGGCAAGGCACGCGAAGCCGCAGGCACGGTGCAGAACCTCTACGGCCAGGCCAAGGATGCCGTGCGCGATGCTGCGGACACCGCGACGGGCTACGCCAAGGACGCCTATGAGAACAGCGGCGACACCTTCCGCGATGGCACACAGGCGCTGTCGAAGAAGGTGCAGGACAATCCGCTCGGCGCGCTGCTGGTCGCCGGCGGTATCGGCTTCGCACTCGCCCTGCTGATGTCGCGCCCCGCACGTCGCCCGCCGCCGTCGCGCTGGCGCTATTGAGGCTGAGCGACCCGCCACGTCATTCCGGGGCGCCGCGTTTACGCGGCGGACCCGGAATCCAGATGTGACGGCACGAGATTCCGGGTTCGCGCTACGCGCGCCCCGGAATGACATCTGACATCACTCAGCAAGCTACCGGAAAATCTCGGCCGAGCGCCCGACAT
Organism: Bradyrhizobium arachidis; assembly: GCF_015291705.1. Taxonomy (NCBI): domain Bacteria; kingdom Pseudomonadati; phylum Pseudomonadota; class Alphaproteobacteria; order Hyphomicrobiales; family Nitrobacteraceae; genus Bradyrhizobium; species Bradyrhizobium arachidis. Next base: position 1,293,768 of record NZ_CP030050.1, read on the forward strand.
TGCCAGGCGGCCGCGGGATCGCGGGGTTGGGATTCGGATTGCGCGGCGCCGGCGCGAATTGACGCGGCGGTGGCTGCGGCGAGCCGAAGCCGAAGAAATCGCGAAATGATGGCGCGGCCTGCGCCGGCTGCTGTGGCGGTGCCGGCGGCTTCTTCGGCGCGAGCTTCGGCGGCGCGAGCGCGGCGGCGGCACCCGTGCCTGCCGAACCCGGGGCGGCACCGCCCTCAGGCGTCGTCGCCGCCATCGGCGTATCGCCCTTGGCCTGCTCGCGGCCGACTTCGCGGCGCGGCCAGGCATAATCGTCGGCGCGGCCTGCGGGCGCCGTCAGCGGCTCACCCTTCACCATCGTCTTGGCAGCGAGCGCATCGACGGCGGCGGGACGCGAGCCCGGTCCGCCCAGCAATTGATCGGTCGAGATCGAGGCCGCCACCAGCGGCACGATCGGGCCGGCCAGCGGCCGCGGCGCCGGCTTGCCGGGCTCGGCGCTGGTGTCGGGCGTCGCCGGCTCGCTCGGCAGCGCGATCGGGCCGGAGCGGCCCGCCAACAGGCGCGTGATCTCGCGCTCGACATAGTGCGCGAGCTTGCGCGCGCCGGCCTTGGTGAAATAGACGCCGTCACCGCTGCGCAGCTGGCGGATCTGGCCTTCGAAGTCCGGGCCCTTCTGGAGGAAGCGGCCGGCTTCGTCGACGAAGCCGTCCCAGACGTCGACATAGGTGATTCCGGCCTTGGCCGCGCCCTCGCGGTAGAGCGAATCCAGGAACAGCATGTCCGCCGTGCCCTTGGGGCCGCGGATCGCGGGCAGGCCGACCCAGAGCACCGGCACGCCCTTGGCCTTGAGGACGTTCGCGAGCTCCTCGATCTTCTTGCCGTAGAGTTCGACCCAGCGCTCGTCGCGGAATTCATAGACGCCGTTCGGATTGCGCGCCGTCTTTTCCGGCGCGGCCGCAGGCGTGTCGGCGTTGTCGGCATCATCCTGCGGCAGATCGGTGTCGGCCGGCTTGTCGTCGGGCTTGGCGGCGGTGTCCGGCTTGGCGTCGCCGGGCTTGGCCTCACCCGGCTTGGTTTGCGGCTTGGCGCGCGCGCCCTTGTCGTTCTTCTTGTCCTTGTCTTTGTCCGACTTGTCGACAACCGGCTCGCGGATCGAGATGCGGTCGTTGAGACCGAGCATGACGACGATGACGTCAGGCTTTTCGGTCTCGAGGATACCTCTGGCCGCCGCCGCCCAATCCGAGGGCTCGCCCTTCGGCTGGTACTTGATCAGGCCCGAGGTGGTCTTGTGCTTGCGGATCACGCCCATGTCGGGCTGCTCGGTGTAGGCGTCTTCGAGGCCATAGGCGAGCCAGTCGGCCATGGCATCGCCGATCACGAGCACGTTCTTGTCGGGCGTGGTGTCGCGCTTGGCTGGTGCCGGCGCGCGCGAAAAATCCTGACGCGGGGCCTGCTGTTGTGGTTGCTGGAACGGCGCGAAGAAATCACCGCCGAACCAGCCACCGCCACCACCGCCTTGACGCGGCGGCGGGGCCTGGCGTTGCGGTGGGCCGCCGAAGCCGGGGAAGTTGAAGAACTGCGCCGAGGCAGGTCCCGCGATCGAGACCAGGATCGCAAGCGCCGTCCCCAGCGCGATCAACGGGCCGGTCTCGGTCAGCGCCTTGAAGAAAGACTTTGGCTTCGACATGCGATCTCGGGCACGCGCAATAGGGATCGGGATAGGCTCGATATAATAACGGAATCAGGCGCCAAACGGGCAGATTCCGTCACAGATTCTTTGCCCATACACCGGGGAACTGCCGCCGCCGTCAAGGCTGCCAGCCAAAATCCCTGTTCAGGGTTACTTTCGGCGCGATTTTACCGCCCGCGCAACCGGTCCAGCACATCGGAGGAGGCAAACCCGTCCGCGGGGACCCCGATCGAGGCCTGGAAATTGCGCAGGGCTTCCCTTGTCTGGCCGCCGAACTGGCCGTCCGGGGTGCCCTTGTAGAAGCCGCGCTGGGCCAGCAGCTGCTGGAGCTCCAGCCGCTCGGTGCGGGACAATTCGCGCTCCTGGCGCGGCCAGGGCTGCACGAAGGGCTGGCCACCGCGCAGCCGATCGGCGAAATGGCCGATCGCCAGCGCATAGGCCTCGGCCGGATTGTACTTCATGATGACGCGGTAGTTCTGCAGCATCAGAAAGCCGGGGCCTTGCGCGCCCGCCGGTGCCAGCAGATAGGCCTTTTCCGCCGGATGTGGGAAGGGCTGGCCCGTCGCCCGCTTGAGGCCGAGCTTCTCCCATTGCGCGATCGTCATCGCCTTGGCGCGATCGGCCAGCATGTAGTTGAAGCCCTGCGGCACCACGACCTCGAAGCCCCAGGTCTGGCCCGACTGCCAGCCGTCCTTCTTCAGGTTGTTGGCGGTCGACGCAATCAGGTCGGTGGGATTGTCGACGACGTCGCGCCGTCCATCGCCGTCGCCATCGACGGCAAAGCGCTTGAACGCAGTCGGCATGAACTGGGTCGGGCCGAACGCGCCGGCCCATGAGCCGCGCATCTGCTCGGGCCTGAGATCGCCGCGGTTGAGGATCTCCAGCGCGGAGAGAAACTCGTCTTTGAAATAGGCTTGGCGGCGACCGATGCAGGCGAGCGTCGCGGTCGATTGCAGCACGCTGCGGTCGCCCATCTGTGTCGAGTAGTTGGATTCGATGCCCCAGATCGCGGCGATGATGTAGCGATCGACGCCGTATGCCTTCTCGGTGGCGTCGAACTGCGCCTTGTATTTGGCGAGCACCTCGCGGCCCTTGGCGAGGCGGTTGTCGTTCACGAGGATGTCGAGATAGTCCCAGATCGATTTCGTGAATTCCGGCTGCGAGTCCATCAGGTCCATGATGCGCAGGTCGGGCGAGAGCCCGGCGGTGAAGCGCTGGAAATTCTCCTGGGTGATGCCGCGCCGTGCGGCATCGGGCCACATCCCGGCAACGCAATTGTCAAAATTGGAGGCCGCCTCGCGGATCGCTGCCGCCGTCATCAGCGGATGGCCGGAGGCGCCGTCCTCGCCGCTCCAAGGTTGGACTCCCGTTTGTACCCCGCCGGGGCCGGGCGGGGCCTGCGCGGGCGCCGGATTGGGGCCGGAGAAAATGCCGCCGAACAGGTTCGACAGGCCGTTTTGCGACTGGGCGTTCACGCTGGCCGGCAGCAGTATTGCAACTGCAACAATCACTCCGGTCAAAGATCCGGCACGTTTCGCCAGTGCTGCCATCGATTGCATCATGTCCTGTCCGTCCGGCCGAAAATCCGCCGTTCAAGAGGCCTGGCGACGGTTGCCAATAGCTTAACAAAGGTGAAATTTTGGTGGCTGATTTTTTCTTAACTCTGTGAGCGGGAGGCCCCACATCCGCCTTTGTTGGCGGCTGCAAACAGGCTAGCAAGATACCATTGCTCCCTTCCTCAGGTATTCGATCGATCCCATGAAGATTCGCAAAGCCGTATTCCCCGTCGCCGGCCTCGGCACCCGCGTGCTGCCCGCCACCAAGGCGATGCCGAAGGAAATGCTGACCATCGTCGACAAGCCGCTGATCCAGTACGTCTATGACGAGGCCAGGGAAGCCGGCATTGAGCACTTCATCTTCGTCACCGGCCGCAACAAAAATGTCATCGAAGATCATTTCGACAAGATGTTCGAGCTCGACACCACCCTGGCCGCTCGCGGCAAGAAGGCCGAGCAGGAGATTTTGGCGCAGAACCAGCCGGACGCCGGCGCCGTCAGCTTCACCCGCCAGCAGGCGCCGCTCGGCCTCGGCCACGCGGTCTGGTGCGCGCGCGACATCGTCGGCAACGAGCCGTTCGCGGTGGTGCTGCCGGACGAGCTCGTGCTCAACACGCCGGGCTGCCTGAAGCAGATGATCGAGATGGCGTCCTCGCTCGGCGAGAAATCCAATGTGATCGCGGTCGAGGCGGTGCCCGACCATCTCACCCATCAATACGGCATATGCGGCATCGGCAAGCGCAACGGCAAGATGTTCGAGGTCGACGGCATGGTCGAGAAGCCGGCCAAGGGCACCGCGCCCTCCAACCTCTCGATCACCGGCCGCTACATCCTGCAGCCCGAGATCTTCAAGATCCTGGAGACCCAGGAGCGCGGCGCCGGCGGCGAGATCCAGCTGACCGACGCCATGATCGGCCTCGCCAAGACGCAGAAATTCTACGGCGTCGAGTTCGAGGGTGAGCGCCATGATTGCGGCTCCAAGCCCGGCTTCCTCCGCGCCAACATCGCCTACGCCCTGAAGCGCCCCGAGCTGCGCGATGGGCTGATCGCGGAGATGAAGAAGTATCTGGGGCAATAGTAGTAGCCCCATATTCCGCCGTCGTCCCTGCGAACGCAGGGACCCATACCGCGGAATCCATCGATCGCGTTCGGTCGCAGTACCGAACGACGAGTCTTCGCCAAACCACTCCCTGGGGTTATGGGACGACACCGATTTTGAAGCGCGCGTTATCGCCTCATAACGACAGCGCGCCTCACGCCACCAGCGACAGCTTCGGCAGGCTTGCCACCACCGACTGGTTGCGCCCGCCCGCCTTCGCCGCATAGAGCGCCTTGTCGGCCGCGGCGACCAGGATCGACCAGTCCATGCCGCTCGCCGGCACGAGGCTGGCGATGCCGCAGGACACAGTCGATGTCGCCTGGTCGTCGGACCAGCCCTGCACCTTGGCGCGGATGGTCTCGGCGACCTTGAACGCGTCGGTGGCCGAGGTGTTCGGCAGCAGCACCGCGAATTCCTCGCCGCCATAACGCGCGGCGCAATCGCCGGCGCGGCTCACCGAGTCCGAGATGCAGATGGCGATGCCGACCAGCACCTGGTCGCCGGCCTGGTGGCCGAACGTGTCATTGTAGGCCTTGAAGTGATCGGCATCGATCATCAAGAGCGCGATCGACGTCTTTTGGCGCATCGCGCGCCGCCATTCGACGTCGATGACCGAATCGAACTTGCGGCGGTTCTTCAGGCCGGTGAGCGCATCCGTCGTCGCCATTTCCTCGAGCTTGCGCTCGGCCGTGGCGCGCCGGCCGATCTCGCGCGCGAGCACGAGCGTCGATGCCAGCATGAACAGCGCCAGCGCCAGCACCACGGCGCCGATCCGAAACGCCTCCTTCTGCCAGAGCGCGAACACCGCGGCGAGCGGCTTGCCCGCCACCACGAACAGCGGACCGTTGTCGCCGCTGCGGACATAGAGTCGCGGAGTCGGATCGACCGGGCCTTGTCCCGAATAGGCGGTGCCGATGCGGAGATTGTCGGCCTTCCAGGTCTGCCTCTCGTTCAGGTTCTTGCCGATGATGTCGAGGTCGAACGGCCGCCGCATCATGATGGTGCGGTCGCGCTTGAGCACGGTGATGGTGTCGTCGGGATCGAGGCTCAGCCGCTCGAACAATTCGTGGAAATAGCTGAAGCGGATCGAGCCGGCGACGACACCCATGAAGCCGCCGTCGTTGTCGCTGATGCGCCGGCTCAGCACGATCGAATAGGCGCCGCGAAACAGCATGGGCCGGCTGATGAAGAGCCCGGCACCGGGATTGTCGCGATGGACCGTGAAGTAATCCTCCTCGCCGCGGTTCTCCGGTAGCGGATCGAGCGCGGAGGCGTCGATGGCCAGCCGGCCCTCGGCATCGAACACCTGGATGGCGCCGAAATGCTTCGCCGTGGTCGCATGGTCGAACAGGATCAGGTGACGGATCGGCTTGGAGACCGTGGCGAGCTCGGGCAGCAGCATGTTGCCGGCGACCGCCTTCAGCGACAGATCGTAGATCTCGATGTTGCGGCTGATGTCGGACTCGATGGTCGTCGCGAGGTTCTCCAGCGTCTGGCGGGCGAGCGCCTCCTCGCCGCGGCGCATGTCCAGCATGACGTTGACGCAAATGGCGGAAAAGCCGATCACCGTCACCACGGACGAGATGATCAGCAGCTTCGCCGAAATGCGCCACGGCCGGCGGGCCGTGACTTCGCGCCATCCAGACAGCATCGCTCGCTCCCGATCCTGATGGATGCGCCCGAAAGCTTGCGTAGTGTTTAAGCCGCGACGGCGAAGCCGCGATGAGTTAAGAATCGGTTTAATGGGCTAGCGTTTTTCGGCAGGTCTCGCGTGACGAGACCCAGCCCGCACGAGAGGACGATTGTGAACGACTACGATGCGTTGCGCGACTATCTGATGCGGCAGAAGCAGGCCGAATTCGTCCTGACATTCGAACAGATCGAGGAGATCATCGGCGCGGCCCTGCCGCGCGCGGCGAACCGCGCCTCGTGGTGGGACAGCCTGCGCAGCCCCGACATCCAGATGCCGCAGCGCGAAGCCTGCCTCGCCGCCGGCTTCGTGGCGACGCGGATGCCTGACGGACAGAGCGTGCGGTTTAGGAAGCGAAAGAACGACCGGCGCCGGTAGTACGGCGAGTGACACTGCTGCCTCTCCTCTGGAGGGGAAGGTTGTTTCGCAGCGCGACAGTATCGTAGGGTGGGCAAAGCGAAGCGTGCCCACCACTTCAGTTGTGATGTTGGGTTGTGGGCACGGCGCAAGTGCGCTTTTGCCCACCCTACAGTACTGGTCAAACCAAGGCCTTCATTGGCGCCACCGGGACCAGCGTTCATCATCGGCGTGTGCTCGTATCAGACATCTGGTCGTCTGCTGGTCGCAGGCGCGCATGCACACGTTCTGGCGGCCCCTGAAGTCACCGGCCCCGCCGGTGTAGATGGCACATGAGCCGATGCAGTTTGCGCCTCGATCCTCGCATCGTGCCGCCGTCACGGCTTCGGCCGACGAGGCGAGGAACATTCCGGTGCCTATGAGGGTGATCGCGTAGAAAAGGTGCCGGTTCATCCGTATCTCCTGAGAAGGACGCGCTTGGTCTGCTCATCCCAGCCGTTGCGCTTGACGCGTGCGGGCACACCGAGAACGACGTGGCGAGCCCAGCGGCCTCGATGACGAAACCGTTCTGGATCGAATGCTGCGCGCCATTTTTCGCGGCGGTTGAGCCGCGGACCATTGATCTGGATCAAGCAGGGCCTGATCGGGCACCTCACCCCGCGCGCTGCGCGGACGGCCCCAAGAAGGGGAGAGGTGGGTTAGCTCGCCGCTTCCAGCCGCACTTCCGTCAAAAGGCGCATCGCCGCGTCAGCGTCCATCGGCTCGCCGAAGGCAAAGCCCTGCGCGTATTCGCAGCCCATCTGGTAGAGCTCGACCGCATCGGAATCGGTCTCGGCGCCTTCGGCGACGACGTCCATGCCGAGATCGTGCGCGAGCGCGATGATCGACTTCAGGATCACCGGACGGGTGCCGCGGCTGGTGGTGCGGACGAAGGACTGGTCGATCTTGATGGTGTCGAACGGGAAGCGCTGGAGATAGGCCAGCGACGAATGGCCGGTGCCGAAATCGTCGAGCGACAGGCCGGTGCCGAGCTCGCGGATGCGCGTCAGCATTTGGGCTGCGTGCTCCGGATTCTCCATCACCAGCGATTCCGTCAATTCCAGCTTGAGCGTGCCGCGCGCCACCGAGGAGCGCGACAGCACGGTGCGGACGTCGTGGATCAGGTCGTGCCGCAGCAGCTGCCGCGAGGAGACGTTCACGCTTGCGAAGATCGGCTCGCGCGAGCGCATCGCGCGCTGCCACACCGAGAGCTGCTTTGCGGTCTGGTCGAGCACGAACATGCCGAGATCGACGATCAGGCCGGTCTCTTCGGCGATGGTGATGAATTCCGACGGCGCCATGCGCCCGAGCTTCGGGTGATCCCAGCGCGACAGCGCCTCGAAACCGGCGATCGAACGATCCTCCAGCCGCACGATCGGCTGGTACAGGATGGTGATCTCCTGCCGCTCGATGGCGCGGCGCAGCTCGCTCTCCAGCGTCAGCCGGTCGGTCTTCCGGGCGCGCATTGCCGGCTTGTAGACGTCGATGCGATCGCCGCCGATGCGCTTGGAGTGATACATCGCAAGCTCGGCGTCCTTGATGATCTCGTCCGTGAGCTGAACCTGCGGATCGGAGAGCGCAAGACCGATTGAAGCCGTCAGGAAGATCTCGCGGTCGTTGAAGGCGATCGGCGCGCGGATGGTCTTGCGGATGGTCTCGGCGAAGGCGGTGATGCGCGCAGGATCCTGCTCCGACAGCAGGATCAGGCCGAACTGGTCGCCGGCGAGCCGCGCCAGCGTGTCCTGCGGCTTCAGGATGCGGGTGAGGCGGCGGGCCAGCGTCAGCAGGATGGAATCGCCGACCGCGATGCCGACGGAATCGTTGACCTGCTTGAAGCGGTCGAGGTCGATCACCATCAGCGTCGGGCGCAGCGTCGGCATGGTCTTGGCGAAATGCGCGACCGCGCCGAGCCGGTCCATGAACAGTTTGCGGTTGGGCAGGCCGGTGAGGTTGTCATGCACGGAATCGTGCAGCAGGCGTTCCTCAGCGTTGCGCAGTTCAGTGACGTCGGTGAGCGTGCCGACCACGCGCGAGACCTCGCCGTCCGAGCCGACCACCGGGCGCGCCTTCAGCGCGAACCACATGAAATGACCGTCCGGCGTGCGCAGGCGGAAGTCCTGGACGAGCCGGCCGCGGCGCTGGTCGAGCACGCTGTCGAGCGCGGCGCGGAAACGGTCCTGGTCGAGCGGATGCAGCACTTCGAGCCACAATGCCGCCGGGCCTTCCAGCGTACCGCGCTTGAGGCCGAGCAGGGCTTCGGTCTCAGGGCTGGTGAACACCTTGTCGGCGGAGACGTCCCAGTCCCAGATCAGGTCGCCGGAACCGGCCAGCGCCAGTGCGCGGCGCTCGATGTCGGAGACGACGCCGGTGCTGGCGCCGCCGCCGGCAAAGGCGTGCTGCATGACGGTGAAGCCGATCAGCATCACGATCAGCACAAGGCCGCCGAGCAGGGCAGGGCCGACGATGTCGTTGGTGACGGAGCCCGCCACCGTCATGCCGGCCGCGACCACCCAGACCACCAGGAGGAACCAGGTCGGGATCAAGAGCACCGCGCGGTCGAAGCCGTGGGTGGAGAGATAGACGATCAGCGCAAAACCGGCGAAGGCGATCAGCACCAGCGAGATGCGAGCGATGCCGGAAGCCACCGCCGGATCGAACAGAGCGAGCGCGACGAGGGAGCCGAGGAACGCCAGCCAGCCCACCGTGATGTGCGAATAGCGCACATGCCATCGACTGAGGTTGAGATAGGCGAACAGGAACACCAGCAGCGTCGCCGCCAATATCGCTTCACCCGCCGCGCGCCAGATGCGCTCGGCGTTGTTCGACATGTCGAGCACCTTGCCCCAGAAGCCGAAATCGACGCCGATATAGACCAGCACCGCCCAGGCCAGCGCCGCGGCGGCCGGGAACATGATGCTGCCCTTCACCACGAACAGAATGGTGAGCACCAGCGCCAAGAGGCCGGAGATGCCGATCACGATGCCCTGGTACAGCGTGAACGAGTTGACCTTGTCCTTGTAGGCTTCCGGCTCCCACAGATAGAGCTGCGGCAGCTTGTCGGTGCGCAGCTCGGCGACGAAGGTGATGACGGCGCCGGGGTCGAGCGTGATGCGGAAGACGTCGGCGGTCGGGCTTTCCTGCCGCTCCGGCCGGTCGCCGGTCGAGGGCGTGATGGTCGCGATGCGCGACAGCCCGAGGTCGGGCCAGAGCAGCCCCGAGGAGACGATGCGGTAATGCGGCGCGACGATCAGGCGGTCGAGCTGGTCGTCGGTGTTGTTGGCGAGCGCGAACACCACCCAGTTCACGCCACCCTCGCGGGCGCGCACCTCGATGCGGCGGACGATGCCGTCGGTGCCGGGCGCGGTGGAAACCTGGATGCGGTCGGCATCGCTGCGCTGATGCTCGAGCACGCCGGTGAGGTCGATCGCGGGCGCGTCGCTACGGACGCTGACAGCATCGAGCGCGCGCGCAGGATACGCGGCGACAAGAATCATGAGGCCCAGCGCGATGGGCGCGAGGCACCTGATCAGACGCAAGGTCAGTTCTCCGCGTTCGACGCAAACTGCGAGTGCAAGACATTTTCAAACCGGACCGGAAGTGGTTCGGCGCGTCGCGATAGATGCCACGAAAGCGAGGAAAATCAAAGGGTTTCCGCCGTCCCCTGTGGGTCAGCGGCCTAGGCCTCCAACACAATTTTGCCAATATGTGCGCTCGTCTCCATGCGCCGGTGCGCGTCGGCCGCCTTTTCCAGCGGGAAAGAGCTGTCCATTACCGGTTTGACGCGGCCCTCGCGCAAAAGCGGCATCACTTTCTGCTCGATTGCGGCCACCATTGCCGCCTTGTCCGCATTACTACGGGGACGCAGCGTCGAGCCGGTATGGGTGAGGCGCTTCACCATCACCTTGGCGATGTTGGCGGTGATCTTGGGACCGTTGAGGGTCGCGATCTGGACGATGCGGCCGTCGACCGCGGCGGCGTCATAGTTGCGGTCGACATAGTCGCCGGCGACCATGTCGAGGATCAGATTGACGCCGGCCTTGTTGGTCTCTTCCTTGACGACAGTGACGAAGTCCTCGGTCTTGTAGTTGATGGCGCGGTCGGCACCCAGCTTGAGGCAGGCATCGACCTTGTCTTGCGATCCCACGGTGACGAACACTTTTGCGCCGAACGCTTTCGCGAGCTGGATCGCCATGGTGCCGATGCCGGAGGAGCCGCCATGGATCAGCAGCGTCTCGCCGGCCTTGAGGCCGCCGCGCTCGAACACGTTGTGCCACACCGTCATCAGTGTTTCCGGCAGCGCGCCGGCTTCCTTGATCGACAGCGCCGGCGGCACGCTCATCGCCTGGGCGTCCTGCGCGATGCAGTACTGCGCATAACCGCCGCCGGCGACCAGCGACATCACCTTGTCGCCGATCTTGTGCCGCTTGGCGTTGCTGCCGACCGCGACCACCTCGCCGGCGATCTCGAGGCCGGGCAGGTCGCTGGCGCCGGGCGGCGGCGGATAGGCGCCGGAGCGCTGCGCCACGTCGGGCCGGTTGACGCCTGCGGCCTCGACCTTGACCAGGATCTCGTCCGGACCGGGCTGCGGCACGGGGCGTTGTTCCGGCACCAGCACCTCCGGTCCGCCGGGCTTGGAGATGGCGACCACGGTCATTTGCGTGGGCAGCTTGTCCATGATGTGTCCTTGAGCAAAGGTGCGGGAGGAAACGAGGCCTTTGCTTAGCCAGCGCGGCCCAAGCTGGCAACCGCCTCAGCCGTGTGGCTCGCGCGAACGCAGGAGGAACGAGCATGCCGATCGAAGACGACGACCGCCCGCGCAAGAAGATCAGCCATGAAATCGGACAGGATCTCTCACTCTTGTCAGTAGAGGAGCTGACCGAGCGCGTCGCTCTCCTCAAGACCGAGATCGCAAGACTCGAAGAAGCCGCCACCAAGAAGCGCGCCTCGCGCGATGCGGCGAACAGTTTTTTCAAGTCGTAGGATTTTCGCGGCTCTCGTGTCTCGGACGCGGTGCGGCACGCAGTGACGCTCCGCAGAGCCGGGACCCATGCCACTCGCAAAACTATCGCGTGCCGTCATTCCGGGGCGGCGCGCAGCGCCGAGCCCGGAATCCATAACCACAGGACGTTGAAACGGGCAGGCGGGCAACTCCGTCTTCCTGTGGCTATGGATTCTCAGATGCGCAATCGCGCATCGTAGCTCGCGACTTCGTCGCGCCCCGGAATGACGGCGAGAAGGAAGCGCGATCACTTCCCGAGCATGACGGACGATTTGTTCCGCATCGCACTCGGCCTCTGGCCGACATGGCTAACGAACCCTCAAAAAATTAGCTCGTTTACTCCGAATTAAGCTTTTCGCTTTATGACTGGAACCGTCCTCGTTTGGACACCGAGTGGGTCCTGTCCACTCTGTTTGACGCCTCCCTGTTATCAACTTTCAAAGCCGCCGGTCTCCGGCGGCTCTTTTTTTGGTCCAAAGCGTTTTCGAGCGAAGTGGGTACCGGTTCGCGTCAAGAAAACGCGTCGAAACGAGTCTCCTTTCGGTTGAATTCCGAGGAAAGACCCGCGGAAACCATATCCGCAGCTGCCGCTGGACTCCGCGCTTCGCCCGCGCAATGATTTGTTCATCATAATCCGGCGCCAAGGCCGGGTGGGTAAACAGTTGCGTAAGGGGCGTTAACCATGGAACGTTTGCAGGCCGACGGCGCTCTCGTTCAACTCAGCGAGCGGTTCACCAATTCTGCGGCGTTCGGCGCGCTGTTTCGCGAGGGCATGGACCTCGTCGAAGAGACCGCCTCCTACCTCGACGGCGCCGGCCGCACCGAGGCCAAGGCGCTCGATCGTGCCGTCAGCCTCACCTACGCGACCGAGAGCATGCGCCTCACCACCCGCCTGATGCAGCTCGCCTCGTGGCTGCTGCTGCACCGCGCGGTGAAGGAAGGCGAGATGACGCTGGTCCAGGCCAATCGCGAGAAGACCAAGGTCAAGCTCACCGCCGCCGATCCCGGCCCCGCCGACACCATCGAGAAGCTGCCGGCCCAGCTCCAGGACCTGATTCACCGTTCGATGAGCCTGCAGACCCGCGTCCGCCGTCTCGACACCTCGATCCACACCCCGCCGACCGAGCACGTCGCCATCGGCAACCCGCTGGTGCCGCAGCTCAACGCGCTCAAGGCTGCGTTCGAGCGGTAAGCTCTATCAACAATCACGGTCGTCATTCCGGGACGCGCCTCTTGGCGCGGGCCCGGAATCCATACTCCCGATCGTGGTTATGGATTCCGGGCTCGCCCTTCGGGCGCCCCGGAATGACGGCCCAAAACAAAAACGCCCCCGGTGCTCCGGGGGCGTTTTTCGTCACCAGCCTTGCGGGCCGGATCAATCCTTTTTGAGAAAGCCCGAAAACTTCTTCTGGAAGCGCGAGACGCGGCCGCCGCGGTCCATCAGCTGCTGGGAGCCGCCGGTCCAGGCCGGGTGCGACTTCGGGTCGATGTCGAGGTGCAGCTTGTCGCCTTCCTTGCCCCAGGTCGAGCGGGTCTGGTACTCGGTTCCGTCCGTCATGACGACCGTAATTGTATGATAATTCGGGTGAATTTCGGCTTTCATGGCAATTCCTCGGCGCCCGGCGCCTTGCTTGAGTGACTATTGAATGACGGATTTGGCCGGCTCTATACCTCACAGGTCCCCTTAAAACAAGCCATTGTGGGGACTTGAGAACCGGGCCGTCCCCTAAGGGACATCCCGGATTTGCCACTCCCCTTTCACCGGCCTATGTGGAGCTGACTTGTCTCCCTGGGTCCGGATCTCATGAGCGCTGTGGAACGGCTTGACGACCAGTACCGCGACGAGCGCGACGGCGCACCGACCGAAGCCCCGTCGATCGAAGCCGAGCTGATCGAGCAGCCCGCCAAGGGCCGCGCCAGGCTGCGGCCGCTGCTGGCGCTCGCGCCCTACGTGGCGCGCTATCGCGGCCGCGCGGCGCTCGCCTTCGTGGCGCTCACGATCGCGGCGCTGACCACGCTGCTGGTGCCGGTCGCTGTGCGCCGGATGATCGACTTCGGTCTCTCGCCGGAAGGCATCGCGCTGATCAACAGCTATTTCTCGGTGATGATCGCGGTCGTGGCCGTGCTCGCGCTCGCCAGCGCCTCGCGCTACTACCTCGTGATGACGATCGGCGAGCGCATCGTCGCCGATCTCAGGCGCGACGTCTTCGCCCATCTGCTCTCGCTCTCGCCCTCCTTCTTCGATTCCGCGCGCAGCGGCGAATTGGTGTCGCGCCTCACCGCCGACACCACCCAGATCAAATCCGCGGTCGGCGCCTCGGTCTCGATCGCGCTGCGCAACCTGATGATGTTCCTCGGCGCCACGGCGATGATGGTGATCACCAGCCCGCGCCTCTCCGGCTTCGTGCTGCTCGCCATTCCCCTGATCGTGCTGCCGCTGGTCGCCTTCGGCCGCTGGGTGCGGCGGCTGTCGCGCAATGCGCAGGACACGCTGGCTGATGCCTCCGCCTATGCCGGCGAGCTGGTCGGCGCGATCCGCACCGTGCAGGCCTATACCAGCGAGGGGCTGGCCGCGAAGCGTTTCGGCGGCGAGGTCGAGCAGGCCTATGAGGCCGCGCGGACCTCGACACAGGCGCGCGCCGTGCTGACCGCAATCATCATCTTCATCGTGTTCGCGAGCGTGGTCGCGATCCTCTGGATCGGCTCGCATGACGTCTTGACCGGCGCGATCACGCCGGGCCGGCTCGGCCAGTTCGTGCTCTATGCCGCGTTCGCCGCGGCCGGCCTCGGCCAGCTCAGCGAGGTCTGGGGCGAGGTCGCGGCGGCTTCAGGCGCTGCCGAGCGCCTGTTCGAGATCCTGCACGTGCAGCCCGAGATCGCCGCGCCCGCATCGCCGCGCGCGCTGCCGGTGCCGGCGCGCGGCGAGGTCGGCTTCGACCACGTCAGCTTCGCCTATCCCGCGCGGCCCGATGTCAATGTGCTCGACGCCATCTCGTTCACCATCCGCCCCGGCGAGAAGGTCGCGATCGTCGGCCCCTCCGGTGCCGGCAAGAGCACGATCTTCCATCTGCTGCTGCGCTTCTACGATCCGCGCAGCGGTGCGATCTCGCTCGATGGCGTGCCGGTCAGGTCCGCCGATCCCCACGATTTCCGCTCGCGCATCGCGCTGGTGCCGCAGGACTCCAACGTGTTCGCCGCGAGCGCCCGCGAGAACATCCGCTTCGGCCGGCCCGACGCGAGCGATGCCGAGGTCGAGCGCGCCGCCGAGCTCGCGCATGCCGCCGAGTTCATCCGCCGCCTGCCCGAAGGTTATGAGACCCCGCTCGGCGAGCGCGGCGTGACGCTGTCAGGCGGCCAGCGCCAGCGTATCGCGATCGCCCGCGCCATCCTGCGCGATGCCCCGCTCTTGCTGCTCGATGAAGCCACCTCCGCGCTCGATGCCGAAAGCGAGACGCTGGTGCAGACCGCGCTGGAGGAGCTGATGCGGCACCGCACCACGCTCGTCATCGCCCATCGCCTCGCCACCGTGCTCTCCTGCGACCGCATCCTGGTGATGGACCACGGCAGGATCGTCGAGCAGGGCTCGCATGCCGAGCTCGTCGCGGCGAACGGGCTTTATGCCAGGCTGGCGAGGTTGCAGTTCGAGGGCGCGTGAGGCGCTCTCATCTCCGATAGCGATGCACCATCTCGACGATGCGCCGGGCTGCGGCGACAGCCGCAGCATGATCCTGCGAGAAGTTCAGCCGGATACTGCATGGGCAGGGCCCGAACTCTGTGCCCGGCGTCACGATGACGTCAGCCTGGCGGCGCAGCAACCGCACGAAATCCCCTAGCTCGACCGCGAGCGGCGGCAGCGTCGGGAAAAGATAGCTGCCGGCTTGCGGCGTACGCGTCGTCAAATCCGCGGCGCGAAAGACGTCGAGCAGATCGTCGCGGATCGCTTGATGGGCCTGAATTCGCTCGTCCAGCCACCCCGCAGGCTCCCGGAACCAGGTGCGCAGAACAGCCTGATTGTAGCCCGCGGCCCGCAACGAGACGATGGCCTGAAGCCTTTCCATGCGCTCGATGACGGCAGGCGCGCCGAATGCGATGCCCAATCTGTAGCCGCTGAGCGACTCCGTCTTCGACGGCCCCATGATGGTGATGACGCGCTCCTCCGGCAGCCCGGCGGCACGCATGTGTGCGTAACTCTGGTTCGTATAGAGAAGTCGGGAGTAGAGCTGATCGGCGACGATCGTCACGTCGAACGCAGCGGCAAGTTGGGCGATCTCGTGGATTTCTCTCCTCGAATAGACGGCGCCGGTGGGATTGTTCGGATTCGAGAACAGAAACAACCGTGCACCGGCTTCGAACGCGGCCTTGAGTTGCGCAAGGTCAAGCCCTGCCTCTTCGGATCCGCGGAGATAGTCCATCGTTACGGGCAGCTGATGCCCGCCGAAGAATTCGACGAGTTTGCGGTTGGCGAAATAGTCTGGCTGCACGATCGCAACCTTGTCGCCGGAATTGACGAGTGCGGCGACCGCCAGGAAGAGCGCGCCTTGCGTGCCCGGCGTGATGATCGTGCCACTGTCGGCAGCCACGGGAGCGCCCGTATACGCGGCCAGCGCCTCCGACAGCTCGACGCGGATGTCAGCCGAGCCGCGATACTCGGTGTAGGCCTGCCGTCCTCCGGCTGCGAGCGCTTCCGAAAAATGATCCGATGCACCGGGTGCCGGCGCGAAGGCATCGACATCACCATGCGAGAAGTCGACTGCGCGTCCCGAAATTCTCCCGCCGCGCATCAGGTTGCCAATGTTTCCGGCAGCCTGACGCAACTCCTGGCCGGGCGCATCTGCGGTGGCCAGCGCTGCGAACCTGTCGATGGACCTTGCGGCAGCGAGATCGCTCATGATGCGCCTTGCGCAGATTTGTGCAGATCCACCAGCTCGGCGAGCGAGTTGACCGTCAGGGTCGGATCGGCCGTGGCGGCCAATGTCGCTCCGGTGCCCTTCTTGCCGTGGCGGCGATTTACCCAGACGGTCGTCAGGCCCAGCCTGTTTCCGGGTGCGATATCGTGGTGCTTGCTTTGAGCGGTGTGGAGCATCTCGCTCCTCTCAATTCCGCGCCGCGCAGCTTCCTGGATGGCCGCATCGAAATGCGGTTGGCCGGGCTTGTAAGAGCTCACGTCTTCCGCCGTGACCGTGAACAGGAACGGTACTTCGAGCATCCTGAGTGTGCCCGCGAGCGAAGCGTTGTCGACATTGGAGAGGATGCCGAGCGCGAAGTGCTGGCTGAGAAATCGCAGACTCTCGACGGTGTCGGCGAACGGACGCCAGAACGGCACGGATCGCGCGAACTCGTCCGCGCGGGCAGGGCTTTCGTCCCAGCCGAACTGTTCCTCGATGTCTCTCCACGAACGCCGAAGCACGTCGGGGTAAAGCAAGGTCGGTCGCGTCTGCTGATGCTTGGCCTGCATGAGCGCGAACGTGCTGACGACGAGATCCGCGGGAACCTGAGACTCCATTTCCAGCAACCAGGGCTGCACCAGCTTCGCTATGGAGGTATCCCAATCGATCAGCGTGCCGTAGCAATCGAACGTGAGCAGTTTGAATTCTGAGAACGCGAGCATTTACTTGTCTTTCCTGAGAGATTCTTCCCGATGCAGGTGGGCCTGGACGCGCTTGGTCGAGGCGTCGGTCTGATCGACGATCAGGCGGCAGGCTTCGTCGATGTCGCCATCGCGAATCTTCGCGACAATGAGCAGGTGACTGTCGACCCAGTCGGAGCTGAGGCCGGAATTGGCCCATGCCGGAAGCAGGTAGCGGTTGATCCCCTGGTACAGGCCTCCAATTTGGGCAAGCAGGCGCGGCCGCTCCGCCCGCTTGTAGAGGCTGCGATGAAACTCCCAGTGCAGATTGGCGCGATCGAGTGGATCTGAAGCTTGTGCGGCCTTGGCCAGAACGGTTTCGGAATATTGCAGGTCCGCCATGGTGAGGCGTGGACCCGAGTGACGCAGCGCGTGTGGTTCAAGCAGCCCACGTAACTCGGCGATCTCGAGGAAATCCTGCTCCGAAATCGGAGAGACGGTCACGCCACGGTTCGGATGCAGCACGGCCAGCCCGTCAGCGATCAGCCGCTGAAGCGCTTCTCGCACCGGCGCGACGCTGACGCCGAACCGTGCGGCGACGTCGTTCTGCTTGAGCTGAGCGCCTCCGGAGATCGTTCCAAGGAGGATTGCGCGCCGCAGCTGCTCGGCGATGACATCCGAGGTCGAAAGCTTCACGGCCGAGATGCCTGCAAGTGCGTCGGATAGTGTCATTCTTGACATTCCTGTCGTATCGCGTGATCTTCGATTATCGATAATCTAATATCGATACAAAATCAAGAGGCCCATCGGGGGCAGGAGTTGGGGTGTAAGGACTTGAGAACATGACGCAAATTTCGGAGACGACGATTGTTACGGCAGGCGAGCGATCCGGTTCGCTCTCCCGAACGGCATTGGCCGCGACCGTCGGCACCACGATCGAATGGTACGATTTTCAGGTCTATGGCCTCGCCGCGGCGCTGATCTTCAACGCGCAATTCTTCCCGAACTTCGACCCGCTGGCCGGCACGCTGCTCTCATTTGCCACCTTCGCGGTCGGCTTTCTCGCGCGTCCGATCGGAGCGATCATCTTCGGGCATATGGGTGACCGCATCGGCCGCAAGTCCACGCTGATCGCGACGTTCCTGCTGACCGGCGTCGCGACCCTCCTTGTTGGCTGTCTTCCGAACTACGACGCGATTGGCGTGTTCGCGCCGATCATCCTCGTGCTGCTCCGTCTCGTGCAGGGCATCGGCCTCGGCGGGGAATGGGGCGGTGCCGTGCTGGTGATGACTGAAAGCGAGGCGCAGACCCGACGCGGACTCCTCGGCAGCCTCCCGCAATTGGGCTCGCCCGCGGGCCTGGTGATCGCGACCTTGGTCTTCGCCGCGACCACGGCGATCCTGGGTCCTGATCAATTTGCTTCCTGGGGCTGGCGACTGCCTTTCCTTCTGAGCATCGTGCTGGTTGTGGTCGGCGCGCTCGCCAGATTTTCCATGCCCGAAAGCCAGGCCTTTTCGAAGGCAAAGCGCACGAACGCCATCGCGGCATTTCCGCTGGTGGAAACGTTGCGGACCCAATGGCGGGAGGTCCTGCTCGCGGCCGGCCTGTTCCTGGCCACGAGCGGCGGTTTCTACGTCTACGTGACGTTCATGGTCTCCTATGGCTCGACGAATCTCGGCCTGTCCAAGGAGCTGATGCTCAACGGCGTGCTGATATTCGCCATCACCGAGTTGCTGATCATCGTCCCGGTCTGTGCGTTCTCCGATCGAATCGGGCGACGGCCGGTCTTCATGGCGGCCGCGATCTTCACGATGCTGTTCGCGTTTCCGCTGTTTTGGCTGGTGAACACGAAGATGACGTCGTTGATCTTTCTGGGCATGGCTGTCGGCGGAATAGCCAACGGCGTCCTGTTCGGGATCATGGGATCTTTCGGCCCCGAACTTTTCAAGACCAGCGTTCGCTACACCGGCGCCTCCCTTGGCTATCAGATGTCAGCTGCGCTCGGTGGAGGACTGACCCCGCTGATTGCGACCGCGCTGGTCAAATGGGCGGATGGCCATTACTGGCCGGCTCCCGCATGGCTCGCAACTCTCGCTCTGGTGAGCCTCATCGCGGCGGTTGCCGCCCCCGAAACACGATCGCGCTCGCTGTCCGACGAGATCGGTTGAGCATCGAAGGGGAGTGCGCCCGGAACCGGCCGGGCGCATTTCCGATTCGCTGAGCCAGGACGCAAGCCAGCCCTTTTGCTGCAGATGGGCAATTACCGGCACTTCGGCGACAGCGTCGGCACGTTCGGCCAAGGCCAGTTCTTCCAGCTTCCGTCCGCTTCCACGCAGACCGACGGTCCGGGGCTGTTCGTTGGCGCAGGGGTGCTCGCCGTCTTTGATGCCGCAAAGCGATGGTCGACATAGGTCGTCGACACATAGCCGGCGACGATGACGCCCAGCATCACCGAGGACCCCTTGGCCAGCTCGCTCAGCTTCATCGATCGTCTCCATACGCTTGCCATCGCTGAGACAACGAATAACCGGCGCCGCGGGATCCCCTAAGTGACCGGCGTCACGCCCGCCAGATCACGCTTTCCAGACCATCTTCAGCACAGGCCGGCCCGAGGTCGGATTCACGTCGTCGCCGGCGTGCGTAAAGCCGTTGCGCTCGTAGAAGCGGATGGCGCGGGCATTGTCCTTGTTGACGAGCAGCGTGATGCCCGACGGCGACAGCCGCTTGGCCTCGTCCACCAGGAGCCGCGCCGCATCCGAGCCCCAGTGATCCGGATCGACTACGAGCTGGTCGAGATAGCCCTCGCCGTCGATGGTGACGAAGCCGGTCAGCGCGCCGTCCTGTTCGGCGACGACGATTTGGGCGTTCGGCACCAGATCCTTGCGCCAGCGCTCGCGCCACCATGCGAGCCGCGCAGCGAAATCGATCTGCGGATAGGCCTGCTGCCAGGTGCGATGCCAGAGATCGATCGAGGCTGCCTCGTCCTCGGGCCGGTAGGGGCGGAGGTGGAGCGCGCTCACTACCGCTCCGTCAGCTTCAGCTCGATGCGACGGTTGCGCTTGTAGGCCTCCTCGGTGTTGCCGGTGTCGAGCGGCTGGAATTCGCCGAAGCCGGCAGCAACGAGGCGCTGGGCCGGCACGCCGAGCGAGATCAGGTACTGCACCACCGAGATGGCGCGGGCCGCGGAGAGGTCCCAGTTCGACTTGAAGTTCACCCCGGTGACCGGGCGCAAATCGGTGTGACCGTCGACGCGCAGCACCCAGGGAATCTCGCTCGGGATCTTCTTGTCGAGATCGATCAGCGCGGTCGCCAACGTCTCGAGCTCGGCGCGGCCCTCGGGCAGCAAGGTCGCCTGTCCGGTGTCGAAGAACACTTCGGACTGGAACACGAAGCGGTCGCCGACGATGCGGATGTCGGGGCGGTTACCCAGGATCGCGCGCAGGCGGCCGAAGAACTCCGAACGATAGCGCGACAATTCCTGCACGCGCTGCGCCAGCGCAACATTCAAGCGAGAACCCAGGTCGGCGATGCGGTTCTGCGATTCCTTGTCACGCTTCTCGGATGCGTCGAGCGCCTCTTCCAGCGCCGCCAATTGCCGCCTGAGCGCGCTGATCTGCTGGTTCAGCACCTCGATCTGCGCCAGCGCCCGCGCCGAGACCGCCTTTTCCGAGTCCAGCGCCTTGCCGAGCTCGGCGGTCTTGCCCTGCGCGTCGTTGCCGGCGCTCGCAAGGCCCTCGTAAAGGCCCTTCATGCGGTCGCGCTCGGACTCCGCCGAGGCAAGGCCGGCCTTCAGCTGCGAGACCTGGTCGTCGAGCGAGAGCTTGCCGAGCTTCTCCAGCGAGAGCAGCTCGTTGAGCTGTGCGATCTTGGCATTGAGCTGCTCCAATGCCTTGTCCTTGCCGGTGACCTCCTGCGACAGGAAGAATTGCACGACCAAGAAGACCGAGAGCAGGAACACGATCGACAGCACCAGCGTCGACAGCGCGTCGACGAAGCCGGGCCAGTAATTGAAGGCGCCTTCGCTGCGGCGGCCGCGCGCTAGAGCCATGTTGCTAACCCTTCTGCTAACCCTTCTCGGGCTGGCGCGCGAGCCGTTCCAGGAGGCGCCGGATCTCGCGGTTCTGCTCGCCCTGGCCGTCGGCCCATTCGCGGATCATCTGCTGCTCGGTGCGCATATGCGAGACCAGCGCCTGGATCGCTTCGGCAAGGCTTGCCATCGCCGCGGTGGTGCCGCGGCTGCCGCTGCCTTCCTCGAGCACGGAGCGCAAGCGTTCGACGGCCGCCTGAAGCTCGCCGCTGGCGACGCCGCCGCCGGTGGCTGCTGCGACCGCGACTTCGCCGCTGCCATATTCGCGCACCGTGGTGGCGAGCCAGTCTTCGAGGTCGGTGTAGAAGCGGTTCTGCGCCTGGCTCGATTGCAGATCGAGGAAGCCGAGGATCAGCGAGCCGGCGAGGCCGAACAGGGAGCTCGAGAACGAGATGCCCATGCCACCGAGCGGGGCGGCGAGGCCCTCCTTCAGCGTGTCGAACAGGGCGCCGGAATCGCCGCCGACCTTGAGCCCGTCGATCACCTTGCCGACCGAGCCGACCGTCTCGATCAGGCCCCAGAAGGTGCCGAGCAGGCCGAGGAAGACCAGGAGGCCGGTCATGTAGCGGGAGATATCACGGGCTTCATCCAGGCGGGTCGCGATCGAATCGAGCAAATGCCGCATGGTGGTCTGGGTGATGCTCATCCGCCCGGAGCGCTCGCCGCCCAGGATCGCGGCCATCGGCGCCAGCAGCTTCGGGTGCCGGGACGGGGCGAGGCCGGGATCGGCAACGCGGAAATTGTTGACCCAGGAGACCTCAGGATAGAGCCGGATCACCTGGCGGAAGGCCAGGATGATGCCGATGAACAGCACGCCGCCGATCAGGGCATTGAGCCCGGGATTGGCGAAGAAGGCCTGGATGATCTGCCTGTAGAGCACCACGCCCACCAGGGTGCACAGCACCAGGAAAACCAGCATCCGTACCAGGAAGACGCTGGGCGAGGACAGTTTCGTATACTCGATATCCATGGAGGAGCGGGGCGGGGCGCCAGGCGGCATGGCCGGTATCATCCGTTACGAACGTGATTGCAGTGCGCACTATGGCACAGCGCCAGCCCAAAAAAAGCGCCGGATGAGCCGATTTCGTGGACAGCGGCCGGAACCCAAAGCGGAAACCGTGCTTTGATAACGCATCGTCTGCAAAAGTTTGCCCATCCCCAGGCCGCCGCTGCCCTGGGCCTGTCCCCGGCCTGTTGCCGGCATCTGCGTTCTTTCCTCCGCTGCCCCCATAAGACCTGCCCAAGGGAGTGGTCGCATGAGCGTCGTCTCCGCCATCATCGGGACTGCCGAACGCGTGCCGCTGCCCGACGTCGTGATCCGCGCCGCGATCCAGCGCCTGTGCTCGCGCACGGCCTCACGCTTGTCGGCGCCGGGTGCAGCCGACGATGCCGCCTTCGCCGGGCGGATGATCCTGCGGCCGATCGCCGGCGAAGCGGATGCCCGACATCGCGAGGTACCGGCAGCGTTCTTTGCGCAGCTGCTCGGCCCCAACCTCAAATACTCGTGCTGCTTCTACAAGACCGATGCGACCACCTTGCAGGAGGCGGAGGAGGAGGCGCTGCGGCAGTCCGTCGAGCACGCCGGTCTCGCCGACGGCCAGACCATCCTCGACCTCGGCTGCGGATGGGGCTCGCTGTCGCTGCGGATGGCGCGGCAGTTTCCGCACGCGACGGTGACCGCGGTGTCGAACTCGCAGGCGCAGCGCGCCTATGTCGCGGACGAGGCGCGGCTGCGCGGGCTGTCGAACCTGCGCGTGGTCGATGCGGACATATGCGCGTTCGCGCCCGAAGGCGCGTTCGACCGTATCGTCTCGGTCGAGACGTTCGAGCACGTCATGAACTGGCGCAAGTTGATGACGCGGCTGCGGTCGTGGCTCGCGCCCGAGGGGCGCTTCTTCATGCACATCGCCACCCATCGCGCCGGCTCCGATCTGTTCGACCGGCCCGATCGCGAGGACGGGATCGCCCAGCACGTCTTTACCGGCGGGCTGATGCCGAGCCATCACCTCGTCAGGCAGTTCGACGACATCTTCGCGATCGAGAAGGAATGGTGCTGGAGCGGCACGCATTATCAGCGCACCGCGTACGACTGGCTCGCCAATTTCGATGCGCATCGCGACGCGATCGAAGCGTCCTTGCACGAGGTCCATGGCGAGGAGGCCGGCCTCTGGATGCGGCGCTGGCGCTGGTTCCTGCTCGCGACCTCAGGCCTGTTCGGCTATGCCGACGGAACCGAATGGGGCGTCAGCCGCTACCGGCTGAAGGCCGCTGAGTGATTGCGATGTTCCGTCGCAGTGCGCCGTGATGGAACCCGACTCACAATCCGGTGAATCCAAAAAAACCTCCAGAAGTCAGCGCGATAGGCCGTGTGACATTGAGCCGCCCGCCGGATGCGTTGCGTCGCAGCAAGTCCATTCTATTTTGACGGCAGCAGTCGCGCGGAATCGCCCAGGACGGGCCGGCGCGGTGTGTGATCAGTTTCAACAACATCGGGGCACTTACCTTCATGTCAGGACTTCGCGCGCGAACGGCATGCGTTGCAATGATGCTCGCGGCCTTTGCGCCGCTGCTCGCCGGCTGCGATGAATCGAACTCGGCCGTCTCCGCCGCTCCGCCGGCCGACCCTGACGTCAGCATCGTCGTCGTCAAGCAGCAAGCCCGCGCCGTGGTGCGCGAGCTGCCGGGCCGCATCGCGCCGACCCGCATGTCCGACGTGCGGCCGCGCGTCTCCGGCATCGTGGTCGAGCGCCTGTTCCGCCAGGGCAGCGAGGTGAAGGCCGGCGATCCGCTCTACCGCATCGATCCGCGTCCGTTCGAGGTCGAGGTGATGGCCAACGAGGCCGCGCTCGCCAAGGCCGAGGCTGCGCTGATGCAGGCCAAGCAGCAGGCGCACCGTATCGCCACGCTGACCAGCCAGCGCGCCGCGCCCGAGGCTGAGAACGAGAAGGCGGTCGCCGCCGAGCGCCAGGCCCAGGCCGAGGTCGAGGGCCGCAAGGCCGATCTCGCGCGCGCCAAGCTCAATCTCGACTACGCCACCGTGCGCGCGCCGATCGACGGCACCGTCGGTGCGGCCCTCGTTAGCGAGGGCGCGCTCGCGGTGCAGAACGAGACCAATCTTGCCACCATCCAGCAGCTCGATCCGATCTATGCCGACTTCACCCAGTCGGTGAACGAGCTCAACCAGCTCCGCCGCGCCTTCGAGAGCGGCGATCTCGAGCGCATCGCCGCCGATGCCGCCAAGGTCCGCCTCGTGCTCGACGACAACACGCTTTATTCGCTCGACGGCAAGCTCTTGTTCTCCGACGCCAAGGTCGACGCCCATACCGGGCAGGTGACCTTGCGCGGCGAGTTCCGCAACCCCAAGCGCGAGCTGCTGCCGGGCATGTATGTCCGTGTTCGCATCGACCAGGGCCTCGACTCCGATGCCATCGCGGTGCCGCAGCAGGCGATCCAGCGCAATGGCGGCGGCGGCAGCGAAGTGTTCGTGGTCAAGGACGACAACCGCATCGCGGTGCAGCCGGTGCGCACCGGCTCGGTGCAGGACGGCTTCTGGTTCGTCACCGAGGGCCTGAAGGCCGGCGACAAGGTCGTGGTCGAAGGCTTCCAGAAATTTGCGGCCGGCGACAAGGTCAAGCCGCAATCCTGGTCGGAGGCGGACGCGACCGCGGACAACCGGCACGCCGAAAAAGTCACGCGGTAATCCGCCATGGCGAGTTTCTTCATCGACAGGCCGATCTTTGCCTGGGTGGTCGCGCTGTTCATCTGTCTGATCGGCGCGATCGCGGTGCCGCTGCTGCCGATCGCGCAATATCCGATCATCGCGCCGCCCTCGATCTCGATCTCGACCAGCTATCCCGGCGCTTCGCCCGAAAACCTCTACAACAGCGTCACGCGCCTGATCGAGGAGGAGCTCAACGGCGCCTCCGGCATCCTCAATTTCGAATCGACCAGCGACTCGCTCGGCCAGGTCGAGATCATCGCCAATTTCCAGCCGGGCACCGATACCAGCGCGGCTTCGGTCGAGGTGCAGAACCGCATCAAGCGCGTCGAGGCGCGCCTGCCGCGCGCAGTGATCCAGCAGGGCATCCTGATCGAGGAAGCCTCGAGTGCCGTGCTGCAGATCATCACGCTGAACTCGACCGACGGCAGCCTCGATGAGGTCGGCCTCGGCGACTTCATGATCCGCAACGTGCTCGGCGAGATCCGCCGCATCCCCGGCGTCGGCCGCGCCACGCTCTATTCGACCGAGCGCAGTTTGCGTGTCTGGGTCGACCCGGCCAAGCTCGTCGGCTATGGCCTGACCGCGGACGACATCAACAAGGCGATCGCCGCGCAGAACGCGCAGGTGGCCTCGGGCAGCATCGGCGCCGAGCCCTCGACCGCGACCCAGCGCACCTCGGCGCTGGTGCTGGTCAAGGGCCAGCTCTCCTCGCCGGACGAATTCGGCGCCATCATCCTGCGCGCCAATGCCGACGGCTCGACCGTGCGCCTGCGCGACGTCGCGCGCATCGAGGTCGGCGGCCTCAGCTACCAGTTCAACACGCGCCTCAACGGCAAACCGACCGCCGGCCTCTCCGTGCTGATGTCGCCGACCGGCAATGCGCTGGCGACCGCGAGCGCGGTCGAGGAGAAGATGAAGGAGCTGTCGCGCTTCTTCCCGGCCAACATCACTTACGAGATCCCCTACAACATCACGCCCGTGGTCGAGGCCTCGATCAAGAAGGTGCTGTCGACGCTGGTCGAAGCCGTGGTGCTGGTGTTCGTGGTGATGTTCCTGTTCCTCCAGAACATCCGCTACACCATCATTCCGACCATCGTGGTGCCGGTGGCGCTTCTGGGCGCCTGTACCACGCTGCTGCTCGCCGGCTATTCCATCAACATGCTCTCGATGTTCGGCATGGTGCTCGCAGTCGGCATCCTCGTCGACGACGCCATCGTCGTGGTCGAGAATGTCGAACGCATCATGAGCGAGGAGGGCCTGTCGCCGAAGGAGGCGACGCGCAAGGCGATGTCGCAGATATCGGGCGCCATTATCGGCATCACCCTGGTGCTGATGGCGGTGTTCGTGCCGATGGCGTTCTTCCCGGGCTCGGTCGGCATCATCTACCGCCAGTTCTCGGTGACCATGGTCGCCGCGATCGGCTTCTCCGCCTTCCTCGCGCTGTCGTTGACCCCGGCGCTGTGCGCGACCCTGCTCAAGCCCGTCACGGCCGGTCATGGCCACGCGAAGCGGGGCGTGTTCGGCTGGTTCAACCGCATGCTCGAGGGCGGCAAGGAGGGCTATTCCCGCACCGTCGGCTTCTCGCTCAGGCGCACCGGGCGCCTGATGCTGGTCTATGCCGCGCTGCTGGTGGGCCTGTCCTGGGCCTTCGTCAGCCTGCCCGGCGGCTTCCTGCCGATCGACGACCAGGGTTTCGTCACCACGGACGTGCAGACGCCGTCGGATTCGTCCTATCCGCGCACCGAGGCCGTGATCGAGAAGGTCGAGAAATATCTCGCCGAGCGCCCGGGCGTGAAGGATGTCACCTTCCTCACCGGCTTCAGCTTCTCCGGCCAGGGCATGAACACCGCGCAGGCCTTCATCACCTTGAAGGACTGGTCCGAGCGCGGGCCGAAGGAGTCCGCCGCGGCGATCGTCAATGACATCAACCGCGATCTGGGGTCGTCGATCCGCGATGCCAAGATCTCCGCGCTGCAGCCGCCGCCGATCGACAATCTCGGCAACTCCTCCGGCTTCTCGTTCCGCCTCCAGGACCGCGGCCAGAAGGGCTATTCCGCCCTGATGCGCGCGGCCGACCAGCTGATCGCGGACGCCAATGCGAGCCCGGTGCTGCAGAAGGTCTATATCGAGGGCCTGCCCGAGGCCGGCGTGGTCAATCTCGTGATCGACCGCGAGAAGGCCGGCGCCTTCGGCGTCACCTTCGAGGACATCAACAACACGATCTCGACCAATCTCGGCTCGAACTACATCAACGACTTCCCGAACCGCGGCCGCATGCAGCGCGTCGTGGTGCAGGCGGATAGCCGCGACCGCATGCGGACCGAGGACATCCTCAACTACAACGTCAAGAACAGCCGCGGCGAGCTGGTGCCGTTCTCCTCCTTCGCTACCGTCGAATGGGCGCGTGGTCCGACGCAGATCGCCGGCTTCAACTACTATCCCGCGGTGCGCATCTCCGGCGAAGCTAGGCCCGGCTTCACCTCGGGCGATGCCATCGCCGAGATGGAGAAGCTTGCAGGAAGGCTGCCGCGCGGCTTCGGCTATGAATGGACCGGACAATCGCTCCAGGAAAAGTTGTCGGGCTCGCAGGCGCCGTTCCTGCTCGGCCTCTCGGTGCTCGTGGTGTTCCTGTGTCTGGCCGCGCTCTACGAAAGCTGGACCATCCCGCTCGCGGTGCTGCTCACCGTGCCGCTCGGCATCGTCGGCGCCGTGATTGCGGCGATGCTGCGCGGCCTGCCCAACGACGTCTATTTCACCGTCGGCCTCATCACCATCATCGGTCTCGCCGCCAAGGACGCGATCCTGATCATCGAGTTCGCCAAGGACCTGCGCAAAGAGGGCAAGCCGCTGGTGGACGCCACCATCGAAGCCTGCCGCCTGCGTTTCCGCCCGATCCTGATGACCGGCCTTGCCTTCATCTGCGGCGTGCTGCCGATGGCCATCGCTCACGGCGCCGGCGGCGCCAGCCAGCAGGCACTCGGCAGCGTCGTGATGGGCGGCATGATCGCGGTGGTGATCCTGGCGCTCTTGATGGTGCCGGTGTTCTTCGTCTCGGTGCAGCGCGTGCTGGCGGGAGACCGGGAGCCGAAGGCGGCGAAGGAAGCCGAGGCGTATGGGCCGCCTGCGCCGGTGAAGCCCTAGGGCAAACTGTCATGCCCCGCGAAGGCGGGGCATCCAGTACGCCGCGGCCTGTCCGTATCCACGAACGACTCTGGAATACTGGATCACTCGCTTTCGCGGCTGATGACGGCGGAGTGTGAAGCGCGAGCTGTCGCCTTAGGCCGGCTTCCGCAATATCTTCACCAGCTCGCCGTGCACGAACTCGTTGCCGCACACCACGTGGCCGGTCAGCAGGGGATCGTCATTGCCCTGGACGCCAGACACCGTGCCGCCCGCTTCGCGCACCATCAGCATGCCGGCGGCGATGTCCCAGGATTGCAAATTGCGCTCCCAATAGCCGTCGAGGCGGCCGGCGGCGACAAAGGCCAAATCGAGAGAGGCGGCGCCGAAGCGGCGCAGGCCCGCGACGCGGTCCTGGATCGCGGTCATCTCGCGGCGGAATTCCTCGTGGTCGCCGCGGCCGATATGGGGCAGGCCGCAGGCCACCACGCATTCGTTGAGCTGGCGGCGGCCGGCGACGCGCAGGCGCTGGTCGTTGAGGAAGGCGCCCTTGCCGCGCTCGGCGATGTAGAGCTCGTCATTGGCGGGATTGTAGATCACGCCGGCGATGACCATGCCCTCGCGGGCGAGGCCGATCGAGATCGCGAATTGCGGAATGCCGTGGAGGAAGTTGGTGGTGCCGTCCAAGGGGTCGACGATCCAGGTGTGGCTCTTGTCGGTGCCCTCGCGGGTGCCTCCTTCCTCGCCGATGAAGCCGTAGCCGGGCCGCGCCTTGGCGAGGTCCTGGTAGAGGATCTCCTCGGCGCGCTTGTCGGCGAGCGAGACGAAATTGGCCGGCCCCTTCAGCGAGACCTGCAAATGCTCGATCTCGCCGAGATCGCGCTTGAGGCTGCGGCCGGCGCGGCGCGCGGCCTTGACCATGACGTTGATAGTTGCGGAATACAGCATGGGCTCTGGGTCTTGTCGGGGGAAAGGGCGCGAAAGCGCGCCTGTTTGAGGGATTGGGTGCCCTGCGGGGGCCCTCAGGTCAAGTCATTGCGTCAGGTCATTTGGTCCCGAGCCATTTCTTGGCGGCGGCCTCGGCCTTGGCCCGGTCCTCGGCCGGCAGGTCGGAGAGCTGCTTGTCGAGATCCGGATCGCCCTTGCCGCTGGTCTTCGCCACCAGATGCCATTTGAAGCCCTCGATCTTGTCCACGGGCACGCCCATGCCGTTGATCAGCACCCAGGCCAGGCGATTCTGCGCGATCGCGCTGCCCTGGCGGGAGGCCTTGCGAAGCAACGCGACAGCCGCCGGCTGGTTCTTCGGCGTGCCGGTGCCGTTGAACATGGCGATGGCATATTCGACCTCGGCATCGACATTGTCGGCGAGCGAGGCGGCCTGGAGCAGGCGCACTGCGCGCTCGGGGTCCTTCGGGACCCCGGTGCCTTCCTTGTAGAAGGTCGCGAGCGCATATTGCGCCTCGGGCAGGCCGGCATCCGCGGCCTGGCGCAAGAGCTCGGCGGAACGCTTGACGTCCTGCGGCAGGGTCTGGCTGTCGAGATACAGCAAAGCGAGATTGTAGGCCGCCTTGGGCTCGCCGAGCTTGGCGGCGGAGGCCATCAGCTTCACCGCCTCGCCCTTGTCGACCGGGCCGCCGCGGCCGGAAATGCGCATCATGGCGAGCGCGAACATCGCTTCGCGG
The DNA here is from genome assembly GCF_015291705.1 of Bradyrhizobium arachidis. Lineage (NCBI taxonomy): Bacteria > Pseudomonadati > Pseudomonadota > Alphaproteobacteria > Hyphomicrobiales > Nitrobacteraceae > Bradyrhizobium > Bradyrhizobium arachidis. Next base: position 1,323,362 of record NZ_CP030050.1, read on the forward strand.
TCGCCGGCGTCCGCAGCGCGCTTGTACCATTCGACCGCCTTGGCGTAGTCGCGGCGGATGCCCATCGCGTTGGAATAGAGCTCGCCGAGCATGGTCATCGCCTTGGGATCGCCGGTCGCGGCGCGCGCGGTGGCGAGATCGAACGCGGTCTTGTACTGGCCGCGCTGATAGGCGCCGAACACCAGATCGACACCGGGCGTGTCGCTGGGCGGCGCGGGAATCACGGTTGCGGGCAGCGCCGGTTTTGGCGAGGCGGCCGGCTTGGGAGAGGCCGACGGTTTCGGCGCCGGAGCGGCCTCCTTCTTCTTGGCGGCGGGAGGCGGTTTGGGCTTCTGCTTTTCGGCGGGCGGGCTGGGGACCGTCGCCGGTGGCGTGATCTGGAGCTGTGCGGCCGCGGGCACTGTCAACAGCAGCGTGGCCAGGATGGTGATGCACGGGAGCTTCATGTCGGGTGCTAACCGTGCTCCTCACCCGCAGGCGCGGTGGCATGGGCCTTCTTGATCGCAGCATCGGCCTCGATCAGCGCAGCCTTCGGCCCGCGCGGATCGGCCCAGATGAACTCGCCGACCAGCACGAAATCGGCGCCGCTGGCGGCGAAGTCGTAGGCCTCTTGCAGCGAGGTCGCAAAGCCGACGCAGGGCGGCTCGAACAGCTCGGCCCACCAGTCGAGCCGCTCGGCGATCGCCTGCGACGACGGCCGCTGTCCCTTCGCGTCGGGCTCGCCGAACAGCAGGTAGTCGGCACCCATCTCGCCCGCATCCATGGAATGGTGCCGCGTCGTCAGCCCGCCGACGCCGGCGATGCGATCGGGCTTGAGCGATGGCAGCGCCTCCTTCATCGCGGCGATGCCGGGCAGGTGTGCGCCGTCGGCGCCGCCACGTGCGACGAGCTCAGGATGGCCGTCGACCAGCAGCGCGGCGCCCGCCTTTTGCACCGGCGGCGCGAGCGCCTTGATGCGCGTGATCATGCTGCGCTGGTCGGTCTCCTTCAGGCGCAGCAGCACGGCGGCGACATCGGCGGAGGCGAGCAGGCCCGGCAGCTCGGCGACAAGCGCAGCGGGATCATCGACAACGGGCGTCGCGAGATAGAGACGCGGCGCCGGGCGCGGCGGAGGCGATTTGTTCGACAAGATCTAGGCCGCTTTCTTTTCCAGGCTGCTTTGCCATTCGCCCTTGGAGGCGAGACCGTTCATGCGCGCGCGATGGCTGAACGCGCTCTGTCCGGCCGCGACATTCTCGGCCTTGCCCGACCAGGCCTTCTGCGGCGCGGCCTGCAGCGCGCGGCCGTAGGAGAAGGTCAGGCCCCAGGGCAGCGGGCCGAGCTTGTGCATGGCGTTGAGATGCGCGGTTGCCTCCTCGTCGGACTGGCCGCCGGAGAGGAAGGCGATGCCGGGCACCGCGGCGGGCACGCACGCCTTGAGCATTCGGATCGTCTTCTCCGCGACCTCCTCGACGGAGGCCTGCTTTGCGCATTTCTTACCCGAGATCGCCATGTTCGGCTTCAGCACCATGCCTTCGAGCGCGACGCGCTGCACGCGCAATTCCTGGAAGGTCTTGTTGAGCACGCGGCTCGTCACCTCATGGCAGCGCTCGATGTCGTGATCGCCGTCCATCAGCACCTCGGGCTCGACGATCGGCACGATCTGCGCGGCCTGGCACAGCGCGGCATAGCGCGCCAGCGCATGGGCATTGACGCTGATCGCGGTCATCGAGGGAATGCCGCTGCCGATGTCGATCACCGCGCGCCATTTGGCAAAGCGCGCGCCGCGCTCGTAGTATTTCTTCAAGCGCTCGGCGAGCTTGTCGAGCCCGATGGTGACGAGCTCGCCCGGGCACATCGGCAAGGCTTGCGTACCCTCGTCGACCTTGATGCCGGGAATGGCGCCGCTCTGTTCGATCAGCTTGACCAGAGGCGTACCGTCCTTCGCATCCTGCCAGATCGTCTCGTCATAGAGGATCACGCCGGAGATATACTGGCTCATGGCGTCCTTCGACCGGAACAGCATCTCGCGATAGTCGCGGCGGTTGGTTTCGGTCGATTCCACGCCGATCGCGTCAAAACGCTTCTTGATGGTGCCGGAGGATTCGTCGGCGGCAAGGATGCCCTTGCCCGGGGCGACCATGGCGGTCGCGATCCTGTTGAGCTCAGTCAGATTCATCGAGAGGTCCTCCCAAAACGATTCTGCCCTTGCCCGTGAAAATAGACCGTTCTCGGGCAATTGCCGAGTTAACGTTGGTCGCAGGGTAAAGGGGGGATCGGCTTGGGGTCAGCGCTGGGCCGGCCGGGCGGCTCTTTACCTCGCCCCGCTTGCGGGGAGAGGTCGGATCACATCGCAGATGTGATCCGGGTGAGGGGGTATCGGTCTATCGAAAGGGCACAATTCGCGGCGAGAGCCCCTCACCCCAACCCTCTCCCCGCGAAGAGCGGGGAGAGGGGGAGGATAGAGCGGGCGCGCCGCGGCTCACGCCACCGCGATCGCTTACGCCACCTTCGGGTCCAGCTCGCCCTTGGCGTAGCGCTTGGCCATTTCGGCCGTGGTCAGGACCTTCTTGATCTTGGAGGCCTGGCCCGCGGTGTTGAACTCCTGGAGCCGCTGCTTGCACAGCTTGGTCATGGCTTCCATCGCCGGCTTCAGGTACTTGCGCGGGTCGAACTCTTCGGGGTTGTCCTTGAGCACTTTCCGGATCTGGCCGGTCATGGCCATGCGGTTGTCGGTGTCGATGTTGATCTTGCGCACGCCGTTCTTGATGCCGCGCTGGATCTCGGCAACCGGCACGCCCCAGGTCGGCTTCATCTTGCCGCCATAGGCGTTGATGATGTCCTGGAGGTCCTGCGGCACCGAGGAGGAGCCGTGCATGACCAAGTGCGTGTTCGGCAGCTTGCGGTGGATCTCCTCGATCACGTTCATGGCGAGGATGTCGCCGTCGGGCTTGCGGGTGAACTTGTAGGCACCGTGCGAGGTGCCCATCGCGATCGCGAGCGCGTCGACCCTGGTCTCCTGGACGAACTTCACGGCCTCGTCCGGATTGGTCAGGAGCTGGTCATGGCTGAGCTTGCCCTCGGCGCCGTGGCCGTCCTCCTTGTCGCCCATGCCGGTCTCCAGCGAGCCGAGCACGCCGAGCTCACCCTCGACCGAGATGCCGCCGAGATGGGCCATGTCGGTCACGGTCTTGGTGACGCCGACATTGTAGCCCCAGTCGCCGGGGGTCTTGCCGTCGGCCTTGAGCGAGCCGTCCATCATCACCGAGGTGAAGCCGGCCTGGATCGCGGTCATGCAGGTCGCGGGCTCGTTGCCGTGGTCGAGATGCACGCAGACCGGAATGTGCGGATAGATCTCGGTCACTGCGTCCATCATGTGCTTGAGCATGACGTCGTTGGCGTAGGAGCGCGCACCGCGCGAGGCTTGGATGATGACGGGCGCGTCGACCTGGTTGGCGGCGTCCATGATCGCCAGCGCCTGCTCCATGTTGTTGATGTTGAAGGCCGGTACGCCGTAATCGTTCTCAGCCGCATGGTCGAGCAATTGACGCAACGTGATCCGAGCCATCTGTCTTTCTCTCCGTTTGGGCCTAAAGGGGGCCGCTTCTTGCTTGCCGTTCTAAATTACTTGGTGCGCAGAACTTCGACGCCGGGCAGGGGCTTGCCTTCCATCCATTCAAGGAACGCGCCACCGGCGGTCGAGACATAGGTGAAATCACCGGCCACATGGGCCTGGTTGAGCGCGGCAACCGTATCGCCGCCGCCCGCGATCGAGATCAGCTTCTTGGCCTTGGTGCGCTCGGCTGCGTGCTTGGCGGCCGCGACCGTGCCGCGGTCGAACGGCTGCATCTCGAAGGCCCCGAGCGGTCCGTTCCAGACCAGCGTTGCCGCGTCGTCGATCGCGGCATGGACGCGCGCGACCGATTGCGGGCCGACGTCGAGGATCATGCCGTCGGCCGGGATCGCGTCGAGGCCGTAGGCATGCGATGGCGCATTGGCGGCGAAATGATAGGCGACGGTGGCGTCGACCGGCAGGATAATGGCGCAATTGGCGGCTTCCGCCTTCTCCATGATGCGCAGCGCGGTCGGTGCGAGATCCTTCTCGGCCAGCGACTTGCCGACCGCGACGCCCTGGGCGTGCAGGAAGGTGTTGGCCATGCCGCCGCCGATCACCAGCGCGTCGACCTTGGTGACGAGGTTTTCGAGCAGGTCGATCTTGGTCGAGACCTTGGCGCCGCCGATGATGGCGATAACAGGCTTGGTCGGCGAGCCCAGCGCCTTCTCCAGCGCATCGAGCTCGGCCTGCATGGTGCGGCCGGCATAGGCCGGCAGCTTGTGGCCGAGGCCTTCGGTCGAGGCATGGGCGCGGTGCGCGGCCGAGAACGCGTCACTGACCCAGATGTCGCCGAGCTTTGCGAGCTCAGCGACGAAGGCCGGATCGTTCTTTTCCTCTTCCTTGTGGAAGCGGGTGTTTTCGAGACACAGGATGTCACCATCATTCAAGGCCGCCACAGCCTTGGCCGCGGGCTCGCCGATGCAATCGTCGGCGAAGGCGACGGGCTTCTTCACGACCTTCGACAGCGCTTCCGCGACGGGCTTGAGCGACTCCTTGGCATCGCGGCCCTTGGGCCGGCCGAAATGCGCGAGCAGGATGACCTTGCCGCCCTTGTCCGAGATTTCGGTGATGGTCGGCGCGACGCGCTCGAGCCGGGTCGCGTCGGTGACGCGGCCGTTGTCCATGGGCACGTTGAGATCGACGCGCAGCAGCACGCGCTTGCCCTTCACATCGACGTCGTCGAGGGTGCGGAATTTGTTCGCCATCGGACACTCTCTCTTGTCCCGGGCGCTACTAGCGGCACGAAGTGTCGCTGTGCAGAACCGGGACCTACGCGGGGAGATGGGTCCCGGCTCTGCGGAGCAGCGCAAGCGCGCTGCACCGCGTCCGGGACACGAGACCTACGTTCTTAGATCACCTTCGCCATCGCGACGGCGGTGTCCGCCATGCGATTGGAGAAGCCCCACTCGTTGTCGTACCACGACATCACGCGCACCAGAGTGCCGTTCTGCACCTTGGTCTGGTCCTCGTGGAAGGTCGAGGAGTGCGGGTCGTGGTTGAAGTCGATCGAGACGTTCGGCGCATTGGTGTAGCCGAGGATGCCCTTGAGCTGCTGCTCGCTGGCGCGCTTCATCGCCGCGTTGATCTCCTTGGCGTCGGTGGCGCGCTTGGCGACGATCTTGAGGTCGACGACCGAGACGTTCGGGGTCGGCACGCGGATCGCGACGCCGTCGAGCTTGCCCTTCAGCTCGGGCAGCACCAGGCCGATCGCCTTGGCGGCGCCGGTCGAGGTCGGGATCATCGACATCGCAGCCGCACGGCCGCGGTAGAGATCCTTGTGCAGCGTGTCCAGCGTCGGCTGGTCGCCGGTGTAGGCGTGGATCGTGGTCATGAAGCCGGTCTCGATGCCGACGAGATCGTTCAGCACCTTGGCGACCGGCGCGAGGCAGTTGGTGGTGCAGGAGCCGTTCGAGACGACCAGGTGATCCTTGGTCAGCGTGTCGTGGTTGACGCCGTAGACGATGGTGGCGTCGGCGCCGTCGGCGGGGGCGGAGACCAGCACGCGCTTGGCGCCGGCGGTCAGATGCGCGGAGGCCTTGTCCTTCGCGGTGAAGATGCCGGTGCATTCCAGCGCGATGTCGACGCCGAGATCCTTCCAGGGCAGCTTCGAGGGATCGCGCTCGGCGGTCACCTTGATCTTGTTGGCGCCGAGGCTGATCGAGTCACCATCGACGGTGACGGTGCCGGGGAAGCGACCATGGACGCTGTCGAAGCGGAGGAGATGGGCGTTGGTCTCGACCGGACCGAGATCGTTGATGCCGACGACCTCGATGTCCTTGCGGCCGGACTCTGCGATAGCCCGCAGCACGTTGCGGCCGATGCGGCCAAAACCGTTAATTCCGACGCGGACTGCCATGTTTCGTCTCCTTCAATGACCGTTCAGTGACGGCTGTTCAATAACCCCATCGTCCCGCACAACGCGCTTGGCGCGCCTGCGAGGGTTTTTTAGACGGAACGCCCGGTTCGGCCGGGCGGTGCTTGATCATATGAGGAGTGTCGTAGTCCTTTTTTTTGGCAAGCTCAACTCTTAGGAAACGCGCTTCAGCACAGCGTTAACCGCAGCCTCGGCGGTAATGCCGAAATGCTTGAAAAGGTCCTTCGCCGGGCCGCTTTCGCCGAAGGAATGCATGCCGACGAATTCACCATCCTGGCCGATCACGGCATCCCAGCCCCAGCGCACGGCGGCCTCGATCGCGACCTTCACCGGCGCGTTGCCGATGATCTCGGCGCGCTTGGCCTCTGGTTGCGCTAACAACAGCTCGAGCGAGGGCACCGAGACCACCCGTGACGCGATGCCGCGCTCGGCGAGCTGCTTCTGGGCGGCAACCGCGATCTCGACCTCGGAGCCGGAGGCGAACAGCGTCGCCTTGGCTTCGCCTTGCGCTGCGACCAGCTCGTAGGCGCCGGCGGCGCAAGGGCTATCGTTCGGCGCGGTGGTGCGGAGCTGCGGCAGGTTCTGCCGCGTCAAGGCCAGCACGGTCGGGCCGTCGATGCGGTTCAGCGCGAGCTCCCAGCACTCGGCGACCTCGATGGCGTCGCAGGGGCGGAACACGCGCATGTTGGGAATGGCGCGAAGCGCGGCGAGATGCTCGACCGGCTGGTGGGTCGGGCCGTCTTCGCCGAGACCGATGGAGTCATGCGTCATCACGTAGACGACGCCGGCGCCCATCAGTGCGGCGAGGCGCATCGCGGGCCGCGCATAATCGGTGAACACCAGGAAGGTCGCGCCGTTCGGCGCGAAGCCGCCATGCAGGAAGATGCCGTTCATCGCCGCGCACATGCCGTGCTCGCGGATGCCGTAATGGATGAAGCGGCCCTTCGGCGTCTTGGCGGAGAAGGCGGTCGCCGACTTCGCCTTGTTGTTGTTGGAGCCGGTGAGATCGGCCGAGCCCGCCAAAAATTCCATCGGCATCGCGCCGGCAATCACCTCGATCACGGCTTCCGAGGATTTGCGGGTCGCCGCCGTCATCGGCTTTTCCAAGAGCTCCTTCTTGTAGGCGCGCACCGCCTTGGCGAGCGAAGCCGGCCGCTCATGGCGCAGGCGGCGCTCGAACTCGGCGCGCTTGCGGCTGCCGAGCTCACCGAGCCGCGCCTCCCATTCCTGCCGGGCCGCAGCACCGCGGCTGCCGGCTGCGCGCCAAGCCTTCAGCACGTCATCCGGCACGGAGAACGGCTCGAGCGAGATGCCGAGATTTTCCTTGGCGGCCTTGAGCTCGTCGGCGCCGAGCGCCTCGCCATGCGCCTTCGACGTGCCGGCCTTGTGCGGGGCGCCGAAACCGATGGTGGTGCGGCAGGCGATCAGCGTCGGCTTGTTCGACTTCTTCGCGCGCGTGATGGCGTCGGTGATGGCGGCCTGATCCTGGCCGTCGATCTTCTCGGCGGCCCAGCCCGCCGACTTGAAGCGCTTCACCTGGTCGACGGAATCGGCGATCGAGGTCGGGCCGTCGATCGAGATGCCGTTGTCGTCGTAGAGCACGATCAGCTTGCCGAGCTTCCAGTGCCCGGCCATCGCGATCGCTTCCTGCGACACGCCTTCCATCAGGTCGCCGTCGGAGGCGAGCACATAAGTGTGATGGTCGACGATCTTCTTGCCGAACTCGGCGGCCAGCATCTTCTCGGCGAGCGCCATGCCGACCGCGGTCGAGATGCCCTGGCCGAGCGGGCCGGTGGTGGTCTCGATGCCGTTGGTGCGGAAATTCTCGGGGTGTCCGGGCGTCAGCGAATCGACCTGACGGAACTGCTTGATCTGGTCCAGCGTCATTTCGGAATTGCCGGTGAGATGCAGCAGCGAATAAAGCAGCATCGAGCCGTGGCCGGCCGAGAGCACGAAGCGGTCGCGATCGGGCCAGCTAGGCGCGGCCGCGTCGTATTTCAGGAACTGCGTGAACAGCACGGTTGCGATGTCGGCGGCACCCATGGGCAGGCCGGGATGGCCCGATTTCGCCTTCTCGACAGCGTCCATCGAAAGGCCGCGGATCGCGTTGGCCATACGGGTGTGGTCGACCTGCGTCATGTCTGAAATCCGTCTGGAATGAGGCGCTTGGCGGTGTACGCCCGCGCGGGAAGGGGGCCTCGCGGCCGCGTAAGGTCGGGGCTGGGATAGCACCTCAGTTCCGGAAGTCCAAGGCAATCAAACGCCGGTTTGGCCGCAAAAGTTGCGTCATACAGGCTCTGGACCCGAAGGGCCGCGTTAGCGAAAAGTGGCGGCCCGGTCTTGCTTGCGGCAAAGGCGGGGCGTGTGCGCGGGGGATCATGCTCGCAAGATCGGTGCATAGTTTCGCGGCGGCGTTGCGCTTGGCTAGCTTGCCACGTAAATTTCTGCTTCTAACCGCTTGCCGAACCGAGTCTTTTGCCGGACGGCAAGCTCCAGGGAAAGGCCACTGGGTAAAGGCCGCCAGGTTCCGCCGCTGACTGCATGAACGATCGCGTTTCCAACAGCTCTGCCATGACGGAGTCCTCGGCCGTCGAGATCGAGATCGCGACTCGCAGGCTGACGGCGGCGCTCGACGCGCTCGAAAGCGCGGTGGAGCGGCGGCGCGATGCCGATCGTGACGAGAACGAGTTGGCTGCGCGCATCCAGGCGCTCGGCGCCGATCGCTCGCGGCTTGCCGACGAGCTCGATGGAGCTTTGGTGAAGGCGCGCAAGCTCGAGCGCACCAATCGCGAGATCTCCGACCGGCTGGATTCCGCGATCGTCACGATACGCTCGGTGCTCGATACCGGAGAGGACGGATGAGCCACATCAACGTCACCATCAACGGCCGGCAATACCGCATGGCCTGCGAGGAAGGCCAGGAGGTGCGGCTGCTCAAGCTCGCCGAGAGCCTGGAGACGCGCATCCAGTCGCTGCGCGGAAAGTTCGGCGAGATCGGCGATGCGCGCCTCACCGTGATGGCGGCGCTCACCGCCTGCGACGAGCTGGTCGATGCCGGCAACCGCATCCGCACCATGGAGCAGGAGCTGAACGAGCTCCGGGATTTCCGCAATGCCGCCGTCGAGCGCGCGAGGATGACGCAGACCGCGGTGGTCAACGCGCTGAACGCCGCCGCCGAGCGAATCGAGAAATCGACCCAGGTCCTGAACCGCACCGTCGGCGGCGGCATCGCGATCGGGTAGGGCCTGCTGCCACGCAGGCACTGCGCTCCCTCCCCCGCTTGCGGGGGAGGGAGCGCACCGGCGAACTTGGCAAGCAAGTGGGTAGCCACTCGCCGGGCTGGCGATTCGTCAACATCGTTGTTACATTGTCCCGGCGAGGCTGCGACGTGCGTCAGGAGCCATATATCCCCGGGGCCTTATCGATCCTTTAGGGAACTGTCCCTGGCCGGGCCCGTGGGCTCGGACATATGGTGCCCACCTACTTTCGTAGGGAACTCCGGGATCGAGTGCTTCAACGGCGTCCGCGGCCTCGCACTGTTTCTTCCTTCTGGTTCGTGCCTGTCGAATTTGCGTCCCCGACACGCTTGCGGTTCAATTGAGGCTCGGTGTCATGCCCCGCCTGGTGCGCAATTGCGCACGGGGACCGGGGCATCCAGGACGCCGCGGCGTCGAGGTCTGTGCACTGGCGTCTCTGGAATACTGGATCGTTCGCATTCGCGGACGATGACGGCGGAGCAAGACTTCGCCATCGGGGGAAAACGCGCATGTCCAACTCCAAAGCCGAACTCCGCGCCAAGGCCCTCGCCAAGCGCGACGCGCTGAGCGAGAAGAAGCGCATCGCTGCCGCCGCAAAGCTCGCCAAGCGCGGGCTGCCGTTCGACCTCTTGCCCGGCAGCATCGTCTCCGGCTATTCGCCGATCCGCAGCGAGATCGATCCGATGCCGCTCCTGAAGAAGCTCGCGGAGCAGGGCGCAAAGCTGGCGCTGCCCTGCGTTACCACGCGCGGCAAGGCGCTGATCTTCCGCCTCTTCCATCCGAACGACCGCCTGATGCTCGGCCCGCTCGGCATTCCCGAACCGTCGCCGGCAGCGGCCGAAGTGATCCCCGACATCATGCTGACGCCGCTTGCGGCGTTCGACCGCCTCGGCCATCGCATCGGCTATGGTGCGGGGCATTACGATTTCACCTTCGCGCATTTGCGCAAGGCCAAGCACATCGTCGGTATCGGGCTTGCTTTTGCAGCGCAGGAGATCGAGGCGGTTCCGGCACTATCCCACGACGTGGCGCTGGATTATGTGCTAACGGAATCGGACGTGTTCGATTTCCGGAGTTCTGAAGTTGCGCATTCTCTTCGTGGGTGATGTCGTCGGCCGTAGCGGGCGCGAGGCCGTCGCGGAATATCTGCCCGGCATGGTCAAGGACTGGTCGCTCGATTTCGTCGTCGTGAACGGTGAGAATTCGGCCGGCGGCTTCGGCATCACGGAAGCGATCTACCGGGATCTCGTCGAGGCCGGCGCCGACGCGGTGACGCTCGGCAACCATTCCTGGGACCAGCGCGAGGCGCTGGTGTTCATCGAGCGCGCCGACCGCTTGGTGCGTCCCGCCAACTATCCGCGCGGCACGCCCGGCCGCGGCGCCGCTCTGGTCGAGACCAAGAACGGCAAGCATGCGCTGGTCGTCAACGCGCTCGGCCGCGTCTTCATGACCCCCTTCGACGATCCCTTTGCCGCGCTCGAGCGCGAGCTCGGCGCCTGCCCGCTCGGCGTTGCCGCCGACGCCATCGTCGTCGATTTCCATTGCGAGGCGACCAGCGAGAAGCAGGGCATCGGCTTCTTCTGCGACGGCCGCGCCAGCCTCGTCGTCGGCACGCACACGCATGTGCCGACCGCCGATCATCAGATCCTCTCCGGCGGCACCGCCTACATGACCGATGCCGGCATGACCGGCGATTACGATTCCATCATCGGCATGCAGAAGGAAGAACCGCTGCGGAGATTCACGTCAGGGATTCCGTCGGGACGTTTCGAGCCGGCCGCGGGCGTCGCGACGCTCAGCGGCGTTGCGGTCGAGACGGATGACGCGACGGGCCTGGCGCTCAAGATCGCGCCGGTGCGTGTTGGTGGAAGGCTGGAGCCGGCAACGCCAAAATTCTGGTTGAGCTAAAGAACGAAGCTACACCCTCGGTGTCGTCCCCGCGAACGCGGGGACCCATAACCCCAGGGAGTAGTTGTGATGCGAGACTGGTCACTACGAATCTTCGCCAAACCACTCCCTGTGGGTATGGGTCCCGGATCGGCGCGCGCCTGAGGGCGCGCTTGTCCGGGACGACAGTTGAGATTGACGCACGCAACTGCGCATCAATTGCGTCGTCTGTTCCCTTAGCGCCGCCGAGCCTCACGCCGCCGCGCGGACCGCCCGCCACAGCTCCAGCACGTCCGATCGCGAGATGCCGCGCGTGATGAAGACGATGCGCGAGCGGCGATCGCTGTCGGGCCAGGCGGCCAGCGCCACCGGTGGGTGGAAGACGTGATGCACGCCGTGGATCACAACCGGCGCAGCCTCGCCGTGAAGATTGAGAATCCCCTTCACCCGCAAGAGATCAGCGCCACGCGCGTTGCGCAAATGCGCGAGCCAGTGCGTCACCGCCATCCAGTCGAGCGGCTCGTCGAACGCGAGCATGAAACTGGTGATGGATGCGTCGTGATCGTGATGATCGTGGTCATGATGCGCGTGACGATCGTGATGCGAATGACCGGCATGCGCGTGCGGCTCGGCGAAGGCGTGCTCATTGAGCCAGCGCGCAACGTCGATCCTTTTCTTCTCGGGATCGATCAGGCCCGCACCGAATAGCTGGGCCGGATCGATCTCGCCATGATCGACGGTTTCGATCCTCGCGCCGGGATTGAGCTGGCGGAGACGCAGCTCCAACAAGCCGACATCGTCGACCAGATCGCGCTTGGTGATCAGCAGCCGGTCCGCCAGCGCGACCTGCTTCACCGCCTCATACTGGCGGTCGAGCTGATGCGATGCGTTGACCGCATCGACCGTGGTCACGATCGTGTCGAGCCGCAGGAAGTGCGAGACGAGCGGGTTGTTGAGCAGCAGCTGCACGATCGGCGCGGGATCGGCGAGCCCGGTGGTCTCGACCAGGATGCGGCGGAACGGCGGAATCTCGCCGCGGTCACGCTTGACCAGGAGGTCCCGCAGCGTCTGTTCCAGGTCGCTGCGGATGGTGCAGCAGATGCAGCCGCTTGCGAGCACGGCAACTTCGCCATCGACGCGCTCGACCAGGAGATGGTCGAGACTGACCTCGCCATACTCGTTGATGATGACGGCGCTGTCCTTCATGTCGTCGCGGCGCAGCAGGCGATTGAGCAGCGTGGTCTTGCCGCTGCCGAGAAAGCCGGTGATCAGCGACACCGGGAGTCGCTGCGCCGATCTGTCGGTTTCGAACAGGCCCATGGGAAGCTCTCCCGCCATCGGTCTTATTTTTGTCGCTGGACAACAGCGCAATGGAGGAGGAGGGTAGCCGGAAACAATTTGAGAGTCAGATTTTGTTCTGACCACAACCTGGGAGGGTGCAATGTCTAATGAGATCAACAACGTAGATCAAGACGACAGCGGCTCCACGACCGATCGGCGGACCCTGCTCCGCACCGCGGGCATCGCCGGCGTCGCAGGAGCCGCCCTCGCCGGCTCGATGCACGGCAAGTTCTCGCTTGCACCGATCAGCCAAGCCCAGGCGCAGATCGCGACCTCCATGCCCAAGGGCACCGACAAGCCGTGGTGGCCGTCGAAATGGGGCAAGGACGACGAGTCCGGCGCATCAAATCACATCACGCCCGAAAAGGTCCTCGATGCCGCGAAATGGATCAAGGACGGCAAGATCTACAAGATCGGCCGCGTCTACGAAGGCGGCATGCCGCTGTTCGGTCCGCGCGCGTTCACGCTGCGCATTCCCGGCAGCCCGACCGGCGGCCCGTTCGGCGACAACAAGATGGTCTATCACGACGAATTCCTGACCACGGAGATCGGCCAGACCGGTACCCAATTCGATGGCCTCGGCCATATCGGAATCCAATTGGGCAAGGACGGCGACAAGAACGAGATGCGGTTCTACAATGGTTTCACCGCAACCGAGATCAGCGACGCCTACGGTTTGAAGAAGCTCGGTGTCGAGAAGCTCAAGCCGCTGTTCACCCGCGCGCATCTGGTCGACATGGTCGCGCTGAAGGGCGGGATGATGGACGTCGGCCAGGAGATCACCGCGGCCGACATCAAGGCCGCGCTGGCCAAGCAGAACATTCCCGAGAGCGACATCAAGCCGGGCGATGCCATCATGTTCCACACCGGCTGGGGCTCGCTGTGGATGAAGAACAACGACCGCTTCAACAGCGGCGAGCCGGGCATCGGCATGGATGCGGCGAGGTGGGTGATCGAGAAGGATCTCGCGCTCACCGGCGCCGACACCTGGGCGGTGGAGGTGGTGCCCAATCCCGACAAGTCGCTCGCTTTCGTGGTCCATTCCGAGCTGCAGACCAAGCACGGCATCCACAACCACGAGAACCTCTTCTTCGACGATCTGATCGCCGACAAGAAGTACCAGTTCGTCTATTGCTTCGCGCCGGCCCCGATCAAGGGTGCCACGGGCAGCAACGGCTGCCCGATTGCGCTTACGTGAGGGGATAGATCGGCGCGGGCAGATGAAGCGTCCGCGCCGATGTTTTGGGTAGGGTGAAAGCGGCGCGACACCCTCAGTGTCGTGCCCGCGAACGCGGGGACCCATAACCCCAGGGAGTAGTGATTGCGCGAAGCCGGTCACTCCGAGTCTTCGCAAAACTATTGCTGCGGCGTATGGGTCCCGGATCTTCGCTGCGCTCGTCCGGGACGACGGCGGAGATTGACGCGCGATCGCGCATCAATCTCGCCATCACGCTACTCCGCCGTCTGCTCCCGCAGCTCGGCCACATCCTTCGCCGTCAGCTTCGAGCCCTTCGTCCCGAACCGCGCCGTCACATAATTCGCCACCGCTGCGATCTCGTCGTCGGTATACGCACTTCCGAACGCGGGCATCGATAGTGCGCCGTCCGGCCTGTGTCGTTTGGTGCCCGAGATCACGATCTGCGCGACGTTGGTGGCGGCGGGGTCGTTGACGGCCCAGGTGCCGGTGAGGGTTGCCATCGGCGAGACCGGGCTGTCGCCGCTCCAGCCGTGACAGCTGGCGCAGGCGCTGGCGAACACCTTCTTGCCGCGCGCATCTGCTGTCACGCCTTCCTTGTGCGAGGCGGGCGCGACTGGCGCTGTGGTGGCGGGCAGGTCGGGCGAGGGCTGCGGCGGCACGCTGCGCAAATAGGCAACGATGCTGCTGATGTCTTCGGGCGCGAACTGGCTGAAGCTGTGGTCGACCGCTTCGCCCATCGGGCCTGACGCCGAGCCGTGGCCCGGCGCGTGGCCGAGCGACAGATAGGAGATCAGATCCTGGTCGCTCCAGTTGCCGAGACCCGTCGCCTTGTCGGAAGAGATGTTGAAGGCGCGCCAGCCCGCTGTGATCGCGCCGGCGAACTTCTTGCGGTTATCCAGCGCGAAGCCGAGATTGCGCGGCGTGTGGCACTCACCGCAATGCGCCAGCGCCTCGGCGAGATACGCGCCTCTGTTCCATTCCGGGCTCTTCGATGTGTCGGGCGTGAAGCGCGTGTCCGGATTGAACACCGCCGACCAAAAGATCATCGCCCAGCGCTGGTTGAACGGGAACGACAGCGTGTTCTCGGGCGCCTTGGCGCGCACCGCAGGCAGGCTGAACAGATAGGCCTTCACCGCCAGCACGTCCTCGTCGGTCATGAACGTGTAAGACGTGTACGGCATCGCCGGATAGAGCCGGGCGCCGTCACGGCGCTGGCCGTGCTGGACCGCGTTCAGAAAGTCCTGGTCGCTGTAATTGCCGATGCCGGTGTCCTTGTCCGGCGTGATGTTGGTTGAATAGAGCGTGCCGAACGGCAGCTTGAAGGCGAGGCCGCCGGAATAGTCCTTCTCGCCCGGCTTGGTGTGGCAGACCATGCAATCGGCGGCCTTGGCGAGATATTCGCCGCGCTCGACCAGGCTCGCTTTCTCCAGCTTGGCCGGCACGCCGGTCGGCTTGCCGGCGCGGTAATCCGCCAGCGCCACCTTGGTGCCGCCGGCAAAGTCGAGCGGGCCGGGCCCGCGGATGAGGAAGACGCCGAGTCCTGCTACGACGACGGCGATGACGACGAGGCTTCCGAGGATACGCATCTTGCCGCTCATGCCTTCTTCCCCGCAGCCAGCAGTTTCCGATCGATGGGCAGGCGCCGTAGCGCCACGCCGGTTGCAGCGTAAATCGCGTTGCGCAGCGCCGGAGGTCCGGCATTAACGCCGGCCTCGCCGATGCCGCCCGGCGCCTCGCCGCTTTTCACGACGGTGACATCGATCTTCGGCGTCTCGTTGATGCGCATCATGCGGTAGTCGTGGAAATTCGACTGCTGCACGCGGCCCTTGTCGATGGTGATCTCGCCATAGAGCGCGGCGGTGAGGCCGAAGATCAGGCCACCCTCGATCTGCGCCTTCACCGTATCGGGGTTGACCGCGATGCCGGTGTCGACCACCGAGGTGACGCGGCGGAGCACGATCTCGCCGAAGTCGTCGATCTCCGCTTCGACCACGGACGCGATGAAGCTTGCGAATGACGGCTGCACGCAGACGCCGCGGCCAACGCGCGGCGGCAGCGGCTGACCCCAGCCGGATTTCTCGGCGACCTGGTTCAGCACCGCGAGCATGCGCGGGTTCTTCGTCAGCATGGATTTGCGGAACTCGATCGGGTCCTTGCCCGCCTTGCGCGCGAGCTCGTCCATCGCGCATTCGACCGCGAACACGTTGTTGTTCGGGCCGACGCCGCGCCAGAAGCCGGTCGGCACCGACAGCGGCTCGGCGCGGACATATTCGACGTGGAAGTTGGCGAAGTCGTATGGCGCGTCCACCGCCGCGTCGATCGCGTCGATGTCGATGCCCTTCTGGAACGCCGGCGGCAGCCAGCGCGCCAGCACCGCGGAGCCGGCGACCTTGTATTTCCACCCCGCAATCTTGCCGTCGACCAGCGATGCCGTGATCTGGTCGCGATAGACCGGACGATAGACGTCGTGCTGGATGTCCTCCTCGCGGGTCCATATCACCTTCACGGGATAGTCGACCTGCTTTGCAATTTTCACCGCCGCGACCACCATGTCCGGCTCGAGCTTGCGGCCAAAGCCGCCGCCGAGCAGATGCTGGTTGACGATCACCTTGTCGACCGGAACACCGGCGGCCTTCGCCGCCTCCGACTGCACGCGCGTCATGATCTGCGTGCCGGTCCAGATCTCGCAGGCATCCGGCCTGACGTGGACGGTGGCGTTGATCGGCTCCATCGACGCATGTGCCAGGAACGGCAGCTCGTAGGCCGCCTCGAACCTGTCGCCGCTGGCGAGCGCCCTGCCGATGTCGCCGGTGGATTTTGCGACGGCACCATCCTTCTCGCTGGCCTTGCGCAGGTCGTCCCAGACGTCCTTGGTGGTGATTTTCGCGTTCGGGCCTTCGTTCCACTCGATCTTGAGCGCTTCGAGACCTTTCTTGGCCGCCCACATGTGATCGCCGATGACGCCGACGGCGTCGTCGAGCACGACGACCTTGCGCACGCCGGCGACTTTCATCGCGGCACTGTCATCGACCTTGCCGACCTTGCCGCCGAACACAGGGCAATTGGCGATTGCGGCGATCTTCATGCCGGGCAGGATCGCGTCGATGCCGTAGAGCGCCTTGCCGTTGACCTTGTCAGGCGTGTCGAGCCGCTTCAGCGGCTGGCCGATGAGGACAAAATCCTTGGGATCCTTGATCGCGACGTCCTTCGGCGGTGTCTGGCCCTGGGCGGCGAGCGCCAGTTCGCCGTAGCCGAGCTTGCGGCCGCTTGCGGCATGCGCGACCTCGCCCTTCGACGCGGTGCAGCTTGCAGCGTCGACGCCCCACTGGGTGGCTGCGGCCTGCACCAGCATGGCGCGTGCGGTGGCGCCGGCCTTGCGCAGCGGCAGCCACCAGGCGCGGATCGAGTTGGAATTGCCGGTGACCTGCAGTCCGAAGGTCGGGTTGCCGTAGAGCTTGTCGTTGGGCGGGGCGTGCTGCACCTCGACCTTGCTCCAGTCGGCATCCAGCTCTTCGGCGATCACGGCCGAGATCGACGTGTAGGTGCCCTGTCCCATCTCGACCTGCGGCATCATCAGCACGGTGCGGCCGGTCTCATCGATGCGGATGAAGGCGTTGGGCGCGAATTTGCCGTCCGTCACATCGCGTTGCACCGGCTCGTTGCCGGCGGCGCGCAGCGGCAGATGGAAGGCGAGCAGGAAGCCGGTGGCGAGGCCGCCGGTCAGGAGTGAGCGGCGGGAGACGCTATTGTGTGCATTCATGGCGGACCTCAAGATTGCTTGCCGTTGGCGGCGTGCTTGATGGCCTCGCGGATGCGGACATAGGTGCCGCAGCGGCAGATGTTGCCGGCCATCGCCGCGTCGATGTCGGAATCATCAGGATTGGGCGTTGCCGCCAGCAGCGCGGCGGCGGCCATGATCTGGCCGGACTGGCAATAGCCGCACTGGATCACTTCGGCATCCAGCCAGGCCTTCTGCACCTTCGCACCCGCAGGCGTGTTGCCGACATGCTCGATGGTGGTGACGGCCCGGTTCGCGACCGCGCTGACGGGCAGCACGCAGGAGCGCACCGCCTTGCCGTCGACATGCACCGTGCAGGCGCCGCATTGCGCGATACCGCAGCCGAACTTGGTGCCGGTCATCCCGAGAATGTCGCGCAGCACCCACAGCAAGGGCATTTCAGGTGGCGCGTCGAAGGATTTTTGTTCGCCGTTGATGGTGAGTGTCGTTGCCATGTGCATCCCCTTGCTCGACGAGCGCTTACGGCGTCGGCGATTTGCGCGCGACCATAATCATATCGATGCGAAACGAAGAAGCACCGACATTTCCGGCAATGCATATTTGCGCGAACGCAGCGCCCAGCCATGACGTTCACGAATTTGTGCGGCGATCGCAGCACGCGTTCTGGGCTAATTGATATGATAATCGTCATGTTTTGACGCATTTTCGTCGCGCGCGCCGCCGATCGCCGCAGATCGTCGTGCGAATGCGCAAAATCATGCGATGTCGAAATTCGTGCGATTGGGAAAGGCAGGGGTGGCACCCCGATGAAATCAATCGCGACGGCTTGTTGTTGTGCCCTCTCCCCTTGCGGGAGAGGGCAGCGATGTCAGTAGACGCAGACTCACTCGGGTGAGGGGGCTGTCTCCGCGTATGATCCTCTCTTATTCCGAGGCAGCTTTGCGCGCTGATAGAGACCCCTCATCCGGCGCCATAGCCGAAGCTTCGCTTCGGCGTTCCCAAGAACGGCGGCCAGAGGCCGCCTATGCCACCTTCTCCCGCAAGGGGAGAAGGGAGAGGAGCGCATGGCAATTTCGGAATAATAGCATTATGCGCCTGTTTTGCCCGACGGGTCAAGCCGCGCCAGGCCCGCCGACTGCAAGCCGCTGATTCCTCCCGCCCCGGCTACTGTGCATGGGGTTGTTTTCGAGGTTTTGATTCAAGGCCCCCAGCAGCGGTCGTCAGCCCTGCCGAAAACCCATCCGGAATGCGCCCCAGTGCCTGCCGCGGATCACGATCGGCGAGGACAGGTCCTTCATCAGTACGAACTGCCCGCCGCCCATGTCGCGGCGATAGGTCTGCAGCAGGAAGGGTTTTGTGTTGGCCGCGACCTTCTTCACCGCGCGGTCGGTGAACAGGCGGCGGTTGCGGCAGTTGGCGTTATTCCAGACCGGGTCCTTGCCCTGCGGCAGGCGGTAGTTCGGATTGTGGGTCGGCAGGTACCCGCCCCTGGCCCAGGCGACGCAGAACACGATGCGGGGATCGGATTTCTGGATCGGGTCCTGGATCGCGGGCAGCACGCGGTCGGTGAAGTCGACATAGTGCGTCTTGTACTGCTTGGGATCGGTGCCGGGGATCTCCCGGTAGTTCTCGTCCATGAGCTGGTCGAGCGTGATCTCGCCGCGGTCGATCGCGGCCTCGAACTCGGCCGAGATGCGCTTGGCGGTCTCGACGACGACGCGGATCAGCGGCGCGTCCGAGGTCTCGACGCCGCTGTCGGCGATCAGCGCGATCAGCGCTTCGGAGGTGTCGAGCAGCTTTGTCACGCGCTGGTCGGCGTTCTTGAGATCGCGCGAGGAGAGGTCGACGCCCTTGGCGAGCTCGTTGAGCTCGCTGATGACGGTGTCGCAATGCCCGAGATTGGAGGTCGCCGCGCGCGTGACGCTGTCGATCTCCGCTTCCACCGAGGCGAAGCCCTGCTGGACGCGCGAGATGATGCCGGAGATCTGCTGGGCGCCTTCGCCTGCGGTCTTCGCGCGCTGCGAGGCATCGCTGCTCTCGCCGATCAGGCCTTCGATCTGGCCGTCGAGGTCGCGCACGGTGTCGGAGATCTGATGCGTGGCCTGGCGGGTCGCTTCAGCGAGGTTCTTCACCTCGCTCGCGACCACCGCGAAGCCGCGGCCGGCATTGCCGGCGCGCGCCGCTTCGATGGTTGCGTTCAGCGCGAGCAGGTTGGTCTGCTTGGCGATCGCCTCGATCGAGCCGGACACTTTTGCGACCTGCGCCAGCGCCGAGCCGACCGCGCTCAAACGAGCCTCGATACGTTCGACGGCTGCGACCAGCTCGGAGATGTGGCTGACGGCGGTGTCGACTGCGCTGCGCGACTGCGCGATCTCGCCGACCGCGGCCGACGTCGTCGACTGCACCGCCTGTGATGCGTTGGCTATGTCGTGATTGGCCGAGACCATCGTCTCCGCCGTCTTCTGGAGATGGTGGAACCGTTCCGACTGGTTGGCGACGCGGTTTGCGACTTCCTGGACGTTGCCGGCAATATCGGCGAGCTCGACGCCGAGGCCGCCGATGCGGTCGGCGAGCTGGTCGATCAGCCGTTCAGCCAGCGTCCGGTTGGAGCCGGTGTCCATAACTGCAAGTTGTGCGACGGACATGTCTTAAGGGTCCTCCAGTCGGAGCCGTACGCCGGCCCCCCGCGGCATTCCCATTCCAACTCCGACGTTAAAGGATGATTCGCGGCTGACGTCTTGCCTGAGCGTGCACAAGGCGCAATTTGCGCCTTGGTTTTTCGCGCCCAGGTTTTTTGTGTGAGCATGGTCTCGTCGAAAAACCGCAGCCCACTTTTTCGGACCATGCCCTAGAGCTTGTAGGCGGTGCGGAATCCACCCCAGTGCCGGCCCTGCACGCGGATCGGCACGTCGATCTCGCGCATCATGACGGTGTTCCCGTTGCCCATGTCGCGCGCATAGCTCTGGACCAGGTACGATCGCAGGTTGCGCGCGGCGGCGAGCCCCGCCGGATCGTTGAAGATCCGTCGGTTGCGGCTGTTGGCCGTGTTCCAGGCGATATCGCCCGGCCGCTGCGGATGCGAATAGATCTTGTTGTGCACGGGCAGGAAGCCGTTGCGGTCGACCATGGCGCAGAACGCCATGCGCGGGTCCTTGGCGAGGAAGGCCTCCTGGAACGGCGGCAGCGCGCGGTCGGCCCAGTCCAGATAGCGGGTGCGGTATTGCTGCGGATTGGTGCCGGCGATGTCCGCGTAATCGGTGTCGAAGAGATCGTCGACCTTGACCTCGCCGCGCGCAAGCGCCTGCTCGAAGATCTGGGTCAGCGCGTTGCCCGCTTCCATGGCGCGGGTGACGAACTCGGTGTTCTCCTCGTGGATCGACCAGAGCCTGTCCTCGATCTTCTCGGAGAGCTCGGCATTGGGGGCAATGAACTGCGCGCGGGCGCCGGCCTTGGACTGCTCGATCACGCGCAGGCGGCAGGCGCCGACGTCTTCGAGGCTGCCTTCGATCATCGTGTGCGGTGCCAGCCGCCCAGCGTCGGCGCCGCCGATCAGCACGCCGTCCATCGCAATCTCGTAGACCGGCATCACGCCGCGCGACGTCTCGAATTTGAGATGGCAGGGCAGCCGCTCGGTCTTGCGGCGATCGTCGTGCTCGCTCTGGCGCAGCAGCACGGCGCAGCGCGATTTCAGCTTCTGCGCGAAGGTGGTGACCGCCTTGCCGGCGCTGGCGACGTTCTCGCCATGGGTCTCGGCGGCCTTGGTCGCGGCGTCGATCTCGGCTGCGCTCTCGCCGACCGAGATGATGAACTCCGAGGCGCTGGCGGCATTGCCGGAGACTTCGCTCGTTGTGGCGTTCTGCTCGGCGACCGCGCCGTTGACGGTGTCGAACACCGGGCGGATCGCCTCGATCGCCTGCGAGATCCGGTGCACGGCGTCGGCGGAGCCGGCGGCATCGCGCTGCAGCGCGTCGATCTTCTTCGAGATCTCTTCCGTGGCGCCTTGCGTCTGGACCGCGAGCGCCTTCACCTCGGTGGCGACGACCGCAAAGCCCTTGCCGGCCGCGCCCGCACGTGCGGCCTCGATGGTCGAGTTGAGCGCGAGCAGCGTCGTCTGCCGTGCGATCTGCGCGATCAGGTTGACGACGTTGCCGATCGCCGCGGAGGACTCGCGCAGGCGGTCGACATTGGCGCGGGCTTCCTGCGCCGCGGTGCTGGCCTCATCGGCGAGCTTGGCGGCCGCGCGGACCTGGGCGCCGATGCCTTGCGCGGATTGGGTGAATTTGTCGGCGGCATGAGCGAAGGTCGAGGCGGTCGACTGCGCGGCGTTGGTGCGGCCGGTGAGGGCGTCGGTGCGGTCGCGGATGTCGGCCAGCGTCGCGGCGGTCGCCTCAGCGCCGCCGGCCACCGAATTGGCGGCGCGCTCGAGCTGGCGAATCATCGCCCCGAGCTCGAGTTCCAGCAGTTCCAGGATTTCCCGGGCCGAATCGCCCTCAGCGGCCGGGGCGGGCTCGGAATGGGCCGTCGGCCGCACAGTCTGCGGGGCGACCGCAGGCGCAGCCGTATCCGGCAGACGCTTCCGAAATAGTCCGAACGCCATCGGGTTTCTCTTGTCGGGGAACGGTCAGGCGCTATTTTCGCAATCCGGAATGAAATCAGGGTTAACGGTGCCTGACCTCTAGGCAGGGGGCCTTACGGTATTACCTTAAAGTCGTAGAGCCTCTTTCATTCCGGTGGGTGGAGGGCCTATAAGGCCGCGCTTCCCTAAGCTCACCTTGGCGCACGATTCCTTTACGAGACCACGCATGGCCGGACATTCCCAATTCAAGAACATCATGCACCGCAAGGGGCGGCAGGATGCGCAGAAGTCGAAGCTGTTCGGTAAGCTGGCGCGGGAAATCACCGTCGCGGCCAAGCTCGGCACGCCCGACCCCGCCATGAACCCGCGCCTGCGCGCCGCCGTGATCGCCGCGCGCCAGGAGAACATGCCGAAGGACAATATCGAGCGCGCCATCAAGAAGGCGCTCGGCAGCGACGGCGAGAACTATGACGAGATCCGCTACGAAGGTTATGGCCCGGGCGGCGTCGCCGTCATCGTCGAGGCGCTGACCGACAACCGCAATCGCGCCGCCTCCGACATCCGCTCCTTCTTCACCAAGTCGGGCGGCAATCTCGGCGAAACCGGCTCGGTTTCCTTCATGTTCGACCGCACCGGCATCATCGAATACGACCGCAGCGTCGCCGATGACGATGCGGTGCTCGATGCCGCGATCGAGGCCGGTGCCGACGACGTCGTCTCCGGCGAAGGCGGCCACGAGATCTACGCCTCGACCGAGAGCTATCGCGACGTCGCCAAGGCGCTGGAGGCCAAGTTCGGCGAACCGCGCAAGGCCGCGCTGATCTGGAAGCCGCAGAACACGGTCGCCGTCGACGACGAGACCGGCGAGAAGCTGCTCAAGCTGATGGACCTGCTCAACGAGCACGACGACGTCCAGAACGTCTACGCCAATTTCGAGGTGTCGGACGCGCTGGTCGCGAAGATGGGCGGCTAGGCCGTCCGGTAGCCTCATCCACCGCTGTCATCGCCCGCGAAGGCGGGCGATCCAGTATTCCAGAGGCGCCAGCGGATACGGAGAAGCCGCGGCGTGCTGGATACCCCGCCTTCGCGGGGTATGACGACGGAGTATGAAGTGGGCAGCCCTGCTCACCCGAGACATCCCACTTCCCCTGTTACTTCCGTTCTGTTTCTGTTTCCCCCATCGCAGCCAGCCGCTATCACTGGCCCATGACCGCGCTCCCGATTCGTGGCCCCGTTCGCATCATCGGCATCGACCCCGGCCTGCGCCGCACCGGCTGGGGCGTGATCGAGGCTGAGGGCAACCGATTGATCTACGTCGCTTGCGGTTCGGTGGAGCCGCGGGACGATCTGCCGCTGTCGAGCCGGCTGCTCGCGATCCATGAAGGGCTTGCGGCCGTTCTGTCCGATCACAAGCCGATCGAAGCCGCGGTCGAGCAGACTTTTGTCAACAAGGACGGCGTTGCGACGCTGAAGCTCGGCCAGGCCCGCGGCGTCGCCATGCTGGCGCCTGCAATGTTCGGCATCTCTGTCGCCGAATATGCGCCGAACCAGGTCAAGAAGACCGTGGTCGGCGCCGGCCACGCCGACAAGCAACAGATCGCGATGATGCTGAAGATATTGCTGCCGAAAGCCGAGCCGCCGTCCGCGGACGCTGCCGACGCGCTCGCCATCGCCATCACTCACGCTCACCACCGCCAAAGCACGGCGCTCCGGCTAAAGGTGGCGGGACTATGATCGGCAAGCTCAAGGGCCTGATCGATTCCTACGGCGAGGATTTTGTGATTCTCGACGTCGGCGGCGTCGGCTATCAGGTGCACTGTTCCTCCCGCACGTTGCAGCATCTGCCTTCGCCGGGTGAAGCGGCCGTGCTGTCGATCGAGACCTACGTCCGCGAAGATCAGATAAAGCTGTTCGGCTTCCGGACCGACCAGGAGCGCGAATGGTTTCGTCTGCTCCAGACCGTGCAGGGCGTCGGTGCCAAGGTCGCGCTCGCCGTGCTCGGCACGCTGCAGCCTTCCGATCTCGCCAACGCCATTGCGCTCCGCGACAAGGCCGCGGTGGCGCGCACGCCCGGCGTCGGCCCCAAGGTGGCCGAGCGTATCGTCACCGAATTGAAGGACAAGGCGCCGGCCTTCGCCAGTGTCGATCCGGCCGTGGTGCATCTCGCCGGCGCCGTCGACGATCAGCGCGCGCCGCGCCCCGTTGCAGATGCGATCTCCGCCCTGGTCAATCTCGGTTACGGCCAGCCGCAGGCCGCCGCGGCCATCGCATCGGCATCGCGCAGCGCGGGTGAAAGCGCCGAGACGGCGCAGCTCATCCGCCTCGGCCTGAAGGAGCTCTCGAAATGAGCGATCCCAAGGCCAACCGCATGGTCTCGCCCGAGCGCCGTAGCGACGATGTCGGCGACACTGCGCTGCGTCCACAGTCGCTGTCCGACTTCGTCGGCCAGCAGCAGGCGCGCAAGAACCTCTCGATCTTCATCGAGGCCGCACGCAAGCGCGGCGAGGCGCTGGACCACGTGCTGTTCGTCGGTCCTCCCGGCCTCGGCAAGACCACGCTGGCGCAGATCGTGGCGAAGGAGCTCGGCGTCGGCTTTCGTGCGACATCAGGCCCCGTCATCGCCAAGGCCGGCGATCTCGCCGCGCTGCTGACCAATCTCGAAGAGCGCGACGTGCTCTTCATTGACGAGATCCATCGCCTCAGTCCCGCGGTCGAAGAAGTGCTCTATCCCGCGATGGAGGACTTTCAGCTCGACCTCATCATCGGCGAGGGGCCGGCGGCGCGCTCGGTGAAGATCGAGCTGTCGAAATTCACCCTCGTCGGCGCCACCACACGCGCCGGCCTGCTCACCAATCCCTTGCGCGACCGTTTCGGCATTCCGGTCCGGCTCAATTTCTACACCATCGAGGAGCTCGAGAGCATCGTCACGCGCGGCGCCCGCGTGCTCAATGTCGGCATGAGCACTGATGGCGCCAACGAGATCGCGCGCCGCGCCCGCGGCACGCCGCGCATCGCCGGCCGTCTGCTCCGCCGCGTGCGCGATTTTGCTTCAGCCGCCAATGCCGAGCAGATCGACCGCAAGATCGCCGACCACGCGCTGAGCGCGCTCGAGGTCGACGCGGCGGGCCTGGACGCCATGGACCGCCGCTACCTCTCGACCATCGCGCTCAACTATGGCGGCGGCCCGGTCGGGGTCGAGACGATGGCCGCAGCGCTGTCCGAGCCGCGCGATGCGATCGAGGACATCATCGAGCCTTATCTGATCCAGTGCGGGTATCTCCAGCGCACCCCGCGCGGCCGGTTGCTTACCTCGCACGCCTTCCGCCATCTCGGCATCGCCGAGCCCTCGCGCGACGCGGCGGCACAGTTCGGCCTGTTCGGCACGGACGAGAGCGACGACTGATCGCGTCGAAAGGGTCCGGTTGTCATGAACTTCCGGTAATCTTTGTGCAGGCAATTTGCACGAGGATGCGGACGGTCTGCACCAGCGCACCCCAATTCCGCTTCAATCGGGCCGCATCAAGAAAGTGCATCACGTTCGGGCTTCCATGATCTCGCGTCGTCATCTCATCCGGTCCATCGGCGGCCTGTCCGCCCTCGGCGTCTCGACCGCCGCCTATGGCGTCGGTGTCGAGCCGATGCGGCTCCGCGTCACCCGCTATCATCCGACCCCGCGGCAATGGCCGGCGGATCTTCGGCTGAAGATCGCGGCGGTCGCCGACATCCATGCCTGCGATCCCTGGATGTCGCTGGAGCGGATCGAGGCGATCGTCGACCGCACCAACGCGTTGAATGCCGATCTCATCGTGCTGCTCGGCGATTATGTTGCCGGCGTTCACCAGGTCACGCGCATCATTCCGTCGAGCGAATGGGCGAGGGTGCTGTCCGGCCTCAAGGCACCGCTCGGCGTGCATGCCGTCATGGGCAATCACGATTATTGGGACGACCGGACCGTGCAGCGGGCCGGCCGCGGGCCGACCGTCGCGCATCGCGCGCTGGAGGCGGCCGGCATTCCGGTCTACGAGAACGACGCCGTGCGCCTCACCAAGGACGGCCGCTCCTTCTGGCTCGCCGGCCTCGGCGATCAGCTCGCCTTTGCGCCGGCGCAGCGCTTCCGCAGCACGGCGCGGTTCGGTGTCGACGATCTCGAAGGCACGCTGGCGAAAGTCACCGACGATGCGCCAATCATCCTGCTCGCGCATGAGCCCAACATCGCCTGGCGCGTGCCGGCGCGCGTCGCGCTGCAGCTGTCCGGCCACACCCATGGCGGCCAGGTCCGCCTGCTCGGCTGGTCGCCGGCTGTTCGGGGTCCGAATAGCGGGAAGCTCGCCTATGGTCATGTCAGGATGAAATGCGACGTCATCATCTCCGGCGGCCTCGGTTGCAGCTTGATGCCGATCCGCGTCGGCGTACCGCCTGAGATCGTCGAGGTGACGCTGGGGCGGACGGCCCCGGTCGTATCCTGACACGCTTGCGCAGCAGGCCGTTTTTGCGCAAAACGGGCCGGTAGCAAAAAGCCAAGAGGCCCGCGACGTGACTGCCCATCTCGACGGCGAGATCCGCGACGGCCGCCACCACATGCAGGTCCGCGTCTATTACGAGGACACGGATTTCTCCGGCATCGTCTATCACGCCAATTATCTGCGCTACATGGAGCGCGGGCGTACCAATCATCTCAGGCTGATGGGCGCAGAGCAGCAGGCGCTGTTCGACCAGCCCGAGACCGAAGGCGCCGGCTTTGCCTTCGTCGTGCGCTCGATGCACCTCGACTTCCTCAAGCCCGCACGGATGGACGACGTGCTCGATGTCGTGACGTGGCCGATTGCGGTGAAGGGCGCCTCGATCATGCTGGCGCAGGAGGTGCGACGCGGTGACGACGTGCTGGTTAAGGCCGAGGTCCGCGTCGCCTTCATCAGCGGCGGCCGCGCCCAGCCAATCCCGAAATCAATTCGTGCGCTGATGAAAGCCGATTTGATTTCCTGATCGCCCGATAAGTGATCGGCCGATAGGTGACAGCCTATCGACTCCACCGCGTACGGGGATAGATTTGCGGCCGCCACCAACCGATGAGGCCACCATGTCGCGCCCGCCGCTTCCGCCCTTCACCCGTGAGACCGCCGCGCAAAAGGCGCGCATGGCCGAGGATGCCTGGAATTCGCGCGATCCAGTGAAGGTGTCGCTCGCCTATACCGAGGACAGCCGCTGGCGCAACCGCTCCGAAGTGTTCCAGGGCCGCGAGGCCATCGTCGCCTTCCTGACCCGCAAATGGGAGAAGGAGCAGGACTACCGCCTGATCAAGGATCTCTGGGCCTTCGACGGCAACCGCATCGCGGTGCGCTTCCAGTACGAATGGCATGATGGAAAAGGCCAGTGGTATCGCTCCTACGGCAACGAGCAGTGGGAGTTCGACGAGCACGGCTTGATGCGGCGGCGCGAAGCATCGATCAACGATATTGCGATTGCGGAGAAGGATCGCCGGTTTCATTGGGCCGCGCCGGGCCCGCGACCCGCCGACGTGCCGGGATTGGGGACGGATCCGTTTTGATCTTCGCGAGATAGCGCGGCAAGCGCACTGCACCCTCTCCCCTTGCGGGAGAGGGTGGCTCGCCGCGTAGCGGCGAGACGGGTGAGGGGTATCTACCCTCACGAGTAGTCCAGCGTGCGGATAGAACCCCTCATCCGGCGCTTCGCGCCACCTTCTCCCGCAAGGGGAGAAGGGAAGAGGCCGCGCGGTGACTGTTGCGAACTAAATTTTAGGTGGCCGCGCGCTTCGCCAAGAACCGCGTAATCGCCCCGCCGAGCTTCGCGTTGTCCATCGGCTCCGCCAGCGATGCCCTTGCCGTCGCCACGACATCATCCGGCGCCTTGCCGTCGCGCAGATCGCAGCACACTTCTGCGAACTCCACATCGAACTCCGGATGCGGCTGCACGGTCAGCGTCGCGCCGTTGGCATAGAGCAGGCCGGCATGCGGGGTGAAGTCCGAGGAGAGAATTGTCAGCGCGTCCTTCGGCGGCTCGATCACCTGATCCTGATGTGAGGCCGCGATCGCGACCGCTTCGCCATCGACGACGCCGTTCTCCGGCAGCACGCGATAGACGTGCCGCCCGATGCCCCAGCCCTTGTCCGATTTGCGCACGGTGCCGCCGAGCGCCTGCGCGATCAGTTGGTGGCCGAAGCAGACGCCGACCATCGGCGTCTTGTTGGCGTAGGCGGTGCGGACGAAGTCTTCGAGCGGCGCGATCCAGTCGAGCCCGTCATAGACCCCGGCCGCCGCGCCGGTGATCAGCACGGCTTCGAGGTTGCGCGGATCGGGAAGCGCATCGCCATTCGGGATGCTGACGACGTCCACCGTCGCGTTCGGATCCTCGGCCTGGACCATCCGCTCGAACATGTCCGGGAACGAGCCGTGACGCTCGCGATATTTTTGCGGGACCCGTCCGGTCTCGATGATGGTGATGCGTGCCATGTGTCCTCAGGTAGGAGATCGGCCTCATCAGTGCAAGCAATCAGTCATGCGCGCGAGCCGTTCGTCGATTTCGGTGAGCGCCTTGCGCATGGTCTCGACCAGATCCAGCGCCACCGGCGAGGGGCTGCGCTGCGCTGGAAAGACCGCGGAGAATTCGAAATCGATGCGCGGCAGGAAGCGGCGCACGACGACGCCGCGCGTTGCAAATTCCTGCGCGGTGAAGGGATCGCAGATCGAGACGCCGAGCCCGGACGAGACCATGCCGCACATGATTTCCGACAGCGTGGTCTCGACGCGCAGCACGCGGCGGACATCGTGGCGGTGGAAGACCTGGTCGACGAGATGCCGGCTCGACGATCCCGCCGACAGCGAGATGAAGGTCTCGCCCTCGAAATCGCGCGGCTCCAGCACTTCTTTCTCTGCGAGGCGATGGCCGGTCGGCAGCACCGCGACGCGCGCCAATGCCGGCAGCCGCTGGCTCGGCAGGCCGGAATGCGCGATCGGCACCTCGGCAAAGCCGATGTCGCACTGATTGTTCAGCACCCAATCGACCACGATCGGCGAGATCACGCCGAAGAAGGCAAGGTTGAGGTTCGGCCGCTCCATCAGGAAATGTCCCGCGAGACGCGGCAAGTATCCATTGGCCAGCGCCGGCAGCGCGGCGATCCGCAACGAGCCGGTGCGGCGGCCACGGATTTCTTCCGCAGCCGCGGTGATGCGTTCGAGACCGACGAAGGAGCGTTCGACCTCAGTGTAGAGCGCCATCGCCGCGGCGGTCGGCACGAGGCCGGTGCCGCGCCGCTCGAACAGCTCCATCTTGAGCAGCGCCTGGAGGTCGCGCAGCAACCGGCTCACCGCCGGCTGCGTCACCACCATCAGCTTCGCCGCCTCGGTGACGCTGCCGGTCAGCATCGTCGCCCGGAAGGCCTCCACCTGCCGCGAATTGATCCGCGCCATCCCGAATTCCATTCATAACATTCTGGTATGCAGAGGATGCCATTATTCATTGGACGATGGAAGTATACGTCTGCGATCTTTTTCATCAGGACTGGAGTCAGCCCGCTTTTTCGGCAGATTGGAGGGATTCAAACCTCCAGATCGCGCCAAATCCGCCGAATGGGGGCCGGAGCCCTGATCGGAAACGGATTGGCGCGGAAGGGAATGCGGCAACGCGCTTCAGCCAGCGAGACTCGTCGGCACGTCACCTCATTCCGGTATTGGAGATCGGTCCAAATGAAGACTCTTCGCCTCCTGACAGCGGTCAGCATCGCGGCGCTCATTGCCGCTCCCTCGGTCGCCTCGGCCCAGCAAAAGACGCTCTATGTCGCCGGCTATGGCGGCTCGTTCGAGAAGACCATCCGCGACGAGGTGATCCCGGCCTTCGAGAAGGAGAACGGCGTCAAGGTCGAATACGTCGCCGGCAACTCCACCGACACGCTGGCAAAGCTCCAGGCGCAGAAGGGCAACCAGCAGATCGACGTCGCCATCGTCGACGACGGCCCGATGTACCAGGCGATCCAGCTCGGCTTCTGCGGCAAGCTCGATGGCCTGCCGGCCGATCTCTACGACACCGCGCGCTTCAAGGACGATCGTGCCGTTGCGATCGGTATCGTCGCGACCGGGCTGATGTACAACACCAAGGTGTTCGCCGAGAAAGGCTGGGCGCCGCCGACCTCGTGGAACGACCTGAAGGACACCAAATACGCCAAACAGCTCGTGATCCCGCCGATCAACAACACCTATGGTCTCGAAGCGCTGGTGATGTTGTCGAAGATGAACGGCGGCGGCGAGTCCAACGTCGATTCCGGTTTCAAGATCTTCAAGGAAGAGATCAATCCGAACGTGCTCGCCTATGAGCCGTCGCCGGGCAAGATGACCGAGCTGTTCCAGTCCGGTCAGGCCGTGATCGCGGTGTGGGGCACCGGCCGCGTGCAGAGCTTTGCCAACACCGGCTTCCCCGTCGACTTCGTCTATCCCAAGGAAGGCGCCGCGACGCTGCTGACGACGGCGTGTCCGATCAACAAGCCGAACGCCTCGCCGCTGGCCTCAAACTTCGTCAAGATGCTGCTCGATCCCAAGATCCAGCTCGTGATGCTGAAGGATTACGGCTACGGCCCGGTGCTGAAATCGCTGAAGGTGCCGCCGGAGCTCGGCAAGATGGCGCCGATCGGCGAGCGCGCGGCCAAGCTCTACAATCCGGACTGGACCGTGATCAACGAGAAGCGCGAGGAGTGGACCAAGCGCTGGAATCGCGAGGTCGAGCGCTGACCGGTCGCAGCGGAGACAGCGTGATGGCTTATCTTGAGCTCGATCGGGTCGCAAAGCAGTTCGGTGCGCAGACTGTGGTCGACGACTTCAGCCTGTCGGTGGGGAAGGGGGAGTTCATCTCCTTCCTCGGCCCGTCCGGCTGCGGCAAGACCACCACGCTGCAGATGATCGCGGGCTTCCTCGATCCCACGCGCGGCGCGATCCGCCTCGAGGGCAAGGACCTGACCGCGATCCATCCGGCCAAGCGTGGCCTCGGGATCGTGTTCCAGAGCTATGCGCTGTTTCCGCACATGACCGCGGCGGAGAACGTCGCCTTTGGCCTGGAGATGCGTAACGTGCCGCGCAACGAACGGGCCGAACGCGTTCGCGCCGCGCTCGCGATGGTCGGCCTTGCCGGTTACGAGGACCGCCATCCCCGCCGCATGTCCGGCGGCCAGCAGCAGCGCGTCGCGCTGGCGCGCGCGCTGGTGATCAAGCCGAGCGTGTTGCTGCTCGACGAGCCGCTGTCCAACCTCGACGCCAAGTTGCGGGAGGAGATGCAGATCGAGCTGCGCCAGATCCAGCGCACCATCGGCACCACCACGATCCTCGTCACCCACGACCAGAACGAGGCGATGTCGCTGTCCGACCGCATCGTTGTGATGAGCGAGGGCAAGATCGAGCAGATCGGCACCCCGCAGGAAACCTACGAGAGACCGGCCTCGGCTTTCGTCTCGCAGTTTTTGGGCAAGACCAATGACTTTGCCGGCACGATCGACCGGACCGTCTCGCCGACGCAACTGATGGCGGGCTCCTGGCGTGCACCGGCGCCGGCCGGGCTTGGCGGTCCCGTGACCGTCAGCGTTCGCCCCGAAAGAATCGGCTTTGGCGACACAGGCCTCAGCGCAAAGATCGTCACGCGTATCTTCCAGGGCAATCACTGGCTGTTCCAGTGCGACAGCGAGTGCGGCCCGGCGATCGTGATCCGGCAGAACGACGGAAAGGCGCAGCCTGCCGAAGGCGACGCCGTTCGCCTGACCTGGCGGCCCGAGGATATGAGCGTGCGCGCGAGGGCCGGCGCATGAGCGCGGCCGCCGAGGAGCGCAGCGCGCGTGCGCCATGGGCGTTGACGGCGCCTGCTTTGATGCTGTTCGTCGGCGTCCTGCTGATTCCGCTCGCAATGACGGTGATGCTGTCGTTCCACGATTGGGGCCAGTACAAGGGCATCGAGCCGGTCTTCATCCTCAAGAACTGGCACGAGATCGCGACCGATCCCTATTACGCCGAGATGTTCTGGCGGACGTTTCGCATCGCAATTCTCACCACGCTGCTCACCGCATTGCTTGGTGCGCCCGAGGCTTACATCCTCAACCGCATGAGCGGCCGCTGGAAGAGTTTTTTCCTGCTGGTCATTCTCGGGCCGCTGCTGATCTCCGTCGTCGCGCGCACGCTCGGTTGGGCGCTGCTGTTCGGCGGCAACAACGGGCTCGTCAACAAGCTCCTGATGTCGCTCGGCGTGATCCGTTTCCCCATTCCCTTCATGTTCACCGAAACCGGCATGGTCGTCGCGCTCGCCCATGTGATGATGCCGTTCATGGTGCTGTCGGTCTGGGCCGCGCTGCAGCGGCTCGATCCGCAGATCGAGAATGCTGCGATGTCGCTCGGCGCCGGTCCTGCGACCATCATCCGCCGCATCATCATGCCGCAGATCATGCCGGGCGTGCTCTCGGGCGCGATCATCGTGTTCTCGCTGTCGGCCAGCGCCTTCGCGACACCGGCGATCATCGGCGGCCGCCGGCTCAAGGTCGCGGCGACGCTCGCCTATGACGAATTCCTCAACACGCTGAACTGGCCGCTCGGTGCCGCGGTCGCGACGCTCCTTCTCGTTGCGCTGGTCCTCATCGTTGTCGGCAGCAACGCGCTGATCGAGCGCCGCTATGCGGAGGTGTTCCGATGAGACGGAACGGGCCGCTCGCGCTGATCTTCCACACCATCTTCGTCATCGTCATGGTGGCGCCGATCCTGGTCGTGTGCCTCGTTGCCTTCACGCCGGAAGGCTTCCTGTCGCTGCCGACCAACGGCTTCTCGCTGCGCTGGTTCAGGACCATCGCGAACTACCCGGAATTCATCCACGCCTTCTGGGTCAGCCTCGGCCTCGGTGCGCTGTCGTCTCTCGTCGCGCTGCTGTTCGCGGTGCCGGCGGCGCTCGCGATCGCGCGCTATCGCTTCCGCGGGCGCGATGCGCTTGCCGCGCTGTTCCTCTCGCCGCTGATGATCCCGCACGTCGTGCTCGGCATCGCCTTCCTGCGCTTCTTCACCTCGGCCGGCCTCGGCGGCAGCTTTGCCGCGCTGATCATCGCGCATGTCATCATCGTGTTTCCGTTCGCGCTGCGGCTGACGCTGGCGGCAGCGACCGGTATGGACCGCACGGTCGAGATGGCAGCAGTCTCGCTCGGCGCCGGCGGCTGGACGCTGTTTCGTCGCGTGACCCTGCCGCTGATCCTGCCCGGCGTCATCAGCGGCTGGGCGCTCGCCTTCATCCAGTCTTTCGACGATCTCACCATGACCGTCTTTCTCGCGGCACCCGGCACCGAGACGCTGCCGGTGCGCATGTTCCTCTACATCCAGGACAACATCGATCCGCTGGTGACGTCGGTCTCGGCCTGCGTGATCGCGATCACCATGACCGCCCTCATTCTGCTCGACCGCTTCTACGGGCTCGACCGCGTGCTCGCCGGCAAGGGTGGCGATACCGGACGATAGGAGAACCCATGTCCAGGGACTATGACGTCGCCGTCGTCGGCGGCGGATTGCTCGGCTCCGCCATTGCCTGGGGCCTCGGCCGGCTCGGCAAGAGTGTGGCCGTGCTCGACGAAGGCGACATCACCAAGCGCGCCTCCCGCGCGAACTTTGCGCTGGTCTGGGTTCAGAGCAAGGGGCTCGGCATGCCCGCCTATACGGTCTGGACGGTGCAGGCCTCGCACGCGTGGGGGCGGCTTGCGTCCGAGCTGAAGCAGCAGACCGGCCTGGATGTCTCGTTGCAGCAGAACGGCGGCTTTCATCTGACGCTCGGCGAGGACGAATTCGGTCAGCGCACCGAGCTCGTCAAGCGCATGCACAACCAGGTCGGCGCCGCCGACTACAAGATGGAGATGTTGCGGCCCTCCGACATCAAGAAGGCGCTGCCGCTGATCGGCCCAGAGGTCTCCGGCGGCAGCTATTGTCCGCTCGATGGTCACGTCAATTCGCTGCGCACCTTCCGCGCCTTCCACACCGGTTTCAAGGCGTTCGGCATCGACTATTTCCCGGAGCGCCCGGTCTCGGCGATCACCAAGAGCGGCGGCGAATTCCGCCTGGCCACGCCGAAGGGCGAGCTGCGCGCCGCCAAAATCGTGCTCGCCGCGGGCAATGCCAACCAGACGCTGGCGCCGATGGTCGGCCTCTACGCGCCGATGGGCCCGACCCGCGGCCAGATCGTGGTGACCGAGCGCACCATGCCGTTCCTGCCGCATCCGCTGACCACGATCCGTCAGACCGACGAGGGCACGGTGATGATCGGCGACAGCAAGGAAGACGAGCTCGATGAACGGACGATGAAGCCTTCGATCAGCGGTGTGATGGCCGATCGCGCCCAGCGCATGTTCCCGCATCTGTCGCGGCTCAACGTGGTCAGGAGCTGGGCCGGCATCCGCGTCATGCCGCAGGACGGCTTTCCGATCTACGACCAGTCGGAGACGCACCCCGGCGCCTTCGTCGCCTGCTGCCATTCCGGCGTGACGCTCGCCTCCAACCACGCCTTCGAGATTGCCCGCATGGTCGCGCAAGGCGCGCTCGAGCCGGAGCTGGTCGGCGCGTTCTCGGCCAGCCGGTTTGGCGGCACGAGCGCGGCGAACAAGAGCGGCTATTAAAGATTTCAAGAAGGAGCCAAGAGGCATCCCCATGTTCAAGAGATCCGAACAGGACAAGCGCCCTCAGGTGCAGATCTTCGTCGACGGCGTCGCCGTCGCGGCG
Organism: Bradyrhizobium arachidis; assembly: GCF_015291705.1. Lineage (NCBI taxonomy): Bacteria > Pseudomonadati > Pseudomonadota > Alphaproteobacteria > Hyphomicrobiales > Nitrobacteraceae > Bradyrhizobium > Bradyrhizobium arachidis. Next base: position 1,358,054 of record NZ_CP030050.1, read on the forward strand.
CGCCAGGGTGACACCGTCTCCGCCGCGTTGCTGGCCTCGGACCGCGACGCGCGGCGATCCACCGCGGTGAGCGGCGCGCCGCGTCTGCCCTACTGCATGATGGGTGTGTGCTTCGACTGCCTCGTCACCATCGACGGTGTCGGCAACCGCCAGGGCTGCCTCGTGCCCGTCGCCGAGGGCATGCAGATCGAGATCCAGAAGGGCAAGCGGGAGATCGGACGATGAGCGTGGCTCCCAAGCGCGAAGACTACGACGTCGTGGTGATCGGCGCCGGCCCTGCCGGCCTCGCTGCCGCTGCGACCTCCGCCGAAGCCGGTCTTTCGACGCTGCTGCTCGACGAGAATATCGGACCCGGCGGCCAGGTGTTCCGCGCCATCGCCTCGACGCCCGTGACCGACCGCAACCAGCTCGGTGCCGATTATTGGGTTGGTGCAGATCTCGTGCAGTCGCTGCGCGCGAGCGATGCCGAGGTGATCCACCGCGCGACGGTCTGGAGTCTCGACCGCAACCTCGACATCGCCGTCTCGATCGGCGGCGCGTCCGCCTTCGTCAAGGCAAAGCGCGTGATCCTCGCGACCGGCGCGCTGGAGCGGCCGTTTCCGATTCCTGGCTGGACGTTGCCGGGCGTGATGACGGCGGGCGCGGCGCAGACCATGCTCAAGTCGTCGGCACTGGTGCCGGACGGACGCACCGTGATCGCGGGGCAGGGACCGCTGCTCTGGCTGCTCGCCGCGCAGATTCTGCGCCTCGGCGGCCGCATCGACCGCATTCTCGACACTACCGAGCGCGGCAATTACTTTGCGGCGCTGCCTCATGCCTTCGCCTTTCTGACCTCGCCCTATTTCGCCAAGGGCCTGTCGATGATGCGCGAGGTCAAGGCCAAGGTGCAGGTCATCTCGGGCGTCACTGAGCTCGCTGCGGCCGGGGACGGCCAACTCGCCAGCGTCAGCTATGTCGCGGGCGGCAAACGCGAGACAATCCCTGCGGATCTCCTGCTCCTGCATCAGGGAGTCGTGCCCAACGTCAATCTGGCGATGGCGGCTGGTGTCGAGCATCGCTGGGACGATCTGCAATTGTGCTGGTCGCCCGTGCTGGACGCGAGCGGCAATTCGTCGGTCGCCGGCATCGCGATCGCCGGTGACGGCGCTGGCATCGGCGGCGCGAATGCGGCCGTGGTGCGCGGTCGTATCGCGGCTCGTGCTGCTGTGGAAGCACTCGCGCCCGCAGCCGCGGCGAAGCTCCCCGCGATGGCGACGCTCCGTTCCGATCTCGCCAAGGCCGAACGCGGCCGCGTCTTCCTCGACACGCTGTTCCGCCCGTCACCGCAGTTCCGCATTCCCTCGGGCGACACCATCGTCTGCCGTTGCGAAGAGGTGACGGCCAAGGACGTGCTCGACTCCGTGGCGATCGGCGCGACCGGTCCGAACCAGCTCAAGGCCTATCGCCGCACCGGCATGGGCCCGTGCCAGGGCCGGCTCTGCGGCCTCACCGTCACCGAGCTGATGGCGCAGGCACGCGGCAAGACTCCGCAGGAGATCGGCTATTACCGGCTGCGTGCGCCGGTCAAACCGATCACGCTCGCCGAGCTCGCCGCCGTCCCGAAGAGCGAGGCGGACGTCAAGGCCGTGGTGCGCGGATGAGCCGAAACGTGGATGCGATCGTCGTCGGCGGCGGCATCCACGGATGCTCGACGACGCTGCATCTCTGCCTCGCCGGCTTGAAGCCGGTTCTGATCGAGAAGGACTATGCCGGCCGCCACGCCTCCGGCGTCAATGCCGGCGGCGTGCGCCAGCTCGCGCGGCACATTCCCGAGATCCCGCTCTCGATCCGCTCGATGGGAATCTGGGAGAAGATTTCGGATCTCCTCGACGACGATTGCAGCTTCGAGAGCCACGGCCAGGTGCTGGTCGCCGAGAACGAGGACGAGCTCGCCGTCTGCCGCGCGCGCGTCGCCGAGCTCAATGCGCTCGGCTTCACCCATGAAGAGCTGATCGACGCGGCCGAGTTGCGGCGCCTCGTGCCGGCCGTTGCCGAGACCTGTCCCGGCGGCGTCGTCTCGCGCCGCGATGGCGCGGCCAATCCGGCGCAGACGACGACGGCGTTCCGGCGCAAGGCCCAGCAACTCGGTGCGACCGTGCACGAAGGCGTGGCCGCCACCAACATCCGCTACAGCGACGGCCTCTGGCACGTCGATGTCGGCAGCGAGAGCTTTGCCGCGCCGGTGCTCGTCAATGCCGCCGGTGCCTGGGCCGGGAAGATCGCGGCTGATCTCGGTGAGCCCGTTCCGGTCGAGACCGTGGCGCCGATGCTAATGATCACATCGCGCGTGCCGCATTTCATCGATCCCGTCGTGATCCTGCGTGGCCGAAAACTCTCCTTCAAGCAATTCAAGAACGGCACCGTGCTGATCGGCGGCGGCCATCTGGCGACGCCCTATCAGGACCGCAACGAGACGGTGCTGGACTGGAAGAGCCTTGCGACCAGCGCGCAGACCGTGTTCGAGCTGTTTCCGGTGATGCGCAGCGCGACGATCGTCCGCGCCTGGGCCGGCATCGAGGCCAAGATGAAGGACGACATTCCCGTGTTCGGCCCGAGCAGCCGTCACATGGGTCTGTATCACCAGTTCGGCTTCTCGCTGCACGGTTTTCAGCTCGGCCCCGGCGCCGGCGCCGTGATGGCGGAGCTGATCGTCAATGGCGGCACCCAGACCCGCGTCAGCGATCTCGGCATCGACCGCTTCTATTCCCCCACGCTCTAACCTCAAGAGGACATCATGAGCATCACCCGCAACATCCGCACGCCCATTCAGCACCGCGCCGTCGAAGCCAACGGCTTCGTCTTCATCGGCGGCACCATCGCCGACGACATCTCGGGCTCGATGGGCGAGCAGACCCGCAACATCCTGGGCAAGATCGCCGGCTATCTGAAGGAAGCCGGCACCGACAAGTCGCGCGTCGTCAGTTCCTCGATCTTCGTGACCGACCTCTCCAAGAAGAACGAGATGGACCCGGTTTGGACCGAGTTCTTCGGCGACAATCTGCCGACCCGCGCCACCGTCGGCGTCGCCGATCTCGGCGGCGCGCTGATCGAGGTGGTGGTCACCGCGCTCAAGGGTTGATCGTAAAGCCTGTGGGGGCGTCAGCGCCTGGGGCACTGTCGTCCCCGCGATCTTGATCTCGCCCGATTGCGGGACTAAGAAGAAGCTTCATCAATCAGGATATTCGAGAGCCATGGATTTCACCCCGACCGCAAAGCCCATCCGCCTTGCTCACGGGGAATTCCATGCCTGCTTCAATCATCCTGTCGAACCTGTCGCTGTCCACGCCTGACGGCCGTTCTCTTCTCTCCAATATCGATCTGACATTCGCGGCCGAGCGGACTGGCCTCGTCGGCCGCAATGGCGTCGGAAAGACGACGCTGCTTGCGTCGATCACCGAGGAGCATGTTCCCCAATCCGGGCGCGTCCTGGTCAACGGCAGCATCGGCCTGCTGCGCCAGGACGTGCAGGTGCTCGCGGGCGCGACCGTCGCCGATCTGTTCGGCGTGCGGCAGGCGCTGGAGCTCTTGCGCCGCGCCGAGCACGGCGACGCCTCCGCCGAAGAGATCGCCACGATAGACTGGACCCTCGAAGCGCGGCTCGAGGCCTCACTGGCGCGCGTCGGGTTCGATCCATCTCCCGATACGGAGCTGTCCTGCCTGTCCGGCGGCCAGATCACGCGGGTTCGTCTCGCCGCGCTGCTGTTTGCCGAGCCCGACTTCGTCCTGCTGGACGAGCCCACCAACAACCTCGACCGGGACGGACGCATGGCCGTGATCGATCTCCTCGCCGCCTGGCGTGGCGGCGCAGTCGTCGTCAGCCACGATCGGGATTTGCTCGAAACCATGGATGCGATCGTCGAGCTGACGTCGCTGGGCGCCATGCGATACGGCGGCAACTGGAGCAGTTTCCGCGCACAGAAGGCCGTCGAGCTGGCGGCAGCGAGGCACGACCTCGCGCACGCCGAAAGGCGTCTGTCCGAGATCGATGGCAAGGCGCAGGAAGCTGCGGAGAAGATGGCGCGGAAGGACAGCGGCGGCCGGAAGAAGCGCGCTAGAGGCGACATGCCGCGGATACTCGCCGGCGCGCGCCAGGACCGCAGTGAGGATAGCGGCGGCAGGAATGCGCAAATCGCCGAGCGGCGGCGCGTGGAGGCCGTTGAAGCCGTCGACACGGCAAGTCGGCGCATCGAAATTCTTCAGCCGCTGTCGGTCAAATTGCCCGCGACGAACCTGCCGGCGGGCAGGGAGATGCTTGCGCTCGACAGCATCAGCGCCGGCTACCGGCCGGAGCGGCCGGTCCTGCGCGATCTCTCATTTGCCATCGTCGGGCCCGAACGGGTCGCGCTGGTCGGGCCGAACGGTTCCGGCAAGACGACGCTGCTGAGGGTCATCGCCGGCGAGCTGCGCCCGTTCTCTGGCGCCGTGCGGCTCAGGCCGGACGTCGCGTTGCTGGACCAGAAGGTCAGCCTGCTCGATCCCTCGATCTCCATCCTGGAGAATTTCGGCCGTCTCAATCCAAAGGCCGGCACGAATGAGCGCCATGCGGCCCTCGCGCGCTTCATGTTTCGTGCCGACGCCGCCTTGCAGATCGTCGGGACCCTGAGCGGCGGGCAGTTGCTTCGTGCAGGCCTTGCTTGCGTGCTTGGCGGGGTGACGCCACCGTCCCTGCTGATCCTGGACGAGCCGACCAATCATCTCGACATCGACTCGATCGAGGCCGTTGAAGCGGGCTTGCGAGCCTATGATGGCGCGCTGCTCGTCGTCAGTCACGACGAAGCATTCCTGCGGGCGATCGGGGTCACGCGGCGGCTTGACCTCACGGGCGAACGTGACTGTAGACGCCCGTCATTCGAACAATAAAAACCCGACGCCCTGCCCCCAGCGCGTCGGGTGGAAAAATGAGTATCAATCAGTGATCCCAACGCCACTGTTGTGACGCGCGCCGTGGCCTTTTTCTACTCCGGGAAACTACCGCGTCGGCTATGACGCCGAACTGCCGCCCGGCTCCAGCGCCTCGCCGATCTCCAGCGGATGCGCCATGGTCTCGTGCAGCGCCTCGCGGTCGAGCTCGCCTTCGGAGATGCTGATGACAACGCAGGCGACGCCGTTGCCGATCAAATTGGTCAGCGCGCGGCATTCGCTCATGAACTTGTCGATGCCGACCAGGATCGCGATCGACTGGATCGGGATGTCAGGCACGATCGAAAGCGTCGCCGCGAGCGTGATGAAGCCCGCGCCGGTGACGCCCGAGGCGCCCTTCGAGGTGATCATGGCGATGCCCAGAATGCCGAGCTCCTGCCAGATCGTCAGATGGGTGTTGGTCGCCTGCGCCAGGAACAGCGTCGCCAGCGTCATGTAGATGTTGGTGCCGTCGAGGTTGAAGCTGTAGCCGGTCGGGATCACGAGGCCGACCACCGAGCGCGAGGCGCCCAGATGCTCCATCTTCTGGATCATCTGCGGCAGCACCGTCTCCGACGACGAGGTGCCGAGCACGATCAGGAGCTCGTCCTTGATGTAGGCGATGAAGCGCAGGATCGAGAAGCCGGCGAGGCGGGCGATCGAGCCCAGCACGATCAGCACGAACAGGATGCTGGTGAGATAGAACGTGCCGATCAGGGCGGCGAGGTTGAGCAGCGAGCCGAGGCCGTAGGCGCCGACGGTGAACGCCATCGCGCCGAAGGCGCCGATCGGCGCCACGCGCACGATGATGCGGATGATCCCGAAGAACATCTTCGCGGCCTTGTCGATGGCCTCGGCGATGGGCTCGCCGGCCTTGCCGAGGAAGGCGATGGCGAAGCCCGAGAGGATTGAGATCAGCAAAACCTGGAGCAGGTCGCCGCGCGCGATCGCGCCGACATAGCTGTCGGGGATGATCGCCATCAGATGGGCGACGATGCCCTCTTCCTTGGCCTTGGTGACGTAGGTCGCGACCGATTTCGGATCGATCGACGCCGGGTCGATGTTGAAGCCGTGGCCGGGCTGGAGGATCTCGCCGACCAGGAGGCCGACGGCGAGCGCGACGGTCGAGACCGTCTCGAAATAGATCAGCGACTTCAGCCCGACCCTGCCGACGCGCTTGAGATCGCCCATCGAGGAGATGCCGTGCACGACGGTGCAGAAGATCACCGGCGCGATCATCATCTTGATCAGCGCGATGAAGCCGTCGCCGAGTGGCTTTAAGGCCTTGCCGAGATCGGGATAGAAATAGCCGATCAGCACCCCGAGCGCGATCGCGATCAGCACCTGGACGTAGAGGATCTTGTACCAGGGCTGATGCCGGCGATGAACGGCTGGCTGGATCGCGACTTGTGTCATATTGTGGGCCCCGGAACGCATTGATTTTGCAAGATTTGAGTCGGGCAAGATTTGAATCTTGTATGTCCTGCATCATGTGATGGCCGCCGCAGAAGCGACAATCACATTTTTGTCGGATCGCACGAAGATCAGTCGCTGCAGCGCAACCGGGGGGAACATGACAACGACGACAAGCTCGGATGAGCAAGGGCAGGGCTATTTTCCGCGCTGGAAGCTCAAGACCTCGGGCGTGATCTTGCCGGAGGAACGGCTGTCGTGGGGCCAGACCGTCATCTCCGGTCTCCAGCATTGCGTCGCCATGTCGGGCTCGACCATCATCGCGCCGCTGCTGATGGGATTCGATCCCAATGTTGCGGTCCTGTTCTCCGGCATCGGCACGCTGATCTTCTTCGTCATCGTCGCCGCGCGCGTGCCGAGCTATCTCGGCTCGAGCTTTGCGTTCATCGCCGTCGTCATCGCCGCCACCGGCTATGCCGGGCAGGGGCCCAACCCGAATATCTCCGTTGCGCTGGGCGGCATCGTCGGCGCCGGCGTGCTCTATGGCGTGATCGCACTGATCGTGATGTGGTCGGGCGTCGGCTGGGTCGAGCGGCTGATGCCGCCGGCCGTCACCGGTGCCGTAGTCGCCGCGATCGGCCTCAACCTCGCGCCCGTGGCGGTCAAGGCGGTGAGCGCCAATGCTTTCGAGACCTGGATTGGTCTTGCGACCGTGCTGATGATTGGCGTGCTGGCCGTGGCCGCGCCGGGCCTGTGGCGGCGCCTGCCGATCATCCTTGGTGCGATCGGCGGATATCTCTTGTACCTGCTGTTCGCGAACGGTCTCGGTTTCGGCAAGCCGATCGATTTTGCGCAACTTGCGGCCGCGCCGTGGATCGGCCTGCCGCACTTCACCACACCGACCTTCCAGGCCGACGCGATCTTCCTGATCGCGCCGGTCGCGGTCATCCTCGTCGCCGAGAACCTCGGTCACATCAAGGCCGTCGGCGCCATGACCGGCCGCAGCCTCGATGCCTATCTCGGCCGTGCTTTGTTTGCCGACAGCCTCGCCACCATCGTCGCGGCCTGCGGCGGCGGCACCGGCGTCACCACCTATGCCGAGAACATCGGCGTCATGGCGGCGACGAAGGTCTATTCGACCTTGCTGTTTGCGTTCGCGGCGACGGGCTCGATCCTGCTCGGCTTCTCGCCGAAATTCGGCGCGCTGATCCTGTCGATCCCTGGCCCCGTCATCGGCGGCCTCTCGATCGTGCTGTTCGGCTTGATCGCGGCGATGGCCGGACGGATCTGGGTCGAGAACAAGGTCGACTTCGCAAATCCGGCAAACCTGATCACCGTCGCCGTCGCGCTGACCGCCGGCGCCGGTGACCTCACGCTGAAATTCGGCGCATTCACGATCGGCGGCATCGGCACAGCGACCTTCGGCGCCATCATCCTCTATAAGATCCTGACCTCGCCCCTCGCGCGCCGCGCAGAATGATCCCAGCGATGCGCTGACGGGATGGAACAAAAAGCCTGTTCCATCCATGATGAAGTATCCCGGAGAAAGCTCATGACACAGACCGACCGCTCAACCCCTTTTGCTTCGCGCCTCGTCGGCCAATACGCGCTGGTGACCGGCGCCTCGCAAGGCATCGGCCGCGCCGTCGCCGTCCGGCTCGCCCAGGAGGGCGCGACCGTCGCCATCAATTATGTCGACCATCCCGAGAAGGCCGACGAGTCGCTCGCGATGGCACGAACGGCTTCGAGCGACCGCGGTCACGGCAAGCTCGATCATATCGTCGTCAAGGCCGACGTCAGCAACGAGCAGGAGGTCACTGCGATGTTCGAGACGGTCTTGGCGCGCTTCAAGCGCCTCGACTGTCTGGTCAACAATGCCGGCTTCCAGCGGGAGTCGCCGAGCGAGGCGCTCGACATCGACACCTATCGCCGCATCATCGACGTCAATCTCAACGGCGCGGTGCTCTGCGCGCAGAAAGCGCTCGCGCATTTCGTCGCGCGCGGCGGCGGCGGCAGCATCATCAACTGCTCCAGCGTCCACCAGATCATCCCGAAGCCGGGCTATCTCGCTTATTCGATCAGCAAGGGCGGCATGGCCAATCTGACGCGCACGCTGGCGCTCGAGTTCGCCGGTCGCGGCATCCGCGTCAACGCGGTCGGCCCTGGCGCGATCGACACGCCGATCAACGCGGCCTGGACCGGCGATCCCGAAAAGCGCGGCGTCGTCACCAGCCACATTCCGCTTGGCCGCGTCGGCACGCCGGAGGAGATCGCCGCGGTGTTCGCCTTCCTCGCCTCGGATGAAGCGAGCTACATCACCGGGCAGACCATCTATGCCTGCGGAGGCCTGACGCTGTTTCCGGAATTTCGCGAGAACTGGGCGAGTTGAAGCTCGGTCCGATGGGGCAGCAGGCGTCCGCGCTGCATCTGGCAGAATCCGTCCGCGCGAACTACATCTGCGCCATGACAAACTCCCCGCTGGCAAGCTCCCCGCTTCAGGATTTCGTCGGCCGGCACGACAATCTGTTCGTGCTGACCGGCGCCGGTTGCAGCACCAATTCGGGCATTCCCGACTATCGCGACAGCCATGGCAACTGGAAGCGGACCCAGCCGGTGAACTTCCAGGCCTTCATGTCGGAGGAGCCCACGCGCCAGCGCTATTGGGCGCGCAGCATGATCGGCTGGCGGCGCTTCGGCCAGGCGCGGCCGAACGATGCGCATCACGCGCTGGCCCGGCTCGAGGCTGGCGGCCGCTGCGGCATGCTGCTGACCCAGAATGTCGATCGGCTGCATCAATCCGCCGGCCACCGCCAGGTGATCGACCTGCACGGCCGGCTCGACCTCGTCCGCTGCATGGGCTGCGGGGCGAAGACGCAGCGCAGCGAATTCCAGGACAGGCTCGGCCGCGTCAATGCCGAATGGCTGACGCTCGATGCCGCGGACGCGCCCGACGGCGACGCCGATCTGGAGCATGCGAACTTCTCGTCGTTCAACGTGCCTTCTTGCGAGGCCTGCGGCGGCATCCTCAAGCCCGATGTCGTGTTCTTCGGCGAGAACGTCCCCCGCGATGTCGTCGCCACCGCGCAGGATCATCTGGCGCAAGCCGACGCCATGCTGATCGTCGGCTCCTCGCTGATGGTCTATTCCGGCTTCCGCTTCGTGCAGGCCGCAGCGCAGCGCAACATTCCGATCGCCGCGATCAATCTCGGCCGCACCCGCGCCGACGATCTCCTCACGCTGAAGGTCGAGGAGCGCTGCGAAGCGGCGCTTGCATTCCTGCTCTGAAGGGCCGCGAGACGAACACGTCTTGCCTATTGCATAGGTGCCAAGCAGAATAGCCGGGCGCAGCGCTTTCGGCATGCTCGATGGCATGGAAATTGCTGCATTTTCGCCCTGGGTTTTGACGATCAGCCGGAGAAGTTTGGAATGCTTGAAGGAGCCGAGGTGCGGCTTGCCGTCGATATCGGCGGCACGTTCACCGACATCGTGCTGGACGTGGGGCAGGATCGCAAGACCCGCAAGGTGCTTACGACGCCGCAGCGGCCCGAGCAGGCGGTGCTGGAGGGCATGCGGCTCATTCTCACCGATGCGCGTGCGCATATCAGCGACATCGACGTCTTCATTCACGGTACGACGCTCGCGACCAACGCCATCATCGAGCGGCGCGGCGCCAGGACGGCGCTGATCGCCACCGACGGCTTTCGCGACGTGCTCGATATCGGCACCGAGAGCCGCTACGACCAGTATGATCTCTCAATCGACAAGCCGAAGCCGCTGGCGCCGCGTTCCCTCCGCTTCACCGTGCCCGAGCGCATCGACGCCCATGGCGCCGTCCGCCTCCCGCTGGACGAAGCGGCCGTGCGCGCACTCGCCCCGAGATTGCGCGAGCAAGGCGTCCAGAGCGTCGCGATCGCCTTCCTGCACTCCTACGCCAATCCCGAGCACGAGCGCCGCGCGGCGGCGATCATCGGCGAGGAAATGCCCGGCATTTCGGTGACGGTGTCGTCGGCGGTGTGCCCGGAAATCCGCGAATATGAGCGCACCTCCACCGCGGTTGCGAATGCCTATGTTCAGCCGCTGATCGACGGCTATCTCGCCCGCATGGCCGATGCCTTGCAGGTCGAGCAGTTCCGCGGCGCCATCTATCTCGTCACGTCAGGCGGCGGCGTCACCTCGATCGAGACGGCGCGGCGCTTTCCGGTGCGCCTCGTCGAATCCGGTCCGGCCGGCGGCGCCATTTTCGCGGCGCAGATCGCGGCGCGGCTCGGCGAGAGCAAGGTGCTCTCCTTCGACATGGGTGGCACCACGGCAAAGATCTGCCTGATCGAAAAATACCAGCCCGAGACCTCGCGCGTGTTCGAGGTCGATCGCGCCGCGCGTTTCCTGAAAGGCTCCGGCCTGCCGGTGCGCATCCCCGTGATCGAGATGGTCGAGATCGGCGCCGGCGGCGGCTCGATCGCGCATATCGACGCGATGAAGCGCGTCACCGTCGGCCCGGAGAGCGCCTCGTCGGAGCCGGGACCGGCCTGCTACGGCCGCGGCGGCCAGCGTCCGGCCGTGACCGACGCGGACGTTGCGCTCGGCATGATCGATCCCGATGCCTTTGCAGCCGGCACGATCAAGCTCGATCCGGAGCTGTCGAAGCAGGCGCTGCTGCGCGACGTCGGCGAGCCGCTTGGCCTTTCCGCGGAAACCGCGGCCTATGCCGTGCACGAGGTCGTCTGCGAGAACATGGCGAGCGCGGCGCGCGTGCATGCGGTCGAGCGCGGCGAGATCGTCGGCCAGCACACGCTGATCGCCTTTGGCGGTGCCGCGCCGCTGCATGCGGCGCGCGTTGCCGAGAAGATCGGCGTCTCCCGCGTGATCGTGCCATCGAACGCCGGCGTCGGTTCGGCGGTCGGTTTCCTTGCGGCTCCCATCGCCTATGAGCTAGTCCGCAGCCGGCATGTCCGGCTCGACGATTTCGACACCGAGGCGGTCTCCGACCTCTTGCAGGAGATGGTGAGCGAAGCTCGCGCGCTGGTCGAGCCGGGTGCGGCTGGTGCGCCGGTGCGCGAGCGCCGCGCCGCCTTCATGCGCTATGTCGGCCAGGGCCACGAGATCAGCGTCGAGCTGCCGAACCGGCCGCTGACGTCAGCCGATCTCGCCGGCCTGCGCCAGAAGTTCGAAGCGGATTATTCCGCGATGTTCGAGCGCCCGATCCCCGGCGCGGCGATCGAGGTGTTGAGCTGGTCGGTGCTCGCAACCACCGAACCGCGCAATCCGTCGCCCGTTGCCGCCGTTGCGCGCAAACCTGCGGCCAAGGCGTCCGGCAGCCGAAAATTCTTCGACGGCCGCGCCGGCGAGGTGATCGAGATCCCGCTCTATCGCCGCGAGGACATGGCGCCGGGCGCGACGATTGCGGGTCCGGCGGTCATTGCGGAGGACGAGACCTCCACCTTCGTCTCCACCAGTTTTGACGCCCATATCGACGGTGCCGGCAGCATCGTCATGGAACGGAAGGCAGCCTGATCATGAGCAAGGCAAATGGCGCGAGCCTGATCGACCTTCAGATCATGTGGCACCGGCTGATCGCCGTGGTCGAGGAGCAGGCCCAGGTGCTGCTCCGCACCGCCTTCAGCCCGATCGTGCGCGAATGCGGCGACCTCTCGGCCGGTGTATTCGACCTCAAGGGGCGAATGCTGGCGCAAGCGGTGACGGGCACGCCCGGCCACGTCAACTCGATGGCGGAATCGGTCAAGCACTTCATCGCGCATTTCCCGCTGGAGACGATGAAGGAGGGCGACGCCTACATCACCAACGACCCCTGGATGGGCACCGGCCATCTCAACGACTTCGTCGTCACCACGCCCTGCTTCAAGGACGGCAAGATCGTCGCGCTGTTCTCCTGCACCAGCCATCTCATGGACATCGGCGGCATCGGCTTCGGCCCTGACGCCACCGACGTGTTCATGGAAGGGCTCTACATCCCCATGCTCAAGCTGATCGACCAGGGCGTCGTCAACGAGACGCTGATGGCGATGATCCGCACCAACACGCGGCTGCCGATTGACACCGAGGGCGACACCTATTCGCTCGCCGGCTGCAACGACGTCGGCTGCGAGCGCCTGGTCGAGATGATGACCGAGTTCGGCATCGACACGCTCGACGAACTCGGCGACTACATCTGTGACCGCTCGCGCGAGGCCGTGCTGGCCGAGATCGCAAAGCTGCCGAAGGGCAGCTGGCGCAACACGATGGTGGTCGACGGCTACGATGCGCCGGTCACGCTCGCTGCGACGCTGACGATCTCGGACGAAGGCATCCACGTCGATTTCGACGGCACCTCCGCTGCCTCGAAGTTCGGCATCAACGTGCCCTTGTCCTACACCACGGCCTACACCGTGTTCGGCCTCGGCTGCGTCGTCGCCTCGCAGATCCCCAACAATGCGGGCTCGCTCTCGCCGCTGACCGTGTCGGCGCCCGCGGGCGCGATACTCAATGCGCCGAAGCCCGCGCCGGTCGCCTCACGCCACATCATCGGCCAGATGCTGCCCGACGTGGTGTTCGGCTGCCTGCGTCAGATCATCCCCGAGCGCGTGCCGGCGGAAGGCACGTCCTGCCTGTGGAATCTCAATGTGCGCGGCCAGACCCGCTCCGGCGTCGGCGGCAATTACGGGTTCTCGATGGCGGTGACCTCCAACGGCGGCACCGGCGCGCGGTTCGGCAAGGACGGCCTCTCCGCGACCGCCTATCCCAGCGGTGTGCGCGGCACGCCGGTCGAGATCGCGGAAACGCAGACGCCGCTAATCTTCTGGCGCAAGGAGCTGCGCCCGGATTCCGGCGGGGCAGGGCGCACCCGTGGCGGCCTCGGCCAGATCATCGAGGTCGGCAGCGGCGTCGACGCGCCGTTCGACATCCTCGCGGCGTTCGACCGGATCGATCATCCGCCGCGCGGCCGCGATGGCGGCAAGAACGGCGAGGCCGGCTATGTCGGCCTCAAGTCCGGCAAGAAGCTGCGTGGCAAAGGCTTTCAGCAAGTGCCGCCGGACGACCGGCTGGTGGTGATGACGCCCGGGGGCGCCGGCATCGGTGCGCCGACGATGCGCGATCGTGCCGCGGTCAAGGACGACATCGAAAGCGGTCTCGTGTCCGCCGACAATGCGGTTGCAGTTTATGGGTACTCGCGCTGATGCATCAGCGCGTTTGTTAAACGGAGGGGCTCGATGATCACGCGACGGAACTTCACCGCGGGCGCAGCGACGCTGCTCGCCGCCGGCCACATCTCGACCCGCGCGCAGGCCGCGACGACAAGCTGGGACATGTCGACGGTCTGGCCCGACGGCAATTTCCACACCCAGAACGCGATGGCCTTTGCGGAAGAGGTGAAGAAGCAGAGCGGCGGCTCGGTCGCCATCACCGTGAAGGCCGGCGGCCAGCTCGGCTTCAAGGGCCCCGAGCACCTGCGCGCCGTGCGCGACGGCCTCGTGCCGCTCGCTGACGTCCTCAACATCCAGCAGGTCGGCGACGAGCCGTTCATGGGCGTCGAGAGCATCCCCTTCCAGTGCGGCTCGATGGACGAGCTCAAGGTGCTGCACAAATATGTGCGGCCCGAATATGAGAAGGTCGCCGCGCGCAACAACCAGAAGATCCTCTACATCGTGCCGTGGCCGACGCAGTATCTGCATCTCAAGACCAAGGTCGCCGATGTCGAGGGATTGAAGAACATCAAGATCCGCGTCCCCGACAAGAATGCGGTCGACATGCTGGCGGTAGTCGGCATGGCGCCGGTGATGATTCCCTGGGGCGAGACCATCCCTGCGCTGGCGTCGGGTGCGGTCTCCGGCGTCTCGACTTCGGCGGTGTCGGGTGTCGACGGCAAGTTCTGGGAGTTCCTGAAATACATCTATCCGACCAATCACGTCTGGTCGTCGCAGATGCTCACCGTCAATCTCGACTCCTGGAAGGCTCTGAGTGCCGATCAGCAGAAGCTCGTCGCCGATATCGCAGCGAAGATGGAGCCGGGCTTCTGGGCGAACTCGCTCAAGGCCGATGTCGACAGTCTCAACCGCCTCAAGGAGGGCGGCATGGAGGTGGTGCCGGTGTCCGACGCGATGATGACGGAGATCCGGGCCAAGACCGCGCCGCAGCTCGATGCCTTCCTCAAGCGCGTGCCGGCGGCCGACAAGCCGGTACGGGCCTATCTCGCCGAAATGAAGCGCTGAGGTCGAGCTCATGACCAGCGTTTCACCGGCGGCTCCGCAAAGTCTCAACGCGGCGGCGCCGGCGCCGCTGCGCATCCTGCTCGACGGCATCGATCGTCTCGGCCGGCTCGACGGCTGGATCGGCGGCGGCTGTCTCTTGACGCTGACGCTCCTGATGCTGTGCGAGGTCGCCACCCGCTTCCTGTCGAACTTCCTGTCGTTCTTCCCGCCGACCATCTCGATCGCCTGGGAATATTCGTCTTACCTGATGGCGGCCTCGTTCACTTTCGGCGCCGCCATGACGCTCCGCGTTGGCGGCCACATCCGCGTCGTGCTGCTTCTGAAGAACGTGCCGCCCCCGCTGCAGCGTGCCATCGAGATTCTCTCGGCATCCGCCGGTTTTGCCTTCATGGCGTTCCTGACCTCGTCCATGGCGAAGTTCGCCTGGAGCGCCTTCGTGCGCGGTCAGGTTTCGACCTCGAGCGACACGCCGCTGTGGTTTCCGCAAGCGGTCGTCACCTTCGGCATGCTGCTGCTGACTCTTCAGTTCCTGGCGCGCGCGATCCAGGCGGTGCTCGGGCTGCCGCTGGAGGATCACCGCATGAAGGCCTCGCCCGTCGAATGACCGCCTTGCTCGCTATCGGATTTTGGATCCCATGACCATCGAAGTCGTCGCCCTGTTCGGGATTCTGTTTGCGCTGCTGGCGGGTGGCGTCTGGATCGGTCTTACCCTCGCGCTCACCGCGACGCTGCTGCTCGCGATGTTCCGCTCGATCCCGCTCGACAAGCTACTGCCGCAATACGCCTGGAACATCCTGACCACGCAGGAGCTGCTGGCGTTGCCGCTGTTCATTCTGATGGGTGAATTGCTGTTTCGCACCCGCCTGTCGCGCTCGCTATTCCAGGGACTTGCGCCCTGGGCCGGCCTTCTGCCGGGCCGCCTGCTGCATGTGAACGTGATCGGCTGCACCATCTTCGCCGCGATCTCTGGCTCCTCGGCCGCGACCACGCAGGTGATCGGCCGCATGTCGCTCAACGAGCTGCTGCGCCGTGGCTATTCCCGTGACATCGCGATCGGCTCGCTCGCCGGCGCCGGCACCCTCGGCTTCCTGATCCCGCCGTCCAACATCATGATCATCTACGGCGTGCTCGGCGACGTTTCCATTCTCAAGCTCTTCACCGCCGGTGTGCTGCCCGGCCTGCTCCTGGCCGCGACCTTCATGGGCTGGGTGATGCTGCACACCTCGCTCAAGCCTTCGATGGTACCGGAGACAGAAGCAAAGCTCTCGCAGGTGCCGTGGGGTGAACGCTTCGCGGCGCTGAAGGATCTCGCGCCGGCGCTGTTCCTGATCGCCTGCGTGCTGGGCTCGATGTATGGCGGACTCGCGACGCCCTCGGAGGCCGCCGCCGTCGGCGTGCTCGGCGCCGGGCTGGTCGCCTGGGCGCAAGGCTCGATGTCGCAGCAGGTCATGCGCGATGTGTTGATCGGCTCGGTCGTCACCTGCTCAATGATCGCGCTGATCGTGTTAGGAGCCTCGATCCTCGGCAATGCCGCGGCGTTCCTCGGCATCCCTCAGGCGGTGGCCGCTTTCGTCAAGGGCCTCGGCCTGTCGCCCTTCATGCTGATCGTGGTGCTGATCATCTTCTATTTGATCCTCGGCTGCTTCCTCGACGGCTTCTCGATGATCGTGATGACGCTGCCGATCGTGCTGCCGATCGTGAAGGGCGCGGGCTTCGACGAGATCTGGTTCGGCATCTTCCTCGTGCTCGCGGTTGAGATGGCGCAGATCACCCCGCCGGTCGGCTTCAACCTGTTCGTGATCCAGGGCCTGACCGAGGACGGCCTCGGCTACATCGCGCGCGTCACGATGCCGTATCTGGTGATCATGGTGGGCTTCGTGCTCTTGCTGACGCTGTGGCCCGGCATTGTTACGATCTTGCCGCGGGTGCTGTACGGATAACGTTTCGCCCGAACGGAGATCGAACGGTCAGCGCTGCTGTCGTTTCAATTCGCCCTCTGCGCCAATTCGCCTCCCGCGCGCATTCCGTCTTTGCACGCCCCTGTAATCCGTCGTACGCTGTGCATGCAGACGTGCGACAGCAATCATGCCGGTGAACGCAGCTCCTTTGGCGATATGCGCCGAGGGAGAGGGAGATTTATTGGCAGTTCATCTCCGATGGAGAACAATCGACGCGTACTGAACTGCAAACATTCCTCGCAGCGGCGTTCACGAGACGCAATCAATAAACACCAAGCGGGAGGAAGTGCATATGAGGAAGCAGTGGCTCAACTCGGGCCTACCTGTTCTCGCCGTTGCGGCATTTGCGGCATCGGCGGCGTTGGCCCAATCAGTGGATACGGCCCGTATCGAGGCAGCCGGCCAGAACGACTGGCTCACCTATCACGGTTCATACAAGTCCCATCACTACAGCCCACTCGCGCAGATCAATGCGAGCAACATCGGCAATCTGGGCGTCGCCTGGATGCACATTCCCGGGCGATCGACGCGCGGCCTGCAGTCAATGCCGCTCGTCGCCGATGGCGTGCTCTACTATTCGGGTTCCTACAGCCGGGTCTTTGCGCTGAACGGCGCGACGGGCGAGGTCATCTGGTCGTTCTTTCCCGAACTTGATGAAGCGCTCATCAGCCGACAGACCCACTCTCCCTACAACCGCGGCGTGGCCCTTGGTGAAGGCAAGGTCTTCGTCGGTACGATGGATGGTCGTCTCTTCGGCCTCGATGCGAAGTCGGGAAAGGTTCTCTGGGAAACCAGGCTGATCGACTCGCAGAAGCTCACGGTCGGCTTCACCGGCGCGCCGCTTTACGCGAAGGGGAGCGTGATCATCGGCTCGCAGGGAGGGGAATGGCCGGGTCGCGGCCCGATCTTCGCCGTCGATGCCACCACCGGCAAGAAGAAGTGGGAGTTCCTGACGGTCGCGGGCACCGACGAAGCCATGAAGACCTGGGGCAACGATTCCTGGCGAACCGGCGGTGGCGGCGGCTGGATGCCGGGTACCTACGACTCCGAGACCAACACCATCCTGTGGGGCACCGCGAATCCGGCGCCGCTCTACGACTGGTCCGGCGCTGACTACAAGACGCAAGGTGCGCGGCCCGGCGACAATCTCTACACGAGTTCAGTTATCGCTCTCGATATCGATACCGGAAAGCTGAAATCCTACCATCAGGAACTGCCGCACGACGCCTGGGACTTCGACAGCGCCGTCGGCGAGTTCGTGATGCTCGAGCGCGACGGCCAGAAATACGTGGTTCATCCGAACAAGGGCGGCTTCGTCTTCGTCTACGACCGCAATCTCGGCGTGAAGAACGTCTGGCGGCTGGTCGAGAACATCAACTTCGTCAAGGATATCGATCCCAAGACCGGCGCGCTGATTGGCCGTCGCGATTTCCCCGTCGGGAAAGTCACTGAAGTGCCGCTCTGTCCGTTCATCGGCGGCGGCATCAGCTGGAATGCCGGCTCGTACAGCCCGAAGACCGGTCTCTACTACAAGATCGGCCAGGAATGGTGCATGACGCTCGATATCCAGAAAACGACGCCGGTCACCGCGCCACAGGTTCAGCTCAACATCGGCGCCGATTTCAAGATGGCGCCGCCTCCAAGCGGCGAGATCTATGGACACCTCGACGCGCGCGATCCCATCACGGGGGCAAAGAAGTGGGAGGTTCGCTACCCCGAGCCGCCGCTCGGGAGCGTGCTGTCGACCGCAGGCAATCTCGTGTTCGTGCCTGATTCCCGCGGCGTCCTTCACGCCTATGATGCCGAAACCGGGGCCGAGCTGTGGAAGCACAACAATGGCACCGGCCACCAGGGCGGCATCGTCAGCTACTCCGTCGGCGGCAAGCAATACATCGCGGTGACAGCCGGCTTCGGCGGTATGCTGGCAGACGAATATGCCCCGAACTTCGGTGGCGTCTACAAGAGCATGCCGCGTGACGACGGCGCCCTGGTCGTCTTCAGCCTGAAATAGTCCCCTTGAACGATCTGCCGAGGAGCGGGTGCAAGCCCGCTTCTCGGTCGATCGCAGCGGCCGCGCGTGATTTCGGGAATGGAGCGGACGTGTTGAAACTGCATTTGAAGTCGTATCCGGCGGCGCTGGGTGTTTCGTTGCTGTGCGTTGTGGTGGCTCAAGCACAACCTGCTGCGCCTGCGCCGGACAACGGGTCGCTGGATGTCGAGCAGTTGTTCGCGGGGACCTGCGGCTTTTGCCACTCCGACGGCGGCCGGGCTGCCGGCAGGGGACCGCAACTGATGAATTCGCCACGCGACGACGAGTTTCTGCACAACCGTATCAAGACCGGCAAGCAAGGTGCGATGCCGGCATTCGGCGAGAGCTTCAATGACGCGCAGATCGACCAGATCGTCAAATATATCCGCGCCTTGAAGCCGCGCGCGGGTTGACCCGCCGAGACCTGATCCATCCAGATGAGGACGCGGAATGAAGGCAATTGTGCTGGCTATCGTCGCTGCCGCCATCGTTCTGTCGGAACCGGCGCAGGCGCGAACCCTGGACGCGATCCGCGCGAGTGGCGCGATCGGACTATGCGCGCATCCCAATTCGCTTCCTTTTGCGAGCAAGGCCGGTGATCCGCCCGGCTTTCAGGTCGAGCTGGGACGGGCGCTGGCGCGCGAGCTCGGTGTTTCGCTGCGGCTCGACTGGATCATCACGCAGTATCAGATGCGCAGCGCCGGCTGCGACATTCTTCTGGACGTCATCGCCGACCGCGAAGCGCAGGGCGAAACCCGCTTGAGGATCTCGAAACCGTACTATCGCACGGGTGTCGCGCTCGCGGTGCCGTCATCCAGCGCGCTCACCTCGTTCAAGAGCCTCGGCGAGCATACCAAGGTGGGGGTGCAGGTCGGCTCTGTCGCCGCCATGATCATCGGTCAACGGCGCGTGCCGACGTCGACCTTCGGCTTCGAGAGCGACAGCCTCGATGCCGTATCAAACCATGAGATCGACGCAGCCGCGGTTACGCCCACCGCGGCGAGCTATTTCAATCTGACCCATCCGGACAAGGCGCTGCGGATCCTGGATCGCGACGAGGGCGTGGCCGACCTCAACTGGAACGTCGCCGTCGGCATGATCCGTCCGGACGATGCGTTGCGCGAAGCCATCGACGGAGCGCTGGAGCGGCTGCGCAACGACGGCACGATCGAGCGGATCTACGGCCGCTACGGGATCGTGCTGCAGACGCCGAGATAGCCGAATTGCTAACGACGCCGTCCCGGTTTGGCCGGGACGACGTCGCGATGCGAAGATATCGCGTTGGCCTCAAGCCGCCGCCTTCTTCCGCGCCTGCTCGGCCTTGTACAGCTCGAATTCCTCCGCGATCGCCTTCGCGATCGAGGGACGCTGGCGCAGGCGCTCGTAATAGGCCTTCACGTTCGGCCATTTCGCGAGCTCGATCGGCGGCGTTGCCATGGTCCAGTTGATGACCGTGACGAGGTACGCATCCGCCACGCTGAAATGGTCGAGCAGGAACTCGCGCCCTTCCAGATACTTGTCGAGATAGTCGAGCCGCGACAGGTTCTTCTCTAGCACATAGGCCTTGGCTTCCTGCGGCGCCTTGCGGTCGAGCACGGGGATGAACAGACCCTTGTGCAGCTCGGTGCCGATGAAGCACAGCCATTGATGGAGCCGCGTACGCTCGATGCCCTGTGTCGCGCCGAGGCCGGATTGCGGAAAACGGTCGGCGACATATTGCAGGATCGCGGCGTTCTCGGTCAGCACCACGCCTTCGTCGGTGCGCAGCGTCGGCACGAGGCCGATCGGGTTCACGCTGCGGAAGTCGGTGCCGTCGTTCAGCACTTTCTTGGTCGGCGGATCAACTTCGAGATAGTTCGCGTCCGCGCCGGCTTCATAGAGCGCGACGCGGGTCGCCATGGAGCAGGCGAGCGGCGAGAAATACAGATCCATCTTGGGCCTCCTTGGGCAAAATCCTCTTGGGTGTCGCTCAACCTGGCCAGATTGATTTTTGTACCATCTTGCATAATATATCGACGGTCAAGGATTATTTTGCGAAATGGTACAAAAATCAAAGCCGCCATCTGCTGCCGGTCAGCCCGAGCGCCGCGGCGAACCCAAACGCCGCGGGCGCCCCCGCGCCTATGAGCCCGACGTCGCGCTCGGCAAGGCGCTCGACCTGTTCCGCAAGCAAGGTTTTGCGGCCACCTCGCTCGACGATCTCAGCGAAGCCACTGGCATGAACCGGCCGAGCCTTTATGGCGCCTTCGGCGACAAGCGCGAGCTCTACATCAAGAGCTATCAGCGCTATCGCGAACAAGCCGGCGAGGCGATGGTCGAGATCTTCCGCCAGGAGATGCCGCTGCGTCAGCGGCTGGAGCGCATCTACGCGTCCGCGCTGGACATCTATCTGTCCGGCGACACCGGCCCGCGCGGCTGCTTCACGGTGGTGACCGCGGCCTCCGAGGCCGTGAGCGATCCCGAGATTCGCGCCATGGTGCTCGACGGTCTCACCGGGCTCGACAAGGCTTTTGCGAGCTGCTTCCGCCGCGCCAAAGAGAAGGGCGAGCTGCCGGAAAGCGCCGATCCGTTCGCGCTGGCGCAGATTGCCTCCGCCACCGTCCACACCATCGCCATCCGCTCGCGCGCCCGCGTCCCGCGGAAGGAGCTCGAGGCGATCGTGAAAGGCGCGATCGATGTGATGGTGGGTGCTGACGCCAAAACCTAAGTTGTCGTCCCGGACAAGCGTAGCGTAGCGGAGCGCAGATCCGGCAACTGTTATGTTGGGTTGGCTTTCAGGTACGGCTTTCTGTCACGCATCATGGCATTGAGGACCGTTAGCAGCTTCCTGGCGACGGCAATGAGGGCGAGCTTGGCTGGTTTGCCGGCCCGTCGCAGCCGTGCGTAGAAGGCCTTGAACGGATCGGCCCTGCGAACCGCGTTGAGCGCAGCCATGTAGAGGGCGTCACGGACGCGCTTTCGGCCGCCGGCAATCTTGCGTTTGCCGCGGAAGGCTCCGCTGTCGACGTTGAAGGGAGCCAGGCCGGCGAGCGCCGCGATCTGCTTGGCTCCCACATGTCCGAGTTCCGGCATCTTCGCGATGAGTTGCATGCAAGCCACGGGACCCACGCCAGGCAGTGAGCGCATCAATCGCGCATCGTCCGCAATCTCTCGCTCGGCTTTGATTAGTCCCCTGATGTCGGCCTCGATCTCGGCGATCTCGCCGTCGAGGACTTCAATGAGGCGACCGATGCGCTCGGCCATGGCACGGTCGTCGGTCTCGCTGCGCCGGTTCTTCTCCTGCGCGCGCATGCGAACCAGCTGATCTCGCCGTTTTGCAAGTCCCGCCAAGGCGTTGCGGGCGGGATTGGCAGTCGGCTCGGTTGCTGGCTGCATGGCCCGCGCAAAGGCTGCCAGCATTCGCGCGTCGATCGGGTCGGTCTTGGCGAGCTGCCCGCTGGCGCGCGCGAAGTCACGAGCCCGGGCCGGGTTGATCCGGGCGAAACGGATGCCGGCCTCGCTCAGCGCTTCGCGAAGCTCGAGGTCATAAACACCCGTGGCCTCGAAGACGACCAGCACATCGCATCGCCAACGCGCCGCGATCTGGGTGATGGCCTGCGTCGCGTTGGCGATGCGCTCCGGCACGCCCAGGCCTTCATCGAAGATATCGAGATATTGTTTGGAGACGTCGATTCCGACGCAACGAAGGGGTATGATCACGGTGCCTGTCCCTGTGATGCGAGGTCTGTTGGCGCAGCCTCGTGCAACTGTTCAGGTTGGTAATGGAACGGGCGGGAGACCGAGCCGGCTCACGGCGTCAAGCGCCAAGGACCCAACGGCTTCCCGCCCAACCCATCCTGACAGACTTCCAAGACACAGGGACCCATAACCACAGGGAGTGGTTTGGCGATGACTAGGAGTTAAAAGTCTTCGGTACGATGATCGTGCGTTATCGATGGATCACGCGGTATGGGTCCTCACGTTCGCGAGGACGACACTGAACTTGGAGCGCCACTCTTCGCGCAACTACGCCGCGCGAATCTGCGCGAGGAACCGATCCACCTCGTCCCGCAGCCGCTGCGACTGTTTCGACAGCTCGATCGCCGAGCCCAGCACTTCCTCGGCGGCCGTGCCGGTCGCTGCGATGCCGTCCGTGACGCCCGCGATGTTCTGCGAGACCTCGCCGGTGCGGGCGGCGGCCTGCTGGACGTTCTGCGCGATCTCCTGCGTCGCCGTGCCCTGCTGGCCGACGGCGGCGGCAATCGCCGCCGAGATCTCATCAACCTGCTGGATTGTCGCGCAGATCGACTGGATGCCATCCACCGCGCCTGATGTCTCGCCCTGCACGGCCGTGACCTGCGCGCCGATCTCTTCCGTCGCCTTTGCGGTCTGCGTCGCCAGTGCCTTCACCTCCGAGGCGACGACGGCAAAGCCGCGGCCGGCTTCGCCGGCGCGCGCCGCCTCGATCGTCGCATTCAGCGCCAGCAAATTGGTCTGGCCCGCGATGCCGTTGATGAAGGAGACGACGTCGCCGATTTTTTGCGCGGCGTCCGCGAGGCTCTGCACCCGCGCATTCGACGCCCGGCCGTCGCTGGCGGCCTTGCCGACGACCTCGGTCGCATGCGCGAGGCGGCGGCTGATCTCGGTCATCGATGAGGACAGTTCTTCCGCGGCGGCGGCCACCGTCTGCACGTTTTCCGAGGCCAGCGCCGAGGCCGACGACACGTTGCGGGTCTGCTGCCGGGACTGCTCGACGATGGCCGACATCGAGCGCGCGGTGTGCTCCATCTCGACTGCGGCCGAGGACACGGTGGTGACGACGTCGCGGATCGACGCTTCGAAATTGTCGGCGAGCGCAGCGAAGGCGCGCCGCTTCTCGGCTTCCGACTGCGCCTTGGCCTCGAGCTGATCGGCCTGGAGCTTGTTGAAGCTGACGGCATTGTCGCGGAACACCGCGACCGCCTTCACCATGGCACCGACCTCGTCATTCGCCTTGCTTGAGGGAACCTCGACGTCAAGCCGTCCGTCCGCGAGCTCGCGCATCACGCCTGTGATGGAGAGGATCGGGCGCGAGATGCTGCGGGCGATGAGATAGCCGACGACCGCCGCGAGCACGAGCCCGAGCGCGGCGATACCGAGCGAAAGCCACCAGGCGCGATCGGCGGACGCGACATAGTCGGCATTGTCCATCACCAGCTCGACCGCGCCGAGCGGCTTGCCGGAAAAGTCCCTGATCGGTCCGAGCAGCGCAGCGACCGGCGTCGTGTCCAGTTTCCCTTGCCGCACCGTAAAATCGCCGCCGGCAGCGCGGGCGTAATCCGCCGCATCGAAGAAGCTCTTGCCGTTCAGCGTGCCGCCGAACAGCTTGAAGCCGGAGCCGTCGGCGAGATGGAAGGCGACATCGACGTGGCGATTCGTCTTGAAGTCGTCGAGGAAGGACTGGCCGAAGGTCAGGCCGAACTCGACCGAACCGAGATGCTTGCCGGCCTGCGCGATTGGCACCACGCCGCGGATGCCGAGGCCGGCGACGCCGCCCTCGAGGCCGACCACGACCTTGCGCTCCTGATTGGCAATCAGAACCGTCTTGCGGAAGCCGGAGAGGTCGTCACCGAATTTGGCCGGCTGGTGCACGCGCAGGAACGACGTCGCTGGTGCAACATGGAACTGGAACTGCTCGACGCCGTAGTCCGATTTGGTCGCGGCAAACACCGGGCCGAACAGGCCGACGAGGGCGTTGCGGTCCTGCTTCGCCATCGCATCCTGCGTCGCCGGCATCGCGGCCACCACCGTGCTCATGGCGGCGGCGCGGCGGGATTCTTCGGCGATCCGCGACAGCAGCGCATCATAATGGCTGCGCAGTTCGCGCTGGTCGGCGCGGTCGATGATCCCTGAGATGATCCACATCGCGCCCAGCACGGCAAACAGCGCGGTCGCCGCCGCCGTCACCGCCAGCGCAACCGTGATCCGCATCCTGAGGCCGAGGCTCACCCGCATGTCCGACTCGTTGTTTCAGCGTTGGTTAACAACGCCTATCAACTTCTCGCTAAGAGAGGGTGAACGGGGCGGGGCGCGGGGTGGTTGTGGGGAGGCGGGTGGCTCTGGTGATCGGGCCACCCGCCAAGACAACGGTGTCGTCCCCGCGAAGGCGGGGACCCATAACCACAGCGAGTGGTTTGGCGAAGACTCGTTGTTCGGTACGGCTATCGTTTACGATCGACAGATCACGCGGTGTGGGTCCCCGCCTTCGCGGGGACGACACCGAGTATGAGGCGCCAGCGCTCGCGAAAGCCCGCGGGCCTAATACCCTCTTCCCCGGTCCACCACATTCTCCAACGCGCCGCCCGCCTCGAACCGCGCGATCTGCTCGGCGACATAGGCCGAGATCGCGTCCGCATCCGTGTCGGCTGCGTTATGCGGCGTCAGCACCACCTTGGGATGGGTCCAGAACCGGCTGTCTTTCGGCTGCGGCTCCTGCACGAAGACGTCGAGCGAGGCGGCACCCAGCGTGCCGTCGTCGAGGCAGGCCAGGATGTCCGCTTCGTTCTGCAGGCCGCCGCGGCCGGCATTGATCAGCACCGGCGCGCCGAGCGGGCTCTTGCGGTTGAGCTTGGTGAAGACGTCGCGATTGAGGATGCCGTGCGTGTCGGGCGTCAGCGGCAGCAGCGACACCAGGATGTCGGTCTTGCGCAGGAAGGCGTCCATGCCTGCGGTGCCATGGAAGCACTCGACGCCTGCGATCGTGCGCGGGCTGCGGCTCCAGCCGGCGACGCGGAAGCCGAGCCGGCGCAGCACCTCGGCCGCGTCAGCGCCGAGCGTGCCGAGGCCCATCACGCCGACCGTCACCGCGCTCGCCGGCCATTGATATTGCGGCTCCCAGCGTTTGGCGCGCTGCGAGTCGCGCAAATAAAGCTCCTGGCGGTGGTGCATCAGCACATGTAGCACGACATATTCGGTCATGCGGTTGGTGAGATCGGGCACGGCGACGCGGACCAGCGGCACGTCGGGCAGGCTCTTGTCCGCCATCAGCGCATCGACGCCGGCGCCGAGATTGAAGATCGCCCGCAGATTGGGGAAGGAGCCGAGGTCGCCCGGCACCGGCTTCCACACCGCGGCATAGTGCACCTCGGCTGGATCGAGGGAGGCATCCGGCAGCAGCACCACGCGGCGGCCGCCGCAGACCGCATCGAACCGGGCCTTCCAGCGCTCCGGCAGCCAGTTCTGCTGCGTGCTGTTGATCAGGACGGCCAGTGTGCCCATGCTCATTCGAAGTGCCTCGCAGGTTCCGCGTTCAAAAACCCTCCTTGGCACGATCCGCCGGATTTTTCTCGCAAATTTTTTCCGCAGCAATGTCGGGGCGGGGCATAGTGGACCGTCTTCAAAATGAGCGGTCAGGGAAGGTGCTGCCCATGCTTTATGCGATCCTTTGCTATCACGACGAGGACTTCGTCGGCTCCTGGAGCAGGGAGCAGGACGAGGCCGTGATGAAGAAGCTCGCCGTGGTGCAGGAGAAGCTGACGAGCCAAGGCCGGCTCGGCCCGGTGGCGCGGCTGCTGCCGACGACGGCCGCGGCGACCTTGCGCAAGGAGGACCCGCCGCTGGTGCTCGACGGCCCCTATGCCGAAACCAAGGAGCAGCTGCTCGGCTTCTACATCGTCGATTGCAAGAATCTCGACGACGCACTCGACGTTGCGCGCGACCTTGGCGCAGCCAATCCCGGCGGCGCCTATGAAGTGCGTCCCGTCGGCGTGTTCCGGCCCGGAGGAATTTCCGCGTGAGCGACACCGACACCGCCTGGATCGAGACCGCGCTGACCTCGGCGCGACCCCAGGCGGTCGGCGCGCTCTTGCGCTATTTCCGTGATCTCGACACGGCCGAGGAGGCCTTCCAGAACGCCTGCCTGCGCGCGCTGAAGACCTGGCCGCAGAACGGGCCGCCGCGCGATCCCGCGGCCTGGCTGATCATGGTCGGCCGCAACGTCGCGATCGACGAGGTGCGCCGCGCCCGCAAGCAGCAGCCGCTGCCGGAGGACGACCAGGCGATCTCCGATCTCGACGATGCCGAGGGCGCACTCGCCGAGCGGCTCGACGGCTCGCATTATCGCGACGACATCTTGCGGCTGATGTTCATCTGCTGCCATCCGCAGCTGCCGGCGACGCAGCAGATCGCGCTCGCCTTGCGCATCGTCTCCGGCTTGACGGTGAAGCAGATCGCGCGTGCCTTCCTGGTGTCGGAGGCGGCGATGGAGCAGCGCATCACTCGCGCCAAGGCCAAGGTCGCCGAGGCGGGGACGCCCTTCGAGGCGCCCGGCGCGGTCGAGCGCTCCGAGCGGCTCGCCGGCGTCGCCGCGATGATCTACCTGATCTTCAACGAGGGCTATTCGGCGAGCGGCGACACTGCCGAGATCAGGAAGCCGCTCTGCGAGGAGGCGATCCGGTTGGCGCGGCTGCTGCTGCGGCTGTTCCAGAGCGAGCCGGAGATCATGGGGCTGACGTCGCTGATCCTGTTGCAGCATGCCCGCAGCGCGGCGCGCTTTGCCGCCGACGGTTCGCTGATCCTGCTCGACGACCAGGATCGTTCGCTGTGGAACGGCGCCATGATCGCGGAAGGCCTCGCGCTGATCGACAAGGCGATGCGCCATCGGCGCACCGGGCCCTACCAGATCCAGGCCGCGATCGCCGCGCTGCATGCGCGCGCGGCGACACCGGAGGAGACCGACTGGACCCAGATCGACCTGCTCTATGGCGCTCTGGAGGTGGTGCAGCCTTCGCCGGTGGTGACGCTCAACCGCGCCGTCGCGGTGTCCAAGGTGCGCGGACCGCAAGCCGCGCTCGACCTGATCGAGCCGCTGGCGCCGAAACTTGCCAACTATTTCCATTTCTATGGCGTGCGCGGCGCCTTCCTGATGCAACTCGGCCGCAACGACGAAGCCCGCATCGCCTTCGACCGCGCCATCGCCCTCGCCAACACCTCGGCCGAAGCCGCCCACATCCGCATGCATCTCGATCGCCTGATCCGCGACAGCCAGCCGAAGGGCGGCGGCGCGAGGCAGGGGGCGACAGCTAAGTAGGCCCATCTCCTTCCTCATCGTCATGCCCGGGCTCGACCCGGGCATCCACGTCTTTCGATCCGGACAAAGAACGTGGATGGCCGGGACAAGCCCGGCCACGACGGGCAGTGCCAAAAAATCATTCCATCAATTGTCGGTCTCGGCCGTTCCCCTTCGTCTTAATCCCATATCCATGGGAGTCATTCATGCTGAAAGCTGTTGCCATTGCCGCCGTCGTGCTCGCGGTCGGAATTGCGACCATCGTCGTCTTCGCCCTGACGAAACCCGACACGTTCCGTGTCGAACGCTCGATCGCCGTGCAGGCGCCGGCCGCTGCGATCTATCCGCTGGTGTCCGATTTCCGCTTCTGGACCGGCTGGTCGCCCTACGAGAACCGTGATCCCGCCATGAAGCGCACCTACGGCGGAACCGCGGCAGGAAAGGGCGCGACCTATGCCTGGGACGGCAACAACAATGTCGGCGCCGGCCACATGGAGATCCTCGAGGGGAATACGCCGTCGAAACTCCGCATCAAGCTCGATTTCGAGCGTCCGTTCGAAGGTCACAACACCGCCGAGTTCACCTTTGTGCCGCAAGGCGATGCCACACTGGTCACATGGGCGATGTACGGTCCGGCCCCGTTCATGTCGAAGCTCATGCAGGTCTTCATCAACATGGACAACATGATCGGCAAGGACTTCGAGGCCGGTCTCGCCAGCCTGAAGAAGCTCACCGAGAAGTAACGCCCTCAAGCAAGCGAAGAAGAGGAGAGAAACGATGCTCAGTGCCTATCTGTTCTATCAGGACACCTGCGAAGCGGCGTTCAACTATTACGCCAAGATTCTCGGCGGCAAGATCGACGCCATGATGCGCCTGTCGGAAGCGCCGGCGTCGGATATGCCTCCCGGCCCGCCCGGCCGCGAGAAGACGATCATGCATGCGCGGATGACGCTGCCCGGCGGCGCCGTGCTGATGGGCTCCGACACGCCGCCCGAGCATTTTCACAAGCCGCAAGGCTTTTCGATCTCGCTCACGGTGATGGATCCCGCGGAGGGCGAGCGCAAGTTCAAAGCGCTTGCCGATGGTGGCACCGTCACCATGCCCTTCAGCAAGACGTTCTGGGCCAAGGGCTTTGGCATGTGCGTCGACAAGTTCGGCATTCCCTGGATGGTGAACTGTCCCGCCGAAGGCATGTAGGCCCGCTCGGCCGCTTGATGCGGTGAGCGAAAATTGCGGTCCGCGTCGTCATATCGCGCGGACCGCAGCGCACAACAATTGGCGCAAGATTAAGCTGTCATCTCCGTGACAAAATTGTTAATCCTCGTTCACAAGACCGATAAACCGGGATGAACGGACTTGGAAGGGGGAGCGACCGATGGCAGCGGCGCTACAGATCAATTTTGCTCTTTGGGGGATGCTCATCTGCGCAAGCTTGAAGCTGGCGCCGTTGATCCAGACTCTTCTTTAGAGGAACCGCCGGTGTCTGCCGCGCTCTATGCGGGCAGGAGCAGCCGGCCGCGAAAACCTCATCGGCAGCGCGGATAGATCGCGGCGAGATCGCGCCCTTTCAGCAAGAGCAGCCGCGAGGTGAGGCCGCCGCGGCGGCTGATCCAGTCGCGCACCGGGCCGGGATAGGCGGCGAGCACCGCCTCGGATGCTTCCGGCTCGGCATAGAAGCGCCCGCGCCGGTCAACCGACCGCGCTGCATGGAAGCCGAGCACAGCCCGCTTCGTCACGCAGATGCGCTCGCCCGGCACGATGCTCAGCACCAGCGTGCAGGCGGACAGGCACGGACCATCGATCACCACGCGCTCGCCGCTCTCACGCACCTGCTCGAACAGATCGAGGAACGGCCCGACCTGCCCGCCCGGCGACTGGATGATGCGAATTTCGGCCGCGGCGGGCGCGGCGGCCAGCAGCGCAGATGCGAGCATCAGGACTTTGAGGACGGTGATGCGTTGCATGAACTCTCCACCAACTCGGTTTCGTAGGGTGGGCAAAGCCACCGGGTCGCGCGCCCGATGACGGACTTAGCGTGCCCACCAATGGCGCCGCAAATTGGGAGAATTGGTGGGCACGGCGCGTTGCGCCTTTGCCCACCCTACAAATCCCGCGCCTACCCGTTCCGCCGCTGCCCGCGCAGCGTCGGCAGGCCGATGCCGGCTGCATCGAAGCCGCCATCAACGGCCAAAATTTGGCCGGTGATGTAGCTCGATCGTTCCGAGCAGAAGAAGTAGATCGCCTCGGCGAGTTCCTCTTCCAGGCCGTAGCGGTTGAGCGGAATGGCGTCGTGATAGTCGGCGCGGATTTCCCTCGTATGCACCTGCTTCGCCATCGCGGTGTCGACCGGCCCCGGCGCCACAGCATTGACGCGGATGTTGAGCGAGGCGAGCTCGACCGCGAGCTGTTTCGTCAAGTGCGCGAGGCCCGCTTTGCTGGTGCCGTAGGCCGAGCGCAGCGTCGAGGCGCGCACCGCCGAGATCGAGGTGATGTTGACGATGGCGCCGCCACCCTGCTCGCGCATCAAGGGCACCGCCGCCTTGGTGCACAGGAACGGACCGGTGAGGTTGACTGCCATGATCCTGGTCCAGTCCACGTCGCTGGTCTCCAGCACCGGCGCGAACACGGCGACGCCGGCATTGTTGACGAGCGCATCGAGCCGGCCGAAACGGCTCATGATTGCGGCCATTGCAGCTCCGACGGCCGCCGCGTCGGACACATCGCAGCTGATCGCCAGCGTGTCATCGGGCTTGTCCAGCGCCGCGGCCGCGCTCGCCTGCAACTCGCCCTCGATATCGAGCAGCGCCACGCGCCAGCCCTCATCCAGGAATTTTTTCGCCGTCGCAAGCCCGATGCCGCGCGCGGCTCCGGTGACGAGGGCGACTTTTTGCGGGGCAGGGGGCATGGGGGATCTGTCCTTCTGGCGGAAACGGAAGCCGCACGGGCGGCCAGCGCCTTTTACTGCGCTTTCGTTCCGGCCAGAAGGGCGACAATCCATCACCGTCACCCTGAGGTGGCCGCTTGTTCAGCGGCCCTCGAAGGGCGACGGCCCGGCTGCATCGGGGCCGATTCATCCTTCGAGGCTCACCGTGCTGCGCACGGCGAGCACCTCAGGATGACGGGCAGAGAGAGTGAGTCCGCTATTTAAGACAGCTCCGCCGACGCGCGCTGCATGTTGGCCGACATGTCTGCCGTCACGATGCTCTGCTCCTCGACCGCGGCGGCGGTGGAGGCGATGAACTCGTTGACGCCGGCGATCGCGGCCTTGATCGCCGTGAGGGAGCTCGCGACGTCGCCGGAGATGGTGTTCAGCGCGTCGATTTCGGACGTGATCGTGTCGGTCGCCTGCTTGGCCTGATTGGCGAGGCTCTTCACCTCGGAGGCGACCACGGCAAAGCCGCGGCCGGCTTCGCCCGCGCGCGCCGATTCAATCGTGGCATTGAGCGCCAGCAGATTGATCTGGCCGGTGATGCCCGAGATCATCTCGACGATGCCGCTCATCGCCTGCGCTGCGGCGGTCAGCCGCTGCGCCTGGCCGTCGGCGGCTTCGACGCGGCTCGTCGCCATCTTGGACGTCTCGCGCGATTTCGTCATGGTCTCGGAGATCTCGCGGATCGAGGCGCTCATCTGCTCGCTGCCGGCGGCAACCGCCTCGATCAGCCCGCGGGCGTTGTCGGCCTTCTTGCGGCCGATCGCCTGCGCGGTGATGTCGGTGGCGTATTTCACCACCTTGTAGGGTTTGCCGTTCAGGTCGAAGATCGGGTTGTAGGACGCCTGGATCCAGATCTCGCGGCCGCCCTTGGCGATGCGCTTGTACTCGGCGGCCTGGTATTCGCCGCGATTGAGCCTCTCCCAGAATTGCCGGTAGGCTATCGAGCTCTTCTCGTTCGGCTCGACGAACATGGAGTGGTGCTGGCCCTTGATCTCGGCCAGCGAATATCCCATCGCCTTCAGGAAATTCTCGTTGGCGGTGCGGATGGTGCCGTCCATGTTGAACTCGATCACAGCCTGCGACTTCTGGATCGCGGCGAGCTGGCCGTCATTGTCGGCCGCTTTCATCTTTTGCGCGGTGACGTCGGTTGCGAACTTCACCACCTTGAACGGCCGGCCCATCTCGTCGAGGATCGGGTTGTAGGTCGCGAGAATCCAGATCTCCTTAGCCCCCTTGCCGAGCCGTTTGTATTCGGCGGCCTCGAACTCGCCCCGGTTCAGCTTGGCCCAGAACGCGGCATAGGCTGCGCTGGCGCGATCCTCCGGCGTCACGAACATGCTGTGGTGCTTGCCCTTGATCTCGTCGAGCGAATAGCCCATCGCGGCCAGGAAATTCTCGTTGGCGGTGACGATGGTGCCGTCCATGTTGAACTCGATCACGGCCTGCGCGCGGTTGATCGCGGCGATCTTGCCGGAATCCTCCATGGTCTTGATCTTGTACGCCGTGATGTCGGTGGCGAACTTGATGAAGCTGACCACCTTGCCGCTCTCGTCGCGCAGCGGCGCGTAGGAGGCGTGGACCCAGACTTCCTTGCCGCCCTTGCCGAAGCGCTTGTATTGCGTGGTCTGGAATTCGCCGCGGTTCAGGCTGGCCCAGAAATCGCGATAGCGAGCGCTCTCGCGCTCGGCGGGGCTGACGAAGATGCTGTGATGCTTGCCCTTGATCTCGGCGAGCGTGTACCCGCTCATCTTGAGCAGGTTCTCATTGGCATCGAGGATGGTGCCGTCGAGGCCGAACTCGATCACCGCCTGGGACCGATCGAGCGCTTCGACCTCTGCAATCGCATGCCTGACTTTCTTGCTTTGAAAATTGAACACGTATGCCCCGCAATGTTCTGATTCGAATCGGCAGGATTGACATCCTGTTTGCCCTGACTCGAAAAGTTGCACGGGCTTCTTGAGCAACTGTAAATCCTTGCAAAGATTGGCATCTGTTCCGCAGCTGCACGCGCCGCGGCCATGTCGTTCAACTCGCATGCCTTCCGGATTCATATGCACGGCGAAGTTCATAGGTCGTGCCGTAGTACTACGGACGCGCATGCGCATTTTTTCTCGCGACGTGATGGCGCCGCGATGGGGATGTCGGTTTGTTCGAGGGTGAATCGTCTTCCATGAGCCAAAGGCATTTACTGCGGAGACGATCGATGCCCGATGACAATGAGCGCGTGATTCGAGACCTGTTTGCCGCCTATCTCGCCAATGACCGGCAACGGGTCAGCGATGCCCTCGCCGATAAATTCCGCTTCACCAGCCCGTTCGACGATGATCTCGACAAGGCGGCCTATTTCGAACGTTGCTGGAAGGACACCGGCTGGATCGCGCGCCATGAGATCGAGCGCATCTTCGTCCGCGGGGACGAGGCCTTCGTCACCTATCATTGCCTGGCCAGAGATGGCAGGAGCTTTCGCAACACCGAGTTCTTCGCTCTGAAGGCGGGCAAGGTCCGCCGGATCGAGGTCTATTTCGGCGCTGCCTTCCGGGATGGCCGGTTCGAGCCGCAGCCGCGCTAAAGCATGATCCGGAAAAGTGCGCGGCGGTTTTCCGAAAAGATCATGCGCAAACAATAGCCTAAAGCGCGATGACGATACGTCCCAATCTCATCGCGCTTTAGTGCCACGCAATAACCTCCCGAATAATTTTCGCGGCCTTGTCGGTTCCGTAGGATCCCGCTCGTCTTGGAGGTGAGGGAGGGCGGCTCTGCCGCCCTCTCTCCGACAGCGAAAGCAAGGAACTCCCATGCGATTCATGATGCTGATGATCCCGCTCGGCTACGAGACCGCGCCGCCGGACGTTCAACTCGATCCCGAGCGCGTCGCCGCGATGATGCGCTACAACGAGGCGCTGAAGGATGCCGGCGTGCTGATCACGCTCGATGGCCTGCACCCGCCGTCGATGGGCGCGCGCGTCTCGTTTGTGACCGGCGAGCCGGTGGTGACCGACGGCCCCTTCGCGGAGGCCAAGGAAGTCCTGGGCGGCTACTGGATGATCGAGGTTGCCTCGCGCGCCGAAGCGATCGCCTGGGCCAAGAAGTGCCCGGCCTCCGCCAACGAAATCATCGAGATCCGGCAGGTGCAGGAAATGTCCGACTTTCCGCCTGACGTGCAGGCGGCCGCCGCCGGCTTTGACGACCTCAAGAAATAGCGACCGTGGCCGCCGTGAATTCACGGCGGCCGTCAATCGATCAACAAGGAGAGAACCGATGAGCACCGAACACAAATTCCTCGCCGTCTATCTTGGCAGCATGAGCGGCGAGAAAATGAAGGCATGGCACGCGATGCCCGAAGCCGAACGGAAGGCCAAAGAGCGCGAGGGCATGGCCGCTTGGCATGGCTGGGTCGAGAAGCACAAGGACGTCATCGTCGAGATGGGCGGCCCGCTCGGCAAGACCCGCCGGATCGACGCAAGCGGCATCACCGAGATCAGCAACGCGCTGACCGGCTTCACGGTGATCCGGGCCGCCTCGCAGGAGGAAGCTGCAAAACTATTCGAGAATCATCCGCACTTTGCGATCTTCCCGGGCGAGGCCATCGAGGTCATGCCCGTGCTGGCGATTCCGCAGATGTAGCTGCGGGCGACTGTTAGGTTGGCCGTCATTCCGGGGCGATGCGAAGCATCGAACCCGGAATCTCGAGATTCCGGGTTCGGTCCTGCGGACCGCCCCGGAATGACGATCGTGACCGTGGAAGTACGGGGTTAATCACGCCTGATCCCCGCTAGTGACCTTCACGCGCGGCTCATGTAAAAGTCGTTCACATGAGCTGGCGCAAGGAGCAGCGCCGCGCCGAGCGCGGCTATCACCACGGTAATCTGAAGGAAGCACTTCTGCAGGCCGCCCTCGGGCTGATCGCCGAGAAGGGCGCGGCCGGCTTCACCTTCGCCGATGCCGCACGCATGGCCGGCGTCAGTGCGGCGGCGCCCTACCGGCATTTTCGCGACCGCGACGAGCTGTTGTCCTCGATCGCCCAGCGCGGCTTTGAACAGTTTGAATCGCGGCTGACCGCAGCCTGGGACGATGGGCGTCCCGACACCGTCACCGCGTTCGAGCGGGTCGGCCGGGCCTATCTATCCTTCGCCCGCGAAGAGCCCGCGTTCTACAACGCGATGTTCGAATCCGGCCTGCCGGTCGATGCCAATCCGGCGCTGCAGGCCGCAAGCGAGCGCGCTTTTAACGTCATTCGCGCCGCCGCCGAGCGCCTCGCCGCGCTCGCACCTCCAGGCACGCCGCGTCCGCCTGCGATGATGATGGCGCTGCACATCTGGTCGATGGCGCACGGCGTCGCCTCGCTGTTCTCCCGAGGCGATGCCGCGCGGCGCAAGCTGCCGATGTCGCCGGACGAGCTGCTCGAGGCCGAGGTGCTGATCTATCTCCGCGGCCTCGGCTTCCCGACCGACCGCCGGCCGCCCGCGAAGGGCGCCGAGCCGCCGCCGGTGCCGCCGGAGGCTTCCTCCGGTTCTGGAGTGCCGCCGGGCGGCACCCCAGGTGGTCCTTGGGGCAAGCCGAAATAAAGTTGCGCAAATAATTCCGCCGGCCTGTCGGGTGGCCAGCTTGACAAAATCGCGGGATGGTCTAGCTATGTAAATGTTATTTACATTCACAACGGCGCTGGTGCCGTGATGGAGATGGGAAATGGCCTACACCGCTGATGTCAATCGATGGCGCGGCCCCTCGGACCAACAGCAATCGTACGAGCGGCCCCACATGCTCGATACGCCCTGGCATCCTGGCTGGATTGCCGTGACCATTCTCGGCTTCATCATCTGGTGGCCGATCGGACTTGCCCTTCTCTTTTTCACACTCGGGAGCAGAAGAATGTCGTGCTGGAGCCACCAGGATCGCTGGCAGAACAAGATGGAGCGGATGCAGTACAAGATGGATCGCATGCGTGACCGCATGGAGCGCCGCGGCTTCGGCTTCGGTTTCGGCCCGCCGTCCTCCGGCAACCGCGCCTTCGACGAATACCGCTCCGAGACGCTGCAGCGGCTCGAGGAAGAGCAGCGCGAGTTCAAGGATTTCCTGACC
The DNA here is from genome assembly GCF_015291705.1 of Bradyrhizobium arachidis. NCBI lineage: Bacteria > Pseudomonadati > Pseudomonadota > Alphaproteobacteria > Hyphomicrobiales > Nitrobacteraceae > Bradyrhizobium > Bradyrhizobium arachidis. Next base: position 1,393,632 of record NZ_CP030050.1, read on the forward strand.
CGTCTGCGTCACGCCAAGGACAAGGAAGAGTTCGACCAGTTCATGGCGCAGCACAAGACGCGTCCGACCCCGCCGCCGACCGACCAGCAGCAGGGCTGATCTGAAGCCGACACCTCTCAAAGCCTTCAGGCGCATGCCCCCAAAGTCCTGATGGCCCCGAGCCGCCCGTCTGCGCAACCCGCAGGCGGGCGGTTTGGTTTGGGACCAGGACCCGCCAACCAGTCGTCATGGCCGGGACAAGCCCGGCCATGACGATGTTGAAGCATCCGTTTTCAGAACCAACTGCCGACGGCCCGACACTAAGACTTGCGAGCACCGCTTTGGCCGGCGCTCACGTCTGGGTCAAACGCATCATGGACCTCTACACGCGCTTTCTGCTCGGCCTGACCGCCCTTGCGGTGCTCGGCTACATTGGCGCTGTCTATGGCGGCTGCGCGGCCGATCCCGACTGCCATTTTCGCTCTTGTGCCGGCGGCCGCTCGTTTTGCGGCGTCGTGTACGGCCATGCACCGGAAAACAAGGCGCCATAGCACCCGGTCAACGCGACTGTCATGCAGCGTTTACGCTGTCGCCCATGCGGCGCAACAAAATGGCGGACAACCTTGACGGGTTGAACCAGTTTGTGGCGACTAGCGACGAAGAGGCTTCGCCTCTCCCCGTGAATGCACTTTGTGAATGTCCCAGCCCCAACATCTCTCGCTCGACACCGCCATGCTGCCCGAGCGCGATCGCCTCGCCGTTTGGCGCGAGGTCTATGGCCGCGTGCTGTTCAACATCGAGATCGATCCGATCCCGGGCTTTCCCTTCGAGGCACGAACCGAATTGCGCCGCCTGCCTGCGGCGGGATTGTCGTCGGGCTGGCGGACGCCGGCGCATTTCCGCATCACGCGCCCGCTGCTTGCCACGGCCTCCGACAACGTTGTCCTCGCGGTGGTGCTGCGCGGCCGCGCCGAGGCCTCTCAGCTCGGACGCGAGCTGGAAGTGCCGCAAGGCGGTGCCGTGCTGATGACGACCTGCGATGTCGGTCGTCACACGCTGCTCGATCGCGGCCGTCATCTCAGCGTTCAACTGCCCCGGCAGGCTCTTGCACCGTTCGTCCGCGATTACGAGGACCGCCTGCTGCGGCCGATCGATCCGGGCGCGCCGGCGCTGAAGCTGCTGCGCGGCTACGTCCTCGGCGCCATGGCCATGGGTGAAGCGGCCGGAGCGGAGATGCAGCGTCTGGCCGCGCAGCATCTGCGCGATCTCATCGCCTTGATCTGCGGTGTGCCGGAGGACGAGGTCGCCGCCCAGGGCAACGGCCCGCGCGCGGCGCGTCTGAACCTTGCCAAGCTCGCGATCAGATCGCGGCTCGGCCACGGCGATCTGTCGGCGGAAAGCATCGGAGCATTGCAGCGGGTCTCGGCCGACTACATCAGGAAGCTTTTCCGCGACGAGGGCACCTCCTTCCACGACTTCGTGCTGGAGGAGCGGCTGGCGCAAGTGCATGCCAGTCTCGCCGATCCGCTCAGGGCTCATGAGAGCATCGCCCGTCTCGCGCTCGCCGCGGGTTTCGGCGACATCTCCTATTTCAATCGCTGCTTCCGCCGTCGCTTCGGCCTGTCTCCGTCCGAGCATCGCAAGGCCCATCCATCGGCCGAATAAAGCGGCCCCTTGTGGCAAGCGCGCAACAGAGCGCCAAATAGCGCGCCCAGTCGCGCCCAGTCCCAGCCGCAAGTCGTGTCCTCCCCAAGTCGCGCTGGCCTCGCCCCTGTACAGCTCCAATGCGGGTCTTGCGGCCCGGATTGGAATGGGAATGCAATGACACGACTTCTGCGCCTGACCTTGACTGCTCTTGCTGGTTTGCTGGCCGTTTCCGCGGCCAACGCGGCCGATCTGCCGATCAAGGCGCCGATCTTCAAGGCGCCCGCGGCGATCGAAGCCTGGGGTGGTTTCTACGTCGGCGCCGGCCTCGGATTCCGCGCAAACGAATCCAGCGTCAACGTCAATTCGGCAACCGACACGACCGCGCCTCTTGTGCTGCAGAACATGTTCGTTGCCGGCGACTGTTTCGCCGGCCTGCCGTGCGTGACGGGACGGTCGTTCAACGGCACTGCATTCCGCATCAGCCCTTACCTTGGCTATAACTGGCAGATCGGACGCACGGTTCTCGGCCTGGAAGGCGATGTGGCCTATGCCGACCAGACCACGCGGATCTTCGGCGCAGCCTATCCGGCAACGCCATTCGACGGCGGCGCGTCGACGTCCAACTCGTTTGCGCTCAAGACGACTTGGGATGCGAGCATCCGCGGCCGCGCCGGCTATCTGGTCGATCCCGCCGTGCTGCTGTACGGAACGGCCGGCCCCTCCTGGATCCATGTCGAGACCACGTCGAATTGCAGCACGCTCCTGAGCGCCGACGGCCGCTGCGTGCCCGGCCTTGGACTGGCGCCGGCAACCATCACCAACAGCCGGACCCAGCTCGGCTACACGGTTGGCGCCGGCATCGAGGCGATGCTGTGGCCGAACTGGATCGCCCGTGCCGAGTATCGCTTTGCCGACTACGGACATTTCTCCAACACCGATATCCGGACCGCCGCAGCGGGCGTGCAGACGGTCAGCTACGACACGTCGCTGAAGACCCACACCGCAACGTTCGGCCTGGCCTACAAGTTCGGTAATGCGCCGGGCGTGACGGCTCTGGCAGCCTATGCGGCGGCGCCGTCGGCTGCGTCCTGGAGCGGCGCCTATCTCGGCGTCGGCGCCGGCATCCGCGCGAACCAGGTCAGCTCCAGCAACGATGCGGCCACCTTTACCTCGACGGGCTTCCCGCCCTTCAATTTGCTGGCCGGGTGCGGCGACTGCTTCCTGACCGATCATTTCGATACGAGCAGCGCGCGGCTCAGCCCCTATGTGGGCTACAACTGGCAGCTCGATCCGAAATGGCTGATTGGCGTCGAAGGCGATTTCGGCTGGGCCGATCGCCAGAACTCGGTGTCTGGCAGGTATCTGCCCGGCGGCATCGTCGGCGGCAGCGGCGGGCTGAACGACAGCTTCAGTATCCGCACCAAATGGGACGCGAGCATCCGCGCGCGGGTCGGCTACTTCGTCAATCCGGCCTTCCTCGCCTATCTCACCGGCGGCGCGGCCTGGATGAGCCTGGAGCAGACCTCGAACTGCGATACGGCCCTGAAGCCTCTGTTCACGGCGCCGGGCTTCGTCGCCTCTGAGGTCGGCGCCTGCACCGCCGGCCTGCTCGCGCCGGCGATCATCAAGCAGTCCACGATCCGCACCGGCTTCACGGTCGGCGGTGGCGGCGAGATGAAGCTCACCGAAAACTGGATCCTGCGCGGCGAGTATCGCTATGCCGATTTCGGCACCGCCCGCTTCTCGCAGACCCGCGATTGCAACGGCAGCGCCACCATCAATGACCCCGTATTCGGTATTCAGACCGTCAACTGCTTCGGGACCCAGAACACAACGAATTCCGTGCGATTGCAGAGCCACATGGCGACGTTCGGCATCGCCTACCGGTTCAACTGAGGACCGGACAGGCTATGTCTTGGTGACTGGCGCTCGTCGAGGGACCGCCTATATCTGCCGGTGCGAACGCAGGCGGGACCGGAGGCGGCGATGGCGGAAGCTGCGACCAAGGCGAGCGACGATCTCTGGCAGAAGGTCCGCAGCGAGGCGCAGCGCGCGGCCGCCGCCGATCCTGTGTTCGGCAAGGCGCTTGCGGGCAGCATCCTCGCCCATGACGATTTCGCCGCCGCCCTGGCCGATCTGATCGGGCAGCGGCTTGGCGGCAGCGCCACCGAGCGCGCGCGCTTCACGTCCTTCTCGCGCGACGCCTTTCACGGCGAGCCTAGTGTGATCGAAGCCGCCGCCCGTGATCTCAGGGCCATCGCGCTCCGCGATCCCGCCATCGCCGATTTGCTGCCGCCATTGCTGCACTACAAGGGTTATGTCGCGCTGCAGGCCTGGCGCGTCTCGAGCTGGCTGTGGCGTCATGACCATCGCGACGCGGCGCTGCTGTTCCAGAACGAGGCGTCGAACGTCTTGCAAATCAGCATTCATCCGGCCGCCAGCATCGGATCGTCGGTCTATCTCGACCACGCCACCGGCATCGTGATCGGTGCGAATGTGGTGATCGCCGACGAGGTCACCATCCTCCAGAACGTCAGCATCGGCCGCCATAGTGAACTGCCGGCGCGCTCGCCGCGCATCGGCCGCGGCGTCTATATCGGCGGCGGCGCGACCATTCTCGGCGACATCAGCATCGGCGACTTTGCCAGGATCGGTGCCGATGCGGTCGTGACGTCAGACATTCCCGCCGGCTGCACCGCGGTCGGCAATCCCGCGCGGCTGACCAACTGCCCCGAGCCCGCCTCGGCGGCGTGATCCCATCAAGCTTCGGAGAGTCCCATGAAGACGGCAATCGTGATCGGCGTTGGCCCGGACCGCGGGCTCGGAGCCCGGCTCTGCAAGCGCCTTGCGGCCGACGGCCTCAAGGTGATCGTCGCGGGCCGGACGCTGTCCGCGCTGCAGGCGGTTGCGGACGATATCACCAGCGCGGGCGGCGCGGCCGTGCCTGTCGTCGCGGACGCGACCAGCGAGCACGACATCGTCGCTCTGTTCGATGCCGCCGGCGACGACCTCGACCTCGCCATCTACAACGCCGGCAACAACACGCCCGGCAAGATCATCGAGATGGACGCCGACTATTTCGAAAACGCCTGGCGCGTCGTGTGCTTTGGCGGCTTCCTGTTCGGCCGCGAGGCGGTCCGCCGCATGGTGCCGAAGAAATCAGGCACGCTGCTCTTCACCGGCGCCAGCGCCTCGCTGCGCGGGCGCTCCGGCTACGGTGCCTTCAACTCGTCCAAGGCGGGCTTACGCACGCTGGCGCAGGCGATGGCCAAGGAATACGCGGCCGACGGCATCCATGTCGGCCACGTCGTGGTCGATGGCGCCATCGCCGGCGACAAGATCTTTTCGCGCTTTCCGGACGCGGCCGGCCGCGAGGACAGCCTGATCGACATCGAAGGCATCGTCGATGCCTTCACTTTCCTCTACCGCCAGCCCGAACGCGCCTGGTCGTTCGAGCTCGACGTGCGGACCTCGAAGGAGAAGTGGTGAAGCGAGCGAATGGCGAATTGGGAGTGGCGAATGGAGGCCGCCTCTTTGTTAATCACCACTCGCTATTCGCCACTCGCCATTCACCCTTTCAATACCCCGCCGCCAGTCCCGAGTTGCGGCGCGGGTCGTTCGCACCGTAATAGCGATTGTTGCCGACCCGCTCGCCGCTCAGTGACGGCGCGCCGACGACGATCACCGCGAGATGGTTCGCCGGCTGCGGCGGGCCGAACTTGTGGCCCATCCCTTCCAGGATCTTCTGCGTGTCCGGTGACAGCGCATAGGTCTCGACATTGGTCAGATCAGGCAGCCATTGCTGGTGGATGCGCGGCATGTCGACGGATTCCTGCGCGTTCATGCCGTAGTCGATCGCGTTGATCATGGTCTGCAACACGGCCGTGATGATGCGGCTGCCGCCGGGCGTGCCCACCACCATGACGGTCTTGCCGTCCTTGGTGACGATGGTCGGGCTCATCGAGGACAGCGGCCGCTTGCCGGGAGCAATGGCATTCGCCTCGCCCTGCACCAGGCCATAAAGATTCGGCACACCGACCTTGGCCGTGAAGTCGTCCATTTCATCGTTCAGCAGCACGCCGGTCTTGGCCGCCGTGACCTTGGCGCCGAACCAGTCGTTCAGCGTGTATGTCACCGAGACCGCGTTGCCGTCCTTGTCCGCGATCGAATAGTGCGTCGTGTTGCTGCCCTCGTGCGGCGCGACGCCCGGCTTGATGTCCTTGGATACGCCAGCCTTGTTCGGATCGATCACGGCGCGGACCTTGGCCGCATAATTCTTGTCGAGCAGGCGGTCGAGCGGATTCTTCACGAAGTCCGGATCGCCGAGATAGCTGTTGCGGTCGACGTAAGCGTGCCGCATGGCCTCGATCTGCACGTGCACGGCCGCTGCAGAGTGGTAGCCCAGCTCCTTCAGCGGATAGCCTTCCAGGATGTTCAGGATCTCGCAGATGATGACGCCGCCCGAGCTCGGTGGCGGCGCGGAAATCACGTGATAGCCGCGATAGTCGCACTCGACAGGCGCGAGCTCGCGCGTCTTGTAGGTGTCGAGGTCGTCCTGCGTGATCAGACCTTTGCCGGCCTGGCTCGACGCCACGATGGCGCCGCCGACCCAGCCTTTATAGAAGCCGTCGGTGCCCTTGCTGCTGATCTCGCGCAAGGTCTTGGCAAGCTCCGACTGCACCAGCTTCTCGCCCACCTGGAACGGCTGACCGTTGTTGAGGAAGATCGCGGCCGACGCGGGATCGTCGCGAAAATCGGCGGTGGCGGTGCGCAACAAGTCGATGTCGCCCTGGTCCAGCGCAAAGCCCTGCTCGGCGAGCTGGATGGCAGGGGCGAGCAGGTCGGCGCGCTTCATGGTGCCGTATTTTTCGCGCGCATATTCCATCCCGGAGACGGATCCCGGCACGCCCACGGCCAGATGCCCCTTGGTCGAGATGCCCTTGATGACGTTGCCGTCCTTGTCGAGATACATGTTGGCGGTCGCGCCCCTGGGCGCGGTCTCGCGGAAATCGAGGAAGGTCTTGCGGCCGTCGGCGAGATTGATCGTCATGAAGCCGCCGCCGCCGAGATTGCCGGCCGCCGGATAGACGACGGCCAGGGCATAGCCGACGGCCACGGCGGCATCGACGGCATTGCCGCCGCGCTTCAGCACATCGACACCCACCTGGGTCGCCAGATGCTGCGCGGATACCACCATGCCGTTTTCGGCGGCGACCGGCGCGACCGACGCGGCGCGCGCCGGGCTGAACGTGACGAGGCTGACCGATACGATCGCAGCGGTCATCCACCGCTGGCTTGTTCCCGGATTTTGCACGGCGTGCTCCCCTGGCGAGGCCGGCTGTCCCGGCCCTTGTTGGTTGATGCGGGCGCAGCCTATCAGGCGGAACTCGTCGGGCAAATCGACCGCTGACGGCAGCCTGATCGAACGTGCAAGGTCAGAAATCGGGTGCCCGCACCGAGCACACTGCGCTCCCCCCCCTTTGCGGGGGAGGGCGGGGGAGAGGGGTGGCCCGGAAAAGGTGTGTCCGTAGTGCGCATCCGATTTCTCGGTCACGGAGAGAATCCCGGTGTGGCACTCCTCTCCCTAACCCTCCGCCGCAAGGGGGGAGGGAACTGACCTCCCACGTAGCTGGCAGCCTTGGACCCCACGCTGGCCAAATACTGCCGCCCGCCGCGCCGAGACGGCCATCCCCCTGCGCTGCCTACCATTCCCGCAGCCAAATTCGCGCCTGGTAACCCGGCATTAACCATCGGCGGGGTCTGGTATTCATGGACAATCGCGCCCAAAGCCCGACGTCGAGGCCCATAGTTTTGACATCTTGGCAGGGAATGCAGGCGGCCGGCTTTGGACCAGCCCCTGCACCCCAGACAGACAAGGCTTTGAGCGGGCTTGCCGCCGCGCCGGTGCTAGCGCGGCAATTGGGGAACCGGCAGCCATTTGCTGTCACGGACATCAGGTAACGATCGCCTTGAGAGGATACTGCTTATGAATCCGGCCGACGTGGCTCAGTCAGCCCTTCCGGTTGCCGCTTCCGCGGACGTGTCGCTGATCGCGCTGTTCTGGCAGGCTCACTGGATCGTGAAGGGGGTCATGCTGGGGCTTCTGTCCTGCTCGGTCTGGGTCTGGGCGATCGCCATCGACAAGATCTTCCTGTTTTCCCGCACCCGCCGCTCGATGGACCGCTTCGAGCAGGCGTTCTGGTCCGGCGAGTCGATCGAGGAGCTCTACCGCACCCTCTCGGCCAAGCCGACGCATTCCATGGCCGCCTGCTTCGTCGCGGCGATGCGCGAGTGGAAGCGCTCGTTCGAGAGCCACGCCCGCTCGGTCGCCGGCCTTCAGATGCGCATCGACAAGGTTATGAACGTCTCGATCGCGCGCGAGGTCGAGCGGCTGGAACGCCGGCTCTTGGTGCTCGCCACCGTCGGCTCCGCCGGCCCCTTCGTCGGCCTGTTCGGCACGGTCTGGGGCATCATGTCGAGCTTCCAGTCGATCGCGGCCTCGAAAAATACCTCTCTGGCGGTGGTGGCCCCGGGCATCGCGGAGGCGCTGTTTGCGACCGCGGTCGGCCTTATCGCCGCCATTCCTGCCACTATTTTCTACAATAAGTTCACTTCCGAGGTGAACCGGCAGGCGCAGCGGCTCGAGGGTTTCGCCGATGAATTTTCAGCCATCCTGTCGCGTCAGATCGACGAGCGGGGCTGACGGACGGCATGTATAGTGTGAAGGGCAATTTGGGCACCAGACCATGGGCATGAACGTCGCGAGTTCGTCCGGCAGCGGTGGGCGCCGCAGCCGGCGCAAGCCGGTCATGGCCGAGATCAACGTCACCCCGATGGTCGACGTGATGCTGGTGCTGCTCATCATCTTCATGGTGTCGGCGCCACTGCTCACCGTCGGTGTGCCGCTCGATCTGCCGCAGACCCAGGCCAAGAGCCTCGAGCAGAACGACCAGAAGCCGATCCAGATGTCGGTCGACATCAAGGGCAAGGTGTTCATCAACGACCAGGAGATCGCGCTCAACGAGCTGGTGCCGAAGCTGAAGGCGATCACGGATGCGCGCGGCGGGCTCGAGGAGCGCATCTATCTGCGCGCCGACAAGAAGGCGGATTACGGCACGGTGGCCAAGGTGATGGGGCTGCTGTCGGGAGCCGGATTCAAGAAGCTGGCGCTCGTCACGGAAGCGGATCAGGGGTCCTAGGCCGGTGAAGGTGAAGGTCGACAAGACACTCGTTGCGTCGATTGCCCTCCATGTCCTCGTGCTGGGATGGGGCCTCGTCACCTTTAGCAGCAAGGCCTACATCGCGCCGGAAGAGTCGCTTCCGATCGATATCATCTCCACCGATCAGCTTGCCAAGATGATGGCGGGACAGAAGACCGGCAAGAAGGAAGAGCTGAAGCCCAAGGTCGAGAAGATCGCGGAAGCCAAGCCGGAAGAGGACGCCGTCGGCAAGGTCACCGAGAAGAAAGAGCTGATCAAGACCAACTCGACCCCCGATACGCCTCCGAAGCCTGTCGAGAAGCCGGTCGAGAAGAAACCCGATCCGCCCAAGCCCGTCGCCGAGACGAAGCCGAAGGAAGAGCCGAAGCCGCAGGAGAAGAAGCCTGATCCGGCCAAGGAAGATCCGATCGCCGAGCTCCAGAAGAAGCTGGAGACGAAGAAGCCGCCGCCGAAGCCCGTGGAGCAGAAGGTCGCGGCGGTGCAGCCGCAGCAGCAGCCGAAGCCCAAGGAGCGCACCTTCGATCCTGCGCAGATCCAGCGCGATCTCGACAAGCGCTCCGCGACCCGGCATGAGCTCGCCGGCTCCACGCTGAATGCATCGGCGTCGCTGGGAGCGGCGACCGGGACCGCCGCCAACAACGTCGCGACCTGGCGCGGTGCGTTCCAGGGTGCGGTCAAGCGCTGCTTCACACCCACCTATAACGGGCAGGATGCGGATCAGTACGAAGCCGACATCGACATTCCCATGAAGATCGACGGCTCGCTCGCGTCCGAGCCGATCGTCGTGGCGGTGAGGGGACCGTCGCGCTCGATCGCGCAGGCGGTGGCCGAGAGCGCCAAGCGCGCCATCGTGCAGTGCCAGGTCTATTCGTTCATGCCGAAGCAGCAATACGACAGCTGGAAGCTCATTCCGATGACTTTCGGCCTGAAAGACATGTTGTGACATCCGAACAAAAGAATTTTGCAATGAATGACGCCCGATCGATGAACCGCCGCCGCTTCATGACCCTGACCGGGTCGACGCTCGCGATGCTCGGGGGCGGACACGCCTTCGCGCAGAGCCAGCCGCGGCTGCGCATCGATCCCACCGAATTCCAGCCGATTCCGATCGCGATCTCCAATTTCGTGCCGGGCTCGCCGTCCGACGGCGACGTCGGCAACGGCGTGACGCAGGTCATCACCAACAACCTGAAGCGCTCGGGCCTGTTCGCGCCGATCGACCAGGCCGCTTTCATCGAGCGCATCAGCAACATCGACGTGGCGCCGCAATTCCAGAACTGGAAGACGATCAACGCGCAGGCCCTCGTCACCGGCCGCATGACGCGGCAGCCGGACGGCCGTCTCAAGGCCGAGTTCCGCCTCTGGGACGTCGTTTCCGGCCAGCAACTCACGGGGCAGCAATATTTCACCTCGCCGGAATATTGGCGCCGCATCGCCCACATCATCTCCGACCAGATCTACGAACGGATGACCGGCGAGAAGGGCTATTTCGACAGCCGCGTCGTGTTCGTCGACGAGACCGGCCCAAAGGAGCGCCGCGTCAAGCGGCTCGCCATGATGGACCAGGACGGCGCCAATGTGCGGTACCTCACCCGCGGCTCTGATCTCGTGCTGACGCCGCGTTTCTCGCCGAACTCGCAAGAGATTACCTACATGGAGTTCGGCCAGGGCGATCCGAAGGTCTATCTCTTCAACATCGAGACCGGCCAGCGTGAGATCGTCGGCAACTTCCCCGGCATGACGTTTGCGCCGCGCTTCTCCCCGGACGGCCAGCGCGTCATCATGAGCCTGCAGCAGGGTGGTAATTCCAACCTGTTTGTGATGGATCTGCGCTCGCGTTCGACCACGCGCCTCACCGACACGCCGGCGATCGACACGTCTCCGTCCTACTCGCCGGACGGCACCCGCATCTGCTTCGAATCCGATCGTGGCGGCAGGTCGCAGATCTATGTGATGGGTGCGGGCGGGGGACCGGCGCAGCGCATCTCCTTCTCCAAGGACGACACCAACGCCAGCTATTCGACGCCGGTGTGGTCGCCGAAGGGCGATTACATCGCCTTCACCCGGCAGGGCGGCGGACAGTTCTCGATCGGCGTCATGAAGCCGGATGGCAGCGGCGAGCGGCTGCTCACCTCCGGCTTCCACAACGAGGGTCCGACCTTCTCGCCGAACGGCCGCGTCTTGATGTTCTTCCGCGATCCCGGCGGCAATGCCGGACCGTCGCTGTACTCCGTCGACATTTCCGGCCGCAACGAGCTGAAGGTGCCGACGCCGGGCTTCGCCTCCGATCCGGCGTGGTCGCCGCTGCTGTCCTCGACCGCCGGCCAATGAGGATACGCGGCTAAGACATCGCGCGTTCAGACGCGCGATGTTTTCGAAAAAAAGCGCCGATTTTTTCGCGTCGCCCGCGCAAGGCAAGTGTTCCTTTACCTTGTGCTCGGCAACGCTTGCCTAGCTGCTTGATATATAAGCGGAAATAGATTCGTTATTGCCGAAAAACAACTCGACTTTAACGATGTTCCCTCAGAAAGACTTCATCTGGTCTGGGTAAAAGTACGCGTCAAACAGGACGCGCGTACAAACCAGATGCAGTTCGCAAGCCAGACCGGAGAACCCGATCGGGGACAGGCCGCGCCGAAGGCGTCGACCGCGCAGATCGATTCTCTCTTCGAGGCCCCCGGTCCGCTGCTTGCCGGAATCATCTTCGTGGCCATCGGAGCGGCCATCACCGCACTGAGAACCGGGCAGCTCCTGACCTGGGCAACCCTGGGCCTGATCATACTGGCCGGAGCGATCCGCCTGTTCGATCTGTGGCGATTTTTGCCTCGCAAATCGAGCCTGACCCCCGAAGAAGCTGCGCTCTGGCAGAAGCGCTATCTGGTCGGCGCGGTGATCCAGGCTGCTGCGATTGGAACGTGGTGCGCCCTCGCCCTGGTGAGCACCGACGACGCCGTCGTCCACATGATCGCGCTGTCCATCACCACAGGGATTGTCGGCGGGGGTGCGGGGAGGGCTTACGGCCGTCCGTCGATCTACCATCTGCAGGCTGCGCTCATGTTCGCGCCGGCGGTCGTGGCGCTGGCATGGCACGCCACGCCCTATTACGTGGCGATGTCGATCGTGAGCGCCGCATTCCTGCTGGCGATCATGCAGCTCTCCGCCAATCTGCACAAAATCTTCATGCGGGCGGTCGTGGCGCGCGAACGCGAGGCGGCACTCGCCGGCCAGTTCGACACCGCGCTGAACAACATGCCGCACGGCCTGTGCATGTTCGGCGTCGACCGGCAGCTCGCGGTGATGAATCACCGGTTCGGCGAAATGCTGGACCTGCCCGACACGCTCGTTCGCAGCGGCGTCAGCGCGCGCGACATCGTGGCGGCGTGCGTCTCCTCCGGCTCCATCTCGGCTGCGAGCGGCGAGACGATCGTCGCCGAGATCGAGAGTTCGCGGGCGAAGGAGATCGTGACCGTCGATCCCGACGCGCAGAGAAACCGGTCGTTGTCCTGGACCGTCCAGCCGATGGCCGATGGAGGCGCGGTGGTGCTGCTCGAGGACGTCACCGAGCGGCGCAACGCCGAGGCCAAGATCACCCATCTCGCCCGCTACGACGAGCTGACGGCGCTTCCCAACCGCGTCCATTTCCGCAACGAGATCGAATGCCTGCTGGCGGCCTCGCATTCGGCCGAGCGTCTGTCGGCGCTGCTGTTCATCGATCTCGACCAGTTCAAGCAGGTCAACGACACGCTCGGCCATCCCTGCGGCGACCAGCTGCTCTGCGCGGTCGCCAATCGCCTGCGCGAGATGCTGCGGCCGGAGGATTTCGTCGCGCGCTTCGGCGGCGACGAGTTCGTCGTGTTCCAGCAGAACCTCACTGCGCCGGAGGATGCCGCTGCCCTCGCGCGCCGCATCGTCGAACGCCTGAGCGAGCGCTACCGCATCGACAATCATCTGGTCGAGATCGGCGCGAGCGTCGGCATCGCGCTGACCTCGCCGGAAGGCGCGAGTGCCGATACGCTCTTGAAGAACGCCGACATGGCGCTCTACCGAGCCAAGGCCGACGGCCGCGGCACCTTCTGCTTCTTCCGCGACGAGATGGCGGCCACCGTCGAGGCGCGCCGTATCCTCGAGCTCGACCTGCGCAAGGCGCTCGCCAACGAGGAGTTCGAGCTGTTCTACCAGCCGCTGGTCAACCTCAAGTCCGGCAAGATCACCACCTGCGAGGCGCTGCTGCGCTGGAATCATCCGGTGCGCGGCACGGTCTCGCCGGTCGACATCATCCCGGTCGCCGAGGACATGGGACTGATCGTCGATCTCGGCCGCTGGATCCTGCGCCGCGCCTGCATGGAATGCATGAAGTGGCCGGACGGCGTCAGCGTCGCCGTCAACTTCTCGCCGCAGCAATTCCACCAGCGCGACGTGCTGAGCGAGATCCGCTATGCGCTGGAGGTCTCAGGCCTGCCGGCGCATCGTCTCGAGATCGAGATCACCGAATCGTCACTGCTGCGCAACACCCAGCTCACCCACGACATCCTGTCGCAATTGCATGCGCTCGGCGTGCGCATCTCGCTCGATGATTTCGGCACCGGCTATTCCAGCCTCAGCTACCTGCACAATTTCCCGATGCAGAAGGTCAAGATCGACCGCTCCTTCCTGGAAGGGATCGACACCGATCGTCCGCTGACGCTGCTGCGCGGCGTGGCGCGGCTGTCCGCCGATCTCGGCATGTCGGTCGTGGTCGAGGGCATCGAGACCAACGAGCAGCTCGAGCTGATCAGCGCCGACGGCACCGTCTCCGAAGGGCAGGGCTACCTGTTCAGCCGGCCCGTGCCGGCGATCCGGATACGTCAGCTGCTCGACGCCTCGCATGGCCGCCGCATCGCGGACGCGCAGATCGTTTCGATCTCCTCGCGCTCCTTCGCCTAGCGGCGCGCGCAGCCCTCCTGTTTTCTCCTGTGTTTCCAGTATGTTTCTGGCACTCCCCCGGAGTCTTGCGGGGCCTGGAAGTTAACCGTAAAGGCCCGAATCCTTTGCAATTTTATTAAGGACTCATTAATCTTCCCCTGCACTCGCGGAAGTTGCTTGCAGTGTCGGGAGTACCAGATGAAGTCAGGAGCCGAACCGCGAGCACCGCAGGACATGCGGGGGGCAGGGCTGTTCGACCGGGTCGACTACCGCCTCATCGAGACTCCCGAGGAACGAGAGGCCCTCTACGAGATGCGCTACCGGGCCTATCTGCACGGCGGATTGATCTCGCCGTCGGCCTCGCAGCGGATCGTCGACGTCTACGATGAATCGCCCAATGCCTGGATTTTCGGCATCTATCTCGACGGCGAACTCTGTAGCTCTCTTCGCCTTCACGTCCTGACGTCTGAGCAGCGGATGTCCTACACATCCGAATTGTTCGGCGACGTTCTTCACCCTCGGCTCGATCGCGGCGAGGTTTTCGTCGATCCGGCGCGGTTTGCCGCGGACCCCGAAAAGAGCCAGCGCTTTCACGAACTGCCCTACCTGACGTTGCGGCTGGCTTATCTGGCCTGCGATCATTTCAAGGCCGATCTTGGCCTGGCGATGGTGCGGACGGACCACCAGGCGTTCTATCGCCGCGTCTTCCTGCACGAGACCCTCACGGAGCCGCGGCCGTTTCCGGGCTGGCATTCGCGCCAGGTGGTCCTGATGGCCTCGGATTTCGCGACGCTCCGCGAGCGGGTCCTGACCCGCTTTCCGATCATGCGCTCGAGCGCTTTCGAGCGCCGGATGCTGTTCGACCGTGTCAGCCAGCGCCAGGCTGTGTCCCGGCCGATGCTGGTTTCAGCGCCGCTCAGTCCGGCTTGAGCCGTGTCCCCGGGCTGACCCGGGGGTCTTCACGGCATCCGGGGGTCTTCACGGAATTAAGTGGCCGCGTGGCCTCTGTTGTCCAAAATTCCAGCAAAACCCGGCATTTTGCTTGCCGGCGCGGCTTGCCTTCACCCTCGCGCCACATTTACAAACCATTAACCATGATGGGTGCTTTTCGCTGGTTGGGGGCATTTGACCGTGTGAAGCAAGGTTCCGTCAAGGTTGACGGAACGTTCGCTTAACCAACCCCCTGTAGACCGGACAGCAGTGGACGAACGTGAGCGTGGAGGCTCCGGAATGAACTATCCTATGCGTATCCTCCAGGGATTGAAGCTGGCCGCAGTGGTGGCAATCGCGCTGTCGATGGGCGCCTGCGCCAACAAGAACGCGGCTATGGACGCCAATGGAAGCGCGGCGACGCCGGGCAGCCAGCAGGACTTCGTCGTCAATGTCGGCGACCGCGTGTTCTTCGAGAGCGACCAGACCGATCTGACCCCGCAGGCGATCGTGACCCTGGAGAAGCAGGCGCAGTGGCTGCAGACCTATCCGCGCTACTCCTTCACCATCGAGGGCCATGCCGACGAGCGCGGCACCCGCGAATACAACATCGCCCTCGGCGCCCGGCGCGCCCAGTCGGTGCGCTCGTTCCTCGCCTCGCGCGGCATCGATCCGAACCGCATGCGCACGATCTCCTACGGCAAGGAGCGGCCCGTCGCCGTCTGTAACGACATCTCCTGCTGGTCGCAGAACCGGCGCGCCGTCACCGTGCTGAACGCGAGCTCGTAACGCGTCCAGTCAGCTGCCGTTCAGCTTCAGAATTGGATGATCCGGCGCCCTCGCGGGCGCCGGTTTCGTTTCAGCGATCTGTGACAGAAACCCCTTTGTGGCAGTCACATTTTTGGCGTACTCCACTTCAATGTGTGGCGCGTCGAAGGTTCCGTCGCAGGCCATTTCGCTTTCGTCGTCAGGGCAAGATGTCATCCAGATTTAAGGTTCTTACCGGCACTGCGGCGATCGCCGCGCTGCTCTCCTTGTGCTCGCCCGTGGTCTTGAGCTCGCCTGTCCTGGCGCAGTCGATCATGGCGCAGTCGGATGACGATCCCGAGATGCGGATCGAGCGGCTGGAGAACCAGCTGCGCCAGCTCACCGGCCAGAACGAAGAGCTGCAATATCGCAACCGCCAGCTCGAAGAGCGCCTGCGTGCGCTCGAAGGCGGCGCGCAAGCCGCCCCCGGACAGGCGCCGGTCCAGCCCAATATCTCCGCCGCGCCGCCCGCGCAGATCGCTCCTCCTGCCTATCGTCAGCAGCAGCAGGCGGCGCAGCCCAAGTACGAGCAGCCGCAGAGCGCTGCGCCCGCGCCGATCGTTCAGGAGCAGCCGGCGCCCGGCGCCCCCGGCACGCGCCGCCGCGGCGATGCCTTCGACCCCAACCAGAACCCGAGCGCGCCCGGTGCGCCGCGCGCGCTCGGCGGCGGCCAGCAGCCGATGCCGGCAACCGGTCAGGTCGGCGCCCCCGGCGGCCGCAACGCCGGCGAGCCGATCGATCTCGCCAACACCAGCCCGCGCTACCAGCAGGGCGTGCCGCCGGCCGCACAGCCCGGCTATCCCCCGGCGCAACAGGGCTATCCTGCGCCATCAGGCGGCGCAGGCTTGACCACACTGCCGCCCTCGGCAACGCCGCGCGACGAGTTCGACCTCGGCATCGGCTACATGCAGCGCAAGGACTACGCGCTCGCCGAGCAGACCATGAAGAATTTTGCGCAGAAATATCCGAGCGACCCGCTGCTCGGCGATGCGCAATACTGGCTCGGCGAGAGCTATTACCAGCGCCAGCAATATCGGGACTCCGCGGAGGCCTTCCTCGCCGTCACCACCAAATACGACAAGTCGGCCAAGGCGCCCGATGCACTGCTGCGGCTCGGCCAGTCGCTCGCGGCGCTGAAGGAGAAGGAAGCCGCCTGCGCCGCCTTCGGCGAGGTCGGCCGCAAATATCCGCGCGCCTCGGCCGGCGTCAAAGCCGCGGTCGATCGCGAGCAGAAGCGGGTGAAGTGCTGATCCGCTGACAAAGCGGATGGCATTGCGCTAAACAGTCGATCCATCCGCGGACGATTGCAGCGTCATGTCAGACGACGACAATTCACCGATCTCGGCGCGCGAGGCGAAGCAGCTCTTCGCCGGGCTGAAGAGCGCACCCGCGCTGGTGCTCGCGGTTTCCGGCGGCCCTGACTCCGTTGCGCTGATGTGGCTCGCGGCGCGCTGGCGGCGCAGCTTTTCGCGCGCTCCTCGTCTCCTTGTCGTCACCGTCGATCACGGCCTGCGTCCGGAAGCCGCGCGCGAGGCGCGCGAGGTCAAGCGGCTCGCGGCCGAGCTCGGCCTGCCGCACCGGACCCTGCGCTGGCGCGGCGAAAAGCCGAAGACGGGACTGCCCGCGGCGGCGCGCGAGGCCCGCTACCGCCTCCTCGCCGAGACCGCGCGCAAGGCCGGCGCGAGCCATGTGCTGACCGCCCACACCCGTGACGACCAGGCCGAGACTTTGCTGATGCGGATGCTGCGCGGCAGCGGATTGGCCGGATTGTCGGCGATGGCGCGTCTGTCGACGCGCGACGGCGTCGTGCTGGCCCGCCCGCTGCTCGACGTTCCGAAGTCGCAGCTGGTCGCGACGTTGCGGCGGGCGAAGATCGGCTTCGCCGACGATCCCACCAACCGCGATGCGAATTTCACCCGGCCGCGGCTGCGTGCGCTGCTGCCGCAGCTCGCGGCCGAGGGCGGCGATGCCCGCAGCCTGGCGCGGCTTGCGAGCCGGCTCGCCCGCGCCAATGCGGCGGTCGAGGTGCTGGCCGACGGCGCCGAGCGCTTCCTTCGGCTGCGGGATCGCGGCGATGCGTCGCAGGCAGCTGGCCGAAGCTTCGAGGCTTCGGCCTTTGCCTTGCTTCCGGAGGAAGTCCGGCTGCGGCTCCTGCTGCGGGCCATCGACGCGCTCGGCCACGAAGGGCCGGCGGAACTCGGCAAGGTCGAAACCCTCCTGGCCGCGCTCGATCGGGCCATCGCCGCTGATCGGCCGGCAAGCCGCCGTGCACCCGCAAATGGCCGTGCGATCCTGAAGCAGACCCTTGCGGGAGCCTTGATCAGCCTTGCCGGGGGGCGTATCCACATCGCGCCGGCGCCGGCCCGGCGGTCCAAAGGCCGGTGAGAGCGGATCATGACACCGGCCGTTTCCCGCCGTACCGCGTCAGGACACCTTAACCAGGCAGGAAAAACCCCGGCCAGCTCGCCATTATTTCAGCGGGAATCGCTCTAAGATGGGATAAATAGTCCCATCTCGTTCCCTTGGCAGCGACGGGGGCGGCACCTAAATTGTATACGTCTAACGATGGGGATTCCTTGGGGATTTCCTCGCATTGCCCACGGTAACTGGGCCAGATAAATGGGCAAATAGCTCCCGAAGGATCAGGGCCGCGATCCGCGCGACCACGAAGGAAGATCGATGAACGCCAATCTGCGCAATTTCGCCCTCTGGGTCATCATTGTCTTGCTGCTATTGGCGTTGTTCACGCTCTTCCAGAATCCGGGTCAGCGCGCCTCCTCGCAGGATATCGCCTTCTCCCAGCTCTTGAGCGAAGTTGACCGCGGCAATGTGCGCGACGTCGTGATCCAGGGGCCGGAGATTCACGGCACCTTCACCAATGGCTCAAGCTTCCAGACCTATGCGCCGAGCGACCCGACGCTGGTGAAGCGCCTCTATGACAGCAAGGTCCAGATCACCGCGAAGCCGCCCGGCGACAACGTGCCGTGGTTCGTCTCGCTGCTGGTCTCCTGGCTGCCCTTCATCGCGCTGATCGGTGTCTGGATATTCCTGTCGCGGCAGATGCAGGGCGGCGCCGGCAAGGCGATGGGCTTCGGCAAGTCGCGCGCCAAGATGCTGACCGAAGCGCATGGCCGCGTCACCTTCGAGGACGTCGCCGGCGTCGACGAGGCCAAGCAGGACCTCCAGGAGATCGTCGAATTCCTGCGCGACCCCGGCAAATTCCAGCGCCTCGGCGGCCGCATTCCGCGCGGCGTGCTGCTGGTCGGCCCTCCCGGCACCGGTAAGACCCTGATCGCGCGCGCGGTCGCGGGCGAAGCCAACGTGCCGTTCTTCACCATTTCGGGTTCGGACTTCGTCGAGATGTTCGTCGGCGTCGGCGCCAGCCGCGTCCGCGACATGTTCGAGCAGGCCAAGAAGAATGCGCCCTGCATCATCTTCATCGACGAAATCGACGCGGTCGGTCGTCACCGTGGCGCCGGTCTCGGCGGCGGCAATGACGAGCGCGAGCAGACGCTGAACCAGCTGCTGGTCGAGATGGACGGCTTCGAGGCGAACGAGGGCGTGATCCTGATCGCCGCGACCAACCGCCCGGACGTGCTCGATCCCGCGCTGCTGCGTCCGGGCCGCTTCGACCGTCAGGTCGTGGTGCCCAATCCCGACGTCGTCGGCCGCGAGCAGATCCTCAAGGTTCACGTCCGCAAGGTGCCGCTGGCCCCGGATATCAACCTCAAGACCATCGCGCGCGGCACCCCGGGCTTCTCCGGCGCCGACCTGATGAACCTCGTCAACGAGGCCGCCTTGACCGCCGCCCGCCGCAACAAGCGGATGGTGACGCAGGCCGAGTTCGAAGAGGCAAAAGACAAGGTCATGATGGGCGCCGAGCGCAAGTCGCTCGTCATGACCGAGGAAGAGAAGCTGCTGACGGCCTATCACGAGGGCGGCCACGCCATCGTCGGCCTCAACGTGCCGGCGACCGATCCGATCCACAAGGCGACCATCATCCCGCGCGGCCGTGCGCTCGGCATGGTCATGCAGCTGCCGGAGCGCGACAAGCTGTCGATGTCGCTGGAGCAGATGACCTCGCGCCTCGCCATCATGATGGGCGGCCGCGTCGCCGAAGAGCTGATCTTCGGCCGCGAGAAGGTGACGTCCGGCGCTGCCTCCGACATCGAGCAGGCCACGCGCCTTGCCCGCATGATGGTGACGCGCTGGGGCCTGTCCGAAGAGCTCGGCACCGTCTCCTATGGCGAGAACCAGGACGAGGTGTTCTTGGGCATGTCGGTGTCGCGGACGCAGAACGCTTCTGAAGCCACGGTCCAGAAGATCGACTCCGAGATCAAGCGCCTGGTCGAGGAAGGCTACAAGGAAGCGACCCGCATCCTCACCGAGAAGCACGCCGACCTCGAAGCCCTGGCCAAGGGCCTGCTCGAGTTCGAGACGCTGACCGGCGACGAGATCGTCGACCTGCTCAAGGGCAAGAAGCCGAACCGCGAGTCCGTGCTCGAACCGACCACGCCGCGCGCCTCCGCCGTGCCCCCGGCCGGCAAGTCGCGTCCGCGCCCCGATCCGGATCCCGGCTTGGAGCCGCAGCCGCAGGCCTGACCGCAGGCGGCCAATCGAATTGAAAAACGCGGCGGCAACGCCGCGTTTTTTTATTGCCGGTGTTGACGCAGTTGCGCCCGAAACTCAGGTCTCGTGCCCCGGATGCGGTGCGGCGCGAAGTGCCGCTCCGCAGAGCCGGGGCCCTTGTCTCTGCATCCTGCCGTGTCGCTTTCTGGGTCCCGGCTCTGCGCAGCAGCGTTGCACGCTGCAGCGCGTCCGGGACACGGGAGTGTGCCGCGCCGTCACCACGAACTCCGTCATTGATGCAGTTGCGCTCGCAACAACAACAGCCTCGTAGGGTGGGCAAAGGCGCGCAGCGCCGTGCCCACGATCTCTCGCAGTCACAACGGAAGTGGTGGGCACGCTTGCGCTTTGCCCACCCTACGACATTTCACTTCGGCGCGGCATCTCGGCGCCCGAGAAACCGCAACACATCGTCACTGAACTGCTCTGGATCCTGCAGGAACGAGAAGTGACTGACCTCCGGCTGGATCAAGAGGCCGGCGCCCGGAATGTTCGCCGCCATGAACTCGGTGTTCTCGCGCTTGATCGCCTCGTCGTGGTCGCCGTCGACGATCCAGGTCGGGACCTTGATCGCCGCGAGGTCCGAGGCCGTCCATTTCGGCTGGCTCTCCCACATTTTCGTAATCTCCGCGACGAAGCTCTTGTACTCCGTCGGCGTCGGCGAGAGGCGCTTGTACTCTTCGCCGGCCCGCGCGATGTAGGCGTTGAAGACGTCGTTCGAGGCGATGTCCGCAACGCCTGACGGATCGGAGTTCGCCGCGAAGGCGAACAGTCTGCTCACCCGCTCCGGATGCTTCATCGCGATGTCGAGGCCGATGATGGCGCCGTCGCTCCAGCCGACGATCGCGGCCTTCTTGATCTTGAGGTGGTCGAGCAGGGCGACCACGTCCGAGGCCATCAGGTCGTAGCCATAGGGCTCTTGGTTGCGGCTGCTGCGCCCATGCCCGCGGCTGTCCATGACGATGACCTGATAGCGGCCTTGCAGCGCGCGCACCTGGTGGCCCCAGTAACTGGCGTTGGCGAGGCCGCCGTGCAGCAGGACGACGGGCTCACCGCGGCCGAACATGGCGTACCAGATCTTCACCCCGTTGACGGGCGCGAGGCCGCTCTGCGCCGCCTTCGGCAAGGTCGGCGTCGGCGGCAGGTTCAGCCATCGCGGCGCCGCATGCGCCGCGCCGAGCGAGATCGTGACGAGAAGCGCGGCGAAGAGATTGCGAAGCAGCATGATGTGTATTCCTGTTCGACCATTGCATTACCGCATGGCAGAACGGGCGGGTCACCTCTTAAGATGTTACAGATGTAGCAAGACGCAAGGTAGGCACGCTTGCGCTTTGCCCCCTGCGGTCCTTTGTGAGCGTGATTTGCTCGCGCGGATCGTTCGGTGCCCCCATCGCGGCGAGTGCAGTTCCCGTCCGCTACGGCCAAGGAGCGGCACATTAACTCGCTCGAACATGTCGCCTTGTGGGCCAGAAGCCAACGATCGGCCGTGCGTCGCTAGGGGCCGGTTGTGATCCGAGGCGGACGGTGCACATGGCCAGACATTGGCGCACGTGCTATAATCCAGGTATTCAATTTCCCCGAGCCCCCGGGGTGCATCTTGAGCAGCGAGCACATTGAGCGGCGACTGGCGGCTATTCTGGCGGCGGATGTCGTGGGCTCTTGTCGCTTAATGGGGAGCGACGAAGAAGGCACACTGGCGCAGCTTCAAGCTCTTGGAAGGACGCTTGTCGACCCCAAAATCTCGGAGCATCACGGACGTATCGTCAAGAATACTGGAGACGGGGCCCTTGTTGAGTTTGCAAGCCCTGTCGACGCCGTGCGATGTGCCGACGAAATCCAACGTTGTATGGCTGAGCAGGCCGCCAACGTGCCGCAGGATAGGCGGATCGAATTTCGCATCGGTATTCACGTCGGTGATATTATCATCGGAGATGATGATATCTTTGGCGACGGGGTCAACATCGCCGTACGCCTCGAAACCCTCGCCGAGCCTGGCGGCATCGTCGTCTCTCACACCGCCTATGACTATGTCAGGAACAAGGTCAAGGTTGGGTTCGACGATATCGGCGCTCATGCCCTGAAGAATATCGCCGAGCCTGTGCATGCCTACCGCGTCAGTGGCACGCCAACGATCGCGATGACGGTAGATCGCGCCGTAACCGAAAAGCCCTCGATCGCCGTATTGCCTTTCGACAACATGAGCAGTGGCGAAGACCAGCAATATTTCGGTGACGGTATCAGCGATGACATTATTATCGAGCTGTCGCGTTTCCGACAATTGCGTGTGCTGGCGCGCAATTCCTCCTTCCAATTTCGCGGGCCAAACGTCGATGTCGGTCGCGTCGGCCGAGAACTAGGTATTCAATATGTATTAGAAGGTAGCGTCCGGCGGCTTGGAGATCGCATTCGCATCACCGCCCAGCTCATTGACGCGTCATCCGGGCACCATATCTGGGCGGATCGATTTGATCGGCCCCTGGAAGAGCTGTTCGACGTCCAGGATCGGGTCGTTCGGACAATCGTTGGTACCCTCGTAGGACGGTTGCAAGCCGACCGTGCTGATCGTGCAAAACGCAAGCCACCAACTAGCCTGGCCGCATATGAGTGTGTGCTGCGCGGCGATGCCTTGCCAGTGTACGACGCTGCTAATGAGGCTGAAGCGCGGCGCCTGCTCAAGCGCGCCATAGAACTCGATCCAGAGTACGCAAAACCTCATGCGTTGCTCGCGTTTGCGTTCTGTCGCGAATGGTATTTGGACTTGAGTGGTTCATCCGATACAGCGTTGAACCAAGCGTTAGCGTCGGCCAAGAGAGCCGTCGAGCTCGATGATGGCCAGGAAGTGTGTTTGGCAGCCTTGGGTTGGGTACTCATGCATCGCCGTTCGTACGACCTTGCTGAGTACCATTATGCACGGGCGCTCGCGCTGAACCCAAACAACCCTACGGTCCGAGCGAATCTAGGCGACCTGTATCTCCGCCTCGGAGATCCCGTAAAGTGCCTGGAGTACTTCAAAGAAGCGAAGGTTATCGATCCCTTCTTTGCTCCGAAATGGTATTGGGGACCGGTGGGCAGGGCGTACTTCATGACACATCAGTATGATGATGCCATCGCGGCTTTCGCTCGTTATCCGAGTACAAGGTTTTGGGGGCCTGCGCACTTGGCGGCTTGCTATGCTTTGACCGGCAATAAGAGCCGATCCAATCATTATGCCGCTGAAGTCCTTCGTCTCATGCCTGAGTTCTCAATTTCGCGCTTTGTGCCAAAGGAGCTGTATAGGCTTTCAAGCGATTGCAAACATCTGACGGACGCGCTTCGCAAGGCTGGGCTGCCGGAATGATGTCGCATCTACTGCATTGCTCCCGGACTCGTCGGCTTCTGGTCACAGGATGAAGGCCGTAGGGTGGGCAAAGGCGCGCACGCGCCGTGCCCACCACTCCTACGCCGTGCGCGCGATGGTGGGCACGCGTCTGCCTTCGCTCTTCGAGCTACGGCGAGACAAGTCGCTTTGCCCACCCTACGATAGCCGTCACTGATAATGATTGGAGTTCGCCGCAATGTCATGGCATGCTCCCTTCAAATAAAGGTGCGGCGTAATCGCACCAACAAAGGGGAGGGGAAGCCGATGCGCTTTGCGAGGGCATTGGGCGTGCTTGGCGCCGTTTCAATTGTAACATTGCCTGCCGCTTCCATCGCTGCCGAGATGCGAGGCGTCACCGCAACCGAGATCAGGATTGGCCAGACCATGCCCTATAGCGGGCCGGTGTCGGCGTTCGGCGCGCTCGGCAAGGGCGAGGTCGGCTATTTCAAGATGCTGAACGAGAAGGGCGGCATCAACGGCCGCAAGGTCAACCTGATCTCGCTCGACGACAGCTACGCGCCGCCGAAATCGGTCGAGCAGACCCGCAGGCTGGTCGAGAGCGACGAGGTCGCGCTGATCTTCTCCTCGATCGGCACCGCCCATAACACGGCGATCGCAAAGTATCTGCAGAGCAAAAACGTACCGCAGCTGTTCATCGGCTCCGGCGCCTCGAAATTCGCCGATATCGCGCAATATCCGCAGGCGACGATGGGTGTGCAGGCGCCGTTCCGCTACGAGGCACGGCTCTATGCGCGCTATGCGCTGGCGAAGAATCCCAACGCAAAATTCGCCGTGATCTCGCAGAACGACGATTACGGCCGCGATTATCTCGCTGGCCTCAAGGACGTGCTCGGCGAGAAATACGATTCCGTCGTCACCAATGCCACCTACGAGATCCAGGATCCGACCATCGACTCGCAGATCGTCAAGCTGAAGGCCTCAGGCGCGGACGTGTTCGTGATCGCGGCGACGCCGAAATTCGCCGCGCAAGCCATCAGAAAATCCTTCGAGATCGGCTGGCGTCCGATGACGTTCCTCTCCAACGTCGCGGTATGGGTCTCGACGGTGATGGAGCCCGCAGGGCTGGAGGCCGGCACCGGCATTCTCTCCACCGCCTACGTCAAGGACCCCGACGATCCCGCCTGGAAGGATGATCCCGGCGTCAAGGGCTGGCGCGAGTTCATGACGAAGTATGTGCCCGAGGCCGATCAGCACGACACCAACTACGTCAATTCCTACAACAGCGCGATGGCGCTGGAGGCGGTGCTGAAGGCCTGCGGCGACGACCTCTCGACCGAGAACATCCTGAAGCAGGCCTATGCGATTCGTGATCTCGAACTGCCGATGTTGCTGCCCGGCATCAAGGTCAACACCAGCCCGATCGATCACGTCCCGGTCGACCAGATGCAGTTCATGCGCTTCAACGGCAAGAGCTGGGAGCGTTTTGGCGAACTGCAGACGGGGAATTGATTCCGCGTTGGCGCGCAACGCGGAGCTTGCCGCGTTGCATAAGCAAACGACTCTTTCTGTGTTTGAACGGTCAGATCACGCCCGGTGGCGAATCTGGAGCCCGGCGAGCTTGTCCTACACATCATCTCGATCCACTTCCCATCGCGCCGGCCGCACGCTGCACCGGTCAATGATGGAGATCGACGATGACTGGACTGAAAATCCTCGCTGCCGTGGCTGTGCTGTCGGCCCTGACTGCAACCACCGCCTATGCGCAATCCGGTTTTGCGAGCAGTCATCCGGATACGTACGAAGCGGAGAACCCCAATCGCAACCTGAACGGCACGCTGACGCCGGCGGGCCGGCGCGGCCTCGAATTGCCGGACGGCGCGGCAGGCGTGGGCAACGTCCTGGCGCGCGCTGACGGCGCTATGTCGCGTTCGTGCGCCGCGCGCTTCCGCTCGTTCGATCCGGCGACGGGCACCTATCTCGGTTTCGACGGCAACCGCCATCCCTGCAGGTAACAGGACTCGCGGCGAAGGTGCTTTTCCTCCCCCTTGCGGGGAGGGCTACCGCATATGGCCCAACAGCTTGGGGCACTGAAGCTTCCACAGCGTCATGGCCGGGCTTGTCCCGGCCGCAGCGATGTGCCGGGAGTAGCCGCAGCTCCGGTTTTGGTAGGGGGCATCAAAGTCTATTCTTGGTCGCTTGATCTAGATCAATGGAGAAGCGGAATCGCGAGACTTTCTGCTCGGTACCCGCTGCTGGATGGGTCGTGCGGCAATCACCGACGACACACCGCGATGCGCCAGAATCCGGGGAGAGAGCATGAGCATGCAGCCCGGTAGAACTGCCGAAACCGCACGCCACCTGCACTACGTTCTTCGCGTGGGAGGCCCGGAGCCACGGACGCCGATGCTCGATTCGGTGGAGAGCTGGAACTGGGCGGTACGGATTTCGGTCGTCGGGCTGTTCGTCCTCGCTCTGGCCGGCATCGCCTACAGCATGGCGAGCGTAGTTGTGCCGGTGCTGTTGGCGTGGGTGATTGCCATGGTGCTGCTGCCTGTGGTCGACGGCCTCGAGCGACGAGGTTTGTCGCGTCCGCTCACATCGACTGTCCTGGTGTTCCTCCTGATCGCGAGCATGGTGGTGATAGTCGGGGTCCTGACCGTTCCGCTGACCTACTGGGTCGGGCGGACGAGTGAACTTGGTGTGCTCCTCAAGGAACGCCTGCAGACCTTGGGAAATCCGCTCGCGTTCTTCGAGGAGATCGGCAACGCGCTCTCGCAAGTGACCGGCGAGGACCAGAGCGCGAGCGCCGTCAACCTGTCCTCTCCCAATATTGTAACTGCCATCCTCTCCGTCCTGACGCCTCTGGTCAGTCAAGCCCTGATCTTTGTCGTCGCGCTGGTCTTCCACCTGATTTACCAGCGCGATATTCAGAGTGGGATGCTACTGCTGTTCCAGAATCACAGTGCGCGCCAAACAGCAACGGACATTCTCAAGGATATTCAGGTCAACACGTCGATCTATTTCGGCACGTTGACTGT
This sequence comes from Bradyrhizobium arachidis, assembly GCF_015291705.1. Lineage (NCBI taxonomy): Bacteria > Pseudomonadati > Pseudomonadota > Alphaproteobacteria > Hyphomicrobiales > Nitrobacteraceae > Bradyrhizobium > Bradyrhizobium arachidis. The sequence continues at coordinate 1,420,100 of NZ_CP030050.1, forward strand.
CGTGAACATCTGTCTCGGGATTGCCGCCACGGTGCTGACCTGGCTTGTGGGGCTGCCACATCCGTTCCTGTGGGGCATGCTTGCGGCGGTACTGAACTTCATACCCTATCTGGGTCCCGCGACCATCATCGCGACGCTGTTCGTTGTCGGTCTCATTGCGTTTTCCGCGCTCAGTCATGCAGTCATCGCGCCGATCGCCTATCTCGGCATCACAGTACTGGAGGGGCAAGTCATCACGCCGACCCTCATCGGTCATCGGCTCACGATCAATCCATTCCTCGTTTTCCTCTCCATCGCTTGCTGGACCTGGATGTGGGGACCGGTTGGCGCGTTCCTGGGCGTGCCCATTCTCTTGTGCGCGATGGTGGCGTTGCGTCGGCTGTCATCGACAGGCAGTTAGAGCTCTGCCTTACACACGACTGCTGCGGATGGCCAAGCGATCTGATGCTGCGCGCAGTTGCTGCTCCCTCCCAAATCTTGCTAGCGATCTGACGCGTTTCCCGCGCCGAAGGGGCCAATGTGGGGGCAAACGGAGACGGTCGGCTTGCCAGCGAGAGTCTGCTGCTCACCCGGAAGCTGACACCACGCTTTTGCGCGTTCGCGTCCTAAAGCCCCGTCTTCATTTCGGCAGCTCCGCCGCAGCCCCGTCTGCCTTCTCCCGCACATGGACCACAGCGATGTCGTCGTGATAGACCCGCTTCCAGCCCTTGAGCTGGTCGAGGATCTCCGGGCCCGGCGCATCGGCGACCAGGATCGTCGCGTCGATCTTGGCCTCGTCGAGCAGGCGCGGCAGCAGCGCGGGCTTCTTGCCTTCGGTTGCCTTGAAGAAGTCCATGACGAATTTCTCGCCATAGAGCTCGGCGCGCCCGTCGACATAGACGGGGATGTCGCGCGAGATCAGGTAGCCGCCGAACTGATAGGCGTTGAAGACGCGCTTGGCCCCAAGCTTCTCGAGCAGGTCGGCCGCCGCGACCGGCGTCTGCGTCATCGTGAAGGTGAAGCGGTGGTGGCTCATGTAGAGCGCGGTCGTGGTCCAGCTCGCGGCCACTATCATCAGCGCGCCTGCTGCGGTGACATAACGGGCTGGCCCGCGGTCGGCGCCGGCGGCATCGGCGGGCGGGCGCGAGAACATCTCGCCGAGCGGCTTTGCCAGCACCAGCGGCACCAGGAAGGCGAATGCCTCGATGCTCCTGACATGGGTCAGCGCGCTCCAGGTCAGGAACAGGATCAGGAAGATCCGGGGCGCCGAGAGCACGATGCCGCGGTAATAGCCGAGCGCGATCAGGCCGAGCAGGGCGCCCTCGAACGCGGTGAAAGTAGCAAAGTTCGCCGGCATCCATTCGAAGATCAGCGTCAGCAGCTCGCCGAGGCTGAGGATGTTGGTCGCGCCCATCAGCGTGCGCCAGCCATAGGGCGTGCAGCAGCTTGCGATCAGCGCGGCGATGCCGAACAGCACCCAGTGCATGAACAGCGAAAGCCGTTTTCCTTTCTCGGCATGCTCGACCGCTTCGAGCGAGATCGGGCCGATCAGCGCGAGGCCCAGCACGAAGCCGCCATGCAGATTGGCCCACAGCGCCATCAGCGGCAGCCAGGTCCAGGACGGTGCGCTCCTGCGGTCGGCCGCCGACATCAACAGGCCGACCCACGCCACCATGACCGGCAGCGCCAGGATATGCGGCCGCGCCAGCACGTGATGGATCGACAGCATCAGCGCCAGCATCGCGAACAGGACCGCGCGCGGCGCGGCGATCTGCGCATCGAGCAGGTAGACGAACACGGCGACCGTGAGCGCCATCCCGATCGCGGTCAGCATCACCGGTCCGGCCCAGTCCCATTGCGCATAGGAGAAGGCGAACAGGACCTGCGACAGCCACGACGTCGAGATCCACGGCGCACCGGTCCGCGTGAAGGAATAGAGATCGGTGTACGGCACAGCGCCGTGATCGAGGATCCATTGCCCGATCTTGATCTGCCAGAACGAGTCGGAGTCCTGAAGCAGCGTGTCGCCAACATAGAGGAAGAACAGATAGGCGCCGGCACCGGCGCACAGCGGCACCAGGGCGCGCGCGCGGCTCTGCACCGCGATGCTGTTGGCGAAGGAAAGGGACATGCCGCCTCGTCGTCCTGCTTGTTCTTGTTGGAGCGGGCGGCATTGGACCATGGCCGGTCATAACTTGGGGTAAATCCGTGAGGCGGCCTTCGCCGCAAATGCCGGCAATTTAACCGATTGTTTTCAATTCCCCTTTACCATCGGCCAATACGCGCAAACCGCTCCGTGTTTACGCAGCCAAGTTAACTGCGACGCAAGTCTTTGCCTCTACGTTTGGTTCCATGGTCGGGCGGCGCTGGGAAGCCGGGAAGACCAGATCAGTTGTAGCCTCGTGTACTCTTTGGAGCAGTCTATGAAGAACCTCGTTTCGCGTTTCGTGAAGGACGAATCCGGCGCCACCGCGATTGAATACGGCCTGATCGCCGCTGGCATCGCGCTGGCGATCATCACCGTCATCAACAATCTCGGCAGCACGCTGAACACCAAGTTCGGCTCGATCTCGTCCAGCCTGAAGTAAGTTTGGTCGATTTGAGAATTTGAGAGCCCCGTCGCCGACGGGGCTCTTTCCTTTTGTGCGGCAGAGTCAGCCGAGGCAGTCGGCCTGCATGGTTCGCCCGGCGATGCCCGCCTTCGCGGGTTGCTCACGAGGCCCTGATATCTTTGCACAACGTGACCTCATCCTGGGGGCTCGCCGCAGGCGGCGTCTCGAAGGATGGCGGCAGGCAAGCTTTCCTTGGTAGGCATGTCCAAGGGGACGCGAGAGCTCGCGGCGATGTCTCGATTCACCGCGCCCCGGAAGGAAGCTGCGCCGCTACATCGTCGCGGACGTGAACCACGGCGACATCATCTGTATAGATCCGCTTCCAGCCCGACAAATGGTCCATGATTTGCGCGGCGGGAGTGGTGGTGTTCAGCAGCGTCGCGTCAATCCGGTAGGTCTCGAGCAGACGCACCAGGGTCTCGACGTTCTTGCCTTCGATGGCATCGTAGTAATCGAGCACAAACTGCTCTCCATACAGCTCGGCGCGGCCATCAATGAAGGTCTTGATGTTGCGGGTGATCAGATAGCCGCCGATCGGAGCGGTGCTGAAGATCCGTCGCGCGTGCCGCTGTTCAAGCAGGTCGACTGCAGCCGCCGGAGTCAGATTGCGGAGAAAGGCATACCGGTCGGGTGTGGCGTAGGAGCGTGTGATGCTCCAGCCGGCGGCGACGATCGCGAGCGCCGCCATTGCCGTCATTGCGAGAGAGTACCGCGCTTCTTGCGCGGCAGCTCTCGTCAATCCCAATTGTTCGGCGATCGGCTTCGCAACCACGAGCGGAGTCAACAGCGCAAAGACCTCGATGTTTCTGACGTGGGAGAGTGCGGCCCAGGTCAGGCCGAGCAGCAGGAGAATACGGGTCCACGGCAGCACCAATCCGCTGCAATAGCCGAGGGCGATCAAACCGAGCAGGGCGGCTCCAAACAGATTGAACGAGCTGAAGTCGGCCGGCATCCACTCTGGGATCACCGTGAGCAGCTTGCCAAGGCTGAGGATCTTCGTGGCTCCGAGCAGCGTCTCCCAGCCATACGGTGTGCAGCAACTCGCGGCAAGCGCGGCCAGTCCGAACAAGGCCCAGCGCGCTGCCAGTGCAAATCGGTCCTTGCGATCGGCGGCTGCGATCGCATCGAGGCCAATGGGGCCGATCAGCACCAGTCCCATGACGAAGCCGCCGTGAAGATTGGCCCACAATGCCATCAAAGGCAGCAACAGCCAGGCGGGTGCGGCACGCCGATCGGCGGCTGCCAGCAGCCCGCCGACAAAGGCCAGCATGACAGGCAAGGCCAGCATGTGTGGCCGCGCAAGAAAGTGGCCTAGTGCCATCGCGAGGAGCGGGATGAGGAGCAGAAAGGCGCGCGCGGGTGCCAGATAGGGCTCGAGCAGGTAGACGAAAATCGCCGCAGTCGCACCGATCGCAAGCGAGGTCAGGATAACTGCGCCCGACCAGTTCGAGGGCTCGTAAGCAAGCGCGAACAGGATTTGCGACAGCCAGGAACTCGAGATCCAGGCTTCGCCGGCCCGGGTGAACGAATAAATGTCATTGTAGGGCAGCGCGCGGTGTTCGAGGATCCACTGCCCGACCGCGATCTGCCACGGCGTATCGGGGTCGCGCAGCATGATGTCGCCCATGCCCAGAAAGAACACGTAGACAATGGTGCCGATGCAGAGCGGCATGAGCCATCGCGCAACGCCGCGGGCGGGAACGCTGCTTGTCATCGAAATCGACATTTGACTCTCGGGCTGAACGGCCACTCACGGACGCGTCGGCATTTCAGCACGGTCGCTTTTAAGTTGCGGTAAACTGGATTGGTTAGCCGCGTCGGCGCGATGCAAGGATGCGTTTACGACTTGCTGGTGTGCAGTGCGGAGCTGCATGGCGCCTCCGTCCGTCCCGCGTGACGCTCCACGCATTTGCATCTTGTCATCCACTCTGAATAGTTGTTCAGTCCTTGCGGGGCGATTTGCATCTTTGCAGTGACGAAGCGTTCGGTCGCAGGGCGTGCGGCCGGCGTGTGGGACAGGAAGCGCGCCATGGTTTATCGGCGGACGCATCAAGTGGTTAAGCGCCTGGCGGCCCGGCGCAGTGCGATACTGGCGGCAGCGCGCGAGGCGGCGGCGGAAGGCGGCATGGCGGCGGTGCAGATCGCGCCGGTCGCGGTCCGGGCCAATGTCGCGGCCGGGACGGTCTACCGCTACTTCCCCTCCAAGGCCGAGCTGATCTCCGAACTGATCGGCGAGGTATCGCGGGACGAGCTTGCGGCGATTCGCCGGGCCGCCGACGCGGCGCCGGGTCCGTCCTCGGCGCTGGCTGCCGCCGTCACCACCGTGGCGGTCCACACCCTGTCACAGCGCCGCCTGGCCTGGGGCATCCTGGCCGAGCCGGTCGATGTCGATGTCAGCGCGTCACGTCTGGCCAGCCGGCGTGAGATCGCGGGCGAGATTGCCGCCCGGATCGATGCTGCAGTGCGCGCAGGCCATCTGCCGGCGCAGGATACCGCGCTCGCCGCAACCGCCCTGCTCGGCGCGCTGCATGAGGCCCTGGTCGGGCCGCTCGCGCCCGACAATCTCGAAGATCCCGTGAAGATGCGCGATGCGGTGCAGACCGTGACGCTGCTGGCGCTGCGCGCGGTCGGCGTCATGGACGCCCGCGCCCGGGGTCTGGTGGTGCAGCAGACGCTGCTGCCGACGACCAAGGCGCTGGTCGGGGCCTAAATATCCTCATGCGATCGGGGCTCGGACCTGATCGCGCTCAGGTCATTGCCTGCGTGCGGCTTTTCGCAAAACCGCAGCAAAATAGCCGACCAAAGCCGGCTACTGTGCATGGGGTTGTTTTCGACGTTTTTGTTTTGGTCGCCTTTGCGGAGCTAGATATTCGCGTCCCCCTCGGGGCCGACCGAGGCGATGCGCACCATGTTGGTGGTGCCGGGGATGCCGAGCGGCACGCCGGCAACGATGATGACGCGCTGGCCGGCGCGGACGAAGCCGTCGCGGAATGCGATCTGGCCTGCACGGCTGACCATGTCGTCCTGGTCGCGTGCGTCCTCCGCCACCACGCAATGCACGCCCCAGACGACCGCCAGCCGTCGGCCGGCGGTGATGTTGGGCGTGATCGCCACGATCGGCGGCTTCGGCCGCTCGCGCGCCACGCGCACCGCGGTCGAGCCTGAGCTGGTCCAGCAGATCAGGGCGGGCAGGTCGAGCGTCTCGGCGATCTGCCGCGCGGCATCGGCAATGGCATCGCCGGCGGTGGATTCGGGGGAGGGGCGCTGGGCGGCGACCACGGAGCGATAGGTCGGGTCGCGCTCGACCTCCTCGCCGATGCGGTTCATGGTCGAGACCGCCTCGACCGGGAATTTGCCGGCGGCCGATTCGGCCGACAGCATGATGGCGTCGGCGCCCTCATAGACGGCGGTGGCGACGTCGGAGACTTCGGCGCGGGTCGGCACCGGCGACTGGATCATCGATTCCAGCATCTGGGTCGCGATCACCACCGGCTTGCCGGCGCGGCGCGCCATCCGTGTCATCTGCTTCTGCAGGCTCGGCACGCGCTCGAGCGGCAATTCGACGCCGAGGTCACCGCGCGCCACCATCAGCGCGTCGGAGGCCTCGATGATGTCGGCGAGGCGGTCGATCGCCTGCGGCTTCTCGATCTTGGCCATGACCGCGGCACGGCCGCGGATCATCTTCTTGGCCTCGATCACGTCGTCGGCGCGCTGCACGAAGGACAGCGCGATCCAGTCGACGCCGGTGACCAAAGCGGCTTCGAGGTCGGCCTTGTCCTTCGACGTCATCGCCGAGACCGGCAGGTCGGTGTCGGGCAGGCTGACGCCCTTGCGGTCGGACATCTTGCCGCCGACCACGACGCGCGTCACCGCGTGCTCCTTCGAGGTCTCCTCCGCGATCAGCCGCACCTTGCCGTCGTCGAGCAGCAGCGCATGGCCGGGCCGCAGTGCCGCCAGGATCTCGGGGTGGGGGAGGTTGACGCGCGTTGCATCGCCCGGCGTCTTGTCGGAATCGAGCGTGAAGGTCTGGCCGTTCTGGAGTTGCACCGCGCCTTCGGCGAACGCGCCGAGCCGGAGCTTGGGGCCCTGGAGGTCGACCAGGATGCCGATCGGCCGGCCATAGCTGCTCTCGACGTTGCGGATCGTCGCCACCAGCTCGCGCATCTTGTCATGCGGGGTGTGGCTCATGTTGATGCGGAAGATGTCGGCGCCAGCCTCGAACAGGCGGCGGATCATCGCGAGGTCCGACGAGGCAGGTCCGAGGGTCGCGAGAATCTTGATACGGCGAAGACGCCTCATGGCTTATTTCCAGATGGGGGCGAGGGAGCTGGCGGGAGGCCAGGCGCGGCGGGGGGCGTACCACCGGGCGGACTATTGGGCAAACCCGGCACCCCGCCCGGGCCGACCGGGCCCGGCAGGCCGGGCACGCGCTGCTGTGACGGCTGCTCGTTGGCGTCGGTGAGCTGCACGGTCCAGGCCCGCTGCTCGCCGGTATCGACCTCGAAATAGCCGGTCCGGTCATAGCCGCGCGCGAGGCAATCCTCGGTGCCGCGGATGGTGAATTCCTTGTCCCGCGAGCACATGAAGGCCCGGCCCGACCATTCGCCGCCGCGGTCATAGTCGATGGCGTAGATGTAATAGTAGCGGGCGACCAGCGTGCCCCGCAGCAGGGTCTCGCAGGAGCGGGAGGAGATGTTCCACCAGCCCTCGGTGGTCCAGCCCTCGGCGTCCTTGTAGCCGAGCGCAATGCCGACCCGGCTCGAGGTGTTGTTGCAGAGGCGGAAATCGGCGGCGGCCGGGCTTGCCGAAAGACACAGCAGCGCAACCGCCAGCACCGGGACCAACCGGGCGAGCAGGCGGAGGGAGGAGCGGGAAGATTCGGCGATCATTGTCGCGGAACGTATACCAGATGATTGACGATTTGGCGTAGGGCCGGGGGAGGGGGAACCGCCCGTCAGGCCGCGGGGCTCGTGTGAGCCGCGATATGGCAAAATCTGTGACAGGACCCAACTGATCCCGTAAGGGTGACCCGATCAGGGGTCAGAGCCAATTCAGGGATCCAGCCATGGCAATCGACGACAAAACCAGAACGGAGCTCGAGGCGGCCGCTTTCCGCCGCTTGGTCGATCATCTGCGTGAGCGGACCGACGTCCAGAACATCGACCTGATGAATCTGGCCGGCTTCTGCCGCAACTGCCTGTCCAACTGGCTCAAGGACGCCGCCGACGCCCAAGGCGTGAGCTTAAGCAAGGACGAGAGCCGAGAGGCCGTCTACGGCATGCCCTACGAGACCTGGAAGTCGAAGTACCAGGGCACGGCCACGCCCGAGCAGATCGAGGCGATGAAGAAGGTCCATCCGCACGGGCACTGAGTAATTTCGTTCCGTCATTCCGGGGCGATGCAAAGCATCGAACCCGGAATCTCGACGTCATCTCCTGTGGGCGCGCTGTGGACGAACGCGATGCTTGCTTGAACGCAGGGGGTGCGAACCCTAAGGGTTTTGCCAGCACGCGCGGTGGATGCCGGCGTCACTTCGTTTTGCCAGTTCCATTGGGAGTACCAAGATGGCCACCTCCGCCGCCGTTCGCGACGACGAGCCCGCGACGAAATTTGCCAAGGATCAGCTCAAATCCATCATCGAGCGCATCGAGCGGCTGGAGGAAGAGAAGAAGGCGATCTCCGACGACATCCGCGACGTCTATGCCGAGAGCAAGGGGAACGGCTACGACGTCAAGGCACTGCGCACCATCGTGCGCCTGCGCAAGCAGGACCCGAACGAGCGCGCTGAGGCCGAGACGATTCTCGAGACCTACATGCAGGCGCTGGGCATGCTCTGAGGCGTTAGCGCCTCGAGCACCCTGGAGGGAGCCGGGATTGCGCTCGGCTCCCTCCGGGCTACAAATTGCGCGTGTTGCACTTCGTCTGTGAACGGAGACCGCCGTGCCTGCGCCGCCGCTGCCGCGCGAGGTGAACCGTGCCCTCGGCGCCCTTCCGGCGCCGATCGGCAAGCGGCTGCTGCAAGTGCGCGAACTGATCTTCGCGACGGCCGCAGCGCATGACGACGTCGGCCGCCTCACCGAAACGCTGAAGTGGGGCGAGCCCGCTTACCTGACCGATGAGAGCGGCAGCGGCTCGACGATCCGGCTTGGCCGCCTCAAGGATTCCGAGCACGCGGCCGTCCTGTTCAACTGCAAGACGACGCTGGTCGACACGTTCCGCGAGCGCTTTCCGGATCAGTTCGAATATCGGCAGAGCCGGGCGCTGCTGTTGCCGGTCGCCGGCAAGCTGCCGAAGCAGGAGCTATCGGTCTGCCTGTCGCTGGCGCTGACCTATCATCTGGATCGGCGGCGGAAGAAGGCGCGATAGAAGTCGTTCCATCCGGGCTACGAAACCGAGCTCTTGGAAATAGTCGCGCCTCAGCGCAGCGCGGCCGTGCGCACGACGAACGACGTCGTCTCGAGCTTCGCCGTGGCGCTGCCCGTAAAGCTGTCGAAGGACAGGCCCTGCATCGGATCGTCGACAAAGCCCATCACGATCACGGTCTGCGGCTTGACGAAATAGCTGCGCATCGCGGCCATATCGAGCTCGCCCATCAGCGTCACCGACATCGCGCGGCTGGCGCTCGGCGACAGCATCACGATCTTGAGCCAGATGCTCTCGCCCTTGGCCGCGGAGAGCCGAGTCGCGGTGGCGACCAGGCCATCGATGCTCTTGCCGACCACGCTGTTGATTTCGGTGGCGGGCGCGGCGTTGCGCGAGGCGGGACGGGTGGAGCGCGGGACCGGCGCCGAGGCGGCAACGACGTTGGCGCGGTCGACCGGGGAGGCCGCCGGCGCGTAGGCCAGGGCCTGAAGCGTTGCGTTGGAGACGCTCGCGGTTGCCTGCGGCTCGGTCGCGGCCGCAAGCGCCTGGCGGGCCTTCAGCGCCGCGACTTGCGCCGGCGTCGCCTGCTGCGGCGCAGCCGGGACGTCATCCCAGAAGCCGCGGGCATTGATGATATCGGCCGGGGTCTCGGGCTTGGCGTCGGCAGATTTGCCGGCCGCGGGCTTCTCAGCCACCGGCGCGGGCTTCGGCTTGGGCGGCGCAACCAGCTGCGCATCGGCCGAAGCGAGCTGCAGGGCGGCTGCGACCTGCGGCTTGGCGCGCGGCGTCGGCACCGGATCGGCGGGCTTTGCGTCAGAAGGCTTGGCTGCGGCGGCGACCACGGTCGGCCCCACGGGCTTGGCGGCCGGGGGTGCACCCTCGTCGTCCTCGTCGCTGCTCGTGGCGGCAGGCGCCGATTTGCTCTTGAACAGCGCGGCAAAGAAGTTCGGCTTGCTGCCGGCATCATCGCCGCTGCCGCGGCGCTCGATCTCGGCCTTGGCGAACTCATAGCCCTTCAGCGGCACACCGTCGGTCGGCAGATGCACCGTCTTTCCGTCGGGGAAGACGCGGGCGAGCTGGTCATGCGTCATGCGCGGCCAGTGCCGGATGCTGCCAGTGTCCAGATGCACGAAGGGCGAGCCGGAGGTCGGATAGAAGCCGACGCCGCCGCGCTGCAGGCGCAGGCCGGCGAAGCGGATCTGCTCCAGCGGCACGCCGGGGATGTAGAAGTCCATCGCATGCCCCAGCATGTGCTGGCTGAAGCGCGCCACGCCGGAGGAGCGGCGGCGGAGCATGGCGTTAGTGGCGGGGGAGCGGTAGGAGGAGATGATCTGGATCGGCTGCTTGCCGTCGACGTCGCGATAGACTTCCCAGAGGATGTCGAAGAGGTGACGGTCCATGACCGTCTCGTCCTGGGTGCGCCAGTCGCGCAGGAAATGGTTGAGCGTCTTCAGCGCCGCTTCGTCGTAGCGGCCGTCGCGCTTGAAGGTGACGGTCAGATCTTCGCCGGAATGGGTGTGGTGGAACGAAAGCGTCTTGGTCTCGTTCAGCGCGGTGGCGTTATGGACCGAGCCTGCGGCGGCAAGCAGCAGCACGGCAGCGAGGCCGATCCGGGATCCGGCCTTCACTCCCGCATGGGATAACGACAGCACAACGAATTGGCGTGCGAGACCAGTCAGCACGTATGAGCCCACCCAGTCGACGAGCGTTCAAAATGGACTCTCCCGCCAACCCCGTTAGCGCGCGAAAGAGGATGAACGCTTTCTTAAAGCGAGAAGGTTAATTCGACGTTGACCTTCCCGCCCCCAAACCAAGTCAGAATACAAACCTAAACGGTTGACTGTGGCAAAAAAACGCCCGGTGCCCGAGGGCAGGTCGCAGAATGGTTAACGTTAAACGACCCCGTCTTTGGGACAGGGTCGCTGATTTCATTGCAGAATTTCAGGAAATGAGGCGCCTTGCGGGCCTCAGCGGGTAAACACCCGCTGCGGCCGGCGGCCGACCGGAGCCGGCGGCGGGGTCGGCGCTCCGAACAGGCGCTCGAAGAAGTTCGGACCCGACGAGCCGAAGCCGCCGCCATTGTTGGCGATCGCCACGCCCGAGGGCAGCGTCGTTGCCGGGCGCGAATAGCTCGGCTGGGAATGGGCGACGACGTTCTCGAGGTCCTTGCCGCGGCCGTTCCTCAGGATGTTGAGCATGGTCGCGTCGCGGCCATAGACGTCCTTGCGGATTTGCAGCTTGCCGGCCTCGTCCACGAACGCGGTCTGATAGGTGATGTTGACCGGGATCGGGGTGGGGAATTTCAGGTCGATCTCGCTCTTGCCGTACATGCTGCGGATGCGCTCGGGCGTGTACTTCTCGTTCGGCATGGCGATGTTGAGCAGCACCGAGGCGTACTGATCCGGATATTGCACGCGCATGCAGCCATGGCTGAAGGCGCGGTCTTCCTTGGCGAACAGGTTCTTGTCCGGCGTGTCGTGCTGATAGACCAGGAACTTGTTCGGGAAGTTGAAGCGGATGCGACCGAGCGCATTGGCCTCACCAGGCGGCTGCGAGATATGCACCGAGCCGTCGCGATTCTGCTCGAGCTTGAGGCCCATGCGCTGGAGCACGGTCGGGTCCTGCTGCAGCGCCGGCAGATATTCGTTGTAGACGATCGACGGCGGCACGTTCCAGGTCGGGTTGACCGTGATGTACTTCATCGTTTCGGTCAGCAGCGGAGTCGCGTGCTGGCCCGGCTTGCCGGTGACGACACGGGTGGTCCAGACCTGCTGGCCGTGCTGCATCACCTTTAGCGTGTAGTCGGGGATGTTGAGGATGACATAGGCATCGCCCAGCGCGGGCACGCCGAGGTCGCGCGGCAGCCAGCGCCAGCGCTCCATGTTCACCAGCACCACGTCGATCTGCTTGTCGCGCTTCGGGGTGTTGAGCGCCTTGACCGTCTTGTCGTCGAGGATGCCGGTCGGCTTCATCTCGGCGCCGTTCTGGAATTTGCGCACGGCTTCGGCGACGGTGGCGTCATAGCGGGTGTCGCTGGCGTTCTCGGCGATGCCGAGCTTGGCGCGCAGCTGCGGCACGCGCGGATCATCCACGACGATCTCGGCCTGCTTCTTGCCGGCCGGGGTGTATTTCAGCGCGGGACCGTCGGCGATCTCGATCACCGGGCCGTTGCCCTGACCCCGCAGCTCCGCGAGCTTGGCCTTCAGCTCCTTGTAGAGCTTCTGCGGCGGGTTGTAGCTGTCGAGCGCCGCGGACGCATCCGTCGCGGTCGTGACCTTCGTCAGCACCTCGCTCGGGTCGACCGGGTGCTCGGGATAGAGGATGTCGGCGCTGACCTGCGACCAGTGCATGCGGCCGCTCTGCGCCTGGCGCGCATAGTCGAACATGCTGGCGGTGAGCCTGAGCTCGGCGTCGGCGAGCGCATCGGGCGTCGTCGCGGCAGCGAAATCCGGCACCGGATAGTCGGCCGGATTGAGGCCGTCGGAGGCCGCGTCCTTCAGCCGCGCGATCACGCCCTTGGCCGCAGCGGTCAGGCTGCCGGCTTGGGTCCAGACCGGCGCGAAGTCGCGCGCGCCGTAGAACTTCTCGATCGCCGCGCGCTCGTTCTTGCGGTCGAAATGCCGCGAGGCCTTGGCGCCGATGAGGTCCTTGAGCTTGTCGGCGACCGGCTGGTCGGCGGCGGGCACGTTGCTGGCCGCCTTCACTGGCTCGGGGGCCGGAGCCGCTGCGGCAGCCGGCGCCGCAGGAGCGGCTGGCGTTGCCGTTGCGGTATCGGCCTTTGCGGGCTCAGTCTTGGCGGCTTCGCTCTTCGCAGGCTCGCTCTGCGCAGGTTCTGTTTTTGCCGCCTCGCTCTTCGGCGCCTCGGGGACAGGCGTGGTGGCGACGTCTGCGGGCTTGGTCTCGACCTTCTCCGCGGCCGGCGCGGGAGCGGCTTCAGCCTTCACCGGCTCCTTGGCTGGTTCCTTGGCGTTGTCCTGAACGGTGGCCGTGGTGTCGAGCTTGATATCGGCTGCGGTCGGGGGCGGGACGTTTGCAGGCTCGGGACGCGGGATCGCGGCTTCGATCGCGAGCTCGGCAGCGCTGCTGCGCGCCTGATCCTGCGCCAGCGCCGAGCTGGCCGACACCGTGAGGAAGGTCGCCGCGACCGTCATCAAGACACGGTCAAAGCCTGCACGGTGGTTCAAACAGTCACGCATTGTGTCGCACCCCTCGGGTGAACCGTTCCTCGTGGAACAGATTCGTTATCGTCCAAATGAGCTTCGGCTAAACCGCGCCGGCCTCGCGAAAGTTGCACGCCTGCACGCAACGACTCCCACAGAGACGATACACAGGCCCCGGTTTTGCAGCCAGCGCTCCCCAGGGCAACTCACCACAAACTGACTTCAGGGAGGTCTGTTTGCAACGGATTGTGCGTCCCCGCGACGCGCTTTTCCCTGTGTCTGTCACTTCCAAGTCACGGTTCGAATGGCCGCCGAATTTTGCCGTAATTCAACGGCTTGCGGCGGCCTCGTCAGGTCAGGCGAACCTCCGTTCGCATCAGGCTCAATGCGTCTCCTCACCGCTTTTTCCGCCATGACCGGGAACCCCGGCCTCGTCGAGTTTGCGGTAAAGGGTAGAGCGGCCGATTTTGAGGCGGCGGGCCACCTCGGACATCTGTCCGCGGTAATGCGAGATCGCGAAGCGGATGATCTCGTTCTCCATGTCCTCCAGCGCGCGGACGTCGCCGGTCGGGGTCAACATGGAGAGCGATCCAGCCAAGGGCAGCGGCGCGATCGGTATTTCGCTACCCGACACCACCGAGGGCGCAGCCATCGGCTCCAGCATCAGCGGGGCGGTCGGGATCTCGGTCGCGGGATGCGGCTGCGCGGTGAGCAGCGGGAAGTCGGCAAGGCCGAGCTGGTCACCGTCGCTCATCACCACGGCGCGGTAGACCGCGTTTTCGAGCTGGCGGATGTTGCCGGGCCAGTCGAGCTGGGCGAGGTGCGCCACGGCCTCGCCGCTGATGCCGGCGATGGGGCGGTTCTCCTCGGCGGCGAAGCGCGCCAGGAAATGCCGCAGCAGATGCGGAATGTCCTCGCGGCGGGCGCGGAGCGAAGGGATCGTCAGCGGCAGCACATGCAGGCGGTAGAACAGATCCTCGCGGAAGTGGCCCTGCTTCACCCGTTCCAGCAGCTTGCGGTTGGTCGCCGAGATGATGCGGACGTCGACCTTCAACGGCTTGCGGCCGCCGACGGCCTCGACCGCGCCTTCCTGGAGCGCGCGCAGCAGCTTGACCTGTGCGGTCAGCGGCAGCTCGCTGACCTCGTCGAGGAACAGCGTGCCGCCATGGGCCTCGACGAACTTGCCGGTGTGCCGTTCGGTCGCGCCGGTGAAGGCGCCCTTCTCGTGGCCGAACAGGATGGACTCGACGAGATTGTCGGGGATGGCGCCGCAATTGACAGCGACGAAAGGCTTTGCCTTGCGCTCGCCGCTGCCATGGATGGCGCGCGCGAACATCTCCTTGCCGACGCCGGACTCGCCCTCGATCAGCACGGGGATCGAGGAGCCCGCCGCCTTCTGGGCGGCGCGCATGACCGGTGCCATTGCTTCGGCGCGCGTGATGATGTCGGAGAAGGTCAGCCGGCCCTCGCGGCTGTGACGGATGCGCTGCAATTCACCCTTGAGCGCGCTGGTATTGAGCGCGTTGCGAAGCGAGACCTGGAGCCGCTCCACGCCGACCGGTTTGACGACGAAATCGGCGGCGCCGGCGCGCATCGCCGAGATGACATTGTCGATGCCGCCATGGGCGGTCTGCACGATGACGGGGACGCTGAGGCCGGCGTCGCGAATTTTCGCCAGCACGCCCATGCCGTCGAGGCCGGGCATCACGAGATCGAGGATGACGGCGTCGATGGCCGGCGCGTCGGGGGCGGTGAGGGTGGCGATCGCGGCGTCGCCGGAGTCTACGACGACCGTCTCATAGCCGCATTTCTGCACCATGTTCTCGACCAGACGGCGGGCTACAGCGTCGTCGTCGGCGATCAAAATACAGGCAGCCATGGTGTTCCCCGCACGCTACTACTATCTGTCTCGAATCGGGTCACTCTGGCCGAAGCCGATTAACGCACTCTTAAACCTTGATACCCCCGCCCGCCGTCGCGATTGTTGAACACAGGTTTCCCACACAATGAATTCGCGCTCCAAGTCTGCCTCGAACAAGTCTGCCTTGAACAAGTCTGCCTTGAACAAGTCTGCTCTCAAGAAGCCCGCCGCCAAGCCCGCTCTCCGCAAGCCAAGCACCAAGAAATCTGCCGCCAAGGCAAAACCCTCCAAAGCTGCGAGCAAGACCGGCAAGCTTCCCGAGTGGAACCTCGCCGACCTCTATTCCGAGATCGATGCGCCGGAAGTGGCGCGCGATCTCGAAAAGATGGATGCCGATTGCGTCGCGTTCGAGACCGACTACAAGGGCAAGCTCGCGACAGGGACAGCAAACGAAGATGGCGGAAAATGGCTCGCCGAGGCCGTCCGACGCTATGAGGCGATCGACGATCTCGCCGGCCGTCTCGGCTCCTATGCCGGCCTCGTGCATGCCGGCGACAGCGTTGATCCCAAGATTTCAAAGTTTTACGGCGACGTTTCGGAGCGGCTGACGGCGGCGTCCACGCATTTGCTGTTCTTCGCGCTCGAGCTCAACCGTGTCGATGACGATATTTTGAACCGCGCGATGCAAGCGGCGGAGCTCGCGCATTACCGTCCGTGGATCGAGGACCTGCGCAAGGAGAAGCCGTACCAGCTCGACGACAAGCTCGAGCAGCTGTTCCTGGAGAAGTCGCAGACCGGCTATTCCGCCTTCAATCGGCTGTTCGACCAGACCATCTCGGGCTTGCGCTTCAAGGTCGGCGCCAAAGAGCTCGCGATCGAGCCGACGCTCAACCTGTTGCAGGACCGCGACGGCGCCAAGCGCAAGGCCGCGGCCGAAGCGCTGGCGAAAACCTTCAAGGCCAATGAGCGCACTTTTGCGCTGATCACCAACACCCTCGCCAAGGACAAGGACATCTCCGACCGCTGGCGCGGCTTTCAGGACGTCGCGGATTCCCGCCACCTGAACAACCGCGTCGAGCGCGAGGTCGTGGATGCGCTGGTTGCCTCGGTGCGCGCGGCCTATCCCAAACTGTCGCATCGCTATTATGCGCTGAAGGCGAAGTGGTTCGGCAAGAAGCGCCTGGCCTATTGGGATCGCAACGCACCGTTGCCGTTTGCTGCGACCGACGTGATCGGCTGGCCCGATGCGCGCAACATGGTGCTGACCGCCTATCGCGGCTTCTCGCCGAAAATGGCCGACATTGCCGAGCGCTTTTTCACCGACCGCTGGATCGATGCGCCGGTGCGCCCGGGCAAGGTGCCGGGCGCGTTCTCGCATCCGACCACGCCGTCGGCGCATCCTTACGTGCTGATGAATTACCAGGGCAAGCCGCGCGACGTGATGACGCTCGCCCATGAGCTCGGCCATGGCGTGCACCAGGTGCTGGCGGCCAAGAACGGTGCGCTGATGGCGCCGACGCCGCTGACGCTGGCCGAGACCGCCAGCGTGTTCGGCGAGATGCTGACCTTCCGGCGGCTGCTCGCGCAGACCAAGAGCGCAAAGCAGCGCCAGGCGCTGCTCGCCGGCAAGGTCGAGGACATGATCAACACCGTGGTGCGGCAGATCGCGTTCTATTCCTTCGAGCGTGCGGTCCACACCGAGCGCAAGAACGGCGAGCTCACCGCGACGCGTCTCGGCGAGCTCTGGCTGTCGGTGCAGGGCGAGAGCTTAGGGCCGGCGATCGAGATCAAGGCGGGCTACGAGAACTACTGGATGTACATCCCGCACTTCATCCATTCGCCGTTCTACGTCTATGCCTACGCCTTCGGCGACTGCCTCGTGAACTCGCTCTATGCCGTCTACGAGCACGCGGCCGAAGGTTTTGCCGAGCGCTATCTCGACATGCTCGCCGCCGGCGGCACCAAGCATTATTCCGAGCTGCTGCGGCCGTTCGGTCTCGATGCCAAGGACCCCAAGTTCTGGGACGGCGGCCTCTCGGTCATCGCCGGGATGATCGACGAGCTCGAGGCGATGGGCTGAGGCGGAGGGGCCGCGGGTGCCAGCCGCATACGCCGAGACCAAGTCTCGCGACAGAACCCAACATTTTGCTACGTGGGATTGAACGTTCGCGTAAACCAGGCGACTAACTCAAGAGGTATTGCAGAAGTAATTTTCAACTATTGATTGCAGATTGATCGATTTCTGCCTGGGGAGGCGCCCATGCTCGATCAAGGACCTGCCGCGCCGGTTCCAGAGTCGAAAAACGCTGCCGCGGTCGATCAGGAAATTCCCTGGTGCGAGAAGCACCATCAGATCGTCCGCGATGAAATTGCGGCGATCAACACGCGGCGTGAACCGGATCGGCGCATCGATACCGATCGCCTTGAAAGCTGCCAGTTGCTCGACGTCACAGGGCTCGCATTGTCTGGTGGCGGCATCCGCTCGTCGGCACTCTGCCTTGGCGTGCTTCAGGCATTGAACCACCACAATCTGATCGGGCGGATCGATTATCTGTCCACGGTGTCAGGCGGTGGCTATATCGGCACCTCCCTCAGCGCCACCATGACGGCGGCGCGGCGATTTGTATTCGGCGAAACACCGGTCGGCGGAACCGTCACGGCCGCCGAGATCAGCGACACGCCCTCGGTCGGACATCTCCGCAATTATTCAAACTATCTGATCCCAGCCGGGGTCCGCGATGTTCTGACTGGAATCGCCATCGTCGTGCGGGGACTGGTTGCCAATGTCGGCTTGACGTTACCCATTGTGCTGTTGCTGGCCGCCGTCACCGTGTGGTCGACGCCGCTGCGGAGCTGCCTGACGGATGCCAACGTCTTCGGTGTCAGCCTCAGCGACAAGAAGTTGTGCGAACTGCACAATTTCAGCAGCGTTGATCGCTATGGTTTCAGCACGTTCGGCGCCGCGATTGCCTTGGTCATGTTCCTTTGCAGCGGGCTGACCTATTTCGCTTCGCGCTCCGTCCGCGGCAGCGGACCCAGCGTCGTGCTCGCTTACGTTGGCGGGATCGCGTTGTTGCTGGGTGTCGCCTGCGATTTCGCGCGCTTTCTCAAGGTCCAACATTTCGCGCTGACGCTCGCGATCGCCATCATCGGGGCCGTGCTGTTTTTCGGATGGGCTCTCAAGCAGTCGCTCGCAAGTCCGGGGAAGCGGCAGGAATTCCGTTCGCATTGGCCGAGCGTAGGCGCGACCTTCCTGGTGCTGCTGGCGGTGATCGCCTTCTTCGAATTTCAACCTTTCATGTTGGAGCAGATGTTCGACGTCGCCGAGAGCAGCGCAATTGGCGGACCGGCTGCTGGCGTTGCGATTGTCTGGATCAAGTCGCTGGCAGCCGCGGCTGCGCCAATCGGCGTTTTCGTCACCGCATTCAGGCAGCAATTCGCGGAACTGTTGAAAGGAAACAACGCATCCTCGCAGCGCGGCTCGCTGGTCCTCCGGATCGTCGCCAAGGCCGCGCTCTGGATTGCCGGTCTTGCACTTCCGCTCGTCATCTGGGTGGCGTACCTCTATCTCTCGTATTGGGGCATCTCCAACGACTTGTTCGAGAGGTGTTCGGCGGCTCTGGGGACCGTCTCTCAACGAGAATGCCTGGCGAATGCCAAGTCGAACACTCCCTCCGGCAACCTCGCCGGCAGGATCCAGTTCGATGCCGGCAAGGGCACCTTGTCGGCTGAGATCACGCCGAAACCGGCGCCGCCGGTCGCGACCGACACCGAGCAGCTCACGCCGACTTGGCATACGCCAGCCTGGCTCGAATTCCTGGCCGAGAAAGCCGGACAAGTGGTTCAGGTTCGCTTTCCCGGCCTGTTCCAGGGTGAGGCTTCGGAATTAGCCTATTCGTACAGTCTGCCGAAGGTGATCCTCTACACGTTCGCCGGCGTCCTGCTGTTCGTCGTCTCGTTCTGCCTGACGCCGAACGCGAATTCGTTGCATCGGCTCTACCGCGATCGTCTGAGCAAGGCGTTTCTGTTCGATCCGACGCGTTCGGCTGACGGAAGCGTCGCGCGCGCCGAAGCCAGCCTCGATCAGGGGCGCGATTTCCGGGGACTCGACCGCATGAAGCTGACGGACCTCTATGTGATTCCGGCGGAGGCGGCCCGGATTCCGGGGCTGCCGGCCACGCCAAAACTGCATGCGCCCTATCAGCTCATCAATACGGCATTGAATATACAAGGCTCGGACTTTGCCAACCGGCGCGGCCGCAACGCGGACTTCTTCCTGTTCTCCGCGCTGAACGTCGGCAGCGAGGCGACGGGCTATGCGCCCACGGGTCTCCTCCAGGACGACGAGCAGAGTCTCGACCTCGCGACGGCAATGGCGATTTCCGGAGCCGCGGCTTCCTCGAACATGGGCTCGAACTCGATCAAGGCGCTGACGCCGACGCTTGCGCTCCTCAACGTACGGCTTGGCTATTGGCTGAAGAACCCGCGCTACGTCGACGAGCGTGTGCGGCCGCAGCGCCGCTCCACCCCGCTTTATTTCTGGTCCGAAATCTCCGGGCGCCTGTACGAGAACAGCGACAGCGTCTACCTCACTGACGGCGGCCACATCGAAAATCTCGGCGTCTACGAACTGCTGCGCCGCCGCTGCAAGGTGATCATCGCGGTCGATGCCGAGGCCGATGCGCCGATGAATTTCGGCTCCTTGATGACGTTGCAGCGCTATGCCCGCATCGATCTCGGGGTCCGGATCGACCTGCCATGGACGCCCATTCGCGAGCGCACGCGTGTGCTCATGGCCCGCAATGCCGATAAGGCAGGCGATCCCGCGGCAGCCGACGAGCATGACGAGATGGTGCAAGACCACGTTCACGTCGCCATCGGCACCATCGACTATGGAGGAGATGAAAAAGGATATCTCGTCTACATCAAGTCGTCGCTCAATGGCGACGAGAACGATTATATTCGGGATTACGCGCGCCGAAGCGACCGCTTCCCGCACGAGACCACGGGTGACCAGTTCTTCTCCGAAGAGCAATTTGAGGTCTACCGCGCGCTGGGTTTTCACATGGCCCACGGCTTCCTGTCCGGGGACAATCCGGTTGCGATCGGCAGCGGCGTCAATCCGCGGATGGCCCGCTTCACCGAGGCGGGCGACCCTTCCATCGACGCGGTGCGCGAGGCGCTTGGTCTCGCCGTTCCCCAGCGACCGGCCGCGAGCGTCACCGTGACGATGATCGATCAGGGCTGAGCGGCGCGAGAACCTGAATTCCCGGCAATTGGAATTCCAAATGACCTGATTTGCGGCAAAACCGCGCCTGGCTGCCGTTGCCCTGCCGGAAGGTTTGCGGTATCCCAGCCCAATAATTCGGCTTTCGACTGGGGACAATCCATGGCTGACCATAGCGAAGTGGCGTACACCACCGCCGACGGCAACGACTACGTTGCGCACGAGCAGACCTATGAGGGCTTCATCAAGCTCGTGAAATACGGCACGGCGTCGGTCGCGCTCATCGTGATCCTGATGGCGATCTTCCTGACCTGATCTGATCGATCTGGCGGCTGCCTACGTCTGCGGCGGCAGCTGCCCACAATATTTGCATCCAAGCCGGTTCTAAAACCGGTAACGAACGTTGCGGGAGTAACGCTGTTTTTTTGTGCGTGCGCTGTCCCGCGCCGCCGGAGGGCCTATGAAGATCGCCGTTGCCAAGGAAATCGATCCGTCGGAGCCGCGCGTCGCCGCTTCGCCTGATACGGTGAAGAAATTCAAGGCGCTGGGCGCCGAGGTCGCGGTCGAGCCGGGCGCCGGCCTCAAATCGGGCCTGCCGGATTCCGAATTCACCGCCGTGGGGGCCACCGTCAGCGCCGATGCGCTGAAGGATGCCGACATCATCATCAAGGTGAAGCGTCCCGAAGCCTCCGAGCTTGCGCAGTACAAGCGCGGTGCGCTCGTCATCGCCATCATGGACCCCTATGGCAACGAGGCCGCGCTGAAGACGATGGCCGATGCCGGCGTCGCCGCCTTCGCGATGGAACTGATGCCGCGCATCACGCGCGCGCAGGTGATGGACGTGCTGTCCTCGCAGGCGAACCTTGCCGGCTACCGCGCCGTGATCGAGGGAGCCGAGGCCTTCGGCCGCGCTTTCCCGATGATGATGACTGCCGCAGGTACCGTGCCCGCCGCAAAGGTGTTCGTGATGGGCGTCGGCGTCGCCGGTCTCCAGGCGATCGCGACCGCGCGCCGTCTCGGCGCCGTCGTCACCGCGACCGACGTGCGCCCGGCCACGAAGGAACAGGTGGAGTCGCTCGGCGCAAAGTTCCTCGCCGTCGAGGACGAGGAGTTCAAGAACGCGCAGACCGCCGGCGGTTACGCGAAGGAAATGTCCAAGGAGTACCAGGCCAAGCAGGCCGCGCTCACCGCCGAGCACATCAAGAAGCAGGACATCGTCATCACCACCGCGCTGATTCCGGGCCGGCCCGCGCCGAAGCTCGTCTCGGGCGAGATGGTCAAGTCGATGAAGCCGGGCTCGGTGCTGGTCGATCTCGCCGTCGAGCGCGGCGGCAATGTCGAGGGCGCCAAGGCCGGTGAGGTCGTCGATCTCGATGGCATCAAGATCGTCGGCTACACCAACGTCGCCGGCCGCGTCGCGGCCTCGGCCTCCAGCCTCTACGCCCGCAATCTGTTCTCCTTCATCGAGACCATGGTCGACAAGAAGGAGAAGAAGCTCGCCGTGAACTGGGACGACGAGCTCGTCAAGGCTACCGCGCTGACCAAGGACGGCGCGGTGATCCACCCGAACTTCCAGCCGAAAGCGTAAGGAGAGATCGCCATGGAGCATGCTGCACAGGTCGTCGACCCTTTCATCTTCCGGCTGTCGATCTTCGTCCTCGCCGTTTTCGTCGGTTATTTCGTGGTGTGGTCGGTGACGCCGGCACTGCACACGCCGCTGATGAGCGTCACCAACGCGATCTCCTCGGTGATCGTGGTCGGTGCGCTGCTCGCCGGCGGCGTCGCCAATGTTTCAAGCGGTTCGGGCTGGGCGCGCGCCTTCGGCTTCGTGGCGCTGATCTTTGCCTGCATCAACATCTTCGGCGGCTTCCTTGTCACCCAGCGCATGCTGGCGATGTACAAGAAGAAGTCGAAGTAAGCGGCCACCTCGGGCTGATGGGATCAATGGGGACCTGAGATGAGCGCCAACCTCTCTGCATTTCTGTATCTCGTGGCGGGAGTGCTGTTCATCCTGTCGCTGCGCGGGCTGTCGAGCCCAGCTTCGTCGCGCCAGGGCAATCTGTTCGGCATGATCGGCATGGCGATCGCGGTCGCCACCACGCTTGCCAATCATCCGCCGGCAGACGGCCTTGCCTGGGTGCTGGTGATTGTCGGCATCGCGATCGGCGCTGCGATCGGCGCGGTGATCGCCCGTCGCGTGCCGATGACCTCGATGCCGGAACTGGTCGCAGCCTTCCACTCGCTGGTCGGCATGGCCGCGGTGCTGGTTGCCGCCGGCGCGTTCTATGCGCCCGAGGCTTTCGACATCGGTACGCCCGGCAATATCCATCCGCAGAGCCTGGTCGAGATGTCGCTCGGCGTCGCCATCGGCGCGCTGACCTTTACCGGCTCGGTGATCGCGTTCCTGAAGCTGTCCGCGCGGATGAGCGGGGCACCGATCATCCTGCCGTTCCGCCACATCATCAATATCGCGCTCGCCGTGGCGCTCGTGGTCTTCATCGTCGGCCTCGTGCTGTCAGGCAGCGCGTTCGACTTCTGGATGATCGTCATCCTCGCGCTGGCGCTCGGCGTGCTCATGATCATCCCGATCGGCGGCGCCGACATGCCGGTCGTGATCTCGATGCTGAACTCCTACTCCGGCTGGGCCGCGGCCGGCATCGGCTTCACGCTGGGCAATTCCGCGCTGATCATCACCGGCGCGCTGGTGGGCTCCTCCGGCGCGATCCTGTCCTACATCATGTGCCACGCGATGAACCGGTCCTTCATCTCGGTCATCCTCGGCGGCTTCGGCGGCGAGACCGCCGCGGCCGGCGGCGGCACGGGCGAGCAGAAGCCCGCCAAGCTCGGCTCGGCGGATGATGCGGCCTTCATCATGAAGAACGCCTCCAAGGTCATCATCGTGCCCGGCTACGGCATGGCGGTGGCGCAGGCCCAGCACGCACTGCGCGAGATGGCCGACATCCTGAAGAAGGAAGGCGTCGAGGTGAAATACGCCATTCACCCGGTCGCGGGCCGCATGCCCGGCCACATGAACGTGCTGCTGGCCGAAGCCAACGTGCCCTATGACGAGGTGTTCGAGCTCGAGGACATCAACTCCGAGTTCGCGCAGGCCGACATCGCCTTCGTGATCGGCGCCAACGACGTCACCAACCCGGCGGCCGAGGAGGACAAGACCTCGCCGATCTACGGCATGCCCGTGCTCCAGGTCTGGAAGGCCGGCACCGTGATGTTCATCAAGCGCTCGCTGGCGTCGGGCTATGCCGGCATCGACAATCCGCTGTTCTATCGCGACAACACCATGATGCTGCTCGGCGACGCCAAGAAGGTCACCGAGAACATCGTCAAGGCGATGTAAGGCGAGAGGATGTGAGGCTACGGCGATGGCCTTGAACCGGGAGTGGCATCGCCTTCATCGCATGCCGCCCCAAGCCACGCGCGAGCAACGGATCCGGTGGCACGTCGCGCACGCACAAGCCTGTGCGTGCCGCGCCATTCCCGCCAGCATCAAGTCCGAGGTCGAGAAGCTGCTCAAGCCTCGGCGCGCCAAATAGCAGGGCAGGTCTGGATTGCGCATCGCGATGACAATCCTGAAATGGATCCTGATCGTCAGCGCCGCTTTCTATCTGATCGGGCTGGCCGTGCTCTTCTTCAAGCAGCGCGATATGCTGTTTCCGATCCCGCCGGTCGGCCGTACCGCGCCTGCCGCCGCTGGCCTTCCCGAGGCCGAGGAGCATGTGCTGACGACCGCCGATGGCGAGAAGGTCATCGTCTGGCACGTGCCGGCCAAGCCCGGGCGTCCCGTGGTGCTGTTCTTCCACGGCAATGGCGATTTCCTCGCCGGCCGCGTCGCCCGCTTCAAGGCGATCACCGCTGACGGTACCGGCCTCGTGGCACTTTCGTTTCGCGGTTACGCCGGCTCGACGGGATCTCCGAGCGAGCAGGGCCTGCTGCAGGACGCCGCAGCCGCTTACGCGTTCACCGCGCAGCGTTACAGCGCCGATCGTATCATCGCCTGGGGCTTTTCGCTCGGCACCGGCGTGGCGGTGGCCATTGCGGCCGAACATCCCGTCAGCAAGCTGATCCTGGAAGCACCCTATAGCTCGACCGTGGACGTCGCCGGCTCGATGTTCCGCTTCGTGCCAGTCAGCCTGCTCATGCGGGATCAGTTCCGGTCCGACCAGCGCATCGCGCATGTCACGGCGCCGCTCCTGATCATGCATGGCACCAACGATTCCGCGATCCCGATCGCCTTCGGCGAGCGCCTGTTCGCGCTGGCGCATGAGCCGAAAAAAATCGTCCGCTTTCCGGGCGGCGGCCACGAGAACCTGGACGATTTCGGCGCGATGCAGACGGCGCGCCAATTCATCAACGCTCCCGGAGGCTGACGGCGGCGATTGCATGTCGCATAATCCCGTCGATTGACATTGGGGGGCACGACGACATGAGCGCACACGGACCGATGCCGCGGTCGGCCTGGCTGTTTCCTGCACTGGCGGTGCTGCTGTTCCTGATCGTCACGGCGACGGGCTACGGCTTCACCGTTTCGGTCGGCGGATTCGTGTTTGCGGTCGTCCTGCTGGTGATCCTGTTCGGGACCGTGTTCGCAGCCGTGCATCACTCCGAAGTGATCGCGGAGCGGATCGGCGAGCCTTACGGGACGCTGCTCCTGACGCTCGCGGTGACCATCATCGAGGTCGCGCTGATCACCACGATCATGCTGGGCGACAAGCCGGCGCCGGAGCTCGCGCGCGACACCGTGTTCGCGGTGGTGATGATCGTCTGCAACGGGCTGGTCGGCCTTTGCGTCCTGATTGGCGGGCTGCGCTACCGCGAGCAGGGGTTTCAGGTCTCGGGCGCCAACGTCTATCTCAGCGTCCTGTTCGTGCTGGCGACCATGACCCTGATCATGCCGAACTACACGCTGACGACGCCGGGACCGGTCTTTTCGGCGCTCCAGCTCGGCTTCGTCGACCTCGTGACGATCGTGCTCTACGGCGTGTTCCTCTACACCCAGATGGTGCTGCACCGGGACTATTTCGTGCACGAATCCGAGGGCGGCGAGGGTGGCGCTGGCCATCTCTCGGCAAACATGCTGGTGCTCAGCATCGTGCTGCTGCTGATTTCACTCGGCGCCGTGGTGTTGCTCGCCAAGAAGTTCTCGGTGGTGGTCGATGCCGTCGCCGTCATGATCGGCGCGCCGCCGGCCTTTGCCGGCCTCGTGGTCGCGCTCCTGATCCTGATGCCGGAGGGCGTCTCGGCGATCGCGGCGGCGCGCAAGAACGACCTCCAGAAGAGCATTAACCTGGCGCTCGGTTCCTCGCTTGCAACCATCGGCCTGACCATCCCGGCGGTCGGGATCGCCACCTATGCGCTCGACCAGCCGCTCGTGCTGGGCCTCAACCCCCAGAACACGGCGCTTCTGTTCCTGACATTCTTGCTGAGCATGCTGACTTTCGGCACCGGCAGGACCAACGTGCTGTTCGGCCTGGTCCATATGGTGGTATTTGCCGTCTACGTGTTCATGGTGTTCGTGCCCTGAAGCGCCACACCCCCAAGCAGAGGTTCCAATGCTAGCCGCCGGCTCCGAGGTTCAGATCGACAATGAAGAGGTCCGGGTGACCGAGTGGCGGCTCGCGCCTGGCAGCGCCACCGGGCATCACACCCACGGCATGGACTACGTCATTGTGCCCGTGGTGGCCGGGGAGATGACCATCGTGGCGCCCAATGGCGAGCGCTCCAAGGCGCAGCTTGCGGCCGGGAAATCCTACTTTCGCAAGGCGGGCGTCCAACATGACGTACTTAACGAAACCTCAACCGAGATCGTGTTCCTTGAGATCGAGCTGAAGCCGTAAGGGTGGCATAACCATTTGCCATCGATCCGTCGCAGTTGATCCCTTACAATGCCCCAAAGTTCCCGCATCAGATCGCGCGGGGAGTGGCCGAGAAATGCTGAAATACCTCGCTAAAATCTCGATGGATATTTTCCCCTCGGTGCTCGCGACGATCATCGGGGCCTACATCGTTAACCACTACATCAACGCCAAGCCCGCCGACGCCCCTGCGGCCGTGGTCGCCCCCACTGATGCCGGCAAGAGCGGCAGCAAGCCTGCCGACGTCGCCAACCTCCCGGCGCCCGGCGTCAAGGCCAAGGGTGTCTCCGAGAAGAGCGTGACCGAAAAGGCGTCGGTCGAGAAGCCCGCCGACAAGCCCGATACCAAGGCTGCGGACACCAAGGCTGCGGACACCAAGGCTGCGGACACCAAGGCTGCGGACGTTGCCCCCGCCGAGACCGCTTCGCACGGTCGCACTCCCGCCCGTGAGAAAGCCGCCGCCAAGTCGACCCCGGCAGCTCCCGCGCCCGCCGCACCGGTGGCGGAGGCCAATTCGGCACCGGCTGCCGCATCCCCGGCCGCGTCGCCCGACGCCAACGATCTGGCGCGCGCCGCCATCGAGCGCCTGCGCAAGTCGCCTGAGGGCAGGGCCGCCGAGGCCAAAGCTGCCGAGACCAAGTCTGCCGAGACCAAGCCAGTCGAGAGAGCCCCGGAGTCTGCGGTACGAGAAGCCGCCCGTACCCCGGAAGCTCCCCGTGTCGTGACGGCGGAGCCGTCTGCGGTCCGTCCGCTGCCGCCGCCGATCACGGTGTCCACGCCGTCGCCCGAGGCGTACGGCAATGGCACCTCCTCGCCGCCCTACACGGCTTCGGTCGGCAATGACGACCCGAATCGAATCACGCCGCCGGCCGACATTCCCGTCCCGATGATCGCGCCGCCGCTCGACCTGCGAGCCGATGCCGGCGCGTCCATGCCGTCGCAGAAGAAGACCAATGTCGCCGACGAGATGCTGTCGGGCATGAAGTCGATGTTCCACGCCGTTCTGCCGAAGAGCGGGACCCCCGACTAAGAGACGGCGCCTGCGCGGCGCCGAAACCGTCAGCCGCCGACGCGGGCGAGACCGCTGCGGGCGGTATCGTCGCGTGGACGAAGAGCGACCGCCTTGTTGTAGGATGCCGCCGCCTTGGCCTTGTCGCCGAGCCGTTCATAGGCCTGACCGCGGGCGGTCCAGATCTGGGCATTGTGCGGATCGGCCTCTGAGGCCTCGTCCAGGTCGTCCGCGGCCTCCTTGAATTTGCCGAGCGCGAGATAGCTGTTGGCGCGGCCGAGCAGCGGCTCGACCTTCTGCGGGTTGAGCCCGCTCGCGGCGCTGAAATCGGCGATGGCGAAGTCGTGCTGGTTATTGCCCTGGTAGATCAGGGCGCGGCCATAGAGCGCCTGCGCATTGTAGGGATCGAGCCCGACCGCGCGATTGAACTCGTCGAGCGCCGCCGCGGTCTCGCCCGCCTTGGCGAGGGACTGGGCCTTTGCAGTATGGGCCTGGGCCTCAGTGACGTTGCCGGCGCTGACCGCGCTCTCGGCGGCGGCGGCCGCCTTGGGCGCCTCCTGCGGCTTGTCCTTCTCCGGCATCAGCGATCCCAGGTCGAAGGAGCAGCCGCACAGCGCAACTCCCATCAAAGCCAGCGCGAGCGGTTGCTGCCAGATCTGGCGGAGCCGCGCCAAGCCGCGCTCGGGGAAAAGGGAGGCCATCTACCGTTCGCTCGCGCTAGAGCATGATCCGGAAACGTGCACAGCGCTCTTCCGCAAAGATCATGCTCGAACAACAACCTGAAGCGCGATGACGATTCGTCCCAATCTCATCGCGCTCCAATCCGCATCGGTAGTGCCCGTTCCCAGAAAGGCACCCCTCACAAACAATAACGCGGGCCAGGGGCCCGCGTCATCGAAAACTGAAGTCTTATGAGTTTGGCAATCAGCGCGGTCCGCGCGGACCAGCACCCGGGCCGCCGCGGCCGCCACGATCACCGCCGGGACCGGCGCCGAACACCGGCTTCGGCTTCATCGGCAGCAGGCCTTCGCGCTGCAGCTTCTTGCGGGCCAGCTTGCGCGCACGGCGCACGGCTTCGGCCTTTTCGCGGGCCTTCTTCTCGGACGGCTTCTCGTAATGACCGCGGAGCTTCATCTCGCGGAAAATCCCCTCGCGCTGCATCTTCTTCTTCAGCGCCTTGAGGGCTTGATCGACATTGTTATCGCGAACGAGAACCTGCACGCGGCATCCTCTTCAGTGGATCGGATTTGAATTCTGGTAAGTCAAAGGGGATGGCGAAACGCGCAAGCCCTTAACCTGAGGGCGCGGATGTATCAGACAAAACCCCTGATGTCCACCGGCCAAGCGGGTTTTCGGGCCAAGTTCAGCCATTAAATACGGCGAAAATGCCCTATGCGGTCCTATTTTGGGGTGATTTGGCGCCCAGGGCGGGCCGTTTTCCGGAAGTTGATCCGGAGATCTTGCAATCAGGGGAGACGCCACATGGATATGAAGAAATACGCCGCCGAGGCCATCGGCACATTCTGGCTCACATTCGCGGGCTGCGGCAGCGCGGTGATCGCGGCCGGCTTCCCCCAGGTCGGCATCGGTCTGGTCGGTGTCTCCCTGGCGTTCGGCTTGAGCGTCGTCACCATGACCTATGCGATCGGCCACATCTCGGGTTGCCACCTCAATCCAGCCGTCACCGTCGGGCTTGCCGCCGGCGGCCGTTTCCCGGCCGGCCAGATCCTGCCTTACGTGATCGCGCAGGTCTGCGGTGCGATCATCGCCGCAGAGCTGCTCTATGTGATTGCGAGCGGCGCCCCCGGATTCGACGTCACCAAGGGCTTTGCTTCCAACGGCTATGACGCGCATTCGCCCGGCCAGTACAGCATGGTCGTGTGCTTCATCACCGAGGTGGTGATGACCATGATGTTCCTGTTCGTCATCATGGGCTCAACGCACGGCCGCGCGCCCGCGGGCTTTGCGCCGCTCGCGATCGGGCTTGCGCTGGTGATGATCCATCTCGTCAGCATCCCCGTCACCAACACCTCGGTGAACCCGGCGCGCAGCACCGGCCCGGCGCTGTTCGTAGGTGGCTGGGCGCTGGCGCAACTCTGGCTGTTCTGGGTCGCACCGCTGATCGGCGGCGCGCTGGGCGGAGTGATCTATCGCTGGCTCAGCGAGGAGCCCGCCGGCGTCGTCGCGGGCGTGAAGACGGCCTAGCCGAGAGGCGGGATCGCAGCTTCAAACAATAGTCGCGGCTGCGGTCCCGCTACGTGAATTTCGGCGGCCTGACTTCAGTGACATGGCCCATCTTGCGGCCGGGGCGCGGCGCGCCCTTGCCGTAGACGTGCACGGTCGCACCCGGCACGCTCAGCCACTTCTCGTAATCGTGGATCTCGTCGCCGATCAGATTGGTCATGGTGACGACCTCGCCGTGACGCACGGGCTTGCCGAGCGGCCAGCCGGCGATGGCGCGGATGTGCTGCTCGAATTGCGAGACCGACGCGCCATCGAGCGTCCAGTGCCCGGAATTGTGCACGCGCGGGGCGATCTCGTTGACCAGCACCTTCGGCCCGGTGCCGTTGGCGAGCACGAACATCTCGACCGCCAGCACGCCGACATAGTCGAGCGCGGTTGCGATCTTGCCGGCGATGCTGCGCGCTTCCTCGGCGAGCGCATCCGGAATCGGCGCAGGCGCGCGCGAAATCTTCAGGATGTGGTCGCGGTGCTCGTTCTCGGTGACGTCGAAGCACTCGACCTCGCCCGTGGCCGAGCGCGCGGCGATCACGGAGATCTCGCGCTCGTACGGGATGAAGGCTTCCAGGATCGCCGATTTGGTGGCGAGGCTGGTCCATACCTTGGCGATGTCGTCGCCTTCGCGGATGATGGCCTGGCCCTTGCCGTCATAGCCGAAGCGGCGGGTCTTCAGCACCGCCGGCAGGCCGATCCTCAGGATCGCCTCGCGCAGCGAGGAGACCGAGGTAACATCGGCATAGGCCGCCGTGCCGATGCCGAGCTTGGTCACGAAATCCTTCTCGGCGAGGCGGTCCTGGGTGGTCTCGAGAATTTTGCGGTTGGGCAGCACCGGGCGGCGCGCGTCCAGCACCATTGCAGCTGCGGACGGGACGTTCTCGAATTCATAGGTGATGACGTCGACGTCGCCCGCGAACAGCTCCAGCGC
The DNA here is from genome assembly GCF_015291705.1 of Bradyrhizobium arachidis. NCBI lineage: Bacteria > Pseudomonadati > Pseudomonadota > Alphaproteobacteria > Hyphomicrobiales > Nitrobacteraceae > Bradyrhizobium > Bradyrhizobium arachidis. Next base: position 1,450,347 of record NZ_CP030050.1, read on the forward strand.
CTCGACGTCAGCATATTCGGCGCAGGTCGCGTTCAGCACCACGTCGAAGGCCGGCGAATCCGGATCGGGCGAGAATATCTGGCAGCGCAGGCCGAGCCGCGCGGCGGCCATGGCCAGCATTCGCCCCAATTGTCCGCCGCCGAGGATTCCGATGGTGTCGCCGGGCTTCAGCTTCACCTGCTTTGCGTCAGTCACGCCTTGTCCTCCGGGCGCTCGGCAACCGCCTCGGTCTGCGCCTTGCGCCAGGCGGCGAGGCGATCCGACAGGGCCGGGTCGGACAATGCCAGCACAGAAGCGGCAAGCAGCGCCGCGTTGATCGCGCCGGCCTTGCCGATGGCGAGGGTGCCGACCGGGATGCCCGCGGGCATCTGCACGATCGAATAGAGCGAATCGATGCCCTTGAGCGTCCGGGACTCGACGGGAACGCCGAACACCGGCAGTTCTGTCAGCGCCGCGGCCATGCCGGGCAGATGAGCCGCGCCGCCGGCGCCGGCGATGATGACCTTATGGCCGGCCGCCTTGGCGCCCTTGGCGAAGGCAAACAGCCGGTCGGGGGTGCGGTGAGCCGAGACGATGCGGGTGTCGGCGGCAATGCCGAGCGCTGCGAGCGTGTCGGCGGCGTGCCGCATCGTCTCCCAGTCCGACTGGCTTCCCATGATGATGGCGATCGGCGCGGTCATGACTTCAATTGTGCTCGGAAAATAGAAAGATAGGCCAGATTAACGGTTCCGGCCGGCGGCTCGCAAGGCGGTGGCAAGGAGAAGGGAATGCACTATCCTGTCTTGGTGAATCCCCGCAAGCCTTCATTGAGCAGGATGCCCATGAAGAAACCAAAAAGGGCAAGTGCTGCGAAGGCCAAAAGGGGCCGGAAGACCAGCGCCAGCCGATCCAAAGCCGCTCCCAACCGCGCCGCCAGGCATTCTGTCAGGCATTCTGCCAAGCCGGCGCGGCGCGGGGCGTCCGACGGCGGCGCCAAGGAGAGCGCAAAAACGATCCGCGACCTGCGGAGCAAGCTGAAGGCGGCCTTGCTGCGGGTTGCGGAACTCGAAGACGCTGCCGATACCGATTTCCTGCTCGAGATTCCGAACCGGCGCGGTTTCGAGCGCGAGCTCGTGCGCGCCATCGCCTACATGAAGCGCTATCGCGCCAGCGGCGCGCTGATCGTGCTCGACGTCGACCGCCTCAAACCGATCAATGATTCCTACGGCCATGCGGCCGGAGACGAGGTGCTCAAGGCGATCGCGGCCACGCTGACGCGGCAGGTCCGCGCTTCTGACGTAGTCGGCCGGCTCGGCGGCGACGAGTTCGCGCTGCTGCTCTGGAATCTCAGCGAGACCGATGCCAAGGCCAAAGCCGCGGCCCTCGAGCAGGCGATCGACGAATTGTCCTTCAGCTTTCGCGGCCAGGGCGTGACCGCGGGCGCATCCGCCGGCGTTGCACTGCTCGGAGCGCAGTCCGATGCAGGCCGCGCCCTTGAGGAAGCAGATGCCGCCATGTATGTGCGCAAGGCGCGCCGGCGGCACGAGCCGCGGATCAGGCTCGTGAGTAGCTGAGCATGATCCGGAAAAGTGTGCAGCGGTTTTCCGGACAGATCATGCTCAAACAATAATCCTCTAAAGCGTCGCGAGATCTTCCGGCACGTTGCCGAATTTGCGCAGCAGCGTGGCGTCGCCGAATTCGCCGGTCATGGGATCGCCGCTGCGGCTGAACGCGACCGCACCGATATGGCCTGCAACGTGCGCCATGATCTCGGCGCGCCGCAACGCGGCCGTCGAGCTCTGGCATTCCTCCGCGGTGCCTGCGACCGGCGATCCGTCGGCATCGATCAGGAAGGGCATTGCAACGTAGTAGGTCACGTCCGACATGGCGTTGCTCCGGGAATAAAATCAGGCGGCGCTGCTGCTCCGTATCTTGCTGCGTGAGGTCTCTGGAATGCAGCCAGCGGAAATCGCCGCCTGCAATTCCTCGAGCTCGGCTTCGAGATATTCATTGGCCATGATCAGCGCCTTGATGGTGCTGCGCAGATTGCCGTCGCACATCGCGATCGCCTGATCGCAGGCCTGTTCATAATGGCTGTTGTCGAGAAGGGCGGTTGCCGACATCTGCGTTGTCCTCGTGTGGACTCCTTGCGGAGCCCTTGGGCGTTTCCTGGGGGCGTAGGGTGCTTGAATGTTCCTATTTTGTTCTTTTGGAGTCAAGCGGATTCAGAGGCCCGCAAGGCCGCCGCCAAACGAAACGCCGGCGCAGGTCAGGCGATGATGTCGGGTGTGATCTGGTCTTCGATGAACGCGATGCGGTCGCGCAGTAACAGCTTGCGCTTCTTCAAACGCTGCAAGCGCAACAGGTCGGGGGCGGGCGATTGATGCAGTGCATCGATCGCCGCATCGAGATCTCGGTGTTCCTGCTGCAACCGGGTGAGCTCGGCTTCGAGCTCACGCTCGTCTTCATTGGTCATGTCTGCGGTGGCCGAAAACCGATGGGCTTGAGATTAAGGCTGTGGATGCCCTGTGGAAATTATCGTCCTTGCGCGGCGTGATCGCAAGCGATCTCGGGCCGTTGCTCACCGATCTCCCGCGAGATATTTCAGCGATTCGCGGCAGCGCTGCGCAAGCGCATTGATATCATGGATTTTTCCAGCGCGGTTCCTTACTCACCGTTCGTTACATATGAATTTTCAAAAATGAAGCTGAGACGACGGATAGATATCGACAGAACGAATCGGTGATGTAGAGTTGCGCGTCCGGATCGAATCCTGAGGTTCACCCCTACCGAGGAGGTTTCGAATGACAATTCAGGCACATCTGGTTGAATTGGAGCGGAAGCACAAACTTCTCGAAAACGAATTGCACGAAGCTCTCGTGCACCTTTCAACAGACGACCTGCAAATTGTTGAGTTGAAGCGCCGGAAGTTGATGGTCAAGGACCAGATCGAGCGTCTGAAGCAAGGCGATACGCTCCACTAGTAACCCCCGTAACAGCATTGAGTTGACCGCACCCTTTCACGCAGGGATGGACGCTGTTGCGCTCGTCCCTGCCGGAAGGTGCGACACCGCGCAAGCAAGGATGTTTGCGCGACGCTTAGAGTCCTGCAAGCTCGGCGACGTGATCGGCGATCGCGAGCGACGACGTCAGTCCCGGCGATTCGATGCCGAACAGATTGACCAGACCTTCGACGCCGTGATCGAGCGGGCCTTGCATCAGAAAATCCTGCGTGGCAACCGCGGGCGGCACGATCTTCGGGCGAATGCCCGAATAGCTCGGCATCAGCGCGCCGTCAGGCAGCGTCGGCCAATATTTGCGGATCGCCGGATAGAAGCGCTCGGCGCGTGACGGGTCGACCTCGTAATTGATCGTCTCGATCCATTCGACGTCGGGGCCGAAACGCGCCTGCCCTGCCATGTCCAGCGTCAGATGCACGCCAAGCCCGCCAGGCTCCGGCACCGGATAGATCAGGCGCGAGAACGGCGCCTTCGCGTTGCAGCTGAAATAGTTTCCCTTGGCGAGATAGGCCGGCGGAATCCGGTCGATCGGCATGCCGTCGATGAGACGCGCCACCGTGGTTGCCGAAAGCCCCGCGGCATTGACGAGCAGGCTGCACTGCAAGGTCATCGGCGCTTCGCCGCCGGCGTCGATCTCGATCACGCCGCCGGCCGCCTTGGCGCGGATCAGCGGCGTGTGAAACGCGAAAGCCGCGCCGGATTCCTCGGCCTCGCCGCGCAGCGACAGCATGTAGGCGTGGCTGTCGATGATGCCGGTCGAGGGCGAGAGCAGCGCGGCGTCGCAGGCCAGCGCCGGCTCCAGCTCGCGTGCGGCCTCGCCTGACAGCAGCTGCATGTCGAGCACCCCATTGGCCTCGGCATGCGCCTTGATCGATTGCAGCTTCTCGGTCTCTTTCGGACTGGTCGCGACGATCAGCTTGCCGCAATTCTTGTGCGGGATGCCGCGCTCGGTGCAGTAGCGGTAGAGCGCGTGCTTGCCGCTGACGCACATGCGCGCCATCCAGCTGCCGGCGCGGTAGTAGATGCCGGCATGGATCACCTCGCTGTTGCGCGAGGAGGTGACGGTGCCGATCGCCTCGGCCGCCTCCAGCACGATGACCTCGCGCCCGGCCTGGGCGAGCTTTCGCGCCACCGCGAGCCCGACCACGCCGGCTCCGATGACGACACAGTCGACCCTATCCATGGTTGTGCAGCATGTCCGCTGGAAGCGCTGGTGGCATCAAACCCGGCTGCAACGGCGCGGGGCCGTTGTCCGTTAAGGAAGCATTTATCATGTCAGGGCAATTGCCGTATTTCACGTCACATTTTTCTGTTGCGCGTACAGGCGTTTACCCGATCCAAACCCGCGAGGCCAGACAATCCGACGTTGAAATCGCGGGTGGCTGATGGCTGAGAAGAACTGGCACGTGGGCAGCACGCTTCCGATTGCCGTGCAGGCCGTGCTGTGCCTGGCCGGCGCGGTGGCGCCCGCGCGCGCCTATGCGCTCTCGGACAGCTTCGCCCCGCCGAGCTATCTCGGCCAGCTCGATCCGAGCGTGGTCTGGGAGGCCCTGATCGCGGGCATCGCGATCTGCGCGTTCCTCGCCGCCATTGTGCTCTGGATCCATTCCTCGCTGCGGCGGACGAGGCGCCTGCAACTGCGGCGCAATGCCTTCGTCTCCTCCGCCATGAACAATCTCAACCAGGGCGTGGTGATGACGGATGCGCAGCGGCGCATCATCTTCTGCAACGACCGCTATCTGGAGATCTACGGCCTGACCCGGTCGGATCTCCGCGCCGGCATGACCGGCTACGACATCCTCGAGCTCAGGCGCAAGCGCGGGGTGCTCGGCGGCGTCTCCGACGAGGAGTTCTACGAAAAGGCGGCGAGCCCCAACGGCCTGGTCACCGAGCTGCCGGACAACCGAGCCATCCTGGTCAAATATTTCATCCTGCCGAACGGCGGGTCGGTGGCGACCCATCTCGATGTCAGCGAGCAGCGCAAGCTGTCGCGGCAGCTCGCCTCCACCAAGCAATTCCTGGAGACGGTGCTCGACAACGTGCCGGCCTGCGTCGCCGCCAAGAGCATCGAGGACGGCCGCTACATCTTCGCCAACAGCGCCTATGAACGCTTCTGGGGCTTTTCGCGCGACCACGTCGTCGGCAAGAACGCGCGCGAGCTGTTCGCGCCGAAATCGGCCGCGAGCATCGAGGCGACCGACCGGACCGCGCTGCTGGCGCCGGACGGGCAGTATCGCAACGAGTTCGAGGTCGAGCGCGGCGGCGAGCGCCGCATGGTGGCCTCGATCCGGATCGTGGTCCGCAACGAAAGCAACAAGCCCGAATTCCTGATGCTGGTGTTCGAGGACATCACCGACCGCCGCTCGCTGTCGCAGGAGCTGGAGAGCACCAAGAAGTTCCTTGAGCTCGTGGTCGACAACATCCCGGTGGCGCTGATCGTCGAGCAGGTCAAGGATGGCCGCTATCTGCTCGCCAACCGCAGCGCCGAGACGATCCTCAACCGCAGGCGCGAGGAAGCCACGGGCCTGACCGCATCCGACATCTTCAATCCCAAGGAAGCCAAGCTGATCATCGCGCGCGACGAGGCCGCGATCAAGAAGCGCGGCATGATCACCGAAGAGCATCCGATCTCGACCAAGGACGGCCTGCGGCTGTTCCTGACCCGCCGCGCCACCGTGCTCAGCGATGCCGGCGAGCCGCAATATCTGATCAAGACCCACGAGGACGTCACCGACCGCCGGCAGACCGAGTCGCGCATGGCGCACATGGCCTATCACGACGGCCTGACGGACCTGCCGAACCGCGCCGCCTTCCTGCAGGCGCTGACCCAGATGATCGAGGCCTGCGAAGGCACCGGCGAGGAGTTCGCCGTCCTCTGCGTCGATCTCGACGGCCTCAAGGAGGTCAATGACGTCTTCGGCCATGCGCTCGGCGACAAGCTCCTGATCGAGGTGGCCCAGCGGCTCCAGGACTCCGCGCGCGGCGGCGTGGTGGCACGCCTGTCCGGCGACGAGTTCGGCCTCATCATCGACGGCAAGCAGCCGGAGGCGGGCCTCGCGCTGGCGCGGCAGATCGGCGAGGCCGTCGCCCAGGAATTCCAGATCGACGGCCGGCCGGTTCGCGCCGGCGTCACCACGGGCATGTCGATCTTCCCGCACAATGGCGCTGACGCGGCCTCGCTGCTCGCCAATGCCGGTGCGGCGCTGTTCCGCGCCAAGCAGAAGTCGCGCGGCACGATCAGCCTCTACCAGCCGGAGATGGACCAGCAGATCCGCGACCGCCGCGTGCTGCACCAGGACCTGTCGATGGCGATCAAGAACGGCGAGCTGTCACTCGCCTTCCAGCCGCAGGGCGTCGCGCGTCACAGCGTCGCCGAAAGCGACATCATCGGCTTCGAGGCCCTGGCGCGCTGGCAGCATCCGGTGCGCGGCCAGGTCTCGCCGGCCGAATTCATCCCGATCGCGGAAGAGAGCGGCCTGATCGTCGAGATGGGCGAGTGGATCCTGCGCGAGGCCTGCCGCGAGGCGGCATCCTGGCCGAATCCGCTCCAGGTCGCAGTCAACCTGTCGCCGGCGCAATTCATGCACGGCGACGTGGTCGGCCTCGTCCATTCGATCCTGATCGAGACGGGCCTTGCGCCCGGCCGGCTCGAGCTCGAAATCACCGAGGGCGTGCTGATCGAGGACTTCGACCGCGGCCTGGCGCTGCTCCGCCGGCTGAAGGCGCTCGGCGTGCGCATCTCCATGGACGATTTCGGCAGCGGCTATTCCTCGCTGAGCTATCTCCAGGCGTTCCCGTTCGACAAGATCAAGATCGACCGCGCCTTCATCATCAATCTTGGTCGCAATCCGCAATCGGCCGCAATCGTGCGCGCCGTGATCGATCTCGGCCACGGCCTCGAAATGTCGATCATCGCCGAGGGCGTCGAAACCGTCGAGCAGCTCGCCTTCCTCGCCAAGGAAGGCTGCGACGGCGTGCAGGGTTATCTGCTCGGCAAGCCGCTGCCGATCGGGAAATATGCCGGCCTCGTCGGCCGCGCCGAGGCCATGGAGCTTGCGCTCAAGACCGGCTAGAGCGTTTTCGAGCGAAGTGGCCGCCGGTTCGCGTCAAGAAAACGCGTCAAAATAAGAATCTAGAGCCCCGTTCTGATTTCATCGGAACGGAAATGGCTCTAGTGATGGTGAGCTTCGCTCCCACCCGACGGCTTCATGGCGGATTACGACCTTGCGATCATCGGCGGCGGCCTGAACGGTGTCAGCCTCGCCCGCGATGCGGCCGGCCGCGGCCTGCGCGTCATTCTGCTGGAGCAGGGCGATCTCGGCGGCGCAGCCTCGTCGGCGACGCCGCGGCTGGTCCATGGCGATCTGTCGGTGCTGGAGCGCCGCGGGTTCTGGCGGGTGCGCCGGGCGCTCGCCGAGCACCGGATCTGGCTTCGGATTGCGCCGCATCTGGTGCGGCCGATGCGTTTCGTCATCCCCGCCCATTCCGAGGAACGCCCGCCCTGGCTGCTGCGCGCCGGACTGTATGTCTATGACGGCCTGACGAAGCGAGGCGGCCTGCCGCCGTCAGCGACCCTCGACATCACGCATCATCCCGTCGGCAACGCGCTGAAACGTCCGTTCGGCATGGCGTTCGAATATTCGGACTGCGTGGTCGACGATTCCCGCCTGGTGGTGCTCACGGCGCTGGACGCCGCCGAACGCGGCGCGGCGATCTGTACCGGGGCGCGCTGCGTGCGCGCCGACAGGACCGACACCTGGCGGCTCGCGGTGGTCGATCGCGGCCACCGCCGCATCATTACGTCGCGCGCGCTCGCCAACACCACCGGCGCCTGGACTTCGATGGTCGCGGACACCGTGCTGCGGCAGCCGCAGCCTGCGATGGCGGCCACGCAGATGAGCCAGATCCTCGTGCCCAAGCTGTTCGAGTCCGACAATGTCTACGTCTTCCAGAACAGCGATGGACGGCTGATCTTCGCACAGCCCTTCGAGCGCGACTTCACGCTGATCGGCACGGTCACGCACGCGTTCACCGGCGATCCCGCCATCGTGGCGATGCCGGGTGCCGACGTCAGCTATCTCTGCGAGGCGGCGAGCCGCTATTTCCGCGAGCGTGTCGCCCCGACCGACGTGGTCCGGACGGTCTCCGGCGTCAACCTGACGCTGGCGTCCGCACGCGGGCGCGACGGCACCACGCTGTTCCACGCACGCCGGCGCAAGGCGCCGCTGATCACGATGTTCGGCGGCGACGTCACCACCTCGCGCCTGCGCGCCGAGCGCGCGGTGACGCGGCTGACGCCGTTCTATCCGATGTCGCGACCCTGGACGGCGGGTGCACCGCTGCCCGGCGGCGATTTCGCCTGGGATCGTTTCGACACCGAGGTCGACCTCGCGCGTGATCGCTGGCGTTTTTTGTCGGAGCCGCAAGCCCAGCGCCTGGTCGCGGCCTATGGCTCGCGCCTATCGACAGTACTCGGCGAGGCGAAGACCCGCGAAGAACTGGGCCCGGCTTTCGGCCCCGAGCTGACCGCTGCCGAGGTGCGCTATCTCATGACCTGCGAATGGGCACGTTTTCCGGAGGATATCCTCTGGCGTCGCTCCAAGCTTGGCCTGACGATGCCGGCCGCCGAACGCGATGCGCTGGCGGCGTTCATGGCGGGGGTGAGCTAGGCCGAGCCACGCTTGCCTGGCATTCCGCCGGGATCGCGAGCGCCATGACGGATGGCGTGGATAATGATCTCCTGGTCCCCAATCTCGTAGAAGACGAGAAATGGGTAGGGTGTTGTGGTTAGTCTTCGGATGTCCGGATCGTCAGTTCGTAGACCGATTTCGGGATGCGCGAGCAGCAGGCCGATCACGTCCTGAATACGCTTTTGAACGCGAACCGCTCCCTGAGGAGACGCTTCCGCAATGTAGGTCAGGATCGAATCGAGGTCGGCGAGCGCCGGAAGCGTATAGCGGAGCTTCACAGGCCGTGCTTGGCCCAAGTCGCGCGGACTTGAGCCTCGGTTGCAAATTCGCCTCGTTTGGCCGCCTCCTTGGATGCGGCAATTGCTGCCCTCTCATCATCCGAGAGGATGACGGGAGAGGCCGCTTCGGCGCCGGTGAGCTGCAGCACGATCCGCGCAATGTCATCCTGCGCGTCTGCCGGCAGACTGCGTGCGATCTCCAGGGCCCGGTCCAGCAACTTGGTCATGTTCTTGATCATACGCCTTTTGACGTCCGGCATGAAGGCCAATTTGGGACGACCCGCCCCGAGCCAGTTGAGCAAAGGCCGATCGGCCGCTAGCGTGCGGCGGAATCGGGGTTGGCAGGGACCATGACGGACGAGTTGCCCAGAACAGGCGCCGCGGCGGCGGCCGGCGGAAATGCGCTTCCTGCGGGCCAGCCGCTATTGCGCATCGAGAACGTCGCGAAGACCTTTGGGACGTTCCGGGCCGTGGACGGTGTCTCGCTGGATATCAAGGCCGGCGAGTTCTTTGCGCTTCTCGGCCCCTCCGGCTGCGGCAAGACCACGCTCTTGCGCATGCTCGCCGGCTTCGAGGCACCGGACGAGGGCCGCATTTTGCTCGGCGGCAAGGACATCGCGCAGGCGCTGCCGCATGAGCGTCCCATCAACATGATGTTCCAGAACTACGCGCTGTTCCCGCACCTCTCCGTGCGCGACAACATCGCCTTCGGCCTGAAACGCGCCGGCATGGCGCGCGCCGAGATCGCGACGCGCGTTGCGGAGATGGTCGCGCTGGTGAAGCTCGAGGGTCTTGAGAAGCGCAAGCCCGACCAGCTCTCCGGCGGCCAGCGCCAGCGTGTGGCGCTGGCGCGTGCATTGGCGCGCCGGCCGCAACTCCTGCTGCTCGACGAGCCGCTCGCAGCGCTGGACAAGAAGCTGCGCGAGAGCACGCAAGGCGAGCTGATGGAGTTGCAGCGCCAGCTCGGCACGACCTTCATCATCGTCACCCACGACCAGGAGGAGGCGATGACGATGGCGAGCCGGATCGGCGTGATGAAATCAGGCAAGCTTGCCCAGGTCGCGCGTCCCCGCGAGCTCTACGAGGCGCCGCGCTCGCGCTGGATCGCGGAGTTCGTCGGCGACATCAACCTGTTCGACGGCGAGACCAGATTGCGCGACGGTCATCGTCTGGTCATCGGCACGCGTGATGCGGGTCCGCTGGTGGTGGCCGATCCGCGCGAACCGGTCGGCGCAGGAAAATTTGCGGTCGCGATCCGCCCCGAGAAGGTCAAGCTGTCGCGGCGTGCACCCGTGAGCGAGGCCGGTCGTGAAACCGCGATCAACGCTCTCGACGGCGTGATCGACGACATCTGCTATCTCGGCGGCACCACCACCTACAAGGTGAAGCTCGACACCGGCGGGCTGATTGAGGCGTCTGTCGCCAACAGCGCGCGCCTCGACGTCGACGCCTACAGCCTGGACCAGCGCGTTGTCGCCTGGTTCACGCCCGACGATTGCATGGTGCTGCCGTCATGAGCTCGCGCCGCATCTTCGCAAGGCCTGCGCGCTTCGCCGCGATCGCGCCCTATGTCTGGATGGTGCTGTTCTTCCTGGTGCCGTTCGCCTTCGTGCTGAAGATCAGCCTGTCGCAGACCGCAATCGCGCAGCCGCCTTACGAGCCGGTGTTCGACCTGACGGCGGGATGGGAGGCGCTGAAGTCCGCCTTTGCCGCGCTGTCGATCGATAACTTCAAGCTGCTCGGCTCTGACGACATCTACGTGTTCGCCTATGTGCGCAGCCTCACTGTCGCCGTCACGGCGACCGCGCTGTTGCTGCTGATCGGCTATCCCATCGCCTATGGCATGGCGCGATTGCCCAAGCGCTGGCAGGCGGTGGCGATGGTGCTGGTGATCGTGCCGTTCTGGACCTCGTTCCTGATCCGCATCTATGCCTGGATCAACATCCTCCAGCATGACGGCCTGCTCAACCAGATCCTGCTGGCGCTGCATCTGGTCAGCCAGCCCGTGGTCTGGCTCTCCACCGACGGCGCGATGTATATCGGCATCGTCTATTCCTATCTGCCGTTCATGATCCTGCCGCTCTACGCCACGCTCGCCAAGATGGAGCCGGCGCTGGAGGAGGCGGCCTCCGATCTCGGCGCACCGCCCTGGCAGGTGTTCTGGCTCGTCACCTTTCCGTTGTCGCTGCCCGGCGTCGGCGCCGGCGTGCTGCTCTGCTTCATCCCGATCGTCGGGGAGTTCGTCATTCCCGACCTTTTGGCCGGCTCCAATTCGCTGATGATCGGCCAGACCCTGTGGCTCGAATTCTTCACCAACAAGGACTGGCCGGTCGCCTCCGCCGCGGCGATCGTGCTGCTGGTGGTGCTGCTGCTGCCGCTGCTGCTCTACGAGCGGCTGCAGAAGCGGCAGCTGGAGCAGGGGCGCTGAGCCATGCGCAAGGTCTCCCGCCTGTCCCGCTTCAACGTCGCCTCGCTCGCGCTGGGGCTGGCGTTCCTTTATCTGCCGATCCTGATCCTCGTCATCTATTCCTTCAACGCCTCGCGGCTGGTGACGGTGTGGGGCGGCTGGTCGCTGCGCTGGTACCGCGAGTTCTTCAATGACCGCGCCATGATCGAGGCGGCCTGGATGAGCTTGCGGGTCGCGGTCGCCTCCGCGACCATCGCGACGCTGCTCGGCACGCTCGCGGCAGTGGCGCTCTCGCGCGGCGAGCGGTTCCGCGGCCGCACGCTGTTCTCAGGCATGCTCTATGCGCCGCTGGTGATGCCGGAGGTGATCACCGGCCTGTCGCTGCTGCTGCTGTTCGTGGCGCTGAATGCAGAGCGCGGCTTCTGGACGGTGACGATCGCGCACACCACGCTGACGATGTGCTTCGTCGCGGTGGTGGTGCAGTCCCGCCTCGGCTCGCTCGACCGCTCGCTGGAGGAAGCGGCGATGGATCTCGGCTGCAACCCGGTCCGCGCGTTCGTGTCCGTGACGCTGCCGCTGATCGCGCCCGCGATCGTCGCAGGCTGGATGCTGGCGTTCACGCTCTCGCTGGACGATCTCGTGATCGCCAGCTTCACCACCGGCCCAGGTTCGGCGACGCTGCCGATCCGGATCTATTCGGAGGTGCGGCTCGGCGTGAAGCCCGAGATCAACGCGATCTGCACGCTGGTGATCGGCCTGATCGCGGTCGTCATCGTGATCGCCTCGCTCGCCTCGAAACTGTCGAGCTCGCAGGGCGAGAGCGCGGCGCCGCTGTAGCCGTCCAACACATCATATATGGTGCTCAGGCACCACCTGACATAGTTAACAATTCATATAGCTTATCTGGCTATCGTCACCTCGCTTGGGGAAGAGGGCGATGAAGCGGCTTTATATTGGTGTGGCCAGCACGGTTCTGGCGTTACTCTGTCTCACTGTTCCGCCGTCGGCTGCTGCGACCCAGATGGTGTCGCTGGTGTACAACGGTTCGCCGCAGTCGCCGCAGCAGATCGGCTCCGACGAATTCCGCCGCAAGCTCGCCGAGACCGCACAGGGCCGCATCATCCTCGATGCACGCGCCGGCAACGCGATGGGCAGTGAGACGGCGATCCTGGCCGCCATGCGCAGTGGCGTGGTCGACATGGCGACGCTGTCGGGCTCGGTGGTCAGCTCCGCCGTGCCGGAGTTCGGCGTGTTCGACGTGCCGTTCCTGTTCCGCGATGCCGCGCAGGCCAAGGCTGTCGCGGAGGGGCCGGTCGGCGCGCTGTTCGCCAAGCATTTCGCCGACAAGGGATTGGTGCTGCTCGCGATCGGCAAGCAGGGCTTTCGCAACGTGACCAATTCGAAGCGGCCGATACAGACACCCGCGGATCTCCGGGGCCTGAAGATCCGCGTGCTCCCGAACGAGGTCTATCAGATGACCTTCAAGGCGCTGGGCGCCGAGGTCGTGCCGATGGAATTCACGCTGGTGTATTCCGCACTGAAGGACGGCCGTATCGACGGGCAGGAGAACCCGGTCGCGACGATTGCCGCCAGCCATCTCGAGGAGGTGCAGAAATATGCCAGCCTGACGGGCCATTTCTTCGCTCCCATTGCTTTCGTTGCCAATCGCGATGCGTTCCAGGCTCTCACGCCCGCGGACCAGGTCGCGATCATCGCCGCGGCAAAGGCCGGCGCGGAGGCGACCTGGAAGAGTGGCGTCGCGGAGGAGACGAAGAAAATCGAGGAGCTTCGCAAGGGCGGCATGGAGATCATCGAAAAGGTCGACCGCCAACCCTTCATCGATGCCGTGAAGCCTCTCGAGCCCGAGTTCGAGAAGCGCTTCGGCAAGGATCTGCTCGCCCGGATCCGGGCGACGCCGTAATCGCGCGGGAAACATCATGAACCTGTCATTGATCCTGTCACGCATCGGCATCCGCCCGCGCATCTTCGGCGGCTTCGCGCTGGTGCTGGGTTTCCTCTGCGTGCTGGCGCTGCTCGCCGTCATGCGGCTGTCCGAGATCGGCGGCACCGTCGGAGAGCTCGTGACCAGCGCCGACGGCGATGCCGGCATGGCGCGCGTGCACGCCGCGCTGCTCACGGCGAACGTCACCGTTGAGAAATTCGTCCGCACACGCAATCTCGGCGACCGCGATAGCGCCATCAAGGCGATCGACGGCTTTGGCCAGACCTTTGATCAGGTCGATCAGCAGTTCGGCCGCCTGCCGGCGATCGCCGCCGGCCGCGCCGCCCTGGTGGATGCGCTCGGGACCTATCGAAAATCCTTCACGGCTGTCGCGGGCGCTGTCGACCGTTTGCGCAACGCAAGCACCAAGAGCGAGGCGCTCGGTGCCACGGCTGGTCTCGATGTCGGCGCGATCAATGTCGCGCTTGTCAACCAGCCCGACCGTCTGCTCCAGCCCCAGCGTCTGGCCGGCACGGTGGATGCGATGCGGGTCTCGGTGCTGCGTTACACCATCACCCAAGCCCAGGTCGATGCCGACGATGCCGGGCTGACGATTGGCTATGTGCTGGCCGCGGTGGCCGATAGCGAGGCGGAGATCGCCGACGTCGAGGCGCCGCGACTGAAGAATCTGATCGCGGCCCTGAAGAAGGTGCTCACCGATCAATCGGCGACGCTGACCGAGCTGTCTGCCGCGATGGGCGAGTTGCGCAAGGCGCAGGCCGATCTGGTCAAATCCAGCAGCGCGATCGACTCCAAGGCCGCCGAGATCAGCAGGGCTCTGGGTGCGACGCGCACCGAGCAGAGCCGGTTGACGGCTGGGTCGGTCGATCAGACGCGCAATCTCGTGTTCACGGTCGCAGCGTCCGCGCTCGTGCTGGGCGCATTGCTGGCCTGGTTGATCGGACGCAGCGTGTCGCGGCCCATTGGCCAGATGACCTTGCGCATGCAGAGCCTCGCGGCGGGCGAGCTCGACGAGGCAATCCCGGGCGGAGGGCGCGGTGACGAAATTGGTCACATGGCTGGCGCTGTCGAAGTGTTCCGCCGGAACGCACAGACCGTGCGGCGCATGGAGCAGGAGTCTGCCGCGCAGCGTGCCGCAGCAGAGACGGAGCGTGCGGCGATGATGGCGCAGCTTGCCGATCGCTTCGATAGCGGCATGGAGGGCGTCATTGGCGGCGTCTCCAGCCGTGCCGAGGAGATGGGGCAGAGCGCCGCGAGCCTCGCCCGCGTCGCCGAGCGGGGCCGCTCGCTGGCCGAGCAGGTCGCCGCGACATCGGCCCAGGCGTCATCGAACGTGCAGACCGTTGCGGCGGCGACGCACGAACTGGCAGCCTCGATCAAGGAGATTTCCAGCCAGGTCGCGCGCTCCGTATCGGTGTCGGACCAGGCGAAGGAAGAGGCCTCGCGGACCGAGGCGCTGATGCGCGCGCTGTCGGATTCGGCCGAGCGGATCGGCACCGTGGTGCAACTGATCCAGGCGATCGCGAGCCAGACCAACCTGCTGGCGCTCAATGCGACGATCGAGTCGGCGCGGGCCGGCGACGCCGGCAAGGGCTTTGCCGTGGTCGCCAACGAGGTGAAGAGCCTCGCGACCCAGACCGCGCGCGCCACCGAGGAGATCGCAGGGCTCGTCGCCGAGATTCAGAACTCGACCGGACAGTCGGTCGCCGCGATCGGTCAGATCGGCAGAACCATCGCCGAGATGACGGAGATCGCGACAACGATTGCCTCCGCCGTCGAGGAGCAGGGTGCGGCAACCAGCGAGATCGCCCGCAATGTCGAGCAGGCGGCGAACGGCACGACAGCCGTGACCGACCAGGTCGGCGCCGTCCGCACCGTGGCGGGTGAGACCGATGCCGGCGCCGAAGCCGCGCTCACGGCCGCGTCGGCGTTGCAGGATCAGGCCCGCGCGCTCAAGAAGGACGTCGCGGAGTTCCTGCAGACGGTGCGCAAGGCGGGGTGAGAGCATCTCCCCGCGGCCGCCCTCCTATGGGCGCACCGCGGGAAGTGCACATCTGACATTCAGGACTTCACCGCACCCGCGGTGAGCCCGCCCACCATGTAGCGGCGGAAGGCGTAATAGACCGCGGCTGGCGGCAGCGCGTAGATGAAGCCGGTGGTCATCAACAGCTCCCACGGCGAGTCGTCGGCGGCGAGGAAGTTGCCGAGCGCCACGGGCAGCGTGATCTCGCGGTCGTTCGAGAGCAGCAGGAACGCGTAGAGGTACTCGTTCCAGGCCAGCAGCACCGCATAAGTGCCGATCGCGACCAGCGAGGGCATCATCAGCGGCAGGTACACCAGGCGGAAGATCTGCAGCGTGGTCGCGCCGTCCATCACCGCGGCCTCATCCAGCTCGACCGGGAGCTTGTCGGAGGCCTGCTTGAGCACCCAGATCGCGTAGGGGCTGGCGATCGTCACCATCGCCAGGATCAGCGACCAGTGATTGTTGAGCAGGCCGTAATTGCCCATGGTGCGGTACATCGGCACGGCGAGGAACGCCGCGGGGATGAAATAGGTGAACAGCGCGAGGTTCAGCACCATGCGCCCACCCGGCACCTTCAGCCGCGAGATCGAGAACGCCGCGGCCGTGGCGACGAACAGCGTCAGCACGCCGACCGCGGCTGCGATCAGCGTCGAGTTCCAGAACTGCACGTAGAAGTCGCGCAGGAAGTAATGCTGCTGCTTGAACACGATCTCGAAGTTGTGCAGCGTCGGGTGATCCGGCCAGAGCTTGCCCGAGAACGCGTCCTCCTTCGGGGAGATCGCGAACAAGAACATGTGATAGATCGGAATCATCGTCCACAGGAAGACGGGAATGCCGATCAGGAGCAGCCGCGCTTCCGTCGCGACGTCACGGAGAGAGGGAAGCTTCATCGCGACAACCGTTTCATCATGAAGTACACGAGCGGCAGGACGAACGGCATCGCGCAGACGATGGAGGCCATCGCGAGCGAGAGCTGGTCGAGCCGGAGATAGCGGATACCGAGCGTCGCCAGCACATGCGTGAGGTCGGCCGGACCGCCGCCGGTGAGCAGATAGACGCTGTTGAAGTCGCCGAGCGTCCAGATCATCGAGAGCAGCGTGCAGGTGATGTAGAGCGTCTGCATCGACGGCCAGGTGATGTAGCGGAATTTCTGCCACCAGCTCGCGCCGTCGACCTCGGCGGCCTCGAACAGGTCGTGCGAGATCGCAAGGCGTCCGGTGATCAGGATCAGCGTCCAGAATGGCAGCGACTTCCAGATGTGCACGCCGATCGCCATGCTCAGCGCCACAGTCGGGTCGTTCAGCCAGTTCGGGCCGTCATCGCCGGTGAAGGAGAAGATGAGGTGGTTGATCACGCCCCATTCGGGGTTGAGCATGAAGCGCACCGACAGGATGGTCGGGATCGACGGCACTGCCCAGGGCAGGATGAAGATCACCGAGAGCCATTTGATCCAGGTGCGCTGCATGGCGAAGAAGCCGGACAGGAACAGCGCGATCAGCATCTTGATGTTGATGCCGATGACCAGAAAGATCAGCGTGTTGACTGCGGCACGCGCGAAGATCGGGTCGTTGTACAGCGCGACATAGTTCGCCGGAGCGCGCGCCAGCCATAGCCCGTAGCAGACGGGATAGACGACGAAGGCGAGGAAAACCAGCAGATAGGGCGCGAGCAGGATGATGCCCCAGACCTGCGCCGGGGTCAGCCGCGACGACAGGGGCGGGCCGGGGAGTGCCTGATCGCCAGAGAGCGTGATCGCCATTCTTTCGGACTCTTTGAAAGGACTTCCGGCCGCACGAGGCGGCCGGTGTTGGTCTTACACCTCTCCCCGCAAGGCGGGGAGAGGTGAGGACGAGTTAACCCGCGACCTGCTTGATGCGGGCGATCAGCTCGTCCACGGCCTTGTCGACCGGGACCTTCTCGCTGACCACACGGTTCATCGCCTTCGCCCACACGTTCTCGTTGTTGAGAATGGTGAACTTCCAGTTCTTGGTGAAGTCGAACGCGGCGGTGCCGCCGGTGAACTGGGCATAGACCGCCTTGCGATGCTTGTCGGCCTGCCAGAACGGGCTGGCCTGGCTTTCCTTCGTCACCGGGAACCAGCGGCCGAGCGCGCCCTCGATATAGGGACGGACATTCTCTTCCTGGAGCAGGAAGCTGATGAACTGCTTGGCCTCGGCCTTGTTCTTGGCCGCGGTGAAGATCAGCCCGGTCTTGACGTCGGAGCGGTAGCGGATGGTCGATCCATCGGGCGCCTTCGGGAAGGACGCCGTGACGATGTCCTGCTCATAGGCCTTCTTGCCGGCGTCGCGCTGCTCCTGGGTGAGCGCCTGGTTCTGCGAGTCCTCGAACCACTTTGCCGCGATCGAAATCGTGAAGTTGTGGGTCATCACGATGGTCTTGTTGTGGAAGGCGACGTTGTTGTCCGGATCCTTCCAGGTGGTCGAGGACGGCGGCGTGCAGCCCTTGATGTAGGTGTCGGTGTAGTCCTTCAGGGCGTGAATCAGGTTCTCGCGGACCTTGGGATCGTCGACCAGCAGCTTGCCGTCGTCGTCGACCAGCTTGACGTGGTAGGCGTCCATGAAGGTGTAGAACGACTGGAAGGCGTCGGTGGACTCCACGCCCATCGGCTGGCCGACGCCGTAGATGCGCTGGCCGGTCGCCTTGCGGATCGCCGGCTGCACCTTGTCGCACCAGAACGTCCAATAGCCCGCCCAATCGGTCGGGATGTCGGAAAGCTTGAAGCCGGCCTTCTCCAGCATGTCGTTCCAGATCTCGACATGCATGCTCTGCTGCTTCAGCGGGAAGCCGTAATAGGCCTTCTTCTTGGTGACGTCGTTATAGAGGATCGAGGCATCCAGCGTGTTCTGCACGAACCGGTCCTTGATCGGCTCCATGACATCGCTGAGGTCCTCGAGCTTGCCTTCATAGGCCCACTTGCCCTGCGCCTGCACGTCATAGGAATCGGAATAGGCGACATCGGGCACGGTGCCGGCATCGAGCGCGGCGACCGTCTTCGGAATCATGTCCTGGATCGCGTATTGCGACAATTCGACCTTGATACCGGTCTTGGCTTCGAATTTCTTGATCGTCTCGATCAGCGCGTCGTCTTCGGAGCGGTAGAAGCCCTTGCCCCACCAGACCGTAATCGTCTTCTGCTGCGCAAAGGCAGGTGCAGTGGCGGCAAACAGCCCAGCCGCAGCGACCGCCAATGACACTGCGCCAATAACCTTGGATCTCACGTTTTTCTCCCTCAAACGGCCGGAGTTTTTAACCGGTCGTATAAAACACTAGCGCATGGCGGTGAGCCGATCTAGCGCCATCTTGTCAGACCTAGGTCGTGGGGTCGCGGGCGGGATGAGATGCTTAATGCGTGCATCGATCCAATCGCCGCATCAATTCGGCCGGATCAATTCGCAGCCGATCGGCCGATGTCGGCCGATCCGTCCTCAATTGGATTTCGCGTTCTCTTTGGTGTTCTCGGCCGTCGGCGAGTCCGCCGGCGCGGGGCGCTTGACGCCGGTGATCTTCTCGATGACCGAGCGCACCGTATCGCCGCTCTTGTCGTCCTTGCCCTTGAGCAGCGGCGCGGCGAAGGGCGAGCGGCGGATCAGGACTTCCGAATCGGGGAAGATCAGGGGATCGTCCCAAGGGCCCTGCACCACGAAGGGCAATTGGAAGCCCGAGGACGTGTTGAGGCTCGCGACGCCCTTCATGTCGTATTCGCGCGTCGGCACCGACGCGGTGCCGGTCAGCGTGATTTTCGCCGACGGTCCCTCGATGCGGATGTCCTCGGCGGTCGCAACCCCGTCGGCGAATTTCAACGCGATGGTGAGGTTGTCGTAAGGCGTCGAGCCGTTGCGGAAATTTCCGCCGCCCGACAGCGGCCGCCGCTCCAGCCGCTTCAGCAGCTGCTCGGCGTTGATGCCGGCGATCGCACCGTCATGCCCGGTCACGGTGGCGGTGCCGTCGAGCGACTGCACGAGGCCGAACGGGCTCGAGCCCGAGGCGACGAGGGAGACGTTGATGTTGCCACGGCCGGACAGCTTGTTGAGGCCGAACAGCTCGGAGGCGCAGGCCTGGAGGTCGACATCGGTGAACTGGAATTGCGCTTTGACGTCGGCGACGGTGTCGGAGCGCGCGATCCCGAACGAGCCCTTGGCGATGCCGCCATAGACCTGGGCCTCGCCGACCGAAAGCGCCAGCGTGCCGTTGCGCAAATTGGCGCCGATCGCGGTACGGCCGAGCCTCGATGCGCCGACCGTCAGCCTTGCTGCCGACAGGCGCATGTCGAGGTCGGTGGTCGAGAGGCCGTTGAGATCGAACAGCTGCCTGTTCCAGTCGCGCGCGCCGCTCGCGAGCAGGCGGAAGGTGGAGATATAGGGCGTGAAGTCGAGCGCGTCGGCGGCGAGCGTCGCCTGCAGTGTCTGCCTTCCGTTGTTGGCGTAGGTCATGACGCCCTCGGCGGTGTTGCCGTCGAGCTCGACATTGACGTTGGTGAGCGCGATCGAGGCGCCCACGACGTTGGCGCGCGCCTTCAGCGCGAAGCGGCCGAAGCCGCCGCTGCCGGGCTGCGGCTGGCCGGTCCAGCGCAGCGCGCTGCGCAAGGACGGGCTGTCGATGGTGAGCGTGCCCTCCATCATCGGGCTGGTGCGGTTGGCGACGCTGCCGTCGAAGGCGAGCTTGAGCGGGGCGCTGGCGATCCGCGCCTTCAGGCCCGAGCGGTCGCCGGAGAGGGCGGCGACGAAATCGGAAAAGCTGATCGAGCCGTCGACGCGCTCGCCGCGCCAGTCGAATTGTCCGGTCGCGGCGAAGGAGCGCGAGATCGAGGGCCAGGCCAGCGACAGGTCGATGTCCTCGAACTTCTCGGTGGCGTGGGTGGCAGCGTCCTCGTAATTGAGCACGCCGTCCTGGATCCGGATCTCGGAGAACGAGACCTGGTTGTCGGCGCCCGGCTTCATGGTCCGCGCGATGGTCTGGATGAAGGGCGTCCAGTTGCTCTCGCCGTCCGGCTTCAGGCTGACATGGATGCGCGGCCGCAGCAGCGTCAGGTCGGCGATCTCGAACCGTTGCAGCAGCAGGGGCAGCAGCCGCAGATTGGCGGTGAGCACGTCGACATGGAGCGCGGGATCGCTGGTGCCGCCGCCCTTCAGGCCGACGTCATGGAAGGAGATGTAGCTCGCCGGCAGCACCGAGATGTCGATGTTGCCCGTGACATTGAGCTCGAGCCCGGTGACGTCGCGGATCTGCGCCTCCACGGCCTTGCGCAGCGCGTCGCGGTTGATGAGCCATGAGGTCGCGATCAGGGCGATCAGCGCGACGCCGAGCAACGCCGCGATCGGCGTCCCGAGGCGCTTCATTCCTTGGGCCATGGTCAATGGCATGTCCTGGTCGGGTTGGTCGTTGGAGCCAGAAGGGCGGGCCGGGAAACCTGCGTACCCACTCCCAACCCCCGCAACTTGATCGGTTTTCTTGTCGCTTTCAAGGCCGCGGGCGGGTCTGCCCACGGTGTGGGCAGCTTCTAGCACCGGTGACCTGAACGGAGAACCCCGTATCATTGACGGCTTCGGAGGATTTCGCCTAATAATCGCCGCCAATAAGGCGCGACGCCTGCCAGCCCAAGGTTCAGTCGAAGGTTTTTTGCATGAACAAGGTCTATCCCGACGCCAAGTCGGCTCTCTCTGGCATTCTCAAAGACAACATGATGATCATGTCGGGCGGCTTCGGCCTCTGCGGCATCGCCGAGGAGCTGTCGGACGCGATCCGCGAGTCCGGCGTCAAGGGCCTGACGGTGGTGTCCAACAATGCCGGCGTCGACGGCATCGGCCTTTCCCGCCTGCTGGAAACCCGCCAGATCAAGAAGATGATCTCGTCCTATGTCGGCGAGAACAAGCTGTTCGCCCAGCAATTCCTCGCCGGCGAGCTGGAACTCGAATTCAATCCGCAGGGCACGCTGGCCGAGCGCATCCGCGCCGGCGGTGCCGGCATCCCGGCCTTCTACACCAAGACCGGCGTCGGCACGCTGATCGCCGAAGGCAAGGAAGTGAAGGAGTTCGACGGCGAGAAGTACCTGATGGAGCGCGGCCTGTTCGCCGACCTCGCCATCGTGCACGCCTGGAAGGGCGACACCGCCGGCAACCTGATCTACCGCAAGACCGCGCGCAATTTTAACCCGATGATGGCGACGGCCGCGAAGATCACCGTGGCCGAGGTCGAGCATCTGGTTCCGGCCGGTGAACTCAATCCCGACCACATCCACACGCCTGGCATCTTCGTGAAGCGCATCGTCGAGGTTGGCACGGCCAAGAAGCGCATCGAATTCCGCAACACCCGCCCGCGTACCGCCGCCTAAGCGCAGGAGACTCACATGGCCTGGACCCGTGAACAGATGGCCGCGCGCGCCGCGAAGGAACTGCGCGACGGCTACTACGTCAATCTCGGCATCGGCATCCCGACGCTGGTCTCGAACTTCATCCCCGAGGGCGTCGACGTCAGCCTGCAGAGCGAAAACGGCATGCTCGGCATGGGCCCGTTCCCCTATGAGGACGAGGTAGACGCCGACCTCATCAACGCGGGCAAGCAGACCGTCAGCGAGCTGCCCTCGACCTCGTATTTCTCGAGCGCGGATTCGTTCGGCATGATCCGCGGCGGCCACATGGATTTGTCGATCCTCGGCGCCATGCAGGTGGCCCAGAACGGCGATCTCGCCAACTGGATGATCCCGGGCAAGATGGTCAAGGGCATGGGCGGCGCGATGGATCTCGTCGCCGGCGTCAAGCGCGTCGTCGTGGTGATGGAGCATTCGGCCAAGGACGGCTCGAAGCTCCTCAAGAAGTGCAATCTGCCGCTAACCGGCGAGCGCGTGGTCGACATGGTCGTCACGGATCTTGCCGTCTTCACTATCGACAAGCACGGCGACGGTGGCATGGCCCTGATCGAGCTCGCCGACGGCGTCACGCTCGACGAGGTCAAGGCCAAGACCGAAGCCGAATTCCGCGTCGCGCTGAAGAATACGTAAGGCGATCGCGAAGGGGGCGCGCATGACGATACGGTCTGCGCGTCCCGACGACGCCGCTTTCATCGCAGTGACCATCCTGCGATCGATGCGCGGCTACCGGCCGCACGGCTGGTTCGACGTTGCGCTCGGCTGGCCCGAAGCGGAATGCCTCGATTTCATCGCGCGCGTCGCGGTCGCGCGCGCAGTGTCGATGTGGCACGTCTCGCAGTTCTGGATCGCAGAGGTCGATGGCAAGCCAGGCGCGGCGCTTTGCGCCGTGCCCGCGGCCGGCACCGGTCCTGCGGCCTGGCGCGCGATCGAGGAGGTCGCTTCCGCGACCGGCCTCCCTGCTTCCGAGCTCGACGCCATCCGCCGCCGCGGTACCTACACGCGCGCCTGTTGGGTTCAGGGCGGCGAGGGCGACTGGATGATCGAGCATGTCGCAACCGATCCCGCCTATGGTGGCCGCGGCCTGGTGCAGGCGCTGATCGCGCATGCTCTGGATCAGGGGCGGGCTGCCGGGTTTGCCCGGGCGACCGTATCGTTCCTGATCGGCAACATGCCTGCCGAGCGCGCTTACGCCAAGGCCGGTTTCGCCTTCGCTGAAGAGAAGCGCGATCCCGCGTTCGAGTCGATCATCGGTGCCCCCGGCTTTCGCATGTTCGCGCGGACGATTTGATCGCGCTTCGCCTCCTCGCTTGACGCTGTCATGCCCCGGCTACGCGGGAAATGACTGCAGCAGGAGCCGCGCTACGACCTCGCCGCCCACACCTTGCCCCAGCGCGCCGACACGCTGGCGACCCACGACGGCTCCTCGCGCACCAGGCGGAAGCCGAGATTGGCGGGTGGCACGCCCTGCGCGCAGCCGCCGGCGCGAGCGTCGCGGATGAAATCGGTGACGTAGGCGCGGTGCGCGCCCTCGGCGACGCGCACGCCGCAATTGACGGTCGGACGTCCGGCATTGCCGGCTTCGTCGATCCGCGCGCGCACGAAGCAGGTCGAGGTCCACTCCCAGACATTGCCGGCGATATCAGCGATGCCGTGCTCGTTCGCGCCGAACTTGCCGAACGGATAGGCCGTGGTGTCGGAGAGGTCGCGCTCGGACTCGCGCTCGTAACGGCTGAGCCAGCGCTTTGAAGGGTCCTCGGCGTCCACCGGCGCGCCGTCGTCCTTGAATCTGGAGCCCGCGGCAAAGGCCCATTCCGCATCGCTCGGCAGGCGATAGGTGTGGCCGGTCTTGCGCGACAGCCAGGCAGCGTAGGCTTCGGCATCGTGCCAGTTCACCTGCACGACGGGGTGATCGAACGCGATCGCGACGCCGCGATCGAGCGCGCGGCAGCCGCCGTCCTGCACGCAAAGCTGATAGTCGGATGACGAGACCTGGTGCCGCATGATGTGCAGCGGCCGGTTGAAGCGCAGTGCGCGCAGCGGCACTTCCGCCTGCTGCCCGGCGCGGGCGAAGTCGCCTGCCTCGCGATAGGCGAAGCTGCCCGGCGCGACCCTGACGATGGCGGGCTCCGTCGCCGTGCCGTGCACCGCCATGTCCGAGACCAGTGGCGCCATAGCGATCGGCCCAGCGAGGCCAGCGGCGCAGGCCAGCGCTAACTTCAGCTTGAATGCGATCAACATGGTCGTCCCCCGAAAGGAAGAAGGGGCCGGTGATGACCGGCCCCTTGTCGTCTCTAGTTGGTGTTGGGAGCCGGTATCTCCGCGGGCGCCTTCACCTGGGTCATCAGGTCGTCATTCCACTTGCCTTCGACCTTGAAGTGCGCGGTGGCACCGAGGTCGGCCGCTTCGATCAGGTTATGCGTGACGTAGGCATAGATGCCGGGCTGCAGGAACTTGTACAGCGCAGCGCCGGCTGAGCCGCCGCGGATGAACCAGGTCTCGAGCCCGGTCTCAGGCGCGTTGGAGAACTTGCCGGTCTCCCAGACATAGTCGCCATGGCCGCCGATCAGATGCGGACGGCTGTCGCGATTGGCCTGCGAATGCACGATCAGCACGTTCTCGCCGACCTTGGCCGTCAGCGCGTTCTTGCCGGTGAGCGCGCCGACCTTGCCGTTGAACACGACATGGGAGGGGATCAGCTTCTTCATCACCTCTTCGGTCTCGGTGAAGGCCTCGCCCGGCGAGTCGTAGGACTTGAACTTGCCGTTTTCGTCGCGCGGCACATACATGTCCTGCTCGCCGATATAATAGACCTTGTCGTATTTCAGCGCGTGGCCCTTGCCGTCGTTCAGCCCGTCGCGCGGCAGCACCATCACTGCGCCGTTCATGCCGGAGACGACGTGCCAGGGGATCATCGGGCCGCCCGGGGCGCAGTGATAGACGAACACACCGGTGCGCGTTGCCTTCCAGCGCAGCACGACCTGCTCGCCGGGATTGACCAGCGTGAGCTCGGCGCCGCCGAGCGCGCCGGTCGCGGAGTGGAAGTCGATGTTGTGCGGCATGGTGTTGGTCGAAGGATTGACCAGCGTCAGCTCGACATAGTCGCCTTCATGCACGACCATCAGCGGGCCCGGCATCGAGCCGTTGAAGGTCATGGCCTGGAAGGTCGTGCCCTTGTCGTCGATGACCACCTTCTTCTCCTCGATGGTCATCTTGAATTCCATGATCTTGGGGCCTTGCGTCGTGGCCTGTTCGTGAGGGTGCACGAAGGGCGGAGCGACCAGCTCGACCTTCTGCCGCGGCAGCTTGAGATCGCTGGCAGCAAAGGCGGGTGTCGCGAGCATCAGGGCGGTCGCGGCGGCGCTGATCAATGCGGCTCTGCGGGTGAACATCGGAAAGCATCCTTCATGTGAAAGGGTTTTTGATGACGGATGCAGTGTGCGCCGATCTACGCAAGCGTGTTTGCGCTGCGACAAGCTTTTGCCGGATTCGGCTCCGGTGAATTCCTTAAGAGGTTTGCCGAGGCGATGTCGGCGGTGTGGAGAACACGACGACACTCGCGCGACATCGGCCGCGCCAGCGGCAAGTCGTTCGCATGTTCAGTCGCGTCTGATCGTGAATGGGTGGATGCGCGGGCTAGAGCAGATGGATCGCAATCCAGACCGTGCCCCAGACCGCAAGGGAGAGCGCGGCGAAGACCGCCGCCATCACGGCCAGCACGCGCACGAGATGACCAGCGCCGGCAGAGGGAGCGGCCGGCACGGGACGAAAATCGTCGAAGCGCGGGATATGGCCGCGAATGCCGATCAGCCAGAGAACGAGATCGAGCGCGAACGACGCCATGGCCTATCTCCTGGAAGCGATGATTAAACGTCATCATCGGCCAAATCCGGCGCTCGGACTTTGAGCAAGCGCAAGGTGGCTCATCCGGAAACGGGTAATCCAATGCCATCCGGGACCTGCCGCGCCATGGCGCGGCATTGATTTACGAATGGATAAGACATGAGGACCGATCTCGCAGCGAGCTACGGCGAAGAACGTCTGCCGCGCTACACCAGCTATCCGACCGCGCCGCACTTCTCGCCGGCGATCGGCGCGGACACCTATGCAAGATGGCTGTCCGAATTGCCCGCAGGCGCCAGCGCGTCGCTTTATCTGCACGTGCCGTTCTGCCGCGAGATGTGCTGGTATTGCGGCTGCCATACCCAGATCGTCCGCCGCGACGGGCTGATTGCCGCCTATCAGCGCACGCTGCGCAGCGAGATCGCAGAGGTCGCCGAAACCATCGGCCGTCGCATCAAGGTCGAGCACATCCATTTCGGCGGCGGCACGCCGACGATCATGGCGCCCGAGGCCTTTGCGGAGTTGGTGGCGGCGATGCGCCATTCGTTCTTCGTGCTCCCGTCGGCCGAGATCGCGGTCGAGATCGATCCGCGCACGCTGACCGCCGAGATGGTCGACGCCATGCGGCTCTCCGGCGTCAACCGCGCCAGCCTCGGCGTGCAGAGTTTTGATCCCATCGTGCAGCGCGCGATCAACCGGGTGCAAAGTTATGAGCAAACGGCTGTTGTCGTCGACATGCTTCTGCGTGCCGGCATCAAGGGGATCAATTTCGATCTGATCTATGGGCTGCCGCACCAGACTGTCGCTTCGTGTCTGGACACCGTGCGACGCTCGCTCGAGCTCGGGCCCGATCGCTTCTCGGTGTTCGGTTATGCGCATGTGCCAGCTTTCAAGAAGCATCAGCGCATGATTGACGAGAACCATCTGCCTGACGGTCTTGCCCGTCACGACCAGGCCTGCGCGATCGCCAATGCGTTGAAACAAGCCGGCTATGTGCAGATCGGCCTCGACCATTTCGCGCGGCCCGACGATGCCATGGCCGTGGCTTTCGAGGACCGGACGCTGCGACGCAATTTCCAGGGCTACACCACCGACAAGGGCGAAGTCCTGATCGGCTTCGGTGCCAGCGCGATCGGACATCTGCCGCAGGGCTATGTCCAGAACGAGGTGCAGATCGGCGCTTATGCGCAGAGCATCGCATCGGGCCGCCTCGCCACCGCCAAGGGCTACGGGCTCACCGACGACGACCGGCTGCGCGCCGACATCATCGAGCGCATCATGTGCGAGTTCAGTGCCGATCTCGGCGACATCTGCGCGCGCCATGGCGCCGAGCCTAAGGCCATGCTGCAATCGGCCTCGCGCCTGGAGCCGCTGATCTCGGACGGCGTGGTGAAGCTCGACGGCGACCGTCTCGCAGTCGCAAGCGACTCGCGCTTCCTGGTCCGCAGCGTCGCCGCCGCGTTCGACGCGCATCTGGATCCGGGCAAGCAGTTGCACAGCCGGGCGGTGTAGCCCCGTCATTCCGGGGCGCGCCTCTTGGCGCGAACCCGGAATCCATTTCACCGCATAACTTGCCGCCCGATGGATTCCGGGCTCGCGCTTCGCGCGCCCCGGAATGACAGCCCAGCTTGCGCTCCAGCAAAGAAGCCTAACGCCGCTCCGCTATCGTCACTTCGGAACGGAGTTGTC
This sequence comes from Bradyrhizobium arachidis, assembly GCF_015291705.1. Taxonomy (NCBI): domain Bacteria; kingdom Pseudomonadati; phylum Pseudomonadota; class Alphaproteobacteria; order Hyphomicrobiales; family Nitrobacteraceae; genus Bradyrhizobium; species Bradyrhizobium arachidis. The sequence continues at coordinate 1,477,621 of NZ_CP030050.1, forward strand.
CATGCCTTTCCGATCCGACGATCTGGTCGATGACATCATGCGTACGGCGCCGCACACGATCCGCGTGTTCCTCGCCTTCAGGATGGCCTGTGTCGGCTGTCCGATCGCGACCTTCCACACCGTGGAGGACGCCTGCCGCGAGCACGGCATCGATCAGGACAAATTCCTCGCCGCGCTGTGCGACTGCGTGCCGGCGTGAGGCGGGTTGGAATTCGCGCGGGCCGCGCGAATTCCCGGGTGAGGGCGGTCTTTCGCCGTAAGCGGAAGCGCCCTCACCCCTAATTTCCGAGCTCGAGGTGGCGTTCACCTCTCCCCGCTTGCGGGGAGAGGTCGGAGCGCCTCGGCGATGCGAAGCATCGTCCGGTGCGATCCGGGTGAGGGGGTACAGGTCCCACCGCGATCTCACGTATGGATAGAGCGCCTCACCCCAACCCTTCCAGCGCGAGCGTAGCTCGTCGCGGCCCCGTAAGAACGGGGAGAGGGAGAGGAGCTACGCCGGCCCGCTGTCCACCGTCCGTTCCGACAGCAGCACGATCCGGTGCGGGTCGCGCAGGATGATGCGCTGGCGGCCGCTCTCGACGAGGCCCTGGCTCTCCCAGCCGCTCAGGATGCGGCTCACCGTATGCAGCGTAGTGCCGGTCATCTGCGCGATGTCCTGGCGGCTGATCGGGAAATCGATCTCGATGCCGTGGTCGAGCTTCTTGCCGGATTGCTTTGCGAGCCGCAGCAGCGCATGCGCCACGCGCTGCTCGACCTGCTGGGTCGACATTTCCAAAATGCGGGTATGGCTCTCCTGCAGCCGCGCACCGACGGTTTGCAGCGTGTTGGCAGCGAGCGAGGGAAATCGCTCGACCAGCCGCGGCCAGGCCGAATTCGGCCAGATCAGCACCACGCTGTCGTCGACTGCCATCGCGGTCGCGGGATAATGCGCGGCGCCGATCGCCATCGCGAGCCCAAAAGTCTCGCCCGGCGCGACATAGCGCACCACGATCTGCTCGCCGGTCGGCGTGGTCTTGGCGGCGCGGACATGGCCGTGCAGCAGCAGGAAGAAGGATTGCGCGTCCGCGCCCTGCTCGAAAATGGCGGCGTTCTTGGGATAACGCGCCGAGCGGGCCTCGCGCAGGATCTCCTCGAGGTCCTCCGGCTTGACGCCGGCGAATAGCGGCAAATGCGCAACCAGCGATGTGTCGACCTTGGCCATTCTGCCTCCTTGGCATCAGGGAGTGTGATGGCACCTGCAATCGTCAGGCAGTTTGCGATAGCGCAAAACGGGCCGGCCGGACGGCAGTATTTTTCCAGACAACGGTCCGAATTCACAGGAGTTGTCCCATGGCTGGCGCCCGATCCCGTAATTTTCAGGGCTCGCCGCTGTTTGCGAACAGTTTTCGGCCCTTTTTCCTTTTGGCCGCGATCCAGGCGGGGCTGTCGATCCTGGCCTGGCTGCCAATGTTCTATGGCGAGCTGTCCGTGAGTTCGGCCTTCGCGCCGCGCGACTGGCACGTCCACGAGATGCTCTACGGCTTCCTGCCGGCGGTCATCACCGGCTTCCTGTTCACCGCGATCCCGAATTGGACCGGGCGACTGCCGATCCAGGGCACGTCGCTCGGCGCGCTGCTGGTGGTCTGGCTTGCCGGACGTGTCGCGGTGACGTTGTCCGCCGAGATCGGCTGGGCCTTCGCGCTCGTCGTCGATGCCGCCTTCCTGGCGCTGATCGTCGCAGCCGCAACGCGCGAGATCATCGCGGGCGGCAATTGGCGCAATCTGCCGGTGGTGGTGCTGGTGCTCGTGCTGCTCGCGGGCAACGTCGCCTTTCATCTCGAAGCGCATTATGAGGGCGCGGCCGATGTCAGCATCCGCGTCGGCATCAGTGTGGTGATGCTGCTGATCGCGCTGATCGGCGGCCGCATCATCCCGAGCTTCACGCGCAACTGGCTGGTCAAGTTCAATCCCGGCCGCCTGCCGGTGCCGTTCGGACGTTTTGACGGCGCGGTGATCGGATTGAGCGCGCTGGCGCTCATCTCGTGGATCGTGGCGCCGCTGAACATGATCACCGGCGTCGCGATGGCGCTCGTCGGCGTGCTGCATCTGGTTCGGCTCGCACGCTGGGCCGGCGATCGCACCACGCGCGAGCGGCTGCTGCTGATCCTGCATGTCGGCTACGTCTTCGTGCCATCAGGCTTCATCCTGAATGCGCTGGCCACCTTCGGCGAGCTGCCGCCGAGCGCGGGCATTCACGCCTGGATGGCCGGTGCAGCCGGGACCATGACGCTCGCTGTGATGACGCGTGCGAGCCTCGGCCATACCGGACAGGCGCTGACGGCCTCGCCGGCGACGCAAGGTATCTATGTCGCGATCATCGTCGCGGCGCTGGCGCGGGTTGCCGCCGTGGTGCTGCCGGCGCATGGCGATGTGCTGCTGCACATCGCCGCCTGCGGCTGGATCGTCGCCTTCCTCGGCTTTGCGGTCGCGTTCGGACCGTTGCTTGCCGGCAGCCCGCGGCGCGCGCTTGCCATCATGGGCGTGCCGGCTCCGGCACGCTAGGTCAGGCTGCGTTCGCCGCCAGCGGCCGCGCGCCCTTGCGCCATTCGGTGATGCTGCAGCCGAAGCGGCCGCGGAACCAGCGCGCCATCGCGCTCTGCGCGGAGAAGCCAAGTTGCGTGGCGATATCGGCCAGCGGCCGGTCGGGATCGTCGATCAGCTGGATCACGAGATCGGCGCGCTGCGCATCGAGGATGGCGGAGAAGCTGGTGCCGGCTTCGGCGAGATGCCGGTGGATGGTGCGGCGGGTGCAGGCGAGATGCTCGGCCACCCGCTCGACCGTACAGTCGCCGCTGGCGAGCAGGCTGCGCACGACCTCGTCGACCTTCCCTTCCCAGCTTGCCGGCCGGGTCTCGATCGCCTCGATGCGCTTGCGCAAGTAGCTCGCGATCAGCGGATGCGCGCTCGGGATCCGCCGCTCCATGTCGTGCGCCGACAGCAGGATCGCATCCTCGTCGGCATTGAAGACCACACGGCAGCCGAAGAAATCGCGGTAGCGCTTGCGGTCATGCGGCGGCGGATAATGCAGATGCACCTCCTGCGGCCGCCAGTCGCTGCCGAACAGCGACTGGATGATGCGGTGGATGCTGCCGAGCGCCATGTCGATCGACTGTCGCGGCGCAGTCGGCCGCCGGCCGCGCAGATGCAGGGTGAGGGTCACCGTCTGCTTGTCCTTGATGACGTCGAGCTTCATGCCGTCGTGATGGACATGAATGAAGCGCGAGAACGCCGCGATGGCCTCGCCGACGGTCGCCTGCTCGCGCACGATCAGGCCGACCGCGCCGAAATTGGTGAGGCCGCCGCGCTCGGCGAGCCGCAAGCCGAAATCTTCGGCACCGGAAGCTTCTGCCGACAATTCGAGCAACCGGCGCAGGCTCGTCACGGCAATGGGGGTATCGGGCTTGTCGAGCACGGCCAGCGGCAGTCTGACCTTGCGCATCATCTGCTTCGGGTCGAGCCCGACCGACCGGGCGACCTCCGCGTAGTAGCTCAAGCCTGCGCTGCGAATGAGATCGGTCATGTGAACCGCTCGTGCCAGCCATTCCAGCAGATGTCCCGAAATGTAAAGTTTCTGTCCCGATCCGTCAAATCCGGGAACACGATGGAACATACATAAGGGAAACCGAAAGCACCGGCGTGAATGCCGTGCTCACGACGGCGTGGCAGGGCGATGCGGCCCGCTTCCGTCTCGGACCCATTTGACCAAGACATTGCTGGATCGGGATTATGCCTGGGAACATGCTTTCCAAGGGTGAGGTATTCGTCATCGACACCGACGCCGCCTCCCGCGAACAACTTGCCAACGCGCTCCAGCAGAGCGCGTATGACGTGATCTGCTTTGCCGATGGCGCATCGCTGCTGTCGGAAGCCAAGGCGCGGATGCCGGCCTGCGTGCTCCTGGAGATGCCGCCGGATCGCTCCGCCCTCGACGTGCTCAAGCGCCTGCGCGAGGAAAACTGCATGGCGCCGGTGCTGGTGACCTCGGCGAACGGCAGCATTTCCATGGCGGTCGACGCCATCAAGAGCGGCGCGGCCGACTTCATCGAAAAGCCATTTCGCACCCATGACATCGTCGGCCGGATCGATGCCGCCATCGACGAGTTCGGCCAGCCTGCCTCGAACCGCCAGCGCTGGCTGCCGGGCTGCGAGCCCCTGACCGGGCGTGAGGGCGACGTGCTCGAGCATCTCGCCGCCGGCCTCACCAACAAGGAGATCGCCCGGCGCATGCATCTGAGTGCGCGGACGATCGAGGGCTATCGCGCCAGCATCTTGAAGAAGGCCGGCGCGAAGAACGTGACCGATCTGCTCCGCCGCATCTTCGGCCAGGGCTCGTCCGCTCAGGCCTGATGGCCTTCCGCCGCGGGGCAATGACTTGTTCCGCGGCCATGGTGCGGCCGCAGGCGCGCCCCATGGAAACCTCAATCGAACCGGTTCCTTCGCTGCCGCGTCCAACCATGTTGGCGAGGCATTTGATCGCGCGCGTCCGGCTGGCGGCGCGGCGATACCGGCAGAGAGGAATTCATGCGCATCACCGCAAGATGTTTGGCAACGACGAGCCTGGTTCTGGTGACCGCGGCGTTCGCGTCGCATTCATGGGCCGCCGATGTGGACGCCACATCGGCCATCGACGCCGTTACCGTGTATCCGGATGGCGCTACGGTCACCCGTGTCATCGCGCTGGACCTCGCTTCCGGTGATTCAACGCTGGTCGCCAGGGACTTTCCACTTTCGCTCGATCCGTCCTCGCTCCGCGTCGAAGGCGAAGCGGGCGCAAAAATCACCATTGGCGCCATCGACGCGCGAACACCACGCGCGGCGCCGGTCAACCTGCCCGAGCTGGAAAAACGCATCGAGGCCTTGAACGACCAGCGCGACGATTTGCAAGGCGCGATTGAATCGGCCGCCGCGCGGCGCAAGTTCGCCGAACATTTTGCGGAGGCGTCTCCCGTGGGCATCGGCGAGAAGGGCGAGGCGCGGCCGATCGCCGAGTGGCGCGCGGCCTTTGCCGCGGTCGGCGAGGAAATCGCCAGCGCCGATACCGCCAGCCGCGAGGCCACGCGCAAGATACGCGAGCTCGATCGGCAGATCGCCCAGCTCGAGGTGGAACGCAATGCCAAGCCGCCGAGCAAGCTCGAGGTGCGCATGGACATTGCCGCGACGGCTGCGACCAAGGCGACGCTGCGGGTGACCTATACCGTGCGCAATGCGCGCTGGTTGCCGCTCTACGACGCCCGGCTCGACACCGGCGCGAAGGATCGCAAGCCGCAGCTCGAACTGGTCCGCCGCGCCGAGGTCACGCAATCGACCGGCGAGGACTGGTCGAACGTTGCGCTTGGCGTTTCCACGGTCCGCCTCGGCCGTGGCGGTAGCGCGCCGGAGCTAACTTCGCTCGTTGCGCAATATCCGCAGGTGCCGAAGCCGTTGGCCGGCAAATTGTCGGAGAGCGCACCGGTGCGCTCCGCAATGGCACCTCCGCCGGCTGAGCCTGCGCAAGCCGATCGGGTCCAGCAGTTCCGCTTTGGTGGAGGAACGACCTTTGGGGAGCTAGAGGCAACCGCCGAGATCGGTGGCTTCCAGGCCACCTTCAAGATTCCCGGCCGGGTCAGTCTCGGCGCCACCGAGGGTGCCAAGAGCCTGCGCATCGCTTCGATGACGGTGCCGGCCGATCTCGCGGTGCGCGCCGCGCCGGTGGCGGATCCTACCGCATTCCTCGAAGCCAGCTTCAAGCAGACCGACGACACGGCGCTTTTGCCGGGCAAGGTCGCGATCTATCGCGACGGCGTTTTTGTCGGCCGCGGCAAGCTCTCTGCCTCTGCCAAGGACGACATCGTGCGGCTCGGCTTCGGCGCCGACGACAAGGTTAGAATCGAGCGTGCCGTGCTCAAGCGCAACGAAGGCTCGGCCGGCCTGCTCGTGACGACGTCGAAGACCGACGAGCGTTCGTTCAAGACGACGATCCGCAACGGCCACGACTTCCCGATTCGCGTGGCGATCGAGGATCAGCTGCCGGTCAGCGAGAACGAGGACATCGTCGTCGAGATGCTGCCCGCGACCACGCCGCCGACCGCAAGCAACATCCGCGACAAGCGCGGCGTGCTGGAATGGTCGTTCGACGCCAAGCCCGACGAAGTCAAGGATATCAACTTCGCCTGGCGCGTCCGCTGGCCGAAGGACAAAGGCATGGTGATCGCGCCGGCGGGGTAGGGTGCTAGCCGCGAAGGAAGGGGCGCTCCTTCTCCCGCTAGCGGGGAAGGGAGCGCACCGCCCTTGCAGAAGCAGGATTGGCTAAATTCCGGTCTCAATCGCCCGCATCGACTGCGGCAATACATAAGGCACGCCGTCGTCGTCCCTGCGCACGACGGCATCGATCTCGAAAATGTCGTGGATGATCTCGCGCGTGACGATCTCGCTGCGCAGGCCGTCGGCGGCAAGCCGGCCGCCGTTCAGCACGATCAGCCGGTCGGCAAAGCGGATCGCGAGGTTGAGGTCGTGCAGGATCGCGATCACGGCGGTGCCACCAGCCGCGCGGCGGCGCGCTGCTTCGACGAGGTCGATCTGATGGCGCAGGTCGAGGCTCGAGGTCGGCTCGTCCAGCAATAGAAGTCCTGGCCCGTGCTCGGCCTCGCCGCAGGCGAGCTGCACCAGCACGCGGGCGAAATGGGCGCGCTGCTGCTCGCCGCCCGACAGCGTCGGCAATTGCCGGTCGCGGAAATGCGCAAGACCCACCTCGTCCAGGGCAGCATCGACGAGCGCGCCGGCCTCGCGCGCGCTGCGCTCGCCCGCGCCCATCAGCACGATCTCCTCGACCGCGAAGGGGAAGGTGACGTTGATGTGCTGGGACAGCATCGCGCGGCGCCCCGCAAGCTCACGCGGCGTGTAGCTGCTGATGTCGCGCTGCTTCATCAGCACCTCGCCCGCGCTCGGGCGTAGATCGCCGGAGAGCAGCCTCAGCAAGGTCGATTTGCCGGCGCCGTTCGGGCCGATGATGGCGACCATCTCGCCGGCCGTAACCGTCAGGCCGACGTTATCGAGCAGCGTTGCGCGGCCGGTGCGCTTGCTGAGAGAGCGCGCCTCTATCACGGCGCTCATAGCGAGGCGAGCCCGCGCTGCCGCAGCAGGATGCCGAGGAAGACCGGTGCGCCGACCGCCGCGGTCAATATGCCGATCGGCATCTCCGCCGGCGCCACGATGGTGCGCGCCAGCGTGTCGGCACCGACCATCAGGATCGCGCCGAGCAGCACCGAGGCGGGCAGCAGCAGGCGGTGCGCCGGCCCGATCACGAGGCGAAGGAGATGCGGCACCACGATGCCGACGAAGCCGATCACGCCGCTGATCGACACCGCGACACCGGTCATGGCGGAGACCATCACGATCGAGATTTTCTTGAGACGCTCGACATCGACGCCGCCGTGAAAGGCGTCGGCCTCGCCGAGCACCAGCAAATCGAGACCGCGCGCGATGAACGCGCAGGCGGCCAGCCCGACGACGAGGACCGGCGCGAGCACGGCGGCCTTGGTCCAGGTCGCGCCGCTCATGGAGCCCAGCAGCCAGAACGTGATGTCGCGCAATTGCCGGTCGTCGGCGATGAACACCAAGAGCCCGATGCCGGCATTGGTGATCGCGGTGATGGCGACGCCGGCCAAGAGGAAGATCGCGATCGAGGTTCGTCCAGCGCGGCTGGAGATGCCGTAGAGGATCGCGGTCGTTGCCAGCGATCCCGCGAAGGCCGCGAGCGGCAACAGCTCGGCCTGGAGGAAGCGCAGCGTCTCGCCGAAGCGCGAGTCCGTGAATACGATCGCGCTTGCGGCCGCCAGCGCCCCGCCGCTGGAGACGCCGACCAGCGCGGGATCGGCGAGCGGATTGCGGAACAGGCCCTGCATGATTGCGCCGGCCGCCGCGAGCAGGCCGCCGACCATCGCGGTTGCCGCAATCCGGGGAATGCGGATCGACCATAGCACGAGCTGGTCGCGCGCGGTCATGGCATCGGCGGGTGTGCTGCCGGCAAAGCCGAGCGCCGCCGGCAGACGGGAGAGGGGAATGCCGGCCGCGCCGACCGTCAGCGCAACAACTGCGGTGACGACCAGCACGGCGAGAAGGAGGGGGATCGCGGCCGTCGTGAACCGGCGGCCCGCACCAGCCCGTCGCGAGCTCCGCGCGTCCGCTCCGAACGCCACGCTCATTGGCGGCAATTCGCCGCCGACAAAGCCGACGTGAACGCGCCGCCCTCGGCCAATGTCGGATAGAGTTTGACGGAGAGATCACGCGCCGCCGCCGCCGTACGCGGCCCGAAGCCGAGCAGATAGAGCCCGTCCATGGTGATAAAGCTCTTGTTGGCGGCGACCGGCGTCAGCGCGAAGCCGGGATGGGCATAGACCGCATCGGCCTGGAGCGAATCCTTGCCGCGTTCGATCGAGAGGACGACATCGGGCTTGGCTGCCACGATCGCCTCGTCGCCGATGATCTTGTAGCCGTCGTAATCGTCGACCGCATTGGCAGCGCCCGCGAGCTGGATGATCTCGTCGGCCGCGGTCTTGTGACCGGCAACCATCGCTCGCCCGTTCTGGAGCGACATCACGAACATTACGCGGACCGGCTTGGTCACCTTGGCGCGCAGTGTGCGAAGCTGGGCGAGATCGGCGCCGACTGCGGCGCTGAGGCACTCGGCGCGGGCATCGACGCCCATGGCGTGGCCGACCAGCTTGATCTTCTCGAGCAATCCTTCTTCGGAGAAGGTTTCCGGCACCAGCACCAGCGGCACCTTCGCGGTCTCCAGGATGTCCATTGTCTCGCGCGGCCCTGAGCCCTGGATCGCAAGGATCAGCGTCGGATTGAGCCCGAGCACGCCCTCGGCCGAGATCTGGCGCATGTAGCCGACATTGGGTTTGTCGTGCAGCGCCGCCGCCGGATAGAGGCTCGTGGTGTCGACGCCGACCAGCCGGCTCTCCAGCCCGAGCGCGTAGAGAATCTCGGTGATGGCGCCGCCGATCGAGACCGTGCGCGCATCATCGGTAACCGCAACATCGCGATTGCGTGCATCATGCACCGTGATACCGGCGGCGTGCGCTGAGGAGGCGAGCGCGATCGCGCCTGACAGCAGGAGGTTTGCGAGGGTGCGACAAAATGTCATTGCGATCTACTTCGTCAGGATCAGCTTGTTCTGCGAGGTCAGACGAAGGCGATAGCTGTCCTCGCCATGGGCGATGATGATCTCGCGCTCCGCCGCAAACAGCTCGCGGCTGTCGATCCGGCTCCCTCGCATGGTGAGGGTTCTCGTTGTTGCAGAAGGGCTTTGGGTCGGCCCTGCCGCATCGCCGCTATTGTCTCCGGACGCTGCCGACATGGTCGTGTGATGCGCTTTCGAATGCTTGAGTGCTGCCTGTTGTATAAGCGGCGCGAAGCGCATTCCAACGGCCGCAATTTACAATCGATATAAACTGCAACCTGATGTCATTGACCGCCTGAGTGTTGCCACGTAACCAATTGTGACAGCGGACAGCAGGTCCGCGACTCGAGAAAATCAGCCAGCCAGTCGTTCGCTTTGCGAACGCACGCCAGCCAAACGACTCCAAAAACTGAAGTGAAGTGCAGGCTGGGGCTGATATGGCTGACGGGGCTAGGTATTCGCGCGCCCTGATTTTGGGCGCGTCGGTGGTTTCAATGGCGGCGGTGATGCCGGCAAGCGGCTTTGCGCAGACCGCATTGGCGCAGACTGAAAACGCGTCACCGAAGCAGGCCAAGCGCAAGCCGTCCAAGCCGCAAGTTGCGCAGCAGGCAACCCCCGAGGCCTTGAACGCCCGCGCCCAGGCCGGCGGCACGGCGCCGGTTCAGGTGCTCGATACCATTACTGTCGCCGCAACGAAGACCAAGGAGCGCGCGATCGATGCGCTCGCGCCGGTCAGCTCGATCTCGCTCGACCAGATCCAGGGGCTTCAGCCGAACCGGCTGTCGGATATCTTCTATGCCGTGCCCGGCGTGTCGTTCCAGGAGCGCGGCGATGATCCCGCGACCGTCATCAACATCCGTGGCTTGCAGGATTTCGGCCGCGTTGCCGTCGTCGTTGACGGCGCGCGGCAGAACTTCCAGCGCACCGGCCACAACGCCAACGGCTCGTTCTTCCTCGATCCTGAATTGATCGGCGGCGTCGACGTCGTGCGCGGCCCGACCGCCAACATCTACGGCTCGGGTGCTATCGGCGGCCTGGTCTCGTTCCGCACCAAGGACATCAACGACGTGCTGCGTCCCGGCGAGCGCTGGGGCGTCGATCTCTCCGGCTCCTACGGCACCAACAATGCGCGCGGCCTCGGCTCGGTGTTCGGCGGCGTGCGCGCGACGCCCGACGTCGACATCTTCGGCGGCGCGGTCTACCGCACGCAGGGCAATTACAAGGACGGCAACGGCACCGAGATCGGCAACACCGGCAACCAGGTCGAAGCCGGGTTGCTGAAGCTCACGGTGCGCCCCGCGCTCGGTCACGAGGTCAAGTTCGGCGCCACCTTCCAGGACTATCAATACAATATCGGCCAGTTCAACACCGGCCCGGTGGCGACCGCGGCCCAGCGCGCGCTCTTCCAGGGCTCGTCGGTCTATGCGTCCGACGTCAAGAACTACACCGGCACGCTGACCTGGAACTACTCGCTGCCGAGCGACAATCTGTTCGACTCGCACGTGTCGGTCTATGGCAACCGCACCGATCAGGATCAGACCAAGACTTATCACTATTCGACCGCGGGCGCGGCCTTTTGCGGCGCCGGCAATTTCGGCAACAACATCTCGGGCTGCGTCGGCGACAAGCGCGGCTACACGCTGAACACGGTCGGCTTCGACGCCAACAACACCACGCGCTTCAACGTCGGTGACTGGCGCAATGCCGTGACCTACGGGGTCGATGCGTTCCAGGACGACGTGATCACGACCGACAGCCGCGGCAACTCCAACATCACGACGCCGAGCGGCATCCGCACCGTGTCGGGCGGCTTCCTGCAGCTCAAGCAGAACTACAGCACGTGGTTCGAGGCGGTGAGCGCGATCCGCTATGACCGCTACAATCTGCAGTCGGGCACGACCAATACCGGCGGCGACCGCTTCTCGCCGAAGATCACGCTCGGCGTCACGCCGGTCGCGGGCTTCCAGCCCTATGTCAGCTATGCCGAAGGCTATCGCGCGCCCTCGATCACCGAGACCGTGATCTCCGGCGCGCATGCCACCGGTGGCAGCCCGGCCTTCTTCCCCTGTCCGGATGGCACAAGTGGCCTGTTCTGCTTCCTGCCCAACCCGAACCTTCGCCCCGAGGTCGGCAAGAACAAGGAAGTCGGCTTCAACCTGAAGTACGACAACATCTTCACCGCATCCGACTCGTTCCGCGGCAAGATCAATCTGTTCCGCAACGACGTCAGCGACTACATCGATCTCGTCGCCTCGGCGCCGGTCCCGGTGCCGCCGTTCGGCTCGTTCAGCCAGTACTACCAGTACCAGAACATCGCCAATGCCCGCATCGAGGGTTTCGAGGCGGAGACCATGTACGATGCCGGCGACTGGTTCATCGGCGTCGCTGGTCACTACATCAAGGGCAAGAACGTCCAGACCAATATCGGGCTCGCTACCATCACCCCGACCAAGGTCGTGACGACCGGCGGTGTCCGCCTGCTCGACCGCAGCCTGGTGCTGTCGGCGCAGTGGGCGTCCTACGGTCCGAACAACGACATCCCCGCCGGCTATGTGCCTTCGACCGGCTACGATCTGATCAACCTCTACATGACTTACGCAGCGACCAAGGACATCGTGTTCTCGGCCTCGATCGACAATCTCCTGAACCAGTACTACCGGCCTTACGCCATTCCCGGCAGTTCGACCGACGGCACGTCGCAGAACGACGTGCTGTGGACCAGCCCTGGACCGGGCAGGGTCTACAAGGCCGGCCTGAAGATCCACTTCGGAGGTGCGTGAGCCCAGAGGCGCCGCAACACCATAAATATCCGCCGGGCCGCGCTGATGCTCCAGCGCGGCTTCGGCGCGTTTTCGTCTTGATAACAAGGAGAGACTTTTATGTTCATCGCCATGAATCGCTTTCAGGTGAAGCTCGGCTCGGAAGCCGCGTTCGAGACCGTGTGGCGCACCCGCGAATCCTATCTCGGCAGCATGGCCGGCTTTGTTGAATTCCATCTGCTCAAGGGGCCTGTGCTTGAGGACCACACGCTGTACTCCTCGCACACTGTCTGGGTCGACAAGGCGGCGTTCGAGGCCTGGACGCGCTCGGAGGAATTCCGGCGCGCCCATGCCCGCGCCGACAACAAGACCGGCGAGAGCCTCTATCTTGGCCATCCCAAGTTCGAAGGCTTCGAGGTCATCATGACCGAACGCAAGGCGAATGCGGCCGCTTGAGTAGCGGCCAGCTTGATGAGGAGCCGAACATGCTGAGCACCGATCTCGCCGAGCTCAAGGCGTGTATGGTCGAAAACCCCGGCGCGGTGATCGAGGACGTTGCGCGTGAGCGCACGGTCACGCCGCGTGCGGTGATCGAGGCGCTGCCGTCCTCCATGGTGCGCATCGGCAGCGGCGAGCATTTTGCCGCCGCCATGCAGGACATTGCGGAGTGGGGCGAGGTCACGCTGATCGTCCACACCGATGATGCGATCTTCGAGTTCACGGGCAGCATTCCCGCGGGCGAGATCGGCCGCGGCTATTTCAACCTGATGCAGCCGAAGGGCCTGCACGGCCATCTCCGCCACGAGCGCTGCGCCGGCGTCGCCTTCGTCGAGCGTCCCTTCATGGGCAAGACCTCTGCCTTCGTCGCATTCGTCAATGCCGACGGCGGCATCATGTTCAAGGTGTTCGTCGGCCGCGACGAGACGCGGGCGCTGCGAGGCGATCAGCTCGCGCGGTTCCGGCAGCTTGCGGACCGCATCGCGGCGTAGCCTCTTTCTATCCACGGGAGATCAGGATGCAGGGCATGTCCAGGCTTCGGCAAATGATCGTAACAATCGCGCTGGCGCTTGCGCCGGCACCGGCCTTCGCGATCGACGAGGCGCTGCTGCCGCGCAATCTGTCGCCCTGGGGCATGTTCCTCGGTGCCGACATCGTCGTGAAGACGGTGATGGTGGGGCTGGCCGTCGCCTCGCTGGTGACGTGGACGGTTTGGCTCGCCAAGAGCATCGAGCTGCGCCGCAAGGGCGCGCTGGCCCTGTGGCGCACGCGCGCGCTCGAAGGCAATATCAGGCTGGCGGAGGCCGCCGAACGGGCCGGCGATGCGCATGACGCGGTCGCCCAGCTGATCCAGTCCTGCGCAAAAGAGGCGGAGCTCTCCGGCGGCGTCCTCGACGACGGCCTTCAGGAGCGCGTCGCGCTGCGGCTGGAGCGGGTCGAGGCGGCGATGTCGAGGCAAATCGCGCGCGGCACCGGCGTGCTTGCGACCATCGGCGCCATCGCGCCGTTCGTCGGCCTGTTCGGTACCGTCTGGGGCATCATGAATTCCTTCATCGGCATTTCCGAGAGCCACACCACCAGCCTTGCGGTGGTCGCGCCCGGCATCGCGGAGGCGCTGCTCGCCACCGCGCTCGGCCTCGTCGCCGCGATTCCCGCCGTGGTGATCTACAATCATCTCGTCCGAGGCATCGCCAACTACCGCGCGCTGCTTGGGGACGCCTCGGCGCAGCTGATGCTGCTGGTCAGCCGGCAGCGCGACCACCGGGAATTCCGTTTGGCTCGGGCGGCGGAGTAGGGCCATGGCTGCGAAGCTCGGCGCGCGCACCGGATCGTCGCTGAGGCGCGGCGACCCCGGCGATCTCGACGTCACCCATGAGATCAACGTCACGCCGTTCATCGACGTGATGCTGGTGCTCTTGATCATCTTCATGGTGGCGGCCCCGCTCGCCACCGTCGACATCGGCGTCGAGCTGCCGGCAACCGCCGCCGAGCCGCAGCCGCGGCCGGACAAGCCGACCTTCGTGACGGTGAAGCCGGACCTGACCGTCGCCGTCGGCGAGGACACCATGGCCCGCGAGGGTCTCGCTGCGGCGCTCGAGGCCGCCACCAAGGGACGCAAGGACGAGCGCATTTATCTCCGCGCCGACAAGGCCGTGAGTTATGGCGACCTAATGGAGGTGATGAACACCTTGCGCAATGCCGGCTATCTCAAGGTCGCTCTGGTCGGCCTCGACGGACGCAGCTGATGGCCGCCGCAAACGCCTTTGCCCTGCATGTGCCGCTTCAGGAGCGCGAAACCGCGCGGTGGGGAGCATCGGCTGCGGTGATCGTGGCGTTGCATGTCGCCGCCGCGCTGATCGCGATGAACTGGATCAGGTCGCAGCCGGAGCAGGGCGTCAGCCTGCCGGCCATTCTGATCGACATGACGCCGGAGACGTCGGCGCCGCAGTCGACGCCGCTGGACATCGCGCCTGGGCCGCTGATGCAGCAGGCGGATGCGTCGCCGCCGGAGCCGATGCAGCAGCAGACCGTCGAGGAGATGATTCCGCCGACGCCGCCGCAGGAAAAGCCGGACGTGGTTGCGCCGCCGGAAACGAAGATCGAGCCGGTTCCGCCGAAGCCGGAGCCGGCGAAAGTTGTGCCTGTCGAGAAGCCGTTGCCGGCGAAACCCAAGGTGGTTCGCCCCGACGCAAGGAAGCCATCGGATGCGACGCCCGCGCCGCGCGCCAGCGCACCACCGCGCGCCGAGCGCGAAGCTCCGATGGCATCAGCCGTCAATGCGGGCTCGGTCGCTTCGGCGATCGCAACCTACAATCAACGGGTTCGCGCGCACCTGATGCGCTTCCACCAATATCCGGCAAGCGCCAATGGCCAGAAGGGCGTGGCCAGGCTGAGCTTCACCCTTGGCCGTGGTGGGCAGGTCTTGTCCAGCCGTCTCGGTGGCTCGTCTGGCGTCGCGGTCCTCGACGCCCAGGCCATGGCGATGTTGCGCCAGGCGCAGCCGTTTCCGCCGGTCCCGCCCGAGATCACCTATGCGACGGTCCCGATCAGCATCGGCGTGGCGTTCGGGTACTAGGTGACTGTCGGTAAGCTCCTCTCCCGCGCCTAGCGGGAGAGGAGCAGGGTAGTGCCTTACTTCGCCTTCAGGAAATCGGCGACTTCGAGCAGCATGAATTCGTCGTCGTCGGCCTTGTTGGGATCGCGGCTGGACGAGAACGGCAGATTGTTGTCGTTGCCGACGATGATATGGGTGTCGTCGACGCGATCGACGTTCTCAATGGTGAAGAACGGGAAGGTGTAGACGCCGTCGTTGAGCGGCTTCCTCGCCTTCTTGTCGGGGTCCTGGATCTTCAACAGGTCGATATAGCCGATCTTGCGCACGGGCTTGCCGACATTGGCGTCGGAGAGCTCGATCTTGTAGATGCGCTTGAACTTGGCGATGTCAGGGAAGCAGTTCTCGCCGCGCTGGCCTTGCGGGCAGGCCTTGTCGGCGGTGCCTTCGCCATTGTCACGTTCGATGATCAGGCCGGCCGTCGGGTCGATCATGTTGAAGTCGCCGATGGCGTTGCCGTTCTGCTCGAACACATATTGCCAGTAGCGGCCGGTGAACTTCTCGGCAGCGACGTCGAATTCGAGGATGCGGGAGGCTTCCTTGCCGTCGACCTTCTCCCAGTCCTTCTTCTCGGCATCCCACAGCGGCCCCTCGAGCAGGCCGTAGAGGAACTTGCCGTCCTTCGAGGACGCGAAGCCCTCATAGCCCTTGGAGCGGCGCAGATTGACGTTGGTGTAGGTCTGGCCCGGCGCGCCCGGCGTTGCCACCGCCCAATTGTCGGGCGAGCGCACCGGCTTGCCGTCGGCAACCGTCTCGAACACGCCGAGGATCTTGCCGGTCTTGTCCGCCTTCAGGATGTAGGGGCCGAACTCGTCGCCGATCCAGAAGACGTCGCCGATGATCTGGAAACCTTCGGTGTCAAAGTCGGAGCCGGTCAGGTAACGCTTCTGGGTGTCCTCATGCACGATGCGGAACGGCACCTTCTTGTCGGGATCGTGCAGGAAGACGGTCTCCTGGCGCTCGATCTTGCCGCTGGCCCAATCCATCTTGTAGCGGTTCAGGTACAGCATCGAGTCCGGCGAGTTGGCGCGCGCCCCCATGCCGTTGTCGGTGATCACCCAGTAGCTGCCGTCGGCCATGTGCTTGATGCCGGAATGGCCCTGGAGAGGCTGGCCCTTGAACGGCAGCGAGACGCCGGTCGGACGCTCATAGGACTTGCCCATCACGGTGCCGAGCGCGTCGACGCGCTTGCCGGTGGTGTACTTGCCGGAGGTCTTGAGGTCGGCGGGCGCATCGGCCGGCGCGTCGATGAACGACTCGGCCGGCATGACCACGTGGCCGGCGAGCTTGGCCGGGAATTCGCCCTCGTTCTGGGCGAGCGCGGTGCTCGCGGTGAGAATGATCGTTGCGACGGAAGCAAGAAAGGTCGCGCGCATGTGCGTCTCCTGTTAGCGGACGACGCCTTATGCGGATCGCATATTGCAGTTTTGTGAAGCCGGACCAAACGCCGCAGCGCGCGTTTACTCCCTTACCGCGCGGCGCGCGATGGGCTGTAACAGTCGGTCGCAACGAGCGCGCGGCGCGCCATCGTGGCCATCTCTACACGCCTTCATAGACCAGTCGGGTGAAGAAGCCGGGATCGATGACGAACTGGCCCCATTTCGCGTCGAACGCGGCGGTCGGCTTGGCGGCAACGGCCTCGTCACGCGTTTTTCCCTGTTGCTTGAGATTGCCGACATTGTCCCGGATCGCGACCAGCATGTCGCGGAATTCCTGCAGTTCGGCCTTGTTGCTGACGGGCTTGCCGTGACCGGGAATGATGATGGTGTCGTCTTTGGCCACTGCCAGATTGGCGTCCGACGCCGCAATCATGCCGTTGATGCCGCCACCGGTCGAATAGTCGATAAACGGATAGATGCCGTTCCAGTAGGTATCGCCGACATGAAGGATGTTGGCCTCGGTGAACATCACGGAGATATCGCTATCGGTATGCGCAGGCCCGTAATATCTCAGCGCGAGCGACGCGCCGTTGAATGTCAGATCCTGGTTCTTGGTGAAAACGTCGACCGGCACAGCGTCTGACGGTGACGGCAGGAAGACGTAGTCCCAGTCCTCGACGCGCTGGATGCTGGCGAGATGCTTGCGGGTATTTTCGTGGGCGATGATCTTCGCGCCTGCGGCATGCAGCCATTCATTGCCGTCGGCGTGGTCGAAGTGCCAATGCGTATTGATCAGTCGCGCGACCGGCTCGCTGCCGAGCTCGGCCAGCGCCTTGCTGAGCTGCGGGCGAGAGACGCCGATGCCGGCATCGACCAGGAGCTTGCCGTCGGGTCCGGTGAGGACCGCGATGTTGCCGCCGGATCCTTCGAGCACGCTGACATTGCCGCGCAGCTTGTAGGTCGTGATTACAGCCTTTGCCGCGCTGTCCTTGATCAGGCTGACGATGCCGCGGGCTTCCGCGAAGGCCTGCCGCGGCGTGAGCCATCCGGCACCGGCGGCGAACGCCGCGCCGCCGAGGCAACACATGCAAAAGCCGCGACGCGACAAGGAGTGGAGCTTTTGCGGTCCCATGCAATCCTCGCCTTCTCAAGCGACGATCAATGGTGCCAGTATTGGATACCGCCGTCTATCAGGATTGCACGATCGAATGCGTTCCTGCGCAGCCGCGGTTTACTCCTTTACCGCACCGGTCAGCGAGGACACGTAATAATCCACGAACAGCGAGTAGAAGATCGCGACCGGCAGCGAGCCGAGCAGCGAGCCCGCCATCAGCGCGCCCCATTGGTAGACGTCGCCGGTGACCAGCTCGGTCAGGATCGCGACCGGTACGGTCTTGTTGGCGCCACTCTGGATGAAGGCGAGCGCGTAGATGAACTCGTTCCAGGACAGCGTGAAGGAGAAGATGCCGGCCGAAATCAGGCCGGGCACGGCGAGCGGCAGCGTGATCCGGCGCAGGATCTGCAGCCGCGTGGCGCCGTCGACCAGCGCGCATTCCTCGAGCTCGTAGGGGATCGACTTGAAATAGCCGATCAGCAGCCAGGTGCAGAACGGCACCAGGAAGGTCGGATAGACCAGGATCAGGGCAAGCGGCGAGTCGAACAGGCCGAACTGCACCACGACGGTGGCCAGCGGAATGAACAGGATCGACGGCGGCACGAGATAGGCGAGATAGATGCCAAGGCCGACATAGGGACTGCCGCGGAAGCGCAGGCGCTCGATCGCATAGGCGGCGAGCGTGCTCGCGACCAGCGACAGCGTGGTCGAGCCGACCGCGACCAGCATCGTCGTCTTCAGCCAGCGCGGGTAGGAGGTGTTGAACAAGAGGTGCTTGATATGCGCCAGCGTCGGCGAGGAGATCCAGAACGGATTATGGTCCTTGTAGTTGAGCAGCTCCGCGTTCGGCTTGAACGAGGTGATCGCCATCCAGTAGAACGGAAACAGCAGGATCAGCACGAAGCAGCCGAGCGGCAGGTAGATCATCATCAGCCGCCGCAGCCCGGAATCCCAGGCCATGGTGTCGGGAGCGGCCTTGGCGACGGCAGAGCCTTGCGCGACGGTATCAGTCATTGCTCTCTCCCTGCTGCCATTTGCGGCGCGCCAGGCCGAAATAGGAGAACACCGTCGCGAACACCAGGAACGGGATCATCGACACCGCGATCGCGGCGCCTTCGCCGAGCTCGCCGCCGGCGATGCCGCGCTGGAACGCCAGCGTCGCGAGCAGATGGGTCGAGTTGACCGGGCCACCGCGGGTGATGGCGTAGACCAGCTGGAAGTCGGTGAAGGTGAAGATGATCGAGAAGGTCATGACGATGGCGAGGATCGGCATCATCATCGGGAAGGTGATGTAGCGGAAGCGCTGCCAGGCGCTGGCGCCGTCGAGCATCGCGGCCTCGTAGAGCGAGGGCGAGATGGTCTGGAGGCCCGCCAGCAGCGAGATCGCGACGAAGGGAATGCCGCGCCAGATGTTGGCGGCGATCAGCGAGAACCGCGCCGGCCAGGGCGAGCCGAGAAAGTCGATATTGCTCGATCGCCAGTGCAGCACGTCGACCAGCAGATAGGAGATGATCGAGAATTGCGGATCGTAGATCCACCAGAACGCCAGCGCCGACAGCACCGTCGGCACGATCCAGGGCAGGAGCACGATGGCGCGCAAGAGGCTCTTGAACGGAAAATGGTTGTTGAGCAGCAGCGCGAGCCAGAAGCCGAGTGCGAACTTCCCGAAGGTCGCCACCGCCGTGTAGAACACGCTGTAGAACACCGCGTTCCACCACAGGGGATCGGTGAGCAGGTACTGGAAGTTCTCCAGCCCGATGAAGATGCCGCGCTTGCCGATCGTGGTGTCGGTGAAGGCGAGCCAGATGCCGAGGCCGAGCGGATAGGTCAGGAACACCGCCAGCAGCCCGATCGCGGGCGCAAGGCACATCACGATTAGGAACGGCTTGTAGTCGAAAAGCCGCACCAGCCAGGACGGCTGCCGCTGCGCGAGGGCGGAAGAGTGAAGGGTGGTCACGGACATCAGGTCGTTGTCCTGTCGTTGAAGATCACCACACCGTCATTGCGAGCGAAGCGACGCAATCCAGTCTGTCGCCGTAGCTACAGTCTGGATTGCTTCGTCACTTTGCTTCTCGCAAAAGCGGTTGCCTTGTCGTACGGCACTACCGGCCCTGCCGCCGGAAGTACCGCTTGCAGCGCTGCTCGGCTTCCGCGGCCGCAGCTTCCGGTGTCGCCGCCCCGGTTGCGACCGAGGCGAACATCTGCACCGTCACATAGTCCGCGCGAACAGCGCCGGTGGCGGTCGAGATCGGACCCTTGTAGCCGGCGTAATAGGTGCTGTTCATGGTGTCCTTGAAGATCGCGACCTTGGGATCGCCCTTCCACACCGCCGCATCGGCATAGGCCGCGAGCGGTTGCGACCAGTAACCGCTGTTGGCGTTGAGCCACGGCTCATACTGGTCCTTCTCCAGCATGAATTGCAGGAAGGCCTTTGCCGCGTTGGGATAGGGGCTGTGCTTGAACACCATCGCGTTCAGCGTCAGTCCCGACATCGGCGACCTCGGCGCAAGACCTTTCGGCAGCAACTGATGCTCGGAGTCTTCGGCGATGGCAGCGGTCGCCGGATCGTTCTTCAGCGAGAAATACAGCGAGACGCCGTTCGCGGTGAGCGCGATTTCCTGCGAGGAATAGGCGCGGTTGTTGCTGACGTCGTTCCAGGACGGCGTGCCGGCGATGAAGTTCGGAAAGAGCTCCTTGACGTAGTTCAGCGCCGCGATGGTTTCCTTGCTGTTGATGGTGACGTTGCCGTCCTCGTCCAGCAGCGCGGCGTTGTGCGACCACATCATCCAGTCGGCAAAGCCGTTGCCGTCGCCGACGGCGTTGCCGAGCGCAAAGCCGGCAGGCTTGCCGGCCTTGTGCAGCTTCCTGCAGAGATCCAGGAGCCCGGCATGGTCTTCCGGCGGCTTGTCGAACCCGACGGATTTGAGGATCGACTTGCGATAGATCAGGGGACCTGCGGTGGCGCCGAACGGGAGCCCGATCCAGGTATCGCTCTTGGCCTTCTTGCCATAGGCCTTCGCCAGGTTCTGCCAGCCGCCATATTTCTTGCCGAGATAGTCGGCGACGTCGGTGAGCTCGATCAGCTTGTCGATATAGATGTGCGGCGCGTCGGAGAAGCCGATGATGATGTCGGGGCCGGCGCCGGAATTCGAGGTCACCGCGGTCTGCTGGTTGATGTCCTCCCAGCCGACGAAGTCGACCTTGACCTCGACGCCTGTCTCCTTGGTGAATTTCGCCGCGTTGGCGCGGAACACGTCCTCGTCGGCCTGGACGAAGCGCACCGGGCGCAGCATGCGTAGCGACGCGCCTTTCTCGATCTCGAGCTTGGGTGCCGGAACATCGGCAGCTTTGATAGTGGATGGCTGTGTTTGCGCTGCAGCACCGGTGGCAGCAAGCGTTGCGGCGGACAGGCCCAGCGCCAAGGCGTCACGACGTGTAAGGTCGTTCCTCATCAGTTCCTCCCTGTTGTCGTCCCTTCCCGGCGTTGATCGCCGGTGAAGGGTCTCTTCCGTCTGTGGCGCCTTTGCGCGCCGTCCGCCTAGCTGTTGGGTCCGCGATCCATGCTGACGGGCTGCCAGCGGCGGAGCGCGGTGTCTTGCAGCACCGACGGATTGACACAGCTTACCGGCCACATGCCCTGAAGCACCAGTGACAATTCGTAGCCCACGCGGCGCTTGCGCGCCTCGTCGAACCGTGCCGAGGCCGAGGCGACATGGGCGGTCAGGGTCACGTTCTCCATGCTGAGGATCGGGTTGTTGTGCGAGGGCGGTTCCTTCTCCAGCACGTCGAGCGCGGCGTGCGCGATCCAGCCCTCCTGCAGCGCCTTGATCAGGCTCTCCTCGTCGACCGTGGCGCCGCGGCCGGTGTTGATGAAGATCGAGCCCTTCTTCATCTGCCGAAAGTGCTTCTCGGTCAGCATGTGATGCACCTCGGGCCTTGCCGGAGCGTGCATCGAGACGAAGTCGGATTGCGACAGCACCTCGTTCAGCGTCGCCGGGATGACGCCGTGGTCGTACATCAGCGTCTCCTGGATGAAGGGATCGTAGGCCATCATGCGCAGGCCGAACGGCGCTGCGCGTTTCGCAACCGCACGGGCGACGCGGCCGAACGAGACGAAGCCGAGCGTCTGGCCCATCAGCCGCGGAATCTTCAGGAGCGCCGGCCGGCCCTCGGCCCAGCGGCCGTCGCGCACCATGCGGTCCTGCTCGACCAGACGGCGGAACCCCGCGAGCAGCAGCATCATGGCGTGGTCGGCGACCTCCTCGATGAAGGTGTCGGGGATGTTGGTGACGGGAATGCCACGGGCGGTGGCGGCCTTGACGTCGACGCTGTCGACGCCGACCGAGCCGAGCGTGATGACCTTGCAATTGTCCAGCGCGTCGATGATCGACTTGGTGATCGGGATGCCCTTGGCATAGATGGCGTCGGCGGTCTTCGCGGCGGCGATGAACTCGGCCTCGTTGGCGGGGGCCTCGACGATCTCGGCGTCGATCGGATCGAGCGCCTCGCGCTCGTAGGAATAATCGCTGCCCGCGACCGTGAAGCTCGCGCCCTTCGGCGTCACCACCCTGTATTTCGGCATGTCTTGCTCCCGATTTGGTTTGTCGGTTCTTGTTGCGACCCGGCCTTCTTGAGCGGGCCTTTGCGTCTTTTACGCGAAATCGATGCGAGCGCGTACAATTCCCGGTTGTCCGTTGCGAGGATTTTTGCCGATTTCAGCGGCATGTTCCGGGCTTCTACGGAGGCACGTAAGTAACTTGCTAAGGGGTCTCACACTAAAAGTTGATTCAATTTGTATCGATTCACTCGCGTGCCGTATCCCTTTCTCGCCGGAGCCATCCCGTGAAGTTGAGCAATCTGAAGATCGCCCCCAAGCTGGGCATCCTTGTCGGCGTCACCCTGTTCGGTCTGTGCATCTCCGGCGTTCTGGCCGGGTACCTGATGAAGCAGGAGATGCTGAGCGCCCGTATCGAGCAGACCAAATCGATCGTCGATCTCGGACGCAATTATGCGGCCGCGCTGAAGAAGCGCGTCGACGCCGGCGAGATGACGAAGGACGCGGCCATGGCCGAGCTTCGCCGCTACGGCAACGCGATGACCTACGACAACGGCGCCGGCTATCTGTTCGGCACGTCCTATGACGGCATCACGCAGCTCGCGCCCGATCCGAAGCAGATCGGCACCAACCGCATGGACGTCGTGACCAACGGTCGCAAGCTGTCCGTCGAGCTGATGGACGGCGTCAAGGCCAACGGCTCGATCCTGCTGCATTATGAATATGTGAAGCCCGGCCAGGAGAAGCCAATCCGCAAGATCGGCTATGCCGTGGCCGTTCCCGGTTTCGACATGTATCTCGGCACCGGCGCCTATCTCAAGGACATCGATGCCAAGATGGGGCCGGTCTACTGGATGCTCGGCTTCGCCATGCTCGGCATCGTCATCGTCGCCGGCAGCGTCGCCTGGATGATCGGCCGCAGCATCAGCCGTCCGCTCGCTCTGCTCGGCGCCCGCATGAAGGATCTCGCCGACGGCAAGCTCGAGGGTGATATCCCCGGCGTCGGCCGCGGCGACGAGGTCGGCGCGATGGCGTCCACCGTCCAGATCTTCAAGGACAACGCAGTGCGCATCCGCGACCTCGAGAAGACCGAGGCGGACGCCAAGGAACGTGCCGCGGCGGAACGTCGCAGCGCGATGGAGGGAATCGCCAACGACTTCGAACGCAGCGTCAACGGCATCGTCCGCTCGGTCTCCTCGGCCGCGGCGGGCATGCAGTCGACGGCGCAGTCGATGACCGCGACCGCGAGCGATGCCTCCTCGCGAGCGGCCACCGTCGGCGCGGCCTCGTCGAAGGCCTCCGGCAATGTCGGCACGGTTGCCGCCGCCGCGGAAGAGCTGTCGAGCTCGGTTGCGGAAATCTCCCGCCAGGTCACCCGCTCGACCGAGGTGGCGAGCAAGGCCGTCAACGACGCCGAGCGCACCAACGCCACCGTCCAGGTGCTCTCCTCCGGCGCCGAGAAGATCGGCGAGGTCGTCAAGCTGATCCATTCGATCGCGGCGCAGACCAACCTGCTCGCGCTCAACGCCACCATCGAGGCGGCGCGCGCCGGTGAATCCGGCCGCGGCTTCGCCGTCGTCGCCTCCGAGGTCAAGGCGCTCGCCAACCAGACCGCGAAGGCGACCGAGGAGATCTCGGCGCAGGTGGCGGCGATGCAGACCTCGACCAGCGACGCGGTCGCGGCCATCACCGGCATCACGCAGACGATTGCCGAGATGAGCGAGATCACCGCCGGCATCTCCGCCTCGATCGAGCAGCAGGGCGAAGCCACCCGCGAGATCGCCCGCAACATCCAGTCGGTCGCGGCCGGCTCGAGCGAGATCAACGCCCATATCGGCAGCGTCACCTCGGCTGCGGAGGCGACCGGCACGGCGGCCACCGACGTGCTCACCAACGCCCGCGAGCTGGATCACCAGTCCGGCGCGCTGCGCAGCGCGGTGGACGGCTTCCTCGCCAAGGTCCGCGCGGCGTAAGTTCTTGCACTGAATTCGTAGGGTGGGCAAAGACGCGAAGCGTCGTGCCCACCTTTTCTTTTTGAACTTTGTCAGCTGTCATGCCCCGCGAAGGCGGGGCATCCAGTACGCCGCGGCCCGTCGGGTCAATCACTGCCGTCTCGGAATACTGGATCGCCCGCTTTCGCGGGCGATGACACCTTTCTAGAACGCTACTGCTTCTCGATCCCCGCGTCCCGGATCAGCCGCTCCCACAGCACCAGCTGCTCGTTCACGAACGTGCCGAGCTCCTCCGGCGTGCCGGAGAACGCGTCCATGCCGAGGATGGCAAGCTGGGCCTTGATCTCCGGCTTCTCGACGATCTTGCGGATCTCGGCATTGAGCCGCGTCACGATCTCCCTGGGCATGCCGGCGGGGCCGAAATAGCCCTGCCAGGAGGAGATGTCGAAATCAGGCACGCCGGCCTCCTGCATCGAGGGCAGGCTCGGGATCAGCGGCGTGCGCTCCTTGGTGGTGACGGCGAGCGCGCGCAGCGCGTTGCCCTGGACGTGGGGCAGGCCGGTGAGGATGTCCACGAACATCATCGAGACGCGGCCGCCCATGACGTCGTTGAGCGCCGGCGGCGAGCTCTTGTAGGGCACGTGCAAGAGGTCGAGCCCGGCATTGTGCGCAAAGGTCGCACCCGACACGATCGCCGAGGACGAGCCCGAGGCGTAACTCAGCTTGCCCGGATTGGCCTTGCCGTAGGCGACGAGCTCGGCGACCGTCTTGGCCGGCACGTCGGGGTGGATCACCAGCATGAAGGGCAGATCGCCGGTCCGCGCGATCGGCGTGAAATCCTTGACGGGATCGTAGGTCAGGCTCTTGAGCAGATAGGGATTGGCCGAATGCGTGGTGTTGGTCGTCACCAGCAGCGTGTAGCCGTCGGGCGCGGCGCGCGCGACATAGGTCGCGGCGATCATGCCGTTGGCACCGGCCTTGTTCTCGATCACGATGCCGACGCCGAGCGCCTGCGACAAATGCTGCGAGATCAGCCGCGTCGTGGTGTCGGTGCCGCTGCCGGCCGCGAACGGCAGCACCAGCGTGATGTTGCGGCTCGGCCAGGTATCGGCCTGCGCGGCGGATGCGGCGGCGAGGCAAAACAGAGCCGCGCCGGCGATGCGCAGGGCCCGGATGAGTGATGACAGCATGTCCAGACGTTCCCTCTTTTTTGGTTGGCGGGGAACCTAGCTTCTCTTCGCTCAAATCGGAAGGCGGGAGTTGTCGCCCGCGGCGCGGAATTACTTCACCGCAGAACCCTGCCGCGAGGCGATCACGACGCCGGCAAGCACCAGCGCGTAGCCGATCAGATGAAACGGCTGCAGCTTCTCGCCGAGCAGCAGGATCGCCATCGCCGAACCGAACACCGGCACCAGATGGAAGAACGGCGCGGCGCGGTTCGGGCCGATCAGCGCGACGCCGCGGTTGAAGAAGAGATAGGCAAGCGTCGAGGGGAAGATCAGGATGTAGCCCAACGTCGCCAGCGTCACGGTGTCGAATTGCAACACGCTGCCGCTCCAGGTCTCCCAGATGGCGGCCGGCAGCAGCATCGTCGCGCCGCAGCAGGTGGTGAAGGAGAGAAAGGAGAGCTGGTGGATCTTCGGCCGGCGCGGGATGAAGGCGGAATAGAGTCCGAACGCCACCAGCGAGGAGGCGAACATGAGGTCGCCCCTGTTGAAGCTGATGCCGGCGAGCGCGGCGAGATCGCCGCGCAGGATGATGATCAGCACGCCGAGCAGCGAGATCGCGATGCCGGCGAGCTGTCCGCCGGTCAGCCGCACGCCGAACAGCACCAGCGACCACAGCGCCACGAACAGGGGACCTGCCGACTGAATCAGCAGCGCGTTCAGCGCCTCCGTGTACTGCATCGCCCAGTACGAGATCGCGTTGTTGAAGGCAAAGCCGACCAGCGACAGGAACAGCATTAAGGGAAGGCTCGCGCGCAAAGCGGGCCAGTCGCGCTTCAGATGCGGCCAGGCGAATGGCAGCAGGATCAGGAACACGCCGAACCAGCGGATCGTGGTCACCGTCAGCGGCGGCACATGCGCACCGACATGGCGCGCGAGCACGATGTTGCCGGCCCAGAACAGCGAGCTCAGGCTGAGCAGCAGGTAAGGCTGGTTGTTGAGCCAGCTGGCCGGATTGGCGGCCGGTGGCGCGGGCGAAGCAATCGTCATGGGCGTTCGATACGAGCTTGCGCCGGATCGCCGTCATGACACAAGTCACGCCGCCGCAATGCTACAATGCGCGCACCAGCTGAGGAGGTGTCATTGGCGGTTAATATGTTGAACATCGAAGGCCTGGAGCGGCTCGACCGGAACGTGCCCGTGGTGATGCTGAACCTGATGCGTTTCCACGTGCGCTCGCGCGACGGCGACGGTTCGGGGTGGGATGCTTATCTCCGCTACAGCGCGGTGACGGTGCCGATGATCAAGGCGCGCGGCGGCACGCTGCTGTGGACCGGCGAGGCCAAGGCGATCGCGCTCGGCCCGCATGCGGGCAATGCGTGGGATTTCGTCGCGCTGGTCTATTATCCGACCGTCGCGGCGTTCCTGGACATGATGACGTCGGAGGCCTACGAGCGTGAAGCCGACCCGCACCGCGTCAGCGCCTGCGCCGAGCACGTCATCATCGCGACCAGCGAGGCCTACAGCAAGTTCAAGACGAAGTAGCTTCTGTCTCCGCGAGTCCGAAATCGTAGGGTGGGCAAAGGCGCACTTGCGCCGTGCCCACCACCTCTCAATTTTTACCAAAGAACGTGGGCACGCTTCGCTTTGCCCACCCTACGATATCTGTACGCTCGGCCCTCATTTCTTCGGCTCCACCACCGCATCCACGGCGTCACGACAAGTCTTCTGCAACAGGCGGCAGACCTCGTCCACCGATCGCTGCCGGCTCAGCGATGCAAAGGTCGGATAGCTCGTCAGCACGAAGATCAGATCGACCGCATCCTGCACGGCGCCCTTTGCTGCCTGCTTGCCGACGATCCGCGGCAACAGCGCAGCCAGCAGTTCGCGCCGGCGCTCGTTGCGTCCGCGCAGCGAGTCGCCGAATTCGGGATCGGTTGCGATCGCCTGGTTGAGCCCGCCAATGGCAGGATCGTGCGACCAGAACCGACAGAAGATCGCGACCACCCGGTCGAGTGCGGCCCGTGGGTCCGCCGTCGTCATCACCTCGGCCAGTTCGAACAGGCCGCCCTCGCGGGCAATGTGGTCGAACACGGCTTCCAGCAAGCCGCCCCGCGATCCGAACTGGTTGTAGACGGTGAGCCGCGTGACGCCGGCCGCCTTCGCCACGACGTCGAGGGAGAAGTTCGCGATGCCGGCATCCTTGCGCAACAGACGCGCGCCCGCCGCGATGACGCGCGCGCGTGTCTCCGCGGCCGCGGAGGCCCTCGCCGGGCTGACGTAGTTGCGCTTCGTCACGGCCTTGCGGTGTCCATAAATTGACTATACAATATGTATATCAAAATTGGAAAGCCGGAGCTTGCCATGCAGACTGCCCTCGTGATCGCCCTGTCGCTTCATGTCTTGTCGTCCGTGTTCTGGGCGGGATCAAGCTTCGCACTGGCGCGCACCGGCGGTGCCGGCGGGGAGCAACTCGTCTTTCCACAGCTTGGCGCAGCCATGATCGCAATCGTGACCGGAGGCTATCTCGGCCATCTCGTTCATGCCGGCAGCTTCGGCACGACGGAGCAGGTGCTGGCGCTTGGCGCGGCGTGCGCCTTGATCGCCGTCGGCGTTCAGGCGGCGATCGGCCCTCGCGCGGTCATCACCTTGCGTCGTGGCACCGGCGATCTCCAGGGCGTGCGTTCGCGCATTGCAACCGCGCAGCGCGTGGCGGCGGGGCTGCTCGGCATCACCGCGCTCTGCATGGGCGCCGCGCGCTATATCTGAGGGCGACCTTACGTCGTCTGCTTCCTTGACGCCACGAACACGCCCGACAGCACCAGCGCAAATCCGATGAAGTGGAACGCCTGCGGGTGCTCGCCGAGGAACGCCATCGCCATGATCGAGCCGAACACCGGCACGACGTGAAAGAACGGCGCGGCGCGGTTGGCGCCGATCAGGCGGACGCCGCGATTGAAGCAGAGATAGGCGAGCGTCGAGGGGAACACCGCGACATAGAACAGCGTCAAGAGGTTCGGCCCGTCGAGCTTCATCACGGGCCGCGCTGAGAGCTCCCAGATCTCCAGCGGAATGAGACAGGCCGCGCCGGCGCCGAAGGTGAAGGCGAGGAACGACAGGCCGTGCATCGGCGGCCGCTTCAGGGTCAGCACCGAATACAGCGCGAAGATGATCAGCGCGCCGATGAAGATGAGGTCGCCCTTGTTGAACGCGATGTTCGACAGCGCGGTGAAATCGCCATGCAGCAGGATGGTCAGCACGCCGCACATCGACAGCAGCACGCCGAACGCCTGGCCTGCGGTGAGGCGGACGCCGAGGATGGCCAGCGACCACAGCGCCACGATCAGTGGTGCGGCCGACTGCAGCAAGAGCGTGTTGAGGGCCTGAGTGTGCTCCAGCGCCCAATATTGCAGCGTGTTGAAGGCGCCGATGCCGGTGATCGAGAGCGTGATCATCAGGCCGAGCCGCCCCCGGATCGCGGGCCAGTCCTGAGCGAGGTGCTTCCAGGCGAACGGCAGCACCAGCAGGAAGGCGAAGGTCCAGCGCAGGAACGACAGTGTCACCGGCGGGATGTGGCCGGCGGCCAGCCGCCCGACGATGGCATTGCCGGCCCAGCACAGCGCGGTGATGC
The DNA here is from genome assembly GCF_015291705.1 of Bradyrhizobium arachidis. NCBI lineage: Bacteria > Pseudomonadati > Pseudomonadota > Alphaproteobacteria > Hyphomicrobiales > Nitrobacteraceae > Bradyrhizobium > Bradyrhizobium arachidis. The sequence continues at coordinate 1,506,488 of NZ_CP030050.1, forward strand.
TGAGCAGCAGATAAGGCTGGTTGGCAATCCAGTTGTGGCCGGAGGTCTCGGTGGCTGTGGTCTGCCCGGTGGCGGTCATTGTGATTGTTATGGCCCCGCGTCATGCGCCGAGGCCCCGGCCCAGCGATATCAGGGCCGGCTGATAGCCCGGCCTGGCTCAAAGACACGGAAATCGCGGCTGCATCAACGGGGGGCGGACGCATCGCGACCATGCAGCGGCGAAGGCGGCTTCTCACGCTTTGGTCGAAGCCATGGCGCCGGCCGCCAAGGTTGCGAGATTTTAAGGGGATATCAAAGGCTTGGAGGGGCTTCCAAGCCCCGAAAAAGCCCCGTTCTTGCTTGCCTAGAAGGGCCGCTTCCTTTATCCGGTTGGGCTGCCTCGCGTGCGAACGGCCTTGGGCCGGGAATTGGGCTGGGCGCTAGGCGCGATCTTAGGAAAAGTGGATTCCGGTTTTCCGTTCGGATCGTGCCACCTACAGATAAATCTTCGAAGGATTACCCGCGAATGGCCAATGTTGTCGTCGTCGGCGCCCAGTGGGGCGACGAAGGGAAGGGCAAGATCGTCGACTGGTTGTCGGAGCAGGCGGACATCGTCGTCCGCTTCCAGGGCGGCCACAATGCCGGCCACACGCTGGTGATCAACGGCAAGACCTACAAGCTCGCGCTCCTGCCCTCGGGCGTGCTGCGCGAGGGCAAGCTCTCCGTGATCGGCAACGGCGTGGTGTTCGACCCCACCGCCTTCCTCGACGAGGTGACGAAGCTGCGCGCGCAGGGCGTTGCGGTCTCGCCAGAGAATCTGCGTGTCGCCGAGAACGTCACCCTGATCCTGCCGTTGCACCGTGAGCTCGATGCGCTGCGCGAGTCCTCCAACGCGGCGACCGCGATCGGCACCACGCGCCGCGGCATCGGCCCGGCCTATGAGGACAAGGTCGGCCGCCGCGCCATCCGCCTGATGGACCTCGCCGACCTCAACACCCTGCCGCACAAGATCGACCGGCTGCTGGCGCATCACAACGCGCTGCGCCGTGGTCTCAACCTGCCGGAGTTCGACGGCAAGGAGATCCTGAAGGAGCTGAGCGCGCTGGCGCCGCAGCTGTTGCCCTACGCCGAGACGGTGTGGCGGCTGCTTGACATCGAGCGGCGCGCCGGCAAGCGCATGCTGTTCGAGGGCGCGCAAGGCGCGCTGCTCGACGTCGACCACGGCACCTATCCCTACGTCACCTCGTCCAATACGGTGGCGGCGCAGGCCGCGACCGGTGCCGGCCTCGGGCCGGGCGCCGTCGGCTATGTGCTTGGCCTGTGCAAGGCCTACACGACCCGTGTCGGCCAGGGCCCGTTCCCGACCGAGCAGGACAATGAGATCGGCCGCAAGATCGGCGAACGTGGCCGCGAGTTCGGCACCAACACCGGCCGTCCGCGCCGCTGCGGCTGGTTCGACGCCGTGCTGGTCCGACAGGCGGTTCGCACCTGCGGCATCAATGGCCTCGCGCTTACCAAGCTCGACATCCTCGACGGCTTCGACACGATCGAGGTCTGCACCGGCTACAAGCTCGACGGCAAGGAGATCGACCATTTCCCGGCCGGCGAGGGCGCCCAGGCCCGGGTCGAGCCGATCTACGAGACCATCGAGGGCTGGAAGGAGCCGACCGCCAATGCACGGTCTTGGGCGGACCTGCCGGCCCAGGCCATCAAATATGTCCGCCGGATCGAGGAATTGGTGGGGTGCCCGGTGGCGCTGCTTTCCACCAGCCCCGAACGTGAAGATACTATCCTGGTGCAAAATCCGTTTGAGGCTTAACGAAATCTTACTGGGACGCGCGTATAGTTGAGTAGAAATGGCTGATTACTATCCGCTGATCGCCCGCGCTATTGCTGCCCTGGACCCGAACGCTCCCGGCGAGAGCCGTCGTGCGCTCTATGAGCGCGCGCGCACGGCGCTGATCGCGCAGCTGCGCAGCGTGCAGCCGCCGCTCTCCGAATCCGAGATCACCCGCGAACGGCTGTCGCTGGAAGAGGCGGTTCGCAAGGTCGAATCGGAGGCTGCCCAGCGCGCCCGCGAGGCCTCGCGGCCGGGTGGCGGCGGCACTGGGCGCAGTGGCAGCGGCGATGCGTTCCGGAAAGCCAGCACCCGCGCTGCCGAGGGCAATTCGGCCGCGCCTCCGCCGGGGGGCCCGCCGCGCACCCGTCCGGCCCCGACGCCGCCGCGGGCCGACCGTCCGTCCTTTAACGTCGATGACCAGGGCGATGCCCAGCGTCCGCCGCGGGCGCCGCGCTTCGACGCCCCGCGCCAGCCGGGTCCGCCCGGTCCGCCGATGCCGGAGCCGCCGGCGCCTCCGCAGGCCGGGCGCGATCGCGCCGGCGGGCGCCGTCCGCCGGACATCGGACCTCCGCCGCCGCTGCCGCCGGCGCCTGGCGTGCGCGGCTTCCGCGACATCACGGCAGATGCCAACGATCTCGGCGGCGCCGCCGCGCAGGCCAACCGCGCCGCGCGCCGCACCTACGCCAACGTGCCCTCGCCCTCGCCGGAATTCGACCGGCTGGAGCCGAGCCTGGAAAACCGCGCCGGCGGCGAGCAGGATCCGCCCTATTCCTACGACGAGTCGATCGAGGAGGCCGAGCGCTACGCGCCGCAGCCGCCGTCGCCGCGTCCGCGCATCGCGCCCGAGCGCGAGGCCAAGAAGCGCGCCCGCACCGGCTCGATGTTCCCGTTCAAGAGCGCGATCGCGGTCGGCATCGTGCTGATCCTGGTCGGCGCCGGCATCCTCTGGGGCAAGCAGCTGGTCCAGACCGCGACCAATCTGTTCAAGTCCTCGCCCACCCAGGTGGTGGAGGCGCCGAAGGATTCCTCGCAGCCGCAGAGCAAGCCGAAGATTCCGGACCGCGTCGGCCAGCCCTCGGCCAGCGACCAGCCGGTCGCGCCGGTGGCGCAGAAGGTCGTGCTCTATGACGAGGATCCGTCGGATCCCAAGGGTAAGCAATATGTCGGCTCGGTGGTGTGGCGGCTCGAGCCGATCAAGGCGTCGGGCAACCAGAAAGCCGACGTCGCCGTGCGCGCCGACATCGAGATCCCCGACCGCAAGTTCAAGATGACGATGTCGTTCCGCCGCAATACCGACTCCTCGCTGCCGGCGAGCCACACGGCGGAATTGACCTTCATCCTGCCGCCGGATTTCCCGGGCGGCAGCGTCTCCAACGTGCCGGGCATTCTGATGAAGTCGAACGAGCAGGCGCGCGGCACGCCGCTTGCCGGCCTCGCGGTCAAGGTCACCGACGGCTTCTTCCTGGTCGGCCTCTCCAACGTCGACGCCGACCGCGCCCGCAACGTCCAGCTCCTGAAGGAGCGCTCGTGGTTCGACGTGCCGCTGGTCTATGCCAACCAGCGCCGCGCCATCATCGCCATCGAGAAGGGCGCCCCGGGCGAGCGCGCCTTCAACGACGCCTTCGCGCAGTGGGGCGACTAGCCCATTACCTCGACGTCGAGCCGATCGGATGCTCCGGCGAGCCAAGGCCCGAGCCGGAGCTGCCAATAGGCTGCCCGTTGGCGGTATGACCGACGCCGACACCGGCCGCGCCGACGGCGCCGGATGACTGGTCCGCTCCCGGTGCCGTGTTCGAACCGTTGATGGCCGTACTCCTCTGAGCGGACGCTGTCGCGCTCGGACCAATGAGTGACGGATCGGACGGCACGAAATAGTTCGTCGCCTTCCTCGGCGTTGGGACTAGGCCTGGGGTGCCTGTCGTTCCCACCGTGCTGCCTGTTGTTCCGCTCGTGCTGCCGGTCGGTCCCAGATTGGTCGCAGGCCGGATGGTGCCGGTCCCGCTATAAGCGCCGTAACCACCGGCACCATAGGCGCCGTTCCCGTAGGCGCCCGTCGAACCCGCTGCAGCGGCCGCGGCCGCGGAACCGGTGCCGCCCGAGCCGGCGGCAGCTCCGCTTGTGCCTTGCGCAAGGGCCGGCGTGACGATGCCGGCAAGGACGATCGCGACCAGCGTTCCAGATGTCCATGAAGCCATGATCCCCTCCGATGCTCGTTCGAAACGGATCAATGTCGGGAACCCGACAATGGTTTCCCTTGATGTCCAAGCGCGCGGCGCGCGCGTTGTCGCACCCGCCGCTGCTCGACGCTGTCGCCGGCGGAGCGCTTATTGCGCGGCTGCCTCCCGCTTGCGCGCGGCTGCGGCCGCGGCGTGCTCGCGGTCCATCACGGCGCGGCAGCCGGGGCTGACATGCGACTTGTTCCGCACCATGCAGGCGGTGATCCTGGGGATGTCCGGGATCTCGCTGGAGCACAGACGCATCGCGTCGGCGGAGCACATCTGCTGTGCTTCCGACGAGAAGGCGAGGCCGGGTGATGTCTGGAGTGCGATGGCGGCGGTGAAGGCGAATAGCGAAGCGATGGTGTGATAGCGTGACATGTAGAATACGTCCCCGAGTTCCTAGGGCTTGAGCCACTTGATTTTGGGGCGCCGCACGCGGCTTGATCTGCCGCATGTCACAGCCTTCACGCCGGGAGCCTGCTCCCGCATGTGGTCGCTCGATTTCCTGATGTCCGAATCGAAAAGTGCTGCGCCGCCCGATTCGAGTATGCGCCAATGTCACGCAGCTGCAATGGCCGGCGTGAAGGAATTCGCAGTTGTTGCACGCACGTCACGCGGAAAGCAGCAACGCGCGGGTCAGATCAGCCGATCGGACGATGCGTTCGCCTCGTCCGCATCATCAGCGCCGAGCGCGGCAGCGTGTTCCTCGACCGCGCTGATGCCCTTTGGTGTGAGCTCGAACAGATCTCCGTCCTTCATCACATAGCCGTCGGCGATCAGCTCGCCGATCTTGCCGTGTCGGTCGTCGGCGAAGGCAACGGATTGGCTGATGTCCCTGAGGATCGAGAGCTGTTCGTCGCGCAGCATGTCTGACATCTCCGATCTCGGCAGGGACTCGATCCTCACATGCCGTGGCTCTGGAAGACCTTGCTGCAGGCGCGCGACAGCTTGGCGCGGTTGGCTTGCAGGCAGCTCTGCACCGCACCGTCATTGCCAAGCTCCTTGCGGCAGAGCCGCGATGCGTCCCGCGAGCAGGCGTTCTGCTCCTGCGGCGTGCCCATGTGGCCTTGCGCAAGAGCGGGGGATAGGCCGCTCATGGCGACCAGCGTGATCGTCGCCAGGACAAGTTTGCGGGACATCGGCGGCTCCAATCCGGCAGGAATGTTTCAGGTCCTGTCTGAACTCGGCGCCTTGCCACTTGTTCCCCTCGAGACAGCGCCCGCGGCCGCTGTTCAAGGTTCCCGCAGCGCTGCTATAACGGGGCGAAGTAACGAGGGTGTTCGATGAAACGCTATCTGGTGTTTGCGCTGGTCGGTCCTTTCGTCGGCGGGTTCCTGTTGCTGCTGACCACCACCTACCAGTCCGGCTATTGGGCCCAGACCAACCTCGGCGAGGTCGGCAAGCTGTTCGCGGTGTTCTTCAAGTCCCTGCAATACAGCTATCTGTTCGGCTTCCTGCCCTCGCTGATGATCGGCGCGGTCGACGACATCCTGCTCCATGTCAGGCGGATCGGCCCGGTCGTGCGCATGCTGCTGGTCGGACTGTTCGCCTTCCTCCTGGCTTCCCTGACCTACAGCTCGCGCGGGCCGGACTCCGGCGCGGTTCAGTTCATCCTGTACGGCCTGGTCGGGTTCGTGCCGGCCGTGATTTCATCCTGGCTCGTGCATAGATATGTCGAGGAGCCGCGACCGGCGGCGGCCCCGACCTGAGCGCGCGACGTTCGGGCGCAGCAGCAACCTCCGCTGCGCCGGTGCGTTCTCAGAAGGCCATGACCATGTCCGACGACGACATCCTTGCTCCGCGCAAATCCCGTTCGGGAGAGCGCTCGCGTTTTTCGGACCGCGAGGCGCGCGGGCCGATCATCGACCAGGAGGGGCATGAGATCCGCCCCGAGACGCTGGACCAGGGCTTTCGCGAGTTTCGCTTCGAGTTCGGCAAGGATAATCCGTTCGGCAATCTCACCCGCGAGCAGCGCATCGCGCGGCTCGAGGCGATCGCCAAGCTGCTCGACGTCGCCTTCATCCTGCCCGGCACCAATATCCGCTACGGCATCGACGGGCTGATCGGGCTGATCCCCGTCGTTGGCGACATCATCACCACGGCGATCTCGCTGTGGCTGGTGCGCGAGGCGCGCGCCTTGGGCGCGCCCTGGTACATCACGGCGCGCATGCTCGGCAATGTCGCGGTCGACGGCGTGGTCGGCATGGTGCCGTTCGCCGGCGATGCCTTCGACGTCATGTTCCGCGCCAACATGCGCAACGTGCGCCTGCTCCGCCGCTGGCTCGACAAGCAGCCGCGGATGTGAGGCCCCAAAAACGCAAAAAGCGCGACGGCCCTTCGGCAATCGCGCTTGCTGCGCATATCGGAGGCTTGCGAAGAAACTTACGCCGCGTCGGCGTCGGTCTCGGCGGCCGGGGCCGGCTTGGGACGGCGGGGCAGCGGGAAGGCTTCGCTCTCATAGAGCGAGCGGATGCCGTTCTGGTCGAAGCGCGCTTCCTCGACCTGGAGATAGGCGCCGTTCAGCGAATCCGTCGGCAACTGCTCCATCGCGAACTGCACGGCTTCGGCCGCGGTGCCGAACCGGCGATAGGTGAAGCCCGCGCGCTTCTTCTTGCGGATCGCGGCGGGGAACAGTTCGGCGGAAGTATTGAAGTTGAACGGACGCAGTGGACGCATGGTCAAAGACCTCGTGAGCTTCTCTGGGGCTTTAAGCGCGTGGGGTTTGGGAGGGCAGGGGCCGCAATCGAGCGGGCCCGCCGCACATGTCATTTTCGCCCACTAATATAGGCCGATTTGACAGAATTGCGACCCCTGCGATGGGAGATGATGAATCCACGCATGGCAGCCCCGCAGGGACGATAAGATAAGTAATTTCAATTACTTATATGGTTTACAGTTTGCCAAGAAGCAGCAGCACCAGCAACACCACCAGCACGACGCCGCCGATCCCCATACCGGAATGGCCCATGCCGTAGCCGTAGCCGCCGATCCGGCCAGACCAGCCGCCCAAGAGATAGATGATCACCAGGATGATCAGGATGGTCCCAAGCGTCATGGCATCCTCCCTGGCGGCCGGCGGACTGTGCGCATCGGCCGCACCGCCAGGAGAGAAAAGCATAAAGGTGCCATCGGGTTCCACTGGGGAACCCGATGGCACGCAATATTATTTCGGCTCGAGCTTCAGCGCCGCCGAATTGATGCAGTAGCGCAGGCCGTTCGGCCCGGGACCGTCAGGGAAGACGTGGCCGAGATGGCCGCTGCACTTGGAGCACAGCACCTCGGTGCGGATCATGCCGTGGCTCATGTCCCGCTCCTCGTCGATATGGCTATCGACGGCGGGCTGGGTGAAGCTCGGCCAGCCGCAGCCGGAATCGAACTTGGCATCGGATTCGAACAGCACATTGCCGCAGCCGGCGCAGACATAGGTGCCGGCACGGGGGTCGTGCTCATACTCGCCCGTGAAGGGACGCTCGGTCGCCTTCTCGCGCAGCACCGCGTACTGCATCGGCGTCAGCTCGCGCCGCCACTGCTCCTCGCTCTTGATGACCTTGTCGTCGGTGGTTTTCGCTTTGGTGTCGGGCATGGGTCTCCCGTTTCTCTTGCGATCTTTCGATCAGTTGGTCGCCTTGCTGGCACTGACCAGCGTCGGCTTCTCGATGTAGTTATCCGCGAACAGCTTTTTCAGGTTCTCGACCTTGGGAAGGTCGTTGTAGGCGATGTAGGGCTGGTTCGGGTGCAGCGTCAGATAGTCCTGGTGATAGGCCTCGGCCGGGTAGAACGCCTCCAGCGCGCCGACCTTGGTCACGATCGGCCTCTTGAACACCTTGGCGCTGTCGAGCTGCGCGATATAGGCCTCCGCCACCTTCTTCTGCTCATCGGAGGTGGTGAAGATCGCCGAGCGATATTGCGTGCCGGTGTCGGGGCCCTGGCGATTGAGCTGGGTCGGATCGTGCACCACCGAGAAATAGATCTGGAGGATCTTGCCGTAGGAGATCTTCTTCGGGTCGTACTTGATCTCGACCGACTCGGCGTGGCCGGTCCGGCCGCCCGAGACGGTCTGGTAGTCGGCGGTCGCCTTGGTGCCGCCGGCATAGCCGGAGACCGCGTTGACGACGCCCGCTGTGTGCTGGAAGACGCCCTGCACGCCCCAGAAGCAGCCGCCGGCGACCACGGCGGTCTGGATGCCGGTTGCCGGCGCAGCGTCCATGGCGGGAGCGGGGATCACGACCGCGTCCTCGGCGGCCCGTGACGGCATGGCGAAGGCCAGCGTCGCGGCGGCGGTGGCGGCGAGCAGGGACAAAAGGACAGGTCGGCGCATGGCGGATCCTCTTTCGGAAGGGCTGGCAGTCTAGGGCGCTTGGGCTCGGGCGAACAGTCCGCCCGGCCGCGTTTTCGCGTCATCCGAGATACGGGCAGAGCCGGCGGATTGTTACGCCGCCAAGCACACGAGGCTGTGAAGACCGCCGCGTGAGACAGCTGGCTTGGCGAGCAATGGAACTTCGGGTTAGAGCATGATCCGGAAAAGTGTGAAGCGGTTTTCCGCAAAGATCATGCGCAAACAATAGATGAACCCGCGCGATCGACGATCGACTTAGAAAAATGGTGGCTGGAGCTGACCTGACAACATGCTGCGCGTCGTTTCCCTGACCCTCGTCGTCCTCATCGCGGGGGCCGCGATCGCCGCGGCCGAGCCGCAAGCCGGCGACGATCTCGCCCTTTGCCGCGACCGCCAGGGCGAGGCCCAGGCCCGCGCGACAGCCTGCGACAATCTGCTCAATGCCGACCGTGTCACCGGCAAGGACAAGGCCATCGCGCTCTCGGTGCGCGGCAACACGCTGCTCAACAAGCGCGACTACGTCCACGCGATCGAAACCCTGTCCATGGCCATCGACCTCGATCCGGACTACGTCATCGCTCTCAACCTCCGCGGCCTCGCCTATGAGCGCAAGGGCCAGGATGATCTCGCGATGGCCGACTACAACCTCGCGCTCCAGAAGCGGCCGACCTACGGCGTGCCTTACAACAATCGCGGCGTCATCCAGTTGCGCCGGGGCGCGCTGCAAAGCGCGCTCGACGATTTCAACCTGTCGATCAAGTACACGCCGAAATTCCTGCTCGGCTGGACCAACCGGGCCCGCGTGCGCACCTTGATGAAGGATTACAACGGCGCGATCGCCGATTTCGCGGAGGCCGAGAAGATCGATCCAGCCGCGCCGCAGATCGCCAGCAACCGCTGCATCACCTACGGCCTGATGGGCAAGTACGACCAGGCCTTTGCCGATTGCAGCGGTCTGATCGAGCGGCAGCCGAAAAACGTCTACGCGATCAACAATCGCGCCGATGTCAGCATGATGAAAGGCGATCTCGATGCCGCGCTGAAGGACTACAACACGGCGATCCAGATCAATCCGAACAATGTCCGTGCCCATGCCGGCCGCGGCCAGATCTCCGAGCGCAGGAAGGATCTCGCCCAGGCCCGCGCCGACTATCGCTCGGCGGCCTATTCGCTGACGAATTTCGACGAGATCGACGTTGCGCGCGCCCGCGCCATTGCGCGGGAGCGGCTTGCCGCGCTGACGCCGCAGGCGCCGGCCGCCGCGGGCAGCCGCCGTGTCGCGCTCGTGATCGGCAACGGCGCCTACAAGAACGTCCACGCCTTGCCCAATCCGCCGCGCGACTCCAAGCTGATCGCGAACGCGCTGCGCGATGTCGGCTTCCAGAGCGTGATCTCCGTCAGCGATCTCACCCGCGACAAGTTCTTCGAGGCGTTGCAGACGTTCGCAGCCGAAGCGGAGAAGGCCGACTGGGCCGTGGTCTATTACGCCGGCCACGGTTTCGAGATCGGTGGGGTGAACTACCTCGTTCCGGTCGACGCCAAGCTCGCCGCCGACCGAGACGCCGAGACCCAGGCGGTCGCGCTGGAGCAGGTCATCGCAGCAGTGGGCGCGGCACGTAAAGTGCGTCTCGTCATGCTGGATGCCTGCCGCGACAATCCGTTCGAGCCGACCATGCAGCGCACGCTGTCGCTGAAGCTGGTCGACAAGGGTTTCTCCAACATCGAGCCCGGCGCCGGCTTCATGGTGGTCTACGCCGCCAAGCACGGCGAGACCGCGATGGACGGCGACGGCGGCGCCGACAGCCCCTTCGCCACCGCGCTCGCCCGCGAGATCAAGGAGCCGAAGGTCGAGATCCGAAAGCTGTTCGACATCATCCGCGACGACGTCTGGGCCGCCACCAAGCACGAGCAGCAGCCGTTCACCTACGGCTCCCCGCCGGGCCGGGAAGATTTTTATTTCGTGGCGGGGAAGTGAGGACGGAGTGCGGGACGCGATGGCGGAGCCTCAATCTCCGCTGTCGTCCCCGCGAAGGCGGGGACCCATAACCCCAGGGAGGAGTCGTGGTGCGAGGCGCCCACTCCGAGTCTTCGCAAAACTTCTTCTTGTGGGTATGGGTCCCGGATCGGCGCTACGCCTGTCCGGGACGACAGCGGAGGTTGAGGCGACGGTGCCGTAGGGTGGGCAAAGCGAAGCGTGCCCACGCGTCTTATTGCTTATGGAGAGAGATCGTGGGCACGGCGCTTTGCGCCTTTGCCCACCCTACGGCAGCGGAGTTCTAAACGACGATACTCAACCGCTTCGCCGCGCGCGTAATCCCCGTGTACAGCCACCTCGCGCGGCTGTCCTGAAACGCAAAACTCTCGTCGAACAGCACGACGTCGTCCCATTGCGAGCCCTGCGACTTGTGCACCGTCAGCACATAGCCGTAGTCGAACTCGTCGTAGGGCTTGCGCTGCTCCCAGGCGATCTGCTCGACGCCGCCCTCGAAGCAGTCGGCGCGCACCGAGACCTTCGTCACCTTGTGGCCGAAATCCTCGTCGGGCGACAGCCGCATCGAGAGAATGCGCGATTTCGAGCGCGAAGTGTTGCGCGACTTCACGCGCCAGAGGCCGCCGTTGAACAGGCCCTTCTTGCGGTTGTTGCGCAGGCACACCAGCTTGTCGCCGGCGACCGGAAAGACGTCCTCGATGTTCTGGCGCTGGCGCACCCGCATGTTGTAGGCGCGCCTCGTGTTGTTGCGGCCGACCAGCACCTGGTCGGCGCCCATGACGCGATCGGGGTCGAGTTCTTTCCGCGACACCACCTCGCTCTCGCCGTAACGGCCGATGTCGAGCTCGCGGCCCTCGCGCACGTCCATCGACATCCGCACGATCGGATCGTCCTGGGCCTGGCGGTGCACTTCGGTGAGCATCGCGTCCGGCTCGGAATTGGTGAAGAAGCCGCCGCCCTGGATCGGCGGCAGCTGCGCCGGATCGCCCAGCACCAGAAGCGGGCAGTCGAACGACATCAGGTCGCGGCCTAGTTCGGCGTCGACCATCGAGCATTCGTCGATCACGATCAGCTTGGCCTTTGAGGCCGGCGCGTCGTCCCACAATTCGAAGCTCGGCTGCTCCTCGCCGGATTCGCGGGCGCGGTAGATCAGCGAGTGGATGGTGGAGGCCTCGTCGCAGCCCTTGTTGCGCATGACGAGGGCCGCCTTGCCGGTGAAGGCGGCGAACTTCACCTCGCCGTCGACGCCTTCGGCGATGTGGCGCGCCAGCGTGGTCTTGCCGGTGCCGGCAAAGCCGAACAGGCGGAACACCGGCGGCGTGCCGCCCCGGCCGGGTTTTGCCTTGAGCCAGTCGCCGACGGCCTTGAGGGCGGCATCCTGATGCGGGGTGAAAGTGGCCATATCTGTCTTGAGGAGGGGCGAAACGAGGCGATTCGCCGTCCGTCAAAACTAACCATTCGCCCCGCCCATTCAAGCGCGGGGCGGCTGTTCTCTGCGGCCATCCTGCGAGACGCCCGCCTTTGGCGGGCTCCCTCAGGATGAGGGCGGAGTACGCGGCTGCAATTTCAACGGGCACCGATGCCGATTAGCCTCATCCTGAGCAGACCGCGCAGCGGTCGTCTCGAAGGACGAGGCGCTTGCTCGGGCCCCGCCAAGAGCAGCAGCGCTACTGCCAGCCGGGAACGCCGCGCATGTCGGGCAGGTGGTGGGCGATGCCCTTGTGGCAGTCGATGCAGGTCTTCTCGCCGGTGAACAGGAAGCGCTGGTGCGCCACCGACGCCCGCGGCGACTGCTTGGTGATGTCCATGGAATCGGCGCTGTGGCAGTTGCGGCACTCCAGGGAATCATTCGCCTTGAAGCGCGCCCATTCATGCGCGGCGAGCTCGAGCCGGTGATCCAGGAATTTTTCGCGCGTGTTGATCGTGCCGAAGATCTTGCCCCAGACCTCCTTGGAGGCCTGCATCTTGCGCGCGATCTTGTCGGTCCAGTTGTGCGGCACGTGGCAGTCCGGGCAGGTCGCGCGCACGCCGGAGCGGTTGGTGAAGTGGATGGTCGACTTCAGCTCGGCGTAGACGTTGTCCTTCATCTCGTGGCAGCCGGTGCAGAACTTTTCGGTGTTGGTCAGCTCCAGCGCGGTGTTGAAGCCGCCCCAGAAGATCACGCCGGCTATGAAGCCGGCGAGCACCAGAGTGCCCAATGCGAACACCGTGCTCGGCCGTGTCAGCACGCCCCAAAGCTCGAGCGCGAAGTCCCAGCTTCGCGCTACAAAGCCGCGCTTGGCCTTCTGCTCCAGCTTTTCATTGGGCCCGTCGGCGGTCGTCGTCATCGCCGGCCACCCGGGCTTGCGCGCGACAGCAGCGTGTCGATGTCGGTGAAGTCGTTGCTGACAGGCGGCATCGCGGTGTTCTGCGGCACGTGGCATTCCGTGCAGAAGAAGCGGCGCGGCGAGATCGAGGCCAGGAACTGGCCGTCGCGGTCCATGAAATGCGTGATCGAGACCATCGGCGCCTGCGATTCCGCCGTGCGCGCCCGCGCATGGCAGGACAGGCACTTGTTTCCGTTGAGGTCGATCTGGTAGCCGTCGATATTGTGCGGGATGACCGGCGGCTGCTCCGGATAGTTGCGCGACTCCCGCTCGGAGGTGTTGCGGTTCGGCAGCATCGGTGGCGCCGGGCCTTCGTCATTGAGCGGGGTCGGGCCGCGCAGGCCCGACGTCACCGTCTGCGCGGTCAGCGAGCTCGCGCCGGCCGCGATCGCGACCGCGAGCAGCGCTATGCCTAATCGTTTCATCATGACTGGGTCACCCGCTCGATGCGCACGGCGCATTTCTTGAAGTCGGTCTGCAGCGAGATCGGATCGGTGGCGTCCAGCGTCACCTTGTTGATCAGCTTGGACTCGTCGAACCACGGCACGAACACGAGACCCTTCGGCGGCCGGTCGCGGCCGCGCGTCTCGACGCGGGCGCGGATGAAGCCGCGGCGCGACACGACCTTCACCTCGTCGCCCCGGCGCACCTTCATGTCCTGCGCATCATCAGGGTGCATGAAGCAGACGGCTTCGGGGAACGCCTTGTAGAGCTCGGGCACGCGGCGCGTCATGGTGCCGGAATGCCAGTGCTCCAGCACGCGGCCGGTCGAGAGCCAATAGGGATATTCATTGTCGGGCGATTCCGCCGCCGGCTCGAAAGGCAGCGCGAAGATGCGCGCCTTGCCGTCGGGATAGCCGTAGAACTGCACGTCGGTGCCCTGCTTGACGTAGGGGTCGCTGCCCTCGCGGAAGCGCCACTTCGTCTCCTGGCCGTTGACGACAGGCCAGCGCAGGCCGCGCTCCTTGTGATAGCTCTCGAACGGCGCGAGGTCGTGGCCGTGGCCGCGGCCGAACTGGGCGTATTCCTCGAACAGGCCCTTCTGCACGTAGAAGCCGAACGCCTTGGATTCCTCGTTGGCGTAGCCTTCCTCGATCTCCGAGGTTGGAAACTTGTCGACCTGGCCATTCTTGTAGAGCACGTCGAACAGCGTCTTGCCGCGAACCTCCGGCTTCTTGGCGATCAGCTCCTCCGGCCACACCTCCTCGATCTTGAAGCGTTTCGAGAACTCCATGAGCTGCCAGAGGTCGGACTTGGCTTCGCCCGGCGCATTGACGAGCTGGTGCCAGAACTGCGTGCGGCGCTCGGCATTGCCATAGGCGCCTTCCTTCTCCACCCACATCGCGGTCGGCAGGATCAGGTCGGCGGCGAGCGCCGTCACGGTCGGATAGGCGTCCGAGACCACGATGAAATTGTCGGGGTTGCGGAAGCCCGGATAGGTCTCCTCGTTGACGTTGGGGCCGGCTTGCAGATTGTTGTTGACCTGCACCCAATAGGCGTTGATCAGGCCGTCCTTCAGCATCCGGCTTTGCAGCACGGCGTGCGCGCCGTTCTTGTCGGGAATGGTGCCTTCGGGCAGCTGCCAGATGTGCTCCGTCTTGTCGCGATGCTCCTTGTTGGTCACGACCATGTCGGCGGGCAGGCGGTGCGAGAAGGTGCCGACCTCGCGCGCGGTGCCGCAGGCCGAGGGCTGGCCGGTCAGCGAGAACGGGCTGTTGCCGGGCGAGGAGATCTTTCCCGTCAGAAGATGGATGTTGTAGACGAGGTTGTTGCACCAGACGCCGCGGGTGTGCTGGTTGAAACCCATGGTCCAGAACGAGACCACTTTTGTCTTGGGATCGGCGTAGAGCTCGGCAAGCGCCTCCAGGCGATTGAGCGGCACGCCGGACATCTTTGCCGCCTTCTCCAGCGTGTAGTCCGACACGAACTTGACGAACTCGTCGTAGCTCATCTCGGTGGAGTCGTTGGCCTTGGCCGCGCCCGTCGCCTTCTTCTGCAGCGGATGCTCGGGCCGCAGGCCATAACCGATGTCGGTCTGTCCGCGCCGGAAGATGGTATGGGCGTTGACGAAGTCCTTGTTGACGCGGCCGGTCGTGATGATGTGGTTGGCGACGGCGTTGAGGATGTAGAGATCGGTCTGCGGCACGAACACCATGCCGATGTCGGCGAGATCGAACGAGCGGTGCTCGAACGTGGAGAGCACGGCGACGCGGACATGCGGCGCGGAGAGCCGGCGGTCGGCGAGGCGCGTCCACAGGATGGGATGCATCTCCGCCATGTTGGAGCCCCACAGCACGAAGGCGTCGGTGGCCTCGATGTCGTCGTAGCAGCCGGCCGGCTCGTCGATGCCGAAGGTGCGCATCATGCCGGCCACGGCCGAGGCCATGCAGTGCCGCGCATTAGGATCGATGTTGTTGGTGCGGAAGCCGGCCTTGAACAGCTTCGAGGCCGCATAGCCCTCCCAGATCGTCCACTGGCCGGAGCCGAACATGGCGACGCCGTTCGGCCCGCGCTTCTTGATCGCCTCCTTCCACTTCGCCTCCATGATGTCGAAGGCTTCGGTCCAGGTGACGGGCGTGAAGTCGCCGTTCTTGTCGTATTTGCCACCCGTCTTGCGCAGCATCGGCTGCGTCAGGCGGTCGTGGCCGTACATGATCTTGGAGAGGAAGTAGCCCTTGACGCAGTTGAGGCCGCGATTGACCTCGGCCTTGATGTCGCCATGGGTGGCGACGACGCGATTGTCCTTGGTCGCGACCATCACGGAGCAGCCGGTGCCGCAGAAGCGGCAGGCGGCCTTGTCCCATTTCAATTCGCTGTTGTCGCGCTCGGTGACGAGATTGGCGGCAAGCGCAGGTGCCGGCATGCCGGCAGCGGCGGCCGCGATGGCGGCGGCTTCCAGCTTGAGCATCTGGCGGCGGTCGAGCTTCGGCGATGTCATGATGGCCCTCCGGCCCTTAAGTCGTTTCGATGGCGTGGAAGACGAGCGCCGCGGAATAGACGTGGCGCAGTGACTGGATGGTGTTGAGCAGGGTGCCGAGGCTGCCGGCATCCGGCGCTTCGGTCACGACGACGAGTTTTCCGCGCGGATCTCGTCCGTGAATTTCGCAGCCGGGAAGCGCGGCGATCTCGGCTTCCAATTCGGAAAGGCGCTCGGGGCGCGCCTGCACGACGATGCTGGCGATCTCGCAGCCGGGCGGGGAGATAACGCGCTCGGCGCTGAGCACCCGGCCGGTGATCAGTGCGCGGCGGTTGAGTGTGGTTTGGGCCATGATGCCTGTCTTTCGCTTGTCGGGATCAATGCGGGGAGGGCGGCGGGCCGGGAGGACCGGCGAACATCTGGTAGATCCAGACGCCGAGGCCGTAGGAGCCGACCGTTCCGACCGCGAGGACGGGCATCACGACCGCGGTCAGGAACAGGAAGGCGAAAATCTCCATGCGCTTACGGCGCACGCGCGAGGTCGTGTCGTCAGGGGCCGACATATTCGGTCTCTCTGAAATGGTATCGAGAATCGGGACGGCATCCGGGCCGTTGCCTTGCTGCATTTTAGATGCAGCAGGGCCGCTAACGCGTTGATCTGGATCAAGCTGTCGGGTTCGACGCACCGTGCAGGCCCGCGCCAGGACCGGCCCTGAGCATGATGCGCAGGCGAAGGATCGATCTCCCGCGCGGCGGAATTGCTGCTCCGTAGACAGCGCCGCCTCGCCCACTAAGATGAGCGCAACAAGAACAAGCGGGCAAGAGAACTGGGAGAGGCGTCATGAAATTCGGCATCTTCTACGAGCTGCAGCTGCCGAGGCCTTGGGTCGCCGGGGACGAGCTCGCCCTCTACCAGAATGCCCTCTCGCAGATGGAACTCGCCGACAAGCTCGGCTACGACCATGCCTGGGTCGTCGAGCATCACTTCCTGGAAGAATACTCGCACTCGCCGTCGCCGGAATCCTTCCTTGCGGCCGCAAGCCAGCGCACCAGGAACATCCGTCTCGGCCACGGCATCCTCCAGCTCACGACCAATCATCCGGCGCGCGTCGCCGAGCGCGTTGCGGTGCTCGACCTGCTCTCCAACGGCCGCTGCGAATTCGGCATGGGCGAGAGCGCCTCCATCACCGAGCTGACGCCGTTCGGCCGCGACATGGAGACCAAGAAGGAGGTGTTCGAGGAGGCCGTCGCCGCGATCTTCCCGATGTTCAAGGACGCAGGGTCCGAGCACCACGGCAAATATTTCGACATCCCCTTGCGCAACGTCGTGCCCAAGCCCGTGCAGAAGCCGCATCCGCCGCTCTGGATGGCCTGCTCGCAACTGCCGACCATCGAGCGCGCCGGCCGTCACGGCTTTGGCGCGCTCGGCTTCCAGTTCGTCAGCGCCGATGCCGCGCATGCCTGGGTGCATGCCTACTACAACGCCATGACCAAGCGGCTGCACAAGCTTGCCGACTACGAGATCAATCCGAACATGGCGCTGGTCTCGTTCTTCATGTGCGCCAAGACCGATGAAGAGGCGCGCGCCCGCGCGGACGGCGCCACCTTCTTCCAGTTTGCGCTGCGCTTCTACGGCGCCTCGCAGAACCGCCAGCGGCCTGCGCCCTACACCGTCAACATGTGGGACGAGTACAACAAATGGAAGCGCGACAATCCTGAAGCGCAGGAGGCGGCGCTGCGCGGCGGCCTGATCGGCTCGCCCGAGACGATCCGAAAGAAGCTGAAGCGCTTCCAGTCCTCGCATATCGATCAGGTCATTCTGCTGAATCAAGCGGGCAAGAACAGCCACGAGCACATCTGCGAATCGCTCGAGCTGTTCGGCCGCGAGGTGATGCCGGAATTCCAGAACGATCCGGCGCAGGCCGCGTGGAAGCAGGGCGTGATGAGCGGCGAGATCAAGCTCGAAGAGATCGACACAGAGGCTTTCACGGATCGCTACGGCAAGCTCGCGATCAATGTCGCACCAGCCAAGGCGGCGGCGGAATAGGCCGTTCGTCAGGTCATGTTGCTGACGCATTCTCTGTCTTAACCGGCGACAACGTAAAACACTGCGTGGGAACCACTTTGGTTCGCACGACGGTTCCATAGCCAAGGGGTTGGCACGAGTCCGTAAAAGTCCGGTGCAAGCTTGATGAACGCGTTCGCGTTCGCTTGCGCTGTTTGCGGTGTCGGGAACCGGCGATCTAAAAAATCACAGGAGTTATGATGTCGTTCCGCTCGAGCGCCGCAGTTTGCGGCGCCCTGGTTGCGCTTGCCGTTTCTGTTACCGTTGCTCGGGGTGAAACGCGTGGGGTTCCTTCAAGCACCGTCGTTGATGCCGCGTCCGGAAATGCAGTCGTCGGCGCTGCATCCATGTACAATCCATTTAAGCCCGGCAAGGAGGAGGGCGGGCCGAGCACAGCTTCCGGCGAGCGCTATAATCCGTCGGAGTGGACGGCGGCCATCAAGACGAGCTTGCGCAGGAAATTTGGTGGGGTCCTATTTGGAGAGAGGCCGAAATATGCCCTCGTCGAGGCCGTCGGCAAGAAGGTCATCGTCAAGATCAATGATGTGGGACCACTCAGGCCCGGCCGCATCATCGACTTCAACGAGCGCACGATGCGGCACTTCGATCCAAGCCTCGAGCGCGGAGTCATCCAGGACGTCAAGGTCAGCCCGCTTTCAGGCGACGATTGGACACCGGGGCCGGTGGGCTGAACGTCTCACGCGATAAGCGCAAACAACAAGCCAAAGCGCGATGACGAGTCATCCTGACCTCATCGCGCTTTAGCTCCTGCCGTACTGGTCCTGATCGTAGGACTGCAGGATGCGGACGAAATCAGCCATGCTGGATCGATCCCGGTTTTCGGCGATTGCCGCAACCTCGGTATTGGACGTGGACTGGCTTCCTTGCCAGAACCGCATCAGGAGATCGGTGATGTTTTTCATGGCGTACTCTCTGCGGCCAAGCGTGGCAGTAGACACCAATTGAGCGGCAACGCGCCGCTAAAGCGTGATCCGGAAAAGTGCGAAGCGGTTTCCCGGATAGATCGTGCGTAAAATCTAAAGGTCGAGAAAAGCCGGCGGGCGTTACGCCGCCGACCTTGCCCCGCAACTGCCGGCTCGCAAGACCGGTTCCGTTGCTTTGCACTCTCGATTGATTGGTAGCATCGGGCACTCGGATGGCGCCATTGCGCACGGGTATGAAGGGGGCATACTTAGGTTGGCTTTGACTAGTGAATCGGAATCGGTCGACCCCGCCGCTGCCTACGCCGGCCTCGCCGACTTCCGGTAAAATTCTCTTGCTGCTATCCTCCGGCAAAAGGCGTCTGACGGAGGAAGCGATGCGGTCCTATGGGGCGGACTCAGGCTTGGCGGCGGCTGACGTCACGTCCGCAGTGCTCGCCATCGGCCACCCCGATTTCCCAAAGGTCCTGATCGACACGCTGCGTCGGCAGGCCGGAGTCGGCCATTGCATGGTGTTCGCGCTGAGCCGCGCCGGCGCGGCGAGCTGTTTGCTCGATGCCGGCAACATCCCGACCGGCGCCGATCTCGGCGCGGCCTATGCCGAGCAATTCCACGAATCCGATCCCAATCGCGATGCGCTGTTCGAGGGCGAGGGCGGTGCGCCGATCATGCTGCCCTTGTTCGCGCCGCGCATGTACAGTGCGCGCTATCGAAAAATCTTCTTCAACGATTCCGACATCGTCGATAAATGCGCCACCGCGATCTGGACCGGCGACACCTGCTTCTATGTCAATTTCTACCGCATCACGTCTCAGGGTCGCTTCGGCGATGCCGAGCGTGCGCGGCTGCAAACGATCGCGCCGGCAATCGGCGCCAGCGTCGCACGTCATTTCCAGCAGATGGCCACTGCGACGCCAGACCAGAACCTCGCCGCACTGTTCGCAACGCGCGCGCCGCTCTCCGCGCTGACGCCGCGCGAGCAGGAGGTGTGCCGCCGCATCCTGCTCGGCTTCAGCTCCGAGGCGATCTCGCAAGGACTCGGCATCAGCCTGCATTCGACCCTGACCTACCGCAAGCGCGCCTATGAGCGGCTCGCCATCTCCTCGCAGAACGAGTTGTTTGCGATCGTGCTGGGTCTGCTGGCGGGTCAGCACGGCCTGAACTGAGGGGATTTTAGATCCGCGATACCCGCTTCCGAGAGCAAAGCGGACACGCAGGCTGCCGCCTGAATCGTCGCTCTTTTGAGCCGAAACTGACGCTTTCGCTACGAGCACCGGCCGCGGCTCGAAGTGCGACGAATGTGATGGGGATCACAGATCGATTGCTTGCCTTTCGGCAGGCTGTGCATAGGCTGCGCACATATTGTCGGGGACTGTAATGGGCGCTTTTCGTTGGTTTTCTTTGTTTGTTTCGATTTGGCTGATGTGCGGCTCAGCATATGCGGAGCGCCGCGTCGCGCTAGTGATGGGCAACTCGGCCTATAAGAGCGTACCCAAGCTCTCCAACCCCGCGAATGATGCCGCCTTGGTCGGGGGCATGTTCAAGAAGGCCGGGTTCGACTGGATCGACATCAGGACCGATCTGAATGCTTCCGAGATGCGCAAGGCACTGCGCGACTTCGGCGGACGCGCGCGAGATGCTGAGGTTGCCGTCATCTACTATGCCGGTCACGGCATCGAGCTTGATGGCACCAACTACCTGATACCGACCGATGCGGCTCTTGAAACCGACAGCGACGTTCTCGATGAGACCGTGGGACTTGACCGTGCGCTGTTCGCCGTCGAGCCTGCCAAGCAGCTTCGGCTCATCATCCTTGATGCTTGCCGTGATAACCCCTTCGCCAAGACCATGAAGCGAACGGTTGCTGCCCGTGCCATCGGACGCGGCCTTGCCAAGGTCGAGCCAACTAGCCCGAACACCATGATAGCTTTCGCAGCGAAGGCCGGGTCCACGGCTTCCGACGGCGACTCAAGGAACAGCCCCTTCGCCGCAGCGCTGGTCGAGCGGCTGCCGACGCCCGGGCTCGATCTGCGGAAGGCGTTCGGCTTCGTCCGAGACGATGTTTTGAAGAACACCAGCTACAAGCAGGAGCCGTATGTCTACGGTTCGCTTGGCGGCGATGATGTGGCGCTCGTTGCTGCGAAGCCGATTTCCGGTGGGCCTCAGGCCAGCCCGGATGACGCGATACGCCGGAACTATGAGCTTGCCCTGCAACTCGGCACCCGTGATGGCTGGAACGTCTTCCTCGCCCAATACCCGGATGGCTTCTATGCCGGGCTTGCCAAGGGGCAACTCAACAAGATTGCAGCGGAGGAAGCTCGCGCACTGGCGGTCGAGAAGGCTCGGCAGGCCGAAGACGAAAAGGCACGCCTGGCCGCCGACCGCGCGAAGAAGACCGAACAGGACAAGGCCGCGGCCACGGCCAAGGCTGCCGAGGATGCACGGGTCGCCGCCGAGAAGGCCAAGCAAGTCGAGGAGGCAAAAGCCGCCGCAGCCGAGCAACGGCGTAAGGAGATTGAGGCCGCTGTTGCGAAGGCTCTGGCCGACAAGCAGGCAGCAGAGAAGAAAAGCGGCTCCGAAGCTGACCAGAAGGTTGCGGCCCTCCCATCGCCCGCACCTTCGGCTGAGCCGGTGCAGTCGCCGCGAGAGCTCGCCAAGTCCGTCCAGTCCGAACTTCGCCGCGTCGGCTGTCTTGCCAATCTGGAGAATGGCGAGTGGAGCGCCAAGTCACAACGCTCCCTGGCACTGTTCAACAAGTACGCCGGAACGAAGCTTGATACGACGCTCGCAAGCGCCGATGCGCTGGACGCGATCAAAGCCCGGTCAAGCCGCGTCTGTCCGCTGGTGTGCGATCATGGTTTCAGGGCAGATGGAGATGCCTGCGTCAAGATCGCATGCCGCGCTGGCTATCGCGTCAACGACGACAACGAATGCGAGAAGGTCCAAGACAAGAAGCCGGTCGCCACGCGCGAAGATGCGACGAAGCGGGATGCGGAGCGTAGGAAAATCGAGGCTACACCGGCGAAGCCGCAGACGAGCGGACAGATCGTTTGCAATAGCGCCGGTTGCCGACCAGTATCCAAAGGTTGCCGATTGGAGTTTCGCAGGGGCGGCGGGAGTGCCAACACGCACACTGGCGAAAGTGTTGAAGTCTGTAACTAAGCCCATCCCCTCCATTCTGGTTCGGATCGCCGGCTCCAGCAATTTCTTGGGGTCCAGACAGGCGGGCAACGCCCCGTGCTTCGGAACTTTGCCGATGCCTCGTCGTTCCCGGTGAGCGGGCACGAACGTAGGCGGAATCTATGAAATGGATGTTGGTGGTTCTGGTAGGCGGGGTCTCGCCCGTCAACACCGATCTGGTGTTCGATAAGTTCAGCGACTGTCTCGCCGCCGAGGAGCAGATGCGGCAGCACTATGCCGATGCGTTCGATGCGTGGGACCGCATGGCTGCGGCTAGGATCGACCGGCGCAGGGACTACAAGAAGGCCCGCGATGTTGAGGCCAAGCGGCTGCTGAGCAATGTGGGGACATGTGTCCCGCATGGTGGCGGCGATCCGCAGACGGTCACCACTCCGCAGCAGAAACCTCCTGCTCCATCTTCGCAGCAGCCTGCTACGCCATCCCCGTCGCAGCCGGCGCCGCGAACTTAGCGGCGTTGATGCCCTGACACCTCAGACCGGCGCTTCAAGCGCGCCTATGAGCGGCTCGGCATCTCCTCGCCGAACGAATTGTTTGCGATCGTGCTGGGTCCGCTCGCGAGGCCGTGCAGCCTGAACTAACGCGAACTCCAAGTCCGCGATATCGGCTTCCGAGCGCAAAGCGTACAGGTAGTCTGCGGCCAGGATCGTCGGTTCTTGCCCAATGCGGACATTCGCTAGCAGGATCTCGCGCGCGCGCCGATCAGGGGCACGTGGCTCGGCCGGGATCCCTGTCGGCGTAACGAACCCCACGCGGCGAATCGCCGAAGCGAGCTCGGAACAGGCGATTGAAATGCGAAACATCCGAGAAGCCGACCTCCAGCGCGATATCGGAAATTAGCTGCGCGCCGGCGCGGGCCTCGGTCAACAGTTTGAACGCAAGTTGGAGACGTAGCTCATTCACGTGCCCGGTGAACGACGATCCTGATAACGCCATCAGGCGCTGCAGATAGCGAGGTGAGATGCCTTGGCGATGAGCGACCTCCTCGACGCTAAGCCCAGGCTTCTGAAAATTTGCCGCGATGTAGTCGAGTACGGCGCCGTGGCGCGCGGCCACGACCGCACTCGCATCGCTCTCGCCCAAGGGAGCGCACTCGCCGACCGCGAGCGCAACAAGATCACAGGTGTGAGCTACGACCGCATCGCGCAGCTTGGGGGCGGCCAGAGCCCCCTCCTTAAATGCTGACTTCAGATAGGTCATGAGGAGGCGGAGGGCTTCATTCCGCTGAGGAATCGGCCGCATGGCGAGGCTCTCGATGTCTGTCACGCGCTGCGCAAGCGCCTCGCGGGGTACCGCCAGACCAAATAATATTCCGTCGATATAGGTGACGGTAGCGGGCTCCGAATGCAGAATCGAGATTGCGTCGCCGGCGCAAAGCTCGATGTCGCGGCCGCGCTGCGACAAACGACTTTTGCCGGGTAAGCTGGCGATGAGGCCGATCGAGTCCTCGCCGTCAGTAACGCTTGCCCGCAAGCGCTTGAAGCGCATGGGAGAGCCTTTCAGTGCGAGCGTGCGTAGCCCCCGGAGCGCTTGCAATGTTGCGTCGGCTTGAAACGGAACGTCCGTTAGAGGTTCGATATCTACGTGAACTATTCCCCGCACAAACCTCTCGCGCCATAGTGGAAGTCGCATCCGCTCCGGATGCTCGCGCGTCGAGAATCGATGCGATACGAAATTGGCTGCGTCCGTAGACATGGGGACCTCCAGCCTTGGTAAGCGACTGCGTCAAAATGCTGCGGCAGGCGAGCTGCCGGTATCCGTATTTTGCAATTCGCGCACCGACCGTCTCCTCAGGTACGCAGGATTCCAAGAAGCTACTTCGTTTGTCTGCTAGTCTCATTCACCTGTGATAGATGCTGATGTGAACTGGCTCACGTGGCGACCAGAAAATTGCAGCAATTTTTGATTGCAAACGCCGCGAGCAAAATGCCTCCTTTAAGAGGAGATGATTGTAATGGCTCTATTTCAAATTGCTGCCGTCGGATCCAGTTTGAACATCCCTGGCAGTCTGCAAGACCAGATCCAACTTTATTGCACTGCTCGCGACTGATCGGGCTCATCGGCCCGCGGGCAGAAGTTCTGCAGAACAACACTGTCCTCTGATCCGGTTTCCTGTCGTGCCTTGATCGCCGCATCACCTTTAGGGTTCGTCGGACACAAGTTACTTCCCGGCACCATTCCTTTTTAGCTGCCGGATGAAATGGTCGAAATCTGTCACATGGGACGTCGACGTGGCGATCAGGAAGAGGTTCGATCATGTCCATCATACTCGACATGCTTTATCGCGAGTACTGCCGGGCCCGCCTCACCGAAATGCGAAACCAACTTTTGATACGGGGCGTTGGCGATAAAATCCTGGAAGCGCCTTGGGAGGACGATGATCCTCCCGACCCTGGCGCTCGAAGGAGTAGCTGGGCGACGAAGGAGCCCCCATCACCCATCGGATAGCTGGAGCGCGTTATCGACCCTATGAGGCGCGAGCGCGGGCCAACAGATGGACGATCGAACTCAAACCTCGACGCGATTGTTCGGCGAAACTCCGCCGGAGTTCAGAGCGGCCGGCCGCGATCTGCGTATCGATGTCTGTCGCGGGTTCGCATTATGGTGGATCTTTCTCGATCATGTTCCCAATAACATCGGGAGCTGGCTGACGCCGCGCAACTACGGTTTCTGCGATGCCGCCGAGATCTTCATGTTCCTCTCGGGCGTGACCTGTGCGCTGGCCTACGGCAGGGCGCGTGAGCGCGAGGGCTGGAGCGGCATGATCGGCCGTTCGCTGCGCCGGGGATGGGACATCTACGCGGCGTTTCTACTGCTTACACTCGCCTGCGTTATTCTGGTCTACCTTGCGGGCAGCGATGATCTCGCCGACGGGAGCAATACGCGAATTCTGCTCGAACGTCCGGGCGCGACGCTTGCTCACGCCGCAATCCTGCAATACCGGCCTGTCAACACCGACGTCCTGCCGGTTTTTGTGATTTTTCACGTGCTGTTCGCGCCGCTGCTGTGGCTGCTGCTGCGAGCGCCGAACGTCACGCTTGGGGTGTCCTTGTTGCTCTACGCGCTCGTGCACGTCTTTGGTTGGAGAGTTCCCGCCTGGCCCGGCGGCGTCTGGTTCTTCAATCCGCTGGCTTGGCAATTTCTGATCGTGCTGGGCGCATGGTGCGTCATTGAGGGAGAGAAATTCCGGCCGTGGGTGATGTCGCGCTTGACGCTTGTTCTGGCCGTTCTCTATCTGGTTTTCGGCCTGGTCCTTGCTCAGAGTTGGAGCATCGTGCCGCTGGTCTCGCAACTTTTGAGGGACCTGCCATTTCCACCGGATAAATCGAATCTCAGTCCGATACGGCTGCTGCATTTTGTAGCTCTTGCAATTGTGGCGCTACGATTCATTCCGCGGAATTGGGACGGGCTATCGACGCCGGTGCTGAGCTGCGCGAAGTGCTGTGGCGAGAATTCGCTGCCGATCTATTGTCTCGGCGTCCTTCTGGCGCTCGCCAGCCAACTTACGCTGCTCGACCTCTGGGCGGGGCTTGCGATGCAGATCGTGGTTAGTGTTGCCGGAGTGCTGATGATGATCGGCGTCGCGCGGTTACTGAACGCGATCGGCATCCAGCGCGAGCGGATGTCAGCGGGGACGCAGTCGATCGGGAAAGTTCCGCCGGTTCGCTAAGCTGGTAGATTGCGGGTGGAGCACGGAGGGTAGGGCGGCAGAGGCGAGGCTTCGAGAAATAAGTCCTGTTGCAACCTGTCACCCACGCTGGTTTTCGCGATGAGAAACGCATCGTCCTCGTCGCGACATTTCCAGCGGTACGCCAAATGCCGAACATGAGTTCGCGTTAACCATAGCGAACGGCTCCCGTCTGAGCGACATCGCTTCGAAGTTTCTTAAATTTTGCTGGGTACCTCTCTTGGACAGAGTGACCTGGGGAAAGATATGGCTAAGCGCGCCAAACGTGGAAAGGCGGAGACGTTCGCACTCCCAATGGCCGCGAGAGTTGCTATTGGCGTCTTGGCCGTCGCCGCGTTGGGGTACGGTTTGCTGACTCGCCCGGCGAGCGAGCAACCGGCACGGAAGCCCTCCGCGCAGGAAGCCCGGGCGTCGTCAACGCCCGTTTACGTGGCAACTCCAGTTCGTGCATCAGCGGCAGTTCCGGCTCCAGCGCCAGCTCCGATTCCGGCCCCCGCCCCGGCGCCTCTGGTCGAGCCACCAAAAGCCGCCGACGGTCCCGGAGCATTGGTCCGGCAGGTCATTGATTACGCCAGCCACCAGGCACCGGGCACCGTGATCATCGATACCAAGAACACGTTCCTCTATTTCGTCCTGAACGACAGGCAGGCGATGCGCTACGGCATCGGTGTTGGCCGCGAAGGTTTCACATGGTCCGGTGAGCAGACTGTGGCCCGCAAAGCTGAATGGCCGGATTGGCATCCGCCCACAGAGATGATCGGGCGTCAGCCTTATCTGCCGCGGTTCATGGCAGGCGGTCCCGGCAACCCGCTCGGCGCCCGTGCGATGTATCTGGGCGAGACCGAATATCGCATTCACGGCACCAACAATCCCGATACGATCGGGAAGCGGGTTTCGTCCGGCTGTATCCGGCTGACCAATGACGACGTCGTGGACCTCTATGAGCGGGTGAAAGTCGGAGCGAAGGTGATCGTGCTTCCGGCAACCGTAGCCCGCCGGCCTTCCCAGGGCGCGCCGACCGACGCCGCGTTCCGGTTGCCGGACCCGGCATCTCCATCGAAGCGGCCCCTGGCGGCCAACGCGCAGATGCTGTCATCCGGACCGAAGATCGCCGAGGCGCAGTAGTTCGGTCCTCCGTGCCTGCAACTGAGGACAAGCAAACATTCAAGCCACCGGCGGCAAGCTCCGGCGCTTGCTCGTATCCATCTGCGACGATCTTGTAGCTTTCAACCAAAGCGAGTAGCTTGGGGTTGGGTATAGGGAGCCGTCGTCATGAGGTTCTCGTCACGTGCATTTGTCCCCTCTTTTTGCGTTGCTTTGTTGATTTGTGGATCGGGCAGTCCGGCGCTGTCGCAAACTGCAGGGTCCCTTCCCAGCGTCACGGTCGACGCCCCAACCGTCAGCCTGGCTCTGAAGTAGCAGAGCGTGTGCTGAACTGACGATGGCCGGCAGGGCTGGCGGCTTCAGTCGCATCATCTGTCTGTTCCTATCGCTAGGGACAGACGCCGGCGCGGTGGTGCGCTAGTCTCGCCTGGAGGAAACAAGAACCCAGGGGAGCCAGCCTTGAGCGCCGCGCATCGACATCGACCCGGCTGCGTTCTGGGCCGATCCTATCCGAAATGAGCGGTCCGGAAGCGCCGCAGACCGATTGTGCTCAACGTGGGTTTGGGGCGGCGATGAGGCGGCGCGAATTTATCTGGATGCTGGGAGGCTTGTGCACGTCATGTGCAGTCAGGGCGCATGCCGAATCGAGAGTCTACAGGGTCGCACTGCTAACGCTTGAACCGGACGCGGATGGCTCTCAACTCCTTGGACCATTGCACAAGTTGGGTTATCTCGAAGGCCGCAACCTCTTCTTCCAACACCGGTCCGCCGAGGGGGACCCCGGGCGACTCGCCGCACTGGCCAACGAACTTGTGCAATTGAAACCGCATGTGCTGGTGGCGGGTTGGGGAACGCTGGCGCCCAAAGCGCTCAAAGCAGCGACTGAGACTATTCCCATTGTGTTTTCGACCGTCGGCGATCCAATCGGGGCTGGCCTGGTGCAATCCCTGTCGCGACCAGGAGGGAATGCAACAGGCCTTAGCGGTCAATCCACCGACTTGAAAGGCAAGCAGCTTCAGTTGTTGCTGGCGTGCATTCCGGGGCAGCGCGTTGTCGGCGTGCTCCTGAACCCAGACACGCCATACAGTGCTCTGGCTCTAAGACAGTTGAAGGCGGCAGCTGATATGGAAAGCATAAGGCTCGAACCCCTGGAGATACGAAACGCGGCGGAGTTGACCGAATCCAGGATGGACGCGCTTGTCGCATCCGGTGCGACAAGTGTCATTGTTATCGAGGACCCGGTCACCGTCACCCTTCGGGAGACGGTCATCGATCAGGCAAACAGACGGCGACTTCCCACAATGACCGGCTTTGTCGAGTATGCTCGCTCAGGTGGCCTGCTGACATATGGCCCTGTACTGAAGGACGCATACCAACGCGCCGCGGAATATGTCGACAAGATTCTCAAAGGTGCCAGTCCTGGCGATCTGCCGGTCCAGCAGCCGACTCAATTTCAGTTCGTGATCAACCTCAAGACCGCAAGGGCGCTAGGCGTGGCGATACCACCCTCATTGCTCGCCCTTGCCGACGAGGCTATCGAGTGAAGCGACGACTTCCGCCGTCACCTTGCGGCAATCGCAACGAGCTGGCTCGCCACTCTGCTCCAAATCCTTGATCTTCTGGAATTTCAGGATGTGGCCGCGCAGGCGGCCTTGCGGGAGCTTCATTCGAAATCGCGCATGGTGATCACGCGTTCTCACGTGTGCGTCATGGTTCTTCGAAACTCTTTCCCTTCAGGTTTCCACACCTCAATTTGCGGGATTATTGGCTGCTATCTCCAACAGGGCTTTCGCTGCGATGAGGGAACTCGGAAAGTTACGCTGGGCGCAGAAGGATGGCCGTCCCCCGCAACTGCTTCACGCTGAAAGACCTGCCGGCGAGAGCGGCGTCCGCGCATTTCGCGTGCGATTCGACGGGGGAGCCTATTTCCGCGCGACTGCGCTCCAGCATCTGATCTACTTCCAGATGTCGCCGTCGTCGCTGCGGATTGAATGCCGTATGGCCGGGCTGCACGCGAAGCAGGAAGCAGCCGCCGGCGCGCTCGCGATCGGTCCCGCAGGTATTGATTGTGAGGCTGAAAGCAACCAATCGGCGGACGTGCTGCTCATCGCGGTGGAGCCACGCCGGCTAGCGCTCGCGTCGGCAGAAGATCACGTCCCTAATGCAGAATTGTGCGAGCGCGTCTCTGGATACGATGAATCCCTTCTCCGGGCGGCGCGGCAGCTGGAATCAGAAGTTGCGGGTGGTTATCCGCGCGGCCCCTTGTTCTGGAGTGAGGTTGCGAGCCGTCTCATCGGCCGCCTTCTGGTTGGCCATACGTCAAATCCACCCGCTTCATCCCGCGGCAGGCTGGGCCGATACGCGCTGGAGCGGATCAGGGATTACGTGTTTGCCCACATCGCAGAGCCGATCCAGGTGGCCGAGCTTGCCGCACTGATTGGCCGCAGTGAGTTCCATTTCTCGCGTGTGTTCGCCCGCTCCGTCGGCATGACGCCGTATCGCTATGTGGTCCATCTTCGCCTTCACGCGGCGGTCCAGCACATCCGGGACGGGCGCATGGGACTGGCTGAAATTGCGGCAGAGACCGGGTTTGCAGATCAAAGCCATTTGTCGCGATGGGTCCGCCGTGTACACGGCGTCGCGCCCTCGGAGCTCGCCTGATTGCTCTCGCAAAAGAGCAGGAATCTTCACGAACGTCTGTCCGCTTCTCCGTAAACCGGTCGTCAGTCGCGCCAAATGTTCCGCTCGCGCGAAATCAACGGAGAGCAAGACCATGTCGGATTCCATCGAAAGCGCGTTCCTGGGCCTGAGTGGTAAAATCGCCGGGCGCGTCTCGTTGCCTGGAAGCGAACGCTATGTCGCCGCAACCGGTCTCTGGGCAAAGCAAACCGACGTTTCGCCTCGGGCCGTCGTGCACTGCGAATCCGCTGCCGACGTGCAGGCCGCCATTCGTGCTGCGCGCGAGCACGGGCTGCCGCTTTCGGTTCGCGGTGGCGGCCACGACTGGGCGGGCCGAGCTCTCTGCAACGGTATCGTCATTGACTTGAGCAACATGCGACACGTGGTGCTCGGCTCCGACCATCGCTTCGTCACGATTGCCGGCGGCGCCCGCGTCGCCGACGTCACGGCGGTGACGGACCCAGCCGACCTTGCTGTCGTGGCGGGCTCCGTCTCCTGCGTCGGCATGGCCGGGCTCACGCTCGGCGGCGGCTACGGCCCCTTGATCGGACGTTTCGGGCTCGCGCTCGACAATATGCTCGCCGCACAGGTGGTGCTGGCGGACGGACGAATCGTGTCTGCGGATGACGACAACGATGCCGACCTGTTCTGGGCGCTGCGGGGCGGCGGCGGCAATTTCGGCGTGGTCACGCAGATGCGTCACCGCGTGCATGAGTTGCCGAACGTCCTTTCCGGTCTGCTGGTCTATCCCTTTGCCGAGGCGCGCGCCGTACTCGAAGGATGCGCTTCGTTGACGGCATCGGCACCGGATGAGTTGACGGTGCAGGCGGGGCTCGTCGCCGATCCCTCGGGCACGGTTGCGGTCATGTTGATTCCAGCCTGGAGCGGCCGACCGGAAGAAGGCGGGGCCAAGCTTGAACCCTTTCTCAAGCTAGGGACCTTGCTCGCCGGCCGGATCGAAAGAAAATCCTACGGCGCGCTGCTCGGCGTGTTCGATCCCTACCTCGTCGATGGATTGCGGGCTGTCATGGAGACGTGCTCGTTGCCCGTGTTCGACCGCAGATGCATCGACACGTTCGTCGATGCGATGGAAGCGGCGGTATCGCCGGGCTGCGCCATCTTCACCCACGAGTTCAGGGGCGCGGCATCCCGTGTCCCGGAGGCCGCGACGGCCTTCGGTCTCCGCCGTGATCATGTGCTGGTCGAGATGCTCGCGACCTTCCCCGACCGGGCCGACGCCGAGGACGAGCCACTGCATCGAGATTGGGCGCGCTCCACCCGCCAGGCCTTCGCGGCGGCGCTGCCTGGCGGATATCCAAACTTGCTCGGCCCCAACGATCCCGATCGCGCCCGGCATAGTTATGGCGGCAATGCGAAACGATTGATGGAAGTAAAGCGCCGCTACGATCCGGACAATGTTTTCTCGTCCGCCATTCCGTTGCCGCGTGCCCTGTAGCAAGCGGCAGACCGCACGGCGCGCGGATGAGGATTTTGGCCTTTAGGCGAACACTCGCTCATGTATCGTCGATGCCCGGTGTCGTGGGCATGCGGACTTCGTCATCGAACCGCGCGCGTGCTCGACCTTGGACGACGCGGCCAGAGACCGTCTGTCCCTATTGCTAGGGACAGACGCCGGCCCCGGATTTCGCTAGTCTCGCCTGGAGGAAGCGAGAATCCCAGGGGAGAGACCGCCTTGAGCACCGCGCCGCGCATCGACATCGACCCTGCTGCATTCTGGGCCGATCCCTATCCGATGCTCGCCAAAATGCGCAAGGAGGCGCCGATCGCGTTCGTGCCGCAGCTCGGCTCGACGCTGCTGACGAGCCGCGACGACATCTCGATCTCGGAGAAGCAGATCGATGTGTTCTCCTCGCACCAGCCCGCGGGCCTGATGAACCGCCTGATGGGCCACAACATGATGCGCAAGGACGGCGAGGCGCATCAGGTCGAGCGGCGCGCGATGTTTCCGACGATCTCGCCGAGGACGGTGAAGGCGCACTGGACCGCGCTGTTCCAAGCCCATGCCGACCGCATCATGGATGGCGTCGTGCCCGGGCGGATCGACTTCATGCGCGACTTCGCGCTGCCGTTCTCCGGCGAGTGCCTGAAGTCGATCACCGGCCTCACCAACATCCGCTTTGAGGACATGGATGCGTGGTCGCAAGGCATGATCGAGGGAATCGCCAATTATGCCGGCGATCCCGCGGTCGAGGCACGCTGCCACGCGGCGACATCAGGCATCGACGCGGCGATCGACGACATCCTGCCGGTGATGCGTAGGCATCCCGACCAGAGCATTTTGGGCGTTCTTCTTGCCTCCGGCATGGCCATGGAGAGCGTGCGCGCAAATGTAAAACTCGCGATCTCGGGTGGCCAGAACGAGCCGCGCAAGGCGATCGCCGGCACCGTATGGGCGCTCTTGACCCATCCCGACCAGCTCGATCTTATCAGGCGCGGTGAAGTGTCCTGGCTCCAGGCCTTCGAGGAATACGCCCGCTGGATCTCGCCGATCGGCATGTCGCCGCGGCGTATCGCGAGGCCCTGGAGCATTCGCGACGTATCCTTCGAGCTGGATGAGCGCGTGTTCCTGATGTTCGGCTCCGCCAATCGCGACGAGACGCATTTTGAGCGCGCCGACCAGTTCGACCTGCGACGCGACACGTCCAAGAGCGTCGCCTTCGGCGCCGGTCCGCATTTCTGCGCCGGCGCCTTCGCCTCGCGCGCGATGATCGCCGACGTCGCCCTGCCGACGGTGTTCGCGCGTGCGAGTCGTCTTGAACTTGCCAACGACGAACCGGTCCGGATCGGCGGCTGGGCCTTCCGGGGCTTGCAGAATTTGCCGGTGAGGTGGTCGCAATAGGCCGGCGAGGGGCTATGCGCATGAACAGGGTTGTCGCACGCGTTCCATCGTACAAATTCGGTGTCATCGCCCGCGAAGGCGGGCGATCCAGTATTCCAGAGACAGTCGTTGGATACGGAGACGCCACGGCGTACTGGATTCCCCGCCTTCGCGGGGAATGACAGCAGAGGGGGGGAGGGAGCTTCGCGCTCCTCAGCCCTCAGTCCGCGACGATGGCATTATGCCCCTGTTTTGCCCGACGTGTCAAACGGCGTTCGGATAATCAGCAATTCATCGATTTCGTACGCCCCCGGCTACTGTGCATGGGGTTGTTTTCGCGTTTTTGTTCCGATCGCACAAGCGTCGGACAAAAATCCGCGCCGCTCTCACATTCGTGTGCGGAAAAATTCCGTTTGCATCATCGCAGGCGATTGAAAGATTAATCATGCCTGCCGCCACGCGCGCAGTGTGCGCATCGCTATTTTTCCCGATGTCTCGACAGCTCCGCTGACCCACACCATCATTCCCGCATCGCAATGAACGACGGCCGCACCCGGCCGGGAGTGATGAATGCAGCGTCGTGACTTTCTCAAGCTTTCCGTCGGAACGGCCGCCGCCGCTGCGTTCGCATCGCCCGTAATCGCGCAAGGCGCGGTGAAGGAAATTCGTATCGGCTACCAGAAGAACGGCGTGCTGGTCATCACGCGCCAGCAGGCCGCGCTGGAAAAACATTTTTCCCCGCAAGGCATCGAGGTGAAGTGGGTCGAGTTCTCCTCGGGCCCGCCGATGATGGAGGCGATGAATGTCGGCAGCGTCGATTACGGCGCGGTCGGCGATTCCCCGCCAGTGTTCGCGCAGGCCGCGGGCGCAGCGATTGTCTATGCCGCCGGCCAGCCCATCACCAACGGGCAGGGCATCCTGGTGCCCAAGGACTCGCCGATCCGCATCATCACGGAGTTGAAGGGCAGGCGCGTCGGCTTCACCAAGGGCTCGAGCGCCCACAATATCGTGGTGCAGACGCTGGAGAAGGCGGGCCTCACCTATGCCGACATCACTCCGGTCTACCTGACGCCGCCCGATGCAGGCCCGGCCTTCGCCAATGGCAGCATCGAGGCCTGGGCGATCTGGGATCCGTATTTTGCGATCGGCGAGACCAAGCAGAACGGCCGCATCCTGATCAATGCGCGTGAGGTCACCAAGACCAACTCCTTCTACATCGCCAACCGCGACTTCGCGAAAAACCACGGCGCGATCCTGCAACAGATCGTCGACGTCACCACCGCGACCGCCAAATGGGCCGAGCAGCACCGCGACGAGGTCGCCAAATCGCTCGCCGCCGTGACCGGCATTCCGCTGGATATCCAGACCATCGCGGCCAACCGCTCGTCCTTCGTGGTCGGCCCCGTCACCGACGACATCGTTACGACCCAGCAGGGCGTCGCCGACCGCTTCCACAAGCTCGGCCTGATCCCGAAGCCGATCGTGATCCGCGACATCGTCTGGCGCAACCCGGCAGCCTGATCGTGCCGACCACTCTTCCCACGCACAAGGGTTTGAACATGAGGCGTATCATCCAGCGTCTGATCGCGGCCGTCATGCTGTCGATCGGCATCGTCGCCGCCGCGGTCGGCACGTCCTACGGCTAGAGGCAGAGCCATGAGCCAATCCAACGCCAACATCCTCTGGTTCCTGCCGACCCACGGCGACGGCCGCTATCTCGGCACCGGCATCGGTGGCCGCGAAGTCAATTTCAACTATCTGCGCCAGATCGCGCAGGCCGCCGATCAGCTCGGCTATTACGGCGTGCTCTTGCCGACGGGGCGCTCCTGCGAGGATTCCTGGATCGTCGCCTCCAGCGTCGCGCCGTTCACCGAACGGCTGCGCTATCTCGTCGCCGTTCGCCCCGGCCTGCAATCGCCGAGCGTCGCCGCGCGCATGACCGCGACGCTCGACCGCGTCACGGGCGGCCGGCTGCTCGTCAACGTCGTCACGGGCGGCGATCCCGTTGAGAACAAGGGCGACGGCATCTTCCTCGCCCATGACGAGCGCTACGAGGTCACCCGCGAGTTCCTCAACGTCTATAGCGACCTGCTCGCCGGCAAGACCGTCAATGTCGAGGGCAAGCACATCCGCATCGAGGACGGCAAGCTGCTGTTTCCTCCGGAGCAGTCGCCGCGCCCGCCGCTTTATTTCGGCGGCTCGTCGGACGCCGGCATCGACGTCGCGGTCGACACCGTCGACAAATATCTCACCTGGGGCGAGCCGCCGGCGCTCGTCGCCGACAAGATCGCGAAGGTGAGGGAGGTCGCGAGCGCACGCGGCCGAAAGCTCTCTTTCGGCATCCGCCTTCATGTGATTGTTCGCGAGACCAATGACGAGGCCTGGCGAGCTGCCGACGAGCTGATCAAGCATGTCAGCGACGACACCATCGCCAAGGCGCAGAAGAACTTTGCCCGCATGGACTCCGTTGGCCAGCAGCGCATGGCGCAGCTGCATGGCGGCCAGCGCGACAAGCTCGAGATCGCCCCGAATCTGTGGGCCGGCGTTGGCCTCGTGCGCGGCGGCGCCGGCACGGCGCTGGTCGGCGACGCCAAGGCCGTCGCCGCCCGCATCAAGGAGTATCAGGATCTCGGCATCGATACCTTCATCATGTCGGGCTACCCGCACCTCGAGGAAGCCTATCGCTTCGCCGAGCTGGTGTTCCCGCTGCTCTCGCTGGAGCAGCCGACCAACGTCGCCAAGCTGCACTTCAACGGCGGTCCCTTCGGCGAGACCGTCGGCAGCGACTTCCG
This sequence comes from Bradyrhizobium arachidis, assembly GCF_015291705.1. Lineage (NCBI taxonomy): Bacteria > Pseudomonadati > Pseudomonadota > Alphaproteobacteria > Hyphomicrobiales > Nitrobacteraceae > Bradyrhizobium > Bradyrhizobium arachidis. The sequence continues at coordinate 1,541,441 of NZ_CP030050.1, forward strand.
TCCGCAGCACAGGGTGTCGCAGTCATGAGCCTGATCGCCAGCGTTTCACTTCCGCGCGGCTTCCGCCTGCCGCGCGTCGACGGCCTCATCCAGTGGATCGTGCCACTCGCCATCGTCGCGATCTGGCAGGTCGCGAGCGTCACCGGCTTCGTGCCGACGCGCGTGCTGCCGGCGCCCAGCGACGTCGTGCTCGCCGGCTGGAAGCTGCTGCTTTCCGGCGAGCTCGGCCGCAACATCTGGGTGTCGTTCTGGCGCGCCTCGATCGGCTTTCTGATCGGCGGCGGCATCGGCTTCGCCTTCGGCCTTGCCAACGGCCTGTCGCAGCTCTCGGCCAAGCTCACCGACACCACGCTGCAGATGGTGCGCAACGTGCCGCATCTGGCGCTGATTCCGCTCGTCATCCTCTGGTTCGGCATCGACGAGAGCGCAAAACTGTTCCTGGTGGCGCTGGGCGTGTTCTTCCCGATCTACCTCAACACGCTGCACGGCATCCGCACCGTCGATCCGCAGCTGATCGAGATGGGCCGCATCTACGGCATGACCGACGGCGAATTGTTCCGCCGCGTCATCTTCCCGGGCGCGCTGCCCTCGATCTTCGTCGGCATCCGCTTCGCGCTCGGCATCATGTGGTTGACCCTCATCGTCGCCGAGACCATCGCGGCCTCCTCGGGCCTTGGCTACATGGCGATGCAGGCGCGCGAGTTCATGCTGATCGACGTCGTCGTGCTCTCGATCCTGATCTACGCCCTGCTCGGCAAGCTCGCCGACAGCGCCTCCCGCGTGCTGGAGCGCCTCACGCTCTCCTGGCACCCCGCCTATTGGAAACGTTGAGCAGAAATACTGGGAATCACATGCAGACAGCGCTTCGTACCTCCCTTCCCGAAACCGAGCTCGCCAGCCGCGCCAATTTCGCCCCTCACGCCCGCGTGGTGCGCGAGGAGCGGCAAGAAGAACGCCGAGTGCAGAGCAGCGGCCTGCCGCTCAGCATCCGCGGCTTGCGCAAATCCTTCGGCGACAACGAGGTGCTGCGCGGGATCGACCTGCACATCCCTGCCGGTCAGTTCGTCGCCATCGTGGGCAAGAGCGGTTGCGGCAAGAGCACGCTGCTGCGTCTCATCGCCGGCCTCGAAAAGATCGATGCCGGCAGCGTGAGCTTTGGCCAGGATGTTCAGGCGGAAGACATCCGCGTGATGTTCCAGGAGCCGCGGCTGTTGCCCTGGGCGCGCGTGCTCGCCAATGTCGAGGTCGGTCTCGGCCGCGACCGCGTTTCCGCCGATGCGCATGCGCGCGTCGAGAAAGCCCTGGGCGAGGTCGGTCTTGCCGACAAGCGCGATCAGTGGCCCTCGGTGCTGTCGGGCGGCCAGAAGCAGCGCGTCGCGCTCGCTCGCGCGCTGGTGTCGCGCCCGCGCGTGCTCGCCTTTGACGAGCCGCTCGGCGCGCTGGACGCGCTGACACGGATCTCGATGCAGCGCCTCCTGGAGCGCGTCTGGCGCGACCAGGGCTTTACCGCGATCCTGGTGACCCACGACGTCTCTGAGGCCGTCGCGCTCGCCGACCGAGTGCTGGTGATCGAGGAGGGTCGCATCGCCCATGACGTCACGGTTAACGCCGTCCGGCCGCGCGAACGCGGCTCGGTCGAGCTCGCGGGCCTCGAAGGCTCGATCCTGAGCCACCTGTTGTCAGCGGACGATCGTACCTAAATAAAGAGGAACCCCCGCTTCGGGGAGCAAGCCATGAATGTAGTGCCCCGCGACCTCATGACCGAAATTCCCGTCTCGCCCGCCGATTTCCGCGGCGCCATGCGCCATCTCACCGGCGGCGTCAGCATCATCACCGCCGGGCGGGGCAAGGACATCACCGGCATGACGGTTACATCCGTAACCTCGCTGTCGGTCGAGCCGCCGACGCTGCTGGTCAGCATCAACCGCGATGCGTCCTCGTTCCCGCTGATCAAGCGTCACGGCGCCTTCGGCGTGAGCATCCTCAATGCCGACCAGCTCGACGTCGCCGAGCGCTTTGCCGGCAAGGGCGGGCTGAAGGGCGCCGATCGCTTTGCCGGCAGCCACTGGGTGACAGCGGTCTCCGGCGTTCCGCTGCTGGTCGGCGCCTTGTCGGTGTTCGACTGCGAGGTCGAGGAGATTCTCGAGCGCCATTCGCACGGCATCGTCATCGGCCGCGTCAGCGACGTCAGGAACTCGACCCGCAACGCCGCGCTGGCCTATTGGCATGGCCAGTATGTGGCGGTCGACCAGGACGAGGATGCGGCGAGGCTCGCCGATGTCAGCGTTCCCGCGCGGAGCCGGCGCGGCATTTGATCGCCGTCAGTCTCAGGCCGTACGGGCTGGTCTTTTCCTCATCATCGCTCTAGAAGCGCCCCGAGCCGTCCCGCCGGGACGGCAATGGAGCGGAACGATGAAGCGCGTCGCGACCTTCGCCTTCTACGCCATCGGCGCGCTCGCGATCGCCTATCTCGCGCTCTATGCCTATGCGACGTTCCGCGGCCAGCCGATCATTCCCGGCGACCCCATCCACATCTTCCGCAAGCCGGACGCGCCGAGTTATTCGTGAGGTCTTTCCTCGTCATGGCCGGGCTTGACCCGGCCATCCACGTGCATCGGCGCTTTCGGAAAGACGTGGATGCCCGGGTCAGGCCCGGGCATGACGACGGAGTGTGCGGCGGCTAGCCTCTCAAGATCGCCAGTCTCGTAGTGTGGGCAAAGGCGCACTTGCGCCGTGCCCACCACCTCTCTGCTGCCGCGAAAGGTTCGTGGGCACGCTTCGCTTTGCCCACCCTACGGCACCTTCCTTCACCCCCGCAAAATCGCCAGCGCCAGCGCCTGCGCGCGCGGCACGATGCTGTCGATCTCGAGATATTCCTCCGGCGTGTGCGCGAGGCCGCCGACCGGCCCGAGGCCGCAGATGGTCGGCGTGCCCACCGCCGCGGTGAAGCCGGAATCGGCGCAGCCGCCGGAAAACTCGCCCTGCAGCGTGGTGAGGCCCGCTTGCCTTGCGGCGGCCTGATAGCTCTCGAACAGCGCCTTCGAGTCCGCGCTCTGCACCACCGGCACGAACTCGCCCTTGACCGTCAGCGTCGCGCTGGTGCCCGGCACGTAAGATGTGGCAACGATCGTCTCGATCGCGCCCATGATCCGCGCGCGATCGGCGGGATCGACATAGCGCAAATCGATCTGCCCCTCGGCATAAGGCGCCGTGGTGTTAACGGACTGGCCGCCCGAGACCAGGCCGACATTGAGCGTGATGCCCTTGTCGAGATCGGTCAGCGCATGGATGTGAATGATCTTCTGCGCGAGCTCGCCGATGGCGCTGACGCCGGCGGCAAAGTTGGCGCCGGAATGCGCGGCCTTGCCGGTGATGGCCATGTGCATGAAGATGCCGCCCTTGCGCCCCGTCACGACGTTGCCGGTCGGCCGCCCCGGCTCGGAATTGAACACGGCACGCGCCGCGCGTCCCTCGCGCTCGATCACCGGGCGGGAGGAGGGCGAGCCGATCTCCTCGTCCGAGGTGATCAGCACCTTGATCGGATGCGGCGCGCCGCCGAATTTGTGGAAGGCGGTGGCCACGAACACGTTCATGACGAGGCCGGACTTCATGTCGGAAACGCCCGGCCCATAGGCGCGGCCGTCCTTGATCGTGAACGGACGCCGCCCGGCCTCGCCCTTGCCGAACACGGTGTCGCGATGGCCCATCAACAGCACCGGCTTCTCGTTGCTGCCGGGCTTTGCGACCTCGGCATGAATGGCATCGCCGAAGGTGGCATCGCTCTCACGCCGGCAGGGAATGCCGTGCTCGGCAAAGTGCCGCTCGAACCGCGCGCCGACCGCATCGACGCCTGCCTTGTCATAGGATCCGGAATCGATGTTCACGACATCGCGCAGCAGGTCGATCATGGCCTGCTTCTGCGACGCCAGCCAGTCCGTGATTTGAGCTTGAGACATTGTCATCCTCGCGTGGTTCTCACGCGAGGTTATAGAGCCTTGCCCAGGCGTGACCTAGTCGCCGGATGCGGTGCGGCCATGTGTTCGGCGCTTTGAAAAAGGCAGCCGGCTTAGCGGCTCGGCTGCGCCATTGCCTCTACGCCGCGAAGCTGCGTCGCGACGGTCAACGCGCCGATCTTTCGGCCCATGTCCTTGCCGACCTCGGTCGAGAAGCGGTAGTGAAAGCCGGCCCAGATGCGCGCGTTGGCGACTTCGTCGCTATAGTCCTGGAGCCGCGACCATTTGCGTGTGACGCCGGGTGCCGTGGGGCTGGTCAGCGAGAACTCGCCAAAATCTCCAACGACCGTTTGCAGCACGGTCGAAATCGCGGCCGAGACGATGCAGTGCGCGCAGGGATATTCCGGATGCATCGGCGTGTCCCCGAGCGGCAGCCAGGACGGATCGCGAGGCGTTGCGGCATTCGCCGTCAGATCGGCATTACGTATGGCCGTGATCGGTCGCCAGAAATTGTAGGTGTACTTGGCGTCGAACACGGCAACGATGGCATCGTTGCCGGTCATCGATGTCAGGGCGAACAGGCGGGCGCAGTCGACGAGATCCATGCCCTTGGCCATCGCAGCCTGCCTCACGATGGGGTTGTAGGTGCGGGCACCAACAAAGAACCAGAAGCGGCCGATCGTCGTTTGCTCAGACGTCCGGGTCGGGCTGCCTCGGCTGCCGACCTCGCGGATTTCGTTGACGTCCTTGGTCCAAACCTCTGAATCGAGCGCGGGCGGGGGGCCGGGGCGGAACTGCGATCCCGACGTCATGACCCAAGGCGTCGTCGCACCCGTGGTCGAGAAGAGCGGGACCACGGTTGGAACATAGGCGCCCGCCGTGGTCAGGGGCCGGTAAGTTTCCACGGCGTTGCTGCCGTCCTTGGCACGAAGCTCGATGATCTGCAACGCAGCCTCTTTCCCAAGCGCGATGCCGGCGGTCTTGGACTCGCTCTCGGCAATCGGCGTCAGCGCATTCGTCAGCGTCGCATCCAGATCCGGCTTGAGGTCTGGATAGATCGACAGCAGCACATCGTGAGCGGCAACTGCCGCTGCGGCTTCCCGCGACGTCGAGCGGTCGGCGGACAACGAGAGCTTGTAGGGCGCGTAGCGGTGGTCGATCGCATTGATCGCCTCGAACATGGCGACGTGCATCATGGACAGGGCACGGCTGTGGGGCGCCGGAGGAATTTGCTTCTCCGCGGCGATCGCGTCGGCCTTTGCGTTCCAATCCATGATCACGTCAGCGCGCGCAAGCGTCACCGAGGCGGCGAGCAACATTGGGATCATCGATAGGCGGGAGATCGTCCACGAAGAATATTCCATGGCTTTCCCTTTCGGGTTGAACCACCTTTGAGAAGGCGGACGCGGTCTGTGGCCGACATCAGCTCACTCCAAAACTCTATCGATCCTGGTGCGTATCGATAGTGAACTACTTCACTCGCGGCGACACGATAGTCGCGCCCCCAAATGGGTAGGCTTGGCTTACCGTTCGCGCCGTATCGCGGAGTTGGTTATAGTTGACACAAGCTGCCAGTTGGACGTGCCGAGGTCCGCAGCTCTATTTCAAGGCAGCTCGCGTGCTGTCGGCAGGCCGTGCCTTGCTCTCGCTCGGAGAGCTCTTTCCAAGACTACAGATGTTGTCGCTCTAACTTCGACGGAGAGAAAACATGCCGCTGTTCATCTCATACGTCTCGTACTCAAATGCCGGCATCAAGGGATTGGTCGACAAACCGTCCGATCGTAGCGCGGTCATCGGACCGATTATCGAAAAAGCCGGCGGAAAGCTCCAGGGAGCGTTCATGACAACAGGCGCACATGACGCGCTCATCGTTGCGGAGTTCCCCGATGGAGCCGACGCTGTCGCCCTCGGAATGGCGGCCGCGGCGAGCGGCGCCATCGCCAAGATCGAAACCGTACGCGCCTGGAAGATGGGTGAATTCAAGAGCGTCGCGGAAAAGGCCGCGAAGCTTGCAAGCGTCTACGTTCCGCCTGGCAAGTAGCCTCTTGTGAGCGTGACGCCGCCATGAGGCGAGGCACTCGGTGGCGGTGGCTGGGCTCGTCCCGGCCACTCGCACGCTTCATGCGAATGCCCGGGCGGGCTTGACGAGATCGATGAGCTGTTTGCTCACCCCATGGCCGGCATGCGCGGATACTCGCCCGGCGTGCCCGCGGGCGGGATCGGGATGCCGCCGTCGGCGTATTCGTTCAGCTTGTTGCGCAGCGTGCGGATCGAGATGCCGAGGATGTTGGCGGCATGGGTCCGGTTGCCGAGGCAGTGCTTCAGCGTCTCCAGGATCAGGTCGCGCTCGACGTCGGCGACAGTGCGTCCCACCAGCGCGCGCGTCACCTGCTCGGCGGCCATGGTCGCGTGCGCCACGGCGGGTGCGGTCTTGGCAAGGTCGAGACGGTCGCCGTCCGGGGTGATGATGGCGTCCGGGCCGATCTCGTCGCCCTGCGCCATCAGCACCGCGCGGTGCATGGTGTTTTCGAGTTCGCGAACGTTGCCCTGCCAGCGGTTGGTGGAGAGCACGCGGCGCGCCTCCGCCGAGATCGGGCGCATCGGCACGCCGTTGGCCTCGGCATATTTCTTCACGAAATGCTGGGCGAGCTCCATGATGTCGGCGGGACGCTCGCGCAGCGGCGGGATCTTCAGGTTCACAACGTTGAGGCGGAACAGCAGGTCCTCGCGGAAGGTGCCTTCGCGCACGGCTTCCGCCAGATTGCGGTTCGAGGTCGCGATGATGCGGATGTCCACCGGCACCGGCTTGGTGCCGCCGACACGGTCGATCACGCGCTCCTGAATGGCGCGCAGGAGCTTCGATTGCAGGCGGACGTCCATCTCCGAGATTTCGTCCAGCAGCAGCGTGCCGCCGGTCGCTTCCTCGAACTTGCCGATGCGGCGGGCGACCGCGCCGGTGAAGGCGCCTTTCTCGTGGCCGAACAGCTCGGACTCCAGCAGGTGCTCGGGAATGGCGGCGCAGTTGATCGAGATGAACGGGCGCTTGGCGCGGGCCGAGCGGGTGTGGACGTAGCGGGCCAGCACTTCCTTGCCGGTGCCGGACTCGCCGGTGATCATCACCGAAGCGTCGGAGCCTGCGATCTGCTGGGCCAGCTTGATCACGCGCGCCATGGCGTCGTCGCGATAGACCAGCTCGCGGGAGTCGTTGGCGACGGCGGCCAGCACCGCGGCGATCAGCTCGGGGTCCGGCGGCAGCGGGATGTATTCCTTGGCGCCAGCGTGGATCGCGGCGACCGCGGCGCGGGCATCGTTGGTGATGCCGCAGGCGACGATCGGGGCGTGGATGTGCTCGGCTTCCAGCCGCATCACGAGGTCGCGGATGTCGAGGGCGACATCGACCAGCAGGAGGTCGGCGCCCTTGCCGCCGCGTAGCACGCGCATCGCCTGCTCGTGATCCTCGGCATGGGTCACGGTGGCGCCGTTCTCCATCGCGATCTTGGTGGCGGTGGTGAGCTGGCCCTTCAATGTGCCAACGATGAGAAGCCGCATGTCAGTCTCCTGTCGGTCTGGTCGCGCTGTTGCGCGTTATCACGTGCGTTCGGTCTTGATGATTTCGGTCATGGTCACGCCGAGCTTGTCCTCGACCAGGACGACCTCGCCGCGGGCGACCAGCTTGTTGTTGACGTAGATGTCGATGGCCTCACCGACGCGGCGGTCGAGCTCCAGCACGGTGCCGGGTCCGAGCTTGAGCAGCTCGCCGACATCCATCTTGGAACGGCCGAGCACGGCCGAGACCTGCACCGGCACGTCGAACACGGCCTCGAGGTCGGCGGCGGCGCGCGCCGCATATTCGTCCTCGTTGTAGCCGACATCCGCGTTGGTCGGCGGCAGCGGACCGTTGAGATCGGGCAGCGGGACCTGTCCGTCGGTGTCGCTCATGGCTTAGCTCCCCCTCCGGGACGCGATATAGCGTCCGACCATTTCGTCGATCTTGGCCGCGATGGCGCCGCGCTCCAGCACGACACCGCCATCGGCCCATTCGATCCGGCAGTCGCCGGTTGCGATTTCAGGCTCGGCCAGGATCACCAGCCGGCCCTCGAAGCCGCTCTGCTTGGCGAGCCGCTCGATCTTCTCGCGCGCGGCGTCGTAGAGCGCATCGTTGATGCGGACGACCAGATGCGGCGTCGCGACCAGGTGCGCGAAGCAGTCCTTGACCAGCGCCATGATCTCGCCGAGCGGCTCGGCAGCGACGAGGTCGGCGCACAGCTTGCGCGCCACCGCGATCGCAACCTCGACCGCCTCGGTCTCCATCCTGGTTTCGATGTTGCCGATGCCGGCGGCGACGCCGCGGATACCGATGTTGATCTCTTCCATGGCTAGCGCGACGCGGCGGTCGCTCTCGGCCTTGGCCTCGCGCTGGCCGGCGGCAAAGCCGTCCTGATAGGCGCGCGCCTCGGCTTCGGCGACCTTCTGGGCGATCTCGGCCGCGGTCGCGGCCTTCTCGCGCGGCGAGCGCTCGGGCGCCGCGAAGTCGGTATCGAACAGGAATTTTGCCGGAGCGGCCATCAGTACACCAGCTCGTCGTCGGCGCGGTTCTTGGTCAGCATGATCTCACCCTTGGCGGCGAGGTCCTTGGCGAGGTTGACCAGCAGCGCCTGGGCCTCGTCGACGTCGCGCAGGCGCACCGGGCCCATCGCCGCCATGTCGTCCTGCAGCATCTTGGCCGCGCGCGAGGACATGTTGCCGAAGAAGAAGTTGCGAACGTCCTCGTTGGCGCTCTTGAGCGCGACGCCGAGCTTGTCCTTGTCGACGTTGCGCATCAACGTCTGGGCCGAGCCGGAATCCAGCTTCACGAGATCGTCGAAGGTGAACATCAGCGCCTTGATGCGCTCGGCGGACTCGCGGTTGTCTTCTTCCAGCGAGGTGATGAAGCGGGTCTCGGTCTGGCGGTCGAAATTGTTGAAGATCTCCGCCATCACCTCGTGGGCGTCGCGGCGGCGGGTCTGCGACAGGTTCGACATGAACTCGGTGCGCAGCGTCTTCTCCACGCTCTCGATCACCTCCTTCTGCACCGCTTCCATCTTCAGCATGCGGTTGACGACGTCGAGCGCGAGCTCCTCGGGCAGGATGCCGAGCACACGGGCGGCGTGCTCCGACTTCAGTTTGGAGAGCACCACGGCGATGGTCTGCGGATATTCGTTCTTGAGATAGTTGGCGAGCACCTCTTCCTGCACGTTGGAGAGCTTCTCCCACATGTTGCGGCCGGCAGGGCCGCGGATCTCGTCCATGATGCCGTTGACGCGCTCCGGCGGCAGATATTGCTGCAGCAGGCGCTCGGTGGCGTCGAAATTGCCCATCAGCGCGCCCGAGGCCGACATGCGCGAGACGAATTCGAGCAGCATGTCCTCGACGGTGTCGACCTCGACGGTGCCGAGCGTCGACATTTCCAGCGAGAGCTGGCGCACCTCGTCGTCGTCGAGCAGGCCCCAGATCTTGCCACCATACTGCTCGCCGAGTGCAAGCATCAGGATCGCGGCGCGTCGCGGCCCGGTCAGTGCTTCGACCTTGCCCGCACGATTGCCGGCGCGCTGACCGAGCGTGGAGATCACGCTGGTGATGTCGTTCGAGTTGGCGTTTTGCAGTGAGGCGGCCATGTCAGATCACTTCTTGATTCACTTGGCAGTTACTTGGCTGGCTCGGTGAGCCACTGGCGGATGATGGCGACGGTTTCGTTGGGGTTGCGCTCGGCGAGCTCGCCGACGCGGTGAACGGACTGGGCGTGGACCTGGCCCTGAATGGTGGCGACGTCGATCGCGCTCGCGGCACCGCCCGGTAGAAGCGGCTGGCCGCCTGCGGCAGGTGCGGCCTCGTCGCTCCCGGCCGGGCCTGCGAGGACGCCGGAGATGGCGGCGGCGACCTCGTCGGACGCCAGGATGCGCTTGACCAGCGGGCGGATCACCATGAACAGCACGACGAGGCCGAGCAGCATCATCACGCCGAGCTCGACGAAGTACATGACGTCGTCCTTGGTGAACTGGAGCATGCCGAGGAAGCCGGAGGGCTCGCCGATCGGGGCGGTGGAGGGCGCATCCGCAAAGCGCAGGTTGACGACCTCGACCTGGTCGCCGCGCTTCTGGTCGAAGCCGATCGCCGAGCGCACCAGCGCGGCGATGCGGTCGAGCTGCTCCTTGGTGCGGTCCTGATAGGCGAGGTCGCCCTTCTCGTTCTTGGAATAGATACCGTCGACCAGCACCGCGACCGAGATGCGGTTGACCCGGCCGGCTTCGGTCACCTCGGTTTTGGTGGTGCGGGAGATCTCGTAATTGTTGGTCTCTTCGGTCTTCTTGCTCTGGTCCTTGGCCGCGACGCCGTTGTTCTGCTGGTTGCCGGGCAGCTCGTTGTTGACGGTGACCTGGCCGTTGTTGTCGGCGGTGAGGCTGCTCTCTTCCCGGGTCTGGCTGGAGCGCAGCACGCGGCCCTCGGGGTCGAATTTGTCCGAGGTCTGGGTCACCTTGTTGAAGTCGAAGTCGGCGGAGAGCTGGACGCGGGCGCGGCCCGAGCCGACCACGGAGGAGACGATGTCCTCGACCTGCTTGCGCATCCGCTTCTCGAAAGCGATGCGGCGCTCGTCGCCGACCGCCTGCTCCGGATCGGTCGCGGCGCCGTCGGCGAGCAGCTGGCCGGCCTCGTCGACGATCGAGACCCGCTGCGGCTTCAGCCCGTTGACGGCGGAGGCGACGAGATGGCGGATGGCGCGGATCTGCTGCGCCTCCAGCGAGCCGCGGACGCGGACCACGATCGAGGCCGACGGCTCCGGCGCCTCGCGCGAGAACAGCGGGCGCTCGGGCAGCACGAGGTGGACGCGGGCGGCCTGGATACGGTCGATGGCGCGGATGGTGCGGGCGAGCTCGCCTTCGAGCGCGCGCAGATGATTGATGTTCTGGACGAAGGAGGTGGTGCCGAGCGCGTCCGACTTGTCGAACACCTCGTAGCCGACGCCGCCGCCCTTGGGCAGACCGCCCTCGGCGAGCTTCATGCGCAGCCGCGTGACCTTGTCCTTGGGCACCATGATGATGCTGCCCTCATTGCGCAGCTCGAACTGGATGCCCTGGCGTTCGAGGTCCTTGATGATGCTGGAAGAATCTTCGACGCTGAGATCGGTGAACAGCGTCGTCATCTGCGGCGTGGTGACGCGCATGATGACGAATGCGAAGAAGCCGATGAGCGCGGCGGTGACCGCGATCATCGCCCCGAACCGGGCGGCGCCGATACTTTTTAAGAAGTCCGCAAGACCTTGCAAGCAACCGCCCCGACAGCTTCGACCCGCATTCCAAGAGCGGCCGACTGGGCAATTATTGCCTAGGTGATGGTTTCGATATGGTTAACGAAGGTTAAGAGGTCGGACAAAAGTAGTGCCAGAAGCAAACATGAAAAAAATCGGCCTCGCGGAGCGAGGCCGATTTTGTTCAAAAGCTGCAATTTTCCGGATCGCTTACTGGCGATATTGCTGTATGCGGGTGGTGCGAAGACCCGCCAGACCGTGCTGGTCGATGGAAAACTGCCAGGAGAGGAATTCGTCGACCGTCAGGGTATAACGGCTGCAGGCCTCCTCGAGGGAGAGAAGTCCGCCACGCACAGCGGCGACGACTTCGGCCTTGCGGCGGATGACCCAGCGTTTGGTGCCGGGCGCGGGCAGGTCTGCGATCGTCAGCGGACTGCCGTCCGGCCCGATGACGTATTTTACCCTCGGGCGATGGGGTTCTGTCATGGCGTACTCACAAACTCTCAACCACTGAACTCACGCGGTAACCTTACGCCCGGCGGCTTAAAAATCCGCTAAGCCTAAGGCTTCAATACAATTCTCGTTGAATCTTGCGGGAACGCGGCCGGCCCGGGGGGCCGAAAACGCGGTTTCGGCGGGCCGGGCGGGGCAGAAGGTAAATACTTTACTAACAAACAGAGGCCTGAGCGCGGTGCCGCAAGCCTCTCAACCGTCGTCCAGGGGCGCGCGAAGCGCGAGCCAGGGACCCATAACCCCAAGGAGTAGTTTAGCGAAGACCCGGGGTTACGACCTCATGCGAGAACGATTTCCTGGGGTTATGGATCCCCGCCCCGTGCGCAATTGCGCACTAGGCGGGGATGACATCTCGTGTTTGGCGCGCGTAGTGCGCCTCAATTGCTGCTGGTCGCGATGATGCTCTTCACCTGGCTCAGCGTGTAGCTGGCGCCGTCGATCGTCAGCAGCGGCGGCGACTGGGTCAGGTCGACGGAGGACACCACGCCCTGCACCTGCGCGGCGATGCCGACATTGTTGTTCGCGACGTCCTTGCCCGTGGCCGAGATCGTGTACTTGCCGTCGGGCCATTGCGTGCCGTCATTGCCCTGGCCGTTCCAGGTGAAGGGAATGTCGGTGCCGGCAGAGGCAGTGTATTTGCCGGTGAACACGGTCTGGCCGCTGGCATTGGCGACGGTGATGTCGACGGTGGAGTCGGTCGGCACGTTGAGATGCCAGGTCGCCGACGATTTCGTCATGGTCGCGGTCGAGCCGTCGACCAGGGCCGTCTTGCCGACGAAGCCGAGTGCCTGGGTCGCCTGCGTGGTCTGCTGCAACGTGACGAGCTGCGACAGCGAATCGTTGGTCTTGAGCTGCTGCTCGACGCCGGCGAACTGCACCAGCTGCTGGGTGAACTGGTTGGTGTCGAGCGGATCGAGCGGGTTCTGGTTCTGCAGCTGCGTCGTCAGCAGCGTCAGGAACGTCTGGAAGTTGCCGGCGAGCGTCGAGCCCGTGCTCGAGCTCAGCGACGAGTTCGATGAGGATTTCGGGACGTCCGTCGTGCCGGAGACGGGCGTAGGCGCGGTGGTGGCATTCGTGGTGGTCATTGTCGAATACTCCTCACACTCTGATGTCGACGCCGCTGCTCGATCCGAGCATGCGGCCGTAGCCGCGCCCGACGGGCGCTGCGGTAACGCTTTCGTCCTCGCTGATGATCAGCCGGCGGGCATTGCCGCCATTGTCGTTGTTCTGGCCGGATTGCTGGCCCGATGAATTCTGGTCGCGCAGGCTGAAGGACAGCCCGTTGCTGCCGGTCTTGAATCCGGCATCGTCGAGCGCGCGCTGCAATTGCGGCGCATCCTGCTTCAGCATCGCCAGCGTCTCCGGCTTCTCGACCGTGAGATGCGAGGTGACCTGGCCGTTGCGGTCGACATTGATGCGGACATCGATGCGGCCGAGCTCGACCGGATCGAGGCTGATGTCGAACCGCGTCTTGCCAGCGCGCGCGGCTGCGGCGATCTCGATCGGCACCGCGTTGAGCGGCACAGCCGTATTGGTGGCCGCGGTCGCGGTGAGCGTCGCGGTCGAAGCGGTCGCGGCCGACGTCGTATTGGTCACCGGCGCTTGGATGGCGGATGCAGCCTGCGCGCTGGTATCGGTCGTGGGCACGGCGGCTTGCGCGCTCGCATGGTGCGTGGTGGTGGCGGGTGTCGCATCGGCGACGCCGGCCTTCGCATCGGCCTTGGCGTCGACCGTGCCGGAATCGGCTTGCGGCTTGATGCCTTGCGCATGCGCGGCGTTGGCGGTCGTCGCTGCCGGACCTTGTGTGGTGGCGTTGGCCTTGCCTGCGTCCTGACCGATATTGGAGACGTCGGTCTGGCCTTGCGCGGTGGCGGCGGCCTTGAACGAGGTTTTTGGCGTGCCGAGGTCGGCGACGGCGATCAGGCCGCCGCTGGTCTTGGCATCGGTCGCGGTGCCATCGGTGGTGGCCGTATCCCCGAGCGTTGCCGAGGTGTCGGCAGCGACCTTGGCGCCGGCCGTCTTGGCGCTCTTGTCGCCCGCCGTTGCGGTGTCGGTCTTGTTGCCCGCGATCTGCGCCGCGGTGGAGGCGCTGGCGGCAAGGCCGGCGGCGGCGATCGTCAGCGGGGATGCGGCATCGGATGCCTGGTTAGCTGTGGCATTGGGATCGACCGGTACGACGGGCGCGGCAACGGGAATCGCGTTTGGATCGGGCACGGCCGCCTGCGTCGCGCCGGTCTGCGCGGTCGCCGTGGCATCGACGGCGGCGGCAAGCCCATCGGTGGTGTCGTTCTTGTCAGCCTTGGTCTGGTCGGACTTGTCCGCCGGCTTGGCGTCGGAGGTCTCGGACTTGTCCTTGGCCTTGCCGGCCTTGTCAGCCGCTTTGGCCGAATCGGTTGTCGTGTCGCTGCTGGCGCTCGTGGACGGCTCGGTGTCGTCGCTCGCTTTGCTCTGCGAGGAGGAGTCGCTCGATGACGTGTCGCGCGTGCTGCGGTCCGAGGCGGAGGAGGACGAGGTCGCGGAATCGGACCGGCGCGGCGCGGCGTCCTGCGTGCCTGCGTTGTTGCTGATCGCCTGGGTGTTGCTGTCGACCAGCGAGCCGAAGGAGTCGGAGGTGTCCCTGCTGCCCTGCGACTTGGCGGGCTTTTGCTGCGCGCTCGGAACTTGCACGCTGGCGGCTACATCTGACGTCCGACCGACCACAGGCGACCTCTTGGAAACATCTTCGGCATAAGTGGTAGCAAGGAGTGGGCCAGCCTTCCGGACGCGTATTTTATATAGCGAAATCAATAAGTTGAAGAATCGGCGTCACCCTCCGCGCCCTTTTTGCGGCCCCGCCATTTCTGCCGCCCCGGCAAGAATTGCCCTAAGCGCGCCGCGCGCGTGATTGCTTCACCGGAATGGCGCCTATATTAAAGAGGCAGCTCTCAGCCGCTTTCGACCGGGCAAGCCGTGCCCTTCGGGAACCAAAGTTCCCGGGGAGCGCCGATGTCCCGGTCAGAAGCAAATTGCGGATCGCCGAACGCCGCCGTCACAAGCTTTAAAGTCATGCTCAACAGTCTGGATCTCGAAGGCCGACCTGAGGATACCAGGGTCGTCGTTGCCATGTCGGGCGGCGTCGATTCCTCGACGACGGCTGCGCTGCTCAAGGCTGAGGGCTATGACGTCGTCGGCATCACGCTCCAGCTCTACGACCATGGCGCGGCGACCCATCGCAAGGGCGCCTGCTGCGCCGGCCAGGACATCCACGACGCCCGCGACGTCGCGGCGAAACTCGGCATTCCCCATTACGTGCTCGACTACGAGGACCGCTTTCGCGAGTCCGTCATCGACAACTTCGCCGACAGCTACGCGCTCGGCGAGACGCCGGTGCCGTGCATCGAGTGCAACCGCTCCGTCAAATTCCGCGACCTGCTGAAGACCGCGCGCGAATTGGGCGCGCAGGCGCTCGCCACCGGCCATTACGTCGCTTCGCGCCGTCGCGATGACGGCTCGCGTGCGCTGGTCTGCGCCGCAGACAGCGACCGCGACCAGAGCTACTTCCTGTTCGCGACCACGCAAGAGCAGCTGGATTTCCTGCGCTTCCCGCTCGGCGACATGACCAAGCCCGAGACGCGCGAGCTCGCGCGCCGCTTCGGACTCGCCGTCGCCGACAAGCACGACAGCCAGGACATCTGCTTCGTGCCGACCGGGCGCTACACCGACATCATCACGCGCCTGCGCCCGAACGCGATGGACCCCGGCGACATCGTCGATCTCGAGGGACGCGTGCTCGGCCGCCACAACGGCATCGCCAATTTCACCGTCGGCCAGCGCCGCGGCCTCGGCATTGCGGCTCACGCGCCGCTGTTCGTGGTGCGGCTCGATGCCGCAAACCGCCGCGTCGTCGTCGGCCCGCGCGATGCGCTGAAGATGCACCGCATCAGCTTGCGCGACGTCAACTGGATCGGAGGCGGCGACATCGACCCCGCTATCGGCAATGGCCTTGAGATGTTCGTTCGCGTGCGTTCGACCCGCTCGCCGCAGCCGGCCTGGCTGCGCGGGGCGAACGGTCACTACGAGGTCGAGCTCGTCGCCGGCGAAGAGGGCGTCTCGCCGGGACAAGCCTGCGTGTTCTACGACGCGCCCAGCGGGCAGGCGCGCGTGCTCGGCGGCGGCTTTATCCAGAGCGCCACGGCGAAGGTGACGGCGAGTTCAGCGAGGCCACTCGCGGAAGCCGTCCGCGGCTAAGTAATTTCCGGGGCAGGGGGCATGGCAGCAGACATCTCGCGGGCCGGGGTCGAGAAGGCCTATGGCCGCTGGGCGCCGGTCTACGATCTCGTATTCGGCAAGGTGTTCGACGCCGGACGGCAGTCGACCATCGCGGAGGCCGACCGCATCGGCGGCCGCATCCTCGATGTCGGCGTCGGCACCGGCCTGTCGTTATCCGATTACGCGCGCACCACAAAAATCTGCGGCGTCGACATATCCGAGCCGATGCTGCGCAAGGCGCAGGCGCGCGTGCGTGCGCTCAGGCTTTCCAACGTCGAAGTGCTCTCGGTGATGGACGCGAAGAATCTCGCCTTCCCCGGAAACTTCTTTGACGCGGTGGTCGCGCAATATGTCATCACCGCCGTGCCCGACCCCGAAGGCACGCTCGACGAGTTCGTGCGCGTGCTCAAGCCCGGCGGCGAGCTGATCCTCGTCAACCACATCGGCGCCGAGAAGGGTTTTCGCAAACTCTCCGAGCTCGCCTTCGCGCCGCTCGCCCGCCGCCTCGGCTGGCGTCCGGAATTCCCGTGGGCCCGCCTCGTAGGCTGGGCCGCCAAGCACGGCGGCGTCACGCTCACCGAGCGCAGGCCGATGCCGCCGATGGGCCATTTCTCGCTGATCCGCTACCGCAAGGACTGACGGCGAGCCCGGCGCGCCGCCAAGTCGGCAGTGCGCTCCCTCCCCCCGCGAGCGGGGGAGGGTTCGGGAGAGGGCTCTCTCCACGCGCGATATTTCGCGAGTTGCTCCGTCATTGCGAAGCGAAGCAATCCAGACTGTCGCGGCGAATCGAGACCTCATCCTGAGGAGCCCGCGAAGCGGGCGTCGAAGGATGCGCGGCGCGGAAACCCGCGACATTCCAGCGCTTCAATTCGTCGTGCGCCAGCCGGAACCTCCGTATAGGCGCAGACGTTTTCTCCCCATGCGCACGACATCAAACATCATCTTGGCCAGCCTCCTGATCGCCGCCTCCGGCAGCGCGATCGCGCAGGCTCCGCCCGCCCCGGCGACGCCGCCGCAACAGACCGCGCCGCCTTCCCCGCAACACGCGGCCAACTGCACCCCGCAGGACCGCCCGAACCGCGCCACCGCGCCTGACGGCACCACCACCGGCCAGGCCCGGGAACCGCTCGGCGACAAATTGGCAAAGTCCGACGGCGTGATCTGTCCGCCCGCGGGCGTCGACCCCGAAATGCACGCCCCGGCGCCGAGCACGGAGGGCAGCATGCCCGTCATCCCGCCCCCCGGCAGCCCCGGTGGCGACCAGACGGTCAGGCCGAAATAGGGCCGGCTCGGCCGGGCTCTCCTTTGCCTCTCCGCCTCTCCCCGCGCGCGGGGAGAGGCCAGAATCCGCATCAGCGCGAATTCCAGGCGAGGGCGACTCTTCGCGACTCCAGTGCGTGAAAACGGGCGAATCGGTCTCAAACGGCGCGATTCACCAGCGAAATCACCCCCTCAATCGCCCCACTTTGCTTGACTTCCCGCCGCCCCCTTCCTTATATGCCGCGCGTTCGCGAGATCGGCCTCAGTCGCCGCCGCGATCCCTGTGGCGGGGTAGCTCAGCTGGTTAGAGCACGGGAATCATAATCCTGGGGTCGGGGGTTCGAGTCCCTCCCCCGCTACCATGGAATTTCCCCGTAAAAATAATAGCTTAGATTGGTCTTCGGCTCTCGGATTTCTTGTTCGAAAATCCGAATTATCCTCACCGTACCCACTTTTGTACCCAAGATTCGGATCCTTGCGGGATTTTACACCGACGCCTGCGCGGATGCGGATTTCTCCACCTCGATGCGGATTCTTACACCTCGGCGCCGGTTCAGCTTTTTTCTGCGCGCGCCGTAACAGGAAACTAGTTCCCTATTACGATTCCTTGCGCTTCGGCACTCGGCGCCCGCGCAGGAAGCCATGGCTCGCCTTCGCCTAGACGTCGGCGAGCTCCCGCTCGAGCATGCTGTTCGCTCAGCGCCTTGATGGTCGCAAGCATGTCGCTGCCGCACGCCTCGATCGCCTGCGCGGCCGCGATCCCAAGCTCGGCGGCCTCGTCGACGGGTTGCTGCTCGGCGGGATCTGACATCGAAGGATTCCTGGAGCATGCAGCGTTCGGGTGACGAAGCCGCGGCTGCGTCACCTCATCGCTGCATCTGTTGACTGTGAAACCATCTTGTTCTCTATTCGTTCTCCGGTCAATTGGAGTCTAGCGTATGGCCGGAAGAAGGTGTGCAGAGTGGCGGTTCCCGACTGCGAAGCAGCAACGTGTGGAGGAGACTGCGCGTCGCCTGGCCGAGAACCAGCGCAAGCGCGCGGGCGTCAACGACGAGGACGCCTGGTGGGCGAGCGTGCTGGCGGATCCCAGGGCGGCGACGAACAAGCCGCGCGCCGATCGCACGCTCGCGGAGATCAGGTCCTCGGAGCTGAAGGTCGAGTGCCTGAAGTGCTTCCGGGTCGTCACTGTGTCGCGAAAGGAAGCGCTGCGGAGGTACGACGGCAACTCGCTATGGAAGCTGGTCGCCGTCCGCCTGCTCGGCGACGGCTGCGCGCACAGGACAGGGAGGCACGAAGAAGACGGGTGCTGGCCTGACTTGCGGTGATGCTCGATAGCTCCGTCGACTGCTCGCTGAACTCTCGCCGCACATTCTTGGACGGTCGATCCACCCGCCTCGATCTCGGCCCTCAGCTCGTCGTCGCTCAGCAAGCCGATGCGCCCCTCAGCCGCCCCGACAAGGACGAAGCGACGGAGGCGTCCCGAATCCTTCTTTGCGGTCCCAAATCCTTCTTTTGGAGGCCGCGATGTCCCAAATCCTTCTTTCGGCAACCCTGCAAAAAATGGGAAGCCAGGTTGTGTTGGCTTCCCGTTCGGCTAGTCGAGCCACCAGAAGTTGTCCTCGCAGAGCGCCCAGCGCAGCTCGGCGTCGATCCAAAGTATCTCGTCAGTCCGGACCAGGCCCTGCCGGCTCTCCGGGCGTCCGATCAGCACCGCTTCAGGGCGCGAGAACGACGGCGCGAACGACCAATCGAACAGCCTGCGCTGGCTGATGCGCATGTCGATCTCGTCGGACCGCGGCCGCCAGCCGGTCTGCAGACGCTCCAGCAGCCGCTGCATCTCCGGTGTCATATGTCGACCCCTTCGATAGGGATCTCTGTGCCTTCTGGCTCGCCGAGCTGCCAGAGCGTATTCCGCGTCTGCGCCCACCGGCAACGACGGTCGAGCCATACGACCTCGCCCGTCGAGGACTGTTTCCCGTCGGCGAGGCAAGGATGACCGAACGGAAAACCGTACAGGGTCATGTAGTAGCCCCCGTTGGGACCGTGCTGGATCGAAGGCGCCCATTGCTCCAGCCTCGGCGCCTTCGCCAGCACCGCCGGCGGCGGCTGCTCGCCGCGCAGGTGGGACTCGATACCATTCCGCAGTGCCTTCTCTTCGATCGACATATCAATGCCTCCTGGCGCAAGCGTCCCGGGCTTCCAGCGTTGCTTCGACCAGGCGCCGCAGCTTGCGCAGGCTGAACCGCTCCTTGGCCCACGCGCGGCCGATGATTTCAAGCTCGTCGGGCGCCAGCGGCTTGATGGCGTGAGAGGCATACATATCGTTTTCGACCGCCAGCTCGTTCACGACGATCGCGGCCAACCGCGGCAAATGCGCAAGCGTGGGCGACGGGATCCGAATCACGCGATATCGATCGCGCAACTGTGACGGCAGCCGCTCGATCGAATTGGCCGTGGCGATGTGGACGACGTGCGACAGGTTCATCTCCGCATCGATGCCACTCTCGCGGTAGCGCGCCGCAGTCTCGCGTTCCAGGTGCGGCGTGATGGCGGACCATAAATTGCCGTTGTGCTGGCTTTCGCCGGCCCTGCAGATCTCGTCGACGAACGAAATCGGGTTGGCGGTTTTCGACATCATGATCGCCCGAGCGGGAACGGACGCCTGCGCGCTCGACCAGCCCTTGGGGGTACCACCGTACATGCCATCGAAACTGGACGCGGCATCAAACCTGTAAACGTACATCTGAGGCGAGATCACCTCCGCCAGCCTCCTGACGACGCGCGTTTTCCCGAAGCCCGGCGGCGATAACAATAGGGTCGGCCGCATTCTGACCGGCTCGTCGTCGCGCAGATCCTGCGTCAACAGCGCGATTTCTCTATACGCGTGCGGATACTCATCCTGCAGTTTCTCTCGCACCCACGTGGCGTCGTCGCAGACGACGAGCGGCAGCGGTTGGTCGCGCAGGTCCTTCCACGCCTGCGGAAGGCCCTTTTCCTCGGCATGCCTGGCCGGCATCACGACGACGGTCGGCGGCGCCGGCCGCAAATCCTCGGGCTCGGGATCCGGTTCGGGCAGGGGGAAATCTCCGCTGTCTTCGTATGTGCAGCTCGCCGTCTCGCGCTCGGCGATTCGGAAGATTGAAACCGGTTTTGTCGCGCCGGCCCATTCGCCACGGGCAGCCAGCCACCAGACGTGCAGTCGGTCGTGCAGGCGCGCCTTCTGAATGGGGCTAGTGATGATCGACCAGTGCTGCAGCAGCCACGTCACCTGCGGCAGGACCGCGTTGAACGACTCCGGACGCTCCGGATCACAGGTCATCATCTGCCAGGCGAGAGCCAGCTCGCCAGTATAGTGGCGGCCCTGCGCGAACAGCAGCTCGACATGTGCGTTGATCAGGATGCGCTGCTTCTTGCGGTCGGCGTGCGACGGCGGCGATCCGACGCCGAGTTTGGCGGCCTGGCGCGCGGTTTCCGCCGACAACCAGGCGAAAGCGTCATCCCAGCGACCCTGATCGAGCAGCTCCACGCAGACAGGGATACCGCCGCTGCACGGTTCTCCTCATCGAGCCGCGCGACGATGTACTCGCGCTCGCCGCGCCAAAACTGCCCGGCGATCTTGAAGAAATCATCGCCGGTGAACTTGCCGGCGGCGACGGCGTCCCACACGCGCAGCCGCGCCAGAGCATCCGTCACGTCGCCGTCGGTGCTCGACACCACGGAAACGACGACGCCGACGACTTCGTGGATGAGGGCCTTGTCGTCCGATGTCCGCAGCGCGAGCATTCGCCACGCCAGCGAGAGCGTGGGGTGGTCCCCCTTGAGACGATGCGCGATGTCCAGCAGCGCGCGAGGGCTCACGTCGCGCAGCGAACCGTCCCGTAGCAGGTTCATTTCGAACCCGAGCGCCGTAGTCCGCGCGGTAGCGGCCCGGGCCGCCTCCGCCCAGTTCGGAATGCAGACGAACGCCGCGAGCCACAGCAGTTCCTTGTCGACCTTGCTGCTCATCGCTCGTCCTCCGGCTGCGGCTCGGGCGCCGGCGCGCTCTCGGCGCGGTCCTCGATCACCGTCGCCATCCAATAGTCGTCCACATCCGGCGCGGGCGGTCTCGACGAATCCTTGCTGGTCATGCTATCCACGCTGTACGAAGTTGCCATCACTGCATAACTTAGTTACAACGTAGTTATAACGAAATCAAGGACTCGTCCGGCCAATGGTTAGCAAAGGGTTTCCTCCCAAGAAGAAGCGCGGCCCGGTCGCGCGGGACGTCAACGATATCCGCCACAACCGGCTGACGCTGCGGGCCCACGACGACCTGATGAAGCTTTTGTCGCTCCGGGCATCGGAGGCGGGTCTGTCGCGGTCGGCCTACATCGAGCGGCTGCTGATCAATTGGCTCCGCGCCGATCCGAGAAACCCGCGGATCGACAACATGGGCAAGATGGCCCCATCGGCGGGGCCTACGCCATTCGAAGCGAGGTCGACCGAGCCGCTGCGGATCGCCGAGCGCTGGAACCGGTTTTCCCAGGCCCATGAGCTGATTTTCGGTCAGAACGCGCCGCGCGACTGGTTCGAGGACGCGGATTCATACTGGCCGGCAGCCGTTGGCGGGCACCTGGACCCAAACGACAGCGGCGACGATCCGGAGGAGGCGGAGGCCCGACGCTTGGCGGCGAAAAAGCCTCGCCAGCGCTACTGACGTTTCGAGACTCGAATTCTCGTCCGAAAAAGTTCAGCCCGATCAACGCTTCGACCCTACGGCTGCATTACGACTCTTTGAATGTTCTCAGATCGGGACTTTCCGAGAGTCGAATTGATTATGTCCGACTTCGAACCTGCTCCGGCGCCTCCAAGCTGGGGCACCGGTGGCGCTGCAGCAGTTTTCCCCGCTGTCGGCTGTCAGTACCACGCGAATCCTTGGAAAGGGCTTGCGCTTTTTCGCCTGCAGCTGGAGACTGGTGCCGGATCGCTCTCATCAGGCCCCATGACCGACAGCTCGACCACGCATTCCGAATCCTTGACGCACGCCTCGGCCGACGCTGGCCCGGCGAAGGCGCGTCGTCGGCCCACGGTCGTGCGCGTCGTGATGCCGCGACCGGACCTGCTCGACGACCTGCCGGACAGCGAGCGCGAATTCTCGATCGAGAGCCGCAAGGTCGTGCAGCGGCTGGCCGACAATCGGAAAAAGGCGGCCGAGCGCCGTGAGCGCGACGAGGTCGACATCGAGTCCTTGGCGAACGCCATGCTAGAGCTCGGAAATGAGGAGGATCCCGAATCCTTCCGAGACCTGCCGATCGCCTCCGTCGCCGCGATGGCCGAAGTCGACGTCAAGCGTGCCGAGCGCCTCCGGCGGGACGCTTTCTGGCTGGCCCGCGACCACGTGGTGACGGATCCGGCCGTCAAGGCGAGCGAGACGGCCTACCAGCGCAATCTTCGGATCGCGACGGACGCGCTGACTTCCGGGCTGGTGAAGACGAAACACCTCAAGGCATCGCAGAAGCCGTACAGCCCCCGGCAGGCCACACTCATCCGAGAACACTGCCGCCAGGAAGAATATCTCCGCCGCATGGCCGACGAGCCGCGCGCGCAGTCCCACATCGTTGAGCGCCACGACGCCGACGGCGTCGTCACCACCCGCCATCAGAGCGCTCGCGATCGCTTCGATCCAGGCGGCCGCGGCTACGTCGGCAGCGCCGGCTATGTTGGAGGATCGTCGACGCAGGAGAACGGCGGCACGTGCTGGCAGGACGAATACGTCGAGAAGGGCAAGCGCTCGGACGCCAGCGTCATGGATCAGCGCTATCTCGAGATGACGCCGAAGGCGCCCGGTAAGCGCCGCAAGGGCATCAGCGACAAGAAGACAATCCAGCGCATCCAGTACCTGGATGGCATCGGAAAGGCTCCGGAGGAGATCGCCGCCGACGAATTCGTGAAAGAGACCGTCAGTCGCGTCAAAGGCGCGCTGCACTCCCTGCGTTTCGACACCCGGCACTGGGCCGGCGACAACAACGACCGTCGCGCAGTGCACCTGAAAAAGTGGGTCGGCTTGGATCAGATCCACGGCAACACGCGCACCGACTGCCGCGAGATCATCCGCGTGGACAAGGACTACGTTTTCGAGTCCTGGCAGGAGTGCGAGGACCACCTGAACACGCTCAAGGTCCGGCCGCAGAAGGTCAATTTCGTCCGCGACGATGCTCATCCCGAGCGCGTGACCAAGCCGCATTATCTCTACTATCTGCCGGACGGAAATGGCGTCTGGTACGACGAGAGCACCGGCATGGCCATGCTCGAGGCCGCCGCCGCCGCGCTGACGATCGATGCCGGGGGCGATATCGGCGGCCTGGCGAACATCGGAGACGTCAAGCAGCCGACCAGCCCCCGCGTCGTGAGCATCGACATGGAGACCGAGCACCTGCCGACGCTCTCGGAGCTCTGCAAGATCCTCGATGTCGACCTGAAGCAGAACCTTGTTGTCACCATGCGCCAGCAAAGCGTCGCCAGCATGGTCGAGGCTGGCATCTCGGAGACGCAGTCCGGCGCCATCTATTCGCTGGCGTGGAAGCGCGGCATCGAGCTGTGCGGTCTTTGGGAGCGGCTGAACCAGCTCCGCGTCGACGCCGAACTCGACCGCCGCCGCCTCGGCGTCGAAGTCTTCGACGCTCTGCTCGAAGACCGATTCATGGCCGACCACCTGCGGACGCTGCGCGCCTCGGCGCTCACCGCGGCCGAGAACAGCATTCGCGTGGCCGCCAAGAAGGTCGCCGAGTCCTACGGGCGCGGGCTCCGGGCTTCGAGCCGCGGCTACGACCTACGGGCGGCCGAGGCGGAGGTGAAGAAGGCGGTCGCCGACGTCCGCGCCACCGCTTCCTCCGACCTGACGCCGGCCGAGCTCAAGAAGCTGGAGATCCATGCCGCCCAGAGCATCGGCCAGGTCCACTGCAACCGGGTCCAGGTCCAGCGCAGCGTGCGCAGGATCGCGGACGCGATGCTGGAGATCTCGAAGACGGGCGCGGTGCCCGATCAGAAGGCCGTCCGCAAGCTGACCGGCATGCATCGGACGACCGTCGGAAATCACTGGGATGCCGCCATCGCCATCAAGGCCGCCAACGCCATTGTGGCCGTGATCATGGACGCGCCGCCGGTCGCTCCGGAGCCCGAAAACCATCCCTCAGCGGCCATTGCGACCGACCGTGCAGAATGCTCCGGTGTACGGGGGGTAACTGGAACAGACAGCCGAGAGAGGCAGCCCGGCCAGCCCGTCGACCAGCCTTCCGAGGCCATCCCGGCGACCTCCGGCGAGACGCTGACCATCGAAACCATGATTCCGGCGACCATGCTGCCCCTCGTCAACGGGCTCCGCCCCTGGAATCCGGGCTCCGGTGAGACGCAGACCGGCCGAGCCTTGCTCGAATTCTGCCGTCCAGGGTTCCGTATTTACCGCTCGAAGCTTGGAATCCGCGAGGAAGCCCGCCGTGAACTCAAGGGGCGCCCGGCCTCCGGCAAGTCCGGTTCTCACGATCATCTCGATGACGCTGACGTCTGGCCGGAGGCGGCGCCGGCCTGATCGTCGCAGACCTCCGGGCCCTGATGCAGAGCCTGCGGCGCGCTGATCGCGAGGCCGCCGGCCCATGCCCTCATCTTCGTCGGTTGCGCCTTGCAGCGGCGTGCCGGATAACCGCGCGCACAGCGATCGGATCTTCCGGTCCGAACGGGAGAGCACAGATGGCGAAGCTTCGCCGCAGGCTGACTCAGGACGACGTCGCCATGATCGAGAAGATCGACGACGTTACCCGGACTTGTTTTGCTCGGGATCCGGATCGGCCGGACAATCAATTCTTCAAGCCTCGGGGCCGCATGCCGGTGGAGCTGCGTCGCGCGAAACAGCGTATGAGGACCGCGCGTTGGCGTGCTGACATGGACCGGCGCAAGTCGCCGACCATCGACGAAGTCGGCCGCGCGCTGGTCGAAGCGTTGGTCACCAGCGACCGCGAAAGGCTCATGGATCGTTCCGGCGCTGAGTTCGACCTGGTCAAGAGGGCGCTGGTGTCGTTGCGGGATCGCGGCTACTCCGTCGAGGAGACGTTGGAGACGCTGCGCCGTCGCCGCAACGGGCTGGTTCACCCAGGCGACCGCCTAGACGAGGACTCGGAGTCGACCGGCGGAGCGATGTTGTTCTGATCCGCTGACCGGACGCATCATGTCCGGAAAATAGTTCGCCGGCGCACGTTGACCTTTTTAGCTCCGAAGACGATTGTATCCGCGTTGGTCGCGAGCGATCCACTTGCTGGCCGTACACGAAGCCCCGCAGACCTACCCCTGGTAGACCCCCTGCGGGGCTTCTGCATTTCCGCCTTCGTCGAAAACGGCTTCGTTCGTCACCAGTAGTGACGCGTAACGTCTCGGCATGGACGAGAAGCCGACACGCTCACACGCAGAACGCCAGCGGCGGTACCGCAACCGCAAGCGCGACGGGATTCCGACGGACGAGCAGTTCGCCAAGGAGCTCTGCCGCGTCGTCTTCGAGAACCTCGACAACGCAGGCTTCAAGCCCGTCGACGCCGTGAGCACGGCGCGATCCAGGCTGCTAGACCGCTTCTCGTTCGACGGGATCAACCGCGTCATCGTGCGCCATGGGGCGTCGCGATGATCAGGATCGAGATGGACGCCGGCGTCGCCGGCAGGATCGACAGGATCGGCAAGGCCATCAACAAGGGCCTCGCCTTCACGCTGACGGACAGCGCCAAGTTCGCCAACGAGGACCTCCTGACCGAGCTGCGCGGCAAGGTCGACCGCCCGTCGCCGTATACCCTCAACAAGTCGGGGTACGGGCTGACCATCGCCAAGATCGACGACGTGAGCCCGTTCTCCGAGTCGTTCGTGAAGCCGGACCAGGCCGCCTACCTCAAGTTCATCATGGGCATGGCGAGCGTTCGCGGACTCGGCGACGCTGGCGCGTCGGCAAGACACGCCTGGGTGCCGGGCCAGCGTCCGGGATTCACCCCGAGCGGATCGTACTCGGCCAAGCCGCGGCTTTCGACCTACGGGGGCGTGCCGGACAAGTATTCGAAGGCGCTCTACGACCTGTCCAAGAAGGACTTCGCGATGACGCTGCGCACGCCCGGGAAGACGACCGGTCTGGCGCCGTCGTCTCAGGGCGGAGTGTTCTACGTCAGGAAGCCGTCCGGCAAGCTGAAGGTCGGCGCCTTCTACGCCAGGGCCGAAGCGCACCGCGCCGATCACCGCCGAACAGCAGGCACGCGCCGAGAAGAAGAACGGTCGTTCGCTGGCGCTGCGTCAGCGCGACGCACATGGTCGGTTCATCGATAGCCGAGGATGGATGCCATCGAGTCCGACGGCCATCGCTGATAGTTGTGGAAAAGCTTGGACAGCGCCAGGTCCGCGCTTTGGCGCCTCAGAAGCGAATTTAACCATGCTGGCGAGGCCTCCGCCGAGTTGGTTCTTCCTTGCGCTCAGGATCGTGCTTTGCGCCGACGAGAAGGCCCATCCTGAGCTCTTTCCAGCCCGCGATCATGATGCCTTCATCGACTCTGCGAAGGCTCTCGACGCGCCCGCCGCAGTCGCGGCATGTTGAGCCATAGCTTCGACGTGGAAGCGAGCAGAGGAGTATCAGTATGTCTAAATCGAAGTCTGGTGTTCAGCTCGATATGTTTCCGCCCTTCACGATCAACAAGACGGATTCTGGTCGCGTCATCGTTCGCCCGCTGGAGGATGGTCATGGGATCAAGAACCGCGTTGACCGGCTCTGCGAGGCCTTCGGGGGCCGTTATGTCGACCAGGAGGAGGGCTACGTCATGACCAAGGCCGGCGTGGCCAACATGGAGGCGGCTTACGTGAAGGGCCGCGAATCGTTCTTCTGGTTGCTGTAGTTTGTCCCGCGAGCCGGCACCGACGGATGCGGTTTGAAGCGCACAACTGTCGATTTTGCGCAGTGTAGCACGTAAGCCATCAAGGACTCACGGCACGATTGCTAGGCGCCGTGAATCCCAGAGTGCCGACGGGTGGCTGGCCGCCTCCCGCAGTGGTAGAAAGAGGAGTGATAGATGGGCAAACCGCGCACTTATTCGTGCTGGGACACGTCAGTAAGGATCCAGGAGGCTGGTCACGGGCTTGGCGTCTACGGGAATACGTATGAACTCTTCCCAGGCGGCGGTCACACGCGTACCGGCGACGCGATTATGATCCATATGACGCCGGGCATCCGGTTTCTGATCAAAGATGTCGACGCTGCTATTGCCGAGGCCAATCGCCGCGCGAACGAGCGGGTCTGACGTGTAAATCGGCGCCGGACGCCGGTAAGTACGGCTACCCACGTGGCGAGTGCCCCGCTGCGGTATCAAAAAGACAACGCAGCCGCAATGGACCGGCTCCCGGTCGCTGCCGCGAGGCCAGACTGCTAAAGCTCCAGCAACGAACCCGCCAGCCGGATCCGGAATACCGATGGGCAATCTCTATTCGATCACGACCAACCAAGCCGCTATCAGCGCTCTGTTCCGCGTCGTCAACCGCTACGTCGGCAACCTTGCGCTGATGCCCGGCGTCTTTCCGGACTACAGGGCGCCGATTGTGCGCAATAGTGCCGATGGCCGGGAGCTCGCTACCGCAAGGTGGGGGATGCCGTCGTCCCAGCAAGCCCTCCTGCAGGCAACCAAGAAACGCGCCGAGAAACTGCAGGCGAAAGGCAAAACCATCAACTTCAAGGAGTTGCTGCGGATGGAGCCGGACAGCGGCACCATCAACATCCGAAACGTGAAGTCGAAGCACTGGAGGCGCTGGCTGGGTCCGGAGCACCGCTGCGTGGTGCCGTTCAACTCGTTCAGCGAGTTCAACAAGGCCGAAGGCGGCGACATCTGGTTCGCGCTCGACGAAAGCCGTCCGCTCGCATGCTTCGCCGGCATCTGGACCAACTGGACGTCGGTCCGGAAGGTCAAGGAAGGCGAGACCACCAATAACCTCTTTGCATTTCTGACGACGGAGGCGAACGCCGAAGTCTTCGCCATCCATCCGAAGGCAATGCCCGTCATCCTGACGACGCCCGACGAGATCGAGACCTGGATGACCGCACCCGCCGCCAAAAACCGAGCCGATGCCGGCGAGCTCACAATGCTGAAGACGTACTGAGTCAGAGTTCGTTGGACTGTTCTGAATGGCGCGCCACTCAGAACAAAACTGCGAACTCGAATGTAATTGAAATTACAGCCATACATTGCTCGACCTGCCGCTTAAGGGTTGAGCCTATCTTCAACAGGACAAGCGCGCCGGCTGGAAGGACATTGGGCCAAGAGAAAGCGAGTGGCCTCAAGTGCCGTCATGCAGCCGAGACCGGCGTGACAGCTTGCCGATAGACGCCGTCCCCCACGTCGCCAGCCGCAAAGAGGCCCGGCTTGAGCGTCGCAAATCGGTGAGGGCTACGCTCGCCTGCGCTGATCGTCGGAGGAACGAGAATACGTTTTACTCCTTCAAACAGGATATTGTGCACTCCAGCGCATTGGCAGCGTACCGCAGCGGCTCTAGGTAAAATGATGATATTGTGACGATCGTCGAGAAGCGGGAGACGAGGCAATGATACGGGATGAGAAGCTCCAAAGGATCATCGAACGCGCTATCCAATCAGCTTTCGTTGATTTTCCGGACGCGGGAAACGGGACGGCGTGGCCGAAAACTTACAAAGAGCCCAACGAATGCAAGACTATCGCAACAGCCGTCCTCGCCGCTCTCGAAAATGCAGGCTACACAATTTCGCTCGATGCAAACTGAGGCATCAAGGTAAGCCAACTAAGCCTCGATCAGGGCGCGCTCATAACAGGCTTTATCGTAAGGAAAAACGACCGCCGGATCGGGCCTGTGGAGACGACGGTGCTTTCCGGGATAGTGCAGCCGCCACAGAACATCGCGAATGATATTAAGTCGCGCATGTTCCTTGTCGCCGGCCCGGACCACGGTCCAGGGCGAGGTGACGGTGTGCGTCCGTTCCAGCATCTTGTCCCGGGCTTCGGAATAGGCCTTCCAAAGCTTCTGCGCCTTGGCATCGATCGGGCTCAGCTTCCATTGCTTCAGGGGATCCCTTTGGCGGTCGGCGAGCCGTCGCTTCTGCTCCTGTTTCGAAATATCAAGATAGTACTTGAGCAGGGTAATACCCGAACGCTCAATCATTGCTTCGAAACCCGGCACGGTCTCGAGGAATTCCTCGGTTTCCTTCTTGGTGCAAAAGTTCATGACACGCTCAACTCCAGCACGGTTGTACCAACTGCGATTGAACAGCACGATCTCTCCTGCCGCGGGCAAGTGCGAAACGTGACGCTGGAAGTACCATGAACACCGCTCCCGATTGCTCGGCGGCCCCAGCGCTACGATGCGGGTATCACGCGGGCTTAGATGTTCGACAATCGACTTGATCGTGCCATCCTTGCCGGCGGCGTCGCGACCTTCGACGATGACAAGGATTCGCTGGCCGCGCTCAATCACGCTGCGCTGCAGCTTGACGAGCTCGATTTGCAGCCGGACCAGCAGCGCGTGATACCTATGGCGACTCAAATGTTGCGGAAGCGGTGGCCGGTTCTTCATGGTTCGATCCCTCCTAGTCGCCTCACTATCCAGGGTTGTCACGCCGACACGACGCTGTCCATCATTTGCGGCCCTCCGACCAGCGGTCACGTCACACTTGTCGGATCCTGTCGCACCGCGAAACTGATGTTGTGCTTGCACTTCGACACCCGTCAACATGACCGTATAAATGAATCGCAGCGTTCTTGCTCGGTGCCTCGTCCGCAAATCCGCCCGGGTTTCGGTCGTCTGGATTGACATTTGCATGGGCACGTTCAACTCGGCCATACTTCCCGAGGGGACCACCGGATAAGGGCCTGTCAGACGCTGCCGCGGATTGGAGCTTGCGTTGATTACGCTGAAGGTTCTTCACACGACGACCTATCGATTCAACGAACACGTGCACCTGTTGCCGCACCGCTTGATGCTTCGTCCGCGCGAAAGCCGCGAGCTTCGTTTGATTTCGAGCAACGTCACGGTGACGCCGCATGCGGCCTTGACCTGGGCGCACGATGTGTTTGGCAATGCAATCGCGACGGCCACGTTTCAGATGACAGCCTCCAACCTGGTGATCGCCAGCGTCGCGGAGCTTCAGCTCGACGCGGTTGCATGGCCGGTGTTCGATATCGCTGTCTCGGCCATGTCTTACCCATTCCGCTATTCTGATGACGATTGGACCGATCTCGGCGCCCTGGCTCTCCCCCAGTTCTCGGACACGGCGGGGGTCCTACGAAATTGGGCACAAATGTTCGTTCGAGGAGGTCGGACTGATACGCTGTCGCTGCTAAAGGACCTGAGCGTCGGCGTTTCGGAAGCTGTCCGGTACCAGAGCCGTGAGGATGAGGGTACCCAAACGCCGGTAGAAACATTAAATCGTGGCTTGGGGTCATGCCGGGATTTCGCGGTGCTGTTTACCGAAGCAGCACGCATGCTCGGGTTCGGAGCCAGGATCGTCTCCGGCTATCTTTACAATCCAGAGCAACAGAGCGTCGGATCGAGCAATGCGGGATCAACCCATGCGTGGGCCGAGGTCTTCGTACCGGGCGCCGGCTGGATCCCTTTCGACCCGACGAATCGCAGCCTCGGCGGCCTCAATCTGATCCCAGTCGCGGTCGCGCGCGACATCCGGCAGACGATTCCAGTGTCCGGCAGCTTCGTCGGCAGCATCGGCGCCTTCGCCGGGATGTCCGTAGAAGTTCTTGTCACATCATAGATCGACGCATTGGACCTTCGGCAACCTTTCTGATCAGTCGTTCAGCTTCAAGGCCCTCACGTTTTCTAGAAGGGACTTCAGGCGCCCGCTCATGATGGGCATCGCCTGTTGCGCCTACTCGTCAGTGGGGCTTGGGCCAAAGAGTGACGTTGCGATCAGTGATGCCGTCCTAATCTGATGGCAAATTCCCTTTCGTTAAATTTTCTTGAATGAGCAATTTTGACCATGAGCTCGCGCCGCGTTGCGGCACAATACTTCTCACCGCCCTGCTCTCGGCATCCATCGATGATTGAGAGAATGTTTGCGAGGAGCGCAGCTATAGCCAAATGATTCCCGCTAACGGCAACACCCACTGAAGGATCGCCGCTAGGCAGAATGGAATTGGGCGATTGGCATAACCTGTCGACAGACTTTCAGGGCTGTCGCTGACCCACGTCAATCCACACGAAACAAACAAATCGGCGATAGCTGGAACTCTTGTCGGCTTGCCCTGTTCATTCTTTGTCCCATTCCGGACGCATAAGAATTGGTGGATACTATGAAAAGAATTCTATTAGCGACAGTCTCTGTTCTCGCATTCGCTTCTCCGTCATTCGCGGCTGAGACTGGCAAAACCGTTGGCCAATCGCCCTCCTCGTTCTACCTGGCTCAGGATACTGCGACCATGAAGTGTCAGATCGTCGAGAGCCAGCCTGCTGCCGGCGGCAGCATGAGGGTTGTCGGCGCCGCTCACACGACAAAGGCCTCGGCAGAAGCGGCTTTGAAGGCGGACAAAACTTGCGCCAAGTAATCGGTTAAGTCGCGGCGCGAGCACAAAGGCGGCTCTGCGAGTTCGCTAGAACCACGAATCCTCGGATCCGCTCCCACCAGCGCCTCGAGCGCCCTGGGTCGAGGTTCTTTATCGGCCAGCGGCACGCAATCGACTTGCCGCTTGAGGTGCTCCAAATTCGAGAGGATACGACCATGAACCAGCAGACAATGAAATACGCGATTGCGGTCGCACTCTTCGGTGCGGCGACGCTCGCCTCGGTGCTGCCTTCGGGGGCAGCTCCGATCTCGCCGAGCACGACTCTTCCGACACAAGCGGCTTCGTCGTCCGCAGTGACAGAAGTCTACTACCGACGCCACTACCGCGGTCGCGGCTACTATGGCGCTCCGGGGGCCGCAATTGGTCTTGGCATCCTGGGTGCCGCGGCTGGAGCCGCCGCCTACGGGGCCTACGGAGCCTACGGGCCAGGCTACGCGCCGGGCTACTATGCGCCAGATTACTACGGCGGCCCGTATCCCTATCGCCGCCAATACTACGCCCCGTATTGAGGGCACGAGCGACGCTGTTTGGGCGTGGCAACCTCTGTCACAGACCATTCCCACTCAACACGCGCTCGAGCGCGCACTGGATCGCGATGGCGCGGCTGCGCCCTTGTGATCCGGTCAACTGCATCGGCCGCTCCCATCCGGGGTCGCCTGCGGACTCTTGCAGGAGGTCGACGAATCGCAAGACAGACAAAACTTGAGACCCAATATCCACAAGGTCCCACCAAAGGAGTCGGACAATGTCGATCGGACTTATCCTCATCATCCTCCTCATCATCTTCCTGCTTGGTGGCTTCAGCGGCCGCTTCGGCGGCTACGGCTACGGCTATGGCCACGGTGGGATGGGGGTCATCGGTACCATCCTGGTCATCCTCGTCGTATTGCTACTTCTGGGTCGGCTCTGACCCTCGCAGGGTCGGCTGTGTCGACCGGGCGCCTCCCAAAATATCCTTTCCCCGCGTACCGGGTCCCAACGAGCTCGACCAGCTGAAGCCGACAATGCCCGCCGATGAAGGGGTGTTTGTGCCTGCCTCGGTCCTGCTGCAGCGGCTGCACGACGAGGCAGCGGCAAGATCGCTTTACCCTGGGCTGGCTGATGGGTCGCCTACACAAGCGCTCCTTCGGCCCTATTATGCCGCTGCTCGCTGTGGTCGCTATTGCACCGGATGTCTCGATCGTAGCCGGCCTGCTACTCATGATCCCCGCGTCCCAGATGATCGCGGTCTTCGGTCTAATCACGGGGGCGACCAACCAGGGCAGAGCTATGCACTTCCCAAAATCCAGTAACGGTGGGGTGAGTCCTGACTGGTTTGGTAACAATTCTCACCCGCCACCCGGCTGCAATGCAAAGTGCTGATTTTGAGATATTGCACAAGGCGTCCTCACGGAAATCCGTGAAACGGCGAGAATTCATCACGCTTCTCGGCGGCCGCTTTTTGCTGATTCCTGCAAAAAAGGCCCAAGCATCTCTGCCGGGCCTTCGTTATTGTTGAGCTCTGAACGAGTAGGACTTAAAAATCCATACCACCCATGCCGCCACCTTGAGGCATGCCCCCACCGCCGGCGTTCTTCTTTGGCAATTCGGCCACCATGGCTTCGGTAGTGATCAGGAGCGCCGCAACAGAAGCCGCATTCTGAATCGCCACACGAACGACCTTGGTCGGGTCGATGATGCCCTTGGTGACCAGGTTGCCGTACTCGCCGGACTGGGAGTCAAAGCCGTAGCCATACTGATCCTTCTCCAGGATCTTGCCGACGATAACGGAGCCGTCCTCGCCAGCGTTGATCGCGATCTGGCGGGCCGGCGCAGACAGCGCCTTGCGCACGATCTCGACGCCGGTCTTCTGGTCATCGTTCTTGGTGCGCAGCCCCTTGAGATGCTCGGAAGCACGCAGCAGGGCGACGCCGCCGCCCGGCAGGATGCCTTCCTCGACGGCCGCGCGGGTCGCATGCATCGCGTCATCAACGCGATCCTTGCGCTCCTTCACCTCGACCTCGGTCGCGCCGCCGACGCGGATCACCGCGACGCCGCCCGCGAGCTTGGCAAGACGCTCCTGCAGCTTTTCACGGTCATAGTCCGAGGAGGTCTCCTCGATCTGCGCCTTGATCTGCGCCACCCGCGCCTCTATGTCGGCCTTCTTACCGGCGCCGCTGACGATGGTGGTGTTCTCCTTGTCGATCATCACCTTCTTGGCGCGACCGAGCATGTTGAGCGTGACGTTCTCGAGCTTGATGCCCAGATCTTCCGAGATCGCCTGGCCGCCGGTCAGGATCGCGATGTCCTGCAGCATGGCCTTGCGGCGATCGCCGAAGCCCGGAGCCTTCACGGCCGCGACCTTCAGACCGCCGCGGAGGCGGTTCACGACCAGGGTCGCGAGCGCTTCGCCCTCGACGTCTTCCGCAATAATCACAAGCGGCTTGCCACTCTGGACGACGGCTTCCAGCAGCGGAAGCAGTTCATTCAACTGAGATAGCTTCTTTTCGTGGATGAGGACGTAGGCGTCTTCCATTTCGGCGCGCATTTTGTCGGCGTTGGTGACGAAGTACGGCGAGATGTAGCCGCGGTCGAATTGCATCCCTTCGACGACCTCGAGTTCGGTCTCGAGCGACTTGGCTTCTTCAACCGTGATGACGCCCTCGTTGCCGACCTTCTTCATGGCGTCGGAGAGGAACTTGCCGATCTCCGCGTCGCCGTTGGCCGAGATGGTGCCGACCTGGGCGATCTCCTCGTTCGAGGTGACCTTCTTGGAGTTCTTCACGAGATCGGCGACCACGGCTTCCACCGCGAGGTCGATACCGCGCTTCAGGTCCATCGGGTTCATACCGGCGGCAACCGCCTTCGCGCCTTCACGGACGATCGCAGCCGCGAGCACGGTCGCGGTGGTGGTGCCATCGCCAGCTGCATCTGCCGATTTGGAGGCAACTTCTCGCACCATCTGCGCGCCCATGTTCTCGAACTTGTCCTCAAGCTCGATCTCCTTGGCGACAGTGACGCCGTCTTTGGTGATGCGGGGGGCGCCGAACGACTTGTCGAGCACGACGTTCCGGCCCTTGGGCCCGAGCGTGACCTTAACCGCATTGTTGAGAATTTCAACACCGCGCAACATCCTGTCGCGGGCGTCGACGCCGAACTTAACTTCTTTGGCCGACATCATGATCTCCGTTTTCAACTGTCAAATCCGAAAGACCGCGCGACTCGGCGAGCTCTTTAGGGACGTGAGTTCAACTTGCGGGCCTTATCCTTCTCCTTCGAGACGCTGGCTGCTTGGGATAAGGAAAACAGACTGGCGCTTAGGCGACCTTCTTCTTGGCGGCGGGCAGCTCGGTGAGAACGCCCATAATGTCGCTTTCCTTCATGATCAGTACTTCCTGATCATCGAGCTCGATCTCCGTACCTGACCACTTGCCGAACAGGACGCGGTCGCCAACCTTGAGATCGATGGGCAGCTTGCCGGATTCGTCGCGGCCGCCTGGGCCAACCGCCGTGATCTCGCCCTGCGAAGGTTTTTCCTTGGCGCTGTCCGGAATGATGATGCCGCCAGTGGTCTTCTCTTCGGCTTCGATACGCTTGACCGCAACGCGGTCGTGAAGCGGACGGAATTTCATGCTGCCCTCCTGTTTTCTTGTTGTTGTTGCTTTGGACGAAATGGCAGTCGTGGCCAGCGAGTGCTAATCAGCACATAAGCCGCCGCAAGGGGACGTACAAGACCGTCCCGAAACGATATTCGCTCAGAGCATCACGAAATAGCTGCCAAGACCGCGGCGGCTAAGGATCCGGTGAAGGCCAGCTGTGTGGTGCGAAAGTCGTTGGACGCCGCGTCATCAAATTTGAGAAAGCTTCCCATCGCGCAGGGGCATTGCGTTGTTCTCGACGTGCGCCAGAATACGCCGGACGTCGGTCGCTTCTTGTGCAGCCATTCAGCGGTGCTTGTCGAGATCGAGTGGCTCGTCACTCGCGAGGCGCTTCGGCATCAATGCGCTGAGCGTCAGCCAAATCGACCGGGTTGATGGAAATCCTCTCCACCGTTGAAGTGCGCGGCGGCGCCGCCGGCACCGTGATCATAGTGGCAACCCGGCGAAACGCCTCGAACGACAATCCTTCGATCATCTCCTCATCGGTGATGACCTCGTAGGCACCCGGAGGCAGGAGGCGGTCGATGCCCTTGATCCGGAAGGGATGCTTGAAGGTGACCGTTTCGCGTCGGGAGCGCATGGTCATGATCGGCTATCCTTCAGAAACGGCTTTGCATCGGCGCGATAGTGAAGCAATCCGTTTACAGTGCTTTCTGTGCCGAGATTAGCTATCTCTTTATCATGAGATGGCTGCGAAGTCACCAAACACAAGGCAATACACATCGCGGATTTGTATAGATGCCGGCGGACGAAATGCTTGCTGATGCCAAGTGAAAAAATGCGAGTTGGCGATCGGCAAGCATCGCGACTCGGAGAGAAGAAATGCTATCTCGCAAATCTACCAGCCGAGATAGACTTGCAGCGGTTGGCTACAACCGTCATGGCGCGATGGGACGGTTCTGGCACGGTCTTCATCGTCACGCTCTTATGACGATGGTTGCTTACGCCTTCTTGCAGCACTTCCGCATTGCCAAGACGGGGCGCAAAAATGAAACGACGGCCACCACCTCAGCCCAACCTGCCAGCCGCGCGTCCCGCCATCGTCGCTCTCATTCTTCAGCCATCAGATCCGCGATACGGGTACTGCAGAACACAGGTCAGCGAAGAGCAAGGCGTGAACAAATCTGCCAAAGTCGTGTTAGCGCCCACCCGAAGCACCTTTATGATCGTGCAGGAAACGGGCGATCCGCGTCTTCAACACGGTGGCGTCGTGCGATTTGCCCGAGGCCGCGTGCTCGAAGAGCCTGCGCTGGACGTCAGTAGGCAGATCATTCCATTCGCTGACAAGGGCGGCACCCAGACATTCCAGGACTCTGCGCTCCACATCGCGCAAATCGCTGGCTTCATAGGGTAAAGGCCACGCCAACTCCTGCGCTCCGCCTTCCTCGTCCCAACGGTCGAGAGCGGTTGCCATTTCTTCTCCCGACGTTGGCCTTCGACCTTTCTTTTTGACCATTCTATATAGTCGCATATATCGGCATTAAGCGCCATTCGCTCGATCGCGGGGCGATCCGAAGCGCCAATCCTTCCAGTACCGAGAATGCCGCGGCCGCGGAACTCGGTAGTTCGCCCATCGGTTATTGCAGCGGTTTGTTCGCGCGGCGTACAGACTCAAGGTTCACCATGGATGTGATCGTTACACCGGCAGAGGGAGGCACGGTTTGGCAGCTGACGGACCTGCTCGGCCGCTCGATGGGGCGCATCACGGCAAGCGCTCCACGTCAGTTCATGATCCATCCGGAGGGCCACGCATCGGAAACTATGGCCGGCATACAGCAAGGGCCGCACGCCTCGCTCGACGCCGCACTGGCTGAGATCGAGAGGCACACCCGGGGCGTCTGCCGTCGAAATCCTGGCGAAGATCAGCTTTAGACAGCGCCCAACAATCCAGATCGTCGGCAGAGTATCCTATATTTACTGCGGGAAGATCTATATGTTTTACA
The DNA here is from genome assembly GCF_015291705.1 of Bradyrhizobium arachidis. Taxonomy (NCBI): domain Bacteria; kingdom Pseudomonadati; phylum Pseudomonadota; class Alphaproteobacteria; order Hyphomicrobiales; family Nitrobacteraceae; genus Bradyrhizobium; species Bradyrhizobium arachidis. Next base: position 1,578,860 of record NZ_CP030050.1, read on the forward strand.
GGTAACGCCCGCCTAGATTGCCTGATGACGGGACCGTCAGTTCCGGTAGAAGGAATTGTGGATTTTCGCGCGAGGACCGAGCGAATGTGGGCTCCGGCGGATGTCACCGCCGATCATTGCGTTGCCGTGTTCGCCGAGATCTTTTGGCGGCTCGGCTCGACGCAACCCTGACAGTGCGGAGGGAACCCGCTTGAGCCGCTTGGTCATCGTCTCCAACCGTGTCGCCTTGCCGGCAGAAGCTGCGCAGCGCAGCGGCGGGCTCGTGACCGGCCTCGTCGACGCTCTGCATCAGGCTGGAGGCTTATGGTTCGGGTGGAGTGGCAAGCTTGGAGAAACAACACCAGAGCCGAACGTTTTTGAGACCGAGGGAGTGACGTACGCTACCGTCGATCTTACCCGCGCGGACCATGACGGCTACTACAGCGGCTTCTCCAACGCGGCACTGTGGCCCTTATTCCACTATCGCCTTGACCTCATGAACTTTACCCGCCGGGACTTGGCCGCCTATCGACGGGTGAACGCCGTGCTCGCCGACGCCCTCGCGCCCCTGCTCAGCCCGAGTGACCTCGTCTGGGTGCATGACTACCATCTGATCCCGATGGCCGAGGAACTTCGCCGCGCCGGCGCCACACAGCGGATCGGGTTTTTCTTGCATACGCCGTTTCCGTCTTTGGGGGTGCTGGCGACCCTTCCTCACTACGGCGACCTGCTGAAATCACTGTGCGCTTACGATCTCGTCGGCTTCCAGACGGTGGAGGATTTGACCGCCTTCCATGACGCCATCCTTCGCCGTGCAGGAGGCACGATTTCGTCCGATGGCCACGTTCACGCTTTCGATCGGGTTCTGCGCGCCGGCGCCTTCCCGATTGGTATCGATACTGAAGCGATCGCCGAAATGGCTAGTCGCGCTGTGAAATCCCGAACGGCACGCCGGCTGCAGGAGAGTCTCCGGGGGCGCAAGCTCATCATTGGGGTGGACCGGCTGGATTACAGTAAGGGTCTCGAGCACCGGTTCAAAGCGTTCGCCGCCTTTCTCGAGGGCTATCCCACATACCGCAACCACGTCCGCTTGCTGCAGATCGCCACCGCAACGCGCAGCGACGTTCCTGAATACCGTGCGCTGCGGCAGAGGCTCGGTGCGCTGGCGGGCGACGTGGCCGGACGCTTCGCGGAACTCGACTGGGCGCCAATCCAGTATTTGAACAGGAGCTTTTCCCAGCGCTCGCTCGCTGGCTTCTTTCGGCTCAGTCGCGTCGCTCTTGTCACTCCGTTGCGCGACGGAATGAACCTGGTTGCCAAGGAGTATGTCGCTGCACAGAACCCCGATGACCCCGGCGTGCTCATTCTCTCGCCCTTCGCGGGCGCGGCCTATGAACTCGACGCTGCCGTGATCGCCAACCCCTATGACCCCGACGCCGTCGCCGAAGCATTGCGGACAGCGCTGGGGATGCCACTTGAGGAGCGATGCGAGCGTTGGGGGGCCATGATGGCGGTGCTGCGCCGCAATAGCATTATGGCATGGCGCGAGAGTTTCCTCGGGGCACTCAGCAGCTAACTGGGGATGTCGTTCGGAGGGTAGCATCACTGCAGCAGGTCGTGATCCGCTCGTCAACCAAGTCGCCCCAGTCCGCCGATAAAATGGTACTTGGAAATCCTCTCCCTGGCGTAAATGATCCTCGAGTGACGGGACCACTTGCATCCGCCTGATCGCCGCGCTGACCAGATAGACCACAGGCAAGTCGCCCGCCGCCTTCTCCGCCTCCGCGTCAACGTAGTAAACTTATTCTGCTGGCTCAGCGCGAGGCACCCCAATCAGCCCCTTCTCATCTCAAAACGCCCTGTACCCGATTGTCATGGCCCTCCTAACTGACTGTGGATTTAACGAATGACCAACGAGCAAAGCCACAAAGTGCACCTAAGTCCCGAAGACCAGGAGCGGTTGCGAGAACTTCGGGCGCAAAAGCCAGCCCGCAACTTATCCAAGCTCGCACTGACGCCGGGCGCGATGCTTGCCGACCGGGTTGCTGAAACAGTTGGTTCTTGGCGCTTCATCATTATCCAAAGCGTGCTACTCGGCATTTGGATCATTCTGAACATGATCGCATTCATCAACCATTGGGACCCTTATCCCTTCATCTTGCTGAACTTGGTTCTTTCTTTCCAAGCAGCCTACGCGGCGCCCATCATCATGATGAGCCAGAACCGTCAATCCGAGATTGACCGCAGGCACGCAGAACACGACTATCGAATAAATGTGAAGGCTGAACTCGAGATCGAATTGCTGCACAACAAGATTGACGCCTTGCGTGAGCAAGAAATCTTGCAGCTACTCAACATCATTCAGCGTTTGTCCGCGCACCTTGCGCCCGAGCTTGTCGCGGCTATCGAGGCCGAAGCGGTGCCGGGTAAGACCTAGGCGGTGACGACCTTGTCTATTATGGACCAGAAGGGAAGCGGGAAGCACTGATGTTTATCGGGCACGAGATTTTCATTCGCGCTCTATCGTCGAGGTTGTCAGTTAGAGGGCACTTGTAGCGCTGACACCTTCGAGGCGACGCCAAGTTCGACCGGATCCGCTAGTCAAGGCACAGGCTGCTCGCGATGTTCCTGAAGTAGTTCGTCAAGTCGTTTTTCGCACCACGTGAACACCTTCGCCTCGACCAAGGCAACGGCCTCAGTGCGGGGGCATCTGAGGCCGCTAAGCCTTCCGCCGGGCATTGGGGCAAAATGTCGACCGGTCAGTGGGCTTGGTTCTCGAAGATAAGATCTCCGATTGCGGAGGACCAAGAAGTCCCAAGATCAATCGTTCCAGCCGTTTGAGAATATTGCCTGTCCTAACTTGGGCAATATTCGAAAGACTCAGGACGTGCCCCTCCGCCCCGGGGCTCACCGCCGGCACTGACTTGCCATTTGGTGGAAGCGATGACTTCGGTGCGTCGCCGTTTTTGGGTAGCGCTCGGACAAGCAATCCGCTCGAGCATGCCAGCACGCTACGCCGATTCTGCACCTGATGAATAACTCCCGCTAATGGGATGGTCCGGCCGTGCTCCGGCCCTGCCAGCACGAGAAGCTGGCAAGGGGCGCTCAAGACAAGGAGCACGCCATGTCTCAGAAACTCAACGCGGCGATCGCCGTGATCGGCATCGACATCGGCAAAAACTCGTTCCACATCGTGGGTCAGGATCACCGCGGTGCCATCGTGCTGCGGCAGAAGTGGTCGCGCGGCCAGGTGGAAACGCGGCTCGCCAACCTGCCGCCGTGCTTGATCGGTATGGAGGCCTGCGTAGGCGCCCATCATCTCAGCCGCAAACTCCAAGTACTTGGCCACGACGCCCGCCTGATGCCAGCGAAATACGTGCGCCCGTATTCGAAGGGACAGAAGAATGACTTCCGAGATGCGGAAGCCATCGCCGAGGCTGTCCAACGCCCGACCATGAAGTTCGTCGCGACCAAGACCGCCGATCAGCTCGACCTTCAGGCACTGCACCGCGTCCGCGATCGATTGGTCGGTCAGCGTACCGGCGCGATCAATCAGATCCGTGCGTTCCTGCTGGAACGGGGCATCGCCGTGCGGCAAGGCCCGCATTCCCTGCGGTTCGAGTTGCCAGGTATCTTGGCAACACGCACTGATGTGCTCTCGCCTCGCATGTTGCCCATCATCGAGGGTCTGGCGGAAGACTGGCGCCGGCTGGATGAGCGTATCGAGGGTCTATCTGGCGAGATCGAAACACTAGCCCGTCAAGATAGGGCCTGCCAGCGACTGATGACGGTGCCTGGCATTGGCCCAATCATCTCGAGCGCAATGGTGGCTGCGATCGGCACCGGAGACGTGTTCTCGAAAGGCCGCGACTTCGGCGCCTGGCTTGGACTTGTTCCGAAGCAGATATCGACCGGCGACCGCACGATCCTCGGCAGTATATCAAGGCGCGGTAATCGCTACCTGCGCGCGCTGTTCGTGCAAGCCGCGTGGGTTGTTCTGGTAAAGGTCAAGTGCTGGGAGCGCTATGGCCTCAACTCTTGGATCGAAGCCGCCAAGAAGCGATTGCACCACAACGTGCTGGCGATTGCGCTCGCCAACAAGCTCGCCCGGATCGCCTGGGCGGTCCTCAACAAGGGACGCGCCTTCGCGTGCGTCAAGATGGAGGAGACGGTGTCCCGACCTGCTTGATCCTCGCGCCGTGCGCGGGGCCGTCAAGGCGCAGCCTGGCAGCAGGAGAGCAAGACGTCAGGACAGCACGACGGCCGGCTTTGACGGCCCCTTGCGCGCGGCGCGTCTGCGCGCGCAGGCCGGGACGAAGGAACGGCCGCCAGGCACGAACGAAGGAACAGCGCGAAGTGAGGAGCTATCGATGACGTAACAACCCTTACCCGCCGAGGTCTGCGAGAGGATGAGACGACGATGGAGAATCGGTCTTCCCGGCACATGTGAACCCTGGTGACCCAAATGGCCCGGTCGAGGCCTGTCCGCTAACCAGATCACATGCGCGCTGATATCCATGATGGCCCGGAGCACTGCGCTCCAAACAGAGGCCGGATACATTGATGCAAGACCGCATCTACCGGATCGTCGAAATCTTCTTGCACCCCACGGCCGGACCATACATTGGGTCACCTCGTTGCGGAAGATGAAACCAATTGACCTTCCCGCGACCAAAACGGCTATCCATTGATCCGGGGGTCGTCAATATTGACCAGCAACTGTAAGAGTTTCAGGTCATATTTCGCCAAAATGGGGGTTGGCGGATCGATGCAGTCACTCGACGATAAGCTTTTTTACCTCCAATCCATTTCAAAGGATCTCAATACACAGCTGCTCACTTTGATCGCTTTGCGAGAGAGCACCAACGAGGCCCACAGAAAGATCGCCTATCGGCAGAACTTACCCATGTCGGTCGACACTCGCTCCTCCAACTACTAAATAGGCCGAAGTCGCTCTTGCGCAGTGAGCCGAAGCGCGAATCAGGTTGAGCTGGACTCGCCACCGGTTGGACCTCGCTGGTCCCAGAGAATGACGGACCAGGCTCTTTCGTGAAGATAGTAGAGGATCATTTTCGTGATCGCTTCAGCGCCGGCGATCGAGCCTGCAACCTTTACGCTGCCCGTGAAGATGAAACTCAGCACGAAGGTGTCGATACTACCGGTAATCCTCCAACTGACGGCCTTGACGATAGAGCGAAAATGGGAATCTCGTACCCGAATGAACATCGGTTCCTCCCGCTCCCGGCGTCGGCATAAGATCTCGAGACCTACGGGCAACGAACTGTATCAAAAAAGCAAAAGGCCGGGCGTCGCCATCCGCATTCTCGGGCGCCATGTGTCCGCCGGCGGCCGGAGCTTCGGCTCGGCGACGATGGCCATCCTGCTGATCAAGAGAGCTGCCACCGAGGAGGCATTCCGGGTCGCATTGGGCACTTTTGTCGGGGTCGATATCGATCTTGTTCTCCGAATTGTTGTTGAATGTACTGTGAGTCGAAACCGTATTGTACTGATCCTCCAGGATCTTGCCGCCACGACCGAGCTGTGGTTTCGCGGCTCTGCTTATCGCCAAGCGCAGGTCATTCTTCTACGATTGTGGTACTGAGCGCACATGACTCCAGTCGCGGCACTCTCGTGGTCCAGGTCTCAGGCCAGTCTATGAAATGCTGGCGGCAACGCCTCCCGAACGAGTTCACTTAGATCCAAAGCCTCGCCGCTTTCCGTAATGTCAGAGAATAGAACCTCGACAAAGGGATGCTGGCGGTTGAATGCGGCGCCTCGCTGGTATTTCGCGCTCACAATCCGCTGAAGTGCGGCAAGGTTCAGCCTGCCAAGCGCATTGTATTGATCGCGGAACAGACTTTGTCGTCCTCCACGATGCTCGACAGACTCCGCCCAAACGTCCATCACCTTTCGGCCCATGAACGCCTCGACCCGTTCATTTCCATCCAGAGCAAAAAGCCGTAGCCCGTCCATGGTGTGTGGTCCGTCATCAACTCGAAACTGTGTAAATGACATGGGAGTCCTCCTGTTATTGACGTCTATTTTCATCGGCAGCCACGTCGCGGACTGCGCCTCCCTCGTTGTCCCACCGTGACAGAGCCAGAGCGACCGTTCTCGCATCGCTAGGCGTGCCTTCTGTTAAAGGCAGTTTGCCGCGACCGGCATCATCCTTGTGCTTATGCAGAAATCGGGCGATTTGCCCGCGGAGCGCCGCCGTCTCCAACAACTTGCCGACCGACCCGGCGGTGTCGAAGATCTCTCGCCGCAGCGTCGTCGGCAGGGCGTTCCATTGCATGATGATGGCCGCGCCGAGACAACGCAAAACGAGCTCTTCTTCGGCCGCAAGGGCTGCGCCGCTCGATCCGTCCTGCTCCGCAACGTGCACTGCATTGTCATAGTCGTCCGCCAGACCCTGCTCGTTATCCGCGAGCGAGGCAAGTCGGTCCTGCAGTTGTTGAAATTTACGGATCTCAGCCGGACCGATCGAACGCTTAATCAGTTCGCCGTACTCGACTGCCTTTGCACGATATTGCTGAGATTTAAACATGCCGGGCCCCTTTCGTTGAAAGTCTCGGCCCATTCCGACCAACTTCGATGGTTGATCAGACATACATAGATATGGGGACCAAAGGTTCGAATAACGAGCCCAGGGCACAAATAAACTGGCACGAAAAGACCGCGCCAGTTGGCAATGGTTGGCGTCTAACACTCGTGTCTCTCAAAGAGGCTTGCCGCTACAGCTGATTACAATCATCCCGTCAAATTCTCATGAGTGAGCAATATTGACCAGCGGGCCGCGCTCCGAGTCGATACTGCTGTGATCACCCCCCGACCGTTGGCACCCATCGGTGACAGAGAGTTGGATAGTGCGCCCGCCTGTCCCACAGGGGGCAAGTTTGCCCGATCACAAGCAAAGACCCTATCACCTCGCGCGGCGGCGCAGCCTCGTTGTCCCAAATGGCAGTCGCGTACAGAGGTGCGAAACATTGCGGTGGCCCATGCTGGGTTCGAGCACTGGACCCTGCGTTGCATCAGGTGCGCCCATATTCATGAGGCGCAGATAGTCGCCGACCCGATGAAGTCCGGTGCTGTCGATTGGGAACACAGCCACTTGCGAAGGCCGCAGTAAGGATCATGACATGACAGGGCTGCCGCGCAACGATCTCGGTAGTCACGATTGGGCTACCCGGGCATCTGAGGCTCTGGCACGGGCAGAGAAGTTGCCGGCTGGATCGATGCGATCCGAAGCCATCAGAAAAGCCGAACAACTTGGCTTTGCCGCTGACATGAGGAAATGGCTGATACCGAAAAAGCCCAACGCACACCGAAAGTGACCGGCTGACCGCGATCCAAGACATAGGACGCGTCCTCAACTCGGAATGGCAAACTGCCTTCCCACGCCGATCTCGGGGTTGGGTAGACGTGCACAGGTGGACGGTTGATGGCAAAGACTTATTCCTCGTCCCGCGTTTCACTCCTCGCCCAGCCAGCAACCGCAATGTCAAAACTGCAACGCAAGGATGCATTTGGAGCGCGTTGAGCTGGGCCATCCGGCTTCGATATCCGCACACTTGAGTGCGCCAAGTGCGATCATGCTCACATGGTCACGGTCACAACTGATCTGGTGAGTGACAGCCGCAGCCTGCACGCGAGAGCGATTGACGCGCTTGAGGAAGCGCAGGCGATGTCGCCCGGCGCACAGCGAACCGAGGGGCTCAAAAAGGCGGGCCTTCTCCGTAGAACTGCGGGCAATCAGGCGGTAATGTCTGCGAAACGGGGCAAGCCCCGCAAAGTGATCAGTTGGCTAAAGTAGCAGCTCGCCGCTCGGTTCGAAAGGCTTGGCGCTTGGCAGCCAACCGAAATCGAGCAAATTCGCTGAGTCAAAGGAGGCTCCCGTGGCGAAGCCAACCAAGGACATGTTTGACCCCAAAACGTTTCTCGCCAAAGTGGGCGCGGGGAAAACGATTCTCAAACTTCCCAAGAATCAACATGTGTTCCAGCAAGGCGACGTCGCGGACACCGTTTTTTACATTCAAAGAGGCAAAGTCAAGCTAACGGTCGTGTCTGAGCAGGGCAAGGAAGCGGTCGTCGCAATTCTGGAGCCCGGCCAGTTCTTTGGCGAAGGATGCATGAATGGTCACCCGTTACGCATCGCTACGACAACAGCGATGGAAGATTGCGTCATCACGTCGATCACCAAGGAAGCCATGATGTCGGCTATTCGTGACGAGCCGAAATTTTCAGAGCTATTCATGTCATACCTCCTGACCCGGAACAGTCGGATTGAGGAGGACCTGATCGACCAGCTATTCAATTCGAGTGAGCGGCGGCTTGCTCGGCTGCTGTTGCTGCTCGCGAATTTCGGCAAGGAAGGGAGCCCGCAGCCGATCAGCGTGAATATCAGTCAGGAAACATTGGCTGAAATGATCGGGACCACGCGATCCCGGGTCAGCTATTTCATGAACAAGTTTCGCAGGCTGGGCCTCATCAGCTATAATGGGCACATTGAGGTCCACAATTCGCTGTTGAGTGCGGTCTTGCATGAGAAGCCCCTGCTGAGAGAGCGCGACTAGAAGCACCGTTCCAAGGAACGGCCCCAGCGCGGGGGGACGAGCTGAGGCCGTCATTTCATCGGATGCTTGGGGGCACATGCATCCGGTCACCCGTCACCAAGTTGCGCCGACGACATTGGTTCCGGCAGAAGGTCAAGCCGCTTTTGGTCGGTTGAGCCTTTTCCGAAGTCCCGGACCAGTTCTCGTGAAAGGGATTTAGCATTCAGCCTCATGCAACGCCGTCAGGGGATCATTTCCGCCTGGCGGCGTTTGTGCATCACAGAGCGAGGGGCGCAATCACTTCGCGCTCAAAATCGCATCATGAGACGGGCTATTTCTTGGAACGATACGAAGCAGCGAACCTTACCTTCTCAGAGCTGAAACGGTCCCATGAGTTAATCCAATGAACATCGTCCCCGTTGATCGCGCGCTAAGCATATACGGCGTCCTTGCGGACCGCTCCGAGACGAAGGGCGCCCGTGAATGTCTTTCCAAGCATCTGATGAAATTGTACATCGGCGGCGAAAAAGACCAGCACCGCTTGACGGTGCACGGACTATCGTACCTTCGCGACCTGGACCGGGCGATCGATTCCAGCAACTGAACAGGCAACCTGTCGGCCTGCACTAGCCCTTCTGCGCTTGACGCTGCGTCCGCAGGGAATTGCGCCGCATCATTCTTGCGTTCGCGGTGCGGACTGCATCCGCCCTTGCTTGTTGTTCTTTCGGAAGTGGCGTCCTGTGTTGCTCGCCGACCGTTGGCGCCATAGCCAGCTGGGTTGGCGCTGTCGAGCTATGCTCGACAGGCTGCACGCTCATTGCGCCCGTGGATGGTGATTTGCGTTTAGGCATCAGGGACAACTCGTTGCTACCGAGTTCGTTCAATAGCTCTCCGACGGGACCTTGCTGGCGGAAACCTCAAGGTCACCGGTCCTCTCCACTCTTGCGATGTAGCAACCAGCTGCCGCAAAGTGAATATGCATAGTCGACATTCGACGGCGCGAGCCACCACTCTTCTACGACTGGTTCGGTCTGAAGACCGTCGACTAACCGGTTATCGGCCATCATTTCCTTCGAATGACTTCACGGCAAGCGTACGTGTGCGCAGTTGTTCGGGAATTTCGTCACTTTATCGTAGGTCTGATCGCCTTCGCGCACACGTAAACCGCATCCAATACGGCGAATCGACTGGACGGCGGATGGTTCTCCGATCGCGTCATCCCGGTCATCAATGTAGGGCGCGCTCCGAGGCAGCCACCGTTCTCAAAAACCGTCAGCCCAAAGTCGTCACCCACATTTCGGTTGCTACGGGTCATGCGAACCAGCGGTAATGCCGCTATTCCCCTTCGAGGAAGTGCCCCAAGGCCTTGAGCGGGCGCAACCTGTCACAGATGATCTTCAGAATAGCCAGCATCGGGACGGCCAGGATCGCGCCAAGCACGCCCCACATCCAAAACCAGAACACCAGCGACAGGATGATCAATACCGGATTCAGCGTGAAGCGCCGCGCCAGCAGCATGGGCGTCACTGTTTCACCTTCGACGAGATGAATGCCAAAGTAGAGGACCGGCGGCAGCAAAGCCCACCATAAGCTTTCGAAGCTCAGCATTCCGACCAGTACGAAGATGCATACCCCGACAAGCGGTCCCAAAATTGGAATGTAGTTGAGCAGGAAGGCTGTGGTGCCCCACAACAAGGGGTCTCCCAGGCCGCAAAGATACATCGCGGCCGCCGTCGTGACACCGACGGCGGCATTCATGGCCGTGATTGTCACCAGATAGCCCGATATGTCCTCCTGGACCTGCTGAGCGATATCGACGGCTTGTCGCTTGTTGTTGAATGTCGGCAGGATCTCAACGGTGCGTCGAAGGAATATATTGCCCGCTACCAAGAGAAAATAGAGCACCAAGACAGTCGTAAACAGGCCGTCGAGTACGGAGCGCGTGCCAGCGAAAAGTACGCCCGTTATGCCCAGATCGCGGCGAACCGAAACAATCGAACCCCGGCCAGGCGGCGCGTCTGCAGCCTGCTCGGCCTGTTGGATTACCTTTTGCAACGCCTGGATCGGCGCGCTTATAACCCGCAGGTGTGCCTCCAGGCGGGGGATGCCCTCGGGTAGCCGCTCGGCCCAGGTCGTGGCCGGTACCGACAACGCTGCCACCGTACCGACAAGCGCTCCAATCACCAGGAAGACGGTGAAGAGCGCTCCGACAGCGCGGGGTAGATGCAAACGCCCCAAGAGGCGAACGGCGGGTTGAAGCAGGAGATTGAGCACGAGGGCGACCACGACAGGAAGGATGATCGAGCTTGCCACATAGAGTGCCGCCAGGACGCCCAACGCGAACAAACCACCGAGAAAGAACGTCTGCGGATCGGATGGCAGCGGCATCTCCGCCTCGTCGGCGGCCTCCGTCGCAGCGGCATGTGACTCCGGCCGATCAACATCCAGCGGGAAGGAAGGACACTGTGTTGGCGGTATGGCGGCAACCATGGCTTTCCCTCTGAATGGGAGCGTATGATCGCTTCCGGTGTCAATCATAATCCCTTTCAGCGAACGAGTTCGTCCGGAAGAGCGCGGGCGTAACAAACCTACAGAGGAACAAATTCGAGAACTGAGCAATATTGACCAGTAGTCATCGCCGCCGGGGTACAAACTACCTCATCACCGCCCCGTCAGTGGCAGCTTTCGGTGACTGAGAGTCCGGTAGCGCTCTCGCCGATAACGTCAGGGGAGCATCATGTCTTCCGTCCACCGGTTGCCAACCTTCGAGCAGCGTCACAGCATTGAGGAGTTTATCCAGATAAGGCGCGATATGTTGCGCTATGCCCGCTCGTTCCCGCCGGGGGCTGAGCGCAATCAGCGGCGACAGATAGCCTTATCACTTCGAGCCCTGTTCAAGAACAATGATTGGCTGAACGCCCATACATGGGAAGGAGCAACGCTGCTCACTGATTGTCCTTCGCCTTCCCCAGTAAAATAGGGACAGCTTCAATCCCAACTCTCCACAAGATCGTGCCGGCTGCACTGGATGCGGTTCGCCAATGATCCTTGCGATGATCGAGCCGGCGAAACGAGTTGTGTCCGCTTCGGACCGCTCCCCGCGGCATCATGCGATCGGCCGCAATAGCTTCCGCGGTTGCGGCATCACAATCATGCATTCTAGCGTAGGAGCTCTTGCGCTGCTCTGTAGGCGGGCGCAATCAAGCGGGATATGAAACTCAGTTAAATGGCAACGAGGAGGGTTTCGTCGGCACTGCACTTTGCGCATTCAAAGGTGCGCACATCAAAACCAGGTTTGTCCGGCTCGATGCAGACCAACCTCATTGGTGTTCGGCATTTCGAGCAGTTATGAATTCTGAAGTCTGCAACACCAACACTTGGATGAGATTGAGTCGACGGCATGATACTCCCCTTAAGACCCAGGCGGGAGTGCGACACTCTCAGTCACCGATTGTTGCCTATGGTAGGGCGGTGATCTAACCAATATAGTGTCTTGGTTCCATCCACACTGGTCAATACTGCTCGCTTTCGAAAAAAGACTCGAAGAGGACAAATAGGACCTTCCGCGGCCGCTGGCTCAGAAAATGAGGACGGCTCTTAAGCCCCCCTCTGGTTTTTTGTAGCTGCTTGTCGTGTGCTTGGCGAGTTCGCCTAACCTTCGATGATGTAAACGATCTCGTGGGTGCGCGGGCGAAGAATGATGTAGTTGCCGTGCACAAGGATGAAATCGTATCCACGCCATTCCGGATAGATTTCCACGATACGTGCTGGCATCGGATGATAGCGGACACCCGCCGGGACAGCCGTTCCGATTGAGAGGTTGAAGTTCACGTTTGTAACTTCCTCAACCTTCTCCTGCTTGATCGCCGAGGTTATCTGGGTGCGCTTTTCGGCGGGAGGCGCTGATGTCGCCGAGGTTGCGGCATTGCCGGTCGTCCTACTGTCGGGTGTCGAAGGCCTGGTCTCGGCAGTCGGAGATTTCAAGTCCTTTGAGGTGGTGGTCGAATCAGGTGATTTCGCCTTGCTGTCGGCTTTCATGTCGCTCGTCGCCTTGCTGTCAGAAGGCGACTTCGTTTCGGCGGTCGGATTTTTCATGTCCTTCGAAGTGGTGGTCGGAGTAATTGACTCTGAAGCCTTCGACTTGCCATCAGCTTTCATGTCGCCGGTCGTTTTTGCATCCGGCTTGCCGTGCGCATGTTGAGGCGCCGCTTCTTTTGACCCAGCGCCGGGTGTAGCGGTCTCGGCGCCCTTTGCGGGTGCATTCATCGGCGCCGCAGTATCACCTTTAGGCGAAGCGACAGTCGGAGATTCCTTCGCTGCTCCTTGATTAACGCCTTGAGCTGTCGCAAGCCCGGTCGTGGCCAACAAGGCCGCAACGGCCACGGACACCATTAATGACTTTCTCATCTGATTTTTCCAATTCAAATTGAATCCATGCCGACGAAGGTCGGCCATAGAGTGGAACGGCCCCAACAGCCTATAGTTCCGCTTCTATCTTGGGTTGGGAGATGTATTGGGAAGTAATGCGAGTGATCGCGTCGATCACTGGGCTGTCGCCAGAACCTTCAACCCCTGTGTGCGCTAAGTCATTTCTTGGGCTCGACCAGGCGCCAAGCAACGAGGAAACCTCTCTGCTCTCGCTCGGACCCACCCGGAAAGGCCGGAAAGGAATGGGCGTACTAGCAAAGAGCGATCTGGCCAAATATAGACCCGCATGAGCAACGCCATATCAGGAACGTTCAGGTTAAAGCCGAAAGGCTGATCTTGCCGTCGGTGCAAGCCTGCGTGAAGCGACAAGGAGAATCCGATACGGAGCGAACCTGCACGCACCTGGCGGTGGCTGCGTATCATTTCAACAGAATTCTGTAGGGTACCAAACCCGGCGATCTGCGGGAGGGGGAGACACAACGGTTTTCGAACTGGCGATGAAGCGGCATGCTTCGACGCGACCACAAGCAAAATCAAGCCGACCATCTGTCCTGCTCTTTACGGCAATCGTCTTCGTTGAGACGGTCCGCGATATCCTCTGCGATGTCTGGCGTTTTCGCCTTGGCGATTGGCTTGCCGTCCGCAGTCATTAATTCGTCGCCCTCAACCTCAACCGGAAAGTCGTCGGGCTTGAGGGGCTTATCATTTGGCATTGCACCCTCCCACGTTAAAGGAAAAAGCCGCCCGGGCATTACGCCGAGCGGCTTTTCGAGCAACTGCCAGTCGCCCGGTTCTGTTGCTGGAATGACAACATCGATCCGAAGGAAAGGTTTCTCCCGCCAGCAAGGCTATTCTTTCCCGCTTCGGTCCCGTAGCTCCGCTGGTCGTGTGGTCGAGCGAAGCAGCGCTGACGCCTTTGTTTGCGGCTTCAAACGGTCTCCGGACAGAAGCGACGCGAGTATTGTTGGCGCGGCCAGCAAGCGGCATCGCACGGTTCGTTACCAGCGACAGGTCGCTACCAGAGATCGATGATCCATTTTGCGCCGACGACCGTCTGCCAAACTACCGCCGTCGCGACCGCACAAATGGCGGCGGCCAGCAAGGCGATCGAGAGACAGGACCCCATCCTCCTCGAGATAGGCAAGGGAGATCAAGGCAATCACCAAAGCGGGGACGACGTTGCTCAGGGGTATTGGAATGAAGACCAGAGTAGCGCTCAGTACCACGACGAGCCGACCAGGCGCTTGGTTGCCTCCAACGGGTGCGCCACCGTGGATGAACCACCTTCTCAAGATATCTGAGCACCGGTAAGGATCGCTGCACCACAGCAGCGAGGTGTTTCGTCGGCAAGGAACGAGTGGCGATGCGGCGTGGAAAGACCGGAGCGGGTTTGCCCGCGATCATCTGGAACGCGGGAATCGTGAGTAGCAGGCCAGCTACGATCGAGAGCCCGGTGCGAGCGCGACCAGCGCGAGCAGGATCATGATGATCCCGAAGGATCGCTTGCGAAGGCCGTGCATCAGCCAGCCCAAGGTGAAATGGTCCGCTGCAGCACGGCGGAGGTAGTAACAAGCCCTATCGGGTCAGCTGGCGGTCTCGACATCAGAATAGCGTCTCCTGGCCTCTTGATTGGCAGGCCGATGTCTCCGTCTCGAAGCCGAAACCGGTCGCTTCGTTGGTTGTTTTAAGTGCCATGCTGCCGATAGTCCACCGGGGTCAATCCAAGGATAGCACGTTCACATAGTTTGTTGGCGTCCCGCTCGCCGCTGCCTGCAGCCTGCAAAATACCCTTAGCAATAATTTCGCGATCTACCTCCAACTGACCGATATTCTGAAGTGTTCGACATGCCAGGTCGTAGGCCTGATTCACGGCGGTTACCTGCTCTGGATCAAAGGACAACTCTTGGAAAAGCGGATTAGGATTGGACATAATGCTCCTCGTAGCAAACGCGAGCGCAAGCTCTCAGCTGCCAGGATTAGACGGATTAAGTGATGATCGGAAAAAACCTCGCGATGAGCAGGGTATTTGTGCTCTGACACACCGCGGGGAACGATTTATCGATTTGTCGAGGTCATCTTTGCAACAAGATCACCGAATGGCTTGTAGGACTGCTTGGCAAAATCGCTGTACAGTCCGCCAATCTTCTGTGACTCCGTAACGAACGTCTCGTAGGCCGTCTTGGCGAATTCGGTTTGAACTTCAATCGCCTTGTCGAGCGACTTCACGCCAGAGAGCTTCTCAACGAACAGTTTCGTGTCTTCAAACGACTTTTTCGTGTAGTCACCGTAAGCAGTGGCAATCGCCAGGAAGGCGTTAGATGACGCAGTCCCTGTATCGATTTGTTCGTTACTATTCTGCTGGTGCTCGAAATTTTGATTCGAATGAATCTGATTTGCGTTCGACATTTTTTGAACTTTCCCTTGTTTGTTTAACAGTGGACCAATGCCGCGCGCCACCAATGGTTGCTTCGGAATCTCAGTTCTAACTTTTAATTAGGCGGTGCTTGTATGTTCGTACGATGATCACCAGGCGCAGTTTGCCGGGTAGCGCCGAGCGATCGCAGTCGACTCCGCCGCAATGCCAACGAGCGAAACGCACCTTAAGGTGCAGAATGTGATTTGGGCAAACCGGCTGATTATCTGCCGCGCGGGTGTCGAGAAGGCCGCAACTCACGCTACTCTCGCGCCGACGAGGTGATCGAATGAGTAGCGCAATATTTGAGCGCGGGTGTCCACCGCCTCTCTGAGACCTTGCCGCGGGGAGATGATTTACTGTTCCGTCGCTGGAACCAAAGTCACACCGCGTTATTGTTCACCAAAACAATGGAGGAACATCATGATTTCCAAATGTCTTGCAATAGCATTCCTGGCTATCGCGTCGATGACCGGCGCGGCGGCGGCGCAAACAGCCACAAACCAAGCGGCTTCGACAACCAGTGCTACCACGCACAAGGAGGGTGAATGGCGCGCGTCCAAGCTCGCCGGCGTCGATGTGTACAATGAAGCCAACGAGAAGATCGGCGACATCCACGACGTGATTTTGGATAGGTCAGGCAAGGTGGCCAATGTCATTCTGGGTGTGGGCGGCGTTCTCGGCCTGGGCGAACACTACGTGGCGGTCGCCTTCGATAAGCTGAAGTGGGTTGACCAGCCGGTGACCTCGACAACTTCGTCAACAACGTCCGCACCGGCGAATGCGCCTGCAACCACTCCCGCTCCAGATAGCACCACGCGAACCACCACCGGTGCCGCAACAACCACCACGACAACCACCACAACCAGCGCCAGTACGCGTTGGTATCCCGATCACGCGGTGTATAACGCCACCAAGGACGAATTGAAGGCCATGCCGGAGTTTAAGTACTAACTCTCGACATGCGGCGTTTTTTGACGGGAAGCGACACTTCGACCCTGGCAAGGGGGGCGGCCGGCGTTCTAGGTGGGTTCGCGTCTTGGCGGTCAAAGCTCACTTCGCTGGCGTCTGAATCAGAATGCGGTCATCTGGCACGCTCCTTACGGCCACCGTCGAGGGTCGAGATTGGCCTGCCATGAGCGCCAGCGCTGGCGTCTACGTGCGATGTCGGAGCGAGCCCGCTCGAGCGCGAGCAGCGTTTTTTTGAACCGCAGCCCTTCGCGGCGCAGGAACGTCCAAACCGCATTGTGGGAGACCTTGACCCCGCGCGCGGCGAGTTCGTCCTTGAGGGCGTGCAGCGTCAAATGCGGCGTCTGACTGATCCTCTCCTTGATGAAGGCGCGATGCGGCTCAAGAACGGGCTTGCGATGGCCGCCCATCTTGCCAGGGGCCACTGAGCCGGTCGCTCGATAACGTTGCGACCACTTCACAACTGACGACACCGCAACGCCAAACCGCGATGCCACCGAACGGCAGCTCTCGCCCTTTGCAACCGCCGCAACCGCCCGCTTACGCAGATCATTGGATATCGGTCGGACCATCGGATGCTGGCCTCCAGCCCAGCCAGCATCTTGAATCATATTCGTCCGAAATCGGGAATCCCTCCCGATTCAATCAAGCCATGAACCGCTCTAGGTCTTCCAAAGCCTAGCGGAACCATCTGTTTTTCCTTGCGTTATTGGGATATGCGCAGGCCCGCCATCAGTGATTCACCCATCGTCAAGGTTGTTACTGAAACCGGTGCCTACGTCGAGCCACCCCCGCCCGAAGTCGTTGAAACCGATCCGGATTTGTCTGCCGAAGATGCGGAGCAAATCCGCCGGGATTATCTGCTCACGCGCCTTCTGGATCAGCGCCAAGGGATTTTGGGGGAAAAACGGTGACCGGGTGGCGTGGATATTTTCCATCGTCCTGGTGATCCTGATTGTCACCAATGTCGGCTTCCAATACGGCATCAATGTCTGGAATCGGGCGATCTTCGACGCGATCGAGAAGCGCGATTCCACCGCTGTGTTTTATTTGACCGCGGTGTTCTTTCCGCTCGCGATCGGCAGCGTCCTGCTCGGCGTTGCGCAAGTATTCACGCGTATGGGCATCCAGCGCCGCTGGCGGGCCTGGTTAGCCAATTCCGTGGTGTCGCGCTGGCTGACCAATGGCCGCTATTATCAGCTCAATCTCGTCAGCGGCGACCATCAGAATCCAGAATACCGCATCGGCGAGGATCTGCGCGTGGCCACTGATGCGCCGGTGGATTTCGCCGCCGGCGTCACCTCGGCATTCCTGTCGGCGACCACCTTCATCGTGGTGCTCTGGACCATCGGCGGCGCGCTGACGGTCACGATCGCGGGATCGACCATCACCATTCCTGGCTTCCTCGTGATTGCGGCGGTGTTGTACGCGGCGATTGCCTCAGGTTCGATCATGACGATCGGGCGCGGCTTCGTGCAAGTCTCCGAAGACAAGAATCAGGCCGAGGCCGAGTATCGCTACACGCTGACCCGCGTGCGCGAGAACGGCGAGAGCATAGCGCTGCTCGGCGGTGAGGAGGAAGAGCGCGACGGCATTGACAAGACCTTTACCAAGGTGCTGAGGCAATGGGCGCGGCTCGCCGGCCAGCACATGCGCACCACGCTGGTGTCGCAGGGATCGAGCCTGATCGCACCGGTGGTGCCGCTGCTACTGTGCGCGCCGAAATTTCTCGACGGCAGCATGACGCTGGGACAGGTGATGCAGGCGGCCTCCGCCTTCACCATCGTGCAGAGCGCGTTTGGTTGGCTGGTCGACAATTATCCGCGGCTTTCGGACTGGAACGCCTGCGCGCGGCGCATCGCCTCGCTGATGATGTCCCTGGACGGCCTTGAGCGCGCCGAACGTGGCGACGGCATCGGCCGCATCAAGCGCGGCGAGACCGAAGGCGACGCTATTCTCAGTCTCAACGATCTTTCGGTGACCCTCGACGACGGCACCGCCGTGGTCGGCGAGGCGGAAGTCGTGATCGAAGCCGGCGAACGCCTGCTGGTGGCCGGTGAGACCGGCACCGGCAAAAGCACATTGGTGCGCGCGATCGCGGGGCTGTGGCCGTGGGGCGGCGGCAGCGTCAATTTCCATCCAGATCGCCGCCTGTTCATGCTGCCGCAAAAACCCTATGTGCCGTTGGGCACGCTGCGGCGAGCCGCTGCCTACCCAGCCGCCGCCGAGGACTGGACGGTGGAACAGATCGGCGAAGCGCTCGACAAGGTCGGCCTCAGTCATCTCAAGGACAAGATCGAGGAAGAGGCGCCGTGGGACCAGACGCTATCAGGTGGTGAAAAGCAGCGGCTCGCCTTCGCGCGGCTGTTTCTGCACAAGCCTTATATCATCGTGCTGGACGAAGCGACCTCTGCACTCGATGAAAAGAGCCAGGACAAGATGATGGAGCTGATGACCAAGGAGCTGCCCATGGCCACCGTGGTCAGCGTCGCCCATCGCACCGAGCTTGAAGCCTTCCACAGCCGCAAGATAGTGCTGGAACGGCGCAAGGGTGGCGCGAAACTCGTCAGCGACGTCGATCTCGTTCCACGCAAAGGCAGGCGCCGGCTGCTCGGTCGCTTCCTCGGTCATCGCAAGCCGCCGCTGCAAAGGTGAAAGCGGCTCGAAGCGCATTCGATTTTCGACTTTAGCAGCGGTATCGAAGACTAAACGGACCCTAGACGAAGGTTGTGTCAGGTCAGTCATGGCCATCTCGGATATGCGCCTTTTTGGGACCAATGTCCGGAGTGATAGCTTCTAAATCCGCTCGGCACCACCGGCAAACAAAGAGGCGGCCACACGGGCCGCCATCTATTTTCAACTCAACGTGGAGCCCAACTCAACTAGTTGCCGGATTGCGCGAGTTCGCCGCCAATGCGGTTGAAGCGCGCCTTTTGCTCACTGCTCAGTGACCCATAAAAGTCGTTGAGCGCAGGCTTCACCGTATTAGCTGCATCGATCATGGCCTGCAGGCGCTTCTCCATAGCCTCCAACCGGCCGGGCGGAGTGATTGGCGTGTCCTCGGGGCAGGCGGCTTGCATGATCGAGACAGCCTTTGCAGTGGCCCTATCAAGGAGCTTCAAACCACCTTCCTGTGCATTGGTCGGCTTGACCGCGTCCTCGATCCGCTCGATCGGCAGATTAGCAAGCCCGGCTTTCGGTTCGCTGCAGCTCTTGCCATCCCGCGCCGATGTCTGGTTGGCCTCGGCGTTGCTCTTCTGCTTCGGCCCAATTTCGTTTAGGCGCTCCTTCTGCTCATCGTTCAACGAGCTATAGAACTTCTCCATCGCCGGGCGGACCGTCTGCACTGCTTCGAGCGTGGCTGTCAGCCGCAACGTCATCGCCTGTAGGCGACTGGGTGGCGTCATCGCGAAGGCGTTTTTCGCGGGGCATGAGGCTTTGAACACGCTGGCGGCTCTCTGGCCCGAGCTTCGCACCTGGTCGAGAAGCTGCTTCTGCTCGGTATTCAAGCCGACCTTGCTATTGATTTCTGCGAGCGGCCAAGCAGTGATGCCCGTGCCAGGCTGCGTGCACGGTTCTTCCACGGTGGAAGAAGTCGATCGGGCTTGGCGTCCGTTTGGCGGCGCATAGGCATAGCTGTACTCAGGCGGCAGACCGGCTTGGCCCCAGAACACGCCGTCGAAGAAATCATCATAGGCATAGGCAAAGTAACCGTCATCATAGCCAGAGGGCCAGAATGCGTAATCGAATACGTCCGAATAGGCATAGGGCCAGAACACGGACCCGTGCCACGGCACGAAGGCCGCGCGCAGGCCGAGGCTCCAGGCCCGGCGTGGGGCGAGCGCAGCCGTGTCCGCACGGAAATTGGCACCTTGCGCCCGTGCCGCGAAACGCGCAGCGAAGCGGCCTTGCTGGGCTGCCTGCGGTGTAACACGCGCGACACCGTTACGACGCTCGCCGCGCTGCGCTTGCTCATTGGGTTGAACCAATGCATTCGGCTGAGCATGGCCGTTAGGTTGCAGCCGCTGCTGCACGCGCTGCTCACGCTGCTGATTGATTTCCTGCTGCTTCTGCGCGCGTTGCGCAGTCGGGAGCTTTCGCAGTTCACGGGTTTCCTGTTGGCGCAGCGTGAGCTCCTCGCGTTGCTGGCGGCGCAGCTGCTCGCGCGTTGGCGCAGCGGATACGGCGGCCTTGGGCGCGGCGTTGTGGGTGGTCGGCGGAGTTGCTGTTCGGGCGGGTGCATTGTCCCGCGGACTGTTGATGATGCGTGGCGTTGCTTGACGCGTTGGAGCTGCGGCCCTTTGCGGCGCATGGCCTTGTGGAGCGGCCTCGCGTTGCGGTGCGGCCTGGCGTTGCGGCGCGGCTTCACGTTGCGGTACGGCCTGCCGTTGCGGCGCGGCCTCGCGTTGCGGCGCGGACTGCCGTTGCGGCGCGGCCTCGCGTTGCGGCGCGGCCTGCCGTTGCGGTGCGACTTCACGTTGCGGTGCGGTCTGGCGTTGCGGCACGGCCTCGCGTTGCGGAGCGGCCTGACTTTGCGGCGCGGCCTGCCGCTGTGGCGGCGGCGCGACAGCTGGGGCTGAACGCGCCGCCGGTGCTCCTTTGTTGTTTTCGTGCTTCTGTTCCTGAGCATTTGCGCTCAACGGGATCATCAACACTGCGAGCCCCAGCATTGCAGTCAGCTTCAAAACGCTTTTCATGAAAGAATTCTCCGCTACGACTATACTGATCGCAGCGCAAACAAACTGGCGGTGGCATTGTGCGGGGGTTTTGCCTCGCGGCGCGTTGATATTCACCAATCGTTGTGCGTCCGACATCGGGACAAATAGGGTCAGCCAGCAAAAGTTCCTGCCCTACCGCGCGATATAAGGTCGCGCAGATTGATCTGCATTAAATTGGACCCAATTCTGATGTTATCGAACACGACCGGCAATCAGGAAGAGTGCCAGCTTCTTTCGAAGATGATTATCGGGTGCGGATGCTGTACCCCCCGCGCCCCCAGTTTAAATCCAGGGGGTCTGAAATTTAAAGCCGGACAGTGTGGTCAATTTTGGCCGGCGGCGTGCTCTAAGCGCACTTAGCCTACCGCCCTCACCAAGGAGGTGACCATGGCACAGGACCCTTCTCGGCCATTGCGGGCGGGTATCGGGCACCTGCTCTAGGCAGCTACCGAGGAGTCCTGAGATCTGTATAGCCTGGGACGGTTAGCGCGCCCCCAAAACCATCATCGCCGGCGTGCGACGGCAACGCCCAACAGGAACGCGACTAACAGCGAACCAAGTGGCGCTTCGCGCGCGATATTGCTCAAGATGCTCAACGGCATCCCTGGCTTTCGACCCGCTTCTATCGCGCCGCTAACTCGATGGACTGCCCCCTCACAGCTTCGGAGACTTCCGCGATGGTGGATTTCGGTTCTGGAACGGAATCCAAGCTTTCATGGGCGAAAGGGGCCAGCGGGATGTCATCACTCACGATCTCATCTCCAAGTCAACAAACAGCCAATCAATCAAAAAGCGTGAATAGCTCCGATATGGCCGTCATAGCCGTTGTCGCCCGCGCTGCGGCGGATGGTGCGGCGGGCGCGTCAGCAATAGCCCCAACGCAAAGCCGATCCCGCCCGCGATCAACATCGAACCGAGGGGATTGTCCTGCACCTTCTTCGCGATCGCTTGCGAGCCGTCACGGAAAGTATCACCGCTGTTCTCATAAGCGTCCTTGGCGTAGTTGACGGCGGCATCCGTAGCTTCCCGCGCTGCATCCTTGGCCTGGCCATACAGGTTCTGCGCGGTGCCTGTCGCCTCGCGGATGCGGCCTGCTGCCTGGGTCTTTGCGTCGCCGGCGATATCGCCGACGGTGCCCTCGACCCTACCGGCGAAGTCCTTCGCCGAGCCGGCAATTCGATCGTTCTCCATAGCGAACACTCCCTAAGATGAAGTCTCGGAGCGCTAACTGACAAGATCAGGCTACGTTCCTGCGCGCACAGAAGACCGGCTTGCAAATGTGGTCTGATCTAAGCTCTCACCATTCCACACTTGCTGCTCGCCGACGAGGCGATCGAGTATCAGAAAACTGTTGCGATGCATGGGCTGTCGATCCCCGCACGGCCCAGCGCCGTCTGGATCTTGAGAGAACTCACAGAATGGCTGCGGTTTCCGTTTGCAGCCGCAGCGGCGCTTGCTCACTTTTGCTCACTGTCAAAATTTCAAATTGCGAGTGTCCTGATCAGGACGGCTCGGGACGGTAGGTACTGGCCTGTTTCAGACGACAGTGGCCTAGTCTTAAAAATGGCAATGATCTAATTTGAAAGTGAGCAATTTTGAACAGACGATCGCAGTGCATATCTGCTGTTTTGGTGGTCACCGGGGGATTGCGCTGTCCGGACCTAATCCAACGCCACCAAGCATTATTGGGCTTGGTGGCGTTGTGCTTTCCCGGGTCCTAATTCGTTAACTTTTCGAAAGTGAGCAAAATAGAACGGCGCTGGGATAGCGATGATTCCATGGTGCCTCCATCACCGCCCCCATCACGGCATCTATCGGTGAATGAGAGTTCTGTAACGCTCCCGCCTGAGTTTAGGTGAGCATCATGTCATCCTTAGCAGTCTTGTTCGACCCAAGCCGCATAGCAGTTCAGCCCCATACCTGCCCCCAATGCTTGGGTCCAATGACCCTGACGCACATTAAGCCCTCTCGGATCGGATTCGAGATTCGTACGTTTCAGGGCGTCAATTGCCATCACGTCGATAAAGTCGTCAGCGAAACCCATTCGATGAAGTGGATTTCTTCCGGGCTGCGGGCTCCGGTTTAGATCCCAACACGGTCCCTAGATGGGGATCTGGGCGACGACACAACCTGTCAGAAGAGAATAGTTTTCAACAAACATCTGGCGGCGCTATTTGCTCAGCCGTGCGCCGACGTTCAGCGCGCTCGCCAAAAAAGCCTCTTTCGCTTCTGCGCAGCCTTAAATTCAAGGACATATCTTTGAACAGCGTGCTTGGCATTGGAGCTCCAACGACGCATGAGTTGCCATGCCTGCAGGGATGCGACCCAGTCCTGGCCTTGACAAAACCTGTCGTAGCACCAGGCGAAAACAGGAATTGACATAAGCTTATCGCGGCTAACGCTGAAGAGACGCTCAATAAGCAGGAGCTTGAGAAGCTCGCCAACGATGAGGACCATAAGCCCGTCAACGACGTGGCCTGTCGCCGTCAGGTAAGCCGCAACAGGCTTAACAGGTTCGAGCAAAATGACCGGCACGATGAACAGCGCCAGAGTAGGATATGGGCGAAGCGACACAATCCACGCTCGCAAGCTTTCGAATACCCAGCAATCCGCCATCCGGCGAAGGACAGGTTTGAAGAGAGTGAAAAAGACGGCGTCCACCAGGAAGTAGATGGCGGCGATCAGAAGCACAAAGGGTTTGAATATACGGCTCAAGCTAGATTCTCCAACGAACCAAAGCGCGAATCATCATTAAGTTCACGAGCCAAAGCAGCGAATGACACGACCGCAACCAATGATCAAAACGCTCTCGGCCGTCGCAATTTCCGCCTTCATTGCCGCCGCCTTGTTCGTACTGTCTGTATATGCCCCAGAGGTCGAACCTGGGCAGTCGGCCGCCCTCCAGAAGAGCAACCGGCGCGATATTCATGTTGTCGACACGGGCTGCGCAAAGCAGACTTGGCCTCACTTCAGCGGCTCGTGTCTGCACGGGAATGGCGCGAAACTCGAGGCGCGCCTTGTCAGTGCAGCTCGCGAGTCAGAAAACGGTTCGAAATGAGACTTCAAATCGACCGCGCGTGCCTCTACCTGCGACCAAAGGAGTGGTGGACTGCCTGTTACCCTGACAGGCGAGCTCAACCAATTGCGACGAGGCCGATGGCGTGAGGCCATACCTGGCGCCAAAGCCAATATTCCAACAAGATGATCAAATTTGCACAGACACCAGGCGGATCAGCTTGCAATACTGCGTCCAAACCAGAATGCCGAGGTGTCACAATGAATATGTCGAGCGAAGGCCTGCTGGTCATACTGTTTGTCGGTCTCGTTGCGGGCTGGTTGGCTGGTCAAATCGTCCAGGGGACCGGTTTTGGAATTATCGGTGACCTCATTGTCGGGATTTTGGGCGCCTTTATCGGAAGCTGGTTGTTACCTCAGCTAGGCATCCATCTCGGTAGCGGGATGATCAGCGCGATCGTCAACGCCACCATCGGAGCGATATTGCTGCTGCTCATCGTGCGGCTGCTTCGAGGTGGCAGCGGATGGGGAAGTAGGTGGGGCGGCAATTGGGGTCGGCGATGGTAACGCATTCCCGCAGAGTGACTCGCGACCGGCCGCTGTGACCTGGCTACCGGCCCCGCGACTGTGGATCCGCTCTGAGTGATGCAGCACGCTGCATAATCGGCAATGCGCCGGCTCCCAGGATCCCGCGTGGGTCCCGCGAATGGGAGACCCCTTCAACGACGGCTTTGCTTTGGTCGTTGCGAGCTCCACGCCTCGAAGGCGCCCAACAAAAAGGGACGAAGAGAAATACTGATCCACTCACGTAAATACTGATCCACTCACGTGACCACATGCGCGCTGGCTATGCCGGCGGGGAGCTCAAAGAAGCTATCGGTACGTCGAACGTGTACGAGAAACCCGTCGACGCATAGGCTAATTGCACATTGCCCTGGAGCTGCTTGCCAAGCGTCTCGATCAGCCGTGTTCCGAAGCTGCGCTTGGCGGGCGGCTGGACAACCGGACCGTTCTTTTCGGTCCAGGTGAGGTGCAAGCGCTGTGTCGGTTGGTCTACCGTCCAGACGAGGTCGACGCGCCCCTCCGGGACCGACAGGGCGCCAAACTTCGTGGTGTTCGTGCAGAGCTCATTGAGCGTCATCGCGACGGCGATGACGGCAGCCGACGTCATCCGGATATCGGGTCCCGTGATCGAGAATTTCGACTCGGCGGGATTGTCGAAGGCTTCGATGGCGCTGCGGACGACCGTGCCAAGATCGGCGCTGGACCATTTTGCCTGCAGAAGGAGATCGTGGGCCCGGCCGAGTGCCAAAAGCCGGCCCTCGATGGCGTGTTGCGCGTGCTCGCCCCCCTGCAGGTTGCGCAGGCTCTGGGAGACGATTGCGGCGACGGTCGCGAGCGTGTTCTTGATGCGGTGGTGCAGTTCTTCGAGGATCAGCTTCTGCAGCTTGTCGGATGCCTCGCGCTCTTTGGCATCGATACCGGCCTTGGCAAGCAGGCTCCTCGTATTGATCTCAGCCTGCGCCAGGAGTAACCGCAGGCTGACATTCTCTGCCGCCAGAAAGTCCTGGTGGAATTCTGCGCCGCCCGGACGCCTGTCTGTGCGGAGATCGACTTCAAGCATTTGCAACTGTATCACCTTGGGCGGGGTACCGCACTTGATTTCGGCCGGGCGTTGGCATTGAAAGGTCTGGCGGCATCCGGCGCCAAGAACCACGAGATTCAGGCGTGGCCTATCATGCTGCGCATCTGGGCTATGACTTGCCAGGCTTGGAGTGGTTTGCCGAAAAATCTGCTACAGGGGGGAAGATCGATGCTCGATGGGTTCAATTGTCCCGACACCAGGATGATCTTGATCGCCGGCCAACGCTTATGCACGGTATGCGCAAGACTCAGGCCGTCCATGCTGCCGGGCAATTGAATGTCGGTGCATATGAGCGCGATGTCGGACCTGGATTCGAGGATTGCGACGGCTTCGTCGGTATCCAGAGCTTCAACCGGCGTGTAACCGGCGTCTTCCACCATGTCGACCGCGCGCATGCGGAGCATCATCTCGTCCTCTACGACGAGAACGACGGCCGGACTGCGTGAAAGATCGGGTACCATCGGATAGGCATCCACGGGAAAACGGGTGTTGACTGAAACGAGCGATCGATCTGGGACAAGCATCTCGGTGCTCCTACGATCCATGCCCAGGAGCTCTTTTCCTAAGTGCCCGAGTTTGGGCGTGAACGGTGGAGCGGGGGAAGAAACTAGCCCTCAACCGTCATTTTGCCGGCACGCCGACCCTGCGGCTGAAATGCTCGAGCATTTCAGCGGCGTTCTCCAGGATCGTAGCCTTTTTCATTGCCTCCGCGCGCTCGTCTCCCGGCGGCATCTTGCGGGCTCCATCCAGGGCGTCTGCCGCCCGGATGTTCAGCTTGCAAGCTAACGACGATTGGACTCGCTTGACTGGCCGGAATGAGCGGTTGGCTTCAGCAGACGGCGCGGGCCCAACGAGGGGAACTACCACTGAATAAGCATCGCAGCAGCGATCAGCAGCACAAAGAAGATCGGCAGCAGTACCGGAGGCACTAACCACTCGCGAACGCTGAATTTGGAGATATCTGACATAGTAACCGCCTCTAGGTCGCGGCGGGAGCACACTGCTCTCAGTCACCGATAACAGCCGAGGGGCGCGCGGTGATATCCAAGATATAGTGCCGATCCGCAGAATAACGAGGCCAGGCGCGACTATTTGCTGTGGCGGGATCGAGCGGGGTTGTGATCCGCTTCCAGCATACCCAGTTAGAGGTTGGCGCAACCGGATCGCTCCAACGTCCCTCCCTTCGCGCTTCGCGCCAAGCTTTGGCTACCGGATACCTTGTCAGCGTATCGACCGGTTGCACGCGAGTGCGCCGGAGACAGGATCGGACGCCATCGAATATGCCGCGACGCAAATCGCGTGCAGCCGGCACGGAGGTCTCGTGCTCCGACAACTGATCGGCCCCGACAACATGATCGAGTTTCCCAACCATAGCCGTTCATATGACCGCACGCGGCGTGCCGTACGATTTTGGGGACACGACAGCGCTATTGAGGCATCGTTTTTCATAAACGAAGATGCGCTGAAGCGAATTCAACCAGATACCGGTTACGATGAGTCGGGTTTTCTGCACGCGTTCGATTTCAATCGTGACTTGATATGCGCCGCCGCTGCTAAGATGTACGTCCGCGGCAGCGGGGGCTCTTACGATCTGGTCGCCGCAAATTTTTGAACCGATCCTGCTTCCGCAAGCTCGGCCTGATCAGCGAAACTGCTCGACGAACGGCGAAACGTCGGCCCTTCGATCTGGCCACCTGAAAAATCGCGGCACACCAGGATAGCGGCGTAGTCGAATCGAGACTGCACCCAATCATCTCTCTTGGGAGAATGTCATGGACACAAGTTTCGCAGTTACATTCCTGTCGTGTGGAGGAATTTTCCTTCTCGCGTTTGCCGCGATCGGGGCGTTTTGGTTTGCGGAACGGTTGCGAGGGACGAACGCTCCTCGCCTGGGAAAGTCGGGATAGATCACACCAGACGCCGATCGAAGCATTCGATCTATGCCATTTGAGGATGAGTCCCAATGAAAAAGCCGCGGACTACACCGCGGCCATTTTCACAAGGTATCTCGTCGTCTCTCAGTAGCGGTCGGTCCCGATTCCAACGCTCACGCCGGGAGCACTGAAGCCGATGCCGCCACGGTCTTCATAGCCGCGGCGCTCGATGTAACGCTCGCGAGGAGCATATCCGTAAGCATCGCGCCCGTCGCGGATGATAACAGCCGAAGCTGCGGGTGATGACGATGACGCCTAGCGTCGCCGAGCAAATCAGATACCAGAACTCGCGACGGTAACGAGATTATCCAGCACTAGCGGGCCGCTCGCATCGATAAGGCGGACGGTCAATTCAGTGCTCGTCGCGCTCTGGCCAGACTCGATGCAAATAGGGGATCGCCTCAGTTGCGTATAGAATAATTCTTTGGGAAGGCTCCCTGTGCTCGACAACTGTGTACGCCGGGGGAGCCCGACGGACGCTCGCGTCTGCTCCCAGGTAAGAAAATCCGATTTACCTTCATTGCAGGCGCGACAGAGTACCTTGAGGTTGGTGCGGTCGTTGTTGCCGTAGAGGCTGACGGGCCAGTCGTGATCCATCGTCGGCCACCGGAGTTCGTCGGCGCCGTTCCAATGTGGTTTCAGGCCGTCAGTCTTCTTGGCCCTTCTCGTCCCGAACGGTGACACGATCGCCCTGCGGACGAGCTCTTCGTTGCAGAGCGCTAGACCGCAATGCTCACACCGATAGCCGCATCGCCGAAGATCGGACTCCTGCACCTGCACGCGGCCGCGTTCCTCGCGAAACTGAAGATAGAGATCCAACCCCTTGTCGAGTCGATCCGCGGTCGCTGCCACACCGACCCGCCCAAAATGAGTCCTAAGGAGCGTACGCGGATCGTCAGAGGCCGTGACGGGCCTGGCCCAGAGCGACGTAGGCAACGCCTAAGGCCTAACGCGCTCGATCAACAACCTTAGGATTGAGCGTTCAACGTCGGTGCGGTCCAATCCTAGCTTGCGCGATAATTCGTCGATCGCATCGGCACGCTGCTGGTCGTCAAGTCCGTCGAGCGCCGATCGCAGGCTGTTCTCATCGCTGAAAAGAGCGAAACCAATCTCACCGCATCAACCGCCTTGTGCAAAATCAGCCGGGAAGCAGTCTGGCACCCCACTGCTTCACGCATGCATAGAAGACTTCAATATCGATGTGGATGATTTTGCGTTGGGGGCCCGGAGAGCCAGCTCGGTCATCATCATCGTCGATGATCACTGCGCCAACACGACCATATCTTCCTTGACTCCGCGGGCGACGATTTTTAGCGAACCGTCCGGAAGCGGCCGCTGTAGCTTCAGGGCCTCGTCTGGAGGAGCCGTCATCCAGGTATCGACCTCGTCAGCCGTCGTGAGAATCACCGGCATTGCTTTGGGGTGGATGGCGCCGACCTCGGCGTTCGGCTCCGTCGTGAGGAACGCGAAGAGGTCATTGGTCGTCTCGCCTTCCTTGACCTTCCGGACCGACGTCCAGTTGGTCCAGATGCCGGCGAAGCAGGCGAGGGGACGAGTCTCATCGAGCGCGAACCAGATATCGCCGCCCTCGGCCTTGTTGAACTCGCTGAAGGAGTTAAAAGGCACCACGCAACGGCTTTCGGCTCCCAGCCATCTCGTCCAGTGCTTGCTTTTCACGTTGCGGATGTTGGTCGTGCCGCCGTCCGGCTCCATCCGCAGCAATTGCTTGAAGTC
This sequence comes from Bradyrhizobium arachidis, assembly GCF_015291705.1. Classification (NCBI taxonomy): domain Bacteria; kingdom Pseudomonadati; phylum Pseudomonadota; class Alphaproteobacteria; order Hyphomicrobiales; family Nitrobacteraceae; genus Bradyrhizobium; species Bradyrhizobium arachidis. Next base: position 1,608,247 of record NZ_CP030050.1, read on the forward strand.
GACGTCTTTGCCCTTCGCCTGCAGCTTGTCGGCCCGCTTCTTCGTGGCGTCCATGAGCGCCTTCGACGACGACGGCATGCCCCAGCGGGCGGTGGCGAGCTCGCGGCCGTTGGGCCCGGTCCGGACGATAGGCGCCTTGTAATCGGGAAAAACGCCGGGCATCGGCGCGAGGTTGCCGACGTAGCGGTTGACGACGCGGAACAGAGCGCTGATAGCGGCCTGGTTGGTCGTGATGCTATAGAGGTTGCACATCGTCAGGTCTCCGGAGCGGCCTGGCGAGGGCGCTGCGCCAACTGTAGCAGCGTCGCCGACGGGCGGCGATTCGCCTTGGCGCACTTGCTGCAGCGTAAGCGGCTCGCAAGGTCATGGACGAACGTAGTCGGGGGATGACGCAGGGCGGCCAGGTCGACGTCCCGCCTAGTCCTGCAGCGCGAGCATTCGATTTCGAGCCACGCATAGCCGCCGTTGACGGCTTGGTCGACGGTCGGCGACGGATCGATAGGCTCGCCGTCGCTCCACATCCTTTCGTTCCAGGATTCGGCGAGCAACTTGTCGGCCTGACGGATCAGGGCCTCGCCTTTGGCGCGGGCCTCGGCGGCTTGGGCGGCGAGGATGCCCGTCATGGCGCGGGCCCGGCCGAGCTCCTTCTGCAGCGACTTGCGGTCGCCTCCGGAGAGTGGGGTCGGGTGGTGCTTGGGCGCCATACCGCGCTACGGCACGTCGCACGCCGGCCCGCAGCCGTCTTCCTCATGGCGACCGGTGCGCTGAGAGCACGTATTGTCCAGCAAACGTTGGCGGACGTTCCGCCAAATCGAATCCGGACCATACAGGCGAATCGCCTCGACCTTCTGGAGCTCGACCGTGCGACCGCAACGCCGGCAGCCAACTCGCAGCAGGTGGCGGTCGATATCGCAGAGCCGCTGCGTCCCGATCGGATCTGGGGTCGGTCTTGCGTCGGCGGAGACGTCGTCCAGGACGGCCCGCCAGTATTCGGGCGGCATGTCGTGAAGTCGTTCTTCAGGAGATCGACGATCCTGTCGCGACGCTTGTTCGCGGTGTCGCGATGGTCGCCGCCGAGGTTGATCTCGTCGTAGAACGCGTTGAACGATGCTTCGACCGTGTATGCCATGTCTTCGATGACCTCGGTTCTCGCCGTCACTCGATGACGACGTAGAACGGTTTGCTGACGCCGACCAGCACGTCGTCGCTGCGGCGGATGACGAAGGCTTCGGCAAGATGTACCCCGCGGAAGTCGAGCGTCTCCCAACGCCCCTGCGAGGAGTTATCCGGGTAAAAGCCGCCGCGGCCCGCGCCCTTGGCCATGGCGACCGCGCCGGTGTTGGTGATCCGCCATTGCACTTCGAAATCCGGCGGGATGGCTCTGCCGTCGGTGTCGATGGCCTTGAAATGCAGGCCGCCGTGGGGACGGAGTACGTCGCCGGCGCGGATCGCGCGTCCCGTGGAAGCCCGCCGCTCCCGCCATTCGGTGGTGACCAGAACCGTCGCGAGGGTCGGCGCGTGCCGCCAAGTCGGCCGCCGGATGTGGGGCGGGCGGGAGAAATCCGGCGGCAGGACCGAAATGCCGTAGTTTTTCACCACGTCCACCAACTCGTTGAGATGGGCCGCCGTCGACGACAGCAGCCCGCGGACTTTCGCGAGCCCGTCGGCCGCGGCATCGGCCGCAACCTTGATGACGCTGGCCTTGCCGAATTCCTCGCCGAACACCTTCTGCCACGCCGCGATGCTCTCCTGCCGACTTTCCATCGCGTGGGCTTCATCGATCCATTTCCGGTAGCGGGCGATCACGGTGCGGAAGTTGGAATACTGATCGTCGCTGCCGAAGAGCGGTGAGAAATCCTCGCTCGACAGCTTCGGATTCGTGACCGAAGGCCTGGTCGGGTGCATCCTTAGCCAATCGTCGAGACGACCCACCACGGTCTGCAGCGTGGTGGGAACGTCGGCGAACGCGTCCGTGTCCTTGTCAAACCAATGGATCTGGTTGCCGAGAAGGGTCGTCAGCAGCACGGACGGACAGGTGAAGGTTGTCTTGATGTCGCGCAGATACTTCATCAGGCGCGTAACCTTGCGGAAGGAATTGCCGCCCGAGTACGCGTTCCTCTCCTTCATCCACGCGGTATAGTCGACGGGTGCCGAGAGTTCGAAGCCTCCCTTGCGGTTGCACACCTCCATGCTCCCGTCCCAGCGCCGGCCGACGACGCAGGGAGCGAGGTCGATCTTGCGGTCGCCGGCGTAGGTGATCGTGACGCAATAGTCCCAGGTCTTCGTCTTGTCCTCATAGGTCTTGCTGCCGGAGAACACGCGGCCGAGGCTCTCGACGTACTCGGCGGCGGTCCAGCCCTCGACCGGGTCCGCCATCACCAACAGATCGGCGTCGAATTCTCCTCCGTCGACCGGCCGGATGATTGTCTCGTGGGCCCACGACCCCTGCTCCGCGAACGAGCGGACCTTTGGCGTCCAATCGGAATCGCGGACAAACGACTTGAGCGCCGGAATGCTGGCTTCGAGGAGATCGATCCTGGTCTTGTTGAGGTTGACGGTTTCCTTCAAGAAGTCGTCGAAAAGCGCGACCAGTTTCATGACGCGCCAGCCTTGCCCGGGTAGTACCGCTTGAAATCGTTGTGGCCGGCGAGTGCGTCGGGACGGTAGGGCGCTGTTCCGGTCGCGCACTGCACAACGGTTGGAAGCTCGAAGCGCTGGACGACCGTTGGGTGGACCTTTGCGGCGGCATCGATGTCGCGCACCTTCACTTCCCAGTTCTGGCGGCCGATCAGCCTACGGACCCACGACCAGTTCGGTAGCTTGTCCGCCAAGGCGTCCAGCGTGTCACGCATGCCGGCGACCTCGCAGTGCTGCATGCCGCCGGCGTCCGGATAGACGTAAAGCGCAACACCGATGTCGCCGCTGCCCTGCAACTTCTCGCCGTTCACGAAGATCGGGCCTGTCAGCAGGCCATCCGGGACGGAAACGGCTTCGCGGCTCATCCATTCCAGCGCGATGTCCGACAAGCGGGACTCCGGCTCGGGATAGGAGCCGCCGACGTCGGAGTGATTGCCGGCGAACCACCACTGGCGCAGACGTTCGTGACCAGCGAAGTGAGGCGCGCCGGCGTCGCTTCCGCCCCAGCCCACCCGGTCGAAGTCCTTCCGCGTCTCGTTGATTGCGTTGGCCGAGCGAGCGAAGGCGACGTGGCGGCTCAGCAGCCGGTCGAAGTTTGCGCCCTTCCACACGGCCTTGTGCGACCGCGACTCCCCCGGCTTGGGATAGTCGACGATCGTCTTGGTCGTCGACTTGTTCTGCCAGTACCAGAATGCGCAGAGCACGACGGCGATGATGGCGACCTGGGCGATGAAGCCGGTCAGCATGAAGCCGGCGCCGAACCACCAGGACCACAGCAGCGCGATCAGCACGGACGGGAGGAACCCTGCCGCGAAGGCTGCGGTCGCAACGCCGGCGGCGAGGCCCGCCTGGATGACGAGGTAACGCAGGCCGCTGGCGCCCAGGGCAGCGACGGTATCGAACACGCCGATGAAATAGGGGGCCACGTTCGAATCCGAGCCGTCGCCGGAGCCGTATTTGAGCTGGAAGCGTTTCGCCAGTTCGAGACGCTCGTCCTCGAAGTCTGCCCTCGGGTGACCGGCGCCGTGCTCGAGCACGGTGTCGACGGCCTCCCAAGCGATGTCTTTCACGGCCTTACGATAGCGCATCAGGGCGCCGCCGGGGGCCTTCGTCGGCACTCCGCAGAGCATCAGCAGGTTGGCCAGGCTGCGGACGGTATAGGCGCCGCGGCTGAAGCCGAATAGGAAGATCCTGTCGCCCTGTTCGTAGTGGTTGACGATGAATTCGTAGCAATCGGCGATGTTGCGCTTGATGCCGGCGCCGGTCACGGACCCCAGCAGCTTCTGCACGAAGCGGACGGGAGCGGTCAGGGCCGTGGTGCCGATATCGGTGCCGAGACCGGCGTCATAGAATACCACCTGGCGGGACGGATGGATGCCGGTGTCCGCGTGATCGCGCGAGATCCGGTACATCTTGTAGATGTTGCTGATCCGCTGCTCGGGACGGGCGCCGCCGTCCTGACCCGTGCCGTCCGAGAAGACGACGACATTTTTGGACATAAGCGTTCGCCTCCTGCTCGGGCGACCGCTCAAGGTTGCACCGCCGGCTTCCTGGTTGTATCAGGCCAAAGCTGGTCTATTTCATCCCACTTCGGCTTCTCCCCGGGTATGCCGCCGAGAAGCCCGGATTCGGACAGCATTTATTTTTCGCGCGGGACGGATTTTTTTGTCCGATTCCGTCGCCGAGCGCGGCATAGGGTCTTCGAGACCATGGACGATGAGAGCGGATCCCCGAAAGGCGGCGTGACCGCCGCCCCGGAGACAGAGCACCTTGCTCCCGAGGAGGTGCTGGAGAAGCTCGATTCCATGTCCGCCGACGACAAGCGAAAGCTCCGGCTCATCGAGCGGCGCCGGCGGGGCGGGACCGATTTCCAGGAGAATGAGCTATATCGCGAGGCCGTCACCCAGGCGATCGTCGGCCAACGCCGTTGTCCGAGAGAGGAATCTTTCGTCGCGTTCCTGGCGCAGTCGATGCGGAGCATTGCGTCGCACCGCAGGAAGGCGCTCGCCCGCACAGAGTCGCTGACTTCGGACGGCCGTGGGCACGACGGCGGCGAGAAGCAGGTCGCCTCGGATCAGCTCGACCCGGAGGCGCTGCTGATCGAGAAGCAGGCCGAGGACGTCATCAAGGTCATCTACGAAGCCCTCGAAGGCGATGAAGAGGCGCAGTTGGCCGTCATCGCCATTTCGGGCCAGAATCGAGGAAAGGCATTGCGCGATGAGATCGGAGTCGATCAAGCTGGCTACGACTACATCATGAAGCGGATCAGACGGACCTTGGCCAAGAAGTTCCCGGACGGATTTCGGTTATGACCAGTAAGCGCACCTCGCAGGATGAGCTCCGCAAGCTGGACGATGCGATCGACGAGAGCATTCTGGCCGCTTCTTCGGAGGAGCTGCGTGAGGAGCTCGCGGCAATGGGTATCGACCCCGCCTCCGTGGTATCGGAAATGGACGCCGTCACTGCGCACGCCAAATCCGTGGCCGCTAAGAAGAGCTTGGAGCAGGCTAGGCAAGCAGTTTTGGCCTTCAAAGCACAGTCGGCGAAGTCCTTCCCAGAAGACAGGGATGCCTCCCGGAGAAAGCTGGAAGCAATGCGCGCCGGCGAATTGACGGGTGCGTTCGACATGATGGCGGCGCGGAAAGCCAAAGGCCTGTCTGATAGCGACGAACAGGGCATGCTGGACGACCTTGCCCAGCTCGCTGCGCTCGAGGCAGAGGATCCGCAGGAGGAAGAATGACCGCGCTCAGTCCCGCCGAGCGCATACTCCTTAGCCCGGGGATCGATTCTCCCGGCGAGATAGACCTGGAGGCCATCGCGTGGACGCGCGGCGCGGTCGTGAACTATCGGCCGCTCGATCGCTGCGAGGCGACCATCGTCGGGTCGAAGAGAAGGGCGGTGATCACCGTCAACGGTCGAAGCCCTCCTGAGCGCCGCCGATTTTCGCTCGCTCACGAACTCGGGCACTGGCACCATCATAGGGGCAGGATGCTCTTCTGCGGCGGGCGAGACGTCTGCAACTTCGCCAACGGTCCCCTCGACCCCGAGCGTCAGGCCGATGCGTTCGCGTCGGATCTCATTCTACCGAACTATTTGCTGGGCCCTCGGCTGCGGCGCGTGAAGCAGCCGACGCTCGCGGCAGCCAGAGAGATCGCCGAAGAGTATTCAGCAAGCCTGACGGCGACGCTCTTCAAGATGACGGTCCTGAACCGCTTTCCCATGATCATCGCCTGCCACAACAAGAAGAAGCGGCGCTGGTTCGAGATATCTCCGATGGTTCAGCCGTGGTGGTTTCCCTTGGACTCGCTGGATCGCGCGACATTCGCCGCGGACATGCTGTTCAACGGTGCCGCCGAACAAACTTTTCCGAGGAAGATGCCGGCGGACGCGTGGTTCGGGTTCAAGGGGTGCGATCGCTTCGAGGTCGAGGAGCAATCCTTCCGGTTGCCGGATGATGAAATCCTCACGGTCTTGAAGCTTCCGGACGAGGCTGTGGCATGATCGAGAGGAAGGGTCGGGCACTATCGTAAACGGTGAGGCAACTTCGACCGCGAGTGATCACCGCTTTTACGCTCACCTGAGCGAAGACGCCATTTCCGATCGAACTTCAGAAGACAGCGAATAGCCATGACGAACGATGGGCCCGAGCGAGTCGCGGTCGATCACCCGTACAGTTGGCCGAACAAGTCCATAGTCGAGAAGAACTTTAAGCAACGCATCCGCGCAATTCGGAGAGGCGCCACGGGCAATGCGCTCGAACGCTTCAAGGATATCGTTAAAGAGGTGATCGCAGGGATGATGGGCTGGCATCGATTTCGCTCCTCCAAATTAAGTGAGTCACGGCGACAGAAAAATTGCAAGGCCGAGCACAATGAGGCCTGTTGAAGCTGCAATGGCAACGAGCAGCGTCAAAGTGCCGTGGTGCATAAATCACCTTGCTTTCGACCTCGAGCGAGAGATCCAGCGACTGCTCGACGGCGCCGGCCGCTAGTTCAAGCTGCCATCATTGGACGCCAGGCGGAGTGAGGCTTTTTCTGCCGGGGGTCGGCTGAATTAGGTTTTTTCTGCCGGTGTAATGCATTTTCTGCCGAAGGCCCCCGAAATAATGCTTTTTCTGCAGCCGTAATGCGTTTTCTGCAGGCGCCGGCTCTGTCGAGGGTGAGAACGCGGGGGCGGGGAACCCTCTTAGCCCCCTGCATTCTCACATCGGCGCCCGGGTCCGGACGTGGTGCCGAAGGGAAGTTAAGGTCAGTTAGCTTCACATTATCGCACGGTATCCTGCCGTCACTGCACCGTGCGATACCGTTGAGCGTCACAGGTGACGCCATCACCGCTGATGTCCGATTCCTTGACGCCCCCCGTTACTACCTGGGCGGCGCCGCCTTTAATTTCGAGGTTTGTCCGATTTCGCCGCAATCCCGTTCGCGGCCAACCAGGCCGCGCCGGCGTCGGAAAGGCGCCAGTCGAACTTGTCGATTCCCTCGACGAGGCCGTGCTTGATCAGCGTGTTGACGCCGCGGCCGTGGACGCGCTCGAAGTCCCCATTCGGTTTGATCAAGGAAAACCAGCCGCCGACATGCCGCAGCCGCGCGCCACGCGAGACGGCGACGAGCAAGTGCAACGGCGCCGGCGTCAGGCGCACCTCAGCGGCTTCCGTTTCGCGATGATCTCGGCGCCGGCGGCAGTAATCCGGAGCGAAGGCAGCCCGTCGCAGCCGACGAATTCTTCAACAAGATGCCGGATCAGCGGCAGATTTCGGTCTTCGGACACGTACCAGGAATTCCGGCCCGGAGGCACGTACGGCAAATCCATGTGCCTGCAGATCCACTTCCCGTCAGCGCGGACCAGGCGGCCGCCCTTGGCGAGATACTTGAGCGTCGATCGCGCGTAGCGCTCCTGCTTCGCGGCCTTGCACTCCTCGGTCGTCATCGGCGGCTTCGGTGGCCTAGGCTTCGGCAGTGCCATCGCCTGGTCGATCGTGACCGCCAGAGCGGCGGCGGCGATAGCACCGGCTTCGGTCAGCTTGTGGCGGCGGTGATGACCTCGGCCGAAGCTTTCGCCGGAGCGCTCGCGGTCGATTTCGATCAGACCATTCGTCACGGCCCGGTCGATCGACGACAGGCTGATGTTGCGCCATACCGTCTGCGCCCTGTCTTCGATCCCGCGGTAGTAGACCGGCGGATTACTCCATCCATAGCCCTCTTTATACTGGTCGACTACGTCGTAGCCCTCTCTCAGCGCGACCAGGATTCTGATGTCGTCGTTCAGTTTGGTCATGCCAGCATCCCCATGGCCGCTTCGTCCTCCGCCGAGAGTACCGGCGCCAGGAATGCGCGCTCCGTCCACCTCACCTTCGCCGTCGCCATGCCGCCGCGCGGCCCGAGCTCGAGCCGGACGAGGCCGGCGTCCTCCAGCGCGCGCAGGGAGCGGCGGACGGTGGGGTCTCCGGCGAAGCGGTGGCGCCGCCCGTCTGGAGCGAAACCGTCGAACAGCTTGCGGAATACCCATGTCGGCTTGCCTGCCGACACACGGAACGTTTCGCGGAATCCTTGCTCCGTCTCTAGCGGTCGCTCGACCGGAGCCCACACGCCATAGGCAGCCTCGAAGTATCTGCCCTTCTTCGACAAGTAGGGCCTGACGCCGTCGGCGCCGACGACGCGCGCGATCCTGATCTCGTCCAGGCCGCCGGGGTTCGTCGGCTTCGCCGTGGCGTAGTCGACTTCATAGACCCTGTTGCCATGTGCCCTTGTGCAGGCCGCCAGCGCCGCGACGGCATCCCAGCGACCCGGCGCGATCGCCGTCACGCGGACCTTCGTTTCCTTGAATTGGATGTCGGCGAACAGGTCGCTCTCCACCTCGACAGCGCACTGCCGGTGCCCGGCGATGATCGTGACACCCTCGGCGTCGAAGAGACCATCGCGGTCGGGCTGCGGCGGCGCGTTGCGGCGGCGCGCGTGGTTCGCTGCGGCGGTGGCGAACACGCCGAAGTCCATCTCCTGCTGATGCGGCTGCGTCACCGACGCACTCCGTAGTTCCGCGGCGGGTCGTACGGGATGCTCTCCGGATCGAGATACTGCGACGGCGGCTTGCGCACGTACGGCGTCGGCGGCGGCTTCACGGCGGCGGGCGCCGGCGTCGCGGCCTTCGGCGGCGGCAGCGGACCCTCGCGCTTGACGGTCGGCGGCGCTGGGCGGCGCGGCACCAGCGGCAGTCCGCCGACCTTCGGCGCCGTCGGCTTCGGCGCCGTTGGCATCGGCGGCAGCGGGCGCGCGCAGCGCGGCGGAGGCCCGATCGGCGCCGGCGCGCGCGGCTCGATGATACCGCGGTCTTCGGCCGCGACCGTCGGCACCTCTGCGATCTTCGCCGGCAACGGTCGGCGCTGTGGGAATCCACCTACCATTATGCAGCCTCCTTCTTCCTCCAGCCGATCACGTTCTTGTCGCACCAGTCGTCGGCGAACGCCTCCACGAGCTCGTTCATGCTGTTCAGATGCGCCGTCTTGACCTCGAAGCGGCGCACTGCGCTCTTGCCGTCGAAGTCGAAGGCGGCGCGCTCCAGCGCGTTGGCCTGGGCGCGTAGCGAGGCGACCTTGACGTGCATCGCACGGGAGACGGTGTTCTCGACCCGGGTGAGAAAGGTGTTGGAAAACTCCGCGCCGTCGGGGAGGTCCAGATCGCCGGGATGCGCGTTGAGCAGCTTCTTGGAGAGGCGCTTCAAGCCCCGGCGGTCGATGGCGTGGAGCGCGGCAACTACCCGCTCATAGAAATCGTTCTGCTTGCTCATACGATGTCTCCCGTGTAGCCGCGCGCCGCGGCCTTGGCGGCTTCCTTCCTGCCGACGCCGTATCCGTCCACCCATGCTCCGATCAGTTCGACGATAAGGGAGTCGGGCGGGTTCCCGCCCCGGACGAACATCATCCGACCTTCGCTGTCGCGGACGCCGACCCATCCGCCAGTCTTATTGCCGCGCCACGAGCTGCGGCGGAGGGTGTACTCGCGGCCGTGCACGACGAGCGTGCGGTCGACGTCAACTACGCAAGGCTCGGTCTTGCGCCGGTCGGCGAAATTGATGATCGACATGTCAGTAGACTCCCCAGGGAAGACGAGGGTCGCCCTTGCAGCGCGGGCAGATGCGCACGCCCTTATCCGGACTCATAAACGTCCGTCCGCAGCCGCCGAGGCACTTGCGCATCGCCAGGTCGTTGCCCTCGACGGCGAGGCCCATGATCGACGACTTGGTCGAGATCGAGCTGATCGAACGCCCCATCGCGGCCGCGATAACGCGAATGTCGCCACCGGTCTCGGCATAGAGGCGGGTGAGGCGGTCGAACTCGGCATCGCTCCAGGCCGTGCCGAAGGCGGCGATGGTCTCAGGAAGCATCGTCCGCCCCGATCATCAGCAGCAACTTGGCGCGCAGGCGGGAGAGCTTCAGACCGCGCTCGTTGGAGGCGTCGCGCTCGCGGGCGATCAGCGCGATCAGCTCGGCGTCGATGTCGCGCCGGGTCGTCTTGTTCGCCCCGCTGCGCCATTCGAAAAGCTGGCTCCGGGAGATGCCCAGGCCCGCGGCAAGACGGGTCTTCCACTCGTCACCGTAGAGTCCTTCGCCGACGCACTCGATGCGCTGGGGCTGGGATTTGCGACACGCGGGCTTCTTCACGACCTGAGTCCTTATCTTTAATTATGCATGCTGTTGTTTATCTGACAGCATGCGTTCGATGTCGGCCGTTGTCAAGCGGACCTCGAATCCTTGTCTGGGGCGCCCCGATTTCCGGCTTGCCGCAAATCGTGCTCCGATGACCAGCCAACAGGAGGTGACGTGATGCTGAGATCCATTCTTTCGGCCATCGGGGCCGCGCTGAAGGGCGCGTTTTTCTTCGTGTGGGAAGCGCTCCGTTTGCCGGGCCGGCTGTTCGCCGGGCTGCTAGGCGGCACCGCCGACGGGCCGCCGGCCGGCGACAGCCCTCTCGTCAGCGACCTCAAGTCCGAGCTCGCGGAGCGGAAGTCGCTCGCCGACACTCACGACAAGATCGCCAGGTCGGTGCTGGCGTGGGCGGCGGATTCGATCATCGACGACAGGCCGGCGCCGGTGCCGACATGGCTGCCGCGCGAGCTCAAGAACTGGTTGCCCGGCCTGACGCGGGACGAGGTAGAGACGCTGGTTTCCTCGGATAATCAGGCGATTTCCGCGCATATCCGCGAGATATATGCGTTGAACGGCGTCCGTAAGGTGCAGCCGCTGCCGGCCGCCGAATGGCCTCCGGAGCCAGTCTCTGTCGAGCCGGCTCCGGAGTTCGTGCGCTACGCTACCGCGCCGCGGCCCGCCGCTTAGTCACGCGGCGCATTGCCATCCGGAGCTTTGCGTTCTCGACGCGGAGCTCCTCGCGCTCTTCGTAGGCGTGGCGCCGCAGCTCTTCCGAGAGGTCGAGCGCGGTCTCGAGCTGCTCGCGATTCCAGCTCTCCCAGCGATGGGCGTTGAGCTGCGCCGCGGCTTGCAGCGCTCCCACAAACGCGCCGGCGACCGTCAGCGATCCGGCCGCCGCGCCCGCCGAGAAGCCGCCGCTGTTGAAGTTGGTATGGCTGTCGCCGCTCATTCTCTTTCCTTTCATGCTCAAGGACTCTGGCCGGAACGCCTGTCGTCCGATGGCGTTGATCATAGCAGGCTAACATGGTAACATAATTAAAGAGGCAGATTGTATTTTAGCGATCTGTCCGTTTTTCGAATCCTGGAGAGGCACCATGACTAACGAGACCGAGATCCCCGTCGACGCCGCCGAGAGGCTGGCCGCGTTCGCTGCCGGCCTCCCGACCCCCTCCATCGCGAGCTGGTTGTGAGGGCTGCCTCCGACGCCGACGACCCGCCGTACTGTGTCACGCGTGGCGTAGAGGGCGACGTGATCGTGCGCTGGAGCGAGCTGACGGACGCCGAACAGGCAGCCGCCTGGGATTTCCACCTCAAGACGTTCGCCGACGACCATGGGTCGAAATCATGAGGCCGCACGCGAACGAACAGGTCGCCCCGGGTCACGTCGTCATCAAGCAGCCGGGCGATGTCCTGGTCTGCCGGCTTGCCGACCTGCGCTATGAGCCCGGCGACGACAGCGAGACCGAGATGATCCGGTCGATCTGGGGGCGGCGAAGGAGATGTGGTTCGAGGACAAGGGGAGCATGCAATGAAGAGCGCAACATGGCTGATCGCCGACTGCCATTTCGGACATGAGGGCATCATCCGCATGTGTGGTCGACCCTTTGTCGACTCGGCTGGGCAGCCAGATGTGCGTTTGATGACTCAGACGATGGCCGATTCCTGGAGAAAAGTCGTCAAACCGAGCGACGAAATCATCGTCCTCGGTGATTTCGCTCACCGCATGCCCGTCGATCAGTTGCGCAAGCTGTTCGCGTCGCTGCCCGGCCGCAAACATCTAATTCGCGGCAATCACGATACCAAGGAGAGCGGCACCTTGGACCTCGCGTGGGAATCGGTGAGGGACATCGCATTCACGTCGATCGACGGGGCCCGCTGCGTCCTGGCGCACTATGCGCTCAGATCATGGCCCGGCAATCGCAAGGGTGCGCTGATGCTCTTCGGCCATCACCACGGCCGCCTCGCCGGCAACAGCCAATCGATGGATATCGGCGTCGACGTGATGGGCTGGGCGCCGGTGAGGCTCAACCAGATCAAGCAGCGCCTGGCGCAGTTGCCGCCGCTGGTCGATCTCGAGGGCGGCGACGACTTCGAGAACGATGGAGCGAAGCCGTGAGCGTCGAGACGCCGACACAGACAACCCGCAGGGCCCCCGCGAGCGTCAGCGCGCTCTCGATCTCGACGAGCGCCGGACCGCGCTGCAAGTCGGCGTCTGGGCGCGCGCGACCGTTAGCGGACCCCCAGCGCGCCTCGCTTCCGCCGCGCATGTCCATGGACTCACTCGCGGGTCTGAACGTCGACGAGCTGGGGCACCTGTCGCGGGCGAGCGCGGAGGCGATTATCAGGCTCATCGCCGGCCGGAGCCGCATCGACGGTGTCCGCTCCGTGCAGCCGCTGCAGCACTCCGTGCTGGTTTTTCCGAAGGCACTTCCCCGGGCCGAGGACCTTCGCGAGCGCGCCGGAGGTGGCGGTGGACCAAAGCGGAGGTTGGGTTGACGCTGCTCGCAGTCCAGTCAGACCTGCACATCGACCATGAGCGCAACGGCTATCCGAAGCCGCCGCCGGTCGAGGCCGACGTGTTGGTCGTGATCGGCGACACCACGAACGCGATGACGCGCTCGCTGCACTGGATCGCGGAAACCCTCTGCGATCATGTGCGGCGCTGCGTCTACGTGCCAGGCAATCACTGCTTTTACCGCGGCCCGCGCGGCTCCGGCGAGGAGAACACATTCTACGAAGACCAAATGGAGCGCGGACGCGAGCTCGCGGCGAGCATCGGCATCGATCTCCTGCAGAACGAGGTCCTCCATCTAGACGATATGGGCGTCCGCATCGTCGGCGGGACGCTTTGGTCCGATTTCAGCTTGATGCCGCCCGGCTGGTCGCGGAAGATGGCGATGTACTACTCGCAAAATGGGCGCCTGCGCGACGACCGCTGGTCGCTCAGGGACAAGCACAACGACTTCATCGAGATCCGCATGGGCGCCGGCAACAGCGACCATCGCTTCACGCCGTCGCAGTGGCTGAAGCTGCACGAAGAATCATTTGGCTTCTTCTCCTGCGTGCTTGAAACACCATACGACGGCGAGACGGTCTGCGTATCGCACATGGGCCCGGCATCGTCGGTCGAGCCTGGGATGCACGCGTGGTTGTACGGCTCCAAGGATATCGAAGCCTTAATGAGGGGTCCGAACGCACCGAGCTTTTGGTTGCACGGCCACGTCCACAAGTCGCTTGACTACTCGATCGGCGGCACGCGCGTCATCTGCAATCCGCGTGGTTACGCTTTGGCGAACGGCATGCGCGAGAACCCCGATTTCGATCCGACGCTCGTCGTCGAGATCGAGCCGCGCCAGTCGTTGACGATGAAAATCTGAGCATGCTGAATCAGGCGGAAGAGAAGGAGAGTTGCACTGATCGATGATTCCTTCGTCGAAATCGCCGGTGTGCTGGTCGTCGCCCCAGGACCTCGACCGACGTGAGGCCCAAGGCATGCGCCTCGCAGCGCGTCGTCAGCCACCCGCCGCCATGAGGGGCTCGCAGCTCGTCGCGCTGCGCGCTTTCGCTAGGGCGATGGCTTCCTCGACCTGAAGCTCGGCCTCCGGCGAGAGCGCGCCGTCCCTGGGACTACTTTTCCTTAATCTGACTGACTTGAAGGCGCCGCCGTCGGCCTCGACCGCGCGTGGAGTCCGGAGGCACATCCGGGTCGAGCAGGTCGCGCAAGTCTTCGTCGCGGTCGGGACGCCTTGGGCTGCCTCTGGCATCTCGGCCGGGTGGACGAGACGCGGTGAGCCTCGATGAAATCCGACCTATTTCATATAGGACTATGAGCAAACCTTCCGCCGCGGCGAAATTGCTGCTATTTCAGTGGGATGTTCCGTCTTGGGATCGATAAAAAACCGTCGATTGGGGGGGGGGAAAAGACTGGTCGCCGGTCGCACAGGCTTGCCGCGCCCAACAACCGATGGGATGGTTTGTGGGCGCGCACAACGCACGGGCAGGGTGATGGCGGAGAAAAAGGCGGCCGGAAAGCCGGGGCGAAAGGCTCCGGACGGCACCAAAAAGCAATTTCTGGCGTCCATGGATCCCGACGTGATCAGAGCCATGAAATTGGCGGCCGCCGGCAGATCGAAGCGCACAACCGACGCTTCTCCCCGAAGCCATCGAAGCGCCGAGGCTTTCACAATCACCTCGCAAGAATGTGCGGTCCCGGTTGCTTTCCGGCAACGGGAGCAATGGCAGTTCACGAAGCAATCGAATGGTCCGTCGACCTCAAACGCGACCTCGCCACATAAGCAACTCCCGCGAAATGTTGCCATTCTCGTCTCCTCGCCTGAGATGGATCTCATGAAGCAACCGAACTCAAACGCAAACTGGGGGTCGCGAATCACAGTTTGATGCGCAGCTCCTGCAATGCTGTCTTCCGGCGTGATTGCGTCGTTGCGATCCAGATGCCGATGAACACCGTCACGATCCCGGCCCCCAGATTCCAGCGCAGCGGCTCGCCCAGCAATGTTGCGCCGACCAGCGAGGCCGCGACCGGATTGACGGTGACGGAGATCGCGACACGGGTCGGCGTGGTTCGCTCCAGCGCGAAGGCCCACAGGTAGAAGGTCAGCGCGCTACCGAAGGCACCGAGATAGAGCGCGCCGAGCCATTGCGGCGGGCCGAAGGCTTCGACCGGCGCAAAGCTGCCGCGGAGCATGGAGAGGATAACGAGGACGGCAGCACCGGCCGCCATCGCCAGCGTCGTGAAGGGAATGGGGCCGGAGCGGCGGATGAAGGGTTTGGACCAGATGCTGTAGAGCGCCATGCAAAGCGCGGCGCCGACCATCAGAAGGTCGCCGCGCCAGGCGCCGTCGGGCGCCGTGGCCAGGCCGCTCAGCAGGGCCATGGAGACCCCCGATATTGCGACCAGGACTCCGGCGGTCTTTCGCGCGGTCAACGGCTCGCTGCCGAGCGCCGCGCCGACCACCATGGTCAGCAAGGGCAGGGTCGACAGTGCCAGTGCGCCGCGCGCCGCGGTTGTGAAGATCAGCGAGGCGTTGAAGAGGATCGGAAACGCGGCATAGAAGAGCAGGCCCAAGCCGGCGACCGCCGGCCAATCCTGCCGCGGCGGCCAGCGATGTCCCTGCACCAGCGCCACCGGCAACAGCAGCAGGAAGCCCACTCCGAACCGGAACGAGCCGATCGCCAGCGGGTCGATGGCGTTGACCAGAAACCGCGTCGCGCCGATCGACGTGCCGCCCAGCGCGCTCGAGACCACCGCAGCCAACACGCCCCAAACCTCGGTCATCGCCAATCCTCCGCCTCCAGTGTTGCGCACCCTAGGGAAGACGCGATAATCAAGGAATGGAATTTAGTTGATACATCTAATCGCGGATCGTGATGATGGCGCCGACCTTGGATCCGGATCTCCTGCAGGCCTTTCTCGCGGTGGCGGACCAACGCTCGTTCACCCGGGCGGCCATGAGGCTGAACCGGACGCAGTCGGCCGTGAGCATGCAGGTAAAGCGGCTGGAGGAGCAGCTCCACGCGGAGCTGTTTCACCGCACCAAGGCCAATGTGAATTTAAGCGCTGCCGGAGAGCGGTTGCTCGGCTACGCGCGGCGCATCCTGAGCCTTAACGAGGAGGCGGTCGGTCGGGTCCGCGAGCAAAGGGTGGAGGGACGCGTTCGGCTCGGCGTGATGGACGATTACGGAACGCTATTTCTGCCGCCGCTGCTTGCGAGCTTCATCGCCAATTATCCGCTGATCGATATCGAGATGGAGACGGGGCTGACGTCCACCATGACCGACCGTCTCGGGAAGACCTACAACATCGTCATCGCCATGCATCCGGAAGGACATTCCGAGGGCGAACTGCTGAGACGCGAGCAGGCCGTGTGGGCGGCGAGCGCCGAGCATCGCGTGGAGGAATCGGACCCGCTTCCGGTGGCGCTCTATCCGCAAGGCTGTCTGTTCCGCAGCTGGGCGATGCAGGCGCTGGACAAGGCGAATCGCCCGTGGCGGCTCGCCTTCGTCAGTCACAGCCTCTCGGCGGTCGAAGCCATCGCGGCGCAGGGCCTTGCGGTGACGGTGGTCAAATCGGGGACGTTTCCATCAAAACTTCGGCGCCTGTCGGAGCGCGACGGTCTGCCACCGCTGCCACGCGCGGAAGTCCGGCTGCATCGGGCGCCAAGACTGTCTCGCGCGGCAACGCTGCTTGCCGATTATCTGGTGGCGTCGTTGGCCGAGCCGGTGCGAAGCAAGGTCGCGCGCCGCTGAAATTTGGGACTCTTCGCCGCATGACCATCGTCATTTCAGCGCCGTTGCCCATCCGCTGCTGTCGGAGCTTCCAAGTCAGTGGCTACCAAAGTTGTAGCATGCGCGTAGCTCTGTTGGAGAGAGCCTGCCCGGAGTGGTTCCCCGTTGATTTGCCAGCGCGGCAAATTCTGAGCGATAAGACGCGATGTCTGCTCATAGCCCATCGCGTCGATCCCGGGATTGATCGAAATGGCTGCAATCGAAGGGTAACCGGACAACCTGCGAAATCGGGAAGACAGCCGCCCATTAGGCGTAGCGCAAGATCGCAGTTCGTCGCAAGTTATTCGGCCGGATCGCTTGGGCGGTGGCTCCATCATAGTGCCATGGCGAACGAATAGTGCCCATCTTCATCGGCCGTGGCGCGCCATTCTGAATAAAGCTGCGAATTTATATTGTAATCTAGTTCGCGCCTTGCCCGCCAAACACATGGCTTCGATTTCGTGGCCCGGTGATAATCAGGTCGCGCACCGCGACCATCCTGCAGGACCCCTCAGATCAAATGCCAGTCATGCACAGAGATCGCTGGCGTGTGAGCGGCGTCGGTTACCCGTTGTGCGACGGTTTCGTCGCCGAGGCTCGCGAGCAGGCTGTCCTTTCCGACCCGCCAGGCGTCTGCAAACTGTCCTTCGATCTGGTGCGTGTTCGGATTGACCAGCCACGTGCCGTTGCGAAGATCGAAATCGTTCTTGGCGTTGCCATCGAAATTGCCGAGCAATCCCTCGAAGCTGTGAGCTCCACGGCCAGCTCCCGCATGAACGGAAAGGTCCAGATAGCGGCCGTGATCGGTCATCTGAACGAAATCGAGCGATGTTTCGATCTGGTGGGTGTTCGCGCTCGCCCGGCCGATGACCACACCGTCCCCGAGGTCGAGGCGATCGCCGACCGCGAACGCGACGGCATGGCCGTCGATCAGCATGATGCTCGGCTTGGCCTCGTCGAACAGGATGAAGTGGTCGCCGGCCTCGACCGCGATGGCCGTCAGATAGCTGACCCCGATATGTCCGAGATTTTCTGCACGCCCCTCGATCTCGAATTCCGGGCCGGACGTTGCATGGGCAATGATGTAATCGCCGGTCGACTGCAGGTCGAACTTAAACCCGTCGAACGAGGTGTAATGGACGTCGCCCCAACCGCCGCCCGTGGAGCCAGGTTTGACGGTGACATCCACCGTCCCTGTTGCGAGGCCGCCATGGCCATCGGACACCGTGTAGTCGAACGCCGCGGAACCGCTATAGCCGGCAACCGGCGTAAAGGTGACGGTTTGGTGGGTGGCGTCGAACACCACGTTGCCGTGGGTCGCATGGCCGACGCTCAGCAAATTCAGCGTGTCGCCGTCGGGATCGTTGTCGTTGGCGAGGAGTGTGGCTGCCGAGATCACCAGCGGCGTATGTTCCTGCGCGGTGACGTGATCGCTGCCTGCGATGGGCAACCGATCCGCAAGGTCGGCCGTGGCGACAAGCTTACCGTCATCGCCGTCAAATCGAATGAACTGGATGTTGCTGAGCCTATCGACGCCGTCGCGCCCGACGACGTGATCGGTGATGGTGAAATGCCCGGCATCGACGATGTTGCTCAGCGCGTAATCGGAAAGCTTGCCGCTGAGCTCAAGCGTGTTGGTGCCGCCGCCGCCATCGATCGTGTGCGTCAGATCATGAATGCCATCGCCGGTCTGAATGGCGATATGATCGTCCACGATAGAGCCGATCAGCGTGGCTGCGTTGCCGGTGCCGGTCAGCGAGACAGCCTGGCCCGCGTTCCAGCCGGTGAAATGCGCACCGGAGAGGTCGATATTGGCGCCCGAGACCAGGAGACCGGATCCAGCTGCACCCGTGAAGGTTCCGGTGAAATGGCTCACCTCGTCGTCGAGCGACAGGACCTTCGCACCAAGGGTCACGCCGCCGGACCCGGCGAGGTCGACGATGTGGCTAACCGTCGCCGAGAGTCCGGAAATGTCGAGCGTGCCGCCATCCGTGACCGGAGAGGCGTTCGTGAGTGAGCCAAGCCCTGTCAGGGCAAAGGTCGCTGCGCCGCCGATGGTGATCGATCCATTGATGCTGCCGGTGTTCGTGAACGTTCCCGCGGTGTCGATGATGGCGCCGTTCCAGGTGCCGGCGTTCTCGATCGTGCCGCCATCATTGTGCGCGGTGCCGTTCCAGATGCCCTGGTTGATGATGTCGCCACCCACGCCATTGGCCCCGGCGGCGACGTCGCCGGTCCAGATGCCTGTCGCGGTGTTGGTGATGGTGCCGGCATTGAGCGCGACCGTATCGCTGGTCGCGCCGCTATTGCTAAAGGACGCTCCGGCGAGGTTTTGCAGGTCGTCGGAGAATGTGGCGCCTGGCGCGACCTCGATCGTGCCGCTGTTGGAAACGGTGCCACTGGCGCCGCCGTCCTGGATGACAAGGGTGCCGTCGATGTGGAGGGTGGCGCCGGCGCCGATGGTGAGCGAATGCGTTTGCAGCGTTTGTCCGGCCGCAACCGTGAGCGTCCCGCCGGCAGGTATCACCAGCTCGGTCGGCGCCGTGATCGTGACGGCAATTCGCTCGAGTGATTTGCCTCCAAGCCCATCGTCAGCAAGGACGAAGATGGTGTCGGTGCCGGCCGAGCCGGGGCGATACTGGAGCGAAGCAAGCGTGGCGTTGACGTCGGCGAGGTGGCCGCTGATCGTCAAACCGCTGCCCATGCCACCGACGAAAACTCCGTCAATGGTCTCTTGGAAGAAGGCAGATCCGACGATTGTCAGCGGGCTCGAGGGCGTCGCAGTCAGGTCCAAACCGTGCGACGATTCGACCCATACCGTGACCACATCAGAGTCCGGATCCGTCACGGTAATGCCGGCCAGCGGTGCCGCGGTTCCCGTCGTCTCCGTCAGCGTCGAGCTGGTGAGATGCACGCTAGGCGCTTGATCCAGGTTGGGGTTGACCGTGACAGCGATGTGCTGCGGCGCCGAGAGGTTGCCGGCATCGTCGACGGCGACGGCCGTAATGGTATCGGTACCGATCTTGCTGGTGTCGTATTCGAGCAAGGCGAGTGCGGTGTTGACCTCCTCAATGGTGCCGAAGAGCTCGAGAGCCTCGCCGGCGACGAGCCCGCTGGCGGCCAGGATTGAATCGTCGGGGCCGATCGTGACGACCGCGGGGTGTCCCGCCTCCGAGCCATAGTCTATCAGGCGATTGACGCCATCCGACGATTGCAGGATCACATCGACCCGGGTTGAGTCCGGATCGGTCACCGAAAAAGTGCCGCCGAGATTCCCCGGGAGCCCCATCGTTGCCGTCACGCTCGTGCTGGTCAGGTGCACCACCGGCGGCTCGCCAGTGAACTGCACGGTGTTGTCGGTGCTGGTCGAGGCGAGGTTGACAATGTTGGCGGCGTCATGGGCGACGCCGGCCGCGATCGAGGCGACGACGGTGCCGTGCTGCGTCATGCCGAATACGCCGACGGTATAGGTCGTGCCCGAACCGGCGACCACCACCCCCGTGGCCCCGGCCGTGCCTGACAGCGTGACGTCTTCGGCGGTGAAATCGGTGACCGCCTCGCTGAACACGACATCGAACAGCAAGGGCGAGCCGTCGACCGGATCGGCCTGCCCGGCTGCCTGGTTGATGGTCACCGTTGGCGCGGCCGCAACCGCGATATTGACGCCACCGTGCCCGTCAGGCGTCACCGTCAGCACGTCGCCGGCCGGCAGCGCAGTGACCGAGGCGACGGTCGCAGCGCTCGCGTCTGCATGCACGACGAGCTTGCCGCCGATGATATCTGCCGAAATCGACGAGGGTGCCACGGCTCCGACATCCGTTTGAAACAGCGTCGCCAGCTCCGCTTCGGTGAGATCGATCGCGGCGCCGGCGTGCGTGCCATCAGGCGCGGCGAGGGACAAGGTTGCGCCCGCTCCGATGCTGCCATCGTCGATCAGTGTCGCGCCGGCGTCGATCTTCAGCGTTCCCGTGCCGCCAAGCGTGCCGGTCAATGTCAGCACTTCGCCGGCGCCAGCCGCGATGGTGCCGCCGTTCGTCAGCGCTTGTGCGATGGTATCGACGCGGCCGACAAGGTCGAGTTCGGTACCAGCCTGCAGCGTCGCCAGAGAGGCGAGGAGCGAGAGGCCGGCCGATCGGAGATCGGTGCCTTCGCCGTCGAGCACCACCTTGGCGCCACCCGAGAGCGTCGTGATCGGCACCGCCGCATCGCCGGCGATCGTGATGGTGCTGCCGTGCTTCGCCGCGTCCTGACCCTGCGCAACGTAGATGCCTCCGGTCAGGGTGCCGTTGGCGGCGAGATTGGTGAACGGGCTCGTAGTGGTATCGACGATCGTCACCGCTGCGCCGCCGGTCGCCTGCAGCGTGGCATCAGCCGCCTGGGTGTAGTCGAGCGTCGTGATGAGGCCTTGCGGGAGCGCCTGGCCGTTAACCAGGATGGTGCCGTTGTTGACGATTGAGCCGCCCGCGACCTTCGGCGGCAGGGCGGCGTCGATCGTCAGCGTCGCCCCCGCATTGACGACGAGATTGTGCAGGTTGATGCCCGTGAGCGTCGAAGCCTTAGTGTCGGTGGTGACGGTGACGTCGCTCGCCTTGGTATCGACCGTCCAGTCATAGCTTGCCGGCGTCGGATCGATGTTGCCGGCGGCGTCGATCGCCTCGACCTTGAGGCTGTGGCTGCCGTCAGAAAGGTTGGTGAACATCAGCGATGACGCCGAATTCGCCGAGGTCCACGACCCGTTGTCGAGAAGATACTGATAGTCGACGACACCGCTGCCGCCCGCCGCATCCGTCCCGCTCCAGCCGAAGCTTGCCGAGTTGACATTGACCAGGGCCGGAGGCTTTGCCGTGATGGTCGTATCTGGCGCCTGGGTGTCGAGCGTGAAGGCGAGCGTCGCCGTGCTGATGACGTCGCCGGGTGCGATCTCCTGCACCAGCACATTCTTCGGACCGTCGCCGGTCAGCGTGAAGCTCGTCCCCGTGCCGGGCGTGAAGCTCGTGCCGCCGTCGGTCGAGTAGCTCCAGGTCGCCCCAGGCGTCAATCCCCAGACATTGACGGTGCTGACATTGGTGAAGCCGTCGTGGTCCACTCTCCCGCTGTCGGTCGCGAGCGCCACGCGGAGCTTCGTCTCGGGGATGAGATCCACCGTCGTCATCCCGGCGGTCGTTCCGGCTCCGCCGACACCCTGCCCCCCGGTGTTGCCGTCGGAGAAGGTCCACGCAATCTGGACCATGGTGCCCGGAGCGAAGCCGTGCGCACCGTTGGCGTAGGTAATGGCCTCGAGCACACCGTTGACTTGCGCTTGCGACGTGCCGGCGCCGAACGTGATCGCCAGTTGCCCGGCCGATTGGGTGAACGAGCCGACCGTGATGCCTGCGAATTTGACGTTGCTGCCGACGAGCGTGAGATCACCCGAGGCGCCGAACAGGTCCTCCGCATTCGCGCCGCCGCTCCGCGCCAGCGTGACGGATGCCCCACCGTAATTGCCGGCGCCGCCGATAAGCGCGGCAAGTTCGGGATCGAGGATTTTCGCTGCTGCGTCCAGCACGATGGCGGAGCCGCCCTCGGTATAGCTCACCTCGTTGCCGAGCGTGTCGGTGCCGCCGAAGGTCGGATCGAGACTGCCATCCGGGTTGTAGCGCGCAACGGCAAAATCCCGGGAGGTTCCCTCTACATTTATGGTGGTGCCGGCAATCACGATCTTGCCGTCGGCTTGCAGCTTGACGCCCATGCCTTCCGACCAGAGGCCGATCTCGGTCAGGACGACACCGGCGTCTCCGAACGTGGTATCGAGCGAGCCATTCGCATTATAGCGAGCCAGCGCAAATTCATGGGCCGCTCTCGCATCTTGTTCCGAGATCAGCGCCCAGCCGGCGACGATGATCTTCCCGTCAGACTGAATGACCACGCCCGTTGCTCTGTCGTCGCCGCTGACGAGCGATGTCCTGACCTTTCCGTCGCCGTCGAAACTGGTATCGAGCGTGCCGTTCGTATTGTAGCGGGCTACCTCAAAATCGTAGCGCGAACCATCATAGCTGCCGCCAGCAACCAGGATCTTGCCGTCGGCTTGCAGTTGGATTTGGCCAACGCTGGCACCCCGGGAGGCAAGATCGGTGACGACCTTGCCGCCCGCGCCGAAGCTCGCGTCGAGCGTTCCGTTATCGTTGTAGCGTGCAAGCGTGAACGAGCCTTCAAAGCCGTTGCCCGTTTCTCCGCCGACCACGATCTTGCCGTCGGATTGAACGACGACGCTGGTCGCGACCTCGGCCTGGCCGAATTGAGTCCCAAAGTCGGTGGTGACAATGCCGCCGTTTCCGAACGTCGGATCGAGCGAGCCGTCAGCGAGATAGCGAACCAGGGCGAAATCGTAGTCGTAGGTTGGAGCCATTGCCGCTTGGCCGACGGCAATGATCTTCGTTCCATCCAGCACGATGCTCAAGGCCCCGGCGGAAGTTTCGATGGAGGTCTCCACCAGGCCGTTATCGCCAAAATCGAGGTCCGGGGTGCCGTCGATGTTGAAGCGCTGCAGCTGGAAATTCGTGGCGATCGCTGTGCCGCCGCCGAGAATCGTCTTGCCGTCCGGCTGCACCGCAACGCTGAACGCAGCGCCGAGCTGCCCGGTGACGATCCCGCCGTTTCCAAAGCTCGCGTCGAGCTTCCCGTCCGTGCCGTAGCGCACGGCGACCATGCTGTACAAGTCGGAGCCTTCCGACCCTCCGACGACAATCTTGCCGTCGGCTTGAATGGCGAGGCCACTTACCGATTCCGGCTGCGTTTCGCTCACCGGCGTAATGACGACGCCGCCGCCAACAAAGAACGTCGGCGCGGCGTTGTGCGGCGTCACCTTGTCGAAGAAGATCGCGTGCTCGGCCAGGTTGCCGGCGGCATCGGCGACGGAATATTCGACCTCGTGCTGGCCGTCCGCCATGTTGGTGCCGTTATAGACGAAGCTCCATTTGCCGTCCGGAGCCACCTGCACCTTGCCGATGAGCTTGTGGTCGATCGACAGCGACACCTGCTGACCAATGGCATCCGAGAAGCCGTCAAAAGTGATCGCCGTCTTTTCGCGACGCGAGACGATGTTGTCGCCGGCGACGGCGAACAATCCGAGCGTCGGTGGCGTGTAGTCGAAATCGACGGATTTGGTTGCCGTGCCGTGCAGTCCGAAATCGTCGGCGACGTCGGCCGTGAAGTTTCGGAATCCCTCCGCAACGCGCGTAGCGTCGATGAACGCCGTCCATGTCCCGTCGGCCTGTACCACGGCCGTCGCCGTCGAGCCGTTCGGCGAGGTGATGTGCACCGTCTTGCCGATCGCATCGGACGTGCCAGTGACCTTTACTGGGGACAAATCCTCAGTCTGGTTGACGTAGTTGTCGCCGGAAACCGTATCGATGGTGATCTCTGGCGCGGCAAGGCGGGCGACGTAGGCATCATTGAAGGTATCAGTGTCGCTGGAAACAAGTTGATTTTTGGTCCAGAACTCAACCTCGAGTCCGTCGGCCGAAATTTTCAGCTGCGGAATATCCGTCCCAACGTCGGCGAGGAATGCCACAGCGCCGGTGGCAATATTCTTGATGACGATGTGATGATGGTCTTCCCCGGCGCCCGCGCTCACGACGGAGTCCGTCGTCACAAAAGCCATTCGCGTGCCATCGGCAGAGATTACACCGTTAGTGCTGGTACCGCTTCCTGAAGATCCGGAACTCGACGTGTAGATAAAACGGTCTTCGCCGGTTTCCATATTGCGAAGAACGCCGAAGTCCAGTGCAAAGTGACCATCACCGGACAGCGAGACGTTGAACAAATCAACCGTCTGGTTAGCCGAAATGAGTGCTTTCGCGCCGGTCTGGAGATCGTAACGGTAGGCGCCGCCGGATTCGAATACGACAGTGTAGCGTCCGTTATCAGATATCGCGGCAGTCGCGGTGCCGCCGGTTGTTTCGTTGATCAGAACATCAATTGCACCGGATTGAACGTTTATTCGCTGCAATTGCGATTGGCCGGCGACGTCATCCGTCGTGAAATAGATAGATTGACTGTCTGGAGAGATTGCAAGATCGTCCACCTGCAGTGTCCCGACAGCCGTGTGAAGTGCATAAACATCACTGACGGCTCCAGTCACAATGTTCCAAAGGTGGAAGGTGTAGACCGACGCGTCATACGTGACGTAAGCCAAAAGCTGGCCGTCGCGCGAAAGGCACGGGGCTACGTTCGCGGCCGTGGAAGGGTCTACTAATGCAAGTGACTTGGTGCCGCCAGACTGAAGGTCTAGAACAGTATAAGTGCTGCCATCAAAATTGAAGGCGTATCGACCGTCAACTGACAGATCCGAGTCTCGGGGGAAAGAGTTCGAAACCGGCGTGTACTGAATCTTGACCATCTAAGTCACCTCAACGCTGATTGACCGCGACGCAGCTTGCATCAGCGGGGCTGCCGGCTTTAGTCCGCCTCCACCTCCTCGCAGGGATCGCGCATCGGGCAAGGCTCCAAGTTTTCAGCGCCGCCGCAGTGTGGCCGCCCGATGCCCAGCGATCCTAAATTCGTTCCGAAAAAGTTGCGAAAAGTTGCAGGATGCGTACTCGCTGGCGCAGAGCGACGACCGTCCTCTCCAGAACCGGGCTTCAGGGAACAACTGGCTCCAATGCTTTGCTCCGGATAGCGGCAGCGGCGGCGGGTGAGCGCAACAATGAGATCAATTGCTCGGCGGCTTTACGCTCTTTGGCGTTGGCGCTGACGCCGACGCTGAAGGTGTTGTAGTTCTGCAACTCTTCCGGAAGCAACCCTGCGAGGACGACGCCCTCGACCGGCACGGTGATTACGGTCAGCTCCGCTTCGCCGCCCGCGACGGCCTCGACCGGGCTCCGCCCTATCACCGCTACTAGCCTTGGCTTCGCCTCGGTCTCGATTCCGAGGCGATCAAGCAGATGAAGGAAATAGCTTCCACTCGCACTGTCGCGCGAATAGAGCTTCATTTGGAAATGGCGCGGTCCGCTGCCCGATCCAAGAAACATGCGATCGGTGGCCGGCCATTTTCGCCGCCTCGCCGCTATGTGAAATCGGTGAGTTCGCCACTCAGGCCGGCCTTACGTAACCCGTCGAGGAAATGGTCGCGGTCGATGGGACCTCTGTATCTGGCGGCGCGCATCCGGGCGAGTTCGAGCGTGTTGACCGGCAGCGCTTCACCGCGCTCACTCAATTCCAGACCTCGCTCTCGAATGAATGCACGCACCTCGATGTCCGCCTCACTCAGTCGATCGATTTGCGCGTAGCACGCCGCAAGCAGCGCGTGGGACCAGCGATCGCTCGATCGCGCTTCCCTGAGCACCTTGATCGCCTGTTCGTAGTCGCGCGCCGAATAGAGCGCCAGCGCATGGTACCAGTGGTAGATATTGGGTGGAAACGGGTTGAGCTGTTTGGCCGACTTGATCCATGTAAGCGCCTCCCGCCAATGTCCCCAATAGACCAGGATGTTGGCAAACGCCGCGGCGACGTCGGCATCGTTCGGGTTGAGCGCCAGGGCTCGCTTGAAGTGTGTTTCGGCCTCCTGGTCACGGTTCTGCAGGAAGAGAAGCTGGGCGAAGACGCCGTGCGACCAGGCATCATTCTCATCAAGATCGAGCGCGATCTCGATCGCGCGACGCGCATCATCCAGCGAAGGCGCGGCGGGTGATTCCAGGAACGCGGCGCAGACGATCGTCCACGCGATATTGGCATGAGCGCGTGCATAAGCCGGATCGAGTTCCACGGCCCTTGTGAAGCAACCTCTCGCTTCGTCCATGCTTGCTACGGTCAACTGGCGCCATCGCTCGTTGCCCAACAGGACGAGATCGTAGGCCGTGATATTCGAGGTCTGTTTGCCTCTTGCGATCTCGCGGCCCGCGTCCTCAACCCGGCCGGGCAGCGCCGAGACGATCCTGCCGACGATTTCGTCCTGGATGGCGAATATGTCTTCGATCTCGCGGTCGTAGCGCTCCGTCCAAAGGGTGAAGCCGCTCGCGGCATCCAGAAGCTGCACGGTCACCCGCACCCGTTTCCCGATCCGGCGTGCGCTCCCTTCCACCACATACCGTACGCCGAGTTGGCGGCCGACCTCTCTGATGTCGGACGTCCTGGCGCGGTAGACGAAGCTGGAATGGCGGGCCACGACGAAGAGCGACCGAAAACGCGACAATTCGGTAATGACGTCTTCCGTGACACCGTCCGAAAAGTAGTCCTGCGCCGGATCGCCGCTCAGGTTCGAAAACGGCAGCACGGCGATCGATGGTTTGTCGGAGGGAGCAGACGGGAGCAACGTTTGCCGGCTGTTCTCGAAGAGGGCTGCGGCTGGCGGGCCGACGTAGCGGTAACCGCGGCGCGGCAGGGTCTCGATCCAGCTACTGCCGCCCTCGACATCTGCAAACGTCCGGCGCAGAGCCGCGATCTGTACGGTCAGATTGCTTTCCTCGATCGCGAGCCCCGGCCAGGCCGCCTCCATCAGCGCGTCCTTGGCAACCGGTTTTCCAGCCTGCTCCAGCAGCAGCCGCAGCAGCGCGATCGCTCGCCCGCCGAGAGCAACCGGCTCGGCTTCGCGAAACAGCGTGCCGGCGTCTGTCTCGAGACGAAAGGGACCAAACTGGTAGATCGTCGCCATGGGCTAGTGACACCATTTTTGGCGAAATTTGCAACTTTTTCCGATCGGATTCAGGAAACGACTGGGCGTTCCGTGAGACGATGGCATGGGCGGTGGCGGCGAGGAGCAAATCAGATGGAACAGCCGGACAGCGACCTGATGGGCACATCGCACTCCGAACCCAGGCCCGCCCCACAGCTGCGGCTCAAGGGCAGGGTGGTCCTCAAAGGGGACGCCGGCTATGACGAGGCGCGCAAGGTCTGGAATGGCGCGATCGACAAGAAGCCGGCCGTGATCGCCTACTGCGCGGATGCGCAGGATGTGGTCGAGGCCGTGACGTTCGCGCGATCGCGCACGTTGCCGGTGGCCGTTCGCAGCGGAGGCCACAATGTCGCCGGGCTCTCGGTCTGCGACGGTGGCATGGTCATCGACCTGTCGCGGATGAAACGCATCGACGTCGATCCGGTCCGTCGCACCGCGCGCGCAGAGGCAGGCCTCGATCTTGGCGAGTTCGATCGTGTGACGCAGGCGTACGGCCTGGCGACCACCATGGGGGTCAACAGCGACACCGGCATCGCCGGGCTCACGCTTGGCGGCGGCTTCGGCAAGCTCGGGCGCAAATACGGGCTGACCTGCGACAACCTGATCGCCGCCGAAGTGGTGACGGCCGAGGGAAATGTCTTAAAGGTCAGTGCGACCGAACACTCCGACCTGTTCTGGGGCTTAAGAGGCGGCGGCGGCAATTTTGGCATCGTGACTGCCTTCGAATACCAGTTGCATGCGATCGGCACGTCATTGCTCGTCGCGTCCGCCCTTCATCCCTATGATCAGGGACGCGAGGCCATGCGGTTCTACGATGAATTCGCCCGAAGCGCTGCCGACGAGGTCAACGTCGATGCCGCCCTCGTGACGCTACCGTCGGGCGATCGTTTCTTCAGCATCGCCGGTTGCTATGTCGGCTCGCATCTTGACGGCGAGCAAGCGCTTTCGCCGATCGTTGAGTTCGGCGCTCCCGTCGAGACGCGCCTCGCAACCGTTCCCTATCTCGAGATTCAGTCGGGCGGCGATGCCCTGTTTCCGCGGGGGCGCCGCTATTATTGGAAGGCGCAGTTCCTGCGCGACATCAGTGCGGGTGCGATCGACGCGCTGCTCGACGCCTATGCGAGAGCGCCCAACACCTCCTCGCTATTGGTCTTCCAGCACGTCGGCGGCGCAATCGCGCGCGTTCCGGCATCCGACTCGCCTTATGCAAACCGCGATGCAGCGTTCGATTGCTTTCCGGTCGCGATCTGGGACGATCCGGCCGACGACGACGCAAACATGCGCTGGGCGCGCGAGCTGTGGAGCGCCGTCAGGCCCTATTCGACCGGCGGCGTCTACGCGAACAATCTCGGCGATGAGGGCGAGGATCGTATTCGCGACGCCTATGGCGAGAATTATCCGCGTTTGGCCGCGCTCAAGACGAAGTATGATCCGACCAATTTCTTCCGCCTGAACCAGAATATCAAGCCGACGGCATAGTTCATAACATTTGAGAGCCTCTAAATGCGAAGCCGCTGGACCATTCTCGCTGCTCTGTTCGTCGCTCGTGCTGCCATCGCCTTTCAGTTTCAGAGCGTCGCCGCCGTCGCGCCACAGCTCAGCGAGAGTCTGAACGCGAGCCTGGCCGATATCGGCGTTCTGATCGGACTCTATTTTGCGCCGGGCACCGCGCTTGCCCTGCCTGGCGGCGCGATCGGCCGCCGCTATGGCGACAAGGTGACGGTCCTTGCCGGACTCCTGATGATGCTGGCCGGTGAGCTGCTGATGACCACGTCGTCGTCATGGAGCGTGCAGATCGCGGGCCGGCTGACGGCCGGCATCGGCGGTGTTCTCCTGAACGTTCTGATGACCAAGATGGTCGCGGACTGGTTTGCCGGCCGGGAAATCGCCACCGCGATGGCCATTTTCATCAACTCCTGGCCGGCTGGCATCGCGCTCTCCCTGATGCTTCTGCCAGCCATCGGGGCTGGACTCGGGCTCCATGCCGTCAATCTTGCCGTCGCAGGGCTGATCCTGATCGGGCTCGGCGTCATCGCCTTGGTCTATCACGCGCCTGATGCGACCGTCGCGGCAGACAACGAGCGCGGCAGCCTGACCGCCAACACGATCTGCGCCATGATTGCCGCAGGCTTGATCTGGTGCCTCTACAATATCGGCTTTGCGATGATCTTCAGTTTCGGCCCGTCGATGCTTGTCGAACAGGGCTGGTCCAGTGCCGCAGCGGGATCAACCATCAGCATCGTGCTCTGGCTCGCCGCCCTCTCGGTTCCGTTCGGCGGTTTCCTCGCCGATCGGACCAGGCGCGGCGAGGCTGTCCTCGTGACAGGCTGCATCGCCTTCGCCCTCCTGACGCTTCTTCTGTCGCGAAGCGGCATGGTACTTGCCATCATCGTGGCTCTTGGACTCCTCTGCGGCCTGCCGGCCGGGCCGATCATGAGCCTGCCGGCGCGCGTGCTCGACCAGAAGATGCGGCCGATCGGAATGGGACTATTCTACACGGTCTTCTACGCCGGCATGCTGGCCGGACCGGCAATCGGTGGCAAGCTTTCCACGTCGTTCGGCTCCGCGAGCGCCGCGCTCGACTTCGGCTCCGCCGCGCTCTTGGCTTGTCCCGTCGTTCTGTGGCTCTTCCGCCGTATCGTTGCCGGCCGGTATCGCTCGGCCGTTTCACTGATGCCCGATGAAGAGCGAGAAATGGAATGCCTTCTGAGCGTCAATGACCGGGTGCAGGCTCGCCAGGAATGACCTTGTACCGCCGGCAACTGGGTTTGTGGGCGCTGTGGTTTTAGCTGTTCGTCTTGCTCGATCACCAGGGACGAGGCAGCAGCAACGAGTTGATGAACCTTGCAGCACGCGGAGAAATTCAGGATGATCACGTCATCTTCATGCCGCTGGGCGCGGACATCGCCTCTGGCTCCTGCCGCTCACGCATGGGGATCGCGCCACGCGAAGCAGGGGCGCCCGCACGGCCGCCGCAAGCCGTCAATCGATTGGCGGTTGCAGAACTTCCGTGGTTTACTTGCATGGCCGCCGCTCGCCAAGTGGCTGCGCCTTTGGCACGACGCTCCTACGTGTATCGAGGGTAGCACTTCCGCACACCGCTGCCGGGAAAGCCATCCGTTGGTCGCCGGCCGGACCGGTGCTTGCCGTCCTCACGCACTTCATCGACGTTGCTCTCGTCTTGAAGCGCGCGGCCGATGAGGACTGGCTGCGCCAGCAGTGTAGGGAATGGCGTTGGAAACCCGCCCGTCCTCCAGGAAGAGAGTGAAGCTCGCCCATCGCTTCAGGATGTAGTTGAACGCCTTGGACAGGTCATGCCCACGGGACAGCTTGGCGAGCTGCTCCCGCATATAGACCTGCAGGTCCTCGACCAGAGGCCGGCTCAGCGTCTGCCGTACCTGGAGACGCTCCTCGGGACTCTTGCCGTTGATGGAGCGCTCGATCTCGAACAGCGCATCGATCCGCCGCACGACCTCGACCGCGATGGGCGAGAGCGTGATCTCCTTCTTGCCGGGGGCCTTGCGACGCGCATTCTCTTCGATATCGGCCATGGCGAAGAATGGGCGCCGCGCATGGACCCAACACGCCGCTTCCCGGATCGGTCCAGGGTGACGTCCCGCCAGATAGAGCTGGTTGTACCCGTCATAGGCGTCGGCCTGCAGGATGCCGGCCCCACCAGATGCGCCTGGGGATGTTCGCCCCTACGGTCGCGGGAGTAGTAGAACATGGCCGCCGGAGGCCCGGCGCCGCCAAACGGCCGATCGTCCCGGACGTAGATCCAGCACCGTGCCGTGTCGGTCTTGCCCTTGGCCAGCACCGGCACCGTCGTATCATCAGCATGCAGGCGCTCGGCCGCCATGACATGGGCGCAGCAGGGGATCCAGCGACGCACTGACCGATCCCACGGCGTCCGCCATGGTCGACAGCGCGATCGGCACGCCTTCGAGGGCGTAGCGCTCAGCCTGGCGATTTAAAGGCTGATGTTGGCCGAACTTCTCGAACATGATCATGGCCAACAGGCTCGGGCCGGCCCATCCCCGTGCGACGGCATGGAACGGCGCCGGGGCCTGGCTGATCTTCTCGCAGTCGCGGCAGGAGAACTTCTCCCGCACTGTCTCGATCACCTTCCACTGGCGCGGGACCACTTCCAGTGTCCTCGTCACGTCCTCGCCGAGCTTGCGCAGACGGTTGCCGCCGCAGCACTCGCAAGCCGTCGGCTGCTCGATCACCACCCGCTCGCGTGGGAGATGCTCAGGGAACGTCTGCCGTTCGCCGCGCTTGCGCGTATATCCGCGCGCGTGCATGGATTTCCTGATCCCGCTCTTCGGACTGATCGGTCTCACTGCGATCGCAGCGGCGCTGATCGCGGCGATCGAGCCGGGTATCGGCTAATTCTCCGCGAACCCCTTGAAGCTCGGATGCCGCAGCATCCCGTCGTCGGTGATGTCGCGATACTCCACGTCGGCGATCAGGGTAGGCTCGACCCAGGTGGCCTTCGGCTTGCGCACCTGCTTCGTCAGACGCTGCTTGGGCGTCGTGATGGCGTCGAGTTTCCGGCGCAGCGCGGCCGCCGAGGCGCGCGTGAAACCGGTGCCGACCTTGCCGATGTAACGCAGCTCGCGGCCCTCGCGCTTGCCGAGATAGAGCGCCGAGATCCCGCCGACGCCGGGGATGAACCCGACGATGGGAAACTGCTCGCGGACGCTGGTCTTGATCTTCTGCCAGCTCTCTGATCGGTCGCCGCTGCGGTAGGGTGCGTCGGCGCGCTTGGAGACGATGCCTTCCCAGTTCAGTTTGACCGCGCCGGCGAACATCGCGACGCCGTCGTCCATATGCTCGGAGTAGAGTACCGGCGCGCGTAGGCCGCGGCGCTCGATCATCTCGCGCAGCAGCCGCTTGCGTTCGATCAGCGGCACCTTCCGGAGGTCGTAGCCGTCGAGGTGCAGGAGGTCGAAGGCGTAGAACAGCATCCGGTCGTGTCGCCCGGCGGCGAGGTCGGCCTGCAGGGCCCCGAAGTCCGTGCGGCTGTCGACGACGACCACGATCTCGCCGTCGACGACGGCCTGGCCGATGCCGGCGCCCGCCCACGCGGCCGTGATCGGCACGAACCGCTTCGTCCAGTTCAAGCCCTTGCGGGTGAAGATGCGCGTCCCGTCCGCGGAAACGTGGATTTGGCTGCGATACCCGTCGAACTTGATCTCATGTACCCATTCGGCGCCGCCGGGCGGCCTGAGCCGCAGCGTGGCGAGCTGCGGCGGGATGAAGCCGGGCATGGCGGCGGGCACCGCACCCTCGACGGTCCCCAAATCGGGACTTGAACTCGAACGCTTCCGCCTGCCAGCCATCGGAGTCCGGATATAGGGACTCGGCGCCGGCGAATCGAATCCTTTCTTGCGCATTTCGGCGACGGGAGGCTTCTTCTAACCTCGTTTTCTGCGGAACCATATCAAAAATAAAAGTTACAATATTTCAATGCGTTACTGTTACATTGCAACGAAGCTGCAAAAAATTCTTCGTTTTTGGCATTTTCCTGATAGGGTGCGCGCACCGATTCACCTTGGAGATCTGTCTGCATGTCGCTGCCCGTCGAGAATGAAGTCCGCAAGACGCTTGATCCGTTCAACGGCCGCATCAGGGCCGTGCTGGACAAGGCCTTCAAGGACTTCATCAAGAAGGGCGCCGGCAACATGTACAAGCGCACCGACTCCGCCGACCAGTTCGACGGCGTCATCCGTGCCGCGATCGCGGAGTTCACCAACGCGCCGGGCGTGATCATCTTCCCGACCGGATCGACGGCGCGCTTCCTGTTCGACGGCAAGGTGCTGGTGCGCTTCAAGAAGGCGAGCCGCAAGGGCCGGGGCTCCAACATCCCGACCGGTGCCAACGACAACTTCCTGGATCCGGCGATCCCGTTCGCGGACGCGCCGCAGGCTATGAAGGTCGAGATCTGCTGGAAGGTGAACGAGCTCGGCACCGGCTACGACTCGGTGCACGTGACGGCTCGCAACGGCGACGGCAAGCTCTGGAGCTACGAAATGCCGGGCGGCAATCAGGGCATCATCGAGTTTCCGCAGAAGACCGCGGCGCCGCAACCCCGCCGTCGCAGCGTGGCGAAGCTCAAGGATTCGGCCAAGAACAAGAAGAAGGGCGGCGAGGCGTCCTGACCGCTTGCCGGCGGTTAACCGGACGTAAATTCGAATCGTCGCCTCTACGTGGTGAGGAACTATCATGTCGAAGTCAGGGGTCATGCTGCGCCTAGCGCGGCAGCTAAGAGGATTCCCGCAGAACGAGGCGGCGGAGTGCCTCCGCGTGCCCAATTCAGAATTGTCGCGCATCGAGAACGGGCTGAAGGAGCCGTCGGAGCAATTGCTCTCGGCTGCGGCCGAGACGTTCTCGGTGCCCGTCGAATTCTTCGCGCAGACCGACGCCATCTACGGCGCGCCGGTCAGCGTGCACGCGCCGATGTGGCGCAAGAAGTCCGACGTGTCGGCGACCGAGCTGCACCGCATCGTCGCCGAGCTGAACATCCGCGTCATGCACCTGCGCAAGCTGCTCGAAGCCACCGACCTGGAGCCGGTGAACAAGCTGCCCCGCTTCGACGCCGACGAGTACGACAACGATCCCGAGAAGATCGCCGTCCTGGTCCGCCGGTTCTGGCAGGTCCCCGACGGCCCGATCCAGGACGTGACGGCGCTGGTCGAGGACGCCGGAATCCTGGTCACGCACTCCGATCTGGGCGGCTCGTCGGTCTCCGGCGTTCGCTTCTCCGTGCCCGGCATGCCGCACGTGATCGTGCTGAACCGCCAGCAGTCAGCCGACCGCATGCGCTTCACCCTGTGCCACGAACTCGGCCACGTGATCATGCACACCTTCCCGACGCCGGACATGGAGGCGGAGGCGGACAAGTTCGCGTCGTGCTTCCTGCTGCCGACCGAGGACATCAAACCGGCCTTCGTCGGCCGCCGCGTCGACCTGCGCCTGCTCGCCTCGCTGAAGCCCGAGTGGAAGGTCTCGATGGCCTCGCTCGTCTTCGCGGCCCAGCGCGCCGGCGCCCTCAACACCACCCAGGCGCAGTACATCTGGAAGCAGTTCAACATCCACAAGATCCGGCTGCGCGAGCCGCCCGAGCTCGACTTCGCGCCGGAGGAGCCCCGTACGGTGAGCGACCTGTTTTCGCTGCACATCAACGACATGGGTTACTCGCTCGCGGACCTGTCGAAGATGCTGATCATGAACGAGACCGAGGTCGCCAAGACCTACTCGATCAATCTGCCGGGGCAGGACAAGGCGAGGGGCGCGCACCTGCGCATCATCCAGTGACTTGAGCGTGGATTTCCGGGACCGACCCGTCCATGATGGCGCCACCTGCGCGGGAGCGGCCATTGAGCGACAATCAGACGACATTCGCGGTGCTGTTCGGGATTATGATGGTGTTCGCGACGGTGTCGCTCGTGCGAGGCTGGCGGGCGTCGGCCAGGCTGGCCGGCATGCGCGAAGCGGTGACGGACCTGTCCAGGACCTGCAGCCACCACTACGAGGAGAAGGGCGAGGACCTGCCACAGAAGGTGATTGAAGCGCTAGATTACATGAAGCGCGCCCTCGCCCAAAAGGACGTCCATACGCGCTGCAGGCTGTACCTGACCGGTGCGGCGATGCTCGGCGACGCGATGGGGCTGGCGGCGTGGCACAAGGGCTTCGAAGCCGGTCAGGAACTTATGGACGCGCGCGACGGCGAGACACGGATCGATCTCAAGAGGCAGGAGATCCTGGATATTGCCTACATGGCGCATCTCGGGTTCGAGCAGATGATCTCCGATCCGGAAGGCTTCAAAGATGAGGATGACGCCGAGCGCGCCTCGTCGGCGATCAGGAAGATCGAACGCCACAAGCCGGCGGACACCGTCGACGAGAGCGATCCGTACGCCATGGCCTTCAACAGGTCGACGATGATCTGGCAGCGCTGGCCGAACGAGCAGGGGGCCAATCCGCGGCCGTGATGGTCACGAAGGAGCGTACGAGTATACGGCGTCACGCAGCAAGTGAAGACGTGGCAGTTCTCGATCGCCCCGAAGCGCTGATCGCCTAATATACTAGGCGTTTTCGGCGAAGAGGTCAGGTTCGCCTAATATATTGGGCGAACTGGCGCCAGCTTGTGTCATCAACAGCCTGTGTGTTTCGAGGAGAAAGACGACGCGGATTGCACGCTATAGCAGTCAATTTCGCGGTTCGTTCTCCATTTTGACCGCTATAGCAGGCAAATTAACCATGGATGGGAAGCTAAGGATTCTTCGCGCGCTTGATTCCTGAGTTCTGTCAACAAATGATCTGTTGCATTCTCCCGATCAGGTAGACATATTGTCTACCAAGGACGGCGCGATGATCGCGGCGTCGAGAGGATGAGGACACAGATGAGCCAGCAGCTTATGGCCCGCATCAAGCGGTCGAGCAAATACGCCTATCAGTCGCCGCCGAAGGAGATCGACGGCGGCTGGTTCGAGATCCACGTCTACCCTGACATGGGCGGGCACAGCATCGACGGCAATCATAACCGCTACCGGTTCTGCGACGTGAAGCTCGGGCTCCGGCTCGAAAACGGCCAGATCATCGAACTGCCGACGCGGTAAATCACGCCGACATCGACCTCACGCCCGGCGGCCAGCGATGGCCTTCCGGGCTCGGGGCGTTAGAAGGCGCCGCCATCGTGGCGCCGAGAGGAGGCAAGAATGTCGAACCGCAATCCCACGCAGGCGCGCGCCGGCCATCGGGCCCGTTTCTCCGTGAGCTCGCCCGTCCGTACGGGCTTCCTGAAGCATACCGTGACGCTGAGCGACCGCGTCGACGGCTACTACGACGGCATGAAGTTCACCGCGATCACCGGCAGCCGCGCGCTGCGGGCGGCCTGGGCCCACGCAGGTCGCATCGTCGGCCGCGAGGCCGATCACGGCTTCGACTATTCGGCTTGATCGAGGAACGACAATGGACCTGTCCGCCATCAAGCCGCACATCCACGCCCGCCGCGCCGACGCGCTGGAGGCCGCCGTCTGCGCGATCGAGGCCGGCGTCGCCGAGGGCGTCGTCCGCAACCGCGACCTCGTCCAGGCCAAGGAGATCATCAACTGGTCGATCGAGGAGGCCACCAAGGCCTTCCTGAAGGAGGACGTCGACGACGGATCCGACGCCGGTGCCGACCGCAGCATGTGGGGCCGCGCCTACGACGCCAATGCCCTGATCGCCTCGTTCGATGCGCACAACCTTCCGGCGTTCCTGCGTCGCGCGCGCCAGCACGGCGGCCTGACCGAGTACGCCGACTTCATGGAGAGCGCGCTGCTGCCGCTGCACGCGCTGCTGAAGGCCGCAAAGCCGCTGGTCAAGAAGAAGGGTGAGGCCGGTCACCCGCCGGAGCCAAAGACGCCGGAGCAGATCGCCCGCGAGGCGGCGGCCATGACGTGTCAGTGCTGCGGCCGTCAGATCCTGGCGAACACCGGCGTCATCGCCCTCCACGGCTACCGCCGCCCCGGAGACGGCTGGCAGACCGCGAGCTGCGACGGCGCCAAGTTCCTACCGTTCGAGGTCTCCCGCGACCGGCTCGGCTACTCGATCAGGTGGTTGCAAGACTGGGAGGCTCGCGCCGTCGGGTCCCGCAACGCCGTCGAGGCCGAGACGAAGCCGATCCTGGTCCGCTACAACGACCCCAAGGCGGATCGCTGGTATGGAGACCGGCCCAAGATCTCGGTCGACATCACCCGCGCCAACTTCGACGCCATGAAGGCCGAGCACGGTCTCGACGGACTCTGCGACTTCGATCGGCTGAAGGCCGACGACCTCGAGCGCCGCGACCGCGAGATCCATGATGTCCGCGCCGAGATCAAGGCGCAGCAGGCCCGCTACGATGTCTGGGAGCAGACCCACCGTTGGGACGCCGAGGCCAAGGAATGGGCGCCGATTATCGCCACGGTTGCGGCGTGATGGCGAAGCTCTCGCCGCGCGCCGCCCGCATCAAGATGGCCGCCGAGACGGCGTTCGGCCCGCGCGGCCTGACGCAGCTCGCCGCGGCGGCCGGCGTCTCGAAGCAGATGATGTCGTTCATCGTCACCGGCGCCAAGCCCGTCACCGATGACGTCTATCGCCGCGTCGCCGAGGCGCTGCTGACGGAAGCCGGCCGCATGACGAAGGCTGCCGAGAAGATCGAAACCCTGGCGGGCAAGATGTTCGCCGAACTGGAGTAGCGAAGATGACTAAGGACCAAGCTCGTCGCCGGCTGAGGGCGGCGCAGACCACGACCCAGACCATCGACGAGGGTGAGCTCTGGCCGGCACTGGAGCGACTCCAGCGCGCCGGCGCCGAGAACAATGGAGCCGGCGTCTACGCTTCGCGCAGCGAGATGCTGTCCGCGCTGGCTGTCGCCGCCCTCGCGATCCGGGAGGCGAGCGAAAAGCTGCGCGCCGTCGACTGGCCTACCGACGCCGATTGGGACGTGATGTGATGACCGGGTAGACCGACGACTTCCGCGATCTCGCGGGTAAATCACCGATACCCTCCTGAACGACGGCCCCGGCTTCATCGCCGAGGCTTTCGTTTTCAGGCCCGCCCGCGTCGCTGCTCGATGGGCTCCGGCAGCCTCGCGTCAGGTATCTTGAGGTACGCCGCGACGAGCGCCTCGGACCACGCCTTCATGCCGGCGGTCTTCTCGCGCATGCGCTGGCCGGTCAGATAGTAGTTGCGCGTTGTCGCCGCCGCCTCGTCGCCGCCGTCTTTCAATTTATGTGATAGCACCAGCGACGACGCCACGCCAGTGACGTTCTGCTCGATGAAATCGCCGACGGGAGATCGCACCAGATGCGGATTGAACAACGGCAGGCCTTTGAGGGCGCCGGCAGCGCGCATGCGCTGCAGATGCCGGTTCAGGCTGTTCGGGTAGATCCTGACGTCCTTCAGCTCCGTGCCGACGCTGCCGCGCACGTAGCGCTGCTGGGATGCGAACACCCAATTCGTCTTCGCGCAGGCCGTGTGCGCGCGGCCGTTGTAGTCGACGGCCTTCTGCCAATCCGACATCGAGGCCGCCGCGATGGCATAGACGACGGGCGGCAGCGGCAACCAGAAATCCTCTTTGCCTTTCATCTGCTCGGCCGTCCACTCGGCGCGGCCCCAGCCTGGCTCGCCGAATTCGTCCTGCTCCTTCAGATTGTCGCGCAGCAGCTCGACGGTCGACAGACGCCGGTTGCCCGTGAAAGCGACCCACCAGATTCCCCACCTGATCCCGGCGGTGACCGCCGCGAAGCCCGGCACGCGCTCGCGCGCCGCGCAATACTTTTCGTGTGCGAACAACGTGGCCGCGATCGCGTCGACGGTGAGATCGGCCTTGTTCTGACGATGTTGCTTCCGGCGCTGCTCGATCTGCCGCATCGTCTCGGGATCCGGTTTCCCGGCGTTCACGTTCTCCCACCACCGCGGCACGGACTCGGTCAGCCCGCTCTCGTCGGGGTGCTCGTCGGCCGCCCAGCTAAGGGCGGCCTTGATGTAAGCGGTGCATTTCTGACGCTGACGGTACGACGAGACCCCGTCGCGCGCAGCATTCAGCTGCACGCGATCGAGCTGCAGAACCGGGACGATCCCGAGATCCTGATAGCTGGCCTGGCCGAACGCCCGCCTCACGTCGTCGTTCGTGCCCTCGCTTGGCGGTTTGGTGCGGTTGTTGATCCAACGGTCGTGAGCCAGGAACCGCTGGTACCCGACGCAGACCTGTCCGAGCGTCCATCCGACCGGGGTCTCGTCGTCGGAAGCGGGGTCCACGGCCTTGGCGTACCGCAGCTCGGTATAGATGTCGGTCGCCGCTCTGCGGGCCGCAGCGACGGACAGATAGTCGGGGCCGCGCTCGCGGACGCCGCCGACCGAGCGCAGCGTCTTCTTGGTGCGAACCATCCATTTGACGGACCCGCCCCGGCGCCGAAGCTGCAGGTAAGGCAGCGTGGTGTCGGCCCAGATGTCGATTCCTTTGTCGTCGGCGACCTCGCCATCGTTGAGCTTCGTCGCCTTTCCGTCGTCTCGGACGAGGCCTTCGCCCCTGGCCACCATGAGAGCGTCGGCGACGTGCCTGGACGTGATTTCTACGCGTTGGAAACTCATTACTGTACTCACCCGTGTACCCACCCATCGCCCGAAATCTCGACGGCGGAAAGGGGTGTGGGGGCAGTTTGCCACCATTTTCTGCGGCTAAATCCTTGAAATAGTTAACGCCGCTCGCCCTGGAAAATGGGCCACGGGAATCATAATCCTGGGGTCGGGGGTTCGAGTCCCTCCCCCGCTACCACCTTTCCCCACACTCCTTTGACTTGGTTTGGATAGGCCTTTTCCCCAAGCAGGGCGTTTAGCCGGCCTGCTATCTCCACGGCTACACCACCTGGGCGGCCTGGATCGCGGAACACGGTGACCGTCTCGACTAGGTCTCTGATGGCTTCCGCGGCCTCTCCGTCGCCCCCACTGACGCCTTTGCCCAGTGCGTCTTCAAGCCGATCGAGTTGCTCCTCATAGCGTTTGAGGATGGCCGGATGCAGCGCGACTTCCTTCAGGGCGGGTGGTTCACTCTGCAACTCCTCAGATATCCGCTTTCGTTCGGCATCTAAGGCAGTCGATCGCGGTCCTAGAACGGATGGATCGCCATGTCCTTTCGCGATCGCATCCACCAGTCGTTCGATTTCCCGGTTAATTTGCCCAAGCTGCTGCTCAAGGCGCTGCCGTTTTGCATGTGAGGTGGCCGCGAGGCGCTTCCGTTCCTCAAGATACGTGCGTACGTATTCTGAGATAACCTTCGGCGCGCGCAATTCGGCCTGTAGACCGTTGAGGACCGCGCTCTCGACAGTGTCCAAATAAAAAGTCTTGGCGTCCGGACACGTGCCGCTCTCCGTCGCCGCTGAGCAGCGAATCCGAACGCGCCCCGATTTGTCCCGTCCATTCGTTGCCATACCCGAGCCGCATGAACCACAACGGAGTAAGCCAGATAGCATCCGACGGGGCCGTCGTTGATGGGTCGGGTGGCCGTGGCTGCGCTCCCCTTTGCGTTGCTGGGCAGCTGTGAACAACTCTGGACTGACAATTGCAAGATGGGGCACTTCAGCCACCTGCCAGTCACTCCTCGGATTCGGTCGTGACAGGCGCTTTCCCGAGTCGGGATCTTTCACCATCCTGACTTTGTTCCAGATAAGGCGTCCCATATAAAGTTCGTTCAGCAGAATGCCGGCGCCCCTCTCATGATTGCCATTGATTGTTGAGGCATTCCAGGCGCGCCCCCGCGGAGGTGATACCCTCTCCTTATTGAGATCATGCGCGATTTCCCGAGGCGTACGACCGTCTACGTATTCCTGAAATATGCGCCGGATCACTTGTGCCTCGGTCTCGACAACCACTCGTTCGCCGCTTCTTCCGGTGACCGCGGCGTACCCGTATGTCAGGCCGCCGCCAGCCAAACCTTGCTTGACCCGCCCCGCTTGGCCGCGACGCACTTTGTGCGCATTGTCCTCACGATAGAGTTGTCCGACCAAACCGCGAAGGCCGACCAGCACGGTGTTAACGACTCCCTCGTGGACCGCCCGGATCTCTATCCCGAGAAATGACAGCCGCTTATGAATGCCAGCGAGATCTTCCATGTCGCGAGAGAGGCGATCGAGCGCTTCGACGATTACCACGTCGAAGGATCTCTCTCGCGCCTGGTCCAACATCCGCAGAAGGCCTTCGCGGCCCATGACGGACCCGCCTGAACGAGCCCGATCTTCATGGGTACTGACAACAGTTAAACCTTCGCGCTCGGCATAGCTTTGACAAAGTGAAAGCTGATCCTCAATCGACCGCTCGTTCTGCAGATCGGTTGAGAATCGAGCATAGATCGTCGCTCTTTTCCTTGTCGTCTCTTCGATTGGCGAGCTCTCTTTCATGATCTTCCCTCGCGGCCACACGAGCAAGTACTCGCGCGAGACGCAAGATCGCCTTGTCTGGATTCGTCTGCAAGACAATTTTGCGATCAGCTTCCCGCACGATCGAGCCTCTACGTCATCGCGAGGCTCAACGAGGTGCACGCACCTGCGCTGGCGCCAGTCGACAAGAGGTGGTGGGGACTGATCATCTCGAGCATCCTGCTCGGGTGATAACTAAGTGCAACGGCCCCT
The DNA here is from genome assembly GCF_015291705.1 of Bradyrhizobium arachidis. Classification (NCBI taxonomy): domain Bacteria; kingdom Pseudomonadati; phylum Pseudomonadota; class Alphaproteobacteria; order Hyphomicrobiales; family Nitrobacteraceae; genus Bradyrhizobium; species Bradyrhizobium arachidis. The sequence goes on from NZ_CP030050.1 coordinate 1,649,615, forward strand.
ATGAGCTCGTCGTGCAATCGGGTGCTTAATCGATGGAAAAGAGAGCAGCGAACGGCTTTGCTTGCGCCGAATTGATACTGCTCGGAGGGGGCATAGCGTCTCAATCTAGCGAATACCAGGGTGCAAACTCCGGGCTCCGTCACGGGACTCTGTTCCAGCTATCGATTTCGCCACCAGTTCGCTCTGATTGGACCCGATGGCTGAAATGTCTCTAGCAGGTCTATCCAGGCGAGCGGAAATCGCGGTTCGGGCAATGATCGGCGGACTACTAGGGCCAAGCCTATGAGCCTGGATATTGCGTGAAAACGGTTCCGGGAGGAAATTTAGTCTTTGGAGCCGCTTCTTTTGGAGGATTCTCGATATCTCCCGCGTCGCCGCGTGCGTGGCACCCGAAGTCCTTGTCTTACCTGACAATCTCGCCGTAACTGAAGGGCCAAAGCGCGTCGGGAACTATATTGTTCGCCGCAGTCACAGCTTACGAGCGGCACCTTGGTCTAGGGACCGACGGCAGGCGGTAGGACCCGCGCGCTTGAGGTAATCGTCACCGGCGTCGAGAGACAACCTCCGAGTTTGGCGTAGTTACCTCGTGGCCCTTCGCCACCAGATAACTTCCTCGATGAAACAGGCGTTCGAACCAGCAAAGCCCACCATAGGTACCGATCTTTGACGAAATCGATGCCTTTCGCTGGCCCACGACCCTTTGTCCCATGAGCGTAAGATGCACCGACGAGAGGCGGGAATGGCGAGCCGCAGGATGAGGCCCGAAGGTCTGATCAATTGATGTCCTCCTTTGCTTTACATGCCTCTCTGTGACGGCCAAAGGCGGCGACCGTATCAAACTCGTTGTCAAAGAGACTTTGATGCGACCGTTCCTATTCCGATTGCATTGAGGGTTGGGGTCTCATCGTGCCGATGAGCTCTGATGCGTCTTCAATACGTCCGCCACCGCGAAAACGGCTCCAGTGTTGCGCTGTTCTCGACGGTTTACAACGTAGTGGTATTGCTCACGGCAGCCGTGGCGCGCATCGAACGACCGATATACGATCGACCTCAGCGTCAGATCCCAGAACCCATCACTTGCTTAACTGAGGTGAGAAGCACCGCGGGCAATCTATGCTGAGGAGGCACCTAATCAGCTATCCATCTGGGCACCCACCGGAGCAGGGGGGAAGTTCAACCTGCCCAGGATTAGCGGGGTAAACGCGCATATCCTCAAGTTTTACCAGCAGTTTTTCGATTGCTGTGCATGACCACCAATGCTGGTAGGCCACCCGAGGACGCTCTATCGCTAAAGTCCCACCGTACCCTGAGGCGACGGCCCTCGCAGGAAAGCCGGGTGCCTTACCTTGTGATCCCCGGAGCTAACTACTGAGCCAGCGGCACGTGATAGGGAAAGCTCCTTGATATAGGCGCCGAGTCGCATCCGCGCTACTTTCTGTCGAACTCGCAAATTCAGCCTAGTTTAGACGCTTACAGGCTAATGGGCCTCATGAAGGCGTGGTAGCGCATTTTGACGAAACGGACACAATCATCTTCGGTACGAGAACCCAGCGTGGAGCGGGCCCCGGTAAGCGGCGCGGCGTATTCGGGTTCGAAAGCAACTGATGCGCGATCCGAATGGCCAGTCCTGCGCGGTCAAAAAGCCGGCACGAGCCGGGGGGCGTGAGGTCACTCAGTCATAAACGTGCAGTGGATTGGCTGCGCGCTATCCGGCGCGTCGCCCCGGAGCGGCTGCCGCTGGTCGCAAACATGCCGAGTGGCTACTATCCGAGGAGTAAACGTCGATATTGCTCTGGGCGGCAAGCGGCCACCTGGGCTGCTTTTCGTCATATAAATTGCTGCGCAGGTCTGTCAGCTTTCGGTAAGCCAACCCCGATAAACAATCGTTGGGTTTAACGGGGGCGTGGCAGGGACAGCGCATGAGCTGAAGGACCACCATGTGCCGAGTTACGCTTCCGTTAAGCTCATTGCACCGCGGATGCGGCAGAGATCGTGCTTCATGATGCCCCCAGGCCGTCAGGCGCCGAGCCGTGTTCGCACTGCTTCCGACTCACGGGCTAGGTCTCGTTCTGGCAATATTACTCGTTTTACGAGCGCTAAGCTCCCGATTAGCATTTTGCCACCGCTAGCTGAGCTTGGAGCCTGTTAGCGGGATTGCAGGGACAGCGCTGCCCCGTGGGGGACGAGCGCCGAGTGCTAAGTTCAATTGGCAATGGGGCGGGCAAGGGACAACGTCTGTCCAGTGCCACCAAACGGCGCCGAGCCGCGCCGCACTGCTTCCGATCAATCATCACCAACCCCTCTGGAAGGGAAGGAGGTTGCCTGCGAAGCAGCGGCCGCGGTTATCTTGGTGCAATTGTGTCCGCCATGTGTAGCGACGACGACGCCGACTACGTTGCCGGTACTCCCTGTCGTGGCTTTCGAGGTCTCGGATAATCTTTCCAGAGGGACTGCTTCTATCGCGCTCCGTCTGGATTTACTCCGTCTACGTTCTCGCGTCTCTCATGCGCGTTTGGCCGTTCATTCTTGTTTATGCACAGCGCACGTGTCTGGGCATGGTGGTGTCTCCAACTTATCCAGGGCGAAGACCTAGCTTAGAGAGCCGCCGGTGAGGATGGGACCGACCGATTTTGGTAGGTGCCCTTCGGTACTTCTAGAAGATACAAGTTGATAGCCTTGAGGATTTGAGCCTCCCGGGAGCAAAGGTGGCCAGCTCCAGTCTTCGTGACCGGGTTGGCCACCAGCGCTTGCGGCACTATGCCCACAGGGCAGCTCAGGCCGATAAATGCATATATTCGAGCGGCATATCATGTCCTTGCGGTCGCAAGCCCTTGCGGTGCTTGCGGCCAATCAAGCCCGTGCCGCCGATCAGTCGCTGGGACCATCAGATCGCGACGCCGCAATACTTAACATCGACGAAGTTCAGGCGATGCTAGCCATACTCGATTGCATGACGCCCAACCTGCGGCCGAAGGAAGCACGGCAGATCGCTGCGCGCATACGCGCGCTTCTAGAGGGCCGCAAGGGGCAGCCGCTTCGAATAGGATGCCTGTGAGACCACTTAGATGTGAGTTTTCGGTCGGTTGTCCATCCCTGAACGACGAAGCTGAAGCGTACCCCCGTGAGGATCGGATGGATACCCATAAGAATGCGCCTCGGACGCGGAATGGCCGCGGGGCCATAGTGCCAAGCGTAATCGTAAGGTGGCGTGACGAAGATTGCGGCGCGCTGCAGTTTCACCAAATGGCCAAGCGTTCCGCGAAAAACCCTGGCTGCCACGTGCCCGGAAGTCGGAGCGTTCGACGACCGCGTCACACAGGTGCAACAGATCGAAACCGAGGCCACTGCTGCGCTCCGCGGCGCTTTGTGCGGTCGCCTATGTTGGCTCAACGCGGCTGATCGACAACGTAATACTGGCGTTGCCAACCCGGTAGCGTAATGAGTGGCCAAACCGTGCGCAGTGTATCGAGCAAGAAACACTCAAGCCACTGTTACGAGAGGCGGATCGAGCTGGTAGCAGAGGGCGAGCGCCGATACGAATTTGTTCGGCGCGTCAGCCAAGCGACAGTGCGTGCGCACGGAATGTGTGGGGCCGTGAACGTTGTGTCCGGCAACCCTGTAAGTCTGTTGGCGGCCATCAGCGGCCAATTCGACAAACCTTGGTTTAGTGCTTTGCAGCCGATGCTATATCACCCACTTACCTTTGTAGAGTTGAGCGCCGGTTAGATCGTTTGTACTTTCGATGTCGAACCTAGATCATTCGATCTGCGGTTCAGTGCGAAGTTTGAACTGATGCCCTGCCAGAAGTCGGCGCGTTCCAATCAGGTGTTGAGACGAACATCTTGTTGCACGCAAAAAGGGCAGGAAGGTGCCACTATCGAGATCCCGATCAGCCACCAGATCAGCGGAATAGCACTTTATTGAGCGACGAAATTGGAAGCGGAGGACAGGGCGTCCGCGCTCGCCAGCGCGTGAGCTCTTAGAGTAGCCAATAACGTGTCGCTTGTGCTCGGGTCTCTAGTACAGTCGCCGCATTGATGATCATCGCTGGTGTACGTTGCCGGCGAATTTGCATACCCCTCTTGAAATGCGAGTCGAGATGGCATTTACCGAGCTTTTCATCAAACGTCCGGTATTGTCTGTCGTTGTTAGTTGCCTGATCTTACTGATCGGCGTTCGCGCGGCCACGGTACTGCCGATCCGGCAATATCCCAAGCTATCTAATACGGTCGTCAATATCACTACTTCCTATCCTGGGGCCTCGGCCGATACGATCCAGGGGTTCATCACCACTCCCCTGGAGCAGGCAGTCGCTTCCGCCGAGGGCGTCGACTACGTTATTTCCTCATCGGTGCTCGGTACCTCCACGATCCAAGTCTACATCAAGCTCAATTTTGATCCCAATGAAGCGCTCACCGAGGTGCTCTCCAAGGTAAACTCAGTTAAATACTTAATTCCGAAGGAATCGAACGATCCGGTCGTCACTAAGTCGACCGGTCAGGCCACCGCTGTCATGTATATCGCCTTCTCCAGCGAGGAACTGGCGGCCAGCGCGATCTCCGACTACCTCTCGCGCGTTGTGCAGCCCGCTATGTCAACGGTCGACGGCGTCGCAGCGGCAGACATCCTGGGCGGCCAGAGCTTTGCGATGCGGCTATGGCTCGATACCGCGAAAATGGCAGGGCACGGCGTGTCGCCGGCCGAAGTGTCGGCTGCACTCGCCGCTAACAACTTCCAGGCCGCGGCCGGCCAGACCAAGGGCTATTTCACTATCTCCGATGTTACGGCAAACACGGATCTGCGGAGTGTCGATGACTTCAAGCGCATGATCGTCAAATCCAATGACGGTGGCTTTGTACGCATAGCGGACATTGCGATAGTCGAGCTTGCCGCGCAGACCACTGACACTAGCGTCGCTATGAACGGCGAGCACGCGGTCTTTATCGGCGTCCGAGCAAGCCCGCAAGGCAATCCGCTAAACATAGCGAGAGGCGTTCGGGCGCTGTTTCCAGAAATGGAGCGTAACCTGCCGCCGTCAATGAAGATGAACGTGGCCTACGACTCCACCAAATTCATTCAATCGTCGCTCGATGAGGTGGAGAAGACGCTCATCCAAGCCGTCGTGATCGTGGTGGCGGTAATCTTCCTTTTCCTGGCGTCGCTGCGGTCGGTCATCATTCCTGTGGTCACTATTCCGCTCTCGCTTGTTGGTGTCTGCAGCATGATGCTGGCGCTGGGGTTTTCATTCAATCTCCTGACGTTCCTTGCGATGGTTCTCGCAATCGGTCTCGTGGTCGATGACGCGATCGTTGTGGTGGAGAACATTCATCGCCATTTGGAAGAAGGTGCGCCGCCTCTAGAGGCTGCTATAAGGGGCGCGCACGAGATCGTCGGCCCCGTTGTCTCCATGACGATTACCTTGGCTGCGGTATATGCTCCAATCGGGTTTCTCGGCGGCCTCACTGGCGCGCTGTTCCGCGAGTTTGCGTTTACGCTGGCAGGAGCGGTGATCGTGTCGGGCGTGATTGCTTTGACCCTATCGCCGATGATGTGCTCGGTCTTCCTGATGCGCGCAGAGGGGGGGCGGTTTGCAACATTTGTGAACCGCGGGTTCAGCACCATGACACGATGGTACGGCCGAAAGCTCGACCGCTCGCTCGACTATCGTCCGATTACCGGCCTGTTTGCGCTGACCATGCTGGGCCTCGTCGGCTTTCTTTATGTGAATACTTCCAAGGAACTCGCACCCGAGGAGGATCAGGGTATCGTATTCGCTTTAACCAAGGCGCCGAGATACGCCAATATCGACTACCTCGATTATTACGGCACCAAGCTCGAACACGCGCTCCAAAAATTTCCAGAGACCGATTTGAGCTTTGTACTCAATGGTGTTGGCGGCCAGCAGAGTGGCATGGCCGGCATGTTGCTCAAGGCATGGGACGAGCGCAAGCGCTCATCGATCTTGCTTAAGTCGCTCCTCCAGGCCGAGCTGTCCAAAATTGAAGGCATCAACGCGTTTGCCTTTAGTTTGCCGCCACTTCCAGGCGGTTCGGATGGCCTACCAGTGCAGATGGTGATCAATTCGACGTTTGACTTCCAATCCGTCTACGAGCAGATGTCGAAGCTGAAGGAAGCCGCGCAGAAGAGCGGTCTATTCATGGTGAGCGACTCCGACCTCGAGTTCAACCGGCCGGTGGTGCGAATCAAGGTTGATCGATCCAAGGCCAACGAGCTTGGCATCACCATGCAGACCATCGGAAACGCGCTCGCCACCTTACTCGGCGGAAACTACGTCAACCGCTTCAATTTGCAGGGCCGCTCTTACGAGGTGATCCCGCAGGTGCCCCGCGAAGAACGCCTGGCGCCGCAAGCAATCGGGAGCTATTATGTGAAGACTGCGGGGGGCTCGATGCTTCCGCTTTCGACCGTAGTCTCCATCGAGACTGCAACCGATCCGAACGCGCTCACCCACTACAATCAGCTCAACTGCGCGACCTTTCAGGCTGTGCCGATGCCCGGCGTCACGATCGGTCAGGCTGTGGACTTCCTGGAAGCGGAGGCGAAGAAACTGCCCGCAGGATTCAGTCACGACTTCCTTGCCGACGCGCGCCAATATGTGCACGAGGGTAACCAACTGGCCATTGCCTTTGCATTTGCACTCATAATCATATTCTTGGTGCTTGCGGCGCAGTTCGAAAGTCTGCGCGATCCCCTCATCATCCTGATCAGCGTGCCGATGGCAATCGTCGGCGCCTTGATCCCGCCATTCTTTGGCTGGGCGACGATGAACATCTACACCCAGATCGGACTGTTGACACTGGTCGGGTTAATTTCCAAGCACGGCATCCTGATGGTTGAGTTCGCCAATGAGCTGCAGCTCAAAGAGAGACTTAACCGTCGCTCGGCTATAGAGATGGCGGCGCGCGTCCGACTGCGTCCGATCTTGATGACCACTGCGGCGATGGTCACGGGCTTCATACCCCTGATGACCGCAACGGGAGCTGGCGCCGCGAGTCGCTTCTCGATCGGGCTCGTGCTCGTCGCGGGCATGTCTGTGGGCACGCTGTTCACGCTCTTCGTGCTGCCGGCGGTCTATGTCGCGATCGCGTCCGATCATCGTGCCGATGCGAGCTCCGGCCGCGCGAAGATCGCTGCCGATCTCGACCTCACCGGCGCTGCTGATGCCCAGATGGCCAAGCAATGACGATAAAATCAATCCAGGTTCGCTCAGTGTGGTACGCGAAGGGGCCCGCGATCGCTTCACGTTACCTTACAAATCGAGATCTTCACGCCCCGTTGGCTTTGCGAGGTTTGTAGGCTTTGCGACAAAGCCACAGTGAGCGTTGAGCCTCCGGTTGTCGCAGATCAGCAAAAACTGTCACCCTCTTATGGCCAGCTTAACCGGGAAGGAACAACCGACACACCCTATCCACGGGCTCGACGATCACCGTCCGCTTGCCTAGTGAGGTGGTCTACTAATTTTGTGACGGCATTGCATTTGCAAGGATAAAGAATGCCAGCTTGAGGCCATCATTGTCGATAGCGCCGCCTGCAGGCGACGCACGCAGGATGAGGGGCGTCGCGCTCGCGACCCCGTTCTCTCAGGAGCGCCCGTGATCCTGCCTGCTAATTGGTCTGCCGGCCTGCTTGGGATCCGGCTCGCATTTTTTGTGGCCGGATTCGGCCTCGCGGCCTGGGCGCCTTTGGAGCCCCTCGCCAAGGATCGGCTCGCGGTCGGTGACCGCATGCTTGGTTTTCTGTTGCTCTGTCTCGGAACGGGATCCGTTATCGCGATGCTTTTGACCGGCGTATTGAATGCGCGGTACGGCAGCAAGCCCATTATCCTTGGGGGTGGACTTGGACTCGCGATCTTATTGCCGTGCCTTGGAATTGCCAACACACCTGTCAGGCTCGGTGCTACGCTGTTTGCTTTCGGCGTTTCACTGGGCTCGATCGATGTAGCCATGAACATTCACGCGATTGAATTGGAGCGCGTCACGGGCCGTCCATTGATGTCTGGCTTCCACGCCCAGTACAGCATTGGGGAATTCACCGGCTCTGCCGCCGTGACCTCGCTCCTGTCGCTGCAGCTTGGCCCGCTTTTTTCGACGTTGGTCTGTTCGGCGCTGATGACGATCGCGATTGTATCGGCCTGGCCGGGGTTGCTCGCGGGGGGGCGGGGCAGCAGGGGCCATCGTTTGTTTTGCCCAATCGCAGTGTGTTGCTAATAGCTGTGCTCGCGGCTATCACTTTCCTTGTCGAAGTTTCAATGCTCGATTGGAGCGCTTTGCTTCTCGTTGAACGAGATCTTCTCGCGGAAGCGCATGGGGGCATTGGTTGTATGCTCTTCTCAATCGCAATGGCCGCAGGGCGTCTCGGTGGAGATGCCGTGGTGGCGCGAATCGGTGACCGTGCCATATTGTTGGGACTCTGCCGATCGTAACAGGATTCTTGGCTGTGGTGGCCGCGCCCGTTGCGTTAATTGCTATGGCGGGGTTCCTGCTCATTGGATTGGGCATTTCTAATGTTGTACCTGTACTTTGTCGACGCGCCGGCAAACAGAAAATAATGCCGCCAGCCGTTGCGATCGCGGTTGTCACGACAGCCGGCTACGCGGGTATACTCGTTGGACCCGCCGGCATTGGGCTCGTCGCACACATGTTTGGCTTGCGCGTGGCGTTTGGGATATTGGGCGCGCTCATGTCCATCGTTACGCTGTCAGCGAGGATGATGACAGACCATCGCTAAGGCCTTGGCCGAGAGGAAAGGGACACCAGTAAGCTTCCGACTAATGACCGTCCAGCGGTCGGCACTTAGCGGCTTTGAGACGATGAGCTCTCGACTTCATGGTAGCAGGTCTCGATCATGGCCATGCTGCGTCGTAGCTATGATACATCGCGTCACTTGGGTTCTTGGCGTCCGACCGAGCCCGGTGACAATGAACGCTTGTCAACTGCGAAGCAAAGTTGGAGGACGTGAGCGGCAAGTGCGCTCGGCTGGACATTCACCGCGGATTGATGCCTAGGATTGGGCCCGTTATCCCGGAACAGGCAGATCACTTTGGTACCGTTCATCGCCGTCGGCGCGATACGCCCGGTACGCCAGCTGAATGCCGTCCTCAAGCGAGGTCGTGGCGCGCCAGCCGAGCCTGGACAGCCGCCCGACGTCGAGCAGCTTGCGCGGTGTGCCGTCAGGGCGCGACGTGTCGAATCTGATCTCACCGCGAAAACCGATGGCGGCCGCAACCATGAGTGCTAACTCGGCGATGCTGATGTCCTCGCCGGTACCGATATTGACCAATTCCGGCGAGGAATAGGTCTTCATCAGATGGATGCAAGCGTCGGCGAGATCGTCAACGTAGAGAAATTCGCGGCGCGGCGTGCCGGTGCCCCAGACCACAACGCTCTTCGAGCCCGCGAGCTTTGCCTCGTGGAAGCGGCGGACCAGGGCGGCAACCACGTGGCTGTACTCGGGATGATAATTGTCGCCGGGACCGTAGAGATTGGTCGGCATCACGCTTATGAAGTCCCTGCCATACTGGCTGCGATAGGCCTCCACCATCTTGATGCCCGCGATCTTGGCGATCGCATAGGGCTCGTTGGTCGGCTCCAGCGGGCCTGTCAGCACGGAATCCTCGCCTAGCGGCTGCGGCGCCAGCTTCGGGTAGATGCAGGACGAGCCCAGAAACATCAGCTTCTCGGCACCGTTCTGGTGCGCGGCATGGATCACGTTGGCCGCGATCGCAATGTTGTCGTAGATGAATTCGGCGCGCAGCGTGTTGTTGGCGACGATGCCACCGACCTTTGCGGCGGCAAGAAAGATCACCTGCGGCCGCACGCGCGCGAACCAGTCGAACACGGCGGCCTGATTGCAGAGGTCGACCTCGCGGCGATCCACCGTGACGAGCTTGACGTCCTCCCGTTCGAGCCGGCGCACCAGCGCGGCTCCGACCATGCCGCGATGGCCGGCGACGTAGACGCTTTTATCTTTCAGCTCAAACGCTGTGCTTGCCACGGCCGACGTCCCGTTTCGCGTCCGCCAGATCGCTCGCCACCATCTCCTCGACGAGTTCTGCAAGCGTCCGCTTCGGCTTCCAGCCGAGCACCTGGCGCGCCTTGCTGGCGTCGCCAACCAGGAGATCGACCTCGGTCGGGCGGAAATAGGTAGGATCGATTCTCACCACGGTCTTGCCGGTCGTCTCGTCGACGCCGGTCTCGTCGACACCCTGCCCGCGCCATGCGACGCGGCGGCCGACCTGCGCGAAGGCCAGCTGGACCATCTCGCGCACCGAGCGCGTCTCGCCGGTGGCGAGCACGAAATCGCCAGGCTTGTCGGCCTGGAGGATCATGTGCATGCCTTCGACGTAATCCCTGGCATGGCCCCAGTCGCGCTTGGCTTCGAGATTGCCGAGATAGAGCGTGTCCTCGAGGCCGACTTCGATACGGGCGACGGCGCGGGTGATCTTGCGGGTGACGAACGTCTCGCCGCGGATCGGGCTCTCGTGGTTGAACAGGATGCCGTTGCTGGCGAACATGCCATAGGCTTCGCGGTAGTTCACCGTGATCCAGTAGCCGTAGAGCTTGGCGACGCCATAAGGGGAGCGCGGATAGAACGGCGTGGTCTCCTTCTGCGGGATCTCCTGCACGAGGCCGTAGAGCTCGGAGGTCGAGGCCTGGTAGAACCGCGTCTGCTTCTCCATGCCGAGGATGCGGATCGCCTCCAGGAGGCGCAGCACGCCGATGGCGTCGGCATTGGCGGTATATTCCGGGCTCTCGAAGCTGACGGCGACGTGGCTCTGCGCGGCGAGATTGTAGATCTCGGTGGGGCGGATCTGCTGCATCAGGCGAATCAGATTGGTCGAATCCGTCATGTCGCCATAGTGCATCAGGAACGGCCCGTTGCCGACATGCGGGTCCTGGTAGAGGTGATCGACACGCGCGGTGTTGAACGAGGACGAGCGGCGCTTGATGCCGTGCACGATATAGCCAAGCGACAGCAGATATTCGGCGAGATAGGCGCCGTCCTGCCCGGTGACGCCCGTAATCAGCGCAACGCGCCGTTTTGACTCCTGAGCCGCCATAGTTTCCCTTAGTAGCGCCGCAAAGAAACACCATTGCGAAGCCGTTTCTCGAAAAATCTAGATGCGCACACGCGCTCCACCCGCAATTAAAAGAAAGCGATCGTTAGCTCAGTCATACACATCATGTAGGAATGCACACTATATACATTCATTTATATCTGGACTGAAGGATGCCAACACATTGAGCTTCAAAAATGAAGCCCAGTAACCCTAGCGACGCGATGTTCCTAAGCAGGCGAGATGGATGGCAAAACGCCCTTACGCGTGCTCGCGGCGCGTTTGCCCCTGGGCGACATTTGTAATGAGATAGAAGCGGCGGTCTGTGCTCCTTATCTGTCCTCAGGAGCAAGTGTGCATTTCGTGCGGTCTCGTCATGGCGTGGGAGAGCGACGTCGCATTCGTCAATGCATCTGTCGGAATGGCGGCACGCAAGTCAGAACACAGCCAAAACTTGCTCATAGAGCCGCAGTCTACAAAGCGCTTTTAACTTCCGAACAGAACACGCAATCTTGGGTCGACTCATCAACCATGATCTGTGCCGTTGCTAATGTCCAGCTCGCGGCAGGCAGTGAGGGGCGAGGCGCGACAAAGTGAGAAAGAGTAGCAAACGTTGGTATAGATCGACGAACGTTTCGATATCGAGAGCTTACTTTCGTACAATGGAGCTTCGGCGCCAATACTTTAACCTGGCCGAGCGTAAGTTGCCTCGGTTCAAGTATGATAAGTCTCCTAAACCCGCGCTGGAAAAACGTATCCAGTAACGCGGAACAATTCAAGCTAGAGCTGCTGCGCCGTTTGTACTCGATCGCCAGTTACAAGTGGAATGTAGCCGCGCGAAGCGATGATGGCTGAAAGAGATCTAACTCACGCTTGTGAATGCGGCGGCGGTACAGGCGGTCGCGAAAACCGAACTCGACACCTGTTACCATCGGGTAAGCGAATTTCATGACCGGGTTCCTGACTCCTTAAACTTGGGCTGCATTGATCGATATGTGTGGAATTGTTGGTATTTTGGGGCGTGGTCCGGTCGTTGGGCAGTTGCTGGCCTCGCTCAAGAGATTGGAATATCGGGGCTACGACTCCGCAGGCCTCGCGACTCTCGAAGGTCTCAATATCGAGCGCCGCCGCGCTGAAGGTAAGCTGAGAAACCTTGAGGAGCGGCTGCGCTATTATCCGCCGTCGGGTCACACGGGAATCGGTCATACCCGCTGGGCGACCCATGGAAAGCCGACCGAGAGCAATGCTCACCCGCATGCGACGGAAAATGTCGCGGTCGTTCATAACGGGATCATTGAGAATTTCCGCGAGTTGCGAGCCGAACTGGAGCGGAATGGAGCCCATTTTAATTCAGAGACAGACACAGAGGTGGTGGCGCATCTCGTCGAATCTTATCTCAAGAAGAGTTACTCGCCGCAGGATGCGGTACAAGCGTCGCTGCCCCGGCTGCGTGGTGCCTTCGCGCTGGCGTTCCTGTTCAAGGCCCACGACGATCTTTTGATCTGCGCGCGTAGGGGGTCGCCCCTTGCGATCGGGCATGGTAACGGCGAAATGTATCTAGGATCGGATGCGATCGCGCTCGCGCCTTTGACCGACACCATCACCTATCTTGAAGACGGCGACTGGGCCGTGCTTACGCGCACGACGTACGTGATCTATAGCGTAGACGGATCTGTCGTCGAGCGGGAAACATCAAAGTCTGGCGTATCGTCCCTCCTTGTGGACAAAGCGAATTATCGCCACTTTATGGCCAAGGAAATTCACGAACAGCCGACAGTGGCCGGCAAGACATTGGCGCATTATCTCGACACGGCGGCCGAGCGCGTCGCCCTGCCGCTCACATTGCCATTCGACTTTAAATCCATTCAGCGCGTCTCAATTACGGCGTGCGGCACTGCAAGCTATGCCGGGCACATCGCCAAATACTGGTTCGAGCGGCTGGCGCGCTTGCCTGTCGAGATCGATGTAGCGTCCGAGTTCCGCTACAGGGAGGCGCCATTGCGCCGGGGCGATCTCGCGATCGTCATCTCGCAGTCGGGCGAAACCGCTGACACGTTAGCTGCGTTGCGATACGCCAAGGACCAGGGCGTGCACACGATATCTGTGGTCAATGTCCCGACGTCGACGATTGCGCGGGAGAGCGAATCCGTTCTGCCGACGCTGGCGGGGCCAGAAATCGGCGTCGCCTCCACCAAGGCATTCATCTGCCAGCTGATGGTATTGGCCGCGCTTGCCGTCGCAGCAGGCAAAGAGCGCGATAAACTGTCTGAGATCGAGGAAACGAAGCTTGTGCGTGCGCTTATCGAAGTGCCGCGGTTGATTGCTACGGCATTGTTGATTGAGCCGCAGATCGAGAAGCTCGCGCGTTATATCGCCGACACAAGGGACGTGCTCTATCTAGGTCGTGGCACATCGGCCCCCCTGGCACTGGAGGGCGCACTCAAGCTGAAGGAAATTGCCTATATCCACTCAGAAGGTTATGCCGCCGGCGAGCTCAAGCACGGACCGATCGCGCTGATAGATGAGGCAGTGCCTGTGGTGGTGATCGCGCCTTATGACGAGGTCTTCGAGAAGACCGTCTCGAATATGCAAGAAGTTGCGGCTCGGGGCGGCAAGATCATCCTGATGACCGATTCGAAGGGTGCTTTGGAAGCAACGGTGGACACACTCATGACCATTGTGCTGCCGGAGATGGTCGCAGGCTTTACGCCAATGGTCTATGCCATTCCGGTTCAGCTCTTGGCTTACCATACCGCGCTCGTAAGGGGCGCGGACGTGGACCAGCCGCGTAATCTAGCAAAATCGGTTACTGTGGAATGAGGCGGCAGTGTCATATTTGAGCGGCGAGGCCACTAATGGAGTGGGCGAGCTCAAGGAGAACGATCCCATTATCAACAGCTAAATCGTAGACCGATCCAGCTCGATGAGCAGAGTCAGTCCTGCTTCCGTCATCATCGTTAACCGGCCAACGCCAATGGCGTGGACGTTACCATGCTGTCGTTCGAGCGGAACGGTCGATAACAAGTGGGAATTACGCACAATTGGGAGATCCAAGTCGGCTCTCGGTTATCCAGCCTGCTATCTGCTTTGCAGGGCCAAATCAGCCTGAAGCTCGGTGCACAAAAGTGACTCTCTAACTCATCCTCCCACCTTGCCGAAGCCGACGAGCAAGTCGGTGCACACGACAGCTTCGAGCCGCTCCGTCGCGGATTGTTCACTGGCGGCGCATACGCGCAACAACCTACTTTTCCCGATTGCCATCCGCCCACATGTCGGGCACGTCGAGCATGCACTTCGACTCCCTGCGACGATTGCTTAGGATTAGCAGTCCAGTTTGTCGCTTCGGCGCCTAGCAGCGGCTCACGCAATCCTGTTGGACCATACGCGTCACTGCGGCCCTCCCAGCTGCTACGTGTCATCAAATGGATTGTTAGAAACCGAACATTCTCGCGCTAGGTCGAGGGCCTATAATCAAGTGCAGGGGGCGTCGCACCGGAAAGACGCGGTGCTCCCGGCTTTAGCGGCAGGAGAGTACTACTATTCTATCCAGCGACGGCCGACCCGCTCATATAGCAGGATCAACCAGCCTTGCAGCGACGCGGGATTTAGCACGACTGGCAAATCCGGTTGGTGGGCAGCAATCGCATTGGGCTCCTACGGGGAGCCGCAGATCTGGTTGACCAGAAGAACCGCTCCTTATTCCGGGCACGGGATTTGCTGTCCCGCTCCTCGACGGACTGCTCTCAACGCATGTCTGGGAGGGCGGCGCCTTAGGGCAGCTCTCCATTTGATCGTTTGAAGCCTCGCCCCGAGAGTACGAGTGTGTAGCCGAAAATCTCCGGGCGACAAGCTCAACAACGCAATCGTGGTGAGATGGCTTGCCGAGCTAGGTCTCCGCTCGCCACACTTCAAGGAGGAACGCGATGAATGAACGAAATGTGGGCGAAGTCGATCTTCACAACCTACAGGTCTCGGATCCACTGATTGGGCAATGCCAGCAGCTGGTCAGGGAAGTGGCAATTCCCTACCAATGGGAGGTGCTAAACGATCGCAATCCCGAGGTGATACCGAGTCACGCGGTAGAGAACTTCCGCCTTGCTGCCGGGCGTGCGAGCGGCGAGTTTCATGGCACGGTTTTTCAGGACAGTGACGTCGCAAAATGGCTTGAGGCGGCTGCATGGTCGCTATGCCAGGCACCAAATCCAGAGCTGGAGAAAGCCGTCGACGAGCTGGTTGAATTGATTGCGGCTGCCCAAAGCGGCGACGGTTACCTCAACACTTATTTCATACTGAACGCGCCTCAGGAGCGCTGGACCAACTTAACGGAGTGCCATGAGCTTTATTGTGCTGGCCACTTGATTGAAGCGGGTGTCGCATTCTTTCAGGGGACTGGCAAACGGCGGTTGCTGGAGGTCGTTTGCAGGCTTGCTGACCACCTCTGCACAGTTTTCGGCCCAGAGTGCGATCAGTTGCACGGCTATGATGGCCATCCGGAAATCGAACTTGCGTTGGTACGCCTCTACGAAGCGACAAAAGAGCAGCGATATCTCACGCTGGCTAATTATTTCGTAGAGCAACGCGGCACGGAGCCACACTTCTACGACATTGAGTACGAGAAGCGCCAGCAATCCTGCGTGGCCAAATCCGATGCCGCGCCTTGGATGGTAAAAAACAAAGCGTATAGCCAAGCGCACTTGCCGCTTTCGGAGCAGCGGACCGCAACCGGTCATGCGGTTCGTTTTGTATACCTCATGACGGCAGTAGCTCATCTCGCGCGTCTGCGCCAGAACGAGCAGCAGCGCCAAACTTGCCTGCGGCTATGGCAAAACATGGTTCAGCGCCAGATCTATATTACCGGCGCCATCGGCTCGCAAGGCGCCGGCGAAGCGTTCAGCACCGATTACGATTTGCCAAATGATACGGCGTACGCGGAAAGTTGCGCGTCGATTGGCCTGATGATGTTCGCGCGCCGCATGTTGGAGATGGAACTGGACGGCCGCTATGCCGACGTGATGGAGCGCGCGCTCTACAATACCGTTCTCGGCAGCATCGCGTTCGACGGGCGTCACTATTTCTATGTTAACCCGCTCGAAGTGCATCCCAAAACGCTGAGGTCTAATGGCATCTACAATCACGTCTCGCCGGTTCGACGACGATGGTTTGGCTGCGCGTGCTGCCCACCGAACATCGCGCGCCTTTTCACATCGATTGGTCACTACATCTACACGCCCAGCACCGACGCGCTCTATGTAAATCTCTACGTTGGTACTAGGGTGGCAATATCCGTCGACGGACATGCGCTGCGGTTGCTCATAAGCGGCAGCTATCCCTGGAGAGACCAGGTGGAAATCGCCGTCGAATCTGCGCCGCCAATTGCCCACACGCTCGCCCTGCGCCTGCCGGAATGGTGCAGCGCGCCGCAGGCGAGCGTGAACGGCGAGCCCGTGAATTGCGAGCCGCGCAAGGGCTATTTGCACATTCGCCGAACGTGGCGGCAGGGAGATCGCGTCAAACTATCGCTGCCAATGCAAGTGCGTCGCGTATACGGCCATCCACAACTTCGCAATTTGGCCGGCAAGGTGGCCATCCAGCGTGGGCCCTTAATTTATTGTCTGGAGGAGGCCGACAACGGGACCGAGTTACACAACCTTTGGCTTAATGCAGACAGTCGGTTCTCACTTATCGAAGGAACTGGTCTCTTTAGTGGCAAGATCTTGCTGCAGGCCGACGGGACGCGGTTGCAACACACGCATTATGAAGAAGCGGCGCTTTATCACTACGACAAAGTGCCTGGACAGCTAGAACCGCAGCAGCTGACATTCATTCCGTTGTTCAGCTGGGCTAACCGCGGCGAAGGCGAAATGCGGATTTGGGTAAATGAGCGTTGACGCCGAACGCCCGGTCGCGCTTCTACGAGCCGACGTTAGGCTACGTTTCTGGGCAGGCGATATCGTTGCTCAAATTCTGGAAATGGGCCAATCCGTTGAAGGCGGTCCGCGAGTTCCACTGGAACGTCGAAAAGAAAACCCGGATATGAGACGGCGATCAACCAAATTCCTAATAAAGGAGCTTCCTCGGAGCTGTTCGCGACCTCTCATCAAAACCTGGCGAATGCCAACGGCACGAGCGTGTGTCCCCGTGTCGTTCAGAAAGAAGTCCTACGACAAGCCAACGTGAGGGCGGCCACGTCAAGTTTTGCTAAGCCAGGCTCCCTATCAGCCCAAGAAGCCAAAACTAGATGCCACCACGGGACTACCTCTACTGTGGATTTTCGAGTCGTTCATCCGCTTGTCGAGAACGCTGGCGATATCCTGCTCGAGCACCAGCTTCGAATGGACGGCGAACAGCCGCTGCTCAATCCGCGTCCGGCTAATCCGGAAGCAAGAGCCAGTGCGGCAAAGATGGGATGCATCGAGGTTGACGCCGACAACATGGTTCTCGACCCGGAGAAGTCAGACAAGTGGGTAAGGAAAAGCGACGGCAAATGGCAGCGAAAAGGCGCTCCTGCGCGGTATCGTTCCAAAGCTGACGACAGTGAAGGTAGTGATACCGAGATCCCAGCGAGCCGCTCAGCATACGATTATGAGGATGATTTTATGTGACCATGGGATCACCGGAGATTGGGCCCGATGGAGTAGACTAATCTAGCCTGCTCCGGGCTCCTCTGTGCTTATCGCCTTTTCGGCTGAGAGTTCCTCTGAGTTGGCTCAGAAGACTGCCCCCAGAGTGCTCCTTGGCCCGGCGGTTGCTGAGTTGTTTGAGCGTTGGAAGTAGGGGGCTGACTGCGCAAGGCAGTACGGCAATGCTCGCTGCGCCGAGGACCTGCATGGGGTGCCGCCAAAGTGCGCCCGGCCCCCCCAGGGGCCTGGCGTGTTGCGCCGAGCACCTTGGGCGGCTTGGAGGCAGAAGCCCCCTACAGAGGACGGCCTACGAAGTAGTAAGCGCGTCGCGCCTGCCGTGAGTCGGTCGGCAAGGAAATGCACAGCGAAGCGGCGTTTATGGGCAAGACGGCCGGCATACGTCAACGGACATAACGAAGCCGTGAGCGCGCATCGTGCAGAGCTCTTTCACCAGAAAAGGCTCAACACAACACGCGAGGCGGTTGTCCTGGCGAAGCACCGTTATCATCGTCACTGCAGTCGGGCTGCGAACAGCCAATCTCTTGCTTTACCGAGCGCTCTTGCGCCAGCTCCACTCTGCGGTGAAGTATATAGCCTCGATCCAGACGCGTTAAGAAGTGCTTAAGTCGCCGACTGCGTGAGCGTTAAGTTGAACGTTGACCTACAGAATGAGCCGAGCTCACGTGCCCTTCCGGTCCTCGCGGCGATAAGATTGTTCTGCGCCAAACTAGCCGCCCGGCGATAGTTGGTAAAGCGTGGACAGGACAACAATTCGTCCTCTCGTTCGCTTTTTAGAGCAACTAGCGTGTTTGACTCCGAAGAGGTTGATCGGTGGCGAGATCGACGCGTGGAGCGTTTAGATCGCACAGCAATTCAAGCCGCATGTTGATTGCATCAGATGCCGCCTCGGCCGTTCAGCGCGGTGTCGAGGCACTCGATTAACGTTTGTCCGGCAAAGGGTTTGGCGAGGAAGCCAATCGCTCCGGCACCCAGCGCTGACGCGCGCACGCGGTCGTTGGGGAAAGCGGTAATGAAAATGAATGGTGCGTCGTAACCCCGTGTCCGCATCTCTGCCATCAGCTCCAGGCCGCTCATAGGCGACATCTGCATATCGGTAATGACACAGGATGTCTCGCCCAATTGCGGGGACCTCAGGAGTTCCTCGGCCGACGCAAATATTTGGGCGATGTAGCCACGCGATTTCAAAAGATTCTCTGTCGCCGCACGGACTGAGGCGTCGTCGTCAACGACGGAAATCAAAGGCGTGGACAAGACGAGCCCTCCTGAAGCGGGAATAGCGGCTGCAAGCATTAGCCACCTTGCGCGAAAAGTGGGCTCGACTGATGAACTTGTAAAATCATACTTGCGTTTGTTCAGGACGATTAGTGCGAACTCCCAGCGTCTCAGTCATTCTGATCAAGTCGGCCAGCGAGCGTGCACGCATCTTTTTCATTGCGTGTCCCCGGTAGATCTTGACCGTAATCTCGGCGAGCCCAAGCTCGGCGGCGACCTGCTTGTTCATCAGGCCGGCAGCGACCAGTTTCATCACCGCCTGCTCGCGCGGGCTTAAGGTCTCAAATAAAGACTGCAGGTTCGCGACCGTCTGCTGAGCCTCCCGCCTTTTGCGATCGCGTTCGGTCGCCGCAACCACGGCATCAAGCAGTTCCTGATCGCGAAACGGTTTGCTGAGAAAATCGACCGCTCCTTCCTTCATGGCCCTGACAGTCATTGGAATGTCGCCATGGCCGGTAATGAAAATGATCGGAATATGTATGTTCAACCTCGCGAGCTCGGTCTGGAAGTCAAGGCCGCTCAAGCCTGGCAGCCGGACATCAAGAACTAGGCAGCTAATAATGTCCGGGATTGGGCTCTGCAGCATTTCGCGCGCCGATCCGAATGCAATGACGCCTAACCCTACCGATTGAAAAAGGTTCGTAAGCGAGCGACGCATGGAGATGTCATCCTCCACGACGAAGACGGTCGCCTTTGTCGAGGCCTCGGCATTGCTGCCTTCATCTGGCGCGCCAAATCGTGCAGTCACGAGACGGCCTCCTTATACAGCGGTAAGGCGAACTGGAACGTCGCACCCGGTCCATTTTTGTGGACCATCGACAGTCGTCCTCCATGAGCTTCCACAATCGACCGGCAGATTGAAAGACCCATTCCAAGGCCAGTCGATTTGGTGGTGAAGAAGGGATCCAAGACGCGGTCCGCGTCGTTCTCGGCGATGCCGACGCCACAATCGGTCACGGCAAGGTGGACGTGCCCCACATCGTCCTTCGATGATTGAACCAGCAGTTCGCGTGTCCTCTCTGTAACTGCATCCATGGCTTCGATTCCGTTCATCACGAGATTGATGATCACCTGTTGTAGCTGAATCCGATCGCCGAGGATCCTAGGCAGCCCTGCCGTCAACTCGGTTCGTAACGTCACTCGGTGGCTCACCAGCTCTCGTGTTACCAGCGCAATGACGTCCTTAACGACCTCATTGATATCGAGCGGCGCCATCTCAATCTCGCCCTTCTTTGCGAGCGCGCGAATACGACGGATCACCTCGCTTGCCCGGATTGCGTCTTCGATGATCCACTCCACCGAAGAGCGGGCGGCGGAAAGATTAGGCGCTTCCCGGCCCATCCAACCGAGGCACGCATCGGCGTTGCTGATAATAGCGGCGAGTGGCTGGTTTATTTCGTGGGCGATGGAGGTTGTCAGCTCTCCTAATGTCGTTACACGCGTCACATGCGCAAGCTCCGACTGTGCCCTTCGTAGTTCTTGTTCGGCTTGATCGGCGCGAATGGTAGCGGTGATGTCAGTGCTGACGCCACGGTAGCCGAGAAAATTGCCCTTTCCATCGAAAAAAGGCTTGCCGCTCGTGCGGACGTAGATCGGAGAACCTGCCCGATTCACGGTGCGGTAGACGAGATCCCGAAACGGAAGATGGGCCTCCAATGTCGCCCGATGCTGCCGCCACTTCTCGGGTTCCTCTTCGAGGTCGCACGCAATGTCCCAGCGAAGCAGGCCGATCAATCCTGTCGCCAAAATTCCCGCAGCACTGGTGTGCTCGGATAAGTGAGTGACCTGATGATCCGGCCCGGTCTCCCAGAGCCAGTCGGAAGCTGTTTCGGCGTAGTCGCGAAAGCGCTGTTCACTTTCGCGCAGCGCGACAAGTGTGTTTTCCAGGCGTTCCCTAGCTGCGTGTTGCTCGGTCACATCCATATGTGTTCCGATCAGCTCGCTGACGTTGCCATCGCTGCCGACCACCACGTGCGCAACGGAGTGTATGCGTCTTATCCCGCCATCCGGTAGAAGGATACGAAAATCATATTCGAACCGCCGCTCCTTGTGTTCAATCGCCTGGCGCTGCACCTCCTGTAGCCGCGGCAAGTCGTCCGGATGGATGCGCGATCGAATGGTCTCGATCGATATCGGCTCTTGTGGGCTAAAGCCGAACAGACGATCGACCTCGGCGGACCGATATATGAAATCTAGACGGTAGACGTCCCAGGACCAGCTGCCCGTGTGACTGAGATGCTGAGCCTCGGCCAGATAGGCCTCGCTGCGGCGCAGCTGCTGTTCTGCTCGCCTCGCCGCCGTGATATCCGTAGCTGCCCCAACAAACTCGATGTCACCAGAGGCTGTTCTCGTCGCTCGCGCCTGCGCATGGATGTGCTTTACCGAGCCGTCCGGTAGCAGGAGCCGGTATTCGTGCTCGAAATCGCTCGGGTCTCGCATCGCGCGATCGATAAGTTCTTTAACTGAAGCCCTATCATCTGGATGAGTGCGCTCAACGACGAGCTGCGGCCCCGGCGGCACTGTGTCAGGATCTAATTGGAAAATGCGAAATGTTTCCTTTGACCAGAAGGCCTCGCCCGTAGTGGGGTTCCAGCTGAAGCTGCCTGTGTGACTCAATTCCTGCGCCTGGGCTAAATGTGCTTCGCTCCGCTGCAGGGCAAGTTCGGTCCGCCTTCGCTCCGTGATATCTTCGCAGGCGATAAGGACAATGGGCTGCTCATCGCCCCAAAGCATGGCTTTGGCGTTTTCACGTACCCACAACACCGAGCCGTCCTTCCTGACTTTCCGGACGTCCCAAGTGCGCGTTTGTCCGACATCCTCAAGGCACGTCCGAACGCATTCGCGAACGAAAGCGCGATCCTCCTCGAGAAATACGTCCAGCACTGATCGAGCGATCAGTTCAGCACGAGCATAGCCGAGTTGTGTCGCGCCGAGTGAATTGACGTTGAGGATAGTGCCGGCTTCATCGACCATGAAGTACATGGTGGGATTGTGCTCGAAGATGGCGCGCCACCGCTTTTCGCGATCCTCCAAATCGGCCGCACTCCGCTGAAGCTTGGCCGCAACGACACGCGCAGCCTCTCTTTCCTGGCGGAGCTTTCCGATCAGGTGCGCTCCCACAATCGAGGCGATAAAGAATGCAACAACCACCGGCAGATCTTGGGGGTCATCGATACGCAGGCTGAACGCCGGCGGCGCAAAGTAGTAAGCGAGAGCAGCGATGGCTATGATGCAAAGCGCGGACGACGCAATGAAGCTTCCCATCAACGAAAACAGCAAGACCACTAACAAATAGGCGAACGCCGTCGCGGCGAAATGGGCGTGAAGGTACAAGCAAGCCAGAGTTACCACGGCCAGCGCTATGCTGCCGAACGTAAGCTGAGGGGCTGAACGTTCTAAACTGCTGATCGGGCTACGCATTCTGATACCGTCCGGCCTCTTTTCTCCGGCGGGGGAGCTATAACATTTTAGGCAAAAATAGGGCA
This sequence comes from Bradyrhizobium arachidis, assembly GCF_015291705.1. Taxonomy (NCBI): domain Bacteria; kingdom Pseudomonadati; phylum Pseudomonadota; class Alphaproteobacteria; order Hyphomicrobiales; family Nitrobacteraceae; genus Bradyrhizobium; species Bradyrhizobium arachidis. The sequence goes on from NZ_CP030050.1 coordinate 1,672,090, forward strand.
ATACTCAGCACCAGCACCCGCTGGTGAGCGGTTCCGCTCGATTGCTTGGTGGTGAACTGAGCACGCGCAGAGAAAAATTGCATTACAGACGTACGTATAGTCGTCCTAAACCTTTCAATATGGCGCGGTGACACGCCTGCAATCGATGCTCAGGTGCCTGCTTTCCTCCGTTGCCGATAACTCCGGGCAGGCGCTCGAGGCTGCAGCCGGGATAACCAGCCGCAGGAGGACAGCGGCTGCAGTTCAGTCAAGACGTTGAGCCGGAACAATCAGGGGCGCCTGGCCGAACCGGAAAGAACAAAGACAAGCTGCCGAACCACTCATCTCGCCGGTACGATCGGTCATGCGGAAGAAAACGCAATGGTCATGTGCGGAGATACGAAGGCGAAGTTACGCGACTGCTTTGTATGTCCTGCGGCCTCACGCCTCGGTGCGGAGGACTTGCCTCCGGGGCGTTGGCCGGAACCGAGCGCGCGCGCAGCGACGCCGAACCGGCCTAGCCGTCTGCGACCCGCGACAGCTCTGTCAAGGTGCCATCTAATCCGTGCTGATCACACACCATCTGATCTAATGCGACAGCGCGGACCTTAACAAGGGAGTGAGTCGCGTCGCAGGATCGCTACCCACGTCGTTGGCCGGACGAGGCAAGCGCAGTGACCGCACACATGCGATTGTGCGCGGAGCAAGAACTAGCTTGTCAGGCCGACCCGTTCTGTCGCAGTCCTGATATCGGGCGCGGCAAATGTCGCAGAAGCGTTCAGATGGCTGGAAGCTTACGGTGAAAGACGCGCTTGAAAATGACTGGTAAAAAAGCCCGACTCTTTTGCTCGACGGGAATCTTTTCAGGGCGGCTGGCCCCGGGCGAGGTGGGGCAAGGGCTGCGCACTGGCGATCGCCCGTGAAAGTTCCGGCTCGTCAAGTCGGCTGTCTCGATTCAAACTACGAGAAATGTCGCTGCGCTTGCATTCAACCCGTCTTTGAATGGCGGCGGTCAGGATCCGGGACCTATCTCATCGTGTGTCGATAGTGGTGGAAACGTTGGGCTGGTTGAGCCGAGCTTGCAGCGTCGTGTGCTCGAGCTCGTCCTCCCACCAGGATACGAACACGGCGGCGACGCCATTGCCGGTGATGTTAGTAAGGGCGCGCACCTCGCTCATGAACTTGTCGATCGAAAATACGATTGCCATGCCCGGCACCAGCGCTGGGCTGACCACCGACAACGTCGCAGCGAGCGTGATGAAGCCCGCGCCGGTGACGCCGCTTGCTCCCTTCGACGTTAGCATTGCCACGAGCAGGATCGTGAGCTGCTGGCCAAAGGTGAGATCGACCCCGAGTGCCTGGGCAATGAACAATGTCGCAAGTGTCATATAGATATTGGTGCCGTCGAGGTTGAAGGAGTAGCCAGTTGGCACCACCAGGCCGACCACGGGCTTGGAGCAGCCCAGCCGTTCGAGCTTCTCCATTAATTGCGGCAGCGCGCTTTCAGAGGACGATGTGCCGAGCACGATCAAAATCTCGTCCTTGATATAGAGAATGAACTTGAAGATTGAAAAGCCGACGAGGCGCGCGATCAAACCGAGCACCACCACGACAAACAACGCCGCCGTCGCGTAAAACAGCGCGATCAGACCGATCAAATTGCCGAGTGCTGCCGGCCCGAACTTGCCGATAGTGAAGGCCATGGCCGCGAAGGCGCCGATCGGAGCCGCTTTCATGATGATAGCGATCACGCCGAACACCGCGTGCGCGACGTCGTCAATCATGCCTCGCAGTCGCTCCCCGCGGGTTCCTAGCGCCATCAGTGCAAAGCCGAATAGGATCGCGAACAGGAGAACCTGCAGAACATCGCCGCGGGCGAAGGCGCCGACTACGGTATCCGGAATGATGTTGAGAAAGAAATCGACGGTCTTCGAGGCTTCCGCCTGCTTGACGTAATTGGCGACCGCCGCCGCGTCCGGCTTGACCGCAAGGCCATGACCGATTTGGACCAGATTGCCCATAAGCAGGCCCAATACCAAGGCAAAACTGGAGACGATTTCGAAATAGACCAGCGCCTTGACGCCGACGCGCCCGACTTTCTTCGCATCCTGAATATGCGCAATACCAGATGTGACGGTGCAGAAAATAATCGGCGCGATCACCATCTTGATGAGCTTGATAAATCCGTCACCGAGCGCCTTGACCCAGTCGTTGGTCGCGACAGAGGGCCATAGGCAACCGACCATGGCGCCAATCAAGATCGCGATCAACACCTGCACGTAGAGAATCTTATACCAAGCTTGCGACGCGCGTGCGGGCGCCGCAGTTGCCATGGTGGTCATGACGCTTCCTTCCCGAATATACTCGAATGCGAGCCGCCGCGTCATTGAGAGACGACAGCGTCATACGAGACTCATCATTTTAGCCGTGTCCGATTGAAGACGGTTCCGAGAGCCGGCGCGTCGTTCCAAAGGCAGGCGTTTAGTTGCGTTATCCCTTCTCGTTAAGCAAGATATGCACCAGTTGCTAAAAGTGCGCCCGATTAAGCAGTCTCGGACAAACCGTCTGTCTCCGGGCGGTATCGGTTTGGGTGCTCGGCCCGCGTTCGCAAGGTCGAAACAAAAAGTCGCAGCGAGACGCGCAACTTGATCGGCTGAGCGCATTAGCGGAGTCCCGTCTCGGGATAGAAGCCCGAGCGTGATCGATATGCGCCAACTGCTGATGGATGCAACAGTAGATGAGATCGGTGAAATTGATAGTTTGGATCGCACTCATCCACGAGATGGAAGCCTTTTAGGAGCTCGATTGCGTGACAATATCTTGAATCGATGCACTGCCTTGTCGCTAGCGGCAAAGCTCGTCGTGCACGGGGCATTTGTCTCCAGCCTGCGCTAACGATGCGCATTAGGCAGGTTGGTCGTGATTCCGCCTTCGCTCTCGGCCCGCGCCTTCTGCCGCGTCGCAGAAGCAGCGTTACGATGATTACTCAGCTAGATCGTTCGCGTTGCTGCCAAGGGGCAGGCCTCCTGGATCCGTTTTATTATCGGCCCAACGAGGACGGTGTTTGAGCTACCGACAAACTACCTAGGCATCTCTGGCCGCATCAAATTCTGCCGTTCCGTTGCTTGACCGTGCCTGTCTGCTCGGCAACAGAGATGCCAGAAATCTGACATAGCGTTAGTTCCGCGCCACGGCGACGTCGACGTCTATGCGAATTTCTCCCATGTCGCGCATAGCGCGCCGCGCCGTTTGCACGCGGCACAGGAATTGCTGATTTCAAACGAGGAGGTGCCGCCGTCACCTGGATGGAGGCGGCCCTGTTACAGGAGTTGTCGATGAGACCTGCGACGCTGCTCTTGCTCGTAGAAACGACGCGCGTAAATGTGGCGGCCGCCATGAAGCGCGGCGCGACTAAAAGGCGACCCGCGCCACATGCCTGGGCGAGCCGGACGTGCAGGCGATCACTGGAACCGTAAGACGACCTGCTTTCACTTTTGGGCTGACGCACATGGATGTCTTTTCGGCAGAGATTGCGCAATCTGTTGCGCTCACGATTGAGCTAGCCGCCGTAACGACCGTGATCCTCCTCGTGATTGGTGTGCCCCTCGCTTGGTGGCTAGCGCGCTCAAAGACTCTTTTGAGTGAGGCGGTGACGACGATGATTGCCCTGCCGCTGGTGCTACCGCCGACAGCTCTCGGCTTTTGCTTACTCGTGTTGCTCGGCCCAAACGGGCCGGGTGGCGTTCTCGCCACTTTGTGGGGCGAGCGCACGCTCGCTTTTACCTTCGCAGGAATTGTGATCGGATCGGTCCTCTCGGCGTTGCCGTTGGTGGTGCAGCCGATCCGTAACGCCTTTGTTGGGATAGGAGATCGCCGCTTGGAAACTACGGGGCGCGTTTCGTCGTTGTATGCCTTCATTACCATCAGGGGGGCCGCTGGCGCGATTGGAGGTTGTTAAAGCCGCCGTGGTTGGCTTTTCTCATACGATCGGCACATTCGGCGTCGTGATGATGATCGGCGGCAACATTCCTGGGCGCACCAAGGTTTTGTCAGCCTACGTCGTAGACTACGTCCAAGCATCGCGCTGGCGCGAGGCGAGTGTAGTTGCCGGCGGTATGGTGATGTTCGCCTTTGCGGCAATCTCCACCTTAGCCCTCATCGACCGACACTATGCCAGGAGAGGCACCGAACGGTCTTAGGTTAGCGGGTCGGACATATCCGATCACGACCGAGCAGCAGTATTGCAAGCCAGATCCATCAATCCTTGCGAGGCTACAATGAACAAGTTTGTTATGGCCGCGGCGGCTGCTGGAATCGGCTCAATTCAGTGCACTCCGCTCCTCGCACCGTACGGTTCGAGCGCCGATCGCTTAAGGTTGTCGGGTCCAGCAGTGGAGCTGAAGTCAAAGCAGGCTCTGTCCCTTGCGATGGCGATCCACGAGTTCGCGACGAACGCTGGTGAAGCATGGGGTCCTTTCCTGTGATGAAGGCTATGTTCTTATCGGTTGGGCTTTCGAGGGGGAGGAGTTCTGCTTCTCTTGGCGGGAAACCGGCGGCCCAACGACCAGGAGGGGTTTCGGCAGTCACATGATCGAGATACTTCTTGCGCATGACTTCGGAGGAATTACCAAGTTGGCCAACGAAAACATCTGGCCTGGAGGTTCATTTTACGACCTATGCCCGAAACTTGGGAGCTAAGCTGACAGAAGCAATCACCTGAAGCTACGGCTTTTTTTACCTGTCTCTTCGTTCAGCTCGACCTGACCGATCCGCTACATCAGGTGGCCTTGCCAAGAAGATAATTGAGCGCAGTGCCCCCTTAGTTGCTCGCCTCTCTCGGTCGCGCATGTCAGCTTGTGACGCGTGGCTGACCTTAACTCAGAGCGCGGCGATGTCCTCGTCCGAGAGATGACCCGACCAAGGGCATGCTGGCTGTCGAGGGGAGCCTTGAACCTCAACCGGACCTTGCCGGTCCCATCCGGACCACATCGGCTAGATCCGACAAAACCCCGAACTCACATCGAGCGCAATGTGAGACTTTGCCCAATTCTGGTAGTTTGACGCGGTACGAGGCGGCATTCTAAATCTCTCCATCGCAAATGGGGGGAATCCTGCAATGACCGGCGGAAGCATAGGCTCGCAACCTGCGCCGGCGAGTGACGCGTCAAGAAAGCCTATGAGCCCGTCGGAGCGGCTCGACGCGATTGACGTGCTGCGGGGCGTGGCCCTGTTCGAGGTGCTCGCGATGAACATCGTGACCATATTTCGGATCTCGATCTTCGCGCTGTTCTTACCGAACGTGGAGCGGGCGGGGCCGCTCGACCAGGTGGTGGCGGCTGTGCTGACGGTTATGGTCGAGTTGAAGGCGTTTTCGCTCCTCTCGCTGCTGTTCGGGGTTGGCCTTGCGATCCAATTCGAGCGGCTTGCCGGCAATGCACGGCGCATGATCTTGCTCGTGCGCAGGCTGCTGGTGTTGCTGGCTATTGGCCTGGTGCATCTCTATTTAATCTGGAACGGGGACATTCTCGTCGAATACGCGCTGGCGGGCTTCGTGGTGCTGCTCTTCCTCGGCGGCCCGCGGTGGCTTATGGCAGGTGCAGCCTTGCTGCTCCTGGGGCTCTACGTGACCATGCCGCTGTTATCGCCGATCGTGCCGCTGCCGGGTGCGGCCGAGATGGCCGCTCTTGCCGCGGAGGCGACGCGTGTGTACGGCACGGGCGGATTTTTCGATGTGCTCGCGTTTCGGATCCGCGAGGTGCCGGCTATTTTTCCGCTGCACGTCATGGTGTTTCCGCGCACTGTCGCGCTGTTCCTCATCGGCGCCCTTGCGTGGCGCAGCGGAGTTTTGCGTCGGGCTTCGGCGAACCGGCGCCTGCTGTTCGTCATCGCAACCTCCGCCATTCTTCTCGGCGGCGGATTGAGTCTCTCGGCAGCACGACAAGAGTTCTTCGATTGGCCGTCGCTCGGTCGCGCGCGCTTTCTGGTGGAAGAGCTGGGCGTTGTCGTAATGTCCCTGGGTTATGCCGCCGCAGTCATCGCCGCTGTGAACCTCCCGGGCGGGCGGAGAATGCTCGGCTGGGCCGCGCCGCTTGGCCGCATGGCGTTCACCAATTATCTGGCGCAATCTGTGATCTGCGGCTGGATCTTCTACGGCTATGGTCTAGGCCAATTTGGCCGCCTCGGCGTGACCGCGACACTGGCGATCGGCATTTTCGTGTATGTCACGCAGGTGGTGTTCAGCGCTTGGTGGCTGCGCCGCTATCGGTTCGGTCCGGTCGAGTGGCTCTGGCGCTCGTGCATGTATGGGGTACCGCAGCCGATCCGGGCAACGGTCAATTCAGCCATCATGCGCGCGACTATAGCAGTTTGATGCGGGCCCCGATACCCAAGCTGCGTTCTGCTTCAAGTGGAAGCCGCCAAGCGGGTACGGCTGATTTTGTGCCTTCAGCGACCTCCGGAGGTGTCAAAGCGAGCATGACGTAGTCGCCATGCAGTGATGAACTATATTGCTGCTCTGTAGAAGTGCTCACATGAACGTCCAAAACCGGACACCGTTTGCATGAAAGATCAATGGCGCAGCCTGTGGCTCGCTGCTTTCGACAGTCCGCAGTGCTGAAGCGGTGACTTGGTATCAGTCAAGTGTTTCGCTTCGCTGGCTTGTTTCTTGCTGAACGTCAGTAATTCGTTACGGCCGACGACACTCACACGGAAGGCTTTATGGGTGGTCCAACGGAAACGTTCTACAGCGTGATCAGACGCCAAGGTATGACGCGTCGTAGTTTTCACAAATTCTGCACTTTGACTGCCGCGAGCTTGGGACTTAGTCCGCTCGCCGCAAGCAGTTTTGCCAACGCCTTGGAGACCAAACCACGTGTGCCCGTCATCTGGCTGCACGGGCTCGAATGTACCTGCTGCTCGGAAAGCTTTATCCGCTCGGCCCATCCCTTGATCAAGGACGCGCTGCTCTCGATGATTTCGCTCGACTATGACGATACGATCATGGCGGCGGCGGGACACCAGGCCGAAGCCATCCTGGAGGAAACTCGTGCCAAGTACAAAGGCAGGTATGTGCTCGCCGTCGAAGGCAATCCACCGCTGAACGAGGGGGGCATGTTCTGCATTGACGGCGGCAAGCCGTTCGTTGAAAAGCTCAGGTGCATGGCGGAAGAGGCCATGGCGATCATCGCTTGGGGCACGTGTGCGTCATGGGGATGCGTGCACGCGGCCAAGCCCAATCCGACTGGCGCGGCGTCGATCGATAAGGTGATCACCAACAAGCCGATCATTAAGGTGCCCGGGTGCCCGCCTATCGCAGAGGTCATGAGTGGCCTCGTGACTTTCATCACCACGTTCGGAAAGCTTCCGGAGCTCGATCGCCGAGGGCGTCCAAGTATGTTCTATTCCGAGCGCATTCACGACAAGTGCTATCGGCGTTCCCATTTCGACGCTGGCCAATTCGTCGAAGAGTGGGACGATAAGTACGCGCGCAAGGGCTATTGCCTGTACAAGATGGGCTGCAAAGGGCCAACCACCTACAATGCCTGTTCGGCCATTCGGTGGAACGGCGGCGTCTCATTTCCGATTCAATCCGGGCACGGCTGCTTCGGCTGTTCCGAAGACGGCTTCTGGGATAATGGGTCTTTTTACGACCGTCTCACAACCATCAAGCAGTTCGGCATCGAGGAGAACGCCGACCAGATCGGCATGGCTGCTGCTGGCGTAGTTGGGCTAACGGTCGCTGCCCATGCGGCGGTCACCGCAGTGAAGCGGTTGACCCACAAGTCGGATCGCGCAGCCCCCAAAGGTAAACTGAGTTGAGGAGGGAGCGACGTTGGCCGTCCAGACACCGAATGGGTTCAATCTCGATCGTTCAGGCAGGCGAATCGTCATCGACCCACTGACGCGGATCGAAGGCCACCTGCGTGTCGAAGCCAATCTCGATTCGGACAATGTGATCCGCAATGCGGTCTCAAGCGGGACGATGTGGCGTGGCATCGAAGTCATCCTGCGCGGACGCGATCCGCGCGACGCCTGGGCGTTCACCGAGCGGATTTGCGGGGTCTGCACCGGCACCCATGCGCTCACCTCCGTGCGCGCGGTTGAAAATGCACTAGGAATTGCGATTCCGGAGAATGCCAATTCGATCCGCAACATCATGCAGCTGTGTCTGCTCGTGCATGATCACCTCGTACATTTCTATCACCTGCACGCGTTGGATTGGGTTGACGTGGTCTCCGCGCTCAAGGCCGATCCCAAGTCCACCTCGGCGCTCGCGCAGTCTATCTCGCCCTGGCCGCTATCGTCCCCCGGCTACTTTAGGGATTTGCAGATCCGGCTCACCAAATTTTTCGGATCAGGGCAGCTCGGTCCGTTCAAGAATGGCTATTGGGGACATCCGGCCTACAAGCTGCCACCGGAAGCGAACTTGATGGCTGTAGCGCATTATCTGGAAGCGCTGGACTTCCAGAAGGAGATCGTCAAGATCCAAGCCATCTATGGTGGCAAGAACCCGCATCCGAACTGGCTGGTCGGCGGCGTGCCCTGCGCGATCAACATCGACGGAACTGGTGCGGTGGGTGCAATCAATATGGAGCGACTGAACATCGTCTCCTCGATCATCGACCGTTCGATCGAGTTTGTCGAGCAGGTCTACCTGCCCGACGTTGTCGCGATCTGCTCGTTCTATAAGGACTGGCTCCATGGCGGCGGACTTTCGAGCAAGAGCGTGATGTCCTATGGCGATATCCCCGAAAACGCAAATGACTCTTCCTGTTTCAAGCTGCCGCGCGGGGTCATTCTTGGTGGCAATCTCAAGGAGATCCTTCCGATCGACCATGGTGATCCCGAGCAGATCCAGGAATTCGTCGCGCATTCATGGTATAGATACCCCAGCGATCGTTGTGGACTGCATCCCTGGGACGGTATCACCGAGCCGTCTTTTGAACTTGGGCCAAAACTCAAAGGCAGCAAGACAGATATCAAGGAACTCGACGAAGGCGGCAAGTATTCCTGGATCAAAGCGCCGCGCTGGCGCGGCCAGGCCGTGGAGGTCGGGCCGTTGGCGCGATACATCATCGGTTATGCGCAAGGCAAAGCCGAGTTCAAGGAGCCGGCCGAGAGACTACTCAAGGGGCTCAATCTTCCCCTGACTGCGCTGTTCTCGACGCTTGGCCGTACTGCGGCGCGGGCGCTCGAATGCCAGTGGGCGGCGCATCAGATGCGTTATTTCCAGGATAAGTTGGTAATCCACATCAAGGCAGGCAATACGGCAACTGCCGACGTCAGCAAGTGGAAGCCGGAAAGCTGGCACAAGGAGGCTAAGGGTTACGGGTTCAGTGAGGCCCCACGCGGCGCGCTTGGGCATTGGATCAAGATCAAGGGCGCCAAGATCGACAATTATCAATGTGTCGTGCCGACGACGTGGAACGGATCTCCTCGCGATCACAAGGGCAATATTGGCGCTTTTGAAGCCGCCCTGATCGGTACCCCGATGGTCGATCCGCAGCGGCCCCTGGAGATCTTGCGCACGATCCATTCCTTTGATCCGTGCTTGGCTTGTTCGACCCACGTGATGAGTCCTGACGGCCAGGAAATGGCCTCAGTGAATGTTCGTTAACGACATGCTGGACAGAGCTCGGAAGCTAATTGCCGCCGTCGATGCGGAACCCACTGAACGCAGCATCGGCGCTGCCATTGCTTACGCGCCGGTGCGACTGTGGCATTGCGTTAATGCTGCGGCCATTCTGATGCTGAGTTTAAGCGGCTATGTCATTGGAACCGGGACACCGGCAATGTCGGGAGAGGCAAGCGGCAATTTCCTGTTCGGCTATATCCGCTTTGCTCATCTCTCGGCGGGATATGTGCTCAGTATCGGCTTTCTTCTGCGGATCTACTGGGCGTTAGTCGGAAACGCGTATGCCATGCAGATCTTTTGGGTGCCGCTCTGGCGCAAGTGCTTTTGGCGCGAAGTGTACCACGAGATTCGCCGGTATGCGTTCCTGACAGTTGAGCCCGGGAGGCGCGTCGGGCACAACCGTCTTGCTCAGCTCGCGATGTTCTTCATGTTTACGCAGACAATTACGTTCATGGTCGTCACAGGCTTTGCACTTTATGGGCAAGGTGCCGGCACTGACAGTTGGCAGTACACGCTATTCGGCTGGGTATTTTCAATTTGGCCGAACAGTCAGGACGTCCATACCTGGCATCATCTCGGCCTGTGGGTGATCGTGACGTTTGCGCTGGTCCACATCTACGCGGCCATCCGGGAAGACTAATGTCGCGCCGCAGCATCGCTTCTGTGATATCGGGTGAGTGTGGGTTTCGCGATTGACTGGAAAGCGGATGCAACCGGAAAACAAGAAAAGGATCCTGGTGCTCGGCATCGGCAATATCCTGTGGGCCGATGAGGGATTCGGCGTGCGGGCGGTCGAGGAGTTTCACCGGTACTACGTGATCGATGACAACGTAACGGTCCTCGATGGCGGCACACAGGGACTCTACCTCGTCAGTTTTCTGGAGCAGGCCGATCGCCTGATCGTGTTCGATGCCGTCGACTATGGATTGCTGCCCGGGCAGTTGAAGCTGGTGCGAGATGACGAAGTGCCAAAATTTACCGCCGTCAAGAAGGTGAGCCTACATCAGACCGGCTTTCAGGAGGTCTTGAGTGCGGCCGACCTGCTTGGCCGTCGCCCGCGAGAGCTCGCTCTCATCGGCTGTCAGCCGATGAACCTGGAGCATTGGGGCGGTCCGCTGACCACCCCGGTACGCCTCCAGATTGCGCCTGCGATTAAACTGGCTTGCAAACTCCTGGCGCAGTGGGGCTCGCCGGCAAAGCCGCGGACCGCGCCGCTGCCTGCATCAGAACGGCTGTTGGCAAACAATATCGACCGTGCAAACTATGAGATGGGGGCGCAGCCGATCTAGCGGCCCGCGACTGACCATGTGCCTTGGCCTGCCAATGACGATTGTCGAGACCGACGGCATCGTGGCGCTCTGCAAGTATGGCAATGAACAGCGGCGCGTCTCGGTCATGCTGCTCTCCGACGCCTCGGCCGGCGCCAAGGTGCTCGTTCATATCGATACCGCGGTGCGGCTTTTGGATGAAAATGAAGCAAGGCTGATCTCGGAAGCACTTGAAGGACTTGAGGCCACCCTCAACGGCCAGGACTGCGATCGCTTCTTTGCGGACTTGATCGGTCATGAGCCGCAATTGCCCGAGCACCTACGCTAGCAGTTCCGCTCGCCAGTTGCGCCGATCACGCTTGCTCACAAATCGAATTCCAGTCGCACGTAACCTCGGCATGGAAAATGTCAGGCGCTTCTGATTGGCACGCGCCTTGCTATTACCCTCCTAGCAGAACCGAACAGTATCAGAAAGGCGTGTGATGAAGTTGCAGCCGGCGCAGCATGGTCTGGCGCGGCCCGCTCCGTCCGACGCCGAGCGCGTCAGCGTCGATGCGCGCCTGGTCGCGCATGCTCCCGTGAAAGCGGCCGTGATGCCGCTGCCGGCGGCTGATCCCACATATTTGCTCCGCATCATCCAGGTCGCATTCTTACTTTCTGAGATGGTCAAGACGTTTCGGCGGCGCAGGCAAGGGGCAGTGCCTGCGCGCGCCGTAAGTGGCGAACTGGTTGAGTGGCTCGACCCGCGAGGCCCGTCGACGCCGATCCTCACCCGACGGCACGATACACTCCGCCTGATCGGTAGGAGACCGGTCCGTTTCGTCGCGATGGATCGCATTTCGGTACCGAGGGTCCGGCCACACGCCGGCAGCGCTTGTGTCGGCAAGTGCATTGCCTCACGATGCAGCCAACGGAACATCGCATTATGAAAACAGCGATCCGCGTTGTATCCGACGTCGCCTACGGGGCGGCGAATGACCTTGCCACCGGCTCTGGAAGTCTCGATGTATTCTACAGCGGGTTAACGAGTGCGAGTGCGCTCGCCAAGCGCGCTTGGCGCGACGGCGACGAGCTTGCAAGGACCTATCCGAATGCCACCGCGCTATTATCAAATGCCGCCGCTGCCGTTGGCAGACAGAAGAGCGGCGCTCGGACACAACTGTACGGACTCGCGAATCTCAGCGATCCCGAGCGCAAGCTGATAGGCGAAGTGCTCGGAGCCGGTGAGGTCGCTGGGGTGGTTGCGCTGCCAGATGGCTCTTTGGCGCAAATCCGTGAGTCCGTGCTTGCAGGAATTTGGCGCGTGCGCATCGGAAGCGAGCCGGCGCGCGAATATCTTGAGGTCGGAGCGATCCCGCAGATTGTCCGGCGCGCCGCAACTGACCTGACGTCCGCCGACCTTGCGATCGGCCCCGCGCCCGACGGCGCGATGAACGTGCAACCGGTCCTCGCCGAAATACGCGAGCGGGCCCGCGTCTGGCGCTTTGGAATGCGCGCGCATATCATCAATCTCACCTTGCTGCCGATGAGCGTTATCGACCTGGCATTCCTGCAGCAAAGCCTGGGGAATGGTCCGGTCCAACTCATCTTCCGCGGCTACAGCACATGCCGAGTGCAGGCGACCGGGATCAGGAACGTCTGGTCGGTCCAGTTCTTCAATTCTACGGACAATATCATCCTTGATACGTTGGAGGTCGGCGGCGTGCCGATGCTAGCGTTGGCCGCCGACGAGGATTTGCAGGACTCTGCCGAGCGCATGCAGGAAATTATTGAGGCGTACTTCACATGAAAAGCTTGGAGAAGGTTCGCCTTCTGGAGGGATCCCATAGACGGAGCGGGCGCGGCGACCGCCGGCATACCTCGCCCAGGATGTTGGTGGAGCGGTGCGCATGAGCCTCGCTGCCGGCAACAAAATCGATGTCACCGTATCGCTAGCTGCCGACATAGTCGCCGCGATCGAGATCCTTCCGCGAGTCAGGCCGCCGCTGGCACGGCTGTTCGCTGGCAAGCAAGTCTCGTCGCTGCTCAAGGTGCTGCCGCGGCTGTTCGCATTGTGTGCCGCTGCACAGCAAACTGCACTGCTGTCCGCGGTCGAGACGGCGCGGGACGAAGTGATCACTCGTACGACAAAACAGAGTCGTATTACGCTTATCGTTATCGAGCGCATCGCGGATTTGCTACGGGCCCTGTTTGTCGGACATCTTACGCAAGACATCGCCAGTGCGGCGGCAATTCGCTCCCTGATGCGGGCAATGTCAGCGCTTCTCGGCAGCGCACAGTCGCCCCGGCACTCCGCTCAATGCGAAGCAACAGCGCGGATTGTGGCTGCGCTGAACGCGCTCGGCATGACGAATGAGGGGGGCGCGGTGAGGTCCGGTAGCCCATTGGCGCTTCGCATTGCAGCGCTTGATGAGATCGACCTTAAGCGAATTCCGGCGGAGCACTCGTTCCTGTCCGTGGCTGACGACCTCAACATCGTTACGCGGCTGCTCGTGGATGGCGCGAGGTTTTGCTATTGTCCGGATCTTGACGGAAACGTGCCCGAGACGGGTCCGTGGGCGCGCCAAATGACGCGTGATCGACTCTCGCCCAGCCCTTCCGGTGCGGCCGAGCGGCTGAGGGCCAGAATTGCTGAAACGCTCCGGTTATGTGCCTGGCTCAAGGCCGGTGCTCAGATTGACTCGGCAGAGCACGGGATTATCGAAAGATACAAGTTAGGGCCCGGCCGTGCGGCGGCCGCGGTCGAATGCGCCAGGGGGCGTCTCTACCACGCGGTTGAGCTCGATCCTCAAGGCCGGATATCCCGCTTCGAATTCCTTGCGCCGACGGAGTGGAACTTCCACCCGTGCGGACCGCTTGTCCGCAGCCTGCAGGGAGCTGTGCTGACGGCTGGACGACGTCGGGATGCAGTCGATGCGGTGATCGCATCGCTCGATCCGTGCGTCGGGTTCACCCTCAATTTTCGCGAAGTTGGCGATGCATGAAATGGCGATTTGTCTCGGCATCATTCAAATCGTCGAGGAGGAGGTACGTCGGCGATCGTTCTCGCGGGTGCGGAGCGTCTGTCTAGAGATGGGAGCGCTGACCCATGCCGCGCCTGAAGCGCTCAGGTTCTGCTTTGCTGTCGTTGCAACGAGGACGGCCGCCGAGGGGGCAGTCCTTAATATCGTCGAACTGCCAGGCGTTGCCTGGTGCATGAGCTGTTCGAAGAGCGTCGAGATTGCGCGACGCGGTGAATGCTGTCCTTGCTGCGGCAGCTATCAGTTGCAGGTAACCGCGGGCGAACAGATGCGCGTGAAAGAGCTGGAGATCGATTGATGTGTACCGTTTGCGGCTGCACCGAAGGGACGCCGTCGACCAAACGCGCCAAGGCGCATGATGCGGAGCGCCATGAGGGATACGATGCCCATATGCAGGGCGATTGCGATCGCCATTGTGCCCGTCCGCATGACGACCAAGGGCGGCAGCGTTCGAACCATGCTGGTGATAGTCATAGTCGCAATCCTCGCTCCGCCCATCACCAGGCTCATGGTGGGCAGGCGCTTCTGAGTGGTGCCGGGCCGGCTGGCTTGAAGGTGGCGGGTATGAGCAGAGAGCGGGTCATTCAGATCGAGCGCGATATTCTTAGCAAGAATAATGGGATTGCGGCGCACAACCGCGCACTCTTTCTCGCCAATGACCTGCTTGTATTTAATCTTTTATCCAGTCCCGGTGCAGGTAAAACGACGCTACTCGTCCGCGCGGCGTCTGAGCTCAAGCGCAGCCGGCCGGTTGGAGTTATCGAGGGCGACCAGCACACCTCGAACGACGCCGAACGCATTCGGGCCGCCGGCGTGCCATCCATTCAAGTTAACACCGGCAAGGGTTGCCATCTCGACGCTGCGATGATTGGCGAGGCTTATCGCCAGTTGCCACTGCTCACGGGTGGTATTCTCTTCATCGAGAACGTCGGTAATCTGATTTGTCCCGCAGCCTTCGATCTTGGCGAGGCCTGCAAGATCGTGCTGCTATCCATTACCGAAGGTGAAGACAAACCGCTCAAATATCCTGATATGTTTGCAGCTTCTTCGCTCATGGTGATCAACAAGATTGATCTGGCCCCGCTGCTTGAGTTCGATTTCGGCAAGACGATCGGATACGCCAGACGAGTCAATCCAAACATCGAGGTGCTTTTAGTTTCGGCTCGTACGGGCGAGGGTCTTGGTGCGCTCTACGCCTGGATCGATAGACGGGCATGGCATCAAAGGCGCGCCGTAGAGGACATAAGGCGATGAGCGCCGCAACCACCTGCGACCGAACGCGACTGCGCGTGCGCGTGGCTGGGGCCGTGCAAGGGGTCGGCTTTCGTCCTTACGTCTATAGACTCGCCGTGCGCTACGGATTGGCTGGGTTTGTCATCAATGGCCCCGAGGGCGTTACGATCGAGGTCGAGGGCAACCGTGCGTCGGACTTTGTAGCAACGTTGCCGCTCGAGGCACCTCCATTGGCACGCATCGACCACATCTGCGTTCGGGAGACGGCGGCGCTCGAGGCGAAAGAATTTTCGATCGGCACGAGTGAAGCCGGCAAATTATCAACTCAGATCGTCGCTGATGCTGCTGCCTGCCAGCAATGCCTCAGCGAGCTGTTCGATCCAGAAAGTCGGCATTACCTTTACCCCTTCGTCAGTTGCTGCCATTGCGGCCCACGGCACACCATCGCCGAACGGCTTCCGTACGACCGCCGCAACACCGTGATGCGGGCTTTTAGGCTATGCGCTGCCTGCGCGGCCGAATATGCCGATCCGGCGAGCCGCAGGTTCCATGCGGAGGCGATCGCGTGTCCGACATGCGGGCCTCGGCTCAGCCATGGGATCAGCGCCATTGCCGCGGCAATCGCGGGCGGACAAATCGTGGCGATCAAGGGGCTCGGAGGATACCAGCTTCTTTGCGACGCGCGTAACCAGGGTGCCGTGCAGCGTTTGCGCAGGAGAAAGCAGCGCCTTCAGAAGCCCTTCGCGGTTATGGTCGATTCCATAGAGCGGGTCAGCGACATCGCGGAGGCGAATGCGCCCGAGCTTGCGCTGCTCGAATCCGTAGCACGCCCCATCGTCCTTCTGTGTTCGCGCAACAATTTGGCGCCCGCCATAGCTCCTGGCTTATCGCGCGTGGGTGTCATGCTGCCTGTAGCGCCGCTGCATCACCTCATCCTTCATGCGCTTCGCTCGGCAGGGACATGTGCGCGGACCAGCCCGATCATCGTCGCCACCAGCGCCAACCTTTGCGGCGAACCGCTCCTGATCGACAACGCGCAGGCGCTGCAGCGGCTCAAGGGGATCTCCGACCTTATCGTGACCCATGATCGAGATATAGTGACACGTGCTGATGACTCCGTGGTCTCGGTGGTGGCTGGCCGGCCGCGATTCATTCGTCGTGCCCGTGGCTATGTTCCCGAACCGATCAGGCTTGCGAAGTCGGTGCCGTCCGTGCTCGCCGTCGGCGGCGCACTGAAATCGACCGTCACCATCACGCGGGACAACCAAGCGTTCGTCTCCCAGCATATTGGCGATCTGGATACGGCCGAAGGCATCCGCGCATTCGAGGAGACGATCCGACACCTTACATCGAGCCTCGATGTAGAGCCTGTCGCCATGGCCCATGATCTGCATCCTGATATGGCTTCTACCCGGTTTGCGGAAGCCAATGGCCGCGCGCTGGTCGCTGTCCAGCATCACCACGCACACGCTGCCGCAGTGATCGCCGAGCACGGTCATGCGGGACCTGCGCTTGCCCTGGTGCTGGATGGCCATGGCCTTGGCTCCGAGGGCGGTAACTGGGGTGGCGAGCTATTGTTGTGCGAAGGGGCGGGGTGCCAACGCATCGGGCACTTAGCGCCCCTGCAAATGCCCGGTGGAGATCGTGCAGCCCGCGAGCCGTGGCGGATGGCCAGCGCAGTATTACACGGACTCGGTCGGGGTAACGAAATCGGGCTGCGCTTTGCGGCACAACGGCAGGCTGGATGTATGTCGGCGTTGCTCGAACAGCCGGGCGGGGCCACCACGACCAGTGCGGGCCGATTGTTCGACGCCGCAGCGGCGCTGCTGGGGATTGCGAGTTTGCAGAGCTATGAGGGCGAAGCGGCGATGAAGCTCGAGGCGCTGGTGCGGCGGACTGCGATTCTCGAAGCCGGCTGGACGATCGATGGTGGCGTGCTGTCGCTTCGCCCGCTGTTTGCGCGGTTGATTGCAGATGACATTGACGCGGTGGGCGGAGCCGGCCTGTTTCATGGCACTTTCGCCGCCGCCTGCGTTGACTGGGTCGCGCGGTCTGCGCTGACAACTGGCGTTAACACGGTCGTTCTGAGCGGTGGCTGCTTCCTGAACGCGGCGCTGGCGGATGAAATCCCGCGCGGTTGCAGCGCTGCCGGCCTTATCCCGCTCGTGCCACGGCGGGTGCCGCCCAATGATGGCGGTTTGAGCCTTGGCCAGGCCTGGATTGCCGCTCTGCAAATAGCTCAACAGTCGTCCGCCAGGGGAGGATCAGCCTGACTATGTGTCTTTCGGTTCCGGCAAAGATTGCAAAAATTCTTCCCAACGACATGGCCATAGTGTCCATCGACGGCATCAGCCTAGAGATATCGATTGCTCTCGTCGACGAGCTCGAGGTCGGTGATTGCGTCCTTGTCCATGTGGGCTATGCGTTGGCCAAGATCGATCCGGTGGAAGCCGAGCGCACGCTGGAGCTGCTGCAGGAGCTAGGCAGCGCAGGGGAACGCCGATCATGAAATTTGCCGACGAATTTCGCAACAAGGCCATCGCTCAAGGAATTGCGCGTGCGATTGGCGGCGAGGTTAGTTCGCAAAGGGCCTATCGGTTCATGGAGTTCTGCGGCGGGCACACTCATGCGATCTCCCGTTATGGCCTGGAGGATCTGCTGCCCGCGAACGTCCGCATGATCCACGGGCCCGGTTGTCCGGTCTGCGTTCTGCCCGCCAGTCGAATTGATATGGCGATCCGGCTTGTCGACCGACCAGAGGTCACTCTGTGCGTGTACGGCGACCTGATGCGCGCGCCTGGGTCTCAAGGACAGTCCCTGTTGCGAGCTAAAGCGCTCGGCGCCGACATTCGGATGGTCTACTCGACGCTCGATGCTATCAGGCTCGCCGAACAGGCACCGAGCCGCGAGGTGGTCTTCTTTGCCATCGGATTTGAGACTACGACGCCGCCGACGGCGGTGATGATCCGAATTGCCGAGAAGAAGCGGCTGAAGGGCCTCAGCGTGTTCTGCAACCACGTGCTTACACCCTCTGCGATGCACAGCATTCTCGAGAACCCCAAAATCCGCGACACCGGCGGGGTTCCAATTGACGGCTTCATCGGGCCTGCACATGTCAGCACCATTATTGGTACGCAGCCTTACGAGCCCCTGGCAGAACAATTTGGCAAGCCGATCGTGATCGCGGGATTTGAGCCGCTCGATGTGTTGCAGGCTATCCTGATGCTGGTGCGGCAGGTGAACGAAGATCGCAACGAGGTGGAGAACCAGTACAGTCGCGTGGTGACGCGTGAAGGCAATCGGCGTGCCAAAGACGAGGTATCGCAGATATTCGAACTGCGTGCGCAGTTTGAATGGCGTGGGCTCGGACTCGTACCCAACAGCGGACTGAAGCTGAAACCGGCTTACGCGCAATTCGACGCTGAGACGCGTTTTGCGATCCACGACCTGCGTGTCGCAGACAATCCAGCCTGCGAGTGCTGCGCGATTCTGCGTGGCGCCAAGCGGGCAGTCGATTGTAAGCTGTTTGGAACCGTCTGCACGCCGGAAACTCCCATAGGGTCCTGCATGGTATCGTCGGAAGGCGCTTGCGCGGCGTATTGGACCTATGGCCGAGTTCGCGATGAACCGTTGAGGCGGACGTCATGAGCGCAAAGGGCTATCAGCGCAAGCTCGACCTCGAGAACGGACGCGTTGATCTTTCCCACGGATCCGGGGGCCGTGCCATGGCACAGCTGATCTCCGGCCTTTTTCACCAAGCCTTTGGTAATGAATGGCTCGCCCGCTGCAATGATCAGTCAGCGTTTGAGGTTGCGGCGGGCAGAATGGTGATGACGACCGACGGCTATGTGGTCTCGCCGCTGTTCTTTCCCGGCGGCAATATCGGGTCACTGGCTGTGCACGGCACCATCAATGACGTCGCGATGTCCGGCGCGCGTCCCCTCTATCTGTCGGCCAGTTTTATCATCGAGGAAGGCTTCCCGTTTTCTGATCTGAAGGTGATCGCGGATTCGATGGGCTCGGCAGCGCGCAGTGCCGGCGTTCACATCATTACCGGAGACACCAAGGTTGTTGAGCGCGGCAAGGCGGATGGTCTGTTCATCTCTACAACCGGGATCGGGATTGTGGCCGATGGGCTCGATCTCTCCGCCGACAAGGCAAGGGTGGGGGACCGTGTGCTGGTGTCCGGCAGCCTCGGCGATCATGGGGTGACGATCATGTCAAAACGTCAGAACCTCGCTTTTCAGACCGAGGTCGGCTCGGATTCCGCAGCCTTGCATAATCTCGTGGCGGTCATGGTTGCCGCCGGCGGTAGCGGCATCCGGGTGATGCGCGACCCCACGCGGGGTGGGCTTGCCGCGACCCTCAATGAGATTGCGCATCAATCCGAGCTCGGGTTCCGTCTGCACGAAGCATCCATTCCGGTGAAGCCGGCGGTTGCGGCTACCTGCGAACTCCTTGGACTGGATCCCATCCATGTCGCCAATGAAGGCAAGCTCGTTGCCATCGTCGCACCTGATTTGGCTGACGCCGTGCTTGCAGCCATGAAGGCACACCCGCTCGGGTCCGATGCAGCTGATATTGGCGAAGCGGTGGCTGACAATCGGAAATTTGTCCAGATGGCGACCGGTTTCGGCGGTCGACGAATCGTCGACTGGTTGTGGGGCGAACAATTGCCTCGGATCTGTTGACACGCTGCGCATCGTCCAGCTTTTGGAAACCAAGTTTATGATCAATGGTCGTGAGCCATCACCCATCAGCTCTGGAAACCATCCCTTCTATGGGCAATCTGCCCACCGGCAGACTGCGAGTTTGCTCTTTGGGCGTGCTGAATATCCCTTGTTAGTTTTTCCAGGAGCCGAGAACGCAATTCGAAACGATTCATGGCCATCGCGCAGTTTCGACGGTTGCGCAGCGCATGGTCACACGATCCGCTCGGCACCCGTGGGTTTGAAATCCTGCGAACCTTGTCAAATATCGTTGAATTTCTGCGCCATTTTGACGGCTGCGTCGCAGCATCGCCGCTCGCTTCCGATTAGAAAGGCGCTTCAGGCAGGAGTTTTCAAATGAAGGTCGGAGTCCCCAAGGAAATCAAGGTGCACGAATATCGCGTGGGCCTTACCCCGGGAGCTGTCCGCGAATACGTGGCAGCGGGCCACCGCGTGATGATCGAGACCAATGCCGGCGCTGGCATTGGTGCAACCGATGACGATTATCGCATTGTTGGGGGAACGATTCTAACTTCGGCAGCTGAGGTATTCGCATCGAGCGAGATGATCGTAAAGGTTAAGGAACCTCAGCCGTCCGAGTGGTGTCAGCTGCGGGAAAATCAGATCCTGTTCACTTATCTGCATCTGGCCCCCGACCCGGAGCAGGCTAAGGGCCTCCTGAAATCTGGATGCACTGCGATCGCCTACGAGACCGTAACTGATCCGCATGGTGGTCTTCCGCTGCTGGCGCCGATGAGCGAGGTCGCGGGTAGGCTTGCGATCGAAGCGGCGGGCAGCGCCCTGAAGCGGAGTGCAGGCGGACGAGGGCTGTTGATCGGTGGAGTGCCTGGTGTTCAGCCTGCCCGAATCGTGGTGATCGGAGGTGGCGTCGTTGGTACGCACGCGGCACGCATGGCGGTTGGTCTGGGCGCAGAGGTCACCATCATCGACCGTTCGATACTCCGGCTCCGCGAGTTGGACGAGCTATTCGAAGGACGCGCTCGCACTAGGTTTTCGACTATCGACTCTGTGGAGGAAGAGGTATTTGCGGCGGATGTGGTGATTGGTGCGGTGCTCGTTCCAGGTGCGAGCGCGCCGAAGCTGGTCCGCCGGAGCATGCTGAGCTCGATGCGCAAGAGGGCGGTGCTGGTGGACGTCGCTATCGATCAGGGCGGCTGCTTTGAGACATCGCACCCAACCACTCACGCTGATCCTACTTACGAAGTGGATGGCATCATTCATTATTGCGTGGCCAATATGCCCGGGGCCGTGCCGCTGACCTCGAGCCAGGCACTGAACAACGCGACGCTGCCGTTTGGTTTGGCTCTGGCCAACAAGGGCTTTACCGCCGTGCTCGAAAATCCGCATTTGCGCGCAGGTCTCAACGTCCATCGGGGCCGGCTAACTTACGAAGCGGCGGCCGAAAGCCTCGGGCTGCCCTTCTCACCGATCGAACAGGCTGCGGCCTGATCCCAGAGGCCCTTATGGGCATTTCCTCCCTGACTTAGGCCACCCTCCTCCGGGGTGGCTTCTTTTTTTCGGCTCCATCGATCTGCTACCGGCGCCGGCATGCATTTCGAACGTGGAGCGAAGCGAAGGATCGCCAGACGAGCCCCTCGCTTTAGTCCCCGCACGATGCGAGACAATGTACATTCGCCCATATAGCGCATATGAATGCCGGCTTTGCCAGGTAATCCGAGCCAATTGAAAATGCGCCCGTGAGGGCCCGCGATCACCGGCGCGACTTTGTCTGGCTTGATCGCCGCCAATCTGACTGACTGTGGAGACGCCAACCGGGCCGGTGATGACTGCCGCGGGTTATTTACCGTGGTGCTGTCGCCGGCGCCGCCACTGTACCGGTGAGTGGAACCATCAAGAGGCGGCTCGGGGGCGACCCGACACACCGGCGGAGAACTTTTTGAAGTCGCGCGGCGCATCCATCATCGCCGCGGCGCGGCGGCCTTAGCAAGGATTGCAGATCGTTCCCTGGGTTTGGCGAACGCGGTTCACCTGATCGCTGACTGCCGTGAGATGGACCATGCGCAAACCACGGCATCCAGCACAAGCTACTGTCATGCGCTGTGGGATTTGCGACACCGTGTCGAGGCCGCGACTTGCGTTATCAAAAATAGCTCAGGCAAAATCGGGTTAAACTGTTTGGCACAAGACTTGAAAGCAAGAAACTGTCCGCAACTTTCGCTCATGGAATCGCAGTGATGGCCTACAAGATAATCGCATCCCAGTGCACCGTGTGCGGTGCATGTGAGTTCGAATGTCCCAATGCCGCGATCAGCCTGAAGAACGATATATATGTGATCAATCCGACCCAGTGTACCCAATGTGAGGGGCACTTTGACGCGCCGCAATGCGCGGTCGTTTGCCCGGTGCCAGATACCTGTGTGCCGGCATAGGTGGAGTAGTCGATGAGGGGAGCTCCTGCGCGAAACATGATGAAGACGCTATCGACAGCGGCCGTCCGTCGGATTCGTCTTCTGTTTCTCTCGCTCGCTGGCCCCGAGTTGCCGGCGACTTGCGCGATCCGCTTGGATCGATTGCGGCGGAGTCCCTGCCGGCGGGAGTTGTCGTTGCCCCGGTGGAGCGGGCAATGGTAGCTTTACAAGAGACAGTCGAGCGCGTGAAGCGCATCGGCGACCAGTACCGATATGGGTTTGAGACCCTGATCGACTCCGAAAAGGCCCCCAAGGGGCTGTCGGAAGAGATCGTAAAATTCATCTCGCAGAAGAAGAATGAGCCCGCCTGGATGCTCCAGTGGCGGCTGGAGGCCTATCGGCGCTGGCTGACCATGACCGAGCCGACCTGGGCGCGCGTCGAGTATCCCAAGATCGACTTCCAGGACATCTACTATTACGCGGCGCCGAAGCCGAAGAAGACGGTGACCTCGCTGGACGAAATCGATCCGGAGATCCTGAAGACCTACGAGAAGCTCGGCATCCCCTTGCGGGAAGTCGCCATGCTCGAAGGCGTCGAGCCCAAGGTGGGCGAGGAAGATCCCGCCCGCCGCAAGATCGCGGTCGACGCGGTCTTCGATTCGGTCTCGGTTGCGACCACCTTCAAGGCGGAGCTGAAGAAGGCCGGCGTGATCTTCATGCCGATCTCGGAGGCGATCCGCGAGCATCCCGAGCTGGTGCAGAAATATCTGGGATCGGTGGTTCCGACCTCGGACAATTTCTACGCAACGCTGAACTCGGCGGTGTTCTCCGACGGCTCGTTCGTCTACGTGCCGCCGGGCGTGCGCTGCCCGATGGAGCTGTCGACCTATTTCCGCATCAACGAGCGCAACACCGGCCAGTTCGAGCGCACGCTGATCATCGCCGACAAGGGCTCCTACGTCTCCTATCTCGAGGGCTGCACTGCGCCGCAGCGCGACGAGAATCAGCTGCACGCGGCCGTGGTCGAGCTCGTGGCGCTCGATGACGCCGAGATCAAATATTCGACGGTGCAGAACTGGTATCCCGGCAATTCGGAAGGCAAGGGCGGCATCTACAACTTCGTCACCAAGCGTGGCGACTGCCGCGGTGATCGTTCCAAGATCTCCTGGACCCAGGTCGAAACCGGCTCGGCGATCACCTGGAAGTACCCGAGCTGTATCCTGCGTGGCGACAATTCGAGCGGCGAGTTCTACTCGATCGCGATCTCGAACGGCTTCCAGCAGGTCGATTCGGGCACCAAGATGATCCATCTCGGCAAGAACACGTCGAGCCGCATCATCTCCAAGGGCATCGCGGCGGGCAAGTCGCAGAACACCTATCGCGGTCTCGTCACCGCGCATCGGAAAGCGACCGGCGCGCGCAACTTCACCGCCTGCGATTCGCTGCTGATCGGCGACAAATGCGGCGCGCACACGGTGCCGTACATCGAGGCCAAGAACTCGTCGGCAACGTTCGAGCACGAAGCAACGACCTCGAAGATCTCCGAGGACGTGCTGTTCTACTGCATCCAGCGCGGCCTTTCGCAGGAAGAGGCCGTCGGCCTCGTCGTCAACGGCTTCGTCAAGAAAGTTCTGCAAAAGCTGCCGATGGAATTCGCAGTGGAAGCGCAGAAGCTAATCTCGATCTCGCTCGACGGATCTGTCGGATAACCCAACCTCCCGCGAGCCGCCCCGAATGCGGCTCGCCAGATGACATTTCAGGGATCAGATTAGAATGGCGCTACTCGAAATCCGAGATTTGCATGTTGGTGTCGAACACCGCGAAGTTATTTGCGGCCTCGATCTTAACGTCCATGCGGGTGAGGTGCACGCGATCATGGGACCGAACGGCTCCGGCAAATCGACCCTGTCGCACGTCATTGCCGGCAAACCCGGCTACGAAGTCATCGACGGCCAGATCCTGTTCAAGGGCGAGGACCTTCTCGAGATGGACCCGGACGAACGCGCCGCCGCGGGCGTGTTCCTGGCATTCCAGTATCCGGTCGAGATCGCTGGCGTGACCACCATGAACTTCCTGCGGGCGGCACTGAACGCCCAGCGAAAGGCGCGGGACCAGCAGGAATTCTCCACCCCCGAATTTCTGAAAAGAGTCCGCAAGGTGGCCGGTTCACTCAACATTCGCCAGGACATGCTCAAGCGTGGCGTTAATGTCGGATTCTCCGGCGGCGAGAAGAAGCGCAACGAAATTTTGCAGATGGCATTGTTGGAGCCGAGTCTGTGCATCCTTGACGAGATCGATTCCGGCCTCGACATCGACGCGCTGCGTATCGTCGCCAATGGCATCAACGGCTTGCGTTCGCCCGAACGAGCGATGATCGTGATCACGCACTATCGGCGGCTTCTCGACCATGTCGTGCCGGACGTTGTGCACGTGATGTCTAAAGGGCGGATCGTGAAGAGCGGCGACAAGGAACTCGCGCTGGAGCTCGAAGCCTGTGGCTACGGCCAATTCGAAGACGCGGCCTGACGGCTCTAGGGGCTCCGATGAAGCAGGTTTTGCCCAAAGCCGACCCCCAACGCACAAGTGGCAATGTTTTCGCTGCGGCGCGTGGACGGCTGCCTGGTGCAGGCCTTGTTCCTCAAATCCGGGCGAGCGCATTTGAGGTCTACGAGCGTACCGGCCTTCCGCATCGGGGCATGGAGGACTGGAAATACACCGATCTGCGCGCCCTGATCGGCGAGGTGCTGCCACTCGCTCCGCGACCGGATGCGGAGGCACTAGTGCGCGCAAAGGTGTCGGCCCAGCATGTGTCTGCCGATCAGGCGGTCAAACTGGTTTTGGTGGATGGTATATTCGTGCCGGAGCTATCCGATCTCGGCAAGCTGGAAAATGGACTTGTTGTGCGGTCGCTGCGAGAGGTTCTGGAGAATTCGGTCCCTGGCGACATGGCAGGTCTGGTGCTGTCGACGACGAGCGATTCCGCTATCTCGCTCAACGCCGCAATGGCAACAGATGGCCTGGTGATTACGATCTCCGACGGCAACGCGGTGAAGCGTCCAATTCAAATCGTGCACGTCGCAACCGGCGTGTCGGTGTCCACCTTTACACGCTCGTATCTACAGCTTGGTAAAGGCGCGCATGCGGCCATCGTGGAAAGTTTCGTCTCGGCTGAACGCGCGAGCGGCTATCAAGCCAACGATGCGATAATCGCCCTAGTCGGTAACGAGGCGAGCCTTTCGTATATCCACGTCGCAGCCGCGGCCTCTGACGCCGTGAATATCTCGTCGGCGATCATCGCAGTCGGCGCCAGGGCTAAGCTCGACCTCTTCAGCATGACCTGCAGCGGCTCCATCAGCCGCTATCAGGGATTCATCTCGCTGGCTGGCGAGGGAACCGATGTCTCGGCGAATGGAGTTAATCTCATCAGGGGCGAGCTTCACGCCGACACAACTATGGTGGTCGACCATGCCGTGCCACATTGCACCAGTCGGGAGAAGTTCCGCGCGGTCGTCGACGATCGAGGCCGCTCGGTATTTCAGGGCCGAATTGTCGTTCGTCCTGCCGCCCGGAAGACGGACGCCACCCTGACGACGCGAGCGTTGCTCTTATCCGACGAGGCTGAGGCCGACAGTAAGCCGGAACTTGAAATCTTGGCTGACGACGTGACCTGCGGCCACGGAGCGACATCGGGTGCGCTGGACAACAGTCTCGTATTCTATCTGCGCGCTCGAGGGCTACCCGAGAAGGATGCGAAGTCGTTGCTGATTAAGGCGTTCCTTGGCGAGTCGATTGAGGAGATCACTTCCGAGAATCTGCGCGATTTTGTGACAGCTCAAGCTGAACACTGGCTGCAGGCGGGGCGATGAGCGCACATCCCGCGGTGAGCAATGGCAGTTACGACGTCAACCGTATACGTACGGACTTTCCCGCGCTCGCCATGACGGTGTACGGCAGGCCGCTTGTTTACCTCGATAACGCTGCATCCTCGCAAAAGCCAAACGCGGTGCTTGACCGTATGATGCGGGTGTACTCCAGCGAATACGCCAACGTTCATCGCGGCTTGCACTACCTCGCAAACGCGGCGACCGAGGCGTATGAAGGCGCCCGTACCAAGGTGGCGCGGTTTGTGAACGCGCGTACAAACGAAGAGATCATCTTCACTCGGAGCGCCACGGAGGCAATCAATCTGGTCGCCCAGACTTTTGGCCGTGAACGCATTAAGTCGGGTGATGAGATCGTGCTCTCCATTATGGAACACCATTCGAACATTGTGCCATGGCACCTTCTCAGGGAACGACTCGGTGCAGTGATCAAATGGGCGCCAGTGGATGATGACGGAAACTTCTTGCTCGATGAGTTTGAGCGACTGCTGACCCCGCGCACCAAGATGGTTGCAATCACACAAATGTCGAACGTGCTCGGCACGGTATTGCCGGTGAAAGACGTGGTGAGGATCGCGCATGCTCGTGATATCCCGGTGCTGGTTGACGGCTCGCAAGCTTGCGTCCATCTGAGCGCCGACGTTTGCGACATTGACTGCGATTTCTACGTCATGACAGGCCACAAACTCTATGGTCCGACCGGGATCGGTGTTCTTTACGGCAAGTCTGAGCATCTGGCATCGATGCCGCCCTTCAACGGCGGCGGGGAGATGATCCGCGAGGTCTCGCGTTCCGGCGTCATTTATGGTGATCCGCCACACCGGTTCGAAGCAGGTACGCCGCCGATCGTCGAAGCCATCGGTTTAGGGGCAGCTATCGATTACATCAATTCAATAGGCAAGGTGCAAATCCGCAGGCACGAGAGCGTACTGCTCGCTTACGCGCAGGAGAGGCTGGCGGGGATCAATTTCATGCGCATGATCGGGACCGCGGCACACAAGGGACCGATCGTTTCCTTTGATATGAAGGGGGCGCATGCGCATGATATTGCCACCGTCATCGACCGCGCCGGCGTGGCGGTGCGGGCGGGGACCCATTGTGCGATGCCGCTGCTCAAGCGCTTCGGCGTGCTGGCAACGTGCCGCGCGTCCCTCGGACTTTACAATACACGTCAGGAGATCGATGTGCTCGTGCGTGCGCTTATCAAGGCGCGGCAGCTGTTCTCGTGATTCGGCTAGCCTGCGATCTCCAGGTGGGCAGCTCGCATAGAGGCCTGGAGGATGAGGTCATGCACCTCATCGCAAAATAGCAGGTAAGCACCTGTAGGTCGCAACAAGCATACATAGGATTGATGGGCCTGTGTCGGCCAGCCGCTCTTGCGGCCGGTCTTCCAGTGCGGCGCCTTCGGCGAGGTCGATCGCAGAGTACTGCGATCGCGAACACGCTCGAGAATTGGGCTGGCAATTTCACGCATAGCCAGCCCTTGTTCAATTTCGAACAGGGCCAAGCCAAGAGTTCTCTGCCCCAAGCGTAATGTCGGGTTCGCAACACCAGCCACCGTAACCGCACGAGGCGCGCTAAGCGATTTTGATTGCTAAGTTTTTGGTGCTTATGATGCGCTGGCATGCTGGTTGCAAAAGTCTTGCCCAAGAGGCCGCCCTCGCAACAGCTAACTTTTGAAGGACATCAGATGAGTCTCGCCACGACCCAGAGCATCGCAGAAATCAGGGCTCGCAATAAAGAGCTCATCGAGGAGGTGCTGAAGGTCTATCCGGAGAAAACCGCGAAACGGCGTGCCAAGCACCTCAACGTTCACCAAGCCGGCAAGTCAGATTGCGGGGTGAAGTCCAATATCAAATCCATACCTGGCGTGATGACAATCAGAGGCTGCGCCTATGCAGGGTCAAAGGGAGTGGTCTGGGGACCGATCAAGGACATGGTCCATATCAGCCATGGCCCGGTAGGCTGCGGTCAATATTCGTGGGGCTCCCGACGAAATTATTACGTTGGCACGACGGGGATCGATAGCTTCGTGACCCTGCAGTTCACCTCCGACTTCCAGGAAAAGGATATCGTATTCGGTGGCGACAAAAAGCTGGTCAAAATTCTTGACGAAATCCAGGAGCTGTTTCCGCTCAACAACGGCATCACGATCCAATCGGAATGCCCGATCGGATTGATCGGTGACGACATCGAGGCCGTGTCGAGAGCGAAGTCCAAGGAATACGGCGGCAAGACCATCGTGCCGGTCCGTTGTGAGGGCTTTCGGGGTGTGTCGCAATCACTAGGCCATCACATCGCCAACGATGCGGTGCGCGATTGGATTTTCGACCAGCTCGAGTCCGATGGCAAACCAAAGTTTGAGCCGACGCCGTACGATGTTGCGATCATCGGAGACTACAATATCGGCGGGGACGCCTGGTCATCGCGAATTCTGCTAGAGGAGATGGGCCTGCGGGTGATAGCGCAGTGGTCCGGCGACGGTTCACTAGCTGAGCTCGAGGCAACGCCGAAGGCAAAGCTCAACATTCTGCATTGCTACCGTTCTATGAACTACATCTCGCGCCACATGGAAGAGAAGTTCGGTATCCCCTGGTGCGAGTACAACTTCTTCGGACCTTCAAAGATCGCAGAGTCGCTGCGCAAGATTGCTGGCTATTTCGACGACAAGATCAAGGAAGGCGCCGAGCGGGTGATTGAAAAGTACCAACCGCTGGTGAACGCTGTGATCGCAAAATATCGCCCGCGCCTGGAGAGCAAGACGGTGATGCTGTACGTCGGAGGGCTCCGTCCGCGTCATGTGATCGGCGCATACGAGGACCTCGGGATGGAAGTCATTGGTACCGGATACGAGTTCGGTCACAACGACGACTATCAGCGCACAGCTCAGCACTACGTAAAGGACAGCACGCTCATCTACGATGACGTTAATGGCTATGAGTTCGAGCGCTTCGTAGAAAAGCTCCAGCCTGACCTCGTCGGCTCGGGCATCAAGGAAAAATACGTTTTTCAAAAGATGGGTGTGCCGTTCCGGCAGATGCACTCCTGGGACTATTCGGGCCCATATCACGGCTATGATGGCTTTGCCATCTTTGCCCGCGACATGGACATGGCCATCAACTCGCCCGTCTGGAAGAAAACGAAGGCCCCCTGGAAGGAAGCTTCGAGGGCCAAGCTCCTGGCTGCAGAATAAACCAACTCATCTCGGTCTGCGCGAAGGCCGGGGCGACACCAATCTCGATTGTGAAGGATTTCAACAATGGCGCAGAGTGCCGAACACGTGCTCGATCATCTCGAACTGTTCCGAGGTCCAGAATACCAGGAGATGCTGGCCAAGAAGAAGATATTCGAGAATCCGCGCGATCCCGCCGAGGTCGAACGCATCAAGGAATGGACGAAGACGGCCGAATATCGCGAAAAGAACTTTGCGCGGGAGGCGCTAGCGGTAAATCCGGCCAAGGCATGCCAGCCGCTTGGCGCCGTATTCGCCTCTGTTGGCTTTGAGGGCACGCTGCCCTTCGTCCACGGCTCGCAAGGCTGCGTTGCCTACTACCGCAGCCATCTGTCGCGGCACTTTAAGGAGCCTTCTTCCTGCGTCTCCTCGTCGATGACGGAAGACGCTGCCGTATTCGGCGGTCTGAACAACATGATCGACGGGCTCGCGAACAGCTACAACATGTACAAACCCAAGATGATTGCGGTCTCGACCACCTGCATGGCCGAGGTGATCGGCGATGACCTCAATGCCTTCATCAAAACGTCGAAAGAAAAAGGCTCGGTCCCGGCGGACTTCGACGTGCCATTCGCCCATACGCCGGCGTTCGTCGGGAGCCACGTCACCGGTTATGACAATGCGCTCAAGGGCATTCTGGAGCATTTTTGGGACGGTAAGGCCGGAACAGCGCCGAAGCTGGCGCGCAAGCAGAACGGGGCGATCAACATCATTGGCGGGTTCGATGGCTATACTGTCGGGAACCTTCGCGAAATCAAGCGCATCTTGGCGTTGATGGGCATCCAGCACACGATTCTCGCTGATAATTCTGAAGTCTTCGATACTCCGACAGACGGCGAATTCCGGATGTATGACGGAGGCACGACGCTGGAAGATGCGGCCAACGCGGTTCACGCCAAGGCGACAATCTCCATGCAGCAGTGGTGCACCGAAAAAACGCTGCCATTCGTTGCTGAGCATGGGCAGGACATCGTATCCTTCAACTACCCGGTGGGCTTATCCGCAACGGATGACTTTATCGTGGCGCTGTCACGCATCAGCGGCAAGGAGATTCCCGAGCAGCTTGCGCGAGAACGTGGCCGCTTGGTCGACGCCATCGCTGACTCCAGCGCGCATATCCATGGCAAGAAGTTCGCGATCTATGGCGATCCGGATCTTTGCTATGGGCTGGCTGCGTTTCTGCTCGAACTCGGCGCCGAACCGACCCATGTGCTGTCCACGAACGGCAGCAAGGCATGGCACGAAAAAATGCAGATGCTGCTTGCAAGCTCGCCATTCGGGCAGGGCTGCCAAGCCTATCCGGGCCGGGACCTCTGGCACATGCGCTCACTCCTGTTCACCGAGCCAGTCGATTTTCTGATTGGCAACACCTATGGCAAGTATCTGGAGCGCGATACTGGAACGCCACTGATCCGCATCGGCTTTCCGGTTTTTGATCGGCATCACCATCACCGGTCCCCCCTATGGGGCTATCAGGGCGGCCTGAATGTACTCGTGAAGATCCTGGACAAGGTCTTCGATGAAATGGACAAGAAGACGAACGTTCTTGGCAAAACTGACTACAGCTTTGACATCATTCGTTGATGAGCGACCGTGTCGCGTGCCATCGCAATAACTGCGATGGCACAAGCACATGACCGTTGACCATGCAATTAGTTTGCGCTGAGAGGAAAAAAGGATGAGATCACTAGCGACCACGGTCCAGAATATTTTTGACGAGCCGGGCTGCGCCAAGAACGGCAGTAAGTCGGAGGCTGAACGCAAGAACGGCTGCACCAAGCAACTGCAGCCGGGTAGCGCTGCGGGCGGCTGTGCTTTCGATGGCGCCAAGGTTGCGCTACAGCCGTTCACCGATGTCGCTCACTTGGTGCATGGTCCGATCGCGTGCGAAGGGAATTCCTGGGACAATCGCGGCGCGGCGTCGTCAGGCTCGAATCTGTGGCGCACCTCGTTCACAACCGATTTGAGCGAAACCGATATTGTATTCGGAGGCGAGAAGCGGCTCTGCAAAGCGATCAAGGAGATCATCGACAAGTGCGACCCGCCCGCGATCTTCGTCTATCAAACCTGCATCCCGGCGATGATTGGCGACGATATCAACGCAGTCTGTAAGGCCGCATCTCAAAGGTTCGCAAAGCCGGTGATCCCGATCAATTCCCCGGGCTTCGTCGGCTCGAAGAACCTCGGTAACAAGCTCGCCGGCGAGGCGTTGCTCGACTATGTGATCGGGACGCAAGAGCCAGACTACACCACCCCGTACGATATCAACCTGATCGGAGAATACAACCTTTCGGGAGAGCTCTGGCAAGTGAAGCCACTGCTAGACGAACTTGGAATACGGATTCTCTCCTGCATCTCCGGCGATGGCAAGTATCGCGAAGTCGCTTCAGCCCATCGCGCGCGGGCGGCGATGTTGGTGTGCTCAAAGTCCATGATCAACGTCGCACGCAAGATGGAGCAACGCTACGGGATTCCGTTCTTCGAGGGGGCGTTCTACGGTATTCAAGATTCGAGCGTATCGCTGCGTCAGCTTGCCCGCTTATTGGTTGAGCGCGGTGCGCCTGCAGATCTGCTCGGGCGCACTGAATCGGTGATCGCGCGCGAGGAAGCGTGGGCCCGGGCTGCGATAGGGCCGTACAAGCCACGATTCGAAGGCAAGAAGGCTTTATTGATTACCGGCGGCGTCAAGTCATGGTCGATCGTTGCGGCACTCCAGGAATCTGGGCTTGAGTTAGTCGGAACCAGCGTCAAGAAATCAACCGGGAAAGACAAGGAGCGCATCAAGGAGCTCATGGGGCAGGACGCCCACATGATTGAGGACATGACGCCGCGCGAGATGTTTAAGATGTTAAAGGACGCAAAAGCGGACATCATGCTATCGGGCGGCAAGTCGCAGTTCGTCGCGCTGAAAGCGGCGATGCCATGGCTCGATATCAATCAGGAGCGTTGCCACGCCTATATGGGCTATGTCGGAATGGTCAAGCTGGTGGAGGAGATCGATAAGTCACTCTCGAGTCCGATGTGGGAGCAGCTACGTCGACCGGCCCCATGGGATGTATTGGCCAAGGCGATGGAGCAGATGCAATCGCCCGTGGCCGCGATCGCCTGCGATCCGGCGCTCGCCGAAACCGCGCGCCGCGCGAGGAAGATCTGCGTGTGTAACGCGGTCGATTTGGGCACGATTGAGGATGCAATCTACGCGCACGGCCTGAGGAGCGTCGCAGCGGTGAGAGAGCATACCAATGCGGCCGGTGGCTGCTGCCAGAGACGCATCGAAGGTATCTTGGTGTCCGAGCCATCTGCCATGCGACAGGCCGCAGAATAGGGAGGCGTCATGGCCATCGTCACGGCGCCGACGAAAGCCTGCGCTGTCAACCCGCTGAAGATGAGTCAGCCGATCGGCGGCGCATTCGCCTTCATGGGGCTGCGCGGGGCGATGCCGCTTCTGCACGGCTCCCAGGGATGCACATCCTTCGGGCTCACGCTCTTCGTCCGGCATTTCAAAGAGGCAGTACCGCTGCAGACCACGGCGATGAGCGAGGTCGCGACCGTACTCGGCGGTTATGAGAATCTCGAGCAGGCGATACTGAACATCTACAACCGTACCAAGCCAAAGGTCATCGGTATCTGCTCGACCGGTGTCACCGAGACCAATGGCGACGATGTGGATGCCTACCTCAAGCTAATCCGCAACAAGCACCCGCCACTCGCAAAGTTGCCAATGGTGTATGTCTCGACGCCTGATTTCAAGGGCGCGTTTCAGGACGGGTGGGAGAAGGCTGTGGCACGCATTGTGGAGGTGCTGGTGGAAGGGCCCAGCGCCAATGGCCTGAGGGATCCATTGAAAGTGAATGTTCTGCCAGGATGTCACCTGACGCCCGGCGACATTGATGAACTCCGCGCCATAGTGGAGGATTTCGGCTTGTGCCCGTCCTTCCTCCCTGACCTGGCCGGATCGCTCGATGGGCATATCCCCGATGAGTATACGCCAACGACCACCGGCGGCATCGGCGTCGACGAAATTGCGAGCATGGGGCGCGCCGGATGGACGATTGCAATCGGGGCGCAGATGCAGCGTGCGGCAGAGGTCATGCAGGTCAAAACCGGCGTGCCTTTTCGTGTCTTCGAGCGGCTGTGTGGTCTCTGTCCGAGCGACGAATTCATGACCTTCCTGAGCGAGATCAGCGGCCGCCCCATACCCTTGAAATATCGGCGCCAGCGCGGTCAGCTCGCCGATGCAATGCTGGACGCACATTTCCATATTGGCGGTCGCAAAGTTGCTATCGGCGCCGAGCCAGATCTTCTGTTCGATCTGTCCGGCATGCTGCACGACATGGGCGCGCAGGTGACAGCGGTCGTGACGACCACTCAGTCGGAGGTGATCGAGCGGATCAAGACCAACGAGGTACTCATTGGCGATCTCGAGGATCTGGAAGGGCTTGCCAAAACACACCATTGCGACCTCTTGATCACGCATTCGCATGGCAGGCAAGCGGCGGCTCGGCTGAAATTGCCTTTCTATCGCACGGGTTTTCCGATGTTCGATCGACTTGGTGCGGGACACCAACTATCCGTGGGCTATCGTGGTACCCGCAATCTGATCTTTGAAATCGCCAACCTCGTGATCGCGCACCGCGAGGAAAACGATCGGCCTACGCCCGATAAGTGGCGGACTGCGTCCCGGCTGCCACTTTGCTCGGGCTATCGCAGCTCCACCGGCGCGGCTGCGGGGTCGATTGGATGAAGGTCGCGTTTGCCACTCAGGACCTGAAACGAGTCGACGCCCATTTTGGTTGGGCAAAGAATATCGCAATCTACGATGTCACGCCTGGAGGGCACGTGCTTCTCAAAGCGATCGAGTTTGAGGGCGATCTAAAGGAAGACGGCAACGACGACAAGTTGGCGCCGAAGATCGAGGCGATCAAGGATTGCGCAATCCTTTACGTCGCCGCCATTGGTGGTGCCGGGGCTGCGCGAGTGGTGGCCAACAAGATCCATCCTATCAAGGTGGACAAGCCAGAAAGCATTCTGGTGTTGCTCGAAAAACTCGAGCGCGTACTGAAGGGCACGCCACCTCCCTGGCTACGCAAGGCCATGGCAAAGGACCGAGGGCGTACGTTCGAGTTCGACGAATGAGGTGATATGACCGCAAAAATAGAGCAACAGGGCAGCGCCGTCGACGCGCCGTTTCTCAAGGAGTTGATCAAGATTTGGCGTGCTCAGGATACCAACGGAGCCTGGGAGGCGAAGAGTGATCTTGACCTGCTCGAACCCTATATCCTGGATAAGCAGAAAAGGCGCGCATTGCCGATTATCGGTGATCCCGATTCCGATACACTGTGGCGGCTTAAGCTGTTCTTCGATGCGGTCGCGCTCTCGATCGAGAAGGAGACCGGCGGGATGATCCAGCCGATTCTGGATCTGCATCATGAAGGATTCGGCCGCATGGTGCTCATCTCAGGTCGGCTGATCGCCGTGAACAAGCAGCTGCGCGACGTCCATCGCTTCGGATTTGATAATTTCGTAAAGCTCGCGCAGGAGGGCGACAAGTACGTCAGCGACGGAATCGACTTGATTCGGAAATTTCCGGACGTGGCAAACTATTGGGGATACTCATGAGCGATCGTGAAACATTGAAGGCGGAACTAAGGAAGGTGTCGGCGAAGGCGATACAGGCGAAGATGGATCTGCACGACCTTTCCGAAGAATTACCCATCAACTGGACCTCGATCATGCTGGTGGCGCAGAAGGCGTACGATGCCTATGCCGAACTTGAGCGGAAGGGCCTCGACTTGAAGGCGCTTGAAAAAACTTAAAGGGGCAACGCATGTCGTTTCAAACACGAGACGGACGCGATTGGACGCCACAATACCTGATCTCGATCGATGCCAAGAAGTGCATCGGCTGTGGTCGCTGTTTCAAAGTTTGCGGCCGTGATGTCATGACGTTGAAAGGAATCAGCGAGGATGGCGAATTTGTCAACCTCGATGACAACGACGATGAGATCGAAAAGAAGGTCATGGTTCTGAATGATCAAGGCGCCTGCATTGGCTGCGGTGCATGCGCCAGGGTTTGCCCGGCCAACTGCCAGACTCACACATCAGCTATACCTGAAGCGGCGTGAGTGAACACACTCGTCCTGTCGCGGCAGGCGAGATATAGGTGAGGAAAGGTGCAATTTTGATCAGGTGAACTCATGGTGAGAACCGCGCAAGGATCTCGATTGGGTGGGGCCAGCTATGTTATGCGGATACAACAGCCGCTGCTCACAAACCACTCCTCTTCAAGGTCTGCTTATTCGTGGAAGGCGAGTCGCGCCTCCCGCAGCGCTAGCCTGGTACCCATCTGCTGATAGGGAATCTGCGAGTCATCATCATTAGACGTCGGTCTCTGTGACGGATCGGCAGCCGGCGATCTTACGTGCGATTCTACCCACAGATCGCGGCTTGTCGCAGCGACATTTGTAACTCACGCGCAGAGGTAGTCACGCCGAAGCGCAGGGTATTTTTGTCAGGTTGTGGTCAGCTAGGAATCCTATCCTAGCAACAGAGCTTGCACGGCACGAGCTCAGTTGCGTGCAACTTTGCCGATAGGAGAGCGCTCTCATGTATGGCAGAAGCGTTGGCTCATCCAGCCAGTTTACAACCGGTAACCAAACTGACGATTCGTCAGAAGCGGGACATAGTCCCCGGTTTGCGGAAACAGTTGCAGGAATGGAGCGAGGTGGGTCATCATCCGAACCAGCGGCGTCATACTCTCTCGCTTCCGAACCGCCCATTAGAGAGATCGACCGAGACTCCTTTTTGCGCGGAGTTGAGAGATTCTTGCGCAATGATATCAGGCACATCGCCGAGAATCCAGGAGAGTACTCGGACTTCGTCTCCCAAAAGGCTGAGCGCGCAGCAACGGTTGCTGGAAGTTACGCCAACACGTACGACGATCCAAATAGCAGCACGATTTTACAGCTACCGGTTGGGCGACGAAATTGTCGGGCTTCTAAGAGCAGGAGGCCCGGCTCGGATTAAAGGAGACCATTTTCAGCAGCAGTTTGGGCGCAACGATATCACGTCCGTCGTAGATCTTAGGGTGACTCATCCGCTTGTCGAGAACGCTGGCGATATCTTGCTAGAACATCAACTGCGAGAGGACGGGGACCAGCCACTGATCTTGTCGCGGCCGGCCCTAGCAGGCATGGAACCTCGTCTAGCGGATATGGGTTTTGTTCCCGTAGGTCGTAACCACTGGGTGCTTGATCCTCACCAGCGCCCCGATGTGTGGGCGAAGAACGAGAACGATGAGTGGCAGCGGGTAGGCAAGCCTACGAAGTATCTTTCCAAAGATGGGGGCAGTGATCTCGGTCCTCAGAGAAGCTACGAAACGGACTCATCGGACGATGACCCTTCATTTTACTTGGAGCGCGCTCTTTGGGAGATGCACATGGAGTAAATCCGCTGCAATAGCAGCAGCGGGCCTGAAATGACGGACATTTAACCGTTCTGTCCCGGGCTCAACGGCCTTGCTTCAAAGGGGGCGCACGCTCGCTGCGTCGTCCCCGTTGGCTGAAACGGTCGTTCAGCCTTTCTCCGAAGGCGCTTACGAAACTGCGGTGGGATGCGATCCGAGGGGCGTAACGGGGCTCCCTACGGAGTGACCATCAACGAGCAGCAACGATCAGCCACCGCAGGTAGCTATCCGGCAAATGGTGCAGAGGGCCTGGACCCGAAAGCTGCAGCTGCGCGGCCGCCATGGACACGGCAGCAAGTCCAAAATTGTCGAACTCATTGGTCTGGACTACGCGGGTAATTGGGTGAGCCAGCAATGGCTGGCTTGCGCGTTGGATTACCACAGACACTATCAGCCCGGCACTTGTACGGTTCTTGCAGGTTGCTTGCACAGCGACAATGAAAAGCGTCTTGCAATGAATGGGCGATAAATGAAGCCAAATCCCGTCTACGCGATCTGCAGCTTTAACGACATTCCGAGCCGCCAAGCTATGGGATTCCATCTTATGGCCGTGGATGATCGCGGAAATCACCGGCCGTGGTCCATCGTTGTGGTGCGCTGGGGCAAAAAGGTGCTTGGCTACACCAATAAATGCCCGCACAACGGCGTCAATTTGGACTGGGTGCGAAACGAATTCCTCGATCCATACGGTATCAGGCTGATGTGTGGCAAGCATGGTTCGACCTTCGAACTTGGCACCGGCCGGTGCGTCGAAGGTCCATGTCAAGGTAGGGCGCTCACCCCGATCGCCTTGGCAGTTCTGGATGGTGATATCTGCGTCGCTGGTGTTCATCTTGTCGAAGAGGATGCATCGGCCAACAACTGAAGATCACGCTCAGACCGGACGGTTCTCGTTGCGGTTTTTCACAGGCTCCATCCTCTTTAGCCCGTCGTCGTACGAGATCTCCTCACAGGACAGGTCGAGATCCCTTGCGGCATCGAGAAGGTAATCAAGCTTGCCGCCCGGATCGAGCTTCTTGATGTCGTCCTTGTTGAGCCCAACCAGGTCCATCATCTCCTTCCAGACCGTGGATTCATCGCACGGTAGGACGTGAAAGCTAATATCACCGATCTTCACTCGGTACTTCGCCAGTAAATCAATGTTGTTGCAGAACATGAAGTAGCGGCCGGTTGGGCTTAAGGCGCCGTCAAGGACGGTTGCGACGTCAGCAAGATAGGCGAAGGAATGCAGGTAGCCGGCCAGCACCGGAATAGTGCGTTCGCCGTCCTGCGCGATCGTCAACACCTGCTCAATCGAATAGTCTGGCGGTCGTTTCTCGTCCGCGACCTGATTCTGGAATTGTAGTGCCACGTCGCCGCGGAAGCCGAACCGGCCTGCCTTCGTAGTCCCGCCTTTGAGTACAGCATTGAGCAGGCGGCCCTCCTTCTCAAGTCTGCCGAGTGCGGTGTTCTCGATTGCAGTCATTAAATTCTTCCTCGATCTAAACTCTTCACCGACTCCTTGGCCGGTGCTAGATGCGATGCAAATTGCTTGCCGTCCCATGCGTAGCGGCCTTCGCCGTAACTTAAAAGAAAACGCGTCAGTGCCTGCCATCGGCTCACGGAGCCTTGTCGGAAACCCGACACCGGTTTCCAACACCACAGTCGCGATTCAAAGAAGTGAGCATCATCAAACGTCTGCGCGCTGGCACGTGACTTGCCCCTAGCAGCTAGATCCAAGATGATGAGGGAAAGCCGTGATCAACCTGACGCACAGCGCAGTGAACGCAATCAAGAGCGCGATTTCATCGTCGACGCACCCGACCGGCGGTCTGCGCGTCATGATCGAACCGGGCGGCTGCAATGGATTCAAATACAAGATGGGTCTGGTCGAAGAGCCGAATCCTGACGACGCCGTGATCGAATGCGATGGGCTGAAGGTGTTCGTCGATAACAAGAGCCGTGAGCATCTGATCGGGACGACCATCGATTTCGTAATGGCACTGGAGGGTTCTGGCTTTACGTTTCACAACCCGAACGCCACCGCGAACTGCTCGTGCGGAAAATCGTTTGGCTGATGAAACAGATCGTTCAGCTGATAAGGAGGACATCGAAGCATGCCGGCCCAACCGGAACAACTGAGGCAATCGTCGCCCATTGCGACAGGCCGAGAGCGCCGCATTCGCGGCGCTATCGAAGAGATCCGACCCAATCTGAGACGCGATGATCGCGACTGTCACCTGATCGGGATCAATCGCAGTAGGGTCATGGTCAGGCTGTCCGCTGCCCGCACGTTGTGTAAGCTTTCGAGCGTGACGCTGAAAGGTATTCAGGCGCGGCTTGTCGATAAACGCGACGAATTGGGTCGCCTGATCCCCGTCGTGGCTGCAGGCGAGGTGGCGGATTGAGCGAAAATCCAATGCTGATTTACCTCGATAACAATGCAACGACTCGGACCGATCCATCCGTCGTGCAAGCCATGTTGCCGTTTTTCACCGAGAAGTTCGGAAATGCATCGTCCACGCATGCGTTTGGCAGCGAGGTCGCAGTTGCTGTGAGGCAGGCCCGGCGTAGCTTGCGTATCATGCTAGGGAACGCATGCGATCATGAGATCGTTTTTACCTCGGGAGGGACCGAGGCTAATAATGCCGCGATCCTCTCTGCGCTTGCGACACACGAAGACCGCGACGAGATTGTCACCACGGCAGTAGAGCACTCCGCCATTCTTGCGCTAACCGAGCAATTGGAGACAAGAGGAGTCAAGACGCACATCGTGCCCGTAGATTCCCGCGGCCGGCTCGACATCGAGGCGTTTCGCGGCGCAGTCGGGCCACGCACAGCGATTGCCTCCGTTATGTGGGCCAACAACGAGACCGGAACGATGTTTCCCGTGGAGTTTCTGGCCGGGTTGGCCCGGGAGGCCGGCGCGCTGTTTCACACTGATGCGGTCCAGGCCATCGGTAAGGTGTGCGTGAACCTGAGGGACAGTGCGATCGACATGCTGTCGCTATCCGGGCACAAACTGCACGGCCCCAAGGGGACCGGCGCGCTATATCTGCGCAGAGGAACAAAATTCCGGCCGCTGATCTGCGGCGGATCACAGGAACGAGGGCGCCGAGGCGGGACTGAGAATATTCCCGGCATTGTCGGCCTGGGAAAAGCCGCCGAGCTTGCGGCGGAGCGGCTTGAACCCGAACGCGTTCGCATTGGCGCTTTGCGCGACCGTCTTGAACAGGGAATCTTGAAGAGTGGCGAGTGCGTTGTGCTCGGCGACACCGGCAATCGGTTAGCGAACACGACCAATATTGCCTTCGACAATCTCGAAGGCGAAGCCATCGCCCACCATCTCGATCGGGCAGGCATCGCTGTGTCGCTCGGATCCGCCTGCAACTCCGGCTCCATTCAGCCATCGCATGTTCTGCGTGCCATGCAGGTGCCGCACTGGCGGATGCACGGCGTCGTGCGCTTTTCCCTGTCGCGTGAAACCTCTGTCGCGGAGGTCGATGAGGTCGTGTGCGCAGTGTCCGACATCGTGGCTCGCCTGCGCGCCACCTCCCCCGTCGCAGTCAGGGAGTAGACCTCGTGAAAATCATGATCCGCCGGTCTCCGGACGCGGGCCTGTCGATCTACGTGCCAAAAAAGGATCTCGAAGAGCCAATCGTTGAATCGGAGTACGAGACGCTATGGGGCGGCTGGATCAAAGTAGCTAATGGCTGGGTGCTTGATCTGCCTGAGATGCCGAGCGGCACACCGTTACCGATCACAATTAACGCTAAAAAACGGGGCGGGAAGGGGGACGATCCGTGAAGGCGCCCCCACTGATCGACTTTGTCGATGGTGCCGATGCAAAGGCGAGCTCGTGGACATCGCTGCCGGGTTGAGGGCCGCGCGCGCCATTCCCTATCTCGGTCCTGGCCTCGCCGAATCGTGCAGATCCGATATGCCGACCACGCCAGAGGCGTTGGCCAGCTTCTTCGCGAGCGAGGTTACGCCGCCGCGGCGGGCTAGCGACAATGCGTGGGCGCAGCATATCGAGATCAGCAAACACCGTCCGCCATGACGGCATTGATGACGCAGGCCTTCGCTCGGCCAGTCGAGCCGACGCGTTTGCACCATCATCTTGCGTCCCTGTCCCTGCCCGTCGTAGTCGACCCGTGGTATGATGCCGCTATGCGGACGTGCTGGGTGAGTGCGATGGATAGGGCGAAGTGCAGGGTATCACCCGCATCGCCATTGACGAGAATTGCTGGTATCGCTTTTACGATTCATTTGGCCAAGAGGTCGTCAGTGCTGTGGCCGGCAGCTCGGCGACGGTGTTGTACAAGCCGCATGGCAGCGTGCAGCCGGCCAACAACTTCCTTATTTCCGACGCACACATGTCGAGGCGTTGACCGAAATCGACATTCAGACACCAATTCCGGACATCATCAAGGAAAGGCGCACACCGGACAGACCTTTTTCTTCATCGGCTGTCGCTTCAACGATCAGCCCTTGCGTAGGTATGCCCGGCAGATCATCAAGCGCTCGGCCGACACCCACTATGCGATCGTGGATCCCGGACGCGCTCTCTCGCAACGAGCTTCTCGAGCAAGGCCTTACACCGCTTGCGACCGGGCTCCCTTGCGCGGTTGAGATACTGATCACGCATTAGCGTCCTTGTGAAGCCCGAATCCCCCAGCTCGTGTCGAGTTATTTGCGAGAGCCGCAACGCGAGAAGATCCGTTCAGATGGAGCCGGGTTCCGGTGAGCTCAGCGCGAGAATGAATGCGCAAACCAGGAAGCGCTGCGTGAGAATGACGACGTATCTGTCGCATTGACAACAAGCGCATCATTGCATGTTCTTACATGAGTCAGCGCCCATCGTTTCCGCCAATTCGTGGGCGTATGGCTGCAATTTCATCGTCTCCGCCATGGCATGCAAGTTGCTACCCAGCTTCTTGAGGCTGGCTCACGGATGGTCTTGGGGGCCGATAGTGCCTGAAGGGAAAAATGAAAATGAACGCGGTCG
This sequence comes from Bradyrhizobium arachidis, assembly GCF_015291705.1. Classification (NCBI taxonomy): domain Bacteria; kingdom Pseudomonadati; phylum Pseudomonadota; class Alphaproteobacteria; order Hyphomicrobiales; family Nitrobacteraceae; genus Bradyrhizobium; species Bradyrhizobium arachidis. The sequence continues at coordinate 1,713,887 of NZ_CP030050.1, forward strand.
TGGGACGCGGAAAATATGTCAAAGCTGCAGTGGATGGCGGCAAGATGAAGTCCGCCGCCGAGCATAAGGGCTGCCGCGCTTCCGCCAACACCGGGCAGGCGAGCTGCGGCTCGCAGGCAGGGCAAGGCGATCTGCCGATCGAAATCTGGGAAAAGGTCAAGAACCATCCCTGCTACAGCGAAGAAGCGCATCATCATTACGCTCGCATGCATGTCGCGGTCGCGCCTGCCTGCAACATCCAGTGCAATTACTGCAATCGAAAATACGACTGCACCAATGAATCGCGTCCAGGTGTGGTAAGCGAGAAGCTCACGCCCGAGCAGGCGGTAAGAAAAGTGCTCGCGGTCGCGACCGCCATTCCGCAGATGACGGTCCTTGGCATCGCTGGTCCCGGCGACCCCCTGGCCAATCCGGCAAAGACGTTCAAGACCTTCGAGCTGGTCGCCAAGGCGGCTCCAGACATCAAGCTTTGTTTGTCAACCAACGGACTGGCTCTGCCGGACCATATTGATACCATCGCTAGGTCCAAAGTTGACCACGTCACCATCACTATCAACACGATCGATCCCGAAATCGGCGCCAAGATCTATCCGTGGATCTTCTTCAACCACAAGCGCTACACCGGCATCGACGCGGCAAGAATACTTACCGATCGCCAGCTGCAAGGCCTCGAGATGCTTAGCGAACGAGGTATCCTGTGCAAGGTCAACTCGGTGATGATCCCGAACATCAACGACCGCCACTTGGTCGAGGTCAACAAGGCGGTGAAGTCGCGCGGTGCCTTCCTTCACAATATCATGCCACTGATCTCCGCGCCCGAGCACGGCACCGTATTTGGCCTCAACGGTCAGCGCGGACCGACTGCGTGGGAATTGAAGGCGCTGCAAGATGCTTGTGAAGGGGAGATAAAAATGATGCGGCATTGCCGCCAGTGCCGCGCCGATGCGGTCGGTCTACTCGGGGAGGATCGCAGCGCAGAGTTCACCACCGATCAGGTCATGAAAATGGACGTCCAATATGACTTAGACGTGCGCAAGGAATATCAGAGCAGGGTAGACCGTGAGCGTGCCGCCAAAGTCGCGGCCGGCCAAAAGGAGCTTGCCGAATGTGCCGGAGAGAGGAGCGCGATCACTCTTCTAGTGGCCGTCGCAACCAAGGGCTCGGGGTTGATCAACGAGCACTTTGGGCATGCAAAGGAATTCCAGGTTTACGAACTTTCTACATCCGGCGCCAAATTCGTCGGCTACCGCCGCGTGGACGTTTACTGCCAGGGTGGTTATGGCGAGGAGAACAGGCTTTCCGCCATCATGGGGGGCATCCATGATTGCCATGCGGTCTTCGTGTCCAAGATCGGCGGCTGCCCGAAAAGCAAACTGATCGAGGCGGGGATCGAGCCCGTCGATCAATACGCCCATGAGTTCATTGAGAAGTCGGCGATCGCCTGGTTCAAATCCTATCTGGACAAGGTGAAACGCGGGGAGATCCAGCACGTGCAGCGCGGCGGCGCCGCGATCCGGCAAGGATCTGGGATCTCTGCAGCGTAAAGGGGGAATATGTGCCGTTCAAGATTGTCGCCTCGCAGTGTACGAGCTGCTCAGCCTGTGAACCCTTATGCCCGAACGATGCCATCTCGGAGAAGGGGGGAGCTTCGTCATTGAAGCAGCGAAATGCACTGAATGTGTTGGCCATTTCGACGAGCCGCAATGTGTCGCCGCCTGTCCGGTCGACAACACCTGCGTGGTTGACACATCCTTGCCTCGCTACCAGGCGCCAGCTTAAAGCGTGAGGCCCATGAGTGGCATGCCAATAGCTGGTTCAGAAAGCGTCATTAGCTACGTGCTGCGCGTTGGCGGCGGCGCAGGCGCCGACGTTCGGTCCTCCATCACGGACGAGGACTGCGCTGGATTGCCGTGCGTTCGTGCTGTAGCTGGTCGGCAGCACGGCCTTGGCGGGCATTTCATTCCGCGCGGTGGTGCAAAGGCGGTTCGCGCTGCCGAGAGCGGCGTTCTCGCCAGGGCTGCCATCGTCGATGTAACTAGCGATGCCGCGCGATCATGAAATGATGCAGGATCTTGCCTGCGGTAGGCGCGGCGGCTCCCCGCATCTCCAAAGGAGCGCAGCATGAGGAGCGATACATGAACAGCATCGTTCGGGACAGCGACGTCGTCGAGCTCACCGAGCCGCCTGCCTTCAGCTTTGGCGAAAAGGTGCGAGCCAATCGCACCATCCGCAATGATGGCACCTATCGCGGCAAGGAGATTGGCGACGTTCTCGTCAAGAAGGGAGAGGTGGGTTACGTCGTATCGATCGGCACGTTTCTGCAGCAATTCTACATCTACGGCGTCGAATATCTGGAAGGCGGCTACCGGGTTGGCATGAAGCGCAGGGAACTGGAGCCGGTGGACACCTGCGCGGAGGTCGATGATCTGCCGTTGCCGGAGGAGTCATGACGCAGCGCGGCTTTCCAAAATATTGGCGTGGCGAGCGGGCCAAGACCGCAGTCGACCTCGTTAACGACCACTCATTTCCCGATACAGAGCCCGAGGGAGTCTTGCTCGCCGCCGGAGCGAGCGGAGAGATCATCAACGTCGCGATCAATACCGAAGCGAACGTGCCGATCTACGCTGTCGAGTTTGGTAAGCAGCTGCTCATCGGCTGTCTAAGGAAGAAATCACAGTGCTTTGAATGGAGGCGTTCGCCATGAATGCTGCGCTGATGAGAAAGATAAAAGCCGGGCTGGTGCCCCACCCCAACGAGCTCGATCGAAAACGGATCGAGCGCGGCTTGAGCTCACGCAGGCGCTATCTCTACGTCTCGCCGAACGTGACGCCGGTGAGGGGCGGCTACCTCGTCGAGAGCCCATGTTGCTCGCGCAACGTCAACAAGGATGGCGCTCTCATCGATGTCGCGCTGATTCTTTATGATACCGTGTGCGGGGTCTGGAAGCTGTTTCGCAAGAACCACGCGCGAGGAATCTGGGAATTTTACAGCCTTTGCCATCGGTTGACTTCTGCAATCGACGAATTGAACGCGGATCCGGAGCGTCTGTTTTGGCAATGAAGACCCGCCTTTTAGGAGTCAAAGAGGAGCCACGATGGCGCTCACCGCGGAGGAAGTGATCGAAATTGAGCGGCTGCTTGCAGCCGAGGGCGCCGAGATGGGTCCGTTTGTCGAGCTGCGCCGCCGCTTTCCGCAACTTGCTTGGGTGCGCTGTGATGCGTCGGATGTGGCGGATCAGCCGTTTCGGCAGTTTCCGCGTTTCGACCTTCATCTGATCGATGGATCGGACCACTGCGTGCAGATTACGGCCGATCCGACGCGGGCCACCGGCATCGTATTGGCCAAAAGGAATGTTGAGCGGTGAGCACTGCACTAGCAGAGTATCGGCTTGATGGCGCGCTCACTGTGGAGGAGAATACATCATTCATTCCACTTTCCGATCCTGATATCACCTTCGCCGAGCTCTCTGCCGTTGAAACGCTGCTGTGTTCGCCGCAAATCTCCAACGGGCGGACTACTGAGGCGTTTGAGCACGCTTTCGCCGCCTATCTTGGTCGCAAATATGCTGTTGCGGTCTCGAGTGGTACCATAGGGCTCCTCCTTACGCTGAGGGCGCTCGGCATTGGCCCCGGGCACGAGGTTATCGCCTCTCCCTACTCCTTTCGTGAGACCGTGCATGCCATCAGTCTCGCAGGCGCACGAGCGGTATTTGCAGATATCGACTATTGGTCGGGAGCATTAGTCCCAGCGAAGGCCGAAGAGCGCATCACGGCCAACACGCGGGCGATTGTCGCCGGCAATCCCAACGGTCATCCAGCGCCGTGGTCGGAGCTGCGCGCGGTCGCGCAGCGCCATCAGCTGCTGCTTTTGGAGGATTCCACCGAGGCGATCGGATCGAGCTACAAGGGTGAGCTCGTCGGCCGCTTTGGCGACACCGCGGTGTTCGACTTTGCTCAGCCGGTGGCCCTGACCTGTGGCGAAGGCGCAATGGTGGTGACCGAGGATATCGACATCGCGCTCGGCTTGCGTCGCCATCGCGCCCATCGCGTGGACGAGCGCTTTTCCGTTGTCGTCGGTAGCACGGCACCTTATCAGGCTGGCATGAGCGATCTCACGGCTGCCTTGGGCCTAGCGCAGCTCAAACGTCTCGATGAAATCCTGGAGCGCCGTCGGTTCGTCGAGCAGCTCTATAACGCGCATATGCAATCATTTGAGGGCATCAAGCCGCCTTATGTTGGCCCTGATGTAACCGAGGTGAACTGGTTGCTTTATCTCGTTCATCTGGGGACGCGCTTCACGCGATCGGGGCGCGACGCCATTATCGAAGATCTGCGCGGCGCGCAGATTGAATCCGCCGCCTATAGCCAACCGCTGCACTTGCAGCGCCACTACTTTGACTTTGGCTATCGGCGTTGCGATTTCCTGGTTGCGGAAAAAATAGCAGATCGCGCTCTTGCGCTTCCGTTTCACACCCATCTCACGAACAAGCAGATCGAGTTTATCGTCGAGACCATGAATGATGCGTCGATAAACGTGGGAGCGGGTGCCGCGATTTACTAAGATGATTGTCATCCACGACACGGAAGAACGAGGGTTGAAGTTGCGATGAGCGTGGTAGGTCTCATCGCAAGAGATGAGCAACGGACCGAGGATCGTTTTTGTGGCAGCGTTGTCGGATGCATCGTGCCCCACATGCCGGAAGCGTGCCGCATGCCGCTGGAGGTATGCACTCGACTTAAGACCGCAAGAGAAATGCTCCTAGCGAGCGCGAAGAAGACCTGCTCGATAGCAGAGAAGGCGGCGCGTCCAAGGCGCGGCTTGAGAGCCTACGCGTCAAGGTGCCCAAAGCCAAGCACATCAAAGTCGAGAGTCTCCGCTCAGGATCTTTAGAGTTACCAAAACGGGGGATCGGTATGAACTCGCAACAAGTCATCATCCACGTCCGCTTCGCTCCGAACGGAAGGGTGATCCAAATCAGCGAGCGTCCGGCGAAGCTCACGCCGAACCAGTGGTTTGACGTCCTCAACACCCGTGCCAGCTCCGCCTATCGAGCGCTCGCTCGTGGTCGTGGGATTTTTCAACTGAGCCGAACTGCGATCGAAGCCTTCAAGCAGGAAACTGCGAGGCCGGGATGAGCGAACCTATAATCGCTAACCTGGTGAGTGGTCAGATCGAGGTTTTTGTCGTCTGTCCGGCCGATGCCATCGAGCGGAGTGGGGCCATGAGCTTTAGCCTGTCGCGGATTGACGATAGGGGCGAGAGCCGGCCGTTTCCGGTTATTGTGGTGCGCACCTCCGGCAATGACTATTTTGGTTACGTGAATCGTTGTCCGCATGAGAGCGTCTGGCTGAACATCGGCTCCGGTACGTTTTTCTCGGCGGACCGCTCCTTTCTTAGATGCGGCCGGCACGGAGCGAGATTCGAGATCGACACTGGGATGTGCATCGGCGGCCCCTGTGACGGACAATCGCTTGAGCTGGTGGCGCTCGCCGTGATCGAAGGTGACGTCTGCCTGTGCGGCGTCAAGCTGCTGGAGGACGATCGGTTTGCCGACCCCTTCGGGGACAGCGACGAGACCATGGATATTACGATCCATCCGGACTAACGGGCCTATCGCTTTGTTGTGCTCAAGCTGCCTGAGGCGCTTTGCCCTCGAATGAGGCCATTGTACTCGTGAGCGTTGGTAGACGCGAGTCACAGCTTTCGATTGGGTGAGACAAAACGGCCACCTCGTCGGATTGCGAACTTTCACTCCGCGACCTCCGCAGCACCAACAAGCTGCTCTTGCGCTGGCTCGTCAAATTGAGGCCGGCAGGCGGGACCCGCTTCCTATCGCTGTCGATATGTTTGAGGGGAAATGCCCTCGGCGGCTGGAAGTTCGCCGAGGGCATCGTCTGGGCTTGGAGAATGGCGGGACCCAGACTGACAGGATCGTTTGGGGGATGAGGAACGACGATCCTGTGTCAGAAGGCCGGCCGGTGCAGCTGGCGTTGTTGCCTGCGCTGCAACTGCCATGCCAAACCGCGGTTCGTGCGACGCTCTTAGCGATTGGCGACACCATCGGCGGTTAGGACTGGTTAGGAGCAAATGCATTCATGTGCACGTGCATGTTGTTCCGCATTCTCCACTGCAAGCGCATCTTGACCGGCCGTATGAAAGCGTGATCCCAATGTGTTGCGGTTTAGCGGTGCTGCCGATCGGAATTGCGACCGGCCTGGTCTGCAGCCTCAAAGGTGACTCGGTGATCATCCCTGCCTCGTTGGGCTCTCGCGGCAGCTCTATAGATGGGCAGCGGCGCGACGCAGCGTCAAGCTTCAGGGCGAAAAAGATGCTGTGGGCTCGCGCCAGTCAATGCGGCCAGCCGATCACCCATGGCAGAACACGGCGCTCGATTCTCCGCACGATTTTCGAGCTCCTCGCTAGGCGGCTTGACGGTCATGAAGATCGCTGCTCATTCCAAGATTTGATAGCGCAGAGCTGGAAAAATAACCGAGCTTCTCGGTTTTTCTGCGTACAAATTGCAGAACGGTGAAGCGGGAGGTCAAACGCAGTGCGAGGTTTGTCGTGTCCGAGACAGTAGCGAACGACCTTGTCGCAACTTTCGCAATCATTATGAGTGGCGCAAAGCAAGGTTCGTTGCAGAAACGAACGTTACGCTTCTGGTGCGCAACTTGCTTTACAGAAGTTGGATGGTGAGCAAGTGATGCGGGAGCAGAAAGATCGTGATGAGAGCAGAAGAGGTTGAAGTTGAGCGAGGAGGTTGCTCTGGACGCGAAGATATCTATCGCTGATCTTCAGCGACGACAATCACTATGGCGCTCGTTCATTTTGCCCGCCTTGGCAAGCGCGAGTGGGAATCATAAGCATCACTCGGTTGATGCGGCGTTCAATCGTAAGAGATTGTGGGTTGCGATGTGCTCGCATCTTGTCTCTTCTCAGATGAAGCACATTGATCACAGGATAGGCGCATGAACACAGAAACTGAATTCGAGCTTCCTCAACTTTATAGGCATCATGTATTTGCCTGCAACACGCAGCGTCCGCCAACTCATCCGCACGGCAGCTGTGGCGCCTCCGGCGCGCAAGCCCTGTGGGATCGAATGGCCAAGGCGATCGAAGCGGAGGGCCTCAACGATATTGGCTTCACGATGGCAGGCTGCCTTGGCTTTTGTAACTCTGGTCCCTTGATGGTCGTCTATCCCGATGGAGTGTGGTATCGCGCGATCACGCCTGAGGATATTGACGAAATTGTAAACTCCCACCTCAAGCAGGGAAAACGTGTCGACCGCCTTGTGATGGTGTTAAAGCGAAGCTAGACGCCTCGATTAGCGGCCACTTTGCCCGGGCTAGCAAGCATCGACGGCTTGTCCGGCGATGAGCTGGCCGCTCGGAGGTCAGATCGTCTGAGATTGAGCGTAGCTATCACGCCCCGGATGAGAACAGCAAGTCATTGACGTTTCCGCGCGTGCCGCCCTTCTTCTCCGGCCCTATCGGCAAGTGGCGCCTTTGCAACGCGCGCATTCTAGGTCAATCTGTTTGTGTACGGTCACTCCATGCCGCGCGATTCGTAGCTCACAGCAAGATCTTTGCTGCAAATGGCTCCGGCGTTTTGCGAAATGACGCGCCCTTGACGCGTCATCTCGCTCTGCTTGCACTGCGGTGAGGTTAGGGGACGCGCTGGATGAGCTCGCCGCGTCCGGGTTGATCAAGCGGATTTCTCTTTCTGGTCCTGTTCTAGCGTCAGAACTTGTAAGTGACGCCGCCGCTGACGAGCCATGGATCGATGTTGGCTCGCCCGGTGACGGGAATCGAATTGTTTACGGTCGCGGAGTACTCCGGCCGCAGCCATAGCTTCTTCACGTCAAAGTTGAGGCCCCAGTTACGATCAAGCATGTAATCGAAGCCGAATTGGACCGCCGCGCCGAATTGGTTGCTGATGCGCAAATCCGTAACGGCAAGACCGCCGAGCGACGTATTGGCTGCCGATTGGTTGAAGAAGGCGGTGTAGTTGATGCCCGCGCCGATATAGGGCTTGAGCGCGCCGAGATCGGCGAAGTGATATTGCAGGGTCAATGTTGGCGGCAACAGCCAAGCTTTGCCGATATCGAGGCCAGTCAGCGCGCCATTGCCGCTGATGTGATGGCTGGTCACGCCAAGAATGAGTTCGGCGGCAACGTTTGGCGTGAAGAAGTAGGTGATGTCGAGCTCGGGTATGGCTTGATCGCTGATCGAAAGCCCAGAACTTGGTGAGGACAGCGAGGGCGCCCCGGCGACGCTGACTGAGCTGCCTGCGGTATCCGGCAAAACGCCAAGCACGCGCAGGCGGATCATCCATGGATTGAAGGGTTCGATCGCGGGCGCTTTATAGTAGATCGGCGCCCGGGCCAGATCTGCAGCCTGTACCGGGATGCTGGCCAACGAGGTTGCTAGCGCGAGGAGTGATGCCCTCGTCAGAACTCTCCTTGTTCTCATCGAATTCTCCATTCCAAAAAATCGCGCGAAGAGCCGCGCGAGATCTCTGTCACACAAAGCTAATGGCGGAGATTTGATGCCGATCAAAATGGAGCGAGCAGAGCGCAATTATGCCGCTAAGTTGCATAAGGATCACGGCCGCGAAGCGTCGAGATCTGTTCTGATCGTTATTCAATTCAGGAGAGTCCGGTCTCTTCAAGAAGCCGCAGAAAGCCGAGAGTGGGAGGCGTCATCTTTGGCTTGTTAGGCGCCCTGGGGGAGGCTTCTTCGTTTCCTCAGGTCTGCGGACAACGCGTGAGGTTTGCTTCGTGCAAGCATCCCTCGAGATTTTCTTGCGTCTTGCGGCCAAGCAGTGACAGCGCGGACTCATGATCGAGCCCGGCAAATCGTGCCCCGCCTATGTCGATCAGCAGTCGTCGTATCAGGAGCGGATCGCCCACCATCAATGCGAGTGCGCTTTCCGTGTCGATAGTATCGGGATTGACTTCGCCTGACTTGATACGTGCCGCAGCTCGGTTCAACCAGGAGCCGACGGGCATATGGCCGAAGAACCTACGTAACTCCTCCCCATCCCATGGCTCCTTCAAGATGTCTTGGGCTATCACGTCGGGGCCGGCGGACTTCAGCGCTTGAATCTGGCGCGCGTTAGTGGCGCAGCCGGGCTTCTGATAGAAGATGATTGTCGCCACGATATACCTATGTAGGCGCGCTGGAGCTGAACGATTGGCAAGCCGCGGCTGCTTCGGGAGCCCGTTCAATTTCTTCAAAGTCAGCGCACCAAGCGCCGTACCATGTATGCAACCTCACCGCTGGTGCGCCAGGTTTCGGGCCCGACTGGCATATTCACTATCCTGAGATCGGAGCAACTTCCGTTCCACAACTGAAGACATCGGAACAGGCGCGCCAAATCGGTGTTTTCGCGGTGATGATTGTAGTCGTTGTTAGTTTTCTGACAGCCGCGCAGATCCTGTTAGATCCAAAGCAGCCAGGACCTTGCTCACCAGCTAGTTGGTTTTCGGAAACGTAATCAGAAGGTTAAGGAGCGCGGTCAAGCGTTGGCACGGCGGTTGCTAAGAAGCGGCAGCAACACTGAGTGAGGGCTGAGTGCACGCCGACGCGTAAGACGAGCGATGTGCTCCTTCCCTAAACCCGTGTGCCCCGTTTCTGAGAGAGAAACAAGCTCGCGCGCAAGAAGCGCGCAACTTTGGCAAATCGGTTGATGGAGAGCAACATGTCTTCACTGAGACAAATCGCGTTCTACGGGAAGGGCGGCATCGGCAAGTCGACCACTTCGCAGAACACGCTGGCGGCGCTGGCTGAGATGGGCCAGAAAATCCTGATTGTAGGGTGCGACCCGAAAGCGGACTCGACCCGCCTGATTTTGCACGCCAAGGCGCAAGACACGATTTTGAGCCTTGCAGCGAGTGCCGGCAGCGTGGAGGACCTCGAGCTCGAGGACGTAATGAAGGTCGGCTACAAGGACATTCGCTGCGTGGAGTCTGGTGGTCCTGAGCCGGGTGTCGGCTGCGCCGGCCGCGGCGTCATTACCTCGATCAATTTCCTGGAGGAGAACGGCGCCTACGAAAACATTGACTATGTCTCATATGACGTGCTCGGCGACGTCGTTTGCGGTGGCTTTGCGATGCCGATCCGCGAGAACAAGGCGCAGGAAATCTATATCGTGATGTCCGGTGAAATGATGGCTATGTATGCCGCGAACAATATTTCCAAGGGAATCCTGAAATACGCAAACTCTGGCGGTGTGCGGCTGGGCGGTCTGATCTGCAATGAGCGGCAGACCGACAAGGAGCTGGAACTGGCGGAAGCGTTGGCCAAGAAGCTAGGCACTCAGCTGATCTACTTCGTGCCGCGCGACAACGTGGTGCAGCATGCCGAGTTACGCCGCATGACGGTGCTCGAGTATGCACCCGATTCCAAGCAGGCCGATCACTATCGCAATCTTGCGACCAAGGTTCACAAAAATGGCGGCAAAGGCATCATCCCGACTCCAATCTCCATGGACGAGCTCGAGGACATGCTGATGGAGCATGGCATTATGAAGCCCGTGGACGAATCCATCGTCGGCAAGACCGCCGCCGAACTCGCGGCCTCGTAAAGGTCGCGAGTCGCGGCCTTGCGAAGGCGCGCGACGAATGCCGGTCTCCCTCACCGCCCATCCCGGGAGGCCGGCATTCTGACGATCGACCCTGATCAAAACCAGGATGCGGCAGCGCAAGCCAGACCATTGTGGAAACTCGCAAAATTATGTCCGAAGCGCACTTCCTTCCGTTGATGGCTGATTGTGCCGTTGAGGCCAACAGTCAGATGCACAGGGGAATTGCAACCTACCGCCTACTCACCGGTGTGCCTCCTGCAGATGCCGATATTGCCATTGACAGCAATTTCGATTGCCATGTCTTAGCGTCTATCTTGGCGGCTGCCACAATGGATGGTGGCTCCCTTCCCGAGAAGGCCGGCCTGTCCGGCCTTGAACTGGCGGCCTTGCTGGAGCAGTACTTTCCCTCGCTTGAGATCAAGCTCGCGGAGCAGCTCTCGGTTTTCAGGTGCGAAGGGGACGAAGAGATCGCAATGCTGCGCGATCTCTTGCTCAAGCAACGCTCGACGGAACGGGATATTGGGCGCTGGCTGGCTGCCATGATAGCGCGGCGCGCCATTGAGCCAGGCCATCTGTGGGAAGCTCTCGGCTTGCGCAATCGCGGCGAACTCTCCCGGCTGCTGAGGCTCCATTTCGCGCCGCTCGCCGCGCGCAATGTCAACAATATGCGCTGGAAGCGCTTCTTCTACCGCATGCTTTGCGAGAATGAAGGCCTCGTGATGTGCACGACACCCGTGTGCAACCAATGTGACGACTTCAACATTTGCTTCGGCGAAGAAAGCGGTGAGAGCCGGATGGCCGAGCGCCGGCGCGATTTTCTGTTGCAGGCCGCTCGGCCGGTCGTTGCCGGCGACTGGCCATCTGAGCTGCCACAAGGGTCCGAGATCGCACCATCATCGGAGAAAGCCTCGTAGGATTTGGTAAGCCGCGCGGAAGGCTGAGGGCGCGGCTGACGCCGTTTCGAGCGAGCGACCATGTGTCCAAGGCAGCGGGCTCAAGTGCTCCGCAACAATTCTCACATCCTGGCCTGCCGTAGAACTGCACCAAAGTTCGAACTCGGCGGGGCAATAGGCAAGGCATCCGCTTCATGAGCCTGTCGCATTTACGACAATCGATTTGCTGAAGCTTAGGTAGGTCAAACAATGAGGAGCTCTCGCGTGATTGCCGCTAGCGCCGCTGCAAAATCGTCTTGGTCCGACCAGTTGCGCGCCAAGCCCACCGTGCTCAACGACACGACATTACGCGACGGCGAGCAGGCACCTGGCGTTGCGTTCACCACAGAGGAAAAGCTAGCGATCGCGCAGGCGCTGGCGCGGGCCGGAGTCACGGAGATCGAGGCGGGAACGCCGGCGATGGGCAACGAGGAGATCTCCGCCATTCGCACCATTGTCGAAGCAGATCTTCCGCTGACCACCATAGGCTGGTGCCGGATGCGGGAATCGGATGTCGACGCGGCGATCGAAGCAAGGGTGTCCATGATCAATATGTCGATCCCGACCTCCGACGTCCAGATCGCGGCCAAGCTAGGTGGTCATCGCGACCTGGCGCTGGAACGGGTGAAGCGCCTGGTAGGCTATGCCTGTGCGCGCGGACTTGAGGTCGCCGTCGGTGGTGAGGACTCCTCCCGCGCCGACATCGATTTTCTCATCAGACTGATGGCAACTGCAAAAGCCGCGGGCGCGCGTCGCTTTCGTATTGCAGATACGCTCAGTGTGCTCGATCCCGACGCAACCTACGTGCTGGTCAGGAATTTGCGTGCGACCACCGATCTCGAACTCGAATTTCACGGTCACGATGATCTCGGACTCGCAACCGCCAACACGCTCTCCGCTATCAAGGCCGGCGCGAGCCACGCCTCAGTGACCGTCATCGGGCTGGGCGAGCGGGCCGGAAATGCCCCGCTCGAGGAAATCGCGGTCGCACTCAAACAGCTCTACGGGCGCGAGACTGGCATCATACTCCCGGAGCTCGAGAACGTCGCCGCGGTGGTAGCAGCCGCCGCCGCACGTGCGATTCCTGTGAACAAGGCCATCGTCGGAGAGCATGTATTTACGCACGAATCCGGCATTCATGTCGCTGGCCTTTTGAAGGATCAACGCACCTATCAATCGCTTGATCCCGTTTTGTTTGGCCGCTGCAACCGCTTTGTGATCGGCAAGCATTCCGGACTTGGGGCGATCACCGCGTTACTCGATGAACTGCAGCTCGTCGCCAACGCCGATCAAGCCAGACAGATTCTGTCGCGAGTCCGCAAATATGCCATCGAGCACAAGCGCTCGGTCGAGCGCGAAACCGTGGCGGCGATCTGGCGCGACGTGTGCGGATGCCCGGCAACCCACCCCGCGTGAAAAGCCGTGTCCAGCAGCGTTTGCGTAAACAGACGGGCCGCGAGGATGGCGTCCGATATCGCTGATGGGCCCGCACGGCGTCCAGCTTTCGCACGTCAGATCCCCTGGCGCGATCTCATCTCCAGATCTTACTTCCCGTTCCGCCATACATGCTGTGACCTCCTATCTATTGGCGAGCCGCCCCGCACTGCCAATCGGCGTCTTCTCGCGCTGAGTTCCGGTCCGGCGACCATCCTGACGAGCGTCAGCCTCGATCGTGGTTTGGCCATTGATCCCGCCAGCAGTTACCGTCCAGAGCTAATCGAAGGAGAATTTTTCATGATCAACTCATCCCCGGCAGCCGGTATCCTGGATCGGCTCAGCAAGGCCTCATCGGCGGAGGATTTTTTTTCGCTACTTGGCGTCGATTACGACCCTAAAATCGTGAATGTCGCGCGCCTTCACATCTTAAAGCGCATGGGACAATACTTTGCAAAAGAGCAATTTGCTGGTGCCGCAGAGCCGGAAATCAGAGCTCGGTGCAAGGCGATGCTGGAGCGGGCCTATGCGGATTTCGTGGCATCGTCACCGATCGACCAGCGAGTGTTCAAGGTTTTGAAGGAGGGCGCCGCAGACCCTAAGAAGGCGGCGGCCTTTGTCCCATTGAGCGAGCTGAAGTGATCTAGCGTTCCACTGCAAGGTGTGCCCGACGGGCACCGTGGCAACCCGATGTGCGGCCTTCGTCTTTATCCGGGTCAACTCTCTGCAGCTATCACCCGAGCGGCTGTCGTATTCCCGACCCATGTCTGGACTGGTCGTGTCCAGGTATCAGCGGATTTCAAGTGTCTGCCAAACCATTACTTTCGACTGACTTTCAGTGTTTTTTGCAACTGGTACGACACTTGCTGCTGTCCTGCCGACCCGATCGTCGATGCCGACGGATGGTAGTCGTCCGAGATGAGATTGAAGGAAGACCCATGATGCTACTTTTAGTGCCTGCCGAGCCCTGCGCCATCATCTCGTGGCGTACGATCGCGCCAGGTCCGCTCGAAACGGACTTTGACGCGATCAAGGCTCCATATGGACGGTGAGATGGTGGTCAATGGATAAGTCGCCCGTTCGCGCTACACCTGGAGAGGGTATGCACAGCGTCGCCCGCATCAAATCGGCCCTGGATTTCGCTCAGATTTGTATCCAGCTCATGCTGGATAGCAACATGCGTCAGGAAGAGGGCCAACGTCGGCCCATACGGGCTGTCCGCGCTGGAGGCTCGGCATGGATCGCGTGACGGGTGCGTCGCCGGTATCGCGCTCGTCGTCACAGTCAATGTGGAGCTGGTGGGCGGAAACAGAGGCGCAAGTATTGCGCAGCGAACGGAATCGCCAACTCGGGCATGGAAGCGAATGGTCAGAATCACCGCGGCGCCCTGGCCACCGCGGTGGCGCTCGTCAAACGCGGCGCGCAAGCGTTCAGTGTGGAAGACCTCGCCAAATCCGGCCGGACCGGTACATCTATCGCGACGACGCGTCTTGTTGTGAGGCCGGTCGGACCAAGCAGACGGGGCAGAGCAGCCGGCCACTTGCCGACCAAAAGTGATCTTCAGTTAAGGAAGCTAAAAAGCAACCTGTGGCGCGGGCGCGCCTATCTTTGAGGGGAATTTAGAGTATGAGCAATGTCACCAGAACGATCATGCCGGCGCCGGCCGGGCGCGCAGCAGCCAAAAAAGAACTGCCGGAGCACTTCAAGGCGTACAAGCACGTCTGGGTCTTCGTCGAGCTGGAGCGTGGCCAGGTGCATCCGGTTTCATGGGAGCTCATGGGTGCGGGCCGCAGGCTGGCCGACAGGCTAAAGGTGAATCTTGCCGCTGTCGTTATCGGTCCGGAAGGGCAGCACACACGTAACGCCGCGCTTGACGCCTTTTGCTATGGCGCCGATCTGGCCTACCTCGTGAGCGACAACGTTTTGTCGGATTACCGAAACGAATCCTATACCAAAGCGCTAACCGAACTCGTCAACACCTACAAGCCCGAGATCCTGCTGTTGGGGGCGACGACGCTCGGTCGCGATCTCGCAGGTTCCGTGGCGACGACTCTGTCGACGGGGCTCACTGCCGACTGCACCGCGCTCGACGTCGACGCCGATGGTTCGCTCGCGGCGACGCGTCCGACCTTTGGCGGCTCGCTGCTCTGCACGATCTATACCTTGAATTATCGTCCGCAGATGGCAACCGTCCGCCCGCGGGTCATGCCGATGCCTGAGCGCGTCGTACGCGATGCCGCTCGTATCATCGTCCATCCGCTCGGTCTTCTCGAAGATGATATTGCCACAAAGGTATTGTCGTTTCTACCCGACCGCGATGCAGAAACCTCCAATCTGGCCTATGCCGATGTCGTGGTTGCGGGCGGCCTGGGATTGGGATCGCCTGAGAACTTTCGGTTGGTGCGCGAGCTCGCAACTCTGCTTGGCGCTGAATATGGCTGCTCGCGTCCTCTGGTACAAAAAGGGTGGGTTACGTCTGACCGGCAAATCGGCCAGACGGGGAAAACCATCCGGCCAAAGCTCTATATTGCCGCCGGCATTTCCGGAGCGATCCAGCACCGCGTTGGCGTCGAGGGCGCGGATTTGATCGTCGCCGTCAATACTGACAAGAATGCTCCGATCTTCGACTTTGCCCATCTCGCGATCGTGAGCGACGCCATCCAACTGCTACCCGCGCTGACGGCCGCATTTCGCGCCCGCCTTTTGCCGAACTCGCGCGCCCGGATCGCCGTCTAGAGGAGATGATGATGATTGAAGAGAGATTCGATGCGATCGTGGTTGGAGCCGGTATGGCCGGCAACGCGGCGGCACTGACCATGGCTAAGCGCGGCATGAAGGTGCTGCAGCTCGAGCGGGGCGAATATCCAGGATCGAAGAATGTGCAGGGCGCCATCCTCTATGCCGACATGCTGGAAAAGCTGATCCCCGAGTTTCGAGAGGAGGCGCCGCTCGAACGTCACGTGATTGAGCAGCGGTTCTGGATGATGGACGATCGTTCCCATGTCGGCATGCATTACCGTTCAGACGAATTCAACGAGGAACGGCCGAACAGGTACACGATTATACGCGCCCAGTTTGACAAATGGTTCTCTTCCAAGGTGCGGGAGGCTGGCGCGACCTTACTGTGCGAGACGACCGTCACCGAGCTCGTACGGGACGAGCGTGAAAGAATCGTCGGTGTTCGTACAGATCGCCGAGATGGCGAAATACATGCCGATGTCGTCGTGCTGGCCGAGGGGGTCAATGGCCTGCTCGGGACGCGCGCGGGCCTGCGCGCGCGGCCGAGACCCGACAACGTTGCGCTCGCGGTGAAAGAGATGCACTTCTTGCCCCGCGAGACTATCGAGGCGCGCTTCAATCTCAAGGGCGATGAAGGCGTCGTGATCGAGGCGGCCGGTACCATTTCCCGCGGCATGACCGGAATGGGTTTCATCTATGCCAACAAAGAGTGCATTTCGCTGGGCATCGGTTGTCTCGTCGCCGACTTCCAGCGCACGGGCCAGACGCCATACGGCCTGCTCGATCAATTCAAGAGCCATCCCTCCGTGGCACCCCTGGTAGCAGGGACCGAAGTCAAGGAGTACTCGGCCCATCTCATTCCTGAAGGCGGGTACAAGTCGATCCCGCAGCTGTATGGGGAAGGCTGGGTCGTAGTGGGCGATGCGGCCCAACTCAACAATGCCATTCATCGTGAGGGTTCCAATCTCGCGATGACTTCCGGCCGCATCGCCGCCGAAGCGATAGGTCTGGTGAAATCGCGCGGCGAGCCGATGAGTGCAGCAAATCTGTCGATCTACAAGAAGATGCTCGACGATTCCTTCGTCATCAAAGATCTAAAGAAGTACAAGGATTTGCCGCCCCTAATGCATACCCAGTCACAAAACTTCTTTCTCACCTATCCGCAGCTCATCTCCAAGGCGATGCAAAACTTCGTGCGCGTCGATGGTACGCCCAAGGCTGAGAAGGAGAAGGCGACCCTGAAATCCTTTGTCAAGGCGCGGTCATGGGCAGGTCTGTTCGGTGATGCTTGTCGTTTTGCCCGGGCCTGGCGCTGACCGCGACAGTTGTGAAGCCCAACAATGGAAGGTCAAAGCATGAATGTCGAATCGCCAGTCCGCGTCGAAGACAAGCTGTATTATAATCGCTATCTTGTCGACATCGGTCACCCTCACGTCAAGGTCCGTGCGCACACGACGCCATCGCCGCAGCTCCTTGCACTTTTGAAAGCCTGCCCAGCGCGATGCTACGAGCTAAACGACAACGGCCAAGTCGAGATAACAGTTGACGGCTGCATCGAGTGCGGTACCTGCCGCGTGATCGCCGAGCCCACCGGCGACATCGAATGGAGCCATCCGCGCGGCGGATATGGAGTGCAGTTCAAGTTTGGCTGATAGTGGAACAGAGCCGTGGTGCGACCGAGTTAGGCGATAGGGCTTCACCGCATCATTGGCGCATTCCGCGTCACTTGCGCGGCGCCGGGACGTCGAGCAAGACACTCTTCGGGGGAACGCCGCACAAGCCATAACGTGCAGATGTGCCGCTCGTTCGGGAGCCGCGAAGGACTGGTTGTGACCTCACTGAGTGGCGCCACAACGCAGTCAGCCGGATGGTAGAGGAAGGATCAGCCCCTCGCCTGAGAGGGGTCGGGCCCGGCGGCCTCGATTGCGATTGCCACTGACTGCATGATCGCGGCAAAGCGCACGGCGGTCTGGATCGCTTCGGAATTGACGCCAGCGGCTCTGAGTGTCTTCTCATGGGCATCGATGCAGGCACCGCAGCCGTTTATGGCGGAGACCGCAAGCGACCACAGCTCGAAATCGGACTTGTCCACGCCGGGATCGCCGATCACGTTCATACGCAGCCGTGGCGGCATCGTTTTGTATTCCGGGTTGGAGACAAGGTGAGCGAAGCGGTAGTAAACGTTGTTCATTGCCATGAGGTTGGCTGCGGCTTTCGCTGCGGCAATCGCCACAGATGTCATCACAGCGGACGCAGCCGATTCCATCGCGGCAATCAGGACTGCATTGCGAGTGGCAATCGCGCTCGCCAGCAGCAGCCCGTATTTTCGTTGTGGCGAAAGCGTCTCATCGGCCATCAAGGAGGTCAAGTTCAGCCTGACATCCTTCGCGAAATCGGGAATCTGGTCGCTTAGTTGTTTGATCGACGACATTCTGCCTCAAGCAACCTTCAAGGTTTCGCCGCCGATTTCGCGGTTGCAGGGACAGAGCTCGTCGGTTTGCAGCGCGTCTAGAACGCGGAGCGTGTCCTTAGGACTGCGCCCGACGCTGAGATTCGTCGCATAGACGTGCTGGATCGTATTTTGGGGGTCAACAATAAAGGTGTAACGATAGGCAACCCCTTCGGGTGAACGCACGCCAAGACCGTCGACGAGCGTTCCCTTTGTGTCGGCAAACTGCCAGATTGGAAGTTCGTGTAGGTCGACATGTGAGCGCCGCCAAGCGAGCTTGCAAAACTCATTGTCGGTCGAACCACCCAGTACCACCGCGTCGCGGTCGGCGAATTCCTTGGAAAGCCGGGCAAACTCAGCGATCTCTGTCGGGCAGACGAAGGTAAAATCCTTGGGATAGAAGAAGATGATCTTCCATTTTCCTGGAAAGCTCGCTTCGGTCAGCGTCTCGAATGCACTCTGTCCTCCTTCTTCCTGCGCTTGAAAACCGGGCTTCACGCCTGTGATTTCGAACGGCGGCAACTGACTTCCAATTCCGAGCATGCTGTCCTCACAAATTCGCTCTCTGTAGAAAGTGGCTTCACTGTTGAAGCAAGCTATGTGCCATGCGTTCTCAGGAGTGGAGTCAAGCGGCTTTGATACAGGCATACCCGGGCGCTTGGAGCGTCGATCCGAGAAAAATCTGTAGCCAAGCGCTTCCTTACCAAGGCTCATGAAAACAGTCTTGCTTTGCGCGGCCGCCTGAGATGTTCGCACTGCAAGCGTCTGGGCAAAGACCGTTCTGCGTCCCTTAGAGCAAACTTCCTCATCTCGCCATCAATGTGATAATTGATTGCCGGCCTGCCGAGATCTAATGGAAATATGGAACCTGACGAGGCGCGAGGTTCGTAGCATCTAGCGCAAACAAGAGCGGCTGTATCGCCGCGACAACAGATTGCGCCAGTAAGGCCAGATGCTCGCGGCTACCAAACAAGGTGCGAGTAATCATAGGCTACGGCGCTTCGCGCATTGAGGCGCTTCAAGCGGCGCTAGATCGCCAGGCTCGAGGGTTTGCCGGATCCTGAAACGCTTCAAAGCCAACCGGGCTCGCCTTCGGCGGCGATTGGGGCTTGGACTCTACGTGGCGTCAGGTTGTACAGTCTGGATCATACATGCGGCGATCACTCTGAAGCTCCTTTATGAGAAGGAGAGACCTCAATGTCTCAAGATCTTAGGTGCGTTAAGCATGTGGCTGTGCAGGCACGACCCGATTTGTCGGGGATGTGAGGGCATTGGCGTGAAGAATCGAATGCGAAGCGGGACGTTCCGTTGCAAGTATCAAATGACGGTGGGTCTTCCAGCGGCAATTGATCAGCCCAATCTCGATCCAGATGTGCGGCATGCGGCCTTGCCCGGGGGGAGTAGTGCACGAACGCCGTTGCTCTTGGAATGAGGCAAGTTGGCTTTAGTTTATCTTGGACTGTTTTCGGCGTTTTCGGCTTTACGATGCCACTCAGGAGCGGGCGCTCTGCTGCAGAAGGTTGGGCAGGTGTGAGTAGTGCACGAGCTTGGTGCGGCGTGTGATGGAGGTCTCGTTTGTTCAGGCATCGATCTCGTCGGTCGGGTTTTTTGAGCTGGATTCCACATGGTCGGTGCACACGAGTGTGACTCTGGGGCGGCTATGAAGAGTTATGCCATCTAGGGAGAGTGGTATGGAGCCGGGTTATAAGGATCCGAACTATTGGATGCGCTGGTGCGCCGAGCAACATGAGCAGCGTGCGCAAGAGGCCGATGCCGAGCCTCCGGATCAAGCTGGCTTCGAGCAGCAGTTGGACGAGCTGCAGCTCCGCTCTTCTGAGCAGAGTTTGCCTGAGGCGAGTTCCCCCGAGGCTCCAGCCGCCCCGTCGCATGAAAATATCCGCCGTAAGGATATTGGTGGTTCGATTCCGGTGCCGCCAAGGTCCAACCTGCGGTACAGTTCCTTCAGCCGCACGCGTTATAGCGTCCATGTTCCGCACGCTCATCTTGGCTCGGCCGCAACCGATTACCAATCTGACTTGCGGGACAAGGCCGTTCAGCAGCATGCGCAACACAGCGCCGCTGAACGGGCAGCTGGTTGAACGCTCGCCATAGAAGGTCCGCAATCGGCACGTTCGCAAGGCATCGCGGGACGCAGAGCGTGGGAGCGGACGCAAGAGCTAAGGCTGTTTTCGGAGGCGGCGAAAGAGCCCGATGGGCGATTTCGGGGACGAAGTTGTCGACAGTCTCATCGTCGTCATCAAGCGATCCGGTATCATCGTCCCCAAATAACCGGAGCTGGTGCTGATGGCCCCGCGCGCCCGGCGCCTTGAGATCTCGCGCCACCACTGCTCCAAGGATTGACGATCACAAGGCAGCAGCGTGCTAACGCCCGCGGTGAAGGTTCGCCAGTCGCCAAGGCGTTTTTTCGGAACGGCTGTCAGGACTGGTACGCCTTGGGTGATCGCGTCAACGAATTCGGCGCGCAGGCCCCGGCCAGCGGCTTCTTGTTTGGCGAATTTGTTGATCACGAGAAGATCGATCTTTTTGCGAAGTGCCTGGGAAACGACAGCTGCGGCCTCGGCAAGCCCATTTGTATCGAGATTACAGGACATAGCTCCGCTGCCGAGTGGCTGGGAAATCGAGATCTCTTGTCCTGTCGCAACGTCGATTGCGAGCATGACGTGCGTGCCATTTGCGCATCTCGCGTGTCGCTGCACGATGCCGCCGATGCGTACCCCTTGCTGCGCGATATCCTGCGCGAAATCGGCGAGTAGCCTATCCACATCGTCTTTTGGACGGTAGAGAATAGCCCCCACACTATTCGGATCTATCTCATCCAGATTATCGATCACGGCCGGGTTCCTGTTAATGTGTTTCTCGTATCGGGGCAATGCTGTCGAACGCTCTCATGCGGATCGTGGCAGGCGTTGCAAGCACCGCTCGGCAGCCGCTAGCGGAACGGCGCGCGCGACCTCCGCAAAAACGTTCGCCCCATTGCTGAGCCGTAGCGCATCAAAGGAGCGGCGCGTGATGCGCGCCAAAAGCGGCACGCCGGAACGGCCAGTTTCAAGAGCCAGAGCCAAGGTGACCTCCGCCTCGTTGAACGGCAGAAAGGCTTTGATGCGTGCCGGAAATACATTGAGAATAGAGCTTGCACGTGGGGGCTCGCACGCGATGCTGACATCGCCGGCTGCGATGCGCAGCCGCAGCTGCGCGCCCGGTCTAAGCGGCACTCCAGGTATCAGAAGGCGCGCCCCGTTGAGGCGAAGCATGATCAGCCCATAGCGCCCGTCATAACCGCCGACCAAGGTATCAAGACAGACTGCCGCTTCGCCGCGCCCGGCTAGCGCCGGATCGCTCTGAACGACGTTGAGCGGCCCGGCCGCAGTCACGACGCCATCTTTCATCATGACAAGATGATCGGCAAAACGCTCGATGTCAGCGTAATCCTGGGTGATGTAGATCATCGGCAATGGGAGCTTTTCCCGCATGCGCTCGAGAAATGGCAGGATCTCGCATTTGGCGGCGCGATCGAGCACAATGAGTGGATCGTCTAGCAAAAGTAGCTGGGGCTGGCCCAACAGCGCGCTGCCAAGGGCAAGTCGCTGTCGCTCGGCCGCGGAAAGATGTGACGGCGAACGCTCGAGCAGCGGTGACAAGTCGAGCAATTCGACCACTCCATCAAAATCGATTAGTGTTGGTGTCGATGTTGTCGCCTTGTATAGGAGGGTGCGCCGTACAGACCAATGAGAAAGAGGAATTGGTGGTCGGAATAGATATGCGACGGGACGCAGATGAGGCGGTCGAAAGGTCGTCTCATCCTGCCAAATCTCTCCATCGACCGCACAAAATCCAGTCGGCACATGCTGCACGCCAGCGATGCAGCGCGCGAGTGTGGTCTTGCCGCACCCGGGCGGACCAAAAATTGCCGTGACGCCTTTGGCCGGCAGCCTGAATTGCGCATCTAACGGAATGTTCGCGAGAGAGCCGTTGAACGCAACCTCAATATAGCCCGCTTTTGCTTCTCTCATGAACCTGCGCCTGTGCTGTGTCTTCCCATCCAAGTCACGAGCACAATCGCTGCAACAGAGATGATCGCCATGCCTCAGATAATCCGGCCTGTGCCGCTCCAGCACGGCGTCTCTGCTCGCCTGAGGGCGTAAGCTGCGGCGGCGGACTGCAGATCTGTGTTAAGATCAGAGGCTTCTTGAGCATCTCCGCGCCGCGACGATCGTGACAGTCGGACGCTGCCCAGTGCGCTTGCCAATGAGAGGCAAAGCGCCTGTCCCTTAGCGCGAGGTTTTCAGCCTGCTTCGCCGGTCCGGCGGCTTCTGCTGAATGTCCAAATGGCGCGGCTTGAGAGGTTTGGCGGTAAAGATGTCGGCTCAGGCCAGAGCTGAATACTGGCTCGGAGCCGGAAATCCGCATCAAGGATCCCACGGCTTTGCTAGCCGATTTGAAGTTTGCGCCGGGAGCCACGGTCATGGCTTCTGCATTCTCGGGTGCGAGCACATCAAAGCCAGATCGATCAGGATGAATCGGATAAATCTCATTGAAACTCTCCCCGCGCTCCTTCCTTGGCGGCGACTGGTTGATTCCTACCCAGCAATCCGCGTGCCGTTTCAAGGAATTTCTGCGCGTCTTGCGGCAAGCGAGGTTTTGTATCGGTCTTCACCCGACGTCTTAAGTCGCCGCATCTTATTGTAGGACTGTGGACGCTCGCGTCGCCATGCGCACATGTAGGAGCTACCACATGGAAGCTGAGGATGATCCGTCGCCTTTTGGATTGGGGATGGTGCTGTGGCGAACATGAGCGTAAAACTCTTCAATGAGGGACAAGTGCATGCCATCCGATCTGGCGCACGTTCCGATCTGTGCGGAGGAGAAGGTCGGGGGCCGGGCGCTTGAAAAAAGGGCTGATGTGAGATGATATGCGGTGCCCGCGAGCTACGGCAGAACGTCTTGCTAGCAGCACGGGTTACGGACATATTTCAGGGCGCGCGGGCCTTCGTCGACTCGCGAGTCGACGAAGGATTGAGCTGCCCAAGATGGGATGATTTGACCTGCCCCTAAGGAACTCTGGCGTCGGCGACGAACGGGTTGGGGCTCGCCCGCAATTTGGGGCCTGCTGAATGCTCCAGCTTGGACCGCATAGCGTGTCGCTATCCTGAAGGCCTATTTGTCTAAGGAGGGCTTTGGCGTTGCAATGGTGCGCGTGGGCAGTATCGGGTACTCGATCTTCGG
Organism: Bradyrhizobium arachidis; assembly: GCF_015291705.1. Lineage (NCBI taxonomy): Bacteria > Pseudomonadati > Pseudomonadota > Alphaproteobacteria > Hyphomicrobiales > Nitrobacteraceae > Bradyrhizobium > Bradyrhizobium arachidis. The sequence goes on from NZ_CP030050.1 coordinate 1,737,273, forward strand.
CAGCTGTCCGGTGAGCGAATTCAGAAAGGCGACAATTTCGTCAGTTTCTTCATCGCTGAGCTCTGCTCCAAGCTGAACCTCACTCATCACGCCGACCGCTTGCTTAAGACTCCAAACCTGACCAGAATGAAAGTAGGGCGGACGCAATGCGACGTTGCGCAACGGCGCCGAGCGGAAAACATACTCGTCGCCGAGGTCCTTGGTGACGGCAAAACGGCCTTTGTCCTCCTTTGGAAGCTGGCTTTCGGCTGGCCTTTTGATGATGCCGAAGCGAAAATAATCCTGTCCGCCGACGTTGATTCCGTTGTGACAAGAGGAGCATCCCTTTTCGATGAATAGCTTTAGCCCGGCTTTCTGCTGATCGTTGAGAGCATACTCATCGCCCTCGAGGTACTGATCGAAGGGGGCGTGGGGAGTAATCAAGGTCGCTTCGAAAGCCTCGATGGCCTTGGCGAAGTTTTCAAACGTAAGGGGCACCGCTTCGTTGGGAAAAGCCTTACTGAACATAACGACATAATCGGTCATTGAATTCAATGTGCTGAGTACGCGATCGGCCGTCGCATTCATTTCGACGCTGGCCTGGACAGGGCCTGCTGCCTGCGCCTTGAGATCCGCCGCTCGCCCATCCCAGAACTGCGCCACGTTGAAGACTGCGTTATAGACTGTTGGCGCACGACGAGACCCCAGCTGCCAGCGATGACCAATCGATCTCGGGCCGGCATCTACCCCGCCCGTCCCAAGGTTATGACACGTGTTGCAGCTGATAACTCCGCTTGCAGATAGCCTCGAATCGAAAAACAAGGATTTGCCAAGCGTGACCTTTTCATGGGTGATAGGATTGTCCTTCACCGCTGGAACGACTGAGGGAATCGGCTTGAAAATCCGCTTGGCGGCGCGCATCAGATCCTCATTGGCGCCGGCTGCTGGGGAAACCAGAATGGCTGACGCCACAACACTTAACCTGCAGGCCCTGGAAAGCTCGCTTAACACTATTGTCCTCATGTGATGTCTCGCTTTTCTCCTAGATCCTGGAATCGCAAACATAGCGCTCGGTCCGCGTCCGCCCCCAGAACGACGTGCAGCAGTCAACGAATGGTGTCTTCCGTATGCTAGGCTAGGCTGCACCCAGGCCGACGCTCCGCCGGTGCTATAGCAACCGGCGTGCCAGGGCCCAAGGGCGAAGCCTGATGGGCTGGTTTCATGCAATTGCGCACTGTGAATTGCAGCGAGCGGCTTGAGGCTGTCGAATCGACGGTACGTGACGGGTGCGACAAATCATCATCCAGCCACAGGAATCCCGGCCTGTCGGTTCCAAGCCTCCGTGCTTCTCGGAAACTCACCCGTACGGCACTATTTGACTCTGCAGGTCAGCTGGCTGAAACCGCGAACAAAGCGAGCTGCGCCGGCGCAGCTTGTCGCTGCTCGCCTCGATGCGTGCGCTTTGAGCCTTCCACCCCCACACTAAGCTAATCGCCACCAACATCGGTGACGTTCCTACCTGAAGGCCGTCAGTCAGGCGTGCAGTTGTCGGGAGTTCGTCCTACTGCCACCAATGTGGGTAAGCCCGTCTCAGCACGTATTCACACCTGCCGGACGCTCAAAGTGCTTGAATCGACCGTGGCGTCAGGTTGTAGGCATTGCGAAGCAGAACGCCACCGGGGAGACAGCATCGCCACACATGCTCTAAACGGCCGATCTTGTCGTACCTCCGTCTTCGCAAGAGCGCGTTGCGCGTGGCGGGACGATGATTCGGAGGCCGTAATCATTGCGGCTGCCCCGCAGCAGGCTCGATCATGGCTGCCGAGGCGCCCAATCCGGCAAACAGATTTCGCTCGCGGGGCAAAGAATAATAGTGAAGGATATGCGGCTTAAGACAGGTTTGGTGAATCAAGAGCGACGAATGAGCTGGATTTGCAATGCGCATTGCTGTGCATCCGCCCTCGCTGCGATCGTGATCGCGATCGCAGCCACGTGGTGCACAGAACAAGCTCGTGCGCGAGATCGTGGGGCCGAGCAAGTCTTAATGTCATGCAGACTAGACGTGATGCGCTTCTGTGACCGCTTTAGAGGGCCTCGCGATGTGGAGGTAGCCATCTTTTGCCTTAGGGACAATTTCAACAATTTACGCGGCGAATGCCGCCGCATGATGCCAATTGCGGCGGAGAGAAACGAAGGACCAAGACGGCGTCTCAATAGGCTTCCGGTCGTCCTCCATCGAGAGTGAAGCGTCCGAGTGGCAGTTGCAGAAACTGAGCGACAGTGAGGTGTTCAGACCTACGGGCCAGAGTTTGGCCAGCGTGGCCTAAAGTCGATCGGGCTGAAGCATCAGCCGGCCGCGCCGCAGTTCATCTATCCGGGGGCTGAGCTCCGTGAATCGATTAGCCCCGATCAGCGATCGATGTGCGCCCACGCGTGATACGAGATTGCAATGCGCTCTGAACTTCAATTTCGTACTGAAGCAGTTGCGTTCTTCAGCGCTGCAGCGATCCGCCGACTTTGGGCCCGCCGTGAGATTGCCATCGGCTTGGTCGTAGCTGGTCGGAAGGACAATCTGCGTAACTGCGGTGGTTACGGCAGGACATCTGCAGGAATTCGTGCTGCCCATCAATCTATGGCGTTGTGGTCGGCAACCAAGTATTTTCCGGCAGGTGGCTAAGTCGGCTATAACTGGCAAAACATCGCCGGAACGTTAGCGTTGGAGGTTGTTCCGTCGTGCTCTTCGTCAGGTTTCTCAGCTGGAGAATAGCCTGATTTCGACTGCCGGGCTCAAGATACAGATAGAGCAGGAAACCTCTTTTGTTATCCGCCCATCGACTTCCCGAAGGAACTGCTTGATGCCATTGCGGCGTTGTCGATGGGTGCTTCAAGGGAATCAGTTTGCCCGATCGTGATGCTCTTGGCCGAATACCGTTTCGGGCTCAAGGTCAAAGGAAACGCCGTCGACAAGAGCCGTTCAAAGGCAGAAAGTTGTTCAACCAGACGATTCTCAACGGCCTCGCGCTCCGCGCCAGGTAGGTCCGTTTTAAGGAGTCGACGGCACCGCCAGATTTCGCTCCGCAGCGATCTGATCTCACTTAACGCATCATCAATTGAAGTCATCACAGATGCTTCGTCCCTGGAGTATCAAGCATAGCGATGGTCATCGAGCGGCCATTCCTTGGCCCCGCATTCCTGCCGAATAATTGCATCCGAAGACTCGCGACTTTCCCGCCCGTTCGTTCGGTGAGCAAAGATGCGCAGTCCACTGAAGGGTCGAAAATCGCAATTCATGCGTGCGAGACCGTTGAGAGCGCCATCGAAGACCAACCCATAGGCCGGACGAATAGATGGTAGGCAGATCGGAATCTCAAGTGGCTCTTGTGCAACGTAGGCTGTCGATATCCGTGCCCCGAGGTCGATAGACCTTTCTCAGCATCACACTCGTATCCAGATCGCGAAACATGCTGTAGTTCCGTCGAATCCATTGATGCAGCTCGGTGGACCAGTCATTCTCGTTGCGTAGATATCCAGTGAATGAAAAGCCAAGCCGGTCTATATATCTCTTGAGGAACAGCGGAAGAGCGGGAATCCGAAGCACCCGCTCGCCATCCATCGCTTCAGGTAATTCGCTACGAAGCACGAATTCATTGTGGACGATGACCAGCGATGCCGCCGGAATTCGCCGCCGCAGCATTTCATAACCGCGAAAGGAGATGCGGTCAGCGCCCGCGATGAAGAGAATGATGGGCGCGACATAGCAGCGCGCCGTCTCCTTCATGAAGCCGATCTCTTCGCACATCCTGAAGAATTCGTCGAAGGCGTGAAAGCCGAGATCGATTACCTTGGCTACCCGGTCGTGGATGATAAGAGGGTCCATCAGCTGCATCTTGCCATAAGTGTCGGTCACATCCGCGGTCTCCGTGATGTTGGGGAGGTAGTCGAGCAACGACGGCTCTTTCAAGTTGACATCAAACGACAGTGCTGTGCCATTTTTCAGCAGCAAGAACTCGCTCATGGCCCGAGCGATGAGAGTTTTACCGACCTGCGGGCTAGGAGAGCAAATGATGTAGATGGGGGTCGCTAACATAGCCGGCAGATCAATTTCGTTTCGTACGTGGGCCCGACCTGAGCTCGCCGATATGCGACTACTTCTCGCCGGCCCGGGTGGCGGACTTGGCGCCGGCCAATTCCGTCAAGTTGATGCGATCAAATTCGCTCCAGACATTTGCCAGCCAGTGACGGACGTAGCCGCGCAGCACGAAGGAGTTGTTCGCGGGTTCATCGTTCCGCCCCTTGTTCGCGACGAAGTCTATGAATGGGACGGATGCGACTTCCACCTGCTCATAAGCCATCTCGTTAAGCTTCGGTATGACCAACTCAGTCGCATGTTTGATGCGGTGAAAATAGGAATTATAGGTCGCTTGATCCCACTGGAAGAATTGAGTGTCGTTGATGAAGTTCTTGACTAGGTAGTACTTTGCGCCGTTCATGAAGGTCGCGGTCTCCGCGATCTCGTCTAACGAAGCGATGGATGATCCCAGGATATGGAACACCGCGAACGTTATCTGGCCAGACCGCGCCGAGTCCAGAAATCCGATGTCGCGCAAGGAAGCCAGCGCGGAGGACAGTAAGCCTGCGCGAGCATCAATGACAGTAACGGACAGCCCTGAGTTCAGGGTATCGAAGATCTTCATCTGGTCCGCTGTCACCGTCATGTCAACGATCTCGGTGATCTCGGGATAAAAGCGCTTCAGCGTTCCCCGAGGCGACTCCGTGTCGAATGCGCGTGTTTGCACGTTGTTGACGCTGAAGTAGTCCAGTAGCGTTCGTGATACGGTCGTTTTGCCGACTCCTCCCTTGTCCGCACCTACCACAATTACAACTGGCTTCACCATGGAAATCTCCTGAGACACTTGCTATTGCCGCGCGCAAATTGCGCAACCGGCGCGTCTCTGCTTTGGGTGCGAACATGGCAGAAAGAAGGGGCAATGACTCTTCGGACGCGAGAGCTCTTCAACCGATGAACATTGTCAACATCAAGCGAGTGACGTCCTTAGATGGCAACGACAACGCACACCGCGAATGGGGAGTGAATCACTTGTGGTGGTGATCTACGTGAGGTTTGTAAGCGGCTGAAAAGGCGCCAAGAACCAGCGGTATGCCTGCGGTCGTCGCATCGCCATAGGTTATCTATCGACGCCGCTATCTAGATCGGCATAAAGCAACCGAATCTTACGTAGCGTCAGATTGCGAGCTCAGCGAAGAGTAAAGGCGGTGTTACGCGGTACGACTATGGCTTGGACAATCATCAAAGGGTCTGCTGGATCAGATCGTCGTCTTTTCGGCAGACAAGTACTGAGATGATCCTGAAAATCCGGCCATCGCTGGTTGGGCTGGAAATGAAAAGAATTAGGGCAAGCCATTTAGTAAGCGGTTATCTCCACGTCCGAGCTATTGCCCAATGGCAGGACGACAGTGCCTCAACTTAGTCTTCGCGGAGCCCCGATTTCTATCTTGCATTTGGTTGTCCTAAAGACTTCAACCCGGACTGCTTGTTTGGCAACGCGCTTGAGCAAAAACGGTGCTTGAGCGGCCGCATGGTAACTGTCCACGAGCGAATATCTCTGCAGGCTGAAGCCGGTGGTTAGACCCAGTCTGCGCGCAACAGCCAGGGGCTTGCCAAGCGCCTGGGCTGCTAGAACGTCAATTCGGTGGAGCCGTCGGGGCGGCGTCTAGTTGCTGAGCGCCTGGCGGAGGTGTGATCGCCGGTGGCATGGTGGTCGGTTGCGCTGCGTCCCTGGGGGAGCGGCCGACGATAATTGTGAGCAGACCATCGCCCCACAACCGCCGTGCCGCTCTCTTGGCGTCCGCCAACGTCACCCCATCGACCACGGCGTTGTGCTTTTCGAAATAGTCGATGGGCAGCTTGTCAAGCTGCTGCTGCTGCAGCGTCCGCGCAAGCTTTGATGATGTGTTGAGAGCCAGTATTTGCGACCCTTTCAGGTAGGACTTTGCATCATCGAGTTCCTGCTGAGTGGGTCCCTCCTCGGCGATGTCGCGGACCTGCTTCTCGATTTCTTCGACCGTTTCGTCGGCACGATCGGCGCAGGTGCCACTATTCCCGAGAAACATGGCTGAATGATCCAGCCAGACCAGGTTCTCACGAACCGAATAGGCTAGTCCGCGTTTCTCGCGGACTTCGCGGAACAGACGCGACGTCAGGCCGGCGCCGCCGAGGATGTGGTTGACGACATAGGCTGCCATGAAATCGGGCTCGCTGCGACGGAAGGCTGGACCGCCAAAAGTCACAACTGTCTGCGGCACGTCGAGCGGAATAAAGAGCCGCCGTGGCGGCTTTGCTGCAACGACTTCAGGAACCGGCGCCGCTTCCGCTTCGGTCGGCAGGCTGCCAAAGGTCTTGTCGAGCAGTTTGCAGAGGACCTCTGGACGGACGTCGCCGACAACCGCAAGTTTGAGAGTGTCTTTTGCGATCACGCGCCGGGCATAGCCCTTGAGATCCGCGATCTCGATCTTCGGCACGCTCTCCAGCGAGCCCCCGGCTGGGCGAGCATAAGGATGATCGCTAAAGGCGACTTCGAGGAACTTGAGATGGGCTAGAGACGAAGGATCGGTCGAGTCGTGCCGAAGGCGCGCAAGCACAGTGGCACGGATCCGTTCGACGTCAGTCGCGTCGAAACGGGGGGAGGTTAGCGCCATCCGTAAAAGGTCGAAGGCTTCGTCTGCGTTGTCCTTGAGCGTGCGCAAGGAACCTCGGAAGTGATCATGGGTCGAGTGAAAATGCAGATCAATGGCACGATGGTCGAGCCGCTCATGGAAGGTCTTGAAGTCAAGCCCGGCGGAACCTTCCTTGAGCAGGCCAGCGACCATGTGGCTCACGCCAGGTTTTTGTTCGGGGTCCTGAGTCGCGCCGCCGGTGAAGGCAAATTCCATCGCGATCAACGGGACAGTGGAATCCTGCACGAACCAGGCTTCTATACCGCACGACGAAACCAGACGCTTGATCCCGGTCCGGGCAAGCGTCCTCGTGGCGGCAAGCGAATTGGGCGAAGCGAGCATCGCGATTGAGAGCGAGGCTCCCCCGAGGAGGATCTCACGTCGTGTGCAAGGATGGATCATTAGAGCTTCTCCCCCTGTTTTGGGGTGGACTCTTTGATGAGATAGCCGGTCACCGATCGTTTCTTGTCGAGCCATTTCGGCGCGGCGTCGTGCACCTGCTGTGCACCGACCGCGCGGATGCCGTCGGCCCATCCCCGAATATCGTCGACGGATAGTCCCGTTGTCAGGCCGCGGCCATACCAGCGGGCTAGCATTTCCTGATTGTCCTGGACATAGGTCACCTGCGCGATCAGCCGCGTCTTGACCCTCTCGAGATCTTCGGTGCTCGGGGAGTTACCCGCAATGTCGGCTATTACCTCGTCGATGGCGCGCTCGATCTGGCTGAGTTTGACGCCGGGTTTTGGTAGGGCAAAAATCGCGAATAGCGAGGGATCGAGCGCGGCAGAGTGGTAGCTCGCTCCGGCAGTGACGGCGAGCTGCTTTTCGACCACCAGCGAGCGATAGAGGTATGAGTTGACGCCGCCGCCCATCAACTGCTCGAGCACGTCGAGCACTGGACCCTCGCCCGCGGCCGCGGTGCGAGCCGATGGTACAAGATAATAGCGGTGCAGGGCTGGCTGCTCGACGCGGGCATCGGCCAACGTCACTGTGCGCGGCGCTGCCGGCGTCGGCTCTTGCGGCCGCAGGCGTTCCAGGGGAATTGATGCTTGCGTGGGGATGCCGCCAAATGTCTCCGTCACCATCGAGCGGATTTCCTTGGGGGCGACGTCGCCAGCGACAATCAGGATCGCGTTGTTCGGTGCATAGAAGCGCTTGTAGAAGGTAAGCGCATCCTCTCGGGTAAGATTTTCGATTTCATGGCGCCACCCGATAATGGAGCGACCGTAGGGGTGGTTGAGGTAAAGCGCCGCCATCATCTGCTCGGCGAGACGTTCACGTGGATTGTTGGCGACCCTCATATTGAATTCCTCCAGTACGACGTCGCGCTCACAAAGCACGTCCTCATCTTTGAGAATGAGACCGGTCATGCGATCGGCTTCAAATTCCATCATCTTGCCGAGGTGCTCGCGCGGCACGTGCTGGAAATAGCTGGTGTAGTCAAGCCCGGTGAAGGCGTTCTGATTGCCGCCGGCGCGCAGGACGGCCGTGGAGAAGGCATCAGCCGGATGTTTGGAGGTGCCCTTGAACATCAGGTGTTCGAGGAAATGCGCAAGCCCCGATTTGCCAGGCGGCTCGTCGGCGGAGCCGACCTTATACCAGATCATCTGAGTCACAACGGGTGTGCGATGATCTGGGATCACGAGCACCTGGAGGCCGTTCTGAAGCGTGAAGCTAGCGGGTCGATCCGATCTGACCCTGTCGGCAAGGACGCTCTCCTCTTCAGGTAGATATAAGTCAGTGCTGTCATCCATCCTGTGCTCGACCGCCGGCGCGGTGGGCGTCGTCGAGCCGGAAGTATTAGCGGCGGTACCTCCTGCCTCGGCGGTGACCGAAATCAGATTCTTCATGGTAGCGCCTTTCATTCCATGCTGATCCACGTTCACGGCAGACAAATCCGACAAAGCGCGGAGCCGCTCGTTGTCTGCCAAACAGCAGAGCAAAGACCGGACCAGTTGCTGGAGTGGTGTACTCACGGCCGCGCGCACGCCAAGTGGATACAAAACGGAACTGGCACCTACCATCCTGGCAAAAGGTGAACCGTCGACATGTCGTCAACACGACATTTACAGACAACGCGTCAGGGATAACCTGGCGTCAACTGGCACAATGGAAAACTTGCAGAAGAGCTGGATTGAGCTGGCGGTATGACGTCCGAGCAATTGTCCGTAGGCTCGCGGTTACAGATCTCGCTCTACACGATGAGTGGCTTGGCAATATTTCTCATGGTAGCGAGGCGGGAGTCTGCCAGCAGCTCCTTGGAGTACACTGCGCCGAAGTAGTCCAGGACGAAGGTGCCAGAATAGCATAGGTTATCCGCCGCGCGGATTAGGTTGTCGAGAATTGTGCCGACTTGGCCAATGCGGTCGCGATAGCGCGAGCGGATAACATTGACGGCGTTCATCGAGTGGACCGCCTCGTCAGCAATTACCTGCCGCAGCCAATGATGGAACGTGATGTTCCCAAGGGCGTCATAAAACGGCTTTTCTGCTGCATAGGCGCGGCAAGTGCACATTTCATCAAATGCGATCATAACCATCACGGAAAACTCGTCCTTCAGGTGTTCAACGATCGGCCCAAAATCATGAGATCGAGCCTCCAATCTCTCCCGAAGAGTCCTCTCGGATCCATTGGCGACAAGTTCAATGACCCGGATGAATCCGTCGGTGTGGCGCTCTTCGTCAATCGCCCAGGCGTTAAAGAATGCAGCAGCTTCATCGGAAGCGATAAGATTTCTCGCGACTAATTCTTGTTTCAAGTACCGGGCGTCATATTCAGTGTACAGATCAGGCCACAATTTGTCCCAACGTGCGCGGACAGCCGGCGGCTCGGCGGCGAACATCGCTGGCGTAAGAGTATTGAATAACTCTTTTGGACTCCAGTTCCGTCGAAACGGCGTGATCATCCAAGTGCCCCTAAACCCGTAGGATGCGAGCGCGCCGGCGCACAATTGCTGTCGTCCGTACGCTCGCAGAGCATATGCTACAAACAAGAGCCCGTCGCCTCCTTGTTTTGGTAGGCTGATGGCCAGAGGTCTTTCGGCCGGCTGAAGCGTCCCCTTGAATGGCGCATTAGCCTTTTGTGATCCACGCGGCCGCAAAACCAGGGACACTTGTCATTGCTAGTTCCGGGTCCAAAACGGCCTCACTTGACCTCGCGAGGGCGCTCTGGCGGGCCGCCATGCTGACAGCCACGATAGTTTCACCAGATCGACGGTGCCGCATATTGAGGGGTAGGACTGCGGCACGTTTTGAAGCACAATTTGCGGCACACGTGGCATCCGATGGGAGGCCCGGCATCAATCGGGTGTGGACCAATGGTGGTAGTCTGCGTCCAACTGGATCCCGAACGTTAGTCTCGTTCCCATAGCCCTTTAATTTTCGGGATTGCGGCGATACTACTTCCCATGAGGATCGATGAGTATCTCTGGCCTTCTTCGATTCTGCTAAATTCTCAGTGAAATCCCTGTGCACTCCGGCCGCGCAAGCGCACCGCTAATCAAGTAAACGGAGCTACAAGAGACTCGGAAAGTTATGCGATAAGCTTACGCTACCTGGTAGATTGCCGAGGGTTGCGCGATTGAGAGGATCCGTCGCAAGCAGCATTTCGGTTGTCGACCGGCGAGGTAAACAGCTGCTCAATCTCGCTAGCTTTCGATGAGACGGAGGAAGTCACAGTTGCGTGCCGTTTGCTGTTTATGGAGGAAAAAGGATGGCGACAAAGCACCGGCTCTCTGTCTTTCAAATCACCAATAAACGGATTGCTCAAATTAGTTAGTGAGGAACCCAAAGACACGCCAGTTCACAGTTATCCTGATTGAGATTGCAAGCCGAAACGTGCCTCGCTCGCGCTAGCTGCTGCTAACTCCGATATCCAACCAATAAGCTGAGCCAACGGGTGCAGAAGCGCCCGGATGGAGCACTGCCGAGCGGTTTTATGTGGATGTGATCCTTGTGGAAAACATTCTTTTTTCGGCCCCGTCATGCCGGCAAGGTTCTGCCAACCATTCACGGCTTCGACTCCGACCGCTAACGGATCGAAAACGGTTTTCGAGCAAGTTCTTGCCCGGGATAGCAGGGGAGGAGATCCACACATGAGCGGACCGGCCGTTATGGAAAACGTGCGCCGCTATCGCGCGATAGCTTCGTTGTGCCGTCAGTCAGCCACATTTCGGCCAATCCAACGGGACTCATTGCTAGCGCAAGCTGCAGAGTGGGAGGAGCGCGCGATCGCAGAGATCGAGAGATACTTCAGTTGTTCTGCTGCACGTCCTGCTTGATTGCGCTCGACGATGAAAAGTATCCACCACCTGACCAATAGGTCGGATCATGACAGGCAATGCTGGCCAAACGATCCAGTTTCCGATGTTGCGCCGCGCAAGGAAAGCGGAACCTGCGCTTATCAAGCTCAATTCCGCCATCCCGTGCGGATGCAGAAATCATTGATCAAGAATTATATGGCGAAGGGCATGAGATGCGAGGCTGACCTCCCTAAAGTCGATTTGGCCAATGACATCGGTTATCTTCGTGTAGAGCCTGTGCGTTCTACATAAAGTCATATTCATCATCATGCGGATCGCTGGCGGGCTTTGCCGCACTCTCGGTACACCTGGCGTTGCCGCTCTTGTCTTCAGTTGCGGCAGGATACAAAGGCGGTTTGCCTGCTCGTTACCATTTGCATCCTTTGTTTTTCCATTTGTCCTCCTTCTTGGTGGGATCAAGCACCATCATCGAGTCACTTACCTCAACAAGCCAAACGCTGCTGCGCGGGCTTTCGCTTCCGGATTGAAAGAGTGAGAGAGGACGAGCTGTTCGTTGCCGTCGATCCGGAGCTGATGTTCAAGCAACATATGGCCCGCATTATCGACAAGCGGATGAGTAGCCCGAAAATCTTATTGAGGTGAGTCCATCTCACCCAGGAAATTGCTCGCGCCGATCATTTTTGCGCTTGAACAGCTCACTCGGGCGACCTCCGGCTTCCGTTCTCAGGAGCCCGGCGCTCGTGTTCCCGAGCTGATAGGTGAAATATCGCGCTTTCACCGAACCAGACTTCGTGCCGAAGCAAAACGCAATTCCACTGTGCGTTTAGCCTTTCAGGACACCCGAGCTAGAGTATCGCTGCGGGTTCGCAGCAATATGCTCGATGTGTCCGCCATAAAACCCTGCCAGATTGTTCCCGATTGAAGATCTTGATCTCAACCACTGGTGGCTCTCGACCAGTGCGTATGGCGGGACTGCAGTCGAAAATGAATCAGAGGAGAAACTCGATGGCGCCGAATTCAGGAATGAGAGTATATCCGGCGAAATTTTGGCGATGCGCGTAGTACCGGTCATTAGTCGCGTGCGTTCTCATTTCATCGGCCTCGGAAGCGCATTTGATATCGGATAAATTTCTGGTGCGCTGAAACATGAAGTCTCCCATTTGTATGGACGAGGTCGCCGGGGCTGCTCGCCGATTGAGTGTTCCGCGTTGATGGTAAGCCTAGCTGTCGGCATGCTGATAGCTAAGCATCAAGACGTTACCGTTCCGATCCGGTCCCGCATGGGCTCGTTCGAGATAGCGCCGCGAAGTGCGGGCCGTCCGCCTGTGGTGCTGGGTTGGCGCCGCCGGTCTCCGTCTTACCTTCAAGAGCGAGGGACAGTTTGAAGTTATTGCGCAGCATCGGGTTTGCGGGTTCCGCTGCGAGAGCTTGGCGGTAAAGTTCTTGGGCCTCCCGATGTCGGCCCTCGTGATCGAGAACAACTGCTTTGGCATTCAATGCGCGCAGGTCGCCAGGGGCTGCCAATAAGATCCCGTCGAGCACCTCAAGCGCATCATTCGGGCATTTGCGTGCCAGCAAAGCCCGCGCAAGAGGAATCGCGGCATCAACATTATCCGGTCGTTGCTTCAGCGCATCGCGCAAAGCCTTCTCGTCAACATCCGGACCGAGGGCGAGAGCGATGCGCTCGCGCATAGCTGGATCGACTCCTTGGCCCCGACCAGCTCTGCCGCAGACGTCGGCTGCTCTGAAAGATCCGACTTGCGCGAGTTAACGCAACCCGCAAGCAGCACAATGGCAAGCATGGGAAGAAAGGCCGAGCACGAATGGCGACGAATGTTACGCCAGCGCCGCAGAACGTTAATCTTACATGAATTCATAAGCGACCTCACGACCCCAAACCTGTGCTCGTCAGCCGGCCGCAGGGAGGAGGTCACGATGCCTGCCTGTAGGAGTCTTGTCCTTGCCAGGCGCAAGTTTGACGGAGCCAATCGGCTGGACGGTGAAATCCGAGGCGAGATCCTGATAGGAGAGAACAGGTAGGTCTATTCCATTGCGGGTGAGAAAGCCGCGGACGAAGCGCCGGATATCCATCGATCCCAGGATAACTGGCTGGTTCTGACTACGTGCGATGCTCGAACGGATCTGGCGAAATTGTGAAAGCAGCATCTCGCTTTGCCGATCCTCCAAAACGAGATAGGGACCGACAGCTGTCTCGCGCACGGCACTACGCACGATATCCTCGGTCTCGCGCTCGACGATAAAAGCCGCCACAACACGATGGGCGTTGGCGTAGCGGTGACAGATCTGCCGCTTCAGAGCGGAGCGCACATATTCGGTGAGCAGGACGGCATTTTGTTCCCGTTCGCTCCATTCTGCAAGCGCCTCCAAAACCAAACGGGTGTTCCGGATCGGGATGCCCTCGTCCAGTAAGCGACGTAGGACATCCGCGATGCGAGGGATCGGTGTCGTGCGCAGCACCTCTTTGACCAGATCGGCATATTCCTGCTCCATCCGGCCAAGCAACTGACGCGTTTCCTGAATGCCCACCAGGCGCTGTGCATAGCGCGTCAACGTTGACTGGACGCGCAAGGCGATGATTTCGCTCGGACGGTGGTGCCCTATTCCGGCAGCGTTGAGAGCAGGCGCATGGACTTGTTTGATCCAGATCCGATTCGTGTCTGGGTCGTGCCAAAAGGGGATCCCGCTCAAATCAATGTTCGCCACGTCGTCATTAAGTAAGAGTTGTGTAGGGTCAATGGCGCCCTCTTCCACGGGCACTCCTTCGACATCCACCCGGAATTGCAATTGGGCCAGGTGCTTTGCGCTTTGGGCGGGAATGCGTGGAATTGTGATGCCAAGATCAGCTGAAACCAGTGCCGAAACCCGGGCGACGCACTGCTCAAGTTCCCCTACGTCGGTTGCCTGCATCAGGCTCGGCGCTAGCAACAGCGTAATTGGAAGTGCCTCCGCGGGCACGGCTTGCTTCTGACCCTGTGCGGAAGCGGGAGCCGAACCGGTGGGACCGGCGCCGGCTTTGGGAGCGGTCTTGCCCTCTTGCACGCCAACCTTGAGAAAGCTGGCGGCGGAGAAGAGCGCGGCTAGTATGACAAAGGGGGGCAAAGGGAAGCCAGGAACGAGCCCCATCACAAGCAAGACACAGGAGGCCAAGCGTAGCGCTTGTGTGCTGGCCGTAAGTTGGTTGACGATATCGGCGCCGAGATTGAGTTTGGAAGGACCGTTGACACGAGTAACAATGGTTGCTGCCGTAATTGACAGCAGCAGAGCCGGAATCTGCGAAATGAGCGCATCACCGATCGTCAGGATGGTGTATTGATGCATCGCCTCCTCGAGGGACATGCCCTTGGAGAGTGATCCGATCGTGATGCCACCCAGCATGTTGATGCAGATGACTATAAGTCCGGCTATGGCGTCGCCTTTCACGAATTTCATAGCGCCGTCCATCGCGCCGTGCAGTTGGCTTTCTCGCTCGAGCGCGCCGCGCCGGCTGCGGGCTTCGTGCTGATCGATATGGCCGTTGCGCAGCTCCGCGTCGATTGCCATCTGCTTGCCCGGCAGCGCATCGAGCGTGAAGCGCGCCGATACCTCCGCCACCCGTTCGGCGCCCTTGGCGAGAACCATGAACTGCACCATGGTCACGATCAGGAATATGACAATGCCGACGGCGATGTTGCCGGATATGACGAAATCGCCGAACGTATGGATGATGCTGCCGGCATCACCCTCGGCTAGGATCAGTCGCGTCGTTGCAACGGTAAGAGCGAGACGAAAGACGGTGGAGATCAGGATGACGCCCGGTAGGGACGAAAAGTCGAGCGGCGTGTTGAGATACAGGGCTACCATCAACAGCAATATGGCAAACCCTAGATTGAAGCCGACCAGCATATCGATCACGATGATCGGGATCGGCATGATCATCATTCCGATCGCCAGAAGAAGCATCAACGCGACCATCAAGTCCGGGTGAGCCGGCGCGCGCGTGATGAGATTTCGTAGAAGGTTGGCCATGAGAAGCCTTATTTTTGTTCGATTGAAGCTGTGCTGCCCCGCAACAAAACATAGCGTTTGAAGACGGCTTGCGCTTCGGTCATGCGGCCAGCGTGACGCAGCGCGTGGCTGCGCATCAGCATCAAGGGCAGACACGAAGACGGCTCGTCATCCAGTTTGTCAAGCTTGTCCAATACCGACAGTGCTTCGTCACCGCGACGCTCCGAGATGAGAGCGTAGGCCAGGATGCGGAGCAAGCCGATGTCTTGGGACTGTTCGTGAGCGACCAGCCGCAACAGAGCCAGGCTCTTGTCGCTCTGTCCGCAGGCAAGGTAGACATAAGAAAGCACGCAGAGCAAATCTCGCTCCGGCCCGGAGATCAGCTCGACAGCGCCGGCTTCGGAAACGCGCTGTGTAGATGTGAAGTGTTGCGCTTTATCTGGCCCGTCCATCGCTAGCCTTTGATCAAGCCGTTGTGACTCTGCCGGAGCAGGATTAATCGCTGCAGCTCCAGTTGTAGAAGCGCGGCCCCTTCACGTGACACCAAATCCTCTCGCGCAGCTGATAGCGTGTCAGCCAAACGCTCCAGAAGAAGGCCGTGTTGCTCTGGACGCAGAACATGCGAGTGACGTAAGCGCGGCGTCACGAAGGAGAGCAGACCGTGCGCGAGATTGGGCTCATTAAGCCAAGCGAATTCCGAGCCTGGCTCGACCTGACCTGGCGGGGCGCGCGCCTCGTCGAGATTGACGCGCGAAACTGCATCGATCGAACTGAGCTCGAGCGCGCTCTCGATCGTGGCGTCCACCAACGGATCCAGCACGTCGCTGTGACGAGAAATTGAGGTGTGGCTCTTGTTATCATTGCCACGCCTCCGATCAATCCCGATGGACTTACCTCGAGAACTAACCGGCGTGATGGCAGATGCATGATGATCGACGTTTGGCTCCTGAAAAGAGGTGAGAGGCTTGACGGGATTCGGGGGCAGCCTAGTCATGGCACTTTGCTTTCTTACCTGCGGGCTAAACCGCTAATAGGGTAGGGTGGCAAGCCGGCCATCCCGGCTCAGCAGAACACGCCCTTCCTCAATCCCGCAGACGGTCCATCCATTGCTCAAGAGCGCGCCGACGAAATACTTTTGACCAGCAATGACAATATAGGGTTCGCTCCCGCGCCAAACAGCTTGGACCTCAATTGCGGGGGGCGTCTTCTCATCCTTGATGGCGACCGCATTGACGAGCGTATAAGCGCCATTGCTATTTTGATCAAACCGCTGCTGGACGTCTCGCCATGTGGCGAGCGAGGCGGGCGTAACGGTGCCGTCGGCGGTGACAACGCCCACCCCAGAGCCGACCTTGATGCCGACAAGACCCGCTCTATCAACTTCCTCTTGCAGCCGCTCGGCAGCTGCATCGGTGGCCAGAGCATCAGGAGCGCTGAGCGCCAGCTTGGGTGCAATGTCCGTAGCAGGGGACGACGGACTTGACGCCAAGGTGGTGTCGGTCTGGACGAAACTGGATGAGACTGCGCCAACCGCGGCAGAGCTGATCAGGACCAAAGTGAGAACGGCGAGCGATATACGCCGGCGGTCGATGGAGCCAGCTTGTTTGTAGTCCTCGATCGTCCAGCGAATGGACATCGTCCCGGCATGCAAAACGACAGGAAGAGAGACAACAATGGGCTCATTAGCTAAAACAGTCTCGCGCCCCTCAATCCTGACGTCCCTCGCAAGGGCCTCGATCTCGATTGAATTGAAATGCGGGGCAACACGAAGATGGTGCGGTTCGAGGCCTTGTTCGACGAAGATTAAGTCTGCGTCGAGGCTGCTGCCAATCAGACACGATCCGCCCCCCACTTTACTTGTCAGCCCAGAATAACACCCGGACAGCACTTCGAAATGCAGGCAATTTGGTTCATTCACGGTCGGTTTCCTGAACAGTGAACGGGACCGTACGGCAAGCCGTACGGCCCTTGCGACTTCACAGACTAAGCAGCCGGGGAAAGTGGGGCGGCGACGCCGCCCCATCTCATCCCTTACTGCACCCGCTCATCGGCCGCTTTTTTGACAGTCGAAAGCTCAGTCGAGACAACGCGAAGTTCCACATCCCTCTCAGCAGCCTTTGTGCTGGTCGCAGTCAGAGCGGCGATTTGCTTTTGGAACGCCGCCTCTCCAGCAACTTCAGCACCCGCGGAAGCGGCTGCAGCAGTAGCGGTGCCGGCAGCCCCACCTGCAGTCGAGGTACCAGACGCACCAACTCCTTTACCCATACTATTCTCCTGTTTGCTCGATTTCGCCGCCACGTGCGGCTCCTATTTCCTAACGTCGCAGCATGCGACGTCAGGAATCCTCCTCTGTCTCGGCCATGACATCGTCGAAACGGCTCATTGCACTATTCGCAAATTGGAGAGCAATGGCTCCCAGAGCGACGTTGAACGCTTGCTGCATAGCGGCTTCATGCGAGTTAGTGCCCGGATTGGACGCGCCGCCGTTTGCGGGAATGTTGGCATCAGGCGATCGGCCATGATCGTCGCGCTCGCCAGGCTTTTGAGATCCCTTTTTGCCGCCGCCTCTGCCGCCAGCCGCATGGAGGTCAGCATCAACGTGTCCAGCGGCGCTAGAGCTCGCAACGCGCATGGAGTTCTCCTGTGTCAATTCGATGTGCCAATGGAGGCAGTTTCCACCCTCCACTATGCAAGTATTAGCTTTCGACAAGCTGACGAGTCGTAGAAAGTACAATGAGCCGATGGTGGGTCGTCATTAAACGTTTCACCAGCAGACCGTATTTGAAAGGTTGCCGGCCAAAGCTGGAGATCAGATGGTTAAGACAAACAATCGTTTGTGGAGCTTGATCGGGTGAGCACGTTGCTCATCGCTTCGAAAGCGTTCAATTGGCGAAATATCAAAGCCGCCACTAATAAAAGCGTTTTTGGCTCGATGTGCTGCAATCTCGGGCTCATGTCTCTTGCGATGCCTCCGAGCTCTTTCGACAATTTGCTTGGGGTCAGGCGATGCGGCACGGAGCTTGACCTCGTCGGGAGCGAGCCTGAAAGCCAGAGTGACGGCCGATCCAGCGGCCAGAGCGGTCCATCGGCCCTAGCTGGCCGATGGCAGATCCGTCAATCGCGACCCATTTCAGGGAGACCGAGCAGGAGCCCGCTGCTCGAGAAAGAGCCCTTCGGCTCTACCGCTCTGGACCAATGTGCTCTCGATCCTTGCGCAATCGGCTGGCTCCTCGGCTGTGGCCGTCTGTAGGGTATTGTTAATGCATCGCGATGTTGACAGGCGGCGTATGCAGTCAATGGAACGTCACAGCGGCAGACTGGGTTTGAGGCCGGATTCGAACGATCGAGTGCGGCCGACATAGTTTGTGCGCAGCGAAGGGCCGAAATAAGTGGGGCGGTCTCAAGTGTGCTGGTGGAGCTTGCGCGACGCGCGGAGGTCGCGCAAGCTCAGTTTCGAGCGTCATCCTGAGAGGATAGCGTCGCTCCGCCTAGGCGTAAGCGCCTGCAGCTTGCAAGCGCTCGGACTCGATGCGAGCCTTCAGGTCATTTAAATAATCCTCCGCGTAGGACTGGGCCACCGAAACCGGCAGGTTGATGCCTGCCGTCGCGGCTTCTTGAATGGCCTGCTTCACCAAGCCTTCTCGCATTGCTAATTTGACCTCAGGTCCGGCGATGCAGCCCACCGCCTGTGCCGCAAGGCTCAGCCCGGCTTCTTCCAGCGCTTGCTTTATGTTGCCGCCACTGATGGCAGTGTGAAGAAGAGTTGCAGCTTGCGCCTCGGCTTCGAGCACCATTGACGCCAGATCCGCCAATTCACCCAAGCCTGGAATGAAGCCAAGTACACCGACTGCTGTTGCGGCCCAGTCGAATACCTTAGAGCCAACTTTGAGCACGTCGTTAAGTGCGTGCATGAAGGCGCCACCGTTCTTTTTGGGAGACTTGATGTCGGGCTGGTCTGCCATGCCCGTCGTCATGTCCGCGACCGCGTCCTGCTCGGCAGGCGTTCGGGCGGCATGCGTCTTCACTTGGTGAACGGTGCGGTTCGCACCCGACATGTTGTTGAAGAACTGGTCGAAGTCGCTGTTGCTGATGTTGCCGGAATCGACCGTATGGCCGCCGCCGAAGTCGAAGAACTTGTGGTGGGTTTTGTAGCCCGTAATCGCGTTGTTCATCAACCCGAACAACACAGGATCGGAGAGCAGCTGGGAGGCCGCCTTTCGCGCCTCGGGCGCGAGGCTCTTATCATCGACCATGCTCGCCAGCTTTTCCCGGGTCAGGTCACCCTTCCCGAAGAATGCGTTTTGGTTCTTGCTGATCGTATTGAGCGTATCGAGCTCGGCTTGCGTGAGATTGATCGATGATGAAGCAACCTGCAGGAAGTCCTCTTTGTGGACCTTGTCTATCGAGCCACCGTACAACTGCTTCCATTCATCCGGGTGGTCGAGGAAGTATTGAGCGGCAGCGAGGACCTGTGGCGGGCATTTGCCGGTTTTGGCTTCGCCGTCGACGATCCGCTTGAAATCCGCAAGGCTCAGGTTCTTAGGCAGGTTGTCGGCATAGCGATAGAGCTCGCGCACTGCATCGGTGTGGGTCATAACCGATGGCTCGCCATTCCGGGTGCCGTCGGAAGGGATATAGTTCTGCGTATAGCTCTCCGCCCGCTGCTCCTGGAAAGCAGCAACCTGAGGGTGGTGATCGGAGAAGCCGGAGAGATCACCTGCTTTGATCTTCCCGCCGCAGCGGCCGTCACCTTGCGAGCCTATCGCATAGAAGAGCTCTGGGTCCTGTTGCAACGCCTCGATCGCCGCCTTTAGATCCGGCGGTGTGGAGGGATCGTTGGCCAGATCGCCGAGAGATTTCCAATCCAGCGGGCATTTGTCTTTGTGTCGGTTCAGCACCGACACAATCTCCAGCTCGGCATCAGTCAACGTGCCGCTGTTCCACGTGATCCTGGAGCTTTGTACGGGTGCCTCTGCAATCTTCGGTGCGCTCGCAGCGGAGGAGGACTCCGTGGCGGATGGCGCTGGCGCCTGCTGACATGCGTCCAGTGCGGCCTTGATCTCCGGCGGGAGGATGTTCCGTACCTCCTGCGTGAGTTCCTCCGTCAGCTGCTTGGCTGAGCCTGCAGCCGTCGGCTCCTGCGGCGCGGAATGGTCATCGACCTTGTCTTTCAACGAGAGACTAGCCAGCATCGCCTCGAAATTTGAAAGATCCCGCGCCGATGAGGGCCCAGGCGCCAGCCCTGACAAAGTGGAGCTCGCGGTTAGCGACAGGTTGTTGACTGACATTATACGTCCTCTGATTTGAGATCGCACCACAAGCCGGTCATGTGGCGCAGCCCGAGAATCGCGACGAACAACGAGCAATAAATGTTGATAGGATTCGATGGCTCCTACCACTTGCTTCCGATTGCTCAGTGCGCCCCAGCGCTCAGTTCCGCTACTATCTATAGGCACATCGCCGTCTAGATATTCACGCCGTATGGTAGGTTCGATTAGCTTTCCAAAAGCTGACGGCATTCAGAGGTTTCATAACGAAACGCGAAATGACAGTGTGAAAGGCGGTCATGGTTCTTGATATCGGAATCGGCTTGCCTGCTTTGTTTCGATCGCTCGCCTCCACGCCAATTAGGTCGAATTAATGAATCCGAGTCTGCCGCTCTGCGGATGGTCACGTGCGCTGATTCCTGCAACAACGTCGCAGGTCTCCGCAGCATCTTATGGTGAAATCACCCACGCCTAGCGACCTCGACTGCGCCCAACGAGAGTGTTGGCGTCTGCCCGATGAGCCAGATACAGAATGATCGTATCAGATTGACTGGCGTAGATGCTCGAAGGAGTCCGACGGTATTGTGCGGACCATGTTGCCCCGAGCGGATCGAAGCTCGGCTGCGCCTGGCATTCTTTATGTCATCATGCTTATCCGCTTGGCGAGTGTTCGCTCGAACCTACAGGCCAAAGGCCAGCGTCTAGCGATGGTTTAAGACGAATAAAACCTTCTTCTCGCCATTCCGCCCCGTGAGGCACACCCAGGTTGGTGAACATGGTTGTCCGGGCAGCCCTGGTCGGTATGAGATCGCGGCTTTTTAGCATTTCGAAATCTCCAAGTTCCGGCGGAGCAACCTGTGCCGGCAACGCGAGCTCCGCTTGAGACGGTCCGGCGTGAGGTCACCCGGATCGTGGCCGAAATCGGAGGCGTCCACGCGGTGCTGAGCGGTCGGCTGTTGGGAATTGGTCCGCTCGCCGCCGCTCAATGATAGCTCGACACGCGATAATCTGCCTCCGAGTTCCTGCCAAATTAGATCCTGGCTGTATTCGGGTATTTTATCAATGCGACTCTCTCGGACAGGCGGGCGACGAGGACGAGTGGGACGCTGGGCTGTTGTCCGCCGGGCTTAGCGCGTTGAACTCCATGCTGCTCCTCCTTTTGGACAACGGAGGGGCTTCATTCTTTTGCGACGAAGCTCCTTTGCATGGCAGAGTTCGTAGAGTTGTTCAAAAGCTCGCACGAGGTGCTAAAGCGGCAAAGCACGGTCACCGATGCTGCTGGCCAGGACTCTGGTTCACATCCGCGGCTCCGGCCGGGGCGTTTATTGCGCCGCTCCGCGGCATCGGCCATCTACATATCCGCACTCTGACAATGGCAGCAGTAGCTTTCGAAAAGCTGAGAGAGGGCATAAACAGACGCATTGCACCTCTTCGTAGGCGATCTGTTGTCGTGAGGTCATTTCTTACCTGGGTCGGGTAGGTGGACCATGCCGTCTTGATGTGGTGCCTCCGGCGAAGGAGCGTCATTCGGTCGTCCTTCGCGAACGACCACGCTGGAGGATCCCCGAAACAGCATCAAGACCGACTCGTGCCGTGGCTTTTCGTCACCGCTCGGGTTTCGCCGTGCCTGTGCCTCCGCCGCAAGTCCTTTGAGTGTTTGCTCCACAAGCGCGACAAAGCGGGGTGGACCAGAGGCGAAGACAAGGCCATCTCCCGGTACGGCTCTCACGATGTAACGCTCGTCGGAGATGTTGAGCGCATCGAGTGCCGCCTTGAACGCATCAAAGCTGATCGGACTCAAGACCAAAAGGCGGCTTTGCGCCTCATGCGCGGCGGATACATAGAGCACCATCCCATCGTAGTACCATTGAAGATTGTAGAGATTGATCAACCGTTCGAGGAACTCTCGCGGTGGGAGATCGGACATTCGCCCGCGAATCCGCCCCTTCACCCCGGCGCTGACATTGACTCTGATGTTTAGGTTGTTGCCGAATTCCTGCAGTGCGGCCGCGAGGTCCTGATCCAGAACTGTGTAACTATAAGGCGTCGATGGCAGCACCAGGGGAGCGCCGAGCGCCTCGACGACGCCCAAGCAAATGAAAACACCAGCATAGAGAAGTTTCTTCAAGATGTGCCGCCTTGTAGATGGAATGAGCATTCCTGCTATTTTTTCGCTTGAGAACAAGCACTGGAATTCGTCCCAATTTGGAAGCCGCTGCCTCGTCGAAAATTGGGAGCTGACCGTGATCATTAGATGACAGCTGCTCGTCAGTTTTTGGTCAGCTTGCTTTTCTAAGGTGCCGGCCCGTTCGTGTGAACTGATGGCTCACCTCACTACGTGACAGAAATGATTTCCTCCATGTTGTTTGGCATTACGCCGACCCCTGTCAACTCCGTCGAGTGTGCCTCCAACGGCTGTTCGCCGGCACACGCCCAGTTTGATGAGAGTCTTGCGCAGGCGGCCTCGAACCAAGGTGCCGTCTCTTCTGTGAGCGAGCGCGCGCCAGCTCCATTGCTGCCGGAAGTACCGCGCGCAGTCATGTCGCCGAGCCCGCTCGGCGATCGTGTCCTTCAGAGCATTTCTGCTATCCATCAGGGCAAACCATTTCGGTCGGGTACAGTTTCGCCGACGCTCGTCGGCGAGCCTGATCCTACCAAGGGTTTCCAGCTTGGGCCGGCAGCGCAACCAGTCTTGCGTGTGCAGCAAGTCGAGGTAAATCCGGCGGGCAAACCGGAAGGCGCGGATCATTTCGATTCGGCGCTGGCGAATCTGCGGGATGTTTACAACGGCGTTATCCAGGTTTCGCTCGTCTCCAAGGGCACAGGTGCTGTCAGTTCATCTCTGAACAAGCTTCTATCGGCAGGCTGAGCGGGCCATTGGCTGTCTTGACGAAAGACAAGGTCGGTAACGGCTGTCCCGCAAGAAAGCGGCTTCATGCTCTCGTCCTGTTGCCGTTTTTGGTGGCCCTCGCCGGTTGCAAAGCTGATCTGTATACCAAAGTGCAAGAACGCGAAGCCAACGAGATGCTTGGGCTGCTCCTGAGCAAGGGCGTCGATGCCATCCGTGTTGTCGGTAAGGATGGGACCAGCACAATTCAGGTGGAAGAAAAGCAGCTCGCCTACTCAATCGAGCTTCTGAATAACCAGGGCTTGCCGCGCCAACCCTTCAAGAGCCTTGGTGAGGTGTTCAAGGGGGCGGGCCTCGTTGCCTCTCCGGTTGAGGAGCGAGCCCGCTACGTCTATGCTCTCAGTGAAGAATTGTCGCGCACGATCAACGATATCGATGGGGTTCTCTCCGCCCGTGTTCATGTCGTTCTGCCGAAGAATGATCTTTTGCGACAGGATGCAACCCCGTCTTCGGCGTCGGTGTTCATTCGATACGCCTCGAATGCGAAGCTCTCAGCCTTGCTGCCGCAGATCAAGATGCTCGTCGCCAACAGCATCGAAGGTCTATCATACGACAAGGTGGCGGTCGTGTTCGTGCCGGTTGAGCGGGCTCAGCATGAGGTCTCCGTTGTGCCAGCGGCAGCTTCCACCGAACCAACCAAGTTCATTGCAACCCACATTGCGATTGGTGCAGGAGGTGGGCTCGCCGCGTTGGGCATTCTATCTTACGTGCTGCTGAGCACACGTGGGCGACAGCTTCGTCAATCCTGGCTCAAAGTGACAAGTTTCGGCAGAGATGCCAGCAAGCCAGCGGGCCAGTCCGCCGGCAAAAAGCTCTCCTCCGATCCGAAATAGCGGCAGCAGGTCCGTATCGATGGCATCCACTAACCCAACTTATTCACTCAACCCGCATTCCGATCGCCTGCGCGAGCTTGCCGCTTTGATCCATCCCAGCCGGTTTGCCGGCCATCTTGATGGGCTTCTGTCGGACGCCACAGTGCTGCAGTTGCAGAAGTCTCCAAGACTGCAGCAAAGACTGGTCGAATTGCTGCTAGGTAGTGAGCTGGCTTCGAGCGGAACCGACTGGGGTAGGGACGTTCTGCTCGGGCATGAGCCGCGTCGGGCGGCGCTGCTCGCTGGCAGTATCTGGCATGCCCGTTCGGTGCTGAAGCTTGTCTCAAGGCATGATGTAGCGATTCTGATCGAAAACATTGGTGCCGAAGCACATGCTTTCGCAATCCGACACTTATCCAGCGCCGTCGCAACCACATCGATTGACGATTCGCAGAAGCTCGCGAGCCAGATTGAAAATGACGGATTTGCCTGCCTTGGCGCTTGGCTCAAGGACGCATCAGAGCTTGACCGTGTGCGCGTTCTTCTCCGCTTACCTGTGGGGACCACCGCCGAATCTCCGGCAGCCGAACACCACAACTCAGCGGGTCAGTTACTGTCTTTGGTGGTGGCCCACTTGGCCACGCAGGAGCCAGCGGCATGACGGCCAATGAAACAGTCTTGCCATATAGCCCGCAGATACGGCCGCTCGGTCCGCTCATACCAGCCGCGGAACTTGGCATCTGGTACGATGCGGTGCAGACGCGCGCGCTAGCCGAGCGATACCTGCGGCAGGTTCGCAGTTGGGCAAGGAAGGCCTATCAGCAGGAGCGGGAGCGCGGGCACTGCGAGGGTCTAAGGTCAGGCTCGGACGAAATGGCACAGCTGATTGCCCGAGCTGCTTCCGATGTGGCCGGCCGAAAAGCTGTTCTGCAACAGGAGTTACCACAGCTCGTCATTGAGATATTGACCGATTTGTTGGGCTCCTTTGATCCGGGTGAGATGTTGGTAAGAACCGTTCGTCACGCTGTCGAGAAAAGATATGGCAGCGCAGAAATATGCCTTCACGTGTCTCCTGTGAACGCTGATGCACTAAGACATGAATTCCTGGCGTTCGATGGAACGAATAGTCGGCCGAAAGTCAGAATCGATCCGGACCCTGCCGTGGGGCCGGACCAGTGCGTTCTGTGGAGTGAGTTCGGCAGTGTCGATTTAGGACTTGCCGCGCAGCTCCGCACATTGCGTCTCGGCCTTGATCCATCTTCTCAGGAAAGCTAACCGTGACGACGCAACAATCAGGCCATGATCAAGCCGGCGGAGAAGGAGATGTGCATTCGGCGATAGCATCTCTGAGATTCGCAGCAAAGGAGGTCGATACGCGTGCCGTGCGGGGACGGATCACGCGTGCGATCGGCACCTTGCTCCATGCCGTGTTGCCAGGGGCCCGTGTTGGAGAACTTTGCCTATTGCAGGATCACGCTTCCGGATGGTCACTTGAAGCGGAAGTCATCGGTTTGCTGCCGGACGGGGTTTTGCTGACGCCCATTGGCGATATGGTAGGCTTGTCCCACCGCGCGGAAGTGCTCCCAACAGGGCGCATGCAGGAAGTGTCAGTCGGGCCTGGCCTGCTCGGCCGCGTGATCGATAGCTTCGGCCGTCCACTCGATGGCAAGGGGCCGCTAAGGACGGTCCACACTTGTCCGCTCCGCGGCAAGGCGCCCAACCCGATGAGGCGGCGTGGCATCGAGCAGCCGTTTCCGCTCGGCGTTCGCGTTCTGGATGGACTTCTGACGTGTGGCGAAGGTCAGCGCATCGGAATCTATGGAGATGCCGGTTGCGGTAAGTCGACGCTGATGTCGCAAATTGTAAAAGGCGCGGCCGCCGATGTCACCGTGGTTGCTCTCATAGGGGAGCGTGGGCGCGAGGTGCGTGAATTCATCGAACGTCATCTTGGAGATGCCCTCGCTCGCACGATCGTTGTCGTTGAGACATCCGATCGATCGGCAATGGAGCGGGCGCAATGCGCTCATATGGCGACCGCACTCGCCGAGTATTTTCGTGATCAAGGGCTGCAGGTCGTTCTGATGATGGATTCGCTGACCCGCTTTAGCCGTGCGATGCGCGAAATCGGCCTTGCCGCCGGAGAACCTCCCACCCGGCGCGGCTTTCCTCCTTCCGTCTTTGCGCTGCTTCCTGGTCTGTTGGAGCGAGCCGGTATGGGCGAGCGGGGCTCGATCACGGCATTCTATACCGTGCTTGTCGAAGGTGACGGCACGGGCGATCCGATCGCCGAAGAGTCGCGCGGCATTCTCGATGGTCATATCATTCTTTCGCGCGCGCTGGCCTCCCGAGAGCATTTTCCCGCCATCGACGTGCTGTCCAGCCGAAGTCGTGTCATGGATGCGGTCGCCTCTGGTCCACATCGCAAGGCGGCATCCGCATTCCGCGATCTGCTCTCGCGCTACAATGAGGCTGAGTTCCTGATCAAGGTCGGTGAATACAAGCCGGGCAACGATCCACTGACTGATCGGGCAATCGAGTCAATCGAGGAACTGCGCGCATTCTTGCGCCAGGCACAGGACGAGCCGTCGAGCTTTGAGGAGACCGTTTCATGGATGTCGCGTCTGACGGCCTGAATCTCGTGCAAGCGTCGAAATTGCGGCTCGTGAAAGACATGAGAGAGCGAAGCGCGCTTCGTGAATTGTCGAACATGGAAGCCAGGCGCCAAATTGCGGTCGCAGCGCTGCAGCGAGCGTCTGAGAATCTTAAAGGCGCGCAGGATCGTCGCGCCAAGGCCGAAGCTGAACTTTATCAGGAGCTGGCGTCGCTCGAGATGATGTCCGTGACCGAGCTCGATCGTCGCTGTCAACTCGTCCTTGGGCGGCTGGCAGCAGAGATCGAATCGGCACGCCAGGCGCGTGAGCAGGCGCGCATCGCGCATGAGCAGGCCCAGCGGGCGGTGAATGAGGCGCGGACCATATGGGCCAAGCGTTCGGCGGCGAGCCAGAAATGGCAGGAGATTGAGGGCGATGTCCAGCGCACTACCGCTGTCCGTTCGGAGTTTGCAGCCGAAATCGATGCCGACGATGAGGTTTTGCTCCGATATCAGGGTGGTTCGCGCAGCCAGACGGTCGATGACTCGAACTAATGGCTGGTTCTCTTATCAACTCGCGAGCTGCGCCCGCGGAACCTGTCGATAAATGCCATGGGTGAACCCGCACTATATCAGCCAGCGGCAAAGCTGTCGCATGAAGTGGTCTCCTGGCTCAACGAGACCGCCGCACCGCGCACGGTTCTGCAGAGCCGCATTGGCGATAAGCCGCTATCGATCCGTGTGAGCCGGCTTGTTTGGCAGGCCGAGCCATATGCCACGTCGGTGCTCGACTGCGTATTTTGCGCCGAAGGCGAGACCGCTGTGTTGTCCTTGCCCCGCCTTCTCGTCGAGGCACTGATTTCAACGATCCAGCATGGCCTTACTTTACCTTCCGGCCCAACTCGCTCGCTCCTTCTCGAACTTGCACTGGAACCTTGGCTCGCTGCATTAGAGATCGTGCTCGCGCGGAATTTGCAGCTGATCCGCGTCGAAGACACAACGGCCAGAGACCCCTATTTGGAGTTCGACGTTACTTTCGGGCCGCTGGCGGCCAAGGCTCGCCTGTTCTTGTTCGCGCCTCTTGACGGTCTGGTTCCGTCTGCGTTTCGTGTCTTAGGCGAGTTGATCGGCCAATTACCGCGAGATCTAGGTAAGATTTCTTCGGAATTGCCGGTCGTAATTGCGAGAGAGATCGGCTCGCTGCGCGCGCCCATCAAGCTTCTTCGCCAAGCACAGCCCGGCGACGCACTGCTGCCCGAGGTCATTCCCTTTGCCCATGGCCAGCTCATCCTCGCTGCGGACAAGTTGTGGGCGCCGGCGCAGGTGGCGGGCGACAGACTTATCCTTCGGGGACCATTCCGCCTGCAGTCCCATCCTCTAAGGTATGCAAATATGACGATACGCCCCCAAGCTGAACAAGCAATCCCGCCCTCGGAAGCCGACATCGACAGTGTTGAGATCACGCTTGTGTTCGAATGCGGCCGCTGGCCCATAACGCTGGGTACGTTGAGAAGCATCAACGAGGGGCACGTGTTCGAGCTTGGCCGGCCGGTGGACGGTCCGGTCGACATTGTTGCCAATGGTCAATTGATCGGCCGCGGCGACATTGTACGTGTCGGTGAAGCGTTGGGCATCCGGTTACTGAGCAAGTTGGCGCTCAATGGTTGACATTCAACCGAGCATCCTTGCGCTTGTTGCGGCGACCGCCGGTCTTGGCCTGCTGGCGTTCGCGGTTGTCACAACGACGGCGTTCATCAAGGTTTCCGTCGTTCTCTTCCTGATCCGCAACGCGCTCGGCACTCAGTCCATACCACCGAACATCGTTTTGTATGGTGCTGCATTGATCCTTACCATATTCATAGGGGCCCCAGTATTCGAGCAAACCTACAACCGCGTGACCGATACGCAACTTCGTTACCAAACCGCCGATGACTGGTTGACCGCCGCCAAGGAAGGCAGCGAGCCGCTGCGCGCCCATCTCAAAAAGTTCACCACTGAGGAGCAGCGCACGTTCTTCTTGTCGTCGACGGAACATATCTGGTCGGAGGAGATGCGCGCCAACGCAACAGCCGACGATTTTGCGATCCTCGTGCCGTCTTTTTTGATCTCGGAGCTTAAGCGTGCGTTTGAAATCGGTTTCCTTCTCTATCTTCCGTTCATCACGATCGACCTGATTGTGACGACAATTCTGATGGCCATGGGCATGTCAATGGTATCACCAACAATGATATCCGTTCCTTTCAAGCTCTTTCTGTTCGTCACAATCGACGGCTGGTCGCGGCTCATGCACGGACTGGTCTTAAGCTACGCATCCCCGGGGGGGTGAGATGGACGAGGCCAGCATTCTCACCCACCTGAGCCGATCATTAGTCCTGTTCATGATCTGGGTTCTACCGCCGCTTCTGGCAGCCCTCGTGGCCGGATTGGGTATTGGCATCGTGCAGGCAGCAACCCAGCTCCAGGATCAAACCTTGCCGCTTACCGTGAAGCTCCTCGTCGTCGTCGCCGTGCTCGTTCTGTTTGCTCCGGTGCTGAGCGCGCCCCTGATCGAGCAAGCCCAGCGTATCTTTACTGAGTTCCCCGCGCTCACAGCGAGGTATTAGTGCGCGCGGAACGCAAGCCTGTCTACGTTTCAGCTATAGCGTCTCGTTTGTTGGCCCTCATTGCGAACCACAAAAAGCGAGTTCGTCATCTTATCGAAAGCTCGCCTCACTATTATGAGACGGATAGACATCCGAACTGTCCTGTTCGGCTCTATGAGCCCGCCGTATTCGGAGGAAGGATGACTCCATTTGGAATTTCTATCCGTTCGATTCAGGTGTGCTTACGATGTGATGGAATTACCTGCTGAGACCTGGTCCTCGATGCACAGCCTGGCGAGTTGTCGACACAAGTGAACGGGCAACCGCTTTGATTGCAAGCGGCCCCAAGTTTCTGGCATTCTGGTGAATGAGCCTGCGAATGAAGGTGTTGCTCGAGAGCGATCTCCATAGACTGCGAAATTGGCCCTCAGATCTCCAAACCGTGCTGCGGCCGGTGAGAGCGGAAGAAGCGTGGCTTATAGGCCGCGCGCGATTTCGCGGGTGCTCTCATCGAATGGTCTGCGCCCGATGGCGGTAGTCATATGGATAGTTGAAGCCGAAGTCATCTGCCCTGGGAGGCCTGTCGCTCTGCAACCGCTGGGACCCGAGATCTGCAGAGTTCTTGACGTCTCACATCATGGCGACGTGAGTGCGACAGCTGCATTGGCTGAAGGCACGACGAGCTGAGCTCAAATGGATGCCTTGTCACCCACCGAGACGCAAGCTCTGGTTCAGACTGCTGTCGAGTTCGTCGTTGCGGCCGGTCTTGGCGCGGCCCGGGCCCTCGGCATTATGCTGGTTCTTCCGGTATTCACGCGACCGCACATTGGCGGGATTATCCGCGCAAGCGCGACGATTGTGATTGGATTGCCTTGCTTGATGCAGATCAGAAACGGCTTGCAGACACTAGATCCGGGCACCCGTATGGTTGCGGTCTCGCTCCTCGGTTTGAAGGAGATATTTATCGGCCTGGTGTTTGGTTTTCTGCTTAGTATACCACTTTGGAGCATCCAGGCCGTTGGTGACATCATTGATACCCAGCGCGGCATCTCCAGCCAGCTGGACGATCCTGCGACACGCAGTCAAACCGCCGCGATGGGGCTCTTTCTCGGGACTGCCGCGGTTACGATCTTCGTTGTATCAGGAGGTCTGCAGACCATGGTCAGATGCCTCTATGGAAGTTATCTGATCTGGCCCGTGTATCGGCTGCTACCTCCGCTGACCCAGCAAGGGGCAATGGAGTTTATCGGGCTTCTCGACCATATCATGCATACGACTCTCGTGGTCGCCGGGCCCGTGCTGGCTCTGCTGCTTCTGATTGACGTATCCCTCATGCTGCTCGGGCGCTTTGCGCCGCAAATCAAGCTGAACGATCTCTCTCCGACTATCAAGAATGCCGCCTTTGGAATCTTTATGGTCAGCTACGCCGTCTTCCTGATCGAATATATGGGAGCAGAGATCATTCGGTTCAACGGCGTGCTGGAGTGGCTCGAGAAGTTCTTGAAATGAGCGACACGAGCGAAGAGAAAAATCTTCCACCAAGTCACAAGAAGCTGAGGGACGCGCGTAAGAAAGGGCAGAGCCCGCGCAGCGCCGACTTTGTGACCGCGGTAAGCCTTTGCGCTGGTTTCGGCTGCCTGTGCTTCAGGGCGGGCGCGATCGAAGACGGATGGCGCGAAGCTGTGCGGCTCACCGACAAGCTGCAGGAACAGCCCTTCAACAGTGCGGCCCGGCAGGCGCTGGTCGGATTGATGGACCTTTCTATAACAGCCGCGGCTCCCATCCTAGCTGCGGCGGTTGTCGCGGCGATTCTGGCCGGTGTCTTGGCCGGCGGCGGGCTGACGATTTCGGTTGAGCCGCTTAAACCCAGCTTTGAGAAATTGGACCCCGTCAAAGGGCTGAAGCGGATTGTCTCCCAGCGGTCGGTTGTCGAGCTTGGAAAGTCTATCGTCAAAGTTTTGGTTCTTGGCGCCACGTTCGTTTTCACTGTGCTCGCAAGTTGGAGGGCACTGGTATACTTGCCTGTGTGCGATTTGAGCTGCTTTGGTTTTGTCTTTAAAGAGCTCAAAGTGCTGATCGCGATTGCTGCCGGCGCTCTTCTGATTGGCGGCTTGGCCGATCTGCTCATTCAGCGTTGGTTGTTCTTGCGCGACATGCGCATGACGCAGAGCGAAGCCAAGCGCGAGTCCAAGGAACAGGATGGTAATCCGCAGATCAAGGGTGAACACCGTAGGCTCCGTCGGGAGTCGGCGAACGAGTGTCCGCTCGGCATCCATCGGGCGACATTGATACTGACGGGGCGAGCGACATTGATTGGGCTGCGCTACGTGCGGGGCGAGACCGGCGTCCCAGTACTCGTGTGCCGCGGCGAGGGCGAAACGGCTTCACAGTTACTGGCGGAGGCGCGCGCCCAACGTCTGAGCATTGTCGAGGATCATGTGTTGGCGCGTCAGCTGATCCGAAAAGGTGCGATGGGCAAGGCCGTTCCGATGGAGTGTTTCGAGAGGGCTGCAAAGGCAGTCTTTGCCGCCGGCCTAGTTTAGCGTCGCACAAAACAGCGATGCGCTCAAACCTCTGGTCAACGATCCAACTGTCCCAAAACCTAATCTGTAAGCTGCACGATCCCAAGAAAGGATCGAGCAAAGATTGGATTCCCGGAGGCTCGTCGGCCGATTCCAAGACTGATATGGACAAGAATGGCCAACCGACGTTCATGCTGCTCGGGTCTTACGAGCCGCTTATTGGGTTTCTGGCGCAACCCTGTTATGCGTTTCATCCTCCAAATTGCTCCTGTTGCCCCCCGACGTGGCCCCACGTGCGGTGATGGGAAGCACTGCACGATCACCACTGGTCGGCATGACAGCGCCATTGCCTAACAAGTCGCCAGGTTCATTGACCATGACCGCAAGGTTATTCCGGACTGAGCAGCCAAGGGTTGGATTGAACGAATTGTCGTTCACTGTAGGACCGACGATGGAGAGCGATGGGCAGACCGGAGGATGGGCTTCGAAAGTGATCGCTTCGATCCTCACCCCGGAACGAGCCGGCAAATCCACACGAGAAGCGGACAGGCGGATGTTGTAGGTGGCAACGCCCATGGCGCGAGCCTCGTGGGCCACCTGTGCAATGAGTCTGGGCGGGCCGATGACACCCACATGGAGGGCATCCAGCCGGCCGCGACTGGTCGCTGCAATAAAGCTTCGCAGCCGATGCCGTTCGGGGCCACGAAGGCTCTGCAGGAACAGCACGTTACTCTTCTGCTCGACCTGGATCTCTTGGTCAGCCGGCCCGGGCTGGATCGAGGCAGTATTTGCGCAGCCCCCCAATGTTGTTCCAATAACGATCGGGTAGCACAGATGTCGCAAAGTCATTTGCCGATCCTCATTCGATAATAAAGCCCGCGCTGCCGGTCGATCCTGGTGCGCTGGCGCGAGGCGCATCGCGCTCTCGCGGCGGCCGGGCCACCGTGTTCGTCAAAATCCGCCCCGCGTCTGAGGGCGGTGAGATGCGGTCGCTCGGCGCACTCATCCGGTTCGGATTCGGTCCGGGCCGCACGATGTAGGGCGTGACAATAATGACCAACTCGGTTTCACGTTTTTGAAACGATGAGGAGCGAAAAAGCGCGCCCAGGATCGGCACATCGCCGAGCCAGGGAAACTCGCCGATATCAGTGTTGAAGTTGCGCCTGATAAGGCCGCCGATTGCAAAGCTCTGACCGCTGGCGAGCTCGACCACGGTGCTCGCCCGCCGAGTGGAGAGGGCAGGGACCGCCATGCCATTGATTTTGACTTCGCCTTCGCTCGAGAGTTCGCTGACTTCGGGCTTCACACGGATATTGATCTGATTATTGTTGAGAACCGTTGGAACGAACTCGAGGCTCACGCCGAATTGGCGAAATTGGACCGAAACCTGCCGGTTATCCTGCATCACCGGAATAGGGAATTCGCCGCCGGCGAGGAAGCTTGCGGCTTCGCCGGACATCGCCGTCAGATTCGGCTCAGCCAGGATTGAGGCGAGGTGCTCGCTTGCGAGAGCGTCCAGAACAGCGCTCAAGTTGGTGTTGCCGGCGCTAAATCCAATCCCGATCGTGCCGCCGCCGCCGGCTGCGCCGGACCCTCCCCCTTTGCCGGTGACAAGGAAAGCGCCGTTTGGGCTCGAGGCAGTGAAGTTGATGTTGAGATCCTTGGCGGCGATGCGGGAGACCTCTGCCACCCGTACGCTGAGATTCACCTGTAATGAGCCGGCGACCTGGATCTTGTTGACAACCAGCGCGCCAGCCCCAAGAAACTGCTCAGTGACCTTCCTGGCGGTCTCGACGACCTCGGCATTAGGCGCCGTACCGCTAAGGATCGCGCCGCGCGGGGTATAGCTGACCTGAATCGGATAGTCGCCGACCTCGGCCTTCAGCGCGGCCCGCAGATCCTCGATCGGTTGGGTGACGACAACACGCAGCTCGGCGAGAGCCTCTCCATTGTCGTTTAGGGCGAACAGGCTAGTCCGTCCCGACTTTTTGCCAAACACGAAAATCGTGGTGTTCGACGGCGCCTGATAATCCGCAATGGCAGGGTCGGCAATAAAAATGCTCGCAGCCGGTCCGGTCAGATGAACTGTCTTTCCCTGTGAGGAGGTAAGGTTGAGCGTGCCGGTGGTGCTGCCAGGCGCGGCTCGTGGCGGTTCTCCTTTGCCATCTCGCTTTGCCTGAGCCGCGGCAGCAAGCGGAAGTAGCAGAGCAACTGCGCACAGGGCGTAGCAGAGGCGGGGAAAAGCGGCATAATGCGAGCCGCTGGCGACCATCGACGGTCCATCAGCGCCGGCGTCATTGTTGACGAAGTTCAAGGAAGTGCTGCTTTCAAGTTCGATCGGCTAGGCAGCCGATGCTGCGCCAACGAGTTCAAGGGTGTAACCGACACCGCGCGCGGTCTTGATCCTGAGCGTTGCACCCGCCTGGCTCAAATGCGTGCGCAGGCGATAAATCCCGACTTCCAGCGCATTGGTCGAGACCTCGTCGTCAAATGCATACAAGCTTTCTTCGAGCGATGCGCGCGGCACGGTACGGCCCGCGCGGTTGAGCAAATGTTCAAGAATGCACACTTCGCGGCGCGCAATTCTCAGTACTCGTCCACCGACGGAGACTTGTCTCGCGATCGGATCGAAATGCAGATTCCCGAATGTCACCACCGGCGCCGTCATCTGCGTTGATCGTCGCAGAATAGCTCGCATGCGAGCAACGAGCTCGTCGATAGAAACGGGTTTGGGCAGAAAATCATCCGCTCCGGCGTTGAAGATCGCAATCCGCCGACTGAGATCATTGAGATTGCTCATCATCATAGTCGGCATTGATCGTCCTTCGCGCCGCAACTGCTTCAACCAGTCCAAACCATCTCCATCGGGCAAGAAGGAGTCGAGCAGTATCATGTGGTAGTTCGCGCAATCCAACGCGGCCGACGCCTCATCCAGCGTCCGCGTCACGTCGACGGCGAACCCGCAATTCAGCAGCGTTTCCTTCACGGCGCGGCCAAAGTCCGCATGATGATCAACCAGGAGAATTCGCATTCATCGCCTCTCCTCCATCCTTGGCAGGACTTGAGCGTGTCACGCTTGACCATGACGATCGGCGGAACCCAGAGGATGCCGCTTTGGCGTGAATTCGAAAACCCGTGCGCGATACGCAAGAGCCTGTTGGCAGGCAGTGCACGTCCGCCGTCGGCGGATAGGCGGGGGCCTGCGGCGGATGGTTCCAGCCCGCGGCGGGGCTCAAAATCTCCTTTACGCCGGCAAGTGATCGGCAATCTCTCACGAGGACGAGAGCCCTGGCGATGTGCTGATTCATCTGCGGGCTAAACATAGCGATGGCTGCATGCATTACGCGAACGCCTGCAGTGGCGATCGCGCCAAACTCGCGGAGTGAAAGGAAAGCGCAGGCGAGAGCGGCTGTATTTGCCGCCGAACGGACTTGCGAAACCGACATTGGAACTCCCAAATCGTCTTGATCCGCGGTCAGTCCTGCAAGGCTGTTGAGCCCGTAGTGTCGTCAAGTCACTACGATACAAGTTTTCCGCGTTTAAGACAGTTTACGCGCTATGCGGCGGACGACAGGCTGTAAAAGGCCAAGATGCGATGAAACGCTCAACACGCCGATGGGCGGGTTAGACATTGTCTCGCCAGCCGGTGATAATGGCCAAACATGATGTCAACCGTCCTGAAGCTCGGTTACTTCCAAGATTTTCTCCGCGCCAGCCGAGCGAAGGCTGCCAAGGAAGGACAAATTGAGCCTGGCATTGCTGTCGCGCATTGTCTGAGGCAGTGAGGCCGGCTCAATTTCGTCAGACGGGTTGAACGGCGCAAGAACGATCTAGTCTCGAGCTTGGACTCAGCCTGTGATCGGTACGGCGATTGCTCGCCTTGTTCTCGCGCGCTGGATCCTCGCCTGACTGCGAAGAGCGCGCTTCGTCTTGCGTTCACAAAGCAGATTAACGATGCAAGATCTGAATCGGAGCAGTCGAGCAGTGTCCCAAGCCGTATCGGCCGAGCATTGAGATTCTGAGACGTTCGCAATTGTCGCTACCTGTCAGGAAGAGTTCACGCGAGTGGAGTCTGTCGCGAGACTGTCGTAAATCCTACAATCTGACGCTGGGTGAGATTCAAGTGCCTTTAAGGGCTCTTTGTATCGGCGCCATCAACATCGGACTCCTTGTGAGGCAATGACGACACAGTGGGGCCATGCTGCCGAGCTGTGCGAAGGTCAATCGCGCTCTGTCCAAGGTCGTGAGCATTTGTCTGTCCAATCAAGCGTAGCGCCATAACGCCTTTGAAGCGCGCGAAGAGGCAGTCGTTCGGCTGTGACGCCAAAGATCGGCCAATCCAATCTGCCTCATACTCGGCAATTTAGTGGGAAAATCGGGGCGGGCGCGGGACGTCGATGTGACGCGAGACTGCCGATCGCTCGAGCCAAATTGTTCGGTAGGGGACTGAGGAGAGAATCGATTGCCAGACGTCATCTTGATTGCGGTCTCCATACATTGCGATCGACTATGAGGCCTTTCGGCATGCTCGGCAAAATCGATTGTTTTGATGGAACGCATCCAGGTTGCGGATCGACTGTAATGCCATAGCGCCGCTTGCTACGGGTGAGTGAATGTATGATGCGACCGCGGCCGAAACACTGTTGGTTGAGGCGCGATCATTGTCAGAAAGAGTTAGCTAACGCGAGGGATGCTGCGCTTTCAGCGGCTTACCTCGCCAAATCCGCCTGCCAACCCCTGAAGCCGCCTGATAAATTCCTGCCTCGCGACACAATGCACCCAAGATGCCACGATGCTTCAACGAGTGGAAAGGGATGAGGGGACAACATCGGTGTCCTCCTGACCTTCCGTCGGAACTGTCAACCGCTGTACGGCTCGATCGGCGCCTTCATCGGGCCGTCGGTCGCCCCCCTTACGCTTAATCTGTTGTGCATGAGGCGGAGCTGATGCGCCGCTTTTCTTCGTTGCAGGGTGTTGTGGCGCTTGGTCGCCAACGAACCTGCCAAATGGCGCGATCGACCATCTACTCATTACTCTCGCGCTTGTAGGGATTTGCTTCACTACTGGTGCGGTAGCTTTCCAAATTGCCTCCAAGGAACAGGCGCTCGGTTTCGCGGGTCGGCGTTCTGCCCAGTGAGCACATCAAATCGACGTCTCCATCGATGGTGTCCTGATCCTCGGCGTTCATTCCAAGCCCAATGCTACTCAGCACGTCGTCGGGCGTCCAGATTGTGGTCTTCGGTACGGTGTAGGTGTGTAGCGCGTCCGCATTGTTGGCAATCGCTCTCGCCCACGGATCGCGAGAGACGACAAGTTTTGACGGATCCTCGACTAACGATACGAAGGCTGAGACTGTAGTCTTTCCCCGCATATGCCAACCAGCCTGGCGGGCTCGGTCCAGGGGATACCGCTCCAGAGGATCTCCAACGGAAGAATGATCTCGAGCCGTGTTGCGGACATGAGATATTGCACTCGTGTTTTCTTCCGTGTGCGGCTTGCAATCAGTGTCCTGATTCTGAAAACGCCGCAGTGTGACATATGACGACCTCGCCACGTCGTCGAATACACGATCTCGATCAATGGCAGCGTCGGTCGCCGATGACCAACGTGCTGCCTGTTGCGCGGCAAGTTCGATCTCGTTCCGAAGTGCTTCAAGAGTGGCTCCCGTCAGTGTTGCGGCAAGCTGAGCGCGCCCACTGACGTATGATGAGGCTGGATAGCGACTGGGTTCCGAGATCGCCTCGTTTGGCGCAGATGAGGGCGCGGCGCTCGCGGAATCTGCCGCTAAGGAGACTGGCGCCGCGGTGGGGTAGACCGAATCCAAGTCATCTAGAGCCAAGTCATTCAGCTGCTGCTCAAAGTTTGCTTGGTCTTCTGAACTTCTCGCTGCGATGGTTTGGGCGCTAAGCTCGTCCTGCTGTCGACCGACGTGGTGCGGCCGCTGAACCTCAAACGAATTGTCTGCGGCATTCCGTGGATCAACATTCATCTCTCTACTCCCTTCGAAGTGCCGCCTATCGGCGTGGATTGTTGCAGGTGCAGCTTTCGAGAAGCTGACATCGATCAAGCTGGGACCGGGTTCCTCGACCGCCGCGCTGCCTTCGCTTCACCTGTCGCCTAGGGCAGACAGTCCTTTGCAGACTAAGAGGGACACGCAAGCGCATGCGGCTGATCGAGTGCTTCCTTCGTAGATCGTCTGCTCCTGCAGATGTGACGGCTGCATGTCCTCGCTCATTACGCCCGAGTGGACCAGCGCGACCGCTCGTCGTTTGTGGTTTCCAAGCGGCCGACCACCGAACAAATCGTTGTCAACGCCCGCAAGGCGAATGCCCCCAGAACCTGACCTACGAGGTTGTGATGTTGGAATAGCCGTCGCAACTACTTGCGCCTGATTGCGGCAGGCTGTTTTTGTACAGGCGCGAGCGCGCTTGCTGAATGAAAGCCAAACAACGCGCGAGCACGACATCTTGAAAAACGTAAGCTGTAGTACTTATCGAGGGAGAAGAGCATATGAAGATTACCGGCAAAGGACTGACGATCCTGTTGTCCTTGCTTTCGGTCGCAAGCGCTAGCGCTCTGGCGAGAGCCGATGAGCCCTCGCCGAAATACACCGAGGTGCTCAATGCCCTGCAGGCGGGGAAGAATGTGAAGCTCATACTGGACATGAGCCACTGTAGCCCCGCGGAGGGCGGCAAACCTGCATCGGCGACGCAGGCCGGTCTGGTTATCAATGCATTCAGGGTGACGGTCCAGAATGGAATCAGCTTCTCCAATGCTCACCAAACGGTCGACAGCTCTGGACATGCTGTGACCGAGTACATCCGCCATAGCCTTAGCCGCGAAGGCAAGCTGACGGTGCGAGCCTCGAAGCTTGTTGTCGGAACCACCGAGCTTGTGAACCAAGGCGAATTCATCTGCGAACTGCCGGATGGCGCAAAGTTCATCTGGTAACGAAGAGCACAGAGAAAAGGGGCGCTCCGAAGAGTTGATCCGAATCGTGAAGGATCCGAGTTGCGCCAAGTTGCTGCTGTTTGACGAACGTTGGGCGTGAGGGCCGTCGATCTCCATTCGTGTCAGCGATTGGAGGACCGGCGGTTCGGGATGTCATCATGTGGGTTGGAGCCCCGGCTTCTCAGTCGAACGCTCCAGATGAGCGGGACAAGGTACGTCCCCACGCCCTCCGCGGTCCTGTTGGGAGTGTATTTACAAGCCGATCAAGCGGCGGGCTCGCGATGATTTCACTCGACCCTCGGCCCGCCCAGGATGAGCTGGTATCTTTCATGCCGCGTCTTTTGGGGTTCTTTCACTTGAACCTTCCGTGCTGCCGAATGCAGCCGCAGGGGTGATTGAATCACCCCGCTTAAGATCATGCTGTGAATGGCGGCTACGGGGTTTACTCGCCGTCTCAATTGTCGTTCGGACGCGGTTCTGATTTCCGGAAATAGGCGACCCGAGTGGATTCGGGAGTTTGTGGGGCCGCCCGAGGTGCCGACAGCATATCGTTCAGCCAAATTGCGGCCGATGGAAGAGAAGAACGCGGCCACCGGGTAGGCTTTCAGCCGTGTAGGGCTCGCCATGGATCAAAAAGCGGGTCATGGGGACGCCCTGGCTCGGCAGAAGGCCCAGGTTTTGGAGCATGTCAATCACGAGAGTCGAAGCTTCTCGCGGGCCGTGCCTCCAGTTTAGGCCGAATCACTCTCCGAGTTCAGGAACTTGCGGGAGCGGGTGGTGGCCCGAGGGGGGCGCGGCGGACGGCGGTTGGAGGTTCGCCGCCTGCAATTCGAACCCGGAGGGCCGATCAAGCCCAGATGCGAGGCCGTCGTAGGTACGCGGGGAAGCCATCGGAGTCACCGACGCAGCTTCACTCCCCGAAGCGAACCTTGGGTGATGGATGAGTTGAACGTCATTGGATCCTCTCGGCCCCAGCACGGCCGTATAGCGTTCCCCACCAATCTCATAG
This sequence comes from Bradyrhizobium arachidis, assembly GCF_015291705.1. Lineage (NCBI taxonomy): Bacteria > Pseudomonadati > Pseudomonadota > Alphaproteobacteria > Hyphomicrobiales > Nitrobacteraceae > Bradyrhizobium > Bradyrhizobium arachidis. Next base: position 1,776,894 of record NZ_CP030050.1, read on the forward strand.
TTCATGAGCGGATATTGCGCATTAGGCAAGAAGTCCCACTTGCCCAGCTTGGAAAGCATCATGTCGGGAGCGAGCTGGGTGCGATGGGAAAAATCGTTGGGCACTGCGAATGAAACGTCAAATGTATCGCCAACAGCAGGAGAGCGCAGATGGATGAGCTGAAGATCGCTACCCCCACGCGGTCCTAACACGCCCGTATAGCGTTCACCGTGAATGTTGTAGGCCTTAACCCGCTGTGCTGCATCCGGCATCTGACCCCAGCGGCTGAGCCGGGAACGCATCATGTCCGTCGCGGGCTGGTTGCCATGGAAAAAACCTTCGGTAACGTCCATGGAGGCGTCAAAGCTCTCGCCGGCTCTCTCCCCATCTTGATTCATCATCCGTCCAAAGTCTTTTTCAGAAGCTGGACCCTGCGGCCGTGAGCTGGGCTGCCAAATCACGGCACCGAAAGGGTCCGCCCCGCAGGCGCTATGGGTTGTCGCCTCCGTTGCCCCCCATAACTTCGATGCCTGAAGATCGAAAGCAGGCGCAAACTGGTCTCGATCCGCGGCATCGAAAAGCTCTTGCTGGATGACACTTTGCACGTGCGAATGGGTGACTGAACCGGCAGTTGGCCAGCGCACCGGCGCATCGTAGAACGTCGTCGGCAAGCCCCCGCGATCAGCTGCACCTAAAAGCTGTTCCTGGGCGACATCTTGCACGGGTGAGTAGGCGACCGAACTCATGCTCGGCCAAAGCACCGGTGCATTGACTGGCGGCAGGCCCTCGCGATCGGCCGCATCGAAAAGCGCTTCCTGAGCGAAACTCTGCAGGGGCGAGGGGGCGGCACGCATTCCCTGCCAAAGTGCCGGCGCATCGACGCTGGAAGGTGGAGGCACATTGTTTTGGCGCACAGCGTCGAAAAGCATATTCTGGGCGACACGTTGCGCGGGAGAACGAGCGGTTAAACCCGTTCCCTCCCAAAACTGCTGAGCATTGAAGCCGCCCGCCGGCAATGAGCCGTCCGCGTTCCCTAAAGGCTGCTCACGTTCGAAAAGCTGGACGGGCAAATCGGCGGCCGGCTGCATTGACCGGCGCGAATCGCCCACGTAACTCGGCGAGTTGTCCCGCCCCGCGGTTCGGCGGTAGTCGTTCAGCCTGTTCAACGCGTAGATGAGCTTCTTGTCGTTCGGAAACAAAGCATCGGCATAGCCGAGCAGCGCTTTGTGGCTGAGCTTGGCAATCGACAAGGGGCGCAGTGCTGCCGCCAGCTTGCGGAGACTGCTAGCGTATTTTCCAGCGGTTTTTGCGTCCATTGCTCGACCAAAGGCCGCCTCGGTCGCCTCTCTGATGAGATTGGTATCTTCCTTGGACGGACGATAATGTGTTCTGAGCGGCGGAGCGGTATCGCTGGGCTCCCGGTACCTACTCACCATTGACAATGCAGAGAAGATCACCTTGTCTTTTGGCAGTAGCGTCTTGGAGCGATCGAGCAACGTGTCGTCATCGAGCTCAGCAATCGAGTGACCAGACTGCTTCAGCAGCTCTGCCAATTTGCGAAGCCGGCGGTCATAGATTTCAATGGAAATCGCATTTGGCGGTGGGCCTCGGTGAAGGGCAGCACCAGACGCTGCTTGGATGAGGCGATCGTCTTGTTCGGTGATGTCATAAAGCCCGCTATGGGAATATACCGGGCCAAGCTGTCGCACCTCTCGCACGTGTTGCTCGAACACCGCTTGCGGTTCTTTGGGTTGTTCAACCGTGGTATCTGACGTAGCGGAATCTTTATACGCTGGGTTGATCGCGTTGTTTCGATCCATGCTGCAGTCCGCTCGCTTCGTTTCCTCGTTCTTTCGCTACCCACGTTAGCTTTCCAAAACCTGATCTGGCCGGGCGGAAAGTAAGAATGAATATTGGTCGGCAACTGCCTTTTCGAACCCGACGACGAGGCGGCGAACGTAAAGACGGTACAGGCTTCGGCTGAAATTCTGATTTTCCAGGTGCGGTACGCGAGCCACCTCCCCTGATGGCCAGCTCGGCGGGAGCAGTATAGACGGAGCGAAGGCTGCTTTCGATTTCCGAACATCGAAAACAGCCAAGTTGTGCTAAGCCTCCACTCTTAATCTTCTTTCCCTGACTTTCTGTAGGGATTCGATGCGCTCGCGGTCCGATAGTCATCCAGATTCCCGCCCAAAAACAGTACCTCGCGCTCCTCAGTTGGGGTATCACTCACCCACGCCAGATTGGGTTCATCATCCTCAGTCCCGTCCTCAAGAATACTGACGATCTCGTCGGCCGTCCAAGCGGTGATCCTTGGCACCGTGTACGTGTGCAACTCATTCGCATTTTCCGCGATCACTTTGGCGCCATACTCGTTGTCGTCGTCTGGCGAGAGGAGCAATTGGGAGGCCTCCTCGGACAGCGACACAAAGGGCGAAGAAGTGGTGTCGCCCCTCATGTGCTCTGCCGCTGCGCGACCCAGATCAAGTCGTTGGCCTCCCCAGATATTCCAGGGGGCGGCGTCGAAACGCGAAGCCGCCATGGAACGCAAATGGGCCATTGCACTCTGATTGGCGAACCCGCGCGGCTTGCAATGGCTAGCGTGGTTTTGGAAGCGCTGCAGCTCCAAGTATGAGGATGCCACCACGTCGTCGTGAACGCGGCTACTATCCACGCCGCCGGTCGACGGTCCAGTCGCTCCTGACCATGGCGTTGACGTCTGCGCGGCGAGTTCGATTTCCCTTCTGAGTTCCGCAAGGCTCGCGCAGGTCAGCGTCACGGCGAGTTGAGCGCGCGCTTTTACAAAGGATGCGGCTGTGCACCGTTCGTTCTTCGGAATAAGGTCCGCTCTCCTATTGCCATCCGTTGCAGTTCGGGTCGATCCAGCGCCGGCTGAAGCTGGTGCTGGGAGGACTGGCCGATGCTCTCTAAGCCGCAGCTCAAAGTCTGCTTGCGGCGCGGTCTCTTCCTGTTGCGGCTCGACGCAACTGATGCGAGCCGCGGACGGGTTCACCTTGTCAAATGGGTCCATTCCATTCTCACTGGTTGCCTTGTCAATATCATCGAGCAAAGTTGGCCCGATGAGGATCAGAGGCTGAGCCGGGCGCAACTCTCGATAAAATTGCAGCGGACGGTATGTTGAGGGCGTGCGGAACGGGCTGAGCCAGGATCCAGGTCCTTCTCCTCCAGGTCTTGAGCCATCAAGTGGGCCTGCTAGTCCGATAGAGATGTTACTATGCTAAAGGGCTTAGCTGTCGAATAGCTGACCAGGCCCATTGGTTGAAGTAAAGTCCGGGCCCTTGCCAGCTGTGCTGGCGGGCCTGTTGTTCATTGCAGAGTTGAGTTTGGCGAGATGGACCCTTCGCCCCTGTCCAGCTCCACGGCAGCGCGGTGTGAATGGTCTGGGAGAAGCGGTGCGCGAAAGAGCTGCAATCGGTGAGCTTGCGCTGGGTGGATAAGTTTATCTGCGTCAGCTTGCATTGTGCGCAAGTCGATGTCGTTGAAAGGCTCGTCCAGGGGCTAGCTCTGATCCGAGTAGCCGATGCCGCAGCCATCGGGCTCGTGATTGCGCCGGTCTGGCGTGAAGCTCATTGTGCTTTGTTGGGACTGCTGTTTGGGGCGAGGAGTTGCGCGGGCGCGGCGAAGGCTGGTCGCAAAACACGACCCGCTCGATGCAATTCAATCCAGACATCCGCCGCGAGACGTTGGATTGCCAACCAGACGTGACATGACCACGAACGATCCATCCCGAGATGGCGTCCCACTCCCATGCGCCGGTAAGTGAGGCGGTCCGATATCCAGCTGGGTGATTTCGTCGACGTTGATGCGCCGCGATTCTTGATGCTCAAAGGCGGCTGTGTCCAAGGTAGCTGAGTCCGGTGCACATATCGGCGCGCTCGTGGGGCCGTGAAGACGGGCCTTTTTGGCAAATTGGCGGTGCGTCATCACACCCGTAGAGTACGCGAGGACATGCGCCGCGCGCGCGAGAATTAACGACGCTCCAGCATCCTCGAATCCAGCGCAGCTTCGAAGCGTTGCCGTAACGCGGCATCTATAATCTCGAATGGTTCATCGCATTATTAGATGCTGGGCTTGGCGACGCCTTATTGATCGGATGTCACTTTGCAGCGCGGCAGCAAGCGGTCGACCGATCATGTCGCGCCAAAATTGCCGTGTGTTCTCGATCGCATCGCGGTTATCTCTTTCGCGGCGCGCCGGCGCTCCCAATTGCAGCTGCTGCAATTGCGCAGCGCGTGTTCGGTGAGCCTGATCAGAGAACGCTGGGGATTACGCGAGGGAAGGTTAGAAACGGCAATAGAAGAGGATGCCAAGGGACGATAGTAGATTGAAATACTCAACTATTGCGTTTGCATGGTCTGGACCTCTAAAGATCCTCTAGCATGATCATTAGCTCGCTCGGTCGGGAGTCCAAAACGATGCGAATCCCATCCAAACATCTTCCTGAAAAGGAGCTGGCTTCTTGATGAATTCTGGAGAGCCGATGTGAATGTACTCGTGTGGAAGCAGCCCGCCGCTGGAGACAAGCTGTCAGGTCGGTGTCAATCGGCAACCAGCGTGGTCGAAGCTCTTCTTGGCCGCGCCCGCTCGGAGAAGATCGCAAGACCTACCAAAAGCTTCTTTGGTGACATTCTTCTCACATCAGCCGGCTGTTTGTTGTCTATCCCTCAAATTGGCTGCCCGGAGCACATGCAAGGTGCGCTTGCGCGAAAGCGCAGGCTGGCTGTCAACAAGGCCCGCCAAGCAGCTCAGATGCCGCCGCATGAGTGACGGTTATTTCTTCGGGTAACTCCATGCTTCATCTTGGCTTAAATCTTCATGGTGCCGGTGGTCATTCCGCCGCATGGCGCTGGCCGGGCACGAATCCAAGCGCCTTTTTCGACATCGAGCACTACGTTCGCGCTGCGAAGATTGCGGAGCATGGTCTGATGGATGCTGTATTCCTCGCCGACACCCCCGCGATAAGTTCCGACATCACGCACCAGCCGCCGCTTAATGGGCTCGAACCGACGCTGGTTCTCGCTGTGATTGCACGTGAAACGGATCGGATTGGTCTGATTGCGACGGCGTCGACTACCTACAACGAACCATACAATCTTGCCCGGCGCTTCCAATCGCTCGATGTCATCAGCCGCGGGCGCGTTGCGTGGAATGCGGTCACGACGTCGAGTCCGGCGACGGTTGCGAACTTTGGCGGCCGAGAGGTTGGGCGAGCGGATCGCTACAGACGTGCGGAGGACTTCGTTGAAACGGTCCGTGCTCTCTGGCTGAGCTGGAGCGGCGAGATAGTCATCGCCGATCAGGCTGCGGGCGTTTACGCAGATCAGAGCCAATTTCGCCTGCTCGATCCCGCTACCAATAGTTTCGGCATCCGGGGCCCACTTACGCATCCCGCTTCGCCTCAAGGCCACCCAGTCATCGTTCAGGCTGGCGGTTCGGATCCCGGATTACGGCTTGGCGCCCGCAGTGCAGATGTCGTGTTTGCGGCAGCCGGGGACTTGTCAACGGCGATGCAGGAGGCAGAGCGCCTGCGCGCGCTTTCTCGGCAATTCGGCCGCCCTGCGGCCCCGCTCATCCTGCCAGGACTTGTCACCTGTATCGGGGGTACCGAGGAAGAAGCGGTTCGTCGCAAGAAAAACCTTGACGGACTCCTCGATATGGAGCGCGCCATCGCTGCTCTTGCACGAAGCATGGGCGTGGCAGTCGAGAAGCTCAGCCTCGAAAGGCCAATCCCGGAGGAGATCTTGCCTGCTGCAGATGATGTTCCGTTTTCTGTCGGTCACCATCGCACGATTGAGACTCTGGCGCGTCAAGGTCGGACGGTTCGCGAAATCATTAGCAGCGTTCAAGCGTTTGGGCACCGCGTGCTCGTGGGTGCGCCCGAGCAGATCGCAAACTCGATTGAGGCATGGTTTCGCGCTGGCGCGGTTGATGGTTTCAACATCATTCCGGACGTGCTGCAAGATGGCACTTCAGCGTTTGTCGACAATGTGGTGCCCATCCTGCAGAAGCGCGGGCTCTTTCGCAAAGAATATCGTGGGCAGACGCTGCGAGAGCATTTCGGGCTTTCCATTCCGTTCGGGCCGGCACGAGCCACAGCTAGCCCACCGCTATGACGCTTCCTCAACATCAAATGATTTGGAGACTGGATATGCATTTGTCGAATGCGCGGTCAACGAGGCAATTCACTGGAAAGTCGGACTATCCAGCAAGAACCGTGAAGGTGGCCCTCCTCGTGCTCTTGGGCCTGTCGCAACTGCCGTCAAGTATTCATGCTCAAGAAGGGGTAGCCGGGAGCGTGAAGCGAGGAGGCGTTATTCGTTACGGGCACTTTCAGGAGCCGGCGTGCCTCTTCGGAGGATGGGTGCAGCAATGGTATCTGCAACGCCAGTACAGCGATAATCTGGTCGCCCGCAGCGAGGATGGCAAGATTGTGCCATGGCTGGCCGAGTCATGGACAATTTCCGATGACAAGAAGATATACACATTCGAGATAAAGCCGAATGTGAAGTTCACGGATGGCACTTCTCTGGATGCGCAAGCCATTGCGGACAACATCAACGGATGGCTCAGCAGCGCCCCTGATCTGCGTAATCCGACTGCTGCTCCGTATCTTAGCGATAGCTTCGAATCGGCAACAGCAATCGCTCCTCTGAAGTTACAGGTAACCTTGAAGGTGCCGTTTCAACCCTTGCTGAACGTGTTTGCTCAATCCTCGCAAGGCATTCTCTCACCTTCCGCGCTCAAACGCGGACTTGCGGTAAACTGCGAGAACCCAGTCGGCTCAGGTCCATTCATTGTCGACAAATGGCGTCATGGACGGGAGGTCACCTTCCGCCGCAATCCCGACTACAACTCGGCGCCGGCCACCGCCAAACATCAAGGGCCGGCTTACATTGACGGAATCAGCTGGAAGTTCCTGCCAGATCAGACCGTGCGGTATGGCTCGTTCATCGCGGGCGAGACCGATGCCATATACGATATCCCAGCTATCGCATGGAAGGAGGCCAATTCCCGTTTTCCATTATTGCGGCACATTACTGGCGGTACCCCTCTGCGCCTGGCGTTGTATACGGCACGGCCCCCATTTGACGATGTGCTCGTCCGCAAGGCGTTTGCCTATTCTACTGACCGGAAGGCCGCAGTCGACACATCATTCCTTGGCTCTTTGCCATTTGAAGGCAACGGTGCGCTGAGTCAGAGCTCGCCGGAATACCTGCCTGAGCTCGGGCAGTCGTATACGTACGATATTCGGAAGGCCAATCAATTGCTTGACCAGGCGGGTTGGACCGAGCGTAATCCTAGCGGCGTTCGTGTTAAGAATGGCAACCCGCTCATCGTGCGCGTGTCCTATTCGAACGCTTTTCTGAAGCCAGATGGCGAGCAAGCCTTGCAAGTTATCCAGCAGCAGGCAAGAGCGGCCGGTTTTGACGTACGTCTTCAGCCTACCAATCCAGCTGATTTCTTCGCAGGAAAAAACCTCGGACCCGATGATTATGAGATTGTTCTCCTCTATTGGGTTGCCCCCGGCGCGGAGATATTCCGGATCTCGTGGAAGCCCGATCAGAAGGGCGAGACTAATCGCTTTAATCCCTCACGCTATCAAGATCTGACGCTTTGGGACATCATTCAAAGGGCGGAGCAGGAACTCAATGGGGCGCAACGTGTCGCCCTCTATCAGCAGGCGGAACGGAAGATCGTGGATGAGGCTCCTGTGATTGGCCTCACGGTGCTGGACGTAACGTTGGCGACCAAGCCAAACCTCAAAGACGTTTGGCTGGACCGCGGCTCGGTCGGCGAACCCGTTTTCTATGACGCTTATTTCGATGATGGGAAGTGACGCCGTGAAAATAGCAGCCCATCATCCCATTGTTTGGTTCGCGCGCCGGATATTCTCCGGTGTGGTCGTGGTGTGGGCTGCCGCAACCTTCGCGTTTTTGATCCAATGTGTGCTCCCTGGGGACCGCGCCCAGATCATCATCAATGCGACAAGCGGCAACGTCGGAGTCGCGTCCTCGGCGGAACTTGCGGCGATCAATGCGAAATACGGATTTGATCAACCGCTCGCGGTTCAATACGGAAAATACATACTGCGAATCCTGCATGGAGACTTTGGCGAGTCGTACCAGCAGCATCGGCCTGTCGCAGGGATCATCGCGGAACAGATTGGCCCTACCATTATTCTGGCGGTCACCGCGCTGCTGTTCGCATGGATTATCGCAGTCCTGACGACCTTGTTCATCGCCGGCAGAGACAACATGTGGGCGAAGTTGCTCAATGACACGCAGGTCTTTTTTGCGACCGCGCCGCCCTATTGGCTGGCCACAATTCTGCTGGTTGTTTTTGCGGTAAAGCTGCGCATTTTTCCGGTCATCGGTGGAAGTTCTCCGGCCGGGCTCATTCTGCCGACACTTGCGTTGGCTCTTGAACTATCGGGCTTTTTCGGACAAGTCGTTCAGAACGAGTTCACGCGCGTGCTCGAGCAGCCGTTCGTTACGTCCGCGCGGGCCCGAGGCATGAGTGATTTCGGCGTCAGGCTTCGCCACGTCCTCCGCCATGCCGCATTGCCTGGCATTAGTTTATCAGGTTGGGCGCTCGGCAAACTGCTTTCGGGCGCGATTTTGATCGAGGTGGTTTTCGCCCGTCAAGGCCTAGGTGGAGTCCTTGTTGCTGCAACGTCCTCGCGAGACGTTCCGATTGTCTCGGGAGCTGTTCTGGTCTCTGCGGGCCTGTTCGTTCTTGTTAGTTTGATTGTCGATCTGACTTACCGGGTGGTCGATCCGAGGATCAGGTTGACATAAGCATGTTCGCCGAAGCCACCGTGTCTCGTTCGCTCAAAGAGGTCCTGGCAATCGTCGGCCATGTTCCGTTCCGAGTTGCCGCCTGTCTTATCATCATTGGCCTCTTTGCCCTCGCGGCTGTGGCGCCAAAGGTGCTGCAGACGCACGATCCGCTCGCTATTGATTTGAGATCGTCACTACAGTCTCCGTCGATCGCCCATTGGTTGGGAACTGATCAATTGGGTCGAGATCTTTACTCTCGAGTAGTCGAGGGGGCAGGCCAATCGCTGGCTATTGGACTAGGCGCGACGGCGCTGAGCATGTCCATTGCGATCGTTTTCGGCGTCGCCGCCGCAATTTCTGGTGGCGTATGCGACAGCATCCTGAGCCGGATTGTCGATATGCTCTTCGCAATTCCCACGCTCCTGCTCGCCCTTGTGTTCGTGACCGTTTTTGGGCCGTCGGTATTGACTGAGGTCATAGCTGTCGGAATCAGCACAGCGCCAGGCTATGCGCGCATGATCAGGGGCCAGGTGCTTGCCATCAAGGGGACAGGGTATGTGGAGGCCGCCAAGGTGCTGGGCCATCCATTTCCCCGTATTGTCTGGAGGCATATACTTCCCAACGCCATGAACCCGCTGACGGCAATGATGACGATCGGCGTAGGTCAGGCGATTATATGGGCCTCCGGTCTTGCTTTTCTTGGACTCGGCGTCGCTCCCCCGGCGCCTGAATGGGGCGCGCTGCTCAATGCCGGGCGCAATTATGTAATCTACGCCTGGTGGCTGGAGATCATACCCGGTTTGGCAGTTACGGCGTTTGCCCTCAGCCTCACCATCATCGGGCGCCATCTACAGGACCGTCTGGAAGGAAAAACGTGAATGTCACAGGGTCGGCTACAGCCTGTCCCGCAGCAGCCAGACCTCCTCACGGTCGATTCGCTGCGTGTTTCCTTCGGTCGCGCCACCGACGAGAAAGCGGTTGTGCGCAGCATATCCTTCTCCCTCCGACCGGGACGGTGTCTTGCGATTGTCGGTGAATCCGGCTCGGGCAAGAGCGTGACTGCGCGGGCTCTCATAGGCCTCGCTGGTCGCTACGCCAATGTTCATGCACGCCAGCTAAGCTTCGACGGAACGAGCCTGATGGGTCTTAGCGATCGTGCCTGGCGGCGCATCCGCGGCAACGAGATTGGCTTTGTATTACAAGATGCACTCGTCTCACTTGATCCGCTTCGCCGGATCGGCAAAGAGATCGGTGAAGGCTTGCTCCTCCACGGCGCGGTATCATCGCGCAAGGAACTCGCGCAGCGCGTCATTGCTCTTCTTAAGCTCGTCGGTGTCCCCGACCCCGAGACCAAGGCCAAGCAGCTGCCGCATCAGTTATCCGGCGGCCAGCGTCAACGGGCTCTCATCGCTTCGGCACTTGCGCTCGATCCCCGCATCCTGATCGCCGACGAGCCGACGACCGCTCTCGATGTGACGGCGCAAGCTCATGTGCTGTCGCTCCTTGAGGAGACCAAAACGAGGGGCAAGGCTCTGATTCTGATCAGTCACGATCTGGCAGTGGTCTCCCGCGTGGCGGATGAGATCCTCGTCATGCGAGAAGGCGAGGTCGTCGAACGCGGTAACGCCGGCCAAATATTCAAAGATCCGGAGCACCCCTATACTAAGCAGCTGCTGGACGCCGTGCCATCAGGCCGGCCGCGCGGCTCACGCCTCTCACCATCCGCTATTGTGCGTGCGCCTGCCCGGCAAACGCAGCCAGAAGTGCAATCCCCACCGAAATCTCGTCCCATCCTGCTCGAAGCGACAAGTCTGGTGAAGCGCTTCAAGGGCCCGGATGGCACTTTACGGACGGCTGTGGACGGCGTCTCCTTCGAACTGCGATCCGGCGAGACTTTGGGCATCGTAGGTGAGTCCGGATCAGGAAAGTCAACGATGGCGCGCATGGTCCTGGCGCTCGAGGAGCCTGACGAGGGAGCCGTTCAGTTTGCAGGCCGGCCTTGGACCGCGCTCGCCGAGCGCGAACGGCGGGCTCGGCGGCGGTCACTATCGACCATTTACCAGGATCCTCTTGGCTCGTTTGATCCACGTTGGACGGTCGGACGCATCATATCCGACAGCCTTTCGAGCGACGTTGAGACGCGGCGCAAGCGGCAGGAGCGCGTTATCGAGCTGCTCGATCTGGTCGGGCTATCCCAGGCCTTGCTGGACCGACGACCGCTCGAGCTCTCGGGCGGTCAGCGCCAGCGCGTTGCGATCGCCCGCGCGATCGCGCCAAATCCTGCCGTCATCGTCTGCGATGAGCCGGTCTCGGCGCTCGACGTCTCGATCCAGGCCCAGGTCTTGGACCTGCTCGGCTATCTGAAGGACCGCGTCGGCGTAAGTTATCTCTTCATCTCGCACGATCTCAGTGTTGTTCGCCACATCAGCGATCGCGTCATAGTTATGCGCCGGGGGAGAATCGTCGATAGTGGCGCCACTGAAGAGATATTTCGCAATCCAGAGTCTGAATATACCAAGAGCCTTATCGCCGCCATGCCGCGTCTTGTGCGCGACCACCAGATAGGTCATTCAGCTACGATCCTCGAAGAAGGCATCGCATGAACGCCTTCGAATCCGATTCTTTATCATAAAATTGTCTATCTCCGATCGCGGGGCATTCGCCTTTGCGCGCCGAGTTGGTCACGATTACGGGCTCGTTCACCGCTCGAACAGGACAGTCTGTGGCACGGGTTCCCACTAGATGGACCGGTCGGCGCGCGGAGCAGGGCGAGTCGAGTTCTAACCCTGAGCTCGGCGATCCGCAAATGTCGGATTGCAAGTCATCGATTGCGTGCTCGCAAAGGACAGGCGGCTCTTGCGCCCCTGCAAACGAGCTCGCAATCTTCGCTTTCACGATAGCCTTGCCATCATGGTGCGGTCCCTGACAACGAGAGTGTGTATGTCAGGTTCAAAACATTCGGCGTCAATAATGATTTCAAGACGCCTATTCAGCCGTTAATTGCGACTGATGCGGCTGGCACGGTCATTGCTATCAGAAATGAGGTAACGCCGAGTAGGGGCCCACTTCAGCCCTGTGAACGATCACTTTTCCCCCCGGAAGCCGTGGGTCCATCTGAAAAACAAGCAAGGCCCTGAAGTTTTCGCATTCGGTTTGATGGAGAGCGAATTGGATTTGCCTAGAAGAGCCGACGAGACAAATCGCAACGACTGGACGGCAATGTCAAAAGACGGTTGCGTTGTCAACGTTGCCGGACTCGGTGAACGTCAGCGCGCGGCAGTGGGGGCGCATGACTAGAATTCGGATGACGTGCTCAAGCCTGCCGGCTGCGGAGGTCACCGACACAATAGGCGCCTCATCGAGGCATCGTGTCGTCATTTCGCCGACGAGTTCGCCACAGGTCGCATAGCTTACCTTCAAGGCGGAGCAAGAGAGGTCGATAACAGGCCCCCGTAATCCGGGCAATACGGAATCGTCATGTCGCAAACGATCGGCCCTGATAGTGAGTGCACCGCGAATGAAGGGGCAGAGCACTGGTCAGATCCGAAGCACAATCTATCATCAGATGGCGACTTTGTTCGGTACTGGAGCCGAGCTGCCGATCGGCTGCGCGCGGTGGCTGCGGTTGGGAGGCGAACCGAAGAGGCGATCGGAAGGACCGGGATTGGCTTGCAGCTATCGTCCGAGAACTTTAACGGTCACGACCTGTCAGACTTCCCGTTGCGACGCTGTACCCTCAATCGTGCGCAGCTCTACGGAGCAAAGTTGGATCGGGCAGACCTTTCTGGGGCGAATCTTATCTGTCCGGGGCTGGAGAGGGCAAGTTTCCGTGGGGCCAAGCTCGATTATGCGTATATGCATGCGATTGCAGCGCAGGTGTGCAACTTCGACGATGCCAGTCTGCGCAATGTAATTGATGCAACAGGCAGCCTGTTCCACGGTTGCAGCATGAAAAGGACACGCTTCGATAACGCCATGCTCAGCGGACTTCTCGCTTACCAATGCGACGCGAGTGATGCTGTATTCGATGGCGCGGAGCTACAGGGTTCGACCATTAATGAATGTTTCCTTCCTTCCGCTTCCTTCCGCTTTGCCAAGCTGAGCCAACTCACGATCACGAAATCACATCTGGCGTCTTGCTCGTTCTTCCAGTCAAAGGGGAACTGTTTATCGATTGTGCGTCCCACCTCGGTCGATGGTCTTGTCCTGGAAGGCGCTCATCTTCCGTATCTGAGACTCTCAAAGGTAAGCGGCCGCATCGCAGCGAGAGGCATGTGCGCACCATTTGCTGATATTCACTTGTCAAATCTTCCAAATGCGGAGCTTGAGCAGACGGACCTGACCGAGGCACGGCTTCTATCCGTAAGCTTGTCCAACGCAAACCTCGTCGGTGCCGTGCTTAACGGTGCATCCATTCATTCCTGCGAGCTCGACGGAGCGGACCTGTCTCTGGCATCAGGCGAATGCATTTCTATAACAGAGAGCACAATGCGAGCCGCCAAATTATCTGGCTTTCGTGGCCGCTCTAGCTTTGTGCGCGACTGCGATCTCGAACGTGCAGACCTATCCAATGCTTACCTTTACAGGTCGATGATCACCGGTGATCCCCCGCAATCAATGGCACTGGATAATGCAAATCTCGAAGGATCGAATCTCGTTCAGGCATATCTCGCCGCAGGAATGACGAGAACCAATCTGGAGGCAACGCGGGCCGCGTACGTTCGCATGAATCAATCGTCCTTGCGCGAGGCGAACCTGAGTGGGATGTCGCCGTTCCAAGCCAGCTTCGTAAAGGTGGACTTTTCGGGCGCTAAGATAACCACATTCGAGCCACCGTTCTTTGCAGACCGATGTCCGGGCCTACAGGCCGCTCTGAAGGGGGATCAGCCACGCGCGTCATCAAGCTATCTGACTGAATTCTCATCCTTGATCAGACGGGGTCGAGAAGGGTCTACCTGACGGATTCGGGGACTGCAAAATAGAAGGCAATGCAGTGTCGGCGAGCTTAGGACAGGTCTGGGCGGTCGTTCGTGCTGTGAGCGAGCGCTTAAGCGCTATGGGGCTACCCTGGCATCGTCGGATACGAGAGGCAGGGCAGACCTTTGCGATCCGACCGACGCTCTTTTGGCATTCAAAGAGACTGGAGTAGAAAATGCATCTGGCATGTCTTTCCGCAGGTAAAGCGTTCATCCGGGAGGTGGCGAGAACAGGGCAGACTATCGGGACGGTACATACTCTCGGAGCCCTGCATCTTGGGCATGCAGAACTGATCAAAAGGGCGGCATCGGAAAATGACGTCGCGATCGTCACAGTCTACCCGAACAAGATCCAGCTTAGGCCGGGTGGGAGCTACGACTTCAATTTGGACGACGATATTGGACTTGCATTGCGTTCGGGAGCAACTGCCGTAATTTCCTCCAACGACACCGAAATGTTCCCGCCTGGCTATCGAACCTTTGTATCGCAAGGCGACTGTCATTTGCGTCTAGGGGGACCCGAGGCCTATTTGCAGGAAGCCGTTACCGGGGCAGTCCGCTGGATCTGCTATGCAAAGCCGACTCGCAGCTACTTCGGCCTGAAAGATATCGGTCAGGCGATCCTGGTGAAGCGCGCCGTCGCAGATCTCCTTCTGGATTGCGAGATAAGGTTTGTGCCGACCGTGAGATACAAGAACGGAGTGCCCATTTCGTCGCGTCTGAGACGATTTAGCCGTTCCGAGCTTGATGAGCTGTCCTGCCTTTTCACCGCACTCAACCATTCGAGGAAAGAGATCGCACAAGGGGCATCTAGTGTGAAGGATCTGGTCGCGTCCGCCACATCTCAGATCAAATTCCGGCACTTTAAACTCGATTTTGTTCGAGTCGTCGGCGCTAACAACTTCGAAGACCTGGAGCAAGTCGAGCTCCCTTTCATAATTTTGGGAGCGGCAACGGCTCATGGTCTCAGGATCTTCGATAATATCTACGTTCCAGATCAAGATACTCTCGTGAAGGGTCCTTCGGATATCTGGATCGATCTGCCTGAACAGTCCTAGCCAGGCGACTATTCATCCATGACCTTGAGAAAGCTATCCGTTCCGGCCGTATCTCAAAGCGAGGGTCACCTTATGAAGGTGTACTCGGCTTGATCTTGCCTCCAGCGCATAGCCATCGCCAACCAGCGCTGAGAGCTCTCACCGATCCTTTGAGTAGATCGACTTGGAAAGTCAACGCGATCCTTACTGCCTGACATGGTAGGGCGAGGCTAGCTGCACTGTGAGGTAGCCTGGTCGAGCGGCCCGTCGCGGCCCAGCGCCGCGGCGGCTCGAAGGCGACGAATCGCACCACGCCGTAAACTCTCGAGAGCAGAATCTGCAGAGATGATCATGACAAGGCGATCGGAAGATTATGGGGCTGACGATTCGTGTGTTATCCCGCTGAGCAAGCTGGATGTAAGCGAGGGTGACCGCTTTCGAGACGACAGCATGTGGGCTTGCTTTGAGCGGCTGCGAAAGGAAGATCCCGTTCACTACTGTCAAGACAGCGCTCATGGTCCATATTGGTCCGTGACGAAATACCGGGATATCGTAGCCGTCGACACAAACCACAAAGCGTTCTCGTCCGAACAAGGTGTCACTATTGTCGACGTGCCTGACGAGCACTGGACCCCGAGCTTCATCAAGATGGGGCCTCCCAAGCACGCCGAGCAGCGCAATACCGTGAGCCCGATCGTCGGACCGGAAAGCTTGACGAAGCTCGAAAGCTTGATCCGGTCTCGGGTCAGGGCGATTCTCGCGGGCTTGCCACGCAATGAGGCCTTCAACTGGGTGGACATGGTGTCCATAGAGTTGACGACGCAAATGCTCGCCACGCTGTTCGACTTTCCATTTGAGGATCGGCGACTGCTGACCTATTGGTCAGACGTTGCTGTTACAGCTCCGAAAGCAGGCCATGCAATCGACAGCTGGGACAAGCGAAGCACCATCTTGTCCGAGTGCCTGGAGTATTTCAGCCGGCTTTGGTACGAGCGCATCAATGCCGAGCCGCGCCTCGACTTGATTTCCCTGATGGCGCATTCGCCCGCCACACGCCTGATGGAGCCGAGCGAGTTTCTCGGAAATCTGATTCTGCTGATCGTTGGGGGAAACGACACCACGCGCAACTCAATTACGGGGGGCCTCCTGTTCATGAGTCAATATCCCTCCGAGCTGCGAAAGCTAATTGACAATCCCAAGCTAATCTCAAGCGCCGTGTCCGAGATTATTCGGTACCAGACGCCAATCGCACATATGCGCCGTACCGCCGCGATCGACAGCATCATAGGCGGAAAACAGATCAGGAAAGGCGACAAGGTCGTCATGTGGTACATCTCCGGTAACAGGGACGAAGAGATCATTGAGGACGCCGACTATTTCATGATCGACCGCAAAAATGTGAGGCAGCACCTCTCGTTCGGATTCGGCATCCATCGCTGTCTTGGTCGACATCTTGCGGAACTGCAGTTGAGAGTCCTCTGGGAAGAGATTTTGTCTGCGCAATTGGGGTTCGAGGTTGTCGGCGAACCCGAGCGGATTGCGTCTAACTTCGTGCACGGCTATTCCGCTCTTCCCGTGCAGATTGCAGCCTAAGCAAAAGTTGTTCTACTCACGCGGGCGGCGGAGCGGGCTTGCCCTGAACCATGTTTGGTTTCTGCAAGCAGCGCAGCTGCGGTGATCGATGGAAACAATGCTGCATGTCGGAAGCTAATTACCGGCCCGGCAAACGCTTGGAAAGGCCTGCGAGAAGCGATAGGTGAGGCGCGCGTCTCCGCAAGCGCTTGGCATGCCGAAAATTGAACCTCAACGGCTACTCCGATGCAGGTCTCCGGGCCACCCTCGAATAGCCGAAACCATAGAGGGCAATGACCGTGATATTGAAAATTGTAGCTGTGGCAGCAATTTTCCTTGGAGAAGCTCTTTCGATATTCGCCGAGTTAATTGCCTCAAGGAAATTCGGAAAGGCCGGTGGCGATCTGGCGATGCTTTGGCCGATGTTTCTCCTGGTATGCTTGGGTGGCATCCTGCTCGTTCTCGGATACGCGCTGGGCTACATGCATCTGAAGAATATTTGGATCATTGTCGCGATATCCGTGGGAGCGATCCTGGTCGTGGAACCGATACTCACGGTTCTGCTCTTCAGAGACGTGCCGACCGCCGGTTCGCTGATTGGGCTGGTTCTCGGTGCGTTTGGTGTGCTCGCTGCAATGTTTCTATGAAGGTGATCTCACCGGACCCGGATGGGCGCCGCACTTTTGTGAAATGCAGCCCGAGGATCTGTGGAAGGTCATTTCAGCTGGTTGGAACGAGGAAAAATATCGATGCTGATCGTCCCTCAGTATCTCGTCATCGGTGTACGGCCGCTAGATTGTTAAGCTCTTATGTCGAAGTCCCCTTACCGTTAGTAGGACGCGTGTGGCGAGCGTAGGTCTGCCAATTATAAGCTGGCCATTTCTGCTTGACCATAATTCGCCGATTGGGCGCCGACTGTTCTCCCGGCTACCACTAACGTTTGGCGGACGGCTTGACTCAGTCGGCGTCGACAGAGCCACCACCAGAGGGGCAAGACTCGTACCGGATCGCGTCAAGGCCAGAGCACCTCAGCCGCTGTCACGTCGCGGGTGCTTACACGGACGCGGTTACCCGCATCGCTCTGTTCAGCAACATCAGAGCTCCGGCGGAAATGGAACTTCAGGTGACTCGGCTTTCTTTTGCATCCGCAAGAGCGCTTTTGGTCAGCTAGTCGTCAGTCACACGGTCTATCCAGACGGGCTGCACATTCGCGACTTTTATTGAAGACGAAGCATGACAGGCATTGGCCGACCCGGCGCATCGGAAGTTGGGGCCGTAGGAGCCGGCAACACCGAAGACGTGAGCGGTTCGAGCATGGAGCCCAGCCTCTTCCCGGGAGCACGCAGTCAATCTTTTCGAACCACTATGCAGCCCACATGGAATGGTGGGGAAAGAAGGTGTTGCGCCTTGATCGGATACAGTCTGTCTGTGCGGCTACTGCCCACTTGCCAAGCAGCACGCCCGAGATGCGCAAGGCCGAAGAGGCTGCACTGAGACTGCATACTGGCTGGGCTCTCAATACGAGGTGCGTGTATCTGCAAACGCGGATTGCTCTCGCGAAGCTCTTGATTGACTCGCGAGCGAGCACGCTCGACCCAGACGTGCGCGATGCCCTGATGGACGAGAGCGGGCGGGTGCGTCTGCTCGAGACCTTCGTCGGGGATGTTTTTCCGGCATTCGTCTCCACGTGCGACGCCGTACTGCACCGCGATGGAGCAGTGCTCGACGCGGAGCATCGCGCCGTTCTGGAAGGAGTCATGGAGCGGCTTTCGGAATTTGCATCTGGGCTGAGCGGCATGGTTGCCAGCCTGAGGCAGGTCGGAACGGGAGCTGAAGTTCCCCTGCAGTTGCTGGACGAGATCGAGGAAGGGGCGTGGGTGACCGCGAACGAGGTCATGCGGCTGCTTGCATTGCAGCCAACTACGCCAGCCACGATTGAACGGCCGGCTTGGGCTGCGCTGCCGGAAAATACTGCCGGGGTGAGCCAAGGCAATTCAGGCAGAAAAGGAAAAGGAAAAGCAAAAGCAAAAGGAAGGCGCGCGGCGGCTGCAGGCGAGGGGAGTTCAACGGCCAGCTCATCCGAGCCGCAACTCGCCAGGCCCGATACCGCTACGGCTCCGACGCGCAAGGTTATCGTGCGCTCAGATCTCGGTACCAAGAAGCTCGCCACCATGGAGGAAGCACGCGCCTCATCCGCTGCAACCGAGCACCTCCAGATGTGGCAGGCGCCGCCGTCCAAGGAAGCCTGGCGGGATTACCTGAGCGATTGGACAAGCTGCTGCAGTTCGATCTGCCGGCTCAGCAGAGCGCGGTCTCGCAGGTGCGCCAGATGAAGCCCGAGGATGCCGAACACGTCTTGGGTCGGGTTATTACGCGCTTGCAGACGCAGGCCGACGAAAGTGGGGCCTGTGTTACCGCGCTGCAGGAGCCTCGCCGACGTGGCCTGCTCACGCCTTCGCAAGTTCCCGAAGTGCACGACAAAATAGTCCGGCTCAATGGGATGTTGTCCGAGCTGCAGGGACAGGCAAGATCATTGAAAGCGCAGAGGGCAGTGATCACGAGTGATTGCATGAAGACCTACCCGTTTCCATCGCAAGAGTACCTCGACCAGCTGCGCGCGGCGGGGGAACTGGAGTCAGTGGATCCGCCGCGCGCCTTGAAGGGAGAGCCAGGGAAGCTATTCGAGATCAAGCTGCAGCCCAGGGCGCTGCGCAGCGGCGCGATGCCAAGGCCGATGTGGGGGCACATCCATACCGAGCGGCCGGTTCATGCCTGGCAATTGGCAACGCTTAGCGATCGCGAATTCGCCGCCTGCCACGTGAAGTCCGACGAACAGCGCGGATACAATCAGCATTGGCAGAACGCGCGAGCCGCCGAGGGTCACGAGAATGTCGTGATCCACCGCGGCAAGCTCACTCCTGCGTTCTGTAGGTCCTTGTTGAGCACCGCCGCTGGCCAGCCGTGGCAGCCGCTTCCCGATCCGCAGCACGTTTCAGCGCAGCTGGCTCAACTGCGGATCGAGTGAGCTGGTTGTCTTGCGGCGGTGAGCCGTTCGGTGGCAGCGTTCATGCCTTAGAATCGGCTCGGCGCATTGCCTGAGCAGCGCCTTGGTCCTTCAGCTCCATCTTACAGAAGAACGGAGCCTGGGAGAGAGCACACCTCACTGCACGGTTACCAGCCGGCCCGGAGGATTGTCGGTTGTTCCGGAAGCAAGCTGCCATTCCGGGCAGTGGCGAACATCGGCGCCGATGCGAGAAGTTAGGCCGCCGAGTATTGCAGATGGAGAACATGTACCTGATGCCGGCGGCCCGCCCGGATGTAACAGTGCTTTCACCTGCCTGCCCGCGGCAAACTGGCGCGCAAACCATCGGCAGAGCTTCAACAGATCGCGGATGGTCCGGGTGCAGGGGAGCTGACCATCAGGGCAGCTTTGACGAATCAAATGGGGCGGTGCACAACAACGCTGCCTGTTTGCTACTCTTGCAAAAGGCTACGACGGCCCCAGCATCACGCCTCCTTGGCCCCCAAAAGATGCTGGGGCTCGTCGTTCTTCCTTGAGCTTCCCGAGCCGAGTGACGTCAAAGGTGCTTTGTTTCAACTGCTATGGCGCGCCGAGCCGCGCCGACAATCCCAATACATGAACGCATGGTCAGTCATGTCGCTGCTTGTTCAGTCGCCGTCACGAGCGACCGACCGGCGGCATCGCCCGAAGAGGGCCTCCACCGCCCGATCAGCTTGGCGGAGACTGTCCATTGAGTCAGGGCCCGAGCTCACGACAGCGACATAGGTCTGACCGTCTTTTACAGCTCGATGCCATGCGCCCTAAGCACCCGGTGCATCACCGCGCCTTTGATCTCGCGGGCGATCTCGCTAACGACTTGAGGTCCTAACGTTCGCACGGCATCGATATCGCCCGTAGGCCTGCTTCGGCGAGCCGTTGGTTAAGCCGCGTGTGAAACTCGTCGCCCGTCGCCTCAACGATCTTCGCACTCCTCCCAGCGCTGAGGAGCAATCGTGCGTCTCTAACTGTGACGCAAGTGAGTTTGGGGCAGCGCATGTTCGCGACCATGAAAAGCGGCTATGGTCTCGCTCGGACGTTGAAAAGAAAGATCCAAGAAAACGCTCTGCTCGAGCACCACGAGACATACATCGACGGCTCCCTCGTCGAGCGTTCCATCACGAAGCAGATTTGCAGGTTACGAGCGGGTTAAGACTGAGCCATACGGTGATGTCCGAGCTTATCCATTCCGTAGATAGATCTGATCAAGAAAATCAATTTTACCGCTTACAGGGTCGTCATATAGACCCTCGAGGACGGTTGGGGCTAACCTAGGGAAGCGATTTCTCGAATGAAAAAGTCTGTGTTAGTGACGGCGAGCGCCCTCGCGCTTGCAACGGCGGCGGTGCCTCCTTTTGCTGCAAAAGTTGCCGCGCAACCGGTTGCCGGCAGGGTGGGGGTAGCCGATACATCATATCCTCAGTGCGCGGACGACCCGTTGGAAGGTATCTGCGACCTGTTCTTTTGTTTGACCGATCCCTCGTGCGTGCGACACTGAGGACGGAAAACAAATCAAGCAGAGAACGAGGATCGAGCCTCGTGCGGCCGCTTGCTCCGACTGCGGCCGCGTCCTCGTGCCGCACGGTTACGCTGGCAGATGGTGCAAGTGGCGCCATCTTAATTCTCTTAAGTTGATCAAAGCGATTGCTCACTTTCAGCCAATCGTTGACCACCGCCAATCGCGCAGCCGCCGCATCGGCGTAGGTTGGGTAAACGGGAAAAGTCGTTTTAGATCCCGATGCTGTGTTCCGATGCGAGCCGCAGCTCGATCTAAAACTAGTCGAATTTCTATAGCTATTCCATGTCACGCCCGTAGCGCCCTTCGGTTCGATGGTTCGCATTTCGGACGTCATGGATGTCTATTCTTCCCGGCTGTGCCGAGGTAGCCGTCGTGGCATTAGGAAGGTTCGTTTATGGTCGGGCGTCAAATTGAGTGGCGCCGTCTCCGGCATCATGAGCATGGCAAAGAGCCCGGCCGCGGCAGCGAAAAGCATGTACCATGCGGGCACGAGTGGGCTCCCGGTGAGGTGGATCAGCCAGGTGACGATCGGTTGAGCTGTGCCTCCGAAAATCGCGATCGCAAAAGCGTAAATCGTCGCGAAGGCGCCGCCACGAATGTTCCTGGGCAAACCTTCGGCCATGCTCACGTAGAAGGCGCTATACGGAATCGTTCCGATCAGGGTGAGGGCGCCGAGACCTCCTAGAAGGGCGAAGGCACTGCGGCTCTCTGCAATCCACAAGAATACCGGATAGGTCATCAGCAATGCGCTGACCTGCGGCCATATCATGATGCGACGACGGCCTGCGCGGTCGGCGAGCAGGCCGCCCAGCAGTGCTGCAGCAATTCCGCCCGCATTGCTGATGAGCGTGATAGCAAAGGCAAGCGGCGCGGAAACGTGGAGGGTGTTCATCGCGTAGGTGGTCATATATCCCGTCACATAAGTCGTGATCGTGCAGCTGGCCAAGATGACAAATCCCAAGCTTATGATGCGGCGATCGGCACGCGATTGGCCTCCAGGCTGGGTGACCAGAACGTGCGCCTCGGGCCGATGCAACGTTTCGGGTAAGCCGCTCCGCAGCCAAAGTCCAAACGGCAACGTAGCGGCGCCGAGCGATAGCGCGATCCGCCATCCGTACGCATTGAGCGCTTCGCTTGTCATGGTGAGCGAGAGTATTTCTCCAACCAACGCTCCGGCCGTCGCAGCTATCTGTTGGCTCGCGGGCTGAAAGGAGACAGCAAGACCGCGCGCCTCAGCGGGGGCCGCTTCCATCAAGTAGGCGGTCGTCGGACCCACTTCACCTCCGAGAGCAAAGCCTTGCAGCAAGCGTGCGAAGACGACCAGTGACGGAGCGGCAAGTCCTATTGTCTCATACGATGGAGTGATAGCTAACAATAGGACCGCGGCACTCATCATGGTAAAGCTGGCGGTCATCGCGGGCCGTCGGCCGGCCCGATCCGAATACGAGCCGAGGACGATGGCCCCGATCGGTCTGGTTACAAAACCTGCGCCGAAGGTTGCGAGTGAAAGCATGAGGCTAGCGAAAGAGTCGGTTGTCGGAAAGAATGCTTGGCCGATCTGTATCGCGAAAAAGCTGTAGGTCCCGAAGTCGTAGAATTCGAGAATATTGCCGATGGTTGCGCCCAACACGGCGCGGCTCGTCAAGCGTTCCTCTGCGGGATCGAGGACCGGCTCCAGTCTCTCTCGAGTAGATTGCCTCGACATCCTCGACCTAATCTGAAGCGCGATTCCGACCCAAGATTTTGGCCAGACAGGACGCACCGTTGCATTGCGCTGCCCGCTCCCGTCCCTCACGGCCATTTCGCCAGGCAATATGTAGGCTGAAGCGTGTCACGACGAAGCTCACCGTAACGTCTGCAATAAAAATGCCGGCCTCTCCGCCACCATTTAGCCCTTGATCTGATCGCTGGCCTGGACGGCAAAGACAAATATGCGAACCTGCTGCATTCGTCAGGTGGCTGCAGACTTTTGCGCTCTGTGGCGAGTGTGCGACAAAATCGACGGGCGTCGCACACCACTGACGACTCGAGCCATTCCGCCTCGGGCCAGGTTGCGTCCGCTCGGTGCTTGGACGCTGCGTGGATAAGCTCCGGCAGGAGCCGAAATTGGCGGCGTGGCGCCCCATGCATGCGCCGCTAATGTCGGCGAACCAGGCTTCGGAGATCGCCCGCCTGCGCCAGGAGAACGAACAGCTGCGCATGGAGCGCTATCTCTCAAGAAAATCGACCGCGATCTTTGCCGGAACCGGAACAGTCATTTCGGACGGCTACAGAGGCCTTGTCGAGAGCTTCGCCGATTCCTGCTCGATGCGCGTCTAAAACGCTACATGGTTTAATTTTACCGAATGCTTTCAGCGATACCCCTTCCAACGTTTGCGAGGTGAGCCACATGCTCAAGGCAATTCACGCCTAGCAGAGTTGTGAGTGGCCGAACGGACGGCGCAAGCGATCCTCGAGGATCTACGCACTGCGACGATGAGCAAGGCGGCCGCTGCGCAACATGCCGCCCTTACTAAGAGCCGACTGTCAGGTTTGAGACGGACGTCCAAAAGTCGACACTTACATGGGGCGGAAACGCCTGGAGAATCTCCAATATTCAAGCGGCACGCTGCTTGCTCCATCGACAGCCAGCGGACGCAATTCCCGCATGCCCGCGCTTTGACGCCGAGTATGCATCTTCCGAATTCTTCCCCTCACCTAGCAAGACACTTAAGTCCGGCTGGCTAACTTCAGGACAACTCCCATGAAAAGTTCGCTTTTTCTCGCAGCGTCGCTATCCATGAGCTGTTTGATGGCCGCGGGATTGCCCCAGACGCTAGCGCCTGCGACCGGCACCGAGGATCCTTTTCTTTGGCTTGAGGAGATCGAAGGGCCGCGCGCACTGGCTTGGGCTCACACCGAGAACGCCAAGACACTCAATGCGCTCCAATCCGATCTACGTTACCAGCGCTTCTACGGCGAAGCCCTCTACGTTCTTCAGGCCAAGGACCGGATTCCGTACGTCTCATTGGGACGGCGCGGTCTCGATAATTTCTGGCAGGACGAGAACCAGGTGCGCGGCGTCTTGCGGCGTACGACGCTTGAAAGCTATCGCACCCAGAGCCCTCGATGGGAGACCATCCTCGACGTCGATGCTCTCGCTGGCGCGGACAAGAAGAACTGGGTTCTTAAAGGGGTGAGCTGCCTTCCGCCTGAAGAGCGCCTATGCTTGCTCAACCTGTCCGAGGGCGGAAAAGACGCTGTGTTCGTCCGGGAGTTCGACGCAGTCGCCAAAACCTTCGTCACGAACGGATTTGAATTTCCCGAGGGAAAACAGGAGGTCACTTGGGTAAACCGTGACACGGTCCTAATTGCACGAGATTGGGGCGAAGGGACCATGACGCAAGCTGGTTACCCTTTCGTTGTGAAGGAGCTCAAGCGCGCTCAGTCGCTCGTGAAAGCGCACGAGGTCTTCCGTGGGGAGCCGACCGATGTCGAGGCCACACCATTCGTGCTGCGCGACAGTGAAGGCACGATCCATGCGACCGGCGCCATCCGCAGCATCAGTGCGTTCGAGCATGAGTATGTTCTCTTTGGGTCCAAGCCGACTAAGCTCAATCTGCCAAAGAAGGCGACCATCGGGGGCATCGCGAGTGGTCGCCTGCTGGTGACGCTAAACGAAGACTGGATGCCACCGTCCGGAGACACCCCCTTCTCAGCCGGCTCGATCATCTCGTATGACCTGACCGAATGGAAGCAGGATCCGCTGCACGCCAGACCCACGCTCGTTTTCAAGCCTGGGCCTCGACAAGCGCTCAGCGGATTCACGGCCACAAGAAACTTGTTAATCCTAACGATTCTCGACAATGTTCAGAGTAGGGCGTTTGTCTACAAGTACCATCAGGGCGCCTGGCAGGTCACGCCTATCCCGCTTCCAGAGAATGCGACTGTCGGTCTGGCTGCGGCATCGCATGAAACGGACGAGGCGATGTTCACCGTCTCCAGCTTTCTTAGCCCGACGATGCTCTGGTACTTCGATGCTGCAACCGAGCGCCTTGAGACACTGAAGGCGACACCTCCTAGGTTCGACGCCTCGAGACTTGTCGTCGAACAGTTCGAGGCAATCTCGCGCGATGGCACCCGCATTCCTTACTTTCTGCTACGACCCAAGAGCGCAAGGTTTGACGGATCAACTCCAACGCTTCTCTATGGCTATGGTGGGTTTCAGATTCCGCTCTGCCCCTCTTACGCGGGCCTCACGGGACGACTTTGGCTCGAGCAGGGAAACGCGTATGTTGTCGCGAACCTGCGCGGTGGCGGTGAGTTCGGGCCCCAATGGCACCAGACTGCTCAAGGCGCAACGAAGCAGCGCACATGGGATGATTTTATCGCCGTCGCGGAGGACTTGATCCGTCGCAAGATCACTTCTCCCCGCCGGCTGGGCGTCGTCGGCGGTAGCCAAGGAGGCCTCCTGGTAGGGACCGCAATCACCCAACGACCCGAGCTCTTCAATGCGGCCATCTTACAGGTTCCGCTGTTCGACATGGTTCGGTTCACCAAGCTGGGCGCCGGAGCCTCCTGGATCGGCGAGTATGGCGATCCCACCATTCCCGAACAGCGCAAGTGGCTCGAGGCCTACTCGCCCTATCACAGGTTGGTGCCAGGAAAGATCTACCCGGCCCCCTTCATTCTCACGTCCACCAAGGACGACCGCGTGCATCCAGCGCATGCCCGCAAGGCAGCGGCGAGGCTCGCTGCGTTGGACCAACCGTACCTCTATTATGAGAATACCGATGGGGGGCATAGCGCCGCCGCCAACCTCATTGAACAGGCACGCCGGATCGCTTTAGAATATACCTATGCATCCCGGCGGCTTGTCGATGAGTGATGTTGAGGACTAAGAACTCCTTCAATGATGACGCTCGGCGGACGACGTTATCGGCCGGGGCGTCGGCAAGCCCGTCTTTGCTCATTCTCCGCAGACTGTGGTATCTGCCTGGGGATGAATTCGAGCGATCAGCTACGCCTCAGTCTCGCCTATCTGTCTCGCTTTTCGTTATCCGCAGTCTCCCAGATTGAGGCTTGCTGGAATTCCACAAACGCACTGCGACAGTCGACCGATACACAGACTGCGACGAACATGGCAGTACAATATGCAGGCCGAGGTATGGGCGCGCGCAAAGCACCGAATTCGCAATTTGACGCACGGGAGACCCACCCTCTAGCGGGGGCGGAGTATCTAGGATGGTATGGTCCGCAACCGACAATATCTTACGGATCAGCAGCCTGAACCGTCCGGATAATCCTGAAGTCGTGACGGCTGAGGACCGAGAGCATGTCTGAGTGGTTGCAAGAATTTCTGTGGCAGATTGAGCCAGTATTGATAGCCCAGACGTACGATTGACCGACTGCGCAAAGGCCTGTCAGCTTGCGGTAAGCTATCACAGATACAAAGCCTTTTGGGGTTAACGGAATGTGGCAGGGACAGCGCTATTGCTCCAGATCGATCAGCGCCGAGTCAACTTTCCGCTAGTCTCAACGGCAGTGCGGATGTGGTAGGGGCTAGTTGGCCTGGTTTCAGCCCCCGGGTCGGTTAGGGCCGAGCCGCGCCCGCACTGTTTTACATCTCGCTCCAACCGATCGCGGTGGCCATCTAGACAAGCTTCGCAGGTACTCTGGCGAAAGTCGGTACACCACCTGAAAAGGTGAGGGCCACGTAATCCATTTCTGCCGCGACGCGCGCAATGAGTGGCGTTGGACACATACCGCGACGAGAGCCGCCTGAATCGCGAGTTCGGCCGCGATGAAGCCTATGCCATGGAAGAGTTGGTCGCAGAGCTTGGCGCGGCCTTCCTGTCCGCCGATCACGGCCTGAAACCGGAGGTGAGAGGATCACGCCTCCTATATCACCTCTTGGATCAAGGTGCTGAAGAACGAAAAACGCACGATCGTCAAGACCGCGTCCAATGCCCAACGGGCGCGGACTTTCTTTATCGGTTTCAGGCCAAAAATTCCGCCGCGGCCTGAGCCACGGCGCGCCTTTTTCTCCCTGAGACCGGCATCGCGAGTAAGGGGCGACTTTGAATATCGAAGTAGTTGTGCGCCTTATCCACGGGCCAGGGTTGTGGGTTCTGCTTGGCCGGAGAGGTGAATGACCGGAGCATGGTTGCTGCCACGCATCGAACGCGCAACGTCATCATCTTCTCAGACCCGCAAAAGCGGTGAAGAAGCCGCGCAAGTTATCGAGCGGCCAAAGGGCTGTTCATGCCGATTGATCCGACGCACATGAGCGCGGGCGGCTCACGACGCGAGAGGAGCCGCCATTCCCCGAGCACGGAGGCACCGAACAGGCTGGAACTTGCTGCAACCGGGAGCGGGGGCTGGTTAATGCGAGGTTATCTTCTTTTGTCGACAATCGATGACATTTTGAAACGTCGGCAAAAGGCGACATTCTGTTGTCAGAGACGGCGACTTAGACCAATGTGAGCGATGGCTGACATTTGCTTATCCTCACACCGGTCGCCGTCCGCGCCGTCATTCGCGACAGACGCGAACGTATCTCAAGCTTGACCAGGCGACACTGGCCAAGCGGATCGGCGTTAGTCGTCAATTAGGTATGAGGTTGAGCACGGTCATCCCCGCGCAGAACTCGGGCTAATCCTCCGCGTCCTCGATGCTCTCGGCATTAAGCTCGATGCAGACAGCAATCCCTCCGCGGGCCGCGGCGTCCCGAAAACCGCCGTCGATCTGGACGCCATCGTGGCGAAAGCCAAAAAAGGCAAGCCTTAATGGCCGAGCTCATTGCACTCTTGGACGGCAACGAAGTCGGCCGTGTCCGAAGTGATGCACGCGGCCGGCTGACCTTTGTCTATGACAATGCATGGCGCAACGCTGAGGGAGCCTATCCTCTCTCGCTTTCGATGCCGCTTGCCGCTGAGGAGCATGGTCCAGCCGCCATTCAGGCCTTCCTGTGGGGGCTGCTTCCCGACAATGAGCAGGTGCTCGAGCATTGGGCCAAGAAATTTCAGGTATCAGCGCGCAACGTGTTTGCTCTCATCTCGAACGTCGGTCAGGATTGCGCAGGCGCCGTTCAGTTTGTCACGCCCGATCGACTGGAGGCCCTGAAAACGGGCCGAGATGACAAGATCGAATGGCTTGACGAGCCGGAAATAGCAAACCGGCTTCAAGCCTTACGCGAGGATCATGCTGCCTGGCGTCTGCCCGGCGATACGGGTCAATTCAGCTTTGCGGGCGCCCAGCCGAAAACGGCTCTTGTCCTCAAAGACGGCAAATGGGGCATTCCGTCCGGCCGCATACCGACCACCCACACAGAAACCGCCGACAGGCCACTTCGATGGTCACGCCGAGAACGAGCATATCTGCCTGCAGCTCGCGCGAGCCGGGCTCCGGCCGCTGAAACCAAGGTGATGCGCTTCGAAAAGGAAATCGCAATCGCCGTTGAGCGCTACGACCGGCAAGTCAGTGGGAACGACGTGATTAGCATGGCGCCGGTTTCGTAGCGGCGGCTGACCAGCTGGAAGAACAGATGCGCAGCGTCGGGTTCCAGGGGCAGGTAGCCGAGTTCGTCGACGATCAGTCGTTTTGGCTTTGACAGCGCGAGCAGTTTCTCGTCCAGACGCCGCTCGCCGTGCGCCTTGGCAAGGCCCGCGACCAGCGTCGTTGCCGTGGTGAACTGCACCGTGTACCCGGCCAGGATCGCCTCTTGCCCGAGTGCAATCGACAGGTGCGTCTTGCCGACGCCTGTCGGACCGAGCAGCAGCACGTTCTCTCAGTTGGCGATCCAACGTGACGCGGCAAGATCGCGAATCTGCTTTGGGTCGATCGACGGCTGCGCCTCGAAGTCGAAGCCCGCCAGCTCCTTTACGGCCGGGAAGTGTGCGAGCTTTAGCGCCATCTCGATGCGGCGATGATCCTTGCGCGCGATCTCGCGCTCGCACAGTAGGATCCGCGTCTCACGCGCCGACAGGTTCGCGCGCGCCGCCTCGTCGAGCGAGTTGTCGAGCTGATCGCGGATGCCGGAGAGCTGCAATCTCGCCAGCATGGCGTCGAGCGGATCCGTCGTTGCTTCAATTATCTTCTTTGCCCGCGCCATCAGAAGCTCCCCCCGATCACGGCTTCGTATTCGGCAAGAGGACGCAACAACGAGGGCGGTGGAGACGATCCCGGCACCGCCGCCGCGATCTCCGCCCGGCGGACCGCACCATTGCGCCCAGCAACAGCATCGAGATGGGAGGAATCGATGATCCGCAGTCGGCGACCTTCCGCTTGCTTGTGGACCGCAACCTGATGCAATCCATGGCGGATCCGAACCTCGCCGGCTGCGACCGTCACCACCAAGCGCTCGCCGATCAGCCGCCAGGGCACCGAGTAACTGTTGGTGTCGATCTCGACGGCGCAATCGTGGCCGACAACGCGGGTCAGTTCGCGCAACGATCCGAACGACGGCTGGCCGCCGAGCGGTTTCAACCGGTGTGCCTCGTCTCGTGCGAAGCGAGCCATCGACGCCTCGCCGGTCGTGCCGTGGATACGAACGTTCGCAACCTCACGCTCCCACCTGTCGAGATGCGCCTCGAAAGCCTCCCAGCTCTGGAAGGAATGACCCCAATCGCATTCTTCTTCACGTAGCCAACGCCGCTGTCTTGCCCTTCGTGCGCCCGATAGGGCGCGCAGGCGCGAGGACGGAAGCCCAATGTTTTGCAAACGCGATAAGCTTGTCGTTGAACTGAACCGATCGGCTCACCGCGTCGTGGCGAACCACGAGCGCCCGAGGATTGTCCATCAGCACTTCCTCCGGCACACCGCCGAAGGTCGTGAATGTGCTCTCGAGCCCGGCGAACCAATGTTCCTGCCTCTCGGCCCGGAACGCACGCACATGGAGCCGTCGCGAGTGTCCGAGCGTTGCCACGAACACGAATGCCTTGACTTTCGCCCCTCCGATCTCGACCAGGCGCTCCCCGAAGTTGATCTGCAGCTGTCGGCCCGGCGGCGTCTCAAACCGCGTCGTCGCCAGCGCCTCCGCCTTCAGCGCCTGGCGATAGGGCTGCACGGCACGTTGCAGCGTACGCCGGCTGACTGTCACGCCTTTCTCGGCCAACAGGTCCTGGCGCACCGCGTCGGCATTGCCGCGATGCCGATTGAGCCTCTCGCGCAGCCAACCCTCAAGGCCGTCGAGACGCTTCGGCCGCTCGGGCGACTTGAACGGCTTCACCCCGCCCGCCGCCACGTAGTCCTTCACCGTGTGATGGCTGCAGCCCGGTTGCCGCGCAATCCGCTTCAGGCCCCATCCGCACGCCCTCAGGCGCAACATCTCCGCCACGTCATCCGGCGTCTTCATCACTTGCCCCCGTGGATCACTCCACAGCGAGCCTTCAGTGATTCGTTCCCGCTTCATTCACTCTCTCCTCAGCTATCCGAGGAGGGGGCAATTCCTCGTGACGCTGAGGGGGCAGTTTTCCATGGCGCGCGACACTCTAGAGCGCGCACATCGTTTAAAGAGCATCGGCAAGGACGAATGTAAGGCTGGTACATTTTGCCTGCTACGCGAGCCAGCATAAACATGCCGAAGCGCGCCCATAATAATCTTTCTGCCCAGGCAAGTAGCAGGAAATCTGCGCCAAGGCCTGACCGACGTTCGAGAATCTTCTAACCCGCGGGGCCGTACGGTTGGCCGTCTTATTGCTTGCGCTTTAGTGGAGCCCATGGTGCCGCTAAACTTCGCTCGCGCCCCAGGCACCGATCACACTGAATCCACTTCCGGAGCTAGCCCGCGGAGTGACCCGGCAATCTTGACTAAGATCAAAGGACGCAATTCAGATCCTTTATCCTCTGGTGAACTTAACGGAGGCAAGAGGTCTCATGCGCTACCTTATCCTTGTCGCAGTGCTCGCACTTCCCATCCTCGTCGGCTCAGGATCGCGTTCGATCGCTGGTTCGCGGGCTCATTCGTACACGCCACCGGTACGCCAGGATGTTTATTGTCTGCAGGGACGCAGTTGGGGATATCCGGGCAATTGCCAGTTCTCGACCTATGGCCAGTGCATGGCTACCGCATCAGGTACATACGCCTATTGCGGCATCAATCCGACTTACGCTTTCGAGCGGCAAGGAAGACAATCGCGCTGAATGTGAACCAGATTTGCTGGTACGGCAAGCGGCGGGTTTGGCTCCTGTTGCCGTTCGTTCACCTATTCTGGGCTGGAACGCCTTTTCTCGGCTGCCGGCCAAGCCCCGCGGATCCCCAAAGCCCTGTGCTTCTCCGCCACAGACAATGAGGAGTATAACATCCGTTCGAAGCGGTGGCTGAGCGGAGATTCATCAAGACAGCCCTCCAAGACGCCGAAAAGTCAGGCGATATGTCTTAACATCAGTGGGCCGGCTGCGGCTCTCGATTTGGGCGGGCCGCCGTAAGCAGATCGGCAACGGTCGCTGTGCGCTGAGCGCGGCCCACTGCTCTGATTGGCTGCCCGAGTATGGATGCTCTCGGCCGCTAGGCGCCAATTCCCTGCAGAAATCCGGCGCTTGAGCCTTTGCAATGGCCGCTATCCTGCTTGTTGCGCTGCTATATCGCCACATGCCACTAAGGTGATCGGCCATTGGTTGGATCACTGTATTTTGCTGTCGCGGCGGTGCCCTTTTGGGGAGCCTCTCGGTGGCCGTTCTACTCTCTTTAGAAGTTGCCGTTCCAATCCTCGCGCTGCCTGGTCTCACTTAATTTCATTCCGGATCGGCGCTCGACGCGGTATTTCCTGCTATTTTCAGTCTTGCGTCGGCCCGAAGTCGCTCGCCAGGAATTGGTCGTGCGTCCATTGCTTCAGCGCATCGTCGTTGAGTACCGAGTTGACCAAGGCATTCCAATTCTCACCAGCCTGCCTCCATTTCATTTTTCGGTC
Source organism: Bradyrhizobium arachidis (assembly GCF_015291705.1). Classification (NCBI taxonomy): domain Bacteria; kingdom Pseudomonadati; phylum Pseudomonadota; class Alphaproteobacteria; order Hyphomicrobiales; family Nitrobacteraceae; genus Bradyrhizobium; species Bradyrhizobium arachidis. The sequence goes on from NZ_CP030050.1 coordinate 1,808,725, forward strand.
GGGAATGTTCCGGAGCAATCGAAATGCCGTCGTTGCGATCTTGCTTGCCTCTTTCCCTTCAGCAGCCTCGCGGATCACTTCTTTGAACAATTGCTCGGGAAAGGTCCACCCCGCGCCCGTGAAGCGGTCGGCAAACATGTATTCGAACGAGGCGCGAAACACGACCGCCGCTAACGCGTCCTCATGTTCCGAGCCCGCGCTGCGAAGGTCGAACCATTGCAGCAGTCTTCGAACGGCTGCAGCAGGCGAAAATTGGCAATCCCCCAGCGTGAGAGATACGAACATATACGCGATGTCTGTTTGAAGTTCGTCGTCCAGGGACACGTACCAACGTTTGACTGCTTCAATAGGGGTCATGTGAAATTGCTATAAAAATGCAAGAACAGGATGCGCTCGATCCGGCGCGCTTGTTAACGTAGTGCCATGGCTCTCAAATACGCCCGACTATCCGTAGAGGCCTAGTTATCTAAAAATCCCTGCTTCTCTGCTGTAAGAGATCGAGGATGATACTGCCGCAATTCGATCCCACGTCGCGGTCGGCTGCAAAACAAAGCGTTCTTATCGGAAGAGACGCATCGAGCAACCATGTACGGTGCTGCCACCTCCAAAATGAAGGCATCTCGATCAGTTGTCCTCACATTCGACGGCGAAGTCATATTCCGATTAGTCCAAGTTGCGGCCGAGAACGAGGCGACGAGCTGTCGAGAATAGCGGATAGCGCTCTGGGGCGCCCTCGTAGAACACCGCGCCTCCAAGCAAAGCATTGGCCAAATGCAGCAGAGTTATCGCTTATCGTCGGCGCACCGAGCAAGATGCAGAGACGATTGCTAGAGTCGAGGCAAATCGCTACGTCGCAGAGCGTTAGGTCCGAAGGCTCCGACGGCGCAGTGTGCATCGCTCGGGTGCGACCTGATCCGAAGTAGCAACAGCCGGAGCTTCTGAGGGCGTATTGCTCCTTCAGCATGCTGTCGCCGTAGCTTGGAGGAATTTGATCATTCGGCGCCGGCTCGAGCTGTTGCAGAGCAGCAGCGTAAATCCAAGCTCCCGATCCAGAATTTGGGTGCGCTCGCAGGGAGTAGGCTCACAGTCTCAAGTTGTTGACCCGTTAAGCGTCCCGCAGCTGCTGCTCTCTTGAAGGTTCTTGCATCTTTAACGCGGCGTGCAGGCGCGCCTTTTCCAGTCGTTGCCTGACTCCGCTAAGGCAACTAGCCAGCTTGGCAAATTCCGCAATATCGAGATAACCAGAAACAAACTCATCGAGTTCCTCCTGCTGAGCCGCGATGCTCGCAAGTCCTCTGCGAGCACTGTCTGTTAGCGACAGGTGGACGATTCGTGCATCGTTCGCGCAGCGCTCGCGTCGCACGAATCGCTTATCCTCAAGCTGTTTCGAATGCTTCGTAATGAAGGCCGACTCAACCTTCATTAACTTTGCAACCACGTTGACCGGAACACCGTCGCCGTGTTCCAAGTCGATCAATGCCATCAAGATCATCATTTGTGGTGCAGCAATGCCCAGCGCATGCGCCTGGAAAGACCGAAGGTCATCCAAACACACATTAATGGCTCTGATCTCCCACGTGAATCGCCTGAGCACATCCTGACTCGCGGCAAGGCTCTTCCCCAGCCGTCTTTTCAATCCTGTCAGCTTGGACGGCATCAGATTTCAGAGAGCCTCGATCCTAAAACTATTCGGGGCGAGCAGAGCGCAGTTGGGGGGACTACTATGCGCCTACTTCGAAGCGTCGAATCTCGGGTCAATAAGCAATCACATCAACTCGCTTCCGTGCCAACCTTTTTTGCAGACACGTCCGGTGCCGTAGCTGACTAGGTGCAAAGCAGCTTCACACACTCGGCCCGGTGAAATCACTTAAAAAACAAGTTTCACATGCAGAGTTGCGGCGTCATTAACTGCTTTTTCACGCGATTACAGCGTGTAACGCCCTGAACGTCGCGAGTCCGGCCCAAAAGCGACGCTGCTCGGCCGCGCGATTGGACGGCGAGCATTTTTAAGTTGTCGAGAGCTGCTCACCGAATCACTAGAACAACGCGTACGCCGCATGATCAACCTGTCGGAGCCGGCTCCAAGCTTTGAAAGCAGGAGCTGGAGATCGGCAATAACTCCTTGTTCCACGATAAGTCACAGCCTGGGTCGAAGGACAAGTAATCGCAAGTCAGTTCTTCACCGGGTTGTACGTCGCGGGCTGTGAGAATTCTGCAATGATCGTCTTGATATGTGTTTGGATGACTGCTGTGATTCATGAAGCGAGCGTTGTCAGCATTATACTCTATGACACCGTCATTAACCTTGTGGTCTCTCGGATAGGCATGCTTATCAAGTAGAGCTTGAAATGTTGGAGCTAGAGCTTCGTATTGTTCGCGCGTCACCGCAATGTCAACGATCGGGTTGTGAATCCAAAGTAATGAGCCTTTAGGCAAACGAGTCGCGGAGAAAAGTCCAATCCCGCCAAACTGGTCCGGCTTCAAAATAGTTTCAACAATCAACATCGAGGAAATCTCCAAAGTCACTAACAGCCAGCAAGCTAACTGACGTGAGCCGCGAAATCTCCTCCACGAATCGGTAGGGTCGTCTCTCCGCTGCAGCGAGGCCGAACTTTGGACCATTCAGAACTAGAGTTTTTCGCCGTGTGCAGCGAGGCCGAACTTTGGACCATTCAGAACTAGAGTTTTTCGCCGTGATCACGTTGGCGAGCTGGATGCGCCGACGTGGTTTTGCAGCAAAATCGGCGGTCGATTGCCGATCGCGCCATGGGGCCGCTCTTCATTGTAGTATCTGCGCCAAGTCTCCACCTTTTGCTGGGCGTCCGCAAGGGACAGGAACCAGTGGGCGTTGAGGCATTCGGCCCTGAAGCGGCCGTTGAAGGCCTCAATGAACGCGTTGTCGGTTGGCTTACCGGGCCGCGAGAAGTCCAGGGTGACACCGCGCTGGTAGGCCCAGAGGTCAAGATCGCGGGACACGAACTCGCTGCCTTGATCGACGCGGATCGTTGCCGGGAATCCCACTTCCTTGCAGGCCCTTTCCAGCACCTCCACAACATCGGTGCCGCGGAAGGTGAACCGTGGCGCCAGCGCCGGCGAGAAGCGGGAGAAGGTATCGACAATCGTGAGCACGCGCAGCTTGTGTCCGGTCGCCAACTGGTCATGGACGAAGTCCATCGCCCAGGTCTCGTTCGATCGCGTCGCCGGCCTGCGATCATCGCGCAGCTTGGCCTTGACCCGGCGCTTGGGCGTTTTGCTGCGTAATTGCAGGCCCAATTCGCGATAGATGCGCCGCGTCTTGTTCTGGCCATGGCGCCAGCCTTCACGACGCAGCAGGACGTGAACACGACGATAACCGTAGCGAATACGAACATGGCAGATCTCCTTGATCTTCTGTTCGAGGGCAGCCTGGCCAGGGCGACGGGACTTGTAGTGGTAGGTCGAGCGGTCAAATTCGAGAGCGTCACAGGCCCGGCGGATCGAGACCTGCCATTCGCTGCGGACCGCGTCGACCAGCATGCGCTTCCGACCAGGCTTCATAGCTTTCGGCGGATCACGCCCTGCAGCATCTCCTTGTCGAGCGACAGGTCCGCGACCAGCTTCTTCAGCTTGCCGTTCTCCTCCTCGAGCTGCTTCAGCCGACGCATCTCGGTCGGCAACAGCCCGTCATACTTCTTCTTCCAATTGAAGTAGGTCGCCTGGCTGATCCCGGCCTTACGGCAGATCTCCGCCACCGCGACCCCGTCGTTGCCCTGTTTCAGGATGAACGCCTTCTGGGCGTCTGAAAACTTCGAGGCCTTCATGGTCCATCGCTCCTCCCAGCCGAAGGGTTCGGCAGCGAGAACTCTAGCCAAAAATGGTCCAGTTTGCCGGCCTCAGATCACCAAGCCTTCATCACAATTCAAAGTTCCTCGGGATTCTTTTCGGCTGCATGCTCCGGACCGCCTTCTGCGGCACCGACATCTTGGTGATGCTGGAAGGAGCTGTAGGTCGGTGGGATTCCGGCAAAGATCCGCTCCGATCAAGGAGGCGAGTGATCGTGACCTGTGGACTCTCAGCGCGGCGGCACGCCGGACCTTCTCGGGGCCCTGCAAGCCGCGACAACGCCTTTCATCAAGGCTTTAAAAGCGGGGGCCGAATGCGCAATCCCCGTTTGTTCCTGTGCCTTGCCGCAAAGAAAGTCGAGACACGGGCAGACATTATCGCGACGAGCGGCCCCCGAGGGAGCGAGTCGCCTCCGAGTTTTCTGCACCATCACCTCGCCGTAACCAGCCCGCCAAACGTGATCACACTCTTCATAAACAAAAGGGGCCATGGCTGTTCGGCTCAACAAGGAGCCGCTGAGCCACGGTGCCCGCAGGTTCATCGGGGCCGGCAGTCCTTATCCGCATCGCCCAGAAGCTCACTAAGCTCGCAAGAGTCGCTGAAGCAAGCTATCGTCCATCAACAAGTCTGCTACCTGTCTGGACTGGCCCCTCATGTAGCGACTGTCCCTGGTGTCTACAGCTGTGGATGGTGGATGAGCCGAACGTCGTTGGGGCCTTCCGGCCCCAACAGCGCCGTGTAACGCTCGCCGCGAATGTCGTATTGCTTCATCGGCTGCGCTGCGTCCGGCAAGAGGCCCCAGCGGCCGAGCTTCGAGATCATCGTGATTGGGGCGGGTTGTGTGCCGTGCGAAAAGCCCTGAGGAACGGCGAATGATGCGGCGTAAATCTCGCGGGCCGCCACCGGCGTCGTCTCAGTTCTGGCGGACGCCGGAGCGGCTTGCTCCATCGTCTGTGCAAGCAGTGCTGGCGACGGCCGATTCGCCGCTTGTGCGCTCGGCTGCGGAATGATTTCCCGTCGAGATCCGAAATGAATGGGTGCGCCTGACAGATTCAGTGGAGAGCCGCCCCTCATCGCCGCCGCGGGCACGAACAGCGCCGTGAAGCGGTCGTTATGAACTATGAAAGGAGCGGGTGGCGTGTCCTGGCTCGGCGGGACGCTGCTACCCTCATGCGCGCCTGACGTGCGTTGGTCATCCTGCCGCGAGTTGAAGGAACGAACGGCCACTCCTGAATCCACGGCGTCGTCATGACGCTCATTTGGCTCCAGAGACGACGATGAGCCGGCGTTTTCCAGCATCGCCCACAGCTGATCCTGAGCGTAGTCTTCCGCAGGAAGGATCAACGGACCGCTGGCCCGAAACGGTGTGCCGGCCTCTTCAATCAACCCGCGAGCGGCTGAATTGCTAGGCTCGCTGGCCTGATGCTCAATGGCATAGGCTTGCGTCTCGCTAAATGTCCTCTGTCTCTTAGCAGGCCTCAACTGGCCGGTGTAATCCTCACCCATCAGGACAACGGCATCCTCGCATCCGGTCACTGCGTGTTCGGGATGAGAACCGTCGGCCCTCTGGTGCTCAAGTCCTGAGGTCTCAGCGAGTCTAAAGCCTTCTTCCGACAGATGAGGAGGGTAGGGATCAGCAGAAACAGGATCCTCTGCGATCGCAGAGGTACCAACTTGCGGCACTTCAGCCAAGTACGGCTCAAAATCCGGTTGCTGCTGTTGCGCTTGTTGCACCGCGGCGTTGTAAGCAGCGAACTCTGGGTCGAATCGGTTGATGGTGTTAAATGGATCCATGGCCGCCCTCGGTTCGAGTGTTTCGCTCTCGCTCTATTAGGACCAGCTGTCGACAAGCTGACGCACTCAGAGAGTTCGGTGAGCCAAATAGGCCTGCCCGATCGCCACACTTCGGTCGAAAAACACGCAAGATGCCGGATTGCGCTTTAAGTGGCACGCCATGCGGCATTTCGCGGCGTCCTGCTGGATCGAGGCCGACCTGAACTAAAAACAGTTCAATCCCTTCTGCCAGCACCATCCACACTATTGGATGCATTGATTTTCTTGAAATTTCGGTCCTGAGTGCCACGCAGACCAGTGGTTTCCCTGAAGCGTCGCATGGATAAGGGTGCCCGATCTTCCGTCCCCCAATTTCGTTGTCGCGTCCCCCACAAAGCTAGTCGATCAGTTACGCGGGAAGAGACTGTTGCTGCACTTGTCGCGGCCACCTGAGCCCGCGTGCATCAAGATCGTAATCATCGGTGCAGACGTCGCCGACTTCGGCCCGCGCTTTCCCAACTGCAAGCGCGTCGAGATCAGATATATTCACTCGACCTCGTGGTACTCGGCCCGGTCGAAATCCGAGCCGAACAGCGCTGCTGCTGCGTCGTAGAGGGCGACGGTATTGACGGTTGACTGCATGGCGTACCAGGTGCGCAATGCCTCGATCGCCGATCCATGGGCTAGCAACTGTCGCAAGGGGGGCAATCGAGCACCTCCAGCTTGGGCGCCTCCCGCTTCGTGCCGCTCTCGAGGATATTCCGGTCGATTGTCATTTCTCTGCCTTCGCCGTCCTAGTTGGTCCGGGAGATTCTATGCGCTCGCTGCCAGCCTGCCAGTCTGCGCCATGTTGGCGGATCATTTCGCGATGGGACCGTTTGATGAAGGCGCGCTCGGCGCAAAAGCCGGCGGTGATTGACGCGGCTAGCGCTAGGCCGCAGGCGACGTAGTCATCTAGCAAACTCCAAATTATGTTACTGCCGGCGACGACGACAAAAGTGAGTACCATGACGGTATTGCGAAATGCTTTAACCATGCTTATTTGTCCCTACCCATCGGCGAGCGATGTTAACATCGCAACCAGGACGTTCTGCGGCGTTTGAGCGGCATGATCCGTTGTATTTCTGCTAGATCAGCTTGTGGTTGCGCGCGATGTGGCGCGCGGCTAGACGGCACTCAGCGGTGCGCCAGTTCGCGCGCGGGGATCCTTCGCTGGCTTTAACGGCACGATGGTCCCACGTAGCCGCAGGCCAGACGAACGACTCGAAAGAAGTGGTGGGCGACACGGGATGTGATTGCCCGGCACGAGGTCTGTCGGGCCGAAGCAGCAACAGCAGCTCAGAGCAATCCACTGCAATTGCTGTTGGGGCAGTGGCCTTCAGCGGCGACGTTGGCCGTGTCTTGGTAAGTCCGTGGGAGAACCGGTTGCCCACCGACATGTTAGGAGGGCCGCATGGTATGAGAGAAGCTTCGTCAATGACAATGCCTCAGGACGGGAGCGGAATTGAACAAAACTTCCAGCTAATTTGCTGAAATCCTGCAATGTGAGGCTGCTCACCAAACGATCATAGCGCGCGAGTCGCGCTAATATCGTGAGAGCGATGATGTTGTCGTCCAGCGCTTAGCAGTGATATCGAGGCGCGAACGCGGCGCGCGCGTCCAAAGTTCCCTTGAGTCATCAAGGCCGGTGATGATGCGCGAGCAACGAATCCCATTCCGAATTTTATATGACGGCGAGTGCTTCATCTGCTCTCGAACTGTGACTGGAGTCAGAAAGTTGCGTCAGACGGTTGCTGTCCCTGGGTTTGGCGTCGAGGTGGACTTGTCCGTTTATAGTGAAAACAACGCTCATCCAATCTCGAGCATGGAGAGCGCGGCGATCGTTATCGCCATCCAGATGGTCGCGCGCGGCAGCCGTGCTCGTGTTGCGCGGCGCCGCGCCGCCCCAGGCGCATAGTTGTCTTTTGCCATGCTCGGAAAGTTCGATGAGTTGCCCCGCTGCGCTCCCAGCCGATGACCGCGCATTTGACAACATGACGACGTAAGGGTGCTTGGAGGGGGCTCGGACGACCAATGCGGTCGCTTGGAATTCATTCTATACGAAACGTACAAAGGACGTGCTGCTGCGAGGTTGATAACACGCTACCCCGGTCGAAATGAGCGCCGAATCTCTTGCGCGAGCGGCGATCATGTACACCGAAGTGGTGCCGGCTCTGAAAAAGCGCGCCGGCAGCGAAGATCTTTCCATCTCCCTCACTCAATTCTGGACACTGCCGGACATCTCGGCCCGAGCCGTCCTCTCGGAGAGCTATCGCAACGCCTTCGGGATCAGCGTCTATTGGCGGCCGCCTCGCTCTATGGTGGGGGCGCCAAGTTTCTGATTCTCGATGATGTCACATCGAGCTTTGATTCCGGGCACCAGTTCCATCTGATGAACGTGATCAAAGGACAATTTGCGCGCCTGGGGTCCCAGGTGGTCCTCAGGTCATCCTGCGTAGCCATGACACAGTCCTGGAGAAGCTTTTCAACACGAATGCGAACGAGGGCGGTTGGTGGCATCAGTGCATTCAGGGCACCACGCGAACATCGGTGCTTCCGCAGTCCGGCGTAATCCACAAGATTCGCGACACGACTCACGCCTTTCTCGATACCGGAAACACCGACGATGCCGCGCCTCGGATCAGGCAGTACTTCGAGTTCAAACTCGAGGAGGTCATCTCGAGGGTCGGCATTCCCGTGCCCATCGGCATTGCCTTCAATGACGACAAGCAAATGGCAAAAAACCTTATAGACGCCATCAAGGCAGCCGTCGACCTCCATGACGCGGCCGGGCGCCTGGTCCTGGAGCCTGCCCAGCTCGCCGGCCTCCCCACTTCGGTGGCGACGATCGTGAGCAACTACCTCTCGCATTGGTCTACGGGGCAGGCCCACGCCTTCACGGCGCCATCACTTAAAGGGGTAATGCAGGCGATCGAGAATTTCGCGGGTTGCTTTCAATTCGAGCATCCAGCAGGCTCGGGTCAACACCGCTACTATAAATCTCTTAGCCAAAAGCTTTGAGCGCGGTGTAACGCTTCGAGCTCTGCCGATCATCAAGATTGAAGCGCTTGTGTCCTCATTCGGAAGAGGAGCCCTCCGCTAGGGATATAGGAGCAAACAGCCGCAGGTACTGGCGGCATCGGGTACTGCAAAACTGAAGCTCGTGACAGACCGGCTCGCGATTGAGCAAGTCGCAGGGCTAATGACGATATGCGCGGCGCTGATGGCGGCGATGACCGCGGCGTTGGAAAGCTGAGCGGGCTCGTCAAGGCATCACCCCCGGCATCCAATGGCTGACGATCGGGACGTTTTCCAGAAGAGTTTTAAGGGCTTGCTAGAGCAAGCCCTTAGGGCGGACGACTGGGCTGAAGACCAAGCTCAGACCCTTCCGGCGCAGATCCTCCAAAACTCCATCCCGGAGGTCGCCGACTTCATGCTGAAGCAGCCGAAGAAAGAACGCGCCACGCATGCTGCGCGAACCCAAGGAGTCCGATGCCGCGTCCGAGCGGGAGCCCTCGAAACGGTGAAAAAGAGAGCTTTTCCAAAGCGCAGGCAAAGCCGAAGACGAGGAAGGAAGCGAGAACCGCGGCGCCAAAGAGGAAGAGCAAATAGCCGCTGCTATGCTCGCGCACTAGCCTGAAGTTCAGTCTCGGTCTGCTTTAGAAACTCGATAGCACCCGCAGTGTCAGAGGCACGCCGGCACTGAAACAGTTGATTGCCACGAGAGTGGAGTGCAGTCCGTCTTCAGTGAAGAAAGCCAGGCAATAAGCCAGCGCAGCCGACGCGTGCTCAATATCATGCAAGTCTTCGCTGGTAAAACGCCGCGCTTTCCATCGGAGCGCCGCATGCAACCTAGTATGAATGTGCAGCGCGCGAAGCTGTTGCAGGATTTGCGGACGCTTCTCGAACACGATGAAAAGCAGATTTACCCAATCGTTCCAGAATGTTTGAACGCGTCGGGGGCTCTCGCTCTGGCTGACGACATCGCCCATCACGTTCATGCCGATATCGGCGCCAAGCTCAACGGTGCCCTTAAGCTTGGTCTCCAGGCTTGGGCGAAGCTTTTCAATTAATCCGCGTTTTGCTTTCCGCCCTCGTTCAATCCAGAAACGGTAAAATCAAGGGCGATCAGGCGGCGACTTTCCTCGGATCATACGCATGGTCTCTTCCAGCGGCATATCCACACGGGTCGAAGGACGCCTTCTGCAGAGCAAGCTCGGTTGCAGCATCGGCGCCCGTGTTGGTCGGATGAAAAAATCCAATAGTGAATGCGATCCTTGACCAAACCAGATGATGCAACGGATGCAAATCGTCGCAGCCGTCTGCGCCGTGCACAAAGTGGAAGACCTCGTCCCCCGAGGCGCATGCGGAGATCGAGAAGCGAAACGCGACCACTTAGCGCATCGACCACGCGTGCAATATCGAGACGAGCAGCCGCATCACCATTCTTTAGAAATTCGAGGGAAGGTGCTGTCGCTGATTGGGCAACCCCATCGTCCTGCATGAGCAGTTGCTTCGAGGAAAGTAAGTCAGACACTTCCCACGCTGCGGGAGGGACGCCTATCGCACCGCCGTTCGGTCAGTCGCGAGACAGATCGTCGGTGCGATGGGAGATTGCGAAAGGTTGCGTCAATGTGTCGTTATTTGCAGCGAGTTGTCGTCTGTCGAGAACAAGTTCGCCGCGTCTGTCGAGCGGTGGAATCAGTAGAGCATTTGGACCAGCTACTGATGAAAAAGCGCGAGCAGTGGCGGGGATCGGCCCTTCTTTGCGGGGTGGCTCGCGGGGTCTGAACATGCGCCTGCATTGATCATGTGATGCTGCTTTCTTGAGTTACCCAATGTTACCCAACTTCGATCTGAATGGGTGCACATGGGCGGAAAATGACGGTTAGCGTTTCCAACACTCGCGGCCCTGGAAGAGCAGGGCACGTGAATTTGCAGGCCAAAGAGCCAGAGGAGGGACTAATGACAAGGACGCTAGCCGCTTTGGGCGGCCATTCGGCTCATTTTGTCAAAACCGCTCTGATTTGCTCAACTCTCTTGGCCGGTGCGGCCACATCTTTCGACCAGGCCGAAGCGCAGGAAATCAACTGGCGCCAGTTCGAGGGCTCTTCGATCGTGTGGGCTTACGACATCCATCCGTATGCTGACGCCGTTGCAGCACAGCTGCCTGAGTTCGAGAATTTGACAGGCATCAAGGTGACACCCGAGCTTTATCCGGACGACGCCTACTGGAATAAGCTGACAATCCAGCTGAGCACGAAGTCGGCCTCGTGGGACGTCGTCGGCACGGGGATTCAGCCGGCTTGGGATCTCGCGCCCGGTCAACTACTCGAGCCCCTCGACCGCTATCTGAACAACCCAAAGCTCACCTCGGCAAGCTATGACTACAAGGACTTCTTCCCCGCATTGCGTGACGCGCTGACGTGGCAAGTCAATGGCGGGCAAATCGAAGCGGGCGGGGGTCAGGTGTGGGCTATCCCGCACGGGTTCGAAAACATCCAATTATTCTATCGTAAGGACATTCTGGACAAGCACGGTATCAAGGTTCCGACAACCCCGCCTGAAATGTCCGCGGCTTGCGAGAAGCTGAAATCTGCGGATCCGGCGATCACACCTCTGGGCGTGCGGGGGGTCCGCTTTTGGAGCAGCATCCACACGGCCGCCATCTCGATTGCCAAGTCTTACGGTGTGCACGACTTCGTCGTCAAGGACGGCAAATTAGAAACTGGTCTCGATTCGCCCGAGTCCGTCGCCTTCCACCAGGACTATGTGGAGATGATCAAGAAGTGCGCTGCTCAATCCTTTGCCAATGACAACTGGTATCAGGTGGTCGATGGCATCAATTCGGGTCGGACAGCGATGGCGATCGATTCCAACATGTTCGGGTTCTGGAACGATGTCGCCGGCAAGCCCGCTTCGGGCAAGATCGCATTCGCTCCCCCTCTGCGAGCTCCGAACGGCAAGAATTTTGAATCGAACATCTGGATCTGGTCCCTGGCCATGAATGCGGCCTCTCAAAAAAAGGGAGCAGCCTGGCTGTTCATCCAGTGGGCGACGTCAAAGCAGGTCGAGCTCAAGGGTGCCGTCGCAGGGAAGCTCGTCAACTCTCCGCGCGCCTCGACCTGGAGCGACAAGGTTTGGCTCGACTACGCGACTAAACCGGAATTCACGAACTTCGTGGATACCTTCAAAATCGTGCAGGACAGGGCTGCATTGGCCTTTACGCCGCGCGCAGGATTTGCCGAGGCAATGAACGCCTGGGCAGTCGCCATGCAGAAAATGGTCAACGGCGCGGACGTGAAGGCGACTTTGACCGACCTCGCCTCCGAGATCCGCTCCTCCATGTAAGGCGGTTGAGGGGGCGGCATAAGGGGTTTGCCGCCCCCACCAGGCCCGAGTATCCTTTGAGAAGTGAGCGATGGACCTTCAAGGCATCGACGCAATCGTGACGCTACAATCATCGGTCGACCAGCTGTCCTCGTCCAAAAACGAGCAGGTGCAAAAGGCCGAGCAGAATGCTCTTGACTGGTGGAGCCTTGCTGCGATTGCCCCCGCAATCATCATCCTGCTTGGATTTCTTTTTCTGTTTTCCTATGGGGTCTTTCAATCACTCACCGATCTCAAGCTTGGCCGTCCCGTGGTTCGCTTCATTGGATTCACCAACTATGAAGTGGCAATCAAGACCCAAGATTTCTGGAACAGCGTGCGGGCGACTATGGCGTATGCCTGCTCCGCCGTGCTCGCCGAAGCGTTCTTTGGGCTTGCGCTCGCCAAATTGTTCGCAAGTGGGGTGTTCCTTGCCCGGCTGATGCGGCCGGTCATTCTCCTTCCCCTGGTTCTGCCGCCAATGAGCGTCGCCTTGATGTGGACCACAATGATGGATCCGCAGATTGGGATCCTGAACTATTTGCTTTCGCTCGTTGGGATCGGACGGTTCGCATGGATTTCGGATGCCAGCACGGCGATGTTCTCACTGTTACTCATCGACATATGGACTTACACGCCATTCTTTGCGCTCATCATCTTCGCCGGGTTGCAGGGCATCAACGATGAGGTCAGAGAAGCCGCGCGGGTCAATGGCGCGCGGGGTTGGGCAACGTTCCTCCATATCGAGCTTCCGCTCATCGCGCCGTACATCCTGATCGCCGCGGTATTTCGGCTGATCGAATCGCTCAACCAGTTTGACATCATCTTCGGAACAACCCAGGGCGGGCCGGGTGACAGTACTTCCGTGCTCTCGGTTCGCGCCTACATCACGGCCTTTCAAAATCTCGCCTTCGGGCGTGGTGCCGCGCTCATGGTTGTCAATTGGATGATCGTGCTTCTCGGAACCTTTGCCATGGTGAGATTGTGGCGGTTGGTCCGTCAGCGCGTAAGCTAGAGGGGGCTGACATGCGTTTTAATCGCTCAACGCCTGCAAGCTTGTTCCTTAATCTGCTGATTGTTGCTTGTACGCTGATCCTGACATTTCCGCTGGTCTGGATCGTGATGATGTCGGTGAAGCAGCAGGCCGAGGTCATGACCTGGCCGCCGCGCTTTATCTTCACTCCAACATTTGAAAACTTCCGCGTTTTGTTCGATGCCGCCCACGCCGGGGCGACAAGCTATGGCACTATCAAGGTTGATTTCTTGACCCCGATCACGAATAGCGTCGTCATCTCGCTTTGTGCGGTGCTCGTATCGCTCGTTGCCGGGGTACCGGCAGGCTACGTCCTGGCGAGGCGTGATATCCCTATGAAGGAGGACATCGCATTCTTCATTCTGGGCTTCCGCTTCGCGCCGGCTCTCCTTGTCGTCATACCGCTGTTCAGCGTGTTTCAGACAATCGGCCTTTATGACACCTATTGCGGTATGATCTGGGTCTATCAAGTCGTCACGCTGCCAATGATCATTTGGCTGAGCCGTTCATATATCGAGGACATCCCAAAGGACGTTGAGGAGGCGGCCGCCATGGATGGCGCAAAGCCATTCCGGGTTGTCTGGCACATCGTTCTTCCGCTTCTAAAGCCCGGCTTGATAGGCGCCTCTTTGCTTATCTTCTTGCTCGCGTGGCACAACTTCGCGCTCGGCCTGATCCTCAGTTCGACGAAAGCACCAGTCACGGTCGCCCTGCTCAAGCTGCTCAATCCCGGCGTTCAGTTCTATCCGGTGATGGCTGCGGGTCTGGTGGTGACCATGATTGTGCCGGTCGTCCTGATCATCCTTGGCCAGCGTCATCTCGAACGTGGTCTTACCTTCGGAGCCGTGAAATGAGCCCCAGACCATTGATGTTCTTCGGAACGACCAATCTCGACCTCTGCTTCAACGTCGAGCGGCTTCCAACGCCGGGTGAAAGCCTGATGGGAAGCTTAAAGCGGAATGCGGGAGGCAAGGGCGCCAATCAGGCGGTCGCCGCAGCTCGATTGGGCCTTCGGCCGAGCTTCTACACCCGGCTTGGCGATGACGACGCCGGTCGATCCTTGCTGCAAGCGCTGCGTGAGGCAGGTGTCCGTCTCGATGCCATAGCGGTGTGCCCAGGGGAGATATCGGGTTCTGCTCTCGTCCTTGTCGGTGACGACGCCTCCAACATCATTGTCATAGACCCGGGAGCCAATGCAAATGTCACACCAAGCATGGTCGAAAAGGCGGCCGAATTCATTGAGCGGGACGCAATCGTCGTTGCCGAGATGGGCATGCCCGTCCCCGCGCTCAATCACCTGTTTGCAATGAAGAGCAGCAAAGGATTCGATCTCATTTTCAATCCGGCGCCCGTGAGGGCGGGCCTGTCGGCGGCGGCATGGAGGAGTGTCGATTTCGTCACTCCAAACCAGACGGAATCTTTCGAGCTCACCGGTGTCGAGGTGCACGACCTCGACAGCGCAGCTCATGCGGCCGGAAAGCTTCTCGATCTCGGGCCAAGAGCTGCCCTGATCACGCTTGGTGGGCAGGGGGCCTACTACGCCGATGCCAGCGCGTCTTTTGCGCTGAGGGCATTTCCTGTGAAGGTCGTTGATACAACCGCGGCGGGCGATGCCTTTAATGGAGCCTTCGCAGCCTCTCTTGCCCACCGGTTGCCGATACGAGAAGCGATCAAAAAGGCGCTCGCGGTTGCCGCCTTATGCGTGACGCGACGCGGGGCCCAGAGCTCGATGCCCAGCAGTGGGGCCGTCGACGAGTTTCTGAATTCTCAAACGATGTTGGAGTTGGAATGACTGAACAGTTCTCAGTTGCAGACAGGACCGTGCTCGTGACCGGTGCGGGCGGGGGCATTGGCTCAGCCATTGCCAATGCTTTCCGTCAGGGCGGTGCGAACGTCCTGGCAACCGACGTAAATGTGGAAATTCTCCGGAACATTCTGACGCGCTTGCCGCACGGCAATGGCATTCTGCCCATGAGCATGGACGTGTCTCGAGAAGATGATGTCGGCAGGGTGCTTGATGAGATCGCCAAGCGCTTCGGCAGGCTCGATGTCCTGATCAACAACGCTGGAATAAAATCGGCCCAGCCGCTTCTGACCGGCAATGCCGATAGAATCGAAAAGACCATACAGATCAATTCCGTCGCGGTGCTTCGCTGTGCCAAGCAAGCGATCGAGCGCTTCATGAAGAGCAAGGGCGGCCGCATCGTCAATGTCGGGTCCTCATTGTCATCTCAAGGCGCGGTTTTCAACTACCAGGCAGGCGGCGCTGATTATTGCTTGTCAAAGGCGATCGTACACGACGTGACAAAGTTGCTCGCCTATGAATGTGCTCCGCTCAAGATCAACGTCAACGCGATTGCACCCGGGATCATCGATACACCCATGCACGGGCGTCCGCGGGAGGAGACCGAAGTGCGCCACAGTGGCCGAATTCCGCTGGGCCGGGTCGGATTGCCGGAAGATATCGCAGGCCTCGCGGTGTTCCTGGCCAGCCCCGCTGCCTCCTACATGACCGGGCAGGTCGTCCATGTGAATGGCGGGATGCTGATGCATGGATAGCACCGGCTCAAACGTGAACTGGCCGCCAATAGAAGGGATCATCTCGGACCTGGATGGCGTTGTCTATCGTGGCAGCACCGCAATCGTGGATGCGATAGAAGCATTTACGCGATGGCAGGAAGCCGGCGTGCCGTTCTGTTTTGTGACGAACAATTCCACGCATACCCCTGAGGACGTCGTCCGCAAGCTGAGAGGATTTGGTCTTCCGATCGCGGCGTCAGAGGTCGTGACAAGTGCTATCACCGCCGCAGAACTCATTCGAACGAACTATCCGCAGTTGACGCGAATCTATGTCATCGGCGCTCCCTCGCTTGTCACAGCCATGCGCGATGTTGGACTGGAGGTCACTGACCGAACGCCTGAAGCCGTTGTGATGGGACTTGACCGGGATATCACGCACGAGAAGATGCGAATTGCCGTTGAAGCGATCCTGAATGGCGCCGTCTTCATCGGAACCAATCCCGATCTTCTGCTGCCGACGGCCAGCGGGTTCGAGCCTGGGGCTGGTGCGACCATTGCAGCTGTGGCAGCGGCTACGCAAGTGCAGCCCTCGATCGTTGGGAAGCCGCAAGTGCCGATGATCGAGACAGCGCTCTCACGCCTTGGTACGAACCGCGGTTCGACCATTATGATCGGAGACCAAGTATCTACGGATATTCAAGCCGGGAAGAGGGCGGGTCTTGCCACGGTGCTTGTCAGAACCGGCGTGCCGATGCCTCAGGATCCCTCCTTGATGGCCCCGGACTTCATCGTATCGAGCTTGCGCGAAATTGAGGTAAGTGCTGCTCACGCGGCCGAGGCGCGACAGAGGATGGCATAATGGCCAACGTTCGCCTGGAGAGCATCAAGAAGGCCTATGGGACCATCGAGATCCTGCGTAATATCGATCTGACCATCGATCACGGCGAATTTGTCGTCTTCGTTGGTCCGTCCGGGTCAGGCAAATCCACGCTTCTGCGCATGATTGGCGGACTCGAGCCCATCAGCGGCGGGCGGCTCTTCATCGACCATGAGCTCGTCAACGACATCGATGCGGCCGATCGCAACCTCGGCATGGTCTTTCAGAGTTACGCTCTCTATCCGCATATGACGGTGAGAGAGAACCTGGCCTTTCCCCTGCGCATGGCCAAAGCCTCGAAAGCCGAGATCGCGGCCAAGTTAGCCAAAATAGCGTCGCTATTGCAGATCGACCATCTATTGGATCGCAAGCCTCGACAGCTTTCAGGCGGGCAACGCCAGCGCGTCGCAATCGGGCGCGCCATCATGCGAGAACCAAAAGTGTTCCTGTTCGATGAGCCCCTGTCCAACCTCGACACCGAGTTGCGCGTGCAAATGCGGGTTCAGATTGCCAAGCTCCACAAGCAGCTCGGAAATACCATGATCTATGTGACACATGACCAGGTCGAGGCGATGACCATGGCCGACAAGATCGTCGTCCTCAAGGACGGCAACATCGAACAGGTTGGCAGCCCCCACGATCTATATCACAATCCGGCCTCTCGCTTTGTGGCAGGATTCATCGGCTCGCCGAAGATGAACTTCCTGGGCGGCAAGGTCGTGGCAGCTCACGAGCAAGGCCTGCACGTCCGACTGGAGGCTGGTTCTACAATCTCCGTTCCGGTCCAGCCGGACCAAATGCTAGTTGGCAAGCCGGTCACTGTCGGAATCCGCCCGGATGACTTCTGCTCGCCGGCACCCGAGCAGCAGGAGATCTCCATTGGACTTGAGGTCGATTTCGTTGAGCATCTCGGAAGTGTCACGTACATCTACGGTAACGTTGGAGACGAAACGGTCGTCGCCAGGGCACCAAAATCCGGCTCGCGCAAAGGCGCCGGAAAGCTTACCCTCACCGCCGCTCCAGCCGATTGCCACTTGTTCATGAGCAATGGAAAGGCGGTTCGGCGGTTGCAAGTGCCTGCGACTTGGAGCTAGTCTTGACGTTGAGCCGTGCGATGATGCCGGCTCCGGATCGACACGCGGACCACTGAGGTGAAGGGAGCCGGCATCAGGCAGTTCTTCCGGAATTCCCGTTCGTTCGTCCTTGGTGCGGGGATCGGATCGGGCATGACGGCCAGGGCCGCGGAGCGGGCGGGCGCCGATTTCGTGCTCGCACTCAATGCTGGCCGTTTTCGTGCCATGGGCGGGGCCTCGCCCGCCTCGATTCTTCCAATCCGCAATAGTAACGAGTTCGTAGCGGGGTTCGGACGGACCGAGATCCTGCCAAATACGAAACTGCCGGTCTTCTTCGGCACCTGTACATTCGACCCCGAGCTTGATCTGGATCGATGGCTCGACCGGATCATCAAATGGGGATTTGCTGGCGTGACCAACTTCCCTTCGGTTATACACATCGATGATGACCGCAGGTCGTTGCTCGAGAAGTCCGGCCTTGGCTATTCCCGGGAGATCGAGCTCCTTGTGAAGGCTGCAAAACGCGGCCTGATGACGATTGCCTATACTCGCACTCAATCTGAAGCGCGTCGAATGGTCGAAGCCGGCGCCGAGGCCATTTGCATCAACTTCAATCTAAACCGCGCGGTTGAAAGCGGGTCGGATCCGTCGATCAGCCTGTCTGAACTTGCAGCGCGTACGAATGCCGTTGCGCGCGTTGCTCAATCCGTCAACAAGAGCACCATCTGCTTGCTTGGGGGCGGCCCGATCACAAAGCCGGACGAGCTCCTGGACATCTGCCGCGAAACCGGAATCCAAGGGTTCATCGGAGGCTCTTCGCTGGACCGCGTGCCTTTGGAGATGTCGGTCCTCGAGGTGACGTCGGGCTTCAAGACCATCCACCTGTTGCGCGAGAAGGTGGATCTGCTCGAAAGGAAGCTGCAGTTGAGTGGCTTCAGGCACGGCGTTATCGCGCAGTCCTCGGCAATGAAGCGCGTCCTCGAGATGACCAAACGGGTTGCGGCAACCCCCAGCCCCGTTCTCATCTGGGGAGAGGCCGGCTCGGGCAAGCGTAGAATAGCAAGCCTGGTTCACGCGTTTAGCGACCGCAGGCACGCCAAGGCGATGCTGTTTCATTGCCGACCCGGTCCGGCGATGGATACACTCGGCCCGTTTTTCGGCGCCGAGCGCCTTGAGAGTGGCAGACGCCAATTGTCGCTGCTGGAGGCGTCGAGCGACGGCGCCGTCTTGCTGCTGCATGTTGACCAGCTTTCGCGCGAAGGCCAGGAGCGCCTCGCCGATTACCTGGAGACAGGCGGGTTTACCCCTCTGAACGGGGTAACTGTCATGCGTTCCCACGCTCGGATCATTGCGACCGCGACAGTGGCCCGAGGCGCTGGACTTGAAACGGTTCTGTGCGCGCGGCTTCTCGACCTTTTTACCGGGCTGGATCTCCAGTTACCTTCGCTACCCGACAGGCTTGAAGATTTGCCGCAACTCGTTCAACACTTCACCGTCGAAGCCAAAGGAGATTCCAGCGCCCAGACGCTCACAATCGAAAACTCTGCTTTCCTTGCGCTAGCCGGGCACGACTGGCCAGGCAATTTGCGCGAGCTGCGGCAGGTCGTGAACCAGCTCGTGACCCTGGCATCAACTCACATCACCGGTGAGATGCTAAAGCCGCTGTTGGAGCCGACTTCAGGCGCACGGCCCGCCGCCTCGCTGTCCGAGAGAGACTGGATTATCGAGGGCCTGAAGAGAAACCGGCTTCACCGCGGCAAGACTGCTCGCTCTCTCGGGCTTTCGCGCAAAACCCTCTACAACAAAATCAAGAAACTACGGATCCTCGAATAAGGCCTCATGCCCGTCGAAGCGGCTGCTTGGCCGTGGAGGCCTGCTCCAGAGAGAACTTCGGTACCGACGACGATCCATGAGAGCCAAGGCTTATGAGCCTGATGTCCGATCCAATCGGCAGCGCAAGCGCCTCGGGTCGCAGATAGACGGACCCATCCAGTTGCGAACCTAGCCGTTGCTCCGCGGCTGTTATCTTTGCCTCGTCCGCCGCGACAAACAGGACTTTGAACCCTCGGCTTGCAAACCACTCCATACGGCGAAGCTCGAGCTCCTGACCGCGATCGAGCGGCACTCCTGCCGGTGTCCGTTCAATCATGAAGGCAGGCGGAAAGTTCGTCACTCCGGTCATCCTTGCACCTTCCAACAAATCACCAAGATCTTCCCAGCATGCAAACGGGTCGATCATGACGATCGCCGCATAGCAGGAAGGGGGCACCTTGGGCCCCGCTTGCAAGTTCCGCAGGAGACAGTCGTTCCAGTCGATGACGGGAAGCGTGGCCATGACCAGCATGGCGTTCTGTGGAAGGGTCCGCAGTGATGGCGCATAGATCGTCATCTGATCACCGCGAGACGAGGAGAGACTTGCGGCAAGGCGACCTACTCTCACGGTTTCTACCCAACCCTACCCAATTGATGCTTCCGCCGATCTTACACGCCGCTTCATCCAGGTCTAGACCACGACGTCGATCGTTACCGGAGCAACGTCCTGTCCTTCTTTGGCGTAGGAGCCAGGTTCGGCTGGGAAGGGGTGGTCGTCGGCGCCGTTTCCTCCTGGCTGCATGACGGGGCTCTCCGCGCCCGTCCTGAGTGCCGGATGCGATTTGCTGCAGGGTACTGAGCGAGCTCCGCTCGCGGTGAAAGAGGGCCCGTAAAGCGCGTCTCGGGTAAAGAAATTTCGGGCGAACTATCTGCGCCCTACGGATCCGCTAGCAGACCGGCTCGTCTGCTTCCTCCCTGACTGGCGCCGCTGCTGGAAACTCCGGCAGCGGCATCTTTTTGACTCGGAGCGCGCCTCGCCGCGCGCTCGGGAACTGGTGTCGCGGAATTGGACGTCCTTGCGATCATGCGGGCGGCTTAATCCATCAAAGATCCGCCAGTTACGCTTGCCTCGGTCGGTTCATGGGAGGCGGCTTCCAATCCACACGGTGGCGCTCAATCACCTCGTTTCGGAACTGCTGTACCTCATCGGGCGCCTTCATCGAAACGCAGAGGGGCCCGTCAGGTCGCTCCATCGCGAGGGATCCTTTCGATGATGCGGCAGGCCCCGGCACGCTCTTGGCTGGCTAAGGACCTCGGACGCTAATATCCCCCAATGAGCCTTCCATGTGTGTTAGTTCAATGGGTTAACCGACCTTCGCCGTGCAATCGAATCCTTGCGCACCCGACAAAAAACCATCGCCATAGGATTCGTCGCATCGCATCTAGCTTGCGCAAGCGCAATCATTTATACGGCACATATACTAATCTGCTACAAGCTCCGCGCTCGATTTTCCGTGGCGCACCCTTAGATAGCACGAATCAGCGAGCGACGCGCGGCAGCGGCCGCGACGGTACGGCGGACGGGAAGGACATAGATGGCTGCTCAGAGTGACCCGCCCTTTTCGTCGACGGTCTCGTCCGTGATCGACGCTTTCACGAAAAGGCTTGAGGACCATAAGACTTTGCCGTCGGCATCGCTCACCGCGTTGCGACAGGCGCTCACGGAACACAAGCTTGACGCAGACAGCCTGCGGGAGGCGATCTTCACCCCTGCGGAGCAGAACGATGATCCAGATTGAGGAAATCGAGATCGTCGAATTCCGCGGCATCCGTCATCTGAAGCGTTCGCTCGGGCGCAGGAGCCTCGGCGTCGCGGGACCGAACGGTACCGGCAAGAGCGGCATCGTGGATGCCATCGAGTTCGCCCTCACCGGAAACATCACCCGGCTCGGTGGCACGGGTACGGCTGAACTGAGCGTCAAGGCGCACGCCCCGCACGTAGATTCGAGCAAGAAGCCCCAGAACGCGCTGGTTCGCCTCAAGGTTTATGCGCCTGCCCTGAAGAAAAGCTTCACGATCGAACGGAGCGTCAAGAACGCAACGACCGCGACGCTGGAGCCGAACGACACCGAGGCCAAGTCCATTCTCGCACAGCTCGAAACCCATCCTGAGTTTGCACTGTCTCGTCGCGAGATCATCAAATACATCCTCGTCCCGGCGGGGAAGCGGTCGCAATACGTCCAGGAGCTTCTGCGCCTCGATCAACTCGAAAAGCTGCGGACCTCGTTCCAGCGCGTTGCCAATGAGGCAAAGCGCGACCACACCCGGGCTCAGGCGGAAGATCAGCGTACCAAATCCGATTTCTTCCGGCACCTCGGCATCGCGGCTCCCAAAAAGAATGAGCTGCTTACTGCGGTAAATGCCCGGCGTGCCGTTCTGAAGCTCGACCCGGTCACGGACCTCGCGCCGGCAAATGCCCTGAAGGAAGGCGTCAATACAGAGGTCAAAGAGAAGACGCTGCAACCCTTTTCCAAGCTTGGTGCCAAGAGCGACCTTGCAGCCTATCTGGATCGTCTCGCTGCCTCGCAGCAGGCGGGAATAACCGGTGATAGGGCTGCGGCTGTTGCCGCGCTCACCAAGCTCACCGATGACCCGGCATTGTTGAAGGTGGTCAAGCAACGCGCGCTGCTCGAGCGGGGGCTCGACCTTCTTGAGGAAGATGCTTGCCCGCTCTGTGACAACGCCTGGGAAATGGCAGCGCTGGCTGCCCATCTTCAGGAGAAGATTGCAAAAGCCGATGCCGCGTCTGCTGTTCTGGAGCAGCTTGCAGCGGCAATTGCTCCTCTTACGGCG
The DNA here is from genome assembly GCF_015291705.1 of Bradyrhizobium arachidis. Classification (NCBI taxonomy): domain Bacteria; kingdom Pseudomonadati; phylum Pseudomonadota; class Alphaproteobacteria; order Hyphomicrobiales; family Nitrobacteraceae; genus Bradyrhizobium; species Bradyrhizobium arachidis. The sequence continues at coordinate 1,830,896 of NZ_CP030050.1, forward strand.
CACCTGCAGGCGGTGGTCCGGGACGCCGGCAAGGTGGCCCAATGGTGCGAGAAGGCCAACCCTCCGATAGATGCTTCGGCACTCGGCGCTCAGGCCAAGGCGCTCGACGGCGACCGCGTCATCCTCGATAAGGTCGTTGGCGACCCGGCGGTCATTGCTGAAGCCCTGCAAGCACTCGGCCGATTGGGCTCGCCCATCGCGGCCGAGCTGCTTCAAGCCACAGACGGTCTTGCGGCTCATATCGACACGTTGCCAGATCCTTCAACGGAGGAAGTGGCGAAGGAATTCTTGATCGTGGCGCAGGAAAAATACGATCAATGCCGCGTGACCCGGCGCGCGCTGAGCGTGTCGGCGCAGCAGGCCGAGACAGCGTCGGCCGTGCTGAGCCACTACGGCGCGGTCAGCACCGCCATCCTGGAGGGCATCTACGACAAGGTGCAAAAGGATTTCACCGAATATTACAGCTTCATCAACCGTGACGATGAAGACAAGTTCGAGGGTAAGCTCTCGCCGTCGTTCGGCAGGCTCGCTTTCGATGTTGACTTCTACGGCCGGGGCAAGTTTCCGCCTGGCGCCTACCATAGCGAGGGCCATCAAGATGGTATGGGTCTGTGCCTCTATCTTGCACTGGTGAAGCATACGCTCGGCGACGGGTTCACGCTCGCCGTCTTGGACGATGTGCTGATGTCTGTCGATGCCGGCCATCGGCGTGAGGTCTGTGCGCTCCTGAAGCAGAAGTTTCCCAACACGCAGTTTATCCTGACCACCCACGACGGGGTGTGGCTCAAGTTCATGCAGAGCGAAAAGCTGGTCCAGAGCACGCTCAGCTTTGGCGGCTGGACGGTTGACGGCGGCCCACAGGTCTGGACCGAAGGCGACGTCTGGACGCAGATCGACGAATACCTGGCTAAGGGCAATGTCCCGCAGGCGGCGGGAACGTTGCGCCGCTACCTCGAATTCACCTCGACGATCCTGGCTGACAACCTGCGTGCTCGCATCGAATATCACGGTAACGGACAATACGATCTCGGTGATCTCTGGCCCAACGTGTTGGCCGCCTGGAAAGCCCGCCTCCAGGAGGCGCGCGATTCGGCGGCCTCATGGGGCAAGAATATCCAGGAGGCCGAAACGCTCCAGGTCGAATCCAAGAAACGTGTCGCCGCAACGAAGTCGGAAGAATGGATGATCAACAAGGCCGTCCATTACAACGCCTGGGCGGATCTGCAACCGAAGGAATTCGTTGCGGTCGCGAGTTCGTTTCAGGAATTGCTTCGACTGATGCAATGCCCCAACACCGATTGCGGTGAGTTCCTCTGCGTTTCACCTATCAAGGGCGACAAGGAGGTGCTCCGCTGCAGCTGCGGCACGGTCAGTCTCAACCTGGTGCCGAAAAAGAAATGACGCGCGTAGGTGATCCTGTGACCAACCACGGCAACGATGAGACCATTGTCATGGTCTCGAAGGTCTATGACAAGGATGGTGAGCATGGTGAAGCAGAGATGGCCGTGAAGTACCAGACGCGCTGGATCGGCGGCGGCATGTCGGCGTGTGACGATTCATTTGACCCGCGGCGCGCGCGCCCTAGGGAATTCCCCAATTGAATGTCTATTCAGATTGTGATGTTGATCTAATGATTAGCTCAAATTCTCGGACCTCCCATGCCGACCGGCGAGCCAAGCCGGGACCGACGGCGAGAGCGCCTTGGCGATTGGACCATCGCGATCGGGAAATTCGGTATCTGACTTGCATCAATGTGTCAGTCTGGCCCGATACGAAACACAGTTAAAGATTGATAGGTGGAGGCGCCGGCGTGACGACGTTCGATCCATGCGCGAGGGCGAGGAGCTCCGAGAACAGCTGACGTCTGACCGCCGGAGGCTAATTGTTTTCTTTGGTGCGGGCACATCGCAAGCAGTTGGTTTGAATGGTGTAGTCCAGCTGACCTCAAACGTTCGGAGTCAACTCGACGCCAAGATGCAACCTGAGTATGATCGCGTCTTGTCCGAAGTCGGGGCAGGGGCGCACATTGAGCACGTACTAAACCGCGTAAGGCTCTGTCGCGAGATGATCGGCGACAGCAAAACTGCGGCGGCCGGCGGCTTCACTGGCGTTGCTGCGACAGAGTTGGACCGAGCGATCTGCAAGGCAATCTATCAGAGAGTAAGTGTTGATCCGACCAAGGGGTTTCAGCTTCATGCTGAGTTCGCGGCTTGGTTGAGCTCCGTCCAGCGGGCAAAACCAGTCGAAATCTTCTCAACCAACTATGATCTCCTGATCGAGCGGGGGCTCGAAATAGCGTTGGTGCCCTATTTCGATGGGTACCTCGGCGCGGTGAATCCGGATTTTTCCGACGCGGCAGCGGATGATTCCGACAATCTCAGTCAATTGCCTCGCACGTGGGCGCGGCTGTGGAAGCTGCACGGGTCCATTGGATGGCGCGTGGCGGAAGAGGCCATCACGGGAGCGAAGAAGGTCGTTCGCCTGCCCCTGGTCCCGCCCAAAGCTACCGTCACCGGCTCCCTCTCAGGCCGGGCCTGATTGGTAGAACCCAAACACCAGCTGATCTTTCGATCTTCGCAAGCTTAGACGGTAAGCCGCAGCACGGTGCGCATCGCGCACCTGCTCGCGCTTGCCCGCCTTCCATCGCGAGTATCGCTTCACAAACACGTCTTTGGGTCCTTTGCCACGAGTTGCCATGGCGAAGGCCTCCGCTGTCAGGCGGGATAGAGCCCGCCGCTCGGCTTGCTAACTCGCAAGCCCGCACCTTGGAGCCAGCCTGTCGACTGTGACAAAGGAGTCGCCGGTGACGGCTCGGTCAATCTCTCCGATTCTCGCCCGGTGATGTGAGATCGCCTTAGGTGCCCGGTAGGGCTTTTGCGATCCCATGGTGGGCTGCCCGCACCAAGGGAAATCCTTACTGTGTACGGGCGCTGATGCGGCCGCGCCGATTTCCTATAGCGGCACGGAACCAGGTCGGTGGTCGAATAAGGGGCTACAGAGCCTTGTTGTATAGTGCTTTTCCCTCATTGTGACTGACTGTAGCCACGCCGTTGCCGCGAGTTGTGCGTCGTGCAAGAGTCGCCCGAAGGAAGGCTACAGAGCGCGGGCTAGAGACTACCATCCATGGGGCGACGACGGGGTAAATCATCTGACGCCGGGACCATCTTTCTGGTCCTGATTGGCGGATTGGTGGTGGCTATTATGGCCATCTATCGATTCGTTGTGGAACACGCAGCCGCGATAGGATCGTGTGTTCTGGCAGCCGGGGTTGTTTGGCTCCTCTATCTCACTTTGAGGGGCAGGTCGCAGAACGTATCTCCTTCAGAGCGGCATTCCGAGCTTCCGAATTCCGGTCAAAGCCCGCCACCAGCGATAAGCAAGCTTCGTTCGAGTGTGCCGCCAGCAGTATGGTTGGCGGCAGGCGAAGGCGCGGCCTTCGGCAAGGCAGAAATTTCTGGGGGCATGTTCTACTACGGCGCCTGGATGGCTGGGCCGAACGGTGAAACCAGGCAGTATGCGATAAATCCTGCTCTTCCGGCGCACTCGCGTCAGCCCGATGTCGATGGTCAGTCGATGCCTTATCCTACTTTCCAGTCACGTTCGCCTGCGGCTTCCAACATTGGGACCTCTAGACTGGGAATCTCCGGCATCGCCTTGCCGGCAATCGCTTGCAGGTCACCAACCATGCCGACGGTCGATTCGATCACGGCCAATATTTGCGTTTCGCGCTTGGCCCACTGCCTTCCCAAGAATTTGCGCTCCTTATCCAAATCCTCGCGCATTTCGTTAAACTTCTCGACCACGGCATCCACCCGTTGGCGGAATTTTGTGCCGGTCAGGTATTGGTAGACCTGCTCCATCTTGGTCTGCTGTCCCTGTTGAACCATGCGCGAACTGTTGACGTCGATAAGTCCCTGGCGGAGAGCCACTGCAACCGGGAGCGCACATCGCGGATGAGCAACCCAGATGCCGTCGATGAGATCGAAATGCTCTACATGCTTTGGTAGAGCCAGTGAGACGATAAGCGCCACGTCCGCGCCACAGCGGCGTTGATCATCGCGAAGTTTTGCAAGCCAGCCGTCGCTCCATGCCTTAGTCCGCTTCGACTCCCATAGGATGATGCCGGCGGGTTGACTGATCGAGCCGTTCACCTGCTGCATCACGTCGGCACCGAGCTCACCCTTGCCGACAGGCTCAATCAGATCTGTGGGAAACCTTCCCCGGAGCAACTCCTCCAGCTCAAGTTCGAGAACCTCACCTTGCGACTGTTGCGAACCTTGCTCGGCCTTGCGCTTCAACTCTTCGATCGTGCGGGCCATGGATTCGATTGTTTGGTCCTTTTCCGCAACCCGCAAGCGCGCGGCTTCGTCGGCATCCTGCCTTGCCTTAGTCTGGATTTCCCCGATGGATGCGTGCACGCGTTTTTCTATGGTTAAGTCGAGCTCCCGCTTTTCCTGTTCGAGCGCTCGTTGTTGTCGCATCAACTCGGCTTGTTGCTTCTGGGCCTCGGCCAGCTTGAGGTTGTTGTTGGCCAAGCTGGCCCTTAGCTCTGCAGCCTCCGCTTCCTTCGCTTGTAGCTCAGCGGCAGCCGCCTCGCGTGCCTTCCTTCCCTCGCTAGAGGCAAGTTGCGCCCTCTCTATCGCCAATCGTTGTGCGACCCGGTCTTCAAGTTGCTCGCGTTCCCTCGTAAGTTGCTCGCGTTCCAGCCGCAGCGCCTCGACTTTTCGAGCCAACTCGGCGTCCTTGCTCGCCAGCTGTTCCTGAAAGCGCTGACGCGTTTCCGCGAGCAGCGGAGCAGCCAATGATTCCGTCAGGTGGATCTCGTGATTGCAGTTGGGGCATTGCAAGGTCGGTTCAGTTGAAGCGCCGGCTGCGATTGCTTTAAAGTTCATGAACTTCCCCATTCCGACCGGTCCCGATTGAAAATCATCCAAGTGCGATTGGGCCGTCTGCGGCGGCGATGTCTACATGCTGTTTGCCGGTCGCCGCCCTTTTCCACGCAATCCGCACTTTTGAGCCGGGCAGAAATCGCCCGCTCTTTGGCAAAGAACTGGCTTTGCCGCATTGAGCGAGGTTGAAAGGGCAGTCTTCGATGTTCCTGTTATGTACTCGCGAGGCCGCCGTCAATTGGTTTCCCATCTGATGCATGTCGGGATCGGATGAGCGGGCCCAATGTTGAGGCCCAAGGTGCACACGGCCAATTCTCAGCCTTTTAGGGAAGTTTTGGCGTATTAAGGCGCCAATATACGACTTTGCGGTAGCTTAAAGCGCCAAGCAGTTGACATAGCCGAAGAGGAGTGTTATATTCCTTGGTGCCATAAGGCGCCAAAAAGCATTTTAATGGAGCCTTAAGACGCCATGCCTCCTCGCAGTCAGTTTATCAGCGCACCACCCTCTGCCGTTCAGGAAGCGATCAAGCGCTTGGGCAACAATCTCCGGACCGCGCGCCTGCGCCGCAACCTGAGCCATACAGAGCTGGCAACTAAGCTGGGCGTAGATCGGCACGTCATCGCCGATGCTGAGAACGGGAAATTGAGCACCAGTGCCGGCGTGTATCTCGGCATGCTGTGGGCAATGAATCTTCTCCCGTCTCTTGCCGACGTTGCCAACCCGAAGAACGATGAGGAGGGGCTCGCTCTAAGCGGCCTCGATGAGCGCGAGCGTGCGCGACGGGGGGGGGGACCAAGCAATGCCTTCTGAGGAATGTTTCGTCTATATCACGCTGCCAGGCCAGACAGAACCGGTTACGGCCGGGCGGTATCAGCTCGACACGACACGCCAAGGTGCCGCCGTTGGACAATTCGTCTATGGCCGCAGCTACCTCGAGCGAAAGGATCGCGTCGAGTTCGATCCGGTCGAGCTCAAGATTCAAGTTCCGCCATTCCGGACAACGAAGCTGCGGGGCAATTTTGGCGCGTTGCGCGACAGCTCTCCGGACGCCTGGGGACGCAAGCTGATCGAAACTCGTCTGGGCAATCCGTCGCCGAGCGAAATTCAATATCTGCTCAATTCACCCGACGATCGCGCCGGCGCTTTGAGTTTTGGTCTCAACGTGCAACCGCCGGCACCTGTTCGTACGTTCAACAAGACGCTGGACTTGGCGCGTTTAATCGAAGTAGCCGACCAGATCGTTGCCGCCGAGAAGGATCCAGCAGCAGCACCAGCAGGTGCTGACGCTGAACAGGCAGAGGCGTTGATGCGCGCGGGCACTTCGATGGGGGGTGCGCGGCCGAAGGCTACTGTCGAGGACGAGGGTGCGCTTTGGCTCGCGAAATTCCCCCACCGCGACGATCGATGGAATAACCCTCGGGTCGAGCACGCCATGCTGACCCTTGCTCGCGGGTGCGGGATCTCGTGCGCAGAGAGTCAGATGACCACGATCGGCGATAAAGATGTCGTCCTGATTAAACGGTTCGATCGGAATAAGGCGGAGAAGGGTTACCACCGCAGCAGGATGGTGAGCGCCTTGACGCTGCTCGATGCCGATGACACGCCTGATACTGTCGATAAGCGTCGAAGATGGTCATATCTCCTGCTGGCTGACGAAATTCGGCGAGCCGCATCCGGAACTCAGTCGAAAGATCTGCCAGAGCTGTTTCGGCGGGTGTGCTTTAACGCTCTCATCTCCAATACCGACGATCATCCACGTAACCACGCCATCTTGGCAAAGGACCAAGCGTGGTCTCTATCACCGGCATACGACCTCACCCCGAACCCGATGATTGCCTTGGAGCGCCGGGACCTGGCGATGGCGTTTGGCAACTGGGGGCGTTACGCCAACCGGCTCAATTTGCTCTCGCAGAGCGAACGTTTCCTCTTATCAAAAGAAGAGGCAACGGCAATCGTAGACGGCATGAAAGCGACCATTGGGGAGTCCTGGTATAGGGTCTGCCGACAGGTCGGCGTCAGCGAGCGTGACTGCGAATTGATCCGTAGCGCGTTCGTTTACGAAGGCTTCGGTTACGATTTGGCGGATCCGACGATCGCAACCGACGACGCCGAAGAGCTGCCAACGACCCGTCCGCGTTAAAACGAACGGGAAATCTGCCGAAGCGCGATGATCGCGCGCTCACAGGCGGCCGCCACAAGGCGCCAACCGACGGTGGCCAAGACATCTAGGTCGCTAGTCCTGAGCGTGGCCGGAGGAACGCCGCAGATGCCCGATAATATCTGAATAGCGGCCAGCTTTTTCGACGCGTCGGACTAACTGCGCCAGGATCGGTAGCTTGCTTCTGGCTGTTCGAAACGCCTCATAGTCGTCCGTTAAGAATCTGGTTTGAGCGCAGGTGTAAGAGGGAGCAGCTGCATCAAAGCGTTCAAGATTAGGTGCAGCAGAAGCTTCAGCCAGGCGAGGACGAGGCGAAGATTGTGGCCGACGGCGGTCAGGACGACATTGGCCGCATCGCCGTCGCGGCCCTTGAGATGGCAGCGGCCGAGGTGTCCGTCGGTCTTCATATGACCGATCACGGGCTCGATGGCGGAGCGGCGCCTGAGTTCGCGTTTGATCACCCCGAAGACGCCACGCTTCTGGCAGGAGATGAAGACGCGGCGCGGGTTTTCCGTTTCGTGACCGCGATAGCCCTTGTCTACATAGGCGCGCTCGATTCCGCAGCCAGTGAGCGTCTCGGTGCTGTTGATGACCTCGCGGAGCGTGTGCCTGTGATAGGGGTTACCCGGCAGCGCCTTGGCGTGCAGCACGAACTGGCCGCCCGGGCGCGGGCATTGGTGGTGACGATCGAAGCCTTGACGCCGATCTATGGACCACGCCCGCGTTGCAAGAGGAATCGACAAACGGATGTAGCGGTCTGCGCCAATCTATCCGGCTTCGATTTGAGGCTCTCGCCTCGAGCCATTATGGATATCCGCCCACTTCTGTCCTCAATAACTCGCCGGCCTCAAGAAGGGCCATGGCGTCGAACCAGGCTTCAGAAGTGTCGGTGCAACCGTTGCTCCATCGTCCTTTCCGTCTCGCAAACCTCGGCGGGATGTTGTGCCTTTCCGGTTGGACCGTGGATCTTCTCCTTCCCGGCCGTGTCTTACGCGGCGTGGCCCACGAAGTTGGCGTCGTAATCACGGCCCTTTGCGAGCATGCTCCAGGCTAGGCGCGCGAGTTTTGCGGCCAGGGCGACAACCAGTACATTCGAGTGGAGCCGCTTGGATGCTGCTTCCAACCAGGCTCCGAAGCCATGCCTGGGCCAACTCTGACGCCTTAGAAGTACGGCTCTGGCCCCTTGAATGAACAGCGTTCGGAGGTACCGATTGCCACGCCTCGATATGCGGCCGAGAATGGTTCGATCGCCGGTCGAAATTTGTTTCGGTACGAGGCCAAGCCATGCTGCAAAGTCGCGGCCCTTATGGAAGGCATCACCAGTTCCGATCGCGGCGATCATCGCACTTGAGATGATTGGTCCGACACCCGGCGCACTCGTCAGGCGGCGACAGTGTGCGTCTTGATCAGCGAGTTCGTCGATTTCCTTCGTGATCGATGCGACCCGCCGCTTGAGAAAGCGCCAGTCTTCGGCCAGGTCCTGAATGAGCCGAACCACTCGAGGCGACAAGTTATCCGAGAGCATCGAGAGAATCTGTGGAAGTGCCAATCGGAGTGCTGCCGCTCCCTGCCGAACTGGCAGCCCTCGCTCAAGCAAAAAACTCGGATTTGATTGATGACCGCGGTTCTCTGTGTCACCAATCGACTGCGAACTCTGTGCAGCGCCTGCAAGTCGAGTTGCTCGGCCGATTTCAACGGGACAAAGCGCATGGTCGGGCGTTGCGCCGCCTCTGCGATGGCTTCGGCATCACGGAAGTCATTTTTGTGGCCCTTGAGGTATGGCTTCACATACTGCGCTGGCAAGAGCCGTACTTGATGGCCTAATTTCTCGAGCTTGAGACCCAGGTGGTGTGCTCCTGCACAGGCTTCCATTCCGATCAGGCAGGGCGGAACATTGGCCAGCGACTGCTCAAGCTGATTTCTCGATCGCTTCTTGCGTAGGATGATTGCACCCGTTGCATCGAACCCCACCACATGGAATGTGTTCTTGCCTAGATCAATGCCGATCGTGACAATGTTCGTATGGACATGGTTTGCGCTCCTTCTCTTGCCGGGGCTCTACCTTGCCGTTGAGAGCGGGCGTGATCCATGCCATTAACTCATACGGCGCTGAGGCCTTGCCCTTACCGATGCATTCGACCTCGGGTGCGTGGAAGGAGTAAAGCTTGTATCCGCGCTGCCGCTGCTCCTGGGAGCGGATCTGGCCTGCGCGCGAAAGCGGTTGCTCGAACGCAGCTTCGAGTTCTGGCTGGCCGGCGATCTTGCGGCGGATGTCTCGGATCAGGCGGCCGAGCCGCGACCGCAGCAGGCGCAATTGCCGACGATGGCGCTTGAACTGTTTGGCATGGGCATAACGACCCGCCATCATCGCCGCCTGCTTGGCGATGCGCCGATAGGATTGCCGCAGCTCAAGGCCATGCGCGCGGGCCAGCCGGTTGAGCACCCTGATCGCCGCATGGACCAGCTTGGCATCGGTCGGGAAGGTGATGGCCTTGGGCTGCACGGTAGTGTCCACCGTCACCCGCTTGAGATCGCGCGTCCGCAACGCGCCGGTTGGCACCTACCCAATTTTACCCAGTCGCGCTCGTATCCGGCCTTATGAGCCATTTTACTTCGATCTAGACCTCCAAATGTCCAGAAACGTCTAGGAGGAAGATCGTGTCTCACCATTGCGTGGGCGACCAGAGGTCGGTCCGGGATGGTCACGCCTCCGATCTTGCGGGCAAGGTCGCGATTATCGCAACCTTGGACACAAAGGGCCGCGAAAGCACTTATCTCGCGCGCGTCATCGAACAGTGGGGCCGCAAGACTCTTACGATCGATGTAGGCACATCAAACAGAAGGTGCAGAAGCGAGGCGGATAGCAGCGATGCACGGGTGGCTGCACCCGCCGAGCTCTTACGGGAAATAGCTGCAAGCGCGCGTGAAGAAGTCAAGGAGCTCCTGCGATCAGGTGCGATCGACGCAGTCGTCGGAGTGGCGGGCGGCAAAGGCAGCGCAGTCTTCGGTGAAGTTGTATCGGATTTGCCATATGGATTCCCAAAGCTGCTGGTGAGCAGCGCGAGGCCAGCCCTCCTGGCCGAACTCGCCCTCCACAATGACATCATCCTCTATCCGACCCTGGTCGATCTCTTCGGAATCAACGCGTTCACCGAGCGCGTTCTCGACAACGCAGGGCGGGCCATTGCGGCGATGCACTATGTGCCTGCTCGAGAGCGGCGGAAGACAAAGACTGTAGCGATCACGGCCTTTGGCGTGACGACCCCGGCGGCAAATCGCTGTGTAGCGCGGCTGGCAGAGGCAGGCGTCGACGCGATTGTCTTTCCGGCCAATGGCGCCGGGGGCCGCAAGATGGAGCAGCTCGTGTCCGCCGGTGAGTTCGATGCGGTGATCGATTTGACCACAACCGAGCTCGCTGACGAGCTCGTCGGCGGCACCGCCAGTGCAGGTCCCGATCGGCTCAAAGCAGCTTCTCACCGGTTGATACCTCAGCTTATCGCGCCGGGAGCTGTCGACATGGTGAATTTTGGCCCTCCCTCGAGCGTGCCTGCCGAGTTCAAGGGACGCCAATTCTATTCGCATACTCCCTTCACGACGCTCATGCGCACGACCGTCTCGGAGAACGAGCGCATAGGCAGGCTCACAGCAGAGCGCCTTTCGCAAGCAAAGGCGCCTGCCCTCGTGTTGTGGCCGGCCAAGGGGGTGTCTGACTATGACCGAGACGGTGGAATCTTTCGAAACCCTGAAGCCGATAGAGCCTGGTTCGACGCTGTCAGGCAAAACCTACCGCCCTCGATTATCGCCCGCGAGCTGGATTGTCACATCAACGATCCGGAATTTGCAGACGCGGCCGCATCGTGGATCGTCGAACGATTGACACCAGGAGGGTCCTCGCGTGCGGATGTTTGATCGGGCCGAAATACTCGCAAAGATCACGGTTCAAGTTGCGGCGGGAAAGGCAGTGCTTGCCGCGGCGAGCAGTTGCGGGCTCGTCGCAAAATGCGCAGCTCTCGGCGGGGCTGATATGCTCGTGGTCTACAGTACTGGGTTATCGCGGTTGATGGGGCTGCCGACGAGCCGGATCGGCGATTCCAATGCGCGGACGCTTGAGCTAGCGGCGGAGATCCGCAATGTCGTCTCCTCCGTTCCTGTTATAGGCGGTGTCGAGGCCTGGGATCCCCTCCGGCTCGACCTCGATGACCTTCTGGACAAGTTCTGGGCTGCCGGCTTCTCCGGCGTGATCAACTACCCGACCATTTCAACAATGGGTGAGAAATGGCGTGAGCGTCGAAACCGCGTCGGGCTCGGCTTTGAGCGTGAAGTTGAGATGATCGCGGCGGCCCGCAAGAAGAACATCTTCTCGCTCGCCTATGTCGCAAGCCCGCACGACGCCAAAGCGATGGTAACGGCGGGAGCCGACTGCATCGTCCCACATGTCGGCGCAACCCGCGGCGGGCTTGTGGGGCATGAGGAGGGACAGTCGATTGAAGAGGCCATCAGGCGCATCAACGACATCAATGCTGCAGCTCAGGCCGTCCGCCCGGACGTCACCCTTCTCTGCCACGGCGGCGCAGTCGCTGAGCCCCAGGATACCTCGGAAGTCTACCGATCGACCGGATGTGTCGGCTTCGTTGGCGCCTCCTCCATCGAACGGATCCCGATCGAGCGGGCGGTGAAGGCTGCAGCCGAAGAATTCAAAGCCGTTCCGCTCCCGCGAGAGCGTCAGCATTCACTGCAGACTCCACACCGAGGCACGAATGAATAGCCCGATCACCGAATTGAACAATGCAGCTTCCTTCTCCAAAGCGAGCAAGCCAACGCACGATTCGCAGACGGACGTGCTCGTGATCGGCAGCGGCGCCGCCGGACTGTCCGCAGCGCTCTATGCGGCAAAGGCCGGACTTCGCGTCACGGTCTGCGAGAAGTCTAACCGGCTTGGCGGCACGACCGCGCTCTCGAACGGCATGATCTGGGTTCCATGCTCAATGCAGGCCCGAGCCGCGAAAATCGATGATTCGATTACGAAAGCGAAGACCTATCTGCAACACGAACTTGGCAACTACTATCGCCCGGAGTTCGTGAACGCCTATCTTGAAGACGGCCCAACGGCGCTCGCCAGCTTGGAGAATGGGAGTGAAGTCAAGTTCACACTGGCCTCCGCTCCGGATTATCATTCGAGCCAAATCGGCGGGGTCGACAAGGGCCGGGCGCTAAGCCCAGTACCTTACGACGGGCGGCTTCTTGGCAAGGATTTCGACCTGATAGGTGATCCGATTCGCGTCGTGCTCGGCGGTATGATGATTTCGTCCGGCGAGGTCAGAAGCTTCCTCAACCCCTTCCAGTCGGTTGCCTCGTTCAAACACGTCCTCGGCCGGGTGAGCCGCTACGCAGGCGACCGGCTGCGCTACAGGAGGGGCACTGAACTCAGTGGCGGCAATGCGCTGATCGCGCGGTTATTGGTAAGCGTTCGTAGATATGGCGTTGAAATCTGGCCACGCTGCCCGGCGATCGAACTCACGAGGGAAGGCGGGAGAGTTACTGGCGCAATCGTCAAGCGAGGTGGCGCCGATCTCCGGGTCCGCGCCTCGCACGGAGTGATCCTGGCAACCGGCGGCTTTGCGCGGAACGGAAAATTGCGAGCCCAGCTCAGCGGAGCCCACCAGCACAATGATACGCTCGCCCACAGCGATGTCACTGGTGATGGTATTGAGCTCGCAGGCAAGCTCGGAGCGGCAATTGATAATGACGTGGCATCGAGCGGCTTCTGGACGCCCGTCTCGATCCTCAGGAGCGGCCGCTCCTTGCAAGTGGTCCCGTACGGCTGGCTTGATCGTGGCCGTCCAGGCGTCATCGCGGTGGGGCCAAATGCCAAGCGCTTCGTCAATGAATCCAATTCGTATCATGATATCTGCCTTGCCATGTTCAACAACGGTTATCCGGCGGACAAGCGGTTCTATTTCATCTGCGACAAGGAATTCGTCCGCCTCAGGGGCATGGGATACCTGCTCCCCTGGCCATGGACATTGAGCATCAAGAAGTATGCTCGGTTGGGCTACATCGAGATTGGCCGGACTATTGCGGAGCTTGCGACGGAATTGGGCCTCGACCCGACAGAGCTCGAAAAAACCGTTGAAGAACACAATGCCCACGCAGCTGAAGGACGCGATCCGCTCTTCAACCGCGGTGAATCGGCTTTCAATCGTACGCTGGGAGATCCGGCGGTCGGAAAGAAAAACCCGAACCTTGGGGCTATCAAAACCGGCCCATTCATCGCACTCCCAATTGTCCCGGCAACCCTTGGAACGGCCACCGGCCTCTCAACCGATGCAGAGGGACAGGTCCTGAATGGAAATGGCGCGCCGATCGCAGGTCTTTATGCCTGCGGCAATGACATGACCTCGCCGATGCGTGGAATCTACCCAGGGGCAGGCATTACGATCGGCCCGGCGATTGTGTTCGCCTACCGCGCAGTCGACAGCATCGTGCGGTCGGCGCGACAGGAGCAGCTCGCGGCGGCATCGGGAGCGTAAGCCGAATGTTCTCTCCTGTTCCCCTGCGACGACGGACCGGGGGTAAAGTCAAGGGTGTGGATGGTCCAACCAGCACCGCTTTGAACATCTTATGAACAGCCCTGCCGGGTTTCATGCAACTATGATCTCATGATTTGGAGGGGCACGATGCGCCGCTCACGCAACGCCAAGATCGTCGCAACCGTCGGCCCGCATCAAAGCTCACCGGGAGGCAGTTGCGAGCCCCCGGTGATGCTGAACTGGTCGGTGAAGGAGTTCGCCGACCGAAGCGGGTTGTCATGCGCCGTCATCAGGCGGCTAGAAGAGTATAATGACACGCCTCCGGCGTCCGACGAGTTGCTTCAAACCTTGTAAAACACGTGTGCAAGGGAATTGAATCTACATTTCCGCTGATTGGCAAGGCAGGTGTTCGGCCGCGGGTGCAATGTCGGTTGCCCAGCGAACATTACTCAACATTACTCAGATCTCCCCTACGTTTCTCTAGGAAATCTCGCGCTGGGTGTCGTGAATGAAGTGTCGACAGGCGAGCCGCCCAAGTAGCTCACGTTCGCCTGCAACTCCCATTGCCGGGATGACCTTCTAGGAGCGCTCTCGTGGCAGAAGCCCTTCGCATTCCAACGAGTAGCCCACGCCATCAAGCGATCGGCGTGAAGAGGATGTGCTCGCAATCGCCGGGAATGTGACGCAGCAGCATGGACACGCTACCTATCGCCATCTTCGAAATCTTGAGCTTCGGCGCGATCGTTGTGCTGGTCGTGCTCGGCCTCGGAATCATTGCCAGCATGATGGGTATCTTCAACTTCGCCCAGGGCGAGTTCGTCCTGCTTGGCGCCTACGTTACTTATCTCGTGCACAGCGTCGGTTTGCCGGTCCCGCTCGGGATGCTTGCCGCGCCAGTCGTCGTCGGCGCGCTTGGTTTCATCCTGGAAAAGCTCGTGGTGCGACGGTTCTATGCCGCTCCAATCGTCGCGATGCTTGGCACCTATGCGCTCGGGCTGATCATTCGCGAAGTCGTGCGCGGCCTGATCGGCGGACTCTATCTCTCGGTGCCGGAGCCAATCGGTGGCTCCATCACGATCGGAAGTCTACACTTCGCCACCTGGCGCGGCGTCATCGTCATCATCACTTTGCTGGTGATGGCCGCGAGCCATGTACTGCTTGCCTACACCTCGTTCGGGCTGCGAGTCCGCGCCTCGCTGGAGAACCCGTCGCTGGCGCGTGCCTCGGGCATCTCCACGGGCATGATCTACAGCCTCACCTTTGCGTCTGGTGCGGCGCTCGCGGGCCTCGCGGGCGCGCTGATCGTGCCAGTCTTTTCACTGTTCGCCGATCTCGGCATCCGCTTTCTTATCCAGGGTTTTGTTGCCGTGATGGTCGGCGGCGTCGGGTCCTTTGCGGGCCCGGTCGCTGGCGCCAGCGTCATCGGCACGTTCAGTGCCTCGCTGCCTTGGCTGATGTCACCGGTCATCGCCGACGTTCTGGTGTTCGTGCTCGCCATCATCTTTATCAAGTTCCGGCCGCAAGGCCTAATTTCGGGGAGAGGGGTCAACCGATGATCAACGCCAGCCGTGAACTGAGCCGCCGCCGCTTTCTCGGCAATTTTGCTTTCGCTTCGGCTGCCATCGCGGCGGGCCCAGGCAGCTGGGTGATCCGCCCGGACTGGGCAAATGCTGCGGAAGGCCCGATCAGGCTCGGCATTGCTACCGATCTTACGGGGTCACTCGGCTTTGCCGGCAACACCGACGCCAATGTCGCTCGCATGCTAGTCAAGGAGATCAACGACTCCGGCGGCCTATTGGGACGCCCGATCGAGCTCCTGATTGAGGATACTGCCTCCGACGAATCCGTCGCCGTAGGAAATGTGCGCAAGCTGATTCAGCGAGATAAGGTCGACTTGGTGATCGGGGGTATCTCGAGTTCGATGCGCAATGCGATCAAGGACGTCATTATCTCTCGCGGCAAGACGCTCTATATCTATCCGGAAGGTTACGAAGGCAAAGAGTGCACGCCCTCTCTGTTCTGCACCGGCCCGGTACCGGCGCAGAATTGCGACCAGTTCATTCCCTGGTTGATCAAAAATGGTGGCAAACGCTTTGCCCTGCCTGGCTCCAATTATGTTTGGCCGCAAACAATTAATGCCTATGCGCGCAAGGTGATCGAGAGCAGCGGTGGCGAAGTCGTCTTTGAAGAATACTACCCGCTCGACCAGATCGACTTTTCCTCTACGGTTAGCCGCATCATATCCAACAAAGTAGACGTGGTTTTCAACGCAATTGTCCCGCCAGGCGTTAGCCCGTTCTTCAAACAGCTCTACCAAGCCGGCTTCTCCAAAAACGGCGGGCGGCTGGGTTGCGTCTATTACGACGAAAACTTCCTGGAAATGAACCAGGCCCAGGAGATTGAAGGGCTTGCGAGCAGCCTCGACTACTACAAGGTGCTCGCGGAGGCGGATCCAGTGAGCGCCAGGATTCAATCGGCTTACGACAAACAATTCCCTGCCAAGTTCCGGTTCTCGGCAGGCAGCGCCGCTACCGGCACCTATCGCGGACTGAAGCTATGGGAGGCCGCGGTGAAGGAGGCTGGTACAATTGACCGCGACTCGGTAGCCGCCGCCCTCGACCACGCCAAGATTGCAGAAGGGCCGGGCGGGCCTGCCGAAATGGCACCCGGCAAGCGCCACTGCAGGATGAATATGTACATCGGAGTGGCGAAGGGCGGCCAGTACGAGATTGTCGCGCGTAGCGCCGGCCTTGTCGATCCGAAGGAGTGCTGATGTCATCGACCGGCACTCGCATACAGCCGCCGCCACGCGTCATTCAAGCTGCTCGTTCGCCCGTCATGGCATCTGCCTTCGCAGGGCGAAAGAAGGTGCTTCCGATCCTCGAATTGGCATTGCTGATTGCTGCTTCGATCGCACCGCTCGTCCTGCGGGATTACATCACTGTTTATGCGACGCGAGTGCTAATCCTGTGCCTCTTCGCGTTGTCGTTCGACCTGGTGTGGGGCTATGCCGGGATATTGAGCTTGGGCCAGTCGTTGTTCTTCGGCATGGCCGGCTACGGTGTGGCGCTGCTTTCACGCGACTTCGGGGTCGGATCGATTTTTGCCGTTCTTCCGGCCGGAGCCCTGATAGGCTTTGTGGCGGCATTGCTGTTGGCAGGCTTCCTGCTGCTCGGCCGTCATCCCTCCAGTGTGGTCTTCGTTTCCCTTGGTACGATGACCGGAGCTTACGCAGCTGACCGCCTGGCGAGAGGGTCACATTATCTTGGCGGCCAGAACGGCATCCCTTCGATCCAACCGATGACCATCGGCTCGCACGAATTGAGCGAGGGACCAGGTTTCTACTACCTGGTGCTCGCCATTCTAGTTCTGATCTATCTTCTGTCGCGCTTCTTGTCGCGATCCCAGTTCGGCCTGGCGCTCGCGGGATTGCGAGAGAACGAACAGCGGATCGCCTTCTTCGGGTACAAAGTGCAACATTTGAAGGCGATCATATTCGCAATCAGCGGCGCGATTGCAGGTACTTCCGGTAGCCTTTATGCGTTTCACGAGGGGTTCGTCTGGCCAAACATGCTGGGCGTGGTCATGTCGACCCAGGTCGTTCTCTACGTCTTGTTCGGCGGCTCCGGGACATTGATCGGTGCGGTCGTCGGCACCGCGATTGTCGAGGGGATCAGCTTCTGGCTCTCCGACAACTATCGCGATATCTGGCCGATCATTCTCGGCGTTCTGCTGTTGCTCGTCATTCTGTTCCGGCCCCTCGGCTTGATCAGCCTCGTGCTAGGCGAGCGAGAACGTGTCGGTTATTTCGGCCCGAGCCTGAAGGAGAAGCGCAATGCCGCTCCTTGAAGCCGCCGGCGTCTCCAAGGTCTTTGGCAAGCTCACCGCGCTAGACGGAGCGGCGCTCACGGTCGGCGAGCGAGAGTTTCATGGCCTGATCGGTCCGAACGGCTCGGGCAAGAGCACTCTGATGAAGTGTCTTGCAGGTGCGCTAGTGCCGACGCAAGGCAAGGTGACGTTCATCAATACTGACGTCACCTCGTTGACGCCGCCAGAGCGCGCGCGAGCAGGCATGAGCCTGAAATTCCAGATCACCGCCGTGTTACCTGCCCTCACGCTTTACGACAACATCCTGCTCGCGCTGCAGGCCCGGTCCTCACTGCTGGATCTTGCGTTCTCGCGCAGTCGGGGACGGCTGCACGAGGAGGTCATGAAGATGCTCGTCCAGTTCCGGCTCGCCGATCGCGCTTTTGACGCTGCGGCGACCCTGTCTCACGGGCAGCAGCAATGGCTGGAGATCGCGATGGCGCTCGCATGCCGGCCGCGCCTGCTGCTGTTGGACGAGCCGACCGGCGGCATGAGCCTAGAGGAGCGCCGCGTCACGGGCGAGTTGCTGCAGCCCATCAAGCAGCATTGCTCGCTCGTCATCGTGGAGCACGACCTGGATTTCATCCGCGACATCTGCGACCGCTTGACGGTGCTTGATCAGGGCAAGGTGCTGGCGTCAGGAACGGTTGCCGAGATCCAGGCCAACAGAAGCGTCCAGGAGATTTATCTGCGCCGTGCCTGAAATCCTCAATATCAAGCATCTCGACGCCGGCTATGGACGCAGTCAGGTCTTGTACGGCGTCAATATGGCCATCCCGCCGCGTGGCGGGGTCGCCGTCCTCGGCCGCAACGGCGCCGGAAAGAGCACGCTCATGAAAGCTATCGTGGGCGAACTACCGGCATGGAAGGGCTGCCTGCATTTCAACGGCCAAGGCATCGATCGCCGGCGGACGGAAGTGCGGGTGCGGGCCGGCATTGGATATGTGCCGCAAGAGCATTCAGTGTTCGCGCGCCTCTCCGTGCGTGACAATCTCGCCGTCGGATCGCTTTTGGACCCCGATGGATCGGCAGCGGAGCGGGTGATGAAGATGTTTCCAAAGCTCGGCCAGCGTCTCGATCAGCCGGCCGGAACGCTCTCCGGTGGCGAGCGCAAGATGCTCGCAATCGGGCGCGCGATCCTCGGAAATCCGAAACTCCTCCTGCTGGACGAGCCGACCGAGGGTGTCTGGATCGGCGTCATCGAGGAGATCAGTGAGCGCCTGGTCGAGCTAGCTAGAGAGATCGCCATCATCATCGTCGAGCAACATCTCGACCTCGCAATGCGCGTAGCGGAGCAGGCCTATGTGCTCGATCGCGGCCGTGTCGCGCTTTCGGGCCCGTCGCAGCAGCTGCGCAACGACCCGCGGCTGTTGACGTATCTAGCGCCGTAGAGGCGTTCGCCGGTGGCTATCTCCAGGTCGAAGGTGGCGCATTTGATTTTTTTGCGATGGCTGAACGGAGAGGGGCGATGTCCGAAACCATGAGCGATTTTGTCAATGCGTGCCAAGTCGTCGATGTCCATGAACATCACATGGCCGAGGTCGCACATAGCGCGGACGTAAATCTGTTGAAACTGTTCCAACAGAGCTATGCGGCTTGGACGAGCCACGTGCTGCCATCCGAGCCTAAGGCAACGATCGAAATGGTATCTATCCCTCCCGAGCCGACCACCTGGGAGGCGCTTGCGCCGTTCCTCGAGAGGAGCGGATCGAACGCATTCGTCCGTAACCTCGTCCGCGGAGTCGCCGAGCTTTACGGTGTCGCCGACACTGGAATCACTCGCGACAACTGGGAGGCGGTAGATGCTTCGGTGCGCTTGCGCCACAAGGAGGCGACATGGCCAAGTGAGGTGATCGGGCGGGCCGCCATCCGAAGGATCGTAACGGACCCTTTTCTCGATCCGTTGATGGATCCGCGGCCGGTCCTAGGGCAAAGTTACGATGCGGTCCTGCGGATTAACGCATTCGCCCTCGGCTGGCACCCGGAATCTCGCGATCATAATGGAAATTGCGGGCATACGTTGCTGCGGCGCCTTGGCCTGGAGGTGAAAACCTTCGATGATTATTGCGACGCAATCCGCGAGCTCGTTGCCGGCTGCTCACGGCGCAATCACATCGCGCTCAAGAACGCACTTGCCTATGACCGGGATATTAGCTTTGACGAACCGAACGAGGAACTGGCTCGGCAGGCGTGGGGACAGAGATTTCCATCCCCTGCGGCGCGCAAGGCGTTCTGCGACTTTGTCGTCGACTTGTTTTGTCAACTCGCAGGCGAGGCCGACCTGCCAGTCCAAACTCATCTTGGAACGGCAATCATAAGCGGCTCCCACCCCCTACGCATGACCGGATTGATTGAGCGTCATCCTCGAACCCGCTTTCTGCTGATGCATTTGGCCTATCCCTGGAGCCGGGATCTGTTGGGAATGGCCTTTGTATACCGAAATGTCTGGCTTGATTTGTGCTGGTCGTTTCTGTTGAGCCCGTCACATTTCAAGCTCGCCCTCCACGAAGCCATTGAAGTCCTGCCAGATGAATCGCGAATGATGATTGGAGGAGATTGTCTTCACGTTGAGGAGACATTTGCCGCGATACGGGGCGCACGCCGGTTGATCGGTGAGGTTCTGAACGAAAAGTCGCGAACGGTTACTTTCGGTCGCGAGACGCAGAGCGCTTGGCGATCGGAATCCTTGGCGAGAACGCGAAGGAGTTTTTCAGACTGTCCTGAATGCTGCCCTTTGTTACGCGATTTTACCCAAACGCGAGCGGAAGAGGCTGCTTGAAACCTAAAATGACGGATAGCCTTTAGGCTGCCGGGTCCCTGGAAAGAGCAGGGCACGTGGATTTAAGGCTATGAGCCAAGGGGAGGTCAGTTCGATGTTGAATGATCGCCGACAACTCAGCCGCCGCCGCTTTCTCTGCGATTTCGCCTTCGCGTCGGCGGCAATGGGCGGCCGGCCCGGGCAGCTGGGTGATCCGTCCTGACTGGGCCAACGCCGCCGAAGGCCCGATCAGGATAGGTATTGCCACCGACCTTACGGGGGCACTCGGCTTTGCCGGGAATACCGACGCCAATGTCGCTCGCATGGTGGTCAACGACATCAACGAGACTGGTGGTCTACTGGGGCGGCCCATCGAGCTCCTGATCGAGGACACTGCGTCTAACGAGTCTGTCGCTGTTGGCAATGTCCGCAAGCTGATTCAGCGAGACAAGGTCGACCTGGTGCTCGGTGGCATTGCGAGCTCGATGCGCAACGCCATCAAGGACATCATCATCTCTCGTGGCAAGACGCTCTACATCTATCCGCAAGCCTACGAAGGCAAGGAGTGCACGCCCTATCTGTTCTGTACCGGCCCGGTTCCGGCGCAGAATTGCGACCGGTTCATCCCCTGGCTGATCAAGAGCGGGGGCAGACGCTTCGCGCTCCCTGGCTCCAATTACGTCTGGCCACAAACAATCAACGCCTATGCGCGCAAGGTGATTGAGAGCAGCGGCGGGGAGGTGGTGTTCGAGGAGTACTACCCCTCGACCAAATTGATTTTTCCTCGACCGTAAGCCGCATCACGTCCAACAAAGTAGACGTGGTCTTCAACAGTGTGATCCCCCCGGGCGTCGGCTCTTTTTTCAAACAGCTTTAAGCAGGTTTTTCCAGGAATGGGGGACAGCTGGGCTGCGTCTACTATGACGAGAACACGCTCGAAATGAATCAGGCTCACGAGATCGAGGGCCTCGCCAGCAGCCTCGACTATTACAAGGCACTGGCGGTCGAAGATCCGGTGAGCGCTAAAATTCAGTCGGCCTACGAAAAGCAGTTTCCTGGCAAGTTCCGGTTCTCAGCAGGCAGCGCCGCGACCGGCACTTATCGTGGATTGAAGCTGTGGGAAGCGGCAGTCAAGGAAGCCGGTACAATTGACCGCGAGGCGGTCGCCGCCGCGCTCGACCACGCAAAGCTTGTGGAAGGGCCTGGCGGGCCGGCGGAGATGGTGCCGGGCAAGCGCCACTGTAGGATGAACATGTACGTTGGTGTGGCAAGGGCCGGCCAATACGAAATCGTCGCCCGTAGCGCCGGCCTGGTCGACCCGAAGGAGTGTTGAAAGCCCCTTATTACGCGGTCCAGCTTCGCTGGCGCCGCATGCGAGCAGATCGCGGTGGCTAGTTTCCGAGATAGTTCGGCGGCCTCTTCTCAAAGAAGGCGTTCATGCCTTCCTGCTGGTCAGCTGTGCTGAACGCAAAGCGGATGGCTTGGCGTTCAAACTCGAGCCCGGCGTCCAGCGTGGTCTGAAACGCGGCGAGAACTGCAGCTTTGGCAAGTTCAGCCGAACGGGGAGGCTTTTGCGCAATCAGATCGGCTAGTTGGACCGCACGAATCTGCGCCCTGCCGCTTTCGACAACTTCCGCCACAAGGCCGGCCTGCATCGCGATCCGCGCCGTGATGGATTGGCCGCTCAGGATCATCAGCATGGCCAGCGATTTGCCAGCCACGCGTGTCAGCCTTTGCGTCGCGCCGTCGCCCGGCAATATCCCGATGTTAATCTCAGGCTGTCCAAATACAGCCCCTTCGCCTGCTATCACGATGTCCGCGAGCAGTGCCAATTCGTGGCCGCCGCCGAAGCAAATGCCCTCGACTGCGGCAATGAGAGGCTTGGGGAAATTGGCGACATCCCGCCAGGCAGAACGGCGCGCGCAATTGTCGATTGCCTCAAAGCCGCGCTCTCGCATCTCCTTAATGTCAGCGCCGGCAGAGAAGAACGCATCGCTGCCACATATCACGACACAGCGGACATCTTCGTCAATTGCGGCATCGCGCAAGGTCGCGCCTAGATCCACAATCAGTTCGTTGCTCAAGGCGTTTCGTTTCGATGTCCTATTCAGCGTCAAAAGGCGCACGTGGGGCGCGACAGATGTGGACAGGATGAGATCGGACGTCTTGGTCATGGAGCGGTTCTCCTGAAGGAATATGAGAACCAGCGCATAAACTGAAATCGATTTCTTAGCAACGACGCTTCTTTGGGAGCCGTTTTGGCTGAATCAGCCTCCGCGTCGCTGGCGCCACTCGCTTGAGGCGGGCTGACGGTGTCCCGTGAGGCGGGCCTCAGCCTTAAAAAGGAGCTTGACTCCCCAGATCCGAATTCTTATTGGTTCTGAAATCGATTTCATACGCAGATGTTTGAATGCCGAATAAATGCGGGAAACCGGAAGCGTGCGGCCGGCGAGAGTGGGGCGCATCTGAAGGATCTCATCGACGCTGCGGCGGTCTTTGGCGCCGCGCTGTCCAACGAGAACATCAGCTTCTTCAGAAGCGCGCGTAGAGCAACAGGAGGAGGGTAAGCCATGGGAATGGCACGGAATGTCGCGCGCGCTTTACGCGAGCCGCCGCGCAAGTCGGAGGCAATGATGGAGGCGTCCTGCGGCATTAGGGTCGTGCAATGGCCGATCCTGAGGCGGGACTCGCAAATACGTGAAGCGAGGCGGGCTTTCCGCCGGCATCCCCGGCACCTTTTGCGCCTGCGCTCCCTCGGTCCGGCCTGCTCCAGGCCACCGCTCTCGTAGACCCCGCCGCTGCGGGCGCAGTTGAGCCGACGAGCGGCTGCTCGTTCTCGCGCGACCCGCAACATTATTAACGCATCAATAGAGTCCGAATTAACGCATCAATAGAGTCCGAGGACCCATGAACATCATTGCTCAGCCCAGCGCTGTATCCATCCAGTTTGACAAGCAAACTGCCAACAAGCGGATGACCGCTGGCCTTGGAGGAGGGGTGGCGCTGGAGTGGTACGACTGGAATGTCTACGGCGCAATGGCAGCGTTTCTCTCGCCGCACTTCTTCCCTTCCGATGATCCCACCACCTCGCTGCTAGCGGGGCTGGCCGTGTACGGGGCGGGTTTTTGCGCTCGACCGCTGGGCGCGGCTTTGCTGGGGCCGGTCGCAGATCGCATCAGCCACAAGCGCGTGATGTTGATCTCGGTTACGGCCATGGCGGTTTGCTCGCTTTTGATATCCTTGCTGCCCACCTACAAGGACCTCGGCGTCACGGCGGCGATAGCGCTGCTGATCATGCGGCTCATTCAGGGGCTTGCCACTGGCGCTGAGGCTGGTGTCGCCAACGCCATTGCAATTGAATTGGCGCCACCTGGAAAGGAGGGACACTACCTCGGTCTGATTGGTGGCACATTCATCCAGTTAGGAAATCTTGGATCGAGCCTCGTTGCCTTCCTGGTGAGCGCCTCGGTCGCACCTGAAGCCATGCGCGAGTGGGCCTGGCGCATACCCTTTGCGGTCGGTGGCCTGCTGGGCCTTTTGATCATCTATCTCCGCACGACGGTGCCGGAAACCTTGATCAACCGAGCCATGCATCGGCAAGACGAGTCTTCGCGCATTCAGGAAACGACTGGCGGTGTGTGGAAAACGCTATGGAGCGTCCGCCTTTCGCTGCTCGCCGTCATCCTGGTGATCGGCTCGGTGCAGATCGCCAACTATGCGTGGAACACCGGTCTGCCCAACATGGCCAACACGGTCTTCAAGGAGAACAGCACGTATGTGTACGGGATTATGACGCTGATGGTCCTGATCTGGATGTCAACGGCGCCTCTTGTCGGCGCTTTCGCAGACAAGGTACGACCCTCGCGCGCGTTCACGCTGCTGCGCCTGTTGCTCATCCCATGCTTCTTCCTGACACTGCTCTATTCGGAAAAGGGCATCGTCACGTTCTTCTTTGTCACGGTGTTCGGTGGCGCGATCGTGGGCTTCAACATGGCCCTCTATAACTTCATCGCGACAACGCTGATGCCGCGCGCCGTGCGGACCACCGGAGTGGCTCTCGGCTATGCGCTCGGCGTCTCTCTGTTTGGCGGGACGTCACCCTATCTGCTGGTCTGGTTGCAACGCGAGCACATCGCCTGGATGTTTCCCGTCTACGGATCGTTGATCGCGCTCCTGAGCGTGCTGGTCTACCAGATCGCCAAGAAGCGCGGCCGCCTCTACATCGGTGAATGAGCACTCTGCCCCTGCGATTCGCCGCGACAGACGCAAAGTGTTCGCATCAGGTGCAAAACATAAGGATTCGCGCGTATCCCTTCATGCTGGGCATGAGCATGGGATTGGCGCAAGCGTCCTTGCGCGAGCAGTCATTCACAAGACAAAGACTGCTTGCGCGGCACCAGAGTTCCTGAAGCTCGAGTTCGAAGCATGAAAACACCTTCATCGCCGCACTTCACGCCTGTGGACCTGAAGCGATATTTCAACGCCAGGCGCGCAAATACGGGTGAAGGGTTCGCGGCCCGCCCGGGTGATACGGGCTGGATCGATTCGCTTCGTGGGCTCCAGACTCATCGCGGCATGCCCTTTCTGTTCGGCACCGAAACAGGGCCGGATGTGCTGGAACTGCGCCCCGGGGCCTCTCCTGCCGTAATTGCGTTGCCGCGGGCAACGGCGAGCTATGTGCTGTTCGTGCAAGTGGTCGCAGACCGCCCCACTACAAGTCCCGAGGGTTTCGGAGAGATCGGCCCTGCTACGCTGCCTGTTGAAGGTAATCCACTCGGCGACCGGGTGGCGACATACGGGCTCCGCTATGCCGACGGCAGCGAGACCGACGTGCCGGTGCTGCGCCGCTTCGCGATCCAGCAGAACCACATCTCCTGGAGTGCGAGTGCGTTCGCCGCCCTGCCGCTACGCGGCCCCATCGTGCATGCAAGCACGGGCGAGGACTTTATACTCGGCAGAGCGCCGGGGGCGTGCTTCTTCCAGGGCGAGGCCCGCACCCAATCGGGACGCATGGATCGACAAGGTGAGAACCTGTGGCTTTACGCGCTCCCGAACCCCTATCCGAACAAGGAGCTTTCGGCGCTAAGCTTGCACGCGGAACAGGAAATCTCGCTTGTCTTTGCGGTGACCACGACCACGCTCACCCAGCACCCGTTGCGCCTCCAGGGCCGTCGCAAGCTGAAGGTAAGGCTGCCGCCCGGGGCTCATCTCAATAAGCTTGGCGAGCTCGATGTCGACGATCGAGGCGAGCAGATCGGCATGGACCTCGGCACAGTCATCTCGGCCCGCGCAGTGCTCGAGTACTCCAGAGCGGATTGGCTGGGCGCCAAAGTTGATGTGCAACCCGTGCGCTCCGCCAACGAAGTCATCGTTGAGTACTCCGCGCATCCCGACGCAAGGCTCTATCTGCGCTCCGACGATGGCCGCTTGCATATGTTCGAGCTTCGGTCGTTGGAAGGCGGCGGTAACGAAGGCGGCGCCTCGCTTAATGTGGCCGCAGTCGAACCGGCCACAAGGCCGGTCAAGATCCGCATCGTGGAGAAGGGCAGCGGGGTGCGTGTTGCCGCGCGGCTGCATGTCCATGGTGCGCACGGAGAGTATCTGCCACCCAAGGGACATCACCGCAAGGTCAATACCGGCAGGTTCGAGGACTTTTCGGGCGAATTTGCCAATGGGCTGAACCAGTACGCCTACGTGGACGGCAGCTGCGAGGCGGACCTGCCGCTCGGGCCCGTGTTCGTAGAGATCAGCAGGGGTTTTGAGGTGCGCCCGCTGCGCACCATCGTCGAAATCACCGCAACGACGGACAATCTCACCTTTGAGCTCGACCGTGTGCTGCGCTGGCGCGAAGAGGGATGGGTCAGCTCTGATACGCACGTTCATTTCCTGAGCCCGCAGACGGCGCTGCTTGAGGGCAAGGCGGAGGATGTCAACGTCGTCAACCTGCTCGCCGCACAGTGGGGCGAGCTATTCACCAACGTCGCCGATTTCGACGGGCGCACGACGATCGGGGCAAAGGATTTCGGCGGGGACGGGGAATTCCTGGTTCGGGTCGGCACGGAGAACCGGATGCAGGTTCTGGGGCACATATCGCTGCTCGGCTACGAAGGTGAGATGATCAATCCGCTCTCCTGCGGCGGGTCCAACGAAGCTGCGATCGGCCATGTTCTGGAAGCGACCATGGCCGACTGGGCGGAGCGCTGCCGTCAGCAAGGGGGCCTGGTCGTGATGCCGCATGCGCCGAACCCGCAGGCGGAACGTGCGGCCGATATTGTGCTCGGCCTTGTTGACGCCATCGAAATGATGTCGTTCAACCCGCGGGCCGCGCAGATCAGCGCATTTGGTCTTGCCGACTGGTATCGCTACCTCAATATCGGGTGCCATCTGCCGCTGGTGGCCGGCTCCGACAAGATGGACGCGGCCGCACTCCTCGGGGGCTCGCGGACCTATGTGCGGCTGGGCCAACGCGACTTCACGTATCGCAACTGGATGGATGCCGTGCGCAGCGGGGACACGTTCATCACGGTCGGGCCTCTGGTTGAGATGATCGTTGAAGGACGCCGCCCTGGAGGCACGGTGGTCCTTCCCCGTTCAGGCGGCACCCTCACGATCAACTGGCGGATTGAATCAGTCAGCGTTCCGCCGGCACGAGTGGAGCTCATATGTAACGGCACGGTCCTCGAGGAGATTCGATGCGGGGGCTTATCGTGCAAGGGGCAGCTCTCCGTGCCCATTAGCGATTCATGTTGGATCGCACTGCGCGCTCGGGGCAGTGTCGCCGGACGCGAGGCCGACATTGCGGCGCACACCAGTGCGGTATATGTCAAAGTAGGCGAGATGCCCATCTTTGCCACCGCGGATGCAGTCTCGGTCCTTGCACAAATCGAGGGATCGATCGCCTATATGGACACGCTTGCTCCCAAGTCCGATGAAGCGCGACACGCGCGACTGCGAGCTGCCCTGGAGCTTGCGCATCATCGCTTGCATCATAGACTGCACGAACTCGGCGCCAGCCACCATCACGCGCCCGTTCATTCCGTTCACGTTGAACGCGAGCATTGAGAAGCCTCTAGTTCGGTTGATGGGCGTGCAGGCGCGCGTCGCATGCTCAGCAAAGTTGCTGACGGGCGATTGGTGAAATGGAATGCCTCACCGGGTCCCTCGGCGCGAAGGATAGGCCACGGTTCTGAAACGGATTTCAAGAACCGGAGCCCGATCAATGATCTCGACTACGCCCACGCCGGGCGGGACGGACGCTGGACCGCGGCGGCGCGCTCGATGAGCGCATGACCAGCCGATAAGGCAACACGACACTTCTCGGGACAGGACTTCCAGCGATGGCATTGATGAGATAATCGGCGGCTCCCCGGCCGATTTCTGCTGCCGGAACACTGACCGTTGTGAGCGGCGGGTCCATTTGCGCCGCCAGCTCCACATCGTCAAATCCTGTGATGGAAAGCGTGGCCGGTACGGCCAGACCCATCTTGCGAGCCTCTGCCATTGCACCGATGGCAAGCGTGTCGGTGGTGCAGATGACTGCTGTCGTGTCCGGATGATCGGTGAGGAGTTGACGAAGGGCACTACGGCCTTGGGCAAGCGAATAATCGGCCTTGACGATCTGGGTTGGCTTGAGCGGGAGGCCGGCGTCCGAGAGCGCGCGCTGAATTCCCTCGAGCCTGGCGCGGGATCTGTCGTTTGACGCAGCAACAACGTTGGCAATTGCGCCGAAACGGACGTGTCCAAGCCTTAGCAGATACTCTGTCATCTCGCGGGTGGCGCTTTCGTTGTCGATTCCGATCGCGGGGATGCCGCCGCCGGCCTTGGCAACATAGGTGGTGATGACGGGAACGCCTGCCTGTTCGATCAGGCTCCTCAGCTCCCGTCCGTGGGAAGCTCCGACCAGCACGATTCCATCGATGCCACGTTCAATGAGACTTTGAAGTTCCTGAAGTTCACGCCGCTGGTCATATTGCGAATTCGCAATGAAAAGCGTGTAGCCGCTTTCGCTGAGGCGGTTCTGGAGCGCTTCGACCCCTTCTGCAAAGATACCGAGCGCCAGCGTCGGAACGATGACGCCGACGGTCCGCATGCGTCCCGATTTTAATGCTCTGGCTGCGCTATCGCGCGTGTAGGCGAGGTCATTGATATGCCGCATGACCCTGTCGCGAAGCTCCGGCCGTACGATATCGGGGTGATTGAGCACCCGCGATACCGTCGCCGGCGACACATTTGCCTTCCGAGCAACGTCCTCGATCTTCACGCGCGGCTGCTGGCGGCCTTTTGGCGCGATTACAGGTTTCTTGTCCATTTGCGTTAGTCAACCAAGAGAAGGAGAGGGTCACCCCCTCAAAAGGGTTAAACCATCACGAGCGCCACCTTCTCAAGCCCTGTATACGGGCCGTCGGCGCTATTTCTGGCCATCTCATGCGCATCGAGCGGGGGAAGCGAATCTCATTCAAAAGTTGGTTATTCGCTTGACTCCGGTTCTTGCGCGGCCTAACTCTGAAATCGATTTCAGAAATCGAGCGCCAAGCAGCTCGATTTCAGGCAAAACCGAAAGCAAGGACGTATGGTCGATCTTTTGAAGGGCATTCGTGTCCTCAGCCTCAATCACTTTCTGATGGGTCCGGTCGGCGTGCAGTTTCTCGCCGACCTCGGTGCGGACGTGATCGCCGTGGAGCCGCCCGGAGGGGCCTTTCAGAGGAAATGGGGCGGGGCGGACAAGCGGGTCGATGGCCAGTCAATGTTGCTTCTTACGGGCAACCGCAACAAGCGCAGCCTTACGCTCGATCTGAAAAAACCCGAAGCCGTCGTCATCGCCAGGCAACTGATCGCGAAATCGGATGTGATCGCAGAGAACTTCCGCCCGGGTGTGCTCGACAAGCTTGGTCTCGGCTACGAGGATGCAAAGAAGATCAATCCGCAGATCATCTATGCGGCTGCCTCCGGCTACGGTCCTGACGGGCCCTACGTCAACCGCCCAGGCCAGGATCTCTTGATCCAGGCCCTATCAGGACTTGCGATGATCACCGGAAGTCGCGAGCAGGGGCCGCGGGCTGTGGGCGTTTCTGCCATTGATCATCACGGCGCCGCCTTGTTTGCGGCGGGCATCCTGGCTGCCCTGGTGAGGAAAGCGCGCACGGGGCAGGGCTGCCGCGTCGATGTAAGCCTACTATCGGCTGCGCTCGACCTGCAGATGGAATCTTTTACCTGCTACTTGAACGGCCAAAGGCCTGACGACGTCCGTCAGCCGGGTCCGGTGGCGGGCTGGTACTACGGCGCGCCCTACGGCATCTACGCAACACGCGATGGACACATTGCAATCTCTTTGGGATCGCTGGAGGCGCTCTCAGACGCGCTTGGCCTTCCGGTCGACCAGCGAATTCCTGACGAGGAGGCTTATCGCCGGCGGGACGAGGCCTCAGCCATGATTGCGCCCAGTGTCGCCAAACGCACAACCACCGAATGCATCGCCTTGTTCGAGGCGCGCGGAATTTGGCACGCTGCGGTGAACGATTATGCCGACGTCGTTGCGGATCCGCAGATTGCGCACAACAGAAATTTCCAGGTCGTGACCGGCGCGACTGGAACTCCCATCACCCTCGTCAGCCATCCCGTGCGCTACGACGGCGAGCAGCCGGACGTGCGTTTACCCCCGCAAAAGCTCGGTGCGCAAACGGAAGAGATTCTGAAAGAGCTGGGCTATGACGCCAGGAAATTGAAGCATCTTTACGATATGGGCGCCATCGGGGCGGCGGACTCGCATCACTGAACGACCAAAGTGACTTCTCGAAAGTAGCGCGCTTACGTCAGGAGGCATGGTGATCGGCATCAACTTGCGCGCGGCTTTCCCTGCGGTGTTGCTGACGAGGCGTGCTCCTCGGCAGCGATGCAACCTAGCGCACGCTTGGAAGTCTGGTGAACATTAACCGTTCACGCCGGGCCAGGACCTGTTGGTAAAGACTTTTCAGTTGCCGCCAGGCCAAAGCCGCGCGGCGAGTTTTATGTTGGACCAGAAGCCATGACGGAACGCCAATATCTGCTCGCGCGCGAGCGTATGCTGAAGCGCATTGCCAAGACCAGGGACACTGCACGCTCGGGCTTGCCACACTGGGCCAGTGCTGCCGATGGAACATGGACGTATACGCCCGATGGTGATTGGACCGGCGGGGCCTTTGTCGGCGAGCTTTGGCTCGCGCATCTCGCTGATCCCAGGCAGTTCCCAATCGAAGACGCGCGTGCTGCGCTAAGCCGAATGTTGCCGCGTGCCGAGCGGCTTACGGCCTTCAAGGGTTTCGGCTTCTATCATGCTGGCGCCCTCGGCAGCATCCTGTTCGAGGACGAAAACGCGCGCGAGGTGGCTCTGACAGCTGCAAGGTCGCTTCGTGATATGTTCGATCCACACCTCGGACTGATACCGTTGGGCAGGGATGCCGAGGAGGCGAGCGCAGTCGGAGCCTCCGAGAGCAGCATCGACTCCCTTCAGGCGACAGGCCTGCTCTATTGGGCCGCGGAAGAGCTTTCCGATGCTCGGATGGAGGAGGTCGCCAATGCACATATGCGGCGTGTCCTCGAGATCCACGTACGGCAGGACAATTCAGTTATCCAGTCTTCCACCCTTGATCCACACACCGGCAAGGTGCTCAGAACGCACACGCATAAGGGATATAGCGATATCAGCACCTGGGGCCGGGCGCAGGGATGGGCGATGCTCTACACGGCTCACGCCGCCATGGTCCGCCCGGACGAACCGCTATGGCGCGACTACGCCGTGCGCCTTCTTGACTGGTGGATCGATCATGTGCCTGCGGATCTCATTGCCTTCTGGGATTTCGACGATCCGGCGATCCCCAAAACCAGCAGGGATACTGCGGCCACTGCTATCGCTGCTGCCGCGGCGCTGCGCCTCGCATCCGCGCTTGGGCCTGAGCAGGGCGCCAAATATAGATTATTTGCGGAGCGCACAGTTAATCAGCTGATCTCGAAATACCTGACGCCGACTACTCCCGATGACCCGCGCCCGCCTGGAATGCTCACCGGCGGCTGCTTCACCCGAAAGGCGATTGTGCGCGATATCGATGCAGCCCAGAACGTCGAGCTGATTTTCGGAAGCTACTTCCTGTTTGAATGTCTTGCCATCCTCACCGACCTGGTGCCGCCTGGCTGGATTTAATGAGGAGGCACGAACGGCGTCCAACGCGAGCAAAGCCTCGTTTGTGACGCCACGCCAGTCAATCTGTCAAAAAAGTGCGCCGGTATCGGCGCCACTCCTTAGATGTTGGCGATGGCTGACCCCCGTTCGACAGCAAGTGACCGCCTCCTGTCTGGAATCCTCTACATGAGAAATGCGAAAACTCCCATCTATCGCGGCTTGTTCCCGGTCGCTCCAACGCCGTTCACGGAGGCTGGAGATCTCGATCTCCAAGGGCAGCGGCGCGTGCTGGATTGCATGATCGATCAAGGCGTGGACGGAATCTGCATTCTAGCCAACTATTCCGAGCAGTTCCTGCTGTCTGATCAAGAACGCAACATTCTAGTCGAGCTCTGTCTTTCGCATGTCGCGGGCCGCAAGCCAGTCATGGTGACCTGCAGCCATTTCAGCACTCAGATTGCGGTGCAACGCGCCCGCTATGCGGCCGAACGTGGCGCAAGCCTCCTCATGCTGATGCCGCCTTATCATGGTGCAAGCCTCAAGGCGGATGACGGGGCCATGATTGGTCATTTCGGCAGGGTCGCAGACGCGGCAGGGATTCCAATCATGGTCCAGGACGCGCCGCTCTCCGGCGTTACATTGACGGTCCCGTTTCTCGTCCGCCTCGCTTGTGAGGTGCCGCTCGCCCGATATTTCAAGATCGAGGTCCCGTTTGCTGCTGCCAAGTTGCGCAGTCTGATCGAGCTCGGCGGGGAGGCCATCATTGGTCCTTTTGACGGGGAGGAGGCCATCACCATGATGGCAGACCTCGACGCCGGTGCGACCGGAACGATGTCGAGTGCGCTGCTGCCCGATCTGCTTCGCCCGGTGCTCGATCACCACAAAGCGGGACGCAGGCAGGAAGCCGCTCTTGCCTATGCAAAGGTGCTCCCGCTCATCAATTTCGAGAACCGCCAGTGCGGCCTGCGCGCTGCCAAGAGCGTCATGGCTGAAGGTGGTGTGATCAAATGCGAAGCGGTGCGGCATCCGCTCGATGGCCTCCATCCGGCGACGAGAGCTGGATTGATCGAGCTTGCGCACGAGCTCAACCCGTTGGCTCTTCGCTGGGGACATTGAGGCATGAACAATCCGGAACAAGCGGTGCAGGCACAGCCTGTGTACCCCCAGATCAAGATGTTCATTGCCGGGGAATGGACGGAAGGGGAGGCGGAGCGCTCGGAAGAGATCCTCAACCCCGCGACCGGACAGCCCATTGGCGAAACGCCTTATGCGTCCCGCGGTGATCTTGATCGTGCCCTCGCGGCCGCCGCGGACGGCTTCGAGATCTGGCGAAAGGTTTCAGCCTTCGACCGGTACAGGACCATGCGCAAGGCCGCCGAGCTCATACGCTCGCGCGCAGTGGGCATCGCTGCAATCATGACCCTCGAACAAGGTAAGCCGCTGAGCGAGTCGAGTGCCGAAACGCTCCTCGCTGCCGATATCATCGACTGGCTCGCCGAAGAAGGGCGGCGCGCTTATGGGCGGATCGTGCCGGCGCGCTTTGGCAATGTCGCCCAGCTCGTGACCAAGGAGCCGGTCGGGCCGGTTGCGGCATTTACGCCTTGGAATTTTCCGATCAAACCAGGCCGTGCGGAAGATTTCGGCGAGCCTTGCGGCCGGCTGCTCCATCATCGTCAAGGGACCTGAAGAGACGCCAGCGAGCTGCATGGAGTTGGTGCGTAGTTTCGCGGATGCGGGCTTGCCGGCGGGTGTGATCAATCTCGTCTTCGGCGTGCATCCGAAGTTTCAGATCATCTCATACGCCATCCTATCGTCCGTAAAGTCTCCTTCACCGGTTCGACCGTAGTCGGAAAGCATCTCGCAGCCCTTGCCGGCGCCCACATGAAGCGCGCCACCATGGAGCTCGGCGGGCACGCGCCTGCCATCGTTTTCCCAGATGCCGACGTCGAGAAAGCCGCAAGAATCTTGTCGGCGAACAAGTTCCGCAATGCCGGCCAAGTCTGCGTCTCGCCGACGCGGTTTCTGGTGCATGAGAGTGTCTATGAAGATTTCGTCAAGAGGTTTGTTGCCGAGGCCAGCGCGATCAAGGTTGGCAATGGCCTTGAGAGAGATAGCCGCATGGGACCGCTCGCCAATTCGCGGCGGGTCGACGCAATGGAGAGCTTTGTCGCGGACGCTCTCGATTGCGGCGCCCAGTTGCGCGTCGGCGGCAAGCGTATCGGCAATGCGGGGTGCTTCTTCGCGCCGACGGTCCTGACCGATGTTCCACCTCGAGCGCGCATCATGAATGAAGAGCCGTTCGGCCCTGCCGCCCCGATTGCGCGGTTCAAAACCTATGACGACGTTGTCACAGAGGCCAATCGACTGCCTTACGGGCTCGCCGCCTATGCCTACACGCGATCCGCCGCAACCATGGCCGCGATCGGGGCCGATCTCCAATGCGGGATGGTATCGATCAATCATCATGGGCTTGGACTTCCCGAAGTGCCCTTCGGAGGAACGAAGGAGTCCGGCTTCGGCTCGGAAGGTGGCCTCGAGGCAATCGAGAGCTATCTCGACACCAAATTTGTGAGCCAGGCGAGCTAGAACCGGAATACCAGGTGCCAAACCGGAGCAGAACGATTGTTCGACAGTGCCGCCGGATCGCCTCAAGCGCTTTTCCCCTTCTCCGCTGGCAGACCGGTACGTCTGCCTTCTCCCCAGACTTGAGCCGCTGTCGGAGAAATCCGGCAGCGGTTCTTTTTCTTTGCTGGAATGACAGCTTATTGTTCATTCAGGCAGGAGCAGAAGTAAGATACTTTGTCCGGAAAATCGGCGCGGACGGATAACAGCTGCGTCCAAAGCGCTCAAACCTCCGCGCCAATGATAGCCCGCGAGCACTACGAAATTGGCGCGGCCCAGCATAACCATCGCCTGGAATTTATCGGGATGACCATCTCACGCGGATAAGCGCGCAGATGCGGAGCAGGAAGATCGTGGAGAACCGACAAGTCCATTTCGTAGACCCGGTTCGACCGCATCATCAAAGGCCATATCGATAACGATACGGGCCTTAGCGGAACAATGCGTCGGCGGTGATACGCAGTCCGCCATACTCGGTTTCCTCGCGAATGCGATTGACCTTGAGGCTATTTGGATCGAACTCCGCCCATCGTTATGTGAAACGCCGCTGATTTCTTTGAAGATGCGGACCGTCTCGTCCTAATCATTGTTCTCGATGACGAGGGAGTCGAGGGGCACCACGGACTCGTGGAAAAATGGCCCGCTTGGGAGCCATACCAAGCGTTTACGATAGGGCCAAATGTGGTAGGGTCAGTTCACCTTTGCCTGCGACAACTGAGAGGTTGAGTTCCTGTGCGGCAGCATCCAGGACCCGCACGGAAACGGCACTCTCGCGCGCTAGGCGCACAGCACACTCGATGTCCTTTGCAGCATTTGCAATCGAGATTGCCAGTGCATCCGGTTTCTCTCCCAACAAAAAAGCGGCGAAGGCTTGGAATATTCCACTGTTCGTAGAGCCCCGACTGACCAAAGACCGTAGTGTTACAAGATCTATCTGAAGACTATCCGCGAATTGGCAGACCTCAGCGGCGACGGCAGCTATGCCCATAGTCATGCTGTTGTAAACAAGCTTGAGCTTGTGGCCGTGTCCGACATCTCCAACATGCGTCACGGTCTCGCAAAACGCAGCAAGAATGCGTTCAGCAACGGGAAAGAGTGTTGTATCCGATCCAACCATCGCATTGAGAAGGCCGAGCTCCGCTTGCTCGGGGCTTCGTGTTACGGGAGCATCAATAAAGCTTAGACCTCGTCTTTGCGCCTTTTTCGCCAATGCAATAGTCGAGGCGGGATACGAGGTTGTACAATCAATTATCAAGCCTCCTCGTGACATGTGGACAAATAGTCCATCGTCATCAAGGCACACCATCTCAACTTCGCGGCTGGACGGTAAGGACAACACCACCACACTTACATGCTGCGCCAACTCAGCGATCGACGTATGTTCGCGGGCCCCTGCACTTATCAGGCGATCGGCACCGAACCGCTTTTTGTTGACTTTGATGTGGAGTTCGCGTTGCTGACGCAGCAGGCTGATGCCTATACCCGTTCCCATGCGCCCCGCTCCGATAAGCCCTACGCTCTGCTTGATCAGTCTGGGAGTCGCGCTCGCTGATGGTCCCTTGCTCATGACTTAGCATTCCGAAAAGTAGCCACGGCTTTGCAGGATGGGCGGCAGCTCGTGATGGTTGTTGATCGTGTAATCTGGACGCGCGGCTTGCAGGCGCGAGGTCGAAACAAATCCTCCGGTAATGGATATGCTTGTCAGGCCGAGATTATGTGCAATATCAGTCTCTACGGGCATATCGCCGATGATGAAGGTTGATGCGGGCTTCAGGTCGTACCGTTGCATATAAAGCCGAAGCCGCTCTCCTTTGCTCATCGATTTGTATTGCGTGGCGCGGCTTTCAAAAGCGAGCACATCGGTGACGTAGTGATCTACTCCAAGCCTCCTCAGCTGGGACTGTAAAGGCGCGACTATGTGGTTGCTGAGGATGATGAGTAGAGCGGATTGTCGTCGCGCCATCTCGAGCACTCTGCGCGCCCCCTCACGTAGATCGGCCTTGTCCGCAAGAGGCTCGTATAAGTCGTGAAACAGTGCGCCATCGTCACGCTCCACTGCCTCAATCTCTTCGCGCGACATTCCAAGGCTAAGGTAGAGACGAGAGAGGGGAACATCACAACGATCCCGAAAGGTCTTTATATCGATGCTCGGACGACCAAAGCGATCCAAAATGACATTGGTCGTTTCGAGCAGCGCATAGGTGTCATCGAGCAGTGTTCCGTTCCAGTCAAATACGAGAGCGGGTTTCATGATCCTGACCTCAGGCGGGTATTGACAGGAAGAGCGGCCAGCAACGCTTCCAAGTGCCTACGCGCGCGCTGCCGTCCAGCGGGGGTCGGCATCTCGAACGTGAACGGTGACAGATCGATGCCCTCTAGCCTGGTGGCCAAAACGGATACAAGGGCGCGGAAAGGCAGATAAGTTATCGATGCCGCTTGGATCGCCGTCGCAATGTTGCTCTCAACGATTCTGAGCGCTGGCGGCTCCATCCTGTGGAAGCGAAGGCATTGGGCGCGCAGTTCGGACGGCAGCCGCTTCAATGCCTGCCAGAATGCGAGCTCATCTAGCGTATCAATACCCATGCCGTAGTAGTTTGGCGCAACTATAGGGGGAGAACCTATCGCCCAATGTACGTCTTTGGCTCCAGCGGCAAGGAGCATCGTTGTAACGGCTTGGCTGGTATCGCCTCGAATGAGGGCTTCGTCGACAACTATTACAGTCCGTTCAGCTACGGCGGGTTCCGACACTCGATACTTCCGGGCAACGCGAGATTGCCGGGCGCTGGTTCTGCCGAGGAGCGTTCGCTCATGAAATTGCGTTGCCACTACGTCACTACGCTCGGCAAGCACGCCCTGTTCGGCGAGAGAGTCAAATAGACCATCGGCGTACGGGCCCCCAGTATTTGGCATTGAGGACACGATTGGCGGCATCAAGAGTGGCTCTGCTTGAAGTCGCTCCGCAACGATTTTTCCCAAAGAGAGCCCGATGTCGTAACGGGTTTGGCGATGTGAATGGCCCTCGACCGAGGTGTTTGGACTTCCCAAATAGAGAGCTTCGTACGCGCAGAGCTTGGCCTTATGTCCTCGGCAGTTCAGGGCATGGTCAACGTTGGCCCCGGTCTTAGCATCCACGCGCTGTATGCTCCCAGGCAAGAGCTGGCTGATCTCACCTTCCAAGCCTGCGAAGGCACAATTTTCAGAAGCAAAGAGCAACAAGCCATTACTTGCTCGCATAGTCTCCAATGGTCGCAAACCGCTTCGACTGCGGTATGCAACAAGATCTCCGTCCTTATCTAGCAAAAGCGCACTAAGGGCACCATCGATACGATTATCAAGCTCGCGAAAGATAGCTTCGTAGTTTGCGGGCCGGCCGTGACGCCAATATTCTCGTTCGCAAGAGTGTTCAATCCACCTCAGCAAGAGCTCGGCGTCTGTATTCGTATCTGTAAGTTGGCCTCGAGCGAGTACTTCGCTCCTGAGTTCATGAGCGTTCACCAAGGCGCCGTCCAGAGCAATGGCAAAATGGCGGCTAGGAGTTGACTGCACGTCGTCGCCATCCCTAGCTCCACAGGATCCGCTACGGATCTGCGCGATTGCAACATGAGGCCGAAAGCACGGGTCCTGTTCGATGCAGTCAATGCGCACCGAACCATCGTTCGATGGAAAGGCCCTTCCATACCGGAGTCCACGCTCTTGCATAAAAGCAGAGACGATGACGCCCGCTTGTCCACGGAGTGCAAGTGTCGGAATCATTTTGTTCAGCTGATCAACGACACGGGGCGATGGTTCGCTTGACGCGCAGAAAAATGCACCGGCGACACCGGACATATAGTTACCCACTTGTTAAGGAGTCGCTCTGGCGGGGGCGCCTCGATGACACGTCGCTTCATCCTTAAGCAAGCGTCGTACCAGCGCTTTGCATATGCTAGCTGGCATTTCCGGAGCGAGTAGGGTTGGAAGACAGGCCATTCTAGCCATCGAGTGGTATTGTGCGTCGTTTAAGCACCCACGCGATGTTCAGGATGCTACAACCATGTGCGAAACGCTCCACACCTGAGCGAGCAGGAAGGGGGGCTTAAGGTCGACGAAAGGCTTCTGATCTTCCACTCATGTCTTTCATTTTTGCGTCCAGCCACCAAACCGGGTCTTTAAAGACAACCAGCCTAAGAAAAGGAGCTCAGAGAGGCCAGAGAGTGGCGTTCGACGCTGGCCTGATCAACTACTAACAGTGGTGATTGATCAGGACCATGAATCTTGGCCAGAGCGAATCGTGTCGCTTACGCGGACCAACGCATGACGATGCACCTTCAAACAGTTTGGTCAGAAGCTGCAATATGTCACCTTCGGCGGCTCTGTCGCGGCGCGCGCGGCCAAATTACTTGTGTCTGAAATCCTTCGAGCCCGAGGTGACTCAGGTATCCACGTGCTTGGCGGCAAAGCGCGGCTAGATCGGCGGCGCTGAAATAACAGGTGGGTAGGCGGATATACCAAGCCGCCATGATCCCGGATCCTGTACTGCCGAGTCTTAGCCATCGAGGCCATCCTCGTCCCGGTGTCTTCGCCCAACACAGAGGACGGTGCAACGATCAGGGGCTGTTCGCGACCTTGAACGAGACACCACTTAAAGAAGGAGCATCTGTTTGTTTTCTAAAAGTGCCGTCAATCCCAAAGCGGTGCAGACTAGCGCATCGGTGTTGCCGACACTCCCGGAATCTCGGCGCATGGCACCTATGATACGCGCAGTCGCCACGATTCATAATGTCGTGCTAGCGCGAATGCCTAGGCGCTAGCTGAATTACGAAGCGCGTTCGTTTCACGGTGAGCCATTTCTGGCAGCGCGGCCATGATCTCGTGTCGGGCAGAGAATTTCGCTGAACTTGTTCGCTCGACCTCGCAGAAGGCATAAGGGGCCGCCGGTCGTGCGCATGGAAATCGTTGCTGTAGGCCCGAGTGCCTGGTCCGAAACCGAACGCGTTCGGTGTCACGAACCGGCCAAGCAGCCTCCAATCTCGACTTTAATCAGACAATTGCCGGCGATTCCTCTGATTGGAACTGGCCCAGAGCGTGCATCGTGAAAGATGGGAGCCCATCTGAGTCTCGCAACATGACGGCAGTTGGGGGGGAGCGTTCAAATCGAGTGTATCTGACATTAGGTTCGGAGACTGTATGCGAATCTGCGGTATCAAACTGACTCATGATGGAGCAGTCGCCCTTGTCGAGGACGGAAGGCTGGTCTTTTGTGTGGAGCAGGAAAAGCGGGACAATAATCCGCGATATCAAAAACTCCACAATCTCGATGCGGTTGTTATCGCCTTGGCAGAACACGGTTTGGATCCGCGGGACGTTGACCGGTTCGTCATCGATGGATGGTGGGGCGAGAGTGAGTCACAATTTCAGGTTCTCAGCGGGACTGCATCCATTACCCTTAAAGGGGCGCCGTATGTTGAGGGCGATGCCGACGGCCTCCTCATAGCGCACGACGGCGCTGGGCTGATCCTCAAGGGAAGCGCCTTCCCTTATAAAAGCTATCCGCATGTTACAGGTCATGTGGCTTCCGCTTATTGTACCAGTCCTTTCGCCAAGGCCGGGCAACCCGCGTTCTGTCTGGTTTGGGACGGCGCCTCCTTTCCACGGCTCTACCATGTAGAACGCCACGCAGCCAGGTTCGTCGAGTGCCTCTTTCCGCTGATCGGGCATGCTTATGCTGCCGCAGGCTATCACTTCGGACCATACAAGCAGGCTAACCGGATCAAGTGGGACCTCGGTGTTGCGGGCAAGTTGATGGCCTACATTGCGCTCGGTTCGGTCGATGAAAGCATCGTCGAGGTGTTTCAGGAGCTCTATGAAAAGCACTTTAGCATGTTCACGGAGCCAGTCGGTCGTTGCAGCGAGGACGCCGCGCTTGAGCCTGTCCATGCGTTCTTCGATGCCTGCGTGTTACGGTTAAAGGCCAAAGCCCCCGCAGATGTGCTTGCATCCTTTCATTGCTTTCAAGAGCGTCTGCTCGTTAGCAAACTGGCGAGTGCTGTACAGAGACATTCGAGGCTTCCCGCGCGCAATCTGTGCATAGTCGGTGGCTGCGGTCTCAACATAAAATGGAATAGTGCTCTACGAGCTGCCGGCTTGTTCGATGCTATCTGGGTGCCACCCTTTCCGAATGACAGTGGCTCGGCAATAGGTGCTGCTTGCTCCGCATTGGCGGCGGACCAAGGTTTTGTACCATTGGAATGGTCCGTCTATAGTGGTCCAGCCGTGGAACGAGGCGACATGCCGCCCGGATGGGGCGGCTCACCATGCAGCATGCGTGAACTTGCAACCATCCTCGCCAGCAACAAACCCGTGATTTTTCTTGCCGGCCGCGCGGAGCTTGGACCTCGGGCTCTCGGTAGCAGAAGCATACTGGCCGCGGCGACATCGCCGCAAATGAAGGACCGTCTCAACGACAT
Organism: Bradyrhizobium arachidis; assembly: GCF_015291705.1. NCBI lineage: Bacteria > Pseudomonadati > Pseudomonadota > Alphaproteobacteria > Hyphomicrobiales > Nitrobacteraceae > Bradyrhizobium > Bradyrhizobium arachidis. The sequence continues at coordinate 1,871,319 of NZ_CP030050.1, forward strand.
CAAACTTCGCGAGCACTTCCGGCCTGTAGCGCCAATATGCCTGGAGGATCGGGCGCCGGATATTTTTAATCCCGGAACGCCAGACCCTTACATGCTTTTCGAGCACCTAACACGAGCAGAATGGCGGGATAAGATCCCCGCTGTTGTGCATCTGGACGGATCTGCGCGATTGCAGACCATTTGCAGGACCTCTCGGCACAAGATCGCCGAACTTCTCGTCGAATACGAAGGCCTCACAGGCATTCCGCTACTATGTAACACCAGCGCCAATCACAATGGACGCGGTTTTTTCCCGAATGCGGCATCTGCCTGCCAGTGGAGCCGTGTTGACCACGTGTGGTGCGATGGCATGCTGTGGACGAGACGCGAGGGCGGCGACTGAGCGCTGGTCAACGGCATCTTTCTGTGGACGTGAGATTTGAAAACGGAACGCCGACCGTTCAGAGCCATTTTGGCGGCGGATAGTTCTCATCCAGCCCACGCAGACATCCCCAGGTATACCCTCTCTTTCCGAGGACCCCGATGACCGTGAACGGACCGCGGCGAATGTTGGACGTCTGAGCCGATAGATGTCGTCGATCGGCGACGTTCGACGATGTCGGCGAAAGGTGACATTTTTGATTGTCAGCGAATGGCGACATATGTTAATGTAAGCGAACGCTGACATTCGGGGTTCCCATGCTTACACGTACCGCAGCCGATCTTGGCGCCGTCATCCGCGACCGGCGCAAACGCCTCAAGCTCGATCAGTCGACGCTGGCCAAAAAGGTTGGTGTCAGTCGCCAATGGCTCATTGAAGTCGAGCATGGACATCCGCGCGCAGAACTCGGGCTAATCCTCCGCGTCCTCGATGCTCTCGGCATTAAGCTCGATGCAGACAGCAATCCCTCCGCGGCCCGCGGCGTCCCGAAAACCGCCGTCGATCTGGACGCCATCGTGGCGAAAGCCAAAAAAGGCAAGCCTTAATGGCCGAGCTCATTGCACTCTTGGACGGCAACGAAGTCGGTCGTGTCCGAAGTGATGCACGCGGCCGGCTGACCTTTGTCTATGACAATGCATGGCGCAACGCTGAGGGAGCCTATCCTCTCTCGCTTTCGATGCCGCTTGCCGCTGAGGAGCATGGTCCAGCCGCCATTCAGGCCTTCCTGTGGGGGCTGCTTCCCGCCAATGAGCAGGTGCTCGAGCGTTGGGCCATGAAATTTCAGGTATCAGCGCGCAACGTGTTTGCTCTCATCTCGAACGTCGGTCAGGATTGCGCAGGCGCCGTTCAGTTTGTCACGCCCGATCGACTGGAGGCCCTGAAAACGGGCCGAGATGACAAGATCGAATGGCTTGACGAGCCGGAAACAGCAAACCGGCTTCAAGCCTTACGAGAGGATCATGCTGCCTGGCGTCTGCCCGGCGATACGGGTCAATTCAGCCTTGCGGGCGCCCAGCCTAAAACTGCTCTTGTCCTCAAAGACGGCAAATGGGGCATTCCGTCCGGCCGCATACCGACCACCCACATTTTGAAACCGCCGACAGGCCACTTCGATGGTCACGCCGAGAACGAGCATATCTGCCTGCGGCTCGCGCGAGAACTCGGGCTGCCGGCCGCTGAAACCAAGGTGATGCGCTTCGAAAAGGAAATCGCAATCGTCGTTGAACGCTACGACCGGCAAGTTAGTGGGAACGACATCATTCGGGTTCACCAGGAAGATATTTGCCAGGCCATGGGCATCCTGCCGACCAAGAAATACCAGAACGAGGGAGGACCAACGTCTGCTGACGTGATCGAGCTCTTACGGACATACTCGACGGACCGCGACGCTGACCTTGAGACGTTCGTCAGCGCTTTGGGCTTCAACTGGCTCATTGGCGGTTCCGACGCTCACGCCAAGAACTATTCCTTGCTTTTGGCTAGCGGCCCGCACGTACGGCTTGCGCCGCTCTACGACATAGCTAGCATTCTTCCTTACGATCACGTCGACCCGCGGAAGGTTAAGCTCGCCATGAAAGTCGGGGGCGAGTACAAGCTCGACCAAATTGGCTTGCGTCAATGGCAGAAGTTCTCGCGCGAAACGCGGGCTGATGCGGATGTGGTCACTGCTACTCTTATCTCCATGGCTGGGCAGATCCCCGACCTCGTTAACGACACCCGCGCGCGCGCGCAAAAGGAGGGATTGGAGAACGCCGTTATCGAGCGATTGGCAGCGGCTTTGACCAAACGAGCTCAGGACTGCGAACGCGTTCTGAAGGGAACCTAATTTTGGGGGCTAGCAGATCGATCCGCACGGGCAGCACCAGCCGCGGCATGTTGATCGTCGGCCTCGGCATCGATGTCGACAGCGCGATCATCGCGCCCATGATGGCGTCGGTGGCACCGGCGCCGGAATTGCCGGACCGCGATCATCGGCGCGCCGATGATCAGCAGCGGCAGCAACACCAAGCCGGCGCCAGCCATGACATGCCTCCGTATTGGCCTGATAGCTCTGGGGAGGCTGATACGGCCCGCACTTGAGATACTCAAGAACGGGCTGAGTCTCGCTATTAGGGACCCGCTTTCCGAACATCCAAATAGGCCGAACCCAGGACAAAAGCGATGTTCGGGAGGCTTGGGAAACTCTGGGAGCGATCTCGACGCGACATGACACGACATGAGGTCGCTTTCGGAAGATCATTGCAATTCGGGCGCAGCAACTATACGCACCACCTCCTAAAAGTACTGAGCTTTTTAGGATTCGCCTGACCAACTTTTGGGGCGTAGCCAAGCGGTAAGGCAGCGGATTTTGATCGCCATTCGGAGGTTCGATCCCTCCCGCCCCAGCCAGACCGGCCGCCAGGCCTGAAATCGCTCACAAAATCGGCCTAGCTGGGGCGCTGATGCACAGCGCTGCGACACATGTCTGCTGCACAGAGTGTCGTCCCCGATGGCTGTCCACATCTTTCGCCGTGAAGCAACCTACTATTGGCGGCGGCGAACCCCCATTGCCCTTGCCAAGGTTATCTGTCGTCCGCATGTTTTTATGAGCTTGAGGACAACCAGCCTCGTTCTAGCTCGGAGGCTCGCGTCCAAGTTGGACGGGATATTCGAAGACGCCGCAATGCTCGCAGAAGAGGCCAGACTAGATCTGTCGCAAGCCCAGCTTGATGGGATGTTGCGGTCTGTCGTGACCAAACATCTTGGCAAGCTCGAACGGGTTGCCGCGGCTGCCAAGAGCTTCGAAGGGTTCGACCCTGACAAGGGCTATGCTTGAGGACAAACGGGCGCTGTGGACCTACCGGCTCCTCCTCCGTTCGCGGCGCGACCGCGCTCGACAAAATTGATCTGTCGAAGTTGAGGGTGAAAGGAAAGAGTAAGCGGGCACGAAACGCCCGGCCAAAGCTCGAAATCGATAAACTGAAAGCCGTTTTTGCGACGCCGCCCTTCAATAATTGCGCTGGATGGGATCGCCTGACCGAGCCCAGCATCGAGAATGTCCCGGTCATATTTCACTGCGCTCTCTACTTTGTGCCTATCTTGATCTACTATACAGGCTGCCGACGCGAGGAGCTTTGCGGCTTGATGGTCGACGATGTCATCGTTGACAACGGCAATATTCCGTATCTTCACATCGCCAAGAATGCGCGCAGACGCATTAAAAACGACCAGTCTCAGCGCAACATTCCTTTGCATCCGGAAGTGCTCCGGCTCAATTTCCTTCAGTATCTCCGGGCCATCAAGGCTCTCGGATACGGCCTATTGTTCCCTGATCTGTTTTCGCCCTCTAGTCGTTCGCCTCTTGGTGATCGCTTCTATAAGGAGTTCAAGCCCATTCTGCAGGCAGCCGGCGTCAACGAAAAAGGATTGGGTGCTCACGCAGTTCGGCATCTGTTTGGCGCTCAACTCAAAAAGAGAATGGTCACTGAAGAAGAGCGCGCCGATCTGCTTGGTCACGGCGGTGAATCGGAGACATCTGAGCGCTATTGTGAGCCTCACGAAGTCGCCACCCTGATGCAGTTTGTGATGAAATTACCAGTCATCACGGCAGATTTGGAACCGCAGGACATTCACCTTTTACCTTGGGTAGCCGAACGGCAGGTTGCGCCGTTCTCGCAGCCCTCACGTTCGAAAAGCGCCGGTGCGACTATTTTGTCTCGCGAGCGACATCTCCAGGACGCCGTGATTCTCGACGTTTCTCAGGTGACGCAGGCTAGTTCAGAAAGCTGCTCGGTCAGACTCATAGCCGATGAGGCCCGGGTCTGCGCCCCTCTGCTGTATGCCGCTCACAGCGACCATCGCGCCGTAGAAGCACCCAAGTACGACGGCGACAGCTCTCAGCAGACGGTAAATCCGCGTCTCGGAAAGACGGAAGGGAAAAACCCATAGTTAAGCTTAGGTCCGTCCGGGCACCGTGTCGAGGATTCTGCCCAGGCTGATCGAAAGCCATTAACCGGCAGAACCATCGATGGCGCGCCGCACCGCGGGGATACTGCGCCATGCTCCTGCTTCGTGGGGTCGTTGCTATCTAAGGCTTCACATATTCGGTCGCCCGCGAAGCCGTTCGTAGACCTCGCGCATCAGCTGTTCAGAAGCCAGACCCCGGAACACCGGATCATTCATGATCTTATCGAAGATTTCCTCGTTTCCGTCCATGCGGTCGATGAAAAGGCCTTCGAGAAGCCTGTCGAACACTGGTTTGAAATTGTCGAGTGAATTGACCTTCGCTGCCGTTTGCAGGGTTTCGTTGTCAACTGCCGCCTCGGCAATCTGATCGAAAAAGAGTTGGTCGGCCTGTTTGAATTCAGTCCCGAACCGCTCATTTAGCTTGTCCACCAATTTGGACAGCACCACGCTTTTGTCTTCCGCGCCTCGCGTTCCGACTTCTGTTGGACCCTTTAGTGGCTCGGCTTCACCCTCCTCCAGATCGATGCCGCCTTCGCTGATTTTTTGCAGTCGATAGAACCGGAGTGCGACCTCGTCCTCAAGTTCGTAGCCTGGCCCTTCCGCGCGGCGAGGCAATTTCAGGAGAAGGAAGCGGGCATACGTGTAGAGCTTCTCAAGATCGGAGTCCTGATAAGGGATAATCTGCGCAAGGAAGGCATACAGATTCCGAAAGCTCACAAGCTTGGATTTGAATGCTTTCTTGTCGGCGTCATTCAGTTGCCCGAAGCGAATGACGGCTTGATCGAGAAAGCCATTCAGTTGCTTGTGTTCACCGGCCGTGGGTTCGCGGCGGTTACGAAACCATATCTCGCAGAACTGGGTGATTTCAGGCTGGTTTATCACCGGAGAGGCTTCAAGCTCATGCTGGATTGCATAGAGCTGGTGGACATCCGGCATTTCGCCGATCTCGGTCGCCTCGTAATATGGCTTGAATGCCTTGAGGATTTCATCGCGTTCGTTGACAAAATCCAGCACGAAGGTGTCGTCCTTCCCTGCTGCTCGCCGGTTCAGACGCGAAAGGGTCTGAACGGCCTGAATGTGGTCAAGGCGTTTGTCGACATACATCGTGTGCAGCAGGGGCTGATCGAAACCCGTCTGGTATTTTTCGGCAACAATGAGCACCTGGTATTCTTCGCCGCTGAATTTCTCAGGCAACTCGGATTCGCGTATGCCGCCGTTCATGCCCACTTCGGTATAGGTTTTGCCCTCAAGCTCCGGGTCTTCGACTGTACCTGAGAAAGCCACCAACGTTTTTATGTCGGTATAGCCTTTTTCTAGGATGTATTTGTCTATCCCCTGCTTGTAGCGCACCGCATGAAGTCGCGAGCCGGTGACAACCATTGCTTTTGCACGACCGCCGATCTTGTGACGGGTGAATGTACGAAAGTGCTCGACGATGACTTCGACTTTTTGACGGAGGTTGTGAGGGTGGAAGGCAAGGAATCTCGCGAGTGCCTTGGCCGCTTCTCGCTCCGGCACTTCGGGGTCATCCGCCACTTCCTTCACGAGACCAAAATAGGCCTTGTAGGTGGTGTAGTTCGCCAGCACGTCCATAATAAAGCCTTCCTGGATGGCTTGGCGCATGCTGTAAAGGTGGAACGGCGATTTGCCATCGTCACCCGGTTCATCGAACAGGGCTTTGGTTTTGAACTTCGGTGTGGCGGTGAACGCGAAGTAGGAAAGATTCGGCTGCCGCGGACGTTTCGCCATCTCCCGCAGCATGTTCTCCCGTGCCTCCGGGGTAAGATCGCTGTCATCCTGGTCATCAAGAAGTTGCGCCGCGACGGCTGCTTCAATACCTTCCTTGTTGAGAATGCCCCGAAGTGCCTGGGCCGTTTCGCCAGCTGACGACGAATGAGCTTCATCGACGATGATCGCATAGCGCCGATTAGCTGAATCGATTGCTACCTGGTCGCCTTTCTTGCCAAGTGTCGCAATCGCGCCCGTGATGAACGGGAACTTCTGTATCGTCGAGATAATGATCGGCACCCGGTTTGCGAGCGCCTTGGCGAGTTGTTGCGTGTCCTCGTCGATTTTCTCGACGACGCCTTTTTTGTGCTCGAATTGGTAGATGGTATCTTGTAGCTGCTGGTCCAATACGAGCCGGTCCGTGATGACGACCACTGTATCGAACACCTTCTGATCCTTGACGTCGTGCAGTCCTGCCAAATGATGCGCGAGCCAGGCGATCGAGTTCGACTTGCCAGAACCGGCCGAATGCTGGATCAGGTAATTACGCCCCGAGCTATTGGCCTGAGCGTGATCAACGAGCCTACGAACAACCGCAAGCTGGTGATAGCGCGGGAAGATCATTGTCTCCTTACGCACTGTCCGCACACCTTTGTCGGTGCGGATTTGGCGTTCATCGATCTGCAGGTGGACAAACCGCGCGAGAATATCCAGCAGGCTTTCACGGGTGAGCGCTTCTTCCCACAGATAGGCGGTCCGATAATTGCCGCCTTCGCCTGGAGGGTTGCCCGCGCCGTTGCAATAACCCCGATTGAAGGGAAGCCAGGCCGTGCTTCTGCCTTCAAGTTTGGTGGTCATAAACACAAGGTCAGGATCGACCGCGAAATGCACAAGGCTCCGCTCCTTGAAGCGGAAGAGTGTAAGGCGTGGATCACGATTACTGGCGTATTGATGCTTGGCGTGCTCGACGTTCTGGCCTGTCATCGGGTTTTTTAGTTCTGCCGTGACAACCGGAATGCCGTTGACCGCCAGAACCACGTCGACACTTTGTTCGGTGTCCGGGTTGAACTTCACCTGCCGTGTGATCGTGAGGATGTTCTGCTCGTACGCCGCGATAGTATCAGGATTCATTCCGCTCGCGGGCTTGAACGCGGCCATCTGAAAGGTCGTGCCGAAGCATTTGAAGCCATGGCGAAGAACGTGCAGGCTGCCCTTTGTTGTCAGCTCCTTGTTCAGTGCATCGAGTAAGGTCGCTTCGGCGGCATCGCGCTGGATGTCAGATAGCTTCTGCCATTTCTTGGGTTGGGAAGTCTTGATGTATTCGACCACGTCGGCGGGGAATAGGCCGAGCGTAGTGGCAAAAGTTTCCGGCTTGCGTTTATCGTAACCGCGCGCGAGCAACTCCAGTTCAATGGCGTCCTCGAAGCGCAACTCGCTGTGTTTGCTTCGGCTGCTCATGCTGCGGCCTCCCTGTTTTTGAGGTCGCGCACGTCGATCTTGCCGGTGACGGCGTTGGTGATTAGGGCGGATCGGTATTCGACCAGACGCTGAATTGCCATCTCCACCGCTGTCGTTATACGCCGTAAGTGAGCGATATTTCCTTCTAGGTATAAGATGATCCGATGCTGTTCGTCATCGGGTGGTAAAGGAATCCAATAATTTCGGATTCGCTCTACATTGATCCGCTTAAAGGTGGCGCCCACGGTTAACGAGTCAATCTGTCCAAGAACGGCGTTGCTGTTGAGGGAAAATTCAAGGAATTCAGAGCGCACTTCATGAGCGGGGCGTATCAAGCAGAGATCTTGCCCCATGCAAAAACTGACCTCGTCTGCGACGCGGGCCGCCGAGCCCACTGAGACATTTCTACTATAGATAATATCATCTCGCGTGGGGAGCCTCCCTCCCTCGGTCATATTCGAAAAGTCATCTTCACCGACTTGGCGGGCAGCGCTAAAAGCTAGCGAGAAAGGCTTGACTTCTGTTGTGCTAACAAGAGGAAACCCATCATCAATATAAGTTGGCGTAACATGCTTGCAGTCGTAAACAGCGCTGAAGTATTTGAGGCGCTTTAACTCCCAATGTGCCGGAATCTGACCCAGCCAGTCGATGCCGCTGTCCTTCATGCGCGCTTTGGGATCGAGGCCCTTGGTGACGGCGTGGGTGATGACCGCGAGGCGCTTCTCTTCCAGCAGCTCCAGCAGTCGGCGCTCCTTATCGATTAGCTCATCGATGCGCGCCGTTTCGCTGTCGAGGAAGCGGACGATAGCAGATTGGTCTACAATTGGTGGAACGGGCATTTCATCATTGGCGAAATATTCCGACTCAATACTTTCAACTGTTGTTCCCGGCTTGCACCAACGCGAAAGCAAAACGGCTTGCTGTCCCTCAATGAAATACTTCGCGAAATCAGGCAGGATGCGATTGGAGAATCCTATCGCTTTGATATCCTGGTTAATCGCCAAATGTTTTCCGGCTAGTGCAACCGGAATAGAGTGACGCAAAATTCCTGATCTTACGACCATGAGCAATGTACGGGCAGGTACCATTCGTGCGGCTGAAACAGCAATCGCGTCCGGCGTGATGTAATCTTCAGTTTCCGTGATGATGCCAGTCTTCATGTCCTTGGGGGAGACCCAGGCAATGTCGCCGCCCCAGTATCCGTCAACACTTGTCGGGGGTGTTCCACCACTCACCATGAATGTTGCCAAGAATTTTATCCTCGACCGTGACCAATGGGCCGGAAGCTCCGGTAGCCAAGCGGTGTCGTAGGGCTTGTATGCGGAGTAACGCGTAGCCATCATGCCACCGCCTTGAGCATGTCGAGGATTTCGCCTTCGAGCTTCTTGATGTCCCGTTCGATGTCTGCGAGTGGGCGCGGGGCCTCATAGACGTAGAAGTGGCGATTGATCGGTATCTCGTAACCAATCTTAGTCTTTGAGAAATCGATCCACGCATCGGGCCAGTGCGGCTTTACTTCCTTGTCGAAATACGCGAGGCAGTGATCGCGTACGAGGCCGACGAGCTCGGTGTTATCGGTCTTGTTCTCGTAGCCAATCGGAAGGGGCAGTGTGACGGCTTTCGGCAGTGGGACACTTTCGGTGTCACGGAGTTCTGGATCGGGCTCCGGGTTACCGTTTGCGTCCGTGCAAATATCGGCGGTTGGGTCACGCTCTGAGAGCGCCGACAATACGTCCTTGCGCAGTGCCGCCGTGACATTGACTCCTGCCTTCTCCAGTGCGGATTCGAGACCAGCCCAGAACTTGTCGCGGTTCTCATAAATCCGCTTTGGGTCGAGCGATTTAGCTGCTGCCAGGATGGCGCTCTGCGTTTCACGTCCGGTTTCCATCTCCTTGGCGACAACAGATTTGTCCTTTCGCTTCTTGCTCTCGGCGAGCGCAAGGAATGCGCCTGCGTCCTGAATGCGTGCGATGCGTTCGGGGCTGGCCTGGAAGTTAAGCCTGAGCGGTCGCTCGACGGTTAGTTTGAGGTAGCCGAAGTCGCGGCTATCGAACACCTTCGAGCAGATGCGCTCGATCTCGTTGCCGTTGCTTTCAAACGCCGAGAGCGCGTCGTGGCCGCCTTCGGCGTAAAGGCGTGTGAGTTCCTTGATATGATCTTCGGATAACTCATTGCGTTTGTTTCCGAGGCTCTTCTTCATCTTCTTGTAATGGCGGGTGCCGTCAATCAGCTGCACCTTTCCGCGCCGCTCTTTGGGCTTTCGATTGGTCACGAGCCAAACGTAGGTGTAGATGCCGGTGTTGTAGAATAACTGATCCGGCAGCGCGACGATGGCATCGAGCCAGTCGTTCTCGATGATCCAGCGGCGGATGTTGCTTTCGCCAGAGGCCGCATCGCCGGTGAACAATGGCGAGCCATTGAAGACGATGGCGATCTTCGATCCTTCCCCGCCTTCGTCGGGCGAGGGTTTACGCTTGGAGAGCATGTGGAGAAGAAACAGAAGCGCCCCATCGTTGATGCGCGGCAAGCCCGGCCCGAAGCGTCCATCAAAGCCGAAGTCCGCATGCTCTTTCTCGATGAACTTCTGCTGCGGCTTCCATTCAACGCCAAACGGCGGATTGGCGAGCATGTAGTGGAACGTCTTGCCCGCGAACCCATCGCCGCCCTTGCTTTGGTCAAGCGTGTCGGTCGGCAGGATATTGTCCGCCGGCTCATCCTTGATCAGCATGTCAGAGCAGCAGATCGCGTAGGACTCGGGGTTGTAGTCCTGGCCGTATAAGGTCAGATGGGCCTTGTTGTTGTGCTCGCGGATGTATTCTTCGGAGACGGAGAGCATGCCGCCGGTGCCGCAGGCGGGATCATAGATCGTGCGCGAGATTCCCGGTTTGTAAATATCCTCGTCGCCCGTGTAGATGAGATGCGCCATCAGGCGAATGACTTCACGCGGGGTGAAGTGGTCACCGGCTTCTTCGTTTGCTTGCTCGTTGAAACGGCGGATCAGATTTTCGAAGACGTATCCCATTGCGAGATTTGGGACACGATCAGGGTGCAGGTCGATAGAGGCAAATTCCTTGATGACCTCGAACAGCCTGTTGGCCTCTTCGAGTTTTTCAATTTCCTTATCGAACTCGAACTTCTCAAAAATTTCCCGCACTTTCGGTGAGAAACCCTTGATGTAGGCGGTGAGATTCTTCGCGATGCCGTTCGGATCGCCCAGCAGCTTTGAGAAAGTGAAAGGGCTGATATTGTAGAGCGGCTGATCCCGATCTTTACTCGCGACTTTGGCGAGCGCCTTCTCAATCGCCGCGCTCGAAAGACCTTTTTTCTTTAGGAGTTTTAGTTGATCGAGGACATTGTCCTTCGTCGGCTCCAGCACACAATCAAGACGGCGCAACACAATCAGCGGCAGCATGACCCGGCGGTATTGCGGTGGTCTATATGGCCCGCGAAGCTTATTCGCGACGGCCCAGATCTTGTCAGATAGTTCTTGATGCTTGATATTTTCCATTTTCGTCAGCCTACATCCTAATCGCGAGCGGTTACAGAAAGTTTTGTCATTGGCCACGATGCTTCGTTGAGATCGTCTGCCAGCTTCTCAAGCTGCTTTATCTGCGACCTGAGTTTGAGAACCTTGTCGTATTGTCGCTCAATTTCCCGTTGTTCTTGGACGGTCGGAATCATCACCCTGATTTTTCTGACGTCGCCCATCGAGATCATCGGCACAGTTCCGCTAGTGGCGAGCGAGTGCATAAGCCACTGGCCCAAGGGCGAGGCGAGATAGCGATACAAGATGAGCGCGCTTATGTGGCTGCTCTTGCGTAGCCGAAGGATGACAAAGGCTTGCGATGCAAGCCAATCCGGGCCGCTGAATTCTGGAACAATTCCTACCGCTCCGATCCGGCCTCGCACGGAGAGAAGAAGATCGCCCGGCTCCAGCTTTTGGCGCATCACTTTGCCAAGGGCGCTGTCGTCGACCTGTATCTGTTTGGTAGGTGTTCTTATGGAGCCGTCTGGCTGAATGTCCTGTAGCGACACTTCTAGCAGCGTGTGCTCATGTCCGGTTTCGCCAGCGCTCGGCACTGCCTGCGGACGGATAATGTCGGCAACGTCAATCAATTCGACGGTTTTTGCACTATCCAGGGCATTCTCTATCTTTTGTTCGGTTTCATCCCGGATATAGCGGTCGACCGAAATATTGAATTCCTGCGCCGCGATTTCGTCATATGTCGCCACTTGTGAGATTGACGTCACGCGGCGAGCTTCGACAATCGACTTTATCTGCTGCAACGGGTCGTTAGCCGGTTCACCTTTTGCCCGCGACTTCACTCCTATCTCGTCACTCGCGTCGACGAACAGCACATCGCCGTTCTTTCCGCCGAGCGTCTCAAAGATCAGCAGGGAAGATTGGACGTTTGCATAAGATGCGAAGACATCGCGCGGCAGACGGATCACCGCTGCAAGCATTCCGCGGCGAACAAGCTGCTCCTTATAATCCCGCTCGCCGCCTGCCGTTCGGAACAGAAAGCTCTCGGGAACGACGATGACGGCACGGCCTTTCGTCTGAGCTATGACATGAGCGATCTGATTTCCCTCGCCGTAATGAAAGCGAACTGGGAAACGCTCATAAGACTCGTTGGTAAAGTCGCTTCCCAGTCGCAGGCCGAAGGTTGTGATCGCGGCCGAATGAGCGAATTGGCGAAGCTTTTCGCCGTCCAGCCAGGAAGGCTGGCGGATCGGATCATTCACGTGTGCCTTGAGTTTGTAATCGCCGAGGGACGCAAAGAGCAGTAAAATACGTGCGGCCTGCGAATTGGCTAACTCACAGTCAACTGACCAGCCCGCGTCAGCCAGGAGTAAAGGCATCCAGCCCGAACTGTCGAATGGACAGTAAACCGGTTGTTCCGATGGCTTCCCCATCAGAGCCGTTAGCAGCGGTGCGAGATAGTCGGGCCATGTAAAGTAGCCTAAGGCGCTACGGCGCAGACCCGTTTGTGGTGCGTGAACCAGAAAGCGCAATAGTGCCCGTGCATATTCGGAATCGATAACTTCGGGGTTGGAAGAAAATGCCTCCGCAACCGCCCTTCTCGTCTTTTCAAGAAGCCCCGGCGTGGATTCGGCGAGACTGTGGTGCCCCCTGTCAGACGCGGGCAACTCAAGCTCTTGATCAAGTTCGGTACGGAGCGTTCTCCAGATGCTGGGAGTCAGCTCGCCCTGATCGATCTCCAATGCCGATTTGACGCCAGCACTTCGCCGGGCGATGATAAACATTTCGAGGATGACTTCGATCCAGTCCAGTGGATCTGCATTGGCGCCGGAATCGCGCCAGATAGAGGCGACGTTCTGATAAAGCTGCAAGGGGATTGTTTGCGCAAAGGTCATATCTGCCGCCTCTTCGGTGAGCGCGACTTCCGGCGGTCATAGCTGTCCAGGCGATATGTCGTAATAAGCGAATCGCCATCTTCGACAACGACGCAGCCGCCCTTGTCCATGGCCTCTTTTGCAGTCCGCTCGAGCCGCTGCATGGCGGCGATCAACTCGCGCAGGCTCTTTCGTCCCAGAACAATCTTATCCTGGTCCGGCTCGCCGAACCGGCGGACAAGCTCCACCATTTCGAGCGAGATGCCGCGCTGTGACATGCGTTGCTGAAAATGTCTCGTTCTGGCCATCGTCGCCTCCTGCCAAGAAACTTAGATGGTCAAAACTAAAAAATCAATGTCTGATTATTTAGTATGTTCTATCCGATAATTTTGGATGCTGCCGATGATGCAGCTCTGGGCTGAAGACTTTTCACGGAATGGACATTGAGAGAACTGTTTTCATGTACTATTTTGAGTTTTCGGCTATCCAGCCGATCGGTGAACAAAAATCATGACTTGGAGAGCCATTTTCAGAGGACTTTGATTTGAGCGTGCAATTTTCAGAGCCGGTGAGCGTTTTTCATGACAGGCGGCTGCCAGAAGCGGCCGCACCGGCGGGTTATGCCGCGCTTATTGGCGCCTACAATCTGCCCGTTCCGGTCCCCCGGCTTCTGTGCGCCATAGGCTCAAAGCACCGCGTTATCGAGCAGGATGGCTGGCGCATCTACACGCCGCGTCATGCGCCCGACGCGTCTCTTGAGGGACACCTTACCTTCGCCCTCAAGTACGAGGGGCTGGACCTTGCCGTTCTGAAGCGGCTTTTTCTGGCCGTGAAGGAAGGCGACATCGCCGAACTCGTGCGCCAGAAGCCGACCGGCCTCTACACGCGCCGGCTCTGGTTCTTATACGAGTGGCTGCTCGGCCGCGAGTTGCAGCTGCCATCCGCGGATAAGGTCTCGTATGTGGACGCTGTCGATACCGATCTCCAGTTCGGCGGGACAGGTCAGAACTCGGCCCGGCACCGGGTCCGCAACAACCTTCCCGGCACGCCGGAATTCTGTCCGCTCGTATTCAAGACACCTGCGCTGAATGACTTCATTGCGCAGGATTGGAATGCGCGCGCGCGCGCTGTCATCCGCGAAGTGCCCAAGGACTTGCTCGCGCGCACCGCGGCGTTCCTTCTGCTGAAGGATTCAAAGTCCAGTTACGTGATTGAGGGAGAGCGGCCACCGCAGGACCGCATTCAGCGCTGGGGCCGCGCCATCGGCGAAGCTGGCCGGGCGCCGCTCGACGAGCAGGAATTTCTGCGCTTGCAGGGTATCGTCATCGGTGACGAACGTTTCGTGAAGATGGGCTTTCGCAAGGAGGGCGGTTTCGTTGGGGAGCATGACCGCGACACTCAGCGACCCATTCCAGATCACATCAGCGCGCGGCACGAGGATGTTCCCTCGCTTATGGCGGGCCTGATCGCGTTCGACCACAGCGCGGAGAACGATCTCGATCCTGTTGTCGCTGCGGCGGTGCTTGCGTTCGGGTTTGTCTATATCCATCCGTTCGAAGACGGTAACGGGCGAATTCATCGTTACCTGATGCATCATGTGCTTGCCCGGCGCGACTTCAATCCGCCAGGGCTGCATTTCCCCGTGTCTTCGGCCATCCTTGACAGGATTACCGAATATAAGGACGTGCTGGAGAGCTATTCCAGCAGGCTGCTTCCATGCGTTCAATGGGAGGCTACGCCGAAGGGCAATGTGAAGGTCTTGAACGATACGGGCGATTTCTATCGGTACTTCGACGCGACGCCGCACGCGGAATTTTTATACGGGTGCGTCCGTCAGACGATCGAGCAGGATCTTCCCAATGAGACCAACTTCCTCCGAAGCTTCGACGCCTTCCGGGCCGGCATCGAGAACATGATCGATATGCCCGAGCGCACGCTCAATAATCTCTTTGGCTTCCTTCGGCAGAACGATGGGAAGCTGTCGAAGCGGGCTAGAGAGAATGAGTTCGCGGAGCTAACCGCGGATGAAGTCGAGCAAATAGAAGAGTTGTATCAATCGTCGTTCTCCGCGAAAGGCGGCGGCGACGCTACGGCATAGTTAAACTATCCTGATTTCGATTGCGCGATAACCAAACTATCGTTTAGGTAGTAGTAGAAAACCATGATGGGGGCACCGTGGTCGATACTTTGAACATACCCGAGTGGACGCACTATGCCGATAAAGGGGGACTTGACCCCCTCGGCATGCAGAACAGCAGCGTGGCCCTCTATCAGCGCCTCATCCCCGGCATCGGCAACGTGACCCTCCGCATGCGCTATTACGGTCTTTATCCATGGTTGGTGCGCCACTATCTGCAAGCGAATGGAAGCACAGATCCAGAGACCTGGCGTGTGTTCCTGCGCCGCGCGGAAGCTCTCTACGCCCTGATAGCGAACCAGGCCGGCGGCGAGCTCGGCGTAGCGGGAACGGTGTGGGCCCTACGCGCAATAACCGCCGCGAAGACGGGTGGCGGGTCGATCCCGATCGACTTCGCTGCAGCCGCTGTACCGGGATCGGAGGATCACTATTTTGCGCAGAGCTGGGGCGTCTTTGGGCTGGCCTATCAAAGCCAGCTCTATGAGATCGGCGTTCTCTCGCGTGGCGACGGCCACGGCATCCCGCTTCCCAGCAAAGAGTCGGGTACGGCGCTTGCCGAGGGCTTTGAATCTGCGATGGGCGAAGCGGCCCAGCTGTTCAAAGACGTACACGCACGCGGGCTTGTGACGCTCGCCGAACTGGATGCACTGAGTCCGTTTGCGCCCTCGCAAATTGCCTTCAGCAGCGCGGAGCGGGATATCTATCAGCGCGTGCTGTTTAGAAAATCTGCCGATGCGGATGCGCCAGATTCATTTCGGACGCAGACTCTGCTCCTTACGCTCAAGGTCGCGGAACTGCTGGGCAGACCTCCAGATTCGGATGAACTCCGTTGGGTGCTCTATGCGGGGCAAACACACGGCGGACATCCGCTCGAACTTGCCGATGCGGCTTTGATCGCTCACTGCGAGCGGTGGCGCATCTACCAGGCCAACGATCTCTGCCATGTCGCCCTCGAAACGCTTTTACGATTTGTCCTTGATGCTCTGGGCGCGGAGCCGGCGGGTCTTCCTCCACGGCACTGCTGCAACAAATTGTTGCCGATATGCGCGAGGCTTCCGGCGCTTCGCCGCAGAGCTGGCGATCTTTGCTTGACGAAACTGGCCTCGCAGACAATGCAATTGACCGAGCCAAGCCGGACAGCGAGTGGTCGCTGGCGGACGGCATTATGCGAACGGCGCGTCGCGCCAACGGTTTTGTAGACGGTGAAACGGCCCTCAAGGCCGTTCGGCTATTGGCGGCCCTGCACAAGCGGAGCTTTGAGGAGTCCTGGCCGCTAGAAGCGGAACTGGGGCCGTTTACCAATGACGCTTTCCACTCCTTGCTGAGCGAACGTGCTTTCCTGCAGCGATATGAGAACCACGACTTTTGGGAACTAATCGCCCGGCTGGTCGAGGAGCGTGTGATCCGCGGTCATGCTGCTCCTGAGTGAAGGCGCGATCGCGGGTGAAGACCCATGCAATCGCAACGTCACGCCTCCACCACTTCGTAGAAAATAGATCGTCCATGCGCTGCACCGGCGCGAGCACACTGCGGGCTCACGCGGCAGCCTGGTCTGCTCCAGGTTTTCGGTCCGTCGACCTATCCGCGCGAGAGGTGAGCCGGTCCTACTCGTCCGTGTCGGGCCCGGTAATCTCGACGTTCTTCCCGTACTTCTTCATCAGGTCCGTGAAGGCCTCTAGGGCGAGGCCCTGGGTCGGCCGGCCTGTTTCGATCGAGAGCATGCGCAGCTGCTTCCAGCTGTCCTCAGAGAGCCGGACCTGCATGGCCGCTGTGCCTTGGATGGGACGGCTTTCTTGGCCGCAGGTCGGGCGGGCTTCTTAGGGGGCGCGAGTGGCGCTCCTGACACGAATCATTCCGGGACAGGATAGGCCTCCCGACTCCTCCCGAAACACCCATGCATGCATTCGTGCATGTATATTCTGGCTTACCATAACAGGAATTATTGAAAGCCAGCCATGCTGCCGGTTCCCGCCGTCCTCGCTAAACCTTCCACAGCGGAAGGTTTACGCTCGCACGAGATTTCCGGCCGCTCCGTCGCCGCCGTGGAGATCGCCGCCAAGGCGAAGGGTCATGCCCAGAAGGCACAGGCGCAGAACACCAGGACCGCCTATGCGTCGGACTGGACCGTCGTTGAGGAGTGGTGCGGCCGACAGGGTATGACGGCGCACGCTTCCGACGCAGCGACCGTCCTGGCCTTCCTCGTCGACACCGCCGGCAAGGTGGCAGTCTCAACTCAGCGCCGACGGCTGGCGGCCATCAAATCTCGTCTTCGCATGTTTGAGGTGGTGCTCGACACCAGCGCCGTTCCGGTCGGTCTGGAAAGGCATCCGGCACGCGCACGGCCGGCCGCCGGTCAAGAAAGCGCCGCTGATGCCGGTCCAACTCCGCCGCGCGATCGGGGCCGTGCCGCCCGGCTCACAGGCCTGCGGGATCGCGCGCTGCTGCTGATCGGGTTTGCTGGCGGCTTGCGGCGGAACGAGCTCGCCGGGCTCGAGGTGCTGGCGCGCGCGGCCGCCGATTGGGTGGAGGACGGACCCGAGGGCCTCACGATCCATCTGGCGCGCTCAAAGGGCGACCAGGAAGGCGAGGGGCAGGTGATCGGCATCCCGCCCGGCGTGCACCGGTCAACGTGCCCCGTGCGTGCGTGGCGTGCTTGGCTTGAAGCGTCGGGGATCACGGCAGGGCCAGCCTTCCGGTCAATCGATCGTCACGGCCGCTTGGGTGAGGATCCGCTGTGCGCTCATTCCATCGCGCTCATCGTGAAGCGCGCTGCGATCGCGGGCGAGCTCGCCAACGGCGCCTCCCAGGCCGACGCTGAGGCCGCCGCCAGGAAATTCGCTGGGCATTCCCTTCGCCGCGGCTTGGCTACATCGGCGGCCCGCAACAAGGCGCCCGGTCATCTGATCCAGAAGCAGCTCCGGCATCAGAAATATGACACCACGGCTGGATACATCGAGGAAGCGCAGCTGCATGACGAAGACGCCGCCTCTTATGCGGGGCTCTGATCAGCATGGGCGAGGGCTGGCGAGTTCTGTTCGCGATCGCACGCGTGTGCAACGCTCTCGATATTGAGCCGTTGGAGTAGTTAGTATCAGCCGGTCGGGCAAGCTCCGTTAATCGTCGCTCCCCATGCGGCCCAGTGAACCTGGCCCGCTGCTCGCCGCATCGATTTTTCGTTCTAGCGCGTCAATGCGCGACACCATCTCGGCCATAATCTTGAAATGGCTCTCAAGGAGGCTTGCGATTGTCTGAGCATTCGGCCTTCCGCGCGCCACGTCCTCAATCACTCTCTTTGCCTGCGATTGATAGCCTGCGACGGTATTTGTGAATTGTTGCGACTGCGGCACGATGAATCTCCCTGACAAAGGAAAAATGTATCTGATTCGAGGATCGGCCGGGATTCACTGCTTCCAGGCTAGAAGCAGTGACCGGCCTCGCTTTGTCTACGGCCGTGGACATTGGGTCCGACGAGAATTGTGCGCCAAAGCTCGAGATTCGCGCGGGCGGACAATATTTTGGCTCGGTTCCGTCCCCCCATCTATTCCGGACTATTTCCGACCGGCCGTCAGCCTCCTCCCCCCGACCTTTTAGGTCATGCAAAAACGTCGGCGGCCACCACTTTGATTGCTTGAAAATCTGGCACGCGATCCGGACAGCAGATCAGCGGTTTGCGGGTGAGTCCGAATCATCCCCGGAAGGGATGTTCTCGTCAGGAACATCCCTTTTCCACGCAACCGCGCCGCATCGTATTCATCGGCCAGTCGCCGCTCATTGCGCTCCCTTAACATCCCTTAACATCCCTTAAAGCCGCGAAGCCGCAGCTTGCGCCGCATTCCCGTTGACCGCCTTCACCTCACGCACCGAAATGTCCGACGCGTCGGACAAAATGGCTTCCGTTGCGCCTCTCGTCTTCGCCGCAGCTAATATTCTCCAATTTAATATTGCCGGCGAGGATCCTCAATTGAGGAAGGCTCACAGAGCGCGGCGTCCCTGGCACTGCTCTGATTTGCTCTGATACTCCATTGAAAGAAGGTCAGCATTTTCAACGGCCGGCGAGACGAGGCGAGGTGGCTGGCGCACTGATTTCCATATGAGTCCCTTTGATTGTTTTAAATTGCCAAGCCTCTGCAGGCGGGCGGGAATGTTGTCATTTGTTGTCATCGCTTGCGGCCCAGGGGTAAGGAAGGACCGGGGTGAAGTTGCCACCGTTGGCAAACGTTCCCAGCCGGAACGTTTGCATATCGCCGCGCCCGGCTGCTGACCTTGCCATTTCTAGCCAGCCGGGAGGCATGCCTGTTTCCTACCATCTCCTGCCAAGCGAATGGCAAGGATGTTCACGTATGTTGACAAGCCGAAGCACCGCGTTCGTCGGCCGGTTATAGATGCCCGGGTCAGAGCCGGGCATGGTGGGAGGGCGGGAGTGAACTTGGATCAATCCGACAACTTCCAATGAATGGGCGGGACACTGGCGGTCCTGGTGCCTTCGAGCGCAGGGCTCGTCATTGCGGCCGACATGCGGCAGACGCAGAAAGGGACATTCTGCGACGGCATAAACAAGATCCAGATCCCCGCGCGGCCTGCCCGCACCGCAGTCGTGATCACTGGGTTCGCCACGTTGCAGGATATGCCGGACCTTTCAGGCCCCGTGCTGTGCGAGCACATGGCGAAGACGCCGGCGCCGATTGATTTCGGCCGCTCGACCCTCGCCTATTTGGATGCGGAAAATACGCCAGTGGCTCACTTCGACGGACAGCGCTTTACCGACGCTATTTTCGCCGATGTCGGCCCGTACCTCGCGGCCGAGAAATTGAGAGAGTTCGCTGGCAGCCGAATCGCGCAAATCATCATCTCGAGCTACGACGCGGTCAATCGGACCAGCAGTGTTCTCGCCTTCGGGGCGGATCTGAGGGGCGAGGGCCAATTCCTGCTGCAACCTCTCCCAGTCACGGCATTCACGACACTGCAGGGGACAAGCTTCAACCCCGACAGTGACCGTGTCCTCCTTCCATTCGCGGAAGTGCCATATCTCGAGCAACACGTGCTTGCCGGTCACGGACAGATGTATCTGACGCGCGCCTTTTCAGAGTTTCTGCTCAAGACTGGGGTTGGCGATGTCAGCGCAGAGCTGGCAGCAGCGGCCGCGCTCGACCTGATCGATGCCGCGGCCAAGACGACCAAAATCATCCCGGCACCATCTGGTATTGGGGGCGGATCATCGGCTGTGCTTCTGGGCGACGAAACCGTCACGCTGAAATGACGCTGGAGCACGTCGGAAAATTTGCCGACCTAAGCGCAGTCGCTCATTTGGTGGGCTTGATCGGTTCGAAGAACTCTGGCCAGGCCTCTCGAAGCTTGCCGTACGTGATCGGGCCAACATAACCGTCCGCCTCTACGTTTTGCGAAAGTTGAAATTCGACCACGGCCCGAAAATAAGCGTCGTTCACCTCATCATTTGGCGGCCCGGAATACTTGCCGACGTGTCGCAGTACCAGCTTCACCTCGTGAACAGTGATGATCTGGTTGTGTATGGCCGCCCCCAACCAAACTTTCGGCTTATCGGTGGGAACGGGTGAAGGGAGAGCGGCAAGCGTTTGGGTTGGCGCGGCGGTTTGATTCGAAGGCGTCGCGACAGCGGCCTTCGGGAATATTCCCGGAAACGCCGAACACAGGACCACCAAGACAATACCGACGGCCAGACTGAGTGCCCGCGAGAGCGTCGGGAGAGTTGGAATCTTGATTTCCTTTACTTCGATCCCGCCGCCGAAAATGCCGATCACAATCAGAGCTAATCCCAGGAGGAATGTCAGAGTTTGAGGCGACAACAGTTCTTGCATGCGACCCCTCCGCTACTGCGCCGAGAACATGGAGTGCGTGCCTTAGATGAGACAGATCAAGAGAGCGAGGTCGATTGGATGTCCTTGGCACGTCCGTTTTGTGGGTCCTGTAGCGACCGGCCGGCGCGACCGCTCGGTTGTTTGTTAGTCGGCATTGTCCCCCTGGTTGCCGCACTTCCCTAGATCACGTTTCGGAGAAATGGCTGCGTCATCTTGTCGTGCGCGCGCAAGCGCCAAAGCGAGTGCAGTGCAACTGTGGAGCTCCAGATATCGCACCGACCTGGGCGCCTTAACCACGCATGCGCTCGAACAGCGCCGGCTCCCGGTCAACCAGCCGCAGCAGCACCAGGGCGGCACCGGTCGGCTTCCGCTTTCCCTGCTCCCAGTGGCGCAGGGTCTTCACGGGGATACCGAGCCCATCGGCAAAGGCCTGTTGGGTGAGAGGAAGATATCCGTTCCGGAATTTGTGGCGGATCGCGGCCACGTCGGGAATGTCCCTCGCGATACTGGCTTGTCGCGCGCCATGGAAAACTGCCCCCTCGGCGTCATGAGGAATTGCCCCCTCCTTGGATAGCCGAGGAGAGAGCGAATGAAAGAGGAACGAATCACTAGAGGCTCGCGGTGGAGTGATCCACGGGGGCAGGTGATGAAGACGCCGGATGACGTGGCGGAGATGTTGCGCCTGAGGGCGTGCGGGTGGGGTCTGAAGCGGATTGCGCGCGAGCTGGGCTGCAGCCATCACACGGTGAAGGGCTACGTGGCGGCGGGCGGGGTTAAGCCGTTCAAATCGCCTGAGCGACCGAAACGGCTTGATGGCCTTGAGGGTTGGCTGCGCGAGAGGCTCATTCGGCATCGCGGCAATGCGGATGTGGTGCGCCAGGACTTGTTGGCCGAAAAAGGTGTGGCAGTCAGCCGGCGAACGCTGCAACGCGCCGTGCAGCCCTATCGCCAGGCGCTGAAGGCGGAGGCACTGGCGACGACGCGGTTCGAGACGCCCCCTGGCCGGCAGCTACAGATCGATTTTGGCGAGCGTCTGGTCGAGATCGGCGTGGTGAAGATCAAGGCGTTTGTGTTCGTGGCGACGCTCGGGCATTCGCGACGACTGCATGTGCGGGCGTTCCGGGCTGAGAAGCAAGAGCACTGGTTCGCCGGTCTCGAGAGCGCATTTACGACCTTCGGTGGCGTGCCGGAGGAAGTGCTGATGGACAATCCACGCGCGCTCGTGGTGCGCCACGACGCGGTGAGCCGGTCGGTTCAGTTTAACGACAAGCTCATCGCGTTTGCGAAGCATTGGGGCTTCCGTCCACGCGCCTGCGCGCCATATCGGGCACGCACCAAGGGCAAGACGGAGAATGGCGTCGGCTACGTGAAGAAGAACGCGATCGCGGGGCATTCCTTCCCAAGCTGGGAGGCATTCGAGGCGCATCTCGCAGAGTGGGAACGTAAGGTTGCGAACGTACGTATCCACGGCACGACCGGCGAGGCTCCGATCGTTCGCTTCGCGCGTGACGAGGCACACCGGTTGAAACCGCTCGGTGGGCAGCCGTCGTTCGGATCATTGCGCGAACTAACCCGGGTCGTCGGCAACGATTGCGCCATCGAGCTCGACACGAACAGTTACTCGGTGCCGTGGCGCCTGATTGGTGAGCGCGTGGCGGTAACGGTCGCGGCCGGCGAAGTGCGGATCCGCCATGGACTGCACCAGGTGGCGGTCCACAAGCAATCGGAGGGGCGCCGGCTGCGGATCGTCGATCCCGCCCATCTCGACGGTGTTGCTGGACGCAATGGCGCGGTCCGCCGACCGGAGATTGCGACGGCGCCCGGGTCGTCTCCACCGCCCTCGTTGTTGCGTCCTCTTGCCGAATATGAAGCCGTGATCGGGGGACGCTTCTGATGACGCGCGCAAAGAAGGCAACCGAAGTACCGACTGATCCCCTCGATGCCATGCTGGCGCGATTGCAGCTCTCCGGCATCCGCGACCAGCTCGACAATTTGCTCGACGAGGCGGCACGCGCAAACCTGTCGGCGCGTGAGACGCTGATCCTGCTGTGCGAACGTGAGATCGCGCGCAAAGATCATCGCCGCATCGACATGGCTCTGAAACTTGCACACTTCCCGGCAGTGAAGGAGCTTGCGGGCTTCGACTTCGAGGCGCAGCCGTCGATCGATCCGAAGCAGATCCGCGACCTGGCCGCGTCACGTTGGATCGCCAACGGAGAGAACGTGCTGCTGCTCGGGCCGCCCGGCGTTGGCAAGACGCACTTGTCGATCGCGCTGGGGCGAGAAGCAATCCTGGCCGGGTACACAGTGCAGTTCACCACGGCGACGACGCTCGTCGCTGGCCTTGCCAAGGCGCATGGCGAGCGGCGCCTGGACGAGAAACTGCTCGCGCTGTCAAAGCCAAAGCTACTGATCGTCGATGAACTCGGCTACCTGCCGCTGGAACCTGACGCGGCGCACCTGTTCTTCCAACTGGTCAGCCGGCGCTACGAAACCGGCGCCATGCTGATCACGTCGAACCGCAGCGTTGCTGAATGGGGCACCGTGTTCGCCGATCCGGTGGTCGCCACCGCGATCCTCGACCGGCTCCTGCACCACAGCCACGTGCTGACTATCCGCGGCGACAGTTACCGGCTCCGCGCCAAGCGCAAGAGCGGCCTCATCCAGCCGCCGCCCGCCGGTGACGGCCCTCCGGTCGGCTCCGCCTCCCTCCGGCCCGTCACCGGCGGAAACAACCTTCAATCGAGATCATAACCCAGATGGTGGGGGCAGTTCTTCATGACGCAAAGGGGGCAGTTCCGGATGGCGTTTGACAACTGGCTGGCAAAACTGCCTCCGTAGGGTAATTTGCTTGCGTCATCGCTGCTGCCTCTGTGCTGTGGCGTTAATTCCGCCAGCTGGCGGATATAGCTGTGCGAGGATCGGCGCCGCGATGTGGTGGAAAGTGCTCCAAGGGGGCACCGCTTTTGCCGTAATCGGGACGAACATTCACTGGCAATAGACGCCAAACAATTATCTCGTCTCGATCCTCGCCTTTATCGCGGCTCTGCTCGTCACCGGTGCACTCACGGCGCTAATTGATCTTGGCCGGGCGCTGGCAGCGAAGCGGCGCGCGCGGCGGCCAGCGTCCGCACCAGCCGGCTTACGCCGCTCTCAGGAGCAGCCGGGGCCAGCGCCTGGTTGGAGAGATAGCACGGGGAGCGCTGGAGTGCGTTTAAGCGGACCAGCCTCGCAAGGTATCGGAACGTCAAACCGCTGCGGGGAGTGCGAGAGCAGCTCTCAGGGAGATACGGATAAGAGCGCTATCTCCTCCGAAAAGAAGCCGCTTCCGCCGCTTGCGAGATAGAGACCGACAATCAGAAGCAGAGCGAACGCCGAGTATCCTAATATAATCGAACCGTCGTAGCTGCGCAGTCCAGTAAAGCGCTTCCTTGTTCGCTTGATGGGCGATCTGCATTTGTATCTCCGTTTGAAATAGAGGAATGGTCGTGCTCAGCCAAGCGGCCGCTCTAGAACCGCGTCGACTCGGGATTGATCGCTTCGATCTCTTCAACGGCTTAAAAGCTGTCGTAAACAGGATGGCGAGGCAGCCAATTGTATCTGCTGAAAAAACCGTCCCAGTAAGCAAGTCGTGTGTCACAACCAATGCGTAACCAATGGCTGCAAAGCAGCGGCAAATAAGAACCAGGTCGAGACTAAGGCTGCCTCTCCACCAGTCTCATCGTCGTGAACTCTCATAATTTGAGGGATGTAACCCAGCAGCCTCGCGGTGTTGAGGACGACAAATGCGCTTAACGAGCAATCTGCCAGGGTCATGAAGTTACCAGGACAACAGAGGAAAAAACGAGGTGCAATGCTGTGTCTCATTCATTAAACTAGCTCTTCCGAGAAAAATTCCCGGTCGACGATTTTTTTCATTTCTTGGTTGCGCCTGGCGGCGATCGCCTGGGAGCCCAACTCATCCCGCGGCGACTTTTGATTGATAACTGGTTTTGTGGGCTTTTCGGCTGCAAGAACGCCTAACTTCGCAAGTGCTGAGGTCGCAAGTTCCGTTTTTTTGAACTGAGTGGGAATTTCTGGTTCCATTTCGAGTCAAATCTTTAGGGGGCTCTTGAACCCGGATCAAACCGCCAGGTTCAGAACGCTTGTCGTACCGCATCTTGCTGACGCGCTGGCTTTCGCGCGATGGATCACGCGCGATCGGGCTGACGCCGAGGACGTTGTGCAGGAAGCCTGCATTCGCGCTTTCCGCTCGCTTGACCGATTTGCCGGTTCAAATGCAAAGGCTTGGCTCTTGACCATCGTCAGGAATACAGCCTTCACCTGGTTGAATGACAAAAGGCGCCTGTCATTGGTAAGGCTGGATGACCTTAGTGACCAGGAGCGTCTTGAAGTGGAGCAAGGCGAGGCTCGTGAGGACGACATTTCGCCGGAGGCAGCAATAATCGCTGTGGGAGAATCCGCCTTACTGGATAGACATATTTCTGAGTTGCCAATGGGGTTCAGGGTGGTCTTGGTACTTCGGGACATACAGGGATTGGAGTACCGAGAAATCTCCGATGTCATGGGACTGCCGCTGGGGACCGTCATGTCAAGACTTGCACGCGCACGTCAGAGACTTATTGCGCAGATCCGTCGAGAGAGGTCGTCCTGATGCGCCTCACCAATGACGATGTGCTTCTGCTTCACGCCTATCTGGATGGTGAGCTGGATGTCACAACTTCGCTCAGCATGGAGAGCAAAATCCGTGAGGATGCCACTCTGCAGCACATGGCGCGCGAAGTCACAAATCTGAAGTCGGCTCTGTCGCGACTTCATACTGAGCGTGACGTTTCGGAAGCGTTTATGAGTCGCATGGAGGGCAAGCTCGGAATCGAAAGACGATGGCGGCCCCCTCAATGGGCGCTCTTAGCAGCCTCTTTGATGATTGTAGTTGGCGCGTCCGTTTCCTTGACCTCAATCGCCGTCCTTCAGCGCGAGCCGCTTAGCTCTAGCGCTCAGCTTCTCGATGGACACTTGCGCGCGCTCATGTCTTCGAACCAGACGGACGTCAGCTCGTCTTACCGCCATACCGTCAAGCCATGGTTCAACGGTCGCATTACGCAAGCTCCTCGCGTTGCTGATTTGACTGGCCAGGGCTTCGAGCTGCTCGGGGCGCGCATAGACGTGATAGCAAGCACCCCGGTGCCCACGCTGGTCTATCGCCGACGTCAGCACATTATAAGTCTAAGCGAGATACTGCTCGATGACACCAAAAAGAGCGACATTCAGGAAAGAAGCGAGCATGGATACAATATCGTCACCTGGACCGAAGGTCCGCGTTCATTTGTGGCGATCTCAGATCTGAACTCGACCGAGTTGGTGAGTTTCGCCCGATCCGTCCGAGACAGCAGCTGAGACAGTCGACGTCATGCCCTGGATCCACTTGGATCGAACGACACAAACGTCTCGGGCCGCTCGGGGCGGTCTGTCTGGTCCGGGGATGACCTACCCGCGCAGCCGCGCCAAATTGGTTTTGTGCATGGAGAGCGGCAACTGCCGTACGTCCTCGCCGCCCAGAGCGAGGACATCAAAGCGTAGAGCTGCACCGCCCTCATCATGCCGTCGTGAGTGCAGCGCGTTGAAGTCCGAAATTTCGTCGACGCCGAGCACCACGGCCTCGCCATCTATGACGAATTGCTGCTCGCGGTTCTTCAGCGCGGATTCGACAATCCAAGGGAAGCGGTCGGTCCAGTTATGGCCGTCGAAGCGTCAGTGCCGCCATCCGTCCTTGTCGAGGTCGACCCGGAACTCCTCCGGCATCTGCGGCACTTCGCCTTCCCCGAGGACGTTGCACGTCGGGCAGGGCGCACCTGCACCGCCACAGCTGCACGCCCGCGGGCCCTCCCAAGGGCGGACTAGAGGTGATTTTCGCAGACCCAGCGAAAGCCGTCACAAGTGGTGCATGTCATTCTGGATGTCAAACGGGCCCGGATCCCGAGGTTTTAGGTCCGCGGCAGGCTTAAGCAACCGCACCTTGGTCGCGTTCGTGCAGCTCGAGCCAGCCGTGCTCGACGGCGTACCCAATGCCAGCGTCGAACTCGCTGCCCTTCTCCTTCAATTCGAACAGGAAGTGCGCGCTGATCTTCGTACGCATCCGGCGTAGGCCGCAGGCTGATTGGATCATTCCCGTTGCCAGCGCGTGAGCAGCTTGGGGTTTTCTTTGTAGAACCTGACGAGCTCGATCAGGTTTTCGATGCCAAAGTCGGTGAACGCCTGAACACCATCTTCGCCGACGCCATAGACCCAGATCAGGCCGTCCTCGATCTCCATTTCGATGGCAATGTCGCCCAGCCAGTCTTCGTCTTCACCGAGGTCCTTTGCGACCTGGGTGATGGTGGTGACGTGATGAACCTTGTTGACGTGCGTGGTCATGCCGCTCGAGCGGAGAACGCTGATGCCGGCGTCCAATTCCAGGGCAGAAGCTCGTCCAGCCGGTGAGCTGGGTGGGCGGCGATGCGGGCAAGGATATCCGTGAGCCAGGCCTGTGGATCGACGCCATTCATTTTGGCCGTGATGATCAAGCTATACATGGAAGCCGCGCGCCGTCCGCCGCGATCAGAGCCGCAGAACAACCAGGATTTTCGTCCAAGGGCGATGCCTCGCAAGCCTCTTTCGGCGGCATTGTTCGAGAGACAGACTCGGCCGTCCTCCAGGAACCGCGTGAAGCTCGCCCACCGCTTCAGGATGTAGTTGAACGCCTTGGCCAGGTCGTGCCCACGGGACAGCTTGGCGAGCTGCTCCCGCATATAGACCTGCAGGTCCTCGACCAGGGGCCGGCTCAGCGTCTGTCGCATCTCCAGACGCTCTTCGGGGCTCCTGCCATTGATGGAGCGCTCGATCTCGAACAGCGCATCGATCCGCCGCACGACCTCGACCGCGATGGGCGAGAGCGGGATCTCCTTCTTGCCGGTGGCCTTGCGACGCGCATTCTCTTCGATATCGGCCATGGCGAAGAATGGGCGCCGCGCATGGACCCAACACGCCGCTTCCCGGATCGGTCCAGGGTGGCGTCCCGCCAGATAGAGCTGGTTGTACCCGTCATAGGCGTCGGCCTGCAGGATGCCGGCATACCCCGCCAGATGCGCCTGGGGATGCTCGCCCCTACGGTCGCGGGAGTAGTAGAACATCGCCGCCGGCGGCCCGGCGCCGCCAAACGGCCGATCGTCCCGGAGGTAGATCCAGCACCGTGCCGTATCGGTCTTGCCCTTGGCCAGCACCGGCACCGTCGTATCATCGGCATGCAGGCGCTCGGCCGCCATGACATGGGCTTCGACCAGGCGCAGCAGGGGATCCAGCGACGCACTGACCGATCCCACGGCGTCCGCCATGGTCGACAGCGCGATCGGCACGCCTTCCAGGGCGTAGCGCTCAGCCTGGCGGTTTAAGGGCTGATGTTGGCCGAACTTCTCGAACATGATCATGGCCAACAGGCTCGGGCCGGCCCATCCCCGTGCGACGGCATGGAATGGCGCCGGGGCCTGGCTGATCTTCTCGCAGTCGCGGCAGGAGAACTTCTCCCGCACCGTCTCGATCACCTTCCACTGGCGTGGTACCACTTCCAGTGTCCTCGTCACGTCCTCGCCGAGCTTGCGCAGACGATTGCCGCCACAGCACTCGCAAGCCGTCGGCGGTTCGATCACCACTCGTTCGCGCGGTAAATGCTCAGGGAACGTCTGGCGTTCGCCGCGCTGGCGCGTAAATCCGCGCACCGTCGTCGCCTTGGCCACAGCGCGCTCCGCCGCCAGCTCGTCTTCAGTGGCGTCACTTTCCAACTCTTCGAACGTCAAGGCCAACTGCTCGATCAGGCGCGACGAACGCTCCGACCGCTGGCCGTAGATCTGATGCTTTAGCTTGGCAATTTGCAGCTTCTGCTGGGCAATCAGCGCTTCGTCCTCAGACGCTTTCGCACGGGCGACCGCAAGTTCAGCTGCGATCTCCAAACCCTTCGCGCGCTCGGCTGCCAGCGCCGCTTTCAGGGCGGCAATGTCATCCGGAACAGCGTCGCGCTCAGCATCCATGCGACATAGTGAATCACAAATTGGAAGCGTTGGGACTCCCCAAAAATGCAAAATCTGCTGGATTTTGTGCTCAACCAGCGCTTCTCGGTCGCCAGCTCAGTTGTGGATTCCGCCAGTCGATCCCTTCCAGCATATAGGCCATCTGCGCCGCTGAGATCGATACCGCGCCGTCCGACGCCGAAGGCCAGATAAACTTGCCTCGGTCCAGGCGCTTGGCATAGAGCGACATACCCAACCCATCATGCCAAAGAATCTTGACCAGATCGCCGCTGCGGCCCCGGAAGATGTAGAGATCGCCGGCATGGGGATCGCGCTTCAGGCTCTCCTGAACCGTAAGAGCCAGGCTTCGCATGCCGCGACGCATATCGGTGTGGCCGGTCGCGATCCAGACTCTGACGCCGCTCGGAATCGGAATCATCGTCGTCGCAACAGCTCAAGAACCTGCTGCAGCGCCTCAACGTCCACGTCACGGTCAACGCGAACACGACAACCGCCCCCGAGATCAATCTCGATGATTCCAGCCCTTGCACGCTGCGCAGGCGGTGAAGACGCCAGTTGTGGTGCGCCGCTCGAGATCGGAGCCGCTACAGGTGTGATCTCGACGGGAATAAGAGCAGGCGCAGCATCTCCGCCCAATCGCCCCTGGCGCGCTTGTCGACGCCAGGTGAACAGCAGGCTATGAGCCACCCCGTGCCGGCGTGCCACCCCGCAGACCGTCTCGCCGGGCTGCAAGGTCTCTTCGACAAGGCGGACCTTCTCGTCGTAACTCCATCGCCGCCGACGCTCGGCGCCCAACACATTGACCTGCATTCCCGGCGTGACCTTAAAGCTAGACTTAAGGTCAAATCCTCAGGCCGCCTCGCAAACTACACAAGGCGGCCTTCGCCGGAGAGATACTGATCTTCTCTATATGGATGCGTCCGTTCTGGACGGGCTCCATGCTGGCCGCGAGTCCAGCAGCTTGCGAGCTGCGGCTTCCGGGTCAGAATAGGGATCGCCGTCTGCGTATTTCAAGCCGACGCCGGTTTTGGTGCCGGGAGAGCCAACTGGATATGACCGGCATCAAACAGCTTTTTTATCAAGCCAGAACCCACGGCGTCTGATTGGATACGGCCCGATGCGAGCGCTGCAGCCATAGCTTGCATGACCTGGGCTTGACTTCGGAAGATAGGATCTCGAAACTTAAAAGCTTTTGCCAAAGCGATTGCGTCGCCGACCGAATTGATCTGAATCACCTGGTGCTTGCTCGCTCCGTTCAGCTTCGTATCCAAAGACTCTCCGCGAGTGCTCTTCATGATGAGGCCAAGTTCTTTTTTCACCTTCCAGTCACTGATCACACGCAAGGTTACGTCTGTGAGGTTGGAGACGTTGCGCGCGTGCAGAGCCGCGACGATTGTATCTAGCTCAGCGGCCGCAGGCGGGTCGCTGACTTCCCATACTGATACCTCATTTTCGTTGTCTAGGATGTCCGCCAAAACATTGGCGGGAAAGGCAAGGTCTGCCGGCGTATCGGCAGCGACCCTGTCCCAGTCGCCTCGGCGACTTTTTCGCACGAATATCGCCACGGTCAACGCAGCATTGCTGCGGCGAGAAGAGCAATCTCACCTGTATCCTTTTGGCTGCTGATTTCTTCAAGGGCCTGCTTCGCCGGTAGAGCCTTCATGCGACCCAAAGCTCTCACGGCCGCTTTCCGGACCCGATAATCCGCGTCCTTGGCGTATCCCCGCAATGCGTGTGCACGCAGATACTCCGTATCCCGATGGCGAGACGCTCCGATTGCGAGAAGAAGGGGCTCAAAAGCTGAAAGGTTTTCTTTCAATAATCCAGCCTCAAGGACGGCGGTGCATGATGCTGGCTCGCCCATGAGATCGATAATTCGAGCGATGCAGTCGACCACTTCTTCGTTCTGATCATCATCCGATTGGTCGAGGTTATCGAGTTGCCCATAGATAAAGGAGTGAACGCGATCGCACTGGCCAGAAAAGATCTTCTGGTATTGGTCGAACGACGTAACGAATGTGTAGGAAGGTGATGCAACTGGACGATTGAACGCTTCGTTCAAGATTGTAGCCGCTGTCGATGAAGTGACAGGCACGATTGCAACGGTGCCATCCTCAAACATCGTTCGCGGTGCGCTATTGGAAAGAGGATACAGACTGGCATTGTTCATTTTGCTTTTTCTCCCTCCGCAAGCTTCACGGAATGTTCGCGCAGCTCGCTGACCACACGGGGCAAATCACTAATAGGGACAATATTTGACGCATCCGTACTTGTATCGATGTAAATCTGGGCGGCTGTGGCGAGGGGCGCTGATGGCAGAATTGGCATCGGAACGCCTAAGGCTCGCATCCGAACAGTAGCGACCTGTAGAGCTTGCCATCTCGCAAGCCGATTGATCACTCTACCTTGATCATCTCGCGCAGGTCGATTGATCTGGAAGATCAAGTCACTGTCTTTCTCTGGGTCTACCGGCACGCTCGGTATCAATCGATGCAGGGCGCGAACCGCTTCTTGGGCGTCCGACGTCGGTCGAATAAGCGTGATCGCATAGGCGACACGAATAGCGCCGGAAACCAAATTGACGGCTTTGTCGGCGACCGCGTCGAACATCTCCAAGGTTTGTCGGAAAGGCCCGACGAAAAAAAATGGTTTGTAGCCAGGCGTCAGAGGGTCGACCGTATTCTGGGATGGCTTGTCGCCCAGGACGATATCAATGCGGTTCGATTGCTGCATCACGTTGAGGAACGCATGAGAGACATCGCCCGCTTCCTGTTGCGTTTGCACCATACGCTCGACTGATGTTGAGGTTGGCTCGACGCCCGCGACCTCCCCGAAGATGGGCCGTTGGGTCCACCCCGGGATGTCAAGAAACGAAAGCCGAATACTTTCTGCTAGCCAGCCGTCAAGCGGATCCTGCAACATAACCCCCTCAGTCGGTGAGCTCGCCAGATTTTGGGATTTATGCATCATTTCTTAAGGAACCTGCCTACGGCACCGTGACAACATATGCAGAAATCAGTCAAGCGGCGTCATGTTCACTTTGGCGGAATGCTCCGCTGGAGGGGCGCATTCCGCCGCACAGAGCAACGCGGAACATGACCGGAACATTGCGGCGCACACACCCCCTCCGCCGCACACCGCTGTAATATAATCAGAAAGATAGCATTAAGAAGTCCTTAATGGGAACCCTGGTAGGCCGGGCCGGCCTTATTGCCGGCGAGGACCGCCAAGTGGGGACAGGCCGCCAATCCCGGGGAAGGCAAAATCGTTGTGGCGCGGTCGGCAGCTCGAAACGTCAGCAAAGGGTCGGTCTTGCCGGCTTAGGGCGCGGCAACTCCGCGGGCGGCCTTTGACCTTGGCTCACTCCTACTCGTCAGGCCTTTGGCATCTGGACACCAGTGCGGGACTTGGCTTCCGCAGCTCGAAGTGCGGATCGCAGCTGGCTGCTGGTTTCCGACTGCAGAACGAAGTAATGAGCGAGCCCGGATCCATCGAGAAGGCCAAGTGCCACCACCCCGGGCTGCTCAGTCGCATGTGCCGTAGCACGACTGATCGGCATCATCTTCACGAACCCCTTACCACCGACCGCGGTCTGGTGGTTTAAGCTTGACGAAAGTAATGCGGTGACAGTCTGCGCAAGATTGCTGGCATGTTCTGGGTCCAGGCCGATGCTGACGGACTTGCCTCCGTCTAAAGTAAACTTCAGCGCAACGACCTTGCCATCCGCTGACAACAATGCGTCGACAGAGTGAGCTGGCAAGAACGACAACTGTTCTGGCGTTGGCACTATTTCTCTCTGTTTTTATCAATTTCGCTCATCATGGGGCTTGGCGAGGGTAAGCCGAAGAATGTGTGCGCGTTGCCGCCTGCCACGTATGTCCAATCACGGCTCGCAATAAAGCGCGGGCTAGTGGCTAGACGAAACCCTGCGGGCTCACCAATATCTCCAATTCACCAATGCCAGCTGTGCTGTCATACGTGAACCTTGCGCCTTGCAAGAATTTGCGACCGAGGATCACACGCCAAGGCGACATCCTTCCGCTCAGATTGATCCCTCCGGCGCCAGTCTCGTGCAGCATGTTGCCTACTCCGGAATAGAGCATAAACCATACGCGATGGTTCGTCATGATCGCCGATCTGGCGACGCCGTGGTTCATTAGTCGCTCCAGTACCGGCGGATTATGAGCCTTGATGAGATCTTCGTCGATGAGGTTCCACTGTGAGCCGGTGTCGATGAGCGCTTTAACCTTGGTAATCCCGGCTGCGCCGCCCTGGACTTGTGTTGGCGGCTGGAAGCTGACGCCAATCTCGATGCAGCTGTCCATCAAATGGATGGTCTGTCGCTCGGCCATCGCGGAGCAGTCCCTCTACTGGCAACTTGATGCACTCCGGCTTCATTGGTTCACCCGTCGATGTCAGAACGAGCTCGGCAAGTTGCTGGCGGTTCCTTTTGATCACTGGCTTCCAGCGTTGCTCGCGATCTGGGAGGAGAGCATCTAGCAATGGAGAGTGGCGCGGATCTTGGTGAGCAGCAGATGCTTCGAAAGATCGATCCGCTTCCCCCAACCGCAGTCGTTTGGCCATCTGCTGAGTTTTGCGACGCGCAAAGTGATGCCTCGCAACAACCGCCGTCGAAGCGTGCGGACCGCTTACAGCCCCGCGTTCAAGGACTCTTCGATACGCAGGGAGAAAGGTCGCCTTAAGCTCGGCCATGGCCAAGTCGTCGCCCCACGCCGGTTGATCCCTCAGGGTGGTCTGACGCAGAGCTTGATACAGTTTGCGAAAATAGCCCCTCACAAAATGACCTGTGGCGGTTCTGCAACCACTGGTCAACAGGGAGCTGCGGGTCAACTGCGGGATTCACAGAAAACAAGCTGGTACCCCACCTTTCACGTCAGCATTTTCTGTCAATTTCAGCGAGGTCGGCGGAGAATTTGAGCCCGTTGCGGTTCGCCTCGCCCTGAGGACGGAACATAACGGGAGTGCCCAGGGCTTACAGATCGTCGCCCGGGCCGATCGAGTGCATGGCGATATGTGCTTCGATTAGCAGGTGAGCAAGAAGTCCTCGAGGTCTTCTCGAGAAAAATCGGCCCCGATGTCCCTTGCAGCTGTAATACTCGCCTTCAGTTAGGCCTTTCTTTCGGGCACGACGGCGCATTGATCTAAGAGCGCTCCGGGAAGGCATAGATAAGCTGGATGAGACTTGCCAGCACCGCAAAGCGGCCAAAGCGGCAGCGCGCGCCGCATATGATCGCCTTCGGCCTGATCTGCCTGAAACGCTGGTGGTCACTCCGTACAGCGCTTCCGCCGACGGCGAGCTTGACCTCGCCAAGGTGATCGAGGCGGAGGCATCCAGCGAAGCGCAGGCGCGCGCGGTATTTCAGCACTGCATGCGTGAAGCATCCGGCACCACGCGATCATTCAACAGTTCGGCCGCCGTGATCGGCGTCTTGCGATCATACAGCTTGGCGAACGCCACCTTGCGACAGGCGGTCCACTGGATGCGGCCTTCTCCGCGGCCGGTCTGGTCGAAGGCGACCGCGTGAAGCTGACCAACGGCGGCTGGTCGTTCTCTGTCGCCGGGACGAAGAACGCGCTCGGCCTGTCGCGCTTGGTCGTAGTCAACGACTTCGTCGGCGTCGCGCTCGGAGTCCCCTACCTGGCAGAGGGCGATCGCCGCACCGTCGGAGGCGGGGTGGCGAAGGGCGGGCCGATCGCCGTCGTCGGCGCCGGGACCGGGCTCGAAGTTGCAAGCCTTATTCCAACCGCGGCGGGGGCCGGCGTGGTTCCTGGTGAGGGCGGGTGAGCTCAGCCAACGGTTTTGAGGCAGAGGTGCTCGAGTTCCTACGCGATGACGGGCGGCGCGGCGATGGGGAGCGTTGGGGCGGCCACGTTTCGGCCGAGCGCGTCCTCTCCGGCCCTGGCCTGGTGAACCTTTGCCGGGCGGTCCACGCCCTTGCAAACGCATCTAGCCCAGCACGCGAGCCGCGTGAGGTGACCGCGCTGGCGGAGCGCGGAGACAAGTTTGTCATTAGAACGATGGAGGTGTTCTGCTCGATGCTCGGGGCCTTCGCCGGAACCTCGCACTAACGCTGGGCGCGACGGGCGGCGTCTACTTGGGCGGCGGCATCGTTCCAAGGTTCGCCGATTTCTTCGCGAACTCCGGCTTCCGCAGCAGCTTCGAACGGAAGGGGAGATTCGAGCCATACCTGCGGGCGATCCCCACCTTCCTCATCACCCATCGGCACCCCGCGCTGCTGGGGCTGGCAAGGATGAGCGGCCTTGCGTCGGGGCCGATGACGCAGCAACCGACGCTCGCGATGGGCATCGAGGCGTGAGGTGTATCGCGCTGAGCCTAATCGTGCACACTTAAGCCAGGTACTTGCGCTAGAGAGTCAGGGAATTGCGTCCCCTACGTTCGCGCCGCTCCTCGGCGATGCGTGACCATGTTGCTCGAACGCCCGTCCCTCTTGACCCAATACTAAGCTCGATGGGGCTGGCCGCTCCGAAGGTCCTTGTATTCAGTCAACGGCTCGCCGCGGTACGGGGCCAGCGCATTTAGAATGTCGCGCAGCTTCTGCCTGCCATAGGAATCCGAATAGCCGACGCTCCTCGCTTCGGCAGTCCCTTCACGCCGATCTTGACCTATCGTGGCTCTTGTAGGCCTGGTCGAAATCGGAGGACACCTCAGCAAGGCCACGCAGGATGTTGCCCCGGGGGTCCTAGATGTAGCGTCGAATGTTGTCGAGCGTGAACGGTACTGGTCATACGCCAACGCTCTTATCCTCGGCGCTGGCAATGCGATCGATATTGAGACCGCTGTAGACGTGCTTCCAGGCCGACTTTAGCAGACACAGCCGAAGCGAGGACCCGCGGACGTGGCCGGTATCGATCGAGACGTCGCCATAGGTACCGCGATCGTCGAGGCCATCTTGAGGTCGTTGCCTGACGCTCAAACGCAATTATGGCGATCACCGATCGCGGCTGCCTTGGCCTTGTATTGGGCAGCCAAGTCGGAGTCGGAAAGCTTCCACTGAGTCTGCAATGGCTTCATCCGGAGATTTCGTCATCATCATGTTCACCGGGATCACTATTTCACAGTCGACGGGCTCGAGGTCGCCGCATCTCAGTTCGGCGACGCCATTTCCGAACACCTTGTAGAAGAAAGTGGCGTAGGCTCGTACATCGGTTTCGTCGGGCTCCTGCTCCCCAGAAAAGAGGCCGCCATTTTCAAGGTTGGTGTGGATGCGCCCACTTTTATAGTCCAAGAAAAATACCAGCAGGATCGTCTTACGCTCATTGATGAGGACGGTTCTCACAATGCCTCCATCGACGGCATCAACGTGCATCGTCATTCGCTCTAAACCAGGTATCGGCCCATCGGGCCACAGCCCGACCGAAACTGATTGACTATCGAGCCGAGAAACGTCGGCACTCTGTCCGCTTCTAAGAAAATCAAGGCTTGCCGCCGGCAAGAGCGGATCCCATGGCGCCAGCCGATCGCGCGTTTGATGCAGAGAGCGAGCGTCAGGGACGCCGAGCTCGTCGCGAATATAAATGCGAGCGAGTTCTTCGATGATGACGAGGTCTTTTGACAAGCGCGTTCGGTCCGCAGGAATGTCAGGATCAACGATCTCGCCTTCGAGCGAGGCGTGAGCCACAGCACAACGGCCGCTTCCGTACAGGTGGTTGACGTCGCGGTGGTGTACTACGCCGGTCATGGTATCGAGATAGATGGCATCAACTACCTGATCCCCGTCGATGCGGTCCTGGATCGCGATAGAGACGTCTACGACGAGGCCTTGTCGTTGGAACGCGTCCTCGTAGCCGTCGAGCCAGCGAAGAAGCTGCGACTCGTGATCCTGGATGCGTGCCGAGACAATCCGTTCACAAGGTCGATGAAGCGCACTCTGGCTTCCCGCGCTGTCGGGCGCGGCCTGGCGAAGGTCGAGCCGACCAGCCCGAACACGCTCATTGCGTTCGCGTCGAAAGCGGGTTCGACCGCCTCGGATGGCGACGGCAAGTACAGCCCGTTCACAAGGGCGCTCGTCAACCACGTCGCCAAGCCGGGCCTCGATGTGCGCAAAGCCTTCGGCTACGTCCGAGACGACGTCTTGAAGTCCACCGGGAACAAGCAGGAGCCGTACCTGTACGGTTCACTGGGCGGTGATGATCTACCGCTCGTGCCCGCTAAGCCTGCCGCGACGGGGCCACAGGCCGACCCGCAGACCGCCGTCCGGCGCGACTACGAGCTGGCTCTTCAGATCGGCACCAGAGACGTGTGGACTGCATTTCTCGCGCAGTATCCCGATGGCTTTTATGCGAGCCTGGCAAAAGGACAGTTAGCTCGCATCGCCGCCGAGGATGCGCGGTTAGCTGCCGCCGAGAAGGCACGCCTGGCCGAGCAAGAGAAAGCCCGGTTGGCCGCGGAGAAAACTAAGCAGATTGAGCCGCAAAAGGCCGCAACCGCAAAGCAGGCTGAGCTGGCCGCCGAAAAGGCGGGGGAGGAGAAGGGTCAGCAGCTCGCGGCCGTGGCACCTGTCGACCAACTTGAGAAACCGCCGGTCGATCTTCCCCGTGCATTGCAGGCTGAACTGCGCCGAGTTGGCTGCAACCCTGGTGCTGTTGATGGCAACTGGGGCGAAAGATCGCAAAGGGCGCTTAATCTCTTTAACACGCATTCGGGTCTGAGGCTGGAAGCGAAAGCGGCTGCCATGTCCCGTCGACGAGCCAATGTACCGTTACGGCGCAGGCGCTGCTGTCGCCTTCGCTATCGAGAGGCGCGCGAGAAGCCCGTCCTTGCCACCCGTAAGGCCGTACTCGTCTGCCGACTTCCCGTCGAGTTTGGCCGCTTCAGCGACACCCTTTGAGAGCATGGCGAAAGTGTCATCGGAAAGACGTAGGGCGCCCACGCCAAGGCGGCGTCGCCATCTCGCTCCGCGTTCCCATGCCTCCATCCATGCGAAGCCTAGGTCACTTCCGCGCTTAACGGTATCGAACGCCTGAATGAGCGCACCGGCTTGGTTGATGTCCTTCTTCGCCTTGTCCGCAAAGAAGACGTTCCTCTTGGTCGCGACTATGAGCTTGTGGATGGCGTAGCGCTCCGGCGCCGGTACAAGGACCGGTACGCCTGCATCGTGCAGAACGACGGAGCGGATCGGCTCATGGATCAGGTAGTCCAAGAACCGTAATACCTGTGCGCCCACCGACGGCCCCAACGACGGCATCTTCGTTAGCCTGGAGGAGTAGTCCTCGTCGCCCCGGTTCGGCGTGAGGAATTCGACTTTGAACCCGGTGGCGTTGGCGAAACCGCTGAACAGCTTCGTCTCGTCGGGGGAGAACGAGGGCGCGAACGTCGGATCGACCTTTTTCAGGATGTCTTCAATGTCCGGCATGCTCTCATCGATCGAGATCGAGATGCCGTAGAACTTGGCGATATCCATATCCTCGGTCGTGACGAGTTCGTCGGGAAGCCTGACGCCGAGGATGCCGCTGTATGTTTGATAAGCCATCGAACCGACAAGCGTGGCGCGAAGTCGAAAAAGTCCCGCTCGCGCGAGTTCGCTGACAACGAGACCTTCCATATGAGGCGGAGCCGGGTAGCCCGCTCGCCTCAACTTCGCAGCCAGCTCTCGACGCGCGCGATATCCGATCTTCGTGCGCTGAAACGCTTGGGCGCGCTTGGCGATCTCCGGATCGTCGGCCGGCCCGACGTATTTGAGGGCCGTCTTCGTCGGTCCGTGGCCGCCGGAGGTCTCATAGGCCTTGTAATAGTAGTATTCGCGATTGGCCCGCTTCTGTTTGAGAAAGGTCCCGTTCTCCGGGAAATTCTCATCGAAGTCGGCGTCGGTCGCCTTTTGAACCAGGTCGGAAAACATGACTTGGTCGATGTTTGAAAACTGCTTCATGGGTCTTTGTTACCATTTCGGCGAAGTGGTAACAAAGGTCTTTTTGTATCCATTATGCGCAAATGGCAGCAAGCCCTTGTATCCATTTCGTCAAAATGGTAACAATAGTGAAATCAATGGTTTACCAGAAATTTGTTCCAGGTCCACTATTCTGGAACCTTGGCTCAGCTTCATTCGCCTCCCTGCGAATGAGCTCGGGCACGAGGCCGGACCGAGGTCCTCTCCGCCGTCTGGGAACCCGGGCGGAGCCGCCCGACGCGGCGGTTCTGGAAGGCCCCGCCAGCCGCGGGCCGGCGCGCGCTTTGAGGTAGCAGCTGCTGGAAGATCCTTTCGCGCACGAACAGCCTCTTGAGCCAATCTGTAGGGCTAGCTAGCCGCCGCCACAGCAGCTTCGAAACGATCGCGGGTCGAAGCTGCCAGCCGCCCTAAGCCGAAGTGCTCCTGCATGGCGCGGATGATATCCTCATCTTCCTCAAGGCCAGCGGTCCGCAGCATCCCAGCGAGACCCGCCAATTCGGGAAGCGGAATGTCACTGTGATCGCGTCCCCCAGCGCCCCTGTAAGGAGCC
Source organism: Bradyrhizobium arachidis (assembly GCF_015291705.1). NCBI lineage: Bacteria > Pseudomonadati > Pseudomonadota > Alphaproteobacteria > Hyphomicrobiales > Nitrobacteraceae > Bradyrhizobium > Bradyrhizobium arachidis. The sequence goes on from NZ_CP030050.1 coordinate 1,910,736, forward strand.
CTGTCCTGCGCCGCGGCATCCTGAGGCCAAACAATCTGCCGCTCGCCGTCCTTGGACATCGGAAACCGATTTCGTCCGAGGGATGAGGCGACGATCTTTTGCACCGTCTCACCCGAGCGCATGAAACCGTGTGCACGCGCTATGCGATCTACAATCACGTCGAAATAGATCGGGGCTTCGGTATGGACAACATGATCGACCATACTACGGAGTGTCCCGCGGTAGCTCGCGTCGTAGAAGCGCTCCCGATCAGGGGGCGCCACATTTGCGGGATCGGCTTTGACATACGTGGCCGTCCCTCGATCGGGCTCCCGCACCTCGGTCATCGGTCCACGAGCGTAGACCTTCGTTTCCCCGACAGGCGCTCCGTCGTCGTTTGCCGATTCCGGCGAGACTTCGGTTTGCTCAGATTCGGGGACCGCCTCTGCGACCGACGTTTCGGCGCCAGCCGGCTCGCCAGTATCATTAACGGACGGGATTCTCTCCGGCGGAGGCGTTGGTTCTTCACTTATCGCGGGAGCTCGCCGAGAAGCACGGTCGGCTTCGAGATCGGCGACCAGCCTCGCATGGATCTTTTCCGTCGCAGTAGATGAATCCATCCACCATTCCGTGCTCCAGATCCGCCGAATTCGCCAACCAAGATCTGTAAGCACCATTTCGCGCAGACGGTCGCGGTCGCGGGCGGTGGCCGATCGGTGGTAGGCGGCGCCGTCGCATTCGACGCCGGCAAGATATCGCCCAGGGAAATCCGGATGAACGACGCCGAGATCGATCCGGAAGAAGGAGACGCCCACCTGAGGATGAACCTCCCAACCCTTCTCTTGGAGGGCCCGCATCACAGCGTCCTCAAACGGCGATTCCGCGTCGCGCCCGGTTGGCGAGAAGGCCTCGGCGATAGCCCGTGCGCCGTTCTCAGCGAATTCGAGGAAGTGTTTGAAGTCGACTACACCTTTGGCGCCGGTCCGCCCGAGATCGATCTGCTCGGGCCGCAATGTCGCGAACACCAACAACTCGCGCCGCGCACGAGTGACCGCGACGTTGAGGCGGCGGTGGCCGCCCTCGCTGTTCAGCGACGAGATCTGAGCTGTGACGCGTCCAGTCTTGTCCGGTCCGACGGCCACCGAGAATACGATCACGTCCCGTTCGTCGCCCTGCACGTTCTCGATGTTCTTGACCAGGATCGGTTCCCTGGACTGGTTGCGATCGAAGTGCGGCTCCAGCGATGGGTCAGAGCGGCGGGCTTGATCGAGCAAGTTCTCGATCAGCCGTTGCTGTTCGCCATTAAATGTGACGACGCCAATTGAATGGGACGACGTTTTCATGCGCCGGACGACCTCGGCCACCACGGCTTCGGCCTCCTTGCGGTTTATCTTGGCGCCGCCTCGCTCGTAGATGCCGCCCTCTACGTGAATATAGCGGACCGCGGTATCGCGCGTCACGGGCGAGGGGAAAGTCGTCAGCTCACCCCGATAATATTTGACGTTGGAGAAAGCGATTAGACTCTCGTGGCGGCTGCGGTAGTGCCAAGACAGCCGCATGCTCGGAATGTTCGAGGCAAGGCATTCGTCAAGTATGCTCTGTTGGCTCTGGACGGTCGAACCGTCGTCATCTTCGTCATCGACGCCACGCTGTCCGACGTTCGTAGGGGGCAGCTGCTCCGGGTCGCCCACGATCACAACTTGAGTGCCGCGCGCAATCGCTCCGATTGCGTCCCATACCGGGATCTGAGAGGCCTCGTCGAAAATGACGACATCGAAGGGTTTGGCGTCTGCGGGTAGGTACTGCGCAATAGAAAGCGGGCTCATCATAACGCATGGGGCGAGCTGGGTTAGCACCGTCGGGAGGCGGCCAAACAGCTGCCGAAGCGGCATGTGCCGAGCTTTCTTACTGATCTCGCGCGCGAGCGTGCCCCATTCCGGATCCTTGCCGAAATTGGTCTGAGTTGGCACCCCCGCCCCAATGCGTGCCTTTACGATGTCTCTGGCGAGTTCTCCAACCCGCTTGTCAGCGGCGATGAACGCCTCAATCGTGGCTTCGTGCTTTTCCGCAAGAAAGCCACTTAGAACCTCGTCCTCGTTGACGATAGCTTCGGCAATCCAGCGCGCATAAGAGTAATCGAAGACGTTCGAGAGGGCCGTCCCATCTACGATTCCGTTTTCGACGGCATCGACGAGAGGGGAAAGTCCCGCTGCGCGTGCCGAACGAGCAGCCCAACGCCAAGTGGCCCACTGCGGAGCCTTGATGACGTTTGATCTCCAATTCGCGGTTCGTTGGAGGAGGGCCTCGATCCAGCCAGACTCGAGCTTGACGATGTCCTCCGGGTCATCGAGGCCGATGCATGCACCCAGCTCTTTGGCCGTCCGGTGCATACTCGGAAATGCCCTATACATAGCCTCGAATGCATGGCGGACCTGTCCGCTCGGCCGGAAGCGATGGTTGTCGCGAAGCAGCATATCTTGGATATGCAGGAGCAGCTGATGCGGCTCCATGCCATCGATAGGATATGCATCGACCACATCGCGTACGCTTGTGGCCCAGTCGATCAGCCCTTGGAAACGAGACACCTCGCTCTGCGGCCCGCGCCAAAGGCGCTCCATGCCCCTGAAGCGAGGTTTCGTATTCTCGATTTCGCGCAGCAAGCCAGCGAGCTCTTGCAGCACAACAATGTCTCGACCGATGTCCTCAGGCACCTCGTCCGGGCAATATGGCTTCAGAGCCAATCTGACCTTCTTTTTCCGGCCGCTTCGCACGAGAACATTCGACGCGCATGCATCCGTCCAATCACGCTCGAGCGATGGCAGATCCAGCAGCGCCGCCCTGAGCTCGTATTGGACGGAAAGCTGCGAGTTTTTTTCGTTTAACCGGCCTGCGGCGTCGGCAAGGTCGTGCAACGCGTTCACGCGTTCTGGTGCATCGGTCGAGAGCAAAAGCGATCCGTCCGCAGCGTCGGCGTGCAGCAGCAACGAGACGAGCTTGATCAGTTGCGGCAACAGACCATCGTTGCGAGCGGCACCATCGAGCCCAATCGACAACACCAGATCGTCGGCAGCCGTCCTAACTTCCTGGAGGGCGAGATGGAGACGGTCGACCAGCTGCTGAAGCGACTGCACCCACGCAGGACTCCATTTGGTCTGCTCGATGCCTTTGAGTGGATGATTGACAGGATCACCCACGGCTTCGAGGGCGGTGCGAATATCTGAGCAAATCTCGCGCATGCGAACGAGATCTTCGGGGGTATGTACCGAACCGATAGGCCATGTCAGGCCGACGTCTGGAAACCGATCGCGATCGGCGACGACCCGTCCGAAGGCCTCGTATGCTGTCATTCCATTGGCGCGGCGCCGGTGTAGCGCGGAAACAAGCTTGTTCAGTTGGTCGCGTCGCCGCTTCAGCTCGCTAGCCGCTGCCGACCAATGTTCCTCGGTGACGCGATTGCGCTCGCGCCAGGCGGTGGCCAGCTGCTCCAGCACATTAGACTTCTGGGCTTTGGTCGAATGAACCTCGAGACAGTAATTACCGAGACCGATCGCCTGCATTCGCTGTCTTACGACTTCGAGCGCAGCAGTCTTTTGCGACACGAAAAGAACTGTCTTTTGATGAGCGAGGCAGTTCGTGATCATATTCGCGATCGTCTGGCTCTTGCCCGTGCCCGGCGGTCCGAAGAGCACGAAATCGCCTCCACGCTGCGCGGCGAGCACGGCAGCAACTTGGGAGGAGTCGGCCGAGAGCGGCGTGAAGAGTTCGGCCGGATCGATGAGTTGGTCGATGGTGTGCTCTGCGACAAAGGCGGCGCCCGAGCCGTCATAGGTGTGGGTCGGGGTGTCTATCAGATGCCGGACCACCGAATTTCGCTTCAGGATTTCGGTGCGGTCGACGAGATCCTTCCACATCAGGTACTTCGTGAAGGACAGCGTCGCGAGCACGACCTGCTCGGTAACCTCCCAGCCTTTGACACTCTTGATATGACGCCTGATTGTCTTCCAAATACCTGCAACATCGACCCCAGTTGCGTCTTCCGGCAATTCTCCTTCGAGTTCGGGAATCGAGAGGTCAAAATCCTGCTTCAGCATCTGCAGCAGGGTCGGATTGAACCGAGCCTCATCCTCGTGCAGCGCGAGGCGAAAGCCGGAGCGCACGCTCTTGCGCTCAAGCTGGACCGGGACAAGGATCAACGGAGCGCGGTAGGGCCCGGCGCCATCGTGGGGCGTCCACTTTAGGAACCCGACGCAGAGGTACAGTATGTTGGCCCCGCCCTCCTCGAAGGCGAGGCGGGTGGCCCGGTAGAGGTCGGTTAGCCGACCTTCGAGTTCGGTCTCCGGAACGGCGGTGTGGAGTTCGCCGCGGACCATGGCGTCAGAGATGAAATCCTTGCGGGCGCCGTCCTGCAGTCGCTGCGCGAGTAGCGCAGTATCGCGGCCATCGCTGCCATCGAGCACGCTGGCTCTTCCGAGCAATTTGAAGCGGTCTCCACCTGAGAGCTTGTCCTCCAATATCGCCGCATCAGGGCACTCGATCCCGATGGTAGATTTCGAGTCCTTGAAGTTCAGCAGTCGGTTCCTCAGCGTGAGGTCTAGAAGATTGCGTTTCCAAACCTCTAGCCGATCCAGGCTCCGTTCTGAAACGTCTTCCCGTGGTTTGTCGAGATTCTCTTCAAATTTTGGAATTTCGCCAAGTTCATTCGGGACAGACGGTGCGCCAGAAGGGGTTATGGTCGGCTCGCCGGACCTCGATAGATCGAGTGGCCGGATCTTAGCGCTTCGTGCACGCTTGACGTCGATGGCAAGCTCGAACTCGGACGTTGCCTCCTCGGCGATCAACTTGGCGCCGGCATCGACAGCTTGTTTGAAACGCCCTGGATTTGACCCGGTGAGGATCGTCGTCTCCACCAGGACCATCTCATCGAGCTGCACGCGCTTGCGCAACATCTGCGGGTCATCGATTACAAGGCTTGAGAAGTCCTCGTCAACAAGCCACACGCCAACGAAAGCGTGACCTTCAGTTAGGACAAGCACAGGATTGAGGCCTGCCTGCTCAAGGCAGGACGCATAGAGGAGAGTAAGATCCAGACAGGTTCCGACCTTACGAGACAGGATTTCGCTGGGGCCTCGGATCTGCTGGCCCGACCGTTCAAAGCTTTTTGGGGGGAGGACGTAGGCGATTGAGTGTGAAACCAGAGCTGCCCAGACGGCATCGGCTATCTCCCAGGCCCGGGCCTTGGTCTGCTTGTGATAGCCATCTATCGCATCATGACGGCCTGCTGCCGCCAGCTTACCCGAGGCTTCCCGAAGGATGACATCGATGGTGGGATCCGTCGGTCTAACGAAAGCGGCCAGCAGCTCGGGCGCGGCGTTGACGCCGCCCCAGTGCGAGGGAGGGAGCAGATTGAGCTCGACTGCGCTCTCGATAAGCGTTTCACCCGCGGATTCTACGCGAATGCGCAACTGCGCTCGCCTGGAGGCGGTTACGCCGGCCAGGAACGCGGGATCCAGCTTCAGGTCTGGGCTGCGGATATGATGAATGGCGCGATCGGCAACGTATTGGATCTGTGACACCGCGGGTGTCAGAAACGGAGGCTCCGCTGTGAGATGTACGGAGAGTTCTGAAAGATCGCGCCCCGTGCCGTTCTCGATTGCCAATTCGCGGACTATTGGAACAGCGTTTTGATAGAAGGCGATGTTGACGTTGTCCGCAGCCGTGCAATTGATTTTCAGTCCGCCAGCTGGTTCCTTGATTTCAGCCCGCTCCGCCATATTGTGCGCCCCCAAAAGAAAATTCGGCAACTGCAGACCATGTTCGGCCAAGAACAATCATGCGCAAGCTAGACTTGAACTGGGCTTGACATAATGGTGGCCGCCCAAAGAATCGCCCTATTGCCTCCCGGCGTCTTCTACTCCTTTGGCGCAGGTGTAAAGTAAGTCCTTCGGATGCGCTAAAGAACCTAGGGAAATCCCCAGGGCTAGTCAAAAGTCTCGCAGTCGGGCCACACGATCAATATCGGCCATTGCCATTGTGATTGCGAGCGCCCGAGTTCACTGGGGATGCGCTTCTTAATACAACGAAGTCGCAACGGTGGCCGTGTCGCAAGCGGCTAATGATCCATTCTCAATGCGTGTTCGATCAATACCCGATTTCCGTGCAGGGTCGCCCCCTCATCGCCAATTGAGGCAGATAACCCAATGAACCCCCGCCCGGCCTCACGTGGCTTGTATCCTATCGCACCCAACGCGACGACCGCTAAAGTTTCGGTCTCTGCGAATGCCTGTAATCTGCTGCCGCACTTTCTAAAAGCCTCCCTGGCATCGGCCAGTCTTTTTTTTATCGCCTCGACCTGTGGGTCTCGTGGCCTGAACATATTTGAGCGTAACTCAACAGGTAGTGCGCTTACATTGCCGAAATGTATGAGGGTCTCTATGCATTCCTTCTTTAGATCGAAGAACGCGCGAACAGGTTTGCCGACAAACTCCGCAGTAATCCAGCCAATGACCGCTCCTAAGGCGCCCAGAGCGACCGGTTCAAGCCAAGCAAAAAAGTCGCTCACTGTACGCAGACCTCAAGCCGAAAGGTCGGTGCAATTCTGCCGCTTCCTATGCGGTTGGTAGCTGCTGTCATCAAAAGAGCCCCAAAAGGCGCAATCAAGCGCAACTAGCGGACGAGTGCAAGTGGTCCGTTAATCGTGGCGGACAGTCCATCCGGACTGATCGCTTCCTCCTCGGACCAACATGGCGACTAATAACTGATCTGATTTACGGCACGGATCATCCGTGCGACCAATTCGGATTATCCATGACCTCGCGGCGGACCGCGTGGCGTCTAGGTGACTGAACACGCACTTGGGCGCTTATTCTAAGCTGTGCCGTTGGTTAACCTCGCTAACGCCGAAGACGGCACTGATGGCAAGGTATCGTGGCTGGGATTTTGCTCTCACGACGGCACATCAGGTCGATACGAGCCATGGAGCGCCGTCCGCTGCGTCTTTTGTCGTGGTAATCGAGCGCGATGGCAAGCGGCTCGCGGTCCCGCCTTCCTCACGGCGCTCGGTATTCGGCCATAGCAGGGGACTCAGCAGCCTGCTCGGGGAGCCTGCTGCACGGGGTCAGCCAGATTTGTCCTTGATCCCCTTGGGATCAAGGTTTCGATCGCATCCCGAGTGGCACGCGCGCTGACGAGGCGCGCGCGACGTCAGCGGAAAGTCGAAGGTGGCGGCGCCGACACACAGGCCGACGGGCAACCCATCGCTCATAAAGTCTTGAGATACTCAACAAGCGCTCGGCGCTCGGCTTCGGTCAATTCTGGTCCGATGACGCCAGGCGGCAGCTTCGTTAAGTCGGTTTCCTTGCCCTCGAACGAATGTCCGCGATTGCTGTTGCCAAGCAGCGACACATCAAAGTTCGTAAGGCCGGCCGCACAGCTCTCGACCGCCTTTGCTTTTGTAACAAGCCCGACCTTGATCGGGTCGAACGCACGACTGCCGACGCAAAACGACCTCGGCCGCTCGGCTTGCGGCACCAACATGTCTCTCAGTGTCGGAACAGACCCATTGTGAAGATAAGGAGCCGTTGCCCAAACACCGTCCAATGGGCGAGCCCGGTATTGAGGCTCAAGGGCGAGTACTGTCTCGTCCTTGCCGTTGTGGCTCGCACGCGCCCCGACATAGACCCGCTGGTTTTGGCAGTTCTTCCGAGGCCCCCACATTCGCCGCTTGGTCTCTTCAGAAGTGCCGTTCGCAATGTCCCATTGATCGATCGTTTTGCCGACCACGTCCATGAGCGCGAGTACAAACAGAGGATCTACGCCTTTATCCGCCAGAAGGCCACAACCTCCGGCTTTGTTGAGGTCATCTTCAGGATTTAATCCGAGTGACTCGGGTAGGTGAACGCGCCGCGTCGTGAGGACGTTAGATTGTTGGCGGTCAGTGCCGATCGCCGAGACCGGCATCTGGACGACGTTAAAATAATGCCGTCCGCCGACCTCTACCCAATTCTTCTCGCTCTTGGCTGAGCGATCGGGGTTCTCTGCGCGCCAGAATGAGTCTTCCGGCCACTTTTTGTCGAAGGCCGCATCGTTCACCGGGCCTCGGTGGCATTCAAAGCAGTGAGCACGATAAAGATCGCGACCCTGTTCAACGAGCTTTTCATCGATCGCCCAGGCCGGGTCACCGCGGAATTTCTCCTGCGCGTCCTTCCATCGGGGAGCCACGAGCCCGGTGAATTTTCTGCCTCCTGCATCTTCGGACGAAAAGGGATCCGTGCCGCGCAGAAGCTCTTCGAACCGCGCGATGTCGGAGAGACGTATGGATGAGGCAAAGAGCGGCCTTCCGGGCGCGGCAGCGCTCATATTGATTTTTGCGCTGACACCGAGCGCTTCGCCTGCATTGCGAACGAGTTCGTTGAGAACAGATGCGTCATACTGTGCCCAAAGGAAATACGGCGTGTCCCAGATCGGTGGAAAGCTCACGGGGGCATCGTGGCGCGCGAAGTTGCCCTTGAGGAGTGGCTCGGACAGTTCGCCGGTCAAGGGATCGAGTAGATTGCTATAGAAGACCTGGTTCCCGATCCGGTTCAGCGCATCAAGTCGACCGAACCCTTCATCGAGATCCGCCACTCCCTGTCCTGTCAAAAGTCTGTCGGTCTCTGCCTTTTGCTTCTTGATCTTTTGGAGTGCTAGCTCAAGATCGCTTCGAAGCTGATTTCGATCGACGCTCTGCCCTTTGATCTGCTCCAGCTTGCTGGCGAAACGCTCGAAACGCCATGGCAAGATCAGCGTGTAGCCGATAGACAGCCCGACAGCTCTTTCAACCTCGCCAAGATTGACCATCGCCGGCCCGCCGTCGAACCGTATGCTGACATTCTTGTATTCGAGATGGCCCGTATGACAGGCGGCGCAGGTTAGCCCGATCTGATCTTCATACGCGACGCCAGTCGCCGGATCGAAACCGCCCTTGAGGATGGCAAAGCCGACCGGCAAAGCATTCGGGTTCGCGGGCGCGCTTGGAGTCCAACCGGGGTTGGCTATGTCCCCATTCGGCGCATCGTCGTGATAACCGTACGCGGGCGCAATACCCGCGAAGTCCTTTGAGCCAGGACTGGGAATGAAGCCGAGGCGGCGCAGGTAGTTCTCGTCCGTTAAGCTCGTGTAAGAGAAGGACAGCTCCGGGCGTTCCAGGGCCAAAAACCACTGATAAGGGACAGGGATGGTCGCTGTTCCCTGCGATGTGTGGTGAAACCAGTAACGCTGGCGGGCGCTCCAATTTTGCGGGAGCCAATAAGCGCTTTCAATTTTTGATGGCTCGGGCAGGGTCGCAGGCAGTAATTGAGCGACGAGATTGGCATCGTTCTTGATCTTAAGGGCTGCGTCGCGAACCTTCTCCGGGGCGAAATACACCAGGCCGGCCGCCGCGATCACGACAACGACGGCTGCTAATAACAGGCTGGTGATATGAGGCCAGCGCATCAACCAGGAATAAAGACGAGAGCCAAAAGAAGGTCTGCCCATAGCAAGGACTCCATCCATCGTTTTCATGCGTCCAGCCGACCCGGCAGGCTACCGGAAACGGCGACGGCGTCTGTTACTTGTTCAACAATTGGCTATTGATGAAGGCGACCACGTCGGACGTCTCGGCTGCCGCGCGCCTGGTTATCGTCGCCGCTGCCGGGCCGCCGCGCAAAAAGGATGGAAACCAACCGAAGTTGCGAACATTCCAGTCTTCTTTCGGCCACACCGCGCGGTTGACGCCCAGCGCTACGAAATTTGGAATTTTCCTGGCGAGTGGCTGTGCCGTCTCGGTGTGACAGCTCACGCAATCGGTATTGAAGAAGTGGCTCTTCTTCGTATCGGCAATGGTATTGACGATCTCGATGATGCGGCTGTTGGGCACGTTACCATCGATGAACTCGGAGGTCGAAACACCCTTACGATCACCTTGGGGCAAGGGCGGATTTTGCAACGCCGCGTGTCGACAGGTGACCGGGTTTTGATTGTTCGCGCCCGGTTCCGGGACCACGTGCTTTCCGCCGACGGCGCTGAACATCTGTGCCACGTGCATGCCATCAAGCGTAGGGCCGGGTACTGGGATTAGGCCTGCTTGCGGGACCCTTAACATCGACACGAAAATCCAGGGTTCGGGCGGGGCGATGCCCATCACGGCCATGGTATTGAGGCGCTGCGGCGAGAGGTGCTTCTCAATCAAAGCCTTGAGGGCATCGCGGAACGCCTTTGCCGATGCTCCTACAAGACCCGGATGCACATTCAGATCACCCGCAGTCGAGACTTTGACATTGCCAAACTGTCCGGCCCCAAGCTGATCGCGCAAGGTCGCGACGTCACGAAGGATTGCCTTGAATGCTTCGTCGTCCGGTTTGAATCGCGGGAAGGGCGCGCAACCGTCCAGAGGCGGGTCCGGGGCGAGAGTGAAGCTGAAGATAAGGTGGCCTGCAGTGTCATGAACCTTGAAGCCGTCCGGCCCGTTGGTCACCGGCTGAATGATGAGCCGGATCTGTGGTTGTCGGCCAAACTGCGCGATGATCTCCGGCGACAATCCCGGCGCGCCCGGATCGATGCGGATCCCGGCCACAAACCAGGCGCCGATCTTCTTCACGGCATCGGGAAACTGAATGTGCCGTGCACCCGAATCCGGCACGCCCGGATGCTCCGGATTTTCGGCGTTGGCGATAAAATGCGCGAAATCCGCGTCGGAAAACAGCCGCTGCGGCGATCCCGAAGGGCCCGCAAGATCGGACACGGCGATCAGATTGGCGAGGTCGGCCGCCGACTTCGGCGGAGGAAAGAGAATGGATACATCATTGGGCGCAAGCGGCCTCGACGCGGCTTGCGCCGGAGCCGTTCCTACGTCCAAAGCTGCGACGAACATCAACCCCGCCGCTAACAAGCTTGCGAGCCGTCGCGGAAGCAGAGATCCGTTGATTTGACCCCTCGCGATCATTGGAAAATCCCCCTGTAAGAGCAAAAATTTAAACATCAGCTGTCGAACAACTACATCTCGCCGCTACGCGCCTCCCAAGGCTATGCGGGCGACCGGATCAAACCCTTCATTCCTCACCGTAGAATTGGCTTTGCAAGGTCTTGAGTTTCGTCGGATGCAACGCCTCCTCGATACAGCCGAGGAACATCTCACTGCGTGCATTGACCCGCGCGTGATCGGCTGGATGCGTCATATCCGTTTGCAACGCGCGCACCGTTGTCCAGTCGTTCGCACGATCGTTGAGCAATTCGAACAGCGTTCGGCGGTTGTTCGGCGGAGATAACCGGCCGTCCTTATACCGGTGCAGTCGGAAGTGAGCGAAGGTAACCTTAGCCGAGATCTTCGCATCAAATAGCGCGTCGGGTAGCGTTAGCAGATCAAGTCCTTGTAGCTCGCGTAGCTGCACCATCTGATCCTGCGCTTCCTGATACTGCTCACGGCCGACCAATTGATACATTCCTCTCGGGCGAAACAGCCAGCCGTCGTCCGTTCCGGGCTGGTTGCCAAAATCGTTGTCATCGTAAGCGAGCACGAAATTGGCCAGTTCCTTGGGATGATTCAGCAAAGAGTTCACGTCGACCGCTGGCTTGTTTGCGGCCAGGAGCCTTGAGTTGTTCTTGTCAATGCGATCGCGCCATTTCTGCGGAAGTTGAGAAACCGCGCTGTAAGAAAAGTTCTCGCTGCTGCGAGTAAAATCGGCGCTGTCGTATGAGACGGATCCTAGAATATAGGCAAGGATACGGGGATCCGTTTCCTCGACACGATCCCATTCCTGCAACAAGGCTTTGACCTGCTCGGCCTGATAATAGGCCATATAGCTCTTGCGATATGGCGGAACGGGTGGAGGGGCCGGCGAATGATCTTTGCGCGATTGACTCAGCTGGTGCTCGTAGGCGGCGACTTTTTCCTGGTATTCCTCATAACCGCGCTGTTGCAACCAATTGCTCTCATAACACGCAAGTAATGGCTGCGGCTTGATCTTTGGAGTTGGTTGATATTCCTTCGCTAGCTCGTCGGCGTAGGCAGCCCGTGCAAGTTTGGCATCCTTCAGCGTTTCAAATGCGGCCGCGACCGATCCATTCAGAAGATGGAACAACTTCACCTGCAGGCAATCTGCATTGCTCTGCCTTTCGCGGGACTGATCGAAGTCGTCCTTCGGCACGCAGTCCCAAAAGCGACCGCTGCTCAATGAGATGATATCTTCGGTCTTCTGGGACAGTGTCCAGCCGAGTGGAAGGCTATAAAACAAACCTGTTATGTCTGTCCGGCCGAATGTTGGAAAGCGCTGAACACTGGACGTCATTTCGGCGTCCGGCCGACGGTCGATGCTGGTTGCATGATTGAGGGCCACATAGGTACGGGAGGTCCGCGTGCTTAGAAGCGCGCGCACCGGCTCCATGAGCTCTCCGAACATGAATGAACCATGATCGCCGAACTGCCCGCTGACCAGGGACAGCAGGTAAATCCTGAATTTCGGCGCATCGGAGGTGCCCTTGATGGCGTTAAGCTTCTCAATCAGGTCGAGCGCGGTCTCAATCCCAGAGTTCTCCACATATCCGCCGTCCACCAGGCGCGCCTGCGGGTGCGAGGTTATGCAGTCATTTTTGACTGAGACGGTCGCCGCTGGCGTCACCCACGGAAAACGTGCGCTCGTGAAAGCGGCCGTGCTGAGCGGAATATGCAGCGAATGGCTCTTGACCGTTTGGTCCGCCCCAGTGCCCGCACGTTCAAGCGCGGCAAGAACACACAGGTCCGTGTCTTTGGGCTGCAGCGGATCGAAATCAAAGGGAGAGATGACGGCTCGTTTGCCGCTGCCGGCATCTGTCGTGTTGAACAACAGGGCCGGCATGTTGTTATCGGGCGTCCAATGGGACTGGAAGTCAGCCCTTAGCAGATTGGATTGATTGCCGCCGCCCTTGTTGCTGCGGAGGACTCTGTCAGCGGCGTTCTCCAACGTGTATTCGAGGAAGCGCGCGCGATCGAAGGCCGGGATCGCGAGCGGTGAAAACATCTGAGTGAAGTCAGTAAACAGAAAGCCGGCAACCAAAGGCGACAGAAAATCTGTTGTCAGGACGCTTGCTACGCGCTGCTCAACCGGCCCAGGAGCGTCAATATCTTGGACCCGTCCAACCCCTGCCAGGAAATCCGCGATTTTGGGGCATGTTTTTGCGTCGACGGCATTCGGATCAAGGGACGCATTTTCGGCGTGGAGCGCAGCGGCGAAGATTGCCGAACCGACGCTGCCCCCGGACACACCGCTTATCGCAAACAGATGTTGGCGAAATGCCGGACAGAGATCCTGCATCCGCGCAAGAAACCGCGCCGCATTATTGGCGGCATAGATTCCGCCGCCTTGAGCCGCCACAATGAAGACGGGATATTCGCCGAGCCTCTTGGCTTCCTCTACCCGCGGTTTTTGTAAAAGCCACTCGCGGAATCCGGCGGCTGCGGACATGCGCGCCTTTTCCGGGGAGCTGTTTGCTTCAGAGACGTTACGCAGTTCGTGGTCGTCACCTCCCAACAAGGAGGCAAGCAGAAACAACCCGCCAAACACAACAGGAATAAACGGAAACGCAAATCTGATCGTCAAGAGAGCGAAATGGACCGTAAGACCAAGGACGCAAATCGCAAAGAGAGCGATCACGCCGAACGCTCCGACAAATTGTGCGAGCCTATCAGGCACCATAAGGAATGCTGCTGTCAACAGCACGATGCCGCCGATCGAGAGCGCGAGAAACCTGTAACGGATGAAGTAAGCGTTATTAGCGCGGCTCGCTAGATCAATCGAACGATCTCTTGATCCCATTCGCCAAGTAAATGCCACGAAACAGACGAGCATGATTAGCATGGTAACCGCAAGGATGAACAGCACGTTCCTCTCAAACGCGAGCGCCTGGTCTTGAATGCGGAAGATACTTCCGACTTCCTCGACCTCGCCAACCTTTCGCGCCGGCCGCGAGGCGAATTGACCTGCTGTGGCGGCGATGATCGGCAGTGCTCCAAGCAGCACGGGAGCAAGTCTTATATAGAAAGCCAGGCGCGCGGAAGGCTGGGGGATTTGCGGTAGGGATGCAGTCGTGAGCTGAAACGCGCTTGCCCAAATCGCTATCGCAATCACGCCCAAGGCAGCGAACTCCTTGAACGTCACCCAACCAAGGTCGTCGGCGGCTATCCGGTAGAGCTCCTGAATTTGATCCGGCAGGTAAAGCAACACCGAGATAGCTACCGACAGAACAATTATCCATCGAAGGTTGCGCAACAAAGTAAACAGCTGCTCGCGCACAGTCATCGCGTCCTCTCCTCACATATTAATGGAGGTCGCTGGCAAGCCAGAGTGGGCTCGGGTACCAAGCATTCGCGCCAGCTCACATTGAAAGCATTGAGCCCCAAGCATAGGGGCGACTCGAAACAGATTGAATTACGGTCACGCTCGTAGGTAGCGCGCTTAATATTGTGCACTTCCGTACAGGAGTGGTCCGGGAATGTCGATATCTTCTACGCGGCGACGGAAGAGTTTTCCTCCGAATGGCCGCGACTTCCGCGTCGTCGCGCAAATCGGTTGCCGACGTATGACTCCCCTTGATGTGGCTGGCAAAGCCTGATCGCAAACGCTTGGTACGGTCGCCTATCGGAAGAATACGCACTGGCTAGGCAGACGGTGCGAGATGGCCCGCGACAAGCTGCGACCGGATGTCTTCGGGAGCGACATCTTGCGGCTTTAAAGCAATGTCCCGCGCTTTTGTTCAGCGTAACTTGGGTTGGAAACGCAAAAAAACGGCGCCGCCGCTGCTCTAGTCTGTGCGGCTAAGAAGCTTGAGAGCCTGGTGTGTTGCGCGCCCCGCCGAGGGCGTGGCTGACAACAGTCCAGAAACGCGCATACTCGTATCTCGTTTATTCCTGCGCGTGGCTGCCGTAAGGTGGTCGGCGATTTAAACACTGCATCATGCCATTTCCGCCGGCCGCGATCCGGCGGGAATGGCATTCGTTGCTTGTTGTGTATTCGTACTTTGTTTCAACAAGTTGCTTTGAGAATAATCATGCTGCAAAGGCGGTCTAAGCACCCCGACATTCGCACGAAGATCTTAAGCCAAGCATGGGGTGAAAGGCGATGGCAGCCGCCGTTGGCCTGCATCGCAACGGTCTTTCTTGCGGGCTGTTCGCTCCATCCTGTCCAACAGGATGTTACCGGGGTGCGCACGTCTGAGCTTGTGCAATACATTCGTTGCGAAAGCCGGCTGGCAATCCAGGACAAGGCGATTGCACTCTTCCGGAAGGAGGATCTGGCGAACCCTTTGATTGATGAGCTCAGCGCTCTCCGCGGAAGACAGTGGCCGTCGAACCTCAGGACTCGTCTAAACGGGATCGAGCAGGTCATTTACGATCGATACATCCGGACTGGCATAGCTTATGATTTTTCCTTCGACATTACTGAGGACAACGGCGCTTCCGGCGTCCTCGATCCCGTCAAGTTGTTCACCAATGGGGCCGCAGGACTCGGCCTGTCGGCAAGCGGCGATTTCAGGCGCGAGAATCTCAGGCATTTCGTTGTGAGTGAGACAGCCGAAGATCTCTTGGAGAATGGCCAGCTGGAGTGTGGGCCGAGCTACGACTACAAATCATCCAACTACACTTACCCGATCGCAGGAAAGATCGGCATCGACGAACTGGTTTCGACCTTCTTTGAGGTCAATGAAATCAAGAATTTGTCGCCTGACAAAACGAGCGCGACGATTTTTGCAGATACATTGACATTCACCACGACCATTACAGGATCAGCCTCTCCGCACGTTATAGTAGCACCGTCGGGAAACCGGTGGGGATTGGCGAGCGCAGCAAGCCTCGGCATCTCCGGATCGAGAGTGGATAAGCACGCGCTGATCATCGGTCTGTCGCTCGACACGACGAAACGAACGGCTTCGCGGCAGGCAGCTGCGGCTGCGATCGTGGCTCCTGGGTTGGCGGCTCGGTCCGCCCTTCAAAGATCCAATGTACGATCAGCGAATGAGCAGAGTGCGCTGGATGCTGTTACTCAAGCGCGTCTTGACGCTTATTTGGACCGGGCCTTTCGCTAAACCAAGAGCTCTGGCTGTGCGCGACGGCGGCATCGGATGCAGTCGGCGCTTTGACCGGCACTAAGCGATCGAGTTTGTATCCACTGCGGTTTTGCTGCCTTCATTGCGCCGTGGGCCCGCGCACTCTTGTGAGAAGTTGCAGCGTCATGAAATTGGGAAGCTGCCGTTCTAACCGTTGAACTACGCCCGCACGAGGCGGCTGTTTTGGTCTCTTAGGCACCCTACCGACTAGGTGCGACGTCGGTTCTCGGAGGCCTTCAATGGAAAAAGGACAAGCAAAGAACTGAAGTATGACTATGAGTACCGCGAGAACAGAGACGATAAAACCTGCGAGCTTGGTGCCCTTTTCGTAAGCGCTGTTGCGGGGCCACCTTCCGGATGACGGGGCGATCTGCGAGTCTGCGGTTCGGTTTCGACCGTTAGGCTTAGAATGGACACAGTGCATACTGCTATCACGGAGCCAGTGCGGCGGCTTGAGGTCTTCACCGGAGCTGGTCGTCGGCGGAAGTGGAGCGACGAGGACAAGGCGCGGATCGTCGCGGAGATCGTGGCGAGTGGCGACTCGGTGTGTTCCGTGGCTCGACGGCATGGATTGTCACCGCAGCAGCTGTTTGGCTGGCGGCGTCAGTTGCGAGAAGCTGCAGGCGGTCATTCCGAGGCGGACGAAGTACAGTTTGTGCCGGCGGTGGTGGACGCCGCGGTGCCGACGTCGACTGCTTACCGGGAGCGCAAAGCGGTTCGCAAGCCAGATAGTGGGATCATCGAGATTGAAGTCGAGGGCATCACGATCCGAGCCGGTCGTGGAGCGGACACGGCGATGATTGCGTCGATCATCCAGGCGCTAAAGGCGAGCCGGTGATCGGTCCGTCAGGCGCGGTCCGGGTGATGGTGGCGACCAAACCGGTAGACTTTCGCAAGGGCATGGAAGGTCTTGCGACCCTGGTGCGCGAGAGCATGGGTGCAGATCCATTCTCGGGTGCTGTCTATGTGTTCCGAGCCAAGCGGGCTGACCGGATCAAGCTGGTGTTCTGGGATGGAACGGGTCTGTGCCTGTTCGCCAAGCGTCTCGAGGATGGGATCTTCCGCTGGCCAAAGATCGAGGACGGCGTGATGCGTCTGTCGGTGGCGCAATTGTCCGCGCTACTGGAAGGGCTCGACTGGCGACTCGTGCATGAGGCGCGGCAGACGCCGGCGCCAACGCAAGCCGGATAGTTGTTGGCAGCGCTGCGGCGAAGTGAATCAGGGGCATCGAGCGCGTCGCCAGATGGCGGCGAATATGCTCTGAATTGCGTGTGAGCGACGCCCTGCCTAACGATCCCGAGACACTGAAAGCGATGCTGCTTGCCGAGCGGTGCGAAAGCGAACGGCTGCGTCAGATCATCAAGGAATTGCAGCGGCATCGCTTTGGCCGTCGGGCAGAGACGCTGCCCGAAGATCAGATGCTGCTGGGCCTTGAAGACGTCGAGCAGGTCGCCGCGTACAGCGAGACGGCGCATGACGTCAGCGCGCCTGAAGGCCGTGAGGCGCGGGCTCGCAAGCGCCGCGGCAACCGTGGCGCCTTGCCGGCGCACCTGCCGCGGATTGAGGTCGTCGTCGATATCGACAATAAGACCTGCCCCTGTTGCCAGGGGGAGTTGCACCGGATCGGCGAGGATAGAAGCGAGCGGCTGGACCTGGTCCCGGCGCAGTTCCGGATCCTCGTGACCCGGCGTCCCAAATACGCGTGCCGGGCTTGCGAGGACGGTGTCATGCAAGCGCCGGCCCCGGCCCGGCTGGTCGAGGGCGGTCTGCCGACCGAGGCCACCGTCGCGCAGGTCCTGGTCTCCAAATATGCCGATCACCTGCCACTCTACCGGCAGGCGCAGATTTACGCCCGCCAAGGTATTGAGCTCGATCGTTCGACGCTGGCGGACTGGGTGGGACAGGCTGCCTTCCACCTGCGTCCGTTGCATGAGCGCCTCCTTGGCAAGCTCAGGCAACGACTAAAGCTGTTCGCCGACGAGACGACGATGCCGGTTCTCGATCCTGGCCGCGGGCGCACCAAGACCGGTCAACTCTGGGCCTATGCGGCGGACGACCGGCCATGGGACGGTGCCGATCCGCCGGGCGTCGCCTATGTCTATGCCCCCGACCGCAAGGCCGACCGACCGATCGCTCATCTGGCAGGCTTCAAGGGGATCCTGCAAGTCGACGGCTATGCCGGCTACAGCAAGCTCGCTGAACGTGGCGGTGTTCAGCTCGCATTCTGCTGGTCGCATATGCGGCGCAACTTCTACGAACTTGCTGCTCCTGGCCCTGCGCCCATTGCGAGCGAGGCGCTTCAGCATATCGCCGAGTTCTATGCCATCGAGAAGGACATCCGCGGCCGCAGCGCCGAGGAGCGCCGTCTCGTTCGACAACAGAAAAGCTGGCCGCTGGCGGAGGCCTTCAAGCGGTGGCTCTGCGCAAAGCTCGCGTTGATCAGCCAAAAGGGCAAACTGGCCGAGGCCATCCGCTATGCGCTCTCGCGCTGGGAGGGCCTGACGCGCTTCATCGATGATGGTCGTATCGAGCTTGACAACAATGCCGTCGAGCGTTCGATCCGTCCGATCACGCTCAACCGGAAAAATGCTCTGTTCGCGGGCTCCGACGGCGGTGCCGAGCACTGGGCCATCATCGCATCCCTGATCGAAACCTGTAAGCTGAACGACGTCAATCCGCTTGTCTATCTGACCGATGCCCTCACCAGGATCGTCAACGGCCATCCGAATAGCGACATCGATCAGCTGCTTCCGTGGGCCTATTGCCGTCACGACATTAAAGCCGTGGCCTGAGAACGACGCTTACCCCTTTTCTGCCAAGCTAGGCGGATTATCGAGCCCGCCTATGGTGCCGCGAAACCGCGCGGTACAGAATTTTTTTGCTGCCGCTTTAGAGTCGGGCTAGGAAACGATGCAGGGCTGGTCGCTTGAAGCCAGCTCTGCATCGGTCTCGGAATTGGCAGGTGTGAGCCGGAGCGGCTCCCTCGTGTAGCTTCTACGCTGCGACGGATGCCTGCATTGGTGCTTGCGTCAACGCAGCGATCAATTGCTTGACGTCCGGCGCCCCCAAACCGGTGACGCGGTCATAGCCGACCCCGTCCCTGAATTCGCCATTGCTGCCGGCTGTAATGTCCCGGAAGCAACCAGTGCCGTTGAGTGGGTAAAGCAGCGGATTCAAATAAGGAAGGGCGGGTAGTCCGGCTTTTTGGCGTGACTCATTGATGAGAGCGCAAAAACCCGCCCAAACCGGCGCAGCCCAGCTTGTTCCACCAATTCCGGTGGGCTGTCCGTGCAGGACCAGAAACGCTCCTTCATTCGGATCGGCGGCCGCACTGACATCAGGTACCGACCTTTTACTTCCGGTCGGTACGCCTTTGCCTGTTTGCCAGATTGGGCGGGTGAAGAAGATGCTGTCACCGCCCCCGCTGCCCGGCCAGCCATCCTCTTGAGCAACGGACCCGTCCCCTGGTGCGAGCCTCAAGCTGGTCCCGCCGACCGCAACGACTGCCGTATCCGAGGCTGCATATTCCGCCTGAAGCGGGCCGTTTGGGGTTTGCCCGTCGCTGTTCGGATTGGAGCCGGCGTCGCCGCTCGACACGAAGACATTTACACCCAATGCAGCGAGTCTGAGGAATTTCTGATGCTGGGTGGCCACTTCGCCGTTTGGGCCTCCCATGAAAGTTTCACCCAGTCCAAGGCTTATTGACAACTGTCTAAGGCTCGGATCGTTCGATGCGTCCGCAATGATCCGATCGAGGGCCCGATCGAGCGCCACAAACTGAAGTGAACCGGTCGCGTAGATTTTAATCTTCGCTCCAGGCGCGATTCCGCTGGTCCACGAGACATCCAGCGTCTCCTCTCCCTCGGGGGCGGGCAGATGGCCAGCGCCCACCTTGATCTTGCCGATCCTTGTCAGGTCGACGGCGATCCCGTTTGCTTTCCAAAACTCAGTGATGTCGTGATCATTTGGGAAAGTGTCTATCAATATCGCAATCGTCTGGCCAGCGCCGGTGACACCCAACGCGTTCGCATTGTACGCATGGAGAATCTCGGCAACAAGATATGGTGGAGAATTGGCGATATTTGGCGAGGGGAGCCCGTGCCGATCCAGAGTGACGCGATTGCCGTGCACAAGCTTGCGCGCCATGTGCTTGTGAGCGTGACGGAATGGTTGCAGGCCGATGATAGCATGGACGGGTGCGCCGACGGATATGGGGAGGCTCGGCGCATTCTGAGCGGCGGTGTAGGTTATTCCTTGGTTCGTAACCTTCACCATTTGGACGCCCAGGCTTTGTTCGATCTGACCGACAGTGGCCTTGGCGTATATTCCGGTGTCGCCCGGGCTCTCGCCGACGACGGTGAAACCTTGTTCGGTCAACCAAGATTTGAGCGCGTCAACGTCGGCCTTTTTGGGTCGGTACTTCTGACTCAATTGCTCGGCAGATAGTACCTCGCCCTCAGCAACACGCTTTTCCAGATCGTCCTTGTCAGGCATCTCGAGTGAAAAGAGCAATTCCATCGTCTCATTGCGGGTGTCGCTCCTTGCGTGAGCCACCATTAGACCACTCTTGGTCACTCCGGGCTGGGTGGGCAATTCGGTGACGCTATCTGTAAAGACCTTGCGATCGCTCATGGACATTCTCCCTCAATCACTTGGTGGAATGATCGTCCGCGGCTGGGTTCAAGAGCCGTGCGCTACAACTGGTAGTTTCGCATCTTTATCGTTTTGAGGTGCGGGCCTTTGTGGCTTGGTTCACATTCGCGAAAAATCTCGCGAACGCCAGACGCAAGAGGCTGTTGGGTGCCGTCAGCGACGGGTGAGATTCAATGACCCATTTTCGTTACTGGAGTCAAATGACCTCGCCCAAACTTGATTGCTCCGGGAGCAAGGATCTCGGCATGATACTGCCCACGGCAGATAATAATGTTTGCCAAAAGCGCATGAGCGCGTTTGAGTTGCACAAACAGCTTTCGACTTTGTAGCGGTGCGGCGAGAAGAAGTGCCTTCCCACGATCTTGCAATCTGGCAGTTGGACAAAAGATGGCCGAAGTCACATCCTTGCCAGTCTCTGCGGCGATCGTTGCTGAAATTCATCCCGCAAACGTCGCGCTAAAAAGATCGATCGCCTCATTGATGCCCCCCCGGCGCGAACTTAAGGCCGAGCATCGTCTTCTTTATGACTCTATCAGTTATGGCCGGTCGAAATTGATCCGGATGCAAATCACCATCGTACGCCTCGTGTATGGTTCTTGCCTCTTGCCGCTTCTTCGATTTCTGCGACTGTAACAAACGGCATCATCGGCTTCCTAATGGCCTTGTAGAATCAGCGAAGCGTGTTCTGCAACCTAGTGAGTTGAGTATTGATTGAGCTTGTTAGAAGCTGCTGTAAGAAATCATGTGCGTAAGGATTGTAGCGGTTACGCGCTCTCGCTACACGCATCGGCTTTCCGACGTTGGGACCAAGTGCAAAGGCGAGAGTGATTTTGTCCGTGTTCACCTGAGAAAAATCTGCTAGTGCAGAGATGTTGTTGAATCTCACAAGCGTCCACGTCGGTCCTGTCGCGGTAATCTTCTTTGTGACCACGAATTGGATTGAGCCGCCGAAAACTCCCGCGTCTGTCAGCTTGCGACTTTCGTCCAAATCTGCGGTGCTGTTGGCCATTGCGACCATGTCGATAATGCCAAGCGTTCCGGCGAGGGGGGTGTCCGCAACAAGCGGGCATTCATGAGGATCGACGCCGTTCTTCCACTCCTGGAAAATCTTCCGAGTCGAAAGCTGAATGTTTTCGGTGAAATTGTGCTCGCGCGATTCGCTCAAATTGGCGCTGCCAGCAACGGTCAGCGTAGTGGCAGCAGCAGCTAGCGGGGTTGCATAAGAAAGGCTAGGTGTAAGGCCGCCGGTGTCATTTACATCGAGTGATAACGACACCTCTACATCGTAGTCACCATCCAGCAAGAAATTTCGACTGAACGTCACGGGATCAGTAGGTCGATCATCCCGAACCATATCCCGAATCTCGCATTGAACTCGAGCTACGATCGACGCAACCGTTGGCTGGCCTGCCTTGTCATAAGGAACGTCGTAACGGGGAACGGCACAGCCGGAGCACGCGCCAAGTAAAATGAGGATTAGAGGAAATCGGTGCGCGTAATGCAATCGCTTGCCCCCCAACAATTAGTTGCAAGTGCGTTTATCGCACTAACCCTAAGCGCACTCACCCGGTCTCCAGTGGCACACCGCGCCCAAGGCTCTCGCCCGCTCGCAGCAGTCTTTCTTTGTGAGATGAGGAATATGAAAGTCTGCCTCGCCCGGAGGCTTGATCGTGCAGCAACCGAGCGCTCCCATGCGCTCTGGTACTGCCGCGCGTACCTGCGCTGTGGTTGCAGCCTTCTTCTTCGCTGCGGTTTTTCGTGTGGCGACCTTTTTTTTGCGAGCCGCTTTAAATATACGCCTTTTGGCAGCTGCTTTCTTTCCGCGAGAACCGCTCTTTGACGGCCTTTTCATCAAAGCACCCCCTAAAAAATGAGCCCGGCAATGTAAAGTTGTTAAAGCATCAACAGATAGCAATCACGCCAAAATTGCAATAGCGAAGAATAGTGTGCTGGCGTTAGGAGGTGCGGGCAAATAGCCCTAGAACGCGATGCCCTAGTGCTCCGTCTTGCCGCTTTGTTTCACCTGCTGTTCGCTGCTCTTGGCTAACCCCATGTGGAGCACGGGTGGTTCGCGGGGCGAACGATTGGTTCGATCAAGAATGAGCATAATTGTTTTCCGCAATATATGGCAGGGATGATCATCTACGTGAGAAGCGAGCTGCGCTGCAGAAGTTCGAACTCATTTGGGAGGGTTGCTCAGCTGACAAGCCTGTGGCCTTTGAGCTGACGATGCTCGGAGCAGTCTGGCGTCCGCTCCAGGACAGGGCGCATGCACCGTTCTCGCCCTTGCTTATCGCCCAGCGGGCCGGGTAATGGACGAGGTCATTAGACGCCACTTGGCTCGGCAGCGATATCAGGCTTGAATTGGATGTCTGGCATATCCGCACGGTACCGGTCTGAGTTCGTGTGGCCGCTCCGACCAATATCTCGGGCGAGCCACGTGCTGCAGCATACATCAATATCGTCCTGCGGCGCGTGACCTCCATCGTTTATCCCCGGTCGGACCCCGGCAACGGGCGCGATGCGCTACATTCAATCGGGGCATCCTTGATTGATCCAGTCGACGATCTCGAGGACTTGAGGGTCGGGTATGAAGGGACCGCCCTTGGGCATCCGAAGCGCGGGGCTGCTGATACCCGTTCGCAGATCCACGACCAGATTCGTACTCGCTCCATCGTGCCCGATCAGCTCAGGTTGGATTAGGCGCTTTCCGTGCCCAATCGCTGCGAGGAGGTTTGCCTTCGTATCCCATTTGAAACTGGCACCGTGGCGACTGAGATCGGCTTCCCCGTTGGCTTGCTGCCACGTCGCCATACCTTGATCGAGAATTTCCTTCACTCGCCCAAAACCCATTTTCCCTTCCCTCGCGGCTACTTTGAATCGATGACGAACTTTGAGAATATGTGACTGACGTTCAGTTTCTTCGCCTTCAGGACGACGTTGCCGTTCAGATCCTTTACGACGCGGGTATCGTGACAACTGAAACAGTTCACGAAACTGTTCTGAGTGAAGGACTCCATGGCCATGCTGGAGAGGCCGTCTTCACCGGCGACGATCGCCGCAGGATCGTCCGTGGTCATGCCTGCCGGATTTTCAATCTTCATGCCGGGCGCGAAGCGCTCGGGCTTGTCCATCCAGATTGCACCGACGAGTCGGTAATTGCGGCGCGGATCGTTCGGCGCATTCTGCGCGAAAAGCGACGTCATGGACTTGTTGAGATCCACGATATCTTCGTCCTCATCCATCCCGGCGCCAACGGATTTCGATCCAGGAAACATACGATAAATCGACGTTTGTAGCGGCTTGCCGCCGCTGAGAAAAGTCCGGTGCCTCTCGTCGAACGACGATGCCATTATGGCGTCCGTCAAGAACTGATTTGCCGCCGAAGCGAGAGTGCCACCCTTGTATAAAACGAAGTCTTGCGCCTTGACCGGGCCATCCACGCCACCGGGCAGTCCATTATCGGGAGATGGTTGGGAAGCGGCGGCTGGTGCGAGGTCGCGCGTCCCGTTCGCGTCGACGTGCTCGAACGTCGCCCAAACGAATTCCGGATGGCCCTCTGGTATAAAGACCACGTGAAGGGCGAGCAGCGCGACGGTCTCGCTCCGCAGCGGGGCAGATTCGTCGACTTCTAGGAGCTCTCCCTTGCGCTTCAACGTTGGGACACTCGCCTCGACCGTGATGTAGTTCTCGGGAACGTTTCCCTTTGGGACGACCCGCCAAGCCGATTTCAGCTCAACCGCTCCTTTCGGGAGTTCGAGGTTTGGGTCGGCGTTCTCGACGGCGGCCTTGGTGGTCAACTGCTTCGACCGGACAAAGTCAGCGAAGGTCTGGTTCATATGGATCGCGTAGAAAATCGGTTGGCCGCTTTGATCGATTAGAAGCCCGGCGAAACCCGCCTGGCGCACGCCCGCGTTTATCGACGTTGCGCTGTTCGGTCCCGGAAGCCGCGGCGTGTCGGTCGTAGGATCGTTCGATCCTTTTAGCGCGCGCGGTGCCAAGGCCAGCAAGTTCAGCCTTTTAGCCGCGATCGGCGACAACGTTGGTGCGACGGCAGGCCCGAAGACGTCGCCGATGGTCGGATAAGACAAGAAGGTCGGACTTCCGTTCGTGGGCTGGGCTGCGAACAAAAAGTTCTGCCAGGCTGGCTTGTAGAAGACGCAGTCAGGCTCCGGATGGGGGGGCGGCCGATCAAACGTCGGAGTTGGGGTTTTCGGTAACCACTGAGGATCGGCGACGCATTCTGCGTATCCCGCACGAGGCAGCAAGACACCCACGATCACCAGGACGCTGATCCGAAGATAGAAAAACAGAGACGGACTATGAGCCACGGAATTCCCTCCGCGAGGTTGAAACAAAAAATCGGAATATCGAAGTCAGGTCCAGAGGGAGACGTCGGAATTAGAGGCAGTCGCTATCGGACCGAGCGTCGACGCCGTCGAGTGGGCGCGATTAAACAACAGAAGAAGTGACACGATGCTGGTAACGATCAGGAATATTGACCATAGGATGGTTACGTGGTTGTGCCGCAATTTTCAATTGCAATTTTGTCGGGGCGGAAGTGTTTCGTTCTTTGATCGTCGCGTCTCTCTTGCTGTCCAGCAATTCAACTCGCAGCGATGCAGCGTGGCCTGAAGGACTACGCTTAGAGCAATACGACAGGCTTTTTGACATTTGTCGGCATGAGAAACCGAACGTTGAAATCTGCTGTCAATTGGATGTCAGCTGACACGTAACAGCGGTGGCGACGGCCACAACCCCAGCGGACCTAAGCGATGACTCGGAAGGAAGTGGTCAGCTGATGGCGACTTAAGGCACTCGGAATGGCTTGAGCCACAGGTGCGCGACGTGTCCTCTCCGTGATCGAGACGTCCAAGCGGCTGAATAGTGCGCGGAGTGTTGGGCTCTTCCTGTTTTGCGTCGCTGACGAGCTGCACAGAAGTGATGCGTTGACGCATGCTTGGATGGACGACCGCGGCCGTGGCATGCGCCTCGCGTAGAGGCCATCCTTCGCTGTGATTGCGAGAGATTGGTCACTTAGCGCCACCGGTTGTCTCTTTGCTGAAGAGGCCGTTGAACCTCATCTCGCCGCAACTAGCTCAGGCGGACGACCGACCTTGTCGAGTTGTAAGCTAAGATCAGCATCGATCCGTATGAACGGCCGGCGCCGCGTGAGCGCGAGCCGCGTTATCGCTCTCACCCGGACCCAGGGCGACGGACCTCGAATCAGGGGATAACGCAACCTAGAAGAGAGTTCATAAAAGACGGGTTTGGACACGCCCAGGCAGTTGGGCACATCTAACGTAAATAAAAGGGCTTGCCGCTTTTTCCCGGTCTGCTGTAGAATCTTCTTCATGTGAGGATTCGAGGGAATAGGCTCGTTCAGTTCCGGATTTCGCAAATTCATTTGAACTTCTGTGGGGACACGCGATGGCTAAGCCTGCCGTTTCCCGTGACGCCTTTCGAGGCTTGTTCGCCTTTTATGCGGCCAAGGCCCACCATGATCACAACGGTATCGCCGAGGGCCGGCTCCTCAAGCTATTCGGATCGAGCGAACACATCCCCGACGGGCTGTTGGAGTTGTGGTCATCTCGGACCGAGCTGATTGGCTCGGACGCTATTGGCAACATAATGTCACCACTCGCTCACCAGATCTTGGACGGCGCCGCACAATACAACCACGCCAGCGACTTCCTTCGTCGACTGTTGCGAGAGTTAGACCAAGACGACCATTAACCGCGATCGCGAGTGGCTGACGCTGACCTGTGGGAGGCTACTCTCACGGTGTTAGCCCATCGCCTGGATATTCGACGCTGCACCTCGAAACACGGCGACGAGCCGATCGCCGTCCCAAAGCTCAACGTCGTGCTCGCTATAGATTTGTTCGGCTCGACGCCCGCCGCCTGCTCGTCGATGCAGTCGAGCTTTGCAGCGCAAATCACGTGCCTGTTGCTGTCCACCACGAACACTTTGTACCGCATAATGGAAGTCCCATCCTCTAGGGGGGGCCGGCATCGTAGTCGATAGGTTCGTTTAAGGCAGTGCTAAAGCAAGCGCTGGCGCGAGGAACGTTTGTACGCATGGCAATTCGGCTAGACCGGCGTCCGGGCTCTTCGATCCCGACGGCGCCTGCGGTAATACAGGCCCGGTGCAGTGCGCCACAGGGTGCAATCTGAACGCGTGCCGAAGCGAGCGGCTCGAGCTTAAGATAGCATTCCCAGCATCATCAAAAATACGCCCAGCCAAGTTGCCGTCCGGCTCGGCGCCTCGTTGCGGGCTCTGTAATGAGCATAAGCACGTCGATCGGCCTAGTCGGAGCTTCGGACCCAGTCAGCGTATCCTTGGCCTGCGCGGCCGCTAGAAGTGGCGCAACATCGAATTGATCTTGGCTCGACACGGAGAACGTGGGCGGGCGGCATGTGCTCGGCGATGAGGCTCGCCGACATCAGAGCGGTGCTCGTACCGAGATCGCGGTCCGAATACAGCGCCGTGCCAGCCGCACAAGGCCGCAAACGGTCGTGGAGACGAGCTGCTGCCGGTCGCCAGAGATCTCATTTTTGGTTTCTTGCGCGACCTGTCGCTGACTTATTCGTGCTGCGGGGCACGGCTGTTAAGAGTTGGTTTAGTTCCCGGCATGATCATTGGGGACCACAAGGGACCCGAGCATGCAATTTCGCCATGCGAATACCTTGGAAAGGATTGAGGCGGTCGCCGATCGCGGACATGGCGAGGTCGCGTGGCCCGTCACGCTCGACCAACTGGATTTCTCGACCTCCAATCGTGATGAGATCCAGGCGCTGTTAGCGCCAAGCGGCCATTCAAAATCCGCTATTTGGGTCGTCGCGGTCGCATTGGTTGGAGGCTTTGGATTTGGTTGGGCTGGTGCTTGGTATGCCCCAGCAGCTGTCTCAGCTGTCTATCGAATTGCTCAGATAGAAACGGCTTCGCGCCGCATGCCGGACACAAAACTGAGCGGTAAGGTCGAAAGCGCCCGAAAGCTAGCATCAGAATCAAGCTGGCGAACACCGCCTCGTCTAAGTCAGCCCGCCACAGTCACCGCGAACCTTGCTCCGAAGTCTCTGACTAAAGCGTCGAGTGGGGCTCAATTGGGGGATGCTGTCGAGCCGGACATGTCTGTGACGGGGGCGGTCCGGCCTACGACGCCGCTTGTGTCGGTCCCCGAGACACCGCCGACGACTGTGGTCGGCTGGGCAGTCCTCGACGTTCGCGGCGGAACGGCGGTGCTTGAAGGACCCGATGGGATTCGAATGGCTGCACGGGGCGACGTGATCCCCGGCATCGGGCGGGTCGACTCGATCGTGCGATGGGGCAATCGTTGGATAGTTGCGACAGCAAGCGGCTTAATCTCGACGCGATAGGTATGCACGCTTGCGACGAAAAGGTATGCCATACATTTTGGCCGTCCACTCACCAGGTTGGAAACCAAACAAAAAGGCGTGGGCGAGCCGACAAGGTCAGTTCAACTGCAGCTTGCCCGAGCTGAGCGGGTAGGACCGGACCTTCGCGGAGGCTGGTGGGCCGCTCCAGTTGGCCCCATCGGCTCCGCAGAAGACGGAGGCGATCGGGCCTGTCGCAGGGCTATGATTGCAAGACGCCTGTCTGGGCAGAGGTTAGCCCGTTTGTTTTCCTGCTGAAAGGGAGAGGATGTGGAGCGCACGTTCTGCCTGCTCCTTCGTCAAATTGGCTGCCCACTCGCTTCCAATCAGCGCAGGCCCCTTGCGCTCTCGATCGTAAACCATCCAGCCTAGACTTCCCATCCGAACCACAAATCTGCTTAGCGACGGCGCATTTCCAATCACAAATGGCTCCCAATTCCCTGCTGTGCCGGCAAATAGGTCGTGTCGCCTCTCGAAGGCATTCGTATGCGAATCCAGTCCAGGAATGACCCCCGACGCTCAGGAGAGCGGCGTAATGCAATTACGGTAACATAACAGCCAATTCGCTGAATGGTTGTGAGCTAGTTCACAGGAAGGCCGCGGTCCGCCGCGCCGCGACTAAGTTTAAGGGTGCGACTTCCGGACCACCTATCGTCCTCCCCGAGCATCTGGACACGTTGGGCGGCACTGTACACGCAAAGCGAAGGTAACAGCGTTGACGGAATAAGAGGAATCCAGGGCGCCCCGGGTGGTGCAGGAGGCGCGGGTGGCACGGAAGAACGCTAGAATTAATCAATGTTGGAAAGAACCCGTTGCCCATGAGCGCGTATTCCTTCTCCGCTCCCGCAGGCGCTAACGGGGCCGTCGGAGACGGAGGGCTGGGTTAGCAAGGTGGGGACGGAGGACATGGGAGCTTGAGCTGTGGAGGAGGACACGGGGAAGCCACTGGTCCTCAAGGCCCCAAAGGGCCGATCGGACCGGTAACTACTTTGCCGGCGGCTACGGGGGTGTTGATCGTTCAAAACCTTGATCTTGCCCAGGTGATTGACGCTGCGAGAAAGCACCGAGCCATCATGAAGATTCAGAATCAGCCGCATTTGGAATGAAATTGGAGCTGCTCATTTCTGAATACGGGCTCCAGCCCTCAGCGGGGACTAAATTCCCCGCTCATTTATTTACGTTCGTTCGTGACGCTCGTTCATCTGCGAGAGGTTTGGCGACGAACGCGACAACGCGTGTCGCGGCGAAGTCAGATGCGTTGAGTAACCTTCCTGAGATCGCACAAGCAGTGCAAATCATTGCACCTATCGACGCTTCATGAAGTGCGAGACTTTCCCGACTGTGGAGGAGCCATTCGGGTGGATTACGGGCTCGGGTCCCATGATCGCCGGTCCGCTCACTCACCCGCGTTTATCATCTTAACCTGTGATCCAGTTCACTCTACGGCATCAGGAAAGCGGTAGGATGTGGTGAGAGCGCCAGGCTGACTGGGGCGCGGCTTAGGGAGGACAATCATGAAAGTGATTCGTGCAGCTCAGGCTGGACAGGGCGGCCAGGTCACCATTGCCTGTATCAATAAGGCAACCGTCGATCTGGGTGTACCTTTTGAAAAGCTGACGCGAGCGCTTCAGAAGTGCTATGACACCTACTTTCTCCCAGTGTGGGGCTACCCCGTTAAGCTATACAATACCGACGCTGCGAAGCCCTCTGATTGGCAATTCGTTTATTTCAACGATGCCGACGCGGCTGGTGCGCTCGGCTATCACGACCTCACAAAAGGCGGACAGCCCGTTTCCAAAGTGTTCGTCAGAACCACGTTGGCGGACCACCAATTGGTCAGCGTCACTGCGTCGCACGAACTGTTTGAAATGGTGATCGACCCGCTCGCAAACCTTTGGGCGGAAGCGGCAGACGGCACCGAGTACGCTTATGAAATGAGCGACCCAGTCGAGGAAGATACTTTTCTGGTCGACGGCATTCCGATGTCGAACTTCGTACATCCGGCCTGGTTTGAGCCGTTCAAGCACCCGCCCGGCACCAAATTTGACCATCTTGGGCTGCTCCGAAAGCCATTCAGCATGACAAGAGGCGGCTATGTGATCACGAAGAAGAAGGGAGTTGTAAGCGAGCAATTTGGTTCGCTCGCTAAGAGCGCCCGTTTTGCACGTGAAGATCGCGTCGGCCATCGCAGCGAACACCGGAAGCGAGAGGATGGTCTGCGCATTCCCGACAATCGCCGGAAGCGGCCAGTCGCTGCACACGGGACAAGCGCTTTGGAGTCGGCACTGCACGCCAGATCCTGATTAGGGAAAGGCGCCATTTCCGAACTCATTCGTTTGATAATAACCATCCTGGGGACGCCGACGAGTAGTTTCTGACTCTCTTTACGCCTAAGTCCCAACTGAACAGATCAGGGATCCAAGGGAGGGGTAGCATGGCCGACGAAACCACGCTCTATCGCCTGTTCAGCCAACTTCCTGAACTCGAGAAGCAGGAACTCATGCGTGCCGCGGGTGTGTCCGATACGCGGCCATCGGTCCTTAAGAAGGATGGGTATGGAAGCGTTCCGGAAGGTGAAGCATGGGTGCAAAACAATCGTAGCAATCTCGCTCCCTTGATCCTCAGATGGATAGACCCGTCCGATGATGACGTCGCTGCTCTGGTGAATCAAGGAGACTTGAAAGCCGGCCATGCCGTATCCGAAGGAGTTGCCACAGCGTTCAACGTACGGTTTTCTTCGCCGTCGCCCCCTGATGATAATGGGATACCTCTTGGCGAACTCGCTGCCGATGCAGTTGCTTTGAGCCAATTGATGATTGTCCTCATGGCTGCTAATCGGCCATTTGGGGTGTCAACAGCGATGCCTCATGCCCAGGTCAGTGCGGGATCCGTTTCGTTCGCACTTGCTGGACCGGGTCTGTTGGGTTTTGGATTAATGGTTGTGGCGGCCTGCGGTGCAGGCATCATTTCCGCGCCGGTTCTTCTCCCCGTCTATGCGGGTGGCGGCATACTTGCGGCCGCGGGCGCGATTGAGACTGTTCTGAACTGGCGTCGCACCGTGGCCGAAACCAAGAAGGTCGGCCAGGAAACCCAAAAGATAGAAAAGGAGCGCAGTCTTCTCGACCTGGAAAGCTTAAAGAGGGAGCTTGAAATTCAAAAGCTAAGATTTGAAGTCAGGGCAGCCGAACCACCGGCGTCTTCCCTTGTGCCGCTAGATCAGGTGAAGCACGCCGCGCATGAGGCAAACGTTCCGTTGGGCTATGCGCTTCATATACTGAACCGAACCCTACCCACGTTTTTCGTCTTGCAGGGCAGGATGCCTGAGCGAGCAATAACCATTGAAGGACCTCTCGGGCCGCCACGACATTGACGGAAGCAGCACTGCTGCAGCGCCAATCTCGTGCACTCGTCTAGCCGCTTTCGTCGAAAGTATGTCAGCGCCGGTGCCGCGCGGCATCGAAGAACCCCATTCGATGATCTTCGCTCATCCACAGTTTGCGTGGCGGCGGCGCTATATTTCGCAATCATTTCGGCCAGAGCGTGCTTCCCGTTCGGAGGTATCCTGGATGACGAGCACGTCGGGCGCATTGATCTAAGAGCTGCGCAATGCGGCGGTAAACACACCTTGCATTTTTGAGGGCCGCGGGTCTCGCGGATTCCCCAGTCGAACGGCGCTGAGTGGCCTTCGAACACGATGAAGCAAAAGCCGCGAGTGCTTACGTAAATGGAAGGGACGAGGGAGCGTGGATCAGGCTGGATCATGCGCTCGCTTGAATGCGGCGCCGTTCGACCCGCGCCAATAGTCGCTCGGTCGCCGCCACTGACGGGTGGCGGTGGCGTCGAGAAGCCGTTGCTCGACGTCATTCCACCCGCATCCGGACCGTATAGCCGGTAGGCATCGGTTTTCTGGATTTCGACGATGCGGCCGCATCGACTGCAGGAGACCCGCAGCACGTGCTGGTCGATCTCCGAAAGCCTCCATAGCTGGATAGGGAGACCGGTCTGTCAGCGTCGGCGCCGGCGTCCTTGAGGACGGCATCCTAATATTCGGCCGGCATCGGGTCCGCCGCGCCTGTCTGGCGTGCGTTGGGTGTGTCCCTGCCGCCGGCGCCGACCATCTTTCCGTCTGCTTTGAGGTCGGCGTGCGCCAGCTCGCGGGTCTTTCGGAAGCCGTCTCTCGGGTCGTGCCTGAGTTTGAAATTTGGCCGACTTGACTAGGCCGCCGATGCGGCTGGGGCCGTGGTATCCTACAGCGACCCGCAACCGCAGAAGCGTTACAGCCCCGCAAAGCTGATCGGCATCGATAAGGACCTGATCCTTGGTTCGCCTGACGTCGCGCACATTTCGACGTCCTACGTGGAGCGCCAGAATCTCACCATGCGCATGTCGATGCGCCGCTTTACTCGGCTCACCAATGCCTTCTCAAAGGAAAGTGGAGAACCG
This sequence comes from Bradyrhizobium arachidis, assembly GCF_015291705.1. Classification (NCBI taxonomy): domain Bacteria; kingdom Pseudomonadati; phylum Pseudomonadota; class Alphaproteobacteria; order Hyphomicrobiales; family Nitrobacteraceae; genus Bradyrhizobium; species Bradyrhizobium arachidis. The sequence goes on from NZ_CP030050.1 coordinate 1,943,300, forward strand.
CTATCACACACTCTCGCTCTATTTCGTCTGGTACAACTTCATCAAGCAGCATAAGACGCTTCGGATGACGCCCGCGATAGCCGCCGGCCTTGTCTCCTCTCCGCTGAAAATGAACGACATCGTGATGCTAATCGATCAGCGCGAAGACCCGCCGAAGAAGCGCGGGCCTTATAAGAAGCGAGCTGCGGTCGAGGCCGCCAACTGACGGGCGCTCTTATCCAAGGAGAAGAGCCCTAAAACTATAGGCTCCGCCAGCTACTCCGGCGAACAACAGAAATGGCTTTAAATTTCCGATCGCCTTGAGGGTGTCCGGGACGAAGACGCCAATTAGCAGGATCAAGGAGCTTGCGAACGTACCGGCGTTGAAACAGCGATCAAAGATCGCTTTATTCGCGTCGGTAGTTTGAGGTTTTCTGAGAAGATCTAAGAGGTAAGCGAAAATTACATACAGAATGAGAACGGCGCCTATAAAGACAAAGACGCTATCCTCATCTCTTGGAACGACCCACGAGAAAGTTTGCCACGACAAAACCGGTAGCCCCGCCAACTACGCCGCTGATGACACCGAGACCGAATGATAGCCTCGATTCGCTAATGAAGCCTATGATTGCACCAACCAAGACAATAGCGAGCACGGCGAAGCCAAAAAAGGCCTTGAAGCCTTCATTGAAGCTCACGCGGGGGGTCGCGATTTCATGGAAGAAGTGGGACATGATGTCACCGGCCTAAGCGGCATACTCTCTCTGGTTGTCTACTGGAGATAATCTTGAATCGTATGTCAACAATAGGTTTATTCTTGAGTTCCTTACGGTATTTGGACACCGCCAAGCGATAATAATCCAAACTAAGGCAAGACCGTCTCTCGATTGGAAAATAGAACGCAAGGTCGAGTGGACACCGCCACTTCTGAAAATAAGCGTTCCCGCGATCAGTTTGGGTTCCCATGAAGCGCGGCGATCTCAGCCATACGATCCGAGAGACCCTGAAGCGGCTGCCGCCGCCCTACGATTCCCATTACGGGATCGTGCCTCCGGCTCCACCAGAAGACGGCGTGTTCGCTCCCGGAGCGACGAAGGCCCTCGAAGCCGCTCAGGCGGCCTTCGGCAAGGTCGACGCCATCGCGGCCCAAATGAAGGACCCCTACATCGTAGCCGGGTCCTGACCAGACGCGAGGCGGTCAGTTCCTCGTCGATCGAAGGCACTCAGACCACTCTCGACGAATTGCTTTCCGTCGAGGAGACCGGCGACAATGGTGCCCGGGACGAAACGCGCCAAGTCCGCAACTACGCTGTCGCCTTGGACCGATTCATCCCGAGAGCCGCCAAGGAAGGCTACGGCGTATTCACGATGGACCTGATCAGGGATCTCCATCGGGCCGTGATGAAGGACGATCCGGATTACAGGACGTTCCCGGCGACCTTCAAGCGCGGGTCGTGTGGGTCGGCGGGAGTAAAGACATCGCATATTGAAGTTGGAATCCTCCGTCTCCTGCCGATGTTCCTGACTGCCTCGCGCAAACGGTCGACTACCTCCGGAATGAGGGGCTGCAGCAGATGACGCAAGGGTTCATTACGCGCATGGCGATTGCTCACGCTCATTTTGAGGCGGTGCACCCCTTCCGGGACGGCAACGGTCGTGTCGGTCGCCTTCTGCTTCCGCTCATGATGGCTGCGGAGAAGCATGTGCCCCTGTACCTTTCACCTTACATCGAAAGCAAAAAGGGCACGTACTACGCCTCGCTCAAGGATGCACAACAACGGCTCGAATGGGAGCCCGTCGTCACCTTCATGGCCGACGCCGTGACCGGTACCGTCGAAGAGCTCATCCGGACGCGCACAGCGCTGTCGGAACTATCCGAGCGATGGAGGGGCCGCCGAAAATTCCGAAGGGGATCTGCGGCCATGAGAGCGCTCGACAAACTTCACAATTATCCGGTGGTGACGGCAAAGCGGCTTGGCGACCTACTCGATGTCACCCCCGCACAGATTAATCAGGGCATTGCGCAGTTGGAGGAAGCCGGCATTCTGCACGAGCGGACCGGATACGCACGCAACCGAGTTTACTCCGCTCCTGAAGTGCTCGCAGTGATCAATCGTCCCTTCGGTGAAGAGCCTGTTCTTCCAGAATAGGATGATTCGACGGCCCCCACGGACCGTGACCGACACCACATGCGATGAGCTGACTGCTGCACCGCCGATTCCGCGCAAGGTTCTACACAGAATAGGTCAACCGCGCCCGGGCCGCTACGAGAAGCGAGTGAACGCGGTGAGGTACGCTCTTTCGAAACCGTGCCGTTCGAGAATAGTGCTTCGAATCCTTTCCTGCGCTCGCCGGGGGCGCTCGGCCGGCAGATCCTTTGTGCGCTCGTCGATCATGCCGACGACTGCGTCCGTGAAATCGAGCGCTGGCGGAGATCCGGACGCGTAGGAGCGGTGTTTGAGAACATCGTAGAACGAGCCGATCGCCTTGAACCAGCCGATGGTGTCGGCGGCGAGCCGCAGGAGGCCACGCGTCGAACCTTCTTTTCGATGCGGTCGTCAGATCGAGCGGCGATCCTGGTCGAAGCCGCTCGGACTTTTCAGCAAGTTGCGAGTACGCCGATGCTCTCCTAGGTCGGAGCTACGGATGCTCTTCCGCGTTCGTCGACGTCGCTTCGCTACGTTGTCGCTAGCGGCCGCCGCAGAAGGTCGCCTTCGCGACCCGGACGTTAGTGGGTGACTGACCAATTTCAAGAGGGGACAGTTCCGCGCCCATCAAAAAATCCATCCAGTGAGAAGGATTGACCGCCGTCTGGCCCGGCCCAATGTCTTCTGGACGCGACGCCCAATTCGATAGAGGAGGTGAACATGTTCACTGAGGTTAAGGCCGACTGTTGAACACGGCCGGGCCGAGGGAGCGTGTCCCTCGGCTCGATAGCCCATGCGATTGTTTTGGGGCGGCGCTCGGTCGTGCCGCTCCGCCGAGTATTCCCGGTTCGACGCAACCTTGGACTTAGAGATGACTTCATCCGCTCTCCACTTGGCCGAAGCTTCGCGGGTATTTGAGCAGCCGGCTCCGAGGCACAGCCGTTGGCGAGCGACCGCCGCCGTTGCCCTTTTAGGCCTGCTGGCGGTCACTGCGATCCCCGTGAGCGAAGGTTTCTTCGCCGGCGGTCGCGCTGCCGTTGAGCAAAAGCTTTCGAGCGTTGGCGCCCGGGTCGAAGATTTCGTACCGGAAGAGCGAGGCAAGCTCTCCAAGCCCATGATCGGCGGCTTGCTGGCGGGCGCCGCTTCGACCGTCGGCAAGCGGGTTGCCGGCGTCTTCGTGGACGCTTCTTGGCCGGTCGCGCAGGCTTGGTTCGATCGAAAGACCCACAAGACAGATCAGATGATCTGGGCCGGCCCGCTGCACATAGTCGACGGAAAGCCCGATGGCCGTGACGACTCGGTGACGACATTGAAGTTCGATGGCGACGGCAACCTGGCTCTCGCGTACCGCCTCGCCCGGTTCTTCACGACGATGGGCCTCGACGTCGGCAAGTTCAGGATGTCCGCGACGGCCACGATGACGGATGCCGACTGCTCTTGTACCTATCGCTCGTACGGGCCGGAGATCGAAGTCTGGACCACGGGTGTCGTCGAGCAGACGTGGCTCTCCGAGAAAAACAAGCGAACCTACTTTGTCGCCGCCGCAATGGACCCGAGCGGACAACTGGCATCGGGTCAGGTCACGGCGAGCTTCGGAGGAGTTACGATGACGCGCCCCGCCGTCTTCGGGTCGTCCCTTGACAAACTGAATGCGGACAAGCGGCTTGACAACTATTGATATGACCCTGCGTTTACCGAGGGAACGTGTCTAGTTAGGCTGCCTCCTTACCCGATCAATGACGGGGGTTCGTCTTTACGTACGCCACCCCGCGGATATTTGGTCACTCCTCAGGCGCCGGACCGCTTTGGAGGGCCCATTCGTGGCTGGTCTTCTGCTTCATTCGCGCGAGTAGCTTCTCGATCCTCTCGAGATATAGGGTCTCGACGGCGCTCACGAGGTCCGGCCACTCCTTGGCGCCTCCGATATCGTATCCGAGCGACAGTCCAAATTTGAGTTCAAAACGATTGTCCTCGAACCAGACCTCCAGCGCATTGGAAACCGTATCGTGTTCGTCGTTGTGCGCGAAACGCTTGTTTCTCAAACCGACTACCCGATCGTGAATGCTGCGCAGTTGTTCCGGGATGCTGTCGCGCGAAGAGCCGCTGCCGCCTTGTTGCAAGCGTACGTAGGTGACTACGACTACTGTCGTAAGCATCTCAAGCTCGAGGAAAGCCTCCATTTTCAATTCGAATTTGTAGGCAGATAGCCGCTTCTGCACATGCTTCAAAGCCACCACGGCGGCAAACGAGTTCAAGACCCTGATAAGCTGTGACAGCTCGTGGTCGACGGACTTGAGGATGACGCGCCCATCATCCGCCATCGCCTGGACATGATCTCTCCATTCCTCGGGGAGGTATCACATCGCCTCTTCGGGCAGAAGGTAGTACTCTCCCGCATCTTCTTGATGAGAGATCAGATCGCCCTCCGTCTACGCCATCGGCGTGGATTCCTCGTTCGTTGTGGCGGCGACGCGTTCCGCGTGATCGTTTGTGAGAGAGCTACAAAGCCAAATGGCCTGCACTCAGTAACGAATATCTACGTCTCCGGGCAGAACCAAAGGCAGGTCAGGGCGGGGAATGCATTCGTGCCACGTGCAGATTTCGAGAAAATCGAGGGATTAAGTCCGTTGTTAAGCTGCATCGGAAGTTGCAGCCTCCTTCTTTTGCTCTTCTGCCGCTAGTGCATGACAGTGGGTTGTCAAGCTGATGAAACGCGTCGCGCGTTGAACAACTCCAAGTCGCGAAAATATTATTGTGAGCCCGTTGAAGTGGTGAACTATATGAGTTACATCTTCAGGTAGATCTTGCTTGCGTCCTATGGGCTTCGCGAGTGCATGCCGCGAACCAGTTCCAATCTTTGTCGTGCGCATGTGGCGTGCAGGATGGAGGCACGACGCACTCGTTGTTCGAGGATTTTCCACGCATGAGTTCTGAGGCGACGCGAACGTCGCGCGAGCTCAAAAAGAAAGCTGGTTTCGTTTCATGGACTGGACATGGATTGCGTCTATGATCTGCACTGTTGATCAGGCTGCAAATCGATCTGCTGGCCTCATATGCGAGTGTCCTTCGATGAGAACGGCACGAGGCATGTCGCTACGCAAGGGAGTCGGATTCTTAGATGCTGGTGGTGTGTATCAGAATTCAGCCGCCTAATTGAGCGGCGCGTGACCCACGCTCGGACAATTTGGGTGTGTAGCATCAAGAGGGTTTTGCCGGGTTTGTCGCCAGACCCGACCACCACTGAGCCTGTTTAGACATCCACAGAAAGAGGCACCGTCATGAGTGAAACAATGGCTGTCGAAAATGTCATTCCGCGAGCAGACATCGTCAAGCACGCGGAGAGGCTTGGTGCCGAAATCAAGAACATTGCGCTGTCGGACGATTTGGCTGACGATGTCATCTTAGCATTCAAGCGGCTTCTGCTAGAGCATAAGGTCATCTTCTTCCGTGACCAGGGACATCTCGGCGATGCACAACAGCGGCGTTTTGTGCTCAGGCTCGGCTCGCTGATATCGAATCCCACAATGGCGGACACAATGGGCGGTTTAACGATCCGGCAGGAGCTGTCTGATCCCGCCTGCAGTCATCTCAACCAGATGAACGATGAGCGGGTCCGCACCGCCATTTCGGTGCTGCGGCTCGCAGCGGTCCCGCCTTTTGGAGGCGACATGGCTTGGTCGAGCAGGGCGGCCGCTTATCTTGATCTTCCCCATCCCCTGCGGATGCTCGCAGATAACCTCTGGGCTGTGAGCTTCGTCGCATCTGATCTCACTGCGACAGAGCGGGCCACCGAAGCCAACAAGCGGCCTTGGTGGGGCGTATCCACTGGAACGATCTACGAAACGACACATCCGATTGTTCGTGTTCATCCCGAGACCGGTGAACGCATGCTATCGCTCGGTCGTTCTGTGAACAACTTCGTCGGCCTGCAGCGCTATCCCAGCCAAAAACTGTTTGAACGGCTGCAATCCTATCTTATTGCGCCCCGGAACACCCTGTGCTGGCACTGGAAACCAGGCGACGTCGTCATCTGGGACAATCGCGCGACGGAGCCGTATCCTGTTAGCAAATCCAGCAGCCCTCACTGGATGATCGACCAGCTTGCGATTGACGCCCGCGTACCGCACGTGAAGAGGCCAAGATCAAGGGCGGCAAAGGCTGCCTGACATTGTCGGCACCTCCCGGATCGCGTCAACGTCTGCAGACCCAAGACTAAGTTGCGGCCCTGCAATGTCGAGCGGAGCGGCCGGTCTTATGCGCGAGGACCGGCTAAGGGGCGCAGCTGCCACCTGCTAGGCTTCTTCCAGGCCCAATAGCATCAATCTTCAGGCATCGTCTCTGCTCGCCGGTCAAACCGATGACGCTGCATTTTGATGATCCATCCGTTGGCTCTCGCTCGGCGAGCAGCATCCCCTTCATCTTATCGGGATAGTCAGGCCGGCGTAGCTCACACCCAATTCAGAGCATACTCGCCACCGTTGGATGAACTTGATTCACAGCGCCTGCGTCGGCTGAAACTATCCCGCTCGAGATGGTGCCTGCGTCTTACGTGTCCCATAAACAAACCGTCAGTCGAGCCTTTCCAGCAGCCCCTCAATTTCGCCACTGCATGGGCGCCACACTTTCCCGATCTTCATCGAGCGCAAAGGTCCCATCCTCGAGGCGGACACCGGCTTGATTCTCCGCCCGAAGCTCTGGAGAACGGATCTGCTCTCATGCTCTTGCGCAGCAGGATAGCAAAGTCCCTCCATACCCTCGCGGACTCCCGATTTCGACGCTGCCATCACCCGAACCGCACCGTCGACCCCAAACAGGCTCTTCGAAAATATCGGGTTCAAGCGGTCGTCGGTAGGTCTAGGCGAGCGGCGCAACCTCATTTCGAAGATGCTCGGCCTTAGAACAGGCCGCTCCGATGGAGCGCTAAGCGGAAGCCTGCCGGTGCCACATCGGCTCGAGCGAGATCGGAAGCGCCGGCTGTAGATTCATGAAGCAGGTGGACCGGCTGGCTTCCACCCTTGTTAGCGCGGCGTCCCACCAAGGTTGCCGCGATCGCGCTCGCCAACAAATTCGCCGGGATGGCATGGGCAATGATGGCCAGGAACCAACGCGCAAGGAACCGGCCGCTCTCACGGCGTAAGCGAGATCACTACCGGATTCGGGTGTGATGTAATGGTTTGAAGGCGAACAGCACTAATGCAGCGCCGGTCGATCCGCGATCAGGACAACCCACATGGGCCATGGCATTCCGGCTCGATTCCGCCCAAGCGTTAGCCGAAACATGGCTCTCTCAATAATTACGTCTTTTTCGGCCAAGCCGTGCCGGCTTGCGCCCTCTGGACATCGGCTTGGGCGGCATTGCACCTTTAGCCGGCTGTGTGAATAATTCGGACAAGTGAATACCCAAAGTCGCGGCGATGCGTTCCAGGAGATCAATCGTCGGGTTCTCTTTCTTCTGCTCAATGCGCCCCATGTATGAGCGGTCGATCCCGGCATCATAGGCCAATTGGTCTTGCGGAATGCCGCGCTCTACGCGGATCCGGCGCACATTCCAGGCCACAAGCGCACGAGCGTTCATGCGCAGAGGCAGCCATTCCGATGATTATCAAACCACTGGTTATAGCCAGACTATTACGATAAGCTCGCGCCAGCAGTGGCTGTCCTCCCCAATTGCTTCGCTTCGAGGGATCAGCCAACGGTGAGATGCAGGTGCAGCTAGCGCGTGCCCGTCATCTCATTGACCATCACAAGTGTTCTCGCGGGGCAACAGCTTGCGATGAGCAGCAAAGAAGTCCGCTCAGAGGTGCCGGCGGCGTTTTCCCGAGCGCCGCGACTAGATAGGACGAATGTTCACCTGCGGGTCGAAAGGCAAACGAATATTCTCCAGTTGGCCGGTTCTGGTGATTGCCTTTCACGAGTACGACCTGGCCGTCACCGCGGAGCACCATGCCTTCCGCCAGGAACAGAACAGCAAGGGTGACCAGTTACAGGGCACATCTGCAATCGCTTGCAGTATGGACTGGCAATGAAAAAGGGAAAGCGCAGGACGGAGCCACCAGGTCAGTGTGAGCCGATATGCGATTGCCATCTCAGCGCGAAAAGGAATTCGGCGTGCGACTATTGGACGGGTACCAAAACGAACTCAGATTAGTTATCGTTGCTCTGATTTCGGTAGATTTTTCAGCTGGGTAGGAGTTTCAGGCAGTGCCAGCCGAGCCGAAGGTCGCAGAATTGGCGCCCAGCGTCGACGAGCTCACGTCATATGACAGGGAGCACGCTGTTGCCTACATGCGACTGCTTGATGCGGACGCTGACAAGGCAGATTGGCGCGAGATCGCGCGAATTGTGCTTGGGCTTGACCCCACCGTTGAGCCGGATCGAGCGCGACGCACATTCGATAGTCATCTGACTCGGGCCAAGTGGCTAGCGGGCCACGGCTATCGCGACCTGCTACGTAGCGGTTGGCCAAAACAATGATCGGCGCGGATATCAGGCGCGCCAGAATGCGTCGTGATCGTAAAAATTGATCATTCCATCGATTAAGTGCGTTCAAGGCGTGCACACGGTAAGCAAGCAGCCGGAAAGCGCCACAATCATCGGCTGCATTCCCCGCGCCAAAAGATTGCGCGGGAAAGGTGCGATGCCGAATACTGACTGGAGATCTGAGGAAGCGTACAGCGGCCTGAAGAAGGCGGATGCTGCCGACCTGGCCTGGGAGTGGCTGCGCCGGGATCGCGACTACCAAGAGGATTATAAGCGGCTATCTCGCCGCGAACGTTCAAGCGCAGCGGCGGGCGAGTTCCGACGCAAGTGGGGACTCTCGTTTTCCTGCTGATCCGCAAAAGACCTTCGACAAGCAAGCAGTCTTCTGGGCACCCGAGGTGCTGCCGACCGTACTTTCTGTGCGGGCGGCCAACTGCCTTGCGCCCAAAACCTATCAGCTCGATTTCGACAATCTGCCGGGCAGCGAGCTTCGCCGTGCGGCGGATGGTTGGCATGCGATCGTGCCGCTCGGGGGCACGAAGCATCGCCTCTGGCTAAGAGAGCTTCCGGCAAGCGGATATGCTGTCGTCGTTGATCTGCCGCTCGATGCCGATTTCGAGCTTCGCCTGGGGGCCGCACGTCGATTTTGGCTCGCCCTTGAGCGTCGGGCGCTCGGAATGCCTCCTCTTGCTTTGCCTGCTTTGAAGCAGCATCGGCTAATTCTTGCGCTGCGCGCAGTGGATGGATGGCAGGAAGGAAATAGCTACCGCCAAATCGCGCAAGGCCTGTTTGGAAGCCGTCGTATTGCCGAGCGCGCCTGGAAAACAGACGATTTGCGCAGCCGAACCATCCGACTAGTTAAGCTGGGGCGGCGTCTCATCCGCCTTCGCTGGCGAGCATTTCTCACCAAACGCAGGGGCAGGGATGACAAGTAAAGGGTTGCGGCGCGATAAACGGCCTCCCTCCATTTGCCTGCCAATTCTTCTGCCATGGCACGATGGCGGCCAGGATAGAATCTTTGCGCTACGATCTCTCATTGTTGGCGTGTTCAATTTCTGCACTAGAGCGGCGCCATCTCCGTTAGGCTTTGACGACTGCGCTGAATGTCTTCTTAAGTTGAGCGCCTAGACTTGAGCATTGATCTCCTGCTGTGCCGAATTGAGGACACCGCTAGACCTCAGGCGGCCTGCGCAGGTGCGACCTTTTTGCAGAGACGAGCCAGCCATCGGCAAAAAGAACGTGCGAGCTCGGGGTGCGCGCTGCGATCTACGGCATAGGCGCGATATTGCATGCCACTTGGAGCGCGGGTGCCAGGGACGATTTGCAAAGCGCCCCCTCGCACGAGGTCACTGACGATGATTTCCGGCGCGACAAGAAGGCATTTTCCTGTCATGACCGCCGGCAAAGCAAGATAGTTGTGATCATACCGCGCCCCCGCTCGTATGTCGCTGGAAGACAGGTTCATGGCCCTCAGCCATGTCGGCAGGATGTCGGGGCGGGATGTGATGTTCAGTATAGGGGTTGAGCGGACAATCGAGAGCTCTTTACCCCCGACGAGATTTGGCGGGCCGACGCACACCAGCTCCTCTTTGTAGATTTCCCAACTGTCGGCGGATTCGATGACGGAAAGATCCCGTGTAATCAAAATATCGAAATCATCCGAAGATGTCGGCGGCGCCAGCGAGCTGACGATGTCCACAATAACGCCACCCGCTTCAGAAGAGAAAGCCTGCAGATTTGGAATAAGAAGAGAGAACGCAAAGGTCGATAGTGACGTGCGGACCACAATACGATTCGTTCCTACGCCTGCACGGCGTCGCATTCTCTTCGCGGTGAAGCTTACAGTTTCGAGCGGTTCAGACACTGCGTTTGCGAACAGCCTCCCGAATTCGGTCAAATCACTGCGCCGTCCACGCCGCTCGATGAGATCAGCACCCAGATAATCCCGCAGCACAGCCAAATACCGGCTGACCGAACTTTGCGTTGTTCCCAAAGTGGTCGCCGCGCGCGTGACGCTGCCTTCGCGGGCGACCGTCACAAATGCGCGGATGGCATTTAATGGAACTTCATCGTCTTGAGCCGCCATTGTCCCCTCCGGCACCAAAATGAACATCCATCACATTATTCGATGCCCATAGCCGGATCGCTGCGTATCATGGGTCGGCAACGCATGAAATCCTCGTGGAAGCGTCATACCGGCGCCGGTACCGCGACACGATCTGCGTCTCAGCTGGTGTTTGTCTGGGGCTAAGTCCTTTTGCCGCGTGCCGGTTTCGGCTTGCGACCTTTAGGTAAGGTTGCAGGTGGCGGCGCGCCCTTGGATGGCCGAACAAACAGCTCGGAGACAGCTACGCCGAGGGTCTCGGCAAGGCGATCGAGAAGATCGATTGTCGGGTTCGCTTGTTGGCGCTCAAGTCCGCTCATGTAGGAGCGATCAATTCCCGCATCGTAAGCCAATTGCTCTTGCGGAATACCGCGCTGGACACGGATCCGGCGCACATTGTAAGCCACAAGCGCACGAGCTCTCATGCGCGAAAGCAGCCATTTAGATGGTCATCAAACCACTGGCTATAACCTACCTAAAAACATCACGAAATTAGAAGGTTTTAGGATCGAATTATCCCATGCGTGCCACCGTGTCGGCTTTCCTGGACGCTACTGGGAGGGCCCGCACAAGCGCTGGTATGTCGACGGTCTATCAATTCGCGGCGGCCTAGGTTTTGCGGGGGATGACCGGCGCTCACCCGAACTGCTGCCTCGGGTTCGATTCCGCTGTCCAACTCGTACGAACGGCCTCGAGGCGAGCAAAGATGCTGGCTGAGGCGATGGTCCTCCATTCAACGAAATGGAGTTGCAGCTCCGATCACATGCGCCAGCGCAAACTACCGCGATCGCAGCGACAGCCGTTCAGCCAAGGTTGTAGTGGTCTTTATCCCTGGATCAGCGCAGACAGCGCGTTTCGGCCACCCTAATCTCGTTCATTCCATGGACTCTGAGATTTCGTCTACCGGTAGAACATCTTTGTTGACGTTACGGAGGGCGCCATCAGCCATGATACGGAGTTTTAGGTTCTCTCGTCCGCCTAAGGGCACGACGACGAACTCTCTTAGCTGAAGGTCAAGGAACGCGCGGCGGTCGGTTATCAAGAATAACGACCAGTTCAAATCAAACGCGGTGCGGCAAGTGTAATCCCCTTTGGCAGCAGCCATCGACTGCACAAGAGGGGCGGCCAAACAACCCGCAGTGTTGACTTGGAACGGCAGGGATAGTGCGAGGGCAAGCGGTGAGACGTCGCGAATTGGATCGGCCACTATCAAGTCAAACAGATGGCCACGCGTATCATTGCCCATGATGTCTGAGCCCGAACGAGTTGGGAGTCGGCGCGCGGTTGAGGCTAGCTGAGAGGTTTCGGCTTGGGCGTTGTCCGGACCATTCGAACGCCGCGGGCTGGCATATCCTCACTCAGCTGAGAGACTTCGATTTGCCGAGCGGTGCCAAGAGCGACGAGGGTGTCAGGAAAGAGCTGTTGCAGAACACGGAGAGCAGCGCAGACGCGACTGGCGCCATAAAAAAATAATGCTGCTCCTGCTAGCCGGCATGCTAGCGAGAACTAGCCGGTGGCTCGGCCATCGGGTAGTGAAACCGTGAAAGCGCTGTGCCTGACAGATGCCGCAAGCCTCGGTAATCAGCCAAAGCTGGCCACCTTTGCTCCCGTGAGGGGCACGCCCCTCACGGCGCTACCAAGTGGTATTTTTGAGAAGTACCGCAGGGCGCCTAGCTGGACTAGTGGGCAACCCTGCGAAGACGACGCTGTCCCTAGGGTGCCAGGGACGAAAAAGGTTAACGGCGACGTGACTCGGCGCTCAATCCCTGCAAAGCGCTGTCCCTGCCACGCGCCGCTAACTTTGGTGCCGGCCTTACCCGATTCGGTATCCAGCCTGACACTTTGCCGCCCTGTAGGGTGCTGCCAAGTTGTAGACTGAGAACGACTGCCAATCACCTACCTGAATTGGTTGGATTGTCCGCTACTTTCTAGGCTGATCCGCTACCTCACGGAGGGATTGGAGATGCCCAGTATACTAAAGCGCTCCGCTGCGTGAAAAAGGCTTACACGCTGCCGCTCATGTCAGAGCCCGGGAAATGTTGGCGGGATAAGACGGGAGGTGTGGACGCGATCGCTTGAAAGTCCACGCGCGCCGCTAAATTTAACGTCGTCGATCTCCCTCGGCACAAGCGACGGGTATCCGTGCTTGAAAAAGCATGACAGCGCGGCTCGTTTCTCCGACACCGGAAGCAGCGCGGGCGCGACTCGGCGCCGGTCGGTTGGGACTGGATCGGGGGCTGTCCCTGCCGCGCCTGCGCTGCAGATTGAGGTTAGCAGGAACGTGACTCGGCGCTGTCCCATTCTGGTAATGGCGCTGTCTCTACCACGCCTCGCTAACCCTAGCGCCTCTGTACTCTCGCTAGCTTTCCAAAAGCTGACGAAACCTGTGCGACAATTCACAAAAGAACAGCAGCTGTCGTGGCCGATTGCGGACCATGCTCACTGGCGGCCGCTGACCGCCCGAACAGCGCGCGCACCCAAAAATGAAACCGATCGCTCCCGAGCCTGGCACAAAGGATCTTCTCTGCGGTATAGGCGTGGCAAGTACAGACTTCAACGACCCCGGTCATCGCGACCAGGAAATTGGTCTTAGAGCATGCGTGTGCGCACAGCATGATAATGCATTGTCTGCTCAGTTGAAGGATGGTCCCCAGAGAGTGGCAGGTGCGCGCCAAATTCGTATTCGCTTGGTCTCAATATTTGTGAAAGCCGCAACAGGCGATCGTGTCCCATGGCGTGGTGTAGCTGACGGCAGGTCACCGCCGATTTTCCGGCGGGTCGGAAGGCATCAGCCTGCCACGGCGGGCAAGCCGACGATGGGATCATCGCTCAACGGCGCGATGGTTTCCAGCGTCATGTAGCGGGCCCGCTGAACCGCCCACTCGTCGTTCTGCTCGAGCAGGATCGCGCCGACCAGGCGAACGATGGCGTCTTCATTTGGGAAGATGCCAACCATCTCGGTCCGCCGCTTGATCTCGCCGTTGAGGCGCTCGATCGGATTGGTCGAATGCAGCTTGGCACGGTGCTGAGGCGGGAAGCTCATATAGGCGAGCACGTCTGGCTCGGCCTCATCCATGAAGGCGGCGAGTTTTGGCAGTTTGGGACGGAGCTGGTCGGCGACCTTGCGCCACTGAGCCCTGGCCGCTTCGGCATCGTCCTGGGCAAAGGCGGTGGCGATGAAGGCGGAGACGACGCGTCTTCCGCTCTTGCCGGCATGGGCCAGGACGTTGCGCATGAAGTGGACGCGGCAGCGTTGCCAGGCGGTGTTGAGCACCTTGCTGACGGCGGCCTTGATGCCCTCATGCGCATCGGAGATCACGAGCTTGACGCCACGAAGCCCGCGCCGAGCGAGCTTGCGCAAGAACGCGGTCCAGAACGTCTCGGCCTCCGAGGGACCGATGTCCATGCCGAGAACTTCACGCCGGCCGTCGCTATTGACGCCGACCGCGATGATCACCGCGACCGAGACGATCCGGCCATTCTGGCGCACCTTCACGTAGGTGGCGTCGATCCACAGATACAGCCAGTCACCCTCGATCGGGCGAGCGAGGAAGGCCTTCACCTTGTCGTCGATCTCGGCACACAGTCGGCTCACCTGGCTCTTGGAGATGCCAGTCATGCCCATAGCCTGGACCAGATCATCGACGGATCGGGTCGAGACGCCCTGCACATAGGCTTCCTGCACCACCGCGGTGAGCGCCTTTTCGGCCATCCGACGCGGCTCCAGGAAGCCCGGGAAGTAGCTTCCTTTGCGCAGCTTGGGAATGCGCAGCTCGACCGCGCCGGCGCGCGTCTCCCAGGTCCGGTCACGGTAGCCGTTACGCTGGGCAAGGCGCTCGGCATTCTTCTCGCCGTAGGCCGCTCGGGTCAGCCCGGCGACCTCCAGCTCCATCAATCGTTGGGCGGCAAAGCCAATCATCTCGCGAAGCAGATCGGCGTCTGGGGCCTTCTCCACGAGCGCGCGAAGGTTCATCATCTCGTCGGTCATCGGTGGTTCCTCGAATCAGGTTGGTGTCAGCAACCCGATCCTACCGGCGAACTGCCGGTGACCACCGCAAAGCCGTCCGCCCGCTACGGCGCTATCTGAGGGCGCGCGTGCGGACGGCTTCGCTCTACCGAGCTACACCATCACTGGGGACACGACCCAACAGGCTGCGCAACGCGCTCTCGACCGTACCGGACCCGTGTTGGTGGGCGGCCCGCTTTGCTGCCCTGGCTATATCGCGTGTCCAATCGGTTAGGTGGTCGGCCGGCGAGTCGTTCAAATGACGAATACACGTTCGTTGACCGCATCCTCACAGCGGCAGGAAGTCGCAGATGGATCACCGTCTCCAGTTAACGGCCAGTCGCGAGGAGCGGCTACATCAGGCGCAAATAAAGCTCAGGATGGGCCACCGGCCATCGACAAGTCGAGGCGATATCATGGCTCCGGACCTGCGCTGCGCCGTGTTTTCGAGGTGCAGCCAACGCCATCGACTCCTATCGGTTCGAGGCACCAGCATCGGGTCTGCGAACCGGCGCGCCACCGCGTAACTATCGCATAAGAGTGCTGTCAATTGGCCCTACCAGATCTGGGTGTTTGGGAAGCAGTACTTGCATCGTAAGGTTACGGACAGGTCGGACACATATGTGTTCCTATCAAGATTCGAGACGCGCAATTCCATGGCAAACATGAACCTCAGCTCCCAATCCTTTGCCGACGCAGGCGCACGACAGCGGACCGTCACCGACCAAGTACTCACAAAATGTAGAGCACCGGTCCCGAGACGTTCAGGTCGCCAGATGAGACGTGTCATGAACCCAATAGCGCGCGTCGCAGCCGCAATAAAGCGCGCTCGGGCACTCTCCGATTGTGACCGGTGCTGCGCAATCTGGTGGCTCTATCGCCTCCATTTCGGTATCGATCGCGACGTGATGTTGGGCCTTGACCCGGTCACGATCGCCCAGGAGAGATCCCGCTGCGGCATTTAGGCCTCGCGGCATCGGCCACCTTTCATGCGAGCAGCTGGCACTGCCCCACCAAACCTGCCACCAGGTTGCGCGTCGGCTGACGGACAATAAATCTCAGCCTAACGACACACGTCGCAAGTCTCCCCCCAGCCCACTAAGGTCGCAATCGCATCTAGTACCGGCGGACTGCCCGGGGGGCACACAACGGCGCCTGGAAATACGGTGAGCAGACCGCACAAGCCGAACTAGTGCTCGCCGTTGGCAGCATCAGGAGGCTGAGATTTGTTGCGTGGATGATGCTGCTCATGCAGTCCAGCATCGTTGAATTGACGGGCCCGAATAGCTGAGCGGAGCGCGCCAAAATCGGACCGATTGATTTGTAAAGCCTGCCGATCGGGAGCAGGGACGCGACCCTCGCATTTCGCCAGCTGTGGAAAGGAATCTGCCGCGTCCGAGACCGCAAAGGCAAGCAAGTCTGGCAAGCGCATTGGGATGGATTAATCCTCAGGCAGAGGCCTCCCGTGGGTAGGCTGCGTCTCTGTAAGCGAAGTCTACGTGGGCCATACATCCCTGCGGACGACCAGCCGTTCAACCGTGCGCCACCTGGTAAATATGCCCTCGGGGCCTATCCACAGCGGTTTGTGCTCGCCCCGGGGCGCTACGCGATGACACGGCGTCTCACTTTCCACCTCGCGCTATCTATAGCCATAAATCGTTCTCCGTTGACTGGCGGCCAAATAAGCGGAGCTATTCGATTTAGGTGACGAGGTGATCGGGCGCTTTGTTTGTCGGTGCCAGCACTTGGATGACCTCAAGGCCGAGCTTGGGACTGCTGCTGCGAGCTTCGATAACTCGTTGTAATGTTGAGGCGCCGCCGGGTCCCTGTTGCGGCGCTCACCGGCTTGAACACCATCGGTCCGGCGGTGATTACGGTAAGAAGCCTCTCGTCCGTACAAGCTGCACCGACCGGTGGCCAACATGCTCAATGGGTTGGTGGTGCCGGCTCAAGTGCCGGGAAATCGGACAATTACGCTCACCACAAGCCGCAACGAGCCTGTGGGCGCGTTGGTTGCGGGTGCCGTGCAGACGATGGCAGGTCCACTACGAGAGTAGGCAGGTGCCAAATTGGACGCGCGGTCCTAGCGTCCTCCTCCTGTCCCTCTGCCGATCATCGAGCCAGAAGCGAACAGCGAGAAGGTCATACGGACAAAACCTTACGACGTGCGGAATCAGGGTGGCTGCGCATGCGCACCTCGATGACGAGCTCCGGCGTTCCGATTTGGGCGACGAAGAAGGCGACGAATGGTGGGGCGCGTGCCTACGGAAAATCAATCCGGCAAGAAGCTGTCTGCGGAACGTCAACCGGTTGACGCGATCACGGCGATCAATCGGCTTGCAGCTTCGGATCCGAAGAGAGTTGCGCTGAGGCACGGCGCAGACGAACTCACATATGAGGCCCTCCGATCAAGATCGGATGCCCTTGCAAGGACCTTACGAGAGCAGGGTGCTCGCGGCGCGGTTGTCGGCTATTGGGGAGGGCGGGACCTCGACTGGGCGACGGCTGTCATCGCAATTTTGAAAGCTGGATCAACGTACCTACCGCTCGATCCATCCCTGCCGATTTCCCGTACATCATTCATGATCGAGCAGAGCCGCTGCGCTTTGTTGATGGGCCGAGACCGGCCGGAATCGCTCAGCCTCTTGCAGGAGAGCAGCAAAGCAGCTCCTCCATTCGTAGCTATAGAGGCGGCCCTGCGCCAGGTCCAGACCTCGGCTGTCGTGCCATCGCCGCACGTGGATGGACTTGCCTATATTCTGTTTACGTCTGGTTCGACGGGCCAGCCTAAGGGCGCAATGATCGAGCGCGCCGGCCTAAACAATCATTTGGCGGCAAAGATCGATGCTCTAAGTCTCACTCGGACGGATTGCGTCGCGCAAACGGCATCGCACTGCTTTGATATCTCGCTTTGGCAGCTTCTCTCTGGGCTTTGCGTCGGGGCCTCTGTATCAATCATCGATGATGCGACACTGAGATCGCCATCATCGCTCCTTCAAGCGATTCAACGAAGCGGCGCTACGGTCGTCCAATTCGTTCCATCGATGCTGGCAGTGTTTGTTGAATATCTGCAATCGCTTGCCGCGGCAGAGCGAGCCATGGATGGCTTGCGGATTATTTCTACGGTCGGAGAACCTCTAACGCCTGGATTGGCGCGTGCGTGGCTTGCCTTGTATCCTCGCGTTTCCATTCTCAATCATTACGGGCCGACCGAGTGCACCGACGGCGTGACGCATCATCTGGTTTCCGTGCCGCCTGCGCTGGCTGAGCCTTATGTGCCGATCGGCAGGCCAATTCAAAACGTTGAGGTTTATGTCGCGGACGGACCACGGCTCTGCAATGTAGGAGAAATCGGAGAAATCTGCGTTAGCGGCGTCGGTGTCGCTGCCGGTTACGTCAATGACCATGTCCGCACCAAGGATGCGTTTGGGCCAAACCCGTTCTCAAACGACCTGTCCTTCCGGCACCTATATCGCACAGGTGATCTTGGGCGCCTCCGTTCCAACGGCCTCTTGGAATGTCTCGGTCGACGGGATCGTCAGGTCAAGATTCGCGGGCACAGAATCGAGCTGGGAGAAATCGAAGCTCGTTTGTCCGCTCATCCCTTGGTGCATGGCGCCGTCGCAGTCGCCTCTGTCTGCGCAGGTGTAAAGCTTACGGCGCGCGATATAGCTGGGGCGGAGGCGCACGCCGAATCGCGGCGGCTGGTTGCGTATGTGTCGGCTTCAGCTGAACTGGCGGAAAGCGACCTTCAGAAATTTCTTGCTGAGGCGCTCCCCAGCTACATGCTTCCGGAAAGAATCATTCACGTCAACGGTATTCCACTGACCAGGAACGGAAAGGTCGACTTTGCAGCATTGCCCGAGCCGGGGAGTGTTCGGCCGGCATTGTCAACGCCCTTCGAGGAGCCGCAATCAGACCTCGAAGTCCGGCTACGTCAAATCTGGTCCGGCATTTTGCGTATCGAGAACATAGGTGTGAATGACCAATTCATAAGCCTCGGCGGAGACTCGCTCCGCGCGATGCTTATATTGGGGCAGTTGCAGACTTTGCTCGGCGTGAGAGCTGATTTCAGACTGGTCCTGAATGGCACAATTCGATCTCTTGCCGCTTCGATCGAGGCTCGGACTGAGCGCAATCCATGCACGGCTTTGACGTGCCGAAAGCTAAACCGATCACCTCTGACGCACCTCCAGGAGCACCTTTGGTTTTTGGCTCAGCTCGATCCATCTGCGCGGAACTACATCATTCAGGGCGGGCTGCGGATTAAGGGAAACATCGATTTAGCTCGGTTCAATCGCGCCTGGACCGAGGTCATTCATTCCCACCAGGCACTTTCGGTGCGCTTTATCGACGAAGACGGTCCAATTCAGCGCTTTGATGCTCCGCCATGCACAAATCTTGAATTGATCGATGCATCTCATCTCACCTCCTCCCAGGGTGAGGAGCTCATCGCACAGTTTCGGCGAACGGAGCTGAAAGACAATTTCGATCTCAGACAGGGCCACCTGTTTCGTGCGCGCATGGTCCAGTTTGGTCCCGACAATCATCTTATATTGATCACCGCTCACGAAATCATTCTCGATGCTTGGTCGATTTCTGTTCTGCTCAGAGATCTTCAGCAGAGATATTTAGATGCTGCGGCGCCTTGGCCAGAGAAGCGTGCGTCACTCTCGGGCTACGCGGCGTGGCAAAAACAACACGTTTCTCCAGAGGCGCTGGAGAACCAACGTCACTATTGGCGTCGTCAGATTGGTGATGATCCACCGGTGCTTTCGCTTGGAAGGGCGCGCCCTCAAAAAAAATCATACCGGGGCGGCTCGCATCCAGTGCTGCTTGGCGGCGATCTATCCAGCCGGGTAAGAGAATTCGCGCGTCAGAATAGCTGCACCACGTCGACAACACTGCTGGCGTGCTTCCAGCTGCTGCTACGAATGTATAGCGGTCAGGACGATATTGTCGTCGGCATGCCACACGCTGTACGGGATCAACCTGGCAGCGCCGATATCATTGGCTTTTTTCTGAATATGCTGCCGATCCGAGCCGCGATCGATGCCGGTCAGTCCTTTGCTGCTCATGCCGGGCGCATCCAGAGCCTGGTCAGCGATGCTATCGCAAATTCGGCGTATCCATTCGGATGGATGGTCAGGGACACCAGGTTATGTCGCGAACCGGGTCGATCACCGATCTTCCAGGTCATGTTCAACATGTACTCCGAAGCCGCCGAACCAGTTGGTCGGGACGCGTTGGCTCTGACATTCCGCGAGTACGACACAGGCTATGTCAAATTCGACTTAACACTGTACGCGCAAGATCACGGGGATGAGATTGCGCTTCAGTTGGCGTATGCGGAAGACGTAATCTCCGGTGATTTTGCTGTTCGTATGGCCAACAATCTGCGCTGTCTGATTGCGGCCTGCGTTGATAAACCACTTGTGCCAATTGAGGAGCTAAGCTGCCTTAGCGCCTCAGACCTCACTATACTGCATTCGCTGGATGGGTCGATCCAGCGATATGAATCTGAATGTCCTCTTGTTGAAACGTTCGAGCAGATCAGCGTCCCTAATCACGGCAAAGTAGCATATTTTGGCGAGTTCGGGGAGGTCACGTTTGGCCAGCTGCGTGAGCGCGTAGCAGCTATCCGCTCGTTACTGCGGGATATGAAGGTGAGGGCCGGCGATCTGGTCGCCATGCTTGTTGACCGGTCGCCGGACGTTGCCGCTGTGATGCTTGCGGCGCGAGGCTTGGATGCTGTTGTTGTGCCGATAGCGCCGGATTATCCGCGTGATCGGATCCAACATATCCTGCGAGATAGTCAGGCAAAGCTCTTGGTTCACGCGAATACCAGGGAGCCCGGCTTTGAGATACCTTCGATTTGTCTGTTGCCCTTAGAAACGAGCGGCGTGTCGACGGATGATTTCGCGCCTAGCGACACACCGTCAGATCACCGAATTGCGAACCTCATATACACGTCCTCCTCCACAGGCCGGGCGAAGGGGGTTCTTATACCGGAAGCGGCCATTCTCAACCGGCTGAACTGGATGTGGCGGTGCTTTCCCTTCGATGGCACCGACGTCATGGTTGTCCAGAAGTCCGCCTGCCTTGTTGCGTCCGCTTGGGAGTATTTTGGTGGACTTCTGAGAGGTGTGCCCACGCTGATCCTCACCCAAGAGCAGGTGCTAGATCCGGATCTGTTGTTCTGCAGTTTGGCAAAACGTCGCGTGACACGGTTTTTTGCCTCTCCGCCACTTCTGTCCGGTCTCATCGGATCCCAGGAACGGCAACCGCAAAGGACCGCCTTGAGACTGGTCACGAGCAGCGCCGAACCGATGCCTTCCTCGCTGCCCGCTCGCTGGCGTGCGTCTTTTCCGGGCGTGCCGTTGTGGAACTTCTATGGTGCGACGGAATGTGCGTCAAATGCAGCCGTGCACGAAACATCGGCTACGCATGACAACTCGGCGCTTGTCCCAGTGGGGCGGCCAATCGACAACGTGAAACTCTACGTACTCGATTCACGATTGAAGAGAGTGCCTGTTGGAGCCCCTGGCGAACTGTGCATCGCAGGCCGCTGTCTAAGCGCTGGGTATTGGCGGGATCAAGATCGGACTGACCGCTGTTTCTTGCCGAATCCGCATGATAGCGGACAATACAACGTGCTTTATCGAAGTGGGGACATCGCACGCATCTCAACCAACGGCCTTCTTGAGATTTGCGGCCGATCGGATAACCAGATCAAGGTGAGGGGCTTCCGCATCGAGCCGGAGGAGGTCGAAGAGGCCCTTGAGTTGCATCCGGCAATCGCAAAGGCCGCGGTCTTCGCAGAAGGCATCGATGACGATCGCCGCTTGACGGCGAGCGTGGTGCCCGCTCGCGAAAGTCTCAGCTCTGGAGAGATTCTCGCCCACCTGCGCAACAGGTTGCCATCTGCCATGGTTCCTGGAGCCTTCAGGTTGGTTGACAGTGTTCCCCTGACGACGAGCGGAAAGATAGACCGTACTCGCCTATCCTCCGTTCCTTACCGCGAGATAGAAACCAGTCCATCTGCTGAGCCCCGCACCAGCAACGAGCGAGTTCTTGCTCGGATCTGGGTGGATCTATTAGGCGCCAAGGGGGTGGGAATCGACAGCAGTTTCTTTGATATCGGCGGCGATTCTCTTCTGAGCGTGCGTTGCGTCACGCTGGCGTGCAAAGCCGGGCTGAATCTCACCGTCAACCAACTTTATCGAACGCCGACCATCAGGGAGTTGGCGGCCGGGGAAGCGGAGGCGGTACCCGTCGCTTCCGCGGATAGCTTGCTGCCTGTGCCCCCCATAATATCGTTTTGGAATTCTCTTCTCGGCTTTGACGAGCATTTCAACATCGGCGATCTGTTCTTCTT
This sequence comes from Bradyrhizobium arachidis, assembly GCF_015291705.1. Lineage (NCBI taxonomy): Bacteria > Pseudomonadati > Pseudomonadota > Alphaproteobacteria > Hyphomicrobiales > Nitrobacteraceae > Bradyrhizobium > Bradyrhizobium arachidis. Next base: position 1,965,394 of record NZ_CP030050.1, read on the forward strand.
GCGGGGCGGCATCCTGAACATCAAGATCCTGGACCGCGCTCTCGCCCATGTCATCGAGAGGCACGAAGGCCTTAGGCTCCGCGTTGCCCGAACCCAAGATGGACTACGGCTGGGGATTGGGGCTTGTCCGACTGAGCGTATCGTGGAGGAGATCGATCTCGTCCGGATGACCGGTCCAGACCAGCGCAGGACAATCGAGAGCGTCTCGGCAAGACATCAGCACATGTTTCGGTTTGACGGCCACACGCCTCTTGTTCACGTCGCGGCCTTCCGTACTTCGGAAAGCGGCGATTACTATCTGCTGGTGCTGGTGCATCATTTCGTAGCGGATGGGATGGGTTATCGGCTATTCCTGGAAGCATTGGAGGACGCATACAACGCTCTTGCTGCAGGCCATGATGTGAATGGCCTCGGGACCGTACAAAGGCTCTCTTCCTGGTTGAAGCGCCTCGAGCATTACGCGGACAGAGAAGCACCAGACGAACTCAAGTACTGGGAGGATATCGACTACGATCAATTCAACTTCCGTGTCAGCGATGCCTCATCGCGCGGCACGAGTGTTACCGAAGGAAGCGCGAGAGGGCTTCACGATGCAAGCCTCGGAGGTCGTTGGCAGGATGCGAACGGCCGTTCGCGGTTAGATCGGGCCAAGCACCATCTTGAGATCGACGGGGAAGCGACAGCCGGTCTACTTTGTATTGGAGCCAGATCAGGGCATTGTCAGGACTTTGATGTGTTTCTTGCTGCCCTGTCCGGTGTGTGTGGAGCCCTGTTCGGCAACTATTCGCTCTGGATTGATAGGCTGACCTCGACACGAGGTCGACTGTTTGACGATTTCGATCCATCTCAGATGATTGGCGTTATCAGCGAGCTTGTTCCGCTTCCATTGAAGGTCACCGGAAGAGAGTCGCGTTCCGACCGAGCTCGTCTAGTATACCGGCAGCGCAATGCGCTGCCGCGCGGGGGAATAGGCTTTCGGGCTCTGAAATTCCTAAACCGAGATCCAGCCTTGCGGTGTCGGCTCGATCGCCTGCCACTTCCCAGAATTGGGGTGAATTATCGCGCCGGTTTGCAGCGTCATTTCACACGCCGTTTTCTAGACACAGACCCTTGTCCGCTTTGGATCGGCGAACACATGCATCAAGCAGCGGCGGTCCATCTCTTCTGGTTCGAGGTCGGATATCAATCGGGTCGTCTACAGATCGACACCACGTTTGATCCGAGCATGGTCGATTATGAGGTGACCCGCCATCTTTGCACGGTCTTGCAACAGGAGCTGATGCAGACGATCAATGAATTCGTTGAGCTGAAGACGGCGTAAATCATGGATAAGCGCAGTGCGTAGCTCGTCGTCAAAAGCAGTCGCGATGCGATGCCGAATAAAAACCGGCACATCGATCTATCGGACCAGAATCTCCCAAGCCTTCTCCTGCGGCTCGCCATTCCATCTGTTATCGGCTTGTCGATCAACGCATTACAGCAGCTCCTTAACGCGATCTTTGTTGGCTCACTCGGCGCGCAGGCGATTGCAGCCGTCAGCATGACGACGCCGCTCATTGTCGTGCTCGCGGCCGTGGGAGAGGGGATTGGTGTGGGTACTGCCTCCTTCATATCTCGTCATCTTGGTGATGGTAATGAGTTAGAGGCGAGCCGAGGTGCTAGTACGGCGCTCACGCTCGCCGCTCCCATCGGGGTGATTATGACCATCGCCCTGCTTGTAAGCCTGCGAGACATCTTCGTCGTGCTTGGGGCAAGTCCAACCATCCTGCCCATCGCGCTCGACTACGCCACGATCCTCTTGCCGGGGTCTACTTTGATGCTCCTAAACATCGTCAGCGGCTTCGTCGCAAGAGCTGAAGGCAACACACGATTCAGTATGTGGACGATGCTGACCGCTTTCATATTGAACGCCTTGCTTGATCCTATTTTCATTTTCTTGCTAGGCTTAGGTGTGCGCGGCGCAGCTCTGGCGACGCTGATATCACAGATCGCCGCTATAAGCCTCTACATCGCGTTTTTTACCAAGCGGCTCGGTACTGTGCTCGTCAGTATATCTCAGGTCTCGTTGCGACTAGATCGCATCAGGCAGCTCACACTCATTGGGGCGCCGGCGACGACGACAAGCATCTTAGCCGCTCTTGCCGGTATGTTCTTGTACGGAGCTGCTGCGAGGTTCGGTGACGAGTTCATCGCGGCGGTGGGAATAGCTGTAAGAATCTTGACGATCGGCGCGCTGCCTATCACCGGCTTCTGTATCGGCTCTCAAGCTGTCCTGGGGTTCGGTTGGGGCGCGCGCGACTTTGTCCGTGTAATGAAGGTTGCGAAATTCATGGTCTCTATCACCGTTGCGCTTTCCGTTGCGTATTCTGCAGCCGTTATCGTTTTTGCCCGGCCGTTGGTCAGGTTGTTCAGCGATAGCGCCAAGGTCACCGAAATTGCCGTCTCGAGCTGCATCGTCTTTCATCTTTTCTTTGGATTTTACGGTATCCAGAGTTTCGTGACGACAATGCTTCAGTCGCTGGGGAGCACGCCTCAGCGCGGTCGTATCTTTCGCCAGGCAGGGGTATCTCTTCATACCGGCCGTACTCCTATTTCCTGCGATATCGGGGTTCAGTGGATTGTTGGCCAGTCAAGCCGTTGCTGAGCTCGGCGCTGGAATGATCGCGCTATTCGTCATGTTGCGCCAGTTCGCTGAGTTCAGGCGAGGAGAATTAGCACATTCCGCCAGGGATCGAGAGTGCTCCTTGGCCTCATCAGGCATCATCCCAACCAAGTGATACAATCCAAAGCGATCGCGACGGGTGATCGTGCCTCCTGGATTGGCGGCGGGCGGCCCTTCAAAGATCCAATGTGCGATCAGCGAACGAGCAGAGTACGCTTGATGCTGTTACTCAAGCCGCGTCTTGACGGCTTCTCTGGATCGGGCGTTTCGCTAAACCGGCTCTTGCTCTCCGCGACGGCGCCATTGCATATAGTCGGCGCTTTGACGGGCATTGAGCGATTGAGTGTGGATCCACTAGCAGCTTCGTTGCCTTCATTGCACGGTAGGCGCGAGAGCTCTTGTGAGAATTTACCCTGTTATTCTGGGGCTGGCGACATCCTTGATACCTCATCGTGGTGTTGCTGGGGGTGCCAGTTCCGCGGATGTCACGATCTTAGCGGGCATTCTCCTCTTCTACGAAGGCGCGGCCGTTGATGCTGAAGATAGCGTCAATGAAGTGCCGGCCTCAGTCAGTGCAATCCTTGAAGCGGCCGTTGCACAGGCAGAAAAACCTGGACAGTAATGGAAGGATCGGCGGCAGAAAAACGCGTTCTTGACCTCTCTGGGAGCTACTCGTGGTCGCTCCAAACTTCGCGAGCATTGCGCGGCATCGATCTTAGGATCGCTCTTCTATCTTCAACTGCAAAGTTTCGTACGGCCTCAGCATGGAAAATTGCTAGGAGGAAGTTCACCGCTGCTGTCATCTTGCGGAGACACGAAAGCTCGGTCGTGGCTGTCTGGTCGTCGTATTGAAATTTTCTTGAGCGCCGTTCGCATTTCAAGGTCTCGAACGCTGCGTCCATGCACTCCGCCGGAAAGATCCTTGTACAAGCTAATCAGTTGCTCGATTGCAGCAACTTTGCGTTCTGTTTTGACATACTCAGGGTGGCGCTTCGCGTAACTTGCCAATTCGTCAAAAGGCAGAAACCACTTTTTGTCGCTATTCATGTAGCCGAATTCAATTGGATGGTCTGCGAAGTAAATGTGTCGAAGGACATTTTCAATGATCCCTCGGATGAGCAATTTTGCTGTTTTGCTGTAGCCCATCATGATTTGAGGCAAAATCTGCAGCGCATCTGAAGCAATTTCTTCAATAAAAACATTTGAGTGCACCGGAAGTCCTTTCAGCCTAAAGCGCCACAAGATGAGACTGTATGTCAATTCATGAATATGCCGGGCATTTAAGAGCATTGTTGCAGAGGGGGAGTGGCTCACGATCTGCTTTTGCTTAAGATAAGCGACAATGACGTTGATAGGGCGCTTCGCCATCTACAGCTCCAGACATTTAATTATTCTCTCCCATCTGGACAAGAAGCTTGCGCGATCACCTCGCGCGGGAGGCCGGCTGTTTATGTGTGCGAGCGCTTCTCGCATCGATTGCTCTAGAGCGCGCTGTGCACGTGGATCGCTTTTCTCAACGTACTCAACAATGCGGGCGGCGATGTCGCTGCGTGCCATCTTTTCGAAGCTATATGACCGCATATCAGGGAGCACGCGGGCTGCAAACCGGGCCAGGTCTGAGTTGCGAGGGAAGAAGTGGGAGGAGTTCCTGCGTCGCGTCGATCGAGGCGATCAGCTTCAGCATTGTGCGCATCTTCCCTTCAGCGTACCGAACCGAACGGGCGTTCGAGCATGCGTCTGACGCGCACCGGCTGAGAACCGATGTGGAAAGCCACCGCTTGCTGGTCCAGCGCGCGCTCCGACTGCGTCGAACGATTGCGCTGGCGCAAATAGTCTAGCCATGTCGGGCAATGATACCGCTCCGTCCACAGTTCGGGATCCGCTATATCGCGCGCAATCGACCACCCGTAGGCACCGTTACGTCGTCGAAACAGCTGGATCTCCTGCATGAGATTGTGGAAGCGGTGCGCATTCTCCTGCGCGACCCGATATTCAATCTCCACCACAAGCGGTCCACTGCAGCCGGTCAGCGCTAGCCGCACCTCTGGGTCGGCGAGGAATTCAGCCTCTTGGCCCCGCTCGCCAATGTGCGGCATGGGGAGCCAAAGCCCAAGGAGTGGGGAGGCGAGCATTAAAGCTGCCGAAACCAGGAGCGCTGTATCCACTCCAGCGGCATCAGTTAGTTGGCCCCAACCCCAGCTACCAATCGCTATTCCGCCCGAGCTCACGGCCTGATAGGCCGCGAGTGACCGTCCCGCCACCCAGCGTGGGGCCGAAAGCTGCACCCCAACGCTAAACAGCACCCAGGACATCATCCACACCGCCCCCGCCAAGATCAGAGCGGCTGCTGTGAGAACTGGCTCGCGACTCAGCGCCACTGCGGCCATCGCCCCACCCATAGACAGAGTGCACGCGCGAATCGCTGCCTCTCCAGTCATGAGCTTCCGCAATTTCGTGATATTCAGGGCGCCGATCACGGCGCCCAGACCGAAGGCGCTGAGCATGATGCCATAGGTCTGCGCGCCGCCATGCAGGAGATCGCGCGCTACCAGGGGCATGAGGGCAATGATCGCCCCGCCGATCACGCCAATGACCATTGAACGCATCAGCACGATCCTGATCGATGGAGAATTGATGATGTAGCGCACACCCGACACGATGGCACGGTTGAGCTTCTCGGGCGGAAGACGAGCGGGTTCCGAGATGCGCTTCCAAAGGAAAAGCGCGAGCATGAGCGGCAGATAGAGTAGCGCGTTGAGGGCGAACGCTGCCCTCGCCCCAGCTGATGCAACGATAATGCCACCAATCGCCGGGCCAACGCTTCGCGCGATGTTATAACTGATGCCGTTCAGTGCGACCGCCGCAGGCAGTGCTTCTGAGGGTACCTGCTCGCTCACCGAGGATTGCCAAGTGGGGCCCATGAGGGCCATGCCGCTGCCGACCGCAAAGCAGAACGCTAGCAATAGAGTCGGCGTAGTGAAACCCGACCAGTCAAGGACGGTCAGCGCGGTTGCTCCGCATAGCTCAATCGAGAGTGCAATTAGCCCCACGATACGACGGTCGTGCATGTCGGCAATTGCGCCTGCAGGCATCGCAATCAGCATAATAGGAAGCAGGAGCGCCGTCTGCACCAGCGCCACTCGATCCGCCGAAGACGTCATCTGGGTCATCTCCCAGACTGCGCCGACGCCTTGGATCAGAATGCCAAGATTGGTTAGCAAACTCGCAAGCCAGATGCGGCGGAAAGTTGGATAGCGCAGCGGCGCCGTGATCCCGTCGGTGCCGGACGGCGCGGAGTTGGAGGGGTGCGTCATCTCGACTTCTGGCTTGCCTCCCATACCTTCTCGTGACCACAATCAGTGATGCCGTGGTGGAGTTAGTCGCCCCCAAAATTGTTGACGTCCCCATCAATGTCATTCGAGCTGCGTATGCTGCTTCAGGGGACTCATGAGTCGACCAAGGCTCTGACTGGCCAGCGACTCGCAACTGCCGCGGCCCGCGAGGGTTCGCCTCTCGCCATGATAGACTGAGCGACAAGCGCTCCTCGCGCCGGTTGAACTTTGACGGCCGAGTGGCGCTATTGCTCGATCGCGGCGCGCCGACCTCCCGTGTCCTGTTTTGGAATTGGACGCCACTCGCGCAGCAGGTGGGCATGGCGTTACATCTCGGTCGGTTAGGACGAGGCTCGATCGAGCATCAAACGAACCTCTTCAACCGCGGAGTTCCTGTTCTTGTGGGGGGCTCAAAGGGTGGATGGTTCACGCAACAAAATGCAACGCAATATTCATGAGATAGCTTGCCATTCGCACTTCGATCAGAGAAGACTTCTCTTCAGCTCGTCGACGGGAGCATAGAGTAGAGGAACGCCGGTGCCGATTTTATGCATTCTACGCGAATAAGCAATGAAAAGGCGCGGGCGCATGAATAAGTGAGGTGAAGTAGCAGTATAAGTCGCCTGATGAGGCTCGATCGTAGCGCCCGGGCTTTACGCGATCCCTTATGGCCCCTCTTGCGGTCAGGCTTTCATAGAAGACTCGCCACGTGATTTGCTCGCGTTCTATCATGACAAGCGCGTAGAGAAAGGATCGACGCCAGAGCTAACGCTTGCCGGACGTCTATTAACAACCTAAACTGAGAATTTGATCGCCTGTAAACCTGTTTGATTTTATGCTCCGCGCGCATTCAAATGCTCGACCGGAACAGGATCGCCCCGTGTGATAATAATCTCGCCGCTGATGCGGCTCACTGATGTATCTCTCGACATTTTCCGGTGCTCCGGTAGCATTAAGCGGCCAGGGATGGAATACACGCCTTAGTCGTTAGGCGGAGGCTCGATCGGAACAGCAAAGCCCGCTTTCACGCGATCCATTATGACCATCGTCTTGAAGCCCTTGATGTCAGAATTTTCATAGAAGAACCGTCGGGTGAACTGCTCATAGTCTTCCATCGTACGAGCGGTGATGTAGAGGACGAAGTCAGCATCGCCGGTGACGTAGAATCCATTGACGACTTCATCTGACGTTTTGATGGCCTTCTTGAATCTATCGATGATATCTGAACGCTCCCGTTCCAGGTTCACAAGCACAAGCATCTGAATAGGTCGTCCTACCGCCCTTGCGGAGACGATAGAAACGTCGGCCTCAATGATACCTTCCGAACGGAGTCTCTTCATTCGGCGTTGACACGCGGTTGGGGAAAGCCCCGCCATTTCGCCGATGACCTCGGAAGTCAGACGGTTGTTCTTCTGCACGATCTCTAGGATCCGGACGTCTATTCGATCGTAATTCATAGTTGTCTCCAGCCCCAGCTGCATTCCCTCGCAAACTGCCGGCGCATTGCAGGAAATCCTCCGAACGGAAGGAAAATGCGACGCAAATCTGTTTGCGACATCAGTATCCTGATTGCTCCGGCAATTTCAAGAAATGACCGCACGGTTCAGATGGCTCATCAAGCTTTTCGGCACAAAAATCCTCATTTGTCCGGTCTTGCGATCCGACACCTGAAGAATCTCCGTCGCCGCGATTTTGTGGCGGGAAATGCGCTGATCGACGGACGATGGATTGTGGGCGAGAAAAGAGGGATTGTTGTCGATCCCGCAACCGGAGAAGAGATCGCGGAGGTTGCCTCTTGCTCTGCCGCAGACATGAATCTGGCGATCGTGGCGGCTGAACGGTCGTTTGCTTCTTGGCGCGATTTGCTGCCGGTGCGGCGTGGAGAGGTCCTTAGGTCTTGGGCCTCATTGATGCGCGACCATTCGGAAGAACTCGCAATCCTGGTGACGAGCGAGCAGGGCAAGCCGCTGGCTGAGGCGCGCCACGAAATTGCGTACGGTGCTGGATTCCTCGAATGGTTCGCTGCAGAAGGAGAGCGTGCCTACGGTGAGACAATCCCCAGCCACAAGCTCGGTAGTCTACTTCACGTCAGGATGCAGCCAATCGGGGTTGCGGCGGCCATTACTCCGTGGAATTTTCCTGTCGCGATGATCACTCGAAAGGCGGGGGCTGCTCTTGCGGCCGGTTGTCCGATTATCGTGAAGCCTGCTCCCGAGACGCCGCTCTCTGCTTTGGCCCTGGCCAGACTGGCCGAAGAGGCCGGGGTTCCGCGCGGCGTACTGCAAGTGCTCGTTGGTAAGTCTGTCGAACTGGCGACCCCGCTGTTGCGCGATGCAAGAATACGCGCGCTATCGTTCACCGGTTCTACGGAGGTCGGGCGTTTGCTCCTGGAGGGGGCGGCGGACACGGTCAAGAAGGTGTCGCTCGAGCTGGGCGGGCATGCCCCCTTCATCATCTTCGATGATGTGGATCTCGAAAAGGCTGTTAAGGGGGCGATGGCCGCAAAATTTGCAACCTCCGGGCAGGACTGTCTCGCTGCAAACCGAATCTACGTACAAAAGAGCATCTATGGTGCTTTCGTTGAGGCATTTGCTGGGGCGGCCGGTCAATTGAAGGTCGGTCACGGCCTGAAATCTGCGACCGACATCGGGCCGATGACCAAGTTGTCGGTCGCCGACAAATGTCTGTCCCAAATTGACGATGCGGTGAAAAAGGGCGCGCGAGTATTCTCTGCCAATCAGGGAGCTGGTTTGGGTCCCAACTTCGTTCCTCCGACGCTGCTGAGTGACGTCACGGAAGACATGCTGGTCGCCCAGGACGAGACGTTTGGGCCAGTGGCTGCTGTGCTCCCGTTTGAATCTGAAGAAGAAGTCATAGGCCGAGCCAATGCTAACGAGATGGGGCTGGCCGGGTACGTCTACACAGACAGCTTACGCCGGGCGCTCCGACTTTCTGAGCGAATCGAATGCGGGATGCTGGGTATCAATACGGCATCATTCACTGGGCCGCCGATTCCGTTCGGCGGGTGGAAGCAGTCCGGTCTCGGTCGTGAGGGTTCGAGACACGGCTTAGCCGAATACATGGAATTCAAGTACGTCTGCTTCGGCGATCTAGCGAATTAGGAGAACTGGCATGACTGATATCAAGACTGTCGCTGAACGAGATCGCTCCAGTGTTCTGCATCCCTTTACTCAGCTCAAGGATTTCGCGACAGGTAAAATCGGCGATCCAACCATCGTAACGGACGGCAGGGGTGTCAGTATCAAGGATGCAGAAGGGCGCAGTTATATTGACGGGTTCGCTGGTCTCTATTGTGTAAACGTCGGCTACGGCCGCACGGAGGTCGCCGAGGCAATTGCGCGCCAAGCATACAAGCTGGCTTACTATCATACTTATGCTGCCCATACGACCGAAGAGCTGGCAACTCTGTCGGACCGCCTCGTGCGCATGGCACCGGGTGCGCCGAGCAAGGTGTTTTATGGGCTGTCTGGATCCGATGCCAACGAGACACAAGCGAAGCTCGTCTGGTACTACAATAATTTGCGTGGTCAGCCCAGGAGAAAGAAGATCATCTCGCGCGAGCGGGGTTATCATGGTTGCTCAGTGATTTCCGGCTCGATGACCGGCATGTCCTTCTACCACGACCACATGGATCTACCCTTTCCAGGCATTCTGCATACCGGGAGCCCGCATCACTACTGGGGAGCTGAGCCGGGTGAAACGGAGGACTCTTTCTCTCGCCGACGTGCGGCTGAACTTGAGCAGCTGATCCTGCGCGAGGGGCCGGAAACGATCGGCGCCTTTATCGCTGAGCCCGTGCTGGGTACGGGGGGCATCACGCCGCCGCCGACCGGGTATTGGCGTGAAATCCAGACAGTTCTCAGGCGGTACGATGTGCTTCTGATCGCCGACGAGGTGATCTGTGGCTTCGGCCGAACGGGCGCAGACTTCGGCAGCATCCTCTATGGGATGGAGCCAGATTTGGTGACTGTCGCCAAAGGTCTGACATCAGGTTACATGCCGCTCTCGGCCGCCATCGTCGGTCAGCGGGTCTACAACGTCATGGAGGAGGCGGCCGATCGAGTCGGTGCATTCTCTCATGGGTATACTTATTCTGGCCACCCAATTGCGGCCGCTGCAGCAAACGCAGTACTCGACATCTTCGAAAAGGAGGAGCTAACCAACCGCGCCAAAACGGTTGGCTCGCACTTCCAAAAGCGACTGAAGGAACGGTTTGCGCAGCTCGAGATCGTCGGGGAAGTGCGAGGCGTGGGCTTGCTCGGCGCGATCGAGTTTGTTGCAGATCGCCAAACCAAACGTCGATTTGATCCGCAGATCAAGGTGGGCGCCCGCATATCGAAGGCGGCCCGTGATAGAGGCCTGATTGCGCGAGCAATGCCGCACGGAGATATTCTTGGTTTCGCTCCCCCTCTCATTGTATCTGAGCCTGAGATAGATGAGATGATTGATCTCGCGTACCGAGCGACGAAGCAGGTGATGGACGAGCTCGCGAAAGAATCGCAAACCACTTGAAACAAGATTCTGGTCTGCTGGTGGTGATCCGAACGCGACCAGGACCAGCGGCTTGACGAAATTGCTGGGTAGACTTCGTTGACTCATGGTCCGCCGGCAACGTCAAAATGTTGCAGAACCCTGTTCGCGCCGCTCGCGGGAAGTGACCGCGACCACGTTTCAGCGGCAATCCCGTTGCGCAAGCACAGAACCGAATTAGGCGTGTTCGGCGGGCGCGATTGCGGCCGAGACAAGGCTGTCATCCATCCGATAATGCCATCTGATCGAAAGATGGCCACTACGGCGACGTGTCAAGAATTCCGCATGTCGCGGCCAGGTGAAACTCGCAAGTATCGTCTCCGCACCCGAGTGGCGGCGAACCGAGATCCTTCATCGGTCCGCTGAGGCAGTTGAATAATGCGTGGGCCATCGTCCGTCTCCGCCTGACGTCTACCGTGCATTGGCGCTGCCCGGTCGTGTGACCGCTTATTCTATGGATTCGGCCGTAGCCACTCCGGAGTGACGCAGGCACTGGCAACGGCAAAGCTGACACTTGCTGCGGGCCGCAGCCTCACTTCGATATATCCGCCATCGCCGCTCACCGATTCTGATGAGCGACTAGGAAACCTGTTTTCGGTCCGAAGTTCATCGCTTGGATAATGACAGGCCGATCCCTTGCCTGCAGCGAGACACTCGGGCAAGAATCATGGCTTCGGTCCGCCGGGATGCGATCCCGATCCTGCTGATCGATCGTGGAGGGGGCACGAAATGCACAGGACGAGTACGACTCCTAAGGGCGTAAACAACTCATTGCCCCGGTCCATCTTTGACTACCGACGAGAGTCGTCGTTGTTGATGCCCCGCGAAATTGTGCTGGCCGGCACCGCGGGTTCGCTGCTTCGATAGTGCAAATACGCGACCAGCCGCGGCGAGCATTTGCCGCGGCGTCTCTAGTTCCGAATTGAACTAATTCCACCCCGAGACGAAGCTGGATGTGTGAAAGCACCGCGTTCTCTGGCTATCGCGCATAATTTCTGCATTGGGCGGTCATGAATTAGCGAAAATCACCTTTCGTCCCGAATAGTATTGACGCAATGATGAAGTGTCCGCGCGGCAAAGATCGCGGATCAAAGCCACTGGGAGTGAAACAATCAGAGCGGTGACGTGAACCGCAAGCGCGTAGAGCAAGGGAGCTGGGCTAAATTCTCCGCCCATGAGGTGTCGGCTGGCACCTTCTCCAATCAACGCGATTGTGCACGGTGTGATCTTGACGCTCCTTTTTAATGCCATTCTGAATGATGCCGCGCCAGATGACCAACAATAAGGCGCGAAAACCGGAATCTGAAGTGCGGTTCAAGCGCCAAGCCGAGGCGCGGTGGACCACCGCAAGCGGACCAGCAAAAAGGGAGTTTTCGTGCCGTTTTCGCGACGTGATCTCATTAGAACGGGCGTGGCCGCCGGAGCGGCCGTATCGATCCCATCCGTCCTACGGGCACAGACAGCGCCTAGTGCCGCGCGGACTGCCCGGACGGTCATAGGTTCTGGTGACCTCCGCGTTTTTGATCCCATCTATACGGCGGCTACGATCACGAACCACCATGGAGCGGCGATTTACGACACGCTGTTCTCGCCCGATTCCAAGTTCATGCCGCAGCCCCAGATGGTGGAGAAGTGGCGCGTTTCCGACGACAAAAAGACATATACTTTCGAGCTCCGGGATGGTCTCGGTTGGTACGATGGCGCCCCCATCACGGCGGCGGGCTGCGTCGCTTCGATCCGGCGATGGGGTCAGGTCGATTCTGGCGGCCAATTGAATCTGGAGCGGACCAAAGATATCTCCAGGAAGGACGACAAGACCTTCGCGATTGCGCTCAAGGAGCCGCTGGGACTCCTGATCGACATTCTGGCTTCGCCTTTGTCGTCGTGCCCGTACATGATGCGCGAGAAGGACGCGAGACTGCCCCCTACAGAGCAGGTGACCGCGAATATTGGCTCCGGGCCGTTCAAGTTCAACGAACCTCTTGCCAAGCCCGGCGTGAGCTTCGCCTACGATCGCAATGAGAAATACGTGCCGCGCAAGGAGCCGTCCGATGGACTGGCCGGCGCGAAGATCGTCAACGTTGATCGTTTCATCTGGGAAAATATCGCGGATGAACAGACTGCTTTTGCGGCCTTGCAGGCGGGAGAGATCGACTTCCTGGGGGCGCCGCCCGTCGATTTTTACTCGGTGATCGAGGGCGATCCCAGTCTCAACCTCCAAATTCTGGACAAGACGGGCAGTGAGGTATACGCGCGCTTGAACTTTCTGCAGAAGCCGTTCGATAATGTAAAGGCGCGCCAAGCGATGCTTCATCTGATCGATCAGGAGGCGTTCGTGCGTGTCATGGCCCCCAACCCAAGATGCGGCCGTACCGTCACGGTATTTGGTAGCGACACACTCTATTCCAACGACGAAAATACCGGATGGTACAGCAAGGGCGGCGATCCGGAAAAGGCCAGGCAGCTGTTCAAGGAGGCCGGATATACCGGCGAGAAGATCGTCATTCTCCAACCTACCAATATAGCATTTCTGAACCATGCCTCGCAGCTCCTGGCAGCCGAGTTACGGAAGATCGGGGTCAATGCCGAACTTGCGCCGAGCGACTGGGGCGGCGTTGTTACGCGCCGCGCCAACACAGGACCCATCGAGAACGGCGGCTGGAATATCTTCATCACGAGCGGTAGCGGCTATAGCCAAGGCGACACAGTTGGCAATGTTTTCTTCCCTGCGAACGGCGACAAAGCCTGGGTTGGCTGGCCGAAGAGCGATGAATTTGAGGCCCTTCGTATTAAATGGGCGGATGTCGATGCGCTCGAAGCGCGCAAGGGGCTGGCCCGCAAGATGCAGAACGTATGGTGGGATTTCGTCGGCTCCGTCATGTTGGGTCAGACGTTCTGGCCTATCGCGCGACGGAAGAACCTCACCGGTCTCATTGGCATGCCATCGATCATCCCGATGTGGAATATGCAGAAGGTTTGACAAACAGTGGGCGCTTACATCCTTCACAGGTTAGGCTGGACCGTCATCGTGATGGTCATGGTCGGGATCTTCGTTTTCCTGCTTCTCAGGCTGGCGCCGGGAGACCCTGCGGCTATCCTTGCGGGCGATTCTGCCACGCAACAGATGATAGAGGGCATCCGCGAAAAACTCGGATTCAACGATCCTCTGCCAGTTCAGTTCGTGCATTGGGCAACGGGCATCCTTCGCGGCGATTTCGGGGCGTCAATTTTTACTGGGCGGCCGGTACTGGAACTCATCTCCCAGAGGCTGGAGCCGACCATTTCCCTGACGACGTTGACAATGATTGTTTCGGTGACGATCGGGGTCTCCTTCGGCGTTTGCGCGGCTTGGCAAAGTGGCGGCCTCATTGATCGCTTTCTTTCGGCCTTTGCGACGCTCGGGTTTTCGGTCCCTGTGTTTGTGGTCGGCTATTTTCTCATCTACCTCTTCGCCATCAAAGCGCAATGGTTACCGGTTCAAGGTTATGAATCTGTTGGCCACGGCATCGGGCCTTGGCTCTTGCGTCTGATCCTGCCAACCGTGGCGTTGAGTATTCCCTATATTGCGTTCATCGCCCGGATCGCGCGGGCGAGCATGCTCGAAGTTCTATCAGAAGATTATATGCGAACCGCTGCTGCCAAGGGCGCTTCGTCATATTCCATGCTTTTCCATCACGCTCTGAAAAATGCGGGTGTTCCGATTCTCACCGTCATTGGCTTAAGTTTCACCTCTTTGATCGGCGGGGTCGTCATCACAGAAACTGTGTTCAATATACCTGGTGTTGGCCGCTTGGTAGTCGATGCAATTAACAATCGCGACTATCCTATCATTCAAGGCATGCTGATCCTCATTTCGGGTCTGTATGTTATCGTCAACTTGTTGGTCGATCTTGCATACACTCTGGTCGATCCTCGCATCCGGTACTGATATGACCATCTCCTTCGTTTCAGTTGACGCCGTGCCAATGTCTCGGCTGGGAATATCCAGTGTTTCTCGTCTGGCGAAGCGGCGTCCGCTGGTCTTTGCAGGCGCCGGCCTCTTGATACTGTTGAGCACTTTGACGCTCTGTGCCCCGTTTTACGCTGGCGATCCACTGAACATGGATCCACTCAAGCGCCTTCGGCCTCCTTCAGCCGAGATGTGGTTTGGAAGCGACAACTTGGGCCGTGACGTGTTTGCCCGAACGATCTTCGGCGCTCGGATCTCGCTGGCAGTGGGATTGATGTCGGCGGCGAGCGCGGCTGTTTGCGGGCTTCTGATCGGCGTTATCGCCGGCTATGTTCGCTGGTTGGATAATGTTATAATGCGAATGATGGACTGTCTGATGTCCATCCCGACGATTCTGCTCGCGATTGCCCTTATTTTTCTGATGGGCCCTGGGGTGGGCATTCTCGTCATCGCCATTACGATCCGCGAAATCCCAAGCGTGACGCGGCTTGTTCGATCGGTCGTTCTCGGCGTACGCGAACGTCCTTATGTGGAGGCCGCGCTCTGCGGCGGAGCGCACCTGCCGAAGGTGCTGTGGCGGCATATCCTGCCGAGTACAATTCCCGCTCTTATGGTCCAGAGTGCAAATGTGTGCGCAAGTGCGATTCTGATAGAAGCCGGGCTAAGCTTTCTTGGGTTCGGTGTGCCGCCCGAGATCCCCAGCTGGGGCAACATGATATCAACCTCTCGCTTGTATCTCGCCATTGCCCCGTTGACGGTCTTCGCCCCCGGCACCTGCCTTGCCATCACGGTGCTTGCCGCCAACCTGCTCGGGGACGGCTTGCGCGACCTGTTCGATGTCCGCTCACGGCGGAGACGCTGACATGAATATGCACGAAAAACCTGGTGACGTCCTTCTGACAGTTCGAGGCCTGGAGACACACTTTTACGGCCAAGAAAGCGTCACACGTGCCCTCGGTGGTGTCAGCTTCGAAGTAAGGAGCGGTGAAACGCTCGGCGTTGTCGGCGAATCCGGATGCGGGAAAAGCGTTACTGCTCTTTCAATTCTTCGTCTGCTGCCGAAGCTGAACGCCAAGACGATCGGCGGCGAGATCCTCTTTCACGGACGTGATCTCCTGAAGCTCTCCGAACGCGAGATGCGAAAAATTCGTGGCGACCGGATAGCAATGATCTTCCAGGAGCCGATGACAAGCCTGAACCCTGTTCATACCGTCGGTCGCCAGATTGCAGAAGCGGTGCAGATCCACAGGAAAGCCTCACGTTCAGTTGCGAAAGAAAAGGCCCAAGAGATGCTCCGTCTTGTCCGCATCGCGGACCCGGAGCGTCGGGTAGACAATTATCCCCACGAACTATCCGGGGGCATGCGCCAACGTGCCATGATCGCCATGGCTCTTGCCTGCTCACCGGAACTATTGATTGCCGATGAGCCCACGACTGCCCTTGACGTTACCATCCAGGCGCAGATCCTGCGGCTGATCATCGATCTGAAGAAGCAGATGGGAACGGCTGTAATGTTCATCACGCATGATCTGGGGGTTGTAGCCGAAACATGCCAACGGGTGATCGTGATGTATGCAGGGCAAATTGTGGAGCAAGCGACCGTCGTAGATCTGTTCGCGCGCCCAACGCACCCCTACACCTTGGGACTCATGCGCTCGGTGCCTCATCGACGGCATGGTCCTCGGCGCCGTTTGTCAGAGATTCCCGGCATTGTACCAAGCTTGCATGATCCGATCGTTGGTTGCAGCTTCGCGCCTCGTTGCCCATTCGCGATAGACATTTGCCGCGAGAAGACACCCACCATGCGTGATGTCGGGCCTGGCCATGCCGCGGCTTGCTGGCGTTCAGAAGAGGTGGCGCGCGCATGAGCGATCCTCTGCTGAAGGTTGAGACCCTGACCAAGCATTATGCGCTTGGTGCAGGTTTTCTGAAAATGACCATCCCTGTGGTGCGGGCCGTCGAGGACGTATCCTTCTCCGTTCAGGCTGGTGAAACGCTCTGCATTGTGGGCGAATCCGGTTGTGGGAAGTCCACGATCGCGCGGCTCTTGATGCGGATCGCAGAGCCTACGAGTGGGCGCATTCTGATCGACGGAACCGACATTGCCGGTTTGAAGAGGCAGGCGCTTCGGGCCTGGCGCCGCAGGATGCAGATGATTTTTCAGGATCCGTACTCATCGCTCAATCCACGCCTCACTGCGGGACAGATCATTACTGAACCTGCCGAGAATTTTGAGCGTCTCAGCAGGAACCAGCGCAAAGCGCTTGCTGCCGACCTTCTGACCAAGGTCGGAATGTCGCCCGAGATGATGCATAGACTTCCGTCGGAGTTGTCGGGCGGCCAGCGGCAGCGCCTCGGCATCGCTCGGGCGCTGTCCCTTCAGCCCTCGCTCATTATTGCCGACGAGGCAGTGTCAGCCCTTGACGTTTCCGTGCAAGCACAGATCTTGAATCTGCTTATGGATCTCCAGCAGCAGATGGGCATCGCCTTCATTTTTATCTCGCATGACCTCAGCGTTGTGGAGCATATCGGTGATCGTGTCGCCGTTATGTATCTCGGGCGGATTGTGGAGCTCGCCCCATGTGACGCCCTCTTCGCGAATCCGGTCCACCCCTACACCGAGGCGCTGATTGCGGCCGCTCCGGTGCCGGATCCCACGCGGGTCCGGCTTGAGGTGCCCGTGGAGGGTGAGGTGCCGAGCCCAATTAATCCGCCCAGTGGCTGCGCCTTTCACCCGCGATGCCCGCTCGCGGTCGAGCGTTGCCGCCTGGAAGTGCCACCTCTGGTACCGATGGCAGACGGGCGCGTCGTGGCCTGTCATGTGCGCGCTCCAGCCTCGCACATCCCAGTCGATTTGACTGCTCGGGAGAACTCCTCGCTCGCGGCTGTCGCAGAACCACACCTCCTTTCGTGAGAAGACGTTTCGCAGGTTCGCACTTTACTCCGAGTCCAAGCACCTCAGCCGATCCGGCTCAAATCGGATTTTGTTTCGGGGGGCGGCAACTATGGTACCAACAGGCCTCAGGCACGATCCGGACTGGCCGAGCGTCGCCGTTTATCAAATACGTGTTCCTCAGCGGCCAAATGTGAAGGTCTAGTGATGTTGGCTTCGGGAGAAAAGCTGCGGCGACGACTGTCGAAAGATTGAGCAGCTATATTGCTGTAGGCGCAATCGAGATCCGTCGTCACAACAGCTCCACAGCCGCCAGGAGTGGCGATGGACTCAGATCTTCTTACGTGCCTGAAGCCTTGAGTGCAGTTCAAGGCCAGTGCCGGGCAATAGTTGTTCACAACACCTGTCCTCGGAGGCGTCAGAGGCGCCCCCGCTCCGATTGCGTCCGCATACTCTAGGACGGATATCTCGCCTGGGATGAAGATACACTGGAATGGGTGGTTGCGAGTTGCTGTGAGCAGCTCAAAGGCGACTAGCTGAGCTAGGGCTCGGACTCAATTGATCCAATAGGCAACGATGGCGGCGAGATGGATGGCAGCCAAGAAGTTCCTGGCTAGTTTGTCGTAGCGAGTTGCGACACGCCTGAAATCCTTGAGGCGGCAGAAACAGCGCTCGATGACGTTGCGCCCCTTGTAGGCGCGTTTGCTGAAGCTGTGGAGAGTGACCCTGTTGGATTTGTTTGGAATGACGGGCTTGGCACCACGATCGACGATTTCGGCTCGAAAGCCGTCGCCGTCGTACCCTTTGTCGCCAATGAGGGCAGACATGGGTGGCGCGAGTTCCAAAAGGGCTGGCGCTGCAGCAATATCAGCGTCCGGGCCTGGAGTGAGATGAAATGCGCAAGGTCTGCAGTCAGGGTCGCTCAGCGCGTGGATTTTCGTGGTCCGCCCGCCGCGCGAGCGGCCGATCGCTTGCTCATGCTCCCCCCTTTTCCGCCGCTCGCCGAGCGATGCGCTTTGATCGTGGTGGAGTCGATGGACAAAGTCACGCCGTCTTTGCCGCAGCGGGCGAGCGCTTCAAAGATCGCCCGCCAATGTCCGCGCTTGGCCCAGCGATTGAAACGATTGTAGATCGTCGTGTAGGGACCATAGTCGGGCGGGCAATCGCGCCAGCGTGCGCCGCACTGAAGCATGTGAATGATACCGCTGATGACGCGTCGATCGTCGTCGCGCACCGGTCCGGTCTGGTTCGTTGGCAGATGCGGCTCTATCAGAGCCCATTGCTTGTCGTTGAGCCAGAACAGTCCTTTGCGCATCGAAGTCCCCCCGCGTGGAATCAACCCGCTGCGAGGGAATCAGAGTTCGCTAACTAGGTACAGACCCTAGGCTTCGAATCGACGTCTCTGCCTTACTCAACCATCAACGATTACGCTTGAAAGCTTTGCCCTCATCTGCAGAATTTCGGCAACGGACGG
This sequence comes from Bradyrhizobium arachidis, assembly GCF_015291705.1. Classification (NCBI taxonomy): domain Bacteria; kingdom Pseudomonadati; phylum Pseudomonadota; class Alphaproteobacteria; order Hyphomicrobiales; family Nitrobacteraceae; genus Bradyrhizobium; species Bradyrhizobium arachidis. Next base: position 1,984,255 of record NZ_CP030050.1, read on the forward strand.
CAACAATTGGGAAAACTCGGCTCCTGCCGCACAGTAGAATTCAACAAAGAAGAGTTCCCGTTCGACAGGTGTCAGGTGGCCTTGATTGGTGTGCCGGCGAGCTTTGGGAAGAGCTTCGAATGAATGCGATGAGGGATGGCTCACCTATGTACTCTCATGAGATCGTTCATGTACAGGGCGTTGCCGGACTCAGATATCAAGCAGGTAGAAGTGCCGCCCATTTGCGAAATTCTCAATCCGGCCCGCTATACGCGAGCCAGCAGAAGGATCCTGAACGATGATTGATCTGAAACGGGTTAGTCGGCTTCTCGAGGCCCGGGTCCCCGGATACAGCTTTCCGCAGGAATTCTACACGGATTCGGAAATATTCGAGTTCGATGTGGAGGCCATACACGCGCGCTGTTGGTTCTTCGTTGGGCTGGAGGCTGAGCTTCCCGTCCCTGGGAGTTACTTGGCTACGACGATCGGGCGCTCTTCCATCGTGGTGGTTCGCGATGATAATGGAGAACTACGAGCTTTTTACAACACCTGTCGACACCGTGGTGCGCAAATTTGCGAGAGCGGGTATGGCCGCAAATCCCGGCTCGTTTGCCCGTATCACCAATGGACATATCGACTGGACGGTTCATTACAGGGGGCCGGCAGGATGCAAGAGAGCTTCGATCGTAAGAGCATCCATCTGCTGCCGCTTCATGTCGAGGCGGTCGCCGGCACTATCTATGTCTGCCTTGCAGAGGAGCCGCCACCCTTCGTCGAATTCAGAGAGAAGGTCGGGCCGATGATGGCCCCAAGTCGCCTCACCGACGTGAAGCTTGCGTATGAGGCCACGCTCGTGGAGCGGGCGAACTGGAAGCTTGTCATGGAAAATGCAAATGAATGCTACCACTGCGCTGTGGGGCATGCGAGCCTTACGTCCTCGGCCTACCCCTTCGCAACCCGCCGAGACATCGATAGCTGGCGTCCGATTGCGGATGAGTTCGCGGCCCGCATGGCCGCTGCTGGAGTAGCGACGGGCCAGGCACCAGGAGAGCCGCTCAATGCTGTGGCAGGGGAGTGGTGGCGCGCGCATCGCTTTCCACTCAAGGCGGGCTGCAGCTCGCTTACGATGAATGGAAAACCTTCGGTCAGTAAACTGCTCTGCGAGCCGGAGATCGGCTGGTTTCGCTGGTCGCTAAACCCGCATGCCTATTTGCACGCGCTTTGCGATTACGTTGTTACGTTCAGTGCCATGCCGACAGCGGCGCGAGAGACCGTCGTCACCTGGAAGATATTTGTCCACAAGGATGCGCAAGAAGGCGTCGATTACACCCTCGAAGGACTCACTACGCTTTGGGCAAAAACCAATCAAGAGGATAAGGACCTTTCCGAGCTCAACCAGCGGGGCGTGAATGGCAAGGGATACCGGCCGGGTCCCTACTCGCAGGAGGCAGAGCCGATGCTCATACGTTATGCGGACTGGTATTGCGCGGAAGCTCAGAAGTATCTCGATCTTGCTGCTAACCATAAAGCCGCCGCCGCGTAGGAGGCGACGAGAAGCGGGGGATAGACATGTGTGCGAGGAGCCGCACAATTCATCATTTTCGATAAACAAAGCGCCTCAGCGGTGATGGTGAATTCTGTCAACCGCTTTACGAGAGCGGAACTCACGGAGCGGCGACCCTGGGAGGGCAGGAAGTTGCGGAGGCGAAAGCCCTTGAGCAAGCAAGGCGTCCCATGATCCAGCCGGTTCAGGCGCACGTTGCCTGAACGTATCGGCTGCGCTCGCTTCTGTCATAGGCGCCTTAACGTGGAGAAGTCGTGCCCTGGGAGAACTCGTCGGCGATCACGTTTCAGCTCTGTGATCTTCATTCCCGCGGCAGTGGGGAATGCCCGCGATTTCGGCGATACGATCAGGCTTGACGCAAAAGTGCGACATTCCTCCGGGGCGGTTCCCGCTCCTTAATTGATGTCTCGACAGAATTGCTGAATAGAGAAGCGAGGGGACAGGTTCGCACGTCGCATGCGAGTCCTCGATGAAGCAGATGTGAGGGTCTCACTGCACGGAACTGTACATCCACAATTCTTCTACAAAATCGGGAGAATGCGGACGTCCATCCGACGCACTACATAGGCGCTTCCGGACCTGAGTTGGAATTCACCGCGAAGTCCCTCTGTGATGCAGTAAATCCTTCGATTGATAAGAAAAGCTGCGAAATACTCGTCTCTGACAGGTCTATCTTGAACGCATCAATTATTGTTCGTCGCGCTCGCCGATGGCAGGCGACGAAAAATCGTGGTCGCCGCTACTGCAAGAGCGAACTCGACGCAAATCGTCAGGTATCTATCATGAATGCTATCCAAATAGACGGAAAGGCGATCGCGGAGGCTATTCGGATTCACGTGGCCCGTGATCTGGCGTTGCTCCAAGCGGAATTCAACGTTATCCCGGGCTTGGCCGTCGTGTTGGTGGGGGAGGATCCGGCCAGTGCGGTCTACGTGAAAACGAAAGCCAAACAGGCGCAGGCCGTGGGGTTCAAGTCTCAACAATTCCTGCTGCCGAGTAACGTTGACGAGGCCGAGCTGCTGCGGCTGCTCGAGGAGCTCAACGTTAACGATACCATCGACGGCATCTTGGTTCAGCTTCCGCTGCCCGAGCACATTGACCGTTGGCGGGTCCTAGAGACCATCGATCCGGCCAAGGATGTGGACGGCTTTCATCCCTACAATGCTGGCCGATTGGCAATGGGGCGGCCAGCTCTCGCCCCTTGCACACCGCTCGGGGTTGTTCATCTCATCAAAACCGTCGTGAGTGATTTGAATGGGCTGGACGTTGTTGTCATTGGTCGCTCAAATATTGTCGGAAAACCTCTTGGACTTCTGCTTGGCGACGTCGGGTGTACCGTGACCAGCGCGCAGCTTCAGACGCGAGACCTGCCGGACCTCTGTCGAAAGGCTGACATTGTCGTCGCTGCCGCCGGCTGCGCGGGTCTGGTGCGAGGCAATTGGCTCAAGCAGGGGGCGATCGTCATAGATGTCGGCATCAATCGTGCGATGGATTCGGCCGGCACCGCTAAGCTCGTCGGAGATGTAGCTTTCACTGAGGCGAGCAAGCGCGCAAGCTACATAACGCCAGTACCGGGCGGGGTGGGGCCGATGACTGTAGCTTATTTGCTCGCGAACACCGTTAGCGCGGCGGTGTCGCGCCGGCGGTTGTCATTGGTGGGTAGTCATCCTGAAAGCCAACACGCTTGGCCATCGGCCTCCGAAAAAAAGGCTCGTGCAACTCAATTCGCGGAATGATCTCAAAAAGTGCGACAGGGCTGCAGTTGTCAATGGTTCTGCGGTGCCATGTTGTGCTGATTGACCTGAAGCATGCCAAATATGAGAAACATGTGTTTGCATCGGCCGGCGAAAGGCGCTCGAGATTTAGTAGGAATGTTGACGCGACTACGAGCTCTCCCGCAAACCGGAATTCTGTAGAATTGCGTGCCATGGCTAATCAAGCCACGCGGCTAGGCGTGCGCGATGTCGAGGCGGGATGCTCCATGACCCCGCTCGCTTTTCGAGCTAACGCCGATCGGCCATCCAATCATCTGCGAAACACGAGCCGATCGTTTCCAGCCTTAGCTTGCCTCGATGTGGCCCGTGTGAATGCTATGGTGGACGATACAAAAGCTTCACGCTTTATCGATCGTGCGCAGACTTCCTGCTCCGCGAAGCCCACATTGATGAAATTCGGATCTCGAGCTCGATAATATGGCGAACAGATTCAACTTGCTCGTTGACCCAAGGTCACGGAAGCGAAATGCACGGAAAGGGTGGTCGATTTTGCCTGCATTTGTACGCCTTAGGCTGCGCCACCATTCGCTGGTTAGCGGGGTCCTGCGTGGCAATCGTGTCAATGCGCTCGAAATCGCGCCACTTGCTCGCGACGTGCCGCACAACCAACTTTTATGGTTAGTGCCTATGAGCGCGTCAGCGGTGTCAACACGCTGATGCTGGCTGCCCCACACCTCCCTGTATTCATTTTTTCTGAGTCGTAGAATGCAAAGCAAGCTGCCGTCCCAAGCGGAATACGTCATTATCGGCGGTGGAATCATTGGTTTGTCCATCGCCTATCATCTCACTCGGCTCGGGCATCGCGATGTTCTGCTGCTCGAGCGCGATCAACTGACCTGCGGGACCACTTGGCACGCGGCCGGCTTGGTCACTCAGCTTCGAGCGAGTGAGAACATGGCTAAACTGGCTCAGTACACCGCGGGGCTCTTCCGAGAACTTGAGGAGCTCACGGGGCAGCACACCGGATTTCGGCAATGTGGGTCGGTTACCGTCGCGGCGACGCCCGAGCGGCTGGAGGAGCTTAAGCGAGGTGCGTCAATGGGGCGTTCCTTTGGCCTCGATGTCGAGATTATCGATGCAGCTGAAGCCAAGCGACGCATGCCTTTGCTCGACGTGGCAGATGTGCTCGGCGCGGCATGGATCCCCTCCGATGGCAAGACGAATCCGGTGGATACAACGCGCGCTTTCGCGGCGGGCGCGCGGCAGGGAGGAGCGAAAATCCTGGAGCGGACTCCCGTGACGCGCGTCCTGCTCGAGGAAGGAAAAATTTCCGGTGTTCAGGCCGCGGAAGGCGTCGTGCGCGCCGAAAAGGTCGTGATCTGCGCGGGGATGTGGAGCCGGGGGTTGGCCGCCGAACTGAATTGGACGGTGCCGTTGCACGCGGCAGAACATTTTTACGTCGTGACAGAGTCCATTGCGGGTTTGTTGCCCGATACTCCCACCGTGCGCGATCTTGACGCGTGTTTCTACGCAAAAGAAGATGCCGGCAAATTGCTTGTAGGTTTCTTCGAACCGAAGGGGAAACCCTGGGGCATGGAGGGGATTCCGCGTGAGTTCAGTTTCGATTCTTTACCCGATGACTTCGAACATATCGAGCCTCACCTTTCCAATGCCTTGCGCCGCATGCCGGCGCTGGAAAATGTGGGGCTGCAGCTGAGCTTCAATGGCCCGGAGAGTTTTACGCCCGACAATAGATTCCTGTTAGGGCCTGCGCCTGATATCGATGGGCTCTATGTCGCCTCGGGCTTTAATTCGTGCGGGATCGAGTCGTCTGGCGGGGCCGGCAAGGTAATGGCTGAGTGGATGTCGACTGGTATGCCCGCCAGTGACTACTGGGAAATGGACGTGCGGCGCGCCATGCCGTTCCAGCGCAATCGACGATATCTGCGCGATCGGACGGGCGAGGCAGTTGGGCTCCTTTACGCCTTGCATTGGCCTCACAAGTCACCGGAGACTGCTCGCAAGGTGCGCGTCTCGCCGCTGCACGATCGATTGGCAGCCGCTGGCGCGAACTTCGGCGAGGCTGCTGGGTGGGAGCGGGCCCAATGGTTTGGTGCGCCCGAGACCGCGGCGAGCGCCCACGCCACGTTCGCTCGCGACGACTGGTTCAAGGCGAGCGCGGCGGAGCACGAGGCAACTCGTTCCGGGGTCACACTGTTTGATCAGACTTCATTCGCGCACCTGCTGGTACAAGGCCGTGATGCGCTAGCCCTTCTCCAGCGCCTCTCCACCAATGACGTTGACGTTCCGGTTGGCCGCATCGTGTACACGCCATGGCTTAACGAGCGCGGCGGCATGGAGTCCGACGTTACGATCGCACGAACCGGTGATGAGGAGTTTTTAGTAGTTACAGCGGCGGTGCAGCGCATCCGGGATCTCGCTTGGCTGCGAAAGCATGCCAAAGGTGCCGGACACGTATTCATCACCGACGTCTCGTCGGGGTACACGTGCCTTTCCGTCATGGGCCCGCGCTCGCGCGAGCTGCTCATGCGCGTGAGTCCGGCGGATTTTTCCGATGCTGCCTTTCCTTTCGCTACGGCCCGAGAAGTCGAGATTGGCTATGGCATGGCGCTCGCTTTCCGCATGACCTTTGTGGGAGAGCTCGGGTGGGAGCTGCACGTTCCGACCGAACAGGCGCTGGGTGTCTACGATGCACTTATCGCCGCGGGAGGCGACCTCGACCTGCGCCACGCGGGTTACGTGGCGCTGAATACGTTACGTCTTGAGGCGGGTTACCGCGACTGGGGCGCGGATGTAAGTGATGAGGATTCTCCGCTCGAAGCGGGATTGGGCTTCACGGTTGCCTGGAACAAGGCTGAGAATTTCATCGGGCGGACGGTTCTTGAGTCGCAGCGCGGGCAGGTTCCGCGCCGACGGCTTGTGCAATTGGCCGCGCCCCGGGCGGCGCCGTTGATGTTCGGATCAGAGCCTGTCTGGCGCGACGGATCGCTCGTTGGCTACCTGCGTTCCGCGGGCTTCGGCCACACCCTGGGCTGCGGTGTCGGTATGGGATATCTACGCTCGGAGCACGGAGTGACTGCCGAATGGTTGGTCAAAGGATCCTTTGAGATAGAAATCGCGGGTGAACGGCACGCAGCCATCGCGTCCCTTCGCGCTTTCTACGACTCAAACCGCACTAGAGTAAAGGGCGAGTATCGTAAGATCGAAGACTTGGTCGCCCAAGAGCTGCTCACAGCACGCTCCGAGGGATAACTTCCAATCCTCCTTTATTTCAACCAAGTCTACGAGAGGCCGCCGTCGGGCGGTAACCGCAATGTCAGACCGCTCCATGGTCCTCGTTTTGTCCTGCCCCGATCGTCCAGGCATCGTGTCGGCGGTCTCAAGCCTTCTGTTTGAAGCTGGTTGCAATATCCTCGATGCTCAGCAGTTTGACGACACCGAGACAGGTCAATTCTTCATGCGCGTTGTCTTCGATCGCCTTGAGCAGGCTAAATCGGAGGCGGAAATCGCTGCGTCGATTGAGGAACTCGCGAAGCGGGTCGCCATGACATTCACTTTGCGGCAGAGTTCCGCAAAAAAACGTACTATGTTACTCGTTTCGAAATTCGACCATTGTCTGACGGATCTGCTTTATCGCTGGCGCATCGGCGAACTGGACATGGAAGTGACGGCGATCGTTTCCAATCACGACCGTGAGCATCTGGCTTCCACTGATCTAGGGGGACTGCCCTTCCACCATTTTCCGGTCACCAAGCAGACGAAAATGGAGCAAGAGGCGCGAATCTGGCAGCTCGTCCAGGAGACTAACACAGACCTCGTTATCCTCGCACGCTACATGCAGGTTCTGTCCGACGGGCTATCGGCAAAGTTGTCGGGACGCTGCATCAACATCCATCACTCGTTTCTGCCAGGCTTCAAAGGGTCCAAGCCTTATCATCAGGCCCATGAGCGGGGTGTGAAATTGATCGGTGCGACAGCCCACTATGTCACCTCCGATCTCGACGAGGGCCCGATTATTGAGCAGGACGTCGAGCGGATCTCGCATCGAGATACTCCCGATGATCTCGTGCGCAAAGGGCGCGACATAGAGCGGCGGGTACTTGCCCGCGCGGTGCGCCATCATCTCGAGGATCGCGTAGTGCTCAATCGCAAGAAGACTGTCGTCTTCACCGGCTGACCGGAGCTGTGACCGGCAAGAACCCGAGTCTATCAAGTTGCCCTTATGCTGCGCAAAACCCTTCAGATCGCCTCGTCCGAGTCGACACTCGTAAGATTGATTAGAGGCGATATAGGTCGTCTCACCTCCATTGGAATAGTACGAGAAGCGACGCTCCTCGCGTCGCGCCAGGGCCGTCACGCGGGATTTCCCCACCACGCCAACTCCATTGACACAACATTCGCTCGAAAACCTACTTCCCTCCATTCGGCAACATTCGTGTCATGTTCGTGCAAGTAGTTCATGCGTTTGAGCCTGGGATCATGTCCCTGCGTGGTGTAGCGGAGAGCAGGTCACCCCGTTCGCCGGCTTGGGCCGGAGCCACTCGTCGTTCCGCTCGAGCAGGACGCCGGCGGGGCGGCTGATAGGGTCCTCATTGCGGAACAGGCCGACCACCTCGGTTAGTCGTTTGATCTCACCGTTGACCCGTTCGAGGGGATTGGTAACCCGTATGAGATTTCGTGGTGCCAACGTTCCGCTGCGGGATTCTAAGTCGTGGCGGATGGTGTGGTGCGACGATCGAGACAGTGTCCACGGCGATAAGCAGGCGACCGTCGGCCATCGCTCAGGGGCTCTGCGACAAGCTGGTTATGGCGGCATTGAACCGGACAGCTTCGGCCGAGCCTGACCGCAGAAATCCTGCAGAATCTACGCAAGACGGTCAGGTTTTTGCATCTAAAGCCGGAGAATTGCGGAGAGTCTGAAGAGAACCCGCAATAAGATCGAAGCAGGTGCCAAGTGGGAGGAAGTTGAAGAACATGACAATCTCGCGACGCGACCTCATGAAGGCGAGCCTCGTGGCGGGAGCCGGTTTATCGATCCCTTCGGTCCTGCCGGCACAGACAGCCCCAACCGCCACGCGGACGGTCCGCATGGTGAAGGCAAGCGACCTGCGGATCTTCGATCCGATCTTTACGACAGCTGTTATAACCCAGGACCATGGCTTGGCGGTTTACGACACGTTGTTCGCGCTCGACTCCAAGTTCATGCCGCAGCCGCAAATGGTGGGGAAGTGGGGTGTTTCCGACGACAAGAAGACCTACACGTTCGAGCTGCGCGATGGTCTGGGTTGGCACGATGGCACCCCTGTCATGGCCGCGGACTGTGTGGCCTCAATCCATCGCTGGGCTCAGATAGCGGCCGGCGGACAACTGATCATGGAGCGGGCCAAGGATATCTCGAAGAAAGATTACAAGACTTTCACGATCGCGCTCAAGGAGCCGCTGGGGCTTCTGACCGAGATCCTCGGGAGATACTCGTCGCCGGACTTGTTCATCATGCGCGAGAAGGACGCAAAGCGGCCCCCAACCGAGCAGGTGACCGCGAACATCGGATCAGGGCCGTTCAAGTTCAACGAAGCTCTCGCCAAGCCGGGGGTCAGCTTCGCCTATGACCGCAACGAGAAATACGTGCCGCGCAGTGAACCGGCCGATGGGTTCGCCGGCGGGAAGCTCGTCAACGTGGATCGAGTCATCTGGGACAATATCGCTGATCAGCATACCGCGATAGCGGCCTTACGGCGCGGCGAGATTGATTACGTTGAGGGGCCGCCCGCCGATTTATACTCGGCGATCGAGAGCGATCCCGATCTTGCACTCCAGGTCCGAAATAAGACAGGTTCGGTCATGCACCTGCGGTTGAACTGTTTGCGGAAGCCGTTCGACAACGTGAAGGCGCGTCAGGCCATGCTTCACCTCGTCGATCAGGAGGTGTTCATGCGCGCGGCGATTGGCGATCCAAAATACTTCCAAACCGTCACGTCGATATTCGGAAATGGCACGCCCTATTCCAACGATGAAAACACGGGATGGTACAAGAAAGGTGGCGATCCGGAAAAGGCCAAACAGCTCTTCAAGGAGGCCGGATATGCCGGCGAGAAAATTGTCATTCTCCAGCCCACGAATCTGCCCGCGTTCGACAATGCCGTGCAGCTTTTAGCGGCTGCACTGCGAAAAATAGGGATACTTGCCGAACTCGCGCCGAGCGACTGGGGCGGGGTTGTCACACGCCGCGCTAACAAGGGCTCCATAGAGAACGGTGGCTGGAACATCTTCATTACGAGCGAATCCGGTTTCTCCCGCACCGATCCGCTTGGGAACCCTGCTTTGCTCGCGAATGGCGACAGGGGCTGGTACGGCTGGCCGAGTAGCGAAGAGTACGAGGCTCTTCGAGCCAAATGGGCTGACGTCGAAACGCTCGACGAGCGCAAAGCGCTGGCCCGCCAGATGCAGCGCGTGTGGTGGGACTTCGTCGGCGACATTCTGCTGGGGCAGTATGTTTCGCCAATCGCGCGGCGCACGACGCTCGCCGGCCTGATCGAGATGCCCGCGGTTAATCCAATGTGGAACATGTACAAGACCTGACGACACGATTGCCGCTTGCATCCTGTGCAGGATCGACCGCCGGGCTCTTATTCAACGCTCGCACGGCCAACTATTATCGCGATTCGTAAAGGACTAAAACGTGAGCAAGATCGTGACAGAGATTGAACTGCGTGCACCCCTTGATAACGTCGAGGAAGGCACGCTCGAGTTCGAGGGCAAGCGCTACCTCGACGGCCGCGCCTCCGATCCGCGCGAACTTGGCTGGATGTGTGGTGCGCCGCCGCCCGAAGATAGGCGCGTCACCTTCGAGAGCGACACTTCGTTCGATTTCCCGCAGAAGCGCTGGTCGCTGTCGCACATGCGCGAGCTCGTAGCGACGGTGAACGTGTGGCGTGGGCAGGGCACGCCTTCGCAGTTCGAACACAGCGACAAATCCGCCGACATTGACGCGCTTGCTTTTGCGGATGGGGATGGCCGCATCCGCCGCTTTGACGGGGCGCTGCTCGACACCTACGCCGATGGCATCGTGGTGCTGCATCGCGGGCGCACCGTCTACGAGCGCTACTTCGGCGCGCTCGAGCCGCAGCTGCCGCATGCGTGCTACTCAGTCACGAAGTCGTACGCGGGTACGCTGACGGCGGCATTTGTGCAGGAAGGCGTGCTCGACGACTCGAAGATGATCCCGCACTATCTGCCGGAGTTGAAGGGCACGGCGTGGGAGGATGCCACGCTGCGTCAGGTGATGGACATGCAGACCGGTCTGGCGCATACCGAGGAGTACACGGACGAGCGCTCCGATGTCTGGGCGTATAGGATCGCCAGCGGTCGGCGGCCGCGGCCCGCTGGTTACCTCGGCGCACAGACCTTATGTGACTACCTACGGACCGTGCGCAAGCAAGGTACACACGGCGAAGTCTTTGCTTACAAGACCGTCAACACCGAAGTGATGGCCTGGGTCATGGCTTGTGTGACCGGCCGCTCGTTCGCGCAACTGCTGCACGAGCGCCTGTGGGCGCCGCTCGGCTGCGAGGAGGACGGCTATGTCATCGTCGATCCGGCCGGCATGCCGTCGGCGGGCGGCGGCCTGAATGCGACCCTGCGCGACCTAGCGCGCTTTGGCGAGTTGATCCGGCGTGAAGGCGAGTGGAACGGCAAACAGCTCATTCCCGCGTCCGTCGTGCACGACGTACAAAGGGGCGGCGACCCCGCCAAGTTCCCCTACAAAGGACTGCCCGGCTACTCGTACCGCAGTATGTGGTGGGTGTCGCACAACGAGTTGGGCGCGATCGAGGCGCGGGGCCAGCACGCGCAACGTCTTTATGTCGCGCCGAAGGCGGAGATGGTAATCGCGCGCTTTGCATCGCACCCCCTGGCATCGGCAGGCCACAGCGACACAATCAGCGTGCCGCAGATGCTGGCATTGGGGCGAATGCTGCGCGAATAATCTGGTGGATGAGTAAGCATGGAGTTGCGCTCCTCCTTAATCGCATGACGATGGCCTGTGAGTTCAGGTATGTTCGGTTACGGGATCAGGGTGTCCTTGGATACGGGTTACGTGGAAAACTTGAGGGATAAGCCTGCGACTGATTTCGCCAGTTTGACCAATTTTAGATCCAGCGGCAGGCGAGCGAATGGTTCGAGCACTACCTCCGACCCTAAGATCCGCGGGCTAACATCTCCGGAATGCTCGCGTGAAGGATATCGGCTAGAAGTGTCTTTACGTTACTTTCGATCGTCTTTATCCGCACGCGCGTAAAACGGCGCGCAATATACCCGACCACCGCTGCCCTAAAAGTTTGGAGTTTAAAAATGGCATCCATGAATTCCACGGGCTCCGCGGATTCAGCAACAGGGGCAAGCCAGCAGAGCGCATTCAAAGCGTGGCGACCGGTAATTTCGGCTCGCCGGCACGCGATCTCCAGCGGGCATTATCTTGCGTCGCACGCTGGATTCGAGATTTTGCAGGCAGGCGGTAACGCGATTGATGCGGGCGTGGCCGCAGGCCTTGTGCTAGGGGTCGTACACAGTGATCAGGTGAACATCGCCGGAGTCGCGCCCATGATCATTTGGGTGGCGGATAGAGCCGAACTCGTGTCCATCGATGGCGTCGGGCAATGGCCCGCGAAGGCGAGTTGTGAGTTATTCTTGCGTCAGCATGAGGGCCAAGTACCCGAAGGCATATTGCGGACGGTAATCCCCGCCGCGCCTGCGGCTTGGCTTGAAGCCCTCAAACGCTACGGAACGATGTCATTCGGAGACGTCGCGACCTTCGCGGTACGCTTCGCGCGAGAAGGGTTTGTAATGTATCCCTTCTTGGCTGAGCAGCTTCAACTCGTGGCGCACAAGAATGCGCGCTGGCCCTCGAATCGTGAAATCTATCTCCCGGAAGGAATAAGCCCGGCTGTCGGAGATATCTTCATCCAACGCGATCTAGCGCGAAGTCTGCAATACATGATTGACGAGGAAACTGCCGCGATCAGCCGTGGCGGCGACCGGATCAGTGGGCTGCAGGCGGCCCGAGATGCCTTTTACCGCGGCGACCTGATGCGCGCAATCACGAACTTTCATGCAGAGAATGGTGGATTACTTACCGAGCAGGACATGGCGACATACCACGTCAAGCTGGCTCCGACCGTGTCGACCAAGTTCGGGGATCTAGACGTGCACTCGTGCGGATTCTGGAGTCAGGGTCCGGCCTTGCTGCAGGCGATCAATATCCTCGCGGGCTTTGATCTTCGTTCTCTCGGCCACAATGAGGCCGAGTACGTTCATGTCGTCGCCGAAGCACTCAAGCTTGTGTTTGCCGACCGCGAAGCATTCTACGGAGATCCCGACGTAATCCATGTGCCCGCCGACATGCTGCTGTCGCCGGCATACGCCGAGATGCGCCGAATGTTGATTCGAAAAGACAAGGCATGGCCAGAACTTCCACCCGCTGGAAACAACGTCAGCAGCTCCACAGTTGCTCACAATGAGAGCGACGATGGGCAGTTCGATACATCGCATGTCGCCGTCGTCGACGGACACGGAAACGCAATTTCCATTTGCCCGAGCGACACCTGCAGCGATACAATTGTCATTCCTGGAACCGGTCTCGCTCCTTCCTCGCGCGGCTCGCAATCGTGGGCAAATCCTAAACATCCATCATCCGTCGCGCCGGGCAAACGCCCGAGGCTCACCCCGAACCCCGCGATGGTGTTTCGCCAGGGCAAGATGACGATGCCCATCGGCAGCCCGGGTGGCGACAGTCAGGTCCAGGCGGTGCTACAGGTATTGCTCAATATATCGGTGTTCGGAATGGACCCTCAGATGGCCGTCGAGGCGCCACGATTCATTACTTATAGTCACCCTGATTCTTTCGCGCCGCACACCGCATTTCCTGGCCGACTGTGCCTGGAAGGACGGTTTTCTGAAGCAACAGCCGACGTATTGTCACAACTCGGTCATAAGGTCGTCTTATGGCCAGATCGTTTATGGCGCGCCGGCGGCGTGTGTCTCGTTCGCCATGATCGCGATAGAGGCGTCCTGGAATGCGGCGCCGATCCGCGACGAGCCGCCGCTTACGCGCTTGGATGGTGACACACAGCTACTGGAAGAGCTGACGACCTGTCGTCGCGCGCCTGACTCATCTGGCACCTTACGAGCCCCTCCGAACCGAACCCGGTAAATGTCGCCACCACCAACGGAGACATTCTACGGCTCCCAGCGCATTTTCGCAGTGAGAACCAGTCATTTTGGGCCTGGGCGGAGCAATCGTCTAGAACCCACGCCTCGTGCAAAAAGTAGCGTCAGTATACCAAACATCGGATCGAACGTTTTCAGCACAGCTGGCCGACGACAATCTTTTGCAGAAGTTCTCTGTGTGGAATTCAGCCAAAATTCATTATCGGCTTAGCCGTCCCTTCCGAGCTGCCGCCGGTCGCTTGCCCCGCGGGCGTGGCGCTGGTTCACCTGAGCACCGTCAGGCCAACCGGACGTGACCTCCTCTTGTACTCCTCCAAAAGAATCATTTTGAGCTAACGACGGTGAGCACTTGCCGTTCAAAGGAAGAACTTGCGGCATGGTACCTCCCGCAGAAATTGTGCAGAATTGTGCGTAAAAGATATGCATCTCTGCATCCAAAAGGGAAATTTGCGGCGACCCTAAATAGTACCGGCAGTAAGAATTAAGGAGAATGCTGCCAACCGGAAGCACCCCAAGCTTGCGAACGGGAATCCGCTTTGCGATGCGGGCCTCTCAAGATGCCGAACCTGGTCGAGAAATGAACGCTCCCAAAACAAGACGCCTGTACGTTCGGGCATGTGCCGTAAGAAGATCCCGCGCCGGATGGCTTGCTGCGCCTGTCATATCGAAAAGCAATAATCGACATCATAGCAATCTCGGAAGGATCGACGATCCTGCGCCTGAACAGCATCTACCGGGCTAACGTAAGTTCACATCGAAACAACCAAAAGGCCGGTTCGCCCAAACAAAGGTCTCTCCGTTCCGGCTTAGAAAAACGTCCGTTAACTTAGACAAACAGGATCGATTCCATGACCCAGATTCCGCTTCTTCCTCCGCCTTTTCCTGCGGCAGAATTCCATTCTCGGCTGAAGGCATTACGCACTGCAATGGCAGCGCGCCAAGTCGACCTTCTAATCGTCAACCAGTTTGAGCATATCGGTTACTTTGGCGGTTACTGGTCCACGGGGTCCATGTATCACGCATTTCTCATTCCCATTGATGGAGAGCCGGTCGCCATCTTGCGCGCGCTCGACGCTCCGATCTTTCGCGAACTGAGCTGCTTCACCGAATACGTGGCATTCAACGACAGCGCAAACCCGCTCAAGACCGTGGCGCAAACAATCCTGGCGAAAGGATATGGGGCCGCAGCTATCGGCCTGGAGTACGACAGCAATTTTCTCACGGTGAACCGAGCGCGTGAGCTTGAAAGCCTACTGCCCAATGCCAGGATGGTCGATTTCTCGCATATCATGTGGGAAATGCGGCAGGTCAAATCGCCGCTCGAGCTCGTTTACCTTGAGGCCGCGGCCGAGATCTGCGATCGGGCGGTAAAGGCAGCCTTTGACGTGGCTCAGCCCGGTATCAATGAGCGCGAGGTCTTCACCGCCATGACTGGCGAAGCGTGGCGCAGTGGTGCAGACAACGGGGCCGTCGCCGTCATGACGTCGGGGCCTCGCTCGTCAATGTTGCACGCCTCGCTCGGGCATCGCACGCTAGCGGAGGGAGACATTGTACACGTGGAGCCGATACCTCGGTTTCGCGGCTACAGCTCTCGGATGCAGCGTCCGAAATCCATCGGTGCTCCAACCGATGAACAGATGCGGACCGCAGAAACAATGATTAGGATTCAAGATGAGCAATATCGTGCCATGAAACCCGGGGCTGAAGCCAAAGAGGTCGATCGGATCCTGCGCGAGGGCATACTCGCGGCTGGATTGCGAGACAGCTACACGGGTATCACCGGCTATACGCTGGGTTTCGTGTCCGCACCGCGTCTCAGTGACTTCACGCGTGTCTTCCTTCCTGACAGCGCCTGGCAGCTGAAGAAAAATCAGGTTTTCCACATGTACACGTCGGCGCGCGGCATGTCCTTTAGCGAAACTATCGTCGTCACGCCCGAGGGGGGGGAGCGCCTGACCAAAATGGACCGCAGACTTTTCTATTAATTCCGGCACGGAGGCACCAGTGTCGCTGCGTCGCCGTCCCTGGTGACGCCATCGCGCTGCAGACAACCAAGATGATCCCGTAGCGCCCACGGTGACCTCATCCGGCGGACCACTCGAGCCCTGACCATGGCGCCACGGGGGCAGTTGTTGAAGGGCCAATAGGCCTGACTCGTGCCCTCCGTTGCAATCACGACAAACGTTCCCTTCGAGGTTAGCTGCTGTTGCCTCGGCCTCATCGCCCGCTTGCCAAGCAAGGGCAGAAGCGGCGACCAATCACGACCGCTTCGATCTCGTCCAGGATGCTCGCTTCGCGGTGCCTGAACCAGGCCGTCCGCCAAGCTCATCTGACTGACATTGCGCTCGACCATCGCCCCTCGCCAGAATCAGCCATGATTTAGAGCATCACGCACCGCCTGCAAAGCCCTCGCTGTGCGTGACTTAGCCGATGCAGGCTTCCGCCAGAATTAGGATATATTGAGTCCTAAACCTCCAGCTCGGCTCCACCAATTGCAAGAAAACTGCGGCCCACCTGGATATGTTTCGATAGACAAAGTTTAAGCTCGTCCGAACGCCAAACTGATCCAAAGGTCTATAGCAGTGAGACTTCGACGCTGCTGCCTAGCGTGTCGGTATTATTCAGCAATTAGATGTGGGCAAGGCTGACAATAAGGGGGACGAGGCATGGCGATTTGTCGACGTAGTTTCATCAAGGCAGGCGTAGCCACCGGAGTGGCTTTGTCAATTCCTTCGGCCCTGCGCTCGCAGACAGCGCCCAGTGCCGCGAGGACCGCCCGCATGGTCAAAAGTGGTGACCTCCGCGCCTTCGACCCGGTCTTCTCGTCGGCGACCATCACCGGCGATCATGCCTTTGCCATCTACGACAAGCTGTTCGCTCCCGACTCGAAGTTCACGTATCAGCCCCAAATGGTTGAGAGGTGGAGCGTTTCTGACGATAAGAAGACCTATACGTTTGAACTCCGTGATGGCTTGGGTTGGCACGACGGTACCGCCGTGACCGGCGCAGACTGTGTGGCTTCGATTCGTCGTTGGGCTCACGTTGAGCCCGGTGGCCAGTTGCTGATGGCGCGGGCCCGCGACATCTCGAAAATAGACGACAAAACCTTCAGGATCGTGCTGAACGAACCATTGGGGCTGATGACCGAGCTCCTGTGGAGGCCGTTCATGATGCGTGAAACGGATGCTAACCGTCCCCCAACAGAGCAGGTAACTGCAAATATCGGATCCGGACCGTTTAAGTTCAACGAAGCTCTCGCCAGGCCCGGCGCGAGCTTCACTTATGACCGCAATGACAAATACGTACCCCGCAAGGAGCCACCCGATGGATACGCCGGCGGAAAGATCGTCAATGTTGATCGTGTCATTTGGAGCAACATAGCTGATCAGCAGACGGCTTTTGCGGCCTTACAGGCCGGCGAGGTGGATTATGTCGAATCACCCCCTGCCGATCTTTACCCGGCAATCGAAGGTGATCCGAATCTTGCACTTCAACGATTAAACAAGTCGGGGAATCTCCTCTATTTGCGCATGAACTGCCTTCAGAAGCCGTTTGACAATAGAAAGGCGCGTCAGGCCATGCTTCACCTCGTCGATCAGGAGGCTTTCATGCGTGCCGCGATCGGCAACCCGAATTATTTCAGGCCTGTTCGCTCCTGGTTTGGAAATGGAACCCCGTACACAAACGAAGAAAACACGGGCTGGTTCAAGAAAGGCGGTAACCCCGAAAAGGCCAAAGAACTGTTCCGGGAGGCCGGTTATGTGGATGAAAAGGTTGTCATCCTCCAGCCTACGAACATTGCAGTTCTTGACCATGCGGCGCAGCTCTTGGCGGCGACACTTCGCAAAATCGGCATCAACGCGGAACTGGCGCCCAGCGATTGGGGCGGGCTTGTCGCGCGCAGAGCAAAGAAGGGACCCGTCGAGGATGGTGGCTGGAGCATCTTCATTACTTCTGAATCAGATTTCTCTCACAGCTACCCGCTCTTCAATGTGAGTATGTCAGCCAACGGAGAAAATGGTTGGTTTGGCTGGCCCAAGAATGATGAATATGAGTCCTTGCGAGTCAGTTGGGCAAATCTGGAGACGCTCGAGGAACGCAAAGCCCTGGCTCTCAAGATGCAGCGAGCGCAATGGGAAGATCCCGGGTCGATTCTACTAGGCCAGTATTTCTCGGCGATTGCCCGCCGTAAAACGCTCACGGGCCTCATCGGTTTAGTCGACTGGATTCCGATGTGGAACATGCAGAAGACCTGACGGGTCCATGACTACTTACATTCCTCACCTGGACCGGGACTGATGAGAGGCGCGCCAGCAATCGAGGGTTAAAAAGTCGAAAATGCGGGACGGGCTCATGACAGAACTTGGATCGCGTGCATCTCTCGGAAATGTGACGGGCGGTGTGCTCGAGGGCAAGCGCTACCTGGACGGCCGCCCGTCCGATCAGCGCGCACTTGGCTGGATGCGCGGTGCGTTTGAGCGCAGCGACAAGTCCCGCGGACATTGATGCGCTTAGCTTCACCGATAAGCAACGCTGGACCCGACACTTCAATGAGGCGCTGTTCGACACCCTTGCCGACAGCTCAACAGAGCGGAGCGCGCTCACCGCGTGAACGATTGGCGTCTCAGAGCCAGTGGTCCCAAGCGAACTACTACCGACTTGAAGGAGAAACACATGAAAACTCTTGGCGTTCTGTGCCTATCGAACCGTGGCCTCTACGAGGGCGCTGACCCAGATTTTGGCCAAGGCATGGCTGACCCGAGACGTTACAAAATCCCCCCAATACTGCGACGTATACCAAGAGCTTGGACCAGCAATATTGTCCCAGGTGATCCTGCGTGCGCAGATGAATACGCCAAGGCCGCGCAGGAGTTGGTACGAGAAGGAGCTGATGCAATCACATGTGATTGCGGCTTCACGGTGCGCTACCAGCAGGCAATTGCAGATGCCGTATCGGTGCCCGTCTCGACCTCAAGTCTTCTCTTACTTCCGATGCTGCTATCCAATGTTCCTGCAAACAAGAAGGTTGCCGTACTCACGTACGACTCGCGATACTTAGATGCTGGTATAATGGCTTCGCTGAGTATCAAAGACACATCGAGGTTGGTCATTGAAGGATTGGAAGGTACCGAAACCTACGCCTACATGTGGGCCGAGAAAGGACAAATCCGTGTCGCGGACGCCCTTTCCGACACCGACGCTATCATCGAAAGTCTCCGCAAGCGCGAAGACATTGCAGCTATTCTATGCGAATGTACTTTTTTTGCCCGAGTCTCGCCTCGAATAAGGTCGGCCACGGGACTGCCGGTCTATGATGCTGCACTCAACGCAGCACTCCTCGTGGCAGCGGTCGGCTAGCCGCCGACGTCATGACGCGGACGCCTATGCGACAATGGTGTCCGCGCAGACCCTGCAGCTGCCCCGATCAGGGCAGCTGCAGAAATTCTCAGGAAATTGACACGAAGGCGCAAAGAGTGCGTCTCCCTTATCCGAAGCGGAACTACTTGTTTGCGACCAGCATCCACTGCCCACCAGCTCAGGCTTAGTCTCAATCAACCACTGCCGCGGGCTGGTTTGTGCACCTGATCGGCCTAGCGGCGTCTTTCTCGGCGGGAGTGCCCACAAAGTGCACGGCATCGCCTTGAGGGGGAATCATACGCGAGCAGAATGCGGTGCCCTGGTGTCGGCGGTTACCGCCAGATTGTCGATGGCGATGCCAGCAACGAGGAGCGCTTCGAAGAGAGAAAGTCCGGTGCGTCGATTGGCTCGGTCGGGCAGATGGCGATGTGACCGCGAACGAGGCAGGCGATCTTAAGCCGTTTGATATGAAGATCTTTGTGGGACAGTTCATCTGTTCCCGACGACAGGCCACGCCAACCCAGCGCACAAGACGAAAGCGCTGGCGAACGGACGCCAAGTTTCGCGCAATAACTTTTGAATACGAAACGGAGTAAACAAATGTCTCTCACCAATGGGCCGCAGGCATTCCCAAGATCAGAGTACCTGCGAAGAGTTGCTGCGGTAAAATCAGAAATGGCTCGTCTAAACGTCGAGGCGCTTTTTGTGAACAACCCGGGCAATCTTACTTATCTCACAGGTTTCTTGGGCCGGTCGTCCGCGCCGCAATGCCTTGTAGTTTCAATGCAAAAAGAGGAACCGACATTCATCGTGCGTCCCATGGATGCGGCTGCAGCCATTTATCAGAGCTTCTTGGATCGGGATAGCATAGTGATCTATCCGGAAAACCTTGTGGGCAACCCGGATACGGATGTCTACGACGCGGTGATCGATTTCCTCCACGATGCCGGTCTAGCAAAAAGCGGCGTGGGACTCGAAGGGTATCAGCTGTCTGCGCGAGCAGCAGAGAAGTTCATGAGACGGTTGCCGCAAGCAAGAATAGTCGACGTGAATAGGACGGTGACGTGGGTTCGGACCGTCAAGTCCAATCTCGAGATTGCTGTCATGAAGGAAGTTGCCGCTATTTCCGATGCGGCGATTATGCGTGCGGAAGAAGTGATACGGCCTGGTGTACGCGAACCTGATGTGGTCGCCGAGCTCCTGACGACGCTGACACGTGGTTTCAACGGCAAGGCCGGCACCAGCCTTCCCCACGTTTTTCTAAACGCGGGCCCACGTTCGGCTACATCTCACATTTGTTGGACCGAAGAAACCATTGAGCATGGTACTCACGTCAATCTTGAACTTTCCGGCTTCCGCTATGCTTACGCGGCACCGCTCTCGCGCACTTTCTCGATTGGCGTACCCTCCGATCATCTGCGTCGCGCACATGAGGCACAGCTTGCAGGTCTAGAGGCCGCGCTAAATGCAGTGCGGCCTGGCGCGACCTGCAGCGACGTCGCTGGAGCGGCCTACCGGGCGATTGAGAAGCGAGGATTCAACAAAGTCTCCCGATGTGGCTATGCCGTAGGCATTGATTGGGTAGAACAGACCGCGAGCCTCAACGAGCTAGACAAGACAGAGCTAAAGCCGAATATGACATTCCATCTCGTCCTGAGTAACTGGATGATGAGGGAAGGGGACTTCGGATATGTGCTTAGCGAAACTATTCGTGTCACCGAGTCTGGCGTTGAAACACTAAGCGCTGTACCACCGAAGCTTTTCGAAATTTAACGCGTATGAAGTTCCCACTTCAAAAACAGAAATAGATCTGACTCGCAAAAAGCGGGATAAACTGCGTCGCCGAATTCTCTAAGGTCCGCCGCTGTCGCCGCTCCTGTACTGGTGAGAGCTCAGTCAAAGGTTGATGGTGTGGTGCCGACTGTAGACGGATTACCCGATTGGATGACCATCGTCATCACGATTATCAATAGAACAATCGCAGGAGAAGCGCTGATAAAGTTCCGTGCTACGTGTGGACAAAGTAAGGCAATTTGTTTCGCTCAAAGTTCGCGTTCGTAGCGATGTATGCGGCCCGAGTAGCGTGCTTGGACGAATGCCAACCTCGAAGGACTATGGAGGCCCGGAAACGCAAACGTGCTTTGAAAGGGTTTGGACCAGC
The DNA here is from genome assembly GCF_015291705.1 of Bradyrhizobium arachidis. Taxonomy (NCBI): domain Bacteria; kingdom Pseudomonadati; phylum Pseudomonadota; class Alphaproteobacteria; order Hyphomicrobiales; family Nitrobacteraceae; genus Bradyrhizobium; species Bradyrhizobium arachidis. The sequence goes on from NZ_CP030050.1 coordinate 2,005,277, forward strand.
GGGCTCACACTGCATTCTCAACGCTGCAATGCGCAAGTGTCATCTTCACCGTAAAATAGATTCTATGAGGATCTGACTTGAATCCAGATCCTCGATACGTCAGCCAATTTGGAATTATGTCGGGGGAATTTGGACCATGAAGGTACTCTGTTTATGGTACGCCACAGAAGACGAGGTCAATTATATCAGGGGCGCGATGCCGCCTTCCGCAGAGGTGATAGCACCAAAGGGGGATTATCTTTCTCGTTTCGATTGCGCCTACTCAGACGCAAAGGACCTCGCCGCAGACGCCGATGCGATGATCGGCTTCAGCGTCCCAGAGGGTCTGTTGGAGATTGCAGAAAAGCTCAAGGTGTTTTCGTGGCTACATTCGGGCGTTGATGATCTCCGCCAGATGGGGGCGCTTTCTCTGTTTAAACAGCGCGGCGTTAAACTTGCGAATGTTCGCGGTGCCAATGCGGTTGCCGTCGCGGAACAAGCGATGATGTTCGTACTGGCCCTCGCCAAGAGAGCATTGCTTAAGCATCAATTGCTGCAAGACCGCAATAAACCTTTTCCTCTGTATGCCAACGAGTCTCGATCGGCGATGTTACACGGTCGTACAATCGGAATAATCGGGGTTGGAAACATCGGCGCCCGCATTGCAAAGCATGCTAAGGGTTTCGATATGCATGTTCTCGGAGTCCGCCGCAACAAAGAGAAGCTGGTGGACTACGTGGACTCGATGCACGGAATGGACGAACTGCATGTCGTGCTTGCGAAAAGCGATTATGTCGTTCTAGCAATGCCGGCAACACCTGAAACCAATCAGTTTTTTGGCAAGGTCGAGATACAAGCTATGAAATCATCTGCTTTTCTGGTCAATGTTTCGCGCGGAAACTTGACTCAAGAGAAGCCGCTCTATGAAGCACTTACGTCCGGAGGTTTACGCGGATACGCAGCAGACGTCTGGTGGAGCTATGGGTTTGGGCGGGCGTTTCCGGCCGGATCGGGTTCGCGCCTGAGGATTCACGAGCTCCCGAATGTGATCGGCTCTGACGGACAGGCCGCAAACGCCGATGACGTTCTTCAACGAAATATTCAGTGGGGGACGTACAGCCTAATGGAGTTTACGACGGGTAAGCCGCTCACTCGGGAGGTTAGCCTGGACTTGGGCTACTAGCTGACATCTCGACCTTGATCGATGTTGAATCGATGATGTACCGCTGGCCCGAAACCTTGGCGCGGCGAGTTTTTCAGGGGAAGAGGAGAGCGGTCCGAGATGCGCTTCAAAAGGAAAAGGGGGAGATGGGCGGAAGAGTGAGCACTGCGTTGAGCGCGAACGCTGCCACGGCTCCCGCCGCCGCAACGACAATGCCTCCAATCGCGGGGACAACGTTTCGCGCAAAGAGGCTTGAGCCCGTCTGAGTCGGCTCCTGGATCGGGGTGTCACGGCAGCGGACTCTACCAGCGAGCGCTAGACACTCAAATGCGCGTTGTCGCCCCGATCGAGCGCGAGGTTGGGGCCCTATCATCCGTGTCATCTGGAGGGCGCGGAAGGCGTACGGCTTCAGCGTCCCGCCGCCCCGGCCCGGGAACGCGATGAGCTGGTGGTTGCGATCTGGCCCAAGGGCGAGTGGGTGGCTTTGAAGGCATAGCGGGACCATCGGGCGCCCGCGGCCAGAAGCGAGCGCGATCTCGACGATCGTGGCCGTTAGCCGTCCATCTATACCATCGACCGTCTACATTCGCCTCGTAGGTGTACGAATAGACCGCGTCGATCTCGCCCGCAGGGCCGTCGAGTATCCGTCGACGGAGACCTCGGCAACAACGGACCGCGAGATATTCCCACTCCACAGTTCAACGTGACGCTAGCGACAAAGCCAATCTCTTTGAGCCGAAGCCTGCAACCGTCTACGCGTGGGAGCGCGCCTGATGTCAACTTTTGATCTCGCTGAGGCGCCGCTGCGCGAACTCAACGCGGCCCTTCATTCGCTGTCGCCTTCCACCAACGAAACCCATTGGGTCGTGACGAATCCAGGCGGCAAGCATGCGATAGCCTGCGGCGTCGATGCTCCGGTCACAATCGATATTGAGGGGCACGTTGGTTACTACTGCGGCGGCATGAATAAGGAGGCGACCATCGTCGTCTCGGGCAATGCCGGTGTTGGTGTGGCCAAGAACATGATGTCCGGCGAGGTTCGCGTCAAGGGAGGCGCCAGCCAGGCCGCCGGAGCAACGGGCCGCGGCGGTCTCCTTGTGATCGACGGCAACGCGGCGGCTCGCTGTGGAATCTCCATGAAGGGCATCGACATCGTCGAAGGCTCGATCGGGCCGATGAGTGCCTTCATGGCGCAGGCCGGCAATCTCGTCGGGCTCGGAGACGCCGGCGATGCGCTCGGCGATTCCATCTGTGAGGCTCGGCTGTTCGTGCGCGGCAGCGTAGCCAGCCTCGGCGCCGACTGCATCGACAAAGCGATGTCGGCGGGGGATAAGTCTATCCTCAAGTCGCTGTTGAATCGCGCGGATCTGAGCGACTCGCTGAGCACCGATGAAATCAAGCTGTTCGGCTCCGCGCGCCGCCTCTACTACTTCCACGTCGACAACGTCGACGCCTATTGAGCAGGAATTCTGATGACCGTTCTGCCGCCCCACCGCACACCGCCTCGCTTTTCCGCCACCTTCAGCCCGCAGTCGATCGCTGAAATTCAGCGCGCCGCTGCGACCGGAATCTATGACATCCGCGGAGGCGGCGCAAAACGCGCGCGGCCGCATTTCGACGATCTCCTGTTTCTGGGCGCTTCGGTTTCGCGATACCCGCTCGAGGGATACCGTGAAAGATGCGGAACCGAGGTTACGCTGGGCACGCGCTTTGCCAAGAAGCCATCAAGCTCAAAATACCTGTCACCATCGGGGGAATGAGCTTTGGCGCCTTGTCGGCGCCGGCCAAGGAAGCGTTGGGGCGCGGGGCCTCCTCGGTCGGTGGGCTAAAGCCTCGAAAGCTTGCAAATCCATTTTGAAGATTTCCTCGAATCGGCAGTCGTGATGCCTTGGTCGCAGCGGAGGGGAACGATGCGACCCAAGAAGCCGGAGACGACGGAAGGCGATCTGTTTCGCGCCAGGCTCGATCAGATCATCAATCTGAAGCACGAGCTGGTGCAGCTCGGTACCAGGATCGACTGGGACTGGATCGATCGCGAGATCGCACCACTCTACAGCGAGAAGGGCCGACCGGGGATCGAGAGCCGTTTCGTCGGTGGGCTGCTGTTGCTGAAACACATCTACGGCTTATCCGACGAGGGCGTCTGCCATCGCTGGGTCTACGACCCGTATTTCCAGCACTTCACCGGGTTTGAGTTTTTCCAGCACGCGTTTCCGCACGAACGAAGCGACCTCAGTCATTGGCGCAAGCGGCTCGGCAGCGAGCTTGAGCTCTTGCTGGCCGAGAGTCTCAGGGTGGCGCACCAAACCGGCGCGTTGCGGACGCGCGATCTCAACCGGGTGACGGTGGACACTACCGTGCAGCCCAAGGCCATCACCTTCCCGATCGATGCCAAGCTGGTCCATGCGGCGATCAGGGGGCTCAACTGGCTGGGCCGTGCGCATGGCCTTGGGCTGCGGCATCCTATCGGCGCATCGCCAAGCAGGCGGCGATGATGGCGGGTCGTTATGCCCATGCCAAACAGTTCAAGCGCCATCGTCGGCAATTGCGCCTGCTGCGGTCGCGGCTCGGCCGCCTGATCCGAGACATCCGCCGCAAGATCGCCGGCCAGCCAGAACTCGAATCTGCGTTCGAGCAACCGCTTTCGCGCGCAGGCCAGATCCGCTCCCAGGAGCAGCGGCAGCGCGGATACAAGCTTTACTCCTTCCACGCCCCGAGGTCGAATGCATCGGTAAGGGCAAGGCCTCAGCGCCTTATGAGTTCGGCGTCAAGGCTTCGATCGTCACCACCAATGCCCGCGCGCCGGGCGGCCAGTTCGTGCTGCACGCCAAGGCGCTGCCGGGTAACCCCATGACGGCCACACGCTCGGCGAGGTCATCAACAGCACCGAGAGCTCACTGGCTGCGGAATCGAGCGCGCCTAATATCGCGGTCACGAAACGGAAAACCCGCGCCGCGTCTTCATCTCGGGCCAGAAGCGTGGCGTCTTCGGGGGGATCAAACGCGAACTCAGACGCCGCTGCGCCATCGAGCCCGTGATCGGTCATATGAAACCCGACGGACACCTCGGCCGCTGCCATCTCAAGGGCCGCGACGGCGATGCGGCCAATGTCGTCCTGACCGCCGTCGGCCACAATCTTCGCCTCGTCGTCGCCTGGCTGAAGCTTCTGCTGCACCTAATCCTGAACGCTTTGATGCAGCTGCTCCCTCTCACACCCGCGCTCAAACCAGCTTCTTAACGGACGACCGGTTATTACGGGCGCCATTGAACCAGGCAAGTTTGACCGCAGAAATCCTGCAGAATTCGCGCAAGATGGTCAGGTTTTTGCTTCTAAAGGCCGAGAATTGCGGAGAGTCTGAAGAGAACCTGCAATAAGATTGTCGCAGGTGCCAAATGAGAGCAATTCGAAGCTCGCGGACCAGGATCAAAGCTGCAGCATCGATATCATGAGACTGCAGAAACGGATCCAGCAGTGTTCTAGCGACACTCAACGCCGCAGAGTCTATTGGTCTTCATCCGGAAAATAGACGTGGGTCTTCCGCGGACTGGCTCAGAAAGGAACTAGACGTGATAATCTCGCGACGCGGCCTCCTGAAGACGGGCTTGGCCGCCGGGGCCGCTTTATGGATTCCTTCGATCCTGCGGACACAGGCAGCCTCAACCACCGCGCGCACGGTTCGCATGGTGAAGGCCGGGGACCTCCGCGTCTTTGATCCCATCACTACTACGGCTACTATCACTCAAGACCATGGCCTTGCAGTTTACGACACGCTGTTTGCGCTCGACTCAAAGTTCATGTCGCAGCCGCAAATGGTGGGGAAGTGGGGCGTTTCCGACCACAAAAAGACTTACACGTTCGAGCTTCGGGATGGTCTAGGATGGCACGATGGCACCCCTGTCACGGCCTCCGACTGTGTCGCCTCGATCCGTCGCTGGGCTCAGGTTAATACTGGCGGACAGCTGCTTCTGTCCCGGGTGAGGGACATTTCTAAGAGGGATGATAAAACCTTTACAATCGCGCTCAACGAGCCGCTGGGGGCTCTGATAGAGATCCTCGGGAGATATTCGTCACCGAATCCATACATCATGCGCGAGAAGGATGCGGAACGGCCGGCAACCGAGCAGGTGACCGCAAATATCGGATCAGGGCCGTTCAAGTTCAATCATGCTCTTGCCAGGCCGGGGGCGAGCTTCACGTATGACCGTAACGAGCATTATGTGCCGCGCAGTGAACCGGCTGACGGGTTCGCCGGCGGTAAGATCGTCAAGGTCGACCGCGTCATCTGGGACAATATCGCCGATGAGCAGACTGCTCTGGCGGCCTTGCAGGCCGGCGAGATCGATTGCAGCGAACTCGCCTCCACCGATTTGTTTTCAGTGATTGATGGCGATCCCAGTCTTGCGCTTCAGGTTCTGAACAAAACAGGTTCGATGCTGCACCTGCGGATGAACTGTCTGCAGAAGCCGTTCGACAATGTGAAGGCGCGCCAAGCCATGCTTCACCTTGTCGATCAGGAGGCTGCCTTGCACGCGGCGATTGGAGATCCAAAATACTTCCAAACCGTCACATCGATATTCGGAAATGGAACGCCCTATTCCAATGACGAAAATACCGGGTGGTACAAGAAGGGTGGCGATCCGGAAAAGGCCACGCAGCTTTTCAAGGACGCTGGATATGCCGGCGAGAAAATAGTCATTCTACAACCTACGAATATTGCGTTCATAAGCAACGCCTCACAGCTTCTGGCGACCGCCCTGCGCAAGATTGGCATCAATGCCGAACTTGCGCCAAGTGACTGGGGCGGGGTCACCACGCGTCGTAGTAACAAAGGCCCCGTCGAAAAGGGCGGCTGGAACATCTTTATTACATCTGAATCCGCCTTCTCCCGCACCGATCCGCTGAGCAGTCCTGCCATGACCGCAAATGGCGACAGGGGCTGGTACGGCTGGCCGAGTAGCGAAGAGTATGAGGCTCTTCGAGCCAAATGGGCCGATGTCGAAACGCTCGACGAGCGCAAAGTGCTGGCCCGCCAGATGCAGCGAGTATGGTGGGAATTCGCCGGCGATATTCTGCTGGGTCAGTATGTTTCGCCAATCGCGCGGCGCAAGACGCTCGCCGGCATGATCGAGATGCCGGGGAATACCGCTATGTGGAGCATGTACAAGATCTGACGGCACAACGGCCATTTACCTCACTTGCAGAATTTACGAGCGGTGTCCAGGAGCCGCGCTCGCGAGCTGTTGTTGCATCTTCTAAAGACTGGAATCTGGAGCAAGCTTATGACAGACGTTGAACTAGGTGTGCCTCTCCGCGACGTGGAGGAGAGCATGCTCGAGTTCGAGGGCAAGCGCTACCTCGACGGCCGGGCGTCCGATCCGCGCGAACTCGGCTGGATGCGTGGCGCGCCGCCGCCCAAGGATAGGCGCATCACGTTCGAGAGCGACAGTTATTTCGATTTCCCGCAAAACCGTTGGTCGCTGTCGCACATGCGCGAGCTCGTAGCGACGGTAAACGTGTGGCGTGGGCAGGGGGCGCCCTCGCAGTTCGAACGCAGCGACAAAACCGCCGACATTGACGCGCTCACGTTTGCAGATAAGGATGGCCGCATTCGCCGCTTCGACGAGGCGCTGTTCGACACCTACGCCGATGGCATTGTGGTGCTGCATCGCGGGCGCATCGTGTACGAGCGCTACTTCGGCGCGCTCGAGCCGCACCTGCCGCATGCGTGCTACTCGGTAACGAAGTCGTATGCGGGCGCGCTGACCGCGGCGTTCGTACACGAAGGCGTGCTCGACGACTCGAAGATGATCCCGCACTACCTGCCGGAGTTGCGGGGCACGGCGTGGCAGGATGCTACGCTGCGTCAGGTGATGGACATGCAGACCGGTTTGGCGCACACGGAGGAGTACGCTCCCGGCGATCGCTCCAGCGACGCTTGGACGTATAGGATCGCCAGCGGCCGGCGGCCGCGACCGGACAGCTACGGCGGGCCGCGGACCGCTTGCGATTACCTGCGGACCGTACGCAAGCAAGGTACTCACGGCGAAGCCTTCGCCTACAAAAGCATCAACACCGACGTGATGGCCTGGGTCATGGCGCGTGTGACCGGCCGCTCATTTGCACAACTGCTGCACGAGCGCCTGTGGTCGCCGCTTGGCTGCGAGGAAGACGGCTATGTCATCGTCGACCCGATCGGCTTGCCATTGGCCGGCGGCGGCTTGAATGCGACCCTGCGCGACCTTGCGCGCTTTGGCGAGTTGATCCGGCGCGAAGGCGAGTGGAACGGCAAGCAGCTGATTCCCGCATCTGTCGTGCACGACATTCAAGAAGGCGACCATCCGGCTAAGCTTCCGGCCATTGGCTACTCGTATCGTAGCCAATGGTGGGTTCCCCATAACGAATTGGGCGCGATCGAAGCACGTGGCCTATATGGTCAGCGTATTTATGTCGCACCGAAGGCCGAGATGGTAATCGCGCGCTTCGCGTCACACCCTCTGGCGCCGGCCCGTTACAACGACGTGATTAGCGTGCCCCAGATGCTGGCACTGGGGCGAATGCTGCGCGAATAACTGGCAGAACGAACAGTTGTCGCCTCGCCGTTGCGGCTTCTTCGCGGGCCGCGTATTCCCGTCAGGGATGCAACCGAAGGATCGCTGAAGTGGGACAAAACGAAGATACAGAATATAGCGCGGTTGCCGCCGCGCAATTCGGAGACTGAAGATGAAACAGCCGCTAATCGCCGTCTCGACAGACGTCCGGGAATTGTACAACTATCTCTGGCACGCGGCGCCACAACAATACCTCGAGGCGGCGATCGCCACGGCCAACGTATTTCCTCTGCTTGTCCCTTCCTTTGGGGGCCGGCTTGATCTCGACCAACTCCTCAACGTTGTCGACGGGGTGATGATCACGGGCTCTGGGTCAGGTGTCCACCCCTCGCTCTACGCCGGTGATGCGACTGAAGCGAACGGCCCCTATGACCCTGCGCGCGATGCAACTACGTTGCCCCTAATCGAAAAAGCGATTCTCCATGGGGTTCCATTGCTTGCCATCTGCCGCGGCATTCAAGAACTGAACGTCGTCCTCGGCGGTACACTGGCGACCGAGATCCAAGATCGCCCAGGCTCGGTTGACCATCTGGGACCACAGACCGAGAGCCGAGACGAGCGATTTGCCATCCGCCAGACGGTGACGATCACGTCCGGTAGCTGCCTCGCGGGCATAGTTGGTGCTGGTGAAATGAAGGTGAACTCTCTTCATCGCCAGGCAGTCGACCGACTAGGCTCGGGCCTTCAGGTAGAGGCGGTTGCCGAAGACGGGACCGTCGAAGCAGTCTCGGTGCGCAATGCCCGGGCCTTCGCCGTCGGCGTCCAGTGGCATCCCGAATATTGGGTGAAGTCGGACGAAGCGTCCGCGCGAATTTTCCGCGCGTTCGGAGACGCGATCCGGGCCCACGCGGCAGCGAGGGCCGCTAGCTAAGTAACTAGCGGCAGATCATTTGCCAGTCGCATTGCATCCCCTGAATTGCTTCCGCTCGGGCGAGCGGCCAGGGACGATGATAAGTGACCTAACTTGGAAACTGGACGAGCCAAAGTGGGAATATTCCCTTACTTTCTCCTGGCCGGAAGAAGGAAATGGGCCATGAGGGTTTCCACCATTCGGAGAAGCAAATTGCCGTCTCTCAAAAATCTCAACGGCCGCTGCCATCTCAAGCGCCGCGAAGGGAATGCATCATCCTGGTTGCGGTGAGCGATAATTTCCGGCTCGTCCTCGCTGGGCGGGCTCGCGTTAACGCCTACTCCTGATCGGTTTGTTGGGGCTATTTGCCGCGACGCACGCGATCAAATCGACTTTTTAACGGACGACTAACAAACGTGAGCGGCTGGACATTCGTATTGGTTGGAGCATTCCGCGCTATTTTAACTGATCTTCCGACGGCGCCTCAATTGGTACGGCGAAGCCAGCCTTTACGCGATCCATGATCACCATTGTCTTGACTCCCTTGATATCGGGATTCTCATAGAAAAATCGTCGCGTGAATTGCTCATAATCTTCCATGGTACGCGCTGTGATGTAGAGAACGAAGTCGGCGTCGCCGGTGACGTAAAATCCATTAACGACTTCGGCCGACGATTTGATTGCCTTTTTAAACCTGTCGATTATGTCTGAACGTTCCCGCTCCAGGCTCACTAGCACAAGCATTTGAATTGGGTTTCCTACCGCCTTCGGCGATACAATCGAGACATCCGATTCTATGATGCCTTCAGAACGAAGCCTCTTCAGGCGTCGTTGGCAGGCCGTAGCAGAAAGCCCTGCCAGCTCGCCAATAACATCGGAAGTTAGACGATTGTTCTTCTGGACGATCTCAAGGATCCGAGCATCTATTCGATCGTACTGCATAGTCGGCTCCAGCGTAGGTCTCGCCGTAACAGCGTCAGTGGTAAAGGAAATCATCCTAATGATAGCAGGATCTGGGGCAAGCATGCCTACTATCCTGAAGACACTCGCAATTTTCAATGGAGTTGGATTGGATATGTCTGGAAAAAATGGCTTTCCGGCTTTTTGAGCCCAGTGCCCAACAGAGAGGCCATGCCGAGCATGTTGGCACAACGATGCCCGCAGTGTTCGGCCGTCATGAGGTTGTCTCCTGATACCAGCACCGCTTCGCCTTTGCCGGGTCTGTCCTGGTTCGGATAGCCCGGAACGGAAGTGATGGCGGATCATGCCCGTATCGGTAAACGCAAGCAGAGTTGCTTGGCTGACCAGATTAGCCGCGCGTGCGGCGAAATCCTCCTCGGCCATGCGCAGGCAGTCAGTAGCAAATGACAACTCTGAACGCATGTCGATCTTCTCAGATACGGGCCTGCCCGCCAGCAGGTTTGTTCAGTTCCTTGGTAGTGCAAGTGTGCGGAAGAGCTGCTCAGACCTCCCCGATCGCTATGATTCGGTCCGGGTTGACGTTTCGGATGTAATATCATCCTTTTGTTCCTTAAGCGCAAAGGCTCGGTAATGCACATGGAAGTGTTGCCCGTCAGCCTATCTGCGCAGGATTTCGGCTAGAAATGGCCGAATATCACGCAAATTCGGCTCAGGGCTCAGTAAGCTCAGTGAATGATGATGCTTTCCAGTCGATATAGCATCGATATCAGGCGTGGCATGGGCAGGCTCAGAGTGTCAATTCAAGGTTGTGATCAGTTCGGCGGCCCGCGCCCTCTCTGGAAGCACAGGAAGTCAGCAGGCGGGTGGGAGAAGCAGAATGGCCGATTTGAAAAACGCCCCACGGTACACAGTGGGGTCGGGATGGAATGCGCTACTGCCGCGGCGAGTCCCGAACGAACAGCTCCCAAAAGAGAGGAGGTATCATGCGATCGTTGTCGGGGGCGGGTACACGGGGCTAGCCGCGGCCCGTCGTTTGGCGGAATTGATGCCGGAAAAGGATATTATTGTCATCGAGGCGTCGGAGATCGGGGAAGGTTCATCGGCGCGAAATTCGGGTTTCTTGTCGCCGTCGGCAATCGAGCCGCGTCCAAATGCGTACGGCTCGGCGGAGGATGATGCCAATCGAAAAACGCGCATCGTGCTCGCCGGGCTCGATTGGCTACGGGCTGTCGTTGAGGAGCATAAGATTAATTGCGATTGGGATGAGACGGCCCCACGCATAGTTGCGGCTGCCACTCGCCAAGGAGAGCGCTGGCTCTTGAGCTCACGACAAGCTCTGGAAAGGAGAAATCTAAGATACTTGGAGCATGATGCTCAGGGGCTTAGAGCTCTTCTCGGCACCGACTACTACCAATACGGCTACGAAACGCTAACGCGCGCTTTTGTACAACCGGCGGCGCTTATCCGAGGTCTCGCTGACACGCTCTCTTCCAATGTCACTGTGCTTGAACATAGGGCGGTCGAGGCCGTGGAGGGATCGGGACCGTTCAAAGTACGGACGCCTCGGGCAGAGTTTGTAGCCGACAAAGTATTCATCGCGAACAATGCGCATGCGAGGGCTTTGGGTCTCCTGGCTGACCGAATGATCGTCGTTTACACCTACGCGGGGCTAACTCCCGAGCTGGAGGATGATGAACTTGGCCGTATGGGCTCCTTGCCGGCCTGGGGAGTGCTTCCGCCTACCCGAATGGGCACCACCATGAGGAAGGTCGGGCGGCGTTTCCTCATACGCAGCAGCTGGTCATACGAGAAGGAGGTAAACCCACAGAAGGTACGCTCGACGCTGACTCGATTGTTTCGGCGACGATTTCCACAAATGCGCTCTTATCACCTGGAGCACGTCTGGGGCGGCATGACGGCGATCACGGTCAACGGCGGAATGTACTTCGGGGAGCTGAGGCCAGGACTTTATGCCTCAGTTGGGTGTCAAGGGGCGGGGGTTTTGAGAGGTAATATTCACGGGAAGCTCCTGGCGGAGATGGCCTGTGGCTCCCAATCCCCTCTGTTAACAGATCGTTTAATGCTGACCGGCCCCGACTGGATCCCGCCGGAGCCGTTTCGTGGAATTGGCGCCATAGCGCGAATGACCTGGGAGCACTGGCGAGCCGGACGCGAATACTAGACCGGCAGAATAGACGTTCATTCAGGAGCGTGCTGTTTTTAACGAATGAGTGCTCGGGTGATCATGAGGTCTAAGGCTCGAGGAGCCTTCAAGTTGAACTGGCCCAGCACAGCCCGGCCGACAAATAAAGATCCCAGGATCAGTGGCGAAATTTCGGCTGCACGAGCAACTAAATTCGATGAATTCGGCGTCAAACGCCGGCTACTTTATTCTACCGAGCGCGCTGAACCTCGGTCCAACTTGCTACGTCGCGGGACGTCCTTCGCCGCAGCAGATTCGCTCGAAGTTTCTCGATGGATAGTACGTATACCGATCTTACTGGCGCCTCTTGCTCAGTTTGCCTCGACTCTTGACTTAGCCGACGTGCCAACTGAGGTCAAAACTGATGGTCGCCGTCTTCTGCTCGATTCGATCGGTTGCACATTGGCAGCCGCGCACACGGATGACTCCGATCGTTCACGGACTGGCTGAATTTTTGGGAGATGGCAATGTGGCATCCACCGCAGGCCGCAAGCAACGCGCTAGTCTTGCGGGGGGGCCGTATATGCCAACGGCCGTCTCGCAAACTGCATGGACCTAGACGAGACGTTCCCAGTAAGGCATCACTTCGGCGCAGGCGCGGTCGTCGCGGCGCTGGCGCTAGCGGCGGTGCGCAAAGCAACCGGTTCGCAGTTCCTGCAGGGCTTGATCGCGGGATATGAACTGGGGGGCGCGTCGCAAGTGCGTGCGGGGTGCGCATTTTCGGCAAGCCTGGTTCTGCTTCCATTTCTCCGTATCGACTGTCATCGCGGCTGCGGGCGTGGCGTTTCAACTGGAAGCTCAGGATGAAGGTTTAGCTCGTGAAACGCTTGGCATAGCCGGTTCGAAGACTCCGCTACCGAGCATGTGGCCAGGCAAATCAATGGATTTGTCCGATTCCAAATACCAGGATGCCGGTTGGGCCGTGCTTGCCGGCGTGTTTGCGACTCGATCAGCGACCCTTGGAGCAACGGGAGTTTCTGCCATTTTTGACGGCGAGCGCAGTCTAATCAAAATGTGTGGCACGGATTGTTTTGACCGGGATACATTGGTCGGCGACCTTGGTTCTCGATGGATGCTGCCCGACATCACTTACAAGCCATGGCCGACGTGTCGGTGGATGCATCAGCCGCTGACGCGCGCTAGTGTCCTGAACCAGAAGTTCGCAACATCGCCTCGTGTTGTACCGGGGCATTGTAACGGCAGAAGCGTTCGATGGAAGCAAGGATGTCATCGGCTGACTTTGTCCATCGGAACGGCTTGGGATCTGCGTTATGTCGTTCGATGAACGAGGCGATGTCCGCCCGAAGGGCGGCTACGCTCCGATAGACACCGCGCCTGATCTTCTTATCGGTAAGAAGCGCGAAGAAGCGCTCGACCTGATTGAGCCATGACGAACTGGTCGGGGTCAGGTGCACATGCCAACGCGGCCGTTTAGCCAGCCATTTCCGGATCAGCGGGGTCTTGTGGGTAGCGTAGTTATCCATGACGAGATGGACGTCGAGTTGGCGCGGCACAGCGGCCTCGATCTCGTCCAAGAACTTGCGGAACTCGGCGGCACGGTGCCGTCCGTAGCACTTGCCAATAACCCGTCCGGTCGCAATGTCGAGGGCGGCGAACAGCGATGTGGTGCCGTGCCTTTTGTAATCGTGGCTCCTTCGGGCCGGCTGGCCGGGACGCATCGGCAACATCGGCTGACTGCGGTCCAGCGCCTGGATTTGCGACTTTTCGTCTACACACAGAACGATGGCGTGTGCCGGCGGCGAGACGTAAAGGCCGACGACGTCGCGTACCTTGGCCACGAAGTTCGGATCGGTCGAGAGCTTGAATGTCTCCAGCCGGTGCGGCTGGAGCCCGAAGGCCCGCCAGATACGTTGCACCGTCGACACCGAAAGGCCGCTGGCCTTTGCCATGCCGCGGGAACTCCAATGAGTGGCATTCTCTGGGCAGCTTTCCAGCGTCCTCACGATCACGGCTTCGATGCGACCATCGTCAATGGTGCGCGAGCGCGGCTCATCGTGCAGCCCGGCCACGCGCTGCTCCACAAACCGCCGCCGCCATTTGCCTACCGTTCCCCGCTCTAGGCCCAGCTTGGCCGCCACTTCCTTGTTCTGACCGCCTTCCGCGCAGGTCAGCACGATCCGGGCTCTCAGAGCCAGCGCCTGCGCCGTCTTTCGCCGCATTGTCAGCGACTGAAGCTCAGCACGCTCATCATCGCTCAATATCAGGGGGACAAGTCGCTGGGCCGCCATCATATCCTCCGTCGCTGTTGAAGCCGCCATCTCTGGCACAGCGACGCGAACCTAACGCGAATCTACGATTGCGAACTTGTGACTCGGGACACTAGCACTCCTTTGGCAGATTGTGCTTTCGCCGCTGTTTTTCAAGGATTTGCTTTCGGCAATATGGGCAGTGCTGAGGCGGCGGCCGGAGGATGAGATCGACGATGGCGTGGCGCACGGCGGGCATGGTTGGTTGAGGCGGAGGCCCGTTGATTCTTTTTTTTCCGACCCGCGCATGCGAGGCGACGATGTTGCAGGAAGGCGTAGGCAATCATTGTCATCAGGGCGTGGCGATGAAGACCTTGCCATGATCGCCCTTCGAAGTGATCAAGTCCAAGCTCCTCTTTCAACTGCTGATGCGCCTGCTCACAAATCCACCGTGCCTTGATGGTGGCGGCCAGCGTGCGCAGATCCGTCGCCGCAGGAAGATTGGCGAGATAGTATTTCTTCTCCCCGGAGGCACGTTGCTCGCCAATGAGCCAGGCTTCGTCGCCCGGGAGATGCTGCTGACCTTTATCCCATATCCGCTGCGGAGCGCCGTCGGCGGTCCGGACACGGAGAGCAGCAAATCGGGCTTTAAGCCGACCTTTCGTCCCGCTACGCCAACTCACGGTTTTCCATTTGGCGCTGGCCAGCATTTGTTCTGCCGCAATCGATAAGATATCGGGCACGTGGTGCTTTCGTGGTTTCCCGCGGACTTTGGTGATCGGCCAAATGAGCTTCACATCGACCGGATACACTTTCAGGTGCCGAGGGATACCGACAGCCCAGGCCAGCCCGCGCTCTGTTAGCCCTTGTCGAAACGGTGCGCTGAGTCCGTATCCTGCATCCGCCAGCACACATCCAAAGCGCACGTTGGCCGCCATCGCGCGGTCAATCTCGGCCAAAGCAATCTCCGGCTTGGACCGTGGCGTTCGGTGTTCGACTGGCACGCGAGCGCGCTTCAAACGAGGCATGTCGCTTGTCCAACTGTCAGGCAGAAAAAGACGTAACGCGACCATCACTGGCACTTCGCCGCGCGCAAGCGTTAAAGACACCAGCGTTTGGCAATTTGCCGTTTTGCCGAGAGCCGACGCGTATTGAGCCGCAACACCGACCGAGCGCTCCCCCTTCTTCGGCAGCGAGGTGTCATCAATAACCAGCACCGCATCCCTGCCGCCGACAAGTCGGTCCGCCTGATTGAGCAGCTCTGTCTCCAGCGGCGTCGGGTCCCAGACACCGTCCGCAATGAAATGGTGCAACTGGTCGTAGCTGCTCGTGGCAAGGCGTTCTGCCATCGGCTGAACGCTCTTGCGATCGCCAGGACCGATCAATCCCGCAACATATAGAGGACACATCCGCTGCCGGGTCTTATGACCCAGCCGGTCCAAGAACGGCATCAGCCAGCATTCGAGTTCGTCTCCCCATCCCGGCATGGTCACCCCTCCAAGAGCCGACCACCCATGAATCATTGAAAAATTGATTCGGGAATCCTCTAAAACGCGGCAAAATCAACAATCTGCCAAAGTAGTGCTAGTTACCGCCGCTTCAAAGGCAACAATCGATCCCGAGCAGATTGAAAGGACCTGATCGCCACCAATGTGTTGGTATCTGGTCCCCGCTTTTGCGATCCTAAACCGCGCGCGTGGGTTTCTCGGCAGTACAGCTTCCCCCATGTGGTGCTGCTCGGTATTCCTGTCGGGCCCGCCTAGTTAGACGATACGACTGACGACATCCGGGGCATCAAGGAGTTGCGAGAGAAAGTTTGTGTCGAGTCTTGGGGCGTGGCCAACAAATATGTTGGCCAGATCGTGCGCGGGCAACTGCGCAATATGCCTGCGCGCGTCACAATCGTGATGCGTGACGGCACGCGGCCTCAAGCTGAAACCGACTTGGCGCTGGGCGATCCGTGGAAGAGCGATACAGCATACGGCGACGACCACGTCGTCGAAAATTTCGAGTTGCAAGCGGGCTCTCGAAAGCGCGGGCGGATGAAGTGATCCAGGCCACACTGAATATAGGAGCAGAATCGAGCCTATTCTATCGGTGCTGCGCAACGCTGGAGAAGTTTCGGTCGCTCCACTACCGGAGCGAGAAGGCGGACGATGATCTCCGACCTCTCCGCGGCTGAACTTCAGGCTACATCATGATCGCATCAGAAACGTGGAGAGCCTTTAGACCAACGCTGCCCCTGATCGTTACCGCGGCTCTGGTCACAAGCTGTGAGGACAAGAGGCCCGACGCTGCAGCAGATGCAGCTCTTGGCTGATCCCCACTTGGCGCGGAACAAACCGTCAAATGCGTAGCTCCTGCCGCTCCACGGGCAAACGGGATTTGCAGTGCCCGATCGTTTACCGGCGCCGCAACGGCACAACGCTTTACGACTACATCGATCCGAGCCTGCGGGCAGATAGGACGGCGAACTCAACAAGCTAAAAACCTTGGGCGGACCGTATTCTGAGCAAATCGCTTGGTTACGCTGAGCGTCTGGCCTTCTCGCATACGCTCGCATGTCCAATGTCGCCTTCGCAGCGAAGATGCCTTGCGGTAAAAGCCACTTACCTTGTCATGACCTCAGATTTCTAGCGGCGCGTTGGTTGCGTTGCTGGGAAAACGGTAACAATTCTGGCAATGCAAAGTAGAACGCGGAGGGGCAGACAGATAACCCAGCAGGAATGTCCTATTTCTGTAGAGCGTTACAAATCGCGCGGGCCTCAAATTGTTGCCCGTCCCTAGTAGCTCACGCTGACGCGACGAGAACGTCTGATATCGCAGGCACTTTCCCCGATTAAACGCGTGACGCGCTACCGCTGCACGAACCGAGTACCGTGCCGAACCAGCCAGCGAAGACCCTCGCGAGCGGAGACTTAACTGTCTTGTTCGAGATCTGTAAGGGCGGCATGTCGAGCATCAGCTCACCGGTCGACCGGATCAACGTCGATAAAAAAGTATCGATCGATATTCGAGTGCTAGTTGTCATTGCCGTTTCTCTTTTGCTAGCTTCGCGGTCGCTGACCAACGCGGCTTCGATTTGCCGCGCGGACATCACCACTCAACGGATGGCTCTGCTTCAAGCTTCCCGACGGCGCACTCGGCTTCTGACAAGCAGTAGGCATACAATAACTACGTGCCGAAAGACCCGAGACAAGCGCTCGCTGCTACCGCCTACTGGCGGATCTACTAATGGCGTTCCTTGAAACTTTTATCAAGATCGAGCATCTGGTGAATGGGGGCTTAGCCGCAGCGTTGCGTCAATCCGATCGACAGCCTTTCCGCCCCCACAACTACCAGCCTTAGTAGGTACTCTACAGACGCAACAATGTTACCTATTGGTTGATGAGCTTCGCGCTGGTGGATTGTCATTTCAAGGCGTTCGGCACGTAAGAAGACACACAACGGGGTTAGGCATGATCGCAGCGAGTGAACTGTATCGTGGTGCAGGGCCCTACTACGCGAGGCACGGACTAACTTATCCAGAAGACTTCTTCCGATCATTGGTCCGGATTTGCAGCCTCTCCAACAGAACTCGTGCCCTCGATCTAGGTGCAGGCACGGGGCAGATCGCTATTCCCTTGGCGCGCTCGGTTGCGAATGTGCTTTTCGTCAATCCAAGCGACGAAATGGTTCAGGAGGGAAGGCGAATGGCGGAAGCGGCAGGAGCGGCGAATATTGATTTTCTAGTTTCGAGAGCCGAAGACATTGACGAGCCAACGTCGTCGTTTGATATCGCGACGATTGCGGGCTCCTTTCTGTGGATGGATCAAACCAAAGTCCTGGCAAAGCTCGCCCATTTGCCTACCCCGGATGGCTGCGTTGTGATAACCAACCGCGAGCGCGATGGGTCGGAACCTGGAGAATGGCATGCTGCGATGATGAGCGACATCAGAGAGTTCTGGGGAGGAACTTTTCCGGCAGGTCCTGGAGCAGTTCGGCCCAACCTTCCCCCCTATCGAGAAGTGCTTCGCGCCTCCGATTTTTGTGAAATCACGGAGCTTCGTCACTATTACGATCATCACTGGTGCCTTGATGATCTTCTTGGCTACCTCTACTGGTTGCCAGGCACTCTCGGAGCTCGTCGTGACGAGTTTACGACACGTATGCGTCGCTTATTACTGTCCTATTCGCCGTCTGGCTCCTTTGTAGAACGAGGTCACCATACGACGTTGCTCGAATATAGGCATTAGCCTCGATATCTCGGGCGACGAGCGTCGGAGAACCGAGTCAGCGAGAGTGCTGTTTGGAGGGGAGCGTTGAATTTCGAGGACTGCCTCTGCCGGAAAATCGTAAGGCAGCACCGGTTGGCGCGGGATTAATCGGGATTGGACCGCGGAAAGTCGCGCTGTGGTGGCGGGAGACGGTGAGCGATTACGTCGGATGCAGGAGCTTTAATCTTACTCCAAGAAAGAGGATAGGGTTATGCTGCTTTTTGCTCCAATTGGAGGCAATGGTGGAATGGCATCGAGTTGGAATTTAGTAAGGCTTCGATGTAGGCGAAGATATCGTTGGCTCGTTGCTTCGTGGCGTATGCTGATGATGAACGAGTTCTGTCTTGAGTGCGTGGAAAAAGCCTCCATGTCGGCGCATTGTCGTAGGAAACGGCTGTGCGGCTGATTGAGGCGCGGAAGCCGCCGGGCCTTAGCGCCCTGCGCAAAATCCCCAAGGCGTATTGAACACCGGGATCCCGAGTGGTGGATCAATCCGGCGCCAGGCTTCTGCACCGATATTGCTATGCTCAGGGCTATCAGCGGCAGTTCGGTGGCCATGTGTCCTGCATGACCCAGCGGACCACCTTACGGCC
This sequence comes from Bradyrhizobium arachidis, assembly GCF_015291705.1. Classification (NCBI taxonomy): domain Bacteria; kingdom Pseudomonadati; phylum Pseudomonadota; class Alphaproteobacteria; order Hyphomicrobiales; family Nitrobacteraceae; genus Bradyrhizobium; species Bradyrhizobium arachidis. Next base: position 2,024,057 of record NZ_CP030050.1, read on the forward strand.
GTAAACCCTCGGTCAAATTTGGAGCGATCGGGCTGGACATGACGCGCGCAGAGTAGTTTAGGCTCCTTGGTCGCGGAGCCCATCGAGCAACCGCTCGAAAGACCAAACCGATCGCCTGCCGCTTGTATTCGTTCGTTATGATCGTCCTCCGGGATGTTTCGTGAGATCCTCTTTGCTGGGCCTACTTTAATGCTCTTTTTGCAATCTCACACGGCGCAACTGGCTTTCTCGGCAGTGCAGCTTTCCCCACTGCAACGATGGTGCTGCTCGGTATTCCGGTGGGGGCGCCTAGTTAGACAACGAGACTGAAGACATCCGGCACGTCAAAGAGTTGCGAGAGAAACTTTGTGTGGAGTCCTGAGACGTTGCGAATGAATTCGCGAGCGAGATCGTGCGCGGGCAACTGCGCAATATGCCATCACGGGTCAGGATCGTTATGCTTGACGGCAGGCGACTTCAAGCCGAAACGGCCTTCGCGCTGGGCGATCCGTGGAGAAGCGATACAGCATACGGCGACGACGGCGTCCTCGAAAAATTTCGAGTTGCGAGCGGGCTCTCGAAAGCGCGACAATGAAGTGGTCACGCTGAATATAGAAGCACAACGAGACATCGGACCTATTGTCGCGCTGCTGCGCAGGGGGCGTCACGGCAGTTCCTTAACAGATCCCATGGACATGGTTGAAACGGCGACTTCGCGCAGGATTGGGTTCCGGACAAGTCTGTAGGCAAACTGTCCCAAGTGGCGGGATTTCCTAGGATGCAGAAATCCGGCGGGTTTGGTGTAAACAAGGGCGTAACCGTCGGCTTGGGATGGGAACTCGCCATAAAACTGCAGGCAAGCTCCAATATCGTTTGATAGCGCTGGAAAAGCCCAGATGCAGAGTCACGCGAGGAAGAGCTGGTCGGGGCGGAGCCTAACGATAACTCACACAACAAGTAGACCCGAGTCGATCGCGCAGTCGACTCAGAGAGGATGGGACCCATGGTAATATCTCGTCGCAAGCTCATTAAGGCGGGAGCGTCTGCCGGGGCGGCTTTGTCCATTCCTTCAGCCCTATGGGCTCAGACGGAGCTCGCCGCTGCGCGGACCGTCCGCATGGTAACAGGAGGCGGTGACCTCCGCGTCTTCGATCCTATCTCTACTGCGGCATATGTCACCGCGAATCATGGGTTGGCGATCTACGACACGCTGTTCTCGCTTGATTCCAGGTTTATGCCGCAGCCGCAAATGGTGGCCACCTGGACCGTTTCCGGCGACAACAGAACCTACACATTTCAGCTCCGGGATGGTCTGAGCTGGCACGACGGCGCCCCTGTCACTGCGGCGGACTGTGTGGCCTCGATCCGCCGCTGGGCCGAAGTGAATCCCGGCGGACAGCTGATGGTGGCACGGGCCAAAGATATTTCAAAGAAGGACGACAAAACCTTTACGATCGCGTTGAAGGAGCCGCTAGGCTTTCTGATCGATATTCTCGCGAATATTGCGACGCCATGCCTCTTCATCATGCGCGAGAAAGATGCGAGCACCCCCGCAACAGAGCAGGTCACATCGAATATCGGATCGGGGCCGTTCAAGTTCAATCGCGCACTTGCCAGGCCGGGCGCCAGCTTCACTTACGATCGCAACGAAAACTACGTGCCCCGTAAGGAGCCGGCCGACGGATTGGCCGGCGGAAAGATCGTTAAGGTTGAACGTGTGATCTGGGACAATATCGCAGATCAGCAGACTGCTTTCGCTGCTTTACAGGCGGGTGAAATCGACTTCTTCGGATCGCCGCCACTCGATCAGCTCTCGACGATCAAGAGTGATCCCGATCTTGAGCTCCAAGTTCTGAACAAGGGAGGCAACGACTGGTATCTGCGCCTGAACTTTCTGCAGAAGCCGTTCGACAATGTGAAGGCGCGTCAAGCGATGCTACACTTGATCGATCAGGATGCGTTCATGCGCACCGAGTACCCGCCGGAATACATCAGCACCGTTACTTCGATATTTGGTACCGGATCGGTCTATTCGAATGATGAAAACACGGGCTGGCATAAAAAGGGCGGCGACCCTGAACGAGCCAAACAACTTTTCAAGGAGGCCGGTTATTCGGGCGAGAAGGTTATAATTCTTCAGCCCACGAACATACCTTTCATAAACAACGCCTCGCAGCTATTGGCGGCGTCCTTGCGGAAGATCGGAGTTAATGCCGAACTCGCACCGAGCGATTGGGGTGGAGTTGTCGCGCGCCGGGCGAACAAGGGGGCTGTTGAGAAAGGTGGCTGGAGCATCTTCATCTCGAGCGATTCCGATTACTCGCTGAGCAATCCGATCGGCAATATCAGCTTAGCAGCGAATGGTGACAAAGCGTGGTACGGCTGGCCGAACAACGAGGAATACGAGTCTCTTCGCGCCAAATGGGCAGAGGTCGAAACGGTCGAAGAGCGCAAGGAGCTAGCCCGCAAGATGCAGCGAATGTTTTGGGATTTTGTCGGTTTCGTCTTCTTGGGGAAGAGTGTCTCGCCAGTTGCGCGCCGCAAAAAGCTGACAGGCGTCATCGGAATGCCGGCGCTTCTTCCGATGTGGAACATTCAGAAGCTGTGACGGCCTAACGGTTACTTCAACACAGGTGACTCGCGTCAGTTGGTCTCGTAATGAATTTCACTCTAGTTCTGCACGTGTAGTTCAGCGATCCGGGCGGTCCTTGCTGCGCACTGCCGCGCTCAAGGACAGATCGCTTCATCTGAACTGTGTCTCGTGAGCATGGCACCTGACTTGGGTTTGTTGCCGGTAAAAGAAGGTAAAATGCCTTAGCGAGTTGCCGATGGAGAAATCTATGGAATCCCATTCACACAAGAACCGGTCTGTGGCCGACCAGGATAATGGTTACGACGCTATCGCTTCAACTGAGACGAACGTCGCGGATGGATTCACGATGGTAGCAGTGGGCGACCTGATCGCCACAAGACCGCTAACCAAATATCAGGGAGCAGGTTTCGCCGCCGTCGTCAAAATTCTCCAGAATGCCGATGTCACATTCGGCAACATGGAAACCAACATCTTTGATATTCGATCGTTCAAGGGTAGCCCTGAGGCTGAGTATGGCGGTGCGTATCACGTCAGCCTGCCGGAGCTCGGCCCCGATTTAAGGGCGATGGGATTCAACATCCTAGGTCGCGCGAACAATCATGCCCTTGACTGGGGCCTTGAAGGAATGCGCGAGACGAGCCAGGCGCTCGATCAGAGCGGGATCGTGCATGCGGGGGCAGGCGAGAGTCTCGCGCAGGCAGGCGCTGCTCGCTTTCTGGAGACGCCACGCGGTCGCGTCTCGCTGGTATCGTTTGCGTCGACCTTCACGCCGTTATCTCGCGCCGCCGATCCGGCGGGCGAGGCTCCGGGCAGAGCGGGCGTAAACACACTCCGGTTGGCGAAGACCACCATTGTTTTGCCCGAGATGCTCGAGAGCTTGAGGCGGATACGCAACGCGTTGCCAGGCGTCAAGTCCCATCGTGAGGATCCGAATAGGGTGGTGCTCTCTGGAGTGACATATAATACAGGCGACACGATCAGCTACAGCTACGAAGCCGATCCGCGCGATTTTGCCAAGATTGTGCGAAACGTTCGTCAGGGCAAGCAGTTCTCCGACTTTTGCATCGTTACGAATCACGGACACCAGCCCGGGAATTGGTGTCAGGAGCCGCCTGATTATGAACAATCGCTTGCGCAAGGGCTGATCGACGCTGGCGCGGACGCATATGTGGGGCATGGGCCGCATCAGTTGCGGGCCATCGAAATCTACAAGAGTCGGCCGATCCTTTATGGGTTGGGCAATTTCATTATCGACGATCTCCGGACGCCGGTCGGGGCTGACATGTATGCTGCTTACGATAAGGACCCACGAACCGACACGGACGCTGAGGTGACGGCGAGTGAGATGACAAGAGGGTACGAGACAGATCCCGGATTTTCAGATCCAGTCTTCTACGAGAGTATAGTGGCGGCCAGCCGATTTGAGCAGAACCAGCTTGTTGAATTGCGGCTGTACCCGATCGAGCTCGATCGCTCTAAGAGGCTTGCCAACCGGGGCGTCCCGCGGCGGGCGCATGGACCGCAGGCAATAGCTATTCTGGAGCGTCTGCAGAAGCTCTCGAAGCCGTTCGGTACGCAGATTGCGATTGTGGACGATGTTGGACTTATAACTGTGCGCGCCAGTTCGCCGCCCTGACATCAGGTTGCTCGCAGTTGCTCTCAGTCTGGGCGGAATGGATTGGTCTTAGCGCCCGGTCCGTTGGATGCAGAGCACAGGTAAGCTCGATGCGCTGGCATTGTTGCTGACGCTGTCCAGCACGGAGTTGACGCGGAAGCCAGATTGTCAATCAGCGTGTGTCATTCACCCACTCACGAACCAGCTGGTGATGAGGATGCCGTGAGGTGGCTGAGAATTGATAGTGCTTTCATTGCCGGAGCCAGTCCACGGCGCGGCGGTTAGCAGGCTACAGGTACGGTGCTGCTTTCATTGCAGGCGAGGTGAATTCGGCCGAGCCGGCGCGGACTTCGGCAGTACATTGTATGGGGATTGGAGCCAGACCTGACGATAGAGCCCAAAGGGCCGAATTCGGAATACGTGGAGCGTTAAGTAACCCTCCTGGGGGCTCGCGTCTGGGGCGACCGGTTTGCTCAACTGGATTCTCGGGAAAGTGCAAGCGCTAGGCTCGCTCGCCGCGATCGAGTGTGGCAGATCGAGACCAATCGGTTTGATACGCGCGAGTTGTGTGCATCATTCAGCAGAAATCTTCACCTGCACTCAGGGTGGTCGTTGCAGCAGCGCTTCAACTGTCTGCCATGTGAGCCCAGCGGCGGAGTCAGTTTCTAACTGCAGAACAGTCCCCTCGCAGGTATCGGTTTCTTAGACCAAGTCAAATCGAGCGGTTTCAAAATGTAAATTATCCCACTCGGGCGCGGATTTTAGGACGCATCGGGACCGAGTATGGGAAACTTCGACCTCAGGCCGCGCGTAATATTTTCGTTATGAGCCCCGCCTCGGGTTAATGCCACTGCTGTGTAACAGCGCTCATGGACAGCAATAAGTGTAGTGCTCATTAAGCGGTTCGATGTTGTTGAGACTGCCGGCGGCGTCGATGGAGCGATGATGAGAAGCTCAGGATCGTTTTGGAGAGTTTGCAAGCCTCGCGCTCCGTCTCATCGACAGCAGGAGGAATCGGATCTCTCGCTCGCTCCTGTTGAGTTGGCGGCGGTCGCTCGGGTTCCGGCCGAGCGATAATGAATATCTTCAGCCTGCCTTGTGCCATCGATGGTGACGCCGGACCCGCTGGAGCGCGGCCGACAGGTCTAGCCACGCCGGCAAGTGGCCGTATTGAGATTGTCGTCGGCGATGGCCGTCGCGTGATCGTGGACGCCGGCGTTGATATCATCCAGCTGTCGCAGGTGTTGGATATGCTGGAGCGGCTATGATCCCTACCGCAGCAGCGCGCGAAAATCTGGATCGCAATTGGTCACACTGACATGCGCAAAGGCATGCACGGTCTGGCGTTACTGGTGCAGTGGGCGAGATCCTTTTGCTGGCGGCGTCTTTGTGTTGCGTGGCCGTGCCGGCACGCTGATCAAGGCGCTATGGCACGACGGGGTCGGGCTGTCGCTCTACGCCAAGCGGCTGGACGGCGGCGGCTTCATTTGGCCGGCGACGGTGGACGGGGGTATCACTGACCGCAGCTCAGATGGGCTATTTGCTGGAGGCGATCGACTGGCGCAACGCGCAACACAGTTGTACGCATCCGGCCAGCACCCCGGGCAGGCGCGCCGGTCTGCCGCGGCGCCTCAGGCCGCAGCCGCTTTGGACTGTTGGGTCGCCTTTCAATTCCACGGGAGCAGGTCGGCGACTCTATTGACGGGGTGATCTGGAAGCCTGGCCAACACGTCAGCGAGCCAAGCTTGCGGATCAACGTCGTTCATCTTGCAGGTTTCGATCAGGGTATAGACAGCGGCGGCACGATTGCCGCCAGCATCTGAACCGGCGAAGGTCCAATTTCGTCTTCCCACAGCCACACCGCGTAACGCTCGTTCGGCAGCGTTGTTTGAGAGGCAGATGCGGCCATCGTCCAGGAATCGGGTGAACGCCGCCCAGCGGTTGAGCAGGTAGTTGATCGCCTTTGCAGTATCGTTGCCTGATGAGAGCAAGGTTCGCTGCTGGCGCATCCAGATTTCGAGATCGGCGACGATCGGCCTCGACTTATCACGACGTGCCGCAAGCCGCTGTTCCGGCGTTTTGCCGTTGATGGTGCGCTCGATGTCGAACAGGATATCGATGCGTCGCAAGGCCTCGCTGGCAATCGGCGCCTCTCCAGATTTCGCCAGGTCGAAGAACTTTCTGCGGCCGTGGCTCCAACGTAAGCATCCGGTGAGGACCGCGTAGCGGTCACTCAGGCTGCTTGGTTGACTTGCTTATTTCGGTCGCGCCAATTCCAGGGCAAAAGTTCGTCGAGCCGTTGTACGGGATGTGCAGCGATGCGTGCCAGGACGTCGGCGAGCCAAGCTTGTGGATCCACGTCGTTCATTTTGGCTGTGACGATCAGGCTGTACATCATCGCGGCACGGTCGCCGCCGCGGTCGGAGCCACAGAACAGCCAAGACTTCCGCCCCAGGGCGATGCCGCGCAGGGCTCGCTCGGCGGCGTTGTTCGACAGGCAGATGCGGCCATCGTCGAGGAAGCGGGTAAACGCATCCCAGCGCTTGAGCATGTAGTCCATCGCCTTGGCAACGTCGTTGCGCCGGGAGAGCTTGGCGCGTTGTTCACGCATCCAGACTTTCAGATCGGCCATCAGCGGCGCGCTCAGCTCCTGGCGGACGGCCCGGCGCCGTTCGGGCGTCTCGCCGTTGATGCCTCGCTCGATCTCGAACAAGGCGTCGATCCGACGGACTGCTTCCAGTGCCAGAGGCGAGATCACCGCTGGCTTTTTGCCTTGTACCTTGCGGCGCGCATTCTCCGCCAGATCAGCCATCACGAAGAACGGTCGTCGGGCATGGACCCAACACGCCGCTTCCAGGATCGGACCTACGTTGCGGCTCGGGTCGTAAAGCTTGCCATAGCCGCCATAGGCATCGGCCTGGAAGATGCCGTTGTAGCCGGCCAGATGGGCCTGGGGATGCTCGCCCGCGCGATCGCGCGAGTAATAAAACACTGCTCCCGGCGGGGCCTGCCCGCCAAAAGGCTTGTCGTCGCGTACATAGACCCAGATGCGGCCGGTGTCGGTCTTGCCTTTGGCCAGGACCGGCACCGTCGTGTCATCCCCGTGCAATCGCTCGGCACTCAGCACATGGGCCTCGAGGTGCCGGAACAAGGGCGTCAGCGCAACAGTGCAGCCACCAACCTGGTCGGCGAGGGTCGACAGGCTGATCGGCACGCCTTCCTTGCCATAGCGTTCGGCCTGACGGTTCAGCGGCTGGTGCTGGCCGAACTTATCGAACAGCACCATCGCCAGTAAGCTGGGGCCGGCCCAACCACGGTCGATGACGTGGAACGGCGCCGGGGACTGGCTGATCTTCTCGCAATCACGGCAGCTGAACTTCTCCCGGACGTGCTGGATCACCTTCCAGGACTTCGGGATCACCTCCAGCGTCTCGGTGATGTCCTCCCCGAGCTTGGACAACCTCGCTCCGCCGCAGCAGGCGCACGCCACAGGTCCCGGCACGAGCACCCGCTCGCGAGGCAGATGGTCCGGGAACGGCTGGCGCGACGGCCTCTTGCGCGTGAACGAGGCCACCTTCGTCGTCTTGGCCGCGGCCATTTCGGCAGCGAGTTCGTCCTCAGTCGCTGAGGCCTCGAGCTCCTCCAGCGTCAGTTCGAGCTGATCCAGCAGCCTTGCGGTACGCTCCGAGCGAGGGCCATAACGATCACGGTTCAGCTTTTCGATCTGCAGCTTCAGGTGAGCGATCAGAGCATGGTCGTCGGACTGCTGGGCGCGAACGCTGGCGAGTTCGGCGCGCGTCGCCAGCAACGCCGCTTGCAGCGCCTCAATGTCTTCCGGCAGCTTCTGGGGACCGTCACCCATGCACCGATGGAATCACAAAAGCGACGATTTGGCGTGCGCTTTTTGCAATCTCACGGGACTATTGCGCAACCTATCCTGCGCTCTGCGGCCGCCAGCTGTGTTGGGGATTGCGCCAGTCGATCGCCTCCAGCAAATAGCCCATCTGAGCTGCGGTCAGCGATACCACGCCATCCACCGTCGCCGGCCAGATGACATGGCCTTTTCCTGCCCGTGATCGCATCTTGGGCGTCGTCCGGATTGGACCCGGCAAGGAAGGAGAAATGCTATGCAATCGGTTTGTGCCTTCGTTGGTCTCGACGTACACAAAGAGACAATTTCTGTCGCGGTAGCGGGCGTTGGGCGAGCGGGTGAGGTTCGGCATGTCGGCACGATCAAGAACGATCCGACGGCAATCGGCAAACTCGCTCGGAGTCTGGCGCGTCGACATGGTGTCGTCGAGTTCGTCTACGAGGCTGGATCATGCGGCTACAACGTTCAACGTCAACTCTCGACAATGGGGATGATCTGCAGAGTGTGCGCGCCCTCGTTGACGCCACGCAAGCCGGGCGAGCGGATCAAGAATGACCGGCGCGACGCCATCATTTTGGCTCGTCTGCATCGGGCCGGTGAGCTCACCTATGTCTGGGTGCCGGACGCGCTTCATGAGGCACTACGCGACCTGGTACGGGCGCGGCACGCAGCTGGTCAGGATGTCCGCCGAGATCGCATTCGCATTCAGGCGTTCATGCTCCGTTGCGACTTACGCTTCGAGGGTAAGGCTTGGAGTCGCCGACACCGGATATGGCTCTGCAACAGGACGTTCGCCCATCCGGCGCAACAGATTGCATTCCAGACCTATCTCAACGCACTTGAGCATGACGAGGCTCGCAAGGCTGGAGTAGAGGAGCAAATCCGCGAACTACTCGCGAGCTCCCGTGGGCCAAACAGATGCAGGCTCTGCAAGCATTGAAGGGCGTCGGTCCGATCGTCGCCGCTACGATACTCGCCGAGGTCGGAGACTTCTCCCGCTTCGCTCATCCGCGGCAGCTCGTTGCCTACTTCGGCCTCGCCCCAGGCGAGCACAGCAGCGGCGGTACGGTAAGGCCGCGCGGCATCACCAAGGCGGGCAGTTCGATCGCGCGGGCCGTGCTGTGTGAAGCTGCCTGGAGCTATCGTACCACGCCGAAGGTCGGGCAATGGATGAAAGAGCGTTGCCCGCCAGTTCCACAAGATATCGCTGCTCTGGCCTGGAAAGCGCAGCTACGTCTGCACAAGACCTATCGGAAGCTTACAGCCCGCGGAAAACGCTCAGTCGTCGCTACCGCTGCAGTTGCGCGGGAACTGCTCGGCTTTATCTGGTCCATCGGCCAGCGCGTCCCGCTAGGCGCGTAATCGAAGACGTATCCTACGATCCGCATCAGCGAGGACGCCGAGCGCGGTAGAGGGAATCCTCGAATTCATTTTGGACAGCGGAAACGCCGACGTCCGAGGCCAGAGCGAGGCAGCCCTCCGACGCACCGTCATCATGGGGTAGCCAATCCCCGCATAGGAGTCTGAGCGACCGTCGAGAACACTCGGCGTCCTCACCCATGCGGATCGTATGCATCAAATATCCACGTCCCAAAACGGGCGATCGGGAAGCTGTGTTCAAAACAGTTGACAAAGGCCATAGGAGATGAACTTGCCGCGATCCAGGCGCTTGGCGTAGAGCGACATGCCCAGCCCGTCATGCCAGAGAATCTTGACCAGATCGCCGCGGCGACCCCGGAAGATGTAGAGATCGCCGGCATGAGGATCGCGCTTCAGGCTCTCCTGGACCGCAAGCGCCAGGCTTTGCATCCCGCGGCGCATGTCGGTGTGGCCGGTGGCGATCCAGACCCTGACGCCGCTCGGGATCGGGATCATCGCCGTCTCAAAAGCTCAAGAACCCGCTGCAGCGCCTCCCTGTCCACGTCCCGGTCAACCCGCACGCGACAGCCGCCGCCAAGCTCGATCTCGATAATGCCGGCCCTTGCACGTTGCGCAGGCGGTGAAGACACCGGTTGTGGCGCGCCACTCGAGATCGGAGCCGCCGCAGGCGTGATCTCAACCGGAACAAGCACCGGCGCGGCATCCCCGATCAACTTGCCTTCGCGCGCCAACCGGCGCCACGTGAACAATTGGCTTGTCGACAGCCCGTTACGTCGTGCCGTCACCGACACCAGACGTGGCCCGTCATAGCTCTCGGTGACGATCCGCCGCTTTTCTTCCAGTGTCCAACGGCGTCGAGCGCCCGTCGAGACGACTTCAAGTCGGGAAACCTTCGGCATAGGCATATGGTCAGTCATACGCCTATGTCTTCATCCTCCATCAAACCGCACAAGGCGGTCCTCACCGGAGCGATACTGAGCTCGCGATTGATTGCCCAAATGAAGGCGGATAGCTCGCGAGCGATCGCCGTGACGATTACGGTGCGCCGCTTGCCCTTCCGCTCGAGTGAGCGGAACCGTCCGCACAATCTGGTTTGCGCTTTCCACGCAATCTCTCTCGCGCCTCTCGGCGAGGCCTCCACCTTAGGCTGCTTGTCTCGGCTCACGCGCGGCGGATATCGACAGCTCCAGGCCGCCTTCACAAGAATACGTCGCGCCCGCCCATTATCGGCTTTGGTGATGCCGCCGCGCTTGACCTTGTCGCCAGTCGAGTTTTCCGTAGGCACCAGACCCAGATAGCCCATCAGCTCACGCGGATTTTGAAAGCGGGAGAGATCACCGATCTCGGCCGGCCCCCCACAGCCGCAATGAGATCAATCCCCCGCATCGCGTGCAGGGCCGCGACAACCTCGGCAAGTGACCACTCGGGTACCACCTCGCGGATGGCATCTTCCAAACGCTCCATCCGCTCACTTTCCTGGCGTATCCCCTCAAGTAACTCTTCGAATGCGATGCGCTGCTCGCGATGCTCGAGCTTCTGCGACATCAGCCATCTCATGTGGGTGGCTGGTCCCCACGTTGTCTTGCCCGGATAGATGCGTCCCAGCCGCAGCATCAATGACGAGACTGTTGACGCTTGCCCTGGAGGTCCTTCTTCACTGCCTGGCGGGCGCGCGAGAGATCCCGCATAGCTTCATGGCGCTCGTCCGGCACCCACACCGCGGTGAGCTCGCCCGCGCGCAACAGCTTGGCGAGGCTTACCGCATCGCGCCGGTTCGTCTTCACTCGATCGCCGGCCTTCTTCGGAACAAGCGAGGGGGCCACTACCAGGCAGTCATGGCCGAGGCTTTTGAGCAGTCTGTAGAGGCAATATCCTGTCGGCCCTGCTTCGTAGCAAAACGTCAAATGACAGCATTTCGCTGCAAGCTTTGCCACCAGCTTTCGGATCGCTGCCTGCGTGGCAGAAAACTCCCCGAGATATCGGACCTCGCCACCACGGCCGCCATCGGCAAGGGCTATTGCATTGCGCGATTTTGACGTATCGAGTCCGACGAAGGCATCGGTATGATGATCCACGATTCGCCCTCCTTGTTTGAGGCTCTGCCTGGTTCATCCAGGCAACCCTCGTCGCAACATCGAGGGTGAGTCGCCTCATTTTGTGGAGGGGACATACAGTCTAGTCTATGGTGAGTTCGACAACGAGACAGAACTCGCAGCCTACCAGGCGCATGAGCTTTACCAGGAGTCGATCAGGCTAATGCGACCGCTCCGAGAACTAAGGTTTGTGGCAGACTACTCTGTGTCAACCAAATCGGTGCCCGCCTGAAAAGCTCTTTGTGACTGTCGCGCGCGCAAGCTCCTTTGCCGGCTCAACCACGGTCGAGAGCATTTCGCCGGCGGCCGGCGCAAGAAATCCGCGAGACACTCAACCAGGCACTACGTTGTAGCGCGAAGGGACAGTCCATGTGCTGGCATTACCGGTGTCGTCGGGTATGGGGATTTTCGCTTCCCGTGGGATCCATCATTAGGACACCTAAAGGAGCACCGTTGAACGGCAATCGAGGCCAGCGGTTCCCTCAAGGGGTAGGAATGTCCATCATGCTTGACCTCATCAACTAGCGAGTGCCCGCTCTCAATTTGGGCGAAGACTAAGTGTATGGCCCTCTCCAATCAGGATTTAGGCGTCTTTTCAAGAAACACGACGAAGTTCGGCTAGGCCGCTGCTACAACGATTTCTCGCGCTCACCCTCGCCTATGCTCTTGGCGCTCTTCGAACTGGGCGGTACGCCCATCGATGCCACGGTCGAGTCATCGGCTCAAGCGAGACGGCGACCAGCCTATCGGTGCGACTTGGTCGCCCACCTTGGGATGGGGTACGAACCGCTGGGCTGAGACTGCGCTTACTGGCAGGCGCGTGCAACCTTCGGCTGAGCCCTTGGCGACGTCGGCTTCGAACATCCCTCCACGCAGCTTGCGCTAGCCAATGGGCATGTAAGGGGCAGGTATTCGCAGTCTGCACCTGCAGAAAGCCGCCGAAAGGGCGCATTACAACGCGGGATTTAGTCGTTGAAGGACCCACATTTGCATTAATCAGTACAAATGCATTGTTATGGTGCACTTCAACAGTTCGTGAACGTCGACGGGGTGACCACCAGGGACGGGGGCATTATGACCAGTGACGTATCGAGCGCCGTCGATATTTCTGACAGCTCCGCAGATTTCGCTTTTGTGCGGCCTGGCGGCACGCAGGCCACGAACCGCCGCTTCAATGCCATGCGTTCGAATACGCGGTTCTTTGTCAAGAACGCGATCTTGGCGGCGCTTTCATTGCAAGACCTCGCGGCTATAGGAGAGTTCTTCCAGCCGGTCGTACTCAGAGAGCGTATGCTTCTGCAAGAGCCGAAAAGGAATCTTGATCACGTCTATTTCGTAGAATCGGGTCTCGTGTCGTTGAGGATTGTTGCGGCAGGATGCATCCTTGAGACCGCCACAATAGGCAGTCGGGGGGCAGTCGGAGCTGCCGTGCTATTAGGGGGACACGTTTCGACTTATCAGACGGTCGTACTGATTCCGGGAAGCGCGCACAGGATCCGCGTCGCGGACTTGTATCGCTTGATGGACAAGCGCCCTAAAATCCGAGAACACCTACTTCGGTATGTTCAAGCGCTGAGCCTGCATTGTGCTCAGACAGGGCTATGCGGGGTCCGACATGATCGCGAAAAGCGGCTTGCATCCTGGCTCTGTCTGGCGAGCGATGCTGTGGAAGCTCATGTTCTTCCAGTCACCCATGAATATCTCTCTTGCGTCTTGGGCCTGCGCCGCGCTGGAGTAACGGAGACGTTAAACCGCTTTGAAGAACAACGTTTAATTCGTAAAACACGAGGCGTGCTACAAATTGGAGAGCGCCGCGGCCTGGAACAAAAGGCATGCGGTTGTTACGGACTCATTTCCGGGGCGTATGCTGCAACCGATTCTGCAACTTCACATTTCGACTAGTTCACTAGCACGCGAAGATTCTTGTTCTTCGATTGCCCCAAATCTGGTGAGCTTTCTGAGAGATACTCCCTATCCGGCTGACAACCGAGTCAGTAGCCGCGTAGCCGCTCACGGAAAAGCCGCTCGAAGCATTTGCCGAATTCCGTGGCGCCGGTCTCGGCGTCCGTTCATCCACGGTCTTTCCAATGATATGAAGCGATGAAGCGGCGCTTCTAACGATCATCGCCTCGCCACGCCAACTGACGATGTAAGAGCAGATAGCGCCTCAGACGCAACTGCATTGCGCTGCAAAAGTCTATTCTCGCCGAACCAGACCAATTGGCGCGAAAAAATGCACCTGCATCAGAATTGCGTTAACGACTCGATCGGACACCGCACTCACCCGCGTGATGCTTCTAGTCAGATGAATCTAAAGTTCGCCACATAAAGTCTACTGGGCTTTGTGGCAGAAGCGTTTGACGGAAGCCAAAATCTGGTCAGCGGACTTGGTCCATTTGAAGGGCTTCGGGTTGTTGTTGTGCAGGTCGATGAAGGTACGGATGTCGGCCTCGAGCTGCCTGACGGGGGTATGAACACCTCGCTGGATCTGCTTTCTGGTGAGTTCAGCGAACCAACGCTCGACCTGATTGATCCATGACGCAGAAGTCGGCGTGAAGTGGACATGATAATGCGGCCGACGGGCGAGCCACGCTTTGATCCTGGGTGTCTTGTGAGTGGCGTAGTTGTCCATGACGATATGGACATCGAGGCCTTCAGGAACTTGAGCATCGATCTCTTTCAACGATCTGGAGCACGTAGTCGCGGCTGATCGTGCTGTCGTCGCGGCAGCCCCTCGCATGTTGGCCTGACGATGAGCGCCTTCATGCTGAGCCTTGCGATGGCGCCGCTCATCTACGGACCGATCTCCGACCGGGTCGGGCGCAAGCCCGTCGTCGTGTTCGGCCTAGCGCTGTTCGTGATCGCAAGCCTCGCCTGCGCAGCGGCGCAGTCGAAAACATTTCAAGAACTCGACTGCGCGGTGGCGCTTGTAGCATTTGCCGATGACGAATCCCGAGGCGACATCGAGCGCGGCAAACAGCGTGGTCGTACCATGCCGCACATAGCTGTGCGTACGACGTTCCGGCATCCCAGGCATCATCGGCAAGACCGGCTGCTCGCGATCGAGTGCCAGAATTTGGCTTTTCTCATCGATGCTGAGCACAAGGGCTCGGTTCGGCGGGGACAGGTAAAGCCCGACAATATCGCGCACCTTGTCGACGAACAGCGGATCGCTCGACAGCTTGAATGTCTGGCTGCGGTGCGGCTGCAAGCCGAACGCGGTCCACATTCGGCGGATCGTGGTGTGAGAAAAGCCAGTTTCCGCAGCCATCGAGCGGATCGACCAGTGCGTCGCGTCGGGCGGTGTCGTACGCAATGTCCGCTCGATTACTCAGCAACCTGATCGTCGTCGATGGTTCGAGGGTGGCCAGGGCGGGCTTCGTCAAGCAGGCCATCACAGTGATCCTTCAAGAATCAGCGGCGCCACTTGCCAACGGTGTGTTCGTGAGGCCGAGTTCGGCAGCTACAGACTTGCTTGGCAAGCCATCCGCGCATCGCAGGATCGCGCGGCACCGCTCAGATAGCGACCGGGCAACACGATGACGACGAACTTGCCTCTCCAAGTACGTCCACTCCTGCGGACTAAGCACCAACCGCGCGATCGGCCGGCCTCGCACACCTGCATTCGCCAGTAGCGCTCTCTTCTCTAGAGATCGAGCGATCAACTAATGCAACGAATTTGCGTTCCAGATAACTAGTCACGTGAATCTAAAGTTCGCCACATAAAGTCTGCTGGGCTTTGTGGCAGAAGCGTTTGACGGAAGCCAAAATCTGGTCTGCGGACTTGGTCCATTTGAAGGGCTTGGGATTTTTGTTGTGCAGGTCGATGAAGGTACGGATGTCGGCCTCGAGCTGCCTGACGGAGGTGTGAACACCTCGCTGGATCTGCTTTCGGGTGAGCTCAGCGAACCAGCGTTCGACCTGATTGATCCATGACGCGGAAGTCGGCGTGAAGTGGACATGATAATGCGGCCGACGGGCGAGCCACGCTTTGATCTTGGGTGTTTTGTGAGTGGCGTAGTTGTCCATGACGATATGGACATCGATCCCTTCAGGGACTTGAGCGTCGATCTCTTTGAGGAACTTCAAGAACTCGACTGCCCGGTGGCGCTTGTAGCATTTGCCGATGACGAATCCAGAGGCGACATCGAGCGCGGCAAACAGCGAGGTCGTACCATGCCGCACATAGCTGTGCGTGCGCCGTTCCGGTACGCCCGGCATCATCGGCAGGACCGGCTGCTCGCGATCCAGGGCCTGGATCTGGCTTTTCTCATCGACACTGAGGACAAGGGCTCGGTTCGGTGGGGAAAGGTAAAGGCCGACGATATCGCGGACCTTGTCGACGAACAGCGGGTCGCTCGACAGCTTGAATGTCTGGCTGCGGTGCGGCTGCAGGCCGAACGCCGTCCACATTCGGCGGATCGTGGTGTGGGAAAAGCCAGTTTCCGCAGCCATTGAGCGGATCGACCAGTGCGTCGCGTCGGGTGGCGTTGTACGCAATGTCCGCTCAATTACCTCAGCAACCTGATCGTCGTTGATGGTTCGAGGGCGGCCCGGGCGGGCCTCGTCAAGCAGGCCATCACAGCGATCCTTCAAAAATCGGCGGCGCCACTTGCCGACGGTGTGTTCGTGGAGGCCGAGTTCGACAGCCACAGACTTGCTTGGCAAGCCATCCGCACACCGCAGGATCGCGCGGCAGCGCTCAGATAGCGATCGGGCAACGCGATGACGACGAACTTGTCTCTCCAAGTACGCCCGCTCCGGCGGACTAAGCACCAACGGCGCGATCGGCCGGCCTCGCTCACCTGCATTCGCCACAAGCTCTCTCCTCTGTAGAGATTCGAGCTATCAACTAATGTGACGAACTTGCGTTCCAGATGACTAGCGCGGCGAGGCACAATTATGACGTGCGTTCCTCAATCGAGCGTGCCTGAGGTGGCTTCGTCCGAGCAACAAGCCCGCTGAAGTCAAAAGGCCTCCGGCGGGCATGCCGGAGGCCTTTTCTTGGAGGTCAGCTTTTCATCTATGAAGTCGCGTTTTCTCCTTCACTAGTTTGAATAGACTTTAGAAGTTGCGCTGAGCGCGGAGCAGCAGCACGAGGCTGTTATGGTCCTTCAGCTCGTAGGGAGCAGCAGGCTTTGCGATCCCCGATTGCAGCGGGAGCGTCACAGTGCTTCCGCTTGCATATTTTTGATCGAGCATCATATACGCGAGTTCGCCCGTGAAGGTCAGGTTTCTGACCGGAGTCCAGGACGTCTTCGTGCCGACAACCGCGTAGTTGAAGTCAGGATTGCAACCGGCAAGACCGCTCGAGAGAGCGACAGTTGCGACGACCGCGCCGCAGATGTACCCCTTGGCCGTGTTGTTGTACCGGACGGCAGCCCATGCGCCGAAGATCGACGTATTCCAGTATGGATCCCAATTGTGGGTATATCCACCGTTGAAGCCGTAAGTCGTGGTCAGCTCCTGGCCAGCGCCCGTGACGAACACTGTGTCCGACACACCACCAAACCCAAGGCTTTGATATGCACCAGCTAGGCCGGTACCGCCGTACATCGCGTAGGTCGAGGGCAGATAATCGTGGAAGTTGTACGCGCTCGCGCCGTTCGTATATACGCCGGTCACATTGATCGTGTCACCCGCGCCGGTCGGGATATTTTTGATCGACAAGGCCAATTGTCCAGCCCAGCCCCATTTGTCCCCCGGATGGCCGGTGACTTCGGACGCGCCATAATATGCCGCATGGTTGTCGTGCGCGGCGAACGACGCCTGGAAGAGTCCCCAAGCTTGGTCAACACGGACCCTGGCCACGAGGTCTGGCGCTCGCGAACCGCCGATATCGTTGGCACCATACGAACCCGTGGCAATTCCTGCTGCGGTCGCGCCACTCACGTTCCAGAGGTTGGTCGTGTAGTTTGCGACCTGATCTTGGGCAGAGAAAGAAGCTGTGATTCCTTGACCAAAATCAGCGGTATAAGTGACCTGATTCACAGGATCCCATCCGGCGCTTCCCGGCAGTTCGAAATTGTTTGCGGGATATTCTGCCCAGGGGGTCCTGAACTGCGACTCCGCCTTACCAAATGTGAGCCCGGCGAATTGGATGAAGGCGTAGTAGACACCAAGTGCTCCACCGGCGACCGCAGAACCGACCGACGACGTGTAAGCCGTCGCGCCATTTACGGCGGTCGTTCCTGCACCGCTATAAGTGCCGCTGGTCCAAGTGAACGTGAGCTCGGCGAACGTCCGGACCACGCCGTATTCGGTCGCGGTGCGCGTATCGATCTGCAAATCTTGGCGAGCCCGGGTCGTGTAGTAATTGCTCAGCCGGTTCCGGGCACCAGCCACGCCACCGGTGGCAGCGTTAAAGTCAGAGCTTGTGGCCAGCAGAGTATCGGCGCGCAGATAACCACCCAGCTTGATGCATGTGTCCGTGCCTGGGATATAGTAGAATCCAGCTCCATAAAGCGAGCAGATCTTCACGTATTCGATCGCTTTGGCCTTAACGGGCAGATCGGCCGCCTGTGCTCCGCCTGCAGCAATCAATCCCGCCGCCGAACCGAGCAAAAGGCTCTTCACCATCTTCATAAAAGTCCTCCAAATTGTCGGGCCTGTAAGGTGCTGGCTGCGGAAGAGCCGACCACCTTCGCCCCCGCCCCCAATCATTCTCGACCTGAAGGGCCATCGTCGAACGTCAACCGGTAGCTTGAACCAGTGAACGTCGCGGTGCGGATTATTCCGCCGCTCGCCCACTTACGTTGACAGATTTCGTCCGCTGTTGATGCAAGAACTCTGTACGTACCGGACAATTCCAGACGGCCGCTCTGCAGCCGTGTTGTTGCGGCCTCAGATCCGTACATTTCGTACGATGTTGCAGCCGCATCGGTACAGCGCGCGACCTAGTTCAGGCCGGCGAACAGCGCATACGCATAGAAACCCGAAAACGAGTGAAATTCTTCAGAATGCTGCATTGCTGATCGTGAAGAGACTTGGACAACCGACTTCTGATAGCCGCAAACACCTGCTCCGCACCCTCAATAGACTTCAGCTTACGCATACGCGGTCGCTGGGTGGGATAGCTAAACGTCGGTTGTGACAAGGCTCGTCTCGAACAAACATGGACGGGTTATTGCGGAGTTGGCCGATCTTGCAGCTGCGCACAATCTCAATCCGCATTTTTGAGCAACGGCATCGACGTCGTGGATGAATTCGACAACGAGACGGACGTCGCAGCTTACAAGATCGATACCGGGAGTCGACCAGACGATGATGACGTGCACTGCGCGAGCAGCGGATCCCTGCGTACTGCAGTGCATCAGGTGCTTGTGCTGCAAGAACGGCACTCACCAGCGATCTCACCTTGCGCTTTGACTTCAAGCGCAAATGCTACTGCGAGACGCGAACTTTCGGGTTACATGCCTCAGATGTATACCGCTCTCCCTGGAGAGGGGATTAGGGTCGACGCTCGAATTCAAGCGCAATACCCGTCCGCAACTGAGAGCCCGATGCATGTTCGCGATTGAGCCTGTCATTCAGGGTTTTCGCTGATCGACCACATCTTCACGTTTCTTGATAGCGCAAGCCATGAACTGTGAGGGCGCCATTCATACCGCGACCGATCAAAGGCACAATCGCGCGTTCAGCCGATTTCGATGAAGACCAGCGGCCCGCCCAACTCTTAGTCGCATCCGAAAAAGGACCGCGCCGTGAACATTATGCTCGTGGATCTCCTGCTGAACGACCTATCGCGCGTCTGCCCCGCGCATTCGGTCGATGTTCCCATGCTGTGCAATCATGTATCTTATGTCTCGGTGCACCACTTTGTGTGGATTGTTACGGGCGAACTTGCACAGATCATGACGCCATCAGTCTTCTTCGAGCTTGCTTTCCTGTCGGCTCTATCAACGGCGCGCCAAAGGTGCGATTCATGGAAAGTGAACGTCGCTCGTGGAATCTATTGCGGATCATCCGTTTCAGTGGCTGGATGGACACAAGCATTGCGATCCGCACTGCAACGATCGACGGCAAACGACCTGTATTTCAGGCAGTTAGCAGTATAACCGCGCTATCCAACCCAGAGGCTGAGTACGAGGAGACCTTGCGGTTTGGGTGCGTTGTCGGGGCGGATCGCCGCTGCAAACCGCTTTACGGCTGTATAGGCGCCGGTATAGCCGTCTCCCGAAGCTCGCGGGTCAGCCGAACAGCACTCAAGTCGGGAAAAGCAGCGATGCGCTCACGCGGGTATTCGAGATACAACGCGAGCTGGCCGAGTCGACCAGCCTGCCGCGCCCCGCAGGCGGGCGGTTCGAGACCGCGCGCGATGTACTTGCGGATCGTCTTCGGGTCGCGTCCCGTGCGCCGGGTGATAGCGCTGATCGATAAGCCCTGACGGCGAAGCTCCAAAATCAGGATGAGATCTCTAAGCTGGATCTTCCGTTCCGCCCCGAATCAGTTCGGGCGACGGGATCGGATGCGGAAAGCCTGAAGGGGCCGCGCCCCCTTTAGTTGGATGCCAGCTTGGGAATTTTTCGATGCCAACAACTGGGGAGTGTTCAACGCCCGGCGACACCAACAACGCCGCCTGCAGCGCCTCAATGTCTTCCGGCACCTTCGGGACCGTCACCCATGCACTGATGGAATCACAAAAGCCGCGATTCGGCGCGGCGTTTTTTGCAATCTTACGGGACTATTGCGCAAGCTATACAGCCTCTGCGGCCGCGAACTGTGTGTACGCATCCGACGGCGCCGTCTTGCGTAACGCGTGGTAATTCGCGAAGCGTGTGACCTTAAGTCTAGCTTTAAGGTCATCAGGCGATGCGGGTCGAGGTTTTGGGCGGGCTGGAGCGGCGGCGGCGCTGGTCGCAGGACGACAAGGCGCGGATTGTCGAGGAGACGTGGGTGCCGGGCGCGAAGGTGACTGAGGTTGCGCGCCGCAACGGAGTCGCGGCCAGCCTGGTGTTTACCTGGCGTCGACAAGCACGGACATCTGAGCAGGTTGTGCCATCTTTTGCGCCGGTGCAGATCGTCGCTACGGGGGTGGAGGAAACTCCGAAGCTTTTGCCTGCGGGTGACGGCCGGGTGCGCTCCGTAGCGTCCGCGCGTACTGGATTGATCGAGATCGATCTTCGCAACCGGCGACGCATCCGGGTGGATGCGCACGTCGACCCGGAGGCGCTGGCGCGGGTCCTCGAGGTGCTTGAGCGCCGATGATCGCCATACCGGGTAATGTGCGGGTGTGGCTTGCGACCGGCCATACTGATATGCGCCGAGGCTTCCCGAGCCTTGCGCGCCTGGTTCAGGAGAGCTTGAAGCGTGATCCGCACGCTGGTGATCTTTACGTTTTTAGGGGCCGCCGCGGCGACCTGATCAAGATCATTTGGCATGATGGCCAGGGCGCATGTCTGTTCACGAAGCGGTTGGAGCGCGGCCGCTTTTTGTGGCCATCGCTGGCGGACGGCGTTGTGACGATCAGCGTTGCGCAACTATCCTATCTCCTGTCCGGAATTGACTGGCGAATGCCGCAGGCAACCTGGCGTCTGCAGGCTTCCGGTTAAGCTGTGGCCTATTGACTCACGAGGGAGATCGGTCGCGAATTTTAGCGGCGAATATGATTGATTTGCCCTCGTGACAACGCCTTTCGATCCGCTTCCCGCCGACCTTGCCGCTGCGCACGCAATAATCCTTGCGCAGCGCGAACAACTGGCGCTGGCAAAGAGCGAAGTGACCGTCGGTCGACTGGAAATCGAGCGGCTGAAGCTGATGCTGGCCAAGGCACGGCGCGAACAGTTCGGGCAATCCTCCGAACGCGGCAAGCTGCTGGTCGAACAGCTCGAGCTTGCCATCGAGGATCTCGAAGAGACGCAAGCCGAACAGGAAACCAAGGCCGAACTCGCCGCGCCAGGAGCCGCCAAGGAGAAGCGCTTGCAAAATCCACGGCCGCCGCGACGTCCGTTGCCGGACAATCTGCCGGTCGAGCGCGGCGCCTTGCGCATGTGGTAAGTGCGGCAGCGAGCGGCTGCACAAGCTCGGCGAGGTGGTCTCGAAGACCCTGGAATGCGAGCCGCCGCGCTGGAAGATTATCGAGCATGTCCGCGAAAAGTTCTCCTGCCGGGATTGGGAGGAAGAAGCGCCGGCACCCTCCCATCCGATCCCACGAGGCTTTGCCGGGCCGAACCTGCTGGCGATGGTGCTGGTCAACAAGTTCCTGCTGCATCAGCCATTGAACCGGCAGAGCAAGACGTATGCCCGCGAAGGGGTCGAGATCGATATCTCGACCCTGGCGGATCGGATTGGCGCCTGCGTGGTGGCGCTCGATCCCATTATTGAGGCGATCCGGATCCATATCATGAGCGCGGAACGCATCCACGCCGACGATACGACGGTGCCGGTGCTGGCCAAGCTTAAGACGGTTACCGGCCGGATCTGGACCTATGTTCGCGATGACCGGCCGTTTGGCGGCACGGATCCGCCGGCGGCCCTGTTCTACTACTCACGCAACCGGGCTGGAGAACATCCGCAAAGCCATCTTGCCGGCTATGTGGGCCTCATGCAGGCCGATGCCTTCGATGGATATAACCAGCTCTACAAGGCCCAAAGGAAGCCAGCTCCGATCCTTGAAGCGGCCTGTTGGAGCGTCTCCCTCCGGTGAGGGCCGCCTTGTCGGGTTAATACCAGTGCTGTGTAACAGCCCTTATGGACAGCAATAAGTTCAGTGCTCAGATTGAACGGTTCGAGGTTGTCGAGACTGGCCGTCGCCGTCGCTGGACCGATGATGAGAAACTCAAGATCGTTCTGGAGAGTTTGCAGGCCCCGCGCGCGGTCTCGTCGACAGCACGACGATACGGCATCTCGCGCTCGCTCCTGTTGACTTGGCGACGATCGTTTGGGACGCGGACGAGCAATACTGAACAACCTCAGCCAGCGTTTGTGCCAGCGATGGTGATGCCGGACCAACCGCCGGCGCCGCCAGTAACTTTAGCGGGGCCAGCGAGCGGACGCATGGAGATTGTCGTCGGCAAGGCCTGTCGGGTGATCGTGGACGCCGGCGTTGATATGACCGCGTTGTCTCGCGTATTGGATCTGCTGGAGCGGCGATGATTCCGATCGCGGCAGGGGCGAGGATCTGGATCGCAACCGGTCACACTGACATGCGCAAAGGCATGCAGGGTCTGGCATTGCTGGTGCAGGAGGGGCTGGGGCGGGATCCTTTTGCCGGCGACGTCTTTGTGTTCCGTGGTCGTGCTGGCACCCTGATCAAAGCCCTTTGGCACGACGGGATCGGGCCGTCGCTCTACGCCAAGCGCCTGGATCGCGGCAAGTTCATCTCCTATGGCCTTTGTCAACTGTTTTGAACACAGCTTCCCGATCGCCCGTTTTGGGACGTGGATATTTGATGCATACGATCCGCATGGGTGAGGACGCCGAGTGTTCTCGACGGTCGCTCAGACTCCTATGCGGGGATTGGCTACCCCATGATGACGGTGCGTCGGAGGGCTGCCTCGCTCTGGCCTCGGACGTCGGCGTTTCCGCTGTCCAAAATGAATTCGAGGATTCCCTCTACCGCGCTCGGCGTCCTCGCTGATGCGGATCGTAGGATACGTCTTCGATTACGCGCCTAGCGGGACGCGCTGGCCGATGGACCAGATAAAGCCGAGCAGTTCCCGCGCAACTGCAGCGGTAGCGACGACTGAGCGTTTTCCGCGGGCTGTAAGCTTCCGATAGGTCTTGTGCAGACGTAGCTGCGCTTTCCAGGCCAGAGCAGCGATATCTTGTGGAACTGGCGGGCAACGCTCTTTCATCCATTGCCCGACCTTCGGCGTGGTACGATAGCTCCAGGCAGCTTCACACAGCACGGCCCGCGCGATCGAACTGCCCGCCTTGGTGATGCCGCGCGGCCTTACCGTACCGCCGCTGCTGTGCTCGCCTGGGGCGAGGCCGAAGTAGGCAACGAGCTGCCGCGGATGAGCGAAGCGGGAGAAGTCTCCGACCTCGGCGAGTATCGTAGCGGCGACGATCGGACCGACGCCCTTCAATGCTTGCAGAGCCTGCATCTGTTTGGCCCACGGGAGCTCGCGAGTAGTTCGCGGATTTGCTCCTCTACTCCAGCCTTGCGAGCCTCGTCATGCTCAAGTGCGTTGAGATAGGTCTGGAATGCAATCTGTTGCGCCGGATGGGCGAACGTCCTGTTGCAGAGCCATATCCGGTGTCGGCGACTCCAAGCCTTACCCTCGAAGCGTAAGTCGCAACGGAGCATGAACGCCTGAATGCGAATGCGATCTCGGCGGACATCCTGACCAGCTGCGTGCCGCGCCCGTACCAGGTCGCGTAGTGCCTCATGAAGCGCGTCCGGCACCCAGACATAGGTGAGCTCACCGGCCCGATGCAGACGAGCCAAAATGATGGCGTCGCGCCGGTCATTCTTGATCCGCTCGCCCGGCTTGCGTGGCGTCAACGAGGGCGCGCACACTCTGCAGATCATCCCCATTGTCGAGAGTTGACGTTGAACGTTGTAGCCGCATGATCCAGCCTCGTAGACGAACTCGACGACACCATGTCGACGCGCCAGACTCCGAGCGAGTTTGCCGATTGCCGTCGGATCGTTCTTGATCGTGCCGACATGCCGAACCTCACCCGCTCGCCCAACGCCCGCTACCGCGACAGAAATTGTCTCTTTGTGTACGTCGAGACCAACGAAGGCACAAACCGATTGCATAGCATTTCTCCTTCCTTGCCGGGTCCAATCCGGACGACGCCCAAGATGCGATCACGGGCAGGAAAAGGCCATGTCATCTGGCCTACGGCGTCGGACGGCGCGGTATCGATCTCGGCGGCGCAGATGGCTTATATGCTGGAAGGGATCGACTGGCGGAATCCGCAACTGAGCTGGCGACCGCAGAGCGCAGGCTGATCCAGGAAAATCTGCGGCTGCTGGCATTTTGGGGAGTCCCATCGCGTCCAATCTGTGATTCACTGCGTCGCATGAATGCGGATCGCGACGCTGCTACGGATGACGTTGCCGCGCTGAAGAAGGCGCTGGCAGTCGAGCGCGCGAAAGGGTTTGGAGATCGCCGCCGAACTCGCGGTCGCCCGCGCGAAAACGTCGGAAGACGAGGCGCTGATCGCGCAGCAGAAGCTGCAGATCGCCAAGCTGAGGCATCAGATCTACGGCCAGCGGTCGGAGGGTTCGGCGCGGCTGATCGAGCAATTGGCGCTGACGTTCGAGGAGCTGGAAGTCGACGCGACCGAGGACGAGCTCGCGGCGGAACGGGCGGTGGCCAAGACGACGGTGCGGGGATTTACCCGCAAGCGCGCTGAGCGCCAGACTTTCCCCGAGCACCTTCCTCGGGAGCGGGTGGTGATCGATGGACCTACGGCTTGTGAATGCTGCGGTAGCAGTCGTCTGCGCAAGCTTGGTGAGGACGTGACGCTGACGCTGGAAGTGGTGCCGCGCCAGTGGAAGGTGATCGAGACGGTCCGGGAGAAGTTCTCCTGTCGCGACTGCGAGAAGATCAGCCAGGCGCCGGCGCCGTTCCATGCCGTCCCCCGGGGACGGGCTGGCCCGAGCCTGTTGGCCATGATCATGTTCGAGAAGTTCGGCCAGCATCAGCCCTTGAACCGGCAGGCCGAGCGCTACGCACTGGAAGGCGTGCCGATCGCACTGTCGACCATGGCGGATGCCGTGGGAGCGGTCTGTGCCTCGCTGGATCCCCTGCTGCGCCTGCTGGAAGCCCATGTCATGCGGGCCGAGCGCCTTCATGCCGATGATACGACCGTGCCGGTGTTGGCCAAGGGCAAAACCGATACGGGGCGATGCTGGATCTACGTCCGGGACGACCGGCCGTTCGGCGGCACGGACCCGCCGGCGGCGATGTTCTATTACTCACGCGACCGCAAGGGCGAGCATCCCCAGGCGCATCTGGCGGGGTGTGCCGGCATCCTGCAGGCCGACGCCTACGATGGGTACAACCAGCTCTATCTGGCGGGACGCCAGCCCGGCCCGATCCGGGAGGCTGCCTGCTGGTCGCACGGACGGCGCCCGTTCTTTGCCATGGCCGACATCGCAGAGAATGCCCGGCGCAAGGCCGCTGGCAAGAAGGAGATCCCGCTCTCGCCGATCGCAATCGAGGTCGTGAGGCGGATCGATGCGCTGTTCGAGATCGAACGCTCCATCAATGGCGGGAGCCCCGACGAGCGTCTTCAGATTCGACACACGCTGAGCCGGCCTCTGGTCGAGGACCTGCAAGTCTATATGCGGGAGCAACTCGCCAAGCTCTCCCGTGGGCACGACCTGGCCAAGGCGTTCAACTATATCCTGAAGCGATGGGCGAGCTTTACGCTGTTCCTCCAGGATGGCCGCGTGTGCCTCTCCAACAATGCCGCCGAACGGGGCTTGCGAGGCGTCGCGCTTGGACGGAAGTCCTGGCTGTTCTGCGGCTCTGATCGCGGAGGGCGGCGCGCCGCAGCCATGTACAGCCTCATCGTCACGGCAAAGATGAACGGCATCGACCCGCAGGCGTGGCTTACGGATATCCTCGCCCGGATCGCCGCCCATCCGGTTCATCGGCTGGACGAACTTCTGCCCTGGAATTGGACGCCAGCGGCAGCGATCTCCGCTCGCGCGGCATGACCACCCACGTCAACAAAATCCATCACGTCACCACCATCACCCAAGTCGCAAGGGACCTCGGCGAAGACGAAGATTGGCTGCGAGACGTTGCAAACGAAATGGAGATCGAGGACGGAGCCATCTGGGTCTTTGGCGTTGGCGAAGACGGCGTCCAGGCGTTCACCGACTTCGGCATCGAACGCCTCATCGAGCTCATCCAAGTCTATAAAGACAATCCCGAGTTGCTCAAACGCTGGTCGACCACATAATCAGCTCAAGCTCGCGGCCTACGCCGGATGCTTACCGAGCTCATGCCACCTCGACAGGCGTAACGGCGTTGGGGGCTGTGGACCGCTCGAGTCGTGAGGTGCGCTCGACCGGCCCACAGCCCCCTTTGTTGTAATCAGGATCAGGGGTAGTCGCAGACATCAATCGTGCAGAGGTGAAGGTGGGACCACGGCAGGGGAAATCCTGAAACCCATTATGTGGCCGATCATTCGATCGACGCCCGACGCTAGACCAGGACAGCCCCAGACGAAAACACGGAAATGCGGTATCCAACCCGCGCATCAGAGCCTGTTCACCGACGTCTTTGGGTCCCGCCTTCTCCTCTGCACGATCCATCGGCGCAAGACTTCACGATGAGTCCTCGTGAAGGGGAAACCGTTTGCTGGGTGCTTGACTGGGGACATCAGGGGATGGTCCGGCCGTGCTCCGGCCCTGCCGGCACGAGAAGCTGGTAAGGGGCGCTCAAGACAAGGAGCACGCCATGTCTCAGAAACTCAACGCGGCGATTGCCGTGATCGGCATCGATATCGCCAAAACCTCGTACCACGTCGTGGGCCACGACGCGCGTGGCGCCATCGTGCTGCGGCAAAAGTGGTCGCGCGGCCAAGTAGAAGCGCGGCTCGCCAATATGTCGCGTTGCCTCATCGGCATGGAGGCCTGCGTCGGTGCACACCACCTGGGCCGCAAACTCGCATCGCTTGGTCACGACGCCAGACTGATGCCGGCCAAATACGTCCTCCCTTACAGTAAGGGATAAAACAACGACTTCAATGATGCCGAAGCGATTGCGGAGGCCGTGCAGCGCTCGGCGATGAAGTTTGTCGCGACTAAGAACGCCGAGCAACTGGATCTGCAGGCATTACATCGTGTGCGCGAGCGACTGGTGTCGCAACGCACTGGGATCATCCAACCAGATTCGCGCCTTCATGCTGGAGCGCGGGATCGCCATGCGACAGGGCATCGGCTTCCTACGTACAGAACTACCCCCATTTCTTGCGACGCGCGCCGACGCCCTGTCACCACGCATGTTGCGTGTCATCGAGGAGTTAACAGTCGATTGGCGACGGTTGGATCAGCGCATCAATGGCCTATCCGAAGAGATCGAAGCCGTTGCCCGTCAAGATCAAGCCTGTTCGCGCCTGATGACAGTTCCTGGCATCGGCCGATTATTTCGAGCGCCATGGTGGCCGCGATCGGCACTGGAGACGTATTCTCCAAAGGCCGCGACTTCGGCGCCTGGCTTGCACTGGTGCCCTAACAGATCTTGACTGGAGACCGCACGATCCTTGGCAAAGTCTCGAGGCCTGGCAATCGCTACCTTCGCGTTCTATTCGTTCAGGCGGCATGGGTCGTGCTGGTCAGGATAAAAAGTTGGGAACGTTACGGCTTTGCCTCCTGGATCGAAGCCGCCGCCAAGAAGCGGCTACACCACAATGTGCTCGCTATCGCTGCTCGGCGCGGCCAAGGCGCGGCCTGGCGATCTCGAATCAGCCGTAAGCAAGAGCGACGGCCGACCTTGACCGCCCTGCGCGCGACGCGATCGAGTTCTGCGGGCCGTGACGAAGGAACGGCCACTGGTCCGAACAAAGGAACTACGCAATATCAGGAGCAAGCCGATGACATAGCCGCATCAACCGTCTCCAGCCGAGGTCTGCGAGAAGACAAGACAAAATGGAGGATAGGTCTTCCGAGCGTGTGCGGATACTGGTCGACCTTAATGGCCCGTCCGTGGCCTGTAGACTATCAGAACGCACGCGCGCTGATATCCATGATGGCCCGGAGCACGAACGCTCCAATCAGAGGCCGGATACATTGATGCAAGACCGCCGTCGCCAATTCGACGAATCTTCTCGCAACGCACGGCCGGCTCTCGCGGCTCTTCGAGCTTCTTTAGGGCAAACAGCGGTAAAGCTTTGCGCAGTGGGGTTGCTGCGCAGGGCTCGCGCTGGCAGGCCGGAGCCGCGAGTTGCAGATGGCCGCTCCCGCCGCCATCGGAGCAATCAAATCAGACGCCGCTTGGCAGACTTTAGCTGGCAACCAATCGAAGGGAGGAACTTTGCCTTTCGCTTCGCCAGGACCGAGCAGAAGATTACCTCGAACTACGGCGGCGGTCCGTCGACGCTGCCTGATCGGCGAGCGCTGGCTTGCGTTGCCGATTGGCCGAGCGAGGGGCATCGATCTCGAGCTCGACGGACTGAAATCGCGGTCGCCGCTGTCTCGACGAGAGGCGCGATCTCAATTTGCCTGCGGGGTGACGGTCGATCTTCTGGCGCTAGCCCACGAGCGAGCATGCGAGGCCGAGCTCGCGGGGCTATCACGATCGACCTCGATGCCGGACGGTTACCCAATCTTGCGGCACTGCGCGATCGCTTGCGACCCCAGACGACCTCGATTCCAGTGTCGCCATCAAGCTGGCGCGTTCTCGGCTTGATTATCGCGCCATGACCTGTTTGGTGGCGAGACCGAGGAGCAAGTCGACAGGGCAACACCACCGCAGCGCTGCCGGGCACAATCCTTGTGTGCTCGCGGGAGAGGGAGCCGAGCTCGAGAATGGGGCGGCGCTCCTCACAGTCAGACGAAGAAGATGGAGCAAACGCTGCGCGACCATTTTATGGGCTTAGTTAAGGCAAAGCTCGGCGACATCGTGATGGGAAGGGTCGAGCTTGCCGACTTCGGGCCGATCCGCGGGTGAGAACGCGCGGCGAACGTTGTGAGCGCTAAGGGATGAGCCCGACCGATCGCAATCAACGCGAGCAGTCGCTGGTCGCTCCCGGAGTGGTTGTCCTGGCGGGACTACATTCCTGTTCAGGGCTTTCCCTCCGTTGCCGCGCACTTCTATTTGCGGCAGGTCATAGTCATCGGTCCGGACTCTCCCGTGAAATTGTGCGTGACACCCGGAAATTTGCAGGAAATTGACGCGCTTGTTGTCCAATGCGCAGCGCAGATGCCATTGAAAACACCTATGGTCAGGCAGCTCAGTCTGCCAGCGGGCACTGACTAACCGTGTTCCAACACCACCCTTCGGGCCTAGGGTCCTTCTCCGGATTAG
The DNA here is from genome assembly GCF_015291705.1 of Bradyrhizobium arachidis. NCBI lineage: Bacteria > Pseudomonadati > Pseudomonadota > Alphaproteobacteria > Hyphomicrobiales > Nitrobacteraceae > Bradyrhizobium > Bradyrhizobium arachidis. The sequence goes on from NZ_CP030050.1 coordinate 2,053,527, forward strand.
AAAACAAAATGCGCAAAAATTCAAAGCCCGTCTGGGACCGCGTCGAGGCTCACAAATCAAAATTCTACGAGCTAAGCGACCGGATTTGGGATCGCCCCGAAGAAAATTATCAAGAATTTTTCGCCTGCGGTGAGCACCGTCGCGCGCTTATCTCAGAAGGCTTCACCGTGAGCGAAGGGTTAGCTGACATTCCGACAGCGATCATGGGCGAGGCGGGCACTGGTGGGCCACTCATAGCCATTCTTGGCGAGTACGACGCGCTACCAGGATTGAGCCAGCAGGCGGGAGTGGCGGAAAAAATCCCTGTCGTTCCCGGCGGATCCGGGCACGGCTGTGGCCACAATCTCTTGGGTTCCGCCTCTCTTTTGGCCGTCGTGGCACTGAAAGACTGGCTTGCCCAGACGGGGCTGCCGGGGCGTGTACGATATTACGGATGTCCTGCTGAAGAGGGCGGCTCTTCCAAAAGTTTCCTGGTGCGGGCCGGCGCCTTCGATGACGTAGACATAGCAATCTCCTGGCATCCCTCTACTTTCACTGGCGTATTCAGCCCGGTTTCGCTGGCCTGTGTGGAAATGGAATTTACTTTCGATGGCCGCGCTTCTCACGCTTCAGTGGCGCCACATCTTGGACGAAGCGCCCTCGACGCCGTCGAGCTTATGAATGTCGGTGTGAACTACATGCGTGAGCACATGCCTTCCTCCGCTCGCATTCACTATGCACTCATCGATGGCGGAGGCCTTGCGCCAAACGTAGTGCAGCCGCGGGCGGTTGTGCGTCACCTCGTGCGCGCGCGCGACCTCAACGGCATGTGGAGCTTGGTGGAGCGGGTCAAGAAAATTGCGGAAGGCGCGGCCCTGATGACGGAGACGACTGTCTCCGTAAAGCAGCTTTCTGGAGAAGCAAATCTTGTTGCAAATCCACCCTTGGAGGAAGCCATGCAGGCAAACCTTCTGGATTTGGGGGGCGCCGGGTTTGACAGCGTAGACATAGAATTCGCCAAGAAAATCCAGGAAACTCTTACTCCCGAGGACATTCGCTCATCCTTCGGGCGAGTTGGCCTGCCCGTTGGCACTGACGCACTGTGCGAACAGGTATTCCCGTTGTACGGCTCCTCAACGGACTCCCTGGGATCGACCGATGTGGGAACGGTGAGCTGGGTCGTGCCTACGGTGCAATGCCGCGCGGCTTCTTTCGCAGTAGGAACTCCGTTCCATTCCTGGCAGCTGGTCGCTCAAGGCAAATCGCCAGCTGCACACAAAGGCCTCGCACTGGCCGCAAAGGCAATGGCGGGCCTGGCAGCTGACGTCCTTTCAAATGAGGATCTCCTGTCGGCAGCGAAGGAAGCCTTTGCGACGTTTCGTAGTCAAAATCCTTTCAAGAACCCCGTTGGTGCGGAAACGAAGCCGTCGCTCGAAATGGCAAAATACTAACAGGTCAAGCCCATTCTGATGCGACACGACGCCTGCAAGAAGCGGGCAAGGTTAGAGCGTCCACTAAAGCACCTCGATCTGCGTACAGCAAGTTGTCTGCCGGTCCCAAAGAGGGCGCGATCTTTCTGTCAATGTCGGGCTGCAATCCTGATCCACAGTCTGCCAATCCAGGTTCGACACGCTGGTCAAGTAAGAATTCGAAGCTTCGCAGGAAGCCCATAGTCCAAAATTTCAATAGCTGGTGAACTTGGTTGAGCGATCAGTTCGAATGGCGGACGGTCTCAATGGAAGCCGTCCTCAATTCGATCACAGCGCGGACGCTTCTGTTCGCGGATCAGATCGCGGCGATGGTGCGCGACGCCGCAGCAAAAGCTATTCCAAGGCATAGGAGTACAAAAGAGATGGATTTCGCGCTCTCCGCTAGTCAGGAAACGATCCGTGAAGCTGTCGGGAAAATTTGCGCCCGCTTTGACGAAGCGTACTGGCTGAAGAAGGACAAGGAGGGCGGTTATCCCGCCGATTTCCACCGCGCGCTCGCGCATGCCGGCTGGCTCGGCATCTGCGTCCCCGAGGAATATGGCGGCTCTGGACTCGGCATCACCGATGCTGCGATCATGATGCGCACAATCTCCGAATCGGGTGCCGGCATGTCGGGCGCGTCGGCGGTGCACATGAACGTGTTCGGGCTCAATCCCGTGGTGGTGTTCGGCACCAAGGAGCAGTGCCAGCGCATGCTGCCGCCGATCATCGACGGCCGCGACAAATCCTGCTTTGCGGTGACCGAGCCCAACACCGGCCTCAACACCACGCAGCTCAAGACCCGCGCGGTGCGCCAAGGCGACAAGTACATCGTCAATGGCCAGAAGGTGTGGATCTCTACGGCGCAAGTCGCTAACAAGATCCTGCTGCTCGCACGCACCACGTCCATGGAGGAGGTGAAGAGCCCAACCCACGGCCTCAGCTTGTTCTACACCGATTTCGACCGCAAGCGAGTTACCGTACATGAGATCGAGAAGATGGGCCGCAAGCCAGTCGACTCAAACGAGTTGTTCTTCGAGAACTTTGAAATTGCCATCGAGGACCGCATCGGCGAAGAAGGTCGCGGCTTCGAATATATCCTGCACGGCATGAATCCCGAGCGCATCCTGATCGCGGCCGAAGCTGTCGGCCTGGGCCAGATCGCGCTGACGAAGGCGTCCGAATATGCCAAGGGCCGCATCGTGTTCAATCGTCCGATCGGTATGAACCAGGCGATCCAGCATCCGCTGGCCAAGTGCTGGATGGAACTCGAGGCCGCCTGGCTGATGGTGCTGCGCGCCGGCTGGCAATATGACCAGAACCTGCCGTGCGGCCCCGCGGCGAATGCAGCGAAATATCTCGCGGCGGAAGCGGGCTTCCACGCCTGCGAGCAGGCCGTGATGACCCATGGTGGCTTCGGCTATGCCAAGGAGTACCACGTCGAGCGTTATCTGCGGGAATCGCTGATCCCTCGCATTGCGCCGATCAGCCCGCAACTGATCCTCAGCTTTATCGGTGAGAAGGTGCTCGGCTTTCCGAAGTCGTATTGATAAAGCTCCGGTCGCGGCGACGCATTGCGCCGTTATCCCTCCCCCTGGAGCGGCAGGGGAATCGCATATGGATTTCTCTGGCCTATTGCATTGGAGAGCAAGAGAGATTCTGAAGGCGACTGGCGTGCCGAGCCACGACACGTTCAGCCGCGTGTTCGGCCTGCTCAAGCCGGAAGTCTTCGAGAAGACATTCCGTCGCTCCATGGCGGCCTCGCCAAGGCCAATGGGCTCAAGCTCACGGGGGTGGTGGCCGTCGATGGCAAGGCACTGCGCTGCGCCTACGAACGCGGTGGCAAGGCCACGCCGCTGCATCTGGTCAACGTCTTCGCGGTGGAGGCGCGCATGGCCTTGGTGCAGCAGAAAGCGCCCGGTCGCAACGAGACGGCCGGCGCCTTGGAAGTGCTGGAGCTTCTCAGGCTGCAGGACTGTATGTCACCGCCGATGCGCAGCATTGCAGCCGCGCCTTTGCCAGTGCGGTGCCGCAACGAGGCGGCGATTATGCCCTTGTGGTCAAGGCCAACCGTGGGCCCTTGTTCAAGGCGGCTGCGCAGCAATTTGCGCGGTTGGGCAAGCGCAGCAGCGCTGCTCAGGCCGCGCAGTCCAGCCACGATCGGCGCGAAGCGCGGCGTGCCACCGTCATGCGCAACACCAGCCTAGCGGCGCACCACAATTTTCCTAGCGTTGTTGCGGTGGGGCGCCTCACTTCGCGCAGGCGCCTGCGCGGCAAGCCAGCCGATACGCCGGTCGTGCGCTACTATCTCTTGTCCAAATACATCTCGCCCAAGCGGCTGTTGCATATCAGCCGCAGCCATTGGAGCATCGAGAATCAGCTTCATTGGGTGCTCGACGTTCACTTCGCCGAGGATGGCAATCGTGCCCGAAAGGACAACGCCCGCGAGCACGCCATCCTGCGCAGGCTGGCCCTCAACATCCTGCGATCCCCCCGGACCGCGCCTCGATCCGGCGCAAAATCAAGCGCTCCGGCTGGGACAATGCCTTCCTTCTCAGCATGCTCGGCCATATGAGATAGGCCTGGCCTGGAACGAGGACGGCAGGTTGGGGGCAGCGAGAACGCATGGTGCGGAGACTGATCCCGCCTGCGCAAGCCGACGTTCTCTTCGCAGGGGAAGAAATGAGCTTCGTCGCGCGCGTCGGCCTTGCGTACTAAGGCATTAAGGATCTGTTCCTCGCATGATTCGATAAACGCATCCAGCGGCCCCGCCCATCACGTGCTTCGCCACGTTGGCACCGACGGAGATGATGGTCCGGCATGGTCACCGCAAGCCGATGGCGTCACAAAATATGCCGCCGCGTCGCCGTCTTTTCAGCTGCAACTGAACTTCGAGATGGGGTACCAAAGCACTAGCATTCCTTTTGATATCGGCAAATGTTTTGTAGTCAAAACCTCGCCATCGCCTGCGGACGTACATTGTACACGATCGCATTGGCTTCGCGCGAAAGCGCTAATGGTTCGCGACCGTCCGGTTACTTGGGGTCGATAATAATGCTGCGCTTGCCGCGATTGACATTCAAGCACATGCCGCCCATGCGCGGGGTGCGACTAGGCCGATCTGACCAATGAGATCACCATCCGGGCTTTCCACTTTGATCACATCAGCTCCCATGTCGGCGAGAATTCGGGTAGCGTAAGGCCCCAAGAGAACGGTAGTCAGGTCGATAATTGTAACGCCACGAAGCGGCCCCATTAAATGCCTCCAAAATACCCGTCACTACTCTGCGGCCAAAGCATCCCAAACCCTCGAAGTGGCCACCGATAGCGAACGAGGTGGCGAAATACTTCTCAAGCCATTGTCTGCGCGCTGCGGACAACCGGATGTCGACTTCCCTCTACACGTCGATATGGGACACGATGGCGTTTGCCGTCCAAGACATGAACAACGTTCGGGCGGCTCAGCCTGGATGAGCTCCTTCACAGAGGCAAAGATAGGAGCGGGAAGCAATTCATTATATATTCTCGACCAAGTATCAGGTAAACGTCCCCAGCGCTCGCCAGGTTATTGCCCGAGCTGCGAACGCAAATCTGAACCCATGGCTACCGCCGAGCAGGTCCTGCTGAAAGTCAGTACATTGAGTTCTCCGGCCGGTGGAGGCGCATCTGCTACATTCCCAAGGAGTTGTGGAGAATTCGCCGCACCGTAGCCACAAGAGATCCTTGTCTCCAACCTGAAAAATGGAAGGAAAGAACTCACTTCCCAATTCGTTTGTAGACCGACAAAAGAGCCCGATGCGCGTCGCCATGTCGTGTGAAAATCGTCATGTGTTGCTGTTCAAGGAACCGCTTTGGGTTGTAAGATAGCTCCCTGCGGTCGTGTCCCCAGTGATGGTGTAGCTCGGTAGAGCGAAGCCGTCCGCACGCGCGCCCTCAGATAGCGCCGTAGCGGGCGGACGGCTTTGCGGTGGTCACCGGCAGTTCGCCGGTAGGGTCGGGTTGCTGACACCAACCTGATTCGAGGAACCACCGATGACCGACGAGATGATGAACCTTCGCGCGCTCGTGGAGAAGGCCCCAGACGCCGATCTGCTTCGCGAGATGATTGGCTTTGCCGCCCAGCGATTGATGGAGCTGGAGGTCGCCGGGCTGACCGGAGCGGCCTACGGCGAGAAGAATGCCGAGCGCCTTGCCCAGCGTAACGGCTACCGTGACCGGACCTGGGAGACGCGCGCCGGCGCGGTCGAGCTGCGCATTCCCAAGCTTCGCAAAGGAAGCTACTTCCCGGGCTTCCTGGAGCCGCGTCGGATGGCCGAAAAGGCGCTCACCGCGGTGGTGCAGGGCTGGCTGGCCGGAATCACTTTGGTTGGTCGCCACTTTATCGCTAGAGAAAACGCTGCCTCGTCGATGCTGACTACCCACCCATTACCGAGCCGGCCTGGTCACGCTGAAGACAATGCAGCCGTCTTTTCGGGGGGCCGCCCTCATCAATCCGGGCTCCTCTCGCCAGCTGGTAGTGCATTTTGCCGGTTTGTGCGGGTCGACTTCAGCCGATCAAGCGGCCATGCTGGTTGAAATACTGCGTCCGACAGGAAAAATCTTGCGAGTTTCCGACAAGGAGCCTCGGTCCGACCCCAGTCCGAACCGGCTGGCTGAGGTTTAGGTCCGCGCGCGCCAAGTCACACGTTGGCTGCGAAGCAAGAGTACGGCGTTGGATACTCATCGGCCTAGTCGAACGAGCGACTGGATGTGTTGCACAGGTCATAAAAACGTCGCGAAGCATCGCGTCCAGAAGCGCGCAAATTAGGTGGGAATTCGGCGACATACGCAGCATCTCGTCGGATAGTGCCTCCATATTGATGGTATTACGCTCTTGGCATGTCTAAAATGCACGTTGAAACGGATATCCGATCGCGTCGGCAGCTCGCGCCCGTCGGGCTCGAAAAGTCCGTGTCAGACCATGGTTCCAGATTCTAAAGCAGTGCGGCAGTGATATACCCAGCGGGAATATTCGCGATTAGGCGGAGCCTACCGGACTTTCGGTCTCAGCTGTTGCTGCCCGGCTTGGTCATGAACCATCAAGCGGCATGTTCCCGTCAAGCAGGTGTAACTCGCAAAGTTCGACGGCAAAAAGTCGTCTTGTTCGGATAACTGCTGGGCGCCTCCTACCATCTGAAGTCGCTAGAGGGAGCCCTAACTTGTCTTAGCTGCTTGTTGTATCGCGTCCCAATTATCGCCTCACACCGGTGAACACAAATGCGCCACGAACCAAAAGTTACTCGCGAATCGATCTGGGCGGCACTCCGCATCCAACCAGAAAAGACTGCTATTCTTGTGATCGACCTGCAGAACGAGGAGATCTCCGAAGCATCAGCGCGCGAGTATCCTGATTACGTCGAGCGGATCAAAAATGTCGTCGTTCCGAACGTCAGCGAGCTGCTCAAGACTGCGCGCTCACACGGAATGGAGGTTATTTATACCACTATTGAAAGTCTGACGGCGGATGGACGTGACCGATCGCTGCTCCATAAGCTCGCAAAGCTCAATATCCCAAAAGGATCTTGGGGTGGACAGGTGATTCCTGAGATCGCGCCGGTCGGGGATGAAATTGTCCTCCCGAAAACCGGATCAGGCGTGTTCAATACAACCATGCTTGAATATGTCCTGCGGAACATCGGCATCGAAGCGATCATTGTGGTCGGTGTTCTCACGGATCAGTGCATCGATATGGCTCTTCGTGATGGGGCGGACCGCGGGTTCCTCATGATTTGCGTAACTGATGGGTGTACGTCCTATACAGAGGCCCGACACGAAAATGCACTTCGCATCCAGTATCGTCCCGTAAAGCTCACGACGACTGCCGAATTGGTTCAGGAATTGATCGCAGCGTTCCAGTGATGGGCTAGCCGAGGTTCTGTGACAATGAATACATGCGGAAATAGCTTTCTCGCCACGGCTGAGTGCGATGCTGTGATCGAGCCGCGCCACGCCGTGCATCCCAGCCAGAGCTCTCAAACGCCGAATGGCAGACGCAGTCACGAAGCCGCAGCGTGCTCGGACGCTTCGGCATCAACGGGTGCAGAGTCTTTCACTGCACTGGTCTCTACGTCGATATCGACGGTACGGCCTCCGGGCCCAAGACGCGTATCTGCACAGATCGACGTTCGGCGCGTCCGATGATGTCATCACGACAACGGAGCTCGCGGTCAAAGACATTCTGGATTTGCTCAGCTCTTGAGGCCTTACCGGTGAGCGGCATCCTGACTGGCGGGCGCGCAGAGACGCTCCTGCGCTTGGTTGATAGGCGCCCACCGCTCGACTGACGCCCCGTGGGCGACCACAAGATGCTAGACTGAATGGTTCGATCGCATTAATCCATATACATCAAACAGTGCCGCGGCGGATCTGGGGCGTGGCAGATTTGATCTTCGGGTTTGACTCCTCGACGTACTTCGCCTCCGGCGACAGATCCTCACTGGCGCCTGCTTTAGGACGGCAGCTTCTTGTTCCTTTATCTCTCCCTCCCTTTCTTCCCCGCTCCCGTGCCGCTAACACGCTAACCAGCCTAGATGATGCAAAATCCGAACAGACAAATCTATAGTGGTCCCGTATTCGATATGGCCAGGCAGCAGTTTGAGCGCGTTGCCAATCATCTCCAGATCCCTGAAATGGAAAGGGACCGGCTGCTTTATCCCAAGCGTGCAATCGCCGTGTCGTGCCCAATTCACAGGGACGATGGACGCACGGAAGTCTTTCAGGGCTACCGTGTACAGCATCACCTTACACTCGGGCCGACCAAGGGGGGGACGCGGTTCTCGCCGTCCGTAGACGTTGGTGAGATAGCCGCTCTGGCAATCTGGATGAGCTGGAAATGCGCGCTGGCGGGCCTCCCCTATGGTGGAGCAAAGGGGGGCATAACGGTCGATCCTTACGCATTGTCGCCGCGCGAACTGGAAGCATTATCCCGACGGTACATGCAGGAGATGATTCCTTTCGTCGGTCCTCACACCGACGTCATGGCCCCGGACATGGGCACCAACGAGCAGGTCATGGCGTGGTTCATGGATACATACTCGATGTATCAGGGCCAAACAATCAACGAGATCGTCACCGGGAAGCCCGTATCAGCAGGAGGTACACTGGGACGTCGTGAAGCGACTGGACGCGGAGTAGCCTATCTCGTCGCCCGCGCCCTTGACCATCTTGGGATCAGCGCACGCGCTGCGACAGCTATCGTCCAGGGGTTCGGGAACGTTGGATCAGTGACAGCCTATTCCCTCGCGGAAAGAGGTGTTAGAATTATCGGGGCCAGCGATCACACCGGCGCGTATTACGATCCCAATGGTTTCGACGTTGGCGAGCTCCAACGTCACGTTGCCAAGCAAGGCCAACTTGCTGGGTTCTCTACGGAGAGTCTTATAGAGCAGTCGGAGCTGCTGGTCCAAAAGTGTGACATCCTCGTGCCGGCTGCAATCGAGCGGGTTATCACGGGCGGAAATGTCTCAGAGCTCAAATGTCGCATTCTGGCCGAGGGCGCTAATGGTCCAACAACACCAGAAGCCGATGTGATCCTCAATGAACGAGGCGACAAAATCTTTGTGCTGCCTGATATTCTATGCAATGCAGGAGGTGTCATTGTCAGCTATTTCGAATGGGTGCAGGATCTGCAGCGGTTATTTTGGGAGGAGGCCGAAGTGTTCGATCGCCTCTACCAAATCCTCGAACGTAGCTTCCAGCAGACCATAGCTCGCGCGAAGCGCGATCGCATTTCTCATCGCATGGCGGCCACGGCGATCGGCGTTAGCGTGGTACAATCGGCTAAGCGGACCAGGGGCCTTTTTCCTTGAAGATTAAAGCGCCTCGATGCTTTGATCGAGGCCTGATCCGTCGTTATGTGGTCTGTCTCCCATGTATCGTGAGCCCGATTCGTGGAGCACGGAGGCAAGCCTATGCAGGGTCGACAAGTCCCCCCGAAGCTGAATCCAGCAGCGTAGCAGATATCAAGTGAAAGAGGATCGATGAAGGTCTTAGTGCCGGTAAAGCGGGTGGTCGATTACAACGTCAAGGTCCGCGTCAAGGGCGATGGATCGGGCGTTGAACTCGCCAACGTCAAAATGTCCATGAACCCGTTCGACGAGATCGCGGTCGAGGAAGCGCTGCGCCTGAAGGAAGGCGGCAAGGCGACCGAGGTCGTTGTGGTCTCCATCGGACCGGCGCAGGCGTCGGAGACGATCCGTACCGGTCTTGCCATGGGCGCTGATCGCGGCATCCTGGTGAAGGCCGACGGCAACGTCGAGCCGCTTGCCGTCGCCAAGATCCTGAAGAAGATTGCTGAAGAAGAGCAACCGGGCCTGATCATCCTCGGCAAGCAGGCGATCGACGACGACTCGAACCAGACCGGCCAGATGCTGGCCGCGCTGCTCGGCTGGTCGCAGGCGACCTTCGCCTCGAAGCTCGAGGTCGATGGTTCGGACTTCAAGGTCACCCGCGAAGTCGACGGCGGCCTGCAGACCGTGAAGCTGAAGGGACCGGCGATCGTCACCACCGACCTTCGCCTCAACGAGCCGCGCTATGCCTCGCTGCCCAACATCATGAAGGCCAAGAAGAAGCCGATCGCGGAGAAGGCCGTCGCCGATTACGGCGTCGACGTCACCGCGCGTCTCGAGGTCCTCAAGACGACTGAACCGGCAGGCCGCAAGGCGGGCGTCAAGGTCAAGGACGTCGCCGAGCTGGTGTCGAAACTCAAGAACGAAGCCGGGGTGCTCTGATGACGACGCTTCTGATTGCCGAACACGACAATGCGTCGCTGAAGGATGCGACCAACAAGGCCCTGACCGCGGCTGCCGCGCTCGGCGCGGATGTCGAGGTGCTGGTGGCTGGCCAGAACGCCAAGGCGGCCGCGGACGCCGCTGCCAAGCTGGCCGGCGTCAAGAAGGTGCTGCTCGCCGATGGCGAGACCTATGCGCACGATCTCGCCGAGCCGCTGGCCGCGCTGATCGTCTCGCTGGCCCCGTCCTATGACGCGATCGTCGCGCCCGCGACCTCGCGCTTCAAGAATGTGATGCCGCGCGTCGCAGCCCTGCTCGACGTCATGCAGGTCTCGGAGATCATCAAGGTGGTCGCGCCCGATACCTATGAGCGTCCGATCTATGCCGGCAACGCCATCCAGACGGTGAAGTCGAAGGACGCCAAGAAGGTCATCACGGTCCGCACCTCCACCTTCGCCGCTGCGGGCGAGGGCGGCAGCGCGCCGGTCGAGAGTGTTGCTGCGGCGGCCGATCCGGGCCTGTCGACCTTCGTCGGCGAGGAAGTCGCCAAGAGCGACCGTCCGGAGCTGACCTCGGCCAAGATCATCGTCTCCGGTGGCCGCGCCATGCAGAGCCGTGAGAACTTCGCCAAGTACATCGAGCCGCTGGCCGACAAGCTCGGCGCCGGCGTCGGTGCCTCGCGTGCGGCGGTTGACGCCGGCTACGCGCCGAACGACTGGCAGGTCGGCCAGACCGGCAAGGTCGTGGCCCCCGAGCTCTATGTCGCGGTGGGCATTTCCGGCGCAATCCAGCATCTGGCCGGCATGAAGGACTCCAAGGTGATCGTCGCGATCAACAAGGACGAGGACGCGCCGATCTTCCAGGTCGCCGACTACGGCCTGGTCGCCGACCTCTACCAGGCGGTTCCGGAGCTGACGGCCGAACTCGGCAAAGCGGGTACGTGGTGCTAGTAGCACGGGTCCCTTCAAAAGCAGGAGGGTATTCTTTGAGATCAGGGGTTTTCCGGCATTCTGCAGGCCGATGACATTCCGGCGTGCTCGCCGCCGCCGACGGTGGCGCAATCACTTGCTATTTGTCTCGCCATGCCGACGCAAATTCGTCGTGACCTGCCCCTGAGTATTTCCTCCAGAAAGAGTTTGAGTCCGCCCCGAGTGCAGCGAGGCCGAACTTTGGACCATTCAGAACTAGAGTTTTTCGCCGTGATCACGTTGGCGAGCTGGATGCGCCGACGTGGTTTTGCAGCAAAATCGGCGGTCGATTGCCGATCGCGCCATGGGGCCGCTCTTCATTGTAGTATCTGCGCCAAGTCTCCACCTTTTGCTGGGCGTCCGCAAGGGACAGGAACCAGTGGGCGTTGAGGCATTCGGCCCTGAAGCGGCCGTTGAAGGCCTCAATGAACGCGTTGTCGGTTGGCTTACCGGGCCGCGAGAAGTCCAGGGTGACACCGCGCTGGTAGGCCCAGAGGTCAAGATCGCGGGACACGAACTCGCTGCCTTGATCGACGCGGATCGTTGCCGGGAATCCCACTTCCTTGCAGGCCCTTTCCAGCACCTCCACAACATCGGTGCCGCGGAAGGTGAACCGTGGCGCCAGCGCCGGCGAGAAGCGGGAGAAGGTATCGACAATCGTGAGCACGCGCAGCTTGTGTCCGGTCGCCAACTGGTCATGGACGAAGTCCATCGCCCAGGTCTCGTTCGATCGCGTCGCCGGCCTGCGATCATCGCGCAGCTTGGCCTTGACCCGGCGCTTGGGCGTTTTGCTGCGTAATTGCAGGCCCAATTCGCGATAGATGCGCCGCGTCTTGTTCTGGCCATGGCGCCAGCCTTCACGACGCAGCAGGACGTGAACACGACGATAACCGTAGCGAATACGAACATGGCAGATCTCCTTGATCTTCTGTTCGAGGGCAGCCTGGCCAGGGCGACGGGACTTGTAGTGGTAGGTCGAGCGGTCAAATTCGAGAGCGTCACAGGCCCGGCGGATCGAGACCTGCCATTCGCTGCGGACCGCGTCGACCAGCATGCGCAGCATCCGAACATCGCCGAACGATGTCGAGCACCACCGCTGACGTCCTCGCGATCTTGTGGAGTTAACCGTGCCAGCACGGGCAGGCCGATGCCCCCGGAGAGCAGCCTTTGTAAGCGCGCGAATGTTCGAGGTCTTGCGCGAGAATCCATTGGGTCAGGCTCGCGGCAATCTCGTCGCTCGGGGACGCCGTCGCGATCGAGGGCTAGAAGGCCTTTCCGCATCTCGGTGCCTTGCGTCAATCTGATGACGGAGTTGACGCTCATCTTTAATTCGAGTTTCGTCACGGCGCCTCCACGCAAGACGGTGCTAGCCAGAGCCCCACTCACCGCGGTCGAGAACGCCTTTTCGATGAGACATCGCAACGCGCCGTGCGATGCGCACCCGAGAACGCCTCGTCACCCATATCTAGTCGAGGCGGCCAGTGATGACTTTGTCGTTGAACTCCCATGCTTCAGGCCATTTGTAGGATCACTTTGGGCGGCATTGTCGGACAAGCGCCTCTTCGGCTGCGCGCAGGTCGAGAAGTTCCGCCTTCCATCGGCGCTCGAGACCGAGGCAACCAACGGATTATCTGGATCGCGGGTTGAACTCCCGTTCGACGGGTCCCGCCGTGTACCGGTTCCGCTCGAGCTCTCGTCCTGCACTGACCGTGACGCATGATTGTTCATGTGCTGCTGCATCCGGCGCGATCGCGACAAGGGATCCAGTTCGGCTAGCGTTAGTATGGCTGCGAATGCATTTCTACAGCTGTACCGATATGGTCGCCGCGAATGTGCATCAAGTACTTCCTCACCGAACCCTACACGCCGAGAACAAACGGCAAGGCAGAGCGCTTCATCCAAACCGCACTTCGGGGCTTTTGTAATAGGGCCGCCTTGAGAAAAGAAACCGCGCTGTCCGGCGCCTCGTCTGGTTTGATCTCCGAGAAGGCGAAGCGAGAAAGGTCGTCAATACAGACGTGGACGAAATCCCCAGTCAGCGTCGCGGCTGTTGTTCGGACCGCTCGCATCGACGGTGATGCGGTGGCCAACGCGTTCGAAACGCCCGATTTTTTGATGTCCATGTGAATGATCTCGCCTGGCTCTCGCGCTCACGCGGGATTCCGGGTCAGCCGGATCAAGATTGCGCATCCGGTTTAATCCCAAGCGGCGAAGGATGCGGCTGACGGTGACCCGGCACACCTTGACCTCGGCCGTGATCTGCTTGCCGGTGTGGCCTGGCGCAGGGCTTCGACAGCCGTGCTTGTGGTTGGAGAAGTTTGGCTTGGCGATGAATGGGACCTCATCCGTCGACACCTTCCGCGCGGAACCGCTTGACCCATTTGGGGACGGTCTTCGGCGTCGTGTCGGACCGGTCAGCCGTCGGCCTGGCTCAGTCCGCCCTCGATTAAACTGCGCACCAACAGCTCTCGACCTTTGGGCGTCAAAGGCGCATTCTTGTGGACGTTCATCTGGTCTGTGCTTCGAACACTGAAGTTTCGCAACGTCAGTTTGCTCGGTTCAGACCAGATCGACAACTCCTGACAGACCAGAGCTAGTCTGCTAGGGCCTTTGCTGTTTGGGAGAAGTCGCGTGTCAACAGGCAGGTAGGAGAAGCAGAATGACCGATTTGAAAACCGCCCCACGGTACACAGTGGGGGCGGGATGGAATGCGCTATTGCCGCGGCGAGTCCCGAACGAACAGCTCCCAAAAGAGAGGAGGTATCATGCGATCGTTGTCGGGGGCGGGTACACGGGGCTAGCCGCGGCCCGTCGTTTGGCGGAATTGATGCCGGAAAAGGATATTATTGTCATCGAGGCGTCGGAGATCGGGGAAGGTTCATCGGCGCGAAATTCGGGTTTCTTGTCGCCGTCGGCAATCGAGCCGCGTCCAAATGCGTACGGCTCGGCGGAGGATGATGCCAATCGAAAAACGCGCATCGTGCTCGCCGGGCTCGATTGGCTACGGGCTGTCGTTGAGGAGCATAAGATTAATTGCGATTGGGATGAGACGGCCCCACGCATAGTTGCGGCTGCCACTCGCCAAGGAGAGCGCTGGCTCTTGAGCTCACGACAAGCTCTGGAAAGGAGAAATCTAAGATACTTGGAGCATGATGCTCAGGGGCTTAGAGCTCTTCTCGGCACCGACTACTACCAATACGGCTACGAAACGCTAACGCGCGCTTTTGTACAACCGGCGGCGCTTATCCGAGGTCTCGCTGACACGCTCTCTTCCAATGTCACTGTGCTTGAACATAGGGCGGTCGAGGCCGTGGAGGGATCGGGACCGTTCAAAGTACGGACGCCTCGGGCAGAGTTTGTAGCCGACAAAGTATTCATCGCGAACAATGCGCATGCGAGGGCTTTGGGTCTCCTGGCTGACCGAATGATCGTCGTTTACACCTACGCGGGGCTAACTCCCGAGCTGGAGGATGATGAACTTGGCCGTATGGGCTCCTTGCCGGCCTGGGGAGTGCTTCCGCCTACCCGAATGGGCACCACCATGAGGAAGGTCGGGCGGCGTTTCCTCATACGCAGCAGCTGGTCATACGAGAAGGAGGTAAACCCACAGAAGGTACGCTCGACGCTGACTCGATTGTTTCGGCGACGATTTCCACAAATGCGCTCTTATCACCTGGAGCACGTCTGGGGCGGCATGACGGCGATCACGGTCAACGGCGGAATGTACTTCGGGGAGCTGAGGCCAGGACTTTATGCCTCAGTTGGGTGTCAAGGGGCGGGGGTTTTGAGAGGTAATATTCACGGGAAGCTCCTGGCGGAGATGGCCTGTGGCTCCCAATCCCCTCTGTTAACAGATCGTTTAATGCTGACCGGCCCCGACTGGATCCCGCCGGAGCCGTTTCGTGGAATTGGCGCCATAGCGCGAATGACCTGGGAGCACTGGCGAGCCGGACGCGAATACTAGACCGGCAGAATAGACGTTCATTCAGGAGCGTGGTTATTTCACGAACTTTGACAACGACGAGCGGTGGGCGACCACAGGTCCAAGTCGGACGACTCGCGACGCGGGCGGGCGCGTATATTCCGGATAACTCGCGCTCTGGACACGGAGTCAGCGGCAAACTGACATCGGTCATTGGACGACGTGGCAAGCCAGAATGGTCGCGTCGGATCGCGGTATCGAGTTCACCTGCCGCGTCATGCCGGCCTAGAGCAAGGACGTGGTCATCGCTCACACTTCATAGCGCCAGGAAATCCGATGCTGGACAGCTTCATCCAGAGCTTCAACTCCGGTGAAGCTGCTCCAGGAGGCCTGTTCTTCGGCCTTGATGACCCCGCACCAGAATCGCTGGCTCGCTCGCCCACGGCAATATCTGCCCGCCTCATTCGTCCTTAAAAGCAAGTTTTGCGGCCTGTGCCGCCACCTCGCGGCAGCAGACGACCGAGCAGCCTCGGCCAGCTCCGTCGGTCGCCCGTTGCTCTACCAGACTACTTGGCGTACGAACCACCAGACACTAGATGAAAGTCACTTGCAGGTACACTACAACAGCTTCGGGCGTGCTCCGTTGAGAATCCGACCGGAAATCAGAAGAAGAGCCGGCGCTCCATTTTAGTCAACCGCTTCCCTCCCTCGGGTGTGACGACGATGGTTTCGCTGAAGGCCATCCCCCGCGCTGAGGTGTACATATGAAAAACTTGGTTTTCCTCGAGTTGCCAGTCGCTGTCTGGAAGGAATACACGAGTGAAATCACTGGTACGAGGAGGGTACTTAAGACCGAGAGTATAGCCTGTTATATTAGTGTAGGTGTCGCGCAATCGAGCCTTCAATATCGCCTCTCGTACGATGCGATCGACGTCCTTCGCGTTAGCGCCAGGCTTCATTGCGTGGAACTGCTCCTCTTGAATTCGGATCATCGTTTCAGCCGTCCGGATTTGTTGATCCGTCGGCTCTCCGATCGACTTTGGGCGCATCATACGTGAGGTGTAGCCGCGAAAGTGAGGGACCGGCTCCACATGCAAGATGTCACCTCTGGGTAAAAAACGGTGGCCAAGCGATGCATGCAATATACCCGAGCGAGGGCCAGAAGCCACGACGGCGACTTGCGCGTTGTCGGCGCCGCTCCGCCAGGCTTCATCCGTCATAGCTACGAAAATCTCCCGCTCATTAACGCCTTCCTGAGCCGCCTCGAAACCGGCGCGCGCCGCGCGGTCGCAAATCTCCGCGGCTACCTCTAGACAAGCAAGCTCGAGCGGAGACTTAATCTGCCGCATCTCCCACATGACACCAGAAAAATCAACAATCCTTGCATTCGGCAAGAATGCTTCAAGCTCCGACGCTCGGTTCACGGTAAGAAAATGACTGTCCTGCTCGATGCCGATGACAGTGCCTGCAAAACCTCTCGTTGTGATCGCGTCGGCAACGATCCTAATTGGATTCGCGTCGTCGCCGAACGATACGCAGTCAGTAAACCAGCTTCGTTCGGTGAAGATCTCAGCATCAACCGCGCGAATCACTGCAAAGGGCTCTCGATCGAGCGGAACAAGTAAGGCTTGGTACATGGCTGCTGTGGAACAGTATCCGCTGAAATAAACCATGTGTTCACGCTGGTCGACGATAAGCAGTTGAACATGGCGCTCGGCCATGATTCTGCGCAGGGCTGAAAGGCGGCTCTGGAATTCTACAAGGGGGAAAGCTGGAGGGAAAAGCAGAGGGTGTGTCATTAGAAAATCCTTCTGGTTGATCATTAAGCGGCCGTGGTCGAGCTAATGAAGGCTCTTCGCGCGTGGTAGGGCCCTTTTGACCTTCTTCATCAAACGCGAGGTACCCAATTGTTAACAGTAACGCGGCGCTGCTTTGGCTCGAGGTGTTGCATCTGTTCTAAGACTAAGAACGTGTTTGCCTCGTGTTCGCAGTCGCACAAGCCGGAGTTGCCACCGCGTGAAGTCAATTCGTATCCAATCCTGCTCAAGAAAATCACTATTCTCGCCTTTGGTGCGCTCCGCGTGCCCATTGAACGTCCTGCAATGACTCGTCGCCCTCGCCACTTTCAACGACGAGCCTCGGGTACGATCAGGATTATCAGACGACATCTGCGTCGGTGGGTGGAGTAAGGCTGGCACCCTGCTCATGCTCACCCAGAGGTGGAAAAGGTGTGATCGACCATTCAATTAAGTCTACGGCACGTTGAAGTGCGCGCTTTGTCACAGCACGATCAGGCGAAGTGGCAATGACATGCCCGATCCTGTCTCGATAATCGTTTTTCTTGACGATTGAGGCCTTTGGCTCGACCGAAAACCGGACTTCTGTGATACCCGGCACTTCCGCCGCGCGACTTTCGCCACAGATTGCATCAAGAATGCCTTCGCGATCGGGAAGCAGAACCCGCGCGGCTGCTATGTGCGAATGACTTCTGCGCAGATTGCATTGTTGCCCAATGACGAGCCTGATGTGCTCGGCGACGAGATCTATACCACATGAAAGCTTGACCAACTGAGAGTTTGGTGTGCCAGCAAGACGCGGATTGACCTCAATCACGACTGGGCCAAGCGTGGTCCATCGTAGATCAATGTTTTTCGGCCCCCAGCCCACGCCGAGGGCTTTCAAAGACTTTGAGGAAACCTCGACGATTCGTCTATGCTCGTCATCGGTCAATAAGGCGGGATAAATGTATTCACGACAAACGAAATGCGGCTGGTTATCAAAGTCGGCAGCGCCAATTTCGATAATCTTGTCTCCCATTATTTCTACACTGTAGTGGGGGCCTTGCGCGAATTCCTCGACGAGTATTCTAGGCGAAGAGCCCCAAATCTCCTTACTCAACAGGTAGCTCGTGTGCTTGGCTAGCTCGTCAAGATCGCGGCACAATCGAACACCCATGCCTCCGATGCCGACCGCCGGCTTAACAATCACCGGTAGGCAGATCTGGGCTGCAGAGCGCTCTACATCTGTCGCACTCGTCGCCAGGCGAAAAGCAGGGGTTGGAATGCCGGCATCTGCGAGAAGCTGACGTTGATAAAATTTGTCGCAGCATCGTTCGACTGCTACGGGATCGGGGCCCGGGAGTTCGAAATATTGGCAGAGCTTGCCGACACTTGCATAGACCGACTCTTGTGCGCTCGTTATGCCGGCAATGTGAGAGGTCCGAGACAACCGCAAACATTCGTGTATCATCGCATCAAGGTTCTTTGTATTGACGCGCACTGCTTCACAGCCGCTTGCCGCGATGTAGGCAAATCGGCTTGGATCGGCCGAGAAAACAATAGGTTGCAGACCAAGACGCTGCGCCGCCTCGACGTAGAGCCGACCATTAAGTGCACCTTCGAGCACAATGAGAACTTGCTTCGACATTGACCTATGACTCCGCCATTCTGTTCGGAACTACGATGAACGAGCAGCAATCGCGCCGCTCGCACGTCAATGTTCCGAAGCTAGATATCAGCAGACCAAGTTTCTCGGCTAACCGCTTCTCAGTTCAACTACGTGGACTGAAATGTCAGAGAATGTCTTGCGGTGATACTACCATGCTGTGTAGGTGTGTGCGCAAAGGGTAGATTGATAAGGACCGTGGCGTTCTCCTGCGCGGCTCGAAAGGCAGGACTCTCATAGATGCAACGGCCGACTTGGCGCTCCAACGGTAAACCAAAAATGGCTCAGCCGCTAATTGCGGTTTCAACGGATGTCCGGTGTCTTTGCAAGACTGACTGGCACGCTACGCCACAACAGTATCTAGACGCGGCAATCGCTGCGGCCGGCGTCTTTCCTCTGCTGGTCCCTTGCTTTGGTCGCCGGCTTGATTTCGATCGACTTGCAGCTGCTGTGGACGGTGTCCTAGTTACAGGATCCGGTTCGAACGTCCATCCGTCGCTCTACGGCGGCGACGCCGGAGAACTCAACGGTCCTTATGACCCGGCGCGTGACGCGACGACGCTGCCTTTGATCGTCAGGGCGATCGATCGAGGGATTCCACTGCTTGCTATCTGCCGGGGTATTCAAGAACTGAACGTCGCGTTGGGCGGAACGCTGGCAACAGAAATTCAGGAGCGTCCCGGCTCGCTTGACCATCGCGCGCCGCAGGGGGTTAGCCGGAGCGAGCAATTTGCCATAAAGCACAAGGTGATGATGATGGAGGACGGCTGCCTCCGGGAGATCGTTGGCGCAGATGAAATCAAGGTCAATTCCCACCACCGGCAGGCGATCGACAGGTTGGGCGAACGGCTCAAAATTGAGTCCGTCGCCGAAGATGGAACCGTCGAGGCGGTGTCGGTGAACTATGCAAGCGCCTTCGCTGTGGGAGTTCAGTGGCATCCGGAGTATTGGTCCGCTTCGGATGAAGCATCAGCACGTATTTTCCGCGCGTTCGGTGATGCTGTCCGGGGGCATGCAGCCGCAAGGAGCAACACCTAAGCCCGGAAGAAAGCTTGTGGCGATCTCTCTTTAACTCACTTTTTTAGGCGACCAGCCTATGGCGCAGGACCCAAGGGTACAAATTTGAAGATATGCTCAATCGGTCTAGGCATGCGTGGCAAGATGAGCTGCTGCCGGTTTGATGGACAAAGAGATTAGGTGTTTCATGAAGCCGGAGGTGGGCGATGAAGAGACTGAAGTTCAGTCGCGAGTTCAAAGTCGAGGCGGTCAAGCCGGTCAGGGAGCGCGGGGTCTCGGTGGCGCAGGCCGGTCGCTAACTGGACGTTCACGAGAATGTTCTACGCAAATGACCCGCCTTCGACCCTCGCGCGCAGTGTAACCGCAAGGCTGCTGGATCAGCTCCAACACAGGATTCCAACACAGGATAGAGGAGTTCAAGGGCTCAGCGACCGAGGACGGACTTACTCCGACGTGGCCGTGGCCAGAGCGACGAACGTGGCCCGTGTACGCGCAAGAAGCCGTCGCGCGAGCCGTTTCCGCACCATCTGCCTCGCAGGGGGACTGTGCCAGGGGCTGTAGCTTGTGCCTTTTGCGGCGGAACGCAGTTGCGTTAGCTTGGGGAGGACAGGACCGACACGCTGGAGGTGATCCCGAATCCGCAAGGTGATCCAGCACGTCGGGAGAAGTTCAGCTGGCCTGATTCCCAGAAGACAGCGAGGCCCCGGCGCCGTTCCTCGTGATTGCTCGTGGCTGCGACGGACCCACTTGTTGGCGAAGGTGCCGTCCCAGAAGTAGCACGCTGAACTGGCAGGCCAGAAGCCTATGACAAGGAAGTCGCGCCGATCAGCTCTCGACCCTTGGCGACCAGGTTGGCGGCTGCACAGTATCCATTCGGCGTAGGCCGCAGGGCTACCGCTTGAGCAGTCCAATGTTCTCTTTGTAGAACCTGATCAGCTCGATCGGGTTCTCGATTCCGAGGTCGGTGAACGCCTTGACGCCGTCTTCTCCAACACCATAGACCCAGTTGACGCCGTCCTCGATCTCCATCTCGTTGGCGATGTCCCACAGCCAATCTTCATCTTCGCCGAGGTCTTCGGCGACCTTGGTGAGGGTGGTGACGTGATGGACCTTGTTGACGTGCGTGGACATGCTGCTTGAGCGGAGAGTGTTGATGCCGGCGTCCAATTCCACGGCAGAAGCTCGTCCAGCCGATGAGCCGGATGGGCGGCAATCCGGGCGAGGATATCCGTAAGCCACGCCTGCGGATCGATGCCGTTCATTTTGCCGTGACGATGAGGCTGTACATCGAATCAGCGCGCCGTCCACCGCGATCCGATCCGCAGAACAGCCAGGACTTCCGGCCAAGAGCGATGCCTCGCAAGCCAGGTTCGGCAGCATTGTTGGAGAGACATACGCGTCCATCTTCCAGGAACAGCGTGAAGCTCGCCCAACGCTTGAGGATGTAGTTGAACGCCTTGGCCAGGTCGTGACCACGAGACAGTTTGGCGAGCTGTTCGCGCATGTAGACCTGAAGGTCCTCGACTAGAGGCGGGCTCAGCGTCAGGCAACCGTGCCGCCATGATGTACACCTTGATGGTCACAGCCAAAGTGAACGAATCGGATCAACATGCCCAGCTCACCGAAGCCTGGCGCACATCGCTGCATATTCGGTCCAACGGCTCGGGAACTTCTGCTCTTGAGCTGCCGCGACGGAACTAATAAAATCAATCGAGCGGCCTGAATGACGGTTACGCGGTCCTCATTGGATGCTTATGCAGGAACGTAGTTTGGGTGATCGCGCGGGGGTTGTCCGGCACAATCGGACCTGGCGAGAACGGCCGCCCTCGTCGTTGAGACCAGCCTCATGGTCGGGCTGCTGTCGCTTTCAGCATACTCTGGACTTCCTAATAAGGGGTGCAATCGCCGGCGCCACGACCGGACTTTCAGTTCTTCGCCGGCGAACAGATGCGATTGATGCCTACGGCCGATGCAAAAGGCGATGCAATTTATTATTTGAGGGTATTTGACGGAACCAAAGTTAGATCGCACCTTCGATCAAACTGGCTTCTCAACTTCTCGCCGGTCCGCCATATAAGCCAATCGTCGTCCACTATATCCTCCTTAACTAACCGTAATATCGATCCTCCCTTTTCAAGATGCTCATATCCGTATTCTGTGACGATGCCCTTTTCCACGGACCAGCTCGGGACGAGGCCACACAAGAAGTCAGGCTTCCAAAGGATGAACGACACAAGGTGTGCTATTCGTGCCGACATCTTCGATATGCCCTGTCCTCTAAAGTCCTTGCGGATCCAAAAATCCCCATGATAGGCGACCTTCCCAGTTATCTTCTTTGCGCTAGGAGCGGTGCAAACGCAGCGATCTTGAGGATGCGCATGTTTGTCCGGTTCAGCGTAAAACGCGTTTAGAGATTGAAGATGCGCTGCGAAGTTTGTGTACGAAAGGTCATATAGTCGAGCCGCCGCTAATATCGCGACGTCATTTCGGCGATCAAGCCCGGCAATCCAATACCCCTCACCTGACTTGATCGGCGACGTATCTGGTCGGAAGTTTGGGTAAGTTGGTCCCTTAGTTGGAGTGGCCTGTGTGATCGAGAGATACTCATGAAAATCGAACCCTATCAAAAGATGGATGCCTTTTTGCGTAGCGGTGGGGTCATCCATCTGAAGGCAGCGCGATGCGCGCGTATCATTTGCTGCGAGTGTCATTGCCACCTCTTGTCGTCATGAACTGCGTGATTCCTCTCTGACGATATAGTGGGGGCGCCATATTCCAGCAATCTACGGGATCCTACCTTCTCTGGTGAGGGTGTCAGCTTAGAGTAAGAGGTTTGGCGGAGTGCCCAGGCTCAACTGTGTTAGCTCGAATTAAGCGCAGCAGGATCAGCGAGGGCCAGTGGGATGAAAGAGCTCCGGCTAGGTTGTAGGGCAGGGACCACCTAGCTGTATCGACGTTGCCGTCTCAACGGCTGGTCGGAGGCAGCGAAGCAGGTCTTTCGCGAGAGGACCCGGTGGCCACGCGACACATTCCCGGTCGCGGAGGCAAAATATGACTTAGCGTCAGACCTAAAGCTCGCTACGATGCATCGTTCGGCATACCCATCGCGTCTACCGTGTATCGCCAAGCGCAAGTTTGTGCGCCATTATTGGTCTTCGTCGCCTAGTTTGACCGTAGCTAAAGCGGACGTGGCTGCAACTCTTCGGAGAAGGCGTTTCCTTTGAGTGCCTTCCGATCGACAACATCGGGATCGACGGCCGAGGGGTCATACTTTAATGTTCGGTATCGGTAGGTCACTGATGCCACCGGAAAGTCGGGTATCCAGGCGCACCCCCAAGCAAGAGCGGAAGGCCTTGTTTATGGCCGTGTTGTGGAACGATCTTTCGAGCTCTGGAGTTGCCCCCCGTCAGACCGGACATCGGCTGGTTTGAGTGATTCAATGTACTCCCGCGGTGAGCGGTAGCCTAGCCGGAAGTGCGGGTGTTCTGAGTTGTAATCCTCCATCCATTGGTCGATCCGCTGCAGGGCGGTGCTCGCGTCAGGGATCGGGTTCACACGAACATAGTTACGCTTGAAGGTCTTGACGAACGCTTCGGCCATGCCATTGCTCTCGGGGCTTTCCACCGGCGTGAAGCAGGGCTCGAGGTTCAGGGCGGCGGCAATCTCGAGGGTGCGATAGGCGGCGAAGATGGATCCATTGTCGGTCAGCCATTGCACCTTGCGCGGAGCCCGGATGTCGGCGAACCGCTGTTCGACACAGTGGACCATCATGTCCCGGATCATCTCCCCGGAGATCCCAGCCGTTGTGGCCACCCAGCTGATGACCTCGCGGTCGTGGCTGTCCCGGGCAAAGGCAACCCGCACGATCTCGCCATTCCAGCAGGTGATTCCAGCGCGTCCGAACACCAACGCTCGTTGGAGCAGCTTGTCATGATCGTTCCGTCATGGGTCCGCGGGATGCGGCGCCCTGTATGCCGGGCCAGCAAACAAGCCGCTCTTCTTCATCAGCGGTAGACGCGCTTGGCGTTGACCGGGTCGGAGACCCAGAGCATGCGGGGAAATCCTTCGCACAGGAACCGGGAGATATCGTCGTCGCCCGAAGACAAACAGCCTTCGGGCAGGCTGGGGAAAGGCGAATGCCATAAGCCCAGCGTCATCGTCGATGAGAAGTCGGACGTTCGCATAGTACCAATGAACGACCTGAACAAAGCGACGGGCGGGCAATCGGATGCGAGGGGGCCGGCGGCTCGGTGATCGCTTCGCAAGCCCGGCAGACGAGCTTCTCGCGCACGTGCTGGATCACCTTCCACTGGCGCGGAACGAGCTCCAGCGTCTCGGTCACGTCCTCGCCAATCTTGCGCAATCGACTGTCACCGCAGCATGGGCAGGTGCCCGCACGGGATAAACAATGCGCTCCCGCGGCAAATGCATGACCCCGCCGATGAACCGTCGTAACGTGGAAATCGTCGTCAACACCAGAGGTGTGTCGTCCCTCCAGGATGCCCGCCGGAAGGCGCTGCCGCGGAACTGCGGGAACCAGTCGCTCCGATGGAAAGGGAGAAGCACAAGCGGAGAAGACCGCGAGGCGAGATTACCGACGCGGAGCACTGGGACGGACCGATCCGTATTAGCGACGAAGGCTCGTAATGGGGCCGGAGCAGAGGGATCGCATCAGGAGGGCTGCCACCGGCGCAACTGACAACAGGAGGACATGGCGTGGCGACAATTACCCCAGCCCAGCTTGATACCTGCTGGAGGGCATCGATTGGAGGATGCCGCAACAGAACTGGCGACCGCAGGCGGCTGGCTGATCGCTGGGATTTGATACGGTGACAGATCGGCGGTTCGAACAGAGATCGCATCTTGTGATTCTCTGGCGGGCGATGGACTCGCCCGGCGTCGACGGGATGACATGGCGCGACTATGAGGAAGGGCTCGACGAGCGAATAGCAGCGCTTTGGGACACGGTCCAATCAGGCCGCTACCAAGCACTCCCGTCTCGCCGGGCGTATATCCCCAAGTTGAATGGCAAACTGAGACCGACTCGGAATCGCTGCGCTGGAGGATAAGATCGTCCAGCACGCGGTGACGACGGTCCTGAATGCAATCTACGAGGCGGACTTCCTCGGCTTTTCCTAGGGATTCCGGGAGCGGCGAAGTCAGCATAAAGCGCTGGACGCACTCTGGATCGTCGTCCATCAGAAAAGAGTGAACTGGGTGCTCGACGCCGACATCCGCTCGTTCTTCGACACGATCGATCACGAACGGATGATGCTTTCTCGAGCACAGGATTGCAGACCGCCGGCTCTTGCGATTGATACGCAAGTGGCTGACCGCCTGGCGTTGTCGAAAGTGGATCGAAGTCCGTAGCACGGATAGGTACGCTGCAAGGCGCGGTGATCTCGCCGCTCCTCGCCAATATTTATCTGCACTACGTCTTCGACCTCCGGACCCACCAGTGGCGAAGCAAAACGGCGAAAGGGGATGCCATCGTCGTCCGCTATGCGGACGACAGCGTCGTGGGCTTCGAAACAAAGTCCGAGCCCTACGCTTTCTCGACTCATTGCGTGAGCGGATGGCGAAGTTCGGTCTCTCGCTGAATGAGGAGAAGCCACGGTTTCTGGAATTTGGACGGTACGCGGCCGAGCGCCGCGCAGGCCGGGGGCAACACCGCCCGGAAAAGTTCGACTTCCTCCGGGTCACGCGCATCTGCGCTGTGACCCGAATGAATCGCGCTTCACAATCCGGCGCGTGACTATCGCCTCCCGCATTCGAGCGACGCTGAGGGCGATACCACACGACCTGATGAAACGATGCCATGCGCCCATCGCTGAGATCCGCGCCTGGGTCCGTCGCGTGGTGCAGGGTTACCCGAGCTACCGGGCAATTCCAGCGAATCTGAAACGGCTCGGCATGTTCCGAGCCGAGGTCTGCTGGGCATGGCCGCGCTCGCTTCGCCGACGCAGCCAGCGCTCCCGCATGACCTGGGATCGATTCCAGCGTCACGTTAGGCGATACATCCCGAAAGTCCGGGCCTATCATCCGCATCCCAATCCGCGGTACGGGTCATGAGCTAAGGCAGGAGCCGTATGCGGTAGCGCCGCACGTACGGATCTGAGCGGGGGGGCGCTGGGAAACCAGCGTCCCTACCGCGACCAGTTGGTGTTGATGCTGGTCTCGTGAACGTTCGCAGGGCCGGACCTTACGCTCATCCGTCAAAGCACCATTGAAGATCAGGAATGCCCCAATTTCCTTGACGAGCTCGGATTGAGAAGAGATGTCTGCTGTATTCTAGGAGCTTGATGCTTTTGGACGAGCGAACACAGCTTTCTTGGCCTTGAGCTTGGCATGCCGAGCCGCATGCTTGAGCATTGGTCTTTTGATCCGTCCATCGTCAAGATAGAGCATCAGACCGTCCCAATGACGCAGCGCATTGCAACGGTTCGTCGTCTCGCCATTTGTGCGCGAGGTGACCAGCTTAGCCCCAAACCACTGGTGCCCTGAATACCATTGTGTCGAATCCCATCGTTTTCACTACTCAGGAGGCGGCTTCAACGACGTTCCATTCGCGTTCAAGTCTCCACTCTAGATAGCCGCCTATTCGCGAGTATCTGGAAACGCAGGACGAGAAGAGCTGCGTATACGGACGTCCCGATTGATAGGCCAATCCAGATACCAATGGGCCCAAGCCCCACCTTGAAGGAAAGCACGTAGCAAAACAAGAACCCGATCGGCCAATACGCGATGCCGGCGAGCAACAGCGGTACGCGTGTATCCTTCAGCCCGCACAGGCTACCCGCGGCGGCGCCCTTCAGGCCCTCAGCGACAAAAAAAAATGCGCCGACCAACAGGAACTCTGCCGCAAGTTTGCTCGTTGGGTCGCCTTCGCTCCTCGACGTGCCTAGGAACAAGTGGACGAGGTCAAGACGTGCAGCAACCACCGCCATCGTCATGATGGAGGTGACTCCCACGCTGAGCAACATCGCCACCATTCCTGCTCGCTTAATACCCGGTCCGTCGTTACGACCGACTGCCTGGCCAACACGCACTGTCGCCGCCGTGCTGATGCCGAACGAGACCATGAACAAGGGGCCGGCGATCTGCATCGCGATCTGATGCGCGGCCAGTGCGCTGCTGCTGATATGCCCGACCAAGAGCGCTGCCGCGGAGAATAGTCCATAGCTCACCAAGGCACCTATTGAAATAGGCATTCCGATCACTATCAACTGCCGCATTGAAGGCCAATCGAAGCGCCAGAGGTGGGCAATCACGCGGTACTCCCGAAAAGGGCGGCACATAATAGCGAACCCCAAGGCAGTCAAGAACGTGCCGCAGTTCACCAGCGTGCTGGCAAGGCCCACGCCGAATAGGTCAAAGCGAGGCAAGCCCAACTGACCATTGATCAGCAGGTATAGCAGCAAGCCTTTGGCGGGGACGGCCCCTAGTGTAATCCATAGGACCGGCTCTGGCCGATTGACGGCGGCCATGTAATGTCGGAGTGCAAGAAGGCCCAGGGCCGCCGGAACGCCCCATGCCAATCCGAACAAATATTGCTGAGCCAGCCGAGCCGCATTCGAGTCTTGCCCAAGCGCCAGTAGTACCTCCTCCCCGCGCAGTGCGAACGCTACGATCGGAGACGACAACAGCAGAGCCATCCATAGCCCCATGCGCAGAGAACGTCGCATCCTCCTTAGATTGTGCGCTCCAAACGCCTGTGCGGCCAACGGCGCGATTGGCGCCAATAAGCCTGCGCCGAAGGTGATGCTGACCAGATAAACTCTGCTAGCCAAGGCGATGGCGGCAACCGACTCGACGCCGATGCGCGCGACGAAGGCGAGATCGATTGTCATCATCGCGATGTGCGCAAGCTGAATCGCTACCATCGGCAGGGCAAGTTTCAAGGTTTTACCGAACTCGACAGCGAGGTGATTGCAGCCGGTGTGTCCCGCCCGTGTGTTCCAGGAATTTGATTCGGACTTTGCTTTGGCTGTTTTGGCCATGGATTGTGCTACTTGTGTCGGCACGCACGCCTTCCGCTTTTAGGAGAGTATCTCCGCCATGCGCCGGGAGTTTGCCTCACGATCACATTGCTGATCCGTGGATGCGTTTGTCACCGGCGCGAACGCGCCTATCGGCTTGCATTCACTGTTCGGCTCTATCTCTCGAATTTTCTTGTAGACTTTTTACATGGCTGTCCCATGTTAAAGCCGACAGATGAAGTTTGCGCCAAGCAGATCGAAAGGGTTGACCAACCAGCGTTCCGCTTCCGGCGACCGAAGGGGCCGAATGTCGCGATGCTGCTCACGGAAAGCCGGGGGAGCGCGTGCGCATTTCAGTGGAAACGATGTTGTTGACGTCACGTGCGATGCGTAGGTGAAGTGAGAAGCGATAGGCTTTTGCGACATTACTGCGGTTCTTTATGCGGCACTGCTCCCTTTTCAAGATTCGCGCCAACTGCATGAGCCAATTCGCATGGCGCTTTCCTAACTTGCGCGTGGTAAATCTGACAGTATGTCGCAACAGCGCCAGAGATCCTTCGGGCTGTCGAATCCAGATTTCGATGGTTCATTGGCCAGAAATCTCTCGGACCCGGTTTGGAGGCTGAAGCTGACATAAAAACTCATTGCGACGCGCTGGGCATAACTTTTCGCCAGGCGCCAGAGGGATAACGTCGAAGATGCGGGAGCGAACTGCGAACGCTGTTGAGCTACCCACGAAATCTATGGTGAGGTGAAAAAGCAGGGCGGCAGGCTGCGCAATTGTGTTTGTCTGCGACTTTGTGGTGTGGGCTGAGATCATCAATACGGTGGCCCAGAGCAGCCGCCCTAAGGCCCCCCAACCGACTGTGACCAACCATTCCGATTACCACGCGGTTGTTTTGCTCGACAAAGGCCGGCCC
This sequence comes from Bradyrhizobium arachidis, assembly GCF_015291705.1. Classification (NCBI taxonomy): domain Bacteria; kingdom Pseudomonadati; phylum Pseudomonadota; class Alphaproteobacteria; order Hyphomicrobiales; family Nitrobacteraceae; genus Bradyrhizobium; species Bradyrhizobium arachidis. The sequence goes on from NZ_CP030050.1 coordinate 2,081,993, forward strand.
GTTCTTGCGATGAATGGGACAGCGCCTGAGCAATCCACGGTCGCGGCCTTCCGTGAATCGCGACCTGCCGCACGCCGCGGTGGATGCGAGCCTCTCCGGCCGCAACGCGTCACTGCCAAGCTGTGGTTCATCAGCGGCTAAGGCACTGAGTAGTATCAATCTGCAAGCGGCGAGCCGATGGGCTCTCGAGCGGGTCGTCGCCAGCGCTTTGAGCTCACGCGTTTAGCGCCTGTGAATAGGGCTGCACGATGCGTATTGCGGCGTTCGCCGCCTGATCGCCGCCCCGCGGCGAACCGGCTTGGTGCCCAACAGCCATATTGCACTCGGTCCGTCGCTGGCTGGCACGTTCCTTGCTGTCTAGCTCGGGGAGAAGCTGTCGCACTGGACTGCCCCATCGCATGCTCGAAGCCGTTGCAATGCCTGATCGCGCCGTAGCTGCATATCGCCTGGTCGCGCAGGGGCTTTTCCTCCAAGAGTTTAAATGGGCTTGGGGCAGCGCTTTGAGCTGTCCTCCTGGTCTTGGTCCCACTCGATCTGTTTCATTTCCACCTCACGACAGCATACCACACCGGTCTGGCGAAGGTTACGCCATCCTCGATGCATCAGCGGAGGCTCACATGAAACCGTAAGTATCCCGCCGGGCGTCCTAGCTTCCGTTTCGCCCAGCGCGCGCTCATCGTAAGACGAAAGCGCTTCGAACTATGCAACAGCAAAGCGGTCTCAATAGACCCGGTGTTCGAAGTCGAGAACCGGTCCCCGCGTTCGATGAGACCGTTCGGTAGCGTTTCCATATTTCTTCTCAAGCGTCATCGGCGCCTAGCAGGCGCGCTCGGTGGCGAGACATGTCGGTAGCGAGTAGCCAGCATTAGATGGTATCCGGAGCGGCAGAATGACCAATATAATGGGGGCGTCGATGGGGCCTCTATCACACTTGCGGGTCGTCGAGATCGGCAGTTCGGCGGCGAGTGGCTATTGCGCTCGGTTGTTTGCCGACTTTGGTGCCGATGTTCAAAAAGTCGAGCCACCATCAGGAGATCCACTTCGCCGCAGCGAGCCATTAACGCCTCGTGGCCAAAGCGCGTGGTTCGCATTCCTGAACTTTAACAAGTCAAGCTTCGTCATCGATCGCGCGGATCCCGAAGCGGTCACGAGGTTGGTTGCATTGATTGAGCAATGTGACATTTTGATCGATGGGCGAGATGTTGATTCAGCGGAATGCCCGTTCATTGATGTTGCTCGGATCCAGGAGCGGCGTAGCGTTGTCTACCTCCAAGCGAGCTGGTTCGGCCGCCAAGGGCCCTATGCTGGATTCGCCGCAACCGATTCCACCGTCCGCGCGCTCGCGGGCTTAATCAAATTGGTCGGCCCCATTGACGGTCCGCCGTTGCACGCGCCGGATTTCCAGACCGGTATTCTTGCTGGTTTGTGGGGCTTCATCGCCGCGACTTCCTCGATTGTTGCACAAATGAATGGGGGGGCGGCACGATCCTGGTCACTCAACATCTTCGAATCGAGCATTGTTCTGAGCGAGTATCTCATGTTCGAGGCAATTGGGCGCGGCGACCTGATGCGCCGGATTGGCATTAACCAGTTCTGGCCGGGCGGTCCGGCCGGGATTTATGAGACCAAGAGAGGTTGGCTCGGAGTAACAACAGTCACACCAAGGCAATGGCACGCATTCTGTGATATGCTCGACTTGCCAGAATTGCGTCGTGATCCAACTCTTGACCTTGTCGAAGGACGTCTACTACGTCTGGAGCAGATCGAAGGACAGTTTACACCCAGGCTAAAAGCCCGGACAGCGGAGGAGTGGTTTGCGGAGGGACTTAAACGGAAGATCCCAATCGTGCCCGTTCCCGAGCTATCAGATCTGCTTGTTGATTCGGAAAGGAAATCGCGCGGTGCGATCGTGCCAGTTGTGCTAGGCGATGAAGTAGGCTTCACTGTGGGCTCGCCGCAGCGTCTGAAGCTCACGCCGCCCCGTCGAGGAGGGAAGGTTCCAAAGCTTGGCGAGCAGCAAGCTCTCCCAAACACCGGCAGATGTAGAAGGGGAATTTCATCATCGCCCAGAGGTCGCATCGAGTCCGACCGCTGGCCGTTACAAAGGCTGCGCGTGATCGACTTCACGATGGGTTGGGCAGGCCCGTTGTGCACGCGCGTGCTGGCTGATCTCGGCGCCGAAGTTATCAAGATTGAGGCCATTCAGTATCCTGACTGGTGGCGCGGTGTTGACCGACGTCACGCTTACGTCGCTGGCCAGATGTATGAGAAGACACTCCGCTTCTGCGCGATGAATCGCAACAAGTTCGGTATTACTCTCGATTTGACACGTCCGGCTGGAGTTGCCCTTGCCAAGCGGCTTGTGGCGGGAGCCGACATTGTGGTCGACAATTATTCTGTTGATGTCCTGCGGAAGGTCGGTCTTGGCTATGATGTCCTCAGAACGATCAACCCTCGCTTGGTCGTAATGTCGATGTCAGCGTTCGGTGCCGACAGCGTTTATCGACATTGCCGGGCGTATGGATCGACTCTCGAGCAGGGCTCTGGGTTGCCTACTGTGGTTGGGAATCCCGATGGGGTACCCGTCATGAGCCATGTCGCATTTGGAGATGCTGTCGGAGGCCTGAACGGATGCGCCGCAGTGCTTACTGCGCTAATCCACGCCCGCAAGACCGGCCATGGTCAATTTGTTGATCTGGCGCAGATTGACTGCATGATGCCTTTCGCAGCGCCCTGGATCACCATCCATTCGCTTAATGGTATGCCGCCGATGAGATACGGAAACCGTCATCCTCAGTTTGTGCCACACGGTTGCTTTCGTTGTGCGGGTGAGGACAACTGGATCATGATAGCGGTCACCGACGCGCATATGTGGCAAAGGCTTGCGGTCCTTCTCGCCAAGCCCGAGTGGGCGACGGAAGCATTGCAATCTGCGGAAGCTCGCCGCGAGATCGAAGACTCAATTGAGGCCGCCATTGCGGCTTGGACGCTCCGCCACCACGCCGACGAAGCCATGACAATACTACAATCTGAGAGAATTGCCGCTGGCGTGGTCCGCTCGCCAATTGATCTACTCAACGATCGGCATCTGCACTCACGCGAGTTCTTCCAGCAAATAAAACGCCCGTTCATCGGCTTGCACCCGCAGCCTTCGATGCCGATTCGTGATGGCATCTGGCCCTGCGGAATCAGGGCAGCGGCGCCAACGCTGGGACAACATAACAGAGAGATCCTATCGAAGGTTCTCGGGCTCTCCGACGACGAGATCGGCAGATTGTTCGAGGACGGCATCATCGGTGCAGCAATGCGTTCCGAAGAACCGTGCACGAAAATCAAGGACCTATCCTCAGAATGAACGATCAACGAGTAGGGCTGCAAGTCCGTCCGCGGTGCACCGAGCATTGGCGTAAAAGCCGGATACTGTGCGATCTTGATAATCGCTTTCCAACAACAATGACCATTCTCAAAAGCCGCGGATGTTCAGTGATCTGATTCCATTTATGGCGCACAAGTGCTCGGTTTCTCGCGCTCCGGCCGATCCATTTTCAGCCGCATTTTCTGATCATACGGCCTGCAGATAACCCGCATTGCGCGTGCCTAACGAATCTAGGCGGTAGCTGCGCCATACCTATCGTTCAATAAAAAAGGAATGACTAGTATTGGTAGGTTTGTTGACGCCCACTGCGAGTTAAAAGTGCTTTCGTTCCCGAGGCGCATGTCAATCAAAGCATACTGGACAACTGCGCACACTCGCCTCGCTCCTCCGGGAATCGCGAGAATTGTGCCTGAAATAGGAGAGCTCCATGGACCGACTAACAGATGCGGATTTTGCGTTACAGGATTTCGCTGCTCTAGAATCGAACGTGCGCTCATACTCACGTTCTTTCCCAGCTATTTTCAGCCGAGCCCGTGGCTCCATTATGATGACCGATGACGGGCGAAAGATCATCGACTTCTTCTCTGGCGCGGGGGCGCTAAACTACGGCCACAATAACCATCAGCTCAGAAGTGCTATTACCAAGTATCTAGGGTCCGACGCCGTGGTACACGGACTGGACATGGCTACTCCTGCAAGGTTAGCATTTATGGAGACTTTCAACTCTACCATCCTTAGGGATCGGGAGCTGCACTACCGGTTCCAGTTCCCCGGGCCCACCGGTGCTAGTGCTATAGAAGCGGCTCTAAAGCTTTCGCGCAAAGTCACAGGCCGTCAAAATGTTATATCATTCACTCGTGGATACCACGGCTTGAGCGTGGGAGCCAACGCCGCAACGGGTAATCGCTTTTATCGAGCGGCAGGCGGTGTACCCTTATTCGGCGCAACATTCTTTCCCTATGATGGCTATCTAGGGCCGACTATTGATACGGCTGACTACCTGCAAAGGATGTTGACGGACGAGAGCAGTGGTGTCGATCTTCCTGCTGCCATTCTCGTGGAGACCGTGCAGGGAGAGGGAGGAATAAATGTAGCCCGCAAGGACTGGCTGCAAGCAATTCAGCGGATCGCAAGGGATGTTGGCGCTCTTTTTATAGTTGACGACATTCAGATGGGCTGTGGTCGCACGGGTGAATTCTTTAGCTTCGAGTTCGCAGCATTGTCGCCTGATATCATCGCGCTTTCGAAGTCACTAAGTGGATACGGACTGCCGCTGTCATTGCTTTTAGTCAAAGAAGAGTTTGACGCATGGAAGCCAGGAGAACACACGGGAACATTTCGATCAAATAATCTCGCGCTTGTGTCTGCGACCGCTGCTCTGGACATTTTTTGGAGCAGTGGGATCTTATCGCAGGAAGTTCGGCGCACAGGTGAGTTAATGCGGCGCCGGCTCGAAGCCATCGCGTCCAAGTATGGAAACCGCTTTGCTGTTCGGGGGCGGGGAATGGCATACGGGTTTGATTGCCACAAGCCGGAGATTGCCGAGGCTACGACACGAAGATCGTTTAAAAAGGGATTGATGGTCGAGCGATGTGGTCCAAATGATCAGGTCGTCAAATTCCTGCCCGCGCTTACAATCGACAGAGAAATATTGGATGAGGGCCTACTGATATTCGAGGATTCTTTAGCCGAAACGCTTAACCAGACGAAGTGTGAGAGACTAGAGGACGCAAACAACGATAGATAATTGAATCTCACGGCTGGAATTGCGTGGCCATATCCGGAAGAGCACAGGTCCTTGCTTGTGCGGAAGGCTCTGCCGCGAATTCAGTTCTTCCCACCAGAGTTGGTAGGCTCATTGGTGCTTGGTGGTGCTGTAGGATCACCCAAGCACTCGCGCCAAGAAAGGTTGGCATAGCCTATCACGATGGGACCGTGGCAATGAGCATAGTTAGTCCACTGCACGTCTCACGCTTCATCCAAGCGCATGACTTGGCTGCCGCTAAAAAAGGCATCAAGCTATCAATAGGCTTCGATTTCCATGAGTACCTTGCGATTACACGGGCCACTCCGACAAAAGCGCCGACTTATCCAAACTTCCGGCCAGAGCGATCGCCAATTAAGACAGGCGAGGGCTATTGGATGATGGGCGTCGACGCGAACAATGAGGTCGCTCTTTTGGAGGCTGCTCGATTGTACGATCTTTCAGACAGCAACTTCGCAGACCATCTTGAATCGCTCCAGGCGTTTTATGGCGAGCCAGCTATTTATGCACATCCTCAGGACCGATGTACATGTAGAGCCGCAAGCGCGAAACAGATGACCGGAAGAGTAGCCTATCATGGTGATCGTTGGATCCGCAGAGACTTCAGAGGACAAGGCATTCCGAAGATTATGGCCGGCATAGCACGCGGCGTGTCGTTTGCGATGTGGGCTCCTGACTTTTTATGTGCACTCGTGGCGCGAAAGCGATTGGATCGGGGTAGCGTCTATGGATACGCGCACTATGAACCAGGCGGAAGCGCGTTGCATCTATTGGACGAGGCTATCGTCGACGACGACTGCCTTGTTTGGCTGACCGGTGAGGAATTGAGAGCCATGGTTCAGTCTGGTGACGTAACTCAGTTTGTGGTTACCTAATCATAGGTCCTAGCTTTGGGGCGCATCGCTCCAGCACGGAAGAGTTCGACGAGCGAGGAGAGAAGTATAGGATGGGCGGGTACTCATGACAAACTGCGATAGCGCTGGATTGGCACGCCGTTCTATGGTGGACGCATGAAGGCAATTATTAGTAGATCGCGAGGGGGGCCTGAGACGTTGTTGCTGGAAGACGTTGATGATCCTGTGGCCATGGCCGGTCAGATCGTCGTTCGCATCAAGGCGAGTGCGGTAAATTTCCCAGACGCGCTAATCATTGAAGATAGATATCAATTCAAACCAAAACGTCCATTTTCACCCGGTGCCGAATTCTCTGGCGTGGTGGAAGGGATTGGCGCCGACGTGTCCTCATTTCAAGTTGGGCATCGCGTGATGGGATTTTCTAGGTGGGGGGCGATGGCTGAAAAGATTGCCATAGACGCCGCTCGTTGCGTGATCATACCGGATACAATGCCGTTCGACGAAGCCTCAGCATTTATTCTCACCTACGGTACGGCCTACTACGCGTTGAAACATAGGGGAACTCTGAGAAGTGGTGAGACTCTGTTAGTGCTTGGAGCAGCAGGTGGCGTCGGGTTGGCCGCAATTGAAATTGGAAAAGCTATAGGCGCGCGGGTTGTGGCCGCAGTGTCTACTGCAGAAAAGGCGCGGTTGGTCCAAGAGCACGGAGCAGATCGCGCAGTGATATACGACGCTGCGCCCTTTGGTTCATGGTCTCAGAAGGAGCTCGTGCGTCGTCTCAAGGAGGCATGCGAACCCAACGGGGCAGACGTTGTATGCGATGTAGTAGGCGGCGAGTATTCCGAGGCTGCTTTGCGCGCGATAGCGTGGGACGGTCGCTTCCTCGTTGTAGGATTCACCGCAGGGATCCCGCACATTGCGCTTAATCTTCCTTTGCTCAAGTCTTGCCAGATTATTGGTGTATTCTGGGGGGCATGGCTTGACCGTAGCGTCGAGCACCTTAGTCAGAGCGCAACTAAGTTGCTCGAGTGGTATAAACTTGGTAAGCTGCGGCCATGCATTTCGGCGCGCTTTCCACTTGTTGCGGCTGGCGATGCCATTGCTCAATTGGCCGCTCGAAAAGCAATAGGAAAGGTAGTTGTCAACATTGATTGAGAATATGCCGTCGATTTAGCCAGCCGCTCGTATCTGACTTAGTTGGAAGTTAGTCCACGATGTATGAGACTAGGAGTGTTGACCTGCTGCCGGTTTGAAGGGACGGAGATTAGGTGTTTCAGGAAGTCGAGTGGCGACGAAGAGATCGAAGTGCAGTCGCAAGTTGAAGCTCGAGGCGGTCAAGCTGGTTTGAGGGCGTGGGATGCCGCTGGCGCAGGTCGGCCGCCACGTTGAGTGTCGTGAGAATGTTCTGCGCAAATGGCTCTAGGAGTTTGGCTCCGTGCAGGCCTTTCCCAGGCACAGGACAAATGAAGTCGCGCAGTTGCGGCGTGGGATCGCCGTCGAGCGATAATACTTAAAATGGCCGCAGCCTGTTCGCGTAAGGAAGCGACATCAAGTTTCGTCTTCATCGCGGAGCCCCGGGCGATCTGACCGGTGGCATGGCTATTCGAGCGCTGGGGTATCGCGGTCCGGCTTTCATGCCAGGCAGAACCGATTGCCGAGCGCCAGATCCCGCAGCCACGAAGAACTCGGCGGCAAGACCCGGCCAGCTTCATGGCGAGCCACCGCACCTACGGCGCCCGCTGGTAGGGGTACCTGTTCGCCGAGAGAGGACTATGGGCCCCACCCAATCGAAAGGCTTATGGTGCTCCAGGCTTGCGGGCGCGGCCGCGCCGCCGGCGCTCGCCCCAGGACAGCGGCGATCGGCAGCTGAGGACTTTGCCGGCGACCCCTCTACACCTGTGGTCCGCCGCTGAGCGGTCGACGCAGAAGGAGCGCCGACTTCACCTAAGCATGGGGCAGCCAAGGCCTGGCTGTATGGGTGGCGGTGATCGATTTTGTTCGCGCATCGTGTGGTGAGCTGGTCGATGAGCGCGAGCATGATCGTGGTCACCGATGCGCTTCTGACGGTCCACTGCCGGCCCACTGCCGGCTGCAAGCCGGACGCGCTGCTGCATCATTCCGATCAGGGCAACAAGGGCGGATTCAACCGGTCGTCGCAACACCAAGAAGTTGGAGGTTGCGATGAAAGTTGTAAGTCGACATTCGGCACGGTCAGGACGAGCGCCATTGGCATCGCCAGGCCGGCCGTCTGTGGCCGGACGCGATGAACAGAATAGGTTTTGGAGGGCGATTGCCACAGGGCAGAGCAGCGAAGATGCTGCGTTTGAGGCCGGCTTATCGCAACCTGTCGGAAGCAGATTGTTCCGAAAGGCAGGCGGCACGCCACCGGCGATGTTCAGATCTTCGGCCAAGCCTCTCTCCGGGCGCTACCTTTCATTGGCTGAACGCGAGGAAATCTCCCTTCTCAAGGTGCAGGGCCATTCCATATGGGAGATTGGGCGCCGCTTGGGACGGGCTGCTTCGACGGTCTCCCGTGAATGGCGGCCGAACGGCCACCCGCGGCGGGGGGTTGGATTATCGGGCCACAACTGGCCAATGGCAATGCAGACCGATCTGCCCGCCGGCCCAAGCCGACTAAGCTTGCGCCCAACGCAGCCTTGCGCACTTATGTGGAGGAGAGACTTGCCGGTAGTGTTGTAGCCCCGAGCGGACTTGTATTGCTGGCCCCACCGTTCGGTGGAACGGCCGCCCGCATGGCCGGCGAAAGGATCGACGATGGTCCAAGGAGCCCTGAGCAGATTGCCCGACGCTTGCCGATCGACTTCCCGGACGAAAAGACGATGCGCATCAGCCGCGAAGCCATCTATCAGGCTCTCTTCGTTCAGGGTCGCGGTGTACTACGCAGCGAACTGACGGCGTGCTTGCGAAGGGACGCGTGTTGCGCGTGCCCAACGGGCGCGTACGCAGGCGAAGCAAGGGCTTTGTCTCGCCGGAGATCATGATCAGTGAGCGCCCCGCTGAAGCGGCCGATCGAGCCGTGCCGGGACATTGGCAGGGAGACCTCATCCTCGGTCTTGGCAGCTCGGCGACCGACTTGGGATCAAGGAGCCGAAATGGCTCAGCACGACCGACTTAAGATCAAAGCGGGCATCCAAGTCTAGTTCTGCGACCCGCAAAGCCGTTGGCAGCGCGGCACTAACGAGAACACCAACGGGTTGCTGCGGCAGTACGTTTCGAAAGGCACAGACCTGAGCATCCGCAGCGCCGACGAGATATCCGCTGTAGCAGCGGCCCTCAACGCCCGACTGAGAAAGACACTGGGCTGGAAAACGCCGGCAGAAGCGCTTGACGAATTACTTTCATGGTGAAGACAATCAATGTTGCAACGACCGTTTGAATCCGCCTTGCACACCGCGATCGGAGTGGTGGATCAATCCGGCCTGCGGACGTTGCTGCTGGATGGCCATCGCCAGTGCCGCGGATCCGAGTTCGACCTGCATATGATCGCGCATGGGCCAGCCGACAATCTTCCGGCGGAAGAGATCCATGACGGCAGGCAGATACAGCCACCCCTCCGCGGTGGGGAATGTAACGCACGCACCGGCGTATCGGTGCACCCTGGGTCGACCGCTGCCAGTGCATTTTTGACCCAATGTCGATAGCGGCGGCTCCTACGTTGACCGGCTTTAACTCCGGGCGGCCACCGGCAAGCGTCTTCGGCATTGCAACTCTTCCGTCCAGTAATGGGCCTGGAGGGTCTGGGTTATGCCAATCGTCATCTTCCTAATCGGGATCGCCGTCCGAACAGCGACACCATTCTCAAGTTCGCATTCCACCCATGGACCACGTTTTTCAACGGGGACTGTGCTCCAATAAGCTAACCGCCACTACCCTCAGGTCGAGAAGAGCATCGGCGCTGGCCGTTTCTACCGCGCACAGGCGGGCGTTGGCCCCGTGATGGTTTTTTAAAATGTCGCGCTCCATGCTCAGCCGTTCGTTCTCCTGGCGCAGCCGGGCGATCTCCGAAGCCGGGTTAGCCGGCGTCGGCGTCGCCTGCGCGGTGGGGCGCCACGCCGCCGCTGCCGGCTTTTGCGGAACTTGTCAACCCAGCGCCGCAGCACCGAGTCCCGAAGACCGAGCTCCTCGGCCACAGACCCGATCGAGCGCCCGCTCGACACTACCAACTCGACCGTTGCCGCTTGTCCTCTTCGGTAAACGACCGAGGTTGACGTTCCATTCGACACCTCCGGGCTCAACGAGCCTACTACAGGTGTCCACTCATTCGGGGGAGGTCCACCAAGGCAGAGACGAAGACGGGGGATCGAGAGCGGGTCATCTCCGGATGCCGAAAATGACACTTTCAAGTGGCTTGTTCTGCATGGACATTCCCGCGCGATGGAGTGCACATCGCTGGCGAGCGCGGTACTGCAAAGACCAGGTTTGCAGGCCTCAGATCACGATCGATCGAGCAGGACCGTCGGCAGCCAGCCTAGGCATGTGCATAATTTGAGCGACGAATCGTCGCCAGAGAGACTAGATCGCTTGATCTGAAATGAAGTCGCTCGGCACTCTCTTAAGATCGAGTAGCTCGTGTCGGGGAACGAAAAAGAAGCCGATCCGGCTGTCGATCGCACTCGGGAAGCGTGCGGTATGGCTGCCAAAATGCCTATTTGTTCGATTTGTAAACAATGTGACGAGTCGTACCCTTCAAAACACGTTCCGGCTTCGATCTAGCGCAGCTTCTTGCAGACTGATCAAGCCTTGCGGCGCAGGCGCGACCACTGGCACGAGTGTTGCTGGTACAAGAGTTCAAGCGGACATCACGGGCTCGCTCCCGACGAAAGGTAAGGCCATGTCTTCTGAACTTCTTTACTTATCAAACGCGGATATCCAGCGGTTGCAAATTTCGCCCAGGGAGGCGCGTGAGGCAGTTCTTGCGTGCTTTCGTGACCATTCGATTGGTCGCAACATCGGCCTGCCAAAATCGTTCATCAGCATCGGACCGGATTCATGGTTGCTCTCAATGACTGCGGCATCGCAGATCAAGGGGATCGCAACAACAAAAACGGTGACGATTGTTCCGGTTCAGAAGAACCAAGACAGACCGAGAGTTAACGGCTTAGTCGTTGTCTGCGATTACCAAACAGGAGTCCCCATCTCGGTTCTTGATGGAAACTCCATCACGCTCCTAAGAACGGCGGCGACTTCCGCTGCTGCAGCCTGCTACCTCGCTCCTGACAAACCTGCCACTATCGGCATGATCGGATGTGGGTTGCAGGCGCTCAGTCATCTGGATGCGTTTGTCGATCTGTTCCCCTCTTTACGCAGAGCTTATCTTATAAGTCGCAGCGAAGAATCAGCTAAGAGAGTTGCGACTGCCGCCTACGAAAAGCGACTAGAGCCAATCATTACCGCTGATCCTGATGCTCTATTGAGCAAGAGCGAGGTGGTGATCTCCGCGGTTCCAAGTTCGCCCGGATTACAATCATTTCTAAACGCTCGATCGCTGCCCCGTGCCTCGTTCGCTTCGGCTGTTGACGGCGGAAGGAGTTGGCGGTCTGAAACCCTCACAGCATTCGACAGAGTTGTCACAGATAGTTTGGCGCAGTCCAGCTCGCCAGTGGACGCGTCGGAGAGCCCGGTAAAAACCGTTAATTATGAAGAAGATCTTGCGCAACTTACGTCGAATTCGAGAAGGCGTAGCGGACCGATCAGGGCCTTGTTCGGATTCCGGGGGTTCGTGATTTCTGATCTAGCGCTAGCAGAACTTGCGATTCGAAAAGCTCGTGCTCTTGGTATTGGGATGGTTCTTGCACGATAACATCAGAGTACAGAGGAGCTTCGCTGCGCCGGTAGTCAGTGCGCACAACTGTTTACGGACGCGCAAGTTCCATTCCCTGACCAAATGCCAGAGAAACACCTGAGGCGGATCCGGAGAGCTTTATAATGACCCAAGCGTTAATCCTTGCACGAGCGTGTGTGATAAATCCGGGCCGGAACAGAATTGGTTGAGACAGTCTCGACTGTATCAAAAGGCAAGTCGCAGATAGGTTCACGGCGACCTTGTCGACCCACGGCAGCTGTCTACGTATGAAGGGACAGTGTTCGCCGGTGTTGTGAAACATCTTCAGGAGGCTGATGTCAGCTTTGGTAGCATGAAACAAAAAAAATCGACCTGCGATCGTTCAAGGAGCGCCGCAGGGGAGTACGGGGGGCGTATCACTGACCTCTTGGAGAGCCTGAGAAGAATACGCGCTCGTTGCTAGGTTCCGCGAGGATCTAAAGCGGGTGGTTCTCTCTGAGGTGACACACAATACGGCGACGTCAACGACATTAATTGGCGCGATCTTGCGAACATCTTGCGTGACGTTGGCTAGGTAGCTCGGTGACTTTTTCGTTGTCGCGAATCACAGTCAGCCGCAAAAAAGCGTACCGCGAGCCGACAGAGTACGAGTACGCATCCGACGGCGCCGTCTTGCGTAACGCGTGGTAATTCGCGAAGCGTGTGACCTTAAGTCTAGCTTTAAGGTCATCAGGCGATGCGGGTCGAGGGTTTGGGCGGGCTGGAGCGGCGGCGGCGCTGGTCGCAGGACGACAAGGCGCGGATTGTCGAGGAGACGTTGGTGCCGGGCGCGAAGGTGACTGAGGTTGCGCGCCGCAACGGAGTCGCGGCCAGCCTGGTGTTTACCTGGCGTCGACAAGCACGGACATCTGAGCAGGTTGTGCCATCTTTTGCGCCGGTGCAGATCGTCGCTACGGGGGTGGAGGAAACTCCGAAGCTTTTGCCTGCGGGTGACGGCCGGGTGCGCTCCGTAGCGTCCGCGCGTGCTGGATTGATCGAGATCGATCTTCGCAACCGGCGACGCATCCGGGTTTTTAGCGGCGAATATGATTGATTTGCCCTCGTGACAACGCCTTTCGATCCGCTTCCCGCCGACCTTGCCGCTGCGCACGCAATAATCCTTGCGCAGCGCGAACAACTGGCGCTGGCAAAGAGCGAAGTGACCGTCGGTCGACTGGAAATCGAGCGGCTGAAGCTGATGCTGGCCAAGGCACGGCGCGAACAGTTCGGGCAATCCTCCGAACGCGGCAAGCTGCTGGTCGAACAGCTCGAGCTTGCCATCGAGGATCTCGAAGAGACGCAGGCCGAACAGGAAACCAAGGCCGAACTCGCCGCGCCAGGAGCCGCCAAGGAGAAGCGCGTGCAAAATCCACGGCCGCCGCGACGTCCGTTGCCGGACAATCTGCCGGTCGAGCGCGTCGTCGAACCCGCGCCTTGCGCATGTGGTAAGTGCGGCAGCGAGCGGCTGCACAAGCTCGGCGAGGTGGTCTTTAAAACGGCGGAAGCGCTCAATGGAAGCGAGGATGTCGTCAGCTGACTTGGGTCATCGGAACGCTTGGATCAGCGTCAGATGAACGAATCGATGCCAGCCATGAGCGCGGCTACGCTGCGACAGACGACGCGCCCGATCTTCTTAACGGTAAGAAGCGCTCGATCTGATTGAGCCATGACGAACTGGTCCGAGTCAGGTGCACATACCGCCGCACGGGGGCGAAAATCCTGGTTCTTTTGCGGATTTGATCACGGGCGAAATGCGCGCGGCTTCCGTGTACAGCCTGATAGTTACAGTTAAAATGAATGGCCTTGCTCCGCGGGCCTGGCCACACAGCTATCGTTGGTTGCAGCTCCGGTTGACCCCAGCTTATGGGCTGATTTTGACGAGCTTCTGCGCTGGAGTTGCACGCCGGCATCGGCGTTCTTTGCTCAGCGGCATGACCACGCACGTCACGGAGATCAATGACAGCGCCATCGTCATCGAGGTCGCAAAGACATCGGTTAAGACGCAGACCGCTCGAAATGGAGATTGTTGCTGGCCGGAAGGTCCATTGTGGCTCGCTACTGCCATCCTGTCGCGCTGTCGCGAGATCATCAGCGTCCTCTGCCCTGGGCCAAACGCCACGTCTCAAGAGACAAGTGAAATCTTGTTCGTGACGTCCACGCCACTATCCCAGCGGGCCCTGAGGTCTCGCCCCGTTCGGTACCTAGTAGTCCGTGAAGAGTGGCTAAGCGATTGATCTAGAATCGACATTTTGTCGTTGTGGACTGTTCTGCGTTTGCAGGGCTTTGATGCTTCGGGCGTCGGAACCTTGCAATTTCATTTTCAGGATTCCGTCGCCAAGCATGATTCCGTCATCGCATGGGAGGTGGCGAGGCGACCGAAGAAGCACAGGACGACGGGATCGGGCGATCTGTTCCTGGCCAGGCTGGACCAGATCATCAATATAAAGCACAAGCTGGTTCAGCTCGCCGGCAAGGTCGATTGGGACTGGATCGACGGCGAGATGACGCCGCTCTATAGCGAGAATGGTCGGCCCGGAATCGCGACCCGCTTCATGATCGGGCTGTTGCTGCTCAAGCACGTTTACAGGCTGTCCGATGAGGTGGGGGTGCGAGCGCTGGGTCGACGACCATATTTCCAGTACTTCAACGGCGAAGAGTTCTTCCAGCACGCATTCCCGCACGAGCGCTCGGACTTGAACCACTGGCGCAAGCGGCTCGTCGACAAGCTGGAGCTGTTGCTGGCCGAGAGCTTGCGGGTCGCACACGAGGCCGGTGCGTTACGCAGCCAGGAGTCACAGGTGATGCCACCGTGCAGCCGAAGGCGATCACCTTCCGACCGATGCCAAGCTCTTACACGCGGCGATCCAGGGGCTCAACCGTCTGGCGAGGAAGCACGGGGTCAAGCTGCGGCAGTCCTAGCTCCGCATTGCCAAAACCGCGACAATGATCGCGGGACGCTACGCCCATGCCAAGCAATTCAAGCGGCATCAGCGGCAGTTGCGCATCCTGCGCAGCCGACTGGGTTGGATCATCCGCGATATCCACCGCAAGATCGAAGGTCAGGCTGTGCTTGAGAACACGTTCGCCCTCCCGCTCAGCCGGGCCTCGCAGATCCGCTGGCAGCAGCAGCGCCAGCGCGGCTTCAAGCTTTATTCCTTCCACGCCCCGGAGGCGGAGTGCATCGGCAAGGGCAAAGCAGCCGCGCCTTGCGAGTTAATGGCATGGACCACGCCCGCCGCTCTCAGCGGCAACATAGAACCCCGGCAAGAGAAAGAGCGCGTACCATGTCCCATACGAACATTGTCACGATCGGCATCGATCCAGGCAAAAACACATTCCATGTGGTGGGGTTCGATGCTACGGGATGCAATCATCCTACGCAAGAAGCGATCGAGAAATCCGCTTGAGCAGTCGCTGGCCAATGTTCCGCCCTGAGATCGGAATGGGGGCCTGTGCAGGAGCACACCACCTCGGTCGCAAGCTGAGAAATTGGACCATCAAGTACGGCTCTTGCCAGCACAGTATGTGCAGCCATATCTCAAGGGCCACAAAAATGACTTGCGTGATGCCGAAGCCATCGCAGAGGCGGCGCAACGCCCGACCATGCGCTTCGTCCCGTTGAAATCGGCCGCGCAACTCGACTTGCAGGCGCTGCACAGAGTTCGCAGTCGATTGGTGACACAGAGAACCGCGGTCATCAATCAAATCCGAGGTTTTTTGCTTGAGCGAGGGCTGCCAGTTCGGCAGCGAGCGGCAGCACTCCGATTGGCACTTCCACAGATTCTCTCGATGCTCTCGGATAACCTGTCGCCTCGAGTGGTTCGGCTTGGCCGAAGAGTGGCGCTTTCTCGAGCGGCGGGTCGCATCGATCACGAAGGAAATCGACGAACTCGCTGATCAAGCCGCACACCGTCGCCGCCTGATGAGTGCGCCGGGTGTCGGACCAATCATCTCAAGTGCGATGATCGCCGCGATCGGAACTGTGATGCCTTCCAGAGGGACCGCGACTTTGCAGCATGGCTTGGCCTCGTACCGAAACAAATCTCGACCGGCGATCGAACCATTCTCGGCCGCATATCGAGGCGTGGCAACCGGTACCTCCGAACGCTGTTCATTCAAGGGCCAGAGCCGTACTTCCAAGGCGTCGCAGTTGGCCCACGCATGGCTTCGGAGCCTGGTTGGAAGCAGCATCCAAGCGGCTCCCCTCGAATCTACTAGTTGTCGCCTGGCCGCAAAACTCGCGCGCCTAGCCCGGAGCATGCTCGCAAAGGGCCGTGATTACGACGCCAACTTCACGGGCCACGCCGCGTAAGACAGGGCCGGGAAGGAAGAAGATCCACGATCCACCCGGAAAGGCAACAATATCCCGCCGAGGTTTGCGAGACGGAAAGGACGAATGGAGCAAGGGTTGCACCGAAACTTCTGAAGCCTGGTTCGACGCCATGGCCCTTCTTGAGGCCGGCGAGTTATTGAGGACAGAAGTGGGCGGATATCCATGATGGCTCAAGGCGAGAGCCTCAAATCGAAGCCGGATAGATTGGCGCAGACCGCTACATCCCTTTGTCGATTGCTCTTGCAACGCGGGCGTGGTCCATAGATCGGCGTCAAAGCCTCCATCGTCACCAACAACCGCCGGGCTCCCGGCGGCCTGTCGTGCTGCATGCTAATGCGCTCCCCGCAACCCTTGCAGCTCAAGTGGGAAAGCCTGCTCGCAGCCGCAAAAAGGGGCAAGCGACTGCGCAACTCTTCAAGAGAGATGGCCCTTGCAATGAGTCACGAGGAGACGCTCGATGCTTTTCCGGGGCGCGCAAGACGACGACGATACGTCTCTTGCGGTATCCGGCGGGGCGGCGTTGCGGGCGCGTTTAGGCGCGCTCAAGGTCGCTCTTCAAGCAGGCCCGCGATTTTTCATTTAACGTTTCCAGCAGATTTTAGGCGTCCGGCCATTGTTGTCGCGCGCCATGGAAAACTGCCCCCTCAGCGTCACGAGGAATTGCCCCCTCCTCGGATAGCTGAGGAGAGAGTGAATGAAGCGGGAACGAATCACTGAAGGCTCGCTGTGGAGTGATCCACGGGGGCAGGTGATGAAGACGCCGGATGACGTGGCGGAGATGTTGCGCCTGAGGGCGTGCGGGTGGGGTCTGAAGCGGATTGCGCGGCAGCTGGGCTGCAGCCATCACACGGTGAAGGACACGTGACGGCGGGCGGGGTGAAGCCGTTCAAGTCGCCTGAGCGGGCAAAACGACTCCATGGCCTCGAGGGTTGGCTGCGCGAGAGGTTCATTCGGCATCGCGGCAATGCGGATGTGGTGCGCCAGGATCTGTTGGCCGAGCAAGGCGTGGCAGTCAGCCGGCGAACGTTGCAACGCGCCGTGCAGCCCTATCGCCAGGCGCTGAAGGCCGAAGCGCTGGCGACGACGCGGTTTGAGACGCCCCCGGGCCGGCAGCTGCAGATCGACTTTGGCGAGCGTCTGGTCGAGATCGGCGGGGTGAAGATCAAAGCATTCGTGTTCGTGGCGACGCTCGGGCATTCGCGGCGGCTGCATGTCCGTGCGTTCCGGGCCGAGAAGCAAGAGCACTGGTTCGCCGGGCTTGAGAGTGCATTTACGACATTCGGCGGCGTGCCGGAGGAAGTGCTGATGGACAATCCACGCGCGCTCGTGGCGCGCCACGACGCGGTGAGCCGGTCGGTTCAGTTTAACGACAAGCTCATCGCGTTCGCGAAGCATTGGGGCTTCCGTCCTCGCGCCTGCGCGCCGTATCGGGCGCGCACGAAGGGCAAGACGGAGAGTGGCGTCGGCTACGTCAAGAAGAACGCGATCGCGGGGCATTCCTTCGCGAGCTGGGAGGCATTCGAGGCGCATCTCGCCGAGTGGGAGCGTGAGGTGGCGAACGTGCGCATCCACGGCACGACCGGCGAGGCGCCGATCGCTCGTTTTGCGCGTGACGAGGCGCACCGGTTGAAGCCGCTCGGCGGGCAGCCGTCGTTTGGATCGTTGCGTGAACTGGCCCGCGTCGTCGGCAACGATTGTGCCGTCGAGGTCGACACGAACAGCTACTCGGTGCCGTGGCGGCTGATCGGTGAGCGCGTGGCGGTGACGGTTGCGGCCGGCGAGGTGCGCATCCGCCACGGCATGCGCGAGGTTGCGGTCCACAAGCAATCGGAGGGGCGCCGGCTGCGGATCGTCGATTCCGCCCACCTCGACGGGGTTGCCGGTCGCAACGGCGCGGTCTGCCGACCGGCAATCGCGGCATCGACAGTGCCGGCGCCTTCTCCACTGCCCTCGTTGTTGCGTCCTCTTGCCGAATACGAAGCAGTGATCGGAGGGAGCTTCTGATGGCGCGCACAAGGAAGGCTACCGAAGCACCAACCGATCGGCTCGACGCCATGCTGGCGCGATTGCAGCTCTCCGGCATCCGCGACCAGCTCGACAACCTGCTCGACGAGGCGGCGCGCGCCAACCTATCGGCGCGTGAGACGCTGATCCTGCGAGCGCGAGATCGCGCGCAAGGATCATCGCCGCATCGAGATGGCGCTCAAACTCGCACACTTCCCGGCCGTGAAGGAGCTTGCGGGCTTCGACTTCGAGGCACAGCCGTCGATCGATCCGAAGCAGATCCGCGACCTGGCCGCGTCACGTTGGATCGCCAACGGCGAGAACGTGCTGCTGCTCGGCCCGCCGGGCGTCGGTAAGACGCACTTGTCGATCGCGCTCGGGCGAGAGGCGATCCTGGCCGGTTACACGGTGCAGTTCACCACGGCGACGACCCTGGTCGCTGGCATGGCCAAGGCGCACGGCGAGCGGCGCCTGGACGAGAAACTGCTCGCGCTGGCGAAGCCAAAGCTGCTGATCGTCGACGAACTCGGCTACCTGCCGCTGGAGCCCGACGCGGCGCGTCTGTTCTTCCAGCTGGTCAGCCGCCGCTACGAAACCGGCGCCATGCTGATCACGTCGAACCGCAGCGTCGCCGAATGGGGCACCGTGTTTGCCGATCCCGTGGTCGCCACCGCGATTGTCGATCGGCTCCTGCACCACAGCCACGTGCTGACGATCCGCGGCGACAGCTACCGGCTCCGCGCCAAACGGAAGAGTGGCCTCATCAAGCCGCCAACCGCCGGTGACGGCCCTCCGGTCGGCTCCGCCTCCCTCCGTCGGGAAGCAACCATTAAACGACATCATGAACCCGATGGTGGGGGCAGTTCTTCATGACGCAAAGGGGGCAGTTCCGGATGCGTTTGACAATTGTCGCAGGCCGGCTCCGCCGCCTTCTATCCAAGCGAGTGCTAGTAATAGATGGTTTTGAGCGTTTTAGGTGCCAGTAAATTGTTTCCGATAGGCTCCCACGTGGGTCCACCCTAAGCGTCTGGATAGCATCCGACCGATCCGGCCCCTTTCAAAAGGCGAACGATCGAACGAACTCCAAGTGACGTTATACAGATCCAATTCTCCCACTATTACTAGGCCCAGCCTCTCGCACAACCGGTCCAGGGCAGCCGCACTTCCGCACTGCCGCGCAATACGAAAGTCCACACAAGTACCCGACCACAACCCTGTTCGCACCAAATTCGCAAGCACCGAAAACCAAGCTCGATCCGGCTGAAACGCCCGCATGTGACGAGCCACAGCCAGCCCAGTAAAGAGACTTAGCGAGTTCGTACACGACGCAACGAACATGCCGTTGGGCTCCAGCAGAGATAGCGCGCGTTTGATAAAGGCAGAGTGATCCTCTACATAGGGCAAGACTCCAATTGCAGTAATGACATCAAATGGTCCGTTGAATGACAAACACTGAGGAGTACACACCTGAAACCGTTTGTCTGGAAGACTAAGCCGTCCGCGTGCGGTCTGGATCGCCATTTCAATTTGCACTGACGACAGATCGACCCCGTACACGTCGAATCCGCGCCTCGCAAGATCAAAACAGAGCTGGCCGGCTCCGCACCCTATATCGAGCACTCTCCCTGGTGAGATATGGTTGGATACGAGCTCCGCGACCAGAGCAGCTCGGCGAGCGAAGAAGGAACCCGGATCGCGAGCGATCCTTGCGAATTCTTCGCCCTTTTCATTCCAGAATTGGATCGGGCTAGGCATCTTCGACCTTAACTTTAGCGCCATTCATTAATCGTCAGTATTAGACTAGGAATGGTCGGCTTCACTGATGGCATGTTCTCACCGATAATTCATCGCCGAATCCTTGGCTGTTTCTGGCTGCCATAGGGCCTTCGGAACGGAGGTGATCGGCTCAGCTCTGCACGTGCTCTAGCAACAAGCATGCCAGCCGCTTTTGAGGACGCAGTGTGTTATGCAGAAGAAAGGTCGCACTCCAGAAAAAGGCTGCCACTGTTTTAAACCTCAGACCGATAGTACGGCTGTCAGCATGTGGAGAGCGCCATCGGTGCAGCACGGCTGGCAGACGTCCAGCTGAGAGACCAGAGCGATGTGCGGCCCCGCCAGCAGTTGGGAAATGATTGGATCATAAGTGGATCGGCCTTTAGTTATACAGAAAAACGGCCGTTTGCGTTAGCCAGTGCGCTAATCTCGGGCAGCAACATCCATCTTCCAAAGAAATCCGACTTTGAAAAAGTATTTAGTATTGGTGGCGCAGCTAACCCGCGGTGGTGCTCGAGCAAGCTGCCGAAGTTGCAAGCAGCGTGCCGGCTCGTTTGTTCCTGGATATCCGCCCTTGAGAGGAAATCCGAAGAGCAAGTGCTAAACCTCAAATTCATCTGGTTTGTGCGTGCTCGGCCCGCCTTCGTTCTTGACCTCTAGCGCAAGGGCGGTGCTGGTGATCTGTCGCGCAGATGCTGTCCAATCCACTGCGCGAGTACGTCGTTGGTTTCAACGCAACCGCCACACCTGAAGTAGCTGGTCGAGATGCTGAGACAGTGCCTGGTGGTTGGCTAGTGAGGTCGGTGCTAACAATTTCGCTTAGAATATGTCGGAAGGCGAACATGATCGTAAGCAAGTAAAATCTCTTGTGGTGCAGCGTCCTAACTACTCAAGGTATGTGATGTCGTGGTCGGAAGATATCTTCCGATAACTGGTTACGGTTTGCGGGCTCGCCAGCAGCAGGCCTGCGTTCGACTTCGCCTCCGGCACGGGATCTTCAGCATTCTCTTGGCGCGATCTGTTCGGACGTGCTTTCCGTCGATCTCAGCGACGAAACTGATTCAGAAAGAAACGTAAATCGTGAATCTATTCTCTCTTTCCTCGAAGACACTATGTGGACGCCTGTATGACCACGTTATCCAAGTCGCGCATGCTGAGCTGACGTCATGGCCAGAAGTGCATGAGCGGCAATCACTGGTCGCGGGAAAGAATCCTTGCTGGTCGAATGCCAGAGGCCTTCGAGACATGCCAAAAGAAGCTCAAGTTCTCTAATCGGGGGACGTTGGCCAACTATATAACCTGGTGGACCCGATCGCGCATGCACTGCATCGGAGTAATCATCTTACTCATGACAGCGAATCCGACTTCGCAACGCACCTCAACGATGGCCTCGGGATGATCGCCGTTCTCAGATAGCGCATACTTCAAAGCTTGAACGCGACTAACGAATAAGCCGCCAAACCTACCGCTCTCTTCGAGCACAGCCCAGTTCCCGGCACGGCTCTTTCCGATGAAGATGATTGGCCTTGCCGGGATACGCGAAAGAGATTCTCGGAGCTTCATGCCATGTCCTTCCCCACATGTTCACCTAGGGCCTCGGCCCACACGTCTCAACTCCTACGAAACCGTTCAAAAACGTCCAAACAGCGCCTAGTTCATTTGCTCAAAGTTGCATTGGATCGAGAATTCACAAGCGAAAGGTAAGTCACCGTATGCGAGCGAGCTGGCAAACCAGTACACAATTTCCGCATTGGCTGCATCTGAAGTGTTGATCCCATTCAGTTTTCGTTGCAGCGACCCTTACGCATTGTTCGCTACGTGCTCGTGGTGAGTCCTCCATCTACGTAGAGAATTTGACCCGTCACGAAGCGTGACAGGGAAGACGCGAAAAAGTACACGGCCCCCGCAACATCCTCAGGCGTGGCCAGCCGGCCAAGCGGAATGTCGGCGATGGCCTTCCGAAAAGTGGAGATGGCCTCGAGCGTCTTCTCATTTTTCTCCGTGCGCACTCTGCCGGGCGCGACACCATTAACTGTGATCCCGTAGGGTGCTAGTTCGGCTGCATGCTGTTTCAAAAGAACAGCAAGCCCTCCTTTTGCGGCGCAGAACGCGCTGTAGCCGTGGTTTCGGAACCCATGTGATGATCCGACCGAGAGCAGGTGGATCTGGCTGCCGCCTTCTCCAGATGCGACTTGATATGTGGCAACCGCCTGAGAAAGAAACATTCCTGCGCGCAGAGTTCGTGAATAAACCTTATCGAAGGCATCCTCAGTCACTTCAAGCAACTTTTGCTCCCTATTGAAACCCATGCAGTTCACCAAGATCTCGATCGATCCATAACGCCGCGCCAAAGAAGCTGAAACGTCTTTGATGGCGGCGACGTTACTCGCGTCAAGCTCGAAACCCTCCGCTATATGCCCTTTTTGAATTAGTTCGTGCGCCAGACCGTCGGCCTGTTCAACGTTCGGCCCTACGATAAGGGTGGTCGCCCCGGCCATTGCAAGCGTTTCGGAGATTGCCTTTCCGACCGCTCCGTATCCACCGACGACTAATGCCACCTTGCCACGCAAGCTCATCGGTGGGTAGACCGGAACACTCTCCACCGGACCGATCATTCGCACCTCGATTGAAAGGTGGGGTCGCCCGAATTGATTCCAGAGATCCAGAGCGTCGCATTGTCTAAAGCGTTGCGTTCTCTAGCCGCCGAACAGCCGGAAACGGGATCATAAGAACCGAGCGGCCCTGATGTCCTTTCAAGGCGCAGGTCCAAGCGAGTCATGGCACATGGACTGTGACGAAGCGCGTGCATGGTCCAACGTCTTGCCAACATAAGCCTCAACTTCCCTCTCACAGCTCTTCCAATCATCCCGCCTCGAATTGGTATGCTTAGACTAATAGAGTCTGAACGGCGGACCCCTCTCTGACATGATAGTGCGCTGTGAGCTCGGTTCGTTGCAGGTAGACTTAGTCCGCGGGGCTCATCGTCTAATACTTGCCATGGATCCGAGGTAGGATGAACTACTAACCTTTGTAGTCGATCGCGGGAAATAGTCATTGATTGGATGGCGCCCCTATTCAAGCTTTTTGCTGCTAAAGCCGGCTGAAGCACTAGTAAAGGAAGTTCTCCACATATTCGACTTTGAGGGCTGACGGAAGTGAGCTGGGTGCCTCGGTTGCGCGATGAGGCCATACCGATCGCCGCCCCGATACTCTCATTACGCCGGCAAGGAGACGTTAAGGCCGACGACGCGCGCGAAATACATTTCTGCAGTAAGGCTTTTCACGACCAAGTCTCCAATATTGGAAGATGCCGGGTGGAGGAGGTGCCTGACCTAGCTCCTTTCTCGAGGCCGTGGGGGAACGCCGGCTGCTTACATAAATAGGGCCCGGTCACTTATGCCGCACGGCTTCCAGGGCTGAAGGTTGAGCGCGCCGAGGATACGTATCACTCAACTAGGGCGGCCGGACGATGCTTGTTCTTCGGCCGGCTCTCTTGCGCCGTCCATCAGCCATCGGCGCATCGTTGGCGCGGAATTCTCTCCGACGAGGGCGGAAGATTGCGATGCCTTTATAGCGCGATATGTGGCGGCCTTGCGCACAAGCTGGCTGCCTGCTTGCTGTAACTTCACACGTTCTTCTCGGCTTCTCAGGTTCTGAAGTCATGGAAGCCGCTCGTCAAGGTTGCCGCACACGAGACCAGTTCGGCTCGAGATCGTTCATCCACTATGAGAGAGTCCAGAACACGATCCGCCGGCCCTCAACCATCGGCTACTCAGAACCGTTTGGTTTCGAGTGTAGGTGCGGAGTAGCCAATCCCTTGGCCATCAAGTCGCCGGCAGCTCAGTACGCCCCCATATCCGGTTTGTTGATTTCGTGACACACATCCTTTCAGCCGAGCACTAGGTAGGCTCAGAGTCAGACTGAAGAATAGTCAAGAAGGAGATTTTCGTTGAGATAAGCTAAGTGGCACGAGTTTTGATGCTCCTCGTTGGCGTGTCGCATGAGCTGCTGGCTGATGCCATGCCCGGGAGTTCCCGTTTTGGGCGGCACGGAGGAGGGCAACTGATATGCCGCATCCCATAAGGTGTTTGTATGACCGATTTCATGACCACCCACGATATTGCGCGAGTTCTCATGCATCTCTGGAAGATTTGAGTTTAGCCGCCCTTCTTGAGCTGCATAGTCGGCTTGCAAGGCTTAGGAATGCGAGCGTCCTTGCATCTCTTACTGCTTTCTGGACGGTGACTGGCTTCGGCTCTTCCTTATGTGTACTGGAGGTGCTTGCATGACCTTGGATATTGATCCCGATGACGCGCCGCACGATGAACTCGCCGCAGGTCAACTGTTTCGCGATCTCGGCGTTGAGCCGATCATCAATTGCACGGGCGTGCGTACCTCCTACGGCGGATGCAATCCAACGCCATCTGTGCTCGCCGCAATGCTAGCGTCGGGTCGAGGTTTCGTCGTTATGGACGAACTGGCAGAAGCGGTTGGACGGAAACTGGCCACTCTCACCGGTGCCGAATGGGGGCTCGTGACCGCTGGAAGCGCGGCGGCAGTAAGCCAAGCTGTTGCTGCTTGCGTAGCAGGGAACGATCCGGAAAAGATGCTGAAGCTCCCGTTGCACGGCGAGAGGGTGGTGGTGGTCGCTGCTGATCAACGCATAGCTTACGAGCATGCAATTCGAGCAGTCGGTTGTACCGTCCTTCCGGTCGACCGTGTGTCAGACATAGACCAGCTGCTGCCTGAGAGCCCTGCGGGAATATGCGTCGTTGCCTCAGATATTTCGAAGTCCGTCGTGCCCTTCGAGGAAATTGCTCTGCGCACCAAGCAACTTGGAATTCCGCTGATTGTAGATGCGGCCGGGCAAGCCCCCAGATTTCCGAACGTTTGGCTTCGAAAGGGGGGCGATTTGCTGATTCATTCGGGCGGAAAGTATATTCGCGGACCGCAATCGACCGGGTTCCTACTTGGCTCGGAAAGACTATGTAGAGCAGCGTACCTGAATGGACCTCCTGGCCAATCATTTGGCCGGTCAATGAAAGTTGGTAAAGACGAGATCATTGGTGCTTACGTCGCGTTGGAGCGATGGGTAAAGGGAGGGGCTGCTCGTGCGATGGAAAGATGGCACGAGTGTATTGCGATAATGAAGCGCGAGTTTTTGAGCGTGCCTGGCCTCTCTGTCGAAGAGATAGAGCCAGACTCTGCATTCTGCAATCCACGAATAGCGGTTTCTTGGCGGGCTAAAACATTCCCAGTAAGCGCCGAGGTGATCGCCAAGAAGCTGGCTAGCGGGCGTCCGCGCATTGTGTTGCACGACTGTTGGCAGGGACCGCAACGGATCGTAGTCGATCCGACCAATCTGGCCCAATTCGAAGCCGAGATCGTTGGCCGCTCAATCGTTCATGCCATTTCAGAGCCTTTTGTTCCGCCAGCCGCACCACCGCACGAGGACTTTGAGAATGTAGCAGGAGCATGGCAAGTCTTTATCGAATTTCTACATGGTAGCACAGTTCACGCGTTCGTTCTGCTACAGGAGAGTCAAAACGTTACGGGCAAGCACATCGGTGCCGATGTCTCGAGTAACTGCCGAGGCCAGATAGTTGGACCGAAATTGAAGCTGGTTTCACAATTGCCGGGCGATCCCTTGGCCTTAGACTATGAGTTCGAAGGGACGCTTCGCGACGGCATTTTGACAGGGGTTGTTTACTTGGGTGCGTCCGCAGCCAAGTACAGCGGCCTTACCTTTAGGCGGCAATTCGGACGAGCGAGTTGGCGCGCCACGCGAACCCGAACAAGTCTCACCGTTGGCGGAAAATGTGCAAGTCGTCGGTAAGCGGTGCTCTGTCCGAGCAAACTGGAGATAATGAGGAAGTATCATCTTCGACGACAATTCAGCCCAGTTCATGCGCATACTGTTGATACGCGTGGACAAGCTGATTAAGGCGTATTTGGCCGCCTCGAAATGCAAGTGCAGGCCGGCCGCTTAACTATGTGTGCAGTGCAGACCACGGTTACATCGAGACCGCGACCGAGAAGGCGCATGGCGGCGGCACTACCATTGGCGCGACCAAAGATACCCATCCTCTCGTCGATCGGCTTGGATCGGCAGGAGACAGCCTTGGTTTCCACGCTCTTCGGCCCGTCACAGCTCGCAGTACGGCTATTTGCAGGGTCGCTTAGCGAGAGGATATCGCCTATTCAACTCACCATTCTGTCAGGCGTTATGCTCTCGTTGGCGACTGTCGCCATCGTGCTGGCGTCTCACTCTCGTCGGAATTATACTTTTCATTGCCTTCGTTGGGTTTAGCTCTGGTCTAAACAGCATCTGTCGTGGAAGCTTGCCGCTCTCTGTCTTCGGACCTGATGGGTATGGAGCACGAGTCGGGCTTATCACTGCTGTCCGATTGTCGACGGCGTCGTTTGCGCCATTCTTCTTTAATTTCATCAAAAGCAACTATGGCGTCAGGCTTGCCTTAGCTTCTTTAGCGGTCTGCGCAATAGCAAGCACGGTTTCATTCGCATTTGTGAGTGCCCGATCAAAGTGCGAACCAGGCCGTTGAGGAAGTCCGCTGATTGGCCTGACGGCGAGCCCGACGTGAGCCGGATCGTCAATAAGTGTCCGCCGCCTTAGATGAGCGATCGCTAGGGTCTGAGTTTGGGCTCATCAACCCCGCGCGCGCGACGTTAGCGCGCATTCTGGAGAGCCATCGTGTACGAGAGGGGCGCTCAGCTGAGCGGTCCAACTGCCGCGACGACTGGGAGACGTATCTCGGCTTCGCCCCCGCCAAAGCTCTAAACGACAGATGTCGCCCCGCTGAGGAGTTGCACGTTGGGATTATCTGGACGCTAGACCTGGTCATCGCGATCGCGATCGCCGTTTGCCACGGTGTTTAGTCCATTTTGCGTCTAGCCTGGGGCGTGTCAGCAGCGCCCGCTGGCGGTCCTTTCGAGGCGATTGAACAGCAGGTTATGGGTGAGAAAGTCAAGGTAGCCGACCACAGTCGAGTCCGCCTCGTCCTCACATCGCATGAAGGGAAGAGCTGCCGTCTTAGCGCGCGGAACCACTAAGCTGACCTACTAAAACCGGTAGTTTGCGGACATTTGGGGCCTAGCCCAACTTAAGTTGCAGTTGCCAACCAGCCGCATGGGCTCAGGGTTCGATCGCTCTCGGCAGAAAGAGCAACATCGAGGTTCGATGATCGCATATTTATTTGACCGCGCAAATGCCGTTACTGCCGTGGGGCTCCTGTGTTCTGGCGCAGCGATCGGGCTCGTGGCCAAAGGACAGTATGAGGTGGCAGTAGCGCTAGGACTCTGGGCGATCATCGCTGACGATGTCGACGGCGAAATTGCCCGGCGCAGCAGGAATCGAACGGTGGCCACCAGAACCATTGGTAAAGCTCTCGATGCGTTCTCTGACCTTTTGTTTGGATCAGTCATTCCGGCGATTGTCGTCGCATCTTTTATGGAGTTTCCAGCATCTGCGGTGTTCACAGCGCTCGTGATGCTGATCGGAGCTCTTCGTCTGGCATATTTTGACTACTTCGGATTGGACGAGCGTGGTCGTTCGACCGGTCTACCTCTCTCTTACGCTCTGCCGATGCTGGCCGCGATCTTGCTGGTTGACCACACTATCGCGCCGCTTCAGTTAAGTGTCGTTCTTCCTGGGGTCTTTGTACCGCTATCGTTGCTCCACATCGCCCCCTTCAAGATCAAAGCCTCTGGCAGTCTTGTGCATGTGATAACCATCGGCGTGGCGGCCACTGCGTCCGCCGGATTATTGATGACGAGTAGAGCGGGTCAATAAGCGGGCTTGCAATGTCGTAAGGACGAGAGATGTCGAGCTTAACTAGGAGCGTGGTATTTGCCGGCACCAGGGGACTTGCGACCCGCTGTCTTCTGTTCGTCATCGAGACCTGCGGCAAAGACCACATCGCCGGCATTCTCGGCGCTTCTCGGTACGAGAAAACTTGGTGGAGGCACGAAACCAGTGAGGAGCTTTGGGAAGTCGCAGACCGCTTCGGAGTACCCTTTTTCGAGTCGATAGATGATGTTCCTCCTCTCGGGACGTTTCTCGTAAGCGTCATGTGGAACAAGATTTTCCCGTCCCATATCCTCGCACGGTTAGATGGAGGGGGTATCAATCTTCATCCGGGCCCGCTGCCTGAATATCGCGGCAGTTTTGCGCGGACGCATGCCATACTCAATGGCGAGAAGAGCTTTGGGGTAACTGTCCACTATCTCTCAGAGCGGGTCGATAGGGGCGATATTCTCGGCGAATTGCGGTTCCCCGTGCTGCCTTCTGAGACCGCCCTCTCTTTAGACACCAGAGCGCAACTTTATGGCTACGCTCTCTTCTGCCAAGTGTGGCTGCGTTTATTGGACGGATCGGCGTCGTGTCGCTCACAAGACGACTTGATCGCTCAAGAAAAGCGCAAGGCTTGCTTCTATCCCATGCGCATGATGAGCGCACTTTTGGATTCGTCAGACGTTCCACGCAGCGCCGAAGAACTCGATCGGCTCTACCGCGCTCTATACCTTCCACCACGCATTGAGCCTCCAAAGTGGCTTGTCGAACGAGTCATGACCAATGAGGTTCGGACGCTCGCTCGGGACGTTCATCTCCACGGTAAGGCTTGACTTGGCTCGCACCGCGGAAGCTAGCCCGGAATATGAGATCGCGCTTCTCGAGGCCGTCCGCGAAGCCAAAGTGTTGCCTGCGAACTTCTGCTCATTGGCTGAACGTGGTCTTAGCTCTGGAGGTTGTTTTTGTAGCATCCAGCCCATCGAGAGGCGCCGGCGCCCCGACCGCGTGTGAGCCGGCTGGACACGCAGGAGGCTAGCTGTGTGTGGGATTTGCGGATTCATCGGACGGGTTACTGATCAGTCAGTGACCGAGCGGAACCTCGCGCGTTGCGCTCAGACCTTGGCCCATCGGGGCCCTGACGCGAGTGGTAGTTGCGTGACCTCTTCCTTTGCCTTTGCGCATCGAAGGCTCGCGATCATCGATCCCGATCCTAGGTCAATCCAACCGTTTCTCGATGAGGAATTCGGCTTGACCCTCACGTATAACGGGGAGATCTACAATTACCGTGACTTAAGGCGGGACCTGCTCCGGCGCGGATACCGATTTCGCACTGAGTCGGATACGGAAGTACTTTGCAAGGCATTTGCTTGTTGGGGGATTGATAGCGTCAAACGTCTGCGGGGAATGTTTGCTTTCGCAATCTACGATCAAAAGACCGCGACAGCGTTCCTTGTCAGAGATCGGCTCGGAGTCAAACCGCTATATTACGCTTGCGTGGATAATGGGTTTGTCTTTGCCTCACAACCCTCAGCCATCCTGCAGTGGCCTAGGGTCCGCGCGAAGCTCGATCCGGTCGGATTATCAAGCTTTCTCTCCTACCGCGCCGTTTTCGGCGAGAGGACGTTGTTTGCAGATGTTCGGAAGCTGCAACCTGGAACCTGGCTGAAAATCACGGCTCAATCGCACGAGCAGACGTGTTGGTCGGATCCTGCCTACCTCGATGATGGTGGCGATTGCGATTCTCTTGAAACCTTGATTGGCAGCGCCGTGGAGGAACATTTGCTGCCCCACACTCCAGTCGCGGCGCTGCTTTCCGGAGGGCTCGACTCCAGTATCTTGGCTTTCGAGCTTTCAAGGCACTCGTCGCAAAAGCCGACGTGCTTTACTGGAATTGTAAGCAACGATGTGTACGATGAAAGCCCTTATGCTGTCGAGCTCGCGAAATCCCTCAAGCTCGCCCATATCTTGGTCCGGCTGCCTGGGGCAACGAGCCTGGATGTCGTTAAGCGCCTTACCGCATTACGCGGTCATCCAGTCGGCATGCACAACGAAGCTGCAATGTATTTGCTCGCGCGGGCGGTCGGCCACTCTCACAAGGTCCTCCTTACCGGCGAAGGTGCCGACGAGCTGTTCCTTGGATATAGCCGGATCTTCAGATTGCCCCTCGACCTTCCGCGACAGGCGCTGTTGGCCGCCTTGCCAGATGTCATTGGCCGCCGGGCGCGACGTCATCTCGGCCTTCCCAAGTTCAAAGCGAGCGAATTCAAGCTCTTTCTTACGCGGTACACTTACTTTCCCCAAGTCGAGAAGCTGGAGCTGGCGACACCGGCATGGAGAAAGAAGATCGGTCACGATGGGGGGCTGATCGATTGGATGAACAATGCCTACCATTCAGGCGGCGCCACCCCGGTCGAGCGCATAAGGCAATTCTTTGTACGTCATCATCTACCGGCGCCGCTTGAAATGGTCGACAACACCACAATGGCGGCGGGCGTGGAGTCTCGCGTTCCCTTCACAGACCATCGAATCGTTGCGCTAGCTCTGCGCATGTCGTTCTCAGAGCATCTGCGTTGGAAACACGCCTTCGCCCCGTTTCAGGCGGCCCTCCAACCCATTGCGAAATTTAGCGAAACGCTCGACGTCTCCAAGGCCGCGCTGCGCTCCCTTTACAGAGATCGTCTAGCGGCAAGTGTGATTACAAGAAAAAAGCTCGGGTTTCCGCTGCCTCGCCGCAATGAGCGCTCAACGCGTTGTCAACATTTGGGCCCGGGACAGAGAGGGTCATCTTCTGACAGAGCTGTATCACGCCATGTGCGAGGAGCCATGGTTTGGCGTTGCTTGCTCACGTCAGGCTCCCGATGGATCTCCACTTATCGCGAGCACCCTTGCGCTTTCGGCTGTCATGGCCGAACACGAACGAAGTGCAGACCTGTCGTTTGTTCTCGCCGATTGCGGCGCGGCTAATCGGAGCGGTTCGCCCGACGCCGTGTACTACGATGGGCCCTATCCAATCGGCGCTGGTATGCACGGAGGGCTTTCGGCGCACGAGCTGTCTTCATTATGCGTCCTTGCTGGCAATGCCTTTAGAAGCGGAGTTGTTGCTGCCCCAACCAGCATCGTTGATCTGGTACCGACGATCCTTTTCAGCTTGGGATTGCCGCTACCGTCGACGGTGCGCGGCCGTATCATCGATGAAGCTTTGCAAGATCGCGAGGACAGAGGCCAGTGTGATGTCGAAGATGCGAGCGTCTCAATTGCGTCTTCAGTGCGCCGGTCAACTGTCTTCCGGGAGCTTTACCGACAACGTGACGGGAGCGGCCGTAACACGGCTGGCGCAGGTTGAGAATGATAAACCTGGCGCTAATCCGCGCAATTGAAAGCCTGAACCACGGACCATTTGACCTATGTATCAAGGAAAGCGCTGGGAGTTTGTTCGGTCGAACATCGAAGAAGCCATTGCGTCGAGCCGATTTCGGCCACGCGAAAAACTTCCGAACGACGTAGAGCTTGCTCTCGAATATGGTGTCAACCGGCACACCGTAAGATCCGCCATTCGGGCACTCGAGCAGGAGGGACTGCTCCGCGTCGAGCAGGGGAGAGGCACTTTCGTTGTCGAACATCCAAGGCCCTATCTGCTCTCCCCTCAAACCCGGCTGACCGATAATCTCATCTCGCAAGGCCGCTTGGCGGGTCGTAAGATCCTGTCTGCTGCAACGATAAAGGCAGACGAGCGGCTCGCCGGCTACTTTGATTTGCAAGCTCGTGACGATGTGCTGCGCATCGACACTGAGTTATCAGGACGAGATCCCAATCGTCATTGCGCACCGCTACTTTCCGGCGAAACGCACTCCCGGACTGCTGGACAAGTTCTCGGGCGCCAACTCGATCTCGACAGCTCTCAGGCGTATTGGAATGGAAGACTACTCGCAGCAATGGGTGACGATAAGTGCGCGTCTGCCCTCTGCGCAGGAGGCGCGCCTCCTTGAAATGTCGACTTCAGCACGAGTCTTCGTCAAAGAGAGCCTTGATTGCTCCGGCCGTATTCCGATCAAATTTGGCGAGAATGTACTGTGCGCACCGAGAACCAGCTTCAGGTTCGACTTTAAAGAGATGAGTTCCGCGGAGCAGTCGCTTGCAGGAAAGCCTCGAACCGGAAAAGCGCAAGCGAGGAAGTGGAAAACATCTGCCTCTGTGAAGGTCTAGGTGCCGTCCCATTTCTCCGTCAACGCGGCTGGAGCGAAATAACTGTTTCGCTAGCACCTTTGCTCGTGGGGGTGTGTTTCACGCGTCAGGCCCGGACGAGCTGCTCGCGTTTCGCTGAGGCACTCGGAGGCCGCGTTGGTTGCGACCCCATCAAGCTTGCGGGTCTTGGCATCGTTACGCGGCCAGTGTCAGAGGCCGCGGCGCAGGTCGTGAAGAGGCGCCGCGTCAAATCTTCTGTGATCGTGGGCGGTTGGATCAAACGTCGGCTTTTGCGAAGATGCGCTCGGCGGTATGCAGATCTTCCGCATCATCGATTTCGTACCACCTGAGATCATCGCATCTCACGGCAGCAAGCAGCAGGCCTTGCCTTTCCACGAGATAGGAAAGAAGCTCCTCGGTGTAGGCCTGGGTAGCTCCGGCCTTGATCATATCGTCTAGGGCCGGAACGACCTCTGTCCGCAGAGTAGACGCGGACAGGCGTAACAGATTCATCGTCTTGTAAAGAGGCGGGCCATCCGTGATGAGATTTCTCGCTGTTTGTTGCAAGCGAAATTCTGAAATGAAGCCGAGATTGGACAATAGGACCGCTGACCCCTGCATCAGCTCACCGAACGGAGCGACAGCAGCCGCGTCTGGCTCTTCACTGATGAGCAGCTGCCGCAATACGTTTTCCTCGAAGAAGACGTCGCCCTCAAGAAGCAGGTGGTCCCCGGAAACGAGCGCGTCACGCGCCAGCCAGAGCGAATAGGCGCTCCCAGTACGGTCGTAAACGGGGGATTCGATGTATTTGATCGCAACACCGCCAAACCGGCTGCCGCAAGCTTCTTGGATCTTCTCTTTGCGATACCCGACAACAATCGTCACCTGTTCCACGCCGACACGCCCAAGGTTATGTAGCGCGTTGTGCAGGATGGCAGTGCCATGGATTTGGACTAACGGTTTCGGGTTTAGATCCGTTAGCGGTCGCAGTCGAGAGCCCACTCCGGCGGCGAGAATGAGAGCATGCTTGGGAGCATTCAGAGGCATTTCATTCGCCTTCTTCATCCCCAGTTTCGCTCCCCGAGCATCGTGAACGCCTCTGTTCAGAGTTACGTGCCGCAGACTTGTCCGAGCAGCCCAGATATTGAAGGGGGTAGGTGTGAATTGTCATCAACGCATAGCCGCTGTGTGATCCTTAAGCGTTAGGACAGATGTTTAGCCATGTCCGGAGCTGTCCAGGATGTTGGGTCACCGGCTTGCTGGGTCACACTGGAGCGAGTCCGACGAGGGGCCAGCGGCGCATCGGGCGGGTTTTGAAAGAGAAGCGTTAGGTGCCAATCCTGCTGACATGAACTAGCTGGGCTGCAGATATTGCTTTTCGGCCACGGCGAGCTCGTCATACCTCAGGAGCTCGAATATCTCACTGAGCGGCGCGATATGAGATTCAATGTTCGCAACGCTCTCTTGAGCTACGATGCTATCGCAGATGCGCCGCATTGCAGCTGCCGCAGCCCGCATGGAGTGATTGGCCCAGACGACTGTGGAGATGCGCGCATCACGATAGGCAGAGACTGGCGTTAGAAAGTACGTCGTCGGAACGATCACGACAGGGAGCCGGTTCCGCCACTCGGTGACAAACGAAAGCATCTCGTCCGCGGTACTCTTTCGCGAGTGAATCAAGATTGCATCGGCTCCCGCGTCGGCATAAGCGTGAGCACGCAAGATAGCTTCATTCAACCCGTGGCCGGCGATCAGCGCTTCGATCCTGGCCACGAGAACCAAATTGTCGGCGACTGCATCCTTTACAGCCCGCAGACGACCGGAGAATTCATCGATATTGGCGAGCGGATGCCGCTCACCAATGAGCGAGTTCAGCTTCGGAAAGCAGCTGTCCTCAAGCGAGATGCCGGCGGCGCCCGACTGATGAAGTTTGCGTGCGAGGAGGCGAGCATTGTTGAAATTACCGAAGCCGCCATCCCCGTCAACGAGCACAGGGAGCTCTGTCGAGTCCACGATGCGTTCGACGCTCTGGACGAGCTGGGTCCACGAGGCTTCATTGGCATCGCGATAGCCGAGCGAGCTGGCAATCGACAAACCAGAGGCCCAGAGCCCCTTGAATCCTGAGCGCTGGGCGATCGTGGCAGACAGGCCATCATGCGCTTCCATCAGAAACGAGAGCTCATCATTCGAGCAGACTTGGCCCCGAAGCATTTCAACAGGCGACTGGCGTGCACATTGACGGCCTGCCGTAGGCCGAACGGCTTGTGGTTGATGCCTCATGCCTAAATCCTGCAAGGCGATCCTCGATTGGCGTCCACGTCACGCTTCATATCGTTTTGGGGGAATGCCGATCAATGACCAGCATTGGTAGTTTTTTTGAGACGCGCAGATTTGCATAGTTGCGCAGGAGTGGCGGCGAATACAAAGCTTTCGCTATGGGGTTGATTGGGGTCCCTACAGGCTGGAAAGAGGGGCCTTGGTTACAAATGGATGACCTGGGTTCGCGAGCCTGGTCTTATTGCCCCAGGAAGAATTCTTCCACTCCTTGAGGGGGAGGAGTGCTTAGCGAAAGGGTGATATCCGCCTTACATGGAGTTGGACACAACATCGACAGCCACGATTGTCGTAATGCTGATGTCGTGTTTACGACACATGTCGCAAGCCCATCGACAGCGCTGTAGTGGGATGTCGGTTTCGCGCGAATGTCGCGGCAATCGCCGAAGAATTCGTTCTGCCTCGCCGATGCTTGCTGCCGCACTGAGTGGCATGGCACTTGCTGATGCTTCTCCTGTTCTCTCGAGTCCAGGAGAAATTCATGGCGGATGAGAAAGAGGTTGTGCTGTCGGAACGGGAAAGACAGTGCTTGCGATGGGTCGAGGAAGGGAAGTCATCCTGGGCGATCGGCGTCATTCTGAAAGTGAGCGAGAACACCGTCAACTTTCATATCAAAAATGCGATGCGAAAGCTGGAAACGTCCAGCCGGACTCAGTGCGTCGTCAAGGCGCGACGTCACCGTCTTATTGAGTAACGGCCCGATTCCGTTGCCGCTCATACAGATCTAGCCAAATGTAAGGGGCGACTGTGGCTTGCTCCGGCGGAAAGCGAAGCGAATGACGCGGCCGCGGCCGTAGAGCCATAATATCGAAGCTGTTACTATGAACCTGGGCGTGCTTCTATTTCGTCGCCGATCGTCACGGGGCTCCGTGGACCATTAGGGGAGGTGAGGTCGCAGGCTCATGACCGCTCTTGTAAGCTCGACGGCAGGTCGGATCTCTGTGTTAACGTTGTGACCGGTCCGTCCCCCTGCTGCGGCCGCGGCGGTCGTATGCGTGTCGCCAAATTGAAGAGAGGTGATCGTAGCGGCTGACGTGGGTCGTGGTCGGCAGAAAGGCTGTGTAGATGGCGTGGGCTGGACACGAAGATGGCAATGATAGTCCGTGAACCCATTTCCAACGCGTGCTGCTGGTAGACGTTGCACCATATTCTACCACTCTGCGTGCTCACCAAGTGCGGGCGATCCTCACGTAGCTAGCTTGATGAACGACCTTTTCGCAGACCCCAGTGCGACTGTTGCGCTCTTCCGATGATATAGCGGATCGAGATAAGTTGGGGTTGTTTGCGGCGGACGGCGCGAATCCGGTCTTTCCGGAAAGGCGGACAACTCCGAAGTCGATGTGGCTGAGTTGGGCCACGACTAGAGGGCCGTCATCGATGATTGGGAAACTTGGCAGTACCGGGACGGCCTTGAGGAGGGTTCGAGGCGCGCAGCGCGACGACGAAACGGTGCGCAATGTTTAGCTCACATGTATTCTCCGCGAGGTGGGGACGACAGACATGGTCAATGAGCTGATGCAGGGCGATTGGAGTCTTGCGAAAATACTCAGGCAACAGAACGAGTTCAGGTCAAGCTGCTTCATGCCCAATCGTTGTCGCCGCATGTAAGGCTGGATTGGCGGATTTGGAGCGGAGTCTTTAGCGTCGAGTATTCTCATCGCCGATCGACGAACGTCAGCGCAACTCTGGCTACAGCCTCCTGTTCGGGGGGGCTGCTCACGCAGATGTACCGAATCGAGTGTCAGAGAGCTCTCACCTTGAGCCAACCAATTCGCTCGTTTTGTCCGTCTTCAAGGCGCTCAAAATTACCGGTAAACGTGATTGGAGGGAGGGCGCGTTCAATGACACGATGGTTCGCTATGCCCGTGGGGCAAGGCATGCGAGTCACGGACGGTGCTGACAGCGGAAGCCGACCATGCCTCATCCGGCATCGCATGGATGATGACGAGAACTCGCTGATATGTCCCGCAAGCGGTCGCAATGCGGGTCGGGAGAGGGCGGGTAACGGCAGTTCACCTCACTTCGTGAAAGCTCAGTTCGAAGATGCTCGGCCTTAGTACAGGCCCCTTCGGCCTTCTTTAAGCAGAACAGCGCTGGCGTAACATCGGGTGGAGCAGGAGAGGAGTACGCTGTCACCTACATGCGACTTCTCGATGCCGCGGCTGCTAGGGCAGATTGGCGAAATAGTGCGCATTGTGCTTGGGCTTGATCCCATCGTTGTCTGCTGTCGTGCTCGATCTGCCGCTCGACGTGAATTTCGAGCGTCGGTTGGGCGCCGCACGTCAATTGTGGCGCGGGCTTGAGCATGGGCCGCTCGGAACGGATCCCCTTGCTTTGCCGGCTTTGAAGCAGCGTCTCAACTGATCCTCGCGCTGCGTGCACTGGATGGATGGCAGCAAGGAAATAGCTATCGCGCAGGGCGTTTTCGAAAGTGATCGTATTGCTGGCCGAAGTTGGAAAACAGACGACCTGCGCAGCCGAACCATTCGGCTTGTTAAGCTGGGGCGGCGTCTCATGATCCTTCGCTTCCGCGCAGTGCTCCACAAGGGCAGACGAAGGAATGACAGTTCATGAGTTCTTGGGCGCTCAATGGCGTACCTCCGTTCGGTGCAGCCAATACTTCTGCTGGCATGGCGCGATCGCGGATAGAATGAGATCTTTGCGATCGCTCTCTCACTGTTCGGCCATGTCAGCAGTATGCCGGGACGCGATGTGATGTTCAGTATCTGCGTTGATCGACGAGCGAGAGCTCTCCGCCCGCGACCAGATGTGGCGGCCCACGCATACCAGCTCCTTGTTGTAGATCTCCCAGCTATCGGCAGGTTCGATGACGGGAAAGGTCGCGTGTAATCAATATGTCGATCATCCGAAGATGTCGGTGGCGATAGCGAGCTGACGACGTCCACGATGACACCGCCCGCTTCGGCAGAGAAACGCTTGCAGATGTGGAACCAGAAGGCAGAAAGCAAAAGTCGATATTGGATGTGCGGACGACAAGCCGATTGCCTCCTGCGCCCGCACGGCGTCGCATTCTCTTCGCGGTGAAGCCGACCGTTTCGAGCGATTCGGAGACTGCGTTTGCAAATAACCTCCCGAACTCGGTTAAAATGACTGCGCCGTCCACGCTGCTCGATCAGGTCGCACCCAGATAGTCCCGCAGTGCGGACAAATAGCGGCTGACAGAACTCTGTGTTGTTCCCAAGGTGGTGGCGGCGCGCGTGACGCTGCCTTCGCGGGCGACGGTCACAAAAGCGCGGATGGCGTTTAAAGGAACTTCATCGTCTTGAGCCGCCTGCTCCGACGCCAGAATGAACATCCATCACATTACTCGATGTCCATAGGGGGATTCCCGCGTATAAAGGGTCGGCTGTGCATAAAATCCACATGGAGCGATTGATGCTGGTCCAGTACCGCAGAAGATCTGCGTCAACAGCTCAGTGCTGTAACGGGGGCTATGTCCTTTCTCGACGTGCCGAGTTCGGCTTGCGACCTTTAGGTAGGGTCGCGGGCTGCGGCGCCCCCTCGGATGGCCGAACAAACAGCTCGAGACAGCAACGCCGAGCGTCTCGGCCAGGCGATCCAGAAGATCCACTGTCGGGTTTGCCTGTTGGCGCTCAAGACCGCTCATGTAGGAGCGGTCAATACCTGCATCATAGGCCAATCGCTCTTGCGAAATACCGCGCTCGACGCGGATCCGGCGCGCATTGTAAGCCACAAGCGCACGAGCTCTCATGCGCGAAAGCAGCCATTTCGATGGTCATCAAATCACTGGCTATAACCGAAATAAAAAGATCGCTAAATTGGAGGTTTTGACGGATTATTCGATGCGTGTCACCGAATCGTTGTTCCCCCGACCCCACTGGGGCGGGCCGTACCGGCGCCGGTATGTCGACCGTATCAATTTGCGGCGGCGCAGGTTTTGCGGGCGCTGACCACAGCGCTCAGTCGTTCCGCTGGCTCGGCAGCCGTTCAAAGTCCGCTGTCCCACTTGCGCGAACAGGCTCGAGCCAAAGGCAAAGATGCTGACTGACAGGGAGCCGATGATCCTCCATTTAGCGAAATAGAGTTGCAGCCCCGATGAATGAGTCGGCGCAAACTGTCGAGATTGCAGCGACGGCCGTTCAGGCGAGGTTAGAGGTGGCCTTCAGCGCAGAAAGCGCGTTTCAGCTGCCTTAACTTCGTCCATTCTCTGGAGTCTGAAGATTTCCTCGACCGGTACAATATCCTTGTGGACGTTCTGGACGCCGCCATCAGCGATGATGCGGCGGAAGGTGTCCCTCAACGCCGTGCTTGAGGCCCGGATCCCGTAATTGCCATAGATCATCATCTGGACGTTACCCAACTCCTTGACCCGACAGGCATCCAGATCCGGATAAGCATTTGGCACAAGGGCCAGTGGCACTGAACCGCTCCAGGCGCGGGAAAAGCTTTCGATCTCGGCAGGATCTTTCTTCTTTGAATGGATCAGGATCATGTCGGCACCAGCCTTCACATATGCTTGCGCGCGGTCTAAGGCTTCAGCTTCGCCAAGGCCAGCGATGAGCGCTTCGGTCCTCGCGATCACAAGCAAATTTGGATCTCGTCTTGTGGCGAGAGCAGCCTCGATCTTGCCCTGGAATTCCTCGACGCGCAGCAGTTGCTGGCGCCCGTCCGCAGCAAGGCTCGTTACCTTGGGAAATGTCTTGTCCTCGATGACGATGGCGCTGGCGCCGGCCCTTTCATACTCGCCAATCGCATGCATGACATTGATCGCATTGCCATAGCCCGTGTCGATGTCGGCCACGATCGGTATCGTCGTGCGGCCGGCGATTGCTCGCAGCATATCCAGATGCTGTGCCATCGAAATCAGGCTCATGTCAGCCAAGCCATAAAGCGCGGAAAGTTCGAAGCCGGAGGCCCACAGCCCGTCGAAGCCGGCTTCCTCCGCGAGGATCGCTGAAAGCGGACTGTGAGCCGCCATAATGTGGACAAGGCCGCTTTCGGCCATTCGAGCGCGCAGGCGTTTGGCAGGGGACATGTGAAGCCTTTCAAAAAAGGGGCGCAAGCGGCGATGATCCAATCGCAGGCCCGGGTGAGATCCTCAACCGAGGAAGCATGGGAGATGCGAATGTCGGGCGAGGCCAGGAAGCCGCCGGGGGCCACTGCAGGGACCCAACGCATCCAGAAGATACAAGGCGAACATGGCTGCAGTCTCTGTCACCTTGCCGGCCGGCGTTCGTTTGCCGATCAAACCGGCGCAGGAGCAAAATGCGTGGAGTGCGCCGGGTAACGGGCACGATGGTCCTTCCGCCTGGTTCATCTCAGCGGCCACGAGTTCGCGGTGTTGCGCAAACTCCCGCGGCTTGCGTTAGATGACCCGCACGCCAGACATCGCCTCGATAGCTCCATATTGCGCGACCTAGCTCCTGTGGGAAGAGATCCCACTTCGGGCGAGATTGGTGGCGTTGACCAGAGTCAGAGATCCCGCGGCATACAGAACCGGCCAGCCAGTGATTGCGTCGGCGTCCGAACGCCGTTGCCTCGGTAGGGAGCCTTGCAAAGATCGCGTTGAAGACCTGCTTTGCGCTGCAAAAGACCGTAGTCTGATCGATACTGAATTGAGCCCGTGACCGCGACTGAAGTCCCGTGGACTGCCTCGCGCAGCTGCCTGCTTCCGAGAAGCGCGCTGCATTTCGTCGGCCGTCGCGGATTGTGCAGATGCCTGCCTTCCGGGCAGCAGGTGAGGTTTCGAAATCCGTTTCGCCTTGACCGAGTGTGATCACGGCCGCGCCGTGTTCGTGTAGCTCGGCGGCTCGCAGCGTCATGGCTTCGGCCTGAGAAACTGACAAGCCTTGAGCCGTTCTGTAACGACAGACATAGGAGCACCTGAAGTTTGACGCAGGATTGTTGACCGCTTCTACTCGTTGGCAAACTTGCGAACAAAATGGACATTCGTGTTTGTTGAATGAAATGATCGCAAGTTGCGATGCCTTTCGACGGCGCGTTTCGCGGCCACGCCTCAGCGGAGCAGTTTGCTCGGCGCTTTACGCATTGGGCGCCGCGCAGACGCGTGAATTCTCCTTCAAAATCGAAATGATCAACAGGACGCGAAGCGCATTCCGGCTCACGACGAAATTGAGCGGCGCCCCCTTTAAGGAAGCAGCGCCAAGACCGCTCGACGCGGCTGGTCCATTCTCAAGCGACCTCGGCGACGCCGCTTAAGGCCACACTGTTTAGCTCCGCAGTACGCCGTTATCGCATATTGCAGGAGCCATCATCTACTTATTCGATACTTGTCATCCAGCTGTAGCACGATGGGTCTTGAAGATCCGCAGCTTGCGCAAAAAGTTCATGCCAGAAAGAAAGTGATGCGATGGCATCGGTTTTGATCGAAAGTATCACTAAGGCCTACGGTCTGGTGCCCGTCCTGCGCAGCGTCTCGCTGTCGATAGCCGATGGTGAATTCCTGACGCTGTTGGGACCATCGGGGTGTGGTAAGTCGACGCTGCTCCGGATCCTGGCCGGACTTGAGGTGCAGGACGCTGGCTCCGTCTCGATCGGCGAGCGAATCGTGGACGGAGTGCGGCCAAAGCGGCGGGATATCGCAATGGTGTTCCAATCCTATGCGCTCTATCCCCATATGAGCGTTGCGTCGAACATCGCGCTGCCGCTGCGGATGCGTCGGCTCTCTGCCTTACAGAGGCTCCCCCTTATCGGCCGCCTTCTGCCAGGAACGACGCAGATCGCCGCGGACATTGGGATGGAAGTCTCCCGTACGGCTAAGTCCCTAGGCATCGGCCAACTATTGTCGCGCAAACCGGGGCAACTCTCGGGCGGCCAACGCCAGCGTGTCGCGGTTGGTCGGGCGATGGTGCGCCATCCAGC
The DNA here is from genome assembly GCF_015291705.1 of Bradyrhizobium arachidis. NCBI lineage: Bacteria > Pseudomonadati > Pseudomonadota > Alphaproteobacteria > Hyphomicrobiales > Nitrobacteraceae > Bradyrhizobium > Bradyrhizobium arachidis. The sequence continues at coordinate 2,123,130 of NZ_CP030050.1, forward strand.
TGTTTTCCTAATGGACGAACCCCTATCCAATCTCGATGCCAAGCTGCGCGTGCAGCTGCGCGCCGAGATCAAGGAACTGCACCAACGGCTCGGGGTCACCTTCATCTATGTTACGCATGATCAGGCCGAAGCGATGACCCTTTCGGACCGCGTGGCGGTGATGCTCGAGGGTGAGTTGTTGCAGGTTGCTCCACCGCAAAGCATCTATTCCGATCCAGACAATCGCCGCGTTGCCGAATTCATCGGCTCACCCAAGATCAACTTGCTTGATGGTGTGATGCGCGAACGCGGCCTAATCGACGTGGCCGGTTGGACGATCCAGATCGAAGCGGATGCCTTGGCAGGCACGCCGCTCTCGCTCGGCATTCGTCCGGAGGCTCTTTATCTCGCAGAGCACGCGGGCCAGGGAGTGCTGACAGGTTCGGTGCGAATGGTCGAGCACATGGGATCAGATCTCTTCGTACATCTCGATCTTGCCGGCATCGATCAGCCCTTGATCGCAAGGCTGATGGCCGAGCGGGCGCCGCATATCGCGCCAGGCCAGACCTTGCATGTCGGCGCGAGACCGGATCGCATTCTTCTGTTTACACGGGATGGACGGCGCTTACGGCGGGAAGCGGATTCTGTTCGCAGATACGTCGCTCCGCTCCGCGAGGCCGCGGGATGAGTGAGCCTCGTGCTTTTTCCAACGCTTGTCATCGGTCATTAACGCGGCGTGGAGCCTCATTTCTAGCGGCCTCACCAGCTCGTCGGCAAGCGTTTGTGGTGGCATTCGCAGGATACGGGCTGGCTGGCCCGGCGGTCTTCTTCCTGCTGCTGTTGTTCTTGTTGCCGGTGGTTGGGGTGTTTTTCATTGCGCTCACCGACTGGCAGCTGGGGGCGGGCTCTTTCGCCTTCGTCGGCCTCGCCAACTACCGTGAGGCGTTCGCGGATCCCACCTTTAGGGCCTCCCTCGCCAACACCGCTGTCTATGTTCTGATCGTCGTGCCTGGTACGCTGCTTGGCGGCCTTACGGTTGCACTTCTGATCGAAAGCGGAAAATCCTGCCGCTCGTTCTATCGTGCCATTCATTTCCTGCCCTTTATGGCAACGATCACGGCTATGGCCATTGTCTGGGAGGCGCTGCTGCATCCCACGATAGGCCTCGTGAACCAGATGTTCGCCGCCGTGGGCCTTTCGACCGCCAATTGGCTGCGCAATGAAAATACCGTCCTTCCGGTGTTGGGCACTATCGGGATCTGGCAAAATCTCGGCTATGCGATGGTGTTGTTTCTCGCGGGCCTCAAAAGCATCCCGCGAGATCTCTACGATGCAGCCGATGTCGATGGTGCCGACTTATGGATCGACCGGCTCCGCACTGTCACTCTGCCCTTGCTCGGGCCGGTCTCGATGTTCGTTGTCATTGTTGTGGCACTGAGGGCCTTGGAATGCTTCGACGCGGTGAAGGTACTGACGCAAGGCGGCCCTGGGAATGCCTCCGAGGTACTGCTCTACACGCTCTATCGAGAGAGTTTTGAGTATCTGCGCAGCGGATATGGCGCCGCTCTCGCCGTCGTCTTTCTTGCCATGGTCGGAACTCTCACGCTCATCAATGCCCTCGTCATGGATAAGAAGGTGCATTACCAATGAGCGCGGCCGTCAACCGCTTGTCGTTCCTTGTCGGTACTCTTCGCCATGTCGTGTTACTCGTCACAGGAGCGTTGATCCTTGTCCCCTTCCTGTGGATGATCTCGCTCTCGATCAAGGCGCCGGGCGAAATATTCCACGCGTCCTTCTCCTTTTGGCCCGCGCAATTCTATGGCATCGAAAATTATAAAAAAGCCCTGACTGAAGCGCCGCTGCTCCGCTACATGGGCAACGGCCTGATGGTATGCGGTCTGATCCTGGCGCTGCAAATTCTCCTCTGCGCTCCTTGCGCCTATGCGCTTGCAAAATTACGGTTTTTCGGTCGCGACCTGGTTTTCGGCCTGGTGCTTGCTGGTCTGATCCTCCCGCACCAAGTGCTTTCGCTGCCGCTATTCATCCTCGGGTACAAGCTCGCCATCCTCAACACTTACACCGCGCTGATCCTTCCATATGTCGTCTCACCCTTCGGCATCTTTCTGTTACGGCAGTTTTTCAAGACCATTCCGGATGATGTTGTGCACGCTGCCCGTCTCGACGGTCTCTCTGAGTTCGCTATCGTCTGGAAGGTCATGGTGCCAATGGCACTACCGGCCATCATCGCCTTTGCAATCTTCTCGGTGGTCGGGCACTGGAATGACCTGTTCTGGCCACTGATCGCCGTACGTGATCTGTCCCTGATGCCGCCGCCGCTGGGTATTCTGGTCTTCAAGAACGAGGAGGCCGGCAGCGACTACGGTCCTCTGATGGCCGCATCCACTCTTGTGGTGCTGCCGCTCACCATCGCCTTCCTCGCAGCCCAACGTTGGTTTGTCGAGGGACAGACCGGAGGCGCCGTCAAACAATAGCGAACGAGGGGATCGAAATTCTCCTCTCGTCGCGTGCACAGGCATTGCCCCGGCAAGCGCTGAAATGGACAAAGTGTGAAAAGGAACTCCGATGCTCACAATAACAAAGCTTTCTTCTGCAATCGGCGCGGATGTCGCCAACGTTGATCTCCGCAGATTGGCGGAATCAAAAGACGCCGCCGTTGGCGGTGCGCTGCGCGAAGCGCTTGAAACGCACCTTGTGCTTCGCTTTCGTGCCCAGCATCTGTCACCAAGCGAGTTCGTCAGACTTGCATCAGCCTTCGGCCATACCAAGACCCTGAAGCGCGCCGCAGCGTCAAGTAGCGCGCATTTGCCTGGCCATCCTGAAATCAAGGTCGTCTCGAACGTAGCGAATGATGATGGCCGGCCGATCGGTGACGGTGGTTCTTCCGAAAATTACTGGCACACCGATGGCACCTATCTGCCACAGCCGGTCAAGTTAACGTTCTTGTACGGACGCGAGTCGCCCAAAATAAATCCCCCAAAGACGTTTTTCATGAACCTCTGCGATGTCCATGATCGCCTGCCTCACTGCTTGACATCCTATCTGAGCCGACTGAGTTGCATCCATTATTCGCAATATAACTTCGCTCCTGAATATGCCGAGCAAATTGCAGCACTCCCCGCGGGTGCCGATCGTCGGCATATTGGGCCCAGCTTTCCGCTCGTTCGCCTCAATCCCCATAGTGGAAGACCATCCTTGTATCTCCCGCGCCAACGACAGTGCCTTATCGAAGGCTTGACGAGCGAAGAGAGTGAGAAGCTCTCTGACCTGCTATGGACATACGTCGAAGCCTATGACGATACATGGGGCGATGTGATAGGTGTCGATGATCTCCTCGTTTTCGATAACAGTTACACGCTTCATAGACGTGAGGCGTTCGACTCTCGAGAACGGCGTGTCCTATGGCATATCACGACGGAGGGCGAACCACCGATTCCGTATGCGTCGGCGCCCTGAAGGGCGCGAGAGCTCAGTGGCAGCAAAATGAGTCGCGGCAGAGTGAAGGTGAGCGGTGCCATCCGGCCTGTAGCGATTCGTCCATGCCCGCGAAAGCGAGCATACCTTTGGTCCTAGACGCCCAAAATTGGCGGGCCGTTTTCCGGACCACAAGTCGCGCCATCATTGGAGAATTGGGGTGGTTGCCTGTTCGCCGACAATTTCAGAGTCCGCCCCGAGATCGGCGGCCGCGCTATTTTCGAACGAGCTATTTATGAATGGCGGCACGTTTCCTGCGGTTGTGTTTTGGCGCCCGCCGACCGGCACCAACCCAACCGTCGTTTTCTTGCCTGGCGGTGGCCATCTGGCCCGGGTCGCATATGGCCACCCGGGCGCGGATCCACGGGACTTCCTCGACTTTTGGCTGCGAAAGGTCGGATGGGGGCTTCTCGCGGTCTCCTATCCCAGTGATCATCCCACCTTTCCCCACCTCTATCCCGAGATGACCGTGAGCGACTGGGGGGCATCGGTGACCGCGATCACCCTCGACCTTTTAGCGACCTGTCCGGCGCCGCGGCGGGTCGTAGTGGCCGGCTGGAGCATGGCGGGGCGGGTTGCTCGCTCAGTCTGTCGAGGGCTCTCCCGAGGCGGTTTGCCGCCGATCGGCTTTATCTCGCTCGCTGCGAGCGCTCCGTTTCCCGGCCTGGTGCCCGTCTTCGAGAGAGGCGAGCCGGTGACGGAGGCGGGCTTGTGGGATCTCTCGGCCGATGAGCCCGGTCTACCAACGCGGCACGCAAATTGGTGTGCTGAACTTGCTGCCCTTTCGGCTGACAACGACCGCGTGGTCATCCCCGAAGATGTCTATCAACGCGACTATCGCATAAATACGCCGCTTCTGCTGCGCGGAGAGCCGCAATTCCTGAGATCGCGCAGCGCGGTCGTTTCGGTTGCCGAAGTGACGGACGAACTCGGCACTTTCGATTTTGGCTCCCATCCGCTGACGGGTGTAATTGCGCCGACGCGGCCTTCTGATGCACGTCACGCGCTAACCGATTCACTTACCTGGGGCTTCCTGAACGCACAGCACGTCTTCGAGCGCTACGTTAGCGGATGCCCCGACCTTTCCGCTATCCGTCCTCAGGTTTGGGAGCAGTTGCGGTCGCTCATGTTAGATTTGCCACGCCGTCTCACGCGTACTGTATCAGGCGGTCATTTCTTCTTCGTTGGTGAGCGCGGCGCCAAAGCAACAGCACGTCATCTGACAAATCTCGCCAGCGAAATCGCATTCCTGCAGGCCGAAGTCTCGGCCATCTTCTGCAATCAACCGGCACCAGCAACGAAGTAGAATGACAGCCTTCAGCCGTTCCCAAGCGCTCACTTACTGCATTCATACGCATTTCGGATAGTCCCCACGCTCCTCAAAACGTGTCGTTCAAGCTACCCCCGCCGGTACGAGCTGGCCCCGAAGCTGGTCGCTCGACCAGTCCGATCGCAGTCGGGCCCGCTAATTATGCCGACGCAATTCAAAGCATGATTGACGATCCCTCGATCGTATTGGGGCGGCAGGGACGAGGCGCTCGTCTCCTCACACCAAGCCGGGCGCCGAGGTTACGGGGCGTCAAACGAAGGATTGCGGCGTGCTGGTACACGCGGTCCACAAAAAAGATCCAAGGTACAAGCGCGGCGAGAGCCGCGCCTGTACACGTCAATCACTTCTTCAGAATGAGCTTGCGCGCCTCCTTGGCGGCGTCGTCGAGCGCCGCTTGCGCCGAGAGTTTGCTGCCCAATACCAGTTGCATTTTGTCCACGATCATCGCCGCGGCCTTCGTGCTGTTCTCGCCGGGAAATGCATACCAAGCCACCAGATTGCTGAGTTGCCGCAGCGGAACGATGTAGTTCGGATTTTCCAGATAAACCTTCTGTAGCTGTGGATCCGACAGCGCGGCCGTGTTGATTGGCGTATACCCTGTCATTGCCGCCATGATCGCCTGCGCCCGCGGGCTCGCGGCGAACTTAATGTATTTCCAGGCCGCTTCCTGCCGAGCGGGGGCTTTGGTTAGCATCATCATTCCGTTGCCGGCGGCCAAGGTCTTGCCGTCTTGAGCCAAGGGGATCGGCGCCATCGTAAGCATGAAATGCTGACCGATTTGCCGTTCGAAGTCCGTAAGAAGGCTGCTGGACGTCAAGTAGATGCCAATCCTGCCGCCGACAAAGGACTGACGGGCGTTGTCGCGCGATAAGTCTATCATACCAGAATCTGCAGCGCGCGCGACGGTTGCCATAGCGGCAAGCCCTTGCCGCTGGTCGAAGGCGATATCGTCCTCGCCCTTGTTCATCATCCTGCCGCCATGCGCAAAAAGCAGTGTTTCAAAGCCCCACGCGCCATTCGCATTATACTCCATGTAGAACCCACTGACGTTCGGCTCCAGCTTTGAGATCTTCTTGGCCAAATCGAAAACGCCGTCCCATGTCGTGGGGAGCTTGGCAGGGTCAGCGCCAGCGCGGGCGAGAAGGGCATTATTGTAGAACAACACTGGCGTCGTCAGCGAATAAGGGACGGCATAAGCTTTGTCACCGGGCGATCCGATGTTTCGGATGGCGTCAGCAACACCCTGCTGAATCCACTCCGGTTCGGTCGAGATAAAGCGGTCGAGCGGTACGGCAAGGCCACGATCGGCCAGCAGCCGTATACAATTTAGACCCTGGTGCGAAACGTCGGGAGCGTCGTTAATCAAATGCGCCCGCAAGGTACTTTGCAATAGTTCGTCGTAGCTCTTTGCCGTTTCGAACTTGATTGTTATCTCCGGGTGCGCTTTCGTAAATTCAGCCGCGATTGCATTGTACATCGCGGAAAAATTGGCCGGCGAATAGCTCACACGCAGTTCAAGCGCATAAACCATGCTCGGTCTGGCGATAACAATAGAAAGCACCAAGAACAAAGCCACGGCAAGCAGACGTCTCATCGTTAGTCTCCAATGAATAGAATAGAGCGAGCAAGCGCCTTGAACTGGCAGCTCGTCGCGCGGGATGTGTTTTGTGCGACATTTGCGCCGACCACCTGTGAAACCAAGCAGCAGGGGGCAGATTGGAGCTCTTCCGATCGGTCGGCTGTCAGCGGCGTGTTGCCGTTGCCTCCAAATCTCATCACAACGATCAATTCCTCGATCTCTCGAACGCGTTCGCTCGCGAAGGACTTCAAGAGGTGGATAGCGACATGCAAATGACATGCATCGAAAAATCATATGAGAAGCGCGCAACATGTGAACATGGCGTGCTCTTGCGTGATGATCATCGAGTTGCGATTGTCGGCGGAAACAACGGCGAATTATTTTCGCGGCCGAACGCGACGGGCGAAAGTGAACACGGTACACGTCCGCGCTTGGTACATTCTGGTGCATCGCAAGAGAGGCCAGGCCGCGGCTAGTCGGGTCGATTGCCCGCCTAGCATTGCAGGAGTTCAGCTCGTTTCCAAGAAAGGTCGCAAAATACCCGCTGGGTGAGCCGCTTGTTGGGGCTCTGTAAGCCAGGATCAGGGGCGTCGAGCAAACCAATCAACTGCGGGGGCACGCCTTTGGCGTCGCCCTCGCTACGCTGAGATTAACTTCGTACGCATCATTTGGATGTCGGCGCGCCCAGTTCTCCCGGGGGCCTACGATTTTAGCTTATCAACGGCCTTCACCACGTACAACGCGAGCTACTCCGCTAGAAGAATATCGATGTAGACGCTGAGAAATTCAGGGCATGGCCGATTTGTGGCGTATATGTGATGCTTGTCGGATGATCGATATATGTCAGCCCCAAGCTCGCGTATATTCCGGGGCCAACATGCGCGGTATATGTTCCGGAGATTGCTTTCGCGTCCCGATGAACGAGATTTCCTTTAGCCGCCGCAGCATCTACTGCAAATTTGCTCCAAACCGTGTCGGTAGCAACAAGCGAGATTTGATCACTGGGCCGGCTATCAAAGAGTCCCTTCGCGTAAAGCCGGAGCTCATAATACTGAGTAACCTTGTTGAGGTCAGGCGGAGCACCCATAACCGAAAATCCCCCATAGATGCCACGCGATGCGACGTCAGGGACATGGCTCTGCCAGAGTTGTCTGTCCGCAGCGACGTAATAGAGGCTATTCTCGTTAGCTCTCGGTTGGGTTGGATACGCCAAGTTCGTGTAGTGGCTGTTGTTGAAGCCAACGCCCGCCCGCAACCACGTCTCGGGTAAACCGGGAGCCGCGCTGTTGCGATACCCGCTCTCGTCAAGCAACAGAATGCCCGCGTTCGCAGTACTCCAGTCCAAGCCCGTTGAATTTGCGGTTATATGCGCAAATACCCCGTCTGGACTAGTAGAGCGTTGGAATGATACTTTGTTATACAGCCGGTCATCGAAATGGTAGGTTAGGTTGAGAGTAGGTGTCGGCGCCGGCGCGAAGTTCATCCCTCCTTGATAAAGCACATTCGACGACGGGCCGAAGACGTTCGCTCCGGGATTCCCTCCGACCACCGTGCCGGCTAACTCATATGAGTTCATGAGGTAGCCGACTTTGAGCTCGAGCTTCCGATCAAAAAAGGTTTGGTAGTAGGCAATTGTGTTGATTCCCCATCTATCCGGCCCTCCGGGCTGCCATGTCCAAGCTTGCTGCTCGGTTCCTACAATGATCTGACCGTCGGGGATCCCATACCGGCTGAGATCATAGGTCACCATCATATAATTTAGGGTGTAGAATGTCGGATTCTGTCCGCTATATAGTTGGTTGGCGATCGTGCTCTTGGCTGCATTCGGCAGAAGGTTGTTGACGTAGGTATTTTGCGTCCAAGCGATATATCCGATCCCAAGCTCTGCCAGCGCGGATCTGATGCCTCCTTTGTCCTGAACCAACGTATCGGCTGGACCAGGTAAGTTGACCTCCAATCCCTTTATGCGAAGGTTTTCGAACTTTGCGAATGGGTTGGCCTGGGGCGTAATAGCTTTGGCAGGGCGAGCGTCAGGACGCACTGTTCGTTTTTCAGCTGTGCTAAGTTGGATCATTTTCTTTTGAACTTTTCTCTTGGCGATCCCGGTCGGAGCGTCGCGTTCCTGATTGAGCGTACTGCTCGTTTGTGCCAGCGCAGTTCCGGTAATAAGATTAGCTGCCAGGATACATCCAACTGCTAGCTCCGCTTTTCGAATTGATTGAAATCGGAACGCATGTCCTGATGCCGAGTATGGCGGTCTTGTCTGATCATTTTGTCCATCGTTGTTTATCTTGACGCGCATAGAATCCCTCAGACGCGGTTAGAGCCGTTGCGCGCTGTGTTTGGCATCGCGACCGCAACTGAAGGATGACAGGCATCGGATAATTCGATGTGATTGCCTGTAAGATGCGATGACGCTAACTGTTTAAGGACCTATTGCGAGGGGTGCCTATGCGACCGCGGAGCGAGATCACTCTGTAGGTAGCCGGACCGTCCAAGTTATTCTCCGGAGGCAATCTGAGCGTGGTCAAGTGGAGAAAACCCGGATTGGAAGCTTCTCCAGGGCGGTCATGGCCTTTGCAATTGTTCGACAATGGGGTTGAAGCGTGGTGCGTTATAACCTTGGCCGGAATGATTCACATTTTTGATCAGGCGTATATTCGTGCTTCTGCTCAGTGCCAGCCGCTTGGGGCGACAATCGAAACGGCTATCGAGCAATGCTGGTCCGGTGTCGAGTCCACCTCGGCCTCGAGCGGATAACGTGCCCTTCCGTTTTCTACGCGAAGGAGGGCTCTCGGTTGCGTTGAATTGGCCGGTCATCATCCGGGCCATGCGGACCAGCCGTTTTCCGCATGTTGGCGATCCCGCGAAAAAGAGATCCATGCCGGGGAAAGCTCATAGCGCAAGCTCATAGCCGGCTTTGGTCGCCTGCCAACTGGTCCTGACGGAGGCGACGAACACAATCGTGAGGCGCCTCCTTCTCTACGCGCGATCTAGGCGGTGTCGCAGACAGCCAAGACCCATTCCCGCATCCTTTAGCGCGAGCCAGACACACTTTCTTTGAGATCGGTCGACGAGCATCTGCATCTATCGCACGCAGCTGCTGCGGCTCACATAAGAGTCCGGCGCGACCGGCATGGAGCCTGGGATAAAGGAAGTTAGCGCTTCCGCAGCTATTGCCGCTCAGGTGGAGCTCTGCTCAAAACGAGATCGGTCAGCCAGTCAACGGTTACATAACCTGACGCGTCCTGGTACCGGTCTAGAAGGGCGTCGAGCTCCTTGGCGATCGTTGCAGCGCCAGACCTAGCGATCGCCGTCTTTAAATGTCCTGATTGACAGTAGCCGCGAAACTGCTCTGCGCTCGTCCTCTGGCGCCATTCGAGCTTGTAGCGCTTCACAGCCAACAGATCGTGCCTCGAACGGAGTTCCGCTTCGAAATCAGCTTTCCCATAACCGCCCCAGAAATCGGAGTAGTGGTCTCGCCGAAATCCGGGGATGTAGCGCTCTTGAAGGCTGGCGAAATCATCGAGAAATGCGCTTTCCTCGTGCCGATGCTTGTTCTGTAGGAGCAGCAGTGTTCCGGAAGGCTTCAGCACCCGTGCAGCCTCTTGGTAGAATAGAGGCCGATCGAACCAGTTAGCCGCCGTTGCTGCGGTCACAAGTTCACATGAATGATTTGGGAGCGGGAGCATCTCAGCAAACCCGGCGAGGACGTCGAGGCCACGGAACGTCGCGGATCGCTCCTTGGCAACGGCGGCCATATCGCAGTTTGGCTCAATACAGGTTAGGCGCTCAATGCTCGGAACTGACGCCATTAGCTGTCTGCTGAAAATCCCCGTCCCCGCGCCGACGTCTGCGGCTGCCCGCAGTGGCGCAAGTGCCGAATGATAGTCCGTGAGGATATCAAAGACTGTGTGAGGATACCTTGGCCTATACTCGTCGTAGTCCAGAGCGGCGCCGTTATAGAGCTGCCATGTCACCCGTTCATTCATAGCGATCCTCAAGCGGAGAATTAAACAAAGGAGAGCGGCGTTCCCTCAGGAAGATCGAAGCCAAGCGGGGAGTAGCTTCGAATCCGACTGATTGCGGGATGGTTCCTGCACGTTCAGGGCGGCGAAGACCCAATGGGTACCCCGAATGCCGACGAATTCATCAAATCTGCGATCGTTCGCGCCGTCTATCCTATCAAGCATCGCTCAAGATGCAGACTATAAGTACCAGTAGGTGAAGAGCGAGATGGCCGGTGCGCACCCATTCCGGTTCGCTCTGTGGTGCCAATAGCACCCTCGCGATTGGTGGTAGGTCCTTACCGACGTTCGCGTCCGCAACAGCGTCCGCGGCGCCTTAAGGAATTAGGATCGCCATTGCCACTGTTGTAGGTTGGAGAACCGCAACACTTTTGACCACAGTGACGTCATTGACTACCGCTAGCGGCTAAGGTGAGGTCTTCCCGGTTGCATCAATGTCTTCAAAAGACAGGAGTTCGCCAAGACTCGTAGGCGGTGTTCGTTCCGGTGGCGATCGCTCGGTACATCTCGATTAGCTGCCGTGTGATCGCTCCAGGTTGACCATTCCCTACCACCATGCGGTCGATCGACGTCACCGGAATGATTTCGGCGCCGGTGCCGCAGTAGAACACCTCCTGGGCGAGGATAAGTTCAGTCCGATCGACATCGCGCTCGACGGTATCTAGCCCGAGATATTCACGTGCTAATTGAATAACGGTCTGGCGTGTGATCGATTCCAGTATGTCGTTGGTAACGCTTGGCGTGACCAACTGACCATCGCGAACCATAAATACGCACATTGCTGGCGCCTCAGCCAGTTTTCCCCTCGAATTGAGGAGAAACGCGATGTCGTATCCATCGAGTTGGGCCTGCATCATTGCCAATCGTGCGTTGTGATAGTTTGCATTGCATTTGATGCGGGCGGGCATGACGTTGTCCGGCATGCGCATCCAAGAACTGATCTGAGCAGAAGCGCCGTCGACGGATTGCCGAGTAGCCTCGCGGGGCAAGGCCGTAATCGCTGTCCCTACGGGTCCTTTTGCCACTAACTCGCCAAGCCCATCAACGAAAGCCATCATCCGAATATGCACGGTCGTGCGAAATGCATTTGCACGGCATAGGTGAATGAGTGCCTCGACCAGCTTATCACTGGAGATCGGCTGATCGAACCTCATTGCCTTTTGCGAGAAGGCATATCGCTCGAGGTGCTCTGCAACACGAAAGAGGTACAATTGTTGGACGTTCTCGTTCCAATAGCCACGTATTCCTTCGAAAACACCAATGCCATACTTCGCCACGGGCGAGAATACATGCACCTTGGCGTCATCCCATGGGATAATTCGGCCGTTGAGATACGCAAATTCTGGCACCAACATCTATGCTTACCGATCGTGAGTTGCCATGATCCGCGAGCTTAAGTCCGACTGAGGAGTAAGGTCGCTAGAACACTCAGTCCACGTCGGAGGTCCTCGTGGGTTGACGGAGCGATCAGCGATGCTCTGATGTTCTGCTCGACGTTGGTGCCAGGTGTCGCAAACACTCGCGGATGTCTCAGGATTACGCCCTTAGTACGAGCCGCTTGGATGAATGGCTCTGCTGTCCAGGGAGGTGGCAAGTCGATCCAGACGTGCAAGGACGATCTGTTCGTGCGCATCATCCCTAGATGCCCAAGCATCTCCTGCGCAATGTCTTGCCGGGCTGCGATTTCCTTGGATATCTGTCCGACAATATGACTCGCGGCGCCACTTTCAATCAGGTGAGTGATAATGGCCGCAGATAACCCTGGTACAAACCAACTCGAGACGCTCGGTATTGGTCGAAGAAGATCGGCAAGGCCGTCGTCCGACGGCGCAATAAGGAACGCAGTCCTCAATCCGATGCCTAAGCATTTTGAGACGCTCATCAGGTACCAAGTGAGATCAGGAGCGATCGAAGCGAGTGGAGGGGGCGGGTTGTTGGCTATAAGGCCATGTACGTCATCTTCGATAATGGGAAGAGCGTACTTGCGGGCAACTCGAACGACCTTCTGTCTGCGTTCAAGCGACATCATTGAAGTCGTCGGATTGTGACCTGTCGGATTAATATAAACGGCCGCAAGATTGTGAGCTTTGCACAATGATTCAAGAGAATCGTCACGCATGCCGTCTTCGTCTATGTCAACAGGCAGAACGCTAATCCGCCCCAGCATTGCGAGTTGGCCAATCGCTGCATAAGTTAGCTTTTCCGCGGCAATCGCGGCTCCCTGGGAAGCTAGTCGCGAGAACAGGACCATTAGCGTGTTCTGAGTCCCACCTGTCATCAGTAAGCGCGTAGGATTAGGGGGCGCGCCGAGCCGGTTGCTCAGCCAATCGGCACCAGCCTGTTTGTCACGTGCACTCCCGTGGAAGCGATGGCGTTGTATTATGCTAACAAGGTCCGGCGCGCGCGCCACCGCAGTGAGGCTTCTTTCGACAACTTCGCGGAAAGCTGGCACTTGAGGAGCCCATGTCCGCGTCATATCAATCGGTGCCGTCGTTTCACCACCAGACATTCAATTCTCCTCGGGCGACCGATACCGCATTACATCAAAGCTGTGGCTGTTGGCCGGTTCTCCGCCGGCAAAGGACAGAAGCGAGGTCGGGGATGCGACTTCTCACTATTCGATTGATTGTGGTATCGACGGTTCCGCTTCGGCCCCAAATGGCTCGTTCCCTGGTCAGCTGCAGTTTCTGTGACCGGAAGCAGGCTGTAAGACTGATCAGGGCTCTCGGACTTAACTGGGCCTTCGATGACCCCGGCCAGAGCCGCCGGCAGTGACCAACCTCATCAGCAAAAGCATGGGGAATTTTCTCGCCACTAGGAGCTGCTGCATAGAAGTCGTTCGGCCGCTCAGAATCGGCTATCATCGCGAGCCGCGAAAGAACAAGATCGTCGATCAAGGGTGCACCTCGGGAGATTGAAACTCAGCACAATCTAAGCTCCGCAGGATCCGATTGCTTGAAGAACGATTACCGCTGCATTCCGCCCTTAGTAGCGGCCGGCGTATAAGATATATAAATGGCATCTTTCAACAAACGTATCAGCCGGCGACAGTTGGTGGAGTAGAGAGCGCATTTGTTCGTCGAATTCATCTCTTCTCTGGGTTAGTACACCTGGACAGGCCTTTGATGTGGAATACATATATTGGACGAGGTTCTCGGAAGTCCACGATACCATATAAGGGATGTGGCTCCCTGTGATGTTAGAAAACGTCGATTGGCGCAGAACAGCTTCGTGGTCCAGACGCAATTCACGGCGCTTATCGCCACGTCCGGCGGGAAAATAGCCTCCCCACCAGGTGTGGACGAATTCCCAAATCCTGTTCCACCAATCATTCGGTGCGGTTTCGTCGCGAACCCTTGTGATGATCGCTACCTTGCCGGACGATAGCAGGCGACGATCAAGCGTCTCCAGAACGAGCGAGCGGTCCATCCAGTGAAAGGCACTCGCGATCGTCGCCCCTTGGTAGCCGGTCAAGCCCCAATCCATCTCCTCGGCGGTGCTTTCAATCACCGAAATGTTGAGGAGGCCGCGTTCGGATGAAAGGCGGTCGGCCTCGCCCAGCATGGCGCGATTTGGATCGACGCAGTCCACATGTTTCACGCTGGGAGCAAGTCCAATTCCGATCTGTCCGGTACCACATCCAAGATCAAGAACCCGACTTTCAGGTGTTAGAGAAAGATGGTCGCTAAGAGATTTGAAGAGTTCGTGCGGGTACTCAGGTTGATAGCGAGCATAGTAGAACGCTGCTCCCTCAAAGATGCTGCTTGCTAACATCCAGCTCTCCTTTCGACTGCTTGAACGCTCCAAATCGGCGTCTACATCTCTCGGCCAGCTAACTCTGGGATGATCTTGCGAAGATCTACATCTCCGTACCGATACGACCTGCGCCTCGCTTGTTAGCTTAGACCTCGTAATCCCAGAGCCGATGAAGCGGTGACGGCGAATAATGAGATCGCCACGTACATGGTCATATTCGGCGCTGGGACGCGAATCGGCGCAACGTGTAGGCCTGCGAGGAGGACGAAAGTGCTAAGCGTGAAGTGTACGAAAAACTCATCTGGAACCAACGGTCGAGCAAGGAAAATGATCGCCATCACAGGAATGTCGTATGATAGTGGGACCCCTAAAAAACGGCCATCTCGTAAGCGGCCGAAGTTGGCAAAGTAGCTGAGCCTAATTGCTCCCGCTGCGAGCAGAGTGGTCCCGGCGACGAGGGCAAAAACCGAGGCTCCGCTGAGTTGGATTAGGATTACCGCGGGCAAGACGGCTCCGTACATGATGTCAGCAAAACCGTCGAGGCTCTTTCCCATCTTGGCAACATCTGGGTGGCGATGTTTCGTGTGAGCTGCCACTATCCCGTCGAGGTGGTCGGACAGGACAGCCCAAAGTGCTGTCGCTATCGACAGCTCGAGGCGATTGGATAGGGCAAGAAACAGACTCAGGGACGAAAAGAGAAGGCCGCCAGTTGTTATAGCGTTCGCCGGATCCCAGAGATATTTGAGCATCGAATTTTCACCTTTTTCGAGGCATGCCTCGACCTTGCGCTCCACTGAAAAGTCGCTCTGCACTTGCAGATCTTCAGTTGTGTCGATTTCGTACCATCTGACATGGTCGCACCACGTAGTGGCGAGCTGCAGGCCGCGCAGTTCAACAAGGTGCGAAAGAAGCTCCTCAGAGTAGGCCTGGGTCACTCCGGACCCTGTGATCTGGTCCAGCGCTCGCCTTGAGGTTTAGCGCTGAAAGCCGCAGTAGGTTCATCGTTTTGAAAAGCCGTGGTCCATTCGCTGCAGGTTTGCTCCGGTTAGCCTCATACGGAACTCAGAGATAAGGTCGCTATCCGTCAGCAGGACTGCCGAGCCTTCCATCGATTCGTCGAAGGGAACGATCGCTGCCACGGGGGTTACCCTGCTGTGTAGCAGATGTCGCAGCGCGTCCTCTTCGAGGAACACATCGCCCTCGAGGAAAAGCAATCTCCGGAAAGCGGCGCGTCACGCGCGAGCCACAGCGAATAGGCACGACCGGTAGTGTCGAAAATCGACAATTCCGCATAATTGATCACAAGGGTGCCAAGGCGATGTGCGCATGCGTATTGAATGGCTTGCTTGCGATAACCGACCACGAGCGTCACCTCTTCGTCGCTGACGGCTTCCAGATTTCGGAGGCCGTTGTACAGAATCGGGGCACCGTTGACTTCGACCAAGGGCTTCGGTCGGAGGTCCATCAGCGATCGAAGGCGAGAGCCGGCGCCAGCGGTGAGAGTGATTGCTTTTTTGGGACAAAAGAGTGCAGGCGATCGATAGACCGAACGCCCAAAGACCCTTGAAGCCTGCGCGCTGGGCGATCGCAGCCGAGAGCCCATCATGTGCTTCCATCAGAAAGGGGAGTTCAGTGCTGGAGCAGACCTCTCTGCGCAGCGTATCAGCACGGGAAGAATTAACTTCTTGTCCACTGCCGAGGAGAGAATTTGCGTGATCTTGCATGCAGACTCCGGGCGCGCCGATCGGTCTGTGTTCATTGCTCGCCAAGTGACATGTCTCTAACAACTCGATCAATTGCTAGAATTGATAGGTGACACGGGAACAAAAGCCGGTGCATTTCGCTATGGATGCGAGTCGGCAGTTAAGACGGATTGCTCTGCTTAAGGTCTAACCCCGTATTGGCGTACGGCATGAACGCGAGTGTCAACCACAATCGGGCGCAGCCCCCTTTGCGTCATGAAGAACTGCCCCAACCTCGGGTTCATGATGTCGATTGGAGGTTAGCTCCACCGCTGACGGCGCGAAGGAGGCGGAGCCGACCGGAGGGCCTCAAGCGGCGGCCGGCTTGATGAGGCCGCTCTTTCGCTTGGCGCGAAGCCGGTAGCTATCGTCGCGAATGGTGAGCACGTGGCTGAGGTGCAGTAGCCGGTCACGAGGATCTCGGTGGCGACCACCGGATGGGCGAACACGGTGCCCCATTCGGCAAGGCTTCGGTTCGACGTGATCAGCATGGCCCGGTTTAGTAGCGGCGGCTGACCAGCTGGAAGAAGAGGTGCGGTCGCGTCGGGCTCCAGCGGCACGTAGCCGAGCTCGTCCATGATCAGCAGCTTTGGCTTCGCCAGCGCGAGCTGTTTCTCTTCCAGGCGCCGCTCGCCATGCGCCTTGGCGAGGCCGGCGACCAGTGTCGCCGTGGTGAACTGCACCGTGTAATCGGCCAGGATCGCCTCTCGGCCGAGCTCGCGCTCCCACTCGGCGGTGCGCCTCGAATGCCCATCAGCCCGCGAAGAAATGCCCCCGCGATCGCGTTCTTCTTCACGTAGCCCACGCCATTCTCCGTCTTGCCCCTCGTGCGGGCCCGATACGGCGCGCAGGTGCGAGGACGGAAAGGCGCAATGCTTCGCAAACGCGATGAGCTTGTGTTAAACTGAACCGCTGGGCTCGCCGTGTCATGGCGCACCACGAGCGCGCGTGGATTGTCCATCAGCACTTCCTCGGGCACGCCGGCCAAAGGCCGTGAAATAGTGCCAATTCCGATACCACCGGCACGAACGACAGCGTATCCGCCGAGCCGGCAGCACCAATTGGCCCGAACGCGCCCGGCGCCGCCAGTCATGCACCTGCTAGGGCCGGCACCCATGGCGACGCGCGACATCTGTGACAATCGCCGCCAGCTCGAGGCTTTCCGCGGCAATCTGTGCCTTCAAATCGTCCGGCCAGCGCTTTCGACCTGCGCCTGCGTACACTTCGATACGCGGTGACAACGGTCGTCTTATGTCGTCCGAATGGTCGCCCATTGTGAGCACCCTTGCAGAAGATGGCCTTCTAGATCGCTACATAGACTCGCTAATGCGCGCTGTCGCCATTCTATTGGTGCCGATCAGGACGGTGACCTCGCAACAACGCCCGAGTCGTCCTGGCGTCGAGGTACATTGCGCGTCGCCGCCTATGACGACAACGCTCTGCATGTACTCATCAAGGCGATGAAGCCAAACGTCGTCTTGGCCTACTCCTCGTCGCCTTAATCGCCCCGACCGGTTTGACCCCCTGGTTGGATGAAGCAATCCGACCATTTTGCTCGACTGGTCAGCTTCCGGAAAGCTGGACCCGCCATCGTGGCGTAGTGGAGATATCTTGAGGCTGATCTGCGACTGCAACGAACGCAAACATCGTCAGAGGGAGTTACGACATGGTTCGGATCCATGAGGCGCCCGACACCGCAACGTTGGCTTCCAGCAGTACATCAGGCCCGACCCAGCAAGATGGAAGCTTAGGCCAAGCGGCCTTTGACCTGCACCTGCACGACATACCGTTGGAGCAGGAGCAACAAGGAGCTGCAGGCCCTTCCGATGCTGTTGCCTCAAGCGACATGGAGGACGGCCTCGCCACGGTCAATCAGAAGCCCGAAATGAAGCTGGTCGTCATCTCGAACCGGGTTGCGCCCTTCGACCCTAATAAGCCCCAGATCGGCGGGCTTGCGGCAAGCCTCGAACCGGTCGTTGAACGTTCCGGTGCACTCTGGGTGGGTTCCTCGGATACCCGAGGAGATGGGACCGACCAGCCCTTGCCGCTGGTGAAGACCGGTGCAGGCGATGTGGCGAGGCTAGACCTGCCAGAGGCGGATTATCCCGGCTATTATCGAGGTTTTTCGAATTCGACCCTGTGGCCGGCACTGCACTCCCTGCCTGACCGGATGTCGGGCTCGGAAGGCGATTATGAGAGCTATCGAAATGTGAACGCGTTTATAGCGCGAGCGGCCTTCGACGTACGGGATCGGGACGCATTCTGGGTCCATGATTATCATTTACTTCCGCTCGCGGCTGAACTGCATAGGCTCGGCATCGATCGGCCGACCGGCTTTTTTCTGCACACGCCATGGCCGCCGCCCGAAATGATCGAGCACGTACCCCACCATCGCGAATTTATGAAGTTGATGCTGGAGTACGATCTGCTCGGCTTTCAGACAAACCGAGATCTCAACAATTTTCTCGCCTGCCTGCAGGTATATTTCGGGCTGAAGAGCAAGAATGGCGTCGTGACAACGGAGCGTGGCCAGACGCGGCTCGAAAAGTTCCCGATCGGCATCGATCCCAAGCAGTTTGCAGAGTATCTTGCGGCAGAGCTTTCACCCGCTGAGGAAGAAAAACTCTCGTCGTTATTGCAGAACTTCGAGGGCACCAAGTTTGCGGTCGGCGTAGACCGGCTCGACTACACAAAGGGTATCGATAAGAGGGTCGAAGCGTTCAACCACCTTTTAGCCGCGGAGCCTGGCAGCATCAGGTTGCTGCAGATCGCGCCGTCCTCTCGTGCGGACGTCGGCGAATATCAGAAGTACAAGGAGGACGTGGAGAATGCGATCAGCCAAGTCAATGCTGAGCATGGTACGGGCGAGTGGAAGGCGATCCACTACACCAATGACTCGTTCAGCCAGGCTGCACTCGCCCGTCTTTACCGCGCAGCAAATGTAGGTCTCGTCACGCCGCTCCGTGATGGCATGAATCTCGTGGCGAAAGAATATGTCGCGGCCCAAGACCCAAATAATCCCGGGGTTCTTGTACTATCGAAGTTCGCGGGGGCGGCTGAAGATTTCAACGAAGAGGAGGCACTGCTGATTGACCCAAACAATCCCGAAGAGATTTCAGACGCTATTTCGAAAGCGGCCAACATGCCGCTTGAGCAGCGTGTCAAGCGCTGGCGGTCGATGATGGATAAGATTGAATCCTATACCATCCACCATTGGGCGGCGGACTACCTCCGGGAGCTGGACAAAGGCAGCATCACCGTTCCGGCTGATCAGTTCGACCATCTCGGTCTCGGCTGGACCAACGAGGCCGAGATGCCGCTCTATCAAGATTATGCAGCGGCGCTGACCTCCTATAATGAGATCGATCCCGCTGATGCCGCCTTGAAGGACGCTGCCTATGGAGACGTGAAGTCGGCCTTTGAGGCTTTAGCGGCTCCACTGAAGCATACACAGGACAGACTGTGGGATCTGCCGGCGGCGACAGCTTCCGGCGATGGTCATCGCGGACAAGAGCTCGGTGCCCGCGAGCACTGACCGGGCGAAAAGCATAGCACGGCGGATGACAGGCTTCTGTAGCAGGACAGAGGAGCAATCCAGATCTTTGGCGCTGACGCGGTTCTTGCGGGCGGCGCAGGCCCCCGCATGAAATCAAGACATCATGCGAGTGGCCCATGACCAGAATGGGTCGATACAGTCAACTCATGTTCTGTCTCTAACCGATGCTGATGAGTGATAGCGGCGCCACTCGGCGCGGTGCTGCCCGTTGATTGCTCCGCCCAGGCTTGCGGGACCTGGCGCGTCAAGCAGAAGCGGCGGCAAGCACGCAACCGCATGACATAGCGCGGCTTGCGCTATGTCGCGGGCCGTTCAAGGCAAGCTGCGTGCCGGCTAAAGAGTCGTAAGTGTCAGCCATTCGGGGCTGCACGACCATGTTCGGTTACCGACATTGGGTTGCCAAGCGAACATCAAAGCGTGTCGGAGGCCAGCCAGACGCCGCCAGCGTTTTTGATCTTCACTGGCAAAGACCCAGGGCGCGGGTCGAGCCTCCGCAACTGTTCTGTAAGCCGGTGGTGCGCGGCGAGTGAAGCGGATATCAAAACGTCATCTGGGCTGAAGCCTTGCGGCGAAACTGTCGTCGACGTCAGGATTTTTGTCGCTTGCACGATGCGGCCGCAGCTAGACCGCGCGATAAAAAAGTGAGCACGTGACCATCGCAGCGACGCTGGGCATCTCTTGCCGACCGTCTTGATGGCCGGGAGACTCTTCGCTAGACCACACTGGTTCACTATGGAGATGCCGCTGTGGCAATGGGTATTGTGAAGTGGTTCAACTCGACCAAAGGCTACGGGTTCATCAGGCCTGAGGACGGAAGTCCCGATGTCTTCGTGCACATCAGTGCCCTGGAAAAGGCCGGTTACACCACCCTCGAAGAGGGTGCCCGGGTAAGTTATCAGCTCAAGTCTGGGCGTTCGGGTAAGATGTCAGCTGAGGATCTGCGGGTTGGCTGATCTGACCCACTCCGGAAGCTCCCCTCTGCAAAGCGCGTTCTCGCACCTGACCGGCGATGCCTTGTCAGGGCGCGCCGGGCGTTCGGCCTTTCGACCGTCTCTTCAAGGCATGGGGCTGTCTCGCAAACCGCTTGAGAGCCTCGATCGCCTGAAGCCGTTGACCAATCGCTGCAGCCAGAGTTACAGCTGGCACGTCGCGCAGGCCTCGAGCGCATGAAGCCGTTGGCAGAACACGGGCCGGATCTCGGCGGACTTTGTGTTTCGCGATGCTCTGGTCTGGAAATTCGCAAGACGATCGAGCAGAGAAGCCGCCGATAGTGCTCTCTCATTGGGATTGGGACCATCTTCATGGCGCGCTCATGCTCACGCATCTGCTCGACTGCCTTTGGATTGTCCCGGATCAGCGGCTGGGACCTGGTGCCGCGCGTCTAGCACATATGCTGCTCCAAAAAGAGCAATCTGGTCGTAGGCCCCGCCAACGCAAGCATCTGTTTTGCTTTTGGTGAGTTGTTAAGAGGCGGTGCGCGGCTCTCTGATCTCAACGACAGCGGATTGACCATCTTGCGCCTCTCACGAGCGGACGATCGGCCTTGCTGGCCGGAGATACAGACTATGCGCACCTCATGCATGCCAATGCCAAGCAAGTAGATCACCTGGTCGCAACTCATGATGGCGCCGGCTTCAATGCAGGCGCGCCGTCGGTGCCAAAGCCAAATAGCGGCCGCTGTCAACTGGTGATTTCCTGCGGATATCGTAATGTCTATGGGCACCCGCACCCGGATGGGCTATCCAAGCATGCGATGTCGGGTTGGACGACCTACGTGACCACCACTGGGCGAGGAGGTATTGCCGCTCGAGGCGACCGCATCCTCAATTGACGGCGAAACGCCGAGATCTTTTGCCTGCCCTGAAGGTCGTTCTCGTGATTCACTAGAGAGGCGCGTGAACCGCCGCGAAGCCATGCTCAGCGAAAGGCTCTGACGCTCAACATAGTGGCCGAAACGTACTGATCGGGATCGCCAGATACTACGTCACGGCTTACCACCACTGCGGCGGCGGGCGAGTGGCGGCCCTGCGCTCCTTCACTAGATGCGTTACCGAGTAGGTCTTTACGATCACGCCATGAGAGGCGTCCGGGCCGAAGGCATTGCGGATCGCTCCGCCGTAGGGATGGAAGCCGTCCGTTGAAATCTCAGCCTGGCCGATGACGCGGCGGCGGACGTCATGCAGGAAGTCCATGGTGCTTTCGGTCGTGGCGCTGCACGTTCTTTTGCTTCTTGTCAAGGCGCTGCGGAACGCGACCAACAAGCCCTTGAGGAACAACAGGATCTCGGACTGGTGATGGCGAGAGCTACGGCTCGACAACAGCTCTTTGCCAAGCTATGTACGA
This sequence comes from Bradyrhizobium arachidis, assembly GCF_015291705.1. Lineage (NCBI taxonomy): Bacteria > Pseudomonadati > Pseudomonadota > Alphaproteobacteria > Hyphomicrobiales > Nitrobacteraceae > Bradyrhizobium > Bradyrhizobium arachidis. The sequence goes on from NZ_CP030050.1 coordinate 2,144,935, forward strand.
ACATACAGTGAACATGTCCTTGCAGTTGCAGCAGCCTTGCGATACATCTCGACTGGGGTATCCCCTAGGCAGATTCTGAGTGCGGGCGGCAAGCTGCATCCCTTTTTGGATGATGCCGATTCAGGGAGTGATAGCGATTGTCCTTGTTCCGCCATTTGCATGACGACGCGTTTTTAGCCTTCTCGCGCGATCACAAGCACTTGTACGCGGCCTGTCTGCTCGACCTCCATGAACGCTTCTTTTCAGGCGCACCGTCGTTTCCGCCCCCCCCAGCAGGTTGTCCATGCCATCTACGACGTCATGCGCGCCAACCCCGCCCTCTGGAACGAAGGCGATGATTTCGGCAGCCTGCCGGAAATGATCTCCGCGGGACGCCGCCGGATCCGGAAGGCCGACGTCGCGCTCACTTCCGAGAAGGGCGACAAGGCGCTCGGTCTTGCCCGACAACTGTACGCCCGGCTGCTCGCCTGGGGATGGCTTGAAGAGGAGGAATACGGGCTTCGCGTTACCGTTGACATGGCTATGGGACCGCTGCTCGTGATCCAGCGGCTCGCGAGCCTCAACAAGGATCTCTCGCAAAGATTCGGCGGCTTGATCGTACAAATACGCCTCAACCTGGAGGCCGTCGAAAAACTGAGGCCCGAGATCACCGACCGCAAGCAGCGCGAAGCCGCGCTCGCCGTCCGCGAGGCGCGCAATCAGGCCGACCAGTTCACGAGGAGCCTGCGAGCCATTCTCGCCGACCTGAAGCGCGTCCGACGGACAGTCATGGAGTCGAAAACCATCGCCACCCGGCTGGAAGCCTTTTTCGAGGAGTTCGTCGAGCAGCTCCTGCTGAAGGATTTCGAGTCCATCCTCACGGTCAACCATCCGTACCGCTTCCGAGACGCCATTGTCGATCTCGCACGGAGGATATCCTACACCCCAGAAACCATGCAGGTCCTCGCCGAGGAGTACACAGCTTCCAGCATGGCAGCCGACATCGAGGACGGTCGAATGGCCGCGGCGGACGACCTGCTGGCTATCGAAAGCATCTTCGATCAGATCGGGGAGATGTTCGATAGGATCGAGGCCTTCCGCAGGCAACTCGAAGCCCGGGTCCGCAACACCATTAAGTACGCGGAGCGGGGCGGGCAGGGACTCGTCGGCCGGGCCGGCGACCTGGTGCGGCGCCTGGATGCCCTACTGCGGGACGGCAGACACCACAAGGCGACTATCGAATGGAGCATCGAGCCGCTGCGGTCCCCCTGGTCGGAGCACCATCAGGCCCCGGCCAGGCAGCCGCGCCGTCCCGGTCGAAGCGAGGGAGCTCGCAGGGCCCCCGTCGGACCCGCTGTACGAACTGCGGAAGAAGCTCCGCCTCGAGTACATCGCTCGCATCGCGCCCCGCCCTGAGGATGTCAGACGATTTCTCGAGGGCCAGGTGCCGCCATTCGCGACCAAGGAAGCCCGCTTCATGGAAATCGAGACCGTGGACGACTTTCTCGCCTTCGATTGCGCCCGCCGATATGCGTTAACGGGTGAGGTTCCGGCGCAGGTCGCGGCCGGGTTCGATCTGGAGCCGCGCCCAGACACGCCGCCCCACGACAGCGAATGGCTTCGGTGTGCGAACTTCGTGGTCAGGCGATCCGGCCCCCTCCGGACAGCAGAGGCAGCCCGTGCTCAGTGAGTTCGAAAACGTCGAGCGCTCCTTCGGCGCGGAAAAGGCAGCCGACCTCCGCAAAGCGCTGCACTTCCTGCTACGGCGGCAGTTCGTGTTCGCGGGAGATCCCCGGACTGGAACAGTCTACAACACGATCATGGATGGCCACTTCCGCGACGTGGTCGACGGCTTCTTCGATAGCTGCGGATACCGCGTCCATCGCGATCCGGAGGCGCAGTGGGCCGGCATCGTCGCCATGGATGAGGACGTGTCGCTGCCTCGAATGAAGCTCGACGAAACCATTGTTGTGCTGGTGCTGGCGGCATACTGGCAGCAGGAGGTGAACGTCGGAGCGGTCGAGGACCGGGCCGTGGTAGTGGCCACTTTGAACGACCTGTTCGATCGCTACCGCGAGATGGCGCAACACGGCGGCGGAGGCGCGATCTCGGCCGCCCGCTTTCGCGACATCCTGCGCGAGGCCGCCCAACGCAGTTTGGTCGAGATCGGTGATTTTGACGACGAGGAGCAGGACTGCGAGATCAGGATCCGCCCGATGATCAAGCTGATCAGTGGCGGCGATGCCCTCCAACGGCTTGAGCGCTACGTCCGTAGTGAGGAGGCGCGGTTTCCGCAGCCGGCAGGAGACGAGGCATGATGGAGCTACGCCACCTGACGATGGTGAACTGGCACCTGTTCGATGTCGCCGACATCGACGTGACAGGACACGTCGGGGTCTTGGGCGAGAACCGGTCCGGCAAATCGACAATCCTCGACATGGCACAGGTCGTTCTCACCGGCGGGAGCCGGCGGTTCTTGCGCCTGAACGCGGTCGCCGGCGACAGCGGAAAATCGCGCAGCGGCTCGAAGCGCAGCGTCGTCGATTACTGCCTTGGGACGCTCGGCGAAGACCAGCGCCGGCGCGACGAGGCGCGCACCTACGTGGCGCTAGGGTTCGAAGACAAGGAAGGCGATCGACCGCCAGTCACGATCGGCATGGCGCTTGAGGCGCGCAAGTCCGACAGCAGGGAGACCGTGCTGGCACTGTTCGTCGCCGTCGGGACCGTTTTGAGCTCCAAGGACTTCATCGAGCAGCGAGGAAAGTCGCAATTCCCGGCGCCGTGGGAGGACGTGCGCGCCCGGATCGTCGCGGCGGTCGGCGAGGGCAACTTCGTCAATCATCGCGACCGGGCGAGCGACTACGTCCGCGAGTACATGCGCCATCTTCTGCCGCATTCGCCCTATGGCGAGCAGAACGCTAGCGCCTTGCAGAAATCAATCGTCAACGCGATGACGCTCGACCATAACCAAACGGCCACACAGTTCGTGCGGAACTACATCCTCGAGGACAGTCCGATCGGCATCAAGGAGCTGCGCGAGTCGATCCAGACATACCGCAACATCAGCGAAACCATTAGAAAGATGCGCCTCAGGCTCGAAGCCCTGAGGGCGCTTCGGGTCGTCCTCGGCACGCTTGAAGAAGCGCTCGAGACCAAGTTCAGGGAGGAGTGGATCGCAAAACGCGCGACTTGGCTCGCGGCACGCGCGACAAACCTGGACTTCAAGACCAAGCGGCGTACCGAGATGGCGCGCCGGGACGCCGCAGCAAAACAACTCGAATTCATCGACGACGACGTCAAGGCCATCGATAACGAGATCGAACGCCTCACGGCCGCAATCGCCGAGCACGATGCCAAGACCGGCAGAAAGTCCCTGCAGCAGACCGCCGATGTGGCTGGGCAGGCGGCGCACCGCGCCTCGGCGGACTTCAAGGCTCGTATGGAGAACATCCGTCGCCTGGAGCCGCTCCGCGCGATGTGCGCGGACGGTTTCGAGGACTTCGTTCCTGCGCTTGAGCGTCTTCTGACTGCCACCGCCGGGGCCGACATCGGGCACGTCTCCGACGAACTCTCCGCGGCCGAGAAGTCCTTCGCCGCAAGCGGCACGAAATGGCTGCCGAAGATCGACGAAGCGCGTCAAACGATCATCGCGGAGCTTTCCGGGCTCCGAGGCCGGCGCGACGAGGTGCTCGAACGGATCCGACAGCACGCCGCCGGAGGGGCACGGGCCTATCTCGGCGACGACACTGAACTCCTCTGCCGCAGGCTGCGGCAGAGCGGAATGGCCCCGCGCGTGCTCTGCGACATCATCGAAGTCGCCGAGCCCGAATGGGTAGGAGCCGCCGAGGCGCTGCGCCAGTACGAACGGCAGGCGCGGGAAGCGGCGGAAAAGGCCTCCACCCTGCTGCGCGGCGAGTTCATCAACGCACTCACGGCCCGGATCGGCAAGATGGAGCGGGAGCTGCAGTCGTTGAACCGCAGTCTCTACGCACATCCCTTCCACAACGAGCGCTATTCATTCCACCGCACCCAGGTCGTGGAATTCCAGCCCATCCTGAAGATCATCGAAATTGCCAAAACCTCTCCAGAGGCGCTGGATATGCTGTTCCGGGGCGACGCGCCCGATGACTTCCCGCACAAAGATACGATCCGTGCGCTCGAGGTATTGCTCGAGGATCCAGATAAGGACTTCACCCAGTTCGAGGACTACCGCAACTTCTACACCTTCGAGATTCACATGGAGGATGTCGCTACGGGCCGTTCAACCCGCTGGGAGCAGCGGCGCGGCACCGGATCCGGCGCCGAACAGCAGGTGCCCATCTACGTCGCCATCGGCGCTTCGCTAGCCGCCGTCTACGGCAGCGCCGAGCGTCGCACGGGCAAGCCCTCCGGCTTCGCCCTCGCCATGTTCGACGAGGCCTTCTCCAAGATGGACGGCAAGAACCAGCGGCAGATGATGAGCTTCTACAAGAACCTGGGGCTCCAGTTCGTGATCGCGGCGCCGTTCGAGAAGCGGGTCGCCGTGCTCGAGCACATGGACACCATCGTGGAGGTGGACCGCATCGGCGAACAGTCCAGGGCCACTGTGGTGGAACTGAAAGAGAAGGCCAAGCGCGAACTAATGGCCATCGATCCGGACCTGATGTCCGAAGATGAGCTCGGCACCCGTCTGGCCGCCGAGTAGTCATGGCGCGACGTTTCACGGACGCGATCGGCCTTCTGAACGACCTGCTCGATCGCTTCGAGGCCGGGGCCGCAAGTCCAATCGCCCACCCCGACTATGCCGCTTTCTCGTCAGTAGTCGCGGCGGACGCGTTTCTGAACCAGATCAGGAAAGCCGAAAGTGCCGGCGCGGTGTCCATCGGCTGGGGGCGCGGCGCGAAGCGGGACCAAGTGGCGCACGTGAGGTTGGCCTCAGCGGAGATCTCATACCGATATCTCGACCGCACGCCGGCGTCACGCATCGCGGAGGACGCCGCCGCGCGGCTTGTAGCCGGAGTGGCGCTGAACGAGTCCCTGAAGAACAGCGGCTCTCAAATCGCGGAGGTGTGGGCGCGGGGTAAGACGTGGCACGGATTCGGTTCGTCCGAGGTCGACACGCTGCGCCATGCATTCGTTCTCGCCCAGGCGATCCTCGATAACAAGCATCTGGACGTCGACTACAAAACTTTCTCGCGACGTACGGTGGGGCACAGCAAGATACTCGAGCGCATCGAGGGTGCCGTGGTCCGGCTTTTGAGCGGCGTAATGGACTTTCCGCCTGGTGCCCGCCCCCGCGAGGCACTGCGAGCGATCGGACTGGAGCGTTTTGCCCCGCCGCTTCTGATCGCAGGCAAGATCGACCTTGATGGAGCCGACCTGTCCGGTATCTCTCCGCATTATCTCGGGATCAGTCCCAAGGAAGCAGATCGCGTCCGCTTCCGGGAGCCGCCGGCCTACGTTCTGACGATCGAAAATTTCGCAAGCTTCAACCGGCACATCGCCGAAGCGGACCCCGGCCGGTTAGGTACGACCATGTATGTCGGCGGGTACCCTTCGCTTGCCACCCAGCAGGCGCTGCGGACCATCGCAGGATTGGTATTCGAACAGACGCCGATCTTTCATTGGTCGGACATCGATCCGGACGGCACCTGGATCTTCCACACCATCGAGCGCGCCGTCGATCGACCGATCCGTCCCCACCTCATGAGCGTCGAAGTCGCCGAGCGCTTGGGACAAGTGCCCTTCAAAAAATCGGCACCCGCTCGATGTCCACCGAACTCCGGGATCGCGGCTCTGGCAGCGTACCTGGCGGAAGATGGAGCCAAGACGCTCGAGCAGGAAGAACTCGATCCAGTCCTGCCGGAGCTTCATTAGAAAATGCGCGCGGATCAACGCGGTGCCGATCCCGATGAGCTTGCTCGGCCGACGACCTCCGTCGGCCTTTGTGAACAACACCTGCGTTCCGCAGCGCGAACGCCATGAGTAGGGCGGGGCGACTCCTTGCCGTGCTTCGACACAACGCACCAATCAAAAATGGTGGGAGCATTCTGGCCGCCGCACGCAAAATCTTTTCTATTGAGCGCTGCCATGGTGAGCGCTGCTGTGGACGTCGTGGTTGCGGCTTCGGATGTCTCGTTCAAGACGTGGTTTGTTCAAACGCGACAACAGCACCGCCTGCAACTACGTGCTACGGGAAAACCGACATCGGTTCTTCATAAAACGCTCAACCGGCATTGGCATGCCGGTTGCTTGAACATGTGACCAGCCACTTCTGACTATGATGCTCCTTCAGCATTCGGTCGAGGTATTCAGATGAAACTTGCCCGGTTGGTTGGTGGCAGAGGTCTCCTGATGCGCTTTCCAAACCATGCGGCTGCGCCGCGAACTCTGACATCTTCGGATCGCGCTCCAGTTTGCCGGGCAGAATCCGATTGTCTTGTAAAGGGCTCGCGGGGAATGGCGGTCCACAACAAGATGGTGCAGGCCAACGTAAAAGCGTTATACCTCAGGACCATTGGTTGCGTCACTTTTGGGTGGGGCTCAAGCGCGGGCATCTGCGAGATGCCGAGTCTGGGTTTGTAAAGCTAAGCGGCGGCGTTCAATCGGCGCTTTGCAGATGGTCAATAAGCTGATGCAGGACGATTGGGATCTCGAGAAAATAGTCAGGCAACAGGACGAGCTCAAGGTCAAGCTGCTTCGCGCCCACTCGGTTGTCGAGGAATGTAAGGAAGGATTGGCGGATCTCGAGAGGAGGCTTGAGCGTCGAGCGGTTTCATCATCGATCGATAAACGCCAGCGCAACCCTGCGGCGAACAATTCAATACGTAACGCGCGACCGCGCAAATCCCGAAGCTTCGATGATCCTGTTGATCAGAATGCTGGTTTGACGTTTTCGAGTCGAACATGGGACCGCTGAAAGTGCTGCCGCGCACGTTGGCAGCGAAAGGTTTTGTCGCGGAATTGGTGAAGATCTTGTGACGCGATGGGGTTGCGCGCCCGGCGGGCGAATTGGACAGCGGCCCTGTCGATAGGCGCGTTTGGTTGACCGCGGTGTGTTGGCAAGGGAATGTGCGCAGAGTAGCACCACATACGGGACGTATCGCCGCGTCTTTGGCTAGAGCCTCCTGCTTCGGGGCTGTTCAGCAGATGTTCTAAATCGAATATCAAAGCTCTCCAGCTTGAGCCAGCCAATTCGGTCGTTTTGTCCGTCTTAAGGTGTTCAAATTACCGGTAGACGTCTCTGGACGGGGCGCGAGGGGCGCGTTCAATGACGCGATGGTCGGCTATCACCGTGGGGCAAGGCATGCGAGTGACGGACGGTGCTGACCGCGGAAGCCGACCATGCCTCACGGCCATCGCATGAAGGATGATGAGAACCGGCTGACTATGTCCGCATACGATCACAATTCACCGAAAAACGGCAGGTAACGGCGATCACCTAAATTCGTGAGACGCCAGGAACAGGGTTCTCGGTGAGAATGCGATCTGAGGCGGGCCGCAGCCTCGTCAGCTTCTCGAAAGCTTCTCCGTCTAGGGACTAACCCAGTGATCCTTGACGGGGAGGCTGGCATGGACTCGCACGATTGCGCCATATCCAATGCCGCACCTCCGCCATCGGTACAGCACGCCGTTCCAGACGATCAACCGAACCAGGCGGGAGCAGACGCCTTTGAGCAGCAATTAGATGCGGCAGGCTTACGGCGAACCGGCTTCGCGTCCATCCCTTGCTGAGCGAGCGCCAGCTGGCGCGAAATATCGCGCCGCATTTTCGACTGTGATTGGAGTGCTGGATGTTTAGACCCCTTGCCGATCTGGCAGCGGCCAAGTAGCCGGGGCTCAATCGAAGCGCAGCGGATCGCCTTGGATAAAGTTTAGCGGCCAGAGGCGGTGAACAGTTCTTGTCCCTAACCCTGCGGCGCTCGACCTCGATCTCGCCGACATGAAAGCTGATCCCCCGCGTTCGTCCGGGACGTGTCGCTACTAATCTTGCGGTGCGCCTTCCTGGCTGTACGGTGTCAAGTGACCGTGGGCGCTCCTGACACTTCTTGTAGGCGGGTCTTTGATCGAACGCCGATGCGGCGGAGTGCGGATTCACCCGCACTTGAGATGCCGCTTCAGGCGCTTAAACTCTGTGAGAACGCCGAGAAGCTGTTTGGATTTTGGACTATCGCACAACGCTTCGTCTTCTTCGCGCATAGGCAAGGTGCTACGGCGCGATCGCAAAGTCGAAGCCTCCGCTGCGTCTTATAAATGTCATCTTGCGCGGGCCAGTGACGCGCGCGACGGCTCGATCGAGCCAGCGCTCAAATACCAGAAAAGGCACGCGGCAAGGATGCGTGCGACAAAGCACGAGCAGGTCAATGATAAAGCGTTTTCGCAACTGGATCCTATTGTCCATACTCACCTCCATGGTTGTCTGCCCTGCCGCAAAGGCGCAAGACCGCCGGACTATCGCCGAACCTGTTGCACCTCATACGGTCTGCGACCGCCCTGTGCCTTCCGGCAAGAACGATACAGTTAGCCTACAAGATGCCATTGAACATTGCCCCGCTGGGGCTGCAGTTTATCTCGGGCGCGGCGAGTTTCACTCAGGTCCACTCGACATGAAATCGGGCGTGACCTTATGGATCGGACGCGGTGCGACGCTGATTGCCATTCCCGAACCTGCTGCTTACGACAAGGGCCTCGGACAATGTGGCCGCATCGCGGAAAAGGGCGACGGCTGCCGGCCATTCATCAGCTTTTCAAAAACGCGTGGCGGCGGCATCTACGGAGAGGGCATCATCGACGGTCAGGGTGGAGCAATTATTGGCGGCGGCGCGGAAAGCTGGTGGCAGCTAGCGCGTCGCGCCCAAGCTCAGGGCGGCAAACAGAACGCCCCGCGCTTGATCCAGATCGATCATGCGCAGGACATCACGTTCTCTGGTGTCACCTTGCGCAACGCTCCCAATTTTCATGTCGCGATGAGCAGGGTCGAAGGTGCCACGTTCTGGGGCCTCACGATTGATTCGCCGGCGGATGCCCGCAACACCGACGGCATCGATCTTGGCGCGGGTCAGGATGTGACCATCACCCACAGCTTGATCCGTACGGGTGACGACAACGTCGCAATCAAAGCCGGCGATAATGGCTCGAGCAGCCATATCTCGATCATTGATAATTATTTCGGCTGGGGGCATGGCATGTCTATCGGCAGTGAGGTGAATTCCGGGGCCAGAGACATATTGGTGCGTAATCTGACGCTGGATGGTACGACGTCTGGCCTGCGCATCAAGAGCGATGTTAGCCGAGGCGGTCTGGTAGAGAGCGTGACTTACGAGTACGTGTGCCTGAGGGGCAACAGGTGGCCGGTGGCTTTCGATACAAAATATGATCCGCGCGCACGAGGCACGAGGATTCCGGTCTATCGGCAAATCGTTCTCCGTCATGTGCATGGCGACACCGGTGTGTTGCTGATGCGCGGCCTAGACGAGGGGCATGCACTTGACGTGACACTCGAAGATGTCCGATTTGCCAGTTCCGCGACTTGGCAAGTTGAACATGCGAACGTTACCGCATCTGACGTATCACCGCCGCTGCCCGGACGAGTTGCAAAGCCGCTGCGGCGCGGATCGGAGGTATGTTCCAGCGCATTCCGCGACGGCGGTTGGTAAAGCACTACACCCGGTGTCAAACTCGCTGCTGAGTTCCGCATCTGGGGCAAGATGACCGGTGTGACGAAGGTCAGCCTCATGCCCCGAGTTGGTTGCACTTGTCCGACGTTTGCAGGGCCGGGAATACGAAGGTGACGTGCAGGTTGTGATTCTGTGCAAAAAATGTGTTTGACCATGCACGGCGACTATCCCGCGGCGGTATCTCATATCGACTGCGTCGAGCGTGTCGCGAACTCAACGAAGAATGAGATCACATGCGAATTTTCGTGCCTTCCGCTGCGCTTCTGGCCGGATGTTTCTGCATCCCGGCAGCGTATGCTGAGCCACTATTCGTGTCGCATGCTGGAAATGCAGACTATCACTCCGTGCAGCAAGCCATCGACGCATTGCCGGCGGAAGGCGGAAATGTCCGGATCGCGCCGGGCGTCTATCGCGAGAAGGTCAAAATCTCCAAATCCGGCATTCATCTCGAAGGGACTGGCAGGAAGCCGGAGGATACGATCATTGTATATGGCGACGGCGCGATCAATGTAGGAGGAACCGCCCGTTCGGCGACGCTGGATGCCGCTGGCGATGACTTGCGGCTCGAGAATCTGACCATCCAGAACGACTACGCCCTCAATCCGGCCAATCCCCCCTCGCAGGCGGTAGCGCTGTCCGTTACCGGAGACAGGGACGTCGTTACGCGCGTCCGCCTGCTCGGTGCCCAGGACACGCTATTTGCCGGCAAGGGACCAAACGGCAGAATGTCACGACAATACTTCTCGAACTGCTACATCGAAGGGCATGTCGATTTCATCTTTGGTAACGCCAAGGCCTGGTTCCGGCAATGTGAGTTGCACGGCATCGCTAATCAAGCGGTCATCTATACCGCTCAGAGCAAGGCAGCGCCGGATGAGGACAGTGGCTATGTTTTTGATCATTGCAGGTTAACTGCCGCCCCTGCTGCGGGCTATATCGCACTTGGCCGCCCTTGGCGTCCCTACGCCACAGTGGTCTTCTTGTCAGCGAAGATAGATGCCCCCGTGATCGCGGAAGGGTGGCGCGAATGGACGCCCGGCAAGACCGATACCTTGAGGACAAGCTACTATGCTGAATACAGATCCTTCGGCGTCGGGGCCAACCCCTCAGCCCGCGAGCCTCACTCCCATCAACTGACAGATAACGAAGCTGCGAGATGGTCGCTGAGCGTGTTCTTCGGAGGCGCCACAGATTGGCTGCCAAAGGGAACCATATCGATCGAAGACAAAGCAACGGTGACGAGACGCCGGCGATCGTCGGATGAATGACGGGGGAGCGCGGATATGACGGCGGCGTAAGCTGTCACCGACATCGCGCTGGGCACCATATTTGTGGACAATCGAAAACCTCACCAGACGGTTACTCACGAACAGGAAAACGCGCAACTGCGTGCGATAGCCCAGTGCTTGACGAACGCGATGCACGTGTGGAGCGCGATCAAGTTCATGCCTTGCCTCGCGGCGATCGGCAGAGCCCTTGAGATAGGTCGGTGGCGAGGGGCGCTACAGCCCCTGGCTATGTCAGAAATGGCCGTGAACGCCGCGATCCATCGGCCTCTTGACCGATCATTAATCCGGCGGCAGCGAGCGAATAGGCCTGGACGGCTCGCTTCTGCGCCGAAACCCTTTCCATGAAGCCGCCGAGTAACCCCGGAAAGGTCTGTTCTTTCATGTTGTCTCTCGAACAACGGAGGGATCGATCGTGCGCAACTCCTGTTGAGCTTCTCAGGTGGAACCGGCGGTAATAGCGACCTAGCCGTCAGGAGTGGAAGGAGCCGTTTGGCATTTCCACGAGCTCACCGCTGGGCCGATGCAGCCGCCACGTGCGCAGGATCTTGCCGCATCCCTTGTTCCGGCCCTTCTTCCTGACCGCTGCGCGGAGCAAAACGAACAGGTCATCGCGTCGATTGTCCGCCATGGCCACCGGAAAGCGTTAGCCAGGGAAGTCAAACTGCCCGCGTAGCCAGAGCAAAGCTCTGGATGGTTCTGTCCTCCACTTCCGATGCGCCGTTGAGGCCCGCTGAGATGTACGGGCGAGCTCTAGCGCACCACGGTCTTCAGGTACTGGTAGGCCTTGATGATCTCGACCAGGCGATCCTCCGTGGAGCGGTCGCCGCCATTGGCATCGGGATGGTGCTGCTTGACCAACGCCTTGTACTTCGCCTTGATCTCGCCGAGCGTCGCATTGGCATTCAGACCCATCACCTGCAATGCTTTGCCCTCGCCATTGAAAATCTTACGCGCCTCAGCCTTGGCCTTCGGGCGGTGGCGGGCACCGCCGCGTCCGTTCAGCTCGGCGAGCGTGCAGAGTGTATGCCAGTCGTCCTCGAAACTAACAGTGCTGCCGGTCATTTTGTGTGCGCTGATGTTCTCGCCCATCTTCCAGGTCGGACGATGGCCGATCAGCGCGTCCTTCTGGTAGCGCGCGACCGCTTCGGCGTCCATCCCCGAGAAGAAATTGTAGGACTGATTGTATTTGCGAACATGCTCGATGCAGAAGTGCCAATAGGCGCGCGCATTGTCGCGGCCCTTGGGCGCGGGATGGGTAGCCTTGTTCTGGCAGCCAGGCCATTCGCATAGCGCCGCGGGCTGTCGCTCCTGCGCTTCCTGCTTATTGATGCGAATGGAGTCGAAGATTTCGGACGTGTCGATCAACATGACCTGGCTCCGTTGGCGCAGCGGCAGTTACAGCGCCGCTTCTATGCTAGAGACTTGGTTTGGACGGCAGGCCGGGTCTGACTCGGCCTTTGCGTCCAGTCAGTCGCATGATGTAACAGGCACTTCCTAGCAATGGACATGCCAGGACGCGCGAGCTTGGTTCAGACCATCATCTCTTTGCGATTTCAGATTAGCTCAATCGCAATTTGCTGTCGGGTTCTGCACACGCACGTCTTTAATAGGACCGGTGCGAATACTCTCAAAGATCCAGCGAAGGGCAATGCTCGGCGGTGATCTGCGCAGCGAGGAACGCGAGCGGCGTCTTCTTAATTTTGTTTAGAAGCTCGAAAAGTCTTCCGTCTTCGTAGCGAAACAGAAAGCGCAATGTCGCGATCTGAAGGGAATTCGGCCCCCGCTCGTTCGCGGGTCAATGCAACTCACAGTACCCGCCCGCCGCTGACAAAGCCCCCTGCTCACCAGCCGACCCAGCAAAGTCTCGAACGATTCGCACTGTTAGGGCAGGTGGATGCTGGCACTGGCACGGCAGCCGGGATTGTAGGAGGTGCGTGGCAAAGCGCTGGTCCACGTCCCGAATGCAGCTCTAAATGGCTATGTCGAGGCGATTCGTTTGCGGCGCGGGTCGGTGCAGCCGGATCCTATAAAACACCAATTTATCGCCAATTGCCTCAAAGCATCGTGTGCCGAAGCGTCACCCAGCGCGGCGATGTCGCCTTTGGACAACGGTTTTCGAGCCCTGGCGCTTTTGGCGGCTTGCGACGACGGGACATGCACCGTGAATAAGAAATTGGATCTCGATTATGCCGTCGTCGGGTACTGGAATGCATGAGCCAAACAAGCGAAATGAAATAATCGTGTCGATCAGTCGGCGATATCCGTCCTGAATGATCGGGCAGAAGAGCATTTCAGACATCGTGCATGAGTAAAACCCGCCTGTTGTCGGAGTTGCACCCTATGCGCATTCGGCGCTGCCGGCCCGCAGTGGAGCGATGGCTTTCGGCAGCGCAACTGTATTTGCCCGAAAAGTTGCAGAGCCTGGACCATGCTTTTGTAAGAAACAGCTCTACCATTCTAGAGAGCGACCGCGCTCAGGACGAGAAATTGCAATCGGGCGAATCCGTCATTGGGTCGAAGCCCATGATCGGTTCCAACTCTCCTCCAGCCTGCGCACCTCCTCTGCGGCTTGACGGCGACAATCATCGTTGCCGCCGCTAGCTGTGCCCAATAGAAGGTCACCATGATCCGAGGGCGTCGCGTTCGCCTGTCGCGCCGTCCGCCCGCATTCTATTTGCAGATCAGTATCTGCGGTGATCCGGCGGTCCAGAGTAGGAACCCAATAGAGGATGGCGCAGCTATCGGCCTGCGAGGCGCTTTCGGCCAGCAACCCGTCAAAACAACTGGTTTGCATCCGGAAAGAGCGATCCCCGGGGACCTTTCCGTCTGTCATGTACAAGTGCCCCATTGCCTACACGTCTGCTTGCACCGTCTCATCATCGGATGCCGAAACGCCCAGCTTCCCCGCAGTAAGAAGTCATATCGAGAAACATAGGGTTGGATGCCGCGCGGTATGCGGCGCGGGCGCCGACCATGAGGGGTAGCCGGGCCGTTGGATTTCGGTCAACTCAATGCCCCTTCGTCGACTGCCTGTCGGCAATGCAATAATTTTTTGCGGGGTCGTCGGTGGCTGGATTAACCGCTCGAACCCACGTGGTACATGCTCGGAGATACTCTAATGCGTTTTGACTGCGATTTGTCGCAAGCCACGAAGATTTTCTGCGCAGCTCAGGTGGCGGGCGCGGTAATTCAACGTTCGTGTTGCCAGTGGACCCTGCAATTTAAAACGAAGTATGCGGTCAATCGTTGATGCGCGCAAAGCGGACGACCTGCATTTAAAGAAATTTGTTAACTTTGGCCGACTTACAACCGGAGCGAACACGCAGCCGCTGCGCATGTAGTCGAGTTATCCGCAGAACCATTCGCATGACTGCGACGCTCGTATTTTTGAGTCACTTTGGTCGAGGTTCAAAATGCTCAATGTCGTGAAGTTTCGTCAACCTGGTGCGCCCATGCGGCGCACTGAGTCAATGCAAACGATGGCGATTGCTAAGCGTGATGCGCCATTAGCGCCGTTCGCAATAGCATGTGACTCCGGTCGAGGTGCAAATCAGCGGCTCAAAGCCGCCCGCGCCAACGCCAAGCTCACGATCGCGCATGCGATTGCCACGCTGGAGGAGAACCATCGTCAGATACGAGCGCTCATACATAAGATGGCCGATTCGTCAGCTGGGGCCAGGCTGGAAGCGGATCTCGATCTAATCGAGCGAGAGCTTGCTCTCGCCAAACGGAAATCTGCCAGCCTTTAGAGCTGACGTTCCTCGTTTTACGATGGATCGCTGAAGTACATTTGAGGTAAGACGACCACCCTTTAGCAGAGAGCCACAACAAGTGTTCGCAAACATCAAAATCACCGGTCGATTGATAGCTGGGTTTGGATCGCTTCTTCTGATGTCCGTCGCAATTGTCGGTTACTCGATCCATACCTCCCGGAGCGCGAACGGATTGTTGGCGACTGTGGTTCGCCAAAAAGACCACGTAGCCGAAGATGAGCGCATCGAAAAGCAAGTATTTGAAGCTCGGGTGCATGTATGGATGGCCTTGGCAACCGATGATCCGTCGCATTGGGAGAAGGCCGCAGACACCTATAGGCGAACATTTGCGCGGCTTGAGGATCTCGCTGCCGACACCAAGGACTTAGGACGCCGGGTGCGAGTGCTGGATCTCAAAAGAGCCATCGAGGACGATGAAACGAAGGCGCTCGGACTGAAGGAATTTAGAGGAAGAAATAGCGCGCTAGATACGCCCGCGGCGAAATCGGCCGTAAGTTCCGCACTCGCCGCCGGTGGTCGGGTTGACGAACTCTCAGAGCCGCTCGCGATTGATTACGAGAAGGCTTCGAGAGCCACTGCGTTAAAGGCGGAAGATGACCTTGGATTGGGCGTGATGATAGCCTTGATCCTTGGCGCTCTCAGTTTGCTGCTGGGTTTCCTCCTCGCGGTGTTTACCTCGCGCAGCATTAGCAGCCCGATCCGGAATCTGACAGCATCGATGCTCGAGCTGGCCGAGGGCAATTTCGATGTTGTACTCAAAGGTCTTGGTCGCAAGGACGAAATTGGGGAGATCGCGAATGCGGTCGAAAGGTTCAAGGTGAGGTCGGCCGAGAAGGCGGAGGCGGAAACCCAAGCCAAACTTGCTCATGATCGTATCGCTGCTGAGCAACGAAAGTCCGACATGCGCGGGCTTGCAGATGCGTTCGACGCGGCCATCGGGGAAATTGTCGAAACCGTTTCCTCGGCGTCCACAGAACTGGAAGCGTCGGCTCGCTCACTGGCAAAGACTGCCGAATCGACACAGCGACTCTCGACCGCTGTAGCGTCGGTCTCCGAACAGGCGTCCGCGAACGTTCAGTCCGTTGCATCGGCCACAGAAGAAGTGTCGATTTCCGTAAATGAGATTGGTCGGCAAGTCCAGGAATCAGCTCGTATTGCCAGTGAAGCCGTTCGAACAGCCGCGAGCGCTGACAAGCGCGTTCTGTCTCTCTCCGAGGCCGCCGGCAAGGTCGGTGACGTCATCCAATTCATCAACACAATTGCATCTCAAACAAATCTTCTGGCCTTGAACGCGACAATCGAGGCAGCCCGCGCCGGAGACGCTGGGCGAGGGTTCGCGGTCGTTGCATCAGAAGTCAAAATGTTAGCGGACCAGACCGCGAAGGCGACTAAGGAGATAAGTGATCAGATTTGTGGAATTCAGTCATCCACCAAGGAATCGGTGGCAAGCATCAAAGAAGTCACTAGCGTTATTGGCCGAATCTCAGAAAGTTGCTCTGCCATCGCATCTGCTGTGGAACAACAAGGCGCTGCAAACCAAGAGATTGCCCGGAATGTGCAGCAGGCGGCAATTGGTACGACCCAGGTCGCCACAAATATCGCCGAAGTCGATCGAGGTGCGGATCAGACGGGCACCGCGTCAACGCAGGTGCTTTCCGCTGCCAGGTCTCTAGCTGAGGATAGCAATCGTCTGAAGCTGGAAGTGCAGAGTTTCCTGGCCAGGGTAGCGGAAGCTTAGCAAATCTTTGACGCTTCTGAAGAAGCGCTGCTCCAGTGCGCAATGTTCCTTTATCTTGGTCGGATGTATTTTCCGCGCCGACCTCTCGGGGGCGCGACCGACGGACAAGAGCCCCAATAGGGCTTGAGGGCAGCAGCTGCCGACAATAGGTACTCCATCTCGTGCAAAGCGCCACTTTGCGTGGAATGAGTGCACCTATGAATGGGATGATTGCCGCTTTTCGTCAGGTCGAAGTCAAAGCTAGATGCCGCGGTGGAACACGTTCGCGGCAGCTCCGAACTTGGTCAGGCGACATCTGTTACTGTACGTCTGATGGCTCCAGCGGCTTCGAGCGAAAGAAATCGAACCTGCCGGAATGCGTTCAGGCCGCCATCAACTCGGCGCCCTTTGATCTCAGCAAGCAGACTGTCGGCGCGATGCCTCTCCGGAATTCCAACAAGCCGTGTGCGCGCTGTCGCATCCGTCGCCACCGGATCACGAATGAACTCATACATCCGAATATTATAGGCGCCGTTCTCGACGTCTGCGAAGAGGCGTGCGGTCTCCGGTAGATTCGTCAACTGATTGTGGCTGGCGCGGAGAAACTGCAGCGAAGCACGGAGCACCTCCGGCAGTTCCTGCAACACTGAGGTCGAGAATCTCGAGCTCAGCAGGTAGGACCGCAGGCAGGCTCGTCAACCGGTTTGAGCTCGCGTCGAGGCCTCTGAACTCGATCGGAAGTTCGGGCAGGGTGGTCAGCTGATTGCTCCTAACGTCAAGACGCCGGAGCGAAGCAGGGAGGCTATCGGGCAGAGTGGTCAACCGATTGAAGAGCACATCAAGCGCAACGACAGCGTTGCGCAGACTCAGCCCACGGTGACAATGCTCTAGGACCTTAGGTTTCGATAAGCTGACAGACTGTCGCCGTAAGTGGCCTCGACGGCAACGCATCTGGGATGTCCTTGGGTGCAGGATTTTGATTGGCCGATGCCCGACCGTAAGATATTTTCCACTGACGCGTTTCCGCGCATAACCACTCAGCAGCGGCTCGAGTATAAAGCCCGCGCGTGGCGGCGGTGCCTCTGTCCAACTGCCTGCGAAGCAAGAGCGCACGCTCTCCAACGTCCGCGTTGGTCCTTTCTCGTGCCAAGACAATGCCGTGTTGGTATTTGCCGTTGGTGGCGAGCCCAGCCCATCTGGGTGCCTTTGCCCCGACCCACGTCAGCTGATCGACAGGTGGTCCTGCTAAGGGCGGAGGCTGCCACCGTTGACGGATCTCCGGACTTATCTGGCGAGCGAGATGGCAGACTGCGGGCAGCAGTATCGATCTGTTGTGCAGGTTGGCCTCATATCGGCCTGTGTCGAAGAGGCGCTGGACGGCAGTCGCGGCCCACGCGCACAGGCCTTCGAATGATCATTTGCTCTGCGAACCTAGCTGCTTCGCGGCTTTGGGAAGCGGAGGTGTACTCGTTAGTTCTGACGATGGAGAGATTGATGGACACAGGACACGCACAGCGGAGCGCGGCTTCCTTCCGGGACGCATTTGAAGAGGTGGAGCAGGAAAGCTACCTCGGCGGATTCAATCGTGCCGTCGCGAATTTGGTCGAAACCTTGACAGGCTATCGGGCCCCAGCCTCCGCGCGCGCGCAGATCTTGGACAATTGGGTTGCCGAAGAGGGGCAGGGCGAAGCGGAGAATCGGCGACAGGGGCGCAGACGAATCAGGAATTCGGATGACACAGGCTCGCCCTCTCTGGATTTGTCCTCGCTCTCGCTGACCGCTCTGCCCGCCGCCCTGCCGCCAAGGTTGCAGGAGCTGCGCGCCAGGCACAACGAGCTAAGCAATCTGCCCGCTATGTTGCCACCCGGTCTACAGCGTCTTCTCATTAGCCATAATCGCTTGACGAGTTTGCCGGACGATCTTCCGGCGACCCTCTCTCAGCTGGAGGTCGCTGACAACAGCTTGACCAGTCTGCCAGCAAACCTTCCGGCCGGGCTCGAGATCCTGAACGCAAACGACAACCGGCTAACCAGCCTGCCGGACGCTCTGCCGAGCGGGCTTACCTTGCTTGCGGTCAGTGGCAATCAGCTGACCAATCTCCCGGAGTTCCTCCCCTCGCGGCTCATTGAACTCAATGTCAGCGGCAATCAATTGGCAAGCCTTCCCGACTCTCTTCCGAGCACGCTGCAATCACTCAATGTCAGCGGTAACCGGCTGACCAGCCTGCCTGAAGGTCTTTTAGATGCTCTTGTGCCGAATAATAGCCTCTACTACCCGCATCTGGAGAGCCTCGAATTGGAGGATAACGCGCTGCCGGACGACGTCCTCGCTCACCCGGCGGCGGCTGAAGCGCCACCGCAGCTTGCGCAGCAATCCCCACATGAAGCTGCCGCACACTGGCTCGCAGACGACCCGGCCACGCTGGCCGAATGGCAGCACTTTGCGGATGAGCCCGGCGCCCAAGACTACGCACAGTTCCTGGAGAGGCTACGAGGCACGGTCAACTACGGCAATAACGAGTTTCGGCAGGCAGTGGCTGATGATCTACGGCACGCGGCCGCCAATCCGACATTGCGCGAACAGTTCTTTGCACAGGCTTCCGAAGCCAACACGAGCTGCGAGGATCGCGTCACCTTGCACTGGAATGGTATGCAGACCGCGCGCATCAACGCTGACGTCAAGGACGGGGTATATGACGATGGGCTTGGCGATCTCGTTCAGCGCGGACGTGTCGCCTTCCGCTTGGAGGCGTTGGACGAGATCGCGCGCGACAGGATCATCTCGCTCGCGAGCGGCAACTTGAACGTAGACGACATCGAAGTCTATCTGGCCTATCAACATCGGCTGCGCGAGCCGTTGGAGCTCAATCATCTCGCCCCTGACATGCGCTTCCTAGAGGTCTCTCACGTTAGCGAGGATGATGCGACGGAAGCGCTCGACCTGGTCCGGGAGCGGGAAGCAAGCCATTTTCAACGACTACATGGCAAGCCGCTGGCAACCCTGGGAAACGGTGCTGAGGCGCATCGCTCCAGACGAACATGCCGCGATGGGAGACCGGGTGCGCGACGCCATGGGCGAAGAGTTTCAAACCCGATTGGATCAGCGCCTCGCCGAGTATGGTCTTCGAGGCGATCCGGATGCCGAGCGGGTGCTCGGAGACCAAGTCCGAAACGAGATTGCTGGCGAGATCAAAGGCGAGGTCATGCAACGTGTGCTCGCACAGCGTGGCCTCGAACTATGAGGCCCCCAAACCGCCGCAGCGATATCTATTATTGCTCCGCGGCGGTACCTAAAGATCGATCGTGAAGGCTCGGCCATCGCTGCCAAGGTGCTTTTGCGCCTTGGCAATGCGCTCCCGTCGATGAGGGTCTTTCGGTGTTGCCGAGTGACGAAAATTCCCGCGTGCCAGGCGAGGGCGTATCTACGTCCAGTCGAACGCGCTTCGTGATGAGAGATTCTCGGTCGAAAAGTTGTCGAGGAGACCAAGGCGCGCAGCGGTGAAATCATCGGTTGCCGAGGCGCTGCGGCAGCCAGCCGGCTCGGTTTGACGAGGCAGCTTACTGTTCGGGCGGTGATGCTTGAATTTGGCGCACGATCGATAGGCGATCCATTGTTACGCTCGCCGAGGAATTTCGTCAGCTCGAACTGAAGGCCGGCGAAGAGGTGCGGCAAAACTGGAGCGATGCCGTCCCTGGCCAGGCGAGTGCCTATCCTAGGCGAGCCTCGCGCCCAGCAGTATCCTGATATCGTCAGCTTTTCGAAAGCTTGCGGCTGAAACAATCGAGAATCTGCCTCTTGCTGAACGAGCTGCTATTTGGCCGTAATCCAGACCGTACGGATTGCTGCAGGGTCAACGCAAACATGAGGAGAGCAGGATGGATCCTGTTGACCCATTCTTCGATGCAGGAGCCTGGATGCGAGAGTACGCCGCCCTTCAGGGGCGGAGTGGGCAGCGAGCGGGCAGCCCAAGCAAGCAGGGTGACTCTGAAGGGCGGCTGCAGGACTTGAATCTCGATCCGTCTGATGAAAGCAAGTCGGTTTCGCCTGAGCGGCCTCCCGCAGGAGGTGGTCGAACAGTCCGGCGGGACGATTTCGGCGGTTCGATGCGGGTGCAGCCGCACTCCGCTTTCAGGGAGAGTGCGCTAGGCGACACGCGACGGAGCGTAGACATTCCCAGCTTGCTGCTTCCCACTTCGGCGCAAGTGCCGCAGTCTAGTTTGCGAGATGATTTGTTCAGCAGCGCACGTTACAGCTTTACGGGCGCAGAGTCTGCCGCCTCGGCCAAGAGCGGAAAAAGCCGCGGATTATGGTCGCGCTTCAAGTCGGGAATCGGCAGGCCCTTGGCGGAAAGTCGTCGCGCGACGCCGTCCAACCTGACGTCTCTTCGACGAATGTACGAATTGATTATGCAAGGCAGCCGGGCCGGACGCGCGGGCGCAATTCGGCCGATGAGGAGCTCATTGAAAATTTCAGAAACAAGGCGGCGGGTAATCTCAGCGACGGCACCATCAAGAATGCGGCAGCCGATTTGCGCCGTTTGAGCGCGCGCCTGACTCAGTCAGTTTTCTCAAGCGGCAACCTCTCCACTGTCCGTACATCAGGCCCGAGCCTAGCTCGAAAGGTTGCGAGGCGACAGTCTCTCAGCGAGCGCGGCGTGAACCCGATTGAATCATACGACCGGGTACGTGCCCTGCAAGATCCGCATGTGAGACAACATCCGGCAGCTGTTAAATTGCATGACGACGGCCTCTTGGTACCATCACGTTTACTGATACGGCATAGGGAGGAACGAGCACGCTTGTTTCCAGAGTTCGCCCATTGTCGCTGCGAACAGCCAGATCTGGAGGCGCTAAGTCCGGAATCAGCGGCAAAACACGAATCCCGACAGAACCAGATCACGAGAGCAGGCGGCCACAATGAGGAGGGAGGCTGTTCCGGTTGCCGTTCTGAGTCTTGATGGCCGGGACAGGCTGCCCATGATCGCCAGAGTTTGAGGCGACATCGGTCCGTAAAAGCCACGAAGACTAGCTTCGTCCACGGCTATCTCGCACCACAGCCGCTAATCGATCACCCATCGCAGAAGGGCCTGCCAATGAGAGAACCCGCCTCTACTCGGTACAACAACCCCGATGCCATGTGGGGGATCGATCCTCGCTAAGAAATGGGGCGTCAACCAACGGTTCGCCTCAACGATGGCTCGGCAGGGCAATTACATCGCGGTATTCCCGACGGTCGGTCATGAGAACTCTGCTCCGCGCCGAAAGGCGATGTGCCCTTGCACGAACGCGGACGTCTCGCCCTTCCTAAAGCTCCTCTGGTTGTTCATCATCGAGCAGTCGCCGAAGCTCGCCTGGAGAAAACGGCTCTGGCTCGAAAGTACATTCTTCTGGATCAATGGAAACAGGAGGAGCGAAGTGATCATCCCGGAGTCCGTGAAGCGCGTCGTGCAAGTCCTTTTCCAGTTGCCGCAGCTCCTCTGGAGGGACGGAGACCGACGAGTCGCTGGGTTGATCATCGAGATGATCCAGCACTCGCCGGAGGTCTGCCTGAGGGAGCTGCTCCGAATCGGATGCGACTTGCTCCTGGATGAAAGCCGAGGTGGCGGGTTGATCATCTCGCCCCCCAGTAAGCTCCTGTGCGTCTTCATCCTCGAGCAGTCGCCAAACCTCCGCTGGAGAGAACTGGTCTAGATCAATGATAAACTCTTCTGGATCAAAGGGAAACGAGGGATCAGGGGGATCCTCCGATTGCTGGTGAAGCGCGTTACGCGACTCCTTTTCCAGCTGCTGAAGCTCCTCTGATGGCGAGGGGATAGCTTGGTCATCAAGATGGTCGCGCAGGCGCCGAACCTGCTCCTGAGGAAGTTGCTCTGGATCGATCGCAACCTGTCCTTCGAGGAGAGCCGACGGGACAGGTTGATTGTTGTGTCCTTCCTGATGCTCCTCTTGCCGACTAGCTCCGTAGGACGCGCCGTGCTGCGGAGCGGGGCTGTCGATGCGTGTCGAGTCTGTCAGTAAAGCAGCTTCGGGATTGATGAGCGCCACGTTCTGAGGGGCAGGATTGAGTTTAGCGCGAGTGCGACCTGGACGCACGATGGGCACGACGCCCCCCGTCGACCGAAAGGTCCGCAGATGCTCTAACGCTTTAACGAGTCTGTTGCTTTTAGAGGCACCGCTGAACTCGCGCACGTCACTGCCATCGCTCAGCGATTTGCCGTCTAGCCGAGCAACAATGCTTGGTTTGTTTTTTGCGAAGAGCCAACGGCTATAGCCAATAAGAGAACCTGCATGCTGCTTCGCCGTAACGGCGGCCGTTCCGCCCTCAATAAGCGCCTCCTCAAGCCTGAAGATATCGGCAGCATCCTCCGGATAAAGAGGCCGCCTGTCCCACTGCCCCCGGATTATGACGCCCGTTGAGGCGACCGGCATTGCTCCGCCACTTCCTCCTGAAGCGGCGCTTGCGATCGGTTTCCGATATACCAGAACCTCTTCCAGATCGTTCAGCGTCCTCTGTCTCTTCGCTGGTCTCGATTGAGCCGTGTCATGTTCATGATTGATGGGGACCTCCTCGCTTGCCGGGAGATTGCTCTGGGCAGGTGGATCTATCGCATCATTCTGGGAGCGCTGGCCATCGTTAGAGGCCTCTTTCGCCGAGGGGAGCGTGCGCGGTCGCCCGCGAGAAACCAAATAATTTGAATCATGAGACGCACGAAGGACGCTTACACCTGTCTTCATGAGGGCATCGTTCGGAAAGTAAGTATCTAGGTGATTAACCAGCGACTGGTGGTCCCTTAGATCAATCGTTTTGCCACGGGCGCGGAGATCATTCGCCAGTCGGCGAAGTGCCTGAGTATAAAGCTTGACCGTATTCGGTTGTGGGTTCTTCTGATCCACATATTGAGCAATCGCCTTGTTGATAAGGCCCCGGTCTTCTGTAGATAGATGGGGATAGGAGCCTCGTCCGCCGACGGGCGCGGGTTCGGCCTGCCCTGCTTCAGCCAAGTGCTGCTCAAAGCCATCTTGTCCGGCCTGGCTCGTCTGCGGCTCTTGCGAGACGTCGTGCTGCACCTGCGACCAGGCTGGCACGTTAGAAGGGTCAAAATTTGGGGGGTCCACGCTAAGCTCACTCCAGGATCACCTGAACAGGTCTGCCTAGTTCGGCAAGCTTTCGAGAACCTGACTTGGCTATGGTTCCGCGGCGAAGAGTTATTCGGGGTGGGTCAACCTCGGAAATGATGGACCAGGCTCTCCTGAACAATCCGCCTCACTCTCCCTGGGATCCCACGACATCTTGTGTCCATATGCTCTTACAGCGCACCCTTAGATCCCAACGGGCTCGTCTGGCGCCGGTCCCTCCAACAAGATCGCGAAGCTCAAGTCCCATGCGGCTCGAGAAGGTGGAACCAAAATGGCACTTGCGATGATCAGAAGAATATCAACGTAGATACCAACAGATTGAGCGCGTGTTCGGTTTGGGGCGTGTGCGTGATGCTTGTGGGGTTATGAATGTATGATAATCCCACACCTGCATATATTCCCGGAGCAAGACGGGCGGTATATGTTCCGGTGATTGCCGTGGTATCACGATGCGCAAGCTGGCCTTTAGCGAGAGCAGCATCCACCGCAAATTTGCTCCAGTTCGTCTTGCTAGCAACGATCGCAATCAGATCACTGGGCCGGCTATCAAAAGGTCCTTTAGCATAAAGACGAAGCTCGTAATATTGGCTGATCCTGTTGAGGTCAGGCGGAGCTCCCATGATAGAGAAGCCGCCATAGATGCCGCGAGACGGCAACCCAAGGGCGTCGCTCTGCCAGAGCTGCCTGTCTGCAGCGATGTAGTGAAAATGATTCCCAGTCTCCCTTTGATGCTTGGGGTCCGCCAAATTCGTGTAGCGGCTATTGTTCAAACCTACGCCCGCCCGCAGCCACGTCTCGGGTACGCCGGGAGCCGACTTGCTCTTGTAGCCGGCTTCGTCAACGAGAAGGGGGCCTGCATTGGCCGTGCTCCAGTTCAGGCCGGTGGGATTCTCGGTTATGTGGGAATAGGCACCATCTGGACTGATTGAGCGCTGCACGGAAACCTTGTTGTACAAGCGATCGTCAAAATTGTACTTCAAGTTGACCGCCGGCGTCGGCGTAGCATTGGTGCTCATCCCTGCCTGGAACAAGGCAGACATGTTCGATCCTGTAATCCCTCCGAACAATGTGCCGGTGAACTCATTTTGGTTTCTGAGGTAGCCAAGCTTGAGTTCTAGCGTCCTGTCGAAGAAAGTCTGGTAGTAGGCGAGCGTATTGATTCCTACTCGATCTGGTCCCGGGCGATCCCACGTCCAGTATTGCTGCTCGGCTCCTACGACAATCTGTCCGTCGGCAATGCCAAACCGGCTGAGATCGTAGGTGACGATCATGAGGTTTACCGACGCGAAGGTCGGATTCTGGCCCATATAGAGCTGATTTGCGATAGTGCTTCTGGCCGCATTCGGCAGCTGGTTGTTTGCAATGCTGTTGTGTGTCCAGCCGATGTAGCCGATGCCGACATCTGCCAGAGCCGATCTAACGCCGTCCTTGTCCTGATCAATCGTGTCCGCAGGGCCAGGTATGTTGAACCACAACCCTTTTTCACGCAGCTTGTCGTACCTTTCGAAGGGATCGATCGTCTGTTGCGGTCTCGTCTGAGCACCCCTGCCCGCGTTGCCGCGCTTCTCGAAAGGCAGTCCGAGACCTGCTGCTGGAGCCGAGGCAGAAGCGCGGATTTCCTGACGGATCAGGTCGGTCGGGAGCCTTGCGGCCCGATCGGGGGTCTTTCCTCTTTTGCCGGCCTGATCCACGGAGTAGCTACTCGGATCAAACCTACTAGCGGTTTGTGCCCGTACGGAATTGCCGACGAGACAAGCCCCTAGCGAAAGCGCGATAACAAGCCAAAATTGCTTTCCCCTGTATTTCAAATTGAACGAAAGTGCTACCGTAGCCGAGTGTGTCCGAGGCGAGCTCGTCGCAAGTAGGCAATCACGCGTGGCGTACTTCGGGTCAATGTCTGCCGGAGATGAATAGATTGAACTGCGGCCTGATTGGCCAGAGTGAGCTCCCGGCGTTTGCGCGTCCGAGGGCGAGGGGGACGATCCAGAACACGATCTATCCGAAGAGGACCACTCAGGTTTCCTGAACCTCTCACCCCGTGGCACGACGATGATCTGGTTCGAAACTTTTCTGGTGCATAAGGCCGGTGCGCCGAGGGCCAGAGCAGGGCGCTGGCTCGGCAAATGCTCGCGACGAGCGCGCGGGGGCTTGCTGTCCTGGCCAATAAAACATTGTGAATGTCCGCCCTGCTCACTGTGAGTCTGGCGGTGTCGCGCGTCTGCATCGAAGGCGACTTTCTCGACGAAGCGGCAGCGACCGGCAAGCAAGGCTCTCCGTGCAAGAAGCTTGGATTCACGAAGCGCTTGAGCGGTATCGTTCTCAGCGAAACACAAGACAATAGCCGGGCTTGAACTTGCTCGCGCGCCAACCTCACCACAACACCCATAGTGATGGCCCAGGAGACCGGAGGAATCAGCTATCGAGCAGCTTTGGCGAGTATCGGCGAACCGTTGCTGGCTGCGGTGAGCGCGGCACAACCCGTCCTGCATCCGAATCCTTGACGTACGCGGCGTTCGTTGGTCACCCTTGCCACGAGCCCGTCATCTCGAACAATCTGCCGAAATTGGTAGTTGACCAGGTACAGTGCTTGCCGTTCCAATCGGCCATTGCCGCTTGGCTGATCAGCCGTTGCCGCCCCGGATGAGGTTGCTGGTCCGGCAAGAGGTGGCTTCATCGAACACTCTGCAGGAATGAGTGGACGGTTTGCATTCGTGCCGCGGGTAAGAAAATCGCCAAGGTTCTCCTGAATGACGAGAAACGGCTGCGCCATCGCCGGCGAAGATGAGCACCGCTGCTCGCTGGTGACGCTATCATGGAGGACGCGCGCAAATTGGCGCGTTGCGTTCCTCAAGAAGCAGCGTTTCATAGGAGCAGGGTGGCCGATCGGGAAGCTCGGCAAGAGTGATTTATTGTCGGCGCTTGCAGCTCCTGGAGCGCGCGAGCATCGCAGCCTATCGCGTCGACGAAGCAAGCCTGCTGGAATGGGATCTTGAGCGAGGGACAATGGACTTGATGGATCAAGCGGCCGCTTCAGACTTGCGGCCGCTTTTGCGCGGGCCGTCAAGACGGATCCTCCCGGTTTTGGTGCTCCCGCTGGTCCTCGTTGGCTCGTGTGCTGCTGGCGCCTGGCTTTGGGCTAACCTTGAAGCCTTTGTCGAGACGCCGGAAGCTCCAACGATGAGCCTGTCACTGGAGGACAGGGCCTCCTTGTTTGAGATAAAGTGGGCACAGCAGAAAACCGGAGATGAGATCGCAGTACTCAACAGCCGGATCAACGCTCAGCGGGATGACCTCAAAGGGATCCTGGATCAGATCACCATTCTGCTTTCGCGGATCGATTCGCTGCAGAGATTAACACCTGTTCCTTCTGCTGCTTCCGAGCCTCCTTTGTCGCCAGCCCGGCCTGCTTCGAGCGTCGCCAGGAAACGCTTCGGGCGGTCCAAACCACAGGGACCCGTTTCCGTCGGAGGCGCGCCAGTGATCGCCGCACCGAAGACAGCCGAGCCTTGAGGTCTGAGACGCGGCAGGCGTGGTCGAGTCTTCAACTGTGCTCGATGAAGTGGCCCGTAGGGTCGCAAAGCGGCCTGCGGCCGCAATAACCCGGAGCTTGTGCGGGCGCCGTCGTCTCCAGCGGCATGTAGTGAGGCCGTCACTATCATCGAGAGCACTCCAGGGCAGGTGGTGCAGACGCACTTTCCGCATGATCTTGCCGGGGCCATGAACGGCGCGATGCTGCGCATTTCCTTTAAATCAGCTCTCTTCCAATCAGCCCTCGTCAGTGTTGAGATCATATCTGAAAGGTCGTGTCATCACACCAATCTGGCGTGCCTGCCCGATGGCTTCTTCGGATCGCCCCCGCGAAGAGCTTAGAGGTTTGGGATCTGCTCACATGCGTGGCTTAGTTAATAGGGATGCGGTCGAGATAAGTGTCGAACGCGGCAGCAACAGCGCGAACGACAAACCGGTGCTCCTGCTTGACCCGAATAAATCCCTCTTCAATGTCTACTACCCCATCTTCTGCAAGCATTCCCAGGCGGTCGGCCGAACCGAGAAGAGGAATCGGATCAAATCGGTGAGCAGCACAGATCGCTGGTACGTCGGCCTGCAAATCGCACATCAGACGCTCGATGATTGCGGCGCGGAGGCGATCTTCGGCGGTGAGACAGTAGCCTTTTGAGGTTGCCAGGCGCCCAACCTGAATGTGTTGGTGATAGGAAGCGGTTGCGATCTCGTTCTGGACGTAACCGTCGCGCAGACGGCCGATGGCTGACGGACCTAAGCCGATTACGGTTTTGCAGGTATCAGCCGAATAGCCCAGAGAGTTGCGGCGCAGCCGACCAGCCTTCTGGGCCAGCGCGAGCTCGTCATTGGGCAGGGCGAAATGGTCGAGCCCGATCTGGCGGTAGCCGGCCGAGACCAGCGTATCTGCAATAGCCGCGGCTTGCTCAGCGCGGGCGACATTATCCGGCAGCGCCGTCTCATCGATCTGGCGCTGACGTTTCATATAGGAGGGGACGTGTGCATAGCCGAAAACCGCAAGCCGGTCTGGCCGCATGGCTAGAGCCGTTCGCGCGGAGTCAACGCAGGACCGCACCGTCTGATGCGGCAGTCCGAAGAGAAGGTCGAAATTGATGCGCCCTATCCCATGCTGGCGAAGCCTTTCGACGACAGAAGCCGTCTGTACCTCGCTCTGGACTCGGTTGACCGCCCTTTGAACCACGGGGTCGAAGCTTTGCACGCCTATGCTCGCGCGGTTGATCCCCGCCGCTTGTAGCATTTCGACCATCTCGGCCGTGACCCCACGCGGATCGATTTCTATGGCGATGGTAGCTGATTTACTGAACGCAAAGCAGCGGCGCAGGAGTTCCATCAAGGCGAGAAAATCGCCCGGTGCAATGGTGGTCGGCGTCCCGCCGCCGAAATGCACGTCGTGCACCGGCAGAGCGCGTGGCACTTGCTCTGCGACCAAGCGTATCTCGTCCCGCACTGCTGCCAAGTAATTGCGGACCGGTCGCTCGCCGCGCGTGAGGCTTGTAGGAAAACCGCAATACCAACAGATAGAGCGACAGAACGGAACGTGGATGTAGAGCGATACGGGCTCGTCGGGAGGCAGCCGCCTCAGCCATGTCTCACAAGTCTTGGCACCGACCATCGCGGAGAAATCCGGTACGGTTGGATAGATGGTGTACCAAGGCAGGCGAGCATCGCAATACTTGTTTAGAAGGGAGGTCTGCAAGATTTAACTTTCCCATGCTCAACAGCATGAAAGCTGACCGATGTCGTCAATTGTGTCTTTGCGTTATGTCAAACGAAGTGGTTTCTGAGATCTGGTCTCGCTTTTCGATGTTACTGCCAACGCGGCTAGGGGGCAGAGCAAGGAGTGAGAGCCGCTCGTTGGCGATTATTTGGATGTTTAGGTATGAATTTTCTCCTCCGAGCACGGTTGAAGCGGCTAGAGAGCCGGCGCGAGCGATCAATCGCTCATCCGAGGGCACGCCGGTTCGCATCCGTTGACGGCCCGTCATTTTTGCGACCCAACACAGGGACTTGTAGGTCTCACCAAGAGCAGCTCGGCTTCTCGATCTTCAGACCGGTTTTTTAAAGCAAAGCCGATTGGTTTGCTCACAGAGTTCGACGGATGCCTTCGTCAAAGGCCGGCGTGACACAAAAGATAAGTTGCTTGCTAGATGAGAGCGCAGGAGCGCAATAGCACAAAATCTGACGCAACGTGCGATTCAAAGTCCTTTAGCGCCGCCGACGATAGCCTTTCTTAATCTCTAGTATCGAACGCATAAGCCTCAATTCCGCCACGCTGGTTGTCTCATTGCCACAAGCATCATCACGGATGTACTGATGGTGTTGGGGCGACCCCAGCGCACTTTCAGCCCCCCGGCGAAGTGCGTCGGGGCGCCTTGGTTCGGCGGCGTGTCGTCCCTGTCCAATGCAGCTCACCAACTCACAACGACTTTGGACGCCTGCTGATGGCAAGCGAATCCCGGCCAGATGCAATCGGACGGACACTATCTGCATTAGTTTCTATTCTGCTTCAAACTGGGTTGTTTTCTTTTTACATCGGCTTTGGAGCTATCGATCCCTGCCAGATCGCGCATATCTATTCCGTTAGCCTCCATTTGCGTCGTATCGATGCGATGCACCTGCAGCTCTCAGCTTCACATAGACCGCCTGGTCAGGTTGTCACTATGTTCTGATGCTGCGAACTGGAGCTGCCATGCAGGAGCCGACTACGCTTCATACCCCTCGCGCGCCGCGCCGACATTGACCCTCCCGGCAACTAGAAAGCGCGAACGGGAGGTGATTTGGAACGGACCGCTCGGCTCATGACGATCAGCTGGGATGCACGGGGTGATCCGCCCCATCGCCGCTGGACCCGACAGCTTTTCGTGTTCGCGTTGGCGGCCTTCAGAGTTAGTCAAGGCGCGCGGACAGACATAAGCTGCCGCCTCCATCATGTTGCACCCCGATCTGACCGTGCTGGATCACCTGCCGAACCACGAAAGATGGGAGTTGAGACTTTCAAGCGAGAACCAATTGGATGCCGGCAACGAGCATAACGGCAACGAGGATAAATCTGATGCCCGCTGGGTTCAGGCAGTTCAGGCTGACTATCGTTCCAGCGACCGCACCCGCCAGCGCGAAGATAGCGTAAAGAACCAAATCCGGAGAGGGAAATTGGCCGCTGAAAAGAGCTCCGACGAATCCGACTGTGGAATTGGCCAGAATAAAAGGGGGTGATAACGCGACGGTCTGCTTCGGTGATGCCCAATTCAGTGTGATGAGCGTCGGCGCGAGGAACACTCCACCACCCACGCCGGTCAGACCGGAAACCAGGCCAAGGGCCGCGCCAATGCTCACGATTGCCGTGAGCGGAGTTTCACAAACACGATCAGCCGCGCGTCCCCGCTGCATGATCATCACGGCGCTCGCCAGAAGAAGAACGAGCCCGGTCAGCGTCTTATACATGTGGTCATCGAGCGCAATCAAACCGCCGGCAAGCGACGCTGGCACGGACGAAAAGAGAAGCGGGCGCAGGATGGCCCGGTCAACGACCTTGTTGCGGTTGAAGAGCCACGTAGAATAAGCCGCAACGACAATGTTGAGACCAAGTGCCGTCGGGCGCATCTCTGTCAATGACATACCCAAAAATGCCATTAGCGAGAGGAATGCAGTGCCACCAGCCTGGCCAACGCTCGCATAGAGCAGTGAGATGATCGCGATGAGCAGACAAGCCATGCTTCACCAATCTTGGCGACGATCTTCGCCTTTTTCCACCGAGCCCATCATGAGTCGCGCAATCAGGTGCGGTCTGACCGTTTTTCTGCTTGGGGACGGATCGACCCGCTTCGCCGGAATAGCTGGGCAAAAGGTCCAGTCAGTTCAAGTTCCTTTAGCGAGTGCCATGTTGGGGCCCTCCAATCAATTGCCGTACTTGGTACTTGACTGGCGGGAATAGGACTGTGTTGCGCCCTGAGGAAGCAGCACTCGACGGGCCGCCGAGGTGAGCTGCATTTCTTGCTGTAACTCACCTCGTGTCGCGTCTCGCGACGTGCTGTCGGCTTTCCGCATGTCATGAATGCTTCGACGGACCTACGTCGCGCCAACCATGCGCGTTCGAAGCTCTTTCTGGTCTGTTTTTGTGAAATCAGCAGTTGGTATGACACTTGCTAGTCTGGCGCGGGTCGTCTCCTGCTGGAGAAGCGCATGCAAAATGTCCTCCGCATCAAGCAGATCTCGCAGTTACGAGTATCTATCGTTGCGCCGTTAAGGTGGCCCCTTTCTGCACGTTCGGTACGTTTGCGCCAGGCCTGCCGGACGGATTCGATGAGACGGCGCACAATGATGCGGGGAGTATGGCTTCTGCCTCGACTGTTCCGTGTTGCTCATCGATCCCGTCTCCGGCGCCGTCGCACGGAGAAGAATCGGCGAACGGTTAGCGATGGCAATTCGCAAGATTGGGAAAAGATATGAATCTCGTATTGTTCGTCCCTAAGCAAAGAATGGATGCTCACAGGACGCTCCTCGCGTCCCGCGCCGCCAAGCCCCTCGAGCTTAGCCGTATCGCGCAGATCAGAGCCCAGGATCTCGTCGTGCTCGGCCTCGAGATAAACCAAAGCGTCGTTCGGCTGCGTTCTCTCGCCATGCAAGCTCAACAGAGCCAAACCTCTAGCCGGCGGAGCTGTTTGGAAGCTCAGTCCGGGACCCGCGGACGATCAGGGCCGCCATGATCAAACGGGACACCGTTGGTTTGGTATCGATGGCATCATCCTTCAACACGGATCACGGGCGATGATTTCCGATTTGGCCAGTGCGTTATCGGCAAACTGGACCGATCACTTCAGCTCAGGCTCGGAAACAGGGATGATGGCGCTATATCTGGTGGCGTTTGATGGGATCATGCCGGCGCATTCGGCCGGGGCGCAACGAATTCGTCCAATGGCGTCCAGCAAAGCGCGAGCGCTCAGACTGGACGATTAAACTAACCCTCGAGTTCAGCTCATGGACTGGAATTTGGCTCGGCCTGAAGCAAGCGCAATCGAACACGATGAAGGGGAGCTTGATGGTCGTACTGAAGTGCCCAGCATGGACCTCTTTAGCTTCACCGAATGCGCTAACCAGACTCATTCACTCAGAGCACTATTCGAGCTTCTTGTAGGCTGTGCCACGAGGGAAGGCTTCAGTGAAGTTGCATACGGCGCTCTCAACTTCGTTGAGCCACTTCGGCTGGCGGAGTATCCACCCCCGACTGTGGCTGTGAAGTGGCCGCCAGACTGGTGCGACCGATACTTCAAGCGCAAGTACCATACTATCGATCCGGTGGTCCGGCGTACGCCGATGCTTTCGCGGCCGTTCTTGTGGGATCAACTCGCCGACGACTATCAGCTTCAACCGGACGAAAGACGCGTACTTGACGAGGCGAGAGAGGCGGGGCTGAAGCATGGCATGAGCGTCCCGTTGTTTGGCCCGTTGGGTCGGATATCTGTGGTGTCGTTTGCATCTGCGTTCGATGATGCTGATCCTCAGGATCGCATCGGGCATCTCAACGCGCTGGCCTGGCAGTTTCACACCGCCTATGGCGACATCGCTCGTCCCTGCGATAATGGTTGGGACAGAAAAGTTGCACTGTCGCCGCGGGAGACTAGTTGCATGCGGTGGGTGGCAGAGGAAAAGTCGTCATGGGAAATTGGGAAGATCTTGGGAATCAGTGTTAATACAGTCAACTTTCATGTCAAGAACGCAATGCGAAAGCTGGGGGCAGCCAGCCGGATTCAAGCGGTGGTTGTGGCGGTTCGCCTAAATGTTCTTTGAATTTGAGAACGGGACACTAGCAGCCAAATCGTGGGCTTCCAGCTTCTGACATAGTGCATGGCACCTTCGGCGAGCTCGCAACACGCCTTGGAGCAAGTCCGTTATCTCACGCTGCGTGAGGTTGTGGGACTTTCACGAGAGCGATGAATTCTCGAATCGACCTGGCCTGTTCCTCCAGCGTGTTGGCGGCTTCTCGGCCACACTCCACCTGGCCTCTGGATTCCATTACTCAGACGAGCGCGCACCTGGTGCTTCGGAACTGATTGGGGCCGGCAGGGTGAGGAGCAGCTGAGGAAAGAACCCCGACCGGGGGGCGGGGTTCCGATTCATGCGACCGCGTGGAGGTCTCTATTTGGCAAAGGGCGAGCCGAACTTATAATTGAGTCGCGCCGTGATGAGATCGACATCCTGGTGCACGCGATCCGCGCCAAGAGCCGCTGGGAAGCTTATGTTACTGCGTTGCATGAACAAGTGGTTATACTCGACGCCAGCCGACCAGTTTGGCGTGAAGCTGACTTCGGCACCGGCGCCCAGCACGCCACCCCAACGCACATCATCGTTTTTGCCAATCTCGGCGCCAGTAGCCACCGAGTTGACGTGATAGATGTTGCTCGTCACGGCAGCGCCGCCCTTGCCATAAAGGAGCACAGCATTGAACGCGTATCCGATATGGCCCGTGAGCAGACCGAATGCATCTGTCGTGGTGCCAACGGTGTCTGCCGGGAACACGGTGCTGACATTGGAACCGTTGAAGTCGGCCCAGTTGCCCTGACCTTCGATGCCGTAGACCATGTTGAAGAGTTGCCAACGATAACCAATCTGGCCGCCAATGGTCCCACCAGTCGAATTATGGCAGCCCTCGGGGGTAACACCATTGAAATCCCAGCAGTTGCGGCTCGTTCCCCAGCCACCATTGACGCCGATATAGTAACCGGACCAATCGATGATCGGGGCTGCGGCTGGCAGCGGTACCGCCTTGACCTTGGCAGGTTGCCCCGCCAAGTCGGTGCCGAATGAGGGAGCGGCGGCACCGAGTGCGCCGATGCTTGCAGTCAGAATGAGAATCTTTTTCATTCGAGTGTCGTTTCCTTTCGGTGCCCCCCGGTGCCGTGCGTTTAACAATATGAACGCGAATTGCTGTAACTTCCGCACAACATGTCTTCGAAAGAAACGAGTCCAATCGTACGCCGCGTTAGATTGTGGAGCGCGCAACTTGCCATGCACTGCCTCGACCGAAATGCTGGGGACGGGACACTGGTCGCTTCGCGCAGATGAATCTTTGAATACGATCCGTTCATGATGGCCTGTGACGGGACGCAGTGCTACGAGCTGTTTGGCTCTCTCTTTCGCTGACTAGCGACAAAGCCAGGCTGCGCCAACACGTCCCGGGCGTGCTCGTTCAGAGAGTTCGGCAAATGAAGACCGCTGATCCAGAACGCGTCTCCTGCGACCAGGCTCACTTCTCCGGCAGGACGATCGTGCTGCCGCTTGCAATCGTGAGTGATACGGCGATGATCGATCGCAGGCTTGGACCGCTCTGGCTCAGGACCTATCGCAAGTTTAGCACGATGTTCCTCAACCTCGACCTCGATCGACGGGTGTCAAGGAGCCGACGCGGCTGGGCTTGACGAGGCTCTTGCTTGAACTTGCGCGACCTCGTGCCGTGCCAAAAGTCAGGAGAGGAAACGGTATGGGTCTTCCTGGCGCCAGCGAATATTAGGGCGGCTGTCCCGCCTCGTCGCCGACTTGCACTAAAGTCTAGGTGGCTGGTCTGGGGTCATCATAAGAGCTGCATTAGGCGATAGTCGTCGCGAACGTGCTCCTCTTCAACGGGCTGAACATGACTGGAGGGGTAGCTCCACCACGCTCTGCCCCGGTGTTTTCCGCCGCATAAGGTTCCCAAGACCCTCAACAAGCCAAGCTTATGTGGCAGTACGGGTTCAGGCGCCTATTGCTCGGTCGACCGCGCCAGCTCAGCCCGCAAGTTGCGTATCGCCTCGTTAGCCAGATTCAACGTATTCCGTTCGCCCTTCTTTATCGAAGACTCAAGGAAAGTGCACAACCGGCTATGGAGGACCGTCTTGCGATTATGCGCCAGCAACGGATCCTTCTCAACAAAGCGCCAGGCTTTATCAAATGCGACGCTCACGATAGCATCTTGCATCTGCTGATCCATCTCAACACTCCACGCCGTCCTGATACCAGGAAGTACCTTCGCAAAAGCAAACCGAGCGTCTGTGGCTTGTCCCAGCTAGAGACATCAGAGCCGCAGTACGCTCGGACATCGAGCTGTTCTCGATGTTCAATGAATTTACAGATGTTTGTTGAAGTTCCGATGACCCGGCGTGTCGGATTGCCAGGCGCATTCGAATAATTCTGAAGCGGCTGAAACGAGCTCGCGCTGTTCGCGCGGCTTTGTTGCCGAAGTGCTCTTGTTGCTCGGTATCGGTCGACAATTGAGGCTCTTCTTCCTGCAAACGGAAGATCGCGCCATGCCAATCACGAGTACAGCCGAACATCGACGAAAATGGATCGTTCTCCTCCTTTCCCAGTCTCTAGCTAAGACGCGTTCACCGAAGCGTGTGGCGTTTTCCGGCCACTGCTTGTTTGCTTTCTGACATGTGTCCGCGGGGCCTCGTTCTTTGCTCGACCCTTCGCGCCTCCTGCTCTGGGTGCGGGCTCCCGCTTTTGAGCGTGGTGGCGAACGGTTGTGATTCGGGAAAGCCAGCGGAACCGGCTCGCTTACGGGACGGTAGCCCATAAACACCGAGTCGCCGATCCCTGGCGCGTACGACCGTCGCAGTCAGCCCAGCGATAAACGTTCAACAAAAGCGGCATAACCACAGAGAACCAAATGAAATCTCAGTCTACTGTTGCACGTGACAGAATTAGTTTCGCGATCTTCATTTGATTAGCGGGAGTTCGGAGCACTTCGGGTAATGCCGCCACGGCCTGATCGAAAAGGCGTCCCAAAATCTGAAGGTCTTCTGGGTAGTAAACGCCACGGTCTCGCGAGAGCCGCGTCGTTTGCTGGTCGCGGGCGGGGTCCCCGGTTTTGGCGTCCCCGAGCTGCCCGAGCTCCAGTTCCGCCATGATCATTTGGTTTGTCAGGGCGTTTAGCAGTCGGACCGCTTCGAGCTCGCTGCCTTCTTCGCGTACGAGGGCGGCCACGAGGTCGAGTTGCAGGTCGATGCGATCCTCGAGGTCCTCTGAGCGTGAATTGGAAGGGTCAAGTTCCACGGTGTTTGCTCCGGTTAGTTAAATGCAGGAAGCAGGCTGAGTAAGGTTGTGTCGTGCTTTCCCAGCCTCGAGACCGCAGACGCGGCGAATGAACGAATGGCTGCTGCACAAGCCAAGGTGCGCACGCGCGGTCGCCGAAGGGAGAGGGTTGCAGGCATGTGCCGCGAATAGAGCGCAAAGGCGGAAACGGCCAGAGAACGCTGTGAACTGTCATGTGATTCGACCATTGAGCCGATCCAGCGCCTCGACAGTCGCAGTAACTCCAGCCGGCGGCGACGCCGCGATGACGGCAAGTCGAGAATTGCGGCTCAAACTGCTGCACGATTGCTTGTCGCCTGACATAGCAATCCAGACGTAACCGGAGGCCTTGCCAGGCAGAGTGCCACAAAGAGCGTTTGGCGCTGGACGAAGCTGTTGCTGAAGGCGCGCCGTCAGCTGCTCCAGACCGGTCTCGTCATCATGCCAGACGTTTATGGCCCAGCTCATGCCAGGCAACCCAGAATTAACATCCGCTTCACATGTCTGCGGTTTCTCTCTGCATTCGTTGACAGGCGATGCCTGGCCCGGCGAGGGGGCGGATCGACTCCTGGAAGGGGGGCGCGATAAGAGACAAGACCGGCAGATCGCGTCCACCCGTCGTTCCGGTGGCGAAGTAAGGATTGCAGAGAAGGGATAACCGCGCCGGGATATGGTCGAAGAGGGCCGGCGCATAGAATGAGATAGGGTAGCGTCAGTCTGTAGAAAATGGGTGCGGGAGCCGCCCGTCGACGTAGACTGAGGACGCGAGCAGAGTGAGAATCCACGATCACACCACGTGTAGGGGGTGGGCAGTAAGATCGCGAGGCTTGTCGCATCACACCGATCGACATCAGTGCCTCGTCCTGGCCGGAGAATAGCGTGGTCAGATAGCCAACTGCACTGCTTTGTTTGGAGGCCGCAACAGCGTCGGATCGTCGGCGCTGCCCGCCTGGTCAGGGAAAAAAGTGCAGTCTGCACCGGTTTAGCGGACGGTTCGCCTGCCCCAATTCTATGCAGCGCACGCATTTGCCTTGGCCAAGCAGTGTGCGCGAGAGTCGATCTTCCTGGAGGGCCTTAGTATGATTGCAAAGGAGGAGGCGCCAGCGCGACAGATTACGCGCCAGAAGTTGCGATTAGCGATCTGGCCGCATTTACGCCGCTCGTGCGTCGATTCCAAAGATTGATGGCTGTCGTTGGCGAAGCAGCCACGAGAACCTTGAAGCGCCCTGCGACTATGCTGAAAGTAAAATGGGTTCATTTCTCAAACGACATCCGTGGAATGCGCTTTCCGGAAACCGGCGATCGACTTATGGGTATTTGGCTGAAATTGGTAAAATCGAAAGTGTCGATGGGATGCATCCAGTTCGTGGATCGCGGACGGGCGTAATCTCACCTCTTACATCGAAAGCGGGTCAGTTAGTTGCTTCCTGCCGGCTTGGTGCAGTGAGCTTATGGCCTCTTAGACGAGCTTGCTGATTCGTTGGTGACTGGCGGCCTAGAAAGGTCACAGCTGCGAGCGCAGGCGAATACCTCTAAATTGGACTCCAGATCTCACGAAGGTGAAAGAAACTCCTCGATCCCCATAAGCCGAAGGGAGGGTCATAGAGTCTCGCCCGGACTGTCCGACCAGCTCAGGCCTCCCGCAGATGCAGGATGAGCTCAGAGCAATCGCAGGTCTCCATTGAAAAGGTCCGCGTGATCAAAGCGGACGAAGAGCGTTCGGCCGCGGATAAGTTGATAAAGCGGTTCGCAGACAACTTAGCCAAAGCCGTCCCCAAAATAGGAGCGCGAGGCGGTCAGATCTCGCCGCCATTGAGGCTGACGGTCGCCTTTGCGCCCGGCGCAACGACAACCAATATGGCAACCAGCCTCGGATAACCTCAGTGCGTCGGTATACTTGCCACGCATACGATCCTCCAACGCAGACATTATCCGCCGAAGCTACCGAGAATTTCAGTTTTAATTGCAGTTGCGGTGTACAGGGAAATCTCCAGCGGTAGGTTTCCGAATGCAAGCTGGCAAAGCAAGTAGTTGGCACCCGCCACTTCCATCTGCTGGAGAAGGACCTGTCGGACGGAAGCCGGCGTTCCAACGACGCACAATTCGCTCTCAAGTGCTGCATCGAAGGTCAGCGGAAGGGCGGGCGGTGTCGGAATGGCGTTAAGCTCGTAAAGAAACTTAAAGCTTTCCAGCCATCGGCGATACGCAGTTTCGGCCGCCGCATGAGCGTCCTGATCAGACTTCGCAATCACGACCATGCGGGCCAGCCCGAGAAGTGGCTCGCGGCCGTGTGCGGCTGTGTTGTGGGGTCGATGGGAACGGTAGGTGTCCGTAACGTTCCGAACAGCGCAGGCGGGGCCTATGCACGCCAGATTGGCGCC
Organism: Bradyrhizobium arachidis; assembly: GCF_015291705.1. NCBI lineage: Bacteria > Pseudomonadati > Pseudomonadota > Alphaproteobacteria > Hyphomicrobiales > Nitrobacteraceae > Bradyrhizobium > Bradyrhizobium arachidis. The sequence continues at coordinate 2,183,448 of NZ_CP030050.1, forward strand.
ATTTGCCGCGGCCCACTGCGCCGACTCCGCCCGATTGCTTGCGATCCAAATGGGCGGAGATGGACGTTGATGGGGCCTCAACGCTAAGGGTACGTCGCTCAACTCGAAGTGGTCTCCCTGATAAGATAGCGTGTGTCCCTTCAGCGCAATATTCAAGATTTCACTGGCTTCCGCATAACGACTTGGTGCAGCGTCTGCACTGATGCCGAAATAGCCCCATTCAATGGGCTGGGAACCGCGGCCTATCCCGACCTCGAGCCTGCCGCCGCTCAATTGGTCAAGCATGCAGATCTCTTCGAATGCGCGCAATGGATGATAAAGGTTGAGCAACAGTACGAGCGGACCGAGGCGTAATCGCCGGGTGCGCTGCGCGGCACTTGATAGGAACAGGTGCGGCGAGGGCCCCCTGCCATGAGGTGTGCAGTGATGCTCGGCCAGGTGATAAGCGTAGAATCCGAGCGAGTCGCAGACCTCGATCAGCTTGAGACGATCTTCATATTGTCGTGCGGCATCTTGGCCGTCGTCATCCAAATGGTCGAAAATGCCGCACCTTAGTCTTGAAGAAAGGCCACTCTTCACTCGATCAATCTCCGATTACGATCAGATGGCGGGTCTTGGTTGCTTCGTGCCTTGCGCTCAAAGAGGTCTCGTTCGTCATTTGACCGGTCAGGCCATTTTTCTTTGAGTGCGTGGATCTGGGCTTGCACCATGTGAGCGGGTGACGAGAATGCGAAATGCCGTCGCCGCGCCGCGAACGCCTCCAAAGGCGAGTTATGCTCGACCAGAAGCATCGTTACTCGCTTCAGAGGTCCTGTGCCTCGCGAGCCAGATCAGCCCGGCACGGCTACTATTTGTCTATCATCGGACGTAGCGTCTCCGTCAGGGCGACGTCGGGTAGCTCTGCAAGCGCTGCAACGAACGCGAAAAACGCTCCGAAGGCTGCAAGTATGAGAGAGCTTGCGAGTATCGCTTCTCCGATCTGAGCGCGTCTCATTATCCGTGTCGCTTTGGCTTCGGGGAGATGGCGATGACGCCAATCAGTTCTGCTCGACAGTTTCAACACGGCCCTCTCGCCAACGGTAAACCAGAAAGCCAGGAGCCGCATTGTCTCCCTTTCTATCGAACCGGACTGGGCCAATCACGGTATCGGTCGGCCGTGAACGAAGTGCGTTAGCTACGCGCACAGCATTGAAAGAACCGGTCCGGTTCACCGCCTCTGCCCATGCTTGCACGGCCGCATAGGCGTAAAGCGTGTAGCCTTCAGCGGACAGGTTGGAAGCTTTGAGTGCGGCCACCACGCCGGCCGCATTGGCGTTCCTGGCGGGGTCCGGCATGAAGGTAAACAACGTGCCATTTCCGGCGCTGCCTGTAATGGCCCAGAATTCAGAGGTCATCAAAGGGTCGTTCGCCATGACCATAAGTTCCGCTCTTGCTTCTGACGCTTGGCGTACAAACAATCCGATTTCGATATGATAACCGCCGATATAGGCGACACGCACCCGTTCCTTCTTCATCCTTGAGACCAGCGCCCTGTAATCCTTTTCACCGGCTACATAGCTTTGCCGAATGACTTGTTTAGCGAATTGCCGAAGCTGTGCTTCAACGACGTCGGCGATACCCTTGCCTGCGGTGCTCTTGTCGTCGAGTACTGCGATCTTGTCATTAGGGAAGGTCCGGTGAATATACTCTGCGGCAACGATGCCCTGTTGGTCGTCGCGGCCGCAGATCCGAAAGACGGTGTCAAGGCCCCGTTCTGTTAGCTGAGGATTTGACGAGCCTGGTGACACCTGAATGATGCCTGCTTCGGCGTAGATCTCGGAGGCCGGGATCGACGCAGAAGAGCAAAAATGGCCAACCACCAACCGGACCCGCTCTGTTGTGAGCTTATTCGCGACTGCGACAGCTTGCTTCGGGTCGCACGCGTCGTCGGCGACAGTCAATATCACCTTGGTATCGAGAAGTAGGCCAGAAGCGTTCAACGCCTCGACTGCCGCAGCTGCACCATCGCGCATTTGTGCGCCGAACGCAGCGCTGCTTCCGCTCATTGGGCCAGCCACGGCAATATTGACGTCGGAGCCGCGCGCAACAGAGGCGAGGGCGCAGAAGAGAAGCGCGACACTCGCAGCAGGCGCACAACGATTTAACATTGTAGAGCTCCCAATGTTCACCTGAAGTGTAACAGCCGGCAGCTGTGATCAGACGTGTCTACAGGTGGAGATTGTCTGTCAAAGCGAAGCTTGCGTTGGTCGCCAGATTGCGACCACGGTAGAACTTACAATTTGACGTTAGGTGCGTTTCAAGGCCGTTTTGAAGGAGCCTCGACGGTGCATCAGGGAGCGCGGATTGACGGGGTCACGACGACTGTCCGGGTTAGTCCATAAAACTGTTGGCCCGCATCAGAGCCGACGAGCGCCTATCGGCAATGCCGTGCGGAGCCGGCCAGGAGGACGTCAGTACGGCTGATCCTCCAACCCGCCAAGGGCCAGATCGAGATATTGCATGAGGCAGGGGTCCCAACCAGCCAGACTACGGGGGGCGCTTAATCGTGCAAGTACCTTCAGGATCATCGAAACGCGTGTATCGGCGCCAGCGATTTCGCCGATCAGCAAGCGTGCTGCAACTGCGACAGCCTTTGCCCGCTCGCCGCAAGGATGCTCGCCTCGATCCATGCAATCACGCAGGTCGTCGCGGATCCGCCGCCACCGCTCCTCGCGATCTGCAGCTAACTTACAGGTGCATCGGGACGTCTGATTATGCGTCTCGACCCGCGACATGGCATTGAGGGTGGCAGGCAGCTCATCCACACTTACCTGGATATCACTGTCGATGGTCATGTTGCGCAAGCGATCTCGCAGCAGAGTTGCTCGAGCGACTTGAAGTTCGATCCGTTCTAAATGTTTGCGCAGAAGATCGGTAAGTGAGGTCGTGCCCTCCATAGCTTTACGGATCTCGACAAGGGAGAAGCCAAGCTCACGTAGCGCTCGAATTTGGTGAACCCGTTGCACACTTTCGCGGTCGTACATCCGGTGGCCGCCGTCAGTACGCTCTGAAGCTGCTAGGAGCCCGGTGTGTTCATAATGATGCAGCGTGCGTACCGTTACTCCGGTCGCCTCTGCAAGTTCGCCAATGCGCCATCGACGCCTTCGTGGTGTAGCTTTGCTCATGTTGTTCATTTCAAAGCCTACAACCTGACGTCACGTGTGATTCAAGCTATTTCAAAGCTCTAGCTGGATCGTCTTCCATTCCAGCGCGAGACTGGTGACTATCCTCAGAATGGCGTGGGATCAACCCTGAGGGGAAATGGTGATCAAGAAGTTCGTCAGGCATGCCAGTTGAGCCTCGCTAGCCGCTGTACGCTCCAGGATGAGTTTGGCGATTGCTGTGCGATTTTCTGGACTTCGCATCGATGGGGGTAGCGCGGTGATCGCACTATCATAAAGGCGTCCCAGGACGGAAAGCTCTTCCGGATCGAATACGCCGCTGCATTGCTCCAAGTTCAGCTCCTTGTTTGTCATTGCGTCATGGCAGCGCACGTCGTCAAGACGTTTGGCTGCGATAGGGCCAAAAGAAGTCAGACCCGCGGCGCGGAGCGACGAAGATGCGATGTGCTCCCATGTGATGCGACAGGGCAACATGCGTGCGCGATGCTTGCCTCGACGGCGCAAGAGACCGTGGTCATGTGCATGATCGATGACCATCACGCGCACGGTGCGCGATGGTACGGCTTCCGAAGAAGCACAAGCGTCTCCGCTCTTCGAGAGCCACTGCTGATTCGGAGAGTTGACGAGGGCAGCCCAGCGCCGCTTCTGCTGTATCGACAGCAGGTGCGCCCGGCGGGCGGGTGCAACGTACGTCCCTGTCTCTAAAACCAGGCCAAGAGTCTGACCCGCCGCTCGCACGTCGAGCCTATTGCCAACGTGCGGAAGACGTACGCAACATCGTCATGATAGCCGTCTGTTGCGATGATCTTTATAGAGCGACCATGAATTCGAGCGCGGCGAGCCAAAACTGTATGCGTTGAGACATTCGTTGGGATATGAGGCTCGCAAATCTTACGAACGTCCTTACGACAACGGCGAGGCAGATCGTGCGAAATCTCCGGGAGAATCAGCCCGTTCCGAAGTGCAGATGATGGAGGCCTCTTGCCCAGTTGCCATGCGGGTAGCTTCCTGCAACAATATCTCTCGCATCCACAGGCTTTCCGGTTCGCTATTGTGAAGCATGGGCCATTGAACCGCCTCAGTGAAGGCGGGAAATGGCTGCGGGAGCTCCGCAATGCGAAGGGGCATTGTTCTTTGGAAATGCTTTACGAGCCTTAATGGCATCGTCCCTATGCGGTTGGTGCCCACCAGCAGGGGCGGGATCATGCTGAAGCTCTGCACGAGAATGTCGATACGCCGATTGAGGCCTAAATCGAGTAAAAGGGATTCTTCGACCCGCGTCTTGCGCGCGCCTTTGACCTTAACCGCAACGTGGCCCATCGACATATACCGATCAAATGTAAGCCCCCGTAGTAGTTGGCTGTTCGTGGAGCAACCTACGCAGACGAGTCTCTCCTCGAATAGGGTCGCCCTGGGGTGCGCGCCGGACATGAATAATTCCGGCAAGATAATAAAATCGACTTCGCCGCGGCGGAGAAGCTCATCGTGCTCATCGGTGAGCGCGACCAGTTCGAAGCTGACGGCCGGTGCTTCTCGCGCGACGCGCTCCACGACATTTCGGAAGAATATGACTGTCATAAAATCAGAAAGGCCGATCCTGAATCGCCGGTTCGATCGAGCTGGATCGAACACGTCCCGCGCGATAATTGAAAGATCGATGTGCGTTAGAGCCTCGCGTACAGGGGCTGCGAGTCCTTCCGCGCGCGAGGTCGGGACAAGTTCCCGCCCCCTCATCCCAAACAGCTCGTCACGGAAGTAGGATCGCAGCCGGGCAACGGCTGCGCTCATGGCCGGCTGACTAAGATTAATCTTGCGGGCCGCTGCGCTGAGGTTGCGCTCAGTCATTAGAGCATCCAGCGCAACGAGAAGATTTAGATCCAGACCTTTGAAACGCATGTCTTCTTATCCGGCACGAACGTAATTGGGCGCATACACCAAGCGATGACGGCTGCGTCTGGAGAGGTCCTTGGCTCGCACGAACAGACATCGTTTCCATCCTACGACCGCGAAAAAGACGCTCGTGCAATGACCGCAACAATGGAGAGGCAAGGCGGTAGTCCGGCCAGCAGCGGCCGGAAGCCGTCAGAGTCCCAAAGATGATCGGTGTCCCGGTTCCGGCGACCCACGCGACAGGACCCGGCCGGTTGGTTAATGGCAGATCAACCCAACGTCCGGCCAGTGCCGTGAGTTCGCCAAAGCGTCCAGTCGAGAGCCGCCTAGCGCAGCTTTCATCACGACGGCCAACCTACAACCTGACGCAGTGTGTGGTTCAAGCGATTTTCTGCGGCAAGCCAAACATTATTGTACTGGAGGAGGTGCCGCGATAGTGCCGGGCGTCGCCTGTTTGCGGTGCAAGCGCCTCATCTGCGAGGTCACCACGCTCACGACACGGCAAGTCTTCGCAGCCGATCGCCCGTCGCCGGCAGCTTGGCCTCAGAGACGTTGAAGTGACGAAAGCGGCCGAGTAGGTCGAAGGATTGTTAGCGTATTTGGAACGTGCCGAGAGTGGCTTACGGTGAGCCTAGCAGCGCCTGCGAGTTGGAGGCTCCTGATGCTCAGATGCCATGTTGGATGCTTCCTCCAGCAATATCCGCCGCATCCAAATGCTCGCCGGATCGGTATTGTGGAACGCAGGCCACTGCACAGCCTCGGTGAATGTGGGCAGGGCGAGCGGCGGTTCGACGATCCGCAGTGGCATCTGCTTTTCGAAGTGTTTGGCGAGTCGTAAGGGCATTGTGCCGATACGGCCTGTGTCTAACAATATGGGCGGAATCAGGCTAAAGCCCTGCACAACGATCTCAATGCGTCTCTTGACGCCGTGCTCAAGCAAGAACCACTCTTCGATGTTTGGTCTGAGCGCCCGTCCGAATTTCGCCGTAACGTGCCCCATCGAAATGTATTTCTCGAATGTCAGCTGCCGCGATAGCTGCTTGTTCTCGCGGCATCCGACGCATACGAGGGTCTCGTCAAACAGCATCGCCTTAGGATGCGCGCTCGACATGAACAGCTCCGGCAGAATGAGAAAGTCCACCTCGCCCCGGCGGAGCAGCTCATCGGGTTCATCGGAAAATGGCAGCAATTCGAAGCGCACCGCGGGAGCTTCCTGCGCAATACGGTCCACAATTTTGCGAAGAAAGACGATCGTCATGAAATCGGAGAGGATGAACCTGAAGCGTCGGCTCGACTGAGTAGGGTCGAACGCGTCCCGCGATATGATCGAGAGTTGGATATGCAGCAGGGCCTCGCGCACCGGACCTGCAAGCGCCTCCGCGCCAGGTGTCAGGACGAGCTCGCGACCTCTCATGGTGAACAGTTCATCGCGGAAATAGGTGCGCAGCCGCGCGATCGCAGCGCTCATAGCGGGCTGGCTCAGGTGAATTTTGCGCGCCGCCGCTGTGAGGTTGCGCTCCGTCATCAGAGCATCGAGCGCAACGAGAAGGTTTAGATCAAGTCCCTTGAACCGCATGTTGTAAGTCTATCCATCGTGTGGATGTGTTCCATCGGAACAATCGATTTTACCAAATTGCTGGACGTTGGATAGCAAACATCAGTTTGCAAAAGTAATCAGGCATACCACGATGGCTGCGGCTCGCTCACGCTGGCTCAGAGAAAAGCTCCTGGACGTGCGAGCAGCCGGCGCATCCGCTTCGGGGGCGGCCATGGGCGCCCCGTGCGAGCCGCGTCGCTTCGTCTCGATGCGAAAGTCGCTCGATCGAGACGCCAGGCAGATCTCCGTAAACCTTGGTATGCGTGTTTCATCCGTTTCCATATTGCAGGTTTACCCGCGTACACTTGAGAGCGCGTTCAGCCGCGTTCTAGTGTCGGGAAATAGCGGCAGGCGCAGATTGCGGATGCCCAGTCATTCAGGCAGCTCTCCAAATGGCTCGCCTGTCCACCGCATTAAGGGCGTGTCGAAGATGTATAAGAACCAGTGTGATCTGATGCCACTCGGCTGCGCCATCGATGAGGCGCCGCGCATCGAAGGCCTGCCCGCAGACGCCAAAACGTCGACAGAGATGTTAGACGAGGCCGAAATGCTGCGTGGTGCAGACAGGATCTGGCTAGTCCAATCGCCTCACCGGCATCTTCCGGCCTATCTGGCGCAGGGCATTGGCCGGATGACGAGCGCGAGCCATGAGATCGCTTCGTCGCGAGCGAAGGCGCCTGGCGCGGTGCAGGCGAGGAGTGCCGCGCTCCGAGGGGCATGGCAGCGCATTTCAGTATTGATCAGCGGTTCGGCGACTAGCGAATTCGCGTGACCATCTCCGCTCATAATTCCACTGGCGCAAGGAAGCCCGCCATGAACATTGCCGCATCCCGGACTGCGGGAGCCCCTACTGCGCGCGCTCAAGTGCAGTGGAGCCTCCGCTGGGAAAGCGAACTGCGGCTCTCTGATCATGCCGAGCTCGCCGAGTTCTTCCGCAAAAGTTACGGGCCGACCGGTGCGTTCAATGCGCAGCCATTTGAGGGCAACCGAAGTTGGGCCGGTGCAAGACCTGAGGTCCGCGTAATCGGTTACGACGCGCACGGGATAGCTGCTCACGTCGGGCTACTACGCCGTTTCATTAATGTTGGAGGGGTCGATCTTCTCGTGGGCGAACTGGGGTTATATGCGGTGCGCCCGGATCTTGAAGGCCTGGGAATTAGCCAGGCAATGCGCGTGATGTATCCCATGCTGCAGCGGCTTGGGATTCCATTCGGCTTTGGCACGGTTCGGCCTGCGCTTGAGAAACATATGACCCGGCTGGTCGAAAGGCAGGGGCTCGCCACCCTCATATCTGGCATTCGCGTCCGCTCCACGCATCCGGATGTCTATCCCAATTTGTCGCCGATCCGCATCGAAGACGTGATCGTGGTGGTTTTTCCGGTTGGACGCTCGATAAGCGAGTGGCCGGCCGGGACGATCATCGATCGGAACGGGCCCGAGTTATGAAAGAGCTTTTCCCCCTATCTGCTGTCCGTTGTGACTACGCTGACGTGAGTGGAAGTCGCCCCGTGTATTTGACCTTTGATGATGGGCCAAATCCATTTTGCACGCCAGAGGTGCTCGATGTGCTGGCGCAACATCGGACTCCGGCGACGTTCTTCGTGATCGGCACGTACGCGGCCGAACAACCTGAGCTCATTCGACGAATGATCGCGGAAGGGCACGAGGTCGCGAACCACACGATGACGCATCCGGATCTATCCAGATGCGGACCAGCGAAGATACGCGATGAAGTTTTGGCGGCGAGCGAGGCGATCCGTTCGGCGTGCCCGCAGGCCTCACCCAGGCACATGCGAGCACCTTACGGCATGTGGACACAAGAGGTGCTCGATGTGTCAGCGAGCGTTGGTCTCACAGCTGTGCACTGGTCGGTCGATCCGAGAGATTGGTCCCGCCCCGGGGTTGCTAGAATTGTGAATTCAGTACTGGCGAGCGTTCGCCCGGGTGCAATTGTGCTCCTGCACGACGGATATCCTCCTGATGAGGAGCGACCGTGCACTGATGCCACGCTGCGCGATCAGACCGCCATCGCGCTGTCACATCTGATCCCGGCGCTACAACGGCGCGGGTTTGTAATCCGTCCACTCCCTCAACTTCATTGAAAAAACTGACACCCTATGGACCTGCTCGCTACAACAAGCGCTGTCGCTGTTTCGTCTTATGCGCTGCTCTCGACGATCTACAAGAGCGCGCAAGCGCTTTATGCCCGACCGGCGACGAACCCATCGCTGCAGGACACCCCGGGACGATCGGAGCCGGTCCTTCCCAGTGTAGACGTCATCGTACCGTGCTTCAACGAGGATCCAATCACGCTCGCCCAATGTCTGGAGTCGCTTGCGAGTCAAGACTACACCGGAAAGTTACAGGTGTATGTGGTCGACGACGGATCGGCAAATCGCGACGTTGTCGCGCCTGTACACAAAATCTATGCGAACGATCCGAGGTTCAGCGTCATCTTGCTGGCAAACAACGTTGGAAAGCGCAAGGCGCAGATCGCCGCAATACGCAGCTCATCCGGTGACTTGGTCCTCAATGTCGACTCGGATACGATACTTGCCGCTGACGTTGTCACGAAGCTTGTATTGAAGATGCACGACCCGGAAGTCGGTGCGGCCATGGGTCAGTTGATAGCGAGCAACCGCAGCCAAACCTGGCTGACCAGGTTGATCGATATGGAATACTGGTTGGCATGCAACGAGGAGCGCGCGGCGCAGGCGCGTTTCGGTGCCGTCATGTGCTGCTGCGGCCCATGTGCCATGTATCGTCGCTCCGCGCTCGCCTTGCTTCTCGATCAATACGAAGCCCAATTCTTTCGTGGGAAGCCGAGCGATTTCGGCGAGGATCGCCATCTAACGATCCTCATGCTCAAGGCGGGATTTCGAACGGAATACGTCTCGGACGCGATCGCAGCAACAGTCGTCCCGGACAGCCTTGGGCCATATCTACGCCAGCAACTCCGCTGGGCGCGCAGTACCTTCCGGGACACGTTCCTTGCATTACGCCTGCTGCCAGAACTCGATGGCTATCTGACGCTAGACGTTGTCGGGCAAAATGTCGGCCCGTTGCTTCTCGCCCTGTCATCACTGGCTGCGCTCGCACAGCTCCTAATCGCCGGCTCAGTACCCTGGTGGACGGGGTTGACGCTTGCAGCAATGACAATGGTCCGCTGCAGTGTGGCAGCCCTTCGTGCTCGCGAACTGCGGTTTCTCGGCTTCGCACTCCACACACCGATCAATATCTTTCTCTTACTTCCTTTGAAGGCCTATGCGCTTTGTACCTTGAGCAACAGCGATTGGCTATCGCGCAAGGTCGCCAATGTGCCGGCCGAAGGGGAAAAGCAGTCTGTCATCCTGCACCCGAACGCTGGACCGAGTGCTGCAAGTAAATGGGGAATGTCGGGAATAATTCATAAGGCGGGGCTTTCGAGCCCTGAATCGAGCCTGACGGCAACGAAGAGCGTTTGCGGTTGTGATCGTTCGACCGCCTGCAAGTAGGTGATAGGCTCATGATGCCGGACGCAAACCATCAGCTATTAGAGCGGGAGTTGTCTGCCGACGATCCATGGCGCCTCGACAGCAGTTCCTTCGAGCAGGAGCGATACGCGCAAATGCTCCGGATGTCGCGTTGCAATGGAGGCGTTGCGTGTGCCCTCGAAGTGGGATGTGCAGCCGGTGCATTCACCGGCATGCTGGCGCCACTATGCGAACGGCTCACTGTGGTCGATGTCATGCCGCAGGCCATCGAGCGAGCGCGACGACGGACCAGGAAGTGGTCGCATATCACGTGGGTGACCTCCGACATCCAGCGGTTCTCGACCACCGAGCGGTTCGATTTGATTGTCGTGGCCGAAGTTCTTTACTACCTCAAGGACATTGTTGAGATGCATGCGGCTATCCGCAACCTAGTGAGTATGCTTGCGCCAAATGGAGCTCTGATTTTCGGGTCCGCACGTGATGCCACATGTCAACGATGGGGCCATGCTGCTGGTGCCGAAACGGTGATCGCTCTCTTCAACGAGAGCCTATCGGAGGTCGAGCGTCTGCATTGCCACACCGAGTCGGTCAACGAAGACTGCTTGATCGTGCGGTTCCGGAAGCCGGGTCATTCGTCAGAACAATCAAACGTCGGCCACTAGACCAGGGGATCGTATGCGCATCTGCGGCATCAAGTTAACACATGACGGGGCAATTGCTGTCGTCGAGGACGGGCGGCTTGTCTTTTGCACCGAGCAAGAGAAGCGCGGCAACAGTCCACGCTATCAATCCGTCGAGAATCTCGATGCAGTCGTGCTCGCCTTGGCGGAGCATGGCCTGGATCCGCGGGATATCGATCAGTTCATCATCGACGGCTGGGATGGGGAGATTGAGTCGCAGTTCCAGGTCCTAAGTGGCGCTGTGCCGATCGCGCTGAAAGGGGCGCCGTATGTCGAGCGCCATGCTGAGGGCCTTCTTGATTCCGTCGACGGCTTTGGCCTGATCCTCGGAGGCAAGGTGTTTCCATATAAGAGCTACCCGCACGTTACGGGCCACGTCGCGTCAGCATATAGCACCAGTCCCTTTGCCAGCGCGGGAAAACCCGCGTTCTGTCTGGTATGGGATGGCTGCATCTTTCCGCGTCTTTACTATGTGGAACCCCGGGGGGCACGGTTCATCGCATCCCTGTTTCCGATGATCGGCCATGCCTATGCTGCCGCGGGCCTTCACTTCGGCCCGTACAGGCAGCCGAACCGCTCCAGTTGGGATTTAGGCATCGCCGGCAAGCTGATGGCTTACATCGCGCTTGGTTCTGTCGACGAAAGCATTGTGGCAGTGTTTCAGGAGCTCTATGAAAAGCGCTTCGCCGCTGACACGGAGCAGGCTCGTCGCTACCGCGCAGACATCAACAATGCAGAATCGTCGCTTGCAGCTGTGCACGACTTCTTCGAGGCAAGCGCATTGCGCCTGACGGCCAAGCGAGCGGAGGACGTCCTCGCGTCGTTTCATGTGTTCGTGGAACGTCTTCTTGTCAAGGAAATGGCGGTCGTTTTGCTGCGATACTCGTCGCTTCCAGGAGCGCGAAATCTATGTATCGCCGGAGGTTGCGGTCTCAATATCAAGTGGAACAGCGCGCTTCGTGCGGCGGGATTGTTCGATGATGTTTGGGTGCCGCCGTTTCCGAATGACAGCGGCTCGGCAATCGGCGCTGCTTGCGGCGCGATGGCGGCGCAAAATGGGTTCGGGCCATTGGAATGGTCAGTCTACAGTGGTCCGGCCCTGCAGGACAGCGAGCTTCCGCCGGATTGGGAGGCGGCGCCATGCAGTCTGCGTGAACTTGCGGTGATTCTGGCCGACAACAAGCCGGTCATCTTCCTTTCGGGGCGCGCCGAGCTTGGGCCGCGGGCGTTGGGCGGCAGAAGCATTCTTGCAGCGCCGACCTCCCCGGCAATGAAGGATCATCTCAACGACATTAAGCGTCGCGAGCACTTCCGGCCGGTGGCGCCGATCTGTCTGGAGGACCGTGCGCCAGAAATTTTCAGCCCAGGTACGCCAGATCCTTACATGCTGTTCGATCACCAGACGCGAGCGGAATGGCGCGACAAGGTCCCCGCTGTGGTCCATCTTGACGGCTCCGCTCGGCTGCAGACCATCTCCCGCAACTCTCCGCACAAAATCGCCGCGCTTCTCGTCGAATTTGAGCAACTCACGGGGTTACCGCTGCTCTGCAACACGAGCGCCAACCTCCACGGGCGGGGATTCTTCCCGGATGCTGCCGCGGCCTGCCAATGGGAGCGTGTCGAGCATGTGTGGTGCGACGGCCAGCTCTGGACCAAAACGGTGGTAAGGAAGCCATTGTCGGCCGAGCGACTTCTGTCAGCCTAAGAGTGACCATGTCCACCGTAGCAATCGAGCTTGCCGGCGTGAAAAAGTCATTTGGCGACAAGGTCATCGTCAATGAACTATCGTTCTCGGTTGCGCGCGGAGAATGCTTCGGCCTGCTTGGTCCAAATGGAGCTGGCAAGAGCACGATTGCGCGTATGCTCCTCGGCATGATTTCGCCGGACGCAGGCAAGATTACGGTCCTCGATGAGCCTGTGCCTTCCCGCGCTCGTGTGGCGCGCGTGCGCATCGGCGTGGTGCCGCAGTTCGATAACCTTGAACTCGAGTTCACCGTTCGAGAGAACCTGCTCGTGTTTGGTCGCTATTTCGGCATGAGCGCTCGCAAGATCGAGGCGGTCGCGCCATCGCTGCTCGAGTTTGCGCGCCTCGAAAGCAAGGCGGACGTGCGCGTGTCCGAGTTGTCCGGTGGCATGAAACGGCGGCTGACGCTGGCGCGTGCGCTAATCAATGACCCGCATCTGCTCGTGATGGACGAGCCGACGACTGGTTTGGATCCGCACGCCCGCCACCTGATTTGGGAACGTCTGCGAGTTCTGCTTGCGCGGGGCAAGACGATTCTCTTGACAACTCACTTCATGGAAGAGGCCGAACGCCTGTGCGATCGGCTGTGTGTCCTCGAGGGTGGACGCAAGATCGCCGAAGGCAAGCCGGACGGCCTCATAGATGAGCATATTGGCTGCAACGTGGTCGAAATCTATGGCGGTGATCCACATCAGCTCTGCGAGCTGATCAGGCCGCATGCACGGCACCTTGAAGTGAGTGGAGAGACGCTCTTTTGTTATGCGCCATATCCGGACCAGGTACGCGTGAAACTGCGCGGGCGAGCGGGCCTTCGTATTCTGCAGCGTCCCCCGAATCTCGAGGACGTGTTTTTGCGGCTGACCGGGCGCGAGATGGAGAAGTGAGCGATGGGTGAAAGTTATGCGGCGGTGATGCCCGCTAACGCGTACAATTGGATTGCGGTATGGCGTCGGAACTTCCTAGCATGGAAGAAAGTCGCACTTGCATCGATTCTCGGCAACCTCGCAGATCCTATAACCAATCTGTTTGGCCTCGGCTTTGGCCTTGGACTGATCGTGGGACGCGTTGAGGGGACGTCGTACATCGCGTTCCTGGCGGCAGGCATGGTCGCGACCAGCGCCATGACGTCCGCGACCTTTGAAGCCATGTATGCAGCCTTCGCACGCATGGACGCCAAGCGCACCTGGGAAGCAATCCTCTCCACTCAGCTCACGCTTGGCGACATCGTTCTGGGTGAACTGGTGTGGGCGGCCAGTAAGTCCGTTCTGGCCGGAACAGCGATTTGGATCGTCGCTGCCACGCTGGGTTATGCGTCATGGCCATCCATTCTGTATGCGATGCCAGCAATCGCCCTTACTGGCCTTGTCTTCGCCAGCCTGGCGATGGTCGTCATATCTCTTGCGCCAAGTTACGATTACTTCGTGTTTTACCAGACACTTGTCCTCACTCCTATGGTGTTTTTGTGTGGCGCGGTCTTTCCGACGAGCCAACTGCCCGGCTCATTTCAGCATTTCGCCGGCTTGTTGCCTCTCGCACATTCGGTCGACCTTATTCGCCCAGCGATGCTTGAGCGCGGCGCTGACAGCGCTGCCCTGCACGTAGGTGCGCTCTGCGTTTACGCGGTCCTGCCCTTTTTCGCGTCGACAGCACTATTTCGGCGCCGCCTGCTGCGTTGACGTGAGTTCAGCGAAAATGGAGAAAGACACATCGATGCACTGTCACGATCTTTCTGCGGTAGCTCGGGATGACCTGGTCTGTCACAGCAGCTGCATGGCCTTAAGAGGCGGCGATCGAGCAAGGTCTACGGCCGCCTGTTCGGTGGATCGGTGCGGACGCCAGCACCGTTACTTTCTGGGCGCCTTTCGCTAGGCGCCGAGACGGACTTTGCAAAATTGTGTTGTGCTGTCTGGCCCGCGCACCCGACGGAGCGTGACTGTCCAGATTAGATAGGTGGGACGCAGTAAGCGGTCCCGGCAGGATCATATGGAGAACGGGATGTTGTGCCTGGGAGTGAGTGGCGGACTTGACAGAATCTATGAAAGCACGCCGGAGCTGCCGAATACATTTCTTCACGATGGCGCTGCGGTTCTTGTGCAGGATGGCCGCGTGATCGCTGCTGTCGAAGAGGAGCGCCTCAACCGCGTCAAGCACTCCAACAAGTTCCCGAGCAATTCGATCCGATACTGCCTTTCTACCGCAGGAGTTGAGCTCGGCGAGCTTGACCGTATCGCGTTCTACGCGACTGAAGCCTACTGCAACACCATGCTCGAGCGTCTTTCTGTTTCTCAGCCCGTTCCGTTGGACGCCAGACTGTTGCTGCGCCAGCTGCTAGCACGGGAGTTCGGCGCTGAGATCGATCCGTCGCGGCTTTCCTTCGTGAATCACCACGAAGCGCATTCCGTGAGCGCGTTTGCCATGTCCGGCTTCGAGCAAAGTCTCGTTTTTGCCGTCGACGGCGGTGGCGATTTTCTCTCCGGCTTATTGGCGGTGGGGTCTGGCACCGAAATTGCGCAACTTGCAAGCTTCCCGGAATATAACTCCCTCGGGCTGTTCTATCTCGAGACGATCCGATATCTCGGCTACGGGTTGTTCGACGAGTACAAAGTGATGGGGCTTGCCCCGTATGGTGATCCCGCTCCCTATCGCGAGCTCTTCGCGCAGTTCTACGAGTTGTTGGAGAACGGTGGGTATCGCGTTCACAGGGACCGGATCGGTCCAGCCCTGGTCCGCAACATCGAGGTTCGGCGAAAAGGAATGCCATTCACCCAACAGCATCGAGATGTCAGCGCTTCGCTGCAGGAGGCGTTGGAGCGGATCGTGTTTCACATCCTACGGCACCATCGTGAAGCGACGGGCATTACACGCTTGTGCTTGGCTGGGGGGGTAGCCCATAATTGCACGCTGAATGGTAAGCTGCTTTATTCCGGGCTATTTGACGACATCTTTGTTCAACCCGCGGCGCACGACGCCGGTTGCGCGCTCGGCGCTGCGTTGATGCTGTCAAACGAGCTGGGCAGGCCGGCGCCGCGGGAGCGACTGCCGGACGTTTATTGGGGGCCCGATCTCGGCAACGAGCAAGCCCTTGAGCATGAGCTCAACGCATGGTCAGGCCACCTCGACATTCAACGAAGTGAAGACATAGCATCCAGTGCGGCAGACTGGATGGCGAATGGCGATGTAATCGGCTGGGTTCAGGGCCGCTCTGAGTTCGGCCCACGTGCGCTTGGTAACCGCAGCATTCTTGCGGACCCGCGGCCTGCGGAAAACAAGGACCGCATCAACGCGATGGTCAAGAAGCGCGAGGGCTATCGCCCCTTTGCGCCATCTGTACTGGAGGAGGATGCGAGCGAGTTCTTTGAGCTCCCGGACGGCACGCGGCAGCTCCCCTTCATGAACTTCGTGGTTCGTGTGCGTGAAACCAAGCGTACCGTGCTCGGTGCGATCACACACGTTGATGGGACCGCTCGGCTGCAGACAGTATCGCGCAAGGCAAACCCCACCTACTGGGATGTAATTAATGCGTTCAAGAGGCGAACGGGAATCCCAGTTCTTCTGAATACCTCATTTAACAACAATGCCGAGCCGATCGTGGAGTCCGTGGCAGATGCGATCACCACGTTCTTAACGACTGACCTGGACGGACTTGTTGTTGGGCCGTTCCTCGTCAGAAAGCGGCCAGCATCACTGCAGGATTGGAGTGCACTGGGCGTTTCATTGCCGCCGTATGCATCCCTTCATCGTGTTCGCTCCCACACAGCGCCAGATCGTCAGGAAACGGTCTGCGAGATCCGCACAGGACATTCCGCCCGCGATGGTATGCGTATCTCACATGAGCTTTTCGAGATCTTGATGCGGATCGAGGGCGAGGCGTCGCTCGGCTGGCTTATCGACGCAACCATGCAGGACCAGGCCAAGCGTGAAGATCTCGTGAGGGAGCTGCGGCTCGTGTGGGAGCTGCGTGGCGTTCGGCTTCATCCGCCGCGCGCGGCTTGCGGCTGCAATAAAGTGCAAAGCGAAACATAGCCGGAACTCATGAGCATGGCCATGCCTATGCCTGCAGCATGTGAGGAGGCCAGACCACCTGACGCACGGGGGTCATCGGGCATCCGACTGAAATCGGGCACGTCGACGCAACACCGATCAAGAAAAAACGGAAGGTGTTGCGAGGACGCGGCCCGTCACGGATAGCACTGCTATGAAGTTCTACCGACGCAGCTCGCCGGCACCGCGGTTTCAGACCGTGACGTCGGACAAGATGATACGTGAGACGTCTGCAATGACGTCTCTTGTCCAACCAGGAGCCCGGGAAGAGGCAATGCAGAGCGGTTCGAAGAATGATAGGTTCGTAGTTTCCCGGCGACGCACGGGGTTCGGCGACTGCCTGTGGTCACTGGCGGCAGCTTGGCGTTTTGCAAAGCAGACAGGACGGACGCTAGCCATTGATTGGCGGGGATCTTGTTATCTCGATGAGCCATCCACGAACGCCTTTCCAGTCTTCTTCGAACCGGTTCAAGGCATTGCTGGCGTGCGGGTGATTTGCGACGACGAGATCAATCATTATTCGTTTCCGGGACCATTCTTCCCGGCATGGTGGAACAAGCCATCCATCGATTGCATCTACCGTCCGGACGAGCAGATTTTCCGAGAACGCGACGAACTCGATCAACTGTTCCAAAGTCGGAAAGATAGTGACGCTAACACGGTTGTGTGTGACGCCTGCCTGATGTGGCGCTGCGATCAGGAGGCCGAACGAGAAATCTTCCGGAGCATCAAGCCACGACCTGAAATTCAGTCTCGGATTAGTGCGATCTACCGCGAGCACTTTGAATCGTACAGCGTAATCGGCGTTCATGTCCGGCATGGCAACGGCGAGGACATTATGGGGCATGCTCCCTACTGGGCTGACCCTGAGCGCGCCTTGCGACAGGTCTGTAATGCCATTGATAAGGCTAGGGAGTTACCCCACGCAAAACCCGTGAAGGCTTTCCTGTGCACGGACAGCGCGATCGTCCTTGAGAAGGTTTCGACTATATTTCCTGATGTTTTCACGATTCCAAAACAGTTCCAGGCCCCTCAGGCCGGCCCATTGCACAACGCCACGCTCGGAGCTGAGGGCGGCTTTTCCGCCCTCATCGATATGTACCTCCTTGCGCGCTGCGACACTGTGATTCGTTTTCCCCCGACGAGCGCCTTTACGCGCTATGCGCGTCTCTTTGCCCCACGCGTTATAGAATTCGATTTGAACGATCCGAGCCGATTGATCCTGATTGAAGAATCCTCAGAAGCGCTCGTGGTTTCATGAGAGCCGTTGCCCGCGTGATTGATCTGATTGCCGCTTTTTGCATCCAGCAGTATTGGCAGATCTTTTCGGGGCGGGAATTGTCTGGCCGAAGTGATGCTCTGTCGCGAACTTCCACCGGAGAACAGAGCGACGCGGGGGCCGAATGTCTTCCGCTGAAGCTCGACGTCGACAACAATGACCTTAGCGTGGCTGCCGCCACGGTAAACAGGTGTAACACGTCCTCGCTTCGGGGGCGCAAGTCGACGCTAATCGGTCGTCGATCGCGGATGAATATATCGAAGGGCTCTCCGTTCATCCGGTGAGCTCCGTCTTGGCGGTCGGTACTCGCTGGTGTGAACGGGCGCTCTCGAAATCCACTATTTTGAAGAAACATTCAGTACGCCAGGTCGCGGTCCGGAATCAATCCGCCCGGCGATGTGCCAGTGCTGGATACGTCCGAGTAGGCCGCGATGAAGTCGGCATCAGTTGCCGACGAATCTAACGTACGACTCTGGTAACGTCAGCTTTCGAGTTTGGGGCGCTGCTCGCAGCCTTGTCTTTACGACGGCGAGTGTGCTCGCTAGTTTACGTAGCTGATGCACCATCGCTGTCGCAAAGCACACGCACTATGTCTTGAACGAACCGAGCATTTCGCGTGCGCGACACTAGGACGCAAAACGGAAGCGGATTTACATGCATCGCAGTGGCCCAAATCCTGCTACGCATGCCGCACGCAGCAGGAGAGGAGGCGGGCGTGGATCTCGATCTGCCAAAGAACGATCTGATCGAAGGCCAGGTGCCCGACACAAATTTAGCTTGCCCTTTTCAGACCGATAAAGCCCGTGTTCATGGCAGAGAACAGAAAGTGATGTTGCTCACCGGAGCATCGCGCGGAATTGGTCACGCCACTGCCAAGCTGTTCTCTGAGGCGGGCTGGCGCATCATTTCTTGCGCGCGTCAGCCGTTCGACGGCCAGCGATGCCCCTGGGAGGCAGGGAACGAAGATCACGTGCAGATCGACCTCAGCAATCATCGAATGCTGCCGCGCGCGATCACTGAGGTCAAAAAGCGCTTGGCCGGTGCACCTTTGCACGCACTGGTGAACAATGCCGGCGTCTCGCCGAAAACGCCCGCTGGCGATCGGATGACGTCGTTGACGACGTCGATCGAGACCTGGATGAGGGTGTTCCATCTCAACCTGGTGGCCCCGATCCTGCTGGCGCAGGGGCTGTTTGACGAGCTAAGAGCCGCGTCAGGATCGATCGTGAATGTGACTTCGATTGCGGGCTCGCAGGTGCACCCGTTTGCGGGCAGTGCCTATGCGACGTCGAAAGCTGCGCTCGCGAGCCTGACACGCGAAATGGCCCACGATTATGCACCGCATGGAATTCGCGTGAATGCGATCGCGCCCGGCGAGATCAGGACGGACATGTTATCGCCCGACACAGAAGCGCGTCTCGTGCCAAGTATCCCGCTTCGCAGAGTGGGAACCCCGGACGAAGTGGCCAAGGTCATCTTCTTCCTGTGCTCGGATGCGGCGAGCTATGTCGCGGGGGCCGAGGTGCCGGTCAATGGTGGGCAGCATCTGTGAATCAGCCGGCCTTGGGGACACCGCTGACTTGAGCTGCAGCAGCGGTAGTTATGTTCTCCGCTGACGACGCGTGCGCAATCTGCAAAATGGAATGAAAGCACACCGTAAGTTTACCGTCGTGCCATGAAAAGGTGTTACGGTTCTATGTCATCTCGTGAACACTTGGCGTCAGATCGAGAGTGACATGCAAAACGAAGCTCGCCAACCCGGACAAAGTACCAGGGAGGATGATCGAGAGAACGGAGGCCGCCTCATGCTGGATATACCTTCCTCATGCGAACGACCCGCACCGCAACCGGAGCCGGAACGTAAGCTCTCGAGCGAGCCGTTGCGTGAGAGCGCGCTGACCGGCATCTTCGAGATATCGAAAATACTCACCGCTCCTTGTCGGCTCGAGGTCACGTTAGCCAACGTTCTTGATCTTCTGCAGTCGTTTGTGCAGATGCGCCACGGCATCGTTTCACTGTTCGATGACGACGGCATGCCGGACATTACAGTGGGGGCGGGCTGGAGCGAAGGCAGCGACGAACGTTACCGGATGCGGCTGCCGCGGAAAGTAATCGACCAGATCATCGCGACGGACAGGCCTGTTGTCGTCGAGAACGTGGCCGCCGAGCCGGTATTCAGCGCTGCCGACCGGGAAGTGCTCGGCGCCTCTGATGATACGCCAGTTTCGTTCATCGGGGTTCCGATTCGCATTGAGCCGAAGGTCGTGGGTACGCTGACGGTTGATCGTATCCGGGACGATAGGTCGAGTCTCGGGATCGAGTACGATGCGCGACTGCTCGCCATGATCGCCAACCTGATGGGACAAACAGTGAAGTTACATCGCTTGTTCGCCTGCGATCGCGAACGATTGATGGCGGAGAAAGACCGGCTACAAAAGCAAGTACTCGACCTCAGGCAACCCCCTCGGGAGCGCAAGAAGCTACACGCCCATGGAATCATTGGCGATAGTCCGGCCCTGCGCGGGCTGCTGGAGAAGATCGCGATTGTAGCCAGATCTAATAGCACGGTTCTGCTGCGTGGCGAATCCGGTACCGGAAAAGAACTCGTAGCCAAGGCCATTCACGAATCATCGTCCCGCGCCAGGCGCCCGTTTGTTAAGCTGAATTGCGCGGCGCTTCCTGAGACCGTCCTGGAATCAGAATTGTTTGGACATGAGAAAGGCGCCTTTACGGGTGCGTTCAGCTCGCGCAAGGGACGCTTCGAACTTGCTGACAAAGGAACGCTGTTTCTTGACGAGATTGGCGAGATCTCAGCTCCGTTCCAGGCGAAGTTGCTGCGCGTTCTCCAAGAGCAGGAGTTCGAGCGCGTCGGCAGCAACCAGACTGTTAAGGTCGATGTTCGAGTGATAGCTGCGACCAACAAGAACCTTGAAGAGGCTGTCGCAAGGAGCGAGTTCCGCGCGGACCTTTACTATCGCATCAGTGTAGTTCCCTTGCTGTTGCCACCCTTGCGCGAAAGACGCAGTGATATTCCGCTTCTTGCCAGGGAGTTCCTCAGAAATTTCAATAACGAGAACGGTCGTACTCTGACCTTGGAGGCGAGCGGGATCGATGTACTGATGAACTGCGGCTTTCCGGGAAATGTCCGCGAACTCGAAAATTGCATCGAGCGGACAGCGACGCTGTGCGCCGGATCATCGATTGTGAGAAGTGACTTTGCATGCTGCCACGGCCAGTGTCTTTCTGCGATGCTGTGGAAAGGCACCTCCGACGAGAGACTGGACCAGCCCGCACCCACGCCGTCGGTGCCTGCAAAATCCACCATTCCGCTTGCTGAAGCGACCCAGCCGGTCCAGTCTGTCGGCGGCGAACTGGACTCACTGGGGCCTCCCGGCACAGTTCTCGTTAGTGGCGCCAAGATGGCCGATCGCGAACGGGTCATTGCGGCCATGGAAAGATCTGGATGGGTGCAGGCAAAAGCAGCGCGCCTGCTCGGGCTAACGCCGCGTCAAATTGGCTACGCGCTGAGGAAATATGGAATAGAGATAAAGCGGTTCTGAACGACGACATCGGTCGGAGCTGCTACTGCCAAATAGCTACACGAGAACGATCTCCGATAGGCATTCTCATCACAATCTGAAGGAAATGGGTCTGCCCACGGGGGCAACTTGGCCCCGAGCATCGCGCGCGCTTGCGGGACTGCTGTCGAAGGGCGGGCTCACCTGGTTCGATGACAAAGGGACTTGCTCACAATGACATACTTGGCGTCATTGCGGGCCATGCAATCGCGAACAGTCGGTTGCGGATCATGTAACGATCGTCATGCCTATCCGTCGATCAAGCTCCGGAGTAGTGAGCGCCAATGCTCATTGAACGTCACCCGGTCAGCCGGTCGCCGGTGATTGGCGGGGTAATCTGTCGCAAGCCGTCCTAGCATCACTCAGCTGGCGCGGCCTGCTGAAAAGCGCTGTCGCAGTTCTGACAGTGTTAGGATTCGTTCGTCGGGGAGCGGCCTAGAGGCGCGCATTACCGGGACTAAGCCTCTGTGATGGCAAGCCGATCCGAAAGGGCGGGCGATGGTACGACACTTGCTGTGCTCTCCGCAGCTGTCGCAGCTTTTGGGAGCAACACCGTGCACAACGTCGTCTGCATCAAACAGGTTCCGGACTCGGCGCAGATCCGCGTGCACCCCGTGACCAATACAATCATGCGTCAGGGAGTGCCGACCATCATTAACCCATATGACCTCTTCGCCCTCGAGGCCGCGCTGGAGCTGCGCGATCGGTTCGGCGGCGAAATTACGGTGCTTACAATGGGACCGCCATCGGCGGAAGACTCTTTGCGAAAGGCGCTGACTTACGGGGCCGATCGCGCCGTCCTGCTCACCGATCGCTGCTTTGCGGGCTCCGACACCCTGGCCACGACGTATGCACTTGCAACTGCCATCCGAAAAATTGGTAAGGAATATGGCCCGACAAACCTCATCTTCACGGGGAAGCAGACAATCGACGGCGATACGGCGCAGGTTGGGCCCGGTATCGCAAAGCGGCTGGGCGTATTGCAGCTAACCTACGTTGCGAAAGTCAGATCCTTAGATCTCGCCGCCCATACAATTGAAGCAGAACGACGCGCCGAAGGTGGTGTCCAGGTGCTGCACACGAGGCTGCCCTGTCTCATCACCATGCTGGAGGCAACGAATCAGATTCGGCGAGGCGCGATGGCAGATGCCTTGCGCGCCGCGCGCGCCAAAATCGTGAAATGGAGCGCAAACGATGCCGGTATCGAGGACGTTTCCAAATGCGGCCTCAAGGGATCGCCGACTGTCGTCAAGCGAGTGTTCGCTCCCTCTGCGCGGGCTGAGAAGGCAGCGCTGGTCGAGGCCGGCGAGCAACCGGCGCAGGCGTTGATAGACGCGATTTTCAAGCGTCAGCCGAAGCTCGAAGCCGATCTTGCTGCACTTGCCCGTGCCGCTTGATCTGGAGCGAAACAGTCAAAGATGTACCAACACCATGAGGCACTCGCGTGGGCGCGATCTAGCTAGGTATTTCAGCTCGCGACCTGCGCGTTATGGTCCATGGCGTTCTTCGATTTACAAGGGCATCGGGGACCGCGTGTTCCCTAGACCGCGTTATGGCCTCGATCAATGCCCGGAGTTGGCCGCGATTGTCAGGCGCATCGACAAAGGGCTGCGAGTGCGTCCAGATCCCACTATATGGTCGTGTTCGATGGCGTTGAGGCAACTGCTTAGCGCGTAGTTGTCGCGAGCGAAGATGGATTACGTCAGCGAACGGGATCACCATGCCAGCGCCCGCTCCCCAAAGCGCTTGTCGCGCTGTTCAAGGCGCGAAGCCGACTTTTGTGGCACTTTGAACCAATCTCCGCGATTCAGTATCCCTATACTCATTGGCCCGTTGTGAGTGGCGGGTGGCTCTTCGCCGTCTGGTGTCCGACAGCGGTGCAAGCGCTGTCAGGTTCAATACACTTGCGATGAGGAGTCGGTCGCGATTTTGTCAATGTACTCAAAATCTTTGGAGCGAGTGCACGATTTGGCACGGTGATTGCTGTAAGCGTGCAAGAAGACATCGTGGTGGCACTCGCGAACGTGAAACATAGCGTCGGTCTCTTTGAGAATCTCGTGGCAGCCAGCAGCGAGCCAGGTAGATGCGGATAATCCTTGCAAAGCTGTACGAAGCTCACAGCGGTTCGATCGACTGGCAGGAGCAGCAACAGCGAGGGCCTGCGCGGCGTAATATCTCACCATGACGCTGAAAGCGTATGCTGGCCGGCCCGGAAACTCGCGGCATCGAACGTTTCGTGGACCGGAATCCGTTTTGATCGCCGCCGCTCAGTTGATCTACGTGCTCCGTTCGATGCGGGTGAGCAGCACTGAATGGCGCTTTCTGCTACGCGAAGGCGCAACCAAAAATGTTGCCTAGATGGTGAAAGCGAGACAAGCCCATCGAAACCAACGAACTCGCGGTGGCCCATAGCTGGCGCGGTGCTCCGTCAAAGACCGTTCTCTCCTCATCACCAGGAGTCACATGACATCTCAAGCGTCTCGATTGACACCCGATCAGTCTCCGCAGATATGCTGCAAGTATTTGACTGAGCAAGCACGAGCCCTGTTCGGCCCGCACCCGTTCGCTGCGGAGATGTCCGAGGACCAGGTCGCTCGCCTGCTGCCCGACTATCTGGCGATGTCACAGGCGTTCCCGTACCTACAGGCGGGGTCGCAACGGGATCTCATTTTCGATGCAATGAATCACAATCGAGATATTGCGAGGGACATTGAACTGACCAGCGTGGTTGGAAATTTCATCTGTTGGGATGAGACGGGCGGTTATGGCCAAATTCTCCAGGGAGGCAAGGCGGCGCTACCCGACATTCTGGTGACTGAGAACTTCCACTCCAACCTTCTTAGAAAGGATGCGTCGCAACTACTCGGCAGAGCAATACGGCCCCACTACAGCGCCACGACCAAGCGGTACCTGCATTCTATCTATGCCGGATTGTCATCGAAAGATCCCTTAGTGCGTTGCGCCTTCATGGTCGCTTTTGAGCTACATGCTGCGGACATGATCGAGTCGCTATGGACCACTCTGGTCAAAACGTTTAAGGCGCGGCCTGGAGATCTTGAGTACTTCCGCAGCCACGTCGGCGGAGAAGATCCTGCGGAGAAGTACCACGGAGAAATGACAGGCCGGCTGATTGGCGAACTTATCCCGGCTGATAGGAATAACCGCTTTTTAGATGAGTTCGATCGAGCCTATCGGCTCAGCCTACAGTGGTGCTGCGATCTGTGCCGAATTGACTCACTGAAGGGAGATGATCACTCGGAGGTCGAGCACCATGGCCGTTGTCATTGTGGTTCTGTCAAGTTCTACGTCAAAGCACCGCGAGGGCTCTCTGCAGTTCGATGCAACTGTTCAATCTGCGAAATGTCTGGATTTCTGCACTTGCTCGTACCCGGCAACAAGCTTCGCATTAAGTGTGGCGAAGAATTCCTCACGACGTATCAGTTCAACAAGAACATCGCTCGGCACACGTTTTGCCGGGTTTGTGGCGTAAAGCCATTCTATAGGCCGCGCTCAAACCCCGACGGATTCAGCGTAAATATTCGATGCCTCGATAAAGGGACCATCGAACGCATAACGGTGAGCGAGTTCGATGGCGAGCATTGGGACCAAGCCTTCCGCTCGATGCACCAGGACCTTCAGTCCTGCGTCGAACATAAAACCCTGGAGTAAACTCGAATGGCACGCGCAATGAATCATAAATCTCGTCTTCTTTCAGAAGAAGCTTTGACAAAATACCGCATAGAACTGCTGGTAAAGGGGACGGTCGTGATCGGCCCCCAGATATTGTTCACCCAAGATGACTTGTCCAAAATCGATCAGCTGCAGGCTGAGATTTCCGAAGAAGAAGTGAGGCAGGGAGATGCCGGCGACTCGCACAATGTTTTCGTCAAGCGCGTGAGGATAGACCCGCCCGGCCGCCCTCCTAGCGACGTGAGCGGTGCAGCTCCACGGCAGATCATGGAACTACTTGAAAGGAAAGACCGCAGCTTCGCGGTAAGAAAGATCTTGGGGGCCACGTCGGATCACGTGATTCGCAGATGCCAAATGCATCGGATGCCTCCTGGTTCGTTTGTTGGCATTCATCTGGATTCTGCGAGCGATCCGGATTTCGAGTACGCGGTCATCGTGCAGCTGGCGAGGGACTTCGAGGGCGGGGAGTTCGTGGTATATCCAAGCGGGTACGAACACCAGGTATTCCGACCGCCATTTGGCGCTGTGCTTGTCACCACATGTAAGCTCCGGCATGAGGTGAAGCCTGTGCTGTCCGGCGAGCGCCGATCGCTGGTCTACTTCTGTTCAAAACGCAGCGGCGCGAACCGCCGGATCATCGAAAGTTCTACGGCTGGCACATGAGGTGGGGTGGCTGAGATCGCTTTCGAATGAATTTGGTAAGGGGTGAGCTCTCAGGAGAGGGTAGTAGCTTGGCATCTTGTGCTCAGACTGGTTCTGGCAAAAGCTGCCGGGGCGATGAGCATGTGGAAGAAGAGTTGCTTTGGAGCGAACCGGATCTCGCCGCCCGGACCCGATTCGTTCAACCTGCGCAAGCCCAGCTGCCGCGCTTGATCCCGAGCCACCGCGACCGCGTACAAGCCTCCAGCAGGTCGTCAATGATCAGGATGGTAACGATACCGCCAATTTCCTGTTCGTGCTGTGAACGATGCGGGCGTTACTGGTGGCGGCGCCCACTGGTCGCTTCTGTTGGTTGAGGCGCGTGCCTACGGTCTCCCTCCGGTGAGGGCCGCCTTGTCGGGTTAATACCAGTGCTGTGTAACAGCCCTTATGGACAGCAATAAGTTCAGTGCTCAGATTGAACGGTTCGAGGTTGTCGAGACTGGCCGTCGCCGTCGCTGGACCGATGGTGAGAAACTCAAGATCGTTCTGGAGAGTTTGCAGGCCCCGCGCGCGGTCTCGTCGACAGCACGACGATACGGCATCTCGCGCTCGCTCCTGTTGACTTGGCGACGATCGTTTGGGACGCGGACGAGCAATACTGAACAACCTCAGCCAGCGTTTGTGCCAGCGATGGTGATGCCGGACCAACCGCCGGCGCCGCCAGTAACTTTAGCGGGGCCAGCGAGCGGACGCATGGAGATTGTCTTCGGCAAGGCCTGTCGGGTGATCGTGGACGCCGGCGTTGATATGACCGCGTTGTCTCGCGTATTGGATCTGCTGGAGCGGCGATGATCCCGATCGCGGCAGGGGCGAGGATCTGGATCGCAACCGGTCACACTGACATGCGCAAAGGCATGCAGGGTCTGGCATTGCTGGTGCAGGAGGGGCTGGGGCGGGATCCTTTTGCCGGCGACGTCTTTGTGTTCCGTGGTCGTGCTGGCACCCTGATCAAAGCCCTTTGGCACGACGGGATCGGGCTGTCGCTCTACGCCAAGCGACTGGACCGTGGCCGCTTCATCTGGCCGGCGACGGTGGATGGCGTGGTATCGCTGACCGCAGCTCAGATGGGCTATTTGCTGGAGGCGATCGACTGGCGCAATCCCCAACACAGCTGGCGGCCGCAGAGCGCAGGATAGGTTGCGCAATAGTCCCGTGAGATTGCAAAAAGCGCACGCCAAATCGTCGCTTTTGTGATTCCATCGGTGCATGGGTGACGGTCCCCAGAAGCTGCCGGAAGACATTGAGGCGCTGCAAGCGGCGTTGCTGGCGACGCGCGCCGAACTCGCCAGCGTTCGCGCCCAGCAGTCCGACGACCATGCTCTGATCGCTCACCTGAAGCTGCAGATCGAAAAGCTGAACCGTGATCGTTATGGCCCTCGCTCGGAGCGTACCGCAAGGCTGCTGGATCAGCTCGAACTGACGCTGGAGGAGCTCGAGGCCTCAGCGACTGAGGACGAACTCGCTGCCGAAATGGCCGCGGCCAAGACGACGAAGGTGGCCTCGTTCACGCGCAAGAGGCCGTCGCGCCAGCCGTTCCCGGACCATCTGCCTCGCGAGCGGGTGCTCGTGCCGGGACCTGTGGCGTGCGCCTGCTGCGGCGGAGCGAGGTTGTCCAAGCTCGGGGAGGACATCACCGAGACGCTGGAGGTGATCCCGAAGTCCTGGAAGGTGATCCAGCACGTCCGGGAGAAGTTCAGCTGCCGTGATTGCGAGAAGATCAGCCAGTCCCCGGCGCCGTTCCACGTCATCGACCGTGGTTGGGCCGGCCCCAGCTTACTGGCGATGGTGCTGTTCGAGAAGTTCGGCCAGCACCAGCCGCTGAACCGTCAGGCCGAACGCTATGGCAAGGAAGGCGTGCCGATCAGCCTGTCGACCCTCGCCGACCAGGTTGGTGGCTGCACTGTTGCGCTGACGCCCTTGTTCCGGCGCCTCGAGGCCCATGTGCTGAGTGCCGAGCGATTGCACGGGGATGACACGACGGTGCCGGTCCTGGCCAAAGGCAAGACCGACACCGGCCGCATCTGGGTCTATGTACGCGACGACAAGCCTTTTGGCGGGCAGGCCCCGCCGGGAGCAGTGTTTTATTACTCGCGCGATCGCGCGGGCGAGCATCCCCAGGCCCATCTGGCCGGCTACAACGGCATCTTCCAGGCCGATGCCTATGGCGGCTATGGCAAGCTTTACGACCCGAGCCGCAACGTAGGTCCGATCCTGGAAGCGGCGTGTTGGGTCCATGCCCGACGACCGTTCTTCGTGATGGCTGATCTGGCGGAGAATGCGCGCCGCAAGGTACAAGGCAAAAAGCCAGCGGTGATCTCGCCTCTGGCACTGGAAGCAGTCCGTCGGATCGACGCCTTGTTCGAGATCGAGCGAGGCATCAACGGCGAGACGCCCGAACGGCGCCGGGCCGTCCGCCAGGAGCTGAGCGCGCCGCTGATGGCCGATCTGAAAGTCTGGATGCGTGAACAACGCGCCAAGCTCTCCCGGCGCAACGACGTTGCCAAGGCGATGGACTACATGCTCAAGCGCTGGGATGCGTTTACCCGCTTCCTCGACGATGGCCGCATCTGCCTGTCGAACAACGCCGCCGAGCGAGCCCTGCGCGGCATCGCCCTGGGGCGGAAGTCTTGGCTGTTCTGTGGCTCCGACCGCGGCGGCGACCGTGCCGCGATGATGTACAGCCTGATCGTCACAGCCAAAATGAACGACGTGGATCCACAAGCTTGGCTCGCCGACGTCCTGGCACGCATCGCTGCACATCCCGTACAACGGCTCGACGAACTTTTGCCCTGGAATTGGCGCGACCGAAATAAGCAAGTCAACCAAGCAGCCTGAGTGACCGCTACGCGGTCCTCACCGGATGCTTACTGCCTACCGCCCCGGTTGCCTGTCACTATGACTCCGCCCAGTCTGCCAACAGTACCATTTGCAGAACAGCTCGCAGCACGTCTCGGCTTCCGCCTGCAACCGGCCCGCTGGCCCGGCAGCGGAACGGCATGGATAGGGTACCCAGGTGGAGGCGCGACGCCAGCGCTGATTGGACGATTGGCGCAGGGCGAGCGGCCAGTCCATGAGCGGCTGCACCTCGAGCACCTCATCGCCGATCGGCACTTCAGTAGCGACTTAAGGGTGGTCCCGCTGGGGCTGACAGAGCTCGAGCTAGACGAGGCAAACATTCACGTCCCGTCGTCAGGTATCTTGCGCGATCGAAAGCAGGGACAAGTTCAGATCATGAGCGGTTGAAGATATGGTCGCTGGGATCTCAATCAAACCATTCGCAGTAGGTGATACTGCAGATCGCGGGCCGCTGCCCTATCGCGCGCAATCACAAGGC
Organism: Bradyrhizobium arachidis; assembly: GCF_015291705.1. NCBI lineage: Bacteria > Pseudomonadati > Pseudomonadota > Alphaproteobacteria > Hyphomicrobiales > Nitrobacteraceae > Bradyrhizobium > Bradyrhizobium arachidis. The sequence continues at coordinate 2,212,617 of NZ_CP030050.1, forward strand.
ACTCAACGGTGCCAGCCTCTGGGTCGGCAGCAAGCGGGATCACGCCCTCCTTGCGTGTGCGGTCGAACAGAAATCCTTCCTTGACCAAACGATCATGCGCTATTTGTAGGGATTCTGATCGAACATTTCTTACGGATAAAAGAACGTTGCAACCGGAATAGTCGAAACCCAGCAGCCGGACGGCAATGGTGTGTAACACCGAGCCGCCACCCCAACGGCCGTTCGCTTCGTTAAACAGCAACCGTCCGTCATCCGCGAAAATGGCGTCAATGTTGATCATTCCGCGATATCCTAGGTTTCGCGCAAGCGCCACAAATCGGTAGGCATGCGCCTGGGCAGTCAACCATTGCTCGTTCCTCAGGTCGCTTGGTAGCTCAAGTCCTGTCCAGATCAGAGCTCTTTCGGATCGGTCGGCGCTTTTACGCAGACGTATGTTTCCACTGCTCATGAAAACGATTGAACCATCATCCTCGATTTCATACTCGAGATAGAACAAAGACGTCGCCAGGTGGTACGACTCCACGACCAGCGTCTTACATGACGCCGTTGTCATCTCGGACCAAAGCGCGTCAGGATCAAACGACGGCCATGGAATTCGCCGGGTCTCTCTTGCCCCAGGTAGTGGATCGCTTTCATTGCCGGTCAGGATGACATTTCCGACTCCGCCGGCTCCATTGTCCAGCTTTACAATGACGCTGCCGGTCGCGGTTCTAAGTGAAGTGACCGCTCTGAATAACTCGTTTGAGTCTGTCGTGATAGATCCATTCGGCAGTGGAAGTGCGACGCTTGTCGCCAATTGACGGAAGTGGCTCTTGCGGTTCAACAGATCAGGCCCCCGCTGCAGAGCGAAGTCGTCGCCTGTCTGCGGTATGCCGAGCATGGCCGCCAGGCGTGCGACGCCTTCAGTAGAGTAGCAGGGATACAATCGCCAGGTTGATTTCTGACGAATATGTCTGTTGATTCGCTCAACAACAGTCTTGGACAGGAGTGTGCAATCATCAAGCACCGGCGATTGGCTGCCGCCTTGAGGTACAAGCAGACAGAGACTCGATGCGTCGAAATTGAGCGTCGCGCCAATGAAGGATAGCAGATCCGCGGGGATGACCACCGGAGAGACTATCAGGTCACCCTCATGAGCAAACCACGCTGAACGGTATGCCGAATTGGCGGCCAGCGAAAGTTGAGCTGGTGTCAGATCGGAGCCCGACATTTGAGCCGTACCGGCATTCATGATCAGGATCCGCGGCATCCGCGACCTCCGGGCATTTGGGCGCGATCAGAGAGGAATCGTGATGCCAACAATGGTGAACCTGCTGCGCCGCGTTGAGCACTGAGCGAAGCTTGATTTGGCGCCGTCCTGCTCCGAGAGAGGCGAGGTCGGTGAGCGCGAGCGATATGGTCAGTCTGTCGGCCGAGGCCGACGTAGCTGAGAGGCTGCCCTTCGAAATGGACCGCAGTTTCGCCGGGAGTATACGCAGCTTTTCGGTCGGTCAGGCTGCGGAGATTCAACTCGATGTTCAAGCGCCTCACGGCCGCATAGTACGCTTGCAGCGAGTGGCTTCCGCCGCAACCCGGAATTGCTTGGCGAGTCTCCGATGACATGATTCGGTTGGCCTTTATACAGGCTATGATCAGACGGCCTTGGAGGGATGATGGTTCTCATGGGTTGAGAACAATGGATATTGCTTGAGGGATCTCGGCCGATTGATCACTCTCTCTGTTCTGCTGCGCGACGGTCGTGTGCATCTGTCCGTAGTGATAAAAACACCACGAAGACAGTTTCTTGCCGCGTCTTTGATATACAGGCTCGCCGCACATATAGGCCTCTCTGGCATCTCCATCTTTGAAGCCGATGATGCAGCGGCATTGGCCTTCAATATGGTCGATCAACAGGACCTTCTTGAGGCCGTCGGGCTCTTTCAACTTGCTGCTCCATAATGCCAAGCAATATTTTGCGATGCCGCGCGGGCCAAGCGGAGCGACAATTGCAGCTCAGGCTCCTTGAAAACCTGCGCAGGCCAGCCATCTGTCGCACCTTTGCGCGATCGCCATGCCTTGCCACCACGAGAAAGCAGTGACAGAGCGGAAAGCCAGTTCGGCGAACTGATATTGGCGCGGTGTCGCGCCAGAGGAGGGGCTTTGTTCAGCTTCGGCCGGCAGCGTCCCCGACTTAGGGGGGCGGATGGAGGTCTACGTCGCTCAACTCTAACCTCGTCGGTTCTCTGGTGCCCCGGGCCAGAACAGCCACGTGGTCTCGGTTTCGGAATGGCGGGCCTTTCAAAGCTACGTTCGAGCCATAGCGCCGCAATTAGGACTGGCTGCAGAACCCTTCCGACCGCCCCGCCACGGGGGATGAGGATCATGATTGACCATGGGGACGAGGGTCTGACCAGCTGAGACATTCGCAATCCTTCACGATCTCGGCAGCAGACCGAGACAGGTGCCCACCTCAAGACCGTACGACTTAACGTTACGTCCGATTCAAGCCCTTTTATGCACGCTCTGAACGTGGCCAAGCTCTTAAATCGGCTCGCCGGCCGGTCTGGTGTCGCACGCATTCAGCGCTGCGATTTGCGTCAAGAAAGTTCGTTTGCCTTTGAGATGAGGGCCGCTGCCGATAAGCCAATTCTCGGAAACGTTCGCCCTTTCGCGACCAAGGGCTCGCGCCCTTTGCAGCCGATTGCCCGCCTGACCTCCGCTGCCGTCATTGGATAGCTCAGTCACTTCTATGATTTTGCAATGCCAAATCCGGCATCTGACCGATAGTTTTCGATGAGTGCCGTGAGGGTGGGCGAGGAACGGTCCTGCGAATGTGCCGGCGGCCGTCATCAAACGCACGTCGCGGTCACTGATTTCGCTTGGCGTCAGGATTATCGCAGCGTCTGATACAGGCGGTACAGCAAACGCGCGCGAGGTTCAATCGACGAGATGTAGAGTTGCTCATGATGCGTATGCGCGCCCGTGCCGTCAACGCCAAGGCCATCAAGAGTCGCGGTATGCGGCGCGGTGAAATTGCTGTCGGAGCCGCCGCCGCTGAACGCGTCGAGCAGCTCGAAGCCAAGTTCGGCGGCAAGCGTTTTGGCGTGTGCGTAAAGTGCGGCGCCGGCGCTGGTCTTCTCATATGGCGGACGGTTCAATTCGCCTGATACCTTCACGCTGACGCCGTCGGAGCGCGAGGTGATGCCGAGAATCTTGGGCACCAGCTCGTCGGCATGTGCCATGGTGGGGACGCGCACGTCGACTTGCGCATAGGCCAGTTCCGCGACGACGTTGGGCCTGGTGCCGCCGCGGACGACGCCGACATTGACGGTGATACCGCGCGTGAGATCGTTCATCCCCTCCAGCGTCTGGATCACATGGGCGAGTTCCCGGATCGCGCTGCGGCCGCCCTCGGGCCGCGTACCTGCATGCGCCGGAGCGCCCTTGATGAATACGTCAAAGCGCGCAACGCCCTTGCGTCCCGTGATGACCTTGCCCCCGTCGCGAGCGGGCTCGGTTACCAGTACGTATTTGGCCTTGCGGCCCTCGGCCTCGATCAGCGCGCGCGAGGTTGGGCTGCCGATTTCTTCGTCCGAAACGTAGAGGTGCGTGATGCCGAGCGGCGGGCGTGCATCATCGGCGCAGATTTGCCGGAAGGCGTGATAGGCGAGGTAGGCACCGCCTTTCATGTCGTAGATGCCAGGGCCGAACGCGCGGTCGCCCTCGATCTTGAATGGTAGCCGTTCGATGGACCCCATCGGATGAACTGTGTCGAGATGGCTTAACACCAGAATGCCCGGTACGCCCTGCCCCCAAGAAGAGCGGCTGACCAAATGATCGCCGCAGCCGTCACGCCCCGCAACGCGCTCGACACTGGCCGGCAGGTCGCGATAACCTGCTGCGACGACATCAGCGAGTTTGTTGATCTGATCCGGCCGCTCCGTCGGAGATTCAATCAGGACCCAGCGGCGAATGCCCTCGAGAATCTGGGCGATTTCGAACCCGTTGCTGGACAGAATTGTCTGACGCCTTTGAAGTCGATTTGTCATCGCTTCTGCAAGATCATAATGTCCCTGTGTCCTCACGTCAGAATCGAGCCGAAAGATCTAGAGAAGCGCCAACCATTTTGACCCGGGGCGTGCCTATGAACCCGATCCTGCTGCGGCAACGATGCTTACTCGCCTGTCGCTCACAACTGATCTACCAAAGCTGGTAGTTTTCGAGAGGATGACGCAGTTGTCCTGACCCGGTACCCGCACGCGTCGTGGCGCGGCAGGTCGCAGACCGGCACAAGCATAGATCGACAGGCGAAGCGCCCGAAATCGCCGGGGGCTGATGAGACCTTTCAGTACGAGCCTAATCTGTGGAACCAGTCGCAGCCCAGGCAATTGTTGGATCGCGCTCGTGGAAGCGACTAGGGAGTGAGGCCATCGACCATTCTGCTGTCCCGACGGGGTCTGCGCAAAACCGCACTCAGTCTAGCAGTAAAGTACGAAGTGCGCCCCGGAAGTTGATCAATGGATTTCCATCGCTTTGTCGGGTGGCGATAATTCTTCCGATAAAGACGGTGTGTGTGCCAAGCAACTTGTGGTCATACAAAACGCATTCGAGCGCGCAAAATGCGTTGGGCAATAGCGGTACATCGAGGGCACCCTGGTCCCAGGCCTCGGTGTCGAAGCGGTGAACGCCTTTCGCCCCCTCCCCACCGCCAAAACGCAGCGCAAGGTCCTCCTGGTCACTGCGGAGAACACTGACCCCAAAGCTGCCGTTGGCAAGGATCTCATCATGTGCCTCGGAGCGGGCATTGATGCCAACGACCAGGCACGGCGGCTCCATGGACGTCACAGAGCTCACCGTCAGTCCACGTCGTCCGGCTGCCGTCCCGGTCGTCACGATAGCGACACCGCTCGCCAGGCTTTGCATGGCATGGCGGAACTCTGCCGGTTGGATAGATGGCATATCCCGGATCGCAGGAGGGAACTGGTGGCTCATGATTAGCCTCTGCAGTTGAACCCCACTTCTAGTGTCTCCACACCCAGAGACGACTTTGATCCCCATGGGGCTTGTAATGGGGGAGCCGGTGTCGAAATTGCGTGACGAGTAGGCTCAGATGGAGACCGGGTATGACTTCGATATCCCTCTGGATTAGCTGACAGTCACAGCCGGACGGACGTGCAATATCTCGACGGGTTACGCCGGATGGCGATCGCAGCGGCAGAACTAAGAATTGGGTCGCCTCTGTTTCGACAGGGTTTCCATTAAACAGCAAACCGCGCTGAGCAGCCCGGCGACGCGCCAGTGCACAGGGAATCGTGGTCGGATCCAAACAGCTGGGCTGGAATCTGGCTCGGCCCCGTGGGGAGGGAATGATGCCGATTGCGGTAACAGCGCCCCTGCCAGAGTTTCTCCGCATGTAGACGGCATCGGTGCGCGCCTAATGTACTTTTAGGAGAACACGTTTTTTTGCCGCGAGAAGATGCTCATCGAGCGTCGCGTGCAGCGCACCCCGCAACTCCGGTGGGATTGAGCTATCCGTATCGATCAATTCCCGAAACTTCCGTATGATGTGTTCTATCGCAGCAATAGATCCGAGTGTTTCAATCCTCTGCCGGGACATCATCATCTCCTTAGGCGCGCAGCGCGTTTCATCGCGGGTCCTCACCTCGGCAATGTGGGCTGCAACAGGCTCTCATCGTTAAGGAGGCTAGCTCTCGCGCCCGGGCTCGGCGCGAATTGCTTTCGTCAGGGCGAGCGCAGGCGGCGCAGGCTCCTTGAAATCCCGCAGAAATGCCGTGCATTCGTGGCTCCAATATTGTCGCGCTCGTGAACAGCAGACGTGGTCGCAATACTGGAACATCGGCCAGCTCGGCTGTCAGGCGTTCGAAACCGCGATCAGGCGCTTCAGTCGAGCGGCTGCGGCGCCGCGATCAAGTGATTCTTGTCCAAGTGCTACGCCTTCCTGCAGGGTTGAGGCCCGCCCAGCCACGACCAACGCCGCCGCCGCGTTCAAAAGTGCGGCGTCGCGAAATGGACCTGGTACGCCATCAAGCACATTTTGCAGCGCAACGGCATTAGTCTCCGCATCGCTGCTTTCCAGCGCGTCGTTGCGGCGGCGGGGGAGCCCGGCTTGTTCCGGCGTCACTTCGAAGGTGCGGACTATACCCGCCTCAAGCGCAGCAACAAACGTTGGGCCGGAGAGGGTTATTTCGTCGAGCCCGTCCGAGCCATGAACAACCCATACCGACTCGGCACCAAGGTTCTTCAAGACATACGCCAGAGGCTGCACCCATTGGGCAGACAATACCCCAACGATCTGTCGCTTGACCCCGGCCGGATTGCACAGAGCCTCGATCAGATCAAAGATCGTATGGGTTCCAACTGCGGCCCGGATCTGCCCGATGCGCTGCATCGCCGGATAATGGGCTGACGCAAACACGAAGCCGATGTTGGCTTCCTGCACGCAACGTGCGATCGCGTCAGGCTTGAGATCAACCTTCACACCGAGGCGCGCCAACACGACTGGGGCGCTTGAACCCGAAGACGCAGCGCGGTTGGCATGCTTGACCACAGGAATGCCGGCCCCGGCGACGATGAAGGAAGCACACGTCGACACCTTGACCGAATGCGTAGGGGTCTTGCTCGTGCCAGCGAGGCCGACGGGGTCGCATGTCGCCTCGACCCGCGGCGTTCTATTCCGCATCGCCAAGGCGGCGCCAGTGACTTCTTCGACCGTTTCGCCCCGGACCCGCATCCCCATCAACAAGGCGCCGATCTGCGAGGGAGTCGCGTAACCCGACATCATGCTGTCGAAGGCTGACGCAGTTTCCTCACGCGTCAGAGTGGCGCCTGTGGCAACTTTGCCCATGATCGATCTAAGCACTTCCATCGAACTTTACACGTTCCTGTCCAAACCTCGAGCTCTTCCGCAAGACATCGTTGAAGAGACCCGGCACCGATTGCCTTGATGCAGTGGCCCGTCCCACGTGACATGGCCTCATTTACGCTTGAGGCGGCAGGCGGTTGAGTGTGGGCATGCTTGGTGAGGCTACAACCTGACGCTACGTGAGGGTCAAGCTCTCCATTTCGGTGGTGCCGTCGAGAGGAGATCGTCGGTCAGCTAGAACACTGGAGTTGCTTGTCGCAGGACTGATGACGCTGTTTTTTGGCGGCAATGGCCTTTTGCCGCGGTGTTCCGGCCGGATCACCTCATCCTTCTTATAGCCTGCCGTCGCCGCGGTGGCGAACCGTTGAAGCGGCTCCATCTACTGATTCCAGGCTATCCGTAATGGGGCGGTCGAGCCCCGATCTCAGCTGGCTCTACCCAATAACCCCACCCGGTTGCAAATGAAGGTGGCCGTTCATAGTGCGATGGACCCGTCCCGTTGATCCGCTTGCGTGAGGGCCGGTCATGTTCGTTTCTGCCTTGCATCAGAATACGCCCTGCTGTGGCGCGTCGAGGCGATCGGTTTTCGGAGCAGCCTCTGCGGTGGCAAGATGATTTTGGAGAACATCGAATGGCGTGATGTGCCTGCCTTGCATGATGCCGCTGTCGATCCATACGCCATGCGGATCGAGACGAAGTACTTTGCTTGGTCGGGATGTATACGCGTATCGGAGCCGCCGCGCACGGCCTGAGCTCGATTGCATGCCCAGTTGAAACAATGTCGGACTGCGAAAGTGCAGGTCCTGGATGAACTTCTGCAAACGGGCTGCACCGAACATTCGCGCTTGAAAAGGGGCCCCGCATCAACCTCATGGTAGGATTGCAGAGCCAATTTCAAGCTTGTGCAGCGTTTTGATAACGTGCGCCACACCCAATCAGAACATATCGAAGGGTAACTTCCGCATTCGCCTATCTCGACACGCGCGACTGACCATAGCGTTGGTCAATTGTAGGCGGCCATGCTCGTCACCTGACCGCGGGTGACCATCCTGCGGGTCACCCTGGGATCACTTCTCCGGATAGGCGAATGAACAGGCCGCCACATTCACTTCGAGTCGCTGCTTTTCTTGCTAGTGTCTCGCACCGAGATAACGTAGCGACATCGCTGACTGAGGCTCGCTTGCTTGGATCTGAGGCAGGCGGTGATAGCGGTGCGATCTGGTATGTGGCTGCTACAAAGGCGGAACACGTCCTCCATGCAAGCCTCTTTCTCTTCTGCGGTCGGCGTTTCATCGCGCGCGTTGACCGGCCCTGGGATTACAGCGGTCATTGCGGCGACAAGAGCAATGGCGCAGCGGGAGATGGTGAGGCGCGAAGCCAACTGACTTCGTTGATTTTGAGTCATGATATCCATTCAAGTCCGGTTGGTTGCGTTATTGATCTTCCTGCGCGAAGCGCAACGTGACCTATGAGCCAGGAAACAGGCCGGAACTGCTTAAGGAAGGTGCCGGCATGCTCGTTCTTCCGCTTTTGCGTTCGTGCGGTGCTGGTCATCCGTCCGGCACGACAGAAACCACACCTGCTGTAGTGGCGGAGCACCACGAAGAGTCGAAGTACTGGCGGCTGAGCTGGCCCAGCAAGTAATCATTCGGGAGCATCCAGTGGTTCGGTGCATGCCTGGATGTGGCGATGCACCGTTTGGGCCTGACATGTGCTTAGGTACTCTGGCTCAGCCTACCACCAACTGACCAATGACTCCGTAGCCGGCGCGACGACGGGATGAAAGCATGGCCCTATCGCGAGGCAGGGAGAGCAGGCAAAAACCGCAGGTGCGCCCAAGCCACTGTTCATGATGCATTCGATCGTTCAGAGCGAACCATGATGACGCGCGCCGAGACTATGTTTGCTGTAGTCGCGCCTGTGTTCCGCGTTATGTGAAGACGTCGGGTGAGGTATCTGGGACGGAGTCTCCGTCTGGCGTTGTGCTGAGGTTGGGGTGATGGGAGCGCCCGCCGTGTAGAGCTCGAAACGCGCGATTTCGTCCAGTCGCGATAGGAGCAGCTCCGACGCAGCCCGGACAAGGATGCACCTTGAGCATCTTAGCGTCCTGATCGAGTCGCGCCAGGTGAGTTTGGATATCTGAAACATTCGTGATTCGCTTGGCGTGTCTGGAACGGCCTGGATTGTCGGAGGTGGTTCCCACTTGTCTAGGATCGTACAATCTAACGCTACGTGCGATTCAAGTCCCTTCGTGCGTCTAATCGTCTGAGGATGTCGAGGCTGTGCATTCTTCGTGCGCGCCTCGGCTGCAACGCGCACTGTGGCGCTTCAGAATAGCGGCTGTGCGTGGCGACTGCCCCTTCAGCACCCGAGGCTTCGAGCGTCGCTGTTACGTGATTATACGGAGCGCCGGTGTCGCATTTCTTTGATCTGCGAATTGCATGCTCTCGGCATGAATGCGAAAAGTAAACTCTACCAACCCGAGCACTGGCGAGGCCGTGCGGAAGCAACGCGAAAGAAAGCGGAAGCGCTCGCTGACGGGAGAGCCAAAGACAGGCTGCTCAAAATTGCCGTGGAATACGACAAGCTAGCTCGGCGCGCCCACATGTGGCAGATGCACAAAGACGAGGACGATACGTGACGCGAGGAAGAGCTGTAAAGTGTTGATCGCTATCCGACCCAATGGCCACGCAGATGTCGCACAGCAAGCAAGTCAGTGCGTGGAAGTGACGTTGAGGGGCACCGTAGGGCGGGGCATCCTGACGGTCCTGTCCCGCGCTCCAGATAGCGAAATATAAGGCGGAGCGATCCGCCTGCCCAACGCTCCTTCAGTCCTACTTCCTTAGTCAGCTTCTCGAAAGCAAATACTCATAAGAAAAAGCGCAGCCTAGACCTCAATTTGCAGTCTATGCGTCGCAGTAACGCGGAAGCCCGGAGCCAATCCGCGCCAGACCGTTCAGCTGTTACAGGTCAGTGTGTGGAACTTCGTTGCGGCTGCAATGGCATATGAGTTTCGCCAATTCGAGCTATCTGCGTCATTGATGGTGCGTGGGTATACGGAGCGGCCGCGGCATGCGCAAGGCGTGGCAAAGCCCCTAGCTGCTCTGGCATCCGCCAGCTTATTCAGAAGAACGCTGCGATGATCCAGTAGAGCCCGGCCCAAAGCAGCACATTTATGAGGAGTGCGGCCAGCGGCCAAGGGTTCCACCTCCTTTGCGCCGACCGGGAGCGACAATCGGCGCCGTAATGCCTGATCGGTGGGTGCTTTGGTGCGCGCCAATGCGTCATTTCATCAGACGTCGCGCTGGTCCGCTGAGAAATGCCGGACTTTGCATGCCTCGTACCACTCATAATCTCGCAGTCCTCTTGCAAGGAGAGTATCGGAATGTTTGTCTGTTGCGCGGCGAGCCTCCGTCCGATGGTATGCTCGCGTATCATCGGTACAGTTAGCGTCGCTTTCCGTCACCGCAGCAATCTACATGCCACGACGCAGAAGTATCCGCACCGCTTTGATGCCACCAAAAGCGCGTATGTCGGGCGTTGGCGACACAGAGCCGCTGCCAGAGGTCGGATTCGCGACGTCCATGTCTGAAAGACAACACCCTCATTAGCTGCAAAAGGCTGAGCGTCGCGAGCGCCATACCCTGAGCAATGAGTTCGAACTCGCATCGTAGTGCCGCGTGAAGATCGGCCGACGATGATTGAGATCGATTAATCATTGTTCCTGACCGTTAGCTTACGAGGAGAGGCCGAGATGGCAGGCGATCCGCTCGATTGTCGTCGGTTCGACGTCAGTTCATACCAGGCGTCCGCGGCTCTGGGTGCAGGCCGATTCGCGCAGCCTCTTTCTATCGTGTCGGGCGCATTGCCACTGTTCAGACTCGACGAGAAAGCCATGAATGATCAGGTACGATCTCGCCAAGCAGTAATATCGTCGGTTCAGCTGGAGCCATCACTGGCTTTGCGAGACATCATGGAATCTAGATGTCAAGGCCCACTATAGAGAGAATGCCATGATGACGACCAATTCATTGAAGAGAGGGGGCCGCCAGTCTCTTGCGCTCAAGCGCCATGACATGAATGCGTACTAACGCTTGCTTGAAGCGCGGGAGAGCGATGGCAGACATAAGTGTTGCTGATGCGCGCTGTATTCGGCGATGTGCGACCAATACTGGCCGGCATCCATGAGTAAGATGCTTCGCATGAAAGGGGCTCGATGACGGAGTTGTACTATGAACCGGGAAGGTGCGGTCGGCGGAGCGATTCGCCATCGCCCAGATCGTGCTACCGCCCGTACTCACGTAATCGGTGGCTCCTGAGAGCGTTCCGCCCACGATGCGATCGTTAGAAGACTATAGCAGGAGAACGAGTGATGATGGACATCTGCGGCTTTCTCAGATGGTGCTCTGAAGAGCGGTACAGTAACGATTTGCGAGACAACGTAAGCCGCGTCGGTTTCAAGGCCCTTCGAAAGGCAAAGGAGCGGGCGTGCGAGCGCAGTTGATAGAGAAGCTGGAGGCCGGCCGCGTGCAACACGGCCGGTTCGCTACGGTTCCGGGATCAGGCCCTTGCGGCGTGTTCCTTGTGCAGGGGCCTTGCGGGTGTGAACTAAAGATAAGTGGATTTGTTCGTCCTGGCTGGGAGCATGTTGCGGTCTCGACGCCGCGGCGCTGTCCGAATTGGGAAGAGATGTGCTTTGTAAAAGACCTGTTCTGGGATGAAGAGGAATGCGTCATGCAACTGCATCCGCCATATTCGCAGTATGTGAATAACAGCCGATATTGCCTTCACCTGTGGAGGCCCATTCATCGCGACATCCCGATGCCACCGCCGAGCTTTATAGGCATCGTTGGACTAGGGCCCTCAGAGGCCGCAATGTTGTTCGCGCGGATGAGCGCGGCACCATGATGAGCTGATTAGGAATATCCAAGCGCAAGGTGACGCCGAGCGGCTGCAGAAGACCGATTCGGCGCCGCCGAACCGAGGCGCCAAGAGCGTGTATATGTTAGGATCAATTGACCGTAGCCGTGCGCGGGGGCAGTCGAATTAGCTACTATCGACCGGGAGAAGCAAACAGTGCACTGATCCGGGTAAAGATCGCGGAACCGTGCTGAACGCGCTCGGCGGCAACAACAGCATCTCGCCGGGCCGACGATCATCCTCACAAGGCATCGCTGGGCGATCCGACGACGCGAATTGCGCACTCTTTGGAGCGAGAAGTGTGTGCCGACCGGCGGCGTAACGCGATGGTTGTGAGATCGAGGCCAAGGCGACGGTCGCATTTAGTGACGAAGGCGCTCTCGCCCCATCACCCTGACTGCATCCGGAATTGCAGAAGGTCGCGCGTGCCGTCGCCGTGCGACAGTCATCAGCTCGCCGGCCACAATCCCACATCTGGAGCGGGGCTCGTGAGCAGCGGCGGTCGAGACACTAATTAGGCGTGGGGCGGTAGCTTCGCTAATTTATCTGGTTGTCAGCTCGTCGTCAGCTTGCCGCAAGATCATTCGCAAGCAGAGCGTAAGCAGCCCGCGCTCGCTCTGAGGAAACGTACACTGAAGAAGCAGGCGAACCGGCATGTATAATCGAGTTAGTGACCGGTCCACACGCCCTAATCAAGCTGACGAACCGAGTGGGTCGGCGGACGGCTACGAATTTGCTCAAGCATTGACGGATCTCGCTCAACGGGAGAGCCCGCCATGCGGGGAATTGTCCGACAAAATGGGCCTCTGCTGCAGCAAGCCACAGACCTCAAATGTAATCATTTACAGTCCAAGCACCTCGGAGCCCAGCACATCCTCTCTGTCCTCCAGCTCAAATCCATCGTCTCCAGCGAAGCCTATTCGTCCTCTGTTCGAATACAGGACTGCGGAATTGTCCGGTGCCAATGTCAGCGGAATCTGCGTTGGATTGGGAGCGGAGTGGCTCCTCAATCTCCCGAGTAGCCCATCATCCCGGATGACGGCGCTGCGCCCGGGGACTCAAAATCACAGCTCGGCGGCAATGCGGCAGCAGCGGTATGAAGACCTCAAGCGTCTGTTGCGAAGGAATAGGGCGGAAGGTTCCCACGACCTCGAAGCAAAAACTACGATGTTACGCGAAGCCGGCCTAGAGCCGTTCGCCCAAGAGACGCGATATAGGTTTGGTACATCTTCGCGCATTGAGCAGATCGTGAATGAGGTCGCCGACGATGGGTCGATCTACTTCGTCAGCTTGCGTTTCGCCGCTGGTGGTGCCCACACAATCGTAACGTCGACATCGAATGGAATGACGACCCTCTTTGATCCCAATTATGGGGAATTTACTGTTCGCTCAGATCAGATGGGTGAGTTGTTCAAAAGTCTCGCAGACCGCTACAGGAACCCGAACCAACATGATTTATCGACTGTCGTCACACTAAGGATGACGTGAGTGTTCGGGACGTTGTAAAGATACTTGGCCGAGGCCCGCGAATGGATCCTTTCGCGATCGATGCCGGACATCCGCAACGCGTCCGGCATTGCAAGCACGGCAGGGAACACGGATTGTGGCGCCCTCAACGCGCGCCCGACGTGAAGCAGAGCTCAGGGCGCCCCCTTCCGACATTGGAGCGCCATGCTCGGCGGAAGCTCTCTGGAAGTAATGCAGCGAGGAGAAAATGCCCACAGAGAGAGAGGCTGGCCGGTCACTCAGATTGATGAGCTCGTGCCCTGGCGCGTCAAAGCCTGGATGGGCTGCGCTTGCACTCAAGCAGGAACGGTGGCCCGTTAGACTTTCCTTTAAGTTGGCTAAGCTCCTCGTGTGGGTTTCGACGCCTTTAGCCCTTGCGCTCAGGGCTAAGGGCGGGCATCACGCATCCAACACAATCGGCACAAGTTGTATTTTCGTCTGCTTTGGAATCGTCGCCGGCCGCTTCTCCACTGACCTCCCCAGGCAAGCAGCTGCTGTCAACGACAATGCGTGCCGTCGCACCAGCGCACGACCGAGTCGACGCTCGCCATGAGCTCGGCAACAATCCGTGCTTGTCCTCGTCATTCCGCTTTTGCTGTGGTCCGGATCTGCTTGAAGATCTCAACATCAGAACCGAAAGTGAAAACTATGCACTATGTTCGTTCCAAGCCTAACGGCAAACTTTTGGGGCGAGCCGACTACAAGCTCATTCAACAATTTTCGAATTTACGGCCTGGACCCCCTCTCTGCTGAGCTGGCTGTTGGTTTGATCTGGAAGATCCGATGACTTACATATGATCCCAGTGTTGCACCGGAAGCAGCGCGGGCGCGACTCGGCGCTGGTCAGGACGGTGATTCAGACGCTGTCGCTGCCACGCCCGCACTGGTTGAAGTTAGCAGAAACGTGACTCGGCGCCCGAAAGCCCCACGCATACACGGGGCGAGCGCTGTCCCTACCACGCGCCGCTAACTTCCATGTCACTGTAGAGGGACTAGCTTTCCGAAAGCTGACGAACCCGACGCCTTTCACAAAACGAAAGCGGCCGGTGTGGGGCGATGCCATCCTGGCTGGAAACCACCCATCTGTCCAGCGGACGTCCGACCCAAGGGTATGGTCAAGCATAGACATAAGCCGATCTCTTCAAAGAGGTTGTGAAACTCGCATATGCCATGTGCCGCGGGAAGGTGTCAGCAGAAGCCCATCGATATTTGCAAGGCGCGGCTCTGCGACATCATTCACGAAAGACGATCCTTTACCTCCACGACTTCGACGACAGCCGGGCACGTCCGATCAAGCTCGAAAGTGATCGGAAACCAGTCCAACGGGCGGCCTTTCACTGGTACCCGATGCCCTCGGTCGCGTCCTCCGGAAGTTGTCGGCGGTGTGTCGGACCATGTCGAATAGCTCGATGTCACAGGTGCCCCGTCTTTTCCCGAGCACGTACATATGCGGCCCGTGCGGCCCATAGATTTCATCGCCGCTTCATTGGCGGACAGTGATGCCGGTGTCTTCGCATTGTCCGGACGCTCGTAGGCGCGTCAGCGCATCACGCGGGCCAAGATAACTGTGAAGCGCCAATCAAAACGGGATCCGATCTACGCTTACTGTTCCCGACTCATCGTTTGTCGATATTGTGGCCGGAATCGCACGGTAGTCTCTCCTGAATCAGCTGCCGCGAGTCCGAGCAAGCCGCTCGCGAAGCGTGCCCTCCGAGCGGAAGCCCCGCGACGATTGAGAGCCGCGGGGCAGTTTCCTTTTTGCCGATGTGGCGATGCATTGCTTCACGAGCGACGGCCTCGTCAGCTTCTGGAAAGCCTATCCATGATAGGATCAGCTCAATTGATTGTTTGGACGTGAGGCTAGCGTGCAATCGTACAATTTCGATCCATCCAATGTAACAGCTTGGCCCCAGGTAGGCATGCGGTCTCGGAAGAGCCCCAGGGTGGCATGCCGGGCAAGAGGGCTTTGAGCAGCACTTGGCAGGCGACGGGTCCTGACTATCGTCAGCATGATGGCGGCACGGTCGGCCCCCGCTAGCTACCGGCGAAGGTCCAGTTGCGCTCCCAAGGCGATGCCTCTCAATGCGCGCTCAGCGCAATTGTTAAAGGGCATGATCTTTTCAGCGCTCAAACCCGGTGGAGAGGACTGGTCGTCCGGATTAGTCTGTCGAAGCCGGGATAGGGGCGCTGGAGCACGAAACGGTGGCAGGCCGCCATGACCATGAGCTGTAAGCTCGCTTTGTTACTTGGCCGCCCCCTACGACTTGCCCGGCTGCGCTGCGAGCGCGGATCCGTAGATGTCCTGCAAGCCACTGGCTCCTGAGACAAGGAGAACCAAGCATGCAAATCGTCGGCATGGACATCCACCGATCGTTCGCCCGGGTGGCGATCCTGGAGGACGGAACAATAATCCGACAGCTCCGCGTAGATCTCGTCCACGATCGGCTTGTCGCCTTTGCCAAGACACTCAGCCTCGAAGATGAGGTGGTCATCGAGGTGACGGGCAACAGCGCGGCTGTCGAACGTATTCTGCGCCCGCACGTTAAGCGCGTCGCGGTCGCCAATCCGAGGCTCGTTCGGGCGATTGCCTATGCGCGAGTCAAAACGGACAAGGTCGATGCTGGGACCCTGGCAAAGTTGCATGCTGCCGGCTTCTTGCCGGAGGTCTGGGTTGCTGACGAGGACACCTCCAGCCGCCGGCGCCAGATGGCCGAGCGCGCTGGCGTCTTGGCGCAGATCATCCGGATTAAAGGGCGCACGAAGGCTATCCTGCATGCCGACCTCATCCCGCCCTACAAAGGCTATCTCTTCGGCAAGCGCGGACAGCATTGGCTGGACAGTCTGCCTCTCCCATCGGAGGAGCGTGCAATGCTCTGGCGTCTGATCGTGGAACTCGAACGCGTGACGAAGCAACTGTCGGAGATCGACAAAGTCGTGGCCCAGCAGGCTCTGGACGATCCACGGCTCTCAAGCTGATGACGATCCCCGGCGTGAGTTCGGTTGTCGCATCGAGTGTACTGGCCTCCATCGGCGACATCGCACGCTTCCCGTCGCCGGATAAGCTCAGCAGCTATTTCGGGTTGACTCCGCGGGTTCGGCAGGCGAGCACCCGGCACGGCATGGCCGGATCTCGAAGCAGGGCAACCGTGACGCCCGCAAGATGCTGGTTGAGGCGGCATGGTCAGCCAAGACGGCGCCGGGTCCGTTGCGAGCATTCTTCAACCGAACGCAGAAAAAGCACGGGGCCGGGGTCGCAGCCGTCGCGACGGCGCGCAAGCTCGCAGTCATGATCTGGCACGTCCTGACGACCGGGAAGGACTACGCTTACGCGCGGCCAGCGTTCACGGCGATGAAACTCCGGAAGGTGGCTCTGAAGGCTGGGGCTCCCCGTGCCTACGGCAAGGCTGGCCCGGGCCGGGCTATTGGATCAAGGAAATCCGCGAACGGGAAGCTGGTTACGTCGCACGCGTCGAGCAGGCCTACGAACGCATGGTGGCTGCCTGGTAGGAAAAACCAAAAAAAGCTGCCACGAACTGAAGGTAAGGACTTCTCAACACCATCCGTGGTTAAGCAGATCCTGCCATCGACGGCCGAAGTCATCTAGCGGAGCATGTAATTCATAAGCTTCAGGACCTCGGAGGAGGGCGAGAGCGTTTCGCGCCGCGCAACAACAAGTCGTGCATGTACTCAAGAAGCGGCTTGCTCTTTTCGTTGCGCACAGCGGGACGCTCGTCGGCGTCCCGGCCGTTGATGGTGCGCTCGATCTCGACATCGAGGTGTCTGACCGGAGCGAGATTAGGTTAGGCCCTCATAGCAGCCTGTCGGAATTCGACGTGGCAGTGCATCAGGGATGCTTCGCCTTTCCGCGGTTGCATCGTCCGCGCACGGAACCAGCAGGTGGAAAGACGTCCGGCCTCGGCCAGCTGTCAGACATACTGCACCAATCTAAGGTAATCGTCCGTGAGGACAGGTGAGCGAATCGAACAAGCCGCATCTTTCAAGGAAGGTGGTCAGAGTCCGACTAGCCAGATTGCGCACTTCGACAGATTGCCGGGCCGGCGCGCGAGTACGGAGAGTTGCAAGCTCGGAACTGACCAGGTGAGCCGCCGCTGCGGCGCAATCTGAGGCAGAGAAGCAGCCAGCAGACATGACAGCTTTTGACAGCCCCAATGTGGTGAGCCAACCCGCATAGATCAGCACGGCCCCATCTGTCTCATTGAGCCCAGAGAGCTCCTCAATTGCAGCAGCATGGCCTGATGCCGCTCCAACTGACCGAAAGAGATCGGCTATTTCGTCACGCGTGGCTTTAGAGAGGAGGCAGCGGCCGAGATGTGATAGGAGCGCCTCCGTCGGACCTTCGAAGATGCGAAGGCTGCGAGCGTCTCGATAGATTTTGGCTAAAGGCGCTCCTTCGTCGTAACCACGGCCACCTAACAGCTGGACGCATTGATCAGCGACAAGGCCGCACCACTCCGAGGACAAAACCTTCGTTGCCGACGCAAGGTGGACGTTTGGCGCGCCTTGCGCTGAAACAAGTTGGCATGATGCGGCCAGCATCGCCTTCACGACTTCCCGCCGCAGCACCATCTGTCCAAATAACTGCTCGATGTAGCTGTTCTCGATCATGCGCAGTTTACCGAGCCGGCGATGGCTTGCATAAAAGGCTGCGACCTGGATAGCGCGCTCAAGGGCTCCAAGACCCATAGCAGCCACACCAATACGGCCGCGGTTCATGCTAGATGAAGCCGCGCCCCAGCCGTCTTGATCGCGAGAGAGCACGTAAGAACGCGGCACCTCAACATCCAGGGTATTCTGAATGATGCCACGTAGACCCAGTGTGCGATGCTCGTGCGTGACCTTGAGGCCTGGAGCCTGCCTGTCAACGAGTACACCAACGAGCCGACCTTTCGCATTGGGTCCAGACGCGCGTGCAAATCAAACAATCCAGCGAGCCCAGTCAGCGAGGCCGATCTAGATCTTGCGGCCAGAAATACGAACTTTATCTTCGCGCATGAGGGCCGAAGCCTCTATGTGCCTCGGGGCCGAGCCAGCTCCGGGCTCCGTCAAAGCGAAAGCGCAGAGATCGCCGCGTGTTGCACCCCAAATGATATGCTTTTGTTCCGGGATGTGCGGTGCCGCTTGGATGCAGGGCAAGGCCAGGAAGTTATGGATGACGAGGGTAGAGGCAGCGGAGACATCGAAGGATGCAGTGGCAGAGATGAGGTTGATGGCCTCCTCTAAGGGAAGAGCTAATCCGCCGTGCTCTCCTGGTGTGGTGAGCCCGAACAGTCCATGCCTTGCCAATATGCTGTGTAGGGTTGGAGGGAATGCTCGGCGGTCATCCGCGTCGGCGAAATGTAGCTGACTGAGGTCAGCGATCAAATTGGAGTATAGTGCAGCTGCACGGCGTTCGGCCGTGCGTTCCTGCGCCGGGAATTGGGCATAAACCTGAGTATACATGGCCATAAGGTTCACAATGAATCCGGGCGCGCTTCATGCCAATTCATCCCCGCGGCTATCTCGGTTACACATTGGTATAGTGTGGATGTAAGTGCAGTATAAGCACGTTCTGCGGGACTTCGACCTATTGCAACCGCTGCGTGGGCTCTCATTAAGATAAGTCTTGTCGGACCTATCGGAGGCACACGCTCGTTTCAGTAACCTCCCATTCTTCTCAAGACTCGCTCTGCGTTGTCGATTGGTGTCTCGTCCCAAAGCGAGCCGACCGAGGAGAGGTCTGTCATGCAACATTGGGCGGCATAGCGAGGCGAACGTGAAATATGGCATTCAAAACATGTCCTCCGTGGCTCTTGCGCGTGCAAAAGTCTTTCGCGACCAAAGCGGCTCATATGCGCAAAAGGAAAGAAGATGGTCTTGCGCCACGCACCTCCCTGTCTTGGTCATGATCGGCGCGATGCCGTTCACGAGTTGCGCCAGGCAGGCAACTCCTACCCGATCGGCGTGATTCAGAAGGGAAATGCAGGCGCCGCCGAAGGCGAGCGCGTCCTCCATTGTATAGATTTCCTCAAGGATGGGGGGGCCACTAGCCAGCGGTCTACCGCCGGGGTAGCCTCGTTGCGCGTTCGATACCAGACGTTCCATTCGTCGAAGCTGAGCATAAGACGCCTTTTTTGGAGCGCCGCGTGGCCGCATCCGCATCAGCTAGGACGACGACCTCATCAGTAAAGCAGTCCTCACGTCGGTGCTCGCGAGAAACGAGGCGATGTCCTGACTGTAATTCCCGAGTTAAGTATGGATTGAAATTTAGTCGACGTAATCAAGCTGTGTTCGAGGACCGTTTCTTCCCATTGGCCAAAACTAGGTATGTTGCGCAACGATGAACCGCACCGTCTGCGCTCCGATGGCCGGGCTCGTAGATGCCACCATAGATGCATCGGCCCCGATGTTCGACGAAAGCACCAAACAGACGAGTCGTGTGACCAATGGTGAAATCGCGATCGATCAGAACTGTGGCTTTCCTGATGTTCTTCTCGGCTGGCCTGCGGCTGATGACGGTTACGACGTGGCCTGCTGCTCTGCGAAAGGAGCGAATGAAAATGCGTGCCGACACGGGAGAGAACTCCATGAAGACGATCCGCATCTATTGTGGCATTTGCGCAGTACGAGCCTTCGGCAGCGGCGTCGTGGAGATACCGGAAAGGGCCTACAAAGAAGTGAGATATCGACGATCCGCATCGAGCAGGGCAGCGAGTTGTCTCGCGCAATCTTGACTGAGGGCGACAGCGCGGCGTTATGCTTGGTTTGGCTGCCCGGCAAGCCAAACGATGATGCGTTCATCCAGGCTTTCAACGGCCGCTTCCGGGCGGAATCTCAGCGACGATCGGTGCCTCCGCCTTGCAGACTCACAGAAAAGCGCGGAGATTTGGCGCAAACACTACAACAAAAAAGCCCCTAGAGAGCAATCGGCAACAAATCGCCAATTTTACGGCAAAACCACGTGGCCCAGCCAGCCCGCTAGCACGTTCAGAGTCGTTAGCATCCTCAAGAAAGTCATTCCCCGTGATCTGCCCGACCGTATGCGCAACAGCATCGATTACGCAACCTTCTGACACACAGCGGCTTGCTAGGGCTATGTTGCAAGCCCGCCGACGCAAAACCCTGGCATTCCCGCCAGGGTTTTGCATGGTCATTGATAATTTGGCAGAGTAGATCAGAAGTCCATACCGCCCATACCGGCGCCTGGAGGCATTGCTGGACCAGCCGCGGCCTTCTTCGGCAGCTCGGCAACCATCGCTTCCGTCGTGATCAGGAGAGCGGCCACCGAGGAGGCGTTCTGGACCGCGATGCGCACGACCTTGGTCGGGTCAATGATGCCCTTGGAGACAAGGTTGCTATACTCGCCTGTCTGCGCATCGAAGCCATAAGAGTACTGCTCGTTGTCCAGGACTTTGCCGACCACGATCGAACCGTCTTCACCGGCGTTGATTGCAATCTGGCGGGCCGGCCAGGACAGTGCCTTGCGCACGATCTCGACGCCGGTCTTCTGATCGTCGTTCTTGGTGCGCAGGCCCTTGAGCTGCTCGGAAGCGCGGAGCAGGGCGACGCCGCCGCCCGGCAGGATGCCTTCCTCGACAGCCGCACGGGTCGCATGCATTGCGTCATCAACGCGATCCTTGCGCTCCTTCACCTCGACCTCGGTCGCGCCTCCGACGCGGATCACCGCGACGCCGCCCGCGAGCTTGGCAAGTCGCTCCTGGAGCTTCTCACGGTCGTAGTCCGAGGTTGTCTCCGCGATCTGCGCCTTGATCTGGGCCACGCGCGCCTCGATGTCGGCCTTCTTGCCGGCGCCGTTGACGATCGTGGTGTTCTCCTTGTCGATCATCACCTTCTTGGCGTGACCGAGCATGTTGAGCGTGACGTTCTCGAGCTTGATGCCGAGGTCTTCCGAGATCGCCTGGCCGCCGGTCAGGATCGCGATGTCCTGCAGCATGGCCTTGCGGCGATCGCCGAAGCCCGGAGCCTTGACGGCCGCGACCTTCAGGCCACCACGCAGGCGATTCACGACTAGGGTCGCGAGCGCTTCGCCCTCGACGTCCTCCGCGACGATGACCAGCGGCTTACCACTCTGCACCACGGCCTCGAGCAGCGGCAGCAGTTCGTTCAGCGAGGAGAGCTTCTTCTCGTTGATGAGGATGTAGGCGTCATCCATCTCGACGCGCATCTTGTCGGCGTTGGTCACGAAGTAGGGCGAGATGTAGCCGCGGTCGAACTGCATGCCCTCGACGACGTCGAGTTCGGTCTCGAGCGACTTGGCCTCTTCGACCGTGATCACGCCTTCGTTGCCGACCTTCTTCACGGCGTCGGCGAGGAACTTGCCGATCTCCTGGTCGCCGTTGGCCGAAATGGTGCCGACCTGGGCGATCTCCTCGTTCGAGGTGACCTTCTTGGAGTTCTTCTGGAGGTCCGCAACGACGGCTTCGACCGCGAGGTCGATACCGCGTTTCAGGTCCATCGGGTTCATACCGGCGGCAACTGACTTGGCGCCTTCGCGGACTATCGCGGCGGCCAGGACGGTCGCAGTGGTGGTGCCGTCGCCGGCAGCATCCGCCGCCTTCGAAGCGACCTCGCGCACCATCTGGGCGCCCATGTTCTCGAACTTGTCGTCGAGTTCGATGTCCTTGGCGACGGCAACGCCGTCCTTGGTGATGCGAGGCGCGCCGAACGACTTGTCGAGCACGACGTTGCGGCCCTTCGGACCAAGCGTGACCTGCACGGCATTAGCGAGGATGTCGACGCCACGCAGCATGCGGTCGCGCGCGTCTACTCCGAATTTGACTTCTTTGGCTGACATTAAGAATTCCCTCAGTTCTTATTTTCTCACCCTTCAGCGCGCCTAAGTGGGCGCTCTTCAGGGAGTGAGCTGTGCGAGCGCTGGGTTAGGCGGCTTTCTTGTTGGAAAACACATCTGTGAGAACGCCCATGATGTCGCTCTCCTTCATGATCAACAGCTCCTCGCTATTGATCTTGACTTCGGTACCCGACCATTTGCCGAACAGCACGCGGTCTCCGACCTCGATGTCGATCGGAATCAGCTTGCCGGTCTCATCGCGGCCGCCCGGGCCAATTGCAATGACTTCGCCCTGCGAGGGTTTCTCCTTGGCTGTGTCGGGAATGATAATGCCACCAGCGGTCTTCTCATCAGCGTCGATGCGCTTGACTACGACGCGGTCGTGAAGCGGACGGAATTTCATACAAGACTCCTGAGCGTTTTGAACAAGTTGCAGATAGTCACATTGTGACAAGTCCAATTATAGCAAGGGTCAGGCCAATAATGAGCTGAACGACCCATGCCTGCAGCTTTTCCTTGGCTGTGTCGGGAATGATAACGGCGCAAGCGGTATTCTTATCGGCGTCGGTGCGCTTGACCACGACGCGGTCGGGAAGCGGACGAAAATTCATACAGGTCTCCTGAGCTCAAGTTGGTGATAGTCACATTGTGACAAACCAAATTACAGCAAGAGTCAGGCCAAAAATGAGCTGAACGATCCGTGCCTGCAGGTCTGCTGATCCGTTGGCGGGCCTGCGCGTGTCTTTGTCCGGAAGCAGACGCGCTTAGATACACGGCCGACAAGCTGTTGCGGAAATGACATTGCTTTCGCCGAAACACCGGTTGAGCCCAGGGTTTCTCACGTCCCTAACACCGATCGAAGTGTCGCGTATTTCGACGGCGCTGGCCGGCCTGCAGCACAATTTTGTTAGTTTGGAGCAGGTCGGCGACCGGTCGGTTGATATCGCCGAGCAGTGCATAGCAGGAGAGCAACTCACCTCGAGCGACGGTCCGGTCCAGAACAAGCGTCGTGCCACACCACATTAGCAGGATTGTGAACAGAGTTGAGAGGACGCGACAGGCATTTTCTCCGGCGGTTGAGACGAGACTGATGCTGTAGGCCAACTTGTCTGAGGCGCCTTTCGTTAGCACGAGTTCTATACCGGGATCCGGAAATCCTAATCTTGGACGAGCCGACCTCCTCCCTCGACTCGGTTGCCGAAGCCACTGTGCACCGGCTCCTTGAGGATTTGCGTCGCACGGCAAGACTGTCGTGGTCATCTCTCACCGAGTCAGCACCATCTGTGGTGCCGACAAGATCGTCGTCTTAGACAGGGGCCGGATCGTCGCGGAGGGCAGACATCCTGATCTGCTGGCTGAAAGCCTTATGCGCGCTTGTGGCAGACGTAAACCGGCGAGTCCTAAAGTTGCATATGACGGCCTATCGCAAAATTCGGCGGAATCATGCAGAGCTCGTCCTCTTAAACTGACCCGCTGATCGAGGTTCGAAATTGTATACCACGGTCGGTGATGGAGCGAGATCGGCAGCTCAACAGCGATCCACGCCTGAGGACCGACGTGGCAAGCATCAGGAGAGCGTGCGCGAACTCAACCATAAGGCATGTGAAATCTCGATTTGAACTACGCCAGCGGCAAGCTGAGGTCGTCAGAGGGCGTGGTCCTATGGCATAAGCGCTTCGATTTCGTTTCAAGGTAAGCCGTTGGCAATACGTCATCTGAAATTACGCGAATGGATCGACATTGTCATTTACGTCGTTTGCGGCAGGTTGCGAATGGCTGCCAAGGTTTGTCCCGCCGCCGCTGCCCGCGAAAAGCTTTTCGAATTGTTGGAGCTAATGGCGCGTTCGACGGTGGTGGATTCGAGCTCAATGCGGCCGCCGGTGGGAGGTGTTCGAAGAGGGCGCGCCGAGAGACGGCATAGCGGATTGCCACGGCCAGCTTTGATTTGCCGGAGATCCGCAGCAAGGTCTCCTGCCAGAAATCGAAGAGATCCGCGACGACCGCCGTGCAGTGTTTTGCTTGCGCGCAGCAACCCATGCGTCGGTCCCTTGACCTCGTACGGTATTCCGGGGATTAGGTGATTCCACTGGGTGGTTCACACGTTGCGTCAGCGAATCCGAGATGGCAGCGGTCGGTCGACTAGGCACATCTTGCCTGTCGCAACCGGGATCGAGCTGATTGGCTATTCCTGCGCACGAGAGATCAGTCTGGCGGGCACGCTTTGAGGAGAATAGCCGACGACTTACATTAGTACGAAGCCGATCTTTCGACCGCTCCGAAAGGCGGACCGGAGACGACGATCTAGCTCGCAGTTGCCTCGTCTCCCGAGATAGAGGGTCAATTTGCATTGCAGGGCAGTCGCTGCAGGCCCCGGTTCGACAGGATTCCCTTTTGATGTTGATGGCCTCCAAATGGCTGTCATAATTCAAGGGAACCGACAGGTTTATGAATCATATACATTGATATGCGTTGTGCCGGCGCGTCTGGCGTGTGATTGCGGCGTCAAAGACAAAATTCAACCGATCTCCGCGCCCAATGGAAAAAGCACCCGTGTCGTCTATCGAAGTACACCAGCACATTGTTTCACTTCTTCAGAAGCCGAATCCCGTCATCCTGGATATCGGCTGTAATGATGGGACCGATACGCAACAGTTTCTCAACCTCTGCCCGCAAGCTCAGCTCTACTGCTTTGAGCCGGACCCCAGAGCGATCGCGCGCTTCAAGAAGAAGCTGGGGCCATCCCTCAATAGGTTGAAGCTGCTTGAAATCGCGATCAGTGATCGAAACGGGATGATCGACTTCCATCCAAGCAATGCAGATGGTGATGCGAAGGAATGGGACCTCTCCGGCTCAATACGCCGCCCGAAGAATCATCTTACTGAGTATGATTGGGTTCGGTTCGATCGCCCTGTCTCGGTTGAAACGCGGCGGCTGGACGATTGGTGCAGCGAAGCCAAGCTGAATATGATCGATTTCATCTGGATGGATGTCCAGGGAGCCGAAGCCGATGTTATCGCCGGCGGCATGCAGACCTTGAGCAACACGCGCTTCGTGTACACGGAATATAGCGACCGGGAGCTCTACGAAGGGCAGTTGTCGCTGCAAGCTATTCTTGACCTATTGCCATCATTCGAGGTGGCGTCCCACTATCCCCGCGCGGTGGAGGGTGATGTATTGCTCAAAAATACGCGCTTCTAGTGACGACTCTTGGAGCGCCTCATTCATCGCTGAAGGACCTGACAATCGCGCTTAGGCGCCCAAAGCTGCACAACGGGTGATCATTCGAGCGGATATCGATGGCCGGACGGGCACTCCATTTCCGGGTGGCCATTACAGACCCGGCGCACGACGTCAACATCGGGCGGGTGGTAAATTTCTAGCACTGCCAACCGGCGCTCGAAGCATTGAATGGTCTGAGCGGCTGCCGCATGGCCTTGTCCTCGAGGAGCTGGTGCACTGCTTCGAACAAATGCCAAACGATTGCATCGGTTCTCATAATTCCTTGAGCTGAGCGGATTTCAGCACGCGCCTGGCGTCCCTGTTGTTGTGTCAATGGGAATGCGAGCTGAAGGATGTGTTCATTCCAGAATAACTTGCCGCGAGAGTTCAGCATCACTGCAGCGGCCGTTTGTGTCCGGCAAAGGCTCCTGGGCCGCAGCGCAGAAAGGCGGCGATCAACAGCGGCCGATTTCGCGCCGGATCGGATCAGGATCGTCATCGCGGTTACTTGCCTGCTCATTTGCCGCAGGCGGACCTGATCATCGAATCTGCGAGCACGCTCTGCCTCTGGGGCTGCAGCGCGATGGCGAAGATCGGGGCAGGACGTCAGTAAACGCCGCGACGTAATTCCGGCGCAATGGCGTGAAGTTTCTCCTAGCGGCGCGCGCGATCATCCACAATTCCAGATCGGCCCGATCGGCGTCCGCGTCCAGCACGGTCCGAAACTGCCTCCATTGTAGCGGCCGCCGCGGAAGCCGGGTTGGCCGAAATAGTGCCACTCGCCGTCCCAACCGTAATACTGAGGAACCGAGTCAATATACCAGTGGCGTCGGTCGGCGCGCGAGAACCGGCGTATCAAGTCCTTCTGCTTGTAGAGCGGAATGCTGTTGCTCGGCGGTTGGCGATAGCCGGGCAGGAAGCCGTAGCCTTGCCAGACCGGCTTGGGCCCCTTTTCATTAATTGGTGCAGCGTTCGCGACGACCGGCAGCATCGGCAGGATGATAGTAGCAGTTAGACGCAAAAGGCGAGACATGGATCGACAATAGTCGCTCGGTTGCGCGAAGGCCATTTAAATTTGGGTGCAGAGTTTCACGTGATCACGAAGAGAAGTGCTCTCTGATCACGCCCTTCCCGATCAGAAAGCACGCGTATCCCTGTTGTCACCCACCTCACGACGTCGAATCCGTAGCGCGAAAAATCCGCACGCGAGAGCTTACCCGGACAGATGGGACGGCCGACCGAGCGGTCGATTCCGGGCAGCACCGCGCGCTGCGTCCGGGCGCACGGTGTCGTCCATCATCACGCGCAGGGATCGACGAGATCGACGCGCGATTGGAGCGTTAAGCTGACGCGGACGGTCCTCTCCATAACTCATGCGCGGCAGCTAAATCAGTCGCTCCGCGCAGAGCCACAGCGGCGATGCGGGTGGCCGGGTGGTTGGCGTTGACGGCCACGAGGTCGGCCATGGACCATGGATGCGAGAGGCCAGAGCAACGCGGGCGCTAGGATCGGATCAATCGATTTCATTATGTGACGAACTATCCTCCCAATCGATCGCTTAGGTTTGTCTCTCTCCCTAAACCCTTCGCAATCATCAAGCACCGCGGACCAGAACCCTCCAAACGGTCATTCATCGACGCAAAAAAAGCGCCCGGCCTCATGTCGATGGCCGGGCGGAAGTTAGGCGTCGACAGAGGGAGCGCTGCCGACGATGATTTGCGGCAAAACGTTCGCCGCAAATTCTAATTACGGAGTGATCAATGGTCGCAGAAACCTGGCTTCATTCCTTTTTTCAAAAACCGCCGACTATTGGCGGAATGCGGCTCAACACTGGCGCGCACAGCTGGAAGGAGGTATTGTCCGCTGTCCTGAGGATCGTCAAAGTCATGCTGATTAAGTGAGTGGCGCTGAACAGAGTTGATCCGCGGCTGTTCGTATGCCATCAACGTGCCGGCCGAAGAGCCTAGCGACCCACCATCCCCGGTGTCTGGGCAGAAGTACCTTGTTATTCGCATGCGAGCACTCGGAGCGCGTTAGAGCAATTCGCAGGCAGTGATTGGCGCACCAGAGTCCCCCTCTGCCGTATACACATCGAACGCACTAGTATCATCGTCTCACCGACGTCGGCGGCAAACAGCGGCCCGGTTGGCTTGCCAGCCATCCCCGTCAGCTACTTCAAAATGCTACAACGTGACGCTACGTGCGATTCAAGGTCTTTTGAGCTGACCCGCATAAAACTCAGGCCGCCGACCTCTCGCCGATAGTAAGTGATCCGCGACGGGTCGACATGCGTCCCGCATACCGTTTTGGATGGGCATATGCGCGTGACCGCTCCAGACACATTGCACGTCATATGGGCATGTCGTGTGTTCGTCTTGCCCAAAAGATCGCGTGCGTCGGCGATCATGTATCGTCAAGTCATCATTTCGAGCTTGTCGGCTTCCGACTGGCATCACCGGTGTTGAAAGGTCGCGCGCCATGCGCAGTCGTCCGTTCTCCTGGCCCAGCCGAGTGATCTGCGGTCGCCGACGTTCGTCCTGCGAATTCTCTCCTAATCAAAACACCAGACCTTCGCCAAATCACCTGTTATCGCGAATACCACGGTGCGATCGCACAAGCGCAGAGGAACGCGCATTGCGGCCGCTAGCATAACTCCTGCACCCCGCCGCGTCTCGCCAGCGAACCGGATCATTCGCCGCTGCAAGATGGCGCGCGACCTGAGGCGATATGCGATTCAAACGTCCTCGCTGTGTAGCCGGAACAGCCGCAATCGTTGAAAGCGCCGCCGCTCATTCGGCCGATTGTGGAGCCACAGTAAAGGTGCCCGCAGCAATATAGAGCTGCACCGGCGGATACGTTGGGGGCTACTTGGCGGGGGCTACGGCCGGACATCGTTCACTGACCCCTATGGTCCTTCAATCCATGGTGACGTCGAGTGGTCGGAGGTCAGATCGAACGTTGCCGTTGCGCTACGTCATTCCATTCGGCTCAGATTTGGACTCTCAAGGAAGCCCAAGGAATTAAGCGCGAAGTTCAACTCGGCGCACAACTCATCGCGAATAAGAACAATGCGTTTCTTAATTCGCTCAGCGGGTGCCTACCCAGATGGAGTATTCGATACCGCCAATGCGCACAAAGGAAACGCCAGCAATATCTAGTGGTCGACCGATCGGAACCGTCGTCAACGAACTCGGTCTGCGCGACTCGGTGCTGCGACGCTGGATAAGCTCCAGGAGCCATGTCCAGGGGCGTGGTGGCGCTCCACCACGTAGGGGCCAATGTCGGCGGACAAGAATTCGGGCATCGGCCTCCTATGCCAGGAGAGCGAACGGCTGGGCATGGAGAGCGACATCAAAAAAGTCGGACTCGGAAGCTTTGTGAGTTGAACCGCGAGCGGTTGCGCTGTTGCATGTGGATCGTGCTCGACACGACAGTGATAGAGGCGGGTGTGTAGAGACCCATGAGGAGGCGCTCGTTATGTTTGCGCTGCGAAGGGGGACTTGCTCCACGAGTATGAAGTGGTGCTTTTGAGAAGAGCCTGACTGCAAGGCTCTCTCCTCTTCCTTTGAAGAAGGCCGCCAAGCCGCGAGGTTCTGTAGCTGCAGACAGCATGATATCGCAGGTGCGGCAATCAGTTGCTGGGAGGGTGCGGAACGTGGATGAACATTTCACGGAAATCCCGGCTGTGCTGCACTTCCGAGCAGGAGTCGGCCGGCGCTCTGGAGGGTTCCCTCGTTTAAAGCTGCGTGCTGGGCAACCACGAAGCTGTCGCACATCGCTCGCGCCAGATTGCTGGTTGTGTAGAGCGACGCGCTTCCAGCGAGAACGCTCGCAATGTTGCAGACCTCAGCGCTTTGCCGCGCGGCATTTGTGGCGGCGAGTCGCATCAGGGTCGCGGTGCTCTGGTTTACCGCATCCTCTAGCGCTTCCTTCCACAGCTCCTCGGTGGCCTCATAGAAGAAGGCACGGGCGGAACGCAGCATGGATTCGGCTCTGGCCATCTCCAGTTGGACATAGCCGCGCTCTGCCATCGCGGGCGCTCCTGTGATTGAGGCGCGGCTTCCGGCCATCGCGACCACCTCGTCTAGCGCGGAGCGCGCAATACCGATGCCGACGATCGCATGCGCCTGGGCAGCAAAAGTCACGGACGGATAACGATAGATCGGCGCGTCGAGTGTCGGCGGACCGCCGCGGATCAAGGTCCATTCCTCCGGCACAATGACATCGTTGACAACGACGTCGTGGCTGCCGGTGCCTTGCAGACCGATGACGTCCCAATTGGGCCGGATTGTCACCTTCTCGGCCGGCATCACGGCTACACGCGCAAGGCCACCGGTCGGATCGTCTTCCAGAGTGATGCCGACCCCTATCAGATCCGCGCCCGGTGAGCCGCTGGCGAATGGCCACACGCCGTTCACGACAAACCCGTCGGTGCTTCGCCTGGCGGGCTGGAGCGGGAAAAGCGCGCCTGCCAACACTACGTCAGGCCCATTCGCGTATACCGTTTGAAGCGTGTCCTCCGGAAGAGCAGCGAGGTAGCGAGCCCCATCGCCGAAGCTGGCGACCCAACCGGCGGAGCCGTCGGCTTCGGAAATGCGCTCGATCAGGTGACAAAAATCGGCCGGCGTTCGCTCCTCGCCGCCGAATCGCCTGGCGACCAAAGCTCGATAGACGCCAACGCGCTTGAAGCCGTCGATGATCTCGTCTGGAATCTTCTGCGTTCGGGCGAATTCGTTTCGACGCGCGCGGATATCAGCCAGTAGCGGCGACAGATTATCCCAGGTCGCAGCCGTAGCGTCGGTTACTGGAGTGATCGTCTCTGGTGGAGCGTTCATAAAGCTGTCCTCGGTGTTTTGAGCCGATCGCTGCCGCACTTCATTGATTTTGGTTGCGCGCGCACGGCGAAGCCGGTCGGATTGATACTCAGTCGGCAGGGATGGTCGAAACTGTCGTAGTTGATATTGACCGTGATGCGATTACTGACGGTTGCCAGTCCAAACTGCCCCCCGAACGCATTGACTCAAAGAAAAGGTGTTGAAGGCCGGCAAGACTGACATAGATATGGCTGTCGTTGGTGTCGTTGAGGCTGAGCCGGCAAAGCAACTGATATGCGGCGTCGAGATCGATCCACCTCTGCTGCATTATGTCTCCGACGGCTGAAGACAGCGCTGGTTTTGCCATGTGTCCTCCAACGGAGATTTGTCACACTTGCGCCCGGCCGGGTCGAACCACGTTGTGAATTCCTGACCTGGCAGCCGCGAGGTCGGCGAGGCCCTGCGGCTCTTTTGCATGTCCCCAGCAATCGACGTGCCATCAATCATGGTCTGCCGGCCGTGTCTGAATCGAGCGAGATCACTTGGCTCGTGCAGCCGCGCCGGGAGAATGTTCGCGCCTCCGTGTCTGATTCCAGGCACAACGCGTCATCAACCGGACACGGCGGAAGGAGAGCGACTGAAGTGGACCTCGAGCGCGAACCAGTCGGGCTCGGCTTGCCTGCTGGAGTTTCAGGCCCGCTCTGATTTCCAGACATTACCAACAGCGCAATTTACCGTGGGCGCGACTGTGGGTGAGCTTTTGGCTGGATGTGGACATCACACGGCAGTATTCAACAAACGTGGCGGCAGCGTTCGGGAGTTTCGGATGAGCGCCTGCAGGAGAGACTGTCCGATGCCGACGCGAATAGCAGTTTTCTTTACATCGGTCGGCTGGGCAGCCGTCGCGGTCGCAATTCCGCTCTTTTTGATCTTCGGACCTGGCTGAGCCTGGTGATCATAGCAGGACCATAAGTGGCTTGCCGGGTCGCGGGTGAGAGCCTGCCGGAATCGTCACGTGTTCCGTTAGGCCGAGAGCCCAGACCCGCATGCCTCGCACCGCGATCTGCCGCTTGCACCGCCTCTGTTGGTCTAGCGCATTAACGTGCAGGCATGAATACTGTCGCCCGCGGTATGAGTGCTTCCTGGTGCTGGCCTCGGCGTTGCCAATATGAGCACGTAGAATGCAAGGAGAATTACGAGGCCGCGCATACCAAGGATCTTCCCGAAGCTGTGACAATTGTGGAGCGGTTGTATTCGGTGCATTTGAGGAAGCTGATGCACGAGTGAATTACCGGAATTCGACCGAAGCTCTGCAACAGGCGGCAAACGATAGCGGGCCGCCGAGGGTGCCAGCGTCAGTTCAGCAACTCGACCCTGCCGGTGTCGAGCCGATACAGGCCCCCGACGACCTTTAGTCTGTTCTGCTCAACTGCCGCGTTCAGAATCGGCTCCGTCGATTTTAGTTTGTTGACGTTATCGATTACATTTTGTCGGGTTACTTCGGCGAACGTGTCACGGGTTTGCTGGCGAGATCCTTTTACCGCAGGCGCAAGCGCAGCAACGAGGGATGAAATGTGCCCCGGCGGCGGCTTATCGTCGTGGAGCGACTTGATCGTGGCGTCTATCGCACCGCAATGATCGTGGCCAAGTACCAGGATCAGCGGCATGTTCAGCACGGCCACCGCATATTCCATACTGGCGAGCGTGTCATCGTTGACGAAGTTACCGGCGAGGCGGCAGACAAACAGATCACCAAGTCCGCTGCCGAAGACAAGTTCAGGCGCTACGCGAGAATCGGCGCAGCTCAGAACCGCGGCATATGGATTTTGCCCATCCACCAAAACCTCACGCTCGCGCTTGAAATCGTCGCGTCGTGATACGCCCTGGACATAGCGATCGTTCCCTTCCATTAGCCGCTTCAGGGCAGCCTCCGGCGAGATCAGGTTATTCGGCTTGGGCGGCGCTTTTGCTTCCTTTGCATCGACAATGTTGTTGCCGATCCGTAGGCAAACCGCCGAAAAAGCGAACAGCAACAGCGAGCGGCGCGACGGCGCGATCTTGGTCAGATAGGTCAGAGAACAGCCTGCTTTCATGCATCTCACCTCATCGCGCGGCTTTACGCCACCCGGTGCCTTCGGCTTCCGCTTCGTTGCAGAGCCAACGTTCACCGGGCTTCGTCATGTCGATTTGTTCGTAACTGAGTTGCCCGGGCAGGTGATAAATGCGCTCGCCATTGCGGCCCATAGTGCCTTTTATCACACACTCTGAGGAGGGCGGGTCCGATAGCAGCGCGGATCCGAGCAGGAGCGCCTGAGCGTCGACGGGAACCGAGCTCGCGCCGATGATGATCGTCCCCTTATTGCGGCGACGCCAGTCCCAGGGGGCGATGAACGCCCCCGACCACAGCCCCGCGCAGGTTTTGCTCGCCACAACTTCATAGATGACGTACGGCCCCGACGAGAGTGCCCAACCGGAGCGTACCATCCAGGCGTTCACGTCCTCGCCTTCTATAAAGCAACTGCCGCGTGACCTGCCGTATTCATCACGTCCTGTGGTATGACAATCCCACGTTCGTCCGTTCGAATGCTTGATCAGCTCGTCGCGAGCAGCTAGGCCGCAAGCCCATTTCCGACCATGGGCGTCGAGGCAAATCTGGTCAGTTTCGGGAGCTTCGATGCCTGAGAGCCGAAGCTTGAATCGCTCGATCTCGATCGTATTGCCGTCGAGGATGCGCGGAGGACCGCGGAGCTTCGCCGCGCAGACCGGAGTTGTGATGATAGCGAACAATGCGACCATCATTACGCGGTGTTTCATCCCGACAAAAACCTCTCGCTCTTGAGTCATGTTCACGCACGATCCGGCGCCGCCGCATTCGGCTGCTTAAATGCTTGTCCATTATTCGGCCGCATCTTTCGACGCTTGATCTATGAAAGCGTGGCCTTCGTTTCCAAGCTACGACCTGACGCTGCGTGAGGTTCAAGCGATTTCTTCCGGTGTGCATGTCGCGGTATCCTTAGCCTCGTCGGTCTCTCTCACGGGGCGGGTCCTGCACCCTCTCGACCTGAGGAGGAGATCTCCATCGCTCGGCGGCAAACTTGGTATCCGGGAGAAAGCCAAGCTTCGAACGCTGTTGTCTCACGCACTTGAAGATGAAGTCGCGTGTGAATTCTTGACGTCGAGTGGAAGTCAGCCGGGGAGGAGCAACCTGGCTTTGCTTTGTGGCAACCCGCATCGGCAGACAGAAGGCTGCCGACGGTTTCAGGGAGGGGCGATGACATTTCGCTGTAAGGTCTTGTCAGGACAAGATTGATGTTCGAAAGAAATCTGATCTCGCTTCCTCTGAGATCTGGACAAGGGCGCCGCGGAGTTCAGCTCGCAGCGTAAATGAATCGATATCGTTTGCTCAAACCGCCAATCCCCAAGCCATCTTTTGGAGAGCCACGCGTGGATGCCAATCGCATTGTGGCCTTTCGCACCTCTGCGGTGCGCCATAATCTTCGTGGTGCCGCCGCCCGTTCGTAGAAGAACCCGATGTCATGGGCGGCGCGACTGGCGGCCGCTCTGTTGTAGTGCGCTTCACCGCGATCACAGGTGAAGATTGACCCAGCAAGCCCGGCACGAGGGCGTGCGTTTGCGCCAGAAGATGTGGAACGGCAAACTGCGTGGCTTCGTCGTATACGCACCGCACGAGGGGTATGCCGCCCGCGTGTTCGGACGATCGCGAGCACGATCCTGTTGCCATTCGGCACGAGGCGTCAATCCGCATCATGGCTGCCCCATCGCGGCACTCGGGCAGGCCGCTCTGGTGCGGTTTAGCCGACTCAAGCTACAATCGTTCTCAACGACCTCACTACACAATGGGAATCAAATGGCTGCAGCTCCACGGGAATTGCCGGTCTCTTCTTACGCACTTGAAGTGGATGGCCGACTCAGAGCTGAATTCGCAACCAAAGACGGCGCCAGGGCAGGCGGAGCAGAACTAAAGAAGCGTTTTCCCATGCTTCAAATCCGGATCTATGACGCGCAGACGAATGCGCGCGAGGAAATTTAGCGCCGAGTCAGTCGTTCCTCGATGCCTCGCGCGCGGCTCCGGGACTCGTCGCCGGTGGCACTCGGAAAAGGGCCGGTGTTCGAGGGTATGCCGACACTGCCCCATTACCCTCTTAATGGGTTTCGTCGCAGCACTCGACCGTGCCGGCTCGGCGTTGGCATGCTCACCAGTTGGTGGCGCGATGCGCGGCGTGCACGCCGGATCGGACTTGGGCCCGAGGCATCTCCAGGCCCGGTCGCTTGAAGAGTGGCATGGAGTGCTGGTTCCTCGCAGATCGGTGTTCTCTCACTGCGTCGGGTGCGCTGGGAGCAAAATCTCGCCAACTGATACGCGCCGCTGAGCTCGACTGTCGCGGAGAGGCTCGAGTAATCGTGCTGCCCGATTTTTGCCTGATGAACTAAAGGCTGCGGGGAAAGGCTCGCGACGGTTGCTAAGGCGTAAGCACCGACACTTTAGCGCTGATATGTCTTGCAGTTACTCTGAGGCGGTCGGCGGTAAAGGAGCTGCGGCGCGATCTTGCTCCGCGCGACCATTAAACCGAGGGCTTTCGCTCCTTCTTACTCTTCCCGTTCCTTGGGCTCCATCCGAGCGAACCAGGAGCCAGGAGGAAAGGCCGCGATACGCTTGGCAAAGGAGGATTGCGGCTCCCAATCTTGCCCTTCGCTCTTCTCGAAAGTGATGACCCCGTTATGGGTGTAAAAACGGGGCCCTGGGATATTACAGTTCACTAAAAGCAAAACGCGCCACAGATCACCTTTTTCGGTCGGCTTGTCCTTCTGCTTCGGCAAGTAGTCCACTCCAACAGGCTCAACGATAGTGCAGCGGCCCTGCCGCAGGAGATCGCCGAGCCGGCCCTGCGTGGTCGTCACGAAGTTGAAGTTGCTCGGATCATGCAGAAAGCGAAGATTTGCGTCCCTTTCGCCATCCTTGACTTCACTGGCGATCAACCCGAGCGCCAGGGCGTGCCAGCCCAATTCGATCGGCTTTGCATAGGTCGACGCAAGTTGAAACGTGCCGTCGAGCGCGATCCTCCAGGTGATAACGTACTGTTCGTCTAATACATCATCCGCGTGCCTGGTCCACGAAACGAAAACATAGTCGTTTCCGTCAAGTTCGGCGACGCCCCACATTCGAGGGACGAACCGTGCAACTTTCGAGACGTTGGAGATAATTTGTTCTATTGTCTCACCGTCTTGCGCTCGCCACGTTGACTTGAATCTTTCGATATGGGGGCTCTCGATAGCGCGAGCACGGTCGCCAGTCGCAGCCAGCCCGGCCAGACAGATCAGGGATCGACCGAGACAAAACAATAACGCGCGTCTTCCAGACACTTTTCTCATGACTGTTGGCCTATCTGGTTTCATCCACACGTCATTGCAGAGCGGGCAACTTCAGCCTGTTATGCGCGAGCGCAAGAAGTTAGCGGCGACGCGACGGGGGACCGATGGTGTCCCGTGCGAGCAGGCGCTCTATCACGCGCCGCTAACTTCGTTGCCGGCGACAGCCTCAAGTTGCTGTGCTAGACATGCCCAGCAGGAGGAGACTGGGCATGCCGAAGACTTGCATTCCTCGTGCCAGGTTAATAGACGGCAATTCGCACCGCTTCTATGTCCTCTTTGTCGGCTTTCCGACGTGCGGGCGTCTCGATGTTTCCGTTCAGCGCGGCTTATGCCACGCGCCGAATGTTCGGTGGGCGCAGCTGAACGCCTCGACCAAGTTCCTGATGAGAATTGGGAGCACGTTTGCCGCCACAGAACTGTTTGGCTCGCTATCGTTACCGGAGTGTCAGCTTTCGACCTCTGGCATGCCTCTGGGTACTCGCGGCCGAGAGGCCAGAGCGCGTTTGACGCTTCTTTCGCGACAACCGGCACTCGCGCCGAGCATTTGGAGTCTGGCTGGCACTGCAAATCAACGTGCCGGTCAGGTATGTTGCTGACTTTGCCACGTGTCTTAGGCCTATGCAGCACGGATCCAGCTGGTCGAGAGGGCAGCTGGATGGCGGACGCGCTCGAAGAACCTGCTGGGAAGCCTGGGACACGCATCAAATGCGTTCTGCTCTAGGCAGCAGTCCCGACCGCGGAAGCCGCTTTATCCCTTCCACCGAACTGGCGTGCGGCCAGAGGGCAGCTGCGATGGTCATCACAATATCGCTGACTGCAGAGCGCATCTACATCGACTCAGCGATAAGGATGCGCGGTCATTCGCGTAGCGGATGTCGCAGCACCAGCTTGCGACATAATCTGAGAGGTTGACGGAAGACTTGTCTTGCCGATAATCCAAGTCGTCGAGGTTCTCCGGTCCCACTTGATCCGGAGCTAAGAGGGAAGCCGGTGACAATGCCGGCGCTGCCCCCGCAACTGTGAGCGGCAAGCCGCTGTCCAACGATGTCACTGAAGCCTGCGCGGCTTCGGGAAGGCCGGACAGAAGCGATGACCTGCGAGCCAGGAGACCTGCCCCGACAATTATTCGTCCACGGGCGGGGTGTCCCGGTGGTGCGCCAAGCAGCCGTCGCACCGCGCGACTTCCCCTGCCTGCGTCCGCCACGGCCTTTGCCCCCAATATGGGGTTAACGCTATGTCTCTTCTCTCCCTTCCGGTTGCCACGCTTGGAACGCCACGCATCGGTCCAAGGCGCGAGCTCAAACTCGCTCTTGAAAGCTATTGGGCGGGAAAACGCAGCGAACTGCAGTTGCTCGAGGACGCAGCTGGCCTGCGTGCCGCAAACTGGGCTCGTCAGAAATCTATCGGCGTCACCGTCATTCCATCGAACGATTTCTCGCTGTATGATCAGGTGCTCGACACAAGTGTCATGGTTGGCGCCATCCCAGAGATCTACGCTTCGAACGCCGAATCCGTTTCGCTGAAGACGTACTTCGCCATGGCCCGGGGATCACAATGCGGCGATCAGGATGCGAGTTGCGGTCGCGGACCGCGCGGATTTGGCGCACCCGCTCAGGAGATGACCAAGTGGTTCGATACCAACTACCACTACATGGTCCCCGAGTTTCGCAGAGGGCAGACTTTCAGGCTATGCTCTCGCAAGCCGATCGAGGAGTATGAGGAAGCCAAGGCCCTTGGCTTTCAGACCCGTCCTGTCCTGATCGGGCCGGTCACATTCCTAAAGCTCGGCAAGAGTCTCGATCCTGCGTTCCAGCCACTCTCACTGCTGGATGAACTGATACCGATCTATATCGAGGTTCTGCAGGAATTGGCCAAACGTGGGGCAAATTGGGTTCAGTTCGACGAGCCCTGCCTGGTTCTTGATCTGGATGAGAGGGCGCGGCAATCTTTGCGACATGCCTATGATCGGCTCGCCAAGGAGGTGCCGGCCATCAAGATCTTAGTTGCCAGCTATTTCGGCGACCTCGGGGACAATCTGAACACCGCGTTGAGCCTGCCAGTTGCCGGACTACACCTCGACCTAGTTCGAGCGCCACAGTTGTTGGACCAGATCATCGCTGGCGGCCGAGGTGATCTCGTCATGTCGCTCGGTGTCGTCGACGGCCGGAATGTATGGCGGTCGAATTTGTCATCGCTGCGCCAGCGGCTCGAACCCGCGATTGCGAAGCTCGGCAAGGACCGTGTACAGATTGCCCCATCCTGCTCGCTGCTTCATGTACCGGTCGATGTTGAACTTGAAACCGGGCTCGCTTCCGACGTCAAGAGCTGGCTTGCTTTCGCGGTCCAGAAGATGCGGGAGCTTGCGATCCTGGCGCGGGCACTCGCAGGCGACCAGAATGTTGCGCCAGCTCTTGCCGAGTCGGAATGTGCCGCGACTGTTCGCCGGACTTCGCCGAAAATCCGTGATGCCAATGTCGCTGTCCGGATGAAAGCGATCGATCAGACCATGCGTCGACGCGGGAGCCCATTTGCCCGTCGTGCCGAGATCCAAAGCAATCGTTTCGGACTACCGGCTTTTCCTACCACGACCATCGGATCGTTTCCGCAGACCACAGAGGTCCGGAATGCCCGTGCGGCGCATGCGCGAGGCGCGATAAGTGACGAGCAATACGACAGGTTCCTCAAGGAGGAGACTGCGCGCGCCGTACGTTGGCAGGAGGACATCGGTCTCGACGTCCTCGTGCACGGCGAGTTCGAGCGCAATGACATGGTGCAGTACTTCGGCGAGCACCTCGCCGGCTTCGCATTTACCAGGAGCGGATGGGTGCAGTCGTACGGCTCGCGCTGCGTCAGGCCGCCGATCCTGTTTGGCGATGTGGTGCGGCCGAAGCCTATCACCGTGGACTGGTGGCGCTACGCGCAATCACTAACGAGGAAGCCGATGAAGGCTATGTTGACCGGACCGGTGACGATTTTGAACTGGTCCTTTGTCCGCGATGATATTCCCAATAGCGAGGTCTGTCGCCAGATTGCGCTCGCGATCCGAGACGAAGTCCGCGATCTCGAGAATGCTGGTGCGACAATGATCCAGATCGACGAAGCCGCACTGCGCGAAGGAATGCCGTTGCGTCGATCGGAGTGGACGGCCTATCTCGACTGGGCCGTGGATTGCTTCAGCATCTGCTCATCGGGCGTCGCCGATGAAACGCAAATTCATACACATATGTGCTACTCGGAGTTCAACGACATCATCGCTGCGATCGCTGCAATGGACGCAGATGTCATCTCGATCGAGACGTCGCGCTCGAAAATGGAACTACTCGACGCGTTCAGGAACTACGAATATCCAAATCAGATCGGACCGGGCGTGTACGACATCCACTCCCCACGCGTTCCCGAGGCGGGCGAAATGAAGGAACTGATGGTGTTGGCTCGGACCCGGCTGCAGGATTCGCAGCTCTGGGTCAATCCGGACTGCGGCCTGAAGACGCGCAAATGGGAGGAAGTGCGTCCGGCGCTAGCGAACATGGTCGCTGCCGCCCGCCAACTACGCGCTGCATCCGATCCGCGAGGCCATTGATCCGGGCTTGGGTCTCTTCTCGACAAAGCGGATCCTCTTGCGGTCATTTGCGCTGTCGATGATCGATGGAGCCTTGGGAATAAAAAAGGCCCGGCCTCGCTGAGCGGGCCGGGCGAAAGTCCGGGAGGAGCGACGCTGACGCATCGCGCGGACTTCCATCGGCGGAGAGAGGACAACCGCCGGTTCGATCACGGCAAGGACATTCGCCGAAAATCTGAGCTCAGTTGAAGCACAAGCTCAGCGTAGCTCAATTATGCCGTGGTATGCGACCGTTAGCCTGAGGTTTATAAAGTTACACCAAAGTTTGTCGATCAAGAGCACGTCGGCAACGATTACGACGGCGACGAGGACGGTGATGCCGGGCGGTCACAGCAGGGCACGAGCCGCAAACTCAGTGCGCTTCCTGTCTGAAAACCTTATGCTCGATCAGCGCGACGATACGAAAAACCCGGCTCCAAGGATCTTGCAAGCGTAGACAATGCCTGAGCGGTTGCTATTGATTTGATCCCTGCTTAAGGCAGTCCTTGGTCGACCGGTTCCAGCCGGTGGTCGGGTTTCGTCTTGGGTCTCTGTTTGAGAGTCTATGAGCGGACCACGCGGAGGATGTCACGAGCTTGAAGATGGCACTGGTGCCGACAGGGTGCTCCTCAGCCGTGAGCCTGGTCCTGCCCTCAGCACAGGGCCAGTTGAATGATGGCGATCTCCGATCCGGCACGGCTCGGCGCAGAGTTAGACCCGACGTCGTCCAGCGCCTTGCCGTTCGTGCTAAACGTACCCGGGCGAGCAGTACCTGGCAATTGACGTGCTGTGGGTCAAACCGGTCGCGGTCGGATCATTCAGAGCCTGCCAGGCTGGGAAAGATTGGGAGTGCTTCGCCCCACCCGCGCGGCGGTAATCGTCCGTCATTGTGCGGCGGCGGGCATGAGAGGCATCCGTTTCGCGCGATGTCACTGCGCAACTGCCAGACCTGCGACATCACATTGTGGAACGTGCCGGAACCAGAGCTCAGGAAGGCTCGGCCATGCCGTTGGCACCGGAAGCGATCATCGTGCGGAGAAAGCCATCTTGGCGGTGCGGCAGCCTACGTGCCCGCGAACACCCCCATTTTCATTCGACAGGATGAGCATGAGGTCTAATTCCTGCTGTAACACGGCGCCGATCAATATGGCCCCTACGTCTCGGCGCCGTGTCACGGGTTGCCGGCCTTGGCGGACGAAAATGCGACCGAGCTCCGTTCGGCCTCAGCTTCTTGCTCCAATTGCAGAATATGCGCTCTTAGCGCATCGGAAGTGGCTGCCGCTGTCTCGCTGAACAGGGGATCCCCATCATCGGTGACGGCGGAAGCGATTTCGGTCCATTCCTGTGCCGAGAGAGCCTTCAGTGCGGCCGGAAAGAAATCTTG
Source organism: Bradyrhizobium arachidis (assembly GCF_015291705.1). Lineage (NCBI taxonomy): Bacteria > Pseudomonadati > Pseudomonadota > Alphaproteobacteria > Hyphomicrobiales > Nitrobacteraceae > Bradyrhizobium > Bradyrhizobium arachidis. Next base: position 2,253,120 of record NZ_CP030050.1, read on the forward strand.
TTCTTCCCACATCATGTGGCGCCGCTCGCATACTATAAAGTCGCGTATGATATCGCCGACGTCTCGCCGAAAGAGTTCACGATCCGCGAGGATGGCGTCAATAGCTCGCGCGAAGTGGTGCAAGCGGTCGGCCACTTCCTGGTGTTCAAGCGCGAGATCGCCAACGATTGCAGCTGCATCGGGATCGCGAGCCTTGAGCTTCGAAAAAATCAAGTCTTCCTGTGGATGATGGTACAGCTCGGGGTAAACCTCGAAATAGCTGATAATCGCGCGAATGACCTCATAATCGGGACCGATCCCTCCCTCAAAAATCTCCAATTCGCGTTGAAGAGCGGCCAGAAGCAGATCAATGTTGCGATGCTCTCGAAGCAAAAGGTCGATGGTCATTCCGGTGCTCCTGGAGGCACAATGTAGGCCGGAAGCGTTTCTGCCACTTACAAGATCGCCCAAGCCGATTCGGTGTCCTTCTACGCCGCAGTTTTCTGCGCCGTTCGAGGCCGGCGTAAATCAACTTAGCCGCCGAAGTGTTGAGGTTGCCCCCGCAAGACGCCGGTCGGATAACGGCTGGTTTCGGTAAATTTGGCGGCCTGGGCGTGCATGGCGGACCCTTTCTTGCGGACATCGATGGGACGCAGATTGGCTGCTCCTGACGAACTCGAAAATTTGGATGTTTTCCCTAGGTAGAAGTCCCTAAGTATTTGCCCGTAAGTGCCATGAGCAGGGCGTTTTGAATCGGGGCGGCGCGGTCCCTTGTTTGCTCAGACATGGCCAAACCGGATTAGAAAGCTGCATGCTGGCTTCCTCGGCCGCGTCCATGGAAACACCCGGAAACGCACGGCCGCACCCGTGAAGAGCTCCAGCCGGCCGAAAAGTTGTCGTCCACAACCACTTTCGGCTTGCCGCAGGAAGTCTTGTTCGGGCGTCTTGGCTCTGATCCCCGTCAGCATCGGTCGGCCGCGGAGGTGACCAGGCAGATATTGACGGCATCCCGATCGATGTACGCTGACCGACGTGGTCGACGCGCTCGATGATCATGCGATACGCTGCCGTAGCCCCCGTTCTCCGGGGCGACAGACCCGCTGTCCATCGGAGCACAAATGTGGGCCGACGTAATTGATCTGCTTCATGTGCCGTCGTGATGCAAGAAACCAGCAGCCTGTATTGCATCGGTAGCCGTCATCGACAACATGACCCACTCGGTGCGGTGCGCCTGAAAACCGTCCATTCATCTGGAGTGCGCAGCTTCAACGCATGAATGAGCCATTCGCGCCATTTGCGCTTGTGCTAGAGTCCCGCGGCAATGGCGATCCGCATCAACTGGGACATGCTGCGGACATTGGTCTTGGCCATGAGGTTTGCACGGTAAACCTCGACTGTCCTGGGACTGATGCCGAGATCGTGGGCGATCACCTTGTTAATCTTGCCGGCTAATAGCCCCTGCAGGACGTCACGCTCGCGCGACGAGAGGCACGCGAGGCGGGCTTCCGCCTGAAGTTTTGCTGCGTCACCGGCTTGTTTTGTTGGCCGCGCTTCCAGAGCACTATTGATCGCACGCAATAGCACCTCCTCCACGAACGGCTTCTCAAGGAAGTCGGCCGCACCCGCTTTCATCGCTTCGACTGCGAGCGATACGTCGCTATGACCAGTTATTAAGACGACGGGGCAGTCGACGCGATTGGCCTTCACTTTACCGACTAGCTCGAGACCGCTCATACCCGGCATGCGGATGTCCGACACAATACAATCAACTGGACCGCTCGCGACGTCATTAAGAAACGCGGTCGCCGTCTCATAGGTTGCTACGTAGAAACCGTTAACATCAAGAAGAAAGGCGAGCGAGTCCCGCATTGCGGCGTCATCGTCGATCACAAGAATGCGCCGTCCAATCATGCTGTCTCTTCGCTAAGCTCGACAAATGGCGCGGTGTGAGGGATCGCGCTGCCACCCGGATTTGCTTGCGCGACGATATGGCCGCCATGTGACTCGATGATCGTCCGGCAGATTGATAGCTCCACACCCATGCCATGCCTTTCAATCGTGACAAAGGGCTGGAACAGTCGGTCGGTGATATCAGCGCTGATGCCGGGGTCCTTATGAGCAACTGTAAACCTGTCGACAGCAACTTCAGCGCGCGGGCAGGAAGCCATGGCGTCGATTGCATTGCGTATCAAGTCCACCGCGACCTTCTGCATCTCGATCTTGTCGACGACAGCACGAGAGACAGCGCGGCGGCTGCCGCGGCAATGCCATAGCCTTACCAGATGTGGTCCGACATGCTTCCTGGTAGACCCTCTCATTCGATCGACTCTACATTGTTTCCCACGAGGGCCACCGGAGCAGAACGCGCCTCAGCTCACACCAATCTATTGTGCAGGACGGCCGTCGCCATCTGGCCATATGCGCCAGTGCGTTGGCTGCACGGCTACGTGTTCTCCGGTCTTGGCCTTGATCCAGCCGCCGAAGGCCCGGCGGCAAGGAAAGACCACCCGGTGAATGGCATTCCCCTCGATCACGGCAATCTCCAGATCCTGATCAAAGGGCGGCGCCGTTTCGACCCGCTCCCAGGTCAGGTCGCCAGTAGATCTTGGACGGTGTTCATCGCTGCCGGCTGACAAATTCAGGCAACCTTCTGAACTACGCACGAGATGGCTTGGCCGCCGCGAGAGCTGGCTCAGCCCAATATTGCCAAGGCGGCGTGGTCCCCATTGCGCCAGCCGCGGCCGGGGTTTTATCGACCGCGGCGCCGTTGAACCTATCGTACCGGGACTTGATCGGCTCGCCACCCGAAATATTAGGATTGGCCCCGCGAAACAACTCCCGGGCCTTGGTGGAATCGATATGGATCAGCTCAGGTCCTTGGCGCTTGGTATTAACCGCTGTTCTGCAGAAGTAGAACTGGACTGCCGCTCCCGCGATCTCGCCGGCGGCGGGACGAATGTCCCCGTGGTCTGTCATGTCGAACATCCTTCGTTGGTGGAAAATCTCTTTGTCCCACGGCGTCAACGTGGGGCGTTGGGTTGTGAGGACGTCAGCCGCGCCCTTGTGAGCGGGGCGGCATCCCCGAGAACCGGAAGACGCCGGAGCTCGCTTGACACCCATTCGGATGAGCCTAGCTGCGCTCGGCGCCGATCATCGCGCCCGTCCGCGGGTCGATGAAGTGGACGCCTTCCGCACGCGGCGCAGGTTATTGTGTGTAGGTCATCGGCACGCGGCTCGGGCACGTCCGGCAGCAGTCCTTGAACTCGGTCGCCGGTATCTGGACATGAAAAGATGATGGGGCGCCAAGTCTTTCTTTCTGCCATGTGTGTGACCTTGGACGGGAAGCTCACTTCTATCAGTAGGCAGTCGCTGCAGTATTTGATACAGGTCAAAAAGAGCTGATGCGCATCCAGAATGGCCGAGCTCCAGCGGCTGCTGCGGGCCCACAGGCCCGCGTTGGCTGGCGACATGTCCCAAGTCGGGCGATCCGCGAGGGGACACGCCAGCGTGTAGCGGGGTTGATTTGAGGCGCACCACTCGCGAATGGGCCCCGACGGCATTTGTCCTCAATGTTGCGATAGCCGGCAAGCGGATGTTCAATTGATCGCTCGCCTCGCAATATCGGTGGCCTTGCCGGGCAGATCCCAGCCAAAGGCTTTGGCGCTGAAGTCTGAGCCCTGGGCTCATCGAAACGTTGGCTGCGACAAGCGTGATCATCGGCTGTGCTGTCGCGGCCGCAGGGGCAGTTTGCCTTATCTTGGCCCACGATCACGTGCGCATAGGTCTCGCCATCGATTGTCTCGGCCGCCGGCGCGCCTCGGAAATGGCTCTGCTCGGCGATTGGCGCGACGACCTGGTGTTTGCGGCAATGTCTCGTGGGACCACCAAGTATCGCGTGTAAAGTTAGCGGCCTCTCAATATTGCCAGGGGTTGGGTATGGATCGATAGAGATCAATAGCCGGCATCTCGGGCATGACGGCGCGTCTCTTCAGACGTTCCTCGAGTCATCGGTCGTTCAATTTTGTCAAGTCGAGGGCATGAGCAGACCAGAAGGCGTTATCCCTCTTCGCAAAACAGAGTGCGATCCGCCAAGCTGGAAAAGTAGTGGCCGCGTGGTCTGCGCGACAACAGGAGCGCGCGAGACGCGCTACCAAAGCTTCGAACTATCTCGATGGAGGACCGGACAACCGGTTGGGGATGCCGCTTGAGGCAGATCAAATACACTTGTGGAGCGAATGGCAGAATGGTGGATAAGCAAACCCACAAGAAGAGGATGCCATGATTTCATTTGATGTTCGGTTCATCAAGATCGTTTCTGACGATACCGGGCACGAACATCGTGCCTGTCAGGCGACGTTCAAGGTTAATGCCACCTCGCTGTGCGCTGCTGCACAGCAGGCGGAGAGTGATTTCTGCAAGCAAAAGAGTGTTCGCGATTGGACCGTCTTCGCCGATGTGATAGAGCTCCGAACCCCGACTGCATTGCCGCCGGCATGGGCTGGTTAGCTTGACTTTGGCGGAGGGAGTCTGCGAATTGGATTGTGGGTCCATCTGCAATCTAAGCGTTGTCCCGGACAGGGTCGCGTCGACCACAGCGAAAGCGTCATACCGGCAGGGCCATCCGGATCAAAGGATCCGCTCCCACAAATCGGTCTTGTTTGATTCGTGACAAGAACAAGTCTGCCTCTGGCAGCCATGGCTGTCTCAAAGGGTCTGCGTGGTTAGCCAATCTGCACACATCAATGCCCCTGAGTCGACACAGGACAAGCCTCATTGCCGCCTCGAAATCCACGACAGCTCTTGTGTCTGTACTCGCTGTTTCTGGCGGCGATGGGAATACGATCCGGCGTTTACCTTCTGCGTATTGCTCACTTTCGCCGCCAGCCTGCCAGCGCAGCCGTCATCCTCAATCACCGCTATGAACGGGCGGTAAGTTGGGACGTGAACACGTTCGCGTCCGTCGGCACCATCGGACCCACGACAGTCCTCACGTACATTGTAACATCAGCATCCGAGTACGATTCGATCGCGCGATCAGGGATAAACTCAGAACGAAAGAGAATTGCCACGGCAGACAAATGCTCAATCGAATTCGTCCGAGCGGCAAAAGTCCCTCGCATCACAGATCAGGCCTCTGTCCAAAGGACAATTCAGTTCACCGGCTCGTTATCGATCCGAGGTCGCCTGCAACGCTAATTGCAACGACGCCCACATAAGGGGAATCTGTTAGCGACAATAAGGCGCGCGCGAAGGCTCCTGCATTCTCGGCAACCGGGAGCACGTGGAGGAGAAGCGAGATTGCGCCGTGCACTCTCAAGTGCGGGCGAAATCAGGAGACAACTCGCGTAGTTCTTTAAGCGCAACTGTTGCTTCGATGTCACCAAACGTATGAACCGGCAATCTACGCTGGTGTCAACCGAGGGACGACATGTTCGATATTTATGTGAACGGAAGACGCGATCTTTTGGTCGTTCCGCGAGGGTTTGCGATCCCTACGGGGTTGGCCGGCAGTTGGAAGCGAAAGAAGCGGGCGGTGCGTTCAGTGAGCGATGTTATTCGCCAAGATGTGCAACAGCGCGGTTACCACCGACGTAGTCTGATCTCGAATCGGTCGAAGACGGCAGTCGAGACCTCGTCAGACGCGTAGCCAACGCGGCTATCTCCGCTGACCCATTCTTCAAAACACTTCTGGAAGGATGTCGCCGATCCCGTCGAGAACCTTGTTTACCGCGTCGACGGCAGGCGGGTATTCTGCTTCATTAGGCTTATGGCGCAAGGTTTCTTTTGAAAAGCCGCGCACGGCGCTGCGGCTTCCCTCCGATAAGTATTATGGAGCTTTTCCCCGACTCGATGGCGTGCGCGCGTGAGTTTTCAGCTGTCCATACTGAAGATACTTGCCGGCCAGGCACACGGACGGGCGAGCATCGAAGTCGTTAAACAGCATTTGGCCATTTATTACAGCAGCGGCCCAGAGTGGCGGGCGCGTATGAAGCGTATCGCGAGCCGAGCGCCCCAACTCGATATTTTTGGCCAAAGGCTGATCGAGCGAGAGGCCGGGTGCTGGATTATCACCGACGAGGGAAGGAAGACTCTTGAAATGCTCGAATTGGTGGATGTGGGTGCTATGCAGGGTCAGGTTAAGCGGGAGATCGCGCAAGAGCGCGAAGATGGGTAGCCGCCCCCGGTGTCTTCGCAGCTACGAACCAGCGCGCGCAGAAAGCGCTCCCCGGCAAGCGATTGAGCACGCGCAAGGGCTATCGGCGTGACGGCTTGCCGCTCAATCCCTTGCCGATGGCCACTGGCTTCATCCAACCTACGGAATGGAGGAGCTGATGTCTTCGTGCACTCCAACGCGTTGAGCCGAGCCCGAAGGGCCGACACGAAGACCCGACCGATCTAGTATTCGCGCACGCCCCAAGGGAGCTCTGGCGTTTAGATAAAGCGCGCTAATCGTCTTAAGGTGACCATAGCAAGAGACCGCCCCGATGTTCTCAGGGCCTCGATGTTTGATCACTCTAGGCTTAATACAAATCACGAACCTCCCCGAGATGCAGCTGTTCAGGTTCATCGCGATTGGCTTGCTCATTCCAGAACATGTTAGTCTACGTGCTTAGTTTCGAATAGAAAGGCGTGGATTGAGCATTCAATTGTAACGAAGCCTCTCTACACAGCGTCTGTACGAAGTTTACAATTCCACAGCTGCACTAGTCCAGACGTTGTCTTCCGAAAGCATGACCGAGCTAATACCTGGCGCGAGTTCCGATGACTGTTCTTTTTTTACGGTCGTCGCTGCGAAAAAACTATGTTACAAGCGCTCTTCTCAGAAGGAGCATTCATCGTGAAAAAAGCAACAAAGAAACGCGTCAAGCGGCGCGAGTGGACGAAGGCAGATATCAAAGAGCTCAAAGTTCATTCGAAGGCTCGGACCCCGGTCATAAAGTTAGCAAAAATGACCAGACGCAGCGCCGGCGCGCTGCGCCAGAAGGCCTTAAATCTCGGAATTGGACTCGGACATCAGCGGTAATTTTGAGCAATTGGCTAATGGCGGTAGGGCGGCTTGCGGGCCGCCCTCTTTGGTCGTAGAAACTTCGTCGCAAATTAGCTTTGCCGATCCGCGCTGAGAGAGTTTTTCACGCACGTGCTGGATGGCCTTCAACGTCGCGGAACGGGCCCCCACGCGTCCTCATCTTTGATCAAGTTTTTTGGAAGGCGCTTTCGACGGCCGCTAGCGATGTATGATCGCGAGTGAAGAGATACTCTTAGCCCATAGGCCTGTCTCGAAGATGAAACCCCGAAACGCTCGTCTCCGGACGCGGGCGATGGGGCCAAAGCGCCCAGTTCTAGGCGCGTTAGCTTCCGAGAATCTAACCAGTCTTAAACGAACTCCTAGGTCCGAATCTAACATCCGTTCGGCCAGCAGCTTTTTCAGATTCGGCGAGACAGTCTTGGTGCTGGGCCGAACTCATTGGCTGATCGCTTTACCCGGCGCGCCACTGAGCGGCCTTGCGGCGCCTTCATCAATTGACTGGGCCGACGTTCGACCTTCTTTAGGCCTCTGCCGACGATGAGGCTTGGCGCCTCCCGCGAGACTTGCCGGCTTGGAACACCGATCTGGCGCTCCGTTGCCGAGACTGCTGCCGGAAGGCATTGACGCAATGCTTCTGCGGTGAGCTAGTGAGACTAACCCGCGCACCGCTTTGATCCCCCACATGAACCTTACCGCAGAACGTCCAAGCGTCGATCCGACGCCGGTTCAACTCTGGCCGAGTATGCGGAGAGGAAAACCGAGTCGCCCGCAACGCAAGGATAGTCGTCCACATCCGCGTAGTAGCAGCGCATCCTTCGAAGCAGGATTTGCTTGTCAAGCTTTACGGACCGCGCGTCGCATGCTGAACGAGGCAATTCTACACTTTACCGATCTCTTCACGAGCAAGATCATGATGCCGGATCACTTCTGTTATGATGAAGGCCAGGAACTTCTCAGCAAAGTCTGGGTCAAAGTTGGCGGCCTGTGCGAGCGCACGCAGTCTTGTTGTCTGTCTCTCCTCCCGACCTGGATCGGCAGCAGGCATTTGCAATCGAGCCTTTAGTTTTCCCACCTCTCGAGTGCACCTAAAACGTTCCGCGAGAATGTGAATCAGGGCGGTGTCCAGATTGTCGATGCTGCTCCGAAGAGCATTCAATTCGGGTGGAGCTTCCAACGTCTCAGGTCCCTTCGATGCGCACGATGTTTTTCGGGCTTCATAACGAGCCTCTGTACTACTGTTCTTGAGTCAGACCTCGAGTGCGAGCTAACGTTGACGCCTTATGGGCCCGCTCAAGAGTTTTATGCAAGCACCTTAGCGAGTGGACGTGATTTCTGGATCCGAGCCGATTAACCGGGTTCTGACATCGGAAGGCCAATGCCACGTCATCGGATCGGGTGCCGCTTTTCGGGTGTCGCAGAACATCCGACGGATGCCATTCCCGACGGCCTCTATTTGCGGTTATACTCACGCTCGCGCCGTGGTGGTGAAAGGCGCAACCGTCAGACCTATGACTCACGGAGCCCACCGCCATGATCACCTTCGCACCACTGCTCGTCTTCCTCGTCATAGGCTTTTTCGCGTGGCTGCTCTTCACGCTTGCAGTCTTCGCGTTGCCCGTCTTCGCCGGCGTAACGGTTGGTCTTTGGGCCTTCCACACGGGAGCCGGCGCTCTGGGCGGCATCGCTGTCGCCCTCGTCGCTGGCGCCGCGACGTTCAGCATCGGCCAGCTCGCGCTCGCCCTCGTGACATGGACTTGGCTCCGACTCTTTGGTCATCATCTTTTACGTCGCACCGGCGACCGTCGCCGGTTACAGCGCTAAACCGACGCAGCAGGATGATTGTCTCCTAGTCCGTGAAGCTCATCATGCGATTGTTTTTCCAGACGCTGAAGCTCCTCTGAAGCGACGGAGGCCGCCGACGGCACGGCTTCATCATCCAGATGATCCAGCACTCGCCGAAGCTCTCCTTGAGAGAACTGCTCTGAATGCAATTCGGCTTGCGCGAAAGCCGACGAGGTGAAGTGATCCATCTCGCCATTCCTGAAGCTCCTCTGCGGGCTCCTCGTCAAGCGGTCGTCGAAGCTCCTCTGCGCGCCTCGTGACTGCCACGTGCCTAATCCTGCCGGCATAACGTTCAACGAACAGCCCGTTCGGCGCGCCGGAATCCTCGCCGAGTGGACGGCCGCTTCACAGCTCAAGCGCATGATCCGCGAGCACCTGCCGCATCAGTGCGCCCTTGATCTCGCGGGCGATCTCGTCGCGGATCTGGGCTCCGAACTGCAACTCGGCGTCGCTGTTTCCGGTCAGGTGATGGTCGGCGAGTCGCTGCTCGAGCCGGCTCGGAAACTCCCCGTCCATCGCCTCGGCGAGCCGGTTCTGCATCTCTGCATGGGCGTCGGGGGCAATCCGGCTCACCACCGTTTCCCAGGGCTGCCAGCGAGTTGCCATAAAATCGGCGAACCCCGCCGCTTCCTCATTCCGCACCTGCGTCTCGGCTGCGGTGAGGTCGTGCTCAGTGACGTACGAGATGTCATAGAACCGCATGTCCGGAGCGATGAGCTGCAGGTCCAGCCGGTCACGTAGCTTGACCTGATAGGCGAGATAGACCTCGATCTCATCGACGAACTGGAGTGAGTTGACCTTCTGACGGGCAATCGGCTCGAGTGCGCCCAGGCGGAACAAGACCCGGGCCTTCTGGATGAGCTCGCCGAGCCGATCGTCATAGGCCCCGTCCTCGACATCAGCGTTCAGGCGTGCGGTCTGCATGCTGTTCCAGGTCAGAGTGATGCGATCCTGGCAGCTCTCGCTCGCCCCGAAAGCCAACTGAAAATACTGCTCGCGCAAGTGCGGTCTGATCGCAGCCTGCTGCAGATCCTCGGCGACGGCCTCCCGGAGATAAGGATTATCATAATTTACGGTGTTCCGTAGCCTATCGAGGAAGAGCGCGTATTCCGGCGCCCCCGCTTCGCCGGCGAAGTTTTGCCAGGCGTCGATCACCTTCGGCTCCCCGTCCATCCAGTCCGCTACCACCTCGGCGAGCGACCGTTCCTGATCCACCGCCGGTCCCTCGCCCATCGAGAAGAAGACCCGCGGGCCGTCATAGCCCGGGGAATTGAGGGCTTCCGCCAAATTCGTACGCACCCGCTCGGGCAGCGGATTATTCTCCAAATAAACCATGCACCCAAAACCTAGCCGGGTTAGCAGCGCCTGCGGCAAGCTGCTCAGCCGATTATTGCGTGCCTCGAGCACCTGCAGTTCGACGGGGAGATTGTCGGGTAAGCTGGTCAGCCGGTTGCCGCCGACGTGAAGTCTCTGAAGGTCGGGGGGGAGGGTCTCGGGCAAACTGTCCAGCTGGTTGTCGCGCGCAAAGAGCACCTGCAGTTCGACGGGGAGAGTGTCGGGAAGGCTGGTCAGCCGGTTGCCATCGGCTTCGAGCTCTTGGATTTCAGGCGGGAGTGTATTGGGAAGGCTGGTCAAGCGATTGCCGCCGACGGCAAGTGACTGAAGTCCGATGGGGAGGGCGTCGGGCAGTCTGGTCAACCGGTTGCCACGGACGTCGAGGTCCTGCAGCCCATCCGGCAGGGTATCTGGCAGGCTGGTCAAGCGGCTACTGCCGACCGCGAGCGTCAAAAGCCCCTCTGGAAGGTTTTCAGGCAGACTGGTCAGCCGGTTGCCCCCGATGGCAAGTGACTGAAGCCCGTTAGGGAGTGTGTCGGGCAGGCGGGTCAGCCGGTTGCCGCTGGCGCCGAGCGCCCGCAGTCCAGACGGGAGGGCGTCAGGCAGGTGCACCAACTCGTTGTCGCTCACGTTGAGCGACTGAAGCCCAGGCGGAAGGGCGGGTGGCAGTGTCGTCAGGGATAGATTTAAGAGCTCCAGCCCTGCATAGACGTCGCCTGCCTCACTCCAGGCTTTTATTCGTCTTACAGCCTCTTTGCGGTTCTCGTCTTGCGACTGCCCTTCCTCTTCGGCCCAACCATCCAGGATCTGGTTAAGCCGCGACTCGCTGAAGACAGGTTCTTCATGCGTCTGACCGCTTGCGCGCCTCGGAGCCCCCGTTTGCAAGGCTATGGTCCACTGCGCTGCGGCCGGGGTCAGTCTAGAGGTATTGCCATCGCCCGGCCGGGGCTGTCGGCCCAGAATCGATGCCCCCAAATTTTGCTCGGAACGATTCGCGGCGAATGTTGACGACTCCGGCGCTACATCACCGGCCCCGGCCCACGAATGCTCCTCCTGATCGACACTATACGGCGGCCAATCGGCAGCTGAATCCATGGCGTGCCAATCATCTGTCAGACTGAAGTTGCCATCCGACAACTGCCCGTCGCGATCCGCGACCGGAAAAAGCACATGCTGATCGTCTCGTTCAGAGCAGGCGAACGAATTCGACGGCGACCGCGAGGTGCCCTGTCGGACTACATCCTCGTGCGGCATTCCCAAACGATCCGCACCTCTGTTCGAAGCAACACAGGGCGGCTCGCCGAGGCTAATTGGATTGGGAGGCAGGCGACCGTGAAGACGCAAATCATTCACGTGCTGCTGAAACCCGGCTTGGTCGGCCTGCTGCTGTTGCCGCCGATCGTAGTACGCCTGATCGACACGGGTCTCGAATGGGTTGAGATTATTAAACGCATCCATCCCACTCTCCTAGTCAGATCTGAGCAGCTAACGCCGGTCTGGATAAGTACGTTCACGCTAAGAGGCTTAGCTTTCTAGAAGCTGACGAGGGATCAGAGTGATCGTAACTGTCCCGTAAGCCTTCGTGGAACACTTATTGCTGGATGGATCATTGCAGTGACAGCTTGCGTATGTCTGCTACGCAGACTTGAGCCTTGCCGGCGTGATCTCGACGGAAGACGTGCTCATACTCCGCGAGAGCAAGTCAGAAAATTGCATCTCCCGCCGTGCATCCCGCAATCCGATCACTGCGCAGCTGGGTCGGACAGCAAATATCACCTTAACTTGACGCCACGCTGCGCACCTTCTTTTAGGTGACTGGTGGACCGATTGCTGCGCCAGTATGTTCATCGGAGGCGGGCCGAAGTCCATCGTCTCACCTCGAAAATCACCTGATGCGCTCTGGCAACCAACGGCTGGAGAAGATCAGGTAACAGGACGTTATCCGCTCATCGTGCCCATGCTCGCGGGGTGACGGTCAGGGAGGTGCAAGGTGGCTATGCCGGTCGCTCTCACGACAGCACCAGGGAAGCAGACATTGCGCAAAACTGCAATTTGTCACGCGCATGCGGTGGCCACCGCCGGGGAGGCTGGGATTGGAAGTTGGCATACGAAGGCTGTGAGGCCGCCACTGCCCTGTTCTTGCGCAAATACGGAAAGGCGCTCTTCCGCAAAGTGAATCGGCGGACTTCTCGCGATGGAAACGAAAAACCCCGGCATGAAGGCCGGGGCTCCCGTCATGCCACAGCGTACATCCGGCCGGGACAATCAGACGATGGTTAGCACGGAGTTTTCGAAGAAAATGTGACCTTCGCGGTCGCTCTTAAAGGTCGGAGTTTTCGCAAACCCTTGTAGACCGTACAATTGATCACACCGGCCACTTTGTTGCCTTCAGCGCTGTAGAAGCGTTGCTCGCTGCCTCGAGCGGGCAAACAGCAGACCCACGTGGCGATGGTCATTCCCGTTGAAGTCCCAAATCGCCTGTCAGAGACCTTTGTGCCTTTCTGAGGAATCAATGCCAGTTGGTCTCCGTCAAGGCAGTGATCCCGTCGGCACGAAGCACGGACTGATTTGAGAGGTTTTATTTCCAGCCATTGCTGTGCGGAAGGGGAGCCAAGCCATGCGCGTTCTCGGGTATTGTTTTCGTCCTCATGGGGCTGGCCAGTCCCGCTTACGCCTGGCGGGATATGGGCGACATGGAGTTGCCGCAATCGCTTACAGGCGGCATCGATGATGCATTGCGGCCGAAAGTCGATGCCCTCATCAAATAGCATCCGGCGTATCCGCCTCAGGCCCGATCGATTTTGAGAAGTCGTTTTGCGGCGATGTCTGGGCGGACCTTACTATTCTCGTCTACGACAAAGACGCCGCGATCATAACCGTTCTTCTGCTGGCGCATTGGGGCCCCTTGCATGTTAGCGTTCACACATCAAGCGCGCTGCAGAACTGTTTCCGAACAATAAAAACCTCCTGACTGCCTTGAAGATGATGGACGAATTTCACGCGCGGTGGCTCAAGGCGGATGGTAAGCAATGCCAGCAATACGGATAGAGATCAGCGCGGCAGTTACTGGTCGCTGTTGCTGGTTGATGCGCAGTCTGATCCGATTGCGTCCACTGACATTCCTGAGCGTCCGCCGAGGCGGGGTGATACCGATCTCGCTGCGACCTTGAAGATGATATACGAAATTGATCCCGGAGACGCCGCTCTCATCCTTGAAAGCCCCTAAAGTTCTGACTACAGAGCTAAGGAAATCTGCCCTGGAGCGGGCTGCACGACTTGGTGCTCTAAGTGCGTGGCTTAAAGAATCGAAGCTGCTGGAAATGTGGGTAATCGAAAGCTGCGTCGTAGGCGCGCGGCTAAAGTTTTGGGCGTAAGCCGACCTCGCCGAGCCTGTCGGATAGCTCGAGCTCCGAGGCGATATGGCGCGCTCAGCAGCAATTGAAAAAGCGCTCTGTTACCTTGGTAGATGGCGGCGGAGCGGTTACGTCCTGAACCCGTCATCACCTGCGCGCCGTCCGCGTTGTGAACGGACCACAACCACCTTCGACCGCCCTGCTTCAAGACATATTCGAAGAATGGGAGACTTATGGTTAGCGAGTCCATTTCTGACAATCGTGCGTTTGGTCTTCTGAATGCCAGAGCGGGCCCATTCCAGGCGATGTCTCATTGTAGCAGCCTTGGCAATGAACTCGCTTGATCGGTCAATGCCGCTTTCATCAAAAGTGAGCTCATCCTGCGCTGTCTGTCGTGGCGCCAAAGTCGCGAAATGCTTGCGCGTTTTGGCCATAAGCGACATCTGCAGGATCCGGTCATCGTTTGCGGAGGACTTATGCCGCAGCAACCGTTTTTCTCTAGCAACTTTGAGTGGGTCGTCACGAAGGAAGGGGCGACGTGCATCAATCGTGACACCAGATTGGCCGGTACAACCCTTTTTCTCTGCCCAAATAGGTCACCGCCATCAGGATCGACCACCGTGGCCCAGTGATGCCCAACACAATGGTCCTCCCATGTGATCGGCCGGACAATCTCGTTTCCGTCAGTATAGATGCGGCCAAGCGCGCTTGCTGGATCAGCCATCTTAAGCCGGGTTCCGTCCTTTACAACCGTCCTTAGCGCCGATTAGGGGGCGGCAGTGCCGCAAGAGCAGGTAAATCAAACACTTGGTATAGTTCGGACGGATGGGCTTGCGAACAACAGGCTGGCCGGAGCTATGGCTCAGTGTCTTGGACCAACGGCAGTATGCACGGCAAAGTTGCGTTAGGATCGATGCACGCTGACAAGATAGCTGCGCGTCGCCAAGTGAGATGTCCGCGATGTGGCTGCTTCTTTGCCGCGCTCGCCGGTATGCCGAATATTCAGCGAGGTGCATGTCGCATTTACGGATTCAATGCCCCAGCAACGGCGACTTATGACTACACGTAATAGCCTTCCTGTAGCGGCGGCGGTCTTCGGCAAACGTCCGTATAGTTCTTTCCAACCTTCCCATATCCGCAATCGATGTTCGTTTGATTGAGCTGCCGCTTGACGTCGTTTTAACTGTCGAGCAATCGAGGGGGCGATTGCAGTTATCTTTTGGTGATCCCGCCGATCAATCGAACCGAACGGACTAAACTCATGAGTGCTACACAAAAGTCTTGTTTTGATACTTTGCACGGGAGCGGCTGTCCATGTGATCCCCCGGCTGGCTTGTTTCGCTCAATCGAGCGAGCGCCGGCAGAGTTTGCTTTTCAGGCACGAGGGTCTGAACGATGAGCGGACGTTTCGGCCGTTCGCCTGCGGTGTGCTTTCTTCTTGGTCTTCCACGATCCGGGACGACACTCCTGGCGCATTTGCTCCAGCACCATCCAGACATTGTGGCTCCGCCTGAACCCTGGTTGATGCTGGCGCTTGAAGCATTTGGCAAGGTGGACCAGCGCCATCCGGCGGGCAGCTCACTGATCAAGACCGCGACCTCGGAGTTTCTGGGGCGGATAGATCGCACGATCGCCAGCCGCGCTTATGCCGATGCAGCATATGATCAGTATCTGGTGGACGCGGGCAAGCGCATCATCATAGACAAGACACCGCGGTATTGGACCGTGCTTGAGTTTCTTGAATCTGTCTATCCAGAAGCGCCACACATCCTTCTGATGCGCAATCCCTATGCCATCGCCGCTTCACTGAAATTGACGTGGGGCGTCCCACTGCGGACAGAAAGCCCGCATTCGGTTAGCGTATCCAGTCTCACCGATCTGATGCTCCGTCTGCCCGACGTCATCATAACTTCACTCGCCGATTTGGTTCTGGGCCTTCCCAAGCTCGCCGCGCACCGCTCTCGCCCGCAGACACAGTTCGTGCAATACGAACTGCTCGTGGCGCATCCGGACGAGGAAATCCGGCGTCTGTTGAAGGGGCTCGGCTGTGACCCAGCGGCCGTCGCATCGGCTGGGATGAGACAAGCAGATTATCTTCGATCCAGCAGCTTTGGGGATCGAAATATCCTGGAACGAAAGGCCGTCGACGAAAGCTCTGTCAAATCATGGCAATCTCAATTGAGCGTCGAAGAGATGCAAACCGTGACTGATTTGGTCGGCGCTGAGCTTTTGCTAGAACTCGGATATGAGCAGGAACTGGTGCGTGCACAGAAAGCCGGAGTGCTGGATAGGGGAAGTGAGGTAACCGAACTCTATCGTCGCATATTCCGAACCTGGTGGGATTTGCGAAGTACCAAGGCCGGAGCATTATCCGGTCCCTCTCACGCTGGAGAGCCGGTCCATACTGCTTGGAACGTTTCGGAGAACCGCGACGCGGCTATCGAGATGTTGCGAGGCGAAGTCGAGCGGCTTGAGCGGATCCTCAATAACTCCTAGGGCGATCTGAATGCTTGCGATCAAAACACGTTGGTTGATTTAGCCAAGATCCTTAACCCGCACGAGCTGATCTCCCGATCAGGTGTGAGGCCGGCGCCGCCGCACCAGCGAAAGAATACGAGATGCTGCCGCGTCTGCAAGTCTGCTGTCCAATGGAGCTCGACCTCATGGACGAGCCGGCCGCTTGGCCGGCCGTTTCCTCCGCGCATATTCTCCACTCTGGGCCGGAGCTGAACGGCGAAGAACAGAGATCCTGCATCGAAAAGAAGATATATGCTGCCGAAACATCTGCGCCGACTCGAAGCTGAATCGATTGAAATCATGCGTGATGTGGTCGCCGGGTTCAAACGGCCGGTCATGCTTTACTCGATCGGAAAAGACTCAAGCGTGATGCTGCACATTGCGATCAAGGCGTTCTATCCGGCAAAATTGCCTTTCCCCCTGCTTCACGTCGACACGACCTGGAAATTCCGTGAGATGATCAGCTTTCGAGACGCGACAGCCAAGCGGCTCGGCCTCGACTTGATTGTCCATATCAACAAGGAGGGCATCGCGCGCGGGATCAATCCGATCGAATCCGGCTCCGCGCTTCATACCCAGGTGATGAAGACAGACGCGCTGAAGCAGGCCCTCGACCTCCACGGATTTGATGCCGCGTTTGGCGGCGCCCGGCGCGATGAGGAAAAGAGTCGCGCAAAAGAACGGATACTCTCCTTCCGTTCGGCCGGACACGGATGGGACCCCCGTAACCAGCGGCCGGAGCTTTGGAGCCTGTTCAACACACGGATACGCCAGGGTGAAACCATGCGCGTGTTTGCGATGTCAAACTGGACCGAGCTCGATGTCTGGGAATACATCATGCTCGAGAAGATTCCGGTCGTTCCGCTCTACTTCGCCAAACTAAGGCCCACAGTACGTCGAAATGGTGCGACGATCATGATCGACGACAAGCGATTGCCGCTTAACCGCGGCGAGACGCCGGAAATGCGGATGATCCGCTTTCGCACGCTTGGATGTTATCCTTTGAGCGGGGCTATTGAATCCAACGCGATGGCGATTGAAGACATCGTCGCAGAAATGCGGACTGCGACTGTGTCGGAGCGCCAGGGACGCCTAATTGATGTCGATGAAGCCGCTTCAATGGAGAAGAAGAAGAGGGAAGGTTACTTTTGATGTTTGTAAAGCCGGCAACGGAAGCGGTCCCGGCCAGGACAAAGGATCAGCTGCGATTCATCACGTGTGGCTCGGTGGACGACGGCAAATCGACGCTGATCGGCCGGTTACTGCACGACAGCAAGATGATCTACCACGATCAGCTCACGGTGCTGAAACGCGACAGCATCAAGCACGGTAGCGCCGGAAATGACATCGATTTCGCGTTACTCGTGGACGGGCTCGAGGCCGAACGGGAGCAGGGCATCACGATCGACGTCGCCTACCGCTTCTTCACGACGCCGCGGCGCTCCTTTATGGTGGCCGACGCTCCCGGCCACGAGCAGTATACCCGCAATATGGCTACCGGCGCCTCCCATGCCCAGCTCGCCATCATCCTGATCGATGCCCGCAAAGGCGTGATGGTTCAGACCCGCCGCCACTCCTTTATCTGTTCGCTGCTCGGTATTCGTCATGTCGTCCTGGCAGTGAACAAGATCGATCTTGTCGCATACAACAAAGAGTGCTTCGATCGGATCGCCCGTGACTATCTGGCCTTTGCCGCCGATCTCGGCTTCACCTCGATCGTTCCGGTCCCGATCTCGGCCCGCTACGGCGACAACGTTGTGGGTCGCTCCGCTCATGCCAACTGGTACGATGGTCCCTGCCTGCTCGAGTATTTGGAGAGCATTGATATCCCGTCCGGCACCGCAGGCCAGGCTTTCCGCTTTCCGGTCCAATGGGTGAACCGCCCAAACCCGGATTTTCGGGGCTATGCCGGGACGGTGGCTTCCGGGAGGATCTCGGCAGGAGACGAGATCGTTGTCGCCGCGTCGGGACGGACCACGCGCATCAAGCGGATCGTGACCCACGATGGCGACCTTGTCGGCGCCGAAGCCGGCGATGCGGTTACCATTACACTGGAAGAAGAAATCGATATCGGCCGTGGCGACATTCTGTCGCGGCCGGACGACCGACCGAAGGTCGCCGACCAGTTCGCCGCTTATGTGATCTGGATGGACAACGAGCCGCTCGCTCCCGGACGCAATTACGTCCTGCGGATTGGATCGCAGACGATTATCGGCAGCATTACCGCAATTAGACATCGGATCGACGTCAACACTTGTGAGCATCTGGCCGCCGGGATGCTTTCCCTAAACGAGATCGGCTTCTGCGATGTTGCGACCGCAATGCCCGCAGTATTCGATCCTTACGAGCTCAATCGAAAGACCGGATCATTTATCTTCATCGATCGTTACACGAATCGTACGGTCGGGGCCGGCATGATCGCCTTTCCGGTACGGCGGGACACCAATATAGTTAGGCAAGCGCTATCCGTGGACAGGAGGGAGCGCGCCGCGCTCAAGAATCAGAAGCCTTGCGTCATCTGGTTCACTGGCCTGTCTGGCGCGGGAAAGACGACGATTGCCAACCTGGTTGATCAAAAGCTGTGTGGCATGTCGCGGCATACTATGCTGCTGGATGGCGACAACCTCCGGCACGGTTTAAACGCGGACCTCGGCTTCTCGGAGACGGACCGCGTGGAGAACATTCGGCGCGTCGGTGAAGTTGCCAAGTTGATGGCGGACAGCGGCTTGATCGTGATCTGCTCCTTCATCTCGCCCTCTAGGGCCGAACGGGACAGGGTGCGCGGCCTGGTTGGCAAGGATGAGTTCATAGAAGTCTTCGTCGATACGCCGATCGAGGAATGCGCTCGGCGAGATCCAAAAGGCCTATATTCAAAAGTGAAATCCGGCCAGATCAAGAACTTCACCGGGATCGATTCGTGCTACGAAGCACCAACAACACCGGAGATTCATCTGAGGACCATGGAGCAGACCCTAGAGCATTCAGCGGAAGCGGTGGTGGATGTCTTGATGGCGCGCTCAATTCTTAATGGTTAGATGTCCCTCGCATCGCACCATCGAACATCCTGCGGGCCCGGCCAAAGACGATTCGGCTCGGGCTGGCCCGCGATCGGACTTTTCGCTCCAAAGGAACAAAATTGTCGCATCTACTCCTCGAGTGCCCGCTTCCGGTTACGTGCTCGAAGTGACGGGCAATTCGAGACCGAGTACGCGAGCAGAGATTGAGCATGGGGCGGGAGCGGAGGAGATCAAGAAGTGCCTTCCATGCTCCAGATGAGAATCTACGACGATGACAAAGGCCAGAGAGGAATTCCGACTCCCAGTCGGTTGAGTTTCGCTTAGCGTTTCTTCCTATGCGTGCGGCCAGCGACGCCGCGCTCCCATTTGGCCAAGCCAGGCAGCGTCTCGGCCGGCTTCGATCTTTCGCGCGGCAGTATGAGGGTGGGGCCCCGGTTTTCTGAGCCTGGCCGCATCCAGCGAGCGGGCGCTTGCTTGAGTATATTGAATCCGAACTTAGCCGTCGACCCCGACTCTCTCCTGTCGCGACCTGCCAGCTTTCGGGAAGCTTGCTTCCTTTTGGCCCGCCGCTCGTCGACCGATGCGGCCCGCGTACGCGCCGCGCCTTCGCATCGCAAGACAAAGCAGCCGCGATCCTTAGCCATCCTGCCATGAGGCCGGCGATGGGCGCGGCCGAAAAGGCAAGGAAGTTCATCCATGACAAGCGACAAGGACGATGTCTTGATGATCCGCTCTGGTCCACCGTCAACCTGTTCGACCGCGCGGTACACCGCGAACGCAAGCTCGCCATCAACGAGCAGGCGCTGCAGAGGAGCCAACGCGAGCAGGACGGCTCGGAGGTGCGATCCGTCCAACCAGATCGCCTCGATGCTGCCAGCCTAGCGACTGCCCGCAGAGAGGGACACGTGCCATCACCTGGAGTCGGCTCGACGTAGTCCTAAGCAGGACGACATGTTCTGCTTCACGGCGACTCGCCGAAAGGTTTCGAACTGATCTGCTAAACGGCCAGCGATCCAAGGCCCCAAATTGTCTTCAAGCCGGACTCGACGAAGGCCGCTCCATTGAAGCGCAACGACGTGATACCGGCAGTCATGTGCGAGGAGCGCGTACATTTTCCAGGCACCAGCATCCAGGAGGATCTCGCCTGCACGGGGAGAAGCTCGGTACCTCCATCTGGGGGTATGACAGGATCGTACCTGAACGGAAGATTGGGCCATCACTTACCTGCAGGTACCGCGCTTGCAGGCGGAATGCCGACGGTCCTGATGTCGAACTCTCACTGTAGCTCGCTGTGAATCCCCGCACTCTGCTGCCTACGTCGGCTTGTCGCCGCCAGATGGGAGTACGTCAGGAAAAATTCACGCGAGAAAATCCCGCGAGAGGGTTGAAACGCCCCTAACGTCAAGTTGTACGATCTCGAAATGGACGACGACGGCCACCGGCGTCACAAACCCTCCAACGAGCGACGGAGTGCGAATGCACCAAGTCTTGAGCCCATGCATCAGACTCCCGCTGCGAACGACGATGATCAAGTGTGCCATGCCTTGATCTTCATCCGGGCGCGATGATCCGACTGCATCGTTTTCTAACGTCAAGTTTGCCTGAATGGCGCAGGTTCACACGTAAGTCGGTCGGCCAACCTGCCGCTTCGTGACGCAAGAAGGCAGCCGCGCTCAAATCTGCGCATGCGTGACGGCTGGATAAGAGCGCGCGTCGGCGCCAATTGCGTTTCGAGGGCGTGGGCGCGGAGCCAAATTCTTGGAGGTTTGAATGGTTATCGGTGAGGAGAGCTTTGCAAAGATCGCCGTGCATCTGTGATGAGATATGGAGGTTTGTCATGCGGCAGGCTTTTCGGAGGCCGATCCGAAACGCGGCCGCGATCTATGGCGTTTGACCGAAGAAGTCGACGCTCGCCACAGGGTCTCCCTGGTGGGCGGGCATACTCCAGATCCATTGACCAATACAACTTGAGGAGGAATGGTTTGACAAGACAGCGCTCTTTGCTGACGCCTGGTCCATTGTCGTTATCGCTGGCAGTCAAAAGCCGGATGCTGCTTGATCTCGCGTCGCGCGATTGCGAGTTCAAGGAAGTGACCGCCTGCATGAGGCGGCTGATGCTCAGCTTGCTGGGAGACGCTGAAGACTATTCGGTGGTGCCTATTCAGGGAGGCGGCTCTTTTGCAATGGAAGCCGCTCTCTCTTCATTTGTGTCCCGAGCGGACAGGCCGCTCGTTTGCATAAACGGCATCTATGGCGAGCGCATTTTGCAGATTTTGCGGCTGTGGGGCGTCGAAGCACTGAGGCTTGTCAAGCGAGCGACCGATCCTTTGGATCCGCAAGAAATTGGCGAGCATCTGAGCCGAAATCCTGGCGTTACGCACCTGTGTTTCGTGCATTGTGAGACGACAACCGGAATCGTCAATCCGCTGGACGCGATCGTGGAGGAGGCGAGGCGACGTGGCGTAAAGACCATTATCGATGGGATGAGTTCTTTCGGCGCCCTTAATATTGATCTGCGCCAGAGTGGACCTGACGTCCTGGTCACCTCGAGCAACAAGTGCATAGAGGGGCCGCCGGGAGTAGCGTTTGTCATCGCGTCTCGCGAGCTGCTGGAGAATGCGGTTCAAGAACCGAGGTCGTTTGTGCTCGACGTGAGAGATCAATGGCTCTCGCTCGAGTGCACGGGTGAATGGCGATCGACCCCTCCCACACACATCGTTCAGGCAACGACCAGGGCCCTGGAGATTCTACACGAGGAGGGCATTGATGCCAGGCGCTGCAGGTATGAGAAGGTCAGGGGCGATCTCGTCAAAGAACTCGAAGGTGTGGTGTCTCCGCTGCTGTCCACGGAGTTGCAGTCGCCGGTCTGCGTCGCGTTCAGTGCGCCATCCGGAATCGTGGACCAAGCAGGATTCGATGGGCTGTATCGCCACTTGGCGGCCCACAACCTTTACATCTACTCGAAGCTGCATGTTGCGACGCGCAGCTTCCGCGTCGGTTGTATTGGGGAAATCCAATCCAGCTGGATCGAGCAGTTAGGCTGCGCTTTTCGTACATATTTCCGGTCCGGTCAGGCTCGGTCAGCGGCGCCGATGTCGGTCCAAGAGTCGTGCGGGGCTCGCGTAACGATGCCGGCGCGAGCGGCTGGGGACCGGCAACTGCCGTTTTCGGCCGAGACTGCTGTTCTGCATGCGGGCTATCGGCGGGACGTAGCAACGAAAGCCGTCGCAGTGCCGATTTACCAGAATACGGCTTATGAACTCGATGGCGATCTAAACCACATTGCCGACGTCTACAATGTCAAGGCCGATGGGTTCACCTACACAAGGATTATCAATCCAACGACGCGCGCGCTGGAAAGGCGCTACGCCGCCGTCGATATGGGAAAGGACGCGCTCGCCGTTGCGTCAGGTCAAGCAGCGACGTTCCTTGCTATCGTCAACCTGTCAAGTGGCGAAGTGGGAGACAATGTCGTCGCCTCTCCGTATCTATATGGCAATACCTGGAACCTGCTTCACAACACCTTAAAGCGTCTTGGGATCAGCGTGAGGACGGCCGATCCTCGAAGGCCAGAGACGTTTGAACGTGCCATTGATGATCGCACGATATGCCTGTTCGGAGAGGTGATTTCGAATCCTTGTCTGATTCCGCTCCCCGTCAAACAGCTGGCCGAGATCGGCCGAAAGTACGGCGTGCCTTTGGTCGTAGACAATACGACGACGCCACTGGTATGCCGGCCGTCGGATCTCGGCGCTGCCATTACGACGTACTCCGCAACGAAATATATATGCGGCCACGGCACGACGCTCGGTGGACTGATCGTTGACAACGGCGAGTTTAGCTACCGGGGAGCCTCTCGCTTTCCCTTGTTCAACCGTCCCGACGATGCGCATGGCGGAATTGTTTGGCATAACGCGGTGCGCGATGTCGACGATCTAGGAAAGAGCGAGTTTCTTCTCAAGGCTCGCATGACATGGTTGCGCGATACCGGCGCGGCCATCGCTCCGTTTGCGAGCTTTCAACTGATACAAGGGCTTGAAACGCTGCCACTTCGCATGAAGCAGCACTGCGCGAATGCCAGGATCGTGGCCGACCTTCTCAAGAAGCATCCAAAAGTACGCCGTGTCTTCTACCCGGGGCTCTTTGAAGGCGCCGATCGGGAAATCGTCGAACAGACACTGAGTGCTGCATACGGCCACGGGGCGATGGTCATGTTCGAAGTGGAGGACGAGCAAGCCGGGCGCAAGTTCATCCAGAACGTCGACTTGATGTATCACGTTTCGAATGTAGGCGATGCCCGCACGCTGGTGACCCATCCTGTCTCGACGACCCACACCACCGTCCCGCGGGAAAAGCGCGAAGCCGCCGGCATATTTGGCGGCTCGATCCGGCTTTGCGTCGGCATCGAAGATGTCAACGACATCCTGCGCGATCTGGACAAGGCGCTTTCCGCAATCTGACAACCTGCAAGGCGATCAGGAGGAGGTTCTCATGAATCAGGCAGACGCTTGGAAATTGAGGTCATCACGTTATGAGGCCGTTCAATTCAGCCGAGAGATCAATAGGCAGCTCTCTGAGCTGAGGCCCGACAACATAACGGGAGCCGCGTATATTGCCAAAGATTACGCTATCATCACTGCGTGCACGCTCGCGACTGTGTGGGTCTCATGGTGGCTCTACCCGCTGGCCGTCCTTCTAATTGGTGCCTATCAGCGCGGATTGACAACCATCGCTCATGATGCGGCTCACCGCACGCTCGCGAAGAACACGACCTGGAACTACGTCCTGGGCATTCTGTTCGCTTCCTATCCCTTGTTCCAGCGCCACTGGGCCTACCGGATTTCGCACGTCTATTTGCATCACCCCTATCTTGGAGACCCGGACAAGGACCCCGACCTGAAGTTCTTCCTGGCCAGCGGCGTTTACGAGGTGCAGCCTCCGGAGCGGTACGCTTTCAACATGATCTGGAAGCCGATCTTCGGCGGCGCGACAGTGGCATATCTGAAGTACCTTTGGACGAATCGATTTTCGGTCACAGATGTCGAGGATCAGAGCCGCTCAGCCATACTTGTCGACAAGTATGGCTTCTATCTCTTCTGGATCAGCATCCTGGCCGGGTCATATGCTGTTGGGCCGCTCCATATCGTCGTCCTGTTCTGGATCGTGCCCTATCTCACCACGTTTCAGGTCCTCGGATGGTTCATCGAGCTCGCTGAGCACTCACCTATGTGCGAAACCGAGACGCAGAACGTCTATCTCACCCGGAATCGGAAAGGAAATTTCCTCGAGCGGGCCATCCTCGGGCAGAATTTGGATGAGTACCACCTTGAGCATCACCTTTCGCCGGGTATCCCGTTTTGGTTGCTGCGCAAAGCTCAAAAAATCCGAATGCAGGATCCGAACTATGCGAAGGTTGCAGCGACCTGGGGCGGGCTCTTTGTCAAGGGGCCTCAGGGTCAACCTAGTGTCATAGCTCAGTTGAAGGAGCGAAATCGACGCTTGTATGAGCAGTCCGTTGCCGAGATTCGCGCGCGAGGGCAGGTTGCGTGACGTTGCTAGGGCCGGAGAGCACCCGAGCCGTGGTCGGCGTCACTTCGAACCGTCTTCTGGTCGATGGTGTGCATCGCGACTGGTTGCGGCGCAAGTACTTGCAGGCACTTCATCGTCATGCGGGAGTGGCTTGCGTCATATTGCCGACGGTGGACGCCGAAGATGCGAGGGAGGAGGTCGCCACGGCGATCATGCGCCGGCTCGACGGCTTGGTGTTGACAGGTGATGAATCGAACATCGACCCCGCCGTCCTGAGAGCGCCTGCGTCCTTGGCGGAGGACGACCGGCAAGACGTTGAGGTTGGGATCCTTGACCGTCCGCGGGACAGGCTCTCTGCCGTAACTATAGAGAGCGCCATCGCGCTCGGAATGCCAATTCTGGGCATCTGCCGTGGGCTTCAGGAACTCAACGTCTATTTCGGCGGCACGCTTCGCTCATCGCTTGCGGAGTGGAGGCCGGAAAGTGGCGCGATGCATGCCGAGAAGCCAGATCGTTCAAGAGACCGTCAGTACGACGCCGCGCACAGCGTCAGCATATGTTCCGATGGCGCGCTCTTTCCTATCGCGCGGGCGATCGAAGCGCAAGTCAACTCGCTGCACAATCAAGGCATCGAGGCGCTTGCGCCGGCGCTGAGGCGGGAGGCGTGGGCGGCTGACGGCTTAGTCGAGGCGGCTTCGGTGATTGGCGCCCCGACCCTGCAAATCGGTGTGCAATGGCACCCCGAATGGCACGTCTCAACCGATCTCCTCAGCAAGCAACTGTTCAAGGCATTTGGAGAGGCGTGTGTTGGATACTACCGAACGAAAAAGAACTAGAGGCGGATTGTGACATTTCGAACCAAACGTGGTCCGTGCACGTCGAAAGGACATTTCCTCGGAGCCAACGCACGCGTCGGGTCCTGCGAGGGCCGTGCGTCGCCTCGCGGGCACAGGAAGACTGGACGATTGGCGAATCGCTTCGCTCTGGGAGTTTTCTTTGTGGCGCTTTACGTCGTCCTGAGCGCGGCAGGCGAGGTTTATGCGGCGTCGTATTTTCAGCAAGCGGATGTGTTCGTCGCGCTCCTGCTGTCCTTCGCTGTGGTTTGTCTGATGTTCAATCTCCTGGCTCGCCACGGGGGAGGCGGGGCAACGGTGACGAAATGGTCGCTCCTAGTCTTTGTCGCGCTCAATGTCGTGACAGCAATCAGCTGGATCGGCTTATTTATCGGATTGAAATACGCAGAACCCGCGATCGTCGTCGCCTTCATGGTGGCGCTGGGGCCCACCGCAACAGCGTGGTTGAATGCACTGATCAGGCGCCAGGGTGCCCCTCCAGCAGCCGATATTGTCGTGAGCGTCACGATCGCAACGATCGGAACTTACATGATTTGGATCTCGGCCAGCGGCAACGCAGGCGTGGAGTGGGGGGCTCGATCGTCCTTTGGCATCGTCTTGGCCATCGTGGCCGGCCTATCGCTGGCCCTTACAAATATACTTGTCAAACTGCTCTTCGATCGTGGGTTTTCCGGCCGACAAGTCCTGGCGCATCGATTTTATGGAACGATTCTCTTGCTGCTGGGACTAGTCGATCATTCATCTATCTTGCCTGAGATCTCGCAGCATTGGTTTGCGATCGTCGCAATTGGGCTGTCGACGATCCTTATTCCTTTGCTCTTGATCCAGCAGGGCATTCGGCACGTAGAGCCCTTCACCGTCAACATGGTCCTGTCCACCGCCCCTATCATCACCTTCCTGTTCCAGTACTTCGATTCTCGCATCGTGCCTTCGTCACACACGTTCGTTGGAAATGTTCTCATTACGGCTGTTGCTGTCGGCAACATCTACTTGCAGTATCGGAGATCCGCATGAAAGAACGGAATTGTGTAATCGTAGACGCCTACTCTACCGGCCGATACCTACCGGAAGAGTTCAAGCGCTATGGAATTGGAACGGTGCATGTGATGTCGGCTGCACAGATTCCGCCCATATTCCAATCGCATTTCAATGCGGATCTGTATGGTGAAGTCATTCGCCCCAGGGAGCGCATGGGGTACGACGACATCGTTGAATATCATCTTCAGGCTCTCCATGGCCGGGAATTGGAGTTCGTTATCGCGGGCTGCGAGACCGGAGTTGAACTCGCCGATTCTTTGTCGGAGCGGCTGGGCTTACCATCAAATGGGACCGCGCTATCCGCTGCTCGGCGTGACAAAGCGCGATTGTCTTGCGCGCTCACCTCCGCAGGCGTGCGATCGATCAGACAAATCGTGTCCGACAGTCCTGTAGAGATCGCGAGCTGGAAGCGCGAAGCGAAGTTCGATCAGATCGTGATCAAGCCTCTGAACAGTACGGGTACCGAGGATGTATTCTTTTGCTCGACAGATGCTGATATTCAGCGGGCTCTTAGCGCAATTGTCGGGAAGACGAACCGTGTCGGAGCATTGAATCGTTTTGCCCTTGGGCAAGAAAAAATAAATGGCCAGCAATACACGGTCAATGCCGTATCGATGGACGGGGAAGCCTTCGTTACGGAGGCCTGGACATATGACACGGTTCCAATTGAGGGGGCATCATCGGTCTGCTCACTTGAGAGATTGTTGGAGGGCAGCGAACCAATCGTTCAGGAACTGTCAGACTACCTGGAGCGTGCGTTGCAGGCACTACAGATCGTCGACGGACCGGCTCATGCTGAGATCATCGTCGATCATCGGGGACCGGTCCTGGTGGACTTCGGAGCGAGGCTTCAAGGGACCATGTCGGCAAAAGCACGAACAATGGCGTTGGGGCACAACCATATGACCCTGACGGCCTGGCGCTACGCAGATCCCAACGGCTTTGGTGAATATATGAGGCTGCGCGGGCCCTACAAGCGGCAGGCTCACGCACTTTGCGTCTCGCTGATCTCAGATATGGGCGGTGTCGTTGCCGGTTACCCGGGACTCGAAGCAATCCGCAAGCTCCCAAGTTTCGCGGATGCCATTGCATTCGTTCCGATTGGTCAAGAGCTAGTTCCCACGATCGACTTGGCGTCAACACCAGGCATCGTTTATCTCGTGAATAGCGACTTGACTCAGCTTGAGAGTGACTATCGCAAGTTGCGAGCAATGCGGATGGACCAGGTGTTCGATTTAGTGATGCAGGACCGCGACTAATGCCAACTGATCCCAGGTTGACCGGAGGGAATCCATCCCGCGTGGCGATGGTCGGCGCAAGCGACTTCGATGGCGTTCTGCGAGGCAAACACGTCTTGGGTGAAGATCTCTCGGATGGAGATAAAGTTATCAAGTTCTCTGAAGCGGTGCTGGCGTGGGATTGTACGGACCGGGTCATTCCGGCCAGTTTCACGCAAAAGCCGCTATCAGCGTTCGGAGATGCTGACCTTCGTATTCTGTCAGGCACCGGCCGTTCGGTGTCTCATCTTGGCGATCAATATCTCTACCTCGCGGAGTTCACGGGCGCACATGAGGACATCTGCCCGCGCGGTATTCTGCGTAAGGTCCTGCGAAGGGCTGCTGAACACGGATACGACTGCACTGCCGGGTTCGAGTTTGAATTCATGCTGTTTAAGGAGAACGCAGACACGATTGAAGAAAAGCCGTTCGGCGAGTGGGCTCCTTTAACTCGCGGCCCGTTCGGCTACTCGATTGCGCGCTCTGTCGCGCAACATGAGCTGTTTGATGAGATCTTGGCGCTTTGTGAGAAGGCTAGAATACCTCTCAGCGGACTGCACTTTGAAACGGGACCCGGCGTGGTCGAAGCGTCACTTCGTCATTGTGATGCGCTGGAAGCTGCCGATCGAGCAACCATATTCAAGTCGATGATAAAGGCCTGGGCGCAAACGCGAGGCATGATGGCTACATTTATGGCCAAGGTTTCCGAGGAATGGCCCGGCCAGTCCGGGCATATTCACATCTCGATGTCCTCGGATGGTCAGAATGCGTTTTACGACAGTGATGCGTTCGGCAACGTCTCGAAGCTTATGAGGCAATTCATCGCCGGACAACTAGAATACATGAATGAGTTCTGTGTGCTCGCTGCGCCGAACTTCAACAGCTACAAGAGATTGGTACCTGGCTGCTGGGCACCAATCTGTCCAAGCTGGGGAGTTGACAACCGCTCCTGCGCAATTCGCGCCATTCCGGGAGAGC
Source organism: Bradyrhizobium arachidis (assembly GCF_015291705.1). Taxonomy (NCBI): domain Bacteria; kingdom Pseudomonadati; phylum Pseudomonadota; class Alphaproteobacteria; order Hyphomicrobiales; family Nitrobacteraceae; genus Bradyrhizobium; species Bradyrhizobium arachidis. The sequence continues at coordinate 2,281,866 of NZ_CP030050.1, forward strand.
CATCTGCCCATCGCCTGGAGTATAGGCTGCCTGGCGCAGACCTGAACCCATATCTCGCGCTCGCAAGTGCGATTGGTTCGGGAATATTGGGTGTCGAGACAGGTCCGGCACTGCCGGATTCGATCATCGGTGATGCAAGCGCGGAAATGTGTCGGCCGTCCGCGAGACTGCCTCAAAGCCTATCAGAGGCAACTTCTCGGTTTGCAGAGTCTGCGGCGGCAAGTGATGTCTTCGGAGAAAGGTTCGTTGAAGCGTTTTCTTGCTCGCGCCGTTGGGAGTGGGAAGCCGTTCAACATCGGGTCACCGACTTTGAACGTCGGAGATACTTCGAGATCATTTAGCTTGAGCTCTTCGACAGTTCTGAACTTCATTCCTCTGGCTTGCCGGCCACACTATTGCGGCTGCCTGTTCCGCTGATGTTGGACTTCATACAGAGCAAATGTGCGTTACTCGTCAAGTGAGGACCTCGGGAACGTTGCGGAGGTCTGCTGTTATCTGCTCTGTGGCAGCAACCGCGATTGCTCCGTTGGGATGTTAGATTATATCTAACGTCCGGTCCTTCTCGTAAGCTTTACATCGGCAAGCAGATGGTGGAGCTCAAGCATGCGCCCGGTTGGCAGCTATCCCTCGCAAGCCGTCGAGCGTGCGCGCGCTTGCCCGGGTTGGTCCCAAAGCGGCAAGACAAACGTTGCGGTCCGTCAGCCAGAAACTCACTCCGGCTGAAGTGAACGAGCTGAAGTTCCTCGCCTCTACATTGCCGACTTGGCGCGCCAGACCGGTAATCGGACTGTAGGCGTAGCTCTGCGGCCCTTTTGATGATTGACGCTTGACATCTATTTGAGCCTCGTGCCGCGACGCCGCGGCTTCCAAATTTTTGACAATGCGCTGGCGCCGGCCTCGAGCATCCTCGGGGTGACGAGGTTGGGATCGAACTGTGCGGGCTCCAGAAGCGCATATTTTCATATTCCAGATGAGTAGGGTCGCCGCTGGCATCGAGGTATTCGGCATAGCCGGGCGCACCGCCGACGTCCTCGAGCAGGAGGGAAGTCCCTCTATCGTCGTGGTGTCGAACCATTTTTCGAGTTTGATCACTTGGTCTCAGCTGTCACCGAAATCATAGAGATAAATGGATCGTCTTCGCGCCGGTCTCCTGAACGATATTGAAGAGCCGCGTCTTGCGATGCATCGATGGGCTGAAGGCCAAAAATCTCCTCCGGGATCAGGGATACCCCGACGTCCTTCGCCGGCCAGGAACTCCAAGAGATGGCTGTTCGTCCGGCCAAACGCCGCCTGAAGCGTCAGATCGGCCGATCAAGGCGCAGCGCGAGCGGCACGACAAGGCATCGCATCACCTCCGGTTTCACATCCTTGAGAGGTCACCTTGATCCGGACCGAGGTCGTGTTCAGGCGCATGCCGCCAGCCTCGGATCATGTGCTCAGCATTGAAGATTGAGTGGTGGACGCCATTTCTTAGTAGCGCTTTCGATAATCGCAGGGTTGATTGCCTCAAAGCAGTTTGGAAAGGCCGGGGGGACCTAACAACGCTCTTGCCGATGTTTCTGCTAATACCCTTCGGCGGTATCCTTCTCGTCTTCGGACATGCACTGGGATACATGCATCTCGAAATATCTGCATAATCCTCGCGATATCGGTCGGAGCAATCTTGGTGGGGAAACCGATTCTCACGCTTTCTGCTGTTTCGAGACTGGCTAACGGTAGTTCGCCGATATCAGATTGGCGCTCGGTGTGCTTGGCACGCTCACTGCGCTATTTTATTTTAAGTGCGCGTAACTGGGCAGCATCCTCGGCGAGGCCCTATTCTGAAAAGGACTCGCGCAGCGTAGGTTCTGCTCACTCGAACGCGAGAAGAAGAGGTCGAGTTGACGGAACTTCCACATCGAGCCAGATCTACGCATAGTTGGATCCGAAACTCTTTGGTCGACCAATAGCATCTCCTCCCGGTTAATAAGAGCTTTGCTGCTGCCGAAAGCCTGACAATCGACCCTGCGGTTCGCCATGCTCGACGGCTTTCGGTATTCGGGAAGGACTTTGGCAGGGCTATTTCTGGCAGCGCACATTTCCATACTGGTCACGGCGAGGCGGCGGAATGCGGACCGGCGCTACAATCGACTCTCCCGCACCTTATGGGCATGCCCTATTGCTGTCTCAGCACCACAACAGCTTCCATGAAATTGGAACTCGGACGGCGGGGTTGTGCATTCGGAGAGCATCCTTCGTCAGCCAGCCGTCAGCCAGGCGGCCTATCCAGGGACGCTGCGCATTGTTGACCGTATTGGAGATGGAACATGACGGGCATTGGCCGACCTGGCGAACCGCACGTTGGGGCTGCGGGAGCCGACACCACGTCGGTATCGAGCAGTGCGCATTTGGAGCCAAATTTTGTCCCTGCGGAAGGCCACCGAGTTTTCAACTCCGTCGTGGAACGGATGCGCTTAGCGTCTGAAGATAGAATGGCGACGCTCACGAGCCTGCCCTCAGCTTCGGGTGTGGCAGTCCCCATTTCCTCAAGCGAGGAGGGGATCAACGCAGCGAAACAAAATATGGACGGCCTGCTTGAGGAACTTGATGCTTGCCACAGTGCTGCCATGGGCGCTCAGAGCTCGTCTGAGGCGCAAGAGCTGATCGATCAAGTTGTCAAAGCAGGCGCAGCAGTTCTGGACTACTACGCGAGCCTGTCTCCAGATGTGGCGCGCAGCATTCTGTCCGAAGAGCAGGCTTGCCGAATTCGTGACCGGACTCTGGATGCGGGGAACGAATGCAACGCGCTGGCCGAACCGACTATCTACGCCTTGGAGAAGAGTAGGGAGAATGCGGGAAAGATACTCGAGCGGATGCGCCAATCCAATGCTCCGCCCGACCAGCTGATCCGAGCGGCTTCCGGTGTGGCGAAACACTATTTGGCCTGCACGGAGTGGTGGGAAAAGAAGGCATTGCGCTCTGAGCGGATGCAGTCCGTCTGCGCAGCCACTGCCAGCTTGCCAAGTGCAACGGCCGAAAGGCGACAGGCCGAACAGGCGACACTACGGCTGCATACCGGCTGGGCACTGAATACGAGGTGCGTGCATCTGCAATCGCAAGTCCTTCTCGCGCGGGTCATGATTGAGTCGCACGCGAACACGCTCGACCCGGCCGTCAGGCAAATCCTCTTGGGTGAGAACGGTCGGGCGCGTCTACTCGGAACCTTCATGGGCGATGTTGTTCCGGCATTCCTCTCAACGGGCGACGCTGTTCTGAACAGCAAAGGACAAGCCCTGGACGCAGAGCACTGCGCCGTTCTGGAAGGGGTCATGGAGCGGCTATCGGAATTTGCGTCGGCGTTGCCCAACATGGTTGCCGAGCTAAGGAATAAGGGAGCAAGTCCCGAGCTTCCGTTGGATCTGTTGGATCAGATCGTGGAAGGATCGTGGGTCACGGCCCATGAGGTCATGCGCCTGCTAGCAGTGCAGCCGAAGACAGCAGCCATCATTGCACCGCCAACGGAGGCTGGCCTTGCGTTACCGGCCGACCCTGCCGGCAACGACCCGGCGGCCGAAGGCAGTCCAGCGCGAAGGAAAGGGAAGGGCAAGCGGAGGCAGGCCGGAGGTGCGGGGAGCTCGGCAGCCGGGCAGCCCGAGCCGCAGCTCGCTAGGCCCGAAGCCGACGCGGCGCGAACCACCAAGGTTATTGTGCTCTCGGATCTGGGCACGAAGAAACTCGCGAGCGCGGAAGAGGCGCATACGAGGATGTCATCGTCCGCGAGGGAACACTTGGCAATATGGCAGGCCCCGCCATCGAAGGAGACACTGACGCGCCTGCTCGCGCGATTGGACGAACTCTTGCAATTCGATCTGCCCAGTGAGCAAAGAGCCGTTTCGCAAGCGCGCCACATGAAGCCCGAAGATGCCGAGCACGTCGTGGACACCGTGGTTGAGCGGCTGCAGAGCCAATCCGCGGAGATTGAGGCCTGTGTAAAGGCGCTGGACGAACCTCGCCGACGCGGCCTGCTCACGCCTATCCAAGTGCCCGAAGTGCAAAAAAAAATAGTCCGCCTCAAGGCCATGTTGTCGGAGGTTAAGGGGCAGGCACGTACTGCGAAGGCGCAAAAGGCTTCGATCGAGATCGATTGCATGAAGACCTATGCGTTTCCCTCGCAGAAGTACCTCGAACGGTTGCAGGCGGCCGAGGAGTTGGCTCCCTTGGAGTCACCGCGCGCGCTGAAGGGTGAGCCGGGAACGCTGTTCGAGCTCAAGCTGCAGCCTACGCCACTGCGCAATGGTACGGTGAATCCGATGTGGGTGCACATCCATACGAAGCGGCCGGTCTATGCGTGGCAGTTAACGACATTGGATGACGCCGAATTCGCCGCTTGCCACGTGAAATCCAACGAACAGCGCGGCTACAATCGCCTCTGGCAGAACGCTCGAGCTGCAACGGGTCACGAAGACGTCGTGATCCACCGCGGCAAGCTCACGCCTGCGTTCTGCAAGTCCTTGTTAGGTTCCGCTTTTAGCGGCTATCCAGGGTATCCTTTTGCCGGAACGGAGCGCGGGGCACGCAGGTGACTCGATACGAGACTAGTCAAGCGACTCGATAGAGCGCCGCTTGTGGTACGGTATCGGTCTTCTTCGCATCCGGATCCAGTGGCCGAATGAACCGCACTTTGGCCTCCAGGCTCCAACTCCTGAGTTAAGGAGCCGGATTGAGCTCTGTTGGAGAGGCGAGCGTTCGCCATCGGCAACTCGAAGAGTTCTCTGAGCCGGGCGAGGATGCGGCTGGAAGTTGTGGCCGACGGCTGAGAGGACGACATTGGCGGCGTCGCCGCCGGGGCCTTTGAGGTAGCAGCGGCCGAGGGTGGCCTTCGGCCTTCATGTGCCCGATGATGGGTTCGATAACAGAGCGACGGCGCAGCTCGCGCTTGATGACACCGAAGATGCTGCGCTTCTGGCCGGAGATGAAGACGCGACGGGGATTCTGCGCATCGTGGCCGCGGTACCCCTTGTCGACATAGGCCCGCTCGATCGGACAGCCGGTCAGCGTCTCGGTACGCTCGATGACGTCCCGCAGGGGGTGCCCATCATACGGATTGTCGGGCATTGCGCTCGCGTGCAGCACGAACTCTCCGCCGGGAGCGCGGCGATTGTTGGTGACGACGGAGGCCTTCACGCCGAACTCGTAAGGCACGGCGGCCTTGGCTTTGCCGATGCACTCCACCTCCGGACCATGGAAGGAATAAAGCTTCCAGCCGCGCTGGCGCTGCTGCTGCGAACGAATCTGCGCGGCCCAGCCGAGCGAAAGGGCGAAGGCCTCCTCCAGTGCCGGCTGGCCCTCGATGTTGCGGCGGATGTCGCGAATGATTGGGCCGGGCCTGCTACTCAGAATGCGCAACTGTCGCTGATGCCGCCTGAACTGTTTGGCGCGAGCGTAGCGGGAAGCCATCATCGCGGCGGCCTTGGCCACGCGAGCATAGGATTGCCGGACCTGACCCCGTGCCTTCTCGCCAATTGATTGAGGCCCTTGATGCCCGCATGCAGCAGCTCGGCATCGGTCGGAATGGTGATGGCCTTCGGCTGCACTGTGGTATCGACCGTGACGCGCTTGAGGTCCTGGCTGCGTAATGTGCCGGCCTCGTGCGCCACCCGCAGGCGCTCGGTTCGCAGCAGCTCCAGCTTGTCGCCGAGCCGCTTGCGCCAATGGCTCAGGTCCGAGCGCTCGTGCGTGAAAGCGTGCTGGAAGAACTCTAGGTCGTGAACCCGGCGCTCGCACAACCCCTCATCGGACAGCTCGTAAATGTGCTTGAGCAGCAAGAGCCCGATCATGAAGCGGGTCGCGATCCCGGGCCGGCCGTTCTCGCTGTAAAGCGGACACCGAGATGATCGACTTCACCCACGTCAAAGCGCATCGCTCGGCAGCGGGCGAAAAAGGGGGGCAGAAGCAGGCTGTTGGTCGCTCGCGCGAAGGGCGCAACCGAAGATACACGCACTCGCAGATGCTAAGGGGCCCCTGATCGCATTCTGTTGACTGGAGGCGAAGCGCATGACTGTCTGATCGCAGAACGCCTGATCCTCAGGGTCAAGCGGCCGAAACGGATGCTCGGTGACAAAGCCTATGATAGCGCCGAATTGCGTGAAGAACTCGATGAGCGCGGAACCAAGCCGGTTATTCCAAACCGCAGCAATCGCAATCAACCGTACGGCTTCTCAAAGCGCTTTAGCCTGCTCCGGGCTCCTCTGTGTTTGGCCGAGGCAAATATTTGGGCGATGTAGCCACGCGATTTCAAAAGATTCTCTGTCGCCGCACGGACTGAGGCGTCGTCGTCAACGACGGAAATCAAAGGCGTGGACAAGACGAGCCCTCCTGAAGCGGGAATAGCGGCTGCAAGCATTAGCCACCTTGCGCGAAAAGTGGGCTCGACTGATGAACTTGTAAAATCATACTTGCGTTTGTTCAGGACGATTAGTGCGAACTCCCAGCGTCTCAGTCATTCTGATCAAGTCGGCCAGCGAGCGTGCACGCATCTTTTTCATTACGTGTCCCCGGTAGATCTTGACCGTAATCTCGGCGAGCCCAAGCTCGGCGGCGACCTGCTTGTTCATCAGGCCGGCAGCGACCAGTTTCATCACCGCCTGCTCGCGCGGGCTTAAGGTCTCAAATAAAGACTGCAGGTTCGCGACCGTCTGCTGAGCCTCCCGTCTTTTGCGATCGCGTTCGGTCGCCGCAACCACGGCATCAAGCAGTTCCTGATCGCGAAACGGTTTGCTGAGAAAATCGACCGCTCCTTCCTTCATGGCCCTGACAGTCATTGGAATGTCGCCATGGCCGGTAATGAAAATGATCGGAATATGTATGTTCAACCTCGATAGCTCGGTCTGGAAGTCAAGGCCGCTCAAGCCTGGCAACCGGACATCAAGAACTAGGCAGCTAATAATGTCCGGGATTGGGCTCTGCAGCATTTCGCGCGCCGATCCGAATGCAATGACGCCTAACCCTACCGATTGAAAAAGGTTCGTAAGCGAGCGACGCATGGAGATGTCATCCTCGACGACGAAGACAACCGCCCTTGTCGAGGACTCGGCATTGCTGACTTCACCTGGCGCGCCAAATCGTGCAGTCACGAGACGGCCTCCTTATGCGGCGGTAGGGCAACTTGGAAGGTCGCGCCCGGTCCACTTTTGTGGACCATTGACAACCGTCCTCCGTGAGCTTCCACGATCGACCGGCAGATTGAAAGACCCATTCCAAGGCCAGTCGGCTTGGTGGTGAAGAAAGGATCCAAGACGCGGTCCGCGTCGTTCTCGGCGATGCCGACGCCACAATCGGTCACGGCAAGGTGGACGTGCCCCAGATCGTTCTTTGATGATTGAATCAGCAGTTCGCACGTCCGGTCGGTAACTGCATCCATGGCTTCGATTCCGTTCATCACGAGATTGATGATCACCTGTTGTAGCTGAATCCGATCGCCGAGGATCCTAGGCAGCCCTGCCGTCAACTCGGTTCGTAACGTCACTCGGTGGCTCACCAGCTCTCGTGTTACCAGCGCAATGACGTCCTTAACGACCTCATTGATATCGAGCGGCGCCATCTCAATCTCGCCCTTCTTCGCGAGCGCGCGAATACGACGGATCACCTCGCTTGCCCGGATTGCGTCTTCGATGATCCACTCCACCGAAGAGCGGGCGGCGGAAAGATTAGGCGCTTCCCGGCCCATCCAACCGAGGCACGCATCGGCGTTGCTGATAATAGCGGCGAGTGGCTGGTTTATTTCGTGGGCGATGGAGGTTGTCAGCTCTCCTAAAGTCGTTACACGCGTCACATGCGCAAGCTCCGACTGTGCCCTTCGTAGTTCTTGTTCGGCTTGATCGGCGCGAATGGTGGCGGTGATGTCAGTGCTGACGCCACGGTAGCCGAGAAAATTGCCCTTTCCATCGAAAAAAGGCTTGCCACTCGTGCGGACGTAGATCGGAGAACCTGTCCGATTCACGGTGCGGTAGACGAGATCCCGAAACGGAAGATGGGCCTCCAATGTCGCCCGATGCTGCCGCCACTTCTCGGGTTCCTCTTCGAGGTCGCACGCAATGTCCCAGCGAAGCAGGCCGATCAATCCTGTCGCCAAAATTCCCGCAGCACTGGTGTGCTCGGATAAGTGAGTGACCTGATGATCCGGCCCGGTCTCCCAGAGCCAGTCGGAAGCTGTTTCGGCGTAGTCGCGAAAGCGCTGTTCACTTTCGCGCAGCGCGACAAGTGTGTTTTCCAGGCGTTCCCTAGCTGCGTGTTGCTCGGTCACATCCATATGTGTTCCGATCAGCTCGCTGACGTTGCCATCGCTGCCGACCACCACGTGCGCAACGGAGTGTATGCGTCTTATCTCGCCATCCGGTAGAAGGATACGAAAATCATATTCGAACCGCCGCTCCTTGTGTTCAATCGCCTGGCGCTGCACCTCCTCCAGCCGCGGCAAGTCGTCCGGATGGATGCGCGATCGAATGGTCTCGATCGACACCGGCTCTTGTGGGCTAAAGCCGAATAGACGATCGACCTCGGCGGAGCGATACACGAAATCTAGACCGTAGACGTCCCAGGACCAGCTGCCCGTGTGACTGAGATGCTGGGCCTCGGCCAGATAGGCCTCGCTGCGGCGCAGCTGCTGTTCTGCTCGCCTCGCCGCCGTGATATCCGTAGCTGCCCCAACAAACTCGATGTCACCAGAGGCTGTTCTCGTCGCCCGTGCCTGCGCATGGATGTGCTTTACCGAGCCGTCCGGTAGCAGAAGCCGGTATTCGTGCTCGAAATCGCTCGGGTCTCGCATCGCGCGATCGATAATTTCTTTAACCGAAGCCCTATCATCTGGATGAGTGCGCTCAACGACGAGCTGCGGCCCCGGCTGCACTCTGTCAGGATCTAATTGGAAAATGCGAAATGTTTCCTTTGACCAGAAGGCCTCGCCCGTAGTGGGGTTCCAGCTGAAGCTGCCTGTGTGACTCAATTCCTGCGCCTGGGCTAAATGTGCTTCGCTCCGCTGCAGGGCAAGTTCGGTCCGCCTTCGCTCCGTGATATCTTCGCAGGCGATAAGGACAATGGGCTGCTCATCGCCCCAAAGCATGGCTTTGGCGTTTTCACGTACCCACAACACCGAGCCGTCCTTCCTGACTTTCCGGACGTCCCACGTGCGCGTTTGTCCGACATCCTCAAGGCACGTCCGAACGCATTCGCGAACGAAAGGGCGATCCTCCTCGAGAAATACGTCCAGCACTGATCGGCCGACCAGTTCAGCAGGAGCATAGCCGAGTTGTGTCGCGCCGAGCGTATTGACGTTGAGGATAATGCCGGCTTCATCGACCATGAAGTACATGGCGGGATTGTGCTCGAAGATGGCGCGCCACCGCTTTTCGCGATCCTCCAAATCGGCCGCACTCCGCTGAAGCTTGGCCGCAACGACACGCGCAGCCTCTCTTTCCTGGCGGAGCTTTCCGATCAGGTGCGCTCCCACAATCGAGGCAATAAAGAATGCAACAACTACCGGCAGATCTTGGGGGTCATCGATACGCAGGCTGAACGCCGGCGGCGCAAAGTAGTAAGCGAGACCAGCGATGGTTACGATGCAAAGCGCCGACGACGCGATGAAGCTGCCCATCAGCGAAAACAGCAAGATCACTAACAAATACGCGAACGCCGTCGCGGCGAAATGCGCGTGAAGGTACAAGCAGGCCAGTGTTACCACGGTCAGGGTTATGCTGCCGAAGGTAAACTGAAGGGCCGAACGTTCTAAATTGCTGATCGGGCTACGCATTCTGATACCATCCGGCCTGTTCTCCGGCGGGAGAGCTATATCATTTTAGGGCGCGTACTGATAAGCCACGACAATACCGGGCCTCAGATCAGTTGTCCGCGCAGTTCTGGTTCCGGTGATCAAGCGGGTTTGTGGCGCAACCATCCCTTCATTTTGAGACCGTCCCGCATGTTGAGACCAAGAAGTGTAATGTTTGTTGCGCCCGCCACGAGCTCGATCACCTGCACAGCATAGAACGTGGCATCGAATTCAGCCACCTGAGCCTTGGACGCAAGGAAGAGCGCAGACGGAATAAGAATCAGGATGCCGTTTCCTGCAATGAATTGCATGCGCTTGAATTTGGTCCCGATAAGTCCGGCCCGGCGCGCCGTTGCCAAGATGACACCTGTACCACCGGTCGCCGCGAGCGCCGGAATCAGCAACAAGAAACCCCACGGTATGGTGCTCTTAACCGCTGCAACTGTGGCATGGGACGCGAACAGCTCGCTGAGTACCGTCGACAGCCAAAATGTGCCGATCGTTCCGATAGCCAAGGCGCCAGCGACAGGATGGATCAACTTGATCATGAGTATCTTCCCTTCCTAAAAAGAACAGGGCTAGGCGACGCAGATGCCGGGCACGGCAACTTTCTGGAACAGATGAGGGGAGGCTATCGCGGAGGCCGGATAGCTGGCGATTTTTGCTAGAAAGTCAGGATGGGTGAAGGCCGCGCGGAAGTGTGCGGTGGATTCCCAGACGGCGTAGTTCAGATAGGTCGAGCTGTCGCCAAGAGCTCTGTGCAGCTGAGTGGAAATGAAGCCCGGCTGTCGCTTCATGAACGCTGCGTCGTCCTGCCAGGTCTTGAGAAAAGCCGCCTCATCGGCTTTGTCGAGAGTGAATGGGTTCACCAGGACGACCGAATTTGCGTCGATAGCGATCTGGCGGTCGATCGGGAAGGAAGGGTCGAGCGGGCGTAGCAGCGACATGAGTGCCTCCATTGCTATTTGATATGTGATGTCTAATTGGTATTATGGTCACTTACCACGTTGACATCATGATGTCAATACAAAGCAATGGTGACAAATGAAAAGAGCCAAGCGAACCCCGGAGGGTGACGCCCTGACCGACCTTGTTCTCGATCTATTCAGGCTCGACAGCGTATTTCTGACGGCCGGCGACCGTCTGGTCGCCCCGCTCGGCCTAACAAGCGCACGCTGGCAGGTGCTTGGCGCCATTGTGTCCGCCGAACGTCCCCAACCGGTCGCTTGGCTCGCACGTGACCTCGGCGGCAATCGTCAAAACGTGCAGCGGATTATCAATGATCTGCACAGAGAGGGCCTCGTATCTTTTGAGGTCAACCCGCATCACCGACGGGCGCAGCTCGTCGTGCTCACTAAGAATGGACAGCGCGCCTTCGAAGCCGCAATGGAGTTGCAGGCTCCCTGGATCAACGATCTTTCAGAAGGGCTGTCGGTCAAGGATATACGGATTGTCCATCGCGTGATCACGGCCTTGCGAGATAAGCTTGAGGGCAGTCGTGAGGACAAGTCGGCCTGACATGGCAAAAGCATTGTGATTGGCCCGGCGCCCCGTGATTCAAGCTCCCAAACTGGGGCTTCGAATCATGCGCCATGAACTAACGGACTACGAATGGGCAGCTATCGAGTCTATGCTACCAAACAAGCCGCGTGGAGCCCCTCGGGTAAAACGACCGACGCGTCCTCAATAGTATCTGCTGGATGCTGCGATCTGGTGTATGGTGGATTTAATGAGTTTCAACCTTAGTACGCGGTTCGCGCGCCGATTGCCCTCAACCGCACGACCTCATCGCGCAGAATCGTCCTCGGGATATCGTGCGGACTTCGAGTGTACAAAGCATCCAACACTGATCTTGTTAAATCATAATTATCGAGAATTAGCGGGAGGTGTTCTGCGGCCCACCTAAGGTAGGCAGTTCGTCTAGGAATTGCCCTGTGCATCTTCCAGAATAGCCAAGCCGCGCGGCTCCCTTTACCAGCTCGCGATCCAGGTCCGCTTTGATGGCCACGGCACAATCGTTGCCGAACTCTACGGCGTGGCCCGAATCGTTGTGGTCCAGCGTTCCTGGGGGGCAGGAGCTGATAGGCTCTTATACCCAGGGCGTGCGTATCGTTCGCGCAAGCAGCAACTCGTGCTTCATCATAGGGCGGGGCTTCGACTGTCGGCAGCAGATCGGCATCCAGCGCATCAGTTTAACTCCCCCACGAAAACGCCTGGAGATCGATCAGAGAGTCCTCATATATGCTGTGGAATGTCGGCGCGCGCGTATATGACGTGCCGTCGTATCGTTTTGCGTGCAAGATGACATGCAGTTTGTTGACGCCTTGATCGCCGTTATGTTCGCTTGCGTACAACGCTGCTCCAGGTCCCCAGCCAGATGGACAACAAGCTTCAGCGCGCGCAACCTTCTTGCTCAGAGCGCGAATTGTCTTTGAGGATCGCAACCGCCGCCGGAAGACCTTCGAGGATGCAAGTTCCCTGGTCGTGTTCATCCTTGCAATCAAGGGCGTCGCCATATGTCGCCCGATCGATGTCGATGTCGACAAGCGGTAGGTGCCCTTTCCTTCTGGCGTTGAATTTATAGTCGTACGCCCAGTTTGAGATGGCGGCCAACGAAATGTGCCGATCGGCTCCTTGAGCTTGGGCCTGCGCTGCCGGACTTAAGTGCCGCTACGCCAGTTCCGCAATGATAGAATGACGTGGCTGTCCCCACGCTAGGGAAGATGTGCTGCCTACACCAGCGGTGCAGATCGCAAGTATGGGTCTGAGTGGTTGCCCAATATTGATGAACTGCGTCAAGTCGTTTGCGGACAGAGGCAGGTGCCTGGGTTACGGCACGTCGACCGGGGGCATGGATGCCGTCGGACGTGGCACGAAGCCATTTTGGTGCCGGTCACGTGCTGCCAACATGATCGTAAAAGCCGTGAGGAGGATTAGGAGAGCGCGCATGCAACAAGGATTACTCGAAACGATATATCGCAATTATGAAACGACTCACAGCGCGGGCCTGGGAGGAGGGGCGGCTCTTACGGGGCATCCCACGGCCTATTGGCCAGCAAACACCCCACAAATTTTGATACTCGTTCGTTGTCGCCGGCAGCCGCCGAACAGTGGGGCGATTGCGCTTAAAAAATGCTTCTTCCCCTTGCAGACTGCAGGAATAGTGCAGCAAATTTGAGTGGGAATCCGGTGATTGGCTATTCACCACGAAGGCAGCCGCCCCCTCGTGCTGCTTCGGGGCGCCATGAAGGACGGTTCATGCGCAATCATGACATTGTGTCCGGCAGCCTGTTGGCGCTGACCGCGGCTGGGCTTGCGCCGCGTTGCTCGAGCCTGCTCGCATTTGCTTTCATCCCGCGGCCCGACCTGTGGTCGCGCTAGGATCCCTGCGAGACCTCACGCAAGATGGTACGCAGCTGGACAAGGGCGCTGGTATGTTTTCCACGTATGGAGGCCCGGCGCTTGCAGATGATCAGCTCAGGCATCCGTAGGGATCCGCTTCCTCGATTCGTGTCGTTTTCGCATGTAGTGCCGGTCTTTCTGAACGGCCGACCTGATCTCCTGGCCCTGGCCTTCGTGCAGTTGCCCATTAACAACGCAATTCCCCTCCATCGAACGATATAGTTAGTCTTATGATTGCGCTCGCATCACGCGTTTGTTGCGTGGGTTGCGCAGCATTTTGCGCCAGGTCAACTTCGACGCTACGACTACCGACCCTCGAACAATCAGGCACAGGACCCGCTGGAAGCCTCACCTAGCAAATCCCCGACGCGCATTGCCTTTCGGTGAGGCGGCCCTCTCAAGAGCACAAGTATGAATGTGCTTCACGGGTAATCCACTCTACCGGCCCTCATCATTTACCTCACCACCTGCAGCGCAGTGCGTTGCTCGCAAAAACCCTGATGCGATCAAGACCCGGCTTTGGGGACAACATTGCTGAAAAGGATGCAGCGGGGGTTGCGGCTCGAGGCAGCTCTTGACCATCTTCTGCTCTCGCGGCAACCAGAACAACCAAAGCAGATCGAGATGATGAGAGCGGGGTGTGGCTGTGACGGATCAATCCCAAGCTTCGGAGTTGCTGCCGGTCCTGCAGAGACCGTTGAAAGGCTTTCGGTGGATCTTTGCTCTTCTAGCCGTATTGCTCGTTCTTTGCGCCGGAGGAGTCTATTTTTTGGCGAATATCGAAACGTTTGCCGAGGCGCCCTCGGCACATGAAGTCGTGCCTGCCACGCTTGGCTTGTCACCTGATGATAGGGACGTGCTTTTAGGGATCCAATCGGGGCAGCAGAAGACAGCCGATGAAATTGCCGAGCTCAATCGCAACGTCGATGCGCAGCAAGCCGAGCTAAAGCGGATCTCGGATCAGATCGCAGCCCTGACCCAAAGAATCGAGCAGCTGCAGAATCCGGCGCTTGTTGCGTCTCCTGCTCCTGCTGCTTCTTCGCCACCAGTGCGCACCACATCCAAGCCGGCCAAGAGGGACGTCCGGCCCTTAAAACCGCAAGGTCCGGTTTCTGTCGGAGGCGCGCCGCTGACTGCGGAGCCGAGCACGGAACAGCGCTGATTACCACAAAATGCCTACCATATGGCGGTGCTCGTAGAGACGCGGACACCAACGGTGCACCATCTTGATCGGCAGGCCGAGCCTCTCATTCGTCCGCGTGGTTTCGCAAATCCTCTGCGAGTCGCAAGAAGTTCATAAGCAGGACGTCCCCCTGTGAGGTAAGGATCGACTCGGGATGGAACTGGACGCCACAGGTGAGATGATAGCGGTGCGTGAGGGCCATGATCTCCCCTTCCTCTGAACGCGCTGTCACTATGAGGTTCTGCGCACATGACTGCTCAAACTCGACGATAAGAGAATGGTAGCGCCCAACGTCAAGCGGGGTTGGCAGCCCCTTGAATAACCCTCGGCCGTCATGCGCGACGTATGAGCGCCGACCGTGCATGGGCCGTTGTGCGCGCGCAACCCGTCCTCCGAAAGCGCTAGCAATACACTGATGTCCAAGGCAGATGCCGAGAATTGGTACGCGTCCTGAAAGTTCGCGGACCACTGCTCTCGATATTCCTGCCTCAGTTGGGGTGCAGGGACCGGGCGATATCACCACCGCGCGCGGCTTGAGACCAACGAGCTCGCCGATGCTGATAGCGTCGTTTCGGATCACTTCCGTTGCTTCACCGAGCTTGTGGAAATAGCGGGCAATGTTGAACACGAACGAATCGTAATTATCGATGATGATAATCAAAATGCGCCAGCTCGTTCAGAACCAAATGCATCAAAGAGTCGCTCTGCCTTGGCGAGCGTTTCCTCGTATTCGGCCTCGGGCTCCGACAGGGCCGTTATACCGCTGCCCGCATGAAACACAGCCATGTCGCCGTCGATCGTGACAGTGCGGATCGCAATACTCGTGTCCATGTGCCCGTTGAAGCCGATGAAGCCGATCGCACCACAATAGACCTCCCGCGCTATGCGCTCGATTTCTGTAATAATTTCCATCGACCGCACCTTTGGCGCTCCCGTAATGGAGCCCCCCGGAAAGCAAGCACGGAGCAGGCTAACGGCGTCTTCCCCTCCGGCAAGTGCCCCCGTAACGATCGACACGAGATGGTGCACCGAGGCATAGGACTCGAGATCGCATAGAGCCGGAACCTCGACCGAATGCGCCGTGCAAACGCGGGACAGATCGTTTCGCAAAAGGTCCACAATCATCGTGTTCTCGGCATGATCCTTTTCAGAAGCGAGGAGAACAGCCGCACGGCGGTGGTCTTCATTGAAATCAGGCGAACGTGCGATCGTGCCCTTGATGGGTCGTGTCTCGACTTGTTGCTCGTTAAGCTTCAGGAATCGTTCCGGCGAACTTGAGGCGATGGTCAACTTTCCCCATCGCAGCAGGGCCGCAAAAGGCGCCGGATTCAATGATCGTAGCTGGCAATAGAAGGCGAGCGGATCAAACGAGGTCGGCAGGCGGGTGCTGAAGCGCTGCGCAATATTCGTCTGGAACACGTCACCCGCCCGGATCAAGTCGATCACGCGTTGTACCGCCGCAATGTAGCCCTCGCGGCTGAAGTTCGAGCTCCAAGCGCCTGCTTTGCTGGGATAACCATTCTGTGGCGCCATTGGACCGTCAAGCAATGCTGCAAACTCATCGGCCCGACGACGAGCTCGGTCGCTCCGTCGCCCGCGATCCTGCTCCGGCCATCCGGTCGAGACGATCCAGCATTTGTTATCCCGGTGGTCGAAGCTGATGACCACGTCATAGAAATGCAGGATGGATTGGGGCAAACCCAGACCGGCAATTGCCGGCGCAAACAATCGCTCCAATGTCCTGTTCATGTCGTAGGCAAGATAGCCTGCCGCTCCTCCCTGGAATGGCGGGAGATCGGGACGATACTCTTGCGGGTACTTCGCGAGTAGCGTGCGAAGGACCTTCCATGGATCGGCCTCGAGAGTCAGTCCGTTCCATCTGGCTTGGCCGTTCGCGACCCTATAGGTGCTGAACGGGTCGCACGTTACATATGAGTAGCGGCCAAGCAGCTCGTGCCTTGCTGCGCTATCGAGAAACGTGAGATGCGAGCGATGCCCAAGACGTCGCATCGCTGTGAAAGGTTCAACCCACTGCAACTCGCGAACGTACATCGGATTATCGGCCGCCGGCCGCTGACGTCGTGAAAGGGCCATTCCATCTGTTGCCCCACCCGATGAGAGCGACGCCGGTCTCCGATGGCACGAAACTTGAGGCCATTGCCAAGTTAACCCGGCGGTGGACCTTTTGCTGCCACGGCACCTCGATCATCCTGCCGTTGAGGCGAAAGGAGTATCTAGTGATACATCGTAATCGGCCGCGAACCGCAGCTCGCGGAGCGGTCGGACCCGTTTGATCGACTCCTGGTAGAGATTGTGCGCTTTGTACGCTGCGAGCTCCGTCTCGCTGTCAAACTCCCCATAGACCACGATGTCAATATCGTTGCCGAGCTGATCGGTCTTGCGGTTGCGGGCAACCTCAAGCCGGCGCGCATGTGGTATCGCGGTGAGACGCGAAAGACCTTCGATGATCTGGTCGATATGCGCCTTGTCCTTGGCGCTGAAGAAGACGATGTGACGAATCATGGCCGTCCGGAGATGTCGCTAGCGGGGGCATAACTATCTGGGAATAGAACCCGTTGCAATGAGGCCAGTCGCTTACCGCATGATCGTCGCTTGCGATCGTCTGCGATCCGCAATGAAGCTTGCCGGATTTGTTCAGGACGCCGGAAGGGTAAGGCGCTCAATGGATTGAATGTGCCGCGTCAGCAGGTTACAGGCTTGATCGATATTGCGCGTTTGCAGGGCTTGCAGAATCAGGCGGTGATCTTGATTGGAGCGCGGTCGCCAGCCCACCGATCGCGCCATCGCGAACACCAATCGAGAATTGGCAAGCTGCAGTCCATCGAGGCTCGCGAGCAGACGCGGCATTCCGCACGGCGCGACCAAGGCTTGGTGAAAGGCGCGGTTGGCCATCTCAAACTCCTCGATCGTCTTTGCGCTGTCTCCTTCAATCACGGTGAGCTCGATCCGAGCCAAATGAGCTGTTGTGAGCCTTGGCCCCGAATGGCGCAATGCCACCACTTCCAGCGCAGCGCGCATTTCGGCGATCTCCTTCACTGAATGGGTATCGAGCGGGGCAACCCGAACACCGCGGCGTGGCACAGCGACAACAAGATGTTGTGCCTGCAGCTGCCGAAAGGCCTCGCGCACCGGGACGTGGCTGGAATTGAATTCTCGTGCAACGTGATCCTGACGCAATGGCGCGCCTGGCTCTAAGGCGCCGCTGATAATGCGCTCAGCGATTGAATCCGCGATGCGCGCGACCGTCGTCATGTTGTCAGCAGTGATCATAGATTATCTACCGCAATAGTCGGTGCATTTGCGAGGCAGCTCGATTAGCATCTCTTCGAGAGTGATGACTATAGATAATTCATGCGATTATCTACAATTGAGCGGGATTGGATTATGGATGCTGCTGCGCGAGTCCACCGGAAGGAAGCAAGCAAAGGGGCGCAGGTACGTCATCAATGGAACGTCGAACGGGTGAAGGCGCTCTACGACCTGCCTTTTGCCGACCTGGTGTTTCAGGCGCAGCGCGCTCATCGCAAGAACTTCGATCCAAACCACGTCGAAACCGCGAGCCTGCTCAGCATCAAGACCGGCGGCTGTCCGGAAGACTGCGGCTACTGCTCGCAAAGCGCGCATTACGAGACCGGCCTGGAGGCCACCCGTCTGATGCATTGCGCCGATGTGGTTGCGAGCGCGCGGCGCGCGAAGGATGCGGGCGCGACGCGCTTCTGCATGGCCGCGGCCTGGCGCACGCCAAAAGATCGCGATCTCGATTCCGTCTGCGACATGGTCAACGCGGTCAAGCGACTCGGCATGGAAACGTGCGTCACGCTCGGCATGCTGACAGCGAACCAAGCCGCGCGCCTCGCCGAGGCTGGCCTTGACTTCTACAATCACAACGTTGACTCATCACCCCAGTTTTACACCAAGATCATCACGACCCGTAGCCTGCAGGACCGCATCGATACGCTGGCGCATGTGCGCGATGCCGGCATCAAGATCTGCTGCGGCGGGATTATCGGCATGGGCGAGCACATCGAGGACCGCCTAGGTATGCTCGTGCTGCTCGCCAATCTTCCCAACCATCCCGAAAGCGTGCCGATCAACCTGTGGAACAAGATCGAAGGCGTGCCGGTGGAAGACCACGCGGAGCCTCCCGATCCGATCGCGCTGGTCCGCCTGGTGGCGACCGCGCGGATCATGATGCCAAGGAGTGTGGTTCGCTTGTCCGCCGGGCGGCAATACATGAGCGATGAATTGCAGGCGCTTTGCTTCTTGGGCGGAGCAAATTCGATCTTCATCGGCGACGTGCTCTTGACCACCAAAAACCCGAAAGTTGATCGTGATGCGGATCTGCTGGCCCGGCTCGGCATCACGTCCGGGCTCGCCGGAGGAAAGCAGTGCGCGCAATATGTTGCCCCTACATCCGGCCTAGGTGAACAATGCAGATAACCTTGATGAAGGGCAAAATCCATCGCGCCTCAGTAACCGAAGCTGATTTGCACTACGAAGGCTCGATCTCGATAGATCGTACGCTCCTGGAGGCGGCGGGAATGCTGATCAACGAGCGCGTCGAAATTTACAATGTCGAAACAGGGACGCGCTTTGCCACCTACGTGATCGAGGCGCCGCCGAGGTCTGGCACGATAAGCCTGAACGGTGCGGCCGCCCGACTCGCAATGCCCGGAGACAAGATCATTATCGTTGCATATGCCTCATTCGACGAGGCCGAAGCAAAGATATTCAAGCCACGCATTGTGCGTGTGGACCAAGACAATCGCATCCTGGCAAGTTGAGCCTCAAGGGCCGTCCATCCTTCTTCAACCGTCAACGGATCTTTTGCGTGATTTGATGCGATCCTGGGAGCAATGAATGCGGTCAATGCAAGCAGCTAGACTTAGTCCCTACGTCGCAGCGTTGAATGCCTTGAACGAAGATAAACGGCTGCGCTGCCTCAAGCCGCGCGTGGGGATCGATTTCGCATCAAACGACTATCTGGCGCTCGGGTGCGCCCCGCGCATCAAAAAGGCGATGGTCGCCGCGCTCGAGGCGGGCGCTCCGGTTGGAGCCGGCGGGTCGCGGCTTCTGCGCGGCAATTGCGAAGAGCATGAACGGCTCGAAGCGGAGGCGGCTCAGTTCTTTGGTGCGGAGGCAGCGCTTTTCTTTGGAGGCGGCTATATCGCAAATTTTGCCGTCCTGACAACGCTGCCGCAGCGCGGCGATCTGCTCGTTCTCGACTCGCTCGTGCACGCCAGTATTCACGAGGGGGCGCGAGCCGGCCGCGCAGATTGCCGAATTCACGCGCACAATGATCCCCAGTCAATCGAAGATGCAATTCGCGATTGGCGAACCAAAGGTGGAGCGGGCCGCGTCTGGATTGTGGCCGAAAGTCTCTACAGTATGGATGGCGACTTCGCTCCACTCGAAGAGTTGGTGGCAATCGCCGATCGCCATGACGCATTTCTGATCGTGGATGAGGCTCATGCCACAGGAGCTTACGGGCTTCAGGGACGAGGGCTCACGGCCCCTTATGAGAGGCGCGACAATCTCATCGTCGTTCATACTTGCGGCAAAGCGCTCGGTGCGGCGGGTGCACTTGTTACAGCCTCCGGCATCCTGCGCGATTTCATGGTCAATCGCTGCCGTCCGTTTATCTTTGCCACGGCCCCATCACCATTGCTGGCCGTTGCCGTTCGAGAGGCACTCCTCATCCTGCGGGAGGAGCCGGAGCGGCAGCAACGGCTGGCCGAACTTGTTTCATTCGCGCATCGGCAGATCACCTCCCTTGGTTTGCACACGCCGTCGACCTCTCAGATCGTGCCGTACATAGTGGGTGACAATGCTCGTGTAATGCGACTAGCCTCTGCTCTGCAGGGGCGCGGCTTCGACATCCGCGGAATTCGGCCGCCAACCGTCCCACCAGGCACCGCCCGTTTGCGGATTTCGTTGACACTCAATGTTGGGGAGGCGGACGTGCGCGCAATGCTCGATGCGCTTGTTGAGGTGACGAGGGGTTCGTTTTGATGAATAAGCGGATCGTCGTGGCTGGTACGGACACCGGAGTCGGCAAAACGGTATTTTCCGCAGGGCTCGCCGGCCTTCTAGGCGCGAATTACTGGAAGCCGGTCCAGGCCGGGCTCGAACAAGAGACCGACTCCGAGTGCGTCCGCCGCCTCGGCTGCCTCTCGTCCGATCGCATTGTCCCGGAGCTCTATCGACTTCGGACGCCTGCCTCGCCCCATTACGCCGCGGAGATCGATGGCGTTCGCATAGACACAGAGACGCTTGGACTGCCGGACAGCGGCGAGCGGCAGCTCGTGATTGAGGGTGCCGGCGGACTCATGGTGCCGCTGACAGCGCGCACTCTTTACATTGACATCTTCGAACGCTGGCAGCTTCCCGTCGTGCTTTGCGCCAGGACGGGACTGGGCACAATCAATCACTCCCTGCTCTCCATAGAGGCTCTGCGGAAGCGTCAGATTCGAATCCTTGGAATTGCGTTCATTGGCGAAAGAAACGCCGAAACTGAAAGCGCGATTTGCGAGATCGGGAGAGTGCGTTGGTTGGGACGGCTCCCGTGGCTTGTTCCCCTCACGGACGAAAGGCTGCAGGCCGCTTTCAAAGACTCCTTTCTTGGCAGTGATTTCCTGAACCTATGACGATAGCCAAGAGGTCGCCGGTCTGGCACCCGTTCACGCAGCATGCTCTACAGCGGGACATGACGAAGGTGCTGCGGGGAGAGGGGGCCTATCTCTACACCGAAGATGGCCGACGCCTTATCGATGCAATCTCCTCCTGGTGGGTCGTGACCCACGGCCATTGCCATCCATGCATCGTGAACGCGATCCGAGAACAGGCAGGCAAGCTCAACCAGGTCATCTTCGCCGGATACACTCACGACCCGGCTGAGCAAGTTGCGAGGGAACTATTGAAGGTCACCCCCCCGGCGCTCGAGCATGTGTTCTTCTCCGATAGCGGATCAACCGGCGTCGAAGTCGCGCTGAAAATGGCGCTCGGCTACTGGCACAATACCGGAAGACAGCGAACCCAAATTGTGGTGATGCAGCACTCGTACCATGGCGACACGATCGGGGCGATGTCGGTGGGTAGCCGAGGCGTCTTCAATGCGGCTTACGGGGCGCTGATGTTCGAGGTGACCTCGATTCCGTTCCCGGCAAGAGATCGTGAGCAAATAGCGCTCGATGCGCTTGAAAACGCGTGTCGAAACGCACATCCGGCAGCCTTTATCGTGGAGCCCCTGATATTGGGTGCCGGTGGAATGCTGATGTATTCTCCCTCGGTGCTAAGAGAGATGAAGCGAATCTGCGAAGCCTTCGATGTCCTGTTCATTGCGGACGAGGTCATGACCGGCTGGGGGCGGACGGGTACCTTGTTTGCGTGTGAGCAGGCCGATGTCACGCCCGATATTGCCTGCTATTCGAAAGGCCTCACGGCTGGGGCGCTGCCGCTCGCCGTCACACTCTGTCGTGCCGATATTTTCGATGCGCATTATTCTGAAGATCGCACGCGTACGTTTTTCCATTCGAGCTCATATACGGCCAATCCAGTGGCCTGCGCCGCTGCCAAGGCCAATCTGGACCTGTGGCAGCAACAGGAATATCGCAGGCGGGTGGCATCCTTGGCCAGGATGCAAGAACAGGCACTCGCGCCATTTTGCGCCGATTCACGGTTCGCAAACGTCCGACGCACAGGAACAGTCACAGCGCTCGAACTCAACACGAGCGATGCCGGCTATCTGGCGGACATCGGGCCGAAGCTTTTGGCTTTCTTCCAAGCGCGGAATCTGCTGTTACGCCCACTCGGTAACACGATCTACGTGATGCCTCCTTACTGCGTTACGGCGGCCGATCTTGATGAAATCTATGCTGCGATCCGGGACGCTGCGGACTTGCTGATGTGAGGTGCCATAAAGTTTGCAATCGTCTGCAGTGACAGGATCTTGCACGGCGTGTCCGTATTGCTGCCGTTTGAATTGCAAGGAGGATGCTGTGCCCACGGCTAGCAGGCTAATCGTGCTTTGAGCACTTGCTTTAATCGCTCCTGACCCAACTGGCGCAGCAATCCTGCGGACTGGCTATGAACGCGCAGCATTTAGCTGAAATGCCGGGCGAATTGTCTCAATCACGATAGAGAAATCCACTATCTTTGAGGAAATTCTCGGCGAGGCATTCTGTGGAAAGTACTGCTTCGCAAGGCAGCCGCACATCAGAGTCAAGGCTCTTTGATGGCTGCAAGACCAGGAAGACGGACCGCCGGGCGGCCGCACCGTTGGTGCGTGCGTGGTGCTGCCGTGAGGGGCAGCGGGGCTTCCCAAGTAAATGTCGACAGGAGGCGAGAAATGCACGTTGGCTCCCGTAATTCCCTCGACTATTCAGCCGTATGCTGCGCGATATGCGGCGGAAAGTTTGGGCTGATCCGCCATTATTGGTGGCGAACGGCCCTCTGCTCCAAGAAATGCGTCAACCGCTTCAAGGCGCGACGGGAGGCCGATCAGAAATGGCTTCGATGGTTGCGAGCGCTGAGCCGGTACCGCCCTGGTCGGACTTGTTGCGTTTCGAGTGGCCCTATAGAGCGCGTGGAAATCAAGTGACAGAAGCATCGGCAAAAATAATCGACTTCAGGGCCTACAGGGCCGGCAGGTTGGCTCGGTCTGAGCGCCTTCGCGACGACGTCTACTCGACTGCGACTCTCGCTGCGTTCACAGCGGCCTGTCAGCTTTTTACGTTCCTGGCCTGCCATCCGTTCGTTTTGCTCGGCGCGCTGGCGCCGAAGCAGGAGCCTCACGAGTACCCCTAGGGCAGGCACGGAGGTGGGCTCCCAAAAACGGAGTCCCCACTGCGCGCATCTCCAGCCGGGTCCGGTCGAGCAGATGGTGGCTCGTCGCGAGCGCCGCTCCTCGATAGAGGCTCCGGCCGGCATAGTCGCTGAAACTGTAGGGGAAGACGAGCCATCGGGTGGTGAAATCGTGATGAGGAAGGTCTTGGCTCATGGTTGCGCGACCATTGGACTGTTTTTGCGCTGTTCTCCAGTTTTAGAGAACCGGGATCTCCATCCTCCATGCCATTGACAGGTTTCTCCCGCCTTCTCTAGGAAGCGCCGACGGTGTGTGGGGAGCGGATTCGATATGAGCCACAGTTCAGGGCAGCCTCTAGAACGTGTCACGATTCCGGCACTGCAGCAGTGGAAGGATGAAGGACGTCGTGTCGTGATGACCACCGCCTACGATGCGGTTGCGGCGCGCATCGCGGATCCCATTGTCGATATCATCCTGGTCGGCGATAGCGTTGGAAACGTCTGTCTGGGATTCGACAACACGCTGCCCGTCAGCGTGGCCATGATGAATCATCACCTGGAGGCTGTTGCGCGCACGAGGCCTCATGCGCTGCTTGTGGCCGACATGCCGTTTCTGAGCTTTCATGTCGGTTCTGAGGATACGATTCACAACGCAGGAGGTTTTCTGCAGCGTGGCGCCGATGCTGTGAAACTCGAGGGTGGTGCCAAACGCGTCGAGATGGTACGCGCCTTGGTCGATTGCGAAATTCCTGTGATGGGACATCTCGGTCTGACCCCGCAGAGCGTCAACGTCATGGGTGGCTTCAGGGTGCAGGGAAGGACAACGGATACCGCCTTGCGGCTGCTCGACGACGCGCACCGTCTGCAGGAAGCCGGCTGTTTCGCTTTGGTCCTGGAGGGGATCCCTGCCGAGCTCGCGGCGCGAGCGACCGAATTTCTCACGATACCCACCATCGGAATCGGAGCAGGACCCGATTGCTCGGGCCAAGTGCTCGTGTTCCATGATGTTTTGGGTCTAACCGAAGGCCACCGCCCCAAATTCGTTCGTGCCTATACAAATGGATTCCAGCTGTTCCAGGAAGCGCTGTCGCGCTGGGCTGCCGATATTCGCAAAGGTGCATTCCCGGGCTCAGAGGAGTGCTATCGGCTTCCTGATCAGCTTCGCGATTCCATCGCCAATTGGGTGCCCTCCAATTCAATCTGAAGCAAGGTAAGAAATGCAAGTAATTACGAAGCTCGCTGAGCTGCGTCGGGCCCTTGCAGACGTCCGCGACGCCGGTAAGCGCATTGGGTTCGTTCCGACAATGGGATACCTGCACGATGGTCACCAGTCCCTGATCTCGGCCAGCCGTGGACACTGCGACGTCACTGTCGTTAGCATCTTCGTCAACCCCACTCAGTTCGGCCCAAATGAGGATCTCAGCAGGTACCCTCGCGACTTCGCGCGCGATGAAGCCTTGTGCCGTAATGCCGGTGCCTCCATCATCTTCGCGCCAGGTGCAGAGGAGATCTATCCGGCTCAGTTCGAGACCTTTGTCGAGCCGGGCGAACTCGCAAAACCGCTCTGCGGAGGTTTCAGGCCCGGACATTTTCGTGGTGTAGCGACTGTCGTCTGCAAACTATTGAACATGGTGCAGCCGGACCTCGCGTACTTTGGACAGAAGGATTTTCAGCAATGCGCTGTGATACGCCGCATGACGGTTGATCTGAACCTTCCGATCGAGATTGTCACCGTGCCAACTGTGCGGGAGCCGGACGGGCTGGCAATGAGCAGTCGAAACCGTTATCTCAGCCCGGAAGAACGCGGTCGGAGCCTTGCGATCAGCCGTGGCTTGTTCGCCGCAGCGCAAGAGTTTGCCTCAGGGGAGCGCGACTCGGCAACGCTGATTGCGCTTGCAACAAAGCATTTGGAATTGATCGATCGATTGCAGTACCTTGAGCTTGTCGACGCTGGGACTCTCAGGATTGCCGAGAGCCCGCTGCGCTATCCGGCGGTGCTCTGTGTCGCAGCGTACGTCGGCTCGACTCGGTTGATCGACAATGTAGTTCTGAGCTAGTCATCTGGAACGCAAGTTCGTCACATTAGTTGATAGCTCGAATCTCTACAGAGGAGAGAGCTTGTGGCGAATGCAGGTGAGCGAGGCCGGCCGATCGCGCCGTTGGTGCTTAGTCCGCCGGAGCGGGCGTACTTGGAGAGACAAGTTCGTCGTCATCGCGTTGCCCGATCGCTATCTGAGCGCTGCCGCGCGATCCTGCGGTGTGCGGATGGCTTGCCAAGCAAGTCTGTGGCTGTCGAACTCGGCCTCCACGAACACACCGTCGGCAAGTGGCGCCGCCGATTTTTGAAGGATCGCTGTGATGGCCTGCTTGACGAGGCCCGCCCGGGCCGCCCTCGAACCATCAACGACGATCAGGTTGCTGAGGTAATTGAGCGGACATTGCGTACAACGCCACCCGACGCGACGCACTGGTCGATCCGCTCAATGGCTGCGGAAACTGGCTTTTCCCACACCACGATCCGCCGAATGTGGACGGCGTTCGGCCTGCAGCCGCACCGCAGCCAGACATTCAAGCTGTCGAGCGACCCGCTGTTCGTCGACAAGGTCCGCGATATCGTCGGCCTTTACCTTTCCCCACCGAACCGAGCCCTTGTCCTCAGTGTCGATGAGAAAAGCCAGATCCAGGCCCTGGATCGCGAGCAGCCGGTCCTGCCGATGATGCCGGGCGTACCGGAACGGCGCACGCACAGCTATGTGCGGCATGGTACGACCTCGCTGTTTGCCGCGCTCGATGTCGCCTCTGGATTCGTCATCGGCAAATGCTACAAGCGCCACCGGGCAGTCGAGTTCTTGAAGTTCCTCAAAGAGATCGACGCTCAAGTCCCTGAAGGGATCGATGTCCATATCGTCATGGACAACTACGCCACTCACAAAACACCCAAGATCAAAGCGTGGCTCGCCCGTCGGCCGCATTATCATGTCCACTTCACGCCGACTTCCGCGTCATGGATCAATCAGGTCGAACGCTGGTTCGCTGAGCTCACCCGAAAGCAGATCCAGCGAGGTGTTCACACCTCCGTCAGGCAGCTCGAGGCCGACATCCGTACCTTCATCGACCTGCACAACAAAAATCCCAAGCCCTTCAAATGGACCAAGTCCGCAGACCAGATTTTGGCTTCCGTCAAACGCTTCTGCCACAAAGCCCAGCAGACTTTATGTGGCGAACTTTAGATTCACGTGACTAGCCCGTAGCCAGATCCGCAAGCGACTGCGCTCAGAAGCAGTCGAATCCGATCAGTTGGCGCTGAAATCCTCAAACATCCTGAAAGAGCTCTCGAACGCGATCCGAAACTGCTCCTTTACGTCCTAAATAACTGCCCCACACTCGAGCACTTGATGTCGGTTGATCGGCTCTGCCGCTCAAGTGGAGCGAGACGGAGCCGCTCCACTCTGCAGAGAGCAGCCAAGCGCGGGTTCGCTTTTCGTATTATGACTTTGGCGGCTCGCTCAGACGTTCCGGGCCATTCTGACTGCTTTGCACGCTTTCTACGACGTGGCGCAAAGCAATTTCAGAAAGTCGTACAACCAGCTGTTTGAGGCGCGCAATTTCCTGCCTGCAGCGCTCCAGCTCGTACTGTTCGGCCGTCATCACAGATGTTGTGCGACGTTGGCTGCTGCCGAGATGATTCATGTGGCTCCCTTTCCGATTCGACAAACACAGCAGAAAGTCTGAACAGCCCAGTCGCTTCTCTTCGCTGAATGAGGCGCCTCGCCGTCAGATTGGAGTTTTCACATGCAGGCCGCGGCGGGCTGGTTTGCTAGCTCACTCCCTCCAAAGGGTTCGCGCCCAGCTCGCTGATGCGACCGCACGTTCGGCGACGCCATCTGGCTCATGGCTCATGCTCAGTTGCAGTAATGGCTTACAATGTGGCCGCGGAATATGCCGCGCTCCGGCTGCATGTGATCGCTCTGGGCGGAGACTGTAACAAAATGGCAATATCGATTAATGCGACGAGCCCCGCTCCCGCGCTCAAATCCTGTATTACGGCAGCGCCCCCGATGAATTTTCACACGACGTTCGCGTGCCCGTGCTTGGGCCTTCGGCTACGACAGGCTTATATGTCCAAAGCGCAAGTCGCTACTGAGATCATCCGCCTGTAAGCGGGCATTGCCAAAGGAGGATCGCTCAAAATCGTGTGCTGCCAATACGTGCGATGAATTATTCGCCACACGTCCGTAACCATGAAATCGCTTCACGATCGCGAGCCGACCGGCTAGGGGGCAAGTCACGGGTCACTGATCGTGGCGTCAGATCTTGGCGCGATTTCGGCGCCAAACACAGGGCTGACGCTGGTTTTTGACGCGAAGATATACTTCATCCCAACAATTGATCGCGACGTCCCTCTGCAGTGCAAGATGCGAAGCGCTCGGGCTTGGTTGGACGCGGCAGGCGCGATAAGCGGCAAATCCTCTGACCGCAATTGAACCTGATGAGATCGGCAACCGAAGTGGCGCCGTCCGAACACATTGGCCAGCCGCAGCCGGTCAGCCAGTCCGGCGCGCAATAGAAGTCCCAGCATGCCTTGCGTAATCGCAGGGCGTCGCATTGGGCTCTGGGCTTCGCCAAGCTTGTCAGTTAAGCCAGAGAGGGGCGACGAGAAAAGCAAAAGCAGGCCGATTAAGCGAGCTGCCGCAATTTGCACCCCCGTGAAAATCGGCTCACCTGCAGTCACAAAGCCTCACGCGATCTGATGTGCTTGCGTTGCGGCCCAGCAAATGTCCATTATCTTCCTCGATGGGATGAGGGAGATCTCCCAATGCTGGACGGTGTCACGACCGCGCTCCTGCGCACGATCCTGGAGGAGGTTTGCGAGAACGTCTCACCGTATGACGCCGGTGTCCGCGCCTACGTTGCTTCCAAAATCCTGGAGGCCGCCACCAGAGGTGAGACGCGGCCCGATCTGCTTAGACAGATAGGTCAGGAAGCTCTTTCCAAAGCGCCAACGATGTGGCGATAGATCTAGGACCTCGCTTGTCATTGAGGTGAATTTACAAGTCGCAGTGCTGAAGATCCTGGCCTGTTCTCTAGGTTCGGTCGCGGTCGCGTCGCCTGCGGCATGGCGACCCGGCTAGCTCGCAGAGGTGTATCCGTCCGCGCAGAGGTTTTACTCCCGTGCGAGCGCCGCAAGTGCCTTTTCGATCATTGTGATTTCTTGACTGACCTGAGCGATCGCTTCCGTCGGATCAATTCCGGTTACACGGTTCAACTTCAGCAGTAGCTCCCGCCGATGCGTCAGAAGGTTCTCCAGCGCGCTGCGGTTGTTTAGTTTCACATAACCGTCCACAATCAATCCAATCGAAAGAGACATCGAAACTCTCAAACAAACCTGTTCTCACCGAAGCTCCGTATAGCACATCGGCAGATGATGTTCAGCTCGCCGGGAGAGAATACCGACGGACGAGCTTGTTGGCGATAAGCCTCCGCCACCCGCGGCCTGCCAACCGTTCCTTGCGTCTTACAAGCGTCCAGCTCTGTTTGAGGGACTAGCGGAGCAGAAAATCGGCGCATGGCGAGCGAAAAACGCTGCGGATCGTCGAAATGGAAATGCTAGGAATGATATTACGAGCTGCCATGCCGAACGGTTTCCGCGATGCGACGACAGGCAGCGCGTTAACCAGCGACATGCTCGCCTGAATATCTCTTCGTAGACATTGCGACGACGTCAGGAGCGTCCAGGATGCTCGATGAATACTTCGCCCGCATTCGTGCTTACCGCAACAACATCCACCGCTATCGTCGCCTGCTGAAGTCGAACCTGTCGGATGTGGAGCGTCAGTTCATCGAAAAACGCCTCACCGAAGAGCAGATCGCGCTCGAGTCTCTTTCGGCCGAAACCTTCCCGCTCGCGTTTGGCCTTCGGAAAGGGGGCGGACGAGCCGGCGAGCTAGGCGCGGAGCCGCGAACGACGTGCGCGTCCGGAACCCCGGCGGTCTGATCTGCTGACCTGCGTGGGGCGCGGTGGCACCCTAATTCTACTCAGGGATGCCCCAGTTTTTCCGACGAAATCGAATTAAAGATCAATATGTTAGCTAGAGTGTTTCTGGGACGCGCACGCGACTCATCGAAGCAAAATGGCCGCGCGAGCGAGCGGCCGTTTGTCCCTGTCGTCGGGACGAGTGGGCTGGCAAGGGAATAGCCTGGCTCAGTAGGTTGAGCGTGCGCGTTCCGTCCGCGTTCAAACAGCACGCCACCGATTGAAGACGTGCAGGGGGCGCGGTAGGCTCGTGCAGGTGGTGATCAGCGGAGTCCTATCATGCCGCAAGGATCTATTCTTCTCGTGCACGGCACTGGTGTTCGGCTTGGCAAGTACGAGAAGAGCTTAGAGGTCGCCGAGAAAACGGCCAGCGAGTGCAGCTTGGGACGGAATTTGTTCCCCTGTGCTTGGGGAGATTCCCTCGGGGTTGAATTCGAAGGGCTTTCTCTTCCGGATGTTCCGACCGCGGAAGTCGAGCTCAAGGCGGAAGAGGATCTCGCTCAGTGGATCTGGATCCTAGATGATCCGCTTGTCGAACTTTCCTTGCTCGGAATTCCCGATGGAAGTGCTGCAAATGCAGGCGTTCTGAATCCGGAAGGACCAACGCCGGCCGAGCAAAATCTCGAACAGGTGAGGGCGTACGCTCCCAGCCTGGAGTTCCGGCAATTGCTCGCTCGCGGTGGCCTTGAGGATGTTTGGGAGCCCGCCCGAACCCGGATTTTATCCGATAAGGTCACCGAGCGCGCATTTGAGGCGTCCGAGCATGAACCTCAAGAAGCGTTCCGCGCGCTCGCCCGAGCTTTGGTGGCGCAGCTGCATGTGGAAGCCATCTCTCGCTCGCGCCCCGCTCTGTCCGCCGTTCACCGCGAGAAGCTGGTGCAGCGGCTCTTGATTGACTGGAAGCAACAGGTGTTCGGGATAAGCGACCGATTTCTCAAATTTGTGGCGCGCGCCGGGACGAGATACGTCAGAGATCGTCGCAACGCGCTCAATGCGGTCGCGGCTCTCCCTCTCGGAGACGTCCTGCTTTATCAGACCAACGGAGCCAAGATCCGCTCGTTCATTAAGAGCAAGATTGAGTCCTGTCCTGCGCCAGTGACCATCGTCGCACATAGCCTCGGCGGCATGGCCTGTGTGGATCTGCTGGCTTTAGGCGACATTCCGCAGGTCGATGGTCTCGTGACCCTCGGCTCCCAATCGTCGTTCATGCACGAAATAGGTTCGCTTTCCTCATTGAAACCTGGAGAGAAGCTGCGCGAAGGCTTTCCGAGATGGCTGAATGTCTTCGACAGAAATGATTTTCTGAGTTTCTTCGCCTCGAGAATTTTTCCCAATGCGATCGATTTCGAGGTCGCCTCAGGGCAGCCCTTCCCTGAATCTCACAGCGCCTACTTTGGCAACGAAGTCGTCTGGACCAGGATCAGAAGTTTCATCACCGGGCGGGAATAATGAGAGAGATTGTCGCCGTAATCGTTGGAATTGAGAAATATTCCCGTAGCGGAATCGATATCTCCTCGCCGTTTGCTAATGCGATGACTGCTGCTCGTCACCTCTTGGGGATGGGCGCCAAGGCAAAGAACATTCACCTTCTCGTCAATCGGACCTCATCGTCGGACGGGTATAGGGGCGAAGTGGACATCGAGAGACTTCGGGCCGAGGGCGTAACAGTCTTGGAGGAACCGACGAAGGCGGCTATTCTCAATGAACTGGCCTCCGTTCCAGCTGGGATACCGCCGGACTCGCGGCTGTTCTTATACTGGTGCGGACATGGATATGCCGGCGCAGGAGATCGGATCCTTCTCTGCAGCGACTACGATGCCGCGAGATGCGATGACCGCACTTTCAATGCCACACGGAGATTCCGCCGGCTCGGCTCCCATCCGGAGTACACTTGTTTCACCGAGCAGATCTTTCTGGTCGACGTCTGCGCAAGGTACAGCGACGTGATTGATCCGGACCAGCTTTCGGTCAGCGGGCAACGGCACGCAAGACAGGTCGCAGCTTTCGCCACACGGGAAGGCGGGTACTCCAGAGGCGGATTTTCTGACGTCGCGCTGGATTGGCTTGGTCGGCAGAAAACCTGGCCTGACACGGGTATTGTGCTCAAGACACTCCTACCTGAGCTGGATAAAGCCAAGCTGAAGCCGTTCACGCTTGATGCCGATGACGAGGCGACGACGATCGCAGGCCGACGGTTCGGCGGAGCCTCCGCACGGTCATATCCGCCCCATGTATTGGAGGTGCAGGCGTTGCTTGCCAGCGCAAATCTGAGTTCGCGAGCAATCCGCAACTCCTATGAGGCGACCCTTGCAGATTTGAGACTGCCAGTGGAAGGTGATCCCGACCTGGTCCAGATGCTCGCCGAGCTCGCGGAAATGTTCGATGCCGAGGACCTTACGGACATATCGGACGCCTTCCTGCAATTCGTGACGAGGCTCAGTTTCGATCCCGAGGGCGCGCCTCTGAAACGGTGGCTCGAGGAGTTGCCAGCACCGCTCGCGTACCGGCGAAACTCGGTCAGGGAAAGATTAGCCGCCGAAGCAGACGAGAAGCTGCTTATCGTTGAAATTGACGGCAATGAACGCGCAGACCCTTCGCTTCTTTCCGCATTTGCATGCACGCGGGCGGGGAAGTGGCTGAATGTTCCGCCTTTCCAACGGCAGCTAGCGGATTGGGATGAGCTGAGCGCTGCCGTGAACAGCGCGCTCGACTCCATGGTTCAGAAAGGAGTCCAGATCAGCGAGATCCAATTCGTGGTGCGGCCTTTCCTCTTTCATCACGAATTCCACAAAATACCGCGGCCCAACGAGGGCGAACTAGGTGAGCACTACGTCGTGGTGCTGCGCGACAAGTACCGAGCCTATCAAGATCCGCCGCCACAAGCCGTTCTGGCTTACAAGCAGGCAATGGCGAAATGCTCTCCGGACAAGATCAAGCTCGTACAGATTCCGAGCGAAGCAACCAAGCTGCCGCAGATGTTTTCTGGTGATCAAGGCTTCTGCTATGCCGGCATCATTTGCGGGCCCGATCCTCACGCGGAAACAGGGCGCCGCGATATTCTAAGACGCGTGGTGCTGCGCGGAGTTGGTTACGCCTATTGGCTTCAGAAGGAGCCGGCCTGCGGCGGAGACTGGACGATCGCACTGAAGAAATATCTTCTAGACGCCCTAGCCGGTGTGGGTCAGCTCAAAGACCTTCCAAGCTGGATTCGTAACGGACGGCAGGAATGCAACGAGTTGGCGGTGCACGGGGCCTTGCTATGGGACGATCCTGATTTCAAGCCATTTTTGAAACTCTCATCTCCTTCGCGAACGAGCACATGACACAAGACTGGAAGATATTTACCGGCAAAGACGCAGAACAGACCGACAGGCTCTACGATCTTCCGCCGGCGCCGCCATGGCGGTTCGCTGGCCGCAACAGCCAATTATCGCGTCCCGCGGGGCTGGACTTGGCCTCCGAGAAGAAGAGGGCCGACCCCTTTATTCCCACTGAACCGATGAGGATGGCTGTCAATGCTGCCCTCTATCTTAGGCGCCCGCTGCTCCTTACCGGCAGGCCAGGAACTGGCAAATCGACCCTCATTTCGAAAGTTGCTTACGAACTCCGCCTTGGATCTGTCATCCGTTGGCCGATCTCCTCCAAACCTACAGTGAAGGGCGGGATCTACGAGTATGATGCGGTTGGCCGCCTCCAAGCGAGCAAGACAAAGGATCCGCCTGTGGAGGACTTCCTCCGCCTTGGCCCCTTGGGTACAGCGCTGATGGGCCAGACCTGGCCGCGGCCTCTCCTCATCGATGAGATCGACAAGTCCGATCTGGATTTCGCCAACGATTTGCTGAACGTTATTGAAGAGGGTACCTATGAAATCCCCGAGCTCGTGCGCCTGAAGCCGAAGCCGACGACAGCCCGATCCCGGAAGCGGGGCACGAATGCGCATGAAGTCCGGGTGCGAGACTACTTTGGAGATCTGGTCACGATCGCCGACGGAAGGATCGTGTGCGGCGAATTTCCCTTTGTGGTCATCACTTCGAATGCTGAGCGCGATTTTCCTGCTCCTTTTCTGCGCCGCTGCATCAGGCTGACATCGTCGAATCACAGCTGGGCAAGTACGAGGATGAGGATCGCACGAATAAGAGACGTCACCTCATCCAGGAATTCGCGGAACGGCTGGCTAAAAATGAGGATCTCGCAACGGACCAGCTGTTGAACGCCATGTTCCTGACGGTCTCGCTAGCCGATGGTACAAGATCCTTCGACAAGGAGGAACTCGAACAACTGAAGCAAAACCTTCTCCGCTCACTCACCGCGAGCTGATATGCAGCTTTCCGACCTTTTGAGGGGGCTGCGCTCGGGCGGTGTAGATCTAGCCGCTGAGCATATGCTCGACTGCTTTTGGCTGGCCCACCACGTCAGTGGCAAGTTATTCGACGACGTGGAAGACGTGCAGCAACGCACGCCGGCCGTCCAAACGCAGCCGGCGCTCGGTGGTGCTGCCGTCATCGAGCGGACCAGCGAAGCCGCCGCCGGTCCACGAAGCGCCGCGCCCGCCCAAGTCTGGGCCGACGCGCCGAGCGGGGTGGGGACGCGCAGGGCCTCGCTCGGCTCCGTTCCTTCAGCGCGTGCCTTACCAAACCGCCTAGACTTCTCGCGCGCTTTGCGGCCGTTCACGCTCCGTAGAAAATCTGCCGAGCGGTCAGAAATGGACGAGGAGCAAACAGTCGACGCATCCGCGACCATCGGTTTTCCCTTTCCGATCCTCAAGCCGTCGGAGCAGCGCTGGTTTACCGTCGATCTCGTGCTCGAGGACGATCCGGCGATCCCAATCTGGCGACAAACACTTCGCGAATTTTTCAAGATCCTGCATGAAAGCGGCGCTTTCGACGATGTGCGTTTCTGGCACCTTGAGAAGCGGTCGCGCGCGACGGATGCGGAGGGTTCTGGTTTCGTGCTCGTGTCACAGGCTGGCGCCCGCGTCTCAACGAAGTTCGTCGCCGGCAGCGGAGTTGCAAGGCTCGTCCTTCTCGCCACGCACGGTTCTTCGCCGAATTGGACGAATGGCAGTTATGATCGGCTTCTGCGCGATTGGCTGGACACATCGTCGGTCGCTCTCATCTATTTACTGCCAGAGGGTGATCGCAAGCGCTCCCCCTTGGGAGAGCCTCAAGGCCTCTGTTCGGCTGTGAAGCCGGGGCTTCCGGTAGCGCAGCTCGACGTACGCCGTTATTGGTGGACGATCTCTGACGAAACGACCAGTCCCTTCGTGCCGGTGCTAGACCTGGATCCCGCGAGCGTACACCGATTTGCCAAGATGCAGATGGGGCTCGGCGGAAGCAATCCGGTGATCTTCCTGGATTCCTCGCGCATCACGTCATTGCTGCCGAACCGGGCCAACCGTTCCGAGTCCGATTTCGAGCAGATCATCTCAGCTCTCGCGGTGCAGTCACCCGACGCGCTCAGGCTTGCACGTCTATTGTGCACGACCCCCTTCACGCTTCCCGTCGCGCGGCTGATCCAAGAAGCAGTTCTCGGACGAGATACCTCTCCCTATGTGCTTGCGCAGGTTATGCTGAGTGGGATCGTCGGCACCGCGGAAGCGGCGGCGAACAGCGATCCGGAGCGCACCTATTTTGAGGTCCGTGCGTTCGCTCGAAGAATCTTAATGCGGTCTCTGCGCAAGTCTGAAGCCGAAGCTGCTGCGTCCGAGTTGGAGGCGCGCGTCTCGATGCATCTGGAAAATATCCAGGATCGCGTGGGCAGATACGCCGTGAGATACCTCGACGAACGCGGTGAACATTCAATTCCCGATTTCGCATCAGCATTCGCCCGAGTGAGCCGGGCTCTGCTTGGCGATCCAGCAACGGCCGCTGATTTGAAGACGAAGGCTCACCAATTTAGAAACAGGTTTTCCGAGCGCCGGCTTGCTGACGTTCTGGATAAGCTCCGATACGGGCGCCATCTACCACTTGACCCAGAAAACACAGAGGATGACGCTTGGAAAGCGCTGCTTGAAACCGGCCTCGTACGGCAGAACTCGAGCGGCGAATGGCGGCTGAGGGTCGGAGTGTGGGAGGAAATCGCGGGCGAGCCGCTGGCCGACGATGAAGGTGAGCAAGCTCCAACTGCACCCCTCAACACCGTTAGCCAGTTCGCCCTGGTCATTGGCGCTCCCGGCGTGCCGGGGATGCCGCTGATTGCCGACGCTCACGCCGACGCGCAAAGTTTTGTGAGGTGGCTCGGCGAAATAGGCATCGCGCGCGAGCAGGTTCTCTATTTGGAACAGCCCGACCGAATTCAACTGCTGGATGCGGTCGAAAGCTTAGCCAAGCACGCCAAAGGCGCTGGCGACCATCGCCGAGTTTTCATCTATTTTGCTGGACATACGGTTGTCGACGGCCAGCAGCAGCTCTTTCTGAGGATGGGCTCGTCAGAACCGGAAGATACTGCGCTCTCGGAGATTGTATCTCAGTCAGCAAATCACGGCTCGTTTGACGATATCGTGTGCATAATCGATGGAGAAGGCGCGCCCCTATTGGGGAGCGAGACCATCATGCCGCTGTCTTTCGTGCAGCGGATACCTCATCCCGTGCTCCCAAACATCCTGACAATTGTTGCCCAGGGATTTGGGCGGCGGGCTGTTGCACCACGGTCCTTTACGGCGGAGATACTGGACGCCTTGCGTACGGCGACCGTGAACGGCTACGTGACGACGCGATCCCTGACCCAAAGGTTGCATAAGCGTCTGAGTAGCGAGGTCTCGATTCGCCTATCCGGGAATGATTTCACGATTTGCGGACCTTTAGCCGCAATGATTCCGACCCAAGGCCCAATCCGATCTACGTGGATTGTCACCAGTATCGGCGAAGTGAAGGAACTGCTTGCCCGCGAATTTCGTCGGACTGGGAGCTCGCGGGACGAGCTCGATTCGTTTGAACTCAAAGGACCTGATGGCGGGATGAGCTTGTCACTGTTTCCAAGCAAATTTCGCATGCCGCGTGCCGATCCTCCTCAGGCAATCATCGTGGTCGGGACCGCTTATCGAGCAAACGAGTCCGACCGAAGTCGACTATTGGTCGCGACCGAGTTCGCCCGGGAGGAGCGCGAAACGCTGGCTCCTTCAATGAGACTTCTCAATGCTGCGCACAGAGTGTCCTACGGCGACGACTGGTCTCGGTATATCTCCATTCCAAACACTGGGGCGCCGCATGTAGCCTTCGGGACTCTCGCCGATATGCGAATGGAAAGGGGCCGGTCGGCTTTGTCCGCCGCCGGCTTTTCGTCCGGCATGGACGAAATCGCCGAGCTGCAGGAGGAGTTTCCGCAGGCGCATCTTCTAGCAGTATGCGTGTTGAGCGATGCGCCGCGACAGGATCTAACGGTCAATAGACAGCTTGCGTCGTTGTTCGTGCGCGCACTTGTTCAGTCTCTGCTGGAGCCGCCGGAACAGGAGCAAGGCCGATCGTCAGTTGCCCTCGATGTTCGACAACAGCTCGAACGCCGCCTCACCGCGGCCCTGGCCGCTTTGCCGCAGTCTCCAGCCGAATCGGAGAGCGAACTTGGACACGTCGCAAAGTTGTTGTCGAGAGATGGCAAACGAGACATCCCATGGATGCATTTAGAAGCACGGCTCGCCGCTGCCTATGTCGAAGTCTCCTCCCGGATAAACCAAGCAAAAAACCTCTCGGCGGCGATACAGCACTACCGGCGCCTTCTGGAATATTATCCCAAAGTCGAGCGGGACCCGCTTGAAATTGCGCGCGTGGAGAGCCACCTCGGTGACACTCTCTTGCTCAGAAGTGAGCTT
Source organism: Bradyrhizobium arachidis (assembly GCF_015291705.1). NCBI lineage: Bacteria > Pseudomonadati > Pseudomonadota > Alphaproteobacteria > Hyphomicrobiales > Nitrobacteraceae > Bradyrhizobium > Bradyrhizobium arachidis. The sequence goes on from NZ_CP030050.1 coordinate 2,318,914, forward strand.
ACTGAGAGCGTGACTGATCGCAAAGCCGCAGAGGCGTGTTTCCGACGGGCCGCAAACTATTTCCGCGCCGCTGGTCGCACAAATGAAGCAGCGAGCCTACAACACCGCGTCGAGGTGTTGGCCGGACGAGTGCAGAGCGCTTTTCAAGATGGTCCTGTGACTAAGAAGACCGGCCCAAGATCGCCACGAGCGAAGAAGGCCCCCTCCGAGTCAAAGTCTGCTAAATCTGCGACCAGAGCTCGGAAGCCGAAGCGCAAGATTGCGAAAAAAAAGAAATAGCTCAAGGGCAGCCACAGGGCGGCGCGGCTTGTGCCAACATTTCCGCCGTTCACAACGAGTTTTCCTAGCGTGACGCCAGGAGTAGTTTGCAACTTCTAAAAGCGCGGATTGAAGCGGTTTGGGGGTCTTGGCGCTCCGCTCTGCTCGACCGGTTCTCGCTCGAGGACCTGTTTGTATTCGGCCAATATCTCGCCAGTTTGTTAGATTGGCTACACGCCCAGCCAAATCGTTCTAATCGCTAGCCAGCTGAGACAGTCACAACTTTTATCCTTCATCGTTCTGCTATCGCGGCATGACATTTGCTCTCCTACCCCCCGCCGGCATGCCCGCCAATATAGCCTCCAGACCAGTTCCACACCGCTTGTGGCGGTTTAAGTTGCTCAAGATCCGCCGGCTTCGCTGCGCTGCTTGCGAGGAGCGCAATTGTTGTCGCACCACAAAAAAATGTTACATCGCATCAAAGTTTGCCCCGGAACTTGCCAGTTCACGACCCGCCTCCTCAAGTATCGCCGCACGACAATCGTCGGAGCAGACCAGACACGCGGGCGCGCCGGGCCCGTCCCCAAGATCACCGCACTACGATTGGTGATGATTTCCCGAATAGGCAAGCCGCGTGCCGAATGAACTCGTAGGCTTTGCGGGGTCTTCGGAAGTGTTTGTCGCGTCAACTTGCCGACGTTGTCAAATTTGACAATCTGAGCTTTCGACAGTCTCTCCACACCCGACATTTGCGAGGGCAGATCCAATGCGCAACGTTTATGTTTGCGTGGAAATAGTTGCGTGCCAAAGCGCCGCCAAACGGAAGACAGCCAAGGCTTGGGAGTGATGGCGATTGTGACCCCGGATGCGCAAAAGCAACACACGACGGAGTGGCAGCCGAAATGGAGAAGAACACGGGACTTTTCTGAAACTGATTGCGCTAGGTGATTTCAAAAGGCAGGCGCCCACTTTAAGATCAAAGGATCAAATGCCGATTGCACGAGCCCTTTGAGCGCAAGCTCGGCGCTAATGACAAAAATCCCGCAACTGGATTTGTGACGATCGGATCGCTGAGTGTCCTGCTATAGTATCGCGCGCGCCGTGGTGGTGGTGGAAGGCGCAGCCGTCAGACCTCTATCTGACGGAACCCACCCGCCATGTTCATCCTCGGACCACCACTCATTATCCTTGTTATCGGCTTGATCTGTTGGCTGGTGTTCATGCTTGCTGCCTCTGCGCTCCCGGTCTTCGTTGGCATGATGATTGCCATGTTCGGCTTCCATACCCGTGCCGGCTTGAACGGAGGCATCGTAACGGGCCTTGTGGCGGACGGTGTGAGCTTTGGTGTCGCCCGGCTTGCGCTCGCTCTCGCGCCATGGGCTTGGGTTCGGCTCCTGACCATCCTTCTCTACGTCGCGCCGCTACCGTAGCGGGCTATGGCGCCACATATGGAATCGCCTCTGATGACGGTGCCTTCACCAATCTGGCGGACGATATTTGCCGTCGTGGGCGCCATTGCCCTCAGCATCACAGCGTTGATCCGCTTCACTGGAATGGCCGTAGCTGGACCTGCCCGGCAATGATTGCGCCACTGAAGGCGTCGCGTCGACGGGCGGGACCGCACCAGATATCCGCAATGCTCGCGGTCCTCACCGTCGGAATTCGAACGAGAGCGGGCTGGCCGTTGAAGCTCCGATCAACAAGCTTGCGCCCCGGATTCGTCACGGTGATCATAGAGGCATGGACCAAGCGGTCGCATCTCAATGGATACGGCGACAATAAATGTGAACGAGCGGCGCGGCCGATGTGTAATCACGGTCCCAAATCCGTCCGTTGCTGAAGGGACAAAGCGCCTGTCACCATCGAACTCAGTTGCCGGCCTCGCGGTGCGGTCGAACTTGCCGCGTTCTCCTTGTCAGTTCTGCAGGCCGAGCGCACCAACGGCCTCTTCGATAGATTGATCTAGCCCGAAGGACGGCTGACGCCTCAACCGCATAAGGCGCAACAGCGGCGTCACAACTTTCTTCCCCGCCGACTGGGCCATCATTCTTGGCCCTAGCCAAGAAAGTTGCTGCTTTGCTGTCAGGCCCCTTGTTCGCCGTCGATCGCCTCCGGCCTGTCGATCACCATCGAGGGGTTGGCGAAGATCGGAGCGGTGAAGCTCGGATCGTCGAGCTTCAGACCTAGATAATCGCGGCCCTCGTTGGAGTGCTTCGACCAGGCGGCCCCGATCTCCACACTGGATGAGGAAGGTGAGGGCTTCAGCCTGATCTGGCCCCGTCTCAGCCGTCGCAACGGCGACTGACCCGATCCACAATGCCTCGCCGGCTGCATTACCTTGCGCAGGAGCCGGCCGCGATCTTGCGGCAGCGTCGCACCCCGACCATGCGAGCTTCGCAGGACGGAGGCACCGATTCCCTCAAGGAGCTTTAGTCGCAAGTAACCGAGGGCTCGTCGTTGTGCTTGAGGTGTCGCTTTCGGACATTGTAACTCACCAGCCAGATCACGCCGACCGCGATCGGCACGAAGGCTGCGGTCAGGAACGAGGGCTCTACTCGCAGTCCGACATCATGCGCGCCCTTGGCAAGATAACTAAACAGGCTGACCACATAATATCCTATCGCCCCGACCGACAATCCTTCGACCGTGCACTGCAGCCGAAGTTGCTGTCTCGCGCGCTCGTTGATAGCCTGCAACAGGTCACGATTCTGTCGTTCGATTTCGACGTCGACCCGGGTTCGCAACAGGTCGGCGGCCCGCGCGAGCTTGACCGACAGAGTGGCCTGACGATCCTCCACAGTGGCGCAGGTTCGCATCGCCGGCGCCATGCGGCGTGCCAGAAACGACGACCAGGTTGGATAGCCCGAGACATCGTTGCCTTCAATGATGGATAGTCGCGATTGGACCAGCTCGTAATAGGCCCTGCTGGCGCCGAAGCGAAACAGGCTGCCGGTCGCGCCTCTTTCGAAGGATGCGGCCAGCGCCGTCAGCTCGGCAAGCAGATGGTTGTTGAACTGCAGCCCCTCACCGCTTTGCATTTTCTCGAGCGCCTCAACAAGACGGCGGTCGATGCGATCAACAGATGGTGCAAGCTCAAGGGCCGCCGATAGGCCAAGCAGCGCCAATGGACGGTAGGTCTCGATTTCCAAAAGCCGCTGCACCAGCGCTCCGAGATCGTGCGATGTCAACCCGAGGTCGCAGACGAGTATTTTCGTGAAGCCTTTTTCGTCTACGCGGAAGTCTGAAGCGGCAACGCCTGTGCCGCTCTTTGTGACAACCATGGCCAGGCTATTCTTGTCAAAAATCTGTTCGGCCCGCCTGGTCGGCGAGCTGTCCCGCTCCACTTCTAGCCTGATCGCGACCAGCAACTGTCCGGTCTGACGCAGCGCGCGGATCAGCGATCGGACGGTCCCATCAACTTTGTCAAATTGGTCTGCGGCAGAACAATTTGCGTTAGTCCAGATCCAGGTAAAGGTTGTAAATTCCGAATGCTGCTCCCAGCGTAACGTAGCGGGACCGATGACAATCTGATGAAGTTTCGCCGATTGCTCAGGCGGCGTAAGATTGCGCTCGAGGCAAAAATCGATAAAACGGCAGCGGTCGCTTGTGGCCGCCTCGCCCTGTGCAAGAAAAGCGAAGTGGATCACGCTGAACGGCGAAACAAGGCGCGTGAAGGGGCGCGCGTGCACTTCGCGGAGCACAGCGTCGCGCTGCGGATGTGGCGTGAAGGTTCGCAGATCCAGTTCATCGACCATGTATTGACGCCTCGCTTCAGGTGAGCAGGCAACCGGCAGCCTTGACGCGGGATGCAATGGCGGTGCTGAGAAACGGTTGCGCGGCTAGGTTGCTGATGAAAGTCATGTCGACGGTCACTACCGAGGCCGCCTTGAACTCGGGAAAGAGGTCTTGCGGGAGGAGCGGCGGGCCAGACAGATTGAGTGAGCCGCCCCATCCAGCTTTCGAATGACGGCATCAACGTATGGTCCGGTGTTCACGGCGAAGTGTCGGCATTGCGGCTCAATAGCTGTAGCGTTGCGTGCGCGAACTTGGCGGTGGCGCGCGGCACGGTTCGACGAATGCCTAGATTTACGTGGACGTGGTTGTCTGGCCGTCCCTCAAGTGCCGCCGCGTCCGCCGATGAACACCTCGGCTTGTGGCTTGATTATGCCGATGTCGAGAGGGGGGCGGGCGGAATCTCCTTCGCGGCCATGAGCAAAGGTCCTGCTCGCCCAGCAAACGATCTGCGCGCGGGTTGGCGAGGTCGAACATCGCGAAGACCGAATTTATGAGGTTCGCCCCAGGAGGACGACGCTCGCATTTGGTCAACAGACCTAGTGCGCGGGGTTTTACAAGAACGGGCATGAAACCTGCCAAGACGTTTTTCGTCCCCACCAATATCTCTCTGGCGTGACAGACTTTCGGTCGCACGATGCAAACGCGTCTTTATGTCCCATACCAAATTTGGTAGGTAGCCGTTTTAGCTCCGCGTTGCGTAAACTGTCGTTCCCGCGGCGAAGGTTGATATTCGAAGCAAGCGCAATTTGCACCAGCAGAACCATCGGCTCCCAAAGCCGATCGATCGACCCGATATCGGACCAGGCTGCCGCTCACCGAAGAATTAAAACCGTTTGTCTGTGTAGAATCGATACTTCGTGGCCGCGGGTAAGTTGCTTCGTTAGACGAAGCCGTTGATGCGGTGGACGCGGGCTAGACGCATTCGTCTAGCGACTGAGCAGGGCGTGCGTGGGGCGCCCTCGAGGCGGCTCGCTACATCTAATCCCAGCCGAGTGCACACGAAAGCACCGAGCCCGATCGGCGGTCCGGCCGGAAATCTTCGGTCGCCAACCTTTGCAAATTGATCGATGGCCGGCAAAACGGCAGATCAGACGGGAAGGATAACTTGTGAATCTCGTCATCGTATCGAACCGGGTTGCCGGTGGCGACGTCAATCAACCAAAAACAGGCGGACTTGAGGCGGTCCCTGCTACTGTGGGGCAATTTGGGTGGGGCCTAGGCGATGCTCGCTTATGATTTAATGGGCTTTCAGGCGACGAGAACCGACAGAATTCCGTGCCGATTTCGAGCTCACGCCTGATGAAAATGGTGTGGTAATTTCCCGCAATAGCCGGGTGACAAGATCGCAAGTATTTCCGATCGGCATAGATACAGATAGATTTGCACAATATGCTGTCGAATGCCGATGCCTTGTTGCTATTGCAAGGTCTCAATCGTGAGAAACTTGCCGTCGACGTCGACCGGCTTGACTACACCAAGGGTCTCGACCATCGCGTTCGGGCAATCGATCACCTTCTGAACGAGGAATCGCGCAGCATTTCGTTTTTGCAGATCGCGACCACCTCACGATCCGGCATCAAGAGCTACGATGACTATCAGAGCGATGTCGCGGCTCTTGTCGAGGACATCAACGCTCGGCATGGCGCGGACGGCTGGAGGCCGATCCGCCACGAACGAAGCCTCAGATTCAGGCTGTGCTCGCCGCCCTCTACCGCGCCGCACGTGTCACGTTGGTAACATCATTCCGTGACGGTATGAATCTCGTAGCGAAAGAATAGGTTGCAGCGCAGGATGGCAGCGATGCCGGCGTACTGACTTTGTCGAAAGTTATCGGCGGGGCTAAGGAACTCGACGCGGCGCTGCTCATCCATTCCAACAACATCGAAGACATAGCGGCCAAGATTTCGATCGCATTTTCAATGTCGCAGCCCGACCGCATCTGCCGCTGGATGATGGCGAAGCTTCGAGTGTATCCCACCCTCACGACGGTCACGCGCGATGGCGTCACGCAACGCGCGGTGCACAGCTGGCCGGAGGACAAGGCTGGCAAGCCGGTGAGGCCGAAGCCGATGGATTGGGCAAGGCGGGTGGCGGCGTGCGGAGCGTTTAGTGCATGACGACTGCAGCTAAACCGAGTCATACTGTCAGCATTCATCGCGGGATTCGGTGGGCTGACATGAAGTTGGAAGTTGATCTGGTGCGGCAATTGCTGCTGCATATCGAGGAGCATGCGACGCGGCCTATCTCTGATCTAGACAGCATTAAGATCGATGGCTGGACAGAGGATCAGATTGGCTACCATGTTGTTCAGCTTAAGGACGCGGGCTTTATTGAAGCCAGTATTAGTAGTGTTCCTGATAATGAAAACCCAGACCTTGTCCACGTAATCTATAGCGTGCGACGGCTCACGTATAAGGGGCACGAGTTTGTGGAAACGGTCCGCGACGACACGATTTGGCGGAAGGTCAAGAAGAAAGGTAAGGCCATTGGCGCTATGACGTTGCCCGCTCTTGTGAACATCGGGGCCGGCATCATCAAATCGCAGATAGGGCTATAGGGTATCGGCCGCGAAGAAAGGCGACCTCATCGGTCAACTCTCGAATCCATTGTGGGGGCAAGTTGTAGATCGTCTGCATCATCGAGTCGTCCGACAGCTATTTCTCAGGTGTTCTTCTGGGCACGAACTTTCAGAGGTCCATCTTTATGGTAAGGGCCAATCATCGTCTCATGGGCCAAGTGGAGGGGCACGGTATCGGTAAGCACGTCACGACACGGGGATAATCTGCTTCCCACCGTCCATCCCGTAAGAGTACTTAACAAGCTTATGGCTGCGTTGGTTTTCCGGCAGTTCTACCACTTGGACAGGAATCTTCACCGACGCATCAATGTTTCTCGAACACATGAATGCAATAAGAATCTCGAATGTATCGGCAATATGCTCAGTGACCTGAGACGTATATGCTGAAATTGGCATTCTTGGTTGAGTAAACTTGGGGTGGTGCACGGCAATTGTGGGAGGAACGACCTCGTTATTTGGCGTTAGAGAAAAATCAGAAACCTCGACGTGTTCATTTGGCTTCCTGTGCTCGACGCAGTTGCGAGTGGTCCTGATTGATTTGCAGAAATTCGCTACGTCTGCCGTCAGCCCAACGTATTGGGTATCGCCCTTGTGTTTCCGCGATATTTCTTCCGCAAGGCCCTCAAACCATCCCTTAAACTTGCTTCCGTAGAACATGGAAGCAATTGCAAAGAGTGCTTGGAGCGCGTGATCTGCTCGTTGAATGAACTCTTTGCAGCGCGGTTCTACGTTGGGTGCCGATGGGAGCGCTAGAGAACAGCCCTTGATCTGCAACTCTGCAAGCCGACTCTCTACGTCATCATCCTGCCTGCTGAACTCCGCTGCAAGGTCGAACATCGCGGCCAAATTCTTCAAGCATTCGAAGCTTAGCTCGATTGCCTTCGTGGACTCGAAGTCGGGATCGAGGAAACCCTTCTCAAAAAGCTGTTTGGCGGTCAGCAGCGTTTTGGCTACCAGCGGCGAGTCGGAACCGTAATCTAAAACCTTCTGCTGCGAGTTTGGCACATTGATATTAGTGCGACCTGGATCAATTTCGTCAGCCAGCATGATCCGGTAAATCGAATCGGTCTTCACAGTGTGAAGGCGCTCGCCAATCTTTACCATTTCCGTAATGCGCCCTCCGGGCGGTCCCACCTCCATGGACATCGCAGAGTCGCGAAGATGATCGATCGGGCGCTTCATTGCTGCAACTTTAGTAATTGCCGTGGCCATAGCGTCGTTATCAACTGGCACGCGGTCGATGAGCGGGACGCTATGGCCGGGAGGCACCACTATTTGCTCTTAAACGCGTCCTGTCGAACCTGGACTCGGGCCACGTCGAATTGCGGGATTTCGGCGCCTCGTTCTCGCCTAGCGTCCAGCATGTCTCTCCATCGATCGCTGGACCATGGCCCTGTAGCCTGGATGCATTCGACAAATATTTCGGTGAGCTTGCCGATTTTTGCTGGGTCGCTGCCTGAAACACCTGCCCGCGTCTCTGGATGGTGGAGGCGCCACCAAACCTTTTCAACGATCATGTCCTCGCTGTAAGGCTCGGGATTATCGGGCCGGTTGATGGAAATGTACGAGCCAACTCTCGGAACTTCCGGAAGGTCAAATTCCAAAGAGTACTCCGGGTTCAGCTTGCCCACCTCCCGAACAACTATGATCATGCGCGTCATCTGAAAGCTCCGAAGCAAAATGGGGGTGTCTGTGGCGGCTTGCTCGCACTCAGTCCTGCGAAGTTGGCCAATGCAGCGCGACAGTCTGAAGGCCAGCACGATTGAAATAGTCGAACATCCGCCCTGAGCCGATCACTTCATCGATCAGCCGATAGATTTGATATTGCCGCTGCGGCACCTCCACTGAACCCGGAGGCGGGCAAGGAAGGCCGGCACGGCCGCCGTCAACAAGTACTCGTAACGCACGAAAAACCGGGACTCCGTTATAGCGAAAGTCGACCCAGTCCGACGATGCGTGTTTGTCTGGAAACGCTTGTGCCCAGTCTTCAAAAAACTCCTCGCGATGGGTTAACCCGGTGGCGATTGAAATGCTCAAGTCCTTCCTGAAGCTCATCAACGAATGGTGCTCATCGATCTCGACCCACGGAACGGTTTGGCCTCCGCCGGATACCTGCTGCATGTCCTGCGCGAAGACCGGGCGACCAATGGAGGTCCAGTCAGAGGCTTCACTTTCTTCGATGACTTTAAAGAATTGGTCCAACGTCACGGCACGTAGCTCCAAAGGTTGATTAGGATGCTATTTTCGTCACAACCAGTGGGGAAGCGCAAGCTGCCCCGGTCATTTTGAATTGTTCTGCTTGAGAAGCCTGGAAACCGCAGTGCTGAGCTCCGCCTCGTCCTTGAGTACCTGGCTAAGCCGCTCCGATAGTTCTGCGAGCACCACCCGCACGTCATGCGCGATCTCAAGACACTCCTCATCCGAGCGGCCGTGCAATCCATCGCTGAGCGCGGAGTGCAGGAGCGTGAGGGGATTGTGGCCCTTAATCAGGAGGGCCTGTGGGATGGCATCCTTAACCAGCGCAAGAGACTTGCTGAATTGAGTTTCGGTTTTGGCAGCTTCCAGAGCATCAATCGTTTCTTGCTTCGCACCGAGGATTGCTGAGGCCTTGATGATCTCATCTATGATGCGGGCTTTCTGGTTCTCAACCACCCTCCGATAATAGCTGAACGCCCCAATTCCCAGGCCCTGGTTCTCGCACCGCCTTCCCTGCAAAAATGTGTCGCGCTCATCACCGAGCAATTTCAGCAACCGCGTGGGCGTAGTCGGCCCGTAAGGCGGAGATTCGCCGAGCTTTGTCAGGGAGCCGGCCTTGGTATGCTGAATTACAAAGAGCCGAACGGCGAAGGTCTTTCGCGAGCTGCGACAATTCGAGCACAGATAGTTGAAAAAGCGGTAGTGCAGTGCACCCGCGAGGGTGACCTTGCTGTCCTCATTGCATCGAAAAATCCTGGGGCCGTTGCAGATCTCATTAGGGCAGTGAATTAGGATATCTGGCAGCTCAAAATTATAGATAAAACTGAGGCTGCCTTGGCGCTGAACGATAGCGAAGAGATCGGGTATCTTGGTTGGAGTATTCGGCGGAACGCTTTCCAGAAACTCTGACAACTTTAAGGGGGCTTCAGTTTGATCGGCTGTATTCTCCGTCGACTCAGTCATTTTTCTCGCTCGACTCCCCTCTCTCATCGACCACCACGGTCAGCTCGCAAGACGCAAAGCGTCTGCGCGCCCATGACGACTACCGACTTAGTGAAATCGCACAGGCGCCCTACTTGGAAAACCGAGCCCTGCGCCCGGTGTTGATGGCGATGATGTCGCCGCGGCGGCAACTGCGGGCCACGGCAGCAATCTCTGCATCACCATCGCCCTGGAGAAGAATCTGCGCTGCTGACCGACAATAGCCCGAAGGCTCGGCGGCAGGCTTGGGCGCGGTCGGTGCCGGCGCCAAGCCATAGGCCGACGTCGCGAGAGCGGCGCAAGCCGCCGTCGCAGTTAAAATCTACTTCACTGAAGCCCCCCGACCATGACTGCCAGTCGATATCCTTTACCGCCGAACGACCACCACCGATGGAGAGGCGAGCCACGCTGCGGCCGCCGCCGATTCCTGCGCGCCAACCGATCGATTTGCAAGATTGCGACGTTGTTCTTCCGCTGCGATGTCGGACTGAGTTTGCGTCGCCTCTTGGTTGGCTTCCGCAATGGTCATTTTACCTGCCTGCACGCGCTCTGCTATGACAGCTCGCGTTGCCCAATATTTATCGAAAAGGTCGGGGTAGGTCGTAAACGGCCTGATCGCCAGTGCAGCCGTGGCGTTGCACTTGTTCTTCTCGATCATGTTTTTGGTGCCTTCGGGAAACTGCGCTTTGCAGTCTTCGAAGCTCCGCTGCATCGCGGCTGTTGCGGCAGCCATTTGCTGCTCGCGCTCTTGCCGCGCGGCAAGTCCGCAGCCGCCCAGGGCGACGCAGCTAAAGTCTTCTTCATTGAATAGGCCCCCGGCCAAATTTGCGCGCCAATCCAAACGCAACCGGCGCGCGAAATCAATAGGTTGCGCGCGTAAATGGTCGTAACTTGGGAAAAATATGCATCCTGTGCACGGCGCGCGCCGAAGCGCCCCTGAACAGGGATGAAATCAGTGGTCGGATGTCGGTGGGGCACCTGGTGGGGGTTCGTCATCGATTAACATCGAACGCTGGTTCCTCCGTGGCCCAGAGCTATCCGGCAGCGGTGGCAGTTGGGAACGCGGCTCGGGTCTAGGCGTCCCAGCCGGATCGTCCTGGACTTCCGCGGGTTGCTTGCGGCGGATCACAAGCCCAACTAGGCCGGCAAGCACCAGCAATGCGCCCGCTATGATGAGCCAGTGTGGCAGTGCCAGCCGGTTCACGGGCCATTCTCCGTTCTGCGGGCAGTGTAGAGCCAGCAAAGCTCGCGTAGGAGGAAAAATCCTCGGAAAAAAGAGGGCGCGCGCCGAAGCGCCCCGTGGAGGCATTAGCGGGGTGGGACCTCCGCCCGGCCTTTGGTCTCGCTCGCCTGACCTCGAGCTACCCGCATTACCAGCCTTGGCCCATCCCAGACCTCAATGGCGGGATGTACTTCTAACAGTGGCCTCACACGACGTCGGAGCTCATCCTCGTCGGCGCCCTCGATCTCATACATCGCGAGCGAGACGCCCCTCAAATCGACTGCATGGGCAATGTAGCGCATGGCGTTCTGCCGAAATTGAACGGCCGCCGCGCGGGGCAACGCGGAGGCCGCTTTGGGGATGCTTCGACGTAGGGCGGGGGACCGTTCGTCGAAGCGAATCAGAAATGCCCGGCGAGCGGGCTTGTTCCTGGGGGCGACCCCGGTTGGGGGTGGATTTTTAACCAAATCACTGGTGGGATATTCGCGGAGCCTGAGAACTCCCGAAGCGGTCCCTTGCCGGGGATTGCGCTTCATCCGCGATAGGCAGGCCATCGGCCTTGCCGGGCCATCATGTCCCGCTGAACTATACGACGCGGCCATTTGCCGTGGGCTGCGACGGGCTCACTATGCCGGGAGTGCCACGGCACCGCAATACCCTTGCGGAGATAAAACAGCCTTCGGGTGAAGGCCGTGGCGCACGTTCTCGCGACGTGTTCTCAGCCTCCCGGTGCCAGCCCGCCGCTGGCGCCCGGCCCTGAGAAGCCGGTTTAAGACCGCGAGCCTAAAACCATGACAGAACGCCCTGCCAGCGCCCCAGGCGCCGCAAGATTGTCTAGCCCTCCCCTGATTCCCACCAGCGGTACAGATGCATCCCAGCCCTCCAGAACGCGGGACGAACCCAGCTCCGGGTCCGCGGATTCTTCGAACGAGGTTGGGCGGCTATCAATGACCAGGAGGGTCCTCATGAATATGTTTGTCTAGTCCGCGGCAGTCACCACTGCCGCACCAACCGTCGCTAGCGCCCGCATCGATGGGTCGCTTGCTACCGACAATGAAGCCATCTTGGCTCGCGTCGAGCAAATCGTGGGTTTCCTACGCACATGCTACATCCGCGAAGTGTGGAAAATGGATGAGCAGGGCGCGACGCTTGCCCTGGATTACTTCCGCCGGCAGGTCCACGGGCCCGCGTTTGCAGATGAGGATGAGGACGCGGCCGCGTATCATCAAGCCCTAGAATTCTTCCGCTCGCATGGTCAAAGCCTCGATTGGATCCATGACGGCAATCCCGTCGGGATGATTTGCGGGCTCGCAAAAGTATCTCCGCGAGCAGGCGTTTTGGCCGCCAACCGTGTCAGCGTCGATCCAATTCTTGCGGCGATCGAAACTCATCAGATCGCGAGCGCAGACTACTCGGCCGCCATTTGCGACGTCGTGCCCGGGACACTCGATCCTGATCCGATAAAGGAAGAATTGTTCGGCGACCGAGAGGCCGAAGCGCGGGGCGAGCTTGCCACTAGCGTTCCAACAACCTTGGCCGGACTGTTACATTTGCTGACCTACGTCGAGGAGGTCTCCGACGGAAAGTATTCAGCCAGCGGTCGGCGGGACAATAGTTTCGACAGGGACGACCTTTTGAACGTCATCATCAGCGCACAAGATTGCGTCAAGGGGCGCAATGAAAGCAGGCATCGCAGTCCAACGAATCGAAATCGATCGTCAGGGCAATATTGTCGTGTGTGCCGGTCAGCCGATCGGGCAAGGTGAACTCGGCAACGTGAACGAATGGGACTGGGTTCAATGAAGCGAGGGCTGCCTCCGCACTGTCACGGCTATAAGACCTAGCATGGCAAGTTGGTCTACTACTATCGCCACCCCGGACAGAAGAAGAGGCGTCTAGACCTGGCCGAGGACGTGCTTCCTTGGTCGCCTACCTTTATGGAGGCGTATGAGGTCGCAAGAAATGCGGACGCCAAGCCGATCGAGATCGGCGCAAAGCGGACAGTACAGGGCACTGTCAACGCCGCGCTTATTGGCTATTACGCGAGCGGCGCCTTCGCTGCGCTAGCGCCTACCACTCGGAGCAATCGCCGGGCCATCCTCGAGTCATTCCGCAATGATCACGGCGACAAGCGCGTCGCCTCAATGCACGGTGTGGCGCTGCAGAACATCATCAAAGGGAAGACACCAGCAGCGCAGCTCAACTGGCGCAAAGCCATGCGCGGCTTCGTCGATTATTGCCTCGCGCACAAGCCCGTGAAAGCGAATCCCTTGTCCGAGGTGAAGCTGACGAAGCTGAAAACGAAGGATTGGCACACTTGGGAGAGTAGCGAGTGCGCTCAGTTCGAAGAGCATCACCAACTCGGAAGCCGCGCGCGTCTTGCCTATGAGTTACTGCTGCAGGCGGGACAATCGCGCCGCGACGTCGTGATGATGGGGCGCCAGCACATCCGAAACGGCATCATGACGACAGAAGACGGGTGTGCCATTTAAAGTCACCATCATGCCTCGGCTGCAATCCGCGATCGACGCCATGCCTGGTGACAAGAAGAATCTGACTTTTCTAGTGACGCATCAGAACAAGCCGTTCACCGCTGCCGGATTCGGAAATTGGTTTCGCGAGATGTGCCGAGACGCGAAGCTGCCCGAGCGCTGCACATCCCATGGTCTACGTAAGGCGGCGGCGACGTATTTGGCAGAGCAGGGCGCGAGTGATCACCAGCTCATGGCGTGGTTCGGGTGGACCTCGATCTCTCAAGCCCAGGTCTACACCAAGGAAGCAAACCGAAAGCGGATGGCAGCCCAGGCTGGTCAGCTCGTATCGGGAACGGGAATTGGCTCACCAATCAATCCGGTGAGCCAAAATATCCAGCAAGTGATTGAAAACGTTGGAGTGAGAAAATGATATGGCGATCCCGGCAGGACTCGAACCTGCGACCCGCGGAGTAGAAAGTCGTCCGTTAAGAATCTGGTTTGAGCGCGGGTGTGGAGGGAGCAGCTGCATCAAAGCGTTCAGGATTAGGTGCAGCCAGAAGCTTCAGCCAGGAGGACGAGGCGAAGATTGTGGCCGACGGCGGTCAGGACGACATTAGACGCATCGCGGTCGCGGCCCCTGAGATGGCCGCGGCCGAGGTGTCCGTCGGTCTTCATATGCCGATCGCGGGCTCGATGGCGGAGCGGCGCCTGAGTTCGCGTTTGATGTGGTAGTGGCATCACACCGTTTGTCGGCAAACCCGTCCTGCTTCTCGGCGCCTCCATTACGGTCCTCGGCATCATCTGCGTCATCCGGGGTGCTCGCCCCCGATGACTGGGGCCGGAATGTATGGATTGGCTCGCTGCTGTTCGCGATCGCGACGGCGGTTCTATTCTTCTACATCTGATGGTGGATCGAAGAAGCGAGGCCCGGCAACAGAGACGAATCCTAACCGGGCCTCGCGACCGCCGATCACCTGGCGGGATAGACCGGCGAGCAGGAAGGATGTCGCGTGGCAGGCTGCCATTGTACGCGATAAGCGCTTTTTGACGCGAGATTACTGCAGACCGCTCGGTCAGCGGGCAGCTTTCCTGCGCAGCGCATGCCCGCGCCGTGGATAACTGCCTGTCCTTCGGTGCCGGCAGACCCCGGGGCGATGCGCAGGCACGACACCTCCCTGGACCTCCGCCCCCGTGATCTGGAGCCGAAAGGGCCCGGGTGGGGGCTTTTTTGTGCCCGGACTTTGTGGGTGCTGCTAGCGGCTTGAAATGAAAGAGGCCGCCAACTGAGGGCGGCCTCTGGGTTCGATCTAATTGCAGATATCAATTGGATATTGATTAGAGCCGCCGATCCCGACGAAGTATTTGTTGCCGGCCTTGCAACGCGCTCTGCATTTAGGAATTTCTTCACGGCATATCCCCATGGCGGCGCTTTGCCTTGCCGCGCCAGGAACGTTTGCTTTCGCCCAACTCACGCACAGCGCCCCTTGCTCGGTGCAGGAGCGAGCTGAGACGGTTTCGACCGAAGCTAAGCCGATTATGCCGATCAACAAAAACATGAAAAATCGCATTTCTATGTCCTTTTTTCAATTTCCAATGTGCCGACGCCGCTGCGCCATGCCGATCTCATCGATCGCATCCGCCAGCCCTTCTAAGAACGCTCGGTGCCACGCATCATCATCGGGCAGCTCCCATTCCCGCAGGCCAGCGACGTATCTGGTCAGAGCGATCACGCCCGCGATCGTGGCTGGCTTCGAACGGATGAGCACATTTGCATGCTCCGTGAGAGCCAGGTTCGTTTGGCCGGTGACTTCGTCGGCGGCAGCAAATTCGGCACCATCCTCGAGCTTAGCCGAAACCGACGCCGCCGCATCGTAGTGCGCGGACAGCTCACGATGGAGCTCAATTACTAGGAAGATCAGATCCCGATCGGCTGCAGCAACCGGCGGCGGGCAAATTTCTTGCGATGACAATGTTGGCCCCGAGCAAATGTGAGGTCGATATTAGCAGCGCTGTTATGACTAAAGTCGGCCCACATTACTTGGGATGCGCTGGTTTTCTGCGCAGCCAAGCGACTGCGTCGGTTGACTCCGTATCTGCAATGCAAGGACGGCTTTGGTGAGATTTGGCCTTTGTTGATTCTTGGGCGATTTTGGACGCCTTCAATTTTCCCGTTCAAAGGATTGGCATGGCGGCCCTCACGCTCGATCTGAAATTCCGTGTAGTGCCACGCCCCGCAAGGACCGACCGGCTACCTTCGACTTGCCGGCAATCAAAGATGCCGCCGAAGCCGCCTCAGCAACGGGCGCAATTCTCAGCGGGGTGGCGTCGGGCCAGATCACGCCTGGCGAAGCTGCAGAAGTGGCCAAATTGGTCGAGACGTTCGTGATGGCGTTCGAGACTGCGGATTGAGCGCGAACCGGAACTTACAGGAACGGATTGCTCTCCTCGAGGCGGAGCGGAATCCAGATTTTCAGATGATCATCCGAACAATCTACGAAGGTCGTACCGGCGTCCTCGCCGAGTTGCTAACGTGGCACGAGAGTGGTTCGTCTTCGGGCAATCGTGTCCTTGGGCAAAACCAGGCTGGCCGGCTACCTGCCGATATACCATCCGGTTTACAGGCCGGCCAATTCCTACACGCCCACTCTATACGCATGTCATAGGCGACGATCGGAAAAGCTACTACTCGGAAAAGAGGAGAATAAGCGCGACCCTGCCAAGGCCTTAAGAGCAATGCAGTGGTGCATAGCCTCGACAGTCCGCCGTCGGGCGAAGATCGGACGATCCTCGAACGGGCGCCTATTCTACGCGATCTGCTTTCGTGCGACCGAACTCCTAAATTGAGGCGCCCAGATTGGAGGAGATCTGCATGCGCGTGTGGTCCATTCAGGATCATGCGCGTCGTTTGTCAAATCTACATTGAACTTGCGATGGCGAGAGGCGCACGACAAGTACAGGAAGACAAGGTCGCTTGCGAAATTCCTCTGCAGCCGCCATTCAAAGAATGGATCGTCCTTCTAACGCTCTCTATGGCGTACGGATGAACGCTTCCGCCTAGATTGTGGGAGGCGACCACCGACGCTCCCTGGCGCATTGAACATCCTCGGCATCAGCGCACTAGGTGTTTAGTCCCAAGCTTTGATGGTGCATTCTTATCGCACGATTCGAAGGATGCGCTATGGGACAGGTTTTACACGGCTGCGCCACCACGACGGAGGCAGTCCGTCCGAGCAATACAAAATAGTCAAGAGAGCCTGAGAGGTCTCGTCAAGCGCTACGGGATCAACCAGAAAGACTGTTGCGAAGTGGAAGCAGCGCGAGACCGTCGCCGATCGTTCGACTGGCCCTAAGGAAGCCAGGTCGACCATCGCGTACTCGATTGGCGACTCAAACCGCCGGAGTGTCCCACGCTCTTCATCGCTGCTGCTTTAATGGAATTCCAGGACGATCGAATGCGAGCTCCATTCAGGTAAGGACCAGCGCACTAGTCAAGTGCGGATTGAGCCCTCCGGCAGCGGACGACCCGGCTTCAAGCTGATATTCGATCGATCCGTCGGGGGGCACACTCGAAAGACGAAACGGCAGAGTCTTCGAAATATCTTTTTGGTTGGGCCTCGCGGCACGATTCTCACCGCGGAACTGTGATGGGCCATTCCGCGCGCGAATCCTGCGGGCGTGAGTAGCAGACTGCAGAATTTATGCGTCGCGTTATTACTGTTACGCTGCAGAGTGCGTGGCCATCTCTCAACTATTCGCGCATGTATGATTCGGATGACAACCGAGTTCAATCTTATGTAACTAATCAAAACTAGGGGTTTCGCGAAATGATCTCATATTCAATTGGAAGTCTGATGACCGCCCCTACAATCGCGAAACGGCTCCGATCAACGGTCCTTCGTCGGTTTCGACCGAGCCTCCGAACTCAGATTGTGTTTTTGGGGATCGCGGGCGTGCTTGTCACTGGCGCGACTTGCGTTGCCGGACTTAATTATCTTGCGAAGGCGCAGAGTGAAGTAAGCGAGAGCGCCAATCTTCGCGCCCATCTGACGTCTCTTTCTCAGGCCTTTCTTGAATCGCAGCAGCTGGCGTTGGAGTTTTTGCGCAGGCGCGACGAAGCCGTGGTCGCGCGGCAAGCCGAGGGCATCAATAATGCACTGGCGGACCTTGGCCAAATCGAGGAGCGGGCCGCTTCCTCGTCCGAGGGCGATCCCCTGAGAGACGTGAAGTTCCTTCGCGCCGGAATCAACCTTTATGCGACTCGTTTTAATAACGTCGTCTCCGCGCAGCGGGTGCTCGGGCTCACGGAAAATGATGGGCTCCAAGGTAAGCTTCGCGAAGCCGTGCATCAGGCAGAAGCGCGACTTGCACATTTCAATGAGCCGCACCTGACGATGTTGATCTTGATGATGCGACGGCATGAAAAGGATTTCATGCTACGTCATGAGGAGAGGTATGGCGATGAGCTGGAAAAGCGCGTCGTCGAATTCGAGGCCGCACTTGCTGCTTCAGAACTTGCCCCGGAATCCAAGCGTGAGCTGAAGAAGCTTGTTGCTTCTTATCGATCGAGCTTTCTTGCGTTTCTTGTATCGCAGCAGGCGCTGGACGACCAAGTTGACGATCTCGTCCAAATCTACGGTCGGAATCGTCCCTTTCTTTTGAAAGCGATAGCAGGCGCGGACGCTCGCGCTAGCTCTGCTGAAGAACGTGCGTCGCGCCTTCGAGAGGCTTTGGGGTGGGCAATCGGGCTTGCCACTCTCGGGATCGGCTTCGTTGCGGTGCTTGTCGGTCAGAAGCTGGCAAGGCTTATTATTCGGATGAGCGAGGCGATGCGTCAACTTGCGGCCGGGCAGTTCGATGTCACGCTGCCGGGTCTTGGCCGTTCAGACGAGATCGGCGATATGGCTCAGGCCATGGAAGCGTTTAAGGTGAGATCGAAGGAAAAATTGCAAGAGGAACTTGCGGCGAATCAAGAGCAGGATCGTGTAGCCGCGAAGCGGCGCAAGGCGGAGCTTGGCGAGCTGGCCGGCACATTTGAACGAGCCGTTAGCAGCGTCATTGATACGATGTCTTCCGCATCGACCGAACTGGAGGCTTCCGCTCGGGAGCTGACAGAGACGGCACAGCTTACTCGGGAGATCTCTGATAACGTTGCGTCGGCATCGGAGGAGGCGTCAGCCAATGTTCAGCTGGTTGCTGCGGCAACGGAAGAGATGATGGCGTCCGCTTCCGAGATCGGCCGGCAGGTCGCGCGATCAACGGAAATCGCCCACGAAGCCGTGCGGCAGGCTGAAGAAACGGATCGCCGGATGAAGCAGCTATCGGCTGCTGCAACAAAAGTGGGTGGGGTGGTTGACCTAATTGCAGCGATTGCCAGGCAAACCAACCTTCTGGCGCTCAATGCAACAATCGAGGCCGCGCGTGCCGGCGGCGCCGGCCGCGGCTTTGCAGTTGTGGCGCTCGAGGTGAAGTCGTTAGCAACTCAGACGGCGAACGCGACCGTTGAAATCGGACAGCAGATTGCTGACATTCAGGCAGCGACACTGGAGTCGGCCAGCGCCATCACAAACATCGGAAACAGCATTAGCAGAATCTCACAAATTGCATCAGCGATTGCCGCGGCGACCGACCAACAGGGCGCAGTCACGAAAGATATTGCCCAAAATATTCAGCATGCGGCCGCGATGTCGATGACTGTCGCGGGCAACATCCGGCAGGTCGCGCAGAAGGCGTTTATCACAGGTGCATCATCGTCGCAGGTGTTGAGGTCTGCCAATGTGCTTGCCCGAACCAGCCATCACCTTAAAAGCGAAGCCGATCATTTTCTCACCGGGATCCGATCATGATCCCTCGTCGAGATGCCATGCAAGGCTCGGCGAAGGCGCTCCAACACCGCCCGGCGCTCGCCGGGCTCCTGTTAGAGGCATTCTCCCCACAGCGCCGTGCTCGCATCCTTTGCTGGGCAAAGTCGGCTAACCGCACCCAATGTTGCCGTATTGCGCCGAGCGAAGCACGACGGCCCCGCTATGGGCACAGCTGCATCGCGGTAAATCCTTATCGGGGAGACTCTCGCGCCGACGATATTTGAGTGCCGCTAGACACGAATGGGCCGCCGTCGTCATCCGCAAGCTCTCACTATACCACGAACAGTTCCTTATGACTTCCGATAGGGCTCCACAGAGGCGAGATCATACTTGAGGCTTCGCATCCACAGCAGCTGAGCCTACAGCATGTGGTTCGCCGTCAGTTCCTCGGCTGAGCTTGCTTGCAATTCATCGCGGGGAGCGGACGTCCTCGCCGCCGAGTTGCCGATAACCCAATTTGCAAAGGCTCGTGCCGCCGATCTTTGTCGGCTCGCGCATGCTCCCCTTCTTCTTAGTTGCAGCCGGCACTAAACTTCCGTTGATGTTGGCCGTCCAGGCAGCTTTCCTTTTGTTAGTCTCGTTCTTTTTAAGCTTGCTCAGCGTTTTATTGACTATGCCATCGATGATGCGAGCGTCATCGGGATGAGGATGATACGGATCTGCTTCCTTTGGGGCTCGGCGCCAAAGTAGGGCCGCAGGCGATCGGATAACCTGACCCCGTCAGCTTATCGACAGCTGAGCTTCCTAGCATGCGAACGTCTCGATCTAGCCGAAAGAGCCGCCTTATCGGCTGAGACCAAACATGTCATGAAGTTCAATGAATACAGAACAGGCCCAGACTCGCGCTGGCATACCCTCCGAATCCGAAAGCACCGAGCCAACGTCGGGGGCCGCCGGGCAGTCCCCCTCGTGCCTAACCCAGTGGGCGTCAGCCCTGACGCGGTGGGCCACAGGAGCGGCCGCCGCCGACCTCGTCTCATCGCAGGACAGCGCCCTGGCGAGCTGGGCAGCGGAAGAGGGGCAGGGCGAAGGCGAGAATAGGCAAGAGGGAGTCCGCCGGACGAGGGCATGGCGGGACGAGGGTGATGTCAGAGACGAGCTGAATTTGTCGTCATTGTCCCTGACTGCCTTGCCAGCCTCACTCCTGCCCAGGCTCCGAACCCTCAATGTCATCGGTAACCAGTTGAGCAGTCTGCCGGCCCAGCTTCCGGGCGGACTCCGGGACCTCTACGCTTCTGACAACCGGCTGACTAGTCTGCCCGCCCTCCCTAGCAGGCTCCGGCACCTCCACCTCATGGCCAACGAGTTGGCCAGCCTGCCGACAGCGCTGCCGTCCAGGCTCCGCAGCTTGACTGTCGATGGCAACCAACTGACCGATCTGCCCGCCCTTCCGGCAACGATCGAGGAGTTCTCCGCCTGCAATAATCAGCTGACCCGTCTGCCCGAGCTTCCTGCCAGGCTCCGCCGCCTGGATGTCAGCGAAAATCAGCTGACGAGCCTGCCCGATCTTCCGGCAAGGCTGCGGTACCTGGACGCAGGCGACAACCAGCTGACAAGCCTGCCCGACATTCCGGCCAGACTTCGATACCTGGACGTCAGCGAAAATCGGCTGACCAATCTGCCCGAGACACTCCCCGTCAGCCTTGAAATGCTCGGCGCCAGTAACAACCAGCTGACCGGCCTGCCCGCGACCGTGCTGACGCAGCTCGGCAGCGCGTCCAGCATCGACCTGCGGTCTAATCCGATACCGGCCCCGGTGCTGACCGATTTGGCGACAGCCACGCGCGGCGCGGACTATGCCGGCCCGCAGGTCTTCCTGTCGATGTCGCTACAACCGATGGAACACCAGTCGCGGCCCCTGCACGAGGTTGTCGCGGACTGGCTCGCGGACCAGCCTCGCGCAGTGGACGCGTGGCAGGGCTTCGCCGCAGAGCCGGGTGCGCAGGACTTTGCTCTGTTTCTCGAAAGACTTGCGGGCACCGTAAACTATGGTCATCAGGCGTTCCGCGACCAGGTGGCCGAGAATCTGCTACAGGCCGCGATGAGGCCGCGACTGCGCAAGCAGTTTTTCGAGCTGGCTAATGGAGCGACTGCGTCCTGCGAGGATCGCATCACTTTGACCTGGAACGGCATGCAGACCGCACGCCTGAACGCTGATGTCAAAGATGGGCTCTATGACAATCGGCTCGACCAACTGCTCCAACATGGCCGTGTCATGTTTCGTTTGGGGGCGCTTGACGACATCGCACGCGAGACGGTCAGCTCGCTTCGGCGTGCCGACCCGCAGGCCAATATCGACGAGATCGAGGTCTATCTTGCCTATCAGACCCAGCTACGGGATCGGCTGGAACTGCGTCACATCGCCCCGGATATGCGCTTCTTGAATCTCTCTGACGTCACTCCGGAGGACGTTGCCAGGGCAGAGACGTCGGTGCGGGAACAGGAAGCGACGGGTTTGGAGGATTTTCTAGCAACGAGCTGGGAGCCTTGGGATACGGTGGTGAGGCGAATCGCCCCCGATGATCATGCCGCTATGCAGGACCGGCTTGCCGATGCGCTGGAAGATGAGTTTCCGACGCGCTTGAACGAGCGGCTCGCGGAGCATGGCCTGACGGATGATGTTGATGCCCGGCGGATGGTCGGAGCACAGATCCTCAGCGAAATCGCACGTGAGATCAAGGGCGAGCTGATGCACAAGGTTCTCCGGGAGCACGGCCTCGAGCCCAGATCGATGCGATAGCCGGAAGCCGTCATGCCTATGGGCGCTATGATCCCGGTTTGCTCTCCCGGTAATTATCAAAGGGCCTTCATCGCTCTGGTTTGCGGTTACCTTGTTGAGACTGCTGATCTTCAGGACTCTTAATCAGCGGGTCCCAGGTTCGAGCCACGGTGCCCCAAACCAAATATCCCAATATTGTCAGTGGCTTATTTGGTGTGATCCTTTCCCGGAGAAACCTAAGGAAAATTCTTGGGGCAAGCCTGGGTCGCAATGCCTCGACATCCCTTCGCAGCGATCTAGCTTCGATCGAACAACATCGCGCCGACGTGATTGTCACGCTGTCGCAGGACAAACTGTCGTCACGGTTTCGCCAGCGCGTGAGAGTATCGTTTAGACAGATCGAGGATGTGTGCTTAGCCGCACACAACCTCTAACAAACAGGGGTTAACCCCTTGGTAGCGCGTTGACTTGTAGAGTCGAGGTCGCCACATTCGAGGTGAATCGAGACAAGCCCAAACGGGGCTTGCCCTCCGGTTCGAACAAAAGGTGCTATATGGCTCGTCGTCCTATCTTCCCTTGGTAGTATTCATAGGTGCAGTTTGCGCCGCCACCCGTGAGCCTGATAGAGCTCGCAGTAACCATGCCCAGCCTCCCCGGATGACAGCAGCAGCTTCGATGCCTCCCAAATGAGGTCGAGTCCGTCATCGAGCTTGCTCTCGTCCCCGAACACCACCAGATAGGCGCCCTTCGTATTCAAATACGCAGTGCGCTCGAATTTGTCGATGAAAGGCTCAATTCCAGTAAGTAGCGCCGCAACCTCCTGTTCAGCGTCCTTGTCGAGTTTCGGCCGATCCAGGCAAACTTCGGTGACGTAGTTAGCCAGGTTGTTGGCCAACACCGCTGTCCGCTCGTCGATCGGATTCTCGGCCAAAAATCGTCGCAGGATGGCGATCGCGTCCGAGACCCGATTGGTCTGGTACAGTGCCGAGCTTTCGATCCATACCTGCATGATCGGCTCAGCGACCCCCTCATCGCGCTCTTCCTTCTTCCAGGCATCGATCGCGTCGTCGATCCGCGGGTCGAGGATGCCGTCGTCTCGGTAGGATGCCAACGCAACCGTCAGCTTCAAGCGGTCCTTTGCATTGACGCCGACCTCTTCGAGGCGCTCGATTGCCGCGAGCAGGTCCGCCAAGTCCGCATCGCGCGCCGCGCACGTTGAAAGGTGGACATGGTCCATCTTGATGCGTGCGATCAACCCATCATAAGCCGCACTGCCCTCCGGCGAGCTGATGCGATGGCGGGTGAGCTTGGACATCAGCTCCAACCTCGCATCGCGCCGCTTGGAATGCATCAGTTGTACCCTCGATAGAATCGAGTCGCGCAGCGTCTGGCTTTGCACCTCGATCGCCTGAAGGCTTTCGCCGAAGCTTTCCATCAGAGCTTTCAGTCGCGGGTCCAGGTCGCCGATGGGCTTATAGGTCAGATCGTGAGTCTTAGCGCCCCACGCATCGTGAAGCATGGTCTTGACCTGTATCTCCACCCTCAATCTTTCCGTATCGACCGATTTGTACCCGATGCGAAGATGGGTGGCGTGGTATCCGCGATCCTTATGAATCTTGCTGATCTTCCCGTCGCTGAACTTGTCCAGGAACAAGCCTTCCTTCTTGGCTTCCGACGAGAAGACCTGGATGAACGCGTTGATCTGGTCCGGATAGAAGACTACGACCGTCATTCCGACCATGTCGGCGATGTTGTCGATCCGAAAGTTGGCGTCCGCAGCCCGGCCTTCTATCAGTTTGTGGATGATCTTCGCGCGGTCCTTAAACTCCTCGCCGCCTTGCTTCTTTGCGCGCGTGTACGCGTCGGCGATGAGAATGCCTTTGGAGCCGCGGCGGATGGTTTCCACCACGTCGCTCGCTTTCTCGAGGATGTCGAGGTACCGGCGCGAGTTCGTCTTCAAGTATTTGTCGACGGCGTCCCGCGCTTCCTCGTAGGTCATCGAAAGCGTCACCTTACCGATGGCGTTTTCCCTGGCCTTTTTCATCTCAAGTCACTCCTTCGTCGAACCGCGAGACCAAAATGAGAGCCGAGCTGCGCTACACGAGCTCTTGTTACGCAACTTACTTAAGCGGCCGATAGTGCCGGAACGGGCGCCGGGCTAATGGTTCGACCGAAAGGACGATCAAAACCTTCAAACGAAGAGAGGCGCCCTTTCAAAAGGCCGCCGAGCGGCCGTATTTCGCTAACTGCTTCACCGAAATGCCTCCCGAACGTTCGACATTGAAGCCTGGTGCGAATCCGGCCCCGCCGCCCAGGCGCTTCAGGTCGGCTCTCTCCTGCGGATCACATGGAGAGCAGATCCGCTCTCCAATCCGCCTGCAGCAGCTACTTGATCTTTGTCCCCATCTGCGCTCCCCGTGCATTGGTCGTGGCTCCTCCCGCTGGTCGCAAGAATGCCAAGTGGTCCGCGCGCGGGTCAATTTCGATTAGAGGGGTCAATTAGTTGGGTTGCTTCGTTTCGCACCCAAAGTTGTGCCGTACGAAAATTTCAAGTAATTTGACATTCCCGTAAATTTGTACCCACTTTGCGCTCCCGCATCATTTCTGCATTTTTTTCTTCCGGAATTCGGCATGGATATCGAGCTCTACACACGTGAGCGTTTGCATACTGCGATCGAACGAATGCGAAAATCGACGGAAGAACTCAATCGCGTCCTGGCGATACTGAATGAAAATAACGCTAGGACTCTCAAGGACGATCTCGAGAATTTTGAGAACCGAATTGCCGGCAGAAGACTCAATCAAGCCTACGTGCAAGCCGTCTGTAACGCCTTTTACGTCACGACGAAATCGAAGCTGCATTCGGCATTGCTCGAGGCGGTCGTGGCCGAGCCGACGTCGCAGAAGCTTCTCGACAACATGATCGGAAAATACGAGGCTTATTGGCCCGCGAGCAACGACAAGTTCGACAAGTTTCCGATGGAGATCTCATACGCCGACGACACTTACACCGTGTCGGATCGTACCATCGGAAAAAGCAAGATTCAGTTCGGGCATTCGGGCTTCGCCTTTTTGATCAGGAAGCGGGTTCACGTAGTTGAGCCGGTCGAAAGCGGCCTCCGTTCTATGATTTTCCATTACGAGGAAATGCCTGCAAAAAACCCTGTCAAAGGGATCATAACGAACATATTGGACGCCGGATCAGAGGATTTGAGAGCTGGGGAGCAGATCTTCTCCGCGCATTTCATTGCATTCCACGAGAACGACACCACGCATTTTGGACAACGGATTCAGCCGAAGCGGTTAAATGAACTACTGCACCATGCGCGCAATCGAACCGGCGTCATCAGCGTTTAGGGGGCGCCCCTTTCGGCCCGATATGACCAAGCTTGCGTTTGCGCGGGTAGCGGCTTGTTCGTCGTACTTCTTCAGCACCATCTTGATGCTAGGTTCTCGCAACGCCCCGGCAATTAGGATCACCTGCTCCATCCGCGACATGTTTGGACGAATGTTTCGGACTTTATCGTCACTTTGGTCCTGCGTGAGAACGGAGATGCTCGTGATCCTTAACGGGCTTCCTTGGAGATTCGGCCGGCCCGTACCTATGCTTTGTGTGAGCGCGACGGGCACGAAGGTGACGGCCGGAGACGCGGAATCGACAACTGTCGGGTCCTGAATCGTGAAATCTTGAAAGACCTCGTCGTCATGGTGTGCATGGACGAATAAATGTACGGAGCCAAGAAAACTCGGATCAGTGCGTTTCAACTCCCCGCTTGGAGCCGCGCGGGTCAGGTGAACATCGAAGCCGACGATCGGCAGTCTATTCAAGCCCGTTATCGAAATTCGGAGCAATAATCGTTTCTGAGAACGGTCAAAGGAGGCCAATCGTAACGCATCAAGCGTTCGAGAAGGAAATACGATCGTTGTGTTCTGAGCCGATCCCGCCTCGATTCTCGAATCGAGAGTCGCGACCGCCTGAGTAGACTTTATTCTCGACGCCGTTCCGCTGTCTGCCACCACTAGCGCCGCGGGAAAGGAGGGTAAGGGAAGGGGCATGCTGGACAGGTCTTCGTACTTGAACTTCACTCCGAGCGCTCGGTGATCGAAGTATGATTTCCGCGGTTCGTTGATGCAGTTTCCCTTTGCATCGAAGAAGAACCATGGCCTCTCCATGAACCAAGA
This sequence comes from Bradyrhizobium arachidis, assembly GCF_015291705.1. NCBI lineage: Bacteria > Pseudomonadati > Pseudomonadota > Alphaproteobacteria > Hyphomicrobiales > Nitrobacteraceae > Bradyrhizobium > Bradyrhizobium arachidis. Next base: position 2,345,180 of record NZ_CP030050.1, read on the forward strand.
GGCGTCTGGAAGGGTACCCCACTTCTTGCCTGGCATGACGCTCCATTGAGTCCATATCCAATCGATATTGGTATGATGCACCGGAAAGATCGGATCGAAGCCCGCGGTCGGCGGTTGCGCCATGGCGCCAAGCGCATCGACCTCTATCTCATGGCCATTCTGGTCATGGCCAACCGCAGCTCCGGGAATGATTCCCCCGACAACACGATGAATGTTGTCGTGAGGCCGGCTCTCGAGCAGTCCCCGCGTTCCAGGGTTGTTGTCCGCTATTCCCCCTCCGATACCGGTATCCTCTGTGGTACCGAAGAAGATGTCCGTGGCCAGAGCAGAAGTGTTGTCGACGACAGCGTCGGACAGCTCCAGCAGCGGCATGTTCGGTATTAGGGGATGTTCGTAGTAGGTCAGGTAGAAGTCGCGTTCCTTCATGAATAGCGGGTTTATGTTCTCATCGGCGTCGTTGCCGGGATTGCCGTCCAGATGCTGTACTCCAAACGCCTTCGGAAATTTCCGGTTCGTTCTCGGGCCATAATTCCAATAGGGAAGCGAAAAGTTGCTGTCGCCGGTATGCTCCCGCAGAATTTGTTCGAAGTGGAACGTGTAGGCCCGGTGCCACGGTAGGAAGTCGGCGGAATGCTGCCCGAAGTGAGGACATTGGTTCCAGTACTTCTGATCGACCTGCGCCACTCCAGGATCCTGGTCCAAGGCCGCCTTGTAGTATTTGTAACCTAGGTCCGTAGGATCCAGCTGGACGCCGTGGATCGCGGCTTGAAAGAACCAACTCAATGGATCGGACGGTTTCCTTTTCTTCATCTCCCTGACGCCGCGTCTCAAGGAGTCGAGCAGGCTCGCGGTCTCGACGAATTCTTCGAGGGGCATGCGCGGCATGACCGAGCTCGGATTCGGCGTAATTCCTACTGTGCAAGCCGCAGCGACGGATCGTACAGAGCCTCCCCCAGCCGCGAACGCTCCCGCTACCTTCATCAAGTCTCTGCGCGATATGCTCAAAGCGATGTACTCCTAGGCGATGACGACCCGGTTGTTTAGCAGCGCGACATCAAAATGAATGAATTTGTCTATTGTGACGCGATCACTGCCGGCGCCGTCCACGGTCACGTCATAAATCGGAGGCGTTCCGTCACGACGGATCAAGGGGTCTGGTGGCGGTTGCCTGTATGCGCCCGATGGCGGCAGGTAGGCGAGGTGATAGGCATTGTCGACGAAAGCGACTTTGCGCAGGACCTTTGGAGAGACGTCTACGATGCGCTTTTCTGGAATTAGAATTCCAGCCGTGCCGTCGAACCTGGTCGGTTCCCAGAACGCGGGCACATCCTTCAATTTTGCGACTGAATGGAAGCTTGGCGCACCTATGATGTGATGGTCCATGAATACGTCGTCGGCATCGCCATAGACGAGATATCTCAGGCCGAGAGGATAGCTGGCGTCCGGGTCGAACTGATGGAAATGCAGGACCCGGTCGATCCGGACCGGAATGTTCTCCTCCAGGCCAGGGAGGGCGATCCCGTCAGGGCTTTCGGGAGGATAATATTCGACCGATGCTTGCGGCAGATCCTTTATGGTCCCGTCGCCGATATCGACTAGTGAGAGATGATCGTGAAATATTTGGACTTTGCCGGCACCGAATGACGAGGCCCTGAGCTTGTCGTAGATGTCGCGGTGCTTCTGCTCGACGAAGCTGCTGCGCAGAATGACTTGAAAGCGGTGACGATCGTCGGCGATCACGGGCGTATGGGACATGTACAGTTTTGTCCCCGATCGGCCTCCGGTCACAAAGCCATGAAAATGGAAGAGATCGTGCCCTCCATGTCCGGGCATATCGTGCCCGGGCATGTCGTGATGTCCGCCATCCATTTGCGCGGGGTGCGGCAATTTTGCTCCGCGAGCGACAACCTCGATTTCGCCGGTCATGTCCGCGTGATATCGGCATAGGTAGGGAAATTTCCCTGGTTTTCCAAACCAGACCGGACTGGACACCTCGCCTGTCGCAAGAGGACCGACATTGAAGTAGAAACTGGCGTCGGGAGCGGTCTCGACGGTGTGTGGTACAGCGTCGAGATTTCTCCAGACGACGAAATCGTCCGCTTCGATCGCCGCCGGAGCGAAAACATGATTCCGAATATCGACGATTTTGGTCTTTGTCATAGCTATGCCCCTGCCTCCGACTGGTGATGTTCACGGGTACTGCTTGATCGATCCCACGTTGCGTCCAATCTGAGGTACATCTCGGTTAGTGCGGAGGTATCGCGCCTCCACCATTCTGCCATCCAACCGCGGTAAAGCTGCGCAGCCTCATCTGGACCGACCCTGCCTTTGATCGCTGCAGCCGCCTGGTACGTCGCCATGATGCCGCTCATCATGGCCCGCAAAATTCCGTGGCCTGCGGCTGGATCCAATTGAAAAGCTGCGTCCCCGACAAGGAAGAAGCCGGGGCCCGAGTATGCATCGGCTCGCTTCCAAGTAACGTCGGCTCCGCGCGTCGGGCTCACGTCCGCGAGCGCAGCGAGCGCAGTCGGCTTAACCGGGCGAGCGGAAGCACCGGGGAGAGCCAAGCTGACCCAGGCAAGGGTATCGTCCGATACGCGGGCGATCCATTGCCAGCCGCTCTGGTCGCCCTTGATCGAGGGGGAGCCGAAGTCTCTTAGATCGTCAACTCGACAATATCCGTAACGAGCTAACAGGCGCGGCGATAGGACGTCTACTCGCGAGGGGTAGCTCTTTCGAAACCAATTGCCGTTCCCGGAGGCGTCGATCACAAAGGGCGCCTCGAGAGGGCCGGAGTCGGTCTCTACTCCGACCACCTCCTGGTCGCGCACAATGGGACGAAGTGCACGACAGGGGCGCCGCACATCCGCGCTCAACGTTTCCGCCCGCTCTATGAGGACAGCATCCAATTTGTCTCTGAAGATGTGAAACCCGCTGGCCGCTGCCAATGGTATCGACCCTCGATCGCTCGATCGGGCGGTGCTCCACTCGACTTGAATGGATCCGTAGCGACCGCCGATAGCGTGTTCGAACGCCTCTCTGACGCCGAGCTGCTCCAGTATTGAAGCGGCGCCGCTATGCAACGTTTCACCGGGTCTACGCCGCGGCTGACCGTCGGCCTCAATGACGATGACGGTCAGCCCCGATTGGCGCGCATGTATCGCCGCCGCCGATCCGGCCGGCCCCCCGCCGACCACTATAATGTCAGCGTCGGACTTCATTGGCGCTCCAATCGCCCGCTGAATCTTTGGTCAATACGAGCGTCGGATCGGCGAAGAGAAGCTTGAGCGATCCAAAGTTGACCAACACCTTCTTGAAATCGGTCGGGTCGGCGGCTCCGCGATCGGCATGGTCAAATACGAGGTAGCGGTATGTGAAATGCTTGTTTAGACGACGTCCCGTTGCCTTTTGGGCAGCCAGCAAGTCGGCGTCCGACGGATCGGCCATGCGGAAGCTGAGAACGGACCATTTGAGTTTGTCGTCGTGCGTCTCTACGCCGAGCGCTCGGTAGACAAGTCCCATGGTCAGGGTTCTGGCGACGTACTCCTCGACGGTCGTCTTTCCTATCTCGCTTATATCGAACCCTCCGCTGAGCGCCTTTTCGACATAATCCGCGTAGGCGAGGGAGGCGTATTCGACCTTTCCTTCCTTCTGCCTGAGGGTCGGCCCCCGGACCCCGTCCCATGGCGGCTTCGATCCCAGTCCGATGACTTCGTCGGTCAGCGGCGTCGCCGTTGCATAGTTCTTGCTTGGGGCAAAAGTACGAGTGATGTCCGGTGCGGCCGCAGGCCAGAACGAGCTGAGAGCCGCGCACAGTTTGCTATCCTCCATGAAGGGAGAGCCGAGCCCGTAATTGGTAAGGAACGTTACCCCCGGAGCCAGCTTTTTGCCGGTGTCTTCGGGATCCGTCTCAGACGTTCTGTCGTAAGAAACATCCCACCCCGGTGCGAAAACGCCAGCGGCTCCATCGGGAAGCATCGAAGCGCGGTGGTTGTTTACGGACTTTAGCTGGCAGAGCGCGCCGGCGCCGGAGCCGAAGGGACCAACGATGGCGGTCATCGTATCGTCGTCCGGATCGAAGTTCGCGCCACTGATCTGCAGATTGGCGGCGTATCGCTGGTCGGAGAGAGCTTGGGGAAGGCTGGATCCAGGCGCGTCCCAAAGCGAGTGCATCAACGAGGGCAATACGGATTGATCAGCCCACTGCATAAGCGATGTCTGATCGACCAGGGGGAAGAAGTCGGGCGATGCGACTATCGAATAGGCCGGGATTCTGCAAGGAAGATCTAGCGCGATTTCGGGGCACTCGACGTCGATCCAACCGTCGCCGGTAAAGTCGACGTAGTGGCGGGCCCGGTACCCTCCACCCTCGACGAGCTTAATGATGTCGGGCTCGTCGTTGAGGTCTCGCTCCGATCCATCATCGGCTATCGCGTGTCGTGCGTGGAGATATTCCGGTGCCGAGCGGGCTCCGCTCGGTTGCGGAAGTAGGTTCAAGCTGGACTGATAAGCACGCCAAGATCCGCTGCTATCGGGAGTCTTCGGTACGCAAAAGGTCAGTGGCTCGCCCTTGTAGGAGGCGGGCTCGGTCAGTCGCGGGTGAGAGAAGGGTCGTAGCAGCCAACCGCCGTCGTCGGGTTCGGCCGAAAAGTCCGCGATCCCATCATGGAAAATGAACGGGGCATCGCTCAAAGCGGGCTCAGACCAGCCGCCGAAGTGTCCATTGGAGAGAAACTTCAGGTGAGCTCGCCTGATCTTCTCGTTCACATGGGAAGCGGACAGCCGCACTTCGATGTCACGGTCGAGAAGGCATTCACCTCCCGAGAATAGCTTGTGAAGCGGCACCCAGAAACGTCGATTGTGGTCGCCGGGCTCATCCACGCGTAGCGCTTCGGGTGCATCTTGTAAGCCGGCCCGCAGCGCGCTTCTTCCCGACGTTCCGCTCTCCTGAACGTCTCCGTCGATAAAGCGGAGAGGGCCGTGAGCGCCCTTCTTTCCTGGCACCAGACAGGCGACGTATGCGGCGTATCGACAAGGAAGTACGCGGATACCGGTGTCCTTGTCTTTTACGAAGGGGAGAAACCCGCGTGCTGCTCCGTCGTACAGCGGCGGCTCCGTACCAATCCGAGCGATTCCGGTTCGCGCAAAGACCATGTCGGCATGCCGACCATGGACCGTCCCCAGCGCCGCCCTGTATTCGGTTGCGAAGACTACGATGGCCAGGCGGGCCCCTTGGGCTCGAGCGCGCAGATCGTCGATCGAAGGCGGCTGATGGCCGAATACGTAATTCTCGATCGCTTCGATCTCCGTGAGGGTGGGGAATCCCTTCAGCTTCGTGAGGCGTCCGCGATGTCGAAAGCTCGTGATCCGAGGGGATGCAAAGGCGTGAAATAGGAGACTTCTGGCGGGCGCGCCCGGCTCGACGCCGCGATTGCCTTCTTGGGCGAAATCTTCGAAGCCTGGGAAGGACCGGTCTATGCGGGTCAATGGTCGCGATAGCTCGTGTGCGAGATCATCCGCGGAGAGATCGAGCCCGTGGTGCTCTAGCAGCGCCTCCCATCCGAGCGGTCCGAGACGCTCAAGAGCTGCCTTGACCCCAGAAAGCAGCTTACCCTTGGGTTTACTCGCCGTTACGACGAAGCGCCGCGTTGGGCCATTCTCCATTGATTTCCCCCAATCCACAAACAACCGCAGAAACTATGAAATGCATTGTGAAAGCAGCTCGTGCGAGCAGCTCGAAAGGTGGCGCAGGAAAAAATTTATGTTGGAGATCATAGTTGTGTTGAGCTGGATACACAACTAAATTATTGATGGATAACTTTTGAGCGAGCCCATTCGGACTGCACTCGGATCGGTTCGCCTTGAATTCGCGATACAGCGACCAAGCACGGGCCCATATGGCCATGCAGGGAATGCTCGCCCCACAGCCGGAGCGCCGCGCGTAGCAAGGGACCACCCGTGCAGGCGGTACACGAGGGATCGATATCGCGAATACTCTCGTGGCTCGTGCGACACAAAAATGAGTACGCAACGTGGGCGGGTACGTGCGCCACATGATCAACATATCGATTCTGCGTGCTAGAATAACTTAGATACGGCGTGCCTTTCATGGCGTTAGATAGCCGTTGCAGGTGTCCGCTTTTTGTAGGGGCCGCGCTTTTTTCGAGGTTCGCCGGTGCGGGCCACGCCGCGCTCGCGACGGCCGAAGAGAGGTTTGATCAGCGCGCCGATGAGGCCTCCGAGTGTGAGACCACCCAGGACCAGAAATAGCAAATCGAGATATTGCATAGTCGCGCGTCCTGTGAAAACCGCAGTCTTAATGACGAGTCAGGATGAATAGCTGCAGATCTTTGGCGTTTGCGCGGGATTTGTTCGAATTTTTCTGATTCGCGATCTTGATTGAGCAATGATTGCCTGATGGCCGCGCGCGCCATTCAGTCGACGTCATCGAGAATGATGTGGTTACCGTCCACGCTGTTTGTCAGACTATTTGTTTCGAGCCACCATCAGCTTCCCGGTCTTTGAATAGCCAATAATGGCGTTGCCGCCGTGGATGAACTCGATCCTATGGTGACGAACTCACCCGCCGTCGAAAGATTGTACGCGCAAAATATTGGCGAGGGTTATCTTCTGGATGCGATCCACTGCGACCGTAACCGTGCCTTCGGATTCGATCTGCGTGCCGTCCGCGGTCTCGGTGACCGCAATGGGTTGATCGCCACTGATTTTGGTCCTCGACTGAGCTCCCCGCCTGAAATGAGAGCAAAGCCCTAGCCACCGACGATTGCAGAGCCAAGCGAGCATGGCACTCGCGGGCCGTAGTGCTTGAGCACTGCGAGCTGCGATCATCGATAGAAGCCGACAATGTAGCGGATTGCGACGAATGTGCCGACGGCAACTGCAGCTGTGATAGCGATTGAAAACCCTACTCGCGCCAAAAACTGGCCGGGGCTTAGTCCGTCCCATGAACTCATTTTCATGCTTTGCGTTCTAAACTTGGATTTGGGCCTGAGGCGTAAAGGCTTTCAGTTAGATGTGCGCGTAGATCCAGTCTCAGACCGATTGGGACAATCGACCACGATACTGACCACTCACCAGGTCGTGACCATATGCCTGTCTGCGTTGTCCATGTATTTTCGGATGTCGGCATATAGCGCCTCAGCTGTCGATGGTGCTTGGATGAACCACGCGGAATCGAGGCCCATCGTCCTTAGTGTGACCCTAGCGTGAAATGTGATCGATCAGGTTCTGTCGCGCCTGCGCATAGTTCGCCCTATGTTTGTTTAGATTCCAAGTGACCAAGTACACAGCCATTACTGATTTCCATAGCTCACGTGACGCGCTCAGAATGAGCGTACCACACGCACTATGCGAGTAATCGGCGGATGTGGGAATACAAACGCAGCGAATCATCGCGCGCGCTGAGAGCGCGTAGCAAATCGAGTAGCAATACGAGGTAGGCTCAGGTTTTCAGCTGCAGTGCGTCCCGGCAGAACCGTTGCCGATGCGCACGGTTCAGCCCACAGCAATCGCGGAGCGCGTCGTCGCGGTGGCGGAGATCTGCCGTAAGGCCGGGATCAGCCAGGCGACCTACTTCAATTGGAAGAAGAAGTATGACGGGCTGTTGCCGACCGAGATGCGTCGGCTGAAGCAGCTCGAGGAGGAGAACGGCAAGCTGAAGAAGCTGGTCGCGGACCTGTCGCTCGACAAGGAGATGCTGCAGGACGTGATCCGCCGAAAGCTATGAAGCCTGGTCGGAAGCGCATGCTGGTCGACGCGGTCCGCAGCGAATGGCAGGTCTCGATCCGCCGGGCCTGTGACGCTCTCGAATTTGACCGCTCGACCTACCACTACAAGTCCCGTCGCCCTGGCCAGGCTGCCCTCGAACAGAAGATCAAGGAGATCTGCCATGTTCGTATTCGCTACGGTTATCGTCGTGTTCACGTCCTGCTGCGTCGTGAAGGCTGGCGCCATGGCCAGAACAAGACGCGGCGCATCTATCGCGAATTGGGCCTGCAATTACGCAGCAAAACGCCCAAGCGCCGGGTCAAGGCCAAGCTGCGCGATGATCGCAGGCCGGCGACGCGATCGAACGAGACCTGGGCGATGGACTTCGTCCATGACCAGTTGGCGACCGGACACAAGCTGCGCGTGCTCACGATTGTCGATACCTTCTCCCGCTTCTCGCCGGCGCTGGCGCCACGGTTCACCTTCCGCGGCACCGATGTTGTGGAGGTGCTGGAAAGGGCCTGCAAGGAAGTGGGATTCCCGGCAACGATCCGCGTCGATCAAGGCAGCGAGTTCGTGTCCCGCGATCTTGACCTCTGGGCCTACCAGCGCGGTGTCACCCTGGACTTCTCGCGGCCCGGTAAGCCAACCGACAACGCGTTCATTGAGGCCTTCAACGGCCGCTTCAGGGCCGAATGCCTCAACGCCCACTGGTTCCTGTCCCTTGCGGACGCCCAGCAAAAGGTGGAGACTTGGCGCAGATACTACAATGAAGAGCGGCCCCATGGCGCGATCGGCAATCGACCGCCGATTTTGCTGCAAAACCACGTCGGCGCATCCAGCTCGCCAACGTGATCACGGCGAAAAACTCTAGTTCTGAATGGTCCAAAGTTCGGCCTCGCTGCAAAAGGGCCCGAGACTCTAACTGCCGCTGGATGAAAATTCAGTGGCAGGTCACTGGCTTGCGGCGTCGCTCGCCGATTGCCGCGAGTTCGCGGGCCACGCGCCGCCCCGAGATCGACGTATCCGGAATGGCGCCCAGGCATTCCTTGGTGACGTCGTCGACGATGTTGAGGATGCGGAAGCGTCGACCATTGGCGAACTGGTCGTGGACGAAGTCCAGCGACCAGCGGGCATTGGGCTTGGCCTCGACTAGGATCGGGGCTCGGGTCCCGACGGCCTTGCGGCGAGCCCGCCGCTTGCGGACGGTGAGCCCTTCCTCGCAATAAAGCCGGTAGATCCGGTTGATCCCCAATGGCTCGCCCTCCCGCCGCAGCAGCACGAACAGGCGGCGATAGCCGAAACCGCGCCGCTCGTTGGCAAGATCGCGCAATCGGCCACGCGCCGAAATCTTCATTCCACCTGGGATAATTGCCTCGTAGTGCACGCGGTTTGGTCGGATGTGAAGCTTGCGGCCGACAAGCTGCTCGACGCCATCACGGACGAGCAAATCGCCGAGTGGAATGCGTCCGATCCTCACGCCTGGGCGAATGAATGATTCGCCATCAGCGAGGCAGCCGAAACCGGCTGTTGCACCTTCCATGGGAAATCCTGCGATCCACCAGACGGGGGCAGCGTGACGATCGATGGGGCGTATCTGGCGAAGAGCGACGTCATCATCCGGGAGCGCTTGCAAAAGGCGGGCATACGCCTTGCACATCTGCTCGATAGTGTTCTTGCAGATTGATGCCGGCGGATGAGCTCGCAACACAGGCATGGTGAGCGATGGACGCAGGGCTGACGTTATGGGGCCTGTACATCCCGGTGGATGTCCTCCTCACCTCGATTGCGATCTATGTGGTCGTCTCGATCACTCTGATTATTCTCGTTCCGGTCTATGCGGTACCCATCCATCGCGCGGTAGGTGAAGACGGCAGGCTTATTCCCATTCCGCCGGAGGACCTGGGCAAGATCATCGAGATGCGTTCGAAGGTCCGCTCCGCTGTCTTGCAGACGCTTGCCTCGCCGTCTTCGGTACCGTCATCACGAGCCTCCAGGGCATCCGAGGGACCGAAGACGCGTTCAATCAGAAAAAGGCCGAACTCTTCGCCTCGGCCCGCGCGGGCTCCGAACCAGCCGTCGCATCCGTCGCCAGCAGCGGCTTGATATTTGATGCGCACTGTCAGACACCAACAGTGAGCGAAACCAACTCAGGCTCCTTAACCAGGCCAGGGCAACTCAGACGCGTTATTGATTGCGGATCGCTTTGGTGGAAGGCTGTACAGTCAAGCGATAAAGCACGAGGTGAGCCGCTCCGAGCTCCTCGATCAGTGTGCCGCAAGCAGGGCAGTGGTAGTTTCCTTGGATGCCGCGTTCAGACGTAAGCTCAAGACGGCGAAAGCCAGCACCGCATTCCGAGCACGTCACATCGCTCTTTTTCATCCGTGGCCTCCTCGCGCTGGCAACCGTCACATTTCTTTAACATGCGCTTAGTTATCGTGCATCTCCCTAGGACGGCCTTTCAAGCACAATCAACATTGTGGACCTGCTGAGCCTGCGACCGTCCATAATTAGTGGTCGCACAAATCGGACAATCCGACAAAAAATTTCGGGCGAAACTGACGGCGCTCCTTCGTAGAATGCGTGACGCTCAAATCGTTAGCTACGAAGGTTCTCGTCGTCACCGTGGCGCTGGCAAACGCTTTTTCGTCGAATTCTGCCTTATCGCCGCAGAGTTTCTGCGCTGTGAGGCGCGAAAGCGATCGGGCCTGATGTTCTAGGCAACGCCATCGATCAGCAGGGCTAGAGCGCGACCGTCTCGTCTTTTAAGAGCGAATTAAGCCAAGCTGGATTTTATGAACCCCGGGCAGGAAGCTTAAGTCAGTGGGGCGTGTGATGAGTGCTGCTAACAGGCAATCCGTGGAATCAGATACCAGGCTGCTCAATGACATGCCAATCCTGCGGCGCAAGTGGCAAGCTGCGCTCGAGCCCGGTGAAACGCTTCCCCGCTATGAAAATGTGCTGCTGGGGAGCCTCGGGCGGCTTGCCGATCATCTTGTGCTGCTCAGGTGTGACAATGGCGCGTTTACTGTTTCGCGCACTGGCCGTTATGTGCAGAACTGGTTGGGCGATGCCCGCTGGGACATTCCGCTTGATGCGTTGCGTCCAGACTGCGCGACAGCCCTCACCGGGGCGGCCTCGAATTCGATTGCAAACAACCATCCCTATCTCGCAACCGCTCATTGCGTGCAAGCCGGCATGGTACGGACCTACGACGTGCTGGCGCTGCCGACCTTATCGCGTTGGGCCGGTACGCTGGTCGGCGTCTATGTCAACGAGCGCGCTACAGAATACAATTTGATCGATGCAATCTTTTGCAAGACCGACGATGGCGTTATCTCGCTCTCAACCGTTCGCGATCCCGCAGGCAGGCCATTTGATTTTCAAGTTGTGCACCACAATCAGGCAGCCGCAAGGCTCCTCGATGTGGAAGAGGGCAACCTGTTGTGGCAGCGCCTCGGCAATTCAGACCATCTGCTTTGTTCGGAAGAGGTGATGGAGCGGTTGGGCGCCGCGGTCGCGAATGAATTCGGTGACGAGTTCGAGCTCGAATACGGTGATCAGAGCCTGCGCTTGCGCCTCAGTGCCTCCGGAGACATCGTGTCCGTGGTCATTTCCGACGTTACGTCGTTCAAGCGCCGGGATGCCTCGTTCAGGTTGCTGTTCGACAGTAATCCGATGCCGATGTGGGCGTTAGATGCCGAGACAATGGACTTCGTGAGGGTCAATGACGCGGCAGTGCTGCACTATGGCTATGCTCGCGAGACCTTCCTGCGAATGAAAGTTCAGGAGATCTGGCCAGACGACGAGCGGGTCAGCTATACGCGAGCGCTGCGAGAAGCGGGCGACATCTCTCAGTCTGAACATCCCTGGCGCCATGTCAGGGCTGATGGCACTGAGATTTCTGCGCTGACCTTTGGGCGGCGCCTTATGATCGAGGGACGCGAGGGCTATCTGGTTGTGGTGGTCGACATCACCGAACGGCGCAAGGCCGAGGCCCGCATCGCCCATATGGCACTTCACGACGGGTTGACCAACCTGGCCAACCGCGCACTCCACCAGAGGTGGCTCGCAGAGGCACTCGAAAGCGCTAATGCAGTCGGCAACCGCGTCGCGGCGCTGTGTATCGACCTCGACCTCTTCAAGAACGTCAACGATTCGTTCGGCCACCTCATCGGCGATCGCCTGCTCGAGCAAGTGGCCGACCGGTTGCGGTCCAGGGTGGCCGGCAACAATCTGGCGGCACGGCTCGGCGGCGACGAATTTTCGATCATTCTCACGGATGATACCTCGCCGACGCATGTGAGCCAATTCGCGGGCGACCTGATCAGAACATTGAGTGCGCCATACGAGATTGACGATAACGAGGTCATTATCGGTGCCTCGGTCGGAATCGCGCTGTCACCAGGCGACGGCGCGAGCAGCGCCGAGTTGATGCGTAACGCCGATATCGCGCTCTATCGCGCCAAAGAGGATGGCCGCGGAACGCATCGCTTTTTCGAGCGGGAGATGGATCAGCAGGTGCAGCGACGGCGCGAGATGGAGCTTGATTTGCGCCGCGCCTTTGCCAGCAGCGAGTTCGAGCTATACTATCAGCCCCTGGTCGAGATCGCGAGCGACAAGATCTCAGGTTTTGAAGCGCTTCTGCGCTGGCCGCACCCAGGGAAGGGCATGATCTCGCCGGCCGAATTCATTCCCCTTGCGGAAGAAATGGGGCTGATCGGGCCCCTCGGAGAATGGGTGCTGCGCGAAGCCTGTAAAGAGGCGGTAAAGTGGCCTTTAGAGATCAAGGTCGCGGTCAACCTGTCGCCGGTGCAATTCCGTAGCCGCAATCTGGTTCAGGTGGTGATTTCAGCGCTGGCGAATTCCGGCTTGGCCCCGAAGCGGCTCGAGCTTGAAATCACCGAATCGGTATTTTTGGCGGAGACGGAGGCAAACCTTGCGATCCTGCACCAGCTCCGCGAGCTCGGCGTCTCAATATCGCTGGATGACTTTGGAACGGGCTATTCGAGCCTCAGCTACTTGCGCAGCTTTCCCTTCGACAAGATCAAGATTGATCGCTCTTTTGTCAAGGATCTGGCGAAACGCTCCGATTGCGGGGCCATCGTGCGGGCGATCTCGGGCCTCGGCCGGAGCCTCAACATCACGACGACAGCGGAAGGGGTGGAGACCACGGAGCAGCTCGATTGGCTTCGGGCCGAAGGTTGCAACGAGGTGCAAGGATTCTTGTTCAGCGGTGCCAGGCCGGCCGCCGAAGTGGAGCAGCTCTTGTTTCGCTTTGGCGCAATGGCGTCCAGGGCGGCGTGATCGCCATGCCGCAGGAACAGCTTCGTCACGTTGAGGCTTCGCAAATCGAACGAGATCAGGCCACGAGGTCGCCCGTAGCCGTCTCTGAACCCAGGAGGTGATCTCCGACACTTCTCGCGCGCCTTCACTGCGGGAAGGCGTGGTGCCAAGACGTCAATGGGGCTTCAGCGCTCTTGGCGGCAGCCGGCACCAGATGCACGATCCGATACCCGTTCTGATGCAGGTAGCGCAGGAACCCAGGCAGCATGGCCGCCGTCCGCGTCTGCGCATCATGCAGCAGAATGATGCCCTTACGAGCGGCCTCGAGCCGCTCGATCAGGATTGTGAGCTCCTGCTCTGGAGTTATGTTCTCCCAATCGCTCGCCCAAAGGTCAGCGCCGAACACGACAATTCCGCGCGCCAGCAAGAGATCGAGCGTCGCAGGTGTCGCGTCGAAGTAGGGGAACCGGAAGAACGGTGTCGAGGGCATTTTGGTGGACACACCGTCGAGCGCCATTTCGACGGCGGTGATACCGCGCTCGATGTCCTCTTTCGCCTGCTCGAACGAGATTTTCGACATCATCGGATGCGACCAGCTGTGGTGCGCTACGGTGTGGCCCTGGGCGGCCATACGCCGCACGAGCTCGGGAAATTCCGCCGAGGATCGGCCGACCAGAAAGAACGTGGCTCGCGCGCATTCCTGTGCGAGCGCAGCCAGCACCTTGTCCGTGTTGGGCGTCCGCGGTCCGTCATCGAAGGTGAGGACGACTTCATGGTCCGCCAGAGGAAGCGTCTCGGGAAAGTTCTTCAGCCCCACCCGCGGGAAGAGTGCGGCATCGACAGCGAGCACCCGCGCCGTGCCGAGCGCATCCCGCCGATTGCAGCTAGAGGCGTCTGTCACGGCAGTACCGGCGAGCAACGCCAGCCCAGCGCAGCCGATGCGAAATGCTAATCTAGGCAGGCGCAACTTTGTCATTGCGCTTGGCGCGACCTTGATTGGTGGTGAGCCCCGTGTTGTTCAGCAGACTATCTGATAGGCATCGCGGGATTTCGGCACATCGAGGCTGTGTCGTGCGCAAAAAGGTCGTCGAACGGCCGTTATCCGCTCGAACCGCTCCTGCTGCCTGCCTTTTGAGCTAGGGGTAGGCGGCTTGGCTCGGACAATGGCTGCAGTGCGCCACGCGTCTGCAGCACGCGCGGCCGCGTGTCAGCGGGTACGACGGCGCACCCGTTGGCTGTTCCGGGCATTCGAACTCTGATGATCTTCTGCCGCGACGTATATTTCCAGATCGGCTTGTGAGAGGCCGAGGCCTGGATAACACCCGAGCTGACGAGTGAGCCGCAGATGTCTCACGTGGCTCGTCGAGCAACGCAGCAGTTGAGCAGCTTCGCTTTCCGTCAACATCTGCGAGTTCGGTTTGATTCTGCGCTTCATTGCGCGATTCAAACACGGTGCACCTTTGTGTGTCGATATAATTACTGACTCAATACGTGTTATACAAAACAATACAACTTAAACGTTGACATGGCCGAATCGCATTTCCTATTGTCGGATGAGGTCCAGAAAACCTCGTACGGCAGGCGTAATCGTTTTTCCCCAAAGTCCGGAGTCCTCGCGCGTATGTCCAGTGGCGCAAGCCTAAAGGTGCGAGGGAGCGCCTGTCGTTGCTTATTTCTGGCTCCGGACGACTATCTCGATCCCAGAAAGATCGACGGAGAAAACGACGGTGAAAGCGGTAACAAAACAGAAGGCAGACAGAGCTTGCGCCAAAGAGTTGAAGATTTTGGCGGGGGTCGAAAAGGATCTTGAAAATGCACGCGGCTCCGGAGCGGTTGATGATGTCTTCCTGGGGCTTGAGGAAATCTACTCGATGCACATGCACACCAAGCATCAAAGCGTCCGAGCAAGATGCGAAGCCATCTTACGCCTGGATGCTGCCCCGTGAGCGTGATCCGTCTGGGAGGTGCTGCGCCATGCGGGTGCTGCGGTCGCTATCCGTGCCGAACTATGACCGCTTATCAGACTGAGCAGCGCTGGGCGAGGCATGAGTTCAGGCGCCGGCGACACGATCGCACCGAAATCGAACGGGCCATTCGGCGTTTGTCACGCCTGGCAGGCTAGAAAAAATGGCGCTCTAGGCAGGTCAGATCGAAGTGTTGCTTGGCCCTTGGGAGGCGATCCGGTCGATCGACAAGGGCGCAAGCCGCTACTGCCACCAGCCCGGCCCGGAGGCCGCGCGGTGCTCAACCTCGGGCCTGCGCGGTCGTTGGCCCGGTTCTCAGACCGTCGCAATGTGCAAAGCTTGCAGTCTCAATCATCGATGAGCCGCCACCGTCAGTGCCTCGGATTGCCTGTAGAACAATCGTTTGTCGCGGAGTGAACGTGGCTTTGATGATCGGTATTGTTCGCTCGGGCTCGGCGCTGCCGCACATAAACACATCTAGCGCTGCGTAACTGCTTTCTGGCCAGGTATGAATACTGATGTGGCTTTCGGCTAGCAGCGCGACACCAGTGACACCCCCGTGGGGCTCGAATTTGTGCAGATGCACATGCAGCAGTTTTGCTCCAGCCCGCAACGCAGCGTTGATCATCGTTTCTCTGATGCGATCGGCGTCTTCCAAATGACGTGCTCCCCACAGATCGATCAGCAGGTGAGTGCCGTGGGACCGGCGGGCTTGGATCATCAGGGCAGACTCGCTGAAACGGTGGCGGGGTTGCAAGCCATAACCAGCGTCGCAACTTTATCCTGTGAATTTCCTAAAAGACAACTATCGCATTGATCTTCGTAAAGTCATCATGTGGACAAGGTACAATCAAGAGTAGTGACGGTTTTGTGAAACGTAATTCCCGCAGCGCAAAAGGAGAGCTTCGATGTCCAAAAGCCCAGCCCCGCAAACATTGGCTCTTGAACTCACACCTGAGCAAAAGAAGCAATTGGAGGAATTCGCGAAAGCGACCGGCAGCAGGAAGCTGACAGCTAGCGCAGAGTTCGAGGCGCACGTGGACACCGGGAAGATCTCCCCGGCGACGTTCCTCGTTGGAAACGCCATTTAAAACGGCTTTACAGCCCTGTCAGCTCCGCAAGCGCGAGTGAAATTCATGCGCAAACGAACGCGGTCGCGCATCGAGGAATTCGGCTACACACTCGCGTTTGCGGACACTGGCGATATTGGTTTCTATTCAAAAGAGGCTGCCCCTCTGATCAACGCAGAGGCGGAGCAGCAAGAGTTCGAACCCTTTAGATTAGATACGGTCCCGATTGGCGACAGCTTCCGTCTGTCAGCTCCGCTGATCGTGTGGTTCGAAATCACGCGGTACTGCAATCTTCCGTGTCTGCACTGCTACGTGGAAGCCGGTCCGAAAAGAACAAACGAGCTGAGCACTTCCGAAATCTATGCGATACTTAATCAGCTGAAGGCGAAGGGCGTCTTCTCGATCGTGTTCTGCGGAGGTGAGCCTTTTGCTCATCCCGATTTCATGTCCATCGTCAAATATGCTCACGATCTCGGCTTCGTCATTTCGATTGCTACCAACGGCACCTACCTCTCTCAATCGGTCATTGATGAAATTCCACGTGAGGAGTGCGTTGTCAGCGTGAGCCTGGACGGGACCGAATCGCACAAGAAGATGCGGCATCTGTCAACTTATGAGGAAACGATCGAAAAGCTGAAACTACTCAAGAAGAACGGGATCCGCTCAGCCGTAATGACGACTTTGACGAATTCCAATCTCGCTGAACTGGAGGAGATTTTCGAGTTCACTTCGCAGCAGGATCTGTTTTTCGGAGTGACGCCTTTTAGCCCTGTCGGGCGAGGAAAGCGGTTTCCCCATCTGACACCAGATGGCAATGTCGCACAAAGTGCCTCGCCTCTCTACTTTAGAAACTACCTCGATCGGATCGAAAAGATGCAGAGGATTGGCCTTTGCGTTCAAAAGTTTCTGTCCTTCTCGTATAGGCTTTCGCACGCCATACAGCGGGAGTTTTGTGGCATCTCGCTCGCGTATATTGCATCGGACGGCGAGGTTTACCCGTGCTCGGTCTGCATGTCCGCCAAGAAATACTCTGCAGGGACCTTGCGAGAAGCGAGCTTTGCCGAACTCTGGGACACATCCTTCAAGGACATCAGGGCTGTATCCTTCAACGACTTCAAGGGTTGCGCCAGCTGCGACATTGGGAGCGCCAAACACGCTTGCGCTGGCAGATGCCCGGTTATGTCCGAGATCTACACCGGTGATCCATTGTTGTGCGGTGCGTCAGATTTCCTGAAGCAGGCCAATAGGTCAAACGGCGCGCGGATTGCAGCCCATCTCCCGTCGGCTGAGACCGGCGATGGCTAGGCAGTCAATTGGGCTCCTGAAGGAGCGAGGAACGAGCGAGAGGCGGGTGCTCCTGCTGCCACACGAAATCAAAACTTTGGTCCAGGATAGATACGATGTTATGGTCGAGGCCAAGGCTGCGGCATCGCTTGGAATATCCGACGAAGCCTACGCGGAGGCTGGGGCGCGCATCGTAACATCGCTCGAGGCATGGCAAGCTAATCTCGTCCTCAAGTATAAGGCCCCTCTACTCGAAGAATATAGATTCTTCCGCAAAGGGTCCCATCTGGCCGCATTCATGCACGCAGAGGGAAACCCTGCGCTGATGAAGGCACTAAAGACCTCGCAGCTCACCGCGTACGCTTTCGAATTTATTTCGCGCGCGGGCGCCTATCCGGCTTCGGTGTCGGATTCCGATATTGCCGGTCGGATGGCCGTGATCTATGCCGCGTACCATTTACAGTCTCATCTCGGCGGCCGAGGATTGCTGATGGGCGCAGCGCCGAACGGGCCTTTTCCTCGGGTGGTCATTATAGGCGCTGGAAATGTCGGGCGCGCAGCGGCGCAAACGGCGATCGCATTGGGCGCTCAGGTGACAATCTTCGTGCGCAACGCCACCAAGATAGCGCAAATTGAGCAGGAGTTCGGTAGGCGCGTGAGATGTCTGCTCAATCGCCGAGGTGTCCTGCGTGAGGAAGTCAAGAAGGCTGACGTACTGATCGGCGCAATCCTGATTTCCACCTTCGATACGCCCGCGATGGTGGACGAACGCATGGTGTCCACCATGAAACCTGGGTCGGTGATCGTGGACGTCACTTGCGGCTACGGGAAGGGATACTTGCCGTCCTTTAAGAGCACAACAAGCCATCGCGCGCCAGCGCGGCTCATAAACAGCGTCTTGCACATCAAGATCGATCATCTGCCTGCATCGGTACCGGTAACAGCATCTAAAGCGACATCCGAGCGTGTGATCAGATATGTCCGCAAGTTGGCCGATGTCTGCTTGCGCGGCGGTCGGTCAAGAATGATCGAACGATGCATGATAGCCAAGGCCGGCGAGCTCGTTCATCCAGAGCTCATTCGGCATGATGCCTTAGAAACGCGAATGCCAATCGCCTAAACGATGTGGAGTTCGGTATGTTCTCGCAATTTGAGACGAGCCCTTCAAGGATCCATCCGGAGGTCCTGCGCTACTTCCTCTCCAAACAGAGCGAATTCGGGTGCACGAACGTCTTGCCTGGGCACCTTCCGAAGACCTCGCATTCAATCGAGATGGCTAAGAACGCGATGACGCTCGACTTTGCGATATCCAAGGCCTATCGGATACCGTTCTATGCGACCTCAATTGAAAGGTTTGCCGGCGAGCGGCGATTGCCAGACGGTCAGTGCGGGTCCGTGAATCTGGATATGCCCGGCTGGTTTACGGCGGATTCGGCCTACTCGTCCCACCTCGATAGCATCCGGCGCGCGACCAGAGAGGAACTGATGAGCCGCGTGCGAAGCGCGTTGACGAACTGCATAGATTCTCTGCATCTTTTTTGTCCGAAGCAGTGCAATTTGGCGTGTTCGGGCTGCTATGCGTCCGCCGTTCCGATCGACAAGCACCCGTATATGGAAGAGCAGATAACCTCCTATTTCGATGGAGCAGCCGGCACCATCTCCCAAGCTCGCGCACTGGGAGCCAAGGTGATACAGACATCGGGGGACGGTGAAGTAACTGTGTTCCCACGGTTCTTCGATCTGCTGGAGCTCGTCGCAGCATCCGGCATGCAATGGCTCATCTTCACTGCAGGATTGATATTTTCAAGCGAGGAAGCGGCTGCCGGTCATTGGCGAACATACGGCCGTTTTTCGAGCTCTCACATCCGTGAACAGATTGCTCGCAATATTGAGCGCTTCTCTGCTGCCGGCGACAGCAAGCCGACTGTGCGCGCGTTCATCGCGCAGATCGAGGAATACAAGGATGTCTTGCAGATCTATCATTCCATTTGGAGCACATCGAGCCCCAATAATTCAAGCTGGCGCAATCCGAGAACCGGAGAATACGACTATCGTGAGGTCGTGCTTACTGATCACGCGCTGGAGCTGCCAACGAGCCTGCTGGACCTGATGGCGGTGTTCAAAGGGAACCATCGCAGCCGTTTCGGTATAGAGTTTCCCGTCAGCGATGCTTCCGCTCGAGATGTTCCTGCGTTAGCCACGTTTGTCGCTCACGAAGGCCTTCGGAGCTACTTCGAGCCTGTCATAAGGACGGGACGGGCTAGACGGGGAAGAATAGGCGGACAAAAGTCGTGGTCCTGCGAAAGTGAGGCCGTAGCTTCGCACGATGTGGACAAGCTGCTTGCAAGAAAGGAGTGCTCGTTTCGTTTCCTCCATCAGCCGATCGCGAAGTTCAGAGCTGGTGACGGATTCTTTGCCAGCCCAGGCACCGGTGTCGACTTGGACGATCTGGCAAGCCTGGGCGTGCTAGAAGGATTGAGTGTAGGTGACAATCTGTTTGGTGCCATCCATTCGCCTTTGATAGTCAATGCCAACTACAATTACACGTCTGGTTGCAAATGCAATCACTTCTCAGAGCGTCTGTTGTTCGATAGAGCCAACCTCGCCGCTGAATGGCAGAACCTCGCTAACCTATCTTCAGCCGATATCACGGCCGCCGATCTCGTCAGTCGCTTGGGTGAGACGAGCAATGAGCTCTAACATTGGTGCTTTGGGTAAAGCTGGCTCGGGTCCAATAGGCGGAAATCACCCCCTTCCAATCGGCTATAGGGAGAGAAGTGCATTCTATGATTGTGAATTTGGCTCGTTCCCGGATGAAGTCGAGTTCATCGCCTCTGTGGGGCAAATGCGGGGGGGAAATGTCCTCGAGGTGCCGTGCGCTTGCGGCAGATTGACGCTCCCACTTTCGCGCCGCGTCGAGCGCATCACTGCGGTCGACCGTGACCCGAAAATGCTTCTGCAGCTGCAAAGGCGTTTGGCGGCACGCGGCGGAATCGAGAACGTAAAGACTGTTCTTGAGGACATGCGGTTTCTCAAGCTTTCCGCCATGTTCGACCTCATCGTGTGTCCGCGCGAGTGTTTTCAGCTTCTCGGCAGCGAGACCGAGGCACTGGACGCCTTATCATCATTCAAGCGTCACATGTCGAAGCGAGGGTGCCTGGTTCTAGATCTCGCGACGTTCGCCCGGTCGAGCGAACCTACTGAGGATGGGCCTGAATACTTCGCGGCCGGACTCGGTGACAACGAACTCATCGCAGAGTGGGAAAGAGGCCTGGACGATGGTAGCCTCCTCAGGCGATCGCGATCCCAACGCCTCCGTTCAAATCAGCTGCTTGAGCTAACGTTCTTCTACACTCTCGTAAATGGCGCGTTGACCGAAGAGTTTGTCTCGACGGTCGAGTTAAGGATCTACTCGCTTTGCCAGATATCCGCCCTGCTGCAAGCCGCTGGGTTTCGGATGGTTGAAGCATATGGCAATTACAGGCGGGTGCCCGTCAGCGAAAACTCTGCCCGCCTGCTCATCGTGGCGGAAGCTACGTGATGCGAAGCCGAACTCAATATGTTGGCGGGTGGTTGGGTGAGGACGAAAGCCGGGTGAAGTCCTCCAGCGCTCCCTGGAGGGACGCGCTGTCACACACCAGGCTTGATCAAGAGCATGTTGATTACTTCTCGCAGTACCGATCCCTGTATTTCAATGAATCCTTCCGGGACGGGCAGGGGACCGACGAAATTCTCGAGCTCATCGCGGGCGTAGAAGAGGTCGAGTGCTGGCTTGATCTTGGTTGCGGTCCAACGACCTTGTTCTGGTCTATTCCCGCAAATGTCCGAACGAGCATCGATTGCTGCGACAAAAGCGCCGAAGCACTCAAGGTGCTTCACGATTTCATTCTATCGGACGACATCCCTCCCTGCTACCAGCAAGTGCTAGCAAGGTTCGGGCGTGACCACCATCACTTGGCGTGCGTGCGGGAGAAGATCGACAAGTTCATCATCCATGATGTGCTCAGCACGCCCTTTCGTGACGTACCCGGCCCGCAGCACGACTTGATTACGGCAATTGGTCTGTTTGGGCTTTGCAAAAGCCCAGAACGCTACGCATGGGCTCTTGGAAACGCCGCGGCTCAACTCGCTGAGGACGGCTACATGATCGGTGCCGACTGGGTCAGGAGCGCGCGTTTTATCGACGCGGAAGGGCATGATAACTCATATATCAACGAAGTATCTATCAGGCGCGCCGCCGACGAACACCGGCTAGACGTACTGTCTCTTAGCAAGGTTTGTATTCGGGGCGACCCGCTTTATTCGACCGTGTTCGTCTGGCTCATGCGCAGAGAGTGAGGCCGCTCGGATTGGACGCCAGTGACTAGTCCTCGCTCTGGTGCGGCTATTGCGGTGAAGATTTGATGATCTGCAGCAAGTTCAGTTGTTTGACCCAGCGGCTACGACGACCTTCTTGAGGTGAAATGACCTGGAGAGGACCGGTCCCGCTCGGCAATGGGGAGCCATCTTGCGCATCTGCCACCAGGAACGTGCCGTTATCAAACTCGGGCAGAGAAATAATCGCGACGAAACCATCAGCGCCTTGAACGTGGAGATATTTTGCGACGTCGGCACCTTTCAGGTCTTGCTTGAGCGGCACCCCCGCTTTGTTCAAAAGGACAGCCAGGTCAACTCCTGAATAGGTCGTACTTTTCCCGGCCGAATCTGTGACGGTGATCGATGTGTGAGGAAGTGCCTGAAAGTCGGGTTCAGAGAAGGACAGTGGAGTCGTCACTTGTCCATCTACCGTCAAATAAGCAGATGACGTTGCAGTCTGCGCCTGCGCGCTTGCTGCAAAGAGAAAAAGGAGAAGCGCCGTACGTTTCGTACAGAACACGATCATCATCCTCTCTTTAAAGGTCAGGGCCTACTTCCAAGCTCTGAGCGAAAACTTACTGGGAATCAATTCGGGCTTGCAATGGCGAATTCGCGCTGTAATTGTATCGGAATGAAGTGGTGCGTCATAGAGGAAAGAGGCTCATGCGCGTTATTCAACATTTAGGAAGTCGTATATTTCGCAACGTCCTTTTTGCGACCACGATCACATGCCTTGCTCCAACACATGGACATGCCGCTAGCGGTTGTGCTCCCGGATCGACTTGCCTCTCGGTGACAGGGAAGGGCGTTCCGGCTCCTGAGCCGGCACCTTTCATTGCGCAATGCACCGGGGCCTTTCCAGACTTCGTCACGCCATCAGCGATGGTACCGAGCGCTGGTCCGTGGTTCAAACTGTCCCAATCGTACCCTACGGCTGTCCCGGCGAACGACGCACCGTGGTCGAATATCGACTTCAAGGACGGAGTGACGGGCGCCGATGCTTACCTCTATGCCCTGCGAGACTATGCATTTGATGGCATGATCGATGCCGACTTCAAGCCGGAAGCTAACAACGTTCGGCCCTGGTTTCACATGCCGCTGATGAATTTTGGACCGCGTGCACGAGAGCCGATGCGCGGCTTGACCTCAGAACGTTCTGTGACCGGACCGGAGCTCGGTCTCAAGCCAGGAGTGACCATTCACAATTATGCGGTCGGCTTCTACAATGCAGCGGGTGCCGTCACGATCGGACAGGTCTTGGGCGGCGCTTCGCCCGATCTAGCAAAAGCTCAATTCCCCCAAGGAGCAATGACCTTCAAGATCTTGTTCAGCGACGTTACTGCGAATGACTTTCAGGATTCTGACGTCTTGTCGGGTGCTCCGCAGTGGACGATCCGGACAGCTGCCGGCCCCCAAACCGTGCGCCTCATGCAGATGGACGTCGCCGCGGTGGATAGTCGTTCGCCAACCGGGTGGGTCTTCGGGACTTTTGCTTTTGACAGCAATGCAACTGATACCTCCCCGTGGCGGAGGCTCCGGCCGGTAGGCCTTTCATGGGGAAATGACTTCGGCTTCACACCCGCTGACCAGCAAGCAGGCAAGAAGCTGACCGAAACCACGATCTCGGACCAGGCGCCTGCTTACGCAGCCTCCCATTTGGGATGGGCGGGGCGCGCGAACGGGCCGGTCGACAATCCGATTTCGGGGTGCTTGAGTTGTCACAGCACCGCCCAATTGCCGTCGGCCCCCATTACATTTTCGAGCGCCTGTACGACGGACGCTCAGAAGATGCT
This sequence comes from Bradyrhizobium arachidis, assembly GCF_015291705.1. NCBI lineage: Bacteria > Pseudomonadati > Pseudomonadota > Alphaproteobacteria > Hyphomicrobiales > Nitrobacteraceae > Bradyrhizobium > Bradyrhizobium arachidis. Next base: position 2,368,661 of record NZ_CP030050.1, read on the forward strand.
TTGGTTCAGAGATCTGAAGGGTAATCAGCCGTTTGGAGGTGTGGATGCAAGCTGCAATCCCATCACCAGCGCACCTCCGCCGAAGCCTCTCGACTTTTCACTCCAATTATCGGTCGCAGTCCAGAACGTGGTGCAGTTTGGTGATGCCAATCCGTGTTCGCCATCGGCCTCTATCATGAACCTTCGGGTCGACGACCATCCCGGAGAGCACCCGCGTATTGCGCGCTAGCGCCAATTACAGGGATGGAAGAGGCCCTTCCGCCAAGATGCTTCTTCTCAACGACGTGCTGCGACATCTTCGTCGCGGCGGTTGGCATCAAGCTGTCAGGTCTTTGACGAAGTCCTTCTCGTAATAGCTCTTGGCTTCGAGCCCGAGAAATTTCGAACTCGGTTCGGGATTTCTGGCGATCGTCTGCAACTCTTCGATCTGCGGTGGGGTTGCAGGCAGGAATCCAGCAAGCCTATGTGCTCGCTCGACTTCTCCCGCATATAATGCGGTGCGCTGAGACCACTGGAGCTTGAGCTCCTGCTCGAAGCGGGCGTCCATGTACGGACGTGCAATAATGAGCTCTGCCAGCAAATTGGCATCAAGAAAGGCTTAATTCCCTGGGCGGTGAGGTCCTTGTGAGACCAAGCATCGCCAATGAGACACGCTCCGGTGTCTGACACGGCGCGGATGAACGATTGTTGATTCAACGCCCTTCGGAAGCCCTCACAGAGCGTGGCCTGGAGCGGGAGCGTGACGAAGTTTGCTATTCGAGTTGCCGCTTCGCGCAGAAAACGTTGGGGACCAGCCTTGAAACTGTCGAAGAGAGCCGCCGGTCGCTGAATGACGTAGATCATGTCTCCGTCTGTGGTGGGAACACGGGGTACCCCACTCGTCCACAAGCATGTAGCAATCACTCTGGACCTTATTTGGTACATACTTGTAGAGCGTGAAGTGATCGAGTGATGAAACATTGAGTATTGGACCTGGAGCCGCGATGCCACGCTCGACATCATGCCGTCGGCGGCTACAAGGAAACGGGCAGCCACCGTCCGACAAGAGCCTCGGACAGACGCGCCGTGCGAGTCGACTTTCCCGTGCCCGGTGCCCCCAGTACGCCGAGCTTAATTGTCCCGCTCGGCGGGCCTGGCCGAAATCGGTCTAAAATATCGTTGAGACTCGTCATACCGGCATTTTTTCTACTACACGTTAGATTAGAAACATGGCGTCCAAAAAGCAAATTGTCGCACGCGCGCTAATCCCGGACTCGTTGGGACGGATTTTCGTGTAGAAGCGCACAATGAGCCGTCGCCTCTTCCCGGTTGCTGGGAGCTCGTCGGCGGTCAGGTTGATGAAGGCGGAGACGTGTTCGCTGCGCTGAACCGAGAAATCGAAGAAGAGACTGGTTGGAAACTAGGACGATCATAGAAGAGCTCACCGTCAAGCCTTGGTCCAGCAACGGAACGGAGTACGAGGAGCGGCAGTTCATCGTGACCGTTGATGGCGAGCTTGAAAGGACGATGTGCCTCTTTCCCCGTAGAGCGCGCCAGAATGAATCATGTTCAACGTTTGATCGATCAAAGCGATACGAGCATTTAGCGAGGGCGCGCAGGCGTGCCAGGCCTTCTCAACGCGGCCCTCGAGGATCCGGTGGTCCGCGTTTGCAACCGGCTCGATAAACGTGCGAATTTCAGCCGGCGAAAAGCTGAAATACGCCGGAATGGCGCCTTTCATCATGAGCTTTGCCTTGCCGTCCGCGGCATTACATTCCGAACAGACGAGCTCGCGAGGGAAGCTGGATACCAAGTGTTCGACGGTATCGGCTATTTCTCCACATCCTGACGGAAGATCCACGGTCCAGCGGTCCCCGAACAACGTGCGACCTCGACGCCCCATAATAGTCCCGCAGGTGATCGTGATGCTCTTCCAAATTGGCGAGCAGAATACCGCGACCGGAAAGGCGGAAGAGTATCGACTTTGCTGCGCCGGCAAACGGGACAGAACCAATTCTGTTCGACAAGAGCCCAATTCTGATTGAGGTCGAGACCCTTCGCACCGAGTCTGAGAACGGCAGCCTTGGTTTGGCTGCTGCTCCATCTTCCATTTCGGTCTGGAAAGCAGGATTCCATTTCATCGTCGGGCAGTGTTGAAGGGCGCCAGAAGGCGAGTTCGACAAGCTACATGCGGCTCGGTCCCCATTCGAACTCAGGCTCAATTTCAAAGTCGCCGGATTTGTCTGCCGTTTTTCAATCGTTTGCGTTCATGCTATGTTCGCGAGGTCGATGCCGCAATCTGTCGCGCCTTTAGATGCGAAAAATCTCCTGTGGGAAGCTTGGACGAGGCAAGCTCTGTGCTTGAATGGCGGTCCTCGGCAGCTCCTTGATAATTTCCCGTTTTCTGTGGAACCTAGATGATCCATTAATGGACCATAAGGGGCTCATTTGGGCTTTTTATGAACCACCCAGTTGGCTTTTGCAGTTTTGGTCTATATATGATCCACGAGCGGCGAGACGATCTATTTATGAACCATGGCTAAGATCCATCATCCCATTTCTGCCTATGCCGCCGATGCTGCGGTGCTGCTTGGGCAGCTCCTGCGCAAGGCCCGCATCGAACGGAAGATGAGCACGCTCAATGTCGCGGAGCGGGCAGGGATCTCGCGCGGGCTGCTGCGGCGCATAGAGGCAGGCGACCCGCGATCCACAATTGGCGCTGTCTTTGAGGTCGCCGCGATTGTCGGCGTCAGGCTGTTCGACGTCGAGCAGGCGACAATGTCTCAGGCGATCGAAAGCAATCGCGAAGTCATGACGCTTTTGCCTAAATCCATTCGTGCCCGGCGGGGTGAAGAGGTCAAGGATGACTTCTGATCCCAAATTCACTGAGGCCTATGTCTGGACTTGGCTACCGGGCCAGACGAAACCGGTTGTTGCAGGACTTCTGTCGGCGCGTGGCGAACAGCTCCTGTTCAACTATGGACGGAGCTATATCGAGCGCAAGGACGCCATTGCGCTTTACCAGCCCGAATTGCCGCTGCGGAGCGGAATCCTTCCGCTTCTTGCGGGTCTGAACATGCCGAATTGTATTCGCGACGCCGCTCCCGACGCCTGGGGCCGGCGCGTGATCCTCAATCGCAAGTTCGGTGCCCGTGAGAAGGAGATTGACGCGGGCAGTCTTGCCGAGCTGACCTTTCTCCTCGAGTCAGGGTCGGATCGCATCGGCGCGCTCGATTTTCAAGCCTCGCCCTCCGCCTATGTCGCGCGTGAAGGCGAGGGCGCCTCTCTCGATGAGCTCTTGAATGCGGCGGCGCTCGTCGAACAAGGAACGCCGCTGACGCCCGAGCTCAACCGGGCTCTCTTCCACGGTAGCTCCATTGGCGGGGCGCGCCCGAAAGCGACGATTACCTCCAACGATAAGAAATTCATCGCGAAGTTTTCTTCGCAAACCGACCTCTATAGCGTGGTGAAGGCGGAATTCATCGCAATGCGCTTGGCCGCGGCGGCCGGGCTTCGCGTCGCGCCTGTGAACCTTCAACGCGTGGCGGGCAAGGACATCCTCCTCATCGAGCGCTTCGATCGTGCGAAGGCTACCGACGGATGGTACCGCAAGGCCATGGTATCCGCCCTAACATTGCTTGAACTGGACGAAATGATGGCCCGTTACGCCAGCTACGAACAGCTGGCCACGACCATCCGCCACCGTTTTACGGAACCCAAGGAGACGCTACGGGAGTTGTTTTCGCGCATTGTCTTCAACGTGCTCTGCGGCAACACGGATGACCATGCCCGAAATCACGCAGCCTTCTGGGACGGCACGAATCTGACGCTCACACCTGCCTATGATATTTGCCCGCAAAGCCGCACGGGCGGCGAGGCGACGCAAGCGATGCTTATATTGGGCCAGGATCGACACAGTCAGATTGCGCTCTGCCTGAAAGGCGCGCCATCGTTTCTTCTCAACGAGGCCGATGCCGTCGCGATTGTCGTGCATCAAATCAAGACCATCAAGGATCGCTGGTCGGCTGTTTGTGACGAAGCCGCGCTTGGACAAGTGGATCGAAACTTGTTTTGGCGCCGCCAGTTCCTGAATCCTTACGCCTTCATTGGCGCGCCGCAGGCCATAACGAGCCTGATCAGCTAGTTCGATCGGAGACCAAACACATGAGCGACAAACACGATCGAAGTCTTCCAGGATCTCTCGATCCTTGGTCCCGAAACCAGGCGTGCAGAGCTGCGGGAGGCGCTTATTGCCGCTACAGCAACGCCATGGGAGCGTGGGATAGACGCCGAGAAGGACCTTAGTCGCATGGCACGCGGCGACGATGTCCTCGTCTTTCAACGGCAGAGCGACAAGAGCCTGCCTGCGGCCAGGCTCACGCTCTGGTCCCGCGAAGGCGGGTATACGATTACAAATATCGTTCCAAGAGAGCTCGACCGGCTTACTTACGCGCAATACAATGGCCTCTTGCAAGAATTCGAACGCCTGATCGCCAAACCAGCAGCCTTCGACCGGCTTCGTCGTAGAACTCTCTTCTCCCCGGCAGTCCCTTGAAGAGTGGGTCCCGCCTGAGGCGGCTAAGGCGCTCGAAGCTTTCTCGGATTTGGCGAACAAATCCACCGGCTCATCGCATCCGCTCGACCAACAGCGCTGGCTCCGCTTTTTGATCCTGGCGCATTGCAGCGCGCAAAAAACCGGACGGCGAACGGTTACGCCGCAGGTTAATGGAGGTCGAGGGGGGACGAGGACCATGCCTTGTAGCTCGTCATTGAATATGAGTTCGGGCTCGATTTGCTGAATGCCTATGATTCCCAGCGCGCGTGATGGCTTTTCCAGTCTCCGACATCGTGACGCGGGGCCGGCGGTGCTGTGCCTCGGCACGTGCATTAGCGAGTCTGATGTTCCTTGCGATACCAGTACCAAGAACTCAGGAATGAATTGATTGGGATGACGTTGCGATCATCACTGACAATGGTTTGGAGATTCCGGGCAATCCCGTCGTAACGGGCTCGCAATTCGGCTTCCGGCATGCGACCGAGATAGGATGGACGCGGTAATTCGAACTCCCAAACATCCGGCTCATAGGATGAGGCTGCTTGTCCCCACGATCGCATAGCCTCGTCCCGCGGAAGGGAGGTCGGCAGGGGCAGAGACGGGATTTCGGACATGACAATATCACTCTCTTGAGCGCCATCAGCGACACGTCTTATAGCCGAGTCGTTCTGTGATCCTGTCGTCGGCTGTTCGGGGAATTGCCGAAATTGAGGACCGTTGTCGTCGGTCCCGATAATCCCACTATCAGCTGCAAATCGGTTAGGATGCCGGCCTGCGGGGGCCTGAATCATGAAGACTTTTGAACAGATATTTGAAGAATTGATCGAAAGGGCCTTGGAAGCGCATCCTGATCTAACTGAGCAGGATATCGCCGGGGCTTCGGCCAACTTGCTGTCGCAGTTTATTCCAGCTGTCGCGCGCGATATGTGCAAGGATCTGAAGCGAAGGATGCCTCAGCTTCTTGCGCGCGCCAGAAAATCGGACGCAGGTTTCGAGAAGAGAATTTTTAAGCGATGGCGCAAGCCGCTCGATCTTCTGGAGCTGCATCAGCGGGTCCCAGGTTCGAGGCGCCATGTGCCAAGCCTACAAATCAACCACTTACGACCTGCTCCTTGGAAGAGAACTTTCAGTTGGACGGGTGCTGCGCCATCCGATCCATGGACCTCCCAACCGCGCGAAGCAGTGCGTCTTTCCGTTTCATCGGCGAGCTTTTCGTTTAACGTGTTGATGCGCTCGAGGCGCATCCGTATTTTGCAAGGCCTTCCATTCGTCATAAGGCGACCGCTGCGATTCAACCGTGGGCTTGAGCCCGGAGAGCCGGTCAAATGCTGCATCTATAGCTTTCCTGTCCCACCGATGTGTTCCGGGAATGGGTCCCGGCATAATCCCCGCCCAATCCAGTCGTTGAAAGCTGATAGCGTTTCATAACCGGCGTAGGCCGCGGCTGCTCTTTTGACATCCCGCGAGGTGGGATCATTTGATCGTCCATATCGTCAACGAGTTCCTTGGTCCAAACGTCCCTAAACTGCGATGGTAGGTCTGCGTGGGAATCGGCTCGACAGTAACTTTGGATCCATAACTAATTGCCTCGACCATAGCACCCTACGCTTCATCCGGAACGGCCCGTTCTTGAATCGTGCCGAGACCCGAGTGTGAGCTTTACTGATTCCCTACCGCTGTTGTCGTCTTTACTTATTTGTACGATTTTACGCTCGAGTGCGCGATAGAGGTGGGGCTGAGCTTGCCCACGGAGTAGGTCTCCGCGACGAATGTTGCAGCACGAGTAAGCTTCCGCTCTACAATATTCGATAAGGCGTCGATGACAAATCGAACGCAACCTGAAATTACACCCGATACCCCTCTTCGCCTTGCTGATGCCGTGAAGATCGCGTTTCCTTTGGGAGGAATGACGGTCGCGGGCTTACGTCGCGAGCGCGATCGTAACCGATTGGTTATTGAGAAGATTGCCGGCAAGGAATTTACAACGCTGGCTCATATCGGACGGATGCGAGAGCTATGCCGCGAAGAAGCAAGGGCGCCAGACTTCAGCTTAAGGCCGCCCGCCGAAACAAGAGGGGAAAGATCACCCACCAAGCAACCTGGATCATCAGAGACAACGGCCGGGATGTCGGCACAGGCTGCGCTGCAGATGAGATTGCGGCCGCGGAGGAAAAACTAAGGGATTACATAAGCTCCAAACATACCCCCAAGCGACGCGTCCGCCACATAGACGATATCGCAATCGCGGATGTCCTCTCAATTTATTTGGATGCACAACTGGACAAGCTTCGCTGTCGTTTCAACGCTGATTGCGAAAATGAGGACACCATCCCCGATATCCGCAAGTTCAAGAAACGAATAGAACGATTAAACGAATGGTGGGGAGCAAAAATGCTTGGCGAGGTCAATGGGGAGGCATGTCGCTCCTACACCAAGTGGCGCGGCAAAAAGGGAGGCGCTCGGCGAGACCTTGAAGACCTACGAGCTGCGATTGGCCACCATGCAGCCGAAGGATTTCACCGGGAAATCGTGAAGATCTCACTACCAGAGAGAGGCCAGCCTCGAGACCAGTGGCTGACGCGCAGCGATGCGGCCAAACTGATTTGGACGTGCTGGCGCTATCGTGAAATGCAGAAGGGCTCGCGTCGGCCGACCGACGACCTGAAGGTCCCGACAAGCAAGCGTCCGCTACGCCATCTTGCACGGTTCATTTTGTTGGGGATCTACAGCGGAACTCGTGCTGGAGCTATCGCAGCTGCATCTCCCATTCCCGCGATTGGTCGCTCTTACGTCGACTTAGAGCGCGGCCGCTACTACCGCCTGAAGCAGGGCAGCGCGAAAACCAACAAACGGCAACCCACCGTGCCGATCCCCTTGCGCTTGCTCGCGCACCTGCGGCGCTGGCACCGAGCTAGTCCAGAGGCGAAGCATTTCGTGGAGTACAATGGGAAGGCTGTGACGTCAGTCAAGACTGCATTCAAGAGTGCAGTCAGGCTCGCAGGCCTCGGCCCGCGAATCTCCCCTCACACTTTGCGGCACACAGCTGCGACTTGGCTCATGCAGAGAGGTACGGACCCTTGGCAGGCAGCTGGCTATCTTGGCATGTCGCTAGAGGTCTTGCTCAACACCTATGGTCATCACCACCCCGATTTTTTGTCCGATGCCGTGGAAAAAATCACCAGTCGAAATCCGGCTGGGGAACGAAAAGCCCACGTATCTGGTGCGGTGATTCCGATCCGGCGAAATGGCGCCTGAATGAGTTACGGACTTTTTTGGTGAGCCCGGCAGGGCCCTCAGACTCTCAATTTATCCTTGGTGTGCGACGAAGTGGGCAACTTGCGCGCTTCAAGCGAGTTCAGGGGTTTTCGCGACACTGTTACCAACTTTTTGAGCCACAGGTCCGGGTTAACCGCAGCAAAGGGCTGCTTCGCAGCTCGTCGTGTAAGCCTAGGGCACAGCCACGACTGCTTCGCCTTCGGCGGCAAGCCAAACCGCACTGGCTTTCCCGCAAGACGCACCAGGCTGATCAATTCGTAGGCGGCCGTGAGTGAGCCGGAGTGACGAACCACTGTGCCACACGAAGGCAGGTCAGAGTCCTCATCGATAAGTCGGGCTGAAACCCGGCCCTTTTGTTCCGCTAGCCGCTTCAGTCCAACGAGGATGTCTTCTGAGCGATACCATAGACGGGCGCGCTGCCCTTGAAGTCGGGGCTGACGTCCAATGATCGCCCTGCCTTCCTCCTTCCGCTTCAAGACGGCCTTCATGACGTCGGAGGCCGTCCGGGGTGGCAAGTCCGCCAAGGTCCTTGCATTCGTACCGAAGGGCTTCGTAAAATGGTAGGCGCTCGGAGTAACACCGTTCTGGTCGAGCAGCGTCGCCGATATGTAGCCGTTCTGCTCCTCAAGCTGGCGCAAGGCCTGTAGTAGGCTCACCTCCGTCCAACGAACGCCATGATAGAATTCATCGCACTTGGCGTCTTTTCCTGCCCTTCCACAGACGCTGCTGAATTTTGCTGCGGGATAAAACAGGAAAGCCGGCCTGTTTCATTGCTGCTGTCCTTGAGCCGAAGTAACGGCGAATGAGATTATTGGACGGCAGGTCGGGCGCGCCATCAATGAGACCGGTGGTGATCTGCCCGTGCTCAGCATAGAGCTTCCGCAAGCCGGCCAATATCTCCTTCTTGCTCCAATGCAGCGCATTCATACCGAACGGAGGTATCGGCGGCGGAGTCTATCCAATGGCCTCATACGCCCTTCGGAGCGAACCGAAGTAGCTGAGGATGGTTTCCGGCGCCGGGACGGCAATCGAGAGCTTCTGGCGCACGTACATCCGAAAAAAAGTCGCCTAATCACCTCAAGTTATTCCGGTGGTCCTGGGATGACCATGACCTTGTCGGTGGTGAGCGCCTTCCTTTCTCCACGTTGCAGGACCTGCCGAGCACTCTGCTCAGCATCGACCAACAGACGACGGAAGCCGTAGATCAACGTGCCGCCCGTCGATATCTAATTGGGCCTGCTGGCGCTTACGGGGCATTTTCTCGGAAAGTTCGCGGCTATATTCTCCAGCCATCACCCGTTTCAGATGTTTGATGATGGTGGTGATGGAAGTCACATCGTCACCGAACGGTTCGCCGCAGTAGCATCACGCGTACCCCAGCTTGCCTGCAAAGGAACTCATAGTGGGCGGCCTGGTCGGGATTCTGAAAGCGGGCCCATCTTTGACGTCAACAACCAGGATCGCTTCGAATTTGCGCTGAACCGCCAGTGCATCGCTAACCAGATTCTTGAGTGCGTCGCGGCCTCTTAGCGACAGTCCACTTTTTCCGGCGTCGATGTATGACGCCACAATTTTGTGTCCGTGCTGGCTCGCGTACTCGGCAATTGCATTCCGCTGATTTGCAGTTGAGTAGCGCTGGTTATCGGAGGACATGCGCAAGTATTGGGCGGCTCGCAGCATCCCCCAGGCTCCATGAGCGTAGGCGAATCAGCCGCTGCAAGTGAGAAAAGGGCTCAGCAGGCGTCCAGCTTGAACAGACTTCGGGACACAATTTCTAGCTAAAGAAGAATCTGCACGCGCCCTTCGTCAGCGCTGATTGACGGCCTGGGGTTGGGCGACTCCGAATGACATGGTCTGTTGCGGCGCCGGTTGCCGAAGCGGTGCGCTTTCCGACGCTTGCTTCTGAAAGGAGGAAGTCATTGCAGGCCCATCCGCGCGCGGTCATCGTGCTTTGCCACATCGTCATGGCCCTGAGATCGATCATTTGCGACGCTCGAGATGGGCGCCAGGTCTCTGGTTACCAATGCCGACTCGCCTGGAAGGACTCACCCGCGAGCGCGATGGTGCATAAAGGCAATGGATATAAGCGGTGGCCTACGCGCGTTGCGCAGCATCTCAGTTAAGCGTCGACGAAAGGCAGTTGTAGGCACCCCGAGCTGCGCGCTAAGGAGCTTCGAACGTTCGCTTTCTTCCTGATCGTCGCCTACTTCCCGTTTTTTGAGCTTAGCAAAAACAACGCGGCTTCCGGCCACCAGTGACGATGTGCGGCCATCGGCGCGCTTGGAGGGCTGGATTCTCAACATGGCCGGATCGGCAATCAAGCGGCGATTTGCCAGGGAGCAGGGAGGGCAAGAGTTTTCCGAAGGAGGAGCCAGGCTAAACCGCTTCTCTCTTGGGCGTTCCTAGTGGTCCTGACGAAGTTGCCGCTCAATGTCGATTGCTTGATCTGCATTGCGTGCTCGCTTGAGCAAGGCATTGCGCTCGTTGCCGGGAGGCTTTCCATCTGCCCGCTCACGCATATCCTGTGCAAATTGCTCGAGTCGCATTTCCAGAGAATCCGTCTGCTTGAATCGCCGTCGCTTCAATCCCATCGCATGTTCCTTCTGCTGATGGGTATTGATTGTACGTCCGCGTGCAGATCATCGCAGGAACATAAGTTATTTCGGACTTAGACCTTTGAACTATCAAGCGCCTTGCGAATCTGCGCCGATGTTGTCCGAATCCAGCCACTGACGCCTACGGGCAGAGCCTTGGCCGGTGATGGTGCGGTAGGTAGCGCACAAAGACCTTAGTTCCAGCTTTAACTTCTAAGGAGCCCCCGGCGCGGGGCATCTTTGCTGCTCCTCCCTTGTAAGCGCATCAAGCCGATCCAATTGACCCGCCAACCCGGTAAGGCTCCGAGCTATGTTCTTCGTCAGGAAGGCGCGGTCTGGGGAAGTGTTGGGGTTCTGGGAGAGGGCTCTGTACTGACGTGCAAACTCTAAGCAATGCGCGGCGGAAATCATCTTGCCTCCGAGGGCCATAAAAACGATCAAAACGTTCAACCTTCGGCTTAGTTCCATGAATGAGAATGACTATAGAATGCATCTGTCTCGGAAGGCAACGCCGTCCGGATCGTCGCCAACCCGGACACAACGGAAGCGGGAGCCCCGGAAGGTCGGCTCCCGCGACTGGAAAAATAGAACTTGCCTCAACCGATGGCGATCCAGTTTCAGCGTACGCCCCGCTCCCAGTTTCATTGAACCCTGCATCGCCACGGTCGCCAAGACCGCACCGGTAGAGCCGGATTGGGTCTACGAAATCAAGCACGACGGCTAGCAGCTCTTGGTGCGAATCTTCGCAGCTGGGACGTCAGCCAATAACTCATCTCAAAGGGGGCTTGTTGCTCGCCCATGTGATTCGCCTCTCTTTTAAGTGGGATCAGATCGCGAGTTCGGCATCAATAACATGGATTATGCCGAGGGCGGCTTGGTAGCACCGGGGTCGTCAAGACACCCATATTCAATACGCGCCGATTACCCGCGACTAGGGCGGTGGACAACTGTAGCGGACCGCCTAATGTTGGGGATCGCTCCTGTCGGCCTCTTTGCGGTCGCGACCGAGGCGTGCACCGTCAATCGCGGGTTCAACGTCGATAGATGGTGGTGAACAAGCCATGCCCCGGAGCACAAACCGTAACTTGCCGAAGTCCGCAGACCTATTTGTTATCAAAGAAGAGCTGATGACTGGGCGCAGGATTGTTGTTGCTGCTTCGGCCGGGCCGCGCCTGAGTGGTCGGATCGGTATTATCGTTGGCCAAGGGGCAACGGCGACTCAGGTCAAAGTGCTCCTCGACGGAGCCAAGCGCTTTGTAACATTGCACGCGCGCTACGTTGACCTGCTCAAAACACGCTCTTAGTCGCCGGCTACCGCGACGCCATTATGAGTGTAACACCGGCGAATGTACGAGCGGCAAAAATAGGCGACGGAACTGTGCGAAAGTGAACAGGGGTGCTTTTCGCCATGTGGGTAGGCTCGCGTCTGCTTGGCGCAACCCGGACCCCACAGCGGCCCGGCCTACACCCGCAAACGCCTCCCCGGCCGGGGCTGTCTGGCGGTTTAATGCTGAACAATGTTGCTCGTCTGAGGCCTGGCGGCCACTGGCGCATCTCGAAGTCCCGGACTTTAAGAATTGCCGGATCCCATGAGATGGTTTCGATCGGAGTTGCTGCGAGACACTCCGGATCCGCTAATCGGCCACTTGACCGCCGTTTTAGAGGATGATCCGGAAAAGTGCGCAGCGGTTTTTCGAAAAGATCATGCTCAAACAATAACCTAAAGCGCGATGACGATTCATCCTGATCTCATCGCGCTTTAGGTCCAGCGCTTGGTTTCCACGACATAGCCGTCTGCCATGGCGGGGAGGTCGAAGCGGCGGTCGGGAAGCACGAAGCCCCGCGCTCCAAATGTGCATGGCGGTCTGCGGCACCGCTGATGCGAGCATTAACCCATTTGCCTCTGCGGGAACCTAGGCTACCGGCCTGTGTTGTTCGGCTAAGCGAACCGGAGGTTGGGTGATGAGCACCGAGACGACGTTCGTCTGCGATTGTTGCCTACGGAAAGCGGATAATCATGTTGGTTGGGCTCATATCAATGTCAATTGGGCCGATCGGGATCAGCAGGTCATGCCGGACGAAGTCTGCGATCTATGCGAAATCTGTTGGAGCCCACTGCAGCAATTGCTGAAACAGCAGCTTGAGCAACATGCTCGAAAGCGAGGTGCATAAACACGCAGATCATAGGATTCAGATCTCAAAAGGATTGAACGGTCAGCACAAATTGTCGGCCGGAATGCAGCGATGTGGCATGTTCATGATGTCTCTACCGTCGGACCTTCGGCAACGACTTCTAAACTGTCCTGAGCTATTCTTGTGGCATGGACGACGATGATGTACCTGCAGGGTTTGGCACCGCTCTTCGACAGAGCTATGCCCGTCTAGCCGCTTGGATGGTGCGGTTCAACCGCGCATCTGAGCCGAGTCGATCGCCGCACCCGACGCGGGTTGAACAACCCAATCGAGTTCTCGACAAATCGCGTCAGCCCGCGCCTCCGCGCCCATAAGCTCGGACGAGGCCACGTTGACGAAAAGCCGCAACTTGCGCCGATCTTGGTCACCGGAAGAGGAGGGGCAATTAATCTCCCTTCTTGGCGACGGAGCCATTGCCGACGAAATTGGAGTACGGCTAGGTCGGACGCGTCAGTCGGTTTACGCTCGCCTCCAGCGCTTTCAGAGGCAGCGGTGGCAAGCGAGCAGAACAAGCGGGAAATTCTTCCCGCAGTTGCCCATTGTTTGAACCTTACCGCTTCGCATTGCTCTTTCGCCAGCTACCGCTTCAATCCTCAGGCCATCACGCGCCGCACATGCATGTCTCTCCAGAATCACTGTGGCAGAGACCCTCACCGCGGGGTCGACCGGCAAAGTGTCGCGTTGCCGCGGCGGAGGACCCAAAAAACGAGACTGGCAGCGCCTCATGGCCCACCGACGTCGAGCGGTAACCAGGCATGAACCGATACCGGCTTACGATAGATCATCGCGGATTGGTGACGAGTACCGCGGTACGCATGGGCATTGAGAACCCGCTGGCTGTCGAGGCCGGCGGGTTTTTCGTTGACTAGTTTTCTCTGTATGGAATACCGAGATTGTTGCAGGCCGCCGCAAATGACGCTTTTGCCTTGGCGTCTTCAAAGCAGAACTTAGTGCCGACCTGCGCGCGGTCTGTCCACCAGCCAACATTTGCATCTTTCGCGATACGGAAGGCTTCGTCGCGCAAAAGGTCCAGTTGCCTCCCGGCAGCACGGACAATCAGGCAATTGTCTTCAGGCATAGGTATTGTCTCCAATGGCAACGAACCACAAAGTTGTCAATTGAACGGAAAACGCTCGGCCGGAGCGACTGTCAGCAAAAGGCCGCAGCAGTCGTCCTGCTGCGGCCACTTGTCAAAACATTGCGGGGTAAAAGAGGATCTAAGTAGAACAAGTCGAATATGCGCAAGCTCCCTAACACATGTATGCCGCCAGTCGCGAATCATTTCGCCAATTCCGAATTTGGAACTTTTCGGGCCATTCGCCCGCTACGCTCCGACCCGCAATTGGATCGGCAGCCGGGAGCACTGGGGCTAGAAAATAAGCCGTGCCATGTTCGGTCCTAAGGTGCAATCCTTCGAATGACATTGATTTGGCAACGGTATGTTCGCCCGCAGGACCGCCAGGCGGCTTGATCCGATCCGAGCGACATCTTAGAGCCCTCAAGAGTCCCGCGCCGATCCTGCGGAACGTCGCGGCGCCGGCCGCAGGAGTCTACCAGGAGCGGCGCCTGCGGCCCTTCCCTTTTGTCAGCATAGCTGTGGGAATTTGGATACACATCCGGGAATAATCGGCAAGCGCACAAACAGCTGATCGGAAATGTGCTTGTGTCTCGCGGGTGACGGCCTCTGTCCCAGGAGGCAAGAGCCTGTCCGGGGGCCCCAGCATCATCATGCCCCCCGGCCCGATGCTGGGGCCACCACGGGCACCGTTTCTGTACGAGGCGTCGATTGGACGAGACTTGGAGAGTCCTGTTTGCGATCAGTGCGACGGCTGTTGTCGCCGTTGGCTCATTCTTCGTCATCCGGTTTATTATCGGTTTGCACCTGTGACTTCGATCTGAATTGATCACTGCCCGGATGGTCTACGATTGCAAGTCGTGCATCGCCGCGCTCGAAGTCGGGGCCGAACGTCGGCTCCCCGAGAGCCGCACCCCTGACGGACAAACCGCGGCTCGAGATCTGACAGCCGGACGTCATCAGCCTAGCGATCAGCGCTCAGTTCAACGTGGTGTCCGCAATGGCAGTAGACTAGGACGCCGCGCAAGCCCGTCTCACGCATCTCCGCCGAAGGTGGTCTTGAACTGTCGACCGTCAGCATGCGTGGGCTTGGGGCGTCGGACTGGGCGAGGCATGCCCCCATTCAAGCGGCATCGTAAGTACCTCGCAAAATATAGATCGATGGTGGCCTCGAACCCGCGCGAGCTACAGCCTCTTGTGGGTGTGGAAAAGCAAAGCCTGTCGCTCACTCAGAGAGAGCGATCGAGACACCGGTTATACATACCCGATTGCCGAATCTTCCTAGACATTAGCATGCCTCGGCGGCTCCCCATTACTGTCGAGGCCTCCAACGGCTCCGGCGGGTTGTGCTGGGGCCTTTTTTCCGGCCAGCGAGCGGCACCCAGTGCAACGTATTACCTGCAATGTGGAAAGTCCCACAGCTGTTAATTGCGAGCTTAGGAACGAGAGCTCGGCTTTCACATTCCTTCTGAAGTGCAATCGGGAGCCTTAGCATGGCAATTCAAATCGTGATGGATCATAGCGGCGATAGCCGACACTTCTTCGACAACTCAAATTCAGAAGCATTGGCAGAGGCGGAGAAGCGTTTTCTGCAATTTGCTCTCAAAGGATATACCGCGGCGGTGCGGAAAGGGCCCGGTGAGGTGAGCAGGATCACCGCGTTCGATCCGATCGCGGAAGAAACGTTGTTCTTCCCCCGGCTCGTGGGCGGGTGATCACGAGGTGACGAGAAGGCTTCGTCGCATCGGCTTTTGGCCCCATCGAAGCGTCGCGGTTAGCAGGCTTTATCAAGCAGCTAAGGCCGAGAAGACGATTCAGGGGCGTGCGCTACGACTGCTGCGTTCTTGGCTTTCGTCCGAGCAAAGGGCAGCGTTCGATACCAGGGGGTACTTCGATGTGGTAGGATGCGACAGTGGGAAGCGGTATCGCATCCGGCGGGGAACATCCGGGAACGTCAACGAGATCGACGAGTACGGGCGGCTCGACAGGGGCTGGTGTTTCGTCCCGCTGGGTGGCTTGGTCGAGGGCGACGTCATGCTCGCCCAAAAAATAGCTCTTGAGACGGACGAGGAGCGCGCTTTGAGCGTTGCCAACAGCTTCCCGGGACCGATCCGATGGCGCCTACCCAGATATCGTCCATCAGAGGGGAGGAGTTTGGGCGCACGTTTTTATTCCAGCTAAGAGCCGGTCGGGACAATCAATAAACCTCCAGACATCGCCCGCAGGTTGGGGAAGTGCGGCTCAACGCCGTCGCAGCATCGAGCTTAATCGGCATTGTGTTTCACAATGAAAAGTTCGCGTGCGCCATTCGTTGTCGGCTCACCTAAGCACGGATGCTCCCGCACGAGATCCGGCCGCCTGCGTGCCTACTGCGGGGCCAGTTTGGTTCACTGGCGCTGTCCGATGCCGCTGGCTCTCACGAGGCCGGGCTTTTCTTCATTGCTCCAAGTTAGTCGAAACTCTTCCGCTTGGACCGAGCCATGAGTCGCCTTTGAAGCTCTTGCGTGGTTCAATCTTCCAATCAACAACCTGCTCTCTATTGATCAGCTTTAGATCCCGAATAGGATGAAAGTTTGATCGCAGTCAAACGTCGTCACAATACCAAAGATCCCAATCCCTCGAGCCTCTGCCTTCCCAACAAGTCTCCTCATTAACTTATCAAACGACAGCGTCTGCTTTCCATCAAAACGACGTTCGTCACTTGTAACTGACTTCGGCGCTCCTTCGATGTCGAACGACGCGATGCCCGCGGCGAGTTTTTCCGCGCCTATGACGACGGCTCCGCGGGGTCGACAGCGGCCGCCTTCTCGGCCTGTGTCAGACCGACCTGCTGAACGACCACAACCTCACGACGTTGAGACTAAGATTGAGAACGCGCATGGACGACAAACGATGGCATTGACTTCCTAACCTTGAGGAGGCTGAAACCAGAAACGTGGGTCGCGTCGGCCAAAGCTACCGGACCGAGGTATCCGTGCTCGAGTTGGCATGTTGGGGGACCCAGTCCCTCCCTTATGCCTGCGTTGTCGTTGGACGAGCGCTCCTCGAGAAGGGAGCGATTACCGCGGCGTCCAGTTACGAGCATCCATCGGTGCTACGCTGCGACAGATCGCAGCGACTTGGCTCATGCAGCGAGGCGCGGATTCGTGGCAGGCAGCGGGGTATCTCGGGATGTAGCTTGAGGTGCTGTCAACACGTATGGCCATCACAATCCCGACGATTTGTCCGATGCCGTCGACAGAATCGCTAAGTGCTACCCAGTCAGCGAACGAAAAGCGCACGTATCTGGTGCGATATCTGGTGCGGTGCTTCCGATGAAACGAAACCGGCCTTGATAAGTCACTGATTTCATTGGTGGGCCCGGCAGGACTCGAACCTGCAACCAGACCGTTATGAGCGGCCGGCTCTAACCATTGAGCTACAGGCCCCGCCGCGGGACGGCCCTTCGCGAATGCGCGGC
Organism: Bradyrhizobium arachidis; assembly: GCF_015291705.1. Classification (NCBI taxonomy): domain Bacteria; kingdom Pseudomonadati; phylum Pseudomonadota; class Alphaproteobacteria; order Hyphomicrobiales; family Nitrobacteraceae; genus Bradyrhizobium; species Bradyrhizobium arachidis. Next base: position 2,385,793 of record NZ_CP030050.1, read on the forward strand.
CGGCAACGGTGCGCGGTTCGTTTACAGGGATGGAGGCGGGGGTGCAATGCTGGCACCCGTGGATGGGAACGCCGGCATGGCTGGGTCAGTTATTTCTAAATTCCCGAAATCGGCGATGATGCCCTTATGCTCCTGTTTTGCCCGACGATCAAATGGGTTTTCGCGGCCAGGCGCGTTCGATTTTGTAACCCATTGCAATTGCGTTGGTTTTCTACTGTGCATGGGGTTGTTTTCGTTTTTTGAGTGAAGGGGCCTTGCGGCCCCTCCGATGGCTTGCTTGCGAGCCGCCAGGCCCGCCTAGTCGACCGAGACCCCGGCGAACTCCACCACTTTGCGCCACTTCTCGGTCTCGTCGGCGACCAGCTTGCCGAACTCTGCGGGCGCCATGGGCTTGGGGATGCCGCCATTCTCGGTCAGCCGCGCGATCACCTTCGGGTCCTTCAGCGCTTCGCCGACAGCCTTGTTGAGGATCTCGATCACCTCGCTCGGCGTGCCCTTGGGCGCGGAGATGCCGTAGAAGCCGACCGATTCGAAGCCGGGCACGGTCTCGGCGATCGCCGGCACATCAGGCACGGTCGGCCAGCGCTGCGGCGAGGTCACACCAAGGGCGCGGACATTGCCGCCGCGCGACTGCTCGAGCGCGGAGGGCAAATTGTCGAAGATCAGCTGCACCTTGTTGGAGATGATGTCGGGGAAGGCGATCGCCGAGCCGCGATAGGGCACGTGGATCATGTCGCACTTGGTCATCGCCTTGAACAGCTCGGCCGACATGTGCACCGAGGTGCCGTTGCCGGATGAGGCATAGGAGATCTTGCCGGGATTGGCCTTGCAATAGTCGATGAACTCCTGGACCGTCTTGGCCGGAAACGCGTTGGAGACGACCAGCATGTTGGTGAGCTGCATGATGCTCGCCACCGGCACGGTGTCGCGCAGGAAGTCGAACGGCAGCTTCTTGTACAGCGAGGTCGAGATCGCGTTGTTGGGCGCGACGAACAGCAGCGTGTAGCCATCGGGGGCTGCGTTGATCGCAGCCGCGGCCGCGATATTGCCGCCGGAGCCGGCGCGGTTCTCGACGATGAACTGCTGGCCGAGGCGATCAGACAGCGCCTGCGCCATAATTCGCGCCACGATGTCGACCGGGCCGCCGGCGGCAAAGCCGATCATCCAGTGCACGGGGCGGTCGGGGTAGGCGGCGGAGGCGGGAGGGGAGACGCTGAAAAGACCTAAGAGAAGTGTGAGCCCGAAAAAACCGTTACGCAAAATTCGCAACATGACGTCTCCCATTGTTCTATTGTCGTTGTGGGGCATGCTTTCACAAAAACGGGCCGCTGCCTACATCGCCGCAAGTCGGTGTTGACGCAGGCCGCCGGGACTGACCATGAGATTCGCAATTCTCCTTCTCGCAGCGGTGCTGCCCCTCGGCCCCGCCGTTGCTCAAACCGGAGGCAAGGCCATTTCGAGCACGACACTCAGCCTCGGCACCGCGACGCCGGGCGGCGGCTTCCCGCTTTATGGCAATGCCTTTGCCGAGGTGATGAACGCGGCTGATCCGCAAATCACCATCGCGCCGCGCAACACCAAGGGCAGCAACGAGAACATTCCGCTGCTGGAGAAGGGCGAGCTCGATCTCGCCTTGGTCGCGGGCGAGCCGGCCTATGAGGCCTTTGCCGGCATCGGCCGCGCGCCCGTGCGGCTGAAGATCTTGACGGCGATCTATTCCAACCCCGGCATGTTCGTGGTGCGGGCGGACAGTCCCTACAAGACGATTGCCGATCTCGTCGGACAGCCGGTCGCGTTCGGCGCCAAGGGCTCGGGCCTGCCGATCCTGGCGCGCTATGTGCTCGATGGCCTTGGCCTCAAGCAGGACGAGGACTTCAAGGCCATCTATCTCGACCGCGCCGGTGACGGCCCTGCGATGGTCGAGGACAGCCGCGTGGCCGCACTCTGGGGCGCCGGCATCGGCTGGCCCGGCTTTGCCGCGGTGGCGTCGAGCGCAGCAGGCGCGCGCTTCATCGCGCCCAGCGCGGAGGAGATCGCGCGCATCCGCGCCAAGCATGCGTTCCTGAAACCGCTCACGGTGCCGGCGGGCTCCTATCCGAAGCAGAGCGAGCCGATCGCCTCGCTCGGCTCCTGGAGTTTCGTCCTCACCCGCGAGGACCTGCCCGACGATGTCGCCTATCGCCTGGCGAAGACGCTGCACGGCGTCGAGGCCACCTTCTGCAAGCAGCTCGCGCAGGCCTGCGAGACCACGGCCGCGAACACGGTGGCGGCCGCGCCGAAGGCGGAGCTGATCCATCCGGGTGTGATGAAGTATTTTCGCGAGATCGGGGTGATGAAATAGCGAATGGCGAGTCGCGAGTCGCGAATGCAGGCATCCCCTATTCGCCACTCCCTATTCGCCACTCGCCATCATCACTTCTTCACCAGCGCGCACGCCGGGTCCGGCGGCCCGAACGCCTTCTCGCCGGAGATCGTGGTGAGGATCTTGTAATAATCCCACGGGTACTTGCTCTCCTCCGGCGTCTTCACCTGCACCAGCCAGAGGTCGTGCACCATCAGATTGTCCTCGCGGATCTTGCCGTTGCGGGCGAAGAAATCCTCGACCGGCTTCTCGCGCATCTTCGCCGCGACTTTCAGCGGATCGTCGGTGCCGGCGTCCTTGATGGCGTTGAGATAGTGGATCACGCTCGAATAGACGCCGGCTTGCCACATCGACGGCATCTTGTTCATCTTGGCGAAATAGCGCTTCGACCACTCGCGGGTCTTGTCGTCCATGTCCCAATAGAACGACGTCGTCAGGAGCAGGCCTTGCGCTGCTTGCAGGCCGAGACCGTGGATGTCGGTGATCAACGCCAGCAGCGCCGCCATCTGCTGGCCGCCCTTGAACACGCCGAACTCCGAGCCGGTCTTGATCTCGTTCATGTTGTTGGGCGGGCCTGCCGCAATGCCGATGATCTTGGCCTTGGAGGCCTGCGCCTGCAGCACGAAGGAGGAGAGATCGGGTGTTGCCAGCGGCGGCTTCACCGAGCCCAGCACCTTGCCGCCATTGGCGGTGATGACGCTGGAGGCGTCGCGTTCGAGGGAGTGACCGAAGGCGTAGTCGTCGGTGATGAAGAACCAGCTGTCGCCGCCGCGCTTCACCACGGCATCCGCGGTGCCGACCGCGAGCGCGCGGGTGTCGAACACCCATTGCATCGCATAAGGCGAGCAGAACTTGCCGTGGAAATCCGCGGTGCCGGTGGAGTGGGTGATGAACAGCTTTTTCTTCTCGTTGGCGATGTTCTGCACCGCAAGGCCAACGGCGGAGACCGGCACGTCGACGATCAGATCGACCTGGTCGACGTCGTACCAGCGCCGCGCGATCCCGGCGCCGATGTCGGCCTTGAGCTGGTGGTCGCCGATCACGATGCTGATCGGCTTGCCGAGCACAGTGCCGCCGAAATCGTCGATCGCCATCTGCGCCGCGGTCACCGAGCCCTGGCCCGTCGGCGCGGAGGCGGGGCCGTTCATGTCGGTGAGCACGCCGATCTTGACGACATTGTCGGACACCTGCGCCATTGCGGCACCCGGCAATAGCGCTGCCGCCAAGGCAGCCGCGACCGGCAGTCCAAATCTCGCTGGATTCACGCTTGTCCTCCCCTGATCCGGCGCGTTGGCCGGTGTTGCCCCGGGTATGGCCCGGCTGAATTGGTTTCTTTTGCAACTATTAGGGGGCAGGCGTCAATGTCAGGCTGCGAAGCGGATCTGTCCTGCGGGCGAGGGATCGTAGCCGGTCAGCTCCTCGGCGCGCTGGCGCAGCCGCCGTTCGTTCAGGAACCGGATCAGGGCCTGCATGGCGGGGCGGAAATAGCTGCGCTGCCGCATCGCAAGATCGAAATTCTCCCAGACCAGCGGCACGAAATCGAGCCCGGCCGAGCGCGCCGCCGCCCGCGTCGCGACGCCGCAGTCCGCCTGTCCCGCGCGCACGATCTCGGCGAGGTCCGGGCCGGTGAGGGCCGGCGTCTCGACCCGGTGCACATCCCGCGTCGAGGCGCCGGCGCGCTTGAGCAGCACGTCGAGCAGCATCTGCGCGCCCGTGCCCTGTTGCCGCATCGCCATCCTGGCGCCGAGCGCGAGCACGTCGGCGAGGCCGCGCAGCCGCTTCGGGTTGCCCGGCGACAGCACGAGGCCCTGCTCGCGGCGCACGAACGCGACCAGCACCGCATCATGCAGGTCCGGCGCGTCGCGCAGCGCCGTCGCACTGGCGTCGGCGGCAAGATTGCCGTCGGCATCGAGGCTGTGGAAGTGCACCGCAGCCGCCATCACCTCGTCGCGCTGCAAGCGCTCGAGCCCGCGCGCGCTGCCCTCGCTCATCGATCCCAAGCCCGAGCCGGATTCGCGCAGGCCCCAATCCAATAGCTCGTCCTGGCTGCCGCCCACGACCGGCGGCGGCTCCGCGATCAGCATGCCGGCGGGACGCGCGAGGCCCGACAGCACCCAGAGGTCGAGCTCGTGCCGCGGGAAGAGCCACTTGCCGGTCACCTTGGTGCAGGGGATCGCGCCGTTGGTGACGAGTTCGTAGAGCTTGCGTTCGCCGAGCCGGAGATAGTCGGCGGCTTCGCTGGTCGTCAGGAATTCCATCCTGCATTCCTATGCAAATTCTTGCTTCTTTTTGACGTTCGACGCAGGTGGAATTCTGCATTTCAATTTGTGTTCATCGGAACCATGCACGATGATCTCGCTGCTTTGCAACACATCCTCGCGCGCGATTTTTGCTTTGGTGAACGATCCTGTTGCGCGCGCATGACGCGAGGGTTGCGATCGCGATCGAGATGAGCGCCGCAGCCTTGCCGAACTTTCCCGAGTGTCACGCCTTTGAACGGTTGCGCCGGCGCGGCGAAGTCTGCTGCTGGTGGTGATCAGATGTCAGCTCTATCTGTCGTTGTCAGGACCCGCGCCGCGAAGCGACAATGCGTCACGAGTGCGGCGCAATCGATCATCATCATGACCGCGTCATATCCGAGGGAACCCGCTCATGGCCGTTCGCCGCCTGTCCGCTCTGCTTGCGCTTCTCTGCGGCCTTGCCGCAGGCGTCGTGGCGTCGTCCGCGGAGGACCGCGCGATCGTGCTGGCGACGACGGCATCGACGCAGGAGTCCGGCCTGCTCGACTATCTCCTGCCGATCTTCCGCGACAGGACCGGCATCGACGTCACGGTGATTGCGCGGCGCGCCGATGAGGTGCTCGACGGCGCGCGACGGGGCGAAGCCGACGTGGTGCTGATGCATGCGCGGCCGCAGGAGGAGAAATTCGTCGCCGACGGTTTTGCATCGAAACGCTACGACGTGATGTACAACGACTATCTGCTGATCGGCCCGAAGAGCGACCCCGCCGGCGTGAAGGGCAAGGACATCGCGACCGCGCTGAAGGCGATCGAGGCCAAGGGCGCGCCGTTCGTGACGCGCGGCGATCGCTCGGGCACCCACGCAGCCGAGCTCGCGCTGTGGATCGTCGCCGGCATCGACATCGCAAGTGCCAAGGGCGCCTGGTATCGCGAGGCGAGGCAAGGCATGAACGCGGCACTCGAGGCCGCGCGCGCTGCGAATGGCTATGTGCTGTCCGACCGCGGTAGCTGGATCGCCTTCAAGGAGCGCGGCGATCTCGACATCGTCGTCGAAGGCGACAAGCGGCTGCTCAACCAGTACGGCGTGATGCTGGTCAATCCTGAAAAATTCCCGGACGTGAAGAAGGAGCTGGGGCAGGCCTTTGTCGACTGGCTGACCTCACCGGAGGGACAGACCGCGATCGCCGGCTACAAGGTCGACGGACAGCAGCTGTTTTTTCCGAATGCCGACAGGTCAGGCGGCTGATGGCTGCATCGTCGGCGGTTGCCAAACCGGGCGATGCATGGTCCATCATGGCGCATGACCCAGCGCCTGCCGCCCTCGCTCACATCGCTCGACGTCGCGCTCGCCGCGTTGCTGCGCGGCGTTGATCCGCTTGCGCCGGTGGAATTGCCGGTGACCGAAGCGGCCGGCTGCATCGCGGCGGGCACTCCGCTGCTTCCGGCCTGTCCGTCTCACGACGTTGCCGCCACCGACGGCTGGGCGCTATGCGCCAATGATCTCGTCGGCGCGTCCGCCTATTCACCGCTGCCTCTGCTTGCGGCGCCTACGTGGGTCGAAGCCGGTGACGCGATACCTGGGGGATGCGACTGCGTGCTCGACGCCGATGCAGTCGAGGTGTCGGGGCCGCTCGTGCAGGTGCTGGCCGAGGGCGTGCCCGGGCAGGGCGTCAGGCGCGCCGGCAGCGATATCGCGGACCGCGCGCCTGCCGGGAGACAGGGACATCCGGTCAGTGCAGCCGATCTGCTCATCGCGCGCGTCGCGGGTTTGGAAAAGCTCGGCGTGCGGCAGCCGCGGCTACGCATCGTCAATGTGCCGGACGCGACGGCGACGGCGCATATGATCGCCGGGATCGCGCGCACAGCGGGACTGGACGTGACGACGCTCGAGGCCGGCGCGCGTGACGAAGCATCGATTGCCGCTGTGCTCGATGCCTCCTCCTGCGATGCGCTGCTGACCGTCGGCGGCAGCGGCGTTGGTCGCCAGGATGCCGCCATCACTGCGCTGACCCAGTGCGGCGATGTGCTCGCTCATGGTCTCGCGCTCCAGCCCGGACGCACCGCGGCGGTGGCGCGGGTCGGCAAGGTTCCCGCCGTCGCCTTGCCGGGATCGCCGGATCATGCGCTCGCGGCCTGGTTCGCGCTGGTGCTTCCGTTGATCGATCGTCTGTCGGCGCGGCAGCCGCGCCGACAGGTGACCTTGCCGCTCGCGCGAAAAATCGCATCCAGCGTCGGCATCGCCGAGATCGCGCTGCTCGCAAGGGAACATGAAACATGGATGCCGATTGCGGTCGGCGAGTGGCCGCTCCAGGCGATCGCCCGCGCGGATGCATGGCTGCTCATTCCCGGCAGCCACGAAGGATTTGCGGCGGGCGTGCCGGTCGATGCTTATCTCATGCGGGAGTGATATGGTTCCGGCATGACCATGATCCCAAAACCGCCAGACCGCAGCGCGCTCGAACAGGAGCAGTTCCTCAAGATCCTTTCGCGCGAGGAGGCGCTGGCGCGCTTCGAGGCGGCGCTGTTCCCGCGTGCGCTTCCGAATGAGGTTTGCAAGCTCGGTGCTGCGCTCGGCGCGGCACTCGCCGAAGACGTCACGGCACCGATCGATGTGCCGCCGTTCGACCGCTCCAATGTCGATGGCTTTGCCGTGCGCTCGTCCGACCTCGCCGCGGCCGGCGAAGGCGCGCCTGTTCGCCTTGCGCTCAACGGCGAGACCATCCATTGCGGCACCGCGCCGGCGCTACAAGTCGCAGTGGGAACCGCAACGGCGATCGCGACCGGCGGTCCGCTGCCGCGCGGCGCCGACGCCGTCGTCATGGTCGAGCATACCCAGCCGACCGGCTCGGATGCGATCGACGTCCGCCGCGCGACATCGCCCGGCCAGTTCGTCTCCTATGCGGGTTCCGACATCGCGCGCGGCGAGGCGCTGCTGCGCGCCGGCACGGTTATCGGGTCGCGCGAGATCGGCATGCTGGCGGCCTGCGGCATCGCCGAGGTGAAAGTCGCACGCAAGCCGCGCGTTGCCGTGATCTCCACCGGCGACGAGCTGGTGCAGCCCGGCGAAGCGCTCGCGTCGGCCGCGATCTACGATACCAATGGTGCGATCGTCACCGCGGCGATCAACGAGAATGGTGGTGAGGCGGTCTTCCTCGGCGCCATTCCCGACGATGAGGCAAAGCTCGAAGCCGCCATGCGCAGCGCGCTGGCGGACGCCGACATGCTGGTCCTCTCCGGCGGTACGTCGAAGGGCGCCGGCGACCTGTCACACCGCATCATCGGCCGGCTCGGGGCACCCGGCATCATCGCGCATGGTGTTGCGCTCAAGCCGGGCAAGCCGCTGTGCCTTGCGGTGTGCGACGGCAAGCCGGTGGTGATCCTGCCGGGCTTTCCGACTTCGGCAATGTTCACCTTCCACGACATGATCGTGCCGGTGTTGCGCAAAGTGGCCGGACTGCCGCCACGCTCCGACGCCAAGGTGAATGCGACGGTACCGGTCCGCATCGCGTCCGAGCTCGGCCGCACCGAATTCGTCATGGTCTCGCTGGTCGAGGGCAAGGACGGCTTGATCGCCTATCCATCCGGCAAGGGCTCCGGTGCGATCACGTCCTTTGCGCAGGCCGATGGTTTTCTGCGCATCGATGCGCTCGCCGACCAGATGCCGGCCGGCACCGAGGCCGAGGTGACGCTGGTCACGCCGCATGTGCGTGTGCCCGATCTCGTCATCGTCGGCAGCCACTGCACTGGCCTCGATCTCGTCACCGCGCAGCTCGCGCATGCCGGGCTCACCGTGCGTTCGATCGCGGTCGGCAGCCTCGGCGGGCTTGCGGCGGCCAAGCGCGGTGAATGCGATCTCGCGCCGATCCATCTGTTCGACGACAAGAGCGAGACCTACAACACACCTTATCTCGTCGAGGGGCTTGAGCTCGTGCCGGGCTGGCGGCGGATGCAGGGCATCGTCTTTCGCAAGGGCGACAAGCGTTTCGAAGGCCTCGGCGCGAAAGAGGCGGTCGCGGCTGCGCTCAGCGATCCCGCCTGCATCATGGTCAACCGCAACCAGGGCGCCGGCACGCGCATCCTGATCGACCGGCTGCTCAACGGCGCGCGCCCCGAAGGCTACTGGAACCAGCCGCGTTCGCATAATGCGGTGGCCGCGGCCGTCGCGCAGCACCGCGCCGACTGGGGCATGACCATTGCGCCGGTCGCCCATGCGGTCGGCCTTGGTTTCATTCCGTTCGCGGAAGAGCATTATGACTTCGCGCTGGTGACGGCGCGCAAGCAGCGGCCGGCGGTGCAGGCCTTTCTTGATGCGCTCGGCTCGGACGAGGCGCGCGCCGCACTGGAGCACGCGGGCTTCCGGCCCGCCTAAAGCGCGTGAACGCGCTTTAGATTCTTGTTCGAGCATGATTTGTTCGGAAAACCGCTTCACACTTTTCCGGATCATGCTCTAGATCGACGACGCGGCGCTCAAGCCGCGCGGCAGGGGGGTGGGGACGCGATGGCAAGGCCGCTTTCGGTTGCGATCGTCGGTGCCGGCATGGGTGGGCTCGCGACAGCCGCGGCGCTCAGGCGCGTCGGCGTCGACGTCATGGTCTACGAGCAGGCCTCGCAGTTCGCCCGCATCGGCGCCGGCATCCAGATCGGCTGCAACGCGATGAAGGTGCTGCGCGCACTGGGGCTCGAGCAACGGATGCGCAGCCAGTCGTTCTATCCACGCTCCTGGAATAATCGCGACTGGAAGAGCGGCGACATCAAATTCGACATGATCTTTGGCGAGAGCGCGGAGGAGAAGTTCGGCGCGCCCTATCTGCTCGCCCATCGCGGGGATCTGCATGCGGCGCTGGCGAGCGCCGTGCCGGATGAGTTCGTGAGGCTCAACCACAAGCTGGCCGGTCTCGACGAGACGGGCGAGGGCGTCCGGCTCAGCTTCGCCGACGGCACCAGCGCCGTTGCCGATGCCGTTGTCGGCGCGGACGGCGTGCATTCGACCGTGCGCGATACCCTGTTCGACACCGCGCCGGTCAGGTTCACCGGCCGCATCGCCTATCGCACCACCTATCCGGCAGCGCTGCTCGGCGGCGCAGAGATCGACGACTGCACCAAATGGTGGGGCGAGGACCGCCACATCGTGATCTATTACGTCAAGCCTGATCGCAGCGAGGTCTATCTCGTCACCAGCCAGCCCGAGCCGGATTTCCGCATCGAGTCCTGGTCGGCGAAGGGTGACGTGCGCGATCTGCGCGCCTCATTCGAAGGCTTTCATCCGCAGGTCGGTCACGTGCTCGCGGCGTGTCCCGACGTGCACAAATGGGCGATCATGGATCGCGACGCGCTGGAGCGCTGGGCCGACGGCAATGTGACGCTGCTCGGCGATGCCTGCCATCCCATGACGCCCTACATGGCGCAGGGCGCGGCGATGGCCATCGAGGACGCCGCGGTGCTGTCGCGCTGCCTCGACGGCGTCGACCGCGACGGTGTCGCGGACGCATTCCGCCGCTTCGAGGCGACGCGCAAGGAGCGAACGACACGGGTCCAGGAAACCTCGCGTGCCAACATCTGGCTGAGAGAGCGGACCGACACGAGTTGGGTCTACGGCTACGATGCCTGGTCGGTGCCGCTCGCGGCTTGAGCGGCGCGCTCGCGTTCCTCCGCCTCGGCCAGTGCACGCTGCGCGGCGGGCGGCAGCGGCTTCGGGTCGGGCGGGACTTCGACGATGTCAGGCTTGCTAAGCCGTTTCGTGCGATCGATCGTATCCGAAACATCGATGGCGAAATCGACAACTTCGAATATGACATCCAAAAGGGAGTCGGCCATGGCTCATCCGGGGCAACGTACCGATCATTGGTCGTTCCCGTGCGGGGCCCGGTTCACGGCCAGGAGCTCAAAGCGGCGCCCTACGACGCGTCATCCAGCGCCGCCAGCCGCTCGGCCTCGGCGATGTCCTCGACCGTGTTGGCATTGAAGAACGGATCGAGCGGCGCGGCCGGCCAGGTCACCGTCGCGAGCGGATAGCGCGCGGTCCAGCGGTCGATCTTGCGGAGGTCCTCGACGACCAGCGCGTGCCGGAGCTCGTTGCGCAAGGCGACGCGCCACAATCCGATCACCGGATGCGACTGATCGCCGGATGCGGCGACCGCGAGCTGGGCGTTCTCCCGTGTTCGCGCCTCGTGCAGGCGCGCGACGAGATCGCGCGGCAGGAACGGGCAGTCGCCGGCAGCGCTGAGCACCCACTCGATGTCAGGACGGTTCGCAGCGGTCCAGTCGAGCGCGGCCAGAATGCCGGCGAGCGGGCCGGGGAAGCCGGGCACGTCGTCGGCGATGACCTGCAAGCCGAACGAAGCGAAACGCGCGGGATCGCCGTTGGCGTTCAGGATCAATCCGCTGCACTGGGGTGAAAGGCGCGCGATCACGCGCTCCAGAATGGTGCGGCCGCTGATGGTGCGCATAGGCTTGTCGCCACCGCCCATGCGGCGCGCCAGACCGCCGGCGAGCAACACACCTTGCGTGGCGGGAATGTCAGTCGTCACCACCTTCACCCTTGCGCTTGTGCTTGGCCGATTCCTCCTCGACGTAAGCGAGGTTCTGATCGTAGACGATCCGCTCTTCGCCTGCGAGCACGATGAAGCGCTTCCCGCGGGTGCGGCCAACCAGCGTCAGGCCAACCTGTCTTGCGAGATCGACACCCCAGGCGGTGAAGCCGGAGCGCGACACCAGGATCGGAATGCCCATGCGTACCGTCTTGATCACCATCTCCGAGGTGAGGCGTCCCGTGGTGTAGAGGATCTTGTCGCTGGCATCGACGCCGTGGCGGTACATCCAGCCCGCGATCTTGTCGACGGCGTTGTGGCGCCCGACGTCCTCGGTGTAGCAGAGCGGCTCGCCTTCCTTGCACAGCACGCAGCCGTGGATCGCGCCAGCCTCGAGATAAAGCGAGGGCATGGTGTTGATGGTCTGCGTCATCTGGTAGAGCCAGGAGGTACGCAGCTCGGCCTTCGGCAGCGCGACGCTCTCGACCGCCTCCAACAGATCGCCGAAGGCCGTGCCCTGCGCGCAGCCCGAGGTCTGCGTGCGCTTCTTCAGCTTGGCCTCGAAATTGGTGTGGTGCTCGGTGCGCACCACGACCACCTGGAGGTCGTCGTCGTATTCGACCTCGGTGACGGCGTCATTATATTTCAGCATGTTCTGGTTCAGCAGATAGCCGAGCGCCAGGTATTCCGGATAGTCGCCGATCGTCATCATGGTGACGATCTCCTGGGCATTCAGGTAGAGCGTCAGCGGCCGTTCCATCGGCACCTTGATCTCGACCTGGGCGCCGGTCTGGTCGGTCCCGGTCACGCTCTGGGTCAGGCGCGGGTCGTCCGGGTTGGGGACGATCAGGGGTACCGGGGCTTTGTCGATCTTCATCATGGCCGTGACGTTAGCATGACATTCGGGTCAAGCCGATATAAGCATGGTCACTATGATGGAGAAGGCGGTTCCGGCCGCGGAGATCGAGTTACGATGAAAGTCATCGGCCTTGCAGGCTGGAGCGGTGCGGGCAAGACCACGCTGTTGACGCGGCTGATCCCGCATTTCAACGCGCAGGGCCTGCGTGTCTCGGTCATCAAGCACGCGCACCACCAGTTCGACGTCGACGTGCCCGGCAAGGATTCCTGGCGCCATCGCGAGGCAGGCGCGGCCGAGGTGCTGGTGGCCTCGTCAAACCGTTGGGCCCTGATGCATGAATTGCGCGGAGCGGCGGAGCCGCGGCTGCCGGAACTATTGAGCAAGCTGTCCGCCGTCGATCTCGTCGTGGTCGAGGGCTTCAAGCGCGAGCCGCATCGCAAGATCGAGGTGCACCGCGCCGCCAACGGCAAGCCGCTGCTGTTTCCCGACGATCCCGGCATCGCCGGGATCGCGACCGACGTTGCGATTGACACGCGGCTGCCGACTGTCCATCTCGATGATATCGAGGCTGCCGCGGCGCTGATGCTGCGGGCGGCGATGCCGGTCGAGGAAGCGGTGGCCAAAAGCGCCGCGATGCGCTGACGAGGCACCATGGCGCAACTGTCTGACGATTGCTTTGCCTTCGGCGGACCGATGATGTCGGTCGACGAGGCCGTTGGCCTGATCACGACCCGTGTCAACGCGATCACTGATCTCGAAACGGTCGCGCTTGTCGATGCGGATGGCCGCGTGCTGGCGCACGATATCGCGGCGCCCCTGCCGCTTCCGCCGTTCACCAACTCGGCGGTTGATGGCTACGCCGTGCGCAATGCCGATCTTCCGCAAAGTGCGGAGCAAGCGTTGCCGCTCGATGGCCGCATCCAGGCCGGTGGCCTCGCGCATGCGCCGATCAAACCGGGCCACACCGCGCGCATCTTCACGGGCGCGCCGATGCCGCCGGATGCAGAGACCGTCTTCATGCAGGAAGATGTCCGCATCGATGCAACAGGCAAGATCGTGCTGCCGGCGGGGCTGAAGCCCGGCGCCAATGTACGTCCTGCGGGCGAGGACATCCCTCAAGGGCACATCGCGCTGCGCGCCGGCCAGCGCCTGCGGCCGCAGCATGTTGCGCTTGCTGCGGCCTTTGGCCTGACCAAGCTCGACGTCGTCAGGCGCATCCGCGTCGCAGTGTTCTCGACCGGCGACGAGCTGGCCTCGCCCGGCGAGCCGCGCGCCGCCTCGCAGCTGTTCGATTCCAACCGCTTCATGCTGATGGCGATGCTGCGCCGGCTCGGCTGCGAGGTCAGCGACCTCGGCATTTTGCGCGACGATCGCACTTCCCTCGCGAACGGCTTGAAGCAGGTCGCGGGTGACCATGACCTGATCCTCACCACCGGCGGCGTCTCGACCGGCGAGGAGGACCACGTCAAGGCAGCGGTCGAAAGCATCGGCTCCCTCGTGCTGTGGCGGATGGCGATCAAGCCCGGACGGCCCGTGGCGATGGGCATCATCGGCGGAACGCCGCTGATCGGTCTGCCCGGCAATCCCGTCGCGAGCTTCGTCACCTTCGTCCATGTGGTGCGGCCGACGGTGCTGGCGCTCGCCGGCAGCCTGCCCGAGCCGCTGTTCCCGATCCCGGTGCGCGCCGCGTTCACCTACAAGAAGAAGATCGGCCGCCGCGAATATGTTCGCGCGTCATTGCGGCGCGGAGAGGATGGTGCGCTGGAGGCGGTCAAGTTCCCGCGTGAAGGTGCCGGCCTGTTGTCCTCGCTGGTCGAGACCGACGGCCTCATCGAGCTCGGCGAGGACATCATTCGGGTCGAGCCCGGCCAGAGTGTAGGTTTTCTGTCCTATGCGGATTTGCTCTGACGCTCCTTCGTTGACGCCAACGCTTCGCCTCGCCATGTTGCGCCCATGACCAAAACGACGCTCGATCTCACCGGCTTGAAATGCCCGCTGCCTGCCTTGAAAACGCGCAAGGCGCTGAAGCCGTTACTGCCGGGCGATCAGCTCGAAGTGCACTGCACCGATCCGCTGTCGGTGATTGACATCCCGAACCTGATCCGCGAGACGGGCGACACGGTGGAGATCACCGAGCGCAACGACGCGCGCATCGTGTTCTTGATAGAAAAGACAAATGGTCCAATAGAAAGCATCAATGCTGCGCTGCGTCCTTGAGGACGTTACCGCGCTGATACCGACCATTTGTCTATCGACATCGATCACGGCTTCTGCCCCAATTGACAATCTCCGTGCAGGCGCGGAGGTTGAGTCTTGTCTGCGATACGCGGATCAAGGGGCCACACGAAGCTTGCACGTCGTATCGGCATAGCGCCCCGCTTGCGGGGTTAACTTTTGGGATGCGCGCAACGATCCTGGCGCGCGTCGGATGATTGAGCGGAGCAGCAGGGACAATTGGCTGCCCCGCAACGGGCTGAGGATCAGGATCTTTGCGGCAGGCTGTTCAGAAGGGCGGCTTAGGGGAGGAATGTATGGCTACTATTGAGAGCGCTGGAACGATATCGGGCGCCGGCGCAGGTTTTCTTGATCGCGAGCGGACCATCGCGACCGCCGGCTTCAATCGCTGGCTGGTGCCGCCGGCGGCGCTGTGCATCCATCTCTGCATCGGCATGGCCTATGGCTTCTCGGTGTTCTGGCTGCCGCTGTCGCGCGCGATCGGATTGACCGCGCCGAAGGCCTGCCCGGACATCTCGCTGTGGCAGGAGCTGTTCACCACGACCTGCGACTGGAAGGTCGCAAGCCTCGGGTGGATGTACACGCTGTTCTTCGTTGTGCTCGGAGTCTCCGCCGCGCTGTGGGGCGGCTGGCTCGAGCGTGCCGGACCGCGCAAGGCTGGCTTCGTCGCGGCGCTGTGCTGGTGCGGCGGCCTCGTGCTCGGCGCCATCGGCATCTACCTCCATCAGCTCTGGATCATGTGGCTCGGCTCCGGCGTGATCGGCGGTGTCGGCCTCGGTCTCGGCTACATCTCGCCGGTGTCGACGCTGGTGAAATGGTTCCCCGACCGGCGCGGCATGGCGACCGGCATGGCGATCATGGGTTTTGGCGGCGGCGCGATGATTGGCGCGCCGCTGGCGAACTGGCTGATGGACGTGTTCAAGAGCCCGACCTCGGTCGGTGTCTGGGAAACCTTCCTCACCATGGGCGCGATCTATTTCGTCTTCATGATGATCGGCGCCTTCCGCTATCGCCTGCCGCCGACGGGGTGGAAGCCTGAGGGCTGGACGCCGCCGAGCGAGAAGAAGACGATGATCTCCGAGCATCACGTCCATCTCGACAACGCACACAAGACGCCGCAGTTCTGGCTGATCTGGTGGGTGCTGTGCTTGAACGTGTCCGCCGGCATCGGCGTGATCGGCATGGCCTCGCCGATGCTGCAGGAAATCTTCGCGGGCAAGCTGATCGGCCTGCCTGATGTGGGCTTCAACGCGCTGAACGCCGCGCAGAAGGCGCAGATCGCCGGCATCGCGGCGGGCTTTGCCGGCCTGCTGTCGCTGTTCAACATCGGCGGCCGCTTCGTCTGGGCTTCGCTGTCGGACTATATCGGCCGCAAGAACACCTACTATACGTTCTTCATCCTCGGCATCGTGCTCTACGCGCTGGCGCCGACCTTTGCGGCAATGGGCTCGAAGCTGCTCTTCGTGCTCGGCTTCGGCATCATCCTGTCGATGTATGGCGGCGGCTTCGCCACCGTGCCGGCCTATCTCGCCGACATGTTCGGGACCCAGTTCGTCGGCGCTATCCATGGAAGGCTGCTGACCGCCTGGTCCACTGCGGGCATCATCGGCCCCGTCGTGGTCAACTACATCCGCGAGTTCCAGCTCGCGGCGGGCGTGCCGCGTGACCAGCTCTACAACACCACCATGTACATCCTCTGCGCCATGCTGATCGCGGGCCTGATCTGCAACTATCTGGTCAAGCCGGTCGATCCGAAGTGGTACATGAGCGAAGCCGAGGTGGCGAAGCTGCAAGCCTCGAGCGCAGGCGCGAACGCTGCGCAGCAGACCGGCTCGTTCGGGATCGGCACGGGCGGTCTCGACGCCAAGGCCGCGCTGTTCTGGGCCTTCGTCGCCATCCCGCTGGCCTATGGCGTGTACAAGACGCTGGAAAGCGCGGTGAAGATCTTCTGATCTTTGAACCTACATCATCGCGGGGTGCCGGCTGCCCGGCATTCCCGCGATGCTCGTCTTTCAAGTCAAGAATGGGATCTAGGGGGATTCTTATGCTTCGTACCCGTATCTGCCTTGCTGCCATGCTGCTGGCCGCAGGCCTTCACGCCGCCTCCGCACAGACCGCAACGGCGCCCGCAACTTCGGCGCCGGCGGCAACGACCGCCGCCAAGCCGCCGGGCAAGATCAAGCTCACCATGCAGAAGCTGAAGGACATGAAGGCGAAGTGGTCCGCCAACAAGCCCAAGCTGAAGGCCTGCCGCGGTGAGGTTAAGTCCAAGGGTCTGACCGGCGACGATCGCTGGTTCTACATCGAGGAGTGCATGAGCAAGACCTGAGGCAAGGTTCCCGCGAACAGTTTGCGTAAAGGGGCGCGGCAGGGCGGCTGCCCGTCCCTAAATGACTATAGACACGTTCTAAATTTACTTGGCACCTGGTATACCAGAGGCTAGAGTTGCCTGGAATGAGGCCTGACTCAGGGGGTGCGGACGACGCGGTTCCCGGTCCATCAGGCCTGGAAATGGGGGGATCGCGATGGCGATCCCGCCTGAGGTCATCGCGCTTTTGAGGAGAACGCGACGTTTCCATGAGCAGCAACGACGACGTTCAGAAGGTCAGGGAATTCGAGCATCCGGGCGAGGGGCGCCGACGCGCCAAGGCCACGCCCAAGGGCCGGCAGGTCGATCCGACCGCCGCGCATGAGATCGAGCAATTGCTCGGCGACCGCCCGCGGCGGCGCGATCTCCTGATCGAATATCTCCACCTGATCCAGGACAAGTACCACCAGATCTCGGCCGCGCATCTTGCCGCGCTTGCCGACGAGATGAAGCTCGCCTTCGCCGAAGTGTTCGAGACCGCGACCTTCTATGCGCATTTTGACGTAGTGAAGGAAGGCGAGCCGAATGTTCCGCCGCTCACGATCCGTGTCTGCGACTCGCTGACCTGCGCGATGCTCGGCGGCGAAAAGCTGCTCGCGGATTTGCAGGACGCCTCCGGTCCCGGCATCCGCGTCGTGCGCGCGCCTTGTGTCGGCCGCTGCGATACGGCGCCGGCGGCTGAGGTCGGCCACAACTTCGTCGATCATGCCACCGTTGCGAATGTCATGGCGGCGGCGAAGGCCGGCGATACCCACGCGCATTTGCCTGATTATACCGACTACGACGCCTACGTCGCCGGCGGCGGCTACAAGTTGCTGGGTCGCGTGCGCTCCGGCGAATTGTCGAAGGACGATCTGCTCAAGGCGCTCGACGATGCCTCGCTGCGCGGCCTCGGCGGCGCCGGCTTCCCGACGGGACGCAAATGGCGCGCGGTGCTGGGCGAGCCCGGTCCGCGGCTGATGGCGATCAATGGCGACGAGGGCGAGCCCGGCACGTTCAAGGACCGCTATTATCTCGAAACCGATCCGCATCGCTTCATCGAGGGCATGCTGATCGGCGCGCATGTGGTGCAGGCCTCCGACGTCTACATCTATCTGCGCGACGAATATCCGGCCTCGCGCGAGATCCTCGAGCGCGAGATCGCAAAGCTCCCGCCGGGCGGCCCGACGCTGCACATGCGCCGCGGCGCCGGCGCCTATATCTGCGGCGAGGAATCCTCGCTGCTGGAAAGCATCGAGGGCAAGCGCGGCCTGCCTAGGCACAAGCCGCCTTATCCATTCCAGGTCGGCCTGTTCGGCCTGCCGACGCTGATCAACAATATCGAGACGCTGTGGTGGGTGCGCGATATCGTCGAAAAGGGCGCTGACTGGTGGAAGGGCCATGGCCGCCATGAGCGTCATGGCCTGCGCAGTTTCTCGGTCTCGGGCCGCGTCAAGAACCCGGGCATGAAGCTCGCGCCTGCGGGCATCACCGTGCGCGAGCTGATCAATGAGTATTGCGGCGGCATGGCCGACGGCCATCAATTCTATGCGTACCTGCCGGGCGGCGCGTCGGGCGGCATCCTGCCGGCATCGATGGACGACATCCCGCTCGATTTCGGCACGCTGGAGAAATACGGCTGCTTCATCGGCTCGGCCGCGATCGTGATCCTGTCGCAGAAGGACAGCGTGCGCGCAGCCGCACTCAACCTGATGAAGTTCTTCGAGGACGAGAGCTGCGGCCAGTGCACGCCGTGCCGCGTCGGAACCCAGAAAGCGGCATTGCTGATGCAGAAGCCGGTCTGGAACCGTGCCTTGCTGGAAGAATTGAGCCAGGCGATGCGCGATGCCTCGATCTGCGGGCTCGGACAGGCGGCATCGAATCCGCTGTCCTCCGTGATCAAATATTTCCCTGACGAGTTCAAGGAAGCGGCCGAATGACGAAAATTACGTTCGAGCTCGACGGCAAGCAGGTCGAGGCCAAGCCCGGCGAGACGATCTGGCAGGTCGCAAAACGCCAGGGCCGCGACATCCCGCATCTCTGCTATTCGCCGGCGCCCGACTATCGCCCCGATGGCAATTGCCGCGCCTGCATGGTCGAGATCGAGGGCGAGCGCGTGCTGGCTGCGTCGTGCAAGCGCACGCCGTCGGTCGGCATGAAGGTGAAGACCGAATCCGCGCGCGCAACTGCTGCGCAAAAAATGGTGATGGAGCTGCTGGTCGCCGACCAGCCGGCGCGCGAGACCAGCCACGATCCGGATTCGAAGTTCTGGCACTGGGCCGAGACGACCGGCGTCACCGAGAGCCGTTTCCCCGCTGCCGAGCGCTGGGAGACCGACGCCAGCCATCCGGCGATGCGCGTCAATCTCGATGCCTGCATCCAGTGCGGCCTGTGCGTGCGCGCCTGCCGCGAGGTCCAGGTCAACGACGTCATCGGCATGGCTTATCGTAATCACGATTCCAAGATCGTGTTCGACTTCGATGATCCCATGGGCGAGTCCACCTGTGTCGCCTGCGGCGAATGTGTGCAGGCCTGCCCGACCGGCGCGCTGATGCCGGCCGTGATGCTCGACGAGAAGCAGACGCGCGTCGTCTACGCCGACAAGAAGGTGGATTCGCTCTGCCCGTTCTGCGGCGTCGGTTGCCAGGTGACCTATGAGGTCAAGGACGAGAAGGTGATCTATGCGGAAGGCCGCGACGGTCCCGCCAATCACAACCGTCTCTGCGTCAAGGGCCGCTTCGGCTTCGACTACATCCACCATCCGCATCGCCTGACCAAGCCGCTGGTGCGGCTGCCGAATGCGAAGAAGGATTCCAACGACCAGGTCGACCCGGCCAATCCCTTCACGCATTTCCGTGAAGCGAGCTGGGAGGAGGCGCTCGACATCGCCGCCAAGGGCCTCGTCAAGATCCGCGACGAGAAGGGCGTGAAGGCGCTGGCCGGCTTCGGCTCGGCTAAGGGCTCGAACGAGGAAGCCTATCTGTTCCAGAAGCTGGTGCGCACCGGCTTCGGCTCGAACAATGTCGACCATTGCACCCGCCTGTGCCATGCCTCGTCGGTCGCGGCGCTGTTCGAAGGTCTGAGCTCGGGCGCGGTGTCGGCGCCGTTCTCGGCCGCGATGGATGCCGAAGTCATCATCGTGATCGGCGCCAATCCGACCGTGAACCATCCGGTCGCCGCGACCTTCATCAAGAACGCGGTCAAGCAGAACGGCGCAAAGCTGTTCGTGATGGATCCGCGCCGGCAGTCGCTGTCGCGTCACGCGACCAAGCATTTGCAGTTCAAGCCGGGCTCGGACGTCGCGATGCTGAACGCGATGATCAACACGATCATCACCGAAGGCCTGACCGACGACCAGTACATCGCCGGCTACACCGAGGGGTTCGAGGACCTCAAGGAGAAGATCAAGGAGTTCACGCCGGAGAAGATGGAGGCGATCTGCGGCATCCCGGCGCAGACGCTGCGCGAGGTCGCGCGCACCTATGCGCGGGCAAAATCGTCGATCATCTTCTGGGGCATGGGCATCAGCCAGCACGTCCACGGTACCGACAATGCGCGCTGCCTGATTGCGCTCGCGCTGATCACCGGCCAGGTCGGCCGTCCCGGCACCGGCCTGCATCCGCTGCGCGGTCAGAACAACGTGCAAGGAGCGTCCGACGCGGGCCTGATCCCGATGTTCCTGCCGGACTATCAGCCGGTCGGCCGCGACGACATGCGCGGCGCCTTCGAGAAGCTGTGGCAGCAGGATCTCGATCCTGTCCGCGGCCTGACCGTGGTCGAGATCATGAACGCGATCCACGCCGGCGAGATCACGGGCATGTATATCGAGGGCGAGAACCCCGCGATGTCCGATCCCGATCTCCAGCATGCGCGCCAGGCGCTCGCGATGCTCGATCATCTCGTGGTGCAGGATCTGTTCGTCACCGAGACCGCGTTCCACGCCGACGTCATCCTGCCGGCCTCGGCCTTCGCCGAGAAGGAGGGCTCCTTCACCAACACCGATCGCCGCGTGCAGCTCGCGCGCCAGGTGATCAAGCCGCCGGGCGATGCGCGGCAGGATCTCTGGATCATCCAGGAGATCGGCAAGCGCATGGGCCTGCCGTGGAATTATTCGGGCCCCGGCGACGTCTACACCGAGATGGCAGAACTGATGCCGTCGCTCAAGAACATCAGCTGGGAACGGCTGGTGCGCGAAGGCGCCGTCACCTATCCGGCCGATGATCCGAACAAGCCCGGCAACGAGATCATCTTCACCACGGGCTTTCCGACCGCGAGCGGCCGCGGCAAGATCGTGCCGGCCAAGGTCGTCCCGCCGGATGAGTTGCCCGACGCCGAGTATCCGATGGTGCTCTCGACCGGCCGCGTGCTGGAGCACTGGCACACCGGCTCGATGACGCGCCGTGCCCAGGTGCTCGATCAGATCGAGCCGGAGGCGGTGGCGTTCATGTCGCCGAAGGACATGCGCAGGAAGAAGCTTGCGCCGGGCGATTTCATTCGCTTGGAGACCCGCCGCGGTGCCGTCGAGGTCAAGGTCCGCTCCGACCGCGACGTGCCGGAGAACATGGTGTTCATGCCGTTCTGCTACGCGGAGGCGGCGGCGAACCTCTTGACCAATCCGGCGCTCGACCCGTTCGGCAAGATCCCGGAGTTCAAGTTCTGCGCAGCAAGGGCCGAGCGCGTGGAGATGCGGGACGCGGCGGAGTAGGGTCCTGTCGAGTCTGACGGCGTAACACCTCCAAACTCCACTGTCGTCCCCGCGAACGCGGGGACGACACCGAGGGGGGCGGGCAACTGTGCCCAACACCGTCATTGCGAGCGAAGCGAAGCAATCCAGGCTGCCTCCTTGGCGGGCTTCTGGATTGCTTCATCGCTTCGCTCCTCGCAATGGCGGTGGTAAGTGTGGCCCATGTCCAAAGCCACCCCCGCCACCCGCGCGCTTGAAGTCGCCCGCGTCGCCTTCACCGTCCACAGCTACGACTACGATCCCGACGCCGAGAGCATTGGCCTTCAGGCCGCGGCCGCACTCGGCGAGGATCCGGCGCGCGTCCTCAAGACTCTGATGGCGCTGGTCGACGGCAAGCCGGTTTGCGTGATCGTCCCGTCCGACCAGGAAGTGTCCATGAAGAAGCTCGCCGCGGCCGTGGGCGGCAAGTCGGCGCAGATGATGAAGCCGCCCGAAGCCGAGCGCGTCACCGGCTACAAGGTCGGCGGCATCAGCCCGTTCGGGCAGCGCAAGCCGGTCCGCACCGTGATCGAGCAGAGCGCGCTCGCCCATGACCTTGTCTATCTCAACGGCGGCCAGCGCGGCTTGCAGGTGCGGCTCAAGCCCACTGACGTGCGGGATGTCGCGAAAGCGGTCGTTGCGGACGTGCTGGCCTAAGCGTTCCGGCTACTGCTTCTGCAACAATTTCAGCCGGCAACGCAGCGCTTCGCGGATATGTGCGCGCGCGAGCTGCTCGGCCTTGTCGCCGTCGCGCGTGGCGATGGCCTCGACGATGGCCTGGTGCTCGCCATGGCTGGTCGAGGGGCGGCCCGTGACCGTGAAGGTGGTCGGGCCGAGCAGGGCGATCCAGTCCTGCAATTCACGGGAGGCGTTGTCGAGATAGCGGTTGCGCGCGGCGCGGCAGATCGCTTCGTGGAAGGCGCGGTTGAGCTTCGCCATCTCGGCGGCGTCGGTCGCGGACGCCTCGACAAAGGCTTGCTCGATATCCCTGAGTGCATCGACCTCGGGCGCCGAGGCATGCTCGGCGGCAAGGCGCGCGGCGGCGCCTTCCATGATCTCGCGCATGGCGTAGAGCTCGAGCACCTCGGAGATGTCGAGGTTGCGTACGATGAGCCCGCGGCCGCCGGCGGGCTCGACGAAGCCGCGCGCCGCGAGCCGTCCCAGGGCCTCGCGCACCGGAGTGCGGCTGACCTTGAGCCGCTGGGCGACCTCTTCCTCGCGCAGCCGGTCGCCGGCGCGGTAGCTGCCGGCCTGCAGCGCCTCGCAGAGCGAGCGGAACACGGCCTCGCCCAGCGCGACGCCGGCGCCGCGCGCGATCGATCCGCCTGCCTTTGCCGGGCGTCTGGCCATGGTCCCTCAACACGCATCCTGCCCATGCAGAGATGCCGCTTGCGTGTCTTTTGTATATCTTTGTATACAAAAGTGCGCAATGGCGGCGGCATTGATCGAAGCCACCGGCGGGCAGAATGTCTCCAACTTCGTCGCATCGGGCAGACGGCATGGGCAGCAAATACGACGTGCTGGTGATCGGCGGCGGCAACGCGGCGCTGTGCGCGGCGATCTCGGCGCGCCGCGGCGGCGCCTCGGTGCTGGTGCTCGAAGGCGCGCCAAAATTCTATCGCGGCGGCAATACCCGCCACACCCGCAATATGCGTTGCGCCCATGACGCGGCCACCGAGATCCTGACCGGCCCCTACACCGAAGACGAGTTCTGGGAGGATCTGCTGCGCGTCACCGGCGGGCAGACCGACGAGGTTCTCGCCCGCCACATGATCCGGGAGTCCAAGGACATCCTGAACTGGATCGTGGAGCAGGGCGTGCGCTGGCAGCCCTCGCTCGGCGGCACGCTGAGTCTCGGCCGCACCAATTCCTTCTTCCTCGGCGGCGGCCGCGCGATGCTGAACGCGCTCTATCTCACCGCCGAGCAGCTCGGCGTCGAGGTCGAATACGATGCCGAGGTCACCGACCTCGTGATCGAGCACGGTATGTTCCTCGCCGCGCACCTGAAGCGGCCGATCAAGGGCGAGACCGAGATCCGCGCGACCTCGCTGGTGGCCGCGGCCGGCGGCTTCGAGGCCAACATCGAATGGCTGAAGCAATATTGGGGCGAGGCCGCCGACAATTTCCTGATCCGCGGCACACCCTATAACCGCGGCTCGATCCTGAAGATGCTGCTCGACAAGGGCGTGCAGGAGGTCGGCGATCCCACCCAGTGCCATGCGGTCGCGATCGACGCCCGTGCGCCGAAATTCGACGGCGGCATCATCACAAGGCACGACTCGGTCGTGTTCGGCATCGTCGTCAACAAGCACGCCCAGCGCTTCTATGACGAGGGCGAGGACATCTGGCCCAAGCGCTACGCGATCTGGGGCCGCCTCGTCGCGGCGCAGCCCGACCAGATCGCCTACATCATTTTCGATTCGACTGTTGTTACCAGCTTCATGCCGACGCTGTTCCCGCCGATCGCGGGGCAGACCATTGCCGAGCTCGCGGGCAAGCTCGAGCTCGATCCGGCTGCGCTGGAAAAGACCATCACCGAGTTCAACGCCGCGGTGCTATCAGGCACGTTCGACCACACCATTCTCGACGACTGCCGCACCGAAGGCATCACGCCGCAAAAGACGCACTGGGCGCGCAAGATCGAGACGCCGCCCTATCTCGCCTATCCGGTGCGGCCCGGGATCACCTTCACCTATCTCGGCACGCGCGTGAACAAGGAGGCGCGGATGCTGATGGCTGACGGCAAGCCGTCGGCCAACATGTTCGCGGCGGGCGAGATCATGGCCGGGAACGTGCTCGGCAAGGGCTATGCTGCCGGCATGGGCATGACCATCGGCAGCGTGTTCGGACGCATCGCAGGACGGGAAGCGGCGCGCCACGCCAAGAACTAGGGCAAAGAAAAGATAAAGGGAGCAACCATGTCACGCCTTGCCATTGCTTCGACCGCGGCGTTGCTGATGATCGGCCACGCCCGCGCCGCCGAGCCGATCACCCTGCGCGACATGGGCTCGTTCCATGTCGGCGGGCGTCTCGTCGAAATCTCCGGCAAGCCGGTGAGGGAGGTTGTGTTTGCGCCTGGCGGCGTGCCGGCCAAGGTCGATCCCAACGGCACCTATCAGGTCGAGCAGATGTACGTGCAGTATTTCCTGCCGGCCAACGAGAAGGGCGCATACCCGCTGCTGATGTGGCACGGCGGTGGACTGACCGGCGTCACCTACGAGACGACACCCGACGGACGCGAAGGCTGGCTGAACTATTTCCTGCGCAAGGGATGGGCTGTCTACAATTCAGACGCGGTGGAGCGCGGACGCGCGGGCTGGGCGCAGTACCCCGACATCTTCAAAGGCGAGCCGGTCTTCCTGACCACGGCCAATCCGTTCGAGCGCTTCCGCATCGGCGATGGGCCAAACTCCTACGATCCCGATCCTGCGAAGCGGAAAGTGCTGCCGGGCAACCAGTTTCCCGTCGAGGGCTACGAGAATTTCGTCAAGCAGAACGTGCCGCGCTGGACCACGACGGATGATGCGACCATCGCCGCTTATATTGCCGAGATCGATCGCGTCGGCCCATCGG
Organism: Bradyrhizobium arachidis; assembly: GCF_015291705.1. NCBI lineage: Bacteria > Pseudomonadati > Pseudomonadota > Alphaproteobacteria > Hyphomicrobiales > Nitrobacteraceae > Bradyrhizobium > Bradyrhizobium arachidis. Next base: position 2,410,659 of record NZ_CP030050.1, read on the forward strand.
TGATCCTGTTCCACAGCCAGGCCGGCACCTTCGGTTTCAAGGTCGCGCAGGCCCGGCCCGACAAGGTCAAGGCGCTGATCGCGATCGAGCCGGCCGGCATCGGCGATCTCGCCAAGGCGGCTGTGCTGAAGAACATCCCGACCCTGATCATCTATGGCGACTATATCGAGCGCGACTCGCGCTGGCCAAAAATCCGCGCCAACGGCATCGCCTTCGCGGATGCCATCAAGGCGGCCGGAGGCAGCGTTGACATCGTCGACCTCCCACAAGCCGGCATCAAGGGCAATTCCCACATGGTGATGATGGACAAGAACAACCTCGAGGTCGCAGGCCTGATCCAGAAATGGCTCGAGGCCAAGGGCCTGACGAAGTAACGCCATGCACGGAACCAGAATTCTGGACGAGGCCGACCGTCTGATGACGGTCTGCAATTCCTGCCGCTACTGCGAGGGTCTTTGCGCGGTGTTTCCGGCGATGGAGATGCGTCGCGCCTTCTCTGATGGCGACCTCAACTACCTCGCCAACCTCTGCCATTCGTGCGGCGCCTGCTACGTCGATTGCCAGTTCTCGCCGCCGCACGAGTTCAACGTCAACGTCCCCAAGACGCTGGCGGTTGCGCGTGCCGAATCCTATGCGGCCTATGCCTGGCCGCAGGCGCTGTCCGGAGCGTTCGCGCGCAACGGTCTCGTCATCAGCATCATCGCCGCGCTCAGCATGGCAGCCTTCATCCTCGGCTTCGCAGCCCTGAACGACCGCAGCGTGTTGTTCGGCATCCACACCGGCCCCGGGGCGTTCTACAAATTGATGCCGCACAATGCGATGGCCGCCTTGTTCAGCGCCGCCTTCCTCTATGCCATCCTGGCCCTCGTCATGAGCGTGCGTGCGTTCTGGCGCGACATCGGCTCACCCATCGGCGGCCGCGCCGAAGGCGGCTCCATCTTCCAGGCGGTCCGCGACGCCGGCGAGCTGCGCTATCTCCATGGCGGCGGCGTTGGTTGCTACAATGAGGACGACAAGCCGACTGACCGGCGCAAGCTGTATCACCATCTGACGTTCTACGGCTTCCTGCTGTGCTTTGCCGCGACCTCGGTGGCCACGCTGTACCACTATCTGCTCGGCCGCGAGGCGCCGTATCCGTGGTGGGATCTGCCCGTGGTGCTCGGCACGCTCGGTGGCATCGGCCTCATTGTCGGTCCGATCGGCCTGTTCACGGCCAAGACCCAGCGCGATCCGGCATTGCTCGACGAGAACCGTTACGGCATGGATGTCGGCTTCATCGCCATGCTGTTGCTGACCGGCCTTACCGGCATGCTGCTTCTCGTCCTACGCGAGACCTCTGCCATGGGGCCGCTGCTGGCGCTGCATCTTGGCGCGGTGTTCGCGCTGTTCATCACCATGCCCTATGGCAAGTTCGTGCACGGCATCTATCGCTTCGTGGCCCTGGTGCGTTATGCGCAGGAGCGGCGCAGCGAAGCCGGCTCTTGAGGGGCATGCGGCGCTGACGTATCTCTGGGGCTGTTCGCGCGATGCGCGAATCGCTTGGGGAGCCCACGCTGATGTACATGTTTCTGCCCTTTCTGCTGGCGCTCGCAGGCTGCGCGTCGGTCTGGCGTTCGCGCGCGGGGCTGAGCTATGCGCTCTGGAGCGCAACCATGGTCGTCGCCATCGCATGGTTCTTCCACCACGCGACCGATCCGCTGAAATTCTCGTTCTGAGGGTGACGAGATGGGCGCGACAGAGGTGAGCGGACGGCGGTCGGTCGGGGCGATCCTGAATATGCTGGGGCTGCTCGGGATCTCGCTGATCCTGGCTGTCGCATTCTTCTATCAGCTTGCGCTTGGCGAGTTGCCCTGTCCGCTCTGCCTGCTGCAACGGGCCGGGTTCATCGCGATCGGCATGGGATTCCTGTTCAACATGCGTCTCGGCGAGCGTCCGTCGCACTATGCGATGATCCTCATTGCGAGCCTCGTTACCGGCTTCATTTCGATGCGGCAGGTGTCGCTGCATCTCGCGCCCGGCGATCCCGGCTACGGTTCGACGCTGCTGGGCTTGCATTTCTACACCTGGGCGCTGATCGCGGCGGTCGGAATCGTCTGCTATGTCGCGCTCGTCTTCGTCCTGAAGGACGTGACGGACGACCGCGATGGCGCCGTGCCTCTGAACGGTCCGGCATCGAACGCGGTGTTCGCGATCTTCGCAGTTCTGGTTGCCGCAAATCTGCTGTCGACCGTGCTGGAGTGCGGAGCAGGGCAGTGTGACGACAACCCGGTCCGCTATCTCCTGCTCAAGTGACGGGATCGTCGCACCGGGCATTCGCCGGTGCGACGATCATGAGCCTCACGCCACCTCGCGCTCCGGCGCGGGCGCCTGCTCGCGGGCCATCGTCGTTGCGGTGACATAGTCGGTCTTGCCGGTGCCGAGCAGCGGTACCTTGTCGACCACCATGATCGTCGCGGGAACGGTCAGCTCGGAGGCGCCGATCGTCTTGGCCTGGGCCTGCATCGCGCTGCGCTCGGCGCTCTTCTCCGTGGTCAGCAGCACGATGCGTTCGCCCTTGCGCTGGTCGGGGATCGACACCGCGACCGAGGCGGCCTGCGGCCACAGCGTCGTCGCGATGGCCTCGACCGCCGACAGCGAGACCATTTCGCCCGCGATCTTGGCAAAGCGCTTCGCGCGGCCCTTGATGGTGATGAAGCCGGCGGAGTCGATGGCCACGATGTCGCCGGTGTCGTGCCAGCCCTCGGCGAGCTTTTCGAGCACGCCGGGATTTTCGGCCCGCAAGTATCCGAGCATCACGTTCGGTCCGCGCACCGAGAGACGTCCGCCTTCCTCGATGCCGGGGACCGGATCGAGGCGGCTTTCCATCAGCGGCGACAGGCGGCCGACGGTGCCGGGACGGTTGGCCATCGGCGTGTTCATTGCCAGCACCGGCGCCGTCTCGGTGACGCCATAGCCTTCGAGGATGCGGATGCCGTAGCGCTCCATGAACACCTGGCGCGTGCGGTCCTTGACCGCCTCGGCGCCGGCGATCACGAGGCGCAGCGTGCGGAAGTCGTAGGCATGCGCCGAGCGCGCATAGCCGGTGAGGAACGTATCGGTGCCGAACAGGATCGTGGCGCCGGTCTGGTAGATCAGCTCGGGCACGATGCGGTAGTGCAGCGGAGAAGGGTACATGTAGATCGGAATGCCCGCGAGCAGCGGCATCATCATTCCGCCAGTGAGCCCAAAGGAGTGGAACACCGGCAGCACGTTGAACACCTTGTCGTTGGCGTTGGCATCGACCCGCGCCAGCGCCTGCGCGGCGTTGGCGAGGATGTTGCGATGGGACAGCACCACGCCCTTGGGCGTGCCTTCCGAGCCCGACGTGAACAGCACCACGGCCGGATCGTTTGCCTGACGGGCGACGCGCGGCGCGGTGCCGGCGAGCAGGCCCTTGATCTTGTCGGCCGTGCCAATCGAGGCGCGGACGTCCTCGAGATAGACCACGCGCGCTTCCGCGGAGATCGCGGTCATCAGCTTGTCGAGCTTGCCCTTCTCGATGAAGGCTTTCGAGGTCAGCACGGTCTTGACCTGCGCGGCCTTCATGGCGGCGAGGACGTTGACCGGGCCGGCGGAGAAGTTGAGCATCGCCGGGACGCGGCCGATGCTCTGCAGCGCCATGAACACGACAGCAACGCCCGCCGAATTCGGCAGCAGCACGCCGACATTCTCGCCGGCCGACGTGCCGGCTTCGAGCTTGCTGCTCAGCACCTGCGCGCCGAGGATCAGCTTGCGATAGGTCAGCGTGGTGCCGAGCGCATCCTCGATGATGACCTTGCCGGTGTCGCGGTCGCGATAGGCGTGGCCGAGCGCTTCGAACAGGGTGTGATCGAGCATGGCATTCTTGACCATCGCATCGATCATCACGTCTTGGAGCGCGGCGCCCGCGGCATTGCGGCGTGCCTTGCCCTTCAGCTGTTCATCGATCGGGAGCTTGACCGGCGGCAGGATCGTGACCGTCACGCGCGGGAACCACGAACGCTTGATCTGGCTGCCGTTGAGGTAGCTGAGATGCGAGCGCTGCGCGCCCTCGATGCGGACCGGCACGACCACGGCGTCGGCCTTGTCGGCGATCATCGCGGTGCCGTCATAGACCTTCATCAGCGAGCCGGAGACGGTGATGCGTCCCTCCGGGAAGATCACCACCGGTTCGCCGGCGGCGACCAGCTTGATCAGGTCGCGTGCGGCGAGCGGCTTGGTCGGGTCCATGGTGTAGTGCTTGACCACGCGCAGGAAGGGCTTGGCCCACCAGGCCTTGGAGATGCCGGTATCGACCGCGAAGCTCGCGTCGATCGGCAGCACGGCGTGCAGCAGCGGGCCGTCGATCAGGCTGACATGGTTCGGCGCGATCAGCATCCGCGTGCCGGGAGGCGGCAGGTTCTCGAGCCCGCGAACCTCGGTGCGGAACAGTGCGCGGAACAAGAGCGAGCCGAAGTCGCGCACGCCTTCCTTGCCCCATTTATTGAGCACGAACCACACCGCGCCGAAGCTGGCGATGCCGAGGCCGAAAAAGATCCAGCCGACATGCAGCCCGCCCGCCTGGAGCAGCGCGACGAACAGCGAGCCGACCACCATGAAGGCGGCCTGCAGCACGTTGCCGGCAGCGATGATGCGGGCGCGCTCGTTCGGTGCCGACCAGGCCTGCACGGCGGCGAAGGAGGGAACGACGAACAGGCCGCCGCCGAAGGCGAAGGCGACGAAGTCGGCGAGCATACGCAGGCCGGCGAACGAGGTCGCGAAGCTGGCCGCGGTGATGTCCTGACCCTTGGCGGTCACGGCGATGGCCCAGGCGAGGTCGAGGCCGGCGCAGCCCATGATGATGGCGCCGATCGGCACCAGCGCGAGATTCGGGCGAACGTGGCTCAGGCTGGCCGCGAACAGCGAGCCGATGGCGATGCCGATCGCGAAGACCGCAAGGCACAGCGTCACCACGCCCTCGGTGCCACCGACGACCTCCTTGATCAGGGCCGGCAGCAGCGACAGCACGATGGCGCCCACCAGCCAGAACCAGGAGACGATCACGGTGCCGTCCCACAGCCGGTGGTCGGCGTGCAGCGTCCTCAGCAGGCTCAGCGTCGAGGTCCAGGGATTGGCGTTGACGGGCAAATCGGGCGCGGACGGCGTGGTCGCGGGAATGCGCGAGGCGAAGGCCCAGGACAACAGCGCCAGCACGACCACGGCCGATGCGACCCAGCCCATGTGCGCGGAGCCGGCGACGAACTGGCCGCCGGCGACGGTGCCGAGCAGGATGGCCATGAAGGTCGCGCCTTCGACCAGCGCGTTGCCGGTCGCGAGCTCGCCGAGCTCGAGCTGGTCCGGCAGCATCGAATATTTCACGGGGCCGAAGAGGGCGGCGATGATGCCGAACAGCGCCAGCGCTGCGAACAGCAGGGGCACCGAATGCAGGAAGAAGCCGGCGGCGGCAAAGGCCGCGGCGAAGATCTCGGCGAATTTGAGCCGCCTTGCGACGACGGATTTGACGTATTTGTCAGCGAGCTGGCCGCCGAGCCCGGACAGGATGAAATAGGGGAAGATGAAGACGGCGCCTGCCACCGTCACCAGGGCATCGCCGTGGCCGGTTGCGGCGCTGTAAAGCAGGATGATGACGAGTGCGTTCTTGAGCACGTTGTCATTGAGCGCCGAGAAGAACTGCGCCCAGAACAGCGGCGCAAAGCGGCGTGACGACATCAAATCCCTGATCATGACTAGTCCTGTTTTGGAAAGGCAGCCTGAGGTTGTTACGCTGTTAGTGAAAAGTCACGACCGGAAGGATATGGGGCGAACGATTGCGGGGTGACGACGGTCACCGCCTGCTCTGTCCCCCGGTCCTCCGATCCTGTTGGTCTCCAAGTGATCTCGTTAGGTTCGCAAATATCTGGTCACGGCCGCACTTCGGGCGGAAGGGCCGCACCTGTCGGGGATATCGCGCCGGTCGATGAGGAAAAGTGAACCGCATCGCCGAGGATCGCGGGATGGGCTGCGAATGTCGGGACATGGTGAGTCCTTTGTTGCAACCGGCCCTTGCATTCTAGCCGCTCCGAACCGTTGCCTCAGGTGAGATGGGCCAGATGGCGAAAGGGCGAGAAGCGGCGGATCATGCTGAACCGGCGGCCGTCGTGACGGGCACGGGTGCGACTGGCCCGCCACATGCGGAAGGTCGCGCGCCGTTCGGCCAGCACGCCGGCAATGTCGCAGGCATTGGCGATGCGATCAATCGGAGCCATGGCGAACCGCAGCAGGGCGCGACCGAGGCCGGTCGCCAGAGCGGCGGCGTCATCAACGAAAGTGGAGGCGATATCAACAGCGAGGGTTTGCATTTTGCGGGTCTCCGGGTTAATTTGAACAATGTTCACGTGAGTAGCTTGAAAATGAACAATGTTCAAGAAGAATCGCTGCGAGACCAGAAAAAAAATCGGCGGCGGCTCCAGATCCTGGAGATCGCCCGCAGCATTATCGCGACTAAGGGATTGAGATCATTGAAGGTTCGGGACGTCGCGGAAGCTGCCGGCTGCTCGGTCGGCAGCGTCTATAACGAGTTCGGCGATTTCGACGGGGTGATATTGACCGTCAATCGGGAGACGGTTCAGGCGCTGACGCTGCGACTGCAAGGGGTTCCGGCCGAGGATCCGGTTCGCCAGCTCTATGGGCTGGCGGAGACCTATCTCGACTTCTTCGCCGAGCACGCCAATCTGCTGCGTTCGCTGTTCGAGCACCGGATGGAGGACGACCGTCCTTATCCCGACGACATCCTCCAGATGGTGATGGATGCGTTTGCGCTGATGCATCCGCCCCTGGTGCGGGTGCTACCGGATGCGGACGACGTGAAGATCGCGCTGCTGTCGCGCACGCTGTTTTCGGCCGTGCATGGCATCATCTCGCTCGGCCTCGAGGAGCGCATGGTGGCCGTGCCATCGCAGATGCTGCGTCAGCAGGTCGAACAGTTCCTGGACGCGCATCTCGCCGGTCTTGGGATCCCCAGCCGGCGATGAGCCGCGTCAGGCGCGGACAACCTCGCGCGGCCGGGACGCAACGAGGACGACGTCCGCTTTCGCACTGTCGACCTGGACCCGGTTGCGTCCCTTTTCCTTGGCGCGATAGCAGGCGGCGTCCGCGCGCCGCATCGCGTCTTCGAGCGTGGTGTCGCGATCGGCAATGCAGGTGACGCCGACGCTCGCGGTCACAGTAAAGCAACGATCGTCCCAGGCGAAGCTGAACATCTCGAGCGACCGGCGCAACCGTTCGGCGATATCGACGGCGTTCGCGGGCGAGCACTGCGGCAGGATCAGGCCGAATTCGTCGCCGCCGAGCCGGGCCACCAGATCATGCCGCCGCCGATCCTGTTGCAGCAGCTGCGAAACCTGGCAAAGCAGGCGGTCGCCGGCGAGATGGCCGCAGCTGTCGTTGACGCTCTTGAACTGGTCGAGGTCGAGCAGGATCAATGCGAGCGAACCCGCCGCGGTGTTGTCCAGCTCGCTTTGCAGGCGCGCTTCGAAGGCGCGGCGGTTGGAAAGGCCGGTCAGCCAGTCGTGCGAAGCCTGAAAGGCGAGGCGCTCCTTCTCGGCATGCAAGGCGTCCTCGAATGCCTGTCGTTGCAGCACCAATCGCCGCGTGTGCCAGACCAGGAGCACGATCAGCATCACCGCAGTGACGATGTTGATGCAAGTCAGCGTCACCTTGATGGCGCGGGAGCCTTCGCCGAGCACGGTGGAGAAGCGATTGGCATGCACCGTGAATTGAGCGTTGAGGTCCGAGAGCCGCGACGACAGGAATTGCAGGCGGTCCTTGTCCTGAACCGGGCCGCTCTCCAGCTCGGACCGGATCACCTCGCCGAACACGCTCAGCTCCAGCAGCATGGGGTCGGTCGCGGCCCACTCGCGGATCGCCTCCTGGAGGAAGCTGACGCCATTGAAGTAGCGAAACAGCCAGATCAAGCCCGGAACATCGTCGGGATGGTTGCCGCCTTGCAGAAACCCGATGCGGGCGGCCTCGACGTCGATCGGATCGCGCTCGAGCGCCCAGCGTGCGAACTCGTCGCCGATCGGAACGGCGAGCGAGGCCTGGTATTGCGTGAACTGGCTGGCCTTGCCCGAATGCAGATAGAGATTGAGGAAATAGACGGCGTTCTTCTGCGAGCGCGACCACAACGCTTCGCCCGCGACATAGGCGCGGACCGACGACATCACTTCGAGACTGAATCCCGCGATCGCCGCCTGGAGCACGACGACCATGACGAAAGGCGAGACGAGCTTGATGACATGAAGGAAGCTGTGTCCCTTCGTCGAAGACGCTGTTCTGCGAAACACCCTGCGTTCCCCAAATCGATCAACGACCCCAGCGGAGCGTTGCGCCTGCAACGCCAAGTAGAGGAGATGGTTGCTTAACTCGACCTGAAAGCGATAGGGACTGCGTCGCAGAGTGAAGGCGCTGTGAAGTGGATGGGTGCAGATCGCTTCAAATGCCGGAAGATCGGAACTGGCGCAGCGTCGGCGAGCCGATGCCTCGCATTCGTCGCGTGCGATTTACCCGATCGAGAGAATTCTAGACCAGCACCGGCTTGCGCACGCGACCGGCGTCACCGAAGACGCGCAAGTACCGATCGATCTCGGAGGGCATTCCGGTCGCCTTCTCCGGATTGTCGGAGAGCTTGACGGCCGGATGGCCGTCGACCGACGACACCTTGCAGACCAGCGAGATCGGATCGAGGTTGAACGAGCCGTCCGGCGTGCAGCCGACGAAGTCGTTGGTGAGATTGGTGCCCCAGCCGAAGGAGAGCCGCACGCGGCCGGCGAAATGGTGATAGGTCTCCTCGATCGAGCCGACATCCATGGCGTCGGAGAAGACGAGCAGCTTGTCCTTGGGATTGCGTCCCTTCTTCTCCCACCATTTGATGATCTCTTCGCCGGCCTGGATCGGCGGCGCGCTGTCGGGACGGAAGCCGGTCCAGTCGGCGACCCATTCCGGCGCATCGCGCAGGAACGCCTTGGTGCCGAAGGCGTCGGGCAGCGCGATCAGCAGATTGCCGCCATAGGTCTGGCGCCACTGGTCGAGAATGCGATAGGGCGCCCAGCGCAATTCCTCGTCGTCCTTGGCGAGCGCTGCCGCGACCATCGGCAGCTCGTGCGCGTTGGTGCCGATGGCTTCGAGATCGTTATCCATCGCGAGCAGCACGTTGGAGGTGCCGATAAAGGACGAGCCCAGGCCTTCCTTCACTGCCTCGACACACCAGCGCTGCCACAGGAAGCCGTGGCGGCGGCGGGTGCCGAAGTCCGACAACCGCAAATTCTCCAGCTTGCGCAGCCGCTCCACCTTGGTCCACAGCTTGGCCTTGGCGCGGGCATACAGCACGTCGAGCTCGAAACGGCCGCGGCCCTTCATCGCCGAACGGGAGCGCAATTCGTTGAGGATGGCGAGCGCCGGGATCTCCCACATCGTGGTGTGGGTCCAGGGTCCGTGGAAATGCAGCTCGTATTGACCCTCGACCTTGCGCAGCTCGTATTCGGGAAGGCGGAATTCGGCGAGCCAGCGGATGAAGTCCGCCGAGAACATGTGGGTCTTGCCGTAGAATGTGTTACCGGCGAGCCAGATCAGCTCCTTCTTGGTGAAGCGGATGGTGCGGGCATGGTCGAGCTGGGCGCGCAGCTCACCCTCATCGATGGTCTCGGCGAGCCGCACATGGCGCGACCGGTTGATGACCGAGAAGGTCACCTGCTGATCCGGGTAATCTTCCCGAATCATCTGCAACATCAATAGCTTATAGAAGTCGGTATCCAGCAGGCTGCGGATGATGGGATCCAGCCGCCAGCTGTGATTGTAGGTTCGGCTCGCAATGTCGGTCACTGTCATGGCCGAATTCTAGCGTGGTCGCCCGCGCCCAACCAGTGGGTTTGGCGAGGGGCTGGGCGTCGCCGTGACCAGTCCCGAGCATGGCCGTGCGCGATCCGGGCCCGCTCGAACGCAGTCGATGCGGTCAGCCGCCGGCTGCCGTCGTTGCGACAATCTCGAGCTGAGTCCTGACCCATCGGTGGGCCGGGTCTTTCTGGTAGCGCTGGTGCCAGACCATGAACATCGGCAACTCGGCGAGCGTTCGCGTGCGCGAGGCCAGCGGAATCCGCGTTTGCGCGAAACCGTGCATCACGCCGGAAGCGAGCAGGCTCGGCATGCTCGCCAGCATCTGCGATCCGCGCAGGAAGGATGGCACGCCGGAGAAGCTCGGCACGGAGATCGCGATGTCGCGGTGGAATCCGCTTGCGGCCAGCCGGCGGTCGAAGTCGAGCCGCTCATTGTCGGTGTAGACCACGGTGATGTGGCGCGCCGCCAGATAGGCGCTGCGGCCGGACGGAGCAGTGCGCGCCCTGGGATCGAAATAGCAGACATAGTGATCGCTCAGCAGGCGTTTCTGCACGATGTCGATGCCCGACGGCGGCAGCGGCGTGATCAGAAGATCGCAGCGGTTTTCGCGCAGCATCGCGGGCGAGGGCGATTGCGAGGGGATCACGCGCAGGTTCAGGCCCTTTACCTGTCCCGCAACATGATCGAAGAACCGCGGCAGCAGCAGGTCGCGCTGGAAATCGTTGGCGGCGATCGTCAGCGAGAGCTGCGCCGTGGCCGGGGTGAAGCTGACGCCGCCGGCAAAGCTGCGCATCTCGTCGATCAGGGCGCGCGCCTTGGCGGCCAGTGCCTGCGCGTGCGCGGTGGCGACGATGCCGCGGCCGGACTTGGCGAACAGCGGATCGCCCGCGATCCGCCGCAGCTTGTTCAGGCCGTGGCTGACGGCCGACTGCGTCAGGCCGAGCCGCGTCGCCGCCGCCGTGACCGAACCTTCCTCCAGCACGGAGAGGAACAGCTCGAGGGCGTGGCCGTCGAGCGCCAAATGATCGATTTCTTTCATGCAATGTATTATAATCCATCTATTTATCTTGAGAATAGGTCGCCCCATGATCTCCCGATAAGCCGCGTGCCCGGACCCGGGCGCCACAGGGAGAGACAACGCCGATGAATGCCCAGGCTCCGATTCCAGCCTTGCAGGATCCCCGCCTCAACCGCCCCGAACCGTTCACGCCCCGCGATGGCGGCTTTTTTCAGCGCGACCGCTCGATCCACCCGCCGGCACATGCGCCCGGCTACAAATCCTCGGTGCTGCGCTCGCCGCGCCAGGCGCTGCTGTCACTGGAGAACTCGGTCTCGGAGATCACGGGACCGGTGTTCGGCCACAACGATCTCGGCCCGCTCGACAACGACCTGATCCGCAACTACGCCAAGGATGGCGATCCCGTCGGCGAGCGCATCATCGTCCACGGCCGCGTGCTCGACGAGACCGGCCGCGGCGTGCCGAACACGCTGGTCGAGTTCTGGCAGGCCAATGCCGGTGGCCGCTACCGGCACAAGAAGGACACGTATCTGGCGCCGATCGATCCCAATTTCGGCGGCTGCGGCCGCGCCCTGACCGACCACACCGGCTATTACTATTTCCGCACCGTGAAGCCGGGCCCCTATCCCTGGCGCAACTTCGTCAACAGCTGGCGTCCCGCCCACATCCATTTCTCGGTGTTCGGCTCCGGCTTTGCGCAGCGGCTGATCACGCAGATGTATTTCGAGGGCGATCCCTTGATCCCGGTCTGCCCGATCCTGACGACGATCCCGGACAAGGACGCGCTGGATCGCCTCGTGGCGCCGCTCGACCTCAATGCCTCGACGCCGTTCGACTCGCTCGCGTACCGCTTCGACATCGTGCTGCGCGGCCAGCGTTCCACCTATTTTGAAAATCGCCCCGAAGGAAACTGAGCCCATGCCGCAGCCGCTCAACTACCTCAAGGAAACCGCTTCGCAGACCGCCGGGCCCTACGTCCATATCGGCCTGATCCCGGCCATGGCCGGCTTCGACGTCTTCGAGAAGAACTTCTCCAACGTGCTGGTGACGCCGAACACGTTGGGCGAGCGCATCACGCTGGAAGGCAAGGTGCTCGACGGCAGCGGCACGGTGCTGCGCGACGTGCTGCTGGAGATCTGGCAGGCCAATGCCAGCGGCCGCTACAACCATCCGGCCGACCGCTCGGCCGGCGCGCTGGACGAGGCGTTTCGCGGCTGGGGCCGGGCCGGCTCCGACTTCGAGAGCGGCCTCGTCACCTTCGAGACCATCAAGCCCGGCGCCATCATCGACAAGGCGGGGCGCAAATGCGCGCCGCACGTCAATGTCTGGATCGTCGCGCGCGGCATCAATATCGGCCTCAACACGCGCATCTATTTCTCGGACGAAGAGGCCGCCAATGCCGTCGATCCCGTGCTCAATCTGGTCGAGCCGCCGCTGCGCCGCAAGACATTGATTGCGACGCGCAGCGAGCGCGCCGGCAAGGTCGTGTATTCCTTCACGATCAATTTGCAGGGGCCGGAGGAGACGGTGTTCTTCGACGTGTGAATATCCGGCGGTCGTCTGGCGGGGTCACTCCACCCGGTCGTCGCGTTTGATCGTTCCGCGCGTGAGGAATTGCGGCGGCTGGCGCAGCTCGCGCGGCCGGTCGGCCGGATCGCGCCCCACTTTCGGTTTCAGCTCCGCCAAATCAATGAAGACGTCCGCCTGTCGGCGCAGCTCGTCGGCGACCATGGGCGGCTGGGTGGAGAGAGTGGAGACGACCGTCACGCGGACGCCGCGGCGTTGCAGGGCTTCCACCAGCGACCGAAAGTCTCCATCGCCGGAGAACAATACGATCTGATCGACGTGTTCGGCGAGCTCCATCGCACTGACGGCGAGGTCGATATCCATGCTGCCCTTCACCTTGCGGCGGCCGGTGTTGGCGTCGACGAACTCCTTGGTGAGCTTGGTGACGACGGTATATCCGTTATAATCGAGCCAGTCGATCAACGGGCGGATTGACGAATACTCCTGATCCTCGATGACGGTCGTGTAGTAGAAGGCCCGCAACAGCGTACCGCGGCTCTGGAATTCGCCGAGCAGACGCCTGTAGTCGATGTCGAAGCCGAGCGCCTTGGAGGTGGCATAGAGATTGGGGCCATCGATAAAGAGCGCGATCTTCCCAATTGAAGACATTAGGCACAAATCCCCAGTTCCGCACGAAAGCCGGACGGTCCAGCCGAATGGCGGTGCGTCGGCCGGAAAACACTGAATGCGCCGATAGCTTGCCGAAAAAGGCGGCGCAGGCAACCGGACAGGGGTAGGCCGCCTTGCGCCAAGGTTAGGGAGGATCCATGCCACCAGCGCCAGGGCGCCGAATGCCGCCACGCTAGGGCCGGCGCAGACCCGGCTCAATTGTACGGAGGTAAACAGCCGCTATCCAAAGGATGGGACGCCATATACGAAGGTAAGTGCCTGCGCCGGCAACAGACGCAATCGCGGTGCGCGGCGGATGCCGTCGCGCCTGCCGATGAAGGGGATATCCCGGCATTGCGGCTTCGGGTCGGACCATGCGCCGCTCTTCTTGCGCGTGCTGGCCATCGCGGCTCAGGGATATCGCCGTCGCTTCGGTTCCTGAGTGAGACCAAAGTCTACGCAGAAGGTCCCTACCGGTCGGGAACAGAGGTGTTTCTCAACATTTGTTTCGGTACGTCTTCCCGCGGAGGGTCTGTCATGAGCAGACTGCAAGAGCGCGAAACCGCCCCTGACGTCTACAATCTGTTTCTCGCGGCTGTCCTCTTTCTATCGCCGTGGCTGTTCAAGCTGACGAACAGCCAGGGCAAGATCGACCTCTGGGTGACGAGCGCGATCATCGTCATCCTCTCGCTGGCGGCCATCATCGCCTATCGCGACTGGGAGGAGTGGATCAACGTCCTGATGGGCGTCTGGCTCATCGCCTCGCCCTGGCTGCTTGGATTCCCGCACACGCGAGCGATGCATCTCAGCATCGGCTTCGGCGTCGCCATCATGCTCCTGGCATTGCTCGATCTCTTCCTGCATTACCAGAAGAGGCATCCGGAGATGGAAACAGAGCAGGAGAGGGCGGCGCACCAATAGCTCTTCCGAGGCCTCCTCAGCCCTCGCCGCCATGGAGCTGCGCGCGAAAGGCGCGCGGCGACAGTCCCGTGGCCGCGGCATAGACCCGGCTGAAATAGGCGGGGTCCTCGAAGCCGAGCGCATAGGCGATCGTCGAGACCGGCAGATTGGTGTAGACGAGGTTGCGCCGCGCCTCGCGGATCAGGCGGTTGAGGATCAGGTGCGAGGCGGTATCGCCGGTCGCCGCCCGCGTGATCCTGTTGAGATGGGTCGGCGTGATCGACAGCGCGCGGGCGTAGTCCGCGACGCTCCAGCGCTCCAGATGATGCTGCTCCAGCAGCGCCTCGAAGCGGCGGAACAGTCCACTTTCCGCCGTGCCCGCACCGCCGCTCTCGCCGGTGAGCGCACGAGCCACCAGCCCGATCATGGCCGACGACAGAGCGCGCAGCACATGGGCGCGGCCGAAATCGCGCGCGGCGTGCTCGGCAAAAATCTGCTTCATGGTCGTGCGGATCTGCGGCGTGCCGCGCACCACGGCCGATCGTGACAGCGCCCCGCGCAGGCCTTCGGCGGCGAGCAGCGCCTCGTCCAGGATTTCTGCGGCGATGGTCAGCACCCAGCCTTGCGTATCGGGCTCGAAGCGGAAGCCGTGGACATGGCCGACCGGCACGTTGACGATCTGCATCGGCCGGAGCGGCACCACCCGCCCGTCGAGCGTCGCCTCGCCGCCGCCGCGTTCGATCAGTAGCACCTGGTGCAGCCGGGCGTGGCGGTGCACCGCCAGCGTCCAATCGTGCAGCACCGAGCGGGACGCGATCGTCTCGCAATGCACGACGTCGGGCAGATCGCCGGACTCGCCGAACAGATTATAGACCCGGATCGCCGGGGCAGGGGCTGCGTGTCTCATGTTCGAATAGTACAAGACAAAGACGAAACCCTCCATCGGTTTGCGGGATTGAATCTGCAAAAAAGTGCCGACGGGAGGACGCAAAAATGAAAGTTCAGGTCTGCATCATCGGCGGTGGGCCGTCCGGGCTGCTGTTGTCCCAGCTCCTTCATCTGAAGGGCATCGACACGATCGTGCTGGAGAAATACAGCCGCGACCACGTGCTGGCCCGGATTCGCGCCGGCGTGCTCGAGCATGGTTTTGCAAAGCTGATGCGAGAGGCTCAATGCGGCGAGCGGATGGACCGCGAGGGCGAGATTCACGGTGGATTCGAGATCGCCCATGACGGCAGGCTGTCCCATATCGACCTGCACAAGCATTCCGGCGGCAATTCGGTGCTGGTCTACGGCCAGACCGAGCTCACGCGCGATCTCTACGAAGCGCGCGATCGGCTCGGCGGCAAGGTCGTGCACAATGCGGAAGACGTGACGCCGCATGATCTGACCTCGGACCGGCCCTACGTGACGTACCGCGCGAACGGCGAGACCCTCCGCGTCGATTGCGACTACATCGTCGGCGCCGACGGCTTTCACGGCGTCAGCCGCAAATCGATCCCTAAGGACGTGCTGCGCGAATACGAGAAGGTCTATCCGTTCGGTTGGCTTGGTGTGTTGTCGCGCACGAAGCCGGTGTCGCCCGAGCTGATCTATGTCAAGCACGAGCGCGGCTTTGCGCTCTGCTCGCTGCGCTCGCAGGTGCTCAGCCGTTACTACGTCCAGGTGCCGCTCACCGACAAGGTCGAGGACTGGAGCGACGATGCGTTCTGGGCCGAGCTGAAGCGCCGTCTGCCGGACGAGGTCGCAGGCCGGCTGATCACGGGGCCCTCGATCGAGAAGAGCATCGCCCCGCTGCGCAGCTTCGTCGCCGAGCCGATGAGCTATGGCCGCCTGTTCCTTGCCGGAGATGCCGCTCATATCGTGCCGCCCACCGGCGCGCGCGGGCTGAACAGCGCCGCCTCCGACATCTATTACCTCTATCATGCGATGCTCGCGCACTATCAGCGCGGCGATGATTCCGGCCTTGAGGGTTATTCCGCCAAGGCGCTGGCGCGGATCTGGAAGGCGCAGCGCTTCTCCTGGTGGATGACGATGATGCTGCATCGTTTCCCCGACCGGCTCGAATATGAGGACCGGCTGCAGCAGACCGAACTGGACTACCTGCTCTCGTCCGAGACCGCGCAGCGCCTGCTTGCGGAGAATTACGTGGGGCTGCCGTTTTAGCTAGTGGCAGCTGCCCGCTCACAAATCCGTCGCGCGCGTGAAGAAAAATTGATGCGTCAGACCGGCATCAAATGACTCAGCAAATCCGCCCATTGTCGCCCCAGTCGCAAATGTGACCGGGCCAGCCCCGGACCGACGGACCGAACCATATTGGAATGCCGTCCCAGAAAATCCAACGGCCATCCGGTTCAAGCGGAAGCTTGTAGGACCGGCCGGCGGTGGCGGAATGGTTTATATCAAAGGGCGCGCGTATTATGACGCGTCGCTTCTCGCGAGCCACAGCGGACGTTGTGAGCATGGCGATCGCGATCAATCCAATCGACAAGAGCTTGATTGGGGACATCGAACTTGCCTTTTTGCCCTCGATGGGGCTGCAACCTTAGCCCGTTTCTTCGACCTTGGGCAGGCGAACCTATCCGAGCTAACATGGCGCATTTGCGCCAGTTGAAAGACGCACCGGGCCGCGGCGGCAACTACTTCCCTTCCAGCGCGTTGACCGGTGTCCAATCCGGCGGCGGTGGATTGGCCGCGAGAGCTTGGGCGCGCTTTGCGAACAGCGCTGACGTTGGATCGGTATTCGCCGTCTTCGCAAACGCGTCAGCCGCCTTCGCGAACTCCCGGGCGCGCCAGCAGGCCAGGCCTTCCGCATACGCTGCTGCCACCTTCGCCTGCTTCGCACTCTGCGCGCCCCTGTTGGCCAGCGGTTCGAACACCTTGATCGCCTCGCCGCGTCCCATCACCCTGATCGCATCGAGCTCGCGCCAGGCGAAGGTATCGCCGGTTTGCGCCACGGTCGCCTCCGAGGCCATGATCGCGGTGCCGTAATATTTGTTCGCGCCTTCGAGCCGCGAGGCGACGTTCACGGTGTCGCTCATCACGGTATAGTTGAAGCGGCGGCGCGAGCCGATATTGCCGACCACGGCTTCGCCGCTGTTGAGACCGATGCGGTGCGACAGGCCGTGACCGACGAAGGCGGCATTGCTGGCGTTCAGCCCCGCGAGCTTCTCGTGACACTTCAGAGCGGCGTGGACGGCATTGCGCGCATGGGCGGGATCGTCGGCGGGCGCGCCGAACATGGCGACGATGGAATCGCCGATATATTTGTCGACATAGCCGCCATGGCTCTCGATGATATCGGTCATGGCGGAGAGATATTCGTTCATCAGCTTCACCAGCTCGCCCGGCGTCATCGTCTCCGCGATCGAGGAGAAGCCGCTGAGGTCGGAGAAGAACATGGTGACGTTGCGCATCTCGCCGCCGAGCTCCGGCATCTTGCCGGAAGCGACCATGGTCTCGATGATTTCGGGGGCGAGATAAAGCGCAAAGCTCTTGCGCAGGAAACGCTCGTCGCGATCGGCCAGCACGAAGCGGTAACCGATCATCATCGCCAGTGCAGCAAGACTCGCGAGCGCGGGCTCGGTCAGCGGCAGCGCCATCGCATGCACGAATGCGCCGACAGCCGCGGCGGTGTAAATGGCGGTGAGGGCTAGCCACACGATCAGCGCGCCGCCCGGTGCAAGCAGGCAGGCGGCGCAGGCGATGATCGCCGCGAACACGATTGTCAGAACGGTCCGCATGGGAAAACCGAGCTCGGTCACGGCATCGCGCTCGATCAGGTTCCGCACCACGGTCGCGTGCACGAAGACGCCGGCGACGTCACTGCGCGCATTCTGCGCGGTGCTTGCGGGTGCGGGCAGGGCGCACCGCACGCCCGGCGCGCCGTCATAGCCGCTCGCAAGGCGCATCGAGGTCAGCTTGCGGTCCTCGAAATTCAGCGCGGTGCCGAGCAGCACGACCTTGCCGCCAAAGGCGCGGCGGAAGAAGTCACGGTCGCCTTTTTCGACGCAGGCCCGCAGATCGGCGAACGAATAGGCCGGTACGTCGCGGCCGAGCCCACGAAAGTTGAGCGTCAATGTATTCGGTACCGCGCTCGGGATCGTGTAGCCGGACAATTCGGTTGCACCTGACGGTGCAAGCTCGACCTTCGCTCCGACCGCACGTGCGGCGAGCTCGACCGCCATCGCCGGGACCGGCTTGCCATCGATGGAGAAGCTGAGCGGCATCCGCCGGATGACATCGTCCGCGTCGGTGTGGACGTTGAGCGCGCGGATGTTGTTTCGCACCGCCACCCGCTGCGCGGTGTACGGCGTGTCCGGGTGGTCGTTGCTCAGGATTTCGCCGAGCACCAGCTTGCCGCCATCGGAGATCTGTCGCAGCGCGATCAGGTAGTCTCGATCAAAACCCCTCATGCGGCTTCCGAGCGGCGCGTCGCCGAAGGGGATCTCGGACTGCTCGATCGAGCTCGGAAAGATCACGTCAAAGCCGATCACTTTGGCGCCGCCGTCGGTGATGCTGCCGAGCACCCGGCCGATTTCGCGCGTCCAGGTCTGTGTCGGCGATCCCTTGAAGGGTGGGGTGTCGTAGGTCTCACCGTCGATCGCCACGACGACCACAGGCGATGTCGCGGGATCGCGGCGGTCGCCGACGATCTTGCCGCGCAGCGCCGTGAGGATATCAAGCGAGAGACCTTGCAGCGACCGAAGCGGCGGGGACGTAAAGACCGCGCCCGCAAGGAGCGCGATCAGGATCGCCGCAACGATGTCCCGTCTGCCGATCCGCCGCATCGCCCCGTCGCTTGGTCGCCTATTCGAGCCGCAGCAGGCGACCGACGATCGGCGTCGGCGATGACGTGGCGCTGGCGTCGACCTGGAAGGCGTAGCGCTTGGCGCCGAGAATGGCGAGATAGCTGCCGCCGGGGGTGAGCGTCTTTCCGGCCTTGGCAAAGTCGTAGAACTTGCCGCCGACCATGATCTCGGTCTTGAGCGGCACGCTGATCGTGGGCTCCTTGCCGTCGGTGCGCTCGATCACCAGCGTGCTGCCGCTCTTGGCCTGCACCAGCGGCGCTGTGCCGTAGAGCGTCGGCAGCTTCGATGGCGCGCCCTTGGCGTCCGAGCGCATGGTGCGGAAGGTGGTCGCGGCGCTCTGGTTCGCCTCGCGCTCCGACAGTTTCGCCGCGTTGGTATCGCAGGGCACTTTTTCCCGCTTGACCTCGCCGAGCTGCACGGTGCTCTGCTCGGCGCCGACCAGGACGACGCCTTCGCTGATGGTTTCGCGCTGGCAGGATTTGAGATAGCTGAGGGTGATGCTCGCTTTGGGCCCGAGCTTGATGATCTTGCCCGGCGCCACATAGTCCATGAACGCGACGCCGTCGACCTTGCCCTGGACGTCTTCGACGATCGCGGCCGGCGTCTCCGCCAAAGCGGGGGCCGCAAGGCAGAACGCGCCGACAGCGGCGCCGATCAGGCTTTTCATGGGAATGCTCATCCAGTTCGACCGATGCTCTACCGGTCCCCGTCCTGGTCCGATGCTTAGCAGCGGCGCGCCCAGGCATGTGTGACCAGAATCACTCTTAGTATTGGTGCCACTTTAGCAGGAACAGGTTCAACCCGGCGACCGGAGAAAACGGAGCCGCGGCAAGCCGTTGGCCGAATGGATAATATCAGGCCGCCGGGATGGGCGGACGGCTCTGCGCCGCACTCTCTATATTAGGAACGAGCGTCGCCTCGGTCTTCTGATATGGCGTCGCCTGCTGCCCGACGGCGATCTCAACGACCTCGTCCCAGCGCGACAGGAAGGCCTCGACGCAGGCCGGGTCGAACTGACGGCCCTGATGCTCGACCAGGTAGTTGCGCGCGGCCTCCAGCGGCATCGGCTCTTTATATGGGCGCCGCGTCGTCAGGGCGTCGAAGACGTCGGCGACCGCGACCACGCGCGCGGCGACCGGGATCTCGTCGGCCTTGAGGCCGCTCGGATAGCCGGCGCCGTCCCAGCGCTCGTGATGGCCTGCGGCAATTTGCGCGCCGAGCTGGATCAGCTCGCAACTGGAGTCCGCCAGGATCCTCTCGCCGATGGTCGCATGGGTCCGGATCACCGCCATCTCCTCGTCGGTCAGCTTGCCGGGCTTGAGCAGGATGTTGTCGGGGATGGCGACCTTGCCGACGTCGTGCAGGGGCGCGGCGAGGTAGATGTCGCGGCAGAGCCGGGCCGGCAGGCCGAGCTGCTCGGCGATGATGCGGCTGTAGCGGGCGACCCGCAGCGTATGCTCGCCGGTGTCGTTGTCGCGGTATTCGACCGCGAGCGCGAGCCGCAGGATGATCTCCTCCTCGCGCTCGCCGAGCTTCCGCGTCGCGGCCGCGACTTCGCTCGCCAGATGCGCGGCTCGGTCGTTGAGCTTGCGTACGGCTGCACCAAGCTGAATCAAATTCCGCAGGCGCACCGTCATCTCTACGCTCTGCGGTGCCTTGGGCAGGAAATCGGTTGCACCGGCCTGCAGCGCTTCCATCTTGACGTCATCGGTCTGTCGCGAGGTGATCATCGCGATCGGGATGTCGGCGCAGCCCGGCAGGGTCCGCAAAGTGCGGATGAAGCTGATGCCGTCCATATGCGGCATCTCGTAGTCGACCAGCACGAGATCGAACACGCGCTCTCGCGCGCAGGCCAGCGCCTCCACGGGATCGAGGAAGGTGGTGGCCTCGACCAGACCTTCGGCTTCGATGTGGCGTTTCAGGAAGTTGAGGACGGAGCGGCTGTCATCAACCAGGAGCGCTTGGGTCAGCATCGGCGGCCGGGCTCGTTCGGATGGCGAGGCATGACCTCGACATAGCCTTTGCGATTTAACGCGGAGCAAACGTTTCGCCGGCATCACGCAGCCTGAAGACTGCGCGGAGCGCATGAGATTCGGGCAGGCCATGCATGCTTGCATGCACAGGCGAAGTTCTAGGGATTGTGACCCGTAGTTGTACGGGGATGTCCATTAGGGGTTTGCACACTCTCCACACCGAATAGTCGTCGCGCGAGATTCGCGCCATGCGTGCAGTGAGTCTCGGGGAAATTTGGGGGACGAATGTCGTCTGATGTCACCGAGCCGAAGTGGTCCCTACGGCTGCCGGCGGATTGCAGCATCGCTGCGATCCGCAATGTCTATGACCTGATCCGCGAGGCGTTCGGCCGGCAGGACCGGCTCGAGATCGATTGTTCGAGCGTCGACAAGGCCGACGTGACCTCGATCCAGCTTCTGCTGTCGACCGCCAAGACGGGCGAGGCCCAGGGCCGCCCGGTGGTGCTCACATCATTCTCCCAGTCTCTGCGCAACACCCTTCGCCGTGCCGGCTTCACCAGCGAGGCGATGATCGATCAGCATTTCCCGCAAAAGAAAGATGGCACCTGATGGCCACGATTCTCACGGTCGACGATTCGCCCAGCATCCGGCAGATGATCAAGGTCGTGCTCGAGCCGGCCGGTCACAACGTGATCGAGGCCGGCGACGGCGCGCAAGGGCTCGCCAAGGCCCAGGCCGGCAAGCTCGATCTCGTCATCACCGACTTGAATATGCCCGTCATGAACGGGCTGGAGCTGATCCGGGCACTGCGCAAGCTGCCGAGCGCGGTCGGCATGCCCATCGTGTTCCTCACCACCGAATCCAACGACGCGGTGAAGCAGGAAGCCAAGAGCGCCGGCGCCACCGGGTGGATCACCAAGCCGTTCAAGCCCGAGCAGCTGCTCGCCGTCGTCGGCAAGCTGGTGCGCGCATGAACGTGATGGACCCGACCGAGGTCTTTCGCCAGGAAGCCAGCGAGCTGTTCGAGGTCCTGGAAGGAGCCCTGCTCGACCTCGGCCAGCGTCCCGACGACCGCGAGCTGGTCGATTCCGCCTTCCGCGCCCTGCACACGATCAAGGGCTCGGGCGCGATGTTCGGTTTCGACAAGGTCGCCTCCTTCACCCATGAATTCGAGACCGCCTTCGACCGCGTCCGCAAGGGCGAGATCAAGCCAAGCCAGGAGCTGATCTCGGTCGCGCTCGCCGCCAAGGACTATATCCGCGCGCTGATCGAGGATCCGCAGTCGACCGACGACATCATCGGCGACGCCATCCTCGACGATCTCAAGCGCTTCGTGTCGTCGGATCAGCCCGCAGCTCCCATCGCCGCGGCCGTGGAAGCGCCGCCGCTGGCTCCGACCGAGAGCAAGCAGGCCGGCTGGCACCTCTATCTCGAATTCGAATCCCACATCCTGCGCAACGGCTCGAATCCGCTCGACCTGCTGGAAGACCTCTGCAAGCTCGGTCCCTGCTTCGTCGTGCCCATCACCGACGGCATCCCGTTCCTCGACGAGATGGAGCCGGAGGACTGCTATCTGAAGTGGGACGTCAAGCTGCACGCCGCCTGCGACAAGGACGCGATCGACGACGTCTTCATGTTCGTCCAGGACGAGATGAAGCTGACGCTCTCGCCGCTGGAGCATGTCGAAGCGCCGGCCCCGGCGCCGCTGTTCCAGCTCCTCGACGAGGAGCCGGTCGCCGAGATGCCCGCGCCGGTGGCCGAGGCCGTTGCCGCGCCCGTCGCGGAGCCGCCCGCCGCAAAGGCGGAGCCCAAACCCGAAATCAAGCCCGAAATCAAGCCCGAAGCGAAGCCTGAACCGAAGGTCGAGGCCAAGCGCGAAGAGCGCGGCATCGCCACCGTCCGCGTCCAGGCCGAGCGCCTCGACGAACTGATGGACCGCGTCGGCGAGCTCGTCATCGCCCAGGCGCGGCTGAGCCAGCTTGCCGCCTCCGGCTCCGACCTCTCGATCAAGATGATCGCCGAGGAAATCGAGCGCCTCGCCTCCTCCTTGCGCGACACCACGATGGGCGCCCGCATGGTGCCGATCGGCTCGCTGTTCGGCCGTTTCCGCCGCCTCGTGCATGACCTCTCGCGCGATCTGTCGAAGCCGGTCGAATTCGTCACCTCGGGCGAGGACACCGAGCTCGACAAGACCATGATCGAGTGCCTGGCCGATCCGCTGGTGCATCTGATCCGCAACGCGATCGACCACGGCATCGAGGACACCGCAACGCGCGCCGCCAACGGCAAGACCGAGCAGGGCCGGATTGAGCTCGCCGCCGTCCATTCCGGCGCGCAGGTGCTCGTCACCGTCAAGGACAATGGCGGCGGCCTCAACACCGCGCGCATCCGCGCCAAGGCGGAAGAGCAGGGCCTGATCGCGGCCGGCGCCGTGCTGACCGATCACGAAATCCACCAGTTCCTGTTCCATCCCGGCTTCTCGACCGCGCAGACCATCTCGGCGCTGTCGGGCCGCGGCGTCGGCATGGACGTGGTCAAGCGCACCATCGAGAACATGCGCGGCACGATCGACCTGTCGACCAAGCCGGGCCAGGGCACGATCGTGACGCTGCGCCTGCCGCTGACGCTGGCAATCATCGAAGGTCTCCTGATCCGCGTCGGCGAAGGCCGCTACATCATCCCGCTGTCGGCGGTGGAGGAATGCGTCGAGCTGACCGCCGAGGACGAGCGCTCGCGCGGCCGCAACTTCCTCAACGTACGCGGTAATCTCGTTCCGTTCCTGCGCCTGCGCGAGCTGCTGACCGCGTCGGGATCGCCCGACCGGCACCAGAAGACCATCATCATCTCGACCGGCGAGACCCGCGTCGGCCTCGTCGCCGACCAGATCATCGGCAACCACCAGACCGTGATCAAGTCGCTCTCCAAGCTGCACTCCGACGTCACGATCTTCTCCGGCGCGACGATTTTGGGTGACGGCACGGCAGCGCTGATCCTCGACGTCGCCCAGCTCGTCACGCTGGCGCAGTCGAAGGTCGAGAAGCAGCACATCAGCGAGGCGGCGTGATGAACGAGGGGCAAGCCGGCGAGCACCAGGCGGGCGCGATGCAGGTCGTGATGATCGGCCTCGGCGAGGAGAAGTTCGCACTCGACGCAGGCCTCGTGCGCGAGATCATCGATCCCGTGCCCGTGACCAAGGTCGCGGGAGCGCGCGCGTTCGTTCCCAGCGTGATCAACGTGCGCGGCAACGTCATTCCGCTCGCCGATCTGCGCATCCGTTTCGGCATGCCGCAGCTCGCCGATTCAGGCGACACCCGCATCGTCGTCATCGAGCTGCAGCTCGACGGCGAGCCGGTCCTGGTCGGCGTCACTGCCGACAAGGTCTACGAGGTCACGGAGATTTCGCAGACCGATGTGCAGCAGACGCCGCGCGTCGGCATGCATTGGAAACCGGAGTTCATTCGCTTCATCGCCAAATGGCGCGAAGAGTTCGTCATCGTTCCCAACATGGAACGCATTCTGAATTGAGAGCAGGTCTCGGGGGCGAGACTGACGAGGGGCTGAAGATGAGATTTACGGTCAAGGCAAAGCTGGCCAGTGCGTTCGGCCTGGTCATCGTCCTGTCCATGGTCGCCGGCGGCGTGGCGTACATGAAGCTCGGCGACATGATGGCGACGGCCGACAGCATGGTCCTCCGCGCCAAGCGGATGGAGAAGGCGACCCAGATCGAGAAGGACGTCCTCCTCCAGCTCCGCGCGGAAAAGAACGCCATCATCGGCAATGAGAGCGAGGTCGAGCAGGCCGCCGCCGATGCCGCCAAGCGGCGTGAGGCTGCGTTCAAGACCAAGGACGAGGTCTACGCGCTCGCCAGTGAAGCCGGCAGGAAATTGCTCGACGGCTTCGCGGTGTCCTACGCCAAGATGAATGCCTATCAGGAAGAGACGATCCGGATCGCGAAGACCGACAAGGCCAAGGCGACGGACCGCTCGACCAACGAGGGGCGCAAGCTCGTGAACGAGGCGCTCGAGTCCATGGGTGCCTATGTCGAGAACACCAAGAAACAGATGGCTGACCAGGCCATCCAGTCGAAGGAAGAGGGGCATCAGGCGCAGTTCATGCTGTTGTCGCTTCTTGGTGTCTCGCTGATGGTCGCGATCGCGGCAGCCTTGTGGATTTCGATCTCGATCAGCCGCTCGCTCGGCCGCGCCGTCAGCCTTGCCGGAGCGGTGGCCGATGGCGATCTGAACCAGACCATTCCCTCCGCGAGCAACGACGAGATCGGCGATCTCGTCAGGTCGCTGAACGTGATGGTCGCGAAGCTCCGGCAGATCGTTGCCGAAGCTCTCACCGCCGCGCAAAATGTCTCGGCCGGCAGCCAGGAGCTCTCCGCCAGCGCCGAGCAGCTCTCGCAGGGCGCGACCGAGCAGGCCTCGTCCGCCGAGGAAGCCTCGTCCTCGATGGAGGAGATGGCCTCGAACGTGAAGCAGAACGCCGATAACGCCAACCAGACCGAGAAGATCGCGGCGCAGTCGGCCAAGGATGCGGAAGCCAGCGGCGTTGCCGTCGGCCGCGCCGTCAACGCGATGCAGACCATCGCCGAGAAGATCACGATCGTGCAGGAGATCGCACGTCAGACCGACCTGCTCGCGCTCAACGCCGCGGTCGAGGCCGCGCGCGCCGGCGAGCACGGCAAGGGCTTTGCGGTGGTGGCCTCCGAAGTGCGCAAGCTCGCCGAACGGAGCCAAGCGGCGGCAGCCGACATCGGCACGCTGTCGACCGAGACCGTGAAGGTCGCGCAGGAAGCCGGCGACATGCTGGCCAAGCTCGTGCCCGACATCATGAAGACCGCCGAACTGGTCCAGGAGATCACCGCGGCCTGCCGCGAGCAGGACGTCGGTTCGGCCCAGATCAACCAGGCGATCCAGCAGCTCGACAAGGTCGGCCAGCAGAACGCCAGCGCCTCCGAGCAGGTGTCCTCGACCTCGGAAGAGCTCGCCTCGCAGGCCGAGCAGCTCCAGTCGACCATCTCGTTCTTCCGCATCGAGCAGGGCGGACGCAGTGAGAGTGCCGCCCCCGCGCCGATCGACCGCGCGGTCGGCCAGCTCCGCGCCAAGGCCGCGCACATGGCGGCGGCGGATCGCGGGGCGAAGAAACCCGCGCCCGCCCGCAAGCCCGCGCGCGCGACGAAGGTCGCCGGCGGTGGCGGCTTCGCGTTCGACATGCATGACGGCGAAGACGACCGCGACGCCGAGTTTCAACGCTGATCAAAGCCGGTCCGGCCCCGAGCCGGACCGCGCACTTCACGAAACCTGGGATCCCTGGACTGCAACATGGCCGCAACCTCGCAATATCTGACGCTCGGGCTCGCCGGCGAGACGTTCGGCATCAGCATCCGCAACGTCCGTGAAATCCTCGACATGCGGCCGATCTCGCGCCTGCCGCATGCGCCGAATTTCCTGCTTGGCATGATCGACGTGCGCGGCAGCGGCTATCCGATCGTCGACCTCCGGACCAAGCTCGGCCTGCCCAGCGTGGCGGCCACCGAGGCGACCCGCATCATCATCCTCGACGTGCCGATGAAGGACCGCCTGTTCGGTGTCGGCTTCGTCGCCGACTGCGTGTTCGAGGTCACCGACATCGACGAGCAGGCGATCGAGCCGATCCCCGAGGTCGGCGGCAAATGGCAGTCCGATTACGCCGCCGGCATCGGCCGCAAGGGCGAGAAGTTCGTCGTCATCTTCGACCTCGCCAAGCTGATGGCGCATGACGAGATCCCGGAAGGGCGCGATGCGCCCCGCGCCGCCTGAGTTTGCAAGAGTGAAGCGTGGACAAGCGTAAGCACCCCAATTCGAACCAACGAGACTGACATGAGATTCACCGTCAAAGCCAAGCTTGCCAGCGCCTTCGGCGTCGTCATCCTGCTGTCCATGATTGCCGGTGCGGTCGGCTACATGAAGCTCGCCGACATGGTCGGCACCACCGAGTTGCTGGTCAGTCGTTCGGGCCGCATGGAAAAGGCCGCCGAGTTGAAGGAAGGCATTCTCTTCCTCGTGCGCTCGGAGAAGAATTCCATCCTCGCAGCGTCCGACGCAGAGCACGAGCAGTTCCGGGCTGACCTGATCAAGAACCGCGAAGCGGTCGCCAAGTCCAAGGACGAGATCTACGCGGCGGCCAGCGAGAGCGGCAAGAAGCTGATGGAGAGCTTCAATGTCGCGTTCGCCAAGCTGAACGCCTATCAGGACGAGACGGTCCGCCTCGCGAAGACCGACAAGCCGCAGGCGCTGGACCGTTCCATGCATGACGGCCGCAAGGTCGTTGCGGACGCGATCGAAGCGGCCGACGGCTACATCAAGAACGTCAGGAAGAACATGGCCGAGCAGGCCGAACAGGCCAAGCAGGACGGCGCCCGCGCCGAGATGATCCTGATGAGCCTGGTGATCGCCTCGCTGCTGATCGCCGCGGCTGCAGCGACCTGGATCGCGCTCAACATCAGCCGCGCACTGGCGCAGGCCGTCGGCCTCGCCGATGCGGTGGCGATCGGCGATCTCAGCCACAAGATCGAGTCGTCCAGCAACGACGAGATCGGCGACCTGATCAAGTCGCTGAATGCGATGACGGTGAACCTGAACGCGACGGCGGCGCTCGCCAACCAGATCGCGCAGGGCGATCTCACGGTCGAGGCCAAGCCGCTGTCGGACAAGGACACGCTCGGCCTCGCGCTCGAGCGCATGGTGGAGAAGCTCCGCCAGATCGTGTCGGAAGCCCTGACCGCGGCGCAGAACGTCTCCGCCGGCAGCCAGGAGCTCTCGGCCAGCGCCGAGCAGCTCTCGCAGGGCGCGACCGAGCAGGCTTCGTCTGCGGAAGAGGCTTCCTCCTCGATGGAGGAGATGGCCTCGAACGTGAAGCAGAACGCCGACAACGCCAACCAGACCGAGAAGATCGCCGCGCAGTCCGCCAAGGACGCCGAAGCCAGCGGCGCCGCGGTGGGTCGCGCCGTCAACGCGATGCAGACCATCGCCGAGAAGATCACGATCGTGCAGGAGATCGCACGTCAGACCGACCTGCTCGCGCTCAACGCCGCGGTCGAAGCCGCGCGCGCCGGCGAGCACGGCAAGGGCTTTGCGGTGGTCGCCTCCGAAGTGCGCAAGCTCGCCGAGCGCAGCCAGGCGGCTGCGGCCGAGATCGGCACGCTCTCGGCCGAGACCGTCAAGGTGGCGCAGGAGGCAGGCTCCATGCTCTCCAAGCTCGTCCCCGACATCAAGCGGACAGCGGAGCTCGTCGAGGAGATCACCGCGGCCTGCCGCGAGCAGGACGTCGGTTCGGCCCAGATCAACCAGGCGATCCAGCAGCTCGACAAGGTCGGCCAGCAGAACGCCAGTGCTTCCGAGGAGGTGTCCTCGACCTCCGAAGAGCTCGCCTCGCAGGCCGAGCAGCTCCAGTCGACGATCGCCTATTTCCGCATCGACCACGGCGCAAAGAGCCAGGCGCCGGCGCCGATCGATCGCGCGGTCAATCAGCTGCGTGCCAAGGCGGCCACGATGGCGGCGGCCGAGCGTCCGGCCAAGAAGCCGCAGGCGAGGCCCGCGCGCGCCCTGAAGGCGGCCGGCGGCGGCGGCTTCGCTTTCGACATGAACGACGGCGAGGACGATCGCGACGCCGATTTCCAGCGCTAGGGCTCTCCGAGGGAATCGGCCCACTTCCCGGTGGGCCGGTCTCTCGTCAGCAATTGCGTAAACGCGTGGGATTCAAGATGGCCCGTTCGGCCCGACATTCAGTGCAGGCGGCGGCCATCCCGGTTGGGGGCATGCAGCGATGATGCCCGCCATGCAGGATACGGCGGTGCATCTGTCCGACCGCCACTTCCGGACCATCGCCGACTTGATCGAGGGCCAGGTCGGCATCAAGCTGCCGCAGGGCAAGCGGCTGATGCTGGAGGGACGGTTGCACAAGCGCGTACGCGCGCTTAACTTCTCCGACCTCAACGAATATGTCGAGAACCTGTTCGAGGCCGAGCATTTCGACACCGAGCTCACCCATCTCATCGATGTGGTGACGACCAACAAGACCGACTTCTTCCGCGAACCCCAGCACTTCACGTTCATGCGTGACGTGGCGGTTCCGGCCCTGCTCAAATCGCATGGACGCCGGAATGCGAACCTGAAGATCTGGAGCTCGGCGAGCTCCACGGGGATGGAAGCCTACACCACCGCCATGGTGCTGGACGACATGACCCGGAATGGATCGCGCTTCCAGTACCGAATCCTCGGGACAGATATTTCAACGGCGGTGCTGCGCCTTGCCAAGACCGCGATCTATACCCGCGACGTGCTCGCTCCGGTGCCGGAAAACTTCGTGAAGCGATACTTCCTGTCGTCGCGGGACAAGTTGCGCGGCGAGGTGCGGGTGGTGCCAGAGCTGCGGCGCATGACGCATTTCATGCGGATGAATCTCATGGATTCGTCCTATCCGGTCGACCGCGACGTCGACATCATCTTCTGCCGCAACGTCCTGATCTATTTCGAGCGCGAGACGCAGCGCAAGGTGATCGAGCAATTGTGCAGCCATTTGCGGCCCGGCGGCTATCTCCTGGTCGGCCATTCGGAATCGATGATTCACAGTGCAGTGCCGGGTCTGAAGCAAGTCCAGCCAACTATTTTCAAGGTCTGATCGGAGCGCCGCCCAGATGCCGAGGGAGAAAGTTCGCGTACTGATCGTGGACGATTCGGCGTCGGTGCGCCAAATCCTGCAGACGATCCTTTCGGAAGACCCTGATATCGAGGTGATGGGGACCGCGTCCGACCCGTTCGCGGCGGCGCGCCGCCTCCAGAACGAGATTCCCGATGTCATCATCCTCGACATCGAGATGCCCAAGATGGACGGCATGACCTTCCTGCGCAAGATCATGGCACAGCGTCCGATCCCGGTGATCATCTGCTCCTCGCTCACCGAAGAGGGCTCGAACGTGATGTTCGAGGCGTTCGAGGCCGGCGCAGTCGACATCGTGCCGAAGCCGAAGATCGACACGCGCCAGGCGCTGCTCGAATGCTCGACGCGGTTGCGCGAGGCCGTAAAGTCGGCGGCGCGCGCGCGGGTGCGTCCGCGCTCCGAGCGCAGGGTGATCGAGAAGAAGCTGACGGCTGATGCGATCATTCCGCCGCCGGTGCAGGGCAAGGTCCGGCCGACGACGGAACGCATCGTGTGCATCGGCGCATCGACCGGCGGGACCGAGGCCCTCAACGACGTCCTCGAGATGCTGCCGCCGCATTGTCCGCCCATCGTCATCGTCCAGCACATGCCGCCGGGCTTTACCGCAGCCTTTGCCAGGCGTCTCGACAGCGTCTGCCAGATCCGCGTCAAGGAGGCCGAGGACGGCGAGCCGGTGCTGCCGGGCTGCGCCTATATCGCGCCCGGTGCCCGTCACATGCTGCTTCAGCGCATCGGCTTGCGCTACCAGATCGCGATCAAGGACGGCCCGCCGGTGTCGCGGCATCGTCCCTCCGTTGACGTGCTGTTCCGCTCGGCGGCCCAGCACGCGGGCGCCAATGCGCTCGGCGTGATCATGACCGGCATGGGCGACGACGGCGCCCGCGGCATGCTGGAGATGCGCAAGCTCGGTGCTTCGACGCGCGCTCAGGACGAAGAGAGCTGCGTGGTGTTCGGCATGCCCAAGGAAGCCATTGCCCATGGCGGCGTCGAGAAGGTGGTCGCGCTGCACCACATCCCGCGCGAGATCATGCTCTGGTACCAGGCCGGGCATGTCGCGGCGGCAGGTTGATCGCAATGTCCGCCATTCCGGCCAACACACTGACTGAGGCGACCGCCGCGATCGAGGATGTCTCGTCGCGGATCGAGGATGTCTTCGCGCGCGTCGGTCATGATCTCGGCCGCGGCCACCTCATGTTCAAGGAGCTGAACCAGGGCCTTGCGACGCTCTCGGAGGAGCTCTCCGGCGCCGAGATCGAGGGCGCCGCCACCGCCCTGCAGGAGATCGCCGCGCGGCTCAGCGAACTCGCAGAGGCGCTGCCGGCGGAAAGCGCGCTCCTGGAGACGATCGGCAAGAGCACGGCGGAGGCGTCGTCGTTGCTCAAGCCGCTGTTCAAGCACATTCAGATGATCACCATCATCGCGCGCAGCGCGCGGATCGAGGCGGCCTCGCTCGACGGCGATCGCGAAGGCTTTCTCGCCTTCACGCAGGAGGCCTACGATCTCGGCAAGGCTGTGCAGGGCTCGATCGAAGGCTGCGCGAAGGACCAGCAGCGCCTGTCGGATGCCGTCGCCACGGCGTCCGGCCGGCAGAAGGAATTCGAGAGCCGCTACGCCAGGCAGCTGGTGGCCGAGAGCGCCGAGCTCGGTGCGGCCTATTCCGGAATGCGCGAGCAGCGCCGCAACGGCAGACAGCTCGCCGACCTCGCGAGCGCCAGCACCAGGAAGATCGCCGAGGCGGTCGGCGGCGCGATCATTTCGCTTCAGGCCGGCGACAGCACGCGCCAGCGCCTCGAGCATGTCTGTCACGGCCTTGGCCTTGCGTCGGGATCGTCCACGAGCCTCGTTCCCGAAGCGGTCGTAAGCGAGGACGGCGCGCGCGCGATCTGCCAGTTGCAGGCGGCCCTGCTCAGGGATGCTCAGCGCGAATTCGGCGGCGACATCGGCCAGATCGTGCGCGCGCTGTCCGCCATCCTGCACGACGCGGGCAGTGTCGTCGGCCACGGCCGCACGCTGTTCGGCGGCGAGGAGGGCGGCTCGTCGTCGTTCCTGGCGCGCATCAAGCAGACCCTGGCGCATGCCTCGACCCTGATCGGCACCTGCGAAAGCGCCGGCCGCGCGGTCGACGAGGCGCTCGCCATCGTCGAGGACACGCTGGCAAAATTTCGCCAGGCGATCGCCGGGCTCGCCGAGGCGACCGTCGACATCACCCTGATCGGCATGAATGCCGGGCTCAAGGCCAGCCATCTCGGCAGCCGCGGCAGCGCCTTCGTCGTGATCGCGAACGAGCTCAAGGCGACCGCCGATCAGGTCTCGGCGGGCGCGGGGCGCCTGCGGCCGGTGCTCGACAGTATCGAACGCTCCGCGCAGGAGCTGAAACAGCTCCGCGTGCAGGGCGATCCCACCCAGCTTGCCAAGCTCGAGCCGCAGATCCTCCAGGCGCTGCGCGAGGTCGAGGCCGGCAACGAACGGCTCGGCAAGCTGATGAGCCGGCTCGTCGATGAAGGCGCCGAATTCGAGGGGCTGATGAATTCGGCGCAGGGCCTGATGACCTCGCTGGGCGAGAGCTCCTCGGCATTGCCTGCGGTTGCCGCGCGGCTCGAGACTGCGAGTGCGGGCGCACAGCGGCCACAACCGCAAGCTCAGGATCAGACGATGCTCGACGATCTCTTCGCGCGCTACACGATGGAGCGCGAGCGGGACGTCCACCGCGACTTCCTGCAAACGCTCGGGCTGGCGTCGATCGCCACCACGCGCAGGGTCGAGGCGGTCGAGACAGCGGATGACGGCATAGAATTGTTCTGACGTCCGCCGCCGCGCCTTTGCGCGCGCCTACAGCAATTTGACGGGTTGGCTTTGCACGGCGTTAACCGTTGCAAAATGCTCGTCGCATCGGTCATTGTCGCGCCCCAGAGTTGGTCGCAAATACGCATGGAATTGCGACGGATGTTTTTCATGCTGAGAGACGGCAAATACGCTGCCTGGTTCAGGACCCCGCGTGGCCAGGGCACCGGCGTCGTACATCTGGCCGAAGGGCGGATCTCGGGCAGCGACAGCTTCTTCACCTATGGCGGATCCTATCGGGTCGACGAGCAGCGCTTCACGGCCCTCCTGACCACCAAGCGGTATGCCGACGGGCCGCCGACCGTGTTCGGGCATGACGAGGTCGAGGTCGAGCTCTCTGGCGTGTGCAGTGGCGCGATGGCGACCTGCTCTGGAACGGCGAGGCAAGCGCCTGACGTGATGTTCGAGGCGACGCTGATCTACAGCCAGGAGGATCAACCTGCCGCCGAGACGCGATGTGCGGTGGTGAAGCTCAATGACAAATTGCCCAAGGGGCCCGACAGCCGTTCCCGGCCGCGCCACTTCCCCGGACCTCCCAGGTCTCCCGCATCTTAGTACTGCATTGACACTGTTGCCTCGAAAAGGCGCCGTAGCCGGACTGAAGCAACCGAGCCTTTAGACGTGAAATCTAAATCTGAAGCCCGATAACGGTGGTGGAAGAAGAAACATGCCTCAGATCTGGATGACCTATGACGAGCTCGGAAGACTGTGCGACTGCGACAGCAGTGAAGCCAGAATGAGAGCCATTCACCTGTCACTTGACCGTCGCAAGAGCCGCGACGGAACGACGCGCGTCAAGCTGGATCTGGCGTTGACGGCCAAGTTCTTCGCCTCCGTCCGCGAGTCTGATTTCGATCTCGACGGAGCCATCGCAGCGCTCCAGGCCACGCATCGGCAGATGGCCGAACTCCTGACACCGCATGAGTTCCTTGGCAGGCGCGGAGTGGCGTAAGCGATCGCCCGGACCGGGCATTGCGATCCGCGTCGAGATTCCCGCTATGGCTGCCCCGAATCAGGCATAAATTCGCCTCCGGAATTTCTGGCTGGGCCTCGGGGTTTCAACCCGCACGGGCATACAGCCTGCAGGAGGATGCCATGAGGACGGCCGCTTATCGGGCGTGCGTGACGCTGGTGGGAACAGCTTTGTTGGGCGCGGCGACGATTGCGACAGCAGCGTCGGCGAGGGCGGAGGTCGTGAAACTTCAGGCCGACCTCAAAGGCGGCAATGAGGTGCCTCCGAACAATTCGCCCGGGACGGGCAAGGCGGAAGCGACCTACGACACCGAGACGAAAACCCTGACCTACACTGTCACCTATGCCGGCCTGACGGGCCCGGCGATGGGGGCCCATTTCCATGGTCCCGGCGAGGCCGGCAAGAACGCCGGCATCGCCCTGCCGTTCAAGACGGTGCAGAGCCCGATCCAGGGCAGCGCCACGCTGACCGACACGCAGGCCGCGGATCTCCTGGCTGGCAAGTGGTATGCGAACATCCATACCGCCGCGAATCCGGGTGGCGAGTTGCGCGGGCAGATGATGAAGTAGAGGCGGCCCGCCAAGTCAGGCAGCTTGGTGCAGGCTAACGCCTCTGGTCCCGACGATCACGCGCGAGACCGTTCATCTCGATACCGTTCATGGAGGCGCCCTGCGGCAACGAAAGCGTCGCCATTTGGTCGCACTTTGCCGCGATAACGTCACGCTGGAATTGATCGTCGGACCCAGCATGAAGCACCTGTTCCCTCTGGCTGTTGCCGCAGCCCTGCTTTTTCACACCGATGCGCGCGCCATGCTTCGCGACGCTTCGATCGATCATGACCTGGGCGGGGTCAAGAAGTCGTTCGAGGCCATGTTGCGCGCGCATAGCGGCCGCGCCATCGATCTCGGAACCGCACGTGCGGTGGTTCGCGGTCAGGATGCTCCGGAAGAACCGGTGAGCCGCTGATCAGGGGCGCGGCGTCGTAAGAGGTTCGGCAAGCCTGAATGATGTCGCCGGTCAGCTGTGGGCGTTCTCGATCAATTTACGGATAGGCCAGGCGCAACACGCATTCGGACGTAACTGGCAACGCGCCTATTGTTGACGACCAATCCCCAACTCTTTCTGCAATTGCGGCGTAAGGCCCATTGCGCCCTCGGTACGTCCTTGGCCGGTTCCCAGGTTTCGAGTCGCTGGTGCCGGAGAGGAGGACGTTCCCGTGGCGGCGGTGGTCGGGGTGGATGAACCAGACGCAGTGCCGGTGTAG
Source organism: Bradyrhizobium arachidis (assembly GCF_015291705.1). NCBI lineage: Bacteria > Pseudomonadati > Pseudomonadota > Alphaproteobacteria > Hyphomicrobiales > Nitrobacteraceae > Bradyrhizobium > Bradyrhizobium arachidis. The sequence goes on from NZ_CP030050.1 coordinate 2,445,205, forward strand.
CCACTGCGCACACCGCTCGGATAGGTGCCTTGGGCGACTGCCGAGGGCGATGTCGCAATGAGCAAAGCTCCACCCAGAAGCACATGAAGTTTGCGGACCATCGTTCCAAATCCTCTCAACAGATTGCGCATTGTGGATCAGAAGCCGCAGTTTGCCAATCTGCGTCTTGCTGCGAGCTTTGAGCAGAGTGTGCAGAACGTGTCTAGGATGGAGATCTAGGCAAAAAGGCGAGGATGGTCTGAGCTAACAGCACACCGACTGTTCCCCCTGCTGCTTTCTGCAGCACATCCACCAGGGCCGGATCGCGATCGGGCGTTAGAGCTTGCAGAACCTCGAGCCCGATTGCGACTGACAGCACGAGCATGCAAGCGAGACGGAAGCGTCCAGGCAGCAAAAAGGACAGGAGAAAGCCCAATAGTCCATAAGCGCTGAACCGCTCGACGACGACGATCCAATAGGCTTCGTGATGGCCGACGAGCACGGGGCGACCTGCCAACTTCGCCAAGGTGGCGTAACTTATCAGGGCAAAGCAGACGCTAGTGGCCGCGACGAGGGGGTTCCGAAACATGTCCGCACCATACCCAACTCTGCGAGCTGATGCCGGGAAACCCTTTGCTATCGTTAAGGAGGCCACGCCTCTCGGTCGGACGAGAGCGCTAGCCGACGCTTCGCATCGACGGACGCGCCAAATTTTCATCAGGGCCGGGCGAGGGCCGGACCGGAAAGACCTGCCAGAATCAGCCGCCACGACGGCCGTTTGATGCAACCCTCGGCATCTGTGCGACATTTCCACCGCGAGGACGGATCAGGAACTGTGGAGGCTCCGACGATTTGGAGGGGCGCACATAAGGCTTCAACTTGAGGTATTGCGTACGACGCCTCTGCGAGACGACGGATCGCGTGCCGTAACCAGCCGCGAACGAAATTGCCACGATGGCAGCCAGGAGTATGATGTCGAACATGCGAGGGTACCACCATCGGAGCGCTTGCCACTCCGATACCGGTGCTGGTCAACATTCATAAGGCAGTTTTGCGGACTTCCGATGACCCGCGATCACATGAATTTGCCCGCGATGACCGGAACTTTGTCGGCCGTCCGCAATGCCTCGTCAAGGTCGGGGTGAACGTGTGTCAACATCATGAACCAATTGCGTCGCGCCCGTTCAAAAGGCAATTCGCCTGAACCTGCGTCGGCGTCGTCGCGAACGCAGCTCGCGAATGCCGTAACCGGCGGCAAATCCAGCCGCAAAAATAGCCAATAGGAACAGCAGTGCCAGCATGGCACCCCTTGAAGCATTTGCCGTGCCAGCTCGGCTTCGTCAGATGTGAAGGCGTTTGCTTCCAGGCGGCTGCTTTCGAACCGCCTCGCCGACCGACTTTTCCTAAAGCATGATCCGGAAAAGTGCGAAGCTTTTTTCCGGAAAGATCATGCGCAAACAACAACCTAAAGCGCGGTGACGATTCATCCAAATCTCATCGCGCTTTAGGCAACAAGCGCGGCTTTTTGTGTCGTGCCGTCGAGGCCGGCCGATTTACGTCTCTCAAGAAGCTCGACGAATTCCTTGACGGGCAATGGCGCGGCGACGAGATAGCCTTGGCCCTCTTCGACGCCGCAGGAGATCAGGGCGCGGACCTGCTCTTCGGTCTCGATCCCCTCCGCGATGACGCTCATGCTTAGATCGCGCGCGAGCGCGACCAGCATCTCCACGATGGTCGTGGTCGAGGCATCCACCGCGATGGTATCGACGAAGAACTTGTCGATCTTGATGGTGTTGGCACCCAGCGCTTTCAAACGCGATAGTCCGCTATGGCCGACGCCGACGTCGTCAATGGCAACGCGGAAGCCATGGTCGCGTAACTCGCTCACCACGGCTGCGGCACGTACGAGATCATCGAGTTCGTCGCGTTCGGTCACCTCGATCACGATCTGACGTGTGGACACCTTGGCCGCACCAACGGTGCTACGCAGTGTCTCGATGAAACCCGCGCTCAAGAGGTGCTTGGGCACGACATTGAGTGAAAGCTTGAATTCCTTGTCGGCCTTCAGGTGCGGCTGCAGGTCGGCCAGGGCACGGCCGAGAAGCTGCCACGTCATGCCTTGAATCCGTCCGCTGGACTCCGCCAGCGGAATGAAATTCATCGGTGGCACGACGGAGCCGTCCGCGCGCAGCCAACGCACCAGGATCTCGCATCCTTTGATCTGCCTGGTCTTGAGATCGAAGATTGGCTGAAAATAGGGGCTGAATTCGCCGCGCGCCAACGCGCGGTCGAGATCGGCGACGGGGCCCTCGACGCGCCGCGTCCGCGACAGCAGGAGGCCGAAGAGCGCGCCCAGCGCGAGCGAGAGAGCGATGGCCGGCCAATAGGCCTGGCTGTTCCATGTCGACAGCACGGTCCTGTCGATGCGGATCGTCGTGCGCAGCGGGTAACGTGCCGAGCGCTTCTCGAAATCGACCGGATGCGGCAGCGCCTTGTCGGCATCAAGCATGAATTCGCCAAGCTGCGCGCCATTCGTGAGCGCCAGCAGGACCTGACCATGCGCGCGCAATTCCGCCGGCATGATATCGAACAGGCTGGAGTTGATGCCGAGGATGGCGACCAGCGCCTTGTTGTTGCCGATGTCCCTGAGCACGCCGAGGGCGTCGCCGCCGAATTGCTCGACGCGGAACAGCATCAGCCCCGCATCCCGCGAGGCCAGCATGTCGCCGCGATCGACCCAGCCCTTGTCGAATTCCAGCGTCTCCGAATAGGCCGAGCAGATCACCGAGCCGTCGGCGTTGACCAGACGCACGTCCTTGACCGCCGAGCGCCGATAGACGTGGAGACGGATCGCCTGCAGCGCCGCCGGATCGCAGGTGGCGAGCCCCCGGCTTGCCAACTGGTCGAGGCTTGCTGCGGCAAAGTCGACCGCGAACTCTGAGCGGCGCGTGACGACCTCGGTCAGCTCTTCGAGATGGCGCGCCTGCTGATCGTGAATGAACTGTGTAGCGGCGAAGTGGCCGCCTAGTCCAAACGTCACCGCGCCCGAAAGCACGAGCGCCGCCGTCGAAAATCTCGGCCGTGTTGATCGCATCCGGCCCCGGGACAGGGTTAAAAGAGGATTATCCGAACTTAACCGGGATGCGCTAAGATAAGGTTTAAGGCGGGCCGACTGACAACCGCCAAGCCCCGTTTCAGGTCGCACTCGGCCTGCCCTGCGACCCGCTGTTGTGCTCCGGATCACTCCAGCCCCGCAGATGGAGCCGTTATAGCTGGCGGAACTGCCGAGGGGGACGCCGCGGCAGCCGGACCTCGCTCAATCGGTAGTTGCTTGGGTAAGAGTGGCGGTCGACGGGCCACGTAACGCAAAGGCGCAGCACGACGAATGCAACGTTGAGGGCTAGCCAGATCGATACCGCAATAATGAAATAATGTGCCACAACGGAATCTCCGCTTTCTCAGCAGATCTTGTCGAGACAACGCTGAGAGCGGGGCGTGGTTCCGCAAGCGTTTCAGGCGGACTTCCGCGGGCTGCTAGCCTTTCTTGGCTGCTGCCTTGGACTTAAGCGACAGGCCGAGGCGCAAGGCCATCCGCTTGATTGCGTCGGGTGATCGCCCGAGCTGTTTCGCTGCATCTTCCAGCGAAGTCGAAGACTTGGCCAATTCCATCAGGCGGCGGTCTTCCTTGAATGACCAGGGCTTGCGCGCCATAACCGAAACTATCCTCTCACGTCGATACGACGACAAAGCCGCCAAGCGGTTCGCTCAGCGGCTTTGCTTGGGTGGGGCCGGGCTTGGGGGAGCCCGGTGCGGAGATGGATAGGCGATCCGACGAAACGCGCAACAAAGACCGAGAATTAAGCTAACCTCTCAACCTTACCGCGGCGAATCCGGTGCGCGATTCACGTATAATCACGGGAGTTTTGGTCTGTGACGGCAGCTCGTGGACAAGTGGCTGTAGCTTAGGATCGCCCGGCCTCCAGTGACGGCTCTCGCAGAATGAGTTTGCGCGATCTCGCTTCAAGAGGCGGCAAGGCTCGCGTTCGAAGCGTGAGTTGATGTTGCGGGCCTAGCCGTCTTTGCTCTGCTCGACCTGCCCGGCGGCGTCGGCCTGTTCGACGACACAAGGCCGACTGCCGCAGGCGATACGCTCCATGTTCTCGAGCTCGGGTCGAATTCCTGCGAGCAGATGTTGGATGACGGAGGTTGTGCAATTGGTTCTCAGTCGGTCGCTGCTGACACAGGAGCCCCGATGAACTACTGTGGGGTTTCGAATGGTCGGACGATCGCAATGCTCCCTAGGAGACCAGATTTCGGCGCCATGGTTGCCTTGGTCGTGACGATCCATGCCTGGTGTGGTCAGGCCTGGGCCGGCGACGAGGTCTCGACGGCTGGTTCGACGGTCGAAGGCGAGGCTAGTGATCTCGTCGCATCCCCCGATAGTCATATCTCCCGTGAGGATTGGAAGCGCCGGATCGGGGAGGCTCGCTCGCGGGCTGAGCAGGCGCGACGGGAGTGGAAGCTAAATGCTCCGTTGCGCACGTTCGTGCCAGATCCGCCGGAGAAAATCGCCACTGAACGGGTGCTGAGCGATGACACGCTGAAGCCGGGGGATATCGTTTCGACGGACAAGGGCTTCTTTGTGTTTCGCGGGCGGTCTGGCAGCGACGGGCAGGCTGCGGATTTCGCGCCGATAGCTCCGCGTTAGCTTGCTTGGGCGACATTTATTTCTCGCGCGCACTCACGCCTTGCAAAATCATGCTGATCGAGACGAAGCGAATCATCGCGCGCGAAATCGTGACGATCGTGTCAACTCTGGTTCACAATCGATCAAGTCATGATGCGCGCATGCAACGTCATCCCCGGTGAATTCTCCCTTGATGGAGTCCTGCGCCTCATCTCATGAGGACGCGTCACGAGATCGTCGAATTCGTTCGCTTATGATCGTGCAGACAATCAATGCGAACACGCAGATGCTTCAAAAGGCCTGGGCGGCATTCCCGCTCACCAAGATCAAAGAACGAGCATTCGAAGGCGCATTCTTCAGTGTTGTACTGATCGCGATGGCCGGCTGGGTCTATTTCATCACGCTATCACTGCTGAGATTGATCCTGTGGTTCGTGGGCTGACTGCATGCGGATGATCGATCCTCAAGCAGATGGCTGCCCAATATTTCTCGCGTGTGAGAACGAAAACAGCAGCACTCATCACGATATCGACAAATCTGCAGGATGAGAATGCTGCGTCTGGGAGAAGGAAACGTTCCGCAAATGGAAAGATTTCCCAATGACATCGGTCTTGATCGTAGGCTTGATCTTCTTCGCGGGCTTCGGAGTTGGCTATCTCGCGCGTGCCTCGCGTTCGCGCAAGCGCAAGCATATGCGCCAGCTTTACGCCCCCTATGGTTCGCCGGCATCCCGGACGGCCGCGCGGCGCGCGTTTTGAGACTACACGACTCGAAGGCAGCTAATGTGATGACACATCTGTCCCGGGCGGCGTTCGCGATGACCAAGGTAACCATGTCCACTTAGGTTAAATCGCGGCCGCCGTTGTCTATCGGTTTGGTGATGAATAGGTTGCGCACGGATTTCAGGCAGATGATTTTGCATCCGTGCGCTTTTGAGTGGGATTTGAGTTGATGATCTGGCTCGTCGCTTTGGCCTTCCCGGTTGTGGCGGGACCGGTTTTCGTGTGGGCCTATGGCCGCCGGCTTGGCGCGCTAAGCGGTCCGTGGATCTGGGAAGAGGCGGCGCGTCATGACTGATCTGAGGAACAATGCGCCGCGGCGATACTTTGTCGATGCGGGTGGGCGACGCGTTTTGATTGGGCTGACGCCTGAGGAGACGTTCGAATTCGAACGGCTGGACAGCCAACCGGTTGCCGACCTATCCAAGGGGCAAGTTCTCCGCGACGGGAAGGTCCTGTGGCCGGTTACGGGGGAGCTGCGCTGGCAGGAGCTGTATGCCAAGCACGACGGTGCCTGGAAGGCGTGGTTGGTGCAGAACCGTGGTGAACGGACCGCAGGCTTTAGCCTTTGTTAACCATCCCGGACCCATTTTCTGGTCTGGCGCCTCCAACCGGAAAATGAACGCATGTTCCAGCTGTTCTTGCGAGCCCGTACCCACAACTTCTTGAGAGGCCATAGCCGGGGAGAGCAGGAGTTTCGTGCGCGTTCGCCCGAGCGCGACATGGAAACGGATCGCTCCCGGATCGAGGCCATCATGACAGCGATCGAAGATGCCCTGCACGCTGCCGAGCGTGAGCAGTCAGGCCTGAGCCGTCGCGTGGAAGACGTGCTCGCACGCGCTGCCGTGACGTTCGGCAATGGCGATGACGAATATCTGGAGCGCGAAGACCTGGACAAGCATCATCAGGATCTCTTCGACAAGGAGATCCTGAACGGTCAGCGCAGGCTCAAGGAGCTGGGCTCATCGATCGCGCACTTCAAATTCCTGAAGGCAGCAATGCTGAGCCGCTTTCCGGAGTTCAGGTCACCCGCCAGCACAAATTAGAAGGCACTGCAGCCATCGAAGCGGCGGCAATCGGCGCCCTGGCAGCGCGTCAACCCGCGCCTGCGCTCAAGCAGCGAATCTGTGCCTCAGTACTGAAGAACGCGCTCGGGAAATGCCGGATTCACATACCGGGCATATGTGCGAACCCGTCCGTAGTAGTAGTGAGGCTCGTCCCGGGTGCGCGGATCAAAAGCGTAGGAGTATGCCATTCCGAGCGAACGATGCCGCACACGGACCACGGTTGGGCAGCCGCAGCGCGGACCGCAATAGGGATTGGGACCGCGATCGATATAGGGGACAGCCGTAGCGTGACGAACGGCGATCGGCGGAACGGCGTAATCGGCCGCGAAAGACGGTGAGGCGACGGCGGTCAGGCTCGTCGCAAGGGCGAGAAATCCGAGAAGAGATCGCATGGCTGTATTTCCCCAATTGGGACAATCTTAGACGTTCTCGTCCGAGCGGGCAAGTTGGTCCCTGGGCAACCGGGTATCGCGCAATAAACAGACAAACTTCCAAAGCGCGATGAGATCAGGATGAATCGTCATCGCGCTTTAGGTTGTTGTTTGAGCATGATCTTTTCGGAAAACCGCTGCGCAATTTTCCGGATCATGCTCTAGCCGCGTAGCGCGCCGACGAAGGAGGGGTCGACCGCCTGTACGGCTTGCTCCAGGAAGGCTTTGCCCTGCTTGGAGGCTTGCCGGTAGGCCTTAACGAGTGTCGCCCTCAAGTCCGGGCGGCGCGTCAGCATCAGCCGCACGTCGCCTCGCGCGAGCTCGGCAAGCTCAAGATCGAAAAGGGCATCGGCGGAGGTCGCGGTATAAAGCCGCATCGGCATCAAACGAGCATCGTTCGCCCCGGTGATGTAGGCCATCCTGAGCGCCCCGACCACCGTCGGACCACTGGGGTCACGTTGGGCTTCGAGGAGGGCTAACGCCAGCCATAACTCGGCGTCATAGGGCGTTGCCGATAGCGCCGATATGACGCGCGATCGGGCATGATCGCTCCTCGGAGAGACCTTTCCATCACGAATGGCATCCAGCGCTTCGATTAGCGTGTGATTGCTTTCGAGGTCCGATCTGAAGGGAATGCCGCCGAACCAACCTGGAGCTTCGTGCAGCTGTGTCGACAGCTTGGGATCGTCAGGAAAAACGGGCCGTGCACTGGCAGCCAACTCCGCGGCGCCGGAAACGAAGCCGTAGCATCCGACGAGCAGTGACAAGGCAATCAGGCTGATCCGGAAGAGCATCGACGAACTCATGGCTGAGCATTGTGCTCAAAGCGCCAGGAGACTATGCCCTTGAATAGTCAATAACGTCAAATTGCCTGTTGCATAGGCGCCGGTGTCGATGTTGACCCGGTTGGGACGGATATCGGGCTCCTGAACCGGTGTGTGTCCATGGACGATGTATTTGCCGAAATAAGCCTCGCTCCGTAGAAATTCCTCTCGGATCCAGAGGAGGTCGTGCTCCTGCTGACGTGCCAGCGGGACACCCGGTCTGACGCCGGCGTGAACGAAGAAGAAATCCCCGCAGACAAAGCGAGGGCGCAGGCCTTGAAAGAATCGATGCTGATGAAGCGGAATTCTTGCCGACAGCTCCTGGACGAGTTCGGCTTGTTCGGCCGCGCTGGGGTTGAGAGAGGGCTTGAGGCCGTAGGATGTCAAGGTCTGCAGGCCGCCGAACTGCTTCCATTGATCGAACTGGGCGGGGTCTTTCAGGACATCCAGCAGGAACTCCTCGTGATTGCCCTTGAGAAACACCGACTCATGCTTGCGGCCTCGTTCAATCAACAATTCGATGGTGCGGTACGAATCCGGGCCACGATCGATGTAGTCGCCGAGAAAGACATGGATCGGCCGCATCGAGCCGATCGTCGTGAGATCCTTGTCGATGACGGTAAACATCTGCTGCAGAAGGTTGGCGCATCCGTGGACGTCGCTGATCGCATAGATGCGGATGCCGTTCGGCAACCTCGGCTTCGGCATTTGCGCCTTCGAACGGGGCCATTTGATCATAGCGACTTGGGGACCTGTAATGCCTGCAGGTAGTACGATTCGGATAACGCGACCCTATCTCCCATCCTAAACAGATTCAGTAAGCAATTGTGCCCAAATGGTTTGGGCCGCTGCAATTGAGGGTGTCGGAAAGGGCGGGAAGTGCGCCGAATGTCTCCATTCTCGAGCCGATGGGGCCATTTGGCGCCATCTTGCGGGCCTTTGCCGGGGCGGTTTTCCGGTGTGTTCGACGGCGTGATCCGCGTGTCTGGCCGGCGGCGACAAGCATGCACCGCCGGCCATGAGCTTGATGTTCAACCGGTCTTCATTCGCGTTTAGCGGCCCTACACCATCACCAGATGATCGCGGATCCAAGCGGCGTCGTGGCGTAAATCGGCCAGCTGCTGAGTGGTCGCTTCCTCGACCATGGCGATGGAGGCGGTGTGCCCGGCGGCGTCCACGACGTAGCCTCCATACTGCTGATAGGCTCTCGCAACCGCCAGGCCCTCGGGCGTCAGACCAGCGTGCTCGATGTCCAAGTCGGTTGGCAGGGCGAAGTGGGCTCCGATCGGGATTGTACCCTTGTAGGTGTTGACGCTGCCGCCATCGGCCGCCACGGCAGGGAAGACAAACTGGTCGAGTTGGTTGGTCCCTGCCTTGAGCTGGGTCGGGTCGAGCTCGATGGCCATGGCGTGGTTGATTGAAAGACTATTCAACTCGTCGGTCGTGATGAGGCCTCCGAGAAGAGACGCACCTGATGCCCGGACTCCCGCGCCGACGCCCACTGCGGTTCCCCATCCGGTGCCGTTCAGGTCACCCTCAACGAGGTAGCTCGCATGCCAGGTCTGGCTTGCCGAATCGTAGCTGGCTTTCCACGCTTCCCAATAGTGGATGCCGTCAGGATCGGCAAAGACGACCCAGCCGTCGCTGGCATGCGTCGGCGTCAAATCGGTCGGTGTCGTAATCTGCAGCGTTCCGTGCGAGGAGAAGCCTCCACCCACCGTTGCTTGGTTCAGAACGTCGAATGTCCACTTCATGTTCGGTGCATCGGCCGGCGTGGTGAAGAAGATGTCCTCCGATTGGACCCAGGTGTTGGCGAGACTGGTGCTTTTGAATTGTTGGTTCTGGATCGCGTTCGGATCGGAGTAGTGGACGTTCAGTTCGCTGATCGGCGTATTCCAGAGGCTGTCCGCGGAGAAGAAGTGGTGCCCGGAAAGCTCGAAATCCTGCTGATGGGATATCAGGTCGGCCTTGCTGAGCCCGGAGAATGTCAGCGTGTTGCCGTGCCCGTCGTCGATGACGGCGCCTGCGGCGGTGTCCGTCGTGTGGTTCTGCAGCATGTCGGACACGCTGGTAAAAGCGGTCGAGTCGATCTCGACGTGATCGCTGCCGAAGTCAAAGGAGGCGATCGTGTCGTGACCGAAGTCGAACTTGAAGACCAGCGTCTCGGAGCCGCTGCTGGTGAAACTCTCGTCGGCACCGCTCGAGTAGACGGTTCGGGTATGGGTGCCGTCGAGAGCGACCTGGTCCTTTGACTTGAGAAAGCCGGTGGCGTCATACACATCATGCTCGGAGACGTAGGGCGTCCCCGCGGCGTTCGTCAGGAAGACGTCCTTGCTGTTGTCCGCGTGAAGCACGGTCTCCGTGGTAAGTGTGGCCTGGCCGTTCACCACCGTATAGAGCTTGGTGTTGGAGATGTCGGTCGAGCCTGTTGGGTACTTCAAGACGTCGCTGCTCAGGACGGCATGGCCCGAGACATTCGCATAGGTGCGCGTGTCGGTGGTGCCGTTTGCGTCGATGGTTACCTCTGATTTGAGGACGCCTGTCGTGTCGAAATAGTCGGTCGTCTTGGTGCCGTCCGCGCCCAGAACGTACGTGTAGTCGAGAGTGCCGTCGGCGTGGCTGCGCGCCATGCTAATGAGCACGCCGGCGACATTGTAGACATCGTGCTCGGCAACATAGGTCTTGCCGGTGATGTTGGACAGATAGACGTCCTTGCTCTTGTCGGCGTGCACGACGGTCTCACTGGTGAGAACGCCGTTGGTGTAGGCGAGCGTATCCGAGGAGCCGTCTGCCTTCACAACGCTGCTGGACGTCAGCAGGCTGCCATCGGCGTTGTATTGAAGGGATGTCTTGGTGCCGTCTGCGTCCAGTGTGTAGGTGAAGTCGCGGGTGCCGTCGGCATGGGTGCGGACGATGTTGGTGAGGACGCCGGCAGCGTTGTAGATGTCGTGCTCGGCGACGAAGGTCTTGCCGGTGATGTTGGACAGATAGACGTCCTTGGTCTTGTCGACATGCGCCACGGTCTCGCTGGTGAGGACGCCGTTGGTGTAGGCGAGCGTATCCGAGGAGCCGTCCGCCTTCACGATCGAGCGGGACGTGATGGTGCTGCCGGTGGCGTTGTACTGAAGGGCCGTCTTGGTGCCGTCTGCGCCCAGAGTGTAGGTGTAGTCGAGCGTGCCGTCGGCGTGGGTGCGCACCGAACTGGTGAGAACGCCGGCCGCATCGAAGATGTCGTGTTGAGCGACGTAGGTCCTCCCGGCGATCTGCGAATAGTAGACGTCCTTGCTCTTGTCGGCATGGACGACCGTCTCGCCGGTGACGATACCATTGGTGTAGGCGAGGGTATCCGAAGAGCCGTCCGCCTTCACGACGATGCTGGACGTCAGCAGGCTGCCACTGGCGTTGTATTGCAGGGACGTCTTGGTGCCGTCCGCGCCCAGAGTGTAAGTGAAGTCGCGGGTGCCGTCGGCATGGGTACGCACCGCGCTGGTGAGCACGCCGGCGGCGTTGTAGACGTCGTGCTCGGCGACGTAAGTCTTGCCGGTGATGTTGGAGAGATAGACGTCCTTGGTCTTGTCGGCATGCAACGCCGTCTCGCTGGTCAGGACGCCTTTTGTGTAGGCGAAAGTGTCCGACGAGCCATCGGTCTTCGTGATCGTGCGGGACGTCAGCGCGCTGCCGGTGGCATCGTACTGCAGTGCTGTCTTGGTGCCGTCAGCGCCCAGATTGAAGGTGTAGTCGAGCGTGCCGTCTGCGTGGGTGCGCACCGAGCTGGTGAGAATGCCGGCCGCGTTGAACACGTCATGTTGAGCGACGTAGGTCCTGCCGGCGATCTGCGAGTAGTAGACGTCCTTGCTCTTGTCGGCATGGATGACCGTCTCGCCGGTGACGACACCGTTGGTGTAGGCGAGGGTGTCCGAGGAGCCGTCCGCCTTCACAACACTGCTGGACGTCAGCAGGCTGCCGTTGGCGTTGTATTGAAGGGATGTCTTGGTGCCGTCCGCACCCAGAGCGTAGGTGAAGTCGCGGGTGCCGTCGGCATGGGTACGCATCACGCTGGTGAGCACGCCGGTGGCGTTGTAGACGTCGTGCTCGGCGACATAGGTCTTGCCCGTGATGTTGGAGAGATAGATGTCCTTGCTCTTGTCGGCGTGGACGACCGTCTCGCTGGTGAGTACGCCATTGGAATAGACGGAAGTGTCGGACGAATTGTCCACATATACTATCGCGCGGGACGCCAGGCTGCCGTTGGCATTGTATTGCAGCGTGGTCTTGGTGCCGTCTGCGCTCAAAACATACGTGTAGTCGAGAGTGCCGTCGGCGTGGGTGCGCGTCGCGCTAGTGAGCACGCCGGCGGAATTGTAGACATCGTGCTCGGCGACGTAGGTCTTGCCGGTGATGTTGGACAGATAGACGTCCTTGCTCTTGTCGGTATGCACGACGGTCTCACTGGTGAGGACGCCGTTGGTGTACGCGAGCGTATCCGAGGAGCCGTCCACCTGGGTGACCGTGCGGGAGGTTATGGCGCTGCCGGTGGCGTTGTATTGGAGAGCTGTCTTGGTGCCGTCGGCGCCCAGGCTGAAGGTGTAATCGAGCGTGCCGTCGGCATGGGTGCGCACCGAGCTGGTGAGAACGCCTGCCGCGTTGAAAACATCGTGCTGAGCCACGAAGGTCTTGCCGGCGATGTGGGAGTAGTAGACATCCTTGGTCTTGTCGGCATGGATGACCGTTTCGCCGGTGACCACACCGTTGGTGTACACGAGCGTGTCCGAGGAGCCGTCCGCTCTCACAACGCTGTTGGACGTCAGCAGGCTGCCGTTCGCATTGTATTGCAGCGACGTCTTGGTGCCGTCGGAGTCCAGAGTGTAGGTGAAGTCGCGGGTTCCGTCGGCATGGGTGCGGACGATGTTGGTGACGATACCCGCGGCGTTGTAGACGTCGTGCTCGGCGACGTAGCTCTTGCCGGTGATGTTGGAGAGATAAACATCCTTGCTTTTGTCGGCATGCACTACGGTGTCACTGGTGAGGACCGCCTGTCCATTGACCGTCGTATAGAGCTTCGTGTCGGACACGTTGGTCGAGCCGGCCGGATATTTGATCACGCTGCTGGAGAGAACGCCGTTCGTGAAAGTCTGGGTCTGCGTCGACCCGTCCGCGAGCTTGGTCGTTGTCGATGTAACCGTAGGAGTAGTCGAGGCCATTGGAACCCACCATGTGTCGAGACTGATGGATGTGTAGGGCCGAGACGTCTCTATCGAGCGAAGTCTATCGATGGGTTCTGATCGGTAGAAACAACCAGACATTAATCGGAAACGATCAGCCCCGTATTTTCCACGGCAGTCGTGGTCTTGACTTGCACCGTCGCTGCGCGCCGCAACGTCGCGCTAGTGTGAATGCCGCCCATTCGAGCGACGAACTGCTGCGCATCGAAATGAACCGCGTTCTACAGTCTTGCTCGCATCGGGAACCGTTAACGCACACTTGCCAATGGCCGCCTCTCCCGGGAAGACGAGGTTCCCCATCGCGCGCTCCGGGTTGCAGAGGTGCCTTGGTGACGGATCATGGTCCGTCTCGGAAGGGCGGCAACAGAATTCGTCAGGGTTACCGCATTCCAAAGCCCGCCGAATTGGCACCCAACCTTCGATGGGCGACGACCGCGAGATTTCCTCGATTTCGGTTCGTCTCGAGCTCGCAGCGGCGATTGGTAAATAACTCGTATCGAACAACGAGACCGTTTGATTCTATTTGATCGGTCGAACGGCGCAGAATCTCAAATCGTTCCATCTAGCGTGCTCCTCAAGAGTGTTGTGGGGAGTCAAGCATGCGTAAGTTTTCAGCCTGGGTGGTCATGGGGGCCGCCGCGATCGCCCTCGGGTTTCAGCCGGTTCAAGCTGGTCTGTTGGGGATGCCGATGGGATTGCAGTCGGCCATCCAGCACATCAAACTCGAATCCAATGCGTTGGCCCCGTTCGCGTACACGCAATTCTGCGCTCGATATGTCGATGAATGCCGCAAGCGGTTAATGTTCCGCGGCGGTCCTGTGAAGCTGACGGCCGAGCGATGGGACCAGCTCAACGAAGTCAACCGAGCGGTCAACAGGGACATCATCCCTGAACGCAACGAGCTTGGCCTGGCCGGCGAGACTTGGCTGATCGGTCCGGATCGTGGTGATTGCAATGACTATGCGGTCACGAAGCGCCACCAACTCCTGGCTCAGGGTTGGCCCGCCCGCGCGCTGCTCTTGAGCGAGGTGGTCACCAATTCCGGTGAGCATCACCTCGTTCTCGTCGTGCGCACGAAGAACGGCGATCTCGTGCTCGACAATTTGAGTCCGAGTATCAAGCCCTGGGCGCGCGCACCCTATCGCTGGGTTCGAATTCAGACGCCAGATCACAGCAGGTTGTGGGCCACGATCGCTTCGCGCCGGGTATGAGCCTTAGTTGCCGGCGCTTGTGCGGCCCATGCTCTGCGCTATTCCGATCCCGACCGTGATGGTGGCGAGGATCTGAACGGCGGCATTCAGGAGGCCGTTGTCGAGGAACGCCTCGCAAAGCAGGACGATCACGCCGGCAGCGGCCGTGGAAGCATAACGCGAGTCGCGTCCGCGCCGAACGGCGCCTCGGAACATGACGATAAAGACATAGGCAACCATCAGGACGATGAAGGCCAATACGGGTTTGCCCCACTCGATTGCCATTGTGATCGCCGCGGACGGCAGTTCGAGAACCGGCGTTGCCTCGAAATCGCGATAGACGGGCTCGAGCGACTGGAACGTTCCCACGCCATTGCCGAGTTGCGGCGCGTCCGCCATCATGCGCTCCGCCATTGAACGTTGCGCTGTGTTCGCCGCCGGCGCCAAGTCAACAATCGTCCACGACGCTATCCCCTGAAGGCGCGTTATCGCTATTGCGGCCACGATCGCCGCGACGATCGCGAATAGAATGAGCGCGGGCCACCATCCGACCTCAAGATGGCGGCTGGCGGCCACAAGGATGAGTGAGAGAAATCCCAGGGCCACTGCGGCCGTCAGACCAATGGAAGCAAGATTTGCCAAGGCGGCGAGTGAGACGCCGAGCCCGACGAGAACGAGCGCGAACTGGACCAGCAATGGCCTTGACACGCCTTGCGCTACGCCGCTGCCCCAATTCCTTCCGATCATCATAATGATCGTTGCGGCATTCATGAGGACAGACAGTGCAGCGGCTGCAGCGAAGGCGGAAGCTGCGCCATCCGTCGACGGGATCAGGCCGGGGACGCCTCCAAAGCGCGAGATCAGCACCATCGCCGACATGAAGGTCGTCACCGTGCTCAATGCATAGAACAGCGTTTCAGCCCTGTGCCGGTCTCGCGTGACAATCACGGTAGAAATCAAAAGCGAGAGCATGGCCAGGTAGACCATAAGGCTTCGTAGTGTGTCCTCCGGTGAAATGCTGATTCTTCCGGCGACAGGCTCGCCAAGGGCTACGGTTGTCATCTTCCAAATTGGATTGATGAGCGCAGGAAAGGGAAGGGGCGTTATCTGGAAGATCATCCATAAGGCGGGAAAGGCGAGCGAGAGCGCCAGCGGGCTTATGAACCGAGCTGTACCGGATATATCGGCCTGTTCTCTCGTGGCTGCGCATATGAGGATGATTGCAGCCGCAACAGAAACGAGCTGCTCCACCAGAGGGATATGAATGGTTGCCAGCGCGGGGCATGCAGCCAGCACAATGATCAAAAGGCGAATGGAAATCTGCAAGCGGAAATTCTTCGTGCGAGAGTCGGGCAGACGCTATGGGCCGGTGCTTATCGCACATCGAGCAAGGTGTGCCAAATACGCGGATCAGATCCCGAACCGCGTGGATTTCCGTTGCGACTCTAGGCCAGCAGAGGCAGTGCACTACCCGAATGAATGCGCTGGCTCAGCGGCTTGGCCGCTGTCTGTACAACAGAGCGATGGCCGCAGTGCGCGATCTGGACGCGGACGGCATTCTGAGCGCGGCGAGGACGTGACGGCCGACTAGGCCGAAGCCATAGCCGACCTGTGTGAGCGCTCCGGCCAAAAAGGCCTGCGACATCGTCGATGCGAAAGCCTCGCCATGCGACAGCGCGAGCAGTGTGGCCGCCATGGCCGCGAGCAGGCTAACTGGCACGAGTATCCAGACGCGAAAGCGCCATGCGAGCACTGCACCAACCAGAAATGAAAAGATGGCGACCGGAACCATTTTTGTCTCCCGGCGAACACCTTTTCACCTGGTTCCCTAAGAATCCGTGAAGCGGGCGGGGCAGCGATCTAGCGAAGCGCGCAGCTTGATCGCAGCGCTCGCATGGCATTGGCGAGCCCTGCAAGAGGAATGGTCCCGCGAGTGGGCGTCGGCGTCGTTGCGATCTCGACGGTGAGCTCCGGGAATGTTTGCCAAGGGCCAGCAGCGAGCGCGGAGGCGCTCGGCGGTAGTACGATCGATTCTGCGCTTTGGTTGACCGAGGCCTCGAGTTGAACTCGATCAGATCCGGCTGCCAGGGTGACCTTTGGATGGCTTGCGCGAGGCTGTTGTTCCAAAAGAGTCAGCATCACTTCCGTCCCGAATTCGGCGCAACGCAGGCTCAATCCCGCCAGATTCAGATCCGATCTTGTCGTGTCGGCCGTACGCATGATTGCGACGATATCCGCGCCACCATTTGGATTGCGCGTCTTGACCAACCGCCAACCTCCATCGAGAGGCGTCGATTGGCTCGATGAGTTCAATTGGCGCGATACAGCATCGTCGCAACGCTGACGCTGCTCTGGATCAGCACCGGGCACGCAACTTTGAGGCAGTCGCGTTGAGTCAGCGGATGCAGAGCACGGCAGCGCGATTGCGACCACGAGAAACAATGCGCGGAACATCTTGAAGGCTTCCAACTTGAAGGCTTCGAACCAGACAATTGCCCATTGCGCGGGCCCTTGGTCTTGACGAGCTGATGATTAATTTGGCAGTAGTCGTATCATACAAACTTGATGCATTAGGCTGCGCAATCTTATTGCATTGCAGCAAAAAATGTTGTTTCTAACCTGTGGTTAATCTCACGTTACGACCTTCTTGCAGGAGGCGATCTTGATCCCCCACAGTCCGATTGAGCGGGACGTAAGCGGGCGTGGGCCAGCGGAGCGCGCGGCCTTGGAGACCTCCGCAATGCAATATCAAACTTTGCCAGGGACGAATTCCGGAGGAGGGCGCGTAAAGATCCCTTACTCCGCTCTGCAGTATTTGTTCGCGCTGGCCGACGCGTTCCTGATCGCGTCCGCTGCCGTCGTCGGCGGCGGCCTTTACCAGCTTGTCACAATCGGCGAGTTCAGGAACGCAGACCAATTGCTCGGCGCTGGTCTTACAGCTGCGTTGCTCTACGTGCTGATTGGTCAGTCCGGCGGCTTCTACGATCTGCGCATCGCATTCTCGAAGCGAAGGCGGGACGCCGGGCGCATTTTCGCGCAATGGTCCATGGTCAGCTTGTTGCTGACCCTGCTGGCGTTTCTCATGAAGACCGGGGCCGTGTTCTCACGCGGCTCGATCATCTGCTTCGGCTTGCTGGCGCTGGCGCTGCTTTTGGCCTGCCGCCGCTTTTCGAAACGATTCGTGGCAGCTGCTGTCGCTGACGGCCAAGT
The DNA here is from genome assembly GCF_015291705.1 of Bradyrhizobium arachidis. Classification (NCBI taxonomy): domain Bacteria; kingdom Pseudomonadati; phylum Pseudomonadota; class Alphaproteobacteria; order Hyphomicrobiales; family Nitrobacteraceae; genus Bradyrhizobium; species Bradyrhizobium arachidis. The sequence continues at coordinate 2,462,594 of NZ_CP030050.1, forward strand.
GCAGGGCAGGCGTGCCATCGTCATCGGGACCCGGGAAGAGCTTGCCGCCCTTGGGGTCGAAGAATTGCTGGAACGCTTCGGTCTGACCGAGATAGCGCGCGTCGTCTTTTCATCGGATCGCAACGGCGGATTTGCGATGACCGACGAAGAATCGTCGTTGCTCGATCGCGCGTTGGCAATTGGCCGCGAGTCGGCGGTCGACGAAATCGTGTTGGCGCTGCCGTGGACCGATACGCGCAAGCTCGAATTGGTGCGGGACCGCCTGAGGGTTTCGCCTCTCCCGGTGCAGTTGGTGCCTGACAGGCGAATTCGTGCGCTGGCTGAGAATCCGTCCTATCGCTTGCGTCGATCCTTATCGATCGAAATCCAGCGCGGGCCGCTGTCGCGTGCAGAACAGTTTTCGAAACGAGTGGTCGACATTGTCGGCGCATCGCTTGGTCTGATCATTCTGGCGCCGCTCATGATTTTGAGCGCCATCGCCATCAAGCTCGATTCTGCCGGCCCCATTTTCTTCCGCCAGCGCCGCAACGGTTTCAACGCCAAGCAGTTTTCGATCTTCAAGTTTCGCACCATGACCGTGATGGAAGACGGGGCCGCGGTGGTTCAGGCCAAGCGCTTCGATCCTCGCGTGACCCGTGTCGGGCGTGTTCTGCGGCGTTCGAGCATCGACGAGGTCCCCCAGCTCTTGAACGTTCTCACTGGCGAAATGTCGCTGGTCGGACCTCGGCCGCATGCGTTGGCGCACGACAACCATTACGGTGACCTGCTGGCGGAGTACGCATTCAGGCATCACGTGAAGCCTGGAATAACCGGCTGGGCGCAAGTTCGCGGATATCGCGGCGAGACCGCAAGGGTCGAACAAATGAAGGGCCGGGTGGATTGCGATCTCTGGTACATCAACAACTGGAGTCTTGCACTCGACCTGAAGATCTTGATGCTCACTTGCCTCGAGGTTACCCGCCGGGGTAACGCCTACTGACCACATAACAGGCAAAAAACGGGCTGCGCTTGGGCAACTTTTGTCTGAGCGTGATGACGGTCACCCGCGCGGCGTTGACGATGTAGCTGCAGCGCAACAACCTCAAGCCAATTCTAGCAATTCGATAGGGATTACGTTGACTCCGTTGAGGATTCAGCCCAATCCTCGACGGGGTTACCATTGGGGTTGGGCGTGAAATCCAGCATTACTTTATCGGCATTGCTTTCGGTCGTCCTGCTGTGTTCGGCAGGTTGCGCGATCATGCCCAGCTCTGGTCCCGAGGACCATGTCATCAAGAGCGAGATGACGAAGGCGGGGCCGGAGTACGGGCTCGTCAAGCTCACGCCGACCGTCGTCGACATTCTCAAAGAATATGGTCCGGGCGCACTGGCCGGCACCTTCCCCGACAAATCGCCTCCGCGCAGCATCAAGTTCGGCATCGGTGACGTCGTTTCTGTGACGATCTTCGAAGCGGCCGCCGGCGGTCTCTTCATCCCTGCTGAGGCGGGCGTCAGGCCGGGCAACTTCGTCCAGATTCCAAATCAGAACGTCGACACGGCGGGCAACATCACCGTGCCCTATGCCGGCGCCGTCAAGGCGGCAGGTCGTACGCCCAGCGAGATTCAGCAGGACATCGTCAAGGCGATCGGCAATCGAGCCATCGAGCCGCAGGTCGTGGTCGCCTTGATCACGCAAAACACGTCGCTCATCAGCGTGCTGGGCGAGGTCAACACGCCGGCCCGCCTGCAAGCGAACGCTGCTGGCGAGCGCGTGCTGGACGTGATCAGCCGCGCCGGCGGCCCGAAGGGTCAGGGATGGGAGACTTGGGTCACGCTCGAGCGCAACGGCAAGCGGGCAACGGTGCCGTTCGGTGCGCTCGTGTACCAGCCCGACAACAACGTGTGGGTCCACCCAGGCGATACCATTTACGTCTACCGCGAACCCCAGATCTTCCTGGCGTTCGGCGCGGCGGGACAGCAGGGGCAATTCCCGTTTGACATGTGGAAGATCACCATGGCGCAAGCCATGGCCAAGGCTGGCGGATTACTCGATGCGCAGGCCGAGCCCGCGGGTGTCTTCGTCTACCGCCGTGAACCCCGGGAGCTCGCCGAGCGATTGGGTGTAGACTGCTCGAAGTATGTCGGTCCGCTGGTCCCGGTTGTCTACAATGTCGATTTCCGAGATCCTGCCGGCTTCTTCCTGGCGACCAAGTTCGACATGCGTGACAAGGACGTGCTGTTCGCTGCAAATGCAGCAACCTACGACACCGCGAAGTTCCTGCAGTTCGTGCGCCTGATCGTGGCGACCGCGAACGACACGATCGTGTCGGCCAACAACGTGCAGGTGCTCAGGATCAATTCGAAGGGACTGTGATCCCTTCGGGCGGCACGAGTCTGATCTCCATCCGCCGGGATCGATATCTCTTGGCAACAAAAGCGCCGCCGACGTTTGTCGGCGGCGCTTTTTGTTGAGCCCAACTGATTGCCTGGTTCGGTCGGCCCCTCGACGCGGCCCTAATGAAGCGGCTGCAGTTCGGTAGGTCTCGGCACGACCCTCTCGCCGGGGCCGCCCACGCTATCCGGGCCGTTGTTAGTGACCATTCTCAGCTGGGCCAGGATCTTGCGCTTGTCGCGCTGCAGATTGTCGGTCTGTGCTTTGTTGCAACCGGTTTCCGTGACGGCGATCATGTTGGTTCGAGCTGCGGCATCGACGACATAGCCGCCAAAGGTCGCGTAGGCCCGCGCGAGGGCCATCCCCTCGGGCGATAGATCGAGCTTCGTAAGATCGACCGATGGAGGAATCGCGAAAAGAGCGCCCATGGGGACGTTGCCGGAATAGGTGTTGCGGCCGCCAAGATCGGTTGCCGTGGCCGGCCACACCTTCTGCTCGGCCATGGTCGCACCTCGCCGCAATTGGTTCGGGCTGATGACCATAGCCAATGCGTGCGGGATGACGCCTTGCGCGAGTTCATGGCATCGAATGAGACCGCCCAGGAGCGATCCGCCGAAGGCCCGAATGCCTTCGGAGGCGCCATCGCGGCTCGCCTTTCCCAGGCCATACAAATCCGTCAGCACAACATAGTGAGCGCGATAGACGTTGGCCGCGGCATCATACGAACCCTTCCAGACTTCGTACGCGTAGCGCCCGTCCTGGGTAATGATCGCGGCATACCTGTCGGTCCCTCCCAGGAATTGGATATCATGAGGCGTTTTGAGCTCGAATGACCCTCCGTTCACCGGCGACGAAAACAACCAGGGACCCGTGCTCGAGCGTCCCTTGTACTCCCATCGCATCACCGGATCGTCGGCCTTCTGTCTATCTATCTTGAGAAGGTCTACCCCGATCCAGGCGTAGGAGGCGGCGTGACCGCCGACACTCTCATTCCTGATCATGGCGGTCTCGGTCTCCTGGGGATCCTGGAAGGAGGCTCCCTTTCCGAGCGGCGTATTCCAGAAACTTGCATTCGAGAAAGGCTGGAGTCTTGGATCTCGACCTGATCCGGCTCGTACCTCACTGTCGAGGAACGCGGCCGAAAAGCCGCAAACAAGCAGGACCGCACTCAAACCAAATCCAGATACTTCGCGTCGCATCCCATGCCTCGACATTGTTGGCGTTATGCAACGCTCTTTCGCGCATAACCGCGTGCCGTCACCAAGGCGTTCCGGATTGTTGCGCGTAACATCTTCGCGAGAAGCGCGGGCGTCGCGCCCCACTGAATCATGCGGCTCCAATCGCCGAAGCTCGGTACGGTGCCGTAGAAGGGAGAGAAGAGCTGCATGAAGAGATACGGTTTAAGGTGGGCGGGGGCCTTGTCGTTCTTCTGCATTATTCTTTCGAAGGCATCGTAGCGCTTTTTGGAATTCTTGGAGATGCGGTCGCGACCTTCATCGACGTAACAGACGTAGCTGCAATCAGGAACGAGACGCGCGGGTCCGTATCTTCTCACCAGGCGCATGAAAAGCTCGAGGTCCTGCAAGGCGGGCATGTTTTCGTCAAACCCGCCAATTTCCGCGAGGTGTTGGGTCGGGCAGAAAATCTGGTTGCCGATGAAGTTGTGGTGGAAAAGATCTTCGTAACTGACCTCGTCCTTGCGATCGGTGGTGGGAGACGACGATTTGCCGTCGGTCATCACGCTTTGTGTGAACAATCCTGAAATGCGATTCGCATCGTCGCCGAGATTGCTCCAGTAGTTCAGGAGATTCTCAATCCTGGTCGGCGTGAATTCGTCGTCATCGTCCAAGCCGGTGATAAATTGTCCGGCCGCGATCTTTATGGCGCGGTTTCGCGCGGCGGGCGCTCCTCTTGCTTTATCCACGTGGATGACCGTGAGGCGAGGTTCGCTGGCCCGAAGACCGTCGAGATAGGCGCGCGTGTCGTCTGTCGAGGCATCATTGACCACGATGATGTCAAGATCGCTGTGTGTCTGTTGTATGACAGATCTCAGCGCGCGCTCGAGAAGCAATCTGCGATTGTGAGTCGGGATATATATGCTGACTTTAACCATCTTCAGGCACCGCAACGAGTTGCTCGCGCGCGCAACCCGCGGCGATAACCAATTTCTAAGGAATCTGCCTTGATCCCGCAATGATTTGGTATTTTATCGCACTGCGAGAAGCCTCGGTCGACGAAGGGATTTGAAGCGTGCCTGAACTGAAGTCGCCGCTCCGAAAGCGCGTGGCCTATCTGACAAGCCAATATCCCAAAGTGAGTCACAGTTTCATCCGGCGTGAAATTCTCGCGCTTGAGCGGTTGGGCTGGGAGGTTCATCGATTTGCCTTGCGTGGCTGGGATGCGGAACTGCCGGACGTTGACGATCGGACGGAACTGGAGCGAACTGCCTACGTTTTGAACAAGGGCGTGTTGTCCATTGCATGGGCAGTTGTGGCGACGATGTTTGCTGCGCCCGGCGGATTTTGGCGATCTTTCACGATGGCCGTGGCCTTGATGCGGCGAAGCGATCGTCCCTTCTTTCTCCATGCCATATATTTGGCAGAGGCGTGCTGGTTGGCGCGGGAACTCGCAAGACTCCAACTCTCGCATCTTCATACCCATTTCGGCACCAATCCCACTGACGTCGCATTGCTCGTCAATTGCCTCACGGGAATCTCTTACAGCTTTACCGTGCATGGTCCCGAGGAGTTCGATCGGATCATCGGGATCAACCTGCAGACGAAGGTGGAGCGGGCGAAATTCGTTGTTGCAATCAGCTCGTTCGGACGTGGCCAGCTGATGCGTCTCATTCACCCGAGTGGGTGGAATAAGATCAAAGTGGTTCACTGCGGCGTCGATGAGCGCTTCTTGATCAGCTCTGTGCTGGCCAACGCCGCGAACAAATTGGTGTGCGTGGGACGGCTCTGCGAGCAGAAGGGGCAGGCGCTGCTGGTGTCAGCAGCTGCACGATTGGCAGGCAGAGGGGCCAACTTCGAGCTCGTGCTCGTTGGGGACGGGGAGAATCGTCCGATCATTGAGCAGTTGATCAGGGATCACCAGTTGCAGGGCAAGGTTCGTATCACGGGCTGGGCGGACGGCGAGGCTGTGCGTCGCGAGATACTCGATGCCCGCGCGTTCGTTCTGCCGAGCTTTGCGGAAGGGCTTGCGGTTGTCCTGATGGAGGCCATGGCGCTCGGTCGACCCGTCTTGACGACGTACATTGCTGGTAATCCCGAACTTGTCGTCCACGAAGAAAATGGCTGGCTGTTTCCTGCCGGCAGTGAGGATGAACTGGCCGATGCCATGCACCGTTGCCTGAATGCGCCCGTATCGGTTCTTCAGGCCATGGGAGAGCGAGGCGCGCGCGCTGTTGCCGAGCAGCACAACGTGCAGACGGAAGCTGGGAAGCTGAGCGCGCTGTTCGCCCACGCTTTGGAGGCATGATGTCCGTCCTCATCGTCTGCGCGAGCTTTGCGATAGCGGTCGCCGTCGCCGTTCCGATCCTCGTTTTTGCCGTCCAGATCTTCGTTGCCGCTCGGACTGGGCACGTGCCTCCGCAAGATGTCCGGCGCCCGGGTTTCGCCGTTATCGTTCCCGCGCACGACGAAGAACAAGGAATTGCGCCGACCTTGCAGTCGATCCGTCGAGAGCTGACAGGCTCGGACCGCCTGGTGGTTGTCGCAGATAACTGCTCGGATCGAACCGCCGATGTCGCGGCCGCGGCGGGTGCTGAGGTCACTTCTCGCAACGATCCGATGCATCGTGGCAAGGGATTTGCTCTGGATCACGGTCTGCAGTTTCTGACCCGAACCGGAGCTCCCGAGGTGGTGATCATTGTTGACGCGGATTGTCAGGTCGCGGAGGGAGCGCTTGCGCGCATCGCAGCTCTTGCAGCGTCGACAGGACGGCCAGTGCAGGCGGCCTATCTGATGGCGCCCACCCGGAGCGGAGATCTCTCCCCAATTCGGAATCTTGCCTGGTTTACGAAGAATTATGTGAGGCCACTCGGCTGGTTGCAGCTCGGCTTGCCGACACAGCTGACAGGGTCCGGCATGTCGTTCCCGACGCATCTGCTTGGATCGGTCAGCCTGGCGACCGACGAACTGGTCGAAGATCTAACATTGGGACTCAAGCTGGCGCTGCGGGGGCGCGCGCCCTTGTTCTGTCCGGAAGCCGTTGTGACGAGCCAATTTCCGGAAGATGTACGGGCGGAAAAATCGCAGCGCACGCGCTGGGAACACGGATATCTTCATTCGATTGTAACGCATGCGCCTCGGCTGTTCGGCGAAGCGATCAAGCGTCGCGATTTGAACCTTCTTGGTCTCGTCCTGGACCTGATCGTGCCACCGCTGTCGCTTTTGATAGTCCTGACCTTGGCATCGTTGTTCCAGGGAGCCCTGGTATTCTTCTGGACCGATACTGCTGCACCTTTCGCCGTCAGCTTTGTCTCGACAGTCGTCTTCGTGCTCGCCGTCATGGTCTTGTGGTCTCGCTTTGGGCGGGATTTCTGCTCACTCGAGGATTTGCTGAAAGTGCCAATCTACGTCCTGGCGAAGATACCGCTTTACCTGAAGTTCATTTTGAATCGTCAGCGCGTCTGGGTAAGAACTGATCGTGACTCAAGATAGTCTCAAAATTGCAGATGTGTCGGAACGCGACCTCAATCCGGTGCGCGTTGACTTCGGCCGTCGGGTCTATTGCCTGTTCGGCATTCCGGTCGATGCGCTTTCCTTCCAGGAGACGGTTGCCGAGTTGAAGCAGGCTGTGGCGAGGAGGGATCGCTGTGTTTGGTCGACGCCAAACCTGAACTTCCTCACGTCGTGTCTGAAGAGCTCGGAGTTTCGCGATATTCTCGGCAGGAGTCAGCTCTCGACCGTCGACGGAATGCCGCTGGTGATCCTATCTCGGATGCTCGGAATTCCCGTTCCGGAAAGAGTTCCGGGATCGACGGTTTTTGACAGAATGATGTCGGGCGCGGCGGGACCTATGAGAGTGTTCTTCTTCGGGGGACCTGAAGGGGCCGCAGCACGTGCCTGTGAGCGGTTGCCGCAATTGTCGCCCTCCTTGCAGAGCGCGGGCAGTTTCTCGCCGGGCTATGGCTCGATTGAAAGCATGAGCCGAGCGGACATTCTCGAGGATATCAATCGATCCGGTGCCGATCTGCTCATTCTGGCGCTCAATGCCAAGCGTGGTCATAGCTGGATCAGCCTGAATTCGCCCCATCTCAACGTGCCCGTCATCGCCCATCTCGGATCCGTCATTAACTTTGTTGCGGGAACGATACGACGCTCGCCGGAGTTTCTGCAGAAGACGGGCCTGGAATGGCTATGGCGGATTTGGGAGGAGCCTTATCTGGCGTCCCGGTACGCCAGGGATTTCGTCGATCTGGCGAAGCTTTTGGCAACAAAGGCGTTTCCGCTCTTGCTGCTCGGTCCCCTGCTCAAGCTTGCCAGCTCGGGTGGAGCGGCGCTGGATGTGAACGTCACGGCCCGAGATGGTCGCGCCGTGATCGAGCTGAAAGGAAGCAAGAGCGACCTCGATCTCGAAGGTCTGCGCAAAGCGCTCGATCAATATCAGGACTTTCGAGGTGAACTGGTCGTATGTCTGAGAGAGGTCAGCTATGTCGATCCTGCTTTGCTCGGCCTGTTGATCGTCGCGAGGGGAGGGCGTCTCGAAAAGAGGCTTCCGGTCCGGATTCGTTCGCCGCGGCGGCTTGGGGCCCGATTGCTCGTCCATCTCCACTGCGCTGACTATTTGATGGGCCCGCCTGACGATTGACCTTCGCCAAGAGACTGATTATATTCGAGAAATAGCTGCCCCGATGCGGTTCATGAAGTGCTTGCCTTTGCCAAACGCCTCATATTCGTCGTGATGCTTATGCTATTTTAGTGCAGCGCAGCATCGCTTTCCTCAAACAACAAAGTACTCCGCGCATGCTTCATAGCCGATTGCCTTCAGTCAACGTCGAGGCTCCGGAGCCGGAGCTGTTGTCGATCAGCGACGCCATTCTGGCGTTGAAGGGGCTGATCTCGCGGCAGCTTCCCTTGATGATCTTCGTTTTCCTGGCGTGCGTGTCGCTTGGGCTGCTCTACGTGATCACCGCGCAGCGAATGTATACGAGCACTGCCAGTCTGATCATCGACAGCCGCAAGATCAACCTGATGCAGCAGCAACAGTCTGCTGGCAGTGATGCGCCGATTGAATCGGCGATGATCGACAGCCAAGTCGAGATCATCAAGTCGGATACGATCGCCCTCTCGGTCATCAAAGACCTGCGTTTGGTCGACGAGCCGGAGTTTACCGGCGACAGCGGCGGGCTCGTCGGCAATGTCCTAGGCGCCGTCTTTTCTCTGTTTTCGAGTCCCACGCCGCCGTCCGAGTATCAGCAGTTGCGTAAGGCGCTTAGTCGCTTTCAGAAGAACCTCGCCGTTAAACGCGTGGGATTGAGCTACGTCATCGAGATATCCTACCGCTCGACATCCGCGGACCGCGCCGCGCAGATATCGAACGCGGTGGCCGAGGCTTATATCGTCGACTCTCTCGAGGCCAAGTACAACGCGTCCCGCCGTGCCGCGGTGTGGCTCCAGGATCGCATGAAGGAGCTGCGGGCGCAGGCCTCGGCTGCCGAGCGCGCGGTTGCTGACTACAAGGCCAAGAACAACATCGTCGATGCGGGCGGTCGACTGCTTAGCGAGCAACAACTGGCTGAAATCAACAGTGCGCTGACCGTCGCGCGGGCGCAGCGTGCGGAAGCACAAGCCCGTCTCGAGCGCATCACGGCGATTCTGAAGTCTGACGACGAAGATCGCAACGTCATTCTCAATGACCTCGCGACGGTCGCCGACACGATGCAGAATCCCGTCATCGTCAAGCTGCGACAGACTTATCTCGACTATGCGGCGAAGGAATCGGACTGGTCCAATCGCTACGGTGCGAACCATCTTGCAGTGATCAATCTGCGCAATCAGATGCGCGAGATCCGGCGGTCGATCAAGGACGAGCTGAGGCGAACGGCCGAAAGCTTCAAGAGTGATCTGGAAATCGCGAAGTCGCGCGAGGAGGCCAGCCAGAAGAGCCTCAACGACGCGATCAGCCAATCCAACGACACCAGCCAGGCCCAAATTGTGCTGCGCGATCTGGAAAGCAACGCGCAGAGCGCGCGTGCTCTCTCCGACAACTTCTTGCAGATGTACATGGTGTCGGTGCAGCAGCAGTCCTTTCCGATTACCGAAGCTCGCGTGATCACGCCGGCTGCAATTTCGCTGAGTCCGTCGTCCCCGAAGACCTTGCTCGTGCTCCTCGGTAGCTTGCTCGTCGGCGGCTTGTTTGCTGGAGCAGGTGCGTTCATCAGGGATATGATGGATCGCGTGTTCCGCACGGCGCCGCAAGTTGAAGCGATGCTGGGTATGAGCTGTCTTGCGGTCGTGCCGCGCGTTCAGCCGGATGAGTTGCCCCAGACGGGCTGGAGCAAAGCGAGAACGGTGGCCAAACTGGCCTCTGGTTGGCGCCATCTGAGAGGCAGGAGCGAACCCGAGCAACAGGTCGTCCCTTCGGAGTATCCGGCCGGTGCTCAGCTTCTGGGCCGGCAGATGAACGTCACTGACACCATGTCCGGTGTTGTGACCCGCGCGCCGTTCTCTCGTTTCGCGGAATCTATGCGAGCGATCAAGATGGCCATCGATCTGAGCAGGGACGAGGCGTCCTGCAAGATCATCGGCATCACATCGTCATTGCCCAACGAAGGTAAATCGACGATTGCCGGCGCCATCGCGCAGGCGAGCTCCATGAGCGGTACGCGCACGCTTCTGGTGGACTGCGATATCCGCAACCCATCATTGACCCGGCGTTTCTCGCCGGATGCGCAGGCCGGACTAATCGAGCTTGTTCTCGGTCAAGCGGAACTCAAGGATCTGATCTGGACTGACAGTCAGTCCGCGCTCCACTTCCTGCCTTGCGTCATCGCGTCACGATCGTCGAACTCGGCCGATTTGCTGGCCTCGGCTCCGATGGAGAGATTGTTCAAGGCGCTACGAAACCACTACGATCTCATCATCGTCGACTTGTCTCCGCTCGCGCCTGTTATCGACGTGCGCGGCACGTCGCGCATCGTGGACCATTATACCCTGGTGGTGGAATGGGCCGAGACCAAGATCGATGTCGTCAAGCGATGCCTGGAGGAAGCGCCAGGCGTGCAGAAAAAGCTGATGGGAATAGTGTTGAACAAGGTGGATATCGCAGCCCTGGGCCGCTATGACGCCTACCGCGGCGATTACTATCGAAACCGCTATTACCACCGATACGGCTATGTCGATTAGAAGGATCGTTGCGCCTGCTGCTCACCGTTAGGCTGCTTGCGACCTGTGCTTGTTTCCTGGCGGGGGGGTGGGGTGTGTTCTTCCTCATCCACCCTGATCGCGAGACGCGGCTGAATGGATTCGCTACGCGAATTCTGGCTTCGGATCGCTTCGATCGGCTTGAAGCATTGCTGCCCGAACTGAAAACCGCCGAACTGCGGGTCCCCTGCAACCCAATTGAGCTCCGCAGCGACGTGATCATCCGTACCCGTCTATACGAGGAGGCGGTGGCCGCGGCTGACCCGAAGCGGGCAGATCAACAGCTCATGGGAGCGCGCGAAGCACTCGACGAGACGATTGCATGTGCTCCGACCGAGGGCTTCCTCTGGTTCATTCGGTATTGGATACGGATCAACCAGGGAGCTCCGGCCGGACCGGAGCTTGCCAGCCTTGCGATGTCGTACCGGCTGGCCCCGGTTGAGGGATGGATAGCCGTCCGTCGAAACGTCTATTCCCTTGCGGTTTATGAGCTGTTGGCAGAAGATCAAAAGCGTGCCGTCCGCGCCGAATTTGCCACATTGGTTAACTCGGGTCTGCTCGCCACCGCCGTGCGTAACGTTTTGGGGGCGGGCTGGCCTATCCGCGATAAATTGCTGTCGGAGCTGGAGTGGACGGATCCGACCATGCGATATCAATTTGCGCGCATGGCTCGCGCTGAAGGCGCGGATCTTGCGGTGCCCGGAGTGAAGTTGCGTGATCCATTGGGACGGCAGCAATAGTTTGGAACAGATGGATGCGCGCGGTCATGCCTGAGAAGATGATGGCCCGAGCCATCGGACCGATCCTCTCCCGGGCCGGTCGCGCGAACTGCTTGCGCGAGATCTTGCCGGTATTCGTGTTAGGCACGATCTGCGTCGTGGGCGGGCCAGCATTCGGACAGGCAAGTCTTGCCAACCAACCTCTGTCCGACGAAACGGTCGGTGGCTCCGGCAAGTTCGCGACGAGTTCTCCGCTGACGCAGCCCAAGAGTTTCACGGTCTCGCGTCCCCGCGCCCTCGATCCGACCGGTAAGCCATGTCTCACCGTATCGTCGACGTCCGAAAGTCAGACGCTCAACAAGAACGTCTTCAATCATATCCTCATTCTCGACAATCACTGCGGCAAGCAGATCCGGATTCGGGCCTGCTACTACAAGACTGATAGCTGCACGACGATGTCGGTTGGTGGTTATCGTCGTCAGCAACACATCCTCGGAATCTTCTCGTACTCCGATTTTCAGTATTCATTTCGCGAATATGCCAACTAGGCCCCACGGGAGATCAAGGCGGGACGGGTCGCGGCGTGCCCACGGCAGGCCATCAGGATCCGTCTCCAGGCGATTGTTTCCGCGCGCGATGTTGCTGGGCGGGCTCGTCGGAGTCATGTCCTTGATTGCGGCCTCTCTCTTGGTCAGAGAATGGTCGCCGATCGGAAGCAAGGAGCAAGGCAAAGCGACCTTGCAAGCGCTGATCATCAAGTGGAACGGTCCTCTAACCGAGGCTGCCGCCGGCGTCGTGCTCGGTGTCAACGATGGCGTTTTTCAGAAGGCTGGGTTGTCTTCACGCCTCGAGGTCGGTGTTGACGACGACGACGTGGTGAAGGCCGTAGCTGCTAGCGATCGTATCATCGGGCATGTTTCCGCAATGGCATTTCTGCGGGCGCGCGCCGCAGGTATGCCGGTTGTCGCGATCGCCGGCTCCTATGTTGCGAGCTCAATCCGCCTGTTCGCGCTCGACACGACCGCCTTGCAGACCCCGTCGGATCTGGTTGGCAAGACTCTGGCTTACAGGGCGTCGAGCGAGGTCGGGTTTGTCGTCGAAGCGCTCATCAGCCGAAATGCCGTGCAACGCAGCCTGGTCAGGGCGACCGAAGCCACCGGCACGGTGGAACAGCTCATGGCTGGTGCCATCGACGTGCTGGCTGGCTACCTGGAAGTTGAGGGCGCGGAGTTGCGCCGGCTCAAGGTACCCTATCGTGTACTCGATCCAGGTGCCTTCAAGATCCACATTCCGGGGACGGTCTACATCGCCTCGACGCAGATGCTCGCAACGTCGTCCAGTTCGGCCGAAACCTTCGTCTCCGCACTTCTTGCATCCTGGGCGCGAGCCGATCTCGATCCCCGTCGAACGGCTGCGCTCGTCGCGGCGGCGATTGGGCGCGCAGCGACGCCAGAACGCTCGATGACCATGCTTGAGCAGCAGCGCGATTTGATCAGGCCCTTTGGGGCGAGGATGGCCGAGCTCGATCTGGCGCGATGGCAGGAGTTCCAGAGACTCCTGCTGCAACAGCGCGTGATCTCAGACCCGGTAGATCTGCGCGCGGCCATCGACTTCTCGCTCGTGCCGGACGTTTATCGTAGGCAGTCGCGGTCGGTTCAGGCCGATTAGCGATGTCTGGACGGTCGCAAATACGCGCTGAGCGGCAAGCGGCTGCAGCTGAAGAGCAGACGGCTGCCGCAATCGAAATACCCCTCAGCGAAAGATTGGCAACCTACGCTCTCGGGCTCGTGATCGCTGCGGTGCCGCTGATCTTTGGCTCGGTACAAAACAACGTGCTGGCGGTTTGGGTCACCCTGCTCGCGGCAATAGCCTTGCATTGCGTGTGGCGCCATGTCTGTGGCCTCGCCGTGCTTGCGGGATTCGCTGTTGTGATCTGCTGCTGGTTGCTGGTGGTCACGTTGCAGCTCATCCCGCTGCCGCCGTCTCTTGCTGCGCTCGCCCATCCGATCTGGCGCGAAAGTTCGGCGCTGCTCGGCACCGAGCCGACCGCTCGCATCAGCGCTGTACGCGATCTGCCGAGCATTGCGGCCGGAGCGCAGATCGCCAATACGCTCGCGCTGTTCTGCGGGATCTGCCTCGGCCGGAGCAGGTGGTCTGCGGCCTTGCTCCTCGAGATATTCGCCTGGTCCGGCCTCTTCTATGCAGTGTATGGAATTGTCAGCTTTCTTGCTGCGCCTGATCATGTGCTCTGGCTCGAGAAGGTGGCCTATCGCAACGTCCTGACGACGACTTTCATCAATGCCAACACGGCTGCTGTGTATCTGGGGGCAAGCGCTTTGGCATGGCTGCTGCTTTGCGCGCGGAGCCTGAGGCTTCGCGAGGTCTCGCGACGTCACATCATCAGGGCCTTGTTCGAACGTCCATCGCGTCGAACGTTGATCTGCTCCGTCGCTTTCTTCTTGACGCTCTCAGCCAGCTTCATGACAGGCTCGCGGCTCGGCACCAGCACCACGCTTCTGGTCATCGCCGGCGGCGCGCTTTCGTACTACCGTGTCTGGGTGCGCAGCTGGCGGGCCGCCGCGATGGCCGTTGTGGCCATCGTCGGCGCCGCTGTCCTGCTAAGTTCGGTCTTGGGCGGGTCCGTCAACGCTCGGTTCGATACGGGAGGGCTTTCCGGCGGCGGACGGGCGGAGGCCTACAGATCGACGTTCGAGATCATCCGGGAGTATCCACTCCTCGGGACCGGCCTCGGCACATTCAGGTGGGTTTTCCCGGAATATCGCAGCCGCGAGATTCCTATCGGAGGGGTATGGGATCGCGCCCACAGCACCCCGCTCGAGCTCGCAGCCGAAATGGGCCTGCCGTTCGCCGGCCTGATCGCCGCCGTGTGGGCCGCTGTGATGGTCGCTCTGGCGCGCGCCATGGTCCGGCGCCGGCGCGACCGCGTATTTCCCGTGATGGCTTTTTGGGCCGGAGCGCTCGGGCTGCTCCATTCGCTCTTGGACTTTTCCCTGCAAATTCCAGGATTTTCCATAAGTATCATGGTGTTACTCGGAATCGGATTAGCCCAGTCATCCGGAGCGAGCGACCGATTGTCTGTTCCATGATCTCTGGACGGAACGGTCGAAATGTGCTATCAATGTCAATAGGTTATTAATAATTGCGGCAAACGCCGTTTGACAGTTTGGTGTCCAATGACAATCGCAGCGTTTCTTGGGGATTTTCGTATTGGTTTGAGGGGGGTGACGTCAGCGGTGTTCCTGCTGGCGCTGGTCGGAGGGGCTCAGCAAGCCTCCGCGGCTTGCAGTCCAGGCGCCGCGTCCCCTCAGAAGATTGCCGATTTCAGTGCAAATCCTTCGTCGCTTTTGGGAACCGCCGGTTCGTCGCGCTCGCCCGGAGATGTGACGGCTGATGTCCGGGATCTCGTGATCAGCGACCCGGCCATGCTGCCTTTGGTCATCGGCCTCTTGAAGACGGATCCGCTTCCGAGTTCCGACCTGCAGAAGGCCATTGGGACGGGTCTCGGTCTCGCGGCGAACCAGTGCATTCGCCCCGATCCCAACTTTGCCAGCGACATCCAAACGCAGATCGTCGGCACGAACTCGGCCGATGCCAAGCAGCAATACGCAGCCATTACCGGGAACCAGCTGATCGGTAGCGTTGGCGGCGGCGCGGGCGGCTTCTCCGGTGGCGCCAGCGGTGGCCAAACGAGCCCATTGACCAATCAGTTCGGCGGTTCGAGCACCTTGCAGACTTTCCTCGCAAACAGCGTCACCAACCCGACCACCAACTTTTTCAGTGGTGGTACCACGGGCCTGAGCGTGTCGACGACGATCAACACCACAACGACGAGCGTAAGCAGCTCGACGCCTTAGATCATTGCGTTGCTGCTAATAGTCTTCGTCATACTTGGCTCGCGGACAAATTGAAGCATTGCGGGCGACTTGAGCTGAGCCCTTGGCGTTCTTGCGACCAAGGTCCGGCCTATGCGCTTCTTCGTGGAGCGGCGCAGCCCATCGAATGGAGTGCGCGTTCTTCGCCGCGTTAACTCAAGCGCGATGTAACGGTCCTCGTCCTTCGAGAAAAGTGCTTAGATGACGACGCTTAGATCAGGGCGAGGGGCAGAGCAAAGCCATCCCACTGAGTTCTAGGCGGTCGGGAGTGGTCGCCTGCGCCCGACGCTACCCTATACTTCGTGTGATTTCAGCTTAGTAGTGAAAGATGCCGCAAACCGCCCCTTCGTCCCTCGATGCTTCCCATAAATTGCCGGCAAAGCAGATTTTAGGCGTCGACCTACTTAGATTCTTTGCCTCACTAATTGTGATGTGTTTTCATCTTTGCTTCTTTGTCTGGGCCGGGGGTCCAGGGGCTACAGCACGAACTGCAGCCAAATCCTCGGTGCAGTTTCCTGAACTACGGTTTTTCGAGTTTGGTTCGGTAGGCGTACAGATCTTCTTTGTAATTTCTGGATTTATCATCGCCTATTCAGCACATGGTTCTACGGCTTACGATTTTCTCCGAGGACGCTTTGTGAGGCTTGTCCCGGCTATATGGCTGATCGCTCCGCTGTCGTTCGCTGCGTTGCTTGCCGTGAATGCCGAGCCAGTTTCGGCTCTTATCGTAAAGCTCGTGAAATCTTTGCTGATCTCGCCATTCGGTCCATGGCTCGACTGGGTGTATTGGACGCTGCCCATAGAGATCGCGTTCTACGGCTTGGTCTACTTACTACTCCTTCTCAAGAGATTTAGATGGCTTGAGGGCTCGATCATCTTCGTGGGAGGCGTAAGCACGATATTCTGGCTCGCGCGAAGAAGCTGGTCGTTCCTGACCGGAGAGCCCCTGCTGAACTTACCCCATGAACGAGTGATGGAGTTGATGCTGATTTGTCACGGATGCTTCTTCGCGGTAGGCGTCCTGATATGGCTCTTGATCTTCGATCGATCAACCACGTGGCGATGGATTTCGCTTTCTTTCGTGACTATCGGGTGTGTGGCTCAGAATGGTGCTTTTATCGGAGCATGCATTTGGCTTGCCAGTGTTGCCCTGCTGTATATGTCAGCGAAATTCAACTACGTCTTCCGCGATCAGAAGAAGGCTTTAGCCGTTGCTCGGACCTTGGGCCTAACAACATACCCTCTATATCTGTTGCACAACGCAGTAGGTGGAGCCTTGATGGGATATCTTGTTCGCATGGGTCTTGATCCTTACCCAGCGCTCGGACTTACTCTTGTTGCGATGGTGCTGGCTGCCGCTTGCATCGCTATTGCCGCAGAGCCGATCGCGCAGAGGGTGTTCAGATCAATCTTTGACCTTTTCGGTGGCCTTGTGTTTGCCCGCGTCTGGGGGCGCAAAGGCTTCTCCCAAACCTAGCGACGAATTACGGGCTCCTTCGATAAGGTGCGAAGCCCCATCGTTGTGAAGATCAAGCCGAGGCGCCTCTCCACGGAGCCGCGCAGCCACCGAACCCGGCGAGCTAGCCGTTGCCGCGCTAGCTCCACCCGAATGAGGCCTCGCAAATAGAATGGAACAGCCTCGACTGGGCAGCGCCGCTCCAGCGCTACCCGTGCGCAATAATATTCGGGCATGAAGCGATAGTCGCCGGCGAAATGGCAAATTGCGGGCGTAACGCGACCCTCCGCCCTCACAAAGTTGCATTCTCCTTGCACAGGATCAATCGACAGCTTGCCGCGAAGACCCACAGGTGTTCGCATTAGGCAACCTTGATCCTCATATCCGGAGATGTCGTAGCGCGCCATGGCGAGCGCATAGGCAGGTTCGTCGCCAGGTCCGGTTGCGTCGAATGCCTTCAGTCCAAATTCGGCAGGCTCGCTTTGGATGCGGCGGGCAGCTTCGAACACGCCGTTACTGACAGCAGACCTTCGGAAGAAGTAGACGCCGCCGTTGAACTTCGGCAAGACACGCAGATCCATGCGCTTCATCAGGCCTGGCAAATCCAGGAAATATTCATCGCCATCGCCTGGCCGAAGATGTCTTTGAACAACCGGAGTGAAGTCGAACCTGCGAACCTCATCCAGCTCACGTTCGAAGGATCGAGCCGCGATGCAATCGGCATCGATGAACAATGTCTCTTCAAACGGCGTATACTGGTCAATGTACATCTTCTGGCGAACGCCCCGCCCGAGGGACCGTCGCGCGGGAACGATGTGGTCGTAGATGCTGGCCAGCCTTCCAGTTTCGTCATCCGTGACGACGGCTATCGGATATCCCGGCATGTTGGCCTTGAGCGACAGACCGAGGTAGTAGGCCTGGTTGATGTAATCCCGGGCACCGATCGCCAAGGTCAGAAATCCGATGACCGGCCTGATGCCGGCGCTTGACGGGTCTGCTGACGGGGAATTCATGGGGTTTCCGTTGAGGTTCGGCGACGAAGAGATTGGCTAAATGTTGCTGAAACCAACGCCTATCTTGGCTGAGCTGCTGTTGCAGAGGAAGATGGCATTTCGGCAAATGTCTGAAGCCGTCTCGGTGCCGGTTGGAGAACGCCAAACCGTAGCGCGAAATCCGCGCCGAATATCGCCCAAACGTACCAGTTGTATGACAGATAATAGGGAAGATTATCTGAGTAGCTGATAAGGAGATTGACGACCCCGAAGCCGATGACGATGTAGGCCAAACGGGGGGCACGGCGTCTGTAGATGAAAACCGCACCAATTATGCCGAGATAGAGCATCAAGTAGGCGAGCAGTCCAAGGATCCCAAGTTCGTAGATCGTCTGGACATAAGCACTGTGAGCCTCAGTTGCGTGCTCTGAGAGCGGGAAAAAGTGAAGAGCATTTTTGCCGAGGGTGCCAAGCCCCTTGCCGAGGACCCGGGCGTCTGCGGAATCCTCCAACGCTCGTCCCCAGAGAAGCTGACGCCAACCGTAGGAATTAGCGACCACATAGCCGCTTTGGACGTCTTCGAAAGTGATCGTAGGCTCCGCCCCGATGCCTTCGAAGCGCTGGGAAACTACTGGGAGCATCAAGACAAGCGGAGCGCAAGGCAGCGCGACAAGCAGCTTGCGGTCAACGCCGATAGCGTAGATGACGATGAAGGCGGCCATTCCGAGCCACGCCGACCGAGTTTGAGTTATAAGTAGAAAGGCAAGCAGGACGGGAATGTACGAGAACAGAAATGCTCGCCAGATTGCCGTGACGTGGCGATGCGCTACCAGGTTATAGTACAAAATGGCGCAAATGACGGCGATCACATAGAACGCAAAGACGTTCGGGTGCGAGAATGTCGATTGTAGCCGGTCACCTGTCATTCCTCCGAGGCCTCCCGTCGCAATTTGGTAGAAGGCGACGACGGTCGGAACAATCGACGAATAGATGATGCAAAGGAGTAGGTTGGCCACGTCCTCGATTGTTCTCAGAAGGATGAATGCCGACAAAAAGATTGCGGGGAACGTCAGCGTGCTCATCAGCAACCTCGCGCTGTCCCCGACCTCGGTGGTGTAGGTTAGCGAGCCAGCCGCGATGATGAGGTAAGGTGCCCAGACCAGTATAGGTAGTTTAGACCGCGAACGCGACCAGTAAAGCAGCGCGACCGTTGCTATCAAAAGAGCTGCGAGGTTGAAAATCGCTCCGAGCGAAAAACCCCCCTCATCGCCGCCGCTCGTTCTACCGAAAAGTCCTATGACGATTTCGGCGCTGGTGCGCGTGGCTAGGAGCCAAAAGAGCGCTGCTCTTGCGAGGGTCATTATTCGTTGCCGATCCGAGGTAAGAAGAGGCCGAAATTCTCGCCAATTTATCCGATTGGTAATGCCCGTGCCAGAGCCAGAAGACTGGTGGTCGTGCCCCTCTGCATTAATGTTAGCGCGCAAATGCTTGTCATTTCAGCTTGTCAGCGCGTGGACACAATGTCGGCATTTGTGATGGTTCCGAAACTATTCACGGAAATGACAACTTTTGTCCAGACTTGCGCATTTCTTCCCGGGATCTTAGGCAGGACCGTGCTGACGTCGATGGTCCGAGAGCTATCGCGGTTCTCGCTGCTTTTTCTTCCTCGTAGGGGTTCCGTTCCCTATCTCTCGGGAGGCTTCGTCGGGGTCGACGTTTTGTCGTCATTTCGGGCTACTCTTTCGGCCGCTTCTGCAGACTTGGTCGCTGTCCGTCGAAAAGCAGTTTTACATCCTCATGCCGCTGTCGATGGTAGCGAGCAGGTACTTCTTCGAGCGGACTTGGCGTTATCGGTTCTGGCCGGTCCTTTTGCTCTCGCTACTGTCCCGCGTCCACTGCTCCGCCCATTATCGCGAATGAGGAGAAGGAGCGAATGTTTGTGAATTCGCCTTCGATCTTGAATGGTCCGAAATGAGCCAAGTCGTTGTTGCGAAATTTGTCGACGTCTCGTAGTCGCTCCACAGATCCGACTTTTCAACAGCTTCCCGGAGCGGTACTTTTGCTCTGCGCGTCTGATCCTCATCGAGTGCGCACGCCAAGATGAGAGCCGCAGACCGCTCGTCCGTAAAGAGCGTCCTCGCCCCTGTCCACTGTCGAGGTTTTGTCCGACCGATCTGGTATAATTTTCGCGCGATGGTGTTTCCAGAAGAGCTCGAGCATGCGGCGAGCGTCCTTGACCTCCTGTATGACAAAGAACCCGGCTTCGATCTGACGGAGAAGATGCTTCGCTTTTAGGTGTTCTTCTCCTAGGACTTCGCGCAGTAGATAGATATCCAAATCGGATTGCTTGCCGGTCGGCGTCTTGCGTCCTTTTGCATTTTGCGGCGGATCGCAAGCCAAACACACGCGGCAGCTGCCGTCTAGGCTTCGTCTGCTCAGGTGGCTGCAACTCTTCTGAGTCCCCGCCCGCGTCCGCTCCCTCAGGGAGTCTCTTTCGCTCCTCTGAAGAGGGCGCTGTTCGCGTCCCTTGATCGCGCGTATCCATCTTGTAACCGCAATTCCCGCGCAGATTGTGTCATTAATTGCCGGAAGGACACCCAATGTTTGGGGACGCTTTCGATAGATCGCAGAGCGCTGCCGAGGTCACGATCATCGGAGCGGGTCCTGTAGGTCTCGCAATCGCGCTCGAGCTCGATCGGCTGGGAATTTCCAGTCAGGTCCTCGAAGCCGGAGGTCTGAGGCGACGCCGATCAGTGGACAGTCTGTTCACCGCGCAACTCCAGACGCCGGCAACCCACGGCCCGCTCGAGGCCGTATCGGCAAAAATGTACGGCGGAACATCCAATCTTTGGGCCGGAGCCTGCGTGGCCTACGATCCGATCGACTTCAAGGAGCGGAAATTTGTAAGCGACGGAGCATGGCCGGTCACATACGAGGATGTATCGCCGTTCTTCGAACCGGCCAGTCGCTTTCTTGACGCAGGCCCTGCGGAGTTCATTGCAGCCAATGTAGCTCACGGGTCTGACGATGAGTTTTCGTGTACGAATCTTGCGCGCTTCGCGGGCGAGAGGCGTAGCCAGGTCCGGCACGGTGGGGCCGCGGTTCGATCCGCCCACATCAGAGTATGCCTGAACACAGTCGTGACCGAGGTTTTCCTCTCAGGCGACGGTGTCGTCACTGAACTTGCCGTGGCATCGTCGGATGGATCGAAACTATCGCGATTACCCGTTCGAATGCTCGTCGTTGCGGCGGGAGGGATCGAGACGACAAGGTTAGCTTTGAATATGCAGCGCGATCGGCCCGAGCTGTTCGGCGGCGAAGCTGGCCCCCTCGGGCGATACTACATGAGCCATCTGATGGGCTCGATAGCGGACGTCAGATTTCTCAAGCCGCAATACGTTGACCTGTTCGACTTCCAGAAAGACGCGAACGGAACCTATACAAGACGCCGATTCCAGCCGAGCGAAGCAGCACAAGAAAAATGGGGGCTGTCGAACACGGTGCTATGGCCGGAAGGCGCCATTGCAGATGCGAGGCATCAACGAGCGCTGCTCTCGCTGGTGTTCTTGTTGTCTGGCGCGAACGGTCTCGGGCGAGCCATCTTGCCGGAAGTCGTTCGGCGCCGATACAGCGAAAATATACTCGGAAGCACTGCTGCGGCACATCTGAGAAACCTCACGCCGGCAGCTTCAAGAGCGTCCGGGCTGACGCAAATGCGCTTTTGAGCCGGTGGCACGCAGAACCTCGGCCTCCAGGCTTCCTCATACGCAATCAAAACTCACAGTACAGGCTCGCCTATCATGCCGAGCATCTGCCCAACCAGGCGAGCCGGGTGACTTTGACGGGCGAGGTCGATCGGTTGGGCATGAACCGGATTGCGATCGACTTGCGCTTTACAGAAGCGGACGCAGCATCCCTCGAGAGATTACACCAGCGAATGTCGGAGTGGTTGAAGCGGGGAAGTCTCGCTCGGCTGGTGCTGCGGTGTAACCCATCCGATCAGCAAAAGACCGCTTTGCGACAGGCCAAGGATGGCACGCATCAACTCGGCATGACCCGTATGGCTTCATCGGCAAACGACGGGGTCGCGGACCGGAACCTTCGCGCTTTTGGCATCGCCAACCTGTACCTGTGCAGCACGTCCGTGTTGCCAACGTCCAGTCAAGCCAATCCAACGCTGATCGTCGTGGCGCTCGCTCTGAGATTGTCGCATCACATAGCCCGCTTGTTCAAGTGGGGAGGAGTCTCACCAACCGAGGTGCGCACTCCTTAAGGCATGCTCGTGCGCTTCCTCAAGGCGGGCGGTCACCAAGCCTGGTCCCGTTCCCAGCGCTCCCTTTCTTCAGCGGCGAGCCTGCGATATTCCCAACGACCATCTGGACGTCTTCGCCTCAAGACCGGCAGCTCGCACGTCCCCTCGGTGCCGTCGGTGAACCTGATTTTTCGCCAGAATTGCAGGGGACGGTATTCCTGCCAGCCATCGTCACGCCAATTCACTTGCCCAATTTCCCGGTGGTGAATGCGGGTAAAGCGAACGGTTAAAGATGGTTCCAATTTTAGACTGTGGATCGGCTGACGCATGGCAACCGGGCTGAGTGCTATTACCAGCGCGATCTCGCGCCGACTCATGTCCTCACCATTGGTCGCGGCCTATATCTTCCGCGGCCTGCGGCTCCTGACGGTATTCCCACCTTCCGCCCATACCTCGGCGGCGCCAGGTCTTGCCAGGATACAGCTCGCTCGATGTCCAACCGCCATCAAGTGTCCGGCGTGGAATGATCGGCGGTTTACATTCATGCCAATTGAATTCGGCGTCCGGATACTTCCGGTCCCGCCACCTAAAAAATCGCATAAAGAGCCCTCAGTCAGCAAGGGCGTACCAGCGGCTGCATTGCACAATCAACCCGCAATTTTACGGTTCGTCCGCTCTTCCAGATCGACCTTATTTCCCGGCGGGCGATAATGCCACCGTTGCTAGCTGTATGCGGGATTAGCAACCTCAGTCTGATCACGGGGGTGGGAAGGCGTCGAAGTCCTGCACGATCGTGAAACTGACAGATCCGTCCGGATTTCGGGTTATCGAAACACTGAACGCGGCGGGTGTAAAATACATCTCGCCGGCGCCAGGGCCGAAATGACTGACGAGCATTCCGACCGCGACATCGAGTTTGGTCCAGCCCTTCGGTCCCGAATACGGGAAGCCGTGAGTCCCGGGTTCATCGAGGGTTTGCGATGGAAAAATTGTATAACCCCGTTTCATCGGCGCTTTTCGGCGTTCCTCGATCATTGTGCGGAACACCGGGTTGAGCGGATTTCCCCAATCAGGATCATTCCTCGTGGGTGCGGGGGCGCCTTAGCTATTAATCGAATGCGGCACAACGTGTAGCGCTGGCTCCGATCCAATGTTCTTCATGTGGACATTGAGCTTCAGCATCTCGTCATCGCCGAAGGGCTCTATCGTAGGCTTGTCGACCGCAACGATGATCCATGGTCGCTGTGTCGGGTCGAATTGCTGGCGAGCAAGTGCAGTCTGATCCTGCATTTGTCTGAGCTGCTTCTGTGCTGCGCACATCTGCCCGAAAGCAAAAGCCGCGGCGACGATGGCAGCAACGAAGGCAAGCACTGGCACGACCGCTACCAACCAGTTCCTGAAGCACTCCGCCGCGCTTTCGTTCGGAGCGCACCAAGCGGGGTTACGCATTGCGAAGGTGATGAGTGCAAGGCCGAGGGCTACGACGAAAAGGCCGCCGAGCGCGACGAGAATTGCGGAAACAAGGCTATTCACGTCGATCTCCCTTAGAACCAGAGATTGCACAGCGACAACTTCAAGCTGATCGACTTCTCCAAGAAGATCGTGATTCCGACGAAGCGCGAGGCTTCCGCCGGCGCGATCGAGCCTGCCGGCGCCGCGGATCGCGAGCGATATCATGGAGCCTCTGCAGAGCCAGCTCGATGGCAAGTTCTACGGCTAGAAGTCAGTGCTCCGCGCGACGTATCGCCAGGCTGGCGTGGTCGAGGTCGGCAACGATCCCGCGCGTAACTGGCCCTTCGAGCGGCCGAAGACGCCGCGGAAAGAGATCAAGAGCGTCGTTGATCGCGCCCGCGCGCGCTTCGAACGTGGCGAGCGGTTCAGCCGCACGCCGAAGGGAATTAGCCTGCACAAAATGCCCAGCGGGGCAGCAATGCTGTTTGACCACTTGGTGGAGCTCTAACGGACAATACAATAGATTCCGCAACGAAGATCCGGCCCAAAATATAAAGCCAGCTACTCATCGCTGCCAGAGCGGCCGCGCCGAAGGCAACCTCGATGATGAGCTCCTGGATTCCGTTTATATGAGAGGCATCCGTCGTTTTATCGCCGGCTCGCTCGACCACACCCATGCGCACGGAATGCATCCGGGAAAAACCGGCAACAGACGCGATAGCCCTCGCGTTCCGCGCCTTTCATGCGGTCTTTTCAAGGCCGAACAGAGCTGGCGTCGGCCGAGCCTCTTCCCATAGTTCGCGGCGCGCTGCGTACGAGCCGCAAGCGAAGGGTAACTAGGCTACACGGAATCCCAGCGGGGGCTACCCGACGCATGGCTGGAAGGCCTCACTCTCAGACAGGACATGCCCATGACGACGGATGTTTTCGCCTGAAACAACAAATAAGGCTATAATCGGAGGGAGCCCACTTTGTCTCCCCCTTCGGTCTCCTGTGTGAGAAGACCCTTTGCTCCCTCAAGACGAGCGCGGGACTGCATTATATCGACTACGGCCACTTCCCGGAGAAGGGTAGCCTCGCGGCGGTCAAGTCCATCTTTCTGCTGATATCGGGTGTCGAGGCAAGGACTTCGGAGGCGCATTGACGCCTGCCTCGAGGGGAGGATAACCGCCTTTCGGCCTCCAATCCGATGTGCTAGTGAGCACCGTCTTCATCGCAAATGGGCAGCGCCGGACCGCTTCGTTTGCGACAATCTCCATCTCGACCGGGCCAAAAACGGAACGGCGGCGTTGAAATATCGTCGCTTCGTCGGCTCTAACTTGGGCCGTCTATCCGTGACGATAGGCTCTCTCGCTAGAACAAGCCCTGCATGTCGTTAACCAGCTTGATCCGCAGTTACTGGGGCCGTCCACTGGTGCGTAGCATCGCCGTGGTGTTGACGGGTACGGCCGCGGCCCAGGTGATTACTGTCGCTGCTTCGCCGATCCTCAGCCGGTTGTTCGACCCGGCGGCCTTCGGCGCGCTCGGGACGTTCATGGCGATCGTCGTGCTCGTCAACGCGGTTGCGACGCTGACTTATTCCGCCGCCATCGTGCTGCCGGCCCACGACGACGATGCTCTAGCGCTGGTCTGGGTGAGCTTGCTGTCGTCGTTTGCCGTTGCTACCGCGTTGTTGCTGGGCATCGGCCTTTACCTGGGTTGGCTCGATCGCGTGGAGACCACGCAATTTCTCCTGTTTGTGCTGCCGCTCCAGGTGGTCTTTGAAGCGCTGCTACAAGCGGCCCAGCAATGGATGCTCCGAAAGAAGCGATACGCCACATCGGCCAGGGTCATCATCGCCCAGGCGATCGTCGTGAGTCTTTCAAAGGTGCTGGTCGGCGTATTCTGGCCTACGGCTTTCGCGTTGATCCTGGTGTCGATGCTCGCGAGCCCATTCAGCTCGGTCGTGTTCCTGCTCTGGCTGAATGTCGGTGGTGAGCGCTGGCCGGCGTGGGTCTCCGTGCAGCGGACGCGGCTCATGGCGCGCAGATATGTCGACTTCCCGCTGTTCAGGGCGCCGCAGACGTTGGTCAGCGCGGTATCACAAAGCAGTCCGCTTCTGCTGCTGGCGGTCTTCCACGGCCACGTCGCCGCAGGCTTTTTTTCCTTGTGCAATTCCGCATTGGGAGCTCCCGCGTGGCTGCTGGCAAAGACGATCAACGACATCTTCTTTCCGCGGTTGGCGGAACTCGCAAATCATGGCCAGGAAACGCGTCCACTGCTCCTCAAGGCGACCGGTGCGCTGTGCGCGATCACGGCGTTGCCCTTCGGGATTCTGATCCTCTTCGGCCCGCAGATCTTCGGCCTGGTCTTCGGCGCCAAGTGGACCGAGGCGGGTAGTTATAGCCAGTTCCTGTCCTTCGTGTTTCTGACCGCGATCATCACGAGACCCGCCTTTGCGGCAGCATCGGTCTATCGCGTCCAGCCCGCCTACCTGGTCTATGAGATCCTGAGCATCATCGTGAGGCTTGGCGCCCTCTCGATCAACGTCTTCGTCAAGACCGACCCGATCGTGCCGGTTGCGCTGTTCAGCTTGGCCGGCTCGTTGGCCAACATCGGTTTCCTCGGCTATATCCTCGGCGTGGCGACGAAGTTCGATCGCAAGCTCAAGCTGGAAAAACAGTCGACCCAGACCTAAGCGCCGCGACGGCTTAGAGCCTGCCCGTCGCCGTCAGGCTCTGAAGCATGATCCGGACAAGTGCGCAGCGGTTTTCCGAAAAGGGTCATGCCCAACAATAAAGCGCGATGACGATTCATCCTTATCTCGTCGCGCTTTAGGCCGAGACCTTGGCCCGTTTCATCGACATGAGCGGCGCGATCCTGGAGCGAAGCGCCAGAGCGGGAGCCTCGATCGTGTGCCACGATGCGGCGCTGATCCCAATCGTGAGCGGCGTAGCGATCGCAATGATGCCTAGCGGCGAAATGCCGTTGAAGAAGTAGGCTACGAGTTGCTCGATCGGGAAAGCGTAAATGTAGATTCCGTAGGAATAGTCGCCGAGGTTATTGAAGGAATAGAGCACCTTGAGCGACCGAAAGCCTATGTAGAACGTGCAGAAGGCGACCGAGAACAGCATCATCTCACGGTAGAATGGCGTATTGGCCGACAACACCGTGCACACGAGGAGCACTGCGCAGATCGCGAAGTTGAGCGGCAGCCGATCGCGGTAAGCATAGAACAGCATTCCGATGACGAAAGGCGGGGTTAGATCCAACAGGTGCGTCAGGAAATTGATGGCGCCTTTGCTGACCCAGTCGGGAAAGAGACCTGCCATCAGCATCAGCTTTGCTACGACGTACAGGACCAGGTAGGTGGCAAAGAAAGCGGCACGCGCGGTCTTGTTCTGGAGAATGCCGAGCACGGCCAGAATCGAGACCATCACATAGCAGAGGACTTCATAAAAGAGTGTCCAGAGCGAGCCATTTACCAGTTGTGGGAACGGGTTGCCGTCAAATACGCCGGGTAGCTCATATTGCACCCAGGCAAGTGACAGACCTGATGGAATGTAGGAGTACGTTTGACCGCTTAAAAAGTAGGCTCCGACACTCAGCGAAGAAATGCTCACACCAAGCAGCGCCGTCAAGGATAACGCCACGAATAAGCCTGGATAGATTCTCAGAAAGCGCGCCGCCCAAAAATCGAACAGGCTCGCACTCCTAAGCGCGCTTTGCGTAATGAAGTAGCCCGACACGATGAAGAACACGAGCACAGCGAGTGTTCCCAACCCACCGTGCATACCGAGTTCCGGCTCGAAAGGCTGTACCGTCCGCGAACCCCCGGCGATTGGATATGCATGTGAAGCAAGCACCGCCAGTGCGGCCGCGGCGCGAATGAAATTGAAATTGTTATTTCGGTGCATCGAGGAAAGCTCGCGTCTTCCGCAAGGCGGCGGCGCCTATGCGGATTCCTGTGATGCATCGTCAAATTTAGCGAGAACCTGGAGCGTTTTTAGGGCAGCGACGTTTTTAGGGCGGTGACTACGCGTAGCGATGCCGCTGCAATCCTATTTCGAAGAGCGCGAGTATGACATTCGTGCTAATGCGCCAGTTAGCGGTAGTTCTACGCTACGATGAAAAATCCAGGCGATTGCAATGCTCGCTGCCACCCCAAGTGCGTAAACCATGAAAGCACCGAGGCCGTTCATCGGGATTACCTTGGTTGCCACCGCCCAAACGGCGCCGAGGACAATCGTATGAGTCAGATACAAGCTGTAAGATGCAGCTCCGAGGTCGACAAGTGGACGAATCGGATAAGAACGAAGGGACGGCTCCAGAGCAACGACCGAGGCAAGCAGCAGAAAGCCGGGAACGCCCCACCACAAGACGCGGTAGGATTCGGCTGCTTCGACAAAATTACTTGAAAAAAGGGCCAAACCGGAAACGCACGCAAGCGCAGCGGCTGCCGCTTTGGAGAGGAATAAACCCCGCACTGTCGCTAGGCCTACAAGCAGGCCAAACACAAATTCGATTAAGAGGGGGTTTAGAAGAAACGGCAGCGGTCCCCAGCTTCGTCCGATCGTGAGACCGACGGCAACCATCGTGCCGAACAGGAGGGAGCACCAGTAGGCCGGACGTGAAGTCAAAGAGAGAGCGAGCGCGAACACGAGATAAAAGAACATTTCGAATGAGAGTGTCCAACCCACCTGCAAAATCGGCCACTGATAGGTGACTGGAACAAAGAAGAGGGAGGTGCCGAGATGTAACCAGCTAAGCTCCGTGTTCATGATGAGGCTGGGTATCAGCAGCATCAGGGCGCACTTCAGGAGTGTAATGATCCAATAGGTCGGAACAACCCGGATGATTCGTCGAACAAGAAAGGCATTTGCAATGTTCGGTTGGCCCCACGAATTGGCTGTAACTACCGCCATAACGAAGCCGCTAATTGCAAAAAAAATGTCTACACCAGCAGCGCCAGCTTCAGAGGGTATATGGAAAGGGCTATGACGCCCCAGAAGTAGCGAACTGTGAATCAGAACAACCATGAGGGCGGCGACTCCTCGGAGTATCTGTACGCCCAAGAACATCTGACTGCTCTGCCGCGCGTCAGTTGATCGACCGACGTCAACTGCAACGTCGCTATCGAGTTTGCCCAAGCTGTTGTCGATCTTATTCAAGTTCGGATTTTACTATGGCTGTGCTTGCGTCAAGGAGTCGAGGAGAGAGGTTTGATGCGATCTTGGCGCGAAGCGAGAGGGCGGGTCCTTCAATTGTGTGCCATGAGGCCGCGCTAACCGCCACTGTTATCGGCGTGGCAATCATCATTATTCCCACTGGTGATACGTCTCTGAAAAAATGGGCAACGAGTTGTTCAATTGGAAACGCGTAGATGTAGATGCCGTAAGAATAGTCCCCCAAACGATTGAAGGGATGTAGTACTTGCAGCGATCGAAAGCCGAGATAGAAAACGCAGAACGCCGTCGTAAGAAGCAACATCTCCCGAAAAATGATAGTGTCGGACGCCATCGTCGTAAAGAGCGCGAACAATGCGCAAATCGCAATGTTGAGTGGCAACCGATCGCGATAAAGATAGAAGAGCATTCCGATGACAAATGGTGGCGTCAGATCCAAGAGATGGACCAGGAAATTGACGGCGCTGCGACTGGTCCAGGTCGGAATCATCCCCACGCTCAGCGCTACTTTGGCACCTAGATAGAGGAGGAAGAAGATTGCAAAAAAAGCAACGCGTCCCGTTTTGTGCTGCAGAAGGCCGGTCGTAGCTAGCGCCGAGACCATTACGTAACAAAGAACCTCGTAGAAGAGCGTCCACAAAGACCCATTCACTGCTTGCGGAAAAGGGGTGCTCTCGAATACGCCCGGGAGAGAGTATTGAATAGAAACAAGTGTTAGTCCGAAGGGGACATAAGTGTAGGTTTGGCGGCTGGAAAAGTAATCACCGATGCTTAAAGTTGAAGCGCCTACACCAAGCAAGGCAGTCAAAAACAGTGAGACGAACAGGCCGGGGTAAATTCTAAGGAATCGGGCCGTCCAAAAATCAAATGTGCCTTTGGCCCGCAACGCGCTTTGCGTGATGAAATATCCTGAGACAATAAAGAAAACTATGACGGCGAAAGTGCCCAATCCTCCCCGTAATTCAAGTGGCCCTTCTAACGGCTTCGGCGCGTGCGGTCCCCACGCTATGGGGTAAGCATGTGCCACGAGTACAGCGAGCGCCGCAACCGTCCGGATGAGATTGAAATTATTGTCTCTATGCATTCGGTGAAGCTTTATCGGGCTGCAAACGTATGAAGTACCTGGCACATTTTCGGGGCGACGGCCCTGAAGGTCGCCGAATTCTCGACGCTTGTTCTTGCCGCGCTTCCGAGCCTCAGGCGAAGGTCCTCATCGTTCCATAGTTTTGCAATCGCGCTGCGCAGGCCTTCGATGTCGCCAGGCTCGACCAGGAGCCCGGTCTCGCCGTCCTCGATATAGTCCACCGTCCCCGGTGCGCGCGTCACGACTACCGGCCGTCCGAACATCATGGTCTCGAGGAAGCTGACCTGACCGGAGGCGGCCTCGACTTCCTTGAGTGGGATCACGATGAGATCGGCGGCGCGGCTCAGCTTATGGCATTCCTCGAGCGGCAGGCCGCTCCTGTGTTCGATGAAAGGGGGCAGTTGCACGTCTTCCATCGCCTTGGGGCCGGAGACGATGATGGTACGGTATCCGAGCGGGGTGAGGGCCTTCACCAGGCCGTCGTAGTCGCGGTTGGCCGTTCCCAGCGCCAACACGAAGCGATCCGCGTTGGCGGTGACCGGCGGCAATGCCTTCATTTCCACCGAGAGAGGAACGTAAATGAATTTGTCCCGCGGCAGCCGCAGCCATTTTGAATAGATATCGATCTCGGCCGTCGAATGAACGACGAAGATGTCGATGGCGCGCGAAGCAAAACGGGCGAGCACGCCCTTGGCTCCGTCGTAGGTCGATCCGAGATTGAAGCACCATGCGACGATCGGCACCTTCGAAAAGGTGAGGCGCTTGATCAGCGCGAGGCAGATCGGCAGCTGGGGAAAGCTCGTGAGATAGCCGAATTGCTCGTCGGGTTTCGAAGGCGTCTTGAACCACGCTCGAACGGCATGACGTGCATAGTCGATCCACTCGCGCAAGCCGGACAGGCGGCGAGATCGATCATGATCATAGTCGGACGGGATCACCTCGAAGGTCAGACTTGGATCGGAGATGTAGGAAGGTATCCAGCCCGTCGTGGTCGAGGGGCTGAAGGGCGTCAATACCTTCCAGTGCATCGCTGGCCTAAGCGGGAGCTGATTGGGGGCTGAAGCATCGCTCAAGAAAGATAGTCCTCTTTCGGCATTGCGCAGACGCGCAACAGATATTGTCCATAGGCGCTCTTGGCGATCGGCTCAGCCAGGCGCTGCAGTTGATCGGGCGAGATCCAGCCGGAGCGATAGGCAATCTCCTCGGGACAGCAGATCTTGTAGCCCTGGCGTTTTTCGAGCACGCGGACGAACTCGGCCGCCTCGAGCATGTTGTCCGGCGTGCCGGTATCGAGCCAGGCAAAGCCGCGCCCCATTCTCTCGACGCGGAGCTGTTTCCGTTCGAGGTAGGCGC
Source organism: Bradyrhizobium arachidis (assembly GCF_015291705.1). Lineage (NCBI taxonomy): Bacteria > Pseudomonadati > Pseudomonadota > Alphaproteobacteria > Hyphomicrobiales > Nitrobacteraceae > Bradyrhizobium > Bradyrhizobium arachidis. Next base: position 2,493,703 of record NZ_CP030050.1, read on the forward strand.
GGTTCACGTCGGTGATCTCGAGCTCGCCTCGCTTCGAGGGCTTCAGATTCGCGGCGATATCGACGACTTCCCGGTCGTAGAAATAGAGTCCGGTCACCGCCCAATTCGATCGTGGTTCGCGCGGCTTCTCCTCGATCGATACGGCCACGTTGCGCTGGTCGAATTCCACCACGCCGTAGGCCTGAGGATCGCTGACGTGATAGGCGAAAATCGTCGCTCCATCGACCTGGCGGTTGGCCCGGCGCAGCACCGGAACCAGATCGTGGCCGTAGAAGAGATTGTCTCCCAGGACGAGTGCAGACGATTGGCCGGCGACGAAGTCGGCGCCGATGATGTAGGCCTGCGCAAGTCCGTCCGGGCTCGGCTGTTCGGCATAGCTGAACGACATTCCCCATTTCTCGCCGTCGCCCAGCAGCTGCCGGAATCTCGGCAGGTCGCTCGGCGTAGAGATGATCAGGACGTCGCGAATTCCGGCCAGCATCAGGACCGATAGCGGGTAGTAGATCAACGGTTTGTCGTAGATCGGCAAGAGCTGCTTCGACGCCGAGATCGTCATCGGATGCAGGCGCGTGCCGCTGCCACCCGCAAGAACGATGCCTTTGGTAATCGCAGTCATCTCATGATCCTTTCGTGACTCGTCGATCGCGAGATCTCAATTCTTCTGTCCTGGTGCCGCAGCGAGGGCCGCCGCCAGCTTGGTCACGTCGCCCCAGACTGCCGGTGAATCGTACGGACGCATCGGAAACTTGCCCCATTGCAGCTCGATATCGAGGTTGTTGTCGGAAACGAATCTCGTGACCCGTGTTCGCAGGGACGTCGGTGTGCCCGAGCAGCAGTTGATCACTCCCGTGACCTCCGTCTGCGACGATACTTTGGCGATCTGTCCTGCGAGCTCCTCTACGTCGATGAAATCGCAAAGCAGCTCACCGCTGTTGAGCGGGAACGTCTTCTGGCCTTCTTCGGCTGCCTTGAGGAGCTTGGCGAAGATCGAATTGTTCCGGCGATCGTCGCCGGTGATGTAGTAGCACCGGAGCCACTGGCTCACGGCGCCATGCTGGGTGCAGAGCCAGTCCTGGAGTTGGCGGAGATAGTTCTTGGCGATGCCATAGGGGTGGCGCGGCGACGCCGGCGTCGCCTCGGTGACCGCCCCGACGTGAAAGCCGATCTCGTGCACCGTGCCGGCGGTGACAAGATGCTTCAGGCCGCCGCGAAGCATTGTTTCCATGAACCGGTAATGCTTGTCGACGTTCGCGAAGTGCGCGGGGTTGGCGTGATCAAAGCCGAATTCCCAGGCGAGATGAATGCAGACATCCGGGCTGCCGAGTCGGCGGTACAGATCGGGATCGCTATCGAAGATGTCAGCCGCGAGGTGTCCGGAAGTGCCACCGCCAGATGGATGCCGCCCTATCGAGACGACCTCATGACCCGCCTTTCGCAAGGCCGGCACGACGTGCGATCCAACATATCCACCACCGCCGGTGACTGCGACCTTCATACCGTATCTGTCCCTCTTAAACTCAGGCCGCTAGTCAATCGAAATAAGTCGGCAGCGCCTTCAGCTGTGGCCAGCGGGTATCTTTCTCTGCGAGCAGAGATTTGTCCCGCGGCACCTGCCAATCGATCGCGAGATCCGGATCATCCCAGGCAAGGCCACGCTCGTCCTTCGGAGACCAGTAAGCGGTTACTTTGTAGAGAACCACCGTGTCGGGTTCCAGCGTGCAATAGCCGTGTGCAAAGCCGGCCGGAACCAGAAGCTGTTTGCCGTTTTCGGCCGAAAGCACTTCCGAGACCCACTTTCCATAAGTGGGCGACGAGCGCCGCAAGTCGACTGCGACGTCAACCACGCTCCCGTGCAATACGCGCAGCAATTTGTCTTGTGCTGTGGGGGGCGTCTGGAAATGGAGACCACGGATGGTGCCTGTCTCCTTCGAGAAGGCCTGATTGTCCTGAACGAAATTCAGGGTGATGCCGTGCTCGAAAAATCGCTGCTGGTTGTACGTCTCGCTGAAGAGCCCGCGGACATCGCCGAATGATTTTGGCGTAATGACCTTGACGGCCTCGATGGCGGTAGGAACGACGTTGAGCATGGTAAATCCTGGACGCTGAAGAACCTAGACTGCGAGGCCAAGTCGCTCGCCTCGATAGGTGCCTGTCCTCACGCGTTCCCACCATGTCTTGTTGTCGAGATACCATTGCACGGTTTGGCGCAATCCGCTCTCAAAACTGTGCCTTGGTTTCCAGCCCAGCTCTCGCGCTATCTTCGCAGCGTCGATCGCATAGCGTGCATCGTGGCCCGGGCGGTCCGCCACAAAGGTGATCAGCCGTTCGCGTGGGCCGATCGACGGATTGGGGGCGAGCTCATCGACCAATGCGCAGATCGCCCTGACAACATCGATATTTGTGGCCTCATTGTGACCGCCGATATTGTAGCACTGTCCCGTGACGCCTTTGTGAGCAACAAGCAGGAGTGCTTCCGCGTGGTCATCCACATGAAGCCAGTCGCGGATGTTTTCACCCTTGCCGTAGACCGGGAGCGGCTTGCCCTCCAGTGCATTGATGATCGTCAGCGGAATCAGCTTTTCGGGAAAGTGGTAGGGGCCGTAATTGTTGGAGCAGTTGGTGATCACGACTGGCAGGCCGTAGGTATGGTGCCAGGCGCGAACTAGGTGATCGGATGCGGCCTTGGACGCGGAATAGGGGGAGTTGGGCTGATAGGCCGTCTCTTCGCTGAAGTAGCCGGTGGCTCCCAGCGATCCAAAAACCTCGTCGGTCGAGATGTGATGGAAGCGAAAGCCGTCCTTGCGTTGCGACGGCAGCTTCCGCCAGTACTCCAGGGCCGCCTGAAGCAGTGCAAAGGTGCCGACGACATTGGTTTGAATGAACTCACCGGGCCCGTCGATCGAGCGGTCGACGTGACTTTCAGCCGCAAGATGCATGACAACGTCCGGTGCGAACGCCGTCACAATTCGTCGCATGGCCGCAGCATCGGCGATGTCAGCTTGCTCGAAGCGGTACCGCGGATTCGCGGAAACCGGCCGAAGCGAATCCAGATTGCCCGCGTAGGTGAGCTTGTCGACGACGAGGACGTCACTCGACGTGGTCTCGATGAGGCGACGCACGACGGCCGAGCCGATGAAGCCTGCTCCGCCGGTTACGAGAAACCTCTTCGGATCGCATTGCGAAGCCAACGTCGAGTCCTTAGCCACGAACAGTTCCATTCTTGGTTTCAGCAGATAGTCAGCGAATGACTAAAAGTCCTTGTGGGCCTCTCTGTGGCGAGTGCCCAAGAATTCTTCATCGTGCTCAAAAATCGGACTGAAATTCCAAGATGAAGATAGATTAGCGAATTATGCGTGAAGTCTATTGTCCTCGTAAAATCCGAGCAAGTCATTTTTCCCCGCATAGCTAATATGACAAAATTCTGTAGCCCTCGTGATTTCGAGCTTCGATGTCTGTCGCGTGGGACTTTGCATCGCTGGCTCCCCGCGCAAAGTCAATCTGCACGGCCTCAGTCGGCTTTAGAGAAAGGCTCCGGTCGAGAAGACGAACGAGCCATACATCTCGCGATCCATTCCGAGTTTACTATCGTTGTCGACCGCTGGGCGTTCGCTAGAAGGTTGATGCAAGCGAGATCTAGTGCACCGTTCCATTCCGCTATTTTCAGCGTGCCTCGGTGTCGCTATCTTCCTACAATGCGATGGACATTGCGATGATCTGATTAGTCCCTCGACGGCGAGCGACGGACAATCCCTTCTATTGAGTCTGCTGAAATGGATGATTGGCAGATGTGTAAATTCTGCAGTGTCGCGAGATATTCCAGAGCCTTTTCACTCGGCTAGGTGCGGATCTTCGTTGGCCTGTGGGAGCAGGCGCTCTCTACTTGGGATGGCTCATCAAGTTCAAGACTGCGTGGCTTGGGCTGCCTTGCCCGGCCTCATCCGCGTCTACCGCCAGTGTTTGGATCTATGTTACGGATTTTCAGCGGCTTGCTTTGTGACTCATTCTCAGATGGCTGAGGTATGTGCTCAGGCGTTGGAACGACTTTGTTATCGTGGTGAAGGGGCGAGCGCGAAGCATTGCAAAGTGTGACTCAAAGCCAGGAATTGCAGGCCCGCAGAGGATAAGGCCTTGCTGTACTATACATCCGGGCTTCGTACTGAGCGGCGTGATTATTCGGCCGCCGGGGACGTCTTGAAACCAACTCGGCCAAGCGCCGGGAGAGACCGTAGTCGGCGCACGGTGGGTTAACCTTGGTGTTGCTTAAGATCTCGATGGTGATTTCGCCGGTTGAGTGATTGCCGTTCAAGATCCAACCCAGGCGCGGAAGCTCGATGTGGAAGGATCCAAGTTCAATTGGCATCGGCTGTTCTTTGCTTTTCCAGAATGAGTCTGGATCATTGTGCAAAAGCGCTAGAGCAAGTGATCTCAGCCCCCAGTGACAGCTACCTGTCCCCGTGTAGACGTCTACAAAGCGAGCATCGTTGTCGAAATAGCCTTGCGTAAGGCCACCGTCACGGAGGGCGTCATGAGAGATGAAATGTTGCCAGACCAGGTCGAGCGCTCGAAGCGCCATTCCCCTAGACTGAGAAGTGTTCTCGAGGAGCGAAACTGCAATTAGGGGTACAGGTATCGCTGTACGATAGCACACGCTGCGGCCCATGATGGGAATACCGGATGGCCCAATGAGATGCGAAGTGAGCGCCGCGGATTGTGTTAGAGCGTTTCTAATGAAATCGGAATCGAAGTCGGGTGAAAGCCGGTTGAGCCAAAAGAACTCATACGTGATACCCCACGCATTGTAATAATCGACGCCTTCCGGTTTGTCGAAGAACCAACCGTTCTCAAGATAGTTGGACTTGAAGTCCTGGTACTTTGCAAATGCTGCAGCGTCACTCCTCTCAGTTCCGCGGCCGAGGCTCTTCAGGACATTGTTGATCGCAACTGGAAACAGAAGCCAATTGTTATGCAAAGTATCTACAAAAATACCTGCCTCCAGCCATTCCGCGACCTGATTTTGTTGCAGTGGAGAGAGCTTCTCCCACAACTCATCGCGCGTGAGATACAGAACGCGGGCGACATCGGCTCCCTCGACGACGCGTTGATCGTTGTCGCCAATCTGCCCCCAAAAGTAGGGGGACTGAGGATCGGTCCCAGTCAATATGCCGGACTTCAAAGCTGAAATTATTCTTAGTCGTTCTTCACTACGTTCAGCTTCCGAACGAGTAGCGCGAGCCCAAGCGGCGAGCAACACCGCTGTTCTGGCAAATCCCTCGATTCCGTTGACGGAAAAGCCTGCTCCACCACCAATGCCCGGGTAGTTTACCCGTTCGAAATTCGGGGTAGCGTGCCGAAAGAAGCCATCGGAAAAATACTTTATCAGCTGAACAAATCGCTGCTTGGGTGAAAGACTTCCGTCGGCAAATGCCGCCTGTATGTCGCGCTCTTGAAGGCCAGGAGGGGGCATCGATCTATATTTTAGCCAGCCGTCGATCGGCTGTCCTGTCTTCATGAACGCGATCGGTAAAGCCAGCACAAGTGTGAGGCACCCCAAAACGAGCTTTATCCGCAACGTGCTGCCCCAGAAATCTAATGTGGCGCGCGGCCACCAAATCAATGAATTTACTGATGCAATAATACCACGCAGGGAACTTCTGGAAAGCCCCGCGGAACCAGAAAACAAGGGCAGTTGATCGAAAGGTTAAAACCTCTCCTGCACAACGGGCGCCTCGCTGGGTCTTCTTTGCGCGAGGCCGAGCATAATTAGCTTTGACAATGGCCGCTCTATGAACTGGTAGACAGCCACGCCGCCGAGAAGCGCCACCGCGCCACCGCAAATTCCGTAAAAGGCGGCGGCAGAGCTGAAGGCCTGATCAATACCGAAGCCATGTATTATCCCCGTCTTCTTCATCACTAAATTAAATATGAGGAGAATGATGATGTGGGATAGGTAGACAGAGTAGGATGCGTTTCCAAGCAGAAGTGCCGTATTGCTAGGATGTTTCTCCGCATCAAATTCGAAGCTCAATATCCCCATAACGATTAGTGCTGATGACAGACCCCAGGTCAGCGCTCTCTCAAGCAGATTGTCCGGCATGTTCGTTGCTGACAGGACCAGAACAATTAGGCCTCCGCCAATTAGGACAAGGGCCAATGGCTTCGGAGCAGTGCGGTTAGCCTCAAATATCCTCCCGATGATGCATCCCGCCATAAACTCTAAGAGGAGCGGGCTCGTATAGGCGAAAGACATCCCTCCCTTAAAATCGAAAAGGATGCCAACGACGATCAGTGCAGAAAGGCATCCGACTATGGCTTTGAACTGCAATGCTCTCGGCAGGGTGAGCGTAACGGCGAATACACAATAGAAGAACATTTCGTACATCAGCGTCCATCCAAGAAAATAGAACGCAGAAATCCGCTGGCTCAAATGGCCGTCGAACCATGGAATGAAGAATAGGGACCTGATGACATCGAGGGGGGAGATAGGGCTGTGCTTGCTGGCTAGCGTGATTAGGAAATAAGCGAGAGTGAAGAGCCAATAAAGCGGGACGATACGAAGGATGCGATGCCACATGAACTCCTGCGGCCCGATCTGCCTGCGCCCCGTCGTGGTCCACATGATGAACCCGCTGATCACGAAGAAAAGATCGACGCCCGCTTCACCGATTGAGGGCGGTTGTTTCAAGCCTGCATCGAAGTAGGCGGGACCTATGAAGTGGTGCACCACCACGCCGGTTGCCGCGACGGCGCGCAAATACTGGATCGTAACGATTCGATGCACTGCTTGGCCTCAAACTAGTCAGGAACCCGAACGTCACGCGGATGAGGCCATCTCGTCGAGGTTTACCCGGACGTCATTGGATGATCTTCTTACGGCAAGAACGAGGCATATCGATGGTTATGTTGACGCTTGAGCGTGCAATACTAGGTCACGCTGTCGCAGGGGTGTACGCATCTAGAAGCCGCCGCATGCTTCGCGAGCGTCACGGGCGCGACAAAATGTTCGAAGCTTGGTTTCGGCTGAAGTTGGTCAAGCGCGCACCGCCAGGTCATTCCTTGTCGCGGAGCTTGATTGGAGGGGGGCTTCGTACCTTTCTTCTTGTCTTGGCGCTGTCACCAACGGCGGCCCTGGCCGGGGGAACGTGTCTCCTGCATCCGGAACCATTCAAGCTTCAATCGGACACGGTTCGCTGGTCGTTCAAGATCGCTTCGGGCGGGCAATGCATCCAGGGCTTGCGATGGTCGACGATCATGATCGATCACATCGCCATCACCGAGATGCCCAAATCAGGGCAGATCATCATCCAGGGACCTTCGTTCCGCTACTTGTCCAATCAGGGTGCTCGCGGAAGCGACTCGTTCAAGCTGAGCATCACGGGATCGTCGATGCGGATTTCGGGCAATTCGTCGATCGAGGTCGAAGTCAGCGCGGAGTAGACTTGCCGCTGTATTGCGATGGTGCGCTCGACCGTGATGATTTTCGCTTGCTTCGAAGTGCGGTCCCGCCACTGCATGCTCAGCGCGGCGGATTGGTCAGCCCACTGTTGTTGTTGTTGATATTGGGATTCGCCGAGACCGCCGGCGGCACGCCTTGCCCAATGGGATTTTGGAACGGATTGTTGCTCGGTTGGGTTGCGACCGGCCTGCGCGCGGATTGTGGCTGGCCCCTCTGCCCCTGCTGCGTGCCCTGAGCCTCTGCCGCTGTAGCGGTGCCGAGCATTGCTATGACGAGAGCCGTGAGCAGGGACGAACGCATTGTTGCCTCCATCAATCCGACGCGGGTTAACCGACAGCTCCAACCTAGCTAGGCGTTGAGTTGCGGATTGGAAGGCGTCAGGGCTTCTTGCAATCGGTATAGAGAACCCCCGTGGTCAGGACCACACGCTCGATGCAATGCCGAGCATCGGTGATCTCTCCTGGAATCGTGAAATCGTAGGCTTGCCCCCTGAGGATCAGGGCGTAGCGACCCGGCGCCAATTCGAGCTCGGGATCCTCACTATGCAGCTCGTACATCTCGGGCGCATTTGGGATTGGTGATGAACGGAACGGGAACGAAACATTCCTGATCACCCAGGTCGCCTCGCTGTCATCCGGCCTCTTTCCGGCGGCCTCGGCGGAAAATTCCCGGGAGACCCTGGCCAGGATGCGAACCTCGGCCCGATCGGCTGCATTGGCCGAGGAATCGCGGCGGAACACGACGAATTTCGGGTGTCCATTCGGTAACACCGTCGGGCTCGGTGCCTTGAGCGCGGCCGAGACCGCAACGCGAATATCTGGTGCCTTGCCGGGGAGGAGCGGCAGCTCCACGAGACGATTGTCGGCGACCGCGTAGATGCCGTAGTCCGTCGGCCGCAATGGATCGGGCTTCGCCGGGGGAGGCGTCGGCGCAGGTGCGCTCACGGGCTGGACCGGGGGCGAGGCTGTTGCTGTTTCCTGAGGAGGGAGAACTCGGCCGAAGTTTTGTGCGAGGTGCCACAGCCGCTCACGTTGCTGGACGGCGAGCACAACGCCGCCGAGGATGAGAAGCATCGCGGCAGTTCGCCGCATCAGCGCAAACTGCGGGTTTCGGCCGCGACCTGCCGCGTGTTGTGGTCCGACGCGCCAGGCTGGCTCCGGCGGCGTCGGCTGCGCTGCCGCGGCCTGAGCGGCAATAGGGCCTGGCAGCTGATCCGGCCGGGCCAGAGCCTCTTCGGGCCGTACCTTGGTCGGGGAGGGCGCAATGAGCGGCTGCTGCTGCGAGAAGTGTTCAACGCCCCGGATTGCGGTCTCGAGCGCCTGCTGCGCGCGCTTGATATCCTTGGCATCCGCGTGAGTGAACTGCTCCAGCAGTTTGTAGCGGGCAAGGTCGTAGATGGCCTGACGCAAATGCTCGGGGTTTTTGTCCACCGTCTCGATCATGCGGGCGATGACGAGCGCGAATTGGATCTCAGTAGGAGCCTGGTCCGGCCGCTCGAGATCGCTTGGTATCAGATCGCCGGCGGTCATCGCCTGGGTGGCATTCTTGAGTGCATGACAGTCACATTAAACCAATCCGCCTGCGACGAATACGGCATTTTCGGCTGTATCGGCGCCACGCCTCTCGACTAGAATGGCTGGATGCGGCGGATCAGGTGGTCCGGTCGCGAGACAAGCTGTCGTGCAGGAAAATCGCCATGTTCGTAAACTGGAAATCGCCCTTGATGCTGCTGGCCGTGACGTGTCTTGCGGTCGGTGCCGTTCCAGGGCAGGCATCCGCGCTCACGGCCGAGCTTGCACGAAAATGCAGCGCGTTGACGGCCAAGCAGTTTCCGCCGCGCGAGCTCGGCAACCCGGCGGCGGGCAGTGCAAAAGGGTCAGGGCGTGTTCAGCACGACTATTTCAACAAATGTGTCGCCAACAACGGCAATGTGGATGCTCAAAAGCCGCCCAAGTGAGCACCGTCCAAAGTGAACGCCGCCCAACTGATTCCGCAGTTGGGCCTATCGCAAGCACGTTAGGACTGGCGTTGTGCGGATGAGGACGGTGTCTCTGGAGCAGGAATATTGCCTTCCTTGTCCATACAGTTCCTGAAAAAGGCTTGGCGATCGCCGCTCATCCGCACCGACCCGGGGCGCTGATACGGATAAGCGATGTAGGAATAATGCATGCACTTGCGGGCCACCTCGGCGCTTGGAGCGGCGGCCGCCGCGGTCGGAACGAGCGTACAGGCCAGCATGACGAGGTTGATTGTGATCTTCAAGTTCGTCTCGCCTCGTGGGAGGACAGGTGGTTCGGACGAAACAGCCGACGCAACTATATAACCGTTCGGTTTTCGGTCTTGCCAGTGTCGTCTTGCAACCTGCTAACGGGATTTTAGCTTCACATTTACCAACGCGCGCCCTTTGCGGCCGGGACTTACAGAACGTTAGCCCGAGTTGGCGCATCGTCCTCGAAAAGGATGGCGCCAATGAAAACGTTCACTTCTCCCGCTCTCGTTGTGCCGATGATCAGCGCTCTTCTGATCGGCCAAGCCAACGCAACGCCAAATTGCCTGCGAGATCATCAGGCTTACAAGCTCGCCGGCGACAGTATCGACTGGTCGATGACGATCAAGCCCGGCGCCAACTGCATTCAGGGACTTCGCTGGTCGACCATGCAAATCTTCAGCGTGTCCGTCGCGGAGCAGCCGAAGGGGGGCGAACTCACATTGGTCGGTCCCGGATTTCGCTATTTCGCCAACTCGGACTTCAAGGGTAGCGACAGTTTTGCGCTGGTGGTGGTGGGAAAGAATCGCCACGACGAGGGGCGGTCGGTCATTCACATCAAGGTCAGCGCCTCAAACGAGGGGCTCGTCGCCAATCTGACGGGCTATTGAACTGAGGCTTGCCGGCCCGTCGACCTGGCGTTAGCGGTGAGAGTGCTCCTAGGCCTAAGGAGCTCCCGTTGACGCGAGCGAATACGAGCCAGATCCGGCGCTGATAGCCTCGCATGAAGACCATTCCAAGCAAAGCAAACGTAGCGAAGTGCTCGAACTGGGCGCTGGCCAGCGTCGAACGCGGTCACACAGGCAATAAAAAGCAGCTTGCGAGCCTGCCTAGTTTTTCGGCTTCGGAACTCGAACAAACTTCATCTCATTGTGGCAGAGTTGCTCTCTGGAGCGATGAGCCCGTTCGCGGCTGTCCTGGTCGAGAATTGTTGTAACAATTCGACGAACAGCGCAGGCGACGCGCAAGGAACGGGCCCGTCTCGACCGAGTTGTGCAATTGCATAGCAATGCGGTGGCGAAAATGCGCCGTTGGACCGAGGAAGAGATCTCGCGGTTGAGGATGCTGGCGCAGAAGCGGCGTGCATCTCAGATCGCAATTGAACTCGGGCGGTCAACCGGTGAAGTCCATCGTAAAGCCCGTGAGCTCGGCCTGTCTCTCCGCCTCGAATCTCAGACCAAGCGTCCTGGCCCTTGATGGAGAAGGCCGCATTGCCGGCATTGCTCACCTTATGTTTCCCGGTGTGAGCATTGCGAACCGCGGTATCAGCGACGATCGCACGGATTTCTCCGACGCATGAACGCTATCCTCGCCGTTGGAGCGCGGTGCCTTTGTCATGGTGAGATCTAACGACTTCGCGCTCAACTATCGAAAGACCGTCGATCGACTCACAGAGCAGAAAGTCGATGTCTACATCCAGTCCACTCTCGAATGCTCAAGGGCAAGTGCGGCGGGATACTCGATGACATTCGGGCTCTCAACGAGCTGCTCGGCGCCCATGCCGGTGAGGGCGCGTGATATTCAGGCGCGTTTTTCAGTTGAGGTCGGAGTAGCGTTCCTGCAGTGCAAGCCGACAACCATCCTGGTCGAAAGTGCGACGCGGACGGAACTCAGCCATCCGTCCGTGCATGGCAATCAAGTCGGCGAAGCGCTCAATGAGCGAATAATCTCGACCGGAATAGTCGTCGACGAGGATGCGAGTATCGACACTTACGTGGAGCAGGCTTTCAAGAGCACATGCGACCCGCATCCTGCTGTCAATCAAGACGAGGTCAGGAGGCTCGTCGATGACAGCCCACGGAGCCTTCGGAAAACGCTGCCATCTCGCGATATGCGACGGAGTTGGGCGATCGAAGATGGGGTATCCCCATTCTCGTGTCGGGCCAAGGTTCGGCGTCAAGATCGTAATATTGGCCTCGGAGCGCGGCAAGGAAGCCGCGACGGCCTTGGCAAAGACTCGATCTGTCTCGACGCTGATAAGTTTCGAAACATGTCTCGCGGCCACGAGCGTGGTTCCGCCGCAACCGTATTCGAGATACACGCGACTGGATTGAATGGCGGTTTGAAAGCAGGAGAGTCCATCAGGATCGAGTGTGGGAGCTGAGTTTATGACGTAACCCCGCAAATGCTTTCGCGCGACAAACTTTGCGGAATGAAAATAGTATCGGGATCGAGCGAGGGATGGGGTCATCGAAGTCACCGTTCGAACTCCTTTGAGTTCCTGCGCCGCGGTATCAAGCCCCATGCGTTATTCTGCGACTCTCTATGTCGAAACTTGGACGCGCGCTGGTGCTTCAAAAGGCAGGGCCTGTCGCGAGACAGATGATCTCTATGGCGAGCGGTTAAGGTTTATTCGGACTACTCCAGAACCTGCCCCATTGTTGGGCGTGCGAGCAGATAAAGAAGTGTACTAGGATGTTCAGCGGAACATCTATCCCCAAAGGAGCTAGGGTTTTTCATGCGAATCGCGATGATCGGCACGGGTTATGTGGGACTGGTATCCGGGGCCTGCTTTGCGGATTTCGGTCACGACGTCACTTGCGTCGACAAGGACGAGAAGAAGATCGCTAGCCTTCATCGCGGCGAGATCCCGATCTACGAGCCCGGGCTGGACGAGCTCGTTGCGAACAACGTCAAGGCCAAGCGGCTGGACTTCACCACCGATCTGTCGAAGCCGGTCGCCGAGGCCGACGCCGTGTTCATCGCGGTCGGCACGCCCTCGCGCCGCGGCGACGGCCACGCCGATCTCTCCTATGTCTATGCCGCCGCGAAGGAGATCGCGCAGGCGCTGTCCGGCTTCACCGTGGTGGTGACCAAGTCGACCGTGCCGGTCGGCACCGGCGACGAGGTCGAGCGCATCATCCGCGCGGCCAATCCGAACGCTGACGTCGTCGTCGCCTCCAACCCCGAATTCCTGCGCGAGGGCGCGGCGATCCGCGACTTCAAGTTCCCCGACCGCATCGTGGTCGGCACCAACGACGAGCGCGGCCGCAAGGTGATGGGCGACATCTATCGCCCGCTGTCGCTGAACCAGGCGCCGCTGATGTTCACCGCGCGCCGCACCGCCGAGATGATCAAATACGCCGCGAACGCGTTCCTCGCGACCAAGATCACCTTCATCAACGAGATCGCAGACCTGTCCGAAAAGGCCGGCGCCAACGTCCAGGAGGTCGCGCGCGGCATTGGCCTGGACAACCGCATCGGCACCAAGTTCCTGCATGCCGGTCCCGGCTTCGGCGGCTCGTGCTTCCCGAAGGACACCAAGGCGCTGATCAAGATCGCGCAGGACCATGACGTGCAGCTGCGCATCGTCGAGTCCGTGCTGGCGGTCAACGAGAACCGCAAGCGCGCGATGGCGCGCAAAGTCAGCCAGGCGCTCGGCGGTTCGTTGCGCGGCAAGACCATCGCGGTGCTCGGCCTCACCTTCAAGCCCGACACCGACGACATGCGCGATGCGCCGTCGATCCCGCTGGTGACCGGCCTGATCGACATGGGCGCGACGGTCAAGGCGTTCGACCCGGTCGGCATGGAGCAGGCCAAGGGTGAGCTGCCCAGCATCACCTATTGCGAGGACGCCTATTCGTGCGCGCAAGGCGCCGACGCGGTCGTCATCGTCACCGAATGGGTGCAGTTCCGCGCGCTCGATCTCGACCGGCTGAAGAGCGCCATGGCCCAGCCCATCGTCGTCGACCTCCGCAATATCTATCGCCCGGAAGAGATGGAGGCCGCGGGCTTCACCTACGAGAGCGTCGGGCGCCCGCTCGGCTGAGCGAGGCTTGACGCTCTCGATTTGCCCCTAAGCGCGGGCCTCGAGGGAGGCTGTCGCCGGCGCGCCAGGAGAGCATCGCGCCGGCGCACCCCGCGCTCGCTATCTTGACGGTGCGTCCGACACGTTCTGTGTTTTGGGCGGCGATGCCAGCTTCGGTGCAGCCTTGGTATTTTGCGTTGTTGTCGTCGGCTCTGGTTTCGGCGTCGTCGAAAACGTCCGGTCAAAGCAATCCCGCATGGCCTGGTCCGATGTCATGAGCATGCAGTTTGGGCCGGCTTGCGCGGAGTTCGATGAGATGGCGATGCACGCCACGGCCGAGATCAACAAGATACGCATGGCTGAAAATCCTCGTACGCTGCAAAGGCATGCATTGTAGCATTTGCGGTCGGCACCCGTCCAATCGACCAAGGTCTGGTCGATAAATAGGCAACGCTGCGCACAGAGCTTCGCCCCGTTCATTGGACGGGGTGCACTTGCATATTTGAGAGGGGAAGAGGACCTAGTCCCGCCCGCAGCCATTCGGCGCTTCCGGACCGTCAATCTCACCCACATTCGATGTGAAAGGGAACTCGATCATGGCTCGTAGAGCGGCATCATGTTGCGCCGCTCAACACGGGGCAGACGTGTTGCAGATCAATTTCGCGTGTTGAGGTGCGCTCGTCCGGGCGGCGACGGAATAGGCAGCTTATGACCGTGCCCTAGCCAAAGATCATCCAACTAATAGCGGCAAGCCCGGCGCGGGTGATGACATATAGCCAGCCGATCATTGCGACGGCGATCGTGGTCAGATAGGCGGCTGCGAAGGCGCGGTCGCCGATCGGGTTTTTGTTGAGACCGAAGTCTTCGGCGGCCATGTCCGCGCTCAGACTCGTTCGATTAGCTGCATCCGACATGTCTCACCTCCGACGCATGAAGTATGTCGCAGGAATATTGCGCCCACTCGACAGCAACGTGGAAAGCACGCGGCGGCAGAGAGGCAAAAGCGAGACGCGCAACAAGTCGTCCGACGCCTCGTCCGTCGCCTGCCTCGCGAAGGAGCATTCCTGCAGGTTTACCCGGTGCAGTTGTCGTGCCAAGTTTGCGCTTTCTGATGGCGTCTACTTCCTGACGACGATCTCGCCGTCGCTGACTCCGCCGCTGCACCAGAGTTCCGCCGAAGCATCTTCAGAAATTGCTCGGGTACAGCGACGCGTGTCATGGCGCGATCTGCGGCACCAAGGAGACGTCTGCTGGTAACGTGCTCGTGTTGCCAGTGCGGGCGATCGCATGTGCCCCAATCCCTCAGGGCAGTGACGTGCGCCAAACATTTGGATTGTCTGGCGAAGCAATTCTGAGGAACTGGTACTGCCGAACGGCATCCCCAAAGGGCAATACATATTCGTACAGATTGTCCAGTGCGAGCACGCTGCCTTCGTAAAGAACAATCAGAATGAGGTGGTGTTCGCCGGAGTTTCGATGGCGAACCTCCGCGAGCAGCAATTGCGAGGAGCTGCCGCCCAAAGACAAGAGCAGGTGACGCTTGGAAACTGCATAATCGCCACAGTCGCCCTCGGATGGATATAGGTCCCATCCATTCTTCGACCGCTCGCTTGGCGCAATTTGCGCGTTCACGGTCGAATTTGCGAATTGGATATTACGAAGTTCCAATCCCGTTCCGCTTTGAGCGCGATGAGTGTCACAATCGGAGGGATACTTCGCGCAGAACGCCGTGTATTGAACTGGCGGAAGCGTAGGCTCCGCGTGCACATGCAAGGTGCACGACTGCACAAAAATGATCGTGAGCGATGCGTATAGGAGGAGCTTTCGCATTCATTTGCTCGCGTTGAAGCAAGCGATGAAACGTGGCTCCGGATTGAGTCGAACGTTTGGCTACGGCGGCGATGTGCCCTGGGGAACTTTGCGTGCGATTGATGAGGCCGTAGCGGAACAAGTGCGGCCTCCAAATATGTGTCGCGGAGCTGGAAAGTGAGCTACTCCAAATCGCGATAGCGAACTGAGGCGAGCTTCGCATGCGCTCCGATCAAACGCGGATTGCTTCGAAAGTCTGCCATGCATGCCGATCAGATCCGCAAATGGCTGAATCGTTTCGTAGTGCGACCTGCATAGTCGTCGATAAGGATCGGGGCACGGGGAGTGATGGAGATGTGCTTCTAGCGTCATGCGACTCGCATCCTCCGATCCGCCAGGACCAGATCCGGCGTGAACTCAGGAGACGATCGCCAAGGTGCGACAACGAGGCGATCCTCTCGCGCTCGGTCACATGCCGCTCACCATTGGTCCGTCTCCCATTCTTCAAAGGTCTGCGGCTTTTGAATGTATTGCCATTTCCCGTCTTTGCCGCGCCGACGCCAGGTCGGGCACTTAAGCAGCGTCTTGCCGCCATCAACCGTTCGCCTCGGGAAGATAGGAGGTTCACACGGTCGCCATTGATATTCATCATCCGGCTGGCCATTTCGGCCCCCGAACCATCGTCGTAAGAAAAACATTGTGTCAGCCCCATGACAATCATCAGGGCCTATCAGGAGTTGCGGCGCACAATCAATGGCTGAATGCTGGGACTCTTCGTAAGGCATGTAGCGCGGTTAACGCTCTCGCCGATTAACGGTTCACTCCGCCGGCAAGCTGCGACCCGCAAGGAACGGCAAGTATCTTGGTAACCTGTACCTGCTGTGGACATAACTCGATTATGGACGACCTTGATGTTCCCGATTTCCACTTGCAGCATCGGCAAGTCTGCACTGTTCGGTCCAACTCCCGAATGCGGCGAACACAATTTCGAGACATATGACTTGCTCGCAGGAGCGTGCACATGAACAACGACACGCACACGATCCACACCGGCCCTCTCACCGCGGCCATGAAGGCTCACGGCGCCGAACTGTGCTCGCTGAAGGACCGCAGCGGCACCGAGTTCATCTGGCAGGCGGGGCCGGAGTGGCCGCGCCATGCGCCGCTGCTGTTCCCGATCGTCGGACGTCTTGCGGGCGACGAATTGCGGCACCAGGGCAAGACCTACCGGATGACCCAGCACGGCTTTGCGCGCGACAGCCGCTTTGCCTGGGCGAGGCGTGATGAGACCAGTTGCACGATGGTGCTCGAAGACAGCGAGGCGACGCGCGCGCTTTATCCGTTCGCCTTCCGCCTGACGGCCATCTATACGATCGACGACGCCGGCCTCGAGCTGGCGCTCACGATCGTCAACACCGGCAAAGAGATCCTGCCGGCCTCGCTCGGCGGACATCCCGCCTTCAACTGGCCGCTCCAGGCGGGCGTGCCCAAGGAAAGCTATGCGCTGACCTTCGCGACGGCAGAGGCATCTCCCGTCCGCCGTCTCGATGGTGGATTGCTGCGCCCGGCGACGGAGCCGAGCCCGGTCAACGGCGCGGTGCTGCCCTTGTCCCAATCCCTGTTCATCGACGACGCCATCATCTTCGACCGGATCGAGAGCAGCTCGGTCCGCTATGCCGCCGCGAAGGGCGCATCCGCCGGGCCGTGGCTGAAGATGTCCTGGCGCGGCTTTAGCGAGCTCGGCGTCTGGTCGAAACCTTCAGGCGCGCCGTTCCTCTGCATCGAGCCCTGGCGCGGCTACGCCAGTCCCGCAGGCTTCGATGGCGAGTTCGGTGACAAGCCCGGCCTGATGCATATCGCACCTGGAGCGGAGCAGAGCTTGTCGTACCGGATCGAGGTCGGATCGGCCTGAGATCGATGACCTCTCAGACCTCGATCCGCGTCAGGTCCTCGCCGAGCACGACCGGGCCCGAATAGTCCTTTTGCACATCCGCGAGCAGCGCGCTCAGCATGGTGTCGTCGGTGCGCGGCCGGTGATGGGTCAGCGCGAGCTTCTTGACGCCGGCCTTGGCCGCGACCTTGCCGACGGTGTCGCCGCAGGCGATCGTGTATTTCGCAAGCCGGCGGAAATGCTCGTTGTTGATCTCGGGCGTTGCGAGAAAGCAGACCTGGACGAGCAGGTCGGCACCTTCGGCCAGCCGTTCGAGGCCGGGGCAGGGGACGGTGTCGCCGGAAATCGCAATGATCTTGCCCTCCGCCTCGAAGCGGTAGCCGAGGCACATCCAGCGCGCGAGGAAGGCCGGCGACATGTCGAGGCCATCGCCATGCGAGACCAGCTCGGCGCTGATCTTCCAGCGGCCGGTGTCGAGGACGGGACCTGGAACGATGTCGGTTGCGACGACCGGTTTCCATCCGCCGAAGCTCGGCTCGCCCTGATCGCGCCAGGCGATGTCCTTGTCATAGACCTGCGTGACGAGCGTGTTGACGAGCCGTTCGGTATCCGGCGGCCCGAAGATGCGCAGCTCGTCCTTGCGCCCCTGCATCCATGAATTGAGCATCACATCGTAGAGGTCGCCGATATGGTCGAAATGGTGGTGGGTGAGAAAGACCGTGTTGATGGCGCCGAGCGGCACGCCGGCCTTGCTGAGCTGCACCATCACGCCGCGGCCGGCGTCGAACAGGATGTTCTCCTCGCCGAGCTTGATCAGCGTGGTCGTCGCCATGCGGCGCGGGTCCGGGCGCGGGCCGCCGGTGCCGAGCAGGATGACCTCCATGCGCCTACTCCGATGTGAAGCCGGGAACGCACAGTAGATACGAAGGCTGCGGCGAAGCAAGCCGCATCAAGCTGCGGCGGGCGTGCGTTCAGTGCACGCCGGTCGCGGTGGCGGCGACGACAGGGCGGATCGCCGGGCGGGTGGAGGCCGATGAGGTCAGGCGCTGGGCCAAGTCCTGCGTGTGGCGCTCGACCAGATGCCAGGTCGCGCGCGCGAGGAGATAGCTGAGCGCGATGGTGACGACGTAGGTCATCAGCAGCGAGGCCAGCCCGTCCGCGAGCGGCCAGACCCGGTGCAGAGCGTAGGTCACCGCGAAGTGCGACAGATACATCGAATAGGAGTTGCGGCCGAGCGCCTCGATCGGCGACCAGTGGACCGCGAAGCGGATGCAGCCGGCCACCATCGCGCCGAGCACGAGGTTGATGATCAGATAGTTGAATTCGTGCGCGCCGGTCGCGCGATTGGCGAAGAAGGACAGCACGACGAAGACGATGAAGATCGCGCCGTCGGATCTGGTGAAGCCGTCGCGCAGTGAGAAGAACAGCGCACAGCCGATCAGGAAGACGGGCAACTGATTGAGGAAGCTGATGTGGAGTGTGCTCCAGACGAAGGAGGCGTGGGCGGGGCCGTAATAGGCCGAGAACAGTTCGAAGGCCCACGGCTTGAACAGGCAGACATTGACGAGGTGCAGCAGAAGCGCGAGCGCGAGATAGAGACTGCGGCGCGATCCGAATGCGGTGATCAGAAGCGGGAAGACGAGATAGAACGTCATCTCCGCCGCAATCGACCAGTCGCCCGGCACGACGCTGTTGACGCTGTCGGGCCAGAAGCCGTGCAGGAACGTCGCGGTCAGGATCACCTGGAGCGGCCCGATTCCGTTGGGCGCGTTGTAGCTCGGCCCCGTGCCGTTGAGGACGAGATAGACCGGGATCGCGAGCCAGAACAGCGGCGCGATGCGCAAGGCACGCCGGATGTAGAATTTGCGCGTCGGGCTCGTTTCGCCGGCGCGCTGCGTCCACATCAGGCACATCGTCATCGCGCTGACGAAATAGAACACGTTGACGCCGGTCCAGCCGCACATGAACGCGTAGTCGATTGCGTGGATGTTCGATGGAAATGATTGCGAGACGTGGATCGCTATCACGCCGAGGATGGCGAGCCCGCGCAGGAAGTCGAGCGTGTGCGAACGACTGAAGGGCGTTGCGCCTCGTTCGCTTCGACCGGCGGCCAACCGGGCCTGCCCCTGCATAACGCCTGCTCCGTGGTTTCGCATCTGCGAGCGGAGACAATAGAGGCGCGGCCGGCTTTTCCGAAGCTGAAGGCCGTCTTTACGTTAACCGGTGGTTGAATCTGGAGCCGAATGTTCGGGCTCGCTGCCTGGCCGGCTCGACGCCGCCTCGCGCGAGCCAAGTGTCGGGATGGTGCGCGGGATGAGAATTGTGGGCCAATTCATACTTAATGCTTCAAGACCATGACCAATATTGTTTGGGCACGACAACACGCTTAGTATTCCAGCAGGCAATTCGGGGGCTCGAACCAGTTGTGAATGTACGTTCACAGGACGGCGCGCTGCGCGACGACTTGGATTTTCAGGCCGGGCCGCAAGCACACAGGACATCCAGGACCGGTACTGATTCCGCACTTCAGGAATTGCGTCCGGCTGGCCGGGAGCGGCTGATCGTCGTGGAAGACGATCCGGTGACGCGGACGATGCTGGTCGGTTATTTCAGCGAGAACAATTTCGACGTGGTCGGCGCCGGCTCCTGCGCGGAGTGCCGCCAGGCGCTGCGCGCGCGCACTGATCTCGTCTTCCTCGACGTGCAGCTGCCCGACGGCGACGGCTTCGAGCTCGCCAAAGAGATCCAGGCGACCAGCAACGCCGGCATCATCTTCGTCACCCGCCGCGATACCGACGTCGATCGCATCCTCGGCCTCGAGATCGCCGGGGATCACTATGTCACCAAGCCGATCAATCTGCGCGACCTGCTTGCGCGTGCGCGCAGCGTGCTGCGGCGGCGCTCGATCGATCGCAAGGCCGCGCGCAACCACAATTCGATCGCCTTCGGCGACTGGATCATCGACCTGACGCGGCGCGAGCTGCTCGGCAGTGACGGCAAGCCGGTGGCGCTGACGCGCGCCGAATTCGACCTGCTCGCCGCGCTGGTCGGCGCCGACGGACGGCCGCTCAGCCGCGACTACCTGATCGAGGTCGTCAGCAACCGCCAGGCCGAGGTCGATATCCGCACCGTCGATGCGCTGGTGGCGCGGCTGCGCCGCAAGCTGGTCGGCAGCGGCACGCCCGTGATCGCGACGGTCACCGGCGTCGGCTACAAGCTCGCGCTCAGCGAGCGGCTGTAGGGCATCATCCGGAAAAGTGCGCAGCGGTTTTCCGACAAGATCATGCTCAAACAATAACCTGAAGCGCACAGGAGGCATCGCGGTCAGCGCGATGCGACCCGTTTCCACTTCGCCTCGATCCGCGCCTTGATGAGGCTGACCCTCGCTTCATGCGCGGCCCAATAGGCGCGGCTGGCGGCCGCCGAGCCCTGACGGTAGCGTGCATAGACGTCCTTTGGACGTGTCGGCACCTTCGGCGCTTGCGCTATCTTTGTTGCCTTTGCTGCCGATGCTGCCGGAGCGGGCGTAGCCGCCGCGGGAGCCGGATCCGAAGCCGTAGCGCCGCCCTCCAGAGCTGCCGAGTTCATCGCGACAAGACGGTTGCGGGCGCGATTGCAATAGACTTGCGAGCGCGCCGTCATCGCCTCCTCGCCATGACCTGCCCGATATTTCATCAGGGCGCGGCAGAGATCGCCGCCGGCGAGGCGCCATGCGCGGGCGAGATAAAGCACGCCGTAATGGATGTTGATGTCAGGCTCGGCTAGCTCCGTATTGTTGCCGCGGAACCCCAGCATGGCGGCGGTCTCGGGCCGCACCTGCATCAGGCCGATTTCGCCGACGCTGCCGATCACGGCCGAATTGTATCCGCTTTCGACGAAGACGACGGCCTCTGCGATGTCGGCAGGCAGGCCGGTCTTCGCGGTTTCCCGCTCGATGATCTTGCGGATCTCGGCGCGGGACGACGGCGTTTCGCCGGCGCCAAGCTCCGTCATGCTCTCCGAAGCCGCCGGTGTCGTGCGCGGCTCGTCCGGCGTGCCGTCCTTGGCATGCGCGCAGATCGGAACCGACAACAGCAGGGCGACCGCGGCGTATCTCCACGTCGCGTCACGTTGGAAGCGTGTCCGATCACCTCGCATGGGCCTGTCATAGGGCTTCGAAGTTAACAACGGGCTTCGGGCGGGAAGGTCCCTTATCGCGCGCGGGCGCTCTGATCGGTGGCCGGAGCCAGGTGGTCGTCGACCGCATAGAGCGTGCAGGTGGGCGACCATTTCATGCAGGCGGCGAGGGAATCGCGCTGGGCGTCGTCGACGGTCGCGCGTCCCGCCCGCCAGCCGTAACCGCCGTTCGGCGACACCGCAAACGCCTTGTGCGGCATCGTCGAGGCGAGATAGCGCGCGAACTCGGCGCGCGCGGCCTCGTTGAGCCGGCTCGGCGGCGGCAGCGGATCGGGCAGGCTCAGGACGTCATGGCCGAGCCCGCGCTCGCGCAGGAAGGCGTCGAGATACGGCGTCCATTGCGGGCGGCCGACCACCGAATAGAGATAATGGCCGTCGTCGCCATAGGGCGGTGCCGCAATGAATTTTGCGTTGCCGCCACCCGCGCGAAACCCGTCATAGAGGCGGCGCGCGAGATCGGGACCGAAGAAGGAATCATTGGTCGCGTAAACCCACAGCATCGGCACGCGCGAGGTTTTGCCGAACGTCGCAAAAGCCTGCACCAGTCCATCGGGATTGCAGACGTCGTCGTCGTCGCGCGAGCCGCGGCCGCCAGCAAAGCTGATCGCGGCGACGAGGCCGGGCGGCGCCTGCGCGGTCAGCGCGACGGTGGCGAGCCCGCCGGCGGAATGACCGGCCGCGATCATGCCTGACGTCGTGACGTCGCTCCGGCGCGCCACCGCATCGATCGCGGCGCGCAAATCCGCTACCGCGACCGCCGCTGCCGGCAGGTAGGCCGCGTTGGCGCAAGCGCCGACGCTGTCGACGCGCCCGCCGGGCGAGGTGCCGTAGCCGCGCCGCATCACGATCAGCGCGGCATAGCCGCGCCGGGCATATTCGAGCGCGATGCCGTAATATTTGTGCGCCGACATCGTGGCGCGGTCGTCGAAGCTGCGCGGCGAGCCGTGGCTAAGCAGCGCGAGCGGATAGCGCTTGGTCCCCGCCGGGCGGACCAGGAAAGCCTCCAGCCCCTGCGATCCGGTCTCGGCCATCGGGATGCGCAGGTCTTCCGTATAAAACTCCGCGGCATGCGCCGGCGCGCCGGCCAAGAGCAGGCCGGCGATCAACAGGAGCAGCTTGCGCGAAACAGCCATGGGACGATTCGAAGAGCCTCGGTGGAATGGACCATAGCATGATCCAGCGGATGTGCAGGCGGCCCTCCGCCCGTCATTCCGGGGCGCGCCACTTGGCGCGAACCCGGAATCCATTTGTCCGCGTCAATTGCGGCACGATGGATTCCGGGCTCGCGCTTCGCGCGCCCCGGAATGACGGATGACGGACTGAGTCTGGCGTCCCGCCTCAGGAACGCCTCACCCGTCGCGTGTGTTGTGGTTTGGCGGACACCGGGCCGATGCTATGGTATCCCGCTATCTCTGTGACGACAGGACGAGGATATTTCAGTGGCTGATGTCAATCCCGCGGCGGGCAAGCTGGTCTCGCCGGACGCGCTCACCAACATTCCGCGGCTGGTGACGGCCTATTTCGCCGGCAAGCCCGATGCCGCCGATCCCGCGCAGCGGGTCGCGTTCGGCACCTCAGGCCATCGCGGCACCTCGTTCAAGAACAGTTTTAACGAGGGCCACATCCTCGCGACCACGCAGGCGATCTGCGACTATAGGAAAGAAAAGGGGCTGACAGGCCCACTCTTCATCGGCATCGACACCCACGCGCTGGCCGAACCAGCGCTGGCAAGCGCGGTGGAGGTGTTCGCGGCCAACGGCGTCGAGATCATGATCGACAAGGACGGCGGCTACACGCCGACGCCCGTGATCTCGCACGCGATCCTCACGTACAACAAGGGCCGCACATCGGGTCTTGCCGACGGCGTCGTCGTCACGCCCTCGCACAATCCGCCCGAAGACGGCGGCTACAAATACAATCCGCCGCATGGCGGCCCGGCCGACACCGACGCGACCTCCGTGATCGAGAAGCGCGCCAATGCCTATCTCGCCGATGGTCTCAAGGGAGTGAAGCGCATCGACTACGCGAAGGCGAAGAAGTCGGCGAACGTACACGCCTACGACTTCATCACGCCTTACGTCGCCGATCTCGGCAATGTCGTCGATCTCGATCTCATCAAATCCGCCGGCATCAATATCGGCATCGATCCGCTCGGCGGCGCCGCCGTGCATTACTGGCATCCGATCATCGAGCGCTATGGCCTCAAGGCGACGGTCGTGAACGAGGCGATCGACCCGACCTTCCGCTTCATGACGGTGGACTGGGACGGCAAGATCCGCATGGACTGCTCCTCGCCTTACGCGATGGCGAGCCTGATCGCGATGCGCGACCGCTTCGACGTTGCCTTTGCCAACGACACCGACGCCGATCGCCATGGCATCGTCACGCGCAGCGGCGGCCTGATGAATCCCAACCATTATCTCGCGACCGCGATCTCCTACCTGTTCGCGCACCGGCCGAACTGGGGCAAGGATGCCGCGATCGGCAAGACCGTGGTGTCGAGCTCGATCATCGATCGTGTCGCCAAGAAACTCGGCCGCAAGCTGGTGGAGACGCCGGTCGGCTTCAAATGGTTCGTCGATGGTCTTGTCGGCGGCAGCTTCGGCTTCGGCGGCGAGGAGAGTGCAGGGGCCTCGTTCCTGCGCCGCGACGGCACGGTGTGGACCACCGACAAGGACGGCGTCATCCTCGGCCTGCTCGCCGCCGAGATCATGGCGAAAACCGGCCGCGATCCGAGCCAGCTGTTCGGCGACCTCACCGCCGAGTTAGGGGTGCCGCACTACGCGCGCATCGACGTCGCCGCCACCGTGCCGCAGAAGAACATCCTCAAATCCGTCACGCCCGAGCAGCTCGGCCTGAAGGACCTCGCCGGCGATCCGGTCCGCTCGACGCTGAGCAAGGCGCCCGGCAACGGCCAGCCCTTCGGCGGCATCAAGGTCGAGACCGATTTCGGCTGGTTCGCGGCAAGGCCCTCGGGCACCGAGGACGTCTACAAGATCTACGCCGAGAGCTTCCGCAGCACCGAGCACCTGAAGCGTATTCAGGAAGAAGCCCAGGCGGGGCTAGCGAAGGTGTTCGGGGCGTAAGCGCGCCGACGCGGAGCGCCGCGTGTCGCCTTTCCCGGCCAAAGGTAGGCCTCGCCACACCACGCGGCGTCATCGCCCGCGAAGGCGGGCGATCCAGTACTCCGCGGCGGAAATTGTCTGAACCAATGACCGCCGCGGAGTACTGGATTCCCCGCCTTCGCGGGGAATGACTTGTGGCTATATATGTATACATAATCCGCAGAAGAGGTAATTAGATACACAATTTTTGGCCTTGAACGATTCCGCGCTCCCGCTATTGTATACATAACGCATACATAAGCCCGGGAGCACGGCCCATGACAAAACCCTTCCCCATGAACGCCTGGTACGCCGCGGCCTGGGACGCCGAGGTGAAGCCGGCGCTGTTGCCGCGGACGATCTGCGGCAAGCATGTCGTGATGTACCGCAAGGCCGACGGCTCGGTGGCTGCGCTGGAGGATGCCTGCTGGCACCGGCTGGTGCCGCTGTCCAAGGGCCGGCTCGAAGGCGACACCGTCGTCTGCGGCTATCACGGTCTGAAATACAACGCGCAGGGCCGCTGCACCTTCATGCCCTCGCAGGAGACCATCAACCCGTCGGCCTGCGTGCGCGCCTATCCCGTGGTCGAGCGCCACCGCTACATCTGGCTCTGGATGGGCGATCCGGCGCTCGCCGATCCCGCGCTCGTGCCCGACATGCACTGGAATCACGATCCGGCCTGGGCCGGCGACGGCAAGACCATCCGCGTCAATTGCGACTACCGCCTCGTGCTCGACAATCTCATGGACCTCACCCACGAGACGTTTGTGCACGGCTCCTCCATCGGCAATGACGCGGTGGCCGAAGCGCCGTTCGACGTCACCCATGGCGAGAAGACGGTCACGGTGACGCGCTGGATGCGCGGCATCGAGGCGCCGCCGTTCTGGGCGAAACAGCTCGGCAAGTCCGGCCTCGTCGACCGCTGGCAGATCATCCGCTTCGAGGCGCCGTGCACCATCGCCATCGACGTCGGCGTGGCGCCAACGGGCACCGGCGCGCCGGAAGGCGACCGCTCGCAGGGCGTCAACGGCTTCGTGCTCAACACCATCACGCCCGAGACCGAGAAGACCTGCCACTACTTCTGGGCCTTCGTGCGCAACTATCGTCTCGATGAGCAGCGCATCACCACCGAGATCCGCGAAGGCGTCTCCGGCATCTTCCGCGAGGACGAGTTGATCCTCGAGGCGCAGCAGCGCGCCATGGACGAGAACCCCGACCGCATCTTCTACAACCTCAACATCGACGCCGGCGCGATGTGGTCGCGCAAGCTAATCGACCGCATGGTGGCGAAAGAGAACGCGCCGCAGCACCTCCAGGCCGCGGAGTAAACGATGGCCGAGCGTGAGGTCGACCGCTCCGTCTCGCAGACCGTGAAGGCGCAGCTCGCGCTGCGCGACCAGATCCTGTCGGGGTCCTTGCGTCCCGGCGAGCGCATCTCCGAGCTCCAGGCGGTGGAGACGACCGGCGCCTCGCGCACGCCGGTGCGCATGGCGCTGGTACGGCTGGAGGAGGAGGGGCTGCTGGAAGCGATCCCGTCCGGCGGCTTCATGGTGAAGGCGTTTTCGGAGCGGGACATCTCCGATTCCATCGAGCTGCGCGGCACGCTGGAAGGCCTTGCCGCGCGCTTCGCCGCCGAGCGCGGCGTCTCCGCGCGCGAGCTCGAGCCGCTGAAGGAATGTCTTGCTGCGATCGACGAGCTGCTGCGGCAAGTGCCGATCTCGATCGAGGCCTTCTCGTCCTATGTCACGCTCAATGCGCGCTTCCACGCCCTGCTCACCGAATTGTCGCGCAGCCCGCCGCTGATCCGGCAGATCGATCGCGCCTCGGCGCTGCCGTTCGCTTCGCCAAGCGGCTTCGTGATGGCGCAGTCGGCATTGCCCGAAGCGCAGCAGATCCTGATCATCGGGCAGGAGCACCACCGCGTCGTGATCGACGCCATCGAGAACCGCGAGGGCGCTCGCGCCGAAGCCGTGATGCGCGAGCACGCCCGGCTCGCCGTCCGCAACTTACGGCTTGCACTGCGCAACCGCACCCATCTCGATCTCTTGCCGGCGCTCGCGCTGATCAAGACCGCAACCGACTGAGGGCAGTCACCATGCGCTTCGTTGAGACCTGGATTCCGGCAACGCTCGTCGAGACGCGCGATCTCGCCCCCGGCATCCGCGAATTCCTGATCCGCCCCGATCAGTTCGACGGCGCGGCCTATCCGGTCGGCAGCCATATCAATGTCAGCGTCACCATCGACGGCTCGCCGGAGACGCGGTCGTATTCGCTGGTCGGCGAAGCCACCTCGCGCGGCCTGCGCATCGCGGTGCGCCGCGCCGAGGATTCCCGCGGCGGCTCGCGCTACATGTGGCAGCTCGCGCCGGGCGCGCGGCTCGACATCACTCAGCCCGCCTCGTTGCTCGCAGTCGACTGGGCCCGCCAAAACTACTGCCTGATCGCCGGCGGCATCGGCATCACCCCGATCCTCGGCGCCGCCCAGGCACTGGCCCGGCGCGACGCAAATGTCACGCTGCATTATGCCATGCGCTCGCGCGGCGAGGCCGCCTATCTCGACGATCTCGGCGC
The DNA here is from genome assembly GCF_015291705.1 of Bradyrhizobium arachidis. Lineage (NCBI taxonomy): Bacteria > Pseudomonadati > Pseudomonadota > Alphaproteobacteria > Hyphomicrobiales > Nitrobacteraceae > Bradyrhizobium > Bradyrhizobium arachidis. The sequence continues at coordinate 2,520,721 of NZ_CP030050.1, forward strand.
GATGCTCGGCGATCGCCTGGTCGTGCATGCGAGCGACGAGGGCCAGCGGCTCGATCTCGACGCGCTGTTCGCGTCCTTGTCGCAAGGCTCGCTCGCGCTGTTCTGCGGCCCGATGCGGATGCTGGATGCCGCGCGCCATGCCTGGATCGGCGCCGGCCATCCGCTGCCCGATCTGCGCTACGAGACCTTCGGCTCCAGCGGCACGCTGCCGACCGAAACCTTTCGCGTGCGATTGAAGGACTCCAACGTCGAGCTCGAAATCCCGCGCGAGCGCTCGATGCTCGACGTGCTCAACGCCAGCGGACACGACGTCATGTACGATTGCAAGCGCGGCGAATGCGGCCTCTGCGCCATCGACGTCGTCGCTGTCGACGGCGAGATCGACCACCGCGACGTCTTCTTCAGCGACCATCAGAAACAGAGCAACCAGAAGATCTGCGCCTGCGTCTCCCGCGCGCGGGGCACCATCACCGTGGACACGCTGCTGCGGACGGATGCGGTCTAAGCAGGGCGTTCGGCCATCCATACGCCGCGCCTGAAAGCGGAGCCGCCCCACGATCCTTCAGCTATCAGGCGCGCTTCCCGCCGACCGAGATAAACGCCATGAGGCAGGGTTCCGGCAACGGGTTGCGCCAGCGATGGCGCGTTCCGTTCTGGACGATGCAGTCACCTTGGCGCAAATGGACCTTCTGCCCGTCGTCCAGTTCCAGCGTCATCTCGCCACGAACCACGACCCCGTAGTCGATGGTGTCCGACGTGTGCATTCCTGGCGTGCCGCGCTCGAAATGGTCTCCCATGCTGGGGATCTTCTCCGACATTTCCCTGAGCCCGCTCTCGAAAGTCACTCCAGGTGGCGGCTTCCAGCCTTCGGGACGCTTCGGCGGATACGAGATGAGACGAAACATCGTGCCGCCGGGGCCCGGGAAGGCTTTCGTTCCCTTCAACATCGGATCCGGCTCTCGGCCGGTGAGGTCTGGCACGCCCTCGGTCATATAGAGTTCGTAGAAAGTCAGTCCCGGATTTGCATCGATCTCAACCACCTTCGGCGTCACGTCGAAAGACTTCAGCACCGACTTGCCGGTCTGGTCGCGGCCGGTCAGCGCACGTCTTGGAGGCGGCAAATCACTCGAATCCCTTGCTTCGGCCGGGTGTGACATTCCGCCCAGCGCGCTGCCGGTCACCAGGACGGACAGCGCCTGCAACATGTGTCGCCGATGGCTGCCTTCGAATTGTTCGGAAGCTGGCTCCGCGTCATCCCGCGAGCTTTTCTTGTGCCGTTGCCACAAGCGCCAAAGGAAGCTGCTCACCATGCGGTATCCCCCGTTGGCCGCCGACAACCTGCCTTCACGGCCACAATCTAGGCGCGTAGGCATTGCAATGCTATTCGGCTTTGGTCGGGGATGCGCGCGTGTTGATGACGACCAGGCGGGGCGATGCTGGCCTTACGCTCGGAAGCTGACGTTCGTGAGCAAGCGCTCTTACGCCGCAAACGTCGCCCGAAGCTTCTTGGTCTCCAGCAGCGCCATTACGCCATCGGCCTGCACCGGCCGGCTGATCAGATAGCCCTGCACCTCGTCGCAACTGATCTGCCTGAGATATTCGAGCTGGTCCGCGGTCTCGACGCCCTCCGCGACCACGCCGATGCGCAGATCGCGCGCCAGCGAGATCACCGACTTCACGATCGCGGCGCAGTCGGGCTGCACCAGCATGTCGCGGATGAAGGACTGGTCGATCTTGATCCGGCTGAACGGCAGCTTGCGCAGGTAAGTCAGCGAGGAGAAGCCGGTGCCGAAATCGTCGAGCGCCACAGTGATGCCGAGCTCGAGCAGCGCATTCAGGATCGACGCCGCCGAGCCGTATTTCGACAGCAGCATCGATTCCGTGATCTCGATCTCGAGCCGGTCAGGGGCGACCTTGGCATCCGCCAGCGCCTGCACGATGGTCTGGAGAATGCTCGTGTTGTGAAACTGCGCCGCCGAAAAATTCACGGCGACGCGGATGTCCTCGGGCCAGTCCGCCAGCGTTGCACAGGCGCGGCGGATCACCCATTCGCCGATCTCGTGGATCAGCCCGGTCTCCTCGGCGATCGGGATGAACTCGCTCGGCGGCACGAGGCCGCGCGAGGGATGCTGCCAGCGCAGTAGCGCCTCGAAGCCGGTGATGCGGTTCTCGTCGAGATCGAGGAACGGCTGGAAGGCGAGGAACAGCTCGTTCCGTCCGACGGCGCCTGCGAGGTCCGATTGCAGCGCCTTGCGCTCGCGCGATGAGCGGTCGTCGCTGGCCTCGAAGAAGCACACGGTGCCCGGGCCGGCCTTCTTGGCGCGGTAGAGCGCAGTGTCGGCATTCTTCATGATGTCGAGCGCAGCGCTGCCGTCGCGCGGCGCCAGCACGATGCCGACGCTGGTCGCGCCGACGAACTGGCGGCCCTCGATCTGGAACGGCTCGGTGAAGGCGGCAACGAAGCGCTCGGCGATCTCGAGCGCGTCTTCGGGGCGCGCCAGATTGGCCATCAGCAGCGCGAACTCGTCGCCGCCGATGCGCGCGACGTGCTCGGCCGCGCGGGTGCAGCGTTGCAGGCGGCTTGCGACCTGGACCAGGAATTCGTCGCCGGCGGGATGGCCGAACTGGTCGTTGACCTCCTTGAAGCGGTCGAGGTCGAGCAGCAGCACCGCGAACTCCTCGCCGGACAAAGCGAGGCGCTTCAGGGCGGCATCGAGCGTCTCGTTGAAGGCGACGCGGTTGGGCAGCTGGGTCAGCGGGTCCTGCCGCACCGTGCGCTCGGCCTCGATCTGCCGCATCACGCGCCGCGCGAAGGCGAACGAATTCACGAACACGCCGCGCAGCAGCACGCTGCCATAGACCACGACGAGAAAGGCGATCAGCAGGAAGGCGAGGTCGCCGTTTCGTCCCAGGCAAATGGCGATCCCGATGAAGATAGGCGCGGTGAAAGCAATGGCCGCGATCGGAATGGTGGCGAAGGCCAGCGCGCCGCCGGCCAGCATGCCCGAGCAGAGACAGGTGATGACGAGCTGGCCGCCGGTCGAGGCATTGGCGAAGAAGGCGACCGGGACGATGCCCCAGGCGGTTCCGAGCACGAAGGCGTTGCGCACCAGCCGATGGATCGCCCGGCGCGAGACGAATTGCGGTTTCGTGATCCGGCGCGCGGCGCGGGATTGCAGGCCGAATGCGATCGCGGCGCCGGCGACAGCGACCGCCCAGATCAGGGCAGGGATACGGTCCGGCGACTGCCACAGCGCGATCGCTAGCACGACGGCGTTGCAGGCATTGGCTAGCATGATGCCGACGGAATAGCCGAGCACCAGCGACATTTGTTCGGCGCGGATATGGCCGGCCACGGCTTCGTCGGTTGCAGGACCGCCAAAGGCCGACAGATCGCCGGCAAACAGCCGCGCGAAATAGCTGGTCGTTTGAGTCCGCATTCCAGAGCCTAGCAGCATGAGCCGATTGTCCGGCTCGATCCGGAGAATTCGCCGTAAAGATTTGACGAACTATGAATTATCCACGCTTGCGAGGTCCGGCGTGATCACTTCTAGGTGGCAAAGATCGCATATCGATAACAAATCGATACAAATGCGGGCCCGCGCGTTACGGCTGTAACGGAAGGGCAATCTTCGCCACCATCTCCACTGCCATGCCCCGCCTAGTGCGCAATTGCGCACGGGGGCGGAGCATCCAGTACGCCGCGGTCTGCCGGTTCAATCACGACCGTCCCGGTGTACTGGATCGCCCGGTCAAGTGTTTAGTCCGGAGACGGATTGTCGGGGGAATGTTTGCGAGCTGGGACGACCGGGAGATCGAGCATCTTGTGCGCCTGATGCGCAAGCTCGCCGACGCGATGACCGCGCCGGGCGAACCGGGCTGAAAACGACTAGGAGGGGGGCGTCACCGCCCCAACTGCTTCGGGTCGTAATAGAACCGCTCTTCGATCAGCTCGTCGCCCCGCCAGGTCTGCCACGCGATCTCTTCCAGTGTGCGCGTGATGCCTTCGGCATTGGTGAAGCTGAAGATCCAGCGTGAGGCGACGTTGTCGCCTTCGATCAGGCTCGGGCCGACCCGCACGGCCTTGACCTCCTTGAAAGCGGCCAGCACGCCGCGCTCCTTCGCCGCCAGCTTGTCCCGGCCGACCGTCGGGGCCGCGTTGTTCTCGTAAGTGGCGACATCGGGCGTGTAGAATTGCTCGATCGCCCCGACGAAATCCCCATCCTCCAGACGCTGCGCAAAGGCTTCGACGACGTCACGGCTTGGCATGGCACACCTCACGAATGAAACCGACTGGCAGTCGGTAAATACCGACCGATAGTCGAAAAGTCAACTGGTGACCCGCGGAGAATTCGATTACAGCCAGATGAGTGAGACGCAGCTAGCGCTCAAGCGACGGTGCGTTCCCTCCCCCATTGCGGGGGAGGGCTAGGGAGAGGGGTAGCCCAGCAAAGAGCGCCAATTGTCGAAGATGCACGAGGCGGGTGCGCCCTCGATGGAATCCCCGTGTGGTACCCCTCTCCCTGCCCCTCCCCGCAAGGGGGAGGGAACGGAGAGACCGCCGCCGATCGCCGAACTCTCTTCGACTTCAACCCATCACGCGATAAACGAGACCCATGGCAAAACAGGCGGAGCGGCGGGCGGCGACGACGGAGGCGATCCTGACGGCGGCGCGCCGGCTGTTCGGAACGCACGGCTTTGCCGCCACCACCATGGACGAGATTGCGGAGGCTGCCGGCATCGCCAAGGGCGCGGTCTATCATCACTTCAAGACCAAGGAAGCGGTGTTCGAAGCCGTGTTTGATCTTGTCTCGCGCGATCTCGTTGCCGAGATCGACAGGGCCGCGCGGGCGGAGAAGGACGTGCTCGCCGCGATGGTCGCTGGCACCCAGCATTATTTTGCCGCGACCGCCAAGGGAGCGACCGGCCAGATCATCCTGCGCGACGGCCCGGCCGTGCTCGGCTGGGAGCGCTGGCGCGAGATCGACGCGCAGCATTTTGGCGGCAAGATGCCGCGCGCACTCTCGGCCGCGATGGAGGCCGGCCTGATCGGACGCCAGCCGGTCGAGCCGCTGGCGCGGCTGCTGCTCGGCGCGGTGACGGAGGCCGCGGTCGCCTGCGCCGGACGCGCCGACATCGCAAGGGCCGGCGCGGAATATGCCCGTGCGTTCAGATCGCTGGTCGAGGCGCTGCGTCTGCGCGCATGATTGTGCTAGTGACGAAACGGAAACGCCCACACCAACAAAAAGAACAGTAGCGCATGAACGCAAATTCCGCCCTCACACGGTCCGATACTGAGTTCGATTACATCATCGTCGGCGCCGGCTCGGCCGGCTGCGTGCTCGCCAACCGCCTGTCGGCGAACGGCAAGCACAGCGTGCTGCTGCTCGAGGCCGGTCCGAAGGATTCCAACATCTGGATCCACGTGCCGCTCGGCTACGGAAAGCTGTTCAAGGAGAAGACCGTCAACTGGATGTACCAGACCGAGCCGGAGCCCGAGCTGAAGGGACGGCAAGTGTTTCAGCCGCGTGGAAAAACGCTGGGCGGCTCGAGCTCGATCAACGGCCTGCTCTATGTCCGCGGCCAGCACGAGGACTATGACCGCTGGCGCCAGCACGGCAATGCCGGCTGGGGCTATGACGACGTGCTGCCCTATTTCAAGAAGGCCGAGAACCAGACGCGCGGCGCCGATCAGTATCACGGCACGGGCGGGCCGCTGCCGGTGTCCAACATGATCGTGACCGATCCGCTGTCGAAGGCTTTCATCGACGCCGCGGTCGAGACCGGTCTGCCCTATAACCCTGACTTCAACGGCGCGACGCAGGAAGGCGTCGGCCTGTTTCAGACCACGACGCGCAACGGCCGGCGCGCGTCCACAGCGGTGGCCTATCTCGGTCCGGCGAAGACCCGCAGCAACCTCAAGATCGAGACCGAAGCGCTCGGCCAGCGCGTGCTGTTCGAGGGCCGCCGCGCCGTCGGCGTCGCGTACCGCCAGGGCGCGACCGTCCGCCGCGCGCGGGCGCGGAAGGAGGTCGTGTTGTCGAGCGGCGCCTACAACTCGCCGCAGCTCTTGCAGCTCTCCGGCGTCGGCCCCGCCGATCTCCTGCGCAAGCATGGCATCGATGTCGTGCTCGACGCAGCTGGCGTCGGCCACGACCTCCAGGACCACATGCAGGTCCGCATCGTGATGCGCTGCTCGCAGCAGATCACGCTCAACGACACCGTCAATCATCCGCTCCGCCGCACGCTGGCCGGCGCGCGCTACGCGCTGTTCCGGAAAGGCTGGCTGACGATCGCGGCCGGCACGGCCGGCGCCTTCTTCAAGACCAATCCACGGCTGGCCTCGCCGGACATCCAGGTCCACTTCCTGCCGTTCTCGACCGACAAGATGGGCGAGAGGCTGCATGATTTTTCCGGCTTCACCGCGTCGGTGTGCCAGCTCCGCCCCGAGAGCCGCGGCTCCCTGCGGATCCGAAGCGCGGACCCGACCGTGCCGCCGGAGATCCGCATCAACTACATGTCGACCGAGACCGACCGCACCACCAACGTCGAAGGCATCAAGATCCTGCGCAAAATCTTGAATGCGCCGGCCCTGAAGCCGTTCGTGGTGAACGAGTACGATCCCGGCGCGAAGGTATCCACGGATGCCGAGATCCTGGATTATTGCCGCGACCGCGGCAGCACCATCTACCATCCGACCTCGACCTGTCGTATGGGCAACGACGCGCTCGCGGTGGTGGACCAACGGCTGAAGGTAAGGGGGCTCGACGGCCTTCGCGTCGTTGACGGCTCGGTCATGCCGGACCTCGTCTCGGGGAACACCAACGCGCCGATCATCATGATCGCCGAAAAGGCGTCGGACATGATATTGGAGGATGCGCGCTAAATTCGCGCATTGAAAGGACTTGGACTTGGCTACGCGATTCAAGATCGGCACCCGCAAGAGCGCGATGGCGCTGGCGCAGACGGAGGAGATTGCGCGTCGCCTGAGCGCGGCCATGCCCGATCTCGAGGTCGAGATCGTCAAGTTCGACACCACGGGCGATCTCGACCAGACCAGCAAGCTGCTGCCGCATGGCGGCAAGGGCGGCGCCTTCGTGGCGCAGATCCGCGCCGCCGTGCTGTCGGGAGAACTTCAGGCCGCGATGCATTCGCTGAAGGACATGCCGGGCAATGAAGACACGCCCGGTCTCGTCATCGGCGCCACGCTATCGCGCGATCCGCCCGGCGATGCGCTAGTGCTGCGCGAGGGCGTGACGCTGGAAGCGCTGCGTCAGTCCCGCGGCAAGGGTTTCAAGATCGGCACCAATGCCGTTCGCCGGGCCGCCTATGCGCGGCGGCTGTTTCCGGATGTCGAGGTGATCCACTTCCGCGGCGCTGCCGACACGCGCGTGCGAAAACTCGACAATGGCGAGAAGCAGAAGCTGCCAGATGGCGGCGCGGTAGGGCCCGCGGATGCGCTGATCATGGCACGCTCGGGCCTCGACCGCGTCGGTCTTGCGCATCGCATCGCCTACGAATTCTCCGCGGCGGAGATGTTGCCCGCGGCGGGGCAGGGCATCGTCGCCGTCGAATGCGCCGCGCAGGACTGGCAGACGCGGCAAATTCTGTCATCGATCGACGATCCCGCCGCGCACGCCTCTGCCGATGCCGAGCGCGAGGTGCTGTGGGTCCTCAACGGCCACTGCAATTCGCCTGTTGCGGGCTTCTCGACCATATCGGCCGATCAGATGTCACTCACCGCCTCCGTGCTCGACCTCTCCGGCAACACCATCATCGAAGCTTCGCACACGGGCCCTGCCAATCGCCCGCGTGAGCTCGGCCGTGCGGTGGGTCTGGATCTCTTGGCGAAGGGCGCCGCCGAGATCATCGAGCGCAGCCGGCCGCGCTAGGCTCTCGGCTAACCGGTCGCTTGGGTGATGATGGCATTATGCGCCTGTTTTGCCCGACGGGTCAAATCTTATTCGGAAAGGACGAATATCCGCGCGGGGGGAATTCTTCAATGATTCCTACTGTGCATGGGGTTGTTTTCGCGGTTTTTTATCGGAGCCGACCACAAAGGGGGCGTCATGCCCGGGCTTGTGCCGGGCATCCACGTTCTTGGTGCCGAGTGGTCAGGCGTGGATGGCCGGGACAAGCCCGGCCATGACGGCGTGGAAAGAGTCCCTCTACCCCCGCACCCGCTTGATCATCTGCTCGACATGGGCGATCGGCGTCTCCGGCTGGATGCCGTGGCCGAGATTGAAGATCAGCCGCCCTTGCGCAAAGTTCGCCAGCACGTTGTCGACGGCACGATCGAGCGGGGCGCCACCTGATATCAGCACCAGCGGATCGAGATTGCCCTGCACGGCGACACGGCTCTGCACGCGCTCGCGGATGAAGGCGGGCTCCGCGGTCCAGTCGATGCTGACCGCGTTGACGCCGGTGGCCTCGACGTAACCGGGCAGTTGCGCAGCAGCGCCGCGGGGAAAGCCGATGATCTTCGCATCCGGCACCTTTGCGCGCACGCCCGCGACGATGCGCCGCGTCGGCTCGGTTGACCAGCGCGCGAACTCGGCCGGCGGCAGCACGCCGGCCCAGGTGTCGAAGATCTGCAACGCGTTGGCGCCGGCCTCGAGCTGCTTCAGCAGATATTCGATCGAGCTCTCCACGAGCACGTCGATGATCTTCGCAAACGCTTCCGGATGCCGGTAGGCCATCATCCGGGCCGGCGCCTGGTCGGGCGTGCCGTGGCCGGCGACCATGTAGGTCGCAACCGTCCACGGCGCGCCGCAGAAGCCGATCAGCGCGGTCTTGGGATCGAGCGCACCGCGCACGAGCTTGAGCGCCTCGAACACCGGCGTGAGCTTCCCGAGGTCCGCCTGTGCGGCGAGCGTTGCGACTTTCGCCGGATCATCGAGCGGCTCCAGCCGCGGACCTTCGCCGACCTCGAAACGTACCGAGCGGCCGAGCGCGTAGGGGATCACGAGGATGTCGGAGAAGATGATTGCCGCATCAAAGCCGAACCTGCGGATCGGTTGCAGCGTCACTTCGGCGGCGAGCTCCGGGTTGAAGCAGAGATCGAGGAAGCCGCCTGCCTTGGCGCGCACCTCGCGATACTCAGGCAGATAGCGGCCGGCCTGCCGCATCATCCACATGGGCGGGATGGCTTGGCGCTGGCCGGAGAGGACGTCGATGAAAGGTTTCGTCGCAGGCTGGGGCACGAATGGTCCTGAAGCAGGTTATCGCCCCTGATACACCGCGGCGGCCCCGAGCGGAACAGGGGAACCAGCGCAATCGGGCCGCGTTGACCAGCCAACGGAGGAGATCATGGCTGAGACATTCAATCCCGCGCCGCACGACAAGCACGCCGACGATCTGCGCGAGGCGCTCGTCGCCGATCGTCACGCCAAGCTCGACACCGGGCTCGAGGGTACCTTCCCGGCATCCGATCCCGTCAGCGCCGCCCAGCCGACGCCTTCGAAGGCCGACGCGGACGCCGACAATCCCTCGCTCTGGGACAAGGTTAAGGCGATCTTCAGCTAGCGGTAAGGGGCGCCGGATTCCGATAGGTTCGCTAATGTCTTGTTAGCGATGCATCGATCCCGGCGTCCGTACGACTACGGGAAACCGGGGGTATGGCGGCGTATTCCGCCAATCGTTTCAGAGTTCAATAACAGAAGCGGCAGAGGTTCCCGGCGATCGGAGAACCCTGCCGCATGAACGCCGTTGCCCAAAGAGCCGGATGGAGCCGCCTGCCGCTGCGCGCGGCGGCTTTCGTCGTGCTCACTTGCGCGACCATCCTCGGCGTCAGCGGCTGGCGCGAATGGGCCGCGCGCGATGCGGTGCTCAAGGGCGCCGAGACCGAGATGGCGAATGTCGCGCGCTCGCTGACCCAGCATGCCGAGGATAGCCTCGATCTGCTGGATTCCGGCGTCGTCGGCGTCGTCAGCCGGCTCGAGATGGACGGCACCGAGCCGGCCACGATCGCCAAGCTCAGAAGCCTGCTGGAGGCGCGCAAGAAGGCGATGGAGCGCGTCCACAGTCTCGCCATCATCGACGACCAGGGCAATTGGCTGACCTCGCCCGGCACGATCTCCTCGACGCTCAGCGACGATGCGTTCTTCCGCCATCATCAGCTCTCGCCGAAGCGCGAGCCGTTCGTCGGCCACCCCGTGAAGAGCCAGCTCGACGGTGAATGGGTCGTCACCCTGTCGCGCCGCTTCAACAAGCCGGACGGCAGCTTTGGCGGCGTCGTGCTCGCGACCATCAGCTCGCGCTATCTCTCGCACTTCTACGAGCAGTTCGAGATCGGCCGCAACAGCTCCGTGGCATTGATGCACGGCGAGGGCACGATCATCGCGCGCAACCCGCACAACGAAAAATTCGTCGGCCGCAGCGTGGCCGATACCCCGCTATTCCGCGACGCCAGCCTGCAACGGCCGGCTGGCGCCTATCATTTCAAGTCGCCGCTGGACGGCGCCGACCGCGTCAGCTTCTTCAAGCGCAGCGGCCGCTATCCGCTCGTCCTGCTCGCGACCGTCGACAAGGACGAGCTGCTGGCGCCCTGGCGCGCGGCGGCGATCTCCCGCATGCTCTACGTGCTCGCGCTGGTCATGCTGATCGCGATCATCGGCGCGGTGCTGGTGCGGCAGTTGCAGCGGGGCCAGAGCATGGCCGCTGCCCTGGTCGAGAAGGAAGCCCATTTCCGCCTGCTCGCCGAAGGCTCCAGCGACATGGTCACCAGCATCGGGCTCGACGAGCGGCTGCGCTACGTCTCTCCGTCCTCGATCCGTGTCGTCGGCTGGCGCGCCAACCAGCTGATCGGCACGCCGGCGCTCGCGGGCATCCATGCCGACGACCTGCAGCAGGTCCAGGCCCTCGTCGATGCCATGAAGCGCGGCGAGAAGGAGGAGGCGCGGGTCACCTATCGGAACTCGCACCGGCAGAAGGAGGAGGTCTGGCTCGAATCGACCATGCGAGTGACGCGCAAGGACAACGGCCGCGTCGACGGCGTGGTCGCGATCTCGCGCGACATCACCGAGCAGAAGAAGCTGGAGACCAGGCTCGAGACCCTTGCGATCGAGGACAGCCTGACCGGGCTCGCCAACCGCCGCCGCTTCGACGAGCGGCTCAGCGATGAATGGGCGCGCGCCTATCGCGACCGCTCCAGCCTCGCCCTGCTGATGATCGATGTCGACCACTTCAAGGCCTACAACGACGAATACGGCCATCCCGCCGGGGACGCCTGCCTGCGCGTGGTGGCGCAGGTCATCGCCGCCGAGATGAAACGTCCCGGCGATCTCGCTGCGCGCTACGGCGGCGAGGAATTCGCCATGCTGCTGCCGAACACCGATGCAGACGGCTGCGCCCGCATCGGCGAGCGGATCCGGAAGGCCATCCGCGAGGCGGGCCTCGTTCACAGTGCCAATCGCAGCTCTGGTCGCGTCACCGCTTCGCTCGGCGGCGCCGCCTGCCGCCCGGCGCTGGAGCGGACCGCCGGCGTCGGCACCCTCGTCGAGGCGGCCGACCAGGCGCTCTACGCCGCGAAGGAAGCCGGTCGCGACCGATTGATGATGTCGGTCCAGGTTGCGAACCTGCCCAAGGCCGTCGGCGAGTAGGATCGCTCAATAATGCGGTGGGCGCTCGTTGGCGGGGCCGGGCGCGTTGGCTTCGGCCTCCTGAAGCCGCTCGCCGAGCTCCGCGACTTTCCGCGTCAGCGCATCGATTTGCTTCCACTGCGCGGTGATGGTCTGGTTCAGCGTCTCGATCGTGTCGTCCTGATAGGCGATGCGCATCTCCAGCGCGTCGATGCGCTCGCCGAGCGTCTTGATCTCATTCGTCACGTGCGGCGTCCTTGTCCCGTTCGCGCAGATCCAATTCTTTCAAGCCATGGCCGAGCGCGACGCGCTCGTCGAACACGAAGCACTCGCCGCGCCACCGGCTCTGCGCCTCCGGCACCTCTTCCAGATATTTCAAGATGCCGCCCTTGAGGTGATAGACCTCGGCAAAGCCGCGCGCGAGCAGATGCGCGCTCGCCTTCTCGCAGGGGATGCCGCCGGTGCAGAACATCGCGATGCGCCGGTGCTTTGCGGGATCGAGTTTTTGCGCGGCAAAATCCTTGAACTGGCCAAAGCTCTTGATATCAGGATCGACCGCGCCCTCGAACGTGCCCATCGCCACCTCGAACGCATTGCGGGTGTCGAGCACCAGCGTGTCGGGCGCCGCGATCAGCGCGTTCCATTGGTTCGCATCGACATAGATACCGACCTGCCGGGTCGGATCGGCGGCCGCATCGCCAAGCGTGACGATCTCCTTCTTCAGCCGCACCTTGAGCCGGCCGAACGGCATCGCGTCCGCAGTCGAGAACTTCAGTTCGAGATTGTCCAGCCGGCCGCCGAACATGGCGCCATGGGCGAGCTCACGGACGAAGGCGTCGATCGCCCCGGGTGTGCCGGCGATCGTGCCGTTGATGCCCTCCTCCGCCAGCAGCACGCTGCCCTTCAGCGCAAGGCCGGCGCAGAACGTGCGCAGCGGCTCGCGCAGCTCGCGGTAATCGGGCAGGGCGGCGAATTGGTAGAAGGCGGCGACCTTGTGGATCATGGCGGCTCGTTTAGCAGGCGGCCGCCGCCCAGAAAACCCGCATGGCTGCGGGGCACAAACGGTCTATACGCCCAGCGGATGGCTGCCATTTCCCTGGTATGCCAGGATTGCCCGGATGGGCCGGAATGTGTCATGTAGGCCCGGTTTTTCCGAGACGGCGCGCCATCCGCGCCGACGGTCTGAGAGAGCAAAAATTCAATGAGAAACTTCCATTTCCCCGGCAGGTCCACGGTTCACGCCACCAACGCGATGGTGGCGACCTCGCATCCGCAGGCCTCGCTGGCCGCGATCGAGGTGCTGCGCGAGGGCGGCACGGCGGTGGACGCGGCGGTCGCGGGCTCGGCCATTCTCGCCGTGATCGAGCCGCAATCGACCGGCATCGGCGGCGACTGCTTCGCGCTGATCCAGCCGCGCGGCGAGGGCAAGATCATCGCCTATAACGGCTCCGGCCGCGCCCCGAAAGCGGCCAACGCCGACTGGTATCTCGAGCGCAAGATCAATTCCGTGCCGCTGACCTCGGCCCATGCGGTCTCGATCCCCGGCGTGATCGACTGCTTCGCGACCGTGCTGCGCGATCACGGCAAGTTCGGCTTCGACCGCCTGCTCCAGCCCGCGATCAAGGCCGCCGAGGAAGGTTACGTCGTCGCGCCCCGCATCGCCTTCGACTGGAAGAACCAGTTCGAGAAGCTCAAGGCCGGCACCAACACCGTTCGCTACCTGCTGCCGGGCGGCAAGCCGCCGGTGGCCGGCGACGTCATCCGCCAGGCCGAGCTCGGCAAGACCCTGCGCGCGATCGCCAAGGACGGCCGCGACGCCTTCTACAAGGGCGAGGTCGCGGAAGACATGGTCGAGACCCTGCGCTCGATCGGCGGTCTCCACACACTCGACGATTTCGCCGCGCACACCACCGAGACGACGAAGCCGATCGGCGCCATGTACAAGGGCCACGACGTCTGGCAGTGCCCGCCGAACGGCCCGGGCGTCACCGCGCTGTTAATGCTCAACATCCTGTCGCGTTTCGACCTGACCAAATACGCCCCCGTCAGCGTCGAGCGCTTCCATCTCGAGGCGGAAGCGGCGCGCATCGCCTACATGAACCGCGAGATGCATGTCGCCTCGCCCGAGCATATGAAGATCAACGTCGCCGAGATGCTCGAGAAGGGCTTTGCCGACGAGTATATCAGCAAGATCCGTATGGACGGCATGCTCGACCTGCCGAATGTCGCGCCGCCGATGAACCCCTCGACCATCTACATCACCGTGGTGGACAAGGACCGCAACGTCTGCTCGTTCATCAACTCGGTCGCGCATTCGTTCGGCTCGGCGATCGTCTCCAACAAGACCGGCGTGCTGTTCCAGAACCGCGCCGGCGGCTTCCGCATCCAGCCCGGCCATCCCAACTGCATCGAAGGCGGCAAGCGCCCGCTGCACACGATCATGCCGGGGCTGCTCACCAAGGGCGGCCGTTCCACGATGTCGTTCGCGGTGATGGGCGGCCAGTACCAGCCGACCGGTCAGACTCATCTTCTGACCAACATCCTCGACTACTGCTGCGACGTGCAGGAGGCGATCGACATGCCGCGCGGCCTGCATTACGAGGGCCAGTATCAGCTCGAGGACAGCGTGCCGGCCGATATCGTCGAGGGCCTGAAGAAGCTCGGCCACAAGACCACCAGCGTGGTCGGGCCGCTCGGCGGCGCCCAGGCGATCTGGATCGACTGGGACAAGGGCACGCTCACCGGCGGTTCCGATCCGCGCAAGGACGGCTGCGCGCTGGGCTATTGATCGCGCGCGGTTCCTCGCGAAGACATCAGGAAAAATTGACGAAGGGCGGCGCGGCATTGGCTGTGCCGCCCTTTCCCGTTCGGAACGGAGCTCATGGCCCCAAGTTGGTTGGCGGTGAGCGGTGCAGGCGTGCGCTGCTTTGTTTTGAAGCGGCGGAGGCCGTCAATGTCCGACAATTCAAGTTCCCGATCATCCGGATTCGATCGCCGCGCCTTCATGGCGGGCGCTGCCGGCAGTGCCCTCGTTCCGATCACCGCGCGCGCGGCTGCGCAGGAGGCGGGCGCGCCGTCCGCGCAGGATCCGGGGCTTCCCGTCGATGTCACGCTGCACGTTAACGGCAAGGACAAGCGCCTGCACATCGACGCCCGCACCACCGTGCTCGATGCCCTGCGCGAACATCTCAAGCTCACCGGCAGCAAGAAAGGCTGCGATCACGGCCAGTGCGGCGCCTGCACCGTGCTGATCAACGACCGCCGCGTGGTGTCGTGCCTGACGCTCGCGCTCGCCGAAGGACAGGAGATCACCACGATCGAGGGCCTTGCCACCGACGATCACCTGCATCCGATGCAGCAGGCCTTCGTCGATAACGACGCCTTCCAGTGCGGCTATTGCACGCCGGGGCAGATCATGTCGGCGATCGCCTGCGTGAAGGAGGGACATGCCGGAAGCGACGCCGATATCCGCGAATATATGAGCGGCAACATCTGCCGCTGCGCCGCCTATCCCAACATCGTCGCTGCCGTGAAGCAGGCCGCGCCTGAAATCATGAAAGGCTAGGCACATGCGACCTTTCTCGTATCAGAGGGCGAGCGACCCCGACATGGCCGTGCAGGCGCTCAGCGCCGCCGCGGCCGCCAACAATCCGCTGACGCAGGCCGCTGCGCAGCCGCTCGCCGGCGGCACCACGTTGATCGATCTGATGAAGCTCGACGTGATGCGGCCCGCCGCGATCGTCGACATCAATCCGCTCGCGCGCGGCTGGTCGGCGATCGAGCCGGGCGGCGACAAGCTGCGGCTCGGCGCGCTCGCAAAGATGTCTGATGTCGCCGCGCATGACGGGATCCAGCGGGACTATCCGGTGATCGCGAACTCGCTGAAGCTCGCTGCCAGCGCCCAGCTGCGCAACATGGCAACGCTCGGCGGCAACGTGATGCAGCGGACGCGGTGCAGCTATTTCCGCGATGTTTCCTACGAGAATTGCAACAAGCGCAATCCCGGTTCCGGCTGTGCCGCAATGGACGGCGTCAACCGCATGCATGCCGTGCTCGGCACCTCCGATCACTGCATCGCCACCTATCCTGGCGATTTCGCCCAGGCGCTAATCGCGCTGGATGCCACGGTCGAGATCACCGGCAGGTCCGGCACGCGCAACGTGCCGTTCGCGGAGTTGCACAAGGCGCCCGGCAGCACGCCCGATATCGAGACCACGCTTCAGCCCGGCGAGCTGATCTCGGCCTTTGTCATCACCGGCCGCTGGCCGCGTTCGGTGTACCTCAAGGCGCGCGACCGGCAATCCTATGAATTCGCGCTGTCCTCGGCGGCCGTCGCGCTCGACGTGCAGGACGGCACGATCAAGGATGCGCGCGTCGCGCTCGGCGGCGTCGCGACCGTGCCCTGGAGGGCACGCGAGGCGGAGGCGCTGCTCAAGGGCCAGAAGTTCGACGATGGGCTGGCGCAGCGTGTTGCGGATGCCGCTTTCGCCGATGCCAGAGGACGTCAGCACAACAATTTCAAGATCGCGCTCGGAAAGCGCGTGGTGGCGCGTGCGCTCCAGCAGGCCGTAACGATGGAGATCTGACCATGACCGCTGCTGCTCCCGAGCCGAAGGCCAATATGGGCCAGCCCGTGCCGCGCTACGATGCGACCGCAAAAGTCACGGGGCGCGCGACCTATGCGTCCGACATGCCGCTGGACAATCCGGCCCATGCCTACCTGGTCACCAGCGCCATCGCCAAGGGCCGCATCGACAGCTTCGACCTCGATAATGCCAGGCGCGTCCCCGGTGTGATCGACATCGTCACGCACGAGAACGCCCCGAAGCTGAAGGAGTCGAAACTTTTCAGCAATGGCGGCTATGCCGGCACGACGATCCAGCCGCTGAAATCGGCTGAGATCGCGCATGACGGCCAGATCATCGCTGTCGTGATCGCGGACACCTATGAGGCCGCGCGCGAGGCGGCCAACCGCATCAAGGTCAGCTATACGGCCGCTGCGCCCACCGCGACCTTCGATTCCCCGGGTACGACGACAGCCGCCGCGAAGGGGCAGAACTCGCAGTTCAAGGAAGACCCGAAGGTCGGCGATTTTGCCAAGGCGTTCGACGAGGCCGAGGTCAAGCTCACCGCCTCCTACGACACGCCGACCCAGCACCACAATCCGATGGAGCTGTTCACGACGAGCTGCGCCTGGATGGGCGAGGACCTCGTCATCTATGAGGGCAGTCAATACGTCTACGGCCTGAAGAACGGCGTCGCCGAGCAGCTCGGCATCGATGCCGACAAGGTGCGCGTGGTCAATCCCTATGTCGGCGGCGGCTTCGGCTCGCGCGGCTCGATGACGCCGCGTACCGCCATCATCGCCGGCATTGCGAAGCGCCTGAACCGGCCCATCAAGCTCGTCGCCACCCGCGACCAGGGCTTTACCATCGCGACCTACCGCGCCGAGACGCGGCACGAGATCAAGCTTGGCGCCAGCCGTGACGGCAAGCTGACCGCGCTCAGGCACGAGGGCGCCGAGGTGTCCTCGCGTCCGGATCCCTATTGCGTCGGCGGCACCAAGACCACGACGCGGCTCTATGCCTGTCCGAACGTCGACAGCCTGGTGTCGATCGTGCGCGCCGACCGCAACACGCCGGGCTTCATGCGCTCGCCGCCGGAGGTGCCGTATCTGTTCGCGCTGGAGAGCGCGATGGACGAGCTCGCGGTCAAGCTCAACATGGATCCGGTCGAGCTCCGCCGCATCAACGACACGACCAACGAGCCGATCGACGGCAAGCCCTACACGTCGCGCTCGCTGATGGCGTGCTTCGACGAAGCCGCCAAGGCGTTCGGCTGGTCGCAGCGATCGCCGGAGCCGAAATCGATGGCGGAGGGCGACTGGCTGATCGGCTATGGCTGCGCCGCTACCTGCTATCCGACGCAGATGGCGCCGTCGGCCGCACGCGTGCGCCTCCAGCGCGATGGCCGTACCAGGGTGGAGATTGCCGGCCACGAGATCGGCACCGGCGCCTACACGATCATCGCCCAGACCGCGTCCGAGCGGCTCGGCGTGCCGCTGGAGAAGGTCGCCGTCTTCATCGGCGATAGCGATCTGCCGCCAGCGCCGGTGGCCGGCGGCTCGAACTCGACCGCCAGCACCTGCTCGGCGGTGATGATGGTGTGCGACCAGATCCGCCAGCGGCTGTTCAAGGCGGTGATGCCGAATGCGAGCCTGACCGACAAGGCCAAGGAAACCATCGGCATGGGACAGACGCCGACGACGCAAGCCGCAAAGAGCGATCGTCCGCTCGATCTGGACAAGGCATTCGACGCGCTCGGTGTCGGCGTCGTCGAGGAATATGGCGAGTGGAAGCCGGAAGGCGCGCCGCTGGATTCCTTCAAGGCCATGCATAGCGGGCACGCGCGGCTCGTCGGCGGCCACCAGATGAAGGACAAGATTGCCTACGCCTTCGGTGCGGAGTTCGTCGAGGTCCGCGTCAACCGCTTCACGCACGAGATCCGCAGCCCCCGCCTGGTCGGCGCCTTCGCGGCCGGCCGCATCATGAATCCGCGCACGGCGCGCAGCCAGCTGATGGGCGGCCTGATCTGGGGCATGTCCTCGGCCCTGCTGGAGGCCACGGAGATCGACAAGCGCTATGCGCGCTACGTCAACGACAATCTCGCCGATTATCTTGTGCCCGTGAATGCGGACACACCAAGCGTCGAGGTGATCCTGCTCTCCGAGCAGGACGATCACATCAATCCCGCGGGCGCCAAGGGGCTCGGCGAGCTCGCCAATGTCGGTACCAACGCCGCGATCTGCAACGCGATCTATCACGCCACCGGCCAGCGCATCCGCAAGCTGCCGGTGCGGCTGGAAAATATCGAGGTCTAAAGGGGTGGAATCCCCACGCGCCTTGCGCTAGACACCTTCCGCCTCAAACCGAAGGTGCCTTATGCAGCGTTTTCAACGCGCACTCCTCGCCATCATGTCGGCACTCGCGATCACCGTGATCGCCGGCGTGTCGACATTCGTTTCCACCACGGCCTCGGCCCAGACCGCAGGAAAGACCATGACCACAGCTTCAGGCTTGCAAGTCACCGACAGCGTCGTCGGCACCGGCGCTTCGCCAAAACCCGGCCAGATCTGCGTGATGCATTACACCGGCTGGCTCTACGAGAACGGCCAGAAGGGCAAGAAATTCGACTCGTCCGTCGACCGCAACGAGCCGTTCGAATTCCCGATCGGCAAGGGCCGCGTCATCGCCGGCTGGGACGAGGGCGTTGCCACGATGAAGGTCGGCGGTAAGCGCACGCTGATCATTCCGCCGCAGCTCGGCTACGGCGCCCGCGGCGCCGGCGGCGTGATCCCGCCGAACGCGACGCTGATGTTCGACGTGGAATTGCTCGCGGTGAAGTGACGCGAAGCGTCATTCCGGGGCGGCTCGAAGAGCCGAACCCGGAATCTCGAGATTCCGGGTTCGCTTCGCGCCCCGGAATGACGGCGTGAATGGACCAACAAAATGACCGGCCTTGCGGCCGGTCTTTTCGCTTTCAACGCTAGTCGCGCTACTCTGCCGCGCGACGAGCCGCCGCAGCGGCGCGATCCGCCGCGTCCTTTGCTGCGTCCTTGGCATCGCCCATGGCCTTCTGGCCCTTGCCCTTCACTTCCTGGACCGCGCCTTCGCCCTGCAGGCGCTCGGAACCGGTGGCTTCGCCGATGCCCTGCTTGGCCTTGCCGATCGTCTCGTTGGCGGTGCCTTTGATCTTGTCGGTGGTGCTACCCATGAAACTCTCCATCCAATTTGCTCATGAGGGCAACGTCCCGTAGCTACGAGAGTTCCGATTTTGGTATGGCTTGCGGATGCGGCTTTGGGGTAGTTTGCCGCGCACGGAACCAACAGAAAGAAGTCCCATGACCGGCCATGACCATTCGCATTCCCACCATGACCACGATCACGATGATCGCTGGAAACATGACGGCGTGCGCGTCATTCCCGGCAACCAGCTCGACACCAACGTGCCCTCGACGGCCGGCATGGACCGTGCGGCCGCGATCAATTTCGCGCGCGTCGGCGCGCAGAAATTGTGGGCGGGCACGGTCAGCATCAAGCCGGATGCCAAGACCGGCGCGCATCACCACGGCCATCTCGAAAGCGTCATCTACGTGGTGAAGGGCAAGGCGCGGATGCGCTGGGGCGAGAAGCTGCAATTCACCGCCGAGGCTGGCCCCGGTGATTTCATTTTCGTGCCGCCCTACGTGCCGCACCAGGAGATCAACGCCAGCCCGGATGAGGTGCTGGAATGCGTGCTGGTGCGCAGCGACGGCGAGGCGGTCGCGATCAATCTCGACATCGAGCCGGTCGAGAAGCCCGAGACCGTGCTGTGGATCGACCCGGTGCACCGGGATCCCAACGAGAAGAAGTAAGACCTCCCGAGACCGCCGCGGGGCAGTGCGGTCGCCTCCAGGGAGGCGGCAAAAAATATCCGGAAGCGATGTCGGATGGCCGTCGGGCCATCCGTCCTTGGGCAGAACCCCGCCCAAGGAGCTTCCGATGCCCAGGATGATTTTCATCAATCTGCCGGTGACCGACCTCAAGCGCGCCACGGCCTTTTACGAGGCGGTCGGCGCGACCAGGAACCCGCAATTCTGCGATGACACCGCGAGCTGCATGGTCTTCTCCGAGACCATCTACGCGATGCTGACGACTCACGACAAATTCCGCCAGTTCACGCCGAAGCCGATCGCGGATGCGAAGACCTCGAACCAGGCGCTGTTCTGCCTGTCCGCCGAGAGCCGGAGCGAGGTCGACGAGATCGTTGCCAGGGCCGAGGCTGCAGGCGGGGTCGCCGATCCCAGCCCGAAGGACGAATACAGCTTCATGTACGGCCGCAGCTTCGAGGATCCAGATGGCCATATGTGGGGTGTGAACTGGATGGACATGGCAGCCTTCGCCGCGCAGTCCGAGATGGCGAACGCCTGATCGAAGCCCGATCGAACAACCAAAGAGGAGTGCGCTCATGTCCAAGCTCGTGCCCTGCATGTGGTTCAACGGCGATGCCGAGGAAGCTGCGGAGTTCTACACCTCGCTCGTGCCGAATTCGGAGATCACGCACGTTCAGCAGAACGTTTCGGACGGCCCGTCCGGCAAGACGGGCTCGGCGCTGGTCGTCGAGTTCACTGTCGCCGGGCAGCCCCTGGTCGCGCTCAACGGCGGCATGACGATGGAATACACCCACGCCATCTCGCTGATGATCCATTGCGACGACCAGGCCCAGGTCGATAGCGTCTGGAACGCGTTCCTGGCCCATGGCGGCAGGGAAGAGCAGTGCGGCTGGCTCAGGGACCGCTGGGGCGTGGCCTGGCAGGTGGTGCCGAAGGTGATGTTCGAATTCCTGTCGAGCCCCGACAAGGCGGCTGCCGCGCGCGCGATGCAGGCCATGATGAAGATGGTCAAGCTGGACGTGGAGGCGCTGCGGCGCGCGTTCGAGGGCAAGTCCGCGGCGTGACGTCGACACAGGTGCCGTGGGGTGGGCAAAGGCGCGAAGCGCCGTGCCACCATCCGTCCCTGATTGCGAGAAGTGGTGGGCACGCTTTCGCTTTGCCCACCCTACGGGACCGTCTCTGGGCGCTCTAATAATTGATCCGCAGCCCCACGCCGCCATGGATGGTGTTGCCCACCGGCTGCGGGCCCAGCGTGCCGTTCGCGAACAGGTCCACGATCCAGCCCTTTTGCACCCGGAAGCCGAGTCGGCCGCCATATTCGAACCAGCCCTGGTTGCCCATGGTCGGCACCACCGTGCCGTTGCCAGTGACCGTCGCAACGATGCCGCTATGGCTGGCGAACGACTGCACCCAGCCACCGTTGATGTTGGTCTCGATGTTGCCGCCGTAGAGATGCGTCCACTGGCCACCGATCTTGACCAGGTTGGTGCGGTCGGTGCCGGTCACGATGCTGACGTCGAACGGGTTGAAAGCGACTGCGTTGTCGCTATAGCCGGACACGCGCTGCCAGAGCTGCCAGACCTCGATCGAGGCCGCGACCTCGTCGCGCGGCGAGACGCGGCTCATCCAGCCGGCGCGGCCGTAGACGGCATAGTTCGCCGCATTGGTCGAGCTCGTCACGCTCACCGGGCCGAGGCTGGTGTCGTAGCTGCGGGTGTAGCGGGCCTTCTCCCACGGCGTCAGGATGGTGCCGACGTCGAAGAACGGGCGCGACGAGCCCCAGTCGGTGAAGTCGTAGCGCAGCGCGAAGGCGCCGATCGGCGCGCTGGTGATCTTGTACCCGCCCTCGTTGTATTGCGTGTAGGCGATGCCGGCGAGGAGCGACAAATTGTTGGTGAGCTCCTTGCGGCCGTGAATGCCGGCCGAGAATGAGCCGGCCGACCCGAACGCGCTGATGCAATCACTGCAATTGACCTGCTCGTTGACGCCGAGCAGCACCGTGCCGAGCACCCGGTTGGTGATCATCTGGTTGAAGCGCTGACCCGCGAGACCGCCGATCGAATTGCCGCTGGAATCCGCGCCGGTCGGGCTGGGGCTCGGGCTCGGATAAGGTGACGGATAGGGGGACGGCCCGCCGGATGTCTGGGTCGTCGTGGGCGTACTCGTGGGCGTCGACGTCGGCGCGTAGCTGGGCGTTGGCGTGGGCCCGTAGCAATTCGACTCGCAGGAGGCCTGCGCCATGGCCGGACGCGCATGGAGCGCCGCCAGCGCGAACGTGGCGGCTGCGGCCAGCACCGCGGCAGGCAGGAAACGCCTCAAGCGGTGTTTCGCCATCATCAGCGCCCGCACAGCATGCCGTCGTCATGGACGGCGGGCGTGATGGTTGGCGTGGCGTCGGCATATTGGTTGACGGAGCACAGCCCCGCGCTTGCGGCGCAGTTGGCGGCAAACGTCCAGGGCGGTGTATTGGTCTTGGTGATCGAGACCTTGCCGCCAGTGGAGGTGATCACTGCGGTGTCGCCCGGCTGGGCGAGCTGCACGCATTGGAAGCTCAGCGTGCAGACGCTGGCCGCGCCGTCCTGAAGCACGACGACGGAGCGGCCGCGCTGCGACAGGATGTCGAGCGTGGTGCCGCGTACGCCGATGGTCGCGAGCGGCGTCGTGATCTTGTAGGCGGTCTTCTCGGAATGGCCGGTGACGAAGCGGAACGCGCCCGTGGTCATGCGGATCGCGACATCGCGATAGCTGTGCTCGTCGTTGAAGACGGTACGATCGAGCTTGAGCGTGGCGCTCGGGCCGAGCGAGAGATTGGTGCTGTCGGCCATGACGAAGCGCGCGGCGCTGTCGGCGCCGGTGCGCACGGTCTCGTCGCGCAGCATGCTGTCGCCGACATTGATCGGAGTCGCGGTCGCGGCGACGCGCACCACTTCGTTCTGGATCACGACGGCTTCGCCGACGCGCGTCTGCGCTTGCGCGCCAGACGCCGCGCACAGCACGGCCGTCAGCAGTGTGGAGAAAAACGAGAAACGCAAATTCATTTCGCAACCGATCGATGTGTCCCTGATCGTACCGGATCGCGCGCGCTTCTGATGTGGCGAAATTATCACAAGCGGCGCGGGACCTGCGCTATGCTTAGTGACAGTTGCGGCGGAATGCGTTCAATGAAAACCGCCGTCCAGATTATTCTCCCGGTGAAGCAGATTTGCCACGCAAGATATCCCCACAACAGCCGATCGAAGTGTCAGCGGTTCCGAAGCTGTCGCAGAGCGCAGTGATCGCTGTCGCGATCTTCCTGGTTGCGCATCTGGCGCTGCTGATTGGCCTGACGACCCCGGAGAAATTCGTCTTCGACGAGGTGCATTACGTGCCGGCGGCGCGGCAGATGCTGGCGCCTGCAATGTCGCAGCCGATGCTCAATCCGATGCACCCGCCGCTAGCCAAGGAGCTGATCGCGGCCTCGATTGCCACGTTCGGCGACAACGCATTCGGCTGGCGCTATCTCGCGACATTGTTCGGCGCGCTCGCGATCGTCGCGATCTATCTGAGCGCCCTTGCGCTGTTTTCCGCGCAAGGGCCTGCGATCGCCGCCGCGCTGATCGCGACGTTCAACCAGATGCTGTACGTGCAGGCGCGCATCGCGATGCTCGACATCTTCGCGTTAGGCTTCGGCCTGCTCGCGATCGCCGCCTTCATGCATGGGTTTCGAAGAGAGCGCCCGCATGCGCTGTTCGCGCTCGCAGGCGCTCTGCTCGGCTTTGCTGCGGCCTGCAAATGGAGCGGCCTGTTTCCGCTCGGGGTCTGCATCGTCATCGTTGCGGTGATCCGCCTGATGCAGGGCTGGCGCACGCTGTTTGCCGACGCCAAGCCGGGCGACTGGTATCGGCCCGACCTCTGGCCCGACTTTCGCGTGCATCACGTTGCACTCTGCTTCGCGGTCTTGCCGGCGATCACGTATCTGGCCGCATTCGTTCCGCTCTACGGCTTCTCGCTATCGGATCTGATCGAAGCGCAGCGCCGGATCTTTGCCGACAACACCACGACCGCGATCGCCGGTCACACCTATATGAGCGCGTGGCCGTCCTGGCCGCTGCTGGCGCGACCGGTGTGGTTCCTGTTCGACAAGACTT
Organism: Bradyrhizobium arachidis; assembly: GCF_015291705.1. Classification (NCBI taxonomy): domain Bacteria; kingdom Pseudomonadati; phylum Pseudomonadota; class Alphaproteobacteria; order Hyphomicrobiales; family Nitrobacteraceae; genus Bradyrhizobium; species Bradyrhizobium arachidis. The sequence continues at coordinate 2,544,858 of NZ_CP030050.1, forward strand.
CGGAGAATAGCGTCTCCGCGGTCGTCTTCCTCGGCAATCCCCTGGTGATGTGGCCGGCGCTGCTTGCGCTCGCAATCGTGCTGCGCGACTTCATCGCGGCGCGTCGCTGGGATGCGTTCCTGATCGCGGCGTTCTATTTCGGCTGCTGGCTCGCCTGGGCGCTGCTGCCGCGCACGCTCGGCTTCATCTACTACTATATGCCGGCCGCAACGATTGCGTCACTCGCGCTGGTCTATGTGCTGCGAAGAGAGGGGCAGCCGCGCTGGCTGCTATGGGCCTATGTCGGCATCGCCGCGATCGGCTTTGCAGTAATGCTGCCGATTTCGGCGGCGTTCATCGGCACGACGATGCAGAATTTCAACCGCCTGATGTTGTTCCAGAGCTGGATCTGACAGCAGAAAGCCGCCTGCCAGCGATGCGGCAGGCGGCTCATTGATCGTCGCGATTATTTCGACGCGGTCTTGGTGTCCATGTTCACGACCTGGACGCGGCGGTTGATCGGGTCGGCGCCGTTGGCGGTGTCCTTCAGCTTGGTCTTGCCGTAGCCAACGGTGACGAGATCGGTGCTGTTGAGGCCGTAGTTCTGCACCAGGTACTTCTTGATGGTGTCGGCGCGACGTTCGGAGAGCCCCTGATTGTACTCTTCGCCGCCGATCGCATCGGTGTGGCCGGCGACCACGAAGGTCGAGCCCTTCAGCGCCGGGTCGGATAGGGCCTTGCCGAGCGCCTGCACCGACGACACCGAGGTCTTGGCGATGTCGGCCGAGTTGTAGTCGAACTGGATCTCCAGATCGATCTTCGGCTTGGTCGCAGCTAACTCGGCGATCTGCTCGCGTTCGCCCATCGAGAGCGATCGGGTCGAGCGGTTGCGCACGGTGTTCAGGAAGGTCGCTTCCTTGGCCTGCGCGGTCGGATCGGCTTGCGGTCCGACGGACAGGCCGCGGGTCGCCGGCTTCGGCTTCAACGCATTCACGATCTGGTCGGCGGAGAAGTTGTTGTCGCCGGCGAGAGCAAGGCTCGCTGTCATCGACAGCGCGGCCGTCAGAGTGATCGCCTTCAGTGCAAAAAACTTATCGAAACGGGTCATTGTCGTATCCTCGGTGTGACGCCTGATAGCGATTTGATGCTGGGAGCCTAGGACAGGTTCAAAGGCCCCGATGTGATGCGGGTCACATTCCAAATGGCCAAAATGTCCTGCGCGCCGGAGCCAATTGGCATCCATTGCGTGTCGGGTGAGTGGCAGCGCCCTGCCACCGGGAAGAAGCGCTGTCTCATTCGGCCGCAGAAGCAGAATGCTGACCCCTCTCGCTTTCTCGGAAGAGTGTTCGATACCTGCTGGACTCGCGGCCCCGGCAGGTACAATCTTTTCGTCATTGCTCGTCACCAGCCTGTATTGCCCGCTGCGTCAGCAGCCCGAAAAGCTACCGTCGCAGCGACTCCCAGTTCGGTTCGGGCAGCGGAAATCCCCGAGTGATCCAGATCACAGTGCGTCCTTGTGAGCTGGATCAGATTGCTCTCATCGGATCGGCTAAGGCCGACCCGAGAGCAGCGAAGAAGTTTGGATCAGGGGAGAATGATCATGCGCTTCTTGATCGCAGCAATTTCGATCGCAGCATTCATTGTCAGCGGCAACGCAGCTTTCGCGGACAAGCGCGTCGCCTTCGTCGTCGGCAACGCCACCTACAAGAATGTCCCGCAGCTTCCCAACCCCGCAATCGATTCCAAGGCGATGGCCAGGGTGCTGCGCAATGTCGGCTTCGATGTCGTCGAGGGCGCCAACCTCACCCGCGACGCCATGACTGCAAAGCTTCTGGAGTTCGGCAAGAAGAGCGAAGGTGCCGATGTCGCGGTATTCTTCTATGCCGGCCACGGGATCGCCGTGAACGGCGTCAACTACCTGTTGCCGATCGACGCAGACCTGAAATCCGAGATGGACGTCAAGCTGGGCGCGGCGATCAATGTCGACCTCACGCTCGATCAGACGATGTCGGACGCGAAGGTGAAGCTCGTGTTCCTGGATGCCTGCCGTGACAATCCGTTCGCGGCGAAGATCCGCGCGGCCAGGGCCACCCGCTCCGTCAATGTGCAGACTGGTCTTGCCGAGATGAAGTCGGGAGAGGGCACGCTGATAGCCTTTGCCACCGGCCCCGGCCAGACCGCGCTCGACGGCGAGGCCGGCACCAACAGCCCGTTCACCCGCGCGCTCGTCGCCAATATCGCCCAGCCCGGGATCGAGATCCAGCAGGCGATGACGAAGGTCCGCGCCCAGGTCAGCGACGAGACCAGCAAAGGGCAATTGCCCTGGGGTCACACCAACCTCACGGGCAATGTGTATCTCAATCCGGTTGGCGTGCCGGCCGCGGCCACGACCGATGCGTCGAACGCGCCGGCGCTGGCCGCCGGCAAGCAAGGCTCCGACGTCGAGCTCGAGTTCTGGCGCTCGATCAAGGACTCGAACAAGGTCGAGGAGCTCAACGCCTATCTCACCAGCTATCCCAATGGCACGTTCAAATCGATCGCACTCGCCCGCATCGCGGCGTTGCAGGATGGTCCCTCCAACACCACCCGCAACCTGTCGGCCGGGATCGATCCCGCGACCTTTACGGATGAGGCCAACCAGGTGTCCGAAGACCAGATTGGTCTCGACAAGAGCCAGCGCCGCGACGTGCAGCGCCGCCTCACCGGGCTCGGCTTCGATGTCAAGGCGACGGGCAAGTTCGACGAGGAGACCCGTTCCGTGATGAGGCGGTGGCAGGCGGCACGCGGCTATCCCGCGACCGGTTATCTCAACAAGCTCCAGCACAAGGCCCTGCTGTCGGAGATCGTCTCGACCCGAGCGGCCTCCTCCGAGCAGGCCGATGATGAGCCGGCGCGTCGCCGTTCCTCCGGCGGTGGCGGCCGGCGCCATTATTATAGCGGCGGTGGTGGCGGTCCGACCGGCGGCCCAGGCGGCCTGTTCGGCGGTATGATGGGCGGGTTGTTCGGCCGCCGTTGAGGCGAAGGCGGAGCTGGAGGCGGCCCGGTTCGGGCCGCCTCTGTGTTTCGGAAACCCTTGCTCATCGATCGTCGCAAAGCCGTCGCGGGATGGCCTGCGTGCGAACAAGAATTCGGCCAGTTGCGCGCCTAGCACGATCCGACAACCACTCATCTGCGAAGGGAGCCGAGTTCCATCCTGTGCCGAGGCCAAGTGACTATCAGCGTGACTCCCAATTCTATCGCAGTGGCCCGCCGGATCGGACCGTCTCCCTGAATTCCATGCCCATCTATATCGGCGCGGCGATGATCGCGGTGGCGATCCTGCTGTCGACGCTGATCACGGGGCTGACCTCCCGCTATGTCGGCCTGGAGGCACCGACCGACGAGAACATGTGGCTGGTCGACCGTCTCACCGGCAGCGTCTACCGCTGCCAGTCGGAAGGGCGCGGCAGGGCGTCCTGCGAGCCCGATGTCGCCACAGGCAGCATCGGCGGCCGGTCCAGGGCTCCGAAAGAGGGCCACTGAGCCTTCTGCCATCGCACGGCAGCAAGAAAATTGTCTTCTCCACGAAACGTCTGCACGAGAGAATACGTAATTGCGAAGGCCGGCATGACGCCGGTTTCGTTTTGCTCGAGGAGATTTTTCGATGAAGACCTTGCTCACGGCCATAGCCTTTGTCGCGTTTGCTCTTTCGCTGTCCCCCGCCTCCGCCGCGATGATGGCGTGCACCACGGACAACATGATGAAGACCGCCGCCATGATGGGCGGCACCCCCGACACGCCGGCGAAGATGGCGGCGAACAAGGAAATGGCCATGGCCAACGCGGACATGAGCAATGGCAAGATGAAGAGCGCCTGCATGCACTACATGAAGTCGCAAAAGGCGATGTCGATGAAGTAAGGCGCAAGGCGCGCCTTGTTTGGCCGCGCTGTCAGCAGATGGCAGCGTGGCTTTTACTTTAACTGCCGCTTTTCCTTGTCCGCTGCCTTCTTTCTCTTGGCGCGAATCTCGCTACATTGCTTCCCGCAATGTCTCGCGCGCCCAAACCGCTCCCGCTCACCACCACACAGGCCCGGCAGATCTGGCTGCATGCCCAGCGGCTGGACGAGCGCGCGCCGTTCGGCGAGGGGGCGCAGGCGGTGGCGGATGCGGTCACTCATCTCGGCTATGTGCAGATCGACACCATCAACGTCATCGAGCGCAGCCACCATCACATCCTGTTCAGCCGCATTCCCTCCTATCGCCGCGCCGATCTGCGCCAGGCCCAGAGCGTCGACCGAAGCGTGTTCGAATACTGGACGCATGCGCTCTCCTACGTGCCGTCCGCCGACTTTCGCTTCTTCCTGCCGGCGATGCGCGAGCACAAGCGCGAGGGACACAAATGGTACGCCTCGGTGAAGCCGGCCGACACGCGCAAGGTGATGCGGCTGCTGCGCGCGGGCCCGCTGACGATCCGCGACATCGAGGACGACGTGCTCACCGAGAAGGAGCACCTTTGGCAGAGCCGAAAGCCCTCGAAGCGGGCGCTCCAGCTCGCTTTCTATACCGGCGTTGCGACCATCAGCGCGCGCCTCGGCATGCTCAAGACCTATGACCTGATGACGCGCCATTTCGGCTGGGACAAGCTGCCGAAGCCGGCCTCCGCGAAGGAGATCACGGCCTATCTGCTCGACCGCGCGCTACGCTCGCAGGGCGTGGTGAGCCTGGATTCGATCTGCCATCTCGACGCGCCGCGCAAGAAGGCGGTCGCCGGGCTGATCGCCTCGCGCGTCCGCCGCGGCGAGCTCGTGCCCGTTGCGATCGATGGCGCCGGCAAGCAGGAGCATTGGGCGACGCCGGCGTCGTTGGAGCCGGGCGAGGGCGTATCGCCCGATCTCGTCCACATCCTCTCGCCGTTCGACCCGCTGATCATCCAGCGCAAGCGCACCAATCTCATCTTCGGCTACAACCATCTGTTCGAAGCCTATGTGCCGAAGGCCAAGCGCAAGCTCGGCTATTTCGCGCTTCCCGTGCTGGTCGGCGACGAGATCGTCGCTGCGCTCGATCTCAAGGCCGACCGGCAGGCCAAGAAGCTGCTGATGCAGAAATGGACCTGGGTCGGGCAGGGCAAGAAGACGGCGGGACGCAAGGAGCTGAAGCGGGGCATCGAGGAGGAGCTTGATCGGTTCGAGCGGTTTCAACTGGAGGAGTGAGTGCTGCCACGGCGTCGGTGCCGTAGTCTCGTAGGGTGGGCAAAGCGTAGCGTGCCCACCATCATTGGATGCGAAGCGAGATGGTGGGCACGGCGCTAAGGCGCCTTTGCCCACCCTACGAGACCACGCTTCTCGGCGAGCCGATCGATCCACACGCCGAACGCAATTCCGATCGCATAAGCCACCAGATTCCACAGCGAGAAGATGCGGCCGAGCAGCAGCGCGCCCGCGGTGGTGAGCCGGAACCCGTCGAGCCACGGCGTATGCACCAGCCGGGAGAATTCGACGACGACGGCGATCGCCACTGCGATGGCCGCGATCTGCGCCCGTGACAACTGCGGCAGCAAGACCCCGACCAGCAAGAACACCATGGTCGCCCAGAGCAGCGAGCCGCCATACTTCACCACGAAGGCGGACAGGCCGAGCGGAAAGCCGTACCAGCGCAGGGACAGGCCGAAGGCGATCACGACCAATGCGAGAGCGGCCCGGGTCAGCGATGTCCGTAGCAGCGCAGCAGAATGATTTGGCTGCGCCCCGTGCATTGCTTGCTCCATTGACTCTTTCGCGGCGATGCTCAAAACCGCGAACAGAGCGTTTTCGAGCGAAGTGGATACCGGTTCGCGTCAAGAAAACGCGTCAAAACATGAATCTAAAGCCGTTTCGATTCGAAACGGCTTTAGCCCATAAAAGCAACAACCCCGGGGGGGAAGCGATGAGCCAGACCACGACCTATGCCGGTTCCACCGGCACTGCCAAGAGCGAAGTCGAGACCTCGACGATCCGCGCCATCTCCTGGCGCCTGATTCCGTTCCTGGTGCTGGCCTACTTCTTCTCCTATCTCGACCGCGTCAATCTCGGCTTCGCCGCGCTGACCATGAACGCCGAGCTGAAGTTCACGCCGCTGATCTTCTCCTGGGGCGCCGGCATCTTCTTCATCGGCTATTTCATCTTCGAGGTGCCGAGCAATCTGGCGCTGGAGAAGTTCGGCGCCAGCCGCTGGATCGCCCGGATCATGGTGACCTGGGGCATCATCTCGGCGCTGATGGCGATGGTCAGCGGCGTCACCAGCTTCTACGTCCTGCGCTTCCTGCTCGGTGTCGCCGAAGCCGGCTTCTTCCCCGGCATCATCCTCTATCTCACTTATTGGTACCCGGCCGAATACCGCGCCCGCTTCCTCGCGGCCTTCGCCATCGCTGTCCCGATCTCGACCGTGATCGGCGCGCCCATCTCCGGCCTGCTGCTTGGTCTCGACGGCATCATGGGCCTGAAGGGCTGGCAGTGGCTGTTTATTCTCGAAGGCATTCCCTCCGTGCTGCTGGGCATCGTCACCTGGTTCTATCTCACCGACAGGCCGGAGAAGGCGGACTGGCTCTCGGCCGAGCAGAAGGCCTGGCTCAAGGCGAAGCTCGATGCCGAGATCGCGGCCAAGCAGGCCGTGAAGCATCTGACGCTCGGCGAAGCGCTGTCCTCGCCCAAGGTGATCACGCTGAGCCTGATCTATTTCGGCTTCGTCGGTGCGCTCTACGGCATGCAGTTCTGGCTGCCGCAGATCGTCAAGGCGTTCGGTCTCACCAATGCGCAGACCGGCTTCGTGACCGCGATTCCCTATGTGTTCGGCACGATCGCGATGATCCTGTGGGCGCGGCACTCGGATGCCACGCGCGAGCGCGTGATGCATGTCGGCGCACCCATGATCCTGATCGCCATTGCGCTCGGCGTCTCCTCCTATCTCACTGATCCCACCATGACGATGGTGGCGCTGACCTTCGCCGCCATCGGCGTGTTCTGCGTCTTCGGCGTGTTCTGGACCCTGCCGACCGCCTGGCTCTCCGGTACGGCGGCGGCTGGTGCCATCGCGCTGATCAACTCGATCGGCAACCTCGCCGGCTTTGGCGGACCGTATCTGATCGGCTGGGTCAAGGAAGCCACGGGGCAGACCTCGACCGGTCTCCTGGTGCTTGCCGTGCTCCCGCTGATCGCCGGCATTCTGGTCTTCGTCGGCGGCCACGAGAGCAAGCACGAGTTCGCCGGGCAGGGGCGGTAACGCCGAGTGAACGGTCCCGCAGCTTCGTAGGGTGGGCAAAGGCGCAAAGCGCCGTGCCCACGATCTTTCCCTGATACGCCGATCTGGTGGGCACGCTTCGCGTTGCCCACCCTACGATCGCCCCTTCCTGGCAACCATCCCGCCAATCCTTACCAGCCCTTAACGATCACGCTTTCCTGATGACTGACGATTATTGACTTTTATCAGTGATTAGTCGACATTCCTCTCATTCAAGATTGAGGAGTGTCCTCCGATGTTCGTCCGGTCGGTTTTGTCGAGCTATTCCAGGCTTTTGGCGGGTGTGTCGCTGGCCCTGATGGCCGCTGCACTGGCCGGCTGCAATGACACCGTCGCCGAGAAGGCCGAGCCGTCGCGCCCGGTTCTGGTCGCGACCGCCCATTATGACGCCGAGACCCCAGAGCGGAGCTTTGTCGGCACCGTCCGTCCCCGGATCGAGAGCGACTTGGGTTTCCGCGTCGCTGGTAAAGTTGCAAAACGCCTGGTCGAGGTCGGCCAGACCGTCGAGATCGGCCAGCCGCTCGCCACCCTCGACGAGGTCGATCTGAAGCTCCAGGCCGAGCAGGCTGTCGCCGAGCAGACCGCTGCGACCGGCGTGCTGGCTCAGGCCGCTGCCGCCGAGCAGCGCGCCAAGGATCTGAAGGCCAAGGGCTGGACCACGGACGCGCAGCTCGATTCGAGCCGTGCATCCGCCGACGAGGCCCGCGCGCGCCTCGACCGCGCCGTCCGCTCGGTCGAGCTGACCAAGAATTCCCTTTCCTACGCGACGCTCAACGCCGACGCCCGTGGCGTCGTCACCGCAACGCTGATCGAGCCCGGCCAGGTGGTTGCCGCAGGCCAGGCCTCGATCCGTGTCGCCCGCTTTGCCGAGAAGGAAGCGGTCGTCGCGATCCCTGAGACGCTGGTCGGACGTGCCAAATCGGGCGCCGCCAGCGTCACTCTTTGGTCCGAGCCGAACAAGAAATACACGGCGAAGCTGCGCGAGATCGCGCCGGCGGCTGATCCCGCCACGCGCACCTATCTCGCAAAGTTCTCGCTGCCCGAGGCCGACGACAGGGTCGCGCTCGGAATGACCGCGACGCTGACGCTGTCGGACGCCGCCACCGAGCGCGTCGCGCGGCTGCCGCTGTCGGCGCTGTTCAACGAAGGCGGCAAGCCCTCGTTCTACGTCGTCGACGACAACGGCGCGGTCACGCTGCAGCCGGTCGTGGTGAAGTCCTATGAGAGCAACGACGTCGTCATCACCGGCGGCGTGCCGGAAGGCGCCAAGATCGTCGCGCTCGGTGTGCAGAAGCTCGATCCGAGCCAGAAGGTGCGGGTCGTCTCGTCACTTTCTTTCTAAGCGAGTTACGTCGTGTGAGGTGAGTTTCGGCCTGTGTCCCTAAGCAAAGGCTGAAGCGGCGAAGCGATCCAGAACCTGCCCAGCCCCCTGGATTGCTTCGCTGCCTCGCGACGACGGTTTGAACAGAGCGGCTGTCGTTTTTGCAACTGGATCGTCTTTCGGAGAGAGCGATGAAGCGCTTCAACCTTTCGGCCTGGGCCGTCAGCCATCCGACGCTGGTTCTCTTCCTGATGCTCGTGCTCGGCGTCGCCGGCTATTTCTCCTATCAGAAGCTCGGCCGCGCTGAGGACCCGTTCTTCACGGTGAAGGTGGTCAACGTCTCCGTGATCTGGCCGGGCGCGACCGCGCAGGAGATGCAGACCCAGGTCGCGGACCCCATCGAGAAGAAGATCCAGGAGCTGCCCTACTTCGAGAAGGTGCAAACCTACTCCAAGCCCGCCTTCACCGCACTCCAGGTCACCTTCCGCGACAACACGCCGCCGAAGGACGTGCCCTATCTCTTCTATCTCCTGCGCAAGAAGCTGGTCGACGTGCAGGGCCAGCTGCCGTCCGGTATTCTCGGACCCGTCGTCAACGACGAGTTCTCCGACGTCGATTCCATCCTCTACATGATGACCGGCGACGGCGCCGACTATGCCCAGCTCAAGAAGGTCTCCGAAGGTTTCCGCCAGCGCCTGCTGAAGGTGCCTGGCGTCACCAAGGTCGACGTCTACGGCAACCAGGACGAACGCATCTTCGTCGAGTTCAGCCATGCCAAGCTCGCCACCCTCGGCATCACGCCGCAGGCGCTGTTCGATTCGCTCGCCAAGCAGAACAACGTGACGCCGGCCGGCACGGTCGAGACCTCCTCGCAGCGCGTGCCGCTGCGCGTCACCGGCGCGCTCGACGGCGCGAAGGCTGTCGCGGAGACCCCGGTCGAGAGCAACGGCCGCGTGTTCCGCCTCGGCGACATTGCCACCGTCACCCATGGCTATGTCGATCCGCCGAGCTTCGTGGTGCGCCAGGAAGGCAAGGCCGCGATCGGCATCGGTGTCGTCACCGCCAAGGGCGCCAACATCCTCGAGCTCGGCAAGGAAGTTGAGAAGGCGACCGCCGAGTTCATGAAGGCCGTGCCGCAGGGCGTCGACGTCAAGCTGATCGCCGACCAGCCCAAGGTGGTCGAGCACGCCGTCGGCGAGTTCGTGCACTCCTTCATGGAAGCGCTCGTCATCGTGCTGTTTGTCTCGTTCCTGGCGCTCGGCTGGCGCACCGGCATCGTGGTCGCGCTGTCGGTGCCGCTGGTGCTTGGCATTGTCTTCATTGTCATGAACACGATGTCGCTCGATCTGCATCGCATCACGCTCGGCGCGCTGATCATCGCGCTCGGCCTGCTCGTCGACGACGCCATCATCGCGGTCGAGATGATGGTGGTGAAGATGGAGCAGGGCTGGGACCGCATGCGCGCGGCGTCCTTTGCCTGGGAATCCACTGCGTTTCCGATGCTCACGGGAACGCTGGTCACGGCCGCTGGCTTCCTCCCCATCGGCTTTGCCAATTCGGCGGTCGGCGAATATGCCGGCAGCATCTTCTGGATCGTGGCGATCGCGCTGGTCGCCTCCTGGTTCGTGGCGGTGATCTTCACGCCCTATATCGGCGTCAAGCTGCTGCCGGAGATGAAGGCCCATCACAACCACGATCCGCACGCGGTCTACGAGACACGCATGTATCGCGGCTTGCGCGCCATCGTGCAGTGGTGCGTCAATCACCGCATCACCGTGGTCGTTGCGACCGTCGGCGTCTTCGTCGCCTCGATCGTCGGTTTCGGTCATGTCCAGCAGCAGTTCTTCCCGCTGTCTGAGCGGCCCGAGCTGTTCCTCCAGCTGCGCCTGCCTGAGGGCACCGCCTTCAACGTCACCGAGAAGGCCGTGAAGCAGGCCGAGACGCTGCTGAAGGACGACAAGGACATCGAGACCTACACGGCCTATGTCGGCCAGGGCTCGCCGCGCTTCTGGCTCGGCCTCAACCCGCAGCTGCCGAACGAGGCCTTCGCCGAGATCGTGATCGTCGCCAAGGGCGTCGAGGCGCGCGAGCGCGTCAAGGCCAAGATCGAGGGCGCGGTCGCCGACGGCATGCTGACCGAGGCACGCGTGCGCGTCGACCGCTTCAATTTCGGTCCGCCGGTCGGCTTCCCCGTGCAGTTCCGCGTGATCGGCCCCGACGCCAACAAAGTGCGCGAGATCGCCTACCAGGTCCGCGACGTCATGCGGCAGAACAAGAGCGTCAAGGACGTCCAGCTCGACTGGAACGAGCAGTCGCCTTACCTCAAGCTCGTCGTCGACCAGGATCGCGCGCGCGCCATGGGCCTGACCCCGCAGGAGGTCTCGCAGGCGCTCGCGATGCTGATCTCGGGCTCGCAGGTCACGACCGTGCGCGACGGCATCGAGAAGGTCGGCGTGGTCGCCCGCGCGATCCCGTCCGAGCGGCTCGACCTCGGCGGTGTCGGCGATCTCACCATTACCTCGCGCAACGGCGTTGCCGTGCCGCTGCAGCAGATCGCCAAGATCGAGTACTCCCATGAGGAGCCGATCATGTGGCGGCGTAACCGCGACATGGCGATCACCGTGCGCTCCGACGTCGTCGACGGCGTGCAGGCGCCCGACATCACCAACCAGATCACGCCGAAGCTGAAGGCGATCAAGGATCACCTCGAGCCGGCCTACCGCATCGAAGCGGGCGGCGCGTTCGAGGAATCCGCCAAGGGCAATGCCTCGATCTTCATCCTCTTCCCGGTGATGGTCATGGTGATGCTGACGCTGCTGATGATCCAGCTGCAGAGCTTCTCGCGCCTGATCCTGGTGTTCCTGACCGCGCCGCTCGGCATCGTCGGCGCCTCCCTCGGCCTCAACGTCGCCAACGCTCCGTTCGGCTTCGTGGCGCTGCTCGGCCTGATCGCGCTCGCCGGCATGATCATGCGCAACGCCGTCATCCTGGTGGACCAGATCGAGACCGACGTCAGCCACGGCCTGACCCGGCGCGAGGCGATCGTGGAGGCGACCGTCCGTCGTGCCCGTCCGGTGGTGCTGACGGCGCTGGCCGCCATCCTCGCCATGATCCCGCTGTCGCGCTCGGCGTTCTGGGGCCCGATGGCGATCACGATCATGGGAGGCCTGTTCGTCGCGACCTTCCTGACGCTTCTGTACCTGCCGGGCCTCTACGCCCTGTGGTTCAGGAAGAGCCTGGACGAGGCCGGTTCGGCCGAACCGCCTACCGCGTCGCAGCATGGGAGCGATGACCATCCCGCTATTCCGCTTGCTGAAGCGGCTGAATAAGTGAGATGAAGTACTGACGAACGAGTCCTGACAAAATGACACTGGTTGCGGAACATATCGAAGGCGACACCCGGGATCGTATCCTCGAGGTGGCCGAGCGGCTGTTCCGCCAGATCGGCTATCAGAAGACCACGGTCGGCGACATCGCCAAGGAGCTCAGGATGAGCCCCGCCAACGTCTATCGCTTCTTCGAATCGAAGAAGGCGATCCACCAGGCGGTGGCGCGGGGCCTGATGGGCGAGGTCGAGCTGGAGGCGCAGCGGATCGTGACCCGTCCCGGTCCGGTGCTGCCGCGCTTCCGCGAGCTGCTCACCACCATCCACCGCATGAACACCGAGCGCTATGTCGGCGATAACAAGCTGCACGAGATGGTCGCGATCGCGATGGAGGAGGACTGGGACGTCTGCGTCGCCCATATGGAGTGCATTGCCGGCGTCATCGGCCAGATGATCGCCCAAGGCGCCGCCACAGGCGAGTTCGAGGCGCCGGACCTGCCATTGGCCTCGCTGTGCGCCTGCACCGCGATGATGCGTTTCTTCCACCCCCAGATGATCGCCCAGTGCGCCACCAAGCCGGGCCCGACCATCGACCAGATGATCGATTTCGTCATCGCGGGTCTGTCCCCGCGCCACTGACCAATGTTTTGAGTTGACCGTCATTCCGGGGCGATGCGAAGCATCGAACCCGGAATCTCGAGATTCCGGGTTCGGTCCTGCGGACCGCCCCGGAATGACGGAAAACGGAGAAACAGCGGCGTGACCGATAAAGACCTTTACTTCTACGAGCCCTCCAAGGGCCACGGCCTCAAGCACGATCCCTTCAATGCCATCATCGCGCCGCGGCCGATCGGCTGGATCTCCTCGCGCGACACCAAGGGCCACGTCAACCTCGCGCCCTACAGCTTCTTCAACGCCTTCTGTTACGTGCCGCCGATCATCGGCTTCTCCTCCACCAACTGGAAGGACTCGGTCGAGAACATCCAGCAGACCGGCGAGTTCGTCTGGAATCTCGCCACGATGGATTTGGCCAAGCACATGAATGCGACCGCCGCGCATGTCGCCCCTGAGGTCGACGAGTTCGAGATCGCGGGGCTGACCGCCGTGCCCGGCAAGCTCGTCAACGTGCCGCGCGTCGGCGAGAGCCCGGTCGCCTTCGAGTGCAAGGTATCCGACATCGTCCGCCTCAAGGGCGCCGACGGCAAGGAGGCCGACGCCTGGCTGACGCTGGGCGAGGTCGTCGCCGTCCACATCGACAAGGCCATGATCAAGGACGGCGTCTACCAGACCGCCGCCGCCCGCCCCATCGTCCGCGCCGGCCGCCGTGGCGATTATTTCGAGATCAAGCCGGAAAACATGTTCGAGATGATCCGGCCGGATTAGGCCAATCCGTCATTCCGGGGCGACGCGTAGCGTCGAGCCCGGAATCCATAACCACCATCGTGAGTATGGATTCCGGGCTCGCGCCTGACGGCGCGCCCCGGAATGACGCGGAGAGGCATTGAGCCCAACCCCCTCCCGGAACTGCCTCCACGCTCCGGCCGTTATGGTCCCCGGGGCGGCCGCCCGGCCGCGTCAATTCGCGTCTTTTTGCAGGCGAAGTGTTCACGCACCCCGGCCACTTTCCGCTAAAATGCCTGATAACCGCGCCGATCCATGAGGTCCGCCATGAGCTTCCGCCGCGACAACATCACAAAGCCGATCTTCTCCTGGGCGCGCGGCGTGCTGCCGGCGATGTCCGACACCGAGCGCGAGGCGCTGGAGGCCGGTGACGTCTGGTGGGACGCCGACCTCTTCACCGGCAATCCCGACTGGACCAAGCTCCTGAAGGTGCCGCCGGCGCGGCTCACCGACGAGGAGCAGGCCTTTCTCAACGGGCCTGTCGACGAGCTCTGCGCCATGCTCGACGAGTGGAAGATCTTCTGGGAATGGCGCGACCTGCCGCCGGATGTCTGGCACTTCGTCAAGCGCGAGAAATTCTTCGGCATGATCATTCCGAAGGAGTTTGGCGGCCTCGGCTTTTCGCCCTACGCGCATTCGGAAGTGGTGCGCAAGATCTCGACCCGTTCGATCGCAGCGGCGGTCACCGTAATGGTGCCGAACTCGCTCGGGCCCGGCGAGCTCCTGATGCGCTTCGGCACCAAAGAGCAGCAGGAGCGCTGGCTGCCGCGGCTTGCCGACGGCCGCGACATTCCCTGCTTCGGCCTCACCAGCCCTGAGGCCGGCTCAGATGCCGCCTCGATGATCGACACCGGCATCATCTGCAAGGGCAACTTTGAAGGCCGCGAGGTCACAGGCCTCCGCCTCAACTGGCACAAGCGCTACATCACGCTCGGCCCGGTGGCGACGCTGCTGGGTCTCGCCTTCAAGGCCTACGATCCCGACCATCTGGTGGGCCAACAGGAAGAGCTCGGCATCACTGTCGCGCTGATCCCGACCAACCTGCCGGGCGTCGAGATCGGCCATCGCCATCTGCCGTCGATGCAGGTGTTCCAGAACGGCCCGAACCGGGGCCGCGACGTCTTCATCCCGCTCGATTACGTCATCGGCGGCAAGGAGCGGCTGGGCCAAGGCTGGAAGATGCTGATGACGGCGCTCGCCGCAGGCCGCGGCATCTCGCTGCCGTCGCTCTCCGCTGCGGGCGCCGCCTACGCCGCGCGCACCACCGGTGCCTATGCCCGCATCCGCGAGCAGTTCGGCATCTCCATCTCCAAATTCGAGGGCGTCGAGGAGCCGCTCGCGCGCATCGTTGCGACCGCCTACCAGCTCGATGCAGCACGGCGGCTGACCTGCGCAGCGCTCAACGCCGGCGTTCATCCCGCCGTGATCTCCGGCATCATGAAGCTGCATGCGACCGAGCGGATGCGGACCGCGGTCGACGATGCCATGGACATCCATGGCGGCAAGGCCGTGATCGACGGCCCGCAAAACTATATCGGCAACCTGCACCGTGCCGTGCCTGTGGGCATCACCGTCGAGGGCGCCAATATCCTCACCCGCAATCTCATCGTGTTCGGGCAGGGCGCGATCCGCGCGCATCCCTATCTGCTCGACGAGATGAACGCGCTGGCCGACACCGACCGCGAGCGCGGGCTCACCGCCTTCGACACTGCGTTCTGGAAACACGTCGGCCATAGCTTCCGGACACTGTTCCGTGCCTTCGGCCAGAGCTGGACCTTCGGCGCCTTCGCGATGGCACCGGATGCGGGCGATGCCACGCCGTTCTATCGCCAGCTCTCGCGCTACTCCGCGGCGTTCGCGCTCTGCGCCGACATGGCGTTACTGACGCTCGGCGGCGCGCTCAAGCGCAAGGAGATGCTGTCGGCGCGCTTCGGCGACATTCTCTCCGAGCTGTACCTGCTCTCGGCCGCGCTCAAGCGATGGCAGGACGAGGGCCGGCAGAAGGAGGATTTTGCCGCGCTGGAATGGTGCATGGCGACCGGCTTCAAGACGATCGAGAACCGGCTGGCCGAAATCCTCGCCAACCTGCCCAACCGCTTCGTTGCCGGCTTCCTCAAGCTCGTGGTCCAGCCATTCGGCGCCCGCGTGCTCGGTCCGTCCGACCGTGTCGTGCATCAATGCGCTGGCATCGTGCTGGAGCCGTCGGCCGCGCGCGAGCGCCTCACGCCGGATCTCGCCCATGTCGACGACGACAGCGGCTTTGCCCGGCTGGAGCGCGCGTTCAAATTGGTCGCGAGCACCGATGCGATCGCCAAGCGCATGCGCGCTGCGCATATCCGCGACTGGAAAGACGCCATCGCCAAAGGCGTGATCACGCAGGCCGAAGGCGAGCAGCTCGCGGCCGCTCACGAAGCCGTCACAAAAGTCATCGAGGTCGACGATTTTGCGCCGGAGGCGCTATCGCCGATTTACAAGAAATCCGGCGACGTGCATCAGTTCTTCCAGGAACTCGGTGAACAGAGGGCGGCGAGCTGATGGCACGACCGGTTTTCATCGTCGACGGCAGCCGGACGCCGTTTCTGAAAGCACGTTCCGGGCCGGGGCCGTTCACGCCGGTCGATCTTGCCGTGCAGTGCGGACGGCCGCTGCTGGCGCGCCAGCCGTTCTCGCCTGACGATTTCGACCAGGTCATCCTCGGCTGCGTCAACGTGATCGCCGACGAGATGAACCCAGCCCGTGTCGCCGCGCTCCGGCTCGGCATGGGCGAGGACATGGTCGCCTTCACGGTGCAGATCAATTGCGGCTCTGGCATGCAGTCGATCGACACCGCCTATCGCTACATCCGCGAGGGCCATGCCGACATGATTTTGGCGGGAGGCACCGAGGCGCTGAGCCACGCGCCGCTGGTCTGGCCCAATTCCGGTGTGCGCTGGTTCGCCGGCCTTGCCACCGCCAAGGGCATGGCCGCCAAGCTCGCTGCCGCGTTCAGGCTGCGGCCGCGCTATCTCAAGCCGATCATCGGCCTCGAGCGCGGGCTGACTGATCCAGTCACCGACCTCAACATGGGCCAGACCGCCGAAGTCGTCGGCCATCTCTTCGGCATCACCCGCGCCCAGTCGGACGCCTATGCGGCCGAGAGCCACCGCCGGCTCGCCCACGCGCAGGCCGAAGGATATCTGAAGGGCGAGGTCGAGACCGCGTTCTCCCGCGACGGCAAATTCTTCGATCATGACGACGGCGTGCGCCCGGACTCGACGGCCGAGACGCTCTCAAAGCTGAGGCCGGTGTTCGAGCGTCCGTGGGGCCAGGTCACGGCCGGCAATTCCTCGCAGATCACCGACGGCGCGTCCTGGGTGATCCTTGCTTCCGATGCGGCGGTGGCAAAACACGGACTGACGCCGAAGGCTGCGATCGTCGACAGCCACTGGGCCGCGCTCGATCCCAGCATCATGGGGCTCGGACCCGTGATGTCGGCAACGCCGCTGCTTCAGCGCAACGACCTCACCATCAAGGACGTCGAGACCTGGGAGTTGAACGAGGCCTTTGCCACGCAGGTGCTCGGCTGCCTCGCCGCCTGGAACGACGACAAGTTCTGCCGCGAGATCCTCGGCCTCGACGGCGCGGCCGGCGAGATCGACCGCGAAAGGCTCAATGTCGACGGCGGCGCGATCTCGCTCGGTCATCCCGTCGGCACCTCCGGCAATCGCATCGTGCTGCATCTCGTCAATGCAATGAAGCGGCTCGGCACGCGGCGTGGGGTCGCCACCGAATGCATCGGCGGCGGGCTCGGCGGCGCCATGCTGATCGAGGCGGTGTGACCATGGATTCAAAGATCATGACCGCGCTCGGCGACCGCGTGCTGGAGCTCGGACCGCAGCCCGCTTCGGACGGCCGGTACAAGCACTTCAAGCTGACCCGCGATGCCGACGGCGTTGCCTGGCTGCTGTTCGACCGCGCTGACGCAAGCGCTAACACGCTCTCGTCCGACGTGATGGAGGAGTTCGACGCCGTGCTCGCGGCAATCGAGACCGAGCGTCCGGCCGGTCTCGTGATCCGCTCGGCAAAATCGTCCGGCTTCATTGCCGGCGCCGACGTCAACGAATTCCGCGGCGCCAGCGATGCCGAGATGGTGGAGACACGCATCCGCGCCGCGCATGCGGTGGTGGATCATCTGGATGCGCTCAAGCTGCCGACGGTCGCGGTCATCCACGGCTTCTGCCTCGGCGGCGGGCTCGAGGTTGCGCTCGCCTGTCAGTCGCGCATCGCCATCGACGGCGCGCGCTTCGGCTTCCCGGAGGTGATGCTGGGCCTGCATCCCGGCCTCGGCGGCACCGCGCGTTTCACCGCGCTGGTCAACCCGACGCAGTCGATGGCCTTGATGCTTACGGGGCGCACCATCGATGCGCGCCGCGCCAAGTCGCTCGGCCTCGTCGACACCGTGACGCAAGAGCGCCACGTCCGGGGCGCCGTGAAGGACGCGCTGTTCGGCCGCCTGAAGCGGGCGCGTCCGGGTCTCCTCACACGCGCGGCCAATTTCGGGCCCGTGCGTGGGTTGCTGGCCAAGCGCATGCGCTCGGAGGCAGCGAAGGCTGCATCGCGCGAGCACTATCCGGCGCCTGACGCGCTGATCGATCTGTGGGAGACGCATGGCGGCAGCAAGGCCGCGATGCTGAAGGCCGAGCAGGCCTCCTTCGCCAAATTGATGGTGACGCCGACCGCGCAAAATTTGATCCGCGTCTTCTTCCTGCGCGAGCAAATGAAGAAGGCCGCCGGCACCGGCAACACCATCAAGCACGTCCACGTCATCGGCGCCGGCGCCATGGGCGGCGACATCGCGGCCTGGTGTGCGGGACAGGGACTGCGCGTCTCGCTCGCCGACATGAAGGCCGAGCCGATCGCCGGCGCGGTGAAGCGCGCCGCCGAGCTCTACGGCAAGATCATCCGCAGACCGACCGAGGTGCGCGACGCACTCGATCGACTGATCCCCGACATGGACGGCGAGGGCGTGCGTAACGCCGATCTCATCATCGAGGCGGTGCCGGAAAAGCTCGAGCTGAAGCAGAAGGTCTATGCCGGCCTCGAGCCGCGGATGAAACCGGGCGCGATCCTTGCGACCAACACCTCCAGCATTCCGCTTCAGGATCTGCGCACCACGCTGGCGCGGCCGGAGCGCCTCGTTGGCCTGCATTTCTTCAACCCGGTGTCGCGGCTGCAGCTTGTCGAGGTCGTCAGCCACGACGGCAATGAGTCGCAGGTGCTAAAGGAAGCGCTCGCCTTCGTCGGTGCCATCGATCGGCTGCCGCTGCCCGTGAAGAGCTCGCCCGGCTTCCTCGTCAACCGCGCGCTGACGCCCTACATGCTGGAAGCGATGGTGATGCTGGACGAGAAGATCGACCAGCGCCTGATCGATGCTGCGGCCGAGCAGTTCGGCATGCCGATGGGACCGATCGAGCTCGCCGATCAGGTCGGTCTCGATATCTGCCTCGATGTCGGCGACATGCTGCGCGCCAAGTTCGGCGACCTCTTGCCGCCGACGCCGGCCTGGCTGCGCGAGAAGGTCACCGAGGGTGAGCTCGGCCGCAAGTCCGGCAAGGGTTTTTACACCTGGAAGGACGGCAAGGCCGAGAAGGCGCCGCTGCCTGAGACCGGTCCGCGCGTCACCGACCAGATGATCGACCGCCTGGTGCTGCCGATGTCCAATGTCTGCGTTGCGGCCCTTCGCGAAGGCATCGTCGATGACCCTGATGCGGTCGACGGCGCGATGATCTTCGGGACCGGCTATGCGCCGTTCCGCGGCGGTCCGCTGAACTATGCGCGCACGCGCGGCGTGGAAAATATTGTATCCACGCTGCGCGCGCTGGCCGAACGATTCGGCGGACGCTTCGCGCCCGATCCGGGCTGGGATCATTTCAAGTGAGAGCCACATGACCGAGAAGTCCGATACCGCCCCGCGCGGCGATCTCTGCATCCGCACGCTGGCGATGCCCGCCGACACCAATGCGAACGGCGACATCTTCGGTGGCTGGCTGCTCAGCCAGATGGACGTCGGCGGCGGCGTGTTCGCATCAAAGGTCGCGAAGTCGCGTACGGTGACGGTCGCGATCGAGGCGATGAATTTTCGCAAGGCCGTCTACGTCGGCGATCTCGTCTCGGTCTATGCCAATCTCGTGCGGGTCGGCCGCACGTCGATGACCGTGCATCTCGAAGCCTGGGCGCTGCGCCGCGGCGAGGAGCATCCGTTCCTCGTCACCGACGGCAACTTCACTTATGTCTCGATCGACGAGCACGGCCGTCCGCAGGAGGTGCGCTCCACGGACACGTCGATCGCGACGTAAGCGCGCGCGGCGGATGATCGCGCGGCGTCGCGTCCGCATCCGTCGCGGCTTCGCCAAGAACAAGTCACAAAACGGATGAGGTCTCGGCGTACTCAATTGCGTGTCGATTCGGGGTGGAAACGGCCTCAGATGCCCAGGAACCTTTGGGCCTGGATGCCGTTATCTGCGCGCACTGAGGACCTCACGGACCATGCCGGACAGCTACATCATCGAAGTTAATTCGCAGACCGCAGGTATCGTCGTTCGTTCCCAAGGAGGCTATTGCTTCTTCGCCTCGTCGCACCGCTTCAACCGTCTCGAAGGCCAGCTCTTTCGCAACGCCCGCGAGGCCGAGCGCGCTGCGCGCAAGCTGGTTAACGGCGATGTGAAGGAGGCGGCGTAAGCGTCGCACCTGTTATTCCGGGGCGCGCGAAGCGTGACCCCGGAATCTATCGTGCTGCAGAAATTGCCGACCAATGGATTCTCAGATGCACAATTGCGCATCATCGCCCGCGCCTGTCGGGCGTCCCGGAATGACGGCGTCGATCACAACTTCGTCGCGGAGCGTGACAACAGCTTCCAATCGTCGCCCTGCTTCTGCCAGTTCATCAGGATATGAAGGCTGTTTGCCACTTTCTGTCCGCCGGTCATCATCTCGGCCTGCCAGTGGAAGCGCACAATCGCGGCGGAGCCGACGATCTTGATGGTCGGATCCTTGTACGTAATCGACAGGAACTCCGTCTTGCCGTCAGTGGCGTTGGCGACGAAGGCCGCCCTGTCCTCGAGGAAGCCGTTGGAATGGCTGTAGCTCAGATCATCCGCGCATAGTGCGCTGAGCGCTTTCGGGTCGGCTGCGATCTGGGCGAGACGGAATGCCTCGACGTTTCTTGCCACCGCCTCGTGGTCCGTCGTGGCGGCATGATCGCGATTCAGTGTCATCGTGTCCTCCGTTCTTGATCTTGCGCCCACTGTTGCAGCCGCACTTGATTTTGTCGAGCGTCAGGTCGCAATACGGCGCATTGCGCTAGGTGGCGCGAATTCTGACGCGCAAAGTATGGTCGGAATTTTATGCAGCCCTCAGTGCTGCTGTCTTCTTCCTTCTCCGCTTGTGGGAGAAGGTGGCGTAGGCCGCCTTCGGCGGCCGTTGCTAAGAGAACGCCGAAGCAAAGCTTCGGCTATGGCGCCGGATGAGGTGTTGGCTCGGCAAACTCACAAGTGAGACATTCGCTCGCGGAGAGAGACCCCTCACCCGTCTCGCCGCCTTGCGGCGAGCCACCCTCTCCCGCAGGGGGAGAGGGTAAGAGCGGGCATCACAACTTCGTTGCGGCCCGCGACAGCAGCTTCCACTCGTCGCCCTGCTTCTGCCAGTTCATCAGGATGTGAAGGTTGGTCGGCACTTTCTTCCCATCGGCCGCCATCTCCTGTTCCGCGACCCAGTGGAAGCGCACGATCGCGGCGGGGCCGATCACCTTGATGGTCGGGTCCTTGTATTCGATCGAAAGGAATTTCGACTTGCCGTCGGTGGCGTTGGCGATGAAGGTCGCCTTGTCCTCGACCTTGCCGCTGGAATGGCTGTAGCTGAGATCGTCCCAGCACAGCGCGCCGAGCGCCTTCGGGTCGGCCGCGATCTGGGCGAGGCGGAAGGCCTCGACCTTCTTCGCCACGGCTTCCTCGTCCGCCGATGCGGCAAGCGCAGGTGATGTGAGCGCGAGCGCCGAGACGGCAAGAGTCGAGAGAGCCAGATCGCGTCGGTTGATCGTCATCGTTTCCTCCTTTTTGATCTTGCACGGAGTGTTGCAGCCGCGCGCGACTTTGTCGAGTGCCGCATTGTCGTCATGTGGATGCGTCATTGCGCGATCGAGGCCGTATTGATACGTCTCGCGCATCGATGCGTCGCGCATTTTGGAAAGCACGGAAATGATCGAGGCCAGACAGGGTACGACGGGCAGGGCATTGCTGTTCGACATCGACGGCACGCTCGCCGACACCGACCCGTTGCATTTGAAGGCCTTCAACCAGGTGCTTGGTCCGCACGGCCATGTCTTTGACCACGCGCGCTTCTCCAGGGAGCTGCAAGGTTTCGCCAATGTCGCGATCGGCGAGCGCTTTCTGCCCCACGAAGCGCCGGAGCGGCGCGCCTTGATCCTCGATGAGAAGGAGGAGGTCTTCCGCACGCTGGTGGCCGGGCAGATCGCGCCGCTGCCGGGCCTGATGGCGCTGCTCGACCAGGCTGACGGCGCCGGCATTCCCATGGTCGCCGTGACCAACGCGCCGCGTCTCAACGCCGAGCTGCTGCTGTCCGGCCTCGGCATCACGCACCGCTTCAAGGCGCTCGTGATCGGCGCCGAGCTGCCGCACGGCAAGCCGCATCCGCTGCCCTATCAGGAAGGTCTCCACTTTGTCGGGGCGAGGCCGGAGACTTCGGTCGCATTCGAGGACTCCCGCACCGGCGTGCAATCCGCCACGGCGGCCGGCATTCCGACCATCGGCATCCGCACCAGCCTCAGCCATGCTGACCTGGTTGCATCAGGCGCGGTCGCGTCCGCCAGTGCCTTCGACGATCCGCAGCTGCTCGCGCATCTGGCCAGCGCCATGACTTGGTAAGAAATGGCGTGGTGAGGGCCATCCGTTAACCGTGATCGGCGCGCACATTGACCGAAGCCGCGAACCGCCGCACCATGCATCCTCCTGATTTGAGGCCGTTGCCGTGACCGGACTGACCCACCGCCAAGCCGAAATTCTCAACATCGCGCGCGCCTCCGGCCGTGTCATGGTCGAGGAGCTCGCGCGCAGGTTCGAGGTCTCGGCACAGACCATCCGCAAGGATCTCAACGATCTCTGCGAGCGGAGATCGTTGACCCGCATCCATGGCGGCGCCATCATCGCCTCCGGCGTGGAAAATCTCGCCTACGAGGCGCGCCGCTTCGTCGCCGCCGATGAGAAGAAGGCGATTGGCGCTGCCGCCGCATCGCTGATTCCGAACGGCTGCTCGCTCTTCATCAACATCGGCACCACGACGGAGGAGGTCGCGAGCGCCCTGACCTCGCACGAGGATCTTCTCGTCATCACCAACAACCTCAACGTCGCCATGCTGCTCTACCGCCATCCTCGCATCGAGGTGGTGGTGGCCGGCGGCACGGTGCGCCGCGCCGACGGCGCGGTGGTCGGCTCGACCGCGACGCAGCTGATCGGCCAGTTCAAGGTCGACTATGCCATCATCGGGGCGTCCGCGATCGACGAGGAGGGCGCGCTGCTCGACTTCGACTATCGCGAGGTGCAGGTCGCGCAGGCCATCATCGCCAACGCCCGCAGTGTCATGCTGGTTGCCGATTCCACAAAGCTCCGCCGCAGCGCGCCGGTGCGCATCGCCCACATGACCCAGATCCAGACCTTTGTGACGGATCAGGAGCTCCCCGAGCGCCTCGCCACCATCTGCCACAGCAAGGGCATCGAAGTGGTGGAGGCGATGCCGAAGGGGGCGGATATCGACGACACCCAGGCCGATGCGCAGGACGCGGCGCCTGAAGCGGCACCGGTGGTGCGGCTGAGATAGGGTGTTAGGCGTCCCACGGGTTGAGCAGCGACAGGCCGTACGGTGCAAAATCCTTCACATTGCGCGTGACGAGCGTGAGGCTGTTCGCGAGCGCGGTTGCGGCAAAGAAGCCGTCCATGACAGACAATACGACGCCACTTCTGCGGCTCTGCGCCATCAGGTCGCCCCAGCGTTCCGCCACCGCGTGGTCGATCGGCAGGACGCGTTCGGCAAACCGCGCCGGTAGATCATGAGTCAGCCAGGCGGCTAACGCTGTGCGCCGACGGCCGTCCTCCAGCAACGCCACGCCGCGGCGAAGCTCGGCGATCGAGGCAACACTGATGAAAGTGCGATCCTCATCGATCGTATCAAGCCACGCCAGAACTTTCGGCGAAGGCGCAGGCCGCCGAACCTCGGACAGTACGTTCGCGTCGAGCAGCAGGTTCACGGCATTTCGTCGCGTGGCGTGTCGTGCACGCGATCGAGCTCAAGGTCTGCGCCACGAAGCGGCGACGCCAGCAGGAATTCGGCGAGCGTACCTTTGCGAGCGACCTTGCGCGCCCATTCCTCGACGGAAACGACGACCGCATTGGGCTTGCCGTGGCGGGTGATGACCTGCGGGCCGGTTTGGGCGCGATCGATTACCTCGGACAGCCGTGCCTTGGCATTGGCGAGCGTCCAAGTGTCATCAGTCGGAAGCGTGGCAGGTGCAGGGTTGCTGTCGACCATGGAGTGGAAACCAATATGACTATTATGACTATAATTCTGCGTCGATGACCTTTCAACGGCGCGCTTGCTTCAAATTGCCCCCTCCGAGCTGCTTCATTTCTCGGCTTCTTGCCCATCAAAAAAGTTCCTCTTTCACTTCCTTTCGCCTCTCTTTCATCTTGCTTTCGTTTTTCGGTGTGATCTAATCAAAAACGAAAGTAGCCGCTCGAAGGAACGGGCGGTCGCCGGGGGATGCGTCTGTTGGAGCGTATTTTCGACCTCGCCATCATTGGAGGCGGTGTTAACGGCTGCGGCATCGCGCGCGACGCGGTGGGCCGCGGCAACACGGTTTTCCTGTGTGAAATGAACGATCTGGCGAGCGGGACCTCGTCCTGGTCGACCAAGCTGGTGCATGGCGGCCTGCGCTATCTCGAATATTACGAGTTTCGGCTCGTCCGCGAAGCGCTGATCGAGCGCGAGATCCTCTGGGGCATCGCGCCCCACATCATCCGTCCCTTACGTTTCGTTTTGCCGCATCACGCCGGCCTGCGCCCGGCCTGGCTGCTGCGCCTCGGCCTCTTTCTCTATGATCACATCGGCGGCCGCCATCTGCTGCCGGCGACCCGTTCGGTCGATCTCAAGCGTGACGAGGTCGGCAAACCGCTGATCCCGAACCGCTACAGCCGCGCCTTCGAATATTCCGACTGCTTCGTCGATGACGCCCGCCTCGTCGTGCTCAACGCGCGCGATGCCGCCGACAAGGGCGCCGAGATCCGCACCCGCACCCGCGCCACCGAGATTCGCCAGTCCGATGGCATCTGGACCGTCAGCA
This sequence comes from Bradyrhizobium arachidis, assembly GCF_015291705.1. NCBI lineage: Bacteria > Pseudomonadati > Pseudomonadota > Alphaproteobacteria > Hyphomicrobiales > Nitrobacteraceae > Bradyrhizobium > Bradyrhizobium arachidis. The sequence continues at coordinate 2,569,522 of NZ_CP030050.1, forward strand.
TGGTCAACACGCTGACCGGTGCACGTTCGTCGATTCGGGCGAAGGCCCTGATCAATGCCGGCGGTCCCTGGGTCGAGGACGTGCTCGGCCGCGGCGCCGGCGTCAATGCGAAAGCCAAGGTGCGCCTGGTGCAGGGCTCGCATATCGTGGTCAAGAAGCTCTACGACCACGACCGTGCCTACATGTTCCAGAACGCCGACGGCCGCATCATCTTCGTGATCCCCTATCAGGACGATTTTACGCTGATAGGCACCACCGATCGCGACTATGACGGCGATCCTGCCAAGGTGAAGGCGACGCCCGAGGAGATTCAGTATCTCTGCACGGCGGCGAGCGAGTATCTGGCGAAACCCGTCACGCCCGATGACGTGGTCTGGACCTATTCCGGTGTGCGACCGCTCTATGACGACGGCGCCAACGAGGCCAAGGCCGCGACGCGCGACTACGTGTTCGAGCTCGACACCCCCGGCGGCGTGCCGTTGCTGTCGATCTATGGCGGCAAGATCACCACCTATCGCCGCCTCGCCGAAGAGGCGCTGGAGCGGCTCGCGCCCTATCTTCGCAGTGCGAAAGCGCGCGAGGGCTGGACCGGCAAATGGCCGCTGCCCGGCGGGGATATGGGTGTGTCCGATGTCGACGGCCTGATCGCCGAGCTTCAGCGTGGCTATCCCTTCCTCAGCCATGAGCATGCACGTCGCCTTGCGCGCGCTTACGGCACCAGGGCGATCAAGCTGCTCGGCGATGCCAAATCGGCCGCGGATCTCGGCCAGGCCTTCGGTGCGACACTGACCGAGCGCGAGGTGCGCTACCTCATGGCCAATGAATGGGCGGTCACCGCCGAGGATATCGTCTGGCGCCGCTCCAAGCTCGGCCTGCGACTAAGTGCCGACGAGATCGCGACACTTGAAGACTGGATCAGGACCCACGCTGTGCAGCAAAGTCCACTGCTGGAAGCAGGAGGACGTTCATGAGCGTGACACTCGATCACGTGACCAGGACCGTCGACGGCATCGCGCACATCCGCGACGTCTCGCTGACGCTCGAAAGCGGCACGCTGAATGTGCTGCTCGGACCGACGCTGTCGGGCAAGACCTCGATCATGCGGCTGCTCGCCGGCCTCGACAAGCCGAGCACGGGCAGGGTGCTGGTTGGTGGCAAGGACGTCACCGGCGCCGACGTGCGCCAGCGTTCCGTCGCGATGGTCTATCAGCAATTCATCAACTACCCCTCGCTGACGGTCTACGAGAACATCGCATCGCCCTTGCGCGTGCAGGGCAAGCCGCGCGGGGAGATCGAAAAGCGGGTGGCGGAGGCGGCAAAGCTGCTGCGGCTCGAGCCGTTCCTGAAGCGCACGCCGCTCCAGCTCTCAGGCGGCCAGCAGCAGCGCACCGCGATCGCGCGGGCGCTGGTGAAGGGCGCCGATCTCGTGCTGCTCGACGAGCCGCTCGCCAATCTCGACTACAAGCTCCGCGAAGAGCTGCGTGCCGAGCTGCCGCGCATTTTCGAGGCCTCGGGCGCGATCTTCGTCTATGCCACCACCGAGCCGACCGAGGCGCTGCTGCTCGGCGGCAACACGGTGTGCATGTGGGAGGGCCAGGCGCTGCAGATGGGCGAGACCGCCAATGTCTACCGCCGGCCGCAGACCCTGCGCGTCGCACAGGTGTTTTCGGATCCGCCGCTCAATCTGGTCGGCATCGAGAAGAGGAACGGTTCTGTGCAATATGCCGGCGGCGGCACGGCCTCGCCGGCCTCGGGCCTCTATTCCTCGCTCGCCGACGGCACCTATCGCGTCGGCTTCCGCGCCCATCAGCTCGGGCTTGCCAACGGCGAGGCCGACCGCCACGCGTTCCATGCCACTGTCACGGTGACCGAGATCACCGGTTCGGAGAGTTTCGTGCATCTGACCCGCGACGGATCGAACTGGGTGGCGGTGCTGCACGGCGTGCATGAGTTCGAGCCCGGCCAGACCATCGATGCTGTGCTTGATCCGAATGATGTCTTTGTCTTCGATGCTGCCGACCGATTGGTCGCAGCGCCGAGCTCGTAGGGGGATGCGCGATGGCTCGCATTGACCTCGTCGATCTCGCCCATTCCTACGGCGGCAATGATGCGCCACAGGAAAGCTTTGCGCTGAAGCCGGTCACCATGACCTGGCGGCAGGGCGGCGCCTATGCGCTGCTCGGCCCGAGCGGCTGCGGCAAGACCACGCTGCTCAACGTGATCTCCGGCATCATCACGCCCTCGCGCGGCAAGATCCTGTTCGACGGCAAGGACATCACGCCGCTGTCGACGCAGAAGCGCAACATCGCCCAGGTGTTCCAGTTTCCGGTGATCTACGACACCATGACGGTGGGGCAGAACCTCGCGTTTCCGCTCAAGAACCGCGGCGTTCCGAAGGCCGAGATCGACAAGCGCGTCGCCGAGATCGGCCGCCTGCTCGACCTCGAGCCCTATCTGAACCGCAAAGCCACGCGGCTCACGGCCGACGCCAAGCAGAAGATCTCACTCGGCCGCGGCCTCGTCCGCTCCGACGTTGCCGCCGTGCTGTTCGACGAGCCGCTGACGGTGATCGATCCCGAGCTGAAATGGCAGCTGCGCTCCAAGCTGAAGGCGCTGCATCGCGAGCTCGACCTCACGATGATCTACGTCACCCATGACCAGACCGAGGCGCTCACCTTCGCCGACACCGTCGTCGTCATGCATGACGGCCGGGTGGTGCAGAGCGGCACGCCGGCCGAGCTGTTCGACAAGCCGGCGCACACCTTCGTCGGCTACTTCATCGGCTCGCCCGGCATGAACATCCTGCCGGCGGAGGTGAGGGGACGCGAGGCCAGGGTCGACGGCCATGTCATCGCGCTCAACCGCGCTTACGACAATCTATCGGCAGGCGCCAAGATCGAGATCGGCGTGCGCCCCGAATTCGTCGAGGCCGTCACGCCCGCGCCCGGCCTGCTCAGCGCGAAGGTCGAACGCATCGACGATCTCGGTCGCATCCGCTTTGCGCGTGTGCGTGTTGGCGACGCCAAGCTCGCGGCGCGCGCGCCGGCGGGCTTCACGCCATCCGACGGCACGGCCGGGCTGAAATTCGATCCGTCGCATGTCCACGTCTATGCCGACAGCCTTCTGGTTGAGGGAACCGCCTGATGGACAAGACCGTCAACCAAAAAGCCTGGTTCCTGGTGCTGCCGGTGTTCCTGGTGGTCGCCTTCTCGGCGGTGCTGCCGCTGATGACGGTGGTGAACTATTCGATGCAGGATACCTTCGGCAACAACCAGTTCTTCTGGAACGGTGTCGGCTGGTTCAAGGAGCTGCTCGACCCCTCGACTGATCTCGGCGGCCGCTTTCTCGCTTCCCTCGGGCGAAACCTGTTCTTCTCGATGGTGATCCTCGCGATCGAGGTGCCGCTCGGAATCGTCGTCGCGCTGTCGATGCCGCGCCAGGGCTGGACCGTCGCGGCCTGCCTCATCATCCTGGCGCTGCCGCTCTTGATTCCGTGGAACGTGGTCGGCACGATCTGGCAGATCTTCGGCCGGCCCGACATCGGCCTGCTCGGCTACGTGCTGAATGCCATGGGCATCGACTACAACTACGTCTCCAACGAGGTCGACGCCTGGGTCACCGTCATCGTGATGGACGTCTGGCACTGGACCAGCCTTGTCGCGCTGCTCTGCTATGCCGGCCTGAAATCGATCCCGGATGCCTATTACCAGGCGGCCCAGATCGACGGCGCCTCGCGCTGGGCGGTGTTCAAGGCGATCCAGCTGCCGAAGATGAACCGCGTGCTGCTGATCGCGGTGCTGCTGCGCTTCATGGACAGCTTCATGATCTACACCGAGCCGTTCGTCGTCACCGGCGGCGGACCCGGCAATTCCACCACCTTCGTGTCGATCGAGCTGGTCAAGATCGCGCTCGGCCAGTTCGACCTCGGCAAGGCCGCCGCGCTGTCGCTGGTCTACAATCTGATCATCCTGATCGTGTGCTGGATCTTCTACACCGTCATGACCAATGCCGGCGTCGAACGAAAGGTCCAGGCGGAGAGCGAACCGGCGCTGGAGCCCAAGCCTGCGGCCGCGCTCAAGCCCGTGCCCGCGCTCAAGCCAAAGGAAGGAGTGGCCTGATGCATTCGATTCCCGGCCGCCGCCTCATCATGGGGCTGTTCCTGGTCTTCCTGCTGCTGCCGATCTACTGGCTCATCAACATGAGCTTCAAGACCAACAGCGAGATCGTCTCGACGATGACGCTGTGGCCGCACACGCCGACCTTGCAGCACTATAAGCGCATCTTCACCGACGAGAGCTGGTATTCCGGCTATATCAACTCGCTGGAATACGTCGTCCTCAACACCATCATCTCGATCTCGGTGGCGCTGCCGGCGGCTTACGCCTTCTCGCGCTATCGCTTCCTCGGCGACAAGCATTTGTTCTTCTGGCTGCTGTCGAACCGCATGGCGCCGGCGGCGGTCTATGCGCTGCCGTTCTTCAATCTCTATTCGGCGATCGGCCTGTTCGATACGCCCTGGGCGGTTGCGCTCGCGCACTGCATCTTCAACGTTCCGCTCGCGGTGTGGATCCTCGAGGGCTTCGTCTCGGGCGTGCCGCGCGAGATCGATGAGACCGCCTTCCTCGACGGCTATTCCTTCCCGCGCTTCTTCATCAAGATCCTGGTGCCGCTGATTGCTAGCGGCATCGGCGTCGCCGCCTTCTTCTGCTTCATGTTCTCCTGGGTCGAGCTGCTGCTCGCGCGCACGCTGACCTCGGTGCACGCAAAGCCGATCGCCGCGATCATGACGCGCACGGTGTCGGCCGCCGGCATGGACTGGGGCTTGCTTGCGGCGGCCGGCGTGCTCACCATCATTCCGGGCGCGCTCGTGATCTGGTTTGTCCGCAATTACATCGCGAGCGGTTTCGCGCTCGGCCGCGTCTGAGGAGGCATCAATGGAATCCATCGCATGGATGGCCTGGACGCTGCCGACGGCGATCTTCTTCGCCGCACTCGCATGCACGCTCGCGGTCATGACTTACCTTGCCGCGGTCTATCCCGAAGCCGAGCGCGTCGGCGTGCTGCGCATCCCGACCACGCGCGGCGATCGCCTGTTCATCTCGCTGATATCGGCGGCCGTCATCCACCTCTTGTGGATCGGCCTCGTCGGTACCGACGCGATCGCGACGCTGCCGATCGGCGAGGATGGCTTTGAGATTTCGAGCCTCTGGCTCGCAAGTGGAATTTCGCTGGCCACGGCCGTGCTCATTTTCCGCACGGTCTGACGCTCGCGAAGGGACGGCCAGATCCGGGGGCAACCGGGTCTGTATAAAAGTTTGTCGCTGCAACGGAGGAACAACATGCGACAGTTTAGGAGAAGGAAAGGTCCATTGACCAAGAGCAGCTTTCTGACCATGTCCAGCGCCGCCGCCATCGTTGCGGTGTCGTTCGCCGTCTCGGCGCCGGTGCGCGCCGCCGACGATGCCGCGATCCAGAAGTGGATCGCGGAATTCCAGCCCTCGACGCTGTCGAAGGAAGACCAGAAGAAGGAGCTGGAGTGGTTCGCGAAGGCGGCCGAACCGTTCAAGGGCATGGAGATCAACGTCGTCTCCGAGACCATTACCACCCACGAATACGAATCGCAGACGCTCGCCAAGGCGTTCTCCGAGCTCACCGGCATCAAGCTCAAGCACGACATCATTCAAGAAGGTGACGTCGTCGAGAAGCTGCAGACCCAGATGCAGTCGGGCAAGAACGTCTATGACGGCTGGATCAACGACTCCGACCTGATCGGCACGCACTTCCGTTACGGCCAGACCATCGCGCTGTCGGACTACATGACCGGCGAGGGCAAGGACGTCACCGACCCGATGCTCGACGTCAACGACTTCATCGGCAAGTCGTTCGGCACCGCGCCGGACGGCAAGCTCTATCAGCTGCCCGACCAGCAGTTCGCCAACCTCTATTGGTTCCGCTACGACTGGTTCACCAACCCCGACTACAAGGCCAAGTTCAAGGCCAAGTATGGCTACGAGCTCGGCGTGCCCGTGAACTGGTCGGCCTATGAGGACATCGCCGAGTTCTTCACCAACGACATCAAGGAGATCAACGGCGTCAAGGTCTACGGCCATATGGACTATGGCAAGAAGGATCCCTCGCTCGGCTGGCGTTTCACCGACGCCTGGCTGTCGATGGCCGGTAACGGCGACAAGGGCATCCCGAACGGCCTGCCGGTCGACGAATGGGGCATCCGCATGGAAGGCTGCCGTCCGGTCGGCTCGTCGGTCGAGCGCGGCGGCGACACCAACGGTCCGGCTGCGGTCTACTCGATCACCAAGTACCTCGAATGGATGAAGAAGTATGCCCCGCCGCAGGCGCAGGGCATGACCTTCTCCGAGTCGGGTCCGGTGCCGGCGCAGGGCAACATCGCCCAGCAGATGTTCTGGTACACCGCCTTCACCGCCGACATGGTGAAGCCCGGCATCGCCGTGATGAACGCGGACGGTACGCCGAAATGGCGTATGGCCCCGTCGCCGCACGGCTCGTACTGGAAGGAAGGCATGAAGCTCGGCTACCAGGACGCCGGCTCGCTCACGCTGTTGAAGTCGACTCCGGCTGACCGCCGCAAAGCGGCCTGGCTCTATCTCCAGTTCATCGTCTCCAAGACGGTGTCGCTGAAGAAGAGTCATGTCGGTCTCACCTTCATCCGTGAATCCGACATCTGGGACAAGTCGTTCACCGAGCGTGCGCCGAAGCTCGGCGGCCTGATCGAGTTCTACCGCTCGCCCGCGCGCGTGCAGTGGACCCCGACCGGCAACAACGTGCCTGACTATCCGAAGCTCGCGCAGCTCTGGTGGCAGAATATCGGCGATGCGTCGTCCGGTACGAAGACGCCGCAGCAGGCCATGGACGCTCTCGCGGCGGCCCAGGACTCCGTGATGGAGCGCCTGGAGAAGTCCGGCGTGCAGGGCGCCTGCGGTCCGAAGCTGCACAAGAAGGAGACGGCCGAGTACTGGTTCGCCAAGGCCCAGAAGGACGGCACGATCGCGCCGCAGCGCAAGCTCGCCAACGAGAAGCCGAAGGGCGAGACGGTCGACTACGACACGCTGATCAAGTCGTGGCCGGCGCAGCCCCCGAAGCGGGCGGAAGCGAAGTGACGTCGTAGACGTCGTCATGGCCGGGCTTGACCCGGCCATCCATCAAACACGAAAGGCCGGGAGCAATCTCGGCCTTTTTTCTTTTTGCGTTGTGTCGGACGCCGCCTCCCCGCGTCATTTGCAATGACGAGTCTGTGGCAGGTGTTTCCACATTCTCGGTGTCATCGTCCGACTTGATCGGGCGATCCAGTATTCCAGAGACGGGAGCGGGCCACGGAGAGGCCGCGGCGTACTGGATTCCACGCCTTCGCGGGGAATGCCAGCGGAGGTGTGGCGCGTCGCCGCGACGCAGCCGGACGCCCCCGCTTGACTCCCTGTCACATCGAATTCATGATCAGCATAATGCGATTGAAGTAATTGCATTGCGATTACTTATGCAGAACCCGTTTGGGCCAGCGTCGGCCCGTTCCGGAGGCCGGTAGATGGCATTGATCGAGGCGTTCAGGCAGTTGCTGGGCGACACGGCCGTCCTGACGCGCGAGGAGGATCTCGCTGCTGTCACCGAGGATTGGCGCGGCCGGTTTCGTGCGCCGGCGCTCTGTGCGGTGCTGCCCTGGACGACGGAGCAGGTCGCGGCGATCGTCCGTCTCTGCGTCACGCATGAAACGCCGGTGCTGCCGCAGGGCGGCAACACCAGCCTCTGTGGCGGCGCGACGCCGTCGGGGCAGGGCAAGCCGCCCGTGATCGTCGCGTTGACGCGCATGCGCCGAATCCGTTCGCTCGATCCCGTCAACAACACCATGGTGGTCGATGCCGGCTGCGTGCTGGCGACCATCCAGGAGAGCGCCGCTGCCGCCGGCCGGCTCTATCCGGTCAGCCTCGGCGCCGAAGGCTCGTGCCAGATCGGCGGCAACATCGGCACCAATGCCGGCGGCACCGGCGTGCTCCGCTACGGCAACACGCGCGACAACGTGCTTGGGCTCGAGGTCGTGCTGCCGGACGGCTCGATCTGGGATGGCCTCTACGCGCTGCGCAAGAACAACACCGGCTACGACCTCAAGCATCTTTTCATCGGTTCAGAGGGGACGCTCGGCATCATCACCGGCGCGGTGCTGAAACTGCATCCGCTGCCGACGGCGGAGGCTGTTGCCTGGCTCGCGGTCGACAGTCCGCAAGCAGCGCTCAAGGTGCTCGGCCTGTTCCAGGCCGCCTGCAATTCACGGCTCTCCGCGTTCGAGCTGATGAATGCGAAGCAGATTGAGCTGGTGCTGGAGCAGGTCCCGGGCCGACGCTGTCCGGTCGCAGAGATCAACACCTGGCACGTCCTCGTCGAACTCTCCGATACCGGCGATGCCGCAGTGCTCGCCGCGACGATGCAGACGGTGCTCGAACAGGCGTTAGAGGCCGGGCTCGTCAGCGACGGCGTCGTCGCATCGAGCGAGGCGCAGCGCAAGGCGATGTGGCTGGTGCGTCACAGCGTGTCGGAAGCCAACAAGAAGGCCGGCGTCGGCCTGACGTCGGACACCGCGGTGCCGGTCTCGACCGTGCCTGATTTCATCGACCAGGCCATGGCGGCCGTGCGTGCGATCGTGCCGGGTCTGCCGTTCATCATCGTCGGCCATATGGGCGACGGCAACATCCACCTCATCCCCTTCTTCAGCTTCGCCGAATGGGACGCGCTGCCGGATCGCGACGCCGTTGCACAGCGGATCCGCCGCGCCATGAACGACGTCGCAAGCTCGCTGCGCGGTACGTTCAGCGCCGAGCACGGCGTCGGCCGCACCCTGACCGGCGAGATGACCCGCTACAAGCCGCCGGTCGAGCTCGCCTTGATGCGGGCGGTGAAACAGGCGTTCGACCCATCGGGTCTGTTCAATCCCGGCCGCGTTCTGCCGCCGTCATCGGCGACTGAGGCGGCCGCCGCTTCGCCGACCAATGCAACATCGTAGAGAGGGGACTGACATGACCAACGCACCGAAGATCATCACTTCCCGCCGTCGCCTGCTGCTGGGCGCAGGGGCTGGCGCCGTCGCGCTCGCCGCGCCCTCCGTCTGGTCGCCGTCCCGCGCCGCCGGCAAGCGCATCGTCGTGCGCGACGACGGCGGCATCTACACCAAGGCCTATGGCGCCGTGTACTACCGGCCCTTCACCGAGGCGACCGGGATCGAGGTCGTCGGCGTGCAGGCCAATGCCGAGCCTGTCGCGCAGATCAAGACCATGGTCGACACCAAGAACTACACCTGGGACATGGCCAAGATTTCCTGGCCCGCGATCCAGATCCTGACCACCGGCGCCAAGCAATATCTGGAGAAGCACGGCCTCGAAGCCGAGCCCGTCATCAAATCGATCCCGGCCGAATACGCATCGCCCTACGGCGTTGCCACCAACGTCTACACCACCGTGCTGGCCTATCGCACGGACGCCTTCAAGGGCCGCAAGGCGCCGCAGTCCTGGGCCGATTTCTGGAACGTGGCGGATTTCCCCGGACGCCGTTCGGTGCGCAAGCATCCGTTCGACACGATCGAGGAAGCGCTGATGGGCGCGGGCGCGCCGACCGCGCAGATCTATCCCTGCGATCTCGACAAGGCCTTTGCCTCGCTCGACAAGATCAAGTCGCAGGTCGCGGTGTGGTGGACCAGCGGCGCGCAGGTCGAGCAGATGCTGACCTCCGGCGAGATCGACATGCTTCCGACCTGGGTGTCGCGCGCGCAGTCCGCGCAGGCGGCCGGTGCGCCCGTCGAGATTGTCTGGAACCAGGGCATCTGGGGTGCCGACAATTGGTCGATCCTCGCCGGCACGCCGAACGCCGATGCCTGCCGCGAGTTCATCAAGTTCGCCTCCGATCCGAAGCGGCAGGCGGCGCTCGTCGAATATTTCCCGGCCGGCCTGACGCAGCCGGAGGCCTTCAACTACGTCAAGCCCGAGGTCGCAAAGAACTGTCCGACCTATCCTGACAACATCAAGGCCGGGCTGAAGATCGACGCGAAGTTCTGGTACGACAACCAGGCCGCCGTCATCGAGCGCTTCAACAGCTGGATCCTGGCTTGACCGGCAAGGGAGGCGCCAAGGGATCGGAGCGGCCCATGGTCTCATCGAGCCTGCGCATTCACGAGTTGTGCAAGCGCTATGGCGACTTCGTCGCGCTGGCGCCGACCAGCCTCGATGTCGCGAAGGGCGAATTCCTCACGCTGCTCGGTCCGTCCGGCTCGGGCAAGACGACGCTGCTCAGCCTGATCGCGGGCCTCGCCCATCCCGACGAGGGACGGATCCTGATCGACGACGCCGACGTCACGCATAGCCCGGCCTATGACCGCGACATCGGCGTCGTGTTCCAGAACTACGCGCTGTTTCCTCACATGACGATCGAGGACAACATCGCCTTTCCCCTGAAGATGCGGAAAGTGCCGGATGCGGAAGCGCGCCGGCGCACCGCCGAGGCGCTGGAGACGGTGCGGCTGCCGCACGTTGCAAAGCGCCATCCGCGCGAGCTGTCCGGTGGTCAGCAGCAGCGCATCGCGCTGGCGCGCTGCATCGTCTATCGCCCCGCGATCATTCTGATGGACGAGCCGCTCGGTGCGCTCGACAAGAAGCTGCGCGACCAGATGCAGCTCGAGATCAAGCGCATCCATCGCGAGCTCGGCACCACGATCGTCTACGTCACCCACGACCAGGAAGAGGCGATGACCATGTCGGATCGCATTTGCCTGATGAATGCGGGTGCGATCGAGCAGCTCGGCACGCCCCAGGATCTTTACTTCCGGCCGCGCTCGCTGTTCGTTGCCGACTTCCTCGGCGAGTCCAATCTGCTCAGCGCTACCGTGCGCAGCGTCGACGGCGACGGGCTCGACATCGTCCTCGCCGAGCAGGCGGGGTCGTCGCGCGCGGTCGGCAACGGCAGCAGTTTCGCCGCTGGCGAGCCGATCAAGGTCATGGTTCGTCCGCAGAACCTCGTGGTCGGCGGGGAAGGCGGCCAGCTCAGCGGCCGGCTCGTGGACGTGATGATCAGCGGCAGCCTGACGCGGCTCTACATCGCTCCGGAGATGGCGGGCCTGCCGCAGCTCGTCGCAGCGCACCCGACCCGCAGCGGGTCGGCGCCCTACGAGATAGGACAGCGTCTGTCGCTCGGATGGAATGCGGTCGACGCCGTCGCCATCCGCGACGGGAAGGGGATCTGAGCTTGGCCGCCCTGCGCACGATATCGCGGAGGCTGGCCTGGACGCGGGCTGCGATGGGCGCGCCGCTCATCCTGCTGCTCGTGCTGTTCCTGGTCTATCCGGTCGGCCAGTTGCTGCTGCTCAGCGTCTACGGCGACAATGGCTTCACGCTTGCCCAATATCGCCAGCTCTTTGCCTCGTCGGTTTATCTCGACGTCCTGCTGATAACCCTGAAGATCTCGCTGGTCACCACGCTCGTCTGCATCGCGACGGGTTACCCGATCGCCTATCTGATCTCGATCGCCGGCAAGGACCGAAAGACGACGCTTCTGTTCTGGGTGCTGCTGTCGTTCTGGACCAGCTTCCTGGTCCGCGCGTTCGCCTGGATCGTGCTGCTCGGGCGCAACGGCGTCATCAACAAGATGCTGATCTCGCTCGGCATCATCTCCAGTCCTGCGAGCCTGCTCTACAATTTCGGCAGCGTCCTAGTCGGCATGGTGAATGCGCTGCTGCCGCTTGCCGTTCTGACCATGCTCTCCGTGATGGAGAACATCGATCGCACCTTGCCGCGCGCGGCCGCAACCCTCGGGGCGCGGCCGGGCATGGCGTTCTGGAAGATCTATTTCCCGCTGTCGCTGCCCGGCGTCGCCGCCGCCGGAATCATGGTGTTCGTCACCGCGATCGGCTTCTTCATCGTGCCGGCGCTGCTTGGCGGGCGCCGCGAGACCATGATCACGCAGCTCATCATCGACCAGGTCCAGCAGACCATGAATTGGGGCTTTGCCGGCGCGATTTCGGTGCTGCTGCTGCTCGTGGTCCTCATCGTCTTTGCGGCCTATGACCGACTGCTCGGCCTGTCGACCATGACCGGCGCATCCGCGCCTCGCAAGGCGGCGCCGTCGCGCTTGTTTGCCCCGGCGCAGAGGGTGGGAGATGCGCTCCTCACGCTGCTCGGCGCGATCTCGGACGGACTCCTCCGCGTGCTGCCGTCACGCCGTCGCGACCGCAATCCAGATCAGGCCGGCCTCGGCTTGCGGGCCTTCGTCTGGACCATGCTGCTCGTCATCAGCGCGCCGACCATTCTGATGATCCCGCTGTCGTTCGGCACCGGCGGCCTCAACTGGCCACCGCAGGGTTTCACCCTGCATTGGTACGAGACGGTGCTGAATTCGCCGGTCTGGACCCAGGCGCTGCTGCGCTCGCTGCTGGTCGGAATCGGCACTGGATTGCTGGCGATGCTGATCGGCACGCCGGCCGCGTTCCTGCTGGTGCGCAGCGACATTCCCGGCAAGGCGGCGTGGCTCGCCTTCATCCTGTCGCCGATCGTCGTGCCGCGCATGATCATCGCGGTCGGCCTGTTCTACGTCTTCGCGCGCATGGGCCTTGTCGGCAGCGCCTTCGGCCTCATTCTCGGCCATACCGTCGTCGCGGTGCCCTACGTGGTCATGACCATGATGGCCGTGCTGCGCAATTACGACACGCGGCTCGACCATGCCGCGCAGAGTCTCGGCGCGCGCCCGCTTGCCACGTTGCGCTACGTCACCTTCCCGATCCTCGGGGCCGGCATGATGTCGTCGTTCCTGTTCGCCTTCGCGACCTCGTTCGACGAGCTCACCATCGCGCTGTTTGCCACCGGCGGCTTGAACGCGACGTTGCCGAAGCAGTTCTGGGACGAGGTGACGCTTCAGGTCTCGCCCGCGATCGCCGCCGTCTCGACCTGCCTGTTCGTCTTCATGGGGCTTCTCATCTTCGTCGCCGAACGCCTGCGCCGGCGTGCTGCCGCGAGATAGCCGTCCCGCATCCCAACCAGAGGTTCTCAATCATGCTCACTGCCAATCGCCTCCGCGGCCTGTTCCCGGCCATTCCGACCCCGGTCAAGGCCGACGACACCATCGATGCCGGCGCGGTCTCGGCCATGTTCGCCTGGCTCAACAAGCAGGGCATCGATGGCGTGGTGCCGCTTGGCGGCACCGGCGAATATGGCGCGCTCGCGCGTGCCGAGCGGATCAAGATGGCTGGCCTGTCAGTGAAGGCGATGGCAGGCAAGGGCCCGGTCATCGCCGGCGTGCTCGACACCGGCTTCCACGATGCCTTGCAGGCCGGCCGTGAATTCGCAGCCGAAGGCGTGGACGGGCTCCTCGTTCTTACGCCATATTATACCAACCCGACTCAGGCGGGCATTCGCGACTATTTCCTGCGCTATGCCGATGCCTCGCCGGTGCCCGTCCTGATCTACGAGATTCCTTATCGCACCCGGATCGCGATCGAGCCCAAAATCCTGCATGAGCTGTCCAGGCATCCCAACATCATCGGCATGAAGGCCTGCAATCTCGACATGTACCATTTCCTCCAGGTCGTGGCCGGCGTCGACGAGAGCTTTGCGGTGCTGAGCGGCGAGGACAGCCTGTTCCCGCTGCATCTGGCGGCGGGCGCCAAGGGCGGCATCATCGTCACCGCGTGCCTGTTGCCGCGCGCCTGGCGCCAGATCTTCGAAACGGCGACGGCGGGCAAGACGGCGGAGGCGTTGAGCCTGCATCGCGGCCTGATTCCGCTGATGAACATGGCATTCGCCGAGACCAATCCGGGTCCGATGAAGGCGGTGATGGACATGGTCGGCGTCGAGGCGCCGCGCATGCTGGCGCCCCTGGTGCAGCCGGCGCCGGCGCTGGTCGCATCTCTCCGCGCCGAGCTCGGCCGGCAGCTGGCGATCTCGGAAGGCATCGCATGAAGGGATGGCAGCATGGCGCGTAGCAGCGGCGCGGGCGGCGGCCGGCCGGCGAAGGCAAAGGCCACCAAAGCCAGCACGAAGTCGGTGACGAAGACGACGGACAAGGCAGACGAGCCGCGCTCGTCGCTGTTCGTCGGCTCGACCGAGAAGGCGTTCCAGGTCCTGCATGCCTTCGACGGGCCGCAGCGCTACATGACGCTGGCCGACATTGCGCGCGCCGCCGATCTCGACCGCAGCGCCACCCAGCGCCTGGTATATACGCTGGAGACGCTCGGCTATCTCAAGCGCATCGAGGGTACGCGCAACTACGGCCTCACCTCGAAAGTGCTCCAGTTCTCGCACAGCTATCTCAAGGCCAACGATCTGATCGACCGCGCCTCGCCCTATCTGCTGGAGATCAGCCGCAATCTCGGCGAGACGACCAACCTGCACGAACTCGACGGCCACGAGGTCGTCTTCGTGGCGCGCTTTCCGGGCGCGCATCTCATCAACATCGACATCGTGATCGGCAGCCGGTTGCCGACCTTCTTCACGGCCTCGGGTACCGCAATCCTGTCGGCGCTGCCCGAAGAGGAGCGCCTTGCGCTGCTCGAACGGACGCCGCTCGAACCGCTGACGCCTTTCACCGTGACCGACCCAAAGGCGCTGCTGGAGCGCGTGCGTGTCGCCGCCCAACGCGGCTACGCCGTCATCATGAACGAGACCGTGATGGGCGACATTTCGGTCGCCGCTCCCATCATCGACGAGCACGGCCGCGCCGTTGCCGCGATCAACATCTCGGTGCCGACGACGCGCTGGACCAAGGAGCGTGCCGAGGCCGAGCTGGCGCAGCACGTCCACGTCGCCGCGACCTCGATTTCCAAATCGAAATTCAACCGCTACGCGGCCTGAGGCGGTTCTGGGCAGGAAAAAAGGCCGGGAGCGATCCCGGCCTTTTTCTTGTTGCGCTCACAATGACGAGCTCGTGGCACACGCGTCCCACATTCACGGTGTCATCGCCCGCGAAGGCGGGCGATCCAGGACGCCGCAGCTTCTCGGTTGAATCTCACTGCTGGTGGAGTACTGGATGCCCCGCCTTCGCGGGGCATGACAGTGTGCCCGCCGCTTACTCCGCCGGCTCGGCCGCCAGCGACGGATAGTCCGTATACCCCTTGGCGCCGCCGCCGTAGAACGTGTTCTTGTCCCAATCGTTCAGCGCCGCGCCCTGCTTCAGCCGCTCGACCAGGTCGGGGTTGGAGATGAACGGCTTGCCGAAGGCGATGAGGTCGGCCGCGTTCGCGTCCAGCACCTTGCTGGCGAGATCGAAGTCGTAGCCATTGTTGGCGACGTAGGCGCCACTGAAGCGCTTGCGCAGGGACGCATAGTCGAACGGGGCGACGTCGCGCGGCCCGCCGGTAGCGCCCTCGACGACGTGGAGATAAACCAGCTTCAGCGCGCTGAGGCCGTCGACGATGTGGTCGTACAGAGCCTGCGGGTTGGAATCCGAGATGTCGTTGGCGGGCGTCACCGGCGAGATGCGGATACCGGTGCGATCGGCGCCGGCTTCTGCCACGACGGCCTTGGAGACTTCCAGCATCAGCCGCGCGCGGTTCTCGATCGAGCCACCGTAAGCATCGGTGCGCTTGTTGGTACCGTCCTTGGCGAACTGCTCGAGCAGATAGCCGTTGGCGCCGTGGATCTCGACGCCGTCAAAGCCGGCCTCCAGCGCATTCTTCGTGGCGCGCTTGAAGTCGTCGATGATGCCGGGAATCTCGGAGAGCTCGAGCGCGCGCGGCTCGGAGACGTCGGCAAAGCCGCCGTTCACGAAGGTCTTGCCCTTGGCGCGGATCGCGCTCGGCGCCACGGGAGCAGCGCCATTCGCCTGCAGATCGACATGCGAGATGCGGCCGACATGCCAGAGCTGGATGAAGATCTTGCCGCCGCGCTCATGCACCTTGTCGGTGACCTTGCGCCATCCCGCGACCTGCTCCTTGGAGTAGATGCCGGGGGTGTCCTGGTAGCCCTGGCCCTGTTGCGAGACCTGGCTCGCCTCGGTGATCAGGAGGCCTGCGGAAGCGCGCTGGCTGTAATAATCGGCGGCGAGCGCACCGGGTACGAAGGTGCCGGGAACAGCGCGGTTGCGTGTCAGCGGCGCCATCACGAAACGGTTGGCCAGCGTGATCGGGCCGAGCTTGTAGGTCTCAAACAATTTGGTCGAACGGCTCATGGGAATGCTTCCAGGCGGTGAGAGGTCAGCAACACTTGTGCATCGCGATAACCCGCGCAAGGGAGGAGCCATACGGAAAGTGCAGGCGAGCTACGCGTGGGGCCTCGCGTAGCATAATTCATGTGCAATTTCGGCCACGACAGCAGAATCCCGCTGCCGCGGCCGTGCGATTGCGCAAATCAGGTTTGGCCCATGAAATCGCGCTTGCCGATCTCGACGCCGTTGTGACGCAGGATGCCGTGGGCGGTCGCGCAGTGGAAATAGAAGTTTGGCAGCGAGAACGCGCTCAGGAACTGCTGGCCCTTCAGGGTCGTGGTCTTATCGGGTCCGGTCGGGAAGGTGACGTCCTTGGCCTCGGCGCCCTCGAACTGCTCGGGCTTGAACGACTTCACGTAGTCGATGGTTTTCGCCAGCCGCTGCTTCAACTCTTCGAAGGTCTTTTCGGTGTCGGGATTGGAAGGCACTTCGCTGTGGGTCAGCCGCGCGCAGCCCTTGGTGGCGAAATCGCTGACGAGCTGGATCTGCTTCGACAGCGGCAGCATGTCCGGGAAGAGGCGGGAGCCGAGCAGCACGCTCGGGTCGATCTTTTTGGCCGCGCAATGCGCCTCGGCCTTGGTGAGCAGGCCGGTGAGGCTGTTCAGCATTTGCAAGTATGCGGGGACGACGGCGTCGTAGAAGGACATGTGATGCTCGCTTCAATGGTGGGAAATCTCAGGAGAAAACCTGAGCCACTCACATGGGAGCCTCATGGAAAAATACAATCGCGCAACGCCGCCTGTGCAGTGCGAAAATTCTATCGCTTCGCCACCCCGCTGTAATCGCCGCCCCACCCACAGTGTCATCGCCCGCGAAGGCGGGCGATCCAGTATTCCGAGACGGTTGTGATTGAATCGATAGGCCGCGGCGTACTGGATGCCCCGCCTTCGCGGGGCATGACCACGAGTTGAGTGCTTACCGCACCGTCGCCTGGGGCTGCGCCTGCGCCGTGCCGCCGCGCATCCGCGCCAGCAGCTCGGCGGTCGGCCAGGAATCCGCCGGCAGGCCGTATTTGATCTGCATCGCCTTCACCGCGGCGCGGCTCTGCTGGCCCAGCACGCCGTCGACCTTGCCGACATTGAAGCCGGCCTGAACCAGAAGCTGCTGCAATTGCTTGAGCTCGTTGAACGGCAGCTGCGCGACCGGCTGGGCGGGCTTTCGCATCGGCGCGGCACCGGCGATGCGCGAGGCGAGATAGCCCGCGGTGGTCGAATAGATCAGCGAGTTATTCCACTCGGTATAGGCCGCGAAATTCGCATAGGCCATGAAGGCCGGCCCGAAGCGTCCCATCGGCAGCAGCACGGAGGCTGCGAGATTGTCGTTCGGCAGCGGCCGTCCGTCGGGATAGGTGACGCCTAACTGCGCCCATTTCGAGCGCGGCTGCTGCACAGTGAGATCGGTCTGCTCCCAGGGCAGATTCTGCGGCACCTTGATCTCCTCCAGCCACGGCTCGCCGCGCCGCCACTTCAATCCGTTGGCGATGTAGTTCGCGGTCGAGCCGATCACGTCGGGGCCCGAGCGCAACAGATCGCGCCGGCCGTCGCCGTCATAGTCGACGGCGTAGTTGACGTAATGCACCGGCAGGAACTGCGTCTGCCCGAGCTCGCCGGCCCAGGAGCCGATCATCTCGTCGGGCGTGAGATCGCCGCGGTCGATGATCTTCAGCGCGGCGATGGTCTCGCCCACGAACATCTCCGAGCGGCGGCAGTCATAGGCCAGCGACACCAGCGATTTCAGCGTCGGCAGATTGCCCATGTTGGCGCCGAAGTCGCTCTCCAGGCCCCAGAACGCAGCGATCACCGCCGGCGGCACGCCATATTCCTTCTCGGCACGCGCGAATGCGGCGGCGTATTGCTTGATGTGCTGCTGCCCGTTCTGCATGCGATACGGTGCGGCCATGCGTCCGGCAAATTCGGTGAAGAGCTGGCCGAACACGCGCTGGCCGCGGTCGCGGTTGACGATGCCCTGGTCGTAGACGAGATAGGGCGAGGCCTCCGCGATCGTCCGCTGCGACACGCCGGCGGCGACGGCCTGTTGCTTCACCTCGGCGAGGAAGCGATCGAAGCTCGCTCCGTTATGGCACGAGGCCGCACGCGGCGAGGGTGCCTTCGGCGCTGCGGGCTTGGGCGCTGCGGGCGGCGACATGAACTGGGCGGAGGCGGGAAGAGAGAGCGAGAGCAGAGCGGCGGCCGCGATCGCAAATCGGGTCTTGAGCATGAGGGTTCCGGAAGGGGAGGAGACGCCAGGATTCTTGTCGAAGTTTAATGGAATGATCCAGGTCAAACCAGTGCCGCGGCTCCGCGACGCACCTTGAAACCTTGCATCCGGGCCGGGGTCATCCCCACCTCATGTCTGCCGGCCTGCTGGCGCCTCCTGCCCGCCCGCGGCCGGTTTGGGAGACGGCCATGAACTATCTTCGTACCGCAATGCTGCTCGCAGGCCTCACCGCCCTGTTCATGGGCGTGGGCTATCTGATCGGCGGTGCCACGGGCGCCATGATCGCGCTCGTCATCGCGGCTGCGACCAATGTCTTCACCTACTGGAACTCCGACCGCATGGTGCTCTCGATGTACGGGGCTCATCAGGTCGACCGCGCCAGCGCGCCGGAACTGGTCGGCCTCGTCGCCGAGCTCGCCGGCCGCGCCGGATTGCCGATGCCGCGCGTGTTCGTGATGGACGAGCCGCAGCCCAATGCGTTCGCGACCGGCCGCAATCCGGAAAATGCCGCCGTCGCCGTCACCGTCGGACTGATGAACCAGCTCAGCCGCGAGGAGCTCGCCGGCGTGATCGCGCACGAGCTTGCGCATATCAAGAACCACGACACGCTGCTGATGACGATCACTGCCACCATCGCCGGCGCGATCTCCATGCTGGCGCAGTTCGGCATGTTCTTCGGCGGCCACCGCGACAACAACAGCGGCCCCGGCATCGTCGGCTCGATCCTGATGATGATCCTGGCGCCGCTCGGCGCGATGCTGGTGCAGATGGCGATCAGCCGCACCCGCGAATACGCCGCGGACGATCTCGGCGCGCGCATCGCCGGGCAGCCGATGTGGCTGGCCTCGGCGCTGGTGAAGATCGAGGGCGCCGCGCACCAGGTCCCGAACTTCGAGGCCGAGCGCAACCCGGCGACCGCGCACATGTTCATCATCAATCCGCTGTCGGGCCACGGCGTGGACAATCTGTTCGCGACCCATCCCTCGACGCAGAACCGCATCGCCGCGCTCCAGCGGCTTGCGGCTCAGCTCGGCGCACATGCGGCGCCCTCGGTCGGCGCCAACGAGAATTATCCGCCGCAGGGCCCGTGGGGCCGCTCGTCCTCGCGCGGGCCTTCCAATGGTCCTGCTCGCGGCCCTTGGGGCTGATGGAACCGATCAGGAATTGCGTCTGGCTTTGTGACCTGGCGCACACAGAATGGCCCTGGCCGGTGTTAACACGCAGGCGAGCCACTTCCTTCGAAAGGGGATGCGTGGCCGGCCTGCCGCCGGTCACGGTCGAAGATGACCAGAACTGCCGTACCATTGCTGATCGTCCTTTGCGTGCTCATCGGGCTGTCCACGCACATGGTCGTCAATTGCGGCGACGAGGATGATTCCGACATCTGCTCGGCTGTGATCGGCTTCTCGCCGCTGCGTGGCTCGCTGATCGCCTTTGCCTATGAAGGGCGCGGCCGGATCGCGATGCGCCATGGCGACTTCCGGCGGGCGATCGCCGATTTCGACGAGGCCATCCACCTCAATCCCAACCGCGCCTCGCTCTATCGCGATCGCGCGCTGGCGCGCCGGCAGAACGGCGATCTCGCGCTCGCCATCGAGGATTATGACGAGGCGATCGCGCATGATCCCAAGCTTGCCGCGCCCTATCACCAGCGCGCCCTGGCGCTCGCCGCCACCGGCGACCTCGACCGCGCCATCCTGAGCTACAACACGGCGATCCGCCTCGACCCGTCGGATGCGCAGGCCCGCCTCGACCGCGGCCTTGCCTTCCTCGCCCGCGGCCAGGCCGACGACGCCCGCGCCGATTTCGAGGCCGCCCTCGCACTGCCCGCCGGCAAGGATGCCCGCACCCGCGAGGCCGCGCGGGCCAAGCTCGCCGAGCTCGCGAGCGCCGAGCCGGCCCAGGTGTCGGTGCCGAGAAGGTGAGGTCTCTATCCGCTAGTCCCGGAATCGTAGGGTGGGCAAAGGCGCACTTGCGCCGTGCCCACGATCTTTGCAATACGGCAACAGACGCGTGGGCACGCTTCGCTTTGCCCACCCTACGATGCTGAATGTGCGGGGCCACCTTCTCCCGCAAGGAGAGAAGGGAAGAACTCCGGCGCTACTTCGCCTTTTTCGCTTTCGCCTTCTTCGCCTTGGCCTTCGCAGGCTTGTCTTCCTTCGGCTTCTCCGCCTTCACCGCAACCGGCGTGCTCGCGGCAACCCGCATCGACCTGGCGTAGCTGTCGGCGACGTTGTCGGCGGACATCTGCAGGCGCCTCGCGGCAGCGGTGGCCTGCTCCATGGTGGCCTTGGCCATCATCTTGAAGCGCTCGCCGGTCTCCTTGCCCTTGGCCTTGGCCGCAAGGCCGTTGAAGCGATCCCGCCGCTCCTTGGCGCGGGTCATCAGGCCCGTATGCAGCTGTCTGGCCAGTTGCCGGATCACGACATCCAGGTCGGCGTCCGCCATGTTGTTCTATCCTCTTGAAAACAGTCTCGATGCGGGCGGGACTATGCAGATCGGGCCCCACCTTGGCAATTCCTCCCCACGCGTCATCCGCAGCTTCCGGTTAGCAAAACAAAAAAGCCGCGCTGTTGGCGCGGCTTTTGGGGTGTCTGAGGCAGACGCCTTATTTCAGCGAGGCGACCGGGCCGCTCGTGGCTGCCGGATCGGGATCGAAGCCGAACACGCCGACCAGATATTTGTAATAGTCCGGCATCTTCTCCTTGAGCGCCTCGCGCGACTTCGGGTCGTGGAATTCGCTTTTTCCCGCCAGGAAGATGCTGCCGGTCACGGCGAAGAATTCCATGGGATTCTTCATCGCATAGGATTCCTTGGGCAGGAGGTCCTTGGTCTTGGCCAGCGCATAATAGAGGATCACGCCCTTGTTGGCGTAGCCGTCCGGCAAGAGCCGGGCGTGATAGGCGTGCAGCAACTCGTGCAGCAACACAGCCTCCTTCTCGTAGCGCATCATGTCCGGTCGCAGCATGATGACGCCGAGGCCCGAATCGACCGCGAGGTCGACGGCGTTGGGATTGGTCCAGCGCTGCTTGTCATGGTCCCACACCGTCAGCGTCCGCGGCGCGCTGCGCTGGATGTCCGGGGTGACGCGGCCGTAGCAGGCGGTCGCGGCGCCCTCGTCGAGACAGGCGAGCTCGCTCGCGACGATCGGGACGGTGCGGAAGAAGCGCAGCACGCGCGGCGACAGGCCGGATGCTTCGACGACGTCGATCTGCTGCTTCACATTCTCGGTGAGCTTCTCGACGTCCTTGCGCTCGGAATTCTCCGTGAGGTCGAACATGTAGCCGCGGTAGCTCTCGAAGCCGGGCGGCAGCGGCTGCGCTGCGCCAGCGGCATCGAGCGAGCCGGCATGGGACGGATTGGCGAAAAGCGCGCCGACAATGGTTGCGGACAGCAGCAACGCAATGCGCATGATGAACCCCCTGATGTCACTTCGCCCGGCAGGATAGGCCACCGTTGTTTGCGAAAAGTGAGTGGGGCAACACTAAGGCACCGATGTTGAGGCGTGCTTAACCGCTGGTTGCAGATCGCGGCAGCTGATTAGGGCGGGGTTAACCAAGGCCGATACTGCGGGCGCAGGCTGTCATCCGTCACCCTGAGGTGGCCGCTTCTTCAGCGGCCCTCGAAGCGCGACGGCCCGGCTGCCGCATCGGGGCCGTGCATCCTTCGAGGCTCCCCCTGCGGTGCTCCGCACCGCAGGCCTCGCACCTTCAGCGACAACGGCTTCGCCGTTGCGCGGAGATGACGGGGCTGGCTGTCAGGTGTAGGTTGACGTTACCAAGCTTCAGACAGCCGGAAGGGAGGATGCCATGTATGCCGCCATCCGTCAGGCCAAGGCGAAAAGCGGGAGCGCGGAAGAACTGGCGCGCCGCATCAAGGACGGCGCCGTTCCGATCATCAGCGACGTCGACGGTTTCCGCGCCTATTACGTCGTCTATGCCGGCGACGACACGGTGACCGCGATCTCGATCTTCGACAAGTTCGAGCAGGCCGAGGAAGCGAACAGGCGCGCCATCGCCTGGATCGAGAAGGATCTGGGCCCGCTGCTGGCGGGGCATGCGAGTGCCGCCGCCGGGCCGGTGATCGTGCATACGCTGGCGTGAGGCGGGTCAGTCACGCCTCATTTTCCACTGTCATGCCCCGCGAAGGCGGGGCATCCAGTACTCCGCGGCGTCTCGGTTCAATCACAGCCGCTGCGGCGTACTGGATCGCCCGCCTTCGCGGGCGATGACAGCGGTGGGTGTAGCGGATGCCTTCCGCCAAACGCGAAGCAATGCCCGCGCGATTCCTGCCCTCACAACTCCCGCGCATTCGAGAACGCGAACGAACTCACCCGTCTGGTCGTCTCGTCCAAAATCAGCGTGCGCGTGATCGGCGGCTCGGCGCGCTGGGCGCAGTTTTCGCGCTCGCAGAGGCGGCAGTTGACGCCGATCGGCGTGCCCTCGGTCTTCTCGAGGTCCAGGCCGGCGGCGTAAGTGAGGCGCGCGGCGTGGCGGATCTCGCAGCCGAGGCCGATGGCAAAGCGCGGCTGCGGCAGCGGATGGGGTGCCACCGGCCGGCGCACCATCTGCGCAATCGAGAAATAACGCGTGCCGTCGGGAAGCTCGATCACCTGCTTGAGCAGGCGATCCGGCGTGTCGAAGGTCGAGTGCACGTTCCACAGGGGGCAAGTGCCGCCGAACTTCGAGAACGGGAATGTGCCGGACGAGAAGCGCTTGGAGACGTTGCCGGCATTGTCGACGCGCAAGAGGAAGAACGGAATGCCGCGCGCGTTCGGCCGCTGCAGCGTGGTGAGGCGGTGGCAGACCTGCTCGAAGCCGGAATTGAAGCGCTGCGCCAGCACGTGGATATCGTAGTTGAGCGCTTCGGCCGCCGCGAGGAACGCCGGGTAGGGCATCATCACGGCCGCCGCGAAGTAGTTGCCCAGCGTGATCCGGAACAGCCGGCGCGGCGCGTCGTCGAGCGGGCCGGCACGGCCGATGATGGTCTCAAGGGCTTGCGTGCATTCGCCAAGGCCGAGCTGGAAGGCGAGCTGGAACGCGCGGCCGGGCGGATCGACCAACTCCGAGATCAAGAGCTGGCGGCGGTGGCGGTCGAATCGCCGCAGCGTCTCGCGCATTACGTCCACAGGCATGATGCGGGTCTGGATCGAATGCTTTTCGCGCAAGCGCGCGGCGAGCGCGGCGTAGAGCCCTTCGGCCGGCACGTTCAATTCGTCGCGCAGCGTCTCCGCAGCCTGCTCCAGCTCCGGAAAATAATTGCGGTTGGCCTCGATCAGCTCGCGCACGCGCTCGACCGGATTGGCCTCGAAGCGCGTGCCGACGTCGCGGTCGGCCATCTGTGCGGCCGCCAGCGTCTCGCCCTGGCGCGCCTCGGTATAGGCCGCATAGAGCCGCTGCAGCGCGTGGGTGACGCCGGGGCAGAGCTCGGCGAGATCCCGCAGCTCCTGCTTGGGAACGTCGATCTGGCGGAACAGGGGATCGGAAAAAATCTCGTTCAGCTCGGCGAAGAAGCGGTCCTCGTCAGCGGTGGCGAGGTCGCGTAGGTCGAGATCATAGGTCTCGGCCAGCCGCAGCAGGATCTGCGCCGTCACCGGGCGCTGGTTGCGCTCGATCAGGTTGACGTAGCTCGGCGAGATCCCGAGCCCCTCGGCGATCTGGGTCTGCGACAGCCCCAATTGCTGCCTGATCCTCCGGAACCGCGGCCCGACGAACAGTTTCTTCCCGGATTCGGCGGGCATTTCTCAGGTCTCCATGCACGAAGGTCAGTTTTGTTGACCTATATTTACAAAATTTACAAAATAACATCTATTACATGTTCTGATGTTACATGACATCACCATTCGAATACAAGGCCTCTGTACGAACTTCCCTTTCTCGCGTTTAGCTCATGACACGCATTTCGCAATGCACTGTCAAAAATGTCGATGGCGAACCGAAGGCTCCGTCATCATCGAGAAGGATCAGGCACATGAATTACCAGCCCCGCGGCATTAGCGCTCTCGAGCGTCCGGCGTCCTATCAGAGCGAGATCGAGGCAGCCCAGGCGCTGCTTCAGACCAAGCCGACCTGGAACGGGGTGACGGCCGAGGCCGTCGCGCGCATGCGCCTGCAGAACCGCTTCAAGACCGGTCTCGACGTCGCCCGCTACACCGCGGCGCTGATGCGCGCCGACATGGCGGCCTATGACAAGGATCCGACCAAGTACACCCAGTCGCTGGGCTGCTGGCACGGCTTCATCGCCCAGCAGAAGCTGATCTCGGTCAAGAAGCATTTCGGCGGCAAGACCGATCGCACCTACCTCTATCTCTCCGGCTGGATGATCGCGGCGCTGCGCTCCGAGTTCGGCCCGCTGCCCGACCAGTCGATGCACGAGAAGACCTCTGTGCCGGCGCTGATCGAGGAGCTCTACACCTTTCTGCGTCAGGCGGATTCGCGCGAGCTCAACGACATCTTCCGCCTGCTCGACAAGGCGCGCAAGGAAGGCGACAAGACCCGTGAGAAGGAGCTGATCGAGAAGATCGACAACTTCCAGACCCACGTCGTGCCCGTCATCGCGGACATCGATGCCGGCTTCGGCAACGCGGAGGCGACCTATCTGCTCGCCAAGAAGATGATCGAGGCGGGAGCCTGCGCGCTCCAGATCGAGAACCAGGTTTCCGACGAGAAGCAGTGCGGCCACCAGGACGGCAAGGTCACCGTGCCGCACGACGTCTTTCTCGCCAAGATCCGCGCCTGCCGCCACGCCTTCCTCGAGCTCGGCGTCGAAGACGGCATCGTCGTGACCCGCACCGACTCGCTCGGCGCCGGCCTGACGCAGCAGATCGCCGTCAGCCACAAGCCCGGCGACATCGGCGACCAGTACAACAGCTTCCTCGACTGCGAGGAAATCACCGCTGAGAACGCCCGCAACGGCGACGTCATCATCAACCGCAACGGCAAGATGATGCGTCCGAAGCGGCTGCCCTCGAACCTCTACCAGTTCCGCCCGGGCACCGGTGCCGACCGCTGCGTGCTCGATTGCATCACCTCGCTGCAGAACGGCGCCGACCTGCTCTGGATCGAGACCGAGAAGCCGCATATCGAGCAGATCGCCAGCATGGTCGACCGCATCCGCAAGGTGGTGCCGAACGCCAAGCTCGCCTACAACAACTCGCCGTCGTTCAACTGGACCCTCAACTTCCGTTGGCAGGTCTACGACGCGATGAAGGAAGCGGGCCAGGACGTCAGCAAGTACAACCGTGCCGAGCTGATGAAGGCGGAGTACGACGACACCCCGCTGGCGAAGGAAGCCGACGAGCGCATCCGCACCTTCCAGGCGGATTCGGCCAAGCGCGCCGGCATCTTCCACCACCTGATCACGCTGCCGACCTATCACACGGCCGCGCTCTCGACCGACAATCTCGCCCGCGAGTATTTCGGCGAACAGGGCATGCTGGGCTACGTCAAGAACGTCCAGCGCGCCGAGATCCGTCAGGGCATCGCCTGCGTGAAGCACCAGAACATGGCCGGCTCCGACATCGGCGACGACCACAAGGAGTACTTCGCGGGTGAGGCCGCCCTCAAGGCGGGCGGCGCCCACAACACGATGAACCAGTTCGGCTAACGCACCACGCGCTTCGAGAGGAGACTGACAATGACCAAAGGCAGCAATTTCTGGGTGATCGGCGGCGAGTTCGGCTCGATGAACTTCCACAAGCTCGTGGAAGGTTCGGCCCAGGTCAAAGGCCCCTTCAAGACCCGCAAGGAAGCCGAGGACTGCTGGCGCGAGGTCTCGGAAGAGAGCCGCCACAAGGCCGGCGTCCGCTTCTCGATCGTGGAAGAGCCCTCGCGCGTCTCGGCCTAAAGCATGATCCGGAAAAGTGCGAAGCGGTTTTCCGGAAAGATCATGCGTAAACAACAACCTGAAGCGCGATGACGATTCATCCAAATCTCAGCGCTTAAGAGCCCGGCCGCCAAGCTGAATTAAGAAGACGTCCAAGGACGGATGGTCCCATCCAGGCTCTGCCTGGGTGGGATCGTCTGTTTTTGGCACAATCAGTCTGCTGTGGGCGCCGTAAGTATCTGGAATTGT
This sequence comes from Bradyrhizobium arachidis, assembly GCF_015291705.1. NCBI lineage: Bacteria > Pseudomonadati > Pseudomonadota > Alphaproteobacteria > Hyphomicrobiales > Nitrobacteraceae > Bradyrhizobium > Bradyrhizobium arachidis. Next base: position 2,596,012 of record NZ_CP030050.1, read on the forward strand.
GGACCCTTTGCGGACGGTTTGGTTGCTGATAGGTTAACGTCAGCAATTCAGGACGAGGCCGACAATGTCAGAGCCCGAGACCAGCGTGACCCATCCCAGCCAGCCGCGCCCGGTGCGGCTGCGCGATGCGCTGCTGCGTGCGCGGATCGAGGCCGCCGACCGGACCGGCGTCGTCGTCGACCTCCGCGACGCGGAGGTGGCGCGGCTGGAGATCCTCAACGACGCGCTCGATCCACTGTTTGCGCAGGTGCCCGATCAGATCGACCTGTTCGACCGCGGCATCAGTCAGGGCGAGACGCCCAGGCTCTGGATCGACGTGGTCGCGCACATCATGATGGGGCGCGACAAGCGGCAGTACCGCTTCGTCCAGGACACGCGCTTCGGCCGCATCGTGCTCGCCGAATCGCACGACACCGCCGTGATCGTCGAGGCCGTCACCGACTATGTCGCGCGCCGCATGATCGAGCGCGAGCGCGCGATGGTGGTCCCGCCCGAGCCGGTGCCCGAGGTCGCGGAGATGTCGCGGCGGCCTTCGCGCGTCTGGCCGTTCGTGTTCGGCTTCATCCTCGGCGCCGCCGCGCTGTTCGGCCTCGCCGTGGTGGCGGTCTTGCGGAGCTGGTGAGGACGCACGCGCGAGCGCGCAAATCTCTCAGTTCGTCATTCCGGGATGCGTGCGAAGCACGCAGGCCCGGAATCCATAACCACTATCGTGAGTATGGATTCCGGGCTCGCGCTTACGCGCGCCCCGGAATGACTGTGACCTCAAATCAACCTCGCATGCTTGACCTGCTGGATCTGAAACCCAGCCCCGAGGCCCCGCACCGTCTGCTCGCAGCGCCAGCCGGCATTGTCCCTCTCGATCGTGAAGAGATTATACGCCGCCGCCGGATAGCGCCCGTGCGCGAGCGCGGAGGCCGAGGGCACGCCGAGCGCGGGAATGTTGCCGTTGGGGCCTTCGAACCACATCGTCGAATGAATGTGGTCGTGCCCGTGCAGAATCAGCTCGACGCCGTGGCGCTTCACGAGCGCGAGCAACTCGGCCGAATCGGTCATTCGCTTCTGGCGTGCGGCCGACTTCAGCGGATGATGCACCAGCAACACGCGGAAGACGTCTTCGGCCGCGAGCCGTTCGAGCACCTCCGCGAGCGCGGCGAGCTGATCGCCCCCGAGCGTGCCGGTCGCCATCAACGGCAAGGTCGGCACCGCCGTCGACAGGCTGATCAGCGCGAGCGGCCCGCGCCGGCGCACGTTCGGAAAGCCGATGCGGCCGTCGTCGCCGGCAAGATAGGGCGCAAAGGTCTCGCCGAAGCGATGAAAGGTGGCGCGGACATAGGCGTCGTGATTGCCGGGAATCGTGGTGACGCGGTCGGGCGGCCCGACATCATCGAGCCAAGCGCGGGCAGGCGCGAACTCGGCTTCCAGTGCGAGGTTGACGAGATCGCCCGTCACCGCGATGTGGTCGGGCGCCTGCGCCTTCATGTCGGCGACGATGGCGTCGAGCACCTCGCGGCGCTGGTATTTGTGGCGGTTGCGCGTCCAGTTGACGTAACCGAGCACGCGCTTGCCCGCGAGCTCGACCAGCCGCGGCTTCGGCAATGGCGGCAGATGCGGGTCGGAGAGGTGGGCGAGCGTGAAGGGGGCCAGCGTGTTGTAAGTCATGGCGCGCGATTGCCTCGCTATTCGTCCGCTGTAATGGCAAGGTCGCGGCCAGCGCGCAAGCCAAGCCTGGCAATCAAGCCTGACAAGCAAATCCTGAAGCGGAGCGTCAAAGAAGCCTGATGGGAGAACCTCTCGACCGGATGCGACGGAAATTCGAGCCGCTGCTGCGGCACGTCTTCCACACCTATTTCCTGTTCGTCCGCGGCATGACCCTCGGCGTCCGCGCCGTGGTGCTGGATGCCGACAACAGGGTGTTCCTGGTCAGGCACAGCTATGTCAGCGGCTGGTATCTGCCCGGCGGCGGCGTCGACTATGGCGAGACCATGGAGCAGGCGATGCGGCGCGAGCTCAAGGAGGAGGGGGACATCGATCTCACCGGAGAGGCCGTGCTGCACGGCATCTTCCTCAACAGCCACATCTCCCGCCGCGACCATGTCGCGGTCTATGTCGTCAGGCAGTTCAGGCAGGACCGTCTGCCCGAGCCCAATCACGAGATCGCCGAATGCGGCTTCTTCGCGATCTCGGCACTGCCCGAGGGCACCACGCCCGGCACGCGGCTGCGGCTTGCCGAAGTGCTGGATGGCAGGCCGCTGATCACGACGTGGCATTAAGCTGATTCTGCGCTAGGCAATTTGGCGATAACCCGCTCGACGGCCGGGCCGGCTGCCTTCTTCGCCTGCAGCTCCAGCGCGAGCAGGCTCTGCTCCTGGATCAGCGCGCAGTTCTGCCGCTCCAGCCGGTGCAGCCGCGCCGTCATGTTGTGCATGAACGCGAACACCACCAGGAACAGCGCGCCGAACATCACGACGAACGGGAACACGACGCCGGTCAGGTGGCTGAGGAGATAGGCGAGACTTGGAAACAGCGCGAAGCCCGCGGGGATGATCGCGACCATGGACAGCATCAGGAAGTCGTAGAGATCGAACTTGCCTTGCAGCGTCTTCTTCAGCAGCACCAGCATGTAGACCAGCGCGAAGACGGAGATGACGACGACTGTCTCGATGCTCGGAAGGACGTTTGTCACGGCCGCCTCCTCAATCTGTTCGATGAAATCGTGAAGTCGCAAATCGAAAACGAACGCGTCATGGCGATCTCGTGAGGCGCGCGAGCAGGATGTAGCCGAGGACGCGGATCATGTAGCTTGCCGATTTCAGCCCGTCGATCGAGCTGGCGCCGGCCTCCCGCGCCCGCATCTCGACTGCGACCTCGTTGACCGTGAGGCCGGCGCGCATCGCCCAGGCCAGCGAGATCGGCTCCGGAAAATCCGTCGGATAGGCTTTTGCGAAGAAGGCGATGGCGGCGCGGTCGAGCAGCCGCATGCCGCTGGTCGGATCGGTGATGCGGCCGCCGGTGCTGAAGAGGCTGTTGAGCGCGAGCACGATCAGCCTGATGCCGGCGCGGCGCATCCGCGTCGAGCAGAAGCCGGCATGGTCGATGAAGCGGCTTCCGATGGTGATGCTGGCGGGGTCCTTGCGATAGGCGTTCAGCAGCGTCTCGATCGCGCGCGGATCGTGCTGTCCGTCGCCGTCGATCTGGATGCAGAAATCGAAGTTCTGACGCGCGGCATATTTGATGCCGGTCTGCACGGCACCGCCGATGCCGAGATTCTGAGCGAGGCGGGCGACCGGCGAGTGACGGCTTGCGACCGCGGAGGTTGCATCCGTTGAGCCGTCGTCGACGACCAGCGTGTGGTAGCAGCGGCCGGTCGCGGCGATCTCGTTCAGGAGACCGCCGATCGAGGCCTCCTCGTTGAAGCAGGGGATGATGAGCAGGATTCGCGCTGCGCCAGCACCGCTGCGGCACGTGTCGGTTGAACCGACGCCCAAGCCCAAGCCCAAACCCATGCCGATGTCGGCCACGTCCGCCTCACCCCCAAAATCCCCACTCTTGCTATACTTGCCGGTGCTTTTCCTGTACAGGCGGCAGAGCCCTTTTCAAGCTGTGGCGGCTCGCCCGGCAGGCATCCATGAGAGCTGTTAGAGTATTTTTTTCGCTTTTGTTTCTGGCAATTCTGGCCAGCAATGTTCGGGCGATCTCGCACTGGAGCGAGAGCCGTGGCGTCTATGACGACATCTGCTATCTCCGGCAGGCGCATCTCTTCCAGCGTTTCGGCTGGACCGGCATCGATACCAGTCTCGCCCACGAAACCGACGGCTATCTCGCGGGCAAGTTGCGTAGCATCGATTTTCCGAATTGGAACGAGCCGACCCGGGCGCCCTGCCACACCGAGACCGCCGACGGCAGCAAATGGGTGATGACGCCGCCGCCGGGCACGGGTTTTGTGCTGGCGCTGTTTCCGGAAGGGTTCCAGGTCATTCCGCTCTATGTGCTGGCCAATGTCATCATCGCCGGCTTTGCGCTGTATGGACTATGGCGGGCGCGAGAGCCCGGGTCCTTGACGCTTGCAGCAGTGTTCGGCGCGCTCGCGATCTACTTCATGATCAATCCGACCAAGGCGAGCTATTCGATGGCGCCGACCATGGTCGTCTGCGCGTTGACAGGTCTGTTGACTGCAAGACTGTTCATTGGCGACAGAAGGCGTCTGCTGATGATCGCCATCGTCGGTCTTCTGCTCAGCCTGTCCGTGAGCTTCCGGATCGCCAACATCGTTCTTGCGGCCGGCTATTTCCTGTTCTTCGGCGTGTCGTTCCTGGTCTGGCGCACCCGCGAGAGCTTCGTGTCGGGCCTTGCGCTGGGTCTTGCATTCCTCGTCGGGCTGCTGCCGGTGTTCGCCGCGAACCTCGTCAATTCGGGTCATCCGCTGGTCTCGGCCTATGGCGGCCAGGATACCGCGGCACCATATCTCGATCCCGCGGTGCTGGCCGCCTATCTCCGCGACCCGCAGTTCCCGTTGATGGTGGTCGCCTGTGCCGGCACCGCGCTGCTGTGGCGTTTCGGTGACCATGCGGGCGTCAGGCAACTCGCGTTGCTCGTCGCCGGAAACCTGGCGCTGAATCTGGCATTCTTCGCCACGCATCCGGTCTTCACGCAGTATTACATCATCCCGATCCTGATGCTGTCCCTGTGGACGCTGCTGTTCGCCGCCGTCCTCACCCGCGGGCCGGCGCGGGGATTTATCGCCCAGAAGTCCGATGGACCGCGGCCGCGCGAGATGTTATCCCGCATCCCGCATTGACGCGTTTTCCGAACGCGAACAGGTCCACTTCGCTCGAAGACGCATGCCGACATGAATGATCTCTCGCTCTCCATCCTTCCAGAAGCTGCCGGCGACGCCCAGGCCATCGAGCGGCTGCATGAGCGCACTTTCGGCCCCGGCCGTTTCGTGCTCAGCGCCTATCGCATCCGCGAGCATGTCGATCATCTGCTCGACGTCTCCTTCACCGCGCGCATCGGCACGCTGCTGGTCGGCTCGGTCAGGCAGTTGCCGATCCTGATCGGCGAGACCAAGGCGCTGATGCTCGGGCCGCTCACCGTCGAGCCGCCGTTCCGCGACCGCGGCATCGGCCGTCAGTTGATGGAGCGCGCGTTGAAGGACGCGAAGGAGAAAGGCCACGCCATCGTGCTGCTGGTCGGCGACGAGGCCTATTACAGCCGCGTCGGCTTCAAGCCGGTGCCGAAGGGCCGCGTCATCATGCCGGGCCCGGTCGATGCCGCCCGCGTCCTGGTGTACGAGCTGGTTGAAGGTGCGTTCGAGGGCGTGTCGGGGACGGTCGTGCCCGATTGGAGCAAGGCGCGGGGGTAGCGGTGCGGGTCGAAAGGAATGTGTTCGCTACTGCTTGTTGCGATTTTTGCTCGCACCTCTGAGCGGCGGGGGCGATGACAGCGCACTCGCCGTCTCCGTCATCTGGATGCAGGTAAGTAGATCGACATAGCTCTGGGATCCCGCTGATACCGCCTCGCCCTCGCAGGCATCACGGACAGTGGACTTGGTCGTCGCCCACACCGTGCCGAGCTGTTGCTGGGCTGCCGTCTCGTCTAGCTCTCCATCTCTAAAACTGTCCCGGCTGCGCCGGCGGAGCCGGCCAATCAGACCTGACATTGTTGGGAGCGGCGCGATCGAACAGATCCTGTCGCAACACAAAGCCGCGTGCTGCCGAAGGGGCATCGAGCGCAAATGGCACCTTGGGTCTGGTTGTGCCGATCGTATTCTTCGGTGAAGCATGAGCTGCCGTTCCGGCAGATGCGGTGTCGGTCGTTGCGAGAGCGGCAACAGCAAGAATGAGGACGTACGATGCATTTGAGAACATATGAATTCTCCTGCAATCAAATCCACGTCCTGGGCAGAGGGCCACGGCATCTCGTGAAAGAGGTTGATTCAGATCAATATCGACGGACGCAGAAAATGCTCCCAGCGCGCCTCGCACCAGGCTCTCGGCGGTCCGCAGCGCTGGCCGGTCGCGATGCCGCAGAAGCGCAGTTTCGTACTTCGACTGTCTAGCCTCGTAGCCCGGATGGAGCGTAGCGCAATCCGGGAAGCGTTTTGCTGCAGAGGTGCTGTCCCGGATTTCGCTTCGCTCCATCCAGGCTACAGCGCTCGCAATGACCTAGAACTTGAAGTTCGCGAACGCCCGGACGCCGATGCCGGGCATCAACACTTCGTCCTTGGTGTAGGACACCGAGTTGCGGATGCTCTCGTTGAGGAGATTGTTGCCGGTGATGCCCGCCATCATCTCGCGCGCACCGAACCAGTTGGGGGCGAGCTTGGTCTTGTAGCTCACCTCGGCCCTTAGCAGGTTGTAGCCGGGCGTCGGCGTCTCCGCGATCGCGGCGATGTTGTTCTGCGCGAAGGCGTGCAGCAGGTTGACCCGCATCAGCCAGTTGTCGTCGCGCCAGAACACGCCGCCGCCCATGCGCAAGGGCGGAATGCGCGGCACGTTGGTGCCGTCGGTGAAGGTGGCGCGGACCACGTCGAGCTGGTTCTCGATGCCCCAGATGCCGCCCTGGAACGCGCCGACATCGAGCTGCGACTGGAATTCGCCGCCGCGGAAATTCGCATTGCGCTGCGAATAGACCGCCTGGTTCAGCTCGGCGCCGGGCGCACCGCACGAGGCAAAATCGTCGTCGCACATCACGCCGGTGAGGCGGCGATAGATGAAATTGTCGAAATGCGTGTAGTAGACGGTGGCTTCGAAGCGGAACGGCCCCGTCGCCTTGCGCACGCCGACCTCGATCGACTTCGCGGTCTCGATCTTCAGGTTCGGATTGCCGATGTCGAACGTCGCGGTTGCATCATGAGCGCCGCGCGAGAACAGCTCGGCCGGCTTCGGCGCGCGCTCGACATATTGCGCGGTGATGCTGCCGACCATGCCGCCCGGCAGGTCCTGCAACAGGCCGATGCTGCCGCTCTTCGGCGTGAACGACGGATTGCGCGCGATTGCCACCTGCGGCGTGCCGTCGGGCAGGTAGTCGGCCGGGAAATTCGGCGTCGTGCCGTGCAGCTCGACATGCTCGATGCGGCCGGCGATCTGGGCTCGCGTCGCATCCGTGAACTTGAACTCGTTGAAGGCGTAACCGGCGACGCGCGTGTTGTTGTTGGGGTCCCACAAGCCGTTGAACAGCGTGCCGGGATTGTCGGGGCTCGGTGCGGTCAATTCCTGGTGTCCGACCTGGAAGCCCAGTGCCGTCGTCACCTCGGCGAAGCGCGCGTTGAACGGCATCAGCTGCACCTCGGTGCGGATCTCCTGCTCCTTGTTGGTGAAGGTCTGCCGCACACCGTCGGTGTTGGGATCGGCGGGATCGGCGAGGCCTATCTCGTTGTGTCGATAATCCGTGGCGCCAGCCCAGAAGCGGATAGTGTCGATCGCGGTGGCATCGGGCCGGTACTCGCCCTTGACGTTGATCTTGGTCTGGTGACCGTCGATCCGCGTGTTGTGGTCGGCGCCGTCGATGCCGGGGATGTAGTAGAGCGAGTCGTTCTGCGTGATTGCCGCGCCGATATAGCCGCCCTGGAAGAAGTAGGAGCCGCCGATCGAGGCGCCGTCCGACCGCGTCGCCGAGTTGGGCTGGCGGCCGTTGGTAATGATGCGCGTCTGGTCGGTCAGGTAGGGATAGCTCGGAATGCCGTAGTCCGTGGTGCTGCGGCCATAGGCGTCGGCATGGAAGGCAAAATTGCCGCCGCCGGTGTCGAGCAGCACACCGCTTTCGACGCCGCGATCGACCGAGCTGAAGGCGCTGCGGGTCTCGGCGGTGACGCAGGGCGAGGTTCCGGCGGTTGCGAGCGGCGCCTTGGTCGGCAGGCCGTAGCTCTGGAACGAGGGAGCGCAGGACGGCAGCGCATCCGGAATCCGGTTGTTGGTAGCGCTGACGACGCCGCCGATCGAGGTCGAGCCGTAGCGCAGCGCGGCCGGCCCGCGCACCACCTCGACCTGGTTGGTCGCGAGCGGATCGATCGGAACGAAATGGTCCTCGCCGAGATCGGAGGCGCCGCCCGAATTGGTGCCGTTCTCGACGATGCCGACGCGGTTGACGTCGAGACCCCGGATGATCGGCCGGCTGGAGGCGCCGGGCGCAAAGCTGGAGCCGGTGATGCCTGGCTTGGAGAACAGGAGATCGCCGAGCTGGCCGCCGCCCTCGCGGCGGATCTCCTCGTTCGGTACCACGGTGACGGTGGCGAACTGGTTGGTCACGATAGGCAGCACGCCCTGCTGGGGCGCGGCAGTCGGCGGTGCTGCCGGCGCGGCCTCGGCCGTGCGTTCGCGGCTTCGCTCCCGAGCGGTTCGTGTGGCGCGGCCGGGGGTGCGGGACGGCACCACCGCTCTGCGCACGATCGGGCTCGGGGCCGTCACGGTGACGGACGGAAGCTCGGTGGCCACCGGCTTGTCCTGGGCCAGCGCCGGGGTGGCGGCGGCACCGAGCAGGAGCAGGCTCGCTCCGCCGAGGCGCTGCGCGCGTCGCAATTCAAATGACATGGTCCTGATTCCAGTCAGGCGCCGTCCGCGTGATGGTGTGCTGATCGGAGGCGGCCTGCCGTCGCGGCGCGACGGAATTCGACTTCAACGGCTCCCAGGCGATCGCCTGAAAGCGGCGAGCCCGGGTGTGATCAAGCGATGTTGGAAGTCAGGACGCGGGAGGGGCGCGCGGCTGGAACGCCGTGCGGGCCGATTCCAGATGGGTGAATTCGGCGTCGAGGGCGCGGTAGAGCAGCTCGGTCGCCTGCGGCAGCTGCAACAGAGGCGGCGTCGCAAACACGACGGTGCCCGCCATCGCGACCACGGCGCAGATCGCGCAATTGTCCTCGCCCGGCTGTTCGCGGTCGGGGCTTCCAGGCGATTGCTTCTGGACAGCAGTGCGGTCGCTCGAAGCGACAGCCTTGCCGCTGTCGGTCTGCTGAAGCGAGGCTGCCGCAAGCGGCGCGGCCTGCGCGAACCAATGGCTGTGGCCGAAGGTCAGCGCGAGCTGCACCAGCATCGCGAACAACGCGAGCCGGGCGCCGTGCCTGATATTCGACCGGAACCACTTCATCTGCAGACGCCACCCCGCATCGCGCGGCGCCGATTGCAGGCGGTCGCGATGTTATAATGTAACATCGCCTGATCAGTGAGGGGATGTCAACGGTGAGCGGAGCCGCGCACGCAGGCGGCCGGCCCGATGTGTCGTTCGGGCAACTCTAGTGCGATGAGAAGATGAACTCGAATCGAGTTGGGCCAACAGCGTTGCTCTCTCCGTTCCCTCCCCCCTTGTGGGGGAGGGGCAGGGAGAGGGGTGCCGCACGGGGACTCTTTCCGTCGCGCACCCACACGCGACGCATCGCCAACGTCCGGCACCATTTGCTGGGCTATCCCTCTCCCTAGCCCTCCCCCACAAGGGGGGAGGGAACGCACCGGCGTTGGGGGCGCCAAGCAGATCCAATCAAACGTTAGGAAATCACCGCCCTTCGCGCACCCACGTCGCCGCAAACGCGCCGAGCAGCAGCAACAGGCCGATCAGGCCGGCGAAGATCGGCAGCACGCCGACGCCCTTCACGACGCTGGCGTCGCGCATCCGCACGCCCATCCAGCCGTCGCCGGCGAAGACGCTCGCCGAGCGCGACGGCACGATGCGCGGCAGCTCGACGCTGTTGCCGTCGACGACGCGCACGGCGTTGCCGCCGGTCGCCTGCGTCAGCGGCTTCAACGTCTCGGTGGTGGAGGTGACTTCCGAAAACTCCTTCGGATTGGTCGGGCCGACATTGATCAGCGCCTTCAGCGTGCCGTCGGTGGCCTGCCACAGGCCGAGCTCATTGGCCGGCAGGCTGGCACGCCACTCGCCGGGATCGCCGGCGCTCAGCGTCAGGTCGCGCGACACGCCCGACGGCGAGGTCACGCTGACCGGCGGGACGCTGTCCGCCATGGTCTGGCGCACCACAATGAGATCCTTGCCCTGCACCTGGAGGCGCAGCGCCTCTTCGTCGAGATCAGGCTGCTTCATCAGCCAGTGCGACATCCGCCTGAGCAGATCGAGATGCGGGCCGCCGCCTTCATAGCCGCGCGCCCACAGCCAGATGTGGTCGGAGAGCAGCAGCGCGACGCGGCCCTCGCCGAAGCGCGACAGGAACAGCAGCGGCTTGCCGTCGACGCCCGTCATGACAGGCGGGTTGACGGCGTTGCGGGTGTCGACGGTGCGGAAGAACCGGCTCCAATGCGGCGGCTCGCTGGCCGAGCCTTCCAGCCCGCGCGTGACGGGGTGGCGTTTGCCGATGTCTGAGAGATGCGCATAGAACGGCTTCTCGGTCACGCCGACGGGCTCGGCCGGCAGCACCGAATCCAGCGGCGTGCGCCAGATGCTGGTGTTGGAGGCATAGTCCGGACCGGCCGAGACCAGCACCGCGCCGCCGCTGCGCACATAGCGCGCAATGTTGTCGAAATAGGCGATCGGCAGCACGCCCTGGCGGGCGTAGCGGTCGAAGATGATCAGCTGGAATTCGTTGATCTTCTGCTGGAACAGCTCGCGGGTCGGAAACGCGATCAGCGACAATTCGTTGATCGGCGTGCCGTCCTGCTTCTCCGGCGGACGCAGAATGGTGAAGTGCACGAGGTCGACGCTGGCGTCGGACTTCAAGAGGTTGCGCCAGGTGCGCTCGCCGGAATGCGGCTCGCCCGAGACCAGCAGCACGCGCAGCTTGTCGCGCACGCCGTCGATCGCGACCACGGCGCGATTGTTGACCGGCGTCAGCTCGCGTTCCAGCGGCGAGGCCTCGATCTCGACGATGTTCGGGCCGGCATGCTTGATGTCGACCTCGACGCTGGCGGTCTGGCCGCTCGAGAGCGTGCGCTCGTTGATGGTCTCGCCGTCGCGGCGCACCGTGACCTTGGCGCGCTCGCCGGAGACGCCCTGGTCGTCGAGGCGGTAGGTGATGGTCTGGCTCTGGCCGACGATGCCGAAACGCGGCGCTGCCGTGATCGCGATGCGGCGGTCGCGCTCGTCCTTCTGCCCGGTGATCAGCGCGTGCACCGGTGCCTGGAAGCCGAGTGCGGCGGCACTGGCGGGAATGTCGTGGACGCGGCCGTCGGTGATCAGGAACGCACCGGCGACACGGTCGACCGGCACGTCCGACAGGGCCGAGGCGAGGGCGCCGAACAGCCGTGTGCCGTCGGTCTCGCCGTCGGCCTGTCCGGCGTCGACGACGCGGACCTCGAGTCCTTTGATTTTCTTCAGGCCGTCGACCAGCGCTTCCTGCGCCTGGGCTGCCTCGCGATTGCGGTTGCCGAAGTTCTGGCTCGGGCTCTTGTCGACGACGACGGCCGCGACCGAGGTGAGGGGATCGCGGTCCTCGCGGGTGAAGGACGGATTGGCGAGCGCCAGCAGGAACAGCGCCAGCGCCGCGACGCGCACGGCCGCGCCGCGCGCACGCGCCACCAGCAGCAGAAGTGCGATGACCACGATCGCCGCGAGCGCGATCCACAGCACGATCGCGGGAACAAGCGGCGTGAAGGCGATGCCGTAATTCATATCGATCCTATTGCCCCAACCGTTCGATCAGGGCCGGTGCGTGCACCTGGTCGGCCTTGTAGTTGCCGGTCAGCGTGTACATCACGATGTTGGCGCCGGCGCGGTAGGCGAATTCGCGCTGGCGGGGGTCGCCTCCGACCACGGGCAGCATGGCCTGGCCGTCGGGCCGCACCGCCCAGGCGCCGGCGAGATCGTTCGAGGTGATGATGATCGGCGAGACGCCGTCGCCGCCGCGCGCCGGCCGCTGCGCAGCCTCGTCATCCTCTTCGCGCGGCAGGGTTTCGACCCAGGTCTGGCCGGTGCTGAAGCGGCCGGGGAAGTCGCGCAGCAGGTAGAAGGTCTTGGTCAGCACGTGCTCGCGCGGCACCGGCTCGAGCTCGGGGACGTCGAGCGAGGACAGGATCTCGCGCAACGTCCGCATCGCCGGGGTCTGCGACCCGCCGTTGTCGCCGGGCGCGGCCTCGATGGCGTCGCGGGTGTCGAACAGCACGGTGCCGCCCTGCTTCATGTAGGCGTCGATCTTGTTGATGGCGTCCTGCGGCGGCTTGGGCGCGCCGGGCACGATCGGCCAGTAGATCAGCGGGAAGAAGGCGAGCTCGTCGCGCGCCGGATCGACGCCGACGGGATCGCCGGCCTCCAGCGCGGTGCGCTGCGCCAGGAACAGCGTCAGTCCGGACATGCCGGCCTTGACGATGGAATCGACGTCGGCATTGCCCGTGACGACATAGGCGAGGCGGGTCTGCGAGGTCGCCTTCATCGCGAAATCGTCCGCGGCGCTGTCGGCGCGCGACGGCGAGGGCGAGAGCGACGCGAGGCCTGCGAGCATGAGGCCAAGCACGATCGTTGCGGTCGCGGCGCGGCGGCGCAGCAGTGCGGCGAGGCCGCCGCCGAGCACCGCGACGATGATGGCATCGATCAGGAACAGCGCCAGCGCGCTCGACAGCAGCCAGCCGCGCAGGTCGCGCGGCTCGGCATTGGTGTAGGTGGCGTGCCGGGCGCGCAGGCTCGCGGTGTTCAGGGCGGCGATGCGGTCGGCGGCAGCAAGCGTGTTCACGGCAAGCGGTCCTTCTGCCGGACCATAGAAGCCGGGCGGATGATCGGGGGTGGCGCGGTCGCGGTAATCCGCAGGCAGCGGCTTCGCGGTCGCCGGCGGCGGGCCGAAGGCGCCAAAACCGTCGAGGATGTGCAGCGGCGCCACCGTCTCGGTGGTGGCCTCGGCGGCAACGCCAGCGCCTGGCTTGGCGGTGTAGCCGGACATGTCGACGACGCGCCTCAGCATTTCGACGAAGGTGCCCGACATCGGCAGATCCGACCAGCGCATGTCGGCGCTGACGTGGAACAGGCTGACGAGGCCCTTGCCGCGATGCTCGCCGGTGACGAGCGGCGTGCCGTCCTCCAGCGAGGCCCAGCTCTTGGTGGCGAGCACGGCGTCCGGCTCGGCCAGAACCTGCCGGCTCACGGTGACGTCCTTCGGCACGACGACGCCGGCGAACGGACCGTCGGCGGCGAAGGAGGCGAGATGCTGCGGCTTCTCCCAGGTCAGGCTGCCGCCGAGCGTGCGGCCGCCCTTGCGCAGCTTGACCGGCACGAGATCGTCCTCGGCCTGCGCGAGGCGGGGCCCTGCGAACCGCACCAGCACGCCGCCTCCGTCGATCCAGGCGTTGAGGCGTTCGCGCAGCTCCGGCGCGATGGTGCCGACATCGGCGAGGATGATCATCGGCAGCTTCTGGTCGAGGAACTGCGTGATGCCCTGCTGCGGCGAGCCCTTGTCGGCGAGCCGCACATCGGCGAACGGCGCCAGCGCGCGGGTGAGGTAGAAGGTCGGTGCCAGCAGCGGCTGCGCGGTCTCGCTGGTCGAGCCCGAGACGATGCCGATGGCGCGGCGGCGCCAGCGCTTGTCGAGCAGCTGCACCGCGCCGGCGGAGCGTTCGCCCGAGATTTCGAGCCGGGTGATGTCGTTGCGCAGCTCGACCGGCAGGTCGAACGCGGCGTCGGTCTCCTTGTCCTGCGAGCCGAACGAGAAGCGCGCTTCGCCGATCGGGGAAGCCTTCTGGTCCAGCGCGCGCACGGTGCCTGCGGCGATGCCGCTGTCGGTGCGCAGCACCTTCACTGTCATCTTGGCGGCGGCGTTCTCGGCCGCGACCAGCGCCAGCGGCGCGGAGGTGCCGCCTTCGAAAATGGTCAGGCTGCGGTCGCCGATGGTCTTGCCGAGGCCAGTTACGAATTCCTCGCCGCGGCCGGTGTCGACGCCATCCGACAGCCAGGCGATCTCGCAGTCGCCGGTTGCCTTGAGGAAACGGTCGATCGTGCTCAGCGTCTCGACGCGGTCGATCGAATAGGGCTTTGGCGCGAGCTGCCGCAGTGCGACGCGCGCCGCGCCCGCCGGCATCAGGGTGATGTCGCGGTTCGGCTCGGAGAGCGGCACCAGCGCGATGGCGCGGCGGTCGTTGTCGGCATTGGCGATCAGCTCGTCGGCGGCCCGGATCCGGATGTCCCAGTTCGAGGCCGCGCTCCAGCCGTCGTCGAACATGATCATCAGCGGCGCCTTGCTGCCGGCAAGCCCGGTCTGCGGATTCCAGATCGGGCCGGCGGCGGCGAAAATGACCAGCGCCGCAGCCAGGAGCCGCAGCGCGGTCAGCCACCACGGCGTCCGCGACGGCGTCTCTTCGCGCGGTGCGATGTCGAACAACAGGCGTGTCGGCGGAAACTCGATGCGGCGCGGCCGCGGCGGCATCACGCGCAGGAGCCACCACAGCACCGGCAGGCTGACGAGGCCGATCAGGAGCAGCGGTTCGGTGAAGGCGAGCGGCAGTCCCATCATGCGGCCGGCCCCGCCTTGATGGTGGTGGTTCGGACGCCCGACTTGCTCACCTGCATGCCGGCATGCAGATACAGCAACAGCTCGGCCGCAGAGCGGTCGGTCGCATGGGTCGTGAACAGCCAGTCGAGCTTGCTCGTCTCGGCGCGGATCTGGTCGCGGTGCAGGGCGAGGCGCGCGGTGTAATCCTGCGCCCAGCTCTCGGCGCGGCCGGCGGTGATCACGCCGAAGCCTTCGGGCTCGACGAACTCGATGCGGCCGGAATAGGGGAACGACTCCTCGGCGGGATCGACGACCTGCACCATGGTGCCGTGTGCGCCGGAGCCGGAGAGGCCCGCGAGCGTGGTCTTGATCTCGGAGATCGGCGACCAGAAATCCGACAGCACGATGATTTCGGCCAGCGCCGCGGGCACGAAGGAGGGCGGCAGGCTGAGCCGGTCGGCATCGTCATGCAGCATCGCCTGCGCCATCTTGTCGATGACGCTGCGGCTCGCGGTCGGTGCCATCAGGCCGGGAATGCCGACGCGCTCGCCGCCGGACACCAGTAGCTCTGCCAGCGCGAAGGCCACGATCAGCGTGCGCTCCAGCTTGGATTCGCGCGCGGCCTTCGAGGCGAACGCCATCGAGGGCGAGCGGTCGGGCCAGATCCAGACCGTGTGCGACGCCTCCCATTCGAGCTCGCGGACATAGAGATGGTCGTCGCGCGCCGAGCGGCGCCAGTCGACGTTCTGCGCCGGCTCGCCGGAGACGAAGCGGCGGTATTGCCAGAAATTCTCGCCGGAGCCGGCACGGCGGCGGCCATGCAGGCCGTGGATGACGTTGGCGGCGATGCGGCGGGCTTCTAGCACCAGGCGCGGCAGCGAAGCGGCGAGCGTGCGGCTTTCGCCATCGGCACGTCGGATCGCGATGATCTCCTTTGCTGTGTGCCCGGTCTCTGCGGCCATCAACCGATCCGTGTCTTGAGTTGCTTGATCACGTCCGGAATCGTGCGGCCTTCGGCGCGCGCCTGGAACGTCAAGGCCATGCGGTGCTTCAGCACGGGCTCGGCGAGGTCGAGCACGTCGTCGACCGAAGGCGCAAGGCGGCCGTCGATCAGCGCACGGGCGCGCACGGCGAGCATCAGGGATTGGCTGGCGCGCGGGCCGGGGCCCCAAGCGATGAACTTGCCGGCTTCGCCGCTCTCGGCGCCCGGACGGGCCGAGCGCACCAGCGACAGGATCGCCTCCACCACGGAATCGCCGACCGGCAGGCGGCGCACCAGCCGCTGCGCGGTGATCAGCGCATCCGCGCTCATCGAGCCCTTGGCGAGCGTCTCCTCGGCGCCGGTGGTTTCGAACAGGATGCGGCGCTCGGCGTCGCGATCGGGATAGTCGACGTCGATCTCCATCAGGAAGCGGTCGAGCTGCGCTTCCGGCAGCGGATAGGTACCTTCCTGCTCCAGCGGATTTTGCGTCGCCAGCACATGGAAGGGCTTTGGCAGATCGTGACGTGCGCCGGCCACCGTGATGTGCTGCTCCTGCATCGCCTGGAGCAGCGCCGACTGCGTGCGCGGTGAGGCGCGGTTGATCTCGTCGGCCATCAGCAGCTGCGCGAACACCGGGCCCGCAATGAAGCGGAAGGCGCGCCTGCCGGCGGTGCTCTCGTCCAGCACCTCGGCGCCGAGAATGTCCGACGGCATCAAATCGGGCGTGAACTGGATGCGCTTGGCATCGAGACCGAGCGTGACGCCGAGCGTCTCGACCAGCTTGGTCTTGGCAAGACCGGGCACGCCGATCAACAGCGCATGGCCACCGGAGAGGATCGTCACCAGCGTGTTCTCGACGACGCGATCCTGGCCGAAGATGACGGAGCCGATCGCCTCCTTCGCCGCGCGAATCTGGCTCGACACCTGCTCGGCCGAACGGACGATCCCGTCCTCGAGTTTCTCGACACTCTCCGCCATTCGCTCGCTCCTTCAGCCGGTCCTTCGGCTCGCTTGCGTCGTCACATCAGCACGTCGGCTGGATCATGGGCCCTATGCTAGACTTGCAGGAAGGCCATGTATTCGTTGAATTAACCTATCCCCACCTTATCGGCTTCGGGTTATGTACGGCATCACGAAGTGGCGACCTCCGCACCGGACTAATCCGGGGTGGAACCGAGCGCCGCACTACAACGTAGACCTGCACCAATCGTGCCAAACGAAATTCGTGCCAAATGACAAAGTCAGGGCAAACCATGGCGAACCAAGGGCAGAGCGCCGATCGCGGTCTTGAGGGGCTGACTGCCGCCGCCAAAAGTGCTGCCAGTGCCGAAGGCGCCAAAAAGGGCCTGCCTCCGGTGCATCTGTGGAATCCGCCGTTTTGCGGCGATCTCGATATCCGAATCGCTTCCGATGGTACTTGGTTCTACATGGGGACGCCAATCGGTCGTCACGCGCTGGTGCGCCTGTTCTCGACCATCCTCAAGCGCGAGGGCGACAAGCATTTCCTGGTCACGCCGGTTGAGAAGGTTGGCATCCGCGTCGACGACGCGCCGTTCATGGCGGTCGAAATGCTGAAGAGCGGCGAGGACAACCATCGCGTGCTGCGCTTCCGCACCAATGTCGACGACTGGGTGACGTGCGATGCCGCGCACCGGCTGCGCTTCGAGCAGGCCGCGGACGGCGGGCTGACGCCGTATTTGCATGTCCGCGCCGACCTCTGGGCCAAGGTGACCCGCGCGCTCTACTACGATCTGGTTGACATGGGCGAGGAGCGGATGGTCGATGGCCAGCCGATGTTCGGCGTCGAGTCGGCCGGCGAGTTCTTCGCCATGGCCGACGCGGAGCAGGTGAGGGCCGCGCTTTGAACAAGCCTATCCCCAGAGGTGAGCCCGTCGCGATCGGCGCGGCGGATTTCTTTGCCCGCTCGCGGGCAAGGCTCGGCTTCGACGTGCCGCCCGGCCTCTATGATCCCAATATCATTCCCGCCTCCGGCGATCCCGGCACCGACAAGATGCTGGAGATCGTCGCGCGTGAGCAGCCGGTGCGCCCCGCAGCGGTCCTGATCGCGGTGGTGGACCGTCCCGAGCCGACCATCCTGCTGACGCAGCGCTCGGCCCATCTCAACGACCATGCCGGGCAGATCGCCTTTCCCGGCGGCAAGATCGACGCGACCGATTCCTCGCCGCTCGATGCGGCGCTGCGCGAGGCCGAGGAGGAGGTCGGGCTGTCCAGGGACTTCGTCGAGCCGATCGGCTACCTCGATCTCTACGGCACCGCCTTCGGCTTCCGCATCCTGCCGACGGTCGCGAGGGTCCGGCCGGGCTTCGAGCTCACCATCAACCATTCCGAGGTTGATGACGCCTTTGAGGTGCCGCTATCCTTCCTGATGAACCCGGCGAACCACCAGGTGCACAGCAAGGAATTCCGCGGCATGGAGCGGTTCTACTACGCGATGCCGTTCGCGGAGCGCTACATCTGGGGTGCGACGGCCGGAATGCTGCGTGTGCTGTATGAGCGGATCTATTCATCATGATCCGGACGGTTCTGACCGAGATCGGAATCTTCCTCATCCCCTTTGCCGTCTATGCGCTGTTCCTGGCCGCCACCCGCTCCGGCCTGTTCGTGCAATCGTCCTGGCCGGTCACGGTCGTCGCGCGCCTCGTCCTGGCGGCACTGGTGCTGGTGATCGCAGGCCTGGTCGGGCTTGCGCATTTCTCCGGCGCGGCGCCGGATTCGACCTACACGCCCGCCCATATCGAGAACGGCAGGCTCGTGCCGGGCGTGGAACGATAGGGGCGGGCCGATGACCGCGGAGCCGTTACTTGCGCAAGCGCCCTGGCTGACCTCCGGTGGCACCGCACGCGTCCTGAAGTTGCTCAATGCCGATGGCGAGGAGGCGCGCGTGGTCGGCGGCGCCGTGCGCAACGCGCTGCTCGGCCTCGTGCCCGGTGACATCGACATCGCGACCACGGCGCTCCCGGACGAGGTGATCCGTCGCGCCAAGGCGGCCGGCATCAAGAGCGTGCCGACCGGCGTCGACCACGGCACCGTCACTCTCGTCATCGACGGGCATCCTTACGAGGTCACGACGCTGCGCGAGGACACCGAGACCTTCGGCCGCAAGGCCAGGGTCGCGTTCGGCCGCGACTGGGTGAAGGACGCCGAGCGGCGCGACTTCACCATGAACGGCCTGTCGGTCGATGCGAGAGGCGTCGTCTACGACCATGTCGGCGGCATCGCCGATGCCAAGGCGCGCCGCGTGCGCTTCATCGGCGATCCCGACCAGCGCATCGCCGAGGACTATTTGCGCATCCTGCGCTTCTTCCGCATCCATGCCGCCTTCGGCGCCGGCGAGCCCGACCGCGACGGCTATCTCGCCTGCATCCGCGGCCGCGCAGGGCTGGCCAGCCTGTCGGCCGAGCGAGTGCGCATGGAGATGCTGAAGCTGCTGGTGGCATCAGGCGCATCCGCCGCCGCGCTGGCGATGACCGATGGCGGCCTGTTGCAGGCGCTGACCGGCGGCGTTGCCTATACCGGCCCGCTGGCGGCGATGATTGCGCTCGAGCGCGAGCTCGGCCTCGCCGCAAGCACTACGCGGCGCCTCGCCGCGCTGACGGTCGCCGTGACGGAAGACGCCAAGCGCGTCGCGACGCGCCTGCGGCTCTCCAATGCCGAGGCCAAGGCGCTGGACTCGATGGGCCATCGCTGGTGGCGCTTCGCCGCCAAGGACGAGGCCCATGCGCGGCGGCTGCTCTACCGGCTCGGCGCGGAGCGCTATCACGATCGCGTGCTGTTGGCCTGGGCGCGGGACGGCGGCGATACCGGCTCGTCGCGCTGGCGTGCGCTCGCCGAGCTGCCGCAGCGCTGGACCGCGCCGAAATTTCCGCTGAAGGCAGCCGATTTCATCGCGCGTGGTCTCGCCGAAGGTCCCGCGCTTGGACATGTGTTGACGCTGGCCGAGGACGCTTGGCTTGCGGCGGATTTTCCACTAGAGGAAGCCGCACTCGCTTCCATCGCCGATCAAGCTGCGGCACGCATCACGCGCGATCAGAAAAATTGACCATCGTCTCAGGCTTCGCCGACATCTCGATCCTTCAGCTTTTGCTGGTCGCGATGATGGCGTTGTTTGCCTCGATCATCGGTGGTCTTGCCGGCTACGGCACCGGCGCGCTGATGCCCTTGGTGCTGGTGCCGCTGGTCGGCGCCGAGCCGGTGGTGCCGATCATCGCGATCTCCGCGATGCTGACCAATGCGAGCCGCGCCCTTGCCTATGTCCGCTATGCCGACCGCCGCCGCGCGCTGATCGTGCTCGCCTGCGCCGCGCTCACGACCGCGCTCGGCGCCTATGGCTATACGCGCCTGACCAATGCGGGCGCTGCGATCGTGATCGGCGCCATGCTGATGCTGAGCGTGCCGCTGCGCCGCATGCTACGGCGTCGCGAGGTCAGGATCGGCGATACCGGCCTTGCCGCGGGCTCGGTCGGCTACGGCGTGCTGGTCGGTGGCACCTCGGGCTCCAGCGTGATCCTGCTCTCGCTCCTGATGGCCGCCGGCCTCGAAGGCGCCGCCGTGATCGCGACCGACGCGATGATCTCGCTCGGCACCGGCCTCATCAAGATCGCCGTGTTCGGCCTCGCCGGTGCGGTGACCGCGCAGGTACTCGCCTTCGCGCTTTTGATCGGCGGCATCGCGATCCCCGGCGCGTTCCTGGCAAAGGCCTTCGTCGAGCGCATGCCGGTGCACATCCACGCCGCGATCCTCGATGTCGCGGTGATCACCGGCGGGCTGGTGATGATCTCGGCGGCGGGGAGGCAGCTCGTCGCGTAGAGGCGGATCGAAGCTCGTCAGGGGCGTGTGTGCACAGACGTCGGCTTCCGAGCGCAAGTCGAAGGTGGCCCAGCTTGGCCGTCATCGGCGGTTTATGACCCACAGCGGACGTCGGCACGCCAAAATCGCGTCACGCCGGCGATGACTGCTTTTGGGGCGTCTTCTTGAACAAGGTGCTTCGCTCCGGAAACGATCATCAACGGAGCCGAGAGCCGGCGCGACAGCTCCTCTCCGTCCGACAGCGGGCACCACTCGTCTTCTTCTCCCCAAATAAGCGTAACGGGACAGCGCATCTCTCTGTAACGCCACTCGATCTCCTGCGTATACTTGTCGTCCATTTGCGCAATCTGCCGCCAGAATGCCTTTTGACCCTCATCACCAAGCCACGGGCGCAAATACAACGACATGTCGGAAGTACGCAGGGCCTTGGCAACCGCGCCGTCGATGTAAGCGTGCAAGATAGCTTCATGGACATAGGCCGGCAGATTAGAGAAGACGTCCTCGTGTTGCTTGGCTGATTGAACAAGCGCTGATCCTTGAGGGCTGATTGCTACAGGGTCTATTAGAGTAAGCGATCTGTATTCAAGCCCGTCGAGCAGATGCCCCCGCAAAGCAGTGGATCCTCCGAAGTCGTGTGCGACGATATCCGGAGTACCGATGCCCCAATGTTCATAGAGGGCTGCGAAGAGACGGTTTTGAATGCCTCTCGACACGTCAGCGTTCGGCATATCGGATCGACCGTATCCCAGCATGTCGAAGTAGTATACGCGGCGTTCCTGTGCAAGCAGAGGAGCAATCCGCCGCCATTCGACCGACGAAAATGGAGTACCATGTAAGAGGACGGCGGGCGGACCATTTCCGATGCAATCCCAAGCAATCGAGTGTCCCCGAAAATCGAAACGATTTTGCAGCCGCCAATGTTCGTCAAGCTGATCGACAGTTTTCATGAGGCTTCGACCTGGAACGGATGTCACGCGGGCAAAACCGAGCTGAAGCGATAACGTTCCAAGGAGACAGGCAGGCCATAGTGTCCACTTCTGGCCCAAAAGTCACATCAGCGGATGCCCGGCTATGTCCGCAAGTGGATCTTGGGCGACCGTTTCATTCTAATTTCCTCGATCGGCGGGTTTGGCCGGCCCAAATCACCGCTCGCGCAGCGCCGGTGCAGCCAGCAGCATCGTCAGCCGATAATCCGGCCAGCCCGCGAGCGACAGCGACACCTGCTGATAGTGCAGCACTCCCATGGCCGGATGATCGAACGCACGTTCGCCGCCTTCGCGCGCCAGAACCCCCTGCGTCTCCCAGCAGCGCGCGAAATCGGAGCTTGCAATTCTCAGCTCGTCGACGAGCCGGCGGATATCCGGATCGTCGGAGTAGCCCGTCGCTGCTGCACGGAATTCTGCGACGACGCGATGTGCGCGTGAGGGCCAGTCGCGGATGAGCGTTCGTGCCTCGGGCCTGAGGAAGATGTAGCGCAGCAGGTTTTTCTCGCCGTCGGCATCGAGCCATCCTGCGAACAGGCGGGACGCTTTCGCATTCCAGCGCCGCGCGCCCCAGCTGCGATCGAGGATGTAGGCGGGACCATCGATCGCATCGACGCAGGCCAGCACCGCCTCGGGCGGATCGTCCCTGCTGTCCGGCCGCTCGGGATCGCGCTTGCCGGCAACTTCGAACAAATAGCTGCGCTCGGCGCGCGACAGGCGCAATCCGCGTGCGAGGCGCGCAAGTGTCGCGGCGGAGACCGACACATCGCGCCCCTGCTCGATCCAGGTGTACCAGGTGGCGCTCAATCCGCAGAGCTGCGCGACCTCCTCGCGCCGCAGGCCCGGCGTGCGTCGTCGCGGCCCGGCGGCGAGACCGAATTCTGCCGGAGACTGGCGCTCCCGGAGCGCCCGCAGGAACGCGCTGAGCGAGAGCGCCGGAGCGATCGGGTCTTGTCCTGTCATGGTGGTCTTTATACCAGGATAAGATGTATCCTTAAACCGGTACATATGACGTGCTAGCTCTTTGTCTCGACGTCTTCGCTGAGCAAAGGATGGCCGGGCATGGGCAAGCAATTCGCTGGGATCGAGCCGGAGCACAGGGCTTTCATCGAGCGGCAGAAAATCTTCTTCGTCGCCAGCGCCCCGCCGCAAGGACGCATCAACGTCTCGCCCAAGGGCCTGTCATCATTCCGCGTGCTCGGGGAGACCGACGTCGCCTATCTCGATTGCACCGGCAGCGGCAGCGAGACCCGCGCGCATCTGATGGCTTCGCATGACAAGCGGCTGACCATCATGTTTTGCGCCTTCGATGGTCCTCCGATGATCCTGCGACTCTATGGCCAGGGCCGATCGCTGATGCGCGGCACGCCGGAATATGCCGATCTCGTTCCGCAGTTCGAGGAAGTTGCGGGCGCCCGCCAGATCGTGCGTCTTGCGGTCGACCTCGTGCAGACCTCGTGCGGCATGGGCGTGCCGCTGTTCGACTACAAGCAGGAGCGCGGCAGCCTCGTCCGCTACTGGATGGCGCAGGGTGTCGACAATCTGCGAAAATACTGGCGTCTGAAGAACATGAAGAGCATCGACGGCCTGCCGACCGACTTTGTACCTGACAGCATGGTTCCGCCGAGCTGACAGGCAAGGTTGCATTCCGCGGGAGCGCGACCACGGTCGCGGCCAGCTCCTAGCCAGTGTTTTTGACCGCCTCAGCCAGAATGGCATAGAGCTGCTGCTTGCTGAATTCCTTCGGCTGCCGCCTGTCGGCTGTCTTCCGCGACACCTTCTGTGCGACCCGATTGGTGCAGGCTGCCGATGACATCAGCTTCGGGGGCGGCCTTATCTTGGGCCTTGCTGTAGGCGGCTTGCGGCCGCGCTTCAGGCCCTGACGGGTCAACATGCCGCAGACCGCGTTACGACTGCACCCGAGACGGCGCGCAATCTCCGCCGCGCTCTGTCCTGCGGACCAGAGCCTCTTGAGGAGCGCTATGTCTTTCGCGTCCCAGCCCATGGGAGACATTATAAAGCCGATCGGCGAGCACGCGCTAGTCTAGTCTTCGTCCGGCTCGCGCACGACCGCCGGTTCGTCAGCGTCATCTTCCTCTTCGTCGTCTTCGTCCTCATCGTCTTCGTCGGGATCTCTTGGCGGCATCGCCGTGCCCATAAGCACGAGCGGTGTCCAGCCGTTCGCTGGGGTGAAAAGTGCTTCGGAGGTGTGTTGCTTCATGTTGTTGCTGCTCCTCGAAAGGAAAGCGCAGTCGCACGTTCCTGGTTGACGACATGCAGATGCTCGGAGGCGCGGTCGCCGCAAGCGCGACGGGGGTCCGGGCGGCATCCGCCACGCAACGGTGACGTGGCTACCTTATGCCTGAAGGCCCGTCAGGCTCCATGTTCACCAAAACCTCACCGGCGAAGATCTCGGGAACTCCGAGATCGAGGTCAGGTAGACTTGCTTGAACGAACGCCAATATCTTGGCGTTCGCTGCGTTGGCGCTTTCGCGGTCCTCAAATATCATCACGGCGATACCAACGCCGTCGCCGGCATCCAGCACATGGTAAGATCTGAACCCGGGCGATTGCCTCAGGATCTCGCCGACGCCGCTCTTGGCGCGGCGGGCAGCGTCCGCTACCGAACGAACCTTGGTGTACTTGCGAATGACCATGTACATGAGGTCACCACACGCCCCCACGCATCAAAACATATCGGTCCCGATCAGACTAGGGCCTACTTCCGAGATGGCTTACACTGCCCTGTTCGGCGGACCGCAGCGCCTTGTTCCGATGAGCCATCCTCGCCCCGCAAAGCGGGGCGAGGATGCCGAGGCTCAGGAGCCCTCGAATTTGAACGATACGTTGAGCTTGGCGCGATAGGCCTCAACTTTTCCCTTCTCATCCAGTTGCATATCGAGCTTGATGACCTCTGCGACGCGAAGGTCTCGGAGCGATTTTGCAGCTTGCTCGACCGCATTGGCGGCCGCCTTCTCCCACGAGTCGCTGCTGGTACCGACCAGTTCTATGACTTTGTAGACGCTATCGGGCATGTCGTCCTCCTGTCCGGTGTGACCCGGGAAATCTAGCATCAGGCTCACGAGGCCGATACCGCACCCGTAGCCGCGGCCGGACCAGCGCCATCTCACGGCGGGTAGACTGAAAAACGTCCGATTGGCTGTCACTTTTCAATCCGACCCGGATCGCAGGACGATCCAGTTCAATCGCCGACAAAATGTCGTGCCTCTAGAAATGTCGTGCCTCTACGAGAGTGCCTGGCCAAGTTGCAAGCAAGCGGTCGGCGCAATACCGTCGATGTCGATGGTCCGACGCCTGTTCTGACAGCCAATCTTGCCAGGAGCCAACGATATGAATGTGGTCTCAGTGCCCAGCGGGATCAATCGCCCGCCCGGGAAGATCGATATCCCATCGGCCTGGCTTGGCGCCGACATGAAGGCCCATCCTGATCGATGGCTGATATCGCTTGGGGCCAGCGAGATCGCGGAGCTTGAGAGCGCGGCGGAATCCTATCTTGGCCGGACCACGAAAATCGCCGACATCACCAAGGAAAGCTTTCCGCTTCCCCGCCTCGGTGCGCACCTGGAAGAGCTCAAGACAACGCTGCTGGCTGGCCTGGGTTTCGAAGTCATCCGCGGCTTGCCTGTGGCAAGATACAGCCAGGAGTTTGCCGCGACGATCTTTTGCGGGGTGGGCGCGCATCTCGGATCGGCGCGGTCCCAGAATGCAGCGGGTCATATTCTCGGTCACGTCCGTGACATCGGCGCCGATGCGAGGGATCCGAATACCCGCATCTATCAAACGTCGGAACGACAAACATTCCACACGGATTCGTCCGACGTGGTTGGCCTGTTATGCATTCGCGAGGCGATGGAGGGAGGAGATTCTCTCCTTGTCAGTACGTCGACCATCTACAACGAGATGTTCGACAGGCGTCCCGACCTTGCCGCCCTCTTGTTCGATCTCATCGCGACGGACCGGCGCGGCGAGGTGCCTGAGAACGAAAAGCCATATCTCGAAATCCCGGTGCTGAACTGGCATGCGGGGTTCCTGACCGGCTTCTATCAGCGCCAGTACATCGATAGTGCGCAGCGCTTTCCCGGTGCGCCAAGACTGACGCCAGCTCACGTCGAGGCTCTCGATCTGTTCGACGCGCTCGCAAATGACCCCACGCTGCATTTTGGCATGCGGCTTCAGCCGGGTGACATGCAGTTTGTCTACAATCATGCCTTGTTGCACGATCGGACCGGATTCCGCGATTGGCCCGATGCAAGCCAGAGGCGTCATCTGTTGCGCCTTTGGCTCAGCATGGAAGGAGACCGCCCACTGCCCGATTGCTTCAAGCAGCGCTATGGTTCGATCGAGATCGGCAACCGTGGCGGCATTATCACCAAAGGCACCAGCCTGAACGTTCCGTTGGATTGACGATCGAGGCGTCCGGCGATGTCCGCTATTGTGCTGCTGTTGGCACAGAGCGGACATCAGGCGCGGCGGAGCATGGGGCTCCAATCCAGGCAGGATGCGATCTCATCCGTGCCGACTAATCGTCGTCCTCTTCCTCGTCCGGGTCTTCTTCCACCTGCACGAGTGCGGCTTTGGCCGCGCGCTTGCAGGATCAGGCTTGCCATATTTCTGCGTCAGGCCCGTGGTGTAGCTTAGCCTTCCGGCAACCGCCGACCCAGAAAGGATCGAGACATGACGCTCGCGATTTCCACAAGGCTGGCACCTTCATTGATTAGCCTTGCGGCTGCGGCGTCTCTCGCGCTGGGCGGATCGACGCCGGTTCTTGCCCAGGATGCGGTTGTCGCAACGCTTCCCCAGGACATTCATTTCGAGGGCCCCGCCGGAGCGGTGGGGATCGCTGTCCTGTATGGCGACCCGAAAAAGGCGGGCATGCTTTCGGAGCGGGTGAGAATCCCGGCTGGCTTCAAGATCATGCCGCATTGGCACGGTGAGACGCGAACCGCCGTCGTTCTGTCCGGCACCTTCTATTACGCGAACGGCGATGAGTGGGATGAAAGCAAATTCAAGGCATACCCACCCGGCTCGTTCTTGATTGAACCGGCGAAAATCTCCCATTACGCGATGGCAAAGGACGGCGAGGTCGTTCTTCAGGCGACGAGTATCGGTCCGAGCAGCACCGTCAGGATTGAACAAGCGAAGAAGTAGGTGAGTGGTGGCGCACGCCTCGGCCTGAATGTTCGCTGCCGGCCATATCTAGCCCAAATCCAGGAACGCTCAACTATGCTCACCGTCTATGGCGAAGGTCGTGGCTTCCGTGTTGTTTGGCTGCTCGAGGAATTGGGATTGGCTTATCGGCTGCGCCCGGTCGATCTGCTGGCAGCCGAGGTTGATCGCGATTTCCTCGCGATCAACCCCGCCGGCTTCATTCCCGCACTGCAGGACGGCGAGACGATCATGGTCGAATCGATCGCAATTCTCGAGTACCTGCTCGCCCGATACGGCTCAGCTTCGCTCGCCGTCGCCCCGGACGATCCCGCCTTCGCGTCCTATCTGCAATTTCTCCACTTGGGCGAGGCCGGGCTCGCCGGGCCGATGAACACCGTCCTTGTCGGTCGCCAACTGGCGCCCGAAGCCGAGCGAAATGCCCGGGTGACCCGCTGGGCATTCGAGACCTTCGAGAGCCGGCTGGGATTGGTTATCCGCCGCCTCGCGGATTGCCCCTATCTCGCCGGCGACCGATTCACTGCTGCCGATATCTCGGTGAGCTACGCCCTCCTGCTCGGCCTGCGCACCGGTAACTACGTCCCCGGTTCGACCGAGCAGGACTATCTCGCCCGCACGACGGCACGGCCTGCCTACGCCCGAGCGATGGAAAGCTGCCAGGCCACCAAGGCCTGGGCGGCGAGATCACCGGGATTGTAGCGCTCGCTTCAATCCGGGTGTGGCTCCGCGCTGACGAGAAGGCCTGGATCAATATTGATGCGAGTCCTCAAGCGCGAGCGAACGAATCGTGTGCTAAAGCGCGATGAGATTGGGATGAATCGTCATCGCGCTTTAGGTTGTCGTTTGAGCATGATCTGTTCGGAAAACCGCTTCGCACTTTTCCGGATCATGCTTTAGGGCAGAGCAATGGAATTTCTGTCAGGATGGTTTTCTGAATATCTGATCGGCGAGTCCGACGATTGGATGCCGCGAACGTGGCTGGGCTGGATCAGAGTTGGGCTCCTTGCCGGCCTGATCGGCCAGCTCATCTACCTGATCCACGCTTGCATCGCGTTGTCGGTCCCGATGATGCTCTGGTTTGGCCTTCCAGCAAATGTCCTGGCTCTGGTTGTCGTCCGTCGCGTTCTGCGGTGGCGCTACCCCGTCTAGCCAGGACCGTAGATCGAACCTCGTACTGATAATTTCGGCTCGCAAGCCCAAACCGTCGTCGGCGGCTTGTGACCCTACCCGGACACCAAGTCGGTATCTCCAAATATACCTCATT
Organism: Bradyrhizobium arachidis; assembly: GCF_015291705.1. Classification (NCBI taxonomy): domain Bacteria; kingdom Pseudomonadati; phylum Pseudomonadota; class Alphaproteobacteria; order Hyphomicrobiales; family Nitrobacteraceae; genus Bradyrhizobium; species Bradyrhizobium arachidis. Next base: position 2,623,602 of record NZ_CP030050.1, read on the forward strand.
CAACCGATGCCGACGTCTTCCAAGCGCCGGTTCTGGCCAGCTACACTATCGCACTCTGATCGCGAGGCGAGGGATGCGGCGACGGCAATTTCTCGGGTTGATCAGCGGCGCGGCGGCGTGGTCGCGCTCGGCCCGCGCGCAGCAGGCAAACATCTCCCGGCTGGGCTCCCTCAAATTGACCGAACCTAATGGGAAGCCGGTTCATATCAACGTAGCGCAGATAACCTACATCAGATCTGACACTCAAGTTTCCGGTGCTAACGCCGAACTCGGTTTGGCCAGCGGGAAAATTCAGGGCGTGCAGGAGAACGTCGACGAAGTCATGCGGTTAGTCACAGTCGGACAACGTGGCGAAATGTCTTGGATCAAATTGACTGAACCTAGCGGTCTGCTGATCTACGTCAACGTATCACAAGTAACCACCGTTAGGTTTGACAGTCAAATTCCCGGCACAAATGCTGAACTCGGTTTTGCGAGTGGGAAAGTTCATGGCGTGCAAGAGTCTGTCGATGATGTCATGCAGTTGATCGCAGCCATTGCAAGGCAACCAGGAAAGCCGCCATGATCAACCGGCAGATCAAGCCCCATGTTCGCGCCAGCAATGAAGTCTTTCTTGCGCAATCGCGGCACTAGCCTCACGATGGTTGTGCTGATCTTGTTTGCCACCTCTCTTGCGCAGGGCGCCATCTCCTACACGATGACGCTGGGCGCTTTGCGGGGCCTTCTGCCGAGTGATGTGTCGTTGTTCGGAAAGGGCCTGATTGTCTTGCGATTTGGCCTCGTTACAGCGCTGAGCATATTGTGGCTCTTCAAACTCAAACGTGCGCTTTTCCAGTTAATCATTCTTGTCAACGCATGGTTCACGTTGGGACTGCTGGGCCAGACGAGCGGCCTTATTGCCACCCTGTTCGGTTCCGGCTCGCCGGCGGTCCGCACGCTTCTGCTCGACGTCGGGCTAATGGCGGTGTCGAACATTTTGATTTTTTCAATCTGGTATTGGATTATTGATCCCCCGGGAGTCGAGGAGGTCACACGGGCCGGTGAGCCATGGGATTTTCTGTTTCCGCAGCGGGGGAGCAGCTTGCCACATTATGAATCGTGGTCCCCACTCTATGCTGATTATCTGTTCGTCGCGTTCACGACCAGCTTCGCGTTCAGTCCAACCGACGTGCTGCCACTGACGCGCCGCGCCAAGTTGCTGATGCTCCTGCAGGCGGCGATCTCAGTTGTCTCGTTGACCGCGATAGCCGGCAGCGCGATCAATATTCTTGCCGGTGGCAAGTGACATGCTTGGCGAAGGCGAGGATGAAATCACAGAGTCCGCCCAGGATTTCACGCCAAGCCGCTCACGGATCATCCCAGATCTGGACCTCTCCATTTCATCCGGCTCGTGCTATCGCACAGAGGCTGCCGCTTTCCACCGGCTATTAGGCCCCCGTCGTCACGGTTGACCAAGGCAAAACCGCTTCGCACTTTTCCGGATCATGCTTTGGCGCAATCGCTTTGATCGCTTGAGCTCGGCGACCTGAAACGTGCTGCCGCCATGGGCTCGCTTGTAGGTATCGCTCGCCTCTGTCCGGCGTAGGACGCTTTCTTACAACTGCAACCGGGCATGTCGGGACTGAAATGCTTCAGTAGCACCGTCGAGCCAGGCTCGTCGCTTCATATCAACGGAAGCGGGCGCGTGCATGCGCGCGCACCGTGGTCTCGACGTGCACGGGAGGTGAGGCATGGAACGATCCAACGCAGAGTGCCAATGGCCTGAAAAAACGTCGGGCGACCGGTTCAGGATTCAGATTGCCTTCCGTGAGCTCAGCGTCTTTTTTGCTCTTTTGGGTCTTTCCCTGCCTTCCAGTGCATTGGCGCAGACCGCGACTAGCGCGACGCCGGACCGCATCAAGGCGGAAACTTCGAGAGTCGACGGCGACTTTATCAAAGCCAATACGAAAACATCCTGGGATTGGCCGACCGTCGGCCTCGACTATGCGGAAACGCGTTCAGCAAGCTCAATCAGATCAACACCGACAACGTCAGGGAGCTCGGGCTCGTCTGGAGTTACAACCTCGAATCTTCGCGCGGGATCGAGGCAACTCCTCTCGTCGTCGACGGCATCATGTATCAGCCGGCCCCCTGGAACGTGGTCCATGCCATCGATGCACGGACCGGGACAAAGATCTGGTCGTTCGATCCGGGCGTCGACCGGTCCAAGGGCTATCGGGGTTGCTGCGACACTGTCAGCCGCGGGCTCGCGCTTTACAAGGGCAAGGTCTTCGTTGCCGCCTATGACGGACGCTTGATCGCGCTCGATGCCGCGACCGGGGCCAAGCTCTGGGAAAAGGACACGCTGATCGATCACAAGCATTCCTACACGGTCACCGGCGCGCCTCGCGTCTTCAACGGCAAGGTCGTGATCGGCCAGAGTGGTGCCGAATACGGTGCGCGCGGATATGTCACGGCGTACGACAGCGAGACGGGCAATCAACTCTGGCGCTGGTTCACCGTGCCCGGGGATCCATCGAAGCCGTTCGAGGACGCTTCGATGGAAGCCGCGGCGAAGACCTGGGATCCCTCAGGCAAATATTGGGTCAACGGAGGCGGTGGCACGCCGTGGGACACGATCACATTCGATCCCGATCTGAACATGGTTTACGTCGGCACGGGAAACGGCGGTCCCTGGAATCGCAAGCTTCGCAGTCCGTCGGGTGGCGACAATCTTTATCTCGCCTCCATCGTCGCGCTCAACGCCGACACGGGGCAGTATATCTGGCACTACCAGGAAACGCCCGGCGACAATTGGGACTATACATCGACCCAGCCGATGATCCTGGCCGACATCAAGATCGACGGCGTGCCGCGCAAGGTGATCCTGCACGCGCCGAAGAACGGCTTCTTCTTCGTCATCGATCGCACCAATGGCAAGTTCATCTCGGCGAAGAACTTCGTCGATGTGAATTGGGCGACCGGATACGATTCCAACGGGCGGCCTATTGAGCTGCCGGCTGCGCGCGACGCAGATCGATACGAGTCCATTCCGGGACCGGACGGAGCTCACAACTGGCAGCCGATGTCGTTCAATCCGCTGACCGGCCTCGTCTACCTTCCGGCGCAGCACATCCCGGTCAATCTGACGCCGGAAAAGTCATTCGTGCAGAATGCCGCCGCGCCGGGCAAGCTCGGCGGCATATTGGGCGGCAATATCGGCTTCGTTTTCAACCCGCCGAACTCAACCCCATTCGGACGTCTGCTCGCCTGGGATCCCGTGAATCAGAAGGAAGTCTGGCGCGTCGAGCACGTGTCGCCGTGGAATGGCGGCACGCTGACCACCGCTGGCAATCTGGTTTTCCAGGGCACGGCGGATGGCCGCTTCGTCGCTTATGACGCAGCAAACGGCTCCAAGCTGTGGGAAATCCCGACCGGGACCGGTGCGGTGGCGGCCGCTGCAACCTACATGGTCGACGACAAACAATACATCTCGATTGCGGTCGGCTGGGGCGGCTCCTACGGCCTTACGCATCGCGTGACCGAGTACCAGAACCCGGGAACGATCTACACATACGCGCTCGGCGGCACGGCGAAGCTGCCGGCGTTCGTCAAATATCAGACCGAAGGTCTGCTCCAGGGCGTGACGTACGATCCGAACGATATCAAGAAAGGTGGAGAGATCTATGTCGAGGCGGCCTGCGTCGCCTGCCACGGCGTGCCCGGTGTCGGCCGCGGCGGCAACATCATCAATCTCGGTTATGTCGGCGCTGATGAGATCACCAATCTGAGGAACATCCTCTTCCACGGGCCATTCCGCGATCAGGGCATGCCGGATTTCAGCGGCAAGCTGACGGAAGGGGACGTCGTCAAGCTCCAGGCCTTCATCCAGGGAACGGTCGACGCCATCAGGCCGAAGATCAGGTGATGAGCCAACAGGTGCGGCAGGCAGACATGCGAATGTCCGCCTGCGGCCATCAACGCAAATGTCCGCTTTGCGCCGACAAGCGGTCGTCCTCCCCTTACAGCTGTAACCATCCCGGCCTGAAGAGACATCCTTCAGTAGCGCGTGGTGCTTCATTCTTGGTGTGGCCAGTGCGGCCAAGCATCCGTCCGGACGCCTGCGCCCAGGATGGATCGCAAGTCAATTCACCAGCGTGACGGAAGGGCTTTCGAATGTCGTATGATTTTCTGCTGGCGTCGTGGGGAACGCTCGGAAATTTGAGCCCGATGCTGACTGCGGCGCGGCGGTTGCGCCAGAATGGACACCGCATCCGGGTGATGGCGGATCCGGCGATGCGCTCTGAAGTCGAGGCCTCCGGCTTTGCATTCGTCACATGGCGCCGCGCTCCGACCGGAACGGCTGCGGATCCGGTCGATGTCTCGGACATAAACGACTTTTTCCGCCGGGCCATCTTCGATCCGGCCGTGCTCTATGCGGCCGATCTTCGCGATGAGATCGGCCGCGTACCGACGGATGCCGTTCTCGTGCTTGACGTGCTGTTTGGCGGCGCGCTGGGGGCGGAGGCATCCGGCCTGCCGTTCGCTCTGCTGTCGCCTCATGTCAGCCTTCGGCCCCTGCCGGGAGTGCCGCCGGCCACCAGCGGATTGACCCAACCGAAGACGCCGGAACAGCGCGCCGAGGTCGACGCGGCCAATGTCAGGCAGGCCGAAACGATCAATGCCTTTCTGCTCGATCTCAATCGCGCACGCGCCGATCTCGGTCTATTTCCGCTGAGAGATGTCTTCGACCTGTTCGATCGCGCCAGCCGGCTGTTGCTTGCGACCAGCCGGGCGTTCGACTTCCAGGCCGACACGCTGCCCGACAATCTCCGCTATGTCGGACCGCTGCTCGATGTCCCGAACTGGTCCAAGTCTCTGGAGACGGAGGCGTGGCGAGCGCCATGGTCGGCCCGGTCGGGTCGTCCTCGCGCGCTGATCGCATGCAGCACCGGCGCGCAAGGTCAGCGCGACATGTTTCAGCGCATTCTCGACGCGATGGAAGCGGTCGAGGTCGATGCCCTAGCAACGGCCGGTCCCAATCTGGACGTCGCCGATCTCAGGGCTCCGAAGAACGTGCATCTGGTCCGGGGCGCTCCTCACGACCTGGTGATGAAGGATGTGTCCGTGGTGATATCGCAAGGCGGCCACGGAACGACCACGCGCTCACTCATCAACGGACTGCCGCAGCTCATTCTGCCGATGGGGCGGGACCAGGCCGCTAACGCCGCGCGCATCGAGGCGAAGGGGGCAGGGCTTCAATTGCCGCCAACCGCCTCCGAAGTTGACATTGCCGCGGCGGTGAACCGATTGATTGCAGAGCCGCGATTCAGGATGGCAGCCGGTCTCCTCGGCGAGGCCATGAAGGCCGATATCGATCGGTCCAGCCTGGTCGAGGAGATGGAGGCGATCGCCGCCACTGGCCGTGCGGCGAGACGGCAACCGAACAGGCTGCCGCTTCGCAAATCTGCCTGACGGTTCGGTGCCGACGGATTTTGTACCCGACACCATTGCTCCGCCAAGCTGACAGACAAGATTGCGATCCGTGTCGGAAAGCCATGAATTTGTGGGCAACAGCAGCCTAGCGGGTCTGCGATCCGGCCCCGGCCCGATTGGCGTTTGCATCCGGATCGCGGATTGAGCCTCGTGCTCGTTGACGTCGGCTTCTGAGCGCAAGCCGGGAGTCGCCTCGTATGGCCGTCATCGGCGGTTCATGACCCAAATGTATGGTCCGGCCGTGGGGTGCAAGAAGATTTCGACGATCCGGTAGATGCGGTCTTGCATCAATGTATCCGGCCTCTGTTTGGAGCGCAGTGCTCCGGGCCATCATGGATATCAGCGCGCATGTGATCTGGTTAGCGGACAGGCCTCGACCGGGCCATTTGGGTCACCAGGGTTCACATGTGCCGGGAAGACCGATTCTCCATCGTCGTCTCATCCTCTCGCAGACCTCGGCGGGTAAGGGTTGTTACGTCATCGATAGCTCCTCACTTCGCGCTGTTCCTTCGTTCGTGCCTGGCGGCCGTTCCTTCGTCCCGGCCTGCGCGCGCAGACGCGCCGCGCGCAAGGGGCCGTCAAAGCCGGCCGTCGTGCTGTCCTGACGTCTTGCTCTCCTGCTGCCAGGCTGCGCCTTGACGGCCCCGCGCACGGCGCGAGGATCAAGCAGGTCGGGACACCGTCTCCTCCATCTTGACGCACGCGAAGGCGCGTCCCTTGTTGAGGACCGCCCAGGCGATCCGGGCGAGCTTGTTGGCGAGCGCAATCGCCAGCACGTTGTGGTGCAATCGCTTCTTGGCGGCTTCGATCCAAGAGTTGAGGCCATAGCGCTCCCAGCACTTGACCTTTACCAGAACAACCCACGCGGCTTGCACGAACAGCGCGCGCAGGTAGCGATTACCGCGCCTTGATATACTGCCGAGGATCGTGCGGTCGCCGGTCGATATCTGCTTCGGAACAAGTCCAAGCCAGGCGCCGAAGTCGCGGCCTTTCGAGAACACGTCTCCGGTGCCGATCGCAGCCACCATTGCGCTCGAGATGATTGGGCCAATGCCAGGCACCGTCATCAGTCGCTGGCAGGCCCTATCTTGACGGGCTAGTGTTTCGATCTCGCCAGATAGACCCTCGATACGCTCATCCAGCCGGCGCCAGTCTTCCGCCAGACCCTCGATGATGGGCAACATGCGAGGCGAGAGCACATCAGTGCGTGTTGCCAAGATACCTGGCAACTCGAACCGCAGGGAATGCGGGCCTTGCCGCACGGCGATGCCCCGTTCCAGCAGGAACGCACGGATCTGATTGATCGCGCCGGTACGCTGACCGACCAATCGATCGCGGACGCGGTGCAGTGCCTGAAGGTCGAGCTGATCGGCGGTCTTGGTCGCGACGAACTTCATGGTCGGGCGTTGGACAGCCTCGGCGATGGCTTCCGCATCTCGGAAGTCATTCTTCTGTCCCTTCGAATACGGGCGCACGTATTTCGCTGGCATCAGGCGGGCGTCGTGGCCAAGTACTTGGAGTTTGCGGCTGAGATGATGGGCGCCTACGCAGGCCTCCATACCGATCAAGCACGGCGGCAGGTTGGCGAGCCGCGTTTCCACCTGGCCGCGCGACCACTTCTGCCGCAGCACGATGGCACCGCGGTGATCCTGACCCACGATGTGGAACGAGTTTTTGCCGATGTCGATGCCGATCACGGCGATCGCCGCGTTGAGTTTCTGAGACATGGCGTGCTCCTTGTCTTGAGCGCCCCTTGCCAGCTTCTCGTGCTGGCAGGGCCGGAGCACGGCCGGACCATCCCATTAGCGGACTTCCGCGCTGCATTGACTTAGATCAAGCGGTTCCAACGATATCGTTCAGCATTATCCTCGGCGGGCAAAGCTGGGCACGAGGGTGCGGATGAGTGCGGCACGGACTAGCTGGTGGACGTGGGCGTGGCCGGTCGCCTCATGGCTCGTACTTCTACTCGCGCTCGTACTCGGTGCCGGCGGATTGGTCTCCGCGCTCGCAGGCATTGCGCTGTTCGGTGCCGTGTTCGCGGCCGTGTACCATGCGGAGGTGATCGCTCACCGTGTCGGCGAGCCGTTCGGGACTCTGGTCCTGGCTCTGGCCGTCACGACAATTGAGACCGCGCTGATCGTTTCGGTGATGATCGCGGCTCCGGCTGAAAAGGCAGGTTTGGCACGCGATACGGTCTTCGCTGCGGTGATGATTGTGTGCAATGGCATTGTCGGCCTGTCCCTGCTCATGGGGGGCGCCCGGCATCGCGAGCAGGGATTTCAGATCCAGGGGGCAAGCGCGGCGCTCGTCGTGCTGGCGGCCCTCACCTTTCTTGCCCTGATCCTTCCCAACTATGCGGCAGCGGAACTCGGGCCGGCCTATACGACGCCGCAACTGGTTTTCGCGGGCTTCGTGTCGTTGGTGTTGTACGGCGCTTTCGTTTTCGTTCAGACAGTGCGGCATCGCGACTTTTTTCTTCCGGTCAAGACCGACGATGAGGAGATACATGAGCATCCGCCGTCTGTGCAGACGACGCTGCTCAGCGCGGGCCTCCTGATGGTCTCTCTGGTCGGCATCGTCGGGCTCGCGAAGGCTCTCACCCCCACGGTTGAATTGACCATCACTCGCCTCGATGTGCCGAAGGCCGTCGTCGGGGTCGTCATTGCAGCGCTTGTGTTGCTGCCCGAGGCCCTGGCGGCATTGAGAGCCGCGCAAATGAATCGGTTGCAAACAAGCCTCAACCTTGCCCTGGGATCGGCCCTGGCGACGATCGGCCTGACCATTCCGGCCGTTGCCGCGGTCTCGATTGTGCTCGGACAGCGCCTGCAGCTCGGTTTGGATTCCAAAGATCAATCCCTGCTGGCCATAACTTTGTTCATCAGCGTGATTACGTTCGGCACCGGCAGAACCACGGTGCTTCAAGGCATCGTCCATTTGATGATTTTCGCCGCGTTCATGTTCTTTGCTGTCGCGCCATGAACGGAGCAGAGCCATGCGTCGACCGTCTTCTCGACTCGTCATCTGCGCTTTCGTCGTCTTTGGTTTGCAGGGCTGTAGCGAGAAGCAGCAGGCCGCCACCGACCAGCCCTTGCGCGGACTTCGCGCCTACAAGGTCTCGACGACAGCCGGGAGCCGTGTTCGCCGCTTTCCCACCGTCCTGCAGCCGGCGGACGTCAGCAGCCTGTCGTTCGAGATCGCTGGCCAACTGAGAGCGGTTACCCTCATCGTCGGCCAGAAGGTGTCTTTGGGCGATGTGTTGGCTGAGATCGATCCCCGCTCACTGCAGACGCAGGTCGAGCAGGCGGGCGCCGGCGTGCAGCAGGCGCAGGCACAGCTCGACAACGCAGAGGCGGATTTCCAGCGCAAGGAGGACCTGCTCAAAAAAGGGGTTACGACCCAGGCCATATTCGACCAATCGCGAGCGGCGCTGCTGACCTCCCGGGCGCAGGTGGACCAAGCGAAGCGGCAGCTTGATCTCGCGAGTCACAATCTCGACCGCAGCAAGCTTCTCGCACCGTTCTCGGGCACGGTCGCGCGCGTGGACACGAAGTCATTCGCGCAGGTTGCGGCCGGACAGCCGATCCTCACTCTGTACAGCGATGACCGCTTCGAGATGTCCCTCCTGGTGCCGGCACCGACCTTTCAGAATCTGAAAGTCGGTCAGCATGTCGGCGTCAAGGTCGCGGACCTGCCCGACGTTTCCGTGACCGGGGAGATCAGAGAGCTCGGATCCAAAGCGGAGCAGGTGTCGGCCTTTCCAGCCGTCGTCCGGCTCGACAACAACGTTACCGGATTGAATGCCGGAATGTCGGTCGAAGTCACGATCGAGGATCCCTTGAGCGGTGGGCCAAGCGGCTTTCTGGTGCCTATCAGCGTGCTGGCGCCGGAGGGCGGCAAGGAACTCAAGGGACCTGCGACGGTGTTTGTCTATGACGGCCAGAGCTCCACGGTGCACAAGCGCAAGGTCGTCGTCGGAGGCGTTCGCGACAATCGCCTGATCGTCACCGAAGGTCTGAGCGAGGGAGACATCGTTGCGTCTGCCGGCGTCTCCTATCTGTTTGACGGGCAAAAAGTGAAGCTTCTTCCCGTGCAGGAGTAAGCAACGTGAACTTCCTCACGCGATTTAGTCTCGCCCGGTCACGATTCACCATCGCAGTCATGATCGTACTGCTTGCTGCGGGCGTGGCGCTCTACCCGAGTTTTCCCAAGCGTGAAGATCCGGTCGTCGTGATCCGGACCGCGGTGGTATCGGCGCTGTCCCCGGGAATGGCACCGGAGCGCGTTGAAAACCTGATTGCGATTCCGATCGAGCGCAAGATCCGCGAGTTGGCCGAAGTCAAGGATATCAGAACGCTTGCCAGCGAAGGATCGCTTATCATTTACGTCGATCTCAAGGATGAGATTGGCAACGTCAATGCGACCTGGCAACGTCTGCGTGACAAGATGGGCGACGTGAAGGTCGAGCTGCCCGCCGGCGTCGCCGGCCCCTTCGTCAACAGCGACTTCGGTGACGTCGCAATCGCGACGATCGCGATCACCGGCGAGGGCTTTTCACAGCGAGAATTGAAGGACGTCGGGGAAGACTTTCGCAAGAAGCTCTATGATCTGCCCGGGACCGCCAAGATCGACCTTCTCGGCGTTCAGGACGAACGGGTTTGGCTTGAGCTCGATGTGCGCAAACTCGGCTCCGTCGGCGTCCAGGTCAACGCGCTGGTAAAAGATCTGCAGGCGCAGAACGTTGTGGTTCCATCTGGGTCCATGAATGTGGACGGCACCCGACTGCTGTTGGAAACATCCGGCGATTTTCCGAACGTGCGTGCGATCGAGACCATGCTGACCCGCGTGGGCGTGACGGACAGCCTGGTGCGGCTCGCCGATCTTGTGACCGTTCACCGCGGATACGTCTCTCCCAAGACCAAGCCCGTCTATTTCAACGGGCGAGCCGCAGTCGTGCTCAGCGTAATCATGCAGCCCGACCAGGATGTGACGCAACTCGGACGGAGGCTGCGCGCCGAGGCGGAGGCCTATGAGCGACAACTTCCGATCGGGTACGCGATCAGCTTTGCGAGCTTCCAGGCCGATCAGGTCCGCGCTTCCGTCAATTCCGCGCTGTCGAGCGTGGCGCAAACCTTCGTGGTCGTGGCTGCGCTGGTCGTGCTGTTTCTCGGCCTGCGTGCGGGGTTGATCGCGGCGATGATCGTTCCGTTTGCCATCATGTTTGCGCTGATCGGCATGCGTCAGCTCGGCATTGCGCTCGAGCAGGTCTCGATCGCGGCCATCATCATTGCCCTTGGCCTTCTCGTGGACAATGGCGTGGTGATCGTCGAGGATATCGTCAGTCGCATCGGTCGCGGCATGCCGGCCCAGGCTGCGGGTCTTGCCTCCGGAGAGCAATATGCCTTTCCGCTGCTGATATCCTCGGTTACCACGGTCGCGGCCTTCTTGCCCCTGTTTCTGTTGCCGGGATCGTCGGGCGAATACGGTTACTCGCTCGCCGCAGTCGTCGCCCTGACGTTGGCCGGTTCTTGGCTCGCCGCCCTCTACATCCTACCGGCACTGACCGTCTGGCTGTTCGGCCGCGTCGAGATCAGCGAAAACCGGCCCGCGTCTCCGTCACCGCTGCAATGGATTTACGGCACGGCCCTGCAGGCCGGGCTCCGGTTCGCTCCTCTCGTGCTGGCTGCGTGCATCGGCCTGATCGTGCTTTCTGTTGCGCTGTTCGGCCGCGTGCCGAGACAGATGTTTCCGCTAAGCGAGCGCAACCAATTTTTGATTTACATGAACATGCCCGATGGCACGGATATTTCCCGCACCGAGACGCAGGCTCTGGCGATTTCCAGATGGCTCGGCGACAAAACGCAAAATCCCGAGGTCGCTAGCAACATCGTCTATATCGGAGACGGCGGTCCGCGCTTCTATCTGACGTTGACCCCTGTGGCGCCCGATCCCGCGTCGGCCTTCTTCCTTGTCGATGCCAACGATTACCCCGGCGCGGTGCGGGCAGCGGATCGTGCCTGGAAGTACCTCTACACCAATCACCCGGAGGGGCGCTTCAAGGTCAAGCGTCTTGCAATGGGGGCCGTGGAATCGGGGATCGTCGACGTGGAGATCTCCGGACCCGATGCCGATCGCCTCTTGAAGCTGAGCGAACACGTGCAATCGCTGCTTCGCGCCGTAGCGGGCGTCCGGGAAAATGAGGACGATTGGGGCAACAAGCTCATCAAAGTGGTCGTCGAGATAGATCAGGACCGCGCGCGCCAGCTTGGAATAACCACGGAAGACATCGCCCAGCTCCTCAACACCTATTTCAGCGGCGACGCGGTGTCGACCTATCGCGAAGGCGACAATCTCATTCCGATCGTGCTCCGCGCCGGAGCCTACACGTCGGAAAACCTGGAAGGTCTCACCAGTGCGACCTTTGCGAAGAACGGCGGTCTGATTCCGCTGGCGCAGTTCGCGAGGCTGCGGCCCGAATTCGATCTTGCGCGCATCCGCCGGAAGAATCAGGAGCGAACGATCACGGTGTCTGCGCGGGGTGCATCCATGACGGCTGGTCAGCTTCTCGAGTCCATTCGCCCGGGTCTGCAGACTCTCGACCTTGCAGGCGGCTATCATGTCGCGATCGGAGGTGAGATCGAACAGAGTGCGGAGACAAACCAGAAGCTCGTCGCTGGATTTCCCCTTGCCCTGGGGGTCATGGTGCTTGCGATCATTCTGCAATTCAACTCGTTCCGCCGCACGCTCCTGACGTTCATCACCGTTCCGCTGATCCTGATCGGCATCCCCTATGGCCTGCTGCTGACCGGGCAACCGCTTTCCTTCTTCGGAACGCTCGGCATCATTAGCCTGTCGGGAATCATCATCAATAACGCGATCGTATTGATTGATCAGATCGACATCGAACGAAGGGAGCTGAGTTTACGGGACGCGATCGTTTCGGCCGCCGAAAAGCGGCTACGGCCGATCCTCTTGACTTCGGCGACTACCGTTCTCGGACTGGCGCCGATGGCGATCGCGGGTGGCGCGCTGTGGCAGCCAATGGCGATACTCATGATGTCCGGGCTCGCCATCGCCTCGTTGCTGACATTGTTTTTCGTTCCGGCGGGCTATTTTTTGCTCTTCCGGTTCGGCGGGAGTCACCATTGAAGCCATCGCATTGTCAGTTCTGGCCCATCCGCGCCATCCAGCGATGTCCGCCATTGCAGCGTTATCGGCAGAGAGGCGGACATCAGAGCGCCGGAGCGGAACGCTCCGGCCTGATGAGGATGCGGTCTTAGGCGCGCCTACTCCTCGTCTTCGTCGTCCTCGTCTTCATCCTCATCTTCGTCGTCCTCTTCCTCGTCGGGGTCTTCCTCCACCTGCACGAGCGTGGCCAGCGGCAGCGTCTCGCGGAACAGGTCGCCTTCCATGCCCATCCAGAGGCAGAGCACGTCGTCTTCTTTCACTTCCGCGACGGTCAGCGGCTGGCCGCCGGATTTCAGCATCACGACATCGCCGGCTTTCAAGTCCATGGATTGTCCCTTTCGAGTTGATCGACGCGGCGGCGAAGTTAGCAGGCGGTCATGACAGGGCGATCACCGGCGGCCGGGTTTCAGCCGGTGATGCGGACGCCTCCGCGCCGCCCGAAATTCCGGTGCGATATCAACGCCTGGTGACGATGATCGGCGTCGTTTTGATCGGCGTGCAGGAATCGTTGAAGAAGCCCACCACGGACGTCACGATCGGGACACGGCAGGCAAAGCTGTCCGGACGATAACTCTCCCGGATGCCGTCCATGTCGAAGGTCGCAAGGTTCATGAAGGCGTTGAGCCGCTTGGCCTGAAGGTCGATCGCCAATTGGATGTTGTCCCGATCGACCGGCGGTGAAGCCTCGCTCGCGGCCGCCTTCGCTTCGGGTCGCGAAGCCCAGTGGCGCACCGGCGCCAATCTCTCGTGCAAATTGCGCAGGCAATAGTGCATCACCAGCACCTGGTGCTTGGCGCTGTACCAATGAATCGTCACGGACTCGTTCGAGCCGGCCTTCTCGCGGTTCTTGGGACAGATATCGACGTAGGAATAGGCCGGGTCCCAATTATGCTTGGCATCGATCGTGCACGCATTCTCGGCAGAGACGCGCGGGGCGGCGGCCGTGCTGCCGTTCGCGGGCATGAATTGCGGCAGGTTGTGGTCGCAATCGAAGTCATAGGCGCGCAGCAGGGTCTGGTCGAGCGGATCGCTCGTCGGGGCAGATTGTTCCGTCGGATCGCGCCTGAAGTTCGTCGCCCAGTCGATGTACATCTGGGCGTTGCGCGCCATCAACTCGCCGGTTTCGAACAGGGCGAGCTGGGCGTCTTCGTAGACCTTCAGAATCTCCTGGGCGCTCTTGACGGCAAGAGCCTGCTCGCTGGCGTCGGCGCGATCGTCGAGTGCGGTCGCGTAGTCGGAGAACAGCTGCTGTTGCAGCGCCTGCACCTGGGAAAACTTCGTCGAGATGTCGTCGAACGTCTTCGCCGCGGCTTGCATGTTTTCCTTGGCCTGAGCGCTCACCTTGTCCTGATAGGATCCCAGGTACTGAAAGGATCCGACAAAGAGGCTGCTCAGCACCGTCACGACCGAGAGGCCTTTGACGAGGGTGAAACGGCGATCGAACTTGGCGAGCCAACCCAGCGGTTCCTCGGCGGGAGGCTGCTTCTGCGCTGCGTCCTTCTCCTTCTCCTTCTCCTTCTCCTGCTCCATGATCGCCTCCAACTCACTCCACGCCCCATGGTGCAAAAGTAGCGCAATCGCGGATTGCGAACTGTGAGGTATTTCACTTCAAGTGGGGCAGGGGCGCTGTCGGATGTCGGGAGGCGGCGGCTCGATGGGCGAGCGGATGATGCGGGCCCGCCTGTCCATCGGACATCGCGACGATGACATCATGCCCCTGTTTTGCCCGACGCGTCAACGACTATTCTGAAAATCAGCAATCTCTTGAATTTGCAACACCCCGCTACTGTGCATGGGGTTGTTTTCGATTTTTGGTGGCGTGCCCCGATCAAGCCCGGTCCGGCACGAGCTCGGTCAGCGAGCGGATGATGCGGTCGGGCCTGACGGTCGAGCCTGCGGGCAGGCCGTCGCCATGCACGTCGATCCAGATCGCATAGATGCCGAGCCGCTGCGGCGTCACGACTTCCCATTCCAGATTGTCGCCGATCATCCAGGTGTCTTTCGCGCTGACGCCGAGCGCCTCCATCGCGTGCAGATAGGCGCGCTCCTCGGGCTTGCCGAAACCGTGCTCGCCTTCGATCTGGATGTGGTGGAAGCGGTGCGCGAGCTCGAAGCGCTCGACCTTGGCGCGCTGGGTATCGGCGGCGCCGTTGGTCACCAGCGCGAGCTTGACCCCGAGCGCCTTCAACTGGTCGATCGCCTCATGCGCGCCGGGGAAGACGAACATCTCCTCCTCGCGATAGGCGGTGAAGCGGTCGGCGATGCGGATGGCGAGATCGTCGGGGAGCGCGCGGTGGCCGGCGGCGGCGAGCGCGGCGAAGCCGCCCTTCACCGTCAGATGACGGGCTTCGGCGAGCCTGAGCCGCCACGAGGCGTCCGCATTGGTCCAGAAGTTTCGCGCGAAGGCCAGCACCGCCGTTGCGACCTCCCGCGGCGGCAGCGGGGCAAGCTCTGCGGCGAATTCGTTGGCGATGGTGTTCCAGGCGATCTCGGGCCGGCCATAGGCCGACAGGATGGTGTCGTCCATGTCGATCAACATGGCGCGCGGCAGTGGCCTCAAAGCGCTCATGGCCATTTCACCTCCGGCGGCAGCGACGACAGGATGGAGTCCACATTGCCGCCGGTCTTGAGCCCGAAGATGGTGCCGCGGTCGTAGAGCAGGTTGAATTCGACATAGCGCCCGCGCCGGATCAGTTGCTCCTCGCGATCATCAGCCGTCCAGGCGCTCGCGAAATTACGCCTGACGATCTCGGGGTAGATCTTCAGGAAGGTGCGGCCGACATCCTGCGTGAAGGCGAGGTCGGCGTCCCAATCGCCGCTGTCGTGCCAGTCGTAGAAGATGCCGCCGATGCCGCGCGCCTCTTTCCGGTGCGGCAGGTAGAAATACTCGTCGCACCACTTCTTGTACTTGTCGTAGTCGGCAACGCCGTTCGGCTGGTCGCACGCCTCTTTCATCGCGGCATGGAAAGCGAGCGTGTCGGCATCCTCCTGCGTGCGCCGGCGGTCGAGCACCGGCGTCAGGTCCGCGCCGCCGCCGAACCAGGCTTTGGTGGTGACGACGAAGCGCGTGTTCATGTGCACGGCGGGCACATGCGGATTGCGCATATGTGCGATCAGCGAGATGCCGGAGGCCCAGAATTTCGGGTCCTCCGCCGCGCCCGGAATCTGCGCGCGAAACTCGGGTGCGAATTCGCCATGCACGGTCGAGCAATGCACGCCGACCTTCTCGAACAGGCGCCCATGCATCATCGACATCATGCCGCCGCCGCCCGCCGCGCCAGAGTGGTCGGTGCGCTGCCAGGGCGTGCGTTCGAAGCGGCCGGCCTCGCCCGGATAGAGGCTCTGCGGCGCGTCGTCCTCGAGCCGCTCGAAGCTTGCGCAGATGTCATCGCGCAGGGCTTCGAACCAGGCGCGGGCGCGGCTCTTGCGGTCTTCGATTGTCGATGCGTCCATCATCTATTCCCGAGCGAAGCTGCCGTAGGGTGGGCAAAGGCGTCCTCGCGCCGTGCCCACCATCTTTCACCGTCGTCTTGATTGGTGGGCACGCTCCGCTTTGCCCACCCTACGAGATCGTGACTATTCTTGCGGACCGTAATAGGTGCAGCTCTCGTTGCAACTGTCGCGGTGGATGCTGACGCGGGTCAGCTTGCCGATATGCGCCAGCCGCTCCCAGACGAAGCGCGAGAGGTTTTCCAGCGTCGGCGTGCCCAGCGCCTCGATCTTGTTGAGGTACTTGTGGTCGAGCGTGAGCCTGACGTCCTCGATGGCGCGCTGGACGAGGCCGAGGTCGACCACCATGCCCGTCTTGGGATCGGGCGTGCCGCGCAGCGTCACCTCGGCGCGGAAGGAGTGGCCGTGGATCTCCTCGCTCGCTGCACCGAAGGTCGTGCCCGATAGTGAATGCGCCGCCTCGAAGCGGAACGATTTGGTCAATTCCCACATCTGTCCGAAAACCAATCCTATCTGATGCCGAGCGATTTATGCGTCTGCACGCTCAGCCGCCACTGCGGGTGGCGCAGGCAATAGTCGATCGCGCGCGCGGTGTTCTCCGTGACCTCGGGCCCGTCCATCGGCTGCAGCGAGAAGCGCTCGAAGGCGAGGCCCTCGAAGGTCTCGGGGGCGGCGAGGGCCTGCGGATAGACCAGCTTCAGCTCATGCCCGCGCGTCTGCACGAGCTCGCTGCCGCCCTTGGGACTGACGCAGATCCAGTCGAGGCCGTCAGGCGCTGCAATCGTGCCGTTGGTCTCGACGCCGATCTCGAAGCCGCGCGCATGGAGCGCATCGATCAGGTCGGCGTCGACCTGGAGCAGCGGCTCGCCGCCGGTCAGCACCACATAGCGGTTGTCGTTGGAGGCGGTCCACTGCGCGGCGATGGTGTCGGCGAGATCCGCAGCCGAGGCGTAACGGCCGCCGAGCGTGCCGTCGGTGCCGACGAAGTCCGTGTCACAGAACTTGCACACGGCGTCCGTGCGGTCGGCCTCGCGGCCGCTCCAGAGGTTGCAGCCGGCAAAACGGCAGAACACGGACGCGCGCCCGGCATGGGCGCCTTCGCCTTGCAGGGTCAGGAAGATCTCCTTGACCGCGTAACTCACTGGTCTCTCCTCAATGGTCTCAAACTTGCGGGTTCCGGAGCTGCCGCAGCGCTTCGCCTGCGGCCATCGCCGCGCTCATGGCGACATTGAGCGACCGCAGCCCCGGATTGATCGGGATCACCAGCCGCGCATCCGCGGCCTCGACCACCGCGTCGGTGACCCCGGCGCTCTCGCGCCCGAATAGCAGGATGTCCGCCGTCTGGTAACGGAAATCGCGGTAGTCGGTGGCACCCTTGGTGGTGAACAGGAGCAGGCGGTAGCCCTGTGCCGCGCGCCACTCCTCGAACTTCGCCCAGGAGTCGTGTCTGACGATGCTGACATGGTCAAGATAATCCATTCCCGCCCGGCGGAAATGGCGGTCGGAGACCGGGAACCCTGCCGGCTCGATGATATGGGCAGTCATACCCAGGCAGGCGCAGAGGCGGAGAATCGTGCCGGTGTTCTGGGGGATGTCAGGCTGGAAAAGCGCTATCTGCATGGCTTGATGTCGGGTTGGGCCGGGACCGAATTGTCTCAATAAAACATCGCTGGCGCGGGAATTCGTGCATTGCACGCTCCCGCGCCGTTAGCGGGCTTGCGCTCGCCCGGCAAGGGTGCCAATAGAACGATTCTGGACTGCTGTTTTCGCCCTTGTTTTGGTGGGGACAAGTGAAGTTCTGCCGCCGCGGGGGGCCGCGGGCGCCGGCAGGCTGTTCTGGGGACCTTGGGGGCTCCCGGAGCGGTTCCGCCGGCAGCATAAGAAGAAAGGGTTGGAATCGTGACGACAGCGTCTTCGGCGGACCATCCGACACGCCGTGATTTCTTATTCGTTGCAACAGGGGCAGCTGCAGCAGTAGGGGGCGCAGCCGCGCTCTGGCCCTTCATCTCCCAAATGAATCCCGATGCGTCGACCATCGCCGCCGGTGCGCCGATCGAGGTCGATCTCAGCCCGGTCGCCGAGGGCCAGGACATCAAGGTGTTCTGGCGCGGCAAGCCGATCTACATCAGCCACCGCACCAAGAAGCAGATCGACGAGGCGCGCGCCGTCAACGTGGCGAGCCTGCCCGATCCGCAGACCGACGAGGCCCGCGTCAAGTCCGGCCATGAGCAGTGGCTGGTCGTGATCGGCATCTGCACCCATCTCGGCTGCATCCCGATCGCCCATGAGGGCAATTACGACGGCTTTTTCTGCCCCTGCCATGGGTCGCAGTACGACTCGTCTGGCCGCATCCGCCAGGGACCCGCGCCCGCGAACCTGGCCGTGCCGCCGTACCAGTTCGTTTCCGACACCAAAATCCAGATCGGCTGAGCCGCGGACCTGCGTCCGAAGCTTCGCGCCGTCTCGTCGTTATATTTCCTCAGGATCGCATCATGAGCGGACCATCCGACTACCAGCCGAGCAATCCGGCCCTGCAATGGATCGAGCGGCGTCTGCCGATCCTCGGCCTCATGCACTCTTCCTTCGTCGTCTATCCCACCCCGCGCAACCTGAACTACTGGTGGACCTTCGGCGCCATCCTCTCCTTCATGCTGGGGATGCAGATCCTCACCGGCGTCATCCTGGCGATGCACTACACGCCGCATGCCGATCTCGCCTTCAAGTCGGTCGAGCTGATCGTCCGTGACGTCAATTACGGCTGGTTGCTGCGCAACATGCACGCCTGCGGCGCGTCGATGTTCTTCTTCGCGGTCTATGTCCACATGCTGCGCGGCCTCTATTACGGCTCCTACAAGGAGCCGCGCGAGGTGCTGTGGATCCTCGGCGTCATCATCTACCTCCTGATGATGGCGACGGGCTTCATGGGCTACGTGCTGCCGTGGGGCCAGATGAGCTTCTGGGGCGCCACCGTCATCACCAACCTGTTCTCCGCCATTCCCTATGTCGGCGAGAGCATCGTGACGCTGCTGTGGGGCGGCTATTCGGTCGGCAACCCGACGCTGAACCGCTTCTTCTCGCTGCACTATCTCCTGCCGTTCCTGATCGCAGGCGTCGTCGTGCTGCACGTCTGGGCGCTGCACGTCGCCGGCCAGAACAATCCCGACGGCGTCGAGCCGAAGACGGAAAAGGACACGGTGCCGTTCACGCCGCACGCGACCATCAAGGACATGTTCGGCGTGTCCTGCTTCCTGCTGCTCTACGCCTGGTTCATCTTCTACATGCCGAACTATCTGGGCGATGCCGACAACTACATTCCGGCGAACCCGGGCGTGACGCCGCCGCACATCGTGCCGGAATGGTATTACCTGCCGTTCTACGCGATCCTGCGCTCGATCCCGAACAAGCTCGCGGGCGTCATCGCGATGTTCTCGGCGATCATCATCCTGTGCTTCCTGCCCTGGCTGGACAGCGCCAGGACGCGGTCGTCGAAGTACCGTCCGCTGGCCAAGCAGTTCTTCTGGATCTTCGTCGCGGTCTGCATCCTGCTCGGCTATCTCGGCGCGCAGCCGCCGGAAGGCATCTACGTGGTTGCCGGCCGGGTCCTGACGGTGTGCTACTTCGCCTATTTCCTGATCGTGCTGCCGCTGCTCTCGCGCATCGAGACGCCGCGGCCGGTGCCGAACTCGATCTCGGAGGCGATCCTCGCCAAGGGCAGCAAGGCTGTGGCCTCCGTCGCGGTCGCGCTGGTCGCCGCCGGTGCGCTGTTCCTCGGCAGCCTCGGGGATGCCCGGGCCAGTGAAGGCAGCGACAAGCCGCCGGGCAACAAATGGTCGTTCTCAGGTCCGTTCGGCAAGTTCGACCGCGGCGCGCTCCAGCGCGGCCTGAAGGTCTACAAGGAGGTCTGCGCCAACTGCCACGGCCTGTCCTACGTCGCCTTCCGCAATCTCGGTGAACCCGGTGGCCCCGGCTATTCCGTGGCGCAGGTGGCAGCCTTCGCCTCCGACTACAAGATCAAGGATGGTCCGAACGACGCGGGCGACATGTTCGAGCGCCCTGGCCGGGCAGCCGACTACTTCCCCTCGCCGTTCCCGAACGAGCAGGCCGCCCGTGCTGCCAACGGCGGTGCGGCGCCGCCCGACCTGTCGCTGATCACCAAGGCGCGTTCCTACGGCCGCGGTTTCCCCTGGTTCATCTTCGACTTCTTCACCCAGTACCAGGAGCAGGGCCCGGACTATGTCGCGGCGGTGCTCCAGGGTTTTGAGGAGAAGGTGCCGGAAGGCGTGACGATCCCGGAGGGCTCCTACTTCAACAGGTACTTCCCGGGCCACGCCATCAAGATGCCGAAGCCGCTCAGCGACGGCCAGGTGACCTATGACGACGGCTCGCCGACGACGGTCGCGCAATACTCCAAGGACGTCACCACGTTCCTGATGTGGACCGCCGAACCGCACATGGAAGCGCGCAAGCGCCTCGGTTTCCAGGTGTTCGTGTTCCTGATCATCTTCGCGCTGCTGATGTACTTCACCAAGAAGAAGGTCTGGGCCGACTCCCACTGAGCGGCGCGCGACGAGAATGAAGAAGCCCCCGCAAGGGGGCTTTTTTGTTGTGCGGTCATTCCGGGGCGGCGCGCGATGGCGTGAACCCGGAATCTCGAGATTCCGGGTTCGGTGCTGCGCACCGCCCCGGAATGACGAGAGTGTGGATTGCTTCACACGTCCTCACCCGCCAAAATGCCGTCAACCGCTCCCCCAAGAAACTCACCGGAGGACACCATGGGAACCACGATCACCTTCAAGCGCCCGGACGGCAAGGACGCCTCGGGCTATCTCGCCAATGCCGCGCGCGGCAATGCGCCGGGCGTGGTCGTGATCCAGGAATGGTGGGGCCTGTCGGACCAGATCAAGGGCCTGTGCGATCGCTTTGCGCTGGCCGGCTTCGATGCGCTGGCGCCCGATCTCTACAAGGGCAAGGTGGTGCCGTATCACGACACGGATTCCGCCAACAAGGAAATGAACTCGCTCGACTTCATGGATGCCACCACGCAGACCGTGCGCGGCGCCGCGCAATATCTGTCGCGCAACGGTGCCAAGGTCGGGCTGACAGGCTTCTGCCTCGGCGGTGCCGTCACCATCATCGGCGCGGTCCATGTGCCTGAGCTCGCCGCCGGTGTCGTGTTCTACGGCATCCCGCCGGAGCAGGCCGCCAAGCCCGCCGACGTCAAGATCCCGCTCCAGGCCCATTTCGCCAACAAGGACGATTGGTGCACGCCGGAGCTGGTGGGCGGCTTCGAGAAGGCCATGAAGGCCGCCGGCAAGTCGCTCGAGCTGTTCCGCTATGACGCCGAACACGCCTTCGTCAACGAGCAGCGCCAGGCCGTGCACGACCGCGAAGCCGCCGAGCTCGCCTGGGGCAGGGCGACGGAGTTTTTCCGGAAGCATCTTGGGTGATCGCTCGTAGCCCGGATGGAGCCAACGGGTCGGCGCGAAGCGTCGCCCCGTTCGCTCCATCCGGGCTACCGCCTTGCCGCCACCCTTGACGCCGCCCCCGGGCCATGGTGAGTATCCGCCCCATGAGCACCGCCGTCCGCCCAGCCCGTCTTTGGTGGCGCACCTCCTAAAGAGGTGGCCGGTGCGATTTTCCTTTCCCAAATCGTCTGAGGTCGCCAGCACAGCGCGGCGGCCTTCTCGTTTGTCCTGTGTGGCGTTCCCTCGGCAAGTCTCGTAAGAGGACCCCAAGAGGATCACATGAACAGGATAGTCTTTGCCCTCCCGGCCAGAAGCGATTACGTGACCCGCGGCGGTCTCGCGATCACGCGTGTCGCGGAGCAATTCACCGGCGGCGCCAATCGGCTCGACGATCTCATCAATCTGCTCGACCGCCGCCGCGGGGTGGTGCTGTCCTCGGGCACCACCGTGCCCGGCCGCTACGAGAGCTTTGACCTCGGCTTCTCCGATCCGCCGCTCAAGCTCGAGACATCAGGCGTCGATTTCAAGCTGGAGGCGCTCAACGAACGCGGCCAGGTACTGATCGCCTTCCTCGCGGACGTGCTGCGCGAGCCTTGCGTGGTGATCTCCGAGAAGACCGCCACGCGCCTTGCCGGCCACATCATCCGCGGCGATGCGCCGGTCGAGGAGGACCAGCGCACGCGGCGCGCCAGCGTGATGTCGATGGTGCGCGACATCATTGCCGCTTTCTCCGCCAATGATGACGGGCTGCTCGGCCTGTTCGGCGCCTTCGCCTATGACCTCGTGTTCCAGATCGAGGACCTCGTGCAAAAGCGCCCGCGCGAGGCCGACCAGCGCGACATCGTGCTCTACGTTCCCGATCGCCTGCTGGCCTATGACCGCGCCACCGGCCGCGGCGTGGTGCTCACCTACGATTTTGCCTGGAAGGGCAAATCCACCGAGGGCCTGCCGCGCGAGACCGCCGAGAGCCCGTATCTGAAGACGCCGCGCCAGGGCTTTGCCGATCACGCGCCCGGCGAATATCAGGCGACCGTCGAGACCGCGCGCGCGGCGTTTGCCCGCGGCGATTTGTTCGAGGCTGTGCCCGGCCAGCTCTTCGCAGAACCATGCGATCGCTCGCCGGCCGAAGTGTTTCAGCGGCTCTGCGTCATCAATCCATCGCCCTATGGCGCGCTGATGAATCTCGGCGAGGGCGAATTCCTCGTCTCGGCCTCGCCGGAAATGTTCGTGCGCTCGGACGGACGCCGCGTCGAGACCTGCCCGATCTCGGGCACGATCGCGCGCGGCACCGACGCGATCGGTGATGCCGAACAAATCCGCCAGCTGCTGAACTCGGAGAAGGACGAGTTCGAGCTCAACATGTGCACCGACGTCGATCGCAACGACAAGGCGCGCGTCTGCGTGCCCGGCACCATCAAGGTGCTGGCGAGGCGGCAGATCGAGACCTACTCAAAGCTGTTCCACACCGTCGATCACGTCGAGGGCATGCTGCGCCCCGGCTTCGACGCGCTCGATGCGTTCCTCACCCATGCCTGGGCGGTGACCGTAACAGGCGCGCCAAAGCTCTGGGCGATGCAGTTCGTCGAGGATCACGAACGCTCGCCCCGGCGCTGGTACGCCGGCGCCATCGGCGCGGTGAATTTTGACGGCAGCATCAACACCGGCCTCACCATCCGCACCATCCGCATGAAAGACGGCCTTGCCGAAGTGCGGGTCGGCGCGACTTGTCTGTTCGACTCCGATCCCGCCGCGGAAGACCGCGAGTGCCAGGTCAAGGCCGCTGCGCTGTTCCAGGCGCTGCGCGGCGATCCGCCAAAGCCGCTCTCCACTTTCGCGCCCGATGCCACAGGCTCGGGCAAGCAGGTGCTGCTGATCGACCACGACGACAGCTTTGTGCATATGCTCGCCGACTATTTCCGCCAGGTCGGCGCCGAGGTCACCGTGGTCCGCTATGTGCATGCGCTCGACATGCTCAAGCGCAAGAGGTGGGATTTGCTCGTGCTGTCGCCTGGCCCTGGGCGCCCCGAAGATTTCGGGATCAAAAAGACGATCGATGCGGCGCTGGAGAAGCAGCTGCCGGTGTTCGGCGTCTGCCTCGGCGTGCAGGCCATCGGCGAATATTTCGGCGGCGAGCTCGGCCAGCTCACCCATCCAGCCCACGGCCGGCCGTCGCGGGTGCAGGTGCGCGGCGGACGCTTGATGCGCAATCTGCCGAACGAGATCGTCATCGGCCGCTATCATTCGCTGTTCGTCGAGCGCGACAGCATGCCGGAGGTGCTAAGCGTCACCGCCAGCACCGAGGACGGCGTCGCCATGGCGCTGGAGCACAAGACCCTGCCGGTCGCCGGCGTGCAATTCCACCCGGAATCGCTGATGTCGCTCGGCAACGAGGTGGGCTTGAAGATTGTCGAGAATGCGTTCCGGCTGGATGCCGGGACGAATTGAGTGCATGTTTCATGCTCGTCATTCCGGGATGGTGCGCAAGCACCAGACCCGGAATCTCGAGATTCTCAGGTGCGCAATTGCGCACCAGAGTTCGGCTCTTCGAGCCGCTCCGGAATGACAGCTAACATGGGATACAAATGACCTTTGACCACGATCTGAAGGCGAGCGTCCGCACCATCCCCGACTATCCCAAGCCGGGGGTCATGTTCCGCGATATCACGACCTTGCTCGCCGATGCGCGCGCCTTCCGCCGCGCGGTGGACGAGCTCGTCAATCCCTGGGCCGGCAACAAGATCGACAAGGTCGCCGGCATGGAAGCGCGCGGCTTCATCATCGGCGGGGCGGTGGCGCATCAGCTCTCGGCCGGCTTCGTGCCGATCCGCAAGAAGGGCAAGCTGCCGCACACCACCGTGCGCATCGCCTACTCGCTCGAATACGGCATCGACGAGATGGAGATGCATGTGGATGCGGTCCAGCCCGGTGAACGCGTCATTCTCGTCGACGATCTCATCGCCACCGGCGGCACCGCGGAGGGCGCTGTAAAACTGCTGCGCCAGATCGGCGCCAACGTGATCGCTGCCTGCTTCATCGTCGACCTGCCCGAGCTCGGCGGCGCCGCCAAGCTGCGCGCCATGGACCTGCCGGTACGCACGCTGATGACGTTCGAGGGGCACTGAGCGTCCGGGTCGTTTCGGGTCACGACCTCTGCAGGATCAGGTTGAGCTCCAGCTCGCGGAAGGCGAGGTAATTCCTCCGGGTCCACTGGTGCAGCTCGGTCGAGGAGTCCTTCTCCTGGCGCAGATAGCCGGTGAAGGAGAAGTTCAGCCGGTCGATATAGGTTTTCAGGAAGCCGGGCAGCGCGGGCAGGCGGAACAGCCGGCCGCCTTCCATCGCAGCCGGCAGCTCGCCGCGCACGACATATTCATTGTCAACCGTGATCAAGCTCATCCGGGGGATCTGTCCGCGCAGCATCTCGTGGGCGCGCGCCGAGACGCGGTCGGTGTCGGCGACGAACATGATCTGCGGTGCGACATGCCGGCGTGCCGCTTCCTTGAGCAGGCCGATCTCCTCGGTCATCTTGAAGAACTCGTCGAAGGCGTGGAAGCCGAGGTCGATGACCTTGGCGAGGCCGTCATCGACGATGACGCGGTCCATCAGCTGCATCTTGCCGTAGGTGTCGATCACGTCGGCGGTCTCGGTGATGCCAGGCAGATAGTCCAGCAGCGACGGCTCCTTCAGATTGACGTCGAAGGCCGCCACGTTGCCGTTCTTGAGCAGCAGGAATTCGCTCAGAAGCCGCGCCAGCAGGGTCTTGCCGACCTGCGGGCGGGGCGAGCAGATGATGTAGACGGGTGTCGCGGACATTGCGGGTTATTATTTGAGCGAACTTGCCGCCCAATCCAGCCGTATCAGCCCGGGGTCCGCAACTATTTTTCGCTGTTGCGGGTCACCGGCTTCGAACCGACGATGTCCGTCAGGCGAATGCGGTCGAACTCGCTCCAGACATTGGCCAGCCAGTGGCGGACATAGCCGCGTAGCACGAAGGAATAGTTCGCGGCCTCGTCGCTGATGCCCTTGTTGGCGACGAATTTCAGGAACGGAACGGACGACACCTCGACCTGCTCATAGGCCATCTCGTTGAGCTTGGGGATGGTCAGCTCGGTGGCGTCCTTGATGCGGTGGAAATAGGAATTATAGGTCGCCTGATCCCACTGGAAGAACTGGGTATCGTTGATGAAATTCTTGACCAGGAAGTATTTCGCGCCGGTCATGAAGCCGGCGGTCTCGGCGATTTCCTCCAGCGAGGCGATCGAGGGGCCGAGGATATGGAACACCGCGAAGGTGATCTGGCCGGCCTTGGCGGCGTCGAGGAAGCCGATGTCGCGGAGCGAGGCCAGCGCGGGCGAGAGCAGACCGGCGCGGACGTCGATGACGGTGACCGACGGGCTGACCGCGTTGAGCGTGTCGAAAATTTTCATCTGGTCGGCCGTCGTCGTCATGTCGACGATCTCGGTGATATCAGGGTGGAAGCGCTTCAGGGTTCCGCGCGGCGACTCCGTGTCGAAGGCACGAGTCGGCACGTTGTTGGCTGAGAAATAATCGAGCAGGGTGCGCGATACCGTGGTCTTGCCGACCCCGCCCTTGTCCGCGCCCACCACAACCACTGCCGGCTTTGCCATTGCTGTCCCCTAACGCGCGCCCCCGATCGCGAGGTCGCAATCGGCCGGGCCCGAGACCGATGTCCCGAGTCTGCTGTTGGGCGCGAACATGGCAGAAACAAGGGAGAATTCAAATCCTCGGCACGCCGATGCAGCTATTCCGGCGGTTTTTCCTGATCGTTGCGAAACCGCCGCACGCGGTGCCTGCTTCAATGGCGGCCCCAGGGACCCATCGGATTGCCAGCCGCGGTTCCGGAGGGGCTGGGCGCGGGGATCGGCGGCGGACTGGCCGGACCGGCTGCATCGCCCCACGGTCCCTGCGATAGCGGCGGCGGGGTGGTTTGCGAGTCAGCCTGCGCTTCGGGCTGATCCGTCGCTGCAGTCGGGTCGGGCAGCGGGCCGGGATCGTGGCCGCCGGCAAACTTGACCAGTGCATCGACCCGGGACTGCACCGAGGGATGGGTGGCGAACAAATCGGCAAAGCCCTCGCGCGGATTGTCGACGCAGAGCTCCATCACCGCCGAGGTCGCGCCCGGTAGCTCGCCGCGGCCCTCGATCTTGCGCAGCGCCGAGATCATGGCATCGGGATCTTTGGTCAGCTCGACCGAGCCGGCATCGGCGAGATATTCGCGCGAGCGCGACAGCGCCAGCTTCACCACCTGCGACATCAGCCAGGCCACCACGATCAGCACGACCGCGATGATGATGACGATCACCGCGCCGCCGCCGGAGCTCTTGCTGTCGCTCGACGAGGACGAGCGCGACGAGGAGGAGGAGCCTGACGACCACGAGCCGCCACTGGTGTTCCAGCTGAAATTGGTGAACAGGCGGAAGAACAATTCGCCGAAGAAGCCGACCACGCCGGCGATGATGACGGCAACCACCATCAGCTGCACGTCGCCGTTCTTGATGTGGGTCAGCTCATGCCCCAGCACCGCCTCGATCTCCTTGTCGTTCAGCGCGCTGAGGAGACCGGTCGTGACGGTGACCGAGTATTGCCGCGGGTTGAGGCCGGTCGCGAACGCGTTCAACGCCGGGCTTTCCATGATCTTCAGCTTCGGCATGGTGATGCCGCGCGAGATGCAGAGGTTTTCGAGCAGATTGTAGAGCCGCGGCTCCTCCTGCCGGGTGACATCGTGGCCGCCGGTCACGGCGTCGATCATCGACTGGTGGAAGAAATAGGCGATCACGACCCAGGCCACTGTGACGACCGTCGCAATGGGCGCGGCGACGATCAGATCATGGAAGGCGTGGCTCAGGTAGAAGGCGGCGGTCCGATTGCTGTCGATCAGAACTTCAGCGACCAGCGCGCCGGCATAGACCAGCACATAGACCAGCGCGAACAGGCCGGCGAGCAGCAGCATCGAACGAAACTTGTTCGAGGCGATATGCGTGTAGAGTCCATACGCGGCCATGGCGGGCCTTCGTCAATGTCCGTCGTTCCGGGGCGCGCCGAAGGCGCGAACCCGGAACCTCGAGATTCCCTGGTGCGCAACTGCGCACCATAGTTCGTCGCTTCGTGACGCCCCAGAATGACGGAGAAAAACAATGGACATGCTAGGCAATCAGAACTTCACCTGAGGCGTGGCTTCGACCTCGGTGCGGCTGGCGCCGAGATCGAAGAAGTCCTTCCTGGTGAAGCCGAACATGCCGGCGAACAGCGCGGCGGGCATCTGCTGGATGCCGGTGTTGTATTCCTGGACCGCGTTGTTGAAGAAGCGGCGGCTCGCCGCGATCTTGTTCTCGAGGTCGGAGAGCTCGGATGCGAGTTGCTGGAAGTTGGCATTGGCCTTGAGGTCCGGATAGGCCTCCGACAGCGCGATCAGCCGGCCGAGCGCACCGGAGAGCTGGTTCTCGGCGGCGGATACCTGCGCCGGGCCCTGCGCCGACATCGCCGAATTGCGCGCCTTGATGACGTCGTCGAGCGTGCCGCGCTCATGCGAGGCATAGCCCTTCACGGTCTCGACCAGGTTCGGAATGAGATCGTGACGCTGCTTGAGCTGCACGTCGATATCGGCAAAGGCCTGGCCGACGCGCTGGCCCAGCGCGACCAGGCGGTTGTAGGCGCTGAAGGCCAAGAACACGAGAACGACGATGACGCCGAGAACGATCCAGCCGGTCGACATGGAGGACTCCTGAAGGGGATTGAGGCGGGCGCTAGGGTAGACCAAATTGGCGCAGGACGAGAGCCCCGGCGCAGAGGGCAGGTAAGACTTGGTCGAACCGGGAACCATCCAAGTTCAAGGCGAAAGCCTTGAATGAGGTTAACTTTCGGCAATAACGGCATCGCCCCAGCGCCAGCGCCGGGCAGCCGCATAGGCGGCCTTGTCGCGGCGGGCGACCTTGGCGAGTTCGACGCCGCTCTCGGTGCAGAGCTTGGCCGTGATCTCGGCCTTGCCGACATCCGGCGGTGCCAGCACGCGTGACGCACGCGTTGGCGGCGTACGGGTCAGGGCGACGTAGATGAAGCGCTCGTCCTCGAACGGCACCTCGGCACCCTTGATCTGGCGGTGCGCCTGCGAGCGCGGCAGGCGCTGGCTGAAATGGCACCAGTCGGGCGCTACGAGCGGGCAGGGCTTTTCGTGCGGGCAGGGCGCGGCGACGTAGGCGCCAGCTGCGATCAGCTGCTGGCGCAGCGCGAGGATGCGGGCGTAGCCGGCGGGCGTGCCCGGCTCGATCACGACCAGCGCGTGGCGCGCCTTGGCCCACATCGCTTCCGTCAGCTTGCGCTGGTCGCCTTCATTGAGCTCGCCGATGATGTAGCTGGCGACGACGAGATCGGCTTGCGAGACTTCAGTGAGGTTGCCGCCGGCGTCGCCCGGCAGATAGCGGCACTCCGAAAGGCGCGAGCTGTCGCGCGCCAGCTCGAGCGCGAGCCGGCTCAGCGTGGGGTTGGCGTCGAGCAGGGTGAAATCCTGCAGCGATGGAAACGCCTCCGCGGCGGCCCAGCTCGCAGTGCCCGGGCCTGCGCCGACGTCGAGCAGCGTTTCAGGCGCAAGGCTTGGCGCGATCTCGGTCAGCGCATTCAGGCTCGCGGCCACGGCCGCGTAGGTCGCCGGCATGCGCGCCAGCGCGTAAGCCAGCGCATCGGCCTCCGACTTGATCGTGCCCGAGCCGCCGCCGGCGCGATAGGTGGTGGAGATTTTCTGCGAGCGTTGTGCGGCGTCGGTACGAGAGAAGCCCTGCAGCTTGCCGTCGAGGGCGGCTTTCAATTCGGCGGGGAGGGTGGGGGCTATCATCATCCGCAGTCATGCCCCGCGCAGGCGGGGCATCCAGTACTCCGAGACAGTGCCGTCAATCGAGAAGTCACGGCGTACTGAATCATCCGCCTTCGCGGATGATGACGTCAATGGGTGTGGCGCGACCGCAGCGTCACGCCACGTTCTGGTCGAGAATGTCCACGGCCTCGGCGAGGCTCACCGACACCAGTTGCGAGACGCCACGCTCGGCCATGGTGACGCCGAACAGCCGGTTCATCCGCGCCATGGTGATCGGGTTGTGCGTGATGATGATGAAGCGCGTGTCGGTCGAGCCGGTCATCTCGTGCAAGAGGTTGCAGTACCGTTCGACGTTGTGGTCGTCGAGCGGCGCGTCGACTTCGTCCAGCACGCAGATCGGCGAGGGGTTGGTCAAGAACACCGCGAAGATCAGCGCCATCGCGGTCAATGCCTGCTCACCGCCCGAGAGCAGCGACAGCGTCTGCGGCTTCTTGCCCGGGGGCTTGGCGATGATCTCGAGACCGGCTTCGAGCGGGTCGTCGCTCTCGATCAGGTGCAGCGCGGCCTCGCCGCCGCCGAACAGCTCGACGAACAGGCGCTTGAAGTGGTTGTTGACGACCTCGAACGAGGTCAGGAGGCGCTCGCGCGCTTCCTTGTTGAGGCTCTGGATGCCCTGGCGCAGCCGCTTGATGGCTTCGACGAGGTCGTCGCGCTCGGTGACGAGGCCGGTGTGCTGGGTCTCGACCTCGCGCAGCTCTTCCTCGGCGCGCAAATTGACTGCGCCGAGGCGCTCGCGGTCGCGGCGCATCTTTTCGAGGTCTTCCTCGATGTCGTGCAGCGGCGGCAGCTCCGCGCCGGGCTCGATCTCGGCGAGGCCGGCAACCGCCTGCGGCTCGACCTCGAGCATGTCGCGGATCTCGCGCTCGATGTCCTCGAGCCGGCGCCGCGCGCCTTCCATGCGCTCTTCGGCACGCGCGGTGGCCTCGCGCGAGCTGGAGAGAGCTTCGAGCGTCAGCTTGGCGACGCGGTCGGTCTCGGCCATCGCGGTCTCGGCGGTGGCGAGCGCGTCGGCGGCCATGCGGCGGTCGTTCTCGGCGTATTCGATCTCGGTGATCAGCGCGCTGCGCTTCTCGGCGAACACGGCCGGCGCGTTTTCGAGCTCGCTGCGCTCGATCGTGAGTTCGGCGATACGTGCCTGGATGGTGTCGATATGGGAGGCCGCGCTCTCCTTGCGGTTCGCCCACTCGGTGCGCTCGGCGAGGATCGCCTGCACGCGGCGGTCGGCCAGTTCAGCCTCGCGCGCCAGCGCCTGCGCCTCAGCGCGGACCTGGGCGGCCATGCGGCGATGAGCCTCGATGTCGCTGCGGACGGCGGCGAGGCGGGTCTCGGTGTCCTCGCTCGACGGCAGCTCGGTGATGCCGGCGGCGGCGTATTCATGCGCGGCTTCGGCTTCGGCGCGGTCGGCGGCGAGACGGCTATGCGCTTCCGACAGCGTCGCCTTGCGTGCGGCGTGGCGGCTGATCTCGCGCTCGGCGCTCGCATGACGTTCGCGTGCGGTGTTGAGCTCGCGCTGCGCGGCGCGCCAGGCTTCGCGGCTGGCACCTTCCGTGCTGGCCGCCATCTGCAATTCGGACTCGGCATTCTCAAGCGCCTGGCGCTTGATCTGCGCGTCGATGCGGGCCTGCTCGAGCTCATTCTCGATGTCGACGAGACGGGCGCGCTCGGCAAGACGCCGCGCGGCGCCGGTCGGGGCGTGAGCGGCGGCGACGAAGCCGTCCCAGCGCCAGACGTCGCCCTCGGG
Organism: Bradyrhizobium arachidis; assembly: GCF_015291705.1. NCBI lineage: Bacteria > Pseudomonadati > Pseudomonadota > Alphaproteobacteria > Hyphomicrobiales > Nitrobacteraceae > Bradyrhizobium > Bradyrhizobium arachidis. The sequence continues at coordinate 2,654,800 of NZ_CP030050.1, forward strand.
CGAGACCAGCCGCTGGCCGGTCTTGAGCTGCGAGACGAGCTCGGCGCCGCGCTCGCGCGGCACCACGCCGATCTGCGCCAGACGACGCGCCAGCTCGGCCGGCGCCTGCACATGGTTGGCGAGCGGGGTGACGCCTTCGGGCAGCTCCGGATCGCCCTCGGTGACGCCGGCATTGGTCCAGCGCATCGGCGCTGACGGGTCGACCGGCGCGTCGAGATCGTCGCCGAGCGCGGCGCCGATCGCCTTTTCAAAACCCTTGTCGACGGTGATGCCGTCGATGATCGGCGGCCACAGATTCTTGGTCTCGCCGTTGACGATCTTGGAGATCGTGCGTGCTTCGGTCTCGAGGCGCTGCACGCGCTTGTCGGCCTCGTTCAGCGGTGAGCGCGAGGATTCCAGCGTCTGGCGCGCCGCGACGTGCGCGGCTTCGCTCGCCTGCGCCGCGGCTTCGGAAGCTGCCAGCGTCTGCTCCGCGGTCTCAACCGTCGCGGTCAGCTCGTCGAGATCGCCGAAGCCGCCGGTATCCGCGGCGAGCTTCTGCTCTTCGGCGGTGACGTTCGCGATTTCCTGGTCGAGCCGGGCGAGCTTGTCGCGATGGGTGCGGACGTTGGCTTCGAGTTGGTTGCGCTTGGCGGTGAGGTCGGCGAGCGCGGTGGTGAGCTCGGCGAACTGCTGCTCGGTCTCGGTCAGCACCGCCTCGGCTTCGCCGACGCGCTCGTCGACGCCGGAGCGCTTCTCGACGCGCGACTTGATCTCTTCCTTCAGCTCGGCGTCTTCGGCGTCGAGCCGCTGCAGCGCGACGTCGGCGTCCATCGTTTGTTGCTGAGCACGCGAAATGTCGCCTTCGAACTGCGCAAGGCGGCGCTCGAGCTCGGCGACGCGCTCCTTGGCGCGCTCTTCCTCGCGGTCGAGCAATTCGCGGGCATTGGTGAGGCGCTGCAGCCCGGCCGCGGCGCGCGCTTCGGCATCGCGCAGCGCCGGCATTTCGGCGGCGCGGATCGCCTGGATGCGGGCGGCTTCGGCCTGGTGCTGGGTGCGCTCGGCCATCTCGCGCACGGCGAGATCGTGGGTCTGGCCGGATTCGTTGACGTCGGCATGAGCGCCGATCCAGCGCAGGTGGAACAGCGTGGCTTCGGCCTTGCGGACCTTGGCCGCGACCTCGCGATAGCGCACGGCCTGGCGGGCCTGCTTCTTCAGGCCTTCCATCTGGCCGGAGAGCTGGCCGATCACGTCCTCGACGCGGGTGAGGTTGGTTTCGGCGGCCTTCAGGCGCAGCTCGGCTTCGTGGCGGCGGGCGTGCAGGCCGGCGACGCCGGCGGCGTCTTCCAGCACGCGGCGGCGCTGCTCGGGCTTGGCCTGGATGATCTCGCCGATCTTGCCCTGGTGGACGAGGGCGGGCGAACGCGCACCGGTGGCGGCATCCGCGAACAGGATCTGCACGTCGCGGGCGCGCACGTCGCGGCCGTTGATGCGATAGACCGAGCCGGCTTCGCGCTCGATGCGGCGGGAGATTTCGAGAAGCTGGCTGTCGTTCATCGCCGCCGGCGCGGTGCGATCGGCATTGTCGATCGTCATCGTCACTTCGGCGTGGTTGCGCGCGGGACGGTTGCCGGAGCCGGCGAAGATCACCGCGTCCATGTCGGCGGCGCGCAAGCTCTTGTACGAGGTTTCACCCATCGCCCAGCGCAGCGCCTCGACGAGATTCGACTTGCCGCAGCCGTTGGGGCCGACCACGCCGGTCAGGCCGGGCTCGATGACGAAGTCCGTGGGCTCAACGAAAGACTTGAAGCCGTGAAGGCGCAGGCGGGTGATTTTCATAAGCACGCATCTCTGTTGGCAGGCGCGAATCCCCCTGCCGGGACACTACCATGGAAGGCAATGTCGCTATCCGGGCGAGTCGCGCGAGGCGCCTCATGCGGCTGGACAATGGCCGCGGTGCGCCGCGAGGGCAACCGGCGAAAGCCGCTTTTCCCAAGGGATTTATGACGGGAACGATACGGCTTTCGAGATGCGAATCAGGATCTTGACGAGCGAATCAGCTCTTGAGCAGCGGGTTGATCTTCTTGGCGAACTCCTCGAACGAGGCCTCGCCCTTGATCTTCTCGCCGTTGATGAAGAAGGTCGGCGTCGAATCCACCTTCAGGATGTCGCTGGCATATTTCTGGTCGGCGGCGATCTTGTCGAGCAGCGCCTGGTCCTTCAGGCAGGCTTCGACCTGCTGCTGGGTGAGGCCGGCCTGCTTGCCGATCCGCGTCAGGGTCTCGGTGGTGTTCTTCATCACCCAGTCGCTCTGCTGGCGGAACAGCATGTCGGTGACCGCGAAGTATTTCGTCGCGTCGCCATTGGCAATGCAGCGCGACAGCATCGAGCCGGCGGCAGCTTTGATGTCGAGCGGGAACTCGCGGAAGATGTAACGGATCTTGCCGGTGTCGATGTATTCCGACTTGATCTTGGGGAACACTTGCTCGTTGAAGGCCGCGCAATGCGGGCAGGTCATCGAGGCGAATTCGGTGATGGTGACGGGGGCGTCCTTCGGGCCGAGCGCCATGTCGGGCAGCGACACCGGCTTGGCGACGTCGGCGGCGGTCTGCGCCTTTGCCTCAGGGATCATCGCCTCGGAGATGAACCGCAGTGGTGAGAGCCCGGCGACCGCGGCAAGCCCGGTCAGCGACAGCATCGTGGTGAAGGCGCGGCGGGTGATGATCAAGGTCGGCTCCCGAATTGGCAAGGTGTCGCCCGAGGTTCCCGTTCGGGCGGCCTGTCGCTAGCTTGAAACCTCGTTCGAGGCAATGGCGAGGGACAAAGACAGGTCCAGATTAGCCGGGGAATGAGGCTCAATTTCGCTTGATGGCGGCCCCGAGCCGCGCCAGCGCTGTCTTCAATTCTTCATCTTCGATGTCCGCGAGGCTCTCGGCCACCTTGGCGACGCTCTTGGGGTCCGGCGGGCCGGGTCGCTTCCGGATCCGAGGGCGCGACAGGGGGGCCTGGCGGAAGGCCAGCTTGCCGACCGCGCTCCAGCCGAAGAAGCGGTTGACCCGCTCCAGGATGACGTCGGCGGAGTGCTGGATCTCCAGCGCCATCGGCCCCTCGACCCGCAGCACCAGCGTCGCCGGCTCCTGCGGCTGGCCCTCCACGGGGCGCGGCCATTGCATCTTCAGCGGCTCGGCATGGGCCGCGATCTCGGGCCCGGCAATCTGCGCCCACCGCGTCACCAGCTCGCGCGCCGCAAAACCCTGCTTGGCATAGGCCTCGGCAAAGACGTCGTCGAGCAGGATCCCGAGCGGTTTTGCGCTGATGGGACCGGGTTTGAAGATCGGGCCGGATTTGGACATGGCGGCGTTATAGCACTCCGTGAGGCGGGCCATAGGCTCAATGCCGTCATGGCCGGGCTTGTCCCGGCCATCCACGTATCCTGCGAAGAAAGACGTGGATGCCCGCGACAAGCGCGGGCATGACGTAGAGAGGCCGGTGCCTTTGCCGTTACAGTGAGGCATGAGCTCCAGATCCGCCCGCAAGCCGAAGCCGGAACCTTCCCCGCCGGAGACCACATCGCGTCCGCTCGCGCTCCTCCAATGGTACGATCGCCATCGCCGCCGGCTGCCCTGGCGCGCCCCGCCCGGCGAGGCATCGGAGCCCTACCGCGTCTGGCTGTCGGAGATCATGTTGCAGCAGACCACGGTGAAGGCGGTCGGGCCTTACTTCGAAAAATTCGTCGCGCGCTGGCCTGACGTCACGGCGCTCGGGAGCGCTTCGCAGGACGACGTGCTGCGGATGTGGGCCGGGCTCGGTTATTATTCGCGCGCGCGAAATCTTTACGCCTGCGCGGTCGCCGTGACGCGCGAGCATGGTGGTGTCTTCCCCGACACCGAGGAAGGCCTGCGGGCACTGCCAGGCATAGGGCCCTACACGGCAGCTGCGATCGCCGCGATCGCGTTCGACCGCCGCACCATGCCGGTCGACGGCAATATCGAGCGCGTGGTGTCGCGGCTCTTTGCGGTTGAAGAAGAGCTCCCGCAGGCAAAGCCCCTGATCCAGCAGTTGGCGGCGACGCTTCTGGCCGACACCCGGGCCGGCGACAGCGCGCAGGCGCTGATGGATCTCGGCGCCTCGATCTGCACGCCGAAGAAGCCGGCCTGCTCGCTGTGTCCGCTGAATGACGACTGCACCGCGCGTGCGCAGGGCACGCAGGAAACGTTCCCGCGCAAGGCGCCGAAGAAGAGTGGGACGCTACGGCGTGGCGCAGCCTTCGTCGTCACGCGCGGCGACGAGCTGCTTGTCCGCTCGAGGCCCGAAAAGGGCCTGCTCGGCGGCATGACGGAAGTGCCGGGCTCGGACTGGCTGGCCGGCCAGGAGGATGCGACGGCGAAGCAGCAGGCGCCGGAACTGAAGGGGCTGTCGCGCTGGCAGCGCAAGGTGGGCGTCGTCACCCACGTCTTCACGCATTTTCCGCTGGAGCTGGTGGTCTACACGGCGAAGGCGGAGGCGCGCACGCGCGCGCCCGAGGGCATGCGCTGGGTGCCGATCGCAACCCTTGCCGGCGAGGCGCTGCCCAATGTCATGCGCAAGGTGATCGCGCACGCGCTCGACTGAAAATCGTCAGGCCGCGCGTGCCGCGCGCTCGTCTTCGGCCGGCATCAAGAAGGTGCGGTTGCGCCCGGTCTTCTTGGCGACATAGAGGCCCTGGTCGGCGCGCTCGATCACGTCCTGCACGTCGCGGTCGCTGTCGTCGAACAGCGCGAGGCCGACCGAGACGGTGATGGGAATGACGGTGTCGCCGTGGCGCACCGTGGCGCTCTCGATCGATGTCCTGATGCGATCGGCGAGCAGGATGGCGGTCTCCTGGTCGATCTCGCGCAGCAGCACCACGAACTCCTCGCCGCCGAAGCGGGCGGCCTTGTCGGTGGTGCGGATCGACTGGCTGACGATCTCGGCGACGCGCTTGATGGCGTCGTCGCCGGCAGCGTGACCGTGGGTATCGTTGATCTTCTTGAAATGATCGATGTCGATCATCAGCGTCGCCATGTTGCGCTTGTAGCGGCGGCAGAACGCGACGGCATCGTCGGCGACGGCGAGGAAGGAGCGGCGGTTCATCAGGCCGGTCATGAAATCGGTGTCGGCGAGCTGGCGCAGCTTCAGCATGTCCTCCTGAAGCTGCATCGCGTTCTCCGTGGCGCGCAACTCGGCTTCCTTGGTGCGCTCCTCGGCGAGGCCGATGCGGCGGATCAGCGAGCGCAGCGCGCGAGAGAGCTGCACGACTTCGGCCGAGCCGCTCTGTCGCGCCAGCATGGTCGGGCCATGGGCGCGCCCGATACGGTCGGCTTCCTGCGTGATGGCGATGATCGGGCCTGCGATCCGGCGTGCGACCAGCACGGCCAGCGACAACGCGATGAGGGCGGTGACGCCGCCGATCGCCAGAATCGCCTGCGCCGACGAGATCGCGGCGGCCAGTGCCACGCTCGCCGGCTGGCTTGCGGTGACGATCCAGTTCAGGCCCTGATAGTCGCGATAGCCGCGGCCGACGTGGAACGCGGTCAGCATCTGCCGCCCGTCAGTCGTTTCGCGGAAGGTGCCGTCGCGGGCATTCAGGATGCCGGCGAGTTCGTCGCCGGCATAACGCGTCGTTTCCTTCTGCGGTCCGATTAGGACGACGCCACCCTTGCTCAGGATCGAAAGCTGCGTGTCGGTGTTGCCGTCATTGGCTTCGACGTCCTTGATCAGGTTGGAAGCCCAATTCCAGTCCAGATGACCGCCGAGCACGCCAAGCAGCTTGCCGGAGGCGTCGCGGACGGGGACGGCGATGTCGACGAAGCGATAGGGCTCGTTATTGGCGCGCTGCGTCAGCAGTGAGGCCAGCAGCATGGCCTCGTGCACGTCGCCGACGGCGACCCGTTCGAGGCCCTGCTTGAACCAGGGCCGCGAGGCGACGGACTGGCCTTGCAGCAGGCCACCGGTCGAGGCGACGACGTTGCCGTCGACGTCGGCGAAGCCGATCCAGGTGAAATCGAACGAATGCTGCAGCGCCTCGAGCGCGCTGCGCAGTTCATCGGGGTTGCCCTGCCACAGCCGCTGCATCGGCTGGAGCTCCGCGAACAGCTTCATCTCCTGCTGCCGCGTCGCCATGAAGCGATCGAGCCTGGCCGAGGTGCTGGATGCGATCCCGGCGAGGCTGCTCTCGATCAGGGCGGCTGTATTTCGGTAGCTGATGAGGGCTGCGCCGGCTGCCAGCGTGCCCACCAGCACGATGGACATCGCGGCGACGGCCGCGGCGATCTGCGTCCGTACCGTCAGTCGATCTTCGATCGCATGCAGGCGGCTGGCTGCCTGCTGCAAGAGGGCTCGCATGGAAAGGCTCCGGTGTGACCGTCGCTCATGCCATGTCGTAGCTTCCAATCGCTTACCGGCGGATTGCCCAATTGGATCGTATTGAATCGGTCGTGAAATCGGTTGGTTGAGGTGGGCTTAATGCCGTGCGGACTGTCCTCGATCTGCACAATTTTCCGTATTTTCCCGGGGCCTGCCGCGCTGCGGCGTGTCGTCTGCTGCCACCAGGGTGTCAGCAGGGCTAGGTTATCTGTCGGCAGTAACGGAGGTGCCGCATGGTCAAGACCGCGCTCGACAACTTTCCAAGGCCGCCCTGCGCCGAGCTGTTGGGATGGCATCTGCTCGACGCCCGCCCCGAGGAGGGCTGGATCAAGCTCGCCTTCGACGGCAAGCCGGAGTTCTGCAATCCCGCGGGCTTCATCCAGGGCGGCATGCTCTCGGCCATGCTCGACGACACCATGGGCCCGGCGGTGCTGGTGATGAGCGAGGGGCGGCTCTACACCACCACCATCAGCATGACCGTGAACTTCTTGGCGCCGGCAAAGCCCGGGCCGATCATTGGCGAAGCCAAGGTGACGCAGCTCGGGAAGACCATTGCGTTCGTCGAGGGCAAGCTGACGGCGGCGGACGGCACCGTGCTGGCGACGGCGAGCGCGAGCGAGCGGTTGCTGGAAGCGGCGAGGGTGGTGAAGTAAGGCGGGCATCGCGCTCTCACTCCCTCGCCCCGTTCTTACGGGGAGAGGGTGGGGTGAGGGGCTTCTCTCCGCGTATGCGATTGTCGTGAGACCTGTACCCCCTCACCCGGATTGCATCTGCGATGCAATCCGACCTCTCCCCGCAAGCGGGGCGAGGTAAGGAAGGAGCCCGCGGTTCGCTGATCTGCTAACCCGCGCGCGCGTCCTTGCTCACGATCGGCGGCTTCGCATTCAGCGCCTCGACCTGGAAACCCGCGACGCGCTTGTAGTTGGCGGCGATGTCTTCCAGCTCCTTTTGCGACAGCACGTCAGTGACCACCTTGTAACCGTCAGGCGCGCGCTCCTCGACGAGCTGCATCACCTGCTCGGGACCGTTCTTGCGGTTGAGCAGGACGAGGTCGGTGGTTGCGGGTCTCCGCTCGGCCTCATAGGCGAGCAGCGCGGCCTGTGTCGGGCCGTGCGCCAAAATCTCGCGGGTGATGACGCGGGCATCGAGGATCGCCTGCGAGGCGCCGTTCGAGCCGATCGGATACATCGGGTGTGCGGCATCGCCCATCAGCGTGACCTTGCCGAAGGTCCATTGCGACACCGGATCGCGGTCGACCAGCGGATATTCATAGGCGTGCGGGCAGTTCCTGATCAGGCCGGGCACGTCGAGCCAGTCGAACTGCCAGCTCTCGAACCAGGGCAGGAATTCTTCGAGCCGCGCGGTGCGGTTATAGTCCTCGCGCCGCCATTGATAGGTCGGCGGCATGTGGCGCTCGGCGACCCAGTTGATCAGATGGTTGCCGGATGCGTCCGGCTCTTTCGAAATGGGATAGCAGACGAATTTCAGGATTTCGTGGCCGGCCATGATCATGGTACGGCCGGTGAGGAACGCCTTTGATGGCGTGACGCCGCGCCAGAGAATGCGGCCGTTCCAGATCGGCGGGCCCTCGTTCGGATAGAGCTTTTCTCGCGCGGCGGAATGGATGCCGTCGGCGGCGATCATGATCGCGCCATCGTAACTGCCAGCGGCCTTGCCGGTCGCCCGGTCGATGAAGTCGGCGCGCACACCGTTCGCCGTTTCGGTCCAGCCGGTCAGATGATGGCTGGTCAAAATGTTGTCGCGGCCGAGCCGCTCGACCGCCGTGTCGAGCAGGAGCTGCTGCAGCGTGCCGCGATGGATCGAGAATTGCGGCCATTTGTAGCCGGCTTCCAGCCCGCGCGGCTCGCTCCAGATCGGCTTGCCGTGCTTGGAGAAATAGGCGAGTTCGCGGGTCCGCACGCCGCTGGCATCCAGCTTGTCCATCAGCCCGAGCTCGATCAGCTCGCGGACCGCATGCGGCAGCACGTTGATGCCGACGCCGAGCGGCTTCAGTTCCGCGACGCTCTCGAACACTTTTACGGGAACGCCGATCTGATGCAGGCTGAGCGCCAGCGTCAGCCCGCCGATGCCGCCACCGGCGATGAGTACCGTCATGACAAATCCCCCTCCGATCATCGGCGTCTTGGCACAGGCGGACGGCGGTGGGCAACTGCGAAGAGGATGTCTTGCTATGGACCTCCGGGGCAACAGTCGTTAATTTCCAATTTTCCCATGAGGTCCGACATGCTCAAGCTCTACTACGCCACCGGCACCTGCGCGCTCGCCACCTATATGACCCTGGAGGAGGCCGGCGCCGACTACACGGCTGAACGGCTGAGCTTCAAGGACAACCAGCAGAACAGCCCTGACTATCTCGCGATCAATCCGAAGGGCCGCGTGCCGGCACTGGTGACCGATCGCGGCGTCCTCACCGAGACGCCGGCGATGCTCGCTTATATCGCGCAAACCTTCCCCAAGGCGAAGCTTGCGCCGCTCGACGATCCCTTCGACTTCGCGCAGGTGCAGTCGTTCAACTCCTATCTCTGCTCGACCGTGCACATCAACCATGCCCACAAGATGCGCGGCGCGCGCTGGGCGACGCAGGAGACCTCGTTTGCGGACATGAAGGCGAAGGTCCCGCAGACCATGGGCGCCTGCTTCAAGCTGATCGAAGACAAGATGTTCAGGGGGCCCTGGGTGATGGGTGATCAGTTCACGATCTGCGATCCCTATCTCCACACGCTCTCGCACTGGCTCGAAGGCGACAGCGTCGACATCAGCGCGACGCCGAAGATCGCGGATCATTTCAAGCGCATGTCCGATCGCCCGGCGATCCGCAAGGTGATGGACGCGCAGAAGGCGTAGGAGCACTGCTCCCGTAGGGTGGGCAAAGGCGCAACGCGCCGTGCCCACGATCTTTCTCTGGTGGCGACAGATGGTGGGTACGCTTCCGCGTTCGCTCTTCGAGCTACGGCGGACAAGCCGCTTTGCCCACCCTACGGCAGCTTGCGCTTGGCTTGCTCCAGCTCCCGTCCCGTCTCCAGCATCAGCCGCCGCAGCCAGATCGAGCCCGGATCCATCTGCGCGCGGGTCGGATAGAACATGAACTGCTCGTCGATCCCAGGGTCGAACGGCGGCGTCACCGCGACGAGGCCGAGCTGCTTGGACAGCGCCGCGATCAGCCGGCGCGGCACGAAGGCAACGAGGTCGGTTCGCGCCGCGACGTGCAGCGCTTCGAGATAGCCCGACACCACCAGCGAGATATGCCGCTCGATGCCTTTGCTGTGCAGCCAGGTGTCGATGAGATCCTCTGCATTGCCGCGAATGATCACGCCGACATGGCGCGCGGCCAGGAATGCCTCACGCCGCTTCAGCTTCGCAGCCATCGGATGGCCGCGCCGCACCGCCAGGGCGTCGCTATCGGTGTAGAGCAGCTGGCGGTGAAACCCCTTGAAGGCGTTGCCGATCGAGATCACGAGGTCGATGGTGCGGGCAAACTCGGCGTGGAAGATCGCCGGCCCCCGCCACGGCACGACGTCGATGCGGACGTTGGGCGCAAGGCGCGTCACCTTCTCCATCAAAGGCGGCATCAGCAGCTCGACCGCCAGATCCGGCATCATCAGGCGGAATTGCCGCTCACTGCGCGCGGCATCAAAGTCCTCCGGCAGGAACAGGCCGCGGACCTGGTCGAGCGCCTGCGCCAGTGGCGCGCGGAGCGCCTGTGCCCGCGGCGTCAGCTCCATCCGCGCGCCGGTCCGCACCAGCAGCGGATCGCCGAAGATGTCGCGCAGGCGCTGCAGTGCGTGGCTCGCCGCCGGCTGCGACAGGCCCATCCTCATCGCGGCGCGGCTGACATTGGCCTCGCGCAGCAGCGCGTCGAGCGCGGTCAGGAGATTGAGGTCAAGCGAATTCAAATTCATGAGGCGAATAGATATCATATTCGCTATCGATTTGAAGAATTTCGATCGGCGAACGATGATCTCCGTGGTTCTTACTAAAGGAGATGCCGCCATGAGCGCGAGCGCCAACAAGAAACTGATGCAGGATATTTTCGCCGCCGCCGCCAATCCGGATCCGGCCGTGCGCGATCGCGCCCTGTTCACCGCAAGCCTTGCCGACGATGCCAGATGGGTCGTGACCGGCCAGTATTCCTGGTCGCGCACCTTCACCGGCAAGGAGGCGATCCTCAACGATCTGCACGGCTATGTGCGCACCCGCCTGCGCGATCGCACGCGTACCGTCGCACATCGCTTTATCGCCGACGGCGACGTCGTCGTGGTCGAAGCCAAGGGCGACAACGTCACGCCCGAGGGCGTGCGCTACGACAACGACTATTGTCTCGTGTTTCAGTTCGAGGAGGGCAAGATCAAGGAGATCCGGGAATACTGCGACTCCGTCCTGACCGAGAAGGCGCTGGGTCCTTTTCCGCAGACGGGTGTGAGGGCCGCGAGCTGAGCGGATTGAACGACGTCGCGTCCGCCAGCCGGTTCCATCCGTCACAGCCATCGATTGTCGTGCGAGCATGGCGGATGCTGGTGGACATCATGCGTATCAGGCGGGAGCGGTCCCGGGCCTGGTATCAGCTCGCTGCCATGACCGAACGGGAGCTTCAGGACTGCGGCATGACCCGGTCGGAGATTGCCTATGAGCTGAAGAAGCCCATTCGGCGGAAATAGAGCATCAGTGCGGGGCAGGGGCATGACGTCTGCCCCGCTCATCAAGACCCCGGAGGGAACTTTTGAATTCCGCCGACGTTCCCTCGGTTTCCGGGGGTACTTGCGCGCCCGGCAACATGGGTCGTGGGAATTTCATGCTGGCTGGGGCTTCGGACGTTTCATCACATGTGGGCCGCAGCTTCTCCGGACTCCGCGAACGATTGAGGGACTCAACCGCGTCGGCGCATCGGGAGCTCGATGCGCAGCTGTCTGCGTTCGACCTCACCGTGTTTTCCGGCTACCGCCGCTTTCTGCAAGCGAGCGCCGCCGCCCTGCTGCCGCTCGAAACCGCGCTGGTCGAGGCCGGCATCGCAAGACTATTTCCGGACTGGCCGGAGCGGTCGCGCAGTGCCGCGATTGTCGCCGACCTCGGCCGCCTCGGCAGCGCCGTGCCGTTCACTGTCTCCGTGCCGGCGCTGACGCGCAGCGGCATGCTCGGCACGATGTATGTGCTCGAGGGCTCCCGGCTCGGCGCGAAATTCCTGCTCAAGACGGTCGCGGACGCGGCCGATCCGCGCCTCGGTGAGGCGGCCGCCTATCTCAATCATGGCACGGGCAAGCGGCTTTGGCAGAGCTTTCTGGCGAAGCTCGCGAGCGAGGAGGGTTGCGAGGAGGACGAGGCGATCGATTTCGCCCGCATCGCCTTCGCCGCGTTCGAGCGAGCGGCGGACCGCGCATGAACGAGGCCGTCAATCTCACCAATTGCGATCGCGAGCCGATCCACATTCCCGGCAGCGTGCAGCCCTACGGCTTCCTGCTTACGGTGCTCTCCGATTTCACGATCTGCATGGTCTCGGAGAATGTGGGCGGCTTTCTCGGGATTGACGTCGCCGACCTGCTCCGGCAGCCGCTGTCGAGCATCTTCACGCAAGGCGCGGTCGACACCATCCGCAGCCGGGTCGATCATCTGAGCGGTCCCGATGCGACGGAGCGTCTGTTCGGCCTCGAGCTCCAGGCCGGCAAGCCGCCTTATGACGTCTCCATTCACTTCTCCGCCGCCTATCTCGTGATCGAGGCGGAGCCGAGTGTGAATGAGCCCGGTGTCAATTCCGGCGAACTCGTCCGCCTGATGCTGGAGCGCATCCGCAAGACGCGCAGCATGAGCGAGCTCGCCCGCGAGGCGGCGCGCCAGCTCAAGGTGCTGACCGGCTTCGACCGCGTCATGGTCTACCAGTTCCACCCGGATGGATCGGGCGAGGTCATCGCCGAGGCCGCGGAGACCGGCCTCGAATCCTTCCTCGGCCTGCATTATCCGGCGTCCGACATCCCCAAGCAGGCCCGCATCCTCTATCAGCGCAACTGGCTGCGCATCATCGCGGACATCGATGCGGGGCCCGCCGCGCTGGTCTCGACCGCTACGCACAATGCCGGGCTGCTCGATCTCTCCATGAGCGTGCTGCGCTCGGTGTCGCCGATCCACATCGAGTATCTGCGCAACATGGGCGTCGCGGCCTCGATGTCGGTGTCGATCCTGCGCGACGGCAAGCTATGGGGTCTGTTCGCCTGCCACCATTATGCGCCGCGCTACATCTCGTTCGAGAAGCGCACCGCGGCCGAGCTGTTCGGCCAGATGTTCTCCTGGATTGTCGAGGGCCGCGAGCGCGAGGGCGACGTCGCCTACGAGACCCGCGCCCACCAGGTTCAGGAGCGGCTGATCGAGACCGCGGCCTCGCACGAGCATAGCCGCCGTGCGATCTTCGACTTCCTGGGCGACTACCGGCAAATGATCGACTGCGACGGCGTTGCGGTCTGGTCCGACAACAAGATCGCGCTCCAGGGCGAGGCGCCGACCGAGGACGAGGTGAAGGACCTCGTCGCCTTCATCAACCGGACCTCGCCGGGGCGGATTTTCGCCAGCGCCGAGATCGCCAAGGTCTACGCCGCCGGCCAAGCCTTCCGGGACCGTGCGGCGGGCTTTCTCGCCATCCCGATCTCGCGCACCCCGCGCGATTGCCTGATCTTCTTCCGCCGCGAGGTCACGCGGTCCGTGAACTGGGCCGGCGCAGCCGACAAGGTCTACGATGAGGGGCCGAATGGGCCGCGCCTGACGCCGCGCAAGAGCTTCGAGCTCTGGCAGGAGACGGTGGCGGGGCAGTCGAAGCCGTGGTCGGCGGCCGATATCCGCATCGCCGAGAGCCTGCGCGTGACGCTGCTCGAGGTGATCCTGCAACTGTCCGACCTTGCCGCCCGCGAGCGCCGCGGCGCCCAGGAGCGGCAGGAGCTGATGATCGCCGAGCTCAATCACCGCGTCCGCAACATTCTCAGTCTGGTTCGCGCCCTGGTCGCCCAGAGCAAGGACACCGCTACCAATGTCGAGGAATTCGCCGGCGTGCTCGGCGGCCGCATCCAGGCGCTGGCGCGCGCCCATGACCAGATCACCAATCTGAACTGGGCGCCGGTCGCGCTCCGCACCCTGGTCGAATCCGAGGCTGGAGCCTATCTCGGCGCGCGCGCCGGGCGCGTGAAGATGGGTGGCCCGGACGTGGCGCTCGATCCCAAGGCGTTCGCAACGCTGGCGCTTGTCGTGCACGAGATGATGACCAACTCCGCCAAATACGGCGCGCTGGCCGATTCCACCGGCAGCGTCGAGGTGGTCTGGCGCCTCGATCCATCCTCCAGCCTCGTGATCGAATGGAAGGAGAGCGGCGGGCCGCCGGTGCAGCCGCCGTCGCGGCGCGGCTTCGGGACCACCATCATCGAACGGTCGGTGCCGTTCGATCTCAAGGGCGATGCCGAGATTCGCTTCGACCTGCTGGGCGTGCAGGCGAAGTTCGTCATTCCGCCCAATTTCGTCCAACTCGTACCGTCCATCGCGGGAGCCGCCATGCGCATCGAAGAGCAGCAATCCACCCGCCCCAGGATTTCCGACACGGCGCTGATCGTCGAAGACAATCTGATCATCGCCATGGCCGCCGAGGTCATCCTGCTCGATCTCGGCGCCCGCCACGTCGACACCGCCGCGACTGTCGACCAGGCGCTGCGCTCGATCGAGCGCACCCGGCCGAGCTTTGCCCTGCTCGATCTCAATCTCGGCAACGAGACCAGCATCAAGGTGGCGCAGAAGCTGAAGGAGATCGGCGTGCCCTTCATTTTTGCGACGGGATACGGCGAACGCGCGCCGATCCCGGAGCAGCTGGCATCGGCGCCGGTGGTTCAGAAGCCCTACACGCTGGAAGTTGTCGAGCACGCGCTCGGCAAATTGCAGCAGGCGAACGCCTGACGAGCGGTCATCGCCGAAACACGCGCGGTCCACCGCGGCCGGACGCCAAATCCTTGCGCGGCTGACTACAAAATCAGCAGGCGTCGCGCGCTTCGCCGCAGGTTTGCGCGAAATATTGGAAGGTTCAATTAACGAGTGTCCCCCATTGTGTCGCAGTGCAGCGTGAGTCGCCTCAAGCGCGACGTGCGGCTGCCAGGGTGGCCGTGACGATTGCCGGATTCGTTCGGTCCGCTCGAATTCACATGCATCTGGGTGGACAGTGGGAATGCCGAAGTTTCGTTTGCGGATCAGGGGACGCCTGTACGCAGGCTTCATGGCCCTGGTGGCGGTCGGTCTCGTGATGGCGGTGGTTGCCGTCTGGAACTTGAGGTCGGTGCAGGAGCAGGTCGCGAAGGCCTCGGCATTTTCGGACAGCACGGCGCGGGTGCTGGAGATCTCGACCCATCTTCAGGCGATCCAGCGGGCCAATCTGCGCTACATCTACGACGCCAATGAATCCGCGATGAGGGAGGCCGCAGAGCGCGAGACCGCGGCGACCGAGCTGTTGCAGGTCGGCGCGAAGGGGACGGCCTCGGAGGAGCGGCGCAAGCTCTACAACGATCTGATCGCCGATATCGCCAGGATGCGAAGCCTGCGTGACAATCTCGGCGATGCCGTCAACGAGGCGCGGACGGGCAAGGCGACGCTGCTGCCGAGCGGCGACGAGCTGACCGTCAAGATGGGCAAGCTGGTCGACGTCGCCCGTGCGGCCGTCGACGAAGACACCGCGGCGCTGGTTGCGGATCTCGAATCCAGGTTGCTGGTCGTGCAGATCGCCAACTGGCGTTTCCTGGCCCTGCGCGACACCAAGGGGCCGGCCAACTTCCGGACCAATGTGGACCGGGCGATGCAGCGGCTTTCGGCGCTCGAAAAGAGCCCGCAGGCGAGCGAGCTGCGCACCACGCTGGCTCCGGTGAAGACCTCGCTCGGAATCTACAAATCCGCGTTCGAGACCACGTCGGCGGCAATGCTCCAGGCTGACGAGATCTATCACAAGAATCTCGCGCCGCTGATCGTCGACAGCATCGCCAAGCTCAAGGTGGCGGAAGCCGCCCTGAAGAAGGACTACAAGGAATCCCGCAGCCAGGCCGAAGCCGTCATCGACGGCACGACGACCGTGCAGGAGATTGCAGGCGGCATCGCCGTCCTGTTCGGCCTGATCGTCGCCTTCCTGACCGCCCGCAGCCTCGTTGGTCCCCTGACCTCAATGACGCGTGCGATGGGGCTATTGGCCGGCGGCAATCTCGAGATCGAGATCCCCGGTCGCGGCAAGGCCGACGAGATCGGCGACATGGCCAAGGCGATCCAGGTGTTCAAGGACAACATGGTCGAAACCGAGCGCCTTCGCGCCGAGCAGGTCGAGGTCGAGGCGCGGCAGGCCGAAAGCCGCAAGAAAGACATGGTCCGGCTGGCCGATCAGTTCGAGCAGGCGGTCGGCGAGATCGTCGACACGGTGTCGTCGGCATCGAGCGAGCTGGAAGCCTCGGCCGGCACGCTCACCGCGACCGCCTCGCGTGCCCAGGACCGGTCGACCGAAGTGGCCTCCGCCTCGCAGGAGGCCACGGCCAACGTGCAGGCGGTCGCGTCGGCGACGGAGGAGCTGTCCTCCTCGGTGAGCGAGATCGCCCGCCAGGTGCAGGAATCCGCCCGCATCGCCACCGAGGCCGTCGGCCAGGCGAGCCGGACCAATGCGCGCGTCGGCGAGCTGTCCAAGGCCGCCGCCCGCATCGGCGACGTGGTCGAGCTGATCACCACCATCGCCGGCCAGACCAATCTCCTCGCGCTCAATGCCACGATCGAGGCGGCGCGCGCCGGCGATGCCGGCCGCGGCTTTGCCGTGGTCGCCTCCGAGGTCAAGGCGCTCGCCCAACAGACCGCGAAGGCGACCGACGAGATCGCCCAGCAGGTCTCCGGCATCCAGGCCGCCACGGAAGAGTCGGTCGGCTCCATCAGGGAGATCAGCGGCACCATCGAGCGGCTGTCGGAGATTTCCTCGACAGTTGCGGCGGCCGTTGAACAGCAGGGCGCGGCGACGCGGGAAATCTCCCGCAACGTCCAGCAGGCGGCGCACGGCACCCAGCGCGTCTCGACCAATATCGGCGACGTGCAGCGCGGCGCGTCCGAGACCGGCTCGGCCTCATCGCAAGTGCTGTCGGCGGCACGCTCGCTGTCGGCCGACAGCAACCGGCTGAAGCAGGAAGTCGCCAAATTCCTGAACTCGGTCCACGCCGCCTGAACCCTAGAAGCAAAAGGCCACGCGCATGCGCGTGGCCTTTAAACTGCGGCAGGACGCGATCAGGCGACCTTGGTCGTCATGTGCTTGAACATGTTGCGACGGGCCTCGTCGTCCATCTCGGCCTTGAAGGTGAACTTGTCCTTCAGCGCGATTGCGCGTGCCGCGGCGGGACGCGCCGAGATCTCGTCGACAAGCCGCTTCACGTTCGGGTAGCGCGCAAAGGCGCCGTCACCGAGCTTGAACGGCACCATCCGCGCCCAGCCCCACAGCGCCATGTCGACGATCGAATAGGCATCGCCGACCATGTAGCTGCGGCCTTTGAGGTGACCGTCGAGGATCGTGTAGTGGCGGTCGGTCTCGTACTGGTAGCGGTTATGGGCGTAGTCGTGGTTCTGGTCCTTCGGCGCGAAATGCTTGAAGTGCACGGCCTGACCCGAATACGGGCCGACGCCGGTCGCCACGAACATCAGCCATGACAGCAATTCGGCGCGATTGGCGGGCAGGAACTTACCGGTCTTCTCGGCGAGATAGAGCAGGATGGCGTTGGAATCGAACACGATCGTGCCATTGTCGTCGATCGCCGGCACTTTGGCGTTCGGATTGATCTTCAGATAGTCCGGCGTGAACTGATCGCCCTTGCGGGTGTCGACCGCAACGGGCTCGAACGGCAGTCCGGACTCCTCGAGGAACAGCGCGACCTTGGTCGGGTTCGGCGATCCGTTGAAATAGAATTTGAGCATTGAGCATCTCCCCAGTGTGTTGCCGAGAGCGAACGCGTGGCGCCCTCTCTTGCCAAACCCGGGACCAGACGCGCAACCGCCGAGTTTGCCGGGCGGTATCTGCGCGCCACGCAGATCAGCCGGCGTAACAAAGCCCGATCGCCGCCGTAACGATCATCGCCGCGCCGACCGCTTCCAGCCTCAGCCCGAGCTTGGCGGCGAGATGCATGTCGGACGCCCGCGCCGCGCGCTCGGTTTCGCGGGCATAGCCGTGCACGATGACGTCGTGATTGAAATTGTCGTGCGCCTCGTTGCTGCTGGCAAGGCCAACGCAGATCACGAGCACGCCGAACAGAGCGAGGCCAAAGAAGCCGAGCAGGGCGATCAGGAACATCGGAAACATGCCGAGCAGGAAGATCGGCAGCAGCGGCACCAACAGCAAAGTCTCGGACTGTCGTCGCATGGGGGCCACCCGTCGGGACGGGGCTGATCGGGCAAATGTAGTCCCGGCTGTCGCGCCATTCAAGGAGCCGTAGGGTGGGCAAAGGCGCGAAGCGCCGTGCCCACGGACTCTGCATGCTCCGGAAAGATGCCGTGGGCACGGCGCAAGAGCGCCTTTGCCCACCCTACACGGTCGCGACGTGCGGCAGCAGCTACTCCGCCGCCATGCCCGCACGAATCTCGGCCCGCAGCTCGTCGATCAGCTTGAGGCCCTTCTTGGTCTCGACGTGCCAGAAGGTCCAGCCGTTGCAGGCCTGCGCGCCTTGCGCCACCGCGCCGATGCGGTGGATCGAGCCGACCTTGTCGCCGAGCATGATGGCGCCGTCGGCGCGGACGAGGGCGCCGAGCTTCTTCTTGGCGTCGAACAGTTTGGTGCCTGGCATGATCATGCCGCGCTCGATCAGCTCGGAGAACGCGACACGCGGGGCTTCGCGCGCGGTCATGAACGGGGCGAGGCTCTCTTCCGGCAGCGGCTCGACCTTGGCGATGCGCGCTTCGGCGGCTTTCGCATAGGTCTTGTCGCGCTCGAAGCCGATATAGGAGCGGCCGAGGCGCTTGGCGACGGCGCCGGTCGTGCCGGTGCCGTTGAAGGGATCGATCACGAGATCGCCGGGCTTCGACGACGACAGCAGCACGCGCGCGAGCAGGCCTTCCGGCTTCTGCGTCGGATGCACTTTCTTGCCGTCCGCGCCCTTGAGGCGCTCCTCGCCGGTGCAGAGCGGGATCAGCCAGTCCGAGCGTGCCTGCACGTCCTCGTTGGCGGCCTTCAGCGTTTCGTAGTTGAACGTGTAGCCCTTGGCCTTCTCGTCACGCGCGGCCCAGATCATCGTTTCGTGCGCGTTGGTGAAGCGGCGGCCGCGGAAATTCGGCATCGGATTGGTCTTGCGCCAGACGATGTCGTTCAGGAGCCAGAAGCCGAGGTCCTGCATGATCGCGCCGACGCGGAAGATGTTGTGATAGGAGCCGATCACCCAGATCGTCGCCGACGGCTTCATCGCGCGGCGCGCGGCAAGCAGCCAGGCGCGGGTGAAATCGTCGTAGGCGGAAAACGAATCGAACTTGTCCCAGTCGTCGTTGACGGCATCGACATGGGATTCGTCGGGACGCTTGAGATCGCCCTTGAGCTGGAGATTGTACGGCGGATCTGCGAACACCAGATCGACGCTGCCAGCCTGAAGCTTCGACATCTCGGCGACGCAATCGCCGATGATGATGCGATGCGAGGCGGACTCAAAATTTGTGCGGGGCGCCCTTGCAGACGCCCCGCGACGCGACTCTACCATGACTCAAGAACTCTGACTCAGGCGACGCTGTCGGCGACGCGGGACCAAACAACCGACTGGCCGTTACATTGCAGCGGCAAAGTAAAAAACGACTTAACCCGCTGCTTTTCTGAGCAGGCGTCGCATCGCCCGCGGCATGCCGCGTGATGCGCGCAATCGCTGTGTTTTACGGTATATTTCGCATCCGTTCACGGAGCGACGGCTGCCGCGGCCGCAAATTTCTCTCGGAAAAAATTGCACGCGGACCGGAAAAAATTGCTGGTGCGGGCGTGCTGTCGCACTAGGCAATTTTTGCCGACCGGGATATTGATTAACGCAATGGAAATTTTACCTGTGTGGCGCGTTGAGCTTTTGCGTATCTGTGCGCCGACGAGACTGAATCAGGGACCCCCAAATCAGGGACACCTAAGGGAAGACCGCCATGCGTTACGATGACTTCCGCCGCAGCGACGACGTTGAGGATCGTCGCGACGAAGGTGGTGGCTTTGGCGGCGGTGGAGGCGGCGGGTTCGGCCTGCCGATGGGCGGCGGCGGGCTCGGCATCGGTACCATCATCGTGCTCGGCCTGATCGGCTATGCCTTCGGCATCGATCCGCGCATCCTGATCGGCGGCGCCGAGATCCTCGGCGGCGGCGGCCAGGCGCCGAGCTACCAGACCGATCGGCAGTCGACCTCGGCCAAGCGCGGCGCGCCGACCGACGAGGTCGGCAGCATGATATCCGGCATCCTCGGCGAGATCGACGATCGCTGGAGCGAGATCTTCCAGGCCAGCGGGCAGAACTATACCGGTCCGAAGGTCGTGCTGTTCCGCAACGCCACCAATGGCGGCCGCTGCGGCATGGCGCAGTCGGCGATGGGGCCGTTCTACTGCCCGCCGGACCGCACCATCTTCCTCGACACCTCCTTCTTCCGCGAGGTCGAGACGCGCTTCCGCGGCTGCTCCGGCAAGTCGGCGTGCAACTTCACCACCGCCTACATCATCGCGCATGAAGCCGGCCACCACATCCAGAACCTGCTCGGCATCATCCCGCGCGTGACGCGGCTGCAGCAGCAGGCCGGCAGCAAGGCCGAGGCCAACGCGCTCCAGGTCAAGGTGGAGCTGCAGGCGGATTGTCTCTCCGGCGTCTGGGTCAACCGCGAGGCCAAGAAGCGTCCGAACTTCCTCGAGCCCGGCGACATCGACGCTGCGCTGACCACGGCGAGCGCGATCGGCGACGACACGCTGCAGCGCCAGGCGACGGGCCGCGTCGTGCCTGATTCCTTCACCCACGGCTCGGCCGCGCAGCGCAAGCAATGGTTCATGACCGGCTATCAGCAAGGCACGGTCCAGGCCTGCAACACGTTCGGCGGCGGGCAGTAGCGACGGTCTCGTGCCCCGGACGCGGCGCAGCATGTAATGCTGCGCTGCTGAGCCGGGGCCCATATTGCCGGTCCTCACGTCCCTTAGAATGGGTCCCGGCTCTGCAGCGCACCGCTAACGCGCTGCATCGCGTCCGGGACACGAGAGGATAGGGCAAATGGCCTCGATCGACGAAACAAAGCAGTTCATCCCGCTCAACATCGCGGTGCTCACCGTCTCCGACACGCGCGCGCTCGCCGACGACAAGTCGGGCCAGACGCTCGCCGATCGCCTGACATTAGCCGGCCATCATCTCGCCGCGCGCGAGATCGTCACCGACGACGTCGAGGCGATCCGCGCCGTCATCCGCCGCTGGATCGCGGACGCCGGCATCGACGTCGTCATCACCACCGGCGGCACCGGCTTTACCGGGCGCGACGTCACGCCGGAGGCGATCGAGCCGCTGTTCGAGAAGCGCATGGACGGTTTCTCGATCGCCTTCCACATGTTGAGCCACGCCAAGATCGGCACGTCGACGATCCAGAGCCGCGCCACCGCCGGCGTTGCGGGCGCGACCTATATCTTCTGCCTGCCGGGCTCGCCCGGCGCCTGCCGCGACGGCTGGGACGGCATCCTCGCAAGCCAGCTCGACTACCGCACGCGCCCCTGCAATTTCGTCGAGATCATGCCGCGGCTGGATGAGCATCTGCGCAGGCCAAAGGCGCAGGGCGCGACGGTGTAGTCTGTTCTTTCTTCCCTTCCCCCTTGTGGGGGAAGGTGGTGCGAAGCGCCGGATGAGGGGTATGTCTCCGCGCTCACAGTCTCGTAGGGTGGGCAAAGCGAAGCGTGCCCACGACTTCGGTCAATGCGGCATCAGTGGTGGGCACGGCGCAAGTGCGCCTTTGCCCACCCTACGAGTTCACGCTCGCGGGAAATACCCCTCACCCAAGTGAGGTTGTGTCCGCCAGCGTCGCTGCCCTCTCCCGCAAGGGGAGAGGGCACATTCATGCGCATCGCTGTGTGCGCAGCTAGAGATCCCGCTCCCACGTCTCGCCGACCAGATCGGCACCAAAACTGTGGTGCTTCTCTTCCTTCACGAGTTTGAATCCCGCACTCTGATAGATGCCGCGCGCAGCGACCAGGATGCTCTGGGTCCACAGCGTCATTCTGCTGTAGCCACGCTCGCGCGCGCCCTGGATGCATTGCTCGACCAGCGCGCGGCCGACGCCGAGCCCGCGCGCCTTCTTCTCCACCTGCAACAGGCGCAGCTTGGCGATCTCGTCCGTGGCCTTGACCAGGAAGATCGAGCCGACCGGCTCGCCGCCGACCTCCGCGATCCAGCAGTGCTCGCGCGCGGGATCGTAATTCCTGATGAACTGTGCGCAGATCTCGGCGACCAGGGCCTCGTAGCTGATGTCCCAGCCATAGTCCGCGGCATAGGCGGCGCCCTGGCGAGAGACGACCCAGCCCATGTCGCCGACGCGATGGCTGCGCAGCAAGAAAGAAGCCGGCTGGCTTCGGCGTTGCTCCAGCACGGCCTCGATGGTCGCCATGGCCTGCGTGAGCCGCGCTGCATCGCCGGCCGACAACTGCGCCAGCATGGCGGCGACCTCGTTTTGCGAGCCGAGGTTCAGCTTGGCGAAGGTCTGGCGGCCCTTGGCGGTGAGGCTGAGCTGGTATTGCCTGCGATCCGCGGGCAGGGGCGTTCGCGTGATCAGACCCTTCTCGTCAAAGCTCTGCACGATGCGGCTGAGATAGCCGGGGTCGAGACCAAGCTCGTTCCCGATCTCCTTTGCGGAAAGCTCGTCGCGATGCGCGAGCTCGTACAGTACGCGGGCCTCGCTGAGCGAGAACGGGCTCTGTCCAAGGTGCTGGTCGAGCACGCCGAGTTTGCGGGTGTAGAAGCGGTTGAAGGCGCGGACTGCCGCGATCTGGTGGTCGGTACCGTTGAATGACATCGGGACACCTCAATAATTGCCATTGTCAAATAATTATTTGACTTTGGCAAGTATTAGGTGCCTTCAGCCGACCATGACGATCCGGCTGCGCAGCATGGTCCGGGACGAGCGGCCGAGGCGGCGGAGCAACCGTGCCTCGGAACGGCGGGCCTGGGGCGGATAGCCACCAACCCGGTCGTAATGGTCACGCGCGATCAAAAGCCCCTGATCCCCCAGCGGGCCGACCAAGTTACGCGCTACTGCGCGGAACACGTCGCGCAGACCGGTATCTGCGTAAGGCGAGCGGGCATAACGGAAAACCGCTGCACGATCCCGTCCGCTGGCGGAGACGGCCTGGATGAACTGGGTGGTCTCCTCGATCCAGCCGGTTTCCAGCACGGCGCCGGCGGGCAAGAACATCAGCCAGGGCGAACGGGCCTGATGCGCACCGGCGGCGAGCGCCGCGCCATGGGAAGATCCCTTGAAGTCGATGAAACGGCAGCCTGCGACGTCGGCAACGCGCTCGATGACGCCGTTGCGGGTGCCGTCGACAAGCAGCACTTCGCGGATGATGCCTGCGGCCGCACCGGGTACCAGCGCGGCCAGAGTTGCGACCGCCGTCTGCTCGACACCTTCGGTCGGAATGATGACGCTCAGCATGATTGAGGCTTCGAGGTCCGCAATTCGGGAGAAGCGTAGCTTGTTATGACTTTGTCATAAACACGCGGCGTCGCCGAGTGCAACTTTTTGGCGGCGTTCCGCCATGCGATGGTAAACCACGCCCGCCCATCGCTGCTAAATCTGTCCTGCGCGGGGTGGCAATATTGCCCGATGTTTTCGCGAATTTCGGCTTCGTGAGCTTCAAACGGGGCTGTCTCCGCCGATATGATCGAGGTGAGAACGCTACCGGTCCGCAAGCCCGCATCGGCGGTTTGACATGGACCTTACGACGGGAAAACCTGCAACCGCCGGCACTGAGAGTGAGATAGTCGAGTGAGCGCCGATCAGCTTCCCGTTGGCACCACGCCAGCATCGCCAAAGCCGGACGCTGCGCCGACCTTGCGGATCCGCGCCGTGATGCTCGGCGAACGCATCAATCCGTCTGGCCTCGAGCTTGGTGCGCCCGTCTCCTCGACGCCGGCCGCTTTCCGCGTCCATGCCGGCCTCGTCGTGATCTTCCGCTACGGCGTCGTGGTGCTGATCGGTCTGCTGCCGTCGGAAGAGAAGGTGCTGCTCGACAGCCTCAAGTCCCGCGTGATCGGCGAGCTCAGCCCCCATGAGGAGGAGACCGCGCAGGCCCAGCTCTGCAAGGATGAAAATGCCGAAGCGATCCAGCCGGGCGGCCCGATCAACCTCTCGAAATTTTCCGACGAACGGCTGCTGCTGATCGCGGACGCACTCGCCAAAAGCACGTCGCTTGCGCGCGACGAGCGGCGCGTCGCTGCGGTCTTCGATGTCATCGAGCCTTTTGCGCGGGAGCTCGCCGAGAAAGGCCGTACGTCGCGGCGACGCAGGGGCATCCTGCAGCTCATCGGCAACGCGCTGCTCGTCCAGCAGCGCGTCGCCGGCCGCGTCGCGGTTGCCGAGAAGCCCGATGCACTGTGGGAAAAACCGCAGCTCGACCGGCTCTATGCGCGTCTCGAAGATGAGTACGAATTGAAGGAGCGTCTCGACACGCTCGAGCGCAAGCTTACGGTCGTTGCTGAGACGGCCGATGCGCTGACCGACATCATCGACACCCAGCGGTCGCTGCGACTCGAGATTGCGGTCGTCGTGCTGATCCTGATCGAGGTCGCGATCGGGTGCATCCAGATCTTTGCCGGTATTCACTGAGCGCTGAGCCTGGAAGTCGTTGTGCGCTATGTCTCCGCAAGTCCCAGTATCGTAGGGTGGGCAAAGGCGCGCTCGCGCCGTGCCCACGACCTAGAATTGGTGGGCACGCTTCGCTTTGCCCACCCTACGATACCTATGCTTTCGCCTGCAGCACCGCAGCGCAGTGTCGCGCGATCGTCAGTTCCTCATTCGTCGGAATGACGAGCACATCCACGGCGCTGTCGCCGCCGCTGATGCGCTCACGTCCCTTGTCATTCGCCGCCGCATCGATGCGCACGCCGAGCCACGCAAGGCGCTCTCCGATCGGGCTGCGGATCTCACACGCATGCTCGCCGATGCCGCCGGTGAAGACCAGGCAGTCCAACCCGCCAAGCGTCGTCGCCATCACCGCAATCTCCTGCGTCGCCCGCAAAACGAACAGATCGACCGCCTCCCGCGCGGCAGTCTCGCCGCTTGCGAGCAGCGTGCGCATGTCGGCGGAGATGCCGGAGACGCCGAGCAGGCCCGACTGGTGATAGAGCAGGTGCTGGACGTCTTCGGCAGACATCTTCTCGTGCTGTTGCAGGTAGAGCAGCACGCCGGGATCGATCGTGCCGCTTCGCGTGCCCATCACGAGGCCGTCGAGCGGCGTCAGCCCCATCGTGGTATCGACGCTGCGGCCATCGCGCAATGCGCAGAGGCTCGCGCCATTGCCGAGATGCGCGATGACGGTGCGCTTCGTCGCAAGCACTGGCGCGATTTCCGCGATGCGGCCCGCGACATATTCGAACGAGAGACCGTGAAAGCCGTAGCGGCGGATGCCGCGCGCCTCGAAGCGCCGCGGGATCGCAAAACGGCTCGCCGGCGGCGCCATGCTGTGATGGAAGGCAGTGTCGAAACAGGCGATCTGCGTGAGGTCAGGCTTGATCGCCGCGATGGTTCGGATCGGCTCCAGGCATCGTGGCTGATGCAGAGGCGCCAGCGGAGTCAGTTGCTCCAGCTTCGCGTAGACATCATCCGTCACTTCCACCGGGCCTGAATAGTCCGGCCCGCCGTGAACGATGCGGTGACCCACGGCGCGCAGGCGATGGTCGCCAAAACGATCATCGACGAAGCCGAGTACATCAGCGAACAGATCGCCGCTGTCCGCACCAGATGCTTGCCTGTGTGCTTCGAAAAGGTCTTCGCCGGCAGGGCTCTTCACGGCGAGCCGCGGCTTTGCCTCATGCTCGTCGAGCAGGCCCTTGCAGAGCAGGGTGGGCTCGGCCGCGGAGATATCGAACAGGCCGAACTTGACGCTCGACGAGCCCGAGTTGAGAACGAGGACCGCATCCGACATGGCGGGCGTCAATCGCCGGCTTCGGCCGGCGTGTTGCCGCCGGCGCTGTTTGGCCAGACCCAGTCGCGAACCTCAGGCATGTCCTCGCCGTGCTCGCGCACGTAACGCGAATGCTCGATCAGTCTGTCGCGGAACTTCTGCTTCACCTGCGCGGCCTTGGTCGAAAGGCCCGGCACGCGTTCGATCGCCTCGATCGCGAGGTGATAGCGGTCGAGCCCGTTGAGCACGACCATGTCGAACGGCGTCGTCGTGGTGCCTTCCTCGGCAAAGCCGCGCACATGCATGCCGGCATGGTTGGTGCGGTTATAGGTGAGACGGTGGATCAGGTAGGGATAGCCGTGATAGGCGAAGATCACGGGCTTGTCGCGCGTGAACAGGCTGTCGAAGTCGCGGTCGGAGAGGCCGTGCGGGTGCTGCTCGCTCGGTTGCAGCGTCATCAAATCGACGACGTTGACGACGCGGATCTTCAGGTCCGGCAGCGCCTTGCGCAGCAGGTCGACGGCGGCGAGCGTCTCCAGCGTCGGCACGTCGCCGGCGCAGGCCATCACCACGTCGGGCTCGCTGTCTGCATCCTCGTTGCCGGCCCAGGTCCAGATGCCGATGCCGGCATCGCAATGCGTCGCGGCCTCCTGCATCGACAGCCATTGCGGCGCCGGCTGCTTGCCGGCGACGATGACGTTGATGCGGTTATAGGTGCGCAGGCAGTGATCGGCGATCCACAGCAGCGTGTTGGCATCCGGCGGGAAATAGATGCGGACGATGTCGGCCTTCTTGTTGGCGACGAGATCGACGAAGCCCGGATCCTGATGGCTGAAGCCGTTATGGTCCTGACGCCAGACATGCGAGGTCAGGAGATAATTGAGCGAGGCGATCGGGCGCCGCCATGGCAGATGCCGCGTCACCTTCAGCCATTTGGCGTGCTGGTTGAACATGGAATCCACGATGTGGATGAACGCCTCGTAGCAGGAGAAGAAGCCGTGGCGGCCTGTGAGGAGATAACCCTCGAGCCAGCCCTGGCAGAGATGCTCGCTCAGCACCTCCATCACGCGTCCGTCTTGCGCGAGATGCACATCGTAAGGTTCCGTTGGCTCCATCCAGACCCGCTCGGTCGCTTCGAACACTGCGTCGAGCCGATTTGACGCCGTCTCGTCCGGTCCCATGATGCGGAAGTTACGCGCGTCGGCATTGAGGCGAATGACGTCGCGCAGGAATTTGCCGAGCTCACGTGTCGCCTCCGCCACAACGCTGCCGGACTGAGACACATCCACCGCAAAACTGCGGAAGTCCGGCAGCTTCAGCTCCTTCTTGAGCAGCCCGCCATTGGCATGCGGGTTGGCGCCCATGCGCCTGGTACCGTCGGGGGCCAGCGCCTGAAGCTCGGGGATGAGCGCGCCGCTCTTGTCGAACAGTTTTTCCGGCTCATAGCCGCGCATCCAGTCTTCGAGAATCTTTAAGTGAGCCGGGTTCTCGCGGCAGCTCGCAACCGGCACCTGATGCGCGCGCCAGAAACCTTCGACCTTCTTGCCGTCGACTTCCTTCGGGCCGGTCCAGCCCTTCGGGCTGCGCAGCACGATCATCGGCCAGCGCGGCCGCTCGACCGCCTTGCGTCCGTCGCGGGCGTGCTGCTGGATCGAGCGGATGCTGGCGAGCGCGACGTCGAGTGCGTCCGCCATGGCCTGGTGCATCAATTTGGGATCGTCGCCCTCGACGAACAGCGGCTCGTGGCCGAGCCCACGGATGAGGTCGCGGATCTCGCTGTCAGGCATCCGCCCGAGCACGGTCGGGTTGGCGATCTTGTAGCCGTTCAGATGCAGGATCGGCAGCACCGCGCCGTCGTGGGCGGGGTTCAGGAACTTGTTCGAATGCCAGGAGGCCGCGAGCGGGCCGGTCTCGGCCTCGCCGTCGCCGACGACGCAGGCGACGACCAAATCGGGATTGTCGAATGCCGCGCCATAGGCATGCACCAGCGCGTAGCCGAGCTCGCCGCCTTCGTGGATCGAGCCCGGCGTTTCCGGTGCCGCATGGCTCGGGATGCCGCCGGGGAAGGAGAACTGTCTGAAAAGTTTTCGCAATCCGTCCGCATCGCGCGCGATATCAGGATAGATCTCGCTGTAGCTGCCTTCGAGATAGGTGTTGGCGACCATGCCCGGGCCGCCATGGCCGGGCCCGCAGATATAGATCATGCTGAGATCAAGCGCGCGGATGACGCGGTTGAGATGGGCGTAGATGAAGTTCAGCCCGGGCGTCGTGCCCCAATGGCCAAGCAAACGCGGCTTGATGTGCTCGGGCCGCAGCGGCTCGCGCAGCAGCGGATTGTCCAGCAGGTAGATTTGCCCGACGGAGAGATAGTTGGCGGCGCGCCAATAGCGATCGAGCAGATCGAGGTCGCTGCTTGCGGCGGCCGATTGTTGTTGATTTGTCATTTTCATGCCGACCCTTCACCGGGGGATCGTCATCAACATTGTTCCAGCGTGATCGATCCCTGGGCCGCATCAAACTGGATCGTCCCGGCAAGCGTGTTGCGTGAGGTCAAAGCCGCGCGCCCGAAATTTGGGCGGCTACTGTGCATGGGGTTGTTTTCGAGTTTTTCGTTTGTGTTCTTGATTTGTTCCTATGCCGTGCTATCTTGGCTTCATGAGTCCAGCAGCATCCTCTCATGCTCTCAAGCACCCGCCGGTCACGGCGCCCTCCGAGCCGGCGGGTGCGGACTCTGATTTTCCCGAGCTCGGCGTCGCCATCGACCGCCAGCGCAGGCGAGGGCGGGGCGCCCAATCCAATGCCAGCGGCCGATATGAGGCCGAGGCCCGCGTCGCCTTCGACGATGGCTGGCAGAGCCTGGAAGATCTGCCGCCGTTCAAGACCATCGTCGGCGTCGATACCTCGCGCAAGATGATCACCCGGAATGACTCGCCCGACATCGGCTTCGACCGCTCGATCAATCCCTATCGCGGCTGCGAGCATGGCTGCGTCTATTGCTTCGCGCGGCCGACGCATGCCTATCTCGGCCTGTCGCCGGGGCTCGACTTCGAGTCAAAACTGTTCGTGAAGCCCGAGGCGCCGTCGCTGCTCGAGAAGGAGCTTGCCGCGCCCGGCTACGAGCCGCGGATGATCGCGATCGGCACCAACACCGATCCCTATCAGCCGATCGAGCGCGAGCGCAAAATCATGCGCGGCATTCTCGAGGTGCTGGAGCGCACCGGCCATCCCGTCGGCATCGTCACCAAATCGGCGCTGGTGGCGCGCGACATCGACATCCTCGCGCGGATGGCGAGGCGCAACCTCGCCAAGGTCGCGCTATCAGTCACCTCGCTCGATCCGAAGCTGGCGCGCACCATGGAACCGCGCGCCTCGACGCCGCCGAAGCGGCTGGAGGCGCTGAAGCAGCTCTCTGAGGCCGGCATTCCCACCACCGTGATGGTCGCGCCCGTGATCCCCGCGCTGAACGATTCCGAGATCGAGCGCATCCTCGATGCCGCCGCCCATGCCGGCGTCAAGGAAGCGTCGTACGTATTGCTGCGGCTGCCGCTGGAGGTGCGCGATCTCTTCCGCGAATGGCTGATGGCCAACTATCCGGACCGCTATCGCCACGTCTTCACGCTGATCCGCGACATGCGCGGCGGCCGCGATTACGACGCGAAATGGGGCGAGCGGATGAAGGGAACGGGACCGATGGCCTGGACCATCGGCCGCCGCTTCGAGATCGCCTGCGAGAGGCTTGGTCTCAACAAGCGGCGCTCGAAGCTGACGACTGATCACTTTGCCAAGCCGAAGCAGAACGGCGAGCAGCTCAGCCTGTTTTGATTGGGAAACGGAAGAGGCGTCGCATGAGCAAGGAACTCCCTCCGCCGGTACCGCGGCTTACTGTCATCACGCTCGGCGTCAGCGACATCCGCGCCAGCATCGCCTTTTACGACGCGCTCGGCTTTGCGCGCCGGCTGAAGGCGACCGGCGAGGCCGTCGCGTTCTACGACACCGGCGGCCCGGTGCTCGCGCTGTATCCCTGGGATCTGCTCGCGGCCGACGCCAAGTTGCCTGACGATCCGAGGCCATCGACCTTCCGCGGCACGACGCTCGCCTGGAACTGCCGGACACGCGAGGAGGTCGATGCGGTGCTAGCCTTCGCGCTTGGCAAGGGTGCTGCTCCGCTGAAGGCGGCGCATGAGACCGATTACGGCGGCTATTCCGGCTATTTTGCCGATCCCGACGGCCATACCTGGGAAGTGGTCGTCGCGCCCGGCATCGAGGTCGGCGAGGACCGGCGGGTGCATCTGGCGGAGTAGCGACGGTCTGAATAACGGGAATTGCGCAGGGTTCCCGGTTGCGCTGGCTGGATCGCTTGCGCACGATCCCGGCCATGATTCGGGACAAGTCCGCCAAGAAGCCGGCCAAAGACGCGCCCAAGGCCAGCGCTGCTGCGAAGAAGGCCGCGCCTGCCAAGGCGAAGGCAGCTGCCGTCAAGGCCGCGCCGGTCCTGCCGGGCAAGAAGGGCATCATCGCGATCGCGCCGCCGAGCTTCCGCCGCGAGCGCGCGCTGATCAAGCGCGGCGTCTGGCCGGTCGCCGGCTGCGACGAGGCCGGCCGCGGGCCGCTGGCCGGCCCCGTGGTGGCAGCCGCCGTGATTCTCGATCCCGACCGCATCCCGCGCGGCATCGACGATTCCAAGCGCCTGACCGCGGAGGAGCGCGAAAAGCTGTTCGACAAGATCTGCGCCACCGCGCAGGTCTCGGTCGCCGTCGCTTCGCCCTCGCGAATCGACCGCGACAACATTTTGCGCGCCTCGCTGTGGGCCTTGAAGCGTGCCGTGGTGGCGCTGCCGGAGCAGCCGCGCCACGTCTTCGTCGACGGCCGCGACCGGCTCGACACGGCGTGCGACTGCGAGGCCGTGATCGGCGGTGACGGCATCGTGCTGTCGATCGCCGCCGCCTCGATCATCGCCAAGGTAACGCGTGACCGCCTGATGTGCGCGCTGGCGCAGGACTGCCCCGGCTACGGCTTCGAGCAGCACAAGGGCTATGCGGTCCCCGAGCA
The DNA here is from genome assembly GCF_015291705.1 of Bradyrhizobium arachidis. Classification (NCBI taxonomy): domain Bacteria; kingdom Pseudomonadati; phylum Pseudomonadota; class Alphaproteobacteria; order Hyphomicrobiales; family Nitrobacteraceae; genus Bradyrhizobium; species Bradyrhizobium arachidis. The sequence goes on from NZ_CP030050.1 coordinate 2,685,331, forward strand.
TCTCGATGCCCTCGATCGCCTCGGCCCCAGCGTCCACCACCGCAGCTTCTTCGCCCCCGTCGCGGCGGCCCGCGCCAAGCATATGCCCTGGACCGTCGAGCCGGTGCAGGATTTGTTCTCGGTGAGCGAGGTCGAGGTGCAGATGGAAGCGGGCGTCGAGGTCGACGCGTCGGCAAATCTGTAGCGCGTCTCTCCGCAGCCTCTTTCGCCTCTCCCCGCGTGCGGGTGAGGGGGAGTCTCCGCGAGCTCAGCTCTCACCGTCATTGTGGAGGCAGGGGCCCCTCACCCCAACCCTCTCCCCGTAAGAACGGGGAGAGGGAGCAGACGGTCGTTGCCACAGCGCGCAGCGCCCATTATCAAAACAGGTGTGAGCGAATAGGGCCGGCTGGACGGGTTGGCTGCATCTTTCGGACGTTGCATGCGGTTTACCTCCCTGGTCATCGAGCTCATTCGCGCCCGGCCGCGGCTGATCGTGTGGATCGCCGTGCTGCTCCAGGCTTTGATGTGGCTGTTCGTGGCGCTGGCGTTCTATCGCAGCCCGCCCGGCAGCCTTGCGACGCTGCTGGCGTTCGGCCGCGAATATCAGGTCGGTACGGATCTGGGGCCGCCGCTGCCGATCTGGCTCGCCGACATCGCCTACCGCGCCGCCGGCGGCCACGTGTTCGGCGTCTATGTGCTGGCCCAGCTCTGCGAGATTGCGACCTTCATCGCGCTCTATCATCTCTCCCGCGCCGTGGTCGGCTCGCAGCAGGCGGTGCTTGCCGTGCTCCTGACCATGACGGTGCTGGCCTTCTCCTCGCCCGGGCTCGACTTCGGCCCGCTGGTGCTGGCGCGGCCGCTCTGGGCGTTGCTGCTGCTGCATTCCTGGCAGGTCATCGGCCAGCGCCGCGGCAATGCCTGGTTCGCCTGGTCGATCGAGGCCGGCCTGTTGCTGCTCACCACGCCCGCCGCGATCTTCCTCCTGCTGCTGATCGTGGTCTTCGCGATCTCGACCGCCGGCGGCCGCCGCACGCTGCGCTCGCTCGATCCCTTATTCGCGCTGATCGTCGTCGCGGTGCTGGCGCTGCCCTATGCGGTCTGGCTGATGCGCGCCGAGACGTTTACGATGCCGGCCTTGCCGCAAGTCACGGAGCTCAACGCCCGCGCCATCCATGCGGCCTGGCTGCTCGGCGGGCTCGTGCTCGGCGCGGCCGCGATCCCGGCGCTGACCTTCCTCAACACCGGTCTTTTCGTCGCCAAGGGCGAGGAGGCGCCGATCATTTTCCGCCCGCCGGTCGAGCCGCTCGGGCGCAACTTCGTTTACTTCTTTGCGCTGGCGCCGGCATTCGGCGCGGTGCTGATCTCGGGCCTGCTCGGGCTCGACTCCGTCGTCGGCGGCGCCGGCGTCGTGCTGGTGATGTCCGGGCTTGCCGTGGTGGTCGCGGCCGGCGACCTCATCGCGATGCGCCGCGCGCGGATGCTGCGGACGGTGTGGGCTGCCGCCGTCGCCGCGCCGGCCGCCGGCGTTGTGCTCGCCGTGCTGTTCCTGCCCTGGACCGGCACCAACGAGATCGCGACCTCGATGCCCGCGCGAGCGATCTCTGATTTCTTCGACGAGAGCTTCGCCCGCCGCACCAACCATCGCCTGCGCGCGGTCGCCGGCGAGACCCAGCTTGCCAGCCTGATCACGCTGCATTCCGGCCGGCCGCACCTGTTCATCGACGCCCAGCCCGGGCGGACGCCGTGGATGAACCAGGCCAAGTTCAGCGAGACCGGCGGCGTCGTGGTCTGGCGCGCCTCCGATACCGCCGGCACCCCGCCGCCGGACATCCTCGCGCGCTTTCCCGGCATCGTGCCGGAAGTGCCGCGCGCGTTCGAATGGCTGGTCAATGGTCGACAGGGATTGCTGCGGGTCGGCTGGGCGATCGTGCGGCCGAAGGGGAGCTGACGCGCGTGCTCCGGACGCTGACATCGTAGGGTGGCCAAAGGCGCAAAGCGCCGTGCCCACGTCAAGCCGATCCGTCGCAACGATAAGGATGGTGGGCACGCTTCGCTTTGCCCACCCTACACGAGCTACGGGAGCCCGCTATCCCGCCAGCACCTTCGCAATCGCGCGCAGATCCTGCCAGGCCAGGCGCTTGTACGCCGGCGACCGCAAGAGATAGGCCGGGTGGAACGTCGGCAGCGCGCGGATGGTGCGATGGCCGGTCTCGTACTCGAACCATCGTCCGCGCGTGCGCATGATGCCTTCGCGCGTCGACAGCAGCGTCTGCGTCGAGGGATTGCCGAGCGTCACCAGCACATCGGGATTCACCAGCTCGATCTGGCGCTGGATGAAGGGCAGGCAGATCTGCGTCTCCTGCGGTGTCGGCGTGCGGTTGCCGGGCGGCCGCCAGGGAATGACGTTGGCGATGTAGGCGGTGGTGCGGTTGAGGCCTATGGCGCCGATCATCAGATCGAGCAGCTTGCCGCTGCGCCCGACGAACGGCAGCCCCTCGATGTCCTCGTCGCGGCCCGGAGCCTCGCCGACGAACATGATGCGCGCCTGCGGATTGCCGTCGGCGAACACCAGCCGCGTCGCCGTGTGCTTAAGCGCGCAGCCCTCGAAGTTTTGCATCAGCTCACGCAGCGCCTCGAGCGTCGGCGCGGTGCGCGCGGCCTCGCGTGCGGACGCGATGGCGATGTCGGGCGCAGGTGCGGCCTCGCCGCGCATCACTGCAGGCGCGGCGACCGACCGCGGCGCCTCGACCGGCGGTGCCGCGCGCGGGGCCGGAGGCGGTGCGTCCAATTCCGCCAGGCGGTCGATCGGCTCCTCCGCGAGCGCGCAGTCGACCCCTGCCTCCAGATAGAAGGCGAGAAGCTCTCGGACGGTGGGTGCGGGCTCGGGGATCATTTGGAAAGTCAGACTATTAGTTCATCTTAAGGCGCCTTGCATCCCAGCGGAACGCATTTCCGTGGTTGTCCTACCCGGAAAAATCGGAAACAAGGGAGCGCAAATGACAAGGAACCGTCTCAAGGGCTGAGATCAGATGAGCACCGAAGAACTTCCCCCGCGCGAATCCATGGAATTCGACGTCGTCATCGTCGGCGCCGGCCCTTCGGGCCTGGCCGCGGCGATCCGGCTGAAGCAGCTCAACGCCGATCTCAACATCGTCGTCGTGGAGAAGGGCTCCGAGGTCGGCGCGCATATCCTCTCCGGCGCCGTGATCGATCCAATCTCGCTCGACAAGCTGATCCCCGATTGGCGCGAGGATCCCGACTGTCCGCTGAAGACGCAGGTCAAGGACGACCACTTCTACTGGATGTTCGGCGACAACCGCATCAAGCTCCCGGGCTTCGCGATGCCCTCGCTGATGGACAACCATCACTGCTACATCGGCTCGCTCGGCAATGTCTGCCGTTGGCTCGCGCCGAAGGCGGAAGCGCTCGGTGTCGAGATCTATCCGGGCTTTGCCGCGACCGAGGTGCTCTATGACGACAAGGGCGCGGTGCGTGGCATCGCGACCGGCGACATGGGCATCGCCAGGGACGGCACCCACAAGGATTCCTACACGCGCGGCATGGAGCTGCTCGGCAAGTACACGCTGTTTGCCGAAGGCGCGCGCGGCTCGCTGTCGAAGCAGCTGATCGCGAAGTTCGCACTGGACGCCAAGAGCGAACCGCCGAAGTTCGGCATCGGCCTGAAGGAAGTCTGGCAGATCGATCCGGCCAAGCACAAGAAGGGCCTGATCCAGCACTCGTTCGGCTGGCCGCTCAACAATTCCACCGGCGGCGGCTCGTTCCTCTACCACTACGACGACAACCGCGTCGCGGTCGGCTTCGTCGTGCATCTCAACTACGACGACCCGTATCTGTCGCCGTTCGATGAATTCCAGCGCTTCAAGACCCATCCCTCGATCCGCGACGTGTTCGAAGGCGGCAAGCGCCTCGCCTATGGTGCGCGCGCCATCACCGAAGGCGGCTACCAGTCGGTGCCGCGCCTGACCTTCCCGGGCGGTGCGCTGGTCGGCTGCGCCGCGGGCTTCGTCAACGTTCCCCGCATCAAGGGCGTCCACAACGCGATGGGCACCGGCATGCTCGCAGCCGAGCATGTCGCCGCCGCGCTTGCCGAGGGCCGCGCCAACGACGAGGTCGTCGCCTACGAGAACGCCTGGCGCGAGTCCGCTGTCGGCAAGGACCTGTTCCGGATCCGCAACGTCAAGCCGCTGTGGTCGAAGTTCGGCACCCTTCTCGGTGTTCCGCTCGGCGCCCTCGACATGTGGACCAACCAGCTGTTCGGCATCTCGCTGTTCGGCACGCTGTCTCACGCCAAGCCCGATCGCGCCACGCTCGATCCTGCCAAGAGCCACGCACCGAAGAACTACCCGAAGCCGGACGGAAAGATCTCCTTCGACAAGCTGTCGTCGGTATTCCTGTCCAACACCAATCACGAGGAGGACCAGCCGGTCCATCTGAAGGTCACGGACATGAACCTCCAGAAGACCTCGGAGCACGACGTGTTCGCCGGTCCCTCGAACCGCTATTGCCCGGCCGGCGTCTATGAATGGATCGAGGAGGGTTCAGGCCCGCGCTTCCAGATCAACGCCCAGAACTGCGTCCACTGCAAAACCTGCGACGTGAAGGACCCCAACGGCAACATCACCTGGGTTCCCCCGGAGGGCGGCGGCGGGCCGAACTACGAGGCGATGTAATCCAAGGGGGCAGCCACGGCCGATGTGACCCAGGTTACGGGCCCCCCGGCATTGTGACGCACGTTCGCGTGAGAACCGGGCCGCCACGGCAGCCCGCGGCCACGATAAGGCCATACTGGCAGCGTCTTGGGGCGTTGTCGGCCGATTTGGGGCGTGCGGAGGGGATCGCGTGCCCGAATCCTTGCGGTGAAGCGCCAAAAGCGGCATTGTCGGCCCTACGGTTCCGGGTCCCAATGCCACCGGCCGCGTTCGCATGCGAGACGGCCTTCTGCTGCAAACCCAGGCACTACCAACCCAAGGCGAGCCCTGATGTTTTCATATCGTTTCAACCGCTGGACTGTTGCCGCCATCGCCCTCATGGGCACAGCGATCGCGACGGTCCCCGGCGCGGTCCTGGCGCAGACGCCGGACCATCCGTCCGACACGGCGGCGCAGTTTCCGACCCGAAACGATCTGAAGTCGCTCACCACCGCAGGCAGCTATCTCGCCGCCCGCCACGCCAGCGTCGAGCGCGATGCGGCTTCGGCGGCTGCGTTCTACCGCTCGGCCCTGCGCACCGATCCGAAAAACAACGAGCTGCTCGACCGCGCCTTCATCTCCTCGGTCGCCGACGGCGACATCGACGAAGCGGTCAAGCTCGCCGAGCGCATCCTCACCATCGACAAGACCAACCGTGTCGCGCGTCTCGTCGTCGGCGTGCATGATCTCAAGCTGAAGAAGTACGCGACCGCGCAGAGCAACATCAACCAGTCGATCCGCGGTCCGATCACGGATCTCGTCGCCACGCTGCTGTCGGGCTGGGCCGCCTATGGCGCCGGCGATGCCAAGGGCGGTGTCGCCACCATCGACAAGCTGGCCGGTCCCGAATGGTATCCGCTGTTCAAGGACCTCCATGCCGGCATGATCCTCGAGCTCTCCGGCAAGGAGAAGGACGCCGGCACCCGCTTCGAGCGCGCCTACAAGCTCGACGATTCCATGCTGCGCGTGACCGAGGCCTATGCCCGCTGGCTGTCGCGCAACAAGGATTCGGCTGCGGCGACCAACGTCTACCAGGCGTTCGACAAGAAGCTCGCCCGCCATCCACTGATCGTGGAAGGCCTGCGCGACACCAAGGCCGGCAAGAAGATGCCGCCGCTGGTCGATTCCGCGCAGGCTGGCGCGGCCGAAGCGCTCTACGGCATCGGCGCCACGCTGACCCGCCGCGGCGGCGAGGATCTTGCGCTGGTCTATCTCCAGCTCTCGCTCTACCTGCAGCCCAGCCATCCGCTGGCGCTGCTCTCGCTCGCCGATCTCTATGAGTCGGTGAAGCGGCCGCAGATGGCGATCAAGGTCTATGAGCGCGTGCCGGCGTCCTCGCCGCTCAAGCGCAACGCGCAGATCCAGCTCGCGATCGACCTCGATTCCGCCGACCGTACCGATGAGGCGATCAAGATCCTCAAGGGCGTCACCACTGAGGATTCCAAGGATCTCGAAGCCATCATGGCGCTCGGCAATATCGAGCGCGGCCGCAAGAAGTTCGGCGATTGCGGCGCGACCTATTCGCAAGGCATCGACGTGCTGCCGGCCGGCAACGACAAGGCCAACAGCGTCTGGTACTATTATCGCGGCATCTGCGAGGAGCGTTCCAAGCAGTGGGGCAAGGCCGAAGCCGACATGAAGAAGGCGCTCGAGCTGCAGCCCGACCAGCCGCATGTCCTCAACTATCTCGGCTATTCCTGGATCGACCAGGGCGTGAACCTCGACGAGGGCATGAAGATGATCAAGCGCGCCGTCGAGCAGCGTCCGGACGACGGTTACATCGTCGACTCCCTCGGCTGGGCCTATTACCGCATCGGCAATTACGAGGAAGCGGTGAAGAACCTCGAGCGCGCGATCGACCTCAAGCCCGAAGATCCCACCATCAACGACCACCTTGGCGATGCCTATTGGCGCGTCGGCCGCACGCTGGAGGCCAAATTCCAGTGGTCGCACGCCCGCGATCTCAAGCCCGAGCCGGATGACCTTCCGAAGATCGAGGCCAAGATCGCGAATGGGATGGTGGACGACAATTCCAACTCTTCGGCCGCGCAGGCGGAGAAGAAGAAGGACGACGGCAAGGGCGGTTGATCCAAGTAACTGGGGGCGTATCGCCGATGCCGGCGTTGGTTGAAGAAGGGCGCGCGAAGGTCAATCTGAGCCTTCGCGTGGTCGGCCGTCGTGCCGACGGCTATCATGATCTCGAAAGCGTGGTCGCGTTCGCTGACTGCGCCGACCGGCTCACGCTGGAGCCGGGCGGCGAGCTGAAGCTCACCACCACCGGGCCGCTGGCCGCGGCGTGCGGCGAGACATCGGACAATCTCGTGTTCAAGGCGGCCAAGCTCCTGGCCGAGGCCGTGCCGGACCTGAAGCTCGGCGCCTTCGCGCTCGACAAGGTGCTGCCGGTTGCCGCCGGCATCGGCGGCGGCTCGGCGGATGCCGCGGCGGCGCTGCGACTGTTGGCGCGCCTCAACAATCTCTCGCTCGACGATCCGCGCATCCATAAGGTCGCGCTCGCGACCGGCGCCGACGTGCCGGTGTGCCTGTTCTCGCGCGCCTGCGACATGACCGGCGTCGGCGAGCAGCTGCTGCCGCTCGCCTTGCCGAGCATGCCCTGCGTGATGGTCAATCCGCGCGTGCCGGTCGCCACCAAGGACGTGTTCCAGGCGCTGGGCTTGCGCAACGGTGAGCTTCTGGTCGGCGCAACCTCGGTCCTCGAAGCGCCGGCCTGGCCGGAGGAGGGCGCCTCGATCGCCGATTGGGTCGACGTTCTCGAAACCGTCGCCAACGATCTCGAAGCGCCGGCAATGCGCATCGAGCGCGTGATCGGCGATGTGCTGGAAGCGTTGCGCTCTTCCGCCGGCGTCAAGCTCGCCCGCATGTCCGGCTCCGGTGCGACATGCTTTGCGGTCTATGGCGCGGCGACCGAGGCCCATGCCGCCGCCGAAAAAATCCGGCGCGACCATCCCGGTTGGTGGGTGCATGCGGGGACGTTGAGTTAAGCGTTTCTCCGAAGACGGTGCCGTAGGGTGGGCAAAGGCGCGACAGCGCCGTGCCCACCGTCAATCGAGATTTGAACGGATAGATTGGTGGGCACGCTTCGCTTTGCCCACCCTACGGCAGCTACGGCAGCGGAGCTAACCCGCGCCGTCCTCAGCCAAACCCAAAAAACGCCGGATCTCGCCGAGCACTTCCTGCGGTTTGTCGTGCTGCAGCCAGTGCCCGGCGCCGGCTATCGTTTCAATGCGCGCGTTGGGGAAATAGCGCTCGAGGCCTGCCGCTCTCGCGCCCGCCAGAAAACTTTCGCCGGCATTGAGCAGCAGCGTCGGGCAGGCGATGCGCGACCACAGCGCGACGTGATCGTCCGGCCAGAGCCGGTGCGGCGCGCTGGCGCGCTGGTAGGGATCGAACTTCCAGCTATAGGTGCCGTCCTCGTTCTGCCGCGCGCCGTGGCTGGCAAGATGCAGCGCGAGCTCGCGCGACAGCCGCTTGTTGTGGAGCACCATCTGCGCGGCGGCGTCCGCGAGGGTGGCATAGCGGCGCGGCGTGCGGTCGTGCAGTCTGTCGAGCTGGCTGACCCATTTGCCGATGCGCTCATGCACCGGTGGCTTCGGTGAATCCGGCAGCATGGTCACGCCGTCGAGGACGACGAGCCTGGTGACCAGCTCGGGGAACGATCCTGAAAAGATCAGGCTCACCATGCCGCCCATGGAATGGCCGACGAGAGTGACTTGAGGCGCTGCGATGGTCGGAACGAGCTGAGCGAGGTCGTAGACATACTCCGTCAGCGCGTAGCTGCCGCCACGGGTCCAGTCGGAATCGCCATGGCCGCGCAGGTCGGGCGCGACCACATGGAAATGCGGCTGAAGCGATCGCGCGATGACATCCCAGCTGCGGCAATGGTCGCGGCCGCCATGGACCAGGATGAGAGGCGGCGCGCCCGCGTTGCCCCAATCGGCATAATGCAGCCGCAGGCCGTGCGATTCATAGAAACGGTCTTGCGGCGCGCTAGCCATTTGCCGGCCGCCTCGCCAGCGCGAGCGAGAGGCCGAGTCCCGCGATGAAGACGCCGGAGCCCTGGGTGAGACGCCGCATCAGATGCGGCCGTCCGATCAGCTGCGTGCGCGTCGCCGAGGCCATCAGCACCACGACGACATCGGCGAGCGTGTTCAGCGTCACCGAGATCGCACCCAGCATGATGAATTGCAGCGTGGGGCTCGATCTCGCGGGATCGAGGAATTGCGGAATGAAGGCGAGGAAGAACGCCGCGGTCTTCGGGTTCAGCGCCTCGACCAGCACGCCGTCGCGAAACGCGCGCTTGTCACCGACGGCTTCGCGCTCCAGCGACAGCGCGCGGCCGGCACTACGGAACGTCTTGATGCCGAGCCAGACCAGATAGAGTGCGCCGACGAATTTCACCGCGGTGAACAGTTCCGCACTCGTCAGGATGATCGCGGAGATGCCGAGACTGCCGGCCACGACATGGACCATCCCGCCCAGCGCCGTGCCCGCGGTCGAGGCAAAGCCGCTTGCGCGTCCTTCCGATAGGGTTCGTGCCGCGACGTAGAAAATGCCGGGGCCGGGAATTGCCGCAATGAGGAATGCTGCGGCCAGGAACAGCCAGAAATTGGTTTCGGTCATCCTGTTTTCGTAGCGCGGGCTGCCACGATTGCAAGGCCCGTCGTTCAGCCCATGCGGCGGAAGATCGCGCTGGCGTTCACCCCGCCGAAGCCGAATCCGTTGGAGATGGCGTTCTGCATCGGCATGGGCCGCGCGCTGCCCGAGACGATGTCGATGCCGTCGGCGCTCGCGTCGGGGTTTTCGAGATTGAGCGTGGGCGGCGCAATCTGGTCGCGCAAGGCGAGGATGGTGAAGATCGCTTCCAGGCCGCCGGCAGCGCCGAGCAGATGGCCGGTAGCGGATTTGGTCGCGCTCACGACGATGTTTCGATTGCGGCCGAACAGCGCGCCGATGGCGCCGAGCTCGCTTTCGTCGCCGGCCGGCGTCGAGGTCGCATGCGCGTTGAGGTGCTGCAAATCGCCGGGCTCGAGCCGCGCCTGCCGCAGCGCGAGCTCCATGGCGCGGCGGGCGCCGTCGCCGTCGGGCGGACCCGACGTCATGTGGTAGGCATCCGCGGTCGTGCCGTAGCCGGTGATCTCGGCGATCGGCGTCGCGCCACGCGCCAGCGCATGCTCGAGATCCTCGATCACCAAAATGCCGGCGCCTTCGCCCATGACAAAACCGTCGCGGTCGCGATCGAACGGGCGCGAGGCGCGTGCGGGCTCGTCGTTGAATGCGCTCGACAGCGCGCGGGCCGCGGCAAAGCCGCCGAGGCTGACGATGTCGATGCAGGCCTCCGCGCCGCCGCAGATCGCGACATCGGCTTCGCCCGCGCGGATCATGCGCGCGGCATCGCCGATCGCCTGCACGCCGGCGGCGCACGCCGTAACAGGCGTGCCGAGCGCGCCCTTGTAGCCGTATTTGATCGAGACGTGGCCGGCGGCGAGATTGGCGAGGAACGAGGGAATCGTGAACGGCGAGAGGCGGCGCGCACCGCGCTGCTCGGTGATGCGCACGGCTTCCGCCATCGCCGGGAAGCCGCCGACGCCGGAGGCGATGATCGTCGCAGTGCGCTCCAGCGCAGATGCGTCCTGCGGCGTCCATTTGGCTTGCGCGACCGCTTCTGCGGTGGCGAGCAGCGCGAACAGGATGAAGCGGTCCATCTTGCGCTGGTCTTTTGGCGCGGCGGCCTCTCCCGGGTCGAATCCGCCCTCGGGATCGTCGGCCTTGTCGGGCACGAGGCCGGCGATCCGTGCGGGCAATGATTGCGCCCATTCGGGCAGCGGGCGCAGCCCGCTCTGGCCGGCAAGCAGCCGGCGCCACGACAATTCGACACCGCAGCCGAGCGGCGACACCGCGCCCATGCCTGTCACGACGATACGACGCATGTCAGTCTCCAGCCGGCGCGACGGCCGGGTTCATGGCTTTGAGCGAAGCGAGCCGCGCGCGCATGCCGCGGCTGGCGCGGGGGCCGGGAATGGCGACCGTATTGGCGAGCGTGATCGGACGCATGTCTCTCGCATCGACCACGACCGGCTCGAGTGGACGGATGCCGTCGCGGCTCGCCAGCAGGATGGATTCGCCTTTTGGGGCGAGATGCTTGTTGCCCCAGGCGAGCAGCGCGGCGACCACCGGAAAGAAATCCCGCGCCTTGTCGGTCAGCACATATTCATAGCGCGGCGGCCGCTCCTGATAGCGGCGGCGCACGAACATGCCGCTCGCGGTGAGATGGGCAAGCCGGCGCGACAGGATGTTCGGCGCGATCCCGAGGCTTTGCTGGAATTCGTCGAACTTGGTCGCGCCCTGAAACGCATCCCGCAGGATCAGGATGCTCCACCACTCGCCAACCGTCTCCACGGCGCGGCCGACCGGGCATTCCAGGATGGAAGGGGATTTGGGCTGCATGGGGCGGAAGGTAGGGGGGTGACTTGCAAAATGCAAGCGACTGGGAAGGCAATCGTCCTGCGGGTGGAGGGAGCGGTGAGAATTTGGAGGTAGTTCGCCGGTGAGGTGGGATGGGAGAGCGATGAGTGTGGCCGCGGGCCTATTGGTGAGATGTGAGTGGTTGCTGGATAACCGCTCTCGTGCCCCGGACGCAGCGCAGCGATTCTTCAGCGGTGCGCTGCAGAGCCGGGGCCTATGTTGCTGATCGCTCGGTACGTGGGTCCCGGCTCAGCGCAGCGGCGTTTCACGCCGCAGCGCGTCCGGGACACGAGAGTGGGTGTGCTGTTGCCTCGAACTCCGTCATTGCAATGACGGCGTTGATGCATCACGCACAAATCTATCGCCGTCACCCTGAGGTGCGAGCGCAGCGAGCCTCGAAGGGCAACGGCCCGGATGTAGCTCGGCCGTGCATCCTTCGAGGCTCCTGGCGCGATGCTATGCATCGCGCCACTCGCGGCTCAGGATGACGGAGCAAATTGCGAGAGGAAAGAAAGGCAGTCGCTCAGTGCGACCGCGCCAGGCAGAACGCCACCACCTGCTCCAGCGCGCTCTTCATCGGCGAGGGCGGGAACAGCGCCAGCGCATCCACCGCCATGGCGCCGTAGTGTTGGGCGCGGCTCAGCGTGTCCTCGAGCGCGCGGTGCTTGTTCATCAGGCCGATGGCGTGGTCGAGATCGCTATCGCCGATTTCGCCGCGTTCGAGCGCGCGGATCCAGAAGGCGCGCTCGTTGTCATTGCCGCGGCGGAACGCGAGCACGACGGGCAGGGTGATCTTGCCCTCGCGGAAATCGTCGCCGGTATTCTTGCCGAGCTTTGCGCTCTTGCCGCCATAGTCGAGCACGTCGTCGACGAGCTGGAAGGCGATGCCGAGATTCATGCCGACCGAGCGGCAGGCGGTCTGCTCGGCCTTGGGGCGGTTGGCGATCACAGGGCCGACCTCGCAGGCCGCAGCAAACAGCTCGGCGGTCTTGCCGCGGATCACGGCGAGATATTCGTCCTCGGTGGTCGCTGTGTTCTTGGCGGCGGCAAGCTGCATCACCTCGCCCTCGGCGATGGTGGCGGCGGCCGCGGACAGGATGTCGAGCGCGCGCAGCGAGCCGACCTCGACCATCATGCGGAACGCCTGTCCGAGCAGGAAGTCGCCGACCAGCACGCTGGCCTCGTTGCCCCAGAGCATGCGCGCCGACAGCTTGCCGCGGCGCATCTCGCTCTCGTCGACGACGTCGTCGTGCAGCAGCGTGGCGGTGTGCATGAACTCGACGGACGCGGCGAGCTTGATGTGGCCGTCGCCGGTGCAGCCGGCGAGGTTGGCCATGGCGAGCGTCAGCATCGGCCGCAGCCGCTTGCCGCCGGAGGAGATCAGGTGGTTGGCGACCTCCGGGATCATGGTTACGTCTGAGCCGGTCCGCGACAGGATCGTGGCGTTGACGCGTTCCATGTCACCAGCGACAAGGGCCACCAGCTCTTCGATCGACGCGCCGGGAGTTTCGAAAGGTACGATGACGGCCACGCCGGTCTCCAATATTTGCCCCGGAGGGGCTATTCTGATGGAAAGACAATAGAAACTGGCAGCGGATGCGGCAAGGCCCGCGGAACCATTGACATTTGCCCCTTTTAGCCCCTTTCAGGCAGGAGACCTGCGTTTTGCGTGAACTGGTTCGGACCAACGACATGGTGCTGGTGTCGGCGATCGGCGCGCTGCTCGACGGCGCCAATATCCATCATCTGGTGCTGGACCAGAACATGAGCATCATCGAGGGCTCGCTCGGCATTCTGCCGCGGCGGATCCTGGTCCATGAGGACGACGCCCAGGAGGCCCGTCAGCTCCTGACCGAGGCGGGCCTCAGCCACGAACTGCGCGGCGATGATTGACGTCGTCACAGATATCACCGAGGACGCCTTTCTCGGCGGGCAGTTGCAGCTGAAGCAAAAGCGGAGCGGCCATCGCGCCGGGCACGACGCCATATTGCTGGCGGCGGCGACCGAGGCCCACGCAGGCGACCGCGTGGTCGATCTCGGCGCCGGCATCGGCACGGCCGGGCTGGCGCTGGCGCGTCGCGTCGCTGGGATCAGGCTCTGCCTGGTCGAGATCAATCCGGAACTGGCGGAGTTGGCGCGCGCCAATGCGGCGGCGAACGCGATCGCCGCCGAGGCCATCGTGCTCGACGTCACCGCGGATGCGCAGGCGTTTGCGGCAAATGACCTGCCGCCCGACAGTGTCGATGCCGTGCTGATGAACCCGCCTTTCAACGATCCTGCGCGCCACCGTGGCTCGCCCGATCAGGCGCGCCAGACCGCGCATGTCGCGACCGACGAGACGCTGCATGCCTGGGTGCATGCAGCACGGCGCATCCTCCGATCGAATGGCGCGCTCACCTTGATCTGGCGTGCAGATGGAATCGGCGATGTCCTGGCAGCGCTGTCACGCGGCTTCGGGAGCCTCGCGATCCTGCCGGTTCATGGCGAGGCGGGACGGCCCGCGATCCGCGTGCTGGTCCGCGCGGTCAAGGGCGGTCGGGCCCCGACACGCCTGCTATCGGGCCTCGTGCTCAACGATGAGTCACGCGTGCCTAAAAAAGAGGTGAGCGATATTCTGGAAGGGAGGGCCGCATTGCCGCTGGCGGAGCCGTGACGGCTTACTGGGGAAGCGATTCCGATTGCTGTTCCTGCGGGGACGTCAGGCGGATCGCCATGAACAGCGCACCGATCAGCAGCATCAGCAGATAGATTTTCATGGTGTTCTCCGCTGCCCCATTGCAGCCTCCCAACGGAAAATCTGCAAAACACGTTCCAGGCACTTCCAATGACACTCGCGTGATAAGAAATGGTTAATCAGAGGTAACGGCATGGCCGAACAATTGAACGATCGAGACAGTTCCGGCCTAGCCGACAAGCTCATGCAATATCTGCCGGCGCGCTTCCGTCCCGGCACGGCGGTGGTGCCGGTGGTGCGGCTCTCGGGCGTGATCGGGGCGGTGACACCGCTGCGGCCGGGCATGACGCTCGCCGGGGTCGCGCGAATCCTGGAGCGGGCGTTTTCCTATCGGAATGCCAAGGCGGTAGCGCTGGTGATCAATTCGCCTGGCGGCTCGCCGGTGCAGTCGCGCCAGATCTATCTGCGCATCAAGCAGCTTGCGGCGGAGAAGAAGCTGCCCGTACTGGTGTTCGTCGAGGACGTCGCGGCCTCCGGCGGCTACATGATCGCCTGCGCCGGCGACGAGATCATCTGCGATCCGTCCTCCATCCTCGGCTCGATCGGCGTGGTCGGCGGCAGCTTCGGTTTCCAGGACGCGATCAGGCGGCTCGGCATCGAGCGGCGCCTCTACACCGCCGGTGCGCACAAGGCGATGCTCGATCCGTTCCTCCCGGAAAACCCGGATGACGTGGCGAAGCTGAAGGCGATCCAGCGCGAGATCCACCAGATCTTCATTTCGCTGGTGAAGGACAGCCGCGGCGCACGGCTGAACGGCAATGACGACACGCTCTTCACCGGAGAGTACTGGGCCGGCGAGAGCGCGATCGCGCTCGGGCTCGCCGACGGCATCGGCGATCTCCGCTCAACTCTTCGTGCCCGCTATGGCGAGAAGGTTCTCACCCCCGTGATTGCCCAGCCGACAGGACTTTTGTCCGGCCTTTTTGGGCGGAAAGCGCCCGGCGCGGGGCAGCTTTTGGCCATGGAATCAATGGCCGGGCTGCCGGACGAGCTGATCTCGGCGGTCGAGACGCGGGCGATTTGGGCGAAATTCGGGTTCTAGGCCGAGCCGTCCCGCGCCATTTGGTCCGCCCCGAGCCAATTGCAGCGCGGCTCGGTCTGCGCGAGAATGCTTGTGGGGGCTGAGCAGTGAACAAGGATCGACAGATGCCGCCGTTCGTCGCTTTCGCGGGCGTCCTGGGCGGGCTTGCCGTGGTCCGCTGGGCCTACAAGACCGCCGTCCGGATCAACCAGGAGCTGGAGGAGATGCGCCTGTCGCGCGTCGCCGAAGCCGCCCACATGGGGGACATCCAGACGCTGAAACGTGACCCCGTGACCGGAGCTTATAGGCCGGGTTAACCGCTCCACACACCGCTGCCGTAGGGTGGGCAAAGCGAAGCGTGCCCACGAGCAGTATCGATTTCAGCGAAAGATGGTGGGCACGGCGCAAGCGCGCCTTTGCCCACCCTACGGCACCTCCCGGGACGATGGGCTGTTTGGCCCGAATCCGCCCCCTTTGCCTTGATTCCCACTCCCGCCGTCGATACGGTCCCGCGCGATTCAAAACCCCCCGCGAGAGCCTGATCTGACGATGGACGCCTCATTGCCCGCCCATATGCGCCCGGAACGTTCGTTCCAGGGCTTCATCCTCGCGCTCCAGCGGTTCTGGGCCGAGCAGGGCTGCGTGATCCTGCAGCCCTACGACATGGAGATGGGCGCAGGCACCTTCCATCCGGCGACGACACTCCGCGCGCTCGGGCCTAAGCCCTGGAATGCGGCCTATGTGCAGCCCTCGCGCCGGCCCAAGGACGGCCGCTACGGCGAGAATCCGAACCGGATGCAGCACTACTACCAGTTCCAGGTGATCATGAAGCCGTCGCCGCCGAACCTTCAGGAGCTGTACCTGAAGTCGCTTGCCGCGATCGGCATCGATTCCGCCGTGCACGACATCCGCTTCGTCGAGGACGACTGGGAGAGCCCGACGCTGGGCGCCTGGGGCCTCGGCTGGGAGTGCTGGTGCGACGGCATGGAAGTCAGCCAGTTCACTTACTTCCAGCAGGTTGCCGGCTTCGAATGCGCCCCCGTCGCGGGCGAGCTCACCTATGGGCTCGAGCGCCTTGCGATGTATGTGCAGGGCGTCGACCGCGTCTATGACCTCAACTTCAACGGCCGCGAGGGCGACGCCAAGGTCACCTATGGCGACGTGTTCCTGCAAGCCGAGCAGGAATATTCGCGGCACAATTTTGAATACGCCGACACCGCGATGCTGTTCGAGCAGTTCAAGATGGCGGAAGCGGCCTGCCGAAAGTATCTCGACGCCGGCTGGCGCGAAGGCGGCAACAAGAAGCAGCACCTGATGGCGCTGCCGGCCTATGACCAGTGCATCAAAGCCAGTCACGTCTTCAATCTCTTGGACGCGCGCGGCGTGATCTCGGTGACGGAGCGGCAGAGCTACATCTTGCGTGTGCGCGAATTGGCAAAAGCCTGCGGCGAGGCCTGGATCCATACTGAAGCGGGCGGAGCGGCCTGATGCCCGAACTTTTGCTTGAACTCTTCTCGGAAGAAATCCCCGCGCGCATGCAGGCCAAGGCGGCCGACGATCTGCGCCGCATGGTCACCGACAAGCTCGTCGCCGAAGGCCTGGTCTATGAGGGCGCGAAAGCCTTCGCGACGCCGCGCCGCCTCGCGCTCACCGTGCATGGCATCCCCGCGCGCCAGCCTGATCTGAAGACCGAGCGCCGCGGACCGAAGGTCGGCGCGCCCGATGCGGCGGTGCAGGGCTTTCTGAAAGCGACAGGTCTGAAGTCGCTGGATGAGGCCAAGATCCAGCGCGACCCCAAGGGCGACTTCTACATCGGCTTGATCGAGAAGCCCGGTCGCGACGCGATCGACGTGCTCGCGGAAATCCTGCCCGTTATCATCCGCACCTTCCCCTGGCCGAAATCGATGCGCTGGGGTGCGCGCTCGGGCAAGCCGGGCTCGCTGAGTTGGGTGCGTCCGCTGCACGCGATCACCGCGACGTTCGGGCTCGAGACGGAAGAGCCCGATATCGTGAAGTTCGAGGTCGACGGCATCGGGGCCGGCCAGACGACTTATGGCCATCGCTTCATGGCGCCGGACGCGATCTCCGTGCGCCGCTTCGAGGACTATGAAGCCAAGCTGAAGGCGGCAAAGGTCATCCTCGATCCGCAGGCGCGCAAGGACATCATCTTCGAAGACGCCAAGGAGCTGACCTTCGCGCAAGGCTTTGAGCTGGTCGAGGATCAGGTGCTGCTCGACGAGGTCTCGGGCCTCGTCGAATGGCCGGTCGTCATGATGGGATCGTTCGAGCAGGAATATCTCGCGATCCCCGACGAAGTGATCCGTGCAACCATCCGCAACAACCAGAAGTGCTTTGTCGTCAAGGATCCCAAGACCGGCAAGCTGACCAACAAATTCGTCCTCACCGCCAATATCGAGGCGACCGACGGCGGCAAGGTCATCGTATCAGGCAACGAGCGCGTGATCCGTCCGCGCCTGTCGGATGCGAAGTTCTTCTATGAGACTGATCTGAAGACGAAGCTCGAGGATCGGCTGCCGAAGTTCGAGCAGATCGTTTTCCACGAGAAGCTTGGAACGCAGGGCGCGCGCATCAAACGCATCGAGCGTCTTGCCGCCGAGATCGCGCCGCTGGTCGGCGCCGATGTCGCCAAGGCGACGCGTGGTGCGCATCTCGCCAAGGCGGACTTGCTGACTGAAGTCGTCGGCGAATTCCCCGAGGTGCAGGGCCTGATGGGCAAGTACTACGCGCTGGCGCAAGGCGAGGACGCCTCCGTCGCTGCTGCCTGCGAGGAACACTACAAGCCGCAAGGCCCCGCCGATCGCGTGCCGACCGATCCGGTTAGCGTTGCGGTGGCGCTCGCCGACAAGATCGATACGCTCGTCGGCTTCTGGGCCATCGACGAGAAGCCGACGGGATCGAAGGATCCGTATGCACTGCGTCGCGCAGCGCTGGGCGTGATCCGGCTGATCGCCGAGAATGCGCTGCGTTTGTCGCTGATGCAGGTGGCGGCGTCCGCGCTCGCCGGCTTGTCGGTGCAGCCCGCGGATGCGCAGAAGCTCCCGAGCGACCTGCTCGCCTTCTTCGCCGACCGGCTAAAAGTCCAGCTCCGCGAGCAGGGCGCGCGTCACGATCTCGTCGATGCCGTGTTCGCGCTCGGCGGCCAGGACGATCTCCTGATGATCGTCCGCCGCGTCGAGGCGCTCGGAAAATTCCTCGACAGCGACGACGGCAAGAACCTGCTCGCCGGCACCAAGCGCGCCAGCAACATCCTCTCGATCGAGGAGAAGAAGGACAAGCGCAGCTTCGACGGCGCGCCCGATGCTGCGCTCTACAGCCTCGCCGAGGAGAAGGCGCTGGCGAAGGCGATCGGCGAGGTGAAGGCGGAAGCAAGCGCCGCCGTCGCCAAGGAGGACTTCGCCGCCGCGATGAGCGCGATGGCAAAGCTGCGTCCGCCGGTCGACGCATTCTTCGACAAGGTGCGCGTCAACGACGACGATGCGAAGGTGCGCGAGAACCGGCTGAAGCTGCTCAACGAGATCCGCAGCGCCACGCGTGCGGTGGCGGATTTCTCGAAGATCCAGGATTGAGGCGCGGTCGCGCGGCAAACACCACTGTCATTCCGGGGCGCGCCATTTGGCGCGAGCCCGGAATCCATTTCTCTACGTCACGCGCGGCTCGATGGATTCCGGGCTCGCGCTCCGCGCGTCCCGGAATGACGGGCGCAAAAAAGCCCCGCCCGGCGGGGGGAGGACCGGGCAGGGCCTGATGTCCGATTTAACACTGCTTCGCGCCAGCCTGATTGAAGTGACGCGCCGGACATCGAGTTGAGTTCATGTCGGGCTGAACTAGTCCATCACCTCGACGATGCGACGCGAGCGCGGCTCAACCAGCACGGTCTCGCCGTTCACGACGGTGTAGCGATAGGTGGTGGCGCCGAAACGTTGCGGCACGTCATAATAGGTGATGCCGGTCTCCGGTAAGGTGGCTCCGACCACCACGCGATCCGGAATACGGAAGGCCGGCACACGTTGTTCAACGACATAGTCGCGGAAGGCCGGTCGCTGTTCGACCGCGATGGTCGGGCCAGAATCGACCACGACAGGCGCGCGTCCGACCGTGACCCCGCTTTGCGCCTGCGCCGCCAAGGGCGAGCCGATCGCGGCCGCAAGCGCTGCAAGAGCAAGAATCCTGTTCCGCATGGAAAACTCCTTCGTCGTGATTCTTCGGGACGCGCCAGTGGCGCGACCGGTTGCCAATGCATGCCTCTTGGCAATGTTCCGGGAAAAGCCCTGCCGCATCGGCGGCAATTTCGGGCAGTTTTCGTGAGTGGCGGGAACCGGCCCGCCGCTTGCGCGTCTCTACTCGCGGAACCAGGGCCGCTATGATCCGCCCGCGATTCGCCTCACCTCATGGAAAGATAGTTCATGCACATCACCGTCGCCCACATTTCGCCGATCCTGTCGTTGATTGCGGGCGTGCTCATCCTGATCATGCCGCGGCTGCTCAACCTGATCGTCGCGATCTTTCTCATCATCAATGGCGCGATCGGGCTTGGGCTCCTGAAGTGGCTTCACCTCTAGGGGTTCACTTTCCGGAACAGTCCGACTTGCGCGGGCCCGCCCAAAATGGTGTAAGGCCCGCGATTTCCCGTCCCTCTCGCAGGTTGTGTGCAAGCTATGGCCAAAGCCGCCTCGAAGCCTAATAAATCTTCAGCGAAATCAAAGTCTTCCGCCGCCGCGAAAGCCGCGCCGCCGGCCCGCAAGGCGCTGGCCAAGAGCGCCCCGAAGCCGGTTGCCAAAGCGACTGCAAAAGCGGCCACCAAGCCAGCAGCCAAGCCGGCTGCAAAGCCCGCCGCGAAAGCTGCAAAGGCTGTGACCAAGCCGGTTGCGCCGAAGAAGGCTGCCCCGGCCAAGGCCGCGCCAGCGGCGCCCAAGGCCGGCAAATGGGTGTTCACATTCGGTGACGGCAAGGCCGAGGGCCGCTCGGAAATGCGCGACCTGCTCGGCGGCAAGGGTGCCAACCTCGCCGAGATGGCCAATCTCGGCCTGCCGGTGCCTCCCGGCTTCACCATCCCGACCTCGGTCTGCACCTATTTCTACGAGCACGGCAAGTCGTATCCGAAGGAGCTGAAGCCGCAGGTCGAGAAGGCGCTGGACTATGTCGGCAAGTTGACCGGCAAGGTGTTCGGCGACACCAAGAACCCGCTGCTCGTCTCCGTGCGCTCCGGCGCGCGCGCTTCGATGCCGGGCATGATGGACACCGTGCTCAATCTCGGCCTCAACGACGAGACTGTCGAAGCGCTGGCCGAGCTCTCGGGCGACCGCCGCTTCGCCTATGACAGCTATCGCCGTTTCATCACCATGTATTCCGACGTGGTGCTCGGCTTCGAGCATCATCACTTCGAGGAAATCCTCGACACCTTCAAGGACAGCCAGGGCTATTCGCTCGACACCGACCTGTCGGCCGAGGACTGGGTCGAGCTGGTCGGCAAGTACAAGGACGCCGTCGCCCGCGAGACCGGCAAGGAGTTTCCGCAGGATCCGCACGATCAGCTCTGGGGCGCGATCGGTGCGGTGTTCTCATCCTGGATGAACGCGCGCGCGGTGACCTACCGCAAACTGCACGACATTCCGGAATCCTGGGGCACCGCGGTCAACGTGCAGGCCATGGTGTTCGGCAACATGGGCGAGACCTCGGCGACCGGCGTTGCCTTCACCCGCAACCCCTCGACCGGCGAGAGCAAGCTCTACGGCGAGTTCCTGATCAACGCGCAAGGCGAGGACGTGGTGGCGGGCATCCGCACGCCGCAGGACATCACCGAGGAAGCGCGGAAGGAATCGGGCTCCGACAAGGCGTCGATGGAAGCAGCAATGCCGGAGGCCTTCAAGGAGCTGACGCGGATCTACACGCTGCTCGAGAAGCACTACCGTGACATGCAGGACATGGAGTTCACGGTCGAGCAGGGCAAGCTGTGGATGCTCCAGACCCGCGGCGGCAAGCGCACCGCGAAGGCGGCGCTGCGCATCGCGGTCGAGCTCGCCAATGAGGGCCTGATCTCGAAGAAGGAAGCGGTGACGCGGATCGATCCGGCTTCGCTCGACCAGCTCCTGCATCCGACCATCGATCCCAACGCCAAGCGCGACGTGATCGCGACCGGCCTGCCGGCTTCGCCCGGTGCGGCCTCCGGCGAGATCGTGTTCTCCTCGGACGAAGCGGCCAAGCTCCAGGGCGATGGACGCAAGGTGATTCTGGTCCGCATCGAGACCAGCCCGGAAGACATCCACGGCATGCACGCCGCCGAAGGCATCCTGACCACGCGCGGCGGCATGACTTCGCACGCGGCGGTGGTCGCGCGCGGCATGGGCAAGCCCTGCGTCTCCGGCTGCGGCACCATCCGCGTCGATTACGGCCGCGGCACCATGAGCATCGGTTCGCGCACCTTCAAGACCGGCGACGTCATCACCATCGACGGCTCGCTCGGCCAGGTGCTGGCCGGCCGCATGCCGATGATCGAGCCGGAGCTGTCCGGCGAGTTCGGCACGCTGATGAACTGGGCCGACCAGGTCCGCAAGATCGGCGTGCGCGTCAATGCCGACACGCCTGAGGACGCGCGCACCGCGATCAAGTTCGGCGCCGAAGGCATCGGCCTCTGCCGCACCGAGCACATGTTCTTCGAGGAAACCCGCATCCGCACCGTGCGCGAGATGATCCTCGCCGAGGACGAGCAGGCGCGCCGCGCGGCGCTGGCAAAGCTGCTGCCGATGCAGCGCGCCGACTTCGTCGAGCTGTTCGAGATCATGAAGGGCCTGCCCGTCACGATCCGTCTGCTCGACCCGCCGCTGCACGAGTTCCTGCCGCACACCCATGCCGAGGTCGAGGAAGTGGCGCGCGCCATGAACACCGACCCGCGGCGCCTCGCGGACCGCGCGCGTGAGCTGTCGGAGTTCAATCCGATGCTCGGCTTCCGCGGCTGCCGCATCGCGATCGCGTATCCTGAAATCGCCGAGATGCAGGCGCGCGCGATCTTCGAGGCGGCGGTCGAGGCGCAGAAGCGCACCGGCAAGGCCATCGGCCTCGAGGTGATGGTGCCGCTGATCGCGACCAAGGCCGAGCTCGATCTGGTCAAGGCGCGGATCGATGCCACCGCGCAGTCGGTGATGCGCGATGCCAACACCAAGCTCGCCTATCAGGTCGGTACCATGATCGAGCTGCCGCGCGCCTGCTTGCTCGCGGCCGAGATCGCGCAGTCGGCCGAGTTCTTCTCGTTCGGCACCAACGACCTCACGCAGACCACCTACGGCATCAGCCGCGACGACGCGGCGAGCTTCCTCGGTCCCTACGTGGCGAAGGGCATCCTCTCGGTCGATCCCTTCATCGCGCTCGACCAGGAAGGTGTCGGCGAGCTCGTCAAGATCGGCGTCGCACGTGGCCGCAAGACGCGCGCCTCGCTCAAGGTCGGCATCTGCGGCGAGCACGGCGGCGATCCCGCCTCCGTCGCCTTCTGCCACAATATCGGCCTCGACTACGTCTCGTGCTCGCCCTACCGCGTGCCGATCGCGCGGCTTGCCGCGGCGCAGGCCGCGCTCGGCAAGGCGATTGCGAGCCAGGCGTAAGCAAGAATTGAAATGTTGAATGCGAAGAGGCGGGGCCAGACCCCGCCTCTTTTCATTTTTGCACACTGCTCTCTCCACGCCGTCATTGTGAGCGCAGCGAAGCAATCCAGAATCTCTCCGTGGAGGGGTTTCTGGATTGCTTCGTCGCAAGGGCTCCTCGCAATGACGGCGTGGCGAGAGCGTGCGCTCGCAAATAACGATGGAGGGAACTCAACACGCGTCCCGTAATGAGACGCGCGTGCAAGAGTTCCTTCACCATACGCGTTGACCAGATGTTTACCGCTTCAGATGAGGCGGTATTTACCACGCACGCAATCGCTCCGTGAAAACACCTGTGTTCGCTTGAGTGTGCCGCGCGCGCAACGCCGATTAACGCCCCGGCAACCTAAATTAGATACTTACGAAAAAGATCGAATTGCACGGATGTACTGAGTTCGATCGGAACGGGCGTAAGCGTTGCGTGAGCGTATCGATGTCAGTGTTGCGTAACCATCCGAAGGGCGCGCGGTTCGCGTCCTTCGGCATCGGTCTCTGCATCTTCGCATTGATGCCGAGAGAGACCGGCTATCAGGACATTGCTTCTCTGCTGGCGCGCCAACCCGGCGTCGCCGAGCGTTGGCAGAAGCAGGTGTTTTCCGCGGCGTCCTCGATCCAGCTCGCCACCTACAGCTTTTCCCGCCCCATTGGCACGTCGACGCCGCAGAGCGCGATGGTTCGGCTCGCGAGTCTCGACGGTCGCGACGTCACCGGCGCGATCAGCCGCAATCCGGCGCTGCAGGCGCCGCCGCGCTACCAGGCCGCCGATTTTCCCAAGGTCGATCGCTCGCTGAAGGGCGATCGGCTCGCAACCGTCGCGCCCACGCAGGCGCCTGAGACGACGGCACCGGACGCCGCACCCGCGCAGGAAGATCCCGCGACCTCGAACAGCTCCGTGTTCGGCGCGAAGACCGCCACCTTGCCGCAAGCGATGTCGCAAGCAATGTCGCCGGAGTCCGCAGCCGCGCTCGATCCCGAACTCGCCGAAGCGCTGCGCGCGCCGCCGCTGCCGCAATATGCCAATCCGCCAAAGGCCAGCGACCTTGCCCGATCGTTCGCGGTGCAGCCGCTGGAGGCACTGAAGAAGGCGACGCTACCGGCGGCACCGCCGCGCGATCCCTTCAGCGTCAAGACCGCGAACCTGTTCTTCGGCAGCTCCTCGCTCGGCGGCAATCTCGAGAGCATCGAGAGCTGGCAGCCCGGCGCCGAGCCGCTGATCGTGATGCCCGATCCCGACATGAAGGTGACCGCATCGCTGACGCCGCCGACCGAAGAGATCGCCAGGGATATCGAAAGCGGCGAGAGCGTCGCGCCGAAGGGCGAGGTCAACGTCGACAACCAGCGCGCCAGATCACCGGCGGAGCGGCTCGCGCTCGACGACAAGTCGCGCGCGAAATCGGAAAAATGTCTCGCGGAAGCGATCTACTTCGAGTCTCGCGGCGAAGCCGTGCGCGGCCAGATGGCGGTCGCGCAGGTGGTGATGAACCGCGTGTTCTCCGGCAAATATCCTGATACCGTGTGCGGCGTGGTCTACCAGAACAAATATCGCCACTTCGCCTGCCAGTTCACCTTCGCCTGCGACAACAATCCCGACGTGATCCGCGAGCCCGAGATGTGGGAACGCGCCAAGAAGATCTCGAAGGCGATGCTCGACGGCCAGATCTGGCTGCCCGAGGTCGGCAAGTCCACGCATTACCACGCCTACTGGGTGCGCCCGTCCTGGGTCGCCGAGATGAAGAAGATGTACAAGACCGGCGTGCACACCTTCTACCGCCCGCGCGCCTGGGGCGACGGCAGCGAGGAACCGAGCTGGGGCACGCCGGCGCAGACCGCCGCGCTCTCGGCCGAGCTCGCGCAGGAAGCCAAGAGCTCCGCCGAGATGGGCGTGAGCGAGCGAAGGTAGTCTTTCCACACCGTCATGGCCGGGCTTGTCCCGGCCATCCACGTCTGGCTATGGGGAACGAAGAACGTGGATGCCCGGGACAAGCCCGGGCATGACGATCTACGCCTCGATATCCAGCGCGCAGTCGAAATTCGGTGCCGAATGCGTCAGCGCGCCGGCTGAGGCGTAGTCGACGCCGGTCGCCGCGATCGCGGCGATCGAGTCCGGTGTGACGCCGCCGGACGCTTCCAGCTTGAGGCGCCCCTCCGTCATCCGCACCGCCTCGCGCAAGGTCGCAAGATCCATGTTGTCGAGCAGCACGGCGTCGGCGAGACTTGTGTCGAGCACCTCGCGCAGCTGCGCCAGCGTATCCACCTCGATCTCGATCTTGACGAGATGGCCGGCGTAAGGCCGGGCGCGCTCCAGCACCGGGCGGATGCCGCCCGCGACCGCGATGTGGTTGTCCTTGATCAGGATCGCATCATCGAGCCCGAAACGGTGGTTGAAGCCGCCGCCGCAGCGCACCGCGTATTTTTCCAACGCCCGCAATCCCGGCGTGGTCTTGCGCGTGCAGCAGATCCGCATCTTCGTGCCCTCGGTGCGCGCGACGTAGTCGGCCGTGAGCGTCGCGACGCCCGACAGCCGGCCGACAAAATTCAGCGCGGTCCGCTCTGCGGTGAGAATGGCGCGCGCCGGGCCGGAGATCATCAGCACGTGCTGCCCCCGAGCGACGCGCGCGGCATCGCGCACATGGGCGCGCACCTCGATGTCGGACGAGAGCTTTTGTAGCGTCGCCAGCGCCAGCGGCAATCCGGCAATCACGCCGGACTGGCGCGCGACCAGAATGGCCTGCGCTTTCGTTGCTTCGGGAATTGTCGCGAGCGAGGTGATGTCGCCGGCGCGGCCGAGGTCTTCCGCCAGTGCGCGCTGCACGGCCTCGTCGATGGCGAGGGGCGAAAGGAAGGCGTCGGGATAGAGCAGGGAGGTCGGGGTCATATCGAGTGTCCTTCAGGCAATCATGGGTTGGACGGTGCGCGGCAGCGGACGCTCGCTCAGGCTGTCCGCGATTTCGCGTGCAGCGGCGAGCGTGGTCATTGTCCGCTGCGCCAGCGCGGGAACATCCGCCGGATGGTCGGAGCGGAAATGCGCGCCGCGGCTCTCGCGGCGGGTCCACGCCGAGGCTGCGACGAGCAGGGCCGTCGTTGCCATGTTGCGGACGGTGATGCTCGTCGCCTCGCGTTCCAGCGCGGCGAAGCTGCGTACGGCTTCGGTAAGACCGTCACCATCGCGGATCACGCCGACATTCGCACTCATCATCGCCCGCAACCGCGCCACGCTGGCTGCATCCGGCGCGCCGACGCGCTGTGTCACCAGCGCATCCGGAAGCCGGGCCGGCGAGGGGATCGCGCGGCCGGCGATGTCGTCGGCGATGCGCGCGGCATAGACCACGGCTTCCAGCAGCGAGTTCGAGGCGAGGCGGTTGGCGCCATGCGCGCCGGTGGACGACACCTCGCCGCCGGCCCAGAGCCCGTCGATCGAGCTGCGGCCGCGTGCATCGACCGCGATGCCGCCCATGTGGTAATGCACCGCCGGCGCGATCGGGATGGCCTGCGTCGCGGGATCGATGCCGGCGGCGATGCAGCTTGCATGCACGGTCGGAAATTTGTCGGCGAAGCGTGCGCCCAGCGCCTGACGTGCATCGAGGAAGGCGCCGCGCCCGGCGGCGATCTCCGCGAACACGCCGCGGGCGACGATGTCGCGCGGCGCGAGCTCGGCGAGCGGATGGTGGGCCAGCATGAAGCGCTTGCCATCGCCATTGATCAACGTCGCGCCTTCGCCGCGTAGAGCTTCGGTCGCGAGCGGCGCAGGATCGCGTCCGACCATGATGGCGGTCGGGTGGAACTGCACGAATTCGGGGTCGGCGATGACCGCGCCGGCGCGTGCAGCGATCGCGACGCCCGAGCCGTTCGCTTCAACCGGATTGGTGGTGACGGCATAGAGATGGCCAATGCCGCCGGTGGCGAGCACCACCGCGCGTGAGGCGAGCAGGACCGGTCGCGCCGCCGAATCGCCGGCCTTGCGCAATTGAAGTCCGGTGACCGCGCCGTCTTCCGTCAACAGCGCCTCGGCGACAAAACCTTCGATCAGCCGGATCGAGGGTGTGCGGCGCACGGCCTCGCTCAAGGCCGCGATGATCGCCGCGCCCGCGCCGTCGCCGCGCACATGCACGATGCGCCGCGCGGAATGCGCAGCTTCCCGCCCGACGGCGAGTCGGCCTTCAAGGTCGCGATCGAACGGCACGCCATAGGCGAGCAGATCGTGGATCCGCGGTGCCGCCTCACGCGCGATGCCGAGTGCGACGGCTTCGTCGACGATGCCGCCGCCAACGGCAATGGTGTCAGCGGCATGCGCTTCCGGCGTATCACCCTCGGCCACCGCCGCGGCGATGCCGCCTTGCGCCCATGCGGAGGATGCGCCTTGGCCAAGCGGCGCGGCCGAGATCAATGTCACCGGCCGCGGCGCGAGCTTGAGTGCGCAGAACAATCCGGCAAGGCCGCCGCCGACGATGATGATGTCGTCGGTGGTGCGGGTGAGGTTGTGGATGTTGTTTGTCATGGTTCTATCCTTTCACTCCACCGTCGTCCCCGCGAAAGCGGGGACCCATAACCCCAGGGAGTAGTTGCGGAGAGAGCTCGTCACCACGAGTCTTCGCCAAACCACTCCTTGTGGTTATGGGTCCCGGATCTGCGCTCCGCTTCGCTGCGCTTGTCCGGGACGACAGCTGTGTTGTTGCTGCTTCTCGCCTTCAATTCTTCAGATTGATCATCCGCTCGACCGAACGCCGTGCTCGCGCTGCGAGCGCGGGATCGATCGTGACCTCCTCGCGCAGGGTCAGCAGGCTCTCCAGGATGTTGGCGAGGGTGATGCGCTTCATGTGCGGGCAGAGATTGCAGGGGCGCAGCATCTCCACATCGGGCAGCTCGGCGCGGACATTGTCGGCCATCGAGCATTCCGTGATCATCACCAGCCGTCGCGGCCGCTTGTTGCGCACCCAGTTGATCATGTGCGCGGTCGAGCCGGTGAAGTCGGCTTCCGCCAGCACGTCCGGCGGACATTCTGGATGCGCGATGATTTGCACCGACGGATCGGCGTTGCGAAACGCGCGCAGCTCTTCGCCCGTAAAGCGCTCATGCACCTCGCAGGCGCCCTTCCAGGCGATGATCTTCACGTCGGTCTTGGAGGCCACGTAGGTGGCGAGATAGCGGTCGGGCAGGAAGATCACGGTCGGTGCGTTCAGGCTCTCCACCACCTGCACCGCGTTGGACGAGGTGCAGCAGATGTCGACCTCGGCCTTCACCTCCGCCGAGGTGTTGACGTAGGCGACGACGGGTACGCCGGGGAATTTTTCGCGCAGCAGCCGCACGTCGGCGCCAGTGATGCTGGCCGCGAGCGAGCAGCCGGCGCGCGAGTCCGGGATCAGCACCGTCTTGTCCGGATTGAGCAGCTTCGACGTCTCCGCCATGAAGTGCACGCCGCATTGGACGATGATGCCGGCTTTCACCTTGGTCGCTTCGACCGCGAGCTGGAGCGAGTCGCCGCCGATGTCGGCGACGCAGTGGAAGATCTCCGGCGCCTGGTAGTTGTGCGCGAGGATTACCGCGCCGCGGGCTGCCTTTAGCTCATGGATGGCCTTGATGGTGGGCGCCATCAGCGGCCACTCGATCGGCGGGATCACGTGCTTCACGCGCTCATAGAGCGGAGCCGTGGCGCGCTCGACCTCATCGGTCCATTCCAGCGAGGGCATCGGCAGCGCAGCTTCCGTGCGCGCCGGCGCAGCGCGAGGAGCGATGGTGGTGCGGCCCTGAGGCGGGCCTGCAAGATCGTCGGGGCCGTAAATTCCAGTGATCGGCATCAAAGCCTCCCGTCTATGCTAATTATGCTCTATATGAGTATATATGGAGCCTGAGAAATCCGGCCGAGAGGGCCGGGGCGCTTCGCCACAGCTACATATACTCAATTTGAGTAAATCGAAGATAACACGCCCTGCAGTCGGCCGCTAGGGCCAGCCGCACACATTCCCGTCAAGTCGGCCTTATCGCGTCAGGCGAGTCTGCGACGAAACGCAATGCTCTCGCGGCAGCCCTTCGTGGAATGCAGTCTTTTTTGACTTGGGACTTTCATGCATTTGCATTAAACGCTCTGTTGCGGCTGCCTATTCCGGATCCGCCAACGACACATGAGGAAGTGCATGTCGACACAAGTGGGCGAGCTCGGTCCGGCCTCCCGTTCCTCCTGGCGCACGCCGGCGATCATCATTCTCTGCGGCTGCGCCATCGGCATGCTCGGCTTCGGCCCGCGCTCGGCGCTCGGCTTCTTCGTGCAGCCGATGAGCCACGAATTCGCCTGGGGCCGCGACGTGTTCGGCCTCGCCATCGCCGTGCAGAATCTGTTGTGGGGATTGGGCCAGCCCTTCGCCGGTGCGGTCGCCGATCGGTTCGGCCTGTTCCGGGTGATGTGCGTCGGCGCGCTGCTCTATGCCGGCGGCCTCTTGCTGATGCGTTATTCCTCGACGCCGCTGTCGCTCAACATCGGCGCCGGCGTCATGATCGGCTTTGGTCTTGCCGGCTGCTCGTTCAATCTGGTGCTCTCGGCGTTCACGAAGCTGCTGCCGGCGGAGAAGCGCGGCCTTGCGCTCGGCGCCGGGACCGCGGCGGGCTCGTTCGGCCAGTTCCTGTTCGCACCGATCGGCGTCGCGCTGATCGACAATTTCGGCTGGCAGCAGGCGCTCACCGTGTTCGGCTTCCTGATGCTGTTGATCGTTCCGCTGTCGCTGGCGCTCTCGACGCCGCCGGTCACGAGCACGGCGAACGCGACGCCTGCGGATGAGCAGACCTTTACCAAGGCACTCGCTGAAGCGTTCGGCCATCGCTCCTATGTGCTGCTGGTGCTCGGCTTCTTCACCTGCGGCTTCCAGCTCGCCTTCATCACCGTGCATCTGCCGGCGTTCCTGGTTGATCGCGGCATCTCGACTCAAACCGGCGGCTGGGTGATCGCGGCGATCGGCCTCTTCAACATCATGGGATCGCTCAGCGTCGGCTATCTCCAGAACTCGCTGCCCAAGCGCTACATCCTCTCGACCATCTATTTCACCCGCGCGCTTGCGACGCTCGCCTTCATCTCGTTCCCGATCACGCCGTTCTCGGCGATCGCGTTCGGCGCAATCTCCGGCCTGACCTGGCTGTCGACGGTGCCGCCGA
Source organism: Bradyrhizobium arachidis (assembly GCF_015291705.1). NCBI lineage: Bacteria > Pseudomonadati > Pseudomonadota > Alphaproteobacteria > Hyphomicrobiales > Nitrobacteraceae > Bradyrhizobium > Bradyrhizobium arachidis. The sequence goes on from NZ_CP030050.1 coordinate 2,715,043, forward strand.
CCTCTGCGCTGGTCGCACTGATGTTCGGCACGCGCTGGCTCGCGACGCTGTATGGCTTTGCCTTCGTCAGCCATCAGGTCGGCGGCTTCCTCGGCGTCTGGCTTGGCGGCATCGTGTTCGAGAAGTTCGGTTCCTACACGCCGATCTGGTGGCTCTCGATCCTGTTCGGCGTGCTCTCGGCGCTGATCAATCTTCCGATCGTGGAGAAACCGGTTCAGCGGGCGGTTGCGCAGCCTGCCTGATCGGCTAAACATCCCCGTCAAACAAGTCAGGGAGTTCAGCCGTGGCCACATTCAAGGCGATCCGGATCGACAAGGCGGACAAGGGCACCACCGCGCAGCTCACGCAGTTCGACGACGCCGAGCTGATGGATGGCGATGTCACCGTCCGCGTGGAATGGTCGACGCTGAACTACAAGGACGGTCTCGCGCTCACCGGCAAGGCGCCGGTGGTGCGCCGTTTCCCGATGATCGCCGGCATCGACTTCGCAGGCACGGTCGAAGCCTCCTCGCATCCGCAATGGAAGGCGGGCGACAAGGTGGTCTGCACCGGCTGGGGCATGGGCGAGACGCATCTCGGCGCCTATGCCGAGAAAGCGCGGGTGAAGGGCGACTGGCTGGTCGCGTTGCCGCAAGGGCTCTCGGCGCGCGATGCCATGGCGATCGGCACCGCGGGCTTCACCGCGATGCTCTCGGTGCTGGCGCTGGAGAAGCACGGCATCTCGCCCAAGAGCGGCCCCGTGGTGGTGACGGGCGCCGCCGGCGGCGTCGGCTCGGTCGCAACCGCCGTGCTGTCGAAGCTCGGCTATCACGTCATCGCCTCGACCGGCCGCGCCTCCGAGGCTGACTATCTGAAAGAGATCGGCGCCACTGAGGTCATCGACCGCAACGAATTGTCGGCGGCGGCCAAGCCACTTGCCAAGGAGCGCTGGGCGGGCGGCGTTGACAGCGTCGGCTCGACCACGCTCGCGAATCTCCTGTCGATGACAAAATACGGTGGGGCGATCGCGGCCTGTGGATTGGCGGCCGGTATGGACCTGCCGTCTTCCGTCGCACCCTTCATTTTGCGCGGAGTGTGCCTTCTCGGCATCGATTCCGTGATGTGCCCGATTGAGCCGCGGAAGGCTGCCTGGCTGCGTCTGGCATCCGACCTGGATCGGACGAAACTATCTGAAATCACTCAGGAAATTTCGCTCGACCAAGTTCCGGAATGGGGCGCGAAAATCCTCGCCGGTCAGGTCCGCGGTCGCGTCGTGGTAAAAATTGTCTAACGGCGTTCAGACTTTACCAACCAAGCTGCTTCAATGTTGCCTTGGTTAGTATGGTAAGCAGCGGGTAAAGAGATAAGGCATCGCCCGCTGCGGGGGTCGGTTCGGAGTAGAGCATGCTTGCGCGTATTGTGTTGGGGGCTGTCACGGCGGCAGCGACGTTTGCGCCCGCCATTGCTGGAAGCATGAATGCCGACGAGGCGCGCCGCTTCGTCGCCGGCAAGGTGTTCGCTTTCACCTGTTTCGACGGCACCCGCGGCGCGGGCCGCATCCTCGATGACCTTGGCGCTGCCGGCGCGGTGCAGTTCTCGGGCTCGGGCCCGGTGCGCCATCTCCGCCTGCCCGGCAACACACTCCAGATCCGCGGCCAGAACGTCTGCGCCTCGATCAAGGGCATTCCGTTCGAGCCTTGTTTCAACCTGGAAAAAACCGACGAGCGCAGCTTCCGCGGCTCGGTGTCGGGAATGGGCTTCGCCTATTGCGACTTCCATCACCAGGGCGGCAACCAGATGCTGATGGCGCGTGCCACGGCGCGTCCGCGCTCGCTGCGTTCGTCCGAGCGCACCGGCTCGGTCGGCGCCTCCAACACAGAGGTCGCCGCGCGCGTCGAGACGCCGCGTGTCGAGAGCGGTCGGCTCGAGCCGGTGAAGGCCGAGCCCGCCAGGAACGACGCCCCGCTGGAGCTGCGCCGCTCGACCCAGTGAGCCGGCCGCGGCGTCCCCGCGTACTTTCTCGTCGAAGAGCCCATCGAGCACGAAGCCGCTGCGCCGTAATCATACGGACGGCGGTTTTCATGCGTTGGTAGCTAGTCGCGCCCCAATTTGCGCAGGGCCGGGGGGCGCAAGGGCTTTACAATGTCGTTGTATTTCTTCCGCATCAGCACCGGCCGCTATTCCGGCGCCGCCGACCAGCCGTACGAGTTCGAGGACAGGGCAGCCGCCTGGAGCGAGATGACCGAGGTCTGCGCCAATCTGCTCGGCGGCATCGCGCGTGGCCTGAAGCCGAATGCCGAGTGGCGCATGGAGCTGCTCGACGAGAACAAGAAGCCGGTCTTCCGCGTCAGCCTCGTCGGCGAGAAGATGGGCTGACGGCCGCGAACGAGGGCCGGGCGTTAACGAATCGCGATCCCTGCAAATCCGCGAGGCGGGACCCGGATACACGCGAAAAGTGCGCAAGTCCGGCAGCTTGAGCAGCGTTTTCGGTATTTCTACCTAGGCCGCGATGCGCCCCGCTTAACGTTAATGAGGAACCTCTCGGCTAGCCTTTCCGGACTTTTCACGCGCGTCCGCGCGGTCATGCGTAGCCGGGATATTTCGATGTCGTTCATTCAAAATCTGCGAATTGGCACCAAGCTCGCCGTCACCTCGGCGCTGACCATCGGGCTCGTTGCGCTGATGATCTACCTGCAGATGAGCGGCGGCGCCGAGGTCCAGAAGCTCGGCATGAGCGCAGCGGGGCAGCAGGCGATCGCGCAGAATGCCGCCGAAGCGAAGGCCTCGGTCCGCGGCATGCAGATCGGCATTCGCGACATCCTGACCTCATCCTCGCCGGCCGAGATGCAGAAAGCGGTCGGTTACTTCAACGACCGCCAGACGGCGGCCCAGAAATTCGCCGGTGAAATGGCGAAGCTCTCGCGCTCCCCCGAGAACCGCCAGCGGATCGAGCGCTTGACCGTGCTGATCGGCGATTTCGGCAAAGGCGCGCAGCAGATCGAATCCGTCCGCAGGCAGGAGCTCGCGCTCGAGGGAAAGAAGGACGGCGAGGCGGCGGCGCAATACGCAAAGCTCGTGGCCGAGATCGACGGCATCCGCAAAGGGACGCTGGCGCCGATCAACGAAGAGATTTCGGACCTGTCCAACAAGATCACCGAATTCTCCAAGCAGAGAAGTGTCGAGACCCGCGCCGAGGCTGAAGCGGAGGCTGCATCGGTTGCGCGGACGTCGCTCGTCGTCGGTGTGCTGGTCGCACTGGTTCTCGTCGGCGCATGCATCTTCTCCGTCTTCAGCATCGCGCGGCCGATGCGTGCGCTGACGCTCGCGATGGAGAAGCTCGCGGCGGGCGATTTCTCGGTGGTGCTGCCGGGCCTCGGCCGCAAGGACGAGGTCGGCGAGGTCGCCGGTGCCGTCGAGAAATTCAAGATCGTGTCCGAGCAGAAGGCGCGCGCGGAAGCGGAAGCCAAGATGCGGCAGGATCAGATCGCAGCCGAGCAGCGCAAAGCGGAGATGCGTAGGCTTGCCGACAATTTTGAAGGCGCCGTCGGCGAAATCGTCGGCACGGTATCGTCGGCCTCGACCGAGCTCGAAGCGTCCGCCACGACGCTGACCTCGACGGCGGAGCGTACGCAACGGCTGACCACGGTGGTTGCAGCCGCTTCGGAGGAAGCTCCACCAACGTGCAGTCGGTGGCTTCGGCCACCGAGGAGCTGTCGTCCTCGATCACGGAGATTAGCCGGCAGGTGCAGGAATCCGCTCGTGTCGCGAGCGAAGCCGTCGGCCAGGCGCGCACCACGACCGAACGCGTCAGCGAGCTGTCCAAGGCGGCGACGCGGATCGGCGACGTCGTCGAGCTGATCAACACCATCGCGGGCCAGACCAACCTCCTGGCGCTCAACGCCACGATCGAGGCGGCGCGCGCCGGCGAGGCCGGCAAGGGGTTTGCGGTCGTCGCCTCCGAGGTGAAGGCGCTGGCCGAGCAGACCGCGAAGGCGACCGGCGAGATCGGTCAGCAGATCTCCGGCATCCAGGTCGCGACGCAGGAATCGGTCGGCGCCATCAAGGACATCAGCGACACCATCGAAAAGCTGTCCGAGATCTCCTCGACCATCGCGGCGGCGGTCGAAGAGCAGGGCGCGGCGACGCAGGAAATCTCCCGCAACGTGCAGCAGGCCGCGCAAGGCACGCATCAGGTCTCGTCCAACATCACCGACGTGCAGCGCGGCGCAAGCGAGACCGGTTCGGCCTCCTCGCAGGTGCTGTCCGCCGCGCAGATGCTGTCGGGCGACAGCAACCGTCTCAAGCTCGAGGTCGGGAGATTTCTCGATACCGTGCGCGCGGCCTGATCTGTGCCCCGCCGGGCGTGGACCAGCTCCAACGGCCGCGCGTGAAGCGCATTCACGTGCACAGCGGGATACCGCCGCAACCGTAAATGATTGCGCGGGCGTTGTGAGTATCGAGAATCGGCGAAGCAGTAGTTCCACTAGGTTCTTGTTAACGCCTGTTTGCAATTATGGGCGCAATCTTACCGGATAAGAACCAGCCAGCATTTTTGGAATGAAGCCGGCCCTGTCGTCCGATGCGACGATTGCGGCGCGGGTGACTTGTGCGTTGCCTGGTATCAGCGGGATTGTCGTGATGTCGAAGTTGTCGATCGTGTTCAAGCTTCTGACCGTGCTGTCGGTCCTCGTGCTCTCGCTCGCCGGCGTCGGCGTGACGGCGATCGGCACGATGCAGAACATCAACGCCCATACCGTCGAGATCGCCGAAAGCTGGCTGCCGAGCGTGCGTGCGCTCGGCTCGCTCCGGGCCGACATCAACGAGCTGCGCGTCGCGCTGCGGCTGCACCTGATGCAGGAGAGCGCCGAGGGCAAGGAGGCCGCCGAGAAGCGCCTTGCCTCGTTGCGCGACCGCATCGAGCAGACCCGCAAGGTCTACGAGCCCCTGATCACCTCATCGGAAGAGCGCTCGCTCTATCAGCAATGGGCCACGGCCTGGGGCGAGTATCTGAACGGCGTGCAGGAGGTGATGGCGCTGTCGCGCAAGAGCGTCGGCAAGTTCCCGGCTGAAGCCAACGAAATGCTGCAGACCAAGGTCGCCAAGATGGCGCAGGCGGCCGATCCGCTGCTCCAGAAGGGGATCGAAATGAACAATCGCGGCGCCGAGCTGGAGACGAAGCAGGCGGCCGACAGCTACGCCACGATCTTCCGCGTGCTGGTCGGCATCATCGTGCTTTCGGTCGTGATCGCGATCAGCGCAGCCTATTATCTCGTGCGCGACGTGTCGCGTGGCATCGCCTCGATCATCAAGCCGATGCAGTCGCTCGGCGAAGGCGATCTTTCGGCCGAGGTGCCGCATCGCGGCGAGAAGACCGAGATCGGCTCGATGGCGGATGCGCTCCAGATCTTCAAGGAAGCCCTGATCGCCAAGAAGGCCGCCGACGAAGCTGCCGCGGCCGATGCCGAAGCCAAGATCGAACGCGGCCGCCGCGTCGACGCCATCACCAGCAGGTTCGAGGCCATGATCGGCGAGGTCGTCGGCACCGTGTCCTCGGCATCCACCGAGCTCGAGGCGTCGGCATCGACGCTGACCAGCACCGCGCAGCGCGGGCAGGAGCTGGCAACTGTGGTTGCCGCCGCGTCCGAGGAAGCCTCCACCAACGTCCAGGCGGTCGCCTCCGCCTCGGAAGAGCTGTCGTCCTCCATCACCGAGATCAGCCGTCGCGTGCAGGATTCGGCGCGGATGGCGGCGGAAGCGGTCGAGCAGGCGGCGCGGACCAACGAGCGCGTCAATGCGCTGTCGCAGGCGGCCTCCCGCATCGGCGACGTCGTCGAGCTCATCAACACCATCGCGGGCCAGACCAATCTGCTGGCGCTGAATGCGACCATCGAGGCGGCGCGCGCCGGCGAAGCCGGCCGCGGCTTCGCCGTCGTCGCCTCCGAGGTCAAGGCCCTGGCCGAGCAGACCGCGAAGGCCACCGGCGAGATCGGGGCGCAGGTCTCGGGCATCCAGGCCGCGACGCAGGAATCCGTCACCGCGATCCAGGAGATCGGCGGCACCATCGAGCGGCTCTCCGAAGTGTCCGCGGCGATCGCTGCGGCCGTCGAGGAGCAGGGCGCGGCCACGCAGGAGATCTCGCGCAACGTCCAGCAGGCCTCGGTCGGCACGCAGGAGGTCTCCTCGAACATCACCGACGTGCAGCGCGGCGCGATCGAGACCGGCGAGGCCTCGGTCGAGGTGCTGTCGGCGGCGAAATCGCTGGCGACCGACAGCACGCGCCTCAAGGTCGAGGTCGCGCAGTTCCTGGAATCGGTCCGCGCGGCCTGAGACTTAACTGCCTGTCTGTGGAGCCGGCGGCGCGACCTGCCGCCGGAACAGGATGCGCTGGTAGAGCCAGCCGATCGCGACCAGCACGATACCGAGGCACATGAACGACAGCGCGCGGTAGATGCCTGTCAGTGTCGACATGTCGATGACGAAGGCTTTGAGGATCGTCAGCGCGATCACGAGCGCCGAGGCCAGGCGGGCGCGCTCCGAATTGACGAGAACGCCGACACCGAGAAGCACGACGCCGAAGGCGAGCCAGCCGATCGAATAGGTGTATTGCTCCGCGCCCGTCGTGGGTCCCGTGGAGAGGATCGGGCCGTGATAGAAGCGGCGGATCTCCAGCGTGACATAGGCGAGTGCGAACACCAGTGCGCCGCCGGCAATCGTGTTGGCGTAGACCTTGCCACGCGCGCCGACCACGGCATAAGAGAGCAGCAGCATCAGGATCGCCGGCAGTGCGTAGCCGAGCAGCAGCAGGTTGAACACCGCGCCACCGACGTCGATGCGCCAGATCAGTGGGTTCTCCAGGATGAAGAGGCCGAACACGCTGATGAGGCCGGCGATCACGGTGAGCACGACCGCTCCGACATTGTGCACGATGCTGCGGCTGCGCAGCCGCAGCCGCTCCAGCCCGATCGCCATCGCGAGTGCGACGCAGACCTGCAGCGCGAATTCGAGCAGTGACGGCGGCGAGATCATGTCGCCGCCGGTCGCAAGGTGACGGACTTCCATGAAGGCGAGCAGCGCCGTAAACAGGATCGCAGCCGCTTCGACCACGCGCAGCGGGGCGTCATCGCCGCGGCGGCGCAGGAAGATGCTCGCGCCCCAGAATGAGGCCGCCGGCAGGCCGTAGCCCCACAGCAGCCAGTTGAAGATCGGCGTTGTGCCGACGGCATCGCCGACGATGCGCGGATCATAGGCGATGCGTGCGGTGACAATCGCGGCGAAGATCGCAGCTAACCGGCGAAGCACGGGAATTGGCCGCTGCAACGAGATCCAGGCGGTGCCAAGCGACATCAGCGCGAGCGCAATGGTGAGCCAGCCCTTCTCCAGCGCAAAGGTCAGCGCCAGCGCCAGCGCGCCGAGCGTGCCGGTCGCGAACAGAGCGATCGAGGTTGCCACGCCCGGTCGTTCTTCGCGACGCATCAGCGCTTCGGTCGCAGCGCCGAAGGCCGCGGCGAGCAGGACCGCGAGGATCGCGAACGGGATGGAGCGGTCCAGATGGGCGATGCGCGCATAGAGCGCAACCAGGATTGCGATCGGCGTCGCGACGCCTGCCGCAGACCACACCACCGGGATGATCGGCGAATTCGACCGGCCCTGCACGAAAAAGCCCGCGACGCCGAAGCCCGCGGCGAAGATCGCGGCCATCACCAGATGCAGGGTAACTGAGCTGTCGGTCGCGACCGGTCCGACGCCGGGCATCGGGCCGCCCGGCAACACCAGCATATCCGGATTGGCACGCACCGCCCATTCCGCGAACACGATGAAGACGGTCGCAGCGGCCGCGCCGAGCGCGCCGGTCGCCGCCGGCGCCCGCCAGGCGACGAACAGCGTTCCGCCGACAAGCAGCGTGAAGGCGATCAGCGCAAGATCCGCATGCGCGCTTGAGAGCACGATCAGCATCGCGCCGAACAGATAGGCGCCGAGCGAGCTCGACGACACCGACTCGATCTCGCTGTCCTCGATGGTTGGTCCGAACATGAAGCCGCAGACCACGAGCAGCGCGGCGAGCACGAAGCCGGCGATGACATGGAAGGCGTGCGGCGCGACCTGCAAGTCGCTGGTGTCGAGCCCCGGGAAGACCCACAGCACGGCGAACGCGATAGTGGTCACCGCAAGCCAGCGCCACAGCCGAATCCGGGCGAGACCAAAGCTCGCGGCGGTGACGATGGCGAGATAGATGTAGAGCGCCCAATAGTCCGGCTTGCCGCTGGAGACGAGGACCGGCGTCGCAAACGCGCCGACGACGCCAAGCCCGGCGAGTGCCGGTCCATGCAGCAGCGCCGCGGCGAGCGTGCCCATCGCCACGATGCCGAGCAGCACGAAGGCGGTCGCAGGCACGAGGAAGCCGTAGAGCGCATAGGCGGCGTAGATGGTCGCGAACGCCACCGCCGTTCCGGCCGCGGTGAGGATGGCGGGTATGTTGGCAATCGGCAGCGCCGCGATGTTGGAGATGCTCTCCTTGCGCCGCGTCCATTCGCCAGCGCCGAGCAGCGCAGCCGCGAACAGGCCGCCGAGGAACACGCGCACGCCGGGGCCGACGAGGCCGGCCTCGATCGAATAGCGCACCATGAAGAAGCCGCCGAGCGCGAGCGCAAGGCCGCCGATCCACACCACCCAGCGCGTGCCGAGACGCTCCTCGAAGCCGGGTTCTCTGGAAACTGCAGCCGGCTCGGGCAGCGGCGGCGGTGCATCGGCCTCCGTGCTCGCTTCGAGGGGCGGCGGCGAAGCGTCTTCGGTGACGAGCGGAGGCGGTGCGGCTTCGGCTTCCGGCGCAAGCAGCGGCGGCTCGGCGGCAGCAGCCGTCGCGGGCGCCTCGGCCTGCACCTGGGCGGGCAGCAGCGGCGGCGGTTGCACCGGCCGCTGCGCATGAAATTTCTCTTCAAGCGAGCTCAGCCGGCGGCGCAGCTCGGCCGCCTCGCTGGAAGCCTTGATCGCGATCAGGAAGGCGATGATCGCGATGATCAACGCGAAGACGTCAAACGGGCCGTCGAACATGAAGCCTCCAGGCAACCGGCGCGCAGGGGCCGATCACGCGAATCTCAGCATGATCTTCTCGGAAAACCGCTACGCACTTTTCCGGATCATGCTCTAGCGCCGGGAGCGTACGCGCAAGCCCGGCGCGGGCCGCTCCTGGAGCACCTCGCGTCGGAAGCGGTAGAGCGCCGCCGGCCGTCCGCCGGTCTGTGTCGACATCACGCCGGTCGGTTCGACCAGGGCTTCGGTTTCGACCAGGCGGCGGAAATTCTGCTTGTGCAGATGCCGGCCGGAGATCGCCTCCACCGTATGCTGCAACTCCGTAAGTGTGAACTCGGCGGGCAAAAGTTCAAACACCACAGGGCGATACTTCAATTTTGCGCGCAGCCGCGCGATTGCCGTGGCAAGAATCCGGCGGTGGTCGAACCGCATGGAGGTGCCGAGCGCGGGTAGCGCCTTGCGCGCTAATGCCGCAGGACGGCCGTCGCGCCGCGCCTCCTCGATCAGCCCGGCCTCGTAGAGCAGCTCGTAGCGGTCGAGCACGCGCTCCTCGTCCCAGGGCGCGCCGTCGAGGCCGAAATAGAACCGCACGCGATCCTTGCGCGGCAGTGCGCGCGTGGTCTCCGGCGTCTCTTCCTCGGCCCATTTGGTGAGCGCCGGAATGATGTCGCGGGCGATGATCGCGGGCGGCTGCTCGCGCCAGTCTTCCCAGGGGAAGAAGCGATACCAGGGCTCGAAGCTCGCGCCGGTCGCCGCAAGCTCGCCGTCCACCGCGCGCGTCAGCGCGAGATAGCCGATCGACACCATATGCGCGCCGGTGTCGCCGGCCTCGGCATGACGGCCGCGATCGCCAAACGTGTAGAGCTGCTCGACATAGCCGAGCCGCAAGGCCGCCTGTTCCTCGACCCAGGCGCGCAGGCCGATCTCGAAGGTGCGGTGGCTCAGCGCATCGAACGGCCCGAACGGCAGTCCGGCCAGCCCGTCGCTGCCGCGCGCGGTGAGGACCAGCGGCTCATGCTCCGCGATCGCGACGATCGCCGCGGTCAGGCCGATCTCGATCGGCGTCAGCAGCTTGTCGCTCATGCGATGATGATCGCGGGTGGTGCCACGTCATGCGCGGGCTTGTCCCGGGCATCCACGTTCTGCGTGCCGCGGGAAAGTTCGTGGATGGCCGGGACATAGGCGAGCGAAGCGACGCCGTCCTTCGGACGGCTATGCCCGGCCATGACGGCGGCACCTGCATAGTGGCCTGCAGCGGTCATTCGAGCTCGATCACGAAGGGGCGGCCTTCGACCATCATGGCGCCGGGCCCCATCTCGTCGAGTGCGCGCAGCATGCGACCGTTACGCCCGAGGGCGCGGTCGGCAAGGCTGACGATGCGCCGGTTCGGCGAGGCGATTGGCGAAGCCGCGCGGATCTTCTTGGCGATCTCGATCTCGTCGCGCTCGGGATTGAGCGCGCACACCGCCGCGAACGCGCTCGCGGTGGAGCGGCTGATGCCGGCATAGCAATGCACCACCAGCGGCGCAGCGCGATCCCAGCCGCGCACGAAAGCCAGCACCTGGTCGATATGCGCCTCCGACGGCGCGACGAAACCGTCCATCTCCTCGGTGATGTCGTCCATCGACACCTTGAGATGGTTGGCCGGCAGCACCGACACGGGCCGCGCCACCTGTTCGACATTGGCCATCACCGTCAGCACGTGGCTAGCCTTGGTGAGGCGGACGGTTTCGGGAAGCGCGGCGAGGGAACAGACGTGGATCATGACGGACCTTTTTTGCCGCTGATTATAGCGAGCGCTCGTAGGGTGGGCAAAGGCGCATCGCGCCGTGCCCACCATTTCGCACCGCGCGCATTTCGCCCAGTTTGGTGGGCACGCTTCGCTTTGCCCACCCTACGAAGGGATGATGCTACGCAAACACCGCGCCGAACCGCTCCAGAAACTGCTTCTCGGCCCGCGCCGCGGTCCAGGGCGTGAGATAATCGCGCCGGACGCTGTCGGAGAGGCCCGGGTCCTTGCCGAACAGGCGCTTGGCCTCGCTCTCGCTGAAGCCGGCAAGCTCGGTCGCCTCGAGGTACGCCGCGCCGCGATCGGCGGCCTTGATCGCCTGCGTGATCTCCTCGGGCAGCACCGGCGGCAGGCCGAAGCGGACGTGGATGGCGCCGAGCAGGCGCTTTTCCACCGCCTTGTAATGGCCGTCGAGCACGGCCTTGAATGGCGAGATCATGTCGCCGATGACATATTCGGGCGCATCGTGCAGCAGCGCGGCGAGCCGCATGCGCTGGTCGACGCGCGGCATCTCGTGCCGCATCACTGTCTCCACCAGCAGCGTGTGCTGCGCGACCGAGAAGATGTGGGCGCCTGTGGTCTGCCCGTTCCAGCGCGCCACGCGTGCCAGCCCGTGCGCGATGTCGGCGATCTCGACGTCGAGCGGCGAGGGATCGAGCAGGTCGAGCCGCCGGCCCGACAGCATGCGCTGCCAGGCGCGGGATTGCGCATCGTGCGCCGTCTTCTTCGCGGTCATTTGGCCCTAAGGCGCGGCTTGCGCTGCGTCTTGCCGCAGGTCGCGTGGCAGTGGCAGTCGACCAGATGGTCGTTGACCATGCCGGTCGCCTGCATGAAGGCGTAGACGATGGTCGGGCCGACGAATTTGAAGCCGCGCGAGGACAGCTCCTTCGAGATCTGCACCGACAGCGGCGTCGAGGCCGGCACGCTCGCGGTGGTCTTGAAATGGTTGACCTTGGGCCGCCCGTCCATGAAGTCCCACAGCAGCTTCGAGAAGCCCGGGCCCTTCTCCATGATGTCGAGATACGACTTCGCGCTCAGGATCGTGCCTTCGATCTTGGCGCGGTTGCGCACGATGCCGACGTCGTTCATCAGCGCGTGAACCTTCTTGTCGCTGTAGCGCGCGATCTTCTCCGGCTGGAAATCATCGAAGGCTTTGCGGAAATTGTCGCGCTTGCGCAGGATCGTGATCCAGGAGAGGCCGGCCTGAAAGCCGTCGAGGATCAGCTTTTCGTACAGCGCGCGGTCGTCATATTCCGGCACGCCCCATTCGGTGTCGTGATAGGCGACATAGAACGGGTCTTCGCCGGGCCAAGGGCAGCGGGTTTTTCCGTCGGGATGCAGGCGGGGGGCTCGGCTCATGCGGTGGGTTGCTTGGTTGGAATACGCACGATTTCGGGTTCGGCGAGCGTCAGGGGCAGGCCGCCGGCGGTGAGCGGCTGGCCGGCATCGAGCGCATCGGCGACGCGGTCGATGCGGACCAGCGCAATGCCCTTGCCTTGCGCCGACGAGCCCATGGTGCCGACTTGCTTGTCTCCGGCCATGACGCTGACGCCGACCTCCGGAGAGAGATCGTCGAGCAGCACCTTCACGTTGCGGGTGCGCGCGGTGCCGCGATGCTGCATGCGCGAGACGACTTCCTGGCCGACATAGCAGCCCTTGTCGAAATCGACGCCGGCCAGCCGATCCATGTTGGTCTCGTGCGGGAACGCGTCGCTGTACATGAAATCGAGCCCGCCGCGCGGCACGCCGAGCGCAATGCGGTGCGCCTCGTAGTCGGCAGCGTCGACCAACTCGGCGCCGATCAGGTCGGACAATTTCTGCTTGAGATCCTCGGGGATCAGGATGCGGGTACCGAGCTCGGCATTGCGCGGATCGGCGAAGGCGAGGTCCGGTTGCGCCGCAAGCTGGCCGCCCCAGGCCGCGAGCACGCCGAGATCGAGGGTTTCAACCGTGACCTTGGCGCGCAGCTTGTAGAATTTCAGCTTGGTGGCGAATCCCTCGGCCAGCGGCTTCGGGCAATCGATCAGGAACCCGCCGCCATGGCCCGCGGGCACCTCTGTGATCAGGAAGTCCACGATGATCTTGCCCTGCGGCGTCAGCAGCGCGCCGAATCGCCCCAGGCCCGGCTTGAGCCTGTCGACATCGGTGGTGATGAGGCCGTTGAGGAAGTTGCGCGCATCCTCGCCCGCGACCTTGACCACGCCCCGGTCGGGAAGAAACGCTGATTTCATGTGAAAATCTCTTGCGACATGTTGCTCCGGAACGTAAGCCCGCAAGGCATAAACGACAAGACCTCGAGCCCTGCGCTTGGGGATGAGAGAGGCCCCATGACCCAGCGTTTCGATGTGATCTTGAAGGGCGGCACCGTCGTCAACCAGGACGGCGAGGGTGTTCGCGATATCGGCATCACGGGCGGTCGCATCGCCGAGCTGGGTCCTCTGTCGCAAGGCTCCGCCGCCGAGGTGATCGACTGCAAGGGCCTGCACATCCTGCCCGGCGTGATGGACACGCAGGTGCACTTCCGCGAGCCCGGGCTGGAGCACAAGGAAGACCTCGAGACCGGCTCGCGCAGCGCCGTGATGGGCGGCGTCACGGCCGTGTTCGAGATGCCGAACACCTCGCCGCTAACGGTGACGGAAGCGACCTTCACCGACAAGGTGAAGCGCGCCCATCACCGCATGCATTGCGATTTCGCCTTCTTCATCGGCGGCACCCGCGAGAACGTGCAGGACCTGCCGGTGCTCGAGCGTGCGCCGGGTTGCGCCGGCGTAAAGGTATTCATCGGCTCCTCGACCGGTGCGCTGCTGGTGGAGGACGACGAAAGCCTGCGCCGTATTTTCCAGGTGATCCGCCGCCGTGCCGCCTTCCATGCCGAGGACGAATACCGCCTCAACGACCGGAAATCCCTGCGCATCGAGGGTGATCCACGCTCGCATCCGGTCTGGCGCGACGAGACCGCGGCGCTGTTGGCGACGCAGCGCCTGGTCAAGCTCGCGCACGAGACCGGCAAACGCATCCACGTGCTGCATATCTCGACCAAGGAAGAGATCGAGTTTTTGCGCGACCACAAGGACGTCGCGTCCTGCGAGGCGACGCCGCATCATCTCACGCTGGTCGCGCCCGAATGCTATGAGCGGCTCGGTACGCTCGCGCAGATGAACCCGCCGGTGCGCGGCGCCGATCACCGCGCCGGCATCTGGCGCGGCATCGAGCAGGGCATCATCGACGTGCTCGGCTCCGATCACGCCCCGCATACGCTGGAAGAGAAGCAGAAGACCTATCCCGCTTCGCCCTCCGGCATGACCGGCGTGCAGACACTGGTGCCGCTGATGCTCGATCACGTCAATGCCGGCCGCCTGTCGCTGGCTCGCTTCGTCGATCTCACCAGCGCCGGCCCCGCGCGCCTCTACAACATGGCCTGCAAGGGCCGTATCGCCGCCGGGTACGACGCCGATTTCACGGTGGTTGATTTGAAGCGCAGCGAGACCATCACCAACAAATGGGTGGCGTCGAAAGCCGGCTGGACGCCGTATGACGGCGTGCGTGTGACGGGCTGGCCCGTCGGTACCTTCATCCGCGGCCGCCGCGTGATGTGGCAGGGCGAGCTGGTGACGGCCTCGCAAGGTGAGCCGGTGCGGTTTCTGGAGACGTTGAAGCAGTAGCCGATGTGCCGTCGCCTGTTCAATCCGTCATCCTGAGGTGCGCGCCATGCGGTGCTCTTGCACGGCATGGCAAGCCTCGAAGGATGAACGGCCCCGCTGGTGGCCGTCGCCCTTCGAGGCCTCCGCTGCGCTCCGGCACCTCAGGGTGACGGGTTAAGTTTTGAGGATTTGGTTGCAAGCGCAATAGATAGGTTCGCAGTTCATCACGGGAGATTCGATCCATGAGTGAGAACGCCCTCATCACCACCGAGCAACTCGCCGCCATTCTCGGCGATCCCAATCTGCGCCTCTACGACTGCACGACCTACAACGAGCCCGTCCCGCCCGGCAGCGACGTGCCGTATCGCGCGGTGCCCGGCGACAAGACCTTTGCGGCCGGCCACATCCCGGGCGCCGATTTCCTCGATCTGCAAGGCGAGTTCTCCGACATCTCCGCAGGTCCGCTCTTCATGATGGCCGATGTGCCCCAGCTCGAGGCCGCGTTCGGCCGCCACGGCCTTGATGCATCCAAGACCATCGTGCTCTACAGCATCGGCACCATGATGTGGTCGACGCGGTTCTGGTGGATGTTGCGCTCGCTCGGCGTCGACGCGCGCGTGCTCGACGGCGGCCTCGACAAATGGAAGCAAGAGGGGCGGCCGATCGAAACAGGCGCACCGAAGGGCTATCCGGCGACGACCTTCAAGGCGTCGCCACGCGCCGGCTTCTTCGTCGACAAGGATGTCGTGAAGGCGCGGATCGGCGATCCCTCGACGGTGATCGTCAACGCACTCGGACCGCAGTTTCACCAGGGCCTCGAGCCGAGCCGCTACGGCCGGCCCGGTCGCGTGCCCGGCAGCGTCAATGTCCCGGCGGCGACGCTCGCGAATGCTGACAAGACGCTGACGAGCCTTGCGGATGCCGAAGCGAAATTCGCGGCCCAGGGCGTCACGCGCGACAAGAATGTGATCGTGTATTGCGGCGGCGGCATCTCGGCGACGATCGACCTGCTGATGCTGACGCAGCTCGGCTACGACAAGCTGACGCTGTACGATGCCTCGATGGGTGAATGGGCGAGGGACCCCACGCTGCCGATCGAGACGGATTAGCTCTTACCCTCCCCTCCCGGGGAGGGTAAGAAAATTGGGAACCTTTTCCCTTGGCCTGCATCCAATGTCCGGAACGACGCGAAACAAGCAGGTGACCGCCATGCAACGGACCGCAGCCGGCCTGTCCGCCGGCGCAAAAACCCCGGAAATCAGGACATTGGAGGCCGAGCTGATCGAGCGCGCGCGCGGCCGGGACGAGGCCGCGCTGCGCGAGATCATGCAGGCCAACAACCGCAGGCTCTACCGTCTCGCGCGCGGCATCCTGCGCAGCGACAGCGAGGCCGAGGACGTGGTGCAGGAAACCTATGTCCGCGCCTTCACCCATCTCGACGGCTTCCGCGGCGAGTCCGGACTGTCGACGTGGCTGTCGCGCATCGCCATCAACGAGGCGCTTGGCCGGGCGCGCAGCGCCAGGCCGCATGTCGAGCTCGGCGCGGTGCCGGAAGCGGCGCTCGAGGCGCAGATCATCAAATTTCCCGTTTCTCCCGCAGGCGATCCGGAAAGGACCATGGCCCAACGTGAAATCCAGCGCGTCGTCGAACGCGCCATCGACGAGTTGCCGGATGTCTTCCGCATGGTGTTCGTCGCGCGGGTCATGGAGGGCATGAACATCGAGGAGACCGCCGATCTGCTTGGTGTGAAGCCCGAGACCGTGAAGACGCGGCTGCACCGCGCCCGCGCCATGCTGCGCGAGAACGTCGAGAAGGAGATCGGCCCGGTGATGATGGACGCATTCCCGTTTGCCGGCTGGCGCTGCGAACGGCTGACGGAGGCCGTGCTGAAGCGGCTCGGCATCGGCGGCTGAAATTTTTCGGGAACGTTTGCGCACAATGTCCATCCAATTCCTGTGAAGCAACGCGCCGGCAAACCGTCCGGCAGCACAGGAGTGTCAAACCATGTTCATCCGTTGGAGCGCGGCCGTCGCCGCGGCCATTCTGTTGTCCAGCCCGGTGCTGCTGCAAGGCGCACGCGCTGCCGACAAGCTCACCGATCCGCAGATCGCGCACATCGCCTATACCGCCGGCGTGATCGACATCAACGCGGCCAAGCAGGCGCAGAAGAAGGCCAAGAACAAGGACGTCAAGGCGTTTGCCGACGACATGCTGCGCGACCATGAGGCGGTCAACAAGCAGGCGCTGGCGCTGGTCAAGAAGCTCAACGTCACCCCCGAGGACAACGACACCAGCAAGGCGCTGTCGAAGCAGGCGAGCGACAAGATGGCCGAGCTCGACAAGCTGAGCGGCGCAGCCTTCGACAAGGCCTATGTCGCCAATGAGGTCGCCTACCACAAGACGGTCAACGGCGCGCTGGAGACCCAGCTGATTCCGTCGGCGAGCAATGCCGAGCTGAAAAGCCTGTTGCAGACCGGCCTGAAGATCTTTGAGGGCCATCAGCAGCACGCCGAGCACGTCGCGGCCGAGCTGAAATAGGAGCGTGCGAGATGAAGCCGGGACGCCTCGCATCGATCGCGCTTGCGGCCATCTTCATGGCGATGGTGGTCCCGGCGCGCGCCGCGACGATCGAGATCACGATGGAGAATCTCGTGGTCTCGCCGGCTGAGGTGTCGGCGAAGGTCGGCGACACCATCAACTGGATCAACAAGGACGTCTTCGCCCACACCGCCACCGCCAGGAGCGGCGATTTCGACGTGATGCTGCCGCCGAAGAAGTCGGCGTCGTTCGTCCTGAAGAAAGCGGGAACGGTCGAGTATTACTGCCGCTATCATCCCAACATGAAAGCGACGCTCAAAATCGAGCCGTAGCGTTTACTGCCTGGAGACGCCGACCGAGAATTCGCCGTTGCGCACGCGGCCGGGAAGGCCCTCGACGAATTTCGCCACCGCGTCCTCGCCGTAAGTGCCGACCAGCTCGGCGAAGGCGGCGAACAGGCTTGCCTGCGCGAGGCAATCGCCGTCGACGCCGTCGTGGCGCGCCTCGGCCCAGGCCTCGTTGAGATAGCTCAAGGCAGCCTGCTTCTGCTCGTGATCGGGCAGCGGCGCGCGGGCGGGGGCGTAGGAAATCGACTGGCTCATGAAACTCGGTCAGGGCTGGGCGCGATCCACGGCGATGCGCTGTGCGAGAGGTGTAGCACGGGCGTTAACGACCGCTAGGGCACATCTTTAAGAACGGTTAACGGCTGTGAACAAAATCGATGACAGGGCACTCCGTCATTCCGGGGCGCGACGAAGTCGCGAGCCCGGAATCCATTTGGCGTCAGAGTTGGGGTGCGATGGATTCTCAGGTGCGCAATTGCGCACCATAGCTCGCGCTGCGCGCGCCCCGGAATGACAGCAAGACTAGTTCGCGTAGCGCGCCGTGAGATCGCGCGAGATCTTCGAGCCTTCCTCGATATAGCGGCGGATCGCGACCGTGGCCGCCGGCGTGCAGCTCCGGTAGGTCTGCTGGAAGCCGTTATAGCCGCGGTTGAAGCCGGCGATCATGCGGGTGCGGCGCTCGCCCGAGGGGGTCTCGGCATCGATCAGCGCCTGCATCTCGCTGCGCCATTTGTTCCCCTCGTTGGACCCGCAGATGCCGCGCAGATAATGCAGGCCGCCCAGGATCTCCGCCAGCCGCTGCAAATCGGCGTCAAATGGCGCCGCCACGTCCTGGGCCCTCGCGGGCACCGAGGCGCAGGCGAGAATCAGGGCAAAAATGGCCAGAAATCGCGTGGACATCGGCGCGTGTATGCCCCCTCGGGGCTGATGACGCAAGGCGGGTGGTCAGGGGCCGATCAGGCGCGCTGCGGACTGGATGACCTCCTCCAGCCCCCCGGTTAGCTTGAGGTCGCCCAGGCTCGCCAGGGCGTCCGGGGCGATCCAGCGGTAATCATCGAGCTCGTCGTTCAGCGCGGGTTCCCTGGCCACCCAGCGGGCGGCAAAGGACATGATCAAATAATGCCCGGCGCCGGGCGCGGCGGGCAGCACCTCGCGCCAGCCGGCAAGGCCGATGATCTCGATCTCCAGCCCGGTCTCCTCGTCGACCTCGCGCTTGAGCGCCTGGTGCAGCGATTCGCCGAACTCGACCCGGCCGCCGGGCAGCGAATAGAAGCCTTTGGCGGGCGAGCGGGCGCGGCGGGTCAGCAGCACCTTGCTGTCGCGAAAGATCGCGGCACTGACCGCGATCTGGGGATGGGTGGGCTGGGCGACTGCCGACATTTTCCTAAAGGACCTGGCTCAGTTGGCCATGATGGTGTCGACGTCGGCTTCCGCGCCGCCATTGATGATGCCGCCGCAGGCCGCGATCAGCGGCTTGACCCAGAGTGTGGCCTGCTCGGCGAGGCGGACGCGGGTCGTGTCCTTCTCGACCTCCCGCATGGCCGAACCGACCGCGGTCAGGATCGAGGTCATGGTATCGGTGATGTGGTCGAACTGGGCGCGCACATTCGGATCGGCCTTCTCATAGGCCTCGATGGCGAGATCCCGCGCCTTGAAGTTCGATGCCGTGAAATGCTCGGCATAGGACAGCGGCGACCAGGTCAGAAAATCTTCCGCGCATTCGGGCATGTCGGGGACCATTTCCAGCAGCATCACGGCTTCATTGAAATGGTTGAGATAGTCGGTGGCAAGCCCGGTCCGCGGGTTGATGTTGGCCACGCGCAGCCGTTCGGCCCAGGCGGCGGCCTCGGGGCCCGTCTGTACATGCGTCCGCGCGGGTTGGGAGGCCATTGAGCTCATCGGCGGCAGTGTTAACGTTCGGGGTTAAAAGGACCTGAACGGACCCTATATAGACGCCCAAGGATGTGTGGACGCTTCGTCATAACTTCGGCCCCCGCGGCTTTGCGGCAACTGTTCGGCTATGTCGAGCAGCCGAATTTCCCGCCACGGTACAATGTCGCCCCGACACAACCGATTCCGGTCGTTTTGGTCGAGAACGGCGCGCGGCATTTCCGCCTGATGCGCTGGGGCCTGCTGCCGAGCTGGGTGAAGGATCCCAAGGGATTCACGTTGCTGATCAACGCCCGCTCCGAGACGGTGCTGGAAAAGCCCGCGTTCAAGAAGGCGATTCGCCGCCGGCGCGGCCTGATCCCGGCCGACGGCTATTACGAGTGGAAAACCATCGAGGGCCGCAAGCAGCCCTTCTTCATCCACCGCGCCGACGGCGAGCCGCTCGGCTTTGCGGCGGTGTTCGAGACCTGGGTCGGGCCGAACGGCGAGGAGCTCGACACGGTCGCGATCGTCACCGCCGCGGCCGGCGAGGATCTCGCCGCCCTGCATGACCGTGTGCCCGTCACCATCAGCCCGCGCGATTTCGAGCGCTGGCTCGAGATCCGCGGCGACGAGGTCGATCATGTGTTGCCGCTGATGACCGCCCCGCGCATCGGCGAATTCGCCTGGCATCCGGTCTCCACCCGCGTCAACCGCGTCGCCAATGACGACGAACAGTTGCTCTTGCCGATCAGTGCCGAGGAGATGGAGGCAGAGGCGCCGAAGCCGAAGAAGGTGGCGCGGAAGGTTGCGGCGGCGTCGTCAGATGACGGGCAAGGGTCGTTGTTCTGACCACCGCTGCCGTAGGGTGGGCAAAGCGAAGCGTGCCCACCATTGCATGTCGTAAAAGACAGATCGTGGGCACGGCGCGTTGCGCCTTTGCCCACCCTACGGCAGCGGAGTTCTAGACGATCTCCCTTGCCCTCAGCGCCGCGATCTCCGCTGCATCGAAGCCCAGCTCGCCCAGCACTGCATCCGTATCAGACCCGAGCTCCGGCGCCATCCGGTCCAGCCTGCCGCCGCCATGCGCGAGCTTGAATCCGCTGCCGGCAAAGCGCAGGCGGCCGTAGGGCGTGTCCAGCTCCTGGATGGCGCCGCGTGCCTTGATCTGCGGATGGTCGATGACCTCCTCGACCTTCCAGATGCTGGCGCAGGGCGCGCCGGCATCTTCCAGAATCGTCTCCCATTCGCGCGCCGGCCGTTTCGCGAGCGCCTCCTCGATGATGGCACGCAGCGCCGGCTCGTTCTCGTTGCGCGAAAACCAGTCGGCAAAGCGCGGATCGGACAGCGTGTCCTCGCGGCCGAGCGCGGACATCAGCGCGCGATACTGCTTCTCGTTGTTGACCGCGAGCAGGATGTGGCCGTCGCCGCATCTGAACAGGTTCGCCGTGGTCCGGCGGCTCACCGCCTGATTGCCCGACAGCTGCTGGCGATGGCCGGCGACCGACCAGTCCGCGATCTGCCCCGAGAGGAACGCCATCGTCGCCTCCAGCATGGAGACGTCGATCAGCTGCCCCTTGCCGGTGCGGTCGCGCTGGTAGAGCGCGCTCGACACGCCGAACGCGGCCGTCGCCCCGGAGAGCACGTCGCAGACCGCAAAGCCCGCGCGCGTCGGCCCCGTCTCGGGATGGCCGGTGATTGCCATGATGCCCGACAGCGCCTGCATCTTGCCGTCATAGCCGGGCCGCAAACGGTCCGGCCCGGTCTGGCCGAAGCCTGAGACCGCGCAATAGATCAGCTTCGGATTGATCGCGGAGAGCGCCTCGTAGCCGATGCCGAGCTTGTCCATCACGCCCGGACGGAAATTCTCCATGACGACGTCGACGGTCGCGGCGAGTTTCTTCACGATTGCGATCGCATCGGGCTTTTGCAGATCGAGCGTCAGGCTGCGCTTGTTGCCGTTGATGGCCTGGAACGCCGGGGCCAGGCCGCGCTCGGCCCATTCGCGGGACAGCGGCGTGCGGCGCATGTCCTCGCCCTCGCGCCGCTCGACCTTGATGACGTTGGCGCCCAGCAGCGCGAGCTGGTAGCTCGCATAGGGGCCGGCCAGCACTTGCGTGAAGTCCAGGATCTTCACGCCCTCGAACGGTCGCGTCACGTCGCTCTCCCTTTTGCTTATCGTTGTTGGAGGACGTCAGGCGGCACGGTTGCCGCGCGCGATCTCCTTCTGCTTGTCGAATTCGGCGCGGCGGCGGGCGAGCTCTTCCGGCGACAGCTGCGCGACGTTGTTGTAGTCGAGCTTCCAGGAGGCGTCCTCGCTCCAGCGCAGCGGCGACTGCATCGTGGTCTGCGGCCCGCTCGCGCTCTCCAGCAACCTCAAGGCCAGCTCCAGCGTCTGCGCCTGCGAAGTGACGTCATGCGGCTTGCCGGCGGAATTGCCGAGCGGGAAGTCGGAGAACAAAAACCGCGGCACGGCGGCGTGCTCGATGATGTCCTTGGCGCAGCCCATGATCACGGTCGGGATGCCGTTGGCTTCGAGATGTCGCGCCACCAGCGCCGTTGTCTGGTGACAGACCGGGCAGTTCGGCACCAGCACCGCGACATCGACCTTGTCGACCAGGCAGCGCGCCAGAATCTCCGGCGCGTCGGTGTCGATCGTGACACGATGGCTGCGATTGGTCGGCGCGCCGAAGAAGCGCGGCGCGACCTCGCCGATGCGTCCCGCGGCGCTCGCCTTCAACAGCTGCGGCAGCGGAAACCAGGTGCCGCTGTCGGTCGCCGATGTGTGCTTGCGATCGTAACCGATGTGGGAGATGCGAAGGTCGTGCGCCTTCGAAGTGTCGCCGTCATAGACCTGGTAAAATTTCGCGCTGCCATTATACGCCGCGCCCGGCCCCTGGTCGCCCTTGTCAGGATCGTACGGCGCAGCGGTGGTGATGATGGTCACCCGCGATTGCGCCAGCGGCTTCTTCAGCGGCTGGAACGGCGCCTCGGTGTAATGCGCCCAGCGATACGGCGTGGTGTAGCCGATCGCGGTGTAATAATCCCGCGTGCGCTGCATATAGGGGACGGGGGAATCATAGTCGGGCGCAAAGCCGAATTCGTCGTCGCGCGGAGCGGACATGGGGCGCGTCTCCTGGTTCTTGGTTGGCGCCAGACTAGAGATAGTTTTCGGGTTGCTCAACGGGGGGAGCGGCGGCGCAGGTCTGAATTGCTTACCGCGATGGCTCACCGCGCGGCAGGTGCGCTCCCTCGCCCCGCTTGCGGGGAGAGGGTTGGGGTGAGGGGGAGCCTCCGCGAGGACGGTGAGGGCTGGACTCGCGGAGGCTCCCCCTCACCCGGATTGCATCTTCGATGCAATCCGACCTCTCCCCGCAAGCGGGGCGAGGTGAAGAGAGCTCTCACCTGAACACATGCAGCGCCGCGTATTGCAGCAGCATGATCGCCTTGCCGTCGATGATGCGGCCATCCGCGATCATCGCCAGCGCCTCGTCGATGGAAAGCTCCAGCACCTCGATGTCCTCGCCCTCGTGCGCGAGGCCGCCGCCGTCGCTGACGCGCATCTCGTGCTCGTACTCGGCGATGAAGAAATGCAGTTTCTCCGTCACCGCGCCCGGGCTCATGAACGCCTCGAACACTTTCTCGACGTGATGCAGGCGATAGCCGGTTTCCTCCTCGGCCTCGGCGCGGATGCGCACTTCCGGCGAGGCATCGTCGAGGACGCCGGCGGCGGCTTCGATCAGGAGGTCGTCGTAACCGCGGATGAAGGCCGGCAGGCGGAATTGTTTCACCAGGATCACGGTGCGCCGCGCGCGATTATACGGCAGCACCGCGGCGGCGTTGTCGCGCTCATAGGTCTCGCGGTGCTGCGTCTGCCATTCGCCATTGGCGCGCCGATACTCGAACGTCGTGGTCTTCAGCTTGGTCCAGCCGTCGGAGAGCACGCGGACGTCCTTGATGCGGACGCGGTCGGAAATGGTCATGGCTATCTCTCTTTTCTTCACCTCGCCCCGCTTGCGGGGAGAGGTCGCGTCCCATCGGAGATGGGATGCGGGTGAGGGGGTACAGGCCCGTCGGCGATCTCACGTGTGGAGAGAAGCCCCTCACCCCAACCCTCCCAGCGCGAGCGCAGCTCGTCGCGCCCCCGTAAGAACGGGGCGAGGGGGCGTAGTTGCGTTCGCGGCCACATCTCGCTCGAGCCTTACGGACTAGCGCGGCCGTCGAGCCACTTCTGGAACATCACGGAGGTGGACAGCTCGAAGCCGAGCGAGCCATAGAACGCAGTCGCCTGCGCATTCTCGCGCCGGACCAGCAGCTGAAGCTTCGAAATCCCGGCCTGCCGCAGCCAGTCCTCGGCCGCCGCCATGATCACCCGGCCATGGCCGCGCTTCTGGCAGTCGGGGTCGACCGCGACGTAATAGACCCAGCCGCGATGGCCGTCATGGCCAACCATGACGGTCGCCACGATCGCACCATTGTCGCGGCCGATCAGCACGGTGGAATTGTCGCGCCGCCGCGCCAGCGCGAGGTCGGCATGCGGATCATTCCACGGCCGCGTCAGGCCGCAGCGCTGCCACAGCGCCACAACGTTCTCGACATCGGCATCCCCAATCGCATCGATCGCAAGAGCACTCACAGCACCTTCCCCGGATTCATGATGCCGTGCGGATCGAGCATCGCCTTGATCGACCGCATCAGCTCGATCGCGGTCTTGTCCTTCACCTCGGGCAGCTCGTCGCGCTTGAGCACGCCGATGCCGTGCTCGGCCGAGATCGAGCCGCCCATGCGCAGCACGATCTCGAAGACGACCGCATTCATCTCGTGCCAGCGCGCCAGGAAGTCCGCGGTGTTGGCGCCGATCGGCTGGCTGACATTGTAATGCAGGTTGCCGTCGCCGAGATGGCCGAACGGCACCGGCCGTGCGCCGGGGATCAGCTTGACGACGGCGGCGTCGGCCTCGGCGATGAAGGCAGGCACGGCGGCAACCGGCACGGAGATGTCGTGCTTGATCGAGCCGCCCTCCGGCTTCTGCGCCGCGGACATTTCCTCGCGCAGCTTCCAGAAGTTGTTGCGCTGGGCGAGGCTGGCCGCGATCACCGCGTCGTCGACGATCTCCTCCTCCATGGCGCGGCCGAGGATCGTCTCCAGCGGCGTGCGGGCGTCGTCGCTCGGCGAGGACAATTCCATCAGCACATACCACGGATGCTTTTCCGCAAGCGGATCGCGCACGTCGATGCCATGGCGCACCGAGAAGTCGACCGCCATCTCCGAGAGCAGCTCAAAACTCGTCAGCGCGTTCGCGGCCTCGCTCTGCGCGATCGTCAGCAGTTTTAGCGCCGCCGCCGGCGACTTCAGCCCGACATAGGCCGTCTCGACCGCCCGCGGCTTGGGAAACAGCTTGAGCGTCGCCGCGGTGATGATGCCAAGCGTGCCTTCGGCGCCGATGAAGAGGTTGTGCAGATTGTAGCCGGTGTTGTCCTTCTTCAGCTTGGACAGCACGTTGAGCACGCGCCCGTCGGCGAGCACCACTTCCAGCCCCAGCGCCATCTCGCGCGCGACGCCATAGGCGAGCGCGGCGGTGCCGCCGGCATTGGTGGAGAGATTGCCGCCGATGGTGCAGCTGCCTTCGGCGCCGAGCGATAGCGGAAACAGCCGGTCCACGTCGGACGCCTTCTGCTGCGCGATCTGGAGCACCACGCCGGCTTCGCAGGTCATGGTGTTGGAGGCGGTGTCGATCTCGCGGATCTTGTCGAGCCGCCGCAGCGACACCACGACCTCGCCATTATGCGGCGTCTGGCCGCCGACGAGCCCGGTATTGCCGCCCTGCGGCACCAGCGCGATTTTGTGCGCGGAGGCGAGCTTGCAGATTTCGGAGACCTCGGCGGTCGAGCCCGGACGCAGCACCAGCGGTGTGCGGCCGTGGAAGAGGTTGCGCTCCTCGGTGACGTAAGCCTCGATGTCGGCCGCATCGGTGATCGCGTGCTTGTCGCCGACGATCTTGCGGAATTGCTCGATCAGCTCGGGCGCAAGCGGAGGGGTGGCGGATTGATTGATGTTCATGTCGTCTTCTTTCATTCCGCGTTCTAGCGCGCAACTGCCGCGCGCCGCAGCCGGTCATTGATCGCTTCGCCCAAGCCTTCCTCGGGGATCGCCATTACGGCAATCGCCCGCGGTGCCTTTGCATCCAGGCTGCGAAGATAACCGAACAGATTGGCGGCGGCTTCATCGAGATCACCGGTGGGCGACAGATTCATGACAGCGGCGGCCGCCTCTACGCCCGGCAGACGTGCAGGCCCGAACGCCAGCAGCGCTTCATCAGGCGCAACGTCCTGCGCGCGGAGTCGCACAGTCGCGCGCGGCGCGTAGTGCGAGGCCAGCATGCCCGGCGCCAGCGGCTGGCTGTCGTCGCTCTCGGCTTCCGCCGGCGGCCGCGCCAGCGGCGCGCCCAGCACCGCCTCGATCCGCTCGCGCGACAGCCCGCCGGGCCGCAGCAGCATCGGTGCGTCGAAGCAGCCGACAATGGTCGATTCGACGCCGACGGCGACCGGCCCGCCGTCGACGATCAGGTCGATCCGTCCGGCAAGGTCACTCTCGACGTGCGCCGCCAGCGTCGGCGACACGTGTCCGGAGATATTTGCCGACGGCGCCACCACCGCCCCGCCGAAGGCGCGCAGGATCGCCTCGGCCACGGGGTGGGCGGGAATGCGGATCGCGACGGTGTCGAGGCCAGCCGTGGCGAGATCCGCCACCGGGCAATCGTCGGTCTTCGGCACCACCAGCGTCAGCGGCCCCGGCCAGAACGCCTCCGCCAGCTTCAGCGCGCGGGCGTCGAACCGGCCGATCCGGCGCGCAGCCGCGATGTCCGGCACGTGCGCGATCAGCGGATTGAAGGCCGGCCGCCCCTTGGCGCTGTAGATATGGGCCACCGCGGTGGCATTGGCGGCGTCCGCGCCGAGGCCGTAGACCGTCTCGGTCGGAAACGCGACCAGCCCGCCGGCGGCCAAGGTCCGGGCGGCGGCTTCCGCGCCGGCCTCACCAGCCGGCAAAATCAGTGTCTCAAGGCCCGTTTTCACAGGGACAAAATTCCTCGGCTCGGCCGCTTGCAGTGCGTCAAACCCGACGCTATAAGCCGCCTTCTTGTCGGAGTGTGGCTCAGCCCGGTAGAGCACTGCGTTCGGGACGCAGGGGTCGCAGGTTCGAATCCTGCCACTCCGACCATTATTTCAATGACTTATAGGGTCTGGGGCTCCTCAGCGCAATGAAATGCGCAATGAATTGGGTGTATTGCCCCCTTGCCGCTTCTGGTCTCTTCAGCGCTCGCATCGTGACGATTGTTGGCGTGCGGCTCAATGGTTCGTTTACACGGCTGTTCGAAGCTGACACGGTGGCGATGTTCCCGCCTTGGATACCTCATGACCTCGCTGCCCGATCTCGACTGGAAACCCTTCAACGACACGCATTCGATCGAGGTCGTGGCGGCATCGGTGAACTTCCTCGAGCCGCTAACTGAGGTGGCCTGGAAGAAGGCTGTCCGGGAGGCAGAGGCCGTCTGTAGGGCGGCCGGCCTGAACGAAAAGCAGGTCGTGAACTCTCTCCAGTTCATGGTAGGTCCAAATCAAGTCCCGCAAACGTCCGCCGGTGCACCTACAGTTGAAGCAATGATCTTCCAGCGCTCCGCGGCAGTGACGATACCCGGCGCCGGCATCCAGAAGCGCCCCCTCGAAAGCTTGCAGATTGGTCGCTTCGGAGTGATCTACCAAGCTATGAGCTATACAGCGTGGGAAGCATTCGCAACGAGGCTCGAGCAACTAGTGAGGGCTCCACTGCGCAGCGCGCTCTTCTCAGTAGGCGTGGCGAATTTGCGGCTCGAATACAAAGACAACTTTCGCTTTGCAGGGGCGGGAAAGCCCGTTGCTCGGGCATTGCTCAATTCAGAATCGACGCTTATTGTGCCTCACGTTTTTGACAACGAAAGGTTGTGGCATTCACACACGGGGTTCTTTGAGGCCGCAGATGGCTGTAAGGAACGACTTATTCAAATCAACATCGACGCCAACGAAATGCTTGCAGCCGATCAAATGAATAAGCCATTTCGGGCCATTTCGATCACTACGGCCGTGCAGAACAATTTGGCCGAGACCTCCTCTGAAGCACTTGAAAATGAAGCAGAATTGGCTACTTCTCAACTATCGATGTTTGGTTCGATGCACGACCGCTCTATAGGGCTGTTTAAAGAGATCGTGAGCGCAGACATTGCTGCTAGGGTAGGACTTCATTCATGACCGCGATTTCGACGGTTGTTCCGTTCTCGATCGATGCCCAGTCGCCGAGCAGTTCGTCCGGCATTACGGCGAGCAAGTCGAAACGGCTGTCCCCCTACATGGTCGCAGGCTCTGTGATTTTTCTGCTCGCGGCGTCGCCTGCGGCAACTGAGGCATCCCAATCTCCGACTTCGGTCCGTTCAGCTCTTTTGCAAAATGTAGACATCGTTGATGAGCGGCGGGGCTACCAGCGGGCAACTGAATTCGACCGCGGCATTGCCCGCCTCCGCGAATTTCGCGAATATCAGCAGGACTGGGATGGCAGCGGCGCGGCGGCGGCGCACCAGGGCGCGTTCGACTATGCTATTGCCTACATGAATGAATTAGAGGCATGGCACCCCGCGCCTCTGACAACGCTTGGCAGGGACGGCAGCGCTATTCTTGAGTTCGAGGAGGAGGGGGTCTTTTGCTCAATTGCTTTCCTTCCTGACGGCGAAGTCGAGCTCTATTTCAAGGACGGTGACGACGCGTCGAGGTTTGCCAGCGGTCCAGTCGGCTCGCGCGATGTAAATGCGTTCTTGACCGATGTGATGAATCTGCCCGCCATTGCCTAATGCGTTGCGCCGAGTGTCGAAAATGGCTGCGGAGCGCAGCGCGCAAGCTTGCGAGAGACCTGGAGCTCAGTTGCCCAGATTGCGAGTGTGAACACCACTGTGTCGGTGAAGGTTCTCCGGGCGTCATCGAGGACGGAGAAATACTCTACAGGATGTTTGTTGATCCCGTAGACGTTGACGAGAACGGCAGACTCGCACGAGCCGCGTTTTCCAAAGCGTATGAAGACGGGCTCAGCATCGTGCGAGAACGCGCCAACGACGCAGAAGTCGAGGCTCTGGCGATCGACATTCTCTCAACCAAGCCCGGACAGCGCACCAAGAAGGTCTTGGCAATTTTCAGATTTCCGTGCGTCTCGGTACGGCGGGAAACGATCAGCTACAATGGCGCCCACGTGCGCGCATTCTGTGTCTACGACCAAACGGTACCCCGTATTTTTCACCAGGACCTCGCGCCTGTTCCGACGCACGGTATCGTCCTGGCAAGGCGGATGTACAAGGCGCCGGTCACTGCACGGCAGTTCGAGAATGACTGCAATCTTGCTCTTCACCGATTAGTTGCAGCTGAGCGGATCGAAGTCACAAACTTTCGCGATGGACTAATCGCTCGCCTCAATGAGCGCTCTGCGGCCGGAGAATTTGTCAGAGCGGCGTGATCATCGGCGGCCCCCGAACGCCTCCGCGGCCTCTTCCTGGAAGTCCGGGTGATGATGTCCATACCCGTTCTCCAGCTGCTCCAGCGTCATGCCTAGCCAGCCGGCAGCCTGCCAGCGGTCGGTGCCCTGCTGCATGAGCCACGTCGCGGCAGTGTGGCGTAGCGAGTGGCGAACGACATCTTCGCCCAGAGCAGCATCCTCAAGGATGCCTTCCCAAGCCGACCGGATCTTGCCGGCGAGCGGCTGGCCGTCATGCATGCGGTTCACAATGAAGCGGATCTCTTCGCTGGGCTTCATGACGCCGGCAGCGCGTAACTCCGCAGAGCGACGTGCGTCGATCTTTCGCCAGCGCACCAGGTGCGGGCGCAGGCGGTTGGCGATCTTGGCTGGCGGACGGCGCTTCTTCGTCTTGCGCTCCTCGGTGCCGCGGCCCTGGTAGATCATTGCATCGAGGTTCATCCAAGGGTGAGTCGTGGTCGCCAGCCATTGCGTACGACGGATCGTCTCTTCGCGCCTTGCGGAATAAAGCCCCACCAGGATGAAGCGCGCAGCCGGCTGGCGCCGGTTGATGATCCAGCGGGGCCGACGCAGCAGGCGCCCATTCTCACGCTTCCAGGACTTTCTCTCAGCATCCCACATATAGCCGAGCGCCGCGCCAAGCAGACGTGCTGCTTCGTTGCGCGTCAGCCAGCGCTGCCGCCCCTCGGTCTTGTCTGGAAGGACGATCTTCGGCACGAAATTGAGGACATGCTCAGCATGATAGGCATTGATTGCGGCTCTCAGATCCTCGAGCCGGCGGCGCGCGGTCTGATCTGAGACGGTCGCGGCTCTTGGTGTGATGCCTTCACGCGTGTTGTTGTCGTTCGGCGTGCCGGTCGACCAATCGACGAAGTCGCGGCAGAGCTGTGCCTTGATGTCCCCGACGCGGCGCTGACCGAAGAAGGTGTTGAGATCGAGCAAACGAATTAGGAGAAGATCATGTTGCTCGAGCGCACGCGGATCATCATCCTTAGGCCGCTTCAGCCTTTCATAGAAGGTTATGACGTCGGCTATCGCGAGAAGGCGAGGGTCGGTCGCACCGACTGTTGAGGTGTGCTTTGTGCCGAGATGAGCTTCGAGCGCCTTCGCTGCGCCATCAGTATCGTCGCGGCCGCAACCTGTGCGGATCTGTCTTCCTCGATCGAGGATGACCCAGACGCCATCGTCTTCTCTGAACCAGAGACGGGGAGGCTTGGCTTTACGGCCCGGCATGTGGGTCTAACCAGCTTTCGTATGGCGCGCGGCGTGGTCAAATCCTTCCCCGCTACACGCGCAATTTCAAGTGCCCCTGAGGCTACGGCGTTCCGGAGAGAGGACAGGGTCAACGGCCCCTGTGGGAAAAACAGAGCTGTCGCCTCGGCCAGGGTAAGTACCTCATCGTCGTCCCATTGCGCCGGATCCGGCCTTGTTTTGACCCGGATAAGCTTGTCTGGCTTCACCAGTAGCCTCCGAACCAGCCTTCGGTGGGATTTACGTTTTCAATGTCTGCCAAGGCGCGGTGTGGGCAATCAAGCGTCGCTCGGACCGGATCGTCTGGCATCGACTGCTACTCCTGCACTATGATCGTTCTGATCGCCGAAGATGAGCGCCAGCCCGCGGGCTTGGGATGCGCTCTCACACCTGATTGCCGTGAGCCTGCATTGATAGTCTGCAATGCTCTTGGCCGCTTCCTGGACCACGGGAAGCCCTTTAAGAACCCTTGTGCCCCAGCCCTCCGGCTGCGCTCGGTCCGGCCAGATGCCAACCACCACGTCGTGGCTCGCGATGACGGACCGAAGCGGCCCCATGGTGCCATCCATGAGGCCGCTATTGCTGTCGGCCAATGCTAAAAGGTCGACCAGTGTCATTTGCCGCATGTAAGAACCAGCCGTCAGGCATATGTGCGAATGGTTGTCGCCACGTTCCTCATGATTGCCTGCAGCTCCCAGCCATCTGCAGTAAAGCAGTGCTCGCTCTCACCGCGACAGGCAAACTCGAGCAGTTGAGCAGCTTCATCAAGGTCGCGCGGCTCGTAGTTTATGATCGAGATTTCAGCTCGCTCGAGGGCGCGAAGCGCCTTCTGTTCTCTGCGTTCGGCTGCTCGCTTGCCCTTGGGGGTTGATCGGACGATCTCGCTCTTCTGGCGCGCATACTCCTCGCGGTAGCCGGCGAACCGCGCGTTGATCCCATCACGCTCGTCGTCCGTAGCCGCGTTCTTCAGCGCCCTAGTGTGGTCTTGATCGATCTCCTCGATCGAATTGTAGAACCAGTCACGAGACGGAATGCGGGAAGGCTCTTCACCGTTAGTGAGGATGGTCATGGCCTTAGTTACGCCGCCGCGAACCTGCGGTGTCCGCTCAGCTCCGGTTGGGAATTTGGCGATAGCATCGGACGCGGCTCGAACCTCGCGTTCCGCAGACCAAAAGGCCTCTAGTAACTGAGAAAGTGAAATTGAGATGGGGTAGGCGAAATTGAGGACGGGACTGGGCGGGGAGATCTGGTTGGTGGGAGTCATGGAAGGTCACCTCCTGTAGCGGACAGGAGCAGTAAGCCCTATTTTGCACCAGTCAGCAAGCCCTTTTTTGCACCATGATCGAAACTGACGGGCTTGGCCCCCGCTCTTTCAGGCCGAAGGGTGGCGGCTATTTGATAATCGATTGTCCAACCAAGCTGCGGCGGCAGAACGATGTCCGAGCCATCGCCAACTCTGCCCAGGTACATGTCGGGAGTCCGATCGTTGCTTCGGTCCAGTGAAGCGAGCCAGGCGTCCCCGTTCGGGCTAAGGAGACATTCGCGGAGGCTGACCTCCGTTCGATTCGCTGCGCGATCCGGCCGAGATATTAAGAGGCGGTCCCCGGAGGCGATCGCTGGCCCATCGAACTCACATCCAATTACCACCGAGCCTCTGGGGAATGCTTGCCCGGGATGATCATAATCAATCAAGTGCGCCACTTTGAGGCGGCGGTAACGCCCAAGAACAGGGACGGTAAGCGGAAATGGAGCGCTAAGTGGCCTGATTGTTGAGCCTCGATCGTCCGCGATGATGGTGCCGGCTACTTGAACGCTTGAAAGCCAGAAGGCGTCCGGATCCACGTGACCTGTAGACGCCGGATCGGGAGATCGAGTCCGCTCCAGGTTGAGTGATGTCGCAGCCGAGAATAGCTTGGCTATGGTGCGAGCTCCGAGGTTGGCACTGGTGTCTTGGCTGGCCAGGAACCTATTGATGTTGGACGGCGAAGCTTGAGCGCTCTTCGCGAACGCTGTGGGTGTAATTTCCAGCGTGCGACAAACCCGCTGGATCCAACGCCGAACGCTATCCGCATCCAGGTCTTGGGGAAGGCGGATCTCATCCAGGCGGTCGAAACCGAGATCATGAAGCGGGCTCATGAGGCCGTTTTATTAGCAGAGAATGCTTGCGGATAGACCCTTTTTAGGGCTTGACCTCCGGCGGGTACTGCCCTAAAAAGAGCTTATGATTGATGTTCAGACCAGCTTAGCGGCTATTGAGAGGGCCGCTCGCACCCACAATGTGGCGATCCGTGCCATCTGTCGAACCGCCGGAATTACTCCTTCCAATTGGGCGCGCTGGCGGCATGGCACTAGCCCAACGATCAAAAAGTGGCTGGCTGTCCAGCGAGCCGTACGACACTTGATCCCGTCGTTCAGTGAACCGGAAACTGCATCGCTCGATAGTACAGCGGACCATGCCGCGCGTTCATCTGGGCGTCCCATTCCCGAAATCGAATTATCGCCGCAGCTCGATGGACTTCCCGCTCAGTGCGGGGAGCCGGATTCGCGCGGTGCCTCACCATCATCAGTAATTTCCTCCTCCGATCAGAAGTGGCGCGAGTGCGCCGAAGGCAAGTCGTAATTCGCGGGTCCGAGCCGTCGCCAAACTGAACGGTCCGCAACAAATCTGAGAAGGCCAATTCTGTGCCCGTCCTCCTGAACATAGGAGCACAGACCATGTTGGATTTTTCCAATAAGAGAGCGGAGATGAAGGCGAGTTCACTCGACGAGGCGGCGGACCTTCTTCGCAAGGTCGCAGGCGAGCGGAAGGCAGACGAGTCACTGAAGTCCGTTTTCCGTAGATTGAGCCGCAAACTCGATGGCTGGACGGATAATCGTATTCAAGACGTTTGGCGCCGCGATAGTCGCATCACGGTTCGCGCGGACGAAATCACGCAGCTCAGGGCGCTTGTCGAGCCGAAGCGAAAGACAGAGAGCATCGATGATTTGGAAGAACTACGAGCTACTGTCGCTCGCCTTGCGCGGTACGAAGCGCTTCTGGAGCGCCTCGACGAGGAATTTTATGGCCCGCAGATTTCTGCGGCGAGCGATCAACTTGGGGAAGCGCGCCGGCTTTTGGGAAAGAGCCGCTCTCGACTATGATCCGGATCTAGAAGACCATCTAAAGAATCGGCGCGGCTAGGGTAGCTCCCGAACGGCTGGTACCGCACCAGCCCGCCGCGCCGGCCACATTGCGGATGCGCCTGCGGGGGTGCGATGCCCGATCGAAGTAAGCTCGGTCCGGACGACTTTGCTGCCGCATTCGAGTCGGCGCCCGAAGACCCGAGAACGCTTGCGGCCCGCGAAGAGCTTGAGCGTTGGCAGGCTTTTGCCGCCGCGCCTTGGGCGAAGCCAGAGACCCTCATGGATGCGATCAGGCAAGCTAGCGAACGGCGGACGATCTGGCTCTTAGAAGCGATTGACATAATGGCCTTCGGCACCGGTGAACCGCCCCAAGCCGCTGTGGAGGCTGCCGCGCGCCGCCTGCAGGCGTGCAGGGCATTATGCCGGGCTGCGGCGGACGGCACCTTCACTCTTATAGGGATGCTTGGTGAACGCTCTGAAAGGGTGGAGGCAATCGCATTAGCCTATTTCGACGCAGACTATAGAATTGGGCGAGGCAGCAACGTGCTCGAATTGGATGCCTCCAGCGTCCCGCCGCAGGATGATGCGAAGTTCGACCGCATGCATCTCGCCAGATGGTTCGATGTTCGGGTTGGCGACAAAGAGGCATTTCTGGCCTGGCTTACGGGGCGCCCAACTCAATCGGCAGATATTCTCGAACAAGCAACGGTCTCCAAAGACCACGCGTTGCGCAGTCGGAAGGGGCAGGGCTCTTTTGCTGCAATGGATGAGGATTTGCTGGAGGAAATGGAGAGGCTGATCGTCGGCCTTAAGGTGGCCTCTGTGCAGGCCGCCGCAGATTCGGTGGCCGACCGGGCTTATGGCGGCGGAGCACGAGAGAGCAAGGCTAGGCGGCTCGCTCGCGCATACAGAAAAAGGGAGCGCTAACTCGCTCCATAGTTCTCCATTCTAATCCATCCACTTTGCGTGTGTTTGCAGCGATATTCCTCGCGTTGATTAGCGAACCACGAGGAGAGAGAATGATCGACGAGCGCCCGCTCCGACGGACTGAAGCCGCCGAATACATCACGGCAAAATTTGGCATTCCGTGCTCGCCAAAGACATTGGCGAAATTGGCCTGTGTCAGTTCAGAAGGCCCTCCATTCAGGAAGGCCGGACGATTTCCCCTCTATTCGAGGCAAGGTCTGGACGAATGGGCGTTAGCCAAGTTTGGTCCGGAAATCCGTAACACCGCCGAGATCCCACAAGCTGCTTAGCCAGTCGGATCTAAGTGCGCCACCTCGTCGCCTAATTCCAGAAAACGAAAAGCCCGGCTAAGCGCTCGCAACGCCGCCGGGCCAAAGAGAAAGTAGCAAATGTTGAGTATCACGTTTTTGCGGAAATTCAACCGCGAACTGCTGCCGTCGAACGTCGCTGTGTTGCAACGGGGCGCTCAATGACGTCCCGCATCGTGAGGGCTCTGCCCAAGGACGCGCAACATCGCATAGTTGCCTGGCGTCACAAAGTGGATGCGAGGGCGAGGGGCTTTGGAAAGCGGCCTCCCGCTGCCAATCTCCGAGCTTGGGAATTGGAGAAGATTTTCCGATATCGGTTCGGCAAGTTCATCCCCTGCAATGCCGACGGACGGGAAGCGTTGCGCGTTATTGCCGAAGCGTATCGCTTCGCCAAGGGCGGAGACCTCCAGAGCAAATTGACGGGCTACGTTCGCGCTCGAGCGCCATGGGCAACGAGTGAGGTTGATGCCATCGCCGCCGCGGCTGCCACCGCGTGTTGGCAGTCGGCCGACGAATTGGCGTGGCGCATCAAACTGAGCCCCATGGAGCGTGAAAGGCTCGAGATCCGCACGATTGGGGCGGTCGGTCTGAATAAGCGTCGGCGGTCGGCTATTCAGAAGACAAAGCACAAGCAACGGGAGAGCGCGCGCCGAAAGGCCAATGGCGCCAAACCGCATGCTGAAAGCTTGAACCGAACGCGCCCTTGGGAGGCCGAGGGAATATCCCGTCGGACCTGGTTCCGGCGCCGAGCACGAGAGGCTGGCACCAATTCGTGCGATGTTTTCTCTTCTAATAGTAATGCGCACGAATCGGTGCCGCCGAGCGCGCGTAGCTTGCGAGACGCGCTTCGCGCTGGCCCTATCGGGCCCGGCCTACGGCCTCGCCGGCCCGAGCAAGTGGATAGTTCAGCGCATTATTTCGAGGAAGGAAGGGAAGTGCAGTCGGAGGCCCGGGCATGAGTCTGAACTGGAGCAAGCGGCGCCCCGTCTACGAACCGTGGTACGCTCGCCTCGATCGCGATCCATTTGCACG
Organism: Bradyrhizobium arachidis; assembly: GCF_015291705.1. Lineage (NCBI taxonomy): Bacteria > Pseudomonadati > Pseudomonadota > Alphaproteobacteria > Hyphomicrobiales > Nitrobacteraceae > Bradyrhizobium > Bradyrhizobium arachidis. The sequence continues at coordinate 2,750,457 of NZ_CP030050.1, forward strand.
CGAGGCGACTAACACCATCAGGCATGGCGTTAGGCCTCCCCCAGCCAAGCCAGCAAAGCCGGAGCTGGTCACACGGCCCGCCGTTAAAACCGCCCCCAAGCCGCATACGGTGGCCCCTGGTGCGCTTTGTCGGAAGTATGCCCTCCGCACCTCCGACGTTGAGAAGGCGCGGGCTGCACTGACTGGCGTGACCAAGGCTATGATCTGGTGTGATGGCGGATGCGCGCCGAAAAACCCCGGCACGATGGGGATGGGCGTCGTCATCCTCAGCGATGAAGTGCGGGTTGAATTCTTCGGCGGCGGCGGGCGCGGCACAAACAACGCGGCCGAGCTGGCCGCGGCGATTATGGCTCTTGAAGCCATCCCCGATGGATGCCGGACAACGGTGATAGCTGAATCGACCTATTTGGTCGACGGCATGACGAAGTGGCGGCACGGCTGGAGGCAGTGCGACTTCAAACGAAGCGGCGTCGACATTCCGAATGCTGACCGATGGCGAAAGTTGGATGCGCTGGCCGCGGGCCGCTCGATCGCATGGAAGTGGGTAAGAGGCCACAACGGCGACCCGATGAATGGGTTGGCCGACAAGCTTGCCGTGCTCGGTCGCACCGGTGGCCGCCATGAATGATACCCACGGCCGACTGATCGAGCTCGAACGTGCGGACGCTGCACGGCGGGCAATCGAGTTCATCATTCGAAAACTCGAGGAATGGGGCACCAATCCGCTATACGCAAAAGCGATCAAAGCCGCGGTGCGCCAGATTCGTGAAAGGTGGGTCTACGAATTTACCGAAACGGTAAATGACATCGTTTGTGCACCTGATGTAAGTTCAACTCATGGCGCGCAAGATGCGCCGCGCGTGGAGCCTGGAAGCAACGCCCAGGGCTTTGACCACTAGTTGAATGGTTCCGTGCTCCCGGAAGGAGCTGCCTGGCAGGCGCAAATGTCTGCCGCCGGAGACCGCGAGGCGACGAAGCGGACGCCATGGGGGAGGCAATCAGCCTCCCCGCAAATCACTCGACCGCATGGCAATCGAGATCCCGACTAGAAACTGAGTTCTCCAAAGGGTGGAGCATGCAGGAAGGCAAGACGCGCTTTGGCGCGAGGATGAATCTGCGCCTGACCGAGCCGCTGGCCGATGCCATCAAACGGGCTGCCGATAAGCGCGTGCAGACGTATGCCGACTATGTGCGAACGGCCACCGTCGAGCGCTTAGGGGCCGATGGCATCGAGATCGAGCGAGGTGCGGCCTGATGACCGTCCGCCTAGTTTGCGCACTGGCGCTCCGCTGTCTCATCATTGGCCTTATCGTCAGCGCTGCGGCGCTCTTATGTGAGGATGGGCGACAAACTGCCTTCGCCTCGGCATTCAGCACAGCCTGGGGGCGATGATCATGTTCAGCGCATCTCTTAAAACTGTTGTCGGCAGTGCCGTGCTCTTCCTGGCGGGCGTGTCAGGAGGTTTCCTGTTTGCGCATGTGAGCCAAGAGCCGATCGAGTGGTACGGCTCCGCAGAATATTGGCAGCGCAGAGCCCTCAGTTATTTCGTTGAGCTCCGGAAAGATCGTGCCCGTGTCGCTCAGTACGATGAACTCGTTCGTGCAAACAAATGTGAGGCTCTGCAATGAAAGCGTCGACAGCTCATATCGGAGCCGCCGCAATTATCGCCCTGGCTATCGCAAATCCAGCTCGTGGAGGAACGTTGCTGCCGCCGGGCGAGCAGACCTTTTTCAACAACGATGGGTCGCCGCTGTCCGCCGGGTGCGTCTATTTCTACGTCCCGGGTACGCTCAGCCCGAAAGCGACCTACACCGACTCGTCCCAGACGATCGCTAATACCAATCCGGTTCAGCTGGATGCGGCTGGCAGGGCAATCATCTACGGCACCGGCACCTATCGCCAGATCGTCAAGGCCACCGGTCCCAATGCGGCAACGCCGTGTTCTCCCGCTGGCGCTCAAATCTGGGACCAAATCACCGCAAGCACGGACTCATCGGCGACCATCTTTGCGGGCGCGAGCGTCGGCACTCCGAACGCGATTACCGTCAACGCTCCTTCGTTCTCTGGCACTGACGGCCAGGTTATCAATTACATCTCGACCAACACGAACACGGGCCCGGCGACCTTCAACCCCTCCGGTTTCGGCGCGGTCCAGATCGTCCGAGACTCCTCGACCGGCCCGCAGGCCCTGACCGGCGGCGAGCTCGTCGCCACTAACGCGGTCTCGCTGATCTATGACGCGACTGCCGGCACGTTCCACATTCTTTCTCCAGTCAACTGGCCAAACACATCCGGCGTGCCTGTCGGCACAGTCATCACCACCGCAGGATTTACGGCACCAACGAACTACGCGTTCGCCTATGGTCAGGCCGTCAGCCGCACCGCGTTCTCTGCACTGTTCTCGTCGCTTACCCTTGCGCAATCAGGATCGATTAGCAGTGGCAGCCCGACCATCACTGGCGTTGCTGATATTACGCAGCTTGGGTCTGGAATGCCTGTCGAGGCGTTGGGCATCCCAGCAGGGACCACCATCACTGGATGCTCCGGCACCTCCTGCACGATGTCCGCAAACGCGACCTCGACCAGAACCGGGACAATCACGTATTTCGCTTATGGCAATGGCGACGGGTCGACGACGTTCAATCTGCCGGACTATCGCGGGCGCATCATGGTTGCTCGCACCAACATGGGCGGGGCGGACCCCGGCACTTTGACGAGCACCTACTATGGCACGTCGCCGACCGCGCTGGGCAATCCGGGCGGCGCACAATCGTCCACTCTCGTAACGGCAAATCTTCCGCCGTACACACCTGCGGGCTCAATCACGAACGGCGCCATCACTGTTGTCCCTGCAGGGTCATCCTTCCTTCCGAACAATGGCGGTAGCATCATTTCCAACAGCTCGCCGAGTGGCGTGTTCGGTGGATCTGGAACGCTTTCAGCTTCGCAAGCCACGTCGACTTTCTCCGGTACGGCGCAGGGTGGCATCAGTTCGGCATTCTCTCGCGTTCCGCCATCGAAGATCGTCAACTACGCAATCCGGCTGACGCCTTAATCAGGACATCATGCTCATGATTTCACGACGTTTGCTTGCAGCAGCTGCGATCCTGTGCGCGATGCTGGTCCCAGTGCACGCCCAAAAGACGAAGGCGCAGCTCAATACGGAAATCGGCGCGAACTTCCCCGACCAAACCGCCGGCCAGATCACGCCTCAAAACTTGAGGACAGTGACTCAGGACATCGTCAACTCGATCATGCCGACCGCCCCGGTGACTGCGAATTCCGTGCCGTGTTTTGACGGAACCACCGGTCTGTTGAAAGGCTGCGGCTCGGGGGCCCTGACGGTCCAGGACCTCAACACGATCCGCTTTGCGAGCCAGTACGGGCAGGCTGATTGGTGCGCTAATCTGGTGGCGGCGGTTAATGATATTGGTAACGCGCCTGGAACAATCGTCGTCGATTCTGCTGCTGGGCCTAATGCCTGTAGCGCTGGAAGTACGATTCAGCTTGGATCAAACCACCGGATCGAGTTTGTTTCTGGGAATGTGTACGTCCTGAATCAGACCTTGCAGTTCGGCAATAACGGCACGGCGTTGGTCGGCGTCGGCGGCGGTAATGGCGGCAACGCGCCGATCAATACCGGCGTCGTACTGAAGTGGATCGGCGGCACCGGCTGCACGATGATCTATATGTTCAATACGTCATTCAGTCAGTTTCGGAATATCGGTCTCGACGCAAACAACACATTGAATTGCGTCGGCATCATGATGGACTCGAACAACAATCCAATCACGACGCGGAACATTTTGGAGCAGTTTGAGATCACCGGCACTCACGTCGGAATTGTGGTTGGTTCGGCCGACACTTCAGCGGTCAGCGGTGGTTCCTGCAGCGCCATGCCCTCCCAGAGCGGCTGCAGTGAAAACGATTTCTTTGCGATCCGGCATTTCCAGATCTTCGGTAACTGCTCGGATACGGCGGCAGAAGGCATCAGGATCAACAGCCTAAATGCTGCGCAAAATTCGCTGATCGGCTACGCGAATATGCAGTGCGTCAACGTCGGCGTCCGCATGATCAACATGAACGATAATCTGACGATCACTGGCGTGAATTCGGGAAGTGCGATCGGCTCCGACGCAACCCTGTTCCGGATTGAAAGTACTGTTATCAACGGTCCTGATCTAATTTCGAATGAAAGCGAGGCGGGGTCGTTCTCGGTTGTTGACCATGCGGTTGGGGGCGCTCAGACGTGGGCCTATAATCAGTGGAATCAGCCCTGCACGTCGGATGGCGGTGCGATCATCGCGTCCATCTCGAATCTCAGCAGCGCCGGCAACTGCACCGCAAGCGGCACGGTGAAGGTCAAATCGATCGGCGACAATCCAGAGAATCTGTGGACCACCAGCGGCAGCGGAGTGGTTGATTATGTGCCGTCCTCCGGACAGCCTCTGCCTGGGGGCAAGGGAGGAACAGGGCTGACGTCGTATACGACCGGGGATCTCATCGTTGCTAGCGGCGCCACGGCCCTGTCCAAGCTGGCAGACGCTGCGACAGGCAGCGTCCTTTGCTCCGGCGGAGCAGGTGTCGTGCCCGCTTATTGCAAGGTGACATCGTCTCACGTCAACGCGGCGACTGGCTCTGGCTCGTTCGTATTCGCGACATCACCGACCCTGACCACACCCAGCATCGGTGCTGCGACCTATACGAGCTTGCAGAATACCGCAAACCTTCTCGCCACGATTAGCGCGGAAAAAGCCGGCGGCGACCTCTTTGCCTATCGCTTCAGCTCCGGTACCCCGCGTATGACCTTTGGTGCGGGTGGCGGCTCAGGCTCGCCGTTCTTCGGCTCCAATATCGTGTGGTCTGGCTCGGGGAATGTGTGGAACTACGACACTACCGGTTCAGCGTGGTGGCTTGGAAACCTTCCTGGATTCGCAGAGGCGTTCGCACTGTGCGCGAACAGCGGAACATCAGGCACGGCGGTTGGATCGGATACTACGACCCGCTGCGGGTTCTTCTTGGGCACCAACGGAATGTCAATCCTCGGTAATGCCAACGGCGCAAGCCAGCCGACCGGCACGACCAGCGAATTTGCTACCGTGAAGGCAAGCGCTAGCGGGACTGCGCCTGGTGCCGGGTACTGCAAAATCGGGACAGTCGCTGGGACGAACGCCGGTACTTGCAAGCTGGTCGCATATTGCGGGACGAGTACGACGCCCACTACGATCATCGATAATGTGGGTGGCGGGTGCTGATGGTACGTCATGGAAGCTGGGCTGAGTGATCGGTATGGTGAGTTCGAGTGAAGCGGCCGTCCGAGCGCAAGCGAGGCGCGAGGTCGAGTTAGGAGAGCTTAACGCGAAGTTCGCCGCCGTTGATACTGCGGGCCTCACGGAGTTTGGCAGCAGGTGGGATCAAGCGAAGCGAAACCTCTCGCTGCTCGACGATGGCGGCAACATTCCCCAAGAGATCCTGCAAGTCGCACTTGAAACAGAGAATCCGGTCAGAGCCCTGCTCGAGTTGAGCAAGGATCTCGAGCTCGCCGACCAACTTATGGAAATGCCTCCGATCAAACGGGCGATCGCCATCGACAAGATCGCCTCACGCAAATCTGCGGAGCACCGGCAGCCGAGGATCCCGGCTGCCATTGAGCCTCTGGGCAGCCGCGACGATCGTCCTTCTGATCGCGATTCGGATGAGGAGTGGAATCGGAAGGAAGAGCTCCGCGAGCGCAAGCTGCGTGAACAGCGGCGGCAAGGGGGGCGTTGATGGCTGGGCAGATGACCAGTGACGATATCTTCGAACGCTATTCTCGAGGCGCTACCATGCCCGTCCCGGCATCTGCGCCAACAGATGACGACATCTTCAGCCGATACGAGCGCAAGGCTGAAGAACGAGCATCTGAGCGGCCGAGGGAGCGGGTTGTTGAGCGGCCTCGTCCACGTGGCGATGTGGCCGATATGTCCGGCTTCAACAACCGGATGGTGTCGAGCATCCCCGTCGTCGGCCCGCTATTCGACAAGGCCACTGCTGCAGCCGGCGCGACGATCCAGCCTCTATTCGTCAAACCGCGCAACCTGAATGACCTTGTAACGGGCGAGACGCGCCCAGGAAGTCAGCCAAACTGGATTGACCGATATCACGCAAATCTTGCCATGCAGGATGAGGCGAACCGACACTATGCGGAAGAGCGGCCGATCGCCTCTACCGCCGCTGATATCGCGGGGACTGGCTTATTGCTTGGTCCAGCGTCTCAGACGAGTCTTGGCGCCCGCATGATGGGCCTTCGCGGCAATTCTCTGGGTGCTCGTGTGTACCAGGGCGCAGCCGGTATGGGGGCTCTTGAGACGACCAGCCAGCTTTTGAAGGGCAATAATCCACTCGACCAGGGCTTCCTGGGGCCCGTGCCTATCGCCGCTGCAGGTGGCGCATTGGGGCCCATGTTCGGCGAGGCGATTTCCTCGGGTGCAAATCAGCTCATGCATTGGCTTCCGCGGCGAACGGGTGAGCTCGCAGGAGTCAATTCCGTTGGTCGCAACATGCTCGTAAACGCTCTTGAGGGCGAGACGCCAGCCTCGATCGCGGAGGCCAAGCGGAGGTTTGGTCCCTCCGGCATGCTTGCGGACGTTAACCAGGCGGCTACCGACCTCGCTGGCGGTCTCGCAGATATCCCCGGGCCCCATAAGCAAATTGTGCGGGAAGCGTTCAGGCAACGAGCGGCGGGGCAGGGCTCCCGCATCATGCAGTCATTGGATCAGAATACGGTCCCTCACGTTCCTGTCGCCGATATGACTAGGGCGATCGAACAGGCGCGCGCCACAGGAGCCGACCCGCTATACAATCAATTCCGCACCATGGCCGTGCAGCCGACCAAGGAGATCAAGGCGCTGATTCCGCGGCTGGAGAAGGCAGGCGCATTTGACTTGGCCGAGGAGCTTTCGGGCATCTCCGGAAACCCGATCAATCGGAAGTTTTTTACCGGCGGCCCGCAGAAGGAATTCCCGACCGCGGAAACCTGGGATTACGTGAAGCGCGGCCTCGATCGCCGAATCTCGCAGTCTCTTGACAAGGCTAAACCGGACAAAGAGCTGGCCCGAGAGCTGCTGAACCTGAAGAGTGAGCTTATCTCGGAAATCGACAAGACGCCTGCCGGCAAGGTTTGGCGGCAGGCGAGAGAGACTTACGCAGAACATTCTGAGCTGCTCCACCAAATCGAGGAAGGTCAGAAAACCTTTGCGCGCAACACCCGATATGACGAGCTCGCACACGAGCTGATTAATCTCTCGACGCCGGAGCGTGCGGCGCGGCTTCAGGGAGCTCGGGACGCTATCCAGCAAGTTATCGAGAACAGCGTGCGTGGCGACACCACTGCGCGCAATATGCTGCTCAGTCGGGCTGGTCGACAAAAGCTGGAGCTGCTATTCGGCCAGAAACGCGCCGATCGACTGGTGACCGACCTTGAAGCAGAAGTTCTTGGCAAGGGGAAGGTCGAGAACGTCATCGGCGGCAGCCAAACGACACCTAAGCGCGAACGTGTCGGCGCGATGCTGCCGGCGCCCAGCGAGATGGGCTATGTGTCCAACTTGGACATCACCAGGCCGGCCTCGTTCATCCCTGATTGGATGAAGCCTCAGACTATCCTGGAGGGAGCAAGGGCGCAGCGCTACTCAGACGCATACAGCCAGATTGCCCCACTGCTCACCCGCAAGATGGGGGATCACAATTTCAACGCCCTGACAGGAGAGCTTTTATCCGATCATCTAAGGTTGTCTGATCTTCAGAAGCGTCTGGACCGAATGGGTCGGGCTGCGACTCTTGCCAGCGCCGTATCCGGTCCAGCTCTGCATAATAAGCTTCTTGACGACGGCGATACTCGAGGATCGCGTTCGCGATCCCAGAGATGACGTGGGTAACGATCAACACGCCCAGCGTACCGAGAACGCTATTTTCGTAACCCAGCACACGGGCAGAAACGATGACGGTAAACGAGAGAGCAATTGCCGGAAGGACCACGTATCCGGTTCTGGTGAGGATCGGTTCTCGAGGCATGCGAGTGCTGAAGCCTTCAGTGGCGGGTGGTCTTGAAGTGAAGATGTAGCGCAGATTGCTGCAGGTCAATTCCCCGTCCTCTGAAAATCAACGGAAATATCCGACACATAGAGGCATGGAAGCTCGCGCAAACCGCGAGCATGGATCGAAGAGAGACGAGATGTATCAAAATCCTGAACGGACGGAATACGAAGCGCTAGTTTCCCGCCTCCGCGGGCACTATGGAAACATTGATATCGGCGGTTATAGCCACAATGACCTGCTGAGGCTCAGAAAGCTGGATGCTCAGCGTGCGGCCGATGTGGCAAGGGCCCAGGCTGCTCAGCCCCTCAACGAGGCGATAGGTCATCTCAATGCCGCCCATCGGCGGGCAATTGCGGCTTGGCAGAAGATCGAGGAAGGACGGAAGAGCATCGCTGGAAACACGCGGGAGCACCAGATCCTTGGCTTCGACATGGCCCTTATTGAGCCCATCGAAATGCCGAAGAAGGTGGAGGCCTCCGCGGCAACCATCGAGGCGAACGACGAAGCCACGGCTGACATGTCCAGGGTGGCGGACTCACTCGAGGCCAGGGCTCGGAAGATCAATAGCGCCGTGTCGCAGTGGGCCAATTACACGCCGGACCAGCAGAACCGGGCGTTGATCCTAGCCATCGCCGATCGGCTCGGCATGTAGGCGTTGATGGATGAATAAGCCGAAGCGCAAAGGATCTCGGGCAAGAAAACCCGCTAGTCAGCGCAGTCGGCGAGGGGCTGAGGCCGTTATCCCAGCCCTCCCGGTGAAGGCCGACAAGCCGCAAGCCCAGGACCGCCTCCAGGCCCTTCCACTAACGGTGACTCTGGACATAGAGAAATCCCTTCGGGGCGCACTCAAACCCATTGGGGGCTCAAAGTCCGACAATTGGAATGAATTGGTCGTAAATCAGGCGATCGGTACTCTGTGGGAGACCCAGCACGAGAGCGACAATCAGGCCCGAAGGGATGGGATTCTTACCGGCCTTCTTTGCATGAAGCCGCGGGACGAGTTCGAAGGCATGCTGATTGCTCAGATGATCGGGGCTCACAACGCGGCGATGGAATGCCACCGACGAGCAATGCTCCCCGATCAGCCTTTTGTTGGCCGCTCAGAGGCACTGACGCAGGCAAATAAGCTCTCCCGCACTTTCGCCGCCCTCTTGGAGGGTCTCAACCGCCACCGGGGCAAGGGCCAGCAAAAGGTGACCGTCGAGCACGTGCACGTTCACGCGGGCGGCCAAGCTGTGGTTGGAGTTGTGGAGACCCAGGGGGCTGGGGGGCTCAGGAAATTGGAGGATCAACCCCATGCATTGCGGAGCGAAGACCCGGAGCGGGAAGCCCTGCCAATCCCTCGCGATGCCTAACGGTCGTTGCAGGATGCATGGGGGACCATCACCCGGAGCTCCAAAAGGCAACCAGCACAACTTCAAGCACGGGCACTATTCGGCCGAGGCTATCGCGAGAAGGCGAGAAATATCCGCACTGATAAGAGTCGCCCGCGATGTGATCCGGAACGGTGCCAACTGATGCGGGCGGGTTCTAACCAGACTCCTCGGAGCGGACGGTGTCGGGCTCGCTATCCCCGCGTGCGGGAGATCTGCGCTGAACTCGGCTTGGAAGTCATCCCGACGAACCAGAGGTTGAGACCGGGGCAGACCAAGGCAGAGTCGGTGCTCCATACCCTCTATGAAGACCATGGCGAGGGACACCTCGTGCTGCTCCTCCGAACACTCTTGGAGACTGAAGGCAACTCTCTCCACATCAACGACTTCGTCTTGAGGGGACTAAGCGATGTGATGCTGGCCCATCCTGAATGGCCCCAGAAGGGCTTAGCGTGGCTCGAGGCTTTCGATTCCATCGATCTGGGCCAGATCCGCGCCCAAGCCAGAGCGAGCCGCGGGGTGCTTCCGCAGCGCTATGGCGTGGCCGCTGGGCTCTTCAGAGAACTGGCAAACATCTTCGCCGCGCCGCCGAAGGCGGAACGGCCAAGTCCTGCTAAGAAGCTGCCGCGGTCGGTGACTCGTGTCGCTGAGAACCGAGCCAAGATCGAGCTCGGGCGAAAGCTCCTGGCACTTAGGGAGCGTACCCCGAATAACCGAAAATTCGGTGAGCTCGTGCGGACCCAGTTCGATATTGACGCAGGTCGAGCAGCGGAGGCTATGCGAGTCTGCCGTCTCTATGGCGATCGAGACGAAATTTCCTCCCGCATGTCCTGGGCGGGATTGCTGGCTCTTTCGGCTTCGACACTGCCGGACGACGCCCGCATAGGTCTGGAGGGGCGCATCACTATTGGTGAGCGCATCAGTCTGCGCCGCATTGCTGAAGCGCAGATGAAGCGATGAAGTACCAGGAATAGAACGGGCTTAAAACGCTGCAAAGCCTGCCAATCAGCTACACGGCAAGCTCCACAAACATTGAGTTCGAGGTTGAGAACTATTCGTGGAAGTTCATGAGGGACGGCGAGACCCGGGGCATTGAAGACCCCAAGAAGCCTAATCACGGCATGTCAGCGGTTCGGTACGGTCTCACTATATTGGTGGGTCCAGGGACCAGTTACGATCCTCATCGTAAGGAACGGGAAGGTATCGGAGTATCCGTGACCAGGCGGAAGCTAAAACAGAACGGGGCTCGTTAGCACGGGTACCCGGTTTTGGATCTCTATCGACCTCAGTCCAAAACCGATTGCGCTTCATTAGAATTTTAGGCCGTGTGTCAAATCGTGCTCGTTGCAATTCCGCATTAGGCTGTCGGTCCCTTTCTATCTGATGACCTGCAGTAACAGTCTTTTGCCACCGCACTGCGTCTGTTGCTGCCAACTCGAACCTGATACAGACAAGCATTGAGGCTCGGCCTCCCTTCCTGTTTGCGTTGCCTCCTTTGGCCGCAATCGTCGCCTCTTCATTCTCAAATTTCAGTGTTTTAGACAATGCGTCGTAGGGCTTCACGACCGTTTGCTCGAAAGCAAATGGGATCTCGGTTCTTACCTCCCAATCGTCGCATTCTGGATCGGAAGCATAGTGCCGTTGGATTAAAAGCATTTTCATACTCGTAACTACCACGGGGCGGCTTCCTGAATTGATGAAGGTCAGACCGGGAGGTGGCCGAACTTTGAAGTTTTCGCCGTCGGGCTTAATAAAAGGACTGTCTATGACGACACTAAGTTCGTCGCTGTGGTAGAGGAACGTGTAGAAGGCCGTAACCGATGACAGGATCAGACCGGCCCAAGCAGTGGGTGAACCAATCCACTGTTGCCAATTTTTATCGGACCGCCTTTTCTTTGGCTCGTTCAAGCGCTTCCTGAACGCTTCCAACCTTTCATTCATTGTCCCCACTCCCCGGGGTTGCAATGCGCGGGATGCTATGCTGATTGCATATGAAAATCACCCTCTGGATCGCGTCAAATTATCTGCTTTCTACATCTTCTGCCGCATCGTGGGACACAGAAAGCAGCGCGCATCAGTCCGCAATATCGGGGTTTTGCATGAAGGCACCGTCGCCTCGGAAATGATGCGAGTTGTTCGCTGCTACGGCGAGCAGGAGGGAATTGTGCGCCGACTGTCATGGCGGGCTCTCGTGGCCCTTTCTGGCCCCGCGCTGCCGGCCGAGGTTCGCCATAGTCTGGATCAGCGCATTCTCGCGGGTGAGCGCATCAGCCTATCCAGGATCGCAGAGGCTCACCGGGGCCACAGCTAAATCAAATCAAAGCATTCAATGCTCTCCGGCGCACCGACGAACATTTAAGGCCCTTCGCGGCCCAGTTGGTTGGACGTTCAGAATGTTCCTATGGAATCTTCCTCACGTCAGGCAACTTAACCGGTACGGGCTGCATTGCGCCCCGGAGAACGTATTGTTCACCGGTTAGGATCTGTCTAAACACTGCCCTCGGTGAACAGTTGCTCGACAGCTTAAAGATCGTGTCGGGCATTTTGTAATCGTCCTCAGATAGTATAGGCATAACGGAAGAGTGGGGATCGGACGCGAGATCCTCGACCAGCTTCTCGCTAAAAAATCCTTGTTTCCTAAACGGCCGATCGTCGCCGGGGACCGCCCTTCGAAGGATGTGGAACTGCTCTACCTGAAGGTCCCACGCAGTTTTGCTCTTGAAGTCGGACGAGCTCGGCATGTACCGATCCTTCGCTTCCCTGACCTCGGCAAAGGTCTTCATCGTGGCCAGAGCGTGCTTGAAGTAATATTCCCGCTTCCATCTCTCATTCTCGAGCAAGTCGAATTTATCTGCCGCAGCGTCAGCATCGGACATGCACTTCTGTACCTGACTGAAGTAACTTCCGGCCGCCGTGACAAATAGTGCGGTGAGAACCCAGAGGAATAGGGGGCTGTTCAATACGGCCGAGATTCGACTCGCTTTGGGCTGGTGCATCGCTCCGTAAAGCCGAGCGTTGCGCAGCTTTTCGTACTTCGGCATCCGCATTACGACTTCTCCCGTCAAGGCTGTGCCATGGCAAAGCAAGCGGTTGGGGCACCGGGCCCGCTGAGGAGAGCAGTCTAGCGAGCTTCAGCGGGCCACTGAAGGCGATCAACGACGAACAGCAGAAGATTTGGCGAGTTGGTGGGGAGCCGTCGATGTGAAACCACCCGAGCGCCCGCGGCAATACGGATCTGTTTGAGACTCGGCTTGTTGCGAGCTAAAAGGAACCAGTGCGCTTCGCCGACGCTTGCTTCTGAAAGGAGTAAGTCATGGCTGGTCTAAGCGAAGAAGAAATCCGCGTTCGAGCGTATCATCTCTGGACAGAGGCCGGGGAGCCGGCGGGACAGATGGACACATTTTGGTACGAGGCTGAGAAGCAGCTTCTTGCCGAGCGAAGGGAATTGGGCGAGGTGCCCCCGGGGTTGACTGACAATCTGCCAGTCTGAGCCCGAATCGCCATCTAATCAATTGAAAATGATAGGATTTGCGATCTTCTCCCACAGAGGATCGCTGATCGCGGATCGTACCCCTTTTCGGGTGACAGTCCGAAGAAATGCGTTGCCCCCTCGGACTTCAGATTGAGCGCGCGCGAGGAAATCCTCCAGCTCAAGCGGGCCGGGATAGGGACGGCATCGGCCGAAGCCCTCCTTGCGCGGATGCAAGCGAAGTCGGATGAACTTTGTGCCCAACGGGATGAGAAGAAAGCTGACCGCGCGAGATCAAACCGTGGGTACTTGGGGGACGGAAATGGTGAGGGTTCACCCGTAGTATTTTTCGGACTGGGAAAATCCGCCCGAATACATCAAGGCGCTGGAGCTTGTCCGAAGGCTCGGTACCCGTGAGGGCTGGTGTCACGACCACGTCCTCGCCATCCAGGTCGCGGTCGATCAGTACGCCGAGGCCGCGCTGGGCAACCGTGAGTTCTTTCTCAACAAGCCGTACAGCATCGCGCCTCGGAGCCAGACTGATATCCCCTAGTTACTTCTTCTCGGCCTGACCGTGGTTCGTGCCGCTTTCCGGGCCGATGTAGATGCCGGTACGCATGCGCTTCTTCCAGGTGCCATATCGACTAATCGATTACCTGATCCGCCATGAGCAGAACTTGCTCCGGAATGGTCACGTGCAGTGCTCTGGCGGTACGCAGGTTTACCACCAACTGGAATGCTGTGGGCTGTTCAACAGGCATCTCAGCCGGCTTGCTGCCTTTTAGAATCCGATCGACGTAGCTGGCGGCCTTCGTGAAGAAAGCTATGTTGTCCGGGCCGTAGCTTATCAGCCCCTCATAATTGGTCACGTAACTGTTCACTTGAAAAACAGTCGGCAAGCTCTTTTGCAGCGCTATCGTAGGCAAGCTCGGCCGCGGAGGATCCGCTAGAACGTAAACGACGTCACAATGAGCCAAATTCATTTGAGCGAACGCGGACTCCAAGTCCTCGGGATCTTTCGCCGCGAAAAGTGACGCTGAAATGCCAAGCGTTTGTGCTGCTTGCACTGCAAGCTGGGCTAAAGGCGGATGAGTCGGGTTGTTTGAAGTCAAAACACCAATCTTTTTCGCATTCGGGAAGACTAGCCGAATAATGTCCAGGATCTTTGTGGTGGTGTCGCCGAACATATTGGCAACACCAGTTATATTTTTGCCTGGGTGCGTGAAGCTAAGCACGAAACCAGACCCGATAGGATCTGTCGCTGGCGACATCACGATCGGGATTGTTGACGTGGCCTTCTGTGCGGCTGCAATAGCCGGCGTTGCGTTCGCAACAATCACATCTGGCTTCAGCTCGACGAGCTCCTCCGCTAAAGCCGGTAGGAGCCCGTACTTTCCGTTCGCCTCCCTAACGTCGACAATCAGGTTCCTGCCTTCGTCATACCCGAGCTTGCGAAGCGCGCCTCTCAAAGTACTCGCGCCAACGGTGGCTCTCCCGGAATCGAGGTATCCCACGCGCCAGCGGCGCGGTTCTGCAGCGGTCTCGATGGTCGCCGAGAGAAATGCGAGGCCGCTAGTCAGCCAAGCCCGGCGCGTTATTAGTCGGCGCATGGAACGAGCTCATTTCGCAACACTGGGCGGCGTTCATAGCACCTTCGCAGGCCGCAATCGAGAAAGCAGATGGGCGTCAGGGACTGTACTCGAAAAGGCGAAGTCAGCTGTTGATGGCCAAGCGGGATGCATCTGCTCGGGTTGAGCTTTACTGCTATTGACCCATATGCGACATGGCCGGATTGGTCAGCAGGAAGTGCTGCCATTGTGTGTTATAATTAGTAGCCCGGTGGCTGACCGCCTGAATGGCCGGCGAAGCACATAGACTGTTACCGTCAGGAGCTGGCGATGACATCCATTGACGAACGGCTTCTTGAAGCCAAGATGACCCAGATCGAGCAGGCCCGTGCCTGGAGCCCGCGCGTCATCTCCAAGTTCGAAACGCTGATCCGCAGCGGCGACGAGGTCAGTGTCTACCGTGCCAATCCCCTGGCCTTTGCTCGTGATCGCGGTGTAGCCGAGCCGGAGTCGATCGATCTGTTCCTCCACGCCGCTCGCGCCGGGCTGGTCGACTTGCATTGGGACATTCTATGTCCCCATTCGGGCCTGGTGCTGGAAAGCTTCGGCAAGCTCCGTGCGCTCCGAAGCCATTTCGTCTGCGGCCTGTGCGACATCGACGGTCAGACGGACCTTGACGACTTTATCGAGGCTTCTTTCTCCGTCTCGCCGCAAGTCCGGCGCCTCGCGTTGCATGACGTTGACAACCTCTCGATTGAAGACCTGCACTGGAAGCTGAAATTTGCCGACACCGGGCGGCTACCAGGCGGACAAACCCGGTTTGTTGATGTTCTGCGCACCCTCGTGCGCGGCATGACATATCTGCCACCCGGCGTGACGACGACGCTGCATGCCGAGATCGGGCCCGGTGCCCTCTCGGGCGTTAACGTCCAGACCCAGGCTGGCTTCATGCTGCCGGTCGTGGAGTCAGCTGCTGCCGGGCCGGCGCCCAACACGCCGACGATCGTTCACGTCACCTATGATGGTCAGCGTTTCACGTCCGCTCTTTCGGCCGTGCCGTCGGGGCGTGGAGTAATTGAGATCAGCAACATCGGCCCCAAGCGCGGCTCGCTACTCCTGATCAACTGGCCGCCAGAGATCGTGACCATGCCGGAGAAGCCGACGCTTGAGTTCGATCCTTACGTGTCCGGCGGCATGCTGTTGACGCGGCAGACCTTCCGCAAGCTCTTCCGCTCCGAGCGCGTGGACGAGGAGGAAGGCATCGGCATTCGACAAGTGACCCTCCTGTTCACCGATTTGAAAGGCTCGACGGCGCTCTACGAGCGTCTCGGGGATCTTAATGCCTATGCGCTGGTACGGGAACATTTCTCGCTGCTCGACGCAGTTGCTCATAAGCATGCCGGTGCAATCGTAAAAACCATTGGTGACGCCGTAATGGCAGCGTTCTCCCGGCCGGTCGACGCC
The DNA here is from genome assembly GCF_015291705.1 of Bradyrhizobium arachidis. NCBI lineage: Bacteria > Pseudomonadati > Pseudomonadota > Alphaproteobacteria > Hyphomicrobiales > Nitrobacteraceae > Bradyrhizobium > Bradyrhizobium arachidis. The sequence goes on from NZ_CP030050.1 coordinate 2,766,404, forward strand.
GTGGCGGCGGCGCTCCACATATTGCAGGAAATCGGCCGGTTCAACCGAGAGCACGGCCAGCCAGCGATCATCCTCAAGATGGGCGCACACTGCGGGCCGTCCATTGCCGTGACTCTCAACGAGAATCTCGACTACTTCGGCCAGACGGTGAACATTGCCGCGCGGGTGCAATCGTTCGCGGATGCCGGCGAAGTCTGTCTGACGGAAGCACTCTACACAGCCCCTGGTGTTCGTGGGCTGTTGACGGGCCGGGATGTCGAGGAGTTCGAGGCGCCGCTGCGCGGCGTCGAGGGCAAAGCACAAGTCTATCGCGTCACCGGCCGATGGTAGCATCGGGCTCGCAAAATTCGCTCAACCAATCGTTTCGATCGAACTGTGCTTCAGACATTTCGTGGACACCTACTCACTTCATCAACCACCCCTGCACGCGCGTCCGCACTTTAGTGTGAACGTCCGGATTTGCCCCTTAGCGGATCTCGGTCTCCGTCGCCGCGATGTCTGCTTGCAAAGGTGGAACAGACTGGTGCTGCAATTGAGATCGTCCTAGTCCCCTTGCGTGAACATCTAAATAATGGGGCACTCTATCACACCACGTTCTCTCGCCGTTCGGCTCGCGCTCTCGTTGACCTTGAAAATACAACCGGGAAACGCAAATGCGGTTGTATCGGAGAACAGCGTTAGGAACGCCAGCTTGGCTGGGCGGTTAGAGATTCTGATAAAGGTAGGTAGACTGCCCGCCGCTGGCCCCCACGGCGGGCTTTTTGTGAGTTGCGTTAGTGGCAAAGCGTACCAAGGCACCGGCAAGAGAGCCGGGGGCGCCTCCGATGCCGGGGTTTATTGTGCCCCAGCTGGCGACCCTGAAGATGAAGGCACCTTCGGGGGCCCGGTGGATTCACGAAGTTAAGTACGACGGCTATCGCATCCAACTCCACATCGATGGCGACGACCGCCGCGCCTACACGCGCAACGGCCACAACTGGGTCCACAAATTCTCCGTCATCGCCGGCGCCTTCGACATTCAAGGTCGTGCGATCGTTGACGGTGAGGTCGTCGTCGTCCATGAGGGGCGACCCAACTTCTCCGAGCTGCAGGCCGACCTCGCGAGAGGGGATCAGGATCGCTTAGTTTACTTCGCCTTCGATCTCCTTTGGCTTGATGGCCAAGACCTCCGGAGGCTTTCCCAGCTTGCGCGTAAGGAGCTGCTCAAGGAGCTAATCGAGAGCAACGAGATTAAGGATCCCATTCTCTACAGCGAACACCATGAAGGTGACGGGCAGGCGCTGTTCGAGGCAGCCAGCAGGCTTAAGTATGAGGGCATCATCTCCAAACGAGTGGATGCTCCTTACCGATCGGAGCGGGTTGAAACGTGGCAGAAGATCAAGGCCGTTCAGAAGGGGAAATTCCCCGTGGTGGGATTCATCAAAGACCCCTCAGGGGTCGCAGCTCTCTACCTTGGCAGACAGGAAGGGAACGAGCTGCGCTATATGGGCAAGGTCGGGACGGGGTGGAGCCGAACCACCTCACGCAAGATCAGGGATGCACTCGATACTGTCGTCAGCCCGAAGAGTAGATTGAGTAAGCAACTCAAAAAGCCCAACGCCACTTGGGTCGAGCCGAAGTTTGTTGCCGAAATCGAGTATCGCGACATAACTTCCGAAGGACTGCTCCGCGCCAGCTCATTCAAAGGTCTAAGCCGGAAATAAACTTATGTTTCTGCGATCATCTGCACGCTGACGTACAAGCAATTCGTCAGAAGGAGCGTGCGATGGGATTGAAGCGCAGGCGATTCAAGCAGACAGAGTCTCTCGAGGCGCGGCTTGAGCAATTTGCCCAGGATATGCGTGAGCGCGCGGACGGAAAGCCTCCGGGCGACGAACGTAACGCCTTGCTCAAGCGAGCACGTAATGCAGATCAAGCAATCGACATTGAGCGACAACTTCGTCAGGGTCACTAGGAACGCCCAAGAGAGAAGCGGTTTAGCTTGGCTCCTCCGTCTGAAAAATCCTGCCCTCGCTGCTCCCTTGGCGAGGGCCTTTTCGGCCGTCACCGTGTGATCGCCGATCCGACCATGTAGACAATTCGGCCCTGCAAGCGTGGCCGGCGCCGGTGGCCGCCGAAAGCCACGTTTTTCGCTAAGCTCGAACAACGGGGGGAGGGCGCCAGCGCCTTGTCTCAACTGAACACAGCATGAGCAAGAATGGCGAAGTAGGCGACGATCAGGAAGAAAGCCGTCGTCCGGAGCTCTTTTGCGCGCAGCTCGGCGGCTTGATAACTGAATTGCTTTTGCCGACGGTGAGCAGATACAGCCCGCGACAGGCGTAGGGGCCACACCAGATGTTTATCTCCTTTGCGCACCACCGAGCTCGCCGGAAATCCCTGTCGCGTCATCCTTCCAGCCAGTCGGCCACGGTTTGAGCACTCGTAGACAGAGACCCGACGACCATCGCGAGAGTCGCGGATAACGGATCTCAGGGCCGTTACGATGCGGCAATTTCGCAGTTGGGACGCCAATCAACAAACGTTGTCTCAAAGGTTGCCTGCGCATGTGATTCGCCTCCTTCCCAGATGCGATCAGATCACGAGTCCGCTATCAATATCATGGATTATGCCGAGGACGGCTGGGTCGCACCAGGTTCGTCAAGACCCCACATTCAACATGCGATCACACCGCAACCAGGCGATGGCGCAACCGGGGCGTACCGGCCTTATGTTGGGGATGGCTCCTGTCGCCCCCTTTGCGGTCGCGATCCAGGCGTGCACCGTCTATCGCGTGTCCAACTTGATAGATTGCGGTAAGGAACAGGGCCGTGCCGCGAAGCACAAACCGTAACCTGCCTAAATCAGCAGACCTCATGGTCATCAAAGAAGAGCTGATCGCCGGGCGTAGGATCGTTGTTGCGGCTGCGGCGGGGCCGCGCCTGAGTGGCCGGAGGGGCGTTATCCTTGGCCCAGGGGCGACCGCGACTCAGGTCAAGGTGGTCCTCGACGGAGCCAAGCGCTTCGTGACGTTGCATGCGCGCTACATTGACCTGCTCAGAAACCCGCAATCTTAGCCTATCCTCGAGGACGGGGCATCAATCCTTGTCCGCTCTCCTTGTCTCAACTCGGATTCGAAGTGACCAGAGGCCTTGCACGGTTGCCATTGAACCTATTACAGCGCTGCTCGTCATGTTGGGGCTTGCCACTTTCAACATCGCGGTGGGCTGGAATGTGACCAGCTTCAACGAGCGAGGAACGTTGACCCGGAGAACGAGTTTCAAGCGAACTTCAACAGGAGACTGCAACAATGAAGATTGCAAAGATTGCCTTGGCTGCGGCTATGGTGTTCGGCTCGATCGCGGCAGCGTCCGCTCAAGGCGCAGGAGGAGGCGGCGCGGGTGGGGGCGCTGGCGGCGGAGCGGGAGCGGGAGCTGGGGCGGGCGGGGGCTCCGGCTCCGGCTCCGGCGGAGGTGGCGGCGATTCTCCGGCGGCTACCACCGGCCAGGGCGCCTCGAGCAGCCCAACGTCTGCGAACCCCTCGGCGACGATGAACGACACGAAGTCGAAGGGCCATGACACCAAGAAGTAAGAGCAGCCCGCCGGCGCAGGTTTCGCCGGCGGGCTTTTGCTCGAAACGGCATATGCATCGCGAGGATCAAAGGTAAACCGCTAAGGGCGGACGATTTCCCCATTCAGACTGACGAAGACAAGCTCAAAACGCGCGACGGCCGGCCGATCGCCTCCACGGAGTCGAAGGAGCTGGCTGAACAAGTCGCGGAGCGGCTCAACGAACACGCTTACCAAGAAGAACAGGATCGCTGGTCGGCATAGGATAGCGCGGGGTCACTTTGACGTGGTGAGCTCGAGGAGCTTGCGCACGGCGGCTTCAGGGTCGGAGTAGGACGCCCTCTGTAATTCCTTTCAGCACTTCGCGGCCATCAGATAGAGGGGTGGTGGCGCGGATATCTTGGTGGTCCGCAAGGCAACGAATGTAGGCTGCCGAGCTTCAGAACATCATTCTGAGACACCGCCGCAAGCCGCACTTCCGCGCCGATCGCCGCACGGAACCATAAGCCCGGAAATGAATCGTGTCCGCAGATATTCAATCTGGAGTACTGCAATGCGATACATTGCGTACGCGGTTGATTTGTCGGGTATTGCTCGCGCGGTTTACGAGATCAATTGCTCAACTGACGACGATGCCCAAGCTCAAGCCAAAAAGTTCTTAGACGCTCATGCTGCTGTTGAGGTTTGGGATGGTCCTCGCCGCGTTGCACGCTTAGTGCGTGAGAGCTGTCGAGGCGTTCGACACGGGGCATCACGGCCAGCGGATAAGCACCCGCCCTATGGCAAGCGGCATATGGGCTTGGCCGAGTGAAGACCGAAAACTTCGCGTCGATTCGCGAAGAGACTGAGCTGGGTACCCCGGCCAATTTCTGTTTCTGGCGCAGGAGGTGCTTGTATGTCTTTTGACCCGATGGCCGCCGCCATCGACTGGCTCGATGCCTACCGCGCCGGCGATCTCGAAACGCTACTCGAAATGTACGCCGAGGATGCCGCGGTCTACTGCGATTGCTACGAATTGATTGTTACCGGCAGAGAAAACCTGCGTGGCTACTGGGCTATCCATCTGCAGGAACACCCAGCGGCCGAGCTGGACAATCTTCAGCCCTCGCACGGTGGCGCAATCATCTCGTACGTCAGCGGGGAAAACGTAGTGGAGGCCGTCTTGGACTTTAATGATGCCGGGAAAATCAGGACACTGAGCTGCAGGCCGACGCGTCAGGCCTCGCCCAGTTCCTGCCAAGCCGGAGTCTGCTAAGGGGCAAGAGGGGCGGTGGGCATACACCATGGCCGAGGTCGGATCTACTGCGAACAGCCGACATTGCAACGGTTGGAGCATTGTTCGGCGCAGGGCCATTGGCAGACATGCGCTCCGGGCTGGATTGCCGGGACCACCTTGCTTCACGGCACCACTGCAAATCACGTCTGCGTAGCAACCATGCCGATGTCCCCACCTTGGATTATGCGAGACTAACATGATACGGTGCGCTTAGAGGTTGAAATTTCCCGCCTTGGCAGTCGCGTCCAATCGTTCTGTGTGCAACCAATTCCTTAGCCAGTAAAAAGGAGACACAGATGAAACCTACGGAAATTTCGCCCGAGTCGTTTAAGGCCTGCCGCTGCGGTTGCGGCTCGACGGACTCCTCGGGCCACGAGAAGGATGCCGATCTGGCGCGTCGCGGCTTCTTGCGCAACGCCATCGCCAGCACGGCTGTGCTGGCAGGTGCAACGGTCATAGGCGCTCAGCCAGCATTGGGCCAGAGCACATTGACGCCCGAAGCCGCGCTCAAGGCGTTGTTGGACGGCAACCAGCGTTACGTCAGCGGACAGTTCCAGTCGCTCGATGAAGACCTTTCGATCCTCAAGGCCAAAACGGTCGAGAAGCAGGAGCCCTTCGCCGCGGTTCTATCGTGCGCAGATTCTCGGGTGCCGGTGGAGTTTGTCTTCGACCAGAGCATCGGCCAACTCTTCGTCGTCCGCGTAGCCGGGAACGTAACCTCGCCCGAGATCACAGCGAGCCTCGAATATGGTGTGGCCGTTTTGGGCACCAAGGTTCTCGTGGTGCTGGGGCACGGCAATTGCGGCGCGGTCAAAGCAACCATTGAAGGCAAGGCTGTGCCTGGTCAGATCAGCGTCCTTTACGCCCCCATCCGGCCGGCAGTGGACGCTGCGGGCGGCAACCTTGATGCTGCCATTGACGCCAACGCCAGGATGCAGGCGACGCTGCTCAGCGATGCCTCCCCCGTCATCGCCAGGGCAATCAAGGAGGGGAAGCTGATGGTCGTGCCCGCCCGCTATGACATCGCGAGCGGAAAAGTTTCGGTGCTCGTCTGAGCTTTGATACAGATGATCCCAATCTGCGGACGGTGGGTCTTTCAGAGCGATGGTTCCGGCATCGTTCGTCAGGATTTTCCTATGTGACGCTGCGACATGAGGCGCGTGTTACTTTCCGGTCTACCGTTTTGAACGGACATCGTCAGACCGCGTCGGCATGCCGCAGACGGGTCAGAAGTTGGCATCAGAGCACCACGGCGCACGTTCTCCAGGAACCTCTTTGCTACGCTTTCGTTGTGCCGTCTTAAAAACGGCAAAGGAAAGCGATCATGGACCGCGAACATGTGAAGGGCGCCGCCGACAAGGCAAAAGGCGCAATCAAAGAGGGTGCTGGCAAGCTTACCGGTGACAAGGACCTCGAAGCCGAAGGCAAGATGGATAAGGCCAAGGGATCGGCCCACCAGGCTGCAGGAGATGTGAAGGACGCAGCGCGGGACGCCGCTGACGCCCTCAAGAAATAAGTAGAAGAGGACAGAATCTGAACCTCGGGGCGGCGTTTAGCGGAGCCGGTGGTGTAATCGTTCCATTCGTTTACATCCTGGATGATAACGCGCGCATCACCGACGCGTACGAAATAGAATGCGCCAACGATGAAGAGGCCAGAGAGAAGGCGACCCGATTTCTCAAATCTGGCACCGCGAGCGACGCATCGCCCGATTGAAGCGCCACACAAGGCAGTGAGGCCGCGAAGATGGTGGGTCGCTTAAGGGGGAGGAGGAACCAATCGCAAGGTCTAGGGTTTACCGTTTGCTTCTGGCCCTCGCCTACCGACCCCGTGGTCAGAAGACTGGAATAGCGGCTCCGGTTTTGCCCAAACCGGAGCCGTATTTATTTGGTTGGGGGCACTTTTGGCCGGTTTACGCATTTTTCCGCTCATGGAAGAGGCCTGTGCCAGATATCTCCGCGAAGCGAAGACTTGCCTTGAAGAGGCAGAGAAGGCCGCTCGCGCTGCCGACCGGAAGGCATGGCTAAAGCTGGCAGAAGAGTGGATGGCTATGGCGCAGAAAGTACAAAGGCAGACCCCTCGCGAAAATTGAACGAGCGGTAGGCAAGTGTCCTGGTCCAAAGTGTCCTAGTTTATTTTCGGAACCTCCCTGGCGGATTAACGTGGTTGGCATTCTTGCTAACGAGCATCATCATGCTGCGCATCAGTTCCCCTCCTCTCCAGGCTCGCCAAGAGCAATTCGATACCTGCTCCTATTGCAACGATCGGTTGAACAAGGTGGAAAGCTTCCTCGATACTCGCAACGGCAAGCCGGTGCGCATTTTTAAGTGCACCGACTGCCAGAAGTTCACCTGGGACGATTAAAGCGGCCTTTCCATTGATCTCGCTCAAGCCGGACGCTTCGGATCGGCAAAGGTACATTCATCGGTCAATCTCCAAGTCGGCACTCCCCGCCGCCCGACAAATGACGGCTAGTGGTTGAGATTATTAATCGAAACGGGTCGGCCGGAGGGGCGTCAAGGTCGAGGGGCGGCTATTGTTTCTTTGGCTTGCGAAGAAATGGGCGCATGATGTCGGTGGTCGTGAAGCTGGTCTCGAACCCGTTTGGCAGCAATGGCATCTCGTCCGGGCCGACCCTGTTGCAGACCGGGCAGAGCTTGCCCGCGCCGCCGCAGCCGCAGGCCTTCGGTCCTTCCCACGGGCGCTCGGGGTGGTTTTCGCAAACCCAGTGCGTGCCGTCGCAGCGCGCGCAAGTCATGTCGGACCTCCCGTTCAATGCTGCCCCGGCTCTTCTCTCGATTCGTGGGCACGCACGTGTAGAGCATAGGTCGGAACGGCCCCAAGCCCATCTCCGGGGCTGGTAGGGGACGAGCCGGGGCCGCTCGCGCACGCTAACCTAACGCATGCGCTGGCAGTAATCTCAGCCCGAGATTTCTCTTAGTCTGTACGAAATGGACCGGATTGGAGATTAAATTCGAGGCGACCGGCTTTGAGGACGGCTCCGGTTGATCCGGCAAGGACCCGGAGCCGCCGCCAACCCTTCATGCCAGCCCGCGTGAAGGGCTAACGAGCAACCAAATTTTTCCGCCCGTGTGTTGTTCCTGCTGGGCGCGATGAGGAACAGCGCGATGTGATTGAAGCGGCCCCGGCCGCCATGACCGGAGGGGACAGGTCTGTCGGTCCGGGGCCGCGCTTGCTGGCTTAGCGGCGAGCCAGTTGAGCAAAAATGCGACCCGTTGTGCGTCGTTCCTATCGCCGTTCTGCCCGCGTTACCTTGTCCCAGTCAGATCCGCTGACGTTAAAAAAGATCGGCCATTCTTGAACCACTGCAGGGTGTCCGCGAGACCTACGTCCGAGGGGCTGGGATGGAGAGTTTCCATGACCAAGCAAATTGCCGCCTTTGCTGTCGTTATTGCTGCCGCCGTGACTGCCGCCATGGTCCCTATTCACCGCGCCGTACCTGCGAGAACGATATCTGTTGCGGCACTAACAGCCGCCGCAGGCAATCTCCCGGTCAGTGAATTCGAGGACCGATCAGTGATTTTTCTCACGGAGCACTAGGTGAACGATCGGACTGGCGATCACGCTACATCGGACGCCTGCGAGGCTCAGAAGATGACTTGGTCGTCAGGCTTCGCGCACAGCCGCACATAGGTTCCGCTCTCGTGCAATTCGAGCCAACCCTTTTCGATGGCGAATGGCGGTCCCGAACTCGGGCCCGGTGGCCTTTAGCGTGTACAGACACGGCGCATTGATCTTTTCGATGTGGATGCGGTCATCCTGGACCGGCGCAATGCTCATCGCGAGCTCGATCAGCTTGCGGGCCGGGATTCCCGGGTTGGCGAAAGCACGTCTCCGGTCATTTTCACTTTAACGCTCCCCAGGCCACCAGATAGACGGCGGGTTAGTGGCTGAGATTCTTGTGGTCCGCAAGGCGACGAGGTGACTGCGTTTGAAGGGCCGTCCTTGACGCTCAGAGCACTGCCGGCAGCGCATGTAGCGCTCCAACTCGTGGACGGGCGTCGTCTTCGGACGGCGGACAATATCAAGCGGTACCGTCTGGTGGGTGTCGCATCCGAGGCACTTCACCTCCAGATAGCGGTAGCCGGCGTTGAGCGCGTCACCGAGCGCCGGGGAGGGCTGGGCAGGGCCGCGAAAACCGAGCATGCGGGCATTCCAGGCCTGGCAGGCGAGGATGTCCGCGTCCTTGCGGGCGTCGCGCGCGCGTTCCGGGACGCCGTCGGAGCCGTAGCCGCTGGCGAATGCGAACGGGACGTTACGTTTGGCAAGGACCTGGGCCACCGGTTCGACGCTGCAGCTCCCCAGCGACACGTCGAGCAGGGCCATGTCAAAGGCCGAGTCGCTGGCGTGCTTCATCGCCGATGCCACATCGTTGGCTTCGGCTGCGACGGTGTGGCCAAGGTCGGCCAACATGTCAGCAACCATCATGCGGATGAGGGCTTCATCTTCCACTAACAATATCGAAGCCAACGGCTTTGCTCCCCTACGCCCCTCTATGCTTATTGCCGTGTGATCTTGGTCGCGTTTACGAATGCTTGGAGTGCAACAGCACGAAGCTCGCCTAAACTCCCTTGGCCTGCTTCCGCCGCCTGCAAGAGTTGTTCGGCGATCAAGCGTCGGCTTTCATGATCGCCGCCGTGTGGAAGCTCGCGGCAGGTCTCCTCCAGCACAAACTCCATATTCGACTTTACGCGGTCGGACAGCATCATCCAACTTGCTCCGGCTCCATTGTCGGGAAGTTCTCGCAATTATGGAATTCGGCCAGACGTGCGTCAATGCAGATCGCCGCGTCAGCCGACGAGCAGACCGTGCCCGCCAATGCGAGCGATCGGCAGCCGGCCGATCTTCCAGCCCACGATGACCAGGCGCACGGCGTCGTCGGAAAAAACGGCCCCAACCCATCGCAGGCAAAGTTGAGGCCGAAAGCACAGGGCCAGCAGGAAGGCTATCCGCCAGCCCAGGGTAAGCATGCATCTGCGCCCGGTCGCTGGCGATAAACCAAGTTAAGTACGCCAGAGCCTGATTTGCCAACATAGGTGTCCTAACTACGACATGACCACCATACCGTCTGATGGTCGGCGCTCGGGGGCACCTCCTGACACTCCACCGCCCGGTGATGCGGACGTTGCTGATTCGGCGCCATGGTAGCTACTTTTTTCCATCCCCTAGTTTGCGCTTGTGTATCATTTGACACGTTGCGATCCAAAAGGCCCTGCTACTATTTCCCGATAGAGGGGGCGGCGATGGATCGGCTGAAGAATGCGCTGGGGCAGCTCGAAGCCCCGGACTGTCCGAATTGCCGGATCACCATGAGATGGTTTCGCTCGGAGTTGGTGCGAGACACTCCGGATCCGTTAATCGCCCACCTCTTTCTCTGCCCGAACTGCAAACGCGCTCAGCGGACCGATACAACGTTCACGCCAGCTCGCGTCCCGCCTGACAAACTGGCGGCTCCTCGTTTCCGTGTGATTGCAGGAGGACGGTAAGGTCGCCACTTCAGCGGCTACTCAGCCCACTACGTCTCGACCGACACGCGCGATTTCACCGCATTGTCTGCGGCAACGGCCAAGGCCCGCGACAGCTCAAGGGCTTGGTCAGCGGTTACTTGGAAATGAACCCCGACAACGCTCGCGATGGAAACGGTAATTTCGTCGTCGATTTGCTCAACGCAGACGGCCGCTGAGTCATTGAGTTCGATCTCGGCGATTCGGCCCGGGTAATCATGTCGTTCATCCGCCATCGCTGCACTCCATGCGTCCGGCGATAGCCTAGCGGAGATCCTGCCTTAGGTCACGGCGCGCCGCGCGCTAACCGAAATACTATTCGGAGCCGCGTGCATTGCTGGAATTTAACTGGTCCATCGGGCCGGCAGAGGCGATGGGTTGCCGTCACCTTCTAAAGACGGCCCTGTCAAGCTTATGCCGAACATCGAAATTACCGACGAGTGCCGCGCCCTAATCGAGAGTTCGGTAGAACCAATACCGGAAGACGCGAGACAGCTGCTACCCAACGGTAACTGGCGGGTCCCGGTTGACGCGAAGACGCTACATTGGCTGGAGAATTTGCAACGCAATGGCGAAACGATCTCCGACTGCATCATCCGGATCGTCATCATTAGCCTCCACAAGCGCGGTTTGCAGTAGCGCGCGTTCGGGCTGCACGCTTGTTGGCGGGGCAAAATGAGGGGATTATGACGGAAGACACCGAAATTCACATCGACAAGCTAACGTATGCGGTTGCCTTGCTAGACGGCGCCAAGCGCATTCATTCATCCGAACTAGGCGCAGACATTTCCAGAATAGGAATTCCCTTTTACCTTCTCATCGGCTTCAGCATCGAGAATGGTTTGAAAGCTTTGCTGCAATTTCAGGGACAACATCAACGCGCGCTGCAGCGGTCCCATGACCTCGCAGATTTGCTAGCGAAGACGGATGGTCTTCGTGAGCGCCTTTGGCCCGGCACTGCGAAGGACGTAGAACACCTCAGCCGTTACCACAAAGAATATTGGTTTAGGTATCCTGAGCGCGCCGCCACTGCCGACGTTTTTAAGGCCGAAAGTGCCTGTTTGATGGTCGACCACCTCTTAGCTCAGGTCGCGCACCTGATTGGTTACAGAGCCGCATAGGCAACTTCCACTGACCTCCTCGGCCGAAGCGGTCGCTACCTTGAGGCCTCCCAAAGCTGCTTCGCCTTCTCCTTATCTGCCTCTCGTTCTTTGTATTGATCATAGTAGTCGGCAGCCTGCACCGTGCCGTCGGAGATTTCCACGCCCTTGGGTATTGCTCGTTGCATTGAGGTACGGAAACATGCGGGACCATTGAGGACGATCCATGGGGCTTTCGATCCGTTTTTACCTGTTTGCCGAACACGGCCTTCAGAGCATCTCGCAACGAGTGATGATGGGTTTGATCCGCGGCAAAGACGCGATGCCGCAGTACGCCGGCACCAAGCAGAAGGTTGCCGACGTGATCTTAGAGAGCGAGGGCAAGAAGCCGGTTCGCATCGAGAGAGTGCAAGGCAGCTTTCTAACGTTCGATGAGAAAGGTCAGGTGCACAAGGACCTCGTGGCCTCGGGCTTCGCGGCGCTAGAGACGGCAGTGGCGCTCGAAGAGGCTCTGAAGAAGCCGCAGACAAAGATTGTTGATCTCACCCCTAAGCTCAATCGCGAGAAGTGGGAGCGCGAGAACCGGTGGACGCTTTCCAAAGAGGATCTGGAGGCCATTGCGGACGACATTTGGCGGCGTAAGCGCGCCGGGCAGCCCAAGGTCGAGCGGGCCAAAGGAGCGGCTCCCAGGCCCCCTAAATTGACGTGGGAGGCCGAGGACGCCCTCCGAGAGATCGGCAAAAATCTCATGACCATCGACAACAAACTCAGATGGCTCACTGAACCAGCACTGAAGGGCGTCGCTTTCAAAGCGCGCGAGAACGCGAAGGTCGAGGCCGACGCGGCAATGTGGCTAGGTGTTGCCGAAGCGGCCGATCGTTGCCGCGAAATACTTGTCCGGCGGCGAACGGGTCGCGGCGTTTGGTACGCGATCGTGCAACTGCTGAAGTGGGACGCGTCTCACCGGACCGCAGAAGCGGCGGCTTCCTTCCAAGAGCGGCATAACTCTAGGGCGGAGGCAGAAGACGCCGCTCGGCGAATGCTCGCGGAGCACGCAAAGCACTTCTACAGCGACATCTCTGTAGAAGCGGAGGTGCTGTGCGAGCTCGAATGGGATGGGGAGGCTGGGACGAGGCTGCTCTGACCCAGGGAATGAATGGGAAACGCCGCAATGATTTCGCAATGAAATAGGCAAAAACGGCGTGAACAAAACGTGACGGTACAGAGCGCCACATCGAGAAAAATCAACAACTTAGAGAATACTCACTGCGTTCGGGACGCAGGGGTCGCAGGTTCGAATCCTGCCACTCCGACCATTCTTCCAAAAGTTGACGTTTTCCAGAGGCTTGGCGGACCGGCCCGCCGGCGCCTCAGGGTGCCTTTCTGCAACGATTTTCGGGGCGGGTCCACGGCCGATTTGGCCGGGCAGGGGCGCTTGAGCGCGCGGCATGGCTTGTCACTAGCGAGCACCGACGGTTCGGACTTGCGAGCTAGGTCAGAGGCGTACCGCCGTTCGCGACCGGTAGCCTCTTCCTACTGCTTGAGCCCGACGCTGCTGCAATACCACCAGAGCTCAGTGCCCCTCCAGCCGGCCTTTGCACCCCACGCCAGGCATTCGTTGTAGTTCGCCCAGTTGCCGAAGTTTCGGCACGCCCCGCCAAAACTGGGCCACGAACCGCCGCTGCAGGTGGATCCGGTGGTCGTGGTGTCGGACGCCGGCGTGGCGAGGTGCGTGCGCGGGGCGGCGTTTGCTGGATTGGTCGAAGCGAGGATGAGCGCAGCAAGCAGGAGTGACGAGGCATTCATAGCACTTCCCCCATTGCTATTTCTGACGGCGGCCAGGGCCGCTCGCGCACCGTAGCATCTCGACCTCACGTTGAAAAGTTGCACGAGACAAGCGTATTGATTGTGCCGCTTCACATAGGTGCCGCTCTCCTGCAGGCGCGGCCGCGGTAAGGCCTACCGCCGCGCCACCAGCACGCCCACCAAAAACGCCACCATCAACGACGGCAGCGGGGCCTCGCGCACCATGCCGCGAACGATGTCTGTCCAGTGCTGATCCGGCGCCAGTCGTGGCGATCTGACCTCGGCCATCGGCGTCATGCCCCAGTCGGATGCGAGCTCGGTGATCTCGCTCGAAGCCAAACGCGAGCCGTCGCGGATGCGGAAGATGGCGGCGTCGGTTCGCTCGCGCGGTGCGAGCGCCATCAGCGTCGCGATCGCGGTGCGCAATGTCATCTCGCCAAAGCCTTGCAGCCTCACCGACTCCTCGGGATCGGATGTCATGCCAAATCCCTCACAGCGCGAAGTGGCGTGCGATGGTGAAGGCTGCCGTCGCGCACAGGACCAGCGTGGATACCGCGCCGGCCACGCCGCGGGCGAGATCGGCTCGCGTCAGGTGCCTGGTCATGATCTTGCTCCATGCTCAGCATGGAAATTGCGGCGGGACGCGTTGGTTCCCTAAGCGGCGAGCGAATCACCCGGGCGCCGGTTACTTCCGCAAAAGCTCGCTCAGCGCCGCCGTCGCTTCCGCGCAGCGGATGTCGTCGATCTCGCGCGACAGCCTGAGCGCGCTCGATCTCAGCTCTTCGAGCTTCCAATTCTCCGGATTCTGGCCTTCGAGCTGGCTGAGACGCTTGTTGAGATCGTCCAGTCTCGACTGGAGCTGCCCGATGCTGGCAGCCCCGTTCACTTTCCAAACGCGTTGTGCACGCATCGTCATTCCCCTGTCGTCTCACGGCGTTGTGAGAGCGGTTCGTGGCCGGAATGGGTGTTTGTTTTGTCCGGCTTCAGATCGTGGGGAACCGTTGCAGATTGGCAACGAAAGTTCCCGATCAGGCCGCGCCCGGCTGGCGCGCGATGCATCGCAGCAGTCGCGGGATCTGGTTGTGCGCGATCGCAACGATGCGCCATGCGCCGGCAAATTTCACCAGACTGTAGGTGGCCCGGAAATCGTAGAGAAGGTTGGACGTGCCATCGAGCACATCCATGCGCAGCGAGGCCTGCACGAGCCGCGGCGACAATTCCAGGATCGACAGGTCCTCGACGCGGCCGGAGGGCGCACCGAGCTGGCGATGCAGCTCGACGACGCGGGTCATCGCCGCGAGGCACTCCTGTCTGTTCGACATCGCGATCAGTGTGACGTCTTCGCCGTCCGAGACGATATGGCTGGGATAGGCGACGCAGTCGGCGATCGCCTCCACATCCAGCGCCTCGAACGCTGCGCAATAGGTCTGGAAAAACGCCGTCACGCTCTCGGCCAGCTCGTTCGACATCGCGTCTGCTCCGCTCGGTGCATCGATCGGGCAGCAGCGTAGGCGCACAAGATTACACTTTGTCGTCGGCACTTTCCGCCGGGCGGAAGCGGCTGTGTCGGCAGGCTGTCAATCCGATTTCGCAAAAATATTCCACTTTACCGAAATTCGGATTTGTCGTATGTGTCGCCCATCCCGGCTCATCCTTGAGGGGCGATCGTGAGGTCGTCATGTTCGCGAGCGGGGTTTGCGGTGGACGCGGCAGCGTCGGGCGCAGTGGCCAAGGGCAGGGCGGATTGCTCTCCGTGAGCCCGAGGCTTCGCGTGGACGAACGGCGCTGTCAGGTTCGTCTCGCCTGTAAGTTTCCGGCTTTGTCGACAGGGCTGGGAAAACTGCGGCGAATAGCGGGCCGTGCGTACGGCAAAACCGTGTGGTCCTGGCCGTCGTTGCTACGGTCAAGCCTTGGCGGATGCGGCAGTCGCGTCAACCGGCGCGCTGCCGGCGACTTCTGTGAGGGCGAGGGAGGCCAGCAAGAACTCGGCTCCCGGGAGAGCACGGCATAAGCCGTCCAACCATCGCGCAGGGAAGGCCGTGTGTTGGGCTTCACCTGTATGCTGCTGTGCGGTCTCCTTGCGCTACCTATTCGCGCAGCGGACCGCGGGTGCTAGCTGGCACCCGGCCTTCCCTGCGCCCTCTTGGCTTTGAGGGTGGAATGACCAAGCAAAGCTCGGGTGACATCAGCCGCGAGGATGCGAAGGTGTGTCTGCAGCGCCGTAGTCCGTAGGATGGGTAGAGCGCAGCGAAACCCATCATGCTTCGGCGTTCACGGGAGTCGATGGGTTTCGCTCCGCTCTACCCATCCTACAAGAGCCGTTCCGAAAATTGCGATGCCGCCTCATAGCAGCGAACTCTTTGTCCATCCCGCCACCCCGAGGTGCGCGCTCCGCGGCGCAATGCGCCGTGGAGCAAGCCTCGAAGGGCGACGGCCCGGCTGCATCTCGGCCGCTCATCCTTCGAGGCTCCCCATGGGACGCGTCGCGTCCCATGCCTCGCACCTCAGAATGACGGATCTGGCAACGACGTACAGGCCAATCCCCCATCACAACCACGTGTCTTTATTCGGGAACAATCATTCCCTATTATGCCGCAATGCAAAAGACAGCCCGCCGATCCCAGCCCGCAGCCCGTCCGCCCGGACGGCCCCGGGAGTTCGACATGGATACCGCGCTCGACCGCGCCGTGCGCGTGTTTCGGGAGCGCGGCTATCATGCCACCTCGATCGGCGACCTCACAGCGGCGATGCGGCTCGCCACCGGCAGCGTCTACAAGGCGTTTCGCGACAAGCATGCGGTGTTCCTCGCCGCCTTCGAGCGCTACACGGCGCTGCGCCAGGAGCAGACCCGCAGCGCGGCGGCCGAGGGCGACAACGGCCGCGAGCGGCTGCGCAACGTGCTGCTGTCCTATGTCGCGCATTCGCAAGGCATCGAGGGGCGGCGCGGCTGCCTTGTGGTCGGCAGTGCGGTCGAACTGTCGGCGGTCGATTCCGCCGTCGCCGCCCGCGTCCGCGCCCAGCTCGAGACCAATGAAAGCTTCATCGCCGGCCTGATCCGCGAGGGCCAGGCCGACGGCTCGATTCCCGGCCATGTCGAGCCCGATGACACCGCGCGGCTGATGATCTGCATCACGCAAGGCATGCGCGTCGTCGGCAAGGCGCGCCTGCCGCTCGACGGCACCCGCATCGTCGGCATCGCGATGAAGCTGCTCGCCTGAATTTGTGTCATATTAGGGAATGAACGTTCCCGATTATTTGGAGACCACGTGAAATGACGATGAATGCCACGATCGAGACTGCGCCCAGGCCGGATGCGGTGTCGCAGCGACTAACCTTCGTGCTGGCCGCGGCCTGTGGCATGGTCGCCGCCAACATCTACTACGCCCAGCCGCTGATCGCCCCGATCAGCGCCGCGCTCGGCCTGTCGCACGAAGCGGCCGGGCTGATCGTCACCATGACGCAGATCGGCTACGGCGTCGGGCTGCTCTTCATCGTGCCGCTCGGCGACCTCGTCGAGAATCGCGCGCTGATCTGCTCGGTCATCACGCTCGGCGCGGCCGCGCTGCTCGCCGCCGCGTTCGCCACCCACGCGCTGCCATTCCTGATCGCCGCTTTATTCGTCGGGCTCGGCTCGGTCGCGGTGCAGATCATCATTCCCTATGCCGCGCATCTTGCGCCCGAAGCCATCCGCGGCCGCGTCGTCGGCAACGTCTCGACCGGCCTGATGCTCGGCATCATGCTGGCGCGGCCGGTGTCGAGCTTCGTCACGGCGGCCGCCTCATGGCACGCGGTGTTCTTCTGCTCGGCCGCACTGATGATCGTGCTCGCGGCGGTGCTGTGGATGACGCTGCCGAAGCGCAAGCCGGTCGCGCGCATGCATTACGGAACGCTGCTGCTCTCCATGCCGCATCTGGCCCTGACTACGCCGCTGCTCCGGCGCCGCGCCCTGTACCAGGCGAGCCTGTTCGGCTGCTTCACGCTGTTCTGGACGGTGGCGCCGCTCCAGCTCGCCAGTGAATTCGGCTTCACCCAGCGCGGCATCGCGCTGTTCGCGCTCGCCGGTGTCGCCGGTGTGTTCGCAGCTCCCATCGCGGGACGGCTCGCCGATCGCGGCCATAGCCGCATCGCGACGCGGGTCGCCATGCTGCTCGCCGCCGCCGGTTTTCTGGTGACCTATCTCGGCGCGCCCGGCTCGATGCTGAACCTCGCTTGTCTCGTCGTGGCCGCGATCGCGATCGACATCGGCGTGCAGGGCAACGTCGTGCTCGGCTTTCGCGCCATCTTCGTGCTCGGGCACGAGCACCGCAGCCGCCTCAACGGCCTTTACATGGCGACGTTCTTCGCCGCCGGCGCTGCCGGCTCGGCGGTCGGCGCCTGGGCCTTTGCGCAGGGCGGCTGGACGCTGGCATCGGCCATTGGCCTTGCCCTGCCGGTCGCGGGCCTGCTCTACGCCGCCACCGAGTAGGGCTGCGATGGTGCGATGCGTTTACCAAGCCTCGGCCGGCGCCCGAATTTCCATCTCGCGATTTCCGCAGCGCTGTAGTACTTTGGTCGCAAGCGGCCTTGGTTAACGGGCGGCAGGGGGAGGCTGATGAGGCGTGCGGGACTGTTTGGCGTACCGCGAGTACGGCCATGGTCGTGGCAGGCATTCCTGCTCGGATTCGGCGTCGTCACAGCGTCGGCTGCGATTCAAGGCATCTGCGTCGCGCTCGGCGCAAAGCTCTATTTCGCGGCATTCCTGCCCAGCCTGTTCGTGCTCGGCATCGTCGCAGGCGCGCCGGCGGCGGCGTTCGCGGCGCTGCTCACCGTGCCGCTGGTGTGGTGGGCGTTCATACCGCCCTTCTTCGAGTTCATGCCGCTGACCAGCGCGAATGCGGATTCCATCAACTTCTTCTGCCTGCTCGCCGTGCTCCTGATCGGCCTTGCCGATCTCTGCCGCGAGACGATGGCGATCATCAG
This sequence comes from Bradyrhizobium arachidis, assembly GCF_015291705.1. Lineage (NCBI taxonomy): Bacteria > Pseudomonadati > Pseudomonadota > Alphaproteobacteria > Hyphomicrobiales > Nitrobacteraceae > Bradyrhizobium > Bradyrhizobium arachidis. The sequence goes on from NZ_CP030050.1 coordinate 2,784,616, forward strand.
CCGCGGCGGGCTGAAGCCGTCGGGCGAAAGCGCGGCAACGAATTCGCAATAAATCGGCGGTGCCGGATCGCGCGCGTTGCGCGTGCGCAACAGTCCGGCAACCATCCGCGAGCTTGCTGCGCGGCGCTAACTTTTCGAAAAAGATTTGGCCGCAATTTCTGCCCCGGGAATGACGAGGGAGTTTTCGATGAACGGCCAAATAAACGGTCACGCCATTTTGGAGAACGTGCGTCGCTATCGCGGCATCGCATCGCTCTATCGCCAGACCGCCGCATTCCGCCCGGGCCAGAGCTGGTCGCTGCTGGAGCAGGCGAGGGACTGGGAAGCGCGGGCGCTGTCGGAGCTGGAAACCTACTTTGCCACGCGCGTGGATTACGCCGCCCCGCTCGCGGCCTGATCGTTAACCATCGCAGCACGGAGGTCGAAAGGCGCGAACCGATGCGAGGGATCGCAGACGCTCGCGCCATGACCGGTCAGAACCTGTAGCTCGCCTGAACGCGCACCGTGCGGCCCTGACCGGGCGAGATGTTGTTGTTGCCGTCGGCGGACGCCCAATAGCCGCGGTTGAAGATGTTCTCGACCGTGAGCTGCGCGCGCCAGTTGGCATCGATCGTGGCGTAGACGCCGGCATCGAAGCGCACGAAGCTCGGCAGGCGGACCGTATCGTCGGACGACGCAAACGAGTCGCCGAAATAGATGATGCCGAGCGCGGCCGCCCACATCGGCGTGAACTGATATTTGTTCCACCAGGCGAACTGATTGTACGGGACGAGCTGGACGCGGTTGCCGGGCACCACGGTCGCCGACGTTGCGCTCGTGATCTTCGCATCCGTATAGGCATAGCCGAGCGAGGACTGCCACTGCTCGGTGACATAGCCGACGAGGCTCGCCTCGAAGCCGCGCGTCAGCGTGCTGCCGGAGGGCAGGAAGAAGCCGGGATTGTTGCCGTCCGCGATCGGCTGGTTGGTGCGGTTGAGATTGTAGATCGCGGTGGAGAACAACAGCTTCGGATTGATGTTCCACTTCATTCCGACCTCGGTGTTCTCGAACTTCTGCGGCTGGAGGATCAGCGTGCCGTCGTTGAGCGAGGAGAACTGGTCGCCGGAGGCGGGCAAATAGGAGATGCTGTAGGCGGTGTAGACCGACATGGTCTGCATCGGCTTGAGGATCACGGCCGCCTGCGGCGACACCAGATTGTCGGTGCGGTTGCGGTTGATGTTGGTGTTCATGTCCAGCGCCGACATCTCGAAGCGGTCGAACCGTGTGCCCAGGATGAGCTGGAGCGCGCGCGAGAATTCGATGGTGTCGCGCAAGTAGCCGGATTCGACGTTCAACGCATATTTGCTGTTGGAATCCGGCGTCGTGACGCCGTCGCCATTCACGCCGGTGAAATGATGGATGAAGGTCACCGGGCCGAAATAGGTCGGTGCGAACGGGTTCTGCACGATGGTGTTGGTGCCGTTCGGGAAGATGCCGGTGTTGCGGATGTCGACGCCGGTCTGGCGGCCGAACTCGGTGCCGAAGCCAAAGGTGTGCGCGATCGGGCCGGTCCAGCCCTTGTAGGTGAAGTCGGTCTGGTTGAAGACATTGTCGCGGTTGGTGGTGTGCTGATAGGCACCGAGGTTGAACGCGGTGTCGGCCGCATTGACGGCGCCGGCGAGCGGCCCGTTGGCCGGATAGACGTTCTGGTAGAATTTTTGGTAGTCGGCCGCGATGGTGCCGTTGCGCATCGAGAGCCCGTTCTGGAAATCGTGCTCGATGATCGCCATGCCGGTCTGCACCGTCGCCTGCGCCGTGTTGAGGCTGGGGCTGCCGAAGAAGGTCTGGAGATTCCCGTTCGGTGCAAACGGCGTCGTCGGGTTGAAGCGGGTGACCCCGCCGGGAAGGCTCTGCGAGGGATTGCCGCGATCGGCGGTGCGGCCGTCGTGGTAATATTCGTAGGACAGCTTGACCCTGGTGAAGTCGTCAGGCTTCAGCGTGACGGTCGGGTTGATGCCGTAGCGCTCGAGATGGTTGAAGTCGCGGAACGCATCGCTGCCCTCGTAGAACATGTTCAGCCGCGCGGCCACGTTGTCGTTGATGGCCTGCCCTGCATCGAGCGTGACGCGGCGGTCGCCCCATGATCCCGTCTGCGCACTCGCCTCGTAGATGCGCCTGCCGTCGGCCTCCTTGAGGGTGCGGTTGAGCACGCCGCCGCCGGCGCCGCGGCCGAAGGTCAGCGCGCTCGGGCCCTTCAGCACCTCGATGCTCTGGGCGTTGTACAAGTCGCGGAAGTACTGGACGTCATCGCGGAAACCGTTGACGAAGAAGTTCGCGCTGGAATCGACGCCGCGGATGACGAGCTCGTCGCGATTGCCTTCGCCCTGGTGCACAGCGACGCTCGGGACGTAGCGGGTGACGTCGGTCAGGCCCTGGTAGTTCTGGTCGCGGATCTGCTCGTGGGTGATGACGGAGAGCGATTGCGGAATGTTGACGATCGGCGTGTTGCTCTTGGTGGCAACCGAGGTGCTGTTGGCGAAATAGCCGACCGTGCCGGTGCGCGCGTCCTGCGATGGCGTGAACGGCTTCGGCTGGTCAGTCGTCTCCGGCCTCCGCGCGGTCTGGGGCCGGCGGGTCCGTGGGCCGCTCGACCGGCGCGCGGCGGGGGACGGGTTCGAGCGACCTCGCGTTTCCGGTGCGGTGACGGTGACGGGCGGGAGCGTCGCGCCTTGTGCCGGCGCGGATTGTGCGAAGGCTTGCGGGCTCACGAGAAATGCGGCCGAAATCATCAGGGCGGTGAGAATAGCGCCCGCGATGCCTGGCGCCTTGTTATCGAAAATCCGGCCTGCGGACGGCAACACCTCTGCGTTGGCTGCGATATGACTCATCGCGCCCTCCCTCAACTCTGCAAAACTCGCCCGGATTCCCCAAGGATGCGGCTGGACGCGGGGCAAGACGCATCCGTGCACGCGAAGTCACTGCGTGCATGAACACTGAGGGCGTCGAGCAATTCCTGGACATGAGATTTGAATCGTTCGAAACAATTCGAATTCCGGCGATCGGCCGGATGGGGCAGAACCCGTGGCGACTACGGAGTTTTCTCGGTGCCCGCCTATGCTAGCAACGGCCGACCGAGATCATCTTCAACTCGGCCCGGGGGCAAGCGATGACCACCTTCAACCGCATCTTCACGACGGAGCGTCTGCTCCAGATCATCGTGGTGCTGGCGGCGACCGTCGCCATGAAGCTCATGAGCTGAGCGCCTGCGAGTTATCGTCCGCCGAACTCGGGCACGTCGGGCAGATAGTTCGAGCCTTCCGAGCCGAGAAAATCGAACATCGCCTGCGCAGGCGGCAGCAGCACCTTGTCGCTGCGGCGGATCACGTACCATTGCCGCACGATCGGCAAGCCCGCGACGTCGAGCACGATGAGGCGGCCCTCGGCGAGCTCGTGCGCGACCGTGTGGGCCGAGATGAAGGCGATGCCGAGCCCGGCGATCACCGCCTGCTTGATCGTCTCGTTGCTGCTCATCTCCATGCCGATGATCGGCTCGAGATCCGACTTCTGGAACATGCCCTCCATCAGCGTGCGCGTGCCGGAGCCCGGCTCGCGGGTGAGGAAGGTCTCGTGCACGAGGTCGGTCAGGCTGAGGCCCGAATCCTTCTCCAGCCAGTGCCCCTTGCGCGCGACGATGATGTGCGGATTGCGTCCAAGCTGACGCACGTCGACGCTGACATCGGCCGGTGGCCGACCCATCACCGCGAAATCGAGGTCGTAGCCGTGCATGGCTTCGCGAATCTCCTCGCGATTGCCGATGGTGAGCTTGATCTCGATCTTCGGATGCCGCTTCGAGAACGCAGCGATCGCATGCGGCACGAAATATTTCGCGGTCGAGACCGCGCCGAGATGCACGGTGCCGCCGGTGCGCCCGGCGAGCAGGTCGAGTGCGCCCTGGCAGTCCATGATCGCGGCCTCGACGCGTTCGGCGAGCGCCAGCACTTCCCGGCCGGCCTCCGTCAGTAGCATGCCGTCGCCGGTCCGCTGCACCAGCGGCAAGCCGGCAAGGTCCTGGAGCTGCCGCAGCTGCTGGGTCACGGCCGGCTGCGTCAGCCCCAGATGGCCGGAGGCCGCCGTGACGCTGCCCTTGGCCGAGAGCGCCGCGAGCGAGCGCAGCTGCCGGATCGTCAGATGCCGGAGCTGGGCCGCCGCATGGCCGGGGCCATTATAAGAAAATTCTTTGGCGCTCATTATGAATAGAAATTTTCCTTATTAGACCGCCCCTGTCAATCTCCTCGTGCTGGGACTGACCGCACCGACCTCCAGCGGGGAGGGAACCGGATGCGGCGCCAGCAAGGGGATGGACGCAGATGACCGGGCAACTCAGGCTGGACGACCACCTTCAACGGTATTCCGAGACGGCGCCGCATGCGCTTGCCGTGGCGGCCGCAGTCGATGCCATCGCAGCTGCGGCGATCGAGATCGCCGACCTCATCGCGACCGGCGATCTCGCCGACGCCTCCGGCCTGACCACCGGCCGCAACAGCGACGGAGATGTCCAGCGCGACCTCGACGTGCAGGCCGATGCGATCCTGCGCCGCCGCCTTGGCAAGCTCCCGATCGCGGCGCTGGCGTCGGAGGAGATGCGCGAGCCGCAGATCGGTGACCGCGAGGCAAAGATCTGCGTCGCGATCGACCCGCTCGACGGCTCCTCCAACATCGACCTGAACATGACTGTCGGCACGATCTTCTCGATCCTGCCCGCGCCCGACGACGTCTCGCTCGCCTTCCATCAGCGCGGGTCAGCGCAACTCGCCGCCGGGTTCGTCACCTACGGTCCACAGACCTCGCTGGTGCTGACGCTCGGCGACGGCGTCGACATCTTCACGCTCGACCGCAAGGCCAATTGCTTCCGGCTCGCCCGCAGCGCCGTGCAGATCTCCGAGGCCTGCGAGGAGTTCGCGATCAACGCCTCCAACCGCCGGCACTGGGATCCGCCGGTGCGCGCCTTCGTCGACGAATGCCTCGCCGGCGTCGAAGGCCCCGCCAACCATAACTTCAACATGCGCTGGATCGGCTCGCTGGTGGCGGAGGCTTATCGCATCCTCACCCGCGGAGGCGTGTTCCTGTATCCGTCAGACGCGCGTCCCGGCTATGGCGACGGCCGCCTGCGCCTCACTTATGAGGCGCATCCGATGGCCATGATCATCGAGCAGGCCGGCGGCTCGGCCTCGACCGGGCGCGAGCGCATCCTCGATCTGTCGGCGCAAAGCTTGCATCAGCGCGTGCCGCTGATCATGGGCTCGAGCAACGAGGTGCGGCGCGTTGAGGAACTGCATTGCGACCCGCTTTTGGTTGCCAGCGTCGCCGCGCCGCTGTTCGCGCGACGCGGCTTCTTCCGGCTGTAGGAGGGCGTCCCATGTCCAGGAAGCATCCGATCATCTCCATCACCGGCTCCTCCGGCGCCGGCACCACCTCGGTCAAGAAGACCTTCGAGCAGATCTTCTTCCGCGAGAAGGTCAAGGCCGTCTACATCGAGGGTGATGCCTTCCATCGCTACGACCGCGCCGAGATGCGCACGAAGATGGCCACCGAGGCCGAGCGCGGCAACAAGCATTTCAGCCATTTCAGCCCCGAGACCAATCTGTTCGAGGAGCTGGAGCGCGCGTTCCGCGACTATGGCGAGACCGGAACGGCGACGACGCGGCATTACGTGCACGACGCAGAAGAATCCGCGCTGCACGGCGCTGCACCCGGCACCTTCACCGAATGGGAACGGCTGCCGGAGAATTCAGACCTCTTGTTCTACGAGGGCCTGCACGGCGCTGTCGTCACCGACAAAGTCAATGTCGCACGTTATGCCGACCTCAAGATCGGCGTCGTGCCCGTCATCAATCTCGAATGGATCCAGAAGCTGCACCGCGATCGCAGCGCGCGCGGCTATTCGACCGAGGCCGTCACCGACACGATCCTGCGGCGGATGCCCGACTACATCCACTACATCTGCCCGCAATTCACCGAGACCGACATCAACTTCCAGCGTGTGCCGACGGTGGACACCTCCAATCCGTTCATCGCGCGCTGGATCCCGACGCCGGACGAATCGATGGTCGTGATCCGCTTCAAGAATCCGCGCGGCATCGACTTCCCTTATCTGCTCTCGATGCTGCCGCACAGCTGGATGTCCCGCGCGAACTCGATCGTGTGTCCGGGCGCGAAGCTCGATCTTGCGATGCAGCTGATCCTGACGCCGCTGATCATGCAGCTGATCGAGCGCAAGCGCAGCTTGAAGTGAACGAGGAGAGAAACCGATGAACATCTCCGTCCACGCCGAAGCCGACCTCACCGCGGTCACGCACAACGATCTCGCCAACGCCGTCCGCTTCCTTGCGGTCGACGCCATCGAGACCTCGCAGTCCGGCCATCCCGGCCTGCCCATGGGCATGGCCGATGTCGCGACCGTGCTGTTCTCTCGATTCCTCAAGTTCGACTCGGCCCATCCCAACTGGCCGGACCGCGACCGTTTCGTGCTGTCGGCGGGCCATGGTTCGATGCTGCTCTATGCGCTGCTGCATCTCACCGGCGGCGCGGTCAGCCTCGACGACATCAAGGCCTTCCGGCAATGGGGCTCGAAGACGCCGGGCCATCCCGAATATGGCCACACGCCAGGTGTCGAGACCACCACGGGTCCGCTGGGGCAGGGCATTGCGACAGCCGTCGGCATGGCGCTTGCCGAACGCATGGCCAATGCGCGGCATGGCGACGGCCTCGTCGATCACTTCACCTATGTCATCGCCGGCGACGGCTGTCTGATGGAGGGCATCAGCCAGGAGGCGATCTCGCTGGCCGGTCATCTCAAGCTCGGCCGCCTGATCGTGCTGTTCGACGACAACGGCATCTCCATCGATGGGCCGACGTCGCTTGCGACCTCGGACGATCAACTCGCACGCTTCGCCGCCTCCGGCTGGTCGGTGCGCCGCGTCGACGGACACGATCCCGAAGCCGTTGCGCAAGCGATCGCGGAAGAGCGCGAAACCGCAAACCCGTCGCTGATCGCCTGCCGCACCATCATCGGCTATGGCGCGCCTGATAGACAGGGCACCGAGAAGGCGCATGGCGCGCCGCTCGGCACCGAACAGACCGCGGCAGCGCGCCGAACCCTCGGTTGGGACTATCAGCCCTTCGTCGTGCCGATTCCCGTCGCGAAGGCGTGGCGGATGATCGGGCAGCGCGGGCAGGTCGAGCGTCTTGCCTGGCTCGATCGTTATGAAGGCGCAACGCCCGAGCAGCGCGATCTGTTCGTCGAGGGCAAAGCCGTTGCCCTGCCGAACGCCTATGCCCAGGCCTCGGCGAAATTGCGCGAGCGCTTTGCCGGCGAGCGGCCGAAGCTCGCGACGCGGCAGGCCTCGCAACAGGTGCTTGATGCCATCGCTGGAACGATTCCCGGGCTGATCGGAGGCTCTGCCGACCTGACGCATTCGAACCTGACGCACGCCAAGGCCCAAGTCCCCGTCAAGAGCGGCGCATTCGCCGGCGATTACATCCATTACGGCATCCGCGAGCACGGCATGGCGGCTGCGATGAACGGCCTCGCGCTGCATGGTGGGTTCATTCCCTATGGCGGCACCTTCCTCGCCTTCTCCGATTACAGCCGGCCCGCGATCCGCCTTGCGGCCCTGATGCGGCTGCGCGTCATCCATGTCATGACGCACGATTCCATCGGCCTCGGCGAGGACGGACCGACGCATCAGCCGGTCGAGCATCTCGCCGCGCTGCGGGTGATTCCGAACCTTCTGGTGTTCCGTCCGGCCGACGCGGTCGAGACGCTGGAAGCCTGGGACTGCGCACTTGAAGAGGAGGATCGTCCCTCCGTGCTCTGCCTGTCGCGGCAGGCGTTGCCGACCTTCCGTAGCGATGTCCGCGGCAGGAATCGGGTCGCCCGTGGCGCCTATCTCATCGTCTCGCCCGATGGCGGGCGCGACGTCACGCTGATGGCGACCGGCTCGGAAGTGTCGATTGCGTTGGAAGCGGCCCGACTGCTCGCAACCGAGCACGTGCGTGCGGCCGTGGTCTCCGCGCCGTGCTTCGCGTTGTTCGAGGAGCAGCCGGACGATTACCGCGCTGCCGTGCTCGGCACCGCACCGCGCGTCGGCGTCGAGGCAGCAGTCGCCGGCGATTGGCATCGCTGGATCGGCAGTGACGGCGAGTTCGTCGGCATGCGCGGCTTCGGCGCCTCGGCGCCGGCTCCGGTGCTGTACCGCGAATTCGGCATCACGCCGCAAAGCGTTGCCGAAGCCGCCCGCCGGGCGATCGCCCGCGCTCGCAAGCAATAACAGGAGGATCTGTCGTGGCCCGTATCACCCTTCGCCAACTGCTCGATCATGCCGCCAATCACGGCTACGCCGTGCCGGCGTTCAACATCAACAACATGGAGCAGGGCATCGCGATCATGCAGGCGGCGGCCGAGGTCGACGCGCCCGTGATCATCCAGGCCTCGCGCGGTGCGCGCAGCTATGCAGGCGATCTCATGCTGTCGCACATGATCGACGCGCTGGAGCGGACCTATCCGGACATCCCGCTGTGCATGCACCAGGACCACGGCAATGACGAAGCGACCTGCGCCTCCGCGATCGCCCATGGCTTCACCTCTGTCATGATGGACGGCTCGCTCAAGGCCGATGCCAAGACCGCGGCGGATTACGACTACAACGTCGCGATCACGCGCCGCGTCGTCGATCTCGCCCATTGGACGGGCGCCTCGGTCGAAGGCGAGCTCGGCGTGCTTGGCTCGCTCGAGCATGGTGGCGGCGAGCAGGAGGACGGCCACGGTGTCGAGGGCAAGGTCAGCCACGACCAGTTGTTGACGGATCCCGACCAGGCCGTCGACTTTGTCCGCGCCACCAAGGTTGATGCGCTCGCGATCGCGATGGGCACCTCGCACGGCGCCTACAAGTTCAGTCGCAAGCCGGATGGCGACATCCTGGCGATGCGGGTGGTCGAGGAGATTCATCGCCGGCTGCCGAACACGCATCTCGTCATGCACGGCTCCTCCTCGGTGCCGCAGCCGCTCCAGGACATGTTCAACCAGTTCGGCGGCGAGATGCCGCAGACCTGGGGCGTGCCGGTGGAGGAGATCGTCCGCGGCATCAAGAGCGGCGTGCGCAAGGTCAATATCGACACCGACTGTCGTCTGGCCATGACCGCCGTGTTTCGCAAGGTCGCGACGCAGGCGCGCTCCGAGTTCGATCCGCGCAAGTTCCTCAAGCCGGCGATGGATGCGATGCGCGAGCTCTGCCGCGATCGCTTCGAGCAGTTCGGCACCGCTGGCCATGCCAGCAGGATCAAGGTCATTCCCTTGAGCGAGATGGCGCGGCGCTACCGCGCCGGCGAGCTCGATCCGCGCATCGGCGCCCGCGAGCCGGTCGCAGCCTAATCATTCAGAGAGAGAAGAGCAGGAGAGAGCCATGAACGCACACGCAGGAACCGTCCGGGGCAAGGAAAGATATCGCTCGGGCGTGATGGAATACAAGCGCATGGGCTATTGGGAGCCCGACTATATGCCGAGGGAGACCGACGTCATCGCGCTGTTCCGCGTGACGCCGCAAGAGGGCGTCGACCCGATCGAGGCATCCGCCGCTGTCGCCGGCGAATCCTCAACAGCGACCTGGACGGTGGTGTGGACGGATCGCCTGACCGCTGCGGAGAAATACCGCGCGAAGTGCTACCGCGTCGATCCGGTGCCGGGCACTCCGGGCTCCTATTTCGCCTACATTGCCTATGACCTCGACCTGTTCGAGCCCGGCTCGATAGCCAATCTGTCGGCCTCGATCATCGGCAACGTGTTCGGCTTCAAGCCACTCAAGGCGCTCCGTCTGGAGGACATTCGCTTCCCGGTCGCCTATGTGAAGACGTTCCAGGGACCGGCGACCGGCGTCGTGGTCGAGCGCGAGCGGCTCGACAAGTTCGGCCGGCCGCTGCTGGGCGCGACGGTGAAGCCGAAGCTCGGGCTTTCGGGGCGCAACTACGGCCGCGTCGTCTACGAGGCGCTGAAGGGCGGGCTCGACTTCACCAAGGACGACGAGAACATCAACTCGCAGCCGTTCATGCACTGGCGCGATCGCTTCCTCTATTGCATGGAGGCGGTGAACCGGGCGCAGGCGGCCACGGGCGAGGTGAAGGGCACCTATCTCAACGTCACCGCGGCGACCATGGAGGACATGTACGAGCGCGCGGAATTCGCCAAGGAGCTCGGTTCGGTGATCGTCATGATCGACCTCGTGATCGGCTACACCGCGATCCAGTCCATGGCGAAATGGGCACGCCGCAACGACATGATCCTGCATCTGCATCGCGCCGGTCACTCGACCTATACGCGGCAGAAGAGCCATGGTGTGTCGTTCCGCGTCATCGCCAAATGGATGCGACTCGCCGGCGTCGATCACATCCATGCCGGCACCGTGGTCGGCAAGCTCGAAGGCGATCCCAACACCACGCGCGGCTATTACGACGTCTGCCGCGAGGACTTCAACCCGATGAAGCTCGAGCATGGCCTGTTCTTCGACCAGTCGTGGGCGAGCCTCAACAAGATGATGCCGGTGGCCTCAGGCGGCATCCATGCCGGGCAGATGCATCAGCTGCTCGATCTCCTCGGCGAGGACGTCGTGCTGCAATTCGGCGGCGGCACCATCGGCCATCCCATGGGCATCGCCGCCGGCGCGATTGCCAACCGCGTGGCGCTGGAGGCGATGATCCTCGCCCGTAACGAGGGGCGCGACTACGTCCATGAAGGCCCGGAGATCCTGGCGAAGGCGGCGCAGACCTGCACGCCGCTGAAGTCCGCGCTCGAGGTCTGGAAGGACGTCACCTTCAATTATCAATCCACCGACACGCCGGACTTCGTGCCGACGGCGCTGGAAACCGTCTGAGGAGATTTGACATGAAACTGACCCAGGGCTGCTTCTCGTTCCTGCCTGATCTCACCGACGACCAGATCTACAAGCAGGTGCAGTATTGCCTCACGAACGGCTGGGCGGTGAACATCGAGTTCACCGACGATCCGCACCCCCGCAGCACCTATTGGGAGATGTGGGGCCTGCCGATGTTCGATCTCCAGGACGCAGCCGGCGTGATGATGGAGCTCGCCGAATGCCGCCGGGTGTATGGCGACCGCTACATCCGCATCAGCGGTTTCGACTCGAGCCACGGTTGGGAGTCGGTGCGGATCTCGTTCATCGTCAATCGGCCGCCGAAAGAGGCGGAGTTCGAGCTGGTGCGGCAGGAGGTGGGCGGACGCGCCATCCGCTACACCACCGTGCGAAAGCTCGCCGCGCACGCTTCTCAATAACCATTCTCGTTCCGCGCGGAGCACTCCCTGTTCCGTTTCCTTGGCGGACCACTGCTTCGCCGCATCCCCCCCCCCGCGGCGAAGCTCTTTTCTTCGAGGGTAGCTATGCTGGATGTCCCCCACGCCACGACGACCGAGCCCGGTGAGACGAGTTTCGATCTTCGCAAGGAAGCGGAAGCCGCCGGGATCACCGACACGCTGCAACAGCTCGAGCAGGAGTTGATCGGGCTCAAGCCGGTGAAGAACCGTGTGCGCCAGATCGCCTCGCTGCTGCTGATCGAGCGCATCCGGCAGCGCGCGGGCCTCGCCGCCGCGCCGCCGACGCTGCACATGTCGTTCACCGGCAATCCCGGCACCGGCAAGACCACGGTGGCGCTGCGTATGGCGAAGATTCTGCACGGGCTCGGCTTCGTGCGGCGCGGGCAGGTGATCTCGGTGACGCGCGACGATCTCGTCGGCCAATATATCGGCCACACCGCGCCGAAGACCAAGGAGATCCTGAAGAAAGCGATGGGCGGCGTGCTCTTCATCGACGAGGCCTATTACCTGCACCGGCCCGACAACGAGCGCGACTACGGCCAGGAGGCGATCGAGATCCTGCTCCAGGTGATGGAGAACCAGCGCGAGGATCTCGTCGTGATCCTCGCCGGCTATGGCGAGCGGATGACGAGCTTTTTCGCCTCCAATCCCGGCTTCCGTTCGCGCATCGCTCACCACATCGAATTCCCTGATTATGCCGAATCCGAGCTGCTCGTTATCGCCGAGCTGATGCTGAAGGAGCGCGGCTATCGCTTCTCGGCGGCCGCACGGGAAGCATTCGAGAAATACATTGCGCTGCGCCGGACCCAGCCGTTCTTCTCCAATGCGCGATCGATCCGCAATGCGGTGGACCGCATTCGCTTGCGGCAGGCCGATCGCCTGGTGTCCGATCTCGATCGCATGCTTGATGTCGCCGATCTCGAAACCATCGATCCCATGGATGTTCTTGCAAGCCGCGTGTTCACTGGTGGAGCAGATGCGCGGAGTGCGAAGCCATGAGCAGGGAGATCATCATCGCCCCCTCGATCCTTGCGGCGGATTTCGCCCGCCTCGGCGAGGAGATCGCGGCGATTGACGCAGCCGGTGCCGATTGGATCCATTGCGATGTGATGGACGGACATTTCGTGCCGAACATCAGCTTTGGCGCCGACGTCATCAAGGCGATCCGGCCGGTGACGTCGAAGATCTTCGACGTTCATCTGATGATCGCGCCTGTTGATCCGTACCTTGAGGCGTTCGCCAAGGCCGGTGCTGACGTCATCACCGTCCATGCCGAGGCAGGTCCGCATCTCGACCGCTCGCTCCAGGCAATCCGCGCGCTCGGCAAGAAGGCGGGCGTCAGCCTGTGCCCGGCGACGCCAGAGAGTGCGATCGAATATGTGCTGGATCGTCTCGACCTTGTGCTGGTGATGACGGTCAATCCTGGTTTCGGCGGCCAATCCTTTCTCGAATCCCAGATCGGGAAGATCAGGCGTATTCGCAGCATGATCGGCGACCGGCCGATCCGGCTCGAGGTCGATGGCGGCGTCACGCGCGACAATGCTGCTGCCGTCGCCGCCGCGGGCGCCGATACGCTGGTCGCGGGTTCGGCGGTGTTCCGCGGCAAGAGCCGCGCCGATTATGCCGCCAACATTTCGGCCATTCGCGCCGCTGCGGAAGCCGGTGGGGTTCCGAAGTTGCAGGATATTTCCGCGCAGCCGATGCGCGCCGGAGAGGGCGCGCTCATTCGGTAGACTACGGACGGGACGCGCGGCGATGTTGCTGTGGTCCCCTTTGTGCGAAGGCATGCCACTTTTCTCCGGGGTTCTACGGAGGATGCCGCACAAACTGATCGGTTCTTTTCAGGCCGGGGTAACCAACGCGGCCGGGGCGCGAGTTCGATTAACGCCCGCGCAATGTTAAGCGCCTCAATCTGCGGTTTAGGAACGCTATGAGAGCGCGGGGATGCGGAACGCAGATATTTGCGGGCATGAGGCCTGCACGCGGCGCGGAGCGATGGCATGATGCACCGCTTGTTCGCCGAGCAGCTCCGCTGCGCCACCGATGCTGCCGGACAGGTCGATCTCGTCAAGCTGGGCGAGCTCGTCAGCGCGGCTTACGAGGCCAGTGATCGCGGCCGCCAGAGAATGACGGATGTGCGCGGGCACACCCATGACGAGGTCGAGCAGGATCTGCTGCGGACCCAGGAATTCCTCGACACCATCGTCGAGAACATCCCGATCGCCGTGTTCGCGAAGTGCGCAAAGGATTCGCGCTACATCCTGCTCAACCGCGCCGGCGAGAATTATTACGGCGTGCCGCGCGAGCAGATGCTGGGCAGGACTCCCGAGGAGATCTTCCCGGCCGACGTCGCCCGCATGGTCAACGAGCAGGACCGGCGGGTGGTCGCCAGCGGCATGCCGATGTTCCTGGAGGAGCACCTGCTCGAAGTCGGCGTCAAGGGCCACGACCGCGTCGTGAATTCGCGCAAGATGCTGATCACGGACGGCGCGGGTGAGCCGCAATATCTGGTCGGCGTGATCGAGGACGTCACCGAGCGGGTCAACACGCAGCAACGCATCAGCCATCTCGCACATCACGACGTGCTGACCGATCTGCCCAACCGCAGCGCATTCAACGTTGCGCTGGCGGAGCGGCTGGAACGGGCGCAGGACGCTTCGACCAGCTTTGCGGTGCTGAGCCTCGATCTCGACCGCTTCAAGGAAGTCAACGACGTGTTCGGCCACCCCGTTGGCGACATGCTGATGCGGGCGGCGGCGGACCGTCTTGCGGCGGAGGCCGACGGCGCCTTCATCGCCCGCGTCGGCGGCGACGAGTTCATGATCCTGCTGCCGGACGATGCGTGCCGGGACGCGGTGCTGGCGCTCGCCGAACGTCTGGTCGAGGCGATCGGCACCGAGCTCGAGGTCGACGATTATCTCTCCCATGTCGGGCTCAGCGTCGGCATCGCGGTCTACCCCGATGACGGCGTGGATGCGGCGACGCTGCTCGCCAACGCCGATTCCGCGCTCTATCGCGCCAAGCGCGAGGGCAGGGCCCGGGTCCGCTTCTTCGAATCCGAGATGGACCAGGAGCTGCGCGACCGCAGGCTGTTGCAGCACGATCTGCGCCAGGCGCTGGAGCAGAACCAGCTCCTCGTCCACTTCCAGCCGCAGGCCCGGATGGACGGCGAGGTCGTCGGCTTCGAGGCGCTGCTGCGCTGGAACCACCCGACGCGCGGCTTCGTGGCGCCAGACCAGTTCATTCCGCTCGCCGAGGAGAACGGGCTGATCATCCAGATCGGCGAATGGGTCCTGCGCGAAGCGTGCCGCGAGGCGGTGTCGTGGCCGCGGCCGCTGCCGGTCGCAGTCAATCTGTCGCCGGTCCAGTTTCAGGCTGGCGACCTCGAACGCTCTATCCACCAGATCCTGCTGGAGACGGGGCTCGCGCCAACGCGGCTCGAGGTCGAGATCACCGAGGGTGTGCTGATCGGCGATTTCACCCGCGCGCTGAATCTGCTGCGGCGTTTGAAGGCGCTCGGCATCCGCATCGCCATGGACGATTTCGGCACCGGCTATTCCTCGTTGTCCTATCTCCAGTCGTTTCCGTTCGACAAGATCAAGATCGACCGCAGCTTCATCTCCAATCTCGAGGCGAGTCCGCAATCGGCCGAGATCGTCCGCGCGGTCCTCAGCCTTGCGCGCGCCCTGAACATTCCTGTCGTCGCCGAAGGGGTGGAGACGGAAGCACAGCGTGCCTTCCTGGCGGGGGAAGCTTGCGACGAGATGCAGGGCTACCTCATCGGCCGGCCCGAACCGATCGAACGGTATCTCGATCTGATCGGCATCACCGTCGAGCGCCGCCGCTACGCCTGAGGCCTTGCGAGTTCCCCCGGTTCTGCGCCAGGAACCAATCTTCGCTTGCGGGTTTCTGAAAAGTTAACTTTGATGGGGCCGGCCGTGCGCGCAGCAAATCTGTTGCACGGCCGCCATCGGCCTGACGCAAATCAAGGCAATAAGCCCAGTGAATGCGAGGGAGGGTCTCATGGAGAACGTACGTCGCTACCGGGCACTGGCGTCCCTCTGTCGTCAGCAGGCGGCCTACCGTCCGCTCCAGACCTGGGAACTCCTCGGCCAGGCCGAGCATTTCGAACATCTCGCCGAGACCGAGCTGAAGGCGCATTTCGACGCCTGCAATGCACAACGCGACGAGGATGCCGCCGCGGCCGCAGCGTGGGAGACTCACGTCGCGGCGTGAAGGCAGCCGGCCGGCGAGCGGTCAGAGTAGACCGCGGCTCTCGGCACTCTCGAGTTCGTCCATGAGCGCCTTGTTCTCGTAGCGCGCGAGCGAGAGGACGCCGGCAAAGGCGGGCGTCGGCGCGCCGACCACGGCGCGCGCGCAGAGATCGCCGGCGGCGCAGGCTGACATCGTTCCATAGCCCGACAATGCGGCCGTGAGGAATACACCTGCAGTCTTGGCCGCGCCGATTAGCGGCCAGTTTTCTTTCGTCATCGGATAGAAGCCGCCGTAATGCACGCGGTCGCGGGGCAGGGCGCCGAGATATTGGCCGAGCGCGGGCTGGAGCCTGCTTGCGGCGCGAAGCACAATCTCCGGGAAGTAAGGATTGAGCTCCGGCTCGCGCGTGGGCTCTGATGGCTCCGAGTTGAAGGCCCAGCCAAGCTTGATCCATTGGCCGTGGTCGCCGCCGTCGGGGCGGCAGTGAATGCTGCCCGGCATCGGCTCCAGCAACCGGGCGAGGTCCGGGTCGGCCGCCAGCGCCTCACGTTCCTCCGGCGACCAGTCCAGCGTCTGGCCGTCGAGGTCGATTGCAAAGGGCATCTTGCGATCGACCGCGCGATGGCGGTCGACGAAGGCGATCTTCTGCTGAAGCACGTTGTGCATCGGCAGCTTTTCGCCGTGCATCGCGGAAATGTGCGCCGCAAACGGGCCTGCCGCATTGACGATGATATCGGCCTTGAGGGTCTGGCGCTCGCCGTCGGCGACGACGTCGACCTGAAACCGGTCGGCCTTGGCGATGCCCACCACGCGCGCCTGCTGAAATTGGACGCCCAACGGTCGCATCGTCTCCAGCATGTACTGGCCGAGCTGCTGGCCGCTGATGTCGCCGGCCCGGCGGATGTGAAGCGCGGTCGCGACCTCCTTGTCGAAGGCGGGATAATAGCGCTGGATCAGGTCGCAGCCGCGCAGCACGTCGACGCCGTCGGGTGCGGTCTGCCAGTCCGCCGAGAGCGGCGGCGAATAGGTCTGACTGGTGCCCTCATGCTGGCGGATCAGTTTCGAGGCCGCGGCGCCGTAGCCGGCATGCAACTGACGGAGCAGCTCGTCCGGACTGTCGTCGCGGGTCACGAGGAGGTAGCCGCGCCGCGTCATGTGGATGCGATTATCCGTGCGGCGCGCGATGTCCTCCATCAGGTCCGTGCTGTGGTCGGTAAACGCGGCCATGGTCGGATGCGGCCACCAGTTGCGATAGTTCTCGCCTGACTGCGCCGACGTCAGCGCCATCGGCTGGCCTTCATCGACGATCAGGAGGCGCGAGCGCTTGTGCTCGACGGCGAGGTAGTAAGCGGTGGCAAGGCCCGCCATGCCGGCGCCAATGACCAGGATTTCGACGTCGTTCGTCTTCAAGCGTACTCTCCGTTGGCTCGCGGGACAGATGATCCCCCGGGATCAGTCGGTCTCGTCCCGTGATGCGAGACGCTGCGCCGATCGCAGCGTCTTCTGCGTCTGAACGATGTGCTCGCGCAGCAGGCGCACGGCCTTCTCGACCTCGCCGTCGCGGCAATATTCGAGCAGCTGGTAATGCTCGCGCTGGGGCCGTTCCTTGCCGGTCGCACGCGACACGAGGGTGCGGGTGAAGCGGCTCACATGGCCGTAATTGGCCTCGATCATCGCGAGCAGGCGAGGGCGATTGCAGGGGGCGTAGAGCGCCTTGTGGAAGCGCCAGTTGAACGCGCCCCATTGCTCCGGATCGGGCTCCGCGTCGTAGGAGCGCAGGATCTTTCTGGTGTCGTCGAGATCGATATCGCCCATCGCCGGAATGGCGAGCCGCAATGCGTGGCATTCGAGTGCGATGCGGATTTCGAGCAGCTCGACGACCTCGTCGATGGAGAGATCGGAGACGACCGCGCCCCGGTTGGGCAGGAACGTCACGAAGCCTTCCGCTTCAAGCTGGCGCAGCGCTTCCCTGACGGGAATGCGGCTGGTCCCGAACTTCTCCGCGAGCTCGTCCTGACGAAGCTGGATGCCGGGCGCGAGCTCGCCTGCGCTGATCGCGCGGCGCAGCGCCTCGCGCACGGCATCAGGCGTGGAGCCGTGACCGCCGCCACTGCGCTGCTTTGCCACTGCTCCCGATTTCATCCGGCACCCCGTCGCGGTTAGCTTGACCCAGATTGTATAAAATCTGTTTGCGGATTATGCAATATGTCGTATAAAATATTGAGAGATTGTATCCAAACTAGGAGTGGCGTGATGAAGGGCCTGTGGTATTCGCTGATGTTTTTGACCGCGCTGACGGCGCCCGCGCAGGCTCAGACGCCGGTTGGGACGCTGGCGAAGATCAAGGAGGTCGGCGAGATCCGGCTCGGCCATCGCGACGTCTCGGTCCCGTTCTCCTATCTCGACCAGAACCAGAAGCCGGTCGGCTTTGCGATGGATCTCTGCGCGCGGATCGTCGATGCGGTGAAGGACGAGCTCAAGCTGCCGGCGCTTCAGACCAGGCTGCAGCCGATCCAGCTCAGCACGCAGATCCCGCTGATCGAGAATGGAACCATCGACATCGTCTGCGGTCCCGCCACCAACACGCTGGAGCGCCAGAAGGTGGTGGCCTTCAGCAACACCATCTTCGTCTCGAGCATTCGCGCCGTGGTCCGGAAGGATGCGCCGATCAAGACGTTCGAGGATCTCAAGGACAAGCCGGTCGCGCTCACCACCGGCTCGACCTCGATCACCCTGCTGCTGGCACGCAGCCAGGAGAAGAATTTCGGCTTCAAGCAGGTGCTGTCGCCGGACCATGCCGCGTCGTTCCTGGCGCTCACGACCGGCCGCAGCGACGCCTTCGTCATGGACGATATCCTGCTCGCGGGACTCATCGCCAGCAGCCAGACGCCGGACAATTGGCGGATCATCGACGACAGCCTGCGCACCGAGCCTTACGGGCTGATCATCCGCAAGGGCGATCCAGAGTTCAAGGCATTGATCGACAAGACGCTGGTCGCCATGATGAAGGGCGGCGAGTTTGCGGAACTCTACGCGAAATGGTTCACAAAACCCATTCCGCCCAAGAATGTGAACCTGAACTTCCCGATGCCGACGCCGCTCAAGGATGCGGTCACCAATCCGAACGACAAGGGCGTGTGATCGCTCGACGGCATGGTGCAGCTCTTCTGCTGCGCCGTTCTTTGCCAAGATTTAATCGGACGGACGGGACGTCGTAAGGTGACGATGTCCATGTTGGGTTCAAGGCGACTTACCCAACATGGACATTTCGACATGAACGATCGCGTCAATTCCGACACCCCCCGCAAAATCCTGAAGCCGCGCCGCCTCGCGCTGCTCGGCACCGTGGCCGCGCTCGGCGTGGCCGTGCTCGCTGCCTCTCCCGTTTCCTCGCAATTCGGCGTCAACTCCTTCGTCGCGCCGGCCCAGGCCGCGGAAGGCGCCGCGACGCCGCAGGGCTTCGGTGATCTCGTTGCCAAGGTCAAACCCGCCGTCATCTCGGTGCGGGTCAAGATCGACCAGGACAACGACAAGAGCGCGATGATGCAGCAGAACCGGATGGATTCGGACGAGGATTCGCCGTTCGACCAGTTCTCGCGGCAGTTCGGTTTCCGCGGCCCCGGCATGAACGGCATGCCGCGCCAGCGCCACCAGGTCATCACCGGCGAAGGCTCCGGCTTCTTCATCTCCGCCGACGGCTATGCCGTGACCAACAACCACGTCGTCGACCATGCCGAATCCGTGCAGGTGACGATGGATGACGGCACGGTCTACACCGCGAAGGTGGTCGGCACGGATCCGAAGACCGATCTCGCGCTGATCAAGGTCGACGGCAAGAAGGACTTCCCGTTCGTCAAGTTCTCCGACCAGAAGCCGCGCATCGGCGACTGGGTGGTCGCGGTCGGCAATCCCTTCGGCCTCGGCGGCACCGTCACGGCCGGCATCGTCTCGGCCAGCGGCCGCGACATCGGCAACGGCCCCTATGACGACTTCATCCAGATCGACGCGCCCATCAACAAGGGCAACTCCGGCGGTCCGGCCTTCGACATGAGCGGCAACGTGATCGGCGTGAACACCGCGATCTTCTCGCCCTCCGGCGGCTCGGTCGGCATCGGCTTCGACATTCCGGCCTCGACCGCGAAGCTCGTCGTCGCGCAGCTCAAGGACAAGGGTGCGGTGACGCGCGGCTGGCTCGGCGTGCAGGTGCAGCCGGTGACGTCGGACATTGCCGACAGCCTCGGCCTCAAGGAAGCGCGCGGCGCGATCGTCGACAATCCGCAGGACGGCAGCCCGGCGGCGAAGGCCGGCATCGAGGCCGGCGACGTCATCACCGCCGTCAACGGCACCGCGATCAAGGACTCCCGCGATCTCGCCCGCACCATCGCCACGCTGGCGCCCGGCACCTCGGTGAAGCTCGACGTCTTCCATAAGGGCGCAGCCAAGACGGTGACGCTCGCGCTCGGCGAGCTGCCGAACGAGCGGCAGGCCCAAGGCAAGACCGGCGAGGACAAGGTGCAGCCGGACGCCGGCACGCCGCGCCTCGGGCTGAGCCTGGCTCCGGCCGGCGAGGTGCAGGGCGCCGGCCAGAAGGGCGTCGTCGTCACCGAGGTCGATCCGCAAGGGCCTGCGGCGCAGCGCGGCATCCAGACCGGCGACGTCATCCTCAATGTCGGCGGCAAGGCCGTTGCCAATGTCGGCGACGTCCGCTCGGAGCTGGCGCAGGCGAAGTCCTCCGGCAAGCGCAGCGTGCTGTTGCAGGTCAAGAGCGCGGAGGCGACCCGCTTCGTCGCGGTGCCCCTCGCGTAAGGCGAACGTCGACCGGACCAAATCCAAAGGCGGCCCTTCGGGCCGCCTTTTCTGTTCGCCTTCAGAATTACCGCGGGATATCTGATAACATTCTCGTTAACGGCAGGGACGATGACCCGGTTCGTCCGAAAAAGCCGTGTTCGCTGATCACTGTTCCGAGTCGTATATTTGCTTGGCGGCAACGGAGCCGCCGAGCCAGTTGCAAGCGTGGACCTTCGAACTGCCAGCCGCTTTTGGAACCGGTCGGTGGTTCGCATTTGATCGGTGCCGAACATGGATCGATTGAAGCTCTCGCTGAGGCGTGCGTTGCTTGTGGCGCCATTGGTGCTGTGGAGCGGAAACGCCCTCGGGCGTGATGACGGCCGTTACGCCGACTCCCCCCTCAAGCCATGGTTCGACAGCCTGCGCAGCCATCTTGGCCCGTGCTGTTCGGATGCGGATGGTTTTGCCGTTGCCGATCCCGACTGGGAGTCGCACAACGGGCATTATCGCGTGCGTCTCGACGGGCAGTGGGTCGAGGTGCCGGATGAAGCCGTCATCACCGAGCCGAACCGGGCCGGCCGCACCATGGTGTGGCCGGTGAAGACCGCGTTCGGGATTTCGATCCGCTGCTTCATGCCCGGCAGCATGATCTGACACGGATTGGCGCGAGCGCTAGGAGGATTTGCGCTTCGACGACCTCTTGGATGATTTCCTGGATGACTTCTTAGACGTCTTCCTGGACGTCTTTTTCTTGGACGTCTTGCGCTTCGATGCCTTCTTCGGGACTTTCTTGCCCTTCTTGCGCGCCTTCGACAGTCCGATCGCGATCGCCTGCTTGCGGCTCTTCACGCGCCCGCCACGACCGCCGCGTCCGCTCTTCGCAGTGCCCTTCTTGTAGCGCCGCATCTCGCTCTCGACATCGCTGCCGGCGCTACGCGAGTAACGGCGTTTCTTTGCCTTGCGTGCCATGCATTCTCTCCCTTGGCCGGGGAAAAACCATTGGACACAAGCATGGTTCCCAAAGCGCGGAACGTTCCGGCTGCCTAGAAAGAATTCGCGAGCTCGATCTCCGCCTCCAGCGCGCGGATGCGGCGCGCAGCTTCAGCGGAGGACAGATCCCGATCGTATTGCGCCGGCTGGTAGGCCTCCTCGCTGAGCCGCTTCAGCCTCAGCCCCTGCGCGCGGGTCATCTGCTCCATGAGAAAAGCCTTTGCGTCGTATTTACCCTGAACCTGCATGTCGCTGCTCCATCCTGAATTCGTGACTTGACTATATGTTCTTATTTTGTTCTAACAAGCCATGGACAACAGAATTAATGAAATTCGACGTAAAATCAGCGCCTTGAGGCTGGAGATGGCCGATATCGAGGCGTCCGTCCGCGACCTCGTCAATCGCGATCGCGACTGCACCGAAAAGGCTCTGGCGCAGATGGATCTGCGCCGGAGGATCAATCTGCTGATCGGCGAATGGAAGGCCGCCGGCGGTGGCGACGTCCTGCCTGATGTCCGCGACCGGGTGCGCCTCCGTCCCGTGAAGACAGCCGTCAATCCGGTGCGCGCCATCGCGCGCCGCTGAGAGTTCGGAGGCGCGCGGTGGAGGAAGACCCGGACACGTACCGGATTCTAAGACTGCGCGCCGAAATCCTCGAGCTCGGCTCCGCGATCCGGCAATTGCAGCGCGAGGGATTGGATGATGCTGCGGCCCAGCTCCTGATTGCGCGCAAGCGCGCGCAGCTCGACCAGCTCGTGAAAGCCAATGCTGTGGGGCGCGTTTAACATCCCTGACATCCGACGCAGCTAAAGCGAGCGCGCTACGCGACACGCTGGAGCTCGCCGATGCACGATGCCGAAATGGCCGCTTTGATACAGGCCGTGCTGGACGACGTCTGCGCCGGGCTTCCTCTCTCCGAACTGGCGACGCGCGAGCGTGTCGCCACGCGGCTGCGTGAGGCCGCGCAAACAGATCGCCGCTCGATCGAGGATCTAAACAGGCTGCGCGAGATGCTCTGGTCCGCGCACCGACGATGTGGCGCTAAAGCATGATCCGGAAAAGTGCGAAGCGGTTTTCCGGAAAGATCATGCGTAAACAACAACCTAAAGCGCGATGACGATTCATCCAAATCTCATCGCGCTTTAGCGCCCGGTGTGGTCATGACTTGACCGCCATCAGGCCGCTGCGGCAAGCCGCACATCCCCGTGAGATGCCGCCGGTTGCTCGGAACGGAAGCCGGTTCGACCGATTGACCGGGCTCCTCTCATAGCGATGGAGCGTTCCATGGATCTCAAGGGCAAGACGATTGCCATTCTCGCCACCAACGGTTTCGAGCAATCGGAACTGGAAGTGCCGCGCGATCGCCTGAAGCAGGCTGGCGCGACGGTCCACGTCGTCTCGCTCGCGGCGGGCGAGATCAAGGGCTGGGACAAGAAAGATTGGGGACGTCCGGTGAAGGTCGACAAGACGCTCGACCAGGTTTCCAGCAACGACTACGACGCGGTCGTGCTGCCCGGCGGCCAGATCAATCCGGATCTCTTGCGCGTCGAGCCGAAGGCGCTGTCCTTCATCAAGGAGATATTCAACGCCAAGAAGATTGTCGCTGCCGTTTGCCACGCGCCTTGGCTCCTGATCGAGACCGGCATCGCCAAGGGTCGCAAGATGACGTCATACAAGTCGATCAAGACCGACGTCATCAACGCCGGCGCGACATGGGAAGACTCACAAGTCGTCGTCGATCAGGGCGTCATCACCTCGCGCAACCCCGGCGACCTCGACGCCTTCAGCGCCAAGATCATCGAAGAGGTGAAGGAAGGTCGTCACGTCCAGCGCAGCGCTGCCTGACCTTTGCTGCACTGTTTCGACGAAAAGCCCCGCGTTGCCGCGGGGCTTTTGTTTGAGATGCGGCCGAAGCTATTTGAGCTTACTTGCTCATGCCGCCCTTGGTCATCGTGCCGCCCTGATCGGAGCCCGGGCCAGAACCGCCTTGGCCGGAGGCGTCGGGGCCTTTGGAGGGCTTGGTGTTGGCGCCGGTGGTCTGCGACGATGACATCGAGGATCCATGCTTGGCCTTGTGCGACTTGGCCTGCGCGGCGAACGGGGCGGCTGCAAGGCCGGTTGCCAGCATCATGGCGAGAGCGAGCTTGGTCGTCTTCATGCGGGGGAACTCCCTGAGTTAAAATGACGCAGGCTGCCAACCGCCGTCCGTCGCAGGAGTTCCCAACAAAGATTTCGCTCGCTTCACGCAAGCTTCAAGATTGCTTGTCCTCTGCGAGGATGAACACGACGCCGGTGAGTGTCGCGCCGATCGCGAAGGTCGTCACGAGTGTGAGGGTGAAGACGATGACGGCCTGGCGACCGCCGTCATTCAAGAGATTGGCGACCGCTGGATTGGACAGGATGAGCGCGAGGCTGAAGGCGAGGCCGAGGGCTGCGCCCATCATCGCATGCGTCATCAGCTTGATGATGCCAGTGGGAGAAATCAGATCCGATGACTTTTTCGCGCGCATGGAACTGCGTCCCGAATCCAGCAGGCAAACGCGCGAGACGTTCTTTGGTTCCATCCGGATCAAGGAATTCCGTCGCGCGCTTCATCCGACGTTCATGCCGGGCTTGCGAGGATATGGGCCAGCAACACAGGAACATTCGATATGGGTAAGGTAGTTTTTCTTTACCGCTCGCTGGCCTATCGCAACGCGGCCGCGGACATCTTGCGCAAGGCACGCCAGTTGCCGCGCGGCGCGGAGCGAAGCGCGGCCCGCCGCTATGCGAAGGCGCTGCGCGATCTGGCCCGAACGGAAGCCTGGCTTGAGGGGCGCATCGCTCGCGAACCGCAGACGGCACAGCGCAGGACCAGCGCGGCGTCGGGCTAACCGGATGCGCGCTGCAATTCGACGGAGCCGGCCGCCTCGAACTTGCCGGGTGCCGTCGTCGCCGCAGACTTGCGTGTCAGCGGCACGTCCAGGCGGCACAACAGGCCCTCCGCTCGCCAATCGAATTGCGCCTGTCCGCCGAGCTGGGACTCGACGCTGGCAAGCAGGCTGCGCGTGCCGAACCCGCGCGATTTCGGCGTCCTGACAAGCGGGCCGCCGGATTCCTCCCAGGTCAGCTTGAGAAGGTCGTCCTCGACCTGCCAGCCGATCATGAGCCGCCCGGACCGCGTCGAGAGCGCGCCATACTTTGCCGAATTGGTGAAAAGCTCGTGCAGCGCCAGCGCCAGCGTCTGGGCGGTGGCCGGCAGCAACTGAACTTCGGGACCGGCGAGCTTGATCTGGCCGCCGAGCGAATAGGGCGCAAGCTCTTCGTCGATCAGCCTGGAGAGCTCGGCGCCCTGCCAGCTCGACAGCGACAGGATCGTATGCACGCGCGCCAGCGCGTTGATGCGGCCCTCGACGGCGTTGACATAGGCCTTGACCTCGTCGGCCCGGGTCAGGCGCACGATCGATTGCGCCAGCGCCAGCGCGTTCTTGGCGCGATGATCGACCTCCCGCGCCAGCAGATTCTGCCGTTCCTCGGCCCGCTTGCGCTCGGTGATATCAACCGTGACGCCGCTCACCCGCACGACACGGCCGGCGTGGTCCAGCGTTGCGGCCGCCGTGCCGACGCACCAGCGCACCTCGCCGTCGGGACGGTTGACGCGAAATTCCCCTTCATAGGCACGCGCGCCGGTGTTGAATGCCGCAACCGCATCGCCGAACCGATCGATGTCATCCGGGTGCAGCAGCGCCTGGATGTTCGCCGATGTGACGTTGAAGGTCTCCGGCGTCACGCCGAAGATGCGGAACTGGCCCTCGTCCCACATCCAGTCGCCGTTGATCCAGTCCCAGTCCCATGATCCCATCTTGCCGGCGGCGATCGCCATGCTGCGCCGCTCTTCGCTCTCGCGCAGCTTCGCGGTGGAGTTCTCCAGTTCCGCCGTGCGGGCGCGGACGCGATCCTCGAGGTCCTGGTTCAGCCGCTCGAGCTCCCGCGTCTTGCGATAGAGCTCGGCAAACACCTTGACCTTGGCGCGCAGCACCTCGGGCACAACAGGCACGGGGACGTAGTCGACCGCGCCCATCTCGTAGCCGCGCAGCCGGTCGATGTCGCTGACCTGGATCGCCGAGATGAAGATCATCGCGGTCTTCTGGAAGCGCGGATGCTCGCGGATCATCGCGGCGAGCTCGAAACCGTCGAGCTCGGGCATGCAGACGTCGACCAGGATCACCGCGATCTCGGTCTTGAGCAGCACCTCCAGCGCCTCGCGGCCGGACGAAGCGATCACGAGGTTCTCGCCGAGATCCTTCAGGATCACCTCGTAGGCGAGCAGCTTGGCCGGCTGGTCGTCGACGAGGAGGATATTGACCTTTTCGTGGTCCATTCGCGGATCCAGCTCAACGGTGCAGCCACATGCGGATCGCAAGCAGCAATTGATCGGTGTTGACGGGTTTGGCGAGGTAATCGGACGCGCCGGCTTCCAGGCATTTCTCACGGTCGCCCTTCATCGCCTTGGCGGTCAGCGCGATGATCGGAAGTCGGGCGAAGGCCGGATTTTCGCGAATGACGCCGATGGTCTGATAGCCATCCATCTGCGGCATCATGATGTCCATCAGCACGATGGCGATTTCCGGGTTGGATTCGACCAGTGTGACCGCCTCGCTGCCGGTCGTCGCCGTCAGCACCTTCATGCCGCGCCGTTCCAGCACGCTCGACAGCGCGAAGATGTTGCGGGCGTCGTCGTCGACCAACAGGGCGGTCTTGCCGATCAGATCCTCGTCGGAACTGTTCAGCTTCTCCAGCATGCGCTGCTTCTCGACCGGCAGTTCCGTGATCACGCGGTGCAGGAACAAAGCGGTCTCGTCGAGCAGGCGCTCCGGCGATTCCACGCCCTTGACCACGATGCTGCGCGCCATGGTGTGGAGTTCCGCGTCTTCCTCCGCCGAGAGCTCGCGGCCGGTGAAGACCACGACGGGAATGTTCGACAGCGCATCGTCCTTGCGGATCTGGTCGAGCACCTCGAAGCCGCTCATGTCAGGCAGCCTGAGGTCGAGCACGACGCAGTCGCAGGGCGCCTCGCGCAGCGTTGAGAGCGCGCCCGCGCCGGTGTCGGTTGCCACGATCTCGATGTCGTCATGGTGCAGGAGCTCGCGGATCGAGAGCTGCTCGGCCTCGTTGTCCTCGACGATCAGCAGCCGCTTGCGCCGCGGCTGCGCATATTCCTTGATCTGCGTCAGCGCAGCTGCCACGCCTTCCGTCGTCGTCGGCTTGTTGACGAAGGAGAAGGCGCCGCGGGCCAGTGCGTGCTGGCGGTCCTCGTCGAGCGTAATGATCTGCACGGGGATGTGGCGGGTCAGCGGATTGTGCTTGAGCTGGCTCAGCACCGTCCAGCCGAGCATGTCGGGCAGGAACACGTCGAGCGAGACGGCCCGCGGCTGGTACTGCTTGGCAAGCTCCAGCGCTTCGGCGCCGCGCGCGGCGACCAGGACCTTGAAGCCCTTGTCGCGGGCGAGATCCACCAGTACGCGCGCGTAATGCGGATCATCCTCGACGATGAGCAGGATGGTGTCGCCGGGTTCGAGGTTGAGACGGTCGTCGGGCAATTGCTCGATGACGCGCTGCTGCTCCGGCGCGGTCGGCTGCAGCGCGGGTGGTTGGCTATAGGCCTGCGGCGCGGGCGCGCGCGGCGCCAGCGTCGGGCCGGAATATTTCAGCGGCAGATAGAGCGTGAAGGTCGAGCCCTTGCCCGGCGCGCTGCGCAGATGGATTTCTCCGCCGAGCAGGCTTGCGAGCTCGCGGCTGATGGCAAGACCAAGGCCGGTGCCGCCGTATTTGCGGCTGGTGCCGGCGTCGGCCTGCTGGAACGCTTCGAAGATCAGCTTCTGCTTCTCCAGGGGAATGCCGATGCCGGTGTCGGAGACTTCGAATGCGATCACGGCCGGCGCGGAGTTCAGCACCGGGTGATCCGTGCCCCAGCCGCCGACGGCGCCGGCGACCGTCAGGCACACCTCGCCTTCGGCGGTGAACTTGAAGGCGTTGGAGAGCAGGTTCTTCAGGACCTGCTGCAGCCGCTTGGAGTCGGTGACGATGCTGCGCGCAAGGTTCGGATCGAGGTCGATCTTGAACGACAGGTTGCGGTTCTCCGCCTCGTGCCGGAACGGCCGGCCGACGGTCTCGAGCAGGTTCGCGGTCAGGATCTCCTCGGCGTCGACCGTCACCGTGCCGGACTCGATCTTGGAGAGATCGAGAATGTCGCTGATGAGGTTGAGCAGGTCGGTGCCGGCGCCATGGATGGTGCGGGCGAATTCGACCTGCTTGAGGGTGAGGTTGCCGTCCGGATTGTCGGTGAGCTGCTGCCCCAGGATCAGGATCGAGTTCAGCGGCGTGCGCAGCTCGTGGCTCATGTTGGCAAGGAATTCGGACTTGTACTTCGAGGTCAGCGCGAGCTCGGTCGCCTTTTCCTCCAGCGCACGGCGGGCCTGCTCGATCTCCTGGTTCTTCCGCTCGACCTCGACGTTGCGCTCGGCGAGCTGCTGCGCCTTCTGCTCGAGCTGGTCGTTGGTCTGCTGCAATTCGCGCTGCTGGGTCTGGAGCTCGCCGGCCAGCTGCTGCGACTGCTTGAGCAGGCCTTCGGTCTGCATCGTCGCTTCGATCGAGTTGAGCACGATGCCGATGGAGTCAGTGAGCTGCTCCAGGAACGTCATCTGCGAGGTCGTGAACGAGACCAGCGAGGCGAGCTCGATCACGGCCTTGACCTGGCCCTCGAACAGCACCGGCAGCACGACGAGGTTCTTGGGCGCGACGCGGAACAATGCCGAGTTGATCGGCACGACGTCGGACGGAATGTCGGCCACCACCCGCGGCCGCTTGTCGAGAGCGCACTGGCCGATCAGGCCTTCGCCGAACTGGAGCACGCGCTGATAAGGATAGACGCCGTCGCTGGCATAGGAGGCGAGCAGCAAGAGCTGCGGATTGTCCTCGTTCTCGACCTGATAGATCACGCCGGTATGGGCATTCACAAGCGGTGACAGCTCGGTGAGCAGCAGTCGGCCGACGGTGGCGAGGTCGCGCTGGCCCTGCAGCATGTTGGTGAATTTGGCGAGATTGGTCTTCAGCCAGTCCTGCTCGGTGTTCACGTCCGTCGTCAGACGGAGGTTTGTGATCATCGTGTTGATGTTGTCTTTCAGCTCGGCCACTTCGCCGCGGGCGTCGACCTGGATCGATCGCGTCAGGTCGCCCTTGGTCACGGCGGTCGCCACTTCCGCGATGGCGCGCACCTGCGAGGTGAGGTTGGCCGCCAAAAGGTTGACGTTACCCGTGAGGTCCTTCCAGGTGCCGGCGGCGCCGGGCACGTCGGCCTGACCGCCGAGACGGCCCTCGACGCCGACCTCGCGCGCCACCGACGTCACCTGGTCGGCGAAGGTCGCGAGCGTCTCGGTCATGTTGTTGATGGTATCGGCGAGGGCAGCGACCTCGCCCTTCGATTTCACGGTGAGATTTTGCTTCAAATCACCATTAGCGACCGCCGTCACCACCTTGACGATGCCGCGGACCTGCTCGGTCAGGTTGGCCGCCATGAAGTTCACGGTGTCGGTGAGATCCTTCCAGGTGCCGGCGACACCGGGCACCTGCGCTTGGCCGCCGAGCTCGCCTTCGGTGCCGACCTCGCGCGCCACGCGCGTCACTTCGCCAGCGAAGGCGTTGAGCTGGTCCACCATGGTGTTGATGGTGTTTTTCAGCTCGAGGATTTCGCCCTTCACGTCCACGGTGATCTTGCGGGACAAGTCGCCGCGCGCCACGGCGGTGGTGACTTCGGCGATGTTGCGGACTTGCGTCGTGAGGTTCGCGGCGAGCAGGTTGACGTTGTCGGTGAGGTCCTTCCAGGTGCCGCCGACGCCGGGCACGACGGCCTGACCGCCGAGCCGGCCTTCGGTGCCGACCTCGCGCGCCACGCGCGTCACTTCGGCGGCGAAGGAGCGTAGCTGCTCGACCATGGTGTTCAAGGTGTCCTTGAGCAGCAGGATCTCGCCGCGCACGTCGACCGTGATCTTCTTCGACAGGTCGCCGCCGGCGATCGCAGTCGCGACCTCGGCGATGTTGCGGACCTGGGCCGTCAGGTTCGAGGCCATGAAGTTGACGTTGTCGGTGAGGTCCTTCCAGGTGCCGGCGACGCCGGGCACCTCGGCCTGACCGCCGAGCTTGCCTTCGGTGCCGACCTCGCGGGCGACGCGCGTGACTTCGCCAGCGAAGCCGTTGAGCTGGTCCACCATCGTGTTGATGGTGTTCTTGAGCTCGAGGATTTCGCCCTTCACGTCCACGGTGATCTTGCGGGACAAGTCGCCGCGCGCCACGGCGGTGGTGACTTCGGCGATGTTGCGGACCTGGGCGGTGAGGTTGCCCGCCATCGAGTTCACGCTGTCGGTGAGGTCCTTCCAGGTGCCGGCGACGCCGGGCACGTTGGCCTGGCCGCCGAGACGGCCTTCGGTGCCGACCTCGCGCGCCACGCGCGTCACCTCGCCCGCGAAGCGGTTGAGCTGGTCGACCATCGTGTTCAGCGTGTCCTTGAGCTGAAGGATCTCGCCGCGGACGTCCACGGTGATCTTGCGCGACAGGTCGCCGCCTGCGATCGCGGTGGCGACCTCGGCGATGTTGCGGACCTGGGCGGTGAGGTTGCCCGCCATCGAGTTCACGTTGTCGGTGAGGTCCTTCCAGGTGCCGGCGACGCCCGTCACCTGGGCCTGACCGCCAAGCTTGCCTTCGGTGCCGACCTCGCGCGCGACGCGCGTGACTTCGCCGGCGAAGGCGTTGAGCTGGTCGACCATGGTGTTGAGCGTTTCCTTCAGCTGAAGGATCTCGCCCGACACGTTCACGGTGATCTTCTTCGACAAATCGCCCTTGGCGACCGCGGTCGCGACCTCGGCGATGTTGCGGACCTGGCCGGTCAGGTTCGAAGCCATTGAGTTGACGGAGTCGGTGAGGTCCTTCCACGTACCGGCGACGCCACGCACTTGGGCTTGGCCACCGAGCTTGCCTTCGGTGCCGACCTCGCGCGCCACGCGCGTGACTTCGCCGGCGAAGGCGTTGAGCTGGTCCACCATGGTGTTGATGGTGTCTTTCAGCTCGAGAATTTCGCCGCGAACGTCCACCGTGATCTTCTTCGACAGGTCGCCGCCGGCGACCGCGGTCGTCACCTCGGCGATGTTGCGGACCTGGGCAGTCAGGTTCGACGCCATCGAGTTGACGCTTTCCGTCAGGTCCTTCCAGGTGCCGGCGACACCGAGCACGTTGGCCTGGCCGCCCAGTCGTCCTTCGGTGCCGACTTCGCGGGCGACGCGCGTGACTTCGCCGGCGAAGGCGTTGAGCTGGTCGACCATGGTGTTGAGCGTTTCCTTCAGCTGAAGGATTTCGCCCGAGACGTTCACGGTGATCTTCTTCGACAGGTCGCCGCCCGCGATGGCGGTGGCGACGTCGGCGATGTTGCGGACCTGCGCGGTGAGGTTCGACGCCATGAAGTTGACGTTGTCGGTGAGATCCTTCCAGGTGCCGGCCACACCAGGCACCTGGGCCTGGCCGCCAAGCTTGCCTTCGGTGCCGACCTCGCGCGCGACGCGCGTCACTTCCGAGGCAAAGGAGTTGAGCTGGTCCACCATGGTGTTGATGGTGTCCTTCAGCTCCAGGATCTCGCCGCGCACGTCCACCGTGATCTTGCGCGAGAGGTCGCCGCGAGCCACGGCCGTGGTGACGTTGGCGATGTTGCGCACCTGTGCGGTGAGGTTGCCGCACATCGCGTTCACGGAATCGGTCAAATCCTTCCAGGTTCCGGCAACGCCGGGCACGATCGCCTGGCCGCCGAGCTTGCCGTCGGTGCCGACCTCGCGCGCCACGCGGGTGACTTCGGAGGCGAAGGAGCGCAGCTGGTCCACCATCGTGTTGATGGCTTCCTTGAGCTGAAGGATCTCGCCGCGGACGTCGACCGTGATCTTCTTCGACAAGTCGCCGTTGGCCACCGCGATCGTCACCTCGGCGATGTTGCGAACCTGGTTGGTCAGGTTGTTCGCCATCGAGTTGACGCTCTCGGTCAGGTCCTTCCAGACGCCGGTCACCTCAGGCACCTGGGCCTGGCCGCCGAGCTTGCCTTCGGTGCCGACCTCGCGCGCCACGCGCGTCACCTCGGAGGTGAATACGCCGAGCTGCTTGATCATGGTGTTGACGATGGTCGCCGACTGCAGGAATTCGCCGCGCAGTGGCCGGCCGTCGACATCGAGCTTGACGGTCTGGAGCAGGTCGCCTTGGGCGACGGCGGCGACGGCGCGGGTCACCTCGCGCGTCGGCCAGAGCAAATCGTCGATCAGTGTGTTGACCGAGCCTTCCATGTCGGCCCAGGAGCCCGAGGCGAGGCCGAATTTCACGCGCTGGCGGGTCTTGCCTTCGCGGCCGACGACCTGGCCGACCAGCTCGAGCTGCTGCGCCATGCGCTGATTGGCGGCGATGATTTCGTTAAAAGTGTCGGCGATCTTGCCGTCGATACCGAGATAGTCGCCGCTCATCCGCGCGGAGAAATCGCCGCTGCGCATGGCCTGTAAGACGAGTAGCAGTTCCGCCCGGGAATCCGGCTCTGACATACCGTTGGTTTTAGGTTTTGGGACGCGACGACCGGAGCGTGATGCAGTTCCGGGATCGAGGTCGCTCATACTGATTCCCCCGCAGGCATCGGCCGAATCCTGGCACAACGCGGTTGGTCAAAATAGAGCGTCAGCCAAATTCGAAATCAAGCGTCAAGGTTGCGACGCGTGCAAATGGAACCTGCTTTGCTCAGCCCGGCCGATTTAACGGTGATCAATCGGATTGGTTCCATGCGGCTTCGGAAAAAATTGCCATAGGCGTGGTGACCCTCCACGCCGGCGATGCTCGGAACGGAGCGCCGCCCCTGCGGTTAGCCCGAAAGAGAGGGAGTGTGCATATGAGAGCAGGAATTGCCGCGATCATCGTCTTATTGTTCGCCGCGGGATCGGCGTTCGCCCAGGGTACGCCGAGCGGCCGCGGGGCCGTGACCGGCGATCCCGCCGCCAGCTCCGCTACCCCGCATGCCGGCTCGTCAACCACCGGGAGGAGCTCGACCAGGTCGAACCCGAGCGGCAGCGGCACCTCGACCTCGGGCGGCAAGGATGACAATGGCGATGCGGGCCGGGACAGGATGCCGGACAGCGACCGCACCGTGCGGCCGGAGAGCCAGCAACATCATCCGAATGACAAGTAAAGCGGCTATTTATCCGCCATGGTGCGCTCGGCATCTCTAACCTGCGAGCGCAGCGCCGGGAGCTGCTCGCGCGCGAAGGCCGCGAGTTGCGCATTATCGGGTGCCTTCAGATAGTGCTCGAGCAGGCTGATGACGGATTCATACTCGGGAATCTGCGCGGCATAGAAGCTTCTGACGTAAGTCGGCCCGTCCGAATTTTCGGGTTCGACGAGGCCTGCGCTCACCGACGTCGTCTTGCCGGCGCGCGGCTCGGTGCCGATCGCCTCCTGGATTTGCTTCAGCGCCTTGTCGCGCTTGGCCGCCTCTTCGGCGCGCAAGGCGGCGAGGTTCTTGACCTCCGCATTGCCCTTCAGATCGGTGCTCTCCAGAAGGCCCTGCTGGAAGCGGCTGAAGCTGTAGAGGCCGCTGATGACGTCGGTCGCGGTCGGCGTGCGGTCGCCGGCCGTTCGCTCACCCGTATTGTCGGCGGGCGCCGCGGTGCTGATGAAGGTCAGGACAATCGCGACAAGAATCCTCATGCAGCTCCAATGACTGGCGGCGTGCGAAGTTCCCTAACCTTACGATGGAGTAAGGCCGGTTGCGACGCGGGAGTTCCATCCCCAGATGCTTGTGATGAAACAGTCTGACATCTTCAGGGATAACGCGGACAACTGTCTTCAGCTCGCCGAGCGAGCGGAGGGACAACCTGCCCACAAGCGTTACTCACGCATGGCGGACGCCTGGACGGCGCTCGCCAACGAGCAGGATTGGCTTGATGGCGAAATCCCGCCCGTTACGATCCGGACCCCTCAAACGCGAAGTGCGTAAGTAACTCTCCGCTTCGTGGATCTGCGTGTGAGACCGCTCACGGAATGCAAGTGACCAATTTGGGATCATTGAGCAACAGTCGATCGCGTTGATTTTTCCGATTCCGGAAGGAGGTTTTGCGATGGCTCCACGTCTGGCTCTGCTTTCACTCATTCTCGCCTTCGGCGTCTCGGTCGCGTTCGCGACGGTGACGACCGTTCGGCAGGTGCATCTGGAGAAGGCATCGGTCGCGGTCCACGCCGCACACAGTTAGTGCCACGCCGGAACATTCGGCGCCGCGGTGCGTAAGCGCTTCGAGACATCGGAGAAGCGAGAGGACATCATGGCGCATTCCGACCACGGCATCGTTAGGGATAAGCGCGCTGAAGACCAGCCCAGCGACAAGCAGCGCGCACAGACCGTGCACAAGACGGATCCCCAAAAAACGAATCCAAAGGGCTCGCCGTCGCGTGAAGCGACGCGCGATCCCAAGCTTAACGACAACAGCAAGACGCCGGGCTCGGGCATGACGCCGGATGATTCCGGCTCCGCACCGAGCGGCTAGAGCACGATCCGGAAAACTGTGAAGCGGTTTTCCGGAAAGATCATGCTGCAAAAATAGCGCGAGGAACGAATCCCCGCGCGAAGAGTCGACGGGTTGCTTCCGGCTGTCATGCCCCCGGTGCGCCGGAAGCAATCTCCAAGGACGGCCCCGGCACTCCCGTGCTGGGGCCGTTTTGCTTGCGAGTAGGACGTTGGATTAGTCGTCCTTGCCGGTGTCAGGCTCGCCCTGAGTGTGGCCCTCAGGGCCGCGGCCGAACACGCCGAAGCTGCTCGATTTCACGCCAGCCACGGCGTCAACGCCGAGGGCGGCCAGTCCGAACTTGAGTAGTTCGCGGACCGCTGCTGCACGCGTGGGCATACGGTGTTTGAACCGGAAATCGTCAACGGCGGCCAACTCTTCCGGCGAGAGCATGACCTGAAGGCGCTCGGCGCGAAGGTCGTTCATGGTCGATCACGCAAAATGTGTAAGTTGAGTAGTTTATTCAATGAACGAACTTGTCTGGAGTTCCATAAGAGTCGGAAAAATCATCAAATTAGTAAGAAACAGCAGTAAAATCAATAAGTTATGTTGAAACGACTCGTGCGATGGCGCATTCTCTTTGAAAGGGAGAGAAGCCATGACACAGGACGTCAGGTTACCCCGCAAGCTTTCCGAGGAGCCCGAAGCCCCCAAGCCGGTGCGTCCGAGCCACCAGAAGGTCATCGAACAGGTCGAGCGCTGGGCCAACAGTCCCGGCCTGCAACCGCCGAGGACGGACGATGCGAAGACGATCTGAGCCGCACACATTCGAGCAACGCCTCGATGCGCACAGGCTGCGGCTCGAGCATGAGCTGTCCGGCTTGCCGGACGGACACCTGCGCGACTCGGTTCTCGCGCGCCTCGATCAGCTTCAGACCGCCGCCGAGATGTACGGTTTCCTGATGCTACGAGAAGAGGCTACGGCTCCTCGCTGATCACGCCCGGCGTTCGGACTGTCTGCGGCCGGAGGTGATGCGAAGCGTCCGCCTCAGCGACCACGCCGCCACCGCGACGGCAGCCCACACCAGAAAGGCGGCGGCGAATGCGCCGACCGCACTCGCCGGAACCAGGGCGTAAAAGATAGAAGCGAACGCCACAAGACCAATGCTTCCAAGAGCGGCCCCCGCAGCGTCCAGCGCTGCGGCCTGCTGCCCGCGTCGCCGCCCACTGAGGCCGGTCTTCTCCTTGGCGCGGCGCTCATGGCTCTCGATGAGCGTCGCACTGGCGCAGAGGACGGCGGGGAGCGCGAGGAACAGCCCGCCAACGGCGACGCCGAAGCGCGCGCTGACGAGGCCAGCGAAAACCGTGGCCAGGCCTCCGAACAGGAAGCGAATGCCGTATTCGTACCAGCGCGTCTGCTTGAGCGAGGCGGACGACAGCTTGACGAGCATCACGCCGCACCTCCGAAGCCCGCGAGCAGGCCGAAGGCGACCACGAGCCATACCGCGAAGGCGGCAATGGTGGCCGGCAGCGCGGCGAGACGAAGCCTCATCACTAAATGGCAGACCGCGAGGCTGTAGCAGGCGAGGGCAATCGCGCCGTAGATCATCGTCCAGCTCTCGGCCGCAGCATATTGCGGGCCATGCTGGACCACGGCGATGCCAAGCGTCGCCAGCGCGACCGAGGGCGCGGCGCCGAGCAGCCCGGCAAAGCTTTTCGGCCGCAGCATGTCGCCGCAGATCGCGAACACGGAGACGATCAGGCCGCCGGCGATGAAACGCACAAGATATTCCGTCATGGCCGCACCCGGAAAGCTGAAGGCCGCGGCTGCCCTGACTTTCCGAGTGTGAACGGCCTGAGCAGCCGCTCGACGAGGACGCCGAGCGTGAAGCCTACCACCACGTCGCTGGTCCAATGCGCAAGCAGCGCCACCCGCGTCGACGACAGCGCCACGGCGAGCGCGCGCGCCACCCGGCGCCGCGCCGGCGACAACAGGCCGGCGGCGGAGGCGAGTGCCCCCATATGCACGGCGTGACCTGAGGGAAATGCGTCCCGGGATCGTCCGGAAAAGGGAATGCCGCGCCGATGGCCGCGCACTGTCAGCCGGTCCGGTCTCGTCTGATTGAACACTGACTTCAGGACGTGCGGCAGCACGGCTGTCGCCATCGACACCATCAGCACGTGATCGGCAAGGCGGCGCTCCTGCGGTTGCCGCAGCCTTGTGTAGAGCCATCCTGCCGCGGCGAGTGCGAGCAGCACGTGCTCGTCGGCGCCCCACGTCAACGTCTCGGCAGCGTGCTCAAGCCCTGGGTTGGTGTGGTCCGCGATCTCGTTCGCGATCGCTGTATCGATCCGGGTAGGTTTGACAGTTACGAGCGCCATCGGTCCGCAGGCGGTGGTTCCTTTGTGACAGTTATGTAAACCAGGAAGGCGGCGATCGTTCCTGGCTTTTACCTGTCATCGGCCCGCGGCGCCGAGGCTATGGCTGACCTGATCCGCCGGCGGATCCATACACCTGACCGGTCGCGTAGCTTGCATCCGCCGCGGCCAGTTGCACGTAAATGGACGCGAGCTCGGCAGGCTGGCCGGGGCGCCCGAGCGGAGTCATGCCGCCGAACTTCTCGAGCTTCTCCATCGATGCGCCGCCGGAGACCTGCAGGGGCGTCCAGATCGGGCCCGGCGCGACGCCGTTGACGCGGATGCCTTTCGGGCCGAGCTGCTTGGCCAGCGACTTCACGTAGTTCATCGTCGCCGCCTTGGTCTGCGCGTAATCGTAGAGCTCCGGAGACGGATCGTAAGCCTGCTCGGAGGTCGTGCCGATGATGCAGGACCCGGGCCCCAGATGCGGCAGCGCCGCCTTGATGATCCAGAATGGCGCGTAGATATTCGTCTTCATGGTCGCGTCGAAATCCTCGGACGATACATCGAGGATCGACTCGCGGCTCTGTTGGCGTGCGGCGTTACAAACCACGATATCGAGCCCGCCCAGCTGCTGTACGGCCTGCTCGACCAGCGTCTTGCAGAAAGCCTCGTCGCGGAGATCGCCGGGGATGGCAACGCCGCTGCGGCCTTCCTTCTTGATCAGCGCGATCACGTCCTGCGCATCCGCCTCCTCGGTCGGGAAATAGTTGATGGCGACGTCGGCGCCTTCGCGCGCATAGGCGATCGCGGCGGCGCGGCCCATGCCGGAGTCGCCGCCGGTGATCAGCGCCCTGCGGCCGGCAAGGCGGCCGGAGCCCTTGTAGCTGGTCTCGCCATGATCGGGGCGCGGCTCCATCTTGCCGGCAAGACCCGGCCAGGGCTGCGACTGCTTCTTGAACGGTGGCTTCGGATAGCGGCTGACGGGGTCGATCAGCTTCTGCTCGGCCATGGATGTCTCTCCTTTCACTGACAAAGACGCCAGCGAAGCCGCCGCGAGCGTTGTGCTCGCGGCGTGAACGACGTGCCGGCGGGTGAGTGAGGTCTTGTCTTGCTGTGCCACGATGGTCTCCGCGATTTTGAGATCAATCCGCCGAGACCGGCATCGTTGCTAACGGGGAGGACCGCAAGGGCCGGCGTCCATCAGAAGATGGTTACTCCGACTGACCGACGCTCGGGGCCTTGCCGAGCTCCTTGGCCATGTCGAGATGGTGCTTGAGTGCCGGCAGGGTCTTGCCGGCCCAGTCCTTCAGCGCGGAATTGTCGCCGCCCTTGGCATAGCGTTCGAACAGCGACACGGCGTCCTCGTGGGCGCTGACCTGGTAGGAATTGTAGTCCGAGCTGAAATCCTTGCCCGTCGCGCCCTTGAGCTTGTCGAGCTTGCTCTGGTGCGAGCTGTCGAGCGCCGTCGGCAGCGTCGCCTGCACCTTGCCGCCGCTGACCAGGCCCTTCAGCTCGCCGCTGGTCTTGGTGTGGTCCGTCACCATCTGCTGGGCGAAGGCCTTCTCCTGCGCATTGCCCTTCTGCTCGGCGAGCTTGCTCGATTCGATCTCGAACATGTCGCTGATCGCCACCTCCTTGACGAAGTCGGCTGTGGCGGGCGCGACGCCGAGTGCCGAATTGACCCCGGTCTTCTCGCCCAGCGACTGGGCGAGCGCGGGGCCTGCAAGCAGCACGCAGGCGATGGCGACGATGGTGCGTTTCATGGTCCGATCTCTCCGATGTGGGCGCACAGCCTCTCGCCGCGCGACGTTGCGCCGACCAACACACCGCTGGGGCCGAGGTTCCTAACGGCTAATCGGTGGGGTTGCGGCCGGTGCGCGGATTGATCGGATCGGTCGGCTTGCGCCGCAGCCGCTCGGGCAGAAACGGTTCGCTTGGCGAGGCCGAAGGCTCTGCACGCACGTCGGCATGGTGTTGTGCGCGCTCGTGGGGCGTCTTGTTGTCGTTGAAGTGCTGCTTCACGTCGACGCCATCGACGGGGTCGTTGACGCCATGCTGGATATCGCGGAAATCGCTCATGGTTCACTCCTTTCCGGGCAGGATGGTTTCGAGCACCTGCCGTGCCGCGCCCTTGATGACGCTGCTCTCGTTCGGATCGCCCTTCATCAGCGCGAGCGAGAAGTTCTTGGCCTGCTGGAGCGTGATGTGCGGCGGCAGCGGCGGCACCTCGGGATCGGTCTTCACCTCCAGCACGACGGGCCTCTCGCTCGCCAGCGCCTGATCCCAGGCCGAGCCGAGCAGCTGCGGACTGTCCACGAAGATGCCGGTGAGGCCGATGATCTCGGCGAAGCGGGAATAGGACACGTCGGGAATGCGCTGCGAGGCCTCGAATTTGGGATCGCCGTTGATGATGCGCTGCTCCCAGGTGACCTGGTTGAGGTCCTCGTTGTTGAAGACGCAGACGATGAAGCGCGGGTCGCGCCAGGAGCGCCAGTATTTCGCGGCCGTGATCAGCTCGGCCATGTTGTTCATCTGCATCGCGCCGTCGCCGACCAGCGCAATCACCGGCCGATCCGGATGGGCGTATTTCGCGGCAAGCGCATAAGGCACCGCGGCGCCCATCGAGGCGAGGCCGCCCGAGAGCGAAGCGATCATGCCGCGGCGTATCTTCAGATCGCGCGCGAACCAGTTGGCGCAGGATCCGGAATCGCTGGTGATGATGGCGCGGTCGGGCAGGCGAGGGGACAATTCCCAGGCGACCAGTTGCGGATTGACCGGCGCGGCTGGCTGATGCGCGCGGTCGTCCAGCGTCTTCCACCATTTTGCGAGGTCCTCTTCGATCCCCTTGCGCCAGGCTCCATCGGCCTTCGGCGCGAGCCGCGGCAGCAGCGCGCGCAAGGTCTCTGCGGCATCGCCGACGAGGCCGACTTCCATGGGAAAGCGGATCGACATCATGCTGGCGTCGATGTCGATCTGCACGCCGCGCGCGACGCCTTCCTTGGGCAGGAATTCGGCATAGGGAAAGGCGGAGCCGACCATCAGCAGCGTGTCGCAGCCCATCATCATGTTGTAGCTGGGCTCGGTGCCGAGCAGCCCGATCGCGCCGGTCACCCAAGGCAGATCGTCCGGCAGCGCCGCCTTGCCGAGCAGCGCCTTGGCGCAGCCAGCCGACAAGCGGTCGGCGACCGCGATGACCTCGTCGGTCGCGTGGAGCGCGCCGGCGCCGACGAGCATCGCGACCTTCTTGCCGGCGTTGAGCACCTCCGCGGCGCGGTCGAGATCGGCGTCGCGCGGCAAGATGCTGGGCGCATTGTAGCCGACGCTGGAATGCAGCGTGCCGTGCGCACGGGGCGGGCTTTCGTAGGGCTCTTCCTGGAGATCGTTGGGCAGGATGATCGCGGTGGGAGCACGCCGGGCCAATGCAGTCCGCACCGCGCGATCGATCAGGTGCCGCACCTGCGCGGGCGAGGACGCCTGCATGACATAGGCGCCGGCAACGTCCTTGAACATCGAGACGAGGTCGAGTTCCTGCTGGTAGTTCCCGCCCAGCGCATCGCGTGCCTGCTGGCCGACGATCGCCAGCACCGGCTGGTGATCGAGCAGCGCATCATAGAGGCCGGTGATGAGATGCGAGGCGCCCGGGCCCGAGGTCGCGATGCAGACGCCGAGCTCGCCCGAGAACTTCGCATAAGCGGTTGCCATGAACGCGGCCATCTCTTCGTGCCGCGCCTGCACGAAGCCGATCTTGCCGTCCGCCCGGTTCAGCGCGCCGAACACGCCGTTGATGCCGTCGCCGGGATAACCGAACAAGTGCCGCACGCCCCATTGATGCAGGCGCTGGACGATGAAGTCGGAGACGGTCTGGGACATCGAGGCGGCTTCCGGTTTCTCTCGGTGTGACGTTAGAGAACCGCGCGTTTCCGGCGATGTTCCTGAATGTTGGGCAGGTTGCGTGCCGGAACGATCGCTCGCCTGTGCGGTTGGTTCACACATTGGCTGAGTGGAGAATTGATATGTTGAATCAAGGCGAACTGGACCGCGGCGAGATGGGCCGGTTGATCGGCAGCGACAAGGTCGAGGGAACATCGGTCTATGGCGCGGATCGCAACCGGATCGGCTCGATCGAGCGTGTGATGATCGACAAGGTCAGCGGCAAGGTGTCCTACGCCGTGCTCGGCTTCGGCGGCTTCCTGGGGCTCGGCAATGATCACTATCCCTTGCCCTGGCAGTCGCTCAAATACGACACGGAGCTCGGCGGCTATGTCACCGGCATCACCACCAAGGAGCTGGAAGGCGCGCCGAAATACGGCGATCGGAGCGACTGGAACTGGGGTGACGACGCCGCGGTTCGCGGCATCAACTCCTATTACGGCGTTCCCTTCGCATAGCATCCAGCGAAGGAGCCTGCGATGAGCAAGGAACGACCCAACGACGATCCCCGGCAGCAGAATGACTGGGGCTCGCACAGTCAAACGGACACGCCCTGGAAGGGCACTCCGGAGAAGGAGCAGGGGTCGGGCAAGGTGAAGCCCGATCTCGAGAAGTGGCATGAGACCAAGACGCACTGAGCAAGTTCGCCATACCGACACTTCAGGCAAGCGCGGTACCGAGAGTGCCGCGCTTGTTTTTTGACATGCAATCACGAATGGCGGTGAGCTTCTTTAAAGCCGGAACCATGCCTCAGCGCTGCGGTTAGGCTCGCAGTGCGCGAGCTGCTCGTCTCTGCTCTCCCGCCGGTTTAGTCCGCAAGAAAGGTGTTCACCGTGGATGCTCAGACACGGCAGCGCGATCCGTCCGCGGAGCAGCCGCAGAGGGCGAAGGAGGCTCCGAAAACCCCTCCTGATCAGACCCGCGACGCCGACGGCCAGAAGTCGGCGCAGACGCCATCGCTGCGCGACCGGCTGCGTGAGCATTGGCTGCTGGCAAGTGTCGGGACCGTCGTGCTGATCGCAGCCCTCGTCGGCGGCGTGCTCTATTGGCTCGAGGTCCGCCACTACGAATCCACCGACGACGCCTTCGTCGCGGCGCGCAGCTTTTCCGTGGCATCGAAGGTCGGCGGCTACGTGACCGACGTGCCGGTCACCGACAACCAGCATGTCAAGGCCGGCGATCTGCTGGCGAAGATCGACGAGCGCGACTACCGGATCGCGGTCGATCAGGCTACTGCTCAGGTTGAAGTCTCCAAGGCCAACATCGCCAATGTCGAGGCGCAGATCGTCTCCCAGGAGGAGCAGATCAAGCAGGCTCAGGCCCAGCTCGATCAGGCGCAGGCCCAGCTCCAGTTCGCGCAAGAGGAGTTCAGGCGCGCGGAAGATCTGGTCGAGAAGGGCGCCGGCACCGTGCAGCGCCAGCAGCAGACGCGCTCCGACCTTCAGGCGCAGCAGGCCAACACCGAGCGCGCCAAGACCGCGGTCACGACCGCACAGGTCGGCATCAAGACGCTGCAGGCCCAGCTCGAAGGCGCCAAGGCACAACTGGAGCAATCGCAGGCGCAGCTCGATCAGGCCAAGCTGAATCTGCAATACACCAGCGTCGTCGCGGCGCAGTCCGGTCGCGTGGTGAAGCTGTCGGGCGCCAAGGGCACCTTCGTCACGGCAGGCCAGAGCCTGATGATGTTCGTGCCGGACGAGGTCTGGATCGTCGCCAACTACAAGGAGACGCAGCTCAACGACATGCGTCCGGGCCAGCCGGTCGAGATCCGCATCGACGCCTATCCCGGGCGCAAGCTGACCGGCCATGTCGATTCCGTGCAGCCGGGCTCCGGCACCGCGTTCAGTCTGCTGCCGGCGGAGAACGCCACCGGCAATTACGTCAAGGTGGTGCAGCGCGTGCCGGTGAAGATCGTGGTCGACAACTGGCCGGCCGATCTGCCTGTCGGTCCCGGCATGTCGGTCGTGCCCTGGACCAGGGTGCGATGACCGACGCCACGCAAGAGGGCGCCGGAGGCTGGTCGCCGGAGCGCTCGGCGGCCGGCGGACACAATCCCTATCTGATCGCCTTCGTGGTCTCGATCGCGACCTTCATGGAGGTGCTCGACACCACCATTGCCAATGTCGCGCTGCGCCACATCGCCGGCGGGCTCGCGGTGGGCCTCGACGAGAGCACCTACGTCATCACCAGCTATCTCGTTGCGAATGCCATCGTGCTGTCGATCTCGGGCTGGCTGTCGACCGTGATCGGCCGCAAGCGCTTCTACATGATGTGCGTGGCGACGTTCACGGTGGCATCGCTGCTGTGCGGCTTTGCCTGGAATCTGGAGGCGCTGGTGCTGTTCCGGATTCTCCAGGGCCTCGGTGGCGGCGGCATGGCGACCAGCGAGCAGGCGATCCTCGCCGACTCCTTCCCGCCGCACAAGCGCGGCCAGGCCTTTGCGATCTACGGCGTCGCCGTCGTGGTCGCGCCGGTGATCGGCCCGACGCTCGGTGGCTGGATCACCGACACCTACAGCTGGCACTGGGTGTTCCTGATCAACGTGCCGATGGGCCTGCTCTCGCTATTCCTGGTCGGCACGCTGGTCAAGGAGCCCTCGGGCGCGGAGGAAGAGAGGCAGAAGCTGCTGAGCAAGGGCTTGCGGGTCGATTATGTCGGTTTCGCACTCGTCGCAATCGGGCTGGGCTCGCTCGAATACGTTCTCGATGAAGGCCAGCGCAACGACTGGTTCGGCTCGAACATGATCATCGTCTTCGCGGTGCTGGCGGCGGTGTCGCTGCTCGCGCTGATCCCGTGGGAGCTGACGCGCGAGGATCCCATTGTCGACCTCCGACTGCTCGGCCGGCGCCAGTTCGGCGCCTGCTTCCTGGTCATGCTCGGCACCGGTGCGGTGCTGATCTCGACCACGCAGCTTCTGCCGCAACTGCTCCAGACCGAATTGAACTACACGGCCATGCTGGCCGGACTTGCGCTGTCGCCCGGCGGCGTCGCGACGCTGGTGCTGATGCCGGTGGTCGGTCGCCTCATCAGCACCGTGCAGCCGAAATATCTCATCATGTTCGGCGCTGCGGTCGTCGCGTTCTCGATGTGGCATCTCACCGGGCTCAGCGGCGACATCACCTACGGCTATGCGGCATTGTCGCGCATCTTCCTCGCGATAGGTCTTCCTTTCCTGTTCCTGCCGGTGACGACCGCCTCCTATGACGGCGTGCCGCCGGACAAGACCAAC
Source organism: Bradyrhizobium arachidis (assembly GCF_015291705.1). NCBI lineage: Bacteria > Pseudomonadati > Pseudomonadota > Alphaproteobacteria > Hyphomicrobiales > Nitrobacteraceae > Bradyrhizobium > Bradyrhizobium arachidis. The sequence goes on from NZ_CP030050.1 coordinate 2,828,030, forward strand.
CAGGCTTCTGCCTTGATCAACGTCGCCCGCAACATCGGAGGATCCATGGGCGTTGCGCTGGCGCAGACCATTCTGGCGCAGCGCCAGCAATTTCATCAGAGCCGCCTGATCGAGCACGCTGCACCGTCCGACCTCGGCTATCAGCAGACCATCGACGCCATGACGCGCTACTTCCAGGCGCAGGGCTCGAATGCGAGCGATGCGGCGTCACAGGCGGTGGCCTGGGTCGGCCGCACCTTGCAGCAGCAGGTCGATTTCCTCGCCTATATCGACGTGTTCTGGACGCTTGCGATCGTCGCGGTGCTGATGATCCCCACCGCGGCTGTGCTGCGGCCGATCGATCTGCATGCGCCGGCGCGACATTGAGCTCGTGGGTATTTGACGGCTCTATGCTGGGATTATAGCCTCCGGCCCAATCACGTGTCTTGCCCGGAGGAGGCGACCTTGCCCAAGCGAAACGCGACAGCGGCCGTGATCGGCGCCGGCGATTTCATCGGTTCGGAGATCGCCAAGAAATTTGCCGCAGAGGGCTTTTCGATTTTCGCCGGCCGGCGCAACGGCGACAAGCTCGCGCCGCTGGTGAAGGATATCGAAGTTGCCGGCGGCGAGATCCACGCGCGCTCGCTCGATGCGCGCAAGGAGGAGGAAGTCATCTCCTTTCTCGACGATGCCGACAAGCATGCGCCGCTCGAAGTCTGCATCTTCAACGTCGGTGCCAACGTCAACTTTCCGATCCTCGACACCACCGAACGCGTTTTCCGCAAAGTCTGGGAGATGGCCTGCTATTCCGGCTTCCTCGCCGGCCGTGAAGCGGCGCGGCTGATGCTGCCGCGCGGCGGCGGCAACATCTTCTTCACCGGCGCGACTGCGAGCTTGCGCGGCGGCAGCGGCTTTGCCGCCTTCGCCAGCGCGAAGTTCGGTCTCCGCGCCGTGGCGCAGGCGATGGCGCGCGAGCTCGGGCCGAAGAACATCCACGTCGCCCATCTCATCATCGATTCCGGCGTCGACACCGAATGGGTGCGGCAGCGCCGGCTCGAAGCGCTCGGCCCGAATGCGCTCGACAATCCCGACCTCTTGATGCCGCCGTCGGCTGTGGCCGACTCCTATTGGCAGCTCTACCAGCAGCCGAAGAGTGCCTGGACCTTCGAGATGGAGATCCGCCCGTTCGGAGAGAAATGGTGACCGCGGCGCAAAAGTCCGGCTAGACTGAAATCAACCTGAGCAAATTCCGGGAGGAGGACCTACGTGAAGACCGCGATTACCGAACTGTTCGGCATCGAGCACCCGATCATCCAGGGCGGCATGCATTTCGTCGGCTTTGCCGAGCTGGCTGCCGCCGTCTCCAATGCCGGCGGGCTTGGCATCATCACCGGTCTCACACAGAAGACGCCGGAGCTGCTCGCGAAGGAGATCGCGCGCTGCCGTGACATGACCGACAAGCCGTTCGGCGTAAACCTCACCTTCCTGCCGACGTTCTCGGCGCCGCCTTATCCGGAATATATCGCGGCCATCGTCGAAGGCGGCATCAAGGCGGTGGAGACCGCGGGCCGCAGTCCGGAACAATACATGCCCGCACTGAAGGCCGCCGGCATCAAGGTGATCCACAAATGCACCTCGGTGCGGCACTCGCTGAAGGCCGAGAAGATCGGCTGCGACGCCGTCAGCGTCGACGGTTTCGAGTGCGGCGGCCATCCCGGCGAGGACGACATTCCGAACATGATCCTGCTGCCGCGTGCGGCGGAGGAATTGAAGATCCCGTTCGTCGCCTCGGGCGGCATGGCCGATGGGCGCAGCCTCGTCGCGGCGCTCTCGCTCGGCGCGGCCGGCATGAACATGGGCACGCGCTTCATCGCCACCAAGGAAGCGCCAGTGCATCAGAACGTGAAGAATGCGCTGGTCGCCGCCACCGAGCTCGACACGCGCCTGATCATGCGCGCGCTGCGCAACACCGAGCGCGTGCTCAAGAACGCCAATGTCGATCGCCTGCTCGAGATCGAGCGCGAGAAGGGCGCCAAGCTCTCCATCGACGACATCCACGACCAGGTCGCGGGCGTCTATCCAAAAATCATGCTGGACGGCCAGATGGACGCGGGCGCCTGGAGCTGCGGCATGGTCGCGGGCCTCATCCACGACATCCCCACCTGCAAGGAACTCGTCGATCGCATCATGAGCGAGGCGGAAACCATCATCCGCAGCCGCCTGCTGGGGTTCCTGGAGGGTACGGGAACGGCAAGAAAAGTCGCCTGACACCGGCAAACTTCTTAACCACGGCGGCAATCGGCCGCTGGAATTGCACGCGGTGCCTCCTAAATAGGGGTAAATTACCCCTTTAATAATTCAATTTCAGGAGGCGTCCGTGGTCCTGAAAAGCGTTTGTTTTGCAGTTGCCCTCGTGCTCGCATGGGGCGGACTCGCACGCGCTGACGACTACAAGCCCGACGAATATCTCGGTCTCGATCTCTCCAAGGCGGTGCTGTCGCCGAAGCGGCTCGGGCCAGAGACGCAGTTCGCGCCGGTGGCGCTCCAGGCCAAGGGCGGCAACGAGGCGCAGGCCCGTGTCGAGCCGATGGATGTGCCGAAGAAGGTCGCCGCCGAGCGCGTACATGTGCCCGAGCCGAAGGTCGCGCGTGCCAGGAGCGCCGAGCCGCGCGGTGCAGCGCGCACCAAGCTAGCACATCGCCGTGGCAATCCGCTCGACGCGCAGGCGATGGACACCCGCATCCAGACCTGGCCGTGCCGCTCCGGCGGCATCTGCAACTGGAAGCGCTAGGCGCGCTGTCGCTGTGTCTTTACCTCGCCCCGCTTGCGGGGAGAGGTTGGAATTCGCGCGTAGCGCGGATTCCGGGTGAGGGGGTACAGGTCCCGCGACGATCGCACGTGTGGATGGAGCCCCTCACCCCAACCCTCTCCCCTAAGAACGGGGCGAGGGAGTGGACCGCCGCTGCGGCTCCCGCTCAATGCGTCATCTCCACGTCGCAAAACCGTAGGCGCAGAGTCAAGAAACCGTAAGCTCGGAGTCAAGGAGCGCAGGCACCTTCCGTCGCGATTCGACGAAGGTCTCCTGAATGGCATCGCTCCGCGCCTCGCGCGCATGGACCCGGCGGCAATTCCTGGTCTGCTCCGCCTCAAGCCTCGCCATCGCCTCGCTTGCGAAGCCTTCGATCAGTCGCGCCGCTGATCGTCCGCAGATCGCGGGCGGCATCCAGTCCGGTGATGTCTGCGATGGCTCCGCCGTGATCTGGGCGCGCGCGGATCGGCCCGCGCGCATGCAGCTGGAGTGCTCCACCGTCGAGAGCTTCAAGACCATCATTGCATCCGTCTCGCGCGATGCGCTGCCCGACGCCGACTTCACCGCAAAGCTGCAGCTCGACGATCTGCCGGTGGGGCAGGACATCTTCTATCGCGTGCGCTTCGACGACATCGCGACCGGCATCGCCGGCGAAAGCCGTATCGGCCATTTCCGCACCGCGCCGGCGGCCGGCCAGTCGATCTCGTTCGTGTGGTCCGGCGACGTCGCGGGGCAGGGCTGGGGCATCGACGTCTCGCGCGGCGGCTATCGCAGCTATCGCACTATGCTCGACAACCGTCCGGACTTCTTCATCCATTCCGGCGATCACATCTACGCCGATTGCGCGATTCCCTCCGAGCAGAAGCTGCCGAACGGCGAGACCTGGCGCAATGTGGTGACGGAGGACAAAGCCGAGGTCGCCCACACGCTGGCGCAGTTTCGCGGCAATTACAAATACAACCATCTCGACGAGCACTTTCGCGCCTTCCATGCGCAGGTGCCGATGTTCGCGCAGTGGGACGACCACGAGGTCACGAACGACTGGTCGCCCATCGGCAGCTACGATGAAGCCGGCTTCGAGGACGACGGCACCCCGCGCCTCGCCGCACGCGCTCGCCGCGCCTTCTTCGACTTCATGCCGATCCGCGACATCGGCGCGCGCATGGGCCGGGTCTACCGCAAGATCGGCTACGGCCCGCTGCTCGACGTCTTCATGATCGACATGCGCAGCTATCGCGACGAGACCTGGAACAAGGGCGACGATCATCGCGGCTGGATTCTCGGTGCCAAGCAGCTCGCCTGGCTGAAGCGGGAGCTCGCCGCCTCGCGCGCGACCTGGAAGGTGATCGCGGCCGACCTACCCATCGGCCTCGTCAGTCTCGATGCCGTCGCGCTTGGCGACGGCGCACCCGACCGGCGCGAGCACGAGATCGCTGATCTGCTCAGTGCGATCAAGCGCGCCGACGTGCGCAACATCGTCTGGCTCACCGCCGACATGCACTACACCGCCGCGCACTACTACGATCCGAACAAGGCGCAGTTCCAAGATTTCGAGCCGTTCTGGGAGTTCGTCTCCGGCCCGCTGCATGCCGGCACCTGGAGCCCGGGCGAGCTCGACAACACCTTTGGCCCGGTCGCGATGTACCAGTACGGATGCAGCGAGGCGCAGGGCGACAACCTCGCGCCGTGCTTCGGCCTGCAGTTCTTCGGCCGCGTCGACATCGACGGCGCCAGTGGCGTGATGACCGTGACATTGAAGGACGTCGACAACCGCGACCTCTGGTCGGTCGACATCGAGCCGCAGCCGCAGGCGCGCCCTGCCGTGGTGGCGCAGCATTCGTGAGGGGCGTGCAGTCTCTCCGTCGTCATGGCCGGGCTTGACCCGGCCATCCACGTCTTGCCTGGCGCGAAGAACGTGGATGCCCGGGACAAGCCCGGGCATGACGGCGAGGGAAAACTAACCCGATCTTGATTGGCAGCCTTGCGCCACACGCGCTACACTGCTCGCTCCCGCCACCTCTTTTCCATCACCGAAGAGTCTGTCCCCCGCGGTCCCACCGCGTGTCTGGCGGCACGAAAGACGTCAGGAGTTTACCCATGGATCATCTGAAGACACAGGGCATCAGCATGCCCAAGCTCGGCCTCGGCACCTTCCGCATGCAGGGTGATGCCTGCCGTGCCGCGGTCGAGAGCGCACTGTCGATCGGCTATCGCCACATCGACACCGCCGAGATGTACGCCAACGAGGAAGCCATCGGCACCGCGCTTGCCGCCGCCCAGCTGCCGCGTGCCGAGCTGCATGTCACCACCAAGGTCTGGCACGAGAATCTCAGCCCCGACGCCATCCGCCGGGCTTTCGACGCCAGCCTGAACAAGCTCAGGCTCGATCACGTCGACCTCTACCTCGTGCACTGGCCGTCAAGTCAGCGAACTGGGGCGCGGTGTTTGAGACCCTGATGAAGCTGAAGGAGGAAGGGCGCACGCGGGCGATCGGTGTAGCCAATTTCACCACGGCGCTGCTCAAGATCGCGGTCGAGGACATCAGGGCGCCGATCGCCTGCAACCAGATCGAATACCACGCCATGCTCGATCAATCGAAGGTGCTGGCCTATCTCAACGCCAAATCGATCCCGCTGGTCGCCTATTGCCCGCTGGCGCAGGGGCGCATCGCCTCGGATCCGGTGCTGGCCGAGATCGGCGCCAAGCACAATGCGACCGCAGCCCAGGTCGCGCTGAAATGGCTGCTCGATCAGAACGGCGTTGCGGCGATCCCGAAAGCCTCGCGACGCGAGAGCCAGCAGGCCAATCTCGACGCGCTCAAGATCACGCTCGACGATGCCGACCGCAAGAATATCGCCGCGCTGCCCAAGGACGGGCGCTGCGTCAATCCGGGTTTTGCGCCGGCGTGGGATTGAACGAAGATATCTCGCGAGCACAAAGAAATGGCCCCGGGGAGGGGCCATTTCCACGTTGCGTTGCGCATTAGTCCCAGTGGTGACGATGGCCGTGCTTGATCACGACGACCCTGTCGCGATGGTGCCAGCCGCGATGCCAGCCGTGGTCGCGATGCATGCCGTATTCGGCGCGGGCGCCGTACAGGCCGTGATGATGACCGCGCTTGACCACCACCGTCTCGGCGCCGGCCAGCGTCGGCGCCGCGATCACGAGCGCACCGAGGGCCGCAACCACATAACCAAGCTTCTTCATGATGTCCTCCTCCAATCGAGTGCAAATCTAAACCGTGCATTCGCATGAACGTTCCGGAGGAACGGGAAGAGATTTCTGAATGGATGTTCAGACAGAGCATGATTCGAAAAGATCGTGCTCTGACGCAATGGTTAATCGCAGCGCTGCTGTGCTGGCGTCGGCTCGCCCGTGCCGACGTATTTGCCGTCTCTGATCGTGTACACCCCGCGCTCGCTGCGATTGGAGATCGCGCGCAAGCCGCCGTCCTCCAACAGCAGCAGGCCGAACTCGCGCGTCTGCTGCATCGAGGGGAAGTACACCATCACATTGAGCAGGCCCTCGGCGTTGACCGTCGCGGACACGACCTCGTTCTCGTCCTTGGCTTCGCCGAAATTGCGCCGGTACATCACCCGGCCGTCTTTCCGGATTTCGTAAGTGAGCCGCGCGCCTTTCTCTCGGTCGGGCCTTGCTGCGCAATCGACCGCCCATGAGCCGAGCAGGCCCCATTGCTCGACCGTTCCTGCCAGCGTCTCGGCGCCGGCCGTGGACGCGAACGCAATCCATAGCACCGCTGCCGTGGTCCAGCGGCTCACACAACGCGTCATATCTTGAAAAACCCCGCCTCGAACAATTCCAAATTCTAGCATCCCGGGCGCGATCGTCCACGCTGGCTGCCATTCGCGCGCGAATTTGATCCGCGTCAATGAGGCCGGTCGCATCAGGCGTAGGATGACGCTCCCGAAGGCGATGCGTGGTGAGAGCGATGCTGAATCAAGTCATGGATTTCGCGGGCGAGGTGCTGCCGGGGAGCTGTGCCGTGCCGCCTTATTCCGAGGCCGCGTTTCTGGCCGAGCTCGGCGAACGCTTGAGAACCTCGCGCACGCGCTGCGAGCTGTCGCGCCGGGAGCTCGCCCGCCGCTCCGGGATTTCCGAGCGCTACATTGCCCAGATCGAGGCCGGCAAGGGCAACGTCTCGATCGTGCTGCTGCTGCGACTGGCCGCCGCGATCCACGGCAGCCAGCCCCAGGTGGCCTAAGCCGAACTTCAGGCCCGCTTCTCCACATTGGCGCTGCGGGCAGGCACGCCGAATTCCTTGCGGCAGACCTCGGCCAGCACGGCCACGCCCTCGCGGATCTGCTGATGCGAAGGGCTTGCAAAGCACAGCCGCAACCGCGAGCTGGAATGGCTCTTGTTGGTCGACCATTCCGGCCCCGGATTGATCGAGACGCCGGCGGCAAGCGCGGCCTGATAGAGCTTGAGCGTATCGACCTGGTCGGGCAGCTTGACCCAGAGGAAGATGCCGCCCTTGGGCTCCTCGAACTCGGCCGCGGTGCCGAACTGCTCGTTCAGCGCCTCCATCAGCGTATCGAGCTTGGTGCGAAGCGCCTTCGTCAGCGCCGGCACGTGGCTCGCAAAATGCGGCTTGCAATAGGCCGCGAGCACCATCTGCTCCAGCGCGCCGGAGCCGGCATCCGTCTTCAGCGCCAGCATCCGCGACATCACATCCCAGGGCGCGACGATGAAGCCGACGCGCAGCGCCGGCGCGATCGACTTCGAGAACGAGCCGATATGGATCACGCCGCCGTGCGGGCTCATCGCGTAGATCGCCGGCGGCCGCTGTCCCGACCAGACGAGGTCGGCATAGCAATCGTCCTCGAAGATCGGCACGCCGTACTCGGTCGCGAGCCGTACCAGCTCAGCGCGGCGGCTCTCGGGCATGATGGTGCCGGTCGGGTTCTGCACGGTGGGAATGGTGTAGATGTATTTGGGACGGATACCGCGGCTTTTCAGATCGGCCAGCGTCGAGGCCAGCACGTCCATGCGCATGCCGTCCTTGTCGAGCGGGATGCCGACCACGTTGACACCGAGCCGCGCCAGGCGAGTCAACGAGCCCTGGTAGCTCTCCTGCTCGAAGATCACGGTGTCGCCGCGCGCCAGCAGCGTGTTGTTGACGAGGTCGAGGGCCTGGAGCGAGCCGGACACGATCAGGAGATCGTCGACCGCGCAGTTGATGCCGGCATCGCGCTTGAGTTTCGTCACGAGGAACTCGCGCAGGGGCAAATAGCCTTGCGGACCATGCGCCAACCCATAGGTGGCGAGCGAGCGGCCCTCGCGTTGCAGGGCCGAGTTGGTCGCCTCGATCAGGCCCTCGAGTGGCAGCTGCTCGGAATCGTTATTGCCGCCGACAAAACTGTATTTGGCAAGGCCCGTCCAGCGCGCAGAAGGGGCCGGCAGCCCTGCGGGAAACAGGGGCGCGAAATCGAAGCTGGACGTCATGGGAGCGTTCCTCGTTTCTGTTCTTGTTGAGCAGCCGGCGTTGCGCCGGCCAGCCTTGTTTCTTCTTTGCCGGCCGCCTGGGAGGGCGGCCTTACTTCTTTCCGGCCGTCCTGGTCGGACGTCCCTGGCTGATGAAAGCGTAATGCGCATTGGCGACGCCGCCAACCATCAAGGCTTCGACCACCGGCTCGGCGATCTCGCCCGTTGCGGCCCAGTCGACCAGGAAATTGGCCCCGGTCCCGCCGCGCACGTCGTCGGTCGCAATGAAAATCGAGACGGTGGCCAGCGGCTTCAAGGCTACCGGTGTCTTCAGATAGGTCTCGACCTGCTTGCCTGCGGTGTCGAAATAGGCGATGCGTTTGACTACCAGTGCTTGCGTCTCGGAGGCGTTGTGAACGCTCAAGGTCACCGAGAAGTCGACACGCAGCTTGCCCTGGCTCATCGCAACGCTGGAATAGGCGGGCACGTAGAACCCGCCGGAGACGGCCAGTTCCTCCTTCGGCAGCGCGGTGAGCGAATCGGCAAAGGTCTGCTCGATATTGACCTTGGGCTGAGCGATTGCAGGCGCGAACGAACCTAGTAGGGCTATCAGCCAGAGCACGATCCGCATGTGACGAATTGCTCGCTTGCCGCGCTGCACTCGGTCACTAGGGTGCGGCAAAACGGACCGATTTGGCATGCATGAGCTTATTCGCGACATCACTCTTTGTATCCTGTTTGCCTGGATGCTGGGCCTTTTGGCCCATTTCTCCCGGCAACCGCTGATCCTGGCCTACCTTATCGCCGGCTTCTGCATAGGTCCATTCGGCGCCGGCTGGGTCCAGTCGCAGGAATCGATCAGCGTCATCTCCGAGCTCGGCCTGATCTTCATGCTGTTCATGATCGGCCTCGAGATCGACCTGAAGAAGATCGTGCGGGCGGGCAAGGTGATCCTGTTCGCGGCGGGGGGCCAGCTGCTGGGCGGCTGCCTGCTCGGGGTGCTGTTCTTCGTCGGCATCGGCCTGTCGCTCGGCGGCGGCCATTTCGATGCGCTCTATCTCTGCGTCGCCTGCGCGCTGTCGAGCACGGTCATCATCGTCAAGGTGCTCTACGAGAAGCGCGAGCTCGATACGCTGCCAGGCCGCATCACGCTCGGCGTGCTGGTGCTCCAGGACATCTTCGCCATCCTGTTCCTGGCCGTGCAGCCGAGCCTTGCCAATCTGCAGATCAGCGTCATCCTGCTCTCGATCGGCCGCGTCGCGGTGCTGGTCGCCGCCGCGCTCCTGGTCAGCCGCTACGTGCTGCCACGGCTGTTCCACCAGATCGCCCGCCGGCCTGAGCTGATCCTGCTCGGGGCGCTGGCCTGGTGCTTTCTCGTCGCCGAGACCGCCGAGCGGCTGTCGCTGTCGCGCGAGATGGGCGCGCTGATCGCCGGCGTCTCGCTCTCGACCTTTCCCTATGCGCTCGACGTCACCGCCAAGGTCACGACGCTCCGCGACTTCTTCATCACGCTGTTCTTCGTCGCGCTCGGCATGACGATTCCCGTGCCCGGCCTTTCCGTGATCGGGCTGGCGCTGATGATCGCGGCGTTCACGGTGGTGAGCCGGCTCGTCACCACCTTCACCCCGCTCTATCTGATGAAGCAGGGCCTGCGCGCCAGCCTGCTGCCGGCCCTCAACCTCGCGCAGATCTCCGAGTTCTCGCTGGTGGTGATCCAGACCGGCGTTGCCGACCACCACATTGCGGCCGAAACGGCGAACGCCGCCTCCTTTGCCTTCGTGGTGCTGGCGGTGCTCTCGACCTTCGCGATGAGCCGCAGCGACGAGATCACCCGCTGGGCGATCGGCCCGTTGAAGCGGATCGGCCTGAAGGACCTCGACGACGGCCAGGCGCGCGGCGAGGAGGGCCACGAGGGCGGCCACGGCGAGGCCCGCCGCATCGTCATCCTCGGCTTTTTCCGTGCGGCGAGCGCGCTGCTGGCCGAGATCGAACGACAGGCGCCGGTGCTGCTCGAGCAGATCACGGTGGTTGATTTCAACCCCAATGTGTACCAGACGCTGCTGTCGCGCGGCCTGCACGTGATCTATGGCGACATCAGCAGCGCCGACACGCTGCTCCATGCCGGCGTCGGCAAGTCCGAGATGATCATCCTCAGCGTGCCGGATGCGCTCCTGAAGGGCGCCAGCAACGAGAAGCTGGTCCGCCACGTCCGCACGCTGAACCCGACCGCCATGATCGTCGCTACGGCCGATCTCCTGTCGGATGTGGGTGAACTCTATGAGGCCGGAGCCAGCTACGTCACGGTGACCCGGCTCAGCGACGCTCATGAGCTATTTACCGTGATCGAGGCCGCCCAGGCGGGGCTTCTGGCCGACAAGCGCGCCGAGCTCGACCTGCGGCTCGGCGAGCGGCGCGAAGTGCTGCCCTGACGGCGGTCTTCCCCCTGGGGCATCCGCGCCTATATCGATGGTATCTGCGGTGCAAGCCTGAAAGCCGCGGGCAGGCCCGCGAGCCGGAATATGCGGTTGCGTCCAGGACACTAGCGCCCCGGCCGAAGTCCGGCTAAGCCTCCCGCTCATAACCGATAGAGATTGGGACATGCCCGATAGCGTTCAGGAAGTCTTGCAGGCCTTTGCCCGGGGCGAGCTCGTGGTCGTCACCGACGACGAAGACCGCGAGGGCGAGGGCGATCTGATTGTCGCCGCTTCGCTCTGCACCGCCGAGAAGATGGCGTTCATCATCCGCCACACCTCCGGCATCGTCTGCGCGCCCGTGACCACCGAGGACGCCCGCCGCCTGCGGCTCGATCCGATGGTCGCCCACAACGATTCCGCGCATACCACCGCCTTCACGGTCTCGATCGACTACAAGCCCGACGGCGGCACCGGCATCTCGGCCGAGGAGCGCGCCTCGTGCTGCCGCGCGCTGTCCAATCCCAATGTCGGCGCCAACGATTTCGCCCGTCCGGGCCACATTTTCCCGCTGATCGCCAAGGATGGCGGCGTGCTGCTGCGCTCCGGCCATACCGAGGCCGCCGTCGACCTCTGCAAGCTCTCCGGCCTGCCGCCGGTCGGCGTCATCAGCGAGCTGATGAACGACGACGGCAGCGTGATGAAGGGCGAGCAGGTCTCGCAGTTCGCCGCCAGGCACAAGCTCAAGCACGTCACCATCGCCGACATGATCGCCTACCGTCAGGCGCGCGAGAAGCTGATCGAGCGGGTCTCGACCTTCGTCACCGAAAGTCCGATCGGCCCCTTGCAGGGCTATGCCTACCGCTCGCCGTTCGACTCCATCGCCCACGTCGCCTTCGTCTACAACGGCGTCGGCGACGGCAAGAACGTGCTGACGCGCTTCCACAAGCCGAACATCGTCAAGGACACCTTCACCGGCCACAAGCGCATGGCGGTCGTGCTCGAGCATTTCAAGAAATCCGGCCGCGGCGTGCTGGTGTACTTGCGCGACGGGGCGGCCGGTGTCCCCGTGTCGCCGCTGCCGGACGAGTCGGCGACCGAAGCCGACCGCAACCGCCAGTGGCGCGAGGTCGGCGTCGGCGCGCAGATCCTGCGCGATCTCGGCGTCACCTCGATCCGCCATCTCACCTCCTCGGTGCACGACTACAAGGGCCTGTCGGGCTTTGGCATCGAGATCGTCGCCAACGAGCAGCTCGAGAGCTGACACGCAGTGTCGTTCCGGGATGGCGCTGAAAGCGCCAGACCCGGAATCTCGAAGGCAAAGAGATGCCGGGTTCGACGCTTCGTAACGGCCCGGAATGACCGAAACCAGGATGCAATTGCACTTGTTGCCGCGGCGCTTTAATTTGTCGGGCAATTATTTGACGGAACCAGACGCGAAAGGACGTTTCATGAGCGTGCGCCCTCAGACCAAGGACAAGCCGGCTGCGGCTTCCTTCCAGTGGGACGATCCGTTCCTGCTCGACGAGCAACTCACCGAAGACGAGCGCATGGTGCGCGACACCGCCCGCGCCTACGCCCAGGACAAGCTGCTGCCCCGCGTTTCCAAGGCCTATCTCGAAGAGAAGACCGATCGCGAGATCTTCAACGAGATGGGCGAGCTCGGCCTGATCGGCATCACGTTGCCGGAGGAATATGGCTGCGCCAATGCGAGCTACGTCGCCTACGGCCTCGTCGCGCGCGAGATCGAGCGGGTCGATTCCGGCTATCGCTCGATGAACTCGGTGCAGTCCTCGCTGGTGATGTATCCGATCTACGCCTATGGCGATGAGAACCAGCGCAAGAAGTACCTGCCGAAGCTCGCCAGCGGCGAGTGGGTCGGCTGCTTCGGCCTGACCGAGCCCGACGCCGGCTCCGACCCGGCCGGCATGAAGACCCGCGCCGAGAAGGTCTCGGACGGCTATCGCCTGACCGGCAGCAAGATGTGGATCTCCAACGCGCCGATCGCCGACGTGTTCGTGGTCTGGGCCAAGTCGGCCGAGCACGACAACCAGATCCGCGGCTTCGTGCTGGAGAAGGGCATGAAGGGTCTCTCCGCGCCCAAGATCGGCGGCAAGCTCTCACTTCGCGCTTCCATCACCGGCGAGGTCGTGATGGACGGCGTCGTGGTTCCCGAGGACGCGCTGCTGCCCAACGTCTCCGGCCTCAAGGGCCCGTTCGGCTGCCTCAACCGCGCCCGCTACGGCATTTCCTGGGGCGCGATGGGCGCCGCCGAGGATTGCATGCATCGTGCCCGCCAGTACACGCTCGACCGCAAGCAGTTCGGCAAGCCGCTTGCCGCGACCCAGCTCGTGCAGAAGAAGCTCGCCGACATGGAGACCGAGATCGCGCTCGGCCTGCAGGGCTCGCTTCGCGTCGGCCGCCTGATGGACGAGGGCAAGTTCGCGCCCGAGATGATCTCGATCATGAAGCGCAACAATTGCGGCAAGGCCCTCGACATCGCCCGGGTCGCCCGCGACATGCACGGCGGCAACGGCATCTCGGCCGAGTACCACGTCATGCGCCACGTCCATAACCTCGAGACGGTCAACACCTACGAGGGCACCCACGACGTCCACGCCCTGATCCTGGGCCGCGCCATCACGGGCATTCAGGCGTTTTTCTGAGCGCTTACGGTACGAGGCAAGAGAACTCTCCACCTCCGTCATGGCCGGGCTTGTCCCGGCCATCCACGTCTTAGCCCGCGCGAAGAACGTGGATGCCCGGCACGAGGCCGGGCATGACGAAGTCAGCAAGGTATGAGCAAGCCATGTCCGACAACGACGACGTCCCGTTCAACCGCAACTTTCCACTGAAGCCTGGCGTCGTCGAGGAAGTCCGCCCCGGCGTGCGGCGCGTGCTCTGTAACAATCCGAGCCCGTTCACCTTCACCGGCACGGTCAGCTACATCGTCGGCAAGGGCAACGTCGCGATCATCGATCCCGGTCCTGATGACGCCGCGCATGCGGCCGCGCTGCTCGATGCCGTGCGCGGCGAGACGGTAAGCCATATCTTCGTCACCCACACCCACCGCGACCATTCGCCGAACACCGCGCGGATCAAGCAGGCGACCGGTGCGCCGGTCTATGCCGAAGGCCCGCACCGCGCCTCGCGTCCGCGCTTCGAGAGCGAGAAGCACAACCCGGAATCGGGCGCCGACCGCGACTTCGCGCCCGATATCAGGATCGCCCATGGCGACGTCGTCGAGGGCGATGGCTGGCGGCTCGAGGCGGTGGCAACGCCCGGCCACACCGCCAATCATCTCGCGTTCGCCTGGCCCGAGCGGAAGTTCAACTTCGTCGGCGACCATGTGATGGGCTGGTCCACCTCGATCGTGGCGCCGCCCGACGGCTCGATGATCGACTACATGGAATCGCTCGATCGTCTCGCCGCACGCGATGAGGATCTCTATTTCTCCGGGCACGGCCCTGAGATTCCGGACGGCCAGCGCTTCGTGCGCTTCCTGATCCGTCACCGCAAGGCGCGCGAGGCCTCGATCCTGCACCGCCTCGCCAAGGGCGAGACCGACATCCCGACCATGGTGCGCGCGATCTATATCGGCATCGACCCGCGCCTGACGACGGCCGCTGGCTATTCCGTGCTGGCGCATCTGGAGGATCTCGTCGCCCGCGGCGTGGTGGCGACGGACGGCGATCCCGTGATCACGGGTTCGTATCGGATGGCCTAAGGCGAATGGCGAATTGGGAATAGCGAATAGGTGCTCTGCACTCGCTATTCGCTACTCCCCATTCGCCAATCTCATTTCTTCACCGTCTTCGCCGGCGCCTTCGGCGGCGCCACCGGTGTCTTTTTCACCGGCTTCAGCGCATCGGCATCCGCAGCGGTGTTGAGATCCTCGATGAACTTGGTCACGCGCGCGGCGTTGCTGCCCAGATCGCTGTCGAAATTGCGCGAGGCGGAGCGGATGTCGACGCGGGAATCGTCGCCATCGGGCACGACCCTGATGGAGATGTCTTCGCGCAAGCCCATGATCGGCGTGCGCGCCACCGCCTCGATGCGGCCGATGCGGCGCGGCGGCCTCGGCTCGCGTTCGTCGATGACGAGCCATTTGCGCTTGATGACGAGCTGGCGCGCGATCGCATAGGCGCGGTCGACGGGGATCTCGAGCTCGATCGGCTCGATATCGGGATAGAACTGGCGCTGCTGTTCGGCCGAGTAGAGACCGGCATAGACCGCGGTGTTGGCACCCTCGCCGGCGCGCAGCGGGGCCAGCGCCTCGAAGCGCGGCGGATCGATCGGGTCGGTGGTGATGTCGTGGATCGCCGGCAGCTTGCGGTATTGCAGGCCGAGATAGGCGGGGTAGGCGAGGATCATCCCGTCGATCAGGAACGCGAGCAGGATGCGCGCCATGCCGCGCGAGCCGTTCTGCCAGATCGCGGCAAAGCCGGCGAGCCCGAACAGGATGGAGAGCCCGGCGATCGCAAGGCCCCCGAAGAAAGTGGCGAGCGCCGGCTTCGGCTCCAGAAAGCCGAAGCGGACGATGAGGATCGACACCAGCACCGCCACCACCGCGAACACGGCCAGATTGCGCGCCCAGCTCGCGAGGCTGGACACGGGCTCCGTCTGATAGGGAGCGGAAAACCTGCGGGCCATCGATGAGAACTGCCGGGTTGGGGGCTTGGCCCGCCGCCAGGGGGCCGATTGAAAACTGGCTGCTTGAGACCACGGCGGCCCGGCAATTTCAAGGTTTGCGGACGATACGGCACAGAGAACAGACGGGATTATGCAACTTAGTTGATTAACCATTCAATCTAAATGATCTTTAGTTGTAGATTGACTTGGTCGTAATTTCGCCCCAAGGCTCTACTGCAGGTTGTCGGAACCGCCGAGGCGAGGGACCGTCCCGGCGAAAGGTCAAAAAAAGAACAACGGCTAGGAACAACGGCGGGCGTCAGCCGGAAACGTTGCAAGAGTGACCTCAGCTCCCGGTCGTGCCGCAAAGGCTGACCGGATGTGCGCGGTTGCGCCTCATGAGCTGCAAGGATCGCGAACAGCGTAGCCGGTGCCGACCAGCGCGGCTGGTGGGCCGCCCCATCAGGGCGAGTGTTCAGTATGAGTGGTGGACCGCACGAAAGCGATATCGATCCGCAAGATCCGACGTACTACGCGCCGCGTAACTTGCGCGAGCGGACGGTGCAGCCGACGGCGGCGCCAAGACGATTCACGGAGCCGACTGCCGATGGCCCGCCCCTGCAATCGCCCGGCAACCGGCGACGTCGTGACCATTCGGACGTGTTCTCCAAAGCCGTCGCCCAAGCCATGCACGAGGCGATGGAGCCCATGGAGGTGCCGGCCGCCCTTCGTAACTCGGGGAGGAGCGCGCTGCTCAGCGTAGTGGTCAGGTTCGCGATCGCGGCAGCAGTTGCGGGAGGCATCGCGCTCATTCTCGTCATAGTCATTCCGGCATCGCAAAGGCCTGGAGTTCAATCGAACGACGCCACATCGATCTCGTCGCTTTGGCAATCGGTGAAAGCCGCGATCGGTCCGGCACCGCAACGCAAGCAAGTCGCGACCCTTGCGGTGGAGGACAGCAGCGGGCTTGCCAACGCCCCCTTGCCGCTCGGGATGCGCGTGGGTGCTCCCCCTTCCGGCGCTATCGTTGCCATCAATGGACTGCCAGCCGACGCACGGTTGACGTCTGGCAAGCGCGTCGCCAACGAGTGGCGCGTGCCGGCTTCGGAAGTTTCCGCCGTGTCGGTCATTTCGCCAGACGGTTTCGTCGGCCAGATGGTCGCGATGGCAGAATTGCGTGACAGCAACGGCGCCGTGCTCGTGGTTGGCTCGAGCCGACTTTCCTGGAAACCCGCCGCCAGCGTCGCTCCGCAGCCGTCGACAGCCGTCACGGCCGTACCGCCCACGCGCTCCTTGGTGGCCTCCCCGACGCCGCAGACGGACGCCGTGCGTAGCCTGGATCCGAAGGAAATTTCTGGCCTCGTCAAACGTGGACAGGATTTGCTCACCAGCGGCGACGTCTCGGCGGCGAGGCTGCTGCTTCTGCGTGCGGCCGAAGGAGGAGACGCGCGCGCCGCGCTGCTGGTGGCCAGGACCTACGATCCGAACGTGCTCAAGCAGTTGGGCGCCAGTGGCCCGCTCGCGGACCTCGCGCAGGCCCGCAACTGGTACCAACGGGCAAAAGAATGGGGTGACCCCGAGGCGCAGCGACAGCTTGATACGCTCACGCCCACCCGCTGATCCCGGCAGCGTGCGTCGCGCGCGCCTGTCAATCTCGACCATTCGGAGTTTCACGAGATGATCATCCGACGTTTGACCGACCTGGCTTTCGGCTGCGCGGCCGGGGTCGCGGTGCTGCTGGCGACGCCGGCCTTTTCCCAGGACAGGGGAGGCGAGGTCGACCCGGCCGCAGTGAGCGAGGGCCTGAAGGCGATTTTCAGCTATTCCAGCACCAGCAAGAGCACGCACGAGAGGCTCAACGCCAACACCGTGACGCTGATGTCAGGCACAATCGGCGGAACCTATGTCCAGTTCGGCGCCGACCTTGCCTCCGCGCTGGATGACGGCGACCGGATGCGGGTGCTGCCGATCATTGGGAGGGGCTCGGTCCAGAGCATCGCGGACATCCTTTTCCTCAAGGGGGTCGATCTCGGCATCGTGCGCGCCGACACGCTCGATTACCTGGAAAGGAAGGGCTACACCGGCAACATCCGCAACCAGTTCGTCTATATCACGAAGCTCTACAATGAGGAGATGCACGTCGTCGCGCGGTCGTCGATCCGCAGCCTTGCCGATCTGAACGGTCGGCGTGTTGCCGTCGACTTGCCGAACGGAGGCACTTTCGTCACCGCAATCACGATCTTCGAGAGGCTCGGCGTCAAGCCGGTCTACGCCTATATCGAGCAGCGCATCGCCTATGAAAAACTGAAGAACGGCGAACTCGACGCGGTGATCGCGGTGCAGGGAAGTCCCTCCAAGGCCGTGAGCCAGGTGAAGGGAGACGACCTGCATTTCGTACCGATCCCATATAGCGGGCCCTTGCAGAGCGACTATCTTCCATCTGTCCTCAAGGCGGAGGACTATCCTTCACTGATCCCACCTGGCGGCCGCGTTGACACGATCGCTGTGCCCGCCATCCTTGCGGCTTACAACTGGCCCGCAAAGACCGAGCGATACGGTAAGGTGGAGCATTTCGTGCAGGTCTTCTTCGACCGGCTGAAAGACCTGCAGCGGTCGCCCTTCCATCCGAAGTGGAAGGAGGTGGTGTTGAGCGCGCCACTGAAGGGATGGAATCGCTTCCCGCCGGCGCAGGAGTGGCTCGACCAGCATTCCGGTCCAGCCTCCGACACACGCGCGAGATTCGACCAGTTCCTTGCCGCACAGACCCGCGAAACCGGCCAGCAGGGCGCGCGAACGCCGGAACAGGACGAAGCGCTCTATCAACAATTCCTGAAATGGCAGAAGAGCACCGGCCAGGCGGAGGCAAAGCGTTAGAGCATGATCCGGAAAAGTGCGCAGCGGTTTTCCGAACAGATCATGCTCAAACAACAACCTAAAGCGCGATGACGATCAATCCTAATCTCATTGCGCTTTAGAGCGTGATCCGCCGAAGGTCGCATCAGATCATGATCACTCTGCCTGCCTGACCTTGATACTTGCCGGAGGGCCAGAGGCTCTCACGAGATCGGATCGATTTGCGTTCGTGATGAAACTGAGCTCCCCCGCAAGCGGGGGAGGTGAAGCGAATTCGCAACCGCAGGACCGACCAGGTCCTGGGGCAAGCGGGTCTCGGGGCAAGCTATTCCGGTCCGCTCACGCCGTCGCGTTCGGGAAGCGGTAATCCTTGAACTGGTCGCGCAGCGCCGTCTTCAGGATCTTGCCCGTGGCGGTATGCGGGATGCCGTCGACGAAGGCGACGTCATCGGGCATCCACCACTTGGCGATCTTGTCGTCCATGTATTTCAGGATGTCCTCGCGCGTAGCCTGCTGGCCCTGCTTGAGCTGCACGATCAGGAGCGGCCGCTCGTCCCATTTCGGATGGAACACGCCGATCACCGCGGCCTCCGCCACGGCTGGATGGCCGACGGCGAGGTTTTCGAGGTCAATCGAGGAGATCCATTCGCCGCCGGACTTGATCACGTCCTTGGAGCGGTCGGTGATCCGCATGTAACCGTCCTCGTCGATGGTCGAGACGTCGCCGGTGTCGAAGAAGCCTTCCTCGTCGAGGATGTTGGCATCGACCCGGTAATAGGCCTTGGCGACTGCGGGCCCGGAGACCTTGAGGCGGCCAAAGGTCTTGCCGTCCCAGGGCAGCTCCTTGCCGGCATCGTCGGTGATCTTCATCTGCACGGCGAAGGGCGCATAGCCCTGCATCTGGAGCACGTCGAGCTTGGCATCGCCGGTCGCGCTCTGGAACGGAGGCTTCAGCGCCGCGACGCTGCCGATCGGGCTCATCTCGGTCATGCCCCAGGCGTGGCGGACGTTCGCGCCCATGTCGAGGAAGGCCTTGATCATCGAGCGCGGCATCGCCGAGCCGCCGCAGATCACCATCTTCAGCTCCGGCAGCTTGAGGTTATTGGCGGCCATGTGCTGCAGCAGCATCAGCCACACCGTGGGCACACCGGCGGTGTGCGTCACCTTCTCGGTCGAGAGCAGCTCGTAGACCGAGGCGCCGTCGAGCTTGGCGCCGGGCATCACCAGCTTGGTGCCCTGCGAGGGCGCGGAGAAGGCGATGCCCCAGCTGTTGGCGTGGAACAGCGGCACCACCGGCAGCATCGTCTCGGAGGCGCTGGTGCCGAGCGCGTCGACATTGTTGGCCATCAGCGCGTGCAGCACGTTGGAGCGGTGCGAGTACAGCACGCCCTTCGGGTCACCCGTGGTGCCCGACGTGTAGCACATCGCCGCTGCCGTGTTCTCGTCAAAGTCCTTCCATTTGAATTTGCCGTCGGCCTGCGCGATCCAGTCCTCGTATGCCATCACATTCTTCAGCGTGGTCTGCGGCATATGCGCCTTGTCGGTGAGCACGATATAGCGCTCCACGCTTGGCAGCTTGTCGGCGATCTTCTCCAGGACCGGAACGAAGGTGATGTCGGTCATCACGATGCGGTCCTGCGCATGGTTGATGATCCAGGCGATCTGCTCGGGGAAAAGACGGGGATTGACGGTATGGCAGATGGCGCCGATCCCCATGATGCCGTACCAGACTTCGAGATGGCGCCAGGTGTTCCAGGCGATGGTTGCGACGCGGTCGCCGAGCTTGATGCCGTCTCGCTCCAGCATCTGCGAGACCTTCAGCGCGCGCTTGTGGATTTCGGCATAGTTGGTGCGATGGATCGGTCCCTCGACCGAGCGGGTGACCACCTCCTGCTTGCCATGAATCCTGGCGGCGTGTTCGATGATCCGGTGGCAGAGCAGGGGCCAATCTTGCATCAAACCAAGCATTCCGTCGTTCCTCCGAGAAGTCGCTGGGCGGATTATAGCTCTCAGCGTTGGGCCAAAGAATTGTCATGAGTTTTAGCCTGCCGGACTTTCGCCGCAAATGGTCTTGTCGCGGCTATATGTCCGCCCGCGCGGCAATGGTTACCGCTGTAGCCGGATTGTCGCTCGTACTGACTGAGCGGGCAGAGGCGCGCAAATATGCTGCGCCGCTCGATATCTTTGGTCTTGGTACACCACGGCCGCGCGCGGCGGTTCATTCCGCCAGGATACCTGCGAAGATACCGCTACCAAAACCTCGCCCTGACGAAGCCCCCAAGGCGACGGACGAGGCCGCGCCGGAGTCCGACGGCAAGCCTTCGCCGGACAAGGCTTCTCCCGACAAGCCCGGCGCCAACAAGCCCGCCGAGGCCGCGCCGCCCGCAAAGCAGCTCTCGGCTTGCAGGCTGGCGCTGACCGAGGAGATCGCGATCGCGCCCTCCATCCCCGACATCCGTGGTCCCGGCGCCTGCGGCGGCGAGGATCTGGTGCGGCTGGAAGCCATCGTGCTGCCGGACAAGCGCAAGGTTTCGGTCAAGCCCGCGGCGATCCTCCGCTGCACCATGGCCTCCGCGCTCGCCGATTGGGTGCGTAAGGACATGGTGCCGCTGGCCGCGAGCCTCGGCTCGACCATCAGCGATCTCGACAATTTCGACAGTTTTGAGTGCCGCGGCCGTAATCGCGTGGTCGGCGCAATGCTGTCCGAGCACGGCAAGGCCAACGCGCTCGACGTCCGCGCCATCAAGCTCGCCAACGGCCAGTCGATCGGCCTCACCGACCGCACTATGTCGCGCGACGTGCGCGAGCGCGTGCTGCATTCGGTCTGTTCGCGGTTCTCCACCGTGCTCGGCCCGGGCTCGGACTGGTACCACGAGGACCACATCCATCTCGATCTGGCGCAGCGGCGCAACGACTACCGGATCTGTCAGTGGAACGTCTGGGATCCCCTGCCGCAGGTCGCCCCGCTGCTGCCGGCGGAACGGCCCGAGGAAGCACCGCCGCGCGAGGTCGCGGCGAAGCCGGAGGATAAGGGTGGGGCTGATGACGAGGCTGCGGAGAAATCTCCCGCGCCTGCGGACAAGCCGGCGGCCGACGGCGACAAAACCCAGCCGCACAAGCGGGCAACAAAAAAGCGCCGGTGAAACCGGCGCTTTTGGATGTCTAAAGGTCGGAAGCGATCAGTAGCTGCCCGCCTGGCCAGTCTGGCTTCCGCCGAGCGCGAGGCGCGAGTTGTATGGCGAGTCGCCGTGCTTCGGCTCGAGCACCACGACGATGGTGCCGACCTTGACGCGGTTGTAGAGGTCGATCGCGTCCTCGTTGGTCAGGCGGATGCAGCCCGACGAGATCGAGGCGCCGATATATTCCGGCTGGTTGGTGCCGTGGATGCGGAACAGCGTGTCCTTGCCGCCCGAGTAGAGATACATCGCGCGGGAGCCCATCGGATTGTCCGGACCCGGCGCGACATAGGTCGGAACGCCAAGGCGCGAAATCTCACCCGGGGTCGGATGCCAGGCCGGCCACTCGGTCATGCTGCCGACCTTGGCGATGCCCGACCAGGCCATGGCCTCTTCGCCGACGGTGATGCCGTAGCGGATCGCCTTGCCGCCATCCATCACCCAGTAGAGGTAATGGTTGTCGGAATCGACCACGATCGAGCCCGGCGATTCCTTGCGATGGTAATCGACGATGGCGCGGCGGAACGGCTCGGCGACCGGGGTGTTCTCGTACCGGACCTTGGCGAGAAGTTCCTTATCCTTCGGCTTGAAGGCCTTGGTATCGGTCGCCTCAAAATGTGTGGCCTGCATGCAGCCCGACAGCATCAGGCCCGCGGCCAAAATACCCAGCGTAACTTTCAGCGACGACATGATTTGGTTCCAATCGACAACAACAAGCTTTCGTGGGGCTTGAGCCAAGCTCAAGACCACGACTCCGTTGAGCCTATTATCGTTGAAATCTGCCACAATTCCAGCGTTTCGGACCTTATCCCGCGCTGCGAGACCCAAGCTGTGGCTTTTTTGCCGCAATTTTTGCGGTCTTGGGCTGGTTTTGGGGCGGGGAATGCCGAATCTGTCGATTCCGTGCCACGGTTGGGCCACGGCGCCGCCACAAATGCAAACGCTCCATTAATGTGCTTGTCATCATGAACTTGTCAGAATCGCGCTAAGGGCTTGTCATTCTGTCGCAGGCCCCTGCTGGAGTTGGTGCATGTTTTCTGTTTTCGTTCCCTCCGAGGGCACCCTCAAAAGAGCCGTGGTCGAGGATCTGGCGGCCGTGCCGGAACATGCGGTGTGGGTCGACCTGGTCAGCCCGACCGCGGCCGAGGACAAGGCGGTGGAGCGGCTGCTGGGCATCGCCATCCCGACCCGCGAGGACATGCAGGAGATCGAGATCTCCAGCCGCCTCTATATCGAGAACAGCGCGCGCTACATGACGGCGACGCTGATGTGCCACTCCGATACCGACATGCCCCGGACCACGGCGGTGACCTTCATCCTCGGCGACCACCGCCTGGTGACGGTGCGTTATGACCTGCCCAAGCCGTTCGCCCTGGTCGAGGCCAAGCTCGCCCGCTCCTGCACGCCTTCCATCACCGGCGAGATGGTGCTGATGGAGCTGCTGGACGCCGTGATCGACCGCTGCGCCGACATTTTGGAGCGCTGCGGTGCCGAGATCGACCAGGTCTCGCACGACATCTTCGAGCCCGAGAGCGAGCGCCACGGCCACGCCAAGCAATATTCCCAGATCCTGATCTCGATCGGCCGCAAGGGCGATCTGACCTCGAAGGTTCGCGAGAGCCTGGTCTCGATCGGTCGCGTCGTCACCTTCCTCTCGGCGGTGGTTGAGGGCGTGAAATGGTCCAAGGACATGCGCGAGCAGCTCAAGACCATGCAACGCGACGTGGCGTCACTCACCGACCACGCCTCTTATCTCTCCAGCAAGATCACCTTCGTGCTCGATGCCATGCTCGGCGTCGTCAATCTCGAGCAGAACAACATCATCAAGCTGTTTTCGGTCATGGCTGTTGTCCTGATGCCGCCGACGCTGATCGCCTCGATCTACGGCATGAACTTCAAGGTGATGCCGGAACTCGAATGGGTCCACGGCTATCCGATGGCGCTGGTGATGATGCTGATCGCCGCGATCGTCCCGTACTGGCTCTTCAAGTTCAAGAAGTGGCTGTAAAGCGCAGAACGCGCCTGCGCTGAGTGGATGCTCGAAACGTCAGCCTGACTTTCGCAGTGATCCAGCGTCGTCAGGCAAAGATACCTACCGATATCTTACGCCGTTCGCCGAGAGACGGAGTATCGTGTCGCAGAATAGAGCGGGATTGCGGCCGCGCCGTGATGTGTGCGCGCCGCCCCAATTCCTCCGGTAAAATTTGAGCGGTGGGCTGAACGTTTGCGCGAAACTTGTCTGCGATAAGCAGTGTGTAGCCGCGAGGAACAGCCATGGTTGAAAAACACATAACGTCGCCCCGCAACGTCATCGACCTGGCGAACTATCGTCAGGTGGTGGCGAGCGGCAAGGCGTCGTCGATGTCGGCGCGCATGTGCCGGCACTGTGGTGCTCCGCTGCTCGACGGCGAGAACGACGACGACTGCTCGACTGCGTTCAGCACGGCTGCTCCGCGGCCGCGCGAGAGGTCGCGTCGGATTCGACTCGATTGAGGAGTGGAAGGAAGGGCGATCCAGGTCTTGCGGCGGCGTTGTCTGGATCGCCTGCTTCCATCGTTCGGCAACTCACCTAACGCTTCACGATCTCCGCCGTCGAGACGAGGCTCTCGGCGATCACGCCGTCGCGGCTGAAGGATGCAAGAAGTTCTCCGATTTCGCGCAGCATCGGCTCGACATTCTCGCCCAACGCGTCCGGTGAGGACGACGAGTAGGTGAGGGTGCGGCGTGTCAGGTCCTCCACGCTCACGTTATGGCTGGTCTCGACCGCGACGAGCTCGGCAGGCCGAAACGCACTGCCGCGAAAGAATGCCGGCAGATCGCGATGGGTCCGCGTGCCCTTGCCGGCTTCCTCCCACAGCTTGGCGGGTGACCAGCGGCGGCGGATCTCGTTGTAGCCGTCGAGCCATGGGTTGCGGCCGTCGGTGACCGAAAACGAGGCGCAGATCGCAATCGCACCATCGTGCGCGACCAGATGGTCGAGCCGCGCAAGCGTGGCGTCGCGATCCATCCAGTGCAGCGCGCGGCCGATCGTCACGACATCGAAGCTGCCGATGTCGTCAGCAAGCGTCTCTGCCTTGCCTTCGATCAGCGTGAGCTGCCGCCCTGCGCCCGCAGCCGCGCGCCGCGCCGCATCGAGCATTGCGGGCTCCGGGTCGACACCGACGACACGGCCGACATGAGGGCCGAAGCCGAGCGCGAGCAAACCGGGCCCGGTGCCGAGATCGATCAGGCTGCTCTGTTTGGTGAGGCCGAGCTTGTGTGCAACGGTGCGGAAAAATTCCCGCGGATATGGCGGCCGCAAATGTTCGTAGAGTGACGCTGTGCTCGCGAACCGGCCCATGCTTCCGCCGTCTTGGCCTAAACGTGCTGGCCGCCGTTGATGTGGATCTCGGCGCCGTTGACGTAAGACGAGGTGTCCGTACACAGCACATAGATGATCTTGGCGACCTCGTCGGGCGTTCCGAGCCGGTGCATCGGGATCTGCTGGTCGACGATCTTCTCGGTGCCCGGCGACAGGATCGAGGTGTCGATCTCGCCCGGCGCGATGGCGTTGACGCGCACGCCGACGCGGCCGAAGTCGGAGGCCATCTCGCGCGTCAGCGCGGCGAGCGCAGCCTTTGAGGTGGCGTAGGCGGCGCCTGCGAAGGGATGCACGCGCGAGCCCGCGATCGAGGTGACGTTCACCACCGAGCCCTTGGCCGCCTTCAACTCCGCGATCAATCCGCGCGCCATCATGATCGGTGCGAAGAAGTTGACGTGGAAGACGTGGGTCCAGGTGTCGAGATCGGTGTCGACCGAGCCGAGCCGTGCGCCACCGGGGCCCTTCGGCGAGATCGCGGCGTTGTTGACCAGCGCATGCAGCGTGCCGCCCTCGAGACGATTGCGGATCTCGTTGATGGCGCGCGCGGTGTCTTCAGGGTTGCCGAGGTCGACCTGGATGTGATCCTCCGGCCCTGCGTCCCACGGACAGTCCTCAGGGAAGGGATGCCGCGAGCAGGTGATGACGCGCCAGCCCGCCGAGGAGAAGCGGATCACGGTGGCGTGGCCGATGCCGCGGCTTGCTCCGGTCAAGAGCAGTGTGCGGCGCGGCGCGTTGGACGAGTGCGGCATGGACATCTTTCAGGTCGGCCTAAGCTCAGGGATACATCCGCGTCTTGGACCATGGCTGGCCGGCCGCGTCACGGCGAAATTCGATGCGGTCGTGCAGGCGGAATGGGCGGTCGTGCCAGAACTCGATGCGAACAGGCGTGATGCGCCAGCCGCTCCAGCCCGGCGGCCGCGGCACTTCGCCGATGACGTATCTGGCCGCGACTTTTGCGATCGCCTGTTCGAAGGCGAAGCGGCTCTCCAGCGCCTCGGACTGCTTGCTGGCCCAGGCGCCGATCTGCGCCTGCTTCGGCCGCGTCGCGAAATAGGCGTCGGCTTCGGCGTCGGTCACCGGCGTCACGTTGCCGCGGATGCGGACCTGACGGCGCAGCGACTTCCAGTGAAAAAGTAAAGCGGCCTTAGGGTTTGCGGCGAGTTCGCGGCCCTTCTGGCTGGCGATGTGGCTGTAGAAGACGAAACCCTCGGCATCGAAGCCCTTCATCAGCACCATGCGCACGTCAGGCAGCCCGTCGGGATCGACGGTCGCGAGCGCCATCGCGTTCGGATCGTTCGGCTCGCTTTTGATCGCCTCGTTGAGCCAGGCCTCGAACAGCGCAAAGGGCTCGTCGGCGGCGGTGAAATCACCGGATGTTAAGGGTGTCTGGTGTTTCATCGAGGTCGTGTCGGTCATGTCCGGAGTCCGAGTTGCGTCCCGCGGCCCAAAACGCGCTGTTGTCCGCTCCCACCCTATATAGGGCATGGGGACGCGTTGGCCTATCGGCGATCCATCGATCGGGCCTTGTCGTGACGATCATCCTGATCGGGCTTGGCGCGGGCGGCTGCAGCTTTTCCCGCAATGACAAGACCGCCTATGCCAAGGCCGACGATAGCGACCTCACCGGTTCGATCGCGCGGAAGGATGCCCCGCCGACCGAGACCGATCTCGCTTTCGCGCGCAACGCCGCCTCCGACGTCCTCAGCAAGGGCGACAAGGATTCGAGCCAGCACTGGGAGAATCCGGAGACCGGGGCGCGCGGCTCGGTGACGCCGATCGCGCAGTCTTATGCCGCCGAGGACGGCCGCAAGTGCCGCGATTTCCTGGCGAGCTACGTCAACGGCAGCACCGAAAGCTGGCTCCAGGGCGCCGGCTGCCAAAGCAGCCATGGCCGTTGGGAGATTCATACGCTAAAGCCATGGCGGAGCTGAGCAGGATCCTGACCCGGAAGGGCGGTTCTCAAAGAGTGTGAACCGGTTTTCCGATAAGATCGTGCTCGAATCGAAGCGGTCCGCTTCACCCGACTAGTTGCAAAAATGCCACTCCGCCCCCACATGGATGACAGCTGGGGTGGGGAGCCCTTTGAACAATTTCGAATTCTTGAAGGAGACGTGACGGATGCGCGACCCCTATGAGGTCTTGGGGGTGCCGCGGAGCGCCAACGCTGCCGCGATCAAGAGCGCCTATCGCAAGCTTGCCAAGAAGCACCATCCCGACAGCAACAAAGGCGATCCCAAGGCCGCTGAGCGCTTTGCCGAGATCAACTCGGCCAACGAGATCCTCGGCGATGAGGACAAGCGCAAGCAGTTCGACCGTGGCGAGATCGACGCCGACGGCAAGCCGCGCTTCCAGGGCTTTCCGGGCGGCGGAGGTCCGCGTGGCCGCGCAGGTCCCGGCGGGTTCGAGAGCTACACGTTCCGGAGCGGTGGTGCGGGTGGCGGTCCGGGCGGGGGTGCGTTCGAGGACATCCTCAACAGCATGTTCGGCGGCGGGACGCGTGGCGCGCGGCCCGGGGCCGGCGGCGGCGCCCAGTTCGAGTTCGACACCGGCGGGATCGGGCTCGATCTCGACGTCAATGTCGCCATGAGCGTCTCGCTGGAAGAAGCGGTCAAGGGCGGTGAGAAGCGGGTCCGGCTGCCGAATGGCAAGGAGCTCAACGTCAAGATTCCGGCTGGCGTCACCGAGGGCCAGCAGATCCGGCTGCGCGGCCAGGGCGAGACCGCACAGGGCCACCCGCCCGGCGACCTCCTGCTCACCATCAACATCGCGCCGCATCCTTACTTCAAGGTCGAGGGCGCGGACCTGCGAATCGATCTGCCGGTCACGCTGTATGAGGCGGTGCTCGGCGGCAAGGTCCGCGTGCCCACCCTCGGCAATGCCGTGGAGCTGTCGGTCCCGAAAAACACCTCCAGCGGCCGGACCTTCCGCCTCAAGGGCAAAGGCCTGCCGAAGGCCGGCGGAACCGGGGATCTCTTCGTCACCATCAGGATTATGCTACCGGATGGGAACGACGCCGAGCTTGAGGCATTGATGGAGAAGTGGCGCGACCAACATCCGTACAATCCGCGTAGCGGGCTCGGCTAGGGCATGATTCGGAAAAGTGCGTAGCGGTTTTCCGAAAAAATCATGCCCATGAATTAGGGCGCTATCCGAGACCGTGTCGACGATCGGAGCATTCTCTTCCCCACAGGATGATGCTCAACATACGCCCGAAGCGCGGGCCGCGCTTCGACGGTGACGTCTGAGACGTGTCGGCTGTCCGGCGGGGCAGCCGATAAAAAGGTGCGGCCTCGAGAGGGGGACCAGCGCGGTACCAAAAACCCCAATCGAGGCCGCCCGCGTCGATCGGCGGATCGAACGCCGCTCATAATCGCGTGATCACCCGGTGCGATAATGAGACGCACGCATGTCTTGATTCGAAATTTTCAATGTCGGAATCTGGGCACCGCGTTTCGCGCGGTTGTTTAGCCGCCGCTTTTCTCTGCCTGGTCGTAAACGGCTTGCGCCACCTTGTTCAGCCGGTCGCGGTCGGCGCCGACGCCGCTGACGACGTAGCCGACGCCGCGCTCGGCCCAGAACAGTGCCCCGTCCTTGTCCGTCTTGGCGTAGCGCATCTGCGTTGCACCATTTTCGGTCTTGGCGCTGTAGATCGTGTAGCGTTCGCCCGAGGCGCCCTCATACATCAGGAACGAGGCCGGCCCGTTCGGCCCCGGCAGGAGTCGGCCGCCGACGAGCTTCAGCCCGCTCGCCTCCAGGTTCGGCGCGAACACCGTCCAGCCGCAGCGCCTGGTCAGCCAGGCCTGAAGGTGGTCGCGCTCGTTGCCGCCGACCTCGACCGGGTGGCGGACCTCGACGACATAGAGGCGGTGGGCGTCGAGCGCGTCCGCCGTGAAGCTCTGGAAGGTCGAGGGGGCGTTGGCGGCGCCGTGCGCGAGCCAGCCGGCGGAGCCGCCGGCGACGAAAGCCACCAGCACGGCCGCTGCGGCGCCATACAGCCATTGCCGCGGCCGGCGCTCCAGGCGCTCGAGCTCCAGCCGCGCCGGCACCGGCTCCAGGGCGACGGCGTCGTAGCGGGCGTGCAGCATCTCGGCCATGGCGCGCCAGGACTGCACGCGCTCGGCGTCTTCTGGGTAGGCGGCGAGCCAGGCCTCGACATCGGCGCGGCGCTCGGCCGGCAATTCGCCGTCGACATAGGCGTGCAGTTCGTCCTCGGTCACTGGGATATTGCGGTCGTTCATATCGATCGTCTCTGGCTCTGCGGCCCAAAATGTTCTTGGTGACTCAACTTGGCTCGCCTCATCGACAGGCGGGACAAAACGCGATGCATCAACCCTGCCATCATTTCACCCGCCTGAGCGCCGGGCGCTCGCCCTCCAGCGAGGCTTTGACGTGGGCTCTCGCTCGTGCGAGGCGCGACATCACGGTGCCGATCGGCACGCCCTGGATGTCGGCGACTTCGCGGTAGCTCATGCCCTCCAGCATCACCAGGAGCAGCACCGAGCGTTGCTCCTCGACCAGCGTCGCCAGCGCCTTCTCGATGTCGCGCCCTTCGGCTTCGGTCCCGCTGGCATCCGGGTTGTTCTCCGTCAGTTGCATGAATTGCGGACGCCTTGCCAGCGAGCGCCGCCGGTTCTTGTTGAGGTTGGTCAGGATCGTGTAGAGCCAGCTCCTGACATCGCCTCCGAGAAACAGGCGCTCCGAACGCAGCGCCCGCACCAAGGTGTCCTGCACCAGATCGTCGGCCGCATCCGCATCGCGCGTCAGCGCGCGGGCGTAGCGGCGCAACGCCGGGATCATGGCTTCCACACTCTGGCGAAACGCACTCATTACCGTCTTGTCGTCCCTCACATCAGGCGCGAGCGCCTCGATCATCATAACACCCGAATGGAACGGCTATTCCGGCGCTCGAAACAGCGTTAACGCCGCGTATTAGGGCTGTACCGCAGGGGAGGGCTGGTGTACCTCCAGACCTCAACCCGCTCGATGGGACGTGAAGAAATGGCGCAGAATTCAGGTCTGATGCAAGGCAAGCGCGGAGTGATCCTCGGCGTCGCCAACAACCGCTCGATCGCCTGGGGCATTGCCAAGGCATGCCACGCCGCCGGCGCCGAGCTCGCCTTCACCTATCAGGGCGATGCGCTGAAGAAGCGTGTCGAGCCGCTCGCCGCCGAGATCGGCGGCCTCGTGCTCGGCCATTGCGATGTCACCGACGCTGCGACCATCGACGCCGTCTTCGCGGTGCTGAAGGAGAAGTGGGGCAAGATCGACTTCCTGGTGCATGCGATCGCCTATGGCGAGCAGCTCGACGGCCGCTATGTCGACACCACGCAGGAGAATTTCTCGAAGTCGATGCTGATCTCCTGCTATTCGTTCACGGCCGTGGCGCAGCGCGCCGAGAAGCTGATGACGGACGGCGGCTCGCTGATCACGCTCTCCTATTACGGCGCCGAGAAGTGGATGCCGCACTACAACGTGATGGGCGTGGCCAAGGCGGCGCTGGAAGCCAGCGTGCGCTATCTCGCCGCCGATCTCGGCGAGAAGAATATCCGCGTCAACGCGATCTCGGCAGGTCCGATCAAGACGCTCGCCGCGTCCGGCATCGGCGACTTCCGCTATATCCTGAAATGGAATGAGTACAACGCGCCGATGCGGCGCAACGTGTCGACCGAGGACGTCGGCGGCAGCGCGCTGTATTTCCTCTCCGATCTCTCGCGCGGCGTCACCGGCGAGGTGCATCACGTCGATTCCGGCTATCACGTGCTCGGCATGAAGCGCCCGGACGCGCCGGATATTTCGCTCGGTGGCAAGGACTGATCTTTAGCTGCAATGCCCGTGCCCACGATCTATTTCCTTCGCCACGGCGAGACCGAGTGGAATGCGCTCGGCCGGCTCCAGGGCACCAAGGACGTCCCGCTCAATGCGCGCGGCCGCGGCCAGGCCGTGCACGCCGCCGGCGTGCTGGCGAATCTGCTCGAGCGTGACGGCAAGGACCGCGCGGCGCTGCCCTACGTGTCGAGCCCGCTCGGCCGGGCCCGCCAGACTATGGAACTTGCGCGCGCCAAGCTCAAACTGCCGCCTGCCGACTATTCGCTCGACGATCGCCTGCGCGAGATCGGCTATGGCAGCTGGGAAGGGCTGACGCTCGCCGAGAGCGAGGCGGCCGACCCGGAGGTCTATGCAAGGCGCCTCGCCGACAAATGGACGGTGGCCCCGAGCGGCGGCGAGACCTATGCCGCGGTGCAGCTGCGCATGCTCGACTGGTACGAGTCCATCCTCGACGACACCGTCGCGGTTGCCCATGGCGGCACCTGCCGGGCCCTGATGGTGGCCTTGGGGCTGGAGACTCCCACGAGCGCCGCCGAGCTCTATATCGAGCAGGGCGCCGTCTACGTGTTCCGCGACGGGCGGCTGGAGAAGTTTAGTTAAGAGCGCTCCCGTCCTCCGCCGTCATGCCCGGGCTTGTCCCGGGCATCCACGGACTTTTGCGCTTCCGGCCCCCAAGAACGTGGATGGCCGGGACAAGCCCGGCCAAGACGCCTGTGGGGACCATTTGACCCCCCATTCAGATCGCGTTACGTCACGTTGACATTCACCATAGGCGTTGCAAGTCAACGCTAGGCGGCAGTTCGGCATGTCCTTCAACACCTTCGGCCACATGTTCCGCGTCACCACCTTTGGCGAGAGCCACGGGGTGGCGATCGGCTGCGTGGTCGACGGCTGCCCGCCGATGATCCCGCTCACTGAGGCCGATATTCAAAAGGATCTCGACCGCCGCCGGCCCGGCCAGTCGCGCTTCACCACCCAGCGCCAGGAGCCGGACCAGGTCAAAATCCTGTCCGGCGTGATGGCGCATCCGGAGACCGGCGTGCAGGTCACGACGGGCACCCCGATCGGGCTGCTGATCGAGAACACCGACCAGCGCTCGAAGGACTATTCCGAGATCAAGGACAAGTTTCGCCCCGGTCATGCCGACTTCACCTATGAGGCGAAATACGGCCTGCGCGATTATCGCGGCGGCGGCCGTTCCTCGGCACGCGAGACCGCGATGCGCGTTGCCGCCGGCGCCATCGCGCGAAAGGTGCTGCCCGACGTGAAGGTGCGCGGCGCGCTGGTGCAGATCGGCCCGCACAAGATCGACCGCGAGAAGTGGGACTGGGACGAGATCGCGAAGAATCCATTCTTCTGTCCCGACAAGGACAAGGCCGCCTTCTTCGAGACCTATCTCGACGGCATCCGCAAGAGCGGCTCCTCGATCGGCGCGGTGCTGGAGATCGTCGCCGAGGGCGTACCCGCAGGCCTCGGCGCGCCGATCTACGCAAAACTCGATTCCGATCTCGCGGGTGCAATGATGACCATCAACGCGGTGAAGGGCGTCGAGATCGGCGCCGGCTTTGGCGCCGCCGAGCTCACCGGCGAAGAGAACGCCGACGAGATGCGCACCGGCAATGACGGCACGCGCTTCCTCTCCAACCATGCCGGCGGCGTTCTGGGCGGCATCTCGACTGGACAGCCGATCGTGGTGCGTTTCGCGGTGAAGCCGACCTCGTCGATCCTTCAGCCGCGTCTCACCGTCGATCGCAAGGGCGCCGACACCGAGATTTTTACGAAGGGCCGCCACGACCCCTGCGTCGGCATCCGCGCCGTCCCCGTCGGCGAGGCCATGATGGCTTGCGTGCTGGCCGACCACTTCTTGCGCGATCGCGGGCAGGTCGGACGCTAGCGCAAAGGTCCTCATCTCGCGGTACCAGCCCACCGCGTAGCTTGACGTCCACACAACTTCATCCGCTAATGCGGTCATGCAAAGCTCCGAGCTCCAGCGCATCACCAACTGGCTGATCGACGGCGCGCGGTCGTCGGGGACCCCGGCCGAGATGATCGCCGAGGTCTGCGAGCATCTGGTCGAGGCCGGCCTGCCGCTGTGGCGGTTCGGCATCTTCATCCGCACGCTGCATCCGGAGATCTTCGGCCGCAACTTCATCTGGCGGCAGGGCGAGGAGGTCGAGATCGGCACCGTCGATTTCGAGATCCTGGAGACGCCCGAATTCGCCAAAAGCCCGCTCCGGATCGTTTTCGAGCAGGGGCTGGAGGTGCGGGGACGCATCGGCGATCCCGACAACGAGCGGTTTCCGTTTCTCGACGACATGCGGGCCGAAGGGGCGACCGACTATATCGCGGTGCCGATGCCGTTTCTCGACGGCTCGGTGCATGCGACGAGCTGGGTGACGCGGCATCCCGGTGGCTTCAGCGACGACCACGTCGCGGCAATCCGCTCCATCGTGACGCCGCTCGCGCGCGTCGCCGAGATCATCAGCCTGCGCCGCACCGCCGAGATGCTGCTCGACACCTATGTCGGTAATCGCGCCGGCGCGCGCATCCTCGGCGGCCAGATCCGCCGCGGCCACAACGACACCATGCAGGCCGCAATCTGGCTCTCCGATCTGCGCGGCTTCACCGCGCTGTCGGACCGGCTACCGGCCGAGACCGTGGTCGAGATCCTCAACCAGTATTTCGACTGCCAGGTCACCGCGATCCGCGGCCACGGCGGCGAGGTGCTGAAATTCATGGGCGACGGCCTGCTCGCGGTGTTCCCGATCGACGAATATGTCGGCGATGCCCCGCATGTCTGCTCTCGCGTGCTCGAGGCTGCGCGCGAATCCCGCGCCAGCGTCGAGGCGCTCGCCTTTCCGGTCGGCGACGTCGTCGAGCGTTTCCGCTTCGGCGTCGCGCTCCACGTCGGCAACATCCTCTACGGCAACATTGGCGGCGGCAACCGCCTCGACTTCACCTGCATCGGCCCCGCCGTCAATCTCGCCGCGCGGCTGGAGAAGATCGCCGGCCGGCTCGGCCGCACCGTCGTCGCCTCGGAAGGCTTTGCCAATGTCTGCCGCCACGACTGGCGCGCGCTCGGCGATTTTCCGATCGCGGGGTTTTCGAAAGCGCAGCGCGTCTACGGGCTCGGCGAGGAGACGCCGGTGGTGATGGCCTAAGGGCGTCTTTCCAGGAGCGATGTCTGCTCCCCGAGGTCGAGCAGACCGGCCGGTCCCGACACATTGCCGCAACAATGGAAAAGGTATAGTGTTCGTCATTGCTCAGCCGGCTCGATAGTCCGGCCTTTCGTTCGATCCCTGCATTGCGTCGCGAAAAGGGGAGCATAATTATGCCGATTACGACGCTGAAGGTTTTTGCGAGCCTCATCCAATTGCATGGGCCTGGCGCAACCATTCAGAGCGACCATCAGGGTATCGACGCATTGCTGAACGATTTGCGAGGACAGCGTGCGGAGCAGGGCGTCGTCTCCGACGACCCCGTGGCGACCCAGGCTGCTTTCAGGCGAGGCGCTTTTGCTAAGGGCGCCAACGCAGGCGCCTTCCGCAGGGGGGCAACCGCTCCGGGTGTCGGGGCGTTCCGCCGAGGCGGATTCGTTCGAGGGTACTAGACAAACTTCTTCCAGCTCGTTTCGGTGTCGGCATGTCGGCTGACGGTTCAGATTGTATCGCTTTCCAGGATCAGCCGATCACGCAATTGCTGGTCAAGGTCGCAACGAGATGTAACATCGACTGCTCCTATTGTTACTGGTTTCGCGACGCGTCCGTTTACACCAAGCCGAAGCTGATGAGCCCTGACGTGCAGCATCGTCTGCTGCAGCGCATCGAGGAGCACGTTGTCAGATTCTCGCTCGCCGATTTCCCCGTCATTCTGCACGGCGGCGAGCCGTTGCTGTGGGGCGTCGAGAATTTCCACGGCTTTGCCGAGGCCTGCGAGGCGATTTCATCGCGGACCGGATGCGGCATACCGATCGCGGTCACGACCAATGGTGTGTTGATCGATGATGAATGGCTGGCCTGCTTCGAGGCCCGCAACATTTCGGTTGCGATCAGCGTGGACGGACCGGCACATATTCACGACCTTCATCGCAGGACGTTTCAGGGGACGGGCACCCATGCCGCCGTGGAACGTGCCGTTCGCATGCTGGTGTCGCGCAACATCGGCGTCATTGCCCTGGCCGTCTGCAATCCCGCTTACGCGCCGCAGC
This sequence comes from Bradyrhizobium arachidis, assembly GCF_015291705.1. Lineage (NCBI taxonomy): Bacteria > Pseudomonadati > Pseudomonadota > Alphaproteobacteria > Hyphomicrobiales > Nitrobacteraceae > Bradyrhizobium > Bradyrhizobium arachidis. Next base: position 2,862,726 of record NZ_CP030050.1, read on the forward strand.
AATACGCCGATTTTTTCGCCGCCTGCGGAATCTCCAACTACGACATCATGATTCCCGATGCGACGGTGGATGAGAGTCCGCCATCCATTGCCGCTTTCTACAAGGGGCTGTTCGACCTGTGGCTGGAGGCAAATCGCTCGACGCGGACGACCGATATCCGCATCATCTCGGACATGATCACCGCCCTGCTTGGCAACAATTCACCGACCGAGGGCGTGGGCCATAAGCCCGTCGAGCTTTGCACCGTGATGACCGACGGCACCGTGGAGGCCCACGATGTGCTGCGGATCGCAGGCGACGGCTTCACCAGCACCGGCTTCAACATCTTCGATCACGCGATCGATGAGGTCAGGAATGAGCCGCGCTGGAAAGCCGCCCGCGATGCCTCAATCAATCTTTGTGCGAAGTGTCGCCAATGCAAGTTCATGGACGCCTGTGGGGGGGGCTATCTTCCGCATCGTTTCTCCAAGAAAAACGGCTACGACAATCCGTCCGTCTATTGCGACGATCTCTATTCGATGTTTGAGAACATGCAATCCGTATTGGAGAGCCATCTCTATGTCAGCAAGCCGGACGGCGTGCGTGTCAACGTGCGCGACACGCTGGCAGGCGCCTAAAGCATGATCCGGAAAAGTGCGAAGCGGTTATCCGGAAAGATCATGCGTAAACAACAACCTAAAGCGCGATGACGATTCATCCAAATCCCATCGCGCTTTAGTGGGACGTTGCTGAGGGCGTTCAGACCGACGATCGCGCCGGTCGGCTGAGCAGAAAGCCACAGTCACCACTCTTGGCTGCTGCGCGCCTCAGTCCGTCCGCTCCAGATTGTCGCGCACGCGCCATTTCAATGCATCGATGTCGATCTGATGCACGCTGCCGCTGCCGGCGAGGTCGAGCGCGTGCGCCGCGGCGGCGCCCATCGCCATGCAGGGACCCATCACCCGAACGCTGGAGAGTGCGGCCTTGTCGGCATCGATGCAGCGTCCGGCCGCGACGATGTTGTCGGCCTCCTGCGGCGCCAGGCTGCCGAACGGCACATAGTGGACGTGGTCCTTGTCGAAGACGTGCCAGTGATGGCCGGAGCCGTGGTCGTGCAGTTCGATCGGCCACGCCGTACGGCCGATCGCGTCTTCGAATTTGGTGCCGGCGCGGACGTCATCGACCGACAATTGCTGGCGGCCGACGATCCAGCGCGTCTGGCGGATCCCGGGAAAGCCATAGGCGCGGATGCGCGCCTTGCCGAAGCAGGCGGGGAATTCGTTCCTGAGGAAAGCGAAGGCGCGGTCGGCCTGGTCCTTGCCTTCGATGCCCTTGCGGCTCGCCTCCAGCGGCTCCAGCGGCGTCTCGACATGGGTCATGTTCATGGCGGCAACGCCGCGCCCGGGAATGACGAAGGACAGGCCCTCGCGCCGCAACAGGCCGTAATCGCCGGCCTTCTCTCGCATGCGCGCCGGCAATTCCTCTCGGCTCGGCACCTTGCTCTCGTCGATATTCTCCACGATCAGCATTTGCGTGCCGTAGATCGGGCCGTCGTCCGGCTCGCGGCAGGCAAAACCCGCCTGCCACACCAGCGCGGCGTCGCCGGAGGCGTCGACGAAGCCGTTTGCCTCGACCTCGACGTCGCCGTAGCGGGTGGAGAGATCGATCCCGGTCACGCGCCGGCCGGCGACGCGGACGTTGCGCATGACGGCGCCGACGATCACCGTGACGCCGGCCGCAAGCATCGCCTTCTCGACCCAGCGTCCGAGCGCGACCTCGTCGTAATAGACGACGGTGGTGTGCGGCCCGCGGCGGTAGAACAGTGCGTTCTCCTGCGCACCGAGGTCGCCCAGGAGATCGTCGGCGATACCGTGGGTGAACTGGTAGCCGTCGCTGCCGTTCGAGAACAGGCCGCAGAAGGTGCCGATGATGGAGTTGACCGCCTGGCCGCCGAGCGCGGGCAGGCTGTCGACCAGCACCACCTTGCGTCCGGCGCGCGCGCCCTCGATCGCCGCAGACATGCCGGCTGCACCCGAACCAACCACGCAGATGTCTGCGACGACCCGCGACGGCTTCTGGTTTGCGGCACGCCGGACGATTTTGGTGCCCGCGGTGACTTCGCTGGTACTCATGGGGCGCTCCGTGTTCTTGTTGTCGTTGCCATCAGTCATTTCGGCGCCGTCGGCCGGTCCGGGACGAAGGATTTGTCGATGATCTTCTCGGCGTCGATATCGGGTTCGATCATCTTCTGGCGCTTGAACCAGGCGATCTGACGGGCGATGTCGGCGCTGTCGAGCGCGGGATCGACGACCGAGAGCCCGATTCGGAGCTGCTCGACCTTCTGCTCTGTGTATTTGGAGATGATCGCAAGCATCGCGTCACCTTCCTCGCTGCGGACGAACTTGCCGTCCGCATCGCGTTTCAACAGCACGCGCGCATAGTCGTCGGCGCCGCGGCGATAGGCGGCCAGCACCTTCTCGACCAGCTTGCGGTTCTTCTCGATCGTCGCCGTCGAAGCCACGACGCAGCCGAGCATCCAGGGCGTCTCGTCGCCGACGAAGCCGAGAATGATCGCGTCGCCGGAGGCGACCACCGGGCTGATCGTGGTCGTGGCGGTAAGCGCCGCGTCGAGCTGGCCGCCCTTGATGGCAGCGGCGACATTCGGCAACGATTGGAGCGGAACGACGCGGACGGAGGTCACGTCGAATTTCAGCTTGTCGGCGATCTGGCCGAGCGAATAATGGAAAGTCGAGCCGACTTGCGTGATGCCGACGGAATGGCCGGGGAAGTCCTTCAGCGCCTTCAGGCCCGAATCGTACGCGCGCTTGGAGGCGACGTAAGCCGTATTCTGGAAGCCGGGTGCCTCGCGCGCCGTGCCGGCAATCACCTTCAGTCCGCCCTTGCCCGCGAGGTTGTAGAAAGCGGCCGTGAAGCCGGTGAAACCGATATCGATATCGCCGGAGACGCTGGCCACCGCGATCGGCACGGCGGCGTCGAAGAACTTCAGATCGGCCTCGATCCCTTCTTGCTCGAAATAGCCGCGCTCCTTGGCGAGGAACAGCGGGGCGGCCGAGGAGAGCTTCAACAGCCCGATGCGGACCCGTTCGGCCGCTTGCGCCATGCTGCTAGCGAGGAAGGTGATCGCCGCCAGTGTCAGAACCAGTCGGCCTCTTGTCACGAAGCTTCTTCTTGATATGCCCACTTCCGTCGTTTCCCGCCCTGCTTATTGACCGGCCTGCGCCGGTTTTGCGGCATTGTCGGCGATCTCTGGCCGGATTGCAAAGTCGGATTTTCGAAAGCGCAGCGCGTCTCGGCGAGGAGACGCCGGTGGTGATGGCGTGAGCGTGTGGATGCGCGGCGGCGCTAATCAGCGCGAACGTATGATTGCTTCAGCCCAAGCGTCAGGATCGTCAAGGTGATCCACAGCCGCAGCATGGCGAAGCTGAAGATGAAGCAGAAATAGATCAGGTTCTTGGTGAACTGGGTCGCCGACGAGGTCTGCCAGAAATTCCAGATCGCGCTCCGCACCGCTTCCTGTCCGTAGGCAAGCGCGACGTTGACAAGGCCGAGCACGATCACCGCAGCGCCGAGCCACAGCCCGCGCCGCGCGAATTCACCGATCGCGGGAAATATTGCGATCTTGCCGTCGTCGCGCTCGGCGCGGACGATCATGAGCAGCACGAGTGCGGCGATCCAGGCGCTCCAGAAGCGTCCGGGATGCGTGAACTGGTCGAACGCCATGCCATCGAGGCCTGCCATCAGATGAAGGGCGGCCCCATAGCCGGCTGCTGCGCTGCCGAGCGCCGCGACGATCATCACGAGCGCGATCCGCCACAGAATCGAGAAAGAGAGCCTGAGCTGCTCCCCGAAGGTCAATTCGCCGAGCGAGGACTGGCCGCCGGCCGCCTCGATCGATTGTTGCGCTGTCGCGAAGAAGGCGAGCAGCACCGAGATGTCGGCAACGATGATCGCGGGCAGCGCTACGGCGCCGCCGCCGAACGCGATCACGCGCATCGCCGCCGCGAGGATCAGCCATGGAAGTGCATGTAGCAGCTTGAACGGGCCGAATGAGGTCTCGTGGCGTGCCGGCTTGAGCTCGAGCTGTTTGCGAAGTGCGACTGACATCGCATCGTCGTGACACAGGAGATTAAACCCGCGGTCACACGGATCGATAAAATTGAGGTGAACGGGGCCAGGCGGCGCCTTATTCCTCCGGCTCCGTGGTGAACAGCAGCGGATAGCCCTTGGCGCGGCCGGCGTCGGTGGCACGCGTCGCCTTGGTCTCGGCGACGTCCTTGGTGAACACGGCGACCACGCAGGCGCCGAGCTTGTGGGCAGTGATCATCACCTTGTAGGCCTGATCCTCTGTCATGCGGAATTCGGCCTTCAGCACCATGGTGACGAATTCGCGCGGCGTGTAGTCGTCGTTGATCAGGATGACCTTGTGCAGCTTCGGCCGCTCGACCTTGGTCTTGGTTCTGGTTTTCGGCTTGGTAACGGTGTCGTTCATTCCGCCTCCCCGGACAGGCCGGGCTCGGGTTCCAGCCGGAGCGATCAGCTCGCGGCCTTCGCACCATATTGCAGGACCTGCACCTTCTCCAAGGTGATCAGGCCGCTCGACATCATGCCATCCAGGATGGGCAGGAATGCATTGATGTTGTCCTCACTGTCGACGATCTCGATCAGGAGCGGCAGGTCCTCCGACAGCCGCAGGATCTTCGAGGTGTGCAGCCGGCTCGACTTGCCGAACCCCATCGGGCCGCGCAGCACGGTGGCACCGGCGAGGTGTCGCTCGCGCGCCGTGGTCACGATCGCTTCATAAAGCGGCTTGCCGTCATAATGGTCGCTTTCGCCAATGAAAATCCGGAGCGAAACAGCCTGATTGGGAATCTGCATGGTCAGCTCCTTTTCAAGCGATTATAGCGGCTCGCCATCATGTGGCCGAGCCAAACCGACACCAGCCAGCAGACGACCGACGCAGCGATATAGGCCAGTGCCGTATACTTCATGCCGCCATGGAACAGGCGGAAGGTTTCCAGGCTGAAGGTGGAGAAGGTGGTGTAGCCGCCGCAGAACCCGGTCATGACGAATTGCCGGTGCTCGGGCCGCGCCAGCACGCGGCCATCAGGGCCGGTCAGCGCCGCGTAGAAGCCGATGATCAGCGAGCCCGTGGCATTGATGAACAGCGTCGCGGTGGGGAAGCCGGGCCCGGTATCGAGCGCGAGCCCGACCAGGTAGCGCGTCAGCCCGCCAATGATGCTGCCGGCGGCTACCCAGGCATAGAGCATTGCAGTGCGCCAGCGCTCGGCGGAGGAGGGGGATTTCATCGGCGTCTAGCCTCCAAGACTGTCTGCAAGGAGGAAGCCGCAACTGACGGCGGCGAGGCACAGCCCGACCGAGAACACGATATTGCCGAGCGCGTGCAGCGGCTCGCCATTGCGGGCGAGCGTCAGCGTTTGCAGGCTGAACGAGGACACCGTGGTGTAGCAGCCGAGGAAGCCGGTCACCGCGAACAGCCAGGGATTGGGCGATGCGAACACCGAGCCGGGATGGGTTGCCAGCGCGCCAAAAATGCCGATCAGGAAGGCGCCGGTGACGTTGATGGTCATGGTGCCCCACGGAAACGTCTCGCCCAGCCGCCGGGCGATCGCGCCGGAGACGAAATAGCGCGCGCAGCCGCCGAGCACGCTGCCGATCACGATCGCGATCACTCCGCTCAGCATCACTTGTCCTCCGCGACGAGGCCGTTGCCCACAGTGAGCAGCCCCACGAGCGCCACCAGCGCGAAGCCGAGCCCGGCGAGGAACGTGCCCGCCGGACCATAGGCATCCCACAGCGCGCCGGCGATGACGCTTGCGGCCAGCAGGGCAAGCCCCGTGAACAGGTTGAAATAGCCGAAGGCAGTGCCGCGCAGGCTCGGCGGCGCGGCATCGGCGACCTGGGCCGAGAGCAGGCCTTGCGTCAGCCCCATATGCAGCCCCCACAGCACGACGCCGAGCGCGAGGCCCGCAAGGCTCGGCAGCAGCGCGAGCGCGAGATCGGCGCCGGCGAGGAAGACGAGACCGAGCGCGAGCAGGCCGGTCCGGTTGATCCGGTCGGAGAGCACACCGGCCGGATAGGCCGACAGCGCGTAGGTGATGTTCATCAACACCAGCACCGCCGGCACCCACATCGCATTGAGCCCGATGTTCTGCGCGCGCAGGATCAGGAAGGCCTCGCTGAAGCGCGCCAGTGTGAAGACGACGCCGACCGCCACGACGCGCCAGTACACCGGTCCGAGCTGCCGCATTGCCGCGAGGTTCAGCGGATTCGTCGCGGGCTGCCGGCTCGGGTCCGGCTCCGGCTCGTGGACCGCGAGCGAGATCAGGGCGAAGGACAGGAAGGCCGGCAGCACGGCCATCCAGAACACGAGGGTAAAATTATCCGCCGTCCACCACATCAGGCCGATCGCCGCGAGCGGCCCGACGAAGGCGCCGATGGTGTCGAGCGACTGCCGCAGGCCGAAGCTTGCGCCGCGCAGGCCCGCAGGCGCGATGTCGGCGATCAGCGCATCGCGCGGCGCGCCGCGAATGCCCTTGCCGACCCGGTCGATGAAGCGCGCCGCGACCAGCCATCCGACGCTGGGAGCGAGGGGAAATAGCGGCTTCGTCATCGCGGCCAGCCCATAGCCGAGGGCCGCGAGCAGCTTGCGGCGGCCGAGCCAGTCGGACAGCGCGCCCGAAAAGATCTTGGTGATCGAGGCGGTCGCCTCCGCGACGCCCTCGATGAAGCCGACGGTGAGCGTGGAGGCGCCGAGCACGGTGACGAGATAGACCGGCAGCAGCGCGTGGATCATCTCGGAGGAGACGTCCATCAGCATCGAGACGAAGCCGAGCACCCAGATCCCCCTGGGCAACGCGCTGCGCGCAGCATTCGGTGTCGTCGTCACGCCTTCTCCTTCGTCCGGCTTCAGGCAACAAAAAACCCGCCATCGGCGGGTTTGTCCATGCTCCCGCCAAAGGCGGAGGCTCAATGATTGCCCCACCTCAAGCAGGAGTCATCAGCCCATTACGGTCCAGGTACAGTCTGAGCCGCCGGGCGGTTGTCGGGGGACTCCATCCCCATCTGTGCGTCCAGCCTAGCATGGAAATCGCGCCGGACAAGTGGGCGGGGGGAGTAGCTCCACTAACACCGTCATTCCGGGGCGATGCGCAGCATCGAACCCGGAATCTCGAGATTCTCAGGCGCGCAAGGGGCGCGCCGGAGTTCTCGCTTCGCGAGCCCCGGAATGACTGTGCTTTGACTAGGCACGCGTTCCGATGACGCAAGCGCGGCAACACGGCGGCGGCTTTGCGCAAAGCGCGAAAATCCTAACTCGAATGTGAAGCGCAAGCGATCTTCGCGCTTTGCGGTAAGACGAATGCATGTCACCATCGCGTCATACGACGGGAGACTGCGATGCGCTTGCTGTTCTCGATCGGGGCTGTGCTGGTGGCCGGCATGTTCGCCGGAGGGGAGGTCGCGGGAATCGCGGCACCGGGACCCAAATTTGAGCCGTCCAGACATCAGCCGCAACGGCTGGCAGCCGACAAGGATGCACAGACGGTCGACGTCGAGCTGATCCTGGCGGTCGACGTCTCCTACTCCATGGACATGGACGAGCTTGCGGTGCAGCGCGAAGGTTATGCGCAGGCGATCCAGTCGAAGGAATTCCTCCAGGCACTGAAGCTCGGTCCGAACGGCCGGATCGCGGTGACCTATTTCGAATGGGCCGCCTCCAGCGACCAGAAGGTCATCATCCCCTGGCGGCTGGTCGACGGACCGGAGACCGCGGATGCGGTCGCGGCCGAGATCATGAAGACGCCGATCCGGCGCGCCTCGCGCACCTCGATCTCCGGCGCGATCAATTTCGCGATGCCGCTGTTCGAGGAGGATCCCTATCGCGGCCTGCGTCGCGTGATCGACATCTCGGGCGACGGTCCTAACAACAATGGCGGCCCCGTGACCGTGGCGCGCGATGCCGCGCTCGAGAAGGGCATCGTCATCAACGGCCTGCCGATCATGGTCAAGGAGCCGTCCTACTCGACGATGGATATCGACAATCTCGATTACTACTACGAGGACTGCGTCATCGGCGGTCCAGGCTCCTTCGTGATCTCGATCAAGGATCGCGAGAAGTTCAAGGAAGCGATCCGCACGAAACTCCTGATGGAGGTTGCGGGCCGCACGCCGGAGCGCCCCGTGATTCCCGTTGCCGACAAGGACAGGGAGCCGCGGGTCAATTGCATGATCGGCGAGAAGATCTGGTCTGACCGCTGGGGCCGCTGAGACGCGCGCGACCTTTCGAACGGGACCGTTTGCCTCACTCGCGCCCCGGTTGAACTTAACGGCTCGTTAACCAGTGCGTGGTCCTAATCCGATTGTTTCCAGCTGTTTCAGGATCATGTCCTGATACTGTGCGCCGACATGCGAACGAAAGCGTCTTTGTCAGGATCGTCCGCCGAGCAATCCAATGGCCGTCATCTCGTCTAGCACCAACCAGATCTCGCCCGCCAACGAGCGGATGTATCACCAGAGCAACCTGGTCGGTGACTGGAAAGGCAATTGGGCGGGCAACAATCAGGAAGTCGGCTTCAAGGTCGTGAACATCCGGGGAGCCCGAGCCCAGATCGAGTATACCCATAATGGGCATACAGAGCGCGGTTTCGGCGAGGTCAATGGGGCGACCATCACCTACGGCAACGTCACTGTCGGCACCAAGGATGGCAAGAATCTCGCGCTGGTGTTCTCCGCCGGCGGCGGCCAGGCGACCGCCACTCTCGCGAAGCAGGCGCCTCCCGGTTCCGACAACAATCTCATGGGAAGCTGGGGCGGCTATTCGGCCGACAATGGCAAGAGCGCAAGCTTTCGCGTCCTCGCCATCAACGGCCAGGAAGCCACGGTCAGCGTCACCACCGACGGCATCACCCGCCAAGGCACCGGCTACCTCTACAAGAACGTCATCATGTTCGGCCAGTCGCAGATCGCGACCGACGACGGCAAGAACGGCAAGATCATCTACCAAGTCGGCACCAAGTCCTTCATGGTCCCGGTGACGAAATATCCGCCGGCTGACGGCTCGTCCTCGGTGGACAAGACGGCCTAGCCGATTACGGCTGTTAGCCTGCGGATTGCGTTGGTTCCTCCGCAACGACGACTCTATCCAATCCGTCATCCTGAGGTGCGAGTGGCGCGATGCAACGCATCGCGCCGGGAGCCTCGAAGGATGCACGGCCCCGATCCTTCCGCGCGGCTACCAGCCGGGCCGTCGCCCTTCGAGGGCCGCTGAAAGAAGCGGCCACCTCAGGGTGACGGTGATAGAGTCGTCGGGGCCTGCGCGGCGCAACTACTTCGCAGCCAGCGGCGGCAGCGGCGGGACGCTGTCGTTCGGCGCTTCCGCCTGCATCGTGATCAGCGTCATCGAGACCAGGTCGTAATAGCCGATCAGGCCGATGATATCCATGATGCCGCGCTCGCCGAACTTCTGCTGGGCGGCGCGATAGACCGCGTCGGACACCTTCTTGTCGCGGTAGAGCGCCATCGCGAGATCATAGAGCGCGGCCTCGTCGTCCTTCATCGTCTGCGGCCGCATGCCGTTGGCGAGGTCCTTGGCGACCTGCGGATCGAGGCCGGCTTTCATCGCCAGCGGATAATGCGCAAACCATTCGTACTGGGCGGTCCATTGCCGTGCCGTGATCAGGATGGCGAATTCGCTGAGGCGCGCCGGCAGCGACGAATTCCAGCGCAGGTAGTCCGACATCGCCGAAAGCTTTGGCGCCAGCTCGGGGTTGCGGATATAGGCGCGGTAGGGCGGGTTGGTGAACTTGGCGTTGCGCGGCGGCACCGCGATCGCATCGGCCCATTCCTTCTGCGGCGGCGTGAGCTCGTCCGCTTTCAGCGGCGTGAAGCGGGTCGGCTCGGCTGCGCGGCCCGCGCCGGAGATCGTCATGGCGAGCAGCGCAACCAACGCCAGGCCGGAATATTTCATCGTCATCCTCCCATGCCGGCGGACTCATGCCGCCTTGTTCGATCGCCAGCTTACGTTGCAGCCTGGCCCGTGCAAGGCCTTGGGCGCGCATGCTACACTGCGCGCAGGAGATTGCTTGCGATGGAGAGGGATCGATGACCGACGAACACCGGATGATGGCGGGCTCAGCCACCGTCTTCGCCGTCTCAGACATCGCTGCCAGCCTTGCCTATTACCGCGACGTGCTCGGCTTCGAGGTCACCTTCGAATATGGCCAACCCCCGTCCTATGCCTGCCTCTGCCGGGACGAGGTCGGCCTGCATCTGCTCGCGGCGGCCGCAACGAAACGGCTGCCCGGACATGGCGGTCTCTGCGTTTTCGTTCGCGACGTCGATCGGATCTATGCCGAAGTCTCGGGGCGCGGGGCCAGACTGCTCAACCGGCCGGAGGATCGCGACTACGGCATGCGCGATTTCGACGTCGTCGATGCCGACGGCAACCAGATCACGTTCGGGATGGGCGTCGGCGACGCGGCCTGACACCGTCGGCCGCGGCGCTCGCGCGCGTTCAGATCCGTGCCTCCAGGATCAGGTTGAACGGCGTCTCGGCGGCGCGGCGGAAGCGCGACAGGCCGCCTTCGCTCGCGACCTTGCGCAGCCTTGCCTCGCCGGCTTGGGCGCCGAGCGCCAGCCCCACCTCCTGATCGAGCGAGGCCGGTGTGCAGATCATGGTGGACGCTGCGTAGTAGACGCGCCCGACCGGGTTGAGATTGTCTTCGAGGCGGTCGCCCGCGAACGGTTCGACCAGCATGCAGGTGCCGTCCTTGGCCATGGTCTGCCGCACGTGGCTGATGGCGCCGACGGGATCGCCCATGTCGTGCAGGCAGTCGAAGAAGCAGACGAGATCGTAGCCCTCGGCCGGATAGGTCTTGGCCGAGTGCACCGCGAAGCTGACGCGATCGCCGAGCTTTGCTTCGGCTGCAGCCTTTCGCGCCGCTTCGATCGAGCCTTCGTGATAGTCGAAGCCGTAGAAGCGCGAATTGGGGAAGGCTTCCGCCATCAGCCGCGTCGAGACGCCGTGACCGCAGCCGACATCGGCGACCTTGGCACCGCGCTTCAGCTTGTCCACGACGCCATCCAGCGCAGGCAGCCATTCCTGCACCAGATGATGCATGTAGCCGGTGCGGAAGAAGCGGGCGGTGCCGCAGAACAGGCACTCGCTGCGCCGGTTCCAGCCGACGCCCTTGCCGGACTTGAACGCATCCGTGATCTTCGGCTCGTCGAGAAACGCCGCGGCAATGACGTTGCCGACGGCGCCGAGGAATACCGGGCTGTCCGGGTCGGCAAGCGCCATAGCCTGCTCCGGCAGCATCGAGAATTTTCCGGATGCGGAGTCATATTCGACGTAGCCGGACGCCGCCTGGCTCGAGAGCCATTCGCGGACATAACGCTCCGTCGTTCCGGTGGCGCTCGCCAGTTCGGCGGAGTTCATCGGTCCTTTGGCGGCGAGGGCGCGGTAAAGGCCGAGCTTGTCGCCCAGCAGGACCAGCGATGCGTTCATCGCCGCCCCGACCTCGGTGATCATCTTGCCCATAAAGGCATTCAACCTGTCGGTATCGACGTCCATGATAGCCTCCATGCGATGGCGGACATTTCAAGGGTCCGCGCACATCCACTGTCGGGAGCGCGCTGCATGCCCTGTAAATGGGTCCGCCCGTCAGAGGCGAGGTTCACGGCGTCAGGAAAAGGTGATGGCCGGAACTGGACCGCGTAACCGCGGGTATTGCGTCGCTGGCATTTGCACGATCCTGGGCATATAATCTGCGAGGTTTCTGACGGTCACCTGAATGCCCAGCTTCGCTCGTTCCTGCGCTCTTGCAACTCTCTTCGCGGTGCTCTGCCTCGGCGATGCGCCGGCCCATGCGCAGGCCGCCCCGCTACAATATTGGATTCCGGGCGGGCCCTTCGGTTTCGGCGGCAGCGCCGTGCAGAGCGCCGACGCTTACGGCAATTTTCCGAGCTTCAATGCGGGCGATGCCAACGGGGGCTATGATTTTCGTCCCGGTTTCTTTGTCGGAAGCGCGCGCGGCAATCTGGGCTTGAGCGGCCTCAGCCAGTCCGTCCCGGCCGGCAATTTCAGCGCGCTGTCCTACGACAGCACGCAGTTTGGCTACAACACCAAGACCGCGGGCGGCATGCCGGTCACGTTCTTTGCCGGTTTCAACTCGCTGAAATACGGCGACGGCATCGGCAGCTCGCTGGCGCCGCTCACCTCCGGTGCGTCGCCCGGCTACAGCGCGTTCGCGGGCGTCGAGTTCAAGCCGACCTCCAACCTCAGCCTGTCGTTCGGCGCCGGTGTCGTCCAGCAGGATTCGAGCCGCATGGACAGCGATATCCGATCGAACATGTTGCCTGGCGAGTCGCCGGCGTTGAGCGGGCTGCGGCGCTAGAGCATGACCCGGGAAAGTGTGCAGCGGTTTCCCGAAATGTCATGCTCAAACAAAAAGACTACCGCGTGAACCTCGCGACAAGCTCCACATGCGGCGTGTGGCGGAATTGGTCCACCGGCACCACGTTCTCGATCTTGTAACCACCATCGATCAAGAGCCGCGCATCGCGTGCGAAGGTCGCGGTGTTGCAGGACACGGCGATCACCACAGGCACCTTGCTCGCGGCGAGCTTCAAGGCCTGCGCCTGCGCGCCCTGACGCGGGGGATCGAACACCACGGCGTCGAAGTCGCGCAGCTCTTGCGGCACCAGCGGGCGGCGGAACAGGTCGCGCGGCTCGCACCTGATCGGCTTCAGGCCGGGCGTGCGCGCGGCTTTCGCGAGTGCGGCGATCGCGCCGGCGTCGTTGTCATAGGCGGTGACGCGCGCCTTCTCAGCGAGCCTCAACGCAAACGGGCCGACGCCGCAGAAGAGGTCGAGCACCTCCTTGGCTTTGCCGACGCGCTCGGCTACGAGCGCGGCCAGCGTCTCTTCGCCCGCGACGGTGGCTTGCAAGAAGGAGCCCGGCGGCAGCGTCACCTCAGTGCGGCCCATCTTCACGATCGGTGCCAGTCGTTGCAGCACCAGCTCGCCATGCCGCGTCAGCCGCGCCAGGCGATGCTGCTCGGCGACGCGCGACAGCATGGTGACGATCGGTGTCGGCAGCGGACCGGAGCCGCGCACGTCGACATCGAGGCCGTTGACGGTCGCGGTGATCTGGATGTCGAGCGGTTTCGTCACCGGCATTTTCGACGTCAGCGGCTCGGCCAGCGCCCAGGCGGCGTCGAGTGCACCTTCGAGGCCGGGATCGAGGATCGGGCAGCGATGGATCGGGATGACGTCGTGCGAGCTCGCCGCCGAGAAACCGACCTTGAGCACGTCATGTGTGCCAAATCTTCCATGAAGCGTGACGCGCCGGCGGCCGGCGCCATGGGCATCGACCAGTGGCGCCACCTCGCAGACGATGCCCGCCTGTGCCAGCGTCTCGGCCACGATGCCGCGCTTCCAGGCGTGATAGGGCTCTGCGGCCCAGTGCTGGATGGCGCAGCCGCCGCAGATGCCGAAATGCGGACAGAACGGTTCGATCCGCTCGGGGCTGGCGACGTCCACTGCCAGCAGCTTGCGGCGATCGGGATGGTTGCCCGCGACGTGGTCGACCTCGACGGTCTCGCCGCCAAGCGTGTAGGGCACATAGATCGCTTCGCCCGCGTCGAGGCAGACGCCATCGCCGCGATGGCCGACGTGATCGATCCTCAGGCGCTCAACCACGGCGCGCGCCCAGGAAGAATTCGATATTGCCGTCGCCGCCCGCGATCGGGGAGGGGAATATTTCGATGTCGGTGCAGCCGAGCGAAGCCGCAAACGCCGCGATGTCGTCGCAGATCTCCTGATGCACGGCGGTGTCGCGGATGATGCCCTTCTTGTTGTGCTTCCTGTCAGCCTCGAATTGCGGCTTGATCAGCGCGAGCAGGCTCATCGGCGCTGCCGCCAGCGACAGAGCCACGGGCAGCACGGTTTTCAGCGAGATGAAGCTGACGTCGATGACGACGACATCGGGCCGCGCCGGCAGCCGCTTGCCGTCATAGCTGCGAATATCGGTTTCCTCCATCGACACGATCTTGGGATGGCCGCGCAGCGAGGGATGCAGCTGGCTGGTGCCGACATCGACGGCAAAGACGAGGCTCGCGCCGTTTGCCAGCAGCACCTCGGTGAAGCCGCCGGTGGAGGCGCCGACGTCGAGGCAGACATGGTCCTCGATGTCGATCGGGTAGCGCTCCAGCGCGCCGGCGAGCTTGACGCCGCCGCGCGAGACGTAGGGGTGCGCAGGCTCGGCTTGGATCACGGCGTCCTCGGCGATCGTCTCCGACGGTTTTGAAACCTGCTTGTCGTCGGCCGTGACGAGCCCGGCCTCGATGGCCGCGCGCGCCCGCGCCCGGCTCTCAAACAGGCCGCGCTCGACCAGCAGAACATCCGAACGCTTGCGGGCAGGGGACAATCGACTCTCCAGGACTGGGCTTGTCGCTTATGTAGCGATCATTCGCGCGGCCGCCATCCGGGCGCAAGTCTCGAACGCAGCCAGATCGTGCCAGACGTCGATCGGCATCTGCGCTGGCATCACCAAGGGGCAGCCGTGCAGCTCCAGCGCATGGATCATCATGAGGTTGTCGACGAGGCCAAAGTCCTCGACCGTCAGCCCCTGCGCATCGACCAGCCGCCCGTCCGCGGAGGTGACGTCAGCGAAGCGGCCGAGACGGTCGGCATAGGTGGCGGGATCGTTGGAATAGGCCAGACAGAATTTGCGGCGGCCGGCCATGTAGCCGAGCTCGTAGACAGTGCCCGGATCGGCGCCGGCGCCGCGGAACGGCGTGAGGTTGGCGATGATGGCATCGGCCTCGTCCATCATCGCCTCGTTGGCGCAGAAGATCTGCCGGGAGGCGGTGGGCGAGGCGAGGTCGATCGCGTTGTCGAGGGGATAGAGGCCGGTGAGCCCGTGCGCGGCGCAGATCGCGGCTTTCTGCCGGCCGATCTCAACCGCATCCGGCAGGAACACGTCGGGTCCTGCCAGATAGATTTTCATGAGAGTCGCGCTTCTTCGCCGATGGTCGAAGCTCGCCGTTAGGCGAGCTTGACCGTCTCGGTCTTCACGTCCTTGCCGAGCGCCTCGAACACCTTGGCGACGATGCCCTTGGCGTCGAGACCGGCGCGGGCGTACATCGCCGCCGGCGTGTCGTGGTCCTGGAACACGTCAGGCAGCACCATCGTGCGGAACTTGACCATGCCGCCGTCGAGCACACCCTGGTCGGTCAGGAACTGCGCGACATGCGAGCCAAAGCCGCCGACCGAGCCTTCCTCGATCGTGATCAGGATCTCGTGGTCGCGGGCGAGCTTGAGCACCAGATCGGTGTCGAGCGGCTTCATGAAGCGCGCGTCCGCAATCGAGGTGGAGAGGCCAAGGGCGGCGAGCTCGTCGGCCGCCTTCTCGCATTCGGCGAGACGGGTGCCGAAGGAGAGCAGGGCGATCTTGCTGCCCTGGCGGATCATGCGGCCCTTGCCGATCTCGAGGGGAACGCCGACGTCGGGCATCTCGATGCCGCGGCCTTCGCCGCGCGGATAGCGCAGCGAGCTCGGACGGTCGTCGATCGCGACCTGGGTCGCCACCATGTGCACGAGCTCGGCTTCGTCCGCCGCCGCCATGATCACCATGTTGGGCAGACAGCCGAGATAGGCGTTGTCGAACGAGCCGGCATGGGTCGCACCGTCAGCGCCGACGAGGCCGGCGCGGTCGATGGCGAAGCGCACGGGCAGGTTCTGGATCGCGACGTCATGCACGATCTGATCGTAGCCGCGCTGCAGGAAGGTCGAGTAGATCGCGCAGAACGGCTTGTAGCCTTCGGTCGCAAGACCGGCGGCGAAGGTCACAGCATGCTGCTCGGCGATGCCGACGTCGAAAGTGCGGTCCGGGAACGCCTTGTTGAAGATGTCGACGCCGGTGCCGGACGGCATTGCCGCGGTGATGGCGACGATCTTGTCGTCTTTCTGGGCTTCCTTGACGAGGCTCTGGCCGAACACGTTCTGGTAGGCCGGCGCGTTCGGCTTGGCCTTTGCTTGCGTGCCGGTCGCGACGTCGAACTTGACGACGGCGTGGTACTTGTCGGCGGAGGCTTCCGCCGGGCCGTAGCCCTTGCCCTTCTGCGTGACGACGTGGACCAGGATCGGGCCGGTCTCCATGTCGCGCACGTTCTTCAGCACGGGCAGCAGATGGTCGAGGTTATGGCCGTCGATAGGGCCGACGTAATAGAAGCCGAGCTCCTCGAACAGCGTACCGCCGTCCATCATGAAGCCGCGCGAATATTCCTCGACGCGGTTGGCGCGGTTGGCGATGATCTTGGGCAGGCGCTTGTTGATCTGCTTGGCCGCATCGCGCAGCGTGCGATAGGTCTTGCCGGAGTAGAGGCGTGACAGATAGGCGCTCATGGCGCCGACCGGCGGCGCGATCGACATGTCGTTGTCGTTGAGGATGACGATCAGGCGCGAGTTCATGGCGCCGGCGTTGTTCATGGCCTCATAGGCCATGCCCGCCGACATCGCACCGTCACCGATCACTGCAATAACGTTGTTCTTGCCGCCGGAGAGGTCACGCGCGACCGCCATGCCGAGACCGGCCGAGATCGAGGTCGAGGAATGCGCGGCGCCGAACGGATCGTAATCGCTCTCGCTGCGCTTGGTGAAGCCGGAGAGGCCGCCGCCGGTGCGCAGCGTGCGGATGCGGTCGCGGCGGCCGGTGAGGATCTTGTGCGGATAGGCCTGATGGCCGACGTCCCAGATCAGCCGGTCGCGCGGCGTGTCGAAGACGTAATGGATCGCGGTGGTGAGCTCGACCACGCCGAGGCCCGCGCCAAAGTGACCGCCGGTCACCGAGACGGCATCGATGGTCTCCTGTCGCAGCTCGTCTGCGACCTGCCGAACCTGCTCGATCTTGAGCTTGCGCAGGTCGTCCGGGGTCCGGATGGTGTCGAGAAGCGGCGTCTTACTGTATGCGTTCACGGCGATTTCCAATTTGTCAGCGCCGGAAGGTCGTTCCGGTGCGCGATGGGTTTGCACAATATCGGCGCAGCGCGAATCCTAAAACCGTCGGAGCCACCTGCCTGGGGCACGGCCCCGTCTTCAAGCTTAGGTGAGCTTAGGTGCGCTCCGGTTCAGTCTCTGTGATCCCTGTCACTTAGATCGGCTTCGTCCGTCCCAGCCAATTCACCAGCAGTTTGAAGCGCTTGTCGTCGGTAATCAGTGCCCACGCAAGGCTCGCAAAAAGCCACACTCCGCGCAGCTTTACACCAAAGCTTGGGCCAAAGCCAACCCGCCCCGCCGATTACGGCCATGCAGCTGCAACCGGCGGGCCAGATTGGTTAACCTTGGGCAGGGACCGGCGGTTCCTACCCGCCTGCTTCGTTCGCAGTGCTTTTCGGTGAAAATATGTGCTTTTTGCCCGCTCGCGGCCTGGTTCCGGCCGGCCAAGGCATTGGCCGGTTCCGCAGCCGGAACGTCCGCGGAACCACCCCCACGGAAAATACGGACGGAACTTCCGCATGAAGCCTTCCATGCAGGCGGCGCCGGTCAGAATGGAATTGGGCGTGTCGGCCTTACTGCACGTCGAGCGGCGCGGTGCCGGTGGCCTGACCGCTGGCATCGGTGGTGATCTTGTCGACGCGGGCCTCGGCCTGGCGCAGCAGGTCCTCGCAGCGGCGCTTCAGGGCTTCGCCACGTTCGTAGATCGTCACGGATTCCTCGAGCGGCACCTTGCCGTCCTCGAGCCGCTTCACGATCGTTTCGAGTTCCTCGATCGCGCGCTCGAAGGTGAGCCTGGAGACGTCGACTTGGGTATTTTCGGCCATATCCGTTTCCGATCGCCCTATTCGCTTTCCCTGGAGTGGAGGCGGGTTTTGCGGGCTTAATGTGGCGGGCGTCGTCAGGCGCCCATCAGGGCGCCGACATGCGCCGTAACAGATTCTTTCAATCCTTGCAGGTCATAGCCGCCTTCGAGCACGGAGACAACGCGCCCGCCGGCGGACTTGTCGGCAAGGTCCATCAGCTTACGCGTGACCCAGGTGTAGTCCTCGGCGCGCAGATTCAGCGACGCCAGGGGATCGCGGTAATGCGCATCGAAGCCGGCGGAGATGATCAGCAGCTCGGGGCTGAATTTTTCCAGCCGCGGCAGGATCAGGCTCTCGAACGCGGAACGGAATTCGGGCCCGCCGTCCTCGGACGCGAGCGGTGCATTGACGATGGTGTCGTGATCGCCGCGCTCGCCCTTGGCGCCGGTGCCCGGAAACAGCGGCATCTGGTGCGTCGAGCAGTACATCACGGTCGGGTCCGACCAGAAGATGTCCTGCGTGCCGTTGCCGTGATGCACGTCGAAATCGACGATGGCGGCGCGCTTGATGCCGTATTTGCGCTGCGCATGGCGCGCGGCGATCGCGACATTGTCGAAGAAGCAGAAGCCCATCGGCTTGCCGATCTCGGCGTGGTGGCCGGGCGGGCGCACCGCGACGAAGGCGTTGCGGTGCTCGCCATTCATGACAGCTTCAGTCGCCGCCACCGCGCCGCCGACGCCGCGCATCACCGCTTCCCACGTGCCGGGGGACATCGAGGTGTCGCCGTCGATATAGACCTGGCCGCTGGTCGGCGCGATGTGGCGCAGCTCGGTGACGTAATGCTCGTTGTGGCAGAGCGTGACGAGATCGAGATCGCCCTCCGGCGCCTGGTCGCGCACCAGGAACTGGAAGCGCTCATGCGACAGCGCTTCCTCCACCGCCCGCAGGCGGTCGGGCCGTTCAGGATGTCCCGGCGGCGTGACGTGGTCGAGGCAGGCCTTGTGGGAGAGGAGAAGCGTGCTCATCAGGTCGGCCTCACAGAATACGGGCTCTCGACGTCGTTGACGCATCCGGCGCCAAAACGCAATGCAAATCCCAATCTAGGTGTTCCCTGCGGAATGGCAAACTGTGGGCCAGTCCGCTTGATCCGGATCAATTCACCCGCAGGATGCGGGTCGGCGGTAGCGGACCGATCGGCCCGTGCGCCCGGAAGAAGGCGAACAGCGCGTCCGCGTCATAGCCGCCATATTGCGGCGAGGTGCCCTGCTTGGCGACGGTAAAGCCATCGCCGCCGACGGCGAGGTAATCGTTGAGGGTGACGCGGTAGCCGCTGCCGGCTTCGATCGGCCTGCCGTTGAGCGTCATCGTCTCGAGGCTGACGCGCTCGCCGAACGGTCTTGACGCATCCCAGGTGTAGCTGAATCCGTTCGACACTTGCAGGATCCGCGGCCGCTTCGGATCGAGCCATTGCTGCTCCAGCATGTCCTTGAGCTGGCTCCCCGTCAGCGTCATGGTGACGAGACGGTTGCGGAACGGCTGGCTGGAGAACACGTCGCCGAAGGTGATCGCGCCGTTCTCTTTCGGCACGATGTCGGTGCGGATGCCGCCGGGATTGGTGAGCGCGATGACGGCGCTGCCGTCCTTGGCGTCTTTCGTTGCGGCAAGCTGCGCGTCTGCGATGACGTCGCCGAGCGCGCTCTCGCCGGCTTCGTTCGGCACGCGCGACAGCGTCTGCGTCACCGAGCCGGCCGGGCGATTGGCGATGGGAGCTGCGAGCTTGTCATAGGCCTCGATCAGCGCGGTCTGCTCGGGGTCTTTCGCCAGTGAGGCATTGGCGACGATGACGTTGTCGGCTCTCGCGCCGACGATGTCGCGCGTTGCGGGATCTAGCTTGAGGTCGATCGCGGTGACCAGCGTGCCGTATTTATCGCCGCTGGTGACGAGCCGGCCGTCGATGTCGCAGACATAGGCGCGGTGGGTGTGGCCGCTGACGACGACGTCGACGGCGCGGTCGAATTTCTTGACGATGTCGACGATCGGGCCCGTGATCGCAGGGCATTCATTGTAGTCGCCCGAGGGCTCGCCGCCCTGATGGATCAGCACCACGATCGCCTCGACACCGCGCGCCTTCAGTTGAGGCACCAGCGCGTTCACCGTCTCGGCCTCGTCGCGGAATTCGAGCCCGGCAATGCCTGACGGCGAGACGATGCCCGCGGTCTCCTTCAAGGTGAGGCCGATGAAGGCGACGGGGATGCCGTCGAACTCGCGGATCTCGTAAGGCGGCAGCACGCTCTTGCCGGTCGCGGTCTCGACGGTGGAGGCGGCGAGATAGTGGAATTTGGCGCCGGTGAACGGATGCGGCCCCTGGCAGCCGTCGAGCGGATGGCAGCCGCCGTTCTGCATCCGCAAGAGCTCCGTCTTGCCCTCGTCGAACTCGTGATTGCCGACCGATGTGATCGCCAGCCCCATCATCGAGAGCGCTTCCACCGAAGGCTCGTCGTGAAACATCGCCGACAGGAACGGGCTCGCCCCGATCAGATCGCCGGCGGCGACGAAGATCGTGTTCTTGTGTCCCTCGCGCAGCTGCTTGACCAGCGTCGCCATGTACTCGGCCCCGCCGGCGGCGACCATCACCTTCTTGCTCTTGTCCTCGGGATCGCCAATGCGGATGCCGCCCGGCGGCGGCCGCAGATTGCCGTGAAAATCGTTGATCGCGAGAACGCGCAGCTCGACCGGCGCGGCGGTTTGCGCAGAGGCGGGCAGGGCGGAGATGAGCGCGAGTGCGGCAAGGATGGATCGGTATCGCATGGAACCAGACTAGTCGTTCAGCGCGAATATTTCACGAAAGTTCTCGCTGTCATTCCGGGGCGCGACGAAGTCGCGAGCTACGGTGCGCAATTGCGCACCTGAGAATCCATTGATCCACCGACGCTGCCGTCCGAATGGATTCCGGGCTCGCGCTACGCGCGCCCCGGAATGACGGGCCTCACCGCTTCTTCCTGTTCGCGAACGCGTTGAACGCGGCGACGGCTTCGTCCGACTTCAGCCGCTCGCCGAACAGATGGGCTTCCTGGTCGATGCGGCGGGTGAGCTCTTCCGGCGCGGCGCGCAGCAATCGGCGCGAGGTCGCGACCGCCTCGGCCGGCAGCTTGCAGATCTCGCGCGCCACCTTGCGGGCCTCGACCTCGGTATGTCCCGGCGAGACCACGGTGTTGACGAAGCCTGCGGCTTCGGCCTGCTCGGCGGTGAAGGTCCGGCCCATGACCAGCATGGCAAAGGCGCGCTGATAGCCCATCGTGTGCGGCATCAACAGGCTGGCCGCGCCGACCGGCACGAGGCCTAGATTGATGTAGGGCGCCGAGAAGGTCGCGGCAGTGGAGGCCAGCACGTAATCGCAATGGAACAGCATCACCGTGCCCATGCCGATCGAGGCGCCGTCGACCGCCGCGATGATCGGCTTGACGTTCAGCGCGAGCGAATAGAGAAATTTTGCGCCGTTCGACAGCGTCTCCGGTCGCGCGGCGTCGGCCTTCAGGAAGTCGTCGATGTCGTCGCCGGCGGTGAACACGCCGGAGCCGCCGGTGATGATCATGCAGCGGATGTCGGGATTGTTCTGCGCGGTATCGATCGCGTGGCTCATCTCCCGGTACATGTCCTGCGTGATCGCGTTCTTCTTGCCGGGGCGGCGCAGGGTGATCACGCGGGTTCCGCGCTCTTCGGTGACGACGATATTGCCATTCGCCATAACAACCCCCTGCACCCGCCGCGACGCTGCTGGCGAGTCTCGCAACGCTCAGCCTACATGATCTTGCAGGCGTGCCAATGCGGCAGCTCGACCTTTTCGGGAACGACCCTGTGAAGTCTCTGCGCATGGCGCTCATCTCATCGTGTCGCATGAGCCGTTGCGCATTGCAACAATTGGCTACAATGTTTCATTTGAAAAACCGTTGGTTGTGGGGCAGGGTTGCGCATGCCGTTCATCTTGGCCGAGCGCTCGACCGATGATTGCCGCAACGAAGGCTGACGAATCCTCGCTGCGTTATCGCGGCTGGCGCGTGGTGCTGGCCTGCTTCCTGATGGCTTTCTTCATGTTCGGCTTCGGCCTCTACGGCCAGGGCGTCTATCTTGCCGAGCTGCAGCGCGCCCATGGCTGGCCCGGCACGCTGGTCTCCGCCGCCAGCACCTTCTCGTTCCTGCTGACCTCCGTCCTCGTCATCTTCACCGACGATCTGCTCGCCCGCATCGGGTTGCGTGCGCTGATCCTTTGCGGCCTGTCGGCGCTCGGCGCTTCGACCGCGCTGCTGGCGCTGATGCAGACGCCGTGGCAGCTCTATCTCGCCTATGCGCTGATGGCGGTCGGCTGGACCGGGATGGGCACCGTGGTGATCGCGACGGTGCTGAACGCCTGGTTCGAGCGCCGCCGCGGGCTCGCGCTCAGCCTCGCGTTCAACGGCGCAACTTGCGGCGGCATCATCCTCGTGCCGCTGCTGCTGTCGCTGACGGGCAGCATCGGCTTCCGTCCGGCGATGCTGACAGCAACGATCGTGATGGTGGGGCTGGTGCTGCCGGTGGTCGTGAGCTTCATCGGCTGGCCCTCAGGGATGTCGCCGAGCTCCGGCGCAAACGCGGACGCCGGTGGTGTGGCCGTGCCGGCGCATTCGCGCAGGACGCTGCTCGCCAACGCGGCGTTCTGGACCATGGTGCTGCCGATCGCGATCGCGCTTCTCGCACAGATGGGATTCATCATCCACCAGGTGACGTTCCTCGAGCCGCTGATCGGCCGTCACGCCGCAGGCCTTGCGGTCACCGTCATGGCGGCGATGGCGGTGGTCGGCCGCCTGTCGCTCGGCCTGTTCGTCGACCGGCTCGATCCCAGGCTTGCCTGCGCGGCGTCGATGACGAGCCAGGCCGCCGCGCTGTTCGTGCTCCTGCAGACCACCAGCCCGACGGTGCTGCTGGTGTGCTGCGCCGTCTACGGCTTCTCGATCGGCAACATGATCACGTTCCCGCCGCTGATCATCCAGCGCGAGATCGGCTCTACCGCCTTCGCCGCCGCGATGGGATTGGGCACTTCGATCAGCGGCATCGTCAGCGCCTTCGGCCCCGGCATCGTCGGCCTCGTGCGCAGTTTTACCGGCGATTACACCACGGCGTTCGCGATGTGCGTCATGCTGGACCTGGTGGCCGCGGGTGTCGTGCTGTGGCGGCCGGGAAGACGCGTGAAGGTCGTGGCTTCGTAGCCCGGATGGAGCGAAGCGCAATCCGGGGCCGCTGCATGCTCGTGGCACACGCGTGCCGCACATTCGATGTCATCGCCCGACTTGATCGGGGCGATCCAGTATTCCGAGACCCAAGTCGTTTTTCGAGAGGCCGCGGCGTACTGGATTCCCCGCCTTCGCGGGGAATGACAGCGGGGAGGAGGAGATGCCTCCCGCTACATCGCTGTCAGAGCGGAACTTCGCCTACAACAACACCGCATCCGCCGCTGCGACCGAGTCCGCGCTCTCCGTCACGGTGCGCTCGAGCGCGCCGGCCTGCACCGCGATGTTCTCGGCGAAGAAGCGCGCGAGCGAGACGTAGCGCGGCACATCGCCAAGGCCGTCGGCCTTCGCGGCAAGCGCTTCGGAGGCGAGCATGCAGCCGCCGAGCGTGGAGCCGAACTGCTGGAGATACGGCGTTGCGCCGGCGAGCGCCTCGTTCGGGGCGGAGGTCACGCGCTCCAGCAGCCATTTGCTGGTGCGCGTCAAGGCCTCCAGCGCCTCGCGCAATTTTACGCCCGTGGTGCCGAAAGCGGGATCGTTGGAGGCCTCCACCTGCTTGACGGTCGCCGCAAGCTCGTCGAGCAGCGCCCACACCGCTGCGCCGCCATTGGCCGCGAGTTTTCGCGTGACGAGATCGATCGCCTGGATGCCGTTGGTGCCCTCATAGATCGCGGTGATGCGTGCATCGCGATAGTGCTGCGCCGCGCCAGTCTCCTCGATGAAGCCCATGCCGCCATGCACCTGCACGCCGAGATAGGCGACCTCGTTGCCGATGTCGGTGGAATAGCCCTTTGCCATCGGCGTCAGCAGCGCCGCGCGCGCGGCAGCTTCGGCACGGACCTTGGGATCCCTGGCGCGAATGGAGACGTCGAGCGCGACGGCGGTCGCATAGCAGATGGTGCGCGCGGCCGCGGTCTGCGCCCGCATCCGCATCAGCATGCGCTTGACGTCGGGATGCACGAAGATCGGGTCCGAGCCGTCGCCTTTCTTGCCGACGGCGCGGCCCTGCTTGCGCTCCTGGGCATAGGCGAGGGCCTGCTGATAGGCGCGGTCGGCAACGCCGACGCCCTCGAGGCCGACGCCGAGGCGAGCCTGATTCATCATCGTGAACATGCAGCGCATGCCCTGGTTCTCTTCGCCAATCAGAAAGCCGATCGCGCCGCCATGGTCGCCCATCGTCATGGTGCAGGTCGGCGAAGCATGCATGCCGAGCTTGTGCTCGACGCCGCTGGCGAAGATGTCGTTGCGTGCGCCGAGCGAGCCGTCTTCGTTGACCATGAACTTCGGCACCAGGAACAGCGAGATCCCCTTGGTGCCGGCGGGCGCGTCGGGCAGGCGCGCCAGCACGAAATGCACGATGTTGTCGGTCATGTCGTGCTCGCCATAGGTGATGAAGATCTTCGTCCCCTTGATGCGATAGGTGCCGTCGGCCTGCTTCTCCGCGCGGGTGCGCAGCGCGCCGACGTCTGAGCCGGCCTGCGGCTCGGTGAGCTGCATCGTGCCGGTCCATTCGCCGGTGACGAGCTTTTCGAGATAGATTGTCTTCAGCTCGTCGCTGCCATGCGCCTCCAGCGCCTCGATCGCGGAGGCCGTCAGCAGCGGGCAGAGGCCGAAGGCGACGTTGGAGGCGCTCCAGATCTCGGTGCAGGCGGCGTTGATCGCGAGCGGCAGGCCCTGGCCGCCGAAACCTTCCGGACCCGAGACAGCGTTCCAGCCGCCATCGGTCCAGCGCTTGTAGGCGTCCGGCCAGCCCGGCGCGGTCGTGACCTTGCCGTCACTAAGCTTGATGCCGTGCTCGTCGCCGACCTTGTTCAGCGGCGCCAGCACGTCGGTCGCGAACTTGCCGGCTTCCTCCAGCACGGCCGCGGCGATGTCGGCGTCGAAATCGCCGTAATGGCCGGCTTCCACGGCGGCCTTCAGGCCGGCGCCATGGTTGAGCGACAGCAGCATGTCAGAAATCGGCGCGCGGTAGGTCATGGCTCACTCCCGTGGACATCATTTGGCGCCGTATTCCCATGAAACGGCTGGGGTCTCAATGGGCGGGAGGCGGGGGCGGAGCAGGCCGCCGCCAGATCCCTAATCATGCCCCATAATAGAGTGTGGCGCGGCCGCCCCCGGACCCCCGGTATTTTGCCCCTCCAGGCGGTTGAAATGCCGCGCCGCTCCCTATAGACCGGCTGCGACCGAAGGGAATCTGCGGTAGCCCGTGCTTCCGCCCGTCCCGGTCGCCAGTTGGGGCGTAGCCAAGCGGTAAGGCAGCGGATTTTGATTCCGCCATTCGGAGGTTCGATCCCTCCCGCCCCAGCCACCCTAACTACATGAATTCGAAAAGACTTTGTCCTCGTGTGCTTTTTGAGGGCATTTGGAAATTCGTTTGTCCCGTCATTTGGAAATTCTGTGCCGCTTTCGTTTCTTCCTTCGCCGAGGCTCGAGATGCGGTATTAATTGCGAGCGCCTTGCCAACGCGATTTTTTGCCTCTTGCGCGCATTTTGTGTGTGGCCTTGCGCGCTGCGCCGACTGTCAACTCCATCCGTGCGGCTTGCGCTTTAGCTACCGCCTCAAAGGTAGGTTGGCGCCCCCGAATGACATCACATCAGCATCGCGCGGCATATGTAAGTCCACGACACTCGGACGGACTGCCCTAGAGGCCAAGTCAGAGTTGAAGCCCACAAACGACTTCGAGCCAATAGCAACAGCTCTAACGTCCTAGTACTCGCCGGACGCAAAGCATTCTGATTTCGTTAGTTTGGTGTAGTTGCTCAGCACTCGGGGGATCAATGGAGCCTAGAGTCTCGGTACTAAACTTCGTTTCCAATTCTGAAGCCATGCAGATGCAAATCTGCAAGCAAGCGTCCGTCGAAAAGCCGCCTTGCTGCCCGCAACCGTTTCGGCACGCGGAGAGAAACTGCGGTCGCCATTCTGCAGCCGTGGCGACTGTGATAAAATTGATGGTAGCTATCGTCAGAGCTAGGAGAAACGCGGACATTACTTCGCTTCCCTTTTTTAGCTTTCTGGTGGGCCGCTCTAGTTCGACTCCATCTTTTTCAATATCTAGCTATTTGCGTAGTTGTCCCCTGAAGCGGAACCACAAATGACCGATCAGTGATAGGACTATGGCGGCCACAATTATCGGGAGCCAAATCGACGTGGTTATGATGAACAAGGAAACGATGACCACACGTCCAAAGACCGATTCGCTGACCGGATTCTTAAGGCGAGCGAAATAGGCGTAGATAATAAAGATGGTGGCCGGCACCATCCACGCGGCAATAAGCACCAGTAACAGGTCAACAAGTTGGCTGGCATAATGGTGCATGAGCGCACCTCCTGACAGCGTCGGCGCGAGTTGCTATCACCGCTGCGCGAGATGCGGTGATTGTCGAAGACAATTGGTCTTTGTTCGCGTTAATGGGCATCTGCACGCTCGGCATCGCTGTCACGGCCGGTGCCCAAACTCATGTGAACCCACGGCCTTCGAAGCTAGGGCCTCTCAACGCGCACTCGTTGAGATGGCTCGGGCAAGGGCTCGTCCAATGCAATCATAACCATCGGCGGTGTTGTGCAATCCGTCCCACGTTACGAGCGCGCTCTGCGCAACTCCGGCGTTGATCGAGTTTCGCATCAGCGCAAAACGAGAGAACAGCCCGACCCGTTCCTGCTTCGCGACATCGGCGATGATGCCCTCCATCGTTGAGTAGCTAGCGGAAGCGAGCACCTGTGGCGCATATTGCAGATCCATCAACACGACATCGGCAGACCCCGCCTTAAGTGCCCTTACCCCTTCAAGAACGCTTCTTTTGAGCCCTTGGTCCGGCCGGCCACCCCAGGCGACGTCATTAGTACCTAATTGCCAGATAACGAGATCAGGAGCGTGCGCGAAAACGTCACGCTCGAACCGCGCGATGTTGTTCGGAATCGTATCGCCGACTCGACCGCTGTTGATGACCTCGATCGTTGCGTTGGATCTAAGCCTCGAGAGTTCTCGGCGCATCACCTGCGGATATGTGGCCGCAGACCGAAGTACCCAGAGCCCCACCGTCGACGATGATCCGATCGCGACAATCTTTAGCGGCTCACCAGATCTCAAACGCGCCGCCGTGCGGGGCAATTGTGCGCCAAGCGAAACATCCAAATTTGCAGCAAGGCATCTCTCGCCAGATGATGCCTCGTCCTGCGCTTGAGAGGGCGCTGTGCTGGACAAACCGATAATCACGGCAGCACCGATCGACGCTATTGTTCGAGCGGTTCGGCTTACGCATGGCAGAACAAATCGACCCATGTTCCCCAATAACTGGTCGATTCTCTCTTGACAACCCTTGGCTTCAAACGTCTGGTTTTGATTGCAGGTCGATTGGCGCGTGGGGAGCGAGCAGCACGCATGAGTCCGGGAATAAGACAATGTCCGGCAAGCCTGTAGCGAAACGGTTGGTATTCCATATCGGCGGTTATGATCCAATCACGTCGCATGCCAGCGCGCAACGACGCTTTGTGCGCGAAATATCCAGGTTCCAACGTACCTGGTCGGTGAAAGCGGCCGTTGACGGTTCGCATGATACCGCCGACCAGATACGATGGAATGTGACGACAACTGGCCCCGATTGGCTCGTCGAAACCGATTACCGTGTGGTCCGATGGCACGACGTAATTGAGACCTTCGGGCGCCGAAGCATTGGCTCACGCATTTCCGTCGGGATTCTTGCGTTTCTGGATTTCGTTTTGGCCGGCACTCTTTGGCGGTACTTGCTGACCAACTGGCGCTACGCACTGTTCTTTCTCTATCCATTTGTCACGTTCGGATTGCTCATCGCGGCCGCCTTCTTGATTGGCGTGGTTGCATTCAAGGTCACCGGATCCATTCCTATCGCTGCCGGTGGCGGCCTCTGCGGAATCGTAGCCGTTTTGGCGGGCCCGTGGCACTGGCTCCACCTGGGCGCCTTGTTCGACGATTGGATTTTCTCTTGCGAGTACATTCGATTCGGTAATTCGGAAATAGAGCAAAGGCTGGACAGGTTGGCCGCCGAGCTCGTGGTTGCGGCGAGCAACTCCGCCGCAGACGAAATTTTGGTCGTAGGGCACAGCCTTGGCGCCGTACTAGCGGTTGATCTACTTGATCGCGCCTTGAAGCTGGACCCTGCGCTCGGTCGGAAAAAGAGTCCCGTCACATTCTTGAGCGTTGGATCATCCATACTCAAGATCGGGCTGCACCCGAAGGCAGTACGCTTTCGCAGGACGGTGGAGCGCGTCGCCAATTCCCGCGCGATCTTCTGGGGCGACTATCAGGCCCTCACCGACGTGTTGAATTTTTACAAATGCCGGCCGATGGCCGAAATGGGCTTGTCGACAGAAAACGAGGCGACCGTCAGGGTCGTGAAGATTAGTCGAATGCTTAACGACGACGTGTATCAACGCATCCGCTTCAATTTCTTCCGCGTGCACTGCCAGTTCGTCAGTGGTAATGACAGGCGAACATCGTACGACTACTTCATGCTCACATGCGGACCTATTTCAGCCAAATCCCAGACGCTCGCCCCGGATGGCGCTGTGTCGATGATCGCTGACGACGGAGGCCTTGTTGCGGGCGCGCCGGCGTCGGAAAGCGAACTGCTGGGGAGTCCGGGCGCGGCAGCCTGATTTAAATGACGCCCACCATTTCAAAAGTCATCTTCGTTGCGTTGGCGATCGGCTGGTACCTCATCCGCTATAAGTACGCGCGGCGTTCCCGCCGTGCGAGGGTTGTGTGGAGCGCTCGCGGCCCCCTGGAAACTGCGCTCCTGCTCATATCTCTTTCGGGACTTGGACTTGTGCCGCTTGTCTACGTAGCGACAGGAATGCCTCGTTTCGCAGATCACAGCTTTTATCCCTGGTTGGCTTGGCTGGGGTCTTTCGTTGCGATCGCGGCTTTAGGCGTGTTTCACCTGACACATCGTGCACTCGGCCGGAATTGGTCGATAAGTCTCGACGTGCGGGAGAACCACGAACTTGTGACGGAAGGGATTTACCGGAGAGTTCGACACCCGATGTATTCGGCATTTTGGCTGTGGGCTATCGCCCAGGCATTGCTGCTGCCGAATTGGATCGCCGGTTTTGCAGGCATTGCCGGCTTCGGGATCTTGTTCTTTGGCCGCGTCGCAAGGGAAGAGCGAATGATGTTGCAGACGTTTGGCGACAGCTATCGCGAGTATATGGCGCGGACCGGTCGGGTCTTCCCGTGGATACTCTGAGGTAGGTTCCGGCGGGTCTGTTGTGCCCACGAGAGTGAATTGGAACCGGACACACCTCAATTTGCGTGCCATTTCCGCAACATACGGTAGAAAAAGCTGTCGGAACCGCGCGTTCCCCGGTCTATTCGTTAGTGCTGTGGCGAGTGTCAGGTTATTTCTATGCGTGTCAGGTGAATTCCACTCGCTTCCGAACAAATGGTGAGAACCGATGCTGAAATTCGTTGTACTTGGAATCGCTTCGTTGGCCTTCGTGGGAACCGCAGCTGCTGCGGACCTGCCACGGCCTCAGCCGGTTGCCGCCGCGGCGCCGGTTGGCAAAGCTCCGATCGGCAAGTATCCCGTGGGTAAGAGCCCCGTGGGCAAATACCCGGTCGCTGCCCCGGCTCCGTTGGTGACCAAGGGTTGATCTGACTATCCATTCGGACGCCAGCGGCGTTCATTTGGGGTAGTAGACTACCTATGGCATCGGATCTTGGATCCAAGAGGATTCGAAGATGGCAGGAGTGATTCGGAAACATCCGGGTCTAGCGCTTCTTGCAAAGGCCGCCATGCTCGCGGCCTTTGTGGGCTTGGGGGCCGGGATCAGTAGCGCGCAACCACTCGTGGCGCGTACCGACCAGCAGCAACGGGACGCTCTCCCCAGTTCGGCGACGAAGCATGCAGCGACCATGGCTGCTGCTACGCCGGCGATATCCGATGTAAAGCCAGCTCGAAGAGCTGCTGCCACGGGTCCCTATTACGTTGATTTTCGTGCCCGCACGGCGGCAACGTACGGTCATGCCTTCGTCTGGTACGGAAAGACAGGCGAAAAGCAGGTCGAGGTCGCTGGTCTGGCTCCGGCCGGCGACGAGGTGCCCTATATCCTGGGACACATCGTGTTTGTCCCTTCTGAGACGGGTGCGACCTACGGTGATCTTGACGAGCAATATCTAACGGCCAGCTATCGCGTCTATTTGTCTGAGGCGGACGCCAAGAAGGTCTTTGCTTATATCAAGCGCCAGCAGGAGACTTCGCCGCTCTGGAATGCAGCGACGGCAAACTGCACCGCCTTTATCGGCCGCATAGCGACGTTCATGGGCCTCAACGCTCCGTTTCATCTGCTAAAGCCTGAGGAATACGTCAACAAACTCAGAGAGCTGAACGGGGGGCGAAAGACGGTGCAGCTTGAACCCGGTCGAGGCTAGAATCCTCGGATTGAGTTCATCCAGTTTTCCGCGCGCCAGGATGGGTGTGAGGTCTTCAAGACATTCAAGCGAGCTTGTTCTTTGAGGATGCGGTTCGGTACGACCGACATTCTTGGGCTGCCTCGCTTGGTTGATGAATAGGCCGAGGAGATCATGGGAACGCCCGTCGCGCTGCGCTGCGAGGCAGGTCCACCTCCGCTTTGACATTGCTAAGCTCTCGTTGGAAACCGTTCCGAGGTCGAAGTCTTCCTTGGCGTAGTCGAGGAGGGTTCGCAGAACTTGTCGTCGCAGACGAAGACTACTGCTTAGGCGATGGTTCTGCGTCGAGGCAGAGCATCAACATCAATCGACCAGTGCGCGTCGCGAACATCGCGCTGAATCGAGATCTCTACCATCAGCACGCTTGTCGCCGCCTATGTCGATCCGCGATCATGATCGCGGTGTAGCCGGCCTTTGCGGCGGTCACGGCGCGGAAAGCTGCGCGTTATCAAGTCGACAAGCGCTCTTTCAGCTTTGTGGAAATGGAAGAGCTGAGTTCACGTCGCTCGTATTCGAGCGCGATGGATCAGGCGCTTTTTTTGAGCTAAGCCGTCTGAGCCGCCGGAACGGCGCGGGCGGCCACTCTATTGCGGCATACTCAATGCCTGCAAGCTATCGCGCCGGTATTCGGGGGACGTGGATGCGGGTCCATATGATTGTTGCCGGCCTTATCCTAGCGATCATCGGGAAGGCCAATGCCACGGTTGTCGATAAGGGAACCGACGCGCAAAAGTCTTGCGAGCTGCTTGTCAAGAATTCGCCTCGCAATCAGGACGAAGCTCGGTCCGCAGGCGTATGTGAGGGGATGATCGAAACCGCGATGCTCTTTTCACCAAATCTGCCCGCTGACGTCCGTGCATGCCCCCCCGCGCAAGGCAGCCCTTTGCAAAGTGCGAAGGTTTTTCTGCAGTATCTTGATAGCAATCCGGATCGAGTGAATGAACCGGGGATCACCGTCGCTATTGAAGCATTCAGGGATGCTTGGCCCTGCCGTGGGGACGATGCCGGAACTGGACCGAAAAAGCGTGCCCCAAAAAAATCCAAATAGAACGCGTATCTGCGGATACTGATGCTAGCCTTACGGTCCGCGATGTTCGCGTCCGGCCTGATTGATTCGCAATGCACTACCGCCGAGGTGCGCGAACTGAACCGTAGTGCCCACCTCCACAACTAGTACTCAACGCCTTATCGACGAGCGAAGCCTTGAGCCCCGATAAACAGCGGGGCATTGTGCCATCAACGCCCGGGCTGGAACAGCATGACAATCGCATGCCGCGTCCTGATGATCTATCCGAAGTTCGTTCCGAATTCGTTTTGGAACTATGCGGAGGCCTGCGAACTCGTCGGCGCGAAGTATCCCACGGCGCCACTCGGCCTGATCACCGTCGCCGCTATGTTGCCGAAGCATTGGGACATCCGGCTCGTCAACCGCAATACTGAAGCGTTGACAGATGCGGACCTCGATTGGGCCGATCTTGTGATGATCGGCGGTATGCTCAACCAGCAGCCGGACGCCATCTACCTGATCGATCTCGCCCACCTGCGCGGCAAGCCAGTATGTGTCGGTGGGCCGGACGTCTCCTCCAGCCCGCATCTTTACGCGGACGCGGATTTTCAGGTGATCGGCGAGGCCGAGCATGTCATCGAGCAGTTCATCGCCGCCTGGGAAAGCGGCCAACGCAAGGGCGTGTTCATCGCCGAGAAATTCAAGATAGATGTCACGCTGAGTCCGATGCCTCGCTACGATCTTCTCAACTTCGATCACTATCTATACATCGGCTTGCAGTATTCGCGTGGCTGCCCGTTCACCTGCGAGTTCTGCGATATTATCGAGCTGTATGGTCGCGTGCCGCGTACCAAGACCAACGATCAGATTCTCGCAGAGTTGCAGG
Source organism: Bradyrhizobium arachidis (assembly GCF_015291705.1). Classification (NCBI taxonomy): domain Bacteria; kingdom Pseudomonadati; phylum Pseudomonadota; class Alphaproteobacteria; order Hyphomicrobiales; family Nitrobacteraceae; genus Bradyrhizobium; species Bradyrhizobium arachidis. The sequence continues at coordinate 2,895,143 of NZ_CP030050.1, forward strand.
CGCTCTACGATCACGGTTATCGCGGGCATGTCGATTTCGTCGACGATAATTTCATCGGCAACAAGAAGAACCTCCGCACCTTGATGCCGCGGCTCAAAGCCTGGCTGGAAGACCACGACTATCCATTCGAGTTCTCAACCGAAGCCTCGATCAACATCGCGGACGACAGCGAGCTGTTGCAGGCAATGAAGGATGCGAACTTCTTCGCGATCTTCGTCGGCATCGAGAGCCCGGATCCCGAGACGCTGGTGCAGATGAAGAAGAAGCAGAACACCAGGCGCAACATCGCCGAGTGCATTCACAAGATTTACGGCTACGGCATGTTCGTCACCGCTGGTTTCATCGTCGGGTTCGACAATGAAAAGGCCTCGATAGGACAGGCGATGGCCGACCTCATCGAGGAGGCGAGCATTCCAGTCTCCATCGTTGGGCTTCTTTATGCGCTGCCCGGCACGCAGCTCACACGGCGGTTGGCCATGGAAGGCCGCTTGCACCAGGGCCATGACCTTATGAACGTCGAGCAGGCGGGCGATCAGTGCACGCTCGGGTGCAATTTCGATACCAAGCGTCCACTTCGTGACATCCTTTCCGATTACAAAGCAGTGCTCGGGCACGTCTACAGTCCAGCGGCATATGCGGGACGGCTGTCCCGCCTCGCAGCCATGCTCGACCGATCCGACCGGCGCCGCGATCTGCCGGATGGCGATGTGCGCAAGAGGCTTGGCGGCATCGACAGCCTACACAAGATCATGCGGGCTCTGCCGAAAGTTCGCGAGCCGTTCTGGAAGACCTTTGTCGAAGTCGCCAAGACCAATCCGGGCGCGCTGCGTTACATCGTGATGCTGATGGCGTTGTACATGCACCTCGGGCCGTTCTCGGAACGCGTGATCGGCGAGATTGACCGCCGCATTGCCGAGTTGGAGGATGTACCTCCACCAAGGGCTACCGCAGTCAGTCAAGTGCTACCTCCAGCGACGGTGTAGCCACAGCCACTGATCGGGATATTCGCGGATCCAGCCCTCGATGACCGATGCGACCGCCTGCATCGTTCCCTGAATGTCGATTTGTCCTCCGGCATCGCGGACCGGCTTCACTTCTTCAGACAGTTGGCCACGAAAGCGCTGTCCGGGCAGACCGACAATGCGCACGCCATGAATCGGGCACTCAATCTGCCGCAGCAGCCGGGCAAGCATCGGATTGGCCCTGGTCCTGCACGGGAGCTGAGGAACGATATGCTTGGGTCGTTTCACCGCGATTGCTGTCTCGCGCGGTGATGGCCTCCATCAGCAACCCCGCGGGCTGCGCGGGTTGCCGCTCGCCTTACTCCGAAGTGGCCGTGCGGTCCGATGGAATGCTCCAGGGAGGACCGAGCCCGAGATCCCCGGAAAGCGAGGCCCTCAACTCACTGCGTTCGGGACGCGGGGAGGGCCCTCAGTCAGATCGCGACCCGAACCGGACGGCGGTGTCGGTGGCTGCGCCAGGATTTGAACCTGCTTGGGCTCTAGACTGGGAGGCTCGTGCCGCTCACATCGACCGTTCAAGCCGCAGCTCAGCGGGCGTGTTTTCATTTGGAAACGGCATCTAAGCTATTGGATTTGTTACAGGTCCTTTCGACCGTTTTTTCCAAACGCGATTTGGAATCGTTGAATAATCAATCGGATTTTGATTCCGCCATTCGGAGGTTCGATCCCTCCCGCCCCAGCCAGACGCTCCGTTTTCCCTGAAATTGCTGACGAAACCGGCCTGGCTGGGGAGCTGCTGCACAGCTCTGCGACACATCACTGCTGCACAGGGTGTCGCTCGCAATGGCTTTCCACATCTTTCGCCGCCAAGCCGTCTACTATTGGCGCCGCCGTACCCCTCGGGCGCTTGCCAGCGTGCTCGGCCGCCCGCATCTTTCCATGAGCCTAAAAACGACGAACCGCGCAGCGGCTTGTCGCCTGGCTACCCAGGTCAACCTGTTCTTGGATGATGTTGCCATGCTTGCTGATGGTGCCGATCGGCTGTCGCGGTCTCAAATTGAGACAATGCTTCATGCCGTCGTCGAGAAGCAGGTAGCCAAGCTCGATCGGGTGGCGTTCGCTGCCAAGAACGCGCCCGGCTTTGACGTCGACCAGGCGCGGTCGGACGACCGGCGGGCCTTGTGGACCTACACGCTGCTGGATGCCCAAGGACATGGCGCTGCCGTGCGTCCTGAGGATCGCGACCGGATGATCGCCGATAGTCTCTCGGAGGCGGACATCGAGGCTGTGAAGCGCCATCTGACCATGCTTCGGGCCAACGACATGGTGCCGACCAAGTACCACGTCCTTCGGCAAATGATCGAAGGCGTGCAGGCCGTGCCGACCGCCATGAACATGGACGTGGCGCAGGGGACGTACTTCCGCGGAATGAGGCTTGCGCTGGCAGAGTCCGGGCGCCGGTACGGAGGGGCGCGAGTCGAAGACGAGGGACTGGTGGATCGCCTGCTGCTTGCGATGAACGATCCACCGAAGCCGATTGTCGCGGCAGCCGTTCCTGCGGTGGATCGTCCAAACGATCCACCGAAGACAGATGGCGTTGCTACGATCCTGCAATTCGTCCCCATGGCCGACTTTTCGCGATTTGCGGATGGCGTCATCCAGCAGAACGCTGCCGACGGTCATTGGGACGAGAAGACGCAGCGGCAGGCCAAGAGCATCTCGAACCTGTTCATCAAGTTCATGGTTCAGGATCAGCACATTCACGATCTCAATCTCGTGAGCCAGACCGAGGTCGGCAAGTTCGCCGATTTCCTCCGTCTCGAAATCTACAAACACTACGGCAAATCGGTACGGGACGAGAGGCTCACGATCGAAGAACTCCGCGAGAAGGGGCGGTCGGTCGAACGGAGCAAGCGGGGTATTGGGGGCGACACCCTCAATCGGCATTGGACCTTCATTGGCCAGATCTTCGATTACGCGATTGCTCGGGGTTCAAAGAGCCTGGAGGCGATCAACCTGACGAAGTTGCGCGCAAAGAGCCGCGGCAAGAACAAGCGTGCCCGCGACGAGAGGGCGAAGTTGCCCATCGACAGCGCCAAGGCGATTTTTCAGACCCCGCCGTTCATCAATTCCGCCGGTTGGGACGATCTCGGGAAGTGGGGCGAGGAGGGCGCCGCACGGATCATCCACTGCGCACTCTATTTTGTCCCGATCCTCATCTACTACATGGGCGCGAGGCGGGAGGAGCTTTGCGGCGCGATGGTGGACGACATCATTTTCGATCGCGACGGCTGCAGGCCGTACATTCACATTGCGGCCAATGAGCAGCGGCGCATCAAGAACGCACAGTCCAAGCGCAATATCCCGCTCCATCCGGAGCTGATCAGGTTGGGCTTCCTCGACTACGTCGGCAAGATCAAGGCGCTCGGCTACAAGCTGCTCTTCCCCGACCTCTACTCTCCCAGCACCCGGTCACCGCTGGGCAATCGCTTCTACAAGCTGTTCAAGCCGATCCTCACGGCGGCCAAGATCACCGAAGAAGGGCTGGGCGCCCACGCCGTGCGTCACCTCTTCGGCGCGCAGTTGAAAAAGAAGCTGCTCTCGAAGGAGGACCGGGCGGATCTCCTCGGGCACGGCGGCGACAGCGAAACCAGCGAGCGCTACTGCGAACCGCATGAACTCGACACGTTGTTCGAATTCATCTTGAAGCTCGAAGTAATCACCGGCCATCTCAAACCGCATGCTATCACTCTCATCCCGTGGGTCGAGAACAAGGAGGTAGCGCCGTTCTCGCAGCCGTCCCGTGCAAAACGCAGGTCTGAGACGATTGGCGGAAGCGTCTGATGAGAGCGTGCTTTGAACGCCGCCCCCCCCCGCTGGCAAGGGCAGCAGTCATCGTCGCGCGCTGATGAGCCTTCTAACAAAAGCTTACCAGTCCCAGCACCTGAGCAATGCGAGATCGCGATAGCTTGTCAGGGGAGTAGGGGATCGAATCCATCCCCGCAACCAGTTTTCAATCCGCTCCACGGGCGAAGGTCCGCTCTTAGAGTCCGAAGGGGCTACTCTTGCGAGCGGGTAGCGGCTCGCCTGTTGCGCTAAGGTGCTCCTCCTTATCGCTCGCCCTTAGTCGAATTGTTGTGCAATCGCATTTCGGCGACCTTGAGGGTAAAGTCCGTTTGCCGATATTGTCAGTTGTATAGCAGGGGATTTGAGCCATCGAACGCCTTGGGGACACCTGAAAGTCGGGAAAATTTTAGCTGGCTATCTCGAGCAAGGCCCCCGCTAGGGACAAGTTGAAGATACTAGACGCGCAGTACGTACAGCGGACAACGCAAGGTGAGGGAACAGTCCAGACCACAACGCCGGATGAGCGGTGGGCGTAAGCCGAAGTGGTAGGAAGATCCGCGGGCCGCAGGCCTGCCGTGGTTTGAGCCCGGCCTTCCGCGCCGATTCACGAAAAAATTCGATTGAGGATGCGGTCAAGGAAGTCTGGCAAATCATGGCAGGAACTACGCCGACCCACATTCCTATCCCAAAGAATCACGCAGACTTTGAGCGCAAAGCGGTTGTCTTATTCCGTGAAATCTTAAAGGACCCCTCGGTGAAGCGCCTCGGGCGCGAAGGCCAGGAACAATTTGGTGTGGACCTGATTGGCTACCGCGATGAGAAGGTCAGCAAGATCGTTGGCATTCAGTGCAAGAAAAAAGCGCCGACCAGCACTCTGACTGCAGATGAAGTCCGCGCGGAGGTTAGGAAGGCTCTCAAGTATTCGCCGAAGCTAAAAGAATACATCATCATTACAACGGCCAAGAACGACACGGCGCTCGATCAGCTGGCTCAGAAACTAACGCTTGATCAGGCCAAGAAGAACAGGAACATCCGCATTGAGGTCTGGGGCTGGGGAACACTCGAAGAGCTGATTGACGAATATCCCAACGCTCGACAGGCATTCGATCCCGGATGGAGCCCCTCGCTCCAATCATTCCAAACACAACTCAGTAACGTAGCCCAGACTCAAAGGGACCAACCGACCGCCGCTCAGGTTCAAGGTATTGCAGACCAAATTCAGCGGCAAACATCTGTTCAAGCTTACGCCCTACCGCCGGATTTCGCGGAGAGTCAACTTAAGGCCGAGCTAGAACGCGTAAATAAGAGACGCGGGTTTGGTGAAGCCAAGATCCCGCAGGAGTTTGGCGAGATAGCGGCCCGCGTTACGGCTGGGAATCTCGTAGCGGCCCCGATTGCCCTCCGCGCAGAAGCACTAGAGCGTGCAGCAAGGGCAAATCTAGCACCTGAGACCATCGACAACGCGAAGCGTTTCCATGCCGAGGCAATAAAGCTCAGCGTAGGCGACACATCGCTTTATGACGCCTTGTTGCCGGACGCCGAAGGCAATAGTGACGAAGCCCTAAAGCGGTTGAGTAAACTCAACCGACCTGAGGCACGCGCCGCACGCTTCAATGTGATCGCTCGCCGCCAAGGCGCGGCAGAAGCGCTCACATGGATGCATCAAGAAGGTTACAGCATTCGCGATGTTGGAGCCGCAGGCTCAATCAATCTGCTCTTGCGCCGCGCTGAGGTGGGCGATCATCAAACGGCGCTTGCCGAGGCCGAAGCCCTATCAACCGACTGGCTAGAGGACTTTCCGGCGCTCAGAACTATTCGAGCAAATCTGTTGCTCGCCGCCGTACTTCCTAGCGACCAGCGAGGTGTGCTGTTCCAAGGCCTACCTATCAACCCGCGGATGCTACAGTTTGCGAGCATCCCTCAAACGCAAACGAACATCGCTAAGGCACGCGCAGAGCTTGAAGCTGCGCGATCAAGCATAAAATCGCTAAATTTAACGCTCTACAGCCCCTACCTCGACGAGCAACTCTTGTGGCTGCGCCTCGAAGATCTGTCCACCGCCCAGGATGCAAAGCGGCAGATTGAGGAAGAGATCAAAGACCCTGACAAGACGCTGCGCAGGGTACGATTGGCCCTAGCCTATAAAATCCCCTTTAATCGCGATGCACTCCAGCGTTCCCTGACTGCAAAGCACGAGCTTGGTCAAGCCACCGCCGATGACCAGTACACCTTGTTTCTGCTGGCTTGGTTCAGCCAAGACGTCAAAAAACTGGCCGAATACTTCGACAAGCATCATGCTGAAGTATTCTCACGTCAAGATCTCTCCCTTGAGATCCTCGCTCACATTGAAGCTGAAGCGCTAACTCGCATCGGCCGGTTCGAAGATGCCAAGACACGAGTTAAAGAGCATCGCAAGACAGTTCTTAACGAGCAAGCGGCAACCACCATAGAAACGCTGATTGCCTCCGTTGAAGAAGGCAACGAGACCGAACGCATTCGCAACCTGTATGAGACCGACAAAGAGCTTACGCACCTTCGACTGCTAGTGCTTAGCCTGTACCGGGACAAGAATTTCGCAGAACTCACTAAATATGCGCCCCTCCTTGTCAAAGAGGATAAGCGGGAGGAAGACTATGAACTCGCTCAGAAAGCCTTTTACGCTGAGCGGCAATACAAAGAGATCATCGAGCTATCCGATCAATATCCGGAGCTTCACGCGATAAAGGATGAATTCTCTTCGGTCAAAGGATGGGCACTTTTTTATCTCGGTCGGGTACTAGAAGCGCGCACTATCGCTCGCGAGCTCGTCGGCAAGCGTCATGAGTCGAACGATCGAGAGCTGGATGTCAACACGGCTATGGAGACCGGGGATTGGGGGCATATCCAGTCGATCGTCGCGCGCGAGGTATCCCGCATCGAGCAGCTTGATCCCGCTTCGCTCGTAAGGCTCGCGCGCTTGGCTTTTGAATGTGGCAGCCCCTACGTGGATCAGTTTAGGGATGCAGCGATAGCTGCCGCGCCGGATAAACCCGAACCTTACCTTGCCGCATATCAACTGTCCGTCGACCGGGGCGAGGAATACCAAGAATCGCGCGCGCACGAATGGTTTCAAAAGGCCGTTGAGCTTTCAGGACCAACCGGCCCAATTCAACACGTTAAGCTTCAGGAGATTGTCAACCGAACGCCCGGATGGAACGAGAGAGTTGAGAACGCCAACGACCTCCTAGCTCAAGCGCAGATTCCGCTCAATGTGGCAGCGCGCGCCGTCAACCGCCAGCCCATCGAGCTGTATGCTGGCGTCGCAAAGCGAAATCAACGGACAACAAATCCAAAACAGCAATTTCCCATACTCGCTTTCTCCGGCGCAAGAGGCCCCAACGACCTCGCCGGCCTACGCACTGTCGCGCTCGACATCACGGCGCTCTACACACTCGACTATTTGGGCTTGCTCGGAAAGGTGATCGGCGCATTCGATCAGGTCCGCATTGCGCCATCTACCCTAAGCTCTCTTTTCATCGACAGGCAGTTCATTCGCTTCCGTCAGCCGTCTGAGGTCGCCAAAGCTCGGTATATCAAGGACCTAATTGCGAAGAACCGGCTCAAGGTTCTCAAATCAAAGCAGATAAGCGTCGCAGAGAGCGCGTCCCTCGAAATCGATCCAGACCTGCATCAATTGCTAAACACCGCGCGGGAGAACAAGGCCATTGTCGTGCGCAGCGCACTGGTCTTCAAGCTTCGGTCGCTCCTCGAAGAAAAGGTCGATATGAGCGCCTTTTCCGATTGCATCACCGATACTCTGGAGGTCTTGCGCTTTCTCAAAGGGAAAGTAACGCACTCTGTCGCGGAAGGGGCGAAGGTCTATCTGGCACACGTCGACCAGGGCTGGCCATTTAAGTCAAAGCGAGTGACTAAGCGATCCGTTTTGTACCTAGACCAGCTCTCGGTCGTATACCTTCACCACGTCGGCCTACTCGACGCGCTCACCCAGGAGATCAAGAATGTGTTCGTTCGCGAGGAGGTTGAAAGTCACTGCGATGCAGTGATCCACGGCTCCGAAACCTCTGCGGACCTTCTATCTACCGTGGAGCGTATCCGCGCGGCCCTCAACACATCCATCGAATCGCGCTCAGGTCTGGGCTTCACAGCTCGGCGGCAGGTGCCCAGGGCAGCAACCCGTGACGAGGAACAGAATTTTGGAGAGAAACTCCCTTCAGTCGACATTATGTCAGACCTGTCGGAGATCGACGCCGTCGTCTGCGATGACCGCTATCTGATTCATGAGGGGCGCTGGTCCGACGGAACGCGGGCCGTGCCGTGCGTCACAACCCTTGACTTGATCCGCGCACTCAACAGCCGAGGACAGCTGTCGGAGCCGCAGATCTACGAACACCATCATCGGCTGCGGGCCGCCGGTTATCACCCCGTACCATTCGACCCCGAGGAGCTGAAGCGCGAGCTAAACAGGGCGGAGATCGAGACCGAGCATCTCGTGGAGACGCCTGAGCTTACCGCCATACGCCGCAGCCTTACGATCGCTTATGAAAATCAGGCATTTGTCGACACGGAAGTCCCGTGGTTCAATCACTCCCGCCAAGTGATCTTCCAAGTTCTTCGTCAAATCTGGAGTGACCGCCGACTTCCTGTAGGGACGGTTGCCCGTGCGGACTGGCTTTTGGCTCTCCTTCCAAATCCTCTCGCATGGGTACGCCAGCCTGCGGACGAGCGAACATGGAACGCAGCAACTCAGATGGCAATAAGCCACTTGGCGATGCTCGTAACGAGCCCGTTCTCAAGAGTCGAGATGGAACAGCGCTACGGTGTTTGGGTAGAGCAGCGATTGCTGAAGCACTGCCGTTCAGCGCAGCCCGCCCTGTATCGCTCATCGATCGAATTCATCGCTAAGTTCCTAAGAGATCTTGTTGAAATGAAGGACGCCTACCCGATCGATGTCAGGCGGGCGGTGGTCAGAAGACTGGTTTTGGCTGCTCATCCAGAGACTAAGCAAGACCTCCTCGAAGTTGACGGATTTGCAGCTGCGGTGGGCATTCCACTGAGGACCGCATTGACGTTAAACGGCATCAAAGAAGTGGAGCTGACGAGCTTTATCAAATGCATAAGGAATGCATTGGCTGGGAAACGTTCCGCGCAATTGAACCTCGCAGACGGATCACGCACGACAGTCAAGACATCCGTCGACCGTGCCGGCGTACTGGTAATAGTCCTTGACGGCCTCAATATGAGGTTTTCCGAGGGGAGCGTTCTCAGTACGTCTCCGCGGAAGCGATCTGCCACTTTGGCGAACATGCTTAAGAACCATCCTTTGCTGCGCGATGAGGAGAAGATCTGGCAGAAAGCCCTAAGAACTGGTCCACTCAAAGAGGACGAGTTCGTTAAGTTGACGGCAGCCACCAGGGAGACGCCTGAGGCCTTCGCTGCATCACTCGCGAAGCCACAGAACTTAAACGGCGACAATATGGTCCCACGTGACCGGCTTTACTTTGAGCGCCTAGTCGGACCGATCCCCAGCGGTGGCACTCTGTCCGAGCATGCACGAAACCAGCATGCATCATTCCGTAGCTTCATGTTGGGCAAAGGAGATACCGGGCTGCGCCGGCTCGCCTTTGGAAGTCTCTCGGACGACATAATGCCTTTGAGCGAGATGCCCCGCATATCCCTGGCCCAGACTGAGGTGCTGCTTGGCGCATTTGACCCATTTTCTCTGCTGTTCGGTTTTGAAATCTGCGTGGAGAGATATCGCGCCGGCGACAAGGCCGCATTGGCCATGGGGCGACGCTTCTTGGACAGGCTCTTCAAAGACCCCACTTGGCTTCACCAGCGATGTGAGATGTTCTCGGCCTGCGCTGTCATAACCAGCACGCGGTTGAGATCTCTAGCAAACGAGCTTAACGCACCTCTCTACTGGTTTCGCATGGCTGCGCTTGCTCACGCCGGTGTGCTCACGAATGCCCTGTCTAATATCAAAGATACAACGAAGTTCTTGGAGTGGGCCGTAGAGGCATTTAGTGGTGCCTACACATGGCATGCCGTCCCCGATCTACGAGAAGAGCCTCGCTGGGATTCGGACTGGATTGGAGCAGACTCGATCAGGGCCACGATTGTTGGCCGATGCCTTAGAGCGTTTGGCCGGTTCGGCAAACGAAAGGCGCCTGCCTCTTGGACAGGCCTTATCGAAAGCGCGCTCAACCAACTCGATCCAAAATTGTCAGCGATTTTCCCTGGTCCGCTCGACGGATTTCGGCAGCCTTCTTCGATCCAACGCAGAGACGCCGACATCCAAGCCGTTCAAGAACAACTCAAGAAGCGCGATTCGTTCAAGCAAGCCCCGGGTCTTTTGATTATCGCGTACGCGGGCGGGATCGATGCCAGCCATATTGATGAGATGATGCGGCTGTTAGAGGGGTCGAACGAAGAGCTCGCCTCGCCTAAGTCCGCTCGATTGATCCTCACGTGCTGCGCTTACGTCGCCACCACGACGAGAAGTGCGACCCTCGCGGACGCGGTCATCACGCGATGCCTGCGCTTGGTGACAAACGAGTCTAAGTCCAAGCAGATACTTCCACTGATGTTGTGCGCCATGAGGGCGTGCGCCGCCCACGAAGATCTCACAGCCTATTATCACGAGATCGGCAAAGTGGCGGCGAGATTCGCTTATGCCACATCAGAGAGCGAGGCCCTCGATGTCCGAACCGTCATGGAGGCTCTGTGCGAGCGCGATCCCAAGATGGTAGCGGTCTTGGGTCGGGCGATGATGCTGCTCGCAGGTAGTTCGTTCGCAGCGTGAAGCAATCGGCGCTCAAGAGCGCAGTGCTGCTTCATCCAGTCCGGTCCTCTCACGCTGGCGAATGGTCCCGGACACCTCCGCCGATTGTGCGCGCAGTTCCAGTGTCCTGAGAGGCAGCGGCAGGCGAAGCGGCGAAGCAGGCAAGCGCACAAACGGAGCCGGGCTGCAGAATGGAATGTGTGGTCGCGAGCAGGGTTAGTTGGCGACAGACACGGAAATGGGAAAGATTGGGCCAGTTGGCGGACCGATAAGGTTTGATCGCAGGCCTTATCAGCCGCACAGATTGGTGACGGACGTCCACTCTACCACCTCGTTCTTCGCTTCAATCAACGGAACCAGGTTTCGCCCTAATGGCGCGGCGGGCGATTTTGGCTGGTTTGCTCTATCGCATCGCGCAGGTATTGAGATGCCAGAATTGCCACATGAACAATCCGATCGAGCGGTGTTATCGTGCGCCATGCGATGTCCGGGTCTTCCAGCAAATTTTCTTTCGGAGTTAGCCTATCGGCGTCGTAGCATCGGCGTCTGCATATGTAGCTTTCGGTCGATCATCTGTGCGGTCGCCATCCACGTTGCTGCTTTTTTCTGCCGGACGGCGGACCATCAGCCCAGGTGCGATGCTGAGGGCGGCGTGCACGATCGAGTAGTGCGGCAAGCCCCGGGCTGCTTAGTGCGGGTTAACGGGATTTAACGATGTTTCCTCGTGAAGCTTGTGTCTCGATCGCCACAGCTTATTTTTGACCTGTCCGCCGCTCCTGAGGGCGGCAGTGCAGCCTGTGGAGAGGCTGCCGGACCTCCGTACCCGAGACCACTCTGTGGCGAAGGCGGTGAAGGCTTCTCCATCGATGACTTAGCCTTCTTCGTCTCCCTCCGGTGAGGGCCGCCTTGTCGGGTTAATACCAGTGCTGTGTAACAGCCCTTATGGACAGCAATAAGTTCAGTGCTCAGATTGAACGGTTCGAGGTTGTCGAGACTGGCCGTCGCCGTCGCTGGACCGATGATGAGAAACTCAAGATCGTTCTGGAGAGTTTGCAGGCCCCGCGCGCGGTCTCGTCGACAGCACGACGATACGGCATCTCGCGCTCGCTCCTGTTGACTTGGCGACGATCGTTTGGGACGCGGACGAGCAATACTGAACAACCTCAGCCAGCGTTTGTGCCAGCGATGGTGATGCCGGACCAACCGCCGGCGCCGCCAGTAACTTTAGCGGGGCCAGCGAGCGGACGCATGGAGATTGTCGTCGGCAAGGCCTGTCGGGTGATCGTGGACGCCGGCGTTGATATGACCGCGTTGTCTCGCGTATTGGATCTGCTGGAGCGGCGATGATCCCGATCGCGGCAGGGGCGAGGATCTGGATCGCAACCGGTCACACTGACATGCGCAAAGGCATGCAGGGTCTGGCATTGCTGGTGCAGGAGGGGCTGGGGCGGGATCCTTTTGCCGGCGACGTCTTTGTGTTCCGTGGTCGTGCTGGCACCCTGATCAAAGCCCTTTGGCACGACGGGATCGGGCTGTCGCTCTACGCCAAGCGACTGGACCGTGGCCGCTTCATCTGGCCGGCGACGGTGGATGGCGTGGTATCGCTGACCGCAGCTCAGATGGGCTATTTGCTGGAGGCGATCGACTGGCGCAATCCCCAACACAGCTGGCGGCCGCAGAGCGCAGGATAGGTTGCGCAATAGTCCCGTGAGATTGCAAAAAGCGCACGCCAAATCGTCGCTTTTGTGATTCCATCGGTGCATGGGTGACGGTCCCCAGAAGCTGCCGGAAGACATTGAGGCGCTGCAAGCGGCGTTGCTGGCGACGCGCGCCGAACTCGCCAGCGTTCGCGCCCAGCAGTCCGACGACCATGCTCTGATCGCTCACCTGAAGCTGCAGATCGAAAAGCTGAACCGTGATCGTTATGGCCCTCGCTCGGAGCGTACCGCAAGGCTGCTGGATCAGCTCGAACTGACGCTGGAGGAGCTCGAGGCCTCAGCGACTGAGGACGAACTCGCTGCCGAAATGGCCGCGGCCAAGACGACGAAGGTGGCCTCGTTCACGCGCAAGAGGCCGTCGCGCCAGCCGTTCCCGGACCATCTGCCTCGCGAGCGGGTGCTCGTGCCGGGACCTGTGGCGTGCGCCTGCTGCGGCGGAGCGAGGTTGTCCAAGCTCGGGGAGGACATCACCGAGACGCTGGAGGTGATCCCGAAGTCCTGGAAGGTGATCCAGCACGTCCGGGAGAAGTTCAGCTGCCGTGATTGCGAGAAGATCAGCCAGTCCCCGGCGCCGTTCCACGTCATCGACCGTGGTTGGGCCGGCCCCAGCTTACTGGCGATGGTGCTGTTCGAGAAGTTCGGCCAGCACCAGCCGCTGAACCGTCAGGCCGAACGCTATGGCAAGGAAGGCGTGCCGATCAGCCTGTCGACCCTCGCCGACCAGGTTGGTGGCTGCACTGTTGCGCTGACGCCCTTGTTCCGGCGCCTCGAGGCCCATGTGCTGAGTGCCGAGCGATTGCACGGGGATGACACGACGGTGCCGGTCCTGGCCAAAGGCAAGACCGACACCGGCCGCATCTGGGTCTATGTACGCGACGACAAGCCTTTTGGCGGGCAGGCCCCGCCGGGAGCAGTGTTTTATTACTCGCGCGATCGCGCGGGCGAGCATCCCCAGGCCCATCTGGCCGGCTACAACGGCATCTTCCAGGCCGATGCCTATGGCGGCTATGGCAAGCTTTACGACCCGAGCCGCAACGTAGGTCCGATCCTGGAAGCGGCGTGTTGGGTCCATGCCCGACGACCGTTCTTCGTGATGGCTGATCTGGCGGAGAATGCGCGCCGCAAGGTACAAGGCAAAAAGCCAGCGGTGATCTCGCCTCTGGCACTGGAAGCAGTCCGTCGGATCGACGCCTTGTTCGAGATCGAGCGAGGCATCAACGGCGAGACGCCCGAACGGCGCCGGGCCGTCCGCCAGGAGCTGAGCGCGCCGCTGATGGCCGATCTGAAAGTCTGGATGCGTGAACAACGCGCCAAGCTCTCCCGGCGCAACGACGTTGCCAAGGCGATGGACTACATGCTCAAGCGCTGGGATGCGTTTACCCGCTTCCTCGACGATGGCCGCATCTGCCTGTCGAACAACGCCGCCGAGCGAGCCCTGCGCGGCATCGCCCTGGGGCGGAAGTCTTGGCTGTTCTGTGGCTCCGACCGCGGCGGCGACCGTGCCGCGATGATGTACAGCCTGATCGTCACAGCCAAAATGAACGACGTGGATCCACAAGCTTGGCTCGCCGACGTCCTGGCACGCATCGCTGCACATCCCGTACAACGGCTCGACGAACTTTTGCCCTGGAATTGGCGCGACCGAAATAAGCAAGTCAACCAAGCAGCCTGAGTGACCGCTACGCGGTCCTCACCGGATGCTTACCCTTCTTCTCGGGATTGCCTCGCGCACCGATCAAAATCCTCTGAAACGACGCCTTCGTGGCGCCAATCGACGCGCGGACCTGTGTCCGCGCGATACGATTGGCGTCCGCTGGCAAGCATAGGGAGACCAGTCGCGCGACTGGTCCTGAAGATGACAGTTCGTGCCGACGGTGACACCGATACAGGAAGTGGTCATGGGACGCCCCATCATGGCCAGGGACCGGAAGACTGCAGTCCCTCCGAATTCAAGAAAAAGGTCGAGGAATTAGGCCTTAAGGGGACCTATGCCTATGTCCCGACCAAACCAGCAAATGCCGAAGCGTCTCCGGCCACCAAAGCCAAGCGGACGTACCGGGCGGCGCAGAAGGCAAAGAACATCGGGCAATATGTTGTCGAGGTGCCCGAAGATGAGGATGCCAAGAACAGCGTCTATGCGGTAGCCAAGGCGATCCGCGACGACAAGGACGACACGGCGAATATTCGCTCGATCGTTCTGTCCGTCGTTTCGAGCCCAACGATGCTTGAACTGGTCAAGCTGCTCTCTGCCTCGGAGGCAGATGCTCTGTCCGTCATCGCGCTGATCGAGCGTGGCGACCTGCACAAGGCCACCGCGCTCCATGCCGCGCTTCCCACGCTGCTTGGCGACATCGCGGGCTCGGTGGATGTCAACCCACAGCTCGTCTCTGTCCTGGACTGCCTCGTCAAGTATTCCGCTGAGATCAAGGGTGGCTCTGCCAGGGGCTTGCTGGAAGCAGCTGTCGCCGCTACCAGCTCTCCTGAAATTCTTAGGTTCATCGAGGTTCGCCAGCGTGGGGGTCTCCGTGCCCGGTTTCTGGGCTGGGCACTGGGAGGTCTGCACTAGCCGAAAATATGGTCGTCGCGCCCGGTCAATTCGACCGACACCACCCTCTGGCAGCATGCAGAACTTTCGGGTTCGAGAGACTAGTCCTGAGACTAGTCGCCCTACGGTATGCGACTAGGCTTACGACTAGTCCAATGACTAGTCCTACGACTAGTCATTGGACTAGTCTTGGCGTTGCCGTTCGTGGAGGCACGTCATGGTGGCCAATGACGTGAAATAGATTAATCTTGCTAGATCCGGATTGAAAACCGGTCGAGCGACGTGATTGCCCGGCACACGATGCCCATGTCGTCCTTCTGAAAAATTTGCTTCCGAAGGAAATCGAGTTCGACGCCGGTGTCGTCGACGTCCACATACCAGGACTTGGGACGGCCGTCGGTACCGTCATTCCATCGATAGCCACGCTGCTTGAGAGTGTCTTTCAGCGCGAACGGTGCGCCGTCAGCCCAGATGCGGTGCTGCGGGCGCCGGGCGCGATCGAGCAGGGCAGTCATCCCGGACTGCTCGGTGCCGGGAAGATCAAGTGCCAAAATCTCAAGGACTGCGTGGCAGTCATCCAGTGCACGATGCGCATCGTGAAACAGGCCACATTCCGCAAGCAGGTAGGCGAGGCGGGCGCCGCTGAGGCCATGAGCCTTCCAGTCGATCCCGGTCGCCGAGCAGGCCCAGTGACAGTTCGCAAAGAGCGGCCAGTGCCGTTCGGCGACTTTGCGGTCGAAGGCGGCATTGTGAGCAATCACGATGTGCGCGTCCGCCACGAATTGCTCGAGCGCTGCGCCAT
Organism: Bradyrhizobium arachidis; assembly: GCF_015291705.1. Lineage (NCBI taxonomy): Bacteria > Pseudomonadati > Pseudomonadota > Alphaproteobacteria > Hyphomicrobiales > Nitrobacteraceae > Bradyrhizobium > Bradyrhizobium arachidis. The sequence goes on from NZ_CP030050.1 coordinate 2,910,798, forward strand.
CGATTTGGTGGCCTCCGACCATCTCGTCCGTGATGCCGGTCAGGGCGGTGATGGCGGGCTCGATCGGTGCTGACGGCTGTTGGAATGCCTGGAAGGTGTCGATGATGGAGGTGATCCGGTCGTCGGCATAGCCGAACTTGATGGCGGCAATCTCGATGACCTCATTGCGCGTGGTGTCGAGGCCCGTCGTTTCGAGGTCGATGATCAATCCGATTCGGTCGGTCGCGGACCGAGGCGCAGGAGTCCGTGGAACCAGGCGGCGCAGGATCTTGTAGTTGCCGGTGGCCTCGAGTGCGCGCGCCATCGTCTCGGTTGTATTGGCATCCGTGGGCAGAGCAACCTCCTGCGAGCCCGGCACTGCGGGAGTGACCTTGACTAGAGGATTCGTCGGTTGCTTCCAAGGCAGGCCGAACGGTGTGCTTGATCGCTTGTACATGGCGCTGTCCTCAATCAGTTGCGGATCGCACTGGCGTCGCGATCGCGCAAGATGACCTCGACGAGCCGGCGCAGATTGCGGACTGAGCCGCCGACCCAGGCGGATGCAATGGCCGCGTACTCGTCGCCGTCGAGGGGGGCGATCCAGCTGGCGTTGAGACCGCGGTCGCGGGCGAGGTCAACGAGGACGGCCGGCAACAAGGCATCGAGATGGTCGCGAGATGGGAGGGCCAACTCGAGGACGCGGAAGCGGTCGAGCAAAGGGCGGGGCAGAGCCGCCACGCTATTGGCGGTGGCCAAGTAACTGATTTGGGATAGGTCGACATTTTTTTGGAAGAATGGATCAGGGTAGCGGAAGCTTGTCTCAGTCTCGAGCATCCCGAGCAAGCAATCCCAGAGCCGACCGATGCCGTCGATACGATTGCCTCCGCCCGTGCCGCCGGCCTTCTCCAGCTCATCCAGCAGCACCATCGGATTGGCGTGGCCGGCGCGAGCGATGGCGAGGAGAGGATGGCAAGGCTCGGCAGAACTCCAGCGGCGGTCGGTCCCCCCGAACGCCGCGTCAGATCGGGAAGAGTCCGTGCGCCAGCACGATACCGACAGACACTCAGCGAGACGGCGTGCGATCAGGGACTTGCCTCCGCCGGGCTGCCCCCAGATTATGGTTGGGCGTACAAGGACGGTCGGTCGGCCAATGAGATCAGAGAGCACGCTGTCGATCACGTTCCGAGCGTGAGGAAACTCGAACAGCAGAATCTTGCGGACCTCTTCGAGAGGCGGCGGCGCGACCAAGGGCAGGGCTTTGTTGACGATGCCCTCGAACTGAGGGAGCAACTCCTTGAGCCTGGCGTTCTTCATCTCCGTCTTGTTCAGCTGCACGATCAAGCGGTGATGCTGTCCAGACGCCGACGAGAGAGGGGCAGGCGCTTGTGGTGCTGACTGATCGTCGGCGTCTGCATCTTCGTCCCTTTGGTTGGCAGCTCGCGCTTCCAGCCTGGCCCGCATGGCCTCCTCGGCGGCTGCAACCCGGTGGGGCGCGGTGTGATCGCCAAGGGTGCTTGCATGGTTTGCGGCAACCAGACCGGATCGCTGGTAGCGACCCAGACGATGCCGCAGAGCAGGGATCATGGCCCAGCCGATGCAGAAGCTCTCGATTTCGGCGGCAAGCTTCACATCGATGTCGTCCGGCAACCGGCCGAGGGCGTTCATCAACGTCTGCGTGACGCGCCGGTAGTCACCAGAGCTGGCCAGATCCTTTTGCATCGGAAGGCTAAGCAAACGGACGCAGTCGGCGATATGCCTAAGTTCGGGAGCGTCGTCGGCGACGGCATACCGGTCGAGCTCCTTGGCCAAGGCCAGCGCAGTGGCTGGATCGTCAGTGGTCGCGAACACTGCGGTCAGGGGCAAGCCAGGATGCAGCGCCTCGACGTCGGCGACGAGACGATCATGCACGTCCCGGTTCCCATGGTTGATGAGGAGCGCAACCCGCAAGATGCGGGGCAGGTCCTTAAGCCTCTCGTCGAGGTCGGTAGCGTCGGCCGCGGCCCCGGTCAGGATGATGCCGTCGTCGACGATCGGCAGATCGATGACGTCGTCCACGACACCATCGATGGAAGCGCTCTCGTTCGGCTCCGTCTTGGAGGGCGCCGCGGCGTCGGTGGTCTTGATCGATTTGGGCTTCTTGCTCATGCGTCGCCCTTGTTCAGGTACTGTTCGAACGCAGACAGCAAGATGACCCCTGCTTCACCGAACTTGTCCGGCTCGTCGGAGTGCCGCTCGCCGAAGGCGAGCCAGGCGGCTGCGAGGTCGCTCGTATGCTGGTGCCCGACGTCGGTGAGGCCGATGATTTGCGCCAACACCAACGCCGGCGCGGCGTTGCCCTCCAGCGCGATGGACATGAGCGCCGTCATCGTGATGTCGACGGGCGTCGTGATCTCCTCGACCGGCATCAACCCCAAGGCGGCGTCGATCGCCGCGGTGGCGTCGCCGCGCATTGCGGCCACGAGATCGTCGCCACCACGGAGCACGGCGATCCCCCTGATGGTGCTGACCAACAGCAGGCGCTCGGTGTCGCCGAACGCTTGCGGCGGCAACCGTCGCCACCACGCCAGCGGCGGGTAGTTGTCGGCCACGAAGGGCCAGCGGACCGAACTCCTTGACCTAGCCGGATTGCTGGCTGGGACAAGCTCGCCATGGCCGGTGTTCACGATGTTGCTGTTCTTGGGGGCCGTTTCGAGCCGGAGCTGGCACTCCGGCTGCTCTGTGACGTCTGCCATCTGACTGCTCCTACGCCACGCTCAGCATCGGCTGCGAGAGGCGGGGCGTGACCCACCGGTAGGCATCGCGCGAGCCGGTGACGACCTTGGCCGCCGACGACGCAGAGTCGAACTGCACGGCCACGCAGAGGCGTTCCCGGTCCGCAAGACCCGGAATGGCCATCAGCGCTCCGGCGGCCCGCAGCTTGCTGCGGTCCTCGTCGATCCAATCCCAGGCGGTCGGATTGATGTCGGTACGGACCTCCGAGCCGGCCAGGACCACAAAGCCCCGCTGGCTTTCATATCCACGCGCCCACAGGCCGGTGTAGGAGAGTTCGAGCTGCCCGCTGATGGGAGCGACACCGATGACGTCGATCTCCATGGTGCCGGCCGGGCCCGCCGTGTCGACGGTTGCGGAGCCAGAGCGGCGCTGGCTCGCGAAGTTGGACTTGAACGCACGGCAACCCGCATCGAAGAGCAGCGACTGGCTCTGCTGGAGGAACACGTCGAGCGAGGCGCTCTCATGCTCATCAGCCTCCGGAAGCTGCGGGTTGGTGCCCTTAATCACGTCGACCAGATTTGCCTGCAAGGCGAGATGGGTCAGGTGATACTGGAAGTAGACGGCCGCGGTCGAATTGAACCGTCGCTTCCCCTCGCTGCCGACGCCCGTGACGACATAGGCCTCACGCGCGAAGTTCTTGTCGCTGTCGCGGATATGGGCAGCCAGCCTGCTATGGACGTCACTGGTCTCGCCAATGTAGACGGAGCCGTGATCGGCGAGGATGTAGCAGGCAGGCACCGGCTGCATCCGCACCTCGCGCGCCGTCTTCCAGGGGAAGCACGACACGGTGATGGACGAGGTCTTGTCGTGAACCTCACGGTAGCCCTCGGTGCCGCCCGCCGGGCGGTAGATCGTAATGGTCCGAGCCAGCGGCGTCGGGTTGTCGGAAAGCACGGTCATGGGTGGTCTCTCTCCTGTTTGGTGAGAGATCGCGACGCCGACGTTGCAGGGACTTGATCTCGGATGCGTTGCCTTCGCCCGCGCTGCGGGCGGTGAGCATCGCCGCCATGGCTTCGGTCGGCGCGAGCGCCGAGCACGCAGCATGCGTGCTCGCTTTCGCGCGAGACCGTTACCTCAGACCGTCCGCTGGGCCGCGCAAGGACGCGCCGCCTACGTCGGCTTCGAGATCCGGTCTAGTCGATGGAAGAGGGAGTAGTGGTGTAGGTGCCGCTGTGGCCGGCCTTCCGACGGATGGAGTTATGCTCCGGAATCCGGCGCCGGAGATCGACGTTCTCGCCGACGTAGGAGATGCCCGCCAGCACGAAGGGCGTGGGCATGGACAAGGTGTCCTTGAGGTACGGGGCCGGAAAGTAGGCGATCTTGAAGGTGCCCACCTTGTTGTCGTGAGACGGCGAGGGGAACTGGGGCGGGGACGCCGAATCGGCGCTATACTGGCTCTTAGCCATAGCTGACTCCTCAGAAGTCGGTTGTGGTCAGGCCGTCGTTTGGTGCTTCCAACACCGGCGGCGGCCGCCTTCGTACGTATTGCGAAGGCCTCCCTCGCGACCAATTGCGAAGGGTACTACAGATATGGGGTGGCGCCGTTCAGGATGCAACTTTCGCGAACGCTCCCGCCACAGTTATGGTTAAGACGACCTTATTCCTGTGAGCTGTCGAGGGGGCCTTCCGAGGTAAACGTCGTTGCAAGATGATGATGCCGACGTAGGCGACCTGCAGAGAGGCTAGAGGCGTCCACAGATGTGGTTCGATCGTGGTTCATGATGGCGTCGGCGCCTCCGTTCTCTCGGACGTCGCCCTCAGCCTAGCTCCGGAAGAAGGCTAAGAGGTCGGCGTTGATCGTGGCCGCGTCGGTCGTTGGCGCGCCGCGCGGAAAGCCCTGGTACGTTTTCAGCGCGCCGTTCCTCAGCAGCTTTGCCGACAACGGCAAGGAATCCGGGTACGGAACGATCTGGTCATCGTCACCGTACATTACTAGCACGGGTTGCTGAGCTTCTTGAGATCACGGGTAGAGTCGGTCTGGGAGAAGGAGTCTTGAAGGCGACAAGCTACGAGCAGCTCGTGGCTTCCGTGATCTGGTCGTCTGCCGTTGCTCTCTTGGTTCTTCCGGCCATCGTCTGATTGTGCCGGCGATTCCGCAGACGTCCGCCGCGTCCGGGCCTCGACGCCGCCCGGTGACCAATACAACGATTGAGCTTCGCCCGTCGGACAAAGACCTAACTGCCGAAATTCGAGCGGGCATGAGACGGATCACGGATCTACTTTCCGTTGCGATCAAGCACGGTCAGTCCAGCGGCGAAGTTGCCTCTGACCTTGGTCCGGCTGATGCAGCTCTTTTTCTCTAGCGCTTCGGGCAGGGGTTGCGCGTGACTGGACGGATCGCCAAGCTCGCCGATCTGGAAAGAACCGTTGACGTTGCCTTGAGAGAAATTCTTCCACTTGCTCGGTGACGTCGTTTATGTTGGAGACTTGTGCGTCGGTCTGGCTCAAGTCTGCGCTACCGCCGCGCCGATTACCTGCAAGCGCACGCGTACTTGGCTGTGGTCTGGCTGCGGAGAGGAGGCTGCAATCGGGAGCTGCTGCGGCGTTGCGCCGGTTGACGGAATCCCTGGCTGCAGCCACGGCTGGCTATCTCGGCCCAACCGCGAAGCGGGCCTTTGTCGTGGCACATCGGACGGAGATAGGCGGGACTGGCTGGCCGCGTGGCACAATCTTCAGAAAGTTCGGCATTCGAGCCACTGGTCAAAGTCGCCCTGTCTGACACAAGATCGGTCCAATGTGGAGAGAACGATGGGCTTCCGAATTGCGACGTGCGAGTTTCCCGATCGAGCCGATGCGGCAAAGGCTGCCTGGCACTGCCTTCAAGATGCGCTTTTCGCCGAGCCGGTCGATCTTCTCGTGCTTCCCGAACTTGCCGGCGTCGGCAGCTTCTGGGCAAGCCCAACGTTCGATGACATCGCCTGGCGAGAGGCCGTTACCGCCCACGCAGGCATTGCAGATGAATTAAGGCGCCTTGGCGCAAGGCGTATTCTGGGCACGCGCGCAGTCGAGGCCGACGGACGGCGCTGGAATGAGACCTTTCTCTGGAAGCCGGAGATGGGATTGCGACGCGGTCGGCCTAAGGGATGGCTTCCGGAGCAGGAAGGGGGATGGGAGGCAACTTGGTTCGATCGCGGCCCTCAGCGCGTTGATTCAATTCAAGATGACGAGCTCTGTTATGCCGAGCTGGTGTGCACCGAGATCATGGTGAGCGGGGCAGCACGGCGTCTTGGACAGGCCGGTGTGCAGGTGATCGCGGCGCCGCGGGCAACCGGCGGGCATTCCCGTTGGGAGGTCGCGACGCGGATGGCGGCCATTGCAGCCGGCGCATTCGTCGTCACGGCCAACCGCCGCGGTGGCGACCTCGCTGGTGGAAGCTGGATCGTCGCACCTGATGGCGACATCCTGGCGCGCACCAGCGAGAATAGTCCGATCATCTTCCTCGATATCGATCTGTCGGTGGCCGATGGGGCCAAACAGACCTATCCACGCAACGTGAGAGATTGAGGGTCGGAGGAGGGGGGCGACGGTGGAAAGCCCTCGCATATCTCGCTTTGATTGAAGCCCTCAGAGGTCGCCTTATCCTCCCTGTCGGCCGGCGGACCTGCGAAACAGATGTTTGAGGTCAGCGGCCGCGGTCTGGCCTGATTGAAGCTGCTCATTTCGGTCATGTTGAACTTGCTGCGGCCGATAAGCCGCTTCGAGCGTGTCGAGCTCTTGGTCGGTGAATCGGATATCGAGCGCCGCCACGGCATCATCGACGTGGTGAGATTTGGTCGCGCCCAGGATGGGGGCCGTCACGGCGGGGTTGTGCAGCAACCAGGCGAGTGCGACCTGGGCGGGCTTACACCCGCGAGCCTTCGCCACGGTGAACACGCCGTCGATCACTGCGTCATCTTCCGGCCGCGAGAAGTCCTTCACGACGCGTGACCGCTCGGTATCGCCGCGTCGGCTGCCGGCGAGCAGTCCCCTTGCAAGGGGGCTGTAAGGAATGATTCCAACGCCCTGATCAAGGCAGAGGGGAATCATCTCTCGCTCCTCTTCGCGATAGAGAAGATTGTACTTGTTCTGCATGGTGACGAATTTTGCCAGGCCGTTGGCCTGAGCAAGCGCCTGCAGCTTGGCGAATTGGAAGGCGTGCATGCTCGATGAGCCGATGTGGAGCGCCTTTCCGGCACGGACCACGGCATCAAGCCCCTCGAGAATCTCCTCGTAAGGCGTCAGGGGATCGAGACGATGGATCTGGTAGAGATCGACATAGTCGGTGCCAAGCCGGCGCAGGCTGTCGTCGATCGCATGCCGGATGTGCTTGCGCGACAGTCCTTTCTGATTGGTGCCGCCCCCCGTTGCAAAAAAGACCTTGGTGGCGATGACGACCTGGTCCCGCCCTCCAGCAAAGCGCTTCACAGCCCGGCCAAGGATCTCTTCGCTGAGGCCGGACGAATACGAGTCGGCGGTGTCGAAAAAATTGAAGCCGGCTTCGAAGGCACAGCGGTAATGGTCCTGCGCTTCCTCCTCGCTCAGCGCCCACGGCATCCAGTCCTTCGATCCGTAGCTTGAACACCCGAAGGCGATTCGCGACACCTGAATTCCGGTGCTTGCGAGCGTCCCGTATTTCATCTGCATATTCCTTCACTGTCGCAGGGCCTGTTCCGAGATGCGTCATCACGCGCGGGTTCAAACTATGGAATATTTTGTCTGCCGAATTGGTCTAGTTTGCTTTCGCTGCAGGGACACATTCGCGCGCGTGATGTTCGCTCGTTCCGTATCAAGGCATGGCTATGTCAGTCGAGTCGATTCAAACTGTTGTTGATGTTCAGGCTGACCGGAAGCACAGTCGCACGAGGTCGGCCTCTCTGATCGCCAAGCTTCCCTGGATTCCCATCGTTCAGATTCTGGTCGTCGCAGTGATCCTGCTCGGTGTGCAGATCGCGGTCGATAGCGGCGCAGTAAAGCGAATCTACCTGGCATCACCGACGCAGATCGTCGCTGCCTTTCCTCAGCTCTTCACCAGGGAAAATCTACTCTTTCACCTGTCGATCACGCTCGCGGAAGCTGGAGTTGGCGTGGGACTTAGCGCGGTCCTCGGCATCGCGACGGGGATTGCAATGGGGCTGTTTCCGAAGGTGCATCAGTTTCTGAACCCCTTCCTGGTCTGGTTGATGGCTATTCCCAAGGTCACCATCATTCCTCTGCTCACGCTCTATTTGGGTCTGGGCTTCGAGCACAAGGTGTTCATCATCTTTCTGTTTTGCTACTTCCTGTTCGTCTTCAATACGATCGCCGGCATCAGGCAGGTCCAGGACAATCATATCAAGGTCGCGCGGACGCTCGGGGCGAGCCGCCGCCAGATCATCTGGAAGGTCGTGCTGCCGTCGGCCACGCCATCGATCATGGCGGCCGTACGCATCGAGGCGGCGACCTGTCTGCTCGCGACACTTTTTGCCGAGATCGTCGCTTCCAAGGCGGGGGTCGGAAATCTTCTCAACAAGCTCTCGGGCATTTACGACACGGCCGGTGTCTTCGCTCTCGTCATTCTCGTCACCTCGATCGCATTGTTGATCATCTATCTGGTCGACCTGCTCGAGAGGCGTGTTCTGCTCAGGTGGAAATACGTCTGACCAACCGTGCTGGTCACACGTTTTCCCGCTCCCCATGCACTCGAAGGAACGATCATGCTCCTAACAAGCCTTCCGGCTCGTCTTCTTGGCGTAGCTGCGCTCACCTTTGGCCTCAGCGTGTCGGCCAGCGCGCAAGAGAAGAAGACCCTGAAGCTACAGGATACGACGAGCTATACGCAGCAGCCCATCGTCTTCGGCGTCGAGAAGGGATTTTTCGCCGAGGAGGGGCTGAACGTGGAATTCGTCGGCACGCAGGACCCCGTCACCGCGACGTCGCGAGGCGATGTGACCTTTGCCTTCGGTCCAACCAGCGTCTATCTGCGTGCGGCAGCCCTGGGCGCGCCCATCAAGATCGTCTCCGCAGCCTTCCGCTCGAAGGGGCCTTACTTCCTGATCGCCAGGAAGGGCATCAATTCCTTCGCCGATCTGAAAGGCAAGACGATCGGCGTGGGACCGGACACGAGCGGCAATCTCGCGTCGGTGGCCCGTTATCTCCTGAAAGCCGAAGGTCTTGATCCCGCTCGAGACGTGACGCTTTTTGCCGCGGGCGCGACCGAAAAAGCGTATGGCGCGCTCGAAACCAAGCAGGTCGACGCGACCATCATTCATCAGCCTTTCGCGGCCCTCGGCGAAATCGAGGGTGTGTCGTCCACGCTCGCGCGCGCCTGGGACTATCTTCCGACCTATCATACCGGCGTTCTGATCGCCGGCGATGCCGTGCTCGCCAAGGATCCCGATCTGCTTCGACGAGGGCTACGGGCTTATTTCAAGTCCTATACTTATGCCAAGGCGCATTACGACGAATATCTCCCCTGGCTGCAGGCCCGATTGAAAATCAATCCGGAGGCCGTGAAGCGCGCAATCTATCAGGAGGACGATGTCTGGGACGCCAATCCGGCAGTCGATCCAAAGGCGATTCACGACACGCAGCACCTGGAGATCGACGTCGGCAACCAGAAAGAATTCTACGACGCCGCACAATACATCGATACCCGTTTCATTCCTCAGGACTACGTGAAGCCGTTCGTCTATCCCGCGCGCAAGGCGCAGTGAGAGGCAAGCAGGAGCGCAAAGACATGCCTGCCTTCACGATCAGGTCTCTCGATAAGGTCTATCCGGGCGCGCCCCCGGTCCATGCGCTCAGCAACATCAGCTTCTCGGTCGAAGAGGGTGAGTTCATTGTCCTTCTCGGCGCCAGCGGTTGCGGCAAGAGCACGCTCCTGGAAATCCTCGCCGGTCTCCAGCAGCCAAGTGCCGGCTCGGCACGTTTTCGTGACAAGCCGATTGCGGGTCCGGGCGGGGAGCTCGGCGTGGTGTTCCAGGATGCTTCGCTCTACCCTTGGCGCACGGTTGCGGCCAATGTCGGACTGGGTCTCGAATTGCGCGGATTGGAAAAGGAGCAGAGCCGGCGATTGGTCGACGAGCATCTGTCCCTCGTGGGTCTCGACGGCTTCGGCGACAAGTTTCCGCATCAGATCTCCGGCGGCATGAAGCAGCGTGCCGGCATCGCACGCGCGCTCGTCGGTGATCCCGATGTTCTGCTGATGGATGAGCCTTTTGGTGCGGTGGACTACGTCACCCGCAACAAGCTTCAGGAGGACCTGATCCGCATCTGGCAGCAACGCCGGAAGACGATCGTTTTCGTGACGCATGACGTCGGCGAAGCCGTGTTTCTTGCCGATCGTATCGTGCTGCTGTCACCGCGGCCCGGACGGATTGCGGAGATCGTTACCCTCGATCTGCCGCGCCCGCGCCAGCGTGGGGAGATCGAGCTCCTGCAACGCGAAGCCCGGATCTATGACGCGCTCCGGGCGCTGGAGCCGGCGCAGACAGCAACCGTGGCCTGATATCGGAGACCATGATGGCCAGACCGCTCCACCTCGGCTTTCTCTACGCGCCTGAAGCCGGACACCAGACGCACGACGAAAGCTTCGATCCCTTGAATCCTCTTCACCTGACAGCTTTGGCGCAGGGCCTGGAAAGTGGGGGCTTCACATTCCTGCTGGTCGACGACAGCGTCGGCCGTACGGAGCCCGCTCGTAGCGAGGCATTCACGACCGCGTCTTTCCTGGCGACCAGGACGCGCCACATCGGTTTGATCGCCGCGGCCAATACGAGCTATGTCGAGCCGTACAATGTCACGCGGCTCGCCGCTTCGCTCGACCACGTCACGCATGGGCGTGCGGGCTGGCTCGTGTCAACCGGCGCGGTCGATCCTGCCGGCGCCAATTACGGGCAGGGCGCTGCTGCACCGGAGGCCCATTACGGGCGGGCCGATGAAATCCTCGGCATCGCGCGCAGGCTCTGGGACAGCTGGGAGGATGATGCCTTCATTCGGGACAAGCAAAGCGGCGTGTTCGTTGACGGGACCAGGATCCATCCGATCGAGCATGTGGGTCCGGCTTTCAGCGTCAAGGGGCCGCTGAACGTCGCGCGTCCTCCGCAAGGCCAGGTCATCCTTGCTCATCGCGTCGTGGACAAGCCGTCGGCGGACTTCGCGGGCCGACATGCTGACGTCGCCATCCTCGGAGCAGAGACAGCGGGGAGTATCGTGACCTTGCGTGACATCGTGCTTGGCGCCGCAAGGGCTGCGCGCCGCGAACAGCGAGAGGTGCGGCTGTTTGCCGAAATCGTTCCGTTCGTCGGGCGGGAGCCGGGGGCGGGCGCATCGAAAGCGCCTGTCGCCAATTATGTCACCGGGTCTCCGACGGAGATCGTCGATCAGATCGAGGCATTGGCAAATGCGGTGGCTTTGGACGGTGTGGTGCTGGCACCTCGCGTGCTGCGCAGCGGGCTCGATGTCTTCTCCCGGGAGGTGGTGCCGGAGCTTGTGCGCCGGCAGCGACTGGTAGCTGGCACAGGGGCCGCCACCTTGCGCGAGCGGCTCGGTCTGAGCCGGCCGCGCAATATCTTTGAACAGCCGGCCCGACGGCCGGCAGCCTGACCATCCTGCGAGCGCCATTATGTCCAAGCGAGAACTCCATTTCGGCCTGATGTTCTGGGCCGGCGGTACGCACCCGAGTGGCTGGCGGTATCCTTCCTCCCATGCGGGAGCCGCCTTCGACATCGAGTTCCTGCAGCGGGTGACCCAACTGGTGGAAGCGGCCAAGTTCGATTTTCTCTTTCTGGGCGACCGGCTGGCGAGCGATCCAGGCTTGCAGACCACCAATCCTTCGCAGATGTCTCGCCTTGAGCCCTTCGTGTCCGGTGCGAGCCTGGCGTCGGCAACCAGCCATATTGGTATCGTCGTCACGGCTAACCCGACTTACTACGATCCTTACAATCTCGCTCGGATGTTCGCCTCGCTCGATCACCTGAGCCAGGGCCGCGCGTCCTGGAATCTGGTGACGGGCGCGGACGCAATCGCGGCCGGCAATTTTTCGCGCGAGGATCACTGGGATACCGAGAAGCGCTACGACTGGGCGGACGAATTTGTCACCGTGGTCCGGGGACTTTGGGATAGCGACGCGAATACTCCGCTGAATCATAAGGGGCGGTATTTCGATGTCGCCGGACCGCTCAACATCAGGCGCCCGCCTCAGGGCCACCCGGTCATCCTGCATGCCGGCACCTCCGATCGCTCGCGCGAGCTCGGCGCGCGCGATGCTGATGTCATCTTCGCTGGACAAGCCACGATCGAAAGCGCGAAGGCCTATTATGCGGACGTCAAATCCAGGGCCGGCAAATATGGTCGGACGGATGCCGACATCGCCATCCTGCCCGGGCTGACCCCGGTCGTTGCCGAAACGACCGCAAAGGCTGTTGAGATATACGACCATCTCAACTCGTTCATCGCGCTCGACCCGGAGGGCGACGGCGGCGAGGCGAGCCGCTACGGCTCTCTCGGCAGAATGGGGAAACGTCGCAACCTCACGGCAGTGTCGACCGTGATCGGGGTCGACATCGCCGGTCAGGACCGGGATGCGCCCGTCGACCCCGTGGTGCTGGCCGAAGCCAACGAAGAGGGCCAGCGGCTGTTTGCGCATGTCACGCGCCTCACCCGGCGCGACGTGAGGGGCGCCAGGCGCCTGACCTATCGTGACCTCATCATCGGCCACATCAGCATCGGCGCCACTGTCGTCGGCGATCCGGTCGAGGTGGCCGACCACATCCAGCTCTGGTTCGATGAACGGGCCGCCGACGGTTTCAATATCTTCCCCCCTTACGTCCCTGAATCCGTCGAGGCCTTTACCAGCCTTGTGGTGCCCGAGTTGCAGCGGCGCGGTCTTTACCGAACCGAATATTCCGGTTCGACCTTTCGGGATCATCTGGGCTTGGCAAAGCCGGCTCCAATCAATTCGAACGCATCGCGCAATTGAACCTGGATTGGCCGTCTTTTGCGCCAATCCGTCGGACCTCGTCGCCGGCCCTGGCAGGGCCGGCGATGAGCGTCCTCTGGTGCGGTCGCGATCGAGATCAGTTCACGGAGAACGGCAACTGGTAGGGCCGCCCGAACGGGACGCCGTCTCGCACGGTCTGCACCGCCTTGAGATAGGCCTTTCCGGTGCGGGGGTTGTTCGACGTGTCGAGCAGCTGGACCGGACCCTCGATCAGCTCGAGGATGGACACATCTCCGGGCGCTCCCACCTGCAAGGTGCCGAGCTTCGGGATTTTGCCGATGATGGTGGCCGGCCTGATGGTGGCAGCCGCGATGACGTCTTCGAGCGAGAAGCCCAACGCTAGAAACTTGCTCAACACCCAGGGCAGATAGGGCTGGCTCGGCGTATTGGCGGCTACGACGTGGACGTCGCTGGAGATGGTGTCGAATGTCAGCCCCTGCTGGATTGCGGCTTCCGCGATATCGAAGTTGAAACTGCCCGCGCCGTGGCCGACGTCGATCAGGATGCCGCGCTTCTTGGCCTCCAGCAGCGCCGGCAGCACCTTGCCGTTCTGCACCGTGTTGTTGCCGAGACTGCTGTACGGATGGGTGAGAATGTCGCCGGGGCGCAACGCGTTGACGAGGACCTGGAGATCTCCGGGCGCATCGCCGATATGGCACATCACCCGCCCATTCGTTCCAGAACGCTCGACCGCCTGGATGGCGCGCTTGAGCGGCTCGATTCCATTGTCTCCCACCAGCGCCAGGGTTTCCCGGACCTTGGCGCCAAGGACGATGTCCTGGTTCTCGGCGATGGCCAGCGCGGTCGCGTCGACGTCGGCGTATTTGATGTTGACGGTTTCGCCGACCGGGAAGCCCGCGAGGCCGATGGTCGAGATATTGACGAAAGCGAATACGCGGCTGCGTGATTGTGCGGCGACGGCGCGCTTGAATGCGGAGAAATTGTTCGCCCCTGCGTCGCCGGCACTCACGTAAGTGGTCGTCCCGGAGAACGGCACAAGCTCATCCGGCGGAATGCCGATTGCCGAGCCGTATGGGTAGATATGCGCATGGAGATCGACCAGACCGGGCGTGACTATCTTGCCCTTGGCGTCGATCGAGCGCTTCGCGAGAGCCGGATCGATCGTCTGTTCGATCGCGGCGATCCGGCCCAGGCGAATGCCGATGTCGCGGACGCCACGTAGCGCCTGACTGGGGTCAATGACTTCACCGCCGCGGATGACGAGGTCGAAGGTCTGCGGCGTATCGCCGAAGGAGGTGCCGGCTCCGGTTGCTGCCGCGCCGAGGACGGTCGCGGCGCCGGTGAGGAAATCGCGGCGTGTTGGATGACGCATGTCGCTTCTCCGCTTACCACGCCGCCAGGATCGAGCCGTTGAACTTCTTGCCGATGAAGTCCTTTACCGGCTGCGACCTGTAGATCCCGATGAATTGCTGGATTTGCGCATCGTCCTTGCGATCCTCGCGCGCGGCGAAGACCAGCGTGAAATACGGCTTGGCCTGGGCATCGGTCGTTTCCGCGACAAGAGCCTTGTTGAGGTCGAGGCCAGCGAGATAGGCGTAGTTGGAGGAGACGAAGGCTGCGGCGACGTCGTCAAGCGACCGGGGCAATTGGGCGGCGTCGATTTCGAGGATCTGCAGCTTCTTGGGATTCTCGACCACGTCCAGAGTGCTCGCGGACAAGCCTGCGTTCGGCTTCAACCTAAGGAGACTAGCCTTCTCGAACAACAGCAGCGCACGTGCCGCGTTGGTGGGGTCGTTCGGAATCGCGATCTTGGAGCCGTCGGGTATGTCCGATGCCTTGGCGTATTTCTTCGAATGGATGCCGGCCGGCACCAGGATCGATTCATCGAGTGGGACGAGCTTGTAGCCGCGCGCTTTGATCTGGTTGGCCAGGTAGAACCGGTGCTGGAAGTTATTCAGGTCGATGTCGCCCGACTGTAGCGCAGCGTTCGGCTGGTTCCAGTCGCTGAATTCGATGATTTCGGCCTTCAAGCCCTCCTTCTCGGACAGTCGGGCCGCCTCGCGAAGGATATCGCCATAAGGACCGGCCGAAACGCCGACCTTGAGCACCTTGTCGGCGGCAGCGGAAGGCGTGGCGTGCGCAAGGAGCGTAAGACCTGACAGAGCGATGACCAGAAAGCGTGGAAGAGATTTCATGTGATGCAAGTCTCGAAGCAGATGGTTTAGGGGAGAACACGACCGCCGGCCGCGCCATGGAGCAGCCGATCGGGCCGCGCGCATGATCGGTCGGCGCGGTCGACTGCGTCAATGAAATGGAATTGTGAATGTGCGGCCTGGGAGAGGATGCCGCTCAAGTGGCGTCACTGGATGATGGATTATTTATCCGCCGGTCATGTCGTCGTACCGTCGATGAGAATCGTGGTCGTCCCGCGAGCGCTGGCGATCTGCGGCACATTCAGGGAGGGCGCGATGGCAGCACGCGGAAATGCTCATCGCGGCAACGATTAATTTTCCGATTATTCGTGATGGCTTGGCATATCGCGCCTGCGATACGGCCACTGAAGAACACGCGGCGTGCTATATTCACGGATGCATTGACTTCGACAAGCTGTCGGACGGATATTGATTGTATTGATGTTTCGCAGAGTACGGATCGGCCGCGAGCCCTGCCGCTCTGGGCGCGACAGCGGCGGCAGGATCGGCCGGACAATGCGCGGCATCGGCATCAATGATCGGAGACGCCAATCATCTGAATTGGCGAGCATGCAATCATGTCCCTTGCCTTTGCCATTGAGCTGCAATCCCGATCCGTCGGGTTCGTCGTTCGCGACGGGAAGCGCTACCGCTTTCAGTCGGCACTCCATGACCTCAGTCGCTTGAACGGGCGGTCGTTTCGCTCGCCCCAGGATGCAGAGAAGGCGATCCGACGGCAGTTGCAGCCGAAGAGATCCGAGGCCATTGGATAATTCCGCGCAATGCGCGGAAGCCGCTGGCAAGTGAAGCCAGCGGCGCGACAGGCGGGCGCGGATCGGTGCTCCATTTGCCAGCTCGGCCCAACGGCCGACATTCATCATCACAAGGAGCGCCCTGATGGCCGCGAAGAAACAAATTCTCCTCAATGCCTTCAACATGAACTGTGTCGGCCATATCAACCACGGAGCCTGGACGCATCCGCGTGACCGTTCGTCCGACTACAACACGCTGGCCTACTGGACGGATCAAGCGAAGCTGCTCGAGCGCGGCCTCTTCGACGGAATATTCATCGCTGATATCATCGGTGTCTATGACGTCTACGGCGGCGGGATCGATCTGACGGCGCGAGAGGCCGTACAGCTTCCCGTGAACGATCCGATCCTGCTCGTCTCGGCCATGGCGGCGGTCACGACGAATCTGGGCTTCGGCATCACCGTGAACGTGCACAATGAAGCGCCCTATACCTTGGCCCGGCGCTTTTCGACCCTCGATCATCTGACGCGAGGACGCATCGGCTGGAACATCGTCACCGGCTATCTGGAGAGCGCGCATCGCGGCAAGGGCGACGGACATCTCCCCGAGCATGACCGCCGCTACGACTATGCCAACGAATATCTCGAGGTCCTCTACAAGCTCTGGGAGGGAAGCTGGGATGACGATGCTGTCCTCCGGGATCGGGCGGCGCGCGTTTTCACCGATCCCAACAAGGTCAGGCCGATCTCGCATCGCGGCGAGTTTTTCGACGTCGAGGGCTACCATCTTGCAGAGCCGTCGATACAGCGTACGCCGGTGCTCTACCAGGCCGGCACCTCACCGCGGGGCCGCACTTTCGCTGGTCAGCACGCCGAATGCGTCTTCATCTCTGCCCGCGACAAGCCAACGGCCCGGAATGCAGTCCGTGCGATCCGGGCTGAGGCCGAACGCGCGGGACGCCGTCCCGGCGACATCAAGATCTTTGTCGGCATCGCCGTGGTGCCGGGCCGGACCGCGGCCGAGGCCGGCGAAAAACGCGACGAGTATCTGCGCTACGCCAGCCCGGAGGCGGGACTGGCACATTTCTCCGCCTCGACCGGCATCGATTTCGCCCGCTACGAGCTCGACGAACCCATTCCTTACGCGCCCGGCAACGCGATCCAGTCGGCGACGGCCGCGGCCGCGCAAAGGGGCCTTACGAAGCGCGATCTCCTCAAGGAGCTCGCCCTCGGTGGGCGCCATGCCGCGATTACGGGCGACGGACCGGCGATTGCCGATGAGCTTCAGAATTGGATCGATGAGACGGATGTCGACGGTTTCAATCTCAGCCGCATCGTTGTGCCGGAGAGCTATGAGGACTTCATCGATATCGTGGTCCCCGAACTTCAGAACCGCGGTCTCTACAAGACCGCGTATTCGGAAGGCTCTTTGCGTCATAAGCTGTTCGGTCAAGGAGACCGGCTGCCCGCCCGGCACGCGGCCGGAGCCTTCCAGCCCGGCGCGCGTCAGAGCGCTGCGGAATAGGCGAGAGGGCCGCCATTACGATGCCTGGATGGGCAATGAAAGCGGTTTGCGGCCGTCGTCAAGCCGGCGGCCGCCAGACGATGTCGCGCACCGATATCTGCTTCGGCACCACGCCGAGCCTCGTCAGGCGATCGGCCGTCTTCTGTTGCTGAGACAGGATCGCGTCGCTGAGCGGGACCACGTCGAAGCTGGCGCGCGCGTTGACCTCCGCGAGGACTTTTGGATTGATCCCCGTCGCCTGTGAAAGTGCGGCTTTCACCTCGTCGAGATGGGCCTTTGCCCATGCGCCCGCCTCGGCAGAACCGTCGATGAGATCGCGAACGAGTTCGGGATGGCTATTCGCGAACGTGGAATTTGCCAGGAGGAAGCTGGCATTGTCGGGGAGGATGTCGCCGCTGTAAGTGAGGACCCGCGTTTCCGAACGGGCTTGCGCAAGGGCGAAATAGGGATCCCACACGACCCAGGCGTCGATGCTGCCATTCTCGAAGGCGAGGGCGGCGTCGGCGGCACCCAGGCTGACGGAGGTGATGTCGGCAATCGACAGCCCGTTCTGCTCCAGCGCGGCGGCGATGAGGTTGTGCGAGCTCGAGCCCTTGGCGTAGCCGACCTTCTTGCCCTTCAGGTCGGCAATGGACCGGATCGGCGAGCTGCCCTTGACCAAGATGCCCTCGCTCTTCGGTCCCGAGGGCTGCCCTGCGAGGTAGACGATCTGTCCTCCGGAGGCCTGCACGAAGATGCAGCCGACATTTCCGGCATTGCCGAAGCTGACATTGCCGATATCCATGGCCTGCAGCAGATTCAGCCCCGAAGTGAATTCGACCCAGTTGACCGCGATGCCTCGTTTCTCGAAACGCCGTTCGAAGATCTTGAGGAGGCGCGCGACCAGCGGGATTCCAGTCTTCTGGAATCCGAGCGTCAGGGTTTCGATCGATCCGCTGCGAGCTGGCTGTGCGCCGACCACAATGCCCGACGCGGTCAATCCGGAAACGAAGAGGCGGCGGCTGATCATGGTCGGGACCATTCCTTGTAGACGATAGCCGAGCCATCGGCATTTCGATCATCGCCGCAGGCATGACGATGCGATCCACAGCAGACGTCAAGCCGATGCCCGATGCCATTCCAAAATCCGGCTGCACAGGGCAACAAACCTCTACCGCCGCGACCGGTGCCGCGCGAATGGAAACGGAGGCAGCCGCGCGGTCGACGACGGTTTCCCTGGCGGACATCGTGAAGATCGACTAACAGGCGTCCATAGGGGGATCACGGGA
Source organism: Bradyrhizobium arachidis (assembly GCF_015291705.1). Taxonomy (NCBI): domain Bacteria; kingdom Pseudomonadati; phylum Pseudomonadota; class Alphaproteobacteria; order Hyphomicrobiales; family Nitrobacteraceae; genus Bradyrhizobium; species Bradyrhizobium arachidis. The sequence continues at coordinate 2,929,205 of NZ_CP030050.1, forward strand.
CAGGCTGCCATGCTCGACGGTTTCCAGCGCTACGATGTCCAGACCGAAGATGCGACGATCGTTTCGTTCATCGGCGGGAGCGGTCCTCCACTGCTTCTGCTCCACGGCTATCCGCAGACCCACATCGCCTGGCGTCACATCGCTCCCGTTCTGGCGCGCGACTACGCCGTCGTCGCGACGGACCTGCGAGGTTATGGCGACGGTCGCGGGCCGCAGCAGGCCGACGCATCGGCCTATTCCAAGCGCACGATGGCGCGCGATCAGCTCGCCGTGATGAAGCAGTTCGGGTTCGACCGCTTCGCCGTCATCGGGCACGACCGTGGTGCGCGCGTCGGATACCGTATGGCGTTGGATCACCCCGAAGTCGTCCGAGCCTATGTGTCCCTGACCGTCATTCCCACCAGCGAGATGTGGGCGCGCGCCGGCAAGGATTTCGCGCTCGGGGCCTATCACTGGCTGTTGTTCGCTCAGCCCTATGACTTGCCGGAACGGCTGTTGAGCGGCGATCCCGACTTCTTCCTGGACTGGACGCTGCAAAGAATGGCCAGGGATGCGGGCGCCGTGTCGGACGACGCCCGTGCTGCCTATCGCGAGGCATTTCGTCGACCCGAGGTGCGGCACGCGATGATGCAGGATTATCGGGCCGGCGCGACCATAGACCATGAGCATGATCTCGCTGACCGCGCTGCCGGAAGGGTCCTTGATTGCCCGGTGCTCGTGCTGTGGGAAGAGGGCCGGTTGAGCGATACCAATACAACGCTTCAGATCTGGAAGAACTGGGCCAGCGACGTTGACGGCTGGGCCATTCCCGGCGGCCATCTTCAGCCGGAAGAACAGTCTGAAGCCGTGCTGGATGCGGTCCGTCCGTTTCTCGCACGCAAGAGGCTTGGCTAATTGAGATCAGGAAGCTCTGATCACCCACCGAGCCAGGCGTCGGAAAAGTCGCCCGCGGTCAGGTCGACGCTGTTGTAGAGGTCGTGGACACGAGCGTTGCTGACGACGGTCGTGTTCAGCGCCACCAGCGGCAACGCCGGCAGGTCGTCGCTGGTGATCTTCTGAATCTGGCGGAATTGATCGGCGCGTCGGGCTTCGTCGCGCTCGGTGCTGGCTTGCCGGAACAGCTCATCGACGGCCGGATTGTTGTAATGGGCGGCGTTGACATAGGGCAGCGGGTGCTTGATCCCGTCGGACCAGTAGATGCGTTGCACGCCGACCGTCGGGTCGAACAGCAGGCCGAGCCCGTTCAGGTTGATGTCGAAATCCCGGTCGTTATAGACCCGCTTGATGAAGGTTCCCAAATCGCCGTCCAGGATATCGACCCGGATGCCGGCGCGGCCGAGAGCAGATCGCAGATAGCCGGCAGTCGCCTTGAACGCCGCCCCGGGGATGAAAGTCAGCTTCAGCGCAAACCGGATGCCGCCGCTGCCGCGTTTCAACCCGGCGTCATCGAGAAGGCGGTTGGCCTCGTTGAGATCAAAGGGATGGTTGAAGCTGGTCGGGTCGAAATAGGCCGGCAGCACCTCGGGAATCGGCGAACGGATCTCGCTGGCATAGCCATAATAGATCCACTGACGGATGAAATCGCGGTCGATTGATCGCGCGATTGCATGCCGCACGGCGCGCTGACCGAGATACTGGTTGTCGAGGCTGAACTCCAGCACTGCGGCGTTGTTGAGATAGGCGTCTCGCTGTGACGATACGATGAGCTTTCCGCTCTCGGTCAGTCGTTTCACGTCGGCGAGCGAGATGCTGGCGCTGGTGTCGGCCTCTCCGGTTTCAAGCGCCGTGGAGGCTGCGGCCGGATCGCCAACGAATTTGACGACGACGCGGTCCAGATAAGGGCGGTCGGGCCGCCAATAGTTTGGATTGCGGCGCAGGCTGACATGGCTGCCGCGCTTCCACTCGTCGAAAATGAACGGTCCGGTCCCGATCGGTGCGTTGTTGTTGGGGCTGCCGTCGAGATTGTCGGCCTGATAGGCGTGACGCGGGATGATCGGGGATTCCGCCGCCGAGAGCGCCTTGAGGAAATAGGGCGTCGGTTTCGACAGCTTGACCACGGCGGTCAGGGCATCCGGCGTCTCGACACGATCGAGATTGGCGAAGCTGATCCGGCCGCGCGGCCCGACCTTTTGCAGGGCTTGCAGCGAGAACTGGACGTCCGCGGAGGTGAAATCGACGCCGTCGTGCCATTTGACGCCGGGACGTAGAGTGAAGGAGTATTCAAGCCCGTCCGCGCTCGCGTTCCAGGCCGTCGCCAGCAGGGGGCGCGGCGTGAAGTCGGCGTCGTAAGTCAGCAGGCCTTCGGTGACCTTGGTGCTGATATTGCGGGTCTGCGTGTTGGTGTCGAGCAAGGGTACGAGCGTGCGCGGCTCTCCTTGCGTGATCACGGTCAGCGTTCCGCCGCGCCGTGCCTCGGCGCGCGCGGGGGAACCGGCGAACGGCAGCGCGATCGCGCCGGCGCCGGCCTTCAGAACGCGCCGGCGATCAATGAGCCCGCGAACGTCATCGTTAGTCGTCGTCACCATCTGGCAAACCTTCTGTCATCGCGCGCTGAACTTCGGCAATGCAGAAGGAAGCTATTGCGCAGCGGCACGCCCGGTCAATTTTGTATTTCCTCGCGTCCGGAGATGAAGTTCTGCGGAGAGGGGTTGATCGCAGGCAAGATCAACCTCGACGCCTCGACGCCCCCGGGGAAGCTCGATGACAAAGGTCCCGAGCTTGGACAGGCCGGTCATCGCGCGGGCGCGAAACGCTCGGGAACAGACCGTGCGCGGCGAACTCGCCGACGGATGAGCGCGAGCTCGGTTGCTCGCGCTGAAGGAGAGCCGGCGCCAGATGCGCCCCGTCGCCCTTGCGGCCGAGCGCGATCGCGATTTCGACATCGAACCCCTCGGGGACGCCGAGGACGGCGCGCGCCTTGTCGACGTCGATCCCGCTCATGCCGTGAGCCGCCAAGCCGCCGATCGCGGCCTGATTGGCGAAATTGGCCCATGCGGCACCCGCATCGAACGAATGGGTTCGCGAAAATTGCGCTTCGGTCTTGCCCGGCGGCGTGAATTCCCTCCGGGACAGCAGATAGATCAACGCCGCTGCATGCTGGGCCCATCCGCGATTGAATTCGATCAAGGGAGTGAGAAAGGCATCGAATTCCGCATCGCCTCGCAGGGCGTAGAGAAAGTGCCATGGCTGAGAGTTGTAGGCAGAGGGGGCCCATCTGGCGGCTTCGAACAATGTGCGCAGCTCGCCTTCCGATATCTGCTCCTGGGAAAATCCTCTGGGGGACCAACGATCGATGAAGATGCGCTCGGCGGGGTGGTCAGCGACACGACTCGTTTGCAGCGATGCTTGGACTGTCACGGTAACTTTCTCGAAACATTTGGAGCATGGGAGACGATCGCAAATATCACGGTCCATGCGATGCGGGACACATCAGACTCACGAAGGAGTCCAATTTGGCAGGATCGCTGCGACTACGGCGAATTCTTCAGAACGACATTTTCCATTTGGCCGCATGCAGAACAATTTCTTGCAAGCGTGCTGAGGCGCGCCTCGACAGGGTCGGCCTTGGTTGGCGGTATTGCGTTAGGAGCGGAGCTTCATGGGAAGAAGCACGCCACGGCGTGTCCTGTCGCAACAGTCTCCAGGGCCGGGGTTTCCCCTCGGCAACGTTCTCGCGCGAGCGGACATCGTGCCTGGAAGGCGCAGCCGGCCGGCAATGCGTAGGGGCTGGGAACGTCGCCCTGCACCGGTCGCGGCTCGGGGCTCGCCTTGCGGGTCTCGATGCGGGGCACGGCGTCGAGCAGTGCGCGGGTGTAGGGATGTGCGGGCCGCGCGAACAGGTCGCCGCGCGGCGCGACCTCGACGATGCGTCCCAGATACATCACCGCGACCCGGTCCGCGAGAAATTCCACCACGGCGAGATCGTGACTGATGAAGAGGTAGGAGACGCCGAGCTCGTCGCGCAAATCGGCGAGCAGATTGAGGATCTGCGCCTGGATCGAGACGTCGAGCGCGGACACCGGCTCGTCGCAGATGATCAGATCGGGCCTGGGCGCCAGGGCGCGGGCGATGCCGATACGCTGGCGCTGACCGCCGGAGAATTCGTGCGGATAGCGCGCCGCGGCCGCCGCCGGCAATCCGACGAGGTCGAGCAGCTCGAGGACCCTGGCCCTGATCGCCTTGCGATCACCGAACCGATGAACCCGGAGAGGATCAGCGATGATGTCGCCGACGCGCTGGCGCGGGTTCAGCGACCCGAACGGATCCTGAAAGATCATCTGCACGGCACGCCGGTACGGCAACCGCGCCGAACGGCGAAGCGGCACCAGATCGACGCCCTCGAGCTTGACCGCCCCGCTGCTCGGCGGGACGATGCCCATGATGGCGCGGCCGAGCGTCGATTTCCCGCAGCCGGATTCGCCGACCAGCGCCAGCGTTTCACCGGGCGCAACCGTCAGCGAGACGTCGTTGACCGCCTGCAATCGACCACGAGGCGTGGCGAAGGCAACCGACAGGTGCTCGATCGCGAGCAGATCAGTTGCTCTCGTAGGCGACTTCTGCAGCACCGGAGACATCCTTGGAGTGCACGCCGCGCCTCTCGTCGGCAACGACGTGACAGGACAGCGTGAGCGATTCGAAATGGATCGGTAACGGGCGTGAGACCCGGCACCGCGATTCGGCGGACGGGCAACGAGGCGCAAACGCGCAGCCGTCCGGCCAGGCGCCGAGCGCCGGCACCGCCCCCTGAATGGCGGCAAGACGGTTTTGGCGGTTGCTCTCGCGGCCGAGGCGGGGGCGGACTGCAAGCAGGCCTCGCGTGTAAGGATGCGTCGGCGCGGTGATGAGCGTATCGACCGGCTGCTCTTCGACCTTGCGGCCGGCATACATCACCAGGACCCGGTCGGCCATGTTGGCGACAACGCCAAGATCATGGGTGATGAGAATGAGCGCCATCTGCCGCTCGCGCTGGATCTCCAGCAGCAGATCGAGGATCTGGGCCTGGATGGTGACATCAAGCGCGGTGGTGGGTTCGTCTGCGATCAGCAGCCGCGGATCGCAGGCGAGCGCCATCGCGATCATGGCGCGCTGGCGCAAACCTCCGGAGAGCTGGTGCGGATAGTCGTGCACGCGCCGGTGCGGATCGGGCACGTGGGTCAATGCCAGAAGTTCGACGGCGCGCTTCTCCGCGGCTGCGAACGAGATGGAGGAATGGCTGGTCAGCACCTCGGCAATCTGCAATCCGATCGGCAGGACCGGGTTGAACGCTGCCATCGCATCCTGGAAGATGAATCCGATGCGATTGCCGCGGATACGACGCAGCTCCTTGTCGGGAAGTGCGATGAGGTCCGCGCCGTCGAAAAGTGCCCTTCCGCGAACCTCCCAGTCCCGCCTCGGCAGCAGGCCGAGCAGGGACAGCATGCTGATGCTCTTGCCGCAACCGGACTCGCCGACGATCGCCAGGGTCTCGCCGCGCGCAATCGCGAAGGAAAGGTCGGCGACCGCGGGCAGGAGCGTCCGTCCACGCCGCAGCGTGATGTCCAGATTTGCGACCTCGAGCAGATGGGAAGGCGTGGTCACCGTCGTAGCCTCGGGTTGAGCGCATGGTTGAGCGCATCGCCGAGAAGGTTCAGCGCCAGCACCGTGATCATGATCGCGAGGCCCGGGATCGCGGTCTGGTACCAAGCCGTGCGCAAGGCATCACGTCCGGCGCCGATCATCGTGCCCCAGCTCACATGGTTAGGATCGCCCAGACCGAGGAAGGAGAGGCCGGCTTCGGACAGGATCGCGGTCGCCACCAGGATGGAGGCCGCGACGATGACCGGGGTCAGTGCGTTGGGGACGACGTGAAACAGCACGATCCGCCAATCCGACATGCCCATGCCGATCAGCGCCTGGACGAAATCGCGGTTGCGCAGGGCGAGCACCTCCGCGCGCGTCAACCGCGCGATGCCGGGCCAGGCGGTGATCCCGAGGGCCAGGATGATGGTGTAGATCGACGGGTTGAGAACCGCGACCATGACGATGGCAAGCAGGAAAGCCGGCATGGTCTGGAACAGCTCAGTGATCCGCATGATCAGGTCATCCATCCACCCGCCGTAGTAACCGGCGACAGCGCCCAGGCTGACACCGATCGCCAGGGCGATCGCGGCAGCGACGGCTCCGACCATCAGCGAGACGGAGGCACCGTGAAACAGGCCGGCGGTCAGGTCACGGCCCATCAGATCGGTGCCGAGCGGAAACTCAGGATCGTTGCCCGGCCAGATGAAGGGCGAAGCAACCATGTCCGAGGGATCGCCGGGATAGAGAAAGGGGGCCAACGTCGCGGCAGCGAGGACACCGATGATCACGAGACTTCCGGCAATGCCTGCCGGCGAGGCCAGGACGGCACGGACGACGGATGTCGAGCTCATGCACCCACCTCGATGCGCGGATCGAGCCATGCGTAGAGGATGTCGACGACGAGATTGACGGCGACGACGACGAAGGAACTGAGCAGCATGATCGAGAGTAGGAGGTTGAGGTCGCGGTTGCTGACCGCTTCGAAGGCGAGCCTGCCCATGCCCGGCCAGGCGAAGACTGTTTCGACGACGACGGAGCCGCCGAGCAGGGTACCGGCCTGAAGGCCGATCATCGTCACCAGCGGCAGTAGCGCATTGCGGAAGCCGTGACGGAAGATGATGCGGCGGTCGCGCAGGCCCTTGGCCCGAGCCGTTCGTATGTAGTCCTGGCTCATGGCTTCGATCATCGAGGCCCTGGTCATCCTTGCATAGATGGCCATGAAGAACAGCGCGAGCGTCGTTGCAGGCAGGATGAGATGGTGCAGCCGGTCGATGAGCAGTGCCAAGCCTTGCAGGGGCACCTTCGTCACCTCCTGCATACCGCCGGTCGGCAGCCATTGCAGATAGACGCCGAAGAACACGATCAGCATCAGCCCGACCCAGAACAGCGGGGCGGAGTAGGCCAGCGTCGCCAGGATCGAAACGACGCTGTCGATGACGCCTCCCGGCCGCCGGGCCGCCAGCAGGCCGAGCACTGTTCCAAGAATGACCGCGATGACGAGGCTGGTCGCGGCAAGCAGCAGCGTGCCGCCCAGCCGGGCGGTGATCAGCTCTGTCACGGCAATGCCGTAGCGGTGTGAGAAGCCGAAATCGAGGGTCGCGACATTCTTCAGATAGGTCCAGAGCTGGAGCAGAATCGGCAGGTCGAGGCCAAAGGCCTTGCGCAGCTCCTGGACATAGCCCGCATCCGCCGCAGCTCCACCCTGTTCACTGGCGACCACATCGGCGAGATCGCCCGGAGCCAGTTGCAGCAGGAAGAAGTTGAAGGCGATGATTCCCAGAATCAGCGGGATTGCGAGCAAGACTCGGCGCGCGACATATCGCAACAGCGATCGAGATTGGCCAGCAGAGCTCATTCGGGAGCGAAATAGACGTTGGCGAAATTGTCGGCGCGCTGGTTGGGAGTGTTGGTCAGGCCGTGCAGACGCTTGTCGTAGACCGAGAACCAGTCGATCTCGAACAGCGGGATCAGCGGCAGATCACGCTGCACGATGCGTTGCAGCGTATTGTAGTCCTCGACGCGCTTCTGCGGTTCGATCTGGGTCTGGGCGTCTTCGACCGCTGCGTCGAGCTCGTCGTTCTGGTAGCCGGAGACGACGACCCAGGAGGTGCCGGGCATGCGGGCCTTCGACCAGAAACGCGTCTCGATTCCCATTTGCGGATCGGCACCGGCGTTGCCCCAGGAGCTGATCAGGTCGAAATTGTAATCGGTGAAGACGCTCTTCAGCCAGGTCGTCAGATCCTGGCTACCGAGAGTGACGTCGATGCCGACGCGGCGCAGCGACTGGCGGACGAACTCGCCCGTACGGCGGTAGTCGTCGCCGTATGGAATGAAATCATGCGTCAACTTGAAGCGCCAACCGCCTTCCTTGCGCGGAAAGCCCGCCTCGTCGAGAAGCTGTTCGGCTCTTTTGGGATCGAACGGGTATTGCTGCAAACCCTCGCCGAGATGGAACGGCTTGAGCGCCGAGGGGATCGGGCTGTCGGCGACCTTGCCGTAGCCGCCCCACACCGTCTTCAGCAGCAGGCCGCGGTCGATCGCATGGGCAATCGCCTGGCGCACTTTGGTATGCTGCAGATACTGGTTCTTGTGATTCGGCTCGAGCCAAAACCAGGTCGGCGAAAATTCGTAGCCACGCGTATCGACGACGAAACGGCCGTCCTTTTTCAACCGTTCGGCATCGGCGAAGGTGATCGGATGTTGCTGGCCGAATTGCACGGCACCGGTCTCGAACGCGGCGGCGCGGCCGGCAGCGTCCGGGATGATCTTGAAGACGACACGGTCGAGATAGGGTTTGCCGGCGTCCCAATAGTTGGGATTGCGGTCCAGCGCGATATGGCTTCCGCGCACGTATTCCTTGAACACGAAAGGGCCCGTCCCGATCGGCTTGGCATTCCATGGATTGGATCGGATATCCGTTCCTTCATAAAGATGCTTGGGCAGCAGCCATAATGCCTGAGCGTTGAAGTTGCGGTAGATCACCGGCGTCGGCTTCGACAGAGTCAGGATGACCGTTTGCTCGTCCGGCGTCTCCACCTTCGACAAGGTCTGGAAAATGCGCTTTCCCGCCGAGGAGTATTTCAGCAGCCCTTCCTCGATCGAAAACTTGACGTCCGCCGAAGTGAAGGGGTGACCGTCGTGCCAAGTGACGCCCTTGCGCAGCTTGAAGGTCAGCGTCAGACCGTCCTTTGAGAAGTCCCAGCTTTCTGCGAGCTGGGGCTTGATGCTGCCGTCCAGTGCGTAGTCGACGAGACCGTCGTTGATCTTGGTTGCGACCAGCACGATCGGCGTGGCCGTGTTCAGGAGCGGCGAGAGAATCGGAGGCTCCGGATGGACGATCGAATTGAGCGTGCCGCCACGGATTGGCGTCTCCTTCTCCTCCGCTGAAGTCGGACCCGACGTCGCCAGCACCGCGGCGAGCGTCAACACGCTCATCATCCTGATCATCTAACGCTCTCTCGAATTGCTTACGCTGCCGCGCTTGGATTTGCGCACTGCGCGATAGCGAGAAGGTTACGTGTCGCTATCGGAGACCGTCAAGGAAACGGTCTTTCAAATGAAGTGCAAGCCTGGCTGCACTATGCTTTCGCGAGCACTGGCAGTAGCTATTTCATTTTTCGCTCTGGTCGCGAGCTTGGACAAAGCTGCGACACCCTTTCCTCAAGCCCGAATAAAGGCGCTTGCAAGCGTGCTCTGCAGGCCGTCCGCGTTGATGGTGTGATCGTGCACGCGTTTGTTGTAGACGGTGAAGACCTGCTGGGCGACCAGATCGAGGCCCGGGAGCTCACGGGCGAGGATGCGCTGGACCTCGGCATAGATTTCGATTCGCTTCGCATCGTCGACTTCCAGCGCGCCGGCGTCGAGCAGCCGGTCAACTTCGTCGTTTTGATAATGCGCTCCATTGGAGAATGGCACGCCGGGCTTGAAGCTCTTCGACGAATAGTAGGTTTGCAGGCGTGAGGGGTCGGTCCCGTTGATGAGCCATGCATAGGCAAAGTCGAAGTCGCGATCGGTGTAGACGCGCTTGACATAGGTGCCGAATTCCTGCGCGCGGACGGTCACGGCAATACCGACCTTGCCGAGCGCCTGGCGGATATAGGCGGCCACGTTGCGGAAGCTTTCAGTCGAGGGCAGTGGATCGAGCGTCAGGCCGAAGCGCACGCCATTGCCGGTGCGCGGAAGGCCGGCTTCGTCGAGCAGCCGCTCGGCCGCCGCGGGATCGAAGCGATAAACGGGAACGTCGCGTGCGGCATAGCGACCCAGCGACTTCGTGATCGGGCTGGTGGCGATCGTGCCATATCCACGCCATCCCAGCTGCAATACCGCGTCACGATCGATCGCATGCGCAATGGCCTGGCGGACCGGGAGCTGCTTCAGATACTGATTGTCGAGATTGAAGATGAGCGTGGTCCAGTCGCCCGCGGCCTCGTATCCGCGCGTTTCGATGCCGATCTGCGGAAACGTTTTGAAGCGTTCCAGGTCGGCGAGCGGGATTGGGGTATTGTAGCCAATATCGGCTTCGCCGGTCTCGAGCGCAATCGCGATCGCCGCCATGTCCGGCACGATGCGCACGACGATGCCGTCGAGATAAGGTTTGGGCTGATCCCAATAGGCGGGATTCCGCTCCAGCCGGATAAAACTGCCGTGAACCCATTCTTTGAAGAGAAACGGCCCGGTGCCGATTGGCCTGGCATTGATCGGGTTGTTAAAATAGTCCGTGCCGTCATAGAGATGTTTGGGAACGATGGCTGTCTCCGTCCCCGAGAAGGCCGTGAGCAGCGCGGGACTGGCCTGCGACAGTACGACCGTCACGGTGTGCGGGGCGGGCGTACGAATTTCGGTCAGGTTCCGGAAGTTGCCACGGCCCGTCGGATGAATCTCCGCAGCCAGTCGGATCGAGAAGGCGACGTCCTCGGAGGTGAAGTCCCGTCCGTCATGCCATTTCACGCCCTGGCGCAATGTGAAGGTGAATTCACGCTTGTCCGGGCTGATTTGCCAGGCCGTCGCCAGATGCGGCTGCGGATTGAGGGCAAAATCGTAAGTGAGCAGGCCTTCGATGATCTTGCCGCTGATGAGCTTCGATGGACCGGACGCGTTACCCGCCGATATCACCGCGGGCGGATCCTGGCGAAGCAAGATCTTCAGCGTGCCCCCACGTTGCGGCCCCTCCGCCTGAGCAAACGCAGTCGGCGCGCCGAACGCCCCCTTGGAAAAAGCCGCCGCGGCGACTGCGCCGCCGATGAATGGCCGGCGTCCGATACCGGAAGGCCGCGATCCCGTCATTCTCCATCTTCCTGACACCCGCAGCATTCTTCCGACGGGTTACTCGCATTGTCACTCAGTCTCGCAAAGCGTGGAGGACAGCGAAGGCGGTGTCAACGGAGCGACTGCAATAAGAGTAACACTGCTGCAAAATGCAAATGAGACGAGCGTTAAGTTCGCAGAATCAACTGCGCGCGATGAATTCGTTTTCTCGCGATGAGAGACTCGCAATTCTACACTGCGATGAGGCGAGTGCAGGGCGCATCGTTGTCTTAGCTCGTTTACGGCGATCAGCGATGCGAGAACATCGTCCCATTTCTGGCGGGACAAAGCCTGCGAAAGGATGCCACCGCACTTGGCATCTACTGACGACGTATTTTTTGCGGGCGCCGCCAACTTTGGTTTAGCGTTTCATTGTGCAGAGCCGAATTCATCCGCATGATTGCCGCTCTCTCTTTTCAAGAAATACACGGCAGGCTCAATCATGAATTCGTCGACCTTCGTTCCCAATGCTCGCGCTCTCGTTCGCAAGTTGACGCTCGCGTGCGCCGTTCTTGGATGCGCCGCGACCGGGGCGCTTGCGGCTTCGCTCTCGGTCGGCGTCGCGACAATGCCGACGAACGGGGCTCTCGACATCGTCGTCGCCAAGGCGAAGGAGCAGGGGCTCGACGTCAAGATCATCGAGTTCAGCGACTGGTCCACGCCCAACATCGCCGTCTCCAATGGCGATCTCGATCTGAACTACTTTCAGCATCTCCCGTTTCTCGAAGATTCGATTCAGAAGGCAGGCTACAAGCTCGTCCCGGTCGGCCTCGGCTACTCCACAACGAACGGCATCTATTCCAAGAAGATCAAGAGCCTCGGCGAATTGAAGGATGGCGCGACGATTGCCATCGCCAACGACGTCATCAATACGGGCCGTGCCTTGTCACTTCTGCAGGAGGCCGGTCAGCTCAAGCTCAAGCTCAAGCCTGATGTCGGCTATCGCGCCACCATCGCGGACATCGTGGAGAACCCCAAGAAACTGAAAATCGTGCAGGTCGATGGTCCGCAGATCTCCCGCGCGCTGGACGATGTCGACGTGGCCGTGACCTATCCCGCCTTCGCCAAGCTGGGCGGTCTCGACCCCAACACCCCGATTGTCCTGGAGAAGCCGAACGATCTCTATGCGCTGCGTTTCGTCGCCCGTCCCGACCGCGCCGGGGATCCGCGGATCGCGCAGTTCATCCGGATCTACCAGACGACCCCCGAGGTCAAGCAGATCCTGAAGGAGTATTATGGCAACGTCATTTCGTTCCCGTGGGAGAACGAGCAGGCGCCGGTCTCGGCTGCAGCGACCCGCTAATCGAGACAAAGCCGCCGCATCGCTCAGCAATGCGGCGGCGGGTTCGTTCATGGCCGCGGGCATCAAGGCGCGATGGTCGGCTGCGTGTTCGGGGTAATCTCGGACACCGGCTCGGCCCGCTCTAGCAGAGGTTCGGTGTTGAGCGCGAGTATCTCGCCCAGCCACATCGCATGGGTCACGTGGTCGTATCGCGGTTGTCCCGTGTCGGGATGGATAAGTACGGCGAGGCCGCGCCGGTTGATCATGAGCCAGGGCACAAATCGCGGAAATTCGGCGACCGCGAACGCCACCTGATACATCGGCCTGGTATGCGGTCCGACCAGCCGGTCATGCCAGCGCCCGAGCAGGACTCGGAAGCGCTGGGCAATCTCCTCGCGCAGGGTCTCGGCGGCGTGGCGCTGCTCGGGGCCATCAAAATAGATATGGGCGTGGTAGCTCTTGATCGTATCGAGTGGCTGAACTGTCATAGACTTCGCCTAACTCGGCAATCCCTGGTCCATCGCGAACGCTGGAGCATCGCCGCTGGTCGATCCCACTACAATTGAAGGGACGCCGATAACCGTGGACCGCGCCGCGATCGAGTTTATCACCAGGCTTCCGGCCCCCACCTTCGCGGCGGCACCCACTTCGATGTCGCCCAGGATGGTTGCGCCGGCGGCAAGGAGCACGCCCTCGCGGATATGCGCGTGTCGCCGGCCGGCGCGTTTGCCGGTGCCGCCGATCGTGACCTCGTGGAGCATCGAGATGTTGTTCTCGAGCACGGCTGTTTCCCCGATCACCACGCCGAAGCCATGGTCGATGAAGATGCCCGTTCCGATCGAGGCCGCCGGATGAATATCGATCGAAAACCGTCTTGATGCGATGCTCTGGAACAGCAGCGCCATGTCGCGCTTGCCGCGGGCCCAGAGATGGTGCGCTGCGCGATAGATCTGGAGCGCGCGAAATCCCGGATAGAACAGAAACGGTCTCAACGCTCCGTCGGCAGCGGGATCGCGCTCGACAATGGCGGCGAGATCGAGCGCGGCGGCCAGAGCGATATCGTCGTCCTCCTCGACAATGCGCGCAATTGTGCTCGACAGGAAGGATGGCGGCAAAAGTGGATCGGCGAGGCTGCCGACGATGCAAGCCGTCAAAGCGTCTTCGAAACGGACATGCGCGCAGACATGCTTGTCCACGAGCACCGAGAGTGCGTGCTCGGTGCGAGCCAGTTCGGCCGCCTCGCTCTGCAGGGACTGCCAGATCGCGTGAATCGTGGCTGAGTTATTGTCAACAGCACGCAGGCGATGATGCAATTGCGCCTCCCGGAGGTGTCTTTTCACGTGTAGGGCGGGTCCGGAGTGATCGTCCCGTTGATCGCGAAGTTGCCGACCTCCCGCGCCTTGTAGGCGACCGGATCGTGAGAGGCGAGCGTTATCCAATGCACGCTATGGCGCGTTCATCCTGAGGGTCAATTTTCTATTTTGAACATGCGGGAGGCAAAAATTCGAAACAGTCGCGACCCAGAAGAATGCCGTGCTGGACGACATGCGCACGCCAGTGCTCTGCCCTAAATTGGTGCAGAAGTGGCGTCCAGTGCTGGGGCCGGACGCCTCCTGATCGCATTGCGCTCGGGCGGTGCCAGCTCTTGCTGTGGTAGACCTATACGCCGTCTCGCGATGCAATCACCGCGTTCGCCATCTCGACGAAGCCGGCACCACCTGGTCCGTCCGTGATCCAGGCGGGAGGTGTCGGAATGTCGCTGAGGTAGCGCACCACTGTGCTGACGCCCACAGTATGGCGGAAGAAGTCGAACATCGGTGCATCGTTGGTGGAATCCCCGATATAGAGGACGTCATCGCGCTCACGGGTGATGTCGATGCCGTAGACCTCTGCCAGCACGCGTCTGGTCATCGAGAGCTTGTCGTAACCTCCAAGCCAACCGAGCACCCAGAGATTGTTCACGGCGACGTCGGCGCCGGCGTCGCGCAAGGCGGTGACGATGGCCGCGCGCATGGTCGAACTGTCGGGTTGGACGAATGCAACGCTTGTCAGGCGAAACGGCTGGTCTTCCGCAAGGGCCGCGCCCGAAACGGCTGCGCGAACCTGCCTGCTGATTTCGGTGAGCCGATCCGCAACCGATTTCCGGTGCTCCGCCGGATGCCAGAAGCTGCGCGCCAGCCCTTCGCCACGATCGCGGCGCCGGAAGAAGAATCCTCCGTTTTCGCCGATAACGCCGTCGACGGGCCACATCCGAGCCATTTGATCGCACCAGCCCGCGGGAGCGGCGGTGACGGGAATGACGCGCACTCCGGCCTGTTGCAGCCGCTCGAGTGCCGAATAGGTTTGGGCCGCAAGGCGTCCCCCGAAGGTGAGAGTCTCGTCCATATCGGTCAGGACAAAACGAACGCTGCGAAATGCTGAAAGGTCTGCTTTGGAAAGTAGTTGCATGGAACCCGGAACGAGAGAAGGAAGTTCTTTGGTTTCACCACGGAGTCGGTCACTGCGGCTCCCGGGTTTGCGGTCGGGCTCGAGAGCGCGGATATCCGGTCTAATCCCGAGCGATGGGACAACTCTCGTCCTTCGCCCAGTCGGCGAAGCTGAGATAATAAGCTCGGACATTGTCATATCCGGCCCGCGCTGCGGCCGCGGCAGCGAGGGCGGCGCGGCCGCCGCCATCGCAATGGGTGACCACATGATCACCGGGCTGAAAGCCCGCCTCAGCCAGAAGACCGCGAAGTTCGTCCGCATGCCTCAGGCGACTGTTGTCGAGCAGGCTCGCATGCGAAAGGAGCTGCGCGCCGGGCAGATGGCCGCCGCGCGTATTACGGCGAAGATCCGTGCCGGCGAATTCATCTGGGGTTCGGGCGTCCAAAATCCGGACGTCATCCAGCTGGGCTTTGAGAGCTTGTCGATCGACGAGCCCGACCGACCCTGACCCTGGACGGGCCCGAAAGGTCGTCGGAACCGACGGTTCGATCGCCGGCGTCAGCAGGTCTTCCCGCTCCCGGATCCCGGGCCATCCGCCGTTCAGGATCAGTGCGTCGGCTCCGAAATATTGCAGGATGAACCAGACGCGTGCGGCCTCCGTCATGCGTCCATCATCGTAGACAATGGCGGGCTGGCGAGCGTTGACGCCGAGCGCCGCAATCGCGCGCTCCCAATAAGCGACATTCTCGAAAGAGGTCTCGCCCGACCTCGCTGCGACCTCCCAAACCTCGATCGGCACCCGGACCGCTCTCGCGGGATGACCGGCCGCGAAGGCCGCAGGCTCGCGCACGTCGAGAAGACGGAATGCCTCAAGAGACGATAGTTCGGTCGCTTCGATAATGGGATCGTGCGGCATGGTACTCCTTCGGCCGATACATCAACGTTGCATGCTCCGTCGCACGATCCCGACAAGACCGCCGGATCGGCGCCGTCTCGGCTCCATTTGCCGACAATCGTCGCTACCTGGCTATTCCATAAAATGCTGAAATCGGGGATTTAATTGCCAGCAAACGGCACAGAGGTGGAACGTGCCGGCGCTCCGTCGAACGTTGAGCCGGCCCAGCGATGTCTCATGCCGTCTCACTGAAGATCCCGTTCAACACGAACTTGTAGCGCTCCGGCCGGATGAAAAAGGTCGAGTGCTCTGCACATGTGCCGTCTCTGAAATACGAGGTGCGTTCCATGGTCAATAGCGCCGCGCCTGCTTCCGTGTTCAGGGCCTTCGCAAGCTCCTTGCCAGAGATCTGCGCGCCCAGCTCCATCTTGGCCTGAATGACTGGGATGCCGGCAAGGGCCGCGACGACCGAGTAGGTCGGTGTCCGTTCGACGTCTGCGCGCTTCAAGTCGGATTTGTCCGTTCGGAGATAGCTGCGGCCGACGGCGATCGGTTCGCCGTCGATCAGGTGCAGCCGCTGAAGCAGCAGGCACTCCCGGCGCGCGCTCCCGAACAGCGGCCGCAGGCCCGCGGGCGTTGCGACCACGCGAAGAGCCGTGACGCGCATGGTGGCGTTCAATCCCTGTCGGCGCAGCGTCTCATGGAAGCTGCGCAGCACGTTCAGTTCGTGTCGCACCTGCTTTCCCGCGACGAAGGTGCCCTTGCCCTTCTTCCGGTCGATCAGGCCGTCCCTGTCGAGTTCCTCGAGAGCGAGACGGACGGTGACCCGGCTGACGTCGAACCGCGTACCGATCTCGGCTTCGGAGGGTAGGCGGCCAGAAGGCTCGAACCGCCCATCGGCGATCTCCCGGCGCAGCCGGTCCGCGATCTGTTGGTAGAGAGCTGTCGCGTTTTCTCTCACGAGGGACATTCTGTTCTTATTCCGGATGAAAAGAGGGGCGGATCTTTTGTTTTCGGGGTCTGCGGGCATGCCCGGTTGCGGCGGTGCTAACTTGTATCATAATGTATTACATGCTCGCGTTACAGACCAGACCCCATGAGGCTTCAACGCCGCACGCCGCCGCTCCGGCAGCGAGCCGCGGTGCATCCTTCGTCGTCGACGGGATGCAGTTCGCATATCGGCCGGGTAAGGACATCTTCCGGAACGTTTCGTTGAAGGCGGCGCCCGGCGAGTTCGTGGCGTTGCTTGGTCCGTCGGGCTGCGGCAAGAGCACCTTGCTCAACCTGCTCTCAGGCTTCCTTGCGCCCAACGCGGGCGTCGTGACCATCGATGGCCGCGCGGTGCGGCCAGAGCTCGATGAACTTGGTTATGTGTTTCAGGCGCCGAACCTCTTTCCGTGGCTGAGCGTGCAGGAGAATGTCCGGTTCGGTCTTCGCATGGCGGGGCGGCTTGGTCGCGACGAGCAGAAACGCAAGGCGCTCCATTATCTCGATCTAGTCGACCTCGCCGATGTGGCCGACGAACTGCCGAACCGGCTCTCGGGCGGCATGCAGCAGCGCGTCGCTTTGGCTCGTGCGCTCGTGCTCGAGCCGAGGCTTCTGCTGATGGACGAGCCGTTTGCCGCGCTCGATGCGATCACGCGCGGCGCCATGAACGAGGAGCTGCTGCGGCTGTGGTCGACGCTCGGCCAGACCATTCTCTTCATCACCCATGACGTGGAGGAGGCGGTCTTTCTCGCTGATCGCGTGATCATTCTCGGCTTTCCGCCCGATGGCATCGACAGCGAAGTCGTCGTCGATCTGCCGCGGCCGCGCGAGCGGCGTCGGAGCCGCACGCTGCCCCGGTTTGCGGAGCTCTGCGACGTTCTCTTGCAGCGGATCGCCGGCGTCATGGAGTCGCGGTCGAGACGGCCCCTTGCTCCTGGAACGGAGCCAGTTCAATGATCAGATATCTGTTGTGGACGATGATCGCGATGTCCGCGGTGGGCAGTCCGTCATGGGCGCAGAGCCCGCCGACCCCGCTGCGTATCGGATGGGTTGCGGCGATGGCCAACGCGCCGGCGCTGATCGCGGACCAGAAGGGGTTTTTCGCGCAGGAAGGCCTGAAGGTCGAGCTGAAGCCGTTCGGCGATGGTCCGGTGATCCAGCAGGCGATGGCGAGCGGCGATCTCGACGTTGGCTACATCGGCGCGCCGCCGGTCTATCAGTGGTTCTCCCGTGGCCTCGACAGTCGCATCCTGGCGAAAGTCAATTACGGTCAGGCTGCAATCGTCGCCAAGGCAAGCGGGCCGATCGCAGGCCTGAGCGACCTGCGCGGCCGGAGGCTTGCCGGCGTCGCGCGCGGCAGCGGCATGGACGTGCTGCTGCGTGGTTACGTGCTGAAGGATATTGCGGCTCTCGATCCGGAAACTGACCTGTCGCTCTCGCAGCTGCCGGTCGGCAACATGAATGCTGCGCTCGACACCGGCACGGTGGATGCGGTGTTCTCCTGGGAGCCTTTCGTCAGCCAGGCGCTGCTTCGTGGCAGTAGCCGCCTTGTGTTCGACGTCAACGCAGCCATTCCAGGCTATCCATGGTACGTCGTGATGGCGCCGATCAAGACGCTCAAGGATCGTTCCGACGATCTGGTGAAGCTGTTGCGCGCGCATCGCCGGGCGATCGCCTTTCTTCGCGATCATCCTGCCGAGGCCGATCGGATCATCGCGCGCGAATTCAAGCTGGAAGCGGTGACGGCGCAGAACGGCAGGAGGCTTCCGCCTGAGGAGGTCGTGGCCGAGGCTCGCAAGCGTCTGGGCTGGGCCGATGAGCTGACGGCGTCGGACCGCGCCTTTATCCAGCGTCTAATGGACTATTCGCGCGACCTCGGCTTTCTTGCGCGGCCGCTGAAGGTCGAGCAGATCGTCGACGATGGCCCGTGGAAACGCGCGGTCGAACAGAACTGACGTCGTCGATGAGCCTGCCGAAACCATCGTGGAGTTGGGCATCGCTGCCGGCCTTGCTGCTGGTCTGGTGTATCGCCGCGAGCCGCCTGCCGCCTTACGTGCTGCCGCAGCCCTGGGAAGTGGCGAGCGAGGCGCTGCGCTGGATCCGAAGCGGTGATCTCGGCCGTCAGATCGGCGCAAGTCTCCTGCGCGAGGTCGGCGGTTTTGGAGCCGCTGTTGTCGTCGCGTTGGCAATCGGGACCGCGGGCGGACTGTCCGAGCGTTTTCGAGCCTTCGTCTCGCCGCTGGTCAGCCTATTCATGGCCATTCCGCCGATCGCATGGGCGCCGCTCTGCCTGATCTTCTTCGGACTCGGCTATCTTGCGATTGCGGTTGTCATCTTTATCGCGTCCGTGTTTCCGATGGCCGTCACCATCCAGGAGGGGGTGCTCGGCATCGTCGGTGGCCAGGTGCGCGCGGCGCGCACGCTCGGGGCGAGCCGCGCACAATTGTTGTGTCACGTCTATCTGCCGGCGTCGCTTCCATTCGTGACGGCAGCCCTGCGCATCGGCTTCAGTCAAGCCTGGCGTGCGCTCGTCGCCGCGGAGATGATCGGCGCATCGCAAGGGATCGGTTGGATGGTCGCCATGGGGGGACAGGTCGGCAATGCCGGCCAGGTGCTGCTCGGTATCGCGCTGATCGGCCTGATCGCTTGGCTGGCCGAAACGATCGTGTTTCGCCGACTAGAGCGTCACTACCAGGCCTGGCGTGCGCCCTGACCTTCTTACCGGTTCAATTGAGAGTATTGCATGACCGCAGAAACTGATCCGCGCGCCCGCGCCGGGACCTATATCGCTCCGCACGGCCTGTACGAGCAGAACAAGGCGCTGCCGTTCCTCGGACGGGTGAGTTGCAACCGCAAGAGGCTTGTTGCCGGCGAATGGACCGAGCTCGAACTGGTCTACGAGGTCGGCGCGGTTGGCCTGGCCGATGGCGCCTGGCTGAAGCTCGCCTTCAAGTTCTATTCCGACTGGGCCCTGTTCCAGACATCCGATCCGACTGGCGCCAACTACGTCTCCGCGGAGTATCACGCCGGACCGCTGCGGCCGGGGCAAAGCCCGTCGACGGTGCAGGGGCTGAAGGTGCGCTTCGACCAGAAGGGGCACGAGCGCCCGTTCCAGAAAGCGATCGTCATCGACGTCATCGACGGTTATCTCAATCCCGGCGACCGCATCGTGATCCGGTTGGGCGACCGCCGCCAGGGCGGCGGTGGCACCCGCGTGCAGAGCTTTGTCGAGAAGAACTTCCGCTTCCGCATGTTCATCGATCCTCTCGGCAGTTCGAAATTCGCCGAAGTGCCCGGCGATTGCGTTCTCGACATCGTGCCCGGGGCGCCGTCAGCGTCGGCGCTTGTGATGCCGCGGCTGGTGGCGCCGGTGTTGCCGTTCGATGTCGTGGTCCGCTTGGAGGATGTGTGGGGCAATGTTTGCCGTGACCAGGCGCCGCGCGGCGAGTTGTACCTCACCGACCCCGCCGGGGGCGTGCAATCGCAGCCGCTTGAGTTCTCACGCGACGGATGGAGCGTCGCGCGCGTCCGTAATGTGCGATTGGAGCGCGAAGGCGAGTGGCGGTTCGAAGTCCTAGTCGAAGGGATCGCCACGCCTGCGGTCGGCTTTGTGCAAGTTGAGCCGCTCGCCCAGGCGCAGCGTCCACTCTACGCCGATCTCCATGTGCATTCCCACGACACCGTGGGCACCAACGATACGTTCTACAATCTCGCCTATGGCCGCGATGTCGCAGCTCTCGATATCCTCGGCTATACCGTCAACGACTTCAACATCAAGCAGACAGACTGGGAGCGTGCGGTCGAGATCATCGCCGGACTGAACGAACCGGGTCGGTTCGTCTGCTATCCCGGGACGGAATGGTGCGGAAATTCCAGCGCCGGGGGCGATCGCAACGTCGTGTTTCTGGGCGAAGGCAAGCCGCGCTTTCCCTTCGACGCGGAGGGCCGTTCAGTACGCTCATTCGAATGGAACGAGTTGACTGCCGGGGCCATCCGCCCCGGAGTCTGGCCGGTCGACGAGCTCTATGCGGCCTATGCAGACGATCCGGAAAATCATCTCATGATCCCGCATGTGGGCGGGCGACGCTGCATCCTCGACTGGCATCACCCTGAACTGGAACGTCTCGTCGAGGTGGGCTCGTCTTGGGGGCAGTTCCACTGGTTCTATACCGACGCCCTGTCACGCGGCTATCGTGTCGGCGCGTCGGCTGCGGGTGACGAACATCAGGGGCGCTGCGGCGGTGGTGCGCCAGCCACGGCCGTGTTTGGCTCGCGCGGCGGATTGACCGGTGTTCTCGCCGACAGCCTCGATCGGGCGAGCGTCGCCCGCGCACTCCGGGCACGGCGCACCTTCGCAACCACGGGCGAGCGCGGTTTTGCCAGTCTCAGGTTCGGTGCGTCCTGGATGGGCGAGGTCGTCTCCGGCAAATTGAACGAGCCGCTGATCTACCGGCTGCTGGGCGATCAGGGCTGGGAACAGATTCAGCTGTTCGATGCGGATCGCTTGATCTGGTCTCGCGACCTGAACGCGGACGTCGGGCTCTCCGAACGGAAGGTGAGGGTGCGCCTTGCCGGCGCGCGCATCAAGGACCGCTATCGCGCTGCCAACTGGGTCGGCGAGATCACGGTGACCGGCGCTGCGATTTTGGATGTTCGCGGCGTCGGCTTCGACCATCCCGAGCAGCGTGCCTGGCGCAAGGACGTGACGACTGTGGGATTCACCACGGCGACCCACGGGGACACGGATGCCATCGAGCTGACGCTGTCCAGCCTCGCGGGCATCGAGATCGAGGTGCATGGCACCATAACAGGCTATGTGAAAGTCGGAGACGCGCTGCATCCGCCGCCCCATGTCCACGCTCCGCGGTTCGGCCTGAAGGTCACTGGCGCCGAACTTCTCGAAGGCGGCCGCGC
This sequence comes from Bradyrhizobium arachidis, assembly GCF_015291705.1. Taxonomy (NCBI): domain Bacteria; kingdom Pseudomonadati; phylum Pseudomonadota; class Alphaproteobacteria; order Hyphomicrobiales; family Nitrobacteraceae; genus Bradyrhizobium; species Bradyrhizobium arachidis. The sequence goes on from NZ_CP030050.1 coordinate 2,950,573, forward strand.
GGGTACGCTCAGCGGCGTCGAGCTCGAGGTAGCCGTCGAACGCATCACCGAGGGCGCACTCCCGCGCGATGCCGGCGGCAAGATCGATCTGTCGCCGCTTGGTCTGACGAAGGGCGTCGAACATCCGCTGTTCATCACCGCGCGACAGCGCGACCAGTCGCGGATCTGGACCTCGCCGATCTTTCTGACGCCGGTTGATTGATGAGCCGCCTCACGGTGAGCGGTCAGCTCTGCAACCACGGCCAGAAAAAACTTGCGGGTTTTCAGCCGGTCATCAGCCTATCGAAGACCGGGTCCGGGTCATCAACCTCGATAAGCCGCTTGTTCGTGATCACCCAGATCCGCGTCGCCACCGTCCGGACGAAGGTGCGATCATGACTGACCAGAAGGCAGGCGGCACCGTGCTCGATCAACTCGCTTTGGAGCATGTCCTGTCCATTGATGTCGAGATGATTGGTCGGCTCGTCCAGCAGATAAAAATTTGGCTGTGCCAGCCGGAGGATCAGCATCGCAAGCCGCGCTCGCTGCCCTCCCGAAAGACGTGCGAGGGGCGCAGCTTGGGCATCGATGCCGATCCCAGCCCCTGCGAGCAAGGAACGCGCCTGATGATCTGGTAGATTGCTCGAACGCTTGACCGCGTCCCAAGGCGTCGCAAACGCATCGAGTTGCGACAGCGCCTGGTCGGAGTAGCCGAGCTTGAGGCTGGTCGCCCGCCTTATATCCGGATCCGACCCGGCAAGGGACGCCCGCAGCCGCTCGACGAGCCGTGTCTTGCCCGTGCCGTTGGCACCAAGCAGGGCCACCCGATCCCCGTTCTCGATCCAGTAGCGCCCGGTACGAAACAACAAGCGTCCATCCGGTGCCGTGATCCCCGTGTCCTTGATGGTTACCAGTGCTTTCGCGTGGGTACCGCTGTTGGTCAGGCGGATCATCCCCGCCGATCGCTCCCGATGTCCCGGCCGTGCCTGCTCCTCGAGCTTGTCCGCGCGCTGGGACAGCTGCTTGGTCTTCACCACCAGCAGGTCGGACCCGGAATTGATGCCAATGTTCTTGAGCTTCGCCGCCTGCTGCCGCAGCGCTCTGACCTTACGCATGTCGTTCTCGAACTGCCTGTCGCGCGCCGCATCGCGCTCTTCCAAGGCCTGCAAGGCACGCGAATAAGGCATGGAGAAATCCGCGCTGTCCTCCGGGCGCAGAAACAAGGTGCGGTTGGTCACGTCATCGAGAAAGGCGCGATCGTGGCTTGCAACGACGACTGCGCAGTCGCGAGGGACGGCGCCGAGAACCCTTTCCAGCACGCCGATCCGACCGATATCGAGATGATTGGTCGGCTCATCGAGCAGCAGCAGATCAGGCTCGACCACTGCAGCCCTCGCAAGAAGCATTGTCCGCTGCCAGCCGCCGGACAAGCCACGAACGGCACGGTCTCGTATCGCCTCGTCCACGGCGAGATCATCAAGCAGGATGTCGACGCGCCAGCTCTCGGTCTCGGCGACCTCGGGCGTGAGAGCGTCGCGCACGGCATCATGGAAGCTCAGGGAGAGGAGCCGTTCGGGCGGGTCCTGCGGCGCGATCGCGACGACCAGTCCTCGCGCGGGGGTCACGCTTCCCGTCGTGGCATCTTCCTCATTTGCGATGATGCGCAGCAGCGAAGACTTGCCGCGTCCATTGGCGGCGACAAGGCCAAGACGATCTCCCTTGGCGATTGTGAAGCTGACCCCGGTGAAAAGGACCTGACTACGGGCCAGGGAAAGGTCTTGGATAGCGATGAGGGACATTGCAATCTCATTATGTCAGAAGGGCGCAACTGGGCGCGCCGGAAAGGCTGACAACGAGACGGCGATGCGCTCCCGTCAGCCCCGCGAGACAAAGCGCGGGGCGGAGACAGGTCCGCGGGTTCGATTTTGGAAGCTATGGTGGAGCACCAGCTTCCCCTCTCTTTCAAATTGAAGATACAGATTCTTATCAACTCCATCTCGCGCAAGCAAGACGATGGCCCAAGCGCGCCCATGCATGTGATGACGCGGACGGTCAGCCGTCCGCGTCATCTTCCGATCATTTGACCGCCGGAATCCACGGCGCCGTCGCCGCCTCGCTCGCCCGGAAGGCTGGAATTTTGTCCGCCAGCTCTTCGATGGTCTTGACGTTCTTCTCGACGAGGTCGGCGCGGGTGACGAGTTGTGGCTTGACCAGCACGGAGTGTCCCGGATCCTGACCGGCGATCAGCAGTGCGACCGCACGCACCGAGACTTCGCCGACCACGGCGGCATTGGTCGCCGCCGTCGCCACCCACGGGCTCTTCGGCTCGATGATCGCTTGGATGTCCGAGGTCGAGATATCGACGCCGTAGACCTTTACCTTTTCGGCGACGCCCAATTCGTCAATCGCGAGCTTCACGCCGCGTGCGAATTCGTCCCAGGGCGTGAAGATGGCGGTGATCTCCGGATGCGCGCGCAACACCGCCTTGGTCTGGTCGGCGACGGAGGCCGGCACGGAGTCGTTGACGACGCCCCAGACGGCGCGTTCCTCGAGGCCGTGGGTCTTGCCAAAGTCCTTCCAGACCGCGTAGCGACGATCGAGCGGAGCGAAGCCCGCGACATAGACGACGCCGCCCTTGATTCCGTGACCTTGCTCCTTGATCGCCTGATCGAGGACAAGGCGCGCCATTTCGGCATCGCTTTGCTCCACCTGCGGGATCTTCGGGTTGTCCAGGTTCACGTCATAGGCGACGACCTTGATGCCGGCGTCGATCGCCTTCTGCGCCTCGTCCTTCAGTGCCTCGGGCTTGCCATTATTGATGATGATGCCGTCGACCTTCCGGTTGATCGCATCCTCGATCAGCCGGCGTTGGGCATCAGGATCCTGGCGCGCTTCCGAGATGCGCAGATCGACCTTCAGCGCATCGGCTTGCCGCTTGGCTCCGGCCTCGAAGGCCTGGAGCCAGTCGCCACCGCCGATGAAATTGACGACGGCGATCTTCACGTCGCCCTTGTCAAAGGGAGCAGGTGCTCCCGACAATCCGGCGGCGTGGCCGGCCGTCGCCAAGCCCAGGACCGCGGCTCCGGTGATGGCAATGGATTTTAGTCGGCTCATTGTTTGTATCCTTTGGGAAGCTGCGAGAGTTATTGGGAGATCCAGGCGGCGGTAGCGGCCTCTGAGGCGCCGAAAGCTCGAATCTTGGCCGAGAGTTCCTCGACGGTCTTCGCGCCGCTCTCGGCGAGCGCCTTTTGGGTCAGCAGCACAGGAGACACCGTGATCGCATGGCCTGGATCAGAGCCGGCGACCGCCAGGGCTGCCGCGCGGATCGACACCGCGCCGACCACCGCCGGGTTGGTCGCCACCGTCGCCACCCAGGGGCTGTTCGGTTCGATGATCTCGCGGATGTCGGCGGTGGAAACGTCGGCGGAGTAGATCTTCACCTTGTCCTGAAGTCCCAATTCGTTGACAGCCAGTTTCACGCCGCGTGCGAATTCGTCATAGGGCGCAAATGCGACCGAGATTTCCGGATGGGCGCGGAGCACGGCCTTGGCCTGATCGGCGACACCGGCCGCCGTCGTGGCGTTGACGACGCCGAAGCGGGCCGCTTCCTTGATGCCGGGATATTTCTTCTTGAATTCCTCCCAGACCTCGTGGCGGCGGTCGAGCGGTGCGAAACCGGCGACGTAGACATAGCCGGCATTGAAGCTTTCACCGTTCTCCTTCAGTGCCTGTTCAAGGGCAAGGCGCGCGAGCTGGTGGTCGCTCTGCTCCACTTGCGGAATTTTGGCATTGTCGAGGTTCACGTCGAAGGCGACGACCTTGATGCCGGCGTCGACGGCCTTCTGCGCTACGTCCTTCAGCGATTCCGGCAGACCGTGGTCGATCACGATTGCCTTGACGCCGAGATTGATCGCCTGCTCGATCTGAGAGCGCTGCTCCGCGGCATCCTGCTTGCCGGGAAACACGCGCAGATCAATGCCGATCTTTCTGGCCTGCGCCTGCGCGCCCGATTGATAGGCTTCGAAGAAATCGCCGCTGGAGATGTAGCTGACAAGCGCCACCTTCACGCCGCCCTGGTCGAAGGGAGCGGGCGCTCCGCTGATGCCTGCCGCGATCGCGGGAGCGATGGCGAGGCTCGCTGCCAGTACGAGAGCGGATCGAAAGATGCGTGTCATCATCGTAATAATTCCCGGTTTGGTTTGGAGCTGAAGATTCAGTGTCTGCGTCGGGCGGAGCCATAGGTGAGTGCAAGCGCACCGACCAGCACGACGCCCTTGACGAAATCCTGCGTGTAATAGGGTACGTTCAGCATGGTGAGGCCGTTCAGCAGGATGCCGACGAAGATCGCACCGACGATCGTGCCGAGCACGTTCGGGCGCCGGGCGTTGAGCACGGCATAGCCGATCAGGGAGGCTGCGACGGCATCGAGCAGCAGCGATGCGCCGGAGGAGACGTCGCCGCGGCCGACGCGCGCTGCGACGATGACGCCACCGAGCGCGGCGAGGCTTGCCGACAGGCTATAGGCCAGCACCTTCAATCGTCCGGTCCGCGCGCCGGCAAGGCGCGCTGCCAGCTCGTTGCCGCCCACGGCAAAGATCAACCGGCCAAATCTCGTTCGTTCCGTGAAGATGCCGGCGGTCACGGCCACCGTCAGCATGATGAGAACCGGCAGCGGCACCACGTCAAACAGCCGCGTGCGCCCGAGGCTCAGGAATGCCGGATCGAACACGCCGTTGGCCGATGTGCCGTTGGGCAGGATGAGACCGGTGGCGATGGAGCGGCCCGCGGTGGGAATCAGTTGAAGCCCGGTCAGGAGAAAGTTGACGGCAAGTGTCGCGAGCAGGTCGGGCACGTTGAAGCGGACGATCAGGGTTGCGTTGACGAGCCCAACAGCCAGGCCGAGCGCCAGCACGAGGAGAACCGTTTCTGCTGCGCTGAAGTGCCAGACGACCATGGCGTAACTCGCCGCCATGACGCTCGACGCCGCGATCGCACCGACGGACAGATCGAAGCCGCCCACTGCAATCGAGACCGTCACACCGACGCCGATGATCGCCACCACCGACACGGCCTGGAGAACGCTCATGACGTTGGGAAGCGTCAGGAAGGCCGGCTCCTCAGCCGCGAAAACGGCGATCAGACCAAGCAGAAGAGCGAAGACGGCCCAACGGCGAACGAGCTGTGCAAGGGCTGTATGGTCCGACCACCAGGCGCTGCGGGTAACTGTTCTGTTGCGATGGTCATAGGTCAGTGTCCCCTGGACGGCGTAGAAGCGTCGCCGGTGGCATGAAGGCCGGTCTTGTCGAGAAGGAGCACACGGTCGGCGACCTCGAAGGCTTCCTCGGCATCGGAGGTCGCGATCAGCGTGGCCACGCGATCCTGCGCGCGGATCGCAGCGATGATGTCGGTGCGCGCTCCGACGTCGACGCCCTGAAACGGCTCGTCGAGCAGCAGAAGCCGTGCGGGCTCGGCCTGCCAGCGCGCCAGAACCACCTTCTGCTGATTGCCGCCGGACAGCGTGTCCAGCCGCGCAAACGGGCTCGAGGTGCGAATACCCAGGCTCGAAACACCGTGCTCGGCCGCCTGACGCTCCTTACGGCCGACGAGGAAGCCGGCGGGAAACCAGCGACGGAGATGCGGTTGCGCGATCGCAGCCGCGACTGTGCCGCCCGGCCAGTCCGCAGGCACGAAGGATGACCGCTTGCGGTCTTCGCCCGCAAGGAAGACGCCGCCGGCGATCGCATCACTCGGAGAGGGCGGGCGGAGCGGCGCGCCGTCCAGCAGCACCTCGCCCGAGTGAGACGTCTCGATGCCGAACAGGATGTTCAGAAGCCGGCTCTTGCCCGACCCGAGCGGGCCGATCAGCGCCACGACCTCGCCCTCGCGTATGTCGAGATCAATGGGACGACTGTCGGGGAAGAAGCGCAACTCTCGGATCTGGAGCCGGACCGCGCCGCCGTTTCTCGCGGGAGGCCTGACGCTCGCCACGGGGCGGCCGATCATGGCTTCGATGGCGACGGAAAAATCGACCGGACGTGACCGAGTCGCAACCACGCGGCCACCACGCAGCACGATCACGCGGGAAGCCAGGCGCTCCAGATCGGCTGTGCGATGTGAGATGTAGATGATGGCGAGGCCGCCCGCAGCCGGATCCTCGAGGATTGTGAAGAGGCGATTGGCTTCCGTCGCGGACAGACTTGCCGTCGGTTCATCCAGGATCAACAGCTTCGGCTTGGCCGACAATGCACGGGCAATCGCAACCAGCTGCCGCTCGGCCGCGCCGATGTCGGCAAAATCGTCATCGAGTGGCAGATCGAAGCCAGCTCTGCGGGCAACCGTCTCGGCCTCTGTTCGTATCGAGCGCCGTGAGACGAAAATGCCGGCGCGGCCATCGGCAAATCGGTCCAGCAGGAGCGCATCTGCGACGGTGAGCCCCGGCACGCCGGCGCGGTCCGTGGCTTGATGGATCGCGACCACGCCTCCCGCGATCGCGGCTCTCGGCGTCGCCGGCTCAAATTGATTGCCGTCGAGCCGGATCTCGCCGGCATCTGCGCCAAGCACACCGGCCAGGATGCTCACGAGGGTCGACTTGCCGGCGTGTTGGCGCCCATGAGGCCGACGATCTCGCCAGGTGCGACGGTGAGATCAACATTGTCCAGTGCAATGGTCGGGCCGAAGCGTTTCGACACACCGCGAACCTCGAGCCCTTTTCCGGACGAGGCTTGTGTTGGAGAGTCCGGCTCACGTAATTGCACTAGAAGATGTTCTTTCAACGAAAGGGACAGTCGATGATATCGACAAACGGGCGAGATTGCGTGGTTTCACCTTTCAAAATGAGACTGGCGCGCAGAAGATCCGCATCGAGTTGAGTGTCAGTCGTGCAATGGAGAGTTTCCGGCGTCCGTTTGGGCGGTGACGCGAGCTTTCAATCGATGATGACCCAAGGTGTGATCGAGGTCGCTCGGCGCTGGCGATCGTCGCATGCGTTCAACAGCTGCATGCACCGCGAATGTTCCATAGGACAAACTGTTCGCGTCCTTCGCCTCGCAAAATACGGATCGGATGCTGATCGACGCTGCGCGACGAGAGTTTACTTATTTTTGGGGCAAGCTTGACATGACGTCTATGCGGCTCGACGATTTCGCGCTCGTTGCAAATTGATGGAGGGACCACGGGATGGCCGTTGTGTTGGAGAAGCCTGTTGCAGAGACAACAGGACAGAATCTCTCTATTCGTCCCTACAAGCCGCTGATCGGCGCGGTGATCGAGAATGTCGATCTGGCGAAGCCGCTCAGCGATCGCAACAGGCAGGATCTGAACCGTGCCCTGGTCGAGCACGGCGTCATCTTCATCCGCAATCAGGCATTGAACGACGCGCACCATGTCGAGCTCGCCAGTATCTTCGGCAAGCCGATCCGCAAGAACATTTATCTTCCGTCGGTGAGCGAATTTCCCGAGATCGAGGTGATCGCCCATGACGAGCACACGAAGTCGGGCGGCACCGACAATTGGCACGTGGACGTCTCCTGGCAGCGCGAGCCGCCCAAGGCGACGGTGCTGCATATCAAGCAGGTTCCTGCCGGCGGCGGCGGAGATACGATCTGGGCCTCGTCATCCGCGGCCTTTGATCTGCTCGACCCCGATCTCGCCCGCTATTTCGAGAAGCTGACCGCGGTTAATACATTCATCGCGTCACCGAAGAAGGCCGCGCTGTCGGATCTCCTCTCGGGCTATGCGGCAGGACATCGGGAGACGGCGGAGGAGGGGCTCGCGCGAGTCCACGAGGCGAATTCGAGGTTTCCGCCGATCGAAGTCCCTGTCGTCAAGACGCACCCGGAAACCGGCCGCAAGCTGATCTTCGTCAACGAGGCCCACACCAGCCATCTGCTCGGGGTGTCCAAGACCGCGAGCCAGAGCCTGCTGAACTATCTCTACGACGTGATCAAGACGCCAGAAATCCAGGCCCGTTTCGAGTGGCAGGAGGGCGACGTCGCGATCTGGGACAACAGGCAAGTCCAGCATTACGCCGTGCGCGACTATGGCAAGGCGCCGCGCCGCATTCATCGCGTCACGCTGGAATATGACGGCGTGTTCTAGCTCAGCCATGAGAGATGCCGGTACGACTGGGGCTGCCAGACGTCCATTGAACCGCGTCGAGGGGAGCTCCGCATGAGCGCGCTGCATTTCAATGCCTTTGTGATGAACACGGTCTCGCACATCCAGCACGGGCTGTGGCGCCACCCCGACGCGCGGCAGGCGGATTTCGAGGACGTGAATCTCTGGATCGATTTGGCCAGGACGCTGGAGGCCGGGCTGTTCGACGCAATCTTCTTCGCCGACGTCGTCGGGGTCTATGGGCCGGTCGGCGGCGACTATACGGTCAATGCGCGCGAGGGCCTCCAGATCCCAACTAACGATCCCTCGGTGCTGCTGTCCGCGCTCGCCGTCAACACCGAGCATCTCGGTCTTGCCTTCACCAGTTCGGTCCTGCAGGCCCATCCGTTCGAATTTGCGCGCCGCGCTTCGACACTCGACCATATCAGCAAGGGCCGCGTGGCCTGGAACATCGTCACCTCGACGCAGGAGAGCGCCGCCCGCAATTTCGGGCTCGATCGGCTGACCGCGCATGACGAGCGGTACGAGTGGGCGGACGAATATCTCGAGGTCGTGTTCAAGCTGTGGGAAGGCTCGTGGGACGACGGAGCCCTGCTGAAGGATCGCAATCGCGGCATCTTCTCCGATGCCCGCCTGATCCACCGGATCAACCATGTCGGCAAGCGCTATCGCGTGGAAGGTCCGCATCTGCCGTCGCCGTCGCCTCAGCGCACGCCGCTGCTGTTCCAGGCCGGCTCCTCGCCGGCAGGCCGGGCCTTCGCGGCGCGCAACGCCGAGGCGCAGTTCATCTCGACGCCGAACCCGCGCACCGCCGCCGAGCTCATCACGGAGACCCGCGACTTTGCCGAGCGCGCCGGGCGGCGTCGTGAGGACATCAAGTTCTTCCAGGGCTTTGCCTTCGTTATCGGGAGCACTGAGGCGGAGGCGAGGCGCAAGGAAGCCGAGCTCGACAGCTATGTCAGCATCGACGGCTTCCTCGCGCATTCCAATCTCGGCGTGTCCCAGGACGATGGCCGGCCATATCCGCCGGAGACGCTGCTCAAGGACATTGAGACCAACGGCGGCCGTAGCCACATCGAATGGCTGCGCAAGCGCGAGCCCGGCCGAGAGCCGACGGTCGGCGATCTCGGCCGTCTCGTGGCCCAGCGCCATCCCCGGCTGGTCGGTACGCCGGAGCAGATTGCCGATGCGCTCACCGAATGGCAGCAGGCCGGCATCGACGGCGTCAACCTGATCAACTGGACGATCCCTGGCTCCTATCAGGAATTCAACGCGCATCTGCTTCCCGAACTGCAGCGGCGTGGCCTTGCCAAGCGTGAGTACGCAAAGGGAAGCTTGCGCAACAAGCTGTTCGGGCACGACCGGCTCGACGATCGCCATCCGGCCGCGCGCTGGCGCGGTGCCTTCACGCCGCGTCTGGCGGCCGAGTGAGGCGGATGAGTGCCACCCGGGGCCACTGCTATTGCGAGTTTTGAGTCTTAAGAATCACGCGGGGTACGGCGCACCATAAAACGTGGCCGTGCCGACGCGTCGCGACCAACTTGCAGATTGAGAAGGACGTCGATAAAAACGGACGTCTAATCTATTCAACGTCTTTGGCGAAGCCCAGCTTACCCCGGCGAACCCGGTAGTCAGTGAAATACGCGTCTCCCCATGGTCGCGAGCACAGCATATGCCGAGTTTCTGCGCGAGCAACTGGCTCCGCTGGGCCGCATCACCATGCGGCGCATGTTCGGAAAGACAGGTGTATTCTGCGATGGAGCAATGCTCGGTATGGTGACCGAAAACATTCTCTATCTTCGCGTTGACGACGAAAACCGAGCGGCCTTTGAGGAGGCCCGCACGTCACCGCCCTTGAATTACGCAAAGGGAGGAAAATTCATCGATCTCGCTTTTTGGCGTGTGCCAGACCGGCTGTTCGACGATGCCGATGAATTCATCAATTGGGCGCGTTTAGCGTTAGCTGCGGCTCATAGAGTGGCCGCCAAACGAAAGCCCTAAAGGTGTCGGGTCTCGTACCCCCTAGCGCTTCTGGGAAATGCATCGTCGGCTGTTGGCCCGAAGGCGAAGGTGGTTAAGAACCGCATAAGGTCTGCTGTAGAGGGGGGAGGATTTCGACGCCGCACCGCTCACGAAGCACTTTTGACCGCAGCGTGCACGTGGCTGCTCGACGCCAATGCCTGCTTAGGGCCGAACTACATGCGCGCGATCGCAACGAGCGCTGCCGCCGCGGCCAGCAGAATGCAGACTGGCAGTGCACCAAGCGGCCAGGCACGCGCCACGACCTTGGGCTGAAGGTTGGCAACACCGGCGAGCGAGCAGCCCATCGCTACGCGAACGGGACAGAGCATGGTTGCTGCCGCGGCAGCGACGTTCTGCAAGGCGGCGAGCCACGGTAAACTCAAATGACCTGCCTTGGACAATGCCGCTTGCGAAGGCATCAGCAATCCGTTGGCCGTGCTGCTGCTGCTGGTCAGAAATCCGAACAGTGCTGCGAAAATCGGCGTCGCGAGTGCGGCAGCGGAGCCGAGCGCAAAACGTACGGCCTGCGCCAGGCCATCGGCTGTTCCGGATGCGAGCATGACCTGCGCCATGGTGAGGAAGAGAACGATCGCCAGGACGGGCGACTTGCCCAGTGCCCAGGCGCGCGTGAGGGCGGGAGCGATGTCCTTCGGACCTCCCCTCGCAAGGGCCGTGGCAGCTCCGACCGCCAGCAGCCAGGAGGCGGGATGCATCAGAGGAAACCAGGTGGGGCCCTCGGCAAAGGGGCGTATCGCAAAGACCTCCGACAACGCCTGATTGACGGGGGGAAACGCCCGTGTTGCAGCGATTCCGCCGACGAGGGTCGCATAAGGCAAACCGGCATTGATAGCGGATCGCCACGCCTTTCGATCCAGTCCTTTCGTGAATAGAAAGCGCACAACGATAAGCGGTGCGAGCGCCGCCATGCCGGCAGGCTCCGGGCCGAGTTGAATATTTGCCATAATCAAGAGTGCGATTGTGCTGACTGTCGCAAGCAGCTCGATCAAAAGTCGTCGCCAGGTCGCTGAGACCCCCGCGCGCGCAGCGAAAAGCCAGAACAAACACAGCCAGCCCAGGAGCAGAGGCGCGGATAGGATGGCGCTATGTGCACCTAGAATCGCCGGAGCGAGCCCGGAGAGCTGCGCTCCTACGATCGTGCCGTTCGCGAGTGCACCCCAAGGCACGAGAATCTGACTGAACAGGCCAAGCAGCACGGCATCGATCGGAGCAATGCCGGCACGTTTCAAGATGGGCGCGATTGTAACCTGTCCGACGCCAAAGCCCGTTGCAGCCTCGGCAAATGGTCCGAGCAGGAAGCAGGCGGCATAGACTTCATCACGGCGGAGCGAAGTCGGGCTTGGCGCGGGTTCGCCTCCGTCAGCTCCCTTCGAGGCGAGGTCTCGGAAGATAAGTCCGCCCAGGATCACAGATCCCACGAGGAGGCCCAGCCAAGCGCCTTGTGCAACCGCGAGGACGGCCTGAAGCGGCCCGAAAGCGCTCGGCGCGGAAAGCAGTCCGACCACGGTCGCAATGACAAGGCCGCAGGCCCCAGCGTTCGCGGACGAGGTGCGGCGGGAGACAACAAGAACGATAACGACAAGAATCGGTAGCGACCAAAGGATGTATATCAACATTGCTTGCCCTGGTTCCCGACCGATCCGCAAAGATCCGCATCACTTCAAGATGTGCGCGGTGCTTACGAAGAGCTCCATATTCCGGTGCCGAGCGTAACCGGCGAATAGTCGATGAACGACCATCGTAAGGAAGCCGCCGGATGCCGGCGCCAGCCGCGAACGACGTCGAACCGCCAGTGGCGCTCGGCCCCTTCGACAAGCGACGGAGGGCTCGCGCTCCAATCGAGCGTTGCGATGCCCTGGAGTTGAAGCAGGTTGCCGCAATCGAAGTCGATGAAGAGGAGTGAAGCACGTGGTTCGCCCAGGAGATTGCCGAACGTGTTGAAGTAGCGATTTCCCGGGAAATCCGGGATCGTCAGTGCGTTTCCGTCGACGCGCACGAAGCCGGGGCGCCCGCCGCGATGCGAGATGTCGAGACCTCCGTTGGCTTCGATTTCCGCCCGTGAGCGGCTCGCCACGAAAAATGTGTCGGCGCCTTCAATCAGCACGCGAGCTCTCACGTCGAGGCCGGTGAATGCTTCGGTTGACGCGGGCGCAAGTGGCGCCTCTTGCGTCGCGCGCCTCTGTATGTATTTCGCGCAGTTGCCGAAGCTCTGGCTGACCGCGACAGTCAGTCCCGTCGCATCCAAATCCACAATTCGACCGTTGGCCCGATTGCGCCGGCGGGTCGTGAGATCCAGGCCGAGAATTCCGATGCTCTCGCCGCACGCCAAAGTCGCGGTCGCCGGATCATCCGGCTCCGGTGCCGCGTCGATGCGCAAAGTGACGGGATCAGGCGCATGCACAAAACCCGGTCGCCCCGTCAGCATGGTGGCCAACGGCCAGCCTTCGGCGTCCGCGGCTGCGACAAACACATAGGGCAGTAGTGGAAAGAAGCTACGATGCTGGTCGGGCATGAAACCGCGAATTCCCGATCCTCTTGCCGTTTGGCCTGCGCGCGCTTGGGCTTCAAGCTCGTCGGTGTGAAAGGGAGAGCCTTCCACGGTCGCACTCATGTCGGCCGCGTCGCCGGAGGCATGGGCTTGAAACCATGAATGGTCTCGATCCGTCGCAGCCACGCGCAAACCGCGGCGAACGGTTCGAGCTCGATGCCTCCTTCGGGAGCAGCGGCGATGTACGAATAGCAGGCAAGGTCAGCGATGGTCGGGTGCGCCGCGACCAGATAGGGCCGCTTCAAGAGATGTCCGTTCATGAAGTGCAGCAATCGATCAGTGACTGCGACCGCCTTGGCGCGATCCCCGGGCACGCCGCGTGCTACGATCAGACGTGCGATATTGGGGCCGGAGGCGATTTCGCCCGCCGCAATCGACAGCCAGCGCTGAACGCTGGCGGCCGCAACCGGATCGTCAGGTAACCAGTTGCTCTCGGCTGCATAGCGCTTGGCGAGATAGACCAGGATCGCATTGCTGTCGGCGAGTACCACATCGCCGTCCTGCAGAACGGGCACCTGCCCCAGCGGGTTGAGCGCGAGAAACGTGTCGGATCGTCTGATCTCGGGCGGCGAGGGCACGAACCGGTACGGCAAATCGAGCGCGCGCAGCAATAGCTCCACGCGGTGGGTGTGGCCCGATATCTCGCTGCCATGAAGCGTGATGTGGTTCTCGGTCATGACGATCAACCTTTCTGATCGCCCACATAGTCGTTGCAGAAGTTGCAGCAAAGCAGGAAACTGTAAAATTCAGAGTTGCGAAAAGTGGAATAATCAATGGACCGTCTTCAAGAGCTCGCGGTGATGGTCGCTGTGGTCGACAACGGTAGCCTCGCGGCCGCGGCACGCCGGCTGCGCCGATCTCCTCCCGCCATCACGCGTGCACTCGCCGCGCTCGAGGCGCGAGTGGGTGCACGGCTGATCGAGCGCAGCACGCGCCGCCTTGCGGTGACCGAAGCAGGTCGCGCCTTTGCAGAGCAGGCGCGGACTGTTCTGAATGCGTACGATGCGGCCGTCAGCGGCCTTGCCGCATCCCCGTTTCGTGGCCTGTTGCGTGTGACCGCGCCGCTCCAGTTCGGTCGCCAGCACGTGGCGCCGCTCGTAACGGAATTTTTGAAGGCCCATCCTGAAATGCGTCTCGAGCTGGTCCTCAATGACCGCTTTCTCGATCTCATCGAGGAGGGCATCGACGTCGCGGTGCGGGTTGGCACGCTCTCGGACTCCAAGCTGATCGCCAGGCGTGTCGGTGAGGTACGGCGGATACTGGTGGCAAGCCCTGCCTATCTTGCAAGGCGCGGTACACCGAAGAAGCCCGTGGAGCTTGGAGCCCACGACACGATACTTGGGACCATGAGATCGGAACCATCAGAATGGCGCTTCGGGCCGCCGAAAGGAGGATCCGTCGTGCGTCTGTCGCCGCGGCTCATCGTCAATGAAACGCAAGCGCGCCTCGTAGCGGTGCGCGCCGGGCAGGGCATTACGCGTGTCTTGTCGTATCAGGTTAGTGAGGATCTTCGGGCAGGATCGCTCATTCGCATCATGCCGGCGTTGGAGCCGCCTGCTATCCCGATCCATCTCGTCACATCCAGCGGAAGACAAAAATTGCCGAAGGTCAGAGGCTTTCTCGACTATGCCGCCGCATATTTTACCAAGCTGGATGTCATTCGCCCGATGAAGAAAAAATGATGGGAACGGTGCGGCCACACTGCGATCGTCTCGCGGTTAGCTCAGGTGTCCTTCAGGAAAATGGGATCGATCTCCATTGACGGAGGGGCGGCGGCACTCATGAATACGGGCTGGAGCGTATGCGATTTAAACCGCCACACATTGTCTTCGTCGAGCACGCACTCATTGATCAAATCTGCCACCATCATTGGAGGATTTGATTGACGCGTGGATGGATAAGTGAGGCCGCCATAGAAGACAATGATGCCCACCGCCGTCGCGGAGCGTTCGCTGCTCGATGCGACGTGCAGATTGGTGATCAGGTGACGCACCGCTTTCACACCGCTGATCGCCAGTCGATCCACTGCCTTCTCGCCGATTTGACTGGCTCGCCACTCATAAAATGCTCGGATCTCTTCACGCCCTTCGAACCGGTTGTGACCCACGATCTTCACGCCGTCCGGCGTGAAGAAGTCATGGGCCGTGCGCCCATCGTTGAAGTCGACGTCGTACCAATATTTCACCTCTAGGCGATGAAGGGCATGCCAGAGCAGGAGGTCGTCGTGAGGCGTCATTGGCATCCAGACTACTCCGGAGAGTTGGCCGCCCGCTGCCAGCCATCATGCGTGAGCGGAATCGATGGAACGCGAATGGACTCTTGGGAAGTTCGCGGGGTCTGATCTACCATCACAAAATAGCACCGTGGACCGCCGGAATTATGGCGCCTTCATAGCCGGGGTGGAGATTATATTTTTCTGCAGTTGGAGGTTGTCGACCGCTTAAGCCGGAAGATGCTCAGAGGTGGGCTATGCGCCAGGCGTTTGTTGTCCTTGGAGTGCGAACCAGCGCTCCATCAGCTTGCCGTTCTCGGTCGAGAATTGCTCGTTCAGCATGCTGGAGTTCCCAATCCGTTCAACCCGGAAATGGCGAAAGTCGCTGCGCAACTCGCACCATGCGCCGAGTACCGTCACATCGACGTAGTAGGCCATTGCAATTGGCCAAACAGTTCGCTCACTCTCTCGCCCGCGCACGTCGGAATAGGTGATCCTGATCTTGCGGGTTTCGCGAATCGCACGCCGTAGGTCGGCAAGGTTGATGCCGGTGGGCGTTTCAGCGTCCCCATGCGACACGAAGAAGGGCGCAGCCGTTATCCCGCTTCGCAGCGCCTCGGGCAATACTGTCGTCACCTTGGCCAGGACGCTTTCGGCGGCGGCCTGCAGGCCGCGGTCGCGCAAGCGGCGCACAAGACGTGCACCGACCGTGATAGCTTCGATCTCATCGTCGGTGAACATCAGAGGCGGTAGATCAAACCCACGGCGCAGCACGTAGCCGATCCCGGCAGCGCCCTCGATAGGAATACGACGGGCCTGCAATGTCGCGATGTCCCGGTATACCGTCCGCTCCGTCACTTCCAACCGCTCGGCAATGGTCGCCGCTGTCGTCGGATGCGCTGCCACGCGGAGAAGCTGGAGAATATCAAACAGCCGGTCGGCGCGTCGCATCGTGACCTCCTGGTCGGTCGGGACCGCTACTCCTGACATAACGCTGTCAGGAGGGGGTTGCTAGGTTCACGCTGACAGACACTGCGGCCGATCAAAGACGTTCGCGGCGGCGGCCGGGGGCTCCCTTCGTGTAAGCGAGCCGACCTCCGTGCGAATGGTTGGAGGTTGACGAAATTTCTGACGAGAACTTTACCTCCCATGCCGTCTTTCCTCGGTAGTCCGGGCCTAACGACCTTGCCGCCGTGGAAGGTGACAGCGCTCGCCAGCATCGCGACTTTCGTCGTGCAGCTCGACGGATCCGCACTAAACGTGGCGCTCCCCACAATCGGACGCTTGTTCGGGGCATCCTTGTCCGGGCTGCAATGGGCTGTCGATGCCTACACCCTTGCCTATTCCTGCCTGCTCCTCTCCGCGGGCGCTGCCAGCGATCGTTTCGGGCCGCGATGTGTGTTCGGTTGGGGGCTCGGTGTGTTCGTCATCGCATCCAGCCTGTGTGCGCTTGCGCCGAACATGGAAGCGCTGATCCTCGGTCGCGTCCTGCAAGGTGCAGGGGGCTCAATCCTGACGCCGTCTTCGCTCGCGCTTATCAGTCAAGCCTATGGTGACGACCGAACAACTCGGGCCAAGGCGATCGGCTGGTGGACGGCTGGCGGCGGCGTCGCCATCACGGCGGGGCCAATCGTAGGGGGCCTGTTCATAGGCTCTGTCGGCTGGCGCGGCATCTTCCTGGTCAACCTTCCGATCTGCCTGGCCGGCCTGGCGTTCGCATCTCGGCGTCTGGCAGCGCAGCCGACAAGGTCGGTACCGTTGGGGCACGATCGAGCGGGACAGGCCCTGGCTGCGGTTGCTATGCTCGGGCTGGTCGCCGGCCTTATCGAGGGCGGGTCGCGAGGCTGGAACCCCGGGGTCATGTTCGGGGGCATCGCCGTGTTCATGTCTGCCGGTGCGATGTTCTTGCGCCAAGAGGGGCGCGTTTTGTACCCCGTGCTGCCGCTGTCACTGTTCCGAGATCGCGCGACCTGCACCGCGATGGTCGTTGGTGTGGTCTTGAGCTTTTGCTCCTTCGGTACCGTCTTTGCTCTCTCTATCTACTATCAGTCCGTACAGGGATACTCGCCGGTGGAAACCGGGCTGGCATTCATACCATTCGCGCTGACCATCACAGCGGCCAACTTGGTCGGTAGCACCTTCGCTGTGCGGATCGGCGCGGCGCGGACGATGATCGCAGCACTCATGGTGTGCGTAAGCGGCTACGCACTTTTGCTGCGAATGGAGCCGTCCAGCACCTACGCTGAAATGCTGGCGGCCCAGATCATGGTTCGGCTAGGCATTGGTGCCAGTGTGCCACTTACAACGTCAATGCTCTTGTCCTCCATATCGGCCACGCAGGTCGGCACAGCGTCGGCAGCTCTGAATGCACTGCGCCAAGCAGGCGCGGCGATCGGGGTCGCCGTGTTCGGCGCCTTGATGGTCACCAGCCCGTCTTGGGGGTTCCAGATGGCTGCACTTCTTTCTGCCGTGCTACTCGCCGCCGCGGCGATAGTAGTAGTCGTTCTGTCGGGCTCAAAATCAGCCTGATCCGATGTTACGCGAATCCCTTCTGCAAGCCCTTGATCTAACAAGCGTCGGCTACTGTGCATGGGGTTGTTTTCGCCGTTTTGTCAGGAAGTCAGTTTACGCCGAGCGTTGCTCCTGCGTCGGGCTGTCGAAGCGGCTCGGTACCGGATCAAGGCCGAGCCTGTCGCGCAGCGTGCCGTCGCGGTATTCACTTCGGAACAGGCCGCGCTTGCGCAGCAGCGGAACGACTTCCTCGGTGAAGACGGTGAATTGCGTCGGCAGGATCGGCGGCATGACGTTGAAGCCATCAGCTGCCCCCGACACGAACCAGTCCTCGATGATGTCAGCGATCTGTTCCGGCGTTCCCGTCGCGGTGAAATGCCCGCGTGCGCCGGCGAGGCTATGCAGCAGGCGGCGCAGCGTCGGCCGTTCGCGGGCTACATAGGCCGTGATCAACTGTGCGCGGCTGCGCGAGGCCTCCACCTGCGACGGATCCGGGAAGTCATCGGCGGACAGCACCTGATCGAGCTTCAGGTGCGAGAAGTCATGGCCGCCGAACCGGTTCGACAGGCGCGACAGCCCGACGCTCGGATGCGCCAGTTCGTTCAGCTCCTCCCAGACCCGCTGCGCCTCGGCTTCGGTTGATCCGATCGCGGCACTGATCCCCGGCAGAATGACGATCTGGTCCGGTCGCCGTCCGAGGGCGCGGGCCTGCGTCTTGATGTCGGAATAGAAGGTAATGGCGCTCTCTTTCTGGAGGTGAGCGGTGAAGATCGCTTCGGCATAGCGCGCGGCGAAAGCACGCCCGTCGGTGGAGGCGCCAGCCTGGACGAACACTGGCCGCCCCTGCGGCGAGCGCGGGACGTTGAGCGCGCCCGCGACGGCAAAGTGCTTGCCGCGGTGTTCAGTGCGCTGGATGAGGTCGGCGTGGGCATAGACGCCGGCCTCGCGATCGTCGCGGATGGCGTCCTTCGCCCAACTGTCCCACAGTTTCGAGACCACCTCGACGAATTCATGGGCGCGTTCGTAGCGCTGGTCGATGCCGGCCTGGTGCTCTTGCCCGAAATTCGCTGCCGCCGCCGGCGCCCAGGAGGTCACGATGTTCCAGCCGATGCGGCCGCCGCTGAGATGATCGAGCGAGGCGAACTGGCGCGCGAGGTTGTAGGGCTCGCTGTAGGTCGTCGACGCCGTTGCGATCAGTCCGATCCGTTGCGTGACCGCAGCGAGTGCACCAAGCAGCGTCAGAGGCTCGAGCTCGCCGCGCGCGGCATAGCCGAGGTCCTGTCCGAGGGCGACATGATCGGCGAAAAAGACCGAGTCCAGCTTTGCCGCTTCCGCCGCCAGTGCGAGGTCACGGTAATGAGCGAGATCGGTCGGGGCCCGCTGGGCGGAGTCTGGGTGGCGCCAGGCGACCTCATGATGTCCGCGGCCGTGGATGAAGAGATTGAGATGCAGTTCGCGAGCCATTGGTTCAATCCTGTCGGGAACGATCAGACGGTATCGAAGACGCCGAGTGCGGCGAGGAGTTCATTGCGCAGATCGTCGAACCGACGATCCCTGGCGCGGGGGTGGGGAAGAGCGATGGCGCGGTCGACGACGATTCGACCGTTCTCCATGAGCAGGATACGGTCGGCGAGCTTGATCGCTTCATCGACGTCGTGCGTGACGAGCAACACGGTCGGCCGCTGTCGCCGGATCAATTGGAACAGCAGTTCGTGCATCTTGAGGCGCGTCAGCGCGTCGAGTGCGCCGAACGGCTCGTCGGCCAGTAACAGATGCGGGCTGCGGACCAGCGAGCGCGCCAGCGCCACGCGCTGTTGCTCGCCTCCCGAGAGTGCGTTGGGCCAGTCGCCTTCGCGGCCGGCGAGCCCGACGTCTGCGAGCGCCCTGCACCCGCGCTTGTCGGCATCGGCCGCGCGGAAGCCGAAGGTGACATTCTGGAGCACAGTCTTCCACGGCAGCAGCCGCGAGTCCTGAAACAGGACTGAGCGATCGTCCGGAACCGAGATCACGCCATCGCCGTCAACATCGTCGTCGAGGCCGGCAATGGCGCGCAACAGCGTGCTCTTGCCCGAGCCGCTCTTGCCGATCAGCGCGACGAACTCACCCGGCGCAAGATCGAGCGAGACGGCGTCAAGGACAGTGCGGTTGGAGAAGCGGCGGGTCACGCCGACCAGGCTGACCGCCTGAGGAGAGCCGGCTTGCGCAGGGATCAGGGAATGGATCGAGGCGCTCATGAGGCGAGCGCCTTGCGGTAGGAAAGGGCCTTGCGCTCCCAGAGTCGGACGACGAGATCCGAGCCGAGGCCAAGTACCGCATAGATCACGAGCCCGACAACGATGATATCGGTCTGGCCGTAATCCCGGGCGCGGTTCATGAGATAGCCGATGCCCTCTGTGGTGTTGATCTGTTCGAGCACCACGAGGGCGGCCCAGCAGGTGGTTACGGCGAGCCTGAGCCCAGTGAAGAATCCCGGGAGTGCACCTGGCAGTGCGACTTCACGCACAAATGCCGCGCGCGACAGCCTCACGCTGCGCGCCAATTCGATGTAGCGCGCGTCTATTCCTCTGAGCGCCGCATGGGTGTTGATGTAGACGGGGATCAGCACGCTCGACGCAATCAGCGCGATCTTCATGGTTTCGCCAATGCCGAGCCACAGGATGGCCAGCGGGATCAGCGCCAGCGTCGGAATCGCACGCTTGACCTGGACGAGGCCGTCGATCGAGGCGTCGCCGATGCGGCTGAGGCCGGCGGCCAGCGCCAGCGCGACGCCCACTGCGACGCCGATGCCAAGTCCCAGATACGCGCGTCTGGCCGAGGCGAGGAAATGATCGGCCAGCGTACCGGAGACCAACAGCTTGAAACCGGTGAGCAGGGCGGTCGACGGCGCCGCCAGGAATTTTGGCGAGATCCAGCCAACTGTTGACGCGAGCTCCCAGAGGACCACCAGCACCACGGGACCGAACAGGATGGCGGCATTCGGCAACCGAGCCGGCGCAAGCCTTGGCAATTGGCCACCTCTGGAAGCGGATGGCTGCGCCCTGCGCGGCTCTTCCGGAACGTAGACGGGCAGGCTCAGATCGTCGGCTCGATCCGTCATGGTTCAATTCGTCTTGCTGATGACATCGTCGAAGCGCAGGTCGAATTCTTCCCGCGCGTCGAGGCGCTTTGGCAGGTCGCCCGCCTCGAATATCACGTCGATCAGGGCCTGTTGCCTGGGGATGAGGCTCGTCAGCGACGGGAAATCATAGATGCCGTCCGCCTCGACGATCTTGCGCCCGTCGGCCGGCTTCAGATTTTGCTTCTTGACGTAATAGGCATCGACCCAAGCATCGACGTTCTTGTTCGACCAGCGATTCGCCTCGATCCATGCGGCCACGAACTCGCGGATCGCCGCGGCCTTGGCGGGATCGTCGAGCGCCTTCTTGCTGGCGTAGAGGTAGGTCAGGCTCTTCGGGAGCCGGTCGTTCTGCGCCTTGGGAATTGCGCTGGCGCCGCGATCGGCAAAATCGGCGAGATAACGGGAGAAGTGCGGCTCGTTCAGCGAGGCGACGTCGACCTGGCCCGAACGGATCGCATCAGGGAAATCGGCGGCGCGCAGCGGGACGAGGCGGACATCCTTCCGCGTGAGGCCGGCGAGCTTCAACGCGTTGAGCACGAATGGCTGGCGCCCGGTGCCTTCGCCATACGCGATGCTCTTGCCGCGCAATTGCTCCAGTGTGTCGACCTTCAAGCCCGGGCGTACCGCGAAGAAATAGTCGGCTTCCGACGAGGTTCGGGCTGCGACGATCGGAATCTGCTCGCCGGCCGCGTGGGCCTGGATCGGCGGTGTGTTGCCGACGGTGGCAAGGTCCAGCGCGCCGGCCCGGAAGGCTTCGAGAATGGCGGGACCGCCGAGAAAGTTGGCATAGATGATCGTGCTCGAAAGCTTGTCCGCAGCGCCGGAGGCGCGCATCAGCGTTTGAAGTCCCTCGTTCTGATCGGCGACGACGAGCTTTGTGCCCGAGGACACCTTTGTCGTCTGTCCTGTGGCTGTTCCCGAGGCCATCACCGTGGCGGACAGCAGGAGGAGCCACGTCGAGAGTGCACGACGCATCAGCGTCGATTGTCTTGCGGATGATGACACGATCAACATGCTCGCTCCTCGTTCCGGGTGATGGCCGCTCTGGTCTCTCGGAAAAGGGCACAGCCAATGAATACTGGTGAGAAATCGTTTTGTTAGTCAAACGAATGCTGTTTTCATTGTGCAGGCAACAAGCGAAGAGTCTTCTCTTCGGCGCGGCAAATCAGAGAACATTGATTTTGTGGAACGAAAGCAACGGCTGAGGCGCCATGCGGGCGGCGTCTGTCGTAAGCTCCGTTCGGCCGCTGCGCCGAATGAAGTCTTGCGTCCGCCATCGACGATGAAGAATTTCCTCCTGCGTTCGCATCGCTTTTTAAAAGCACTCTCTGGCTTCCCCATCGTAGAAACCGGTCAAGTTCCACGATCTCTCCCTCATCATCCGGATTTCAAGATGACACTGAAAAGCATCGTCGCGGCTGCGACGATTCTGGCGGTTGCCGCGATCAACACCGAAGCTGCGGCTGGCCCGACCGTCGATCGTATCAAGGCGCGCGGCGAGCTGGTCTGCGGCGTTTCGCAAGGATCGGCCGGCCTGTCGCTGCCGGATGGACAGGGGCGCTGGAGTGGGCTCGACGCGGATTACTGCCGGGCGCTGGCGGCCGCCGTCCTGGGAGACGCATCGAAGGTGCGGTTCGTTCCCTTGAGCTCACAGCAGCGCTTCACCGTCCTGCAATCGGGCGAGGTCGATGTGCTGTCGCGCAACACCACGTGGACCTCCGGCCGCGATGCCTCGCTCGGGATTTTGTTCGTCGGTACGATCTTCTATGACGGCCAGGCCTTCATGGTGCCGAAGAAGCTCGGCGTCACCAGGTCGACCGAGCTCAATGGCGCCACCGTTTGCGTCCAGCCAGGGACGGTCAATGAGCAGAATCTGGTCGACTATTTCCACGCCAACAAGCTCACCTTTAAATCGGTGGTGATCGAAAGCCTGCCGGAGCTGGAGGGCGCCTTCTACGCGGGACGCTGCGACGTCTATCTGTCCGATGCCTCGACCCTGTCGGCCAGCCGGGCGGCGCGTGCGTCGTCGCCCGATGATTTCGTGATCCTCCCCGAGCGCATCACCAAATCTCCGCTGTCCCCGGCAGTGCGCGCCGATGACGCCAATTGGTTCGCCATCGCGCGCTGGACCCTCAATCTGCTGATCGAAGCGGAGGAGCTCGGCGTGACCAGCGCCAATGTCGAAGTGCAGAAGAAGTCCGAGAATCCAGCCGTCCAGCGCCTGCTCGGCGTGACGCCGGGGATCGGCAAGAGCTTCGGGCTGGACGAGATCTGGGGTGCGCGGGTGATCGCGGCCGTCGGCAATTACGGCGAGATCTTCGAGCGCAATCTCGGTCCCAAGACCGCCCTGCGTCTTGCCCGCGGCCAGAACGCGCTGTGGCGCGACGGCGGTCTGCTCTACTCGCCGCCGTTCCAATAGGACGCATGTCGACGGCGCTGACGACGCGAGGCTGGCGCGGAAGGGGTATCGCCGGCCGCGCAATCGTTGCAGTCTCGCTCGTGATCGGCGTGGTGGCGGGCTGGATGGTCCTGTCCGCCGCGCTGGCAGTGCGGGGAATCGCGACGGGTTTCGATTTCCTGTGGCGACCGGCGAGCTTTCAGATCTCGGAAGCCCTGTTTGCGGTGACGCCCTCTGATCCGATCGTCGTCACCTTGGCGGCGGGGCTGGCGAACACCCTGCTTGTGGTGCTGGTCGCAAGCCCTCTCGCCTTGGCTATTGGCATCGTCGTAGGCCTGCTGCGCGCAAGTCCCAGTGCGCGGGTCGTGCGTTTCGCCGGGATCTATGTTCAGCCGTTACGCAATACTCCCGTCATTCTCCAGCTGTTCCTCTGGTATGGCTTGCTGATCCGCTATCTGCCGGCACCTCGCGACGCCATGGAATTGCTCCCCGGCGTCTTTCTCAGCAGTCGCGGCCTCGCTATTCCGGCCGTGTCGCTTCATACCCCGTTTCTCGATTGGCCCGTGCTGCGCGGCTTCAACTTCATCGGCGGATGGACGTTGTCGCCGGAATTGTTGGCGCTGATCGGCGGTCTGGCCTTGTTTCATGGTGCTTCGCTTGCCGAGGTTGTACGCGCCGGCATTCAGGCCGTGCCGATCGGGCAAGGGGAAGCGGCGCGCGCCTTGGGGACCGGTCGTTTGAAGAGCCTCTGGCTGGTCGTGTTGCCGCAGGCACGAAGACTGGCTGTGCCCGCTGCGGCCTCACAACTGCTGATACTTGCGAAGAACAGCACGCTGGCCGTCGCCATCGGCTATCCCGATTTGGTGTCGGTGACCAACACGGTGATCAACCAGACCGGGCGCGCGATCGAGGGGACGGCGATCATTCTGAGCGTGTTCCTTGTGCTCAATCTGTCGCTCGGTGCTGTCGTCGAACGCTACAATGCGTTTTGGGCCGGACGCGGCATGGCGGCGAGCGCGGAGACTGGCCGCGCAACAACCAAGATGCAGCATGTCAGCTGGCTCGATGCGATGCTGCTGGTAGTTGTGCTGGCCGTGAGCTGGCCCCTGCTGCGATGGGGCATTGTTGACGCCGTGTGGACGGGGACGCCTGCCGACTGCCGCGCCGCGAACGGAGCGTGCTGGGCGCTGCTTGCGGAGAAAGGGCGGCTGATGATGTTCGGCGCCTATCCGGCGAACGAGATCATCCGACCGGTCGTTGCGACCACGATTTTTTCGGGATTGATCATATGGAGCCTGATAGATGCAGGGCGCCATTGGCGGCTGATTGCGTCGGGCTGGGCCCTGGGTACGGTTGCCGCCATCGCGATCATGGGCGGCGGCGTTTTTGGTCTTCGGATCGTCAGTCCGCTGGATTGGGGTGGGGTGCCGCTGACCATCGGCTTGGCCGTGCTGTCGTTCGCTCTGGCTTTGCCGCTCGGCATGTCGCTCGCCCTGGCGCGGACGTCGGACCGGCCGGGTTTGCGAAACGCTGCGGTTGCGGCGATCGAGATGCTGCGTAGTCTGCCGCTGGTGAGCTTGCTGTTCGCGGTTGCCGTCATCCTGCCGCTGCTTGTGCCCGGGGAAGCGCCGGGCGGAAAGCTCGCGCGGTGCCTGCTGGCTCTCACATTATTGATGGCGGCCTATCTGGCGGAAGTCTTTCGCGGTGGCATCCAGGCGATCCCCACAGGCGAACTGGATGCCGCTCGCGCTCTCGGCCTCGGCTATTGGCGGACGCAGCAATTGGTGATCTGGCCGCAAGTGTTCCGGCTCTGCTCGGCACCGCTGGTCAATACCTTCATCGGCGGCTTCAAGGACACGTCGCTGGTTCTGGTGATCGGGCTGCTCGACGTGTTCGCCGCGACCAAGGCGGCCCTTGCCGATCCCGAATGGCGGCTGTTCTCGACCGAAGCCTATCTGGTCCTGGCCGCAATTTACTTCACTGTCTGCTATGCGATGTCGCGTTATGCCGCTCGTCTCGAACGCGAAAGCGGATCGCGCGCAGCGAGCAAGCCGATCAACGTCATTCGCTGACGACGGTCGTCTTCGGGGCGGTTGAGTGAAACTCTTCACACAACATCGCATTTGCAAAATAGAGCAATCGCTTCGCCGCGAATTATAGTGCGGAAAAATTATGGACAGATTTCGTGGTGCGCCCCTACGCTTAACGTGCATGTGAAGCCGCATTTGCGGAGCACATAAGCGAAAGCGGAGCCGGAAATGTCCGACAAGATTTCACGACACGACATCCCCACAACCGGCGCCGCGGAGCAGCGTCACCACGCGCGGCAGGAGCAGAACGGTGATGGTGCAAAGCACGGTACACGCCGCGAATTTATCGGTGCTGGTGCCGCCGCGGCAGCCCTTGCCGTAGCGGGGCCGGCGGGTCCTGCGCTTGCCAAGGACAAGTCGGCTGGTGCGTCCGACCGGCCGCAAGCATCTGCCGCGAGTTACGACGAAGGCTTCCGCCGCCGCGCGGTGGAATTGCGGCAGAAACTGGCGCACGACGTTGCCAGCGCACCGATTCCGCCGCATCCTCACAACGGAGATCAACAGCGCTATCCCAATGCGATCGGCTCGGATACCCGTGGTCTGCCGCATGACGAGCGTGGCGAGGTCAATGCCGAGGCCTGGCGGTTGGCGAACGTGGCGTTTTCCACGCGCAGCCCAGCGGACTTCGAGAAGATTCCGCTTGGTGGCGCGCGCAAGCTCGTCAATCCCGTGGGCACTCTCGCCGTTAGCCTCGACGGTCTCAACGCGTCTCAGTTCCAGTTACCGGCGGCACCGGCCCTCGCAAGTCCCGCGCGTGCGGCCGATGCAGTCGAGATCTACTGGCAGTCCCTGCTGCGGGACGTGCCATTCACGGAATATAACGAGGAGACTTCCAACCCGGATATCCGTGCTGCGGTCGACGAGCTCAACCGCATCGCCGCTTTCCAGGGACCGAAGGTGAACGGCCGCGTCACGCCCCAGACGCTGTTTCGCGGCAGCGTTGCTTATGTCGATCCGGCCGACCCGAGCGGTGCGACCCCGCGATGGGTGACGCCTCCGGGCGTGATCGACGGTCCGCTGGTTTCGCAATTCCTGTATCGGGATGTTCCGCTCGGCAATCAAAGCCTCTCCGCAAAAATCCGCGCCTATGCGCCGACACCGGATTTCCTGACGAAGTACGACGAATGGCTGCACGTCCAGAACGGCAATGTGCCGCGAGAGCGCATCACCTACGAATCGACGCCGCGCTACATTTCCAACGGGCGCGACCTTGGTGCTTATGCGCACACGGCGCAGGCCTTCAATTTCGTCGCTAATCAACTGTTGAGCGCGCCGGAGTTTGCAGCCGAGCCGGCCTATGGCGGGATCTATCCGGCGAACAAGCCGGCGACGGCTCCAGGAGATCCTTATCTGCGCTCCAAGACCCAGGGCGGAGCTTCCGGGACATTCGGGGCGGCCTACTATCAATCGATCATTGCGCTGGCTTCTTCGCTCGCAATACGGATCAACTATTACCAGAAATGGTACGAGCAGCGGATCGTGCGCCCCGAGGCGTTCTCCGGGCTGGTTCACCATCGCCTCGCCAACAAGGTCTCCGACTATCCGATCCACGACAGCTTGCTCGGTTCGCAAGCGCTGGAGCGAAGCCGGAACAAGAATGGCACGTTCCTGCTCGGTCATATCTTTCCCGAGGGAGCGCCGCTTCACTCGTCTTACCCCGGAGGCGCCGCGATCATTGCCGCGGTCACCGTGACCTTGCTGAAGGCGTTCTATGACGAGAGCCGGGAGTTTCCGAATCCCGTCCAGCCCGATCCGAAGGATCCGACGCGGCTGATTCCATACCGGGGGCCGCCGCTCACGGTCGGAGGCGAATTGAACAAGCTCGCGCTGAATTACTCTGGTGGCCGGACCTGGGGCGGCATCCACTGGCGCTCCGACGCCGCGGCATCCTTTCCGCAAGGGGAGAATCTCGCGATCAGCCTGCTGCGCGAACAGAAGGCGACATTTGCCGAGCCGTTCGACGGATTCAGCTTCACTAGGTTCGACGGCTCGAAGATCACAGTCTGAAGAACTGGCTTGCTCAAGTGCTGAGGTTGCGGCGAAGAGGCGTGACAGGGGATGGCGCGTGGGCGATCATTCCGCTCGAGATGTTCAACTGGCCTCAATTTCTAGAGAGTATCCCAATGCCAAGCACACGAATCACGACGGGTCTCTGGGCACGAAACCGGGAGCAAGAGGTCATCGAGAGTGTTCAGTCGGCGCTGCTCTCGGCGCTCAGGATACCCGACTACGACCGCGATATCGTTCTGGATTTCTACGACGCTGGCGCCCGGATCGTTCCGACCGGCCGTTCGGACCACTATGTGCGCGTCGAGGTGGCGTTGTTCTCGGGGCGGTCGATTGAAGCGAAGCGCTTGCTGTACAAAACCCTCGTCGCGAACCTAGCCGCGCTCGGCGTGCCCGCGACGGAGATCAAGATCATTCTATTCGAAGTGCCAGCGGAGAATTGGGGGTTGAGAGGTGGCTACCCAGCTTCGGAGATCGATCTCGGCTTCAAGATTGACGTTTGAGCATAGCGCATACGATCGCCGACTCATGGCCATAATCGCCAGGGCTATCTCCGGGCTCCAGGTGTCAGCATGTCATCATGGACAATGCGCCCGCCGACGATGGTGAGCCCGCAGCGCAGATTCCTGATCTCAGCTACGGGCAGCGCGGTCGGATCATCCGACAGCACGGCAAGATCTGCAGCGAAGCCTGGCTTCAAGGGTCCTTTCCAGCTCTCGTCGAAGGTCAGGCGGGCACCGTTGACGGTGAAGAGACGCAGCGCTTCCTCGACGCCGAGCTGCTGGTCGATCCCGATCACGCGGCCGCTGGTTCGCTCCTCGCGGGCGCAGGTGACCCATAGCGTGAAGAATGGATCATAAGGGATATTGTCGGTGGCGATGGCGAGCGGTATCCCGGCGTTCAAAAGACGGCGATGCGGCACGACGAGATCGCCACCGTCGGGATCGTCGAGATATTTTTCGCCGCCTTTCCAGAGGTAGTAGGTCGGGATCGTGGTGACCAGCACGCCGAGACGGGCGAGCGCCTCGATGTCGGATTGGCGGGCGCGGCCGATGTGTTCGATGACCCAGCGCCTTGGGCGCAGCGGAAAGCGCGCGTCGACCGCCTCGAGAACCGGAACGATCTCATGGAGCTTGTCGCCCACGATCGTGTGCAAGCGCAGATCGAATTCGGCGGCGAGGAAGCTGGCCTCGCGGAAGTCAGCCGGCGTCACGGCTTGCTCGACAAAGCCGCTCCAGCCGGTGTCGGGCAGATGCGCGCGGGCGCAATGTGCCACCTCGGGATCGCCGCCGTAGGCGACATGGATGCCGGAAACTCGCAGCCAGGGATCGCCGAGGCCGGCGCCACGCGCGGTGGCAAGCCAGTCCCGCATGATCCGGCGCGCCTCCGCAAGGTCTGACCAGCTCGGGCTGACCACGAGTCCGGTACGCACCGTGAGCTCGCCGAGTTCCCACAGCTTGCGATAGACCGAGATGGTCTCCGCGGCGGACCCGTGCCCCTCGTAGATGCTCGTCGTGCCCTTGGCATTGTAGAGGCGTTGGGAAAGACGAACCCCTTCGATGCGCTCCGCGAACCCAAATCGTGGGACGGCGGGTAAAAGGTCGAATTCCACGGTCGGGCGGTTGTTGCGCTCGACGATGATGCCCGTCGGCTCTCCTCGCGCGTCTTTCTCGATTTCTAGGCCACTCAGGCGGGGTTCACTGTTGGCGTCGATGCCGTTGAGCGCGAGCGCGCGTGAATTGAGGGCGGAATGCCCGGGCGGCTTGCCCCAATTGCCGAACACGCCGGGAATGTAGACGGGGTGGTCGGGTGCGGCTTTGTCGATTGCGTAGCGGTTCGGCAACCGCTTCTCGGCTAGTGAAGCTACCCCGTCAAAAAAGAAAGGGGGCCGGCCCGCCGGCATGGTGACGATCCACTGTCCGGGTGGCGTGCTTGCCGCGAGGTTGCGGATCACCTCGATGATGTCGGCGACCGAACGGGCTTCCGCCAGCGACGGCCGCTGGTGCTTCAGTCCCTCACGCTCCATGTGAGCATGCGTGTCGTTAAAGCCGGGAATGACACAGGCGCCCTTGAGATCGAGTTCGCGTACGCCGGGAATAGGGGGCACCTCTGCGTCGCTGCCGATCGCCGTGATCTTACCACCCTGGAGGGCGATGGCGCTCGCGCGTGGCCGAGTTTCGTCGAACGTGATGATGCTTGCGTTTCGCAACACCAGCGGCTCCGCCGCACCGGGCAGCGGATTCATCTCGCCCCCTCGTACCAGGGAAACAGCCATCCGGCGAGCGCGACGAAGGCACGATCGGCGAGAAAGCCGAAGATGCCGAGCAGCGCCAGGCCAATGAACATGATGTCGACGCGGAAAAGCTGATTGCCCTGCGACATCATATAGGCCACGCCGGCAGAGGCGCCCGACAGTTCGGCGGCAACCAGGACGATCAGCGAGACCGCGATCGCCTGACGTAGGCCTGAGAGGATGAAGGGTAATGCCGCGGGCAATATGACCAGGAATAGCGTGGCCAGGCGGCCCGCCCCAAGACAGGCGGCAGAGCGCAGATAGATGACGTGGACGTCGCGTACGCCGATATGGGTGGTGATCCAGATCGGGAAGAACGCGCCCCAGGTCACGAGTGCGAGTTTGGAGGCCTCGCCAATACCGAACCAGAGAATGCACAGGGGTACGAGCGCGATGGTGGGGATCGCGCGGAAGCCGTGCAGCAGCGGCTCGAGCAGGTATTGGAAGAAGCGGACGCGCGAAGTGATCAGCCCTGCCGCGATGCCAAGGACAAACGCGAGGCCAAACCCCGTCCCGGCGCGGCGCAGGCTCACGACGATGTTGTGGCCGATCTCGCCCGACTTGAGCATCGGCCAGAACGCTTCCAGCACCTGGGATGGTGGCGGAAACAGCACTTCGTTGACCCAGTTCGACCAACGCGGGATCGCTTCCCAGGCTGCGACGAACAAGAGTACCCCGGCGGCATTCAGTGCCAACCGGAACAAGACGGCACGGCGACGTGTGCGCCAATAGGCGGTCCGGAACTCGGCTTCGAAGCCCGGGGCCTCAGAATCCCTGGACGGCGACAAGGTTCCCTCGGATGAAGCAATGCTCATGCAGCGCTCCGCGTGCCGACGGAAAGGCTGGTGGAGATCCTGCTGTAAAGCTCGCCGAACGCAGCACTGCTGCGATCGCGCGGATAGGAAGCGTCGATGGCGATGTCGGCGCGGATGGCGCCGGGATGAGGGCTCATGACGACGACACGCTGTGCGAGGAAGGCCGCCTCGTCGATATTATGGGTGACGAAGATCACCGAGAGCTCGCTGTTACGCCAGAGGCGTAGCAAATCCTCCTGAAGCGCCTGCCGGGTGATCGCATCGACAGCGGCGAACGGTTCGTCCATCAGCAACACGGCGGGTTTGACGACAAGCGCGCGAGCGACCGCCACGCGCTGACGCATGCCGCCGGATAGCTCGTGCGGGTATTTGTTGGCGGCGTGCGCAAGGCCGACGCGTTCGAGTGCCTCGAGCGCGCGTGCGGCGCGTATCCGTGATGGAAAACCGCGCATGCGCAGTCCGAATTCCACGTTCTGCTGGGCCGTCATCCAGGCGAACAGAGCATACTCCTGGAACACGACGCCGCGATCGGGGCTTGGTCCCGTCACCGGCGTGCCGGAGAAGCTGATGCGGCCGCGGGTCGGCGTCATGAAGCCCGCGATCAGGTGCATCAGCGTGGTCTTGCCGCAGCCGGAGGGGCCGATCAGGCAGACGAATTCGCCCTTGCCGATGGTGAGCGAGACGTCGCGCAATGCGAAGGTGGGCGAGCCGTCGCGCGTCGCGAAAACCTGCGAAACCGACGCGACTTCGATGAGGGCATCGCTCATGTCAGCGTGACGCGATCGGGACGCAGGGCCTTGGTCGGCCCTTCAACAACAAGCGACCTGAGCAGCTTGGGCAAGTCGCCCTTGGGCGGCTTGGCGAGACCAGCGGCGATGGCCCATTCCGCCTGCGAGACCATGTCGTCGATGAAGCGCTGGTCGAACCCGACCTTGAACGCGAAGGTCGAGGTTGCCTGCGCAATATCGGCGGGTGGCGTCTTGATGCGCTCCGCTATCAATTGTGGCCATTCGCGGTCGGTCGTGATCCGCTCTTCGGCGGCGAACAGGGCGCTCAGCGTCGCCCTGACCAGTTCCGGCTTCTTGTCGATGACGGCTTCCGTCGTTAGCAGCAGCTGGTGACTTTGGAAATAGCGCTCGATGCCGTCGAAGGTCATCTCCGCGACCTTGCCGCCGGACTGCCGCTGAGCCACCGCCACGGTCTGACTGCTCCAGCAGAAGCCGTCGATGTCGCCGCGCGTCAACGCGGTGGCCATATTGTTGGGCGCTAGGTCGACAATGGTGACGTCGCTGGCGCTAAGGCCGGCGAGTTCCAGATATTTAGCGATCAGATATTGACCCGATGTGCCGACCCGGGTCGCGATGCGCCGGCCCTTGAGGCTGGCAGGCGTCTTGGGATCGACGCCGCCGTCGTTCCGTACAGCAATCTTCATGTCTCGCGAATAGCGGCTGTAGTTCGCGATGGCCACCGGCCGAAGGCCGGAGAGCGCGGCAAACACCAGGGGCGTATCCGTGGACGCGGAAAAATCGGCCGAGCCGGACAGCAGCGCCTGCATCGCGTCACGGCCAGATTCGAACGAGGAAGTCGATAGCTCGACGCCCTGTTTCTTGAAGTAGCCGGCAGCTTCGGCGACGTATGGGACGGCCCAAGTGTAGCCAACACCGCCATATGCCAGCACGCCGTTCAGCCGCTGCTCCGCAACCGCTCGCCCGCCCAGGAGGGCTGCGGCACTGGCGCCGGCTAGACCAGCGAGCATGTTGCGGCGATCGAGCAAAGGCAAGCCGGAGCGTTCTGCGGCCAAAGCAGGGTATGACGAGCGAAACATTTAGCAACCCGTTAGCAGAGAGAGGAATTCCACTGCACTCTGGTGACTCCGCATCTTCATGGCAATTGCGGAAATCCGGGACATGAGGGAGCAAAATTTTGTGCAGTGTCGAGGATTGAGAATTACTTTCCCCGTGGCTTCGCGCGCGCTGAGGCGGAATGACAGAGTACTCAGGCCTCGATGCGGGTGCGCGCAACCTGCTCGCGCAGCGTGGCAAGGATCGACCTTTTCAATTCGCCGAAGGATGGTGCGGCGATGATGTCCTGATAGGCGCGGGGACGGGGATAGGGAACGACGATCTCCTCGACGATGTGGCCCGGGCGGTGGCTCATGATTGCGATCCGGTCCGAGAGAAACAGCGCTTCCTCGATGTCATGGGTGACGAACAGGACGGTAGAGCGGCGCCGTTCGCGCGCCGTCAGCAGCAGCTCCTGCATGGCGAGCCGCGTCTGCGCGTCGAGTGCTCCGAACGGCTCATCCATCAGCAGGAGCAGGGGTTGCGAGATCCAGGCGCGCGCAATCGAGACGCGCTGACGCATTCCGCCGGAAAGTTCGTAGACGGCGTGGTTCTCGAAGCCGCGCAGTCCCATCATCTCGATCAGCTCTTGCGCACGCGGCCGGTACTCGGCGACAGGCAGTCCAGAAAGACGTGATGCAAACGTGATGTTGTCGATGACCGACAGCCAGGGGAATAGCGTCGCTTCCTGGAACACGATGCCGCGGTCGGGAGAGGGGCGCCCGACCGGCTTGCCATCGATCGTCACGCTGCCACGGGTCGGCCGTTCGAAGCCTGCGAGCAGGTCAAGAACGGTGGATTTGCCGCAGCCGCTTGGTCCGAGCAGGCATACGAACTCGCCCTCGGCGACACTGAGCGAGAGGCCTTCGAGCGCGACGGTCGCGCGCCGCGCGCGCTTGTCCTCGAAGCGCTTCTCGACGTTCTCGATCACAATCCGTTGAGAAGCCGTCATCTCACGCGCGTCCCGCCCACGGGGCTACCCAGCGCTGCAATCCGACGAGAACGAGATCCAGTGCGTAGCCGGTGCCACCCAGCAGCACGATGCCGAGCATTACGATATCCGTGCGCAAATAGGCACCGGCATTGACGACCATCCAGCCGATCCCTGCGTCCGATGCGATCATCTCGGCGGCGATCAGCGTTGTCCAGCCGATCCCGAACGACAGGCGCAGGGTCACGAACAGTTCGGGAAGGATATGAGGCAGGATCACGTAGCGGAACAGTGCGAGGCCGTGGGCTCCGAGCGCCTGTCCGGCGCGGATCCGCTGTCGCTGCACGGTGCCGACCGCGGCCGCCGTTCCGACAATGATACTGAGCGCGGCCGAGATGAAGATCAGCAAGACCTTCGAAGTCTCGCCAATGCCGAACCAGAGGATGACGAGAGGGATCAACGCGAGTTTCGGCAGAGGGCGCAGGAATTGGACGAACGGATCGATCACGGCGCCGAAGCTCGGTGCTGTTCCCATGGCAAGGCCCAAGGGCACGCCGATCAGGGTGGCGACAGCAAACGCGCCCAGGGCGCGGGCGAGGCTGAGCGCCAGATGCTCCCAGAGCGGAGTGCCGCGATAGCCGTCGCGCAGCAGGTCGAATGCCGTCGTCAGGATTTCCGACGGTGGCGGAAGCAGCAACGGCTCGACGAGATGGGTCCGCCCGGCGATCTCCCACACCAGCGTAACGCTGGCGACCGCCGAAAGCCCGATGAGAAAACGTAGAGACCCGCTCAAGACCGGAACGCGCGCCGCAG
This sequence comes from Bradyrhizobium arachidis, assembly GCF_015291705.1. Lineage (NCBI taxonomy): Bacteria > Pseudomonadati > Pseudomonadota > Alphaproteobacteria > Hyphomicrobiales > Nitrobacteraceae > Bradyrhizobium > Bradyrhizobium arachidis. Next base: position 2,984,284 of record NZ_CP030050.1, read on the forward strand.
CAGTGCGTAATTGACCGCCGGGACAAACGAGGCCGGAACGTCGTCACGCTTGATCTCGCCCGTCTCGGCCAGGAACGCGGCGGCATCGCCGAGTGCCTTGATCAGCGGAGCGTCCTTAGCGGCGCCAGGCCCGTCGCCCCAGTATTTCGGGCCGAGCTGATCGTGGAACGTGGGATAGCGCAGCCCGGCCAGCGTATCGCGCACGGCTTCGAACGGCGCACCGAAATCCTTGGCCAGGATGCGCGATACGCCTTCCGGATCGGCGCGATAACGGTCGAACTGCGTCTGAACCGTTTGCAGCCACGCGATCACGCTGTCGGGATAACGTTCGGCGAACTCGGCGCGCACGACGGCACTGTTCCAGACATAGACGCCTGCAGGCTGTAATTGCTCCGAGACCAGCAATTGCCGACCGCCATCGGCCAGGAGCTCGGCCCAGAACGGACCGTTGATATAGGTCGCATCGATGTCGCCGCGCTTCCAGGCCGCGATCGTATCCGGCTGGTTCAGCGGCAGGCGCTTGATCTTGCTGGCATCGAGCTTGTTGATCCGGATCAGCGCCTCGAGCGCAAAGGCCATCGTCGAGGAGGGCGCAACCGCGATGCGCTTGCCTTCGAGATCCTTGAGGCTGGCAAGGCCCGGTTTCGCGACCAGCCGCTCGCTGGTGGCGACGATCTCCGGTGATCCCAGGATCTGAATCGGGAGTTTGCGCGAAAGCCCGGCGACGATCGGGGTGTTGCCGAAGATTGCGAAGTCGATCTGCTTTGCGGCAAGCAGGGACAGGGCGGGCCCTCCCGACGGGAAGGGCACCCATTCGATCCTGGTGCCGAGGGCCTTGTCGAAACTGCCGTCGGTTTTGCCGATCACCCAGGCGCGTGCCGCCGTGAGATAGCCGATGCGGACGACATCCGGCTTCGCTGTCGCCTGTGCCCGGCTGCGTCCCGCGGCGAGTGACAACGCTCCGGCGCCCAAGCCGAGGCGGAGCACGTCACGCCGTCCGAGCTTTCCCTTGCGAATGTCTGTTGTCATGGTGCACCTGCCTGATGAGGCGCGCAGATCGTCAGCTCGACCGCAGCAAGTCAATCCGGGCTGCGAAATAAGATTTTCATTTCCGCTCATACCGCGCGAGCGCAACAAATTTCGTTTGAGTGCGACACCCGGCAAGAGCTTCATCCTTCGAGACGATGAGTGCAATCGCCGGCGGCTTTGGTTGTAGGTGTGGCAGCTGAATCATTCTCAATCGGCGGATCTCTTTGGAATTGACGACGATTGGCGTGAATGCCGAAATGCAACGAGCCTCAGTCTTGCAGGGTTTCGATGCAAGGCAACGTGTCTCGCGCCTAGGGAATTTCAGATGAAGCGCTTGTTGTTGTCGTCGCTGTTGCTGTCGATTTCGGCCGCGTGGCTGCCGGCATGGTCGAAAGAGCCACGACAGCTCGTGGCGCAAGACTTTCATGTCGCCTCCACAACGCCGGGTGTTCAGATCTTTCTGCGAAACAAGCGTCCGAAGGATCTCGAAAATTTCGATGCCTCCCGCACCGTGCTCTATGTCCACGGCTCGACCCAGCCATCGGAAACCGTATTCGATCTGGCTGTGGGGCATGGATCGTGGGCCGATTACATCGCATCGCAAGGCTACGACGTCTGGCTGGTCGATGTCCGGGGCTATGGCGGCTCACGTCCGCCTGCGGATCAGTCGAAGCCGTTTGCCACGACCAAGGAGGCGGTTGAGGATCTCACTGCCGCGGTTGACCATATTCTAGCCCAGCGCAAACTTTCAAAATTGCAACTGATCGGATGGTCGTGGGGAACCCTGATCACCGGCAGCTACGCGGCTGCGAAGCCGCAACATGTCGCCGGCCTGGTTCTGCTCGCGCCGCCCTGGCTTTCGTCTGCGGGCGGCAAGATCCCGGAAGCCGCATGGCAGGAATGGACGGCCGACGCGGCGCTCAAGCGCCTTCAGACCGGCGTACCGGAAGGACAGGCCGAAACGATCTTTCCGCCGGCCTGGAAGACGATCTGGGAGCAGGCCCTTCTGGCGACTCAACCTGATGCCAAGGCGCATAATCCACCTCGTTTCCGCTCGCCGACGGGCGTCGTGGCCGATGGCGCCGAATATTGGAACGCCAACAAGGCGATCTACGATCCTGGCAAGATCTCGGCGCCGACGCTCATCATTCGCGGAGAATGGGACGAACTGACGCCGCTCAGCCAATCACAGGCGCTGTTCGCGCTTCTGCGCAATGCACCCGTGCGCCATCTGATCGAGATTCCGCGAGCCACCCATTTCGTCGAGGTCGAGACGGGGCGCGACCTGCTCTTCCGCGAGGTCCAGAACTTTCTGGATCGCAATTGATTGCGCGGGTGGCTCGCCGCGACAGTTTTGGTGTCTCTGACAGGAGCGATCAGCAGGCATGACGCCTTGCATGACAATGATATCATGGAACGAGAATGATCTTGCCCTGCGATGATCGGCTCTCCATCCTGCGGTGCGCCTTGGCGACGTCGTCCAATGAATAGGTCTCGTCGATGAGCACGTTCAGCGCGCCTGTCGACGAAAGGTCGAACAGGTAAGCGAGGTCGGTCTGTAGCGCGTCAGGGGCAAGCAACGGAAGAAGCGCGAAGCCGTTGATTGATTGATTTCGTTCGGCCATGCTTTCGAGATCCAGGTGGGTGAATGTTATTCGTCCGAGCGCACCGGATACCAGGATCCCACCCTGCTTGAGCAGGGGAAGGCAATCCGAACCGATCTTCCCGCCAACGAAATCGTAAACGATGTCGATGCCGTGGCCGTGTGTTGCATCTTTCGCGGCCTCGCTCCATCGATCGTCCGCGTAGTTGACGGCAATATCGGCACCGAGAGAGAGTGCCAGATCCAGCTTCTCGCGCTTGCTCGCTGCGGCGATGATCTTCGCAGCTCCCATCTGCCTCAAGAGCTGTACCAGCAGGGTGCCAACCCCACCTGCGGCGGCTGTCACAAGCACGGTCTTGCCTGCGAGCGGGTATCGCCGGGCTGCGCGCAACGCCGTGAGGCCCTGAATGAGCAGGGCGACAGCGACCCCGGATGATACCCGGTCCGGAATCGGAACCGCTGCGGCCGCATCGACCGCGACATATTCTGCGTAACCGCCGCTGGCTCCTACAGCAAAGAGGGGAATTGCTACTCTTGTGCCGATCGCAGACTCTGCTCCACGACCGGCCGCTTCCACCACCCCTGCTACTTCGACGCCGAGCAGCAACGGCAACGCCGGTGTGACGGCGTAGCGATCCGCACGCATGAGCGCTTCGAAGTAATTGACGCCGGCAGCCTCAACCCGGACCAGGATCTGTCCGTCACCGGGGATCGGTTCGGGGATTTGGACAACCTCCAGAACGTCTGGTTCGCCAAACCGGCTCAATCTTACGGCTTTCATGACTTATCCCGGTGCAAGAAGACGATCGCGCTGCTTCTCTATCTCGGGCTCTTTGCGCTACGCTATTGACAAATTGCTCCCATAGGAACCGGTCGGTAACCATGAAAATGCCGTCGAAGAAGCTTCCTGCCCTGCCGATCGAACGCGCGCTCAAGGTGATATCCGGGCGCTGGAAGGCGGTGATCCTCTATCATCTGCTCGGAGGACCGAAGCGGCTCACCGAACTAAGAAGGTTGGTGCCGCGCGTCAGCCAGAAGGTTCTGGTCCAGCAACTGCGTGAACTCGAGCAGCACGGGCTCGTTCGCCGCGAGATATTTCGGCAAGTCCCGCCCCGCGTGGACTATTCCGCGACACAGCTCGGCCTGACTCTCCAGCCCCTCATGCTGGCTCTCTGCGAATGGGGACAATTTCATGCCATGCAGCAGAACGAGTTCGATGGTTTGGCGGATTGCGTCATAAGACCGGTCGTCGCAAACGGCAGCTCGTCCAGAGGCGTCGGGCGCCATCGGCCAACCCACTGATGCTGGCGGTAAACAAGGACCGGCGCGCTTGCCGCCGACCGAGCACGCAATCTGTATTGTAGTGTCAGGGTCGAGAGAGAAGCGGCAGACGTATCCGCTAGTTCGAGCCGACCGGTGAAAGTGGCGTATCGCCAAGCCACCGCTCGTTCAGTCTATTGCGTTGCAAGGAACGGGATCGGCAATGCGGTAACGGACTTGATCTTTTCCATGGCGGAGCGCGACGTGACGTTCTTGAGTGGCACGGCGTGGATCAGCCTCTTGTAAAATACGTCGTAGCTTTGCATGTCGGCGACCACGACGCGGAGCATGTAGTCGACGTCGCCAGCCATCCGGTAGATTTCCACTACCTCCGGCATCGCGCTGATCGTCTCTGCGAAGCGATTCAGCCACGCGTTCGAATGATCGGCGCTCTTGACGGAGACAAATACCGAGAGATCGAGGCCGATCTTGTTCTGGTCGACCAGCGCAACGCGCTTCTGGATGACGCCGTCGGCCTCCAGCCGTTGAATTCGCTTCCAGCAGGGCGTGGACGACAGGCCGACCCGGTCACCGATCTCAGCAACCGAAAGCGAGGCGTCTTGCTGAAGGACCGCCAGGATCTTGCGGTCGACGATATCGAGTCGACGACCCGTATCGGCCAGCTGCAACGCAACGTCGGTCATGTCTGGTACCTCAGGATTATGGGAGTTGGGCGAGAGAAGTGCGCCTCGTGTCGTCAGGCATAAGGTCCGAAGAGAGAGATCTCGTACAGATCATCTCTCGTCGCGCCAGTCCGAAGCTGCCGCGAGCCTAGAAGCCATCTGTATGCCTGTTCTATCCAGCCGGCGAAGCTTGAGTGCAGCGAGGTCACGTAGCTCATGTCCATTCCAACAACGAGTGTGAGTGGAGGCCCAAGGCTATCACGGCCGAGACGGCGTTGAACATGACCGGCAGATGGCGGTAACTAATTTGGTTGGATTGTGCTGAGCTCGCCTGGGGCTTGAGTGGAAAATTCCCCGGTCTCGTTCTTTGGTGACGGATTTCTACGCTTTCGGCAAGCGAGCCTTGAGGCGGGTGGTAACGCTGTCGGCCGTGGGCAAGGCAAGCAACTAGGCTAGTTTGGGGCAAGTCGGCGTTGATGTCAGCCTCGAACATCGCGGCACCGGAACGCCATCTGAGCACGGAGACTTGGGACTGATCATGCCGACGCGTCGTCGCCCAGAATTCCGCGCAGGCGCGCGATTAGGTCACGATTCGCGGGATCGTCGCGACGCCGTGGTCGCGGCGTATCGATTGCAATCGAGGCGGCAAGGCGGCCCGGCTGATGCAGCCAGTGGCCGACCCCGAATGGCCTCGTGCGTTCAAGCGTCATTGCGGGACGTCCAGATCCTCGCGCCGGCACCCGGTAGAAACCTTCCGTCACCCGTGATCCGGCAGGAAGCTTCATCTCTTCCGACGCAGATATCCGAAATTGCCAGAGGCGTCGTCTCGCGCGATCTTCCTTGCTGTATCGCGAATGAAACGCTGGCCGCGCCGAGAAGCTATCGAGCGTGCCAGTGAACGATCGGAAAGGGTGATCATGTCTCAGATCGATCTCGCCTGGGGCGGCGGACCTTCAGGGCGTTATGAAGCACTCGCCGCACCGTTCCGTCCGCTGTTCAAGTCGATCAGAGAGGGAGCGGTCTCGCGAGACGTGGAACGTCGCCTGCCTTACGACGAGATCAAGGCGTTACGGGACGCAGGCTTCACGTCGGTCCGCGTGTCGCGGGATTTTGGCGGTGCAGCAGCGAACCTTCCCGAACTATTCAACCTGTTGATCGAATTGTCGGAGGCCGATTCAAACGTGACGAACTCCGTCCGGGCGCATTTCGGCTTCACGGAGGACGTCGTCAATTCGCCAGATCCCGAGCGACGCGAGCTTTGGTTGCGCCGGATCGGCGCGAAGACGTTCTTCGGGAACGGGCACAGCGAGATCGGGGACGCCAAGCTCCAGGCCTTCTCGACGACAGTGTCGAGCAAGGGCGGTCAATTGATTCTGAACGGCAAGAAGTACTACACGACCGGTACGCTCTTTGCCGACTGGATCAACGTAGCGGCCCAGCACGAGAATGGGGATCCGGTCAGTGTGGTCGTTTCGCGCCATTCGCCGGGTGTTGAGGTTCTTGACGACTGGGACGGCTTCGGGCAGGCTTTGACCGCGAGCGGAACGGCTCTGTTCAAGGACGTTCCCGTTGAGGGCAATCGGGTCGTCGAGGTTGCTGAACGCTTCAAATATTCCAATCCGTTCTATCAACTCTTCCATCTTGCCACGCTCGCCGGCATCGCACGCGCGGCGGCCAACGACGTGGCGGCGCTGGTGAGGAAGAGAACGCGGGTCTTCAGTCATGGCAACGCGAGTAGCGCCGCGGCCGACCCGCAGATTCTCCAGGTGATCGGACGGGTGCGCGGAAACGCGTACGCGGCCGGCGCAATTGTCCTCAAGGTTGCCGAAGCGCTGCAACGGGCGCATGAGGCGCAACTGGCCGGTGACCCCGATCGCACAGCCGCCGCGATCGCGATCGCCGAGATCGAGCTCGATCAGTCCGTAACCGTCATCTCGGATCTCGTTCTGGAGGCAACAACGATCATCTTCGACGCGCTCGGTGCGTCTTCGACGGCAAGAAATCTCGGGCTCGACCGGTACTGGCGGAATGCCAGGACCATCGTGACGCACAACCCGCGCGTCTATCGCGATCGCATCGTCGGCGATTTTGCTGTCAACGGAACGCCGCCGCCGGGCCAATACCGGATCGGGACGCCATAGCTCGATACGACTAGATCTCAGCCGCGTTCGTATGGATCAGGCAAGTTGCGGGTGGTGCTGAACATGTTGGAGAACGGTGATGAGTGGTGATCGCCTCTTCCTCCTGAAGCCGGGATTTGAGGACCCGGCACAACCGGGCCGGTTCTTCGTGTGCCCACATTGCAACGCAATTGAGGGCTTGCTGGCGTCCTTCCCCGGACTGGCAACGCAGGTCGAGGTGCACCGGCTTCCGTTCCTGCGGCCAAGAGACGGGATTGTCGAGGTACTCGGCGAGCAGCATCAATCGCTGCCGGTCCTGGTCTTCGATCAAAACCATCCAGTGCCTGAGGACGTGGACGTCGCCAACGGCTGGCGTTTCATCGATTCGTCAGAGCGAATACTCCACTATCTGGCCAATCGCTATACCTTTCCCTATGTCCATTATTGAAGCCGCGCGGGCCGATCGAAACGTTTTTCAGGCCGCTTTTGCTCTGCAGGAATCGTCTATTTTCGTAGTTCAATTTGCCATGGACACGATGTGGTCGCGGCCATAGCTTTTTGCAGTTACCTTCGGCCGCGTAGGGAAGCGAAGTCGTCGGTGCTCAAGAGTCAACGCAAGAATCTTTCGAGGTAGGTTCAGATGAGTTTTCGTCCATTGCATGATCGCGTGGTGATCCGCCGGATCGAAGAGAGCAACAAGACGAAGGGCGGAATTATCATTCCCGACACGGCCAAGGAGAAGCCGCAGGAAGGCGAGGTTGTGGCAGTCGGCAGCGGTGCCCGCGACGAGACTGGGAAACTCCTGCCGCTCGACGTCAAGAAAGGTGACCGCGTTCTCTTCGGGAAGTGGTCCGGAACGGAAGTGAAGATCAATGGCGAGGACCTGCTGATCGCCAAGGAATCCGACATTCTGGGCGTGATCGCCTAGCTTCTCGACCCCAATCGTATTTGTTCAACGTGCTGTAGCTCGCGCGCAAGCGTGAGGCGGAGCACTTTTGTCTGAAGGATCATCGCTATGGCTGCAAAAGAAGTGAAATTCTCCGCCGATGCCCGCGAGCGCTTACTGCGTGGCGTGGACGTGCTTGCGAACGCCGTCAAGGTGACGCTTGGCCCGAAGGGGCGTAACGTGGTCATCGAGAAGTCGTTCGGCGCGCCAAGGATCACGAAGGACGGCGTCACGGTCGCGAAGGAGATCGAGCTCGAAGACAAGTATGAGAACATCGGCGCGCAGCTCCTCCGTGAGGTAGCGTCGAAGACGAACGATCTCGCCGGCGATGGGACGACGACTGCGACAGTGTTGGCGCAGGCGATTGTTCGGGAAGGTGCCAAGGCGGTCGCAGCAAGTCTCAATCCGCTCGATCTGAAGCGCGGTATCGATCTCGCCGTCGCAGAGGCGATCAAGGATATCGAGAAGCGCGCGCGGAAGGTTCAGTCATCGGAGGAGGTCGCCCAGGTCGGCACGATCTCGGCTAACGGCGACGTCGAGATCGGGAAGATCATTGCCAACGCCGTGAAAAAAGTCGGAAACGACGGCGTTATCACGGTCGAGGAAGCGAAGAGCCTGGATACCGAGCTCGACGTCGTCGAGGGGCTTCAGTTCGACCGTGGCTACCTGTCGCCCTATTTCGTCACGAATTCCGAGAAGCTGCTCGTCGAGTTCGAGGATCCCTACATTCTGATCCACGAAGCCAAGCTTAACTCGCTTCACCCCTTGTTGCCGGTCCTAGAGGCGGTTGCGCAGTCCGGCAAGGCACTTTTAATCATCGCCGAGGACGTGGAGGGTGAGGCGCTCGCCACACTGGTCGTCAACAGGCTTCGGGGCGGCTTGAAGATCGCTGCGGTCAAGGCGCCGGGCTTCGGTGATCGGCGCAAGGCTCAACTCGAAGACATCGCGGTCCTGACGGGCGGGCAGACGATCTCGGAAGAGCTCGGCATCAAGCTGGAAAATGTCACCTTGTCGCAGTTGGGGCGGGCCAAGAGGGTTCGGATCGACAAGGAGAATACAACGGTCGTCGGCGGGGCCGGCAAGCGCAAGGAGATCGACGCGCGGGTCGCGCAGATCAGGGCCCAGGTCGAGGAAACGACGTCGGATTACGACCGCGAGAAGCTCCAGGAGCGGTTGGCGAAGCTGTCCGGAGGAGTCGCAGTCATCCGCGTTGGTGGCGCCACTGAGGTCGAGGTCAAGGAGCGCAAGGACCGCGTCGACGATGCATTGAACGCGACGCGTGCCGCCATCGCGGAGGGCATCGTGCCCGGCGGCGGTGTGGCGCTACTGCGCGCCAAGACCGCGATCGGCCGTCTGACCCACGCCAATTCCGATGTGCAGGCGGGCATCAACATCGTGCTCAAGGCCCTGGAGGCTCCGATCCGGCAGATCGCCGAGAATGCCGGCGTTGAAGGATCCATCGTGGTCGGGAAGATCCTCGAGAACAGGTCGCCGACATACGGTTTCGATGCGCAGACCGAACAATATGTCGACCTGATCAATTCGGGCATCGTCGATCCCGCGAAGGTCGTTAGAACGGCGCTACAGGATGCCGCCTCCATCGCCTCCCTCATCGTGACGACGGAGGCGCTGGTTGCCGAGTTGCCAAAGGATAAGGCGGGTCTTGCTGCTCCCGGTGCGGGGGGAGAGTTCTGAGCCGGCGGACCCGTTGCGGGGCGGTCTGTCGATCGGAACGGCTGTCGCGTGAGCGCACGACCGGATGGCGGTCTGCGCTGTGCGTCTCACGCGACAGCCAACTCGACGGAGTCAGCGCAGAACGGAAGCGATCCATGCGGACGCCATGAGTTCTTCGTCAGTTGCCGCGGATTTTAGGAATAACTCATGACTCTGATGTCCAGACGAAGCTTCGTTGCGACGACCGCAGCTGCGCTTGCCGTCTCGACCTCCACGCGAGCCCAGGAGGAAGCGCCGCGTGCCGGAGGACGGCTCTCCTTCGTCATTCACCCCGAGCCGACCACGCTCGTTTGTTTCAACACGACGGAAGGGCCGGCAATCCAGGCGAGCACCAAGGTCGTCGAAGGTCTTCTCAGCTACGACTTCGATCTCAATCCCAGGCCACAGCTCGCAACAGCCTGGAGCGTCAGCGAGGGCGGCCTGCAATATCGTTTCGAGCTGCGTCGGAACGTGAAATGGCACGACGGGCGACCCTTTAGCGCAGCGGACGTGGTCTATTCGGTCGGCCTGCTGAAGTCGGCGCATCCGCGTGGGCGCACGACATTCACGAATCTTCTTGAGGCGACGGCCGTGGACGAGCACACGGTCGTCCTGAAACTCTCCAAGCCGGCGCCATATCTGCTTTATGCGCTCGCGGCGGGAGAGTCCCCCATCGTTCCGCGGCACGTCTATGAGGGCAAGGGCGATCCGCTGCAAAATCCCAACAACCGTGCGCCGATCGGGACGGGCCCATTCGTTTTCAAGGAGTGGGTACTCGGCAACTATGTTAGCTATGTCCGCAACCCGAACTACTGGGATAGCCCGAAACCCTATCTCGAAGCGTTGCTGGTCCGCGTCATCCCGGATGGCGCGGCCCGCGCGGTGGCCTTCGAGACCAGTGAGCTCGATCTCGGCGGCTCGACCCCGGTTTCGCCGCTGGATCTCGAGCGCTTCCAGCAAGTTCCGCATCTCGGCCTCGAAACGCGCGGCTACGAATACTCGCCGACGCTGTATGGCCTCGAGTTCAATCTCGATCACCCGATTCTCAGCAACATTAAGGTGCGCAGGGCGATTGCCCATGCGGTCGATCCGGCGATCATCCTGAATGTGGCCTGGTACGGTCTCGGTGAGCGAACGGTCAGCATCGTCAGCCCGACCTTGAAGCGGTTCTACAACTCCAAAGTCCCCACCTATGGTTACGACACGAAGGCAGCGGCGCTATTGCTCGACGAGGCCGGCTTCCCACTGAAGGGACGATGGCGCTTTGCGCTCACGCACGACTTCCAGCCCTTCGGCGAGAATTTCAGGCGCAGCGGCGAAGCCCTCAAGAGCGCGCTGGCTACGGTCGGCATCGATGTGACCGTCCGCGGACAGGATTTTCCGAGCTATCTCAAGCGCGTCTATACCGACCGCGACTACGACTTCACGTTCCATCCCTTCACCAACATGTTCGATCCGACCGTCGGCCTGCAACGCTTCTATACCAGCGACAATTACCGGAAGGGCGTCGCCTTCACCAATGCGAGCCATTATGCCAATCCGGAAATCGACAGGCTGTTTGCCGAGATCGCGGTGGAGGCCGATGCGGTGAAGCGCAAAGCGGCGATCGACCGCTTCCAGGAGATCGTGGCGGACGAGCTCCCGGTGCTTCCGTTGATGCTGAGCAAGCCGGTGACCGTCTACAACAAGCGTGTCGTCGGTCACACCGTCGACAGCGCCGGGCCGCAAGGCAATTTCGCCGGCGTGTGGCTGCGGACCTGAGCTGTATCTCGACTGAGCTGTGTATCCGCACGATGGCCGGTCGTGCTGTGGGGCGCTTTAAATCCCGTCCATGAAGAACGTCATGTCGTTCTCACTTTGACAAGCCTTGCGTAGTTCAATTAGGGGCTGGTACTCGGGAGAAGCGTACCAGGCCTTGATCGCTGCCATATTCGGAAACTCTATGACCACGACGCGCTCCGGTACCCAATGGCTACCTTCGGGCATCTCGAGATTTTCGCCCCGTGTGAGATACCGGCCGCCATATTGCGCCACCATCGGCCCAATCTTGGCCTTGTACTCCTCGAACTTGGACGGGTTCGTAATCTGGTGCAGCCCGACCACATAAGCTGGCATCTACCATCCCTCCAAATCGATTGCATCGATACGCTTTGATCAGATGGTGATTGGTGCGTCGGGGACAACCTTTCGATAAGGCAGCCGAAGATTGGGCACCCGATCGCGTCAGCGGTTGAGCGAAAGACAACGGTGGCTCCAAATCATGAGCCTCGGCTGCCGAGCGAGTTCAGTCAAACCATAGCTATGTTAATTCGGCGGTGCCGGACTCGCCTGGAAATTGGCGTGATGACAAGCCACACTCTGGCCCGACGGGCTCTTGCGCAACTCGGGATCCTGCTGTGCGCACAGCTCCGTCGCCAGCGGGCAGCGCGGCTGAAAACGGCAGCCTCTGCCCGCGCTGCGAGGGTCCGGCAGGTCGCCCGGCAAGGGCGCCGCGTACCGTCTGCGCGCCGGGTCCGGCACGGCATCGATCAGGGCGCGGGTGTAGGGGTGCAGCGGAGTCTTCCAGATCTGCTCGTGGCTACCGCTTTCCACGATCCGGCCCAGATACATCACCAGAACACGGTCCGAGAGATATCGCACCACGGAAAGGTCGTGCGAAATGAATAGCAACGACAGATTCAGCCTGCGCTTGATGTCGGCCAGCAGGTTCAGGACCTGAGCCTGCACGGACAGATCGAGCGCGGACACCGGTTCGTCGCAGATGATGAGATCGGGCCCCAGGATCAGCGCTCGTGCAATGCCAATTCGCTGGCGTTGGCCGCCCGAGAACTCGTGAGGATATCGCGATGCCGAATCCTCCGGCAGGCCCACCTGCGAAAGGATCTCCCCAACCCGCTGCCGCCGCTCGCTGCGCGAGCCGACACGATGGACGTCCAGCGGTGCGCCGAGGATGTCCCCGATCGTCTGCCGCGGGTTGAGCGATGCGAAGGGGTCCTGAAACACCATCTGGAGCCTGCGGCGGTAGGCGCGCAGGTGCTGATCCGGCAGCTTCGTGAGATCCGTTCCGTCAAATGTGATCCGGCCCGCAGAGGGTTCGACCAGCCGCAGAATGGTCTTGCCGAGTGTGGACTTGCCGCAACCGGACTCGCCGACCAGGCCCACGGTCTCGCCGGGAGCGATGTCGAACGAGACGCCGTCGACGGCATGGACCGGCGTCGATCCCGAGCGATAGGTCGTCTTGAGGTCAGAGACTGACAGCAGCGTCATGGATCGTTCCGTGAGAGGCGTGAGCAGGTTCGGCGTGACAGGCCACGCGGCGGCCGGGCTCCGCCTGCCGTTCGGGTGGGAATTGGGTTCGGCAAGGTGAGAGCCGCTCGGGACAACGCGGGCCGAACGGGCAGCCTTGTTGGGCGGCGGCAGAGGCAATGCTGCCGGGAATTTCGGACAGTCTGGCGTTGCGATAGTGCAGCCGGTCATGCAGGCGCGGCGATGCCGCCAGAAGACCGCGCGTATAGGGATGTAGGGGACGCTCGAACAGCTTGCCTGGCGAGGCTTCCTCGACCTTTCGCCCCGCATACATCACGACGACGCGATCTGCCCATTGGCCCACCAGGCCGAGGTCATGGGTGATGAGCAGCAGTGACAGTGATAGTTCACGGCGCAGCCGGTCGAGCAGTTCGAGCACCTGCGCCTGAATGGTCACGTCGAGCGCTGTCGTCGGTTCATCGGCAATCAGAACCTTAGGCTGGCAAGCCACCGCAATGGCAATCATGACGCGCTGTCGCATCCCGCCGGAGAGACGGTGCGGATAATCATCGAGGCAGGCTTCCGGATTCGGTATTCGAACGAGGTCGAGCAGCGCGGCCGCTTCGCGGTGCGCCTGCGCCTTGGTCAGCCCGCGATGCAAATAGAGCACCTCCTTGATCTGCCGCCCGATCGTCAGCACCGGATTGAGCGACGTCATCGGCTCCTGGAAGATCATCGCGATATCGCGGCCGCGTCGCCGCCGCATCTCGGTCTCGGACAGCGCGAGGAGATCTTCGCCGCCGAGCTGAATACGCCCGGACGCAATGCGTGCCGTCTTCGGCAACAGCTGCATCAGCGCCAGCGCGGTCAGAGACTTGCCGGAGCCGGACTCGCCGACGACGGCGAGCGTCTCCGACGGCGCAACGCTGAAGCTGAGATTCCGGACCGGCGTGGCGCCCGGAAAGCCGATGGTGAGGTCCTGGATATCGAGCAGAGCGGTCACATCAACGCTCCCGGCTGAAACGAGGATTGAGCACGTCGGTCAAGCCGTCGCCGATCAGGTTCAGCGACAGCACGGTCAGGACGATGACGACACCGGGAAGGGCGGTGAGATACCACGCCGTCCTGATCAGTTCGCGCCCGGAGCCGATCATGCTGCCCCAGCTCACGACGTTGGGATCGCCGAGGCCCAGAAACGATAGCGCCGCCTCCATCAGGATGGCGGAGGCGACCATGACCGACGCCGTGACGATGATCGCGGGCAGGGCGTTGGGCAGGATTTCACGGAAGACGATCCGCGCATGGCCGAAGCCGAGGCTCCGGGCCGCCATGACGAATTCCTTCTCGCGCAGCACCCTGAACTCGGCGCGGACGAGACGGGCAATGGTCGGCCATGTGACAAGACCAATAGCCCAGGTCACCGTGACGATGGACGGCTGGGCGATCGCTACGAGGACGACGAGCAGGATGAAGCTCGGGACCGTCTGGAACAGCTCGATGACGCGAACGAGAATGTCGTCGACGCGTCCGCCGCGATATCCCGCAGTCGCGCCGATGAGGATACCGACCGTGAGCCCGATCGTGGTGGCGACAAATCCGATCAGCAGCGAAACACGCGCACCATGCATCAGGCCGGCAGCTACGTCGCGACCGAGCGAGTCCGTTCCAAGCGGATATGCCAGATCCTGCCCCGGCCAGAGCAGCGGCCGTGCCACCATCCCCAGAGGATCGGCCGGATAGAGCACGGGCGCCAGGGTCGCTGCGACAACGATAGACAGCAGGAGCAGGCCACCGGCGATGACGGATGGGTTTTGCCTGAGACGGCGGACCAAGTGAGGTCGCGCACGCTCCAGATCGGGGGCAACGACATGCGTGTCCGCAGCATGGATGTTGGGCCAGTCGCTCTGGTCCGGTACGGGAGCTGGAGCGCCGGCGGCGCCTCGCTGGGTCGATGCGGTGGATTGAAGGATGGTATCGGTCATGATCAACGGGTCTCGATACGAGGGTCGAGCCAGGCCTGGACGAGATCGACCGTCATGTTGGCGATGATCACGAGCAGGGATGACAGGAGGAGAATGCCGAGCAGCACGCTGAAATCGCGGCTCATGACGGCCTCGAAGGCGAGACGGCCAAGCCCCGGCCAGCTATAGACCGTCTCGACGACAACGGCGCCGCCGAGCAGGCCGCCGAAATGCATGCCGGCAACAGTGGTGACGGGCAGCAGCGCGTTGCGCAGCACGTGGCGCACCGTGATTGCGAGCGGCGACAGGCCCTTGGCCGCAGCCGTGCGCACATAGTCCTGCGCCTGGGCCTCGAGCATGGCGGCGCGCGCCAGCCTCGAATAGATCGCGATGTAGAACAGCGAGAGCGACAATGCGGGCAGAACCATGTAGCGCGCCCGGTCGAGCACGAGACCAATTCCGCCGACGGTTGAACCGATCGTCGTGGAGCCTCCGCTCGGCAACCATCCGAGTTTGACCGAGAACAACAGGATCAGCATCAGGCCGATCCAGAAGCCGGGGATCGAGTAGAACAGCGTGACGACGATCGAAATCACCCGGTCCGGCCATCGTCCGGCGAAGGTCGCCATGACGATGCCGAGAGCGATGCCGCCGGCGAGCGCGATGACGAGAGCGGTTGCCATCAGGGCGACCGTGCCGGGCAGGCGCTGGCCGATGATGTCGGCGACAGGCAGATTGTAGCGCGGCGAGTAGCCGAGGCTGAAGTGAGCGAGATTGTCTAGGTAGGCCACGAGCTGGATCAGCACGGGCTGATCGAGCCCGAAGCGAGCCCGCAAGGCCGCGACCGTCTCCATCGTCGCGGATCCCGACTCTCCGGCCAGAACGTCCGCGGCGTCGCCGGGAGCGAGTTGAAGCAGAAAAAAATTGATGATGATGATCCCGATCACTGTTGGGACCGCCTGCCACAACGTACGACGAAAAGTCTTTGCGATGCGCGCAATGCTCGACATGATTTTTCTAACTTCCGTGGTTCGTCGACAAAATGCTGTTGGGCCCGGTGTTGCGCGATTGCGCGGACGAGTCTGCACGGTCGCCGTCGCTCGGTTGACAACGGCAATATGCATCAGCAACGTCGATGCATTCGCGTGCAGCTGCATGAGTGCTGTGAACTGTCAGCAGAATGCGCGCCTCATCACGACGGACATGATCATGACGATAGTGCACAAGCCGGGCGAAATCGTTGGCTGGCCGGTCTTCCCGAGCCCCGCGCAATATCCCGACAGTCCTTTGGCGAAATCGCTGAAGCAGCCGTTGCTGCTCGGCCTGTTTCTTCCGATCCAGGCGGGCGGCTGGAGCGCTTCGACCTTGCCGCGTTCGACGACCTGGACGTTCGACTACAACCGCGATCTGACACTCATTGCCGAAGCACTGGGATTCGATCTCGTCTTTGCGCTGTCGCAATGGCTGCCGAAGGGCGGCTATGGCGGCGTGTTCACGGGCCAGGCGCTGGACTCCTTCATCACCACGGCCTCGCTCGCCGCCGTGACGTCGCGGATCATGCTGATCTCGACCATTCACGTTCTCTACGGCCCGATCCATCCGCTGCATCTCGCCAAGTACGGCGCCACGCTCGATCACATTGCGGGCGGCCGCTGGGGCATCAACGTCGTGACTGGTCACCGCGCCGTCGAGCACGAAGCGTTTGGCTGGAACCAGATCGAGCACGACCGGCGCTATGAGCTGGCTGCCGAGTTCCTGGAAGTGCTCCAGCGGCTCTGGAACGACCACGAGAATTTCTCCTTCTCCGGTCAGTCGCCCTGGAAGCTCAGCAATGCCTTCGTGACGCCCAAGCCGCAGTTTGGCCGTCCCATCCTGGTCAACGCCACCGGGTCCGATGCCGGGATCGCATTCGCCGGCCGCTATTCCGATATCGTGTTCGTCACCAGCCCGGCCGGCTCGTCCTTCGACAGCGCGATCGAGGCTCTTCCGGCGCATACGCAGCGCGTCAAACAGTCGGCTATCGACGTCGGCCGCGAGGTCCGCACCCTGCTGAACCCCATGGTCATCTGTCGGGAGACCGAGCGGGAGACCTGGCAGTATCACGATGCCATCGTCGCCCATATCGACCCCAAGGCCAGCATGCAGAACTTTGCCAGCGATGCGCATGCCTGGAAGGGACGCGTCGGCGTCGATGCGCAGAAGCGGCGCGCCATCGGCGGCAACATCGAGGTGATCGGCACGCCGGAGCAAGTGGTGGAGCAATTCGTGCAGCTCAAGAAGGCCGGTGTCGACGGACTTCAATTGAGCTTCTTCGACTTCAAGCCCGACCTGGACTTCTTCGGCCGTCGCGTGCTGCCCCTGATGGAGCGGGCCGGGCTGCGCCATGCCGTGCCGAGATTGCAGGGCGGTTGAAAGCGGACGCATGACGTTCAGGCGGACGTGGGTTCGCGCTGCGGTTCGACCGCCGCGTGATGGCGAAAGCGCGCCGCCGGATGCGACGACGGCAGCCGCGCCTGACCGGGGCCGAATATCTTCTCGCGCAGGGTGCCCTTGGCGTACCCGGTCTTGTAGACACCACGCCGTTGCAGCTCCGGTACGACGAGCTCGGCAAAATCCTGGTAGCCGCCGGGCGTCACGGCGTAGCTGAGATTGAAGCCGTCGATGTCGGTCTCGGCGACCCAGGCCTGGAGCTGATCGGCGACTTCGGTCGGCGATCCCACGATCACGGGGCCGCGGCCGCCGATGCCGTTGTGCTCGATGATCTCGCGGATCGTCCAGGGGCGCTCGCTGCGCGAGAACGAGTCGATCATCGACGTGACGGCATTGTCCTTCTTCACCGTCGGGAACGGGTCGTCCAGGCTGTAGCGGGACAAGTCGATCCCGGTCCAGCCGGATAGCAGGGCGAGCGAGCCCTTTGGGTCGATATAGCGCTGGTAGTCGCGGTACTTTGCTTCCGCCTCGGCATGGGTCTCGCCGACGATGACGGTCAGGAGGGCGTAGAAGCGGATGTCCCGGCCATCGCGACCGAACGCGCGCGCGCGGGCCCGGGTTTCTGCGACATTCGCCGCGGTCGGGGCCTTCGAATGCTCGCCCAGGAAGACCGCTTCCGCGTGCCGGGCCGCAAAATCCTTGCCGCGGTTGGAAGCGCCGGCCTGGAACAGGAAGGGCGTTCGTTGCAGCGAGGGATGGACCAGATGGATCGCATCGATCTTGAAGTGCGCGCCGTGGTGATGGACCTTGCGAATGCGCGAGGGGTCCGCAATGACACCGCGGATCGGGTCGACGACGACGGCTTCATCGTCCCAGCTGCCTTCCCAGAGCGCATAGACGGCATCGAGGAATTCGTCGGCAAGATCATAGCGCGGGTCATGCGCCATGATGCTGTCGCGGCCGACCGCGCGCGACGCCGTGTTGGAATAGCCCGTGACGATATTCCAGGCGATGCGCCCCTTGCTCAGATGATCCAATGTCGAGAAGCGGCGCGCCAGGGTGAAGGGGGGCTCGTATGAGACGGGAGCGGTGACCCCCAGGCCCAGATGCTCGGTGACGTGGGCCATGGCGGAGACCAGCAGCATCGGATCGAGCTTCGGGATCTGCGCGCCGGTGTTGAGCGCCGCATCGGCCGTGCCGGCGTAGACGTCGTGGATCCCGATTCCGTCGGCGATGAAGATGGAATCGAACTTGCCGGCCTCGAGGATTTTCGCCACGTCGGTCCAGTAGTCGAGCGTGGAGAAATCAAGCGAGCGGTCGTCCGGATGGCGCCACAGCCCCGGCGAGAGATGGACCGGGCTGAAGATGGCAAAGCCATTGACCTGGATGAGCTTGGACACGGCAGGATCTCGCGAGAACGATCGTTACTGGAATGCAGAGGGATCGGGATGGGCGCCGGTCAGAAACCAGCTGCCGACGTTACGCGTCTTGTATTCCGCGGGATTGTGCAGCGTGTGGATGCGCACGTTGCGCCAGAAGCGGTCATAGCCGTTGGCGATCGTGGTGGAGCGCGCGCCCATCACCTCGAAGATCCGGCTGGTGACATCCAGCGCAACCTCACCGGCATGAGCGTTGGCGCCGGCGATCACCACAGAGGCCTCGCCGCGTTCCCGTGCTGTCAGGTCACGGCCGCGCGACCACACCCAGTCGAGCGTCGCCGCAGCCTCGTCGGCGAGCAGCGTCGCCGCCTTCACGCGCGTATAGAGCTCGCCGTAGACGCGCTTGATCCAGGGATCGTCGGTATGTTTCTCGACGCCGGAATGAATCCAAGGCCGAGACTTGTCGCGCGTATAGTCGCGTGCGGTGATCAGCGCGCCCTGCGCACTGCCGACGAAGACATTCAGCAGCGTGGATTGTTGCAGGAACGGCGTGATGGTCTGGTAGGGGCGGCCGCCATCCGGCTTGTGCTCAAGCACTTCGTTCCGATGGACGCGGACATTCGTGTAGGTGACGCGGCCGCTGCCGGTCTGGCGCTGCCCGAACCCGTCCCAGTCGTTTTCAGCCCGGATGCCCTCGCGGTTGGCTGGAATGGCGGCGAAGCCGCGCACGTTGGTTTCGTGGTCCTCCCAAGCAACCTGGAGATAGTTGGCAATGTGCGACCCTGACGTGAAGGGACGAAAGCCGTCGAGGACGACCCCTTCGCTGTCCTTGCGGCCGAACAGGCTCTTCGAAAAGCTGTTGGCGGTGTTTCCCCAGAACCAGTTGCCTGCCGCCGACCGCCGGAAGATATCCGTGGCCTGCTCCGTGGTGCCGCGTAGATGCACCGCATGCTGCGAGCCGAAATGATAGCCATAGAGATGACCGAGTGCGCCATCCACCTTGGCGAATTCGCGGACGATCTTGAGAGCGGTTGACCAGCGCTCGCCGGAGCCTCCGAACTCCTGCGGGATCAGAAGATTGAGCAGGCCACTGGCCTTGAGATGGGCCAGCTGTTCAAGCGGCTTTCCGCCGGCGCGGTCGCGCTCCGCGGCGTCCCGGGCGAAGATCTCGCGCAGGTCGACGGCCTTGGCGAAATGCGGATTGGATGTGTCGAGATCAAAGCTCATTCGGCGATGCCTTGTATGTTGATCAGGCCTCCAGCCAGACGTCGGCGAAGTTCGCCGACGGGCCGTCGATGGTCGCGGTGTGGTTCCGCAGCTTGCGGTTGGCGATCGTCAGGTTGGCGCTCGTCACCAGATTGATGTCGGGCAGGTCGGTGGCGATGATCATCTGGAAGGCACGGAACAGCTCGCGCCGCTTGGCGGGATCGCTCTCGACGGCGGCGGCTTCCAGCAGCCGGTCGACCTCTGGATTGCTGTAGCCCGAGCCGTTTGAGAAGGGCACGCCGGGCTTGAAGTTCTTTGACCAGTAGAGCCGCTGCACGCCGACCGTGGGGTCGAAGGAATGGCTCATCCCATTGCTCATGAAATCGAAGTCGCGATTGGTATAGGTGCGCTTGAACCAGGTCGGCACGTCCTGCGCCCGCAGAGTGACGCCGATGCCGATATTGGCGAGCGCCTGGCGCGTATAGGCGCCGAGCTGCTGATAAGTCTCGCTATAGGGCATGTAGTCGTGGAATACCTTGAAGCGCGTGCCGTCGGGGCCGCGCGGCAGCCCTGCTGCGTCGAGGATCGCTTCGGCTTTCTTCGGGTCGAAGTCGTGCCGGGGGATATCCGGATTGTGGAACTGCTTCAGCGCGGGGCTGATGGCGGCGGGCGCATTCTTGCTCCAGCCATAGAAGACGACGCGATTGATGGCCTCGCGATCGATAGCGTGCGCCACGGCGCGACGGACCTCGGGTCGCGAGAAATAGGGATTGGCGAGATTGAACTCGAGCCGATAGACGATCGGCTGGTAGTCGTAGCCACGTGTCTCGATCACGAGGTTGGGGTTGGCCTTGAGCGTCTCGATTTGCCCGAGCGGCACCGGCGTGTCCGGCGCGAAGTGAACTTCTCCGGTTTCAAGCGCAACGGCGCGGGCATTGGCGTCGGCAATGAAGCGGATGACCACGCGGTCGAGATACGGCTTGCCCGGATCCCAATAGTTCGGATTGCGCTCCAGCAGGATGTGGCTGCCTTGCTTCCACTCCTTGAAGACGAAAGGGCCGGTCCCGATCGGCGCGCGGCCATTGGGATTGGCGAGTGGATCAGAGCCCTCGTAGACATGCCGCGGCACGATGGGCGATTCTGAGCCCGTCAGCGCGGCCAGCAGATACGGCGCCGGCTTGTCGAGCACGATCTCCGCAATATGCGGATCGGGTGTGAGGACTTCCCGTACCGAAGAGAGGGTGCCGCGGCCGCGCGGGTGATGCTGCCTAAGAAGCTCGATGGAATAGGCGACGTCGGCCGAGGTGAAGTCCCGTCCGTCATGCCACTTCACGCCGCGCCGCAGCTCGAACCGATAGCGTAGCCCGTCTTCCCTGATGTGCCAGGCTGTCGCCAATTGAGGCCGCGGATTGAAGTCGAGATCGAAGGTCAGCAGTCCTTCCGTGACTTTCGGGCTGACGCGTGTGGTGGGCCCGGCGGTGTGGGTGAGGCTGACCAGAATCGGCGGCTCGGGCTGAATGACGATGTTCAGCGTGCCGCCGCGCTTGATCTCCTCGGCCGCACGGATGGGGTTCGGCGCAAGACCGCCGGCGATAGCTCCGGATGTGAGCAGGAGCGCCTTGGTAATCTGTCGGCGTGTCGGTTCGTTCATCGCGGGTCGCATGTCACTCGAGAATATCTTCATACCAATAGTTCACCGAAGGATCGGACAATCAATCCCGCGACGCGCCCGATCGCATAATGAAAATTTTGCTGCTGTACGCGTGGCGGCCTGTGCAAGCGAACGCGCGTCGTCGCTTCAAACAACAAAAGCAAATTCTCTGCGAACCATGCCTAACATTGCGGCGGTTGGGGATCGCGCCGAGTCATCGGGCGAATGCCGCATTGTGACGAATTGGAAGAGGCGGAGTGACGTGATGGGGATCAATCGTCGAACGTTCAATCGCGGCATGCTCGCCTCCGGCGCCGTCACGCTGCTGCCTTCCGCGAGGACCGTTGCGGCGGAGGCGCGCCCGGTCTCGGGCGGTACGCTGAATTGGGTCTATTACCCCGATCCGTCGGCGATCATCGCGATTAATACGTCGTCCGGCACCGGCCAGTCGATCGGCACCAAGATCAACGAGGGGCTGCTGGCCTACGACTACGACCTCAATCCGCGGCCGGTGCTGGCGACATCCTGGACCATCAGCGAGGACGGGAAGCGTTACACGTTCCGGCTCAGGCCCGGCGTCAAATGGTCCGACGGCAAGGAATTCACCTCGGCCGACGTCGCGTTCTCGATCGAGCGCCTGAAGATCGCCCATCCGCGTGGCCGGATCACGTTCGCGAATGTCGAGACTATCGAAACACCTGATGCGCTGACGGCTGTGATCGTGCTGTCGAAGCCGGCGCCGTACCTCATCACGGCATTGGCGGGTGCGGAATCTCCGATCGTGCCGAAGCATATCTATACGGCGCTGAAACCGGACGAGCAGCCCAAGCTGGAACAGACGATCGGTACGGGCCCGTTCATCCTTCGCGAGTGGGTTCCCGGAAGCCATCTTCTGTTCGTCCGCAATCCCAATTATTGGGACGCGCCAAAACCCTATGTCGACCGCCTCGTGCTCAAGGTGATTCTCGATCCGGCCGCGCGGGCGGCGGCACTCGAGGCGGGAGAGGTCGATATCGGTGCGACCCCGGTGCCCTATGGCGACATCGAGCGGTTCAAGCGCGACAAGCGCTTCGTGGTCGATACCGCGACTTACGGCTATTCCGGCCCGCAGCAGCAGCTCTTCTTCAATTACGACACGCAGCTTTTGCGGGATCGCCGCGTGCGCAAGGCGATCGCTCACGCAATCGATCTGAAGGCGCTGGTGAACGTCGTCTTCTTTGGCTACGCGCTCGTTTCTCCGTCGCCGGTCAGCACGGCGCTGCCGAAGTTCTATGATCCCAAGATCCAGGCGTGGCCATTTGATCCGAAGGCAGCGGAACAGTTGCTGGACGAGGCCGGCATCAAGCGTGGCGCAGGTGGCGTCCGCGCCAAGTTGAGGTTGACGCAGAATCCGTTCTTGCCCGCAAGTCTCTCGGATTTCTTGCGCAATTCACTGCGCCAGATCGGTCTCGACATCGAGATTCAACGATACGATCTCGCGACCTACCTGAACGTCGTCTATCGCGATCGGGCATTCGACCTCACGGCCGAGAGCCTGTCGAACACGTTCGACCCGAGTCTCGGTATCCAGCGCGCGTACTGGTCGAAGAATTTCCGGATCGGGTTGCCGTTCTCGAATGCCGCGCATTACGACAACGCCGAGGTCGATCAGCTGCTGGAGGCCGCGGCGATCGAGCCGAACGTCGAGAAGCGCCGCGATATCTGGTGGAAGTTCCAGTCGACGATCCACGAGGAAGTTGCCTCCGTCGACCTTGTCGCCGCCGGAGGCGTGATCATCGCCAACAAGAAGGTCCGCAATTTCGCGCCGGGCGGGGAGGGGCTGAACGGCAGCTTCGCCGATCTGTGGATCGACCCGTCGGCGTGACCCGGAAATCATATTCTTCCGCGTCCGATTGCTTCTGCAGAAGAGACGTAGCGCCGGACGCTGCAAGAATGAAAATCTGTGAGATTGCGCAAAGCGAAAAGCAATCGTCATATCGGCTAACGATCGCGCATCTCAATATTGATCATCGAAGGACCATTGCATGTCGCGTCGCAAGGAGAAGCTGTCTCTCGGCGCCTTTCTGCTGTTCACCGGTCACCACGTCGCTGCGTGGCGCTCGCCGGAGGCCTCCGACAGCCAGTCTTTAGCGGATTTCGTGCAGTTCGCCCGGATCGCAGAGGACGCCAAGTTCGACGCCATTTTTCTGGCGGACATGGTCGGCGTACGAGTCGATCGCATCGAAGGCGCCAGCCACAAGGCCCACAGTGGGGTGTATCCGTTCGAGCCGCTCACGCTGCTGTCGGCGCTCGCTGCCGTTACATCCCGGATTGGTCTCGTCGCCACGGTTTCGACCAGCTACAGCGAGCCGTTCAACGTCGCGCGGCAATTCGGCTCGCTCGATCGTTTGAGCGGCGGTCGATCCGGCTGGAATCTCGTCACATCGACAGAGGCTTCGGCCGCGTTGAACTTCAATCATGACGGCCTCGTCGCCCACGCCGAGCGCTATGCCCGGGCGGAAGAGTTCGCCGACGTGGTTCTCGGTCTGTGGGACAGCTGGGATCACGATGCCTTTGAGCGCGACCGCGCAAGCGGTCGCTATTTCGATCCCGACAAGCTGCACCTCCTCAACCATCAGGGGCGGCACTTTAGGGTGCGCGGCCCCCTCAATATCCCGCCGTCGCCGCAGGGGCGCCCGGTCCTGGTGCAGGCAGGCTCGAGCGGACCCGGCAAGGAGCTGGCGGCGCGAACGGCGGAAGCCATCTTCACTGCGCAGCAGACGCTCGAAGACGCCGTCTCATTCTATTCCGACGTCAAGGGCAGGCTCCACAAATATGGCCGGGACGCGGACGAGTTGAAAATTCTGCCTGGCATCTTTCCCGTTGTGGCGGAGACCGAAAGCGAAGCGAAGGAGAAGTTCGACGAATTGCAGTCGCTCATCCTGCCTCAGGTCGGGCTCGATCTGCTCGCCGGCTTCCTCGGTGCGCCCGAGATCGTTCATGCCGATCCGAACGGCCCCATTCCGGCCCTCAAGGAGACCGAGGGCGGCAAGAGCAGGCAAGCGCTCCTGCTCGAGCTGGCACGCCGGGAAGGACTGACGGTTCGCGATCTCTATCTCCGCATCGCCGGCGCGCGGGGGCACTGGCAACTGGTCGGAACGCCCGTGCAGATCGCGGACCAGCTCGAGGAGCGCTTCCAGAATTACGGGGCCGATGGTTTCAACATCATGGCGCCGACCCTGCCGGGCGGTCTGACCGACTTCATCCGGCTGGTGGTCCCCGAGTTGCGCCGCCGCGGCCTGTTCCGCGACGAGTACGAGGGAACGACCTTGCGCGACCACCTCGGCCTGCGCCGCCCTCAGCCGGCGCGCCGATCCGCGGCTGAGGCCGCCGAATAATTCGAAATGCACGAGGAAATCACGCCATGATCGGAATACGCACGCTGTTCCGCCATTTGCTCGCGGGAGCAGGACTCTTGATCGCGGCGTCGTCGCCGGGCTCGGCCGCCGATACGATCACGGTCAGGATCGGGTTTGCCTCGGTCGGCTCGGATAACCGCCAGTTCTCGGGCGGTTCATCCGCCGGGGTCGCGCACTCCGAGCACTATCTGGATCGCGAGTTCAGTGACCGGCCGGATGTGAAGATCGAATGGTTCTTCTTCAAGGGGGCCGGTCCGGCGGTCAACGAAGCCTTCGCCAACAACCAGCTCGATTTTGCGATCCAGGGCGATCTGCCGGAGATCATCGGCCGGGCGAACGGCTTGAAGACGAAGATTCTGCTGGCGTCGGGCGCGCATGCGCCGATCTATCTCGCGGTGCCCGTGGGCTCGCCGGTCCGCAAGGTCGCGGATCTGCGTGGCAAGAAGGTCTCGATCTTCAGGGGCACCAACAATCACCTTGCCGCCGTGAAGGTGCTCGCCGGCAACGGCCTTCAGGAGAAGGATGTGCAGGTGATCAACATGGACACCGCGACGACCAATGCCGCGTTGACCTCCAAGGATATCGATGCCGCCTTCGGCAATTTCCCGCTGGCGGGCCTCGCCGAGAAGAACATCGTCGAGATCATCTATACGACCAAGGGCGACAACCCGGCCTATGAGCGCCATTCCACGCTGATCGGGCAGGAGGCCTTCATCAAGGCGCATCCTGATGTCACGCAGAAGATCGTCTCTGCGATCGTGAAGGCCGCGCGCTGGTCGTCGGAGGAAGCCAATCGGGAAGCTTTCTTCGAGTTCTCGGCGCGTACCGGCTTTCCGGCCTCGGGCTACAGGTTTGACTTCTCAAATCAGGAGCTGAAGTACCGTAACACGCCGATCGTCGATGCCTCGATCATCGAGAGCTACCGGGTGCAGGCAAAGCAGGCAAAGGAGTTTGGCCTCCTGCGTCGAGACGTCGACATCGACGGATGGTTCGATCGCTCGTTCCTCGATGCGGCGCTCAAGCAGCAGGGATTGGTGGGCTATTGGCAGGAATACGATGCGAGCGGCAAGCCGCTGGCGGCAGGACAATGACCGCGTTGGCGCAGGTCGAACCGGCTTTATCTGCGAGCGCCGATCGGAGTGGCGCTCGTCTGGACATTCGCAATGTGTCGAAATCGTTCGTCGTCAACGGCGCAGCGGTCGAGGCGTTGAAGGACGTGTCGCTGGATGTTGCAGCAGGTGAGTTCGTGGTCCTGCTCGGCCCGAGCGGATGCGGAAAATCGACCCTGCTGCGGCTCGTCGCCGGGCTCGATCGCGATTTTCGCGGAAGCATCAGCCAGGATGGCGAGCCGGTTGCGGGGACCAGCCTCGATCGCGGCATCGTGTTCCAGGAGCCGCGGTTGTTCCCATGGGCAACGGTCACCCAGAATATCGCCCTCGGTCTCAAGAATGCGCCGCTCAGCGAGCGCGCGAAAAGGGAAACGATTGCGGCACATATCTCGCTGGTCGGCCTGGACGGGTTTGCGGAGGCCTACCCACACCAGCTTTCCGGCGGCATGGCGCAACGGGCGGCCATCGCCCGCGGTCTCGTCAACCGTCCGCGGTTGCTTCTGCTCGACGAGCCGTTCGGTGCGCTTGATGCATTGACGCGCGCGCGGCTCCAGCTCGAGCTTCAGCGCATCTGGGCCCATGAGAAGATCAGCATGATCCTCGTGACCCATGATGTCGACGAGGCCGTGCTGCTCGGCGATCGCATCATCGTGCTCGCGCCCCGACCGGGCCGGGTTGCACGCATCTTCGATGTGACGGTCCCGCGGCCAAGATCCCGGAGCAGTGACGACCTTGTCCGTACCCGCAACGAAATCTTGAGGACGCTCGGCGAAGGCGATGGTGGCACGGTCGCGCAAGGGCTCCCGAGCGGAGCAGACGCATGACCGACGCCGCAATTCGAACCTCAGCCGGCCCACGCGCCTCATGGCATCTTGCTCTTCGCCGCATCGTCTCCGGTTCTGCGGGGCAGGCGGTGTTGTGGCGTCTAGCGGCCTTCGGTTGGCTGCTGGTGTTGCCGGCGGTGGCCCTCCCGATCTGGATCATCGGGACGGATCGTGGCTGGCTGGCGGAACAGATCCTGCCGAGGCCAGGCGACGTCCTGCATACGCTGCGGGACATGGTCGTGAGCGGAGAGCTCGCGCAGCATGCCGGCTACAGTTTGCGGCGTGTCGCTTATGGCTTCGTTGTCGGCGCGGGTGCAGGCCTCGTAGTCGGTTCCGCCATGGGCCTGTCGCGCCGCGTGGACGAGTATGTGCGGCCGCTGTTCACGGCGATCGCGCAGGTGCCGGCGCTTGCCTGGATCCCGCTGGCGATGTTGCTGCTCGGTATCGGCGAGGGGCTCAAGATCGTGGTGATCGCCAAGGCGGCGTTCGTGCCCGTCGTCATGAACACCAGCGCAGGCATTGCCAACGTGCCGAAGGCGTTCGTCGAGGTCGGCGAGACCTTTCGCTTCACGCCGTTACAGATGTTGCGCCATATCGTGCTGCCGGGAGCGGTGCCGCCGATCTTCACCGGCCTGCGCTACGGCCTGACCCATGCCTGGATCGCGCTGGTCAGCGTGGAGCTGCTGGCCTCGTCCGAAGGGCTGGGCTATCTCCTGGTCTGGGGCCGCCAGATGTTCTGGCTCGACACGGTGCTGGTCGCGATGATCGTCATTGGCGTCATCGGCTTTGTCAGCGACAAGGCGCTGGCGATAGTGGAAGCCCGGCTGCAACGCTGGCGGATCGATCGTGTCCGATAGCGCCGCGTTCAGGACCATCGGCCGCGGGTTGGTTCTTCCGCTCGGCTTGCTCGTGCTCTGGGAGTTCGCAAGCCATTCCGGCCTCGTGAACCGGCAGTTTCTGCCGCCACTCGAGCACGTCGGAGTCAGTTTCTGGGAGGAGTTGCGCAGTGGCGAGCTCACCCAGTCGCTTGCGGCCAGCCTGCGCCGAGATCTGCTGGGATTTGCGCTCGGCTCTGGCATCGGTATCCTGGTCGGACTGTTGCTCGGCCTGTCCCGCATTGCCGATCGCATCTTCACGACGTGGTTCAATGGACTGAAGCAGATAGCTTTGTTGGCCTGGATTCCGTTGATCTCACTGTGGTTCGGGTTCGACGAGACCGCCAAGATCGTGTTCATCGCGCTGGCGGCGGCGATACCGGTCATTCTCAATCTCGTCGAGGGCGTGCATGCGACCTCGGAAAAGCTGGTCGAAGTCGGCGACGTCTTTCGCTTCAATCGCCTCCAGTTCGTCGTCTACGTCTATTTTCCGGCCGCGTTGCCCTCGCTTCTGACGGGTCTCCACCTCGCGCTCATCTACGCGTGGCTCGCCACGATCGGCGCCGAATACTTTATGGCGGCTGGGCCCGGCATCGGTGGGCTCATCATCGCGGGCCGCGAGCGTTTCGACATGGACCTGGTCATGCTCGGCATCCTGGTTGTGGGCACGGTGGGCTTCGTCATCGACCGGGGCGCGGCATGGCTCGAACGGAGACTCATTCCGTGGCGCAAGGAATAGGGATTCACGTCGTCGCGTGTCTTCAGTCTCGTTTCAGTACGGCTATTTCCGCCGCGCCGTGCGTCGCGACATGAACGCACTAGCTCAGCGCAAATCTTTGCAATCGACCCGACCTACAGCGATCTCTAGCATCTGAGGCCAGCGTCGCCGTTACGCGAACGGCAAGGGCATTCGGGAGATCTTCATGACATTAGATCGACGCGATACCTGGTCCCGGCGTGGGGTGCTCGGGCTGGCGGGGCTCGCCGGTGTGACTGCGCCGTTCGGCCTGATGCAGGCCGCGCGTGCATTTCCGGCGCTTGGTCTGGGCCAGATCGCCGATCCCTTGAGCGGCGCGCCAATCTGCAAGATCGCGAGCACGGAGGAGACCCCGAAAGGCCGCCGCGCCATATTCGCTTTGCCTATAACGGCACCGGCATCTGTACGGCAGCGGTGCCGGTCGCGCTGCACCGGGGATTTTTCGCGCGTCACAATCTGGACGTCGAGTTCCTGCAGCTCGCGGGCAATATTGACCAGATGCTCCAGGCGCTCGCGACCGACAAGGTGGATGCGGGCTCGAGCATGCTGCTCAACTGGCTCAAGCCGCTGGAGCAGGGCATCGACGTCAAGCTGACGACAGGCCTCCATGGCGGCTGCACCCGCCTGTTCGTGCGGAAGGAGTCCGGTTTCCAGGACATCAAGGATCTCAAGGGAAAGACGATCGGCGTGTCCAGCATTTCGGGGCCGCCGCGCAACTTCTTCGCGATTCTGCTGTCGGACAATGGGCTGGACCCGCAGACCGACGTTCAGTGGCGCGAATTTCCGGCCGACCTGCAGTTGATCGCCCTGCAACGCGGGGAGATTCAGGCGATCGCCGATTCCGATCCGAACGCCTGGCTGACCGAGCGGCGTGCCAACGGCGACATCGTCGAGATCGCGTCGAACCTCAGCGATGACTACGCCAATCTGTCGTGCTGCACCCTCGGAGTACGCAGCTCGCTTTGGGCGTCAGACCCTGCCGCCGTGAAATCGCTGACCTACGCGATTCGCGAGGCGGCCCATCACGTCGCCGAGAATGCCGATGACGCTGCCGAGATCTTCGCGCCCTACACGCCCAAGGTCGCGGTGGCCGACCTCGCGGCGATGCTCCGCAGCCATACCCACGGGCATCATCCGTCGGGCGCAGAGCTGCGGAAGGAGGTCGTGAAGATCACGTCCGATCTAAAACGTGCGACGATCATCAAGCCCAACACGGATCCGGCAAAGCTTGCCAATCGCGTCGTGGTTGACGTCGAAGCGTGAGATGCGGGTAGTTGCGGACCTCTCGGACGCCGGTGAAGGGGGCCGAGGGCAAGCGGCGAACAAAAGCTAGGCAGAAGCGCGCCGCTCTGCACGAGGCCGCGGCGAGAAATCTTTGCTACGTCGTCGGGCTTTACAGGACACGTGTTGTTTTGTTCTGCGAGAGCTTGTCGGCGATCCCGGTGGAACTAGGATGTTGAATGTGACAACAGAAGGCGGATCGAACAGGTGACCGAGAGTACGAATTCGGCGCGGATCATTGATCTCGATGCCTATCGGCTGAAGAGGCGCCAGCAGGCGTCCGAAGCTGTGATCGGGCCGCAGCAGAACGCCGCCGGCAACCCGTCTTTTGGCGGGGCCATGCCGCTGCTCTGGTTCTGGCCGACCTGGGTTTGGGTTGCGGTACCCGTCCCAGCGGTATCGGCCGTGCAGTGGGATGCTTCATGAGCGACGGCAGCGTCGCTCCATCCTCGGACACGAACCTTCCATCGCCTACTGACCTGGAGTTGCCGCTCGTCCTTGGGCGCAACCTGCGGCGCCTGCGAACCAGCCGCGGCCACTCCCTCGAGCGGCTTGCGAAGCAGTCAGGCGTCAGCCGTGCCATGCTGGGCCAGATCGAGACAGGAAAGAGCGTCCCGACCATTGCATTGCTGTGGAAGGTCGCGAACGCGCTTCACGTTCCCTTCGCCAACCTTTTGCAGACAGACGCGGCGCGAGGACCAGTGGTCTTGCGGCGCGGCGATGCCAAGCTGCTCTCCTCGAGTCAGGGACAGTTCACGTCGCGGGCACTGTTTCCATTCGATGGTAATCATCAGGTCGAGTTCTACGAGCTAAAAATGGGTCCTCTCCATCGCGAGGCGGCCGAGCCACATGCGGCAGGCACCCGTGAAAATCTGTTCGTCGCAAAGGGGGCGGTCGAGATCACCGTTGGCCTCGAAAAACCACAGACCTTGATGGAAGGCGATGCCATTCTGTTCGAGGCCGACGTGCCCCACGTTTACAAGAATCTGGTCGCCAGCGAGGCCACTCTTTACCTGGTCGTGACCTGCGCGGAGGACGTCGTCTAACGCAAACGGGCCGGCGAAAGCCGACCCGAAGCAACCGTCCGTCCTTGCGAGGATCGCGGCTCAGGCAGCTTTCATCGGCATGCACATCATCATCATGCCGCCGCAGCACATCATCATGGGCATGCCCATCTGCATCATGTTGGTCATGCTCTCGCAGCACTTCATGAACATGTCCTTCATGGACGGATCCATCGGCGTCATCTCGCAGGTCATGCCGGTGGGGGTCATGGTGTACTTCATCTGGCAGGGCATCATCATCGGCATGCCCATCATGTTCATCATCGGCATCATGTTGCCGGCCATGGCGGGGCTCATCATCATCGGCATGGGCATCATCTTCATCGCGGTGTTCATTGTCATTCTCCGGGGACCAAGTAGGAAGCACTCATTTGCGCTGCCAAAGGAGATAAAATGAACTGCACGGGAAGTGAATCGGGAAATGTTTGTCTCGTTCGCTTTCATCCAAGAAAATGGAAACGCTGTCGAACCTGAAGGCTGGATCTACCAATATAACAGATATGAATCTTTTATATTGGAGATGCGGCGGACTCGGACTTGGGATCGCGTCGATCCGTCGCCGAGCAATATTCAAACGTCCTGCTCACCTTGCACGGGCTTGGTCATCCAACGGCGAAAAGCCTGTACCGCGGGAAAACGGCTTCGATTGACTGGGTAGACTAACCAGTACGCGCGCGGGGTCATGTCAGTGACGATCGGGAAAGGTTGGACGAGCCGTCCTTCCTGTATCTCGTGCGCGTAAAGGGCTGGAGAGAGCAGGGCGACGCCATGTCCTCGCAGCGCGGCCTCGGCACATAGATTTCGGCAATCGAGACTGAGCTCGGCCTTGGTGGGAAGATCGACGTTTGGCATGCCGCTCCTCGCGAACCACGAGGGCCAATAAGGGTCTGACTTCTGAATCATCGGCACGCGAAGCAGATCGTGGGGCGACTTCAGCGGTCCGAACTGCTTGACGAAGGCCGGGCTGCATAGAGGCGTCAGCGCAAATGGTAGCAGCTTGTGAATGCGCAGTCCCGGCCAGACGCCGCCGCCACTGCGCAGCCCGACATCGAAACCGTGCCGTTCGAGGTCGACGATCTCGCGCGACGTTTCGAACCTCACCTCGATGTCCGGGTGCCTGCGGCGAAAGCCGTCCAGTCTCGGCAGAATCCATCCCGGAGCAAGGCTCGTCAGTGCCGTGACGGAGAGAACCGTGCGGCGTTTCGCGTCCAAATGCGCGAATGCTTCCGCCATCGAATCGAACATTCGGTGGAGGACCGGAGCGAGCTCGATCCCTACAGGCGTGAGCTCTATGAATCGATTTCGCCGCACGAACAGAGCGTGGCCAATCTGGTCTTCGAGAGTCTTGACGTGATGACTGATCGAAGACTGCGTGGTGCCCAATTCCTCCGCGGCGCGGGTGAAGCTGCCTTGTCGCGCAGCGACTTCGAATGCACGGATTGCAGCCAGCGAAGGAAGCTTTCGGGACGTTGCCATCGAAATGACTCATGCGAAACTAGTCAAATCCATTTTGTCAGTTGAGCGCAAAGCAGTCCAGTGTCGGCGCCAGGAGCCCACTGCTCTTGGTGGAAGATCGACCTATGGGACTTCGCTGGTGGTTCAGTGCCGCGAAAGCGGCATGGCAATGCATTTCGCTGCTGGGACGGCCCGAAAGGGTCGACAGCTATCCTGACTGGCTACGGCAGGACCTCGGTCTGATGGACGGTGATGGCCAATCGAGGTCTGAGCGACTTGATCAGATCCGGCGACATCACGCCGGATGGATCTAGCGCCTCTTGCCCTTCATCACTTATCGGCCGGCAAGATCACCATGCGCAGGTTGGCGAAAAGCCGCCCGATAGAGTGCGGGGCTTGTGCCGAGACGCGCCCTGAAATGATGCCTCATCGCGTCTGCGGAGCCGAATCCCGTTTCGGTCGCAACGCTCTCGATCGGAAGACGCGTTCCCTCCAGCAGTTCGCGTGCCTTGGCCACGCGCGCCTGCACCACCCACTCGCCCGGCGATAGGCCGGTGGCGTCCTCGAACCGGCGGATGAAGGTGCGACGGCTCATTCCGGCCTGCGACGCCAGGCTGGCAATGGTCAGGTCGCGGTCGAGATGGCGCTGGGCCCAGACGAAAACCGCGGCGAGAGCGTCGCCTTCGGCCTTTCGCACTGGCTGAGGAATGAACTGGGCCTGACCACCGTCGCGATGCGGTGCAATCACGAGCCGCTGGGCGATACGATTGGCGATCTCGGAGCCGAAATCCCGGCGCACGATGTGGAGGCATAGATCGAGTCCGGCGGCGCGGCCGGCCGAACTCATGATGTTGCCGTCCTCCACATAAAGCACGTTGGCGTCGACCCGCGTGCGCGGAAATCGCCGCGCAAGGGTCTCGGTATGCGCCCAATGCGCGGTGGCGCGCCGGCCGTCGAGGAGTCCGGCTGCGGCAAGGATGAAGGCGCCGGCACAGATCGAAGCCACCCGTGCGCCACGCTTGTGCGCGCGCCTGAGTGCTTCGAGCAGCGCAGGAGGTGGGCTATCCAGGATATCGAGCGAACCCGGCACGATGATCGTGTCGGCGCGGGATAAGGCCCGAAGGCCGCCGTCGACAACGACCTTGAGGCCGTTGTTGGCTTTCAGGGGCTGTCGCGGCCGTTCCGAGCAGATCACGACGCGATACCAGTCCGTCGCCATGCCGAAGACCTCGACCGCGAGGCCGAGCTCGAATGCGTTGACCCCGTCATAGGCGAGCACGGCCACGGCCTGCTTGCGCCGAGGCGTACCGGACTTGCGGGAAGGGAACCCTTGGTTTGGCATTATCTTCACGATAGGCGGCATCCGTGCCACTGGTCAATCGGTCGAACAAGCCTCAGCTTCGTTTCCGTTCAGGGAGCTTGTCATTCGATGTTCGACGATCTGACATATCTTGTCGGGGCCGACGAATTGCGGCCGCTCTATGCGCAGGCGTCCGCCCTGGTTCGTGCCAAGCAGCTCGACCGGCTCGACGCCCATTGCCGCCGCTTCATCGAAAAGTCCCCGCTGGTGATCATCGGTTCGTCCCATCCCCGCCGTGGCCACGACGTAAGCCCGCGCGGCGATGCGCCAGGTTTCGTCCGCATCCTCGATTCCCAGTATCTGGCCATTCCCGATCGGCCCGGAAACAATCGTCTCGACACGATCGAAAATCTCTTCGCCGATGCCTCCATCGGACTGTTGTTCATCATTCCCGGCATCGATGAGCTGCTTCGCGTCAACGGAACGGCACGCCTGACGCGGTCGCAGCTGCTGCTGGACCAGATGGCAGTGCGTGACAGGGCGCCGAAGCTCGCGATCGTCGTCGAGGTGCAGGAAGCATTTCTCCATTGCAGCAAGGCATTCAAGCGCGCGCGGCTGTGGAGCGACGAGTATCGGCTCGACCGCGCCGAACTTCCGACGCTCGGCCGGATGCTGGCCGACCAGACGGGGTCGGGTATCAGCGTTGCCGATATCGAGGCTCGCATCGAGGCCGATGCGCGCAACAACCTCTACTGAAGGAAACGACGATGAAGTTCAGGCTCCTGCGCAACGCGACTCTGAAGCTGGACATTCTGGACAGGTCGGTGCTGATCGATCCGTTCTTCGCACCGAAAGGCTCACGGCCGTCCTTTACCGGGCGTGCCCCAAATCCGCTGGTCGAGCTGCCAGTCGGCCCGGAGGAGATCCTCGATGGTGTCGAGCTCGTCGTCGTGTCGCACCTCCACGCCGACCATTTCGATCCCGTCGCGCAGGAGCTGGTGCCGAAACATCTGCCGTTGATCTGCCAGCCCGGCGATGAAGACAAGATCCGTTCCTACGGCTTTGGCAACGTCACGCCGCTTGCCGACGCATACGTCTGGCAGGACATCCGGTTCCAGCGACGTGTGGGCAGCCATGGCCTGGGACCGGTCGTGCAGAAGATGGGCTCGGTGATGGGCTTCACGATCACGGCGAAGGACGAGCCGTCGCTTTACTGGGCCGGCGACACCGTGCTGTATCCCGCGGTCGAGGCCAACATCGCGGGAAGCCGGCCGGACGTCATCGTCATCCATCCCTGCGGAGCGAAATGGGACGGCGATCTCATCACGATGGATGCGGCGCAGGCGGTCGAGACCTGCCGGCTCGCGCCCGACGCGGTGGTGATTGCGACACATATGGACTCCCTTGATCATGCGACCGTGAGCCGGATCGATCTGCAACAAACCGCCCAGGATCAAGGGATCGGACCGCAGCAGCTTCTGATCCCGCAGGACGGCGATCTTCTGTCTTTGACGGCTGGCCAGCTCAAGTGACGCGCGGCCTGCGGCTATGATCGATGGTCGGAGCCGTATCGCTCGCATTCGTCTTGTTGTTAGGCCATGCCGCATCATTCGCCGTGCCGGCGATAGCAAACGATTGTGTGCAATCACGCCGAGGCCGTTCCGATTGAGAGTAGCCGGAATGGCGTTTCAGCTTCGCGCTATTCTGCGGAGATGCATTGCTCAATTGCGTGCGAAAGCAACATGAATTTTCTTAATTCTCCAGCGTCATTGACTCGCGCAAGATCATGCGACGAAGTCGGATCGTTACAACGATCTGCTGATCGATAATTTTCGTCGAGATGGCCGGAGAAATTGATGTCCAAGCAGCGGTATCCTGAAGTTTCAGAAGACTCGGTGAACCTGTTGCGTCGCCGCTTGCTCCAGGGGCTTGCAGTCGGGTCCGCAGCATTCGCGCCGGGAACGATCTTCGCGCAGAATGCGGCGGTCGAGAATCGTGGTGCCAGGCCCAAGGAAATTCGCTTCGCTTATCAGCGCGGTGGGATTCTCGTTGTCGCGCAGCAGCAGAAAGTACTCGAGAAGTTCTTTCAGCCGCGGGGGAGTGAGATCGTCTGGAAACTATTCTCTTACGGCAATCCCGCGCTCGAAGCCGTCAATGTCGGCAGCATGGACTTTTCGTCGTCGGGAAACACACCGATCATCTTTGCGCAAGCCGCTGGTTTCGATGTCCAGTACATCGCCGCGCAGCGGTCCGGCGATGGCGGAGAGGGGATCGTCGTTCTTCCGCAGTCGGGCATCAAGCACGTTGGGGAATTGAAGGGCAAGAAGGTTGCTGTCGCGAAGGGAACCAGTTCGCATTACTTCCTCGTTGCCGCGCTTCAGAAGGCTGGCCTTGGATACGAGGACGTGACCGCGGTATTCTTGGCGCCTTCCGACGCGCCCGGGGCGCTTTCGCGAGGCGATGTCAGCGCGTGGGTCGTTTGGGACCCCTATCTCGCCCTGGCCGAGCAGAAGTTCAACGGGCGCGTGATTGCGTCATTGGGAGCGGATATCAAATCCTACAATTTTTTGGTCGTCCGGCGCGGTTTCGTGAATGAGAACCCGCAGGCCGTCAACGAGGTGTTGGCGCAACTCCGGCCGATCGGATCATGGGCGCAGGATCACCGGGGCGAGATCGCCCAGCAACTCGCCGAGATCACCGGGATTGAACTTGAGACCCAACGATTGGCGGCAGAGCGCGCGAATTATGCGATTGCGCCGGTTACGGACGACGTGATTGAGAGTCAGCAGGAGGTGGCCGATCTGTTCTTCAAGCTGGGTCTCATTCCCAAGGCCATCAAGATTCGCGATGCGGTGTGGAACTGGCAGGCGTGATGCGCACCAGCCGAAGCCATTCCGGCCTGCGTCGTGAAACAGGGAAGCTTCTTGCGGAACGATCATGATCATCGACAGTCACGTTCACGTCGGAACATTCCCCTCGGTCGAGAGCGCCGGTCACTTGCTGTCCACCGTGCCCGATGTCGTCGCATTTCGGACCCGCCATCGCGAGCTCTACGAGCGATTCGCGCGTGAGGAGCCGCTCGACAACGGAGAGGCGCTTCTCAAGGATATGGACAAGTTTGGGGTCGAGAAAGCCATCGTTCAAAGCCGGCCTGGTATCAGCAATGATTTCGTGGCGGCGATCGCGGCTCGCCATCCCGAGCGGCTAATTCCTATCGCCGTCCCGACCCCTTGGCCGACGCCGGCTGACGATCCGCGCGACAAGGGGAGGATGATGTCTCCGCGGGACGTCGCGGAGGAGCTGGAGCGATGTATCACTGAACTTGGAATGATCGGTGTAGGCGAGATCTTTCTAAGGCGGCTGACTCGGAAACTTCATCCCGAAGATATTGCCGACGATTTGGCGCCGATGATGGAGGTGATTGCCGCTCACGAAACCAGTGTCCAGATTCCAACCGCCTGGACTCAGCTTCCCGGCGGTCTCTACTATGGGGATCCGATATGGGTAGATGAGGTGGCGAACCGGCATCCTTCGGCGCGCATCATTCTGACCAAGATGGGCAGAGAGATAGATCACCTTTTCGAGAATTGCCTGTCGGTCGCTATGCGAAATGAGAATGTCTATTTGGAGGTTTCAGGCTCGTCCTCGAACCATTTGAGACGGGCTCTGCAGGTGATTGGGCCGAGTAGACTGCTCTTTGGCACGGATTGGTCTCCTGTGTGGAGATTTGTGCGCGATCCCGCACCGGTAGTGCTGAAGTCGATTCGAAATGTCGAGGAGGCAACCGATGACTCGGGGATTCGACGGCAGTTGTTCAGTTCGACCGCATTGAATCTATACAACGTCCCAATCTCGAGGTGGGCAAGGCATGCACGAGAACGCCGGGAGTTGAGCCATCATAGGGATGATCGATGACCACCGGCAGTTTTCGGCGCTGTCGCTTGTCGATACCACCGAGTGAGGTGAGTTGGCGCCGTTCCTAGAAAGTGTTGCGTCGGTCTCAGAAGCCCATACGCTGCACGACCCGGTGCGATGGAAGTATCATTTGATCGGCATTACGTGCTGAGCGATAAGAGGCCGCCGCTTCACAATTGGGCCTAGGAGCGCAGGAGCGAGCCTAACGACCGCTCTTCGAGTAAGCCGCGCGATGTCTGAGAGCCGGGGGATATGTGGCGTCGCGACATGCGATGGCAGCTCTCTGCTGATATGGATTACCAAAAATCGGAGTGAAGGGGGGCGTAAGTTGGGGACATTTCGATCCGATATCGGCAATTCGTCGCGTGTGTAGGTTCGCCGTTCCTTAACACTTATTCCACCAGGATGAGCGGCACCGGCAGGGCCGTGATCGACTTGATCTTCTCCATCGCAAAGCGCGAGGTGACGTTCTTGAGCGGGACGGCGTGGATCAGCTTCTTGTAGAACACGTCGTAGCTCTGCATATCCGGGATCACGACGCGCAGCATGTAGTCGACGTCGCCGGCCATCCGGTAGAATTCCATCACCTCAGGCATGGCGCTGACCGCCGCGGCGAAGCGTTTCAGCCAGGCATCGGAGTGATCGGAGCTTTCTACCGACACGAACACTGAGAGGCCTAGGCCGATCTTGTTCTGGTCGACCAACGCGACGCGCTTCAGGATCACGCCGTCCGCCTCGAGCCGCTGGATGCGTTTCCAGCACGGCGTCGACGACAGGCCGACCCGGTCGCCGATCTCGGCCACCGACAGCGAGGCGTCTTCCTGAAGCACCGTCAGGATCTTGCGGTCGATGGTATCGAGGCGGCGGCCTGTCTCGGCGAGCTGCAAGGCAGCGTCGGTCATGTCGGATTACCTCTGTGTCAGGGGGAAGCTTGGGGGCCGGCGTTTGGGCGAAATTGTCAGCCGTGGGGCCCGAACAGGAAGATCTCGTAAAGGTCGTCCTGATGGCCGCCCTGGTCATCGTTCGGGCCGCCCGTCTGTGGCCGCAGTGAGTGCCGGAACCATCCGCGTGCCTGTTCGAGCCAACTGGCGAAGCATGAATGCAGCGAGATGACGTAGCTCATGTTCACTCCGGACAACGGTGTAGGGCGAGAACCCGACAAGGCTATCACGAGCGGTAACACGTTGAATATCGCCAGCCGCTGGCCACGATCAGTTTGGTTGGATCGCACTGAGACCGTCATCTGTTCGAGCAGAAAATTCCATGGCGCCGTTTCGCAAGGAACGATTTTCATGCGGTGTAAGGAGCGCGGAGGCGTTGGATCAGTCGTTCGCGAGCAGCGCGAGAACGTCAGCGTGCCGCAGCTGCTGTGTGGAACCGGTGTTCAACGGTCTGCGGCAGGAGTCCGGCACCATCGGCAGCATGGGCATTCCCATGCTGCCGAACGATGCATACAAAAGGCTCCGGTCGGCTCGCTCATGCAGGTGCGCCCCCGTCACCAGGCCGAGTACGAACAGGAACGCGATCAGCAGCACTAGCGGGAAAATCAATGCCTCATGCCTTCCGATGCGATCGGTCACCGCTCGCGCGTCGTTCGCCCGCTCGGCGGGAGAACGGAGGCCGGTCCATTCCAGGGTGAATTCGAACATGCCGTGTGTCGCTGTTGGTTCGCGATCCCTTCACTTCATGTAGTCAGGCAGGGTGAAGCCGTCATAGAAATGGTCCGCCCGGATCGCCGTCTTGAACGTCGGCGATTTGTAGCCGGCCACGATGTCCTGGGCCCATTCGGCATTGGCGTTCGCCTTCTTCACCGCGAGCACGTTGATGTAGGGCGTCGTCATCTTCTCCAGCGCGAAGGCATTGGTCAGCTTCAGCCCGCTGAAGATCGCGAAATTGCCCTGGATGGCGGCGAAATCGACGTCGTCGAGCGCGCGCGGCGCCTGCGCGGCCTCGAGCGGGACCAGCTTGATACCGCCGGGATTCTTGATGACATCGAGCTCGGTGACGTCGACCGGCTTGCTGTCGCGGATCTCGATCAGGCCTAGATCGCGCAGCACCCACAGCGCGCGCTGCAGATTGACGGGATCGTTCGGCACCGCGACGCTGGAGCCCGGCTTGATCGGCGTGCCCAGCGGGTGCTTCTTCGAATAGAGGCCCATCGGGGGCGTCGGGACGTGGACGATGCCGACGAGATCGGTCTTCTGGCGCTCGTTATAGGACTCCAGGAAGACCGTGTGCTGCATCACATTGGCATCGATCTCGGACTTGAACACCGCGTTGTTGGCTTCAAGGCCCGTCGAGAATTCGACGTAGCGGATCTTGTAGCCCTTCTGCTTCAGCTCGGGCTCGACGCCGATCTTGAACTCATCGATGTACGGCCCCGGCACGAAACCGACCCGCAGCTCGGGCTTTGCGGGTTGCTGTGCCAAAGAATTTCCGGCGGCGAACGGGGAAAGAGCCAGAAGGCCCGAGAGGAGAAACAACGCTATCTTCATGTCTTCTTACTGATCTCGAGTCTGGACGGGAGTGCGGATGCGGTGTCAGGCGATCGCCTTGACCTGGTTGGAGTAGATGCTGGCGGGGCGGGCGAGGCCGTAATGCTCGCGCAACGTCGTGCCGGTGTAGCCCTCGCGGAACAGGCCGCGCTTGCGCAGGATCGGGACGACCTGCTCGGCAAAGACATCGAAGCCGCCGGGCAGCCAAGGCGGCATCACGTTGAAGCCGTCGGCCGCGCCGCCCTCGAACCAGGCCTGGATGTTGTCGGCGATCTTTTCTGGCGTGCCGGCAATGACCCAATGGCCGCGCGCGCCGGCGAGGCGCTGCACCAGTTGCCGGATTGTCGGCTTCTCGCGATCGACGATGTCGACCACGAGCTTGAAGCGGCTGGCGACGCCGCGTGCGCTCGCGGTGTCGATCAAATGGCGGGGAACGGGACCGTCGAGATCGTAGCCGGTGAGATCGACGCCGATCATCTGGCGCAGCTGCGTCAGGGAATATTCCGGCTGGATCAGCTCGTTGAACTCCTCCTGGAGCCGGTCGGCCTCGGCTTGCGTGCTGCCGATGAAGGGGCTGATGCCGGGCAGGATCTTGATCTCGTCGGGGCCGCGATCGAAGCTGCGGGCCTGTCGCTTGATGTCCGCGTAAAAAGCCTTGGCGGAGTCCAGCGTCTGGTGCGCCGTGAAGATCGCTTCCGCGAAGCGGGCAGCGAAGGCCCGACCGTCATCGGAGGAGCCGGCCTGCACATAGACCGGCCGGCCCTGCGGTGTGCGCGAGATGTTCAGCGGGCCGCGAACGCGAAAATGCTTGCCGACATGGTCGAGCGTGTGGATCTTGCTGGTCTCGGCGAAGACGCCGGAAGCGGGATCGTTGACGAGCGCGTCGTCCTCCCAGCTGTCCCAAAGCCGCGAGATCACGTCGAGATATTCGCGGGCGCGCTCGTAGCGCTCATGGTGGGGCGGATGCTCGGGCAATCCAAAGTTTTGCGCGGCCTGCGGCGCGCTGGTCGTCACGATATTCCAGCCGGCCCGACCCTTGCTCAGATGGTCGAGCGAGGCGAACAGGCGCGCGAGATTGTAGGGCTCGGTATAGGTGGTCGATGCCGTTGCGATCAGGCCGATGCGCTTGGTCACCGCGGCGATCGCAGCCAGCCAGGTGATCGGTTCGAAACGAAAACGCTGGGCGAAGCGGACGTTGTCGGCCAGCGCCGGCCCGTCGGCGAAGAAGATAGCGTCGAACTTGCTGGCCTCGGCGCGCTGCGCCAGCTCCTGGTAATAGGTGATGTCGAGAATGCGCTCCGCCGACGACCCCTTGTAGCGCCACGCGGCTTCGTGATGGCCGCCGGGATAGATGAAGAGGTTGAGAACAAGCTGCCGTGGGTTGCTCATGGTTCGAACTTCCAGATGCGAAGGCCGGGGAGGAGGCCGGAGCGGCTACGAGATGGAAGAGGTGGCTTGTGATCCCAGCTTCCGCGCGAAAGCGAAGCGCAGGTATCGTTCGAGGCGGAGGCCCTCCGGCGTGCGCTTCGTCTCGACCAGCGCGGCAAAGGCGGCGTCGATCGCTGCCCGTTCCGCTGGCGAGAAGCCGCCGAGGAAGTTGCCGAAGGCGCTCGCCTCGGACCATCCGAGCACCGAAGTCACGTCGCCGTGCAGATCGACCAGCGAACGAAGGTCACTTCGGTAATCGACGAAGCCGGTCTCGGCGAACAGCGTCTTGAGCTCGTCGTCCGTCGCGCCGAGCACGCGATGCGACTCGCTGCTTCTCGCGCCGAACCCGGCCTGTTCGATGGCCTCACGAAGCAGGGTTCGCGACTCGTGAGGCTTGGTCGGATCCTGCACATTCAGCCCGATCCGGCCGTCCGGCTTGAGGACCCGTTCGATCTCACGCAGCGCCTGCCGCTTGTCCGCGATCCAGTGGAAGACGCTGTTGAGGTAGACGGCGTCGAATTCC
Source organism: Bradyrhizobium arachidis (assembly GCF_015291705.1). Classification (NCBI taxonomy): domain Bacteria; kingdom Pseudomonadati; phylum Pseudomonadota; class Alphaproteobacteria; order Hyphomicrobiales; family Nitrobacteraceae; genus Bradyrhizobium; species Bradyrhizobium arachidis. Next base: position 3,025,935 of record NZ_CP030050.1, read on the forward strand.
GCAGGCCCGAAGCGCGAAAGGTCCTCGGCACGGCCGACATCGAAGGTCAGGGTCTGCGATGCGCGCAGCCGCGCGATGGTGATCCGGTTCTCCAGTGGATCGATGCCGACCACGCGGCCGGTCGGGCCGACAAGTCCCGCAACGAATTCGGTCAGGCGGCCGGTGCCGGCACCGATATCGAGCACGTGATCACCGGCCTTCAAAGCCAGCGGCCCGATGAGGAATTTGCCATGGTGAAACTGGAGGATGCCAGCCTGTTCGTAGGTGCGTGCAAGCTCAGGCGTGTCCCGTTCGAGGCTGATGACGCCGGCGGTCAACATCGTACTTTCCAAAATCTCCAACGCGCCGTCGAGACGGCTTGATCGAGACGAACTCTATGTTGTCGGGGCGAGAAAAGTCGATGAAATGGATTTACGTTGTTCGGTGCGACGCGAGCATGAATCTAGCGATGGGAGCGCACTAAGGAGATGATGTTGCGAACCGACCATCTCAACTGAAGGCGGCGTGGCGATCGAATGTCCCGTCGCCCGCCCTGGCTCACTTCGCGCAGTCGAAGCAAATCTTTCAACGCGCCGTGACCCGGCGGTGGGTTCGTTGTTCGTGCCGCCAAACAAAACCCAATCCATTTCATTGACTGAATGTCGCCGGCTTCTACGATTTGGTCGCATCTGATGCCGACAAATCCGGGTGCAACATGTTTCAATCTGATGTCGACGCCGCAGCTTGTGAGACCTTGCGTCTGCTTGGTCCCGACCCGCAGAACTGGGTCCCGGATCGTCACGGGGTTGACCACAACGTCGCCATCGTCGGGGGCGGCCAATCCGGAAGCGCTTTTGCCTTCGCACTGCGCCGTGCTGGCATCGGCAAGATCACGGTGATCGATGCTGCAAGCGATGCCGCTTCGTCGGGCCCATGGCTGAGCAGTGCGCGCATGCACAAGCTGCGGACGCCGAAGGGCTTGCCCGGACCCGAGCTCGGTTTGCCGGGGTTGAGTTTTCGGGCGTGGTATGAAGCCCGCAATGGCGCGGCCGCCTACGAAGCGGTCGATCGTATTTCCCGCGTCGATTGGGCGGCCTATCTTGACTGGTATCGCAAGACGCTCGGCATCGAGGTGCGCTACCGGACGAAGCTTCTTCGCATCGAGCCGGCAGCGGATCACTTGCGGCTTCATCTCGACGTCGCCGGCGAGGCAAGGGTCGAAACCGCCCGCAAGATCATCCTCGCCAGTGGTTTCCCAAGCAACGGCGGTCCGTCCGTTCCCGACGTGCTCTCGCGCAATCTGCCTAAGGAGCTTTACGCGCATACGTTGGAGGCGATCGATTTCGGAAAACTGCGCGACAAGTCGGTCGCAGTGCTGGGCAGTGCGGCCTCCGCGTTCGATGCGGCGGCGGTTGCGCTCGAGGCCGGTGCAAGGGAGGTGCACCTGTTCGCACGGCGCGATAAGCTGGCCTCGGAGCCCGTGATCAGGACGCGCGGATATCCGGGCGCATATGACAATTATGGGGCGCTCCCGGACGCGGTCCGCTGGCATCAGGCCATCCGCTTTCGTCGCGCGGGGTCGACGCCGCCGCCCGACGCGATCGCGCGCGCGGTCAAATTCCCCAACTTCCACCTTCATCTGGCGGCGCCGTGGACCTCAGCCAAGCCATTCGGGCGGCGACTACTTGCAACCACGCCGCAAGGCGATATCGCGTTCGATTTCGTCATCGCGGGGACGGGCTACCAGGTCGATCTCGCAAAGCGGCTGGAGCTCGCTGCCTTCTCGAACGAGATCCTGCTATGGCGCGACCGCTATTCTCCGGCAGCGAGCGAGCAGGATGAGGCCTTGGGTGCGCATCCTTATCTCGGCGCGGGGCATGAATTCCTGGAGAAGGAGCCCGGCCGCGCGCCGTACTTGCGGAACATCCATGTGTTCAATCCCGCGGCGTTCGTCAGCTTCGGCCTGCCGATTGGAGACGTGCCGAGCTTCAAGCGCGATATTCCGGGCGTCGTCGCGCGGATCAGCAGGGATCTGTTTCTTGACGACCTCCCTGCGCATGAGACCCGGATCAACGGGCCGATCGCGGACGATTTCGAGCCGTCACTTTATGCGTCGGCCGTTTGGCGTTCGCCCTACATCGTCGCTGCGGAGTAGATCAGAGCGCAAGTAGCAACTGGACACGCCATGACCGCGGATGCGTCTGTTTCTCAACTGCCTCGAACTTTGGAAGCTATTTCCGAAGCCCTTGAGTTAGCATCTTGTGACTGAACAAGAGGCTGCATTGATGCAGCCTCCCACGGAAGATCCCGCCAGACGCGATTGCCGTCAGAGCAGACGGCAGTCCTGCAAGAGGATCGATCGCAACATCACTGTCTTTCACTCCGCCGTCGCAGCAGCGATCGGCGCACGGCGGAGCCTTGTCCAAACGGATCGCGGTCTTGGGGAAGATGACATGACTGACGGAATCACCATCGACAACGTCATTCCGCGCGCGGATATCGTCAAGCGATCGGCGCGTATCGGCGCGGAGATCAGGAACATCAAGCTGTCCGGTGATCTTCCGGATCGGACGATTGCCGCCATCAACCAGGTGCTGCTCGAGCACAAGGTCATCTTCTTCCGTGACCAGGATCATCTCGACGATGCCGAGCAGGAGCGCTTTGCCCATCGGCTCGGCAGGCTGGTGCCGCATCCGACGGTCGGCGCCACCAAGGGCACGGCCTCGATCCTCGAACTCGACTCCGCGCGCGGAGGCGGCCGCGCCGACCAGTGGCACACCGATGTCACCTTCGTCGACGCTTATCCGAAGATCTCGGTTCTGCGCGGGGTGGTAATCCCTGAGTACGGCGGTGACACGATCTGGTCGAACACGGCCACGTCCTATCTCGATCTGCCGGCACCGCTGCGCAAGCTCGCGGACGAGCTCTGGGCGGTACACAGCAATGCCTATGACTATGCGGTCAAGACCCGAGCGAGTGAGGCCGACCGGAAGCAATTCGATGAGGTCTTCACGGCGACGGTCTACGAGACCGAGCATCCCGTCGTTCGCGTCCATCCCGAAACCGGCGAACGCACGCTGGTGCTCGGCAACTTCGTCCAGCGATTCGTCGGCCTGTCGAAATACGACAGCCAGAAGCTGTTTGATCTCTTCCAGTCGCACATCACCGCGCCGGAGAACACCGTGCGCTGGAGCTGGCGGCAAGGGGACGTGGTGATCTGGGACAACCGCGCGACCCAGCACTACGCCGTGAACGACTATGGCGACCAGCACCGCGTGGTCCGGCGCGCCACCATCGACGGCGAAGTGCCGGTCAGCATCGACGGCCGGAGCAGCGTCACTCGCGTCAAGGTGGCGAAGCCGCAGGCAAAGGCCGCCTGAAAACGAGCGATGGAGTGAACACAATGAGAATCGCTATCTCCGCTCTGCGCCGGCTGGTTGCCGGGCTCCGTGCAAGACGTCGGCAACTTGGCCTCGCCGCCCTCGGTCTGACAGGGCTCTTCGGAAGTGCTATGGCCGAGCCGCAGCTCGAGAAGACCGAGATCCGCTACCAGGGCTGGGCTGGGCAGGTGACCTTCATCGAGCTGGCTGACGACCTCGGCTATCTCGCGCCGCTCAAGCTCAAATGGGTCGGCAACACTATCAGCGGACCGCAGGACATCCAGACCGTCGTCACCGGCGATATCGACATCGGTGGCGCTTTCTACGGCGCGATCATCAAGCTGATCGCCGCCAAGGCGCCGATCAAGGCAGTGGTCGGCTATTACGGCTCGGACGACAACACCTACAGCGGCTACTACGTGAAGGAGGATAGTCCGATCAAGACCGCGCGGGACCTGATCGGCAAGAAGGTCGCGGTCAATACGCTGGGAGCGCACCATGAATTCGTGCTGCGCGAGTACCTGGCTCGCAACGGCCTGACGCCGGCGGACGCGAAGCAGGTGACGCTGGTTGCGATCCCGCCGGTCACGGGTGAGCAGGCGCTGCGGCAGGGGCAGGTCGAGCTTAGCACGCTCGGCGGCGTCCTGCGTGACAAGGCACTCGAGCGCGGCGGCATTCGGCGGCTGTTTGCGGATACGGACGTCTTCGGGAACTTCACCGGAGGGGCCTATGTGCTGCGGGACAAGTTCATCAAGGACAATCCGAACACGTCCCGCAAGCTGATCGAGGGCGTGTCTCGTGCCATCGACTGGGCTCAGACAACGTCGCCGGAGGAGGTCCGCGCCCGCTTCGAACGCATCGTCGCGGATCGCAAGCGCAACGAGGACGCCACCCCGATCAAGTACTGGAAGAGCACGGGCGTCGCGACCAAGGGCGGCGTGATCGGCGATGCCGAGCTCCAGGTCTGGATCGACTGGCTGGTCAGGGATGGCTTGCTGAAGCAGGACCAGCTCAAGCCGTCGGATCTCTACACCAACGAGTTCAACTATTTCCGCCCGGGCAAGACCGCGGAGGCCAAATGACGACGGCCAAGATCCGCTTCGAACATGTCCGCAAGGAGTTCCTGGTCCGCGGCAAGGACGGCGGACCGGCGCAGCGCTTCACCGCGCTCGACGACATCACGCTCGATGTGCGTGCAGGCGAATTCCTTGCGCTGGTCGGGCCGAGCGGCTGCGGCAAGTCGACCCTGCTGGACCTGCTCGGGGGCCTGACGACGCCGAGCAGCGGCCGCATCCTGCTCGATGGCAAGGTCATCGAGGGACCGGCGCGCGACCGCGGCATCGTGTTCCAGCAATATGCGCTGTTTCCATGGCGCACGGCTGCGCAGAATGTCGAGTTTGGGCTCGACATTGCCGGCCTGAAAGCCAGGGAGCGGCGGGAGACGGCGCTGTATTATCTCGACCTGGTCGGTCTGTCCGGCTTCGCCGACCGGTATCCGCACGAGCTCTCCGGCGGCATGAAGCAGCGCGTCGCGATCGCCCGCAGCCTTGCCTACGATCCGGAGGTGCTGCTGATGGACGAGCCGTTCGCGGCGCTCGATGCACAGACGCGAGAGACTCTCCAGGGAGAGCTGCTGCGGATCTGGCGCCGCACCGGAAAGACCATTCTGTTCATCACCCACGGTATCGACGAAGCCGTGGTCCTGGGCCAGCGCGTGGCGGTGATGACCTCGCGCCCCGGCCGCATCAAGCAGGTCATCGATATTCCCGATGAGCTGCACAGCGAGACCGAGGATGTACGATCGCTGCCCGGGTTCGGGCATGTCAGGCACGAGGTGTGGTCCTTGCTGCGCGACGAGGTCTTGAAGGCGCAAGGCTCCCAGGCCGCGATCTCGGACGGCGAGCGGATCGCAAAGGCGAAGGAGCTTGCTCATGTCTAATCTGGAGATCTTGACGCTGCTGGAGCTGGCCGAGGGAAGCCCGAAGGATCGGGCCGCGCAGCGCGGCGGCGCGATCACGGCGGTCACGGGCGGCCTGGTACGATGGTTCGCCATCTTCGGGCAACGATCCCTGCTGCTGCTGCTGTTCCTCGCCGTCTGGGAAACGGCGCCGCGCTTCGGTCTCATCGACGTGACCTTCCTGCCGCCGTTCTCCGAGGTGATCGTCGCGGGCTGGCAGCTTGCACAGAGTGGGGAGCTCTATGACGACGTCGGTGCCAGTCTGCTTCGGGCCCTGAGCGGTTTCCTGATCGCCATCGTCCTGTTCGTGCCGTTGGGTGTGCTGACGGGGTGGTACGCCCGGCTTGGCGATATCCTGAACCAGATCATCGAGATCGCGCGTAACACGGCGCCGCTTGCGCTGCTGCCGGTCTTCATCCTGTTGCTCGGGATCGGCGAACTGTCGAAGGTCACCATGGTGGTCTACAGCTGCGCCTGGCCGCTGCTGCTCAATACGATCGCGGCGGTCCGCCAGGTCGATCCGCTTCTGGTCAAGTCGGCGCGGACGATGGGGGCGACGCCGAGCCAGTTGTTCCGGAAGGTGATCCTGCCGGCGTCGCTGCCGACGATCTTCGTCGGCATCCGCCTGGCCAGCGCCTCGGCGATGCTGGTGCTGGTCGCGTCCGAGATGGTGGGCGCGAAATCCGGGCTCGGCTATCTCATCATCAACAGCCAGTACAGTTTCCTGATCCCTCAGATGTATTTCGGCATCCTCGGAATCACCGTGATCGGCCTCGCCTTCAACGCAATCCTCGAGGCGCTGGAGCGTCGCCTGATGCGCTGGAAGGCGCCGGCTGTCTAGCCTTGCTTATTGCGGACCGTGGCCTGGGTCACGATGCTGTTCGGCGGCACAGTCTGGGTCAGCCAGACATTGCCGCCGATCGTCGATCCGCGACCGATGGTGATCCGGCCCAAAATCGTAGCGCCGGCATAGATGACGACGTCGTCTTCCACGATCGGATGGCGGGCGTCGCCCTTGATCAAACTGCCATCGTCGTCGGTCGGAAAGTGACGGGCGCCGAGCGTGACGGCCTGATAGACGCGGACGTTGTCGCCTATGATTGCCGTCTCGCCGATGACCACGCCGGTGCCGTGGTCGATGAAGAAGCCCGAACCGATGCTCGCGCCGGGGTGAATGTCGATCCCGGTGCGGGTATGCGCGATCTCGGCGATCAGGCGAGCGATAAGCCGGGCACCCAGCCCGTGCAGGATGTGGGCGAGGCGGTGATGAATGATCGCTGTCATCCCGGGATAGCCGATCAGGATCTCGGGGAAATTGCGGGCGGCGGGGTCTCCGACGAAGGCGGCCCTGAGGTCATTGATGAGGAGCCCGCGCACGATCGGCAGTCGCGAGCCGAATGTCCGGGTCAGTTCTATGGCGTCCTCGCGGCGGAAGCCGGCGGTGAGTTCGTCGCCGATGAAGAGGGCGCCGCGATGGATCTGGTCGCACAACGAGTCCAGGGCGACGCTGAGGGTATTTCCGACAAAATAGTCGATATTCTCGCCGTCGAGCTCAGAGCGACCGTAATGCCGTGGAAACAGTGCTGCCGTGAGGCCATCGAGGACCGCCTCCAGCGCTTCGCGCGATGGGGCCTGGCGGGCTTCGCCATCCCTGCGAATGCTGTGTGTCTCCTCCCGGGAGACACGTAGCTCGGCCACGATCCGGTCGAGCTGCCACCGCCTGGAAGTGGGCTCCAGGTCCGAGGTCGGGATTTCGCGTTTCATGCTGCCCTCGTTTGATGCGGGAGCTCGAGAAGCTGCAGGAGTGCTCCTACCTGACATGCGCCAGAGGGATGCTGATCTCGGCGAGCAAGTCCAGATCGAAATCGTGCTTTATCTCGATGTATTGACCGTTCCAGTATACCAGTCCCGACAACTGGGGCGACAGTTCGAAGCTCAAGATGCTGCCGACGATGATCCCATGCGAATACCGCTCGATGATCTCCTCCACTTGGCACTCGACTGTCGCCAGTGAATTGCCAAGCAGGGGGACGCCGGATAGCCCAGCCGTCCAGGCGACGCCTTCATACCGCTGCGCCCCCTTGAGTCTGCCATTGCTGAATCGGTTCGCGAGCTCCTGCTGGTCGGATCCGAGGATGTTGACCCCGAACACCCTGTGACGCTCAATCGGGGCAAAGGACGAAGCCTGCCGATTGACGCTGACCAGCACGCGCGGCGGGCTCGCGCTCAGCGAGGTCAGCGACGTGACCGTCATCCCCGTGATGTCGTCATCGCGGCCGGCCGTGATGATGCTGACGCCGCCGGCGAGGCGGCGCATCACGGTGCGGAACTGGTGCTCGATCTCATTGCTGTCAGTGACCAGATGGATGTCCGACTTTCCCATGTCTGTCTCTCCTTGCATCGGACCATCGAATGCGGCGCCATCTTGCCTAGAAGAAGCCCTTCGCCGGCAGGGGCGTGCCGCTGATCTCGTACTGGCCGATCGAGCGCGCCTTGTAGGTCGTCGGATTGTGCGAGGACAGCGTCCGCGCATTGCGCCAGTGGCGATCGAAATTGGTAACCTTCTTGGTCGCGGAAGCGCCGCCGACGTCGAACAGCAGGCTGCCGCCGCGGATCGCGAAATCGTCGGCGACGATCTTGGCCTTGGCCGAGAGCAGCGCGGCGGTGTGGGCGGCCTCCGCGGCGTTCGCTGCGCCCGCGTCGAAGGCGTCGGTTGCAACGTCCAGCGCCTCGGCAGCCGCCAGCACCACGGTTTCGGCCGCAAACGCACCGCTTGCGATCTGGCCGACGGTCTGCTGAAGCAGGGGGTCGTCGGTCGGAATTTCGGTCGGCGCGTAATAGAAGGTGCGCTTGCGCGATTGGATCAGGGCAGTGGCGTCACGCAGGGTCGCCCGCGCGATGCCGGCAACGACCGCAGTCAGGAACAGCTGGGCGAACGTGTTGGAGTAGGCAACGCCGTAGCCCGTGTCGGGCGTGTCGAAGACGATCTCCTGGCGTTTGACCTTGACGTTACGGAAATGCGTTGTGCCGGTTGCAGTGAGCCGCTGTCCGAGCCCATCCCAGTCGTCGACCAGCTCGATGCCGTCGCGCTTGATCGGAACGATGGTCGCGCCGCTGGTGCCATCAGGATCGGCGGCGCGGACGAGGACGTAATCTGAATACAGTGTGCCGGTGCTGTAATATTTGGTCCCGTTCAGGAAGTAGTCGCCGTTTCCGTCAGGCGTGAAGGTCGTCCCCGGCGTGACATTGCCGACGCGGGGGCTTTCGAGCTCGGTGGTGGCGAGCCCGATGATGGCGCCTTCGGCGACCGCCTTCTGCCACGCGCGGCTCTGCTCGTCCTTGGGCGTACGCACCAGCCGTTCCACCACGCTGAAATGGTTGCGCAGGATATGCGCGACATTGGCGTCGGCCTCGCCGAGGCGAATCACGAAAGCGAAGAGATCGCGGATCGTGCTGCCCGCGCCGCCGGCGTTCACCGGAAGCCGCAAGGCGCCGAGACGGGCGCGGCGGATGAGATCGATGACATCGAAGGGCAGCACGCGGTCGCGTTCGCGCGCGCTTGCCCCCTCGGCGATCTGGTTGAGCAACGCCTCCAGCTCCGGCGAGGCGGTCTTGAGCGGCTCCGATGTGCCGAGGGAGGGAGCGGATACGGTCTTGTTCATGATTGGCCTGTTGGTCGCGTTCTCAGAGCTGGGCGAGATGGTCGGTCACCTTGACCGGCTCGGGCAAAACCTTGCGGGCGACGAGCCAGTCGGCAGCCTTTTGCAGCTCGCTGATGAAGCGCTCGTCGTTGACGCCGAAGTAGCGATACTGGCGCTTCAGCGCGATGAACTGGTCGCGAACCTCGTCGCTGTACTTGCCCGCTTTCTGGGCAATGTACTCGGCGTCCTTGCCGTTCTCCGAGATCCACTTGCCTTCGGCGCGGAACGTATCGTTTACGGCGCGGACGAGGGCAGGGTTGTCGGTCGCGAATTTGCGGGTGGTGAGGTAAGACGTGTAGTCGATCTGGAAGTCGAGATCGCGACCCTCAAGGAAGATGTCGTGCGCCTTGTATTCAAGCCGGGCAATGTCGACGCCGGGGCTCCACATCGACCAGGCGTCGACCTTGCCCGAGGCGAGGGCGGGCGCCGCATCGGGCGGATTGAGATAGACGAACTTGACTTTGGACCGGTCGACCTTGTGCTTCTCGAGCGCTGCGACCAGCAGGAATTCGCCGAGGCCGGAGCGGTTGACCGCGACCGACTTGCCGACGAGGTCCTCGATCTTGTCGATGCCGGAACCGTCCTTGGCGATGATTGCCGTGGTGCGCGGCTCGTAGACCACGAACTGGGTGAACACCAGCGGTGAGCCCGCGATGATCGCGGCCAGCGCCGGCGTCGTGCTGCCGCCGAAGCTGAAGTCGGCGCTGCCGCCGGTGACCGCCTGCAAGGTCGGGGCGTGGTTCGGGAAGGGCCCGAGCCATTCGACCTTGATGCCGTCCTTGGCCAGCATTTTCTCGAACTCGCCGCGCTCCTTGGCGATCAGATTGAGGCCGCTCAGGCCCCAGGTCAGGCGAACGGTGTCGGTGGTCCGGCCAGGCGCGGCCTGGGCGAATTCGCTGATATTCATGCCGGCGAGCGCGCCAATTCCGAAGGCTGCGGAGCCGAGAAAGCTGCGCCGGGATGGTTTGGCGATTGAGTAGTCGGACATATTTGCCTTCCGGATGAACTAATTGGGAGAGTGGGAAACCACGCCAAGCTCGCCGAGGAGCTCGGCGCGCGAGATGGGTATCGAGCCGTCACGCCCGGCGCGATGCTCGAAAGCGATGGCGCCGTTCCGCATCACCAGGATACGGTCGGCGAGCGCAATTGCCTCATCGACGTCGTGCGTGACGAGCAGAACGCCCGGCTGATGGTTGGCGACGAGCTCGCGAACGAGTTCATGCATGCGGATGCGGGTGAGCGCGTCCAATGCGGCAAACGGCTCGTCGAGCAGCAGAAGCTCGGGCTGCTGGACCAGCGCGCGGGCAAGCGCGACGCGCTGGGCCTGTCCGCCGGAAAGATTACGCGGCCAATCGTCGAGACGGTCGCCGAGGCCGACCTCTGTCAGCGCTTCGGCCGCGCGTTCGCGCGCGTCCGGCACCCGCAGGCCAAGCGAGACGTTGCGCCAGAGGCTGTCCCAGGGCAGGAGCCGGTGCTCCTGGAACACTACCGCCGGCCGCCGCGGCGCGACGATGCGGCCGCCTTGAATCGAATCGAGACCCGCGAGCGCCCGCAATAGCGTGGTCTTGCCGCAGCCGCTCTCGCCAAGCAACGCAACGAACTCGCCTCGCTCGATGCGCAGGTTCAGCTTTTCGATCACGGCGCGGCTGCCGTAGCTGCGCACGAGATTGCTGACAACGACGGCGGGTCCGGCTTCGAATGAGGCAGCCGACAGCGGAGCGACGTGCGCGTTCATCGTGCTGCTCCGTAGTTCGGATGCCAGGCGAGCAGGCGCCGTTCGAGGAAGCGCGCGATGCCGTCGGCTGCGACGCCAATCAGCGCATAAATCACGATCGTCAGCATGATCACGTCGGTGCGCAGGAATTCGCGCGCGTCCATGGCAAGAAAACCGATACCCGACTGCGCGCCGATGGTTTCGGCTACGACCAGCGCAAGCCATGCCGTCGCCAGCGCATAGCGGACCCCGGTCAGGATCGACGGTAATGCGCCGGGAAGGATGATCCGTCGGATCAGCTGGATAGAGCTCAGGCCTTGGACGCGGCCGAGCTCGAGCAGTTTTGGGTCGACCTGGCGGATACCGAGGACCGTGTTGATGTAGATCGGGAAGGTGACGCCGAGGGCCACAAGGAAGATTTTTTGCGTCTCACCAACGCCAAGCCAGACGATGACCAGGGGTAGGGCTGCGAGGAACGGAATGGCCCTGATCATCTGCACGCTGCGGTCGATTGCGGCTTCGGCAATCTTTGAGAAGCCGACGAGAATGCCAAGGCCGCCACCGACGGCCGTGCCGATCGCGAATCCCGCCGCCGCCCGCAGCAAGCTCACGCCGAGGTCGTTGAGCAGTGTCCCCGTGGTCGCAAGCTTGAACGCGGTCCGGATCACCTTGCTCGGCGCGGGCAGGACTTGCGGCGAGAGCCATCCCGCCTGCGCCAGCCATTCCCAGATGACGACAAGCACGACCGGGGCGAACCACGACAGAAGCTGAAGGCCGCGAGCGCCAAGCTTGCTTTTCGGAGCGGTCGGAGCGAGTGCGTTGTCGCCGCCTTGCGACGACGGCGCGCTGTCCGCACCGATCACGGTGCGGTAGATGCCGCTCAGTTCGATATTGCTCAAGACGCGAGACCTCGTTTTACGCGCTGCATTCGATGCATGCGATGTGACGCCAATCACTTGCCGTCTCGACAAAATGTCCCACGAAATCGAGCTCACAGAAATAGAGCGGTATTTCAATTGTCGTCAGATCCGGAGTGATCTGCTGTCGTCGCCGCGTGGATGCGCGACAAAGAAAATCTTTTGATGCAGGTCTGCTTGAACTTGCGCCAGCCATTGGCGAGAACGCTCAAAGTCGAGAGAGTTACGGGAGAGCATAATGACGGCTGCACCTCTTCGCTTCGGCATCTGGGCGCTGGTGCATGGCCCACGTGCGGCGCATCAGGACCCGGAAGAGCCCTACGATGCCTCTTGGGAGCGCAATCGTGATCTCATCCTTGCTGCCGAGGACCTCGGGTATGATTCGACGCTGATCGCGCAGCACACGATCAATCCGCATCGGGAGGATCTCGATCAGCTCGAAGCTTGGAGCGCTGCCGCTGCGATCGCCGCGCTGACGCAGCGCATCGAGATCATCGCCGCGATCAAGCCGTATCTCTATCACCCCGTGGTGCTCGCCAAGCTGGCGCTCGGCATCGAGAACATCAGCCGAGGCCGGTTCGCGATCAATCTGGTCAATGCCTGGAATCGCCCGGAACTGGAGAAGGCCGGGATCGGCTTTCCGGAGCACGATGCGCGTTATGCGTATGGCCGCGAATGGATATCCGTCGTCTCGCGCCTGATGGAGGGCGAGCGCCTCACCTATGCTGGCGAACACTTCAACGTCACCGACTATGCGCTGCGCCCGGCCGGCCTATATCGCAGGCGTCCGCTCATCTATGTCGGCGGCGAGTCCGAGCCGGCGCGCGATCTCGTCGCCGGCCATGGCGATGTCTGGTTCATCAACGGCCAGCCGCTCGACGATGTAGCCGGCCTGATCGCGGATGTCGCGGCGCGGCCGCGAGGTTCGGCGCCGCCGCTGCGTTTCGGCTTGTCCGCCTTTGTCGTCGCGCGCGAGACCCGAGAGCAGGCGCAGGCCGCGTATGAGCGATTGCTCAGCCTCGCCGCAAAGGATGCACCGATGAAAGCCATTCAGAAGCAGAATACCGATCCCAAGGTCGTGATGATGCAGACCATGCAGAAGACGCCGCGGGTCGGCAGCAACGGCGGCACGGCCGCCGGGCTGGTCGGGAGTTACGACGAGGTCGCGGCGCGCATCGAGGCGTTCCATGCCGCGGGCATCGAACTGTTCATGCTGCAATTCCAGCCATTCGAAGCCGAGATGCGGCGTTTTGCGCTCGAGGTGATTCCCCGTGTGCGGGCGACGCAATCGACTGGGCCCTCCGAGGGGCTGGCCCAGTCCTTGGGGTAGGTCAGGCGGACGCAACTTCCGGCGCCCGCTTGGCGAAGCGACTCGCCGGTCGCGCAAGACCAAAATGATCGCGAAGCGTTGTGCCGGTGTATTCGGTCCGGAACAGGCCGCGCTTGTGAAGGATCGGCACGACTGTGTCGACGAAGGTCTCCAACCCCGTTGGCAGAACATCCGGCATCAGGTTGAAGCCGTCCGCGGCGCCTGCCTTGAACCAGGCCTCGATATCGTCCGCGATCCACTCCGGCGTGCCGACGATGATGCGATGGCCAACGCCGCCTCCGAGCGCGCGTATCAACTGGCGGACGGTGAGATTTCCGCGCCGGGCAAGATTCACGGTACCCTGGAACATCGTGTGGTTGGCGTTGACCGGCAGTGGCAGCGGATCGGGCAGGGGCTTGTCGAGTTCAAGCAGCGTAGGGTCGATCTGGAGCGTGCCAGCCAGCCGCGCCAGGCTGTATTCGATCGGCACCAGCTCCCAGAGCTCGTCTTGCCGCCGTTTTGCCTCGGCCTCGGTACTGCCGATGACGATGGCGAGTCCCGGCAGAATGACGATGGAATCACCGGAGCGTCCGTAAGCTGCAGCACGCGTGCGCACATCGCGCGCATAGGCGACGCCTTCCTCGATCGATTGCGCCAGTGTGAACACAGCCTCCGCATAGGCGGCGGCGAAGTCGCGGCCGTCATCTGAGCCGCCCGCCTGCACCGTCACCGGTCGTCCCTGCGGCGAGCGTGGCACGTTCAGGGGGCCGGCGACTGAATAATGCGGGCCGCGGTGGGCGATTGGATGTACTTTCGACGTATCGACGAACCTGGCGCTCGCCTTGTCACCGACGAAGGCGTCGTCCTCCCAACTGTCGAACAGCGCGTGGACGACCTCCGTGAATTCCTTGGCGCGCTCGTAGCGGGCCTTGTGCTCCGTCACCGCTGAGAGACCGAAGTTGCGGCCTGACGCGGCATCTGCGGTGGTGACGGCGTTCCATCCTGAACGTCCACCGCTCGCGTGGTCGAGCGTCACGAAGCGGCGCGCGATGTTGTAGGGCTCGTTGTAGGTCGTCGACACCGTGCCGATCAGGCCGATATGCGTTGTCGCGGCCGCGACCGTCGCCAGAATGATGGTCGGCTCCAGCGACGTGAACGACCGGTAGTCGATCCGGTCGTTCACGGCCGGCGAGTCCGCCAGAAAGATGGCGTCAAACTTCCCGCGTTCGGCAATCTGCGCCACCCGCACATAATGACCGAGATCGAAGAATGCACGTGGATCGCTGCCCGGTAGGCGCCAAGCCGATGGATAGACGCCGGAGTGAAGCAGGTTGACGTTCAGGTGCAATTGGCGTGGCGGCATGTTGATTCCGAAAATCGGCGGTCTAAGCCGCAAGGAGCGGAGATCAGGCCCCCTTTGGGGACCAGATCTTGATGGCCGTGGTGTCGATCTTCACGGGGATCAGACCCTCGGCGTGGAATGCGTCTGCAATTCGCTGCTGCTCCGATAGGCCCGGGCCGGTGACCGCGCCCACCTGATAGGAGCGATGGCTGTTGGCCTCCTCGACGGTGGCGGCATCGATACCCCAGAGGCCCGCGAGCAATGTGGCGGCGTCCTTCGGCTGGGCCTTCACCCATTTGCCAGTCTCGGAGAGCTTTGCGAAGATCACGTTGAGCACTTCGGCATGCTTGTCCGCATAAGTGGCCGCGGCGAGGTAATAGCGCTTGTAACTCGCAAGGCCATTGCTGCCGTCGGACAGGATACTGCCTTTCGTTTGGTGCAGAGCGCTGGTCAGGAACGGATCCCAGGCGACCCAGGCATCGACATTGTTGCTGACGAAGGCCGCGCGGCCGTCCGCCGGGGTGAGGTAGGCGGGCGTGATGTCCTTGAAGCTCAGCCCGGACTTCGCGAGCGCCGCAAGCAGCAGATAGTGGCTGCCGGCGCCCTTGGTCACCGCGATCTTCTTGCCCTTGAGATCGGCGATGGACTTGAGTGCGGACGACTGCGGCACCACGATCGCCTGCGCCGCCGGCGAGGCGGCCTCCTCGGCGACATAGGCAAGCTTTGCGCCAGCGGCCTGCGCGAAGATCGGTACGGTGTCGGCGACGTCCGCGCCGAAATCGATGCTGCCGATATTGATGGCTTCCAGCAGCGGCAGGCCGCTGGTGAATTCGTGCCAGGACACCGTGACGCCGAGCGGCGCCAGTGCCTTCTCCAGCTCACCGTTTGTTTTCAGGATCGCCGTCAGGGTCGAGGATTTCTGATAGCCAATGCGGATCTCCTCGGACATCGCAGGCTGAACGGTCGCCATGGCGAAGATGCCGAGCGCAGCCGCGGCGAGCGTCCGCAGGCGGGAGGTGGAACGAGACATGAATCATGATCCTGAAGCTGAGCCGCTTTGGCGACGCGTTTGGCAAATTGCAGGCCGCAATGTGCCGGCAATCGCGGCCGCGTTGCAATTTCAGAATGCGGGGCAGTTGGAGAACGAAGCGTCTCTGGTCGGACACGATCCGAGAACGGAATTTTCCACGCGATGCGGCTTGTTATCTGAAATCGGCCCGCCCGCTATTCGGCGGCATCGGATCTCAGATTGTCGGCTGAGCGCCGATAACGCGCGCCGGGATGCGTCGCGTGCAGTCGCGGACCGCGTCCAGGGAAAAGCTTTTCGCGCAGCGTGCCGTCGCGATAGGCGGTCTTGTAGACGCCGCGCGATTGCAGCTCGGGCACCACGAGATCGACGAAAGCGTTCAGCGATTCCGGCGCGACCAGGCGAAACAGGTTGAAGCCGTCGACATCGGTTTCATCAGCCCAGGCGATCAGCTCGTCGGCGACATCCTGCGGCGAGCCGACCACGAAAGGCGAGCGAGCGCCGGCGCGGCTCAATCCGGCGAGGTCGCCGACATTGACCGGCCGGTCGCTCCGGACCGTGAAATTCTCGACCATCGACTGGATGGCGTTGCTCTCGACATACTCGATCGGCTGGTCCGGCCGATAGGTCGAGAAGTCGATGCCGGTCCAGCCCGACAACAAGGCGAGCTGCCCGGTCTGGTCGACATGCCGTGCGTAGTCCTCGAGCAGATCATTCGCCTCGGACCGCGTCGGCGCCACGATCACGGTCGCGCCGGCAAACAGGCGGATGTCGTAGGGATCGCGGCCATGGGTCTTCGCGGCCTCCCGGATTTCGCGGACGGCGCGTGCAAGGATTGGCCTGGTCTGGCCGTTGAGAAAGATCGCTTCTGCGTGTTGGGCGGCGAAGGCGCGGCCGCGCTTAGAGGTGCCGGCCTGATACAAAAGCGGCGTTCGTTGCGGCGAAGGCTCGGCGAGATGAATGCCATCGACCCTGAAGTAGGGGCCTTCATGCAGAACCCGGTGGAGCTTTGCGGGGTCCGTGAAGATGCGGCTGCCGCGGTCGCGGCGAACCGCATCGTCCTCCCAGCTTCCCTCCCAGAGCTTGTAGGCCGCAGTGAGAAAGTCTTCGGCCGCGTCATAGCGGTCGTCGTGGGCGCGGCCGGCCGGCAAACCCATGCCGCGCGCGCCGCTGTCGAGATAGCCGGTGACGATATTCCAGCCGATCCTGCCTTTCGTAAGGTGGTCGAGCGTCGAAAACGTGCGCGCGAGTTGATAGGGATGCTCGAAGGTCAGGTTGGATGTGATGCCGAAGCCGAGATGGCGGGTGACGAGCGCCATGGCGGACACGAGCAGGGTCGGGTCCGCGTTAGGAAGTTGCACCGCATGACGGGCGGCGGCATCGGCAGTGCCGCCAAAGACGTCGTACACGCCGAATACATCCGCCAGGAAGATGCCGTCGAGCAGTCCACGCTCAGCGGTCTTGGCGTAGTCGACCCAATAATCCAGCGTGTTGTAATCAATGGACGCATCGCGCGGATGAGACCACAGGCCCGCCCAATTGTGGCTCGGCGCGGTCATGTTGAAAGCGTTGAAGCGTAGCTCGCGCGGTCGCGTCATGATCTGGCTCGATCGTCTATTTGCGAAGCACATTCGCTGCGCGTGACTGTTACTAGCATTTTGTGCGAGCGAGTTTGTTTCCAATTCGGCAAAGGCGCGGAAACAAACGCGTTGCGAGGCGGCGATGATGCAGCACGTGCATCGCTATTTTTCGGACACGCTCGACAGAGGCGGAATCCGGCCACATCATTTTGATCGACAAGGATGGCGGGCCGCGAACGGCGCGCACTATCGAGATCGAAAGGGAAAAGCAGATGGCCTTGGAAACCCGGAATTTCGAGACGCTCGCGCTGCACGGCGGATCGTACCGCACCGATCCCGCCACCGGCGCAGTCGCGGTTCCGATCTACCAGACCACGTCATTCCAGTTCGAGAACGCCGATCATGCTTCGCGTCTGTTCGCGCTCGAGCAACTCGGCCCGATCTATACCCGCATCGGCAATCCGACCCAGGAGGCGTTCGAGACGCGGCTCGCCGCGCTGGAGGGCGGTGTGGCGGCGCTTGCCGTCGCCTCGGGGCAGACCGCCTCCGCCTTCGCGATCTTCAATATCGCGCAAGCCGGCGACAACATCGTGTCATCGACCGATCTCTACGGCGGGACCTGGACGCTGCTCTCGCAGACCCTGAAGCAGTTCGGCATCGAGGTCCGCTTCGTCGATCCCTCCGACCCTGAAAACTTCCGTCGCGCGACCGATGCGAAGACGCGGGCCTACTTTGGCGAGACGCTCCCGAACCCCAAGCTGAACGTGTTCCCGATCAAGGAGGTCGCGGATATCGGCCGCTCGCTGGGCGTGCCGTTGATTCTCGACAACACGGCCTCGCCCCTGATCGCGCGACCGTTCGAGCACGGTGCCGCAGTGGTGGTCTATTCCACGACAAAATATATCGGCGGCCATGGCACGGCAATCGGCGGCGCCATCGTCGACGGCGGCAACTTCGACTGGGCTGCCCATGCCGAGCGCTTCCCGCTGCTGAACAAGCCCGACGAGGCCTATCACGGCGCGATCTGGACCGAGGCGGCGAAGCCGCTCGGACCGATCGCCTACATCCTGCGAGCCCGCGTCAAGCTGTTGCGGGACCTCGGTGCATCCATTGCGCCGCAGAACGCCTTCCAGTTCATCCAGGGTCTCGAGACCTTGCCGCTGCGCATCCGCCAGCACAACGAGAATGCGGTGAAGGTCGCGAATTTCCTCGCCAAGCATCCTTCGGTGTCGAACGTGATCTTCCCAGGGCTGCAGAGCGGCGAGAACAAGCGCCGGGCCGACGCGTATCTGAAGGGCGGCTACGGCGCCTTGGTCGGCTTCGAGCTCAAAGGCGGTGTCGAGGCCGGCCGGCGGTTCATCGACGCACTCAAGCTGTTCTATCACGTTGCCAATATCGGCGATGCCCGGTCGCTTGCGATTCACCCGGCGTCGACGACGCACCAGCAGCTCACCCCAGCCGAGCAACTCGCCGCCGGCGTTACCCCGGGCTACGTTCGCCTCTCGGTCGGGATCGAGCATCCCGACGACATCCTGGCAGATCTCGGCCAGGCGCTGGCGCAGGCCGAGGCCGGTGCGCGCAAAGCCGCGTGAGACGCGTCATCTGAATTGCAATGGAAATTGAGACAGTGAAAATCCTTCGTCGTACCGCCCAGGCCGCGGGTCTCTGGCTCGCGTTCACCGCGGCCGCCTTCGCCGGCGAGCCCCTGAAGATCGCGACCAGCGCCGGCCCGGTTGGCCAACTGGCCTCGTTTGCCGCCAAACTCGCCAAGGACAAGGGGCAGGACGTCAAGATCGTCGAGCTCTCGGACTGGGTCGCATTGAATGAGGTCGTGAACAGCGGCGAGGTCGATGCCAATCTGTTCCAGCATGCGACTTATCTCGCGCTTCAGAACAAGCAGCGTGGATTCAATCTGGTGCAGGCCGACAAGGTCGGCGTGATCGCGCCCGTCGGGCTGTTCTCGAAGAAGATCAAGACGCTCGACGAGATCAAGTCCGGCGACAGCGTCGCCATTCCGAACGAGCCGCTCAACGGCGCCCGCGGATTGATCCTGCTGGAGCGGGCAGGCTTGATCAAGCTGACGCCAGGCAAGGGCTTTTCGGTCAGCAAGTTCGACATCACCGACAACCCCAAGAATCTGAAGATCGTCGAGCTTGATCCGGCGCAGACCTACCGATCGCTGGACGACGTGACGCTGGCGCTCGTCAACATCACCTACCTCATTCCGGCCGGTGGCGATCCCAAGTCGGCGCTCATCATCGACCGCACCGTTGATGATGGGCTCGTGCTGCGCTTCACGGCACGGCCCGACAAGAAGGACGATCCGCGCCTGAAGGCATTTATCCAGGTGTTCAACTCGCCAGAAGTGAAGCAGTTCATCGAAGAGAAGATCCCGGCGTTCATTCCGGCGGGGTTCAGCAGCTAGGAGATCGTCCTCTTGGGAAGCCGCGCCATGATCTATGTCGTCGACGTGAATCAGATGAGCTTTGCCTTCGTGGCGAGAAGTGAGCGGCACGCATCGGAGATTGCAGGCTCGCCGGGGTTTGTGCAGGCTCTGGATCGCGTTTTCCTGAATCGACGAGGCTCCGGGGGTTCGAATCATCGTCCGCGTGCTGCGGCGGTTCAGGAACTTGCCCTCTTCAACGACATGTCGTCCGAGTTCGCGGATGCCACGGCGGACGTCCTGGTGGCCCGGGTCGGCTAGATGTCGAAGCAGATTATCGCTAGAGAAGGAGATCGTAGACCATGAGACGTCGCTTGTTGCTCGTGATGGCCGCCTTTGTACTGTTCGCCGCGCCGGCCTCCGCGGATCAGAAGATCAAGGTCGGGATATCGGGCGGGGATGCCGAAATCGTCTGGGCCAAGGTCAAGGAGATCGCCGCCAAGGACGGCCTCGATGTGCAGGTTGTCGTCTTCAACGATTATCTGTTGCCCAATGCCGCGCTTGACGTCGGCGATCTCGATGCGAATGCCTTCCAGCACAAGCCGTTCCTGGACAATCAGATCAAGACGCGGGGATACAAGATCGTCGCCGTCGGCGAGACGATCGTCGCTCCGATCGGGCTCTATTCCAGAAAGGCGAAGTCGGTTGCCGAGATCAAGGAGGGCGCGTCAATCGGTATCCCGAACGATCCGTCGAACGGTGGCCGTGCGCTGCGGCTGCTTCAGGCGGAAAAGCTGATCGAGCTGAAGGATGGCGTAGGAATTCTGCCGACCGCGCTCGATGTGACCGGAAATCCCAAAAAGCTCAAGATCCGCGAAATCGACGCCGCCCAGCTGCCACGTAGTTTGGACGACGTCGATGCCGCCGTCATCAACACCAATTACGCCGTCCCGGCCGGCCTCATTCCGGGCAAGGATTCCATCGCGATCGAATCCTCGGTCAATAATCCCTACAACAACTTCATCGCCGTTCGCGAGAAGGACAAGGATGCCACTTGGGTCGCCAGGCTGGTGCGCGCCTATCAGAACGACACGATCCGCCAGACCATCAAGGACAAATTGCCGGGTCAGATACCCGCGTTCTGAACAGAGTCAAACCGGAGACGAGCGATGACAAACTCACCTGGTCGCGCCGAGAAGCTGTCGAGTTCGGCAGGATCCGTCATGTTCGACGCGGATGTGCTGGTGCTCGGTGGCGGTCCCGCGGGCACCTGGGCCGCGATCAGCGCCGCGGAACATGGTGCGCGCGTCGTGCTGGCGGATAAGGGATTTTGCGGTACCTCAGGTGCGACTGCGGCCGCCGGCACCGGCGTTTGGTATGTCGATCCCGCTCCGGAGCGCCGCGAGGCCGCGATGGCCAGCCGTGAGAAACTCGGTGGCCACCTCCAGGATCGCCGCTGGATGGCGCGCGTGCTGGACCGGACCTACGCCCAGAGCAACCAGCTCGCCGACTGGGGCTATCCTTATCCCGCCGATGACGATGGCAGGCCGCAGCGGAATTCGCTCCAGGGCCCGGAGTACATGCGGCTGATGCGCAAGCGGACCAAGCAGGCCGGCGTGACCATCCTCGATCATTCGCCGGCGCTCGAACTGCTGGTCGATGGCAACGGCGTGGTTGCGGGAGCTACGGGCTTGCGCCGCCAGAAGGGGGATCGTTGGGCGGTCAACGCCAAGGCCGTGGTGATCGCCACTGGCGGATGCGCCTTTCTCAGCAAGACGCTCGGTTCGAACGTCCTGACCGGCGACGGCTATCTCCTCGCTGCGGAGGCGGGTGCGGAATTCACCAGCATGGAGTTCTCCAACGCCTACGCGATCTCGCCGGCGTTCGGATCGGTGACCAAGACCTTGTTCTACAGCTGGTCGAGCTTCACCGATGAGCAGGGCAGCGTCATTCCCGGAGCGTCGTCGAAAGGTGGACGCTCCGTGATTGCGCGCGCGCTCCGTAAAGGCCCCGTGTACGCGCAGCTTGACCAGGCGGACGCGGAGACCCAGCGGCACATGCGCGTGTCCCAGCCGAACTTCTTTCTTCCGTTCGACCGCACCGGTATCGATCCCTTCACGCAACGTTTTCCGATCACGCTGCGCCTCGAAGGAACCGTTCGCGGGACAGGCGGCCTGCGGATCATCGATGACAGTTGCGCGACCACCGTGCCGGGTCTCTACGCGGCAGGCGATGCAGCGACGCGCGAATTGATCTGCGGTGGCTTCACCGGCGGCGGCAGCCACAATGCCGCCTGGGCGATGTCTTCGGGGCATTGGGCCGGCCAGGGCGCCGCCGAGTTTGCGCGACAAATGGGTACGACGAGCGGGCGTCAGGCCTTCCGACGCGGCACCGTTGGCCTGCGATCTGGCGGCGGTCGTCCGTTGCAGGGCAGCGCCCTCGCGCGGAGCGTTCAGGACGAGGTGTTCCCCTACGAGCTGAATTACTTCCGCGAGGCCGGACGACTGGGCGAGTCGCTCCGTCGGCTGGATGCATTGTGGTCCGATGCGTCGGCTGCCGATGCACCGGACGAGAAGGAACTGTTACGTGCACGCGAAGCGGCCGCCATGCTCGCGACCGCGCGCTGGATGTATCGCAGCGCGCTGACGCGTCAGGAAAGCCGGGGAATGCATCGCCGCGACGATTACCCCGAGCAGGACGACCGTTACCTCCATCTGGTGACGAGCGGCGGGCTCGATGATGTCTGGACGTCCGCACGTCCGCTGGCGTCTGCGCAATATGCGGAGGCCGCGGAATGATCGAGGTTATCGATGCGGAACAGTGCACGGCCTGCGACATCTGCGTGAGCGTGTGCCCGACCAACGTCTTCGACAAGACCGACGGCATTCCCAGGATCGCACGTCAAAGCGACTGCCAGACCTGCTTCCTGTGCGAGCTCTATTGTCCCGAGGATGCGCTGTTCGTCTCGCCGTTCGCCGACGCGCCGCAAGCGGTCGACGTGGCGGCGTTGAAGGAGGCGACCATGCTGGGCAGCTATCGGCGTGCCGTGGGCTGGGTCGAGGAGAGTCGGCACCTGCGGGCGGCCGATCGGAGTTATCGGCTGTTCGGCCATTGAAAGTCATGTCGTCTCTGGAGGCCGGCCATGAGCGGAGATCGCCTCTTTCTGTTGAAGCCGGGATTTGAAGATCCCGAGCAGCCGGGCCGCTTCTTCGTCTGCCCGCACTGCAATGCAATCGAGGGGTTGCTGGCGTCGTTCCCCGGGCTGGCAACGCAGATCGAAGTGCAGCGCCTGCCATTCACGCGGCCGCGAACGGCGCTGGTCGATATCTTGGGCGAGCAGCATCAGTCGCTTCCGGTTCTGGTCTTTGATGAGAACCGGCCGGTGCCTGAGGACGCCGGCGTCGCCAACGGCCGGCGCTTCTTCGATTCCTCGGAGCGAATACTGCGCTATCTGGCCGACCGCTACGCATTCCCGCACGTTCACCAATAGGACTGATCGGGATCGCCGGCATTCCCCTAGGTTTGCACCTGTCCCCAGCGCTGCACCGTGATCCGCGTCAGCGTCCGGAAGATCAGGCCTTCCACGACAAGACCAACCACGATCACGGTGAGCAATCCGGCGAAGACGCTTGCCGTCTCCAGCTGCGCACGGCTGGTGTAGATGAACCAGCCGATCCCGCCGGACCGCGCGCTGACGCCGAACACAAGCTCGGCCGCGATCAGGGTACGCCAGGCGAAGGCCCAACCGATCCGCAGGCCCGACAGGATCTGGGGAAATGCCGCCGGCACCAGGATCTCCGCGACGAACCGGCCCCCCGAGAGGCCCAGGTTGCGGCCGGCCATTCGTAAAGTCGGCGGCACCGCGAGGAAGCCGCCATAGCAGGCGAGGGCCACCGGCCACAGAACGGAGTGCACAATGACGAAGATGAGACTCGGCGTTCCCACACCAAACCACAGCAGAGCAATAGGAAGAAGCGCGATGGCGGGAAGCGGATTGAACATCGACGTCAACAGGCCAAGAGCCTCATTGCCCCAGCGCGACAGGGCGGCGAGGGTCGTCAGCACCGCGGCGACGGCAACGCCCAGCGCATAGCCGGTGATGAGAACCCGCAGCGAGGTCAACGCGCGGTTTGGCAGCTCGCCCGACAGGACGGCCGACCACAGCGCCGATAGCGTTGCGCCCAGGGTCGGCAGCAGAAGTGCGTTGTCGAGCCAGCGTGCATAAAGCTCCCAGGCAAGCGCAAAGCCGGCGAGGATGATGAAGCGCCGCCAGGGCGTTCCCTCGAGCGCCCGCCGCAGCGCTGGCGCACGAACGAGTTTTGGGGCCGCGACGTCAGACATGGTCGACTTCCGGGGCAGAAAACACGGTCTCCTGGATGCGCCGCTCCAGCTCGCCGAAACCCGAGCTGCCGCGGGCGCGCGTTTCCGGCGGGACATCGAAGGTGGCGGCCAGCCGTCCCGGGTGCGGCGTCAGCGCCAGGATGCGGGTTCCGACGCGAATCGCCTCGTCGATGCCATGGGTCACGAACAGGGCGGTGTTTCCGGTTTCATCGCACAGCTTGAGCAGTTCGTCCTGCATCTGCCGCCGCGTCAGCGCGTCAAGCGCGGCGAACGGTTCGTCCATCAGCAGCAGCGCCGGCTCCAGCGCGAAGGCCCGCGCGATCGCGACGCGCTGTTTCATGCCGCCGGACAAGGTATGGGGGAAGGCGTCGATGAAGTTCTTCAATCCGACGCGCTCAAGCCAGCGCCGCGCAATGCCCTCTGCATCTCGTCGCGGCAGCGATTTTCCTCGCTCCAGGGCATAGCGGACATTGCCGAGCACAGTGCGCCACGGCAGCAATTGGTCGAACTCCTGAAACACGGTCATGCGGTCGGGCCCCGGGGCTCCGATCCGCCGGCCGTTCATGCGCATTTCACCGGCGCTTGGCTTGAGGAAACCGCCCACCGCACGCAGCAGTGTGGACTTGCCGCAGCCCGACGGACCCAGCAGGATCAGCCGTTCGCCGGCCGCGAGCGTGAAGCTGACATCCTCGACCGCGGTGAGGATGCCTTCGCGCGTCGGATAGCTGATGCTGACGTGATCGAGCTTGAGCAGCGTCGACGACGTGGTGTCGCCGACGAGGCCAGTCAGTCGCGGAGCGACGTTCATATCAGCTTCCCGGCTTCTCTCCGAGGCCGGACCAGAACAGGTCCCGCCATGACGCCGGCGCCTGCTTGATCAGGCCGACCTTGGCCTCGAAATCCGCGAACTTCTGGGCGCCCTCGGGAGCCGTCGTGAAGTTGACGTCCTTGTCGCGAATGATGCTCTCGACGAAGTCGGGGGCAAGCTTCGATCCCTCCGCCTTGATGTACAGCGCGGCAGCTTCCTTCGGATTGGCCTTGATCCATTCATTGGCGCGATCAAGGCCGCGGACGAACGCCAAAATCGTCTTGGGGTTGTCGTTGACGAACTTCGTGGTGGAATAGACCACGTTGAAAGTGTGGGGCCCGCCGAGCACATCGTAGCTGTTGAGGACCTGATGCACCTTGCCGCTCGCTAGTTGTTGCTGCGAGAACGGCGGCGAGGTGAAATGTGCCGTGATTTCCGAATGCCCGGAGAGGATCTGGGCCGTCGCGTCGGGATGCGGCATGCTGACGGTGAGCTCGTCAAGCTTGTCGTATTTGCCGAACGCCTTGTCCGCCGCCATCTGGAGGACGATCGGCTGAAAGCCGACCTTGACCGAGGGAAGCGCGATCCGGTCCTTCTCGGTGAAGTCGGCCAGCGTCTTGATATTGGGATTGTTGGTGGTCAGGATGTTCGCCATCGAGCCGAGCGCAGCGACGCCAATGATCTTGGCCGTGGTCCGCGTCTTGTCCCAGGTCAGGATCATGGGCGTGATGCCGGCCGTTGCGAAATCGAGGCCGCCTGAAATCAGCGCCTCGTTCATGGCCGCCGCGCCGGACAGCCGGAGCCATTCGACCTTTGGCGGCGCAATGCCGAGGGCCTTGGCTTCTTCCTCGATCAGCCCCTTTTCGCTGGCGACGATCAGCGGAAGGTAAGCGATGCCGAATTGCTGGGCGATGCGAAGCTGGCCCGTTTCAGCGCGCACACTATTCGCGCCACCCAGCGTAATGATCAGCGCGAGCGCCGCCTGCAAAAGCCTCGACCTATTCATGTTGACGTCTCTTGAATTCCCATTCGTCCGACGGCTCACCACGAGCCATTGCGGCACACTTCAGGAAATCAATCAGCCGGTCCAGTGAACTGATGTCGCTGCGCAATTTTCGAAACAAATCCGCTTGGCCAACTGCATCGGCAGGAGATCTGTTCTTCAATCGATCTGTATCAAAGAAGTCTGTTCCCTTGCCTTGAAGGGCTTCGATCCAATTTCTCGCGTCGGGCAGGACCACACGACAGCGAGAAGCTTCGTTTTACTCCCTGTCCTCGCTGGAGAAGTCTGTTCTATGCCAGAATAGCCATCTTCTCGACTTCGCCACAGGCCACACGACTCGTTCGCTGCGAGGCGTCAAAAGAGTTTTACCTTTCATTGACGCGAGTACGGCCCGCCTCAAACATGGGTCACCGGGTGCCGCTCGGCATCAGCAGGTGCCGGCGGAGCGGCTAGTGCGTTACGAGAGATCAGGATCATGATGTCTTCCGCGCTCGAAGAATTGTCGATAGCGACCGACGTGCTGATCGTCGGTGGCGGGATGGCGGGCGCATGGGCCGCGACGTCTGCCGCCGAGGCGGGGGCGAAAGTCGTTCTGGTCGACAAGGGCTATTGCGGCACCAGCGGCGTGACGGCCGCGGCAGGACCGGGCCATTGGTGGGTCCCGCCGGATCCTCCGTCGGCCCGCGATACGGCTGTCGCCAATCGTATCGCGAGCGGCCTCGGTCTCGGCGAAGCGGACTGGATGTATCGCATTCTCGATCAGACCTGGCGCTCGCTGCCAACACTGGCGCGCTATTACAAGTTCGGCGCGGATGACGATGGGCGTGTAAACTATCGCGCGGTGCGCGGGCCCGAATATATGCGCGCGCTGCGGCAACAGGTGCTGAGCCACGGTGTCACCATCCTCGATCATTCGCCCGTCCTCGAACTTCTGGCGCGGTCCGACGGCTCGATCGGCGGTGCCCGCGGCCAGCGCCGACAGGACGGCGGGAGAGCCTATCGGATCGAGGCAGGGGCGGTGATCCTTGCGGCCGGCGGGACCAGCTTCCTGTCCCATCTTCTGGGCTCGCGAACCAACACCGGGGACGGCTATCTCATGGCGGCCGAAGCGGGCGCGGAGATGTCCGGCATGGAGTTCACTGCGGCCTACACCATTGCGCCCGCGCATTCGACGATGACGCGAAGCATGGCTTATGCGTTCGCAACCTATTACGACGCCGACGGGCACGAGCTCGATCTTCCGTTCGGCCCCGACCAGACCATTCGCCTGGCGCGCGCGCTCCAGCGCGGTCCGGTCTACTGCTCGCTGCATCGTCTACCCGACGACATCAAGGCGCGGCTGCACACGATATCGCCGAACGTCCCGTTGGTGTTCGACCGCTGGGGGGTCGATCCCTATCGCGACCGCTTCGAGGTGACATTGCACAATGACGGCACCATTCGCGGCATCGGCGGGGTGCGGGTGCACGATGTGGATGGCAGGACATCGGTTCCGGGATTGTTCGTAGCCGGCGACAACGCATCGCGCGAGAAGGTTGCAGGCGCCATCTCCGGTGGCGGCAATGTCAACTCGGCCTGGGCGCTTTCGTCCGGTGTGCTCGCCGGGCGTGCTGCGGCAGGCCTGGCGCGCGGCACGACGAGTGCGGGCCGATTGCGGCCACTTGGCCGCGCCGGGCGGGAGCCTCGCAGGGGCGCCAGGGCCGTCGATCTTGCCGCGCTTCGTAACGGCGTGCGCGCCGAAATGCACCCGTTCGACAAAAATCTATTGCGCACCGGGCAAGGACTTGCAGCATCTGCACACGTGCTCAAGGGCTTGTGGACCGAGTTGGTCGATCACGCAGACGCAGGCACAATCGCCTCGCGCGAGACGGCGGCTCTATTGGCAACAGCGCGCTGGTCCGTCGCCACGGCGGCAACACGTAAGGAGAGCAGGGGCCTTCATCGCCGCGAGGATTTCCCTTCACGGGATTCCGGGCTTGCAGTCCGTCTGCTTAGTGGCGGCCTGGACCAGGTCTGGGTCGCTGTCGACGGTGCTCCTGCGGATGCCAAGACCGGTCAACTCGAGGCGGCTTCATGATCGAGCTTATCGTCGCGGACCGCTGTACGGATTGCGGGACATGCATCGAGGTTTGTCCAGCTAATGTGCTCGACGCCGGGCAAGGCGGCCTGCCGATCCTTGCGCGTGTCGAGGATTGCCAGACGTGCTTCATGTGCGAGCTCTATTGTCAGGCCGACGCCATCTACGTTGCACCCGATTGCGACCGCCGTGTCGCCGTCGACGAGGCGGAGGTAGTGACCTCCGGTCACCTCGGTCAATACCGCAAACACTCCGGCTGGGACGAATGGTCCGATCGTTTCCCAAACGAGCAATGGCTGATGGAGACCGTTTTCCGTCGCGCCGGCGAGGCCGCGGCGAAGGCGACGTCGGCTGACGTTATCCGCACGAAGTGAGTCCAGAGAGACAAACTTTTATGTCGTGTCGAGATGCGTCGTCCTGTTGTTGCATGACAGCGGCGATCTTTGAAAAGACTATCTTGGTCTGAACGCCTAGCATGTCCTCGTTATTGTCATCGTAAAGCTGCAGGACATGAATACCCCCCGAATTGAAGGCCAGCGCGCATCCGCCAGCGTGCGATCGCCGATCGTCGTCAATCAGCTTGGCCCGGACGTTCGTGCCGCGCTGGCCGATCACTGGTCGCGTCCGCTGATCATCGATCATCCCGCCGATCGCGCGCCCTGGGCGATCGCTCCGGAAGCCGACGTGCTGCTGACGCGGCCGCTCGCCGGATGGCACAAGGCGCCTGCGGAGAAGCCGGCCGGCTGGCCATTCGGCCTGCGCTGGATCCAGACCGCATCGACGGGCGTCGATTTCTTTCCGACGTGGCTGCTCGATGGCCCGGTCGTTACGGTCGGCCGCGGCATCTCGGCTGATCCAATTGCGGAATATGTCCTTGCGGCGATCCTCGGCTTCGAAAAGCGCATCCACGACATCCGGCCGCGCAGCCGCGAACAATGGAAGATTGCTCCGCTCGGTTCGCTCAGCGGCAAGACCATCGGGATCGCGGGCTTCGGCGCGATCGGCCGCGCCGTGGTGGAGCGGGTCAAGCCGTTCGGCGTCAACATCAGGGTTTTGCGGCGCTCAGGCTGGCCATATGTTCTCCCGGGCATTCAGCCTGTCGGCAGCATCGAGCAGTTGGTCGAGGTTTCCGATCATCTCGTTCTTGCCCTGCCGGCGACGACGAAGACGGCGCGTCTCATCAACGCCGACGTGCTGGCACGCGCCAAGACGTCGCTGCACCTGATCAATGTCGCACGTGGACGGATCGTCGATCAGAGCGCTCTGTTACAGGCGCTTGATGAGGGACGGATTGCCGGCGCGACGCTCGATGTCACCGACCCCGAGCCGCCGCCGGAAGGCGATCCGATCTATGACCATCCCAAGGTCGTCCTGACCCCGCATGTGTCGTGGACGGGTGGCGAGGATGCCAAGCGGCTGGCCGACAAGACGCTGGTCAACCTCGACGCCTATGCGCATGGCGTGGCGCTGGCCGACGTCTTCGACAGGAATCTCGAATACTAGAAAAGGAGCCGCAACAATGAACAAGGTCGTCGAGAAGCCGAAGAAATACTCCCTGGTCGAGCGCACGCCGGCCGCGACGTTCGAGGAGGAGCGGCTGCATCGCAAGCAGCGGCTTGCCGCAACCTTCCGCCTGTTCTCGCGCTACGGTTTCGATCAGGGCCTCGCAGGCCATGTCACCGTGCGCGATCCGGAGTTTCCCGAACGGTTCTGGATCAACCCGCTGTCGAAGCATTTCAGCCAGATCAAGGTGTCCGACCTTCAACTGGTCGATCACGACGGCAACATCCTGATCGGCGACAAGCCGATCAACCAGGCCGGCTTCGTGATTCACTCGGCGATCCACGCGGCGCATCCGGAAGTGATCGCGGCGGCCCACACCCATTCGACCTACGGCAAGGCGTGGTCGGCGCTCGGTCGTCTGCTCGATCCGCTGACGCAGGACTCCTGCGCGTTCTACGAGGATCACGTGCTATTCGATCCCTTCTCCGGCGTCGTGCTGGAGGCGGAAGAGGGCCGCAAGATCGCACAGGCGCTGGGATCGAAGAAGGCCGCCATCTTGCAGAACCACGGCCTGCTCACGGTCGGACCGACCATCGAGGCGGCCGCATGGTGGTACATCGCGATGGACAATGCCGCGCGCGCTCAGTTGCTTGCCGAGGCCGCCGGCACCCCAAAGCCGATCCCGCACGAGATCGCCAGCCTGACCTCGCGGCAGGTCGGTACGCACAAGGGCGGCTATTTCAGCTTCCAGCCGCTCTGGGACTGGATTACCGAGGCCGAGCCGGATCTGTTCAACTAGCGATCACGGTCTCGCGAAGCCGCCCGGCCAGCTCCGCGCATTGCTGCCGGATGTCGGGAACGGCAATGATCTCCCAGAACGCGGCCCGCGTCAGCGGGCCGACGGCATAGAGCCGGCGAGAGGGAGATCCGTCACGATTGACAATTGCACAGTCGGGCGTGACGTCGATGCCGATCCGCAGCGGATCGATGCGGGCAAGGCCTTGGTCGAGCAGGCTGCGGACGGCCGGGTTGGTGCTGGCGGCTGGATCCCGGACGATCCCGGTGCAGTCGACGATGGCTCCGACCTCAAGCTCGGACGTCTCGGTTTGACCGCGTCTGCGGTAGCGAACGATGGCGCCGCCGGAGTTCGGCGCGATGCTGGCAAGCTTGCCGGCGATAACCGTCAGCCGCCTTATGGCGAGGGCCTCCGCGATGCGCGCCTCGACCTCCGGCGCGGTGCGATGGCGATGGACATCCCACCAGGCGCGGGCGTGCTCCAGGAAGCGGCGCTTCGAGCTCAATGGCAGCTCCTGCCAAAGCCGCTGGGTGAAGGGCCTGATTGCGTCGATCGCACCGCGCCACTCGCCGCCCTCGGCGACGTGCAGCTCGATGCGGCGACGAAACCAGCGTAGCAGCGGCCCGATCTCGGCGCCGAACGGAATCTCGCGTTCAGTGAAGCGCATCGGATCGACGCGTCGGTGCGCTCTCGGTAGGAGGCCGCGCCGCGACATTGCGACGATCTGGCCCTGATGTCCGTAGCGAAGCAACGACAGGACATAGTCGACCATCGAGAGACCCGTGCCGAGGATGAGCACGGTGGCCTTCGTGTCGATGCCGGCGTCGGTGGGTGAGGCCCAGGGTTCTGCATGACCCGCCAGCAGCGGGGCCGCGGCGTCATGGCCGGTCGCGAGAATGGCCGTGCTGCCGGTGATGCATGTTCCGTCGGCAAGGGTGACTGCGACGTCGGAGGGATTTTCCCGGATCGACACGCACTCTCCGCGCACGATGGTCAGGCCTTGTGTCCCGTCGCGCGATCTCAGCGGCGCGATCAGATCGACGAGATAGTCGCCGTAGGTTTGCCGCGGAACGAAGCAATAGGGATCGGGACACAGCGGCCCGCCGGGCCGTGCACACAGCCAGTTCCAGAAATGTTCGGGATCGTCGGGTAGCGCGCTCATGTTCGTCACGCGCACATTGAGGAGATGCTCGGGATTGCCTGCATGATAGGCAAGTCCGCGTCCGATCTCGGGCCGCTTTTCAATCAGGGTCACGCGGAGGCCAGAGGGATTGTTCTTCAGGAGCTGAAAGGCGAGGAGGACGCCGCTGGCGCCTCCCCCGATGACGATCGCGTGCCGCCCCTCCGGACTCATCGTGCCGCCCCCCGTTTCGATCGCTCAGTCAACGCCGCAGGACCGGGGAAGCTTTACCGTTCAAATGCGTTGATAGTCAGACAAGTGCGATATTCTATTCTTCACCAGATCAAGAGTGGTGACGCTCCGTTCAATCGCCATTTGCTGGAACGATCTTGTCAAAGTTCCTTGCAAACACGATTGACCAATTCGATGAACCAGCGCAGCGCCGGATCCGCCATGGCGCGGCGGGTGTGGAGCAGGTCGATATTGAACGCCTCGACATCGTAGGGAACCGGAACGACGGATACGCCGGCGGCAGCCGCGAAGCGGCGCGCGATGCGCTCGGCCATGGTCGCCACCAGATCGGTTCCGGCGACTGTAAATGGCACCGCGACGACGTGGGCGAGCGTGATCGCAGTCCTGCGTTTGCGTCCGTGCCGGCTCAGCATCGTGTCGATAGCGCCAGGAAGCCCGTCGCCGCCGGCGGATGAGAACAGCACATGCGGAAGACGCGCGTAGTCGTCCTTCGTGAGCCGCGCCTTCCCTTTGGTGCGCCTGGCGTCACGAATGCAGACGAAGTTCTCCGCGAACAGTGTGCATCGGGTGATGCGTTGGGACGCGGGAAGATGGCCGCCGATCAACGCGTCGACATCGCCGCGCTCGAGGCTCGCGACACTCGCGGCCGGATCGATGATGGGACGCACCACGAGATCAATCCCCGGAGCCTCCCGCCGCAGCGCCTCGACCAGCGGTGGCACCACGACGTGGTCGCCATAATCGGTCGCGGCAATCGACAGGCGGCGGCTGACTGTTGCCGGATTGAACGCTGATGTGGGCGCGAGCACACCCCTGATCTGTGCCAGTGCGTCGCTGATCGGTTGGGTCAGCGCCAGCGCCTTGGCCGTCGGCTGCATACCGGAGGCCGAGCGCACGAAAAGCTCGTCACCAAACAGCGCGCGCAGTCGCATCAACGCGCTGCTCATCGATGGTTGCGCCAAGCCGACGCGTTCGCCGGCGCGGGTCACATGGCGCTCCTCCATCAGCGCCTCGAAGGCAACCAGGAGGTTAAGGTCAACGGAAGCCAAATTCATCATAGCAATGATAGGCATAGCAATAATCGATTTCAAGAATGTCGTGAGGTGTGGTCCTCTGAT
Organism: Bradyrhizobium arachidis; assembly: GCF_015291705.1. Classification (NCBI taxonomy): domain Bacteria; kingdom Pseudomonadati; phylum Pseudomonadota; class Alphaproteobacteria; order Hyphomicrobiales; family Nitrobacteraceae; genus Bradyrhizobium; species Bradyrhizobium arachidis. The sequence goes on from NZ_CP030050.1 coordinate 3,058,242, forward strand.
CCAAACGACGTGACTGGACGAGGCGTATGCGACCCTCACTCCTGCGCCTCATCCCGCGCGGACCGACATTGCTGGCGCTCGGCGTCCTGCTTGGGCTCGCCTTTCCTGTTCTCGCGGATCTGGCGCGCCCGCTGATGCCGACCACGATCTTCCTGATCGTGCTCGGAACGCTGTTGCGGATCGACAGCCAGGCTGTCATCGCGGCGCTGCGGCGGCCATCACTCTCCGTGCTGCTCCCCGCAATCGTCATGGTGGCCTGTCCGCTGCTGGTCGGTGCTGCCGGGCATGCCTTGAGCCTTGCTCCGGAACTCGCGCTTGCAATTGTGCTTGCCGTCTCGGCGCCGCCGTCGAGCGGAACGGCGGCGGTGATACGCATGCTCGGGCTCGACGGCGCAGTGCCACTCGTGGTGACGGTGCTGTCTATGGTGCTGGCGCCGGTCACCGTGCCGCTTCTTGCCGGTTGGTTCGGGGGACTGGAGATTAGCGCGCTCGAGCTCGCGCTTCGTCTGGCGCTGTTGATCGGCAGCGCTGAAGGCGTGGCGTTCCTGGTCCGGCGGCATGCGGCCTCGATGCTGGCGGCCCATGGCGCGGTAGTCGATGGGACCATCGTCGCGGCGCTCCTCGTCTTTGCCATTGCGACCATGGCCGGCATTCGCGCGCAGATCGCGGCGGATGTGCAGGCCGCCATGCTCTGCCTGGGACTCGCCTTTACCTGCAACATCGCCCTTCAGGCGGCGGGGGCCATACTGCTGCCCGGCAGTTTGGGCCAGCGCCTGACTATCGGACTCATCCTCGGCAATCGCAATGTAGGCCTGGTCTGGTCGGCGCTGGGAGCCGCCGCCTCGCCGCGCATGGCCCTATACTTCGCCGCGACGCAATTTCCGATCTACCTTCTGCCGCGGCTGATCGAGACATTGATCAGCCGTAAAACTAAAGAGGCCAAGCCGTGACCACACCCCATCTCACCCTCGACCATGCCCAGCATTTCGCCCGCATTGCGCTTGGCCATGTCGGGCGGGAATATCCCAACAATGTGGACCACGCACTGGCCGAACCGTCGGACGCCCGCACGCCGAGCCAGCTGCATCCAATCTTCTACGGCAGCTACGACTGGCACTCCTGCGTCCACAGCTACTGGATGCTGGCGCGACTGCTGCGCCGCTTTCCGGATTTTGCGGCGGCCTCCGACATCCGCACGCTGTTCGACACGCAGTTCGTACCCGAGAAGGTCGCTGCTGAGCGCGCTTACTTCGCTCGCCCGACCGCCCGTGGCTTCAAGCGGCCCTATGGCTGGGGCTGGCTGCTGAAGCTCGCGACCGAGCTCGCGCTCCACCCCGACGATCGCTGGAGCCGCAATCTCGTACCCCTGGCCGACATCATCGCGCAGCGCTTTCACGATTTTCTACCGTTGGCGCATTATCCCGTACGCGTCGGCACACATTTCAATACGGCGTTTGGCTTGCGGATGGCAGCGGACTACGCCGGTATCAAGGGGGATGAGGCGCTGGCCAGGCTGCTGCGCGAGACCGGCCATCGCTGGTATGGCGAGGACAGCGACTGCCCGGCCTGGGGTGAGCCGAGCGGCGATGATTTCCAATCCTCGGCTCTCATCGAGGCCGAGTGCATGCGGCGCCTATTGCCGCCGGATGCGTTCCTGTCCTGGTTCGATCGGTTCCTGCCGCGGCTCGTCGAAAAGCAGCCGGCAACGCTGTTCAGGCCTGCGACGGTCACCGACCGCACGGATGGCAAGATTGCCCATCTCGACGGGCTCAATCTCAGCCGGGCCTGGTGCTGGCGTTCTCTCGGTAATGCGTTGCCGGCAGGCGACCCCCGTCGCGCCATTGCCCACGAAGCGGCGCGCGAGCACCTGGCCGCGGGCCTTCCACATATCGCCGAGCACTATATGGGCGAGCACTGGCTCGCGAGTTTTGCCGTGCTTGCCCTTGATAATGACAACTGAGCAGGCGAGGGCTGCCTGCGGTTATTCCGCAGCGGCCATCAGCCAGGGACGCGCGTGCGGAACGTTTGCAGCGCCGGCGACACCTGACGGGATCGAGGCCAGCAGCGACTTCGTATAGGGCTGCTGCGGATTGTCGAAGATCTCGGTGACGGCTCCATGCTCGACGATGCGTCCGCGGTGCATCACCGAGACGGTGTGGGCGAGCTGGCGCACCAGCGCCAGGTCGTGGGAGACGAACACATAGGTCAGGCCGAGATTGGCCTGCAGCGAGAGCAGGACTTCGACGATGTCGGCCTGGACGCTGACGTCGAGTGCGGAGGTGGGCTCGTCGAGTACGATCACGTCGGGCTTGAGCACCAGCGACCGGGCGATGGCGACACGCTGGCGCTGGCCGCCTGACAGGGCCGCTGGCTTGCGGGAGAGCAGGTGCTCGGCCAGTCCGACGTCGGTCAAAGCCTCGCGGACCCGCGCGTCGCGCTCCTTGCGCGTCCCGACCTTGAAACGGTCGAGCGGCTCGCGCACCAGCTGCTCGACCGTCCAGGTCGGATCGAGCGAGGTGAACGGATTCTGGTAGACCAACTGAAGGTGGCGCCACGCCGAGCGCAGGGCCTCGGGCGAGCGACCGTTGATCTGCTCGCCTGCGACCGAAATGGTCCCGTGGTCGGGCTGCTCGAGGCCCAGCAGCAGCCGGACCGCGGTCGTCTTGCCTGACCCGGACTCGCCGACCAGAGCATGCGTGGTGCCAGCCGGAACGGCGAACGACAAATCGCTGGCGGCCGTCAGCGTCTTGCCGTCGACGGTGAAAGTCTTCGTGACGGCGCTGACCTCGATCTTCGGTGCCGCGCCGGCGCCGGTCTTGAGGGCACAAAAACCTGTATCGCGCAGCGCGGCGTAACGATCGGGGTTGAGCGCCGGGACATCCGCGCGAAGCTTCCTGGCGTAGGCCGACGCCGGCGAGGAGAAGACGGCTGCGGTGCGGCCGGCCTCCTGGATGACGCCGTCCTTGAGCACCACGAGCGAGTTCGCGCGTTCGGCGGCGATCGCAAGGTCGTGGGTAATGAGCAGAAGGCTGATCTTGTGATCGTGCTGCAACCGCGTGAGCAGATCGAGGATGCGCTTCTGGATCGTGACGTCGAGCGCGGAGGTCGGCTCGTCCGCGACCAGCAGAGCCGGCCGAGGAAGGATCGCAAGGCCGATCAGCACGCGCTGGAGCATGCCGCCGGACAGCTGGTGCGGGTAGGAGTCATAGACACGTTGCGGGTTGTCGAGCCCGACCTCGGCGAACGTCTCAAGGATGAGTTGCTTGCGGAGCGCCATGTCCGGCTCGTCGAGGAGTGCTGCGGCCTCTTGTGCCTGGCCACCGATCGTCCGCACCGGATTGAGCGAGTTGGCGGGATCCTGCGGGACGAACCCGATGGCTCGTCCTCGCAAGGGGCGGAAGCCGCGCTCGGACATTCCCAGCACGTCCTGGCCGTCGAACGCGACGCGGCCAGTGGCGCGTCCGCCGCTGGGGAGCAGCCGCAGCACCGCGCGGGCGATCGTCGATTTGCCCGAGCCGGACTCCCCGATAAGGGCGAGGCTCTCGCCGCGGCCGAGTTCAAACCCGACATTGGTCACGACCTCATGCGGCCCGTAGGAGACCGAGAGGCCGTCGACCCGGAGCAACGGAAGCGGACGCAGCGGCAACGGCGCGGTGAGCTCCGCGCGCGTAAATGTGTGGGAGGTCAGTCTGTCTTGCGCAGCCATCGGCTGATCCTGTTCACGGAGAGGACGGTCGCGATCGTGACGAAGGCGGGCGCGTACACCAGCCACGGCCATTTGAGGTAATCCTTGCCGATCGAGATCAGCAGGCCCCAGTCGGAGGCGGGAGGCGGATCGCCGTAACCGAGGAAGGCGAGGCTCGCGATCACCAGGATCGACAGGCCGAATTGCAGCACTGTGAGTGGAATCACCGAGCGCGATGCGTTCGGCAGCACGTGCCGCAACAGGATGTGCCAGCGCGAGCCGCCCATCAGGAACGCCGCCTCGACGAAAGTCGCTTGCCGGGTCTTGATCACTTCCGAGCGCATCACCCGCGCAAACACGGCCACCGCCGAGACACCGGTCGCGATCGCAGCGTTGGTGGTGTCGAAACCGATCGCGGTGACGACGATGACTGCCAGCAGGAAGTTCGGGATCGCCAGCAGCACGTCGACCAGGCGAGCGAGCACGATGTCGACCCAGCCGCCGAGGAAGCCTGCAAGCAAGCCGATCAGGCCGCCAGCGACGGCGGCGATGGCGACGGCGATGAGTGCGCTCGTCACCGAGGACGCCGTGCCATAGACAACGCGGGTGTAGAGGTCGCGGCCGAGGTGATCGGTGCCGAACCAGTGTGCGGCACTCGGGCTCAGCAATTTCTCGGCGGGAACACCGACGATCGGGCTATGATTCGTGAACAGGCCTGGCGCCAGCGACCAGGCAATCACGATCAGGATGACCGCGAATGAAAGCGCGACAGTTGGCGGCACGCGAAAAGCTGTCAGCCGGCTGATCGCGGTGACGCGCGAGGCAGAGGAGAAGGAGGCGAGAATCATGATGTGACCGCCGCGGTTGTTGCAGCGGCGCTATCGTCCGCGGTGGTCGGGCGGACCCTGCGACCGCCGATCAGCTTCACGCGCGGGTCGAGCAGCGGGTAGACGAGGTCGGCGATCAAATTGACGAGCACGAACACGACTGCCGCGAGCGAGACGACCGCTTGCAGCACGGGCAAATCCTGCGTGCTCACCGAGCGCTGCACCAGACTGCCGATGCCGGTGCGGCCGAACACCGTCTCGGTGATCAGCGAGCCGCCGAGCAGCTCGCCGATGGCGAGCGCGATGACGGTGACGACCGGGAGTGAAGAGGGCTTGAGCAAATGCCTGGCAAACAGACGCACCTGCGTCAGACCACGGCTGCGCGCAACGGCGGCGTATTCCTGGTCTGACTCCTTGTCGAGGTTCGCGATCAGCACCTCGGCGATCCGAGCGGAGACGGGCACCCCGAGCGCGATCGCGGCGAAAAAGGTGGCCCAGAAGCTATCCGGTGCAATCACGCGAAACAGTCCGAGCTGGAACCCGAAGATGTGGATCAGCGCCAGGCTGATCACGAAATTGGGCACCGACAGGAACAACGACGGGAAACCGCGCAGCAAGCCCTGGCCGAAACGTTTCGGAAGGAACTGCGTGCCGTAGGCGATCGTCAGCGCCAGCAGCAGCGCGATGGCGAACGCCGAGGATGCAAGGAGCAGCGTTGACGGGAGAACTTCGGCGATCAGGGTCGTCACCGGCCGGCTGGACCGCATCGACAAGCCGAGGTCGCCGGTCACGAAGTTGGACAAAGACGTCCAGAGCTGGACTGGAATCGGCCTGTCTAGCCCCTGGGCGGCAATGATCTGCCTGATCTGGTCCTCGGTGAACCCGTTCTGCGGGTCGCGCAGCACGTTGGTGATGGGATCGCCGGGCAGAATGCTGACGACGACGAAGGTGAAGACGTAGGCCAGCAGGATGACGACGACGGCCTGGGCGAAACGCTTCGCGGCATAGGACAGGTAGGCGCTTCTCATGCCGGTCGCCTCAGGCTGCTTGGTTGCACGACGCCTTACTCGCCGATCGTTGCCGTGTAATAGCTGGCATAGGCGATGCCGTTGTAGACCTCTCCCTTGAGCTTCGGGGACTGCACGTAGATTCGCTGAACGATCTGCGTCCGCGGAATGAAGTAGCCTTGCTCGAGAACGTAGGTCTGCAACTCGTCGAGCAGCGGATTGCGAATGTCGAGAGAGGCAGCGCCGGCGATCTTGTCGCGCAGCTCGTTGAGCTTGCCGTCACTGTCGCCGAGGTTGAACCAGTTCTCGCCATTGTTGGCCTCGGTGAGGATGCTGGCGACCGTGCCGGCGTCGATGAAGCTGCGCGTCACCTCATAGGCCGGCACGGCCGGACCGCCGAACCGGACCTTTTCGCCGAACGTCACGACGTCGTAGGCCCGGATGGTGACCTTCCACCCGATCTTGCCGAGTTGCTGGGCGATGAGCTCGTCGATCGACTTCGCCGTCGCGAGGTAGGGGTTGGAGTGAAGTGTGAGCGACAGCTGCTTGCCGTCCTTGGTGCGAATGCCGTTGGCCCCCTTGGTCCAGCCGGCATCGTCGAGAAGCTTCTCGGCCTTGCCGGGGTTGTAGGCCAGGAGGTCGCTGTGGTCGGTCGCACCGGGCACGTTGCTCTGGATGAAGGACGTCGCCAGCTTCCAGTCAGGCGTATAGACGGTGTCGATGATTTCCTTCCGGTTGATGCCGGCCTGAAGCGCCTGGCGTACCTTTACGTCATTGTACGGCTCCAGCTTGGTGTTGATCGCAAGGCCATTGACGAAGCCGAGATAGCGCGGCGTTGCGATCGTGAACCCGGCCTCCTTGAGAGACTTCAGTTCCTGCGGCGAGGGGCTGTAGGCGACATCGGCCTGTCCCGACTGGACAGCGGCGACCCGCAGCGACGGCTCCGATACAAGCTTGTAGGTGATCGAATTGAGATAGGCCGGGCCGGTATGACCGACCGCCGGCGGGCCCCAATTGTAGTCCTTGCGCTTGACCAGCTTGACGAAATCGCCCTCCTTCCAGGCGGCGACCACGTACGGTCCGCTGCCGGATGTCTTGGCCAGATCAGCCTGATGGGCGGCGGGCTGCGCGATGGTTTTCGGGGAGATGAGGATCGAACCGTGATAGCCGAGCGTCGGGATGAACCCGAGCGTCGGCGCCCTGAAGAGGACCTTCACCGTGGCCGCGTCGACAGCCTCGGCGCGGTCGTAAGTCTTCGGAAAGAGGCCAATCGGGTTGATGCCCTCGTTGCGGCGGCCGGCATACCAGATGTCGAGATTGGCGACGACCGCCGACGCGTCGAGCGGGGTGCCGTCGGAGAAGCTCACGCCCTTCTTCAGGTGCAGGGTGAACTGGGTGGCGTCGCCGTTCTGCTCCCAGCTCTCGGCGATCCAGGGGCTGACCTTGCCGTCGGCATCGACATAGACGAGCTTGTCGGTCACATGGCCCCAGATGTGGCCCTGGAAGCTGGAGATCGCACTGTTGTTCGGAATCCAGGTGCTGCCGAGCGAGTCGATGAGGAAGGTGATGTCACCGCCGTTCGGCGGAGCGCCGGCGCTTCGGACTGGCGACAGTCCCGCGATGGCCGTCAAGGCGGCGGCCGCCACCACGGAGGTGGCGGCCAGCAGGCGGCGCCGGGAGAGCAGGAGTGAAGAGAAGCGTGCGGTCATGGATAGCCCCTGATGATTGGCAGCGTCGAGCGGATCGCCGTATCCATGGCGATGTTTCGGCACGATCGCCGTTTCTTCGTAGGAGAGGCGAAACGAGCAGACCTGGCCATTCCAAAGTTTGGGTGAGGTGGGCAACAAATGCCTCGGGATCAGGGCCATGGCCGCAATGGCCGTTTTGTTCTTCGTGCAAACGCGCACGATTGTAGTTTGGCTCACGATCTAAGGCGCATCCGTTGCTGCCTCGAGCACCCGAAATTTGAATTCGACTGCGAGATGGTTCGCTTCGACGTGTCAATTCGCGTGGCGCATCGTCGTATTGAAAGGACATTCTGCCAAATCCCGCGCGCAGTAGAACGGCATTGATGCCGACGATCGAAAAACGAATTTTGCTACCATCGAATTGCGCGCTGGAGTTTGCGAAGGTGACGCCGTCTCAGCTGAGACGGAGCAAGTTCGATTTCATGACGGATGCGTCGCTACTTTCCACATCTGCCGATGCGACTGCAGTACCCGCAGCCAGCCGCACGGAGCCATTCCACCGTCCCGGCGAATCTGTCGTGACGGTGGTCGCCGACGTTGCGCGTCCGTCGGAAGTGTCGAGATTGCGCGCGCATGCCCCGATCTGGCGCTCCGTCGCTTTGCCCTGGCTTCTCCCGATCGGCCTGCTGCTTGTCTGGCAGTTCCTCTCTGCGACCGGGATTGTGTCGACTGCGATCGTACCGGCGCCATCCGACATCTGGGACGCTGCACGGCAGCTCGCCGAGCGCGGCGAATTGCAGCACGACATCCTCGTCAGCCTTCGTCGGGTTGCAATCGGCTTCAGCATTGGCGCTTTCGGCGGGCTTCTGTTCGGTCTGGCCGTGGGGCTGTTCGAGCCGGTGCACGATCTCTTCGATCGGTCGCTCCAGATGATCCGAACGATTCCGCATCTGGCGCTGGTGCCGCTGATGATCCTCTGGTTCGGCATAGGGGAGGAGCCGCGCCTTATTCTCGTCGCGATGGGGTCGCTCTTCCCGGTCTACATCAACACGGTCGGTGGCATCCGCAATGTCGATCCGAAGCTGATCGAGCTTGGAAAATCCTACGGCCTCGGGCGTTTCGAACTGGTCTTGTCCATCATTCTGCCGGCGGCGCTTCAGCCGATCCTGGTCGGTATGCGCTATGCACTTGGTGTGGCCTGGCTCACGCTGGTGGTGGGTGAAACCATCGCCTCACGTGATGGCGTCGGTTACCTGGTGCAGAATGCCCGTGAGCTGCTGCGCATCGACATCATCGTGCTGGCCATCGTTCTTTACGCCATCGCAGGCTGGCTGTCGGATTTCATCACGCGGCTGATTGAACGTCGGCTGCTGCGCTGGCATCCGAACTATGCTGGCAGGGTGAAGGCATGAGCGGAGCCAGCGTCAGCCTGCGCTCGGTCGGCAAGTCATTCGCCGGGCGCAAGGTCCTTGATAGCGTTGATCTCGATATCGCGGCCGGCCAGTTCGTCTCGATCATCGGGCCTAGCGGCGCTGGCAAGTCGACGCTCCTGCGCCTTGTGGCGGGACTGGACGCACCCTCGCGTGGCCGTATTGAACTCCGGACGACCGGCCACAAGGCGGACGTGCGACTGATGTTCCAGGAGGACCGGCTGCTGCCATGGCGGACAGTGCTCGGCAATGTGTTGCTGGGCATCAAGGGCAGGAAGGATGACGCCGGACGCATTCTCGAAGCCGTTGGATTGCAAGGGCGCGAGAGTGAATTTCCGGTGGGACTGTCGGGCGGTCAGCGCCAGCGTGTGGCGCTGGCAAGGGCGCTGATTCACGAGCCTGACTTGTTGCTGCTGGACGAGCCGTTCGGGGCGCTCGACGCCATCACCAGGGCTGCGATGCAGCTGCTCCTGGGGCAGTTGCTGGTCGCGCGGCCTCGCACCGTCGTGCTGGTGACGCATGACGTCGAGGAGGCGTTGCTGCTCTCGGATCGGGTGCTCCTGGTCAAGGACGGCGGCATCGCGCGCGATCTGATTTTCGACCAGCCGCGCCCCCGGCATCGCGGGGATCCGGTGCTGTCGGCTCTGAAAGAGGAACTGCTCGACGGTCTGCTGACGGCAGAGCGCGATTTGGTTGCCGTTGCATAACGAGACGAGAGGATGACTTGATGACTTTTGGTGGTTCGACGCGCGGTAGCGCGGGTATTTCGCGGCGCTCGGTGCTCTCGATCGGTGCTGGATTTGCCGCCGCCGCGACCGGGGCAGGCGCGGTATCGCGCGTGAGCGCCGCCGATGCCGTGCCGCCGCAACTGACTGTCGCGGTGATCGGAGACGGCCGGACCGGTGTCTGGGCATCGCTGCGAGCCGGCGTGGGCGGCCGCAATCTCGAGCAGGAGCTTGGCACCAGGATCGTCTGGCAACCCGGCTTCACGGCATCGCTGCCGGTGATGGAGGCGATCAAGGCCGGCTCCGTCGATTTCACCTTTGCCACCGCAACGGCGGTCGTGAATGCTGTTCCGGCGCGCGTTCCGATCGTGCCACTGGCAGCCTATCCGCTGCCGGTCGACGAGGTCGATTTCCTGGTGCAGGCCAATTCCCCGATCAAGACGGCGGCCGATCTGAAAGGCAAGAAGATCGCCCACCAGAATGGCACGACGGGCACCTACAGCCTGATCAAATATCTTGAGACTGCCGGCCTCAGATTGTCTGATGTCTCAGCCGTCAGCCTGAGCGGGGCGGATGCGTTCACGGCATTCGCGCAAGGCAGCATCGACGGCTGGATTCACTGGCAGCCGGCGACGGCGCTGGCGCTGACAAAGCTCGGCGGCAAGGCACGTCTGCTGCCCGACGTGAAGACCTACGACTATGCCTTCTACGTCGCGCGCAGTGACATCGCGGTGAAATATCCGCAGCTCCTCGCCAAGTTCGTGAAGATCATTAGGGAGACCCAGGCCCATATCTTCGCGCATCCTGCCGAATCCGTTGCACTCTGGGCGTCGCAAGGCGGCTTTCCCCCGAACGGGACCGAACAGGCCGTGTATGAAAAGCTCGTCCGCGATGCCAGGCTGTCGGAGTCGACCGCAGTTGCGCTCAAGCCGATCGATGAGGCAGCCGCCGCATCGACGCAGGATCTCGCCGACAATTTCCACGCGCTCGGCGTGCTCCCGAACAAGGTGGACGTCCGATCGTTCCTGCTTGGCACGCAGTTCGATGCCGCAAAGAGGGCCGTCGCACTGGAGCTCGGCGCATAAACAGAGACGCCGAGCCAACAACGGGGAAGCATCATGAACGCTCAAGCCGGCGAGACGGTGTCGATCACCTCCGCCACCATCGGCCAGTTCGGCCGATATTTGCTCAGCGCAGGCAAGAACCATTTCATCTCGGACCAGCGCGTGGCCGTCGGGGGCCCGGGCGAGGCGATTAACGCTGGCGAATTGTTGCTGTCGTCTCTCGGCAGCTGCTCGCTCGGGCTGATCCAGAAGACGGCAAAAGAGCAGGGGATCGTGCTGCGCGAGGCCGGGTCCGAAGTCTCATTCCGGCGTCACGCGACCGATCCGACGCAGTACGAATGGATTCGTATCGCGGTCCGTCTGCCCGGCGTGACGGCCGGCGAGGCCGAGACGCTGGTTGCCGGTTTCACCGCCAATTGTCCGATCTACAACACTCTGAAGCGTGGCGGTTCCGTCGAGATCTCCTGGACTGTGAGCTGACCCATGCTTGACAAGAAACTGCACCTTGCCGCCTTTGTCTCCGCAGGTCCTGTCTCCGGCAGCCATGCCGGATGGCGGCATCCGGAAGCGGATGGCGATCTGTTGTCCGCTGCGTACTACCAGAATATCGGCCGGCTGCTGGAGCAGGGGCGCTTCGATCTTCTGTTCATCGCCGACATCCTCGCGATCCCGGACACGCTGGGCGGCAGCCTCGACAGCCAGCTTCGGTATGGCGCGCTGGGCGCGCTGCGGCTCGATCCGCTGGTCGTGCTCTCGATCATCGCGGGCGCGACCAAACATCTCGGTCTTGGCGCGACTATCTCCACAACCTACGCCCAGCCCTATGTCCTGGCGCGGGCGCTGGCGACGCTCGATCACCTCAGCGGTGGTCGCGCTGCCTGGAACATCGTCACCTCGTTCCAGGAGGCGGAGGCGCGCAATTTCGGCCTGACAGAGCAGCTGTCGCGCGAAGGGCGCTACGAACGTGCCGACGAGTTTCTCGAGGTCGTGACCAAGCTGTGGAATTCGTGGGAGGACGGCGCGCTGGTCAGGGACCGCGAGACCCCGCTGTTCGCCGACCCGGCGCGGGTGCACCGGATCGATCATTCCGGCAAATGGTTCAACGTGCGTGGGCCGCTCAATGTCAGCAGGCCGCCGCAAGGGCGCCCGGTCTTCATCCAGGCCGGTGCCTCGGATCGTGGCCGCGATTTCGCGGCGCGGTGGGCCGAGATCATCTTCGTGACGCCAGGCCTGATCGACGTCGCCGTCGAATTCCGCAACGATTTGCGCGCCCGCGCGGTCCGTTTCGGTCGCGACCCCGATACGATCAAGGTGCTACCCGGCATCGTCCCCGTCATCGGCGACACGGAGAAGCAGGCCAAGGCGCAGCACGATCAGCTCCACGAATTGTCGCATCCGGAGTCCGGTCTCTCGACATTGTCCTATCACCTCGGTGTCGATCTCTCGCGTTTCCCGCAGGATCAGGTCCTGCCCGAGGACCTCAATGTGCCTGGCGTCGAGGGGCACTACCGCGAGGTCTCCGAGCTGACGCGCCGCTCGGGCTTGAGCCTTGCGGAGCTCGGACAGCGTTACGGCGCCGGGAGGACCACCAGCGGCTTCGCCGGCACGCCCGGTACGGTCGCCGATCGGATGCAGGAGTGGTTCGAGGCCGGCGCCTGCGACGGCTTCATGTTGCAGGTCCCGTACCTTCCGGGCGGCCTGGGGGAACTGGTCCATGGCCTCGTGCCGGAGCTGCAACGTCGCGGCCTGTTCCGGACCGAGTACGACGGCTCAACCTTGCGTGATTTGCTGGGTTTGCCCCGCCCGGCGGGATGACGCGCGACCGGTCACGCGTCAGCAAGTCAAAGCGGCCAGGGCCTGGCTCGACATGTCGCAAGATCAATTGTCTGCCGAATCTCTCGTCGCGCGCCGTACGATCCAGGATTTTGAAACGGGCAAGCGAGAGCCGATGCCTCGGACGGTCAAGGATTTGCGGCTTGCACTGGAGCGGAGCGGGATAGAGTTTTTGTTCAACGGAGACCGCGCCGTTGGTATCCGCGAGCGAGATTCGGACTGATCGTCCGCTCGGCTCTGCGGCGCTAGGTTAGCGCCAGCTACACGAGCTACGATGGACATCGGAAGAGCCGATGCCGCCTATCGCGTCTGGCCCGAATGTTCAGAGTTACCGATAGTTCAGCTTCGCAAGAACGCTGCTTGGCGATACCACATCGTACATTTGCCGAATTTGGATCGAGGCGCTGCGGGTCCGCACAAGATCTATCAGCAAACCATTCCGCAACTACGGTTGCTTCCTTCTAATCCAGTGGAGCGAGCCGAAGTCGGTGTAGCGCGGACCGAAATCTCGCATCGCGGGTCAGGGCGGCCCGGTGCCCTGAGTTCCAATCCGGTTGAGGTGGAGTGCTTCCTAAGGTTTGGCGTCTGCCATTGCCTGCTGGATGCCGTCCGCGAACACCGTCTCCATTTCGATAGCTTCAGCAAGCGAGCGATGCAGCAATTTGGGCATAACAACCAGCAGGTGATCGACGTGGTTGCTTTCTCTACGGCCCATATCGCGGACCGGGCAGTTCGAAGTTCGTCGAGACCGGCGCCATGGTCTCGGCCGGCACCTTTTCCCGCAAACTGGGCTTTGCGAGTCCCTCGATCACGGGGCGACGCGCCATTTTGGCTGGCGTAACCAGGGAGATTTCATCCGCAACGGGAACCGAAGCCTCCGCGCGGGCTTCCTCGAGTTCGCGCTCCAGCTTGCGGCACTCTGCCTCCAGACGGGCGACTTCCGCACGCGCCACGCGTTCCTCATCGCGCTGCTGTATCGCAGTGGTCTTCTTGCCGGTCCGCTTGTAGTACAGGATGTTCCAGCGCGGGATGTGCACTTCAGCGGCTGGCAGATCGAGTTCTGCGTTGGAGCGAGCATCGACGCGATAGGACACGTCTTTCTCCTCGCAAAACTGGTTCAGCGCCTCCGCCATCTGGCTGCGGATTGCCTTGGCTTTGAAAAGGAAAAGGTCGTTCCAGTGGCGAGCCTTTTTCGGTGAAAATTCACCGTTCACGATCTCGCGCATCGTGGCCATGAAATGAATATGGGGATTTTCCAGTCCATCGGACGCCATCGGGCAATGGACAGCTACCTGCACGACCATGCCGCGCGTTGCGAGATCGCGAGCCAGGCGCTTAGCGAGCTCGACCCAGTACTGTCTGGGCAACGCGCGCGGGATCGACAGCTCAATTAGACGCGCTTCTTGTGCGTTCTTCCGTTTCTCCGCGGCTACCGCGCGCTTCCACAGTTGCGCGCAGTCGGCGGCCCAGGCCGGAGTGCCTTGGGGACGCACCACGAAATTCTTGAGCACATCCGTGCGCTGTGAGAAGTCCACGAGCAAACCGTCGCGCCGGCGCGCCGTGCCGCCGCGCAGATATGCCGAATGTTCGATGGCGTCTCCGCCTCGCGAGCGTCGCACCAAACCCAAGTTCAAGCCCAAGCCCATGTGAGACCCACGACCCAATGTATAAATGAAGCGCCCGGCCTTCTGCCTGCCGGGAAGCTAATCGAGCCGGCAGCAAAACTCAAAGCCGGCCCAAACGCGAAGCGGGCTGGTCTCCGAACCAAAGCGACTGGAAGCCTTGCGAAGGCTTAGCGCCGGGTTCTAGGCCAACCCGACATCTTCTTTGTCGTTGCCGTAGGCTCCGCCGAATGGGGCGTCTAAGTGAGCCAAGGGCGGCGGAGCAGGCAGGATCGTTAGCTAGGAGGGATTGGCTATCCGTAGAGAGAGCCGGAGGCCCCCTGGGGGCAGCATCCTCCCGTCGTCGTCATGGTCAGGAACCTCGGCTCGCCACCCGAAATGAAATTTTTACGAGAGGGGTGGCGCCTTGCCGGCGCCCATCGATAATGGGCTGCTCCTGTAACAAAGATCGTAGGAGCTCTGGATGCCGACCTCTTTTCCCCGCCGCCCGCCCGACCATGCCGCGGACAACGCAGATTCCACCCCGCGCGAGCAGCCCCGCAGCGCCGTCGAGCGCGCGCAGGAGCGCGTTGCAGCCGCTCGCCTCAAGTTGGCGGTTCAAGAGCGCCGGCTTCGCCAGGTGTCGGTGCGAGAGCAGTGCATCCGCGAAGGCGCCGTGGGACGCGCCGTGCTGGATTTGCTCGACGACGGCGTGCTGGAGAAGGCCTCGGTCGATCTGATCCGCGCCAAGGTGCGCGAGCACTTCGGCCCCGCGCAGGCAGCGGCCTTCAGCGGTACCCTCTTCGAGTAACTTCATCGGCCGCGATAGGCGTGCGCGTAGGGGCGTCGACCTGCGGGACGCGCGAGGCGTCGTATTGCCCTCAGCGCCCCGTTTCCGTCGACGTAGAGGCCTTTGCCGTACGCGAGAAGCCGGAGGCCGATCCCTCACCGCATGGAGGCGTGTAGTCGGTCTGACTGCTCCTCCTGAGTGATGATCTCGTGCCTGAGCAGGGTGCTTCTATGTCGGCTCATGCCGTTTGGTGTTGTCGTGTTCCGTTGACCAGAACAGCTTCACGACGCCTGAAAAGCTCATGGCGAACGAGCGCATCTGGACCGCTTGATGATGCAGCACTTGGATGCTACACAGCGTTCGATGTCGCCCGAATTTGTCTGAATTTTCAGTAGCTTGTGGCGGGGCTTCGGCTGGCTGCGTACCCTCCCGCCCCAGCCAGCACTTAAGGTTGCTGAGTTCGTGATTGAAGCAGCTCTGCTCCCCGCCGGATCTTTCGCGCGCGTTTGGAAATGGCAGTCCGTTCGGCGCATGAGCCTTGCGGCTTGCCAGGTGGCTCACATGCGAACGCGAAGAACGTCGTGGGCCTTCTCCGCGGCACGTTGCAAGACCGGCAAGAAGCGTCGCTGGAGGTCTTCGATCGACGCGCGACTGGTTGGCGCCACCACCTTCATCGCGGCAACGATTTTCCCGTTCCGGTCAAACAGGGGAACGGCGACCGAGCGCACGCCCTCCTCGAATTCCTGATCGCCCAAAGCCCAGCCTCGTTGACGCGCAAGCGCGATCGCCTTCTTCAGTCGCGCCGGGTCGGTGATGGTGTTCGGACTTCGCTTCGCCAGCTTCGCTTTTCCAAGCAGCTCGTCCAGCGCGGCGGGGTCCAAAGCTCCGAGGACGATGTGTCCCAGAGAGGAAGCGTGAGCAGGAATGCGGGATCCGACACTGAGAGTGGCATTGACGACCCGTCGAGCCTGGACACGCGCCACATAGATGACGTCAGGCCAATCCAGCACCCCCACGGTGCAGGACTCGTTCAACTCGTTCACGACCTCTTCGACGAAAGGCTCCAGCGTTTCCCACATATTTTGCGAGGACAGATACGCGAACCCCAGGTCCAATACCTTTGGACTGAGGGTGAATGATTTCCCATCGAAGCTGGCATAGCCAAGATCATTCAAAGTGAGGAGGAAGCGTTGGACGGTGCCCCGGCTCAAGCCCGTTTGCCGCGCAGCCTCGCTGATCGTCAGCGACGGGTGATCACGGTCAAAGGCCCGGATCACCTCGAGTCCTCGCTGCAGCCCCTGGATGAAATAGCTCGGCTGTTTGGCTGGGCCAGCGCGCTTGGCCGTCTTGATCGTTTTCATTCTCGACTTCCCATCGTCCGCTTATCGGACAAACCGCCCAGCAATTCAAGGATTCGGCCTTTGTCCGTTTATCGGACGTATGTCCGAAATATTGACCGGCTTGCACTTGCCGGCTATTGTGACCCCTGCCGCAGATCACAGAAATTCATCCCTTGTCGCAGCCATCAAGCTCCGAGTACCTGCGTGGTGCAATTTACGGCCTTGCGACCGTGTGCATCTGGGTATTCTGGATCGTGGCCGCGCGGCTTGGGCTCAGAACGAGCCTCACCCCCTCTGACATTACGGCCATTCGTTGTGGTGTCTCTGGACTGATCTTGCTGCCGTATCTGCTGAAGGTGGGCGTTCCCGTCGGCCGGCTGGGGGGACCGGGGCTGGCGGCGATTGTGCTGGGCGGCGGGGCGCCGATGGTGCTGGTCGCCTATGGAGGCCTGCAGTTCGCTCCGGCGGCCCATGCGGCATCGCTATTCACCGCACTCATCCCCTTGCTCGTTGCGATCTTGGCCGCTGTCGTGCTTGGCGAGGCATTCACGCTTTCAAGGCAGATCGGACTTGCCTTGATCGTGACTGGGGCTCTGCTCATCGTCGGTGGCGCGGGTGGCACGATCGGATCGCGGCAAAACATCGGCCATGCCATGTTCATCGGCGCGGCCATGCTGTGGGCCTGCTATACCGTCGCGATGCGGAAAGCGAGAATGGACGGGCTCCACGCCGCCGCTATTGCCGCGGTCGGGTCATTGGTCGTTTACGTGCCGGTGTACGCCGTCATGCCAGGTGCCAATCTGCTCAATGCACCCTGGCGCGACGTCGCTCTGCAAGTTCTTGTCCAGGGATTTCTCACGCCGATTGTTTCGTATTGGCTTTACGGGCGCGCGGTCAGCATTCTTGGCGCATCGAACGGCTCGGCGTTCGCAGCCCTAAGCCCTGCCGTGACGGCCCTCGTGTCCGTCCCGCTCCTCGGCGAATGGCCAGCAACGGGTGACTGGATCGCGATATTTCTGATTTCTGGTGGTGTGTATGTCGCAAGTGGAGGCTTGGTCCCGGTCCGACCAACCGGGCACTGAGCGGCTCCCAGTCGCTGCGGTAAGGTGAGGTGGCGGTCATGGCAGGTGCGACATTGGCCAGCGCGGCCAATACTGTGCGGGCAGAAGACACAAGGATTGGTCAAGCCTCGTGCGAGGAGTTGGGACAGCTTGTGGCGAGCTGCTGGCTGGAACGCAGATCTATTCCATTGATCGATGAGAGCCTGTCCATGGAAAAGGCGCTGTGCGCCAGAGACAAATTCCTGAGTCTCATTCAGCCGCTGTTGGGTGCTCCCCTGGGATATAAGGTCGCGGCGATAACGCCGCCGGCACAGAGAGATCTGGGCATCAAGGAGCCGTTGGGCGGCACATACTTGGCCGGAATGTTCAGTTTCGAGAGCAGCGCTCCGGTCCCGGTCAGCTACGGCAATCGGCCGATCGTCGAGGCGAAATTGATGGTTGCGGTCAGGGACGATGCCATCAACGACGCGAAGACGATCGAAGACGCAGCGAAGCACATTGCGTACATCTTACCGAGCATCGAGCTTGGGGATTCTCTCGCTGACATCGGGCAAAAGCTCACGGCGCCGATCCTGATGCTCTACAATGTCGGCGCACGCGCGGCGATCCTGGGCCGGCCTATCGCTTTCGATGGTTCGGAGAAAGCTGTTCGAGCGCTCAACTCGCTCGTCGTGACCACGACAGACTCAAGCACCGGACGCCATATCGACAGCCAATCGGCCAGCGCCATGATGGGAGGCCCCCTCAACGCGGTGCTTTGGCTTGTTCGAGATCTGCACATTCGCGGCGTGAGGCTACGGGCCGGGGATCGCCTGGGGCTCGGAGCCTTGTCGCGGGTGCGGCCGACGCCAGGTCTGCTGCTGGAGACGCGATGGGAGGGACTTACGGAAACTCCAACGGTGGTCAAAGCGCTGTTCGAATAGCGTCGGCAGTGACGCTGCTTGGGGATTCGGTTCATGTCGGAGAGGCGAGCGTGACGAAGAGATTTGCGAAGGCCGAAGAGGTGGTCTTGTGCTGGCTTGCAACGGTTGACGCCAGCAACAGGCCCAATGTGACACCCAAGGAAATTTTTGCAGAGATCGGCGACGGCTTGCTTGTCATTGCCGATATCGCTTCGGCGCGCAGCGTGCAGAACATCAGAGCCAATCCGGCAGTGTGCGTCAGTGTGATCGACATCTTCCTTCAGCGAGGCCGAAAGCTGGAGGGCACAGCCGAGATTATCGCTCCGGATCATCCGGATTTCACCAAGCTGGTCGCGCCACTGCTTCGGATGACCGCAGACAAGTTTCCGATCCGCCACGTGATCTCCGTCCGCATCGAGCGCGCGTCGCCGATCCTCGCGCCGAGCTATTTGTTCTTTCCTGAGCGGAGCGAGGAGGAGCTGCAGAGCGACGCCTATCGGACCTATGGCGTGCAGCCGATGAAAGGATGACGCGAGAGGCTCTGGCAGGGGCGCAAGTGCGCAGCTTCACTGCGCGATCCAGACCGTCATTCCCGGTTCGAGGTCAGCCGTCTCGCGCGCGGGATCGAGGCGCAGGCGCAGGGTGTTGCGGTCATGATCGCCGATGACCCGTTCGGCCTGCCAGGTGGCGAACACGCCCAGCGGCCGCAGCTCGGTCACGACTGCCGGCGTCGCGGCGTCGCTTCCGGTCCGCGCCACGTTCACCGTGGTCCCCATCGCGACCCGGCCGAGATGATCTTCGCGCACGTTGAATGAGAGC
Source organism: Bradyrhizobium arachidis (assembly GCF_015291705.1). Classification (NCBI taxonomy): domain Bacteria; kingdom Pseudomonadati; phylum Pseudomonadota; class Alphaproteobacteria; order Hyphomicrobiales; family Nitrobacteraceae; genus Bradyrhizobium; species Bradyrhizobium arachidis. The sequence continues at coordinate 3,077,014 of NZ_CP030050.1, forward strand.
CATTGCCGGCCTGCGGCCGTGACCATCAGGATCGGCTGGCCGGCGCGGACATTCTCGCCGACCTCCGCCGCGATGACGCTGACCGTGCCGTCGGCGGGGGCGCGCAGCACCATCTTGTCGAGGCGGCGTTCGAGCACGGTGACGGCCGCGGCTGCGGCCTGCACCTGCGTGTCGGCGATGGCGCGCTCTTCGCGGGTCGGACCCGCCACCGCCGCATCGTAATTGGCCTGGGCCTCCGCGACGCCGGCGCGCGCGGCCGCCACGTCGTTCTCGGCCTGGTCGAGCGCCTGCTGCGTTTCGAAGCTCTGCCGCGCCAGCGTGCTGGTGCGCGTGAGCTGGGCCTCCACATAGTCGAGGCGGGCGCGCGCCTTGGCGATGGCGGCCTTCAGGGATTCGACCTGTTCGCGGCGGACGCCGGCATAGACGTTGTTGCGGTTCGCGACGGCAGAGGCGAGCGCGGCACGTGCCTGGTCCGCCTGCGCCGTCAGCTCCACCGCCGAGAGCCGCGCCATCACGTCGCCCGCCTTCACGTGGGCGCCTTTCTCGACCGCGATCGCGGCGAGCTGACCGCTCACCTCCGGCTCCACCCTGACCTCGGTCGCGCGCACGATGCCGACGATGGTCGCGGGAAGTTCGGAGTGACGCGTGGCATAGATCAGTGCGGCTGCGACGAGGGCGAGCGGAATTGCGAGGAAGGCGGCAGCTCTAAGGTTGCGCATGTCGGTGTCCTCTCCTGAAGGCAAATGCCGAGATCACCGCGAGCAAGAAATAGCCGAGCGCCAGACCCCACAGCACGCGCCAGTCATGGGCGACCTCCCAGATGCTGGCGCCCATCTGGTTGATGCGCACGAGGCCGTCGATCGCCGAGTCCGCCGGGAAAATCCGTCCGAACGCGAGCGCCACGTCCGGGATCGCCTCGCGCGGCCAGGCAAAGCCGGCCATGAAGAATTGCGGCAGGCTGGTCGCCAGCAGCAGGATGGTCGGATTCTCCGGCCGCGTGAACCAGGCGCCGACCGCCTGTCCCATGAAGCTCGTCGCCAGCAGGAAGACGGTCCCGAGCGCGAGGATCTGGGGGAGATGGCCGAGCGTCGAGAAGCCGTAGATGCGCGGCAGCACGATGACATAGAGCGCGAGCGCGGGAAGATAGACGGTCAGATGGGCGATGCCGCGGCCGAGCACGCCGGCAAAGGCTCCGCCTCCGGCCGCGAGCGCCGTGCCGGTCAGCATCGCCGCGCCGATGAGAAGGGTCTGCTGCAGGATCAGGATGAACGCCGCCGGAACGATGTAGCTGGCATAGCCGCCTACCGGGTTGAAGATCGGCTGTAGCAGGACATCGGCCGGGCTCGAACTCGCAAGTTTGGCCTTGACGAGGCTGCCATCCGGGCGCGCGCCGCGCGCAACGAGCTCTGACGCCAACGTTCCGATGGCGGTGGCCAGCCCGCTGGCGCTCGTTCTGAAGATGAACAGATAGGTTGCGTCCGCATAGACCGGGATGTGCGCGGTGATGCCCTTGAGCACGTCGCGCTCGGTGTTGGGCGGAATCTCGACGACGGCAAAGGCGTGCCCGCGATCGATCGCGGAGCGCGCCTCGGCGAGCGTTCGGGCGCGAACCGTCACGCTTAATGCGCCGCTCGCATCCAGCGTTTCGACGATCTGCCGGCTGAGATCGCTGAGATCATTGTCGACGACCGCGATCGGAAGCTTGCGCAGGATCTGGTTCAGATAGGGCTGCGGATAGTAGATGCCGTAAATGAGGGGTGCGAGAAACAAGAGGCTGAAGGCGCTGCGCGTGCCCAGCACCCGCCGCCACTCCGCGACGAAGGCGCCGCCGACGCCGCGCGGCGCCTCGCTGGCTTCGGCGGCCTCGGCCGGCCGCGCGGCTGCAAACCAGCCCCGGCGCGTGAGGCTCGCCATGCGCAGCAGCGCAAGGCTGGCAAAGAGCAGCGCAAGGACCGCCAGCGCCGCAAAGGGAATGGCGGAATCGGCGACCGGCAATCCGCGCGCCGCCTGCCCCAAGAGGACGGCCATGTACCAGCGCAGCGGCAGGATCGCGCTCCAGCCTTGCGCAAAGGTATTCATGGCGATGGTGGGAAAGCCGACGCCGGCATAGCCGAACGCGGGCGAGGCGATGAGACCCGCGAGCCCGAGCCCGGTGGCGAGATCGCCGACCAGAAGCTGGAGCAGGGCGCCGATCGACAGATAGGCGATGATCAGCAGCGAGGCCGCCGCGATCATCAACGGCAGGTCGCCCCTGAAGGGGATGTCCAGCACACCCTCCAGGAACAGCGGCTCGGCCAGCATGACCAGGAAGAAGATGCAGAACAGCGGCGCGAGCTTGCCGGCCAGCGCGACGAGCGGATCGCCGCCGGCGCTTGCGAGCCAGGCCCGCGCGTCCCTGCGGCGGAATTCGGAGCCGACGGAATAGCCGGCGGCCAGCGTGATCACCACATGGATGATCGTCGGCAGCAGCGCGCGCAGCAGGAACTGCGCATAGTTCTTCTGCGGATTGACCAGCGCCATGGTCTCCGCCTTGAGCGTTCCCAAAGACGACGGCGCGGGCGCAGCGCGGCTGGCGGGCGCGGCCACGGCTGCCGCTGCGGAAAGCGAGTCGCTGAGGCCCGAGGATGCGATGCCGGAGGGCGTCAAGAACTGCTGGTTGTAGAATCCGACGATCTGCGGGCGGCGCGCCGCCTTCAGGTCGCGCTCGAAATCCGGCGGGATAAAGACCGCCGAAATCGACTTGCCGGAGCGTATGTCCTTGACGGCCGTGGACAGCGTGCCGGAGCGGTCGACGATCCTCAGGCTTGGAGACGCCGCGACATATTCCACCAGCGCCCGCGAGGCATCCGACTTGTCCTCGTCGACGACCGTGACCCCGAGCCCGCGAATGACCGGATGGCTGAAGACGGTGGTCAGCACCAGGAATGCGAACAGCGGCACGCCGAAGATCAGCAGCAGCGCAACCCGGTCATGAAACAGCCAGCGGCATTCGCGCCGCGCGACCAGCCAGAATCCGGGCTTTGTGGCAAGCTTCATTGCCGCGACCGCCAGTCGAGATAGGCGCTCATCCCGGGCCGCAGCTCGGGCACCGGCTTCACGGGATAGGCGCGGATCGAGAACGTGCGCAGATCGAAATCGCCCGTGGCGCGCGTGGCGCGCCAGCTGGCATATTCGCCCTTGGTCGCAATCAGCTTGACCTCGACGGTGACGCTGCGGTCGTCGAGCGCGGGAATGCGGACGTCGAAACGATCGCCGACCTTCAGACTCTTGACCAGATCCTCGCGCAGGTCGAAGTGAACCCAGACATCGCCGAGGTCGATCAGGGTGACCAGCGGCACGCCCGGCGACACATATTCGCCCGGCTCGACATTGCGCTGGTAGATCTGGGAGGCGACCGGCGCATAGACCACGAGCTGGTCGATGATGGACTGGACGCTCTGGATATCGGCATCGGCCTTCTCGACATTGGCCGTCGCGATCGCCCGTTCCTCCTTGGTGTAGCCGTTGACGGCCTGCTCATAGGCCGATTTGGCCTGATCGACCGCGCGCTCGCTTTCGTGCAGCGCATCGGTCACCTGGTCGAGGCGGGCCTGCGGCGCGTTGCCCTGCTCGGTCAGGGTCCGCGTGCGGTCGAATGTCTTCTGCGCCAGCACCACCGCCGCTTGCGCCCGCTCCATCTCCGCCTTGCGCGCGGCGACGGTTTCGACGCGCGTTCCAACCATGATGTTGGCGAGCTGGGCGTCGGCGACGGCCTTTGCCGCCTTCATCTGGTCGCGCTTGGCGATCGTCTCCGGATTGTCGATCCGCACCAGCACCGCCTGCGCAGCAACGTTCTGGCCGCGCTGGACCGGGATCTCCTTGACCCTGCCGTCGACGCGCGCCGCGATGTCCAGCCGCGTCGCATCGACCTCGCCCTGGACCAGCAGCGGCTCCGGCCGCAGCAGATAGAAGATCGACAGCCCGGCGACGACGGCTGCCACGATGGCGACGATGATGGCAGGCGTGCGCGTCGCGCTGCGCGGGCCCGGCTTGTGATCGTCGCCTAATGCGTCAGGCCTGACTTGATTGTCCTTGGCTTGAACGTCCTTGGCCTGACTGTCCGTGTCGGAGGTCGGCGTGTCCATGAACTGATCCCCTTGGCTCTCGACCGGGATAGCGGCTTTCCATGTCGTACTTGTAAAGTCTCGTCCGCCGCGTTGTGCCGCTCCGAAGCCTCTCGGCAGGGCCGCTGATCAGTTTCGCCGTGCGGTCCAATATCCGGAGCAACGCGCGGTCCCGGAATAACCGCTCCACCGTCCCTGGCCGGCGTTACCCGAAAGCCGGCCGCTGCCCGAGGCAAATTTGTCCTGTACGGTCACCGAGGCGCGAACCGCCCCGGATCTTGCGACGTAGCCCCTGAACCGGACCAGGTTCGGATGCGTCACGATCCCGTCGGTGATGTTGACGGTGAAACTGTAGCTCTGATCGCATGCACCGCGCTGGGTCACGAAGATGAGATCCCAGGCGCCGTCATAAGCCGAGCGAGCCTCGGCTGCGGAGCTGGAGGCGGCGAGACAGACCGCCGCCGCGGCCCAATAGACGCACTTCTTCATCGCGATGTCTCCGGGCTAGGGCTGTCCGGCACGGCGCGGCCACAAGCCTATGCTGAATTTGCATTGCGACAAGATAGCAGCTCTTTCGATCGTTCAAAGAGCACGGCCCGCCAGCGTCGTGCTTTTTCCAAATGCGTCCCGAATCATCGAATGCCCAGACGGCACGCCCTCTATCCCTCGTATTGATCCAGTCCCATCGCCCATGACGTCTGATCGTGTCCGTAGGCATAATTGCGGTTGTTCACCGTCGGGTTGCGGTTGACCATCGGCCGCATGAACATCGGATGGGTCGCCGAGCGCACCTCGTGCTCGACCGTGAACAGGTGCTTGCCGCTGTCGAGATCGACGATGTCGCAGAACCGGTACTGGTACTGGTTGTCCTCGCGCGAGATCAGCTCGCGCGCCAGCAGCTTGCGGTAGGGGCCGGAGAAGTCGGTGATGTACATCTGCACATGATGGCCGTCATAGCCGCCCTGCGGTCGGTCGGTCTCGCGGAACAGCAGATGCTGGTCGCGGCCAGTCTGCACAGCGGCGACCGTGCCGTCGCCATTCCGCATCGTCGCGGGCATGCCCATGATCTCGGGATAGAACGCGCAGATCGCCTTCGCGGTGCCCACGGGCACGTCGAACTCGACATAGGGAATGCCGAGCGCGATGCGGCCGAAGCGCGCCGCATCCGGCTCGTAGCATCGCATCCGGTTGCCCCACGGACAGATCGCCTCGATGTGATCATTGTGCTCGGTGAACGCGAACGCGGTGCCCTCGAGCTTCTTCGCAACCGATGCCAGGCGCGCCAGCAGCGCCTCGCGGCCCTCGATCACCAGCCCGGTGTGGCCGCGCAGCACCTGCGCCTTGCCGCTGGGCAGGTGAAACTGGCTGCGTCCGGCATTGATCCACATGTTGGTGTCGGACACCATCAGATAGGGATCGCGGGTGAGCCCGAGCCCGGTGACGTAGAACAGCGTGGCGAGGCGCTGGTCGGGGACCTGGATGTTGACGTGCTCGAAATGGATCGCGTTGCCGAGATCTTCTGCGGATCGGTCGAATTGTTGCGGCATGGCCGGGCGCTTCTCGCTTCAGGGGGGACGGGCAGCTCATTCTAAAGCAGAATTTCCGCCAGCCGAAACGGGTTCGCGATCACATCTTCGGCGCAGGGCAGGATGCCCGTCGCCGCCTTGCCGCGGCAGCCAGTCCCTGTAATCTGGCGGGAATAGAAGAAAATAAGGGAAGGGATCGATGGGAGGAGTTTTGGCGGGCGTGCGCGTCCTCGATTTCGGGCGCTATATCGCAGGTCCTTACTGCGCGACCTTGCTGGCCGAGTTCGGCGCCGAGGTCATCCGCGTGGAGAAGCGCGACGGCAGCGAGGATCGCTTCGTTGCGCCGGTCGGCGAGAACGGCGAAGGCGCGCTGTTCCTCCAGGTCAACCGCAACAAGAAGTGCATCACGCTCGACCCGATGAAGGCTGAAGGGCAGGAGGTGATGCGCCGCCTCATCGCGACCGCGGATGTCGTCGTCGCCAACCTGCCGCCACAGACCCTGCGCGCGATGAAGCTCGACTACGACTCGCTGAGGGCGATCAAGCCCGACATCATCCTGACCACGGCGACGGCGTTCGGCGGGCCGGGGCCGTGGTCCGACCGGGTCGGCTTCGATGGCGTCGGCCAGGTCATGTCGGGCGCGGTCTACATGACTGGCGCGGGCGATCCGCCTTATCGCGCCGCGGTGAACTGGGTCGATTTCGGCACCGCATTGCATTGTGCCTTCGGCACGCTCGCCGCGCTGATCGAGCGCGGCAAGTCCGGACGCGGGCAGATCGTCGAGGGTGCGCTGCTCGCAACCGCCTTGTCCTTCACCAATGCCACGCTGATCGAGCAGGCCGTCATCAACGTCAATCGCGTGCCGACAGGCAATCTCGGCCAGACCGCCGCGCCCGCCGACATCTACCGCACCAAGGACGGCTGGGTGCTGTGCCAGGTCACGGGCCAGCCGCTGTTCAAGCGCTGGGCAAGGCTGATGGGCGAGGAGGAGCTTTGGCTGAACGATCCGCGCTTTGCCGACGATATCAACCGCGGCAATAACGGCCCCGTCATCAGCGAGCGGATGGCGCGCTGGTGCGCGATGCGCACCACGCAGGAGGCCGTCGACGCGTTGGGCGAGGCGATGATCCCGACCGGGCCGGTGCTGAGCCCGCAACAGGCGCTGGATCATCCGCACATCCGCGCCGCCGGCTTCTTGCAGGACGTCGACTATCCGGGCCTGCCGAAACAGGCCCCGGTCGCCCGCGCCGCGGTCCGCCTGTCGGAAACACCCGGCGCAATCGCGAGCCGCCCGCCGACGCTTGGCGAGCACACTGATGTCGTTTTGGCCGAGCTCGGCTATGACAAGGCTGCGATCGCAGCGCTCCGGCAAGGTGGGATCATCTAGCGCCTTTTTGAGCGAAGCGGACACCGGTTCACGTGAAGAAGGGAGGCGCGCTCCCTCTCCCGCTTGCGGGAGAGGGTTGGGGAGAGGGTGTCTCCGCAAGCGAGGACCCATATTGAGAGAACCCGTTACATCGCAACGGAACCGGCTCTAGAGCGAGCTACCGCCGCAGATGACGAGCTGCTGTCCGGTGATGGCGGCCGCTTCCGGCGAGAGCAGGAATGCCACCGCATGCGCCACTTCCTCGGCGCGGATGTAGCGGCCGATCGGCGGCAGTTTTGGCGCGACATCGGCGCGCGCGGGGTCCTTCAGCATCGGCGTCTCGGTCGCCGCCGGTGCGACGACGTTGACGGTAACGCCCCTTGGCGCGAGCTCGATCGCCCAGGACCGCGCCATCGCCACCAGCGCCGCCTTGGTCGCGGCATATTGGCCGCGGCCGGCTGCGCCCGAGGCGGTGCGGCTGCCGATGAAGACGATGCGCCCGCCCTGCGGCAGGCGCGGCGCCAGCGCATTGGCGAGGCGTTCGGCGACGTCGACGTGCAGCCGCCACATCGCGGCGCCGGCGTCGTGGTCGAGCGCGCCGAGCTGGCCGACCTTCAGTGCGCCCGCGGCATGAACCAGGGCGGTCGGTGCGATCGCCGCGACGGCGTCTGCGATGCCGTCGACATCGCTCAGATCGATCGACACATGGTCAAAGGCAGGATGGTCGAACGGCGCAGGGCGACGGCTGATGCCGCTGACGCGCCAGCCGTCACGCAGGAGGCGCTCGACGATCGCAGCGCCGATCCCCGAGCTGGCGCCGGTGACGAGGGCGTGCGGCCGCTTGTCCATTATCTCAGCCCTGCACGCCGCGTGCTACCCACGGCTCGCTCACGCGCACATATTTGATGGCGCGGCGATGGAAGGTGAACGCGGTGTGGAGCGCGCCGTCGGCCGTCTGTTTGACGGAGGGATAGGATAGCTCGCGATTGGTCTGGTCGCGCGAATTGTTGGTCATGCAATAGCCGTCGCCGGTCTCGACGTTACGCTTGCTCCAGCTCTTTCCGCCGTCGGCCGAGATCGCCAGCGTCAGCGGCGCCCGCGGCGCGCCCCAGAAGGCGGTGCGGCCGTCGGCCTTGCTGCCGTCGCCGGCGAGCACCGGCGGCAGGTCGTCCTCGATCTCGTCATAAAGCGAGAGGCGGCGCCCGGTCGCGTCGCTGGCGCTGCTGTCATTGAAGACCAGCGCGAGATGACCGTTGCCGAGCCGCGCGAGCTGGATCGACGAATTGTTGTTGGGAAGCACGGTCGGCGATGGCGCCGGCCAGGTGCGGCCGTGATCGCTGGACCGGCTCTGGTAGATGTTGTCGGCCCAGCGGCTGCGGAACAGCGCCAGCAGCGAGCCGTCGTCGAGCCGCGCGATGCTCATATGCACGCAGCCGCGGCTGCCGGGAACGTCGACGTCGCGCCAGGTCTTGCCGGCATCGGACGAGATCTTCACCGCGCTGGTGTCCTCGTCGCCGTTCCATTTCCGGCCCGGCGTGCTGTGACAATAGAACACCGGCAGCAGCCAGTCGCCGTTGTCGAGCACGACGATCGGCTGCCGGATGAAGGTGCCGCGGCCGCGCTCTTCGGCAAACATCGTCTCGATCGGACCCCAGCTCTTGCCATTGTCACGGGATATGCGGCGGCGGATCAGGGCGGTGTCCTGGTTGCCCGCCAGCTGCGCCGTCCACATCAGCCACAGCGTGCCGTCGGGGACGGGGAACAGCACCGGGTTCTGCTCGGAGCGCCCCGCATCGTCGGATAGCTTTTCAGCCGGCGACCATTGCGTCGCGCCGCGGGCGAGGCGCGAGAAATAGACCGAGATGTCCGACATACCCTCCTGCGTGCCGCCGAACCAGACGCAGGCGAGATCGCCCCCCGCGAGCGGCATCAGATTGGCGGCGTGGTTCTGCACACAAGGCGAGGGGATGAAGGCATCGAACCGGTCGGGATCGCCGGCGGCCGGGCGAACGACGCCGTCGGCGGCGATCTCGATGTCGATGGTCACGATCTCGGTATCGATGATCATGTCGAGGTCCTTTCCACGAATGCATTGGACTGTGCTGCCTGCGGCGCCGCCGCCGCGGTCGGAGCGCGGCCGAGCACGAGGCGCTCGATCGCCATCACGACCAGCGGGGTTGCGGCCGCGACATACATGTTGTCGATGCCGAAGGGGTTGCCGAGCATGTACCAGACCGTGGTCGAGAGCGCGGCGCCGATCAGGCCGGCGGTGGCGCCGCGGTTGCTCGCGAACAGCGGCAGATAGAAGCCCATCATCGCGACGATCGTGATCGACAGCCGCAGCGCGCGGGTGAAGAACGATAGCTTGAGGATCTCCGGAATGAAGAAGACGAACACCAGCGGCACGATGCCGATCACCACCGAGAACACCCGCGTCATCTTCAATTCCCGTTCCGGCGTCGGCTTCCAGTACGGCACGTAGAAGTCGCGCACCACGAGCGAAGCGATGGCGAGCGCGACGGTGCAGACGCTGACGAAGATCGAGGCGACCAGCGACGTCGTGACGAAGGCGGCGGCCAGCGGCGGCATCTTCTCCAGGAACACCGGCAGCGCGTAGAGGCTGTTCATGTCGGGGTAGAGGTATTTCGCGGCAACGCCGATCAGCGCGAGCAGGAAGCCGAGCGGCAGGCAGAACGCGGCGGCATAGAAGGTGGCCTTGCGGGCGTCGTCGGCGCTCGGCGTCGACGAGATCGCCTGCACGATGAACTGGGTCGAGAAGATCGCGCCGACCGTGCCGAAGGTCCAGGCGAAGATGGTCGCAAAGCCGATCTTGCCGTCCCAGGTGAAGTAATAGGCCGGCAGCTTGGCCTGGATCGGCGCGATGCCGCCGGTCAGCGACATCGCGACCGCGAAGATGATGACGATGCCGACGACCTTGAAGGCGCTGTGCAGGATCGTCACCCAGGCGACGCCCTTCAACCCTCCGAACACGTAGTAGAAGGTCGAGACCACCGCGATGATGCACATCGCGACCGGCAGGCTGACATGCAGTGCGGTCGCGATCGCAGCGGCGCCGCTGACGTAATTTCCGACATTCACCAGCAGCAGCGCGTAGATCATGATCACGGACACCGTGAGCATGGTCGACTTGCCGTATTTCTGCGCGATCGCGGCCGAGATGGTGTATTCGCCGGAATTGTAGAGCTTCTTCACCATCAACAGCCCGAACAGCAGAAAGCCGATCGAGGCGCCGAGTACGGCCCATCCCGCGGCCATGCCTGATTGGAACGCCTCCTGCGCAGTGCCGACGGTCGACTTGGCGCCGACGAACTCGGACATCATCAGCACGCCGACGACGACGGCCGGCATGGCGCGCGCGGCGGTCATGAACTGGTCGCTGGTCCGGCTGCGCAGCTTGAGCGTGAGCCAGGAGGTGAAGGCGATGTAGGCGACGATCATCGTGACGATGAGCGTGCTCTCGCCATTGAGGATGGCTTGCATCGGTGACGTTTCCTCTGGTGACGCGGACGCGGTGTTGTCAGCCCGCTCTGTCCGATTGCGGTGTTCGGAATGCGAACAATTGTTGTTAAAGATCATTAAACCTGTCCGGGCGCCGTGCGTCAAGCGCACGCCTCGGCGAAACCCGTGTTCCAGAGAGCAGGATGGGCGCTATGGCGCGGCCGCGATCGCGGGCCTCAGCGCGGCGGCGTCGTCGCGCGCGGGCGTGCTAGTCGGCGCTACGCTTCCAGGCGCCGGTGCCCAGCTTGCCCGTGATGACAGCCAGCGCATCGCGGATCTCGTAGGCGCCGCCGTCGCTGTAGCCCGACAGGCCCCTGATTGCGTGCAGGGTCCAGCGGCCGTTCGCGGCCGTGATCGTGCCTTCGTGCGGACGCGCCGAGCGCTGCGGCTCGGCGTGGAATCGGTAGGTGCCGTCGCCCATGATCTGCCAGATCCAGCGCGATTGCCCGCGGCCGCTCGGCACCATGATCTCCCAGGTGCCGACCAGCGCGGGGTCGATCCCTGGCGCCGCCGGCGTGGGCGGTGGAGCAGGGGAGACGGCGGCCGGAAGTGGGCTCGGCGACGCTGCGCCTTCGGCGCCGGCGGGTGGCGGGCCGGCGAGGTAGATCGCCTTGCGCGACAGCGAGCCATAGACGAACGGCTGCTGCTCGTTGCGCGTCGCCTCCATCACGTCGTCGCGGACGTTGCGGAACATGAACGTCACCTCGACGCCGGGCACCTCGATGTTGCGCAGGAGTGCCGCGGCAAACGGGCTGTTGCGCGCGTCGCCGTCGAGCGCTGTGGTGCCGTCGCGCGCGGCATAGGCGACGAGAACGTTGCCGACCGGCTCGATGCGGCCGAGCCCGCTCGTGGAGGCCGCACGCGTGGCGATCGACCTACTCATCTTGGCGGCAAACGGATTGTTGCGACAGGCGTCGAGGATGACGAGACCAAGGCTCGTGGTGCTCGACACCTGCAACATCACGCTTTGCAGGTTGATGGCTTCATTCGCCGCGTCCGTATCCCGCTTCAGCTCTGCGTCAACAGGGATCAGCCAGTTCTCGCCATTGATCTCCATGCCATGGCCGGCGAAATAAACCGCCGCCATCTCGGCGCCGACGGCCTCGCGCCCCAACGCGATCAGGCCGCGGCGCATGGCATCGAAACTGGCGTTGGTGGCGAGGGAGACAGCGAAGCCAAGTCGCTTCAGCGCCGCGGCGACGTCGCTCGCATCGTTCGGCGGATTGAGCAGCGCGGGCACGTTCCTGTAGGCACCGTTGCCGATGACGAGCGCGACCCGGCGGCCGTCCGCGGCTTCAGCCAAAGGCGCCATTCCCGCTAACGCGGTTGCGGCTGTCAACCTTGAGACGAATTCGCGCCGGTTCATCCGGATCTCGCTGGCTCGAACCAGCTTTGATCCTAGCGCAACGGAGCCGGGGGAGCCACGGGCTTACCCTAGCAATTGTTTCAACGCCTTGGCATCGGCGGGCGCCGTGCTCTTCTGGTCGTTGTCGAAATAGACGTAGACGTCGCAGCCCTGCCGCTTCCATGACAGCAGCTTGAAGAAGGACGCCAGCCTGTCGGCGTTCGCCTTGAATTTGCGGCGGCAGCTGGAACAGGATCGGTCCGACCTTGCCGCCGAGCTGCGAGATGCGGCGGCTCGCGCGATGGCGGAAGCCTCGCCTGCCGAAAGGAACGTCCGTGCTGTCGATACGTTTCTCGTGAGCTTGGTCAACGGGAGGCCGGAACCGATGTACGCGCTGTTCGAAGGCAACAAGCAGATCGGCGATCCCTTTCCTTCCGAGAAGGAAGTGTGGGAAGCCGCCCTGATCGAGGGATTGGTGACCGACGTGCCGGTCGCGGACGAGGAAGGCGGCCGGCTTCTGCCCGAGGGATATCACGTCGCGCGGGTGGAGGAGAGCGAGGTCTGCGAGCCACGGCCGGAGTGGAAGCTGCCGCGCGAGATCAGCTAGTTCGACGCCAGCGCGGTCTTGGCGACCTCGGCCATCCAGGTCGATGCGACGGGGAGGATCGCGTCGTTGAAATCGTAGCGCGGGCCGTGCAGCTCGGCGCCGTCGCGCAACGGCCCGTTGCCGATCCAGACGAACGCGCCCGGCCGCTTCTGCAGATAGAAGGCGAAATCCTCGCCGGCCATGCTGGGCGCAAGATCGCGGCGCACGGGCGCCTGCGCCTTGTCGGCGGCGATGCGGGCGAGGTCCGCTTCCGCCGGCGTGTTGATCACGACGCCGACGCCCATGACGATCTCGGGCGTCACCTTGACGCCGAAGCTCGTCGCAATCCCGGCGCAGGTGCGCTCGATGCCGTCGAGGATGGTGTCCTTCACGCCGTCGCGGTGGTAGCGCAGCGTGCCGCGGATGGTGACGCGGCCTGCGATCTGGTTCGGCGCGGTGCCGCCGTCGATGGTGCAGAGCGAGAGCACGGCGGTGTCGAGCGGATCGACGCTGCGCGACACGATTGTCTGCAGCGCTACGATGAGATGCCCCGCCGCCATCACCGGATCGCGGGTCAGATGCGGCATGCCGGCGTGGCCAGCATGGCCCTCGATGGTGATGGTGATGCGCCCGCCGGAGGCCATGACGACGCCGTCATGCACCGCGACGGTGCCGGCCTCCAGGCCCGGCCAGTTGTGGAAGCCGAACACGCGGTCCATCGGAAAGCGCTCGAACAGCCCGGCCGCGACCATCGCACGCGAGCCGCCAAAGCCCTCTTCCGCCGGCTGGAAGATGAAGTCGACCGTGCCGCTCCAATTGGTGTCGGCCGCGAGCAGCGCGGCAGCGCCGAGCAGCGAGGCGGTGTGCCCGTCATGGCCGCAGGCATGCATCACGCCCGGCGTCGTCGAGGCGTAGGCAAGGCCGGTATCCTCGGTGATCGGCAGCGCATCCATGTCGGCGCGCAGGCCGACGCGGCCCTCCGCAGACCCGCGCCTCAAGGTCGCGACCACGCCGTGGCCGCCGATGCCGGCCTTGAAGGGAATGCCGAGCTCGGTCAGCTTCTCCTGCACGAAGGCGGCAGTTGCCTTCTCCTGGAGCGACAGCTCGGGATGCGCATGCAGATGCCGGCGCCATTCGGTCAGTTTCTTGTGCAGGTCGGAGGTCAAGGCGGGGGACTTTCGGATGGTGTCGGCTGTTGCCACCATAGCCGATTATCTGCGTCCCGCATCAAGCCCCTTGGAATGCCTCGCGTGCAAAGCAGCTCGCTCTATCGTCATGGCCGGGCTTGACCCGGCCATCCACGTCTTGCCTTGCAGAGCCAAAGAACGTGGATGGCCGGGTCAAGCCCGGCCATGACGACCTCACGCCCTACGCCGCCAGCTTCGCCAGCCCCGTCCAGTCAAAACGGATGCCGTGGCCCGGACGGTCCGGCGCCAGCGCCTTGCCGTCCTGAAGCACCAGCGGGTGCTCGATATACTTGTCCAGCCCGAAGCCATGCGCCTCCAGATACGACCGGTTCGGGCAGGCCGCGAGCAAATGCACGGTGATGTCATGCGCACCGTGGCTGGTCACGGGCAGGTTGAAGGCTTCCGCCAGCCGCGCGATCTTCATGAACGCGCTGACGCCGCCGCAATTGGTGACGTCGGGCTCGGGATAGGACACCGCGCCCGCGACGATGTAGTTCTTGAACTCCCACAGCGAGCGCAGATTTTCGCCCGCCGCGATCGGCACGCCGCCGGCCTGCAGGATGCGGGCATGGCCCGCGACGTCGTCGGGAATGATCGGCTCCTCGAGCCAGGTGAGATCGTAGGGAACGAAAGCGCGGGCGGCGCGGATCGCTTCCTCGACCGTCCACTTCATGTTGGCGTCCGCCATCAGCGGAAAGCCGTCGCCGAGATGCTGTCGCATCACGGAGACGCGCGCGACGTCGGATTTGAGATCGGGCCGGCCGACCTTCATCTTGATGGCGCGAAAACCTTTGGCGAGGTTGCCGTCGGTCTGCTTGAGCAGCGCCTCGACGGAGAGATCGAGATCGATGCCGCCGGCATAGCAGGGCACGTGCGCATCGAAGCCGCCGAGCAACTGGTACAGCGGCAGCTTCGCGCGCCGCGCCTTCAGGTCCCACAGCGCGATGTCGAGCGCGGACAGCGCCAGCACCGCCGGTCCGCCGCGGCCGCCATAATGCAGGCCCCACCAGACGTGGTGCCAGATCGCCTCGGTGTCGTCGGCCTCATGCCCCTCGACCAGCGGCGGAATCTCCCGCTTGAGGATGTCGGCGACAGCCCCGCCATTGCGGCCCACGGTGTAGGTGTAGCCGACGCCCTCGGCGCCATCGGCATCGCGCACTCGGCAGGTGATCAGCTCGAACGCCGCGATCTCGCCATGCGTGGAGTCGGACAGCGTGACGGGCAGGGGGATCCGGTAGAGGGCGGATTCGAGATTTGCGATACGTGGCATGTAGTCTCCCTGTTTTTTCTTCTTCGTAGGATGGGTAGAGCGAAGCGAAACCCATCAACCTCATCTTCGCAAGTAGCGATGGGTTTCGCTACGCTCTACCCATCCTACGCACTGCAACGCGTAAAAGGCGCAGGCGATCCCGCTTACCGCTTGGTGGCGTAATAATTGATGCTGATCGAGGCGCGGTGCGGCGAGGTTCGCCACACCGACATATCGAGCGCGTCGCCGCTGCCGGCGCCGACACGCCAGCTCGCCAGACGATGATTGTCGTCGTTGGACGGCTTGTCGGTCCGCTCACGGGCCTTCAATGATGTCTCGATCAGCCCGGGCAGCGCATCGGCCGAGACGCCGACGGCCGACACCGTGCAGGTCACGCTCGGACCATCGTCAGGTCCTGCGAAATAGGCCGTCATGCTGCCGAGCCTCTCGTCCCGCCTGAGCAGCTTCGCCGAGTAGAGAAGGTCGATTTTTGCCCCACGCTCCATCTCGGCCGTGATCGGGCCGCCGTCACTGGCAAAACCCAGACCCGTTGCGGTGCGCTCGACCTGGCTTGGCCGAGATGGCTTGGGCGCGCAGATCTTTGCGAAGAGATCAACCAGCAAGGCGCTGTTATCCTCTTCCGCGCGAGCCGCGCCCACGAGCGCCAGCAGCGCAAATCCCGCGAGCGCGACCCGAACCACGCCAATCACCGCATCGTCGCGAGCTGCACGGCAAGCGCACATGCGCGGTCGTATTCGTCGAGATTGATCCACTCGTCGATGGTGTGCGCCTCGTTCTGGCCTGCGCCAAACGTCACGGTCGGAACGCCGTGGCGGACCATCCAGTTGGCGTCCAGGCCGCCATTGGCGGCGCGGACGTTCGGCGTGCCGCCGACCGCGGACACCGCCTCGATCGCGCGTTTCACCACGGGGAGGTTCTCCTTCATGCGGAACGGATAATAATCGGTCTCGGCCTTGAACTTGACCTTGCCGGACTTGCCTTGTGCATTCGTCACCTTCTTGGCCGCCTTCTCGAACGCGGCCTTGTAGGCTTTCGTGATCTCCTTGAAGAACTTTCCGTCATGGCTGCGGCTTTCGCCGCGCACATGGACGTAGTCGGTGACGACGTTGGTGGCATCGCCCGCGGGGCGGCCCTCGCCGCCGGTGACGGGGCCGACATTGCTGGTGCCTTGACGCTTGCCCTTCACCACCTTGCCGAACCAGCCGCCGGCCTTCACCTCGGCAAGCGCCAGCGCCATGATCATGGTCGAGGAGATGCCGCGCTCGGGCGCAACGCCGGCATGCGAGGCGCGGCCCATGATCTCGACGGTCCAGCGATCGGCGCCGACCGCGCCGATCACGACATTGGAGGCGGCGCCGCCGTCATAGTTGAACGCCATCGTGGGCTTGCCGAGCTCCTCCAGCTTGACGTGGCGCGCGCCATAGAGCCCGCTCTCCTCGCGCACACAGAACAGCAGCGTGATCGGCGGATGGTCGAGCTTCTGCTTGGCAAGCTCGGCCGCCAGCGTCACCAGCACGCCGCAGCCGCAGCGGTTGTCGCCGCCGAGCGCGGTCTTGGCCTCGTTGACGATCTTGCGGCCGGATTTCTTGGGCTTGGCCCCGGCGCAGAGCGGCACCGTGTCCATATGGGTCATGAACATGATGCGCGGCTGGTTGTGCAGCGCGCCGCGGCCGGGCAGGTCGACGATGAGGTTGCCGGTCTCGGTCGGCACGGGAATGCGGGTGTTGGCATCGTCGAGCCGGATCGCCTTCGCGGGCACGCCGGCCTCCTTCAGCGCGGCGGTGAGCTCACGCCCGATCGCCGCCTCCTGTCCGGTGACGCCCTCGACGGCGAGGAAGCGCATGAGGCGATCGGTGGCGGCTTGGTGGTCGACGGGCATGTTTGATTCCTTTGGCGAACGGTGCCGGCCATCCTATGGGCTGGGCGAGGTGTAAGCCAAGAAGATCAGCACGCCGAATGCCAGCATTGCAGCCATGAACAGCAGCACCGCCGGCAGCCCGGCCAGCGCCGCGACGGCGCCGGTGACCGACTGCATCAGCGCTGCGCCGAGGAAGAAGGCGAGGTTCACGGCCGCGAGCGCCTTGCCTGCGGTTTGCGCATCGACCAGCTGCCTGGACATGCCGAACAGCAGCGGCTGCGCCGAGGTCGCAAGCCCGACGAGCACGAACAGCACGAGATCGTATTGCGGCGGCATCACCGGCAGGCCCAGCAGCGCGGAGACCGGATAATGCGGTGCCCCGAGCGCCAACAGCGTCAGCAGCAGCGCCCCGGCCATATGCGAGCCGGCCACCAGCGCGCGGCGGCGGCCGAGCCTGCGGTCGATCATGCCGATGCACAGCGGCCCCGCGATCATCGCCAGCGTGAACGCGCCGAGCTGGTTGCCCGCCTCGACCCGCGTCAGCCCCTTGACGTCCATCAGCCACGGCCCGCCCCACAGCCCGCGCAGCACCAGCGAGGTCGCCAGCGATACCAGCGCCAGCGCGATCAGGCCGCGCAGGGGCCGCGAGAAGCCGAGCCTGAGCACCTCGATCATCTGCGACAGCGGCGAGGAATCGTCCTTGTGCTCGGCCGGCTGGCTCGGCACCAGCAGGAACACCGCGAGCGCGACCGCGATACCATCGAGCGCGGAGATCCAGAACCCGGCGCGCCAGCCGTAATTGTCGACCACGAAGGCGAGCGGGCTCGACGACAGCAGCATGCCGATATTGCCGATCGAGAGGATCGCGCCCGACCACAGCCCGAACCGCGCCGCCGACAATTGCTTCGCGGCGAGCGTCATCGGGCACATCAGCATGCCCGAGGTCGCGACGCCGAGCAGCACCTGCCCGAAGGCAAAGCTCGCAGGTCCCGTCGCAAAGCCCGACGCGATGGCGCCGACCACGGTTCCCGCGAGCAGGCTCAGCGACACCGGCCGCACGCCGAACCGGTCCATCGCCGCGCCGACCGGGATCTGCGCGGCAGCGAAGGCGAAGGGATAGACCGAGGTGAGGCTCGCCAGCGCCTGCGGCTCGATATGAAAATCCGCCGCCATCAGATCGAGGCTGACCGCCGGGATGGTGCGCAGCAAGGTCGAGAGCATGTGCCCGCAGGCGAGCGCAAGCAGCGCAAAGATCAGCGCGCGGGTGCCATGTCCCGCTTCATCCGTCGCAACCGCAGTCATCAGCGTCCCGTCCCGGCAAGGGTTTTGGCCGGGTTACACGATCGCGGAGAGGATGCCAATGGTGGGAAAGCAGGTCCGGCACGCGATGTTAGTGCCTTCCGGAGCTTCCCTGTTCAATTCCTGCACTCCGAGCTCTGCAGGCACAGGTTCGATTGCTCGAGCCTGGAGAAGTCTTCTGTCGCAACGAGGACGAGGAGCCCGAGCAGAATCATGGCCGCGATGTTCGAGCGCATCCCTGGGCCGCGTCCGGCAGCGTGACGGTCCTGCTCGAACTTCGAGAGGTCGAGCATGCGCAGGATCGTCTCGGACCGTCCATCGTCAGGCAGAGCTCTCCGGTCTGACGATGGCTTTCGAAACGGTATGATCTTTCCCCCGAGGTTGTGCTGATTGGCCCTCATCATGCGCCTCGACTGACAGTTGGTGTTGCCATCAACACGCCGACGATAAGGCCCGCTTGCAGCGAGCGTTCGTTAAATTCCTGTGCGCCGTTGCAATTCAGCGTGATGTCGCGGCGATCCTTAACATTCGTCCATCTCGTTTCTGTTTGTTGCTTCTCTGCCGATCGATCCGCCGCTTCGAGCAATTGCGTTTGCAGACGCGTGAACATGACGAATTGTACAGATTGCCGCACGCGATCGTTATTTTGACGCCGCGAACCTGTCCCCGATACTTCGCTTCCAACAGTGTGTTCACGTCCACGCGGCAAATTCACCGGAAGGCAGCCGCAGGCAACTGGATGGCCATTGACATGATCAGGCGACCGAAACTCGGCCTCACGATATTTGGAGTCGCCGCGGCAGGCGCGATTGCCTGTGGTGCCTGGTATGAACTCATCGGCAGCGTCAAGCCCGTCGAGGCGGCCGCGCAGAGCGCTTCCAGTCAAGCAGCGGCGAAGGTCCCCGTCACCTCATTCGCAGTGAAGACGGCCGACTTTCCCGTGTACACCTATGGTCTCGGAGTCGTCTCGCCGTTCAAGACGGTGACGGTGAGGAGCCGCGTCGACGGTCAGATCACCAAGGTGTTCTTCAGGCAGGGCCAGATGGTGAAGGAGGGCGACCCGCTGCTGGAGATCGACCAGCGCCCCTTCATCGCGGCGCTCGAGCAGGCGGTCGCGAAGAAGGCCCAGGACGAGGCCAATCTGAAGAACGACCAGTTGAACCTGGAGCGCTTCCAGAAGCTCGCGAAGCAGCAGTTCGAGACCCAGCAGAATCTCGATGCCCAGCAGGCGCTGGTCGATCAGATGATCGCGCAGATCAAGGGCGACCAGGCCGCCATCGACAACGCGCAGACCAATCTCGGCTACACCTCGATCAAGGCGCCGATCAGCGGACGAACCGGCTTCCGCCTGGTCGATCCCGGCAACATCGTGCATGCCGCCGATACCACGGGGATCGTCACCATCGCCCAGCTGCAGCCGATTGCGGTGCAGTTCACCGAGCCCGAGGAGCAATTGCAGGCGATCGACAAGGCCTATGATTCCGGCGAGGTGCCGGTGGAAGCGCGGAGCTCGGACGGAACCAGGACGCTGTCGCAAGGCAAGCTGGTGATCATGGACAATTCCGTGAACCAGGCCACCGGGACCATCAGCCTGAAGGCGCGCTTCGACAACAAGGACAATGCGCTGTGGCCGGGTCTGTCAGTCACCACGCGGATGCTGATCGACACGCGCAAAGACGTCATCGTCGTGCCGCAGGACGGCGTGCAGCACGGGCCGTCAGGCCTGTTCGCCTACGTCATCGGCGACAATGGCAAGGTCAGCGCGCGGCCGATCAAGGTCAGCCAGAGCGGCGATGCAAACGCGGTGGTCTCCGAGGGCCTGAAGGTCGGAGACAGGATCGTGGTCGCCGGGCAGTCGCGCCTGTTCGACGGCGCGCTGGTTGACGAGAAGCCGCAGGTCGCCAGCGCCGCCGCCGCGCAGGCCAACAGTGGAACCAAGACCGGATCGGCTGACTGACATGGCTGGCGGCATCTCGGCTCCCTTCATTCGCCTCCCCATCGCGACGTCGCTGCTGATGGTCGGCATCGTCTTCGTCGGCATCATCGCCTATCCGCGATTGCCGGTGGCGCCGCTGCCGGAGGTGGACTTTCCCACCATCCAGGTCTCCGCCAATCTTCCCGGCGCCGACCCCGAGACGATGGCATCCTCGGTGGCGCAGCCGCTCGAATCGCAATTCGCCCTCATTCCCGGCGTCTCGGAGATGACGTCGCAGAGCCAGACCAGCTCGACCCAGATCGTTCTGCAGTTCGACCTCTCTCGCAATATTGACGGTGCCGGCTCCGACGTGCTCGCCGCCATCAATGCGGCGAGCGGGCAATTGCCCAAGAACATGCCGACTCCGCCGACCTACCGGAAGGTCAACCCGGCCGACTCGCCCATTCTCACGCTCGGCGCCACGTCGTCGACGCTGCCGATGACGCAGGTGTCCGACGAGACCTACACCAAGCTCGCGCAGGCCATCAGCCACATAAGCGGCGTCGGCCAGGTCAGTGTCGGTGGACAGCAGGCCCCGTCGATCCGCGTCCAGATCGATCCCGCCAAGCTGGTCGCCAAGGGCCTGTCGCTGGAGGACGTGCGCGCCCCGCTGTCGGTGATCACGGTCAACAATCCCAAGGGCACCCTCAACGGCGACACCCGCACCTACACCGTCTATGCCAACGACCAGTTCACCAAGGCCGACGCCTGGAACGACATCGTCATCGCCTACCGCAACGGCAGTCCCGTCCGTGTCGGCGATATCGGCCATGCCGTCAGCGCGCCGCTGGACAACACCCAGTACGGCTGGGTTGACGGCAAGCCCGGCGTCTTCCTGGTGATCTTCAAGCAGCCCGGCGCCAACGTCATCGACACCGTCGACAGCGTCATGAAGCAGCTGCCGCATCTGCAGGCGGGCATCTCGCCGGCGATCAAGGTCTCGGTGCTGTCGGACCGCACCCAGACGATCCGCGCCGCGGTGAAGGACGTGCAGTTCACGTTGGCGCTGACGATCGGCCTCGTCGTGATGGTGATCTTCGTCTTCCTGCGCAGCGTCTGGGCCACCATCATTCCATCGATCACGGTGCCGCTCGCGCTGCTCGGCGCCTGCGCGCTGATGTGGATGGCCGGCTATAGCCTGGACAATCTCTCCCTGATGGCGCTCACTATCGCGGTCGGCTTCGTGGTCGACGACGCCATCGTGATGCTGGAGAACATCACCCGCTACATCGAGGAGGGCGAGAGTCCGATGGCCGCCGCGTTCAAGGGCGCCGGCGAGATCGGCTTCACGATCATCTCGATCTCGGTTTCGCTGATCGCGGTCCTGATTCCGCTGTTGCTGATGAGCGGCATCATCGGCCGCCTGTTCCGCGAGTTCTCGGTGACGCTGGCGATGACGATCGCCGTTTCGGCCCTGGTGTCGCTGACCTTGACGCCGATGATGGCCTCGCGCTTCCTGAAATCGCACGACGAGGAGCATCACGGCAGGCTCTACATGCTCAGTGAGCGCATGTTCCAGGGCCTCGTGGACGGCTACGAGCGCGGCCTCGACCTCGTGCTGCGCTTCCGCTTCGCCACCTTGATGGTGTTCTTCGCGACCATCGCGCTGACGGTCTATCTGTTCGTTATCATTCCCAAGGGGTTCTTCCCGCAGCAGGATACCGGGCTGATCACCGGCATCGTCGAGACGTCGCAGGACGTGTCGATCGCCGACATGTCGAGGCACATGCAGGAGATCGGCGCGATCGTGCTGAAGGACCCCGCGATCGACCACATGGCGATGCGGATGGGCGGCAGCGGCAATACGCTCAATGACGGCACCATGTACATCACGTTGAAGCCGCGCGATGAGCGCACCGCCTCGGCCGACCAGGTCATCCGGCGCCTGCAGGGCCAGACCGCGAAGGTTCAGGGCGCGCGGCTCTATCTTCAATCGGCGCAGGACGTGCGAGTCGGGGGCCGCGCGTCGCGAACGCAGTTCCAGTTCACACTTCAGTCGACCGACATCGACCAGCTCAACGCATGGGCCCCGAAGCTGCTCGCGAAGATGAAGGAGATGCCCGAGCTGCGCGACGTCGCGTCCGACCAGCAGACGTCCGGCACGACGCTGACACTGTCGATCGACCGCAATCAGGCCGCGCGTTTCGGAGTCACGCCCGACGTGATCGACGCGACCCTGTATGATGCCTTCGGTCAGCGGGAGATCGCGACCTATTTCACCCAATTGTCCACCTATTACGTCGTCCTCGAAGTGCTGCCCTCGCTGCAGAAGAACCCGTCCACGCTGGAGCAAATCTATCTGCATTCCCCGACGACGGGCGGCGAGGTGCCGCTGTCGGCCTTCACCAAATGGACCACGGCGCCGGTGCGCCCGCTCGCCATCAACCACCAGGGCCAATTCCCGGCGGTGACGATCTCCTTCAACCTCGCGCCCAACGTCGCGCTCGGCCAGGCGACGCAGGCGATCGACGCGATCGAGCGGCAGATGAACCTGCCCGCCGCCATCACCTCCACATTTGCCGGAACGGCGCAGGCGTTCCAGCAGTCGCTGTCCTCGGTGCCGCTGCTGATCGTGGCGGCGCTGATCGTGGTCTACCTCATCCTCGGCGTGCTCTACGAAAGCTACATCCACCCGCTGACGATCCTGTCGACCCTGCCGTCCGCCGGCGTCGGCGCGCTGGCGACGCTCCTCATCTTCCACTTCGACTTCAGCCTGATCGGTCTCATCGGCCTCGTCCTGCTGATCGGCATCGTCAAGAAGAACGGCATCATGCTGGTCGACTTTGCGATCGTGGCGGAGCGGGATCAGGGCCTGTCGCCGGTCGAAGCCATTCGCCGGGCCTGCCTCTTGCGCTTCCGACCCATCCTGATGACCACGATGGCGGCCGTGCTCGGCGGCGTGCCGCTGATGCTGGGCCACGGCACCGGCTCGGAGCTCCGTCAGCCGCTCGGCTACGCCATGGTCGGCGGCCTCCTGGTCAGCCAGGTCCTGACGCTGTTCACCACTCCGGTCGTTTATCTCTATCTCGACCGTGTCTCGCAGTGGCTGAGCCCGACGCGTCACGCAGACGGCGATCGCCAGGACGACGGCATTGCGGACGACGACGATCTCGACGTCGTCGAGACGATCGACCGGAAGAAATCCAGGGTCTTGGCGGCGCAGTGATGGTTCGGTGGCTACGGCGGCGTTGACGGGCGCACGCCTTACGCTACGTCCGCTCGAACGTGTCGACATTGGTTGTCACGGCGCGCCACCAGTTCAGCGGCTTGAGCTTGGCGGGCTCGCCTTCGCTGGCGGCGCCCAGCGCCTGGTCGGCGACCACGAACCAGGCGGTCTCCATCTTCCCGCGACGCAACAAGCCCGCGTAGGTCACGACGCGGTCGCCTGCCGCCGACGAGCCGACGGCGGCAAAGCCGATGCAATTGCCGCGATGAAATCCGGTGACCTGCACCGTCTGCCCATAGAACCCGCTGTCTTCCAGCGCGGTCTCGAACGTGCCCTCGATGCGTCCCTCCGCATCACTGATGATGCGCAGGATGGAGCCGAACTGGTTTCGCCAACTGCCGACCCATGACATGCCGGTTCTCCCCCGTTCACTTGCCCGGCGCGACGCGCAGCCGGTGCAGTCGATGCAGTTCTTTTGCGGCGTCCTTCATCAAACCGTTCGCCGCCTCGCGCTCGCGGCCGACGATGAATCCCGATGCGAACGCCTGGGCGCGGCGGTTCGCCGGCGGCGCCGCCAGCGCCGCCTCGGTCGCCAGCTCGCGATGCGCCATGAAGTCGTTGAGCGATCCCAGCGCGGATTGAATCTGCTTCAGGCTGCCGGAGAGGCTGGTGAGCTGCTTGCGGTCGCGATCGCTGTAGAGACTCCCAAAGAAGTCGACGGCGTAGCGGATCTTCTTGACCTTGATCCGCAGCTTGTGGCGCTGCGTCGGGTCGAGATCGTCCAGATGCTTGCCTTGCTTGCGTACCTTCTTGATCCGCCGGTCGAGCAATGCCGCGGCATAGGTGGCAATCGACCGGTCGTCGCCGGCGCGGGACTGCCCGGTCTCGATCCACTCGATCACGCCGATCAGCAGGCGGCGGTAGCGGGCCGACCCGACCGCCTCGCGGGCGCGTGCGAAGGCTTCGCTTCGTTCCGCGGAAAACTTCTTGGCGATCGCGCGAGCGCCGCGCTTCGGCACGCCCTGATCGGCGATCGGCTGAATGCTTTCCTTGAGGAATACGTCGATCTCGCGCGCCGACGCCAGCTCGCCCGTGAGCCATTTGAGCTCGGCCTTGATCCGCTCAGTGCCGGCGCGCGGCAGGATGTCGGAGAACAGCGAGATCGCGGCCCGCAAGCGCCGCAGGCCGACGCGCATCTGGTGGACACCTTCCGAATCCATGTCCCGCACCGGATCGGCATTCGCCGTGATCTGGCGCAGCGTCGAATGCGCGATCACGCCGAAGGCATTGCGCGGCGAGAGCTCGCCTTTCAGCGCGATCGGTTCGGCGTGCTGCGCGCCTGCGCCGTGTCCCGTGACGAGTTGAAAGCCTCGCTCGGCTTTCGATCGCAGATCGAGCTCGGCGCCCGTCTTGCGTTCGAGATTGCGCGCCAGTCGGAACAGATCGGCGACCTGTCCGGACTTCAATTCCAGCTCGAGCTCGGCAACCGGCCGCGAGTGCCGCCCGGCAGCGACGTGGCCGCGGTCGACGGCGAGCTCGATCTGGCTCTTTCGCACCCGCCTTGCCTCGGTCGTACGATGAACCTCGGTCTGAAACACCGGCCGCAGCTTGCGCGGAAGTTTCTTGGACGCGAGGTCGTCGAGAGGCGTGTTCTTGATCTTCTTGAAGTCGGGCTTTGCGCCTGCGACCTCATGTTCCCATTCGCCGCGGGTCACGGTTCCGGAGCCGCCCGCCTTCACGGTCTGCACGTAGCGATCGCCAACCTTGCGGACGCGGAGCGTGAGACCATGTCGCCTGAGCTTCTGCTTGCCCGTGTCGTAATAGGTCGACAACAGCGCCTGCTCCGACCGGTCGCCACGCCGTCCGTTCGAATTAGCGGCGCGCAAGACGGATGACAGCTTTCGCGGCGCAAGGCGGAATTTGAGTTCCGTTTCGGCGTTCATCGGCGTGTGTCCGTTGCCCATTCAAAGTGGCGCCACCGCGAGAAGTTCCGGCCTGCAACGGACATTTCGAATCGCGAAGATCTCGCGACTGATCGCGCCGCCGGCGTCATCGAAAATTCACGGAACTCCGCCTGAGAACGCTCGATTGACTGGCATCATCGCGTCACTTGATCTCGTCACCTGGAGGAGGCGTCCGTGAGCATAAAGAACGTCATTGCCATCCTTGTCATCGTGCTTGTCCTGGCGGGCGGTGCGACCGCGCTCTATCATTTGGACAATGGCGAGGGCCACCGCACCAGCCACGATGTCTCGGCCAAGACGGCGTCGGACTGACGAGCTTTGCCCGTCGAAACGCTGCTACGGACTCCGGCCTCATCCTGAGGGCCCGCCGAAGGCGGGCGTCTCGAAGGATGCACCGCGGGTAAGCTTCTCGCCACGTTCGTCTTCACATGCGATTGCTTGCGGCCGGCGGGGGCCGGAGATAGCGCCTTCCTCTGACTGCAACAAAGCGCAGCTATCGGCGCGCCGCCTCCGCGAGCAGCGCCGTCGGGTAGATGGGCTTGGTGAAGAATTTCGCGCCGTCTGGCAGGGGCCGCGGCAGCGGACGGCCCGAGATCACGATGATCCGCACATTGGCGTGTTGCTGCTGTGCGTAGTGCGCAAGATCGACGCCATCCATCTTTCCGACCAGGTTGATGTCGGTGACGATCAGGGCAGGGTGCTTCGCTTTCAGTGCCAGCGCCGCGGTTTCGGCGTCCTCGCATTGCAAGACGTCGAAATTGCTTTCCTCGAGCAGCAGCGCGAGCATTTCGCGCTGAATGTCATCGTCCTCGACGACGATCGCGGTCGGGCGGATCGGCTTTGATTGGCCCATGGTTGCACCTCACTGACTTATCATATGTTAAGTGCGCAGCGGCGGATCCGTTCCCGGTTGGGTGTTCGGGTTCCGTGTCGCCAAAATTGCGGATGGCTTTGAATCCCGAGGGCAGTTGGCGGAGCAGTCTCTCTGCTTCCCTCAGCACGGTGCGAACAAGCTCTCGCTCCTCAATGGCTTCGCTGGTGAAAAAGCCGTGCTTGACGGCATTACTGTTTCCAAAGGGCGCTCCGGATCCCGCCGCGCCGCCGTGCATGCGGCAGCGAGGCCGGCCGCGCAGCGCCGGTGCGCGGCAGGTGTCGCCGTCGCGCGTTTGCGCCCCGCAACGCGGGCTCGTTCGCATCGGGGCTGTGTTGCGCGCATGACTCATGCGCCGACGGCCGCCGCGTCCAC
The DNA here is from genome assembly GCF_015291705.1 of Bradyrhizobium arachidis. Classification (NCBI taxonomy): domain Bacteria; kingdom Pseudomonadati; phylum Pseudomonadota; class Alphaproteobacteria; order Hyphomicrobiales; family Nitrobacteraceae; genus Bradyrhizobium; species Bradyrhizobium arachidis. The sequence continues at coordinate 3,103,424 of NZ_CP030050.1, forward strand.
TAGGCCCGGCTGCGCAGCGATCAAGTTCGCATGTTGTGTGAGATTGCCGACGACGGCCCTGCCGCCATCCTGCACCGACAAATTCTGCACCGTGATCGCACACGCGCCGCTGCTGCGGTGACGGTTCAAGGCCTCGACCTGGGCTGCGAAGGTGCGCGCCAGCCGGGTCAGTGCGCGCGTGAGGCTCTCCTGCTGCGACACGTCGTCGGTGCAGGCGAGACGGCAGGCGCTGCGCATCGACGCGACGTGGACGCTCACCATCTGCGCCGCCAGCATGGCTTCGAACGAGTCCTTTGCCGCGATGCTCTTCAGCATCGAGACCATGAAGGCAAGATTGCCCTGGTCCGGTTTGCGTGCAACCACGCTGGCTTTCGCCAACTGGCTCAAGAGACCATGCAGCGCGTCGCGGTCGACGGCGCCGAGCGCATCCGCCAGCAGCTTTTCGCCGGCGCTCGGATCGGGATGGTCGATCACGATGCGCCTGCGGCGGAGTTTGACTTTCGGGCTTGCGATGGTCGCGGCGCGGTCGTCCGCGGCGATGGGCATCGTCTGGGTGCTCGTCGGGGATGTCGTCATGCAAGGTGTCCTTTGCCCGCACAGGCGCGAGGGCTCGCGGAGCGCGAGGCCGATCGCGCGCCTGTTGCGCGGCGGTTGAGATTTGAGATGTCGCTCAGGGGTTTACGCGCGCCAGGTCGAGCCGCCCATGATCGGGCGTGGTGCCGGCTCCGGCGATTGTCGCGATGATGCCATTCTGCACCTGTTTTGCCCGACGTGTCAAACGCATTTTCGGGATACGCGAAATCGTCTTGCGCGGGCCCCGGTTCTGACGGGCGCCGCCTACTGTGCATGGGGTTGTTTTCGCGGTTTTGTCTGGATAGCAGGCTCTCGCCTGCCGCGCGGCGGAATGCCGGCGTGGAAACGCGATTGCGGAAATCGGCGCGACCGCTATTCATGGTTGGCGACGCGCCGCATCAACAACAATCAGAGGCGCCGAGGTCGGGGAGAGAACCAATGCAACGAACGCTTCGCCTGCTGGCGCTCATCGCCGCGCTCTGCGCCTCGCTGTCTTCACAGGCGTTCGCGCAAAAATATCCGACGCATCCGGCCAAGATCATGGTCGGCTTCAGCGCCGGCGGCCCGGTCGATGTCGTCGCGCGCATCGTCGCCGACCGCCTCGGCAACAAGCTCGGACAGCCCTTCGTGGTCGAGAACCGCGCCGGCGCCAACGGCATGATCGCAGCCGAGGGCGTGGCGCGCGCGGATGCGGACGGCTACACGATCCTTGCCTGCAACTCGTCCACCATCACCCTCAACAAGACGCTGTTCAAGGAGGCCCGCTACGATCCGATAGGCGATTTCGCGCCGCTCACCACCGTCGTCTCGGCGCCGCTGGTGCTGGTGGTCAATCCGGAGAATCCCAAGACGGCGAACATCAACACCGTCGCCGATCTCGTCGCAGCCGCAAAGGCCGCGCCCGGCGCGCTCGCTTACGGCTCGGGCGGCAACGGCAACCTCGCCCATCTCGCCATGGAGCTGCTGAGTCAGAAAGCCGGCATCAAGCTGATCCACGTGCCCTATCGCGGTGGGGCGGCGTCCGAGGTCGGCATCCTCGCGCAGGAGGTGCTCGCCGTGTTCGATCCGCTCTCCGCGGTGCCGCTGGTGAAGGCCGGCAAGCTGCGCGCGCTTGCGGTGTCCTCCGCCGAGCGGCTGCCGTCGCTGCCTGACGTGCCGACCGTCGCGGAAGCCGGCTATCCCGGCTTCGACATCTCGTTCTGGGTCGGCTTCTTCATGCCGAAGGCGACGCCCGCGCCGATCCTCGAGACGTTGCACCGTGAGATCGTCGCCGCCGCCAAGGATCCGGTGTTGCAGGAGCGGCTGGAGACGCAAGGCGTCGTCAGCGTGCTGAGCCCGGCCGACTATGCCGCCAAGATTGCGAAGGAGACGAAGGAGCTCGCCGAGGTCGTCGCGGCCGCGAACATCAAGGCGGAGTGAGACGGCCGGGTGAGGAGCGCACCGCGGCGAGCTAGTCCGAGCCGCCGACCAGTCGCACCAGCCGCTCCAGCAGCGGACGCTGGCCCTCATTCATCTTCTCGGCCGCTTCCTCGAGCGTGAAGAACGCCGCGCGGTCGATCTCGGGAAACGCCTGCCGCTTGCCGCTGCGCGGCGGCCATTCGATCTCGAACGTGTTGCTGCGGATAGTGTGCGTATCGACATCGAGCTCGATGGCGAAGGCGGTGACGATCTTGCCGCCGCGCTGCTTCACCTCGCCCAGCGCAGTGAGGGGCTCGGCCACCTCCACGCCAAGCTCCTCGGCGAATTCGCGCCGCGCAGCTTCCTCGGCATCTTGCCCGTCTTCATATTCGCCCTTCGGGATCGACCAGGCGCCGAGATCCTTGTTGCGCCAGAACGGGCCGCCGGGATGGACCAGCAGAACCTCGAGCTCCGATCGCATGCGATAGGCGACGATCCCGGCGCTTCTCGTTGGCATCGCTGGTTCCTCATCGCGTCACGGCCCGGAGAAATCTGAACAGGCCTCTCAACGTCGTTCAACGCCGCTCCGGCGAACGGTTTCCAGTCCGCGCATCAGCCTGAAGACCTTTCGCGCGCGGCAAGGCGGATGGCGCGGGCCTTGGCGCTCCTGCCGGCCGCGCGCGCCGCGATCATGCTGCGCGCCTTGGTGGTCTTCCGGATCACCAAGGCGAGCCGCTTGCGCGCGCGGTTGGCGGTCAAACGCGCTGCCAGTTGCTCGGCCTTGCGCATGATGGTGGCGACCGAGGGCGTGAGGTTCACCGGAACCCAGGCGACATCCCTGGTCTTGGAAAGACTGCCGATGCCTTCACAAGGTGCTTCACGCGGCAGGTCGATCCGGATCGCAAGCGCTTCGGCGCGCGCGGTCCAGTCTTCGGCGCTGGTGCCGGTGATGATGCGGACATAGTCGCGCGTCTCGCGCGGCAGCTCGCTTTCCTTCGCGAGCCATTTCTGGATGCGGCCGGGTCCGGCGTTATAGGCGGCTGCGGCAAGACCGAGATTGCCGAAATCGTCGCGCAGCTTGCCCAGGAATTTCGCCGATGCGGGCAGCGCCTTCATCGGATCGAAGGGATCGTCGAGCCCGACCTCGGCGGCCGTGTCCGGCATGAATTGCGCAACGCCTTGCGCGCCGGCCTGGCTGACCTCGTTGGATTTGAAGCGGCTCTCCTGCCAGATCAGGCGCGCGAAGAAGGGCACCGGAATTCCGCTGGCCTCCGCGGCCTCGCGCAGCGCGTGGCAGAATTTTTCAGTCGGCGAAAGCGGGGCGGGAGCGACGGTTTCGACCGTGCGCGCCGGCGCGATCGTCTCCTCATAGGCGGCGCGCGCATTCGCGAGCTCAATGGCCTGCACGCTGGAAAGGAAGAGCTCGACGAGGGGAACCAGAGAGGGCCCGCGATCGGATTTGAGAAGGGCGTTGTCGGTGTTGTCCGCTTGCCGGGACGTCGTCGAGCCGACGTCGCACATCACGATCAGGAACGCAGCGCAAGCCGCGACGAGAAATCGCATCTCGGTAAGAGTCCTCGAACTGTGGGGGAACGACCGGCATGTGCGCCGGCAACGAGGACTTCATTAACCGCAATTGCGGCGAAGCTGCGATTCCGCTGGAGGCTCGGTGTTAGTACGGGTGTTCCCGCCGCAGAACCGGGAACCACGGGCAAGTGCGGTGTGCAACCGGTAGCGCGGGGCTACGTCTTGGGAAAGTCCTTGCGCATCGCGATCTCGGCGGCATCGCCGGGCGACAGCACGGTCTGGTCGAACGCCGCTTGCGGTCTCGTCATGATGTCGTAGAGCGAGATGCCCTTGATGGGTTTGCCCATCAGCTCGCGGACGCATTCGGCGAGCGTGCCGTTGTAGACGAGATAGGGCGGCCCTCTGTCCTTCTGCCGCTCGCCCTTCAGCGACGGCCACTTCTTCAGTTCGGCCGGCGCGTCATAGGCGATCGGCGATTCCTCTTTGAACATGCGCTTGACCCGGGGCGGCGTGAAAGGCCCGGAAATCCTAAGGCCTGCCCGGTAAACGCTTGTTAAAGAATTAGTTCAAATCAGCCGGCAACGAAGGCGAGCAGGGTGCCGTTGGCCTTGGCCGGGGGCACGCAGATCGCGGCCCCGCTGCGCACTGACGCCGAGCCCAGCGCCTTTTCCGTCGCCGCGAGATCGCCGCTGACGAGAACGAGCGCCGCACCGCCGCGCTCGGAGAGGCCCGCGAGCGGCACGCCCGGATAGCGTTGGCCGAGCTGCTCCAAGGTCAGATAGACGAAGTCGGCACGATCGCCGCCGGAGGGTACCTTCACAGCACCATCGGTTTCCGCCTTCGGCTCGCGGTCGATCAGACGCGCGAGATGCGCGGCCTCCTTCGCCGGCTCCGCCGTTGCGATCAGCGTCTGTTTGATCCGCCTGGCCGCATTGGCGTGCTTCATCAATTCAGGGATCCACACCGTCTCGCGGGTCTTGTGCTGGCAGGCGAAGATGCGCACGCCGCCCGGCGCCTCCGCGGTCGGCCACATGAAGGTCCGGAATTTCGCCGCCGAGACCGTGCCATCGGGTAGCGTCACCGGCCGTTCGAAATCGGTCGGGCCGATCGGCTCTAAGCCGCGCGCGCGGATCTCCTCGGCGCCGGCGGCGGAGTCGACCGCGGTGAAGGCGATGCGCTCGATGCCTTCGCCGTGCTTGTCGACAAAGGCGCGCGCCGGCGCATTGTGCTCGGTTGCCACGAGGACGCCGAGCAGCTCCATGTAATCGGGGTCGAACATGATGGTGTAGTTGCCGGTGCCCATATGCGCGCTGTGGGTGCCGCGCGGCGATACGGTGAAGCCGAGCTGCCGGTAGTTCTCGGCGGCCTTGTCGAGGTCTTTCACCATGACCACGGCGTGGTCGATACCGATGACGTTCTTGAGGGCCACTATTCTTTCCCCGCATGCAAGCTGATTTCGGCCGCTGCAGCGGCCACGAGACATGTCTACGCCGGATGGGCGGTCAAGTCATTTTCAAATCGGCGGCAGATGCGGAATTTCATTCCGCCAAAGGCGGGCCCGACGTCAGCGCGCCTGCTCGAGATAGGCGGCGAGGATGGCGCGCTCCTCGCCGGTCATCTCGGTGATGTTGCCCGGCGGCATCGCGTTGGACCAGGCCGCGACACGACCGATCAGGCGGATGTTGCGATGGATGTGCTCGGGCGCGTCGAGCAGAATGCCCTTCGGCGCGGTCACGATGCCGGCCCAGACCGGTTCGGCCGCATGGCACATGCTGCAACGGGACATCACGATCTCCTCGACATTGGCGAACGTGGGCTGCGCCTGTAGCGCGCTCGTCTTCACCTCGCGCGGGCCGGCCGCAGAAAGGAGGCAAATCGCGATCGCGCCGGCTGCCGCAACGCCCCACACCCACCACGGCGATTTTCGCCCGGCATGGCGCTCGTTGAAGAAGTGGCGGATCACGGGGCCGAGCGCCAGCACGATCGCGACGATGATCCAGTTGAAGCGCGTGGCGTAGAGCAGGGGATAGTGGTTGCTGATCATCAGCACGACCACGGGGAGCGTCAGATAGTTGTTGTGGACCGAGCGCTCCTTGCTCGCCTTGCCGAGCTTCGGGTCGGGCGCGTGTCCCGCGATGAGCGCCGCTACGATCTTCTTCTGGTTCGGGATGATCAGGGCGAAGACGTTGGCAACCATGATGGTGCCGATGATCGCGCCGATCTGGTTGAAGGCGCCACGGCCGCTCAATACATGGGTGAAAGCGTAGGTCAGCGCGACCAGGAACAGATAGCCGCCGATGGCGAAGGGCAGCTCGCGCTGTGCCAGCCCGGTGCGACACGCGGTCTCGTAAAGCAGCCATGCGAGAGTAAGACTGCCGAGGCTGAACAGGCCGGCCTGGAATGGCGAGAGATCGAGGATCGACTTGTCGACCAGGAACAGATCGGCATCGAGATAATACACCACCACCATCAGCGCGAAGCCGGACAGCCAGGTGGTGTAGGCCTCCCATTTGAACCAGGTCAGCTCGTCCGGCATCTGGCTCGGCGCCACCAGATATTTCATGATCCGGTAGAAGCCGCCGCCATGGACCTGCCAGGCCTCGCCCTGTACGCCGCCGGGCAGGTCGCCCTTCGGCCTGAGGCTGAGATCGAGCGCGATGAAATAGAATGAGCTGCCGATCCAGGCGATCGCGGCGACCACGTGCAGCCAGCGAAGCAGCAGGCTCGCCCATTCCGATATGATGGATCCCCACATGATCGTCCCGTCAATTGCGGCGCCGATGCCGCAGCTTTGATGACCGCAACCGGCGGCTCAACCCCTACAATGTGTCGCACCGATCCGTGCTATTTTCCAGTATGCTAGGTCATAGCTGATGCACATCGTGCGGGCAGGACGTGACGTGGGATTCGGCAGGCGTTGGATCTGCCGCAGAACGTTTGCGAGTTGAACGGCGTTGATGCCGAGACGTGCAGGCCGGGAGGAAGACCGAGGTGAGAAACAGGATTTCCATCGCGATGACTGCGGTCGTGGTTGCGACCGCTGCGCAGGCCGAGCCGGTACTGCAAGGCAAGGATGCCTACGGCGATTGGCGGGCCGACAAGCCCGGTACAGTCCGGTTGATCCGGCCGGAGGATCTGGTGCGGCCCGGTGCCACGCGCTCGTTTGCGAGTTCGGCTCGTGTGGCGTCGCGCCCGTCGGAAGCCGCGCCCCAGGTGCCGGCCGGTTTCAAGATCGAGTTACTCGCGGACGGTTTGCGTGCGCCACGCATCATCAGGGTCGCACCGAATGGCGACGTCTTCGTCGCGGAGACGCGGGCCGGCGCCGTTCGCGTGCTGCGTAGCGGCGACGGCGGCAAGCTCGCGACCAACGAGGTGTTCGTCAGCGGCCTGAGGCAGCCGTTCGGCATCGCCTTCTTTCCGAACGGCGACAATCCGCAATGGGTCTACGTCGCCAACACCGATAGTGTCATCCGCTTCCCCTATCAGGCCGGCGATCTCAAGGCGCGCGGCAAGGCGGAGACGATCGTGGCGAGCCTGCCGCATGACGGCGGCCATTCCACGCGTGATGTCGTCTTCACGCCCGACAACAAGCGCATGCTCGTGTCGGTCGGCTCGCTCAGCAACGTCGCCGAGGGCATGGGCACGCCGCCGGGCGGGATGCAGGCGTGGGCGAAAGCGCGGCCGCTTGGCGCAGCCTGGGCGAGCGAGCTCGAGCGCGCCGCGGTGCTGGCCTTCACGCCTGATGGCAAGGATCGGAAGATCTATGCCACGGGCATCCGCAATTGCGTCGGCCTTGCGGTCCAACCGGAGACCAGCTTGCCCTGGTGCTCGACCAACGAGCGCGACGGTCTCGGCGACGATCTCGTGCCTGATTACGTGACCAGCGTGAAGGAGGGCGCGTTCTACGGCTGGCCGTGGTTCTATATCGGCGGCAACGAAGACCCGCGCCATGCCGGCGCGCGGCCGGACCTCAAGGACAAGGTGACGGTGCCTGACGTGCTGATCCAGCCGCACTCGGCCTCGCTCGGCATGACCTTCTATCAGGGCACGCAGTTTCCGTCCGAGTATCAGGGCGATGCCTTCGCCGCCGAGCACGGTTCGTGGAACAGATCGAAGCGCACCGGCTACAAGGTGATCCGCATCCGGATGAAGGACGGCAAGCCGACTGGCGAGTACGAGGATTTCGTCACGGGGTTCGTGGTCAGCGACACGGAGGTGTGGGGCAGGCCGGTCGGCGTTACGGTCGCGAAGGATGGATCGCTGCTGGTGTCGGAGGACGGCAACGGCACGATCTGGCGGGTGACGCACTCGCGCTGAGCGCGCGCTTCGCCTCTCCCCGCAAGCGGGGAGAGGGGGAGGAGACCTACCCCCGTCTCACACTCGCCCCGCCGTCCACCGGCAGCGTCACCCCCGTGATGAAATTCGCTTCGTCCGACGCCAGGAACAGCGCGGCGTTCGCGACGTCCCAGCCCGTGCCCATCTTCCTGCGCAGCGGCACCTTGCTGTCGCGTTCGGCTTCGACTTCGGCGCGGGTCTTGTGCCATTCGCGGGCGCGGGTGTCGACCGCCATCGGCGTGTTCATCAGGCCGGGAAGGATGACGTTGGCGCGGATGCCGTATTCGGCGTTCTGGTAGGCGAGCTGCTCGGTGAAGGCGATCATCGCCGACTTCGTCGCCTTGTAGGCGACGTAGGGATAGGTCGTGATCGCCGCCATGGAGGAGATGTTGATGATGGCGCCGCTTCGCTGCGCGCGCATGATCGGGATCACTTCCTTCGCGGCGAGAATGCAGCTCTTCAGATTGATGGCGACGACGCGGTCGAACGCCTCTTCGGTGATTTGAAGCAGCTCGGCATCGCCGCCGGAGAGGCTGACGCCGACATTGTTGTGCAGCACGTCGATGCGGCCCCAGCGCGATTGCGCGTCCGCCACCATCGCCTTGATATCGGCAGCTTTGGTCACGTCGGCCTTGCAGGCCGCGGCGGTGCCGCCTTGTGCGGCGATCATCGCAACCGTCTCCTGCGCCGAGTCCAGATGGTGGTCGACGCACAAGACCTTCGCACCCTCGCGCGCGAAAGTCAGCGCGGTGGCGCGGCCATTGCCCATGCCTTCGCCGGGGCTCTGGCCGGCGCCGACCACGATCGCAACCTTGTCCTTCAAGCGCATCTCAATTCACTCCCGGAATCGGGTACTGCTGGAGTACCTCTTTGTAATAGGGCTCGTTGTCGATCTTCATGGTGGCGAGCACGCGCACCACGCCGCAATAGAAGGCGATGGTCAGCACGAGGTCGACCATGTGCTCGTCGGACAGGTGCTGCTTGATCGCGGCGAAGGTCGCATCCGACATCGCGAGCTCGCGCACCATCTCGCGTGCGCCCTTCAGGATCGCCTTCGCCAGCGGCTCCAGCTTCGACGGCTTGCCTTCGGTCTCGGCCATCAGGCCGGCAATGTCCTCGTCGGTGACGCCGAATTCCTTGCCGATCTTCACGTGGTGGGTGAATTCATATTCCGACTTCTCCATCCAGCCGACCTGGAGGATCGCAAGCTCGCGCAGGCGCGGATCGAGCTTGCTCGTGAAGCGGATATAGCCGCCGATGCCGTTGAATGCGCGCGCCATCTCTGGCGAGTTGACCAGCAGCTTGTGCAGATTGGTGTTGCGCTTGAGCATGTCGCGATATTCGGGCGCGACCTGGTCGGCCTCGAGATAGGGCAGGCGGGCCATTGCGGTGTTTCCTCTGATGTTCTTGTGACTAGCGTTCGGGGGACAGTGTCACCTCGCGACCCGCGAACGACGCCTTTGCGCCGGCGCGGGCCAGCAAATTGCTGCAACGCGGCCGCCGCCGCCGCTGATCAATGCCGTCCTGCCGGCGAGGCCGGCTTTGTCCTCAGGGCTCCGCATGTCGTTTCATCCCGATATTTTTCGTGCAAGTTAGCAATGCGGCGCGGAGGTGAGAAGACCGACTGTCCTGCTCCGATGTCATTGACATCGCATGGAATTGCATGCCGCCGCACGGTACGGCCGACCGGTGTGTCGTGGAACTGTCCCGATGCAACTTCGTTTGCTGCAACGGAGCTTTTCGCGTTACGCTCTCCTTCGGGGCTTCCCAACCGCCAGTGGCTTGCCGATGAATCTGCTTGATCCACAAGGGCCCGTAGCTGCGGCCAACAGCACCATTTTGGTCGATTCTGTCTTCATCATGCTCGTGATCGTGGTGCCAACCATTTTCGCGATCCTGGCGTTCGCGTTCTGGTTTCGCGCCTCCAATACCAAAGCGCGCTTCCAGCCGGGCTTCGTCTATTCCGGCCGCGTCGAAATGGTGGTGTGGGCGATCCCCGCGCTCACCGTCATCCTGCTCGGCGGCGTCGCCTGGATCGGCTCGCATCAGCTCGATCCTGCCGCCCCCGTGCCGGGCACCGGCAGCCCGCTGCGGATCCAGGCCGTCTCGCTCGACTGGAAATGGCTGTTCATCTATCCCGACCAGCGCATCGCCACCGTCAACACGCTGACGGTGCCGGCCGGTGCGGAGCTGAATTTCCAGCTGACCTCGTCGAGCGTGATGAACGTGTTCTTCATCCCGCAGCTCGGCAGCATGATCTACACCATGAACGGCATGGTGACGCGGCTGAACCTGCGCGCCGACAATGAGGGCAAGCTCCAGGGCCTGTCGGCGCATTTCTCCGGTGACGGCTTTCCCGACATGCTGTTCGACGTCAACGTGGTCTCGCCGCTCGCTTTCCCTGATTGGGTGGCGAACACCGCGAAGACCGACGCCGTGCTGAACGAGGACAGCTACAAGAAGCTGATGCAGCAGGGCATCGAGCGGGGCCGGCCGGTTTATCGCCTCGATGATCCTCGCCTGTTCGACCTGATCTCGACCCAGCACATCCCGCCGGGGCCTGGACCGGAGCTCGCGTCCGGCGCCGGCCGGCCGCACAGTGGAGGCCTTGATGCTCGGTAAGCTCGATTGGTCGGCGATCCCGTTCGATCAGCCCATTCCGCTCGTCGCAGGCGGGGTCGTGCTGGTGGCGATCCTGGGCGTGCTGGCCTGGGTCGTGGTGAGGGGACATCTGCCCTATCTCTGGCACGAATGGATCACCAGCGTCGACCACAAGCGCATCGGCGTGATGTACATCCTGCTCGCGTCCGTGATGCTGCTACGCGGCGGCAGCGACGCCATCATGATGCGGATCCAGCAGGCAGTCGCCTACCAGTCGCAGGGTTATCTGCCGCCCGAGCACTACAACCAGATCTTTTCGGCTCACGGCACCATCATGATCTTCTTCGTCGCGATGCCGTTCGTGATCGGGCTGATGAACCTCGTCGTGCCGCTCCAGCTCGGCGTGCGCGACGTTGCCTTCCCGACGCTCAATTCGGTCGGCTTCTGGCTGACGGCGACCGGCGCGCTGCTGGTCAATCTCTCGCTGGTGATCGGCGAGTTCGCGCGCACCGGCTGGCTCGCCTTTCCTCCGCTGTCGGGACTGTCCTATTCGCCGGGCGTCGGCGTCGATTATTACGCCTGGTCGCTCCAGATCTCGGGCGTCGGCACGCTGGTGGCCGGCATCAATCTGGTCACGACGGTTCTGAAGCTGCGCACGAAGGGCATGAACTATCTGCGCATGCCGATGTTCTGCTGGACCACGCTCGCCTCCAACCTCCTGATCGTCGCCGCGTTCCCGATCCTCACCGCCACGCTCGCGATGCTGCTGCTCGACCGTTACCTCGGCTTCCATTTCTTCACCAATGAAGCCGGTGGCAACGTCATGATGTTCATGAATTTGATCTGGGCCTGGGGACATCCGGAGGTCTACATCCTGGTGCTCCCCGCCTTCGGCATCTTCTCCGAGGTGGTGTCAACCTTCTCCGGCAAGGCATTGTTCGGCTACCGCTCCATGGTGCTCGCGACCATGGCGATCTGCGTCATCTCCTTCATGGTCTGGCTGCACCATTTCTTCACGATGGGCGCGGGCCCCGACGTCAACGCCATCTTCGGCATCGCCAGCATGATCATCGCGGTGCCGACGGGGGTGAAGATCTACAACTGGCTGTTCACGATGTATGGCGGCCGCATCCGCTTTGCGACGCCGATGCTGTGGGCGGTCGGCTTCATGGTCACCTTCATCATCGGTGGCCTCACGGGCGTGCTGGTCGCGGTGCCGCCGGCCGACTTCATGCTCCACAACAGCATGTTCCTGGTGGCGCATTTCCACAACGTCATCATCGGCGGCGTGCTGTTCGGCGCCTTCGCCGGCTTCGAATACTGGTTTCCGAAGGCGTTCGGCTTCCGCCTCGACGAGCGCTGGGGCAAGGCCGCGTTCTGGTTCACCTTCGTCGGATTCTACGTCACCTTCATGCCGCTCTACATCGCCGGTATGCTGGGCATGACGCGGCGGCTGCAGCACTACGATGTCGCTGCGTGGCGGCCATGGATGTTCGTGGCAGCGTTCGGCATGGCCGTGCTGAGCGTCGGGGTGATCTGCCAGATCATGCAGCTCGTGGTCAGCATCCGCAACCGCGAGGCGCTGCGCGACCGCACCGGCGATCCCTGGGACGGGCGCTCGCTGGAATGGGCGACCTCGTCGCCCCCGCCCGTATTCAATTTCGCTTTCAATCCGGATGTACGCGGCGAGGACGCCTATTGGGACATGAAGGCCAAAGCCCAGCAGCAATCGCTCGAGCACGACGAGCCCGAATATCAGGACATCGAGATGCCCCGGAACTCGCCGACCGGTTTCGTCTGCGCCTTCTTCGCCACCATCATGGGCTTTGCGCTGATCTGGCACATCTGGTGGATGGTGATGGTGGGTGGTGTCGGTGCGTTCGCGACCTTCGTCGTGTTCGCCTGGCGCGACCATGATGAATACGTCATTCCGGCCGCCGAGGTCGCCCGCATCGACCGCGTCAATCTCGAAGAGCGGCGCAGCCTCGTCAGCATGGCGGGAGCAGTCTGATGTCGATGACCGCGACCGCCGGCCACGCCCATGCCGATCCCCATCACATCGGCCTTGTCATCGAGCATCCCGGGCCCGCGTCGAAGCGGATCGTGACCGCGTACGGCTTCTGGGTCTTCCTGCTCTCCGATATCGTGATGTTCTCCTGCTTCTTCGCTGCCTATGCGGTGCTTGTCCATCAGACCGCAGACGGACCGAAGGGCTCGGAGATCTTCGAACAGCGGAATGTCGCGATCGAGACGGTCTGCCTACTGCTGTCGAGCTTCACCTGCGGCATGGCCAGCATTGCAGCCGACGTGCGCAACCGGTTCTGGTTCTACCTCGGCATGACCGTGACCTGTGTGCTCGGCCTGATCTTCCTCGTCATCGAATTCCGCGAATTCGCCGATCTCGTTGCGCGCGGCTACGGCCCGTCACGGAGCGCCTTCCTGTCGTCGTTCTTCTCGCTGGTCGGTTGCCACGGCCTGCATGTCTCTGCCGGTGTCCTGTGGCTGCTCACCATGATGGCCCAGGTCTTCGCCAAGGGCTTTCGCGCCGACGTCCTGCGGCGGATGATGTGCTTTGCGCTGTTCTGGCACGCGCTCGACATCATCTGGGTCGGGGTCTTCTCCGTCGTCTACCTGCTCGGGAGTGCCGTATGAGCGATCAGACGCACATGCATGCCGAACATGACCTCGCACCAGGCGAGGAAGAGCAACACAGTGTCGGCGAACGGATCCTCGGCTATGTCGTCGGCCTCGTCCTGGCGCTGCTGCTCACGGCGACGTCGTTCTTCATCGCGGGGACCGACCTTGTCTGGCAGCCTTCGATCCCCGTCGCGCTGATCGTGCTCGCGATCGCGCAGATGGGCGTGCATCTCGTGTTCTTCCTGCACATCACCACGGGCCCGGACAACACTAACAACGTACTGGCGCTGGCGTTCGGGCTGCTGGTCGTCTTCCTGGTGGTTGGCGGCACCGTCTGGATCATGTCGCATCTCAACCAGAACATGCCGCCGATGGATCAGATCATGATGCGCCAGTAGCTCGCATGGCAGCTGAGGAAGTCTTGAGCTTGATGCGTTGATCTCACCGCGTCGTCATGGCCTGGCTTGACCCGGCTATCGGCGTCTTGCTTCTCGGCATGAAGAACGTGGATGCCCGGGCATGACGGCCGGAGTTGGCACCCACAGCTCCGCAAAAAAGAAGAGCCGCTTGTTTGTGACAAGCGGCCCAAGTCTAGGGAGGAAACGCCCGAGCAAAGACAATCGGCCGAAGCCGGATTGCTGCCAAGGAAACGCTCGCGCAAAGCGCTTGCGTACACATATAGGTGCAGCAACTCCCGCTGAAGTTCAATTCCGGATCAATACTGTCTCGGAGTACCACTCACGGCTGCGTGAAACCCCTTGTTCACTTTGGCCGGCGGCAGTTGTAGGCCTTGCGGAACCCCGCGGCCTGGGCGTCGTCCTCGGAGCAGAACCAGCGGTCCGGCTTGGTGGTCGCCGGGTAGCTCGGGCAACCCCGCAAATGGTAGATGCCGATATTGCCGGTGACGCGTGCGCGCACCGCAAGCTTGCCCTTGATGCTGCAGCTCGGCGGCATGGTCAGATCCTCCGGAAAGAGTACGGCGCGGATTTCCTTGTCGCGGTCGGCGCGGCAGGCGGCGCCCAGCAGCGCGCCGTCCTTCTTGCCGGTGCGGAAATCTTGCGGTGCAACAAAGCAGCCCTTCCAGATCCCGGTTGATGCAGTTTTGGCGTCGGCCGCCGCTGGCTTGACGTTGGCCTTGATCGGCTCGCGCGCGATGGCGTAGCCGAGCTTGACCAGCTGCTCGTTCAAGCTCGCCTTGTCGCCCTCGGCGGTGCAGATCGCGCGGTGCCGCTTGCCAAAGCTCTTTTCCGGCCCGACGTCGTCGCAGCGCACCGAGCGCTTGTTGATCAGCTTGCTCAGCTGCTCGCGGGCCTCGATGCCGCAGGTCCAGGGATCGGCGTGGTCGTCGATGCAGACCTGGTCCAGCTCGGGCGCATCGACGCCGTCGAGCCGATAGGTCACATCGCCGAGCTGGATGGAGTTGCCGTCCCGGACCGTCGCGGCAGCGGTCAGCGCGGCGGCCGGTTCGGACGGGACCAGTAATCCGGGCAGAGCGAAAAACGAAACGAGCGCAAAAGCGCGGGCGGCGGCAAAGAAACTTCGGAAGGACATACGGTCTCGCTATCGATTGCTCTGGCGCCTTGTTCCTAGCATCCGGGCGAGGCGTTACCAATGGTCTGCGCCCTGCGAAGTGCGACATTCCGGCCTCGCGGCTTTACTCAGCCGTCGCTCTGCCCCTATCGTTTGCACAGCCTTCCGGACTGCGGAGGCCGAATCGCCCGGAAAGCGGCGAGGGGGGAGGACAAGGTTGCAATGAAAGATCCCGTGGACGTCCTGATCATCGGTGCCGGCGCGTCAGGCGCGGCGGTGGCGTGGTCGCTGGCCGAGACCAAGATGCACATCCTCTGCCTGGAGCAAGGCGGCTGGATGAACCCGGCGGAATATCCGAGCACGGGCCGGGACTGGGAGGCCAAGTTCTACGGCGAGTGGTCGTCGAGCCCGAACGTGCGCGGCCGGCCCGAGGATTACCCGATCAATGACGACAATTCGCCGATCAAGGTCGTCAACTACAACGCGGTCGGCGGCTCGACCGTGATGTACACCGCGCACTGGCCACGGCTGCATCCTTCCGACTTCAAGGTGAAGACGCTCGATGGCGTCGCCGATGACTGGCCGATCGATTACGACGCGCTGACCTCGTTCTTCGAAGAGAACGACCGCATGATGGGCACGTCGGGCCTATCGGGCGATCCGCTGTCGCCGCTGACGCATCCGCCGATGCCGCAACAGCCGATGGGATTGTCCGGCGTGATCATCGGCAAGGCCATGAACAAGCTCGACTGGCACTGGTGGCCGTCGGACACCACGGTCGCGACCATGGATTATGAGGGCCGCGCGCGCTGCATCAATCTCGGCCATTGCACGCCGGCTTGCGCGCAGGGCGCAAAGTCCTCGACCGACATCACCTATTGGCCGCACGCCATCCGCGCCGGCGTCGAGCTGCGCACCCATTGCCGGGTGCGCGAGATCACCACCGACGAGAACGGCATGGCCTCGGGCGTGGTCTATTACGACAAGGACGGCGTCGAGCAGTTCCAGCCGGCGCATGTCGTCATTATCGCCTGCAACGGCGTCGGTACGCCGCGGCTGCTGCTCAATTCGAAATCGAACCGTTTCCCGAACGGTCTTGCCAATTCATCCGGCCTCGTCGGCAAGAATTTGATGTTCCACCCCTATGCGCAGATCTACGGCTACGTGAAGGAGCCGACCGACAGCAACCGCGCGCCGCCGACCTGCCTGTGGAGCAAGGAGTGGTATGACACGGACCTGTCGCGCGGCTTCGTGCGCGGCTATGGCGTCCAGTTCGTGCGCGGCGCAGGGCCGGTGTTCGAGGCGGTGGTCAGCGAGCAGAAGGGAATTCTGCCCTGGGGCGAAGATCATCACCGCGTCTTCCGCAAGCTCAACGGTCATCGGCTGGGCTTCTCCGCGATCTGCGAGGACCTGCCGGAGGAGCACAACCAGGTCACGCTCGATCCGGTGCTGAAGGACAGTCACGGCATTCCAGCCCCAAAGATCGACTACACCATCAGCGAAAACAGCCGGAAGATGATGGAGCATGCGCTCGCCCGCGGCCGGGAGTTTCTCGAGACGGCGGGGGCAACCGACATCTGCGTCAACTCGCCGATCCCCTGGGGTGGCTGGCATTTGCTCGGCACCGCGCGGATGGGCACCGAGCCCGAACGCTCCGTCGTCAACGAATGGGGCCGCACGCATGACGTGAAGAATCTCTTCATCGTCGACGGCAGCATCTTCGTCACCTCGGGCGGGGTGAACCCGACCTCCACCATCCAGGCCCTCGCGCTCTACATCGCCGACCAGATGAAGCAGCGGCTGGCAAATTTGTTCGATTAGAGGACCGACATGTCCGAGCAGATTACCCTCTCGCCGCGGCAGCGCCAGGACTTGCGCACCATCGCCGCGATGATCATTCCACCGAGCGAGGAATACCGTGTGCCCGGCGCTGATGACGACATCATCCAGGCCGACATCCTTGCAACGCTCGGCCGCGACACCAGACCTGTCGCGGCAGCGCTGGATCATGTGGCGCGGCTTGCGGGCATGCCGCTCGCTGATCTCGAACCTGCCGCGCGCGACGCGGTGGCGCAGGAGTTTCGCAACTCCGGCGGCGCGCCTGCCGCAACGCTCGTTCGCGTCGTGCTGCAATGCTACTACCGCGACGACCGCGTGTTGCGCTCGCTCGGGCTGGAGCTGCGTGCGCCGTTCCCCAAGGGCCATGTGCTCCCGGACGGCGACTGGTCGCTGCTCGATCCGGTCAAGGCGAGGGCGGGCACGCTGCGGCGGGCGCCCTAGCCACCTGGGCAGTCCAGCCTTGCGCGCCCGGTGGGCTACTTGCGCCGGAGGGAACAGGCCACCATCTGTGTGAGCCTCAAGGACGCCTACCATGCTGGATTTTACCTCAGATATCGCCGATGACGCCCCGTCATCGCGAACGGCGGCGGCTGCGCCGGCCGATGACCGGGCGCTGCTGGACGCCTATTCCAACGCCGTGATCGACGTCACCGACCGCGTCGGCCCCGCCGTCGTGCGGGTCGAGACCGGGCCAAAGGTGCCGAACGGCCGCGAGCGCGGCGGGCTTGGCTCGGGCATTGTGATCTCGCCGGACGGACTCGTGCTCACCAATAGCCACGTGGTCGGCTCCTCCAGGGAGATCCGCCTGCGCGACGTCGAGGGCCATGTCGGCGATGCGCGGGTGCTGGGCGTCGATCCCGACACCGATCTTGCGCTGCTCCGCGCCAACGGCGTGCGCGATCTGCCCTATGCTGCGCTCGGCAATTCCAAGAGCCTCAAGCGCGGCCAGCTCGTGATCGCGATCGGCAATCCGCTCGGCTTCGAATCGACCGTGACCGCCGGCGTGGTCTCGGCGCTCGGCCGCTCGATCCGCTCGGTGAGCGGGCGCACCATCGAGGACGTGATCCAGACCGATGCCGCGCTCAATCCCGGCAATTCCGGCGGCCCGCTGGTGTCGTCGAATGCCGAGGTGATCGGCATCAACACCGCCATCATCAACGGCGCGCAAGGCATCTGCTTTGCGGTCGCCAGCAACACCGCGCAATTCGTGCTCTCGGAGATCATCCGCCACGGCTATGTCCGCCGCGCTTATATCGGCGTGGCTGGACAGACCGCGCCGGTCCCGCGACGGCATGCGGTGCTGGCCGGCGTCGAGAACAAGATGGGCGCGCTGTTGATGCAGATCGAGCCGGACGGGCCGGCGGCCAAGGCGGGCCTGCTGCCCGGCGACGTCGTGATCAGGCTCGACGGCGTCGACATCAACGGCGTCGACGATCTGATCCGCGTGCTCGACCGCGACCGGATCGGCCGGCGGCTCGCCATGGACGTGCTGCGGCTCGGCCGCCTGCGGGCGATCGACATCGACCCGATCGAGCGCAAGCCACAGCGCTAGCTGCGAGCCCGCGGGCGGGGTATGACGATCGCATGCCTCGCCTCCGGACCCCCGCCGCATGATGCCGGCGCATGAGACCTACGACGTCATTGTCATCGGCGCCGGTGCCGGCGGCATGACGGCTGCGGCAGTGGCCGCCGCTGAAGGCTTGCGCGTGCTGGTGATCGAGAAGACCGCCTTTGTCGGCGGCACCACGGCCTGGTCCGGCGGCATGGTTTGGATTCCCGCCAATGCCAAGATGAAGGAAGCGGGGCTCTCCGACAGCATCACGGATGCGGTCCAGTATCTGTCGAGCATGGTCCCCGAGCCTGCCAATGCCAGCTTGCGTGCTGCGTTCCTCGCGCGTGGGCCGGAGGCGGTCGCATATCTCGAAGCCAACACGGAGGTCCGCCTTCAGCCGGTGAAAGCCTATCCCGATTATTATCCGGAGCGGCTCGGCGCGACGCCGGGCGGGCGCGTGCTGGAGCCGGTGGCGTTCGACGGCACACGGCTTGGCCGGGCTTTCGCGCGGCTGCGGCCGCCGCTGCCGGAGTTCACGCTGTTCGGCGGGATGATGGTCAACCGGCTCGACATCCCGCATCTGCGCCGGATCGGCAAATCGCTGCGCTCGACATTGCGTGCGGCGCAACTGGTGTCCGCATACGCATTGCAGCGGTTGCGCAGCCCGCGCGGCACGACGCTGCATCTCGGTAATGCTCTGGCCGCGCGGCTTTACGCCTCGCTGCTGGCGCGGGAGGTCGAGATCCTCTTCAGCGCCGATGTCGAGGATCTATCGATGCAGGGCGATCGCGTCGCGGGCGTGGTGATCCGCCATGGCGCCCGTGATCGCCCGATCGCGGCGCGCTGCGGCGTGGTGCTGGCGACCGGCGGCTTCTCGCATGATGCTGCTTTGCGCAAGCGCTTCTTCCCTGCGGCGGCCGGATTTGTCTCAGCGACGAACACATCAGGCACCGGGGACGGCCTCCGACTCGCGACCGCGACGGGCGCTGCCCTCAACACGGATGCCACCAGCCCGGCCTATTGGGTGCCGGCCTCGCTGTTCCGTCGCGCCGACGGCAGCCGTGGTGTCTTCCCTCATACGGTGACCGACCGCGCCAAGCCCGGCGTGATCGCTGTCAATGCCGCCGGCCGCCGCTTCGTCAACGAGGCGCTGTCGTATCATGAGTTCGTGCTCGCGATGCTGCGCGACGGCAATGGCGAGCCGGACCGGCCGTTCTATCTGATCTGCGACCGCCACTTCCTGCGGGCTTACGGTCTCGGCCGCATCAAGCCGTTCACGCGCAATGTGCGGCGCTATGTAGCCAGCGGCGAATTGGTCGAGGCTCCTGATATTGCGCAGCTGGCGGCGAAGCTCGGCATCAAGCCAACCACCCTCACGGCGACGATTGAGAATTACAACGCGGATGCCAGGGAAGGCCGCGATCCCGAATTCGGCCGCGGCAGCACCATCTATCAGCGGCATCTTGGTGATGCCGCTCACAAGCCGAATCCCTGCGTCGCGCCGATAGTTCGCGCGCCGTTCTTCGCGATGCGCATCCATCCGGCCGATCTCGGCACGGCGATCGGGATGAGGGTGGATGCGCAGGCGCGCGTGCTGCGCGAGGACGGCACGCCGATTGCGGGGCTCTATGCTTGCGGCAACGACATGGGCTCGATCATGAATGGGAATTACCCGGGGCCCGGGATCACGCTCGGCCCGGCGCTGACGTTCGGGTATATCGCGGGGAGGCATCTGGCGGAGGGGGCTGGGGCAAGCACGACGAACGCTGCGAATGCGGCTGTCTGATTGTGCCCGCGCTATTCCACGTCATTGCGAGCGTAGCGAAGCAATCCAGAAATTTCTCCGCGGAGGCAGTCTGGATTGCATCGTCGCTTCGCTCCTCGCAATGACGAGTGGAGAGGGAGTAGGCTAGTCGCTACTCCGCCGCCGCCGCAAAGCGGCTATTCTCCAGCTCCGCGTCCAGCCGCGCCGTTTCGGCGGCGGCCAGTTTGATATTGGCTTCCTTGACATGCCCGAAGCCGCGGATCGTCTCCGGCACCCTCGCGAGCCGCGCCAGCAGCGGGATCTGCTCCGCCGTCAGTCTGGCGATCCGCTGGTCGATCATCGCAAAATAATCCTCGACCAGCTTCCGCTCGGTCCGGCGCTCCTCGGTGCGGCCGAACGGATCGAGGGCGCCGCCGCGCAGGAATTTCAGTTTTGCAAGAATGCGGAAGGCGTGGATCATCCAGCCGCCGAACTCCTGCTTCTGAAGCCGTCCCGTCGTCTTATCGCGCTTGGCGAAGATCGGCGGTGCCAAATGGTACTTCAGCGTGAAGTCGCCGTCGAATTTTTCCGACACCTTCTTCGCAAAGCTGCCGTCGGTATAGAGGCGGGCGACCTCGTACTCGTCCTTATAGGACATCAGCTTGAACAGGTTCTTGGCGACGGCCTCGGTCAGCTCCGTGGATGCGGGCGAGGCGGCGGCTTCCGCCTTGCGCACCTTGGCAACCGCCGCGACATAGCGGTCGGCGTAGGCCTTGTCCTGATAATTGGTCAGAAACTCCGCTCGGGTCGCGATGATGTCGTCGAGCGATTTGGTCGGCGCGGACGCCCGGGCCTTGAACTGCAGCACGCTGCGCACCCGCGACATGTCGTGGGCGGCGAGACGGCCCCAGGTGAAGGCAAGCTTGTTCATCTCGATTGCGGCGCCGTTGATCTCGATCGCGCGGAGCAGGGCCTCCAGCGACAGCGGGATCGCGCCCTTCTGGAAGGCGAAGCCGAGCATGAAGGGATTGGTCGCGATGCTGTCGCCCATCAGCGCCGCGGCAATGCCTGTCGCGTCGATGATGTCGAGGTTCTTGTCACCGACGGCATCGCGCAGCACGGTCTGCATCGTGCCCAGCTCGAAATCGAGGTCGGGGTTCTGCACGAAGCTCGCGGTCGGCTGCAGGTCGGCGTTGACATAGGCCTTGGTCACGCCGCGCTCGGCGCGGCTCAGCGCGGTCGGGCCGGCCGACACGATCATGTCGCAGCCGAGGATGACGTCCGCGCCGCCGCTGGTGATGCGGACCGCGGAAATGTCTTCAGGCTTCGGCGCGATGCGGACATGGCTCATCACCGCGCCGTTCTTCTGCGACAGGCCGGTGAAATCGAGCGCCGAGCAGCCGCGGCCGTCGACATGGGCGGCCATGCCGAGCAGGGCGCCGATGGTGATGACGCCGGTGCCGCCGATGCCGGTGACGAGGATGTTGTAGGGGCCG
Source organism: Bradyrhizobium arachidis (assembly GCF_015291705.1). Classification (NCBI taxonomy): domain Bacteria; kingdom Pseudomonadati; phylum Pseudomonadota; class Alphaproteobacteria; order Hyphomicrobiales; family Nitrobacteraceae; genus Bradyrhizobium; species Bradyrhizobium arachidis. The sequence continues at coordinate 3,124,656 of NZ_CP030050.1, forward strand.
TCAAGCTCACGCGCCGGCGGCAGCGGCAAATCGGCGAACAGCTGGCCTGAATCCACCGCCGAAGTCTTCATGCGCTTGAGCGAACCGCCATGCAAGGTGACGAAGCTTGGGCAAAAGCCCTCGACGCAGGAAAAATCCTTGTTGCAGTTCGACTGGTCGATCTGGCGCTTGCGCCCGAACTCGGTCTCCAGCGGCTGCACCGAGACGCAGTTGGAGGCCTGCGAGCAATCGCCGCAGCCCTCGCAGACGAGCTCGTTGATGAAGGCGCGCTTCGCGGGATCGGGATAGAGCCCGCGCTTGCGGCGGCGGCGCTTTTCCGCCGCGCAGGTCTGGTCGTAGATGACGACGGTGAGACCCTGGATGTCGCGCAGCTCGCGCTGCACGGCGTCGAGCTCGCGGCGGTGATGGATCGTCGCGCCTTGCGGGAAGTAGTTTCCTTCCGGATATTTGCTGGGATCGTCCGAGACGATCGCAAGCCGCTTGACGCCCTCGGCCCAGACCTGGTGCGCGATCTGCGCGACGTTGAAGGCGCCTTCGGCCGGCTGGCCGCCGGTCATCGCGACGGCGTCGTTGTAGAGGATCTTGTAGGTGATGTTGATGCCGGCCGCCGACGCGGCGCGAAGGGCAAGGAGCCCGGAATGCGTGTAGGTGCCGTCGCCGAGATTCTGGAAAATATGCTTCTCGGTGGTGAAGGGCGATTGGCCGATCCAGTTCACGCCCTCGGCGCCCATATGCGAGATCAGGTCGGTGCGGCGCGTCGGCATGCTCAAGGCCATGCCGTGGCAGCCGATGCCGGCCATGGCGCGGCTGCCTTCCGGCACGCGCGTCGAGGAATTGTGTGGGCAGCCCGAGCAGAAGAACGGCGTGCGCGCGAGCTTGATCTGCGTGCTTGTCGTGACGGGATTGTCGAACGCCTCGAGCCGGGCGAGGCGCTGCTCCAGCACCGGGCTGTGATGGCCGAGCTTGCGCAAGCGGTTTACCAGCGCGCCCGCAACGATGGTCGGCGTCAGCTCGCCCTCGCTCGGCAGCAGCGGCGCGCCATTCTCGTCGCGCTTGCCCGTCACGGTCGGGCGCCGGGACGCATCGATGTTGTAGAGGATGCGCATGAGCTGGTCTTCGATGAAGCCGCGCTTCTCCTCGACCACCAGCACGTCCTGCAGACCTTCGGCAAAGCGCTTCGCGCCGCTTTCCTCCAGCGGCCAGGTCAGCGCGACCTTGTAGATGCGAAAGCCGAGATCCTGCGCGTCCCTGTCGGTGATGCCCAAATCGGCGAGCGCCTGGCGCAGATCGAGATAAGCCTTGCCGGTCGCGACGATGCCGAGCCGGGCCGGCTTGGAATCGAGCACGATGCGGTCGAGCTGGTTGGCGCGGGCAAAGGCCTGCACTGCTGCCATCTTCGGGCCGAACAGGCGCCGCTCAGCCTCCAGCGGCGGATCGGGCCAGCGGATGTTGAGGCCGCCCGGCGGCATCTCGAAATCGTCGGGCAGCACGATCTTGATGCGCTCGGGGTCGCTATAGATCGAGGCCGAGCTCTCGACCGTCTCGCTGATTGCCTTGAAGCCGACCCAGCAGCCCGAGAAGCGCGACAGCGCAAACCCGTAGAGGCCGAGATCGAGATAGTCCTGCAGTGTCGCCGGATTGATCACGGGGATCAGCGCCGCCGCGAACACCTGCTCGCTCTGATGCGCGAGCGTCGAGGACTGGCAGCCATGGTCGTCGCCGGCAAGTGCGAGCACGCCTCCATTGAGCGCGGTGCCGGCCGCGTTCGCATGCTTGAGCGCGTCGACCGAACGGTCGACGCCGGGCCCCTTGCCGTACCAGATGCCGAACACGCCATCGACCTTGGCGCCGGGGAACAGGCCGACCTGCTGGCTGCCCCAGACGGCGGTCGCCGCCAGATCCTCGTTCAGGCCGGGGACGAAGGCGATGTCCTGCTGCTGGAGAAATGACTTCGCGCGCCACAGCGCGTGGTCGTACATGCCGAGCGGGGAACCGCGATAGCCGGAGATGAAGCCGCCGGTGTTGAGCCCCTGAAGCCGGTCGCGTTCGCGCTGCAACATGGGCAGGCGGACCAGGGCCTGTGTGCCGGACAGGAATATCCGCTTCGATTCGAGCCGGTATTTGTCGTCCAGCTCGACCTGCATCAGCGTCATTTCAGGAGTCCTCGTGTCTCGTTCGGCGTGGGGTTTGCGCTGCGGGAGAGTTGCGGCTGCGCGACGCGAATTGTGACAGTCAAAAGCATGGGGCCGCGAAGTCAATATCGCTGGCCGCATCCGTGGCGCTCCTGCTAGTCATGGCTGCCAATGGAGAGCACCATGGCTGACGCGTTCGACACCGAGATCACCGAGACGGCCGAGGCCCTGACCGGCCCGTGGCGCCAGCCGCGCCAGATGCTGCAGGCGCAGACCTACGACGCGCATGCCTCGATCCACGACGACGCCACCGCGCAGAAGCTCGGCTTCAAGGGCGGCACCATCGAGGGCCCGACCCATTTCAGCCAGTTCGCTCCGCTCGGTGCGCGGCTGTGGGGACACGCCTGGTTCGAGACCGGCTGCATCTCAGCGCATTACCGCAGCGTCTGCTACGAGGGTGAGGAGGTGCGGGCGATCCTGTCGAAGCCGCTGCCGGAAACGCGCCAATGCGAGATCCAGATGGTGAAGCGCGACGGCACCGAGGTGCTGCGCGGCACGGCCTCGCTAGGTGAGCCGCACGCCCAGACTGCGCTGGAGACGCGCCTTGGCGAGCTCAGGCCGCTGACCGATCCCGTGATCCTGCGCGATGTGAGGGTGGCACAGACCAGCCAGCGGCAGACTGTGCGGATGGCGTTCGACCAGAACATGGGCGACCTCTATCCGTTTTCGCTGCGGCAGAAGCTCGCCGTCATCACCGAGAACTCGCCTTACTACGCAACCGCCGATAATCCGTGGCGCAGGCCCATCATTCCGATGGAGATGCTGAGTGTCTTGTTCCAGTACCGCTCCAAGGAGGATCCGCTGCCGGCCAAGGGCCCGGCGGTCGGCCTGTTCGCCGATCAGGAGATCCGCCTGGTGAAAGGCCCGCTCTTCGTCGACGAAGAATACGAGGTCGAGCGCGAGGTGGTCGCGCTCTCCGGCAGCCGCCGCACCGAGAGCGCCTGGGCGAAGACGCGCGTGTTCGACAGAGCGGGCACGATGGTCGCCACGATGTTGCTCAACATGGCAACGCTGAAGGATTCGTATGCGCCGTATGAGAATGAGTATCGGCAGCTGTATGGGGTGGGCGGTAGGCGCTAGGCGTCGTCACACACTCTCCGCCGTCATTCCGGGGCGCGCGTAGCGCGAACCCGGAATCCATTTCACCTCGCGTACTGCGGCCCGATGGATTCCGGGCTCGACGCTGACGCGTCGCCCCGGAATGACGGCGGAGAGTGCGCCGTGCGCCGCTCATCCTTTAAGCAAATGCACGTCGCAAAGCCGTCGCACAGGGAATAAGCAGCCGTCGATCGCCGCCGTAACCTTCTGACCGCACAACGAATTCCCTCACGTCCCACGCCCCATCGCAATTGTACACAATGGCACGGCGCTTGCAGAACTCTCCGTAAAGAGAGTTCTCGCGGGGGCGTCATGTTGAACTCAAGCAAGTCGACACTGGGCGTCATCAGGGCCGAGCCCGAGCCGATCAAGCTCGACTGGTCATCGACCGCGCTCGTGATCATCGACATGCAGCGCGACTTCATGGAGCCCGGCGGCTTTGGCGAGACGCTCGGCAACGACGTCAGCCAGCTTGCGCGCGCGGTAAAGCCGATCGGTGCAGTGCTCAGGATGGCGCGCGACACCGGCATGCTGGTGATCCATACCCGCGAGGGACATCTGCCTGATCTTTCCGATGCGCCGCCGGCAAAGGTCGAGCGCGGCGCGCCGTCCTTGCGCATCGGCGATCCCGGCCCGATGGGGCGCATCCTCATTCGCGGCGAAGCCGGGCACGACATCATTCCCGAACTCTATCCGCTCGACAGCGAGGTCGTGATCGACAAGCCCGGCAAGGGCGCGTTCTACGCTACCGAGCTCACCGACGTGCTGGAGAAATACGGCATCGAGAATTTGCTGGTGTGCGGTGTCACCACCGAAGTGTGCGTCAACACGACGGTGCGCGAAGCCAACGACCGCGGCTATCGCTGCGTCGTCATCTCCGACGGCTGTGCATCCTACTTCCCCGAGTTTCACGAGATGGGCCTGAAGATGATCAAGGCCCAGGGCGGCATCTTCGGCTGGGTCACGGACTCGGCCGCAGTTCTGGAGGCAATGAAAACTTCGAGCACATAGGGGTATTTTCATGAGCACATTGACGGGGACGGCCGGCAAGTCCAGCTTCAAACCGGCACTATGGACATCGGGCGACTGGAACGCATTTTTCGGCTTCGGCACCAACATCCTCGTCAACATGCTGGTGCTCACGGGCCTGCTTCGCTTCGTCTTGAAGATGCCTGACAGCCTCGTGTTCGGCCGCATCCTGCCCGCGCTCGGGCTGATGATGTGCCTCTCCACCTTCTATTACGCGTATCTCGCCTATCGCCTAGCGCAGAAGACCGGCCGCAGCGACGTTTGCGCGCTGCCCTCGGGCGTCAGCGTGCCGCACATGTTCATCGTCACCTTCGTGATCATGCTGCCGATCACGCTGAAGACGGGCGATCCGCTCAAGGGCTGGTCGGCCGGCCTCGTCTGGGTGTTCTTCCAGAGTTTCATTCTTATGATCGGTGGCTTCGTTGCCCCATTCATTCGAAAAATCACGCCGCGTGCGGCGCTGCTCGGCACGCTTGCCGGTGTCTCCGTCACCTTCATCTCGATGCGGCCTGCGCTGGAGATGTACATGACGCCGCAGATCGGTCTGGTCTGCTTCGCCATCATCCTGGTGAGCTGGTTCGGCGGCGTGAAATACTGGCGCGGCATTCCCGCGGGCCTCGTCGCCATCGCGGCCGGCATGATCATCGCCTGGGGCTCCAACCTGTTCGGGCTCGGCCTTGGCGGATTGAGCATCGCGGGTGTTGGAGCCGCTTTCGCGAACTTCGGCTTCTCGGTGCCGATCCCGGCCGTGGGCTACGTCTTCTCCGGCTTCGAATTCCTCGGCATCATCCTGGTCACCGCCATTCCGTTTGGCATCTACGACCTCGTCGAGGCCATGGACAATGTCGAGAGCGCTGAAGCGGCCGGCGACGAATATCCGACCACGCGCGTGCTGACCGCCGACGGCGTCGTCAGCCTGATCGGCTGCCTGATGGGCAATCCCTTCATCAACGCGGTCTATATCGGCCATCCCGGCTGGAAGGCGATGGGCGGCCGCATCGGCTATTCCGCTGCGACCGGCATCATGGTCGTGGTGCTGGCCTGGTTCGGCATCATCTCGGTGCTGCTGGCGCTGGTGCCGGTCGTCGCGATCTCGCCGATCCTGCTCTATATCGGCATGCTCATCGGCGCACAGGCGTTCCAGACCACGCCGGTCAAGCACGCGCCCGCGATCGTGCTGGCGCTGACGCCGCATCTTGCGGCCTGGGCCAAGCTCCAGATCGACACCATGCTTGGCTCGACCATGACGGCTGCGGCGACGGTCGGCGGAATGGCCGCCGACAAGGCCGACGCGGTCAAGGCTGCCGCGATCGCCGCGCTGCCGCAGCAGGGCGTATTCTATCACGGCCTGGAGGTGATGGGCGGCGGCTCCATCCTCGGCGGTCTCATCCTGGGTGCGATCGGTGTCTTCATCATCGAGCGCGATCTCGAGAAGGCCTCCGCCTTCGCGCTGGTCGGTGCGGTCCTGACCTACTTCGGCTTCATGCATGGCGAAGCCGTCGGCATCGGCGGCGGCTTTGGCGTGACGCCGGCGGTCGCGCTCGCCTATGCCGTGGTGTCGGCCGGCCTGTTCGCGGCCAGCAAGCTCGGTACCAGCGAGCACTACGCCGCGCATCCGGAGATGCACGCCGCGCCGGCGGAGTAGCTACCCGCCCTTGACGGCACCCGCGGTGAGCCCGGCGACGATCTGTCGCTGGGCCATCACCGTCAGCAGCAGCACTGGAAACGTCACGATCAGGGCGGCCGCGGCCAGCGGGCCCCAGCTCAGTTGGTCGAACGAGATCATGTTGTAGACCGCGACGGGCAGGGTGCGCGTCTCACGCCCCGCCAGCACGATGCCGAACACGAAATTGTTCCAGGAGAAGATCACTGCGAGGATGAAGGCCACAGCGATACCGGGCCTCGCAATCGGCAGCGCCACGTGCCGAAACACCTGCCAGCGGCCGGCACCGTCGATCAGGGCGGCTTCCTCCAGCTCCATCGGTGTGGTCTCGAAATAGCCGATCATGATCCAGATCACGATCGGCACCGTGACGACAAGATGGATGATGATTTGCGGCACCAGCGTGCCGAGCAGGCCGAGCCACTGGAACAGCAGGAACAGCGGGATCAGGTAGGACAGTCCCGGCGTGATGCGGGCGATCAGGATCACGATCGCGGATTTATGCGCGGCCATGCGTGCGATGCCGTAGCCGGCGGGGACGCCGACGATCAGCGCGAGCAACGTCGCGCTGCCCGTCACGATCAGGCTGTTGATGAAATAGGTCAGGAAGCGGTTGGAGGCGAGCACGTCGGCGTAGTTCTTCCATGCGATGCGATCAGGAAAGAACACCGGCGGATAGGCGGCGTTATCGACCTCGAATTTGAGTGACAACGAGAGCATCCAGAGGAAGAACAGGATCGCCGGCGATACGATGACGAACACCGAAAGCCACAAGCCGATCCTGCCGATGAGCTGACGAAAGTTCATGCGCCGCTCGCGATTTCGGTCCACAGCATGCGCTGGCGGGCGTAAAGCATCACCGCCGCAAGCAGGACGATCAGCAGGAAGAACACGACCGCGATCGCAGATCCGTAGCCGAGGTCGTAATAGGTGAAGGCGACGCTGTAGAGATAGATGTTGATCGTCTCCGATGCCGAGCCGGGTCCGCCTTGCGTGATCGCGAAGATGATGTCGAAGCTCTTGACCGCGTCGATCATGCGGATCATGCCAGCGATGAACAGGAACGGCATGATCAGCGGCAGCGTGATGAAGCGGAACACCTGCCAGAAGTTGGCGCCGTCGATCTGCGCGCTCTCATAGGGCTCGGTCGGGATTGCGGCCAGGCCGCCGAGCACGATCAGCATCACCAGCGGCGTCCATTGCCAGGTCTCGACCAGCACCAGCGAGGGAATGACGGTCGCGGGGTGAAAGACCCAGAGTTGCGCCGGAATTCCAACCAGCGACAGCAGGTAGTTCAGCACGCCGAGCTGCGGGTGGAACATCATGGTCCAGACCAGCGCGATCGCGACGGGTGTCGCCATCATCGGCATGATGAACACGCCACGCAGGAATCCGCGGCCGGCGAATCTCTGGTGAAACACCACGGCTGCAAACGTCCCCAGCACCAGCGGTAGCAGGACCGACAGCGCGGTGTAGACCATGGTGTGTCCGATCGCCTCGATGAAGCGGGGATCGCTGGTCAGCCGCAGATAGTTGGACAGCCCGACGAAGGTGGTCGGCGAGCCGACCTTCCATTCGTTCAGGCTCATCCAGATGGTGAAGACCCACGGGAAGATGATGATGGCCAGCACGACGACAAGCGCCGGCACCACGAACGGCCAGTAGGACGGCGGCCGCAACCCCTTCTCCGGCGCGGCCTCGGTCGAAGCCGCGGCCGGAGTCGATTGTGTCAACGCACTCACGCTTTTTCGCTGCGCTCCAGGATCGGCCGGTACTGATCGTTGGCTTTCTTCAGTTCAGTCGCGGGATCGGCTCCGGACAGCGTCGCCGTGAGCGCTGCGCCGACGATGTCGCGGAATTCCGCAACGGGGATGACGACGGGCAGGCCGAGTTTGCTGATCTTGGCGGAATCGATCACCGATTGCAGCCACTCCTTGGGCATCTTCACGCCCTGCTGGATCTCGGGATCGTTCAGGATCGAGTTGCGGAACGGCACGCCGCCGCCGGCCTGCAGCAGCCGCGCGCCCTGCTGCTTCGAGACCACCCACTGGCAGAGCAGATAGGCAGCTTCCTTGTTCTTGCTCGCAGCGGCGATGCCGATGCCGTCGCCGTAAGTGGCCGAATACTGCCCCTTCGGTCCGGCGGGCACGACGGTGTAGCCGACCTTGCCGACGACGCGCGAGGCGGCGGGATCCTCCAGCGGCGGCGCCCAGCCGACGCCGTCTATCCACATCGCAGATCGTCCTTGCGTGAACGAGGCCATCGACTCCATCCAGTTGAAGCCGGCGACGCCGGGCGGCGCGACCTTGGTCAGCAGCGTCTGATAGAGCTTTGTCGCGGCGACCGCCTCGGGGCCGTCGGTCAGGATGTTACCCTTGGCATCGAGGAATTCGCCGCCATAGTTGAGGAAGAAATTGGTCCACAACGTCATGTTGGCGTTGCGCAGGCCGCGACCGACGAAGCCGTAGGTGCCTTCCTTGGTATCGGTCAGTTTTTCGGCCGCCGCGACCATCTCGTCGAGGGTTTTGGGGACGGCGACGCCCTTCTTCTGGAACAGCTCCTTGTTGTAGTAGAGGATGAAGTAATCGACCGACCAGGGCAGCGACAGCATCTGGCCCTTGTCGTTCTTGGCGTATTGCAGGCCGGCGGCCGAGAAATCGCTCTCGACGAGATCGGGCGCGGTCAGCGTCGGATCCTTCATGAACGGCGTCATGTCGGCGAGCCAGCCGGCTTTCTCGAACTGACGCTTCTGGACGTGATAGCTGAGATGCACCACGTCGAAGCTCGGCCGGCCCGAGGTGAGCTCGATCACGACCTTCTGCCGCTGCTGCTGCTCGGGGATCTGCTCGGATTCCACCTGGATGCCGGTGAGTTCGGTGAACTCCTTGATGTTCTTTTGCAGGTTGTCGCCGCGCGGACCCTTGGCGAGGATCACCTCCAGCTTGGTCCCGGCATATTTCTTCCAGTTGACCTCGGCGCGGGCGGGCAGCCCGGTCAGGCTGAGCGCGCCGGCCGCGGCGGTGCCCTTCAACAGCGTGCGGCGCGAGATATTGTGGTTGGCCAATTTAGTCCCTCCCTCTCTGTCATTTTCTTTGGGCGCGATACTAGCGGCCGTGCCACGCCTGCCTAGTCCTAATCTGGCGCCTCAGGGGCGCACGGCGGGCGTCTCCATCGGCAGGCCGCGCGCCCGCGACATCAGGTAAAGCTCGAGCGCGACCAGTTCCGGTGCGCCGTAATCATAGGCCTGGGCGCGGACGCCGGTCATGCAGCTGCGCAAGCGACGCTCCAGAGATCCCAGCGTCTGCCATTCCAGACGGTAGAGCGGATAGCCGGTCGGCTGTCCCTGCGTGATCGGTGATCCAGCGAGGCGCTTGTCGAAATTGTCATCGTGGCAATTGGTGCAGGCGAGGTTGAGCTGGCCCTCGCGCTGCATGAAGAGATCGCGGCCCTGTGCGACGAACGGCTTTAGTTGCGGATCGTCACCGGCGGTGATCGCGACGCCGCGCGACTGGTGGGCGACGAAGGCGGATAGTGCCAGCAGGTCGCGACTCTCGTAAGGGAGCGCCGTCGCCTGCTGATGACTGGCGCGGCAGAGATTGATGCGCTGGTCCAGCGTAACGGGACGGCCGAGCGTTTGATCGAACGCGGGATAGCGCGCCGCGACGCCTTTCATGCTGTTTCGCGCATCGCCATGGCAATCCGCGCAGGCCTTGTCGGCGCTGCCGGTCTTCTTGCCCCACAGCGCCTCACCGTCGAGCACGAACAGCATGCCGGGATTGGACGTGTCGTCATCCTGCATGGCGCGCGTGTCGGCCCCCATGAACGCATAGCCGGACCGGCGCGCATCGGGCGGGATTTCACCGGCGAGCAGGGCAGGGGCCGCGGCGAGCAATATCGCCGCCGCTATCGCGCGCCAAAATCTCATTCGACGGTGATCGATGCCGATGCTGTGGACGAATAGCCGTTGTCGCCGATCCATTCGAACTCGAACTTGCCGCTCTCCTTCACGACGGTGAAGAAGGACAGATACGGATTGGCGGCGATCGCCGGAAACAGGTCGGCGCGAAAGACCTCGGTGCCGTTGTAGCGGCAGGTGAAGCTGGTGATGATGTCGCGCGGCACCAGCGCGCCGTCGGCGGTGTGGCGGAAGCCTGTTTCCATGATGTGCGAGGTCAGCGTGCGGATCTCGATGATGTCGCCGCGTTTGGCCTTCGCGGGAACGTTGATGAGCGCGGCCATCAGTTCAGCTCCTCGGTGCAGGCGGCCAGCGTCACGACGACGTCCGCCGCGACCTGCCAGAAGGTGTCGTCGGACAGGCGCGCGATCGCGACCACCTTCTGGGTGTCGGCGAGGCGGATGCGGGTCGAGACCTGGGCGCGGCCGGAGGAGGGGTTGAGATAGAAATTGCCGATGTTCGGCTGCGGGTTCTTCTCGTTGAAGACGTGGATGCTCTTGACGTAGTCGGTCGCCGTCATCGGGCTTGCGACACTCACCGTCATCGGCACGGTGTTGCCATTCTCGACCAGCGGAGGAATGTCGAGCTTGACCTTGCCAGTGCGAATTGGTGCCTCGCCGACGACGTTGCGGATCGCGGCGCTGAGCATCGCCGGCGTTGCCGCGAGCGGCCGCAGCGTGACGATCGGGATCGTCCCGGCGACTGTCACTCCTCCGGCAAGATTCAAGAATTGTCGTCGCGTGGTCGCCATGAAGCTAGTCCCGAAGCGTTGCAAGAAAGGCCACGATGTCCTCGATCTCCGCAGCCGACAAGATCGGCTTGCCGGCGAAATTGCGCCCGACGCGGATGAGGCCATCGTTGCGGTAATAGGATGGCATGATGGTCTCCGGGTTGAAGCGCGCCGCATCGACCAGACGAAGCCGCAACTGGCTCGCCGTCCAGCGGTTCCCGGCGCCGGAGAGATCAGGCGCGAGGTCGCCCTGGAAGCGGGTTTCGGGGAAGGGACCGGAATGGCAGAGGATGCAGGTCGTCGTGCGCGCCAGCACCAGCGCGCGACCGCGTGCGGCATCGCCGGGAGTGCCGGTGAGGGATTCCGCGATGCCGTCGCCGGTGATCTTGTAGGGCGCAAGCTCGTCCGCTCGGCAGGGCGAGGTGAAGCTCGCCAGGATCAACGCTGCAATCGCAAGTGCTCGATGGTGCGGCCAAGATCGCCGCGCGCTCCTCTTACCTCTCCCGCTTGCGGGAGAGGTCGCGCCGAAGGCGCGGGTGAGGGCTTTCTCCTCTTGGGGGTCCTCGCGGGTGGAGACACCCTCTCCCCAACCCTCCCCTGCAGGCGGGGGAGGGGGCGCATTGTGGTCGTGGCGTCGGCTTGGTCTCATCATGCCCTAGCCAAAGGTGTCCGCCGTGATGGTTTGAAACCAGCGCTCCGCGTCCGCGGCCTCGCGAGCGCGAAGCTCGCGCGGTGCATCGACCGGGCTCGTCGCGCCGCCTTCGACTTCGGCAAAGATCTCGCCTCTCGGCTGGTAGTTGCCCGCGAGCGAAAAACCGTAACCGGGCGCGACGGTGTTGTAGCAGACGCCAGTCAGCCGTGGCGCCTCCGGTGCGCGACCTGCAAGCAAAGCGACAATCGCCGCGGCGCAGGCCTTGCCCTGCGCGCTCGTGGCCGATGCCGATTTGGGGATGCCGCCGCCAAGGCAGGCGTCGCCGATGACGTGCATGTTCTTGACGAGTTTTGACTCGAAGGTGACAGGATCGATCGGGCACCAGCCGGTCGCATCTGTAACGCCCGCGATCTCGGCAATACGGCTGGCGCGCTGCGGCGGGATGACGTTGGCGACATCGGGCGTGTAATTGCCGAATTCGGTGACGATGGTTTTGGTCGCGGCATCGACCGAGGTGACGCGGCCGCCTTGCGACAGCGCGATGCGCTCGATCATGTCGCCGTAGAGCTCCTTCCACGCCTTCTCGAACAGCCGCTGCTGGGAGAAACTGTCCTTGGCGTCGAGGACCAGCACTTTTGAGCGTGGCTTCCTCGTCTTCAAATAATGCGCGATCAGGCTGGCGCGCTCGTAGGGCGCCGGCGGACAGCGCGAGGGATTGGCGGGGACCGCGATGGCAACCGTGCCGCCGTCCTCCATCGCTTCCAATTGCCTGCGCAGCAGCAGCGTCTGTGCGCCGGCCTTCCAGGCGTGTGGCATCTTTTCCGATGCGGCGTCGTCGTAGCCGGGCAGGGCTTCGAAATGGAAGTCGATACCAGGTGAGAGCACGAGACGATCATACGGCAGCGCCACACCATCGCTCGTCATGACGCTGCGCCGCGCCGGGTCGATCGCGGTCACGGCCTGGCCGATCACAGTGACGCCCTCGGCGGCCAGCTTGTCGTAGCCGAACTGCTGCGCCTCGATCTCGCGCAGGCCGGCGATCACTTCGTTGCTGAAGGGACAGGAGGTGAAGACCGCGTTCGGCTCGATCAGGATGATCTGCAAATTGTCCTGCGCACGCTTCAGCGCGCGGGCGCAAGCGGCGCCGCCGAAGCCGCCGCCGACCACGACGACGCGTGCCGTGGATTGCGCGCGCAAGATCGATGGCCGCGCCAGCGTCGCGGCCGCCATGGTGATGCCGAACACGGCATTGCGCCGTGTCACCGGGCGCGTGGTCATCAGGGGCATCTGAAAAAGGGCTGCGGCGGCCATCTCTTGCCGCCGCAGCATGTTGCTTTAAGCGAAGGTGATGTTCTGGTCGCGCAGCGGGAACGAGCGGACCCGCTTGCCCGTCGCGGCGAAATAGGCGTTGAGCACTGCGGGTGCCGCAACGCCGATGGTCGGCTCGCCGACGCCACCCCAGAACCCGCCGCTCGGCACCATCACCGATTCCACCTTCGGCATCTCGTTGATGCGCATCGAATTGTAGGTGTCGAAGTTGGTTTGCTCGATCTTGCCGTCCTTGACGGTGCAGCCGCCGTAGAACAGCGCGGAGAGGCCATAGACGAAGGAGCCCGCGATCTGCCGCTCCACCTGCGCCGGATTGACGACGTAGCCGGGATCGGTGGAGGCGACGATGCGATGCACCTTGATCTTGCTGCCGTCGGTCACCGAGATCTCGGCGGCGCCGGCGACATAGCTGCCATAGCCCATCACCTGCGCGATGCCGCGATAGACGCCTTGCGGCGCCGGCGTGGTCCAGCCGATCTTCTCGGCGACGGCATTGAGCACCGCCAGATGCTTGGGATGATTGCCCATCAGCTTGCGGCGGAATTCGAGCGGGTCCTGGCCTGCGGCCTGGGCCAGCTCGTCCATGAAGCATTCCATGTAGATCGCATTGTGATTGACGTTGACGCCGCGCCAGAAGCCGGGCGGAACGTGCGGGTTGCGCATCGCATGCTCGATCAAGAGGTTCGGCACCGAATAGCCGAACGCGGCCTCGCCGGACTGGGCGACGCCCTGGAATGCGGCCGGGTCCATGCCGTTCTGCAGCGCTTCAGGGCGCAGCGAGAACAGGATCGACTGGCCGGACAGGCGGTAGTGCAGCGCGACCAGATTGTTGTTGGCATCGAACGCGCCGGTCATCTTGCACTGGGTGATCGGGTGATACCGGCCGTGCGCCATGTCCTCTTCGCGCGACCACAAAAGCTTGATCGGCGTGCCCGGCATCTGCTTGGCGACCATGACCGCCTGGCGGACATAGTCGGTCTGGCCGCGCCGGCCGAAGCCGCCGCCCGGCATCACCTTGTGCACGTCGCACTTCTCCGCCGGCAGGCCGGAGGCCTCCAGCACGGCCGCAAAGGCGGCTTCGCCGTTCTGGGTGCCGCACCAGACCTCGCACTTGTCCGCCGTGTAGAGCGCGGTGGCGTTCATCGGCTCCATGGTGGCGTGGTTCTGGTAGGGATAGGAGTAGACGGCCTCGACCTTCTTGGCCGCGCCGGCGATCGCGGCTTTCGCGTCGCCGTTCTTGTTGCCGACATAGGCTGGCTGATCGTTGTTCAGGCCTTCGGCCAGCCACTTTGCGATGGACTCGCTGGACACTTTGGCATTCTCGCCTTCGTCCCAGACGATCGGCAGCGCTTCCAGCGCAGTCTTGGCGTGCCACCAGGTGTCGGCCACGACCGCCACTGCGGTATCGCCGACCCTGACGACCTTCTTGACGCCTTTCATGCCGGCGACCTTGGCCTCGTCGTAGCTCTTCAGCTTGCCGCCGAACACCGGACAGTCCTTGATCGCGGCGTTCAGCATGCCCGGTAGCTTGACGTCGATGCCGTAGATCATGGTGCCATTGGTCTTGTCGGCGGTGTCGAGCCGCTTCACGCCCTTGCCGACCAGCCTCCAGTCCTTCGGATCCTTCAGCTTGACGTCGGCGGGCGGCGTCAGCTTCGCGGCGGCTTCGGCGACCTTGCCGTAGGTCGTGGTCTTGCCTGATGGCGTATGGGTGATGACGCCGTTGGCGACCGTGCATTCGGAGGCCGGCACTTTCCACTCATTGGCGGCGGCCTCGATCAGCATTACGCGCGCGGTGGCGCCGCCCTTGCGGACATAGTCCTGCGAGGAGCGGATGCCCCGGCTGCCGCCGGTCGAGAAATCGCCCCAGACGCGCTTGCGGGCGATGCTCTGGCCAGGCGTCGGATATTCGGTGGCGACCTTGGTCCAGTCGCATTCGAGCTCCTCGGCGACGAGCTGGGCAAGGCCGGTCAGCGAGCCCTGGCCCATCTCGGAGCGGGCGATGCGGATCACGACGGTGTCGTCGGGCCGGACCACGACCCAGGCGTTGACCTCCGGCGAGCCATCGGCCGCGCGGACCACAGTGGGGCCGCCGAACGGGAGATCGAGGCCGATTGCGAGGCCGGCGCCGACAGCGGCGGTGCCGATGACGAAGGCACGGCGGTTCATCTTGGGAGAGACGTGCTTGTTCATGGGGCGGCTCCCTTACGCGCTTGCGATCGTGTGGATCGCCTCGCGCACCTGCTGGAAGGTGCCGCAGCGGCAGATATTGGTGATGGCCTCGTCGATGTCTGCGTCGGTCGGCTTCGGCTTCTCGTTCAGCAGCGCCGCCACGGCCATGATCATGCCGCTTTGGCAATAGCCGCACTGCGGCACGTCCTGGGCGATCCAGGCCTCCTGCACCTTGTGCAGCGTGGCGCCGGAGGCGAGCCCCTCGATCGTGGTGATCTTCTTGCCCTCGGCCTCGGCGACCGAAATGCCGCAGGAGCGGGTGGCGACGCCGTCCATGTGAACCGTGCAGGCGCCGCATTGTGCAATGCCGCAACCGTATTTGGTGCCGGTCAGGCCGGCATTCTCGCGGATCGCCCAGAGCAGCGGGGTATCCGGCTCGACGTCGAGCGTGAAGGTTTTTCCGTTGATTGTTAGGTTTGCCATCGCAGTCCCCTGATTGGCCCAATCCACCGATTGGACTCAGGGGCGCAATGTGTCCGGCAATTTGGAACTCTTCAAATCAATAGTCCGAGGGGCAGCTATTGAAGATTCTCGCGGCTACGGGAAGATTGGGGCACCCGCGGTGTTTTGCCTCGCCCCGGCTGGGCGGGCTGAACGACCTTTCCCGGAGCGCCAAGGCCCCGCTTGGGGCGACGTTTGCAGGTTCCCTTGCATGCAACGACCACAGTTTGGTCCTTTTGTCGGGGTGCAAGATGAGAGCGCTTTGCTACACTGCGCCGACTCAAAAGGAGTGCCATCGACGTGCCGAGCCCCTGTAACGTGCTGATGCTCTATCCGCTCTTCACCGCGGAGTCGTTCTGGAGTTTTGGCGAGTCCTGCAAATTGATGGGCGTCCGGCGCCCGGCAGCCCCCCTTGGCCTGATCACGGTCGCGGCGATGTTGCCCAAGGACTGGAGCGTCCGGCTGATCGATTGCAACACGCAAGCTTTCAGCGATGACGATTTCGCCTGGGCCGACGTCGTCTTCACCGGCGGCATGCTGCCGCAGCAGGCCGACACGCTGCGCCTGATCGAGATGTGCCGCGCGGCCGGCAAGCCGGTGGTCGTCGGCGGCCCCGATCCGACCTCCAGCCCCCACATCTACGAGAATGCCGACTTCCGGGTGCTCGGCGAGGCCGAGGGCATCATCGACGAGTTCATCGCGGCCTGGCAAAGCGGGGCCCGATCCGGTGTCTTCACCGCGCCGAAATTCCAGGCCGACGTGACAAAGACGCCGGTGCCGCGCTTCGACCTACTGAAGTTCGAGGACTACCTCTATATCGGTGTGCAATACTCGCGCGGCTGTCCGTTCACCTGCGAGTTCTGCGACATCATCGAGCTCTACGGCCGCGTGCCCAGGACCAAGACGACCGAGCAGATGTTCGTCGAGCTCGAGACGCTCTACAACATGGGCTACCGCGGTCATCTCGACTTCGTCGACGACAATTTCATCGGCAACAAGAAGTCGCTGCGGCAGTTCCTGCCGCAACTCGCTGAATGGCAGCGCGCGCACGGCTATCCCTTCGAACTATCGACTGAGGCATCGGTCAATCTCGCCGATGACCCTGAATTGCTGGAGCTGATGGGAGCCGCAAACTTCTTCGGTATCTTCGTCGGCATCGAGAGCCCGGATCCCGCGACGCTGGTCGCGATGCGCAAGAAGCAGAATACGCGGCGCAACATCGCCGAGAGCATCCACAAGATCTACGCCGCCGGCATCCTGGTCACCGCCGGCTTCATCGTCGGCTTCGACAACGAGAAGGTCTCGATGGCGGAGGCGATGATCGACTTCATCGAGGAAGCCGCGATCCCGGTCGCCATGGTCGGCCTGCTCTACGCCTTGCCGAACACGCAGCTCACGCGCCGACTGGAGCGCGAAGGCCGGCTGCATCCGGGCCACGATATAGCGCCGACCATCGGTGCCGATCAGTGCACGGCCGGCATCAACTTCGATCCGGTCCGCCCGTTGCGCGACATCCTGACGGACTACAAGCGGGTTCTGGAGCACATCTACAGCCCGGCGGCGTATGCGCGGCGTGTCGACCGCCTGATGACGCTGCTCGACCGTTCGAGGCAGCGCCATGAGCTCGCGGAAGGCGACATCCGCGCGAAGGTCGGGGCGATGGAGACGGTGCACCGCGTGGTCACCGCGCTTCCGGAGGCGCGCGGGCCGCTGTGGGAGACCTTCATGAACTGCGCCAAGCGCGACACCTCATCGGCGCGCATCGCGGTGCAGTTGATCGCGGCCTATGCCCATCTCGGCCCGTTCTCGCGCAAGGTCATCGAGGCGATCGACGGGCGCCTCGCCGCGCTCGACGACGAGCCCGTCGTCGCGGCGGCCGCGGCGATCGACGCGACGGCTGCCCGGCACCTGGCTTAGAGGCTTACTTCACCGCCAGCCGCAAGAAGCTCATGACGCTGCCGAGCGCGGCAAAGCCGGCGCCGAGCGCCAGCGCCACTGTCGCACCGTTATGTCCGGCCATGGCAAAGCAGGCCGCGGCGAGTGCGGCGCCGGTCGTCTGTCCGGTCAGGCGCGCGGTAGCGACGATACCGGAGGCGCTGCCGCTGCGATGCGGCGGCGCGCTTCCCATCAGCGCCTTCATGTTCGGCGCCTGGAAGAAGCCAAACCCCATGCCGCAGATCATGATGCGCCAGACAATATCGGGGATGCTCGGGCTCGCCGGAAGCAGCGCGAGCAGCGCCATGCCGAGGCCGAGCAGCACGAGGCCGATGCCGCCCAATAGGCCGACCGGATGGCGGTCGGACAGGCGTCCCGCAATCGGCGCCATGATGCCGACCACCAGCGGCCACGGCGTCATGAAGAAGCCGGTCTCGACCTGCGAACGTCCCAGCACGTCCTCGAAATAGAACGGCAGCGAGACGAAGGCGAGGCCCTGCACGGCGAAGGAGCAAACGGCCGTCGCCGCCGACAGCGCGAACATCGGCCGGCCGAACAGGTCGATCGGCAGCATCGGCGCCGGATGATCGGCGTGGCGGCGGGTCAGGATGAAGCCGAGCGCGATCGCCGCGACCAGCTCGATGCCGACGACAACCGGCGACAGATTGTGCGCGGCGCTGCCGACGCCGGTGATGAACAGGCCGAGGCATGCGGCGGCAAGGAGCGCGCCGAGGAAGTCGAAGCCGTGATCGGCCCGCGGCGTCTTCGGCAACATCGCAAAGCCGATGCCGATCGCAACGAGGCCGAACGGGATGTTGACGGCGAACAGCCACGGCCATGGGCCGACCGCGAGGATGGCGGAGGCGATCGACGGTCCGAAGGTGAAGGCGGTCGCGACCACCAGCGCGTTGTGGCCGAAGCCGCGGCCCTGCATCCGCCCGGGATACACGAAGCGCACCAGTGCCGTGTTGACGCTCATGATGCCGCTGGCACCTAAGCCTTGCAGCGTGCGCGCGACCAGCAGGCTATCGAGCGACCACGCCACCGCGCAGAGCAGCGAGGCGATGGTGAACAGGACCAGGCCGCCGAGATAGATGCGCTGGTGCCCGACGATCTCGCCGAGCGCCCCGAGCGGCAGCAGCGTCGCCACCAGCGCGATCTGGTAGACGTTGACCACCCAGACCGACTGCTCCGGCGTGACATGCAGATCGGCGGCAATGGCGGGCAGGGCGATATTAGCGATCGCGGTGTCGAGCGAGGCCATCGCCAGCGCGGTGAAGATCGCGGCAATCGCCCAGCGCCGCTGCGTGACCGGAAGGCCGTCGGCAATGGGATGGTCGGGTTCGCGCGCTGCGGCAGGTAACGTGATTGTCATTGCGTCAGCGCGTTGCTCCGGCGGCGTGGCCAAAAGGGACTTTTGGCATGTACTACGCCGAAGCCGCCTTCCACAGGCATATGCTTGCATGCTGTGTATGCGCGAAGGT
Organism: Bradyrhizobium arachidis; assembly: GCF_015291705.1. Lineage (NCBI taxonomy): Bacteria > Pseudomonadati > Pseudomonadota > Alphaproteobacteria > Hyphomicrobiales > Nitrobacteraceae > Bradyrhizobium > Bradyrhizobium arachidis. Next base: position 3,143,396 of record NZ_CP030050.1, read on the forward strand.
CAGGCGATGTCGCCTCGTGCCGGCGTATGATCGCGCGGTGACTGCAATTTTGGGGAAACGCCATGCAAATCGTCGTTCTGCCCGGTGACGGCATCGGGCCCGAGATCACGACCGCGACATCGGGCGTGCTGCGCGCGGCCTCCGAACGCTTCCAGCTCGATCTGCGGCTCGAGGAGCACGCGGTCGGGCATGCCAGCCTGAAGCTATCAGGCACCACCGTGCGCCCCGAGCTGCTCGACATCGTCCGCGCCGCCGACGGCCTGATCCTGGGTCCCACCGCCACCTTCGACTTCAAGGACGAGGCGCATGGCGAGATCAATCCGTCCCGGCATTTCCGCAAGAACCTCGACCTCTACGCCAATGTCAGGCCGGCGCGCACCTATGCCGGGCGGCCCGGCCGCATCGGTGATTTCGATCTCATCGTGGTGCGCGAGAACACCGAGGGGTTTTATGCCGACCGCAACATGGAGCAAGGCAATGGCGAGATGCTGGTCACGCCTGACGTCGTGATCTCGTTGCGCCGGATCACGCGCCTTTGCTGCGAGCGCATCGCGCACGCCGCCTGCCGCCTGGCGATGAAGCGACGCAAGCATCTCACCATCGTGCACAAGGCCAATGTGCTCAAGATCGGCGACGGCATGTTCCTCGACATCTGCCGCGCAGCGGCCAAGGCCTATCCCGGCCTTGAAGTCGACGACATCCTGGTCGACGCCATGATGGCGCATGTGGTGCGGAGCCCCGATCGCTTCGACGTGATCGTCTCCACCAACATGTTCGGCGACATCCTGTCCGATCTCACCGCCGAACTCTCCGGCAGCCTCGGCCTCGGCGGCTCGCTCAATGTCGGCGACCGCTACGCGATGGCGCAGGCCGCGCACGGCTCGGCGCCCGACATCGCGGGGCAGGACGTCGCCAATCCGGTCTCCCTGATCCTGTCGACCGCGCTGCTGCTGGCCTGGCACGGCGAGAGGAGCGGCGCCGCCCGCTATGAAGAAGCGGCGCGTGCGATCGAGGCCGCGGTGGCGAAGGCGCTTCGTGAGGGCAGGGCGACGCGTGACGTCGGCGGCAAGCTCGGCACGATCGCGGCAGGCGCCGCGATCGCGGAGATCCTGCAGGCGGAGTGAAGGGCTTCTTCGCGTTCTTATTGAGGCTCAAAACAAAAAATCGAAAACAACCCCATGCACAGTAGAGGGGTCTTGATCGACAAGGGGTTTCCAGTCGCGCCGTGACTCCTTGCGTGACCGCGATCACGTTGACACGTCGGGCAAAACACCGGCAGGATGTGATCGTCGCGGATCGCGGCGTGAATGCGTTCGCGGCGACGGCGCGCACTTGCAGTGGGTTGAACCTATGAAGTCTGAAAGGGATGGCATCAACCCCGCCGCCAGGCCGAGCGGAACGGGCTGCGTGGAATGCTCGGCTGCGGGCGGGTGGTGGTTCCATCTTCGCAGATGTGTCGAGTGCGGTCACATCGGCTGTTGTGATGCGTCACCCAATCAGCATGCATCGAAACACAACGCAGCAACAGGTCACCCGATCATCACGAGCTTCGAGCCGGGCGAACGATGGTTTTACGACTATCGCACGGGTGAGGCTTTCGCCGGTCCGAAGCTACCAGGCCCGCTCTCCCGTCCGCTGGATCAGCCGGTGCCCGGGCCGGCTGGGGCGGTGCCTCCAGACTGGCAAACGCTGCTCCATGACTAGGCCGTAGCTCTTTTAGCTATCGGCGGGTGTCCTGAAACTTGTCGGCCCAGACCGGTCGGCTCACGCGATCATTCATGCCGGGGCCGCAACGTCGGTGCGCCGCGGCAGCGATCTCGCCGTCTGCACCTGCCTCTCATTCGACCCATGAAGCCCAAATTCTCGGTATGGGCCTTGGCTTGCCCATTTCGACGGCTTGGAATATGTATAGACATGTTCGTTGAAGGTTGATCGGCATGGATGATCGCGTGCTCGTGTTCGACGGGATAGGCCAGGACTTTCCGTCGCCGGGGCAGCGAACCCAGATCCGTGTGCTGGACGGGATCAGCTTCGAGGCCGCCCGCGGCAAGTTCATCGCGGTGATCGGACCGAGCGGCTGCGGGAAAAGCACGCTGCTCCAGATGGCCGCCGGCCTGCTCTTTCCAACGCGCGGGACGGTCCATCACCGTGGCCGCAAGGTCACGTCGGTCAATACCGAGGTGGGCTTCGTGCCGCAGCAGGCGCAGCTGTTGCCCTGGAAGACTCTTGCCGAAAACGTCGAGTTGCCGCTGGTGCTCCGCGGCGTCCCCGCGCACGAACGGCAAAAACGGGTTGACGATGTCCTTCGGTCTGTTGGCCTGACGGGGTTCGAGCAGCATTATCCGAGCCAACTCTCCGGCGGCATGCAGAAGCGCGGATCGATCGCGCGCACGCTGGTCTATCGTCCCGACGTGATCCTGATGGACGAGCCGTTTGGCGCTCTCGATGCCCAGACCCGTATGGTGATGCAAAGCGATCTCCAGACCCTGTCTATGGAAGCCGGCGCCACCGTCATATTCGTCACCCATGACATTACCGAAGCCGTGCTGCTCGCCGATAACGTCGTCGTGCTGAGCCAGAGGCCCTCACGGCTGCTCGCCAATATCGAGATCAGCCTGCCCCGGCCGCGCAACATGTTCGAGCCGTTCAAGAACCCCAGCTTCGATGCCGCCTACGACGCCGTCTGGACCGAATTTCGTTCCCAGCTTCAAGCCGGACAGATCCATTGAGCGAGCAGCAGGCCATGAGCGAAGCTGCATCCCGGTCTTCGATCGCGTCAACGCGTGCGGGCGGCGGACCGGGCTTGATCGGTGCGAAAGCTTTGCAATGGCTTGCGAAGCTCCTGCCGGGTATCGCACTTCTGGTTTGCTGGCAGTGGGCCTCGGGGCGGTTGATCAAGGAGATCTACGTCAGCAAGCCGACGGCGGTTGCCGCGCGCCTGTACGAGTTGTTCGCCTCCGGCGAAATCTATCCGCATCTATGGATCACCGGGCAGGAGCTCGTGCTCGGTTACGTTATCGGCGTCTCAGGCGGTGTTTTCGCCGGTTACGCGCTTGGTCGCTCGCCGCGGCTTGCCCGGATATTCGAGCCCTATGTGATGGCCTTCTACGGGGTTCCCAAGATCGCGCTGGCACCGCTGTTCATCATCTGGTTCGGCATCGGCATCGGATCGAAGGTCGCGCTTGCCTCGATCATGGTGTTTTTCCTGGTCTTCTACAACGTGTTCGCCGGCGTCCGCAGCGTCGATCGCGAGCTCGTCAATCTCACGCTGGTGATGGGTGCCAACCAGCGCCAGCTGACCTATCACGTCTTCCTGCCCGCCGCCGCCCCGTTCGTCATGCTCGGCATGCGGCTGGCGATTCCTTACAGCGTCATTGGTGTCATCGTCGGCGAGTTCACATCGTCGATGCAGGGGCTCGGCCTGTTCATCCATGAGGCGTCGTCGACCTACGATCCTGCCGGCGTTTTCGCGGGGATCGTCATCCTGCTCGGCTTCGTTACTTTTGCAAACCTCGTTGCCGGCGCGATCGAGCGTCGCCTTCTGCGCTGGCGAACATTGTCGGGTTCAGGCCCGATCGACGCTTGAATCGGGAGAATTGATCCATGCGCGTCACGATGAAATGGGCGAGGGCGGCCACGGTCGCCGCGGCAATCGCCTTGCCGCCCAGCCTCGCCGAAGCCCAGCAGGCGGTTCGCATCGGATTGGGAGCCCCGACGTTAAGCTTCCTCCCGGTCTGGTCGGGGCGCGCGCTCGACACGTTCAAGCCGCAAGGCCTCACCGCCACGATCGCCGCGTTGCCCGGCGGCGATGCGTCCGCACTCGCGGCGCTCGATGCGGGTGATATCGATCTGGCCGCAGTCGGTCCGGATTCGATGCTGCGTGCGGTGGCCAAGGGCCAGCCGTTCGAGATCGTCTATTCGTTGATGTCGAAAGTGACGCTACAACTCGTCGTGTCCAAGGACTTCCTCGAACGCGCCGGCGTGAAGCCGACCGATCCCCTGCCGAAGCGGCTGGCCGCCCTGAAGGGCGCGACGTTCGGCGCGACCGCGCTCGCCGGCGCACAGGAGGCCGCGGCGCGCTGGCTCGCCGGTCAAGGCGGGCTCGATGCGAAGAACGATATCAAGGTGGCGCAGGTCGGCAGCCCCATCGCGATCCAGGCGGCGCTCGAGGCCAAGCGCATCGATGCCTTCGTTCTTTCTCCGCCCGAGGGATTTCTTGCGGAGAAGGCGGGTACTGGCCTCGTGCTCGTCTCGATGGGCGATGAATTCCCGCTTCTCGCCAAGCAACCCTATCTCGTCCTGGTCGCAAAGAAGCCGATCAGCCCTGGCGCCTCCGAGCTGATCCAGAAGACGGTCAATGCGATGCAGGCGGCAAGCGCAGCCGTGCTCGACAAGCCAGCCGAGACGGCTGACGCGATCCAGAAGCAGTTCTTCGCCAAGGCCGATCCGCAGGCGATCGCCTCGGCGGTCAAGAGCATGAGCAGCGGTGTGGCGGGCCGCGGCGCGATCGACGTCGACGGCATGAAGAACGCGCTGACCTTCAACAAGGAGGTAGGCAACAATTTCGGCAAGGAATTCGACGCCGCGGCGACCAAGGACGATTTGTGGACCAACAGCTTCGTGGACGCGGCGAAGGCCAAATAGAGCAGGCGGCGCCTAGCCTGGTTGCGCATAACCGGCGGCGCGCGCTTCGGCATCCCAGCGCAACGTGAGCTCGTAGCTGGCAAGGTCGACGGCAGCGAAGGCGTCGAGGCAGAGTCGCTCGCGGAGGGATGCGCAGGCGGGAGCCGCTGCAAAGCCCCAAAGCGCCGTCTGCAGTGCGGCGATAACGTCGTCGGGGCACCCGCCTGCCGCGACCAGAAAGGGGATCGGCGCAAGGTCGGTGGTCGCGACGATGCGGATCTGCGAGTCGAGTAGCGGATCGTGGCGCAGCATCAGATCCAGCGCATAGCTGTCGAGCGGACCGACGTCGATCTCATCGTCGAGAAGCGCCCTGATGACCCGGCCTGGTGTCGTGAGGGGCCCGACGCTTTCGCGATAAAGGTTCGCACCGCGTTGTCGATAATGCGGCAAGAGATGGTGGCGCAGGGCGTTGTAACCCGAATGCGAGTCCGGGACGGTGAAGCCAAGCCGGCCGCCGAACGTGTCTTCAAGCGATCGAAATCGGGAGTCGGCACGGACGACAAGGCGCGTCGCATACACCGGCATCCCGCCGTAGAGCGCGCCGAATGGAACAGGCGCGGCGACAGGCCGGGGGCGGTCGGCCGCGAGCATGAACGGAAATCCGCACATGAAGGCGGCACCGAGGTCCCTGCGCGCCCACAGATCGGACAGCGGTAGCGGGAATGCATGATCGATGACGTCAAGGGCAATCCCGCTCTCGCGCGCCAGCCAGTCGAACAACTCGGTCCAGGCCGCAGCCGCTGCAGGCACGCCCGAATACATCCGCGCGTTCGCGACGTAGTACAGCGTGGACGGCCGTGCGCCGCCAGTCATGCAAACCGCAGACGTTGGCCGATGCCGAGACGCTCGGCCTTCTCCAGCATGGCATGACCCAGTGCGATGTCGGAGAGCGAAAGCCCGCGATGCCAGAGCAGATTGGTCTCCGCGTCGCTTTCGCGGCCAGGTTTCAGCCCGGCGACGATCTGTCCAAGCTCGGCGTGCAGCGTCTTCTCGGACAGCTTGCCGGCCTCGACGTGCGCGCGGAGGCTGCCGAACTTGCCCCCTTTGCACTGCCCCCAATCGTCGACCACGAGCTTGGCCATGATATCGGTCAGTGAGAGCTCGATCGCGCTCATCGTGCCATAGGGGACGACGAAGGCGCCCTTCTTGATCCATTCGGTCTTGAGCATGGGCGCCGGTTTGTCGAGACGGGACGCCTCGACGACGATGTCGGCGCCTTCGAGGCAGGACTGCCAATCCGCGGTTGCGATGACCTTCTTTCCGAGATCGCGCGAGAGCCGTTCGGCAAAGCCATTACGGCTGTCTTCTCGCCGCGAATGGACCCGGATCTCGTCGAAGTCGAAGAGATGATCGAGCAATCGCACGTTCCAATAGGCGGTGCCGCGCGCCCCGATATGTCCCAGGACTTTCGAGTTCTTTCGGGCGAGATATTTGGCGCCGATCGCGGTGACCGCACCTGTGCGCATGTCGGTGATGCCGCTGGCGTCCATGATCGCTTTCGGCGCACCGTTTGACGGGTCGAACAGGGTCAATATTCCCAGCTCCGAATGGAGGCCGAGCTTGTAATTGTCGACGAAGTCGCCGACGACCTTCACACCGGCCCTGTCGATAGGCGCCTTGATCGCCCCGCGAAGCACGTTGAAATGACCGTTCGCCACGCCCGGTTCGAGATGGACTCGCGGTTCGATGACCGTGTCGCCACGGCCTTGCGCCGCCAGGCTAGTCTCGATCGCGGCCAGGATCTCCTCGTCGGTGATCTTGAGCTCCTCGATGTCGAGGCGATTCAGATAGGCGATGTAGATCGGCGGCATGGCGAGGCTCCCGAGAAGACGGCTCCGGAATATGTCTAGACATTAAAGGGCCCGCGGGGGCTGTCAACGCACACGGCGTGGAGCGACCTATGCGGCCGGGGGGAGGCCGTTGACGGGTGATCCCGTGCTCGCCGATCCCCCGCGACAAGCCTTTTGCGAGGCGTGCAGGGCGGCCTCCGCGGCGTGCCACGCTGGCTCCGTCGATGGGTTTCGATGCGCTCAACCCCATCCGCTTGTACCACGCGCGGTGCCCGCTTCATGCCGTCCAGCGGCGCGTCTCCCTGGCTACGTTTGAGCCAGATCAACACTCCCCCGTTCGCCCGCCGGACCTTTCCATCAGCATCCATGGAAAGGGCGGCCGGTATGCAGACTCTGCTCAGGGAAATCCGGGATACCCCTTTGCTCTGGATGCTGGTGTTCGTGCCGATCGTGCTGGTGGCCGAGGCGGCGGCGCCGCATTCCCACACGCTGCTGTTCGTGCTGGCGGTGCTTGCGATCGTGCCGCTGGCGGCGCTGCTCAGCCATGCCACCGAGGCGGTCGCCGCCAAGACCGGCGATGCCGTGGGCGGACTGCTCAATGCCACGCTCGGCAATCTGACCGAGCTGATCATCGCCATCGCGGCGCTGCGCGCAGGCCAGTACATGCTGGTGAAGGCATCGATTGCGGGTGCGATCGTCACCAATGCTGTGTTCATGCTGGGCGCCTGCCTGCTGCTCGGCGGCCTGCGCTACCACGTGCAGGAGTATAACCGCGCCGGCGCGCGGCTTTCGTCCGGCCTGCTGCTGATGGCGACCGTCGCCCTGCTGGCGCCTTCGGCGGTCGCCGATCTCGAGCACCTGCCGCAGGACGGCGGGATCATCCACAAGCTCAGTGTCGGCATTTCGGTCCTGCTGATCATTGCCTACGGGCTCGGCCTGTTGTTCTCGCTCGGGACGCACAAGGAATTGTTCGCAAGCACCGATCACGGCGATGACAAGGAGGCGCACTGGCCGGTCGGAGTAGCCGCCGGCACGCTGCTGGTCGTCACCGTGCTGGTCGCGCTGGTCAGCGAAATCTTCGTGGAATCGGTGCAGAAGGCGGCGGAAACCTTCGGGATGAGCCCGGCCTTCGTCGGCTTCATCGTCGTCTCGCTGGTCGGCGCCGCCGCAGAATTTGCGGTGGCCTTCGGCGCGGCGCGCAAGAACCGGCTCGACATGGCCGTCAGCATTGCGCTCGGCAGCGCCTCCCAGATCGCGCTGTTCGTGGCCCCCGCGCTGGTGCTGCTCAGCTACGTCGTGGGGCCGAAGCCGATGGACCTGCAGTTCTGGCCGGGCGCGGTGACCATGGTGATGATCGCAACGGTCACGTCCGCGTTCGTCACCGCGAGCGGACGCTCGGCCTGGTTCGTCGGCGCCCTGATGATCCTCATTTACGCGGTGTTCGCGCTGACCCTCTATGTGGTCCCGCCGGCGGGCGAGGGATGAAGTGCGCAGGATGGGTAGAGCACCTGCGAGACCCATGACGTTTCAATTTGGACGGCGATCGATGGGTTTCGCTGCGCTCTACCCATCCTACGGGCTAGAGCATTTTCGGTTCTGATTGAATCAGAACCGAAGCTCTAGATTCTTGTTTTGACGCGGTTTCTTCACGCGAACCGGCTTCCACTTCGCTCGAAAACGCTCTAGTAGGCCCAATAGCTGCCGGAGGGCGCGCAATAATCGTCGGCGTAGCCGTAGCTGCCGCCATAACCGTAATACGATGCGGACGGGTAGCTGTAGCCGTAGCTGTAGGCGGGATAGCCGCCATAGTAGCCACCATAGCCGCCGTAATAGGCGCTCCGCGCGATCGCGCCGCCGACCACGGCGCCGGCGACGCCATAACCGAGGCCGCGATAGCCGTAGCCGCGATAGCCCCAGCCTCCGCGATAGCCCCAACCGCGGTAGCCGCCGCCGCGATAGCCGTAGCCGCCGCGCCAGCCGCCGACCCAACGCACTTCGGTCGTGGCCTGATCGACCATCGATTTCATCGCCGACAGATGCGTGGGGATCGGCCCGGCCTGGGCGCCCGTGCCGAGAAGCAAGGTGCTTGCCGCAGCGAGCATGAGGCGACGCAGGAAGTTCGAGGAGGTCATGATCGATCATCTCCTTGGCTATGGGCGGCGCTTCTGCGCGGCCATCGACAACCATTCCGGAATGGCGGTGCCGTGGCAAGCTTGATCTAGATCAAAGTATCCGGCGCCGCCTGTGCAGGCCTTCTTACGCGGGCGCGTCCAGCGCCTTCAGATCGTCCGCCGCGGTGACGATCGCATTGCGGATTATCAGGAAATACTCCGCATCGATCCGGGAGGCGAGCCAGTCCAACTCTCCCCTGTAGCCGTGTTCATTCTCCTTGCGGACCACGCCTTCCTCGATCAGGGCTTCGAGGCAGCGGCGGACGTTGGAGCGCGGCAATCCCAGATGCCTGGACAGGTCGGAAGCCGTCAAGGGCGGTGCGCCGAGATCGTCGGCGACGCGGATCGCCAGCGCCGTCAGCAGCTCTTCGAACACCGCGCCGAGATGCTTGCGCGCGTAGCCACTGCGCATCGCCACGAAGCAGGCCACGGTCAAGCGGCCGATGATCGCCGATTGCTTGTGACGCTTCGCCAATGCTGGATCTGAATTGTCTGAGGTTTTCCCGGCCATTTTCGCCACTCTCGTTTTTGCTTGCATTTGTGTTTAGCGGGGGCATCTTCGTTTGCAAAACGCGCGGAAAACGCGAAGCAGAAAACGCGGATGTGTCAGCTGGAGTCAAAGCGACCGTGCATAGAAGTCTGCCCTCTGCCGTAGAGTGCCGCGCACTCGCGAGGGCTTTCAAGCGAAAGGCGACCGAAGCAGGTCTGCCCGCCAGGACTGCCACCATCCTGAAGAGCATATCACGTAGCCTCAGCGCACTGGCGAGCCAGCTCGAGATGCTGAGCGACACGGCCGCAACCAAGCCGCCGATGTCGCCTCACGGCCCTTAGCTGTGATCCTTTAGCTATGGCCCTTGGCTGATTTGTCATCAGACAGCGGTTCGCGTCCGGTCGGACGCCTTCGCGAGGAGGCGCGGGTTCCGTCTTAAGGTTGACTGGTGAGGTTAATATCGTCGTCCATTTGTCGATCCGCATAGGGCTCGTTATCCCTGTCATCCGTCAGGGACCAAAATGCTTGATAGAACCGCCACGCAAGCAGCGCCTGTCAGCGTTCAGCGCCGGCAGACCAGCGACTATCTGGTCGCGCTCGCGTTCTTTGGCGCGGTCGGCAGCGCGATGATCGCCTGGATCGGCGCGATCGCCTGGGTCAGCTGGCGTGTCCTCGCATGGACGTTGTCTTGACACGAGCCTGGGATCACCATGGACGACTTTGAAGGCCTCTCCGATCATTTCATCCTGCGGATGTACGAGTTCATCCGCAACGAGGTGCAAGCCGATGCCTTGGCTGGCACCCGCCTCGTAGGTGTCCCTGCAAAGCAGCGCGCGGACCGCCTGCTTCGCGAGATCGGCCGCCGCGGCCTGGTCTGCAGGCCGATCGACTGGCCGGCCTATCTCGCCGCACCGGACGACCTCCTCGACGCGCCCGCGCAGCTGCGGAAGATCACATCGGTCTGACCGCGCGCTCGCGGTGCAAGTCCTGCACCGGCCGCATGGTCGCCCCTCGTCGCCTCTTATCGACCCTTGGCGGATTGTCGTCCCATCGCTAGGATCGCCGATATTGATCCTAAGTCATTTTCGGAATTCCAGATGAGCGCTCGCTATTTCGAGTTCACCACGAATGCCAAAGGCATGATCATCCTTCCCGGACTTTCCCCGGACGAGACCTTCGAGCTGGAGCAGCTGCTCCATCAGAACGACGATCTTCGCAGCCCGCCTGATCGGGTCAGGCTGGAGGCGCTCTGCGAAAAGCACTGCCGCGCCGCCAAGAGCAGCGTCGCGCCTTAAGTGCGACGGCCGCGATCTTCAGATCGTGACCGACTTCAAGAAGCAACGGGAAGCCGGTCAGCGCAACGAGGCTCGAGCTCCCGCCCTAGAACTGATACCTCCGTAATCCCCCATCCACCGGGATCACCGTGCCCGTGATGTAGCGCGCCACCGGCGAGGCCAGGAACACCGCGAGGGCTGCGAGATCCTCCGGCTCGCCCCAATAGCCGACCGGGATCTCTTCCTCGGCGAAGCGTTCGCGATACTCCGGCGGATAGTTGCGGCGGATCTGCTCGCTCATGATGCGGCCGGGCGGGATGCAGTTGATGGTGATGCCGTGCTCGCCGATCTCGCGCGACAGGCCCTTGGCCCAGGCGTGCACGGCGGCCTTCGCCGCGAAGGCGGCGTTGAGGCCTTCCGGCTCGGACTTGCCGGTGATGTTGACGATGCGGCCCCATTTGCGCGCGATCATCTGCGGCAGCAGCGCGTGGGCGATGCGGCGGTAGCTGGTGAAGTTGAGCGCGATCGCCTCGTCCCATTTGCTGTCGGGCGCATCGACGGGGAGGGGGCGGCTGCCGCCGGCATTGTTGATGAGGATGTCGACATGGCCGAGCTCCTTCAGCGCGAACGCCGCGATCTTCTCCGCGGCGTCCTTTTCCATCACATCCTGCTCGAACGGCGTGATCAGCCCGGAGCCTACTTCTTTCACCAGCTCGGCGAGCAGGTCGGTGCGCCGCGCAACGCCGACGACGCGCACGCCTTCGGCGGCAAGCCCCTTGGCGATGGCGCGGCCGATGCCGATGCTCGCGCCGGTGACGACTGCGGTTTTCGATTTGAGCCCGAGGTCCATAACAACGCTCTCTTGTTTTTTTGCTTGTTGCCGTTCGTTTCCTGCCCGTCCCGCCGGCTTTGCGAATTGCCTGATCAGGACGAGCAGTGGTAACCAAGAGCGACAGCGAAGGAAACATGAAAAAGAAAAGGCGCATGTAATGGTCTGGGATCCGCAGCAATATCTGAAATTCTCTGGCCACCGCTTGCGGCCCGCCGTCGACCTGTTGATGCGAATTCCCGATGTTGGCCCGCGCACGGTCGCCGATCTCGGTGCCGGTGCCGGCAACGTCACAAAACTGATCAGGGAGCGCTGGCCGGATGCCGTCGTGACCGGTGTCGAGGGTTCGGCCGAGATGGTCGCGGCCGGCCGCAAGGCGGCGCCTGATGTGGAATGGTCACATGAGGACCTCGGCCAGTGGCGTCCGGCGAAACAGTATGATTTGATCTATTCCAATGCCGCACTGCACTGGCTGCCCAATCATGCGGCACTCTTCCCATCGGTGATGGAGAAGGTGAAGCCCGGCGGCATGCTCGCCGTGCAGATGCCGCGCAACTTTCTGGCGCCGTCGCATGTGCTGATCGGCGAGACCGCGCTCAACGGACCCTGGCGATCCAAGGTCGAGCATCTCGTCACGCCGCCGCCGGTGGAGGGGCCGGCCTTCTATCATGATCTCCTTGCTCCGATGTCAGCCAATATCGACATCTGGGAGACCGAGTATCTCCAGGTGCTCGAAGGCGAGAACCCCGTGAAGGAATGGACCAAGGGGACCTGGCTGACGCGCTATCTCGACGTCTTGCAGGGCGAGGAGAAGGCGGCGTTCGAAGCGGCCTACGGGGAGCGGGTCGCGAAGGCGTACCCGAAGAATGCCGCAGGACAGACGCTGTTTCCGTTCCGCCGTCTGTTCATGGTCGCCCAGCGCAAAGGCTGATGGCATTGCCGCAATGCGACATAAGCGCTCGCTCCATTGGCGTGGAGCGGGTGCCGGGTTGCACATGCAGCAGTCGTCAAGATAGCTTGCCTGCGGCAAATTGGGCTTAGGTCTAGTTGGCAGGGTGGCGGATTGCTGCCACTACTGGGGACGCAAAACAAAAAAGACCCTGTTCTCTGGGGTTATTGGGGAGGTCCTTCATGCGCAAACTGCTTCTTGCGGTCGCAGCGGCGACGCTTGCTTTCGCCACGTTCCTCGTGGTCCCCGCCTTCGCCCAGAGCCCCATCATCATCAAGTTCAGCCACGTCGTCGCCAATGACACCCCGAAGGGGAAGGGCGCGCTGAAGTTCAAGGAACTCGCCGAGAAATACACCGACGGCAAGGTCAAGATCGAGGTCTATCCGAACTCCTCGCTCTACAAGGACAAGGAGGAGATCGAGGCGCTCCAGCTCGGCTCGGTGCAGATGCTGGCGCCCTCGACCGCGAAATTCGCCCCGCTCGGCATCAAGGAATTCGAGGCGCTCGATCTGCCCTGGCTGTTCAAGGACGATGCGACCTATTCCAGCGCGATGAAGGGCACGGTCGGCAAATGGCTGTTCCAGAAGCTGGAAGCCAAGGGCATCACCGGGCTCGCTTATTGGGACAATGGCTTCCACATGGTGTCGTCGAACCGTCCGCTGATGAAGCCGGAGGACTTCAAGGGCCTGAAGTTCCGCATCTCCGGCTCGAAGATCGCCGACCAGTATTTCCGTCTGCTCGGGTCTATCCCGCAAATCATGGCGTTCTCCGAAGTCTACCAGGCGCTGCAGACCGGCGTGGTCGACGGCTGCGAGAACACCGCGTCCAACTATCTGACGCAGAAGTTCTACGAGGTGCAGAAGGACATCACCGTGTCCTATCACGCGCATCTGCAATATGCCGTCATCGTCAATTCGAAATTCTGGTCCGGCCTGCCGCCCGACATCCGGGCCCAGCTCGAGAAGGCGATGGTTGAGGCGACCGACTACACCAATCTGATCGCGCATCAGGAGAACGAGGATGCGCTCGCCGAGATCAAGAAGACCGGCAAGACCACGCTGCATTATCTCAGCGACGCCGACCGCAAGGCATGGCAGGAGGCGATGCAGCCGACTTATAAATGGGCCAAGGGCCGGGTCGGGCAGGAAGTGCTCGATCTCGTTGCCAAGGAACTCGACGTCAAGATGAACTGACGCGTTTCCTGAAGAACAATACCAACGGTCGGGAGTGCAAGCACTTCCGGCCGTTTCGTATCGATAGGGGGATCTTGATTTGCTTCGCGTGCTCAATTCGGCGCTCAACCATCTCGAAGAATGGTTGATCGCGACGCTCATTGCGGCTGCAACCGGCCTGATCTTCATTGCTGTTGTGCACCGTTACGGCGCCGGCGAATCGATCGCCCTCTCCAGATGGGCGGCCGCGCACGGGATGAGCTGGCTGGCATCGCTGTCGATGGCGGTATTCACCTTCCTGTCCGAGCTCGATTTGTCCTGGGCGCAAGAGCTCTGCATCTACATGTTCATCTGGATGGCGAAGTTCGGCGCGGCCTACGGCGTGCGCACCGGCATCCATGTCGGCGTCGACCTGCTGGTCAACCGCCTGCCGGAGCATTCGCGCAAGCACGTGATCCTGTTCGCGCTGCTCTGCGGCGCGCTGTTCACCGGCATGATCGCCGCCTTCGGCGCCTCGTTCGTGCGCGAGATGTTCCACACCGGCCAGCAGTCCAACGATCTGGAAGCGCCGATGTGGTTCGTCTATCTGGCGATCCCGCTCGGCTCGGGCTTGATGTGCTTCCGCTTCCTCCAGGTCTCGTGGATCTACTATTGGACCGGCGAGCTGCCGCATCACGACGAGAGTCATGTCGAGGGCGTCGAGGCCGACGCCTCGCCGGCGCTGCACCCGCAGCCTGCCGGCGCCGCAACCCGGGCCGCCGCGCGAAAAGTCTCGCCGCTCGGCGTCATCCTGATCATGGCGCCGGTCCTGATCTTCATGATGTGCCTTGCCGAAAAGTTCGGCGTGGTGGTGCTGCCGCACTGGATGCGTGCCGCGACCGTGTTCGCGCTGCTGATCGCGCTGATGCTGACCGGCATTCCGGTCTCGATCGCGCTCGGCCTCACCGTGATGACGTTCCTGTTCACGCTGACCACGGTGCCGATCGAGGCGGTCTCGATGAAGCTCTTCACGGGCATCGAGGGCTTCGAGATCATGGCGATCCCGTTCTTCATCCTCGCCGGCAATTTCCTCACCCATGGCGGCGTCGCGCGCCGCATGATCAATTTCGCGACCTCGCTGATCGGTCACTGGTATGGCGGCCTCGGCCTTGCCGGCATTGTCGCCTGCGCCATGTTCGCGCTGGTCTGCGGCTCGAGCGTCGCGACGGTGGCCGCGATCGGCGCCATCGTGCTGCCCGAGATGGTCCGGCACGGCTATCCGATGCGCTTCGGCGCCGGCATCATCACGGTCGCCGGCTCGCTCGGCATCCTGATGCTGCCGTCGATCCCGAAGATCGTCTACGCGGTCTCGACCAACACCTCGATCGGCGCGCTGTTCGTTGCAGGCCTGCTCCCCGGCATCCTGCTGACGACCATGCTCTGCATCGTCACCTGGTGGCTCGCCCGCAATCGCGACTATCCGCGGCTGCCGAAAGCGACCTGGGGCGAAACCGTCCGCACTTTCCGCGAGAGCATCTGGGGATTGATGCTGGTCGTCATCATCATCGGCGGCATCTATAGCGGCCTGTTCACCGCCACCGAGGCGGCCGCGATGGCCGCGGTCTACTCCTTCGTCATCGCGGTGTTCGTCTACAAGGCGATCAAGATGGTGGATGTGCCGCGGGTGCTGCTGCGCGCCGCCAACACCAGCGCGATGCTGCTCTACATCGTCACCAACGCGGTGCTGTTCTCCTTCGTGCTCTCCAACGAGAACCTGCCGGCGACGCTCGCCGACTGGATCGCGGCGCAGAATCTCGGCTGGGTCGGCTTCCTGCTGGTGGTCAACATCCTCTTGCTGCTCGCCGGCAACTTCATGGAGCCGAACTCGATCATCCTGATCATGGCCCCGATCCTGGCGCCCGCCGCCAAGAAGCTCGGCATCGACCTCGTCCATTTCGGCATCGTCATGGACGTCAACATGGAGGTCGGCCTCTGCCATCCGCCTGTCGGCCTGAACCTCTACGTCGCATCCATGATCGCGCGAATGCGCATCACCGATCTTGCGGTCGCGGTGATGCCGTGGCTGATCACCATGCTCGGCTTCCTCGTCATCGTGACCTATTGGCCGGATTTGACGCTGTGGCTGCCAAGGGTGCTGGGGATGCACTAGCGTTGCCGCATGGACGGTGCACCCTCTCCCCTTGCGGGAGAGGGTGGCTCGCCGCATGGCGGCGAGACGGGTGAGGGGTATCCATCCTCACGAGCAGTGTTGTGAGCGGAGAGAGGCCCCTCATCCGGCGCCATAGCCGAAGCTTCGCTTCGGCGTCCTCTTGAGAACGGCGGCCATGGGCCGCCTATGCCACCTTCTCCCGCAAGGGGAGAAGGGAAGGGCACCTGTGCTGTCTCGGCCAGTGATGGCAATCACCCGCGAGATGCGGTTAGATGCCCGCAACGAGCCGGGAGGAAACGAAGATGACCGACATTGTCAGCAACGAGAAGGACGCAACGCCGTCCGTCATCTCGCAGCAAGCGGCGATGCTCGATGCGCTGCCGTTTTCCGACACGCGGGATTTCGACGATGCTGCGCGGGGCTTCCTCGGCACGATCGACAACGCGAAGGTGACAAATCCGCAAGGGCGCACGGTCTGGAGCCTCGAGCCTTACGGCTTCCTGTCTGCCGAGCAGGCGCCGCCGACGGTCAATCCCAGCCTGTGGCGGCAGGCGCGGCTCAACATGCGGCATGGGCTGTTCGAGGTCGTGCCCGGCGTCTACCAGGTGCGCGGGCTCGACATCGCCAACATGACGCTGATCGAGGGCGATCGCGGCGTCATCGTGGTGGACACGCTGACCTCGATCGAAGGCGCGCGTGCCGCGCTTGATCTCTATTTTACGCATCGCGGCATGAGGCCGGTTGCGGCCGTGATCTTCACCCATACCCACACCGACCATTGGGGCGGCGCGCGCGGCGTGCTGGAGGAGGATGCGCTCGCGACCGGGCGTGTGCCGATCATCGCGCCGAACCTGTTCATGGAGCACGCCGTCTCCGAGAACATCATCGCGGGCCCCGCGATGCTGCGCCGGGCGCAGTACCAATTCGGGCCGTTCCTGGCCAAGGGGGCACGAGGCCAGGTCGATTGCGGCCTCGGCAAGTCGATGGCGGCGGGCGCGGTCGCGCTGCTGCGTCCGACCGATCTGATCATGGCGACCGGAGACAGGCGCGTCATCGACGGCGTCGAGTTCGAATTCCAGATGGCGCCGAACAGCGAAGCGCCGGCGGAGATGCACTTCTTCATCCCGCGCTACAAGCTCTTGAACCTCGCCGAGAACTGCACCCACAATTTTCACAATCTCTTGCCGTTCCGCGGCGCCGACGTGCGCGACGCGCTGGCCTGGTCGAAATACCTGAATGAGGCCTTGCAGCTGTGGGACGGCAAGGCGGAGGCGATGTGCGGCCAGCATCACTGGCCGGTGTGGGGACGCGAGCGCATCGGCACCATGATCCGGCAGCAGCGCGATCTCTACAAGTTCGCACATGACCAGACCATCCGCCTGATGAACCACGGCCTCACGGCGACGGAGATCGCCGAGACCATCCAGTTGCCAAAGAGCCTCGAAGGCGCCTGGCACGGCCGCGGCTATTACGGCCATATCAGGCACAATGTGAAGGCGATCTACCAAAAGTATCTAGGCTGGTATGACGCCAACCCAGTCAATCTCGATCCGCTGCCGCCGGTGGAATCAGGCAAGAAGTATGTCGAGTACATGGGCGGCGCCGACGCGATCCTGACGCGGGCCCGCGCGGATTTCGACAAGGGTGAATTCCGCTTCGTCGCGCAGGCGCTCGGCCATCTCGTCTTCGCCGAGCCGGACAATCAGGCGGCGCGCGCGCTGCTGGCGGACACGCTGGAGCAGCTCGGCTATGCCGCCGAGAGCGCGACGTGGCGCAACGCCTATCTGTTCGGCGCGCAGGAATTGCGCCAGGGCATGCCGAAGGCCCCGCCGCGTCCGCCGATGCCGCGCGAGACGCTGGCCGCGCTGCGCACCGGGCAGCTCTGGGACGTGCTCGGCATCCGCCTCAACGGTCCGAAAGCGGAAGGAAAGCACATCGTGCTGAACTGGAGCTTTTCGGACACCGGCGAGACCTTCGTGCTCAATCTGGAGAATTGCGCGCTGACCTATACCGAGGGCGTGCAGGCCGAAGGCGCCGATGCCAGCTTCACGCTGGCGCGCGCGACGCTCGATGAGGTCATTGCGAAGCTGACGAGTTTTCCGGAAGCGGTGGCGGCCGGCAAGATCAAGCTGTCGGGCAACCCGATGAAGCTCGCCGAGCTGATGGGCCTGATGGATGAGTTTCCGCGGATGTTCGAGATCGTGGAGCCGAAGCGGACGGTGGTGGTGTAGGGCGCGTTGAACGCGCAGCACACACAACTGTCGTCCCGGGGCGCGCGCAGCGCGAACCCGGGACCCATAACCACAGGGAGGAATTTTGTACGAGACCGGTCACTCCGAGTCGTCGCCAAACAACGCCCTGTGGTTATGGGTCCCGGATCGGCGCTTCGCTTGTCCGGGACGACACCGTTTGTGGAGCCGCTTACTCCGCGCTGCTCACCAGCTTGATCCGCGGTGCTTGCTCCTCGGTCAGGCTGCGATAGGCCGCGAGATAGTCGAGCGCCATCCGCCGCGCGGTGAAGCGCGACTCAAACTGCTTGCGGATCGCGGAGCGATTCAGGCTCGGAAGACGGTTGACCACACCGGCCGCGCTGAGGATGTCCTCGACCACGAAGCCGGTGAGGCCCTCGTCGATGATCTCCGGCACGGAGCCGCGATTGAAGGCGACGACCGGCGTCCCGCAGGCCATGGCCTCGATCATGACGAGGCCGAACGGCTCCGGCCAGTCGATCGGCAGCAGAAGTCCGAGCGCGCCGCTGAGGAAGTCCGACTTCTCGTGGTCGCTGATCTCGCCGATGAACTCCACCAGCGGATTGTTCACGATCATCGGCTTGATCAGCTCGTCATAATAGTCCTGGTCGGCGCGATCGACCTTGGCCGCGATCTTCAGCGGGATGCCGCAATGGGTCGCGATCTTGATGGCGCGGTCGACGCCCTTCTCCGGCGCGATGCGGCCGAGCACGGCGAGATATTCCTGCTTGGCCGGCTTCGGCGTCAGCAGATTCTCGGGCAGGCCGTGATGGATCGTCGTCACCCAGTTCGCCTGCGGCACCGGCCGCCGCTGCGCGTTC
The DNA here is from genome assembly GCF_015291705.1 of Bradyrhizobium arachidis. Lineage (NCBI taxonomy): Bacteria > Pseudomonadati > Pseudomonadota > Alphaproteobacteria > Hyphomicrobiales > Nitrobacteraceae > Bradyrhizobium > Bradyrhizobium arachidis. Next base: position 3,161,973 of record NZ_CP030050.1, read on the forward strand.
GAGATCGAGATCACGGGCATCTTGGAGAAGGTGTCGAACACCGGCTGATGCTCCGGCAGGTCGAGCCGGCCGTGCAGCGTGGTCACAAACGGTGTCGGCTGCCGGTAGAACAGCGACCAGGGATAATAGTCGAGATGAAAGTGGAGGAAGTCGAACTCCTCGTCGTCACATTTCTGCCGCACCCGCTCCAGCAGCACCATGTGCAACGCGTTGGGATCGCGCACGGAACCGTCGAGGCGCAGCGCTCGCGGCCATAGGGCATCCAGCTTCGCCGACGTCTTCGAGTCGCCGCTGGCGAACAGTGTGACGTCGTGTCCAAGGGCAACCAGCTCTTCCGTCAACCAATGCACCACCCGCTCGGTGCCGCCATACAGCTTGGGTGGAACAGCCTCCGTCAACGGAGCTACCTGCGCGATGCGCATCTCACCTTCTCCTCTGCGATCATGAATATTGAAAACCCCCAGCGCGTACGGCACCGGCAATGCCAGCTAAGGGAACGTTCCCGCAGTTGCGAAGTTCCTCTCAACAAACGTTACTTATTGGACACATCTCGCACCTGTCTCGATGCTGCCATCTCGTCTTCGCAGATCGTCCGCATCCGCATGTCGTGATCAGCCTGCCCGGGAACCGAGGCGAGCTGGTCGATGTTCTGTCGGTCAGCCACAAAACTGGAAATCATCACACGGGGTCGAGTGCCATATGGATCAGCTTTCTGGATACGCGCGCAGGCCATTTGCCTTTGTCTTGCGCTATCTTCGGCGTCGTCTCGCGTCGCATCTCGTGATCCTGACTGCTGTCGTCGCAGCCGTTGCCTGCTCCGTGGGCACGCAGTACGGCGTCAAATCACTCGTCGACAGTCTGTCGGCGGGAACATCGCATGGTGGTAGCGTATGGCTGGCATTCATTCTGCTCATGTCGCTGATCGCTGCCGACAACTTCCTGTGGCGGATCGCGAGCTGGACGGCGAGCTTCACCTTCGTTCGTGTCACGGGCGATTTGCGCCGTGACATATTTCGTCACCTGACGGGACATGCGCCGAGCTACTTCTCCGACCGCATGCCAGGCATGCTGACGAGCCGCATCACGGCGACCTCGAATGCGGTGTTCACCGTCGAGAACATGTTCGTCTGGAATGTGCTGCCGCCATGCATTGCCACAGTTGCGGCAATCATGCTGATCGGAACCGTCAGTCCTTATATGGCGCTCGGCCTGATCGTGATCGCCGGCGGGATGGTGATCGCGATGTTCCATCTGGCCGCGGCGGGCAAGCCCCTGCATGACGATTTCGCCGACAAGGCGGCCGTGGTCGACGGCGAGATGATCGACGTCATCAGCAATATGCCGCTGGTCCGCGCCTTCTGCGGCATCAGCCACGAGCACGAGCGGTTCGACGCTACCGTCAACCGCGAGCTTACCGCGCGCGGCCGCAGCCTGCGCTATCTGGAGAAGCTGCGGCTCACCCATGCCGGTGTGACAGTCGTCCTGACCGTTGCGCTGATGGCCTGGGCGATCACGCTCTGGCAGCAGGGTGAGGCGACCACCGGCGACGTCGTGCTGGTCTGCACCCTCGGCCTGTCCATCCTCAACGCCACGCGCGATCTCGCGGTGGCGCTGGTCGACGTCACCCAGCATGTCGCACGGCTGACCGAGGCCATCGCGACCCTCCTGGTGCCGCATGAGCTACGCGATCACCCCGAGGCGGAGCCGCTGGTGAAGAGCGGCGCGGCGATTGCGTTCAACAACGTCACCTTCGGCTATCCCGGCGGCGAGAAGATCTTCGAGCGGTTCAGCCTGCGGCTGCAGCCCGGCCAGCGCGTCGGCCTGGTCGGCCAGTCCGGCGGCGGCAAGTCGACCCTGTTCACGCTGCTTCAGCGCTTCTACGACGTCGACGAGGGCAGCATCACCGTCGACGGCCAGGACGTCTCGATGGTGACCCAGCTCAGCCTGCGCGAGGCGATCTCGGTCGTGCCGCAGGATATTTCGCTGTTCCACCGTTCCATCCGCGAGAACATCCGCTACGGCCGCCCCAACGCGACGGACGACGAGGTGCTGCGCGCGGCCATTGCCGCCCGCTGCGATTTCGTGGAAACTCTGCCTGAGGGTCTCGACACCATGGTCGGCGACCGCGGTGTGAAGATGTCCGGCGGCCAGCGCCAACGCATCGCGATCGCGCGCGCCTTCCTGAAGGATGCGCCGATCCTGCTGCTGGACGAGGCGACGGCGGCGCTGGACAGCGAGTCGGAGGAAGCGATCCGCGAGGCGCTGTCACGCCTGATGCGCGGCCGCACCGTGATCGCGATCGCGCATCGGCTCGCGACGCTGCGCAATTTCGACCGTGTGATCGTGCTCAGGAATGGCAAGATCATCGAGGACGGCGCGCCCGACCGCCTGATGCAGGGTCACGGTCCCTACCGTGAGCTGGTGACGCAGGAAATGAGCCGGCTCGCGAAGTTCGCCGCGTAAACCCAACAGTTGCGTCTGCGTTGGTTGCGTTTCGAAACAAGGCAGGGGAGCAGCTCATGGCAGCCGAAGTCGTCACCAAATTCGTCTCCGTGACGCGGACCGTGGAGCAGGTCGCGGAGCAGCCGTTCTACATCCCGATGACGGGGCCGTCGGCGCGGCCGCGGCGTTCGCTCAAGCACGACGACACCTTCATCGTGCTCGACAGCCACGGCGACATCGGCGCCTCGGCAGGCGGGCCGGACGGCCTGTTCCACCATGACACGCGCTACCTGGCGCGGCTGGAGCTCGTGCTCAACGACCTCCAGCCGCTGCTGCTCGGCTCCAACTTACGCGACGACAATTCGGCGCTGACGGTCGATCTCACCAATCCCGACATCTACCGCGAGGGCGCCCTCGTGCTGCAGAAGGATCTGCTGCACATCGTGCGCACGATCTTCCTGTGGCACGGCTCGGCCTATCAACGCATCGGCGTGCAGAACCATGGCGAGCGGCCGGCGAGCTTCGAGCTGACGCTGCTGTTCGACAACGATTTTGCCGACCTGTTCGAGGTCCGCGGCGAACAGCGGCCGCGCCGGGGCACCGGCACGAGCAAGCTGCTCGGGCCGACCGACGTGCTGTTCGACTATCGCGGCCTCGACGATGCCGAGCGCACGACCGGTTTGCATTTCGACCCGCGTCCGACACGGCTGTCGGTGAACGCCGCGACCTGGCAGGTCGAGCTCGATCCGCATCAATCGAAATCGCTGTTCGTCGCCGTGTCCTGCAACCGGCCGGTCACGGAAAAGCCCGCGCGTTTCTTCAGGGGCTTGCTCGCCCATCGCCGCGAGATGCGGCAGTCGACGATGGGCGCGGCCAGCATCGAAACCTCGAACAACATCTTCAACGAGGTGCTGTGCCAGGCCATGGCCGACCTCAACATGCTGATGACGGAGACGCCGCAGGGGCGTTATCCCTATGCCGGCATTCCCTGGTATTCGACGACCTTCGGTCGCGACGGGCTGATCACCGCGCTGCAGATGCTGTGGGTCGACCCGCGCGTCGCCAAGGGCGTCCTCAGGCGGCTCGCCCATTTCCAGGCCAAGACGGTCGATCCGCTTGCCGACGCGGCGCCCGGAAAGATCCTGCACGAGATGCGCGGCGGCGAGATGGCGGCGCTGCGCGAGGTGCCGTTCTCGCAATATTACGGCAGCGTCGATTCCACCGCCTTGTTCATCCTGCTCGCCGGCAGCTATTTCGAGCGCACCGGCGATGCAGCGACGCTGATCGAGCTGTGGCCGGCGATCGAGGCGGGCCTCGCCTGGATCGACGGTCCGGGCGATCCCGATCAGGACGGCTTCGTCGAATACCAGCGCGCGACGGAAAAGGGACTGGCCAACCAGGGCTGGAAGGATTCCTACGACGCGATCTTCCACGCCGACGGCCAGCTCGCGGAAGGCAATATCGCGCTCGCCGAAGTCCAGGGCTACGTCTACGCGGCCAAGCAGCTTGCCGCGCGTTGCGCGCTGCGGCTCGGCAAGCCGGACCGAGTGCGCAAGCTTGAGGCCGAAGCCAACGCGCTGGCCGAGCGCTTCGAAAAGGCGTTCTGGTGCGAGGAGCTCGGCACCTATGCGCTCGCGCTCGACGGCAAGAAGCGGCCGTGCAAGGTGCGCACCTCGAATGCCGGGCAGGTGCTGTTCAGCGGCATGATCCGCGAGGATCGCGCGCGCCTCGTCGCCGCCGATCTGATGCGGCCGCACTTCTTCTCCGGCTGGGGCATCCGCACCGTCGCGCAAGGCGAGGTGCGCTACAACCCGATGTCCTATCATGACGGCTCGGTCTGGCCGCACGACAACGCGCTGATCGCGCTCGGGCTCGCGCGCTACGGCCTCAAGCATTCGGTCGCGCATGTCTTCAAGGGCCTGTTCGACGCTGCGACCTACATGGATCTGCGCCGGCTGCCCGAGCTGTTCTGTGGCTTCCGGCGCGAGAAGCGGCGCGGCCCGACGCTCTATCCGGTCGCCTGTGCGCCGCAGGCCTGGGCCAGCGCGACGCCGTTCACGCTGCTGGAGGCGGCGCTCGGCATCGAGTTCGATGTGGCGCGCGGCGAGATCCGCCTGCGCAATCCGCATCTGCCGGCATTCCTGAACGAGGTGATCCTGCGCGATCTGCGCCTCGGCGAGTCCAGCGTCGATCTGCGCGTCAGCCGCCACGGCGACGACGTCGCGCTGGAGGTGTTGCGCACGCGCGGCCAGATCCAGGTCTCGATCGTGCTGGCGCGCTAGGCGCGCGAGGAGGGTCCCATGCGTGCTGTCCGATGGCTGGTCTTGAGCGTGGCGATCGTCGCCGGCCTGACGGTCGCAATGTCGCGTGCCGCGGAGGAGCCGCCTGCGGTGGCCCCAACCTCGCCGCCAAGTGAAGCGAATGCGCCGGCGGCTGCGCAGCCGCCGGCCTCGACCGTGCCTGTGACGCCGAAGGACGCTGCGCCGCCGCCCTCGGTGACCATCATCGGCGCGAGCGATGCGCACGGCGTGCTCGGCCGCGACGTGCGCAGCGCCGCCGACGAGGGCATGGGCCGCATCGTCGACATCATCGTCGACCGCACCGGCCATGTGCGCGCCGCCGTGATCGATTTTGGCGGCTTCCTGGGCGTCGGCAGCCGCAAGATCGTGGTGGACTGGAACGCGCTTCATTTCGGCAAGATCACCAACAAGAAGGACAGCATCACGCTGGAGCTGACCAAGGCTCAGGTCGCTGCCGCGCCGGAATACAAGGAAGACACGCCGATGGTCGTGCTCGGCGCGTCCGGCAGTCTTCAACCGCTGCAAGCCATCCAGTGAGACGCGGGGAGGGCTGACTGCCTGTGCTGTTGTCGAGGAAGCCGAACCATGCGGATCGCGGCGGCCACGTTGAACAGAACAACGCCGCAGCGCTGCGGCTTGCGCCCATTCCGGCGCCGTCGCGCCAGAGCCTGCGCGGTCTCGACTGGTTCATCTTCTTCCTTGCCGACGTGCAGACCGGGTTCGGTCCCTTCATCGCGGTGTACCTGACGACGCAGAAATGGACCCAGGTCGAGATCGGCCTCGTGCTCTCGATCGGCGGCATCGTCGCCCTGATCGGGCAGATGCCGGGCGGCGCCATCATCGATGCCGCGAAATCCGAGCGGCTGGTCGCGGCCCTTGCGATCGTGACCATCGGCTTCTGCGCGCTCGCTTATGCGGCGATGCCGATCTTCCCCGTGGTGGTGACGGCGGCGACACTGCATGCGGCGGCGAGCTGCGTGCTGGGACCTGCAATCGCGGCGATCAGCCTCGGCCTCGTCGGGCCACTCGCGATCGGCGAGCGGCTCGGGCGCAATGCGCGCTTCGCCTCGCTCGGCAACGGCGTCGCGGCCGCCGTGATGGGCACCGCCGGTTATCTGTTGTCGAGCCGCTCGGTGTTCCTGGTCACTTTCTTGCTGGCGATCCCGACCCTGATCGCGCTGTCGCGGATCCGGGAGGAGGAGGTCGACATCGCGCGCTGCCACGGCGAGATGCCGCGCGAGGCGCCGGTGCCGGGCGACACCAATATCTGGCACTTGATCAGGCAGCGGCCGCTGATCGTGTTTGCGCTGAGCGTGCTGCTGTTACAGCTCGCGAACGCCTCGATGATGCCGCTGATGGCGAGCGCAGTGACGGCCAGGTCGAGCCAGTGGGCAACGGTGCTCGTTGCCTTTTGCATCGTCGTGCCCCAGGCGATCGTGGCGCTGCTGTCGCCGACGGTCGGGCGCAAGGCGCAACTCTGGGGCCGCCGGCCGCTGCTGCTGATCGGGTTCGGCGCGCTGACGATCCGCGGTCTGTTGTTCGCCACGGTGCGTGATCCCTATCTGCTGGTCGCGGTGCAGGTGTTCGACGGCATCACGGCGGCGGTGTTCGCGGTGATGATTCCGCTGATCGTGGCCGACGTCGCCTTCGGCAGCGGACACTTCAATCTGGCACAGGGAATCGTCGGCACCGCGACCGGCATCGGCGCGTCGCTGAGCACTGCGCTGGGCGGCTATGTCAGCGACAAGTTCGGCAACGCCACCGCGTTCATCGGGCTGTCCGGCATCGCCGCGACGGGGCTGTTGCTGATCCTGCTGGTGATGCCGGAGACCCGGCGGCTTGCGCCAAAAGAAATGGCCGGCTGAACGACATCAGCCGGCCAAGTCAGTGGGGAGGAAAAGTCAGGCGTCGAGATTGTGCAGGCGCGCCCTGTTGCGCAGCACGATCTGGCGGGCGCCGGAGAAACCGAGAATGCCTTGGGCGTGGAGCTGGGACAGCGCGCGCGACACGGTCTCAAGGGTGAGGCCAAGATAGTCGCCGATATCGCGGCGGCACATCGGCAGCGCCATCATGCCGGCGACCGCGAGGCGGCGGTCCATTTCGAGCAGGAAGGTCGCGACACGCTCCATCGCGGTCTTGCGGCCGAGCAGCAGCATGTGGTCTTCGGCGTGGCGCAGCTCGCCGGCGGTCATGGCCCAGAGCTTGCGGGCGACCTGCACGTCCGAGCCGGCGGCCTTCTCCAGGCTGGCGCGCTTCACGAGGCGGACATTGGTGTCGATGATGGCTTCGGCGGCGAGACGGTGGGTCGGGCCGGATTCGAGGCCGAACACGTCGCCGGGAAGATGGAAGGCACCGATCTGGCGGCGGCCGTCGGAGAGGAGCTTGTAGCTGCGCACGGCGCCCGACACGACCTGGTAGACATATTCGGACGGCTCGTCCTCGCCGTAGATCTCTTCGTCCTTGCGGTAGGAGAACTCGGTGGCGACGAGGCCGACATGGCCGGTGATCGCGCCGAACTGGTCGGAGACAGGATGGGCAGGGGCAATCTTGCCACGAAGTTGCGTGTTGATCGCCTGGGTGTCGAGCGTCTGGGTCAGCATCTGCGCCATCTCCGTTGTGATGGAGCATTGCTACGCGGGTTTGCGCAATCCGGAAATTTCGCGCGTTATCTTAAGGAGGTTTACCTACGTAGAATCCCGTAAGGTCAATTCCGGCGCCGTTCCTGGATCGCACCACGGATGCGCTTGACCAGGTTTTCGTCGAGAAGCGGCTTCAAGATCACGTCCTTGACGCCCGCGGCGGCCGCGCGGGCCGAGATATTTCCGTCGGGATAGCCGGTGATGAGTATCACCGGCGTGCCTTCGTCGAACTGGCGGAGGCGGCCGGCGAGCTCGATGCCGTTGATGTCCGGCATCTTGTAGTCGATCACGTAGCAGTCGGCGCCGGGCTCGCTGGCGGCATTCAGCAGCGCCGTGGCGTTCCTGAAGGTCCGCACGTCGAAGCCGTCGGTTTCGAGCAGGAATCGCAGCGATCCCAGCACGGCGGCATCGTCGTCGACGACATAGACGACGGGTTTTGCCGAGGGCGCCATGGGAAGCCGCTGGGGGTGCGAGCCGATCTCGATCATCGCATCTGGCTAGCACAGCCTGAGCCGCGCAGATTGACTTGCCTCAATCCGGTTTGCCTCAATCCTTCAGCATGCCGGCGCGCATCGCCAGCCGGACCAGTTCCGACAGGCTGCCCGCCTGCATCTTGGTCATGACATTGGCGCGGTAGACCTCGATGGTGCGCGGGCTGATGTCGTATTCCCTGGCGATCAGCTTGTTGGAGAGGCCGGCGATCAGGCCCTCCATGACCTGGCGCTCGCGCGGGCTCAAGGAAGCGACGCGGGCGGCGATGTCCTGCGCGACCGCCTCGTTCTTGGCCGCCGGCTCGGCCTGGCGGATCGCAGTCTCGATCATCGTGGTGAGGCGATCGTCCTCGAAGGGTTTTTCAAGAAAGTCGACGGCTCCGAGCTTCATCGCCTCGACCGCGAGCGGCACGTCGCCATGGCCGGTCATGATCAGGATCGGGAACGGGCTGGCCTGCGCCTTCATCCGCTTGAGAAGCTCGATGCCGTCGAGGCCCGGCATGCGCACGTCGGACACGACGCAGCCGAAGGCAAGGCCGGGCAGGGCGTCGAGGAAGCTCTGCGCGTCCTCGAACAGCGTGACGCCGAAGCCGGAGGAGTCCAGCAGGAAGTTCAGCGAGTCCCGCATCGCGGCGTCATCGTCGATGACGTAGACATGTCCCTTGGTCGTCATTGCTCAGGTCTCGTCGGCTGCAGGCAGGGTGAAGCGGAATGTCGCGCCGCTCGATGCGTTGCTCTCGGCCCACATGCGCCCGCCGTGAGCCTCGATGATCGAGCGGCTGATGGACAGTCCGACGCCCATGCCGGTGTCTTTGGTGGTGAAGAAGGTCTGGAACAGGTTTGGAATGACGTCGTCCTGGAAGCCGGAGCCGGTGTCGGAGACTTCCACTCCGATCATGTCGTCGGCGACGCGCTTGTTGGCGACGACGAGCTCGCGCCGCCCGGATTGCGCCATCGCCTCCAGCGCATTGCGGAACAGATTGACCAGCACCTGCTGGATCTGCACGCGGTCGGCGAGGACGAGATCGGCATCGGGATCGAGGCTGAAGCGGAGCTGCACGTTCTGCTCGCGCGCGCCGGCGAGCCCGAGCGCGCCGGCCTCCTCGATCAGCTTGGACAGGCTCTCGACCCGCTTCTCGGATTCGCCGCGGGAGACGAAGTCGCGCAGGCGGCGGATGATCTGGCCGGCACGCAAGGCCTGCTCCGAGGCGCGGTCCAGCGCGCTCTCGATCTTCGGCGTGTTGGGATCCGTGCTGCCGGCGAGCAGCCGGCGCGATCCCTTCATGTAATTGCTGATCGCCGCCAGCGGCTGGTTGATCTCGTGCGCGAGGGCGGAGGCCATCTCGCCCATCGCGGTGAGCCGCGAGACGTGGACGAGCTCGGACTGCAACTCCTGCAGCCGCGCCTGGGTCTTCTGGTGCTCGGTGAGGTCGCGGACGAAGCCGGTGAAATAGGGCTCGCCGCCGGACTGCATCTCGCCGATCGACAGATGCATCGGGAACGTCGTGCCGTCGCGGCGCTTGCCCGTGACGATGCGGCCGATGCCGATGATGTGCGGATCATTGGTCGAGCGATAGCGCGCGATGTAGCTGTCGTGACGGGTGCGGTCCGGCTCCGGCATCAGGATGCTGACGTTCTGGCCGATCGCCTCCTGCTCCGACCAGCCAAACAGCCGCTCCGCGGCCGTACTGAACAGCTGGATGATGCCGTGGCCGTCGATGACGATCATGGCATCGGGAATGGTGTGAAGGATGGAGCGGAGGTGAGTCTCTCGCGTGCGCAGCGCTTCCTCGACCTGCTTCTCCTCGTCGATGTCGAGCAGGATGCCGCTGAGATGGCGGGCGACGCCGGCATCGTCGCGGATCAGGCCGGCGCGGGCCCTGAGCCATTTGCCGCGGTCGGCATTGCGGGAAATTTTGAAGGAGACGTCGAAGCCGCCGCCATGCTCGATGACCTGCCTGATCGCGTCCTCGACGCGGGCGCGGTCCTCGGGCTCGAGGCGAGAGAGCAAGAGGTCGTAGCTGGCCGGCTGGCCGCGCCCGATACCGAGCAGCATCCGCGCGGTCTCGGACCACTCCAGCTCCCGCGTCGTGAGGTCGAGATCCCAGGTGCCGACGCCGAACCCCTCGATCCGGACCCGGAAATGCTCGCCCCGACTGTCGTCTGACGGATGCGTTACGCGGGTCGGCGACAATCGATGGCTCCCATTCTGGCGCGGCGGACTATGCCGCGAACATGGCCGCAATTTCGCCCATGGGCGGGCGAGAGGCAAGTTCGGATGTCTGATTCCATTGGCGGATTTGCCGCAAGCCGGTGCCCGGCAGTTTGATCTACCTCATCATGCCGCGCGCTGGCGCGGCTAGATTCCGCGGCAGTTCCTTCTGTGCGGAGACACCCCATGACATACGCGACCGTGATGGTCAGCCTGGCGCTCGATCAGTCCAACGAGGCGCGTCTTCAGGTCGCGGGCGAGCTCGCCGAGCGATTCGAGGCGGCCATCATCGGCGTCGCCGCGGGGCAGTATGCGCCGCCGCTCTATTTCACCGACGGCGCTGAGGCCCAGAGCCTGATCGATCAGGAGCAAGCCTCCATCAGGAAGCGCCTTGCCGATCTGGAAGCCCAGTTCCGCAGCGCCACGAAAGCGCGCGGCGGCCGGGCGGAGTGGCGCAGCGCCCTGGATTTTCCGGCGCGATTCGTGCTGGCGCAGGCGCGCTGCGCCGACATCATCGTCAGCGGCGGGTACGGCCCGGCCTTCCCCGACGCGTTCGCGCTAGCTCGCCCCAAGGATCTGGTGATGCAGGCCGGCCGCCCGCTCCTCGTCGTCCCCGACAAGGTCAACTGGCTCGATCTGCGCAGCGTGCTGGTGGCCTGGAAGGACACGCCGGAGTCGCGCCGTGCAGTGGCCAACGCGCTGCCGATGCTGCGCAAGGCGAGTGACGTCACCGTTGTCGAGATTCCGGAGCGCGACGACGACCGCTCGGCGGTGATGGCCGGCGTCACCGATGTCGCCGCTTGGCTCGCCCGTCACGGCATCACCGCGAGCGCGCGCATCACAGAGGCGGTGCGGAACGATTCTGCCGCCGCGCAATTGGAGCAGGTCGCCGGCGATGTCGGCGCCGGCCTGATCGTCGCGGGCGCCTATGGTCATTCGCGCTTTCGCGAGCTGATCCTCGGCGGCGTCACGGAGCATCTGGTCACGCAATCGGCGCGCTGCGTACTGCTGTCGCACTGACTGAACCATTCGAGGAGGACGCGCCGTGTACAAGTTTCTCGAAGAGACCGCCAGTGGCTACATGACGCGCAAGGTCAAGACGGTGCAGCGCGACCAGGATCTGCTCGCGCTCAGCGAGATGTTCGAGCGTGATGACTTCAACTCCTATCCGGTCGAGGACGACGGGCAGGTGGTCGGCATCGTCACCAAGTTCGACATCCTGAAATGCTTTGCGTTCACTCCGAACCAGATGCTGCCGCGCTATCACGACCTGATGAGCCGCAGGATCGGCGACGTCATGACGCCGGAGTTCATCTATGTCAGCCCCGACACGCGGCTGACGCGCGTGCTCCAGATCATGGTCGAACACCGCATCCGGAGCATCATCGTGCTCGACGGCGCGCAGAAGCTCGCCGGAATCATCGCCCGCGAGGATGTCATCGCCGCGCTGAAGGCGACGGCGAGGGAGTGAGTCCTTCCGCGAAGCACCGGATGAGGGGTATCTATCCGCGATCACAGATATCGTAGGGTGGGCAAAGCGAAGCGTGCCCACCATCCTGTCGCGTGTTCGACAAATCGTGGGCACGGCGCAAGTGCGCCTTTGCCCACCCTACGATACTGGATTCGCGGAGCCAGACTCCTCACCCAAGTGAGTCTGCCGCACCGTGATCGCTGCCTCTCCCGAATCCGCCGCAAAGGCTTCGACGGACATGAAAGGAGAGGGCACTTCAACCGGCGGCTCCGCAGAAATACGGGAGCTCCCCAAAAATGTTTGCCACCTACGACGAACCAAAACGCCCGTCTTGATTTCAATCAATTCCCCGCGAGGGTGAATGTGGTTTCTGGCTCCGTGTTCTTTCGAAAGAGAATCCGCGATGAGCCAGCCCTCCATCTCAAAATCCATGACATCAGGTGAAAGCGGACTGGCTGTCGCGTTCGCAGTCACCGCCTTCCTCTGCGTGATCGCCTCGGCCAAGGCGCTCGATGCGCCCTTCGCTTTTCATGCCGCGCTGAGCGCGGCGGCGAGCCTCGCCGCGGTGTTCGTGATCATCAACCGCTACTTCGATCGCCCGGCGGAGCTGCCGCCGGCGGAGATCAACGGGCGCCCCAACTACAACATGGGCCCGATCAAGTTCACCGCCGTCATGGCGATGTTCTGGGGCATCGCGGGCTTCCTCGTCGGTCTCATCATCGCCTCGCAGCTGGCCTGGCCGGCGCTGAATTTCGACCTGCCCTGGACCAGCTTCGGCCGCCTGCGGCCGCTGCACACCTCGGCGGTCATTTTCGCCTTCGGCGGCAACGTGCTGATCGGCACGTCGTTCTACGTCGTGCAGAAGTCCTGCCGCGCGCGCCTTGCCGGCGATCTCGCGCCCTGGTTCGTCGTGCTCGGCTACAACTATTTCATCCTGGTCGCCGGCACCGGCTATCTGCTCGGCGTCACCCAGTCGAAGGAATATGCCGAGCCGGAATGGTATGCCGATCTCTGGCTGACCATCGTCTGGGTGGTCTACCTGCTGGTGTTCCTTGTCACCATCATCAAGCGCAAGGAGCCGCACATCTTCGTCGCGAACTGGTTCTATCTCGCCTTCATCGTGACGATCGCCGTGCTGCATCTCGGCAACAATCCGGCCCTTCCGGTCTCTGTGTTCGGCTCGAAGTCGTACGTTGCGTGGGGCGGCATCCAGGATGCGATGTTCCAGTGGTGGTACGGCCATAACGCGGTCGGCTTCTTCCTGACCGCCGGCTTCCTCGCCATCATGTACTACTTCATTCCCAAGCGCGCCGAGCGGCCGATCTATTCCTATCGGCTCTCGATCATCCACTTCTGGGCGCTGATCTTCCTCTACATCTGGGCGGGTCCCCACCATCTGCACTACACGGCGCTGCCGGACTGGACGCAGACGCTCGGCATGACCTTCTCGATCATGCTGTGGATGCCGTCCTGGGGCGGCATGATCAACGGCCTGATGACGCTGTCGGGCGCCTGGGACAAGCTGCGCACCGATCCCGTGCTGCGCATGCTGGTCGTCTCCGTCGCCTTCTACGGCATGTCGACCTTCGAAGGCCCGATGATGTCGATCAAGGTGGTGAACTCGCTCAGCCACTACACCGACTGGACCATCGGCCATGTGCATTCCGGCGCGCTCGGCTGGGTCGGCTTCGTCTCCTTCGGCGCGCTCTATTGCCTGGTGCCGTGGGCCTGGAATCGCAAGGGCCTCTACAGCCTCAAGCTCGTCAACTGGCACTTCTGGATCGCGACGCTCGGCATCGTGCTCTACATCTCGGCGATGTGGGTCTCCGGCATCCTCCAGGGCCTGATGTGGCGCGCCTACACCTCGCTCGGCTTCCTCGAATATTCCTTCATCGAGACCGTCGAGGCGATGCATCCCTTCTACATCATCCGCGCTGCCGGCGGCGGGCTGTTCCTGATCGGCGCGCTGATCATGGCCTACAATCTCTGGATGACCGTTCGCGCAGGCGAGCAGCAAGTCCAGATGCCCGTCGCGCTCCAGCCGGCGGAATGAGGAGCCTTCCTTCCATGTCGTTCTGGACACGCCACCAAATCTTCGAAAAGAACTCGATCGTCCTGATCGTCGGCATCTTGCTGGTGATCGCGATCGGCGGGCTCGTCGAGATCACGCCGCTGTTCTACCTCAAGAGCACGATCGAGGCGGTCGACGGCGTCAGGCCGTACACGCCGCTGGAGCTCGCGGGCCGCAACGTCTATGTCCGCGAGGGCTGCTATCTCTGCCATTCGCAGATGATCCGTCCCTTGCGCGACGAGGTCGAGCGCTACGGCCACTTCTCGCTCGCCGCCGAAAGCATGTACGACCACCCGTTCCAGTGGGGCTCGAAGCGCACCGGTCCCGATCTTGCCCGCGTCGGCGCCAAATATTCCGACGACTGGCACGTCACCCATCTGACCAATCCGCGCGCGATCGTGCCGCAATCGGTGATGCCGGGCTATCCCTTCCTCAGTCAGACCGAAGTCGACCCTGATACGATCGCCGACCACATGAAGACGCTCAAGGCCGTCGGAACGCCCTACACCGACGACCAGATCGTGAACGCTGGCGCCGACCTGAAGGCGCAAGCCGATCCTGACAATGCCGGCACCGACGCCTTCACCAAGCGCTACGCCAAGGCCGCGGTGCGCAATTTCGACGGCAAGTCGGGCACGCCGACCGAGATGGACGCGCTGATCGCGTACTTGCAGATGCTCGGCACGCTGGTCGACTTCCAGCTCTACAACGAGAAAGCCAATCTTCGCTGAGAAGGCATCACCGATGAAAGCCATCCTGACACTCGACAATCTCGCGTCTGGTCTCGTCACGACGATCTGGACGCCGGTGTTCGTCGCGATCTTTCTCGCGATTATCGCCTACGCATTCTGGCCCCGCAACAAGGCCGCGTTCGACGAAGCGGCACGCCTGCCGTTGCGGGAGGAGTAAGAGATCATGACCGATCATCATGGCGATATCGATTCCGTCACGGGCAAGTCCACGACCGGACATGAGTGGGACGGCATCAAGGAGCTCAACACGCCGCTGCCGCGCTGGTGGGTGATCTCCTTCTACCTCACCATCATCTGGGCGATCGGCTACTGGATCGTCTATCCGGCCTGGCCGCTGATCTCCAGCAACACCACCGGGCTGCTCGGCTACTCGACGCGCGCCAGCCTCGCGGTGGAGCTCGCCAATCTCGAGGCGCTGCGCGGCGAGAAGATGGCGGCGTTGGCGGCGGCGCCGCTCGCCGACATCCAGAAGGATCCGGCTCTGCTGGCGCTCGCCCGTGCCAAGGGCAGGACCGTGTTCGGCGACAATTGTGCACCGTGCCACGGCTCGGGCGGCGCCGGCGCCAAGGGCTTCCCGAACCTGAACGACGACGACTGGCTGTGGGGTGGTACGCTCGAGCAGATCATGCAGACCATCCAGTTCGGCGCGCGCTCCGGCCATGCCAAGACGCATGAGGGCCAGATGCTCGCCTTCGGCAAGGACGGCGTGCTCAAGCCGGACGAGATCGTCACGGTCGCCAACTACGTACGCTCGCTGTCGGGCCTGTCGACCGGCAAGGGTTTTGACGCCGCCAAGGGCGAGAAGATCTTTGCGGAGAATTGCGTCGCCTGCCATGGCGACGGCGGCAAGGGCAACCCGGAGATGGGCGCACCGAACCTGACCGACAAGATCTGGCTCTACGGCTCGGACGAGGCGACCCTGATCGAGACCATCAGCCAGGGACGCGCCGGCGTCATGCCGGCCTGGGAAGGACGGCTCGACTCCGCCACCCTCAAGGCGATGGCGGTCTACGTCCACTCGCTGGGCGGCGGAAAGTAGAAGCAGTGACGGGTGAGGTCGAATGGAGCTCGACCACCAGCACCGGTCTCTCCGTTCCCTCCCCCGCGAGGGGGAGGGAACGCACCTTCGGCGGGGCGCTCGTCGAGTCTCAAGCCTTAGTCGCGCAAGCAGAGTGAACAAAAGTGCCCCCGCTTGAGCTGGATCAACCGACGCGGCGGCGTCGGGTCTAGGTTTGATCGCACCTTTTCGAGACGCCATTAGCGATGAACAAGACCGTGAACCCGAACGAGCTCACATCGGACGACGATTACGGGCCGCTCTACGCGGCCCGCAAGAAGGTCTATCCCCAGAGCGTCCATGGCA
The DNA here is from genome assembly GCF_015291705.1 of Bradyrhizobium arachidis. Taxonomy (NCBI): domain Bacteria; kingdom Pseudomonadati; phylum Pseudomonadota; class Alphaproteobacteria; order Hyphomicrobiales; family Nitrobacteraceae; genus Bradyrhizobium; species Bradyrhizobium arachidis. The sequence goes on from NZ_CP030050.1 coordinate 3,177,714, forward strand.
CCTTCCGCCGGATCAAGTGGGGCCTGATGGCGTTCTGCCTCGGCGTCTACTACTTCCTGCCCTTCGTGCGCTGGAATCGCGGTCTCGGTGCGCCTAGCCAGGCGGTGCTGATCGATCTGCCCAACAGCCGCTTCTATTTCTTCTTCATCGAGCTGTGGCCGCAGGAGGTCTATTACTTTACCGGCCTCCTGATCGTCGCTGCGGTGGCGCTGTTCCTGATGAACTCGGTCGGCGGCCGCATCTGGTGCGGCTATCTCTGTCCACAAACCGTGTGGACCGATCTGTTCTACGCGGTCGAGCGCCTCGTCGAGGGCGATCGGCGCGAGCGGATGAAAAAGGACAAGTCGTCCGATCCGATGAAGCTGGAGCGCATCTCCGAGATCGTGCTCAAGCATTCGATCTGGCTGATGATCGCCTGGTGGACCGGCGGCGCCTGGGTGCTCTATTTCAACGACGCGCCGACGCTGGTGAAGGAGCTCGTCACCTTCCAGGCGCCGATGATCGCCTATATCTGGATCGCCATCCTGACCGCGACGACCTACGTGCTCGCCGGATTCATGCGCGAGCAGGTCTGCACCTATATGTGCCCTTGGCCGCGCATCCAGGCCGCGCTCACCGACGAATGGGCGCTCAACGTCACCTATCGCTACGATCGCGGCGAAAAGCGCACCTCGGTGAAGAAGGCGGCCGAGCTGCGCGCGCTCGGCGAGCATGTCGGCGACTGCGTCGACTGCTATCAATGCGTTGCGGTCTGCCCGACCGGCATCGACATCCGCAACGGACCGCAGATGGAATGCATCCAGTGCGGGCTCTGCATCGACGCCTGCGACAACGTGATGACCAAGATCGGCCGGCCGAAGCGGCTGATCGGCTATGACAACGACATCAATATCCAGCGCCGCCAGGAAGGCAAGGCGCCGGTCTACCGCATCATCCGGCCCCGTACCGTCGTCTACAGCGCGATCATCGCGGTCATCGGCGGTTTCATGATCTATACGCTGGCGACCCGCAGCCTGCTCGACGTCAACGTGCTGCACGATCGCAACCCCGTCGCGGTCAAGCTCAGCGACGGCTCGATCCGCAACGCCTATACGGTGCGGCTGCTGAACAAGAGCGGTTACGACCGCCTCGTCGCGATCGATGCGGACGGACCGGCCAATCTGACCACGCATGTCGTCGGCATCGATTCGGTGACGCCTGATCGGCCGATGATCGTGATCCCGCGCGACTCCACCAGCGAGCTGCGCCTGCTGGTCACCGCGCCGGCCGAGAGCAATCCGGAGAAGTCGATCCCCGTGCGTTTCCACGTCACCGATATCGGTCTCGGCGAGGTCGCCACCACCACCGACAATTTCGTCGCGCCGTAAGTTCAGGAGACTGCCATGGCCGCCAAGCCGCTGACCGGAACGAAGGTGTTCCTGATGCTGGTCGCCTTCTTCGGCCTCGTGATCGGCGTCAACGTCACCATGATGAAGCTCGCGATCGCGACCCTGCCGGGCACTGATGTCAACAGCCCCTATGCGGCGGGCCTCACCTACGACCGCGAGATCTCGGCAGCTCATGACCAGGCCGCGCGCAAATGGAAGGTCAGCGCTCACATCGAGCGCCGCGCAGATGGCGGTGCCACGCTTCAGGTCGAGGCGCGCGATGCGAATGGCCAGCCGGTGAGCGGCCTGAAATTTGGCGGACGCCTGGAGCGGCCGACCGACAAGCGCGCCGATCTCGCCGTCGAGCTTCCTGAAGCCGGCATCGGCGTCTATCGCGGCAATGCCGCCGCCGTCGCGCCCGGCCAGTGGGATCTCGTGATCGAGGGCAAGGCGCGCGGCACGCGCGTGTTCATGTCGCGCAATCGCGTGATCCTGAACTGAGGGACATGGTCATGCAGGTCACGCGGGATTTTTCGCACTATGTCCGCATCGCGGGCGAGGGGATCAAGCACATCGATCTCGCCGTCGAGGGCGTTCACTGCGCCGGCTGCATGGCCAAGATCGAGCGCGGACTGTCGGCCATCCCCGACGTCACATTGGCGCGCGTGAACCTCACCGACCGCCGCGTCGCGCTGGAGTGGAAGCAGGGCACGCTCGATCCCGCCCGCTTCATCGATCGCCTGGAGGAGCTTGGCTACAAGGCTTATCCTTTCGAGACCGAAAGCGCGGAAGAGGCCGAGGTTGCCGAATCCCGCTTCCTGCTGCGCTGCCTCGGCGTCGCAGCCTTCGCCACCATGAACGTGATGATGCTGTCGATCCCGGTGTGGTCGGGCAACGTCTCGGACATGCTGCCGGAGCAGCGCGACTTCTTTCACTGGCTGTCGGCGCTGATCGCGCTGCCGGCGGCGGCCTATGCCGGCCAGCCGTTCTTCCGCTCGGCCTGGCGCGCGCTGTCGAACAAGACCACCAACATGGACGTGCCGATCTCGATCGGCGTGTGCCTTGCGCTCGGCATGTCCGTGGTCGAGACCATCCACCACGCCGAGCATGCCTATTTCGACGCGGCGATCATGCTGCTGACCTTCCTCTTGGTCGGCCGCTTCCTCGACCAGAACATGCGGCGGCGTACCCGTGCGGTCGCCGGCAATCTCGCTGCGCTGAAGGCCGAGACCGCGGCGAAGTTCATCGGGCCCGATGAGATCTCCCAGGTGCCGATCGCCGCGATCCATCCCGGCGACATCGTGCTGCTGCGGCCCGGCGAGCGCTGCGCGGTCGACGGCACGGTGATCGAGGGACGGTCCGAGATCGACCAGAGCCTGATCACCGGCGAGACGCTCTACGTCACGGCGGAGCAGGACACGCCGGTCTATGCGGGATCGATGAACATCTCCGGCACGCTGCGGGTGCGGGTCTCGGCGGCGTCGGAAGCGACGCTGCTCGCCGAGATCACGCGGCTGCTCGACAACGCGCTGGCCGCGCGCTCGCGCTACATGCGGCTCGCCGACCGCGCCTCGCGGCTCTACGCGCCGGTGGTGCATGCGACCGCGCTGGTCACGATCCTCGGCTGGGTTGTCGCCGGCGCGTCGTGGCACGATGCGATCGTGACCGGCGTTGCGGTGCTGATCATCACCTGCCCCTGTGCGCTCGGTCTTGCGATCCCCACTGTGCAGACGGTGGCCGCGGGCACGATGTTCAAGTCCGGCGTGCTGCTCAACGCGGGTGATGCGATCGAGCGCCTCGCCGAGGCCGACCACATCATCTTCGACAAGACCGGTACGCTGACGCTGCCTGATCTCGAAGTGACCAACGTGGCCGACATCCCCGCCGACATCTTCGAGCTCGCTGGGCGGCTCGCGCTGTCGAGCCATCATCCGGTAGCGGCCGCAGTCGCGCAGGCAGCCGGCGCGAGGTCGCCGATCGTCGGTGCCGTTGAAGAGGCCGGGCAGGGCGTGCGCGCCACCGTGGACGGTGTCGAGCTGCGTCTCGGCCGTCCGTCCTTCTGCGGCGCCGAGGGACTTGTCGGCTTGACCGACGATCTCGATCCCGAGGCCTCCATCGTCGCATTCAGCAAAGGGAGCGAAAAATTCATCCTCTCGGTGCGCCAAGGGCTGCGCCCAGATGCCCAGGCCGTGATCGCGGCGCTGAAGGCGCGCAACATCGGCATCGAGATCCTCTCCGGGGATCGTGAGCCGGCGGTGGTCGCAGCAGCGCATGCGCTCGGCATTCCCGAGTGGCGCGCGGGCGTGACGCCGGCCGATAAGATCGCACGGATCGAGGAATTGAAGCGGCGCGGCACAAAGGTGCTGATGGTCGGTGACGGCATGAACGATGCGCCGTCGCTCGCGGCAGCCCATGTCTCGATGTCGCCGATCTCGGCCGCACATCTCAGCCAGGCCACCGCCGATCTCGTCTTCCTCGGCCGGCCGCTGGCGCCTGTGGTGGCCGCCATCGACGCGTCGCGCAAGGCGCTGCATCTGATGCGAGAAAACCTCTGGCTTGCGATCGGTTACAATGTGCTGGCCGTACCGGTCGCGATCAGCGGCATCGTCACGCCGCTCATCGCGGCGGCGGCCATGAGCGGATCGTCGATCCTGGTGATGCTGAACTCGCTGCGCGCCCGGAACACCTCGCGGGAGCTTGGGTAATGGAGATCCTGGTCATCTTGGTCCCGTTGGCCCTGATGCTTGGAGGAGCCGGTCTGGTCGCCTTCCTCTGGTCGCTGAAAAGCGGCCAGTACGATGATCTCGACGGCGCCGCCTGGCGCGCCATCGCAGACGACGAGCCGCCGCCGGAAATGCCGGCCAAGCGCTAGCGCTTCAAGGCAAGGGTGAGCAGGGCCGCCAGCGCGAGGGCCGCGCCGACGCCCGCGACGCAGGCGTGCCAGCCGAAACTGTCGAACAATCGCCCGAGCACGGCCGTACCGACCAGCCCGCCGCAGAAGTAGCACGCAAGATAGGTCCCGCTGGCGATGCCGCGGTTGTCGGTCGCGGCCTGTCCGACGAAGCCCGTCGCTGCGGCCTGCGCGAAGAATGTGCCGACGCCGACGAGAACCATGCCGGCGAGCACTTCGGCCAAATGCGACGTCAACATCAGCGGCAGGCCAAGCCCGGCGACAGCGAGCGCGCCCCAGATCGTGGGCCGCGTTCCCAGCCGTGCGGCCACCTTGCCGGCCAGAAGCGTCGTGACGACGGACGGCAGGAAGACGAAATAGACGAGGCCGAGGTCCATCATGCCCAGCGACAGCGGGGGCCGCACCAGCACGAAATTGACGAATGTGAAGGTACCGATGAACGCGAACAGGATGCAGAAGCCGATGCCGAAGGCGGCGCGAAGCCGCGGGTTGCGCCAATGCGCGATGATGGCGGCGAGCGGCGAAGCCGCCGGCATCATCGCATGCATCGGCCGCACGCGTCCGATGGTGCAATAGACCAGTACTGCGCCGGCCAGATTGAGCGCTGCGAAGACATAGAAATTCCAGGCAAGGCCGAAGCCGTCGGCGAGCGCCGCCGAGATCAACCGTCCAAAGAGGTTGCTGGCGACATTGCCGGTGATGTAGGCGGCAAACGCGCCGCCGGCGTCCATGGCGCTGCATTGCTCGCCGAGATAGGCGAGGGTGAGTGCAAAGGCAGACGCCATGCACAGGCCCTGCGCGACCCGCAAGGCCGTGAAGACGGCAAGATTGGGTGCGGACGCCAGCAGGCTGGTGGGGATTGCCAGTAGCAGGAGGCTGACCAGGATGCCGGCCCGACGGTTGATGTGCGGGCTGAAGAAGCCGACGACGAGGCTCGCGATGGCCATGCCGAAGGTGCTGGCATTGACGGCGAAGCCCATTGCTGCAGGGGTGACGCCGTAGTGGCGCGTCAGCGAGGGCAGGATCGCCTGCGTCGCGAAGAGGTCGACGACGGTCAGGAATGCGGTGAGGCCGATCACGAGCGAGCGAAGGGCAATACCCGGCGAATGCGCATCCATCGTCATCGCGGCCGGTTTGATCGGAGCGGAAAGATCGGTCATGGCATGGCTCACTTTTGATCTGTCATTCCGGGCTGGTGCGCCAGCACCAGACCCGGAATCTCGAGATTCTCAGGTGCGCAATTGCGCACCATAGTTCGATGCTGCGCATCGCCCCGGAATGACGGGGCCGGAATGCACCCATCACATGTGATGGTCGTTGGGATCCTTGCGGATGTCGCCGACATAGAGAATGACGGTCTCCTTGCCGAGGTTCTTCCACCAATGCGAGGTGCCGTAGATCTCGGGACGAATGTCGCCGGCCTTGTGCACGATCGGGTCGATGCAGTTGGAGGCGTGTTCGACGATCTCGCCCTGCTGCACGAAGATCAGGGCGGGGCGGTCGTCATGGCTGTGCCACGGCACGATGCCGCCGGGCTCGATGGTCAGCTTGCGGAAGCGCAGCTCGCGGCCCTCGATATGGGCCGGCTGCTTGCCGAGATCGATTGCGCCGAGCGTGACGTCGGTGACGCCGACGGGCTTGTAGTCGACCATCTGCTGCGCATTCGGCTTGATCTTGTCGGCCGGGCATTCGCCGGCGAGGACCGGCTGCGCAAGTGTGAGCGATCCGAGAACGGCGAGGCCTGTCCAAACCGTGCGCGACATTACGTGATGCCTAGACATGGGAAGTCTCCTGTGTTGGCCGCAACCTCGCTGGTTGCCGGCTATGGCAGGAGCTTCGTCGAAGCCGCGTCGATGTTGAAATACCGGCTTGCTCTCGATGCGATAGCTGGGCGCTATGTTGATGCACATCGGCTATCGAACCGATTGGGCATCGGCATTTCCGCTTCTCCTGTGTCTGGCGTCCGATGGCAGTGCGCCCGATTGGCGGGCGTTCACGTCAATCCGGAGGAGCATCTCATGACGAAAGTGTCAAAGACCCTGATCTTTACCGCCGCCTTCGCGGTGATCGCTACATCGGCCTTCTCGGAGGCGACCTGGGGTTTCAAGGCCGGCATGGCCTATGTCTATGGCGGCCCCGGCAAGATGTCGGCGATGGCCATGGCCCCGGCCGAGAAGAACCACGAGGCCATGATGAAGAACGCGAAGAAAGTGCCGGAGAACACCGTCTTCTTCATGGACAACGGCACGCTGTACTCGACCTCGGGGCGGCTCGATCCGACCGGCAATTTCTACGTGAACTGAACCGGTCCCGGCGTTGCGGCCGCCCCCTTGCGGGCGGCCGAACCAGGGAACTAATATTCACCTCACGAATGCCGGAGCGGAAGATGACGTCTCTCTCGCCAACCGACGCCGAGCGGCTCAAGTCTGCCTTCCTGCGCTGCCGCGATATGGACGGCACACTGAACGAACAGCTCCGCGCCTATGCCGATGCCAGCCGCGAGGTCTTCCCGGCCTATGGCGAGGCGGTCGATCGCCTGGTGACGCGATTGGGCGGAAACGGCGGTGGCGAGACCGCGCCGCGCCCGGGCGATGCGATGCCGCCATTCATGCTGCCGGACGACAGCGGACGTCTCGTCACCCTGACTGCGCTGCTGAAGACTGGCCCGGTCGCGGTGATGTTTTTCCGTGGGCATTGGTGCCCCTATTGCCGGCTCAACGTCCGCGCGGTCGTCCAGGCGCTCGACCGCATCGAGGCCATGGGCGCGCGCGTCGTCGCGATCATGCCGGAGACGCAGGAATATGCGCGGCAGCTCAAGGCCGAGTCCGGCGCGCCATTTCCGGTCCTGACCGATCTCGACAACGGCTATGCGCTGTCGCTCAATCTCGCGATCTGGCTCGGTACCGAAATCCAGGACCTGCTGTCTTATCAGGACATGGCGAAATTTCACGGCAATGACGGCTGGATGCTGCCGATCCCGGCCGTGTTCGTGGTCGGTCGCGATGGGATTGTCAAAGCGCGTTTCGTTGATCCGGATTTCCGCAAGCGCATGGAGATCGACGATCTGCTAGCAGCGCTGGAGCGCGCGAGAGGCTAGATCTCGCGCTATCATTCTGACCCTACCCCGCGATTTCCCGCCAGTCCGCACCGCGCAGCATCCGCATCACGGCGTTGGCGACCGCTGTGCGCTGACGGCCGGCCACTCCGTAAAGGCTGACGGTGCGGCGGGCGTCCAGCCCCGTGACCGCAGTGCGCGTCAGCTTCTCCGGCACGGTTGACGTGTGCGGCACCATGGCGACACCGACGTCGGCTTCGACCAGCTCGATCAGATCGCGCTCGCTCGAAATCTCGTGTCCATGCTCGATGCCGTGCTCGCGCAGGCTTGCAGCGATCCGGCTGGAGTGCTCGCAGAACGTCCGGCCCAGCAACTGCTCGGCGCGCAGATCGTCGAGTTCGACGTTGCAGCGGCCGGCGAGCCGGTGTCCGCTGCTGACGACGAGCTCGAAACCCTCCGTGAACAGCGGCCAGACGTCGAGCCGCTCCCAGGACTCGTCGATCTCGGCGGCGATGCCAAGCTCGGCTTCGCCTTTCTTCAGGAACTCGGCGACCTCGCGGCTCGAGCCGCGCAGGAAGCGAAGCTCAAGCCGGTTGAACTGCCGTTTGATCTCGCTGAGATGCGGAATCAGAAGCGCGAGGTCGATCGAATGCGTGAGCGCGATACGGAGCGCGCCAATTTCTCCGCTCTTGAATGAAGAGGCGAGTGAGCGTGCGCCGGCCGCGGCGTCGTAGCACTGCTTCAGCAGCGGATGCATGCGCTGGCCGAGCTCGGTCAATTGCGCCGCGGGCCTTTCGCGCCGGAACAGGTCGCCGCCGAGCTCGGCCTCGAGCTGCTTGATCGCGCGCGTCAATGAGGGCTGCGTCACGTTGCACTCCTCTGCGGCGCGCGTGAAATTCAACAGTTGCGCAACCGCGAGGAAATAGCGGACCTGATGCATTTCCATGGATCGGCTCCCGGCGAGATCGGCCGGAAATCTAACCGATCGGGGCGGGAAATGATATGCTGGCGGCAATAGCACGCGCGTATGGTTTCGGAAGCCAGCCGGCATTTCCAAAAGGCCCGACAATCGCGGACAACGGCAAGACGTAACAATGGCCTTACGCCGGACGAATGATAACCATAGGCTCGACAGGAGCGAGACATGAACGGCATGCAGGACAACCCGCAACGAAAGAGTATGGACCTGCCGGGTCAGGTCGTTCTCGTGCTTCAGGGTGGCGGCGCGCTCGGCTCGTACCAAGCCGGGGTCTACCAGGCGCTGCACGAGGCAGGCATCGAGCCGGACTGGATCATCGGCACCTCGATCGGTGCGATCAACGCCAGCCTCATTGCGGGCAACGCGCCGCAGAACCGGCTCGCGCGTCTCAGGGAATTCTGGAAGCGGATGGAGCAGCAGCCGGTCTGGGACTGGCGCGCCGCGTTTCCCGGTTTCAATGAGAAGCTGGCCTATTGGTCGACCGTGACCCACGGCATCGCGGGTTTCTTTCGTCCCAATCCGCTGGCGCATGCCGGGGATTCCTATCCGCTGGGCGCCGATCACGCCGGCTATTATTCGAGCGCGCCGCTGGAGACGACGCTGAGCGAGCTGGTCGATTTCGATCTGGCCAATCGCTGCGCGCCGCGCCTGACGGTCGGTGCGGCCCATGTCGGCACCAGCGAGATGCGCTATTTCGACAGCCGCGACGGCGAGCTGACGGTGCAGCACGTGATGGCCTCGGGCGCGCTGCCGCCGGCTTTCCCGGCCGTGCGCATCGATGGCGAACTCTATTGGGACGGCGGCATCCTGTCGAACACGCCGACGGAAGCCGTGTTCGACGACAACCCGCGCAGGGATTCGCTGATCTTCTCCGTGCATCTGTGGAATCCCGTCGGCCCCGAGCCGACCACGATGGCGGAGGTGCTGAACCGGCACAAGGACGTGCAATATTCCAGCCGCATCGCCAGCCAAATCGTGCGCCAGCAGCAGGCCCATCGCCTGCGCCACGTCATCAATCAGCTTGCCGCGCGGCTGCCCGAAGGCGAGCGCAACGATCCCGCGGTGATGGAGCTGATGAGCTACGGCTGTCCGACCCGCATGCATGTGGTGCGGCTGCTGGCGCCGCAGCTCGAGCGCGAGACCCACACCAAGGACATCGACTTCAGCCCGTCCGGCATCACGCGGCGCTGGCACGCCGGCTATGCCCACACGAAGTCGGTGCTGGCGCGCAGGCCGTGGATCGGCGAATTCGATCCGCTCGCCGGCGTGGTGCTGCACGAGCATACGGACGAGATGCCGATGGCTGCGGAATAGGGCCATAAGCGATCGCGCGCTTCATCGAATTGCCACAGGCCGCGCGGATCGTCGGCCTTGGTTCGACCTCGAAAGGTCCTGCAATTGGTGTCCGCGAACGATCTGGAATTCGCTCTCGACAAGGTCCGTGCTGATGCGGCGGGGCCGGTTGCGGGCGTGTTCGGTCCTGACACGCTGACCTGGCGGATCGACCGCGAGGCCGCCGTCTTTCTCGGCGCCGGCCGCGCGCTGCTGCTGCAACTGGCGCATCCCTGGGTCGCGGCCGCCATCGCCGAGCACTCGACCACGCTTGCCGATCCGATCGGTCGCTTCCATCGCACCTTCGACGTCGTCTTCGCCATGGTGTTCGGCTCGCTCGACCGTGCCTTGCTGTCGGCCCGGCAACTGCATCGGCGCCACACCATGATCGTCGGCGAGATGCCCGAGACCGTCGGCCCTTTCGCGGCCGGCTCGCGTTACTGCGCCAACGACATCCCGTCGCTGCGCTGGGTTCATGCCACGCTGACCGAGTCTGCGCTGATGGCACACGATTTGGTTCTGCCGCCGCTCTCGATCGAGGAACGCGAGCGCTACTGGACGGAGAGCCGGACCTTTGGCGCGCTGTTCGGGCTGACGGGCGATGATCTGCCGCCGGACTGGGCTGGCTTTGCGGCCTACACCGCGGCAATGGCGCAGTCGGAGACGCTGACGGTCAGCCCGGCCGCGCGCGAGATCGCCGCGCAGATCCTTGACGGCGCACGTCCGTGGCTGCGGCCGCCGCGCTGGTATCGTGCGCAGACGGCGAGGATGCTGCCGGAGCGCCTGCGCGCCGGCTTCGATCTTACGCTCGACGAGCGGGACGTCAGGTCTGCCGACCGCGCGCTGCGATGGATCCGGCGCGTCTATCCGAAACTGCCCGACAGGCTGCGCTATGCCAGCCCCTATCAGGAAGCGCAGGCGCGCTTGCGGGGCGAGGTTCAGCCCGACTGGATGACCCGCTGCCTCAACCGCGCCTGGATCGGTCGGCCGCAGATGGATCAGCGCGGGAAGGGGTGAGGCCCAATCTCTTGTGTCCCGGACAAGCCGCAACGCGGGAGCGTTGCGGCGCAGAGCCGGGACCCAGGGCCACGAACTTCGCGAGAGATGGGCCTCGGCTCAGCAGCGCACCACGTCGCAAAGGGCGACGCGCTGCGCTGCGTCTGGGGCACGAGAGAGGAGTTTGAGGCGGACACTCTCTCCACGTGGTCATTGCGAGCGCAGCGAAGCAATCCAGAGTCCTCCCACGGAGGCGGTCTGGATTGCTTCGCTCCGCTCGCAATGACGGAGTATGTGTAGCGCCCCGGCCTCACACCGACGCCAGCTTCCGATAAAGCGCGCTGTAGCTGCCCGCCGAGATGCTCCACGAAAACGAGCGGCCCATGGCGCTGCGGCGCATGGTGTCGAGCTGGTCATGGGCCATGAAGGCCTCGAAGGCGCGGCGGACGCCGCCAAGGAAGGATTCGTGCGAAGGTCTTGAGAACAGGAATCCTGTTTCACCATCGGTGATGGTCTCGGCAAGGCCGCCGGTCTGGTGGCCGATCGGCAGCGAGCCGAAGCGCTGGGCGTACATCTGGCTGAGGCCGCAGGGCTCGAACCGCGACGGCATCAAGGTGAAATCACTGCCCGCAAAAATGCGCCGCGCCTGGGCGTCGTTGAAGCCGATGGTGACGCCGATGGCGTCGGGGCGGCGGCGATGCGCGTTGATCAGGGCCTGCTCGAGCGCCGGCTCGCCGGAGCCAGTGACTACGATCTGGCCGCCGGCATCGACGATCTCGTCGGCGGCCGAGAGCACGAGGTCGATGCCCTTCTGGTGCACGAGGCGGGCGACGATCGCGAACATCGGCCCGCGCGAGACCGCAAGGCCGAACTGCTTGCGCACGTAATCCGCATTGGCCCTCTTACCGACCCAGTCGCCGGCGCCGAACTGTTGGGCGAGCTGGGCGCAATAGCGCGGGTCCCAGCTCTCGTCGATGCCGTTGAGGATGCCGGTGAGCTCGGAGGCGTCCGAGCGGACGCGGAGCAGGCCTTCGAGGCCGCAGCCGAATTCCTCCGTCGTGATCTCGCGCGCATAGGTGCCGCTGACGGTGGTGAGGTGCGAGGCGTAGACCAGGCCCGCTTTCAGGAAGGAGAGTTGGTCGTAGAACTCGACGCCGTCGATATGGAAGGAGCTTTCCGGTGCGCCGATCCGCCGCAGCGAGTCCTTCGGGAAGAGGCCCTGATAGGCGAGGTTATGGATGGTCAGGATCGACGGTAGCTTGGCGCCGCGCCAGGCGAGATAGGCGGGCACCAGTGAGGCCTGCCAGTCATTGGCGTGGATCAGGTCTGCTGCCCAATTCTTGTCCAGCTTGCCCATGGCCAGCTCAGCTGCGGCCGAGGCAAAGCGCGCGAAGCGGATGTCGTTGTCAGGCCAATCGTGCCCGGACTCGTCGCCATAGGGGTTGCCGGGCCGGTCGTAGAGTTGTGAGCACAACAGCACATAGACCGGCAGGCCGTCCTTGGTCGCGGCCCGGCCGAGCGAACAGGCCGGCATCTCGGCGAAGGCGGGACAGCGGCCAACGATCTGAATATGCGTGAGTTGTTCGATGATGTCGCGGTAGCCGGGCAGCATCACCCGGATATCGGCAAAGGGTCGGAGCGCGCGGGGCAGGGCGGCGGAAACGGCGCCGAGCCCGCCGACGCGGACGAAGTCGTCCATCTCTGTCGTAACGAACAAGACCCTCAAGAACAGCTGCCCTCTTCCGATCCCGTTTGCTGCTATGCAAGAACGGGTCCAGTTGTCCTGGAATTCCCAAGCCCGCCTACACGTCGCGTCCGTTCGGTAAAGACTTTCCTACTCAGCCGCCGCCCTCTAGGGTCGACGCACCAACAATAGAGAACAATTGATTGTTCCTAAGCGACTCAAGGACACAGGCGAGGACGCGGCAGGCATGCAGCTAGCAGATAAGCATGAGGGGACGACGACAAAGGCCTTCGCCGGCCTCAGGGTCCTGGATTTTTCGACCACCATCGCCGGCCCCCACTGCGCGCGCATGCTTGCCGACATGGGGGCGGAGGTCATCAAGATCGAGACCGACGGCGGCGAGACGATGCGGACCCGGCCGCCGCTGCGCAAGGGCTGCAGCACCGTGTTCGGTCAGCTCAACGTCGGCAAGAAGAGCGTGGTGCTCGACCTCAAGTCGGAGGACGGCAGGGAGGCGGTCCGCCGGCTGGCCGCGACCGCGGACATCCTGGTCGAGAACTTCCGCCCCGGCGTGATGCGCCGGCTGCGGCTCGACTACGACAGCCTGCGTCCGGTCAACGAGAGGCTGATCTACTGCTCGATCTCCGGCTACGGCCAGACCGGGCCGTCCGCCGAGCTTCCGGCCTATGCGCCGGTGATCCACGCGGCCTCCGGCTACGACATGGCGCATCTCGCCTACCAGCCCGGCCGCAACCGCCCTGATTATTGCGGCATCTATCATGCCGACGTCGTCACCGGCACCTACGGCTTCGGCGCGATTGCCTCCGCGCTCTATCAGCGCACCGTGACGGGGCAGGGCCAGCACATCGACGTCTCCATGCTGGAGTCGATGCTGAGCCTGACGGTGATCGAATTGCAGAGCTCGCAATTTGCGGTCAAGCCGCCGCCGCGGCCGATGTTCGGGCCGACCGAGACCGCGAACGGCTATGTCATGATCACGATCGCGAGCGAGAAGACGTTCCAGTTGTTGATGGAGGTGATCGGCCGCCCCGAATGGATCACTGACGCACGCTTCGCCACCTATGGCGCGCGCCGCGACAATTGGGCTGAGCTGATGGACGGCGTCGAAGCCTGGTCGCGGCAGCTATCGACCGAGGCCTGTCTCGCTGCGCTTGCCGCGGCCGGCGTGCCGGCGTCGGCCTATCGCACCGTGGCCGAGGCGCTGGCCGATCCGCAGCTCGCGCATCGCCGGGCGCTCTCGCCGGTCGAGGACGAAGGCGGCTCGTTCCAGGTGCTCAATCTGCCGTTCCGGATGTCGGGCGCCGACACCACGCCGGGCAGGACGATGGCCGTGCTCGGCGAGCACACGCGCGAATTGCGCGACGAGGTCGGACTCACCGACGCGTCTATTCCGCCCGGCAAGACCGCCGCGCAGGGCTGACGAATATCGTTCTGCGGCAAGCAATCCGGCCCTGCAGGCGTGCGGCTTGCCACGGTCCACCGGTGTCAACTAGACAGGTCCAGGTTTGTCTCGCCCGGCCTGCCATGGCATGCTGGCGCGACAACAAGAAGCATGCGGGAGGACGCCGATGAAGAGTTTCAAGGTTGCCGATTTCAAGGCGCCGCTGCGGGAGTTCGACGAAGCCACGCCGCAGCCGTCGGGCACGCAGGTGCTGATCAAGGTGAAGGCCGCCGGTGTCTGCCACAGCGACCTCCACATCTGGGAAGGCGGCTACGATCTCGGCCACGGCCGCAAGCCGCTGTCGCTGAAGGACCGCGGCATCAATTTGCCGCTGACCATGGGCCACGAGACCGTCGGCGAAGTCCTCGCCTTCGGTCCCGACGTCAAGCCGACCGACCAGGGCGACCTCAAGCTCGGCGATGTCGGCCTCGTCTATCCCTGGATCGGCTGCGGCAAGTGCGCCACGTGCCTCGCCGGCGACGAGAACATGTGCCTGACGCCGCGCTCGCTCGGCGTTTATTGCGACGGCGGTTATGCCGATCACATGCTGGTGCCGCATCCGCGCTATCTGCTCAATCTGAAGGGACTCGATCCCGCGACGACCGCGCCCTATGCCTGCTCGGGCGTGACCACCTACAGCGCGCTGAAGAAGGTCGAGCAGCATTTCGACACGCCGATCGTGATGTTCGGCGCCGGCGGGCTCGGCCTGATGGCGCTGTCGCTCTTGAAGGCGATGGGCGGCAAGGGCGCGATCATGGTCGACATCGACGCCAGGAAGCGCGAGGCGGCGGAGAAGGCCGGCGCGCTCGCCACCGTCGATCCGAAGGCGCCGGATGCGCTGGAGCAGCTTGCGAAGAAAGCGGGCGGCCCGATCCGCGCCGTGATCGATCTCGTCGGCAATGCCGCCACCACGCAGCTCGGCTTCGACTGCCTCACCAAGGGCGGCAAGCTCATCATCGTCGGCCTGTTCGGCGGTGGCGCGACCTGGGCGCTGCCGCTGATTCCGATCAAGGCGGTGACGATCCAGGGTAGCTATGTCGGAAACTTGCGCGAGACGCAGGAGCTGCTCGACCTCGTCCGCACCAAGAAGGTGCCGCCGATCCCGGTGACGACGGCCCCGCTTGCCAAGGCCAACGACGCGCTGCTGCAATTGCAGCAGGGCGCGGTGGTCGGCCGCACGGTGCTGACGCCGTAGTGTGTCTGTCGTTCCGGGGCGATGCAACGGGACCGCGAAGCGCGGCCCGGAGCATCGAACCCGGAACCTCGAGATTCCGGGTTCGGTCCTGTGGACCGCCCCGGAATGACGACTCTCTCTCAGGAACCCCCATGTCCGCAAACAACGCCTTCCACATTGCCGTGCTCGCCGGTGACGGCATCGGTCCCGAAGTCATGGCGCCGGCCATCGAGGTGCTGCGCAAGATCGAGCAGAAATCGGACTTGCGCTTCCGCTTCACCGAGGCGCCGGCCGGCGCCAACAATTATCTCGCGACCGGTAAGTCGATGCCCGACTCCACCATCAAGCTCTGCGAGGAGGCAGACGCGATCCTGCTCGGCGCCTGCGGCCTGCCGTCGGTGCGCTATCCGGACAACACCGAGATCGCGCCGCAGATCGAGCTGCGCTTCATCTTCGACCTCTATGCCGGGGTGCGTCCGGCGCGTCTCATTCCCGGCGTTCCGAGTCCGATCGTCGGCGCTGACCAGCGCGGCATCGATCTCGTCGTCATCCGCGAGTCGACCGAAGGCCTGTTTGCCTCGATGGGCAAGGGCGTCGTCACCCACGAGGACGCGCGCGAGACCATGGTGATCACGCGCAAGACCTCCGAGCGCCTGTTCGAGTTCTCGTTCCGCCTCGCCGAGCGGCGCAAGGCGCGCGGCAAGCCGGGTGCGCTGACCTGCGTCGACAAGGCGAACGTGTTCAAGGCCTTTGCGTTCTTCCGCAGCATCTTCGACGAGATCGAGAAGAAGCATCCTGGTGTGAAGACCGATCGCCTCTATGTCGATGCCTGCTCGGCGATGCTGGTGAAGCGGCCCTGGGATTTCGACGTGATGGTGATGGAGAACATGTTCGGCGACATCGTCTCCGACATCACCGCGAGCCTGATCGGCGGCCTCGGCATGGCGCCGTCGGCCGACATCGGCGACAAATACGCCGTGTTCCAGCCGTGCCACGGCACTGCGCCCGATATCATGGGGCAGGGCAAGGCCAATCCCACCGGCATGATCTTGTCGGCGGCGATGATGCTGGACTGGCTCGCCGACAAGCACGGCGTCGAAAGCGCAGCGGAAGCCGGCGAGACCATCGAGCGCGCCATCGACCAGGTCTATGCCGGCGGCATCAAGCCGATGGAGTTCGGCGGCAGCAACGGCACGGCGGATATCACGAAAGCGGTGCTGGGAGCGCTGTAGACAGTCGCGAAAAGAAAAGGGGCCTTGCGGCCCCTTCGTTGCTCACCAGCGGCGCCAGTGGCGATGGCCGTAGCCCCACGGGCGTGCACCGTAGAAGCGTCGCGGGCCGCCATAGTAACCATAGGCGCCATAGTAGTTCGGACGCCACCAGCAGCGGCCCCAGGCATTGCAGACCATGCGCACCTGGTCGACATTCGCCGCCGGGCCGCTTGCGACCTTGTCGGCCTGCGGAATGCCGTTCGGCATCGCCGCGAGCGCTTGTCCCGACGCCAGCGCAGCTCCGCCCAGGGCAGCCAGACCGAGAACAGCAAATTTCAGTTTCATCGCAATCTCCCTCGTTGGTGGCGAGAGAACTTGCGGCGGATCAAGTAGTTGCTATCGCGATGCGGGAAGGAGAGGAATTTAATCTTCCTGAATAACGGTTCAGCTTCGTCGGAAGTTCCGCGATCTCTCCGCGCGTCATTGCGAGCGTAGCGAAGCAATCCAGAGTCTTTCCACGGCGAGAGTCTGGATTGCTTCGTCGCTGCGCTCCTCGCAATGACGATGGGGAGAGGGCTGCGCCCGCAGCAACGACGGTGTTATTTCCCCGAAAATTTCGGCTTGCGCTTCTCCATGAAGGCCTGACGGCCCTCGCGAAAATCTGCCGAGTCCATGCAGGCGTTGCCGATCGCCTTGATCGCGTTCATGTCGCGCTGGCTTTCGTCCTTCAATACCTGCGCGATGGTGAGCTTCGCGGCCTTGATCGCGAGCGGGGCGTTGTGCGCGATCGTTTCGGCCACCGCCATGGTCTCGCCCCAGAGCTGATCATCGGGGAACACGCGCTCGACGAGGCCGATGCGCAGCGCCTCGGCGGAATCGATCCGCATGCCGGTGTACATCAGAAGCCGCGCCCAGGACGGGCCGACGAGCGAGACCAGGTGCTTCAAGCCGTCAAAGCCATAGGCGATGCCGAGCTTCGCGGCGGGAATACCGAACTGGCTGTCATGCGCGGCGATGCGGATGTCGGCGAGCATCGCGACCTGCATGCCGCCGCCGAGGCAGAAGCCCTGGATGCAGGCGATGGTCGGCTTGGGATAGTCGGCGAGCAGCGCGCGCTGGGCGGCGCTGCGCTTGCTGTATTCCTCCGACGCCGCAGCATTGTGGCGCGTCTTCTCGAACTGGCTGATGTCGGCGCCCGACACGAAGGCCTTGCCGCCGGCGCCGCGCAGGATCACGACGCGGACCGCATCGTCGTCGCGCAAGGCCGTCAGCGCCTCGCCAAATCCCTCCCACATCTCCAGCGACATCGCATTGCGCTTGTCGGGATTGTTGAAGATGATGACGCCGACGCCGTCGGTGACCTGCTTGAGGATCTTGCCGTCGGCGTAAGGTGTTTCGGTCGGGCTGGAAGTGTCAGGCATCGCGCGCTCGCTCGTCATTGCGAAGCGCAATGTGCGGCCCCGACAGGGCCCAGGTCAACCGCGGCAAGGCATGCGGCTTTGCACCCGCCTGTGCCGCGATTGCATGGCGCGAGAGGCGCTTATTGGGTCACGTGCATGTGCGCGGTCAGCGGATGGCTGCCGGCATTGCTGAAGAACGCCGCCTCCTCGGCGGTGGCCTCCAGCAGCTGCTCGTCCTGGTTATAGACGTCGTTGCGGAACTGGACGGTCTGGTCCTTGGTCATCCACGCCGTTAGATAGATCCAGGCCACCGGCACCTTCTTCGCCATGGCGACGTCGAGATGCTGTCCGCTGGCGATCTCCGCGTCGATCGCGGCGCGGCTCCATTTCGGCTGGTCCTTGAGCAGCCAGGCCGCGAGATCGCGCACATTGTCGACGCGCGAGCAGCCGTGGGAATCGAAGCGATAGTCGTCGCTGAACAGATTGCGCTGATTGGTGTCGTGCATGTAGACCGAATAGGAATTCGGCATGTCGATCTTCACCGCACCGAGCGCGTTGAAGCTGCCGTTGTGCTGGCGCACGGTGAAGTTCGGCGTGTGCGTGCCCGACCAGTCGACCGAATGCGGATCGATCGGATTGTCGTGGGCATCGAGCACCTCCATGTGCATGCGCGACAGATAAGTCGGGTCCTTGCGCATATGCGCGGAGATCTCGGTCTTGGCGATCGAGGCCGGCACCGTCCAGGTCGGGTTGAGCACGACGCTGGTGATTTGCGCTGTCAGCGTCGGCGAGGGCTTTTCGGTCTTGCCGACGATGACGCGATAGCGCCGCACCACGACGTCGTTCTCGACCGCTTCGGCAAAGGCGGCGGGGATGTTGACCACGACATAGCGCTGGCCAAAGCCGAAATTCATGTTCTCGAGCCGCTGCAGCGAAGCCTCGAGCTGCCGAATGCGCTTCTGCACCGGCACGTTCATCGCCGCGATCGTGCGCGGCGTCATCATGCCGGTCGGGGCGAGGCCATGACGGGCCTGAAAACGCTTCACGGCGTCCGCGAGATCCTGGTCGAAGGCGCCGGTCGCCTTCTCGGCCGAGAGATCGCCGGAGACGATCAGCCGCTTGCGCAACAGATCATCGTTGGCGCCCTGGACGCCGACAGCGAATTTGGCGTCTGCCGGGATCGTCGGCCAGCCGCCGCGCACGGCGAGGTCCGAATAGCTCAGCGCCGCATCCTTGATGCGCTGGGCAGAGCCCTCGTCATAGGTTGGCTCATGCGTCATCGCGAGGGCTGCAGCCGAGCGGCTCTCCGCCGTCGAGGCGGGCGTCGACGCGGCCGCTTTCGGCGCAGCCGCATGGGCCGGGTTCGCCGCGGCCGGCACCGTGGCTGATGTCGCCGGCTTGGGCCCGGCCTGTCCAATGGTCTCCGTCTGCGCCAGCGCGGAGGCGCTCGTGAGCACGCCGAGGGCAATGATCATCGCAACGCGTTTCGACATGTGTCCCGTCTTCCCCCTGAGAACGAGGCCCGCAACGGGCCCTCGCATTGGCAATTCCAAGGCCCGCCGCGCCGCTTGCGCCGATTGGTCAAACCGGCGGGAAATTACGGCACCTGAGTTGACGTCCCATTCGGCAGGCGAAAACCCCGCGCGTCCGATGCGGGGCTTCTCGATTGGGTCGCGCCAGGGGTGGGATGGGTTCGCGATATCCGCGACGAATGGCGGCTCAATAGCCAAGAAAAAAGGGCGGCCAAGCCGCCCCGAGAAAGGCCGCGCGCACGCGCGCGAGCCCAAATCTGATGCCGTCGGTCTCGTTCAATCCAGCCACGTCCCCGCGACGCGGCGGATTGAACATCGGCCGTAGCAGCCAGACCCGATCTCAGCCCTCGTTCGCTGCGATCGATTCCATCAGCGAGACGAGCTGACGCTGCACCGTCTGGTCCTTGATCTTGCTGTAGGCGCGCAGCAGGCGGAGGCTGAAAGCGGAGTCCAGGAACAGGAGGCTTTCGACTTCGCGAGCCTTGTTGTCGCCGTCATAGAAGAAGGTCACGGGCACATCGAGCGCGGAGGCGATCTGCTGAAGCCGAGCTGCGCCGACACGATTGACGCCCTTCTCGTATTTCTGGACCTGCTGGAAGCTGACGCCGAGCTTCTCGCCCAGCTCGGCCTGCGAGATCTTCATCTCGACACGCCGCAGACGGATCCGTTTGCCAAGCTCAATGTCCGGCTTGCCGGCACTGCGCTGCTTCATCCTTTTCGCCGCTGCTTTCATTTTAGTTTTCACCTTTGTTCTTCGGTTGAAAATCCCCCGAAGAGCTGGGTCAGGGGTTCGCCCATATACGAGTCCTTGAATTCATGCGGATGCACGAACTCTTCCTTAAACCACGGGAAGCGAGCCGGATTGAAAGCCTCGATCAGCCAGTCAATCATGTGCCGCACGCGTGGAATCCGGCCGCTACCGGGATGGTAGGACAACCAGATATCCAGCGGTCGGTTCAATTCGACCTCCAGTGGAATCAACTTCCCGCCAAGCGCAATGGCGTAGCTCGGGAATACGCCGATTCCGGCGCCGTTCGCGACCGCCCAGTAGTTGGCGCTCGAGACGTTGGTCTTCATGACCAGGAGGTCACGTTCCTGAACGCCCGGGAAGAAGCTCTCGAATGTTTCCTTGGCAGCGAGCTGGTCGGCGAATTGCAGCACCAAACGGTGCTTGATCAATTCCGCCGCCGAGCGCGGCGTGCCGTATTTCTCAAGGTATTTTTCCGACGCCCAGAACATCAGATGCATGCGGCCGAGCCGCACCAGCTTGATGTCGAGCGCCGAAGGACGCGACAGGTGGATGGCGACGTCGGCCTCGTGGCGGGAGACGTCGGCCGAGCGCATCGCGCAATGCAAATCGACCAGGATCTTGGGATAGGCCTGCTGGAATTCGACGAGGCGCGGAGCGAGCCAGAATGTGCCGAGCCCTTCGGTGACGGCGACCCGGACCTCGCCGGACAGGACGTTGGCCATCGAATCGCTGGCGCGCAGCACGTCGAAGGTGGCCGCCTCCATCCGCTCCACGGCGGACACCACAAGCGAGCCTTCGTCGGTCAGATGAGTGCCGTGGACGTCGCGGGTGAAGAGGGTGGCGCCGGTCTGGCGTTCGAAATCATCGATCCGGCGGCGCACTGCGTTGATCGACAGCGACAAGCGTTCGGCCGCCGAACGGAAACTGCCGCAACGGACGACTTCGAGAAATATGCGGGCCGCATCCCAATCCGAGAGGCCGCTGAGATTTGTCTTCGGGCGTTCCCCCAGAGGAACGCCCCTTTCCGCCAAGGAGTGCATACAAGTCCCTTCGGTCCGCTAAACTGGCAGAATCTGGCGCGAACCACAACCACGACGGGTTGGGGAATGACGAGTTTTGAACGTCATCCTTACTACCTACCGGGAGGTATTGGAGTGCTGCCGGGAGCTGGGACAAAGGCTGGGAATCGGGCGGACAATTGCCCGGGTGAGGGGTGTAGCGTGAGTTCCGTTGCGAGCCGAGACATGGCTGCGGGATTGTCGGCGCTGCCCCCGATGGTGGTCCTTGCGCAAGGATTGGCGCGGCCCTTCGGGATGGATCAATCACGGCGCGCCGGGCGTTTGACCACGGGCCGCCTCGGCAGCGGCCGGCAGCGTAGCCGGGCGATATTCGCCGAAACCGCGGTTTCAAGGCAGAAACACACTGAAATCATGTTCGGAGGCGCCACGGCCTCATGCTATCTTCGGCGACCCATGGGGGCCGAAGGGGTGGTCGCAAACACGTCTCACCGGCCGAATTAACGGAAAGAACGCAAGTGTCGCATTCAGACGAACAGTTGCAGTCGGTGCTGGAAACCCTCGAGGGGTGCCGCAAGGTCCTCAACGAGATCAACAGCCGTGAGTCGGCCGAACTGCTGTCCATCGTCATTCTCGACGTGCGGATGAAGCTCAAAGGAATTGACAGTGCCGATCTCAAGGCGCTGTGCGACGAAATGCTGCGGAACGCCGGAAGCGAACCGCCGCCCCCGTCCAAGCAGACGCAGGACCAGCCCCGGCGTCCGCTGCTCCGCGTGGTGAAGTAGCCGCGCCGCCGAATCTCGCTTTTTGGCGAGGTTTGTGCGCGTCCCGATGCCGTATCTGTGATCGCAGACGGCATCGGGAGGAGCCCTGGTTTGATCGCGCCTCTGTTGCGCATTGTGCCGCATCGGCTACACCAGAGCCGTTCGGCTCCGGTGCGCGCGCATCCCCCGCGCGCGGCCCAAGAGCCTGAGATGGCTCCGACTGCATCATGCAAAATGTTTCGATCCCGGCGGCGCTGATTGCCGGCCTCGTCAGCTTCCTCTCCCCTTGCGTCTTGCCCCTGGTTCCGCCCTATCTGATCTATCTGACGGGCGCCACGATCGAGCATGTCGAGAGCGAGGAACCGGCCTCGACCTCCAAGCGCGCGATCATGATGGCGGCGCTGCTGTTCGTGCTCGGCTTCTCCACCGTGTTCGTGGCGCTCGGCGCCAGCGCCTCGCTGATCGGCTCCCTGATCCGCGCCTGGTCGGCCGAGCTGTCGATCCTCGCTGGCGTCGTGATCATCGTCATGGGCCTGCACTTCCTGGGGCTGACGCGCATCGGCCTGCTGATGCGCGAGGGACGCCTGACTGCGCCAAAACCCGTCGGCCTCTGGGGCGCCTATGTCATGGGCCTGGCCTTTGCCTTCGGCTGGACGCCCTGCATCGGTCCGATCCTCGCCGCGATCCTCTCGATCGCCGCGGCGGAAGCGACCGTGACCAAGGGCGCAGGCCTGCTCGCGGTCTATTCCGCGGGCCTCGGCATTCCCTTCCTGATCGCCGCGCTGATGATCGAGCAGTTCTCGAAATTGTTCGCACGTATGAAGGGTCAGCTCGTCAATGTCGAGCGCGCCATGGGCGTGCTGATGGTGATCACCGGCATCGGCTTCCTCACCGGCGCGGTCTCGAATGTGAGCATCTGGCTGCTGGAGACGTTCCCGGCGCTCCAGACGATCGGGTAGCACCAATCAGGCGGCCGCCGGTCGTTCGGAGAACGGGTCCTGGTAGAGCCAGGCGAGGTTTTCGCAGAAGCGCTCCAGGCTGGTCTCGCGCATGAGCTGATTGCGCAGCAGCGCATGGACGCCTGAGGGATGATAGACGTGGTCGCCGAGCTCGCGCGCGCCAAGCTGGACGCGCGCGGTGCGCAGCATCCGGGCATTTCTGTATCGCTCCAGCGCGTGGGCGATGTCGCCTTCGGTCTCCGCGAGCCGTTCGGCGAGGCACACCGCATCCTCCAGCGCCATGCAGGCGCCTTGCGCAAAATATTGCAGCATCGGATGCGCGGCGTCGCCGAGCAGGACGACGCGGCCGTCGATCCAACGATCGGTCGGATCGCGGTCGCAGGTCACCCACGCCTTCCAGTCGCGGCCGTGATGAATGATCGCCTTGGCGCGCGGATGCACGTCGCGAAAACCCTCGAGGACCTCCTCGTGGGTCACCGGCCTTGCGGCGAAAGCTTCTGTGGGATCGTTGTGACAGGTGATCGCGAGATTGAACACCTTCCAGCCCGACAGGGGGTAATGCACGAGATGGCATTTGGCACCGGCCCACAGCGTCGCCGCATTCCAGCGCAGATCCTCCGGCATCTGCTCGGTCGGGATCACCGAGCGATAGGTGGTATGGCCGGCGATCCGCGGTGCGCCGTCGCCGACCATCTGCTGGCGAATGCGGGATCTGAGTCCGTCCGCGCCGATCAGCAGGCACCCCGTGATGCGCTCGCCGGATTTCAACAGCGCCGTGGCCCGCGCGCCGTTCTGTTCGTAGCCGACGATGTCGCAGTCGGTTCTCAAGCTGACGTTGGGATGCGCTTCGCAGGCGCGGACGAAGATGCCGTGCAGATCGCCGCGATGGACCACCGCATAGGGGTTGCCGAAGCGCCGGCGGAAATAGCTGGTCAGATCGATGCTGGTGATCTCTTCCGCGGAGATCGCATCCATCAGCCGGAGCTGGTCGATGAAGACGGCGATGGCGCGCGCGGCATCGCCGAGCCCCAGGCGATCGAACGCGTGGAATGCGTTGGGTCCAAGCTGGATGCCGGCGCCGATCTCCTGGTAGCGCGATGCGCGCTCGAGGACCGTGACAGGGAAGCCCTTCCGCGCCAGTGCGATTGCGGCTGCAAGTCCGCCGATGCCGCCGCCGGCAATGATGATGGGATCCTGTCGCATGTCCTCTCCTGTCTCGCTATTTTCTTGATGTCTTTCCGCGCGGCGGGCTCGCCTTGGCGCGTATCTCGGCTCGTTCGTCGCGGACGTCCTTTGACCGGACCGGCGGCGCGACGGTGATCAGGCCGGCCTCGACTTCCTGCTCGAGCCGATCAATGTTGTGGTAGAGCTCGACCAGCACGCGCTTGAGCTCGGCCGCTTCTTTCGCGGACATGCTGCCGGTGACGACCTCTTCATAATAGGCGGCGAGCGGCATCAGCCGTCCCGCGAGCTCCGCGCCCTTGGACGTCAGGGCGACCTGGAGGCTGCGCTGGTCGTTCTCGGGCCGGTCGCGCGTCAGCAGGCCCGCGCGACTCATCTCGGCAACGATGCGCGACAGGGTGGAGACCTCGGCCGACGTCAGCTCGGCGATCTCTCCGAGGCGGAGCGGATGGCCTTGCTCCGAGAGCGCGGCCAGCACGCGATACATCGGCAGCGTCAACTTCTCGTGACGGATCACGCGCGTGAACAAGTCGCCCATGCGCACGCCGAGGCGGGCGAGCAGATAGGGAAGCGAATTCGAAAATCGATACATGAGTTTAGGTCCGGGCTTGTGTCCTGGCAGGAGAGCTCCGCCCGGAATAAGCGCCGACCTTCGCATGGGCAATATTTGCATCTCAATTATTTGCAAATGCAACTTTCTCATTGACAAGTATTTGCGCCCGATGCTTTGCTTTGTCAACGCCGAAAGCAAAGCCGAAGGAACGACGCCATGCAGGGCAAGATTGCGCTCGAGGAGCATTTCGCGATGGACGACACCGTCCAGGACAGCGCCGGCTTCGCGCCGGCCGACGACTGGCGCGAGCTCAAGGCGCGGCTGCTCGACATTCATGAACGCCGGCTTGCCGAGATGGACGCCCACGGCATCGAGATGATGCTGCTGTCGCTGAACGCGCCGGCGGTGCAGGCCATTGCCGATCGCGAGCGCGCGATCGATCTGTCGCGCCGCGCCAACGACTCTCTCGCCGAGCAGGTCGCAAGGCGCCCCGACCGTTTCCAGGGCCTCGCGGCGTTGCCGATGCAGGATCCCGACGCGGCCGCGCGCGAGCTCGATCGCTGCGTCAGCGCGCTCGGCTTTCGTGGCGCGCTCGTCAATGGCTTCAGTGAGCTCGCCGGCACCGATCACGCCATCTATTACGATCGCAAGGAGTTCTGGCCGTTCTGGTCGGAGGTCGAGCGCCTCGGCGTCCCCTTCTATCTGCATCCGCGCAATCCGCTCGCGAAGGACGCGGCGATCTACGAGGGCCATCGCTGGCTGCTGGGGCCGACCTGGGCGTTCGGACAGGAAACCGCGGTGCACGCCTTGCGCCTGATGGGCTCGGGCCTGTTCGACGCCCATCCGCGGCTCCAGATCATCATCGGTCACATGGGGGAGGGGCTGCCCTATTCGATGTGGCGTGTCGACAATCACAACAAGTGGATGCGGACCCAGAATGCCTATCCGGCGAAGCGAAAGATCGCCGACTACTTCCGGGAAAACTTCTACATCACGACGTCAGGCAATTTCCGCACCCAGACGCTGATCGACGCCATGCTCGAGATCGGCGCCGATCGCATCCTCTTCTCCGCCGACTGGCCGTTCGAGAACATCGACCACGCCGCCGACTGGTTCGACACGGCTGCGATCTCCGAAGGCGACCGCATCAAGATCGGCCGCGACAACGCACGCGCCCTGTTCGGGCTCGGCGAGCCATCAATCCAATCTGCCGCAGAGCAGAACAGATCATCAATTTCCATGGAGGAATCCCGTGAGCATCTCGTCCGAAATCGACGTGCATGAGGAACTGTCCGGCGCTCCGATCGGGCCGTTCCACAAGCTGCTCGGCATCCTGATCACGCTCATCACCCTGTTCGACGGCTATGACACCTTCAATCCGGCCTATGTCATCCACTATGTGGCCCAGCCCTGGGGCCTTGCACCGAGCCAGGCGGGATTTCTGGTGAGCTCGGGCCTGGTCGGCTTCCTGTTCGGCGCGATCGGCCACGGCAGCGTGGCGGATCGCTTCGGCCGGCGCGGCACGCTGCTCGCGGGCTTGTGGATCGTCAACGTCTTCACGTTGCTCACGGCCGTGCTCGCAAGCGATTTCTGGAGCTATTGCGCGCTTCGCTTCGTCACCGGGCTCGGCCTCGGCGTGCTGCTCCCGCTGGGGACGACCTTCATCAACGAGCTCGCGCCGAAGCGCGTCAGCAACACGTTCTCGCTCTGGGGTGTGACGCTCGGCTGGTCGCTCGGAGGTGTTGCCGCCGGTCTCGTCGGGGTGTTCCTGACGCCGCACTATGGCTGGCAGATCCTCTATTACATCGGCGCGCTGTCGATCCCGCTGACCTTCGTGGCGCATGCGCTTCTCCCCGAAAGCCCGCGCTTTCTGGCGAGCCGGTCGCGGATCCCGGAGCTGCGTGCGCTGCTCGCGCGGCTGCGGCCTGAGCGGGCGCCGGTCTACCGGACCGCGACGTTCACGTCGGCCGAGAGCAAGCCGCCACAGAGCACGATCGGAGCGCTGCTGAGCCCGCGCTATCGCCGCGTCTCGCTGACGATCTGGGTCACGGCGTTCCTCAGCCTGTTTGCCATCTTCGGCCTCACGGGGTGGATTCCGACGGTCATGCTCAAGCGCGGGGAGACCTTTGCGGCCTCGTTCGGCTTCGGCGCGCTGATGCAGGCGATGTCGTTCATCGGCGGCCTCACGCTCGCGATGCTGGCCGATCGCAACTTTTCGCTGACGCCGCGCTATCTCGCGACCTGGTGGCTCACCGGCGGCATTGCCGTGCTGGCGCTCGTCTTCGTCAGCGGTCACGGCGTCAATCTGGCCATCGTGGCCGTTGCGGGCTTCTGCATCATCGGCGCGCAGCACGTCCTCAACAACTTCACCGCCGGCTCGTACGAGACCTGCTTCCGCGCCAGCGGTGTCGGGATGGAGCTGGGCATCGGCCGGGTCGGCGCGATCCTCGGGCCCTATGTCATCGGCCTCTTGCAGCAGATCACCGGCGGCCCCGACGCGGTGTTCTGGGCGATCGGCGGCGCGTCCATCGTCGGCGCGCTGGCGATCGGATCGCTTGGCGCTGTCGCTGCAAGGCGTCTCCCGAGCGCTGACGCGGCGCCCGCGGAATGATGCGGGCGCGCCGATCGGGCTCGGGACCAGAACGACACTTTGACTGACTAGGCTTTATCAGAGGAGATCCGAAATGCCGACATCCGCTCGTTCCGCCGAGGCCACGGGCTTGCCCGATGCCTTCGTGCTTCTGTTCGCGCGTGTCGCGATCGCGCCGCTATTTCTCTACAGCGGCATCGGGAAGGTGATGGCATTCGCCGTGACGGCCGGCCGTCTGCCCGGAGGCGCGGACGGATTCGGGATGCTCCTCGCCGCCGGCGCCGTTGCGGTCGAGCTTGGATGCGGGACGGCCCTGCTGCTCGGCCTGTTCGCGCGCCAGGCGGCGCTCGTGTTGTTCCTGTTCACGATCGCGGCGACGCTGATGTTCCACAATTTCTGGGCTGCGCCGGAGGCGCAGGTCGTCGTGCAGACCATCAACTTCCTGAAGAATCTCGGTCTGCTTGGCGCTCTTGCGCTCATTGCCTCTTTTGGGCCGGGTGCCTATGCCGTGCAGGCCGCCATCAAGCCCGGCTCCAAAGGTGCTCCCGAGCTGACCTGATCCCCCGCTACGCCTAAGCGCCGACTGTAAAGCGCGCAAGCGCCTCGCGGTCGACCTCGATGCCGAGGCCCGGCCCATCCGGCACGCGCACGACCCCGTTCGCGTGCTCGATCGGCGTCTTCAAGATCGCCTGCCGGATCGGATGTTCCGTGCGGTCGAATTCGAGCAGCGGCTCGAGCGGCGTCAGTGACGTCGGCGTGTGCGAGGGCAGCACGGCGAGGAGCTGGAGCGAGGCCGCGATCGCGATGCCGGTGCCCCAGACATGCGGATTGTAGCGGATGCCGAACGCCTCGCTCATGTCGGCGATCTTCTTGCATTCGGTGAGGCCACCGGCCGCGCAGGTGTCGGGCTGGGCGATGTCGAGCGCATGCGAGGCAAACAGGTCGCGGAAGCCGAAGCGCGTGAATTCGCACTCGCCGCCGGCGACGGGAATGGAGAGCGCGGATCGCACCGCGCGGTAGCCCGCGACGTCCTCCGGCGGCACCGGCTCCTCGAACCACCCGATGTCGCAGGGCTCGATCATGCGGCCGAGCCGGATCGCAGCAACCGCGTCATAGGCGTGGTTCGCGTCGACCATCAGCGCGACATCGCCACCGATCGCTTCCCGCACGGCGCGCGTCACCGCGGCGTCCTCGGCGATGCCGAAGCCGACCTTCAGCTTCACAGCGCGAAAACCTTCGGCGGCATAACCGGCGGCTTCCTCCGGGAGATATTTCAGCGGGTCGCCCGCTTTGCGCCGATAGAGCCCGGTCGCGTAGGCCTGCACCTCCTTGCGCGCCGCGCCGCCGAGAAGCACGTAGGCGGGCACGCCAAAATGCCTGCCCTTGATGTCCCACAGCGCGATGTCGATGCCGCTCAGTCCCTGGATCACGACGCCTTTCTGGCCGTGGTCGCGCAGGCGCGCGTAGACCATCTGCCACAGCACGTCGGTGCGCAGCGGATCCTTGCCGATCAGCCACGGCGCGATGTTCTGTACCACCGCCGCCGTCATCCGCTCAGGGCCGTAGCACTCGCCCCAGCCGGTCAGGCCCGCGTCGGTCTCGATCTCCACCAGCATCGCGGTACGCGTGTCGTACCAGGCGCGTGAATAGGCGAAGGGCTGCGAGAGTTTTGCTTCGAGGATGTGTGCCCGAACTTTCGTGATCTTCATCGCCGATCCTCCTCGTTCATCGCGTCTCGTCCAGCGCGCAGGTGATCGTGCAGACCACGCCGCGCGGCAGGAAGTCGACGGTGGCCTCGCCGCCGAGCTGGTCGCGGGCGCTGCGCTCGATCAGGCGCGAGCCGAAGCCGCGCCGCACCGGCTCCGTCACCGGCGGCCCGCCGATCTCGGTCCAGATCAGCCTTAGCCGCGGCTTCGGTGTATCGGCGATGACCTCCCAGTCCAGCGTCACCCGGCCGGTCTCGTTCGACAGCGCGCCGTATTTCGCGGCGTTGGTGGCGATCTCGTGCACGATCATCGACAGCACCACGGCAAGCCGCGGCGACAGCGGCACGTCGGGTCCGGCCATGCGGATGCGGTCGGGATTGCTGAGCAGGAACGGCTGGAGCGCGCGGGCGATCACCTCGCGCAGCTCCGAGCCCGCCCATTTCTCCTGGCTGAGCAGATTGTGCGCCTCGGCGAGCGCGCCGAGCCGTCCCTCGAACTTGGTCCGCTCGTCGCGGCTGGCGCTGCGGAAGGTCTGCACCGCGATCGCCTGCATCAAGGCCAGCGTGTTCTTGACGCGATGATTGAGCTCCTCGATCAGCAGATTGTGCAGCATCTCGCCGCGCGCGATCGTGGTCGCCATCCGCACCGCGAAGGTGAGGCCGATCAATAGCAGCACGCCGCCGATCAGGCTGGAGATCGCAATATTGCGCCACAGCGGCGCGATCAACGAGCTTTCCGGCACGCCCGCGGCGATCGTCCATCCGGTCAGTCGCGATCGCGTGTAGGCGGACGCGAGCGCAACGCCGTCGAGCGAGATCGAGGAGAGGCTCGCCTCGGGCGTGCGAAACATTTCCGCAAACAGCGAGGGCGAGGCGCGCTTGCCGAAGGTCTCACCGGGATTGGGCACGCGGGCGAACACCGTGCCGGTGGTGTCGAGCAGTGATACCGTCCACTGCTGGTCGGGCCGCTGCTTCTCGACCAGCTCCTGGAAGATGCTGACCGGCGGAGAGAAGCAGAGATCGTAGATTACCTCGCCGTCGCGGAAGACCGGTACCTCGACGGTCAACACCTGTCGCCCGTTGATCGCGCCGGTGAACAGGTCGGAATATTGCGGCGCCTTGGTCGCAAACACCTTCTCGACGGTCTCCAGATGGCTGCGCCGCGGCAGGCTTGCGGTGTCCTCCGTCGCCGAGGAGAACAGCACGCGGCCCTTGCGGTCGGAGATCAGCAGCAGGCCACCCTTGCCGTACTGATCGAGGAAACCGAGCGCGATGCGGCGGAAGTTCGGGAAATCGTCGTCGCGCAGCGCGTTCGTCAGCGCGAGCACCTGCAAGCCGCCGGTCATCCGCTGCACCTCGGAATCGAGCACGAGGCGCATGCTTCGCACCGTCTCCACGACGCGCTGCGTCGCGTCACTGCGGTCCTGGCGGTAGTTGGAATAGGCAAGGCCGACCGCGAAGACGATCAGCGGCAACATCGTTCCCGTGACCAGAAGGGCAAGCCGGACCGGCAGGGTGAGCTTTGACAAAACGCGGGCGTCCCGGTTCCGGCGCAACGGCACCGGATTATGATTTTGAACAGGACCATACGGGCGGGCTTTGCGCGGCGCCACGATTTTCGCATGCGGCGAGCGGTCTTGGAGAGCGATATTGCAGCGCAGTTGCGGGACGCCCTGCGCTTCAGGTCATGCTGATTGCGGTCAATAGTAGACACATGGCGTAAACAGCCGCCAGGCTGAGCCCGGCGATCCGGGCTTCTCGATGCGATCTCATGCGCTGAACTCCGGAAAGGGCGGCTGCCGTTGGGGCCGCCACCCGTCCGTTACGCCTTAATCGATTTCCTGAACGACGGTGCGCGAGCCGGGATCGACCAGCATCACGCGATCGCCAGAACAGACGTAGCGATATTTCGTCAGCGACGGACCCCAGTCCGCCGGAACGGCTTCGAGCTCGACCTCGCTCGGAACTGTCGCGCCGACGATGATCTTTTCCTTCGTCGTCACCGGGCGGATGCGATGCTCGGTGACGTAGGATTTGATCTTGGTGCGATATTGCGGCTCGATCTGCACGGCGGCCGCATGGCCGGTTCCGGTGGTGGTCACCACGGTGGATTGCGCGAACGCGCCGGTCGAGATCATCACCACTGCCGCGGATAGCAGGAACAGCTTCTTCATCTTGTCCTCCTCATGGGAATAAGCGCCGCAACAACATCCCACCGTGCATGGCGTTCCCGCCTCCAGGAACAAACTACCGCTTTTTCCCGTTTGTGACTCGACCGGGCCGAATGCCCGGAACTGGAGGAGGAGAGAAAGATGAAGCTGAAAATCGCAACTGCGGCACTGATGGTTGCTGCAATGTCCCTGCCGGCGTTCGCTGCCGACGAGTTCTATGTCGTGCAGGACGTCAAGACCAAGAAGTGCACCATCGTCGACAAGAAGCCGATGGACTCGTCCATGACCGTCGTCAGCCCCTCGGGCACGATCTACAAGTCGCGCACCGAAGCCGAAAGCGGCATGAAGACCGTCAAGGTCTGCACGTCGAACTGAGGAGGATGACACATGCCAGTTCTGATCTTGTGGGCCGTGCCAACTGTGCTGGTGATCGGTGGCGGCATTTATCTGATTGGCCACATGCACTAGGGGCCTGTCGCGGAAGACGCGCGGGTCACTTGCGTGCAGCGCACTGGTCCGCACGTCTTCCGGTATCCCGCGCGAGCGGGGAGGTTGCCCATGCGACCCGCTGCGCGCCGGCAGCAGCGCGAGTTGCAGTGCAACAGGTCGTCCAGGAGCAGTCCTGCGACGAAGAGTACCTCCGGCGCGTGCGAAATGACTTTCGTCCCGCCGGGGTTTTTCATACGCTTCCCCTCGCAAGCCGCATACCGGCTGCGCGCACGGCCCGGCAACAGGGCCAGAGCATCAAAGGGAGGGGAGACGATGAAGCGACGATCATTCCTCGCTGGTATCGGTGCAACCACTGCGGCGGCCACGATCGGCATGCCGTCGATCCTCAGGGCGCAGGCACCGATCACGCTGAACGGCGCGGTCCAGTTCAACGACGACCATGCCTTCAACCGGGCACTGATCCGGTTCGAGGAGCTAGTGAAGAAATATTACGGCAAGCCCGTCAATTTCACCCTACACAAGAACTCCTCGCTCGGTCTCGAGAAGCAGTATTTCGAGTACATGTCGCAGGGCAAGGCGGTCGATTACGGCATCGTCTCGCCGGCCCACATGTCGACCTTCGCCAAGGCGGCTCCGTTCATCGATGCGCCCTTCGTGTTCAAGGGCATCGAGCACATGAACAAGGTCGTCGAAGCCAGTATCCTGGCGCCGATCGCCGACGAGGTCGCGGCGAAAGCCGAGGTGGTTCTGATCGGTTATTCCGGCGGCGGCATCCGCAATATCTTCGCCAACAAGCCGCTCAAGAATCTCGCCGACCTCAAGGGCCTCAAGGTTCGCGTGCAGGGCGCGCCGATCTGGTCGAAGACCTTTGCGGCCGTCGGCATGAGCCCGACGGTGATCGCCTATAACGAAATCTACAATGCGATCCAGAACGGCGTGATATCGGCCGGCGAAAACGAGGCGGCCGGCGTCGAGGCGATGAAGTTCTACGAAGTGGCCCCGCATCTCAGCCTCACTCAGCATGCCGTTTCGATCCGGCCGATCTGCTTCTCGGTGAAGACGCTGAAGACGTTGCCGAAGGACTTGCAGGACGCGATCATGAAGGCCGGCAAGGAAGCCGGCGACTACGGCCGTCAGCTGGAATCGAGCGAAGAGGTCATCAAGCTCGACACGCTCGAGAAGGCCGGCAAGCTCAAGCGCGTTCCCTTCGAGGAGCGGGACGCCATGAAGAAACTCGCCGACCCCGTGATGGCCACCTACGCCAAGGAGATTGGCGCAGAGGGCATCTTCGAGAAGATCAACGTCGCCTGAGCGCGTCGCATCTGCCGACGCATGTCCGGGCAAGCCCCGCTTCTTGCCCGGCCGTGGCGCATGAGTTGCCGCACGGAGTCCCGATGTCCGACATGCCCGTCCCGTCCCCACCGTCGCTGTGGCGTCGCGTCACGGCGGCATATGCGAAACTGCTGGAAATCCTGCTTGCGGCCTGCGTCGGCATTCTCGTCGTCCCCGTGACGCTGCAGATCATCTCGCGCTACACGCCCTTCATTCCTTCCTATATCTGGACCGAGGAGATGGCGCGGTTCCTGTTCGTCTGGACGATCATGATCGGCGCCATGGTCGGTGTGCGGGAAGCGCAACATTTCGAGGTCGACGTGTGGCCCGATCTGGCACGGCGGTCGGAGGCTGCGGTGCGGATCCTCGCGCGGCTCGGGGTGCTGGCGCTGGCGCTGGTGTTCGTGTCGGCCGGTCTCGAGTTCACCCGCTTTGCCTGGAACAGGACTTCGGAGCTGGCCGATCTGCCGCTTTGGCTAATTCACGTCGCCTGGCCCCTGACCGGCGCGACGTGGATCGTCTTTGCGGGCGAACAGATCGTCGATGAAATGCGCGTTCTGGTCGGGGCACCGCGATGAGCGGCAATGTACTCTCAGCCGGACAGGCTGCGGTGGTGCTGTTCGGCGTCTTCATCGGCTTGCTCATCGTGCGCGTGCCGGTCGCCTTCGCGCTCGGGCTTGCCTGCGTGCCGATCCTGCTGGTCGAGCCGCGTCTGTCTTTGATGACGCTCGCGCAGGAGACCGTCAATGCCTACAATTCATTCATCCTGCTGGCGGTGCCTTTCTTCCTGTTGACGGCGAACCTGATGAGCATCGGCGGCATCACCGACCGCCTGGTGGCGTTGTCGCGCTCGATGGTCGGGCATTGGCCGGGGTCCCTGGCGCAGATCAACGTCGTGCTGTCGGTCTTCTTTGCCGGCATTTCGGGTTCGTCGACGGCTGACGCGGCGAGCCAGTCAAAAATCTTCATCGATGCGCAGACCAAGGAAGGCTACGACCTTTCGTTTTCCATCGCCATCACGGCGGTGTCGGCGGTTCTGGCGGTCATCATCCCGCCGTCGATCCTCATGATCGTGTGGGGCGGGCTGATCTCGACCTCGATTGCGGCGATGTATCTGGCCGGCATCGTGCCGGGTCTGCTGATCGCAGGCGCGCAGATGGCCACGGTGCACATCTATGCGGTGCGCCGCGGCTACCCGACCTATCCGAAGGCGACCTGGGTCGAGATGCGATGCGCCATTTGGCAGTCGATACCGGCCATGATGACGCCGTTCATCATCGTCGGCGGCATTCTGCTCGGGTGGTTCACCGCGACCGAGTCCGCTTGTGTCGCGGTGCTTTATTCCATAGCGCTCTCGGCGTTCTTCTACCGCGAGACGGGGCCGCGCGAATTGTACAAGGCCCTGCTCGACACCGGGCGCCTAGCCGGTGTCGCGCTGTTTTGCGTCGGCACCGCAAGCGCGTTTGGCTGGCTGCTCGCCTACTACAGGATCCCGCAGGAGCTGCTGGCCAACGTCTCGACATGGGGCATGGACGCTGTCACCGCCGGCTTCTTCATCTCCTTCTGCTTTCTGGTGGTGGGCTGCTTCCTCGACGCCATTCCGGCCATCATCATCGTCGGCACCGTGCTGGAGCCGCTGGCCAAGGCCGTCGACCTTCATCCGGTCCAGTTCGCGATCATTTCGATCGTGTCGCTGGCCTTCGGACTGGTGACGCCTCCTTACGGCTTATGTCTCATGATCGCCTGTTCGGTCGCAGGCGTGAGGCTGCGCTATGCGTTGAAGGACACGGTGATCATGCTGGTTCCGATGCTGCTCGTGCTGGCGGCAGTCATCGTCTGGCCGAGCGTGTCGCTGTTCCTGCCGCGCCTGATCGTGCCGGAGATGCTCAAATGAGCTCTGATCGTGCGATCCCGCGTCCGTCGGCCGCGGGATCGATTCCACTGGTCTACAGATTGCTCTCGGTGATCGCGGCATAGACCATGCTGCGCAGCTCGCGCCGGAGCGGATAGGCGCTGGACGGCAGCACCTGCGTCATGAAGATGGTGATCAGTTCCTCGGCCGGGTCGATCCAGAACGAGGTGGTGGCCGCGCCGCCCCAATTGTACTCGCCCGGGCTGCCGGCGATCAGCGTCTCGGCCGGGCGCATGGTGACGGCAAAGCCGAGGCCGAAGCCGATGCCGTTGTAGGTGGCCTCCGAGAACAGCGAGCGCGAGACCTCGGGCAGCGCGCGGCCGCCCGGAATGTGGTTGGTCGTCATCAGCGCCAGCGTCTTCGGCCCGATCAGCCTGACACCGCCGAGCTCGCCGCCATTGAGCAGCGCGCGGCAGAAGGTGAGATAGTCGGCAACCGTCGAGCACAGTCCGCCGCCGCCGGAGATGAAGGAGGGCGGGGTGAGGAACGAGCTCGTCGCCGGGTCGTCCTGGAGCGTCAGCCCTTCGCGGCGCTGACCGGCATGGAAGGTCATGCCACCGCCGGGATCGGCCGAGTAGCAGGCCGCAAAACGATGCGCCTTCGAGGCCGGCACGTGGAAATCGGTGTCCGTCATCCCGAGCGGGTCGAGGATGCGCTGCTTCAGGAACTGCTCGAACGGAATCCCCGAGATCTTGCCGATGAGATAGCCGATCACGTCGGTTGCGACCGAGTAATTCCAGGACTCGCCCGGCGAGAACTCCAGCGGGATTTTTGCGAGGCCCTCGATCATGGTCTGGAGCGTGCCTGATTTCTCGACCTCGCCGATCTTCTCGGTGCGATAGGCTGCATCGACATTGGAGCGCTGCTGGAAGCCGTAGGTGAGACCGGCGGTGTGGCGCAACAGGTCGACGATCAGCATCGGCCGGGACGGCGGCCGGGTCAGGAACGCCGGCGCGGTGCCGGCGACGAACACTCCGAGGTCCTTCCATTCCGGAATGTATTTTGCGACGGGCTCGTCGATCGCGACGAGGCCTTCCTCGACCAGCATCATGAACGCGATGCTGGTGAGAGGCTTGGTCATGGAATAGATGCGGTAGATGGTGTCGTCCTTGACCGGCAGCTTGCGCTCGAGATCGGCAAAGCCCTGAACCGAGGAGTGCGCGACCTTGCCGCGGCGGTAGACCAACAGATGCGTGCCAGGGAAGCGGCCGGCATCGATGTAGCGGCGCTTCAGATGCGCATCGACGCGGTCGAGCGCGGCCTTGGACATGCCGACGGATTCGGGCGAGGCGGGGGTGGGCGCGAGCATCAAGTTCCTCCGGGCAGTTTTGTCGGATGTTGATAGCCAAATGGCGCCCCCATTCCAAGCCGGTTGCGCTTAACGCGGCCCCGCCGATTGGTGTAGGCTCCGCCCTGGAACGCCTCCAACGAGCCCACCCGGGCCAACGAGAAAAACGCGAGGGCAAACGCTTATGACCCAGTTCAACGAGACCGAACTCACTGAAGCCGTCGTCAAGAGCTTCGACAGCACACCGAATCCGCGGGCGAAATTCCTGCTCCAGGAATTGGTGAAGTCGCTGCACGATTACGTGAGCAAGACCGGTCTCACCTTCGAGGAATGGGAATACGCCATCGATTTCCTGACCCGGACGGGGCAGAAATGCACCGACACCCGCCAGGAGTTCATCCTGCTGTCCGACGTGCTCGGCGTCTCCATGCTGGTCGATGCGGTCAACCACAGGGATCGCGACGGCGCCACCCAGACCACTGTGCTCGGCCCGTTCTATGTCGGCGAGCACAAGGTGACTGCGCACGGCACCGATATCTCGCCGAACAACCAGACCGGCGAGCGGATGTTCGTGCAGAGCCGCGTCACGGATCTGAAGGGCCAGCCGCTCGCGGGCGTCCCCGTCGACGTCTGGCACGCCGATGACGACGGCTTCTACGATTCACAGAAGGCGAACTACGACGAGGTCGGCGCCTCCGCTCGGGCGCGCTTCATCACCGATGGCGACGGCCGCTTCTTCTTCCGCACCATCTTGCCGTGCAGCTACCCGATCCCGACCGATGGCCCGGTCGGCGAGATGATCATGCAGACCAAGCGCCATCCGATGCGTCCCGCCCATGTGCACTTCCTGGTCAACGCCAAGGGCTATGAACCGCTGATCACCCACGTCTTCATGGACGGCGACAAATATCTCGATTCCGACGTGGTGTTCGGCGTCAAGGACGACCTCGTCGCCAAGGTCGAGCCGCGCAACGAGCCTGAGATGCCCGACGGCACCAAGGCGAACGGGCGGTGGCACCTGATGACTTACGAATTCCACCTCAAGCCCGGCGGCGGCATGGCGCCGAAGCCGCTCGGGGTGAAGGCGGCGGAGCCGGCGTGAGGGCTCAGCGCTCCCGAGGCGCGCGATCTGCGCTATTGGCGTGCCGGCGTGGTTCGGCCGCCTTGGAGGATTGTCCAAAATGTCCCGGTCCGAGAGGCTCCTCGAACTCATCCAGTTCCTTCGAACCCGGCGACGTCCGGTTGCGGGAGCGCAACTCGCCGATGAGTTCGGCGTCTCGCTGCGAACTATCTATCGCGACATACAGACGCTGACCGCCAGAGGCGCGCCAATCGAGGGCGAGGCCGGCGTCGGGTACGTGCTTCGACCCGGCTTCACGGTGCCGCCGCTGATGTTCTCGCGTGACGAAATCGAGGCGCTGGCGCTCGGCTCGCAGATGGTGGAGCGGAGCGCGGACGCTGCGCTTACGAAGGCCGCGCGCAACGCATTGGCGAAGATAGCAGCGGTCTTGCCTGCGGAGAGAAGCAATGAGGCCAACGCCTCCGGCGTTGTTGCAGGTCCCGTCAAATGGATCGGAGCCGAGAGCGTCGACATGGCACTCGTTCGGGACGCCATCCGGCTGGAGCGCAAGCTGTGGATCCATTACCGCGACGAAGTGGGCGTGCTGACCGAACGCAGGATATGGCCGATCCTTCTTACCTTTTGCGCGACGGTGCGACTGCTTGCGGCGTGGTGCGAACTGCGCGAGGGCTATCGGCAATTCCGTACCGACCGGATCGTGGCGTTCATCGAGACCGGAGAGGCCTATCCGAGACGCCGCCACGCACTCGTGAAGGAATGGCGGGAAATCGAGGGATTGCCCGAACTCGCCTGATCTGCTGCTGACGGAATCTGTCAGTTCGAGTCCGCTAGGATTGCGCTGCCATCCGGCCGCATCAGCCGGGCTACGAGGAGCGCCTATGCCGACAGAATCTCAAAACAGCCAGCTTACCCTCCAGGACGCTGAGGCAGTGCTCGATCGTGCCCAGCAATTGATGAGTGCGGGCGATATCGCCGGCGTGATGAAGACCTTTGCCGCGGATGTCGTGGTCAGGTTTGCGGACTTTCGCGAAACACGTGGCAGGCCGCCGCTCGAGAAGTTTCTGCTCGCGCGTTTTGCGCGTCAGAAGAATTACCGGCTGAAGAAACGACTGCGCGCGGTATCGGGCAATGTAATTGCGTGCTCCTGGGTGGGGGAATGGGATGACGGGCGAGACGGCCGCAAGATGCAGGGGCGTGGAATTGAGCTCCTCACCATGCGCGGCGGCGAAATAGCCGAATGGGAAGCGACGTTCAACGTCTGGGCAAAAGACAGCTCGTCGTCGCTGCCCATCGTCTAGCCAGCTGGAAGCTGACGTCAGCGGCTTGATCAGTCTGAGCCCTACCGGGCGTGCAGCAGCGCCAGCAGCACGATGACCGCGCAGGCAAGCGCCGCCGAGGTCAGCTTCCAGAACATCAGCGGGCTGCGCTCCGGAAAGCGCGCAGGCCCGCGGCGATCTCACGCGATATCCGCGTTGGACCAACGCTCGACATCGGCCGCGCAGCAAGAGACCGCCCGAGGGCGGTCTCGCATTTGAGAGAGAAGGCGCTCTGTCAAAGATCGACTTGGATGGCAACGTTGGAGCGTACCCAATCCGATTGCCCGGCCTTGAGCCGCTTGGCTTGAAATTCAACAAAAGCCGGATCGGCACCCAGTGATGCTAAGGTGCGCCCATAAGCTTCTACACTATCGAAGCGAGCGACGAAGGCATAGTTTCCGATCTCGCCGCCGATCACCGACCAATAGCTGACATCGGCCCCGTGTTTCTTCCAAAGTGACGCGGCCTCCTTTGCCAGCTGCAAGACGGTCGCAAGATCACTACCGGGTCTTGGATGCGAAACGAACTGCATTATGACTGCAGGCATTTTCCCCTCCAATGAGCAAATGATGACGCCAAACAACCGGGTTGGTCATTTGGCTAGAGGAGAATTCCAAAGAGTGCAGCCGCAAGCTTGATCTGGATCAATTCCATTTCTCCGGCCCGGCGGCATTCTGACCGTCCTTGCGCTGAATGGCGGCACTGCATGGAGAGGGCCATGATCGAGCAGCGCAATCGAGTTGTTCAGGTCAGCCGCTTCGGTGATCCCGAGAGACTGGAGGTTATCGACGCTCCCCTGCCGACCGCTGGCTCGGGCGAGGTGCGCGTTCGCGTACTCGCGTCGAGCCTCAACTACACCGAGGTGTTGATCAGGCGCCATCTATATCCGCAAACGATGCGCCTCCGGCCGCCGTTCGTGATGGGTTACGACGTGGTGGGGACAATTGATCAGCTCGGCGAAGGCGTGCACGATTTTCGGATTGGCGATCGCGTGGCCGACATGACCGTGGTCGGGTCCAACGCCGATTATCGGACGCTTCAGGCGAACGACGTGGCCCGCGTGCCGGCGGACGTCGACCCGGCTGAAGCGGCTGCGCTCATTTTGAGCTGGACGACCGCGCACCAGCTTCTGCACCGCGCGGCCAAGGTCCGGCGCGGCCAACGTGTGCTCGTGCACGGCGCCGCCGGCGCAGTCGGCCAGGCGTTGCTCGTGCTCGGGAGATTGGCCGGTCTCGAGCTGTGGGGCACTGTACGCCGCGAGCACATGGCGCTCGTCCATGACCTCGGGGCAACGCCGATCGACTACCAGCATGAGGACTTCACGCGGATTGTGCCGGGTGGGTTCGACGTCATCGTCGACGGCGTTGGCGAAGACGGCTATCGCCGCTCATACGCGGCGCTCAAGCCAGGTGGCCTGCTCTGTGCCATCGGCTTTTCGGCGAGCGTGCAGGCGCAGCGTCGAATGCTTCCTATCTTGATGGAGATCGCGCGCCTTTACCTGTGGAGACTGTTGCCCGGCGGCAAGCGAGCCCGCTTTTACTCGGTAAATGCCATGCGGGCGCGGCATCCCACCTGGTTCAAGGAGGACCTGGAGCAACTGTTCGTGCTTCTGGCAAGCGGCGCCATCCGGCCGCGCATTGCCGAGCGAATCGCCTTCGAGGAGGTCGCCGATGCGCACCGTCGCCTCGAGGCTGGCGGTCTTGAGGGCAAGCTCGTGCTCTGCCCGGATCTCTCCTCGCGACGCAGCCAGCGCGCCGCCTGACGCAGCGCGCCGGCACGATACACCCCCGACGTCTCGGCCGCGGTGGACCGCGGCCCTAGCGCGCGTGCAGCAGCGCCAGCAGCACGACCACCGCGCAGGCAAGCACCGCCGAGGTCAGCTTCCAGAACATCAGCGGGCTGCGCTCCAGGAGCGGCGTGATCCGCGTGTCGAGATAGGCCGGATTGGGCGTGCGCAGCTCGTAGACGAATTCGGACAGGTCCTCGTGGCGCTTGTAGGGATCGGGATGCAGCGCGCGGCGCAGCGCGCCGTCGACCCAGGCGGGCACGTTGCGGTCGTCATCGGCCGGGCGGTATTTCAGCCGCCGCACGTCCGCCTTGCGCCGGATCCTGGCGACCTGGGTGCCGTAGGGGAGCTTGCCCGTCAGCATCTGGTAGCAGATCACGGCGAGCGAAAACATGTCGGAGCGCGGCGAGCCGCCTTGCCTGAGAAAATACTCCGGCGCGGTGTACTGGACCGTTCCCAGGATATCGTCGGTCTCGTCTGGCGGCGCGGCCTCGGCGACGCCTGCGACCCTGACCGAGCCGAAGTCGATGATCTTCGCGGTGCCGGTCTTGTCGATCAGGATGTTGTCTGGCCTGAGATCCTGATGCAGCATCTCCATGCGGTGGAAGGCGCGCAGGCCCGCGGCGATCTGCTCGACGAGGCCGCGGACGGTCTCGAGATCGGGACGTGGATTGTCGGTCATCCACTGCCGCAAGGTTTGGCCTTCGACGAATTCGGTCGCGACATAGAGATAGCTGCGCCGCCGCGATTGTGAGAGCGGTTTGAGCACATGCGGGCTGTCGATCCGGCGCGCGATCCACTCCTCCATCAGGAAGCGCTTCAGATAGGCGGCGTTGTCGCGCAGGTCGATCGACGGCAGTTTGAGCGCGACCGGCTGCTCGGTCTCGGCGTCGACGGCAAGATAGATGTGGCTGCGGCTGCTGCCGTGGATCTCCCGGACAATCCTGTAGCCGTCGAACATCGCCCGCGGTTCCGGCAACGGCGGCAGCGGCAGCTCCGAGGTCTGATTGAAGATGCCGGAGGGCTCGCGCTGCGGCACCGCGTCGATGCGCAGGATCTGCACGGTGATGTTGTCGTCGCTGCCGCGCCGGTAGGCTTCCTCGACGATTGCCTTCGCCGCGGCGTCGAGCTCGCCTGCATGCTCGTTGATGGCGCTCGTGACGAAGCGCGGGTCGACGAATTCATAGGCGCCGTCGGTCGCGAGAAGGAAAGTGTCGCCGGCCTCGATCTCCAGCGCCTGGTAGTCGATCTCGAGCTGCGGGTTGATGCCAAGCGCGCGGCCGAGATAGGTCTGCTCGGATGAGACGATGATGCGGTGATCGTCGGTCAGCTGCTCGAGCGCCTTGCCGGCGAGGCGGTAGATGCGGCAGTCGCCGACATGGAAGATGTGCGCGGTGGTCGCCTTGATGACCATGGCGCTCAGCGTGCAGACATAGCCCTTGTCGCGGTCATAGGCATATTGGCTCTTGCGCGTCTGCGCGTGCAGCCAGGAATTGGTCGCGTCCAGCACGCGGCGGGCGGAGGTCTTCACCGTCCAGGATTCCGACGTGCAGTAATAGTCCATCAGGAAGCTCTTGACCGCCGACTCGCTGGCGATCTGGCTCACCGTGCTGCTGGAGATGCCGTCGGCGAGGACGGCTGAAATGCCCTTCAGACTGAGCAGCGGCTCGTCCGGAATCAGGACACCGTGAAAATCCTGGTTGACGGGCTTGCGACCCTTGTCCGAGTGCTGGCCGATCGAAATCAGGAGTCCGCGCGTCATCGTCGTCACCAAGGCGAAGAGAGCCTTACCCTAACCGGGCGAGGCTCTCTTGTTGAGGTGCCTGCGATCAGGCCGCGACGCGGGGCGGCGTCACCTTGCCAGGCTGGCGCTTCGGCAGGGTCATGACATGCGTGGCGTAAAGGGTCATGCCGGTAAAGGCGAGGCCGCCGACGAGATTGCCGAGCACGGTCGGGATCTCGTTCCAGATCAGATAGTCCATGATCGAGAACTTCGCGTGCAGCATCAGGCCGGACGGGAACAGGAACATGTTCACGACCGAGTGCTCGAACACCATGTAGAAGAACACCAGGATCGGCATCCACATCGCGATGACCTTGCCGGGGACCGAGGTCGAGATCATGGCGCCGACAACGCCGGTCGAGACCATCCAGTTGCAGAGCATGCCGCGCATGAACAGCGTCGCCATGCCGGCCGCGCCATGCGCGGCATAACCCAGCGTCCGGCCTTCGCCGATATTGCCGATGGCGGTGCCGATCTTGTCGGGGTCCTGCGTGAAGCCGAAGGTGGTGACGAAGGCCATCATGAACGCGACCGTGAAGGCGCCGCCGAAATTGCCCAGGAAGACCAGGCCCCAGTTGCGCAGCACGCCACCGAACGTGACGCCGGGGCGCTTGTCGATCAGGGCGAGCGGCGAGAGCACGAACACGCCGGTGAGGAGGTCGAAGCCCAGCAGGTACAGCATGACGAAGCCGACCGGAAACAACAGTGCGCCGACCAGCGGCTGGCCGGTGTTGACGTTGATGGTGACGGCGAACCAGGCGGCGAGGGCGAGAATGGCACCAGCCATATAGGCGCGGATGACCGTATCCCGGGTGGACATGAAGATCTTGGACTCACCCGCATCCACCATCTTGGTGACGAATTCCGAAGGCGCGAGATACGACATCAATGGTTCCTTTTGCTTCGTAAGTGAGATCGACGCTCTCGCAAGAGAGCGGCTGAACGTCATTGGCCGTGCGGGTGGCCTGCCGCGCACGAGAGTTGGGAGATTTGGAAGCCCTGGGAATCGCGTCACGACGACTGAGCCGAGAAGGGCCGCGAAGCAAGTTGAGCTTCCTCTTGCGGCCGCCAGAGGCCGCAGCAATGCGGCAAGCCGCAGTCTTCGTTGACACCTAGATAGAAGCAAGTTGCGTGCCGAGCGCGAGAATTCTGAAAGCCGAGTGATATCAGTGCGATGGCGCGCCATTGGATCGCGCCTTTGGACGCCCGCCGGCCTCTTGCATAAGCGACTGCACAAGACTTGTGCGCCGCACAAAGATTGAGCAAGCCGCAAATTCGGCGAGCGGATCTCGCCTGCGGCAGGCTGGCGCAGAGCCTATAACCCATTCAACAAGAATGGCTTTTTGCCATCGTGGGCTTGGCATGAAGCTTGAATAGTTCCATGTCGACGCCATTGAAGCCGTCCCGCGAGACTTCTCATCCGATTTGCTGACGCCACCAGACGGGGGTCTCCCCCGCCATGCGTCCGCATGCGCCAAAGCCGGCGCAATCCCACGGACGGGCTGCTCGCGCGCACTGACGCCAACAATTCTGCAACGATGCAAAGGACGACACTGCCTATGACCAAGCGCACCCGCCAGCCTTCGGGCCTGAGCCGCCGTCAATTGTTGAAGGCCACCGGCTCGACCGTCGCTCTTCTCGCCGCCGCCAAGCTGAATTTCCCCGCCGGCGCCTTCGCGCAGGATGCAGGCCCCGAGGTCAAGGGCGCCAAGCTCGGCTTCATCGCTCTGACCGACGCGACCCCGCTGTTCGTTGCGAAAGAGAAGGGCATCTTCGCCAAATACGGCATGCCCGATGTCGAGGTGCAGAAGCAGGCGTCCTGGGGCACGACGCGCGACAATCTCGTGCTCGGCTCCGAAGGCAACGGCATCGACGGCGCCCATATCCTCACCCCGATGCCGTATCTGATCTCGGCCGGCAAGGTGACGCAGAACAACCAGCCGACGCCGATGTACATCCTGGCGCGGCTGAACCTGAACGGTCAGTGCATCTCGGTCGCCAAGGAATATGCCGACCTCAAGGTCGGCATCGACACCGCGCCCTTCAAGGCGGCGCTCGAGAAGAAGAAGGCCGGCGGCAAGGCGGTGAAGGCCGCAATGACCTTCCCGGGCGGCACGCATGACCTGTGGATCCGCTACTGGCTCGCCGCTGGCGGCATCGATCCGGACAAGGACATCGAAACCATCGTGGTGCCGCCGCCGCAGATGGTCGCCAACATGAAGGTTGGCACCATGGATTGCTTCTGCGTCTGCGAGCCCTGGAATCTCCAGCTCATCCATCAGGACATCGGCTACACCGCGATCACCACCGGCGAGCTCTGGGACAAGCATCCCGAAAAGTCGTTCGGCATGCGCGCGGCCTGGGTCGACAAATATCCGAAGGCGGCGAAGGCGCTGCTGATGGCGGTGATGGAAGCCCAGCAATGGGCCGAGAAGGCGGAGAACCGCGAGGAAGCCGCGGTGATCTGCGCCAAGCGCCAGTGGATCAACTGCCCGGTCGAGGACATCACCGACCGCATGAAGGGCAAGTTCGACTACGGCACCGGCCGCGTCGTCGA
Source organism: Bradyrhizobium arachidis (assembly GCF_015291705.1). Classification (NCBI taxonomy): domain Bacteria; kingdom Pseudomonadati; phylum Pseudomonadota; class Alphaproteobacteria; order Hyphomicrobiales; family Nitrobacteraceae; genus Bradyrhizobium; species Bradyrhizobium arachidis. The sequence goes on from NZ_CP030050.1 coordinate 3,222,013, forward strand.
CAACTCGCCGCAGCAGATGCGGTTCTGGAAGGACCAGGCCTCCTATCCGTTCCAGAGCCACGATCTCTGGTTCCTCACCGAGGACATCCGCTGGGGCAAGTACGAGCCCGGCTTCGACACCAAGGCGTTGATCGCCAAGGTCAACCGCGAGGACCTCTGGAAGGATGCGGCGAAGACGCTCGGCGTGGTTAGCTCCGATATCCCGGCCTCGACCTCGCGCGGCAAGGAGACCTTCTTCGACGGCAAGGTGTTCGATCCCGAAAATCCGGCTGCCTATCTGAAGTCGCTCGCGATCAAGCGCGTCGAAGTCTGATGGAGCCTCGCGGCCGCCTTCGGGCGGCCGCATCGTCCTTGCGGAAAGCCGGAGAGGGATTTCGATGAACATGCCTGCCACGAAGATTGAGGTTGAGACCGCGACGCCTGCCGCGACCATTGCGCCAGTCGTCGCGATGACGCCAAAGCGTCCGCCGCGCGCGGAGAGCTATGCGCGCATGGCGCGGGAGCTCGCCGTGCGCGTGATCCCGCCGCTGGTCGTGATCGCGCTGCTGACGCTGGTCTGGGAGCTGGTCTGCCGCCGTGCAGGCTCTGCGCTACCGCCGCCGTCAAAGGTGTTCAAGGACACCAGGGAGTTGATCTTCGATCCGTTCTTCGACCATGGCGGCATCGACAAGGGCCTGTTCTTGCATCTGTCCGCCAGCCTCCAGCGCGTCGCGCTCGGCTATTCGCTCTCGGCGATCGCCGGCATCGCGCTCGGCGTGCTGGTCGGGCAGTCGGTCTGGGCGATGCGCGGGCTCGATCCGCTGTTCCAGGTCTTGCGCACCATTCCACCGCTGGCCTGGCTGCCGCTCTCGCTCGCCGCGTTCCGCGACGGCCAGCCGTCGGCGATCTTCGTCATCTTCATCACCTCGATCTGGCCGATCATCATCAACACCGCGGTCGGCATCCGCAACATTCCGCAGGACTATCGCAACGTTGCGGCGGTGGTGCAGCTCAATCCGCTCGAGTTCTTCGCCAAGATCATGATCCCGGCGGCGGCGCCCTACATCTTCACGGGACTTCGCATCGGCATCGGGCTGTCCTGGCTCGCCATCATCGCGGCTGAAATGCTGATCGGCGGCGTCGGCGTCGGCTTCTTCATCTGGGATGCCTGGAATTCCTCGCATATCAGCGAGATCATCCTGGCGCTGTTCTATGTCGGCATCGTCGGCTTCGTGCTCGATCGCCTGATCGCGAGCCTCGGCAAGATCGTCACCCGCGGCACCGCGCAGAACTGAGGGAGAAGGGCAAATGACCGCCTATCTGAAGCTCGATCACATCGACAAGATCTTCACCCGCGGCGCGGCGACGACCGAGGTGCTGAAGGACATCAGTCTCACGATCGAGAAGGGCGAATACGTCTCGATCATCGGCCATTCCGGCTGTGGCAAGTCGACCCTGCTCAACATCATCGCGGGATTGACGGGTGCCACCACCGGCGGCGTGCTGCTGGAGAACCGTGAGGTCAACTCGCCCGGGCCCGATCGCGCCGTGGTGTTCCAGAACCACAGCCTGCTGCCGTGGCTCACCGTCTACGAGAACGTCAAGCTCGGCGTCGACAAGGTCTTCGCCAGGACCAAGACCAGGGCCGAGCGCGACGCCTGGGTGATGCACAATCTCAACCTGGTGCAGATGGCGCATGCCAGGGACAAGCGTCCCTCGGAAATCTCCGGCGGCATGAAGCAGCGTGTCGGCATCGCCCGCGCGCTGGCGATGGAGCCGAAGGTGCTGCTGCTCGATGAGCCGTTCGGCGCGCTCGACGCGCTGACGCGGGCGCATTTGCAGGACTCGGTGATGGCGCTGCATCAGAAGCTCGGCAACACCATTCTGATGATCACCCACGACGTCGACGAGGCCGTGCTGCTCTCCGACCGCATCGTGATGATGACGAACGGGCCGAGCGCACGGATCGGTGAGGTGCTGGACGTGCCGCTGGCGCGGCCGCGCAAGCGGCTCGAGCTTGCGACCAACGCGACGTATCTGAAGTGCCGGCAGCGCGTCCTCGAATTCCTCTACGAGCGTCATCGCTTCGTAGAGGCCGCGTAAACCAAAGGTTAATGCGCGAGACGAGCGCGCCTAAATAATTGACATCAAGCTCAATCCTTGTGCGCCGCACAAGGATTGAGCGAATCGCAAATTTAGCGTGCGGAAAAGCCCTGCGAAGATTTCGGGCAATGCGAATAACGTCCTGAAATCCCTGTGTTTCCAGCGTGCGCGCAATTGGCACGGAAATTGAAACACCTTTTCCGACGCCAACGACGACGTCCCTCAACATCATCAATCAGCATCGTGAACTCGCCACCGGGGAGAAGCCCCGGAGCGTGCCTCCGTGACCGGAGGCTGAGCCTGCAACGACGCAGCGGTGAGCCTGGAAGGGATACTCAATGACGAAGAATCCTACTTGGATTTCAGACTGGCGCCCCGAAGACGAGGCGTTCTGGAATGCGACTGGCAAGACTATCGCGCGACGCAACCTGATCTGGTCGATCGTGGCCGAGCATATCGGCTTCTCGGTCTGGCTGATCTGGAGCATCGTCACCACCAAGCTGCCGCAGGCGGGCTTCCACTACACCACCGACCAGCTGTTCCAGCTCGTCGCGGTGCCGGGCCTGATCGGCGCCCTGATGCGCTTTCCCTACACTTTCGCGGTGACGACCTTCGGCGGCCGCAACTGGACCATCTTCAGCGCGGCGATCCTGTTCATTCCGACGCTGTCGCTCGCCTACTTCGTCAGCCAGCCCGATACGCCGTTCTGGCTGATGCTGTTGGTCGCCTCGACCGCCGGTCTCGGCGGCGGCAACTTCGCCTCCAGCATGACCAACATCTCCTTCTTCTTCCCTGACCGGATGAAGGGATGGGCGCTCGGCCTCAACGCTGCAGGCGGCAATATCGGCGTTTCCAGCGTGCAGCTCCTGACCCCGATCCTGATGACGCTCGCCGTCATCAACCTGTTCCAGGCTTCCCCCGTCGACGGCATCTTCCTCCAGAACGCCGGGCTGATGTGGGTGCTGCCGATCGCGATCGCGGTGTTTGGCGCGGTGTTCTTCATGAACAACCTCACCACGGCGAAATCGTCGATCAAGAACCAGCTCGCGGTAGTCAAGCGCAAGCACACCTGGATCATGGCGTATCTCTATATCGGCACGTTCGGATCCTTCATCGGCTACTCCGCGGCGTTCCCGCTGTTGCTCAAGACGCTGTTTCCGTCGGTGACGATCTCGATCGCCTTCCTCGGTCCGCTGGTCGGCTCGCTGGCCCGTCCGTTCGGCGGCTGGCTTGCCGACAAGGTCGGCGGCTCCATCATCACGTTCTGGAATTTCATCGTGATGGCGGGCGCCACCGTCGGCGTGGTCTATTTCGTCGGACAGAAGGATTTCGTCGGCTTCCTCTCGATGTTCCTGATCCTGTTCGTGACCACGGGCATCGGCAACGGCTCGACCTACCGCATGATCCCCTCGATCTTCCGCGAGCAGAACCTGTTCAGGGTGCGCGGGCAGGGCGACGTCGCGCGTGCGGCTGCCTTGAAGACGGCGAGCATCGAGAGCGGTGCGGCGGTCGGGTTCATCGGCGCGGTCGGTGCCGTCGGCGGCTATCTGATCCCGAGCGGCTTCGGCAAGTCGATCGCCCTGACCGGCGGTCCGCAGCTCGCGCTCGCGATCTATCTCGGCTTCTACGCCTCGTGCCTGGCTTTGACCTGGTGGTTCTACCTGCGTCGCAGCCCGCAGGGCGAAGGCGCGCCGAGCCTTGCGGAAGCAAGGGTCTAATACTTGGTATGAAAATCGCTTCTCTCCGTACGCGGGGAGAAGCCGCTCTGATGACGTTTGACCCATGAACCTTGTTCGCAACGGCGCGGACAAAGGCAGACCGAAACAGACAGGAGACCATCATGACGCCTCAGCAGATCGCCCTCGTGCAGCAAAGCTTTTCCAAGGTCGCACCGATTTCGGAAGCAGCCTCAAAACTGTTCTACGACCGCCTGTTCGAAGTGGCGCCGTCCGTGCGCGCGATGTTTCCTGAAGACATGACCGAGCAGCGCAAGAAGCTGATGGGCATGCTCGCTGCCGTCGTCAACGGCCTGTCGAATCTCGAGACGATTCTTCCCGCGGCCTCTGCGCTCGCCAAGCGCCACGTCGCTTACGGCGCCAAGGCCGAGCACTATCCCGTGGTCGGCGCGACCTTGCTGTGGACCCTGGAGAAGGGTCTTGGCGAGGCCTGGACGCCCGAGCTCGCCGCCGCCTGGACCGACGCCTACGGTGTGCTGTCCGGCTACATGATTTCCGAGGCCTATGGCGCGCAGGCGCAGGCTGCCGAATAGGAGATGCCTTGTGAGTGAACCGCTGGTCATCGTCGGTAACGGTATGGCGGCAGCTCGTCTGGTCGACGAGCTCGCCAAGACCGCGCTCGGCCGCTACGCGGTCGCTGTGATCGGCGAGGAGCCGCGGCTCGCTTACAATCGCGTGCTGCTCTCCTCCGTGCTGGCCGGCGAGACCGGCTCGCACGAGATCGAGCTCAGGCCGGCGGACTGGTGGCGCCATCGCGGCGTCACCGTGCGCTACGGCTACCGCGTCACCGAGATCGACACCGGCCGCCGCGAGCTCAAGATCGCCGGCGAAGAGAGCATGGAATATTCCAAGCTGGTGCTCGCGACCGGTTCGACGCCGCTGCGGCTCAACGTGCCGGGCGCTGATCTTGCCGGCGTGCACACCTTTCGCGACACCCGTGACGTCGACCTGCTGCTGACGCTTGCAGCCGCGAAGAAGCGCGTCGTCGTGGTCGGCGGCGGCCTGCTCGGACTCGAAGCCGCTTACGGTCTCGCCAAGGCCGGCGCGCCCGTGACGCTGCTGCATCTGATGGACCGGCTGATGGAGCGCCAGCTCGATGGGCCGGCCGCTGATCTGCTCAAGACGCTGGTCGAGCGCAAGGGCATCCGCATCCTGCTCAACGCCTCGACCGCTCGCATTCATGGCGAGGGCCATGTCGAGGCGGTCGAGCTCGCCGACGGCAGCCGCATCGAGGCCGATGCCGTGATCTTCGCCGCTGGTATCAAGCCGAACATCGCGCTGGCCAGGGACGCCGGCATCGCCGTCAACCGCGGCATCGTGGTCAACGACGAGATGCAGACGGCGTCCCCCGACATCTACGCGCTCGGCGAATGCGCCGAGCATCGCGGCACCTGCTATGGCCTGGTCGAGCCCGCCTACGAGCAGGCGCGGGTGCTGGCTCGGCATCTCGCCGGCAAGCCCGCCGCCTATCAGGGCAGTGTGGTCTCGACCAATCTGAAGGTCTCGGGCGTCAGCGTGTTCTCCGCAGGCGATTTCATGGGTGGCGAGGGCAGCGAGAGCCTCGTGCTGACCGACCGCAGGCGCGGCACCTACAAGAAGCTCGTCATCGCCGACGGCCGGCTGACCGGCGCCGTGCTGATCGGCGATACTGTCGATGCGCTGTGGTATCTCGAGCTGATCCGCAATCGCGACAAGGTCGCGGCGATCCGCACCGACATGATGTTCGGCCGCACGCTCGCGCTTCCGTCCAAGGCGGCTTGATGGAGGCGGCCTGACATGACGGCGATCGATCCAAACCTTCGCGCGACCCGAACGACGTGCCCGTATTGCGGCGTCGGCTGCGGCGTGCTGGCAACGCCGGACGGCAAGGGCGGCGCTGCGATCGCGGGCGATCCTGATCATCCCGCCAATTTCGGCCGGCTGTGCTCGAAGGGCTCCGCGCTCGGCGAGACCGTCGGGCTCGAGAGCCGGCTGCTCTATCCGATGATCCGCTGCAAGGGCGTGCTTGAGCGCGTCGCCTGGAGCGATGCGCTCGACCATGTCGCGCACCGCATGCAGCACATCGTGGCGCGCGATGGTGCGGACGCGGTCGCATTCTATCTCTCCGGCCAGCTGCTCACCGAGGATTATTACGTCGCCAACAAGCTCATGAAGGGCTTTGTCGGCACCGCGAACGTCGACACCAATTCGCGGCTCTGCATGTCGTCCTCGGTCGCCGGCCACCGCCGCGCCTTCGGCGCCGACACCGTGCCCGGCTGCTACGAGGATCTCGACCAGGCCGATCTGCTGGTGTTCGTCGGCTCGAACGCAGCCTGGTGCCACCCCGTGCTGTTCCAGCGCATGCTCAGGAACCGCCAGGAGCGCGGCGCGCGAATGATCGTGATCGATCCGCGCCGCACCGACACCGCAAGCGACGTCGATCTGTTCCTCGGCCTCAAGCCCGGCGCTGACACGGCGCTGTTCTCCGGCCTGTTCGTCCATCTCGCCGACAATGGCGCGCTCGACAAGGACTACATCGCGCAGAACACCAGCGGTTTCGACGATGCGCTGGCGCGCGCGCGCAACATCGCCGGCAGCATCGCCGCGACCGCGCTCGCGACAGGCCTCAACGAGCAGGATGTCGCGACGTTCTTCAAGATGTTCCGCGACACCGAGAGGGTCGTCACGCTCTATTCGCAGGGCGTCAACCAGTCGGCGCAGGGCACCGACAAGGTCAACGCGATCCTGAATTGTCATCTCGCGACGGGTCGCATCGGCAAGCCTGGTGCCTCGCCGTTCTCGCTGACCGGTCAGCCCAACGCGATGGGCGGGCGCGAAGTCGGTGGTCTCGCCAACATGCTCGCCGCACATATGGGCTTCACGCCGCCGGACATCGACCGGGTCAGGCGGTTCTGGAACGCGCCGCGCATCGCCACCCATGAGGGGCTGAAGGCGGTGCAGCTGTTCGAGGCAATCAACCGCGGCGAGGTCAAGGCGCTGTGGGTCATGGGCACCAATCCCGCGGTGTCGCTACCCGATGCGGATTTCGTCCGCGAGGCGCTGAAGAAGCTCGAGTTGTTCGTGGTGTCCGAGAACGTGCTCTCCAACGACACGGTGGAGGCTGGCCCGCACGTGCTGCTGCCTGCGCTCGCCTGGGGCGAGAAGTCCGGCACAGTGACCAACTCCGAGCGCCGCATCTCGCGCCAGCGCTCGTTCCTGCCGGCGCCGGGCGAGGCGCGGCCGGATTGGTGGATCCTGAGCGAGACCGCAAAACGTCTCGGCTTCGGCGACAGCTTCAATTACAAATCCGCCGCCGATATTTTCCGCGAGCATGCCGCGCTCTCGGCGTTCGAGAACAATGGCGGTCGCGATTTCGACATCGGCGCGCTGACGTCGCTCTCCGACGAAGGCTTCGATGCCCTGAAGCCGGTGCAGTGGCCGGTGCGCGAAGGCGGAGCACCGGGCGAACGCTTCTTCGCGCAAGGCGGCTTCTTCACCAATGACGGCAAGGGCCGCTTCGTCGCGCCGGAGGTGCCGTTGCTGCGCGGCGAGACCGGACCGTCGCGTCCCCTCAGGCTCAACACCGGACGCATCCGCGACCAGTGGCACACCATGACGCGCACCGGCCTCAGCCAGCGCCTGGGTGCGCATCTGCCCGAGCCGTTCGTCGAGATTCATCCCGACGACGCCGGCAAATTCGGCATCGTCGATGACGGCTATGCCCGCATCACCACCGATTACGGCCAGTGCATCCTCAAAGTGGTCGTCAGCGAGCGCCAGCAGCGCGGCACGCTGTTCGCGCCGATCCACTGGAGCGCGATGAACGCCTCGCACGGCCGCGTCGGCGCGCTGGTTCAGTCGTTCACCGATCCGTTCTCGGGCCAGCCGGAATCGAAGGCCACTCCGGCCGCAATCGCGCCCTATGAATACGTCTTCCGCGGCTTCGCGCTGTCGCGCAAGCAGCTCGACCTGCCGCAGAACCTGTTGTGGACCCGCGTCACGGTCTCAGGCGGCTTCGGCTATCTCTTCGCAGACAATGCCGATCTGTCGCGCTGGCCGGCCTGGCTCGAGGGCGTCGCCGGTGAGGACATCGCCGAGTATCGCGACTTCGGCGGCGGCGTTTATCGTGCCGCCGCGTTCGCGGGCGATCGCATCGAGACCTGCCTGTTCGTCGGCCCTGCTCACGACGCCGGCGACTGGGAGGTGGTGAAGAGCCTGTTCGTCGCCGACCAGGTCACGGACGATCAGCGCCGCATGCTGCTGTCGGGCAAGTCCAGCGAGGGCGCCGCTTCGACCGGCCCGATCGTCTGCGCTTGCTTCGGCGTCGGCCGCGGCACCATCTGTGACGCTATCTCATCCGGCGCACGTACGGCGGCCGAGATCGGCGCAAAGCTCAAGGCCGGCACGAATTGCGGCTCCTGCATCCCCGAGCTGAAGCGCCTGATTGCAACGACGGAGGCACCGGCGAAGCAAGCCAAGCTGGCGGGGGCGGCGGGCTAATTCGGCCGTCCGCCGGCCGGAAGGGGACCTTGGGCCACGCGCCGACGGCGTACCGGGGGTCGGTGGTTGCCGGACTGTTAAGCAATTCCAGCTAGAATGGATCAATTTTTGCGAATTGATACTTTCGGGGCTGGGAACACATGTTTGGCAGACTTCGGTCGGCGCGTCTTTTTCAATTGCACAGCTTTCACCTTGGCCTGCGCACGCAGGTGCTTTTGTTGGGCGTGACCGGCGTCCTCATGGTGGGCGTGATCTATCTCGCCGGCCGGCAGATCGAGGATCGCAGCCGTGCAACCGCCGACCGCTTCACCAAGCTGGAATCCGAAACCGCGCGCCTGTCCGAGAGCCTGTTGCAGGGGCGCGAACTCGCCACCAATTTCCTGCAGAAGCCGACCGACAAGAAGGTCGCCGCGCATGACGAGACGCTGCGCGCGGCGACCGGCCATCTGGCGGCAGTCGAAGAGATCGCCGCTGCGCTTGCGGAAGACGATCCGCTGCGCAAGGCGCTGTCGTTCCGCCCCGTCATCGCCAGCTACAACACACGCTTCGCCAATGTGGTCTCCGCCCAGAAGCTCGTCGGCTTCAACGAGAATGACGGGTTGCAGGGCAAGCTGCGCGCGGCCGTGCATTCGGTCGAGAGCAAGCTCAAGACATTCGACCAGCCGCGGCTGTCCGTTCTCATGCTGATGATGCGGCGGCACGAGAAGGATTTCATGCTGCGCGGCGACGAGAAATACGGCGACGAACTGAGCAAGCGCGTCGGAGAATTCCTGACCGAGCTTGGCAAATCCGATCTGCCCGATGACGCCAAGGCCGAGATCAAGAAGCTGATCGACAGCTACAAGACGAGCTTCCTCGCCTTCATGGCCGGCCAGAGCACGCTCAACGAGGAAGCCGAGGATCTTGCCCAGATCTACGATCGGCTGCGGCCCAATCTGGAGACCGTCAGGACCGCGGCCGGCAAACGCCTCGAGGCCGTCAGCGATGAGCTAACGGTCGTGCAGCGCTATGTGGTCTGGTCCATCGCCGTCACGGTTGCCGTGATGATCGTCGTCGCATTCTGGTTCGGCCGCCGGCTGACTGCGCCGCTCACCCGCATGGTCCTGGCGATGGAGCATCTGGCGAACGGCGATCTCGACCGTCCGATCGAGCAGGTCGCGCGCCATGACGAGATCGGCAAGATCTCGACGTCGCTCGCCGTCTTCCATCACAAGCTGCTCGAGAACCGGCACATGGCCGATGCCCGCGAGCAGGCCAAGCATGACGCGGAAGCCCAGCGCAAACAGGGGATGCTCGAGATTGCCAATCGTTTCGAAGCGGCGGTCGGCAGCATCGTCAATGCGGTCACTGCGGCCTCGTCCGAAATCGAGCTGGCGGCCAATGGATTGACCAATACGGCGGAGGGGACCAATGCCTTATCCGCAACGGTCGCTGCCGCATCCGGACAATCGTCGGCGAGCGTCCAGTCGGCGGCCGCCGCATGCCAGGAGATGGTGACGTCGGTCGGCGAGGTCGGCCGGCGGGTCGCGCAGTCACATGAGGTGGCGCTCGCTGCCGTCGCGCAGGCGAGCCGGACCAACGGCCAGATCGATGCGCTCTCGCAGACGGCCGACCGCATCGACGAGGTCGTGCGCATGATCTCGGCGGTGGCCGGGCAGACCAATCTGTTGGCGCTGAATGCAACGATCGAAGCGGCGCGCGCCGGCGAGGCGGGCAAGGGCTTCGCGGTCGTCGCCTCGGAGGTGAAGGCGCTCGCCGGCCAGACCGCGAAGGCGACCGACGAGATCGGCCGTCAGGTCGCGCAGATCCAGTTGGCGACGCGGCAGTCGGTGGACTCGATCAAGGAGATCGGCGGCACCATCGAATCCATGGCGGACATTGCATCCTCGATCGCCGCTGCGGTCGAACAACAGGGCGCCGCCGCGCGGGCGATCGCGCGCGACGTGCAGCAGGCGGCGCAGGGCGCATCCGAAGTCTCCACCAGCGTCGAGGATGTCAGGCGCGGCGCATCCGAAACCGGCGCTGCCGCCGGCCAGGTGCACGGCGCGGCGCTCGCGCTGCTCGACGAAAGCAAGCGCCTCGGCAGTGAGGTCGATCAGTTCCTGGCCACCGTCCGCGCGGCTTGAGGCGGGCGAGCGAAGACTGCCATAGGGTGGGCAAAGCGAAGCGTGCCCACCATCACCCGAAATAACGAAGAGATCGTGGGCACGGCGCTTCGCGCCTTTGCCCACCCTACGGCTGGCACGCAACCATCCCCGTCATCCTGAGGTGCCGGAGCGTAGCGGAGGCCTCGAAGGATAGACGGCCCGGCTGCATCGGGGCCGTTTCATCCTTCGAGGCTCCGCGTTCGATGCGTTCGCATCGCTCGCGTCGCACCTCAGGATGACGGGGCCCGATTGGCGGCTCGCGGCAGTCCATCTTGCCAACGCAGCCATGCCCGTCGTTCCAATCGACGCGCCCGCGATTGTGCCCTATGTTGCCGCACTTCCCCTCTCAGCAATCATAACAACCATGATGTACCTGGAAACGCCGCCGCGCCTGATCGAAGCAAAACTCTTCTCCGCCATGCCCGACACATTCCGCCGCAAGGGCGTGCGGACCGATTGGGCCGATGCCAACCGGCCGGGTGTGCCGACCGATAGCTTCATCGAAGGGCCGTCGTTCGATAAGGACGGCAATCTCTACATCGTCGACATTCCGTTCGGCCGCATCTTCCGGATTGCGCCCGGCGGCGCGTGGTCGCTTGTGATCGAGTATGACGGCTGGCCGAACGGATTGAAGATCGCGCCCGACGGCCGCATCCTGGTGGCCGACTACATGCATGGCATCATGGAGCTCGACGCCAAGGCCGGCCGCATCACGCCGGTGCTGACCGCGCGTAACTCAGAATCCTTCCGCGGCTGCAACGATCTGCATCTCGCTTCCAACGGTGACATCTATTTCACCGATCAGGGCCAGACCGGCCTGCATGATCCGAGCGGCCGCGTCTACCGGCTCGCACCGAACGGGCGGCTCGATTGCCTGATCGACACCGGCATCAGCCCGAACGGGCTGGTGCTCGATCCCCGCGAGAGCGTGCTGTTCGTCGCGATGACGCGCGACAATGCGGTGTGGCGGCTGCCGTTCATGAAGGACGGCAGCGTGTCCAAGGTCGGCCGCTTCTGCTCGCTGTTCGGCACCAGCGGCCCCGACGGCATGACCATGGACGCCAAGGGACGCCTGTTCGTCGGCCACGCCTCGCTCGGCCACGTCTTCGTGTTCGCGCCGAATGGCGAATTGATCGCGCGGATCAAATCCTGCGCGGGCGCGAACTGCACCAATGTCGCCATCGGTGGCGCGAACAAGGATCGTCTCTATATCACGGAGTCCGCGACCGGCAGCGTGCTGGTTGCGGATATCAGCGCATTGAACTCGTAAGCGCGCGGCTTTTCGCCTCTCCCCGCGTGCGGGGAGAGGCCGCAGTTGCGCGAAGCGCAAATGCGGGTGAGGGGGACTCTCCACGAGTCCAACTGCTACCTTGATTGCGGAAGCTGCCCCTCACCCCAACCCTCTCCCCGTAAGAACGGGGAGAGGGGGAAGAAACACCGGAGTTCGGAGACAAACATGAACACAAAACCTTTCGGCAAGACCGGCGCCAATGTCTCCGTGATCGGGCAGGGCACATGGTATCTCGACCATGGCGATCGCAAGCGCGCGATCGCGGCGCTGCAGCGCGGGCTCGATCTTGGCATGACGCATATCGACACCGCCGAGATGTATGGCGATGCCGAACTCGTCATTGCCGACGCGATCGCGGGCCGGCGCGACGAGGTGTTCCTGGTGTCGAAGGTGCTGCCGAGCAACGCCTCGCGCCGCGGCACCATCACCGCCTGCGAACGCTCGCTGAAGCGGCTGAAGACCGATCGCCTCGACTGCTATCTCCTGCACTGGCGCGGCTCCTATCCGCTGGAGGACACCGTCGCCGCATTCGAGGAACTGGTGACATCAGGCAAGATCAAATCCTGGGGCGTCTCCAATTTCGACGCCGACGATCTCGACGACATTCTCGACGTCTCCGGCGCGGGCCGCATCGCCTGCAATCAGGTGCTCTATCACCTCAAGGAGCGCGCGATCGAGCATGCGGTAATCCCGTGGTGCGAGCAGCACGGCGTCGCCGTGGTGGCCTATTCGCCGTTCGGCCACGATGATTTCCCGGATGCGCGCAGCAAGGGCGGCGCAGTGCTCGCGCGCATCGCGGAGGCACGTCGTGCGACACCGCGTCAGGTCGCGCTGAGCTTCCTCACCCGTGTGACTACGGTGTTCGCGATTCCGAAGGCTTCGTCCGCGGAACATGCCGGCGAAAATGCGGCTGCCGGCGATCTCGTGCTGACGAAAGAGGAGATTTCGGCGCTCGATGCGGCGTTTCCGCGCGGTCCGAAGCCGCGCAGCCTGCCCATGTTGTAGCGCACAACCCCCCATTATTAATGGAGTATTGACGCGCGCGGACGTGAGCGCATATCGGCATCCTGTTTTCGGAAGTTGTGAAAGCGGCGCTTTTGTCGTTTTTTACGATCGTTCCCGAATCGTCGTTTTCCCAGGTTCCAGCCGTGACCCCGCCGCCCGCCGCAGCCGCAAGGCTCGACAGTATTCCCATGCCTTCCGTGCCGGAGAAGAAGCAGGAGGCTCGCCGCGCGCCTGCGCGCGTCGATCATCCCTTCAAGGGCATCGCGCTGGTGCTGCTGTCGACGGTGTTTCTCGGCTGCTCCGACGTCACTGCGAAATACCTCTCGTCGAGCCTGCCGTCGATCGAGATCACCTGGATCCGCTTCGTCACCTTCGCGCTGATGTTCACGCCGGTGATGCTGCCGGGCTCGCCGCTGCATGCGATGCACACCGACCGGCTCGGCCTTCAATTGATGCGCGGCGCGGCGCTGCTCGGCTCCTCGCTGTTCTTCATCACGGGCCTTCGCTTTCTTCCCATCGCGGAAGCCTCCGCCACCGGCTTCGTCTCGCCGCTGTTCGTCACCGCGCTCTCGATCATCTTCCTGAGCGAGAAGGTCGGCATGCGCCGCTGGATCGCGACCGCGATCGGCTTGATGGGCGTGATGATCATCCTGCGCCCAGGCTCGAGCGCGTTCCACGTCGCCGCGTTCTTCCCGATCGTCTCGGCATTCTGCTGGGCGGCCGCGCTGATCCTGACGCGGATGATGAGCGGGCGCGAAGCCGTGCTCACCACCATGGCGTATTCCGCGCTCACCGGCGTTGCCATCCTCAGCCTGATGGTGCCGTTCGTCTGGGTCACGCCGAGCTGGACTGCGATCGGGCTCGGCATCGTCATCGGTGTTGCTTCCACCGTCGGCCAGTGGATCGTGGTGCTGGCCTATCGCTATGGCGACGCCTCCGTGCTGGCGCCGTTCTCCTACACGCAGCTGCTCTGGGTCAGCATTTTGGGCTTCTTCCTGTTCGGCGAAGTCCCTGATGTCTGGACCGTCACCGGTGCCGCCTTCATCGTCGCCAGCGGTCTTTACATCGCCCATCGCGAGCGCATCCGCCGCGCCCAGCTCCTGGTGCTGGAAGAGCGTTCCCCGAACCCCTGACGCAAGTCCGCGCGTCCTGAGACGTGCTATCAACGGCTCCAACGACAGGGGAGGGGCCGGATGCGCGCTGCGATTTTCAGGAACGGTGAGATTGTCGTCGGCCGGATGGCGGAGCCGACGCCGGGCCCCGGCCAGGTGCTGGTCAAGACGCTCGCCTGCGGCATCTGCGGCTCCGACCTGCACGCGCGTCAGCACGCTCCTCGCATGGTGGAGATGGCGAAGAGGACTGGGCGTACGCCGATGGATCTTTCGCGCGACGTCGTGTTCGGCCACGAGTTCTGCTGCGAGATCGTCGACTACGGCCCCGGCTCCGCGCGCAAGCTCAAGCCGGGCACGCATGTCTGCTCGCTGCCCGCGCTGCTGACAGCGGAGGGCATCAAGGGCATCGGCTATTCCAACGACTTCGTCGGCGGCTATGCGGAACAGATGATCTTGAGCGAGCCGCTCCTGCTCGAAGTGCCCAATGGTCTTGCGCCGGAACATGCCGCGCTGACCGAGCCGCTCGCGGTCGGCGTTCACGCCGTGGCGAAGGCGAATATCGGGAGCGGCGAGGTGCCGCTGGTGATCGGTTGTGGCCCGGTCGGTCTCGCGGTGATCGCGGCGCTGAAGATCAAGGGCCTGCACCCGATCATCGCCGCCGACTATTCGCCGGCGCGGCGCGCGCTTGCCGCAAAGCTCGGTGCGGACGTCGTGGTCGATCCCAGGGTGTCGCAGCCCTATGCGACCTGGGCCGAGCACGCCCAGATGTCGGAGGCGGAGAAAGCCGCGCGGCCACCGTTCCAGGCCATGCTGCCGGCGCTCAAGCCCGCGATCATCTTCGAATGCGTCGGCGTGCCCGGCTTGCTCCAGCAGGTGTTCGAAGGCGCGCCGCGCGATGCCAGGATCGTCGTTGTCGGCGTCTGCATGGAGAGCGACAGAAACGAGCCCATGCTCGGCATCATGAAGGAGCTGAACGTCCAGTACGTGCTCGGCTACACGCCGGACGAGTTCGCCGCGTCGCTGCGCCTGATCGCGGAAGGGCAGGTGGATGCCGCAGCGATGGTGACCGCCGAGGTCGGCATCGACGGCGTCGCCAAGGCGTTCGCCGACCTCGCCAATCCCGAGGCGCATACCAAGATCATCGTGCAGCCGTGGAGATAGGCACCGGCTGAAGCGCGCCGCCGCCCGGCTTTGCGGGCGCCTCCGCGATCACGGCGCGGCGGTCGACGATGGCCTGGTGGAACTGCGCCAGCACGAGGCCGAACGCGGCGAGGTCGCCGTCCTCGATGGCGCCGTCCTCGTGACAGGCGAGTGTCTCGCGCAAAATCTCGTCGGCGGCGCCCTGCATCGCCGCGAGGTCGTCCAGCGAGGTCGCCTCGCGCACGCTGGAGATTGCCGTCAGCAGGCGGTCGCGATGCAGCGCGTTCAGGCTGCGCTCCTCGCGCCTGAGATAATGCCGCAGCCACGCGGCGACCGAGCCGAGGCCGGAGAGCAGCAGCACCGCACCCCAGATGTAGTCGCTGTACTTGTCCATGAAGCTGCGCTCGTTGCCGTCGATATAGGCGGCAGCGCCCGGATGGGCCGGCAGCGCGGCATCCTTGTCGGTGTCGGGCTTCTGGATGTGGCTGGCGCCGGGCAAATCCTTCGCGAGTGACGGCCGGACCGCGAACAGCTCGCGGGTGAAGGCGCCGACCGTGTCCTCGGACAATGACGCGGGCGCGACGATCAACTGATTGACGGCGATGGTGTCGATCTTGTCGTCGGGCCGCTGCGGCGTCGTGGCAAATGCGCTCGCCGGAATCTCCTCGGACTCATAGAGCGGGTGCCGCTCGGCGATCGCGTCGGAAACGTCGACGGACAGGAATTTGGGCTCGCCGCGCAGCCGCGCGGTCGTGGCGATCGTGCTGGCGATGACCTTGTCGTCGAGCGCCCCCACCATCATGAAGGCGTCGAGCGCGGCATCCTGGGTCATCTCGGAGATGCGGTCGGTGCCAAACTGGGTGATCGTCACCTTCTGCGGGTTGACGCCTGATTCCGCCAGGATGACGCGCAGCACGTCGACATTGGCATCGCCGAGGCCGACGACGCCGATGCGGCGCCCGCTGAGCGATGCGATCTCGGTGACCTTGGACCGCGCTGCGCCCTTGCGCCCCGTCGGCGCCCACAGCACCACGAAATTCCGCCGCAGGATCGCAACCGAATTGGTCTCGGCCGGCATTGCGAGATCGCCGCGCGCCACCGCAAGATCCGCCTTGCCGGTGCCGAGCAAATTGAGACTTTGCAGCGTGCCGTCGGTCTCGATCGGGACAAGGCGTATCGCGCCGGCCTTGGCGTCGAACGCCTTCGCCAGCGCCGCGATGAGTGTCTGGTCGTCGCTGCCGGCAGGACCGACGGCGATGCGCAGCGTCGCCGGCTGCCAGGCCCAATAGGACAGGGCGAGCGCAACCGTCAGCACGGACAGCGCGCTCGCCAGCGCGAGCCACGGGCTGAGGCGAGCGCGGCGGCGGGTCGAATCCCTGGTCACGCTCAGATCGCTCGGCACGGGCATCACGCTGTCCTCGTCCGAAAAGCCGGTCCGCCGCTAAAGCATGATCCGGAAAAGTGCGCCGCGGTTTTCCGAAAAGATCATGCTCAAGCAACAATCTAAAGCGCGATGACGATTCATCCCAATCTCATCGCGCTTTAGCGGCAGGCGCCGTCAGTATTTCGCCGGCACGTACATCTCCGGCGGAATCGGGCCGCGGTGATAGTCGGGATTGCGCACGCGATCCGGCAGCACCACCGGCACGCGCGCCACTTCCTGGTACGGGATCTGGTCGAGCAGATGCGCGATGCAGTTGAGCCGGGCGCGCTTCTTGTCCACGGCATCGACGATCCACCACGGAGAGTCCGGCAGATGCGTGTGCTCCAGCATGGTCTCCTTGGCCTTGGTGTACGCCTCCCAGCGGGTGCGGGCCTCGACGTCCATCGGGCTCAGCTTCCATTGCTTCAGAGGGTCGCGGATGCGCATGGTGAAGCGGAACTGCTGCGTGTCGTCGGTGATCGAGAACCAGTATTTGACCAGGATGATGCCGGAGCGGATCAGCATCCGCTCGAACTCCGGCACGGTCTTGAAGAACTCCTGGTACTGCTCGTCGGTGCAGAAGCCCATCACGCGCTCGACGCCGGCGCGGTTGTACCAGCTGCGGTCAAACAGCACCATCTCGCCGCCGGCCGGCAGGTGCGCCACATAGCGCTGGAAGTACCATTGCGTACGCTCGCGCTCGCTCGGGGCGGGGAGCGCCGCGACGCGGCAGATGCGGGGATTGAGGCGCTGGGTGATGCGCTTGATGACGCCGCCCTTGCCGGCGGAATCGCGGCCCTCGAACAGTACCACGACCTTCTTCTTCTCGCTCTGCACCCAGTCCTGCAGCTTGACAAGCTCGCCCTGGAGGCGGAGCAGCTCGCGGAAATAGAGCTTGCGGTCGACCGTCGGATTGAGCATGTCGGTCTCGTCCAGCAGCTCGTCGAGACGGGCATCATCCAGCTCCATCTCCAGCTCCTCGTCGAGATCGTCGGCCATCTCCTGAATGATGCGCTCGCGTTTGGCGGTTTCGGAGGTGCGGTCGGATGCAGTCATGGTGGTCCTTCTTTCGGCTCAGGTGCCTTCTCGCCCGCGACCATCGGCGGGGTTTATTGCGGCAATGTGACATTGGCGGCCGGGCCGCCCGCCCTGGGTGGAATGGGCCCTGATACGGCCCGGCAGCCCTGCTGTCAGACCGGCAGCGCGATCGAATATTTCACCTGGCTGAGCGCGAAGCTGGACTCGATCGAGGCGATGCCGTCGAGCCGGGTCAGCTTGGTCTTCAGGAACGTCTCGTAGGAGGCGAGGTCGGCCGCCACCACCCGCAGCAGGTAGTCGCGGTTGCCGGTCATCAGATAGCACTCCAGCACCTCGTCCCATTTCGAGATGGCGCGGGCGAAGCGGTTGAGGTCCTCCTCCTTCTGCCGCGCCAGCTTGATCGAGATGAACACGCTGACGTGCAGCCCGAGCGCCTTCTGGTCCACGGTGGCGATATAGCGCGAGATGACGCCGCGCTCCTCCAGCAATTTCACCCGACGATGGCAGGGCGAGACCGAGAGCCCGACCTTGTCGGCGAGCTCCTGCATGGTCAGCCGGCTGTCGGTCTGGAGCAGCGCGAGAATCTTGCGGTCGATGGCGTCGAGGTCGGGCATTGGGATGGAACCTGCTTCTGGAGGCAATTGATTGGTAAAATATCCCAATATCGGCAGGTATGGCGCGAAAAATTGAGAAGTTTGGCGCTTCTCGCAGGCGTATCATGAGGGATGATTTCCGGGAGCATTGCCCATGCCCGTTGATTCCGCCCGTCTCGACACATTGACTGCCCTCGCTCGCAAGGCGCTGTGGCTGTCGTCATGGACCATCCACCACGCCAACCACATCCGCCCCAATGCGGACGGCCTCAAGGTTGGCGGCCACCAGGCCTCCTCGGCCTCGCTCGCGACCATCATGTCGGCGCTGTATTTCAGCGTGCTCAGGCCAGAGGATCGCGTCGCGGTGAAGCCGCATGCGAGCCCGGTGTTCCACGCCATCCAGTACCTGTTCGGCCGGCAGAGCCGCGAGAAGCTGGAGAATTTCCGCGGCTTCAAGGGCGCGCAGTCCTATCCCTCGCGCACCAAGGACGTCGACGACGTCGACTTCTCCACCGGCTCGGTCGGCCTTGGCGTTGCGCAGACGCTGTTCTCCTCGCTGGTGCAGGACTACGTCAAGGCGCATGGCTGGGCGAAGGATCGCCGCGAAGGGCGGATGATTGCCCTCGTCGGCGACGCCGAGATGGATGAGGGCAATATCTGGGAGGCGCTCGCCGAGGGCTGGAAGCACGGCCTGCGCAACACCTGGTGGGTGGTGGACTATAACCGCCAGTCGCTCGATGCCGTCGTGCGCGAGGGGCTCTGGGAGAAGTTCGAGACCATGTTCCGCAATTTTGGCTGGGACGTCGTCATCGTGAAATACGGCCGGCTGATGCGCGAAGCTTTCGCCGAGCCGGGCGGCGAGGCGCTGAAGCGCTGGATCGACAATTGCCCGAACGCGCTCTACGCCGCGCTGTGCTTCCAGGGCGGCGCGGCCTTCCGCAAACATCTGCACGACGAGATCGGCGACCAGGGGCCGATCACGAAGCTGATCGACAAGCGCAGCGACGAGGAGCTGCTGGCGCTGATGTCGAACCTCGGCGGCCACGACATGGCGAGCATGCTGGAGGCGTTCGAATCCATCGATCACGACCGCCCGGTCTGCTTCATCGCCTACACCATCAAGGGCGTCGGCCTGCCGTTCCAGGGCCACAAAGACAACCACGCCGGCCTGATGACGGTCGCGCAGATGGAGAAGTATCGCGAGAGCCAGAACATCCGCCCCGGCCACGAATGGGACAAGTATGAGGGCCTCGCGCAGGACGCCGCCGAGCTCGACGCCTTCCTCGCGCGCGTGCCGTTCAACCAGGACGGACGCCGGCTGACCGCGCCCGTGGTCGAGGTGCCCGCCCCGCTCGCCTTCAAGCCGTCGCCGCAGATGTCGACCCAGCAGGGCTTCGGCCTCGTGCTGAACGAGATCGCGCGCGGCGACAGCGAGCTCGCCAGCCGCATCGTCACGACTTCGCCCGACGTCACGGTGTCGACCAATCTCGGCCCCTGGGTGAACCGCCGCGGCCTGTTCGCGCGCGCCGAGAAGGCCGATTTATTCCGCAGCGAGAAAATTCCGTCCACGTTCAACTGGGACTTCTCGCCAAAAGGCCAGCATCTCGAGCTCGGCATTGCCGAGATGAACCTGTTCATCATGCTCTCGGCGCTCGGCCTGTCGCACCAGATCAACGGCGAGCGGCTGCTGCCGGTCGGTACGCTCTACGATCCCTTCATCGAGCGCGGCCTCGATGCGCTGAACTATGCCTGCTACCAGGATGCGCGCTTCATGGTTGCGGCGACTCCCTCCGGCATCACGCTGGCGCCCGAGGGCGGCGCGCACCAGTCGATCGCAACGCCCTTGATCGGCATGGCGCAGGACGGGCTCGCTTCGTTCGAGCCGGCCTTCGTCGACGAGCTCGCCGTGATCATGGGTTGGGGCTTCCAGCACATGCAGCGCGATCCGGGTGAGGGCGGCT
This sequence comes from Bradyrhizobium arachidis, assembly GCF_015291705.1. NCBI lineage: Bacteria > Pseudomonadati > Pseudomonadota > Alphaproteobacteria > Hyphomicrobiales > Nitrobacteraceae > Bradyrhizobium > Bradyrhizobium arachidis. The sequence goes on from NZ_CP030050.1 coordinate 3,242,020, forward strand.
CGGTCTATCTGCGGCTATCGACGCGCAGCATCGAGCAGGCGCAGCGGATCATGACGCCGGAGCTGCAACAAGGCATCACCGACGGCGCCTATTGGCTGCGCAAGCCGGGCCCGAATGCCGAGGTCGTGATCGCCTATACCGGCGCGGTCGCCCCTGAAGCGATCGAGGCGACCGGCTTCATCGGCGAGAGCCGGCGCGACATCGGCCTGCTTGCGATCACCTCTGCCGACCGTCTCCATGCGGGTTGGACCGCCGCGCGAAGATTGCGGCGCGATCGGCGCGGCGTGCAGCATCTCAGCCACATCGAAAAGCTGCTGGCGCCGCTGCCGCGCGACTGCGGCATTGTGACCGTGATCGACGGCCATCCCTCCGCGCTCGGCTGGCTCGGCAGTGTCCGCGGCCATCGCGTCGAGGCGCTCGGCGTCGAGCAGTTCGGCCAGACCGGAAGCATCGCCGACCTCTACCGCCACTACGGCATCGACGCGAACGCGATCATCGATGCGGCCGAAAGCCTCACCACCGGCGCGCCGGTGCTGCATCGGAAGATGGCGGTGTAGTTGTCATTCCTGGGCGACGCGTAGCGTCGAGCCCGGAATCCATCGGGCCTCGGTACAGGTGGTGAAATGGATTCCGGGCTCGCGGCTTTGCCGCGCCCCGGAATGACGGCTGCGCCACACTTGCCACGTTCCCGCCATCGGCTCATATAATCTCCGTCCGCCACAACGCTGGCCCCGCATATGGCGGGTTCAACTGCTGGCGCTTTCGTGCAAGGATGCCTGCCGAAACGCCCCCTCCAAGCTCTCAAGAAGAGGTCAAAGATGGTCAATCGCATGCAATTCTACATCGACGGCGCCTGGGTCGATCCCGCCGTCAAGAAGTCCACCGCCGTGGTCAATCCCGCGACGGAAGAGGCGATGTACGAGGTTGCGCTGGGCTCCAAGGCTGACGTGGACAAGGCGGTTGCCGCCGCCAAGCGCGCCTTTGCAACCTTCTCCCAGACCAGCCGTGAAGAGCGCGTTGCGCTGCTCACCAAAGTGATCGAGATCTACAAGGGCCGTCTCAAGGAGATCGGCGCCGCCGTTTCCGACGAAATGGGCGCGCCGCTGCCGATGGCCGAAAAACTCCAGGCCGGCGCCGGCCTCGGCCATCTCATGACCACGCTTGACGTGCTCAAGAACTATCATTTCGAGGAACCGGTCGGCACCGCCATGGTGCTGCGCGAGCCGATCGGCGTGGTCGGCATGATCACGCCCTGGAACTGGCCGCTCAACCAGATCGCCTGCAAGGTCGCGCCTGCGCTTGCCGCCGGCTGCACCATGATCCTGAAGCCGTCGGAGTTCACCCCGACCTCAGCGCTGATCTTCGCGGAAATCCTCCATGAAGCCGGCGTGCCGAAGGGCGTGTTCAACCTCGTCAACGGCCTCGGCCCCGAGGTCGGCGCCGCCATGAGCGAGCACCCCGACATCGACATGATCTCCTTCACCGGCTCGACCCGTGCCGGCATCGATGTGGCCAAGCGCGCCGCGCCGACCGTGAAGCGCGTCAGCCAGGAGCTCGGCGGCAAGTCGCCGAACGTCATCCTCGAAGGCGCCGACCTCACGAAGGCGGTGACCGGCGGCGTGATGCACATGTTCAACAACTCCGGCCAGTCCTGCAACGCGCCCTCGCGCATGATCGTGCCGCTGTCCAAGATGAAGGAAGTCGCCGCGATCGCGAAGGCCGTCGCCGACAAGACCAAGGCGGGCGATCCCCGCGGCGAAGGCACCACCATCGGCCCGGTCGTCAACCGCGGCCAGTGGGACAAGATCCAGGCGCTGATCAAGAAGGGCATCGACGAGGGCGCAACCCTCGTCGCCGGCGGCCCCGGCCTGCCCGAAGGCGTCAACAAGGGCTTCTATGTCCGTCCGACCATCTTCGCCGACGTCACCCCCGAGATGACGATCGCCCGCGAAGAGATTTTTGGACCGGTGCTGACCATCCTCGGCGCCAAGAACGAAGCCGACGCCGTGCAGATCGCCAACGACACGCCGTACGGTCTTGCCGGCTACGTCTCGGGCGCGACGGTCGAGGACGCCAAGCGCGTCGGCCGCCAGATCCGCGCCGGCAACGTCAACCTCCAGGGCGTGCCCAACGACCGCACCGCGCCGTTCGGCGGCTACAAGCAGTCCGGCAACGGCCGCGAGTGGGGCAAGTACGGCCTCGAGGACTTCCTCGAGGTGAAGGCCGTCGCCGGCTTCAACGCGGCGTAAGCTTTAGCGATTGGACGATCACGACGCCGGAGCGGGCAACTGCTCCGGCGTTTTTCTTTTCGCTCCGTCGTCATTGCGAGGAGCGCAAGCGACGAAGTAATCCAGAATCTTGCCGCGGAGGCAGTCTGGATTGCTTCGCTTCGTTCGCAATGACGGAAGGGAGTGCCGTAGGGTGGGCAAAGGAGCGCAGCGACGTGCCCACGATCTCGCGCGACAAATAAGAAGTGGTGGGCACGCTTGCGCTTTGCCCACCCTACGAGTGCAGCGCTAGCCGCCGAGCGCCCCCTGCGTGTTCACATACAGCGCGTAGATCGACTGGCTCGCCGCCATGAACAGGCGGTTGCGCTTGACACCGCCGAAGCAGACGTTCGCGCATCGCTCGGGCAGCGCGATGCGGCCGATCATGACGCCGTCGGGCGCGAACACCACGACGCCGTCGAGCTCGGGATCACCCATGCCCCAGCCGCACCAAAGATTGCCGTCGATGTCGACGCGGAAACCGTCCGGCGTGCCGGGGCCGGCATCGACGAAGACGCGCTTGTTCGAAAGCTTGTCACCGGAAGGCGAGACGTCATAGGCGAGAATCTTGCGGGTCGGCACGCCGCGGGATTCGATGAGGTAGAGGATTTTCTCGTCCGGCGAGAAGGCAAGCCCGTTCGGCCCGAGCACACCCTCGGCGACGACGGTGGCTTTGCGGGTCTCCGGGTCGAGCCTGTAGACGTTCATGTCGATCTCGGGCTCGGACTTGTAGCCCTCGTAATTGCCGAGGATGCCGAAGATCGGATCGGTGAACCAGATCGAGCCGTCCGATTTAACAACGACATCGTTCGGCGAGTTCAACCGCTTGCCATTGAATTGATCCATCAGCACGGTGATGCTGCCGTCATATTCGGTGCGGGTCACGCGGCGCCCGCCATGCTCGCAGGTCACGAGCCGGCCCTGGCGGTCGCGCGTATTGCCGTTGGCGAAATTCGAGGGTTTTCGGAAGACCGAAACCGCCCCGGTCTCCTCTTCCCATTTGAGGATGCGCTGATTGGGGATGTCGCTGCACAGCAAATAACGCCCGTCGCCGACCCACACCGGACCTTCGGCCCAGCGCAGCCCGGTCGCAATCCGTTCCACCGCCGACAGTTTCAGCCAGTATTTTTCGAAACGAGGATCAAGCGCCTTGATCGCCGGATCGGGGTAATAGGTCGCCGGCCGCCAGCCTTGGCGGATATCTTGGCTGGAATCCTGGGAGTGGGACGATGCCTCATTCATGTCGGTTCTCTCGTTTCGTTCCCTCTGGACAATCCTGCTATCATTAGAGACACGTGACCGCAAATCGGTCACGGTCACTAACGGCGAGGGACAACATGCCGCGTATTTTGATGACGGGAGCTTCGGGCGGAATCGGCACGAGCCTGCGAAAATTGCTGCCGCCAATCTATCCTGATCTCCTGCTCTCCGACATCAAGCCGCCGGCCGATCTCGGCGCGGACGAGAAGTTCAAGGCGGCAGATCTCGCCGATCTCGCGCAGTGTGAGGCGATCTGCGAGGGCGTCGACGGCATCATCCATTTCGGCGGCTATTCGGTCGAAGGCACCTGGGACCAGATCCTCCAGGCCAACATCATCGGCGGCTACAATCTGTTCGAGGCCGCCTATCGCAAGGGCGTCAAGCGCGTCGTGTTCGCCTCGTCGAACCACGCCGTCGGCTTCTATCCGCGCCACCACAAGATCGGCACCGACGTCACCCCGCGTCCCGACGGGCGCTATGGCGTCAGCAAGGTGTTCGGCGAGGCGGTCGGCGCGCTCTACGCCGACAAGCACGGGCTGAAGGTGACTTGCCTGCGCATCGGCAATTTCGGCGACATGCCGCTCGACCAGCGCCGGCTCTCGATCTGGCTCAAGCCCGACGACCTCGTGCAGCTCTGCCGCATCGGGCTCGAACATCCCGACATCCATTTCGAGGTGTTCTACGGCGCTTCGCTGAACGAGCGCGCCTGGTGGGACAACCATCGCGCCTACGAGTTCGGCTATCGTCCCACGGGACGCGCCGAAGATTTCCGCGAGCACGCGATGGCCGAGCAGGCCAAGCTGAAGCCGGACCCGGTCGGCGATTATTTCCAGGGCGGCACGTTCTGCAGCATGGAGTTCGACGCCGACCCGAGCCGGATCATCGACTGGAAGAAGCGGTAGGGTACGCGCTCGTCAACTCCTGGGAATTTCTGCGGCCGGGCCAAGCGCCCGGCTTCAACGACGCACCACAGTCGCGCGTCGTCATTTTGCAACGCGCGCTTCCTGTTTCTTGGTCACATGCCAGAGCACCACATGGTAATGCGGCACGTCCACGCCGGGGTGACCGGGATTGAAGTAGAAGCTGACGTGATCAACAGGCCGCGCTGACCCCGCCCCCTCCAATGACTTGTGATCGTCGATGTCCTTGTTGGGGACCATGTACACGGTCGCGATCAGACGATCCCTGCGATCGAAGCACAGGAATGGCCCCAGCGGCAAAGTGTCGGGCTTGACGAAGATGATGCCAAGGCCCGGAAAGAACTTCGGGAAGGTCACGAGATCGCTGACCCGCTTGTATCCGTTTTTTTCCGCGACCTCCCGCTGATTTGGCGGCGGACGAACGACTTCGTGCTTTCTGTGCACCCGGCTGCTTCGATGGGGGACTGTCCTGGTTTGCTCGACATTGTCGGCCGGTGGTGCGGTGCCCGGCGCGAACGTTTGCGGCGCCTGCGGCAAGAAGGGGTCAAATTGGGCGGCGGGACGCCTCACATCGGCGATCAAGGCGAGCAACGCGACGAGGGTTGCGCTCACCAGCGCTTTGCGCATCGGATCCCTCCCGAGGTTTTGTTTGTCAAAGCCTGCTCACTTGGCGGGATTGCGTTCTCTCCAGCGCAGGAAATCCTGGAACAATTCTTCGCGGTCTGGCGGATTGGCTGTTGGTTTTCCCTCGAGGAACCGGCCGAACGCCTTGCGAAGCGCGGCCTCGCCGCCTGATTGCTGCTGGAGCCACCGCTCTGCCGGTCGGAATCGTCGCCATCCGGGGAGCAGCGCGGCCAGGTTCACCTCGCGCCATTTGGGATGATGCGCGTCGCCGAGAAATTCGGGAAAGCGCGTGAACAATGTCTGGACGAACAAATCCAGCAACCGATATCGCTCGCTGCCGATCGGCCAGTTGTAGGCGAACAGAGCGGATTTAATCGCGACAGTGTCGACGCTTGCTTCGGCCGTGATGATATTCGGGTAGTCCTGATGGCGAAGCGTCGATGGCAGATAATCTTGTTGCAGCAGCTCTTTGGAGTAGGGGATGGGCAGGAGGCGAATACCATCGAGCTGCGAGACCTGCGTCAGGAAGCTCACCGGCTTTCCTGACACTAACAGAGCTGCGGAGAGAGCTCCCTTCCTCAGTCCATCCAGCGCAGCCTCCGGTCCCAAGTTCGACTCGCTGATCTTGACGCCCAGACGGTTGAACACTTCGCGGCCGAGGATAGCGCTGGCACTGCCGTCTTCCCCGAGATTGACCCTCTTTTCCGCCAGCTCCGTCAGACTTCCGATCTCCGGTCGCGCGAGAAGATGGAACTCTTCGATATGGAGCGGGGCAATGTAGGTCAGCCTGTCGGAGATATCTCCGAAGGTCCTTGTCTCCCGCAGCCGATCGACAAGGACGACAGGGGCGATCGCCACGTCGGCACCAGCGAGCGTGAGCACATCAAGGACGTTACGAATACCGCCGTTTCCCACGATGGGCAGAACCCGCAAGGCGACCTCGCCATGAGGGCCGGTCTCTTGGCCGGTAGCGAGCGTGGTCGCAATGTCCTGAGCGATCGCGAATTCAGTGCATTGCGGCGTACCGGTTACGAATCCCACCGTGTACGGGTCCGCAGATCGTCCCGTTTGCTTCCTGGGGATGGCTTCCTTTCTCGGAGACGCCTTCGTGGAATCGCTCGGAGACGCGGGTGGCGGCTTTTGCGCGAGGCAGTTCTGGACCTGTCCGCCGAGCCAGGCCGCTGCAATCAATGCGATGAACAAACCGGCCCGCATCGTTCCGCAGACCCTCATTGTTCAACCTGCTCGGTCAGCCCGCTCTTGGGCGTGAGATGCTCCGGGAAACTGCACCTACCGCGTCCGAAGCAAGACCGAGGCTAGAGCTCGGCCTTCCAACGCGCCCGGGGCGGCAGCGTTCCGTAGTAATGCCTGCAGCAGGACCTTGCCGCTAGCTCTATCGTCAGTCCGTGCTCGCTCCGCAGGTGCGCTCCCGCTGCGGGGCGAGGGAAGCCCTTCGTGGCAAGCGCCGCTGCAGCCTAGTCCATCCCCTCGTCGGGAATGTTCAATACGGTCCCGCAAGCCTTGCAATGCACCGCGTCGACGTCATGGCGCTGGAGGGCACAGACCGGGCAGGGAAAGCGCACCTTTGAGGGCGCGAGCAGGGCTTTGGCGAGATTCAGGAACAGGGTCACGCCAAAGATCATGATGACGACGGTGATCAGGCGCCCGACGGTGCCGGGCAAGGTGATGCGATCTGGTGGTTGTGGGACTTCTGGGTCTCGTAGACGATCCCCGTCATCACGAAGATGAACACGCCCAGGTTCGCGACGGCGAAGACGACCTCCTCGTTTCGGCGGAAGAAGGCGCTGTCGACCCGGAGCCGCGCCACCATCTGATAGTCGCGCAGCAGCCGCAATGTTCGAAATGCACGCAGGAAGCCGCCGGCTTCTCCGGCGAGCGGCGCCAGGAAGGAAATGATCACGACGATATCGGTCCAGGTCGAAAGCCGCGCGAGGTCATGCAGCGGCTGACGACTGATGATCATCCGTGCCGAGAAGTCCGCAAGGATCAGCACACCGAACACGACATCGAGCGACTCGATGACCCTGTTGCGCGGCAGGAACGACGTCGCAATGATGAACAGGACCGTGACGATGTCGAGCACGAGCAAGGCGTAGCGGAATTTGATGCAGCCGAACGTGTCGCCTTCGTAGAGTTGCCTGATCCGGTCTTTCAGGACCTCGAACGGGGCGGCGACGGCGCCGAGCAGCCCGTGTCTTTTTGCGTTGTTGCGAACAAACACCATGGTCAGCGACCGCCGCGCCTGTGCCGGTAGTCTATCCTTCCGAAGGATCGAGCACTTCGCCGATCTTGTGAACGGCGACATTGATCGACATGCCGAGATAGTCGCCGGGATCGCCGAACCACGAGCCGGCCAGCGGCACGGCTTGCCCCGGATGCCGCGCAATCGCGACCGGGATGAGATCGAAGCCGGCGCTCAGGCTGTTGGTTGGATCGTAGTCCATCCAGCCGGCGCCAGGCAGAAACACCTGCACCCATGCGTGGGTCGCGCCGGCGCCGGTCATGCCCACGGCGCCGCCGTCGAGCGCGGCGTCGTAGAGATAGCCGCTGACGAAACGCGCAGCGAAGCCGAGCCTGCGCAACGTCTCGATCATCAGCCAGGCAAAATCCCGGCAGGTCCCTGATCTCGTGCGCAGCGTCTCGCCAGGGGACTGGGTGCCTTCCGTCTCTCGCCCGCGATAGCTGAACTCGCTGCGAAACATCCCAAGCATTCGTCGCAGCACGTCGGCGGTCCGGTCCTGATCGCCGGCAACGAAGCTCTTGGTCCACGCCGCATGGCTGCCGTCGGGATCGTCGGCGTGCGGACGCAGATAGCCTGCAAGGTCGGTCCACTCGTCCGGCGTATACTGCACCGGGACTTCCTCGGCACGGGACTCCAGCGGGAACGATTCCAGTCCCTTGATGCCGAAATAGAGGCCGCGAACCTTGAAGGTGAATGTCAGTTCGCTGCCGGGCTCGCTGAAGTCCATCACCGTGACGGCATTGGAGCGGGAATCGGTGACCCAATGGACCTTCGACGGCACGCTGGTCGAAGCGGACCAGCGAAGCAGCCGGGTCGAGGCGCCGCGCCGCGGCAGGAACATGGCCCGGTGCGTGCCGAACGTCACCGGCTTGGCATAGCGGTAGGTCGTGGTGTGCGTGATCTCGCCGATGATCGCCATGCACCGATCCGCTTCGCGCTGCGGCGCGCGTTGAGCGCCTGTCCACACGGGAAGAGCGGATTTGAGCTTTCGGTCTGGCGACGTCTGCCCATTGATCTAGATCAACGTCGCCTGGGATCCTCTGGCTTCACCTCGAACGATCACACTTTCCTTCAGACCTTGCTACGCGAATTGACCGATTGGAGCGATCGAATGGGTATCATTTGGACGATCATCATCGGATTCATCGTTGGACTCGTCGCGAAGTTCATCATGCCGGGCGACAAGTCCGAGCCCAAGGGGTTCATCTTGACGACGGTTCTGGGAATCATCGGCGCGTTCGTTGCGACCTGGCTCGGCCAGGCCGTGGGATGGTATCGGTTCGGGGAGGGGGCCGGCTTCATCGGCAGCGTGGTCGGTGCGATCATCCTCCTGTTTCTGTATGGCCTCGTCATGGGTCGTCAGGGGCGCGCCTGATCGGTCCACATGATCGGCGGCATGAAAATCAATCTGCCAGCTGTCGCGATGCTCGCGACGCTCGTGCCAGGACCGGCACAAGCCGCAGCGCTCAGCGACGCCGAGGCGACGTTCCTCGACCAGCTCGTCACCGCATCGGTGGTGCTGGAGCAGCGATGCGACGGTTACGAGGTCGATGGTCGCGGCGGCGTTCAACTCGGCGCCCGGCTGCTCGGCAGCCCCGAGGCCGCGATGGCGATGATCGATGCCTACGCCGCGGCCATCAAGGCCCGCGACGGCGAGAGCTACGATCCCGGCAAATTCCGCCCCGAAGTGTCCGACGCGGCCGGCAAAACGTTCCGGCGCGTCCGCGCGGACTTGATCAAAGACCCAAAACGGGCCTGCGCCGCCTATGGCGATGCCGGTGTGGATCGAGGCCTGCTGAGGCGGTATTGAACGTGCGTGTGAGGTAGCGCCGATCCGCGCCATCTGCGAACCTTGAGTGGCGGGACGGGTAGGGTTGCATCACATCCAGCCAGCGCTTGGGAGGCGTTGATGGCCATCCTGTATTTCGACGAAGCTGAGGTCGGCAGATTGCGGACGGCGGGCCCGTATCAGGTATCGAAGGACGAGATCATTGAATTTGCCAAGAAGTTCGACCCGCAGCCCTTTCATGTAGATGAGGAAGCTGCCGCTCGCTCGGTCTTTGCGGGGCTGACGGCATCAAGTGCTTACACCTTCGCAATCCTCATTTCATTGTTAAGCAAGACACAGCCGTTCTCGCTTCGTGTCCTGGCCGGGCTCGGTTTTGATGAACTCAGGTTGCCCACGCCGGTGCGCCCGGGAGACGAGCTTGGTCTTGATGTGACGATTCTGGAGAAGCGCGAAACCAAGTCGCATTCCGACAGGGGTATCGTCCGCAACCAGATCCATCTCCGTAATCAAAAGCGTGAAATCGTGCTGCAATGTATCGGCACAGTCCTCGTCGCGCGCCGGCCGGTCGCTAGCTCCTGAGACGTCGAAGCGAAACTCTACCGCCGCGCCTCCTCCCTCGCAATCCGCGCCAGATAGTCCGCCTTGCTGAACTGCATGTGATCCACGCACAGCTGCGCCAGCGCCCAGCTGTCGCGGCCCTTGAGCAGCTCGATCATCAGCTCATGCTGACGGCGCGATTGCGCGAGGCCCTCGCGGTCGGCGAGGTTCTTCGCGCGCATCGGCAGCGTCAGGTTCATGTAGTCCTGCAGCGAGCGCACCAGATAGGGATTGCCGCAGGCCGAGAACAGCGCGACGTGGAACGCGTCGTTGGCTTCGTGGATGCCGCGCATGTCGCGTATGTCTGCCTTCGCGCAATACTGCTTCTGCAAGGCGGTCAGCTCGTCGATCAGGGCTTGCGGCGCGGGCAGGGGGATCATCAGCGCGGCCTGCCGCGTCAGCATCTCCCGGACCTCGTAGATCTGCCGGACCTCCTCGGCCGAATAGAACCGCACGGTGGCGCCGACATTCTTCTCGCGGCGGACGATGCCGCGGCGCTCGGCATCGACCAGCGCCTGGCGCACGAAATGGCGCGAGGTGCCGTAGCGCGACATCAGCGCGTCTTCGGTCAGGCGCGCGCCCGGCGGCAGACGGCCGAAGATGATGTCCTCCTCGAGCCGCGCGACGACGTCATCCGGATCGTCGCGCCGGACCGGCATGCTGTCTGCGGTGCGAATGTCGGACATGCCCTCAGCCTCCGGCCGCTCGCCGGTCCGCCCTGTGGAGCAGGGAAGGAACAGATTGTCAATAATTCGCGCCCCAGGTGGCGCTCAAGGCCAGAAGGCGCGACAATATGGACCAATCTTATTGACAATCGAGGGGCAGGCTGTACCACAATGGCAACGTAGGGAGTTGACATGATGACGAGTGGTCTGCGCAAGGGTCTGACGAGCTATGGCGATGCCGGCTTCTCGCTGTTCCTGCGCAAGGCTTTCATCAAGGCCATGGGCTATTCCGACGATGCGCTGGAGCGCCCGATCGTCGGCATCACCAACACCTATAGCGACTACAATCCCTGCCACGGCAACGTCCCGCAGATCATCGAGGCCGCCAAGCGCGGCGTGATGCTGTCGGGCGCGATGCCGTTCGTGTTTCCGACCATCTCGATCGCCGAGAGCTTTGCGCATCCGACCTCGATGTATCTGCGCAACCTGATGGCGATGGACACCGAGGAGATGATCCGGGCCCAGCCGATGGATTCGGTGATCGTGATCGGCGGCTGCGACAAGACTCTTCCTGCACAGGTGATGGCCGCGATCAGCGCCGATTTGCCGACCGTGGTCATTCCGGTCGGGCCCATGGTGGTCGGCCATCACAAGGGCGAGGTGCTTGGCGCCTGCACCGACTGCCGCCGGCTCTGGGCGAAATATCGCGCCGGCGACATGGACGATGCCGAGATCGAGGCGGTCAACGGACGCCTCGCGCCATCGGTCGGCACCTGCATGGTGATGGGCACGGCCTCGACCATGGCCTGCATGATCGAAGCCATGGGCCTGTCGCTGCCGATGAGCGCGACGATCCCCGCGCCGCATGCCGAGCGCTTCCGCCTCGCCGAAGCCAGCGGCAAGGTCGCCGCCGAGATGGCCAAGACCAAGGGGCCGAAGCCGAGCGAGCTGCTGACGCCGGCCTCCTTCAAGAACGCACAGGTCGTGCTCCAGGCGATTGGCGGCTCGACCAACGGCCTGATCCATCTGACCGCGATGGCGCATCGCTCGCCGCATCGGCTCGATCTCGAAGTGTTCGACCAGATCGGCCGCGAGGTGCCGGTGCTGGTCGATCTCAAGCCGTCCGGCGAGCACTACATGGAGCATTTCCACCACGCCGGCGGCGTGCCGAAGCTGCTGGCGCAGCTCGGCGATCTCGTCGATCTCGACGCCAAGACCATCAGCGGCCAGACGCTGCGCGATGTCGTCGCCAATGCCGAGGACGTGCCCGGCCAGGACGCGATCCGCTCGCGCGACAATCCGATCAAGAAGGAGGGCGGCCTCGCCATCCTGCACGGCAATCTCGCGCCGCGCGGCGCGGTCATCAAGCAATCGGCTGCGAGCCCGAAGCTGTTGCAGCATACCGGGCGCGCGGTGGTGTTCGAATCTGTCGAGGACATGACCCTGCGGGTCGACGATCCCGATCTCGACGTGAACTCCGACGACGTGCTGGTGCTGCGCAATGCCGGCCCGAAGGGCGCGCCGGGCATGCCGGAGGCGGGCTACTTGCCGATCCCGAAAAAGCTCGCGCGCGGCGGCACCAAGGACATGGTGCGTATTTCCGACGCGCGCATGAGCGGCACCGCGTTCGGCACCATCGTGCTCCACATCACGCCGGAATCAGCCGTCGGCGGACCGCTGGCGCTGGTGCAGAACGGCGACATGATCAGCCTCGACGTGGCCAGGCGCAGCATCGAGCTGCTGGTCGATGCCGCCGAGCTGGAGCGGCGGCGCGCGGCGTTGAAGCCGGCGGCTGCGCCGGACGAGCCCAAGCGAGGTTACGCCTGGCTATTCGACAAGACCATCTTGCAGGCCGACGAGGGCTGCGACTTCGACTTCATGCAGAGGACTGGACCAAAGACGGATTGACACTTGAACGGACGCTCAGACCGCACAAGCGGCGGGCGATAAAACAGGGGGAAACGATGATTGCACGATCCATGCGTGGGCTCGCGGCCGTCGCCGCCATGCTTTTCGTCACGGGGGCCGGGGCGCAGGAGGTGAAGCATTATCGCTTCGCCTACGACCAGCCACGCAACACCGGCTATTCGATCGCGGGCGACCTGTTTGCCGACAAGCTCAAGGAATTGAGCAAGGGCACCATGATCATCGACCAGTATCCCGGCGCGCAGCTCGGGCAGGAGCCGCAGGTGCTCCAGCTGGTGAAGGCCGGCGACGTCGAATTCGCCATCATCTCCTCCGCCAACACCGCGACGATCTCGCCGCAGGCCGGCGTGATGTCGCTGCACTTCCTGTTCCGCGACGAGAACCACGTCATCAAGGGCCTCGCCGATCCCCGCGTCTTCGAAGCGCTCAAGACCATGATCGACGAGACCACGCAGGGGCTGCACGTGATCGCGACGGGGTCGCAGGGCGTGCGCCACATGTATTCGAAGCGCGAGATCCACAATGTGGCTGATATCAAGGGGCTGAAGGTCCGCGTGCAGGCGACCGCGACCGAGGACACCATGTTCCCGGCCTATGGCGCCCAAACCGTGCACATGCCGTTTGGCAGCGTCTACACCAGCTTGCAGACCGGCGTCGTCGACGTCGCCGAGAACAGCATCAACGTCTACCTCGTCAACAAGCATTACGAGGTCGCGCCCGTCCTCAACATCACCGAGCACGAAGCCAACAACGCGCTGGTGTTCATCTCCGACAAGCTCTGGCAGAGCCTCACGCCCGAGCAGAAGGGATGGGTGCAGACCGCGGCCAACGAGATCAGCTCCAAGGAGCCGGCCAAGGCGTTCGAGCTCGAACGCACCGCGGCCGAGAAGCTGAAGAAGATGGGCGTCAAGGTTGTCGATAACGTCGACAAGAAGAGCTTCACGGCGATCGCCGATCCCTACCTCGACAAGCTCGCCAAGGAGCTCGGCCCGCACGCCGAGAAGATCAAGAATTTGATCCGGTCGATCAACTGAGACGGTGCGCTCCCTCTCCCGCTTGCGGGAGAGGGTTGGGGAGAGGGTGTCTCCACGGAGGGATTCCCAATGAGGAGAGAGCCCTCACCCGGCGCTCCGCGCCGACCTCTCCCGCAAGCGGGAGAGGTTCAACCAACCAGCAGCCGTTGTTCAGCTTGACATCATCCCGCTTTAGGCGGCGACGACGGGGACATACATGGCCATCGCCGACAAACTGCTCGTTCGCCGTCAACGCCACCTGAAATGGCGCGCGCTCGACTGGCTCGAGCTCACCCTGATGATCGTCTGCGGCCTGCTCTGTTTCGGCTTCTCGCTGTCGGTCACCGCCGACATCGTCACCCGCACCATCGGCCATCCCTGGCTGTGGCTGCAGGAGGTGACGTCGACACTGTTCATCTACGCGATCTTCATCGGCACCGCGGCGGCGACAAGGCGCAACGACCACCTCTATCTCACCGCGATCTCCGAGGCGATGCACGGCACGTCGCGGCTCATCGTCGAGGTCCTCATCCGTCTCGTCGTGCTCGGCGTCGCCTTCTGCCTGATCTGGTACGGCTATCAGAATTATCTGCGCGGCTTCGGCAGCTTCCGCTTGCCGTCGGGTACGCCGATCGCTTCGCTCTACGCGATCATCCCGCTGTCGGGCGTGCTGATCGGCCTGTTCACCATCGAGCAGCTCGTCAACGGCCTGCGCAACGGCTTTGACCGCCCCGAGCCGCCCGAGGAGGATGGGGCGCCCGTCGTCACCGACGCGCAGATGAGGGCGCAGCCGTGAGCGCACCTGTTGTCCTCGCCTTGATGTCGATCTGCTTCCTGTCGTTCGGCTATCTCGGCGTGCCCGTACCGTTCTCTCTGATGGCCGGCGTGTTCATTGGCGCGATCCTGTCGGACGTCTCGCTCGCCGCGATCATCCAGAAGATCTTTGACGGCGTCGATTCCGAGGCGCTGCTGGCGATCCCGTTCTTCCTTCTGGTCGGTGAGCTCATGAGCTCGGCCAATGTGGTGGTGCGAATAGCCAATCTCTCGGTGTCGCTGGTCGGGCACATCAGGGGCGGGCTGTCGCAGGTCGTGGTCGTCTTCAGCATGTTCTTCTCGGAAATGTCCGGCTCGACCACGGCCGACGTCGCGGTAATGAGCCGCGCGCTGGGCGGCCCGATGAAGCGCGAGGGCTATGAGCCCGCCTTCATCGCCGCCATCATCGCCTCCGCCTCGACCATCGCCGCGCTGGTGCCGCCGAGCATTACGGCCGTGGTTTACGGCGCGGTCGGCAACGTCTCCATTGCCGGCCTGTTCATGGCCGGCGTCGTGCCCGGCCTGATGATCGGCTTCGGGTTGATGATCTACTGCTATTTCTTCGGCCCGTCGGGCCTGCGCAAACCGCGCGCGCCGCTGCGCCAGGTGGTGTTCGCGGCGGGAGATGCCGCGCTGCCGCTGATGATTCCGGTGATCCTGCTGGGCGGCATCCTCACCGGCTGGTTCACGCCGACGGAAGCCGGCGTCGTCGCCGTGGTCTGGATCATCCTGGTCGTGATCCCCGCGCTCAACCGTGGCCACATCAGGAAGATCCCGTACGATTTCTGCCTCGCCGGCCTGATCTTCTCGCTGCCGCTGATCACCATCGGCGCCGCCAACGCCTTCGGCTGGATGCTCGCCTATTTGCGCGGCGCGACCTATATCGCCGAGTGGATCACCTCCATCGCCGGCAACGATCCGCATCTGATCATGCTCTTGATGGTGCTGCTGTTCACGGTGGTTGGCGATTTCATCGAGCCGGTGCCGACCATCATCATCTTCATGCCGCTGGTCAACGCGCTTACCGAGGCGGGCGAGATCAACGGCGTCCACATGGGCGTGGTGCTGATCGCGACGCTCGCCTTCGGCCTGATCACGCCGCCTTACGGGCTCGTGCTGCTGATGGCCTCGAAATTCGTCGGCATCAGCTTTGCGAAAGCGCTGCGCGCGGCACTGCCGATCTACCTCGTGTTCTTCGCCACCATCGCGTTCGCGATCTACTTCCCGAGCGTCGTGCTGTGGCTGCCGCGCCACGTGCTCCCCGAGTCGGTCGGCTGCTTCAAGTCGCCGGCGGGGACGGGCTATATCTGTCCGCAATAGCGACTTGCTCGATGCGCCATTGCTCGTTTTCGCGCACGTAGCGGAACGGCGTGCCGTGGCTGTTCTTGAAATAGCTGCCGCACAACGCGTTCGCCATTCCTTGCATCACCGCGTCGTGGCAGACGAACAGGACTTTGTCGCCGGGATGACGATCGAGCCACGCGGAGACACAGGCCAGCGAGCGTCCGGCCATGGAATCCCAGCTCTCGCCGTCGGCCGGCAGGATCGAGACGAGGCCCGTCGCCGAGGTGACGCCGTGCTTGATCATGAGGTCGCGGACGGGCAGGCCCTCGAAGCTGCCGAAATCGAACTCGATGATGCCTTCGTCGATCGCGAGCGGAGCCGAGATCGCGTTCGCGATGATCTCGGCCGTCCGCGCCGCGCGCACCAGGGGGCTTGCAACGATGCGGTTGATGCCGATATCGCGCAACATGTGCGCGGCCTCGTGCGCCTGCCGCAGGCCGTCCTCGTTCAGCGGATTGTCGGTGCGACCCTGGAATAGTCCTTTCCGATTCCAGTCGGTCGCGCCGTGACGAAGGCCGTAGAAACTGCGCGCGGGTTTCACTTCGACTTGCTCGTGAATTTCTTCACAGCGGTGCGGAACTCCTCAGTGTTCATCGCCATGACGATCTTGTGCTCCTCGGCATCCAGCTGCTGCTTCACCGGCGTGGCGGCGGCCTGGTAGACCAGCTGCTTGGTGCCCGCGATCGCCGCCGGCGGATTCTGCGCCAGGCGCTCGGCGAGTTGTCGCGTCGCCGCCTTCAGGTCCGCGGCGGGAACGGTCTTGGCGACGAGACCCCATTCATGGGCCTGCTGCGCGGTAAAATTGTCCTCGGCGAGGAAGATCTGCAGGGCGCGGCGGGAGCCGACCGTGCCGACGATGCCGACGGTGGAGCCGCCGTCCGGCGACACGCCGATCTTGGCATAAGCCGGCGTGAATTTGGCGTCTTCGGCGGCGATGCAGAGGTCGGTGACGAAGGCGAGGCCCATGCCGGCGCCGGCGGCCGAGCCGTGCACGCTCGACAGCGAGATCTTCGGCATGCGCCTGATGATCTCGATGAAGGCGTGGTAGTGCTTCAAGAGCTCGCCGACGACCGGCGTCACCGTGCCCGCTTCGGCCGCAGCGCCGATCGTCTGGAGATCCCCGCCGGCCGAGAAGGCGCGGCCCTCGCCCTCGATCACCACCACCCTGATTGCGCTATCACCCTCGATATAGGCCGCGAGCTGCTCGAGCTTCTGCGCGATCGGAAGGTTGATCGAGTTGAACGCTGTGGGGCGGTTGAGCGTGATGGTTGCGATCGGGCCGTCGATCCGCAGCAAGGCGGGATCGTCGGGTTTTGAGACGGGAGCTGGCATCTGGAATATCTCCGGCAGGAGGTCGCTGTCGCAACTAAATCGCAGATGGCTGGGGGTGACAATCCCCGCCCGCCGCCCTTGCGTAACGCGAAACGATAGGCTCAAATGGCCCCGCCTTCGCCAAGGGACGGACACGAGCGCCGGATCCTCGTAAGGCCAGCAAACCAAAATCAGCGAGAGAGGAGACGACATGGGTGACGCTCGTGTCTCCGGAAGTGGACTGCTGCAATGACCGGTCCGGTGATCATCGTCGGTGCCGGCCATGGCGGCTATCAGGTCGCGGCGTCACTGCGCCAGGCGGGCTTTTCCGAGCCTATCAGCCTGATCAATGACGAGGCGCATCTGCCCTATCAGCGGCCGCCGCTGTCCAAGGGCTACATCAAGGGTTCGGCCGGGCCGGAGAGCCTGATGTTCCGCCCCGAGAAGTTTTACCAGGACCAGAAGATCGAGCTGATCGCCGGCCGCGCCGTGTCGATCGACCGCGCGGCGCACAAGGTGCTGCTCGCCTCCGGCGCTACGCTGCCTTACGGCCATCTCGTGCTGGCGACAGGCGCGCGCAACCGGCTGCTGGATCTGCCGAATGCCAATCTGCCCGACGTGAGATATTTGCGCATCCTCGACGACAGCGAGGCGCTGCGACAGATCATGCCATCGAAGACGCGCGCCGTGATCATCGGCGCCGGCTTCATTGGCCTCGAATTCGCCGCCACCGCGCGGATCAAGGGCCTCGAGGTCGACGTGCTCGAGCTCGCCCCGCGCGTGATGGCGCGCGCGGTGACGGCGGAGGTCTCGGAATATTTTCAGGACCGCCACCGCGAGGCCGGCATACGTATCCATCTCGGCGTGCAGGCAACCTCCATCGAAGCCGAGAACGGCAAGGTCACCGGCGTGTCCTTGAGCGACGGCCGGCATCTGCCCGCCGATCTCGTCGTGGTCGGCGTCGGCGTGCTGCCGAACATCGAGCTCGCGGACGAGGCGGGGCTGCCGGTCGCGGCCGGCATTATCGTCGACGAATATCTGTCGACGGCCGACCCTGACATCTCCGCGATCGGCGATTGCGCGCTGTTCACAAGCCCGCGCTTCGGCGGCTCGCTGCGGCTGGAATCGGTGCAGAACGCCACCGACCACGCCCGCTGTCTCGCCGCACGCCTGACCGGCGACAAGAAGCCGTACGACAGCCATCCCTGGTTCTGGAGCGACCAGGGCGATGACAAGCTCCAGATCGCCGGCCTCACCACCGGTTACGACCGCGTCGTGCTGCGCGGCGATCCCGCCAGGAAGGCGTTTTCCGCGTTCTGCTATCACGGCGACAGACTGCTCGGCATCGAATCGATCAACCGCGCCGGCGATCACATGTTCGGCCGAAGATTGCAGAGCATGGACCGCTCGATCACGCCGGAGCACGCCGCGGATGAAAGCTTCGACCTGAAGAGCGCGCTGGCGTGAGTTTTCTCCCTCGCCCCGCTTGCGGGGCCGCGACGAGCTTCGCTCGCGCTGAGAGGGCAGGGGTGAGGGGCTCTATCCGCAGATGAGATGATCGTGAGACCTGTACCCCCTCACCCGGATTGCATCTGCGATGCAATCCGGCCTCTCCCCGCAGGCGGGGAGAGGTGAAGAAAGCGCTCGCGCTACAAGATTGCCCTAACTTCCGCGGCCGTCGGCATCGACGGCCCGGCGCCCATGCGCTGCACGCTGATCGAGGCGGCGGCGTTGGCGAAGGCGAGGGCGGCGCGCAACGCGGCGCCTTCGGCCAGTTGCGAGGCGAGCGCGCCGACGAAACAATCGCCGGCGCCTGTCGTGTCGACCGCTGTCACTGCGCGCCCCTGCACCGCAATCTCCTCGCGCCCCGCCAGCGCGAGCACGCCGCGCTTGCCGAGCGTGACGCAGATGGTTTGGCTCTCGCGCGCCTGAAGGTTTCGCGCGACCTCGATGATCCGCGCCGCGTCGTCGCTGTCGGAGAGCTCGGTGCCCGCAAGGAAGCCGAGCTCGGTCTCGTTCAGCACGAGGATGTCGACCAGCGCGAGCAGCTCGTCCGACATCTTCTGCGCCGGCGCCGGGTTGAGCATGGTCACGGCGCCAGCCTCGCCCGCCCGCGCAAAGAACGCGGCAATCGTCGGCAGCGGGATCTCGAACTGGCTGACCGCGACGTCGCCCTTGAGCAGCGGCACGACGCTGACGTCGTCCGCGCTGACCAGGCCATTGCTGCCGGGAATGACGACGATGGTGTTGTCGGCCTCCGCCACCGTGATGATCGCGGTGCCGGTGTGGGCGTCTGCCGTCTCCTGGACATAGCCGAGATCGATGCCCTGTGCTCCGAGGAAGGCGCGCAGCTCGGCCCCGAACGCATCCTTGCCCAGCCTTCCGATCAGCGTCGTTGACGCGCCGAGCCGTGCCGCCGCGACCGCCTGGTTGGCGCCCTTGCCGCCCGGAAAATACAGCACCTGTTTTCCTGCGACGGTCTCGCCGACGCGCGGGTGGCGATCGGCCGTCGCCACCACATCCATGTTGATGCTGCCGGCGACGAAGACGCGCCCCATAACGTCCCTCGCGAAGTCTAGACTCGAACCTCGAACTCGTGCCTGACCTTGGCGATGTCGACAAGCGTCGGCAGGCCCGCCTCGTTGCCGAGGCGCTGGATCTTGTAGGTCGAGGCGGCGCGGGCAAAGTCAAAATGTTCGCGCCAGCTTTTGCCGGGATGGGCCAGATAAGAATAGACATAGGCGCCGTGGAAGACATCGCCGGCGCCGTTGGTGTCGATCACTCGCTCGCGGGGGATCGGCATCGCCGGCATCACCTGAACCGTCCCGGTCTCGTCGTACCAGAGCAGGCCCTTCTCACCCATGGTGACGCCGCCGATCTTGCAGCCGCGGCTCTTGAGATAATCTAGCATCTTCTCCGGCGTCAGATCCATCTGCTCGCAGAGACGTTCGGCAACGATCGCGACGTCGATGAATTCCAAGAGCTCATGCGTGTTGGTGCGCAGGCCGCCGCCGTCGAGCGAGGTCAAAATGCCGGCCTCGCGGCACACCTTGGCGTAGTGGATCGCGGCGTCCGGCTGATGGCCGTCGACATGCAGCGCGCGGCAGCCGCCGAGATTGAGCATCGGAAAAGGGTGGATGTGCTCGTCGTCGCGGCAGCGGACGATGGCGCGCTTGCCGTCCTTGGGCATGATGAAGGACAGCGAGGACTGGTTCACCTTCCGCCCGTGCAGCGAGATCGCGTATTTCGCGCACATGTCCTGGAACATGCGCCCCAGCCAGTCATTGGCCGCGGTCGCGATCAGGTCGGGCACGATGCCGAGCTTGGCGCAGCAGAACGCCGCCGTCACCGCATTGCCGCCGAAGGAGACCGCGTAGTCCTTGGCCACGTGCTTTTCGTCGCCGGTCGGCATGTGGTCGGTGATGAAGACGACGTCGATATAGGTCTGTCCGATGAAGAGAGCCTGCATTGCTTGTCCGTGGTGCGCTTGTGGTCCCGGCCGGCGCACTTACTCTAGCACCGGTTCCGCGTCTGAGACGCTGAAATTATTCGCAAAACCGCCCCGAAGCGCTTGAGGTCGGCATGGTGCCGGAATACGACCATGTCAGGCCCATGCCAAGCCCGGACAAACGCCGTCTTTCGGCGCGCGGTTCCAGGTCGTTCAAAAGGGGGACATATGATCACCGGCCTCGATCACGTCGTCGCTCTGGTCAGGGACATCGGCGCGGCCAAGGCGGCCTATCAGACGCTCCTCGGCCGCGCGCCGGCCTGGCAGAACTCGGGCGAGGGCGCCGACCGGGTGCTGTTCACGCTTGAGAACATGACCATCGAATTGATGGCGCCGAGCGGCTTCACCGCGACCGCCGACCGCATGCGTGCGCTGCTCGACGACCATGAAGGCGTGCTCGCCAGCCTGTGCTTCCGTGTCGCAGACATGGGCAAGATGCACCGTCGGCTGGACCGGGTGGCGCTGAAGCCCGATCCCGTCGCCGAGGTCGAGAGCAGCGACGATGCGAGCGGTGCGGTCCTGCACTGGAAGCGCACGCGCGCCGCCACCGAGCTCACGCGCGGGGTGCGCATCTTCTTTCTCGAGCTTGCCGAGGAGCGGCCGAAGTCTGTCGCGACCGACGCCGCGCCGGTCGACGGGCTCGACCATGTCGTGATCACCACCGAGGATTCCGATCGTGCCGCCGCGCTCTACGGCGCGCGGCTCGGGCTCGATCTCGCGCTCGATCGCTCGCATCACGACTGGGGCCAGCTGATGTTCTTCCGCTGCGGCGATCTCATCGTCGAGGTGGTGCGCCGCCCCGTGGCGGGCGGGGATCTACAGCACGACCGCCTCTGGGGCCTGAGCTGGCGCGTCGCCGACATCGACGCCACCCGCGCCCGCCTGATCGCCGCCGGCCTCGACGTCAGCGAGGTCCGCAACGGCCGCAAGCCCGGCACGCGCATCATGACGGTGCGCAGCGGCACCTGCGGCATCCAGACGGTGCTCCTCGAGCGCTCGCCGAAGCCGGTGGAGTGAGGCGGTTCTCTCCGTTCGAAGACTCCCGTAGGGTGGGCAAAGCGGAGCGTGCCCACGCCTTCGATCCGTACTGAGAAGACGTGGGCACGGCGCAAGTGCGCCTTTGCCCACCCTACGAAACCGCCTCCTGGGCACGAGATCGTTCTCAAACGTTCGCGCGCGTGATACATGCGATCTGGACGACCACCCAGCGAGCACCCGGTTTGGCGACAGCAAAGGCAAAGCGAACCCTGAAATGGCAGCGCGACCCCGAGGGGATGCGGCTGCGCATTCTCGAAGCCGCCAAGCAGGAGTTTTCCGCCCATGGTCTTGCCGGCGCGCGCGTCGACCGCATTGCGGCGAAAGCCGGCGCCAACAAGCGCATGCTGTACTACCACGTCGGCAACAAGGACGAGCTCTACCTTGCGGTGCTCGAAGGCGCCTATGACAAGATCCGCAGCGAGGAGCGGGGGCTCGATCTCGAACATCTCGATCCGCCCGAGGCGATCCGGCGCCTGATCGAGTTCACCTGGAATTACTTCCTGCGCAATCCCGAATTCCTGTCGTTGCTCCAGACCGAGAACCTCGCGCGCGCAAAGCATTTGAAGAAATCGACCAAGGTCAAGTCGATGCACTCGCCCTTCGTCGAGATGATCCGCACCGTGGTGCGGCGCGGCGTCGAGAGCGGCGAGTTCCAGGTCGCTGTCGATCCGGTCCAGCTCTACATCTCGATCGCGGGCCTCTGCTTCTTCTACCTCTCGAACTCGGCGACGCTCAGCGTGATCTTCGGCCGCGACCTGCTCGCCAAGGACGCCAAGGACGAGCGGCTTTCGCACATGGTCGGCCTCGTGCTCGCCGCGCTGACGGGCCAGTCGGCCGCGCTGTTCGAGATTGCGAAGGCGCCGAAGTCGCGCACCGCAGTGGCGCAGACGGTTTAGTCCCCTGATCTCTCCGCTGTCATTCCGGGGCGGTCCGCAGGACCGAACCCGGAATCTCGAGATTCCGGGTTCGATGCTCCGCATCGCCCCGGAATGACACCGAGGATTTAGCGCCGTCTTCGCCCCCAATTTCTCGGAACCCCTGCACAAAACGTCACAGGGAAAGCTCTGGACAGTATTTATCCAACGGGTTAATTTCTCGCCCGAACGAAGAAGAATGCCGGGAGTGAGACGTGGCTGAAGTGAAGCCGCAAAACGCGGTGTCCAAGATGCTGAATGCGGCCTGGGTGCGGCCGCTGCTGTTCCTGGTGTTCATCGTCGTGGCCTGGGATCTTTCGATCCGGCTGTTCAAGATCCCCGCCTATCAGATCCCGTCGCCGGGTGATGTGCTTGCCGTGCTCCGCACCGACTGGCCGGAACTGCTGCGCCAATCCTGGCCCACCACTTACGCGACCATCTGGGGCTTCGTGCTCTCCGCGCTGTTCGGCATCCCCGTGGCGATGCTGATCGCGGGATCGAAGACGGTGGAGAGCTACGTCTACCCGCTGCTGGTGTTCTCCCAGTCCGTGCCGAAGATCGCGATCGCGCCGCTGTTCGTGGTCTGGTTCGGCTTCGGCATCCTGCCGAAGGTGATCTCGGCCTTCCTGCTCGGCTTCTTCCCGGTGGTGGTCTCCGCCGTGCAGGGCTTCAAGTCGGTCGACCCTGACATGGTCGATCTCGCCCGCGCCATGCAGGGCAGCCGCTTCCAGGTGTTCCGCGCGGTGAACCTGCCGCATGCGCTGCCGGCGATCTTCTCCGGCCTGAAAGTCTCGGTGACGCTCGCCGTGGTCGGCGCCGTCGTCGGCGAGTTCGTCGGCTCCAATTCCGGCATCGGCTACGTCATGCAGCGCTCGATCGGCACCTTCGACCTGCCGACGATGTTCGCGGCTCTCGTGATCCTGGCGCTGCTCGGCGTCATCCTGTTCTGGATCGTGGACCGCATCGAGAAGCTGGTCATTCCCTGGCATGTCAGCCAGCGTGAGGACGTGATTTTCGCATCTTAAACTTAAGCAACGGCTCAGCAACGGCCGAAACATAACGACAAAGGGAGAGTGACGATGAAGCGGTGGATTGGGGCTGCATCAGTGGCGCTAATGATGTTTGCGGCCATGCCGGCACAGGCGGCCGACAAGGTCGTGCTGATGCTGAACTGGTACGTCTATGGCGAGCACGCGCCGTTCTATTACGGCAAGGCCAAGGGCATCTATGCCGCCGAGGGCATCGACCTCGAGATCCAGGAAGGCCGCGGCTCGGCTGCGACCACGCAGGCCGTCGCCGCCAAGACCGCCGATTTCGGCTATGTCGACGTGCCCACCATGATGCGCGCCGCGATCAAGGGGGCACCCGTGGTCGCGACCGGCGTCTTGCTCCAGACCTCACCGATGTCCGCCATGGGTTTTGCCGACAAGAACATCAAAAAGCCTGAGGACATCAAGGGCAAGACGGTGGCGATCACGCCGGCGGACTCCATGACCCAGATCTGGCCGCTGTTCCTGAAGAAGACCGGCCTCAAGGAAAGCGATTTCAAGACCGTTGCCGGCGACGGCCAGACCAAGCTCAACGCCGTCATCAACGGCCAGGCTGATCTCTTGCTCGGCTACGTCATGGACCAGTCGATGAAGATCAAGGACGCCACGGGTAAGGACGTGTACCCGATCAAGTTCGCCGACTACGGCATCAACATGGTTTCCTCCGGCATCATCGCCAACTCCGACTACGTGAAGGCCAATGCCGATCTCGTCCGCCGCTTCATGTCGGCGACGACCAAGGCGGTCGAAGCTGCCGAGAAGGAGCCGAAGGCGGCCGCGCAGTCGATCCTCGATGCCAACCCCAAGGGCGGCAAGATCGACACGCTGACGCAGGGCTTTGAGCTGACCATTCCGCTTTACCGGACCGCGGAAACCAAGAGCAAGCGGCCGTTCCAGGTCACCGACCAGAACATGACCGACTCGGTCAACCTGATGGTCGAATATGGCGGCCTCGACGCCAAGGCCAAGGAGAACCCGAAGGCCTTCTACACCAACGACTATCTGCCGAAGAGTGGCTCGTGAAAGCAGTAATCGTCGCCCGTCATTCCGGGTTCGATGCTTCGCATCGCCCCGGAATGACGGGCATATCGTTGAGTGGACCCGTTTGAATGAACCCAGCAACAAAGACAGCTGACGTGCAGCCGGCCGCGCATCTGAGACTGGTGAGCGACCGGGCCGGCGATGCGTCGGGCATCAAGCTATCAGGCGTGTCGAAGACCTACCGGACGCGCGACGGCGACGTGCCGTCGCTGCGGCCGCTCGATTTCCACATCAATGACGGCGAGTTCTTCGTCGTGGTCGGCCCCTCCGGCTGCGGCAAGTCCACGCTGCTCAAGCTGATCTCCGGCCTGCTGCCGCCGACCACGGGCGAGGTGCTGGTCGAAGGCGAGAAGGTCACGAAGCCGCACGGCAATGTCGGCATCGTGTTCCAGAACGCGCTGCTGCTGCCCTGGCGCAACATCCTCAACAACGTGATGCTGCCGATCGACATGAAGCGGCTGCCGCGGCAGGAATATCTCGACCGCGCCAGGTCGCTGCTCAAGCTGGTCGGGCTCGAAGGGTTCGAGAAGAAGCTGCCGTGGCAGCTCTCCGGCGGCATGCAGCAGCGCGCCTCGATCTGCCGCGCGCTGGTGCACGACCCCAGGATCATGCTGATGGACGAGCCGTTCGGCGCGCTCGACGCGCTGACGCGCGAGCGCATGAATGTCGAATTGATGCGGATCCAGCGCGAGACCAAGAAGACGGTGCTGCTGATCACGCATTCGATTCCGGAAGCCGTGTTCCTCGCCGATCGCGTGCTGGTCATGACCGAGCGGCCCGGCGCGGTCGCCGCGGTCTACGACGTCCCGCTGCCGCGCCCTCGCTCGCTCGACGTGATGGCTGATCCGGTGTTTACGGAGCTCGTGCAGCGCATCCGCAAGCATTTCTTCTCGCAAGGTTCGCTGGACTGAAACCATGGCGCCGCGCCTGAAGCTGCGAGACATCGCCTTCTTCGAACGACCCGTGCAATTCGCGCGGCCGTTCCGCTTTGGCGCAGTTACCATCAACGCGACGCCGCAGCTGTTCGTGCGGGCCGAGATCGAGGTCGAGGGGAAGGGCATTGCGGTCGGCGCCAGCGCCGAGCTGCTGGTGCCAAAATGGTTCGACAAGCGGCCGGAGCTGTCGCCGGCGCAGACGGTCGAAGGCTTGCGCAGATCGCTCCAGATCGCGCGCGATCTCTATCGGGCGCAAACCGAGTTCCAGACGGCGTTCGGTCTGCACGCCTCGTGCATCGGTGCCCAGATCGCGGCTTGCGCGAAAGAGAACATTCCGCCGCTTGCCGCCGCTTATGGTCCGGCGGAAATCGACAAGGCGATCCTCGATGCGCTGCTGCGCGCCACCGAGACCAGCTTCTTCGACGGCATGGCCGGCAACGTCGCCGGCATCGATGCGCGGCTTTCGCCTGATCTGAAGGACGCTGATCTCACGGCTTTCCTCGCCGGCCGAAGGCCGCTGCCGCGCGTTGCCATCCGGCATACCGTCGGCCTTGACGACACCGTCGAAGGCGAGGGCGGTGTCGCCGATGCGCACGAGAACGCTGGTGCGAATTACTTCAAGCTGAAGCTGTCAGGCGATCCCGCGGCCGATGCGGCGCGTCTGGCACGGATCGGCAAGGAACTCGATACGCCCGGACGCGACTACAAGGTGACGCTCGACGCCAACGAGCAGTACGCTGACCTGGCTGCGCTGCAGGCGCTGATGGACCGGCTCGATCGTGATTCCGCCTTGCGGCCGATCGCCTCGCGCCTGCTCTATGTCGAGCAGCCGATGCCGCGCGACGTTACGCGGCAATCACCGCTCGGTTCGCTCGCCGCATACGGCTTCATCATCGACGAGGCCGATGACTCCTACGATGCCTTCCCGACGGCGCGGGCGCTGGGCTATTGCGGCATCTCTTCCAAATCCTGCAAGGGGCTCTACAAGTCCATCGTCAATGCGACGCGCGCGGCGAAATGGAGTGTAGGCGGGGCGCGGTTCTTGGTGACCGGCGAGGACCTCACCTGCCAGGCGGGCCTTGCCGTGCAGCAGGATCTCGCGCTCGGTGCCTTCATCGGCGTCACCCATGCCGAGCGCAACGGCCATCACTATGTCGACGGTTTTGGCGACACGCCCGCCGCGGAAGCTGCGGCCTTCGCTGCCGCGCATCCCGATCTCTATGCCGATGCCGGGCAGGGCATCCGGCTCTCCATTCACGATGGCGATCTCCTGACGGGATCGCTCAATACAGTGGGCTTTGCGACGTCGGTCCATCCGGACTGGTCGGCGCTCCGCCCGCTCGAACAGCCAAAATCACTTCAGGAGCAAACGGCATGACCACCCAACGCCTCGGCCTCATCATGAACGGCGTCACCGGCCGCATGGGGCTCAACCAGCATCTGATCCGCTCGATCGTCGCGATCCGCGACCAGGGCGGCGTCCGCCTGAAGAACGGCGACCGCGTCATGCCCGATCCGATCCTGGTCGGCCGCAGCGCCGACAAGGTCGAGGCGCTTGCCAAGCGCTACAACATCACGCGCTGGACCACCGATCTCGATGCCGCGCTCGCCGACACGAACGACACCATGTTCTTCGACGCTGCGACCACGCAGGCGCGCCCCGGCCTGCTGACCCAGGCGATCAATGCCGGCAAGCACGTCTATTGCGAGAAGCCGATCGCGACGAATTTCGAGGAAGCGGTCGAGGTGGTGAAGCTCGCCAATGCCAAGGGCGTCAAGCACGGCACGGTTCAGGACAAGCTGTTCCTGCCGGGGTTGAAGAAGATCGCCTTCCTGCGCGACTCCGGCTTCTTCGGCCGCATCCTCTCGGTGCGCGGCGAGTTCGGCTATTGGGTGTTCGAAGGCGGCTGGCAGGAAGCGCAGCGGCCGTCCTGGAACTACCGCAGCGAGGACGGCGGCGGCATCATCCTCGACATGGTCTGCCACTGGCGCTACGTGCTCGACAATCTCTTCGGCGAGGTCGAGAGCGTGATGTGCATCGGCAATACCGACATTCCCGAGCGCTACGACGAGCAGGGCAACAAGTACAAGGCGACCGCGGATGATTCCGCCTACGCGACGTTCCAGCTCAAGGGCGGCGTCATCGCCCACATCAACATGTCCTGGGTGACGCGCGTCTATCGCGACGACCTCGTGACCTTCCAGGTCGACGGCACGCTCGGCTCGGCAGTCGCGGGCCTCACCGACTGCATGATCCAGGCGCGGCAGGCTACCCCGCGGCCGGTGTGGAATCCCGACGAGAAGCGGTTGCACGATTTCTACGGCGACTGGCAGAAGATGCCCGACAACGTCAGCTACGACAACGGCTTCAAGGAGCAGTGGGAGATGTTCATCCGTCACGTCTACGAGGATGCTCCCTACAAGTTCACGCTGCTCGAAGGCGCCAAGGGCGTTCAGCTCGCCGAATGCGCGCTGAAGAGCTGGAAGGAGCGGCGCTGGATCGACGTCGCCCCGATCAAGGCCTGAGGAGGGAGACATGAACAAGCCCGTCCAACCGATGTCATCCCTATCGCTCAAGCTGCCGAAGGCCGATCGCTCGATCGAGACCTACCGGCTCGCGGCCTCGCGCACGTTCCCGGAGAAGCTCGAGGGGCCGCTGAATCGCATCGCCTTCTCGGCCGTGCACACGGTCGCCGATCCGTTCGCGGACAACGATCCCTGGCTTTCCGTTGCCGTCGACTGGGACAAGACCATCGCCTTTCGCGAGCACGTCTGGGACCTCGGCCTCGGCGTCGCCGAAGCCATGGACACCGCGCAGCGCGGCATGGGGCTGGACTGGCCGACCTCGCTGGAGCTGATCACGCGTTCGGTGTCGGCGGCAAAGCGCCGCAACGCGCTGGTGTTCTCCGGCGCCGGCACTGACCATCTCGCGGTCGAGGACGCCAAGAGCCTCGACGACGTGATCCGGGCCTATGAGGAGCAGCTCTCGGCGGTCGAGAAGGTCGGCGGCCGCATCATCCTGATGGCCTCGCGCGCGCTGGCAAAACTCGGCCGCAGCGCCGACGACTACGCCAAGGTCTACAACCGTGTGCTGTCGCAGGTCCGTGAACCCGTGATCATCCACTGGCTCGGCGACATGTTCGATCCGGCCCTGACCGGATATTGGGGCACCAAGGACCTCGACAAGGCGATGGACATTGCGGTCGCCATCATCAACAACAACGCCGCCAAGGTCGACGGCGTCAAGGTCTCGCTGCTGGACAAGCAGCGCGAGATCGACATGCGCCGGCGCCTCGACAAGCGCATCAAGATGTACACCGGCGACGACTTCAACTACGCGGAGCTGATCGCCGGCGATAGCCAAGGCTTTTCGCACGCGCTGCTCGGCATCTTCGATGCCATTGCACCCGCGGCGTCCTACGCGCTGTCGCGGCTCGCGGCGGGCGACGAAGCGGGCTTCCACGACGTGCTCGGGCCGACGGTGCCGTTATCGCGTCACATCTTCAAGGCGCCGACGCGCTTCTACAAGACCGGCGTCGTCTTCATGGCGTATCTCAATGGCCACCAGGATCATTTCACCATGGTCGGGGGACAGGAGAGCACGCGCTCAACGTTGCATCTGGCCGAGCTGTTCCGTCTCGCTGACAAGGCCGGCCTGCTCGCCAATCCCGAACTCGCGACGCAGCGGATGAAGACCGTGCTCGCCACCCACGGTATCGAATCCTGATGCGTGATTTTTCGTCTGACCACCGCTGGCTGTCGCTGAACACGGCGACCGTTCGCAAGCAGGGTGACCTCGTCGAGATCATCGACTCCTGCGCGCGTCACGGCATCCGCGCCATCGATCCCTGGCGCGACCAGGTCGCCGCCGTCGGTCTTGACCGCGCGGCGCGTGCGGTGCGCGATGCCGGCCTCGATCTCTCAGGCTATTGCCGCGGCGGCATGTTCACCTCGGACGCCGCGCGCCGGGGCGAGGTGCGCGACGACAACCGCCGCTGCGTCGATGAAGCCAAGGCGCTCGGCGCGCCCTGCATCGTCCTCGTCGTCGGCGGACTGCCGCAATATTCGCGGCCGGGCAGCGAGACCTCGAAGGACATCGTGGCTGCGCGCGGGCAGGTCGAGGAAGCTCTTGCCGACATGCTCGATTACGCGAGGCAGGCCAAGCTGCCGCTGGCCATCGAGCCCTTGCACCCGGCCTACGCGGCCGACCGCGCCTGCGTGAACACGACAAAGCAGGCGCTCGACATCTGCGACCGGCTCGACCCCGGCCGCAGTGGCATGCTCGGCGTCGCGCTCGACGTCTATCACATCTGGTGGGATCCGGAGCTGATGGGCCAGATCGCGCGTGCCGGCAAGGATCGCCTGCTCGCCTTCCATGTCTGCGACTGGCTGGTGCCGACCAAGGACATCCTCAACGACCGCGGCATGATGGGCGACGGCGTCATCGACATCAAATCGGCCCGCGCCGCAGTCGAAGCGCAGGGCTTTGCCGGCTATTCCGAGATCGAGATCTTCTCGAATGACTGGTGGGGCAAGCCGATGGACGAGGTGCTGCGCACCTGCATCGCGCGACACAAGACGGTGGTCTAGAGCATGATCCGGAAAAGTGCGTAGCGGTTTTCCGAAAAGATCTTGCTCAAACAGTAACCTAAAGTGCGATGGTGATTCATCTTCATGCCATCGCGCTTTTGCGTGTACTCATTAAGGCAACGTCAGCAGCTGATGGCCAAGCGGAAAGCATCTGCTCGGGTTGAGCGTTACCGCTTTTGACCCATCTCGGACATCAATTCGCCAGGCCGAGACTAACCGGAGGCCGGTTGCCTCGACGACGGCGGCCCGCGCACTCAGGCCTTCCAAATCAATGATTACTTCGTTGGGGAAACGGTCGGCGAGGCCGCCGGGTTAACGACGCCATAGTGGTCAGCCAGGAAATTGCTCGAGTTGGCATAATTCGCCGGCCGAGACCGTTCCGGTAGCATCGTGGCGTTCCACGCCTCCCAGTCGCTTTTCAGCCGCTCGAATACGTCTTTCTCCCGGTCCTTGAGGTTGGCCCGCTCACGCGGGTCGCTCTCGAGATCGAAGAGGAATTCGTTCCCGGCGATCCGCAAATATTTCCGATCGCCGTCGCGGATAGCACGCTGCGATCCCGCCTTGTAGCGCCAGCACAACTTCCGTGGATGTGGCCCTGCGCTCCCACTCAAAACTTGTCCGAGGTCCTCACCATCGGATGGATACGCCGCGTCCGGCGACGTGCCGGCGACAGCCAGCAAGGTCGGCATCCAGTCCATCGTGATCATGACTTGCTTGGACACCGCCCCAGGCGCGATGCGTCCGGGCCAGCGCACAATCGCGGGAATGCGAATGCCACCTTCGAGCAGCTCATGCTTCATGCCGGTAAACGGCCACACGTTAGAGAATCGTTCACCGCCATTGTCGCTGGTGAGAACGACAATGGTGTTGCCAGCGAGACCGCCGGCATCGAGCGCTTGCAGCACGCGACCGATATTGGCGTCCAGGCTTTGCACCATCGCCGCGTAAGTTTTCTGCGAGCCGCCATCGCGGTCAAAAATGTTTCTGATCCGCTTCGACTCTGCCTCATCATCTGGCCCTTCCCATGGCCAATGCGGCGCGGTGAAATGCAGGCTCAGCAGAAACGGCTCCTTTGACTTGGCGTAGCCTTCGATGGTTTGCACGGCTCGATCGCCGAGTAAGTTTGTCATGTAACCGTGACGCTCGACCGGTACCTCCTGCTCGTAAAGTTGATGAGCAAGTCCGGGAAACGGTAACACGTACGTCCGGGAAGCCTCCGCGCCATGATTGAAATAGTCTGCGCAACAGCCGAGTATGCCGAAAAACTGGTCATAGCCGCTCTTCAAGGGACTGAAATCCGGCAGATCACCAAGATGCCACTTTCCGACCAGCGTCGTGCCATACCCAACATTCTTCAGCAGCGACGGCAAAGTGGGGTGACTTGGCGCCAGGCCGGTCCCTTTGGGGCTCAAAGAAATAAGCGGCTCTTCGAGCCCAACCGGCAACCGAGTGTGATAGCGCCCCGTGATCAACGCCGTGCGCGTCGCAGAGCAGTCAGGCGAACTCGAGTACGCCTGGGTGAATCGCAATCCCTCGGCCGCCAGCCGGTCTATGTTCGGTGTCGTATAGTCCCGCTGGCCGTAGCAGCCCACATCGGCATAGCCGAGATCATCCGCCAGGATGAAGACGATGTTCGGCTTTGTCGATTGAGCCTGAGCCGGGCGACGATGACCCATACCCGCGAGTGCCAATGAACTCGCTGCAGTCGTTTGAACAAATCGACGACGAGAAATTGTGCTCTGCTGAACCATGAGCGCCATCCCTCTTAAGTTGATATATGATTTAGATCAAACCATAACATGCTGATCGCATTCGGGCCAGTTCACAGGTTGCCCGCGAGAGCTGACCCGAAAGCACCGCAGCACCAGAAAGGCAGCATCATTGTCCTTGAATGCACAGATGGGGATGCCGCCTTGAAAGTGGCCCGCAATTGACTGAACAGGCCTGACGCTGCGTCATGGTTCGGCGTGGGGATATGTGTGGGTTCAGTTTATACCGGCGGTTCTCCACTCGCTGAAGTCACACATGTCGTATCTGGCCGAGCAGCGAAGTGCCGACACCGCTCTCGCGGTGGCCGGCCTAGCGGATGCAGCGGACGAGATTGGCGCGCTGAGTCTCTTTGCGTTTTGACCCCGTATGTATGGTCCGGCCGTGGGGTGCAAGAAGATTTCGACGATCCGGTAGATGCGGTCTTGCATCAATGTATCCGGCCTCTGTTTGGAGCGCAGTGCTCCGGGCCATCATGGATATCAGCGCGCATGTGATCTGGTTAGCGGACAGGCCTCGACCGGGCCATTTGGGTCACCAGGGTTCACATGTGCCGGGAAGACCGATTCTCCATCGTCGTCTCATCCTCTCGCAGACCTCGGCGGGTAAGGGTTGTTACGTCATCGATAGCTCCTCACTTCGCGCTGTTCCTTCGTTCGTGCCTGGCGGCCGTTCCTTCGTCCCGGCCTGCGCGCGCAGACGCGCCGCGCGCAAGGGGCCGTCAAAGCCGGCCGTCGTGCTGTCCTGACGTCTTGCTCTCCTGCTGCCAGGCTGCGCCTTGACGGCCCCGCGCACGGCGCGAGGATCAAGCAGGTCGGGACACCGTCTCCTCCATCTTGACGCACGCGAAGGCGCGTCCCTTGTTGAGGACCGCCCAGGCGATCCGGGCGAGCTTGTTGGCGAGCGCAATCGCCAGCACGTTGTGGTGCAATCGCTTCTTGGCGGCTTCGATCCAAGAGTTGAGGCCATAGCGCTCCCAGCACTTGACCTTTACCAGAACAACCCACGCGGCTTGCACGAACAGCGCGCGCAGGTAGCGATTACCGCGCCTTGATATACTGCCGAGGATCGTGCGGTCGCCGGTCGATATCTGCTTCGGAACAAGTCCAAGCCAGGCGCCGAAGTCGCGGCCTTTCGAGAACACGTCTCCGGTGCCGATCGCAGCCACCATTGCGCTCGAGATGATTGGGCCAATGCCAGGCACCGTCATCAGTCGCTGGCAGGCCCTATCTTGACGGGCTAGTGTTTCGATCTCGCCAGATAGACCCTCGATACGCTCATCCAGCCGGCGCCAGTCTTCCGCCAGACCCTCGATGATGGGCAACATGCGAGGCGAGAGCACATCAGTGCGTGTTGCCAAGATACCTGGCAACTCGAACCGCAGGGAATGCGGGCCTTGCCGCACGGCGATGCCCCGTTCCAGCAGGAACGCACGGATCTGATTGATCGCGCCGGTACGCTGACCGACCAATCGATCGCGGACGCGGTGCAGTGCCTGAAGGTCGAGCTGATCGGCGGTCTTGGTCGCGACGAACTTCATGGTCGGGCGTTGGACAGCCTCGGCGATGGCTTCCGCATCTCGGAAGTCATTCTTCTGTCCCTTCGAATACGGGCGCACGTATTTCGCTGGCATCAGGCGGGCGTCGTGGCCAAGTACTTGGAGTTTGCGGCTGAGATGATGGGCGCCTACGCAGGCCTCCATACCGATCAAGCACGGCGGCAGGTTGGCGAGCCGCGTTTCCACCTGGCCGCGCGACCACTTCTGCCGCAGCACGATGGCACCGCGGTGATCCTGACCCACGATGTGGAACGAGTTTTTGCCGATGTCGATGCCGATCACGGCGATCGCCGCGTTGAGTTTCTGAGACATGGCGTGCTCCTTGTCTTGAGCGCCCCTTGCCAGCTTCTCGTGCTGGCAGGGCCGGAGCACGGCCGGACCATCCCATTAGCGGACACCAGCCCTCGCTTCCAATGTGCTAGACTGAGCCCGGTCAGATGCTTCCGGGGCCTCCATGAAGCGGCGCGAGTTTATCACGCTGATTGCTGGCGCTGCGGCATTGCCGCTCGAAGCCCGAGCACAGCGGGCTGGTCGGCGGTACCGCGTCGCGGCATTGGGACCAGTCCCGCCCAGCTTCTTCGATGAGCTGGGCAGAGCCGGCTTTATCAGAGGCAGCAACCTTGAGATCGACAGCCGTGGCGAAAGCGTGACTGCCGTTTCCTATGCCAGTGCGGCCGTTCAACTGACCGAGGCGAGTCCAAATGTGCTGATAGCGGTCGGGGCCGAAGCAGGGCGTGCAGCACAGAAAGCGACGCAGCGTATTCCAATCGTGGTCATCGCGGACGACTTGCTTGGCAGCAAGCTTGTCGCTTCGATGCCGCGTCCCGAAGGTAACACCACTGGTGTCGCGATCTTTGCATTCCAGCTCGACGCCAAGCGGTTGGAGTTGCTGCATGAAGCACTGCCGGGTACCCGGCGAATAGCTGCTCTCGCCGACCGCCTTCCGATACCAAACACGGATGCTCTTAAAAGCGCGGCCAAGAGGCTCGGCGTCGAGATCGTTCCGTTTGCCGCGCGATCCGAGGAAGATCTCATCCGTGTGATTGACACCATGAAGGTCGAGGAAGTCGAGGCCGTCAACGTGCTGGCGTCGCCGATCTTGGCATCGAAATTCCAGTACCTGATCCGCGATCGGTTGGCGCTCCGTCGTCTGCCCGCCATTCTGCAGTGGCCCGAGCAGGCGGAAGAAGGCGGACTGATGGGATACGGTCCTCGGCTCAGCGCGGTCTTCGACCAATGCGCGCACCAGGTCGCAA
Organism: Bradyrhizobium arachidis; assembly: GCF_015291705.1. Classification (NCBI taxonomy): domain Bacteria; kingdom Pseudomonadati; phylum Pseudomonadota; class Alphaproteobacteria; order Hyphomicrobiales; family Nitrobacteraceae; genus Bradyrhizobium; species Bradyrhizobium arachidis. The sequence goes on from NZ_CP030050.1 coordinate 3,276,468, forward strand.
GACTATTGCGCGGCGCAAAGGTGGCCGACGTACCTGTTGAGCAGCCGATAAAGTTCGAACTGGTCATCAATCTGAAGACAGCTAAAATGTTAAGTGTCGAAATTCCGCCGATGCTACTCTCCCGTGCCGACAAGACGATCGAGTGAGTTGTCGATTTCTGCTTCTGGCCCCAAGCGGCGGTTGGGGGATGTCGGCTATTCCGCCGCTGTCGGGCGTAGAGCAGACATCGACGCGCTGATCCGCGGCAGCGTTCGTGAGTTCACGCCCTGGTTACCACAAGTGCGCCCCCGCGGGCTTGCGACCTGTTGCAGCGCGCTTTCGACCGGCTTGGCCGCCGGCGGCATGGCCCCTCTAGCTGGCGAAGCAGCGAGCCGGTGGGAGTACCACCAATGGTGAGGTGGACTGCCGTCAGCTTCCAGGCAGAATATCATCATGTCGATGCCGCAGCCTCGTCTTAGTCTGCGCCAGATTGGATGCGGTGATCAGTGGCATCAACGATCAGCAGACGCGGCGGATGTACCCTTGCCTGTTGACCTTGAGTGGCCCCGACGAGCAATCGTCGGGGCCATTGTCGTGATCGGTGCGACAGGGCGGGGGACCTCGGCCGAAGGCTCCGGATGCTTTGTTGCGCCGAAAAGACCGAAGGACGATTCTGGAATTCAATGTGTCGGGCCCAAATCGTTTCGAGACCGGGCGCGACTTAAAAAGTCAGACGATTGCGCTATCATAGTCACCGTCAAACACCGGACTATGACTCGTCAATTCGATCTGCGAAGCTGTCACAACACAAATGCGCTTGCAGACAAGCAGGAGCGAGGGGAGGTCCGCAGTGGAGAAAGTGCGACGCTTGCGTGCGATGAGCTCACTGTGCCGCCAACAGGCCGCATACAACAGCATGAACAAATGGAAGCTGCTCGCAGAGGCAGAATACTGGGATCATCTGGCCGATCTCGAGTTGTCGTCTCACTTCCAGCAGTGCAACTCACTTCCAACGACGCAACCTCAGTGGCTCGAATGAGATAGAGCATGATCCGGACCCGGAGGGCCGCGTTAGCGCAAAATGCGCTGCGGTTTTCCGAAGGATCATGCTCAAACAATAACCTAAAGCGCGATGACGATTCATCCTGATCTCATCGGTCTTTAGGGCAGCCTCAAGCGATCGCAAACACCGTCGGGCGGAAGACGATTTCCGCGTGAGGTCAGAACGAGGCTGCCGATTGCCTCCCACGGAGGGCCGCGGCGGGGACATATCTGGTCTCGTCGAGCTTTGAAGCAGAACGATTACGTCACCCAGCGTCGTTCGGGCGCTGCGCAAATTGCAGCGAGTGAACGCGTCCCCTCATTGACCCGCGACCTGTTGCAGCGTGTTGAAGCGCGCCTTCTGCTCGCTGCTCAGCGTGGCATAGAACTCGTCCAGGGCAGGCTCGACCAGCTTGGCGGCCGTCAGCATGGCCTCGAGCCGGTGCTGCATTGCCTCCAGCCGTCCGACCGGCGTCAGCGGGACATCGTTCGGACAGGCCGCCTGCAGGCCTTCAACGCCCTTGGCTGTCGCGTCACTGAGGCGGTCGAGCGCCTCCTTCTGCTTGCCGGCCGGGTGGAGCACAGCCTCGATCCTTTGGATCGGCAACTGGGTCAGGCCGGATTTCGGATCGCCGCAGCCCTCGGCGTTGGCTTGCTGCTGCGGCGCGCGCTCGCCGACATTGGGACCGAGCGCGTTGAAGCCGGCCTGCTGCTCGTCACTGAGCGAGTTGTAGAAATTCTCCAGTGCCGGCCGCACGATCTTGACGGCTTCCAGCGTCGCGTTGATGCGGTTCATCATCGCGCGCAAACGGCCAGGCGGAGTCAGTGCATAGGTCTCCGCGCAGGAGTCCTTGAACACTCCGGCAGCGTTGGCCGCCGCGGTCTTCAGCTCGTCGAGCAGTGCGCGTTGCTCCGGTGTCGGCCGCACGGCCCGTGCGATGTCGGCAAGCGGCCAGGCGGTCACGCCCTTGTCCGGTGTGCCGCATAATTGCTGTAGCGTTTGCGGACTCACGCTGGCGCGCTGGCGAACGCGGCCGCCGCCGCCGGCTTGCGGGTAGTCCTGCGGGTTGATGCTGGCATAGGCGGAATAGGGGTCGTCACCACCCCAGAACACGGTGTCGACGAAATCGTCATACGCATACGCCCAATAACCGGGCTCGTAGGCATAGGACCAGAAAGTGTAATTGAAAATGTCGGAATAGGCATAAGGCCAGAACACGGGCCCAAGCCAAGCGACGAACACCGCGGGGTGGCGATGTCGCCAGGCCTGCCGGGGAGCCCAGCCGCTCTGGCGGCTGGTGAGCGCCGCCTGGGCTTGCGCAGGAGCCTGCTCGCGGAAGCGCTCGGCAAACCGCCCGCGCTGGGCAGCCTGCGCAGCGGCTGCAATCGCCGGCGTCCGTCCGGTCGGGGCTTGCAGTCCAAGTCGCTGTTGGCGTGCCAGATCGCTTTGCTGAGCGCGCTGCTCACGGCCCAGCAAGCGGTTCTGCGCCTGGAGCGTCCGTTGCTGTTCGCGCAACGCCCGCGCGCCTTCCGGTTTCTGCGACTGGAGCTGCTGCACGCGCTGCTGCAGACGATCGATGCGAGTCTGGCGTTCCGTCGTCTGGCGCGACAGGATCTCGCGCTGCCGCTGCTGCACCATCTGCTGGCGCTGCTGGATCTGCTGCTGATGCTGTTGCGCGCGCTGTTCGATTTGGTCCCGTCGCGACAGCCGCTCGCCCGCGGCTGCCGGTGCGTTGGGACGTGAAGGGGCGGCGATATGCGGCGTCGGCCGCGGTGCCATGGCCGGACGTTGCGGCGCTGCCGGCGCCCGATGAAATTCAGGCCGCGGCGCTGCTATGTGCGGGGCCGCCCGCGGCGGCGGTGCTGCGAAATGTGGGGTCGGGCGCGGTGGCGGCGAGGCGATATGCGGCGCGGGATGTGGCGCCATCGCCGGTCGCTGCGGCATGGCCGGGGGATGGAATGCCGGCGCGGCGGGACGTGCCATCGGCGGTGGGGCTGCAGGACGGGCCATGGCCGGTGGTGCTGCTGGCCGTGCTGCCGGCGCTGCGGCTGGGCCGCCCCTTCCATGTCCCTGGCCGGGTCCTTGAGCAAACGCGCCGACGCCCGTCGCCAGCATCGAGACACCAACCAAGACAGCCGTCAGGCCAACGCCACGCGGAAGCATGATCGTCGCTCCCAGCTCGTAATCGCCCACGACTTTCAACGCACTGGCGGCGGAATGGTTCGTTGTCGGCCGCCGCCAGCATGCGATCTTCCGACGCAGGCAGTCTCAAGAGAAATCCTGCGTCAGGGCGGCGGCGAGCCGCTCCAGCAGCTGGCTCGCTCGGTCCGGCACGCTAAGACGCGCGGTTGAGAAAGATCGGCAGCCCCTGCTTGTTGGCGTAGATGGGGCGGTAGCGCTCCGTGTTGTAGCTGCTCGCAACGTCCAATTTGCGCGGACCGAGATTGGCCTCAGGGATGGGCACGAGGTCGTAGCGGCCCTCGACCAGCGCCGACATGAGGCCGGTCTTGCTTTCCAGCATGGCATCGTAGGCCATGTTACCGAAAGTCAGGGCCACAAGCTTGTCGATGAAGTCCGGATCGCCCGATCGCAAATCGTAGGTGAGATCGGAGGTGATCGTCTCTTCGCCGGTGCGCTGCTTGATCTCGTCGGCAAGCGATTCCGCCACGTTGGCCTTCTTGCGGTGGCCGTAGGCGTCAGGCTCGCCGTATTCCCGCAGCTTGTAGCCTTCCCACTGGGCTCCCTCGCTGAGCACGATCAGCGCGTAGTTGCTTGGGTTGGCGCGCTTGTCCTCGATGAGCAACTGGATCAGCTTGTCGAGGTCGACCTTATACTCCGGTATGACGCATCGTATCGAGGTCGCATACGCGGTGTAGAGTGCCGTAAATCCGGCATCGCGGCCAAAGACGCGGAAAATGCCAATTCGCTCATGCGAGCCGACGGTGGTGCGCTGCCGCTGGATGGCGTCGCTGGCGCGGGTGATCGCGGTCGAGAAGCCGATGCAGTACTCGGTGTTGCGGACGTCGTTATCCATCGTCTTCGGGATGGCGATGATCTTGACGCCGAGTTCGTTGAGCTTGGCCGCATAACTGAGCGTGTCGTCGCCGCCGATGGCGATCAGGTGTTCGATGCCAAGTCCCGAAAGGTTAGCGAGCACCCGGCTGGTCAGGTCCCACGTCTTTGTCGCGATGCCGCCGTTGGTGCTCAGCGAGACCGGAACTTCATTGCCGACGAGATGATCGGGCAGCTTTTTTATTTTGGAGGGATTGACGCGGCTCGTGTGCAGCACGGTGCCGCCGCGCCGGTCGATGGTTCGAGTGTTTTCACGGTTCAGCGGGATGACGTAGTGGGACCTGCTGTTTGGGTCGTCGAGGTTCAGGTGCGTGAGGGCCTCCCAACCACGGCGCAGGCCGACAACCTCGATGTCGTCCTCACTGCCGCGATAAGTCACGCTCTTGATGACTGCATTGAGGCCGGCGACGTCGCCGCCGCCCGTGAGAATGCCGATGCGTTTTTTGGCCATATCCACCTCCCGGATCGGCATGTCGTCATAGCGCCTGCATCTGTCGATTGAACGGTGAACATCGCTCCGGCTTCTGATTGGAGGCGGTCGCTACTCGGCCGCTTCCGGCTTGCGCTCGTCGCGCAGGCGAAAACGCTTCAGCAGTCCGGACACGGTGTCGCGGAAGCCGCCATATTCCAGTTCGGAATAGGGTAGCATGGCGGCGCCAGACCAGCCCTGGCTGCGCATCTCGATGGCCTTGCGCTGGGCGCGCCGGCGGACCTCATCCCATGCCGGGTTGTCGAAGAAATCGGTGTAGGACTCGGCAAAGCGGCCTTCCTTGTCGATCGAAAAGCCGACGCAAGAAACGATCGGCAGGCAGTACATGCCGGTAACGGACGTGTTGAGTGGCACCGGCATGAGCGGCATCACATGCGAGCCGCGTGCATCGCCGCCCACGAAGTGTGCTTTGGCGAACGGCGAGATTATTTCCTCCGGAGCTGGGAAGATCCCCTGGTTCCTGACGATCGCGACTGGATCATCCTTGCCGGTGTACTTGCCTGCGATCGCGTGGAGGCGCTGTGCCGAAACGGCCACGACGGCCTCGCCATGGGTTCGAGAAATGATGCGATCGATGCCGAAGCGCTCATTGTCGCGAAGCAGGGCGGCAATGTGGTAGCTGTCGGCGGGTGCGTCGAGCTCGAGTAGGCTGTCACCGGCGGTGTTGTCCATGTCGATGACATGGAAACGGAATCCCTTGATCATCGGAGGCAGCATCAGCCCAGCGCAGTACATGGGGTCGGCAAAGGCGAGATAGAGCGGCAGATTATAGGCGCCGGGGCCGCATTTGTCGGCCGCGAACACCATGAAGGACTCCGCGGGCCGCGCGCCGGAGAGGCTGTGGTCGAAGCTGAGCTCGGCGACGCCTGGGCCGGCGCCGCGAATGTTCCCGGAAGGCGCGTCGGCGAGAAGATCCTGGCCAGCGCCATAGAGCCCGGAGGTTTTCGCGACCGAGGTGGCCGCGAGGAACGCCTTCCAGGCGAGTTGATGGACCTCGGAGCTGCCTTCGCCCCGTGTGTGCGTCATGATGATCGCAATGTCGTCGCCGGTGTGGCAGATGAAACCGTCGATCAGCAGACCATTGCAGATCGCCTTGGCAACCTCGCCCTCGACAGCCGCGATCATGCGTGTAGACGGTTTCGTATGGCCGCCAACGGAGCCAACGTCAGCTTTGATGACTGAAAGAGTGAGTCTCATGAGCATGTCTCCGATCCGCGCAGCTCAGCGCCTCCAGCCTCGGCGCTTGCTGCGCCGGGCACGGCGCTGCTCATTTCGGGGACAAAAACGTCCGTCGCTCCGATAGGTTCCACGCACCCCGTTCATCCGGTTGCTGGGATCATGCAGAGTTTTGCCTTAGGACCATGCGTCACTATTTGGTGCGCTGCACGGGCCCGGTTCTGGCCGGGCCGCCAACTCGTCGTTGGCCGGAGCCGGCAATGCGATCTTCCGACGCAAGGCAGCTTCAGGAGAAATCCTGCGTCAGGGTCGTGGCGAGCCGCTCCAGCGCCCAGTCGACCTGATCGCTGGTGATCACCAGCGGCGGAGCGATGCGGATCGTTTGCTCATGGGTATCCTTGGCGAGGATGCCTTTGCCCTGGAGCGCCTCGCAGTAGCGGCGAGCGCGGCCGGCCTCGGGATGCAGCTCCACCGCCAGCATCAGGCCGCGTCCGCGCACCTCGCGGATCGTGTTGGCACGAATGTCTTTCAAGCCTTCCAGAAAGCGCGCGCCCTGCCTCGCCGCGTTCTCGATCATGCCTTCCTCGACCAGCACGCGCATCGCTGCGCGCGCCACCGCGCAGGCAAGCGGGTTGCCGCCGAAGGTCGAACCGTGCTGTCCGGGTCTCAAGGTCCCGAGCACGTCGTTGTTCGAGAGCACGGCCGACACGGGATAGAAGCCGCCGGACAGGGCCTTGCCGAGCAGCGTCACGTCCGCCTCGATGCCCTCGTGCTGTTCGGCGAGCAGCTTGCCGGTGCGGCCGAGCCCGGTCTGGATCTCGTCGAGCACCAGCATCACATTGCGCGCGGTGCAGAGCTCTCGCACCTTCGTGAAATAGCCGGCTGGAGGAATGACGACACCGGCTTCGCCCTGGATCGGCTCGACCAGAAAGGCGACCGTGTTTGGAGTGATTGCCTCCTCCAGCGCCGCGGCGTCGCCGAACGGGATGATCTTGAAGCCCGGCGCGAACGGCCCGAAGTGTCCGTGTGTCTCGGGGTCGGTCGAAAAGCCGACGATGCCCAGCGTGCGTCCGTGGAAATTGTTGGCGCAGACGATGATCTCGGCCTGGCCGTCCGGCACGCCCTTCACCTCATAGCCCCATTTGCGCACCGACTTGATCGCGCTTTCGACCGCCTCCGCGCCGCTGTTCATCGGCAGCACCTTGTGGGAGCCGGTGAGCGCCGCGATCTCCTCGTAGAACAAGGCGAGCTGGTCGTTGTGGAAGGCGCGCGAGGTGAGCGTCAATCTGTGCGCCTGCTCGACCATCGCCGCCAGGATCTTGGGGTGGCAGTGCCCCTGGCTGACCGCCGAATAGGCCGAGAGGCAATCGAGATAACGGTTGCCTTCGGTATCCCAGACCCAGACGCCTTCGCCGCGCGACAGGACGACCCCGATCGGTTCGTAATTGCGGGCCCCAAAGCGCGCTTCCGTTGCGATGAAATCAATGACCGAGGAGCTCATCTGCCGTCACTCCATTGCTGGGCGCCGGCGTCAACTGACGACACCGGCTGCGCTCAAACTGATGTGGGGAGCAGCCTCCGCACTCGGAAGCCTTGATGCGCCCGGTGGCGTGGCGCGGCCTGATTTGCCCGAAATGTCAGATGGTTCTGCGCGATCACAGGATATCGCTCGCCGGTCCGGCCCTCTACTGTGCATGGGGTTGTTTTCGACTCTTTTGTCTTGAGCCCTCAGCCGATCGCGCAGGGCACACTCAAAAACCCGCGGAACCGCACCCGTCCGCCGCGCACCGGCTGGCCGCTGACGGCATAATTCGGGAAGCGCGCCAGGAAGCGCGAGATCGCAATCGCCCCCTCCAGCCGCGCCAGCGCCATGCCGGCGCATTGATGTGCGCCGGTGGCGAAGGCGAGGTGCCGGTTCGGCGTGCGGGCAACGTCGAAGCGCTCGGGGTCGGCAAACTGCGCGGGGTCGCGGTTGGCTGCGCCAATGCACAGCGTCACCGACGTGCCGGCCTCGAGCATGACGCCGCCGAGCTCGACCCGTTCGGTGGTCATGCGGTTGCCGAGCTGGTTCGAGCTCTCGTAGCGCAGCATCTCCTCGACCGCGGTCTTGATCATGTCGGGGTTGTCAATCAGCCGCTGCTTCTGGTCCGGGTTCCGGTGCAGCGCGACGAGACCGTTGCCGATCAGGTTGGTCGTGGTCTCGTGGCCGGCATTGAGCAGGAAGATGCAATTGTGCAGCAGCTCCTTCTCGGTCAGCCGCTCGCCGTTCTCCTCACCCTGGATCAGGCGCGTCAGCACGTCGCGCTCGGGATTGCCGGGCTTCGCGCGCCGGCGCGCCACCAGTGTTTCCAGATAGGCGAGGAAGTCCGTCACCGCCTTGTTGCCGCGCGCGCCGACTTCCGGTGACACCACGGGTTCGAGCGCGCCAAGGATCGCCAGCGACCAGTCGCGCAGCGGCCCGCGTTCCTCGTGGGGAACGTCGAGCAGATTGCCGATCACCTCGATGGGGATTGAGGCCGCGAAGTCGTCGATGATCTCGCAAGAGCCCTTGGCGGCGATGGCGTCGAGCAGGCCGTCGACCAGCTTGACGATGTCGCCCTCCATGCCCGCGATCGCGCGCGGCGACAGCGCGCCCATGATCAGGCGGCGCACGCGGGTATGGGCCGGCGGGTCGTTGAAGACGAGGCTGGTGGTGTGATGCTCGTAGAGCGGGGTGTCGCCGTATTTCGGTGCGAACTCGCGCTTCTTGTCCGAGCTGAAGGACTTCGTGTTCTTGTAGGTGGTAACGAGGTCGTCATAGCGGGTCAGGAACACGGTGCCGTTGCGCAGGCGCTTGACTGGCTCGTTCTCCCGCAGTGCACGATAGGTCGGATAGGGATCGTCGTAGAACTCCGCCGTCAGCTTCTCCAGATCGAAATGGGCCGCCAGTTCTTTCGCACTTGCGTTCATCCGCCATACTCGCCGGTTGAGACCGTTATGCTGTTTTCGCTCTTTCGAGCGGCTCGGCTCACCGTCTACAGTCGTGCCGTGATTTGCAAGCCGACCGGACAGGAAAATGCACGCCCGCGCTGACGCTGCCGACACGGCCCCGAATTGGCCCGACGATATTTTCGCAACCTTGCAACGCTTCGACGTCCGGCAGGTGCCCTACGTGCCTGATGCCGGCCATTCCAAGCTGGTCCAGCGCGTGCTGGGCTCAACCACGATGCGCGGCATTCCGCTGACGACGGAGGAGGAGGGCGTCGCCCTTCTCGCCGGCGCCTGGGCCGGCGGACAGCGCGGCGTTTTGCTGATGCAGTCGAGCGGCGTCGGCAATTGCATCAACATGCTGTCGCTGATCCCGATCCTGCGCTTTCCGTTCCTCACGCTCGTGACCATGCGCGGCGAGTGGGGCGAGTTCAATCCGTGGCAGGTGCCGATGGGATCGACCACGCAGCGCGTGGTCGAGCTCTCGGGCGTCCAGGTGCTGCGCGCCTCGAACGCCGCCGAGGTGCCGGCCGTGATGGAGGCGGCCGCAGCCCAAGCCTACAACGCGCTCACGCCCACCGCCGTCCTGCTGTCGCAGCGCCTGATCGGCGCCAAGGTCTTCACCAAATGAGCAAGGCCAATCTCCTCGACCGCCGCCAGGTCGTCGCCACGCTGCTGGCGAACCGCAAGGACGTCATCGCGATCGGCGGCCTAGGCGCCTCCACCAACGACATGTGTGCCGCCGGCGACCACGCGCGCAATTTCTATCTCTGGGGCGGCATGGGCGGCGCCGCGATGATCGGGCTGGGTCTGGCGCTGGCGCAGCCCAAATTGCCGGTGCTGGTCATCACCGGCGATGGCGAGATGCTGATGGGGATGGGTAGCCTCGCTACCATCGGGCTCCAGAAGCCGGCCAACCTCTCCATCGTCGTTCTCGACAACGAGGCCTATGGCGAGACCGGCGGCCAGACCAGCCACACCTCCGCGGCCGCCGACCTCGTCGGCGTCGCCAGGGCCTGCGGCATCAAGGACAGCCGGGCTGTCACGACCATGGCCGAGGTCGAGGCCTTCGCCAAAGCCGTCCACGACGTCTCCGCCGGGCCGCGCTTTGTCAATGTGAAGATCGACAACGCCAATCTCGAGCGGATCCTGCCCACCCGGGACGGGACCTACATCCTCAACCGGATCCGCGGCGACCTTGGCTTCCAGCCCATCTAGGCCGGACTTCTTCATTCCCGCGCCGTCGTCGGCCTGCACGCGCCCCGTGCAGGCCGGGTCGATTTCCACCGATTTTACAACGCATCTAGGTTGCGACGCAGCATTCTGCTTGACTTTTGCGTGGGTGAGTGGTTACTCACTAGTATGAGCTCATTGCGAATGACGAGCGACCTGAGGCGTCAATTGATCCTCGGTGCCGCAAAACGCTGCTTTGCACGACACGGGTATAACGGCACCACGACCAAGAGCGTGGCGGCCGCAGCTGCCATTTCCGAAGCGCTGCTGTTCAAGCATTTCCCGTCCAAGGCGGCGCTGTACGCGGAAATCCTCAGCGACGAATGCGAGGCGGATCCGGCGCTCACCGAGCTGCTCGAACGCGAGCCGTCGACGGCGACGCTGGTCGAGCTGATCCGCGGCATGGTCGAGCATTTCCTCGAGATCGCCGACGGGCCCGACCAGGAAGAGGCGCAGCGCCTGCGACTGATGGCCACGAGCCATCTGGATGACGGCGAATTCGCCCGTTTGCTATATGCCAAGATCGAGACGCTGATCGGGGCGGTGTTCGTCACCTCACTCGAGCGCGCGGTGGCCGCCGGGGACGCGCGGCCATTCAGCGGCGATCCGCTCAACCTGTTCTGGTTCGCACATCACACGGTGATGACGGCGGCGCTGACCAGGCTGCCAGCCACGCCTTGTCTCGCCTACGGTAAGGCTGGTGATCTCGAGCGCCAGCTCTGTGAGTTTCTCCTGAGGGGTATCGGACTTAACGACGCCGCAATTGCTTTGCATCTGGGCCGCGCTTTGGCGCCGGGTGCCGGCAAGGCGGCGATTGCAGAAAGCGCATGACATGAACATCGTAGCTGAACACAAGATATCGGGCGAACCGATCGACAAGGCGCCGAAGCGGCCCGTGAAGCCGGTCCGTTGGTTCATCATCGTTGGCCTGCTGCTGAGCCTGCTGGTCGGCGGTCTCGTCTGGTTCAACTATTTCCGCGGCCAGATGATCAAGCAGTTCTTTGCCAACAACAAGCCGCCGCCGGTCGCCGTCAGCGCCGCCGAGGCGAAGTCGGAGGTCGTGCCGAACCTGCTCACCGCGGTCGGCAGCCTCGTCGCCGTGCACCAGGTCGATGTCAGCGCCGACGTCAACGGCCGCGTCACCGAGATCAAGTTCGAGCCGGGTACGCGTGTCGAGGCCGGCACGCCGCTGGTGCAGCTGTTCGATGCGCCAGAGCAGGGTGATCTCGCCAATTACAAGGCGCAGTCCACCGTCGCTCAGCTGTCGCTCGACCGCGCCAAGCAGCTCGCCTCGCGCCAGTTCGGGCCGCAGGCGACCGTCGATACCGCGCAGGCCGCCTACGATCAGGCGCAGGCCGGCATCGCCAAGACCGAAGCGCTGATCTCGCAGAAGCTGGTGCGCGCGCCGTTCTCCGGCGATCTCGGCGTCCGCAAGGTCGAAGTTGGTCAATATCTGACGGCCGGCACGGCGATCGTGTCGCTGACCGATCTGTCGGAGCTGTGGGCCAACTTCACGGTGACCGAAAAGGATTCCGGCAGCCTCAAGGTCGGCCAGACTGTTCGGCTGAAGGTCGACGCCTATCCGGGCCGCACCTTCGAGGGCAAGATCACCACGATCGAGCCGCAGATCGCCACCGACACCCGCAACATCCGCGTGCAGGCGACGATCGCCAATCCCGAGAAGATCCTCAAGCCCGGCATGTTCGTGACCACCACGGTGGTGCTGCCCGACAAGCCGGCGGTGATCACGGTGCCGGAGACGGCGGTCGACTACACGCTGTACGGCGACTCGGTGTTCGTGATCGCCGAGAAGAAGGAAGAGGACGGCAAGACCAGCCTCTCCGCGGTGCGTACCTTCGTGCAGACCGGCAACCGGGTCGACGGTCGCGTCGAGATCATCAAGGGCGTGAAGCCCGGCGACAAGGTCGTCGCCGTCGGCCAGCTCAAGCTGCAATCGGGCGCGCCGGTGTCGATTTCGACCGACCCGGCTCCGGCGATCCCGGCGCAGCCGCCGCGCTACTGACAACATCCTCACGTGATCCGGCCCGGCCGGATCACGTCTCTTGAGACAAAGAAATCGAGATCGCCGCGATGGCCTTTACCGATATTTTCATCAAGCGCCCGGTTCTGTCGGTCGTCGTCAGCCTGCTGATCCTGTTGATCGGCCTGCGCGCGGCGATGGTGCTGCCGATCCGGCAATATCCGAAGCTGTCGAACACGGTCATCAACATCACGACCGTCTATCCCGGCGCGTCCGCGGACCTGATCCAGGGCTTCATCACGACGCCGATCGAGCAGGCGGTCGCCTCCGCCGAGGGTGTGGACTACATCACCTCGTCCTCGGTGCTCGGCACCTCGACGATCCAGGTCTACATCAAGCTGAACTTCGATCCGAACCAGGCGCTCACAGAGGTGCTGGCGAAGACGAACTCGGTGAAATACCTGATCCCGAAGGAATCCAACGACCCGATCGTCACCAAGACCACGGGCCAGACCACGGCGGTGATGTATCTCGGCTTCTCGTCCGAGGAGCTGTCGGGCTCGGCGATATCAGACTATCTGACGCGCGTGGTGCAGCCGGTGCTGTCGACCGTCGACGGCGTCGCTTCGGCCGACATCCTCGGCGGCCAGACCTTTGCGATGCGGCTGTGGCTTGATCCGGTGAAGATGGCCGGCCGTAATGTGTCGCCGGCCGACGTTGCCGCTGCCATCCAGGCCAATAACTTCCAGTCTGCGGCGGGCCAGACCAAGGGCTACCTTATCGTCTCGAACGTCTCGACGAATACCGGCCTGACCGACGTCAATCAGTTCAAGAAGATGATCGTCAAGGCCAAGGACGGCGGCTTCGTGCGGATGGAGGACATCGCCACCATCGAGCTTGCCGCCCAGAGCACGGATGCGAGCGTCGCCTTCAACGGCGAGCACGCGATCTTCATCGGCGTGCAGGCAACGCCGCAGGGCAACCCGCTGACGCTGGTGAAGGGCGTGCGCGCGCTGTTCCCCGAGCTCGAACGCAACCTGCCGCCGTCGATGAAGATGAAGGTCGCCTACGACTCGACCAAGTTCATCCAATCCTCGATCGACGAGGTGGAGAAGACGCTGGGCGAAGCGGTGATCATCGTGATCGTGGTGATCTTCCTGTTCCTGGCCTCGCTGCGCTCGGTCATCATCCCGGTCGTCACCATTCCATTGTCGATGATCGGCGTCTGCACCCTGATGCTGGCGCTGGGCTTCAGCTTCAACCTGCTGACGCTGCTGGCGATGGTGCTCGCGATCGGCCTCGTGGTCGACGACGCCATCGTCGTGGTGGAGAACATCCACCGCCATCTGGAGGAGGGGAAGACACCGGTCCAGGCCTCGCTGCAAGGCGCGCGCGAAATCGTCGGTCCCGTCATCTCGATGACGATCACGCTGGCTGCGGTGTATGCCCCGATCGGCTTCCTCGGCGGCCTCACCGGCTCGCTGTTCCGCGAGTTTGCCTTCACGCTCGCGGGCTCGGTGATCGTGTCGGGCGTGATCGCCCTGACGCTGTCGCCGATGATGTGCTCGGTGCTGCTGAAGAACACCGAAGAGGGCCGCTTCGCCAAGATGGTCAACAAGGTGTTCGGCGCGATGACGCGCTGGTACGGCCGCAGGCTCGACCGCTCGCTCGACTACAAGGCCATCACCGGCCTGTTCGCGGTGACGATCCTCGGGCTCGTCGGCTTCCTCTACATGCACACCTCGAAGGAACTGGCGCCCGAGGAAGACCAGGGCATCGTGTTCGCGGTGACCAAGGCGCCGAAATACGCCAACATCGATTATGTCGATTACTACGGCGAGAAGCTCGACAAGGAATTCCAGAAATTCCCCGAGACCGATCTGCGCTTCGTGCTGAACGGCATCAACGGCCCGCAGGGCGGCATCGCCGGCATGCTGCTCAAGCCCTGGGAGGAGCGCAAGCGCTCGTCGATTGCGCTGAAGCCGCTGGTGCAGGCCGAGCTCTCCAAGATCGAGGGCGTGCAGGCATTCGCGTTCAACCTGCCGCCGCTGCCGGGCGGTCCGGGCGGCTTGCCGGTGCAGATGGTGATCAACTCCACCGCAAGCTTCCAGACCGTCTATGAGCAGATGGAGAAGCTGAAGGACGCCGCGCGCAAGAGCGGCATGTTCATCGTCTCCGACAGCGACCTCGCCTACAACCAGCCGAGCGTGGAGGTCACGATCGACCGCACCAAGGCGCAGGATCTCGGCGTCAACATGCAGAACCTCGGCTCTACGCTCGCGGTGCTGCTGGGCGGCAACTACATCAACCGCTTCAACCTCGAGGGCCGCTCCTACCAGGTGATCCCGCAGGTGCCGCGCGGCAAGCGGCTCTCGCCGGAATCGCTCGGCGGCTATTATGTGACCACCAACACCGGTCAGCAGCTGCCGCTGTCGACCGTGGTCTCGATCAAGACCAGGACCGACCCGAACTCGCTGACCCACTACAACCAGCTCAATTCGGCGACGTTCTCGGCGGTGCCGATGCCCGGTGTGACTGTCGGTGCTGCGGTCGACTTCCTCGAAGGCGAGGCCAAGAAGCTGCCGCAGGGCTTCAGCCACGACTATCTGGCGGACTCGCGTCAGTACGTGCAGGAAGGCAACCAGCTCGCGATCACCTTCGGCTTTGCGCTGATCATCATCTTCCTGGTGCTGGCGGCGCAGTTCGAGAGCTTGCGTGACCCGTTCGTGATCATGATCTCGGTGCCGATGGCGATCGTCGGCGCGCTGATCCCGCTGTTCTTCGGCGCTGCGACCATGAACATCTACACCCAGGTCGGCCTGTTGACGCTGGTCGGCCTGATCACCAAGCACGGCATCCTGATGGTGGAGTTCGCCAACGAGCTCCAGGTCAACGAGCGGCTCGACCGCCGCTCGGCGATCGAGATGGCGGCCCGCATCCGCCTCCGTCCGATCCTGATGACCACGGCCGCGATGGTGACCGGCCTGATCCCGCTTCTGACCGCGTCCGGCGCGGGCGCGGCCAGCCGCTTCTCGATCGGCCTGGTCGTCGTCGCCGGCATGTCGATCGGCACGCTGTTCACGCTGTTTGTGCTGCCCGCCGTTTACGTGGTGCTGGCGACCGACCATCGCGCGGCAGCTGATTCGGAGCGGAACAAGCAGGTCAACGCGATCGACCTGGACGCCAAGGCGCTGCGGCCGACCTGAGGCCGAAAGCAAGTTAGCCAGAGCGCGGCAGCGGCGGGTCCGCTGCCGCCCTTTTTTTACGTCCGCGTCCTGCGTCCGCCGTAAGGCTTAGGGCGAGCATGAGAGACAAGATCGGGCCTTCTTGCTAGATTCGGCGGGATATGACCCTTTCCCTCCATCCCGACACCCCGCAAGCCAGGACGCTGCCGAGCGCGGCCGCGGACGGCGTTGTGCCCCGCGAGGCGGCGGGGCGGGGGATCAGGACCCGGCTGTTCACCAAATATGTCGCACTGTTCGTGGCCGTCGTCGCCATCGCGCTGCTGGCCAACGGCCTGTTCGAGGTCTTCTTCTATTATCGCGAGCACAAGGCCTCGCTGATCCGGGTCCAGCATGAGCAGGCCGAGGCGGCCGCGGCCAAGATCGGCCAGTTCGTCAAGGAGATCGAGAGCCAGCTCGGCTGGACCACGCAACTGCCCTGGTCGGCAAGCTCGGTCGAACAGCGCCGGTTCGATGCGCTGCGGCTGCTGCGCCAGGTGCCCGCGATCACCGAGCTCGCCCAGGTGGACGCGACCGGCCGGGAGCGGCTGCGCGTGTCGCGGCTCGCGATGGATGCGATCGACAGCGGGATCGATCTGTCCGATGACCCCAAGTTCACCGAGGCGGTCGCCCACAAGGTCTTTTACGGACCGGTCTACTTTCGGCGGGACTCCGAGCCCTACATGACGCTGGCGCAGGCCGGGTCGCGCAAGGACGCCGGCGTCAGCATCGCGGAAGTCAATCTCAAGCTGATCTGGGACGTCGTGTCCCAGATCAAGGTCGGCCAGCACGGGCACGCCTACGTCGTCGGCCCGGAGGGCCGGCTGATCGCGCATCCCGATATCAGCCTGGTGCTGCGCAACACCGACATGTCGAACCTCGCGCAGGTGCGCGCCGCACTGGCCGGCGGCGACACCATGGGCGCGCTTGCCGAAGCGCGCAACATCCAGGGACAGAGGGTGCTGACCGCATCGGCCCCGATCGAGCCGATGCATTGGACCATGTTCGTCGAGTTGCCGGTCGAGGAGGCGTATTCGGCGCTCTATGCTGCGCTGGAGCGGCTTGCGATCGTGCTGCTCGTCGCCTCGATCTTTGCGGTGCTTGCCGGGATTTTCCTCGCGCGCCGCATGGTTGGGCCGATCCAGGCGCTGCGCGTCGGCGCCGAGCGCATCGGCGGCGGCGATTTCGCCCAGCGCATCTCGATCAAGACCGGCGATGAGCTCGAGGGCCTTGCGGACCAGTTCAACCACATGGGCGAGCGGTTGCAGGAGTCGTATGCCGACCTCGAGCACAAGGTCGAGCAGCGGACTGCCGAATTGCGGGAAGCATTACAGCAGCAGACCGCAACCGCCGATGTGCTGAAGGTGATCAGCCGCTCGACGTTCGATTTGCAAACCGTGCTGGATACGCTGGTCGCATCGGCGGCCCGCTTGTGCGACGCGGACGAAGGAACGATCTTCCGGCCCCGCGACGGCGTGTTTTATCTGGCGGCGAGCTGCGGCCTTGACGCGGAGCAGGAGACCAAGCTTCGGACCTTTGCTTCCGTACCTGAGCGGGGAAGTGTCGTCGGGCGTACCTTGCTCGATGGCAAGACAGTTCATGTTCCGGACGTGCAGGCGGACCCGGAATATGCACCTTCGTCCGCGCGAAGACGCTCCAACGTTCGCACGATGCTGGGTGTTCCTCTGCTTCGGGAGGGGGCGCCCATCGGCGTGTTCGTCCTGACCCGGCATGTCGTGCGGCCCTTCAGCGAGAAGCAGATCGAGCTCGCCACGACGTTTGCAGACCAGGCCCTCATTGCGATCGAGAATGTCCGATTGTTCGAGGAAGTGCAGGAGCGCACCAGAGAGCTGTCGCGGTCGCTCGACGATCTGCGCGCCGCCCAGGACCGCCTGATCCAGACCGAGAAGCTTGCATCGCTCGGCCAGCTCACCGCCGGCATCGCGCACGAGATCAAGAACCCGCTCAATTTCGTCAACAATTTCTCGTCGGTGTCGACCGAGTTGATCGACGAGCTCAACGAGACCCTGCAAGCCGTATCGCTCGATGCCAAGACGAAGGAGGACATCGACGAGCTGACCGGAATGCTCAAGAGCAATCTGGAAAAGGTGGTTCAGCACGGCAAGCGCGCCGATTCCATCGTCCGGAACATGCTGCTGCATTCGCGCGAAGGCTCTGGCGAGCATCGCCCCAGCGACATCAACGCGATCGTGGAGGAGAGCCTCAATCTCGCCTATCACGGCGCGCGCGCCGAAAAGCCGGCCTTCAACGTCACGCTGAAGCGTGACTTCGATCCCGCCGCCGGCATGATCGATGTCTATCCGCAGGAGATCACCCGCGTCCTGCTCAATCTGATCTCGAACGGCTTCTATGCGTCCGCCAAGCGCAAGGAGAGCGCGGAAGGCAGTTTCGAGCCCACCTTAAGCGCCGCCACGAAAAATCTCGGCGGCGGGGTCGAGATCCGGATACGGGACAACGGCACCGGAATTCCGAAAGAAGTGAAGGAGAAGATGTTCAATCCCTTCTTCACCACCAAGCCGGTCGGCGAGGGCACCGGGCTCGGCCTGTCCATGAGCCATGATATCGTCGTGAAACAGCACGGCGGCACGATCGACGTGAACACCGAACCCGGTGTATTCACCGAATTCATCATCACCCTGCCGCGCATGATGGCGGCAGGCGGCACTTCCGGAGGCAAGAGTTGAACGTTTACATCCTGGTCGTCGATGACGAGCCCGACGTCGAGGCGCTGTTCCGGCAGCAGTTCCGGCGCGACCTGCGCGCCGGCCGTTTCCAGATGGAATTTGCGCCTTCCGCGCCCGATGCACTGAAGCTTGCCGCCGAGGTGCGCGACCCCTCGCTGATCCTGATCCTGTCGGACATCAACATGCCCGGCATGAGCGGGCTCGACATGCTGCCCAAGGTGCGCGCCGAGCATCCGGACGTTCCCGTCATCATGATCACGGCCTATGGCGATGCCGAGACGCGTCGCAAGGCCATCGAGCGCGGTGCCGTCGGGCTTTTGACCAAGCCGATCGACTTTGCGCTGCTGCGCCAGGAGATCGACACAAGGCTCGAGCGGGCGGCATGACTGCGACCATCCTCTTCGTGGACGACGAGCCGGATCTCGAGGCGCTGGTCCTGCAGAAATTCCGCAGGCAGATCCGCGACGGGATGCTCGCCATCATGTTTGCCCGCGACGGCCTGGAGGCGCTGCAATCGCTCGAGCAGAACCCGCAGGTCGACATGGTGGTCTCCGACATCAACATGCCGCGCATGGACGGGCTATCGCTGCTGCAAAAGCTCCAGGAGGCCGAGGACAAGAAGTCGACCATCATCGTCTCGGCCTATGGCGACATGAGCAACATCCGCACCGCGATGAACCGCGGTGCGTTCGACTTCCTCACCAAGCCGATCGACTTCGCCGACCTCGAAGCCACGATCGACAAGACTATCCGCCACATCGAGATGCTGCGCGAGGTGCGCCGCCGCCAGATGGTGGCGGAGCGGGCCCACGCCGCGCTGTCGCGCCATTTCTCGCCGGAGCTTGCCAAGCGCCTGGCGGCAAGCGGCGAGGGCGAGGGGATCGAGGTGCAGTGGCGCGAGGTCGCCACCATCTTCACCGACATCACCGGCTTCACCTCGCTGGTCGAGAGCGCGCCGCCCGAGACGCTCGGCGAGCTCCTCAACGAATATGTCGGCGGAATGACCGAGGTCGTCTTCGCGCATGAGGGGACGGTCGCGAAGATCATCGGCGATGCGCTCCAGGTGCTGTTCAATGCGCCCGGCGATCAGCCCGACTATGCGACGCGCGCGGTCGCCTGCGCCCATGATCTCGATGCCTGGGCGCAGGATTTTTGCGTGCGTCAGAGCGCCAAGGGCGTGAACTTCGGCGCCACCCGCATCGGCATTCACGCAGGTCCAGCCCTGGTCGGCAATTTCGGCGGCAACCGCTTCTTCGACTACACCGCCTATGGCGACTCCATCAACATCGCGGCGCGGCTGGAAGCCGCCAACAAGCATTTGGGCACGCGCATCTGCGTCAGCGCCAGCGTCGCCAGAGCGGCGGAGAATTTCCAGGGCCGCCCCGTGGGCGAATTGATGCTGCGCGGACGCAGCGAGCCGTTGCGCGCCTTCGAGCCGCTGCCACAGGCCAAATTCGAGGCGTCGGAGACGGCGCTCTATTCCGAAGCGTTCGCCAAGATGGAGGCCGGCGACGTCGCCGCCATGCCGGCCTTTGCCGCGCTGGTGGGGATGCACGCCGAGGATCCGCTGGCCAGCTTTCACCTGAAGCGCCTGCTCAACGGCGCCAAGGGCATCCGCATGCAACTGGACTAGGAGTTCGACATGGTCAGTGACTTCTCTGCCGGCAATTATCGTTTCATCCCGTCCGTGTTCCAGTATTCGGCCGGCGCGGCCGCAGACGATGGCTACGAGATCGAGCGCGTCCGGTTCGACCGCCTGGTGCCGCTCGCGCAAGGGTTTGCACTGGCCGCAAAGTATATTCAGGAGACGGGCCGGCCACTGACGGCCTTCTGCGCCTGCGAGCTGCGCTCACCCGCCGCCTTCAGCGAGGAAGGCTTTCGCGCGTTCAATTTGCATTACGTGAAGACGCTGTCGGAATGGGGCATCTTCGACGGCACCACCAATCCGGTGGCACGCAGCAATGTCTGTCCCGAGATCGATCCGCCGTCCGAACCGTCGTTTTATGCGTTCTCGTTCACGCGTCCGACGACATCGAAGACGCCGTCCTTCGTGATCGCCGGCGGCGCCGAGGCGCGCGAGGGCAGCGGCACCTATGTCGAGCGCACCGTGCGCTACCGCGATCTCAGCCCGGAGGGCCTGCGCGAGAAGGTGCGCTTCACGACGACGTCGCAGATGGAGAACCGGATGACGGCGTTCGGCTTCGGCTGGAAGGACACGACCGGCGTGCAGGCCTATTCCGTGCACGACTTCCACCACGCGCTGGTGGACGAGCTGGTTCGCCGCGGTGCGCTGCGCTCCGGCCTGACCTGGCATTTTGCTCGCCCGCCGGTGGTCGATCTCGAATACGAGATGGATTGCCGCAGGGTGTTGCGGGAAACTGTTATTTAAAGCTCCTCAACACCGCTCTCGGAGCGCTCGTCGGGTCTCATCGGGCCTTAGCGCTGCCTCGGGTCGAGCGCATCGCGCAGGCCGTCGCCGAGCAGGTTCAGCGACAGAACCACGAGGAAGATCGCTAAGCCCGGCCAGATCGCCATCCACGGTGCCTGGGTCAGGAAGCGCTGCGCCGCATTGAGCATGCTGCCCCAGGACGGCGCCGGTGGCTGCTGGCCGAGGCCGAGGAAGGATAGCGCGGCTTCGGCGATGATGGCGGCGGCGATCGAGAGCGTGGCCTGCACCAGCAGCGCCGGCAGGATGTTCGGCAGGATGTGCGAGAACGCGATCCGCCACGGCGGGTTGCCGAGCGCGCGGGCGGCCTCGACATAGTCCTCGGCCTTGACGCTCAGGACCTGCCCACGCGTCAGGCGGATGAAGATCGGCGTCGCCGAGATGCCGATCGCGATCATGGCGTTGCCGAGGCTCGGCCCGAGGAACGCGGCGAGCGCGATTGCCAGGATCAGAAATGGGCAGGCCAGCATCGCATCGGTGATCCGGCTGATCAGCGCGTCGACAAATCCGCCGCGATAGCCGGCGAGCAGGCCGAGCGGCACGCCGATCCCGAGCGCGATCGCAACCGAGATCAGACCCGCCATCAGGGATGCCCGCGCGCCGTAGACGACGCGGCTGAGGATATCGCGGCCGAGCTCGTCGGTGCCGAACCAGTGCGCCGCCGTCGGCGGCTTGCGCACCAGGCTCCAGCTCGTCGCGATGGGATCATAGGGCACGACCAGCGGCGCGAGGGCCGCAAGCAGGATGAACGCAATGATCACGACAAGGCCGAACACGGCGGCCTTGCGCTTGAACAGGCGGCGCCGCGCGCGGCGGGCCGGGCTGTCGAGCTCGTAGGCTTGCGTGGCGGGACTGGCTGAAAGCGCGGCGTCGGTCATGGCCTAGCCCCTCAATCGTGGATTGACGAGGACATAGGCGATGTCGGCGACGAGGTTGAGCGTGATATAGACCGTGGCCGTCACCAGCACGACGCCCTGCACCACGGCGTAGTCGCGGTTGAACACGGCATCCACGATCAGCTTGCCGAAGCCGGGAATGGAGAAGATCTGCTCGGTCAGCACGGCGCCTGAGAGCAGCGTGCCGAGCTCGAGCGCGCCGAGCGTGATGATCGGTGTGAGCGCATTGCGCATCGCGTGCTTGAGGATCACGGAACGCTCCGACAATCCCTTCGCACGCGCGGTGCGGACGTAGTCGCTCTCGAGCACCTGGAGCATCGCGCTGCGGGTATGCCGCATCAGGATCGCGGAGATCGCGTTGCCGAGCACGAAGGCCGGCATGATGGTGGCGGCGAGGCTGGCGCGCCAGTTCTCGGTGAGCGGCACATAGCCCGAGGCCGGCAGCCAGCCCAGCTTGATCGAGAACAGGAAGATGAGGAGAATTCCGAGCCAGAAGTTCGGCGTCGAGATGCCCCACAGCGCGAACAGGTTGGCGCCGTAGTCCCAGGCCGTGCCCTTCTTCACCGCCGAGACGATGCCGGCGGGAATGCCGATGCAGAACGCGATGACAATCGCCATCGAGCCGAGCTGGAGCGTCACCGGCAGCTTCTGCGCGATCAGCTCGCGCACCGGCATCTTGTTGCGCAAGGACTCGCCAAAATTGCCCGTCAGCACCCCCTTGAGCCAGTAGACGTATTGCACGGGGATCGGCTGATCGAGCTTATATTGCTGGCGGATCTGCTCGATGACGGCCGGATCGCGTTCCTCGCCGGCCATGACCAGAGCGGGATCGCCCGGCAGCAATTGCTGGAGCGAGAAGATCAGCACCGACACGAAGAACAGTGTCGGTACGATCTGCGCAAGACGGCGGGCGAGGAAGTTCAGCATGATGCCGATCGCTTCGTCTGCGATGTCGTCGTCACTTGAACTTCAGTCCGACCACGCGGACCAGCCCGTCCGGCATCTGCCTGTAGCCGTCGAGCTTCTTGGTATGCGCGATCAGGAGCGTGCGGTGGTAGATGTAGATGATCGGGAGGTCCTCAAGCAGGATTTTCGTCAGCTTCTGGTAGATCGCCTTGCGCTCCTCGACGTTGGAGGTCGCGCGCCCATCCTCCATCAGCTTGTCGGCCTCGGGGTTCGAGTACACGCCGTCGTTCTGCGGCGCCTTGCTGCGCATGAAGATGTAGGAATTGCCGTCGGGGTCGATGCGGCCGCTCCAGTTGATCTGGAACACCTGGAACTCGCCGGCCTGGGCCTGCTTGAAAGTCGTCGCGAACTCGACCGCGCGAATCTTGATGTCGAAGCCCGCTTCCGCGGCCATCGACTGCACGACCTGGGCGACGGCCTCGTTCTCTGCGCCCTTGGGGATCATGTAGTCCACCGTCACCGGCGTGGTGACGCCGGCTTCCTTCAACAGTGCCTTCGCCTTCGCGATGTCGCGACCGTGAACCGGGAATGCCTTCTGGTAATAGGGATGCGTCGGGCTGACCCATTGGTTGCCGGGTGTGAACTCGCCGTTGAAGACGACCTGATTGAGTGCTTCGCGGTCGATCGACAGATCAAGCGCCTGCCGGACTTTTGCCGACTGGCTCAGCGGTCCCTTGTTCTTCTCGTTGCCGATGTTGACGGTCAGGCCGAGATAGCCGAGCTCCGGCGCGGTCGACAGCACGAGGCGGGAATCGGCGCGCACATCCTTGATGTCGGTGGCGAGCACGCGCTCGATCAGGTCGAGTCCGCCCGATTTCAGATTGGCGAGGCGGACGGTGGCATCGACGATCGGCAGGAACACGACGCGATCGATGTGGATGTTGTCCTTGTTCCAGTAGTCGGCGAACTTTTCGAATACCATGCGGTCCTGCTGGACGCGTTCGACGAATTTGTAGGGGCCGGCGCAGACCGGATGCAGGCCGAACTTGTCGCCGGCTTCCTTCGCAGCTTTCGGCGAGACCATCATACCGGAACGGTCCGTGAGCTGGGCGATCAGCGGCGAGTAAGGGGTCTTGAGCACCAGCTTGATGGTGAGGGGATCGACGACCTCGACATGATCCACGCTTGCGAGCTCGGATTTCCGGAACGAGCCGGGCAATGTCATGTGACGCTCGAGTGAGAATTTGGCGGCCTCGGCGTCGAGGGGCTCGCCGTCATGGAATTTGACGCCCGGCCGCAGCTTGACCGTCATCTCCTTGCCGTCGGCCGAGGTCTCGTAGGACAGCGCGAGTTGCGGCACGATGTTGAGCTTCTCGTCGATGTCGAACAGCTTGTCGCAGAAGGCGGAGAAGACGATGCGCCCGACATAGGTGCGGCCGATGCTGGGATCGAGGATGTCGGGGTCCTCGGCGATGCCGATGCGGAGCGTGGTCTGAGCTTGAACTTGGGTTTGGGCCGCGCCCACGAGCGACGTCAGCAGGGCCGACGCCAGGATTGCCAAACGCATGAAACTCATCGCTCTCAACCTCTGTTTTGCGGCTATGCGGGATCGGTCCCCAATGGACTAACCCCGCTTGCGCGCGCTGCTTCCGGGCCGCCGCTGAAGGCGGCGACCAATTTTTCAAGGACCGGCGAGAAGCCGCCGTCCATCGGGACGATCGCGGCGGAGGACGGCAGTTCCGACGTTCGGTGGCAGGCCGTTGCATGTCCGGTGCCATCCGCTGCCAGCTGAGGCATTTCGCTGCGGCAGCGGTCGATCACGTAGGGGCAGCGGGTATGGAAGCGGCATCCGGCGGGCGGATTGAGGGCGCTCGGGATCTCGCCCTGGAGCACAATCCGGCTGCTCTTTGCCCGTGGTTTAGGCACGGGGATCGCGGACAACAGCGCCCGGCTATAGGGATGGCGCGGCGCGGCGAAAAGCGCGTCGGCCTCCGCGGTCTCGACGATCTGGCCCAGATTCATCACCGCGACGCGGTCGGCGATGTGCTTGACCACCGCGAGATCGTGCGAGACGAAAATATAGGCGAGGCCGAGCCGGTCCTGGAGCTCACGCAACAGGTTCAGGATCTGCGAACGGATCGAGACGTCGAGCGCAGAGACCGGCTCGTCACAGATGATCAGTTTTGGCTCGACCGCGAGCGCGCGGGCAATAGCGATGCGCTGGCGCTGGCCGCCGGAGAATTCGTGCGGGTAGCGCCGCTCGAGCCGTGGCTCGAGGCCGACCACGCGCAAGATCTCTGCGACTCGCTCGCGTCGCTGCGCCGGGGGCACCAGATCGTGCAGCGCCAGCGGCTCGGTCAGGATCTGGCCGACCGTCATGCGCGGATTGAGCGAGGCGTAGGGATCCTGGAAGATGATCTGCGCCTCGCGGCGGAATTTGCGCAGCGCGTCGGCGTCGAGTGTGAGCAGATCGCGGCCGTCGAACCGCACAGTGCCTGCATCCGGCTCGATCAGCCGCAGCACCAGGCGGCTGACAGTGGATTTGCCGCAGCCGGATTCGCCAACCAGCGCCAGCGTCTTGCCGGCTTCGAGAGAGAAGGAAACACCGTCGACCGCCTTGACGTGAGCCAGCGCCCGGCCGAACAGCGAACGCTGGGCGACGAAATGCTTGACCAGGCCTTTGACCTCGAGCAGCGCCATCATGACACCAAGAGTTCGAGCGGCGCGCGGATGCAGCGCGAGAGGTGGCCGGGGCTGACTTCGACCAGCGGTGGCGGCGCCTTGGTGCAGGCCTCCAGCACGAACGGGCAGCGCGCGGCGAAGCGGCAGCCCATGGGCGGCTGCGCCATGTTCGGCACCATCCCCTCGATCGTCGCAAGCTGCTCGGCGCGGTGATCGAGCCGCGGGATCGAGCCGAGCAGGCCGACGGTGTAGGGATGCTGCGGCGTGGAGAACAGCTCATCCACCGGCGCGCGCTCGACGATCTCGCCGGCATACATTACCGCGACCTCGTCACAGACCTCGGCGACCACGCCGAGATCGTGGGTGATCAGGATGATCGCGGCGCCGCTCGCCGCTTTCAACTCGCGCATCAGCTCCAAAATCTGAGCCTGCAAGGTGACGTCGAGCGCCGTGGTCGGCTCGTCCGCGATCAGGAGCTGCGGGTCGCAGGCCAGCGCCATCGCGATCATCACGCGTTGACGCATGCCGCCGGAGAGCTTGTGCGGATATTCGTCGATCCGCCGTTCCGGCGAGGGGATGTGGACGCGGCGCAAGAGCTCGATCGCCCGCTCGCGCGCGCTTTTCCGCGAGCCGCCGCGGTGACGCAGGATCGTCTCGATGATCTGGTCACCGATCGTAAAGCTCGGATTGAGCGAGGTCATCGGCTCCTGGAAGATCATCGCGAGCCGGTTGCCGCGCAAGTCGCGCAGGGTCTGATCGGACGTATGCAGCAGGTCGAAACCGTCGAAGCGGATCGCGCCTGATATCTCGGCGCTTTGCTTCGGCAGCAGGCCCATGATCGCCAGCGACGTCACGCTCTTGCCGCAGCCGGATTCGCCGACGAGGCCAAGCGTGGCGCCATTGGCGACGCTGAGGTCGACACTGTCGACCGCGTTGGTGATGCGGCCGTCGTCGCCGTGGAAGCGGATGCGCAGGTCCCTGATTTCGATGAGGGGGCTCGCGCTCATGACGTCCTTGCACGCGCGGCTGCGATGCTGGCGTCGATGACGCTGCGATCGGTGTTGCCGGCCGGGTTCTGCCGCGTCGGCATGGACGGGCGGAAGTGGACCCAGAGCTCCTGGCTGACGCGCTCGAGCCGTTCGAGCTCGCCGAGCGGATCGGGATGATCGTCGGCGCGGATGTCTAACGCCGGCCACTCCTCCTCGTCGTGGATCAAGAGCGCAGCCGACTGCTTGCCGCGCTTGTCGCCGCCGGCGGCCTCGCCCGCGCGCATCGCGGCGAGCAGGCGGCGCGGGAAGGGCAGGCTGTCATTGGCGATATAGGTCTTCGCGGTCTCGTCGAGCACGTCGGCGCCGGCCAGCATGTTGCCGGCAATGGAAAAGCCGCTGCCGGCGATGTGGCCGCACCAGTCGATGCAATCGCGGCCCGTATGCGCGGCGATCTCGCCGCTCGCATCCATGATATGGATCTGACGGCTCTCGCGGCCGTCATCGGTCGCGAGCAGCGTGGCGAGCACGTCGTGGGCGTTGAGGCCCTCGCGCAGCAGCTTGACGCCGTCAATGCCGTAATAGGGATTGACGAAGGCCTGCGTCGCGATGGCGCCGAGGCCGGCAGCGATATAGGGCACGCGCGCGCCGACGGCGAAGAAGCGGGTCGCAACCGCGATGCCGAACTGGCCGGTGGCAGGGTCTCGCGCGATGATCGACCAGGTCATGTGCTGCCTTCAGCGTCCCGCGGCGTAGCCCTGCATGCCGCGCGGATTGGCGGCGGCGCGCCGGCGCACGCCGACGCGTGAAGCCGCGGTGAGGCGGCCTTCCGACCAGTCGGGCCCGACCTCGACGATATGCCCGCGCTCGCGCAGGTTCTCGATCGTCGCCTTCGGCACCCGGTTCTCGACCACGAGCACACCGGGGCGTGCGGTGCGCGGCCAGAACGAGATCGGAAAATGCTCGGAATGCCAGGCCGGCGCGTCGATGGCCTCCTGGAGATTGAGGTTGCAGTGCACGTGGCGCAGGAAGAACTGCGTGATCCATTGGTCCTGCTGGTCGCCGCCCGGCGAGCCCCAGGCCAGATATGGCTCGCCGTCGCGCAGCGCCATGGTCGGCGAGAGCGTGGTGCGGGGCCGCTTGCCCGGGGCGAGCGCTGCGGGGTGGTCTTCCTCCAGCCAGAACATCTGGGCGCGGCTGCCCAGGCAAAAGCCGAGCTCCGGAATGATCGGCGAGGACTGCAGCCAGCCGCCGGATGGTGTCGAGGACACCATGTTGCCGGCCTTGTCGATGATGTCGAAATGCACGGTGTCGCCGCGCACCTCGCCGAAGCGGCCGACAGTCGGCTCGCCGGCGCCAAGCGCGCCGACAGCCTCGCGCTGGCCTTCCGCGCGGCGCAGCTTGACCACGCCGCCAAAGCCCTCGACCGAACCAGGAATGAAATCGAGCGAGGCCTTGTCGGTCACGAGCTTGCGGCGCTCGTCGTTGTAGGCATCCGACAGCAGCGTTGCGATCGGGATCTCCGTGAACTTGGGATCGCCGTAGAACTTCTCGCGATCCGCGAAGGCGAGCTTTGCGCATTCGATCTGGAGATGGATGAACTCAGGCCCGGTCGGATCAAGCCCGTCGAGCGCAAAGCCCTTCAGCAGCGCGAGCTGCTGCAATGTCACCGGGCCCTGGCTCCAGACGCCCGCCTTGCAGACGGTGTAGCGGCCATAATCGTAGGTGAGCGGCGCCTCGACCGTCGGCTGCCAGCGCGCCATGTCATCGGCCGAGAGCACGCCGCGATGCGGCGAGCCGCTGACGTCCATCACTTCTTGCGTCCGACAGAACTTGTCGATGGCTTCGGCAACGAAGCCCTGTGACCAGGCCTTTCGCGCGCGCTCGATCTCGGCATCGCGGCCACCGCCGCCGCTCTCGGCCTCGTTCAAGATCCGGGTGTAGGTCGCAGCCAGCGTCTTGTTGGTGAAGAGCGTACCGGGCTTCGGCACCTCGCCATTTGGCAAATAGACCGCGGCCGAGGTCGGCCAGTGCTTGCGGAACAATTGCTCGACCGTCTGGATTGTGGCGCAGGCGCGCTCGACCAGCGGATAGCCGTCGCGGGCATAGGAGATCGCGGGCTCCAGCACGTCGCGCACACGCATCGTGCCGTAGTCGCGCAAGAGCATCATCCAGGATTCGAACGTGCCGGGCACGCAGGCGGCGAGCAGGCCGGTGCCGGGCACCATGTCGAGGCCTTCGCTCTTGTAGTGCGCGATGGTGGCGCGGGCCGGCGCCGGGCCCTGGCCGCAGATCACCTCGGTGCGGCCGCGCTTCACGTCATGCACGATGATAGGGACATCGCCGCCGGGGCCGTTCAGATGCGGTTCGACGACCTGGAGCGTGAAGGCGGTGGCGACACCGGCGTCGAAGGCGTTGCCGCCCTTTTCCAGAATGCCCATGCCGACCGCCGTTGCGATCCAGTGCGTCGAGGCGACGACCCCGAACGTGCCCTCGATCTCGGGGCGCGTCGTGAACGGATCGGGATTGATGTTGCTGGCCATGGGCTACCTCATTTGCGGCGTGCGCAATTGATCACAGCCGATGCTGGGATGCCAAATGCGCAGGCCGCATGGCACGCGCGCGTCACGCTGGGACCGGTGCGGTGTTCACCGCGTGGCAGGCGACGCCGTCGATCAGTTCCGGCGTTTCCTTGCGGCAGAGATCGAACGCCAGCGGACAGCGCGGATTGAAGGCGCACCCGGACGGCGGATTGATCGGGTTCGGGATCTCGCCCTTCACCGGAATGCGCTGGCGGCCGCTCATGGCGAGATCAGGCACCGCGCCCAGCAGCATCTTGGTGTAGGGCATGCGCGGCCGGGAAAACAGCTCGCGTCCCTCCGCGATCTCGACGATGCGGCCGAGATACATCACGCCGACGCGACTCGCCATGTGGCGGACCACGGCGAGGTTGTGGCTGATGAACATGTAGGTCAGGCCGAACTTGTCCTGGAGGTCGCGCATCAGGTTCAGGATCTGGGCCTGCACGGAGACATCGAGCGCCGAGGTCGGCTCGTCGCAGACGATGAACTCGGCGTCGGAGGCGAGCGCCCGCGCGATCGCGATACGCTGACGCTGGCCGCCGGAAAATTCGTGCGGGAATTTCAGCCGGTCGTCGGGATGCAGGCCGACGAGGGTGAGCAGCTCGCCGACGCGGGCCTGGATGTCGCGCTCGCCCTGGATCAGGTCGAAGGCGCGGATCGGCTCGGAAATGATGGCATCGACGCGGAAGCGCGGGTTCAAGCTGGCATAGGGGTCCTGAAAAATCATCTGGATCCGGCGGCGCAGTTTTCGACGCGCGGGCGCCTGCCGCGGATCGGTCATGGAGACGCCGTCGATCAAGACGTCGCCGGAGCTCGGCGGCAGCAGGCCGACCACCATACGTGCCACCGTGGTCTTGCCTGACCCGGACTCGCCGACCAGCGCAAAGGTCTCGCCTTTCCTGATGTCGAAGGTGACGCCGTCGACCGCCTTGAGATATTCGAGATGCCCGCCTTCGAGAACGCGATTGAGCCACGGCTTCGAGACGTCGAAGACGCGGCGCAAGTTTGTGGCCTGGACGAAAGAAGCGCTCATGCCGCGCTCTCCGCCGGCACGGTGTCATAGAGGTGGCAGGCGACAGATTGCGCGCCGCGCGGCAACGGCTCGGGCCGCTCCACCCGGCAACGATCGAAGGCGAACGCGCAGCGCGGATTGAACGAGCAGCCGCGCGGGATCGCCGACAGGCGTGGCATCGAGCCCGGGATCTGCACGAGGCGCTTGTCGTCGCCGGCAAGCGTCGGGATCGCGCCCATCAGGCCCTTGGCGTAGGGATGCAGCGGATTCCTGACGACGTCCTGGACCGGGCCGATCTCGGCGACGCGCCCGGCATACATCACGGCGACGCGGTCGGAGGTTTCCGCGATTACGCCCATGTCGTGCGTCACCAGCATCACGGCGGTGCCGTGGTCGCGGCCGAGCCGCTTGATCAGCGAGATGATCTGCGCCTGCACGGAGACGTCGAGCGCGGTGGTCGGCTCGTCCGCGATGATCAGCTCCGGCTCGGCGCAGATCGCGAGCGCAATGACGACGCGCTGGCGCATACCGCCGGAGAACTCGTGGGGGTAGCCGTCGATGCGCTTTTCCGGTGCGGGGATGCCGACCTCGGCAAGCAGATCGATGGCGCGGCGGCGGGCGGCCGATTCGGACAGATTGAGGTGGGTCCTGATCGTCTCCACGATCTGGTCGCCGACCTTGTACAGTGGATTGAGGGAGGTGAGGGGATCCTGGAAGATCATGCCGATGCGCTTGCCCCTGATACGGCGCATCTCCTCGGGCGGCAGGTTGTCGATCCGCATTCCAGCCAAACGAATCTCGCCGCCGGCGATGCGCCCGGGCGGATCGATCAGGCCGATCACGGACAAGCCGGTGACGGATTTTCCGGCGCCGGATTCGCCGACCACCCCCAGCACCTCGCCTTTGGCGATGTCGAAGGAGACGCCGTCGATGGCGCGCAGCGTGCCGCGGCGGGAAGCGAATTCCACGTGAAGGTCGCGTACGGAGAGAATGGGTTCGGTCATGGGCAACGCATACTCATCGCAGTTTCGGGTTGAGCGCGTCGCGCAGCCAGTCGCCCAGCAGGTTGATGGACAGGATGAGTGCAGCGAGCGCGAGGCCCGGGAATGCGACGATCCACCATTCGCCCGCGAACAGATAGTTGTTGCCGATGCGGATCAGCGTGCCGAGCGAGGGCATGGTCTCGGGCATGCCCGAGCCGAGGAAAGACAGTGTCGCCTCGGTGATGATGGCGAGGGCGAGGTTGATGGTGGCGATCACGAGGATCGGGCCCATCGTGTTCGGCAGCACATGGCGCAGCATGATCACGGGCGCCGGCAGGCCAATCAGCTGCGCGGCGGCAACATAGTCCTTGTTCTTCTCGACCATCACTGAGCCGCGCACGGTGCGAGCATATTGTACCCAGAAGCTCAGGCCGATCGCGAACACCAGGACGCCGAGCATGCTCATCTCGTCGAGCTTGTTGCCGAGCACGGATTTGGCGATGCCATTGATCAGGAGCGCGATCAGGATCGCCGGAAACGAGAGCTGCACGTCGGCGATCCGCATGATCAGACCGTCGACGGCGCCGCCGAAATAGCCGGCCGTGAGCCCAAGCAGGATGCCGAGCGCGCCCGAGAAGACCACGCCGAGCACACCAACCAGAAGCGAGATCCGCATGCCGTAGAGAATCGCGGACAGCACGTCGCGGCCCTGTTCGTCGGTGCCGAGCAGGAACGGGCTTTGGCCATCCGCGGTCCATAGCGGCGAGATGCGCGAATTCATCAGTTGGAGTTGCGCCGGGTCGAACGGGTTCTGCACCGACAGCAGCGAAGCGAAGATCGCGAGCAGGAAGAACAGTACCGTCACCGCGGCCGCGACCATGGTGATCTTGGAGCGGCGGAACGAGTAGAACAGATCGCTGTCGAGGGCGCGTTTGAACCAGCCCGGCGCGGCGTGGGCGCCGCGGCCTTCGACTTTGTGCGGAACGACGGCGTCACTCATCTCTAATGTGCCCGGCTGACCGTCGAGCGCAGCCGCGGATCGACGATGGTGTAGAGGATATCAACCACGAGATTGATGGTGACGAAGATCAGGGACACCATCATCAGATAGGCCGCCATGATCGGGATATCGACGTTCTGAACGGCCTGCACGAACAGGAGGCCCATGCCCGGCCACTGGAACACGGTTTCGGTGATGATCGCGAATGCAATTACCGAGCCAAATTGCAGGCCGGCGACGGTAATCACGGGAACCAGGGTGTTGCGCAGGGCGTGACCGAAATGGATCGCGCGGGTGGTTAGGCCACGGGCGCGGGCGAAGCGGATGTAGTCGGTCCGCATGACCTCCAGCATCTCGGCGCGAACGAGGCGCATGATCAGCGTCATCTGGAACAGGCCGAGCGTGATCGCAGGCATGATCAACGCCTTCAATCCCGACAACGTCAGCAGGCCCGTGGTCCACCAGCCGATACGCACCACCTCGCCGCGGCCGAAGGACGGCAGCCAGCCGAGCGTCACTGAGAACAGGTAGATCAGGAGGATGCCGATCAGGAAGGTCGGCAGCGAGATGCCGATCAGCGAAACGGCCTGGAAGACGTGCGCGAGCCAGCTGTCGCGGCGCAGCGCGGAATAGACGCCCATCAGGATGCCGCTGACCATGGCGAAGATGGTGGCAACGATGGCCAGCTCGAGCGTCGCCGGCATCCGCTCAACCAGCAGATTGGTGACGGGCAGTCGGAACTGGTAGGACACGCCGAACTTGAATTGCGCGGCATTGCCGATATAGCGGCCGAACTGCACGAGTACGGGATCGTCGAGCCCGAGCGACTTGCGGATCGCGGCGCGTTCGGCGCCGGAGGTATCCATCCCGACCATCTGGTTCACGGGATCGCCGGCGAAGCGGAACATCGAGAACGCGATGATACCGACGGCGAGCATGACGCCGATGGCCTGGATTGCCCGGCGCAGTGTGAAAGCGAGCATCTGTTCCTTTCACATCTCTTCAGTGGCACGCATCATCGCGTTAGCCCTAAACAACAAGTCCCGGAAGCCAGCGCTTCCGGGACTTCACAACTTCTCAACAACCTACTCGTCCTGTTTGGTCGCCCAATAGAGCAGGACCTGGTTGTCGGCGCGCTGGGTCAGTTTCACCTTCTTCGACACGCCCCAGGCGAGCGCCTGCTGGTGCAGCGGAACGTAGGCGTAGTCCTTGATTGCAAGCTCGTAGGCCTGCTTGATCAACAGATCGCGCTTGGCCACATCCGCCTCGAGGAGAACCTTGTCGGCGAGCTCGTCGAACTGCTTGTTGCAGTATCCGCCGAGATTGGCTTCGCCGCGGTTGGGATCCTTGGGATCTTCGCGGCAGCCCATGATGTCGTGCATCACGTTGTGGGAGTCCAGCGTATCGGGAGTCCAGCCCAACATGAACAGCGAGGTCTTGTAGCCGCCGGGCTTCAGCACCTTGGCGAAGTATTGCGCCTTGGGCTGCGCCAGCAGGTTCACCTTGATGTTGATACGGGCGAGCATGCCGACGATGGCCTGGCAGATCGCGGCGTCGTTGACGTAGCGATCGTTCGGGCAGTCCATCGTCACCTCGAAGCCGTCGGCATAGCCGGCTTCCGCGAGGAGCTTCTTGGCGGCATCGGGATCGGGCTTCGGCCGGGTGAAGTCCTTCGACAGCGGATAAAGCTCCGGTGCGATCATCAACGCGGACGGCGTCGAGAGGCCGCGCATGACGCGGTTCTTGATCAGGTCGACGTCGATCGTCTTGTAGACGGCTTCACGGACGCGGATGTCCTTGAACGGGTTCTTGCCCTTGATGTTCGAATACAGCAGTTCGTCGCGAGACTGATCCATGCCGACGAAGATGGTGCGCAGTTCGGGGCCCGTCAGCACGGTGGCGTTCGGGCTCGAATTGACGCGCTGGATGTCCTGGACCGGAACCGGTTCGATCACGTCCACCTCGCCCGACAGCAGGGCCGCGACGCGCGTGGCCTCCGAAGCGATCGGCGTGAAGATGATCTCCTTCAGATTATGTTCCGGCTTGCGCCACCAGTTCGGATTGGCCTTGAAGACGGTCTTCACGCCCGGCTGATGGCTCTCGATCATGAAGGGGCCGGTGCCGTTTTCATGGAGCGAAGCATAGCTCGGGGTCGTGGCGGCGGCTGGCGTCGGTGCCACCGCATCGTTCGCCTCTGCCCATTTCTTGTCCATGATGTACCAGGTCGCCCACAGCGCCGTCAGGATGGGATTGGGCGCGGTGAGGATGAAATCGACGGTGTAATCGTCGATCTTGACGACCTTGGCGTCGGCCGGAATTCGGCTCAGCAGGTTCGAGCCTTTGGCCCGCACGCGCTCGGCCGAGAACACCACGTCATCCGCGGTGAAGGGGTCGCCATTGTGGAATTTCACGCCCTTGCGCAGATGAAAGCGCCAGCGGGTCGGCTCCGGCGTCTCCCAGCTTTCGGCGAGCGCCGGGATGATCTTCAGGTCCTTGTCGCGTGTAACGAGACCCTCGTACACATGGCCGAGATGCGCATGAGTGGTTGACTCGTTCAGCGTGTAGGGGTCGAGCGACTTGAGCTCACCCTGGTTGGCATAGCGCAGCGTCTGGCTCGACGCCGGCGAGACCGCCAACGCAAGCGCACCGGCGAGCGTCGCCGCAAACAGACTTCGTCCGACTGACATTCTTGACCCTCTCCACTCGCCCGCGCCGGTGATTTTTGATTGTTCGGCGGGGCTGACTTATCCATGTTGCCCAGAGTTCTCGACCCGTGCAAGCGGCATTCCAGCAAGGAACGCGCCAAGTTGCACCGCTGTGCAGCAATGCTGACCGGTAATTTTGGGGCGAACGGGCAGCGGACGATATTCGACTTTGGACCCGTGACGTCCCGGGAAGACCGGTCGGTAACGCCCATGCCGGCGCCCGGCGAGCGCCCTTGTGGCGAAGCGATCTGATTGACCATACCTGCCGATTGCGCAGGCCCGCGCCCGGCCGCCCGTCTCAGGTCGCTTGCGTTGCACACCGTGTCGCGGCGATACTCTGGCAGGCCGCTCGAATCTGATCCGGAGGGGACATGAAGGTTAACATCGAAATCGACTGCACCCCCCTTGAGGCCCGCCAGTTCTTCGGATTGCCCGACGTGGCGCCGATGCAAACGGCGGTGATGGACAAGCTGCAGCAGCAGGTCCTGAGCAACATCGAGAAGATCTCGCCGGAATCGCTGGTGCAGAGCTGGTTCACCTTCGATCCAAAGATCGCCGAGCGGTTTCAGGACATGTTCGTCGCGATGGCCGGCCTCGGCGGCCCGCGCAGCGGCGACAAGAAGAAATAGTGGCGCCCGGGCGGGACGCGCCGCCGGAGACGGACCGGCTTCGTCCGCCGGCACTCGGCCTGCTGCTCGCCGAAGCCCGCGGGCTGTTCGAATTGAATGCGAGCCTGTTGCTGTCGCCCGTGCTGATGCGCGCGCCCAGGGGCGACGGCCATCCGGTGCTGGCGTTGCCGGGCTTTCTCGCCAGCGATCTCTCGATGGTACCGATGCGGCGCTATCTCAGCGAGCTCGGCTATGAGGCACATGCTTGGCGGATGGGCCGCAACCTCGGCGGTCTCGAACGGATGCGGGAGTCGCTGCGCGCCCGCCTGGCCGAGATCCATGCTGCGACGGGGCGCAAGGTCAGCCTGGTCGGATGGAGCCTCGGCGGCGTCTATGCCCGCGATCTCGCGCTCTGGGCGCCCGACAAGGTCCGCTACGTGATCACGCTCGGCAGCCCGTTTGCCAACGACGTACGCGCGACCAACGCCACGCGGCTCTACGAGGCGCTGTCCGGCGATCGGGTCGAGGATTTTGCCGAAGCGCGCGCGGCCATCGCGGGCGATCTGCCGGTGCCGGCGACGTCGATCTATTCGCGTGCCGACGGCGTCGTGAACTGGCGGACCTGCCTGCTCCGCCCCTCAGACCGCGCCGAGAACATCGAAGTCCACCTGGCGAGCCACATCGGGCTCGGGGTGAACCCCGCCGCGCTGTGGGCCGTGGCGGACCGGCTGGCGCAACCGGAGGGAGAGTTCTGGCCATTTGACCGGGCAGGGCCCTTTGCCATTGCATATGCCCCGCCGGAGCGGGCAGTATCGGCCTGACGAGAAGCGCCGGCAAAGGCGCCCGTCGAATATGAGTGGAGGGAACTATGGCTGACGGTAAGAAGCTGTCGTCGCTGGACGCGTCGTTTCTCTATCTGGAAACGCCTGAGATGCCGATGCACGTCGGCAGCATGGCGATCTTTCGCCTGCCAGACGATTACAAGGGCGACTTCTTCGAAGACTTCAAGGCGATGATCGTCTCGCGCCTGCACATCGCGCCGATCCTGAAGGCGCGGCTGGAGAAGGCCCCGCTCGACATCGACCATCCCTCCTGGGTCGAGGACGACCAGTTCGACATCGACCGCCACATCTTCCGCGCCAGCCTGCCGCAGCCGCGCGACCGCGCCACGCTCGAACGCATCGTCGGCTGGATGCACGCCAAGCTGTTGAACCGCGCCCGCCCGCTCTGGGAGTTCTACGTGTTCGAAGGCATGAAGGACAACGAGGTCGGGCTCTATTCCAAGATGCACCACGCCGCCATCGACGGCGGCGCCGGTGCGGCGCTGACCAACATGATCTACGACATTTCGCCGATCCCGCGACAGGTGGATCCGCCGACCGGCGGGTCGAAGCCCGGACAGGAGCCGCGCGACATCGCCGCGAACCTGCTCGATTCCTATCAGCAGCTGTTCAGCCAGCCACTCGATGCTTCGGCCGCGGCGAAGAACCTGCAACTGCCGCGCACCGGCAAGAGCGACATCGGCTCGATCCTGTTCGACAACGCGATGTACCAGATCGAGAGCGCGGTGCGCTTTGCCGGCAACATCCCGACCATGGTCAAGAGCGTCTCCGAGGTGCTTGGCAAGGTCTCCGATCCCAAATCGCGCGAGAGCCTCGCCAGCATGGTGTCGCCGCCGACCATGCTCAACAAGACCATCTCGTCCGAGCGGAGCTTCGCCGGCGTCTCGATCTCGCTGTCGCGGGCGAAGGCGCTGGCCAAGCAGGCCGGCGGCAAGCTCAACGACGTCGTGCTGGCGCTGGCCTCCGGCGTGGTCCGCCGCTACCTCCAGCAATATGGCACGCTGCCGGCAAAATCCTTGACGGCGGCGGTGCCGATCTCGCTGCGCGAGGAGGGCAACACCGAGGCCAACAACCAGGTGTTCGGCATGATCTGCGCGATCGCGACCAACATCGACGATCCCAAGGCGCGGCTGGAGGCGATCATCGCGCAGTCGACCAAGTCCAAGGAGATGTCGCATCCGCTGCGCGCCTTGATGCCGCAGGTCTCCAACATCTCGATGCTGGGCGCGCCGATCATGGTGCAGATCCTGGCGCTGCTGTATAGCCGCTCCAATTTGTCGGACGTGCTGCCCCCGGCGGCCAACATCACGGTGTCCAACGTGCCCGGGCCGCGGCAGACGCTGTATGCGGCGGGTGCCGAGCTGCTGCACATCTTCCCGGTGTCGATCTCGACGCACGGGCAGGCGCTCAACATCACCGTGCAGAGCTATCGCGACCAGCTCGATTTCGGCTTCATCGTCGGCGCCAACATCATCCCGCATGTGCAGGTGATGTGCGACATGCTGCCGGAGGAGTTTGCCGCGCTGGAGGCGGCCTATGCGCCGCCTGCGGCCGACGTCAAGGGCGCGGCCGAATAGCGAGTTGATCAGGAAGCGTATCATGATTGAGATGCCGCCGCTCCAGTTCGCGCAGTCGAACGGAATCCGCATGGGTTATTACGAGGCGGGTCCGGTCACGGACACCCCGCCAATCGTGCTGTGCCACGGCTGGCCCGAGCTCGCCTTCTCCTGGCGTTACCAGATCAAGGCGCTGAGCGAGGCCGGCATCCGCGTGATCGCACCCGATCAGCGCGGCTATGGCGCGACCGACCGGCCGGAGCCGGTCGAGGCTTACGATATGGAGCATTTGACCGGCGATCTCGTCGGGCTGCTCGATCATCTCGGCATCGACAAGGCGATCTTCGTCGGTCACGACTGGGGCGGCTTCGTCGTCTGGCAGATGCCGCTGCGGCATCCCACGCGCGTCGCCGGCGTCGTCGGCGTCAACACCCCGCATTGGGACCGCGCGCCGATCGATCCGATCGCGCTGTTCCGCCAGCGCTTCGGCGAGCACATGTATATCGTCCAGTTCCAGGACCCCGCGCGTGGGCCGGACAAGATCTTCGGCAGCCGCGTCGAAGAGACCTTCGACGCCTTCATGCGCAAGCCGGCCGCCCGCCCTCCGGGTGCGCCCGAGGAACAGCCGATTGCCGGCATTGGTGCTTCGCCCCGCATCAACCTGGCGTTCCCACAGATGATCGCGAATTACGACGCCAGACATGATCCGCGCACGCCGATCCTGTCGGCTGAGGAGAAGAAGGTGTTCGTCGACACCTTCACGAAAACCGGCTTCACCGGCGGCATCAACTGGTATCGCAATTTCACCCGCAATTGGGAGCGGTCGAAGGGGCTGGATCATCACATCCACGTGCCGTCGCTGATGATCATGGCCGAGAACGATGCGGTGCTGCCGCCGTCAGCGGCCGACGGCATGGAGAAGCTGATCGCCGACCTCGAGAAGTATTTGGTGAAGGACAGCGGCCATTGGACGCAGCAGGAGAAGCCGGAAGAGGTCAGTGCCAAGCTGATCGAATGGCGTACAAGGCGGTTTGGGTGATGACGCGGTCGTCGATGTGAGATTTAGACGTCGTTCCGGGATGGTCCGAAGGACCAGACCCGGAACCTCGAGATTCCGGGTTCTCGCTTCGCGAGCCCCGGAATGACGCGATCAGGGGGAAGCACTTTTCATGTCATCCAAGAACCGACTGAACCCGATTCCGCAGCCGCCGACCAAGCCGGTGGTCGGCAACATGCTGTCGCTGGATTCCGCTGCCCCCGTGCAGCACCTGACGCGGCTGGCCAAGGACCTGGGTCCGATCTTCTGGCTCGACATGATGGGCGCGCCGATCGTCGTCGTCTCCGGCCATGATCTCGTTGACGAGCTCTCCGACGAAAAGCGTTTCGACAAGACGGTGCGCGGTGCGCTGCGGCGTGTGCGCGCGGTCGGCGGCGACGGCCTGTTCACGGCCGACACCCGCGAGCCGAACTGGAGCAAGGCGCACAACATTCTGCTGCAGCCGTTCGGCAACCGCGCCATGCAGTCCTATCACCCGAGCATGGTCGATATCGCCGAGCAGCTCGTGCAGAAATGGGAGCGGCTCAACGCCGACGACGAGATCGACGTCGTCCACGACATGACCGCGCTGACGCTTGATACGATCGGCCTGTGCGGCTTCGACTACCGCTTCAACTCGTTCTACCGCCGAGACTACCATCCCTTCGTCGAGTCGCTGGTGCGCTCGCTCGAAACCATCATGATGACGCGCGGCCTGCCGTTCGAGCAGTTTTGGATGCAAAAGCGGCGCAAGACGCTCGCCGAAGACGTCGCCTTCATGAACAAGATGGTCGACGAGATCATCGCCGAGCGCCGCAAGAGCGCGGAAGGGATCGACGACAAGAAGGACATGCTCGCCGCGATGATGACCGGCGTCGATCGCTCCACCGGCGAGCAGCTCGACGACGTCAATATCCGCTACCAGATCAACACCTTCCTGATCGCGGGGCATGAGACCACCAGCGGCCTGTTGTCCTACACGCTCTATGCGCTGCTCAAGCATCCGGACATTCTCAAGAAGGCCTATGACGAGGTCGACCGCGTCTTCGGCCCTGATGTCAACGCGAAGCCGACCTATCAGCAGGTGACGCAGCTCACCTACATCACGCAGATCCTGAAGGAGGCGCTGCGGCTGTGGCCGCCGGCGCCCGCCTACGGCATCTCGCCGCTCGCGGACGAGACCATCGGCGGCGGCAAGTACAAGCTCAGGAAAGGCACCTTCATCACCATCCTGGTGACGGCGCTGCATCGCGATCCCTCTGTCTGGGGGCCGAATCCGGATGCCTTCGATCCCGAGAATTTCAGCCGCGAGGCCGAGGCGAAACGGCCAGTCAATGCCTGGAAGCCGTTCGGCAACGGTCAGCGCGCCTGCATCGGCCGTGGCTTTGCCATGCACGAGGCCGCACTCGCACTCGGCATGATCCTGCAGCGCTTCAAGCTGATCGATCACCAGCGCTACCAGATGCATCTGAAGGAAACCCTGACGATGAAGCCGGAAGGCTTCAAGATCAAGGTGCGGCCGCGGGCCGACCGCGAGCGCGGCGCCTATGGCGGGCCGATCGCGGCTGCATCCTCGGCGCCGAAGGCGCAGCGCCAGCCGACCACGCGCCCCGGCCACAACACGCCGATGCTGGTGCTGTACGGCTCCAATCTCGGCACCGCCGAGGAGCTTGCCACCCGCATGGCGGATCTTGCCGAGATCAACGGCTTTGCCGTGCATCTCGGAGCGCTGGACGACTATGTCGGCAAGCTGCCGCAGGAGGGCGGCGTGCTGATCATCTGCGCCTCGTATAACGGCGCCCCGCCTGACAACGCGACGCAGTTCGTCAAATGGCTCGGCGAGGACCTGCCGAAGGATGCCTTCGCCAATGTGCGCTACGCCGTGTTCGGCTGCGGTAACAGCGATTGGGCCGCGACCTATCAATCGGTGCCGCGCTTCATCGACGAGAAATTGTCGGGGCATGGTGCGCGCGCGGTCTATCCGCGCGGCGAGGGCGATGCG
This sequence comes from Bradyrhizobium arachidis, assembly GCF_015291705.1. Lineage (NCBI taxonomy): Bacteria > Pseudomonadati > Pseudomonadota > Alphaproteobacteria > Hyphomicrobiales > Nitrobacteraceae > Bradyrhizobium > Bradyrhizobium arachidis. The sequence continues at coordinate 3,316,576 of NZ_CP030050.1, forward strand.
CGCAGCGACCTCGACGGCCAGTTCCAGAAATGGTTCCCGGCGGCCGCGCAGGTCGCGACCAAGGAATTCGGCATCGACTGGAATTTCACCCGCACCGCGGAAGACGATCCGCTCTATGCGATCGAGCCGGTGGCGGTGACCGCCGTCAACACCATCGTCGCCCAGGGTGGCGCGGTGGCGATGAAGGTGCTGGTCAATGGCGAGCTCCAGAACAAGGTCGGGTCCAATCCCTCGGAGCGCTCGACGCGCCATATCGAGGTGCAGCTGCCGTCCAACATCAGTTATCGCGTCGGCGATCATTTGAGTGTGGTCCCTCGCAACGATCCGACGCTGGTGGATTCAGTTGCCCGCCGCTTCGGCTTCCTGCCGGCCGACCAGATCAGGCTTCAGGTCGCAGAAGGCCGCCGCGCACAATTGCCGGTGGGCGATGCCGTATCGGTCGGCCGCCTGCTCAGCGAGTTCGTCGAGCTGCAACAGGTCGCAACGCGCAAGCAAATCCAGATCATGGCGGATCACACCCGCTGCCCCGTCACAAAGCCGAAGCTGCTGGCCTTCGTCGGCGAGGAGGCTGATACGCTAGAGCGTTACCGCACCGAGATCCTGTCCAGGCGCAAATCGGTGTTCGACCTGCTGCTGGAATATCCCGCCTGCGAATTGCCGTTCCACGTTTACCTGGAAATGCTCTCGCTGCTGGCGCCGCGCTATTACTCGATCTCGTCCTCGCCGTCAGTGGATCCGGCGCGATGCAGCGTCACCGTCGGCGTGGTCGAAGGGCCGGCGGCCTCCGGGCGCGGCGTCTACAAAGGCATCTGCTCGAACTATCTCGCCGACCGGCGCACGGGCGATACGATCTACGCCACCGTGCGCGAAACCAAGGCCGGCTTCCGTTTGCCGGATGACCCATCCGTGCCGATCATCATGATCGGCCCGGGCACGGGCCTCGCGCCGTTCCGCGGCTTTCTGCAGGAGCGCGCCGCGCGCAAGGCGAAAGGGGCCACCCTCGGCCCAGCCATGCTGTTCTTCGGCTGCCGCCATCCCGACCAGGATTTTCTCTATGCGGAGGAGCTGAAGGCGCTGGCGGCCGGCGGCATCACCGAGCTGTTCACGGCGTTCTCGCGCGCGGATGGACCGAAGACCTATGTGCAGCACGTGCTCGCCGCCCAAAAGGACAAGGTCTGGCCGCTGATCGAGCAGGGTGCGATCATCTATGTCTGCGGCGATGGCGGCAAGATGGAGCCCGACGTGAAGGCCGAGCTGGTCGCGATCCATCGCGAGAAGACCGGCAGCGATGCCGCCACTGGCGCACGCTGGATCGAGGACATGGGCACGAAGAACCGGTATGTGCTGGACGTCTGGGCGGGCGGGTGATTGTTCGCCCGATCGTGCTAAAGACTCCCTCATGATTCCCTGGGAAAAACTCGACACAGCCAAAATCCCCGGCTCCGACGAAGAGCTACGCCTGATGCGCCGGGGCAAGGAGTTCTCCATCAAGCTCGGCACCAACGAGCTGATGAACAGCCGCCTGTCGGGTTCCGAGGCCGCGCTCGCGACGCTCGCGGCGAAGAGAATCGAGAAGGTTGCCAAGCCTGTCGTCCTGATCGGCGGTCTCGGCATGGGTTTTACGCTGCGCGCGGCGCTCGCCGTGTTCGGCGCCAAGGCGAAGATCGTCGTCTCCGAGCTCGTGCCGTCGGTCGTTGCCTGGGCGCGAGGGCCGATGGCGGAGGTTTTTGGTGACAGCCTCGATGATCCACGCGTCAGCATCCGCGAGATCGACGTCGGCGAGATCATCCGGGCGAAGAGCTCGGCCTTCGATGCCATTCTGCTCGATGTCGACAACGGGCCGGAAGGGCTGACCCGGAAAGGCAATGACGCGCTGTATAGTGCGAGCGGGCTTAAAGCTGCAAAGACGGCGCTGCGGCCCGGCGGTGTGCTCGCGGTCTGGTCGTCGGGACCCAACCCCGCATTCACCAAGCGCGTTCGCAGCGGCGGTTTCGAGGTCAACGAAGTCAACGTCCGCGCGACCGGCAGAGGCGGTGGCGCGCGCCATGTGATCTGGATGGCGCGGAAGGGTTAGGCGACCATCCGGACTACGCGTCTCCGCTAGAACATCGTGTTGCCGTTCGCCGGGGTCTCGGGAATCTCCTGGACGACGTCCCAGTGCTCGACGATCTTGCCGTTCTCCAGCTTGAAGATGTCCACGATCGCGCGGCCCCTGGTGCCGGGCTCGCGAAGGGAGTGAACGTGCAGGATGACGTAGTCGCCATCCACGAAGCTGCGCTTGATCTCGCTGTGCGAGTTCGGAAACTTTTCACGGAGGAAACCGATGAATTTCCGGAACCCTTCCGGACCATCGGCCGCATTGGGATTGTGCTGCACATAGCGGTCGCCGACATAGGCAAGGGCGGCATCGACGTCCTTCTGGTTGAGGCCCTTTTCGTAGAAGGCAAGCACGGCGGCGCGATTGGCTTCTTCCTGCGGGCTGCCGGCAATCGCAGCGCCGCCAGCGAAGGACAACGTGAGAATGGAGGCCGCAATCATTGCGACGGGCCGGACGATGGGATGCATGTGAACTCCGAGAGGCCGCAGCCCCTTTATCTTGCGACTGAGGGAGGCCTGTATAGCTTTCGCGCCGGCTTGCGTTAAGAGAGTAACCGGAAGCTCACATGGTCACCGTGAGGAGACCTGCCGGTCTACGCCGCCTTCGCCGCCGCGCCATGCGCGTGCTTGTCGATGGCGGCGATGATCTCCGGCCAGAAGCGCATCGGCAAAGCGTGACCCATGCCCTCGATCATCAGCAGCTTGGCGCCGGGAATGGACGCTGCCGTGTCCTTGCCGCCTTCGGGCCGCACCAGCGGATCGACCGTGCCGTGGATCACCAGCGTCGGTGTCTTGACGCTGTGCAGGCGCTCCTTGCGGCTGCCGGAGGCAAGCACGGCGCGGAGCTGTCGGCCGACGCCGGCCGGATTGAGGCCGCGCGCGAACACGCGCTCGGCGCGGCCGGGGTCGAGAGCTTCCTCTTCCGGAAACGACCCGGCGCGCAGCACTTTCCAGGTCTGGCCGAAGCGGACGATGAACTCTTCCTTGCTCTGTGGCGGCGGCGCCATCAGCATCGCCGCGGCTTCGCGCGTCGGCGGCGGGATGCGTGGATTGCCGGTGGTCGACATGATCGAGGTCAGCGAGCGCACGCGCTCGGGAAACGACAGCGTCACCTCCTGCGCGATCATGCCGCCCATGGATGCGCCGACCAGATGCGCCGACTTGATGCCGAGCGCGTCCATCAGCCCGATCGTGTCCCTGGCCATGTCGATCAGCTTGTAGGGCGCGGCGACGGGAATCCTGAGGAAGCGCAGCTTCAGCAGCTCGAGCGGCGTCAGGCGCTTGCCGCCGGTGAGATGACTCGACTTGCCGATGTCGCGATTGTCGAAGCGGATCACACGAAAGCCGCGTGCGGCAAGTTGCTCGCAGAACCCATCGTCCCAATGGATCATCTGCGCCCCGAGCCCCATGATCAGCAGCAGCGGCTCGGCATTGTCGTTGCCAAAAATCTCGTAGCAGATGTCGATGCCGTTGGCGCGGACGGTCTGGGGCGGCTGATGGGTGGTCACGGGCGCGGTCCCTCCTGCTGATCGATGCTGTATCGCACGGTTTCGTTCCATGATGAAGCCGCGTGCGCGACACCGCGCCCGTGGCTTGCCGGTTGACCGGCATCGCGCAACGGTGTGGTATGGCGAGACAAGAAGGGTGCAAAGCCCTCCACATTGGGAGGACGCTGATGACCGACAAGATCACCGATCCGGTTGCCTTGTGGCAGCAGATGGTTGGCGAGATGGAGAAGGGTTTCAACTCCTTCGCGACCAAGGCCATGGAGACGCCCGAATTCTCGCAGGCCATGAACCGCGCTGGCGGCGTTGCTGCAGGTGCTCAGAAGCAATTCGGCGATCTCATGGAGAAATACCTGCTCTCCATGAACCTGCCGAGCCGCGAGCAGATGACCGGTATCGCCGAGCGGCTTCAGTCGATCGAGGGCCAGCTCGGTGAGATCAAGTCGATGCTGAGCCAGATGTCGGCCAGTTCGGGCGCGGCGCAGATTGGCGCTGCGCCGCGGCCGCCGCGCACGAAACGGCCGCCGTCCGAAGGCGGAGAGCAAAAATGAACGCGCCAACGGGACTTGATTTTGCAGCCATCCCGGAGCGCATCCAGTCCGAAGTGCAGCGCGCCATCATGCGCAGCATCAAGGGCGTCGAATATTTCTCCACCTCCGGTCCCACGCTCGGCTCCACGCCGAAGGACGTGCTGCATTCGCGCGGCACGATGAGTCTCTATCACTACCGGCCGATGTCGGACGAGATCTACCGCGTGCCGGTGCTGATCGTGATGGCGACCACCAACCGCGGCTACATTCTCGACCTCGTACCCGGCCAGAGCTTCATCGAGTTCCTGCTGAAGCGCGGCTACGACGTCTACATGCTCGACTGGAGCGCGCCGCGCCCGGAGGAGAAGAACCTGCGCATGGAGGACTATGTCCTCGACTTCATCCCGGATTGCGTGCGCCGCGTGCAAGCCGATTCCGGCGAGCAAGATGTCTCCGTCGTCGGCTATTGTTTCGGCGGCGTGCTGTCGCTGCTTTACGGCTCGATTTTCCCGGACGGGCCGATGAAGAATTTGATCTGCTTCACCACGCCGATCGACTTCCGCGAGATGAAGCTGTTCTCGAACTTCTCCGACCGTCGCTATTTCGACGTCGACCGCCTCGTCGACAGCGTCGGCAACGTGCCGCCGGAGATGATCCTGTCCTCGTTCGAGATGCTGCGTCCGGCCTCGCGCACGGTGAGCCAGATCCAGCTCTGGGAAAACATCTGGAACGACGAGTTCGTGAAGTCCTATCGGATGTTCGACCGCTGGGCGACCGACACGCTGCCGCTGGCGGGCGAATATTTCCGCACCATCACCAAGGATCTGATGTGGGACAACAAGCTGTTCAACGACACCATGTCGGTGGGCGGCCGTGCGGCGAAGCTCGAGGACATCAAGGTGCCGATCCTGCATGCGGTCGCCGAGCACGATCACATCGTGCCTTATGACGCCGCAAAGCACCTGATCGCCAAGATCGGCTCGGCGGACAAGGAAGAGGTGATGCTGAAAGGCGGACACGTCTCGCTGGTCGCCGGCGCCAACGCGGTGAAGCGGCTGTGGCCGAAACTGGACTCCTGGCTGGGGAAGAGATCGACATGAGCGAGCAGCGTTCCTATCCGCGTCACGTCAAGACCGACGCCGGCGACATCGAGATCCGCCTGATGTCGCCCGCGGACGAGGCCGCGGTGCTGGCCTTCGGCAAGGGCCTGCCGACCCATGATTTGTTGTTCCTGCCGCGCAATATCAGCGAGCCAAAGGTGCTGTCGGCCTGGGTCAAGGAGATCGAGCGCGGCGCGATTCAGAGCCTGCTCGCCGTCAAGGACGGCAGGGTGGTTGGCTGCGGCACCTTGGTGCGCGATCCCCACTCCTGGTCGCCGCATGTCGGAGAGATCCGCATGGTGGTCTCGCCCGACGTGCGCGGGAAGGGGGTAGGAAAGGCGGTATCGCAGGAGACCTTTGCGCTCGCGCTGGGCGCGGGCCTCGAAAAGCTCTCCGTGCAGATGACGGTGGACCAGCAGGCGGCGATCGCGCTGTTCGAGAGCCTCGGCTTCAAGGCCGAGGCGCTGCTGCGCGACCACGTCCGGGACGTCGATGGCAAGACCCACGACATCGTCGTGCTCGGCCACAACATCGCGCAGGTGCAGGCCCAGATGGAGGCCTACGGGTTGCCGGGCGCGGTCCAGCATTAGGGTGCCGTCCAGCAAACAAAAAGTGGAATTCAACCCCATGCACAGTAGGCAGGGGCCACGAAGGCAGCAGATTGCCTCCCGTTAAGGCTGTTCACGATCTCGTGATATCGCAGTGCAATAAGAATATTGCATCGCACAATTAACTATGCCATATGAGCCGTGCCCCGGGCCAATGCGGACGGGGTGAGCCCATAGCTCAACCCAATGAGGATGGAGAGAACCCCATGACCACTGAAACCAACACTGCTTTCGAGGGCTTCAAGGACGCTTTCAAGAACATCCAGAATCTGGAAGTTCCCGAGGCCGCCCGCGAATTCGTCAAGAAGACCGCCAACACCGCCAAGGACCGTGCTGCCGAGGTGTTCGCTGGCTCCGAGCGCGTGACCGCCGCCGTCGAGAACGCGGTGACCGAGTCCGTCACCGAGGCCGGCAAGATCAGCCGCAACATCCAGCAGGCGATCTACGAGGACGCCGAGGCGTTTTTCTCGGGCATCGACAAGCTCGCGTCCGCCAAGTCGGTCAGCGAAGCCGTCGAGATCCAGTCGAGCCTGCTCCGTGCCCGCGGCGAAGTGTTCGTCTCGCGCGCCAAGGCGACCGCCGACTATCTCGGCAAGCTCGCCGCCAACGGTGCCAAGTCCGCTCAGGACAATTTTGCCAAGGTCTACACCAAGACTGCCTGATCCGGCGCCCTGAGTAGAGAAACTGAATTTGAGGCCCGCTTCGGCGGGCCTTTGTTTTTTGCGCCGCGGTCATCACCACTTGTCATTCCGGGGCGCCCGAAGGGCGAACCCGGAATCTCGAGATTCCGGGTTCGGTCCTGCGGACCGCACCGGAATGACGTACTCTAGAATTTATCATGAACGCACCCGCCACCTTCACCTTCGATACCCCCGGCGATGCCGAACGCGCGGCCGAGCTGCGCCGCGTGAAGGCCTTGGCGACGTTGGTGCTGGCCTCGACGCTGGCGCTGTTCATCCTCGCAAAATGGCTTCTGCCCGTGCATCCCGTGTTCGGCTTCATCGCCGCCTTCGCGGAAGCCGCGACCATCGGCGGGCTCGCCGACTGGTATGCGGTGGTCGCGCTGTTCAAGCGGCCGCTCGGCCTGCCGATCCCGCATACCGCGATCATTCAGAGCAACCAGGCCCGCATCGCCGACAAGCTCGGCGAGTTCATCCAGGTGCATTTCCTCGAGGCCGGTCCCGTCGAGGCCAAGCTGAAGGAGATCGATTTCGGCTCCTTCGTCGCCGACTGGCTCCGTGACCGCAAGCGCAGCGACGATCTCGCGCGTTTCGCGCTGCGCCTGCTGCCGGAAGCCGTCTCCGCGACGGAAAGCTCGGGCCTGATGACCTTCATCGTCCGCCGCATGTCCTCGCAGCTCCAGGCCATCGACCTCGCGCCGCTCGCGGCCGGCACGCTGCGCGGCTTCGTCGCGGAGGGGCGGCACCAGATCCTGTTCGACGATCTCCTGCGGGTGATGCACGAGACGATGAACCAGAAAGAGACGATGGCGATGATCCGCGACAAGGTGCGCGCGGAATTGCCGACCCTGCTCAAGCTCTATCGTGCCGACAAGTTTCTGGTGAACAAGATCGTGTCGTCCGCCACCGCGTTCTTCAACGAGGTGCGCAGCGATCCCAAGCATCCGTTCCGCGGCGAGTTCGATCGCATGGTGCTGAGCTTCGTCGATCGCCTCGGCACCGATCAGGCCTATATCGGCCGCATCGACGGCTTGAAGCGTGATCTGCTCGCGCGCCCCGAGCTTGCTGAGCTTGCCCGTACCGTCTGGGCCAACATGCGCTCCTTCATCGAGCGCAGCGCGAGCGGCGAGACGCAGGTGCTCCAGCATCATCTCGCCGGCATGTTCGTTTCGGCAGGCGATGCGCTCGCCGCCGATGCCGAGCTGCGCGGCGAGATCAACCAGGGCCTGGTGACGGTGTTGCGCAGCTTCGTCGCCGACCAGAAGAGCGGCGTCTCGACCTTCATCTCCGACCAGGTCAAGGCGTGGAATATGACGCAGCTGATTTCGCTGATCGAAATCAACATCGGCCGCGACCTGCAATACATCCGCTTCAACGGCTCGCTGATCGGTGGGCTCGCCGGCCTTGCGCTCTACTCCGTAGAATTCCTGCTTCGATTGTTGTGACTTTTGCGTCACGGCCGTTAGCATTAACGCGCGGGCCTATTGTCGCCTTGCGTCTCTCCCGCTTGAATGTCGGGAACCGGCCGCCTAGCTGATTCATGTTGCGCTGCGGAACGTTCAAGAAGCCGGCGTATTGGAATTCATGCCCATTGCCGGCATCGCGACCGGCACCTTCTCCAGGGGATTCATTGATGACCGCTACTGCCCAGACGCTGCGTCCGCCATCCCGTACTCTGATGTTCCTGGAAGGGCGCGCGATCCACGAGTTCGGCGCATTCCTCGGCGCACTGCCGCTCTTGAGCCTCGCGCCGCGCGGCGACGGGCACCCGGTGCTGGTGCTGCCGGGCCTCGTCGCTTCTGATGAGTCTACGCGCGCGCTGCGCACGTTCCTGACCAGCAAGGGCTACGCGGTGAGCGGCTGGCGCCAGGGCCGCAATTACGGCCTGCGCCCGGGCGTGCAGCATGCGATGGTCGATCTGGTCGAGGAGCTCAGCGACAGGCACGGCCGCAAGATCAGCCTGGTTGGCTGGAGCCTCGGTGGCCTCTATGCGCGCCAGCTCGCCAAGATGATGCCCGAGCGCGTGCGCCAGGTGATCACGCTCGGCAGCCCCTTCGCGGGCGATCCCCGTTCGACCAATGCCTGGCGCGTCTATGAATGGGCGAGCGGCCGCCGCGCCGACGAAGTCGATCCGCAGTTCGGCGGTGAGCTCGCGGTGCCGCCGCCGGTGCCGACCACCGCCATCTTCAGCCGGACCGACGGCGTCTGCGCCTGGCAGGGCTGCATGGAGAAATCAGGCGCGCAGACCGAGAGCATCGAGGTCGAGAGCAGCCATTGCGGCATGGGCCACCATCCCGCCGCGGTCTATGCCGTCGCCGACCGGCTTGCGCAGAAGGAAGGCCAGTGGCGCCCGTTCGATCGCAGCGGCTGGCGCAGCCTGGCCTATCCCGACCCGCATCGGTGATCTTCTTCGCCTCGCCCCGCTTGCGGGGAGAGGTCGGAATTTGCGAAGAGCAAATTCCGGGTGAGGGGGAGTCTCCCCGAGTCCAACTCTCACCGAACGCGCGGAGAGTCCCCCTCATCCCAACCCTCTCCCCGTAAGAACGGGGAGAGGGAGAGGAAGCGTCGCTCGCGTCCATTGTCGCGCCCGCACCAAACGCGCTATGCCTCGCGCATGGCGCATCCGCTCTCCCGCATCATCGACCAGCTCAAGCGCGAGCCGTCGCGCACCGGCTCCATCGTCATCACCGTGTTCGGCGACGCCATCGTGCCGCGCGGCGGCTCCGTGTGGCTCGGCACGCTCTTGGAATTCTTCGAAGGCCTCGACATCGACAGCGGCGTGGTGCGTACCGCGATGTCGCGGCTTGCCGCCGATGGCTGGCTGACGCGCGAAAAGGTCGGCCGCAACAGTTTCTATCGCCTCGCCGACAAGGGCCGCCAGACGTTTGAAGCCGCGACGCGCCACATCTACGATCCGCCGCCGTCGGACTGGACCGGGCGCTTCGAGCTGCTGCTGATCGGCAATGGCGAAGACCGCGACGCCTCGCGCGAAGCGCTGCGCAACGCCGGCTTTGGCAGTCCGCTTCCCGGTGTCTGGGTCGCGCCGTCAGGCGTGCCGGTGCCGGAGGAGGCCGCGGGTGCGATCCGTCTCGAAGTCTCCGCGGAGGACGACAATGGCCGCCGACTGCTCAGCGCGAGCTGGCCGCTGGAGCGCACCGCGGACGCCTATCTGAAATTCATGAAGACCTTTGAGCCGCTCCGCGCCGCGATCGCGCGCGGTACGGATCTTTCTGACGCCGACGCCTTCACCGCGCGCATCCTCTTGATCCACTATTACCGCCGTGTCGTGCTGCGCGATCCGCTGCTGCCCGAGAGCCTGCTGCCGGGGGACTGGCCGGGCAGGGCGGCTCGCGCGCTCTGCGGCGAGATCTATCGCGCGCTGCTTGCCCCGTCCGAACAATGGCTTGATGGCCATGGAACCAACGAAAAGGGGCCGCTGCCACCCGCCCGAAAGCTCCTGGAAAGGAGGTTCGGCGTCTGATCTTTATGTTACAGAAATATCTTGCATGATGTAATTTCTGTTATATATTGCCTCCCAATAAAACGGGAGGACGCGCATGTACACCCAGGCGCTGAACACGGCCGAGACTGACGATCGCGGTCTTGAGGACGCAGGCCGAGCTGCGCAGTTCCAGGCCCGCATCGATGCCGAGGAGCGCATCGAGCCGAACGACTGGATGCCGGCGGCCTATCGCAAGACGCTGACCCGCCAGATCTCCCAGCACGCCCATTCCGAAATCGTCGGCATGCTGCCCGAGGGCAACTGGATCACGCGCGCGCCGACCTTGCGCCGCAAGGCCGCGCTGCTCGCCAAGGTGCAGGACGAGTGCGGCCATGGGCTGTATCTCTACGCCGCCGCCGAGACGCTCGGCACCTCGCGCGAGGAGCTGGTCGATGCGATGCTCGCCGGCAAGGCCAAGTACTCCTCGATCTTCAACTATCCAACGCTGACCTGGGCCGACATCGGCACGATCGGCTGGCTGGTCGATGGCGCCGCGATCATGAACCAGATCCCGCTGTGCCGCTGCTCCTATGGCCCCTATGCGCGCGCGATGATCCGCGTCTGCAAGGAGGAGTCGTTCCACCAGCGCCAGGGCTACGAGATCATGCTGACGCTGTGCCGCGGCTCGGACGAGCAGAAGGCGATGGCGCAGGACGCGCTGAACCGCTGGTGGTGGCCGGTGCTGATGATGTTCGGTCCGCCTGATGCGACCAGCCAGCACAGCGACACCTCGACCAAGTGGAAGATCAAGCGCTTCTCCAATGACGAGCTGCGCCAGAAATTCGTCGATGCAACCGTGCCGCAGGCGCAATATCTCGGCCTCGCCATTCCCGATCCCGGCATGATTCAGGATGCCGACGGCCACTGGCGCTACAGCGAAATCGACTGGACTGAGTTCAAGCAGGTGCTCGCCGGCAACGGCCCCTGCAACCGCGATCGCATGGCCGCGCGCCGCAAGGCGCACGACGAGGGCGCCTGGGTGCGCGAGGCGGCGGCCGCTTATGCGGCCAAGCGCGCGCAGCGTCAGACCGCGCAAGCCGCGGAATAAGGAGATCAATATGGCCACGCCGAACACGCCGCTGTGGGAAGTCTTCATTCGCAGCCGCAACGGGCTCGCGCACAAGCATGTCGGCTCGCTGCATGCGAGCGATGCGACCATGGCGTTGCAGGCCGCCCGCGACATCTACACCCGTCGCGGCGAAGGCCTCTCGATCTGGGTCGTGCCCTCGACCGCGATCACCGCGAGCGATCCCGCCGAGAAGGGTATGATGTTCGAGCCGGCGGAATCCAAGATCTACCGGCATCCGACGTTTTACGAGGTGCCCGAGGAAGTGGGGCACATGTGATGGCGACCGCCAACATCCAGGTCTCGGAAACGCCGCTGGTGCTGTACGCGCTACGCCGGGCCGATGATGCGCTGATCCTCGGCCACCGGCTGTCGGAATGGTGCGGTCACGCGCCGATGCTGGAAGAGGACATGGCACTCTCCAACATCGCGCTCGACCTGATCGGCCAGGCCCGCGAACTCTACACCTACGCGGCCAAGGCTGAAGGCAACGACAACGACGAGGATAAGCTCGCGTATTTGCGCGACGTCCGGCAGTACCGCAACCTGCTGCTGGTCGAGCAGCCCAATGGCGACTTCGCCCAGACCCTGGTGCGGCAGTTCTTTTATTCCGCCTTCGCCGACCTCTATTGGCGCGCGATGATGACTTCGCGCGATACGACGCTCGCAGCGATTGCTGCCAAGTCGGAGAAGGAGAGCGCCTATCACCTGCGCCACGCTTCGGAATGGATCATCCGGCTTGGTGATGGCACGGATGAAAGCCACAAGCGCGCTCAGGCCGCGATCGATCACCTCTGGGCCTTCACCGGCGAGATGTTTGCCGTCGATGATGGCGAGCGCGCGCTGATTCATGCCGGTATCGCCATCGATCCCGGCACCTTGCGCGGCCGTTGGCTGACGACGCTCTCGGGTGTCGCCAGTGAAGCAACGCTCCAGTTGCCGCAGAACGACTGGATGCAGCAGGGCGGCCGCGCCGGCCGCCACAGCGAGCATCTCGGCCATCTCCTGTCCGAGCTGCAATCGATGCAGCGCACTTTTCCGGGGCAGACATGGTGACGGTGCTGGAGCGCGATAGCGAGTTGCGCCGGCGCGCCTGGGATGCCGCGGCGAGCGTGGTCGATCCCGAGATTCCGGTGCTGACCATTGCCGACCTCGGCGTGCTCCGCGATGTCTTTCTCGACGGCGATCATGTCGAGGTCACGATCACGCCGACCTATTCGGGCTGCCCGGCCATGAATATGATCGCGCTCGAAATCGAGGTTGCACTGGAGCGCGCTGGTTTTCAGCGTCCGAAGGTGCGCACGGTGCTGTCGCCGGCCTGGACCACCGACTGGATGAGCGAAGAAGGGCGCTGCAAGCTGCGTGCTTACGGCATCGCGCCGCCGCAAGCTTCAAGTTCACGCCGGGCGCTGTTCGGCGAGGAGGCCGTCGCGTGCCCGCAATGCGGCTCTGACAAGACGGAATTACTGTCCGAATTCGGCTCGACCTCCTGCAAGGCGCTGTGGCGCTGCAAGGCCTGCCGCGAACCCTTCGATTACTTCAAGTGTCATTGACCATGTCAGCAGCCGCACCACGCTTCCATCGCCTGGCCGTCAACGACCTCCGCCGCGAAGCGTCGGACGCCGTCTCGATGACCTTCACCATCCCCGGCGAACTCGCCGGTGATTACGCCTTCACGCCCGGCCAGTACCTCACGCTCCGCACCATGCTGGACGGCGAAGAGGTCCGCCGCTCCTATTCGATCTGCTCCGGCCCTGATGACGGCGAGATCCGCATTGCCGTGAAGAAGGTCGACGGCGGCGCGTTTTCGAGCTGGGCCGCGGATGAGCTGAAATGCGGCGACGAGCTCGACGTGATGACGCCGACGGGCCGCTTTGGCGTGGTCCCGCCTGCCGAAGCCGGGCGCATCCATGTCGGCTTCGCCGCGGGCTCCGGCATCACGCCGATCCTGTCGATCGTCAAGGGCATCCTCGTGCGCGAGCCGGGCAGCCGCTTCTTCCTGTTCTACGGCAACCGCGCGACCGACAACATCATGTTCCTCGAGGCGCTGGAGGAGCTGAAGGACCGCTTCATCGACCGCCTTTCGATCTTCCATGTCATCTCCGGCGAGGAGCAGGACATCCCGATCCTGCATGGCCGGCTCGATGGCGAGAAGGTGAGGGTGCTGCTGCGTTCGCTGGTGCCGGCTTCAAGCGTCGACCACGTCTTCATCTGCGGTCCATCCGGTATGAGCGAGGAGATCGAGGCAACCTGCCGCGGCCTCGGCATCGCCGACGAACGCATCCATGTCGAACGTTTCGTCTCCGAGTTCGGCGGCAAGCCACGGCCGAAGAAGGAAGTTGCACCCGACGCGCCGCCGAAGGCGATCGCCTCCCTGATCATCGACGGCAAGCGCCGCGACGTGCCGGTCGCGGAGGACGAAGCCATCCTCGATGCCGCGCTGCGCGCCGGTGTCGATCTGCCCTTCGCCTGCAAGGGCGGCATGTGCTCGACCTGCCGCGCAAAGCTGGTCGAGGGCGAGGCGCCGATGGACCTCAACTATTCGCTGGAACCCTGGGAGCTGAAAGCCGGCTTTGTCCTCACCTGCCAGGCCAAGCCATCCTCCGAGCGGGTTGTGGTCGACTACGACCACGTTTGACAGTTTTGGCCAGGCAGCAGAACATCATGAGCAAACGATTGGCCGGGAGAAGCGCGTGAACGTCAAAGCCGCCCTGTCACCTCAGGATATTGCGCGCGCCTGCGCCGATGCGATGTGGGCGGAGGACGATGCGTCCAAGGGGCTCGGCATGGAGATCGTCGAGATCGGCCCGGGCTTTGCGACGCTCGCGATGACGGTGCGGCCCGACATGGTCAACGGCCAGCGCATCGCCCATGGCGGCTTCATCTTCACGCTCGCCGATTCCGCCTTCGCCTTTGCCTGCAACTCGCACAACGAGCGCGTGGTGGCGGCGCAGGGGCAGATCACCTTCATCAAGCCCGGCAAGCTCGACGACCGCCTCGTCGCGAAAGCGCGCGAGGTCACCCGCGGCGGCCGCTCCGGCATCTACGATGTGCGCGTCACCGCCGGCGACACCGTCATCGCGGAATTCCGTGGGCATTCGCGTGTCATTCCCGGGACGTGGCTGCCGACACAAGATCAATAAGACCAATAAAAAGAACAAATCAATGATGTGGGGAAACGAGGATGGCTCTGACGAGGCTCAAGGAAGGCGGCAATTCCTATAGTGCCGAGATGGACGCGCATGAGCGCGCCTCACGCGACGAGATCGTGGCGTTGCAGAAGCAGCGCCTGGCCTGGTCGCTGAAGCACGCCTACGACAACGTCGCGCATTATCGCAAGGCGTTCGACAAGGCTGGCGTGCATCCGTCCGACTTTCGCGAGCTCTCCGATCTCGCGAAATTCCCGTTCACGGTGAAGACGGATCTCCGCGACAACTATCCCTTCAACATGTTCGCCGTGCCGCGCGAAAAACTGGTGCGCGTGCATGCCTCCTCCGGCACGACGGGCAAGCCGATCGTTGTCGGCTACACCCAGCGCGACATCGACACCTGGTCGGAGGTGATGGCGCGCTCGATCCGCGCCGCCGGCGGCCGCACCGGCATGATCATCCATAATGCTTATGGCTACGGTCTCTTCACCGGCGGACTTGGCGTGCACTACGGCGCGGAGAAGCTCGGCTGCACGGTGGTGCCGATCTCCGGCGGCATGACCGAGCGGCAGGTGCAGCTCATCAACGACTTCCGGCCCGACATCATCACGGTGACGCCGAGCTACATGCTGGCGATCCTCGACGAGTTCAAACGGCAGAAGCTCGATCCGCGCCAGTGCTCGCTCAAGGTCGGCATCTTCGGCGCCGAGCCCTGGACCAATGCGATGCGCGGCGAGATCGAGGACGCCTTCGATATGGACGCGACCGACATCTATGGCCTGTCGGAGGTGATCGGCCCCGGCGTCGCGCAGGAATGCATCGAGACCAAGGACGGCCTGCACATCTGGGAAGATCATTTCTATCCGGAGGTGATCGATCCCGAGACCGGTGCGGTGCTGCCCGATGGCGAGAGGGGTGAGCTGGTATTCACCTCGCTCACCAAGGAAGCCTTTCCGGTGATCCGCTATCGCACCCGCGATCTGACGCGGCTGCTGCCAGGCACGGCGCGGCCGGGCATGCGGCGCATGGAGAAGGTGACGGGCCGCTCCGACGACATGATCATCCTGCGCGGCGTCAATCTGTTCCCGACCCAGATCGAGGAAGTCCTGCTTGCGACGGACTGGTGCGGCGGCCACTTCATCCTGGAGCTGACCCGTGAGGGCCGCATGGACGAGCTGACCATCATCGCCGAGGCGCGGCCCGAGAGCTGGGACGGCCGCGGCCTCGTCGACCATGCCGACCGGGTCTCGACCCATATCAAGAACACGATCGGCATCAGCTCCAGGGTGCAGGTGGTCGCGCCGGCCACGCTGGAGCGCTCGCTCGGCAAGGCCAAACGGCTCTACGACAAGCGGCCCAAGGACTGACTTGACGGATTGACTTGACCGGCCCCAGAGGCGACAAGGCCCGCGAGAAATCGCGGGTCTTTCCATGTCGTCAGCCGATACCAAAACCGTCGCAGCGCGCTGCGTGCGCCTTAATGCCAAGGCCGAAAATGCCGCCGCGCTTGCGCCGGTGGTCGAGCACCATACGCTCGCGCGCGGGCCGAACGATCTCCTGATCGAGGTGAAGGCTGCCGCCGTCAATCCGTCCGACGTCAAGGCTGCGACAGGGCTGATGCCCTATGCCGTGTTCCCGCGCACGCCCGGCCGCGACTACGCCGGCGTGGTGATCGACGGGCCGGCCGGCACGATTGGCCGGGAAGTGTTCGGCTCCTCCGGCGATCTCGGCATTCGCCGCGACGGCACCCACGCCAGCCATCTCGTCGTCGAGGCCGATGCGGTCGTGGAGAAGCCGAAGACGGTGTCCTGGGAGGAGGCCGCCGGCATCGGCGTGCCCTTCGTCACCGCGATGGAAGGCTTTCGCCGTGCCGGCATTCCGAAGAGCGGCGAAACGGTGCTGGTGTTCGGCGTGAACGGCAAGGTCGGTCAGGCCGCGGTGCAGATCGCGACCTGGCAGGGCGCGCGCGTCATCGGCGTGGTGCGCAAGGCGGAAGCTTATGAAGGCCACACCAACGCGCCCATCGAGGTGATCGACGCCTCCGCAACGGACGTCGCCACGCGCGTGCGCGAACTGACCGGCGGCAAGGGGGCCGACATCGTCTTCAACACCGTCGGCGATCCCTATTTCCAGGCCGCGCACAAGTCGCTTGCTCTTCGGGGCCGCCAGATCCTGATCGCCGCGATCGATCGCATCGTGCAGTTCAACATCCTCGAATTCTACCGAGGCCAGCACACTTATGTCGGCATCGATACGCTCGGCCTGTCCTCGGCGGCGACCGGCGCGGTGCTGCGCGATCTCGGTCCGGGCTTTGCGAGCAGTCACCTCAAGCCATTCCCGATCAAGGCGAATGCGATCTATCCGCTGGAGCGCGCGAGGGAGGCGTACACTGCCGTCGCCGGCTCGTCGCGCGACCGTGTGATCCTGAAGCCGTAGCGATGGAATCCACCCAACCCGTCATTCTCGCCGGCCTGGTCATCGGCCTCATCTACGGCAGCGTCGGGCTGCTCAGCGGCTTCTGCCTGATGAGCAGCATGCGCGACTGGCTGACGAAGGGAGACGGGCGGCTGGTGCGCTCTTATGCATTGGCAATCGCGGTCGCGATCGCCGCGAGCCAGTTCCTGGCCGGCAACGGCACGGTCGATCTCGGCAAGTCGATCTACCTGCAACCAACCTTCTCGGTGCCGGTGCTATTCCTTGGCGGCCTGCTGTTTGGCTATGGCATGGTGCTGTCGAACGGCTGCGGCTCGCGTGCGCTGGTGTTGCTCGGCCGCGGCAATCTCCGCTCCTTCGTCGTCGTGATCGTGCTCGGCATCGCCGCGCAGATGACGCTGAAGGGCTTGATCGCACCTGCGCGCATCGCGATGGTGCAGTCTTCGCAGACGACCGTCAGCGCGAACTCGCTGCCGTCACTGCTGACGACGCTCGGACTCACGGAGGTGGTTGCGCGCGCGCTAGCCGGTGCCACGATCGTTCTTGCCCTGGTCCTGTTCGCCTTGGCTCATCCGCCGTTCCGGCGCTCGCCGGGCCAGATCGCAGCGGGCATCATCGTCGGTCTCCTCGTCGCCGGCGGCTGGTACGTCACCGGCCATCTCGGTGCCGACGACTTCAACCCTGTTCCGGTGACGTCGCTGACCTTCATCGCGCCGATCGCCGACAGCCTGCAATACGCGATGCTCTCGACCGGCCTGACGCTCAACTTCGGCATCGCGACGGTCGCCGGCGTCTTCAGCGGTAGCCTAGTCACCGCGCTCGCCACCGGCCGGTTCCATCTCGAAGGCTATTCCTCGCCGCGCCACATGCTGCGCTCAGGTGGTGGCGCTGCGCTGATGGGCATCGGCGGCGTGATGGCGTTCGGCTGTTCGATCGGGCAGGGGCTTACGGGCCTATCGACGCTCGCACTGGGCTCGTTCATTGCCGTCGCCGGCA
Organism: Bradyrhizobium arachidis; assembly: GCF_015291705.1. Lineage (NCBI taxonomy): Bacteria > Pseudomonadati > Pseudomonadota > Alphaproteobacteria > Hyphomicrobiales > Nitrobacteraceae > Bradyrhizobium > Bradyrhizobium arachidis. The sequence continues at coordinate 3,334,242 of NZ_CP030050.1, forward strand.
TCCTGCTCGGCACCACGGCAGGTCTGCGCGGCGTGTTGCGCGTTCAGCCGCTCGCGGTGGCCTGACCGCGCAGCAGCCGGTCGCCCAGTGTCGCAAGACCAATGCCGGTGACGATCAGTCCGGCCGCAACGGCAAGGCTGATGTCGATCGGCTCACCCAGCAGGATTGCGGCGGCGGCGATGCCGACGAGCGGTGTCCCGGTGGTGCCGAGCGAAGTCGTCAGCGCCGAGATGCTCTTGTTGACCATCGACATCGCCCAATAGGCCAGCGCCGTTCCGATCAGGCCGGAATACAGGAACAGCAGCACGAGCTTCCACGACCATTCCGCATGCGGCAGCCCATCCACGACCGTCGCGCTGACTGTCAGCACGATCGTCGCGACGAGCACCTGCCAGATCAGAAGCTGGAGCGGAGAGGCGATCCAGCGATGCGCGCGGATATAGATGATGTTCGCCGCCCAGGACATCGCGGCGAGGATGACCATCCCGGCGCCGATGAGGACGTTGACGTTGGTCCAGTCGATCGATGCGGGGTTCAGGATCACGGCAAGGCCGATCAGCCCGAGCAGTGCGCCGGCGAGCTTTGGCGCGGTCAGCGTGTCCTTCCCCAGCATGGGCGCGGCGATCGCGACCCAGAGCGGCGTGGTGTAACCGAGCACGATGGCCTTGCCCGCGGGCAGGAAGCGCACACCGGCCGCAACCAGGACCGAGAACACCGTCATGTGCAGCAGCGCCACGCTCAGGACCACCGGGATGTCGCGCCGCTCGGGGATGACCAGATTGTTGCTCAGTCCGAGGATCACGAACAATCCGCCCAGCGCGATCCAGCTCCGGATCGCTGACGTCCAGAGCGGTGGAAAGAACTGGACGAGCTGCTTCGTCACCGACCAGTTCACGCCCCAGGCCACGACGACGATCAGGAACAGGCCGATGGCCGCGCGGGGTGACAGGGAGTTCATCTCGTAGGTCCTTGAAGCAGTCCAGTGCGCCGGATAGCATCGTCGCTGGCACCTGAAAAAGGGCCAGATTGGAGAATAACAGAGTGCCAGTCTTGGATGGTGTGATCTCCGCCATGATCGCCCTGAACCGGGCCGACGAGCAGGGGCTGATGGCACAGCTTACGGGCCAGCTTCGCAGCCTGATCGCGAGCGGCCGTCTCGGCAAAGGCCGCGTGTTGCCGTCGAGCCGCCGGCTCGCAAGCGATCTCGGTGTCTCGCGTAACACTGTGACCTATGCGTTCGAGCAGCTCGCCGCTGAGGGATATCTCGAGGCATCGCATGGTCGCCGTCCAGTCGTGACGGTCGATGGCGGCGAGCCCGGCAAAGGGGCGAGCGCCGCGAGTGCGCGTACCGCCGAGCCGCGGCTCTCGCCATGGGCGTCGAAGCTCAGGCAGACCGATTGGCCGATGTCCTATCAGGCACCGCTAAAGCCGTTGCGTCCGGGCCATGGCGATTCCAGGGAGTTTCCCAACGAGGTCTGGGCGCGCTGCCTGCGCCGCGGTGCCGTGCGCGCGGCCAGACGCGAGCTCGGACCGATCAACCGGCCGCGCCTGCGCGAGTCGCTCGCGCATTATCTCGCGACGAGCAGGGGTGTTCGCGCCACAGTGGACCAGATCCTGATCCTGCCGAGCGCGCAGGCCGCGCTGACCTTGATCGCGGCTGCGCTGATCTCGCCCAGTGACGAGGTCTGGGTCGAGGATCCCGGCTATCCCGGCGCGGCGGCCGCCTTCCGCGCCTCCGGCGCGCGCGTGACCGGCATCAGGCTGGACGAGCAGGGCATGCAGCGGATGCCGGGCTTGGCGGCCCCGACGCTCATCTTCATGACGCCATCGCACCAGCACCCGACGGGACGGCTGATGTCGCTGGCGCGCCGCACCGAATTTCTCAGGTCGAGCAAGCCCGGCAAGACCTGGATCGTCGAGGACGATTACGACGGCGAATTCCACTACGACAGCCGCCCCGTGCCGGCCCTGCAAGGGCTCGATGCCCATGGCCGTGTGTTCTATGTCGGTACGTTCTCGAAGGCGATGACCTCGGATATCCGGCTCGGCTATCTCGTCGTCCCGCCCGCGCTGGTCAGCACCCTCGAGATCGCGCAGCGGCACATCGGACTGATCGCGTCCAGCCACATCCAGGAGGCGCTGGCCGAGTTCATTGCCGACGGGCACTTCCTCGCGCATCTGCGCCGGATGCGCCGGCTCTATCACGCCCGCCGCGATCATCTCGCCGCGGGACTGGAGCGTCATCTCGGCGAGGCGCTTTCGGTCGAGGTGCCCTCCGGAGGCATCCAGCTCGTCGCGCGCCTCAAGCGCGGCCGGGCCGATCAGGCGGCCGTGAGGCGGCTGGTCGCGGCGGGTGTCGAGACGCGCGCTCTATCGAGTCTCGCGCTCGGCCGGCCACGCGATCACGGCCTGCTGCTCGGCTTCGCGGCCTGGCGCGAGAGCGAGATCAGCGCGGCGGTGCGGACAATGGCGTCGTGTTTCTAGCGCACCACTTCAGTCCACGGCCTTCGTCACGATGCGGATCTCCGAGGTCAGCGTCCGGTGCACCGGGCACTTGTCGGCGATTTCCATCAGCTTCTTGCGCTGCTCGGCATCGAGCGCGCCGTCCATTGCGATATCACGCTCGATCTGGTCGAGCATGCCGTCGCGCGTCTCGCACTCCGCGCAGTCCTTGGCGTAGATCTTCGAATGCTTCAGCGTCACCGTGACGCGATCGAGTGGCAGCGACTTGCGATCGGCATAGAGGCGCATGGTCATGGAGGTGCAGGCACCCAGACCGGCGAGCAGGAAGTCGTAAGGTCCCGGGCCAGCATCCTCGCCGCCGGCAGCCTTCGGTTCGTCCGCGATCAGATGATGCGGCCCCACGGTGATGATCTGGTTGAACTTGCTCTCGCGGGTCTCCTGAACCACGACTCTGCGCGGCTCCTCGGGGAGGTCCATCGCCTTTGCAGGTGTCGCCGTATCGATGTAACGGGTCGCCCAGGCCGTGATCACATCGGCTGCGTAGAGCGCGTCGGCCGGCTTGGTCAGCAGATGATCGGTGTGATCCAGTGAGACGAAGCTCTTGGGGTGTTTCGCCGCAACGAAAATCTTCGTGGCGTTGTCGATGCCGACGGTGTCGTCGACAGGCGAATGCATCACCAGCAGCGCCTTGTGCAGGCCGGTGACGTCCTTCATCAGCTCGTGCTCGACGATATCGTCGAGGAATTCGCGCTTGATCCGGAACGGGCGCCCTGCGAGCGAGACCTCGACCTCGCCCTGCGCGCGGATGTTGTCGAGATGGTCCTTGAAGAGACCTGTGACGTGGGCCGGGTCCGAAGGTGCCGCGATGGTCGCGACCGCCCTGGCTTCGGGGATCTTCCCGGCGGCCGCGAGGATCGCGGCGCCGCCGAGGCTGTGGCCGATCAGGATCGATGGCGCCTTGCGGACGCTGCGCAGATGATCGGCGGCGCGCACGAGATCGGCGACGTTGGAGGAGAAGGTCGAATTGGCAAAATCGCCTTCGCTGGAGCCGAGCCCGGTGAAGTCGAAGCGGAGCACGGCGATGCCCCTTGCGGCGAGCGCAACCGAGATGCGCTTGGCCGCCAGCGTGTCCTTGCCGCAGGTGAAACAGTGCGCGAACAGCGCGTAAGCCGTGGGCTCTCCGTCAGGCAACTCCAGTGCGGCCGCGAGCTGATGGCCACCCTCGCCGGTGAATTGGAAGCGCTCCGTTGCCATGATTCTCCCCCGCTCTTGTTCGAAGTCTAATCGCCTGAATAGCGCTGCTCGGCCCAGGGATCGCCGCGGTTATGATAGCCGCGGACTTCCCAGAAACCCGGCGCGTCCTCGGTGAGGAACTCGATGGCCTGAAGCCACTTTGCACTCTTCCAGAAGTACAGATGCGGCACGACCAGCCGCACCGGGCCGCCATGCTCGTCGGACAGCGGCTGGCCTGACCAGCTATGGGCGAGCAGCGCGTCCTCGGCGGCAAAATCTTCCAGCGCGAGGTTGGTGATGTAGCCATCATAGGAATGCAGCACCACGAAGCGTGCATCTTCGCGCGGCTGGCAGGCCGTGAGCAGCTCGCGCGTCGCGAGGCCCTCCCAAAGATTGTCGTAGCGCGACCAGGTGGTTACGCAGTGGATGTCGGAGGTGAACTGCGCCTGCTTCTGCGCGGCGAATTCGGCGAAGGTCCAGAACACGGGATTGTCGACCGCGCCATAGACGTCGAGCCGCCAGCGCTCGCGCGACACCGGCGGCACGACGCCGAGATCGAGCACCGGCCAGTCTTGTGTCAGATGCTGGCCCGGCGGCAGACGCTGGTCCTCCGGCCGCGTGACCTTGCCGGTGAGGAAGCGGCCCTCGCGCGCCCATTTCTCCTTGGTGCGCGTCAGCTTGCTGTCGGATGGCGTCTCGTCGGCCATGGGTTGCTCGTGAATGGGCTACTCGTGGCGATGCATCGCCGAGGCGTGCTTGGTGTCGCGCATGGTGGAGTAGATGATCAGCGACAGGAAGATGATTCCGGCGAGATAGTAATAGAACCAGTCCTCGTGCCCGATGCTCTTGAAATAGAGCGCGATCGCAGGAGCCGTGCCGCCGAAGATCGACACCGTGATGGCATAGGGCAGGCCGACGCCGAGCGCGCGGACATTGGTCGGGAACAGCTCGGCCTTTACCACCGCGTTGATCGAGGTGTAGCCGGCGACGAACAGCCAGGCGCAGCAGATCAGGATGAAGGCCATGAAAGGCGACTTGGTCTCCTTCAGCGTCATCAGCAGCGGCACGGTCGCGAGCGTACCGGCGACGCCGAAGAAGATCAAAAGCGGCTTGCGCCCGATCTTGTCGGAGATCGCGCCGTAGATCGGCTGCAGGATGGTCGCGAAGATCAGCGTGCCGAAGATCACGAAAGTGGTCTGGTCCTCGGTGAGCCCGACCGAGAGCTTGACGAAGGTCTGCATGTAGGTGGTGAAGGTATAAAACGCCGCGGTGCCGCCAGCGGTGAGGCCGACCACGAGCAACAGCTCGCGCGGGTAACGCAGCAGATTGGCGAGCGAGCCCGTTGGTTTCACCACCTTCTTGGCTTCCTCGAAAGCCTCGGTCTCGTGCAGGCCGCGCCGCATCACGGCGGCGAAGATCGCGAGCGCCGCGCCGATCGCGAACGGGATGCGCCAGCCCCAGGCCTTGAGCTCCTCTGGCGTGAGGAACACCTTTTGCAGGAGCAACAGCACGATGATCGCGGTGAGCTGGCCGCCGATTAGCGTGACGTACTGGAAGCTGGAATAGAAGCCGCGGTGCCTGGGATCGGCAACTTCACTCAGGTAAGTGGCGCTGGCGCCGTATTCGCCGCCAAGACTTAAGCCCTCGATCACGCGCGCGACCGCCAGGATGGCCGGGGCGGCAAGACCGATCGAGGCATAGGTCGGCGTCACCGCGATGATCAGCGAGCCGAAGCACATGAAGACGACCGACAGGGTCAGCGAGATGCGCCGGCCGAAATGGTCGGCGAGGTAGCCGAAGAACCAGCCGCCCAGGGGGCGCATCAAGAAGGTCGCAGCGAACACCACGGCGACATTCAATTGCTGTACGACGGGGTCGTTGCCGGGGAAGAACGCCGGGGCGAAATAGAGCGCAGACGCGGTGTAGGCGTAGAAGTCGTACCACTCGACGAGATTGCCGATCGAGCCGATGAAGATCGCCTTGATCCGCCGCTCGGCGTCGGCGATGTCGAAGTGGTCAGAGGCCGGTTGGGTTGCTTGCTCAGTCACGTCCGGCCTCTCCGTTGGTCCTGGAAAAGGCCTACATCGCCTTTCCCAGCAAAAATGGCAACTGGCGGGGGCCTCTCACCGTGCCCTGCGACCAGGTCACGGTGCCTGCCGGATCAAGCCGGAAGTCGGGAATCCGCTTCAGCCATTCCTCCAGCGCAACCTGCATCTCCATGCGCGCAAGATTGGAACCGACGCAACGGTGGATGCCGAGGCCGAAGGCGGCGTGGCGGTTCTCGCGGCGGTCGATCACGACTTTGTCAGCGTCCGGAAACATTTTCGGGTCGCGGTTGGCGGCCGGGAACGACAGCAGCACCATGTTGCCCGTCTTGACCGGGCAGCCCGAGATCGTGGTCTCCTTGACCACCTCGCGGGCCATCGTCACCGGCGAATAAGCGCGCAGCAGTTCCTCCACCGCAGTCGGGATCAGCCCGGGCTCGGCGATCAGCCGCTCGCGGTCAACAGGCGTCTTGGCGAGATGCCAGAGCGAGGAGCCGATCGCGCTCCAGGTGGTGTCGATGCCGGCGATCAGGAGCAGCCGCAGCGAGCCCAGCACATGGGAATCCTCGAGCGGATTGCCCTCCTTGTCCTTCGCATTCATCAAATAGGAGATGAGGTCGTCGGTGGGCTTGTTCTTGCGCGCCTCGATGTGTCCGCTGAAATAGGCGCTCATCTCTTGCACGGCCTGGAGCAGCACGTTCTCGTCCTTGATGCCGAGCTCGAGGATCATGTGGATCCAGTTGATGAAGAGATCGCTGTCGGTCTCGGGAATGCCGAGCATATGTGCGATCGCACGCACCGGGATGTGCTTGGTGTAGCGCTCCGCCGCGTCGATCCGGCCTTCGGTGATGAAGCCGTCGATCAGCTCGTTGCAGATCGCGCGCACTCGCGGCTCGAGCTTTTTCATCGCGTCCGGCGTGAAAGGCGGCAGCAGCAGCTGCTTGGCCGGCTTGTGCACGGGCGGATCGGACGTGATCGGCGGGGCGGCGTTTTTGCTGGTGATCTCCGGCCGCACGTCGCGGACGATGATGCGGCGGGAGGAGAAATGCTCGGTGTCGTTGGCAATCGCGCGTACCGCCTCGTAGGTCGTCGGCATGTAGCAGCCGAGGAAGCGGTCGGTATGCACGACGGGGCTGGCGGCGCGCAATTCTTCCCAGATCGGGAAGGGGTCGTCGGTCCATTGCGGGTCGGTGTGGTCGAAATCATGGACCCAGTCGGTCACGGGCGGATGGGCGGCGGGCTGGCTGACGTCGGACATCTCGAAAATCCCTTGTAGCTCGTGTTCGCTGAAAGCACGCGGGGCGCGGGGGGAGGTCCCCGCTACTCTTCGATCACATCGATTGCGATTTCCGGGCAGTTGGATTTGGCAAGCCAGGCCTTGTCTTCGAGGCCCGGCGGCACGACGCCATCGCCAGCCTCATGGGCGTTGCCGTATTCGTCGAGCTCGAACAGCTCCGGCGCCAGCGCCTTGCAGCGTGCGTGGCCCTGGCACTTGTCGGGATCGACGTGAACCCTCAGTCGCTCTGTCATGGCGGCTTCCTCGGTCGTATGCGCCGGGCCCGAAGGGCGGCGCGTTCCTCGTGTCAATCTTGTCCGCGACATTTGCGGCTTATTCTAAGTTATATGATATTACATTCGCGACAGGCTTCCCCTGTCAAGGGCAAACTTATAGGCTTGACCGCAACATGCGCTCACAACTCGCCCGCAAGCCCGAGAAGACCTACCATCACGGCGATCTCCGCGACGCTCTGATCAAGGCCGCGCTCCGAGAGGCGGAGCAGGGCGGGGCTGAAGCGATCAGCATCAAGGCGCTGGCAAAGCAGCTCGGCGTCTCGCAGCCGGCGCCGTACCGGCACTTCGCGGATCGCGAGGCGCTGCTTGCGGCGGCGACGGCCGAAGCGTTCCGCCAGCTCAGTACGATCCTGCGCGAGGCGATGGCGAAGCCGTCGAAGCAATCGAAACTGTCGCGGTTGGCGCAGGCGACGCTCGATTTCGGCCTGCGCCGCAACGGCATCTACCGGTTGATGTTCGCATCCCGCATCGTGTCATGCGCGGCCAAGGGCAGCGAGCTGCACGCGGCGACGCGCGAGACGTTCGGGCTCGTGATCGAAGCCTTGGAAGCGCCCGCCGTCGGCTATTTGCGCGAGCGGCAGGCGCTGAAGATCTGGGCCGCGCTGCACGGCGTGGTGATGCTGGCCGAGCAGGGCCTGTTCACGGGCGAGTCGGCGCACGCCACGCGCGAGGAGCTGGTCGAGGATTTTGTCAACGAGACGAAGGCCGCGCTCGCGGTTGCGATCAAGGACGCGCGGCGCCAGAAGAAGGCTGGCGCCTAGGTTTTCGCCTTCAAGAGCCGCATCAGCTTCTCGACCGCGCTGTCTGGCGTTGTCACCACGGGACGGCCCGTCGCCTCTGCGACCAGCGGCGCAGTCGCCGCGATGCTGAACTGCGCCAGCGCAATGACGTCGCAATCGTGCAGGTCGCGCGAGGCTTCCGCGATCAGCCGGTCGTGCGTGGCGCGGTCGCCGCGGTCGAGCGCCGCCAGTGCGCCCTCGGCGAGCTTCGGCACGATCTGGACGGAGGCGGGAAACTCCGGCGGCATCGATACCAACGTCGGCGGGAAGGTCGAGAGCAGGCCGATCCGCTTGCCCATCGTCACGGCACGCTCGATCATGGCTTCGTTCGGCTTCAGCACCGGCATCGGCGCATGCGCCCGCGCTACCGCCTCGATGCAGGGACCGAAGGCCGAGCAGGTGAACAGGATCGCATTTGCTCCGGTCGCCGCCGCATAGTCGCCGAGCGCAAGGAAACGCTCGGTCATGGCATCATTGAGCTCGCCGTCGCGCGCCAGATCCGCCGACAGGCTGTCGTCGAGCAGGTTCATCAGCCGCGCCTCCGGCCACGCCTGCGCGAACGCCGCCTCGATCGGGGCGATGGAATGCTTGAGGGCGTGGATCAGGGCGATGCGAGGAGGCGTGCTCATTGCAGGTGACTACCTGATATGTCTCGTGCCCCGGACGCAGCGCAATGCGTAGTATTGCGCTGCAGAGCCGGGGCCAATCGCGGCTGCCGGGTCCCGGCTCTGCGCAGCAGCGTTGCACGCTGCAGCGCGTCCGGGACACGAGAGAAGTTATTTGAACGGCACCGCGTACATCAAGCCGCCCTTGCTCCAGAGGCCATTGAGGCCGCGCTCGAGCTTGAGCGGGCTCGCCTTGCCGACATTGCGCTCGTAGATCTCGCCGTAATTGCCGGTGGCCTTGATCGCGATGACCAGCCATTTGTTGTCGAGCCCGAGCCGCGAGCCGAGATCGCCGGAGGCACCCAACAGCCGCTGGATCGCAGGCGTCTGCGACTTCGTCATCTCCTCGACATTGGCCTGCGTGACGCCGAGCTCCTCGGCTTCGATCAGGCCGTAATGCAGCCAGGTGATGATGTCGCTCCAGACTTCGTCGCCGTTGCGGGTGAAGGGGCCGAGCGGCTCCTTGCTGATGGTCTGCGGCAACACGACGTAATCGGCCGGGTTCGGTGCGGCGGTCGTCACGGCGCCGGCGAGCGCCGAGGCATCCTGGGTCATGGCATCGCAGCGGCCGCCGAAGAAGGTCTGGTACATGGTGTCGACGCGGTCGAACACCAGCGGCTTCCAGTCGATGCCGTTGGCCCGGCCGTAATCGCCGAGCGTGACCTCATGCGTGGTGCCCTGCGCGACGCAGACCGTGGCACCCTTGAGGTCCTTCAGCTCCTTCACGCCGAGGTCCTTCTTCACGACAAAGCCCTGGCCGTCGTAGAAATTGATCGGACCCTGGCGCAGGCCCAGCGTCACGCCGCGCAAATAGGTCTGGGTCGAGTTGCGGTAGAGCACATCGATCTCGCCCGATTGCAGGGCTGTGAAGCGGTTTTGCGCCGTCAGAGAGACGTAGCGCACCTTGCTGGGATCACCGAGCACGCCGGCGGCGAGCGCGCGGCAATAGTCGACGTCGAGACCCTTGTAATTGCCTTGCGAGTCCGGTGCCGAGAAACCAGCGAAGCCGGCGCTGACGCCGCACACCAGCGTGCCGCGGCTCTTCACCGTGTCCAGCGTCGCCGCCGATGCGACAACCGTCGATGCCGCGAGCACGCCCGCTGCGATAACCACTTTCCTCATTCTACTCTCCCCTCAGTGATTGACACTACGCAACACGTTGTCGACGGCCGTGCCGAGCTTGTCGACAATCTGATCGATCTCGTCGGCCGAGGCGATATAGGGCGGCGCCAGCAGCACATGGTCGCCGCGGACGCCGTCCACGGTGCCGCCGCCGGGATAGCAGCCGAGCCCGTTAGCAAAGGCCTCCGCCTTGATCTTCTGGTGCAGCTTGAGCGCTGGGTCGAACGAGGTGCGGCTGGCCCGATCGGCGACGAGCTCGATCGCCCAGAACAGGCCGCGCCCGCGGATGTCGCCGACATGGCGATGATTGCCGAATCGCTCGGTCAGCCGCTGCTCGAGCTGCTTGCCGCGCTCCCTCACGCGATCGAGCAGGCGGTCCTCGCGGATCACATCCTGCACCGCAAGCGCGGCTGCGCAGGCGAGGGGATGGGCGAGATAAGTGTGGCCGTGCTGGAACGCGCCGGAGCCGGACCGGATGGTATCGATGATCTCTCTGCTCGCGAGCATCGCGCCGATCGGCTGGTAGCCGCCGCCGAGACCCTTTGCAATCGCCTGGATGTCAGGTGAGATGCCTTCCTGCTCCCAGGCATGCGTCGTGCCGGTGCGGCCCATGCCGCTCATGACCTCGTCGAGAATGAGCAGCGCGCCATGCCGGTTACAGATCTCGCGCACCGCCTTGAAGTAGCCGTCCGGCGCCGTCACCGCGCCGGCGGTGGCGCCGACAACGGGCTCGGCGAGGAACGCCGCGACACTGTTCGGGCCGAGGCGCTGGAACTCGGCCTCCAGCTCCGCGGCAAGGCGCGCGACGAACTGCGCATCCGACTCGCCGTCGTTCTTCTCGTGATAGGCGAAGGCCGGCGTCACATGGCTGAACGCGGCCGAGAGCAGCGGCGCATAGGGTGCGCGGCGCCAGGCATTGCCGCCGGCGGCGAGCGCGCCGAGCGTGTTGCCGTGATAGCTCTGCCGCCGCGCGATGAAATGCTGCCGCTGCGGCTCACCGCGCTCGATGAAATATTGCCGCGCCAGCTTGATGCTGGCTTCGATCGCCTCCGATCCGCCGCTGACGAAATAGGCGTAGGCGAGACCGCCGGGCTCGTGCCCGACCAGCGTCTCCGCGAGCGCCTCGGCCGGCTCGGATGAGAAGAACGCGGTGTGGGCATAGGCCAGCGTGGAGGCCTGCTTGGCAATCGCCGCGATCACGCGCGGATGCTGGTGGCCGAGGCAGGAGACCGCCGCCCCGCCGGAGGCATCGATCACGCGGCGCCCATCCTCGGCGAAGAGATAGACGCCTTCGCCGCCGATCGCCTTGGGCGGCGTTTCGCGGAGAGAGCGGTGCAGCACGCGGCTGGTGCGGGTGCTCATGGGTCAACCTTTCTCTGAGACGTAGGTGGAGGCAGCGGCGAGCCGCGCCTCGGTATGTTCCAGTCGCTTCTTCGCGGCGGTGCCGCCGAGCGAGAACGTCACCGCGGCGAGCGACTGCGCGATCGCGATGGCGCCGGTGAGGCTGGGGAAGAAGCCGGGCGAGGAGGCCGCCTCGAACAGCAGCACCTGGTCGGCGCCCTCGGCCATCGGTGCCGAGAGGCTGTCCGCGATCGCGATCAGCGTTGCGCCGGCGCGATGGGCGGCTTGCGCGACGCGCACGCTCGCGTTCGTGTAGGGCAGAAAGCCGACGACGATGACGGCTTCGCCGGGACGGAAGGCGCCGAGATCGAGATCGTCGGGTCCGGACGCGCCGACGAGCTGTACCTGCTCCGGGCGGAACAGCCGCAGTTCGTAGTTCAACAGCTCAGCGACGCTGCGGCAGCTGCGGTAGCCGGCGATCCAGATCCGCTTGGCGTCGTGCAGCGCGCGGGCTGCGGCCACAATCGGCTGCGCCGGAATGCGTGGCAGGCCGGCGCCTTCGGCCGCGAGCTTGTCGATGACGAGCGCGACATCGGCGTTGGGGCCATGACGCCGGCCCTTCGCCCTGGCGGAGAACGGCGAGGTCTGTGACGGCCGCCGCGCTTCGGTCAGCGCCGCGCGGAGCTCGTCCCAGCCGGAATAGCCGATCGCCTTGGCAAGCCGCGTGAACGCGGCGGGATCGGCGCCGGCTTCGGCGGCCAGATCGCGCATCGAACGGGTGGTGGCGTCGTAATCATTGGCGGCGACGAAGCGGCCGACCTCCTGCAGGCGCAGGGGAAGCGATGGCAATGCGATACGCAGTTCGCTCAGCGGCGAGGATTTCGCGGGCTCGGCCATGAAACATTTGTTGCATGAATCTTGGATTGGTGCAACAGTTGACGTGCGCCGCCGGAAATCGTTGCTTTTGAGAAGGATTTTTGTGCTGTGACATCAGACACGCCAAGACCGCCGCCGCGCCGCCGCCTGTTCGGTGCGTGGGGCCCCCGCGAGCTGAAGGGCCTGTTCTGGCAGGTGCTGGTGGTCGGGATCGCGGTCGCGGTCATCGCCTTCCTCTGGTCCAACACCGTCACCAATCTGTCGGCGCGCCGCATCACCACAGGCTTTGCCTTCCTCGGCCGCGAGGCCGGCATGCCCATCGCCGACAGCCTGCTCCCCTATAGTCCTAGGGATACCTATCTCTGGGCGTTCGTCGTCGGCGTTGCCAACACCCTGCGCGTCGCCGTGATCGGCATCGTGCTCGCCACCATCGTGGGCACGCTGATCGGCATCTCCAGGCTATCGGCGAATTGGCTGCTGTCGCGGCTTGCCGCCGTCTATGTCGAAACGCTGCGCGACATTCCGCTGCTGCTCCAGCTCCTGTTCTGGTACGTGCTGATGCAGGCGCTGCCGGCCGCGCGCGCAGCGTGGCGGCCGGTCGAGGGTGTGTTCCTGTCCAATCGCGGCCTGATCCTGCCGGCCATCCCGGTTGGTTTGCCGCAGCTCTGGGTGCTCGGCACGGCCGTGCTTGGGCTAGCCCTATTCTATCTGATCCGGCGACGGTTGATCGCGGAGCAGATGCGCGACGGCAAACCGCGGCCGGCTTGGCCGTTTGCGATTGGCCTCATCGTCGCGCTGCCTGTGGCCGTCTCGCTGGTGCTCGGCGTATCCTGGACCATCGAATGGCCGCAGCTGCGCGGCTTCAATTTCGTCGGCGGGCTCACGCTCGCGCCGGAATATTTCGCGCTGCTGATCGCGCTCGTCACCTACACCTCGGCGTTCATCGCCGAGATCGTGCGCAGCGGCATCCAGTCGGTGCCGCGCGGGCAGTGGGATGCCGCCAATGCGCTGGGCCTGCGCCGCAGCTTCATGCTGCGGCAGATCATCCTGCCGCAGGCGCTGCGCGTCATCGTGCCGCCGATGACGAGCCAGTATCTCAATCTCACCAAGAACTCCTCGCTCGCGGTCGCGATCGGGTACCAGGACGTGGTCTCGGTCGCCAACACCACGTTGAACCAGACCGGGCAGGCAATCGAGGCGATCGCGCTGATCATGGCGGTGTTTTTGACCATCAGCCTGTCCATCAGCTTCTTCATGAACTGGTACAATGCGCGCATCGCGCTGGTGGAGCGCTGAGCATGACCGCGATCACCGACATCCCCGATGCACCACGTGCAGCCCGGCGTCCGCAAGCCGGTAACCCGGTGCTGCGCTGGCTGCGCACCAACCTGTTCTCGTCGATCCCGAACGGCATCCTCACGGTCGTGCTGCTGGCGCTGCTCGCCAAGGGCATCTTCAGCTTCGTGCAATGGGGTATCGCGAATGCGGTCTGGCTGGCGCCGGCCAATGACTCCAGCGCCTGTCGTGCCGCGCGTGGCATCGGCGCCTGCTGGGCGATCATCCCCGAAAAATACCGCTTCATCCTGTTCGGCACCTATCCGTTCGACGAGCAGTGGCGGCCGGCGCTGTCGGTGCTGCTGTTCATCGCGCTGTATTATCTCTCGACCCGTCGCGTCCTCTGGCGGCGCGAGCTGGTCTATCTCTGGATCGGGGCACTGGCCCTGATCAGCGTGCTGATGTGGGGCGGGGTGTTCGGGCTCTCCTTCGTCTCGCAGGACCGCTGGGGCGGCCTGCCGGTGACGTTGATCCTGGCGACGTTCGGGTTGGCGTTCGGCTTTCCGCTCGGCATCCTGGTCGCGCTCGGCCGGCGTTCGAAACTGCCGGCGATCCGCTCGCTCAGCGTGCTCTATGTCGAGCTGATCCGCGGCGTGCCGCTGGTGAGCCTCTTGTTCATGGCGAGCGTGATGTTTCCGCTGTTCATGCCTGCCGGCTTCAACATCGACAAGCTCTTGCGAGCGCAGATCGCGATCATCCTGTTCGCGGGCGCGTACCTCGCCGAAGTCATTCGCGGCGGCCTCCAGGCCGTGCCGCGCGGGCAGTATGAAGCGGCGGATGCGCTGGGGTTGTCCTATTGGCGCAAGCACCGGCTGATCATCCTGCCGCAGGCGATCCGCCACGTCATCCCGCCGTTGGTCAACACCTTCATCGCCTTCTTCAAGGACACCAGTCTCGTCCTGATCATCGGCATCTTCGACCTGCTGACCACAGCGAAAACCGCGATCATCGATCCGGCCTGGCAGCAGTTTTCCGTGGAAGTCTACATCTTCGTTGCCGCGATCTATTTCGTATTTTGCTTCGCGATGTCGCGCTACAGCCGGAGCCTCGAGGCTCACACCGCTTCGAGGTAAATCCGGGAGCACGAAATGTTTATGCCGCGCCTATGGCAGGAGCACCGATTCAGACTGGGAATCCTACGTTGCGAAACCCACGTCTGGTTTGCTGGTGGGCTTCAACACGAGGCACGTCAAATCATGATGAAATCCGTTCTCGCCGCGTCGGCCGTTCTGGTCGCGCTTTGCTCCGCTGCCGACGCCCGCGAGGTGGTGCACCATCCATCCATGGCTTCGGAAGCGGCTGTCCGGATGTCACAGGTCCATCCGGGCTCCATGGCTTACACGGCTATGTCGGAGGATGCGGGCTACGACGCGCATCAATATCACGGCGGCCCGAAAGCAAACGACTAGGGCACGCGGATGCCGGCATCGGGGGACGGCTAGGTCCCCCGGTGCGGCCCGCATCATGCCTTGACCTTCGGGTCAATCGGCGTGGTGCCGCGAAGGCCCAGAATGTCCTCCAGCACCTTTGCGCCGGCGAGCACCTGCGCATCCGCGCGCGGGGCGCCGACGACCTGCACGCCGACCGGCAGGCCCGAGGCGGTGAAGCCGCAGGGCAGCGATAGCGACGGGCAGCAGGCAAGCGTGATCGCGTAGACGATGCCGAGCCATTCGACGTAGTTCTCGAACTTCTTGCCGGCGCATTCGGCGACATAGCGGTGCTCGATCGGGAAGGGCGGCACGATGGTCGTGGGCGTCAGCAACAGGTCATAGGTCTTGAAGAACTCGATGGCGCGTGCGGTCATGCCGACGCGCTGCGCTTCGGCGCGCGCGAGCTGCTCGACCGTGAGCTTGAGGCCTTCCTCGATGTTCCAGATCACCTCCGGCTTGAGCAGGTCGCGCTTGGTGCGCAGCAGGTTGGCCTTGGTGATCGCAAAATCGAAAGCGCGCAACACGTGGAAGCATTCATGCGCCTCGCGCCAATCCGGATGCGCCTCCTCGACGATGGCGCCGGCTTCGGCAAAACGCTCCGCTGCCTTGCGCGTGATCGCCTTCACCTCGGGATCAACCGGCGTGATGCCGAGATCGGGCGAATAGGCGATGCGCTTCGGTCTCTTGCCCGACTGCGCGGCGGACAGGAACGAGGTCAGGGGCGCCGGCAGCGACAGTGGGTCGGCGGCATAATCACCGCTCATGGCGTCGAGCAGCAGCGCGAGATCCTCGACGTTGCGCGCCATCGGGCCGACCACCCCGAGATTGCGGTCGATCGCCGATTTCGGGGTATGCGCGACGCGGCCGATGCTCGGCCGCATGCCGACGACGCCGCAGAATGCCGCCGGGCTGCGCAAGCTGCCGCCCATGTCGGAGCCCTGCGCGAGCCAGGCCATGCCGGTGGCGAGCGCCACGGCGGCGCCGCCGGACGAGCCGGCCGCCGACCTTGACGTATCCCAGGGATTGAGCGTCGCGCCGAACACCTCGTTGAAGGTGTTGGCGCCGGCACCGAATTCCGGCGTGTTGGATTTGGCGTAGACCACCGCGCCGTTGGCCTCGAGGTTCTCGACCATGAGGTCGGACGTTGCGGGGATGTTATCCTTGAAGATCGGCGAGCCCTGGGTGTTCAGGACGCCCGCGACGTCGGTCAGGTCCTTGATCGGAACCGGCAGGCCGGCGAGCAGCCCCCGCGCGCCGGCCGGCTTCTGCATCAACGCCTTGGCATTGTCGCGCGCGCGATCGAAGCACAGCGTCGGCAGCGCGTTGACCTTGCCGTCGACCTCCCTGACGCGCTTCTCCACCACATCCAGCAGCTCGAGCGGCGAGACATCGCCCGAACGCAGCTTGTCGACGACGGTGCAGGCGGTGTCGCGGATCAGGTCTTGAGACAAGTGTTTTACTCCTATCAATTGATTGTCGTTCCGGGGCGCCCGGAGGGCGAACCCGGAATCTCGAGATTCTCAGGTGCGCAATTGCGCACCATAGTTCGATGCTTCGCATCGCCCCGGAACGACGACGCTCGATGCTCTATGTTAGTTTAACCCCATCCCGCGCTGATGCCGCCGTCCACCGTGTAGATCACGCCGGACGTATAGCCCGCGCGATCCGACGCCAGGAACGCCATGAGATCGCCGATCTCGCGCGCATGCGCAGGCCGGCCGAGCGGGAGGCTCTTCTGGAATTCCTTGTAGCGGCTCTCGTCGCCGAACTGGTGCTTTGCGCGGGTCTTGAGCAGGGTGACGTGGCGGTCGGTGCCGACCGGGCCGGGATTGATGCCGACCACGCGAATGTTGTCGGCGAGGCTTTTTCCCCCGAGCGCACGGGTGAAGGCCATCAGCGCGGCATTGCCGGCGCTGCCGCAGATGTAGTTGGCATCGAACTTCTCGCCGGCGGCACCAATGTCATTGACGATGACGCCGCCGCCCCTGGCCTTCATCTGCGCGTAGATCTGCCGCGTCAGGTTGATGTAGCCGAACACTTTCAATTCCCAGGCGTGGCGCCAGGTCGCCTCGTCGATCTTGTCGATCGAGCCGCCTGGAATGTCGCCGGCATTGTTGACAAGGATATCGATGTCGGCGGCTTCGCTGGCGAGCCGCCCAACGTCCTCGGCCTTGCGCAGGTCCACGACACTGGTCGCGGCGTCGATCTGGTGCGCAGAACGCAGGCGCTCCGCCAGCGCCTTGAGCTGGTCGCCGCTGCGGGCGGCGAGCAGGAGGTGCGCGCCTTCTTCAGCGAAAGCCTCGGCGGCGGCTGCGCCAATGCCCTTGGACGCGCCTGTGATCAGGACGCGTTTGCCACGCAGATGCAGATCCATGGGAGTACTCGCAAGGATGGGAACAAGATGAAATCAGTAGGCGCTCGGCCGCGCCATGGTCAACATTGCAGTGCAGCGTTGCGCTGCCCGCGACTTTGGTCCATTGCAGTGCGGTCAAAACGCGGCGGCTGCCGGACCAACCAAGGACGTTCTCGATGAGCAAGAAACAATACCGGATCGCAGTCATTCCCGGTGACGGCATCGGCAAGGAAGTGATGCCCGAAGGCCTGCGCGTTCTGGAGGCAGCGGCGAAGAAGCACGGCGTCGCGCTGCAATTCGATCATTTCGACTTCTCGTCCTGGGACTATTACGAGAAGCACGGCCAGATGATGCCCGGCGACTGGAAGGAGAAGATCGGCAAGCACGATGCGATCTACTTCGGCGCGGTCGGCTGGCCGGCCAAGATTCCGGATCACGTCTCCCTGTGGGGCTCGCTGATCAAGTTTCGCCGCGAGTTCGATCAGTACGTGAATTTGCGCCCGGTGCGCCTGATGCCCGGCGTGCCGTCGCCGCTGGCGAACCGCAAGCCTGGCGACATCGATTTCTGGGTGGTGCGCGAGAACACCGAAGGCGAGTATTCCTCGGTCGGCGGCCGCATGTTCCCGGACACCGACCGCGAATTTGTGACGCAGCAGACGGTGATGACCCGCACCGGCGTCGACCGCATCCTGAAGTTCGCCTTCGAGCTCGCGCAGTCGCGGCCGAAGAAGCATTTGACCTCGGCGACCAAGTCCAACGGCATCTCCATCACCATGCCCTATTGGGACGAGCGCGTGGAGGCGATGGCCAAGAAGTTTCCGGGCGTGAAGTGGGACAAGTACCACATCGACATTCTCACCGCGAACTTCGTGCTGCATCCGGACTGGTTCGACGTCGTGGTCGGCTCGAACCTGTTCGGCGACATCCTGTCCGATCTCGGCCCGGCCTGCACCGGCACCATCGGCATCGCGCCGTCGGGCAACATCAATCCCGAGGGCGATTTCCCGTCGGTGTTCGAGCCGGTGCACGGCTCGGCGCCTGATATCGCAGGGCAGGGCGTCGCCAACCCGATCGGCATGATCTGGTCGGGCGCGATGATGCTCGAGCATCTCGGCGAGAAGGTCGCCGGCAAGTCGATCGTCGAGGCGATCGAGCGCACGCTGGCCGAACGCACGTTGCGGACCAAGGATCTCGGCGGCAACGCCGACACCACGGCCTGCGGCAAGGCGGTCGCGGACATGGTGGATTGAGGCTCCTCACCCTCTCCCCTTGCGGGGGAGGGTGGCTCGCCGCGCAGCGGCGAGACGGGTGAGGGGTCTGTCTCCGCAGATGCAGACCTATCAGTCGTAGAATTGGTCGCGGAGAGAGAACCCCTCATCCGGCGCCATGGCCGATGCGAAGCATCGGCGTTCTTAAGAACGGCGGCCGAAGGCCGCCTATGCCACCTTCTCCCACAAGGGGAGAAGGAAGGGCGCACCCTACACATACGACTTCCGTGCCGGATCGAAGATCGGCGGATAGTCGTTGTCATCGAGCAGGTCGAGAAATGGATCGAGCCCCCTGGACTTGATCAGCCCGAGCTCCCGATGCGAGATCAGGTTCACGGTGAGGATCTCCACCGGATCGCCTGCGATCTCGAGCGCTTCGGCGATCGCCTTGTCCGGGCCGATGATCGGCGTGAGAAACAGGAACGTCTGGAAGTCCGTTCCTGCAACCGGCGGCCACGGCAGCGCGACGCGATGGCCGAAGCCGAACCAGGTCGTGTCGATGAACGGCAGATTGGCCAGCCAGCGCAGATTGGCGCAGATCTCCTCTGTCGGCTCGCGGACGTACCACATCAGCTCGGCGCGCGGCTTTGCGTCCCCATGCACGCCCGACATCCGTTGCTCGCTCATGCCGTTGGTGAGAAGGACATAACCTTCGTCGGATCCCTCTTGGCAGACCGGCACGAAATCGCGGCCAAAGGCGTGGATGTCGATGCGGCGCTCCGCGCTGTCGGTGAAGCTGTGCTCGGGCTCGCCAAGCTTGCTTTCGTAGATCGCGAGCCGATGCCGATAGAGGTCGGCTACGGGTGACGGCTCGCTCGGGCCGGACATGAGCTTTGCAAGACGGGAGAACATGTGAACCTCGGGGGCAGATGTGGACCGGGATATCCGCGTTGTCGCGAGACGACGCGGGCCGGTTCAAATCCGCTCCACGAGGGCGGCGGTGATGCGCTTTAGTCCAGACCTTCTTGCGCGATAGTGCATTCGGCCGGGCTGTTCTCAGCGATGCGCTTCGTTCGGTCAGCCCGCGATCTTCTCGATCGCCGCCTGATCCAGCCCGAACTTCTTCCCGGCCTCCAGAATCTCCTGCCAGGTGGTCGGATCGACCGGGATGCCTTCGGCGAGGCGCTTCGTCTTGGTCTCGCGCTCGGGTTCTCCGGCGATCTTGACCTTGTCGACGCCGGGGCCGGGAGGCGAGCCGGTGTGCCAGGCAACAAAACTCTCGACTTCGCGTGCGAGGTTTTCGCCGGTGCCGAGCTTGCTCGGATCGATGACGATCGAGAGCATGCCGTTGAGGACGTTGTACTTGCCGTCGGACGGGCCCTTGACCACCTGCCCGCCGGAGAGCGCGCCGCCGAGGATTTCGCACACCAGCGCGAGCCCCGAACCCTTGTGCTCCCCGAACGGCAGGATGGCGCCGTGCGGCGGGATCACGGTGTAGCGCGGATTGGTGGTCGGCTTGCCTTCATTGTCGATGATGGTGCCGGGCTCGAGCTCGACGCCCTTGTTGTGCGCGACGCGGGTCTTGCCTTGCGCGATCCTGCTGGTGGCGAAGTCGAGCACGATCGGGTCCTTGCCCCTGCGCGGGATGCCGACGCAGAACGGGTTAGTGCCGTGGCGGGCATCGCTGCCGCCCCAGGGTGCCACGATCGGGCGCGAGATCACGTTGACGAAGTGGATCGACACCAGCCCGTGGTCGATGCACTGCTCGGCCCAGTGGCCGATGCGGCCGATGTGGTGCGAGTTGGAGAGGCCGACAAGACACACGCCGTTGCGCTTGGCGCGCTCGGTCGCCAGCTCCATCGCCTCGTGGCCGATCACCTGGCCGTAGCCGGTGACGCCGTCGAGGGTGAGAAGCGGGCCGGTGTCGAGCACGATCTTGACGTGCGAGTTCACGGCGAGGCCGCCGTTGGTGACGCTCTGGACATAGCGCGGGATCATGCCGACGCCGTGGGAGTCATGTCCCTTGAGATTGGCCTCGACGAGATTGGTGGAGACGAGCTCGGCCTCGCGGTCCGAGGAGCCGCCGGCCTTGACGATGGCATGGATGGCGTTGGTGAGCGGCTCTGCCTTGATGGTGCGGTAGTCGGCCATTGTTGTTTGCTCTTATCCTTTCACGATCCGGCGGCAGTGGACCCAGGCCGCCTCAATCAGGTTCTCGCTCGCCTCCGGCGTGCGGAAAGCCGAATGCGCCGACAGCGTCACGTTCGAAATCTTGGTCAGCGGGTGGTCCGCGGGCAGGGGCTCGATGTTGAAGACGTCGAGGCCGGCATGGCGGATATGGCCCGACTTCAGCGCGTCGATCATCGCGGCTTCGTCCACGATCGCGCCGCGGGCGGTGTTGATGAGGATGACGCCCGGCTTCATTTTCGCGATCTTCTCGCGGGTGATCATGCCGCGCGTCTCGTCGTTGAGCAACAGGTGCAGCGACACGACGTCGCTCCTGGCCAGCACAATATCGAGATCGGTGAACTCGATGCCGGGATAGGTCTTCGGCGAGCGGTTCCAGGCGATCACCTTCATGCCCGAGCCGGACGCGATGCGCGCAACTTCCGCGGCGATGCCGCCGAAGCCGATCAGGCCGAGCGTCTTGCCGGTGAGCTGCATGCCGTCCTCGCGCAGCCAATTGCCGGCGCGCATCTCGCGGTCCATCATCGCGATGACGCGGGCGGAGGACCACATCAGCGCGATCGCCGATTCCGCGACGGCGGTGTCGCCGTAGCCCTTGATCAGGTGCACGGAGATGCCGAGCTCGGCGAGCTCCTCGGGGTTCATGTAGCTGCGCGCGCCAGTGCCGAGGAACACGACGTGCTTGAGGCCGGCGCATTTCTTCGCGACCTCGGTCGGCAGCGCCGTGTGGTCGACGATCGCGATCTCGGCGCCGTCGAGGATTTCGGGGTATTGCTCGGGCTTGATATCGGGATCCCGGTGGATCCGCACCTGGGGATCACCCGGCTTCTCCAGCCGCTCCATGATTACGGCGAGGGCTTCGTTGGCGTCGACGAAAACTCCGCGCATGGCTCTCTCCGATCAGGACGCGACGCCGGCGATCGCCAGCACGGTATGCATGAGGACGTTGGTGCCCGCGGCGCAGTCGGGCTGCGTGGCGTCCTCCAGCTCGTTGTGGCTGATGCCGTCCTTGCAGGGCACGAACACCATCGCCGCCGGCATCACGGTGTTGAGGTTGCAGGCGTCATGGCCGGCGCCGGAGGTGATGCGGCGGGAGGAATAACCGAGCGTCTTGGCCGCGTTCTCGACCGCCGCGATCAGCTTGGGATCGAAATGCGTCGGCGGCTTGCGCCAGACGAGATCAATCTTCACGTCGACCTTGCGGCGCGCGGCGATCTCGGCAATCGCGGCACGCAAATCGCGATCGAGCGCATCCATGATGGCGCCATCCGCGCTGCGGCAATCCATGGTGAAGGCGATCTCGCCGGGGATGACGTTGCGCGAGGGATTTGCGATGACGGCCTCGCCAATGGTGCCGACGGCGTTCGGCCCGTGCTTCCTGGCGATGGCCTCCATTGCCAGCACGATCTCCGAGAGCGTTGCCAGCGCATCGCGGCGCAGCGGCATCGGGGTCGAGCCTGCATGGCTCTCGAAGCCGGAAATCTTGCCGTCGTACCAGAGCACGCCCTGGCCGGAATCGACCACGCCGATGGTCTTGCCCTCGGCCTCCAGGATCGGACCCTGCTCGATGTGCAGTTCGACGAAGCAGCCGAGCTTCTGGAAGCCGACCGGCTTGTCGCCGCGATAGCCGATGCTGTCGAGTGCCTGGCCGACGGTCGTGCCCTCGATATCCTTGCGCGACAGAATGTCGTCGGTGGTGAAATCGCCGACGTAAGCGGCGGAGGCCATCATCGCCGGCGCAAAGCGCGAGCCTTCCTCGTTGGTCCAGTTGACCACGCAGATCGGCGCCTCGGTTTCGATCCCGGCATCGTTCAGCGTGCGGATCACTTCCAGCGCGCCGAGCGTCCCCAGAATGCCGTCATACTTGCCGCCGGTCGGCTGGGTGTCGAGATGCGAGCCGATGCCGACGGGCAGCTTCGACATGTCGCGGCCCTTGCGCAGACCGAACTGTGATCCGAGCGCATCGGTGTGCACTTCGAGGCCGGCCTCTTCGCAGGCCTTGCGGAACCAGTCGCGCACCTGCTTGTCTTCGCTGCTCAGCGTCAGCCGCTTCACACCGCCTTTGGCCGTCGCGCCGAATTGCGCGGTCTCGTGGATGGAGCCCCAGAGACGGGCGGAATCGATTTGCAGATTGGTGGCGGCTCGGCTCATGCGGTCGTTCTCTCTTTTGTCCGGCGCCTTTTTCAATGACCCGCCAGCGCGGGCGCGTCAACCGCAAGGCTCCTCTGCGCAATCTGCCGTGCAAGCTCGGCGACGCGTTCCACCGCGACGACGTCGGGCGAGGCGAGCCAGCTCGCGGTAAAGGTCAGCGGCGCGATGGCGAGATCGGTGTCGAGCAGTTGCAGCCGTCCGTCGGCGAGTTCGTTCTCGACGATAGCGTCGGGGATCACGGCGATGCCGAGCCCCTCGACCGCCATGTGGATGACGGTCGCGAGCGAGGCGGACGCATGCAGCCGGATCGGCGGCAGCTCCGGCCGGTCGAACACTTCGCGCACGACCTCGTACGGCTTGGTCTTGCGCGGGAAGGTGATGATCGGAAACCGCGCGAGCTCCGCCGGCGTCACCGGACCTTTGCCGAGGCCGAGGGAGGGACTTGCGAGAAAGCCGATCGGATAATCGGCAAGCACGCGATTATGCACGCCCGAGGCCGACAGCGGTCCCACCACAAACGCCAGCTCGATCTCCTGCGCAAGCAGCCGGGCGGTGAGGTTCGGCGTGATGTCGACCTCGATCTCCAGCGACAGGTTCGGATAGATCTCGTTCACGCTCTTCACGAGGCGCGGCAGCCAGGTGTGCACGATGGTCTCGGCGACACCGAGACGCATCACGCCGCGCATCGCGGAGCGGTCGCCGATCTCCGCCATCATCTGGGCGCGCAGGCCGATCAGCTTCTCGGCATAGACCATCATCTGCCGCCCGCTCGGGGTTGGCGAGGCGACGCGGTGATCCCGGTTCAGAAGCTTCACGCCCATCTCGCGCTCGAGCTGGGCGATGCGCTGGGAGATCGCCGGCTGGGTCGTATTGAGCCGCGCAGCAGCGCCCCGGAAGCTGCCGAGCTTCACGACCCAGAGGAAGGTTTCGATCGACCTGAAGTCGAGCATTGGAAGGATTTTCCCGATCGATAAAACAGTTTTATCGATATCGATTAGAAAGGACGATTAGACTTTATAGTATGCTTGATGTTGGCTGTGCTTGTCGAGTTCATAGGCAGGTCGATCAAATGACTGTTTTAGTGGCAGCGCAGCAAACTGAAACGCCCGACACGCTCCCGAGCCGCAAGGCCCGGCTCGCCTATCGCGAGGGGCTGGTCGCTTCCACCGCCGGAATCGCCCCCGGCTTCGTCCAGGGCAATCTGGCGATCCTGCCGGCCGAATACGCCAGCGCCTTTCACCGCTTCTGCCAGCTCAATCCGAAACCGTGCCCGATCATCGGCATGTCCGATGTCGGCAGTCCGCACATTCCGGCGCTCGGCGCCGATCTCGACATCCGCACCGACGTTCCCCGCTACCGCGTCTGGCGCGACGGCGAAGTGGTGGACGAGCCGACCGACGTGACTAGCTATTGGCGCGACGACCTCGTGACCTTCGTGCTCGGCTGCTCCTTCTCGTTCGAAGAGGCTTTGCTCGATGAAGGCATGCCGATCCGCCACATCGAGCACAATGTGCGCGTCCCGATGTACCGCACCAACATCGCCTGCGGCGAAGCCGGTCCGTTCGCCGGTCCCATGGTGGTGTCGATGCGTCCGTTCAAGCCGGCGGACGCGATCCGCGCGGTGCAGATCACCTCGCGCTATCCCGCCGTGCACGGTGCGCCCGTGCATCTCGGCCATCCGCACCTGATCGGCATCAAGGACATCGCCAAGCCCGACTATGGTGATCCCGTGCCCGTCGCCGACGACGAGATCCCGGTGTTCTGGGCCTGCGGCGTGACGCCGCAATCGGTGATCAATGCCGCGAAGCTTCCGTTCGCGATCACGCATTCGCCCGGCCTGATGCTGGTGACGGATCTGAAGAACAGGACCATGGCCGTGATTTAGGAGGCAGCGTTTGCTGCTTCTTCGGGCTTTACGCTAACCGCCAATCGCTTCATTCGAACAGTCGAAATTCGTAACAGGGGACTTTGCCATGACGATCACTCGCCGCGACGTGCTGTTAGGTGCCACCGCCACTGCTGCGCTGGTGCCGCTCGCCGCACGCGCCCAGACCTCGGAAGTCGTGATCGGCGTCATCTATCCGTTCTCCGGCGGCAGCGCTCAGCAGGGCGTCGACGCGCAGAAGGCCTATGAGACCGCGCTCGAGGTCATCAACAAGGACACCGATTTCGATCTGCCGCTGGCCAAGGGCGAGGGTCTGTCCGGCCTCGGCGGTGCCAAGGTGCGCCTCGTGTTCGCCGACCATCAGGCCGATCCGCAGAAGGGCCGCGCCGAGGCCGAGCGCCTGATCACGCAGGAGAAGGTCTGCGCCATCATCGGCACCTATCAGAGCGCGGTCGCCGTCACCGTCAGCCAGATCTGCGAACGCTATCAGATTCCGTTCGTTTCCGCCGACAATTCCTCGCCGAGCCTGCATCGCCGCGGTTTGAAGTACTATTTCCGGGCCGCGCCGCATGACGAGATGTACTCGGCCGCGATGTTCGACTTCTTCGATGCCATGAAGAAGAAGGGCACCAAGATCGAGACGCTGGCGCTGTTCCACGAAGACACCATCTTCGGCACCGACTCCGGCAACGCCCAGGCCAAGATCGCCGGCGAGCGCGGCTACAAGATCGTCTCCGACATCAAGTACCGCGCCAACTCGCCCTCGCTCTCGGCCGAG
Source organism: Bradyrhizobium arachidis (assembly GCF_015291705.1). Lineage (NCBI taxonomy): Bacteria > Pseudomonadati > Pseudomonadota > Alphaproteobacteria > Hyphomicrobiales > Nitrobacteraceae > Bradyrhizobium > Bradyrhizobium arachidis. Next base: position 3,359,665 of record NZ_CP030050.1, read on the forward strand.
GTGCAGCAACTCAAGACCGCCAACGCCGACGTGCTGATGCCGTCGAGCTACACCACCGACGGCATCTTGCTGGTCAAGACCATGGCCGAGCTCGGCTACAAGCCGAATGCGATCGTGGCGCAGGACGCCGGCTTCTCCGAGAAGGCGCTGTACGACGCCGTCGGTGACAAGCTCGAAGGCGTGATCTCGCGCGGCACCTTCTCGCTCGACCTCGCGCAGAAGCGCCCGATGGTCGGCAAGATCAACGAGATGTTCAAGGCGCGCTCGGGCAAGGACTTCAACGACCTCACCTCGCGCCAGTTCATGGGCCTGATTATCCTGGCGGATGCGATCAACCGCGCCAAGTCGACCGACGGCGAGAAGGTCCGCGATGCGCTGGCGGCAACCGATATCCCGGGCGAGCAGACCATCATGCCCTGGAAGCGCGTCAAGTTCGACGAGATGGGCCAGAACAACGACGCCGACCCGGTGCTGCTGCAATATATCGGCGGCAAGTTCGTCACCATCTTCCCGCCGCAGGCCGCGATCGCCGAAGCGACCTGGCCGATGAAGTAAGACTTCGGAGAACGGGAGCAACGACGCTAGCTCCCACCCTCATCCTGAGGAGCGGGCGCAGCCCGCGTCTCGAAGGACGAGGGTGGGCCATCCTTCGAGACGCGCGCCGGGGGCGCGCTCCTCAGGATGAGGTCTGAGTGTGGGGGACGATGCAGTGACAGCCCAAGCCATTATCCAGAGTCTCGCGAGCGGTCTTCTCATGGGCCTGCTCTATGGACTGATCGCGGTCGGCCTCGCGCTGATCTTCGGCCTGATGGACGTCGTGAACTTCGCCCATGGCGAGTTCCTGATGATCGCGATGTATGCGAGCTTCTTCCTGTTCGCGTTCTTCGCCATCGACCCCTTGCTGTCGGCGCCGCTGGTCGCCGCGGCGCTGTTCGTGTTCGGGGCGGTGGTCTACCTCCTGATTGTACGCTTCGCCATGCGGGCCAAGGCCAATGCCGGCATGGTGCAGATCTTCTCGACCTTCGGCCTTGCCATCGTCATGCGCGGCCTCGCGCAGTTCTTCTTCACGCCGGACTACCGCAGCATTCCGCAGTCCTGGCTCGGCGGCAAGACGGTGTCGATCGCCGGCATCTTCCTGCCGGAACCGCAGCTGATCGGCGCGCTGGTGTCGATCGCGGCCTTCGCCGGCCTCTACTTCTTCATCCACCGCACCGATTTCGGCCGCGCACTGGAAGCGACGCGTGAAGATCCCGGCGCCGTCGCGCTGGTCGGCATCGACAAGAACCGCGTGTTCGCGCTCGGCTGGGGCCTCGGCGCCGCGCTGGTCGGTCTCGCCGGCGCGATCATGGCGGTATTCTTCTACATCTATCCCGATGTCGGCGCGTCCTTCGCGCTGATCGCCTATGTGACGGTGGCGCTCGGCGGCTTCGGCAGCGTGTTCGGCGCCTTCGCCGGCGGCATCATCGTCGGCCTCGTCGAGGCCACGACCGCCCTGGTGCTGCCGCCCTCGCTGAAATCGGTCGGCATATATGCGGTCTACCTGCTCGTCGTCTTCATCCGGCCGCGCGGCCTGTTCGGGTCGATGTGATGGACAAGAATTTTGCCGCGCGGCGCCGCCGCGACCTCATCATCGCCGCGGTGCTGGCAGCCCTCGCCGCGCTCGCGCCGCTGTTCATCAAGGACGTCTACGTCCAGAACATCCTGATCCTGACCCTGATGTATGCGGCGCTGTCGCAGAGCTGGAACATCCTGTCCGGCTATTGCGGTCAGATCTCGCTGGGCCACGCGCTCTATTTCGGCATCGGCGCCTACACCACGGAGCTCTTGTTCACCAAGTTCGGCGTGCTGCCCTGGTTCGGCATGCTCGCCGGCGGCGTGATCGCGGCGGTCATCGCGATGGGGCTCGGCTATCCCTTCTTCCGCCTGCGCGGCCATTACTTTGTGATTGCGACCATCGTCATCGCCGAGATCGGCCTGCTGCTGTTCCAGAACTGGGAGTGGGCGGGCGCCGCGATGGGCATCACCATTCCGGTGCGCGGCGACAGCTGGCTGAAATTCCAGTTCCTGCGCAGCAAGCTGCCGTACTTCTATTTCGCGCTGGCGCTGTGCAGCCTCGCCTGGTTCGTCACCTGGTGGCTGGAAGACTCCAAATGGGGCTTTTGGTGGCGCGCGGTGAAGGACAATCCGGAAGCTGCCGAAAGCCTCGGCGTCGTCGTGTTCAACTCCAAGATGGGGGCGGCTGCGGTCTCGGCTTTCCTCGTCGCCATCGGCGGCGCCTTCTACGCGCAGTTCCTGGCCTATATCGATCCTGAAAGCGTCATGGGCTTCCAGTTCTCGCTGCTGATGGCGCTGCCGGCCGTGCTCGGCGGCATCGGGACCCTCTGGGGTCCGGTGCTTGGCGCCGCCATCCTGATCCCGATGACGGAGCTGACGCGGTCCTATATCGGCGGTTCCGGCCGCGGTGTTGACCTCATCGTCTATGGTGCGTTGATTGTGGCGATCTCGCTGGCCTTGCCGCAGGGACTCGTCAGCCTGTTCTCCCGCGCAAAAGCGAAGGGAGCCACGCGATGACCGCGCTCCTTGAAACCCGCGGCGTCTGGCAGCGGTTCGGCGGCCTCGTCGCCAACAGCGATGTCTCGATCTCGGTCGGGCGCGGTGAGATCGTCGGCCTGATCGGCCCCAACGGCGCCGGCAAGTCGACGCTGTTCAATCTCATCGCCGGCGTGCTGCCGCCGACGCAAGGCTCGATCTGGTTCGACGGCGAGGACGTCACCCACATGCCGGCGGCCGCGCGCTGCCAACGCGGCGTCGGACGCACCTTCCAGGTGGTCAAGAGTTTTGAGACCATGAGCGTCATCGACAACGTCATCGTCGGTGCGCTCGTGCGCAACACCGTGATGCGCGAGGCGCGCCGCAAGGCGCATGAGGTGCTGGAGTTCACCGGTTTGGCTGCGCGCGCCGACGTGCTCGCGAGCGATCTCGTGCCGGCCGAGAAGCGCCGCCTCGAAGTCGCGCGCGCGCTCGCGACCGAACCGAAACTGCTGCTGCTCGACGAGGTCCTCACCGGTCTCACGCCGACCGAGGCGCAGACTGGCGTGGCGCTGGTGCGCAAGGTGCGCGATGCCGGCATCACCGTCTTGATGGTCGAGCATGTCATGGAGATCGTGATGCCGCTGGTCGACCGCGCCATCGTGCTCGACCTCGGCAAGGTGCTGGTCGAGGGCAAGCCCGCCGATGTCGTCCGCGATCCCAAGGTGATCAGCGCATATCTGGGAGATCGTCATGCTCAGCGTGCATGAAGTCACGACCGCCTATCAGGGCCTGGTCGCGATCTCCGCGGTCTCGATCGAGGTCCAGAAGGGCGAGATCGTTTGCGTTGCCGGCGCCAACGGCGCGGGCAAGTCGACGCTGCTGAAATCCATCGCCGGCGCCGAGCGCCCGCGTTCGGGCACGGTGACGTTCGACGGCAAGCGCCTCGACGGCATGGCGCAGCACCACATCACGGCCACCGGCATTGCCTATGTGCCGGAGAACCGTCGCCTGTTCCCGCGCCTGTCGGTGCGCGACAATCTCCGCCTCGGTAGCTACCTCTATCGCGGCGAGGCGAATCGCGAGGGGCCGCTCGACCTGGTCTTCAACCTGTTTCCGCGTCTTTCCGAGCGTCTCGAGCAACGCGCCGAGACGCTCTCCGGCGGCGAGCAGCAGATGCTCGCGATCGGCCGCGCCCTGATGACGCGTCCGCGGCTGTTGATGCTGGACGAGCCCTCGCAGGGCATCATGCCGAAACTGGTCGACGAGATTTTTCAGGCCGTGAAACGCATCCGCGACGCCGGCATGACCGTTCTGATCGTCGAGCAGCGCATGGCCGAGTGCCTCGAGATCGCCGACCGCGCCTACATCCTGCAAACCGGCCGCGTGCTGATGCAGGGCCCGTCGGCCGAGATCAAGGGCAATCCGGACGTGCGCAAGGCGTATCTGGGGCTGTAGCCGCGGAACGTTGGGCGCGCTGGCGCAACATGTTCGGTGTCATCGCCCGCGAAGGCGGGCGATCCAGTATTCCAGAGACGTCAGAGGAATACGGAGAGGCCGCGGCGTACTGGATTCCCCGCCTTCGCGGGGAATGACAGCGGCGGGGACGCGGCGTTAACCCGCCCATGACACCACGGCGCTAGTGCTCGTGCCCATGCTCCGGCAGGCTCACCCCGAACACCTTCACCAGATCCTTCACCTGCTCCGGCGACAGATACCGCGGGTTCATCCCCCGCAGCAGCAGGTACAGCTTCGCCGTCTCCTCCAGCTCCTCCGTCGCGAACACGGCGGCTTCCAGCGTGTCGCCCGCGACCACCGGGCCGTGATTGGCGAGCAGCACGGATGAGTATTTTCCCGCCAGGCCCTTGATCGCATCCGCCACCGCGGGATCACCGGGGCGGTAATAGGGCACGAGCGCGGTAGCGCCGCATTTCATCAGGTAATACGCGGTCATCGGCGGCAGCGCGGCGCGCGGGTCGATCTCGGGCAGCATCGAGAGCGCGACCGAATGGGTGGAGTGCAGATGCACGATCGCGCGTGCGCTGCCGCGCGTGTCGTAGAGCGCGGTATGCAGCGGAACTTCCTTGGTCGGCGCATCGCCCGATACCAGCCGGCCCTGATCATCCAGCCGGGACAGTTTTGCCGGATCGAGGAAGCCGAGCGAGGCATTGGTCGGGGTTACCAGCCAGCCACCGCCGTCCAGCCTGACGCTGATATTGCCGGAGGAGCCCGGCGTCAGCCCGCGCTCGAACAGGGACCGTCCGAACCGGCAGATCTCCTCACGCAGCCTTGTCTCGTGGCTCGTTTCAGTTCTCATGGCCGTCATGCCCGCTTGTCTCACGCTTTGGCAGCGCGGCCAAGCCGTGTTATTCGGTTGCCAAGTCGCCGCAAAGGGCGGCTATTCGGGAAACGTTCAAGGGTCAGTTGCATGTCTGCCTCCACGTCACAAAATCAGCGCATCGCCGTCATCGGGCTCGGCTCGATGGGATTTGGCATGGCGACCTCGCTGAAGCGCGCCGGCCACACCGTGACCGGCTGCGACGTCTCGGCGGACGTTGTGGCGCGTTTCGTGAAGGACGGCGGCGCGGGCGCCAAGACGCCGGCCGAGGCGGCCAAGGGCGCCGACATCGTCGTCAGCGTGGTCGTCAATGCCGCGCAGACCGAAGCGATCCTGTTCGGCAAGGACGGCGTCGCCGAGACCCTGCCAAAGGACGGCGTCTTCATTTCCTCCGCCACCATGGATCCGGACGTGGCGCGACGCCTCGCAAAGCAGCTCGAGGCGACCGGCCGGCATTATCTGGACGCGCCGATCTCGGGCGGCGCGCAGCGCGCCGCGCAGGGCGAATTGACGATCCTCGCCTCCGGCAGTGCGGCGGCCTTCGCGAAGGCGCGGCCGGCACTCGACGCCATGGCGGCAAAACTCTACGAGCTTGGCGATGCCGCCGGGCAGGGCGCCGCCTTCAAGATGATCAACCAGTTGCTCGCCGGCGTGCACATTGCGGCTGCCTCGGAAGCGATGGCATTCGCGGCCAAGCAGGGCCTCGACATCCGCAAGGTCTACGAGGTGATCACCGCCTCCGCCGGCAATTCCTGGATGTTCGAGAATCGTATGCCGCACGTGCTCGATGGCGATTACACGCCGCGCAGCGCCGTCGAGATTTTCGTGAAGGACCTCGGCATCATCCAGGACATGGCGCGCAGTGCCAGGTTCCCGGTGCCGGTCTCCGCCGCCGCGCTTCAGATGTTCCTGATGACGGCAGCCGCCGGCATGGGCCGCGACGACGACGCCTCGGTGGCGCGCATGTATGCGCAGGTCACCGGCGTCAAGCTTCCCGGCGACAAGTAAGAGGATCTCCAATGCCCCGTTTCGCCGCCAACCTCTCGATGATGTTCACCGAGGTGCCGTTCCTCGACCGCTTCGATGCCGCTGCGCAAGCGGGCTTCACCGCCGTCGAGTTCCTGTTTCCCTACGAGCATCCGGCCGAGGTGGTCGGCGAGCGGCTCAAGCGCAACGGCCTGACCCAGGCACTGTTCAACCTGCCGCCGGGCGACTGGAATGCCGGCGAGAAGGGGTTTGCCGCGCTCCCCGCGCGCTTCAACGATCTCAAGGCGAGCCTCGAGACCGCGCTGCCTTATGCCAAGGCGACCGGCGTCAAGCGGTTGCATTTGATGGCCGGCATCGCCAATCGCGGCGAGCGCGTCGCGATCGAGGCCTTCTACAAATCGGTGGCCTGGGCCGCGGAGTTCTTCGCCCCGCACGGCATCGATATCGTGCTGGAGCCGATCAACTCCCGCAACGTGCCCGGTTACTTCCTCAACGATTTCGGCTTCGCGCGCGATTTGATCCAGGAGCTGCGACTGCCAAATCTGAAGCTCCAGTTCGACATCTATCACTGCCAGATCATCCATGGCGACGTCACCATGCGGCTGCGCGAGATGATGCCGATCATCGGCCATATCCAGATCGCCAGCATCCCCTCGCGCAACGAGCCCGACGGCGAGGAGCTGAACTATCCGTTCCTGTTCGAGGAGCTCGACCGGCTCGGCTATCCCGGCTTCGTCGGCTGCGAATACAATCCGCGCGGCAAGACCACCGATGGCCTCGCCTGGTTCAAGCCTTACGCTGGAGTGAAGCCGTGACGCTTTCGCTTGGCTGCATCGCCGACGACTATACTGGCGCCTCCGATCTCGCCAACACGTTGACGCGCGCGGGCCTGCGGACCGTCCAGACCATCGGCATTCCCGCCGACGACCTCGCGCTCCCCGATGTCGATGCCGTCGTGGTGTCGCTGAAGAGCCGCTCGATCGAGGCTGGCCTTGCCGTATCGCGCTCGCGTGCGGCGGAGGCATGGCTGCGGGGCCGCGGCGCGAGCCATGTGCTGTTCAAGATCTGCTCGACCTTCGATTCCACCGATGCCGGCAATATCGGCCCGGTGATGGATGCCTTACGCGCCGATGGCGGCGAGGGCGTCGTGCTGGTGACGCCGGCCTTTCCCGAGACCGGCCGCACCGTCTACCAGGGCAACCTCTTTGTCGGCGCGGTGCCGCTGAACGAGAGCCCGCTGAAGGACCATCCGCTCAACCCCATGCACGATTCCAACCTGGTGCGCGTGCTGGCGCGCCAGAGCCGGACCCAAATCGGCCTCGTCGATCTCGCCACCGTGACGCGCGGCGCGGATGCCGTGCGGGCGCGGCTGGCCGAGCTCGCGGGCAAGGGCATTGGGGCAGCGATCATCGACGCCGTGTTCGACCGTGACCTCGAGACCATCGGCCTCGTCGCCGCCGGACATCGGCTGTCGGTCGGCGCCTCCGGCATCGGCCTTGGGCTGGCGCGGGCGCTGGTGTCGACCGGCAAGGTCAAATCGGCAGCGACGAGCGCAGAGGCCGGTGCCGCGGTCGGCGGACCGGCGGCCTGCCTTGCCGGAAGCTGCTCGCAGGCGACGCTTCGGCAGATCGCGAATGCCGAAAAGGTCATGCCCGTGCTTCATCTCGATCCGGACCGTATTCTTACGGGAGCGGGCGAGGCGCAGCGTGCGCTGGACTGGGCAAGGCCGCGACTGGCCGAAGGTCCGGTGCTGATCGCATCGAGCTCGACACCCGATCAGGTCGCCGCGCTTCAGGCGCGTCACGGCCGCGACGCGGCGGGCCATGCGATCGAGCAGGCCATGGCTGATATCGCCGAAAGCCTTGTGAAATCCGGTGTCCGGCGCTTAGTCGTTGCCGGTGGCGAGACATCCGGCGCGGTCGTTGACCGGTTGAGAATTCCCGGGTTTCTCGTGGGAGTGGAAATCGCCGCGGGCGTTCCGGTGCTGCGTGCGGTCGGTGCTGGCGGCGACATGCTGCTCGCGCTGAAGTCCGGAAATTTTGGCGGCGCCGAATTTTTCACGGATGCGCTTAGGCTCATGCGCTGAGCGCAGAGCATTCTTAGCCCCTCATTCATTTCTTTCGGTTTCCGTACTTGTGCGGAGTCGTAGTTAACCACTGCTCAGTTGCCTTGTTGTTGGATATCGGCGCCGCACCGTTTGGTTGATGACCATTTCCGGACGCGCCGCCGCGCCAACGCAAAGAGACCGCTTATGCTCGCCAAGATTTCCATCCGCGCCAAGATCATCAGTGTCGTGGCGTTCCTGCTGGTCGCGATGGCCGGCATGGGCCTGCTCGCCGTCATGAAGATGCGGTCGATGAACGCCAATACGGTCGACATCACCACGAGCTGGATGCCGAGCGTACGGGTGCTGGGCGATCTGCGTGCCGGCGTGATCACCTACCGCAACGTGATCCGTGAGCACATGTTGTCGGAAACGCTGGAAGAGAAGCTCGCGGCCGAGAAGACGCTTGCGACCGTGGTCGAGTCCAACACCAAGTTCCGCAAGACATATGAGGCGTTGATCACCTCGCCGGAGGAGCGCGCGCTCTACGACCAGTGGTCCAGGTCTTGGGAGGCCTACAAGAAGGGTACCCAGGAAGTCATGGCGCTGTCGCGCCAGGAGGCCGGCAAGATCCCCCACGAGGCGCACGAGCTGAACACCAAGACGGTCAACAAGATCGGGCTCGAGGCTGACTCCATCCTGGCCAAGGATATCGAGCTGAACACCAAGGGCGGCGATCAGGCAGCGCAGGACGCGGGCGACAGTTATGCCTCCGCCTTCATGCTGCTTTCGATCATCCTCGGTGCTGCCGTCATCGTCGGCATCGGCGTCGGTTTCTATCTGGTCCAAGACGTCTCCAGCGGCATCAACTCGATCACCTTGCCGATGCAGGCGCTGGGCAAGGGCGACCTCTCCGCCGAGGTCCCGCATCGCGGCGAGAAGACCGAGATCGGCGCCATGGCCGACGTGCTCCAGATCTTCAAGGAGGCGCTGATCGCCAAGAAGGCCGCCGACGAGGCTGCCGCGGCCGACGCCGAGGCCAAGATCGAGCGCGGCCGCCGCGTCGACAACATCACCCGTGAATTCGAATCGATGATCGGCGAGATCGTCCAGACCGTGTCGTCGGCCTCGACCCAGTTGGAGGCCTCCGCTTCGACGCTGACCTCGACCGCCGACCGCTCCCAGCGGCTTGCGACCACGGTTGCCGGAGCTTCGGAGGAAGCCTCGACCAACGTGCAGTCGGTGGCCTCGGCGACCGAGGAGATGGCCTCGTCGGTGGGCGAGATCAGCCGTCAGGTGCAGGAATCGGCGCGGATGGCGGGCGATGCCGTCGGCCAGGCCCGCGCCACCACCGAGCGCGTCAGCGAGCTCTCCAAGGCGGCGTCCCGCATCGGCGACGTCGTCGAGCTGATCAACACCATCGCCGGCCAGACCAACCTCCTGGCGCTCAACGCCACGATCGAGGCGGCGCGCGCGGGTGAAGCCGGCCGCGGCTTCGCCGTGGTGGCGTCCGAAGTGAAGGCGCTGGCCGAGCAGACCGCGAAGGCGACCGGCGAGATCGGCCAGCAGATCTCCGGCATCCAGGCGGCGACCAACGACTCGGTCGGCGCGATCAAGGAGATCTCCTCGACCATCGAGCGCCTCTCGGAGATTTCGTCGGCGATCGCGGCTGCGGTGGAAGAGCAGGGCGCCGCGACCCAGGAGATCGCCCGCAACGTGCAGCAGGCGGCGCAGGGCACCCAGCAGGTTTCGTCGAACATTACCGACGTGCAGCGCGGCGCCACCGAGACCGGCACGGCCTCCTCGCAGGTGCTGTCGGCGGCGCAGATGCTGTCCAACGATTCGAGCCGGCTCAAGACCGAGGTCAGCAAATTCCTGACCAACGTCCGCGCTGCCTGAGGCGCGAGGCCGTGGAAATCCTGGAAGCGGCGCCCGCGGGCGCCGCTTTTTTACGTCGGGGTAAGCCGTTTCGATCTTCTTCCGGGCGAGCGCTGCATATCTGGAATGCGATTTCGCTGTGCGATAGCAGGGAAGTGACCGCCTCGTAACGCGCCGTGGTTAGCCATTTCGGCGGTGTTCAGGTAAATCAGCGCTAGGAACCGTAGGGGCGTGTTCCCGTGTCCCCTGATTTGGAATTACCTGAGAATGATTGCTCTGGTCCGTATTGCCCTGAGCCGACCCTACACGTTTGTCGTGCTCGCGCTCCTGCTGCTCATCATCGGGCCGCTGGCGGCGCTGCGGACGCCGACCGACATCTTCCCTGATATCCGCATCCCCGTGATCGGTGTGGTCTGGCAGTACACCGGCCTGCCGCCCGACCAGATGTCCGGCCGCATCACGACGCCGTTCCAGCGCGCGCTGACGACGACGGTCAACGACATCGAGCACATCACCGCCAACTCCTATAACGGCTTCGGCATCATCAAGATCTTCTTCCAGCCGAACGTCGACATCCGCACCGCCAACGCGCAGGTCACCGCGATCTCGCAGACGCTGCTCAAGCAGATGCCGCCGGGCGCGACGCCGCCCCTGATCCTGAACTATTCCGCCTCGACCGTGCCGATCATCCAGGTGGCGCTGTCGGGCGAGGGCCTCACCGAGCAGAACCTTGCCGACATCGGCATCAACCAGCTCCGCACGCCGCTGGTCACCGTGCCGGGCGCGGCGATCCCCTATCCGTTCGGCGGCAAGCAGCGCCAGGTCCAGATCGACCTCGATCCCACCGCGCTCCAGGCCCGCGGCCTGTCCGGCCAGGACGTCGCCAATGCGCTCGCAGCCCAGAACCTGATCACGCCGGTCGGCACCCAGAAGATCGGCCAGTTCGAGTACAACATCCAGCTCAACAACTCGCCGCTGAAGATCGACGAGCTCGGCAATCTGCCGATCCGCACCGTGAACGGTGCGATGGTCTATGTCCGCGACGTCGCGACCGTGCGCGACGGCAATCCGCCGCAGACCAACATCGTCCATGTCGACGGCAACCGCTCCGTGCTGATGATGGTGCTGAAGGCGGGCGCGACCTCGACGCTCGATATCATCGCCGGCATCAAGCAGAAGGTGATCGAGGTCAAGGATCAGCTGCCGGATGCGCTGAAGATCGGCTTCATCGGCGACCAGTCGGTGTTTGTCCGCGGCGCGATCGAGGGCGTCGCCTTCGAAGGCGTGATCGCCGCGCTGCTCACCAGCGTCATGATCCTGTTGTTCCTCGGTAGCTGGCGCTCGACCATCATCATCGCGGTGTCGATCCCACTCTCCGTTCTCGGCGCCATCATCATGCTGTCGGCGATCGGCGAGACGCTGAACATCATGACGCTCGGCGGTCTTGCGCTCGCGGTCGGCATCCTCGTCGACGACGCCACCGTGACGATCGAGAACATCAACTACCATCTGGAGCAGGGCAAGCCGGTCGAGCAGTCGATCCTCGACGGCGCCAACCAGATCGTGACGCCGGCCTTCGTCTCGCTGCTCTGCATCTGCATCGTGTTCGTGCCGATGTTCTTCCTCACCGGCGTCGCGCGCTTCCTGTTCGTGCCGATGGCGGAAGCGGTGATGTTCGCGATGATCTGGTCGTTCATCCTGTCGCGCACGCTGGTGCCGACCATGGCGAACTACCTTCTGCAGGCGCATGTCCATCATGAGGGCGAGCCGCCGAAATCGCGCAATCCGTTCGTCTGGTTTCAGCGTGGTTTCGAGAAACGGTTCGAGCGCATTCGCGGCGGCTATCATGATTTCCTTGGCCTTGCGCTGGCGCACCGCGCGGTGTTCGTGATCGGCTTCCTCTGCGTGGTCGGCGCCTCCTTCGCGCTGGTGCCGTTCCTCGGCCGCAACTTCTTCCCGGCCGTCGATGCCGGCAACATCCTGATGCATGTTCGCACGCAAGTGGGCACCCGCGTCGAGGAGACCGCCAACCAGCTCGCCGACGTGCAGAAGGCGGTGCGCAAGCTGATCCCTGGCGAGATCGAGACCATGACCGACAACATCGGCATGCCGATCTCCGGCATCAACATGACCTACAACAACACCGGCGTGATCGGCCCGCAGGACGGCGACATCCAGATCAAGCTCAAGGAAGGCCACAAGCCGACCGAGGAGCACGTGAAGGTTCTGCGCGAGCAGCTGCCGCGGCTGTTCCCCGGCGTCAGCTTCGCGTTCCTGCCCGCCGACATCGTCAGCCAGATCCTGAATTTCGGCGCGCCGGCACCGATCGACCTGCAGATCCGCGGCGCCAATCTCGCCGCCAACTTCGTCTACGCCAACAACCTGCTGGCCAAGGTCCGCAAGATCCCGGGCGTTGCGGACGCGCGCATCCAGCAATCGCCGAACAACCCGACCTTCAACATCGATGTCGACCGCACCCGCGCGCAATATGTTGGCCTGACCGAACGCGACGTCACCAACAGCCTCGTGGTCAACCTCGCCGGCTCCTCGCAGGTCGCGCCCACCTACTATCTCAACCCCGATAACGGCGTGTCCTACTCGATCGTGATGCAGACGCCGCAATACCAGATTGACTCGCTCAGCGCGCTGCAGACGTTGCCGATCACGGCAGCAGGCAATTCGCAGTCGCCGATCCTCGGCGGCATCGCCGACATCAAGCGCTCGACCTCGAGCGCGGTGGTCTCGCAATACGACATCCAGTCGATGGTGCAGATCTTCGCGACGACCTCGGGTCGCGATCTCGGGGCGGTCGCCGCCGACATCCGCAAGGTGATCGCCGACACCGCCAAGGACGTGCCGAAGGGCTCGTCCGTGGTGCTGCTAGGCCAGGTGCAGACCATGAACAGCGCCTTCACCGGCCTGTTGTTCGGCCTGCTCGGCGCCGTCGTGCTGATCTACTTCCTGATCGTCGTGAACTTCCAGTCTTGGTCCGATCCGTTCGTGATCATCACCGCGCTGCCGGCCGCGCTCGCCGGCATCGTCTGGATGCTGTTCATGACGGAGACGACGCTGTCGGTGCCGGCGCTGACAGGCGCGATCATGTGCATGGGCGTTGCGACCGCCAACAGCGTGCTGGTGATCTCCTTCGCTCGCGAGCGCTACGAGGAACTCGGCGATCCCGTCGCGGCCGCGCTCGAAGCAGGCTTCGTCCGGTTCCGCCCGGTGCTGATGACCGCGCTGGCCATGATCATCGGCATGGCACCGATGGCCTTAGGGCTGGGCGAGGGCGGCGAGCAGAATGCGCCACTTGGCCGCGCCGTGATCGGCGGCCTGATCTTTGCAACTTTCGCCACGCTGATGTTTGTTCCCGTGGTGTTCAGTATGGTACACAAGAAACAAGGCGCCAAAGCCGCCGCCTCATCGGAGACCCCGCATGTCGCCCACTGAACCTCGCTCCCCGGTGTCGCACCGGAAACTGGGCATCTTCGGCGTGGTGGCGCTGATCGCGGCAGGCCTCGCCGTCGGCACCGGTATCCGGGCCCGCGAGGAGCAGGGCTCCAAGCTGAAGGAATGGACCGACGACCAGGCCGTCCCCAGCGTTGCAGTGACCCTGCCCAACGCCAAGTCCCTCAATGCGACCATCGATCTGCCGGGCCGGCTGGAGGCCTATTACCGCGCTCCGATCTTCGCCCGTGTCCAAGGTTATCTGAAGAGCTGGAGCGCCGACATCGGCGCCCGCGTCAAGGCAGGGCAGGTGATCGCCGAGATCGAGGCGCCGGACCTCGACCAGCAGCTGCTCCAGGCCCGCGCCGACCTCGCCAGCCAGCAGGCCAGCGCCAGGCTGTCGGAGGCGACGCTGAACCGGCGCAAGACCTTGGTCGCTTCCAACTTCGTCTCCGCGCAGGAGATCGACGAGCGTACCGCCGACCTCTCCAACAAGAACGCCGCGGTCAAGTCGGGCCAGGCCAATGTCGAGCGGCTCGAAGCGCTCGCCGGCTACAAGAAGATCACGGTGCCGTTCGACGGCGTGGTGACCTCGCGCGACACCGACGTCGGCGCGCTGATCAATGCCGGCGGCGGCTCGGGTCCGGCGATGTTCGTGGTGTCCGACATCACCAAGCTGCGCGTCTATGTCAACGTGCCCCAGAACTACGTGCCGGCGATCAAGATCGGCGCCAAGGCCACCATCGCGCTGCCGGAGTATCCGAACCGGACCTTCCAGGCGACGGTGGAAGCCTCATCCCAAGCGGTTGATGTTGCTTCGGGCACCACGCGCATGCAGCTCGGCCTCGACAACTCCTCCGGCGAACTGATGCCCGGCGGCTATGCCAGCGTGAAGCTGAACCTCCAGCGCGACACCGCGCCGCTCAGCATCCCCGCCAGCGCCCTGATCTTCAACGGCAGCGGATTGCGGGTTGCGACCGTCGGTGCCGACGACAAGGTGCTGTTCAAGACCGTGACCATCGCCCGCGACCTCGGCCGCGAGATCGAGCTCGCCTCGGGCATTGCCCCTGATGACCGCGTCATCACCGCTCCGCCGGACGGCCTCTCCGACGGCGATGCGGTGCGGGTCGTGGGCGCCGGCGGCAAGCCGGCCACGGCGTCGGAGAAGCAGCAGCCGAAGAGCTAGGCGCGGTCTCATACCCCGGACGCCGGTCTCGTAGGGTGGGCAAAGCGAAGCGTGCCCACCATTTCATGTGATCCGGAAAGATTGGTGGGCACGGCGCAAGTGCGCCTTTGCCCGCCCTACAAGACCTACGCCACCCGCCACTCCGGCACGCCATCCGCGGCTATCGTGATTTCGCCAATCGAACCCACCGGCGTGCGATCCATGTTCAGCAGATGGGTCAGCGTCGCGCTATCGCTCGCCGGAATCCGCGCCAGCGTGCGCCGGTCGTCTTCCGTCCGCAGCATCACCACGCCATGCTCGACCTCGCCGCCGCGGCCGTAGAGCACCGTAAAGCTCTCGACCTTGCCCTTGCCTGAGGCCTCCGTCACGAACTCCGGCACCGCGCGCTTGTTGCGATCGGCTTCGCCTTGCACGCTCGTCTCCTGCGCCAGCGCCTCGCGCGGCGGCGCCTTCGACACCACCAGCGCGTGGTGCTTGGTGACGAAGCCGCCCTGGCCATAGAGCAGGCCGAGACTGGCGCCATCACGCACCCGCCGCACCATCGCGCAGGCGGCATGCGTCATATAGGTGTTGAGCGGCGCGCCGAAGAAGGTGAGGCCACCGGTCACGGTCGGCTGGACGTCGTCGGAAAGACCCAGCGTCCGCCGTGCCATCTTGGGCACGCAGGGGAAGCAGCTGTAGAGCTCGATCGCGTCGAACTTCTTGCCGTCGCCACCAGCGAGGTCCATCACGCTCCCGAGCACCGCATTCTGCGGATGGCTCTCGTAAAACTGGTCGCGCAAGAGATAGTCGCGCGGTTCTTCCGCGGAGGCGCCGCCGAGCGGATAGACCAGCTTGTCTTCCGCGACGCCTGCCGCGCGCGCCTTGGCAAGGCTGGTGAGCAGCAGCGCACCGCCCATGTTGACACTGGGATTGGCCACCATGAGCTTGTTGTAGGGCCACGCGATCAGGCGGTTGTCCGCGGTCGGCGTCGTGATCTCCTCAGGCGCATAGCGCCGCTTCAGCCAGGCATTGGGGTTTTGCGCGGCCGCTTCCGAATAGCGCGACCACAGCGTGCCTGACTCCGCCATCGCCTCGCGCGGCGTCTGGCCCCAATGCGCGGAGGAGGCGGCCTCATAGAACGGATAGACCGTGACGGGCCGGAACACGCCGAGCTTCACCGCTAGCGGCTTCTGGAACGCCGCGCCGCGCTTGGGCTCCTCGACGTCATGCGCAAACGGCGTCCATGGTAGCTTTGCGCCCGCGCGCTCGGCCTTGGTCGCGGTCGACTGCGCCTCCGCGCCGCACACCGCCGCCACGGTGCATTCGCCGCGCGCGATGCGCTTGGCCGCCTCGTGGATGTAACGGATCGGGCTCTCGCCGCCGACCGGGCCGTAATAGCAATGCGCCGGCGAGACGCCGAGGCGCTGCGCCAGCAGCTTTTCCGGATCGCGATAGCGCCAGCTCAGGAAATTGACGACGTCGAGCGACTGCACCTCACCGAGCAGCCTTGCGCCGGCATCAGTTTCTGCGCGTCGCAATGCCTGTTCGAGGAGATCGAGCGGCTCGAGGCCTTCGGTGATTTCTTTCGGGCGGTCGACGATCTCGCCGATGCCGACGATGACGGGGATGCGCTCTTCGGGAGTAAGGGAATTGGTCATTTCTTCTTGCTTTACGTTTCGGATCTTGGGCACGCCGTCGCCCTTCGTGGCTCGCTGCGCGGCGCTACGCACCGCGCGGCTCGCACCTCAGGGTGACGGCTACGGGGACAGCGTCATCCTGAGGTGCGAGGTCGGCCGCGCATTTGCGCCGCCGGCCGAGCCTCGAAGGATGGGCCGCGGGCGCTGCTCTGGCCACACACACCATCACTCCGCCACCAGCGCATTCATGTGCTCGACGGCTTCGGCGAAATCTTCCTTGAACTCCTGCACCACGGCGCCTGCCGACTTCACGCTGTCGATCAGTCCCACGCCCTGGCCGACGAAATAGCTGACGAGATCACGCGCCTTCGCATTGCCGCTTGCGGCCGCGCGATCGATCGAATTGAATGCATCGCGGCTGATGATGCTTTGCAGCGGCATCGGCAGCGCGCCCGGGCTTTCCGGCGCGCGGTCCCAGGCATCGGTCCAGACCGAGCGGAGCTGGCGCGCCGGCTTGCCGGTGCGGCCCTTCGAGCGGATCGCATCGCGCGAGGACGCAGCGATCATCTTCTCGCGAAAGATCTCGCTGGTCTCGGCTTCGACGGTCGCGAGCCACACCGAGCCGGTCCATGCGCCCGCGGCGCCCATCGCCATGCAGGCGGCCATCTGCCGCCCCGTCATGATGCCGCCGGCCGCCAGCACTGGTACGTCGCGGATTTTCTTGATCGCCTTGATCACCTCGGGCACCAGCACCATGGTCGAGACTTCGCCGCAATGGCCGCCGGCCTCGGTGCCCTGCACCACGAGGATGTCGACACCGGCCGCGACCTGGCGCAGCGCGTGCTCCTTGGCGCCGACGAGCGCGGCCACAGGCACGCCGTGCGTCTTGCCCATCTCGATCATCGCCTTCGGCGGCACGCCCAGCGCATTCGCGATCAGGCGGATCGGATGATTGAAGGAGACTTCGAGCAGCTCCAGCGCCGTCTTGGCGTCGAACGGCTGCGGCCGGTTGTCGGCGACATCAGTGGTGGTCAGCTCGATATCGTATTTCTTCAGCAGGTCGCGCGTGTAGGCACGGTGCTCCTGCGGCACGCGAGCTTCCAGGCTCTTCCAGGTGACGTCCTTCTCGCCGGCGGTCGAGATGTTTTCGGGGATCAGCACGTCGATGCCATAGGGCTTGCCGTCGACGTGGTCGTCGATCCATTTCAGCTCGCGTTCGAGCGTATCGGGCGTGTGCGCGGTGGCGCCCAACACGCCGAAGCCACCGGCGCGGCTGACAGCGGCAACGACATCACGGCAATGGCTGAAGGCGAGTAGCGGGAACTCGATGCCCAGCATGTCGCAGATCGGCGATTTCATGGCTCTCTCCCGGCGGTCGCCTTCGTTGCTGTTGTTGCTTTGCGCGCGAAGATTGTTTGACGCTAGCCCATTGTTATCAGCGATGCCATGCCGGATTCGGCCGTGCATCTTGCGTGCAGGCGCCGCGCAGTAGATGCACCATTCCGCTCCACAAAATAAGCGGGCCGGGGCTGTCCGATTTGCCTCTTGCGCTTTCGCATCCTTCAGAGAATGCTGGCTCACAACAGCAGAAAACAATCGGGGAGCGCCAAGCGATGTCGTCAGCGCAAGCGAGTCCAGCCCAGGGTGCGGAAGCCTACGACGTGGTCGTCGTCGGTGCAGGCTTTGCCGGCCTGTACATGCTGCACCGGTTGCGCGGGCTCGGCTTCTCGGCACGCGTCTTCGAGCAGGGCGGCGGCGTCGGCGGCACCTGGTACTGGAATCGCTATCCCGGCGCGCGTTGCGACGTCGAGAGCATGCAGTATTCCTACTCCTTCTCCGAGGAGCTCCAGCAGGAATGGGACTGGAGCGAGCGCTACGCGCCGCAACCGGAGATCCTGAAATACGCCAATCACGTCGCCGACCGTTTTGACCTTCGCCGCGACATCCAGTTCAACACCCGCGTCGAGCGCGCCGTGTTCGATGAGCGTGCGAACAGCTGGTCGGTTACGACTTCCGACGGCAGGATCGTTCAGGCGCAGTTCGTCGTGCTCGCCACCGGCTGTCTCTCGAACGCGCGCAAGCCCGACATCAAGGGCCTCGAAAACTTCAGGGGGGCCGTCTATCACACCGGCAACTGGCCGCATGAAGACGTCGACTTCACCGGCCTGCGCGTCGGTCTCATCGGCACGGGATCGTCAGGCATCCAGTCGGCGCCTATCATTGCCGAACAGGCGAAACATCTCACCGTGTTTCAGCGCACCGCGAACTTCTCGATTCCCGCCCGCAACGCCGCGCTCACCGACGAGGAGCGCGATGCGTTCCGCAAGAACTATCCGGAGATCCGCCGCTTCGCCCGCGAGGTCGCCCGCAACGGCATCTATGCCGAGCAGCCCGACCGCGGCGCGCTCGACGATGCCGAGGACGTCAGGCGCGCCAAATACAAGGCGCGGTGGGATCATGGCGGGCTCACCTTCATGTACGTCTACAACAATCTCGGCCTCAATCAGGCCGCGAACGACACCGCCGCCAATTACGTCCGCGGCAAGATCGCCGAAATCGTGACGGACCCTGAGACCGCCAGGCTGCTGCAGCCGAGCAGCCATCCGATCGGCACCAAGCGCATCTGCATCGACACGGATTACTTCAAGACCTTCAACCGGCCGAACGTCTCGCTGGTCGACATCAAGACCAACCCGATTGAGGAGATCACCGCGAACGCGGTCCGTGTCGCAGGACGGGATCACGAGGTCGATGCGCTGGTCATGGCGACTGGCTTCGACGCCATGACGGGGTCTGTGGCGAAGATCGACATCCACGGCCGTGGCGGGCAGACGCTGAACCAGAAATGGGCGGAGGGGCCAAAGACCTATCTCGGGCTGATGAGCGCGGGCTTTCCGAACCTCTTCATCGTCACCGGCCCCGGCAGCCCGTCTGTGCTGTCGAACATGATCGTGTCGATCGAGCAGCATGTCGACTGGATCGCCGACAGCCTTGTCCATATCCGCGGGCAGGGCCTCGCGACGATTGAGGCGGACGGGGACGCCGAGGAGAGATGGGTCGCCCATGTCAACGAGGTCGCCCACGGCACGCTCTATCCGCAGGCCAATTCCTGGTACATGGGGGCGAACATCCCGGGCAAGCCGCGCATCTTCATGCCCTATATCGGCGGCGTCGGCGTCTACCGCCGCATCTGCGACGAGGTCGCAGCGAAGGGATATGAGGGTTTTGTGATGGAGGCGGAACTGCGGCAGCAGGCGGCAGCGTCATAGAGGCTGTCATTCCGGGGCTCGTCCTGCGGGCGCCCCGGAATTGTGTGGGGAGGGCACCTGCCATGACGAAACGTAGAG
Organism: Bradyrhizobium arachidis; assembly: GCF_015291705.1. Lineage (NCBI taxonomy): Bacteria > Pseudomonadati > Pseudomonadota > Alphaproteobacteria > Hyphomicrobiales > Nitrobacteraceae > Bradyrhizobium > Bradyrhizobium arachidis. Next base: position 3,379,037 of record NZ_CP030050.1, read on the forward strand.
TTGCCCCGCCGGGCAATGCATTTCGGAGGCCTTGCTATCGGCCATCCGCGGGCTAATTAATGCACGCGCATCTTTTTGCCGGAGCCCCCGCATGACCGACGCCCCCGCCTACGTGCCGCCCAAAGTCTGGACCTGGAACAAGGAGAATGGCGGGCAGTTCGCCAGCATCAACCGGCCCATTGCCGGCCCCACCCACGACAAGGAGCTGCCCATCGGCAAGCATCCCCTCCAGCTCTATTCGCTGGCGACCCCGAACGGGGTGAAGGTCACGGTGATGCTGGAGGAGCTGCTGGCGCTCGGCCACAAGGGCGCCGAATACGACGCCTGGCTGATCAGGATCGGCAACGGCGACCAGTTCGGCAGCGGCTTTGTCGACATCAATCCGAACTCGAAAATCCCGGCGCTGATGGACCGCTCGGGTCCGGAGCCGATCCGCGTGTTCGAATCCGGCTCGATCCTGTTCTACCTCGCCGAGAAATTCGGCGGCGCCTTCCTTCCGAAGGAGATCAAGGCCCGCACTGACACCATGTCCTGGCTGTTCTGGCAGATGGGCAGCGCGCCCTATCTCGGCGGCGGCTTTGGCCATTTCTATGCCTACGCACCGTTCAAGATCGAATACGCCATCGACCGCTTCGCGATGGAGGTGAAGCGGCAGCTCGACGTGCTCGACCGTCGCCTCGCCGACAATGAGTACCTCGCGGGGAAGGAGTACACGATTGCCGACATGGCGGTGTGGCCGTGGTACGGCGCGCTCGCCAAGGGGCTGGTCTACGGCGCCGGCGAATTTTTGTCGGTGCAGGACTACAAGAACGTGCAGCGCTGGACCGACCAGATCGCGCAGCGCCCCGCGGTGAAGCGCGGCCGCATGGTCAACCGTGTCTCCGGCGATCCCTCGAGCCAGCTCCACGAGCGGCACGACGCCAGCGATTTCGAGACGAAGACTCAGGACAAGATCGAGCCGGCGACGTAGGTGCCTTTCTTCACCTCTCCCCGCTTGCGGGGAGAGGTCGAATTCGATCGAAGATCGAATTCGGGTGAGGGGGTACGGGTCTCACTGCGATCTCAGTCTCGTAGGGTGGGCAAAGCGAAGCGTGCCCACCAATCGGCATGATGCGCAAAAAGACGTGGGCACGGCGCTCCGCGCCTTTGCCCACCCTACGCCCTACGATTTCTTCACTCCCTCCGCCGCCGGAAACACCACGCGGTCGTCCGTGCGGCAGTAGCGGTCGGCGAACATGCGGCCGATCGGGTGATAGCGGTCCATGTGCACCCGCATCGCCGTGTCGTCCCACAGCTCGTCGCGGATGTGGAAGTGGATGCCTTCGCCCATGATCAGGCGGCGATCGTCGTTGACGTCGATCAGCTTCCAGAGCTTGCACTCCATCGCCCAGGGCGCGTCGGCAAGCCGCGGCACGGCGATCCTGGTCGAGGGCGCGAGCTTCAGGCCGAGATAATCGGGCTCGCCGATCTCAGGCGGAAAATCGCCGCTGCTCTCGTGCATGGCCCGCGCCAGCGGCTCGTCGGCGAGGTTGACCACGAACTCGCCGGTACGCTGGATGTTGAGAAAGGTGTCCTTGTCCTCGCCATTCGGCTTGCGGTTGGCCGCGAACATGCAGAGCGGCGGATCCTCGCAGAAGGCGTTGAAGAAGCTGAACGGCGCGGCGTTGACCACGCCGGTCGGCCCCACTGACGTCACCCAGGCGATCGGCCGTGGCAGGATGAAGGACGTCAGCACCTTGTAGCGCTCGCGTGGCGTCAGGTCACTGGCGGCGTAGTCCATGGCGGCTCCTGGAGGGGTGCAACTTCGTAGGGTGGGCAAAGCGAAAGCGTGCCCACCACCTGTCGCGTGAGCCGCGATGCTGGGCACGGCGCGCGAAGTGCGCGCCTTTGCCCACCCTACGGCTCTTCCCGAGCGGGGAGAGGCGACGCCTCACGCCATGCTCAGCTCGTGCCGTCCCACCACCATCCAGTGCACCTCGTCCGGACCATCCGCGAAACGCAGGTGCCGCACGTCCTGGTACATCTCCGCGAGCGGGGTCCAGTGCGAGATGCCGGTGGCGCCGTGCATCTGGATCGCCTGGTCGATGATCTTGCAGGCGCGCTCGGGCACCATGGCCTTGACCATGGAGACCCAGACGCGGGCTTCCTTGTTGCCGAGCACGTCCATCGCCTTCGCCGCCTTCAGCACCATCAGCCGCATCGCCTCGATCTCGCAGCGGGCCTGCGCGATGATCTGCATGTTGCCGCCGAGATGGGCGATCTTCTTGCCGAACGCTTCGCGGGTGAGGCCACGCTGCACCATCAGGTCGAGCGCCTTCTCGGCCTTGCCGATGGTGCGCATGCAGTGATGGATGCGGCCCGGCCCGAGACGGAGCTGCGAGATCTCGAAGCCGCGGCCTTCGCCGAGCAGCATGTTCTCCTTCGGCACGCGCACATTGTTGAAGCGCATGTGCATGTGGCCGCGCGGCGCATGGTCCTGGCCGAACACGTACATCGGTCCGAGCACCTCGACGCCGGGCGTGTCGCGCGGCACCAGGATCTGCGACTGCTGCTTGCTCGGCGCCGCATCCGGATTGGTCTTCACCATCACGATGAGGATCTTGCAGCGGGGATCGCCAAGGCCCGAGATGTAATACTTCTCACCGTTGATGACCCATTCGTCGCCGACGAGCTTTGCCGTCGTCGAGATGTTCTTGGCGTCGGAGGAGGCGACGTTCGGCTCGGTCATGACATAGGCCGAGCGGATCTCGCCGTTCATCAGCGGCTTGAGCCACTTCTCCTTCTGCTCCTTGGTGCCGACGCGCTCCAGCACCTCCATGTTGCCAGTGTCGGGCGCCGAGCAGTTCATGGTTTCGGAGGCCAGCGGGCTCTTGCCGAGCTCGGCGGCGATATAGGCGTAGTCGAGATTCTTCAGGCCCTGGCCGGTCTCGTCGTCGGGCAGGAAGAAATTCCAGAGGCCTTCCTGCTTGGCCTTGTTCTTGGCCTTCTCGAGCACCTCGAGCTGCTTCGGCGTGAAGCTCCAGCGATCCTCCTTGCCTTCGCCGGCCTTGGCGAACTCGATCGACATCGGCTCGACGGTGTCGCGGATGAACTTCTTGACGTGATCATAAAGCGGCCGGACCTGGTCCGACATGCGAAGGTCGTTCAGCTCGTCGCCGGGATTGAGCGTGTAGTTGGTGGTGCGGGGAATGTAGGCGTGCTTTGTCATTGTTCCTCCCGAAGGCGCTGAGATCGTGTTGGCCGCAACAATAGTCGCAGCGACGCCAAAGTGCGAGCGCGTATTTTCTCACGCGAGCCATGCCATGTGATGGAATTTCGCGAGGGCGTTTGAAATGTTGTTTGAATGGGAGGCGGGCGAGAGACGGCGGGCGCGTGCGTCACTCTCCGCTGTCATCGCCCGACTTGTTCGGGCGATCCAGTATTCCAGAGACAGCGGTGATTCACAGAGAAGCCGTGGCGTACTGGATGCCCCGGTCAAGCCGGGGCATGACAACAGTGGTTGCCGCTAAATCAATTCGGCATCCGGTGCATCGCGCAGATCTTGTTGCCGTCGAGATCGCGCAAATAGGCGATATAGAGCTTGTTCCCCGCGCCCTCGCGGATGCCGGGCGGATTCTCGATCGGCGTTCCGCCGGCCGCGACGCCGGCGGCGTGCCACTTGTCGACCTGCTCAGGCGAGTTGGCGGCAAAGCCGATGGTGCCGCCGTTCGCACAGGTCGCCGGCTCGCCGTTGATCGGCTTCGTCACCGAGAACACGCCGGTCTTGGTGATGTAGAAGATGCGGTGCCCGTCGACCCTGGCCGGCCGCACCTCGAGTGTGCTCAGTAGGCTGTCGTAGAACGCCTTGGCCTTGTCGAGGTCGTTGGTGCCGATCATCACGTGTGAAAACATTTGCCCTGTTCCCCTCTGCGCTTACAAACTCGGAAAACCGTAGGGTGGGCAAAGCGCAGCGTGCCCACCACGACAATGAGAGATGCTTCTGGTGGGCACGGCGCAGGCGCGCCTTTGCACACCCTACGAAATCTCAAAACGCGGTATAGCCGCCGTCGATCACGAACGTATCGGCCGTATGATACGACGACGCCTTGCTCATCAGATACACCGCGATGCCGCCGAAATCGGAGGCCTCGCCGAAGCGCCGCACCGGAATCCGCGGCATCACGTTCGCGACGAACTTTTCGTTGGCCATGAGACCTGATGTCATGTCGCTCTTGATCCAGCCGGGCAGGATCGCATTCGCGGTGACGCCATGGCGGGCGAGCTCGACGCCGAGCGCGCGCACCAGCGCGTTGATGGCGGCCTTGGTCGCGGCATAGTGCTCGTTGCGCGCGGTGCCGAAGATCGAAGCGAGGCTCGAGGTCGCCACCAGCCGGCCAAAGGGATCGCCGGCATTGGCGCGGTCGGTCATGTGCCTTGCGGCGGCCTGGAAAGCGTGGAACACGCCGTCGAGATTGGTCGCGAACATCGTGCGCCATTCGTCCTCGGTGCGCTCGATGAAAGACCTGCGGCCGCCGCCGCCGATGCCGGCATTGGCGAAGCAGCCGTCGACCCGGCCAAACGTGTCGAGCGTTGCCTTCATCGCGGCGTTGACCGAGGCGGGATCGGTGACGTCGCAGACGCGGCTATCGACCTTGCCTGATAGCCCCGCCATGCTCGCGGCAGCGGCCTTGTTCTTGTCAGCATTGCGGCCCCAGATCGAGACGTTACAGCCCTGGCCGGCGAGGGCCTGCGCGATGCCGAGCCCGATGCCGCCATTGCCGCCGGTGATCACGGCGACGCGTCCGGTGAGGTCGAAAATGTTCATGGCGCGTTTCCTGTTCTTGATATGAGGCGCATCAGCCGCTGCGCACAAGATTGCTTGCTATGCTGTGATCACCATGGACAAGGCCGCGACAAAAATCAAATATGCGCCCCGGCAAAACTAAATTCCGGTCTGCGAAACTGGCGCGGTCCGCAACTGACGAGGAAACCATGCAGTTCAAACACGTCACGCTCGATTTCGATGGCTCGGTTGCGATCCTCCGGCTCGACCATCAGGAGGTGATGAACGCGGTCTCCGTGGACATGCTGGGCGGCCTTGCCGAGGCGCTCGACGCGATCGAGGAGAAGAAGGACGATGTGCGCTGCGTCGTGCTAACCGGCGCGGGGCGGGCGTTCTGCACGGGTGCTAATCTGCAAGGGCGCAACAACCAGTCGAAGAAGACCAAGGCCGGCCTGACGCTGGAGACCGGCTTTCATCCCTTCCTCCGCCGCATCCGCAATCTGCACTGTCCGATCGTCACCGCGGTCAACGGGCCGGCGGCGGGCGCCGGCATGAGCTTCGCTCTGCTCGGCGACATGATCCTTTGCGCGCGCTCGTCGTATTTCCTGCAAGCGTTCCGCCGCATCGGCCTGGTGCCGGATTGCGGCTCGACCTGGCTGCTGCCGCGCCTCGTCGGCCGGGCGCGCTCGATCGAATTGTCGCTGATGGGCGAGCGGCTGCCGGCCGAGAAGGCGCTGGAATGGGGCCTCGTCAATCGCGTCTATGACGACGGCGTGCTGATGGAGGAGGCGATGAAGCTCGCGCGCGATCTCGCCAGCGGGCCGACAGTGGCGCTGTCGCTGATCCGCAAGCTCTACTGGGACAGCCCGGAAAATTCCTTCGAGGACCAGCTCAATCTCGAATTCCAGTGCCAGCTGCGTGCCGGCGACACCCAGGATTTCCGTGAGGGCGTCGGCGCGTTCCTGGAGAAGCGCCCCGCGCAGTTCAAAGGCAAATGATCGAGGCGGAGCTTTCGCGGAGCGTCGCGCGCTGGTGTAAGGGCGCGACCGGCGTCACCGGCGCGGCAAAACTGTCGGGCGGCGCCAGTCAGGAGACCTGGCGCTTCGACATCACGCATCCTGACGGGCCGATCGGTGCGATCCTGCGCCGCTCGCCGAAAGGTTATGGCGCGGCTCCCACGCGTGCGGCGGGTCTCGCGGCTGAGGCGCAGCTGATGCAACTCGCTTACGAGGCCGGCGTGCCGTCGCCGCGCGTGATGCATGTGCTGACGCCGGACGACGATCTCGGCACGGGCTTCATCATGCAGCGCGTCGAGGGCGAGACCATCGCGCGCAAGATCCTTCGCGATGATGAGTTCGCAGCGGCGCGGCCGCTACTTGCGCGGCAGATCGGCGGCGTGCTCGCCGGCCTGCATCGGTTGCCGCGGGACAAGTTGCCCGAGTTGCGCAGCCGCGGCGTGACCCAGGAGATCTCGGAGTTCGAGCGCGACTATCGTAGCCTGAAGTGGCCCAAGCCCGTGTTCGAGCTGGCGCTGCGCTGGCTGCGCGACCACGATCCCGGGCCCTCAGTCGAGACCACGCTGGTGCATGGCGATTTCCGCAACGGCAATCTCATCATCGGATCTGATGGTGTCCGCGCGGTGCTGGACTGGGAGCTCGCCCATCTCGGCGATCCCATGGAGGATCTCGGCTGGGTCTGCGTCAATTCCTGGCGGTTCGGCGAGATCGACAAGCCCGTCGGCGGCTTTGGCTCGCGCGAGGAGCTGTTCGCGGGCTATGAGGCCGCGGGCCGCAAGGTCGATCCCGCGCGCGTCAAATTCTGGGAAGTGATGGGGACGCTGCGCTGGGGCATCATGTGCGGCGGCATGATGCAACGGTTCCGCGAGGGCCCGGATCATTCCATGGAGCGCGCCATGATCGGCCGCCGCGCCAGCGAGACCGAGATCGATCTGTTGCGGCTGCTGGCGCCGCGCGGGAGTTGACACATGCAGGATGAACCGACGCCGATCGAGCTGACCAAGGCGGTCGCCGATTTCCTCCGGAGCGACATCACGCCGCTGATCTCCGGTCATCAGGCCTTCAAGCTGCGCGTCGCCATCAACATCCTCGACCTCGTCACACGGCAGCTGACGCAGGAGGCGGGGAGCGATGCGAAGGAGGTGGAGCGGCTGCGCGCGCTGCTCGGCATGGATGGCTCGGTGACAGAGCTGAACCGCGCGCTCGCGGAGCGTATTGCAAAGGGCGAGGTCGATCTCGCAACGCCCGGCCTCGCCGAGCACCTGTGGGCGACCACGATGGACAAGCTCGCCGTCGATCAGCCGAATTACGCGTCCTACAAGCGCGAGCTCGGCCGCAATCCGTAGGATGGGTAGAGCGCAGCGAAACCCATCATCTCGCACCTTGCTTTGTCATCGATGGGTTTCGCTGCGCTCTACCCATCCTACGCACTCTCCCCTCTGTCATTCCGGGGCGTCGCGCAGCGACGAGCCCGGAATCCATTCATCCACTTTCACTGACGCGCGATGGATTCTCAGATGCGCAATTGCGCATCATAGCGCGCGCCAAGTGGGCGCGCCCCCGGAATGGCCGCGCAAAAGCGCGGTCACTTCCCCACCCATTTCGGCGGCCGCTTCTCCGAAAACGCCTTCGGCCCCTCGATGTAATCCTGCGAGGCCGCCATCGCCTGCACGGCCGGATAGTCCCGCTGCTCCGCGATGGCCTGCTCCAGCGACACGCCCAGTCCCCGCTGGATCGCCTGCTTGGATGCGCGGATCGACATCGGCGAGTTCTTGGTGATCATCTCCGCCCAGCGCAATGCGCCCGCGAGTGCCTCGCCCTGCGGCACCACCTCGTTGACGAAGCCGAGTTCCTGGCCTTCCTTCGCGCTGACATGGCGCGCGGTAAGGATCATGCCCATGGCACGCTTGAGGCCGATCTGCCGTGGCAGCCGGTGCAGGCCGCCGGCAAGCGCAGCAAGGCCGACGCGCGGCTCGGGCAGGGCGAAGGTCGCGTTCTCCGCGGCGATGATCAGGTCGCAGGCGAGCGCGATCTCGAAGCCGCCGCCCATGGCGACGCCGTTGACCGCCGCGATGATCGGTTTGTCGCAGTCGAAGCGTGAGGTGAGGCCGGCAAAGCCGCCCTTGTCCCAGCCGCGCTTGCCGCCCGCCGCCTGCCACTTCAGGTCGTTGCCAGCGCAGAACGCCTTGTCGCCGGCGCCGGTGACGATCGCAACCCACTGCTCGGGATCGGTGGCGAAATCGTCGAACACCTTCTGCAGCTCGAAATGCGCATCGGTATGCAGCGCATTGTAGACCTCCGGCCGCGACAGCGTGATGATCGTGATCGGCCCCTTGCGTTCCACTTTCGAAAATTTCAGCTCCATCGCGCGCTCCCGCATTTTCTTCTGAAATGAATATTGGCGTCATACTACCGCGCGTTGGCGCCAGAGCACCATCGAATTGCGCGGGCACGCCTTGCGCATCTGGCACGTCTCGCCTTGCTTGATTTCTGCTTGCTTGACTTGAGCCCGCTCTTCTCACCTTAATCGTGCGAAGCAAGATCGCGCCTAGCGCCTTAACACAAAACGATAAAATCAATCCGGGAGAGAATCTGTGGATTTTTCATTGCCTGCCGATCTCGTCGCCTATCTCGGAGAGCTCGACCGTTTCATCGAACGTGAGATCAAGCCGCTGGAGGAGGCCGACGACAACATCCGCTTCTTCGATCATCGCCGCGAATGGGCGCGCACCGATTTCGAGAATGGCGGTCTGCCGCGCCATGAATGGGAAGCGTTGCTGCGCAAGGCCAAGGATCTCGCCGACGCCGCCGGCCATCTGCGCTTTCCGGTGCCGAAGCAATATGGCGGCAAGGACGGCTCCAACCTCTGGATGGCCGTGATCCGCGAGCATTTTGCCGCCAAGGGCCTCGGCCTGCACAACGATCTCCAGAACGAGCACTCCATCGTCGGCAACTTCCCCGTCGTCACCATGCTCGACCGCTACGGTCGCGACGATCAGAAGGCGATGATCGACGGGTCGATCAAGGGCAAGTACCGCATCACCTTTGGCCTGACTGAGCCGCATCACGGCTCGGATGCCACCCACATGGAGACACGCGCGGTGCCGGCGACCCGCGACAACGTCAAGGGCTGGATCATCAACGGCGAGAAGATGTGGACCACAGGCATGCACGTCGCCACGCATTGCGCGCTGTTTGCACGCACGTCGGGCAATGACGGCGATGCCCGCGGCATCACCTGCTTTCTCGTGCCGGCCAAGAGCCACGGCGTGAAGGTCGAAGAGTATATGTGGACCTTCAACATGCCGACCGACCATCCGCGCGTCAGTTTCACCGACGTGTTCGTGCCGGGGGATGCGCAGTTCGGCGAGGTTGGCCGCGGCCTGTCGCTGGCGCAATGTTTTGTGCACCAGAACCGCATCCGCCAGGCGGCGAGCTCGCTCGGTGCCGCCGTCTACTGCATCAACGAGAGCGTCAAATACGCGCGCGAGCGAAAGCCGTTCGGCCGGGCGCTCGCCGAGAACCAGGCGATCCAGTTTCCGCTGGTCGAGCTCGCCACGCAAGCCGAGATGCTGCGCCTCTTGATCCGCAAGACCGCCTGGGAGATGGACCAGCTCACCGAGGAGCAGATCGAGCGCACGCTCTCCGACCGCGTCTCGATGTGCAACTACTGGGCAAACCGCCTCTGCTGCGAATCCGCCGACCGCGCCATGCAGGTCCATGGCGGCATGGGCTATTCACGCCACAAGCCGTTCGAGCACATCTATCGGCATCACCGCCGCTACCGGATCACCGAAGGCAGCGAGGAGATCCAGATGCGGAAAGTGGCGGGGTTCTTGTTCGGCTATATGGGGCCGAACAAGCACTGAGACTTGCACCGGTGCCGTAGGGTGGGCAAAGCGAAGTGTGCCCACGATCCCTCGAATACGGAACGAGATGGTGGGCACGGCGCGTTGCGCCTTTGCCCACCCTACGGGATTGCGCACATATCTCTCCCGAGTCGTCCCCGCGAACGCGGGGACCCATAACCCCAGGGAGAAGTTTGAGGCGAGATGGTAACTCCGAGTCTTCGCAAAACCCGATCCTGTGGTTATGGGTCCCGGGTTCGCGCTGCGCGCGCCGCGGGACGACAGCGGGGATCAATTCACCTGTCGATCCTTCCCCGCCCAATACGGCTCGCGCAACTGTCTGCGCAAAATCTTGCCTGACGGATTGCGCGGCAGGGCCGGCAAGAACTCCACGCTCTTCGGCGTCTTGTAGCCGGCGATGCGCTCGCGGGTGAAGTTGATGATGTCGGTGGCACTCGCCTGCTTGCCCGGCTTCATCACCACGACGGCTTTCACTGCCTCGCCCCATTTATCGTCGGGCACGCCGATCACGGCAGCTTCCGCGACATCAGGGTGATCGCACAGCGCGCTCTCGACCTCGGCGGGGTAGATGTTCTCGCCGCCGGAGATGATCATGTCCTTGATGCGGTCGTGGATGTAGAGGTAGCCGTCCTCGTCCAGGTAGCCGGCATCACCCGTGCGCAGCCAGCCGTCGCCGCGCAGCGTCGCGGCGGTCGCCTCCGGCAGGTTCCAGTAGCCGGCCATGTTAGAGCCCGAGCGCGTCGCGATCTCGCCGACCTCACGCGGCGGCAGCGGCTTGCCGTCCGCATCGAGTATCGCGATCTCGATGCCCGGCAGGGCCTTGCCGGCCGAGCGCATCCGCTCAAGCCCCTCGACGTGATCCTCCGGCGGCAGCGCGACGATGGTGCCGGTGGTCTCCGTCATGCCGTACATCTGCACGAAGCCGCATTTGAAGACCTCGATGCATTCCTTCAGCAGTGCCGCCGGAATCGGGGAGGCGCCGTACAGCATGTATTTCAGCCTGGAGAAATCGACCATTCTCGCGCGCGGCTGCCGCACCACGAACTGCATCGCCGCCGGCACCATGAACAGTTTTGTGATGCCGGATTGCTCGAAGAAATCCAGCACCTTGGTCGGATCGAACTCGCGCGCGATGACGCCGCGCGCGCCGTGATAGAGGCCCATCACGCCCCAGCCCGACCCGCCGATATGGAAGATCGGCATCGCGACCAGCGAGACATCGTCGGTCGACCACCGGTTCCACTCCGGCTTGTCCTCGGCATTGCCGGTTTGCACGAGGTTGAGGAAGTTCGCGTGGCTCAGCATCGCGCCTTTCGGCTTGCCCGTGGTGCCCGACGTGTAGAGCTGGATCGCGATGTCCTTGGTGTCGATCGGCACCTTCGGATCGGTGCCGCTCTGCGCATCCCGCCAGGCTGTAAAATCCTGCCATTCCGGCGCGCCGCCTTCGGTCGTGATGACCGTGCGCACGCCTGGTATCTGGTCCCTGATCTGCGAGACCAGTGTGATGAACTCGGGTCCTACGAACAGCACCGGCGCCTTGCAATCGGCGACGATGAAGGCGACCTCGGGCCCGGCGAGCCGCCAGTTCATCGGCGCCATCACGACGCCCACCTTCATCGCGCCCATTAGAAGCTCGAAATAGAGATCGCTGTTCTTGCCGAGATAGGCGATGCGGTCGCCTTTCTTCACGCCCATCGCGAGAAGCGCGTTGGCGACCTTGTTGGTCTTGATGTCGAACTCGGCAAAGCTGGTGATGCGGCCTTCGAACTCATAGGCGATGGCATCGCCGCGGCTCGTCGCGCGCTCGCGCACCATGTCGGCGAGATTCGCCAATGGCTGTGTGGTGGACATGTTTCTCCCGTGGCGTCTTGTTTTTATGCCGGGGAGTGTGGCGTCATAAGCGCGTGAAGACAAGATGGGAGCCCCACTGTCCCGGACGAGCGAAGCGAAGATCCGGGACCCATAACCACAGGGAGTGGTTTGGCGAAGACTCGGAGTTGCCTGTCTCGCACTACAACTCTTCCCTGTGGTTATGGGTCCCTGCTTTCGCAGGGACGACAATTGCGGGTGGGGCGAAAGTGTCAGCCACTTACAAGCTTTCGCACATCTACCCCCGCTTCGCCCGGTCCTTCTCGTTCTGCGCCATGATGCTCTCGCGCGCGGCTTTCCAGTCGTCGTCGCTCCAGTCGCGCAGCTGGTAGAAATTGCCGCCCATCGCGAGCGCCTGCGCGCCGTCCATGGCGATGGTCTCGCCGGTGATCCAGTCGCAGCCGCCGGAGATCAGGAACACCGCGAGGTTCTGCAATTCCTCCATGGTGCCGACGCGGCCCATCGGGTTCATCGCCTTGGTCCGTGCACCGGCCTCATCGCCGGGCTTGATGCGCTTGCTCATGCCCTCGGTCGGGATTTCGCCCGGCGCAATGGTGTTGAGGCGGATGCCGTAGCGGCCCCATTCGGTGGCGAGCGACATCGTCATGGCGTGGATTGCCGACTTGCTCATCGCCGACGGCACCACGTAGGGCGAGCCGTTGCGCACCCAGGTCACCGTGATCGACACGACATTGCCGGGCTGCTTCAAGGCGATCCAGCGCTTGCCGACCGCATGCGTGACGTAGAACGTACCGTGCATGACGATGTTGGCGACCGCATCGAAACCGCGCGGCGACAGCTCCTCGCTGCGCGAGATGAAATTGCCGGCGGCGTTGTTGATGAGATCGGTCAGCGGTCCGTCGCGGAAGATGTTCTCGATCATCTCCTCGACCGCGAGCGCGTTGCGGATGTCGACGCCGTGGCTGGTGACGCGGCCGCCATACTCGGCCATCAGCTCGGTCGCGGTCTCGTCGCACACGATCTTGCGCCGGCCGCAGATATGCACCTCGGCGCCGAGCTGGAGGAAGCGCGCCGCCATCGACTTGCCGAGCCCGGTGCCGCCGCCGGTCACGAGAATGCGCCGCCCGGCCAGAAGATTTTCCTTGAACATGGCTGTTTCTCCCGTACGGATTGTCAGTTAATTGGTCGATTGACTAAATCCGGCCGCCAGCTTCCTGTAAAGCGGCACTGAACAAGAACAGGGGAGAATTCGTCCATGGAAGAGCGCGTCTCGATTTCGATCTCAGAAGGCGTCGCCGACGTGCGGCTGGTGCGCGCGGACAAGATGAATGCGCTGGATCAGGCCATGTTCGAGGCCCTTGTCGCGGCAACCGAGCGGCTTTCGAAGGAAAAAGGCCTGCGCGTCGTCGTGCTGTCGGGTGAAGGCCGCGCCTTCTGCGCCGGTCTCGACATGGGGCGTTTTGCCGCCATGAAGGAGAAGGGCGGCAACGGAATTCCGGGTGGCGAAAATCGCGATCTCACCAAGCGGACTCATGGCCAGGCGAACTTTCCGCAGCAGGCGGTGTGGGGATGGCGCCAGCTTCCGGTTCCGGTGATCGCGGCCGTGCATGGCGTTGCCTTCGGCGGCGGCTTCCAGCTTTCGCTCGGTGCAGATATGCGCTTCCTCAGCGCAGATGCGCGCATGTCGATCATGGAAATCAAATGGGGCCTCGTCCCCGATATGGCGGGCACGCCGATCCTCGCTTCGCTGGTGCGCGATGATATCCTGCGAGATCTCACCTTCACCGGTCGCATCTTCTCCGCGCAGGAGGCGATGGCTTACGGTCTCGCGACGCGCATCTGCGACGATCCGCGCGCTGCCGCGTTCGAAGTCGCGCGCGAGATCGCCGGCAAGAGCCCTGATGCGATCCGCGCGGCGAAGCGCCTGCTCAACAACCTCTCGGTCGATCCGGGTCCTGCGCTGCTCGCCGAGTCCGTCGAGCAGCAGAAGCTGATCGGCAGCGCGAACCAGACCGAGGCGGTGCGGTCGAATCTGGAGAAGCGCGCGGCGAAGTATGCGGATTAGTCTCCCGTCATTCCGGGCGCCGCGTGAGCGGCGAGCCCGGAATCCATAACCCCGGCTCGTGGTTATGGATTCCGGGCCTCGCCTTCGGCGCATCCCGGAATGACGAGCGTGGTTGTGGCTACTGTTCTAACCCGACGAAAGATCGGAAAACAAAAATGAGCGAAACGTCCCCATTCCTCGGCATCGTCTCCGGCGAACGCCGCCGTTCCCACGCCGAAGTCGCCACCCGCGCCGACCGCATCGCCTCGGGCCTTGCCAAAATCGGCGTCCGCCAGGGCGATTGCGTCTGCATGCTGATGCGCAATGACATCGCCTTCCTGGAAGCCGCCTACGCCGCGATGCGGCTGGGTGCCTACGGCGTGCCGATCAACTGGCACTTCAAGCCGGAGGAGATCAACTACATCCTTGATGACACCGGCACGTCCGTGCTGATCGGGCACGCCGACATGCTGCACGCCTTGCGCGATGCGGTCCCGAAAGGCGTCACCGTGCTCAGCGTGCCGACGCCGCCGGAGATCCTGTCCAACTACAAGATCGATCCCGATCACCTCAAGACGCCGGATTTCGCCATCGATTTCGAGCCCTGGCTCGCGCAATTCCAGCCCTATGAGGGCCCGGTCGTGCCGCAGCCGATGAACATGATCTACACGTCAGGCACGACAGGCCATCCCAAGGGCGTGCGGCGCAATGCCCCGACGCCGGATCAGCAAGCGGCCGGCGAGCGCATGCGCGCGATGATCTATGGGCTGAAGCCCGGCGCCCGCGCGATCCTGCCGGGGCCGCTCTATCATTCCGCGCCGAACTCGTTCGGCATCCGCGCCGGCAAGCTCGGCGGCGCGTTGGTGCTGATGCCGCGTTTCGAGGCGGAGGAGTTTCTCGCGCTGATCGAGAGATACAAGATCGACACCATCTTCATGGTGCCGACCATGTTCATCCGCCTGATGAAGCTACCAGGAGAGGTGCGCAGGAAATACGACGTCTCTTCGCTCCGCCATGTCATCCATGCCGCCGCGCCGTGCCCGGCCGACGTCAAGCGCGCCATGATCGAATGGTGGGGGCCGGTGATCTACGAATTCTACGGCTCGACGGAATCAAGCGCCGTCACGTTCGCAACTTCCGAGGACGCGCTGAAGAAGCCCGGCACCGTCGGCAAGATTTCACCCGGCGCCGAGCTGCGCTTCATCGGCGAGGACGGAAGCGAGCGCGGCGTCGGCGAGATCGGCGAGATCTATTCCCGCATGGCGGAGCTAGCCGACTTCACCTACCACAACAAGCCGGACAAACGCGCCGAGATCGATCTCGGCGGCTTCATCACCTCGGGCGACGTCGGCTATATCGACGAGGACGGCTACGTCTTCATCTGCGACCGCAAGCGCGACATGGTGATCTCGGGCGGCGTGAACATCTACCCGGCCGAGATCGAATCCGTGCTGCATGCCGTGCCCGGCGTGCATGATTGCGCGGTGTTCGGCATCCCCGATGCCGAGTTCGGCGAGGCGCTGATGGCGGTGGTCGAGCCGCAAGCTGGCGTCGCGCTCGATGCCGCCGACGTCCGCGCAAAGCTGAAGACCTCGCTCGCCGATTACAAGGTGCCCAAGCACATCGAGATCCGCTCTGGGCTGCCGCGCGAAGACTCCGGAAAAATCTTCAAGCGCCGCTTGCGCGATCCCTATTGGGAGCAGGCTGGGCGGAAAATCTGACAATTCAACGAGAACCCGTAGGGTGGGCAAAGCGAAGCGTGCCCACCAAATTCGCTTACGGAGACAGATGGTGGGCACGGCGCAAGCGCGCCTTTGCTCACCCTACGAGACTGCGCGATCCCTATTGGGAGAAGGCGGGACGGAAGATTTGGCGCAGGCGACAGGAGCGAGGGCCGTGCCCGGCGCCCCTAAACCAGCTCCCCGCCCACGAACAACAGGAACGACCGGCCCGGCACCTTGTAGATGCTGTCGAACTCGAACCGTGCCCCGGATCCGCCGTCGCCGACATTGGTATCGAGCAGCAATGACCAGCACGGGCCGGCCGAAGTGTGCGGCAGCTTGAAATCAACCTCGCCCTCAAAACTGTTGAGGATGATCAGCACGCTGTCGTCCTCACCGCGGCGCGGGATCGCGGTCTTTCGCGCGCGGCCGTCGAGCACGACGCCAAAGCATTTCAGCCAGCCGGTCTGCCAGTCAGCACTGGACATCTCGCTGCCATTGGCATTGACCCAGACCACGTCGCGGATGTCGAGCTTGGTGTCGTGCACGCCGGTGAGGAAGCGGCTGCGGCGCAGGATCGGATAGTCGCGCCGGAGCTGGATCACGCGCTTGGTGAAAGCCAGCAGCTTCTGCGAGTTCTCGCCCATGCTCCAGTCGAACCAGGAGATGTCGCTGTCCTGGCAATAGGCGTTGTTGTTGCCCTGTTGGGTGCGGCCGAACTCGTCGCCGCCGAGCAGCATCGGTGTGCCCTGCGACAGCAGCAAGGTGGCGAGCATGTTGCGCTTCTGCCGCTCGCGCAGCGCAATGACGTTCTTGTCGTCGGTCGGGCCCTCGACGCCGCAATTCCAGGAACGGTTGTTGGAATTGCCGTCGCGGTTGCCCTCGCCATTGGCCTCGTTGTGCTTGTCGTTGTAGCTCGCCCAGTCGTTCAGCGTGAAACCGTCATGCGCCGTGATGAAGTTGACGCTGGCCCAGGAGCGGCGGCCGCCCCAGCGGCCGAAGATATCGCCGGAGCCAAGCAGCCGCGTTGCGAGCGCGGAGGGCGGCGCCTCGCCGCGCCAATAGTCGCGCGCGGTGTCGCGAAATCTGTCGTTCCACTCCGCCCAGCCGGGCGGGAAGCCGCCGACCTGGTAGCCGCCGGGTCCGCAATCCCAGGGTTCGGCGATCAGCTTGACGGTCGACAGCAGCGGATCCTGGTCCATTGCCTTCAGGAAGCCGCTCTCCTCGTCGAAGCCGTAGACCTCGCGGGCGAGAATGGTGCCGAGGTCGAAGCGGAAGCCGTCGATATGCATGTGGCCGGCCCAGTAGCGCAAGGAATCCATCACCATCTGGATCACGCGCGGATGGGAGAGATTGACGGTGTTTCCGGTGCCGGTGTCGTTGATGTAGTAGCGCCGACGGTCCGGCAGCAGGCGATAGTAGCTCGCATTGTCGATGCCCTTGAAGGACAGCGTCGGCCCGAGCTCGTTGCCTTCGGCGGTGTGGTTGTAGACGACGTCGAGGATCACCTCGAGCCCGGCGCCGTGCAGCTTCGACACCATCTCCTTGAATTCGCGCAGGCTGTTCGGCACATCGGAGGCATAGCGCGGATCGGGCGCGAAGAAGCCGATGGTGTTGTAGCCCCAGTAATTGACGAGGTTCTTCTTCAGAAGATTGTCGTCGTTGACGAAGGAATGGATCGGCAGCAGCTCGATCGAGGTTATGCCGAGCGAAGTCAGATAGGCGATCAGCTCAGGCGCAGCGAAACCGGCATAGGTGCCGCGAAGGTTCTCCGGCACACCCGGGTGCTTCTTCGTGAAGCCTTTGACATGGGTTTCGTAGACGATGGTCTCGTCCCAATGGACGTTCTGCCGCGCCGCTTCGGCCTGCCAGTCGAAATCGGGATCGACTACGACGCATTTCGGCATGAACGGCGCGCTGTCGCGCTCGTCGAAGGTGAGGTCGTCGCCGCTCTCCATCTTGTAGCCGAACACCGCCGGATTCCAGTTCAGGCTCCCGGCGTGCGCGCGGGCATAGGGGTCGAGCAGCAGCTTGTTCGGATTGAAGCGATGACCGCCGTCCGGCTGATAGGGCCCGTAGACGCGGTAGCCGTAGAAGGTGCCGGGACCGATGCCGGCGATGTAGCCGTGAAAGACCTGGTCGGTATATTCCGGCAGCTCGAAGCGATGTGTTTCTCGGTCGCCGTCGAACAGGCAGACCTCCACCTTGGTGGCGTTGGCGGAGAACACCGCAAAATTCGTGCCCCTGCCGCTCCAATGCGCACCCAGCGGATAAGGCAGGCCTTCCTCGATGATGAAATCGGACATGTGAATCCCCAGGCCCCGATGGCCGCGACGCCAACGCCATCGCCTGCCGAATGTTTCAAGCGGCGTGCCATTCTGGGCGCTACGTGCGTCAATTCAATGAAGCGAGAGCGGGTGACGCGTTTTGAGGCAATGTCTTCGCAGCGATGACTTTCGCACCTATATAGGCGGGGTCATCGACCCGCGGATAAAGCCATGTCCCCCGTTTCCATCCTGCTCAACATTCTCTGGATTCTCATCGGCGGCGCCTGGATGGCGTTCGGCTGGCTGGTGGCTGCGGTCATCATGGCCGTCACCATCATCGGCCTGCCCTGGGCGCGGGCGGCGTTCAACATCGCCGTCTACACGCTGCTGCCGTTCGGCTCGCGCGCGGTCAATCGCTACGACGTCACCGGCGAGAGCGATATCGGCACCGGCCCGCTCGGGGTGATCGGCAACATCATCTGGTTCGTGCTCGCGGGCTGGTGGCTGGCGCTCGGCCACCTCGTGACCGCGCTGGTGCTGGCGATCACCATCATCGGCATCCCCTTCGCATGGGCCCATCTGAAGCTCGCCGGCATCGCGCTCTGGCCGATCGGCAAGGTCATCGTGCCGGCCTAGGGCATGATCCGGAAAAGTGCGGCGCGTTTTTCCGAAAAGATCATGCCTAAACAACGACCTAGAGCGCGAGGACGATTATCTTCGCGCTCTAGCCCTCTAGGTGTGCGCCGCCCCCAACTTCGTCTTGCGCTGCGGCAAAAAACTTGCACACTCGGTCAGCCGGGGAGCCATAGGGAGCTCTACTTAAGGGGAGCGAGCCAATGTCCCTCCAGACCATACCATCCGACGCGCCTGATCACCGCTCCAACCGCCCTGAGGACGTTCAGGCGCTGGAGGCGGACGCGCGGCTGCGCGACGATATCCGCCTGCTCGGGCGCATTCTTGGCGACACCGTGCGCGACCAGGAGGGCGCCGACGTGTTCGACCTGGTCGAGCGCATCCGGCAGACCTCGATCCGGTTCCACCGCGACGAGGACCGGCTTGCCCGCCGCGAGCTCGAGCAGATCCTCGACAGCATGTCGACCTCCGAGACGGTGCGGATCGTCCGCGCCTTCAGCTATTTTTCCCACCTCGCCAATATCGCCGAGGACCAGAACAACATCCGCCAGATGCGCGCCGGCAAGGGCGGCGGCTCCGGTGTGCTGGCGGAGACGCTGGCCCATGCCAGGGCCGCGGGCATCAACTCCGACACCTTGCGCAGCTTCTTCAAGAGTGCGCTGGTCAGCCCGGTCCTGACCGCGCACCCGACCGAGGTCCGCCGCAAGAGCACCATGGACCGCGAGATGGAGGTGGCCGCGCTGCTCGACCGCCGCGAGCGGGTCGCGCTGACCGCGGACGAGGCCGCCGCCAGCGATGAGCAGCTCCGCCGCGAGGTGCTGACGCTGTGGCAGACCAATCTGCTCCGCCGCACCAAGCTCACCGTGCTCGACGAGGTCGCCAACGGCCTGTCATTCTACGATTACACCTTCCTGCGCGAGGTTCCGCGGCTGGTCAACGTGCTGGAAGACCGGCTGGAGGAGGGCGGCGAGGCGGCCGCGAGCGAGCTCGCCTCGTTCCTGCGCATGGGCAGCTGGATCGGCGGCGACCGCGACGGCAATCCCTTCGTCACCGCCGACGTGATGCGCGGCACGCTGCGGCTGCAGTCGAGCCGGGTGATGCAGTTCTATCTGAACGAGCTGCACGTGCTCGGCTCGGAACTGTCGATCGCGGCGCATCTCGCCGACGTCTCCGAGGAGCTGCGTACGCTCGCGGAGCGCTCGCCGGACACCTCGCCGCACCGGAGCGGCGAGCCCTATCGTCTCGCAGTCTCCGGCATTTATGCACGCCTGACGGCGACGGCCGAAAAGCTCGAGGTCGAGATCACGCGCCGGCCGGTCGGCAAGGGCAAGCCTTACGAGAGCGTCAGGGAATTGCAGGCCGATCTCGACGTGCTGCATCGCTCCCTGATCTCCAACAATGCCCGCGTCATCGCCCGCGGCCGGCTGCGGCTCTTGCGGCGCGCGGTGGACTGCTTCGGCTTCCATCTGGCGCGGCTCGACATCCGCCAGAATTCGGCCGTGCACGAGCGCACCATCGCCGAACTGATGGATGCCGCCAACCCCGGCATGTCCTATCTCGCGCTCGGCGAGGACGCCCGCATCTCGCTGCTCACCAATGAGCTGCGCTCGACGCGCGCGCTGGTCTCGCCCTTCGTCAAATACAGCGACGAGACCATGGGCGAGCTCAACGTCTTCCATGCCGCCGCCGAAGCGCATGCGAAGTTCGGCTCGGACGCGATTCCCCAATGCATTATCTCGATGTGCAAGGGCATGTCCGACATGCTCGAGGTCGCGGTCCTGCTCAAGGAAGTGGGGCTCGTCCATCCCTCCGGGCGCAGCGCCATCAACGTCGTGCCGCTGTTCGAGACCATCGAGGATCTGCAGGCTTCCTCCGGCATCATGGACCGGATGCTGTCGCTGCACGACTACCGGCGCTTGGTCGACAGCCGCGGCAGCGTGCAGGAGGTCATGCTCGGCTATTCCGACTCGAACAAGGATGGCGGCTTCGTCACCTCGGGCTGGGAGCTCTACAAGGCCGAGATCGGGCTCGTCGAGGTGTTCGAGCGCCATCACGTGCGCCTTCGTCTTTTCCACGGCCGCGGCGGCTCAGTCGGCCGCGGCGGTGGTCCGAGCTATGATGCCATCGTCGCGCAGCCCGGCGGCGCGGTGAACGGCCAGATCCGCATCACCGAGCAGGGCGAGATCATCTCGTCGAAATATTCCAACGCCGAAGTCGGCCGCAACAATCTGGAGATCCTCGCAGCCGCCACGCTGGATGCGAGCCTGCTGCAGCCGCGCCAGAGCGCGCCGCGCCGCGAATATCTCGCCGCGATGGACGAGCTTTCCAACCTTGCGTTCAAGGCCTATCGCGGCCTCGTCTACGAGACCGAGGGCTTTGTCGATTACTTCTGGGCCTCGACTGTCATCAACGAGATCGCGACGCTGAACATCGGCAGCCGTCCGGCCTCGCGCAAGAAGACCCGCGCGATCGAGGACCTCCGCGCCATCCCCTGGGTGTTCTCATGGGCGCAATGCCGCCTGATGCTGCCGGGCTGGTACGGTTTTGGCAGCGCGGTCGCGCAGTGGATCGCGGCGCATCCGCAACAGGGCATGCCGTTCCTAAAAGAGCTCTACAAGGAATGGCCGTTCTTCCGCATGCTGCTGTCGAACATGGACATGGTGCTGGCGAAAAGCTCGATCGCGATCGCCTCGCGCTATGCCGAGCTGGTGCCGGACGAGGGCTTGCGCGAAAAGATATTCGGCCGCATCCGCCGTGAATGGCATTCCTGCATCGAGACGCTGCTCGACATCATGGGGCAGGACCGCCTGCTGCAAGGCAATCCGTTGCTGGAGCGCTCGGTGCGCCACCGCTTCCCCTATCTCGATCCGCTCAACCACGTGCAGGTCGAGCTTTTGAAGGAGCACCGCGCGCAGAACCCGGACGAGCAGGTGCTGCGCGGGATTCAGCTCACCATCAACGGCATCTCGGCGGGGCTAAGGAATACGGGGTAGGGCGAATAGCGAAATGGCGAATAGCGAATGGAGTCCACTCGCCATTCGCTACTCACCATTCGCCTCACTCAACAGAAATGCGCGCCCTGCGTCTCCACATAGACCGAATACAGCGACTGGCTCGCGGTCATGAACAGGCGGTTGCGCTTCTTGCCGCCGAAGCAGAGGTTGGCGCAGGTCTCCGGCAATAGGATCTGTCCGATCCGCGCGCCGTCGGCCCCCGAGAACACCTGCACGCCGTCATAGCCGGGGCCAACCCAGCCGGCGCCGACCCAGATGTTGCCTTCGGTGTCGACGCGCAATCCGTCCGGGAAGCCTGATTTGCCCTCGAGCTTCATGTCGATCAGCTTCTTCGGGTTCGACAGCTTGGGTCCGTCGATGTCGTAGGACCACACGACATTCTCCGCTTGCGGATAATGCGTGATGCCGGTGTCGCAGACATAGAGCTTCTTGTAGTCGTGAGAGAACGCAATGCCGTTCGGCTTGAACGGCTCGTCGGCGACTTTCGCGACTTGCCCCGTCTGTGCGTCTAGCCGGTAGACCGCTTCCTTCTGGTACGGCTGCAGCGAGCCGGTATTGGCGAGCTTGCCCTCGTAGATGCTGATCGCACCATAGCCGGGATCGGTGAACCAGATCGCCTTGTCGTTGGGATGCACCACCATGTCGTTGGGGCCGTTGAGCGGCTTGCCGTTCGCTTGCTCGGCCAGCGTCGTCACCGCGCCGTCGTGCTCGTAGCGGACGAGGCGGGTCCGCTCTGCGGTGATCTGACGTCCCTCGGTGTCGAACGAGTTGCCGTTGGCCTCGTTCGACGGCTTGTGGAACTGCTCGGAGATGTGGCCGTCATCGTCGAGATAGCGCAGCTGCCGGTTGGCCGGGATGTCGCTCCAGACGAGATATTGCCCCTGCGCATTCCACGCCGGTCCTTCCGCCCACAGGCAGCCGGTATAGAGCCGCTTGATCGAGGTGTTGCCGACCTTGGCCTTGAAGCGCTTGGGATCGATGACGACGATGTCGGGGTCGGGATAGCGCTGCGGCTCGGCATTGGCGCCGAAGTCGCGGGCGTCGGCCTTCGAGGCGAGCAGGGTGGTTGCGGCGACAGTTGCCGCGCCCTTGAGGAGCGTGCGGCGGCCGAGACCGCGGGTTACAATCGTGTCGTCGGAGTTGGTCAGTATTCTTGTCATGGTTTCCTCCCAAAGTTTGTTGGGAGGACACCATTCGCCCGCATTCAGGCATAAAACGGGGCGATCTCTGGAGAAGACAACCAGGGATCGCAGCGCAGGGATGCCAAAAATGTGGCTAGACGGAAATCCTTACACGGGGTCCCAGGGGAAGATGTCGGCGGAACGGTCGAGCTTGTAGAACGAGCCCTTCAGCGCCGGCATGCCGTGTTCCGCGATCGACTGCGGCGTCCAACCTTCGCTCCGGTGCACCGAGCGCAGCGGGCGGTTCTGGCTGAACAGGAACAGCTCGTTCATGCGCGCGCCAAAGATCTGCCCGGTGACGTCCTTGGCGGCATCGGAGAGCAGGTAGGCGCAGATCGGCGCGATCTTCTCCGGCCCCATCTGCTTGATCTTCTCGACGCGCGCCTTCTCGGCTTCGGTCTCGGTCGGGATGGTGCCGATCATGCGGGTCCAGGCGAACGGCGAGACGCAGTTGGAGCGGACGTTGAAGCGGCCCATGTCGAGCGCGATCGACTTCGACAGCCCGATGATGCCGAGCTTGGCGGCGGCGTAATTGGCCTGGCCGAAATTGCCGATCAGGCCCGAGGTCGAGGTGAAGTGCACGAAGGAGCCGCTCTCCTGCTCGCGGAAGATGCGCGCCGCGGCATGGCTGACATAGAACGAGCCCATCAGATGCACCTTGATGACGGCCTCGAACGCTTCCACGCTCATCTTGTGGAAGATCATGTCGCGCAAAATGCCGGCATTGTTGACGACGCCGTCGAGCTTGCCGAAATGATCGGTCGCGGTCTTCACGATCTTGCTGGCGGGCACGGCTTCTGCCACCGACTCGAAGTTGGGGACTGCGATGCCGCCACGCTTCTTGATCTCCTCGACCACTTCTTCCGCGGGGGTGGCGCTGGTGCCGGCGCCGTCGGCGGCGCCGCCGGGATCGTTGACGACGACCTTGGCGCCTTCGGCGGCACAGAGCAGCGCGATCTCGCGCCCGATGCCACGGCCTGCGCCGGTGACGATGATGACCTTGTCCTGCAGTGATTTGCTCATGTGGGTTCTCCGCTAGCCGTTCCAATTTCCGCCGTCATTCCGGGGCGCGCCTCTTGGCGCGAGCCCGGAATCCATACTCCCGATCGTGGTTATGGATTCCGGGCCTGCGCCTGACGGCGCATCCCGGAATGACAGCCACTACCTCTCGTTCGTAAACACGATCGTGCCACTCGCCGCGAACATGCCGCCGACGCCGTGGCACACCGAAATCTTCGCGCCAGCCACCTGCGCCGGTGCGATCCCGCGCATCTGGCGCACGCTCTCCTGGAGCGCGTACATGCCGTACATGCCCGAATGCATGTAGGAGAGGCCGCCGCCATTGGTGTTGAGCGGCAGCTTCCCGCCGGGTCGCGTATTGCCGTCCGCGATGAATTTGCCGGTTTCCTCATACGGCATGAAGCCGAGGTCGCCGAGCCCGAACAGCGGTAGATGCGCGAACGCATCATAAATCATGAGATGATCGACGTCCTTGTGCGCGATGCCGGCCTCCCTGAACGCCAGCGGCCCCGCGGTCTTGAAGGCGCGCGAGGAGTTGAATGTCTCCATCTGGCTGACCATCGGCGTTTCCACGCTCTCGCCGGTGCCCATGATGTAGACAGGCTTCCTTGGAAAATCCCGGGCGCGGTCGGCCGAAGTCAGGATCAGCGCGCCGCCGCCGTCGGTGACGAGGCAGCATTGCAGCAGCCGGAACGGATAGGCGATCATGCGCGAATTGAGGACATCGGCGACCGTGATCGGGTCCTTCATCATCGCGCGCGGGTTCTTCGCCGCCCATTCGCGCTGCACCACGGCCACCGAGGCGAGCTGTTCGTGCGTGATGCCGTAGGTCTTCATGAAGCGCAGCACGGGGATCGGGAACATGCTCGGCGGGCCGTAGACGCCGTAGGGCGCCTCGAACTGGCCGTTGAGGCTGTCCGCGGGCGTCGAACGTGGCTGCTTGCCGATCATCGACTTGCCGCTTTCGGCATGCGTGATCAGCACGGTCTTGCAGAGACCAGCCTCGATCGCTGCGGCCGCGTGGCGGACATGCAGCATGAACGAGCAGCCGCCGACCGAGGTGCCGTCGACCCAGGTCGGCTTGATGCCGAGATAGTGGCAGACCTGCTGCGGCGTTTCGACCGCGGTGGCGAAACCGTCGATGTCCGAGAGCTTCAGCCCGGCATCGGCGATGGCATTGAGCGCCGCATCCGCGTGCAGCTGGAGCTGCGACATATTGGGGATGATTCCGAGCTCGGTGGTCTCGGCCGCGCCGACGACGGCAACCTGGTTCTTGCGCATGGCCTTACCCCTTCGCCGGACGGAAGACGGGGAGGGTGATCTTGTCGTCCAGCTCCTGGAACGCGACCTCGAGCTTCATGTCGAGCTCGAGCGCCTCCGGCGTCTGCGGGCAGTCGATGATGTTGCTCATCATCCGCGGGCCCTCGTCGAGCTCGACCACCGCGATGGCGTAAGGCGGCGTGAAGCCGGGCGCGGCGGGCCGGTGGTTGATCACGTAGCTGTAGAGGAAACCCTTGCCACTCGCCTTGAAGATGCTGACCTTGCGCGAGGCGCAGGATGGGCAGAACGGGCGCGGCGGGAAATAGACATGCGCGCAGGCGTCGCAGCGCTGCAGCCGCAGCTCGCCGGCTTTCGTGCCGTCCCAGAAATGCTGGGTTTCCGGCGTCGGTTTCGGTCGCGCGCGCTGCGGTTCGGCCATCTCGGAACGCCCTCCCAGGACTTCTTTTGACAAGGGCAGGCTTGACGCCCGCCTGTTTCGATCTTGATGCGACAATCGACCATGGCGCGTCAACGGTCCAGCAATGCGCATGCATGCCATCATGCGCACAATGCTTGTGTCGAACTGAGCCAGCGCTATAGATTGCGCGCGCCAATATTCCGTGAGACAGACATGCCCGATTTTCCGACACTGGCGAAACTGGCCGAAGACCTCGAAAGCGGCCGCACCACCTCCCGCAAGCTGGTCGAGGCGTGCATCGCCAAAATCGCCGACCCCGCCGGCGAGGGCCAGCGTGCCTTCATCCATGTCGACAAGGACGCCGCGCTCGCGACCGCGGATGCGATGGACGCCTTGCGCAAGGTCAAGGCGGCGCCGTCGCCCTATGCGGGTATCCCGATCTCGATCAAGGATCTCTTCGACATCAGGGGGCAGACGACGCGCGCCGGCTCCCGTGCGCTCGACGATTCCGATCCGGCGGAGCACGACGCGGCGGCGGTCGCGCGGCTGCGCCACGCCGGCTTCGTGCTGATCGGGCGCACCAACATGACCGAGTTCGCCTATTCCGGCATCGGCATCAATCCGCACTACGGCACGCCGAAGGGCGCCTGGAACCGGGCCCAGGGCCATGTGCCCGGCGGCTCGTCCTCGGGCGCGGCGGTGTCCGTGCTCGACGGCATGGCGCATGGCGCGCTCGGCACCGACACCGGCGGCTCCTGCCGCATTCCGGCGGCCTTCAACGGCATCGTCGGCTACAAGCCGACGCAGCGGCGCGTGCCGCTCGACGGCTCCGTGCCGCTGTCGTACTCGCTCGACAGCATCGGGCCCTTGGCGCGATCGGTCAGCTGCTGTGCCATTCTCGATGCGGTGCTCGCGAACGAGCCGATCGTTCCGCTCAAGCCGCGCCCGGTGAAGGGCATGCGGCTCGCGGTGCCCACCACGGTCGCGCTCGATGATCTCGATGCGGCTGTCGCCGGGACCTTCGAGCGCGCGTTGAAGACACTTTCTGATCATGGCGCCAGCATCGAGCGCATCGAGATGGCGGAGTTCCACGACGTCGGGCCGATGAACGCCAAGGGCGGCTTTGCGGCCTCCGAAAGCTACGCCTGGCACCGCTATCTCATCACCGCCAAGGGGGACGTCTACGATCCCAGGGTCTTCGTGCGCATCATGCGCGGCGAGGCGCAGAGCGCGGCCGATTACATCGATCTCCTCAACGAGCGCCGCTCGCTGGTCGCCCGCGTCAACGCGCGCATCGCGCCCTATGACGCCCTGGTGCTGCCGACCACCGCCAACACGCCGCCGAAGATTTCAGATTTGGCCGACGACAAGGCGTTCGCCACGCAAAATCTGCGCGCGCTGCGCAACTGCACCCTGATCAACATGATCGACGGCTGCGCCATCTCGCTGCCGTGTCATCGCGAGGGCGACATTCCCGTCGGTCTGATGCTGGCGGGGGCGGGCGGTTCCGATCGCCGTATCTTTGAACTTGCTGCCGGCATGGAGGCCGTCATTCGTGTTTGATCTCACTTTCACCGTCGACGCCCAGGACACCACCACGCCGCTGACGCTGGCGATCGACCAGATGGTCATCGCCGGCTGGACCGGCCGCGATCCCGTCGCGCGCGACAAGCACATCAAAGAGTTGCAGGAGATGGGCATCGCCCCGCCGGCCTCGACGCCGATCTATTACCGCGCCTCGGCGCGGCGGCTCACCATGGAAGACCGCATCGAATGCACCGGCGGCGATTCCTCGGGCGAGGTCGAGTTCGTGCTGATCGGCTGGCAGGGCCGCATCTTCGTCGGCTGCGGCTCCGACCACACCGACCGCAAGGTCGAGGCCTACAACGTCACGGTCTCCAAGCAGATGTGCGACAAGCCGGTCGCCTCCACGCTGTGGGAGCTGGAGGACGTGCTCGGCCACTGGGACAAGATGATCCTGCGCTCCTACGCCACCATCAAGGGCGAGCGCGTGCTCTACCAGGAGGGCACGCTGGACGCGATGCTGCCGGTGAATGACCTCATCGCGCGAGGTTTCGAGGGCGGCAAGCTGCCCGACGGCTGCGCCATGTTTGGCGGGACCTTTGCCGCCAAGGGCGGCATCCGCTCGGCTGATCGCTTCGACTTCGAGCTGGAGGACCCCGTGCTGAAGCGGACGATCAGGCACGGCTACGACGTGTTGACGCTGCCGGTGCGGGGCTAGCTCCCATCCGGAAATCGGGTGGCTGTGGCTGCCGCGATCTGCCACACCCACTCCTGTCATTCCGGGGCGCGACGTAGTCGCGAGCCCGGAATCCATAACCACGATCGGGAGTATGGATTCCGGGCTCGCGCCAAGTGGCGCGCCCCGGAATGACGGAGTGGATAGGATGAGCGCTAATGGCTATCGCGAAACGTGTTTCCGCCGCTGTCGATGACGCGACCGACCTCACCGCCCACGTCGACACCCTCGACTGGCCGCAAATCAGCGCCGAGCTCGACAGCCAGGGCTGCGCCGTCCTGAAGGGCCTGCTCACGCCGGACCAATGCCGCGCCGTCGCCGCTCTCTATCCGGACGACGCGCACTTCCGCAGCCGCATCGTCATGGGCCGCCACGGCTTTGGCCGCGGCGAGTACAAATATTTCTCCTATCCGCTGCCCGACCTGATCGCGCAGCTGCGCCCGGCGCTCTACGCGCATCTTCAAGCCGTCGCCAATCGCTGGAACGAGGCGATGGGGATCGACATCCGCTATCCCGCGAGCCATCCGGCATTCCTGAAGCGCTGCCATGAGGCCGGCCAGACGCGGCCGACGCCGCTGCTGCTGCAATATGAAGCCGGCGATTTCAATTGCCTGCACCAGGACCTCTATGGCGAGCACGTCTTCCCGCTCCAGGTCGCGATCCTGCTGTCCGAGCCGGGCCGCGACTTCACCGGGGGCGAGTTTGTGCTGACAGAGCAGCGGCCGCGCATGCAGTCGCGCGCCGAGGTGGTTCCGCTCACGCAGGGCGACGCGGTTGCCTTCGCTGTGCATCACCGCCCGGTGCAGGGGACACGCGGCACCTATCGCGTTAATCTGCGCCACGGCGTCAGCCGGCTTCGTTCGGGGCAGCGCCACACGGTGGGTGTGATCTTCCATGATGCCAAATGAGCGCTACGATTGATTGGTGATCTGTTCGACAGTGTTGCCGAGGCGCAGCCGTCACGCGAGGAGATCGCCGACGGCGCGGTGCTGCTGCGCGGCTTCGTCAAGCCGATCGAGAGTGAGCTGATCGACGCCGTGCGCGCCATCGTGGCGCAATCGCCGTTCCGGCGGATGACGACGCCCGGCGGCCATTTGATGTCGGTGGCGATGACCAATTGCGGCGAGCGCGGCTGGATCACCGACCACACCGGCTATCGCTATGATCCGATCGATCCGCGGACCGGCGCGCCGTGGCCGGCGATGCCGCAAGTGCTCCGTGATCTCGCCCGCAACGCGGCGGAGCAGGGCGGCTTCCAGAACTTCGCGCCCGATGCCTGCCTCGTCAATCGCTACGAGCCCGGCACGCGGCTGTCGCTGCATCAGGACAAGGACGAGCTGGATTATTCGGCGCCGATCGTCTCGGTCTCGCTGGGCCTGCCCGCGACCTTCCTGTTCGGCGGCCTCGCCCGCAGCGACAAGCCGCGCCGCTTCCGCCTCGTCCACGGCGATGTCGTGGTGTGGGGTGGCGCCAGCAGGCTCGCCTATCACGGCGTCGCGCCGCTCGCCGAGGGCGAGCACGCGCTGCTTGGACGGAAGCGGATCAATCTGACGTTTCGCAGGACGCGGTGAAGCTTTTCCGTCATTCCGGGATGCGCCGTAAGGCGCAGGCCCGGAATCCATACTCCCGATCGTGGTTATGGATTCCGGGCTCGCGCTACGCGCGCCCCGGAATGACAGAAACTACGGCTTCGGCGGATGAATGAACGCCCACGGGCTCACTTCCGAATCCCTGGTCACCTCGACCGAGATTAGATACGGCCCACCGTGGCTAAGCGCCTTCTCCATCGCCGCCTTGAACTGCTCCGGCGCCGTCACACGCGCCGCCGCCACACCAAAGGACTCCGCGAGCTTGACGAAATCCGGATTGACCAAATCCGACGCCACCACGCGGCCGTCAAAACGTTCGCGCTGGTCGCGGCGGACATTGCCATAGGCGTTGTTGTTGAACACCAGCGTCACCACGCCGATGTTGAACTGCACGGCGGTGGCAAGCTCCTGCACGCCGAACATGAAGCCGCCATCGCCGGTGATCGCGACGACCGGCTTGTCGGGATTGGCGACCTTGGCGCCAAGTGCGGTCGGGAAGCCCGAGCCGAGCGTGCCCTGATAGCCCGACGTGATGAAGGTGCGCGGCTCATAGATCGGAAAGCCGTACCAGGAGGCAAAGCCGACCTGCGACAATTCATCGGTGACGATCGCGTTCGCCGGCAGCACCTCACGCAGGATGTTGAGATACGCCATCTGCGGCTGGACGCGCTGGATATCGGCTTGCGCGGCGGCAGTGGCCTCACGGATCGCGGCACGGCGGCCGGCGGTCTTGCTGTAGCCGGCCTTGCTGACGGCGGCGGCGAGATCGGCAGTGGCGGCCCTGGCATCGGCGACGATGGCGATGTCGGAGATGAAGCGCCGCATCTCGACGGGATCGATGTCGATCCGGATGCACTTCAACCCGTCGGGCCGGTACGGCCAGCGCGACATGGTCGGCAGCTCCAGCCGCGTGCCGATGCCGATCATCAAGTCTGTGTTCGGCCACAGCCTGTAGGCGGCGGCCATGGTGAGGCCGAGCTCATGCGCATTGGAGACGATGCCGCGGCCGCTGCGGAAGGCGACCACAGGCGCATCGATCATCTCGGCGAGCTCGAGGATCTCCGCGCCCGCATCGATCGCGCCGCTGCCGACGAAGATCATCGGCGCCTTGCTGGCCTTGATCAGCGCGGCCGCCTGCTTGATCGTGTCGGGATCAGGCAGCGGCGCGGGCAGCGGCTCCAGCACCTGTGCGGCACAGGTGTCGGCGCGCTGGGTGAAGACGTCCCAGGGCATTTCGACCGAGGCAGGGCCGCGCCGGCCTGAGGTCATCTCCTGGAAGGCGCGCGCCACCGTGGTCGGCGCGTTGCCGGGCGTCTCGACGCGGTCGGCCCATTTCACATAGGTGCGCAAGGTCGCGAGCTGGTCCGGCATCTCGTGCAGATGGCCGCGGCCCTTGCCGAGGAACTGCGTCGGCACCTGGCCGGTGACGCACAGCACCGGCTCGTTGCAGCCATAGGCGGTGAGCAGCGCCGCGCTGGCGTTGAGCACGCCGGGGCCGGGCACCACGCTGAACACCCCGGGCCGGCCGCTTGCGCGCGCATATCCGAACGCCATGTAGCCGCAGGCCTGCTCGTGCCGCGCGCCGATCACCTTGAGCTGGGCCTGGTGGAATGCGTCGAACAGGCCGTAGATCTGCGCGCCGGGCAGGCCGAACACGGTGTCGACCCCGTGAGCGACAAGGCCGCTGACGATCGCTTCGCCGCCGGTGAGGGTGGTCATTGCACTATTCCACTTCCATTGTTGTTCAGGCTTCGTCGACGACACCGTTACGTAAAGAGCCGATGCCCTCGGCCGCGACCTCAATCACGTCGCCCGGCTTGAGGTAACGCGGCGGTTCGAACCGTGCACCGGCGCCGGTCGGCGTGCCTGTCACAATGACGTCACCGGGAACGAGCGTTGCGAAGGTCGAGATATAGCTGATGAGGTAGCGGAACGGAAACATCAGTCGGCTGGTGCGGTCGTCCTGGCGCAGCTCGCCGTTGACATGCGTGGTGAGGCGGATGTCGGCGATCTGGGATTCCTTTGCGTAAGGCACGAGCCACGGCCCTAGGCTGCCGCTGGAATCAAAATTCTTGCCCTGCGTGACGTTGAATTTGGCGTGGCGGAGCCAATCGCGCACCGAGCCTTCGTTGCAGAGCGTCAGCGCGGCGATGTGGTCGAGCGCGGCGCTTTCCGCAATGTGCCGCCCGGGCTTGCCGATCACCAGCACGATCTCGCCTTCATAGTCGAGCTGGTGTGAGGCGCGCGGACGCACCAGCGGCGTGTCGTGGCCGACGAAGGAGCGGGGCGAGCGCATGAACATGCTCGGATATTTCGGCGCGTCCTGCCCGTCCTTGTACTCGGCGTTGCGATCAGGATAGTTGACGCCGATGCAGATGATCTTTTCCGGTGCAGGGATCGGCGGCAGCCAGGTGATATCGCCGAGCGCGTGATCCGGCGCGCGGCTGGCGGCTTCTTCCGCAAGGCTTGCGAGCTTTCCGGCCGCGATCACCTCGCGCAGCGTCGGATAGTCTCTTGCGTAGCGCGCGGAGAGATCGACGATGCCGCCCTCCAGGACGGCGCCGTAGCTGACATCACCCTTGACGGAATAGGTGGTGAGGCGAGGGAGTTTCATTGGCGATCTATCTCTCTGTCGTCCCGGCGAAAGCCGGGACCCATACCGCGGAATCTATCGATTGGATGAGGCAGGAGTACCGAACAGCGGGTCTTCGCCAAACTCCGCCCTGTGGTTATGGGTCCCTGCTTTCGCAGGGACGACGGGGAGAGAGGCTTTGTCTGTCAGCATCAGTCCGCCACCAGCACGTCGGCCACGAACTTCGGCTCGCGCACGGCCTGATCCGTGAACGGCGAGCCCTGCTCGAACCAGGAGCGGGGCGCGGGTGCGCCCCACAGCGTCTGACGGCGCGGATCGCGCAGCGACCAGCGCAGCGGCTCATGGTCGTGATCGCCCGTAAAATAGTCGCTGGTGTAGAGCTCGAGGCGGTGGCCATCGGGATCGCGCACGTAGAGGAAGAACGCGTTCGAGATGCCGTGGCGTCCGGGGCCGCGCTCGATGTTCTTCACGAAGCCTTGCGAAGCCATGACGTCGCAGAGATGGATGATGTTCATCGCCGTCGGTGTCCAATAGGCGAAGTGGTGCAGGCGTGGGCCCTTGCCATTGGTGATCGCAAAATCGTGGACGTTGCCCTTGCGATGCATCCAGGCCGCGGCGATGCGGCCGTTCGGCCCGTCCTCTTCGGCGTATTCGGTCAGGCGGAAGCCGAGCCGCGCATAGAAATCGACGGTGTCCTGCACCTCGGCGGCGAAGACGTTGAAATGGTCGAGCCGCTGCGGGTGGCAACCGCGGTAGAGATCGTAGCGGCGCAAGAGATGCGGCCGGCGGTCCATCGACGCGTAGAGCTCGATCTGGAAGCCGAAGGGATCGGTGAACTGCAGCGTGCGGCCCTGGAAGGGCTGATCGGCGAAGGCATAAGCGAGGCCGTTCTCGGAGAGGAAGGCGGCGGCCTTGTCGAGGTCCTTCTCGTTGCCGACCTTGAAGCCGAGCCGGTTGCAGGCCGGCACGGCCGCTTTCCGCAGCACCAGCGAATGATGCTGATGCTCCTCGGCGGCACGCAGGTAGACGACCTTGTCGTCGGCGTCCTCGACATGCATGCCGACGGTCAACTCGTAGAACTCGCGGCTCAGCTTCAGATCGGTGACGTCGAGCACGACGTGGCTGGAGCGGATGATGTTGAACGGCGGCTCGAAGATGTGTTGCGGTACGGGCATTTGCGGCTCCCCTCGGTCCTGTCATTCCGGGGCGGCTCGAAGAGCCGAACCCGGAATCCATCGTGCGGCAGTGTCGGTGGATGAATGGATTCCGGGCTCGCGCTACGCGCGCCCCGGAATGACGATCAAATTCCCAGCTTCTGAATCTTGTGCGTGCCCCGCGCCAGCGAGACGTGCTTGGTCTCCATGTAGAAGTCGAACGAGTAATCGCCGCCGTCGCGGCCGATGCCCGAGGCCTTCATGCCGCCGAACGGCGTCGGCAGGTGGCGGACGTTTTCCGAGTTCAGCCAGATCATGCCGGCCTCCAGCGCGTCCGCGACGCGCAATGCGCGGCCGACGTCGTTGGTCCAGACATAGCCGGTAAGGCCATAGCGGATGTCGTTGGCGATCTCGATCGCGTCCTTTTCGTCCTTGAACGGCAGCACGGTGAGGAAGGGGCCGAACACTTCTTCCTGCGCCACGCGCATCTTGCCGTGCGCGCCGGTCACCAGCGTCGGCTCGACATAATGCCCGCCGCCGGGGCCGTCATAGGCCTTGCCGCCGACCGCGATCGTCGCACCATCCTGGCGCGCGACGTCGAAATAGGAGCAGACCTTTGCGAGATGGCGCTCGTGGATCAGCGGCCCGATCTCGGTGGCGGGATCGAGGGGATGGCCGACCCTCAGCGCCTTCACGCGCGCGGTCAGCTTCTCCACGAACTTGTCGGCGATGCTCTGCTGGATCAGCAGGCGGCTGGACGAGGTGCAGCGCTCGCCGTTGAGCGAGTAGATCATGAACACGACGGCATCGAGCGCGCGATCGAGATCGGCGTCGTCGAAGACGATGACGGGGTTCTTGCCGCCGAGCTCGAAATGCACGCGCTTCAGCGTCGGCGCGCCCTGAACCATGATGGCGGAGCCCGTCGCGCTCTCGCCGACGAAGCCGATCGCCTTGATGGCGGGATGCTCGGTCAGCGCCTTGCCGGCCTCCTCGCCAAAGCCGTGGACGGTGTTGAGGACGCCGTCGGGCACGCCGGCTTCCTTGACCAGCTTCGCCAGGATGGAGGCCGTCACCGGCGACCATTCGGCCGGCTTGTGCACGACGGTGCAGCCGGCGGCCAGCGCCGGGGCGATCTTCCAGGTCGAGAGCATGAATGGCGTATTCCAGGGCGTGATCACGCCGACCGGGCCGATCGGCACGCGGGTCGAGATATTCCAGTGCTCGTCGCTCGGCGTGTTGAGGCCGTCGCGCGCCTCGGCGCATTTGTCGGCGAAGAAGCGGAAATTCTCGGCGGCGCGGATCGCGGCCTTCGCCATGAAGCGATAGGCCTGCCCGGTGTCGATGCATTCGAGCACCGCGATGTCTTCGGCGTTGTCCTCGATCGCGTCGGCGACACGATGCAGCAGCTTGCGCCGCATCGCCGGCCCCATGTCGCGCCAGGACTTGAAGGCGAGGGCGGCGGCGGTCGCGGCTGCATCGATGTCCTCGGCATTGCCGCGCGCGACGCTGGCGAGCACAGCGCCATCGACCGGCGACTTGGTCTCGAACGTCTCGCCCAAGATCGAAGGCACGATCTTGCCGTCGATCATGTGGCCGATGCCGTCGGCCCGCAGCTTCTTCAAGAGCGGCGCGACGCGGTCGCGATTGGCCTGGAACACATCGGCTTTCGGGATGGGCTTATCCATGTGCGGCCTCCACTTTCAGGGCGTCGTGGATGTTGTTGCGCTTCCAGCTGGTGTCCTTGTCGTTGATCTGCATGTCGAACGACAGGGCGAACTTGCTGGCGGCGAAGACGGGATCGAGATGCTTCGAAAGCGCCTGAAACACGTGCTCGCCGGCTTTCTGCCGGGCCGGCAGATCCCGGCCCTCGCCGATGCGCAGCACCATGTCGAGAAAGCCGTAATCCTGCCGCGCATCCGCAATCGCGTAGTGCTCGCATTTGATCGCGCGGACGCGGATGCCGCCGAGCGGGAAGATGCCGGTCTCGACCGCGGCCTTGCGCACGACCTCGCAGACCGCTGCGATGTCGAGGCGGCGATCGAGATTGGCCGAATATTCGATCGTGAAATGCGGCATCGCGGTTTCACTCCCTGTATTTTTATCTCTCAGGCGAAGTAGCAGCTGACAGAGCCGTAGGCGCCATAATCGGCTTGAATTGTGTCGCCCTTGCGGGTCTCGATCGGGCGGATGAACGAGCCGGCGAGCACGACCTGCCCCGGCTCTAGTGCAAGGCCAAGCGGCGCGATCTTGTTCGCAAGCCACGCAACGGCCGTTGCGGGATGATTGAGCACGCCGGCGGCAAGGCCGGTCTCCTCGAGCTGGCCGTTCTTGAAACACAGCGCGCCAACCCAGCGCAGGTCTGCGTCGAGCGGACGGATCGGCCGTCCGCCGAGCACGATGCCGGCATTCGCCGCATTGTCGGCGATGGTGTCGAAGATCTTGCGCGTTGCCTTGGTCTTGGGATCGACGCGCTCGATCCGCGTGTCCAAAATCTCCAGCGCCGGCACCACGAAGTCGGTGGCGTTGAGCACGTCGAACATCGTGCAGTTGGGCCCCGAAAGCCGCTTGCTCATGACGAAGGCGAGCTCGGCCTCGACACGCGTCGCGATGAAGCGCTCGGTCGGAACCAAGCCACCATCAGCGAAGAACATGTCGTCGAACAGCACGCCGGAATCCGGCTCGTCGATGCTAAGCGCGCTCTGCATCGCCTTCGAGGTCAGGCCGATCTTGTGGCCTTTGACGATGCGCCCCTCCGCGATCTTGACGTCGACCCAGGCCTTCTGAATCGCGTAGGCGTCGGTGATGGTGATCTCGGGAAAATCCTGCGAGAGCTGCCGGATCTGCGTGCGGGTCTTCTCCGCCTGGTGCAGACGGCTTGCGCAAGCTTGGATATCGTCGTTGGAAAGCGCCATTTGTGATCTTACAAATCGTGGTGCCGGGAGATACTTAACATGTTAAGTGAATGCGTCAAACGGAATCTGGCTTTGTTGCACTGCAAACTTTTGCGGGATGAAAGGACGCCATGACGAAGAGACCGGGTGATCCGGCAAACGGTGGTACGCCTGCCGCGCGGCAGGTGCCGATGCGCGACTTCTCGCGCTCGCTGCCGATGTCGCTCTTGCGGGCGCGCGAGGCCGTGATGCGGCAGTTTCGCCCCTCGCTGCGGGAACACGGCCTCACCGAGCAGCAATGGCGCATCCTGCGCGCGCTCGCGGCCATCGAGGCGGTCGAGGTCACGGAACTCGCGCGCACCGCGTTCCTGCTCGGGCCGAGCCTGTCGCGCATCCTGCGCGATCTCGAGGCGCGCCATCTGATCGAGCGCAAGACCGCGAAGAACGACCAGCGCCGCAGCATGGTCTCGATCTCGAAGGAGGGCGTGAAACTGATGGCCTCCGTCGCGCCGACGTCGGAAGCGATCTATGCCGAGATCACGCGGCGCTTCGGCGCCCACAAGCTCGCCGAATTGCAGGACATGCTCGGCGAGTTGGAAACGTGCCTCGCTTCCACGGATGCGCGTGACGATTTCACGGACGAAACGTAGCGGCAAATTTGCATGATGACGTTCCCGTCACGCATGACTGATATCATTGCATAATGCGTGGGCAGAGCGCGCCACGTGAAATGCGCGAAATCCCCTGGAAAACAAGCTGAGAATAGATGGCGGCCGCAGGTGTTAATCACCTCGGGAGCGTGCGCTCTCCGCACTTAGTTGATGATGTCTCAATATCAATTTACTCACGCCGGGAGAATCCGTAAGTAGCATCCGGCTCTGTATTCAGTAACGAAGCCAAACAAAGAAGGGCCGACAAGGATGCCCGGCCCCAGGGAGGAATGAATGAAACTGACGCGACGCGACTTCACTGCCGGAATTGCTGCCGGCATTGCCGCGCCCTACCTCATCAAGAGCGCACATGCGCAGAGCGCCACCATCAAGATCGGCATGTGCGCGCCCGTCACGGGTCCGGCCGCTGAATCCGGCGGTTACGCCATCAAGGGCGCCAAGCTCGCGCTCGAAGCCGTCAACAAGGCCGGCGGTATCCTGGGCAAGCAGGGCGAACTGATCGTCGAGGACGACCAGACCACCAATCCCGGCATCGTGCTCGCGTTCTCCAAGCTCGCCGCGCAGTCCGACATCGTCGGCTTCCTCGGCTCGATCCGTTCGACCCAGGTGCACGCGATGGCACCCGACGTGATCAAGCTCGGCAAGCCCGTGATGATCGGCGGTACCGATCCGAATCTCACCCACATGGGCAATCAGTGGCTGTTCCGCTGCCGTCCCAATGACAGCTATTCCGGCCGCGTCATCGCCGAATACGGCGTCAATACGCTCGCCAAGAAGAAATGGGCCGTGCTGCACTCGACCGATGCGTTCGGCACCGCGGGCGGCAAGGCGCTGACTGAAGCGCTGACCAAGCTGGGCGCGCCGCCCGTGCTCGATCAAGGCTATGCCAACCAGAGCCAGGACTTCACCCCGGTCGTGCTTGCCATCAAGCAGTCGGGCGCCGACATCCTCGGTTCCTACTTCACCTTCGAGAACGATCTCGGCATCTTCGCCCGTCAGCTCCGTCAACTCGGCGTGAACATCCCGTGGGTTGGTTCTCCCTCGATCGTCAACATCACTGCGCTGAAGCTCGCAGGTCCCGCGCTCTACAACACCTATGGCGTCGCCGACTATGCCGAGGATTCCAGCGAAGGCTCGAAGGCGTTCGGCAAGATCTACCGCGACGCGGTCAAGGTTGCGCCCGACAACCAGAGCTCCTGGACTTTCGACGCCATCAACGTGCTCGCGCAGGGCATCAACAAGGCCGGTACAACCGAGCCCGGCAAGGTTCGCGAAGCCATCCTCGCGATCAAGAAGTTCGCCGGCGCCGAGGGCGAATACAATTTCGACCAGAACGGCGATGGTCTTCACGGCTACAACATCGTGAAGAACGACAAGGGCAAGATCGTCTTCGACAAGCACATCGAGTTCAACGACTGACGTTGAAACGACCTCCTCGATTCCAGTCGGGGAGGTCGAAACGTCTTTCATTGGACGAATCTGACCTCCAACAGAACGCTTGTCATGGATCTCGCCCTACAACTCCTGTTTACCGGCATCGGTATCGGTGCCGTCTACGCGCTGGTTGCGCTCGGCTTCGTGCTGATCTTCCGTGCCACCAACGTGGTGAACTTCGCCCAGGGCGAATTCTCCATGGTCGCCGCCTATCTGATGGTCGTCGCGATCGAAGCCGGTCTGCCCTATTGGGCGGCCTTCATCGTCGCGCTGCTCGGCATGGCGCTGCTTGGTGTCATCTTCAATCTCGGCGTCTACTATCCGCTGCGCCACCGCACCTATCTGCCCGTGATCATCGCCACCATCGGCGCCTCGATCCTGCTGGCGAACTCCGTGCTCGCGATCTACGGCCCTCAGCCCCAGGTCCTGGAAGGCTGGTTTGAGACGCCGGGCATTCAGGTCGGGCCGGTCTATCTCGACAGTCAGTATCTCCTGATCATCGGCGTCACGATTTGTCTCGTGATCTTCAATTTCTGGTTCTTCGAGAAGACGCTGCTCGGCAAGAAGCTGCAGGCGACCTCGCAGGACAAGGAGATGGCCTCGCTGCTCGGCATCTCCGTCTCCACGATGATCATGATCACTTTCATCTATTCGGCCGTGCTCGGCGGTCTCGCCGGCATTCTCGTCGCGCCGGTGCTGTTCGTCTCGATCCAGATGGGCTCGACCATCGCGCTGAAGGCGTTCGCGGCCACCATCATCGGCGGCTTCGGCGATGTCGCCGGCGCCATCATCGGCGGCCTTGCGCTCGGCGTGATCGAGACGTTTGGGGCCGCCTATGTCTCGGTGCCCTACAAGGACGGCTTCGCCTTCCTGGTGCTGATCGCCTTCCTGATCTTCCGGCCGCAGGGCATCTTCGGCGAACGCGTGGCGGAAAAAGCATGAGCGCCCCCAGCGACAACATGCCGATTCCGGCGCCCGCCATCCACTCGAAGCCGCTGCTGGTCCGGCATCTGCCGTACTTCATCGGCGCCGCGATCATCGTCGCGCTCGCCGCGACCATGCGCTTCGACGGATATGTCCACAACATCCTGCTGCAGGCCACCACGTTCTCGATCGCGGTGTTCGGCCTCTCGGTCGTGCTCGGCCTGTGCGGCCAGATCAATCTGGCGCAGGCCGCGTTCTTCGGGCTCGGCGCCTACGCGGTCGGCATCGGCACGACGGACCTGCATGTCAGCTTCTGGGTCTGTCTCGTCGGCGGCTGCCTGATCTCGCTGCTGGCCGGCGCGTTCCTCGGCATGTCGACCTTGCGGCTCGGCGGTCATTATCTTGCGATGGTGACGATCTCGTTCCAGCAGATCGTCACGCTGGTGATGATCAACGCGATCTGGCTGACGCACGGTCCCGACGGCGTTCCCAACATCAAGCGCCCGGAGCTGTTCCAGTCGTCGCAGAGCTATCTCGCCTTCTGCGTCGCGATGCTGGCGATCGTCGGTTATCTGGTCTGGCATCTCGCCGATACCAAGCTTGGCCGCGCCATGCGCGCGGTGCGCGACAACGAGCTGGCGGCCGGCGTCAACGGCATCGACGTCTTCCGCACCAAGATCTACGCCTTTGCGCTCTGCGCATTGCTCGGCGGTCTCGCGGGCGGCCTGTTCGCCGGCGGCTTTGCCTATGTCAGCCCCGATCAGTTCTCGTTTGCGGAATCGATCGTGTTCCTGACCATGTCGCTGCTCGGCGGCGTTGCTTCGCCGATCGGCTCGGCCATCGGCACGGGTCTTCTGATCCTGATCCCGGAATGGTTGCGTTTCCTCAAGAGCGTGCCAGGGCTGTACCTCGCGATTTACGGCCTGTTCGTGATCCTGATCATCCGCTTCATGCCCGACGGCATCTGGGGCTTCGTCGCCGATGCTTTCACGCGCTGGCGCGCCAAAACCAAGGCGCCGCCCGCTGCGGCCGCGCTGCAGTTGAAGCCGGCAACGGTCGGCGGCGACACGGTGTTGGAAGTCACCGGCCTGTCGAAGCATTTCGGTGGCCTCAAGGCCGTCGATGGCGTCGATATCGCCGTGAAGCGCGGCGGCGTGCACGCGCTGATCGGGCCGAACGGCTCGGGCAAGACCACCACGCTCAACGTGCTTTCGGGCCTCTATGAAGCGACGTCAGGCAGGATCGTGCTCGACGGCACCGATATCACCCACATGCCGCCGCATCAGCGCACGGCCGCAGGTCTCGGCCGCACCTTCCAGAACATCCGCCTGTTCCGTTCGATGACCGCGCTGGAGAATGTTGAGATCGGCGCGGAGCGGCCCGGCAATACCATGGTCGGGAAGGGCGATGACGCTCTCACCGAGCGTGCGATGGAGGCGCTGACCTTCGTCGGTCTCGGCAACCGTGCCAACGAGCTGATCTCGAGCTTCTCTTACGGCCATCAGCGCCTGATCGAGATCGCGCGTGCGCTGGCCTCGAACCCGACGCTGCTGCTGCTCGACGAGCCCGCGGCCGGCCTCAATTCGACCGAGAAGCTGGAGCTGCACGAGCTGCTCAAGCGGATCGCCGCGCAGGGACTGACCATTCTGATCATCGATCACGACATGACGCTGGTCTCGGAAGCGGCCCAGCACATCACCGTGCTCAACTTCGGACGCCGCATCGCGGACGGCGAATCCATGGCCGTGCTGCGTCATCCCGACGTCGTCTCCGCCTATCTCGGGAGCGAATGATGCCGTTGCTCGAAATCCGCAATCTCGTGGTGCGCTACGGCGAGATCGAAGCGCTGCGCGGCGTGACCTGCGCCGTGGAGCAGGGCCAGGTGGTGACGCTGCTCGGCGCCAACGGCGCCGGCAAGTCTACGACCCTGCGCGCCATCTCCGGTCTCGCCAAGCCGACCTCCGGCGACATCCTGTTCGACGGCAATTCGATCGCGGGGCTCGGCCCGGAGGCGATCGTCCGCATGGGCATCAGCCACGTGCCGGAGGGACGCCGCGTCTTCCCGGGCCTCACGGTGAAAGAGAACATCATGCTCGGTGCCTCCAATCGAAAGGCGTCGACCTCGGAGATCTCGCGCGAGGCGGACGCGATGTTCGACCTCTTCCCGGATATCCGCAAGTTCAGCAATGCGCTCGGCTGGACGCTATCCGGTGGCCAGTTGCAGATGGTCGCGGTTGCACGCGGGCTGATGGCCAAGCCGCGGCTTTTGCTGCTGGACGAACCCTCGCTCGGCCTTGCGCCCGTCATCGTGCAGGCGGTGTTCAAGATCATCTCGGAGATCCGCCGCAACACGACCGTGCTGCTGGTGGAGCAGAACGCGCGCATGGGCCTGTCGGTGGCCGATTACGGCTATGTGCTGGAGACCGGCCGTATCGTGCTCGGCGGCAAGCCCGACGAGCTCTGGGGCAACGAAGCCATCCGCGCGGCGTATCTCGGCGGCCATGCCAAGGTGAGCGCGTAGCGGGGCCGGTTCCGTCGCCGGGATACTGATTCCGGGCGGAAAATCCGCCGGTGAAGGTATCGAGGCATCCCCTTGCCGGGCGGCACCCGGGCGGCGATAGTGACCGCCGCCCGCAAGGCCGGCATCCAGAGGGCGATTGCATAGGTCTTGCGTCATTGCGAGCGTAGCGCCGCGACCCGGTTCGCGGTAACAGCGAGGGTACGCCATGGCGGCGCTCGGCGTGGTGACGAAGGTCCAAACAACACGGTCCAAACAACAAAGAAGGAAGGCAACGTGGCGAACAAGGTCAAGGAAATCTGGAAGTCGGGCAAGGCCGTGGTCAACGCGTGGCTCGCTATTCCCTCCGGCTTCTCGGCCGAAATGATCGCGCAATGCGGCTTCGACAGCGTCACCGTCGACATGCAGCATGGCGTGCAGGATTATCTCTCGATGGTGCAGTGCTTCCAGGCGATGGACAAGCATCCGGTGACCCCGATGGTCCGCGTGCCCTGGAACGAGCCCGGCATCATCGGCAAGGTGCTCGATGGCGGCGCCTATGGCGTGATCTGCCCGATGGTCAACACGCCGCAGGAAGCCCGGAACCTCGTTTCCTATTCCAAGTATCCTCCGCAGGGCGTCCGCTCCAACGGTCCGATCCGTGCGGGCATGTACGGCACCGCGGGCTCCTATCAGAAGACCGCGAATGCCGACACCATCCTGCTGCCGATGATGGAGACGAAGACCGCGGTCGAGAACATGGAAGCGATCCTCGACGTCGAGGGCATCGACGGCGTCTATATCGGCCCGTCCGACCTCGGCTTCTCCTACGGCCTCGAGCCCAAGCTCGACCGCACCGAGCCGGAGATCCTCGCGATCTACGAGAAGATCATCAAGGAGTGCGGCAAGCGCGGCCTCAACCCCGGCATTCATTGCAGCGGCGCCGAAGGCGCGGCGCGCGCCATCAACATGGGCTTCAAGCTCGTGACGCTCTCGAACGAGGTCGGCCTGATGACGACCTACGCCAAGATGCAGGTCAACGCGACCCGCAAGGAGTCGGGCGGCAAGGCCTAAGAAACTTGCGAATGGCGAATGGGGGGTAGCGAATAGTGCTGCTCCCCATTTTCCATTCGCCACTCACCACTCGCTATTCGCCTCCGAAGGAGATTCGCCATGACCATCAGCCCCGTCATCCGCCTGCATCCCGATGATGGCGTGCTGATCGCGCGCGCCAGCCTGCCGCCGGGAACGGTCGTCGCCGACGGCGTCACCACCGTCGATCGCATTCCCTCCGGCCACAAGGTCGCGATCAAGCCGATCGCGGTCGGCGAGCCTGTGATCCGCTACGGCCAGATCATCGGCTTTGCGACCGCACCGATCGCGCCGGGCCAGCATGTGCACGTGCAGAACATCGGCATGGGCGACTTCGCCAAGGACTATGCCTATTGCGCCGACGTCAAGCCGACGCCGAATTTCGACCTGCCGGCAACCTTCGAAGGCATTCGCCGCCCCGACGGCCGCGTCGCCACGCGCAACTATATCGGCATCCTCACCTCGGTGAATTGCAGCGCGCATGTCGCAAGCCTCGTCGCCGACGTCTTCAAGAAGAACCCCTTCACCGGCGACAATCCGCTGGCGGACTTCCCCAATGTCGACGGCGTGGTCGCGCTGACCCACAAGACCGGCTGCGGCATGACGCAGAACGAGCCCTTGGCGCTGCTCCGCCGCACGCTCGGCGGCTATGCGCGGCACGTCAATTTCTCCCACGTCATCGTGCTCGGCCTCGGCTGCGAGGTGAATCAGATCGGCGGGCTCATGGAAGAGCAGAAGCTCGCCGGGCGTCTGCGCGCGATGGACATCCAGGAGGTCGGCGGCACCCGCAAGACGGTCGAGGCCGGCATTGCCTTCGTGCGCGAGGCACTTGCTGACGCCAACAAGGTCAAGCGCGAGAGTGTGCCTGCAAGTGAGCTTACCGTGGCCCTGCAGTGCGGCGGCTCGGACGGCTATTCCGGCGTGTCCGCCAACCCGGCGCTGGGGGCTGCGAGCGATCTCATCGTGCGCCACGGCGGCACCGTGATCCTGTCGGAGACGCCCGAGACCTACGGCGCCGAGCATCTGCTCACGCGCCGCGCCGTCAGCCGCGAGGTCGGCGAGAAGCTGGTCGATCTGATGCGCTGGTGGGACGAATACACCGAGCGCGAAGGCGCCGAGATGAACGCCAATCCGAGCCCCGGCAACAAGGCCGGCGGCCTCACCACCATTCTGGAGAAGTCGCTCGGTGCGATGGCCAAGGCCGGCACCACCAATCTCGTCGAGGTGCTGCGCTACGCCGAGCCCATCACCAAGAAGGGCTTTGTCTTCATGGACACGCCCGGCTACGACCCTGTCGCTGCGACCGGCCAGGTCGCCGGCGGCGCCAACCTCGTCTGCTTCACCACCGGCCGCGGCAGCGTGTTCGGCTGCAAGCCCGCACCGTCGATCAAGCTCGCCACCAACACGCCCATGTACAAGCGCATGGAAGAGGACATGGACGTCAATTGCGGCACCATCCTCGAAGGCGAGGAGAGCGTTCAGGAATGCGGCCAGCGCATCTTCGATCTCATCCTCAAGACCGCATCCGGCCAGCCGACCAAGAGCGAAAGCTTCGATTTCGGCGGCGCCGAGTTCGCGCCCTGGGTGCTGGGCGCGACGATGTGAGAGGGGCGAATGGGGAGTGGCGAGTAGCGAATAGGAAGTAGCGAGTAGAGCATTCCGCCCCCATTCGCCACTCCCTACTCGCCATTCGCCTGGCTTCGCTACTCACCACTCGCCCGTGCCGTAGGCACACCGTGCCCGTTGTTAGTGCTTGATCGATGTCACCAGCGGTGTTCTGCTCAAAAAAGCTGCTGGAGCACCGCACCCCGTGTCGATCTACGTCGCACTACATCACGTCACGCATTACAAATACGACCGCCCGATCGATCTCGGACCGCAGACCATCCGCCTGCGGCCGGCGCCGCACACGCGCACGCCGATCCTGAGCTATTCGCTCAAGGTCACGCCATCAAATCATTTCGTGAACTGGCAGCAGGACCCGCAGGGCAACTGGCTCGCCCGCTACGTCTTTCCGGAGAAGACCACCGAGCTGAAATTCGAGGTCGACTTCACGGCGCAGATGACCACGGTCAATCCGTTCGACTTCTTCGTCGAGCCCTATGCCGACAGCTTTCCGTTCGAGTATCCGAAGGATCTGAAGACGGAGCTCGCGCCTTATCTTGAGACCATCAAGCCCGATCGCCTGTTCGCGAAATATCTCGACACCATCCCGCATGAAGCACCGAACACGGTCAACTTCCTGGTCGAGCTCAACCGGGAGCTCCAGAAGAAGGTCCGCTACATCATCCGCATGGAGCCCGGCGTGCAGACGCCGGAGGAAACGCTCGCCTCCGGTGCCGGCTCGTGCCGCGACTCCGCCTGGCTGCTGATCCAGACGCTGCGCCATCTCGGCCTCGCTGCGCGCTTCGTCTCCGGCTACCTGGTCCAGATCCGTCCCGACATCGATCCGATCGAGGGCCCGCCGGA
The DNA here is from genome assembly GCF_015291705.1 of Bradyrhizobium arachidis. NCBI lineage: Bacteria > Pseudomonadati > Pseudomonadota > Alphaproteobacteria > Hyphomicrobiales > Nitrobacteraceae > Bradyrhizobium > Bradyrhizobium arachidis. The sequence goes on from NZ_CP030050.1 coordinate 3,423,646, forward strand.
AGTCGAGAACGATTTCACCGATCTGCACGCCTGGGCCGAGGTCTATCTGCCGGGCGCCGGCTGGGTCGGGTTCGACGCGACCTCCGGCATGCTGGCGGGCGAGGGGCACATCCCGGTCGCCGCCACCCCGCATTATCGCTCGGCCGCGCCGATCTCCGGCGGCGCCGGTTTTGCCGAGGTCGAGTTCGCCTTCGACATGAGCGTGAAGCGCATCCGCGAAGCGCCGCGCATCACCAAGCCGTTCTCCGACGAATCCTGGGCGCGCCTCAACGATCTCGGCGAGCAGGTCGACGGCGATCTCGTTGCCCAAGACGTGCGGCTCACCATGGGCGGCGAGCCGACCTACGTCTCGGTCGACGACCTCGAAGCGGCAGAGTGGAATACGGACGCCGTCGGCCCGACCAAGCGCACGCTCGCCGACGACCTGATCCGCCGCCTGCGCACGCGCTTTGCGCCCGGCGGCCTTCTGCATTACGGCCAGGGCAAATGGTATCCGGGCGAGAGCCTGCCGCGCTGGGCCTTCGGTCTCTACTGGCGCAAGGACGGCGTGCCGATCTGGAAGAACGCCGATCTCATTGCCAAGATCGAGAATCCGCGGCGGCCGGAGGTCAGGGACGCGCAGGCCTTCATGGAAGGCACGGCGGCGCGGCTCGGTCTCGACCTCGGCTACATCATGCCGGCCTATGAGGACCCGGCCTATTGGCTGCAGAAGGAGGCCGAGCTTCCGGTCAACGTCGATCCGACGGACTCTAAGCTGTCCGATCCCGAAGCGCGCGCCCGCATGGCCCGGGTGTTCGATCAGGGCCTGACCACGCCGCGCGGCTTCGTGCTGCCGATCCAGCGCTGGAATGCGCCGCCGCGCTGGCGCAGCGAGCGCTGGCCGCTCCGGCGCAATCACCTGTTCCTGTCGCCGGGCGATTCACCGCTCGGCCTGCGCCTGCCGATCGGCTCGCTCGGCCACGTCCCGCCCAACCAGTATCCCTACATCGTCGAGCAGGACCCGATGGAGCCGCGCGGCAAGCTCCCGGTGTTCACCCGCATGGCGCGCCCGGCATCGCCGGCGCGGACAGCGCCCGAGCAGCTGAACACTGCGATCCCGGTGCGCACCGCCATGGCGGTGGAGATCCGCGACGGCGTGATCTGCGCCTTCATGCCGCCGGTCGAGCGCATCGAGGATTATCTCGAGCTGATCTCGGCGCTGGAGGATACCGCCGAGGAGATGCAGCTTCCCGTCCATGTCGAGGGCTATCCGCCGCCGTTCGACCCGCGCATCGAGGTCATCAAGGTGACGCCCGACCCCGGCGTCATCGAGATCAACATCCAGCCGGCGAAGAGCTGGCGCGACGCGGTCGAGATCACCTCCGGCCTCTATGAGGACGCCGGCAAGGTGCGCCTCGGCGCCAACCGTTTCCTGGTCGACGGCCGCCACACCGGCACCGGCGGCGGCAACCACGTCGTGGTCGGCGGCTCGAGCCCGCAGGACTCGCCGTTCCTGCGCCGGCCCGATCTGCTGAGGAGTCTGGTCCTGTACTGGCAGCGACATCCCTCGCTGTCCTATTTCTTCTCCGGCTTGTTCATCGGCCCGACCAGCCAGGCGCCGCGCATCGACGAAGCCCGTCACGACAGCATCTACGAGCTCGAGATCGCGCTCTCGCACGTGCCACCGCCGGGTTACCAGACGCCGCTGTGGCTGGTCGACCGGCTGTTCCGGCATTTGCTGGTGGACATCACCGGCAACACCCATCGCGCCGAGATCTGCATCGACAAGCTCTATTCGCCGGAAGGGCCGACCGGCCGCCTCGGCCTCGTCGAATTCCGCGCGCTCGAAATGCCGCCTGATCCGCGCATGTCGCTGGCGCAGCAACTCCTGATCCGCGCGCTGATCGCAAAATTCTGGCGCGAGCCGCAACAAGGCAAGTTCGTGCGCTGGGGTACGGCGCTGCACGACCGCTTCATGCTGCCTCACTTCATCTGGGAAGATTTCGTTGATGTGCTTTCTGAGTTGAAGCAATCGGGCTATCCCTTTGAGCCGGAATGGTATCTGGCCCAGCTCGAATTCCGCTTTCCTGCTTTCGGCCGCGTTCATCATGGCGGCGTGACCTTGGAATTGCGTCAGGCGCTGGAGCCCTGGCATGTCTTGGGTGAGGAGGGCTCGGCCGGCGGCACCGTGCGCTACGTGGACTCGTCGGTTGAACGACTTCAAGTGAAAGCTGAAGGTTTCGTCGAAGGCCGCCATATTGTCACCTGCAATGGCCGCCGCCTGCCGATGACCGCGACCGGCCGCTCGGGCGAGGCCGTGGCTGGCGTCCGCTTCAAGGCCTGGCAGCCGGCCTCCGGCCTGCACCCGACTATCCCGGTGCATGCGCCGCTGACCTTCGATCTCATCGACACCTGGAACGGCCGCTCGCTCGGCGGCTGCGTCTACCACGTCGCCCATCCCGGCGGGCGCAGCTACGACACCAAGCCGGTCAACACCTACGAGGCCGAGGCGCGGCGGCTGGCGCGCTTCCAGGACCATGGTCATACCCCGGGTCCGATGCAGCCGCCGCCCGAGGAACGCACAAATGAGTTTCCGCTGACCCTCGACTTGCGGACCCCGCTCCTGCAATGAGTATGATGGTGGGGCAGGGAGAGGGGCATGGCCGAGGGCGCAGCCGAGGATGACAGAGCGGGGCAGGCGCAGGGCCAGCGTGAAGGCCAGCGCCGTCTCGCCCAATGGGTCCGCGACTACAGCCGCCTGCCCGGCATCCCCGACGAGTTTCTGGGGCCCGATGGTGCCCCCCGCGCGGTCTGGAGCCGCTTCTTCGACGCCTTCGGCGCGCTGGCGCCCGACGAGGCCGAGCGGCGCTTCGCCATGGCCGACCGTCACCTCCGCGAGGCCGGCGTCACCTACCGCGCGCCCGGCGACAGCGCCGACCGGCCGTGGTCGCTCAGCCAACTGCCGCTCCTGATCGACGAGGCCGACTGGCAGCAGCTCTCCGCCGGCATCACCCAGCGCGCCGAGCTTCTGGAGCTCGTGCTACGCGACATCTATGGCGAGGGCCGGCTGGTCGCCGAGGGCGCTTTGCCGGCGGCCGCGATCGCCGGCAGTCCCGAATATCTCCGTCCGGTCTGCGGCGTGCCGCCGCCGGGCGGGCGTTACCTGTCGCTCTATGCCGCCGATGTCGGCCGCGGCCCCGACGGCCGCTGGTGGGTGCTCGGCGACCGCACCCAGGCGCCGTCGGGCGCGGGCTATGCGCTGGAGAATCGCCTGGTGCAGTCGCGGGCCTTCTCCGATCTCTACAAGTCGATGAACGTGCCGCGCGTCGCGCCGTTCTTCGAGGCGTTCCGTGACAGTCTTCGCGCGCGCGCCGACCGCGACGAGCCGCGCATCGGCGTGCTGACGCCCGGCAGCTTCAGCGAGACCTATTTCGAGCATGCCACGCTGGCGCGCTATCTCGGCTTCCTGTTGGTCGAGGGCGACGATCTCGCCGTCAGCGACAACCGGATCCACATACGCACCGTCGCCGGCCTGAAGCGGCTCGACGTGCTGCTGCGCCGGGTCGATTCCAACTCGCTCGATCCGCTCGAGCTCGATGCGTCCTCGCATCTCGGCGTGCCCGGCCTGATCGACGTGCTGCGCAAGGACGGCGTCGTCGTCGCCAACATGCCGGGTTCGGGCGTCCTGGAGGCGAGGGCGCTGCTCGGCTTCCTGCCGGCGCTGAGCCGCCGCCTGCTCGGCGAAGAGTTGAAGATGCCGCACATCGCGACCTGGTGGTGCGGCCAGCGCAACGCGCGCGATGAGGTGCTGTCGCGGCTCGACGAGGTCGCGATCGAGGGCGCCTACCGCCGTGGCGTTCCCGGCTTCGACAGCAAAGGTCCGGTGCTCGCAAGCGAGCTCGATGCCAGCGGTCGCCAGCGCCTGGTCGACGCCATCAGCGCGCGCGGCATGGACTATGTCGGTCAGGAGGTGGTGCGGCTCTCGACCATGCCGGTGTGGGAGCAGGGACAGCTCACGCCGCGCCCCTTCGTGCTGCGCGTGTTCGCGGCCGCAACCCCGGACGGCTGGGCCATCATGCCCGGCGGCTTCTGCCGGATCGCCGAGCAAGCCGATGCGCGCGCGGTGTCGATGGGCGACGGCGCGCGCGCGGCCGACGTCTGGGTGGTCTCCGAGAAGAAGGTCTCGACCGCGACGCTGCTGCCGGCGACTGACAAGGTCCGCATCCGCCGCATCGCCGGCGTGCTGCCGAGCCGCGCCGCCGACAATCTGTTCTGGCTCGGCCGCTATCTCGAACGCGCCGAGGCGACGCTGCGCCTCGTGCGCGCGCTGGGCTCGCCGAGCGGACCCAACAAGGGCACAGCGGCCTCGCTGCAATCGGCCGACCGCATCCAGCGTCTGCTGGTGGCCTGGGGCGCGATCTCGCAGGCCTCGCGCGCGGCGCCGGGGCGCATCGTCGCCGAAGCGTTGCAGAGCGCGGAGCGCTTTGGCTCGGCGCTGTCGCTGGTGCGCGCGGCACAGCGCACCGCGACCTCCTTGCGCGAGCGGTTGTCGCCCGATGCCTGGCAGGTCATCACCGAGATGGCCGAGCGCCTCGCGCTCGAGGTCGAGGACGACGACGACGTGCTGAGCGCGGCCGAGCTCACCTTGCAGGAGCTCGCGAGCTTCGCCGGCCTTGCGCAGGAGAACATGAACCGCGCGGCCGGCTGGCGCTTCCTCGACATTGGCCGCCGCGCCGAGCGCGCCATCAACACCACGCGCTTTGCACGTCAATTTGCATATGACGAGGCGGGCGATGAGGATCTCGACATCCTGCTGACGCTGGTGGATTCCCAGATCACCTATCGCTCGCGCTATCTGCTGGCGCCGATCCTCGCGCCCGTGCGCGACCTCGCCGTGCTCGACACCTACAACCCGCGGTCCGTCGCGTTCCAGGTCGCGACCTTGAACGAGCACATCGCCGCGCTGCCGAGCCTGAAGGAGCACGGCCTGATCGAGCAGCCGCAGCGGCTTGCGGTGGCGGTGCAGGCGATGCTCGCCACCGCAGAAGCCGAGAAGCTCGAGGTCAAGACGCTGTTCGGACTGGAGCAGGATCTGCTCAGCCTCGCCGAGGCGGTGGGCTTGCACTACTTCCCGCACGGCCCCAATGCCAGCCGGCCGGAAAAGCTGACGGGGCTGGCGTGATCTACGACATCCGTCACGTCACCACTTACGAGTATGAAAGTCCGGTCAGCTTCGCCCGCTGCACGCTGCGACTGGAGCCGCGAACCGGCAATGGCCAGGAGCTGATCTCGCATCGCGTCGAGATCCGTCCGCGTCCGGCCGAGCGTCACGTCCGGCGCGATTTCTTCGGCACGCTGACCGAGAGCATCGTGATCGAGGCGGCGCATCGCAACTTGCGGATCGATTCACGTTCGCGTGTCTCCGTCGAGCGGCAGCCGCCGGCGCGCGATGCGTCGAGCCCGCCCTGGGAGAGCGTTCGCGACATCGCCTTCGAAGCAACCAGCCTCGGGCCGTCCTCGCCGGTCGGCTATGTCTTTGCAAGCCCGCTGGTACCGGTGCTGCGTCCCGTCAGTGCCTATGCTGCAGAGAGTTTTGCGTCAGGCAGGGGTATCCTCGCTGGCGCGGTCGATCTCATGCATCGCATCCGCACCGAATTCCGCTACGATCCCAAGGCCACCGTGATCTCCACGCCGCTCAACGAGGTCTTCGACAAGCGCCACGGCGTCTGTCAGGATTTCGCTCATGTGATGATCGCAGGGCTGCGCGGCCTCGGTCTGCCGGCGGCCTATGTCAGCGGCTATTTGCGCACCATTCCGCCGCCGGGTCAGCCGCGCTTGCAGGGCGCCGACGCCACCCATGCCTGGGTGTCGCTGTGGTGCGGGGCGGAGCTCGGCTGGGTCGATTTCGATCCGACCAACGATCTCCTGGTCGCCAATGACCATATCATGCTCGCGGTCGGCCGCGACTTCTCCGACGTCTCGCCGGTCGACGGCATCATCGTCGGTTCGCCGAAACAGAAGCTCGGCGTCGCCGTCGACGTGCTGCTGGCAGAGTGAATGCCGTGTTCTCACTGCGGTCGCCCGGGCGTGTCGATCCGTTGCCGCAAGCCTGATGTCGCAGAGCACAACGGTAACATATTTCCGTCATCGCGTTGCCGGGGGTTTGGTCACTTGGCCCAAGATGGGCTATGCTGGCCGCCTGCGTCGAGGGCAAGAATGAAACGTCGGGAGTTGGCGTGAGACACCACCGGCAAGCGGGGCTGCATCGAACGGGGCTGCATCCATGATGACGTTACCGAGACTGGCGGCTGAATCCCTGGAGAAGTTGCTGGGCTCGTTCATGCGTCGCAGGTACGACGAGTCCTATGCCAGGGTGGTGGAGGCCTCGACGCGCACCGCGATGGAATGCATCGGCAACAGCGATGCGCTCTATCACAACATCGAACATACGATGCTGGTGACGCTGGCGGCCCAGGCGATCATGCTCGGCCGCAACCTGCACGCGCACATCGATGCCGAGGACTACATTCATGTCCTGATCGCCTGCCTTGCGCACGATATCGGCTATGTCCGCGGGCTGTTTCCGGAGGATGACGAGGACGGCTTCATCGTCGACGAGGCCGGCACCAAAGTGTCGCTGCCGCGCGGCGCATCGGATGCCAGTCTCATGATGTATCACGTTGATCGCTCGAAACTTTTCGTGAGGCGGCGGCTCCCGCCGATCCGCGGCGTCGACAGCGAGCGCGTCGCCCGCGCCATCGAGGGCACCCGCTTCCCGGCCCGCGAGGGGCAGGAATATGACGACGAGGCCTCGATCCTGCGCGCCGCCGACTTCATCGGCCAGCTCGGCGATCCCAACTATCTGCGCAAGGCCAACGCGCTGTACTACGAGTTCGAGGAGGTCGGCATCAACCGCCAGCTCGGCTACGACTCGCCCGCCGACATCGTGAACCGCTATCCACAATTCTATTGGAACAGCGTCGCACCACACATCCAGACCGAGATCGGCTATCTCAACAAGACCGAGATCGGCCGGCAGTGGATCGCCAACCTCTACAGCAACGTCTTCCGCGCCGAGCGCGACATCTCGCTGTCCGGCCCGCAGAAGTAACGGCGCGCTCGTAGCCCGGATATCGCGGAGCCTGTCGTCGGCCCACGATACCCCGCGCATCCGTGAGCAAATCATGCACCAAAAAACCATCACCACGGATATCCTCGACATCGCCTATCTCGAGTACGGCGCGCCCGACGGCTGGCCTTGCATCGTGGGCCACGGCTTTCCCTACGATGTGCACGCCTATGCCGACACCGCGCCGCTCATCGCAGCGGCGGGCGCGCGGGTGCTGGTGCCCTGGCTGCGCGGCTATGGGCCGACGCGGTTTCGTTCCGCTTCGACCTTGCGCTCCGGCGAGCAGGCGGCGCTCGGGGCCGATCTCCTCGCCTTCATGGACGCGCTTCGCATCGAGCGCGCTGTCGTCGGCGGCTATGATTGGGGCGGACGCGCGGCCTGCGTCGTCTCGACGCTGCATACCGAGCGCGTCGTCGCGCTCGTCTCCGGCAATTCCTACAACATCCAGAACATCGCGCGCTCCATGGAGCCGGCCTCGCCGCCGGAGGAGGCGGCGCTCTGGTATCAATATCTCTTTCACAACGAGCGCGGCCGCCGCGCGCTGGAGCGCAACCGCCGTGGCTTTGCGCGACAGCTCTGGTCGATGTGGTCGCCGACATGGACGTTTGATGACGCGACTTTCGAGAAGAGCGCAGCCTCGTTCGACAATCCTGATTTCGTCGATGTCGTGATCCACTCCTATCGCCACCGCTACGCGCTGGTCGAGGGCGATCCGGCCTATGCGGGCATCGAGGCGAAGCTCGCCGCGCAGCCACAGATCCGCGTTCCCACGATCGCGATCGACGGCGACAGCGATGGCGTCAATCCCGGCACCGCACACCACGCGCGCAAGTTCGAAGGTTTTTTCGAGCGCCGCGTGTTCGCCGGCGCCGGTCACAATCTGCCGCAGGAGCGGCCGGCCGAATGGGCGCAGGCCGTGCTCGACGCGCGGAAGGCGGCTGCGGCATAGACAGCCTAGCTCCTCATCCTGAGGAGCCCGCAAAGCGGGCGTCTCGAAGGATGAAGGCCACGGCTGGGCCTGCATGGTTCGAGACGCGCTTCGCGCTCCTCACCATGAGGGTCTTGGAGCGCCTGCGCCCAACTAAGCCGCCACCCTTCGCGATTTTTCCCGATCCCGGGAACCTTTTGCAGCTGCCGCCGTCCAAGCTGTGGGGCCGCTTCTGTCCGCGGCTCGTTGCAGGGGAGGTTTTGAATGAAGTTGCAAGCGCGCAAGCTGGAACGGGTTGCGGTGGCGCAGGCGCCGAGCGACCGGCCCGACAGGGCGGAGGTCGAGCAGGCGATCCGGACCATGATCCGCTGGGCCGGCGACGATCCGGCGCGCGACGGCCTGCGCGAGACGCCGGACCGCGTCGCGCGCGCTTTCGAGGAGTATTTTTCCGGCTATGCGCAGGATCCGACCGAAATCCTGCAAAAGACCTTCGAGGAGATCGAGGGCTATGACGAGATGATCGTGCTGCGCGGCGTTCGCTTCGAGAGCCATTGCGAGCATCACATGGCGCCGATCGTCGGCCGCGCCTGGGTCGCCTATATCCCGCAGGGCCGCGTCGTCGGCATCAGCAAGCTTGCGCGCGTCGTCGATGTCTACGCCAAGCGCCTCCAGATCCAGGAGAAGATGACCGCGCAGATCGCCAACACGATCAACGATGTGTTGAGGCCCGAAGGCGTCGGTGTCATCATCAAGGCGACGCATCACTGCATGACGACGCGCGGCGCGCACAAGCCCGGCACCGATCTTGTCACCAGCCGCATGTTGGGCGTGTTCCGCGATAATGCGCTGACCCGCCAGGAACTCCTGGGGCTGGCCAATTCGGACGATTGATCCGCAAGGAGACGGCGCCAAGGAGACGATCATGACCGAGGACAAGAAGCCGAGCGGACCCGACCTCACCGGCGGCGTGTCGCTGACCGAATTCAAGGACGGCAAATTGCTCGGCCATGTCGGCGAGGAGGATGTCCTGCTGGTGCAGGCCGGCAGCGACATCTTCGCGATCGAGCCGGCCTGCAGCCACTATCACGGCCCACTCGCCGAGGGGCTGGTGGTCGATGACACCATCCGCTGTCCCTGGCATCACGCCTGCTTCTCCTTGCGCACGGGCGAGGCGACCCGCCCGCCGGCGCTGAATGCACTCGCGGTATGGGACGTCGCGCGCGATGGCGACAGGATCGTCGTTCAGCGCAAGCGTGAGGCGCCGAAACCATCAACGGCTCATCGCAGCGCGCCGACGCCGGAAAAATTCGTCATCGTCGGCGGCGGTGCGGCGGGCTTTGCGGCGGCCGAGACGCTCCGGCGCGAGGGTTTTAGCGGCGCCATCACCATGCTCAGCAATGACGCCGCGATGCCGGTCGACCGTCCCAACCTCTCCAAGGATTACCTCGCCGGCAACGCGCCGGAGGATTGGCTGCCGCTGCGCGGCGAGGACTATTATCAGGACGCCGGCATCGACCTCAGGCTGAACACGGACGTCTCGGCGATCGATCCGAAGGCGCGCAGCGTGACGCTCGGCAATGGCGACAAGCTCCCGTTCGATCGGCTGCTGCTCGCCACCGGCGCCGAGCCGGTCAAGCTCCGGATTCCCGGCGCGGACCAGCCGCATGTCCACACCCTGCGCTCCGTTGCCGACAGCCGTGCCATCATCAAGGCGGCCGGCAGCGCCAAGCGCGCGCTGGTGATCGGCGCCAGCTTCATCGGCTTGGAAGTTGCGGCATCGCTGCGTGCGCGCAAGATCGAGGTGCATGTCGTCGCGCCCGAGGAGCGGCCGATGCAGAAGGTGCTCGGCCCCGAGATGGGCGACTTCGTGCGCGCGCTGCACGAGGAGAACGGCGTCAACTTCCATCTCAAGGACACCGTCGAGAAGCTCGACGGCACCCGCGCCACATTGAAGAGCGGCGCCGTCATCGAGGCCGATCTCGTCGTGGTCGGAATCGGCGTCAAGCCGCGCCTCTTGCTGGCCGAGCAGGCCGGCCTTGCCGCCGATCGCGGCGTCAGCGTCAGCGAATTTCTGGAGACCAGCATCGCCGGCATCTTCGCAGCCGGCGACATCGCGCGCTGGCCCGATCCGCATTCGCGGCACACCATCCGCGTCGAGCACTGGGTGGTGGCGGAGCGCCAGGGCCAGACCGCGGCGCGCAACATGCTCGGCACGCGCGAGCGCTTCGACGCGGTGCCGTTCTTCTGGAGCCAGCATTACGACGTGCCGATCAACTATGTCGGCCATGCCGAGAGCTTTGACGACATCGCGATCGACGGCAGCATTTCCGGCAAGGACTGCTTGTTGAAGTACCGCAAGGGTGGCCGCGTGCTGGCGGTCGCCTCAATTTATCGCGACCTCGACAACCTCAAGGCCGAGCTCGAGATGGAGCGGTCGCGCCCCTGACGCACCGCATTCGATCTTGATTTGCGTCAATGTTGCTGCCGCTGAGGGTGCTCTGCTGGCTGTCGCCCCGGCCCGGCCCGTGCTATCCTGGCGTGTGCCTCCGGGCTTGCATGCAGGAGTAGCCGCCATGACAAGTGCTTCGGATACGACTCATCCTTCAGGCCTCGGCTCGGGCATTACGGCGCTTCACGCCAAATGGGGCTGGATCGTCGCCCTCGGCGTCGTCTATCTCATCGCCGGCTTCATCGCGCTCGGCAGCATGGTGATGGCGACGGTCGCGAGCGTGATCGTGGTCGGCGCCATGATGATCGTCGCCGGCGCCACCGAGATCATCGGCGCGTTCCAGATGAAGAGCTGGGGCAAATTCCTGATCTGGGCGTTGCTCGGCGTGCTCTACGTCATCGCCGGCTTCCTCACCTTCGAGAACCCGCTGTTTGCGGCAGTCCTGCTGACGCTTTTCCTCGGCATATCGCTGATCGCCTCCGGCGCCGTCAGGCTGTTTCTCGCCTTCAGCATGAAGCGCGAAAGCCCGTGGGTGTGGGTGGCGCTCTCCGCCGCCATCACGCTGCTGCTTGGCCTCCTGATCGTGGCGCGCTGGCCGGTCAACAGCGTCTACATCCTCGGCCTGTTCCTCGGCATCGACCTGATCATGGCCGGCGCCGGCTGGATCAGCCTCGGCTTCGCCCTGAAGCGGCGCGGCTAGGGCGATCGCCGGGGGACCCTGATGCGCTGGCTCTATCTCGCGATCATCGTTCTCATCGCGGCGGCGACGGTGATCTTCGCCGCGCAGAATTTTGAGACGGTCACGATCTCCTTCTTCAGGATGAATTTCAGCCTGCCGCTCGCAGTCCAGACCGTCGTGGTCTATCTGCTCGGTGCGGCGACGGGAGGTAGCCTGTTTGCCCTGCTGCGCCGCTCCTACGCAGGCTCGAAACGAAGCGCCGAGTGACCAGCAACTCGACGCAAGACCATCTTGCGGAACTCCGCTGAGCTGACGCGCTGACAAGAAGCAGCGCGCCGCGTGGTTGCCTCGCGCGGCGATAATCACCGGGGAGAAACCATGAAAGCCGCTTTGGCCCTGGCCGCAGCGCTGGCTGCAGCCTGCCTTTCCACGCCCGTGTTCGCGCAGAAATCCTACGGTCCCGGTGTCAGCGACACCGAGATCAAGATCGGCAACACCATGCCCTATAGCGGCCCGGCATCGCCGCTCGGCATCACCGGCCGGGTGATCTCCGCCTATTTCGACGAGGTCAACGAGAAGGGCGGGGTCAACGGCCGCAAGCTCAACCTGATCTCGCTCGACGACGCCTTCTCGCCGCCCAAGACCATGGAAGCCGCGCGGCGCCTCGTCGAGGGCGACGGCGTCGCCTTCATCTTCGCGACCATGGGCACCGCGCCGAGCTCGGCGATCGCGAAATACCTCAACAGCAACAAAGTGCCGCAGATCTTCTTGATCAGCTCGGCCTCGAAGTGGAACGATCCGGCCAACATGCCGTGGTCGATGGCGCTGCCGTGGGCGCCGAACTACACCAGCGAGGCCGCGATCGACGTCGCCTATGCCCGTGCCAAGAACCCGAATGCGCGCTTCGCGGTGCTCTATCAGAACGACGACGCGGGCAAGGAATATTTCCGCGGGGTCAAGGAGGCGCTCGGCGCTGACGCCGACAAGGCGATCGCGATGGCCTCGAGCTTCGAGGTCACCGATCCCACCGTCGATTCCCAGGTGCTGACTCTCGCCAACACCAAGGCCGACGTCTTCATGATCTATTCGGTGACGCCGCGCGCCTGCGCCCAGGCGATCCGGAAAGCCCATGAGGTCGGCTGGCAGCCGACACGCTTCCTCGCGAGCGGCTGCGCCAACAAGGCGACGGTGATGACGCCTGCTGGCCTCGATGCCGGCAAGGGCGTGCTCTCGCTCGGCTCGCTCAAACCGTTCGTCGAGCAGCCGAAGGACGATCCGGCGATGACGGCCTATATCGAGTTCATGAAGAAGCGCCTGCCCAATGCCGACATCAACAACGTCGCCGGCCTCTACGGCTACACCGTCGCCGAGGCGCTGGTGGTGCTGCTCAAGCAATGCAAGGACAATCTGACGCGCGAGAACATCATGGCGCAGGCGGCTAACCTGAAGAACGTGCCGCTGTCGCTGCTGATGCCCGGCATCACCCTCAACACCACGCCGCAGGATTTCCGCCCGATCAAGGACGGCTACATGCTCCAGTTCGACGGCAACGACTGGGTCGTCGCGAGCGAGCTCTTGCGCGGGACGTGAGGGGATTGCGAGCCGGGTGATGGGCTCTCTCCGCGAACTCGGTATCGTCTGGTGGGCAAAGGCGCACTTGCGCCGTGCCCACCACCTATCAATACGGAAACAGGAACGTGGGCACGCTTCCGCCTTCGCTCTTCGAGCTACGGCGGACAGGTCGCTTTGCCCACCCTACGAGACTGACGAATGCCACAGACGCGGTGCACCCTCTCCCCTTGCGGGAGAGGGTGGATGCGCGAAGCGCAGCCGGGTGAGGGGTATCTCTCCGCGAGTCGAATTTGCGTTTGAGTTTGCGGAGCCAACCCCTCATCCGGCGCCATAGCCGAAGCTTTGCTTCGGCGTTCTTAGGAACGGCGGCCGAAGGCCGCCTATGCCACCTTCTCCCACAAGGGGAGAAGGAAAGAGGAGACCACCATGGACTTTCAACACTCCGCCCGTTCGCTGGAGCTGCAGGACCGCGTCCGGCAGTTCATGCGGACCCATGTCGAGCCGGTCGAGGAGCTCTATTACGAGCAGGTGAAGCCGGAGGCCGCGCGCTACAAGACGCCGCAGATCCTGCAGGACCTGAAGCGGCTGGCGCGGGAGCAGGGGCTCTGGAATCTGTTCCTGTCAGGCGAGCACGGTCCGGGGCTCTCCAACCTCGAATACGCGCCGGTGAAGGAGATCATGGGCCGCATCCTCTGGGCGCCCGAGGTGTTCAACTGCTCGGCGCCCGATGTCGGCAACATGGAGGTGCTCGCAAACTACGGCACCAAGGCGCAGCAGGAGCGCTGGCTGAAGCCGCTGCTGGAAGGGCGCATCCGCTCCGGCTTCTCGATGACGGAGCCGCAGGTCGCCTCCAGCGATGCCACCAACATCCAGTGCGCGATCAAACGCGACGGCGACGACTACGTCATCAACGGTCGCAAATGGTTCACCTCCGGTGCTATGAACGAGGATTGCGAGATCCTGATCGTGATGGGCAAGACCGCGCCCGATGATCCCGATCCCGATCGCCATCGCCAGCAATCCATGATCCTGGTGCCGAAGGCGACGTCCGGCGTGCGCATCGTCCGCGACATGCTCACTTACGGCTACGACGACGCGCCGGTCGGCCATCCCGAGATCGTCTACGACAATGTCCGCGTGCCCGCGGAGAACATGCTGCTCGGCGAGGGCCGCGGCTTCGAGATCGCGCAGGGGCGGCTCGGCCCCGGCCGCATCCATCATTGCATGCGCCTGATCGGCTGCGCCCAGCGCGCGCTGGAATTGATGTGCCAGCGCTCCGTGTCGCGCGTCGCCTTCGGCAAGCCGCTGGCCGAGCAGGGCTCGGTGCGCGAGGACATCGCGCACTCCTTCTGCGAGATCGCGCAGGCGCGGCTCCTCACGCTGCAGGCCGCCGACAAGATGGACCGCGAAGGCAACAAGGCCGCGCGCGATTTGATCGCCGCGGCCAAGATCGTGGTGCCCAGCATGGCCGCTCGCGTCATCGACCGCGCCATCCAGATCCACGGCGCCGCCGGCGTCTCGCAGGACACATTCCTCGCCCGCGCCTATGTCTACGCCCGCTTCATCCGCATCGGCGACGGGCCGGATCAGGTGCACCTTGCCGCGGTCGGCAAGGAGCTGATCAAGCGCGGCGGGGTGATGGGGTAGGGCCGAATGGCGTTAGGTTGAATCAGGTGCCGCAGGCTCGGTTCACCTCGCCCGCTTGCGGGAGAGGTCGGCATAGGCGGCCCTTGGCCGCCGTCCTTTAAAAACGCCGATGCTTTGCATCGGTTATGGCGCCGGGTGAGGGCTTTCTCCTCTAGGGGAGTGTCCCATTGCGGATGCACCCTCACCCCAACCCTCTCCCGCAAGCGGGAGAGGGCGCGCACCTCCGGCGCAACATTATATGTTATGTTTTATGTTATTTATGAGAATCGGAAGGCTGCCCCTGGCCTGCCTCCGGCAATGACTTGGCATTATTTCAGGCCATTGCGGCATTGTTTCAGATCATTGTAGCACAATAGTAACGACTGCCGTTGAGAGTGGCGCTGAGCGCGCTCTACCGCAGGTTCACGCAGGTGAAGGGAATAGACCGCTTCCGCCCGCGGAGAGCGCTTTTTGCCGGCCTCACAAGGGGCGGCCGCGCCCCGGATCTGTCAGGAAGCAATTTCAGCATGAATCACCGTTGGATGATCGTGGCCGCGATCCTGCTGACGGCCTTGCTTGTTCAGATACCCGTCGTTCTCAACGCGGATCTGGGCTGCCTGCTGACCGAAGGCGAGAAGGTCCTGGATGGCGGCAAGCTCGGGGTCGACGTCTTCGAGGTGAATCCGCCGCTCTCGGTCTACCTCTACATGCCCGCGTTGATGTTTGCGCGCGCGACCGGCCTTGCGCCCGAGATCGTCGTGATCATCCTGGTGATGATCGAGATCGTCGGCGCGCTCGTCGTGATCGACCGCGCCGGTGTGGCGGCAGGGCTGGAAGCTGGCGAGAGAAATCTTGCAACTTGCCTGCTCGCGTTCCTGTTCGCAATTCTTTCCAGCGCCGTCTTCGGCCAACGCGAGCACATTGCCGTCATTGCCCTGACCCCTTTCGTCGCGATCACCGCGATCCGCTGGCGCGGCCTTGGTCCGGGACCGGTTGCGGTCGTGGCGGGACTGGGGGCAGGACTCGCCATGAGCCTCAAGCCGCATCTTGCGCTCGTGGCAGGCGTTCCGATCATCCTTGCCGCCTTGCGCCAGCGCTCGCTCAGGGCCTTGTTCACCGCTGAAGCGTGCGCAGCCGCTGCCGTCGTCATCGGCTACGGCGCGGTGCTCGTTCTCGCCTTTCCCGACTATCTGTTCACCTATGCTCCGATGGTCGCGGCCACCTATGTGCCGTTGAGGATGAATCTGGGCGATCTGCTGTATTTTCCGGCCATCGTGATCTTCGCGTCCATCGCGATTCTGCGCCTTGTGGCTCCGCAACACTTCAAGCTGGACGGCGACGCAACCCCGTGGCTCGCCGCAGCCGTCGGCGGCGCCGCGAGTTTCGTTCTGCAAGGCAAGGGCTGGACCTATACGGCGTTCGCGCTTTGCATGTTCGCGGTCGCCGCGCCGTTGCTGCATGTTCGCACGAGAACGTTGCGCCTGCCGGTCATGATCGGCGGCCTCGCGGCCATTGTGTTCATCGGGTTCTGCCTGTCCGTGCCGGTCCGGCACTTTCCTCCGCTGGAAGAGCGTATCGAGGCCCTCGTCAAAAACCCGCGGCTGCTCACGATCACCGATCACGTCGCTCTCGGGCATCCGCTCGTCCGCCAGATCAATGGCACCTGGGCGGGCAATTCCTGTGTGCAGATGCTGGCGGCCGGCGCGATGATGATCCAGAAAAACGCGCAGCTCAGTCAGGGCGAGCGGGCAAAGCTGGACGGCATCATCGATTTCGAACGGCGGCAACTCCTGGCCGACCTGCGAAGCGGCCGCCCCGATGTGATTCTGGTGGACACCTACATGTTGAGCTCGGTTCCGTTCGATTGGCTGGCCTGGGCCAATTCGGATCCCGAGCTCAAGCTCGAGTTGAGCCACTATCGTGAGGTCGAGGATGTCGGCCGCGTTCGAATCTTCGTCGATCAAAAAGCGATTTCGGAACGATAGTCCCGCGATGCATGATCCGGTTCCGACCCGGCGCGACATTTTGTCGATGCAACATCGTCATGATCTATTCAAAATTCACGGCTAGTCTCTGCATCGACGATACGGTTCGCCGGATGTACGCGGGCTGGATCGCAAGCCTCGGCCCGCATGCCGGGGCTTTTCGTTGTTGAGGCCTTCGCCACGGGAATGGCTGCGCAGGCCGCGCGAGACCCACCATCATTCGTTGATCTGGATCAAGCAGGACACGGCGCCGCGTGGCGCGATACGGCCCGTACCGCATTTCACCGGAGCCCCACAATGTGGGTCCTGATGTACGTCTTCTCCTATTCGGTCAGTCCAGCCGCAACGAACGACAGGGCGGAATGGCGGCTGCTGCCGACCGTCGTGTTTCAGGAGTTCTCGAGCGAAGAGCGATGCAGGGCGGCAAAGTCGACGCTCGAGTCCAGCCTGGGCCAGGCGGGCGCGAGGCTGAAGAGCGGCCTGGAAGACTTGAAGAGCCTGGGAAAGGCCGACCCCAGCCAGATCATCATCGCCTACAATGTGGAATGTCTGCCGAAGTAGGCGCAGCGGCGGACCAGGCCGTGTACCTATAAACCCGGCGGCGTCATGTGCCTGGTGACTACGTCTGCTTTGCTCCAATAGCGACCAGGTTCGTGGGGCTTGCCGAAATTTGCCGCAGGGAACACACCCGCCTGACCTCATTGCTTTGCGGGCTGTCGCGAACCGGACTCCGGTGCTCTCCAAGGGGGCCACCCGCGGAACCCAGCGGCGGACGTTCGCGCGATATGCCTCGTACTCTGAACCAAACGTGTCCCGCAAAGTCGGCTCTTCATAGGCAACGACGAACAGGTGGAAGGCGAGCCAGAGCAGTGCGCCAAACAGAACGAGGCGCCCATCGCCAAACAACATAGCCTGACCAAGGATAATTGCGACGACGGCGAGGTAGATCGGATTGCGCACATGCCGGTAGAGACCAGTGACCACCAGGTTCTTGGTTGGCGCAACGGGCGCAGGTGTGCCGAGTCCTTGAAGCGCAAATCGTGCAAAGGAGTCCACGAGTCCCGGCAAACCGACCAAGATGAGGAGGACGCCGACTGAGCGCGCGCCCTCAAGACCGAAAAAAGCAGGCCTAAACTCCCAGCGAGTCATCGACCACGGGATCAGCCCTGCGAGCACGCACGGCGCAACCAGGAAGAATAGTGCAGAGCCCAAGACGGCACTCACCCTTTGCATGGTGACCCCCTGATGCTTTCGCTGGCGGCGCTATTTATTGAAAGAGCATCGGTTGAATCGCGACGGCCTTGCGAAAGCGTCTCGACCAAGCCCACAGTCCAGCACATCGGGCATCCGCGTAACGCGACGAGGGCTGCAACGCCCGCGCCCAGGGATAGCCAAGGGTGCGCGGTCTGGTGGACGATGGCCCAAGCGAGTAGCGCCGCCGCCGCCGCGCCGCACATCAGGTGTGCGCCCAGGAAAGCGCTCCCGAACATGCCGATTCCACGAAAGTAATTCATGTGCTCTCTCGTCCGCTGTTCTTTGTGCCGAGCAGGTATTCGCGCACCAATGTGCGGGCGCGGCGCAGGCGGCTTTTGGCCGCTTCGCGCGTCACGCCGAGCCGCCGGGCGATTTCCCCAATCGTCAGATCTTCGAGATCTCGCAACAGCAGCACTTCGCGATGCGACGGCGAAAGCGACTCGATCGCATTGACCAAGTCTATGCGTAACTCGTCCGGCGGGACCTTTGCGAGCTCGCGTGCCTCTTCCAGGCTGGCGAGCTCCTCGACACCGCGCATCAGCATCAGCGCCGGCAGCATGCAAAGGCGCGCGATGACGGTTAGCAGCCAGCCAGCGAGTGCGGCTGGACTGCGGATCGTGCCCACGCGCCGGTAGACGACGATGAGTGCTTCTTGCACCACATCTTCGATGACCGAGGCGCGGTAGCAAAGGCGCCGGGCGTAGCGTCGAATGTCCGGCTGCAGCGCCACCAAGAGCTGTGTGAGCGCGTGCCGGTCGCCCGACTGTGCCGCGAGCAAGAGATCGTCTGATACGCGCGCCAAGGCGGTCACCCCTTCAGCGGCTCGCGCCCGGCGACGGCGCAAGCAGGACAATAGCCGAACACGCCAGTGACCAGCGTCACCACACCCGCACCGCTGAGCAGTAGCCCGAGCGGCGAAGCGTGCAGCGCGACCACGCCGCAGATGAGCATCAAGCCGCCGCCGATCAGCCTGGCCGCGCGCCCCCACCCGCCAACATTCTTCCTATACCACATGGTTCTGTGCTCCGGTTCGTGACGCGCCGCTATGGCGCACTCACCCAGACAAGAGGGCGCAAACCCGGCGCCGGGGTCGCGGCCGAAAAAATAATTTTCAGGGGGGCAGCTTCAGCAGGCTGTCGTGGGCGTCGGGCGCGGGCCCCGCGACATTCGGAAGGCGGCCGCCCATGAGGCGTAGCGCAAAATCGCGGTCTGTCGCAGGTCATCCGGCCGGATCGCATCGGCGGGCCGCTGCATCATAGCGCCACGGCAAAGCGCAACCAGGTCGAACGGTTCTTCAACAGGATCAAACAATGTCGTCGTGTGGCGACGCGCTACGACAGGCTTGCGGGAAACTACCTTGTGCTCGTCCAACTCGCATCTATCCGGCTATGGCTGGCCGCGCGTTATGAGTCCGCCCCCTAGCCTGGCCTGTCGAGGTGGCGCATTGTCCGTACGGTCCATTCTGGCACAAACTGCATAAATTGACCGGCCTAACCCATGTTAATCTTGGGCATGAGCAACGAGCTTCTCCTGCGTGTCATCGCCATTGCGGCCGGTGCTTTCACTGTGGCCGCCGTCTCCGCGCTCATCTTCAATCATTGATCTATCTCAAGCCGTGCGTGTCGCCCGGGGATTTCATGCTGAGGCAGGATACCCGGACGGAGTGCAACGATGCGGCCGTGGGCAATGCATTCGCTGGCTTGGGGGTTGACCGCGATCGGCCTGATCGTCCTCGCTTCCATGATGCTCTAGGGCTGCCACCGGCGCGCAAGCGCCTTATGCTCGCATCGACCAGCTGCGCGCATGGACCAGCGCCGCGCGATCAAGACGTTGCTGACGGTGTGACGGCGGAGCAGGGCGCCGTCTATCGGGAGCGGCTTTGCAGGCTCCCGATCAGCTGCCCAACGTGCTCATCGATCTTGCCCAGCGCCGTTGCCGCATCGAGATACTCGATATCATCCACGTCCCAATATTCGACACGATGGGCGACGCCGGCAAAGCGGCGCTCGATCATGGGGCGATGCTCGGCGTCCTTCAGCGCGACCACAAGCCCAGCTTGCGCAAAATCGTCGAGCGTGCAGAGCACCGGATGCCGCGTACCGCCTCCCGGCGCGATGCCCTTCGCTTGCAGGGCTTCCAATGCGTGGCGCGAGATCGGTCCCACGTTTTCAGGCGAGAGCCTTTCGGCCACGGCGCGCGAGAAGGAGAGCCAGTCCAGCCCTTCGCGCCTGGCGCGGTGGTTGAAGATCTCTTCGGCGTAGCGGCTGCGGTAGTAGTTGCCGGTGCAGAGAAACAGCACGCGATTGTTCTTGTTCATTGAGTTGTACTTCCAGGGATGACTGTCTTTGCCGTTTGCGGCAGCCCGCGTGGTTTGCGACGAATGAAATCACCGTGCTCGCGAGGGCGGCAATTGCGACCGAATGCCTGCCCAGCGCAGGGATGATGGGATCGGGAATGGAAGCATCGCGCGGCCACGGGTCCGGATCGGCATGCTGACATCATGCCAGTGTTTTGCCCGACGTGTCAAAGGGAATTCGTAAAATCCGCATAAATCCTGCGCGGACAGCCAATCCATTGATAAGGCTCACCTCGGCTACTGTGCATGGGGTTGTTTTCGATATTTTGTTTGGAGCAGGCCCACCGCCGCCTCTGCAGCGGCGGATGCACTGATCATCCCGCCTTGTCATCCCGCCTTGGCGATGCGGCCGTCCGCCGCGCCCGAGCGCAGGTTCTGGAAGAATTTTTCCACCTCCCGCGACAGCGTCTCGGCCGTTGCGGTGAGGCTGCTCGCGGCCGTCAGCACGGAGGATGCCGCCGTATCGGTCTCGCCGATGGCGTCGCGCAGCGAGGTGATGTTGGCGACCAGCGTCTCGTTGCCCTGGGCGGCGCTTTGCGCGTTGGAGGAGATCTCGCGCGTGGCCTGGTCCTGCTGGCCGATGGCGCCCGCGATCGCCGAGGTGACCTCGTTGATCTCGCGCACGGCGCCGCCGATCTCGCGCACCGCGTCGACCGCGTTGCGGGTGGAGCTCTGGATCATCGAGACGTTCTCGCCGATCTCGGCGGTGGCCTTGGCGGTCTGGCCCGCCAGCGCCTTCACCTCGTGGGCGACGACGGCAAAGCCACGGCCGGCATCGCCGGCGCGGGCGGCTTCGATGGTGGCGTTGAGCGCGAGCAGGTTGGTCTGCTCGGCGATCGCCTGGATGAGATTGAGCACGCCGTCGATGCGCTGGGTGGCGGCCGCAAGGCTCTCGATCTCGGCAATGGATTTCTCGGTGCGCTGGCCGGTCTGCTCGACCGCGCTCGCGGACTGCCGCACCTGGCGGCCGATCTCCTCCACCGACGCCGACAGCTCCTCGGCCGCGCCCGCCACCGCGGTGACGTTGTTTGAAGCCTGCGCGGTGGCGTCGGCTGCCGTGCCGGCGCGGCCGCTGGCGTTGGCGGTGGCGCGCGTGATGGTCTGCGCGGTCTCGCGCATGACGGTGGCGTTGTCGCCGAGGCCGCGCATGATCGCGCCGATCGCCTCGCGGAACGCCTCGACGGATGTCTCGATGTGGCGGGCGCGCTCCTCGCGTGTCGCGGAGTCCTGCGAGACCTGCGAGGCCAGATTGCGGTTGCGGTCCATGGCCTCCTGGAAGACCTGGATCGCGCGGGCCAGCGCGCCGATCTCGTCGGCGCGCTCGGTGTGCGGCACCGTGACATCCTCGGCGCCGTCGGCGACCTGCTTGATGGTCGCGGTGATGGCCGAGAGCGGCCGCGCGATCGAGCGAGCGATGATGACGATGCCGATCACGACCAGCACCAGCGCCACGCCGCCGAGGCAGGTCAGGACGAAGGACAGGGTGCGGTTGGTCTCGGTCTCCTGCGCGATCTGCTTGGCGCGCTCGGCATAGACCTTGGACAGCGCCTCGAGGTCCTTGTTCAGCGCCGAGCGCACCGCGCGGTTGGCGTCGTTGTCGCCCCATTCGCGGCCTGCGGCTGCGTTGATCTCGACGCCGCGGCGCACCAGCTCCTTGCGGAAGTCGACGAACTGCTCGATGCGCTTCTTGAAGGTCGCGAACTGCTCGGCATCGTCGGCTTTGACGATGGTCTCCCAGCGCTTCACGACCTCGATGATCTGCGCGTTGAACTTGAGCAGGCCGTCGCCGAATTTCTTCACGACGGCGGGCTCGGTCGACATGTAGACGCCGCGCGACTCCATCACGACCGCGTAGACCAGCGAGTTGACCCGCTCGACGTTCAGCGCGGCGGCGTTGGCGGTCTCGATCGCGCTGGTCAGGTCGGCGCTGCGCCGGCTGTTGTAGTCGGACAGCATCGCGATCGCCGCCGTGAGCAGGGCGAACAGCGCGAAGATCGCATAGAGCTTGACGGTCAGCGTGAAACGGCCCGCCTGGCTGGCGGCATTCCCAGATCGGTCTGATGTCATGGTGCGGGGCCCGAATGGCCGGGAGCGGCCGGAAAGTGCGGTCGTCTAAAATTGATGCAAAACTATGCAGAACGAAGGTGGATGCAGCGTTAACGCGCAGCTTCGGCCCCTTCGCCCTTAGTCGAAGGAAAGGTAAGATATTTCAGCGTCTTGATCCGAAGGTATAGTTTCAGGATAGTCCCTGGTGTCGGCCGCTGGCCGACGAGCCCCGGAGAGGCCCTTGGTCTACCGCCACACCATCGATGCCACGACCTACACCTTCCCCGACTTGCGCGACCTGCTCGCCAAAGCGACCCCGCCGCGCTCCGGCGACCGGCTGGCCGGGATCGCCGCCGCCAGCGCCGAGCAGATGATCGCGGCGCGGATGGCGCTGGCCGATGTCCCGCTCGGGCAGTTTCTCCAGGAAGCCGTCATCCCCTATGAGGCCGACGAGGTCACCCGCCTCGTCATCGACAGCCACGACGCCAAAGCGTTTGCGCAGGTCTCCTCGCTCACGGTCGGCGCCTTCCGCGACTGGCTGCTGTCGGATGCGGCAACGCCCGAGGTCCTGCGCAAGCTGGCGGGCGGCATCACCCCGGAAATGGCGGCCGCGGTGTCAAAGCTGATGCGCAACCAGGATCTGATCCTGGCGGCGCGGAAATGCGAGGTCACCACCGCCTTCCGCAACACCATCGGCCTGAAGGGCCGGATGAGCACGCGCCTTCAGCCCAATCATCCGTTCGACGATGCCAGGGGCATCACCGCCTCGATCCTCGACGGCATTTTGCTGGGGGCCGGCGATGCCTGCATCGGCATCAATCCGGCCAGCGACGATCCGGCCGTGATCGCACAATTGCTGCGGCTGCTCGACGAGATCATCGCGCGGCTGAAGATCCCGACGCAAGGCTGCGTGCTAACCCATGTCACGACGACGCTGTCGCTGATCGGGCAGGGCGTGCCGGTCGATCTCGTCTTCCAGTCGGTCGCCGGCACCGAGGCCGCCAACCGCAGCTTCGGCATCGACCTCGCCTTGCTGAAGGAGGCGCGAGAAGCCGGGCTGTCGCAGAAGCGCGGCACGGTCGGCGAGAACGTGATGTATTTCGAGACCGGGCAGGGCTCGGCGCTGTCGGCCAATGCCCATCACGGCGTCGACCAGCAGACCTGCGAGGCGCGCGCCTATGGGGTCGCCCGCGCCTTCGCGCCGTTGCTGGTCAACAGCGTGGTCGGCTTCATCGGCCCGGAATATCTCTATGACGGCAAGGAAATCATCCGCGCCGGGCTGGAGGATCATTTTTGCGGCAAGCTGCTCGGCCTGCCGCTCGGCATCGACATCTGCTACACCAACCATGCCGAGGCGGACCAGGACGACATGGACAATCTGCTGACGCTGCTCGCGGCTGCCGGCGTCACCTTCATCATGGGCGTCCCCGGCGCCGACGACGTCATGCTGAACTACCAGTCCACGTCTTTTCACGACGCGCTCTATGTCCGCGACGTCTTCGGACTGCGCCGTGCGCCGGAATTCGACGACTGGCTGGTGCAGTCAGGCATTGCGGGCGCCGATTTCCGCCTTGCCGGCGATGCAGGCCTGCTGCCCGATTTTGCCTCGCGGCTGATCGCATGAGGGCGCTGAAGCGCCCAGATCCCCGAGAGGAAACCATTGGCGGGCTTCGCGAATTAAGATGCTGCCACAATATTGAGAAATTCCGGCGGCAGCGTTACGCTATGTGTCTGCTGGCAATTTCCGCACCATCTGTCGAGCGTGGCTGGGGGAGCTTTGATGCGAGCTGAAAGCAACGGTACGGCCCGGCGGATCCTGTGTGTGTTTCCGCGTTACACGTCGTCGTTCGGGACCTTCGAGCACTCCTATCCCTTGACCGACGGCGTCTGCGCCTTCATGCCGCCGCAGGGCCTGCTGCTGATCTCCGCCTACCTGCCTGAGGACTGGCAGGTCAAATTCGTCGACGAGAATCTCCGCCGCGCCACGAAGGACGAGTTCGAATGGGCGGAAGCCGTCTTCGTCAGCGGCATGCACATCCAGCGCCAGCAGATGAACGACATCTGCCGCCGCGCCCATGAGTTCGATCTGCCGGTCGCGCTCGGCGGTCCCTCCGTCAGCGCCTGCCCGGACTATTATCCGTCGTTCGACTACCTCCATGTCGGCGAGCTTGGCGACGCCACCAACCAGCTGATCGAGATTCTGTCGCGCGACACCGCGCGTCCTGGCGAGCAGGTGGTGCTGACCACCAAGGACCGCGTGCCGATGACGGAGTTTCCGATCCCGGCCTATGAGCTCGCCGATGTGAAGAAATACTTCCTCGGCAGCATCCAGTATTCCAGCGGCTGTCCCTATCAGTGCGAGTTCTGCGACATCCCCGGCCTCTACGGCCGCAACCCGCGCATCAAGACGCCGGAGCAGATCATCGCCGAGCTCGACCGCCTGCGCGAATGCGGCATGACGGACACGGTCTATTTCGTCGACGACAATTTCATCGGCAACCGCAAGGCGGCGATGGATCTGCTGCCGCACCTGATCGAATGGCAGAAGAAGACCGGCTATGTGGTGCGGCTCGCCTGCGAGGCGACGCTCAATATCGCCAAGCGCCCCGAGATCCTCGAGAAGATGCGCGAGGCCTATTTCATCACCATCTTCTGCGGCATCGAGACGCCCGATCCCGATGCGCTGAAGGCGATGCACAAGGACCACAACATGATGGTCCCGATCCTCGAGGGCGTGCGCACCATCAACTCCTACGGCATGGAGGTGGTGTCCGGCATCATCATGGGGCTCGACACCGACAAGCCGAACACATCCGAAGCGCTGCTCGCTTTCGTCGAGGAATCGCGCATTCCGCTGCTCACCATCAACCTGCTCCAGGCGCTGCCGAAGACGCCGCTCTGGGACCGGCTGGAGAAGGAAGGACGCCTGATCGAGGACGAGGGGCGCGATTCCAACGTCGACTTCCTGCTGCCCTATGACGACGTTGTCGCGTCCTGGAAGCACGCCATGGCCGTCGCCTACGAGCCCGAGAAGGTCTACGCGCGCTTCCAGTATCAGTGCGACCAAGTCTATCCCCACCGCCTCAAGATGCCGGTGCCGGACGAGATGAAGACCTGGGCTAATATCCGACGCGGCCTCGTCATGGTCAGGAACATCTTCTGGAAGGTCGGCGTGCTCGGCAATTACAGGCGCGTGTTCTGGAAGTTCGCGCTGGGCCGCATCAAGCGCGGCGATCTCGAAGGCCTGATCGGCTGCACCCTGATCGCGCACCATCTCATCACCTTCGCGCGCGCAGCCTCCAGCGGCCAGCAGAATGCCTCGAACTACTCGATCCGGCTGCGCGAGGCTGCTGTTCCCGCCGAATGAGTGATAAGTCAGTTCCGGCTCGGCCGACCATTGATCTGCGGTCGCTCACACCCGCGCGCGTTGCGCTCGGCCGCAGCGGTGCGAGCGTGCCGACCAAGCCGCTGCTCGATTTCACGTTGGACCATGCCCGCGCCCGCGATGCCGTGCATGCCGCCTTCGATGCGTCGCGGCTCGCTGCCGATCTTCGCGCGCTCGGTCTCGCCGTCACCGAGGCGAGCAGCCAGGCGATCGATCGCAGGGATTATCTGCGCCGGCCGGATCTCGGACGACAGCTCGATGCCGGATCGGCGGAGCTTCTGGCGCGAAGTGCTTCCGAGCCTTGCCAGCTCGCGATCGTCATCGGAGATGGCCTCTCGGCGGCGGCGGTCCACGCCCATGCGGCGGCGCTGGTGGGGTGCCTGCTGCCGCTGCTTGCGGAAGGGGATGTCGCGATCGGCCATTTGGTCGTCGCCTCAGGCGCGCGCGTCGCGCTCGGCGACGAGATCGGCGCGATTCTCGGCGCGCGCATGGTCGTGATGCTGATCGGCGAGCGGCCCGGCTTGTCGGCGCCCGACAGCCTCGGCGCCTACCTGACCTTCGCGCCAAAACCCGGCCGCAGCGATGCCGAGCGCAATTGCGTCTCGAACATCCACAAGGCCGGGTTGAGCTATGACGAGGCCGCCTTCAAGATCGCCTGGCTGGTCCGCGAAGGGCTGGCCCGGGAGGTCACGGGGGTGGCGCTGAAGGACGAGAGCGCGGACCGTGCGCCGCGTCGAATCGGCACGACACAGCCCGAATGACGGGCATTCCGGCAAAATCGCCGCATCTTGATCGATTCGGCCGCCCTTCGCCTGCTTGCGAAAAGGCCTTTTGACCTGCTAAACCGCTGCCGGCGATTTTCCGCGCATTTTCAAAGGGCAAGCCTCCCATTGGTATGGCATTTTCAAGCCGTTCGCGGGACGCCATAAGCTCACAGCTTGAGCCGATTTAGGAACTGGATAAGGCATGCTCGAAAAGCACAGCGAGAGTGAGGTTCATGTCGACAAGGTCGAGCAGGGACCTGCGTCCTCGATCGCCTTCGGGCTCGAGCGCATCGGCCTGATCGCGGTCCGGGCGCCGATCGTCTCCTGCATCATCCTGCTCGCGCTGATCGTCGGCGCCGTGTTCGGCATCCACCGGATCAAGATCGACGATTCGCTGTCGCAGCTGTTCCGCTCCGATACCCGCGAATTCAAGCAGTATGAAGAGGTGACCAAGAAGTTCCCGGCCGAGGAATTTGACGTCCTCGTCGTGGTCGAGGGCAAGAACCTCCTGGCGCGGAACAACCTCGAGAAGCTGCGCGACTTCATCACCGACATGCAACTGGTCGAAGGCACGCGCGGCCTAGTCTCGCTGTTCTCGGCGCGCCAGGCGCCGGCGCCGGGCAAGCTGCCGGCGGCGCTATTCCCGGCCGAGCTCCCCGAGGGCGAGGCCTATGACAAGTTCATCGAGACCGTCAAAAACAACGAGATCATCCGCGGCAAGCTGCTGTCGGAGGACGGCACGCTGGCGCTGGTCGTGCTGTCGCTCGATCCGGAGGTGGTCGCGTCCAGCAAGCTGACCAAGACCGTCGGCGACATTCGCGCGCTGATGAAGGAGGATCTCGGCGACACCGGCCTCAACGTGCAGCTCTCCGGCGTGCCGGTGATGCAGCTCGAGATCCGCAACGCCGTCGAGCGCGACGGGCTGACCTACAACATCCTCGGCATCCTCGCCGGCTGCGTCATCGCCATCATCTTCTTCCGCAAGATCTCGTTCATGATCGCGGCGGCGTTCCCGCCGATGATCGCGATCCTCCTGGCGCTCGGCGCGCTCGGCTGGGCCAATTTCAATCTCAACATGTTCCTGAACGTGATGACGCCGCTCATCATGGTGATCAGCTTCTCGGACTCGATGCAGCTCACCTTCGCCGCGCGCGACCGGCTGATCGCAGGCCAGGACAAGTTCACCGCGTTCAAGAACGCCGTGCTGGTGGTGGGCCCGGCCTGCGTGCTGACGCACGGCACCGCGGGCATTTCCTTCATCGCGCTGCAATTCTCCGACTCCGACCTGATCCGCAAGTTCGGCGAGGCGGGCCTCGCCGCCACCATCATCGCGCTGGTCGCGGTGCTGTCGCTGGTGCCGGTGTTCGGCGTGCTGTTCGTGCGCAACGAGAAGATCTTTGCCGTGAAATTCCAGAGCGCGGATGCTGGCGTGCAGGCGCTGCGCAATTTCTGCTACTGGATCGCGGTGCGCATGGTGGGCCGCCCCGGCCTGTTCAGCCTGATCGCGGTGCTGTTCGTCGGCGGCCTCGGCGTCATCTACGCCAATCTGGAGCCGCGCTACCGGCTCGCCGACCAGGTGCCGGACAAGCGTCAGGCCGTTGCCGCCAGCGACCGGCTCGACGCCAAGCTCACCGGCGCCAACCCGGTCAACGTGCTGATCCAGTTCCCCAAGGGCGAAACACTGTATTCGCCGGAGACGCTGCAGACCATCGCGGACGTGCACGCGACCGTGGAGAAGGCGGCCGGTGTCGGCAATGTCTGGTCGCTCGAGACCCTGCGGCGCTGGCTGGCGGCAAAGGCCGGCAGCGCCGACGTCGCGACGCTGAAGGAATATGTCAACGTCATCCCCGAGCATCTGGTGCGCCGCTTCATCGACGCCGAGCAGGATGCCGTCGTGGTCGCGGGCCGCGTTCCGGACAAGGATTCCAGCCAGCTGCTGCCGATCGTCGACAAGCTCGATTCCGAGCTCGACGCCGTCCGCAAGAAGCATCCGGGTTACGAGATCGCGGTGACGGGCCTCGCCGCTATCGCGGCGCGCAACTCGGCCAGCATGATCGAGAAGCTGAACCGCGGCCTCACGGTCGAATTCGCGCTGGTCGCGCTCTTCATCGGCCTGGCCTTCCGCTCATGGGTGGTGATGTTCGCCTGCATCCTGCCGGGCATCTTCCCCGTCGTGATGTCGGGAACGGTGCTGTGGGCGATGGGCGAGGGGCTGCAATTTGCCAGCGTCGTCGCGCTCACCGTCTCGTTCGGCCTGGGCCTCAGCGCCACCATCCACTTCCTCAATCGCCTGAGGCTCGAGAGCAAGCCCGGCGTCGGCTCGGCGCTCGCGGTGGAGCGGGCGACCGTGCTGGTCGGCCCCGCGCTGATCCTGACCACGGTGGTGCTGGCCTGCGGCCTCGTCGTCACCGTGTTCTCGGACCTGCCGTCGCTGCGGCTGTTCGGCTGGCTCAGCGCCTTCTCGATGGTCATGGCGCTCGTCGCCGACCTCTTCATCCTCAGGCCGACGGCGATGTGGCTGATCAATCTGCACGCCAGGCTTCAGGGGCCCGACAAGCCGGCGATCTGAGCGCCTTCATCCACCGGACATGGAATCGGCGCAGTCTGGACGACTGCGCCGGTTTTCGTTCCGAGGATAGCTCATGCGGCCGATACGGCACGACAGCTCGATCGTGGAGTTTCAGCGGAAGCGGGGCGGCGATTGCGCCGCCTTTTTCGTCCCGTTCTTGACATCGGGCATGATCCTGCTCGACGCCGGCTGCGGGCCCGGGACGATTACGGCGGCGCTCGCGGGCCTGGTCGCAAAGGCGGTCGGCGTCGACATCGAGCCGAACGCGATCGCCGCCGCCGATCGGCTGGCAGCGGCGGAAAGCTTGACCAACCTGTCCTTCGTCGAAGCCGACATGACCGCGCTTCCGTTCGAGGACGAGGCGTTCGACGCGGTGTTCTTCCATGCGGTGTTGTACCACCAGAGCCAGGCGGTGCTGACGCGAGCGCTCGCGGAAGCGCGGCGGGTGCTGAAGCCCGGTGGCCTCATTGCGACGCGTGACGCCGATGTCGGCGGCAACGTCCTTCATCCTGACATCGACGGCGTGCGCCTCGCGCTCGATCTCTGGCAGCGCTGGTACGAGCACGACGATCCGGACGCGCTTCGCTTCGGCCGGCGGCAGAGCTCGATTCTTCGTGCTCACGGTTTTACGCCGGTTTGGACCGGTGCGAGCTATGTCAATCATAGCGCCGATGCTACGAGCCGCAGCGAAGCCGTCGCCGATGCGCGGCGGAGCTTGCTCGGTTTCGGGCCGCAGCTTTTGCGCAAGGGGCTCGCCACGGATGATGAAATTCAGACCGCGTTGGCCGGATGGGACGCGTGGGGGCGCGATCCGGATGCGGTCTATTTCAGATGCCGGTGCGAATGCGTCGCGCGCAAGGACTGACCGGGCGGCGTGCGGCGCTCACGCCTCGACGCGGACGATCCCGTACGGATTGAACTTGAAGTCGTCCTCGGCATAGTCCTGCTCCCGCGAGATCGTGAGCTTGCGATCGCGAAGCGTCGCCTCGATGCCGTGCTCAGCCATCGCGTTTGCGATCTCCTCCATCAGCATCACCGCGGACCACTCGTTGCCGCGCGATTTCGCGACATAGACCTCCGGCAGGCCGACGAGGTGATAGCCGACGGTCTCGTAATAGCGATCGCCGCCGAGCGGGCGCTTGGCGAAGGCAAGGCGACAGGCCTTGGCGAGGCCGAGCGTCATGCCAAGGCCCTGGCTGGTCTTTGCGCCCGTGCGTGCCTGATCAGCGAGACTGCGCCACCGCACAAGCCCGTGGGCGACGCCCGCGCTTTCGCCCTTCACGGCGGTGGCGCCGGCCTCGATCATCTCCTCGACGATGCGCAAGGCCGCCGCCGAATAGGCGACCGCCGTCTGCTGCTCTAGCGGCGGGCTCAGCAAATAGAGCACGGCTTTATGGTTGGCGACGGCGGCTTCGTCGGCAGCAGACCATGCTTTCGGGAAGACCCGGTCCCAGCACACGCCGAACGACCGCTCCATGTGCGGATCGGGCTTGGCTTGCGAATAGGTGCGGTCGATCTCGAAATTGAAATCGGCGATCGTCTTTGCCACCGCCTTCGGCGGATGCAGCAGGTTATCGTCCTTGCCAAGAAAGCAGAGCACGTGACGCGGCTTCACGGGCGACGGCTGCATGTTCGGTCCTCGCTGGTCATCGGCGAACGCGCGGGTAGCTGCGAACAGCCCGATCGCCTTGAGCAGATGTCTGCGAACTGGGTCCATCTCAGCAAGCCCGTCAGAACACGTTCACGTCAGCAAAAAGCCCCCGGCTCGCGAGAACCGGGGGCGTGTTCCACATCGATCGGGAAGGGATCAGCCCTTCGTCATCGTGATGTTGACGCCGCGGATCTCGCCCTTCGAGGAGATCTGTACCGTCTGCTTGGTGCCGTTGGTGCGCAGCGACAGATTGGCGGCGAAGCCGTTGGCCTCGACGAAGACGTCGATCTGGCCGCCGCCGGCGGTGCCTTGCAGATTGCCGAAGATGTTGCGGTTGGACTCGCTCCAGTTGCCGGAGATCCGCTCGCCCTGGCTCGTGACATCGCTGGTGAGGTCGAACTTGTAGCTGTCGGAGGCGCAGTGCAGGGCCTGCTTGAGCGCGAGGCCGCTGCCGGCGACCTTGTAGTCTGCCTTGCAGCGGATGCGCTCGGTGGAGCCGTCTGACAGCGACACCGTGCCGGTGCCGGTCCACGCGCCGTCGAAACCGGCAAAGGGTCCGGACGACTGAGCGTGGCTTGCCGTAACTGAGAAGAGCAGCGCAGCCCCGATGCCGGCCGCCTTGATTGCCAGTCCAGATCGCCCAAAGAATTTCATCTCAAATATCCCGTTTTGGAACGACGTTCACTTACGATTAAGAACGTCTCGCCACATCGAAAGTTTAGTGCCTTGAGCCTGTGTCAGGTTCAAAGCTTGGCCGCCAGAGATGGTGGTTCACGACGGCTTGCGCCGCCCCCGATATCGCAATTCCCCGTGTTTCCGCGTGTTTCTGGCCGAAATGGCCGGGCGGAGAGATGCAGGTGTGCAACAGGTGCCAAGCAAAACGCGACGCCTCTGAATTATGACGTAGTATCAATCTCTTACATCTGCCAATGAAAGCGCAGGGAAGACCTGATTTGGCAGGGTGGCGCCAATTTGGCCGCATTTGCCAGTGCTTGTG
This sequence comes from Bradyrhizobium arachidis, assembly GCF_015291705.1. Lineage (NCBI taxonomy): Bacteria > Pseudomonadati > Pseudomonadota > Alphaproteobacteria > Hyphomicrobiales > Nitrobacteraceae > Bradyrhizobium > Bradyrhizobium arachidis. The sequence continues at coordinate 3,455,015 of NZ_CP030050.1, forward strand.
CCTTCTCCGAGGCCGCTACTTCCGCGGCGACTTGCCATCAGAACAATCCGTTCCGGCCGTCCGCCCTGTGCTGTCCGGGATTGGTGCGATTCTGCCGTCAGAATGAAGGAATACAATGCGTAAGCTTCTCGTCGTTCTCACCCTGGTGTCCGCATCTCTTTCGACGGCAGCATTCGCCCAGCAGCAAGGTGGGCGCGGCACGGACGCCGAGCAAAAGGCCTGCACGCGCGATGTGCAGAAGTTCTGCCGTCCGGTCATCGACCAGGGCGATTTCACCATCCTGGCCTGCCTCAAGGAGAACCGGGCCAAGATCTCGCAGGCCTGCGACCAGGTCCTGAAGAACCATAACCAGTAAGCTCGGCCACTGGCCCACAAAGGCGGCCGCGGAGCCGCCTTTTCGGGCCGGATCCGGAAGGGCTGCCATCGAGAGACAGGATTGGTTTTGCGGCCGTATTCCCCTATATGGGGGCCGCGGCGGCATCGCCGGCACGAGCCCGCGCGAGCGAAAAAAGCTCTTCCTGTCCAAACGATTGTAAACCAGCCCTCGATGACCTCTGCGAGCGAATTGCGATCCGGCAAGGGTGACCGCGACGAGAATTTTCCCGTCGCGTCCTGGATCATTCATCCGCGTCATCGCGCCCTGATCCTGGCCTATTACAATTTCGTCCGCACCGCCGACGACATCGCAGACCACGCCACGCTGCCCCCCGACCAGAAGCTCGCTTGTCTCGACCTGCTCGAGGCGGAACTGCTCGGCAAAGGCGACACCCAGGCCGAGGCCGTCACGCTGCGGCGTGCGCTGGCCGAGCGCGGCATGACGCCGCGGCACGCGCTCGACGTGCTGATCGCGTTCCGCATGGACGTGACGAAGCTGCGCTACGAGACCTGGGACGAGGTCATCCACTATTGCCGCTATTCGGCGATGCCGGTCGGCCGCTTCATGCTCGACGTCCACGGCGAGAGCACCTCGACCTGGGTCGCGTCGGATGCGCTCTGCGCAGGCCTCCAGATCAACAACCACCTGCAGGATTGCGGCAAGGATTTCCGCGAGCTCAACCGCGTCTATCTGCCGCGCGATGCGCTGGCGGCGAGCGGTGCTTCCGTGGAGCAACTCGGGCTTGCGCAGTCGCCACCGGCGATGCTGGCCTGCCTTCAGTCGCTTGCCGCGCGCAACGAGGCCCTGCTCGACGAGGGCAGGTCGCTAGCTGCGGAGATCCGCGATTTCCGCCTCGGTGTCGACGTCGCGGTGATCCAGGCCTATGCCGACCGCATCGTGCGCCTGCTCAAGGTCCGCGATCCCCTGCGCGAGCGCGTGCATCTGAACAAGTTCGAGCTGCTCACCTTCAGCCTCGCCGGCATGATCGGCGAAGTCGGCCGTCGCGCGATCGGGCGCAAGGCCATTTCCAGACCGGGGACTGCCCATGACGCTTGAGGCGGCCACGCCCGGCGCCAGTTATGGCTCGACCGCATCCGGCAGCTCGTTCTATGCCGCGATGCGCATCCTGCCGCATGACCAGCGCGAAGCGATGTTCCAGATCTACAGCTTCTGCCGCCAGGTCGACGACATCGCCGATTCCGACGGCCCGCGCGACGAGCGTCTCGCCGCGCTTCAGGAGTGGCGCAACGACATCGATGCGCTCTATCAGGGCAATCCGCCGCCGCGGCTGAAGGACTACGTCGCCTCGGTGAAGACCTTCGGCCTGAAGCGCGAGGATTTCCTCGCCATCGTCGACGGCATGGAGATGGACGTGCCGCAGGACATCCGCGCGCCTGACATGGCAACGCTCGATCTCTATTGCGATCGCGTCGCGAGCGCTGTCGGTCGATTGTCGGTGCGCGTGTTCGGCCTGCCGGAAGAGGATGGCATCCTGCTCGCGTACCATCTCGGGCGCGCGCTCCAGCTCACCAACATCCTGCGCGACATCGACGAGGACGCAGGTCTTGGCCGGCTCTATCTGCCGCGCGAGGCGCTGCTGCATGCCGGCATCACCTCCAACGACCCGAACCGCGTGATCGCCGAGCGCGCATTGCCGAAGGTCTGCGCACCGCTGACGCAGCGCGCGAAGGCGCATTTCGAAAAGTCGGACGAGATCATGAACCGCAACAAGCGCCGCGCCGTGCGCGCGCCGCGGATCATGTCGAAGTACTACCATTCCATTCTGGACCTCCTGATCGCGCGCGGTTTCAACGCGCCGCGCGAGCCGGTGCGTGTGTCGAAGGTCACACGCATCCTGATCCTGCTCCGTTACGCTTTCATCTGATGCAAAAGACAGCTCACATCATCGGCGCCGGAATTTCCGGCCTCTCTGCCGCCGTGCGGCTCGCCAATGCCGGCTTCAAGGTCGCCGTGCACGAGGCGACGCATCAGGCCGGCGGCCGCTGCCGCTCCTATTTCGACGGCGCCACCAATCTCACCATCGACAATGGCAATCACCTGCTGCTGTCAGGCAACGGCCATGCGCGCGCCTATGCGCGCTCGATCGGCACCGAAGCGGGTCTCGTCGGCCCCGACAGCGCGCAGTTTCCCTTCGTCGACATCAAGACCGGGCAGCGCTGGCAGATCGATCTCGGCAACGGCCGGCTGCCGACCTGGGTGCTCGACGAAAGCCGCCGCGTGCCCGACACCGGGCTCACCGATTATCTGAAGCTGGCGCCGCTGATCTGGGCCTCGGAAGACACGCTGGTCGGCAAGTCGATTCCTTGCGAAGGCATCCTCTATCAGCGCCTGGTGCAGCCGCTGCTGCTCGCAGCTCTCAATGTCGATCCGCCCGAGGGCTCGGCCGGGCTTGCCGGCGCCATCGTGCGCGAGACGCTGCTTGCGGGCGGGCAGGCCTGCCGCCCGCTGATCGCGCGCGACGGCCTCAGCGCCGTGCTGATCGAGCCGGCGGTGAAATTCCTGCAGGAGCGTGGCCACTCCGTTCAGCTCGGCCATGAGCTGCGTTCGTTCGTCAGCAGCGACGGCAAGGTGACCGCATTGAATTTCGGCGGCGAGGACGTGGTCCAGCTCGGTGCGGGCGACGTCATCGTGATGGCGGTGCCGCCGCGCGCGGCAGCGAGCCTGCTGCCGGGCCTGAAGACGCCGACCGAATTCCGCGCCATCGTGAACGCGCATTTCCGCTTTGAGCCGCCGCCCGGTTCGGCGCCGATCCTCGGCGTGATCGGCGGCGTCGTGGAATGGCTGTTCGCGTTCCCGAACCGCCTCTCGGTGACCATCAGCAATGGCGACCGTCTGGTCGACATGCCGCGCGAGGAACTGGCGCAGGCGATCTGGAACGATGTCTGCGAGGCGGCCGGCGTGTCCGGCGAGCTGCCACCGTGGCAGATCGTGCGCGAGCGCCGTGCCACATTTGCGGCGACGCCGGCCCAGAATGCCCTGCGTCCGGGGCCGGCGACCGCGCTGAAAAACCTGTTCCTTGCCGGCGATTGGACTGCTACGGGGTTGCCTGCAACCATCGAGGGATCGGTCCGGTCGGGTGATCGCGCCGCCGATCTGGTGCTGGCCGCCAAAGGATCCTGAAAAGCGGCCCTGACGGGCGAATGTCCCGGTCACTTTCAATCGACTATCGGAGCAATCGAGCGACATGGATTCCTTGAACGCGACCCGCCGCGAGGCAGTGGAATCGAGGGTGTTGGAATCGAGCATTGCGTCGGCGACGCAGGGCGTCCTCGGCTTCCAGCAATCCGACGGCCATTGGGTGTTCGAGCTCGAGGCCGACTGCACGATTCCGGCCGAGTACATCCTGCTGCGCCATTATCTCGCAGAGCCCGTCGACACCGCGCTCGAGGCCAAGATCGGCAATTATCTGCGCCGCGTCCAGGGCGCCCATGGCGGCTGGCCGCTGGTGTATGACGGCGAGTTCGACATGAGCGCCAGCGTGAAGGCGTACTTCGCGCTGAAGATGATCGGCGATTCCACAGATAGCCCGCATATGGTGCGTGCGCGCGAGGCGATCCATGCCCGCGGCGGTGCGATCCATAGCAACGTCTTCACACGCTTCCTGCTCGCGACGTTCGGCGTCGTGACCTGGCGCGCGGTGCCGGTGCTGCCGATCGAGATCGTGCTGCTGCCGTTCTGGTCGCCGTTCCACCTCAACAAGATCTCCTACTGGGCGCGCACCACCATGGTGCCGCTGATGGTGATCGCTGCGCTCAAGCCGCGCGCGAAGAACCCGAAGGGCGTCGGCATCGACGAGCTGTTTTTGCAGGATCCGCGCTCGATCGGCATGACGGCGAAGGCGCCGCATCAGAGCATGGCCTGGTTCCTGCTGTTCCGTTCGCTCGATGCGATCCTGCGCGTCATCGAGCCGATGTTTCCGAAGAGCCTGCGCCAGCGCGCGATCGATGCGGCGCTCGCCTTCACCGAGGAGCGGCTGAACGGCGAGGACGGCATGGGCGCGATCTATCCGCCCATGGCCAACATCGTCATGATGTACGACGCGCTCGGCAAGGACGAGAACTATCCGCCGCGTGCGGTGACGCGCCGGGGCATCGACAAGCTGCTGGTGATCCGCGACGACGAAGCCTACTGCCAGCCCTGCGTCTCGCCGGTGTGGGACACGACGCTGACCGCGCATGCGCTGCTGGAAGCCGGCGGCGACAAGGCGGTGCCCGCAGCCAAGCAGGGCCTAGACTGGCTGATCCCGAAGCAGGAGCTCGAGGTGAAGGGCGACTGGGCGGTGAAGCGGCCCGACGTGCGTCCGGGCGGCTGGGCCTTCCAGTACAACAACGCCCATTATCCTGATCTCGACGACACCGCCGTGGTGGTGATGTCGATGGACCGCATGCGCCGGGAGCACGGTGCGACCGGTTACGACGCGGCGATCGCCCGCGGCCGGGAATGGATCGAGGGCATGCAGAGCGACGATGGCGGCTGGGCCGCCTTCGACGTCAACAACCTCGAATATTACCTGAACAACATCCCGTTCTCGGACCACGGCGCGCTGCTCGATCCGCCGACCGAGGACGTCACCGCGCGCTGCATCTCGATGCTGGCCCAGCTCGGCGAGACCGAGAAGACCAGCAAGCACGTCGCCGACGGCGTGGCCTATCTCCGCAACACCCAGCACCCGGAGGGTTCCTGGTACGGTCGCTGGGGCATGAACTTCATCTATGGAACCTGGTCCGTGCTCTGCGCCCTCAACATGGCCGGCGTCGACCACAAGGACCCCATGATGCGGAAGGCTGCCGCCTGGCTGGCCTCGATCCAGAACAAGGATGGCGGCTGGGGCGAGGACGCCGTCAGCTACCGCCTGGACTACAAGGGCTGGGAAACCGCCCCCTCGACCGCCTCGCAAACGGCATGGGCCTTGCTTGGCCTGATGGCGGCAGGCGAGGTTGATCACCCGGCCGTCGCCCGCGGGGTGGAGTACCTGATTGCAACACAGAACAAAAAAGGACTGTGGGACGAGCAGCGGTACACCGCCACGGGCTTCCCCCGCGTGTTCTATCTACGTTATCATGGTTACCCAAAGTTCTTTCCGCTGTGGGCGCTGGCGCGGTATCGGAACTTGCGGAACACCAACAGCAGGGTGGTAGGGGTCGGAATGTGACTTTGGGGACGGGGGACTATTTTACCGCGGGCAATGCCATTGATCCGCGGCCGATCTTGATCGTGACTGGACTGGTTCAGGAGGCCCGTATCGCGGCCGGGCCTGGAATGGCTGTGATCTGCTCGTCCAGCAGCCCCAGCCAGCTCCGAGCGCTGCTGACGGTGGTCGATCCTGATACGATTCGCGGTGTGATCTCGTTCGGCGTGGCCGGCGGGCTCGACCCGACGCTGCGCTCCGGCGACGTCGTGCTGGCGACCGAGGTGCTGTCCGGCGACACCCGCTGGGCCGCTGGCCTATCGCTCGGCGACGACCTGATCGACCGCCTGACGTCGGGCCGCCGCCGCGTCGTGCGCGGCAGCCTCGCCGGCGCCGAGGAGGTGGTCACGAAACGGTCCTGCAAGGCGGCGCTGCATTCAGAGACCGGGGCTGCGGCCGTCGACATGGAGAGCCACATCGCGGCCGCCTACGCCGCCGAGGCTGGGCTGCCCTTTGCCGCGGTCCGCGTCATCAGCGATCCCGCGCACCGCGCGCTGCCCGCGATCGCCCGCGCCGCGATCAAGCCGAACGGCCAGATCGACCTTCCGGCCGTGCTGCGCGGCATCGTGCGCAATCCTACGACGCTGCATGCGCTGGTCTCGACCGGCATCGACTTCAACCGCGCGCTGCGCTCGCTTCGCGGCTGCCGCGACTATTTGATCGGGACGGAGCTCATCGAGAGCGAGGTCCTGGTGTCCAAGGCGGCCTGACCTCTTGATGCGATAAAATAAAAGGTCCGGTCACCATTGGTGACCGGGCCTTTTGCGTTTTGGTGCATGCTCAGTCGGTCGTCTCCATGCGGTTCCGGTCCACGACCCACAGCGTCCGTCGCATCATGCCCTCGACAATTGCTGCCGACTCGCTGGGACGCAGATAGATCGCCGTGGACTTGAGCAGCCATGGCAGCACCGCTTGCTCGAGCCGCTCCTCATAGGCGCGGCGCATCATGTCAAATGCCTGCAGCCCGGGTCCCGCCAGGATCACATGGTGTGGGCGCAGCACGGATATCGTTGCCGCGACCGCCTCGGCAAGCGCGCGGCCCGCCTGCTGAAATACGTGCTCGAGACGGGGGTCGCCGCCCCGCGCTCGCTCGCGCAGGAGGGCCATCTGCGCCTCGGAAGGCTGTTGCGCCGCCGCCGGCGGCAGGTCGAGAAATGTGCGGGCGTCGCGGTAGAGCGCATAGTCGGCCAGATGGGCCTCGATACAGCCGCGCTGGCCGCAGCGGCATTGCGGCCCGTTCGATCCCAGTTTGATATGGCCAATCTCGCTGCCGGCGCCGGCGCCCCAGCGCGCTTCGCCGTCGACAACGACGCCCATGCCGACGCCGTGGCCGACCATGATCGTGGCCGAGAGGCCCTGCGCCAGTGGCGGCTCCGCGGCGGTGAGGGCGAGCGCAACGGCGACAGCGTCATTCGCCATCACGACTTCGGCGTTGAAGGCCTCGCGCACCGGCTTCACCAGATCGACATCGGTGACGGAGAGCGCCGGACTCCACAGATGCCGGCCGGTGTCCGCGTTCACGATCCCCTGCAGGGCAATCCCGATTCCCAACAGGCGATGGCGCGGCGTGGCCGTCGCCTCAAGCATCGCATCGATCTGCGCTATCACCAGATCGCACAGCGCGCCCGGATCGAGAGCCCGCGTCGCGATTTCGAGCCGCGATTGCGCCAGGCCGGAGCCGCTGAAATCCGCGATCAGTGTTTCAATCAGATTCATGCGGAGCGAGACCGCGATGATGCGGCCGAACTCCGGGTTCAGGGTCAGCAGCACGGCCGGCCGGCCGCGGCGGCGGCCGTTCAGCCCCTCTGCATCGTCTTCGTCCGTGTCGTCGGACCATGAGGTCGGCGCCGTCTCGGTCTCGCACAGCAACTCTTCCGCGATCAGTCTCGACGTCAGGCCGGAGACGGCGGCGAAGCTCAATCCCGTGCTTCGGGCGAGTTCCACACGCGGCAACGGCCCCTGACGTCGCAAGACCTCCACGAGGCGGCCGCGATTCGAGCCGCGGGCGGTGCTGGAAATTCGTCTCGGCTGCTCAATTTGGTCAACCATGCTGCCTCTTTAATTCATTAAGTGAAGTTAATGAATGAGTGAAAGGGTAGTGTGATCGAAAAAACACAGCTAATGGGTGACGATTGAGAGTCATATTTACTAATGTCATGCCTCATGTACTATTTCCGCGTGAAGAAGGGGGCAGTACATCCCAATTTCGATGTTTTTGCTCTGCGACATTTCTTCGCTTCGTAAAGAAAATAAGGCGCAAAAGCGTCTGAAGCCCCTCATCCGGGGTGGCCAAAGGGAGCTGAAACATGAACGGATCGATGAAGAAATTGCTAGTGCCGTTGCTTGCGACCGCGGCGCTCGCGATGGCGACGGGTGTGGCGCAGGCCCAGCAGAAGAAGACCATCGCGCTGGTCACCAACGTTGCAGCCGACTTCTGGACCATCGCCGGCCGCGGGCTCGAAAAGGCGCAGAAGGAGCACCCGGAATACAACATCGAATTGATCGTCACCAACGAAGGCACGGCGGCGGGCCAGCGGCGCGAGCTCGACGACCTCTTGGTGCGCGGCGTCGCCGGCATCTCCATCTCGGTCGACGATGCGCCGCACGCGACCGAACAGCTCAACAAGGTTGCGGCCAAGACCGTGTTGATCACGACCGACAGCGACGCGCCGCAGAGCAATCGTCTCGCCTATATCGGCACCGACAACGTCGCGGCCGGGCGGCAAGCAGGCGAAGAGATCAAGAAGGCGCTGCCGAACGGCGGCAAGATCGCGCTGTTCGTCGGCACGATGGACGCGGACAATGCCCGCGAGCGGGTGCAAGGCATCAAGGAAGCGATCGCCGGCACCAAGGTCGAGCTGGTCGACGTGTTCACCGACCAGGTCGACTTCGCCAAGGCCAAGGCGAACATGGAGAACGTGCTCGTCAAATATCCCGACATTGCGCTGTTGTCCGGCCTCTGGAGCTACGAGACACCGCTGATCTATGACGCGGTCAAGGCGGCGGGCAAGGCCGGCAAGGTGAAGATCGTCGGATTCGACGAGGACCAGCGCACGCTGCGGGGAATATCCGACGGCACAATCGAATCCACTGTCGTGCAGCAACCGTACGAGTTCGGGTACCTCTCCGCCACCAACATCATCAAGACGCTGAACGGCGACAAGTCCTGGATTCCGGCTGACAGCAAGCTGATCGTGCCGACCCAAGTGATCAGCAAATCCAACGTCGCGGAGTTCACCGCAAATCTGAAGGGCCTGCTGAAGAAGTGACTTTCAGCGCCTTTCGACGCCCGGCGGCACGGCCGTCGGACGTCGTGCGGGAGGAGATGAATGGCGGAAATCCTGTTCGAACTCGCCGGGATCAGCAAGTCCTATCCCGGGGTCATGGCCCTCGATGATGTCAGCCTGCGTGTGTACCGCGGCGAGGTGTTGGGCTTGATCGGCGAGAACGGCGCCGGCAAGTCGACGCTGATGCGCGTGCTGGGTGGCGTGATCGCGCCGAGCAAGGGCGTGATCCGCATCGGCGGCACCGAGCACGCCCGTATGACCGTGAACGAGGCGACGCAGTCCGGCATCGCCTTCGTGCATCAGGAGCTGAACCTTTTCGAGAATCTCGACGTCGCCGCCAACGTCTTCATTGGACGCGAGAGGCTTGTCGGCGGTCCGCTGAAGCTGGTGGACAGCGCGGAGATGCGCGCCCGCGTGACGCCGCTGCTGGAGCGGCTGGGCGCCGATTTCACCCCGGACACGCTGGTCGACAACCTGTCGATCGCCGAGCGTCAGCTGGTGGAGATCGCCAAGGCGCTCTCGATCGACGCCCGCGTGATCATCATGGACGAGCCGACCTCCAGCCTGACGATTTCGGAGACTGAACGGCTGCTGGAGGTGATTGCCGATCTGAAGGCGCACGGCATCTCGGTGATCTACATCTCTCACCGGCTCAGCGAGATCATGACCTGCGCCGACCGCGTCGTGGTGCTCCGCGACGGACGAACGGTGGGAGAGCTGGCGCGGGACAGGCTGAGCCACGCCGCAATGATCCGGCTGATGATCGGTCGCGACCTGAAGGCGCTGCACACGCCGCCGAAGCGGGCGCCGCAGCCGGGCGGCTGCGACATCGTCGGCCTCGTGACATCGGCCTTTCCCGACCGGCAGATCGATCTTTCCGTGCGGCATGGCGAGATCATCGGACTGGCAGGGCTCGTGGGCGCCGGTCGCACCTCCCTGGCCCGCGCGGCTTTCGGCATTGATCCGCAGCTGGGCGGCGAGATCAGGATCGACAACGCGCCGGTCGATGTCGCATCGCCGCGGGACGCGATCAGGCAAGGCATCTATCTGATGCCGGAGGACCGCAAGAAATCCGGGCTCGTGCTGGAGTTGCCGATCCGGGAGAACGTGACGCTCGCCAGCCTGCTGAATTATGCGCGGATGTGGCTGGTCAGCGGCCCGGCCGAGCGCAAGGTCGCGAAAGAGCAGGTGAGGCGCCTCTCCATCAAGGTGCCGAGCATCGATATGGAGGCCGTGACGCTCTCCGGCGGCAACCAGCAAAAGGTCGTGCTGGGCAAGTGGCTTTCGATGCAGCCGCGCGTGATGTTCTTCGACGAGCCGACCCGTGGCGTCGATGTCGGTGCCAAGAGTGAGATCTACGCGCTGATGCGCGAGCTCGCCGACCAGGGCGTCGCGATCGTGATGATTTCTTCCGACATGGAGGAGGTCATTGGCGTCTCCGACCGGATCGCGGTGATGCATGAAGGGCGCGTCAGCGGCGTGCTGGAGCGCCCGCAGTTCAGCGAATACAACGTGTTGCAGCTTGCAATCGGCCAGGCGCCGGACCCCGTGGAAGGGGCTGCGCCATGAACAAGAAAGAACTCGGCCTGGGCCTGCTGCTGCTGGTGATTTCCGCCGTCACGGGCGTGATCAATCCGGCCTTCCTGTCGCTGGTGAACTTGTTGAACATGGCCAATTTGATCGGCCTGTTCGGTGTGTTCGCGCTCGGCGAGGGGCTGGTGATCATCACCGGCGGCATCGACCTCTCGCTTGGCTCGATGTTCGCGCTGCTCGGCGTCATATTCATCGACCTTCTGACGACGTATCAGGTTCCCTGGCCCTTGGCGCTGCTGGCCGTGTTGCTGGGCGGGCTGGCGCTGGGAGGAATTCAGGGCTTCCTCGTCACCCGGTTGAAGATGCAGCCCTTCATCGTGACGCTGTGCGGGTTGCTGATCTATCGCGGCGCCGCCCGCTACTACACCAGCGACTCGACACGTGGCTTCGGCTACGGCGACGAGGCCGGGACGCTGAGCAGCATTGCCTCGGGCAATGTCGCGGGCATCCCGAACACCTTCATCCTTCTGATCATCCTTGCGCTCGTCCTCGGCGTGCTGCTGCACCGCTCGGTCTACGGGCGCTGGCTCTATGCCGTCGGCAAGAACGAGGAAGCGGCGCGCTTCTCGGGCATCAACACGAATATCGTGATCGCGACCGCCTATATCATCAGCGGCGGGCTCGCCGGAGTCTCAACAGTCTTGTTCGTGTTCTACACGAACTCGGTGTCGCCGAGCTCCTTCGGCAATTTCTATGAGCTCTACGCGATCGCGGCTGCCGTCCTCGGCGGGTGCAGCCTGCGCGGCGGCGAGGGCTCCATCCTCGGTATCGTGCTGGGGACCGCGCTGCTGCAGGTGCTGCAGAACCTCGTGAATATCCTGGGCATTCCCAATTCCCTGAACTTTGCGGTGATGGGGACGGTGATTCTGATCGGCGTGTTGGCGGATCATCAGTTGCAGGCCCGACGGCGGCGCAAGATGGCGCTGGCCGGCCTCGCCCGCACGGCGCCGAGATCGGCATTTGAAGGACAGCAGGGCGCAGCACCGCGCGGCGTGGACGCGCTGCCGGCAAGAACGGGCGACCAGGCATGACGGATCCAGGCTCCAGTCGACACAAAGCAGCTTCGGGGGCGCGCGGCTGCGACGGTGTGCTGGGGAAGGAGCGCGTTCCAGGCTCGATGGCTTGGCGGGAACGTGAGGCAAGAATGACAAAGCCTGAGACGGCGGGAGGACGAGAAAAATGTTGCCCAGGTTTTTGAACACCGCATGTGCATGGGGTGTGGGGATTGCTTTGTCATCGCTGATTGGCGGTGCGGTACACGCGGCCGATTTTCCAACGAAAGCCGCGCCTCTTCCCTATGTGGACGCCGACGACTTCTGGACGAGACCTTATCTGTTCGGCGATCTCGGCAGAACGAGGCTGAAGGAGCAGGGCATCGATCTGGGCTTGACGCTGGGCAATGAAACCGTCGGCAACCTGTCGGGAGGAGATAGGAACACCGCGGCCAACGCCGGACAGTTGTGGTTCGGTGCCAAGCTCGATATGGCGAAGCTTGCCGGCATCCCGGGCGGCACGGTCGGCCTCACGCTGGTCCAGCGTTTCGGCGACAACCTGAATACCGAGGCAGGCATTCCGGCCTTGCAGCTGACCAACGAAGTTTTCGGCCGCGGAAATATCTTTCGCCTGACCCAACTCTATTACTCGCAGAAGCTTTTCAATGATCAGCTTGAACTCAAGGGCGGCCGTCTTCCAGTCGGCTCCGACTTCTTCTTCGGTCTGTGCGAGTTCATCAACCTGACCTTCTGCGGCGGCCAGCCCGGCAACATCCAGGGCGGCTACATCTATAACTGGCCGGTGAGCCAATGGGCCGGTGTCGTCCACTACAACTTCGCCAAGGATTTTCAATTGTCGGTCGGCGTCTACGACGCCAATCCGAATTATCTGACGACGGACGATCCGACCGTCTACTACTTGCCGGGCGTCCCTCACTCCAGTCCCGCCAGCGGCGTGCTGGTGCCGGTGGAGTTGGTCTGGGCGCCGAAGGGGCCCTTGAACGGGACCTGGAGATTTGGCGGCTGGTACGACAGCGCATCGACCATCGATGGCGGCCTTCCCGGTATCATCTCCACCATCCCCGGCACTGGAGGCGTCCCGGATCAAAATCTCGGAGATCGACGCGGCCGGTACGGCGTCTACGAGTCGATCCTGCAACGGTTGACCGTTGACGGTCCCGGTGCGGTGGGTTGGTATACCTTCCTCAATACGACCGTTGCCGATCATCGGACGTCGTTCCAGGACTACCAGATCGCCTTGGGCTTCCGGCATACCGGAACGTTCAGCTGGCGTCCCCAGGACGAAGTCGGCTTCGCGGTGGGCACGACCCACGTGAATTCGGCGGCCCTCAGCCCCAACGCGGGCGGCAACGAAGTGCCGATCGAAGTCTGGTACGGCTGGCAGGCGACCGGCTGGCTGAACCTCAAGTTCGACGCGCAGTATGTGATCAATCCCGGCGGCCGCGGCTATAACGCCGCCGGTGTGAAGACCGACAATGCCGTGGTTCTCGGCATGCGTACCGAGGTCCATTTCTGATGTGACGCCAACACGTCTGATGCGAAAGCCGCGGCATGCATGGGGTTGTTGTTCACCTCTTGCATGAAGGAAGCCCAACCAAGGAGGAGAGGGAGCGTAGCCCCGCACATCGCTCCGGTCCTCTCCTTGGCGCTTGAGCGGGACAAAACAAAATGCCCGGTCGCGGTGGCGACCGGGCCTTATGGCTTTGAAGCGCTACTCCGCAGGATGGGTTGAGCCCTTGCGAAACCCATCGCGTCCCGATCACCGTTCTCCGTAATCGCGGCCATCGCTGGCCTGATCGCCGGCCCAATCGGGAGGATAGTTGCCAAAAATCGATCTCGCCGCGATCGTGAATGGATGGCTCTGGCGGATCTCACGAAACGCCGCGCGCAACAACTCGACATGGTCCGTCAGCAACGATAGCTTCCTCTCCGCCGGATTGACGGTGGAGACAGCGCATTGATTTTCCGCCGGCGATCGAACGTCGAGCCCTGTCGATCTCGACCAATGCAATCGGAATAACGGCAGCGTTCTGGTTCATCGAGCGCCGGTGATGAGCAGGTGCCTCAGTGAAAGGAAATCACATGTACAAGACGCTTGGCTTACTGGTGCTGGCAAGCACGATGAGCGGACTGACGGCCGGCCTCGCCCAAACCGCCCAGGAAACAGTGCCGACCATGCTCGCGGCGCAGATACGGATGCAGGGCTTTGCGTGCGAGAAGGCGCTCAGCGCCGTCAAGGACAGCAAACGATCAAAGCCCGATCGCGAGGTGTGGGTGCTGAAGTGCAGCAACGCGACCTACCGAGTCGGTCGCGCTCCCGATATGGCAGCGAACGTCGAGCGGTTGAAATAGCGCCAAGCGAGGGGGCAGGGAGCACAGCACGCGGATTGATTCCGGCCTCCGCGGGCGCTCGCGGCGAACAAAGCAAAAGGCCCGGTCGCGGTGGCGACCGGGCCTTTTCGTTCGTGCCGACTCGTGCGCTTACGCAGCCGTCGAAGCCTTCCGCGCCGCCTTCTCCGCGGCCGCCGCGGCTTCGTCCTTGCGGATCTCCGAGAGCTTCTTCTGGACCTGCTCCGAGAAGATGTACTGCGCCGGGCGCTGCTTGGACATGTCGATCTCCGGCACCATCGGGCCCGTCGTCTTGATGCCGCGCAGCGACACCCACATCGCCTTCAGCGGGTTGTTGAGGGCTGCGGTCGCCGCCGTCGGCTCGTAGCCGCAATGGGCCATACAGTCGGCGCACTTCTCGTACTTGCCGGTGCCGTAGGTTTCCCAGTCGGTGGTGTCCATCAGCTCCTTGAAGGTCTTGGCGTAGCCTTCACCGAGGAGGTAGCAGGGCTTCTGCCAACCGAAGATGTTGCGCGCGGGCATGCCCCACGGCGTGCACTCGTATTCCTGGTTACCGGCGAGGAAGTCCAGGAACAGGCCGGAATGCATGAAGTTCCACTTCTTGCCCTTGCCCATCGCGAAGACGTCGCGGAACAGCTTCTTGGTCTTGGTGCGGTTGAGGAAGTGCTCCTGGTCCGGCGCACGCTCATAGGCGTAGCCCGGCGACATCGAGACGCCGACACCGAGCTCGACGGTGAGGTCGAGGAATTTCGCGATCTCCTCGGCCGGGTGGCCGTCGAAGATGGTGGCGTTGACGTTGACGGTGAAGCCGCGCGCCTTGGCCGCCTTGATCGCGGAGACGGCGCGGTCGAACACGCCCTTCTGCGACACCGCCTTGTCGTGGTGGTCGCGCAGGCCGTCGAGATGCACCGAGAAGAACAAATAGGGCGAGGGCTCGAACAGGTCGAGCTTCTTCTCGAGCAGCAGCGCGTTGGTGCAGAGCGAGACGAACTTCTTGCGCGCAACGAGGCCGCGCACGATCTCGCCGATCTCCTTGTGGATCAGCGGCTCGCCGCCGGGAATTGCGACCATCGGCGCGCCGCACTCGTCGGCCGCGTCCCAGCACTCCTGCGCGGTCATGCGACGGTTGAGGATCGCATCGGGATAATCGATCTTGCCGCAGCCGACGCAGGCGAGGTTGCAGCGGAACAGCGGCTCCAGCATCAGCACGAGCGGATAGCGTTTGCGGCCAAGCAGTTTCTGCTTGAGCAAATAGCCGCCGATACGCATTTCCTTGAAGAAGGGGATAGCCATTGCAGGTTTCTTTCTGGGATTGGAATTCGGGGTAGGTCAGCTCGCAGCCAGTTCGGCCGGAAGCCTGAATTCGATGTTTTCCTCGCGGCCCGGCAGCACCTGGACCTTGACCGGTCCGATCCGCCGCATCGCTTCGATCACGTCATCCACGAGTACCTCGGGCGCCGAGGCGCCGGCCGTGACGCCGACGGTCCTGGCATTCTTCAACCACTCCGGATTGAGCTCGCTGCCGTCGGCAATCAAATAACTCGCGACGCCGGCTTCAGTGCCGATTTCGCGGAGCCGGTTCGAGTTCGAGCTGTTGGCAGCGCCCACCACCAAGATCACGTCGACCAGCTTGCTCAAGTCCCTTACCGCAGATTGGCGGTTCTGTGTCGCATAGCAGATATCCCGGATATCTGGACCTTGAATATCTGTAAAGCGGGCCTGGAGGGCCGCAATGATGTCCTTGGTGTCGTCGACCGACAGTGTGGTCTGGGTGATGTAGGCCAATGGCGCATCTGCGGGCAGCGTCAGGGCGTTAACCTCTTCAACGCTTTGGACCAGCAGCACGGGGCCGGGAACCTGGCCCATCGTGCCCTCGACCTCGGGGTGGCCGGCATGGCCGATCAGGATCAGGGTTCGGCCGCGGGTGATGTAGCGCTTCCCCTGATTGTGAACTTTCGTGACCAGCGGGCAGGTGGCATTGAGCACCGGAAGGTCGCGTGCGGCGGCCTCTTCCTCGACGCTGCGGGCGACGCCATGGGCGCTGAAAACCGTCACGGCCTTCGGCGGAACCTCGGACAGCTCCTCGACGAAGATCGCGCCTTTGTTCTTCAGGCTCTCGACTACGTATTTGTTGTGCACGATCTCATGGCGCACGTAGACGGGCGGGCCGTACTTCTCCAGCGCCCGTTCCACGATCTCGATTGCACGCACCACGCCCGCGCAGAAGCCGCGCGGTTGCGCTAGGTAAACTTCCATAGGACGTCCATCACGCAAGTTGCACCAATCCGCTTCAAGTCCCCGGCGGCACCCCGATCCCGACCAATCAGGTGCAATAACCGCACCATTGGTTTCGCGCACGCGGTAACCACCCACCCCCATCGGGGTTCCGGCGCATGGAGGCGCAATACTTTGTGTCAAAAAATCGGCAGCAAGGAAAGGTCAATGAACCCAGGTTCCCTGGCTGCTGAGATGTGCGGTATTATAATATGGGCTGCCGGTGAGCAAAGGGCGACCTTTGTGCGCACCGGATCGCCACTTTCCCGCCTCAACTCCCCGGCTATACCGACCGCCCGCATTTCGCGACGGACTTTGCCGTTTACCTCGAACCTCGGTGCGGCGAGTGCCACTCAAAACAGCAATAGGTTTCGCCGGGGAACTCCGATAAACAGCGGGCGTTTTCGGCAAGCTGTTCACCAGAAAGAAAAGATGTGCTGCAAAGCGTAGTCGTTGCCATCGTCAGGGCCTGCACCCGGTTTGCCTCCCTCGTCGTCGTTCTCGGGCTCCTGCTGTCGGTAGGTGCGGGCTATTACGCCGCGCGGCACTTCGCCATCAACACCGACATCAATTCCCTGATTTCGCAGAATCTCGACTGGCGGCAGCGCGACCAGCAGTTCGACCGCGCCTTCGACCGCGACGCGACGATTCTCGCGGTCGTTGAGACTGCAACGCCCGAGCTGACGACCGCCGCGGCGGACGCGCTCTATGCGAAGCTGAAAGACGACAAGACCAATTTCGTGTCGATGCAGCAGCTCGGCACCGGCGAGTTCTTCGAGCGCAACGGCCTGTTATTCCTGCCGACCGAAGAGGTTGCCAAGGCGACCAGCCAGTTCGAATCCGCAGCGCCCCTGATCGAGATCATGGCCGGCGATCCCTCGATCCGCGGCCTGACGGGAGCGCTCGAGACCGGGCTTGCCGGCGTCAAGCGCGGGCAGGTGAAGCTCGACAGCACCGAGCGGCCCTTCAACCAGATCGCGCAGACCGTCGAGACCGTGCTCAACAAGGGCAATGCGACCTTCTCCTGGCGCGAGCTCGTCAGCGACCAGCCGCTGTCGGATTCGGACAAGCGCGCCTTCATCGAGTTCAAGCCGATCCTCGATTACAACGCGCTGGAGCCCGGCAAGGACGCCACCGACGCGATCCGCAAGGCTGCCGCCGAGCTCGATTTCCCGACCAAATTCCAGGCGCGGGTGCGGTTGACCGGCCCGGTCCCGATCGCGAACGAAGAATACGCCACCGTCCAGGAAGGCGCCGTCGTCAACGGCATCGGCACCGTTCTCGTCGTGCTGCTGATCCTCTGGCTGGCGTTGCATTCGGCGAAGATCATCTTCGCGGTGTTCATCAATCTGTTCGTCGGACTCGCGATCACGACCGCGGCCGGGCTGATGATGGTGGGCTCGTTCAATCTGCTGTCGATCGCGTTCGCCGTGCTGTTCGTCGGCCTCGGCGTCGATTTCGGCATCCAGTACAGCGTCCGCTATCGCTCGGAGCGCTACAAGCACGACGACCTCACGGGTGCGCTGGTGCTGGCGGCGAAGCGTTCGGCGATCCCGCTGTCGCTGGCGGCGATGGCGACCGCGGCCGGCTTCCTCTGCTTCATGCCGACCGATTACAAGGGCATCGCGGAGCTGGGCCAGATCGCCGGCGTCGGCATGCTGGTGGCGTTCCTGTCCTCGATCACCGTCCTGCCGGCCATGCTCAAGCTGCTCAACCCGCCCGGCGAGAAGGAGCCGGTCGGCTACGCCTTCCTGGCGCCGCTCGATCACTTCCTGGAGAAGCACCGCGTGCTGGTCGTCGGCGGCACGCTGCTGCTGGCGCTCGCCGGCCTCCCGCTGCTCTATTTCATGAAGTTCGACTTCAACCCGATGAACCTGCGCAACCCGCATGCCGAGTCGATCGCGACCTTCCTCGACCTGCGCAAGGATCCCAACACCGGCGCCAATGCCATCAACGTGATGACCACGTCGGAGGAGCAGGCGAGGCAGGTCGAGGCGAGGCTGGAGAAGGTCCCGGAGGTGCTGCGGGTGATGTCGCTCGACAGCTTCGTGCCGCAGGACCAGCAGCCGAAGCTGAAGCTGATCGCGCAGGGCGCCAAGGTGCTCAATCCCGCGCTCAACCCCGATCAGATCGATGCGGCGCCGACGGATCAGGAAAATGTCGAGGCGCTGAAATCCTCGGTCGACAATCTGCGCCGGACCGCCGGTGATGCGAAGGGGCCCGGCGCGGTCGCCTCGCGCCGGCTGGCGGACGCGCTCGAGAAGCTCGCCAATGGCGACGAGGCCACGCGCAACAAGGCGCAGGACGTGTTCGTCACGCCGATGAAGATCGTGTTCGACCAGCTCAGGAACGCGATGCAGGCAGGTCCGGTCACGCTGGCTTCGCTGCCGCCCGATCTCGTCAGCGCCTGGAAGAGCAAGGACGGCGTCATCCGCGTCGAGGCGCTGCCCAAAGGCGATCCCAACGACAACGACACGCTGCGCAGATTTGCCGCCGCGGTGCTCGCGGCCGAGCCGACGGCGATTGGCGGGCCGGTCTCGATCCTGAAGTCCGGCGATACCGTGGTGAAGGCGTTCATTCACGCCGGCATCTACGCGCTACTGGTGATCGGCCTGTTGCTGTGGATCACGCTGCGGCGGTTCGTCGACGTGTTGATGACGCTGGTGCCGCTGCTGGTGGCCGGCGCGGTGACGCTCGAGATCTGCGTGTTGATCGGCCTGCCGCTCAACTTCGCCAACATCGTCGCGTTCCCGCTGCTGCTCGGCGTCGGCGTCGCCTTCAAGATCTATTATGTCGTGGCCTGGCGCTCCGGCAGAACGAACCTGCTCCAGACCAGCCTCACGCGAGCAATCTTCTTCAGTGCGCTGACGACGGCGACTGCGTTCGGCAGCCTGTGGCTGTCGAGCCATCCCGGCACGTCCAGCATGGGCAAGCTGCTCGCACTCTCGCTGGTGACGACGCTTGCCGCCGTGCTGCTGTTCCAGCCGGCCCTAATGGGCAAGCCCCGCAATCTCAGGGAGTAGGCAGATGTCGCCGACCGTGTCGGCGGCACCCTTCTGACCAGGCTTGGCGGCGGTCTTCGGCGCTGCGGGCGCAGGGGCCGCGGCGCCCGTCGTGCCCGGAGCTGCCTGGGTTTTCGGCGCCGTGGGCTTCGGTCCACCCTTCGCCATGGCGTTGGCTGTGCTCAAGGGAATCGGCGGGCCGACCCGGGTCCAGGTCTCGCCGCCGCAGAGGAAGCCCATCACGCAGCCCTTGATTTCGAGCTGGTCGGTGCCGACAGGCGTGATGGTCGCGCTGTAGAGCTGGCCGTCCTTGGCGTTGTAGACCTGACCTTCCCACTGCTCGGTGCCGGGCTTTTTCTTCATGTCGATCAGGGTCGGCATGCCCAGGGTCGGCCTGTTCTTTTTTGACACATCCGGATTGTTCTCATCGCGGCCGCCGGGCTGCTTTTCCCAGGAAACCGCGCCCCACATGCTGCCACTGCATTGGGCGACACGGATGTTGGCGACGCCGTCAGCGACCCGCCAGTCGCCGGTCGGATCCGCGGCGAGCGCGGGGGTCAGGCAGGTGTAACCGCCAGCCAGTATTATTCCGGTGTAAAGGGCTAAACGCATGAGAGTTCCTTGGCAGTGCAACATGGTCTAAAGCTGTGCTTGCGAAGATGGTCCGAAAAAGGGCAAAAGGCCGCACAGACCGTTTTCAGTAACGGTCCGTTTTCAGTTGACGAAACGGCCCTCAACCGAAGTATGTAGCGGATGCACAGTCCAAATCCAGACATGTCTCAGCTGTTCGCGGACCGGCAGGCCCAGCGCAGCGCCCTGCATAATCGGTACCTGAACGAGCAGTTCGTCCGGGTTCTCAAGACCATCGGCTACGATGTCGGCTTCCAGAAGGGGCAGGGGCAGTACCTCTACGACCGCGACGGGGCGCGCTATCTCGATCTGTTGTCCGGATTCGGCGTGTTCGCGATCGGGCGCAATCATCCGGTCATGCGCGAGGCGCTCAAGAGCGTGCTCGACGCCGATTTGCCCAATCTGGTCCAGTTCGACGTCTCGACGCTCGCCGGCGTGCTCGCCGAGCGCCTGCTGAAATATGTTCCCTATCTCGACAAGGCATTTTTCGCCAATTCCGGCGCCGAATGCGTCGAGGCGGCGATCAAGTTCGCCCGCGGCGCCACCGGCCGCCCCGGCATCGTCTATTGCGCCCACGGCTATCACGGCCTCACCTATGGCGCGCTGTCGCTGACGGGTGATTCGAACTTCCGCACCGGCTTCGAGCCGCTGCTGCCGGGCTGCACGTCTATCCCGTTCAACGATCTGGCCGCGCTGGAAAAGGCGCTGGCCTCGCGCGAGGTCGCAGCCTTCATCGTCGAGCCGATCCAGGGCAAGGGCGTCAACATGCCCACCGACGAGTTCCTGCCGGGCGCAGCCGCGCTCTGCAAGAAATACGGCACGCTGTTCGTTGCCGACGAGATCCAGACCGGCATGGGCCGTACCGGCCGCTTCCTCGCGGTCGAGCACTGGAACGTCGAGCCCGACATGGTGCTGCTGTCGAAGTCGCTGTCCGGCGGCCACGTGCCTGTCGGCGCGGTGCTGACGCGCAAGAGCATCTTCGACAAGATCTTCAACCAGATGGACCGTGCGGTGGTGCATGGCTCCACCTTCTCCAAGAACGACCTGGCGATGGCCGCGGGCATCGCCACGCTCGATGTCATGGAGTCCGAGAAGCTGATCGAGTCCGCTGCCAAGCGCGGCGCCGAGCTGCGCCTTGCGCTGACGCGCATGGTGCCCGGCTACGAGCTGATGAAGGAAGTGCGCGGCAAGGGCCTGATGATCGGCGTCGAGTTCGGCCCGCCGAAGTCGCTGCGGCTGCGCGCCTCCTGGAACGTGCTGGAGACCGCCAACAAAGGCCTGTTCTGCCAGCTCATCACCGTGCCGCTGTTCAAGGACCACAAGATCCTCACCCAGGTCGCCGGCCACGGCAGCCACACCATCAAGCTGCTGCCGCCGCTCACGATCACCGAAGAAGACTGCAACTGGATCGAGCGCGCCTTCGACGACGTCATCGCCGGCAGCCACAAGGTCCCCGGCGCGATCTGGTCGCTCGGCAAGACGCTGGTGGACAACGCGGTGCGGCGGTCGGCGTAAGGCCCCCGCCGCGGCCTGATGTCGCGACGTGCGACCTGCTGAAGCAGGCCGCCTCCTGAAACCCCAAATCGGCACTTACTTTCCCGGCATTGACCTGACCGGGAGAGGAGCTGCGCGATGCCTGTGACTGGCGGCTGTCATTGCGGCGCGATCCGCTATGAGGTGAACGGCGAGACGATGGTGCACGCGCTCTGTCATTGTACGGATTGCCGTCGCCATTCCGGAGCACCGATGGTCGGCTGGGCGATGTATCCGCGCGAAGCGGTCAAGGTGGTGCGCGGCCAGCCGAAGATCTATCACTCCTCGGAGCATGGACGCCGGCACTTCTGTGCCGATTGCGGCACGGGGCTGTTCTACATCAACGAAAACCTGATGCCCGACGTCATCGACATCCAGAGCGGCACCTATGACGACCCCGATGCCATTCCGGCCGTGATGCACATCCAGGTCGCCGAACGGATTGGCTGGATGGAGCGGGCGCATGAGCTGCCCGTGTTCGAACGGTTTCCTCCGCTCGAATAACGGCGCGCAGGCGCCGCTACCCCTCCACGTTCGCCTTCATCGCGGCCTCGAACTTGTCGACGAACTCGGCGAGCTCGTCGGCGCCGATATCGCTGACGGCCCAGAAGTTCAGGCCGCGATTGCCCCAGCGGCGGCAGTTGAAGCCTTGCATGGTCTCGGTCTTCGGTGCGCGATATTCCGCATTCGACGTCTGCGACACGAACAGGTTGATCACGTGCTGCCGGCGCTTGTAGACGACGGCGCCGATGGCGCGCGCGTCGATATAGTCGAGCCGGCCGCCGACCAGCGTAAAGCCTTGCGCGGTGAGGTCGATCACAGGCGGCGCGACGTCGAGCTTGCCGTTGAACCACGGCTTGACGGTGTGCTGGTCGGTCGAGACCACGTCGATGAGGTGGCCGGCCTGCAGCGAGCGCAGATGCGCGGAGACGACCTCCGACAGGATGCGCTGCTGGTCGTCCTGGCGCAGCACCACGGCGACGACGCCGGAGGCGGCGAGCGCGGAGACGGCCGAGCCCATCGCAAAGCCGCGCAGCACCGAGCGGCGGCTCGGCTGCTGGCGCTGCGGCTGCGGCAATGAAGCCTCGATCCGGCTGCGCAGGCTTGCGGGCGCGGTGTAGCGCAAATCGGTGTCGGCAAGTACGCGCTGCATCTCGCGCTGAGCGGCAAATTCGGCGGCGCAGTCCGGACAGCCAGCGATATGGGCTTCGACCTCGCGCGCATGGCCGGCGTCCAGCTCGTTGTCGAGCAGCGCGTGAAGCAGGATCTTTGCTTCGTCGCAGGTCATTTCGAATGCTCCTCTTCCGCCGTCCAGGCCGCGCGCAGCATGGCGCGGGCGCGGGCGAGGCGGGACATCACGGTGCCGACGGGCACGCCCGCGGCCTCGGCGATTTCACGATAGGACAGGTTATTGATCTCCCGCAGCACGAATGTTTCCCTGAATGGCTCGGCGAGCGCCTCGATCAGCTTGCGGACGACGCCGGCATCGCGGCTGCGCAGCACCTCGGTCTCGGGGCTCGCCTCACTCTCCTGCCATAGTGGCGTCTGCTCGGCGGCGCCGGGCGTATCCTCGATCGCGCTCGGCCGGTGAGCCCGCCGCGCATATTCGGCGTTGCAGACATTGCGCAGGATCGCGAACAGCCAGGGCTTCATCGCCGGCCCGCGATAGCTGTCGAAGTGCTTCAGCGCGCGCAGATAGCACTCCTGCACCGCATCCTCGGCATCGGAGGCGTCGCGCAGGAGATAGCGCGCGAGCGTATAGACGTCGTCGAGATAGGGTAGCGCCGCCTCGCGGAAGCGCTGCGCCTTCTGCAAATCGTCGTTGGCGGGCATCGCTCCTCGCTTTGCCTCTTGCTTTGCTTCCGCTTTCGCCGCGGTCGAAGCCGCGTGAGCCCGGCCGGCGTGGGACCACCGGCCGGGCAAGACGTTGATGCCTTGGTTGGAGACGTTACTCAACCTTGATCATCCCCGTCATGTGCGGGTGCAGCGAACAAAAATACTTGTAGTCGCCCGCATTGGTGAAGGTGAACGAGAACTTGTCGTCGGTGTCCAGGGTCTTGGACCTGAACTTGCCGGCCGACACCACGGTGTGCGGGATGTCGTCCCGGTTGGTCCAGGTCACGGTGGTGCCGACCTTGATCTTGAGCTCGGCCGGCTGGAACACGAAATTGTCGATGTGCACGTCCAGGTCGTTATCGGCACGGGCTTTTTTTGCGGGCAACAGGATGGCCGCGGCCAAAGCGAGACCGAGGTCGACACCGAAGTCGCGGCGATTGAGTATTTTCATTGTCAGCTTCCGTTCAACCTTAGCCCTGCAGCGGCGTGTCGATGATCGCGAGCCGCTGCTCGTTCTGCTTGAAGTTGACGCTGGCGACGCCGAGCATGGAGCGGAGTTTTGCGTCCTCTACCTTCATCGGTCCGGGCGAGGGGGCGGCTCCCGGCGCCGGCTGCGGGAAGGCGGTCGAGCGCGCGGTGTGGAAGGTGACGTTGCCCTCGACCTTCTGCATCACCTGGTGGATGTGGCCGTTGAGCACGGTGACCGAGCCAAAGCCTTTCACGAGCTCCAGCGCGCGGCCGCCGTCCTCGGTGCCCCAGCCCCATTCGGGATAGACGGTCCAGAGCGGGATGTGGGCGAACAACACGACAGGTGTCGATTTCGACTTGCCGCGCAGATCATCCGCGAGCCAGGTGAGCTGCTCGGCGCCGAGATTGCCAAGACCACCGGCCTTGAGGTCGACGACGTTGACGAGGCCGACGAAGTGCACGCCGCCGGCGTCGAAGGAGTACCAGCCCTGGCCCTTGGTGCCGCGGCCGTAGCGCTCGCGATAGAACTTCACCTCCTCGTCGAGGAAGTCATGTTCGCCGGGGACGTAGTGTACGTCGAGCTTGCTCTGCGAGATGATGCGCTCGGCATTGTCGAACTCGGCAGCCTTCGACAGGTGGGTGATGTCGCCGGTGTGGATCATGAAGGACGGTTTTGCCGGCATCGCGTTGATCTTGTTGACGGCCTCCTCCAGCGTGCCGAGCGCGTTGGGATTGGCCGGCTTGTCGAAGCCGACATGGCTGTCGCTGATCTGCAGGAAGGTCATGCCGGGCGTGGCCGCCGTCGCGGCTTCAGCTGCGTCGATGATGCCGAGCGAGCGCGGCACGCCGCCCGTGACGGTCCAGAGCACCCCCGTGCCGGCCCAGGTCATGCATTCCAGCACCTTGCGGCGGCTGACGCCGTCGTCCCCGTGATCGTGTCCGCTCATCGCACCTCTCCGCTTCGCCCGGAATTGGGCTTCGGGGAGGTGATTGCGGGAGGGGGAGGCTTATTCCCGGATGCGATGACGATTTCGTGAGTGAGGCCTCGTGTCACGGACGTAGCGCAGCGCCTCTTGCCGGTGCGCTGCAGAGCAGGGACCTAGAAGGCCGCACGGTACGTGGTGAGATGGCTCCGGCTCTGCGCAGCAGCGTTGCACGCTGCAGCGCGTCCGGGGCACGAGACTTATTTCGCGAATTCTTTCGCGAGTTCGCGCACGGCTTCCACCACGGCCGCCGGCATCTCCTGCGCCACGCAATGCCCGGCACCCTCGAAGACCAGCGTGCTCACCTGCGGAATCAGCGAGACCGCGCGCGCTGCCATCACCTTGTAGATCGGCCCCGACTTCGCGGCGGTGGTGACGCGCACCGGGCAGTCGATCTCGGTGAGCGACGTAAAAGGATTGCCGCGGGCGTCGCCGACGTAAACCTGCGTCATCGCCTCGTAGATCGGACGCAGCATCGCTGCCTCGATCTCGGGCGTGCAGCAGAGCCGGACCCGGCCATCCCCCAGCGGCACGAAGCCGTGACGCACATAGGCCCGCAGCGAGGTCTCGGTCCAATCCACGAATGCCGGCGCCGCGCGGTAGCGGTTGAACACGGCATCGTGGCTGTCGAATTCCGCCTGCCGGCGCAGCGCGCCTTGCACGCGGGAGAGGGCCTCTCCGTCCAATCCACCAGCGCGTGCCGCGCGCGGGTCCATGATGGTCGGCTCCATCACGAACAGGCGCGTGAAACGCCCGGGCAATAGCTTTGCCGCGAGCAGGAGGTCGGTCGCCCCCGCACTATGGCCGATGCCGTAGACATCGTGCAGCCCGAGCGCATCGATGACCCGGCAGACGTCGTCGGCGAAGTCCAGGAAGTGATAAGTGCTGGGCTTGTGGCTGGCGCCGTGGCCGCGGCGGTCGAGGGCGTAGACGGTGTAGGTCGACGCAAGTTCGCGCGCGACCTCGTCCCAAACATCGGCGACGAAACCGGTGCCGTGCACGAGCAGGGCGGGCGGCTTGCCGCTCTCGCCCCATTGCAACATGGCGATCTCTGCGCCGGCGGGGCCGATTGAAAAGCGGTGCGGATTGATCATGGCGATGCGATGCTACTTCGCATCCTCCAAGATCATCGTCGCACCCTTCTCGGCGATCATCGCCGTCGGCGTGTTGGTGTTCCCTGACGTGATGGTCGGCATGATCGAGGCATCGACGATGCGAAGGCCACTGAGGCCGTAGAAGCGCAGGCGCTCGTCGACCACGGCCATCGGATCGTTCGCTGCGCCCATCTTGGCGGTGCCGACAGGATGGAAGATGGTGGTGCCGATGTCGCCGGCGGCCTTCGCCAGCGAGGCATCGTCGTCGCCGACGGAGGGACCGGGCAGATATTCGCTCGGGCGATATTTTGCCAGCGCCTTCTGCTGCATCAGGCGACGGGTGGTGCGGATGGCGTCCGCGCCGACCTGGCGGTCGTCGTCGGTCGACAGATAGTTCGGCGCGATGATCGGCTTTTCGTCCGGTGTCGACGAACGCAGCCGCACGGTGCCGCGCGAGGTCGGCTGGAGATTGCAGGCGCTGACGGTGATCGCGGGGAAGCGGTGCAGGGGATCGCCGAATTTGTCGAGCGACAGCGGCTGCACATGGAACTGGATGTTGGCGCGCGAACGCGTCGCATCAGAGCGCGTGAAGATGCCGAGCTGCGAGGGCGCCATGGTCAGGGGACCGCGGCGGCGGAAGGCGTAGTCGAGCCCCATCAAACCACGGCGGAAGAGATTGTAGTAGGTCTCGTTCAGCGTGCGCACGCCCTCGACCTTGTAGATCGCGCGCTGCTGGAGATGGTCCTGCAAGTTTCGGCCGATGCCAGGCTTGTCCATGACGATGTCGATGCCGAGCGGCGACAGCCAGTCGGCGGGGCCGATGCCGGAGCGATGCAGCACCTGCACCGAGCCGATCGCGCCTGCCGAGAGGACGACCTCGCGTTTCGCGCGTGCCTCGAGGATCTCGCCGTTCTGGATGAAGCGCACGCCGACGGCGCGGCCCTGCTCGATGATGAGGCGATCGACCAGCACATGCTTCTCGAGCCGCAGATTGGGGCGGTTCAGCGCGGGCTTGAGGAAGCCGCGCGCCGACGACCAGCGGCGGCCGCGCTTCTGGTTGACATGGAAGTAACTGGTGCCTTCGTTGTCGCCGGTGTTGAAATCCGGGATGCGCTTGATGCCCATCTCCTCGGCGGCATCACCAACGGCATCGAGAACGTCCCAGGACAGCCGTGGCGCCTCGATGCGCCAGCCGCCGCCGGCGCCGTGATGCTCGCTCGCGCCGAGGAAGTGATCCTCGATCCGTTTGAACAGCGGCAGCACGTCGTCATAGCCCCAGCCAGTCAGTCCGAGCTGGCGCCAATGGTCGTAGTCGGCGGCCTGTCCGCGCATCGAGATCATGGCGTTGATCGCCGAGCAGCCGCCGATCACCTTGCCGCGGGGATAGGCGAGCGAACGGCCGTTCAGGCCGGGCTCGGCCTCGGTCTTGAACATCCAGTCCGAGCGCGGATTGCCGATCGCGAAGAGATAGCCGACCGGAATGTGGAACCAGATCCAGTTGTCGTCGCCGCCGGCTTCGAGAATGAGAACACGGTTCTTGGGCTCGGCCGACAGCCGGTTGGCGAGGATGCAGCCGGCGGTGCCGGCCCCGACGACGATATAGTCAAACTCACCTTCGAGCCGTCTTGGCATTCTGCTTCCACCCAAACAGACGTCATGCCCGGGCTTGTCCCCGGCATCCACGCGCTTCCCGTCCTAATAGTCAGACGTGAATGGCCAAGACAAGCTGGAGACAAGCTGGCCACAAGCCCGGCCATGACGAGGAGACAGAGCTCCCCCGGACCCCAGGCAGTTGGGTGGACTCGCGCTTGCATGGTAGACAGTGCTGTATTTTCAACCAAGCTTTGAGACCTTCCATGCCCATCGTGAACCGTGTCGCCGACCTCCAACCCGATATTCAGGCCTGGCGCCGGGACATTCATGAGCATCCCGAGCTGCTCTACGATGTCCACCGCACCGCAGCATTCGTGGCGGACCGCCTGCGCGAGTTCGGCTGCGACGAGGTCGTGACCGGCATCGGCCAGACCGGGGTGGTCGGCGTGATCAAGGGCAGCAAGCCGGCCGGCGAGGGGCTCAAGGTGATCGGCATGCGTGCCGACATGGATGCGCTCCCTGTCGAGGAAGAGACCAACCTGCCTTACGCCTCCAAGACCCCCGGCAAGATGCATGCCTGCGGCCATGACGGCCATACCGCGATGCTGCTCGGCGCCGCGCGTTATCTCGCCGAGACCCGGAACTTCGCCGGCGATGCCGTGGTGATCTTCCAGCCGGCCGAGGAGGGCGGCGCCGGTGGCGCGGCCATGGTCAAGGACGGGCTGATGGAGCGCTTCGGCATCGAGCAGGTCTACGGCATGCACAACGGCCCCGGCATACCGATCGGCTCGTTCGCGATCCGGCCCGGTCCGATCATGGCAGCGACCGACGAGGTCGACATCATGATCGAGGGTTTCGGCGGCCATGCCGCGCGCCCGCACAAATGCGTGGATTCCGTGCTGGTGGGTGCGCAGGTGATCACGGCGCTGCAATCGATCGTTGCGCGCAGCGTCGATCCCTTGGAATCGGCGGTGATCTCGATCTGCGAGTTTCACGCCGGCAATGCCCGCAACGTCATTCCGCAGACGGCGACGCTGCGCGGCACGATCCGCACGCTGACGCCGGAGGTGCGCAGGCTGGTCGAGAAGCGCGTGCATGAGGTGGTGGCGGGCGTGGCGCAGATCACGGGCGCCAAGATCGATCTGCGCTACAAGCGCAACTATCCCGTCGTGAACAACCACGCCGCGGAGACCGAGGTGGCGACGCGCATTGCGAAGCACGTTGCGGGCGAAGCCAACGTGCTCGAGATGCCGCCGCTGATGGGCGGCGAGGATTTCGCCTATATGCTGGAAGCGCGCCCCGGCGCCTTCATCTTCTGCGGCAACGGCGACAGCGCCGGCCTGCATCACCCCGCCTACAATTTCAACGACGAGGCGATCGTCTACGGCACGTCCTACTGGGTCAAGCTGGTCGAGGAACAGCTCGCGGCGTCGTAAGGCCGAAGCTCGACGCACAAAATGAAAGGGCCCGTGCTTGCACGGGCCCTTTGTCGTTGCGGGATCTGATCGGCTTAGAAGATGCGCGAGAAGATCACGTAGAGCGTGCCCGACAGCAGGATGGCGACGGGCAGGGTCAGGACCCAGGCCATCACCATGTTGCGGATGGTGGCGATCTGGAGACCCGAGCCGTTCGCGGCCATCGCGCCTGCTACGCCTGACGACAGCACGTGCGTGGTCGACACAGGCAGGCCGAAGGTGTCGGCGGCACCGATCGTGGCGGCGGCGACGAGCTCGGCGGAGGCGCCCTGCGCGTAGGTCAGGTGGGTCTTGCCGATCTTCTCGCCGACGGTCACGACGATACGCTTCCAGCCGACCATGGTGCCAAGGCCGAGCGCGATCGCCACCGCAACCTTCACCCAGGTCGGGATGAACTTGGTCGCGCTGTCGAGCCCGCCCTTGTAAGCGTTCAAGGTCGCGACCTCTTCCTTGTTGAGGTCGTTTTCCTTGTCCTTCATCAGGAAGCGGATCGCTTCCGAGGTCAGGTACATGTCGTTACGGGTGTTGCCGACCACTTCCGCCGGCACCTTGTTCAGGGAGCCGTACTTCGCGACCTGGTCGCCGACATCCTTCACCAGCACCGACAGCGAAGGATAGGTGCCTTCGGTGATGTGATGCGAGGTGATGTACTGCGTCACCGCGGGGCGCGGGTCGCCGATGATGTTGTGGCCGGCGCCCTTGGCCGCGATCACCTTGGAGGCGGCGTCCGAAACCTTCTGGAACTGGGCGACCTGCGTCTCCGGCAATGCGCGGTTGAGCGCGTAGGCCGTCGGCACGGTGCCGATCAGGATCAGCATGATCAGGCCCATGCCCTTCTGACCGTCGTTCGAGCCGTGGGCGAAGCTGACGCCAGTGCAGGTCAGGATCAGGAGGCCGCGGATCCAGATCGGCGGGGCCTTGTGGCCTTCGGGAGCTGCGTAGAGCGCCGGGTTCTTGACGATCATCTTGAGCAGCAGCAACAGGACGGCGGCGCAGACAAAGCCGACCAGCGGCGAGAGCAGGAGCGCATAGCCGATTTCGGTGGCCTTGCCCCAGTCCACGCCCGAGGTGCCGTCGCGGCCGCGCATGATCGCGTTGGCGACGCCGACGCCGATGATCGAGCCGATCAGCGTGTGCGAGGAGGAGGCCGGCAGGCCGAAGGCCCAGGTGCCGAGGTTCCAGAGGATCGCGGCGATCAGCAGCGCGAACACCATCGCGAAGCCGGCGCTGGAGCCGACCTGCAGGATCAGCTCCACCGGCAGCAGCGAGACGATGCCGAACGCGACGGCACCGGTCGACGTCAGCACGCCGAGGAAGTTGAACAGGCCGGACCACATCACCGCGAATTCGGCCGGCAGCGAGTGGGTGTAGATCACGGTCGCCACCGCGTTGGCAGTGTCATGGAAGCCGTTGACGAATTCGAAGCCGAGCGCGATCAGCAGCGCGACGAACAGCAGGATGTAGGGAACGTAGCTCGTGACCTTGGTGCCGGTCGCATCGACGTCGGAATAGATGCTGTAGGCGACGAACAGCAGGCCTGCGGCGAGGATGCCGAAGAACAGGATCATCGTCAGCGGATTGAAACCCTTGTCGAGATTGGGCCGGGAAGCAGGCTGGACAGGCGCCGGATCGCCTACCGCACGGTCGAATGCAACATCTGTCATTTTTGGACGCCCCTTAACTAATTTGAAGGGCTATTGTCCGCGATGGATTTGAAGGCTGGATGACAAGTGCGTCCAAAAGTCGCTTTCCCACCTGTATTTAGGCGGCGCGCGGGGCCTTCTTCTGCAGGCCGGCGGCGATCTTCAGGTCTTCGACAAAGCGCTGATACTCCAGCACTTTGGCTTCCGGATCGGGCAGCCGCAGCAGATAGGACGGGTGCACCGTCACCAGCGCCTTGCGCCCGTCGGGCAGGTCTATGAGCCGGCCGCGGGTCTTTCCGATCGGCGTGATCTTGCCGAACACGCTCTGCGCGGCGGTGGCGCCCATCGCGACGATGAGGTCGGGCTGGATTGCCGAAACTTCCCGCTCGTACCATTGCCGGCAGGCCCGGATCTCAGGTGTGTTCGGCTTCTGATGCAGGCGGATCTTGCCGCGCGGCACGAATTTGAAGTGCTTGACCGCGTTGGTGACGTAGACCTTCTTGCGATCTACGCCGGCTTCTTCCAGCGCACGATCGAGCATCTGCCCGGCCGGTCCGACGAAAGGATGGCCGGCGAGGTCTTCCTTGTCGCCGGGTTGCTCGCCGACCAGCATGATGTTGGCGGACTTCGGACCTTCGCCGAACACGGTCTGCGTCGCGTCCTTGTAGAGGGGGCAGGCGCGGCAATGCGCGGCCTCCTCGCGGAGGGCTTCGAGATCGTCGGCAGCAGGTTTGCGTTTCATCGGAGCCTCCGGCCGCTTCTGAGGCTTGTGCGGATCGGTTGCGGCATTGGCAATCATGGCGCCGGTCATGCGCTCGGCGTCCTCGATCAGGGGCTTAATGATCGAAGCCTCGGGCAGGTTCCTCCAGTATTTCTTCGGCATCTCCGTCTGCATCGCCTTCACCTTGAGCCGCGCCGGATTGAAGATGCTGGCGTAGTAGCGCCGCCAGGTTTCCTCCAGCCGGTCTTCGCCCGGCGCCTCGCTCTTGCTCACGCCCGGCGTGAACGAGAGCGTATGGCCGTCCCAATGCGCGCAGAGGTCCGGCGTCAGGATCGACCAGGGCATGTCGGCAAAGCGTTTTGCAAAGAACGGCGCGGCAAGCTCGACGATGTGATGCTCCGGCTCGAACCAGGCGACGTAATGCGCGGCTCGCTCGCGGCCGATCTCGCGGAAGCGCACGAAGGCGTGCATCTTGTGCTCGTCGCGATGGACCGTTCTTGCCATCGCCGTGATGAGCGCGACATCCGGATCGATCGCGACCTCGATGAGATCGTGGTTGTCCTTCAAGCGCCAGAGCAGGCGATAGAGGATCGCAAATCGCTCACCATCGCGGTGGAGGATTGCTGCTTTCGCGAGCTCGACGAATTTTGCCGGCACGTTGAAGGTGCCGTCGTTCACCTCGAGGATCGGAGACGGCGCGGATGGCGCGAACAAATCGGCTTCGCCGCCCTGCACGGCCCAGGTGACATCGGTCGGCTCTACATGATGAAGCACGAGCGAGCGCGCGGCGTTGCGCCAGCCGTCGCAATCGGTTTCGGTGTCGAGGATGATGTACTGCATCAGAAGCCAAATCCCAGTTGCGTTGCCTTCGGCTTGAACCGTTCGATGAGTCCGGCCGCTTCGAGGCGATGCGGTGAGGGGCGGTGATCGCTGAGGACGATGAACGGCAGCGCCTTGTTGCGGGGCACGTGCAGGCGCGCGAGATCGGAGAGGCGGATCGTGGTGGTGCGACGCGCCGCGATGATGCGTTCGACCGCCTTGGTGCCGAAGCCCGGCACGCGCAGCAACTCCTCGCGACTAGCGCGGTTGACGTCGAGCGGGAAGCGGTCGCGATGGCGCAGTGCCCAAGCGAGTTTTGGATCGATGTCGAGCGGCAGCATCGCGCTATCGTCGACGATCTCCGCAACGTCGAAGCCGTAAAACCGCATCAGCCAGTCGGCCTGGTAGAGCCTGTGCTCGCGCAGCAGCGGCGGCTGTACCAGAGGCAGAGCGCGGCTGGCGTCCGGGATCGGGCTGAAGGCGGAGTAGTAGACGCGCCGCAACCGGTAGGCGCCGTAGAGATTGGCGCTGGTGTGGAGAATGGTGTGGTCGTTCGCGCTGTCGGCGCCGACGATCATCTGCGTGCTTTGTCCGGCGGGCGCGAAGCGCTGCGGTTTTGTTTTGGTCTTTGTGTTGCGGTCTTCCTCGGCCTCGTCGAGCTTCAGCCGCAGCCGGCCCATGGTGCGGCGGATCGCGCGGACATCCTTCTCCGGCGCGAATTGCTGCAGGCTCGTCTCCTGCGGCATCTCGATGTTGATGGAGAGACGGTCGGCATATTTGCCGGCCTCCGCGATCAGCGCGTCGTCGGCCTCGGGAATCGTCTTGAGATGGATGTAGCCGCGGAAGTGATGCTCCTCGCGCAGTTTTCGCGCGACGCTCACCACTTGCTCCATCGTGTAATCAGGGCTGCGGATGATGCCGGAGGAGAGGAACAGGCCCTCGATGTAATTGCGCCGGTAGAAGTCGAGCGTCAGCTTGACCACCTCGTCGATGGTGAAGCGGGCGCGCGGCACGTTCGAGGAGGCGCGGTTGACGCAATAGAGGCAATTGTAATTGCAGGCGTTGGTCAGCAGCACCTTGAGCAGCGAGATGCAACGTCCATCCGGCGCGTAGGAATGGCAGATGCCCATGCCTGGGGCGGTCGAGCCCATGCCCTTGCCGTCGCTGGAATCCCGCTTCTCGGTCCCGCTGGAGGCGCAGGAGGCGTCGTACTTGGCGGCATCCGCGAGAATTTCCAGTTTGCGTTGTACGTCCATGCTTGAATCTCTTTGATTCCACTCATGAATCTTTGGCGCGCCAATTCGATTGACTCTTCGGCTGCCGTTAGCTTTATATTAGAACATATCATGAACAAATGAGCCAGCCGCTGGTTCTCTTTTTGAGAGCCACCGGCAATCACCTCTGAAGGAGCGGCGAGCATGAGCAGCGCACGCATCAGCGCGCTTGCGACCTTGCGCGACCAGATCGAGCGCATCGAGACGGCGGAGGTCGTGCACCAGTATGACCGCGTCGCGCTCGGCCATGGCGAGGCCGACGCCGTGCTGAAGGGCGGGCTCGCGCGCGCGGCGATCCACGAGGTGTTTTGCGCTGGGTCTCAGGGAACAGTTGCGACGGGTTTTGTCATGGGCCTCGCAGGGCGCGTCTCGGCGCAGCGGCCGCTGCTGTGGGTGCGGCAGGATTTTTCGGAACTTGAGACCGGCGCGCTGTCGATGAGCGGGCTCGCCGAGCTCGGGCTCGATCCGCGCCGCGTGGTGATGGTGCGCGCCGCCGATGTCGAGAGCGCGCTGCGCACTTCGGCCGACGCGCTCGCCTGCGATGCGCTCGGCGCCGTCGTGCTCGAGCTCTGGGGCGATGTCAGGCAGTTCGATCTCGTCGCGAGCCGCAAGCTGACGCTGGCTGCGCAAGGCTCAGGCGTCACCGGGCTGATGCTGCGGATGGCGGCGCAGCCGCTGCCCTCGACCGCCGAGACGCGATGGATGCTGCGCGCGGCGCATTCGCCGCCGGGCCCAATATGGAGTGCCTGGGGCGCGCCGCGCTTCGATGCCGAACTCTTGCGCAATCGTCATGGCCCGTGTGGCCGGTGGATCATGGAATGGAATTGTGATGAGTGCCAGTTCAGTGAACCGTCGACGCATTCTCAGCCTGTGGCTGCCGCGCCTGCCCATCGACCGGATCCAGCGGTTTTTGCAGGTGAGCGGCGGCGCGCCGGGTGACCCGAGCATCGTCGTCATCAAGGAGAACAATGCGCTGGTGATCCATGCGCTCGACGAGGCTGCCGAGCGCCTCGGCCTGTACATCGGTCAGCCGCTCGCCAATGCGCGGGCGATGTGTCCGGACTTGAAGGTGTTCGACGCCGATGTCGTGGCCGATGCCAAGACGCTCAGCGACATCGCCGACTGGTGCGACCGCTTCACGCCGCTGGTGGCGCTCGATGCGCCGCATGGGCTGTTTCTGGACATCACCGGCTGCGCGCATCTGTTCGGCGGCGAGGCCGCGCTGTTGCAGACGCTGGTCCGTGCGCTTGCCCGGCAAGGTTTTGCCGTCAGTGCGGCGATCGCCGGCACCTCAGTCTGCGCGCGCACGCTGACGCGGCAAACGTCCGGCATCATCGTCGCCGACGGCGGGGAGGCGGTAGCGATCGACCGGTTTCCGGTGTCCGCGCTCGGCGCGGGCGAAGCCATCACCACCGGCCTGCGCCGTGCCGGCCTGAAGACCATCGGCGATGTCGCCTCGCGTTCGCCGAGCGAGATCACGGCGCGGTTCGGTGCCCGGTTCTCCACGCTGCTCGCGCATGCGCTGGGGCAGGGTGATGCGCCGATCAATCCGCGCAAGCCGCTGCCCGACTACATCGTCGAGAAGCGCTTTGCCGAGCCGATCGCAACCGACACCATGATCGCGATGACGCTGTCGCGGCTGGCCGATACGTTGATCGCCTCCATGGAGAAACAGGGCAAGGGCGCGCGGCGCCTCGAAGCCGCGTTCTTCCGCACCGACGGCGTGGTGCGCGCGATCATGGTCGAGACCGGGCGGCCGGTGACGCGAAGCGCGGTTGTCGACCGCCTGTTCCGCGAGCGCCTCGATGCGCTCGCCGATCCCCTCGATCCCGGCTTCGGCTTCGACATGGTGCGCCTGTCGGCAAGCCGTACCGAGATCGTGGTGCAGGAGCAACGTGATCTCGACGCCCATGTTCACGACAATGACGAGCTTGCCGCGCTGATCGACCGCATCGCCGCGCGGATCGGGGGAAAGCGCGTCGTCGTGCACCTGCCGCAGGACACGCATATTCCCGAATGCGCGGTGCTGGCCGCGCCCGCCCAGCATCATCTCGCGGCCGCCATGCAGGCCGAATGGCCGGCGCGCGCCGAGAGCGAGCCGCCGCTACGCCCCTTGCGTCTGTTCGAGAAGCCCGAGCCGATCAAGGTGCCGTTCGCGACCGTGCCCGACGGCCCGCCGCATCAATTCACCTGGCGCCGCGCGCTGCATGCGGTGGTGCGGGTGGAAGGGCCCGAGCGCATCGCCATGGAATGGTGGCGGCAGGACGGCAAGCAGCTGACGCGGGATTATTTCCGCATCGAGGACGCCGAGGGCCTGCGCTTCTGGATTTTTCGCGACGGTCTTTACGAGGGGGAAGTGTTCGACGGCGACGGCGAGCCCGTTTCTCCCAACTGGTATGTGCACGGGCTCTTCGCATGACGACATCAGCCTATGCCGAGATCGGCATCACCACCAATTTCTCCTTCCTGCGCGGTGGCTCGGATCCGCGCGCCTATGTGCATCAGGCCAGCATCCTCGGCATCCCCGTGATCGGCATTGCCGATCACAACACGCTCGCCGGCGTGGTGCGTGCCTACAAGGAGCTCGACAATGACAAGGTGCTGCACAAGCCGAAACTCTTGATTGGCGCGCGCATCGTCTTCATCGACGGCACGCCTGATATTCTCGTGTACCCGCGCGACCGCGCCGCCTATGGCCGGCTGTGCCAGCTCCTCACCCGGGGCAAGCGCGGCGACGACGACATCACGCGGATCGAGAAGGGCGAATGCCATCTCAGGTTTGCTGACCTGCTGGAATTTTCCGAAGGGCAGCTCCTGGTCCTGACGCTGCCGCATCGCTTCGAGCAAACGCAGGCGCTGGATATTCTTGCAAAGCTGAAGGACAGGGGTGCCGAGGGCGTGTGGCTGGCGGCGAGCCTGGTCTATCGCGGCGACGATCGCCGCCGCCTGGCGCGGCTCGATGATCTCGCTGCAAAAGCAAAGGTGCCGCTGCTCGCGACCAACGAGGTGCTCTATCACCATCCCGCCCGCCGTCCGCTTCAGGACGTGCTGACCTGCATCCGGGAAAAGACCACGATCGAGGCGATCGGGCGCAAGCTGGAAGCCAATGCCGAGCGGTTCTTGAAGACGCCAAAGGAAATGTCGCGGCTGTTCCGCGATTTCCCCGAGGCGATCGCGGAGACCATGCGCTTTGCGGACAGAATCGACTTCACGCTCGACCAGCTCAAATACCAGTATCCGGACGAGCCGGTGCCGCCCGGCAAGACCGCGCAGGGGCATCTGGAGGATCTGACCTGGGCAGGTGTCGACAAATATTTCGGCGGCAAGATCGACGACAAGCTGCGTGCGACGCTCAACAAGGAGCTCGCGCTGATCGCCGAGCTGAAATACGCACACTACTTTCTCACCGTGCACGACATCGTGCACTACGCGCGCAGCCAGGACATCCTCTGCCAGGGCCGCGGGTCGGCGGCGAATTCGGCCGTCTGCTACGTGCTCGGCATCACCTCGGTCGACCCGACCAAGGTCGATCTCTTGTTCGAGCGCTTCATCTCCAAGGAGCGGCTGGAGCCGCCCGACATCGACGTCGACTTCGAGCATTCGCGGCGCGAGGAGGTGATGCAATATGTCTATCGCCGCTACGGCCGCCACCGCGCCGCGATCATCGCCACCGTCATCCACTATCGCCCGCGCAGCGCCATCCGCGACGTCGGCAAGGCGCTGGGCCTGACCGAGGACGTCACCGCCGCACTGGCCGACACCGTCTGGGGCAGCTGGGGCAAGGGCCTCAACGACATGCAGGTCAGACAGGCCGGGCTCGATCCGAAAAATCCCATGATCAACCTCGCGGTCGAGCTTGCGACCGAGCTGATCGAATTCCCGCGCCATCTCTCCCA
This sequence comes from Bradyrhizobium arachidis, assembly GCF_015291705.1. Lineage (NCBI taxonomy): Bacteria > Pseudomonadati > Pseudomonadota > Alphaproteobacteria > Hyphomicrobiales > Nitrobacteraceae > Bradyrhizobium > Bradyrhizobium arachidis. The sequence goes on from NZ_CP030050.1 coordinate 3,492,083, forward strand.
GCATGTCGGCGGCTATGTGCTGACGCAGGACCGGCTCGATACCTATGTGCCGATCGGCAACGCCGCGATGGACGACCGCACCTTCATCGAATGGGACAAGGACGACGTCGACGCGCTCAGCATGATGAAGGTCGACGTGCTCGCGCTGGGCATGCTGACCTGCATCAGGAAGTGTTTTGATCTGATCGCGGACCACAAGGGGCGGCGTTACGTGCTGGCGAGCGTCCCGCAGGACGATCCCAAGGTCTACGACATGCTGTGTGCCGGCGAGTCGCTCGGCGTCTTCCAGGTCGAGAGCCGCGCCCAGATGAACATGCTGCCGCGCCTGAAGCCGCGGACATTTTATGATCTCGTCATCGAAGTCGCGATCGTGCGTCCGGGGCCAATCCAGGGCGACATGGTCCACCCGTATTTGCGGCGGCGGAATGGTCTGGAAAAGGTGAGCTATCCGTCTCCGTCGCCGGATCACGGCGACAAGGATGAGCTTTACAATGTGCTGCACAAAACGTTGGGCGTGCCGCTGTTCCAGGAACAGGCGATGCGCATCGCGATCGAGGCGGCAAAGTTTACCTCCGAGGAAGCCAACGGCCTGCGCCGCTCGATGGCGACCTTTCGCAATGTCGGCACCATCGGCCAATACGAGGAGAAGCTGATCGGCAACATGGTGGCGCGCGGCTACGATCCCAACTTTGCCAAAAGCTGCTTTGACCAGATCAAGGGCTTTGGCTCCTACGGCTTTCCGGAGAGCCATGCCGCGAGTTTCGCGCAGCTCGTCTATATCTCGTCATGGCTGAAACACTACCACCCCGACGCCTTCTGCTGTGGCCTGTTGAACTCGCAGCCGATGGGCTTTTACGCCCCGGCGCAGATCGTCGGCGATGCCCGCAAGAATGGCGTCGAGGTGCGCGACATCGACGTGTCCTACAGCTTTGCGCAGAACACGCTGGAGAACACGAAGGACAAGTATTGCGCCGTGCGCCTCGGCTTCCGCCAGATCGACGGCTTCCACTGGCTCGATCCCGATGAGGAGTTCCTCAAAGGGGAGCAGGCGAAACGGCAGGGCAAAGTCCATGTCCGTCAGAAAGACTGGGCCGATCTTATCATCGACGCCCGCAACCTCGGCCCCTTCACCTCGCTCGAAGACTTCGCCCGCGACACCGGCCTGCCCAAGCGCGCGCTGATCCTGCTCGCCGATGCCGATGCGTTCCGTTCGCTCGGGCTCGACCGCCGCGAGGCGCTGTGGCAGGTGCGGCGGCTGCCCGACGACGTGCCGCTGCCGCTGTTCGAGGCCGCGACCGCGCGCGAGCAGCCGGACGAGCACGCAAAGCCGCTGCCGCTGATGCCGCGCAGCGAGCAGGTGGTTGCGGATTACCAGACCATCCGCCTATCGCTGAAAGGCCACCCGATGGAATTCCTGCGCGAGATGTTTTCGCGCGAGCGTGTCGTCGCCTGCAAGGAGATCAGCCATGAGAACGAGCGGCGCCGCGTCCGCTGCGCCGGCGTGGTGCTGGTGCGGCAGCGGCCGGGCAGCGCCAGCGGCGTCGTGTTCATGACGCTGGAGGACGAAACCGGCATCGCCAATGTCGTGGTGTGGCCCAAGGTCATGGAGCAGTACCGGAAAGAAGTGATGGGCGCGCGCCTCATCGAGGTCCAGGGCTACATCCAGAGCAGCCCCGAAAAGGTCACGCATCTGATCGCCCAGCGCATGGTCGACCGCTCGCACGATCTGGTCGGCCTCGCCAACGATGCCCTGAGCCGCAAGCATCCGGTGCCCGCCGGCGCCACCGTGGTCGAGCCGCTCAACGAAGACCCCCGTGCGCTTGCAGACATGCCCGCGCAAAAACACCGCCACCCCCGCAACGTCCGCATCCTGCCGCCGTCCCGGGATTTTCATTGAGATATGGCACGACGGCCAATCTATCACCGTCACCCTGAGGTGGCCGCTTCTTCAGCGGCCCTCGAAGGGCGACGGCCCCGCAACATCCTGGCCGTGCATCCTTCGAGGCTCCCCATGGGACGCGGTGCGTCCCATGCCTCGCACCTCAGGATGACGGAACTGGCAGTCGTTGCGAGCCTAGCTGTCGTAGGGTGGGCAAAGGCGCGTAAGCGCCGTGCCCACCATTCCAGGACTTATCGCGAAAGTGGTGGGCACGCTTCGCTTTGCCCACCCTACAAATTCTACGCTAGCAATGACGAGTTTGTTGATCGATCGCGCGCCTCAGTCTCAGTCGTCATGCCCGGGCTTGACCCGGGCATCCACGTCTTTCTGAGTGCGCGGTGACGCGTGGATGGCCGGGTCAAGCCCGGCCATGACGGCGGAGGGAGGTGCGCGCCGCTTCCTAGAAATTCACCCGGTTCGAGATCGCGCCATCGACAACCAGATTCGATCCCGTCGTGAACGCCGACACTGGGCTTGCCAGAAACACCGCCGCGCTCGCGATCTCCTGCGGCGTTGCCATGCGGCCGGTCGGGTTGCGCTTCATCGCGTCGTTGTAGCGATCGGGCATGTTCTGCTCGATCGTGTTCCAGACCCCGCCCTTGAAATAGACCGTGCCGGGCGAGACCACGTTGACGCGGATTTTCTTCTTGGCGTATTGCCGCGCCAGCCCCTTGGCCATGTGGATCAGCGCCGCCTTGATCGGGCCGTAGGAGCTTGCCGCATCCGCCTGCGCGGCCGCGATAGAAGAGATGATGACGAAGGCGGCATCGCCGCTGCGCCCGCCGCCGGCTTCGAGGAACGGCCGCGCCGCGTCGAACGCATGCACGGCGCCGAGCACGTCGAGCCGGAAATTCTGCTCCCAGGACGCGGCGTCCTGGCCTTGCGCCATCGCGCCGGCATTGGAGAACAGCAGGTCGACGCCGCCGAGCTCTTTCGCCGCGCCCTCGATCCAGGCTTTCAGCGCCGCGCCGTCGGTGACGTCGACCGTGCCGCCGGTGGCGCGGATGCCGCTGGCCTTCAGCTCGGTGACGGTCGCCGCAACCTGATCGGCGTTGCGCGCGCACACCGCGACATTGGCGCCTTCAGCGGCCAGCGTGTCCGCAATCGCCCGCCCGATGCCGCGCGTGCCGCCGAGCACGATGGCGTTCTTTCCCTTGATGCCGAGGTCCATTGTTGATTTTCCTTGTTGCTGGTCGTGCGGAGCTTGGTCGCTTGAGCGAGGATATCGAATTCGTTCTCGGTGTCATACCCCGCGCAGGCGGGGTATCCAGTACGCCGTAACGTTCCGGTTCTATCTCCGGCGTCTCTGGAATACTGGATCATCCGCCTTCGCGGATGATGACACCGCGCATGATGTCGTCAGCGCCGCCGTCACTCCGGCGAGGCCCCTACCGGCGGCCCGCCGGGCGGGCGGTGCAGGAAGGTCAGCGATGCATACGCGCCGACCCAGGAGCCGATCGCGGCGAAAGCCACATAGAAGGCGTTTTCGGTGTAGCTGATCACGGCATAGGACGAGAGCAGGTACCAGATCGCGCTCCAGGTCGCCGCCGGCATGCGCTTGCGCGCGACCACGGCCGAGGTGAACATCACATAGACCGCGTCGGTGGCCGCCGTTGCGACGAACACGGCGCCTGCGGTGAGGGGATCGATGGCGGCCATTGCATTCCTTTCTGCGATCATGACATGGTCGCGAAAATTACAGCATGATGCGGAAAAGTGCGCAGCGGTTTTCCGAAAAGATCATGCTCAACCCGGAAAGGGAGAGAAGCGGTCATGCAAAGCTCCGCCGATATTCTTAGGGGTATCTGGACCTCCGCCGGCGGCGATGCGGCCGCGCTCGCACGCGTGCGGCTGACCGGGGAAGAGCCGCAGATCCCGTCCTCGTTTCGCGTCGCTGTCGCCGGACAGACGACGATCGCTGCCGCCGGCCTCGCTGCGGCCGAAATCTGGCGGCTGCGCAGCGGCGAGGCGCAGGACGTCTCCGTCGACATGCGCCACGCCGTCGCCGAATGCCGCTCCGAGCGCTATCTGCGCCTTGACGACAAGCCGCCGCCTCCGGCCTGGGACGCCATCGCCGGCGTCTACAGGACCGGCGACGACCGCTTCGTCCGCTGCCACACCAACTTTCCGCATCACCGCGACGCCGTCTGCAAGGTGCTCGGCTGCGAGGCGGAGCGCGAGAAAGTGCAAGCCGCATTGATGCACTGGAAGGGCGAGGATTTTGAAACCGCCGCTTACGCCGCGGGCGGTGTCGTTGCCTTGATGCGCTCCTACGACGAATGGTCCGCGCTGCCGCAGGCGCGTGCGCTTGCCGAACTGCCGCTGATCTCGATCGAGAAGATCGGCGATGCTCCGCCAAAGCCGTGGCCCAAAGGCGATCTTCCGCTCTCTGGCATTCGCGTGCTCGATCTCTCCCGCGTCATTGCAGGCCCCGTCGCCGGGCGCACGCTCGCCGCGCACGGCGCCGATGTGCTGCTGGTGTCGGGCCCGGAGCTGCCTGCCATTCCCTGGCTCACCATCGACACCGGCCGCGGCAAGCTCACCACCTTCATCGAGCTGAAGAGCGAGGCGGGCAGGGCGCAGATGCGCGCCCTGCTGCAAGACGCCGACATCTTCTCGCAAGGCTATCGCCCGCGCGCGCTCGCTAGCCTCGGCTTTTCGCCGGAGGACGCAGCGCGCATCAATCCCGGCATCGTTTACGTGACGTTGTCCGCCTACGGTCAGGCCGGCCCCTGGGCCGAGCGGCGCGGTTTCGACTCGCTGGTGCAGACCACGACCGGCTTCAACGATGCGGAAGGGAAGGTTGCCGGCATCGACGGCCCCAAGGAATTGCCGGCGCAAATGCTCGATCACGCCACCGGCTATCTGATGGCATTCGGCGCGATGATGGCCAAGGCGCGACAGGCCCGTGAAGGCGGTAGCTGGCACGTGCGTGTGTCGCTGGCCCAGACCGGGCGCTGGCTGTGGAATCTCGGCCGGCTCGATCGCGGCCAGGATACCCCGGATCTTACGGAGGAGGCCGTACATCCTGCGTTCATCGAAGCCGTGCCATCTGGCTTCGGCACGTTGAAGGCGGTGCGCCATTCGGCGCTGCTGTCGAGGACGCCGGCACAATGGAGCCGTCCGGCGATGCCGCTCGGCAGCCATCCGGCACAGTGGCCGGCGCGAAACTGACGGGAAGCTGACGCATCGCAAAATTTTAACGCAAACCGAAAGGTGCCTAGCGTTTTTTAGGTTGTTTGAAATCCCAATTCAGCACTATTAGCGCGACCGACAAGGCAGCCATCTGCCGAGATCGTCGCAGACACGACCGGGCCCCATGGTAGTTGAAAATACCAAGCGAATGCAGGTGCTTACAAAACAACGGGTGATCACATCCGTAGTTTTACTAGCTCTTGCCGGTGCCGGTACCTATGGCTTCCTGCGTGCGGGAGCCAAGGAGAAGAGCCACTCCGAGATTTCCAGCCAGTCGCGCAGGAATGCGCAGAACTTCACGCCGACGCCGTCCGAATGGGCCACACTGACGATCGAGCCGGTCAAGGCCAGGACCTTCCGGGCCGAATATGTCACCGAAGGCAAGGTCGCGGTCGACGAGGACCGTTCGACGCCGGTGTTCTCGCCCTATGCGGGCCGGGTCACCAAGCTGTTGGCGAAGCCCGGCGAGACCCTGAAGCAGGGTCAACCGCTGTTCACGATCGAGGCTGCCGACACCGTGCAGGCCCAGAACGATTTCATCGCGGCGATGACCGCGCAGAACAAGGCCAAGTCGGCGATCGATCTTGCCGACATCCAGTTCAGGCGCGCCAAGGATCTCTATGAAGGCCACGCCATTCCGCTGAAGGATTATCAGCAGGCGGAAGCGAACCAGGTCCAGGCGCAGAACGACATGCGCTCGTCGGTGACGGCGCTGGAGGCCGCGCGCAACAAGCTGCGCATTCTCGGCTTCACCGACGAGACCATCAAGGCGTTCCAGGACAAGGGTGTCATCGATCGGGAGATCACGATCTACTCGCCGATCTCGGGTACGGTCGTGCAGCGCAAGATCGGCCCCGGCCAGTATGTCAACGCCGGCGCCAGCGATCCGGTGTTCGTGGTCGGCGACCTCTCCACGGTCTGGCTCACCGCCTTCGTGCGCGAGAGCGATGCGGCCGCGGTGTGCATCGGTCAGGACATCACCGTCAACGTGATGGCGCTGCCGGGCCGTCCGCTCACGGCCAAGATCAATTACGTCGCCGCCGCGATCGATCCCAACACCCGCCGCCTCCTGGTCCGCGCCACCATCGACAACAAGGACGGCCTGCTCAAGCCGGAGATGTTCGCCAACGTCACGATCTATTCGGCTGGCGACCGCGCCGCGCCGGCGGTGCCCAAGCAAGCGCTGATCTATGAAGCCGACAAGGTCCGCCTCTGGGTCGCGCGCGATGACAAGTCGGTGGAGCTGCGCGAGATCAAGACCGGCCTCATCAACGGCAACCTCGTCGAAGTCACCAGCAATCTGAAACCCGGCGAGCAGATCGTCGTCAAGGGCAGCCTGTTCATCGACCGCGCGGCGTCCGGCAGCTGATCGACGATCTAACAAACAAGACAAGCTGAAGACCTAATGGATCGCCTCGTCGCCCTTGCCGTCAACCGGCGCTTCCTGATGGTCGGCATGTTCGTCGCCGTGTTGATCGGCGGCCTGATCGCGTTCAACCAGCTCAACATCGAGGCCTATCCCGACCCGACCCCGCCGATGGTCGACATCGTGACCCAAAGTCCGGGCCTGTCGGCTGAAGAGATCGAGCGCTACATCACGATCCCGATCGAGACCCAGGTCGCGGGTCTGAAGAACATCACGACCATCCGCACCATCTCGCTCTACGGTCTCTCCGACGTCAAAATCCAGTTCTCCTTCGCCTATACTTATGAAGAGGCGTTGCAGCAGGTGCTGAACCGGCTGGCGCAGCTCGCGCCGCTGCCGGGCAACGTGCAGCCGCAGATCTCGCCGCTCAGCCCGATCGGCGAAATCTTCCGCTACCGCCTGGTCGGCCCGCCGAACTACAGCGTGCTCGATCTCAAGACCATCCAGGACTGGGTGCTCCAGCGCCGCTTCCGCGCCGTGCCCGGCGTCATCGACGTCACGGGGTGGGGTGGCAAGAGCAAGACCTACGAGCTCCAGGTCGATTTCAACAAGCTGGTCGCCAACGGACTGACGCTGCCGCAAGTGCTCCAGGCCGTCGGCAATGCGAACGTCAATGTCGGCGGCAACACCGTCAATATCGGCCAGCAATCGGCCGTGGTGCGCGGCGTCGGCCTGATACGTTCGATCGACGATCTCGCCAACACCATGATCGCCCAGACCAACGGCAATCCGGTGCTGGTCAAGGACGTCGCCACCGTCACCGTCGGGCAGAAGCCCCGCCTCGGCATCGCCGGCATCGACGATGCCGACGACATCGTGCAGGGCATCGTGCTGATGCGTCGCGGCGAGCAGAGCTCGCCGACCATCAAGCGCGTCCATCAGCTCGTTCAAACCATCAACAACTCCAGCATCTTGCCGCCGGGCGTGCGCATCGAACGCATCTACGACCGCGGCGACCTGATCGAGCTCACCACCCACACCGTGCTGCACAACATGGTGGTCGGCATTCTCTTGATCGTGCTGCTGCAATGGATCTTCCTCGGCGATCTCCGCAGTGCGTTGATCGTCGGCGCCACCATTCCGTTCGCGCTGTTCTTCGCCGTGATCATCTTGGTGCTGCGCGGTGAATCGGCGAACCTGCTGTCGGTCGGCGCGATCGATTTCGGCCTGATCGTCGATGCCACCGTCATCATGGTGGAGGCGATCTTCCGCCGCCTGACGCAGACGACGCCGGTGTCGGAAACCGAGCACATGTCGCCCGAGACGCTGTTCGGCATGAAGAGCCACGCCATCCTCAGCGCCGCCGCCGACGTCTCACGCTCGATCTTCTTCGCCGCCGCGATCATCATCGCCGCGTTCATCCCGCTGTTCACGCTGTCAGGCGTCGAAGGCAACATCTTCGGGCCGATGGCGCGCACCTATGCCTATGCGCTCGCTGGCGGCTTGCTTGCGACCTTCACGGTCACCCCGGCGCTGTCAGCGATCATCCTGCCCGCGCATGTCGAGGAAACCGAGACGAAGGTCATGCAGATCCTGCACCGGCTCTACATGCCGGTGCTCAATTGGGCGGTCGCAAACCGCAGCATCGTCCTCGGTGCCGCGGTCGGCCTCGTGCTGATGACGGTCGCGCTCGCCCGGCTGCTCGGTCTCGAATTCCTGCCGAAGCTGGAAGAGGGCAATCTCTGGATCCGCGCCACGCTGCCGCCGACCATCTCGCTGCAGGAAGGCAATTCCTACGTCAACGAGATGCGCAAGGTGATCCGCGCCCGGCCCGAGGTCGAATCCGTGGTGTCGCAGCATGGCCGTCCCGACGACGGCACCGACGCCGCCGGCTTCTTCAACGCCGAGTTCTTCGCCCCGCTCAAGCCCGCTAGCCAATGGCCCGGCACGCGCGACAAGGAAGAGCTGACCGCGCAGCTGCTCAAGCAGCTCGACGACCGCTTCCCCGGCGTCGAATTCAACTTCTCGCAATATCTCCAGGACAACGTCTCCGAAGCCGTCTCCGGCGTGAAGGGCGAGAACTCGATCAAGCTGTTCGGCAGCGATCTCCAGGCGCTCACCGACACCGCCAACAAAATCAAGCAGGTGCTGTCGACCGTGCAGGGCGTCACCGACCTCGCGGTGTTCACCTCGCTCGGGCAGCCGACCATCCAGATCGACATCGACCGCGCCAAGGCCGCCCGCTATGGCCTCGCGCCCGGCGACATCAATGCCACCATCAAGGTCGCGATCGGCGGTGACACCGCGGGCGATCTCTATGAGCCCGGCAGCGACCGCCACTTCCCGATCATCGTGCGCCTTGCGCCGGAATACCGCCGGAGTGCCGAGGCGATCCAGAACTTGCGGATCGGCGCGCCCGGGCCGAATGGCACCGTCACCCAGATCCCCTTGAGCGAGGTCGCCACCATCAACCTGGTGTCGGGTGCGGCCTACATCTATCGCGAGCAGCAGGAACGCTATCTGCCGATCAAGTTCTCGGTGCGCGAGCGCGACCTCGGCAGCGCGATCCGCGAGGCGCAGCAGAAGATCGCCGACCAGGTGCAATTACCGCCCGGCTCGCACATGGAATGGGTCGGCGAATTCGGAAACCTCCAGGACGCGATCCGCCGGCTGTCGATCGTGGTGCCGATCTCGCTGGCGCTGATCGGCGTGCTGCTCTGGTTCAATTTCGGCTCGATGGCCGACACGCTGCTGGCGATGAGCGTGATCCCGATGGCGATCTTCGGCGGCGTGCTGGGTCTCTTGATCACCGGCACGGCGTTCAGCGTCTCCGCAGCGATCGGTTTCATCGCGCTGTTCGGCATCGCCGTGATGGACGGCATCATCATCCTGTCGCAGTTCAATCAGTTGATCGAAGAGGGCATGGACCGCATGAGCGCGGTGGTGCGCACCGGCGAATTGCAGCTGCGGCCCGTGCTGATGACCTGCGTCGTCGCCGGCGTCGGCCTGTTGCCAGCGGCGCTGTCGGAGGGCATCGGCTCGCAGGTGCAGAAGCCGCTCGCCGTCGTGGTCGTCACCGGCATGATGCTGGCGCCGGTCGTGATCCTCGTGACCTTGCCGGTCTTGATCTCTTTCTTCTCGCGCCGCGCGCGCTGATATCAGGCCGGCAAACTAAAGCGCGATGAGATTGCGATGAATCGTCATCGCGCTTTAGATCATTGTTTGAGCATGATCTTTTCGGAAAACCGCTGCGCACTTTTCCGGATCATGCTCTAGAACCCGTAAAGCCGCGCCGGATTGTCGACCAGGATTTTCTTGCGCACGCCCGCATCCGGCGCCCACACCGGAAGCTGGTTGAGCAGCCGACCGTCGTCGATCTGGTAGAGCGGCGCGATGTCGGTGGCCTTGCGTCCCTCGACGCGGCTCGAATCCGGATGCGGCCAGTCGGTGCCCCAGACGATGCGATCGGGGTTGGCCGCGATCAGCGCCTGCGCGTACGGCGCCATGTCCTGATAATCGGGCGCGAGCTTCGACGAGCGGTAGGCGCCGGAGATCTTGACATAGGCCTTGCCGGACTTCACCAGCGCGACGAGATCGGAGAAGCCGGGCTGCTCCAGGCCCCGCTCGGCTTCGAGGCCGCCGAAATGGTCGAACACGACCGGCACCGGCGCGGTCTCGACGAGGTCCTTGATCGCCGAGATCATGGCAAGCGTGGTGTAAAGCTGCACGTGCCAGCCGCGCGCTTTCATGCGCTCGACTGCGGCGGTGAAGCGGGGCCGGCCGACATTGGGGTCATTGACGCCGCCGGTCGCCAGATTGAGGCGGACGCCGCGGAAGCCGTCCTGATGCATCGTGTCGAGCGCGCTCTCCGGCGTCTTGTCGTCGATCACGGCGACGCCACGCGCATTCGCGCCGCGCGCCTTCATGCCGAACAGGCTCGACGAATTATCGGTGCCGTAGACGCTGGGCGTGACGATCACCACGCGCTCCATATGTAGCGCCTTGTGCAGTGCGGCCATCTCCTCCGGCGAAGCCGGCTCGGGCGTGTAGACGCGCCCGGCGAAGAACGGAAACTTTTCGACATCGCCGTGGATGTGGGTGTGGCAGTCGCAGGCGTGCGGCGGAACGTCGAAATTGACCGGCGTCGCGGGCTGCGCGGCCCGGGCGTGGGCTCTGTTGGTCATGGCTACTCCGGCGGCGAGGGAGGCAAGCAGGACGCTGCGTCGATTGAGCACGGTTTCTCTCCCTGATTTGTTTTTTTGAGGCCGTGCGAGACAGTATCACATCAGTCCGGCAGCCGCTCCGCTTCGCTGCATAGCTGCTCGACGAGGTCCGCAAGCGGTCGTGAGCCGTCAACGCGCACGACGGGGCAGGACAGGCCGGAGAGCCACGCTTCATGCTTTGCAAGATTGCGGCCTTCGCGATCGCCGGCTTCGTAGTGCGAGGCCCATTCGACGAAGTCTTCGGTGTCGGCATGGCGCCAGCCGCCCGGCGCGACGGCATCAGTACCGAAATGAGCGGCCTCGCGGGCGCGCAATCGCTTCAGCCGGATCTCGCGCGGCGTGGTCACGAAGACGACCAGATCGAAGTACGAGACGAGCTCCTCGCCCCAGCCGGTGATGGATCCGCTCAGCACCCAATCGAGACGTGGCAGGAACATCTCGCGCATCAGGCGCAGGCGCGCGGCGGCGGGGCGCGTCGTCTGGTAGGGCGGCACGGTCGGCAGCCAGAAATAGTCGTCGCTGTCGTGATGCGGCAGCGCAAGCCGGCCCGCGAGCGCGCGACCGAGCGTCGTCACGCCTGAGCCCGAAGCTCCCATCAGATGGATGCGGCGGCTCTTCATGGCACCCGCGAGAAGATTGAGATTACTGCCCCGACGGCGTGCGCAGGCCGTGCCAGGCGTCGCGGACCTGCTGGTAGTGCACGTCGGGCAAATAGTCCGGCGTGTTCAGGCTCAAGGTCTTGACGTCGAGATGGCCGACGGCGCTGAGCAGGGTGTAGGAGGCGATCACGCGGTCGCGCAGCGCGCCGATCAGGCGGGCCTTGGCCTGGATCAGGTCGGCCTGCGAGTTCAAGACGTCGACCGTCGTGCGCTGTCCGCCGGCGGCTTCGCGCTGCACGCCCTGGAGCGCGACGGTTGCCGCCTTCACCTCGGACTCCGAGGCCGAGACCGCGATCTTGGCGCCTTCGTTCGCGACCCATGCGCTGACGGCGGCGGTGCGCGCCTGGTTGCGGACTTGGTCGAGCACGAGCCGGCTCTGCGCCGAGACCTCCTTGGCCTGCCGGGTCTGCGAGGCGGCCTGGCCGCCGTCATAGATCGGCGCGGTGACGCTGGCGACGATCGAGGCCTGGTCCTCGGCGAAGGTGCCGAGCGTCGGGTCGTTGTTGCGGCTTTTGCTGGCGCTGCCCTGGACGCTGGCGCTCGGCAGCAGCGCGCCCTCGGCGACGCGGATATTGGTCGAGGCGACATCGACGTCGAAGCCTGCGGCCATCACCGCCGGATGCTGACGAATCGCCATCGTCATGGCGTCCTCGCGGCTCTTCGGCAGATAACGGTCGACGACCTCGGCGGCTCGAAGCTGCGACGGGGGATTGCCGATCACCTGCGCATAGGTTGCCTGGCTGACCGCGAGCGCGACTTCGGCGGCGTTGAGATCGGCAAGGCCGCGGTTGAGACGGGCTTCGGCCTGCGCGGTATCCGTCGGCGTGACGTCGCCGGCGTTGAGGCGGCGCTGGGTGACCGCGAGCGTCTCGCGCAGGAAGGCGACGTTGGAGCGCTGCGCCTCGACCAGCGACTGGTTGGCGAGCACGTTGGTGTAGGCGGTGACCGCGTCGAGCAGCACGCCCTGGCCGACATTGCGCAGCGCCTCGCGGCCCGACTGCACCTGGAGCTCGGCGGCGCGCACGTTGTTGGCCGTGCGGAAGCCGTTGAACAGGGTCTGCGTCACGGTGACGCCGATCACCCACGGCTTCAGGTTCGCGGTCTGGATGGTGTTGTCGGGCAAAAGGTTGCGCACCGATTGCAGGCCGGCGCTGAGGCTCGCCACGATTTGCGGCCGGTAGCCGGCCAGCGCCTGCGGCACGTTCTCGTCGGTCGCGCGCTGGCGTGCGCGCTCGGCATTGAGCTGCGGGTTGGTCTGGTAGGCTTTCGCCAATGCCTCCGGCAGGGCTTCCGCCGACGCAGCAGCGGGCAGGGCGCAACAGAGCGCCAGCGCGGTCCATGTCGCAAGCACAGGCCCCACGCCCGATCGATGCTGCGTCATCACGCGACCAGCTCTAGCGGCACGCCCAATCATGAAATCCCGCAAACCCCGGCTGTCCGCCCCCGCCGACGGCGGCCCTCTTAACTGTTTAACCAGCCGAGGTCCCGCAGGCAAACTGCCGCGGGGAAAACCCCCATCTATTCCGTGCTTGTTGCCGGCGAGTCACAGCATTTTTGCGGATCAGCATCAGAGCCTTACACCAGCCTGACCGTCCGCTTGCGCCTACCGGTTCTTGTTCACCGGCTTGCGCTTCTCGATGAACGCGGCCATGCCCTCGGCGCGGTCCTCCAGCGCGAAGGTCGCGTGGAACAGGTTGCGCTCGACGCTCATGCCTTCGGCGAGCGTGGTCTCGAGGGCGCGGTTCACCGCTTCCTTGGCCATCGCGGCGGCAGGCCGCGACATCGCGGCGATCTTCTCGGCGGCGGCCATGACTTCGTCCATCAGCTTGTCGGCTGGCACGATACGGCTGACGAGGCCTGAGCGCTCGGCTTCCGCCGCATCCATCATGCGGCCGGTGAGGCAGAGATCCATCGCCTTGGACTTGCCGATGGCGCGGGTCAGGCGCTGGGTGCCGCCGATGCCGGGAATGGTGCCGAGCGTGATTTCGGGCTGACCGAATTTGGCGGTGTCGGCGGCGATGATGATGTCGCACATCATGGCGAGCTCGCAGCCGCCGCCGAGTGCATAGCCTGCGACGGCGGCGATGGTCGGCTTGCGGCAGCGCGCGACGCGGTCGCCGCCGATCGCGGCGAAATCTTCCGAGAACATGTCGATGAAGCCCTTCGGCTGCATCTCCTTGATGTCGGCGCCGGCGGCAAAGGCCTTTTCGCTGCCGGTCACGACGATGCAGCCGATGGCGTCATCGGCCTCGAGATCGTCGACGGCCGCGGCAATCTCGCGGAAGACGCCGAAGGAGAGCGCGTTGAGCATTTTCGGCCGGTTCAGCTTGATGATACCGACCGCACCCTGGCTTTCGACGATGATGTGTTCGAACGTGCTCATGCTCCACCCACGCGTTTGATTGGGCGGGCAATGTGCCCGCTGGCGCGGATGCCTTCAAGGGGCCCAAAGGCCGCCGGAACAAAGGTCGCCCGGAACACGCCGCAAGATGCGCGTCCCGGGCGTGGAGGTTCTTCTTAAGCCATGAACATGCGCGCGGCGGAGGCCAGTGTCAGCAGCGTGCCGACGCCGATGAAGATCTTGCCGATCAGGGAGCTCTGGTCCCAGGCCGAGCTCTGCTGGCTCGCCATTACCGGCGCCGGCCGCGGCTGCGCGTCGGTTGCGGCGATCACCGCCTTCTGCGCCGGCGGGTTGTCCTGCGGCAGGGCGCGGTCGAGATCGTTGAGCTGGTCGGGTGCGACGACCTGGCTCTCGGCGTCCGAGCCGGCCGGAGTGTCGGCCGCGGCCTGGACGTTGTCGTTGGCGCGGCCCGTCATCGCGGTGGCTGCGGCTGCCGTCGGCGTGTCGGCGGCGGCAAGCTGCGCACGGGCGTTGGCGACTTCCGGCGGCATCTGGCTGGATGCCGGCACGTCCCTGCTGACCTTGACCTCGTCGGTCTTCGTCGCAGCGGCCTTGTCGTCGGAGGACTTCTCCGCCGTCTTGCTGCTGCTGCGGCGAGAAGAGTGGCGGCGGTGCTTGCTTGGCTTGTCCGCGTCGGCCTGTTTGCCGGCGCTGTCCGATTTGCTGTCCGCAGCCGCGCTCGGTGCTGCCTGCGCAACGCCTCCGAACAGCAGGAAAAGCCCGGCCAGAAGAATCAGGGCAGCGCGCCCGCTGGTTTTCATCATGTTGACGATCTCCCCAATCCACCCATCCCGGACCGAACAGAGACGCCGGGGCGTGACCACAGCGGGGCGGAAAATGGGAATCTTCGGGCTACACCGGGCGAAAACGGGGCAATCCGGTTCCTCGCGGCCGGCCGCTGGATGCGGGACGGGCCGATCGGTGTTATGAGCCGTCGCAGACTTTTTCGGCCCTTCGGTAACGCAGCCCGGCACATATCACGAATTCGTGATCTAGCTGACGCCCGCGTAACAAATTGAAAGAGCGGCCGAATTGCATGGTGAGGGCGCGGGTGCGCGGACGTGAGGACGAATGGACCGACCTGATGCGGTCGGCCATGGCTGGCGATGATGCGGCGTATCATCGCCTGTTGAAGGCGGTCACGCCGGTGCTGCGCGCCGCCGCGAGGCGGGGCCTGGCGCGGGCCGGGCAGCCCCCCGACCAGGCCGAGGATATCGTGCAGGAGATTCTGTTGGCGGTGCATCTGAAGCGGCACACCTGGGACAGCGAAGCCCCCTTCGCGCCCTGGCTGTTCGCGATCGGCCGCAACAAGCTGATCGACACGCTGCGCCGGCGCGGCAAGCGCGTCTTCGTCAACATCGACGATTTCGCCGAGACCTTGCCGGGCGAGGCGCCGCAGGAAACGGCGTCGGCGGGCGAGGTCGCAGCGCAGCTTGGCACGCTGCCGCAGCGTCAGCGCGACGTATTGCAGTCGATCGCGGTCGAGGCCGCCTCGATCAAGGACACGGCGGCGAAATTTTCGATGAGCGAAGGTGCGGTGCGGGTCGCGCTGCATCGCGGACTTGCGGCGCTGACTGCCAAACTGCGAGACCATTAGTCATGGATACCGATCAACTCATTCGCACGCTCGCGGCCGACAATGCCCATCGCGCGCCGCGCGTCGGCGCCGTGCTGACCATGGCGCTGCTGGTGGCCGCGCCGTTGTCGATCCTGATCTTCGCGACGTTCCTCGGCGTGCGGCCCGACGTCATGACGGCCATGCACAATCCGTTCTTCGACATGAAGTTCGCGGTCACGCTGTCGCTCGCGATCCCCGCGATCATCGTCAGCCTGCATCTGTCGCGGCCCGAGGCCTTGATGCGCGGCTGGGGCTGGCTGCTGTTGCTTCCCGTCGGGCTGCTCGCGGTCGCGATCGGCGGCGAGATGATGATGGCGCCGGCAATGCCGATGACGATGCGCATGATGGGCAAGAACTCCAGGGTGTGCCTGGTTGCGATCCCCGCGATGTCGCTGCCGCTGCTTGCGGGCGCACTGTTCGGCCTGCGCCACGGCGCGCCGTCGCATCCGGCGCTCGCCGGTGCGCTCGCCGGCCTGGTATCGGCGGGCCTTGCCGCGACGCTCTATGCCTCGCACTGCACCGACGACTCGCCGATGTTCGTCGCGACCTGGTACACGATCGCAACGGCGCTCGTGACCGCGATCGGCGCCGTCATCGGCTCAAAAGTCTTGCGGTACTAGTGCATGATCCGGAAAAGTGCGCAGCGGTTTTCCGAAAGGATCACGCGCAAACAAGGAGCTGAAGCGCGATGACGATTGAGCCCAATCTCATCGCGCTTTAGTCCCAACGGCTTCACACCGCCGGCGTCGTGCCCTGCATGCGGTGGAAGCGCAGCACCTGCTGCGCTGTCGATGAGCGCAGCGCCTCGTAGGTGTCGCGCAGCATCAGCATGTCGGTCTGCGAGCCGCCGGAGAGCTTTTCGCGCATGGCGATGATGGCGCGCACGCTCGACCAGGACATGCCCGCGACCTTGGCGAGGATCATCACGCCCTCGGTGCGGCTCTCGATCATCATGTTTTCGGCGGTCTCGACCGCGACGCCCGCGAGCGCGGCGAGCCCGGCATTGGTTTCGTCGAACTTGCCCTGCTCGGCGAAGGTGGTGACCTGGAATTCGTTGAGGCGGCCGTCCGCATGCAGCGACTTCACTAGCGCGCGCGCCATCTCCGTCTGTCTCGTCATGGCGGCCGCACGGACCCGCTGGGCCGCTTCCTGGACGACGCTCGAGACTTCGTCCGCAAGTCCAGGATGCGCGGCCTCCAGTTTCCTGCGCACGCTCAGGGAGGCTTTTGCGACCAGCCTCAGATAATGATGGCGCGGCAGATCGGGCCGCAGGCCGATGCAAGTGGCGAGCTCGTCGTCGCGCTCGGCGCGGGTGACGAGGTCGGAGAAGCTTCCCTCGGAAAGCTGGGCGCCGGGATTGCTGACGGTCGACTGCACCACGTCGTCGTTGCCGCGCGTCACCAGCAGGTCGGTCAACGCTTCCGACAGCACGCGACGGAGCGAGATCGCCTTGAGATGCGCCTGGCCCCTGGTGCGCGCGATCTCGAGCAAGGTGGTCTCGTCGAGCCGTTCCGATTTCGACAGCACGGGGCCGGCGACCTCGATGACCTCGTCGAGGGCGAGCGTGCGGATGATCTTTGGCGGCGCCGCCGCGATCGGCGCAAGGCGCTCGGCGAGCAGCGCTCTCGCCGACGTCTCGATCTGCTCGATCAGGCACTGGAACACGTCGTCGAACACGCGGACATGCTCGTCGGAATAGTCCACCGCGTTGCCTACGAAGAGATCGGTGACGCGGCGGAGCGTCTCGACCCGGCGCGCGACGGTGCCGTGCGAGAGCGCAGCCTGCAATTCGTCCAGCAGGTTGTCGGATGGTTTGGCGGGTTTGGATCTCATTGCCCTGTCCTGGAGCGTTGGGTCCGGTGGCGGCTTCTGTCGCACCCGGAGAAAATGGATTGGTCAGCTCGTTGCAATTCGGTTGCGCCCTTGCGCCTTGGCGGAATAGAGCGCGCTGTCGGCGCGCGCGAGAAATGTGTCGGCAGTATCAACGTCGCGCAGCGTCACAACGCCCGCGGAAATCGTCACCCGCAAGCCCGGCGAGAACGCGCTCCAGTCGAGATCGGCGACGATGCCGCGCAGCCGCTCCAGCATGCGCGTGGCCGCATCGGCTTCGGTGTCGGGCAGCAGCAGCAAGAATTCCTCGCCGCCGTAGCGGCCAAAACTGTCGGCCGGGCGGATGTTGGCGAAAATGGTGATGGCGAAGGTGCGCAGCACCTCGTCGCCGACGGGATGACCGTGGGCGTCGTTGATGCGCTTGAACCAGTCGAGATCGATCAGCGCGATCGCGCAAGGCGTGGACGCCTGCCGCGACTTTTCGATCTCGGCGTCGAGCAGCCGCATGATGCAGCGGCGGTTGTAGGAGCCGGTGAGCTCGTCGAGCTCGGCGAGCTCCTCGATGCGGCGATAGGCATCCTTCAGCTCGATGCTGCGCCGATACAGGATCTTGCGCAGCGTGGCGCCGAACAGGCCGAGGAAGGCGCACTGGCCGATCACCAGCACGAAGCAGAGCATCGAGGCAGTGCGCTGCAGCCGTGTCGCAACCGGCATGCCGATCGGCAAATCGGAGGCGAGGAAGACGGCGGCAAGGCCGCTGGTCGCGATCGCCCAGGTCAGCATCGCCTGGGCCGAGGTCATGCGCAGCGTGCCGAAGGCGAAGATCAGGAACAGCACGCTGATGAAGGCGACGCCGATGGTCGGCACCGACACCAGGAACACGAATTGCAGCGCCATGTGCGCCGAGATCTGGAACACGGTGAGATAGTGGTCGGTGAACCTGTCACCGACGCCGGCCTCCGACAGCACGGCGAACGAGCCGATGATCAGGAGGCCGCCGAACCAGAACAGCGAGGCAACGTCGACCGAGGTCGCGCCGTCATAGGCGTAGAGCAGCAGAACCGAGGCGCCGAGCGAGTAGCTCACGACCTGGCCGATATACATCTGGCGGCGCTGCCGGGCCCTGCGCGCCAGCACCACGGGCGCGGCCGCTTCGGGCGCGAGGACGAGATCCGCGGCCTCAGCGGCATTCCTCTCCGGAAAGGACGTCGCGGCCGTGCTCATGGTCCCGCCAGTGGTGGAGTTCAGCCCAAAAATCTACGTGGCAAGCCTTTAGGTTTGGTATCCTTTGAAACCGAATCCGAACCGTGCAAGCGCAGAACAGCATGGTGTTGGCCGGCAGGAGAATTTGCCGGCGATTAGGCATCGTTTGCGATGCGGTCGAGCCAAGGCGGGGGTTCGTGAGACATACGTCGTGCAGGACTGCTATGGAACCGGAATTGGTCGGCCCGCCCGTGCCGGGCAGACATCCCGCAGGAAAGTGTTTCAGTATTATGTTACCTACATCGATCGAGACGGCCAACCGCCGCAGGTGGGACGAGAAAAATGCACGTATGTGGGGTAAATCACACAGGCCCCCGTACGACTGCGGTACGTTGAAGAATTTCGCTCCTCCCGTCGAACCGTCCGCCGTATCGACCCGACCAACTTTGCGAGACGGGCTTTGAGCGTGACACAGGCGGCTTCGGACGAGGTCCTGATCGCCAGGATCGCCCAAGGTGACCGGCTCGCCATGCAGGTGCTGTACGGGCGGCACCATGTCAGGGTCTACAGGTTCGGGCTGAGGCTCGTGCGGGACGAGCAGGCGGCAGAAGACCTCATCAGCGAGGTTTTTCTCGACGTCTGGCGTCAAGCCGGCAAGTTCGAGGGCCGATCCGCCGTTTCCACCTGGCTGCTGGCAATCACCCGATTCAAGGCCCTCTCGGCGCTCCGGCGCAGGAAGGATTTTGAGTTGGACGAAGACGCCGCGAACGCGATCGAGGATTCGTCCGATGATCCGGAAACGGTGGTGCAGAAGAAGGATACCAGTGAAGCGTTGCGGGAGTGTCTGACGGGCCTCTCGCCGGAACACCGGGAAATCGTCGATCTTGTCTACTACCACGAGAAGTCCGTGGAAGAGGTGGCCGAAATCGTCGGCATTCCGGAGAACACTGTGAAGACGCGCCTGTTCTACGCGCGCAAGAAACTGGCCGAACTGCTGAAGGCAGCCGGCGTTGAGCGAGGCTGGCCATGATGGCATTGAGCAAGAAGATGCTGGAGCAAGAGCCCAGTGAGATTGAACTGCTGCTGCCCTGGCACGCCGCCGGCACGCTGAACGCGCGCGACGCCCGCCGCGTCGAGGAAGCGCTGGCGCGCGATCCCGAACTGGCCAAGCAGTATGCCGCGATCCGCGGCGAGTATGAAGAGACCATTCATCTGAACGAGAGTCTGGGGGCTCCGTCGGCCCGCGCGATGCAGAAGCTGTTTGCCGCGATCGACGCCGAGCCGGCGCGGGTAGCCACGCCGTTGCCGCTCTCCACGCGCATCTCGACCTTCTTTGCGAGCCTGTCGCCGCGCACGCTGGCCTGGTCGGCGAGCCTCGGCGCCATCGCGCTGCTGCTGCAGGCCGGCATCATCGGTGCCGTGCTGATGAAGACCCAGACCGCGACCTACCAGACCGCGTCGCTCTCGATCGGCGCGCCGATCACGCGCGAGCTCGGAGCCGCACCGGCGCGGGCGCTGGTGCGCTTCACGCCCGAGGCGCGCGTCGCCGACATCACCGCGCTGCTCGACAGCTACCAGGCCTCGATCATCGGTGATGCCAAGGGCGGCATGTTCCGTCTCCAATTCGACAAGGCGATGAGCCAGGACGAGCTCGCCGCGCTGCTCGCCAGGATGTCGCGCGAGAAGTTCGTCAATCTCGCTGTGGCGGCGCCTTAAGCGCGCCTCTCGACCGATGACAGGCAAGTCCAAGAGTAGGATGCGCGCCGGGGCTTACGCTTCATCGGCCGGTGCCGCGCTGCTGCTCGCCGCCTGTCTCGGCGTCGAGGTCGCAGAGGCGCAGGCGATCATGCGCACGCCGACGATCAGTGTGCCCTCGCGCACGCCGACCATCTCTCCCAACGTCGCCGCACGCGTGAACCCGGGCGTCGCTGCGCGCGTGGTCGCGGTCGACCGCGGTCCGCGTGCGATTGCGACGCCGCGGCTCTCGGCGCGGATGGGGCCGACCCCGGTGCTGCCCTATGCCCGCTACTCCCCGAACCTCTATCCCGCCTGCTCCGCGCCCTATCGCGACGCCGACGGCGAGTGCCTGGGGCAGCCGAACGCGGGCGGCGAGGGGACTGGCAAGTCGGGCAAGAAGACCGCCGCCAAGGGGCGCGGCAACAATACGCCGGTGGCTGCGAACCTGCGCAGCTTCGCAGGCGAATTCGTCGCCGAGATCGACGGTGCGCTGACGCCGACCGAAGCCGACGAGCTGGCGCGCCGCCATGGCCTTGCGCGCGTTTCCTCCGAAAACTTCCCGCTGATCGGCGCGACGTTCGGCCTGTTCCGCATCACCGATGGCCGCCCGTTCGAGACGGTGCGGCGCGAGTTCGCCGCGGACGGCAGCGTGCGCTCGGTGCAGCCGAACTTCCGCTACGTGCTTCAGGACCAGAAGCCGGCGACGCCGACCGAAGGCGATCCCGCGCAATATGCCCTGGCAAAGCTCCGCCTGCCGCAGGCGCATACGCTGGTGCATGGCGCCAACGTGACCATTGCCGTGATCGATTCCGGCATCGACGCAAGGCATCCCGAGCTCGCCAATTCCATCGCCGACAATTTCGATGCGCTCGGCAGCGCCGAGGGCCCGCACATCCACGGCACCGGCATTGCCGGCGCCATCGTGGCGCACGCCAAGCTGATGGGCAGCGCGCCCGAGGCGCGCATCATCGCGATCCGCGCCTTCGGCGGCACCGGCGGCGGTGCGGAGAGCTCGTCCTACATCATCCTGCGCTCGCTGAACTACGCCGCCGAGCACGGCGCGCAGATCGTCAATATGAGCTTTGCCGGCCCGAAGGACGCGGTGATCGAGCGCGCCATTGCCGCGACCGCCGCGCGCGGCCTCGTGCTGATCGCGGCCGCCGGCAATGCCGGCGCAAAATCGCCGCCGCTCTATCCCGCCGCCAATCCCAACGTGATCGCGGTCAGCGCCACCGACCAGCAGGACAAGCTGTTCTCCGCGTCCAACCGCGGCAATTACATCGCGCTGGCGGCGCCCGGCGTCGACATCTTCCTGCCGGCGCCCGACGGCAAATACCAGATGACGTCGGGCACCTCGTTCTCGGCGGCCTATGTCTCCGGCGTCGCGGCGCTGCTGCTCGAACGCAATTACACGCTGAAGCCGGAAGCGCTGCGCATGACGCTTGCGAAGACCGCGCGTGACCTTGGTTCACCCGGACGTGATGATCTGTTCGGCGACGGCGAGGCCGATGCGTTTGCCGCGGTCACGGCTGTTCCCGCCGACAACGCGACGCCGGTTGCGGCGGCGTCCGGTACAACAAAACGTGAAGATGCGCAGCCACGTCGCGATGAGCCGGGCATTCGCGCGATCGAGCAGCCCTCGCTGTCGAGCGCGGCCGATAAAGCCACGGTTTCTCAGGCGGATAGGCCGGCGACGCGATAGTGGCTGCGACAACATTGCGCGCCCGCCAAAGGTTAAAAAATCGAACACCGGATTGAACGTTCAGCCAGCTGCCACGACCAAAATATGTGGGAGCGGTCATCCCTCCCCATCAGTCATATCAGGCGCGAGCGCCCATCCACCCCAAGCGCCCATATGGCTCGACCCGTCCGGTTGTCCCCCCGGACGGGTCTTTTCTTTTTGGGGGTCTGTTTCTTTGAGGCGTCGGATCCATTCAGCTTGCGGTTGAAGGACGGCGCGTGCGTTCATCTCGTCGGCCGACCGGCACGCCGCAACGCCGTCATGCTTGTGCGAAGCTTGACTCGAAATCACAGCAATTCTCCGCACGACTACGGACTTTCATGACGAACGGCGTGTCGTTGCTGGACAAGTCAAAACTTTTCCACAAAATATTCATGTCGCGTCTAAATTGATTCGTGTGCGTTGCGTCGCGTCCGTATTTTTCTCATGACGGGCTGGTTCATGACACATCGCCAAAGCGCGGCCGCCGGCCGCGAGATCGCGGCACGCTGGTGCACTCTCGCCGAGCAGCGGCTGGAGCACCTCTCCGAAATGTTCGAGACCGGACGCTGGCGTCGCTACCACTCCGAGATCGCATTCCTCGAAAACATCCAGGAAGCCAAACTCGCCGTCCAGACCTGGCGCGCGCTCGCGACCGGTGGCGACGTTGCCGCGGCGGCTGCGAGCGTCTCGCCCGCCTTCGGCTGGTCGCCGGCGACCATGCCCCGCGTGTTTCCGCGCGAGCAAGCGGCGCAGACCATGCAGCCCAAGCCTTTGCAGCCCAAGCCTTTGCAGCCCAAGCCTTTGCAGCACAAGCCGCTGCAGCCCAAGGCCGTCCACATCGCGCCTGAGACCGCCGCGCCGGTCAGGCTCGCGCCCAAGCCGGACGTTCTCCCCGAAGTCACCGAAGCCCCGCTCGTACCGCAGGCTCCTGTCTCGCCGCGCGTGGCGGCTGCCAAGTTCGCATCATTCACCGCGCCTGCCGAGGTGCCGCCGCTCAAGGCACCCGCTGCGAGGGCGCCGCTCTCCGCACCTGCCGTGAAGTCACCGGTGGCCACGCCCGCCGCTTTGGCGCCGTTCATCGCCCCCCCTGTGAAGCCGCCGGTCGCGGCGCTCGCGGCCCTGCCGCCGCGTGCTGCCCCTGCCGTGAAGGCGCCGCTGGCCCAGCCTGCCGCAATGGCCGCGCTCCTGCCGCAGTTCGCTCCGCCCGCCGCCGAAATCGTCGCAGCCCCCGAGCGCGTCGTCGAGTTCACCTTCAGCCTCGACGGCCTGCAAGCGAAATACCCGCTGCTGCGGAACGCGTTCTAGCGCAAAGGTTCAAGAGGACCGCCGCGTCCCCCAACTCCGTCATCCTGAGGTGCGAGACACGTGGCGCAAGGCGCCACGTGGTGAGCCTCGAAGGATGCACGGCCCGTCTGCCAACCGCGCGCCTACCGCCTCACAGCGTTCCCGCCGATCACCACCTGCGCGAACCGCTGCGCGCCGTCGGCTGACAGGTCCGACGTCACCGCGCGGGCATGGTCGAGGCCGACCACGGCGCCGCGCGGGGTTTCCGAGATCATGTTGTTGTTGACGAGCGCGGTGCCGGCGCCCGGCACCACGGAGACGCCGACGCCGGCCAGCGCCCTGCGGATCACATTGCCTGATATCGCGACGTCGCGCAGATATTTGCCCCAGCCGGCGACGATGCCGTAGGACGGCGCGTTCTCGATCACGTTGCCGGTCACCGATGAATCCGCCTCGATGTAGATGCCGACGCCGGCGTCGTCATCCGGCGCGGTGCCGATCGGCCGCTTCGGGATCAGGTTGCGAATGATGTTGCCCTGGACCACCGCGATGCGGCCGCCCTCGTTGAAATTGCAGACAGAGACGCCGACGGCCGCGCCATCCACGGTATTGTTGGCGATCACGGCCGCCTCGAACGCGAACTCGGAATAGAGCGCGACCTCGCGCACGTCGCTGACGCTGTTGCCGGTTATGTGGATGTTGGAAGCCGAATTGCCGCGCACCGCCGAGTAGTCGCAGTTCTTGATGCGGTTGCCGCGCACGATCACATTGCCGGCGCGGAAGGCGTTGATGGCGTTGCCGTACTGGCCGGAGCCGCCGGGCCCGGCCTTGATGTCTTCGATGCGGTTATCAGCGACCAGCGTGCCGTCATCGCCGATCGCGGTGCGCAGGATCTCGATGCCGTTGTCATTGGTGCCGAGGATCGTGTTGCGGGAGACGCTGAGGCCCCGCGCGTCGAACGAGACCACCGCGGTCACGGCGATGCTGGTGAAGATGTTGCCGGAGATGTCGCCGGAGACCTGCTCGAGCCAGATGCCGCTGCCTCCTGAGGCGGTGATCTCGCAATCGGTGATACGGACGTCGCGCCCGCCAAGGACGTGGATCAGCCCGCGTCGCGTCGGCAGCGGAATGCTGCCGCCGTCGAAGGTGATGCCGGTGAGCCCGATGGAATCGGAGCCGTCGCTCTGGATCGCCGAGGCGCCGCCGGTGAAGACGAGCTTGGTCGCGCCGCGCACTCCGATCAGTTGCGAGCCGTTCGGCAGCCGCAGCAGCCCGGTGCGATAGACGCCGGGTGGCAGCGCCAGCGGCATCTGCGCCCGCGCGGCCTCATCGATGGCGCGCTGGAGCGCGCGCGTCTGATCCTCGCTGCTGCCAGGCCG
Organism: Bradyrhizobium arachidis; assembly: GCF_015291705.1. Classification (NCBI taxonomy): domain Bacteria; kingdom Pseudomonadati; phylum Pseudomonadota; class Alphaproteobacteria; order Hyphomicrobiales; family Nitrobacteraceae; genus Bradyrhizobium; species Bradyrhizobium arachidis. The sequence goes on from NZ_CP030050.1 coordinate 3,516,640, forward strand.
CACGCCATATTGCGTAGCATCGCGGCCGAGCAGCGAGGTCAGCGGCGCCGCGCGCGCAGCATCGGCCGGCATGGCCAGCGCGCCGGCGATGCCGGCGGTGGAAGCTCCGATGAGATGACGGCGATTGAGGTCCATGACGCGTCCTCCGGCGGACGCGGGGGGGTCCGCGCCGATTAGGTAGCGCAGGGCGGTGCGAACCGTGGGGATTGTTCGCGGTAGGGTTAAATGTTTACGCAAGATGAGGTGCCGTAGGGTGGGCAAAGCGCAGCGTGCCCACGACTTGATGGCAGACGGAACGAGATGGTGGGCACGGCGCTTCGCGCCTTTGCCCACCCTACGAAGCCGGTGTGTTCCGCTGCTTCCGGGCCAATCCCACCAATTCCATCAACATCGCTTCCCCCGCATCCACCAGCTCCTCCAGCGTGATCCTCGGCGCGCCCTTGCGGCGTACGGCGCCACTGCGCGCCAGCAGCGGGATATGGATGAACGCCGCGAGCCGGGGCCCACCGGCCTTCACACTCTCAATCGCGCGCCAGCTCAGGTAATTGCAGAGATAGGCGCCGGCATCGCGTGACGCACGGGCGTCGATGCCGGTGAGGCGCGCGGCGCGCAGCAGCCTTGCAGTGTGCGGGCCGAACATCATCGCGTCGGTATGGCCGGCGATGCCACGCTTGCTGGAGCGGGTGTTGGCGGCATCGGGCCAGAGCATGGTGACGGCGTTGCGCGCGCGGGTCTCGATGCGCAAATAGGGCGTGCGCGCGGCGAGGCCGAACATCAGCAGCGCGTCCGGCTTTTCCCTTGCGAGCACCTCCGGCAATTGCCGGTCGACCGCGGCGTAGGTGACCGGGAAGATGTGGCTCGCGATCGCGACATCATCGAGCGCCGGCCGGCGCAGTTGCGCCAGCCGCGCGACCAGCGGCTGGGTCGGATTATAGGGCGCGCCGGGAAACGATCCGAAGCCGGTGAGGAGAATGCGCAGCTTCTGGCTCATTGCAGCAACTCCAAGATCTGCTCGGCGGCGAGCGCCGGCGTGAGATGGCCATCGGCGACTTCAGCCTCGATCTTCCGGACCTTCGTGCGCACCGACGCTTCGCTGCGCAGTCGCGCCAGCATGCGCTGCTCCAGCATCGACCACATCCACTTCACCTGCTGGTCGCGCCGCCGCGCCGCGAAATCGCCGGACGCATTCATCGCCTTGCGGTGATCGATAACCTTCTGCCAGAGCTCGGCGATGCCGGTGCCGGCCAGCGCCGAATAGGTGACGACGGGCGGATGCCAATGCTCGGACCGGGGGCTTAGAATATGCAGCGCGCCGCGATAGTCGGCGGCGGTGATGTTGGCGCGCTTGAGGTTGTCGCCGTCGGCCTTGTTGATGGCGATCATGTCGGCGAGCTCGACCAGGCCCTTCTTGATGCCCTGCAATTCGTCGCCGCCGCCGGGCAGCATCAGGGCCAGGAAGAAATCGGTCATGTCGCAGACCGCGGTCTCGGACTGGCCGATGCCGACCGTTTCGACCAGCACGACACCGAAGCCGGCCGCCTCGCACAGCAGCATCGCCTCGCGCGTCTTGGCCGCGACGCCGCCGAGCGTGCCCGAGGATGGCGAGGGACGGATGAAGGCATTGTCTGACGCCGACAGCCGCGCCATCCGCGTCTTGTCGCCGAGGATCGAGCCGCCGCTGCGCGCCGAGGACGGATCGACCGCGAGCACTGCGACCTTGTGGCCCTGCTCGATGAGATAGGTCCCCAGCGCATCGATGGTAGTGGACTTGCCGACGCCCGGCGATCCCGTAATGCCGACGCGGAACGCCTTGCCGGTGTCGGGCAGCAGCATCTGCACCAGCTCGCGCGCCAGCGCCTGATGATCGCCGCGCCGGCTTTCCACCAGTGTGATCGCCCGCGCCAGCGCCGCGCGGCTGCCGGCGCGCAGGTCGCGGGCGAGGGATTTGATGTCGAGCGAGGCCTTCTTCTCAGTCATGCCCTGCTTTACAACGCCCCGCCGGGGCAGGCGAGGGCCGCCCGCCCGATATCACCGGGTCGTTGCCGCCGCCGTCTGCATCGGTTTCACCTTGCGCCACACCCACACCATCACCGGCCACAGCAGCGCGCCGATCGCCATGGCGGCGAGGATGGCGGCGACCGGCCGTTCGAAGAACGGCAGGATGCTGCCGTCGGACTTGATCAGCGAGGTCACGAAGGCCTGCTCGACCATGGTGCCCATGACGATGCCGAGCACCATGGCGGCGACGGGATAGCCGTTAGCCTCCATGACATAGCCGATCACGCCGAAGGCGGCGACGGTGACGACGCCGAACATGTTGTTGCCGATCGCGAACGAGCCGACTGCGCAGCACAGCATGATGATCGGCATCACGGTCGAGCGCGGCGCCAGCAGGATGTAGGCAGCGACACGGATCATCGCGATGCCGAGCGGGATCATCAGGATGTTCGCGATGATGAACATGAGGTAGATCGCGTACATGCTCGACGCCTTCTCGGTGAACAGCGTCGGACCCGGATTGAGGCCCTTCATGTAGAGCACGCCGATCGCGATCGCGGCGATGGTGTCGCCGGGGATGCCGAACAGCAGCGAGGGCACCCAGCCCGACGCGATGCTGGCATTGTTGCTGGCGCCGGCCTCGACCAGGCCCTCGACATGGCCGGTGCCGAATTTCTCCTTCTCCTTGGAGAAGCGCTTCGACATCGCGTAGGAGACCCACGCCGCCATGTCGGCGCCGGCGCCGGGCAGCACGCCGATGATGATGCCGACGATGTTCCCGCGCGTCATCTGCCAATGGTACTTCTTGGTCAGCTTCCACTGCCCGGCCATGATGCTTCCGAATTTGCGCCGCGGCAGCGGCGGCGGCTCGGGCGTCAGCATCGCGCGCATCACCTGCGCCACCGCGAACACGCCGACCAGCGCCGGGATCGGCTCGATGCCGCCGAACAGGTCGGTGATGCCGAAGGTGAAGCGCGGGACGCCGCCGGGATTCTCGATGCCGATGCAGGAGACGAGCAGGCCGAGGAACATGCCGGCGATCGCCTTCACCGGTGAGGAGCGCGCGACCAGCGTGGCGCACATCAGGCCGAGCAGCGCCAGCCAGAAATATTCGAAGGTCGAAAACGACAGCGCGATCTCGGCGAGCGGCGGCGCCAGGATCATCAGCGACAGCACGCCGGCGATGCCGCCGACGGCGGAGAACCAGACGCCGGCCCCGAGCGCGAGCTCGGCCTGGCCCTTGCGCGTCATGGCATAGGCCTCGTCGGCATAGGCGGCGGACGCCGGCGTGCCGGGAATGCGCAAGAGCGCGCCGGGGATGTCGCCGGAGAAGATCGCCATCGAGGAGGCCGCGACGATGGTCGCGATCGCCGCGATCGGCGACAGATAGAAGGTGACGGGCACGAGCAGGGCGGTCGCCATCGTCGCCGACAGGCCGGGCAGCGAGCCGATCACCAGCCCGTACACGGAGGCGGCGAACATCGCGATGATGACCTCCCAGGTGGAGATCAGCGCGAGAGCATCAATCAGGGTCTTGAGCATGGGATCACCAGGGCGTCGGCAACAGGCCGGCGGGAAGCGGCACGCGCAGCAGCTTGCCGAAGATGAGGTGGATGGCGAAGGGCGACAGTGCTGCGAGCGGCAACGCCAGCTTCCACTTCGCGCCGAGCGCGGTGGAGGTGACGTAGACCATGATCGCCGCGGTGATGATGAAGCCGAGCCGGTCGGCGGCGAAGACGTAGAACAGCAGCAGCGCCGGCGGCAGCAGGGCGCGCAGGCCATAGAGCTTGCTCTGGGGCGGCGGCGCGGCCGCCTGTCCGTCCTCGAGCGGGACAAGCTCTTCCTCCTCCTCGAAGGAATGGCCGATGCCGAACACGATCGCGAGCCCGCACAGTGCGAGGCCGGTGCCGATCACGAGCGGAAACACGTTGGGGCCGACCGGCTGCCCCGGCACCGGTGGCAGGATGTAGCCGCCATAGGCTGCAGCCGCGCCGAGCACGACGAGAAACGATCCCGTGACGGAGTCGGGAAGACGCATGGGAGGAGTCCTATGAGGTTTCTTCTCCCTCTCCCCGTTCTTACGGGGAGAGGGTCGGGGTGAGGGGACTTTCCGCGCGGACGGTGAGAGTTGGATTCGTGGAGACTCCCCCTCACCCGAATTCGAGCAAAGCTCGAATTCGACCTCTCCCCGCAAGCGGGGAGAGGTGAACAATCACGCCTTGCTCAGGCCGGCCGCCTTCATGGCTTCGCCCATCTGGGCATCGCCCTTGTCCATGAAGGCAGCGAATTGGCCGGCATCGCCCCACACCGTGCCGAAGCCGCGATTGCTCATGAAGTCCTTGAACTCGGCGGAGTCGTAGACCTTCTTCAGGGCTGCGGTGAGCTTGGTTGCGATCTCCGGCGGCAGGTTCTTCGGCGCGCCGATGCCGCGCCAGGCGCCGGTCGCGTAGTCGATGCCCATCGCCTCCTTCAGCGTCGGCACGTCCTTGAAGATCGGGTTGCGCGCCGGCGCCATGATGGCAAGGCTCCTGGCCTTGCCGGCCTCGATGATGGCGCGCGCCTCCGGCACCGAGCAGGTGGTGAGGTCGAGGCCGCCGGCTGCGAGGTCCTGCATCGCAGGAGCTGCGCCGTTCGACGGCACCCAGGCGACCTGGTTGGCGGGCAGGCCCATCGCCTGCATCCAGCCGACCAGCGCCAGGTGCCAGATGCCGCCCTGGCCGGTGCCCGACGCCTTGAACTTGCCGGGAGGCGCCGCCTTGATCGCCTCGGCGAGCTCTTTCACCGTCTTGTAGGGCGAGGAGGACGATACCTGGATGCCCGGCGGGTCCTCGTTCATCAGCGCCAGCGGGGTGTAGCTCCGGGGCGTCAGATCGGTGAGGCCCTGCCAGTGCATCATCGAGATTTCGACCGTGAGCATGCCGATGGTGTAGCCGTCGGGCTGCGCAGTCGCGATCGCGCTATGGCCAACCACGCCGGAGCCGCCGGTGCGGTTGACCACGTTGAAGGGCTGGCCGAGGTCCTTTTCCAGCAGCGCTGCGACGATGCGCGCGGTTGCGTCCGTGCCGCCGCCCGCGCCCCAGGGCACGATGACGGTGACCGGCCGTGCCGGATAGGCTTGCGCCAGTGCGGGCTTGAAGCCGAAAGCGGCGGATGCCGCGACTGCGGCGCTTGAAGCCGCAAAGGTGCGGCGCGTTATCTTGGACATGAATGCCTCCCAGCGGCGCCCGTAAACTCGGGCGCTCTTGTCAATGAAGGCATTCTAGTCGGCTTTGCGGCGCCGCCGCAAGGTAGCGCTACCAGCGCGTTGTGAGCAACGTGGCGCTGCTCAAAACATGCTCACTGCGGCTCCTCCGCGTCGCCCTTCGGCCGCTCGCCGCCGAAAATACGGGTGCCCTCCGTGGTGAGATACGGCTTCAGGGTCTCCCACGGCACGAATGCGACATATTCGCCTTCGGCGTAGGGGCCGACCGCATAGGGCGGATAATGGAAGGTGAGCCCGGAGCTCTTGCCCGCCTCGGTTGAAGGTGCGAGCGTCACCGCGCCGATCTTGAGCAGGCTCGGCTCCACGCTCTTGAACCATTCGTCGGTCGCGGTCTCGCTGGTGTCGCGCTTCTTCTTCTCGACTTTGAGCGAGGCGATGATGGCCTTCACCATCGCCTTCATGGTCGGTCCCTTGTCGGCGGTCTCGGTGAAGAAGGGACGGATCGAGATGCGCTTGCCCTCGGCCTTGTCCCACAGGATCGTGTTCACGTCCGAGTTGGGATGGGCGCCGTGAGTGTCCATGTAGTCGTTGCGCAGCAGGCTGACATAACGATCGGCAACGATCGAGCGGATCGCATATTTGCGCTCGAAATCCCAGCCGCCATTCCTGAAGAATTGCGGATCCTCCTTGCGCGACGCGGCAGCTTCCGCTGCGCTCTTGTCGAGCCACTTCCTACCTTCGGCGAGGCAATCCGCCGCCAGCGCAGCATCGGTCTTGATCTTGTCGTCGAGGAAAACGCGGGCGTCGATGCTCTTGTTCTTGACGACAGCGTCGGGCTTTGGGTCGGCGGCGAGGGCGGATATCACGCACGTTGCGCTAAGCGCCACGGCGACGCTCAAACGGATCATGAAGTTCAAGGATTGTGCTCCCTAACTGAGCGTCAAAATACTTCGTGGAAGTCGTCGGCTATCTGGCGCGCAAAGTGGGGAGAGATGGAGCGCCGGACGGTTGCCTGCGCCTGCAAGCCGGTCGCCTCCTCGATGATCTGCTCGACATCGATCAGGTTGAGTAGCGAGAAAGCGACCGCCGGTTCAATCTCGACCAGGACGTCGATGTCGCTGTCCGGCAAATACTCATCGCGAGCCCGCGAGCCGAAGATGCCAAGCTTCGACACGCCCTTGCCTTTGATGGCATCAGCGTTCCTGCGTATCGCGGCGACGATTTCGTCTCGTGTCATGGACACAACCTGGCCGGTTACCCGGCCAGTCTATCATCTACGCCGCCGCCTCGCTATGCCCGAGCCGGGCATTCAGCTTGCGGATCAGCTCCTCGGCCGCATCCGCGATGACGGTGCCGGGCGGGAAGATCGCTTCCGCGCCGGCGGCATAGAGCGCATCGTAATCCTGCGGCGGCACCACGCCGCCGACGATGATCATGATGTCGTCGCGGCCCTGCTTCTTCAGCGCGGCCTTGAGCTCCGGCACGGCGGTGAGGTGTGCTGCGGCGAGCGAGGAGACGCCGAGGATGTGGACGTCGTTCTCGACCGCTTGCCGCGCGGCCTCGTCGGCGGTGGCAAACAGCGGCCCGATGTCGACGTCGAAGCCGATGTCGGCGAAGGCCGACGCGATCACCTTCTGGCCGCGGTCATGGCCGTCCTGGCCGATCTTGGCGACCAGGATGCGCGGGCGGCGGCCTTCGGCCTCCTCGAACGCATCGATCAGCGCCTGAACCTTCTCGACCTGGTTGCCCATGCTGGACGCCTCCCGCTTGTAGACGCCAGTGATGGATTTGATCTCGGCGCGGTGGCGGCCGAACACCTTTTCCATCGCGTCCGAAATTTCGCCGACGGTTGCCTTGGCGCGCGCGGCGTCGATCGCGAGCGCGAGCAGATTGCCGTTGCCTTCGCCGGCCGAACGCGTCAGCGCCGCGAGCGCGGCATCGACGTCCTTCTGGTTGCGCTCGGATTTCAGCCGCGTCAGCTTGTCGATCTGCAAGCGCCGGACATTGGTGTTGTCGACCTTGAGGATCTCGATGCTGTCCTCGTCGGTCGGCTTGTACTTGTTGACGCCGATCACGGCCTGCTTGCCGGCGTCGATCCGGGCCTGCGTCTTGGCCGAGGCCTCCTCGATGCGCAGTTTTGGTACGCCGGCTTCGATAGCTTTCGCCATGCCGCCGAGTTCCTCGACCTCCTGGATGTGGCTCCAGGCTTTCGCGGCGAGATCGCGCGTGAGCCGCTCGACATAATAAGAGCCGCCCCAGGGATCGATGATGCGGGTGGTGCCGCTCTCCTGCTGCAAAAACAGCTGGGTGTTGCGGGCGATGCGTGCCGAGAAATCGGTCGGCAGCGCCAGCGCTTCGTCGAGCGCGTTGGTGTGCAGCGATTGGGTGTGGCCTTGGGTCGCCGCCATCGCCTCCACCGTCGTGCGCATCACGTTGTTGAAGACGTCCTGCGCGGTCAGCGACCAGCCCGAGGTCTGGCTGTGCGTGCGCAGCGACAGCGAGCGCGGGTCCTTCGGATTGAACGGTTTCAGCAGCTTCGCCCAGAGCAGGCGTGCGGCGCGCAGCTTGGCGACTTCCATGAAGAAGTTCATGCCGATCGCCCAGAAGAACGACAGTCGCGGCGCGAAACGGTCGACGTCGAGACCCGCGGCAAGGCCGGCGCGTAGATATTCGACGCCGTCGGCGAGCGTATAGGCGAGCTCGAGGTCCTGCGTCGCGCCAGCCTCCTGCATGTGATAGCCGGAGATCGAGATCGAGTTGTACTTCGGCATCCTCGTCGAGGTGTAGGCGAAGATGTCCGAGATGATCCGCATCGAGGGCGCGGGCGGATAGATATAGGTGTTGCGCACCATGAACTCTTTCAGAATGTCATTCTGAATCGTCCCTGAGAGCTTCTCCGGCGGCACGCCCTGTTCCGCGGCGGCCGCAACATAGAGCGCGAGGATCGGCAGCACCGCGCCGTTCATGGTCATGGACACGCTCATCTGGTCGAGCGGAATCCCTGCAAACAGCGTGCGCATGTCGTAGATGGAATCGATGGCCACACCGGCCATGCCGACGTCGCCGCCAACGCGCGGATGATCAGAGTCATAGCCGCGATGGGTGGCAAGATCGAAGGCGACCGAAAGGCCCTTTTGGCCTGCCGCGAGATTGCGGCGGTAGAACGCGTTGGAATCCTCCGCCGTGGAGAACCCGGCATATTGCCTGACGGTCCAGGGCTGGTTGACATACATGGTCGGGTAGGGCCCGCGCAGATAGGGCGCGATACCGGGATAGGTCTCGAGGAAATCGAGCCCGGCGAGATCCGCCTCGCCATAAGCGGGCTTCACCAGAATGCCCTCGGGCGTCAGCCACGGCTCGGCAGTGCCTGACGGCGCCGCGGTGGCGGCGCGCTCGAAGGCAACATCAGCGAAATTGGGAATGCGGCTCATGGTTCAACCATATCCTCAATCATGATCCGGATGCTGATGGCTGACGATGGTCGCCATCTTCTCCGGTCCGTAGTTCTGCTGCGTGGTCTGGCTCGGCAGGTTGGCGATGCCCACCACCCAGCCGAGCCGGGATTCGGTGCCATATTGCCGTGTCGGCACCACGTGGTCCGGCCGGTCGAAGGCGCCAGTCATGATCTCGATGCGCGGGCCATCGACGCGGCGGAAGCTCAGGGGCGTGCCGCAGGCGGCACAAAAGTCGCGCATCGCGATCGACGAGGATTGGAAAGCCGATGGCGTGCCCTTGGTCCAGGCAAAGTCCGTCTTCTCGATGTCGGCGAAGGAGGCAAACGGCGCGCCGCTGGCCTTCTGGCACATCCGGCAGTGGCAGATCGAAATCTTGTTTGGCGTCGCTGTCAGCGCAAAGCGCACGGCGCCGCACTGGCAGCCGCCGGTGAGAACTGGTTTGCCTGCTTCGGTCATGCCTGCTCCATCCGTCGATAGGCGTCCTGCAGCGTGGCAAGCGCGTCGGCCCCGGCAAAGATGAAGCCGGTGACGCCGGCAGCCCGCAGCGCCCCCTCGGTATCAGTCGGGCGGCCTGCGAGATACATATGTCTGCTGCCAGACGTTTGCAGGGCCTTCGCGACGGCTTCGGCGTGTTCCGCATAGACCTTGTCGCTGGAACAAAGGCAGGCGAGCTCGGCGCCGGAAGCCTTGAAGGCGGCGGCCAGCCTGGCTGGATCGGCAAAACCCTCGCTGTCGAGGGCCTCGATGCCGCCGGCTTCGAAGAAGCTCTTGGCGAAGGTCGCACGCGCCGTGAAATCGGCGGGCGTGCCGAGATTGGCCAGAAACACCTTTGGCCGCGCGCCGCGCGCCTTCAGCGCCGCATCGGATTTGTCGCGCAGCGCCTCGAACGGCTCCGCCAGCCGGATCGGCGGCAGAGGATCGAACTTGTATTTCTGCTCGCCGTAAGGCGCGAGCGCGACCGGCGTCGCCTTCAGCACCGCGGTCTCGCTCTCATGCAGGCTCGGAAACTCGCTGGCGCCGGTCAGCACGTCGCGGCGCTTTGCGATGTTGGCATCGCGCGCCTTTCGTGCGGCCGCCACCTTGCTCTGGAACAGTCCCTGCTGAAGTGCGGCGAAGGCGCCGCCGGCTTTCTCGCTCTCCTGGAACAGCGCCCAGGCTGCGTCGCAGAGCTGCGCGGTCAGCGTCTCGATGCCGCCGGCGCCGGCGGCGGGATCGCTGACCTTGGCGAGGTTGCTTTCTTCCAGCAGCAGGAGCTGCGTATTGCGCGCCACCCGCCGCGCGAACGGATCGGGCAGGCCGAGCGCCAGCGTATGCGGCAGCACGGTGATCGCATTGGCGCCGGCGAGGCCAGCCGCGAATGTCGCGATGGTCGCGCGCAGCATGTTCACATAGGGGTCGCGCTGCGTCAGCATGCGCCAGGCCGTATCGGCGGCGATGAACAGCGGCTTTGGTGTCAATCCGCACGCCGTCGCGATGCGCGCCCAGAGCAGCCGCAGCGCGCGGAATTTGGCCATGGTCAGGAACTGGTCGGCATCCGCGGCAAGCCGCGCATAGACCATGCCTTGCGCCTGCTCGAGCGGAATGCCGGCGCCTTCGATCGCGCGCAAGTAAGCGATACCGCAGGCGAGCACGAAGGCGAGCTCCTGCACCTCGGAGCCGCCGGCATCGTGGATCACGCGTCCGTCGGCGGATGCGAACGGCCCCTTGAAGCCGAGCGCGGCGAGGCCCTTGATCGCGCCGGTGACGGCGGGAACGATCTCGTCCCAGGTATAAGGACTATGGCCCCAGAACGCGCCGGCCGCGAGCGGATCGAGTCCGAAGCGGATGTTGCAGGCGGCGGGATCGAGGCCGTTGCTCTTGACATATTCCGCGACATGGATCGCGGCCATCCGCGATTGCGGTCCGATCTCGAGCTCGATGCCGATGCCGGCATCGAGATGAATGTCCTTCAATATTTTTGCGATCGCCTCGGCCGAAGGTTCCAGGCCGAAACCGTGAGCGCCATTGGCGCCGGCGAACACCAGTGCGAGCCCCGTCGCGCCATTCTCCAGATCGGTCAGTGCTTGCGCATTCGCGAGCGCCGCATCGGGATGGTCGATCCGCTGCACGATCTGCCACGGTGCCGCCGCAGGCCGCCCCACCACCGGTGCGACGCCTTTGGCACGCGGATAGAGCGGGTCGATCTTGAGGCCGTCATAGGTCTTGCCGACCAGCTTCTCGAACGGCGCGCCCTTCAGCACGCCATCGACCAGCTTGCGCCAGTCTTCGACGGTCGCCTTGGGAAAATCGGCCGCCAGCGGCAGGTCGTCGGTCACGGAGGTCATACGGCCAAGGGCTCCCAAACGGCTTGTTATTCGCAGGCGAAATTGCCACGCCGAACCGTCCCTGCAAACGGTTGTTTTTGGTTAACCGGTATCCGGAAGCCGCTCAATGCCTTGCGTCGAGACGCTGGCAAGCCCGTCACGCACACGAATGCCTGCGATGACGCGATCGGGCGCGATTTCGGCCAGCGGCACCAGCACGAAAGCGCGCTCGAACAGGCGCGGATGCGGCAAGGTCAGGTCGGGCTTCTGCAGGGAAACATCGTCATAGGCGATCATGTCGAGATCGAGCGTACGCGGGCCCCAGCGCCGGTCTTTCTCCCGCGTGCGGCCGAACTTCTGCTCGACCTTCTGCATCACGAACAGCAGCGCGTGCGGATCGAGATCGGTCTCGATCTCGACACAGGCATTGATGAAGGGATCCTGGTCCTCATCGCCCCAGGGCGGCGTCGCGTAGTCCGCGGAGCGCGCGATCATTGCGGCCTGTGCCATGCCGCAGATGTGCGAGATCGCCTTTTTGAATGTCGCGCGGACATCGCCGACATTGCCGCCGAGTGCGATCAGCACGCTCGCCATGTCAGGGGTGCCGCGAGCGCGTCAGCATGATGCCGACGTCGTCGAAGATCGCGGCGATCGGCGCATGCGGCTTGTGCACGGTGATCTTGACCGCACGGATGCGCGGGAAGTGCGACAGGATGGCATCGGCGACCGCGCCGGCGGCGCCTTCCAGCAGCTTGTAATTGGTGTTCTTGAACGCCGCCGTCGTGGTTGCCACGACTTCGGCGTAGGAGACCGTATCGGCGAGCCGGTCGGTGCGCGCAGGCTCCGACAGGTCGGTATAGAGCTCGAGGTCGATGACGAAACGCTGGCCGACCTCGGTCTCGTGATCCATCACGCCGTGGCGGGCATGGATCGACAGGCCGGTGACGAAGATCGTGTCGGTCATTGCTTGCTCTCGATTGCGTTGGCGACGCGCAGGGCCTGCAGGGTCTCGGCGACGTCATGGGTCCGGATGATCTTCGCGCCCCTTTGCGCGGCGATGAGATGCGCGGCGATCGAGCCGGCGAGCCGTTCTTTCGGCTCCGACGGCGACACCGAGGCGATGAAGCGTTTGCGCGAGGCGCCGACCAGAATTGGCAGGCCGAATATGTCGAGCTCGCGTAAGCGCGCCAGCGCCGTCATGCTCTGCTCGGCGGTCTTGCCAAAGCCGATGCCGGGATCCAGCACGATTTTTTCGCGCGCGATGCCGGCCTTTGCGGCGATGTCGAGCGAGCGCAGGAAGAACGCCTTCATGTCCGTGACGATGTCGATGGCGGGATCGACGCTGTCGCGGTTGTGCATGACGATGACGGGGACGCCTCTTGCGGCGATCAGCGGCGCCATGCCGGCATCGCGTTGCAGGCCCCAGACGTCGTTGGCGATCGCTGCGCCCTTATCGAGCGCGAAGGCGACGACCTCGGCCTTCATGCTGTCGATCGAGACCGGCACGCCGAGCGCGACGACGCCCGCCAGCACCGGCTTCAGCCGGGCCAGCTCGTCCTCGGCCGTGACGGCCTTCGCGCCCTTGTAGGGCCGGGTGGATTCGGCACCGATATCGATGATGTCGACGCCATCGGCGATCATCGCCCGTGCCCGCTCCAGCGCCTGCTCGGGCGCGATGAACTCGCCGCCGTCGGAGAAGGAATCCGGGGTGACGTTGAGCACGCCCATCACCGCCGGAATGGGCCGGCCCACGAGCCTCCGCAGCGCATCAAGCCCGGCCGAGCCGGCCGGCGGGACGGATGGGGAGGGCGAGGCATTCATGCCGGTGGCTTTAGCGGCCGGGGAGGGGGAGTCAAGACGGGATTGGCGCCAGCGCGCCCTCTGTGACCGTCACACTGAGGCGCTCGCCTCTTCGGCCAGCCTCGAAGGGCGACGGCCCGGCTCTCTCCATGTGGCAGCCAGCGTGGCCGCTCATCCTTCGAGGCTCCCGGCGCGATGCTTTGCATCGCGCCACTCGCACCTCAGGATGACGGAGAGAGTAAGCAGGCTAGTACGTGATCTTCGGCGGCAGCTTCTTGGCCTTGGCGATGATGTCGCCGACCGATTTCTCGGAAGGAAGGATGCGGACGAGCTTCTTCCTCTCGTTCGCCTCGCGCATGCTCTGCGCAAGCCTTGCCGGATTGCGATAGGCGAGCTCGCGCACCGTGGTGACGCCGGCGGCACGGACGAGGCCCACCTTGGCACGCCCCATGCCGGGGATGCGCATGTAATCGGAGACGTTGGCCCATTCCAGCAGCAGCTGCTCGCTGATGCCGGTCTTGGCGGAGAGCGCCTTGCGGCCCTTCACAGTCGAGGCCGCCTCGAGTAGCGCGTCGGTCGTGCGGATGCCCTGCGCCTTCAGCTTGGTGGCGGCAAAAGCAGGCAGGCCCTCAATCTCGGAAATCGGATATGTCATGATATTCGATATGAAAAAAGCGTCGCTCAGGCGAACTGGCTGAGGCCTGGCGTCCCCGCAATGATCTTGCCCATCTGATCCGCTCCGATTTTGTCTCGGCCGTAGCGGAAAAGTTCACGGGCGACATTTTGAATCTCGGACATGCCAAGTCCGAGGCTCATCAGGCGTGTGCCGACCGCCATCAGGCCACCGCCCATCAGCCGCGACAGTCCGCCGCTGCTCCTGGATGCCTCGATCGCGGCTTCCGCGCCGGGAATCTGATCGATCAGGGCTTGCACACTGTCGGAAGGACCCTCGTTACGGAGGAAGCCCAGGATAATGCCCACGGTCTTTTCAGCCACAGCACTATCTATGCTGGCGTTTGTCGCCAGCCGCCCGATCAGCTCGTCCATTAGACCCGCCCCTCAACCGGTTGCACGCCGGAGTATTACTTTCGAAAATGATCTTGAGCCGGTGTGGTGTGAATTACAAGCGATGAACGCATGAGACGTTCCGATTCACTCTCGAAGGCGCGAAAAGTGTTGCAACGGTGCAAGAGCGAAGACGGAAACAGCGAAAAAATGCCGCGGTGCGAACGCACCGTTCCTACTTTTGGCTGATGCCGCCGGTATGTTTCCGGCTATGTCGCATGCGCGGGGCCCGTTGAACGGTTTCAATCGGCGCGCGACATGCGTTAAACTACGGAACAGGTTCGCTCAGTTTCAATACGCGAAACTCGGCAGAGAGATCAGAGAGAATAATGACGGCACAGGACAGCAAGCTCGGCGACACCGACGACAAGATCTTCGTCGGCAAGGGAGACGAGCAGGCATGGCTGACGCTGGCGCTCGCCAATCGCCACGGCCTCGTCACCGGCGCAACCGGAACCGGAAAGACGGTGACGCTGCAGGTCATGGCGGAAGGATTTGCGCGCGCCGGTGTTCCGGTGTTCGCGGCCGACATCAAGGGCGATCTCTCCGGCATCTCCGAGGTCGGCGAGGCCAAGGACTTCATCGTCAAGCGCGCCACCGAGATGGGGCTGACCTTCCAGCCTGACCAATTCTCGACGGTGTTCTGGGACGTGTTCGGCGAGCAGGGCCATCCGGTGCGCGCGACCGTCACGGAAATGGGGCCGCTGCTGCTGGCGCGCATGCTCGACCTGAACGACGTGCAGGAAGGCGTGCTCAACGTCGCCTTCCGCGTCGCCGACGACGCCGGCCTCACCCTCATCGACATGAAGGATCTGCGCGCGCTGCTCGACGCGATCGTGCCGGATGCCGGCAAGAAAAGCGCCGATGCCGAGGAAAGCCCGCTCGCCGACATCAAGAAGGCGGCGCAGGGTTTTGGCAACGTCACCAAGGCCACGGTCGGCACCATTCAGCGCCAGCTGCTGGTGCTGGAGAACCAGGGCGCCACCAAATTCTTCGGCGAGCCCGCGCTGACGCTGAAAGATTTCATGAAGACCGACCGCGACGGCCGCGGCATGGTCAACATCCTCGTTGCCGACAAGCTGCTCCAGTCTCCACGGCTTTACGCGACATTCCTGCTGTGGATGCTGTCGGAGCTGTTCGAGGAGCTGCCTGAAGCGGGCGACCTTCCGAAGCCGAAACTGGTGTTCTTCTTTGACGAGGCGCATCTGCTCTTCAACGACGCGCCGAAGGCGCTGTTGGACAAGATCGAGCAGGTGGTGCGCCTGATCCGCTCCAAGGGCGTCGGCGTCTACTTCGTGACGCAGAACCCGATCGACGTGCCCGACCGCGTGCTGGGGCAGCTCGGCAACCGGGTGCAGCATGCGCTGCGCGCGTTCACCCCGCGCGACCAGAAAGCGGTCATCGCTGCGGCCCAGACCTTCCGGCCCAACCCCAAGCTCGACACCGCCAAGGTGATCATGGAGCTCGGCAAGGGCGAGGCGTTGGTGTCCTTCCTCGAAGGCAATGGCACACCGGCGATGGTCGAGCGCGTGATGATCCGGCCGCCGTCGGCCCGCATCGGGCCGATCACTCCGGAAGAGCGCAAGGCGATCATGGATGCAAGTCCAGTGAAGGGCAAATACGACACCGCCGTCGATGCCGAGTCGGCGTATGAGATGATCCAGAAGCGCATCGCCGGCACTGCGGCGACCGCCGATGCCGGCGCGGCCGGCGGAGGCGGCGGTATCCTCGGCCAGATCGGCTCGATCGTCGGCACCATCTTCGGCACCAATGTCAAGCGCGGCCGCCTGTCGACGGGACAGGTCATTGCGCGCGACGTGACGCGATCGGTGACCAACCAGGTGATCGGCGGCATGGCGGCCAATATCGGCAAATCGGTCGCCGGCCAGCTTGGCGGCTCCATCGGCCGCACGCTGGTCCGCGGCGCGCTCGGCGGGCTGCTGCGCCGCTAGGCAGACAAGCTGGGTTTGAGGCGGGCTCGTCAAGCCCATCACCACCATAATTTCAGGTGAGGGGGCTCTCCAAGCCTGCCCCAGTCTGCTACGCCCTATCCCTTTGCCGAACTGGACCACACCGTGACCTCGACCGACCCGCTACCCAAGCCTGATCTGCCGCGACGCCTGTCGCTGCGCGCGCCGCTGGATCTGTTGTTCCTGCTCTGCTGCTTCATCCTGACGGCCGACGTCCTCGGTCCCGAGTTCTTCGGCCACAACGGCAAGACCAAGGATTATGCGCTCTGGTATTGGGCCGGGCAGCAGGTGCTGCACGGCGCGCCGCTCTATCCCAGCGACGTCCATCACCAGTTCGATTTCATCTATCCGCCGCTGTCCGCGATCTTGCTCGCGATCCCGAGCTGGTTCGGCAAGATCGCGCTCTACACCGTGCTGTCCATCCTGAACGCGCTGGCGTGGTGGTACACCGGGACCCTCTCCAACGTCATGACTGGATCGGGCCACAAGGCTGGCCCCTGGCTGGAGGCGCTGCCGGTCATCGTCACCGTGACCTTTACGTTCGACATGTTCGACCTCGGCCAGCCGAACCTCGTCCTGCTCGCGATGATGCTGTGGGGCTTCTGGAACTTGCAGCATCAGCGTCCCTGGCTCGCCGGCTTCATGTTCGCGCTCGCCACCGCCATCAAGGTGTTTCCGATCGCGGTGCTGCCTTATCTGGTCTGGCGGCGGAAATGGGTGGCCGTCGGCGCCATGGTCGCCTTCACCGGCATCCTTCTTTACGTCGTGCCGGCGCCGATCCGCGGCTTCGAGCGCAACGCGGCCGAGCTTGCGACCTGGTATCAGGGCATGGTCGGCTCGAGTTCGGAAAAGGGCTTTGGCCAGCGCGACGAGCAGAACTGGTCGTGGGTCAACCAGTCCATCATTGCGGTGACGCATCGCCTGGTCCGGCCGATCAACTACAATCAGGAGGATCCCAACAAGCCGCCGCGCACGATGAATGTCATCGACGTCGACTACAAGACGGCGAACTGGATCGTGCTTGCGGTGTCGGCTCTGCTCGGGCTCGGCTTCCTCGCGGTGATGCCACGGCAAGCGCGGCGAACGGCGCGATCGGATGCCGAGGAGCTCGGCATCCTGTTCTGCCTGATGACGATCGCCTCGCCTCTGGCGCGGCAATACTACTTCATGTGGCTGTTCTTCCCGATGACGGTGCTGATGCATCGCGCCGCCTTCGACGAACGGGCGAATGTGCGGCTGGGAACCTGGCTTGCGCTGGCCGCTGCCGGCATCCTCATGCTGCTGGCGCTGCCCTGGTTTCCCAACGTGATCCAGGCCTGGGGCAACAATCTTGCCGCCACCGGCATTCTCGCCGGCAGCCTTGCATGGCACCTCCGCCATCCGCCGGTTGCGGCTGGCTCTGGCGCTGTGCCGGAGTTAAAAGCCAAGCCATCTTGAAGAGCCATCTTGAACAGGCATCTTGAGCACCCGATGTCTCGGGACTCGAAAGCAGGGAAGACGACCATGGCCAATGCGCAGCTTCAATCCGTGCTCGACCACATCGACAAGGATTTCGACAACAGCCTGGAGCGTCTGTTCTCGCTGTTGCGGATCAAGTCGATCTCCGCGGATCCGGCCTTTGCCGGCGATTGCAAGGCCGCGGCCGAGCATCTCGCCAAGGACATTGCGAGCCTCGGTGTCTCAACCGAAGTGAGGCCGACCGCCGGCCATCCCGCTGTCGTCGGCAAGACCGGAGCGGGCGGCCGGCCGCATGTGATCTTCTACGGTCATTACGACGTGCAGCCGGTCGACCCGATCGACCTCTGGCACAGCCCGCCGTTCGAGCCCGTCGTCACTAACCATGCCGATGGCCGCAAGATCATCGTCGCGCGCGGCGCCGAGGACGACAAGGGTCAGGTCATGACCTTCGTCGAGGCCTGCCGCGCCTGGAAGAAGGTGACGGGCTCGCTGCCGATCGACATCACCTTCCTGATCGAAGGCGAGGAGGAGGTCGGCTCGAAGAACTTCGTGCCGTTCGTCGAGGCCAACAAGGACGAGTTCAAGGCTGATTACGTGCTGGTCTGCGACACCGGCATGTGGGATCCGGAAACGCCGGCGATCACGACGGCGCTGCGCGGCCTGCTCTATGAAGAGGTGAAGATCACCGCGGCCAATCGCGATCTGCATTCCGGCGTGTTTGGCGGCACGGCGATGAACCCGATCCGGGTGTTGACCAAAATCCTCGGCGGCCTGTTCGACGACGACAACCGCATCACCATTCCCGGCTTCTATGACGGCGTGAAGGATACGCCGCCGGAGGTCTTGGAGCAGTGGAAGAAGCTCAACTTCACCCCGGAGTCGTTCCTCAAGCCGGTCGGCCTGTCGCTCCCCGCTGGTGAGAAGGGGCGGCTGATGGTCGAGCAGGCTTCCACGCGTCCGACCTGCGACGTCAACGGCATCTGGGGCGGCTATATCGGCGAGGGCTCCAAGACGGTGATCCCGTCGCATGCCTCGGCCAAGGTCTCGTTCCGGCTGGTCCAGGGGCAGGATCCCCAGAAGATCCGCAAGGCGTTCCGCGATTACGTGACGGCGCGGATTCCGGGCGACTGCAAGGTCGAGTTCGGCGACCATTCCGCCGCGCCCGCCGTGGCGCTCGACTGGAACATGAAGCCGCTCGCCGCGGCCAGCAAGGCGCTGGCGGAGGAATGGGGCAAGGAGACCGTGCTGATGGGCTCGGGCGCTTCGATCCCGATCGTCGCCGACTTCAAGCGCACCCTTGGCCTCGATTCGCTGCTGGTCGGCTTCGGCCTCGACGACGACAACATCCACTCGCCGAACGAAAAGTACGACCTCCGCAGCTTCCAGAAGGGCATCCGCTCCTGGGCCCGCATCCTCGCCGCGCTGGCGGAGGTGAAATAAGACGAGGTGCCGTAGGGTGGGCAAAGGCGCAACGCGCCGTGCCCACCATCGCTCAGTGATTACCAAAGGAGAAGACGTGGGCACGCTTCGCTTTGCCCACCCTACGAGACTGCGTCTCCCGTCATCCTGAGGTGCGAGTGGCGCGATGCTCTAGCATCGCGCCGGGAGCCTCGAAGGATGCACGGCCCCGATGCAGCCGGGCGTCGCCCTTCGAGGCTCGCCGAAGAGGCGAACACCTCAGGGTGACGGTGATGGTGATTGCGACCGCCAGCCCGAATAAAAACGCCGCCCGGGATTGGGCGGCGTTTCATTCCAAAACGTGCAGAGGTCGTTCGAAAGCGATCCTACACCAAATCCCGAAAATCTCAAGATCGGTAGCCCGGAAGCTCGCGGTCGAGCTTGCGCAGCAGCGGCGGCCAGACGAGGTTGGTCGCGCGCAGCTCGGCGCGGTCGCGGTTCGACAGCAATTCGGTGTTCTTCTCGATTGCGATCTCCTCAACCGGATAGACCGGCGTGCCGAGCGCGCGGGTGCGCACCTGCATCGAGCAGGCGCGCTCGAGGTGATACATGCGCTCGAAGGCGGAAGCGACCGAGCGGCCGACCGTCAGCGTGCCGTGGTTACGCAGCAGCATGTGGTTGTGGTCGCCGAGGTCCTTCTGGAGCCGCGGCCGCTCATCGTGATCGAGCGCGATGCCTTCATAGTCGTGATAGGCGAGGTCGTGGGTGACGAGCTGGGCGGTCTGGTTCAGCGGCAAGAGGCCTTCGGCGCTGCTCGACACCGCGGTGCCATCGAGGGTGTGGAGATGCAGCACGCAGATCGCGTCCTCGCGCACCTCGTGGATCGCCGAATGGATGGTGAAGCCGGCCGGATTGATGCTGTATTCGCTCTCGGTGAGCTGGTTGCCGTGCAGGTCGACCTTGACGAGGCTCGAGGCCGTGATCTCGTCGAACATCAGCCCGTAGGGGTTGATCAGGAAGTGATGGTCGGGGCCGGGCACGCGTGCGGAGATGTGGGTGTCGACCAGATCGTCCCAGCCGTACAGCGCAACGAGGCGATAGCAGGCGGCGAGATTGACCCGTTGCTGCCACTCGGCCTCCGTCATGTTCGACGGCACTTCCTTCAGGCGCGCTTCCGCTGGTGACATGGTCATCTCTCCGAACATCGTTGTTGCGGGGAGGGAGCGTAGTCTTGGTCTGGAGCGGCGGCAAGGCGCGCCAGGAGCGCGGCAGTTCAGCGTCGCCCGCATGGAGCGGGCTGCGCTGGAGAAAACTATTACGGCGCCGGGACCGACAGCAGGCTGGAAATACTGCGGCCGCGGATGTCGTAGACGCGGGCGAACACGACGTCGTCGCGCTTGATCTCGACCATCACGGGCGCGGTGAGGCCCTTGCAGTAGAACTCGCCGAGCGTCATGGCGAAATCGGCCGCGTTGGAATCCCAGCCGATGGTGAAGTCGGGGCCGAGCGCGACCTGCGCCGGGCGCTGCGGACCGCACACCGCCACCTTCCATTTGCGATTGACCGGCGGCACTTCCTGGCGCTCGACCAGCTGCTCGCGCAGCTCGTCGGAGGCCTGCTTCAGCGCAAGGCCCCAATAGTCCAGCATGAAGCGGTCGTCGGCGCCGCGCACGGTGCCGGCGATGTGGTTGAAGTGCGTGTATTGATAGGGATGCAACCGGATCATCTCGGCAAGCGAGAGCGCAAGGCCGAAGCAGAAGGTCGCGAGCACGACCGGCTGCCAGGTGCGGTGGTTGGCGCGCAGACGCTCCATGGCCCAGGCGAAAGCGATGCCGCCGAGCACCGCCATCGGCGGGATCACGAAGACGAAATGGCGGATGCCGTTGTACAGCGCCGGCCGCTTCACCATCGCGATCGCGAGCGGCAGCGTCGCAGCCAGCGTCAGCATCAACAGGATGGTCTTGCGGCGGGCCGGGACCCCGCGGCGCGGCAGCAGCGCGAAGGTGCTGATCACGGCCCCGCCCATCAGCACCAGCATCACCTCGGGCAGCTGCAGCGCGAACAGCGTCGGCAGATAGGACCAGGGCATGTCGGGCACGGACACGATCGCGCCGTCGAACATCTCCTTCCAGGGCTTCTCGAAGAAGTGCGAGAAGTAGGTCAGCGCCTCGAAGGGATTGCCGGGCTCCATGATCGACCACGGCCAGATCAGGCCCATCACGAGATAGCCGAACACGAGGCCGGGCAGCAGCACGTAGACGACGTGGGCGAAGCGGCGGGCTGCCTCGCGGGCGCCTTCGCTGCGCAGCTCCTCCAGGAACAGCGGCATGAAGCCGACCATGGCGTAGACCAGCGCAAGCCCGCCGAGGACGCGGCAGCCGAGCGAAAGGCCGGCCCCCAAGCCGACGATCAGGATCGTGCGCGGCGATGGCTGCGGATATTCCTCCGCGAGCCGGACGAGGCCGAGCATCAGGATGATCATGGCCACCGCGAAAGGCGCATCCTTCGGGTTCATGAACATGTGGCCGTAGAAGATTGGGCACAGCGCGAGCAGCAAGAGTGAGGCAAGGCCTGCAAGAGGCCCGCCGATGCGGCGGCCGAGCCGCCACGTCACCGCAAGCCCGATCACGCCGACGACCGCGCCGACCAGGCGTCGGGTCTCGAACAGCTCGAGCGGAATGACCTTGTGAAGAAGGGCCGCGACCATGTCGAAGCCGCCGCCATACATATAGAGGTTGGCAAAGGAGAGCGCCGCGGTGTCCTTGAAGCCGGAACCGTACATGCGCAGCAGCAGATCGGCATATTCAGCGTGGGTGTAGTCGTCCCAGCCGAGCCCGTAGTCGCGGAAAGTCAAACCTGCGATGACGGCGACCGCGGTTAGCACCAGCATGGCGAGATCGTCGCAAGTCCGTTCGACCGAGCGCCGCTGAGGCGTGTCGATCGCCGAAGTCGTGATGGATGTCATGGCTATTGGTGACCCGGAATCCCCTCTCGGCCCTGCTGGTGCGCGCGGGCCTGCTCCCCGGACTCCGTATAGCGCAGTTCCATTACCAAGTAATTGGGCATTATGGCTAAATTCCTGATGCGACGCAGCAAAACCGGAACTTGGAAGCAGTTTAGCAATAGCGAATCCTAGCTGAAGGGAATGTGAATAAGTCCCTGATTTCCTTCTCTTTAGGAACGCGGCCTACAATTCGCCGTTGGCGTGGAACACCGTATGACGGTATCGTGGCGTAGAGGATGTCGCGTGTGGATGCGCGACCTGGGGTGGGTTCGATGACCTTGGCATTGTTGATCGCGGGCATCGTCGCCATCGTGGCGGGCCTCCTTGCGGTCGCTTTTGGCTTCACCGTCAGGGAATTCAGCCTCGGCAGCACCCTCATAATCTCCGGAACCATCGGCGTCTGCTCCGGAATGCTACTGGTCGGCCTGCATTTCGTGGTGCTCGAGCTGAGGGGTATCGCCCGCCGGCTGGCCGGATCGGCGGCGCCGTCCGAGGTTCGCGTCAGGCCCGTGCTGCCGGGCCTTGCGATGCCGGGTGCGCCTGCGCCCGAGCCGGCGCTTGCTCCCGCGGCAAGGACCGACTCGGCGCCGCCGGCTGCAAGCCCGCCGCCCTGGCAGAGCGAAGCCGCCGCCCGCGAACGTCCACGCGTCGAGCCGCCACCGCCGGAGCCGGACGCTCCACCCGCAGTTCCCGAAGCGCCGCGCCGGCGCAATCTGTTGTTCGCCTCGACCTCGCGCAAGGAGCGCGAGCGCGCGGAGGCGAAGACCGCCGATGGCGCGCCGCCGCAGCCGCCTGGAGCGCCCACGGAGGCCCAGGAGATGCCGCCCGCAAGCTTCGACGACGCCTGGCCGAAGCCGGACCGTGGACGGCCGCAGGAGCCTCCGGCCGCCCCGCGCCGGCCACCGCCAGCGCGCTCGCCATCGACCTTAGCCGAAGCTGCTCCGTTGCCACCTCCGCCGCTGTCACCACCGCCGCCCGCACCGGAACCGGAGCCACCGGCCGCCGAGCAGGCGCCCGTGACGGTGCTGAAATCCGGCGTCGTCGACGGCATGGCCTATTCGCTCTATTCCGACGGCTCGATCGAAGCGCAGATGCCGGAGGGCATGATGCGCTTTGCCTCGATCGACGAGCTGCGTGCCCATCTCGACCAGCGCAGCTGAGGCGCCGTCGCCGCTCAAGTAAAGCCTTACCGTTCTGGTCACGTCCTCAGTAATCAGCCCATATTCATCGGGCGTCTTATTTCAGCCGAACGTATTGTTGACACGGAATACTTTGGTAGCGTCTTTGCGCAGAGACGCGATTTAGGGAAAGGTCGAGGCCATGTCGGATGCCGGGACCAAGAATTTCATCGAGCTGACGGCGAGCATCGTGTCGGCCTATGTCGGCAACAATCCGACGCCGGCTGCCGAGATTCCGAACCTGATCAGCCAGGTGCACGGCGCCTTGGTGCGGGTCTCGTCAGGCCGCGCCGAGTCGGTGCCGCTCGAGCCGGCAAAGCCTGCCGTGTCGCTCAAGAAGTCGATCGCGCCGGACTATCTGGTGTGCCTCGAAGACGGCAAGCGCTTCAAGTCGCTCAAGCGCCATCTGCGCACCCAGTACAACATGACGCCGGAGCAGTACCGCGAGAAATGGGGCCTGCCCGCCGACTATCCCATGGTCGCCCCGAACTACGCGGTGGCGCGCTCGCAACTGGCCAAGCAGATGGGCCTGGGACAGCAGCAGCGGAAGCGGAAGTAGCGCCAGCCTCGAATCTCGTAGGGTGGGCAAAGGCGCGAAGCGCCGTGCCCACGACCTGTCTCCAACAGCAAAAATGGTGGGCACGCTTCGCTTTGCCCACCCTACGGGACTACGGCACCTTCTACGACGCTTCCGCCAGCGCCTCTTTCGCGTCGGTCTTGATGCGCTCGACCATCGAGCGGAGGCCGTTGGAGCGCTGCGGCGTCAGATGATCGCGGAAGCCGAACTCGTTGAACACGGCGATCGCGTCGGTATCGAGGATCTGCTGCGGCGTGCGGCCCGAGTACAGCGCGAGCACGATCGCGACCAGGCCGCGCACGATATGCGCATCGCTGTCGCCGCGATATTTCAGGACCGGCGCGCCACCATCGCGTTCGACCAGCTTCTGGAGCCAGACCTGGCTGACGCAGCCGTTCACCTTGTTCGCGGCGGAGTGCTCGGCCTCCGGCATCGGTTCCAGGGTGCGACCGAGCTCGATGACGTACCGGTAGCGGTCGTCCCACTCGTCCAGAAGCTCGAAATTGTCCCTGATTTCGTCGATCGTCGTCATATCGGCCCACAGTTCCTGTTCGAGCCAATATAGGGACGCGAAGAGCCGAAATCGATAGGGTTTGGGGCCTAATTCGCCGCCTGAGGTCCGCGCCATTCCAGCGCGAGGTCGTCCTGGGTCAGGGTGTCGCGCGGCGCCTCGCTCGTCGCCGTCTCGCCTTCGCCGGCCAGTGCGATCGAGCCGGTGTGGTCCGGCGCCTTCTTGTTGTCGCTCTTGCCATCGTTCTTGTCGTTGGTGATCTGCTCTTTCTTGTCGTTGATGATCTGGTAGATCTTCTTCGCGCCATCCTGGGCGCGCTGGCCGATGATGGTCGCGGCCTGTCCGCCGACCTCGCAGGCCGCCGGCTGGCGCTTGCAGAACTGGCTCATGTCGGACACGGCCGCGGTCGCAGCCTGCACCGCATCGGCGGCGCCGATCTGCGGCAGCTTCTCCGATTCGGGCGTCTTGTCCCGCGGCAGCAGCACGAGCACGAGCCCGAGCCAGAATGTGATGCGGAGCAGAAAGCGCATCTGATCGACCTGTATGTTAGATCCCGCCGCGGCGATGTCCGCGGGCTTGCGACCTAGCAACTCTCGATAAATCGCAAGTGATTGCTTCGAGCTTAATTCGCGGAAAATTGACGCAAAAAACTTCGTAAGGCCCCGGCCTCGTGAATTTCCGATTGATGCCGGGACGCAAGCGATCTTGCGGGCTGCCGCATCCACCATTTCGAAACCATGAGCGGGACGATGAAACCCTGTGTTCACCATTCCCACTGAAGACGTCGTCAAATCGTCTAAAACGCCGCGCGTTGAGATCATGTCCGGCCGCGCGCGGCGCTGCCTTAGCACTCGTTTAAGGTCGCTCTGACACGGTGGCTCAACGACAAGGAGGCGTTCCGGCGCGTCTTTTGACGAGTGAGCCGAAGCGCGAGACCCGTGACAGTTTTGAGTATCATCCGCGATTGTCTCGATGCGCTGCTGCATCCCTCCGCGCGTTACGATGCGCTGACGCGTGCGCGCCATCGTGCGTTCATGGCGCCGCGGCTGCTCGGCAGCCTGGCCGCCTTCGCCGTTTTTCCTGTGTATCTTGCCATGCGCGGTGCGCCGAGCGCGATCGAGGTCGCCGCTTTCGCCTGGCTGATCGCGCCCATCCTGCTGTCCTGGTTCCTGTCGCGCACCGGCCGCTATGAAGGCGCGCATGTGCTGTCGTCGCTGGCGCTCGCCGGCCTGATCATGGCGATCGCGGGCACCACCGGCGGCATCGAATCCTTTGCCGCGATCTGGCTGGTCGTGGTTCCCCTTGAAGCTGCGCTGTCGGCCTCGCGCCGCGTCGCCGCTTTCGCCTCCCTGCTTGCGCTGTCCTGCGCGGGGCTGCTGATCCTCTTCAGCCAGCTCGGCTGGCTGCCGGCTGGCGACATCAGCGCCGCAGAACGCGGCGTGCTGATGGCGTTCGGTGTCGCCTCCGCGACGCTCTATGCCGCGGGCCTCGCCTTCGGTGCGGAATCGCTCGCGCGCACCAGCGTGACGCTGCTGTCGCGCGAGGAGGAGCGTTATCGCCTGCTCGCGCGCAACATGAGCGACGTGATCTCGCGGCATCGGCGCAACGGCGCGGTGCAGTTCATCTCGCCGGCCGTTGAGGCCATGCTCGGCATGCCGGTCGCGCAGCTGCTTGGTCACGGCCTGTTCGACCGCGTCCATGTCGCCGACCGTCCGGCCTATCTCACCGCGCTGTCGGATGCTGCGCGCGGCGACGTGCGCAGCGTCGAGTTCCGGCTGCGGCGCGAGCCTGATGGGGCCGAGCGCGGGCAGGTCGATTTCATCTGGGTCGAGATGCGGTGCCGGCCGCTCGATCAGGACATGAGCGGGGATGTCGCGCGCGAAGCCGAGGTCGTCGCGGTGATGCGCGACGTCACCGACCGCAAGCTGTCCGAGCAGGCGCTCGACCAGGCCCGCAGCGCCGCGGAGGCGGCCGATGCGGCCAAGACGCGCTTCCTCGCCACCATGAGCCACGAGCTGCGCACGCCGCTCAATGCCATCATCGGCTTCTCCGAGATGATCGCGCAGGAGCAGACCCTGATGCTCGGCGCTGCCCAGCGCAAGGAATACGCCGAGCTCATCAACGCGTCCGGCCAGCATCTGTTGTCGGTCGTCAACGGCATCCTCGACATGTCCAAGATGGAATCGGGCAATTTCGAGATCGCATCGGAGCCGTTCGCGCCGCGCGCCTCGCTGATGCATTGCTGCAATCTGCTGGCGCTGAAGGCGCGGGAGAACGGCATCGATCTCGTCACCGATGCGCCGCAGGATCTGCCTGTGATGACCGGCGATCCGCGCGCGTTCAAGCAGATCGTGCTCAATCTCGTCGCCAACGCCATCAAGTTCACCGAGCGCGGCGGCCAGGTCACCGTGACGGCCTCGGCTTCAAGCTCGCAGCTCACGCTGCGCATCAGCGACACCGGCGTCGGTATTGCGCCGGATGATCTGAAGCGCATTGGCGCGCCGTTCTTCCAGGCCGGCAAGACCTATCAGCGCCGCCACGAAGGCACGGGCCTCGGACTTTCGATCGTGAAGAGTCTCGTGGCGTTGCATCTCGGCGAATTGACGGTACAAAGCAGGTTAGGTGAGGGCACCGCCGTCACCGTCAAGCTGCCGCTCGTCTACACGCCGCCGCAAGCCAAGATCTTCGATGGCAAGCCGGCTGACAGCAAGGTCACGACCTTGACGCCGGTGCTGCGCCAGGAACCGCTCGACGACATCAACGACCAACCTGCTCTGGTGAAGAAACGTGCCTAAGAAGCCAGCCAAGGACGAAGCCGCTCCGCGCCGCCGTGGCGCCAAGGCTGCGGTCATCGACGTCGAGACCGAGCGCAACCTCGTGATGCGCGTGCTGCTGCACAGCCCGAAGGACACGCTGGCCGGTCTCGTTGCCATCGCCGCCATCGCCGCGATCGTCGCCAATGCGCTGTTCCTGCAGACCGGCCGGCATCCGGCGCCGATGTTCGGCACCGTGATCAATCTTCCCGTGCCCTCGTCGGTGCCGTTGTCGAACCCGTTGCCGCGTCCGCGTCCCGTCGGCGCCGACACCTCGCCGCTCGAACCGAAGGCGACGGAGTTCCGCGTCGAGCCCAAGCCTGCTGAGAGGGCTACCGAGCGCACGCCGGAGAAGCCGGTCGAGGCAACCGCATCGACCTCGCGCGCGGGCAACGATCCCATGACCAATCTGGTCAAGGCGACGGCCGCGACGCCGCCGTCCGCGATGCGGCCGCCGGCGCCGATCCCGCTGCCGCAGAGCCCGGCCGCGCGGCGCATCGCCGGCGTGCAGCGTGCGCTGTCCGAATACGGCTACGGCAATCTGAAGATCACAGGCACGATCGGTGGCGAGACACAGTCCGCGATCCAGAAGTTCGAGCGCGAGCACAAGATGCCCGTCACCGGCCAGGTGTCGGATCGCCTGCTGCGCGAGCTCGCCGCCGTGATCGGCCATCCCGTCGAATAATCGTCTGGGTTGCGCGTATCCCCGCTTCCGACGGCCCTCGCTGCCTCTGCGCGGACGGACACTTCATCACAATTGACTTGGGATTATTTTGTAGTTACAAAATAACCCTGTGAAGATCGTTTGGGACGAACCGAAGCGCCGAGCCAATCTCGACAAGCACGGGATGGATTTCGCTGATCTCAACGAGGCCTTCTTCGACAATGCCTTGGTTTTGGCCACCTATGGCAACCGCTGGCGCGCGATCGGCATTAACATTCGTGGCGTTGTCTCAGTCATCTTCGCGACCCGCGGAGCTGAGGGCGTAAGCATCGTCAGCATGCGCCCTGCCAGCAAGAAAGAAAGGAGGCTCTATGAAGAAAACCGTCTCTAAGAAGGGTTACACCGCACGGGACCTGCGTGCGGTGAGCGACAATCCGGAATGGACCAAGGATGACTTCGCCAGGGCCAAGACTTTCGATGAGGTTTTCCCGGGCATGCGAAAGGGCCGCGGCCCCAATAAAGCCCCCACAAAGCGACAGGTGACCTTGCGCCTGAGCCCTGTCGTGGTCGACTATTTCAAGGCCGAGGGCCCCGGTTGGCAGAGCCGGATTGACGAAGCGCTCGTCAAGGTGGTGAAGCGCAAGCGCAGTTCTGCCACGGGTTAGTTGATGCGCCTGAAATCAAACATCTGGGTCTCCGCTTATCTGCGCCGCTGCCAGACCGAGGGCGTGTTCGGCGCGGTGCGCCGCCGTGGCGCCGAGGAGGCAGGCGCGGTGTTCGTCAAGGTGTCGCTGCTCGATGGCAATGCGATGCTCTACGTGCCGGCGCCGCAGACCGTCTACGAGGACGGCCGCCCCGTCGATCGCTTCTTTGTGCCGGTCGCGCAGCAGCCTCTGCCGGAGCACACCATTGAGGAGCGCCTGACCAAGGAGCTCCGCTTCGATCCGGATGCGTGGATCGTCGAGACCGAAGACCGCGCGGGGCGGCATTTTCTGGAACTGGCGAAGACTTAGCGCTCTGACGACCCGCCCGTTCCCGTCCGCACCGCAGGCGCGGATCCCGGCTGCACGTCCGGACGCGTCTGGCTCGCGCCGGCACGGGCGCGCTGGCGCTCGCCGTCATGCAGCGAGGGCTGGTACTTTGCCCGCGTCACGGCGAGCGTGGAGCCGCGCCAGGCCGCCAGCATCACCAGGGCCGAGCGGTCGCTGAGGCGGTCGTAGAGCCGCGACAGCCGGTACACCTCGTTCACGGAGTTGCCGATCTCCGGCTTGAAGAACAGGAGGATGCGCTGGAAGTTCGGGCTCGGCATGTCGAGCGCGCGCGCGGCGACCGCGAGCGCTTCGCCGCCGGCATCGTCGACGATTTGCGCGGCGACGCGCGAGGGCAGGATCAGGCTGTCGCCGAGCTCATAGGTGAAGTTCTCGACGTCATTGGCGATTGCCGCCATCTCCAGGATGTGGATCGCGCGCTTGGCGCGCACGGTCGGAATCCGCGGCGCGGCCTTCAGCGGTGTCTGCGCCAGATTGTGCAGGATCAGCGCGCGCTCGGAGGCGCCGGCGCGGAAGAACATGTCATGGATCTCGGCCGCCTCCTTCGGCTGCATCGCCATGTTGGCGGCCATGCGCGCTTCCGCGTCGGTCGGCGCGCGGCGAGGTGAGGGCGCTTGTGCCGGCGCGGGGATCTCGCGTGCAAGCGGAACCCTGCGGCCTTCCTGGGTCGCGACCAGCCCGAGCTTCTGCAGGACCGGGACCGGCGTCTGCGCATAGATCGCGAGCTTCGCCTTGATGGCCGCGCGCGTCGCATCATCGACCTGGTCGATCAGCCGCGTGGCAAGCTCGACGAATTGCCGCTGCTCGTCGTCGCTGTGGGTGCTTGCCTGAACATAGAGGTCGGTCAGCACGCGCAGCAGCGTCGGACGAACATCGACGCCTTCACGACGTGACAGGGTCATCAGCCCGTCGAATCCGGGAAACAGCGACTTGGTCATGGAGAGGTACGCAACTTGGAAGAGACACTTGCGGCGAGCCTAGCGCAGGTTCGTTTAAAGCCTCGTTAAGGAAAACGAGGCGTGAAGCCCGCCCTGCAAATTAAGGCATTGTCGTGCCGCAACGGGACGGCGCGGCGAAGACCGTGCGGTTACGGTCCAAGGGGCGTGTTTACACCCCGTTAACCATGAGCTGATCTTAATGAACCCATGTTGCAGGGGCGCGTTCGGTTGCGCGGCAATTGAAGAGAGCTGACATGGGGACCATCATCGAATTTCCGGCCGGTCGCCGGGTAGGCTCGTCGGGGGACACCACGCCGCGCACGGACACGGGAACGATCGTGATTCTCCCGGTCATCCGTATCGAGCGCGAGAGCGACGAAACCAGCGGCGATCGCGGGCCGGAGCAGGGCACAGCGCCGGGGCGCCGTCGTCGCCGTCGCTAGATCGGGCCGTTGCAATGCCGGAAGCCCCCCGCCAGATCCGCAAATTTCCATCGGCCATCCTGCTCGCAGCTCTCGGCGCGAGCCTTGCCGCCTGTAGCGGCGGCGATTTCGGCCGCACCCGCGCTGACATGCGCAGCGATGACATGCATCGCTGGCTCGGCGTTGAGGCTACCGGCAGCCTCGGCCTGAAGGCCTCGCAGTTCCAGCTCACCGATGAAGAGCGCCAGCTGCGCGACCTCGCCTATCCCATGATCGAGCCGCCGCTGTCGCGTCCGGCCTGGAAGAGCGTGTTCGGCGACTACAAGACGATACCTTCGCCCTGGCACCAGAAGATCGTGTTCGACCGCACCATGTACGGACGCACGCTGATCGACGAGCCGCACCGCTCGCACTCCTCGCGCTACGCGCAGTTGATCGAGGACGTGCGCAACGACATCACCCGTTTCGAGCCGTTCTTTGCCTCCGCGATCCGCGTCATCGACCTCGACAGGAAACGCAATGCCACCATGGCCCGCGTCTCCGAGCTCTCGCCGCGGGAGAGGGAGGATGCCGTTGCGCGCATGCAGGAGAACTCGCTGATCGTGCAGTGGGTGCAGCAGTGCCTCGAGCAGCGCGTCTCCTCCTATCGCTGGGCGCTGGAGCGCCTGGTGATCCAGGCGCCCGACGGCATGGCCGCCGACGCCGACCGCCTGATCGGCGAGCTCGCTGCCCAGACCGCCAACCCGCCGGTCATGAGCCAGCCGCCCTACGGTCGCGCGGTCGTCTCGAAGGGCTGAGCGGTTTGCGTGGGCCGGGCCGTCGCCCGGACCCTTCCGGCTTGCGCCGCTGCTTCTGCAGCTTCCCGACAAAATCCTTCAGGGCATCCGCAAGCGGCACGGATGCGCGATAGGCGAGGCCGACCTCGCGCTTCACCTTGACCTCGATCTTGCGCAACGCGACGTCAGGATTGCCCTTCGCCACGCCTTCCGGGACGATGGCGATGCCGACGCCGGCGGCGACGAGTGCCATCGCCCAGTCCTCCGATTGCGCGATCGCCGCGGTCTGGCGCCGCTGCGCATTGCGGCCGAAGAATGCGCTCTGCTCGCAATGGCAGCGGTCGATCAGGGGGACGTCCGCAAGATCGGCGGCACGTAGCTTCTCCTTCAGCGTCAGCGGATGCGACGGCGGCAGCGCCGCGACATAGCGCTCGCTCCACAGCGGCACGAAATGCTCGTCGCTGCGCAGCATGCTCTTTGCGATGATCCGCGCATCGGCGCGCTCGTCGCTGCCGACGAGGCGGAGCGCGACGTCGCTGCGCGCGGTCAGCGGCTTCAGCAGTGCGATCGTCCGGGGCACGTCGAGCGTGCGCATCAGGCCGAGCGTGAGCGTGGTCCTTGACGCAGGCTTCCTGAACAGGCTGCGCGCGGCATCGGCCTCGTCGATGATGCGGCGCGCGAGGACGTGAAACTGCTCGGCCGAGGCGGTCGGCGCGACGCCCTTCTTGTGCCGGATGAACAGGGTGGTGCCGAGCTCGGCTTCGAGATTGGTGATCGCCGTCGAGATCGACGGCTGCGACACGAAGCAGGCGCGGGCCGCCGCGGTCAGATTGCGCTCGCGGTAGACGGCGGCGAAGTAGCGAAGCTCGCGGATGTCCATAGGAAGAGCCTAGAGATAGTATCAATATTCGATATTTTACCTATGACACAGCGAATGACAAGGATGCGTCTGTCAGAGCAGGCGAGGGTCATCCATGAAAATCCACCATCTCAACACCGGCACGATGTGCCCGGTCGGCCGCCGCCTGGTGAACGGCACCGGCAGCCTGTTCCAGCGTGCGCGTCTGGTCTGCCATTGCCTGCTGGTCGAGACCAATGACGGGCTTGCTCTGGTCGACACCGGCATCGGCCTTGGCGATATCGCAACGCCCGACCGGCTGGGTCGGCGCTGGCTGCGGCAGACCGCGCCCAAACTCGATCCGGCGGAGACGGCGGTGCAGCAGGTGAAGGCGCTCGGCTATTCGCCAAGCGACGTGCGTCACGTGCTGCTGACGCATCTCGACCGCGACCACGCCGGCGGCGTACCCGACTTTCCCCAGGCCGCCATCCACGTTCACCGCGCCGAATACGACATGGCGGTGCTGCGCCAACCGGCGCCGCCGCAGGGGCGCTACGTCACGGGGCAGTGGAGCCATGGACCGCGCTGGGCGTTTTACGGCGAAGCCGGCGAGGACTGGTTCGGCTTCAAGGGCGTGCGCGCGCTCGGCGACCAGGAAGCGGACGTGCTGATGATCCCGCTCGCCGGTCACACGCTCGGCCATTGCGGCATCGCTGTGCGCTCTGGCGACACCTGGCTGCTGCATGCCGGCGACAGCTATTTCCATCACGCCCAGCTCGATTCACCGCCGCGCGTGCCGTTGATGCTGGGCTATTTTCAGCGCAAGGGCGACATGGACCGCAAGATGCGGATCGCCAACCAGGCCCGGCTGCGTGCGCTCAAGCTGAGCCACGGTGATCGCGTGAGGATCGTCAACAGCCACGATCCCGCGGATTACGAGCGCTGCCGATGCGGAGGGCATTGAGCGCGCGCCTTGCAGGGCGCACGCTCGCCACGGTCTCTATCCGCCGGCGCCAGCTTTTTGATTCAGCAAAAGGCATTGCCTCACTGTCCGCGCGATCGCGGCCGGTGCCTCCTCGGGGATCGCAAAGCAGGAGCTCGCGTTGATCTCGCACAGCACGTAAGTGTCGGCGCCCGTGGCATCGCGCGGTCCGTACAAAAAGTCCGCGTCCCAGATCACCGGCAATGACGGCTCATCGATGCCGAGCGTCGCCATCATCTGCGGCGTCCATTCGTCCTCCATCGCTCGCCGCAGCGCCTGGAATTGCGCAGCGTCGGGTCCATGCATGATCCGCGGGCCGGGCTGGGCTTCGGGCGAGTCCGGTCCCCCCGGCGGCGGCGGGATCAGGGCCTTGATCTTCTGGTGCCCGAAACCTGCGACCCTGGCACGTAGCAGCGAACCATGCCGTCAGTATTGGCCAATGCCTCCACCTTCCAGACGCCCTGGCCGCCATTGCCGCGGTTCTGCTTCAGCACGCGCGGGCCGCTCGTCCGAAGCCGCGGCGGAAACTCCTCGCGGAAGCTCGCGGCCGTGTCGCAGCGATGCGTGTCGGGATGCCAAGCGCAGCGAGGGCCTCGAAGACGCGGACGAAGCGGCTGTTCTGCGCTGTGGCGTCGCGACGCGCGGCAGCGTCTCCGCGGGAGAGGATGGCGATAGCAGGTCGGTGAGAGGAGTGTCGTTCGGTGTCCATGCGCAAGCTCCACGAATTTGCGTGCTGCGCAGAGCTTGGACCTGGGTCTCACGGGGAGTCTGCATCGTCCCCACACCGAGAATTGGTCGCAGGATTTCAAGAGAGCGTCGGTTCCATTCCCGCGGTGAACTCTTCGTGACGCCCATCCGGCGGTTTCGCGGGATGCTCCGGTTGACAGCCCGGCGGTCCGGGTTTCTACGTTAAGGCATCGGGGATGTGCGATCTCCCCGTGAGGCGACATGCCCAAGCATCGCGTCCTGATCTTCACCAGGGGCGTAGCATGTCATTTTTTACGATCTCATCCGGAAAATCTTCTCGGCTTCCCAATGCGGCACGGCGCGCCAGCGCCTGCGCGGCGCTGATCGGCATCGTCGCCGGCTTCATCGCGGCGGCTCATGCGCAGGACATCGACTGGCAGAAGGTCGATGAAGCGCTCGGCCGCAAGGCGGCCGTCACCGGCGATGTGCATCGCTACGGCTTCCCGCGCGCCGATCTTGCGGTGACGCTCGACGGCGTGACCATCAAGCCCGCGCTGGCGCTCGGCGGCTGGGTCGCGTTCAAGCCCGCGCATGGCGGCGTCATGGCGATGGGCGATCTCGTGCTGCTCGAATCCGAGATCAATCCGGTGATGCTGAAGATGATCGGAAACGGGCTCGAGATCACGGCCGTTCATAACCATCTGCTCGGCGCGAGCCCGGCGACGTTCTACATGCATGTGGCCGGGCACGGCGATGCCCTCAAGATCGCGGCCGCCCTGAAAGACGCGCTCGCCGAAAGCAAGACGCCGCTGTCGCTATCGCCTCCAGCGGCTCCTCCGCCCGCCGTCGATCTCGACACGGCGCAGCTCGACCAGATCATCGGCGTCAAGGGCCAGGCCAATGGCGGCGTCTACCAGTTCAATGTTCCCCGTCGCGATCCAGTCAGCGAGGACGGCATGCAGCTCAGCCCCGCCGCACCGTTGGGTCTTGCAACCGGCATCAACTTCCAGCCGACCGGCGGCGGCAAGGCCGCGATCACCGGCGACTTCGTGCTGGCCGGCGACGAGGTCAACCCCGTCATCACGGCGCTGCGCTCGCACGGCATCGCCGTGACGGCGCTGCACAGTCACATGCTGGACGAGCAGCCGCGTCTCTTCTTCATGCACTTCTGGGCCAACGATGACGCGGTCAAGCTCGCCGGCGGCCTGCGCGCCGCGCTCGACAAGACCGCGAGCGCGAAGAACTGATCCGGGAAGGGGCGTGGACGAGGCGGAATTCGACCGTGCCTCAGCGAATGGCTGCCACCATGGTCGTGACGATGAGCGCGATCGTCACGAGCGCTCCTGCAACATAGAGGATGGTTCTGACGCTGCCGCCTTTGGCGGCGTCGCCGCCACGCAAATAGATTGCAACGTGAGCCAGACGGATCGCGACGTAGACCCATACCAGCGCTGCAAGCACAGCCGGCCTGACGCCGACCATCATCGCCAGCACGGCGGGGACGACGAATGGCGTCAACGCCTCGACCGCGTTCATGTGGACGCGATCGATGCGGTAAAGCGGGTTGTCGTCATCCGCCGGCAGGACAGGGCCGGAGAGTGCCCCGGCCCGGCCTTTGGACGATCCTGAATGCACCGCGAGCACGATGGACGTGAGGCAAAGCAGAAGCACCCCTGCAATGCTGTACGAGTAGGCCGCCATACCGATCTCCGTCATCGACGCTCGCGTCGCATTGAACAAGCGAGAGTCAGGCCTCGCGGGCGATGCGCTCGGCAAACCGCCGAAGGTAGAGCGGCCAACCCTGGTCGCTCTCGACGGCTGCGCGCTCGCCTTCCCAACCTTCGCCATGCCGTTCGAGGTGGCGGTGCTCCAGCTCCAGTCTGGTCCGGCTCGGCGTCTCCGCGATGAACCGCACCTCCCATTCGCTGGTCTTGTCGGGATCGGTCTCGATTTGCCAGCGCGGGCTGATGTCCCAGCTGAGAAGCACGCGATGGGGCGGTTCAAACGCCAGCACCCGCGCCCAGCGGCATTCGCTGCCGTCAATGCCGCGATCATAGACGTGTCCGCCCACCCGAGGCTCGAACACGGTCTCTGCGATGGGAACGGCGAGCAGATTGTGCTCGCGCGGCTTGAAGCTGCCGAAGTCTTCGGTGAAGACCTTGAACGCGCGCTCGATAGGCGCCTCGACGACGATAGAATGCTTGACCGGCGCGGCCGATATGCGTGCGTTCATTGCTTATCCTCCGATGGTTTTTCGACGGCTTCCTTGTAGGCTGCCAGCGTGCGGCTCCAGAACCGGTCGAGCCACGCGCGCATCTGGCCGAGCCCTGCCGGATCGATGTGATAAACGTTGCTGGCACCCTTCGGCTCGGCACGAACCAGACGAGATTCGCGCAGCACCTTGAGATGCTGTGATACGGCCGACTGCGAAACGGTGAGCTCTCGCGTGATCTCAACGACCGTGCGAGGCCGTGCGCCCACCAGTTCGAATATCTGCCGGCGGGTCGGATCGCCAAGAGCGGCGAGTTGCGCGCTGTCCTTAGCCATCGCGAGCCACCCGCTCCAGGTCATGCCTGCGGGGATTGCCATTCAGCGGCCAATTCAAGCGATAATTAGTCATCGCTTATGATTAGTGAAAACTAATTATTGTGTCAATCACTGCCGGGCGAGAAATCGCATCTCCGTCAGGATGGGTCGCTTGCGCCATCCTCGTCGGCCTGAAGGATCGTCTCCGACAGCAGCGCTGCGGCTTTCTGAAGTGGGGCGATGAACCGGTCGAGCTCGACGAAGCTCACGCGTGCCACGGGAACGGAGACGCCGAGGCACGCGATCAGCTCGCGATCCGGAGACAGGATCGGCACGGCGCAGCCGACGACCCCGCGCACATATTCTTCATTGGTCTTGGCCCAGCCGCGTTTGCGGGTCTCGTCGAGGACCTTCATCAGGCTGTCGACATCGACGATCGTTGTCTCCGTGTATTTGGTGAGCGCGAGTGCGCGGCACAGCTTTTCGCGCGCCCGTTCAGGCAGTCGGCTCATGTAGATCTTGCCGGTCGACGTGCAGTGGAGCGGCGCCGCTTCGCCCGGATTGAACTGGAGCCCCTGCGGCTGTGACACGCGGACGCTGTCGACGTAAGCAACGACGTTGTCCCGCACGACGCCGATCTCGCACTGCTCGCCGATCTCCGCGGCGACCGCGCGGAGCACGGCATGCCGGCGCGCGGTCCGGAAGGCTGCGCCGATGACCTTGGCGGACAGCGTGACCAGTTGATTGCCGACGACGTAGCGCTTCGTGCCGAGCGCCTTCTGAAGCAGCCCGCGCTGCTCGAGATTGCCGATCAGCCGGTGCGCCGTCGGCAGCGGCAGTGACAGCGCACCGGCGATTTCCGCGACCGAGGCCGCTCTGGTCTGACCGGCGACGTAACCGACGATCGCGAAAGCGCGGTCGAGCGGTCCGTCGGTGCTGGCTTGCGACATCTGCTTCTCCTGATCGGACGCAAATAATTATCATTTTTCGGAATAAAAACTATTGAAATATGAAAATTAACTTGGAGGGCGCCGCTGGTTGCCCATATCGTCGGCGCTGCCAAACGATGAACAGGATTTGTGCAACGCAGAACGAGCCCTGCCGGGCCGGGAGAATGGGATGTCTGGCCACTTCGATGTTGATGCTGTGCGGAAGGAGTTTCCGGCGGTCGAGCGGATCACCTATCTCGACTCCGGCTTCCAGACGCCGCTGGCGCGACCGGTCAAGGCGGCGATCGATCAGTTCCTGCGCGAAGGTCTCGAGACGGCTGGCCCCAAGAGCGTGTGGCTCGATCGTGTCGAGCAGACCCGCGAAAAGCTGGGGCGGTTTCTCGGCGTGTCGGCCGATGAGATCGCCTTCACCAAGAACACCTCGGAAAGCATGAACATCGCCGCCAACGCGCTGCCGCTGCGCGCCGGCGACAAGGTCCTGATGATCCATGGCGATCATCCCAACAACGCCTATGCCTTCCTCAATCTGCGACGCAAGGGCGTGACGGTCGAGTTCGTGCCGATGACGGAGGTCGTGAACGCCGAGAGCGTTCGTCCCTACATCGATGCCGGCACGCGGGCGATCTCGATGTCGCAAGTCACCTTCCACGCCGGCCATCGCTTCGACATCGAAAGCATCGGCGCCCTCTGCGCGGAGAAGGGGCTCTATTTTGTCGTGGACGTGATGCAGGCGATCGGCGTCGTGCCGATCGATGCCAAGGCCATGCGCGCGACCTTCGTCGGGTCGGGCAGCCACAAGGGGTTGCTCGTGCCGCAGGGCCTTGGGCTCCTCTATTGGGACAAATCCAGGACCGAGCTGGAGCCGGCTTATCTCGCGGCCGCCAGCCTTGCGGAAGTCCCGGCCGATCTGATTGCTCGCCCTGACAAGCTCGATCTCGCCAAGAGCGCGCGCCGTTTCGAGCTCGGCAATTTCAATCTTCCGGCGATCCATGCGCTCGGTGCCTCGCTCGACATGATCGAAGCGCTGGGCGTCGAGAATATCCAGAACCATTGTCTCGACCTCGGCGATCATCTCATCGCCGGGCTCGATGCGCTGGGCGTTCGTCTCGTCGGCCCCCGCGCGCGGCAGCATCGCGCGCCGCACATCTACGTCATCGCGCTGCCTGCCGCCGAATGGCTCGGTCATTTCGAGCAGAACGGCGTTCGCGTCTCGCCGGAGCGCGACGGCATTCGCGTGTCGTTCGGGATGTTCAACAATTTCGCCGATGTCGATCGCCTGATCGATGTCATCAAGCGGCGCGGCGTGAAGCCGTCATCCAGGGCCGCCTAGGCTGTTCTTCAGAGGGGAGATGCACATGACGAGTCTTGCGCGTGTATTGAGCGTTCTGTCCGGCCTTGCGGCCATCGCCGCCTTGACAGGCCCTGCGGTCGCAGCCGACAGTCCGACGCTTGCCAAGATCAAATCGAGCGGTGCCATCACGATCGGCCACCGCGAGGCCTCCATCCCGTTCTCCTATCTCGGTCCAGATCAGAAGCCGATCGGCTTTTCGCTGGACCTCTGCGCCGGCATCGTCGAGCGCATCAAGACGGAGCTCAATCTGCCGAACCTCGGCGTCAATTATGCGCCGGTGAACTCGTCCAACCGCATCCCGCTGATCCAGAGTGGTACGGTCGATATCGAATGCGGCGGCACGGCGAATGACAGGAAGCGCCAGGAGCAGGTCTCGTTCTCCGTCGCCACTTTCGTCAGCCAGCCGCGCTGGCTGGTCAAGGCCGACAGCGGCCTGAAGACCGCCCGCGATCTGAAGGGCAAGACCATCGTCGTCACCCAGGGCTCCAATGCCGTGGGCTTTGCGCAAGGCGTCAATGCGAAGGAGCAGCTCGGCTTCAACATCGTCCAGGCAAAGGACCATGCGGAATCCTTCCTGATGCTGAACACCGGCCGCGCGGCCGCCTTCA
Organism: Bradyrhizobium arachidis; assembly: GCF_015291705.1. NCBI lineage: Bacteria > Pseudomonadati > Pseudomonadota > Alphaproteobacteria > Hyphomicrobiales > Nitrobacteraceae > Bradyrhizobium > Bradyrhizobium arachidis. The sequence goes on from NZ_CP030050.1 coordinate 3,555,163, forward strand.
TGGAGGACGATATCCTGCTCGCCGGCCTCAAGGCCGCCGCTCCGAAACCCGACGCGCTGATCTTCCTCCCCGAGGGCTATGCCAAGATCTATTATGGCCTGATGTTCACGAAAGGCGATGCAGGCTTCAAGGCGCTGGTCGATGACGTTCTTGCCAAGCAGATGGCGTCGGGCCAGTTCGAGAAGACCTATGCCAAATGGTTCACCAAGCCGATCCCGCCCAAAGGCGAGAACCTCGCGTTCCCGCTGACGGACGAACTGATGGAACGGATCGCACATCCCAGCGATGCGGTCGACTAGGCAATAGCGGAGCGCATCGCGCAGAACTGCTCGCACCCTGAGCTTCGAGGTTCGCCATGTTCACAGTGCTTTTTGAGCAGACGGCGGATGGCCAGCGCTATATCGACTGGCTGCTGTCGGGCCTCGGCTGGACGCTGGCGCTGGCGTTCTTCGGCTGGTGGATCGCCTTTGCCGTCGGCGTCATCGTCGGCATCGGCCGGACCGCGCAGAGCCGGATCGTCGCGGCCCTGGCGCGGCTCTATGTGGAGATCTTCCGCAACATCCCCGTGCTGGTGCAGATGTTCCTCTGGTACTTCGTGCTGCCGGAGATCCTCCCCGCCGCGCTCGGAAACGCCATCAAGCAGATTCCCCCGCCGTGGGGATCGTTCTTCCCGGCGCTCGTGTGCCTCGGCCTCTACACCGCGGCCAGGATCGCCGAACAGGTTCGCGCCGGGATCGAGGCGCTGCCGAATGGACAGGTCGAGGCGGCAAGCGCGCTCGGGCTCGGCGGTTATCTGACCTATCGTTACGTCATCCTGCCGCAGGCGCTGCGCCTGATCATCCCGAGCCTGACCAGCGAGGTGATGGGCATCTACAAGAACACCTCCGTCGCTCTCACGATCGGGCTGATGGAGCTGACGGCACAGGCCCGGCAGATCAGCGAAGCGACGTTCCAGACCTTCACCGCGTTCGGCGCTGCGACGCTTGTTTACCTCGCGCTGGCGCTCATCGCCTACCAGGGCATGGCGCTGATCGACAGGGCCGTGCGCGTTCCGGGCACGGGGCACGCAGAGGATGCGGTCGAACCGGCGTCGATGCAGGCCGCCGAACAGGTCGGCTCCTTGCCCGATGCGATGGAGGTCGTGAAATGAACAGCCTCGATTTCTCCATCGTTGCTCAGGCCTGGCCCTATCTCTGGTCGGGATTGCTGTTTTCGCTGGCGCTGACCGCAGTGGCTTTCGTGGTCGGCTTGATCCTCGGCACCTGTCTGGCCCTGGCGCAGCACTTCGAAGTGCCGGTGCTTGGCAAGCTCGTGCGCGGCTATGTCGCCTTGATGCGCTCGATCCCGCTGATCCTGGTCCTGTTCTGGTTCTTCTTCCTGGTGCCGATCGTGCTCGGCCATCTCGCCGGTAACGGCCGCCCGATTCCGATCGGCGCCACCTGGACCGCGTTCATCACGTTCGGTCTGTTCGAGGCCGCCTATTACTCGGAGATCATCCGCGTCGGGTTGCGGGCGGTGAACCGGGGACAGTTCGAGGCCTGCCAGGCGCTCGCATTGTCCACCTTCGACACCTATCGCTGTGTGATCCTGCCGCAGGTGCTGCGTGTCGCCAGCCCGATCATCCTGAGCCAGACCATCATCCTGTTCCAGGACACCTCGCTGGTCTACGTGCTGTCGCTCACCGATCTGCTCGGCGCAGCCTCCAAGCTCGCGCAGCTCAACGGCCGTCTCGTCGAGATGTATCTGGTCATCACGGTGGTCTACCTCGCGATCAGCTCTGTGGCATCGCAATGCGTGGCATCCTTGCGCAAGCGCTATGCGATTGCGGGAATGCGCCGATAGACAAGCGAAACCTTCGGAGGGAGCAAATGCTTCAGCAGATGAACGGGAACGAGGCCAATCGGTCCGCTTCCATCGTCACCGTCGAGAATCTGGTGAAGCGGTTCGGCGCCTTCACGGCCCTGAGCGACGTCAACCTGAATGTCGCTGCGGGCGAGAAGATCGTGCTTTGCGGTCCTTCGGGCTCGGGCAAGTCGACGCTGATCCGCTGCATCAATCATATCGAGAAGCATGACGGCGGCCGCATCGTCGTCGACGGCGTCGAGCTGACCGACCGGATGAGCGACGTCAACAGCGTCCGCCGCGAAGTGGGCATGGTGTTCCAGAGCTTCAACCTGTTTCCGCATCTTTCGGTGGTCGAGAACTGCATGCTGGCGCCGATCAAGGTGCGCGGCCTGTCCCGCGCGGAAGCGCAGGAGCGTGCGCTCGGCTTCCTGCGCAAGGTGCGCATCCACGACCAGGCGCACAAATATCCGGGGCAGCTGTCCGGCGGCCAGCAGCAGCGCGTCGCCATCGCGCGTGCGCTGTGCATGCAGCCGAAGATCATGCTGTTCGACGAGCCGACCTCCGCGCTCGACCCGGAGATGGTCAAGGAGGTGCTGGAGACCATGGTGGAGCTCGCGCGCGACGGCATGACCATGGTCTGCGTCACCCACGAGATGGGCTTTGCCCGCGAGGTCGCCGACCGCGTGGTGTTCATGGATCGCGGCTCCATCGTCGAGGAGGCCGATCCGGAAACCTTCTTCCGTGCGCCGGAGACGGAGCGGGCGAGGGCGTTCCTCGGCCAGATTATTCATTAGGAATGGGTTGGCGCTGCGGTGGCAATGAGATCCTGATGGTTCTCATCCACGATGTTGCCTCAGCTTCCTCACCATCGAAACGAAGCCGCCACCTCATAGCTGCGCGGCGCGCCGAGGACGATCTGGTCGGTGTAACCCGGGTCGCCCCAGGCCGCGTAGAGCTTGTTCGTCAAATTCCTGACCCGGAATGAAATCCGCGTCCGGTCCACCCCCGGGAAGTATGTTTTCGGGATGTCGACGAACGCGAACGCATCGAACGTGGTGTAGGCATTCATGACGAGCAGATTGTCCTGGAAGTTGAAGCGGTCGCCGACGTGACGCATCAGGCCCCCGATCTCGACCGGCAGCGTCGTGTCGAACCGGTACGAGGCGCCGGCATTGGCGATGAAGTTCGGCACGTTGGGCGGCGTCTTGCCTGAATAGGACTGGAATACGCCATTGCCATCGACATAATTGAAATCGATGAAGCGCGACTGCACGAAGGCGACGTTGCCCCACAGTTTCAGGCCGGCGATCGGGTTGATCGCCGCCGCAATCTCGATGCCCTTGGATTCGATCTTGCCGGCGATGTTGAAGACGATGCCGCTCTCCGGGACGTAGACGTTCTTGCGCTGGATGTCGAAGGCCGAGAACGTGGCCTCGGCCCGCTTGTCGGCCGATAGCACCTTGACGCCGGTCTCGTAGGTGCGCGACGTCGTCAGCAGGAGCGGCACGGACGGTGCGAGGATGAAGATGTTGGCCACCGTCGGGTCTGCCGCGGTCGCGTATTGGCTGTACAGCATCACGCCCGGGGTGATGTCCCAGGTGTAGCCGACGCGGCCGGTGACGGGATTGAACGTCGTCGAGAAGGGATACCCCTTCGCGGACTCCAGCGTGCCGTCGGGGAAGAAGCGGGTCCGGTCCAGCTTGATGTCCTCGAACCGGATGCCGCCGATCAACGCGAAGGTCGAGGTCAGCTTGAGCCGGTCCTCGAACGACAACGAGGCGGTGTTGACGCGGGTGTAGATCTTCTCGTCGCTGCGAGGGCCGTAGAGCCCGCGGTCGGGATTGAGCAGGTCGACGTAGTCGTTGAAGAACAGCGTGTCCTGCGAGACGTTGAACTGGTTGTTGCTCGCCGCCACGGTCGCGACGAAGCGGTTGTCCATTCCGCCAATGCTGGAATTGACGGTGAGGTCGGTGATGTTGCCGTAGAGCCGCTGCGCGTGATCCAGCGCCAGGCGCTCGCGATAGATGCTCTGCGCGCCGGCGAAGTTGCCGACAGTCTGGTCGAACGACGAGATCTCGTTGTTGAACCAGTGCCGGTGCGCGTCATAGCCGTAGACTTGGCTGCGCAGCGAGATGCTGTTGGTGATGTCCCATTGGAAGCCGCTGCGCAGCCAGAGCTCACTGGCGCCGCTGTGATTGTCGAGCACGTTGTAACTCGTGGTCAGCGTACGCGCGTCGATCGTCGGCGGGACTGGCGTGCCGCCGCCGAGGTAATAGTTGCTCCAGACCCCCGAGACGATGCCATTCGTCGGCACGATGCCCGGCCCGTTCGCCGGTACGATCGGCGTGCCCCAGTAGAAGCGGTCCTTGTCCTGCCTGTATTCGGCTGCGCCCCAGACCTTCAGGCTATCGTTGACGCGATAGTTCAGCTGGCCCGAGACATTGCTGAGCCTGGAGTAGCTGTCCTCGATGAAGCTCTTGTCGTTGAAATGGCTGATGTCGAAGCGGTAGTCGAGGCCATCGATCAGCGTAGAGCCGCCCGAACCATAACCGGCGCGATAGCCGTTGAAGGAATCGTAGGAGGTGAAGGCTTCGTTGACGATCGGACCGGTATGCGGCGCTTTGGTCACGTAGTTGACGGCGCCGCCGGTTGCGCCAAGACCTGCCACCAGCGAGTCCGGTCCCTTGATGATCTCGACCTGTTGCAGGCCCGCGACATCCATGGGACGGCCGGTCATGGTCGACGGCCCGATCGGAATGCCGTTGTAGAGGGTGTTGAGCTGATCGCCGGAAAAGCCGCGCATCGAGAAGATCGCGGGTGCCCCGGGCGCATCGCCGCCAGTCACGCCGACTGCCGCCTTTGCGACGTCGGTGGTGGTCCGGATGCCCAGGTCCTGCATGGTCTGCTGGCTGATGACCTCGACGGTCGCCGGCGTCTCCCGGGCCGAAATGCCGAGGCGAGAGGAGACCCCGGCGACGGCGGCGGTGTTCAACGGTGTCGTGTCGCCGGCGGGCGGGTTGGTGGGCCTTGCAGCGATCGGTGCTGTCGGTCTTCGCCCCGTGGCCCGGCGGGCGGTCCGAGGCTTTTGGTTGCCCGGGCTGATTGCAGGCGCCGTCCTCGGTGTGGACGGGGAGACAGTCACTGGACCGATCTCCACGGGCGGCTTGTCACGGTCCACGCTCTGCGCGATCGCAGCCGCCGACAGCGACACGGAAGAGAGCAGGGAGATCAGGAAAACACGTGAATAGCCTGGCGCAACGCCGGCACGAGAATGAAGAGTTTGCACGACAACGCTCTGCGGCGACGCAAATAAACTGTCACCGCGGTTGCCTTAGTCATCTACCTTCGCCCCAGGCGGCAGATGCAGCGGCTACTTGTCCGACATCGGGGCACCCCGCCCAATGCGTTCGCGCGTGACTCATGGCTGGCAGCAGGTTTCCTGGCTCGCGGGTCATCGCCTTCGACCGCCTTCCCAGAGGCCCGAACGGGGCTCCAGTGGTTCGTTTGGTCGTCGGCTATCCGCCTACAGTTGCGGGGGCAGCCGCGGAATTGTCCGTCGAGACGGACGCACCGCATTCCCTTGAATAGTCCTTGCGGACACTACCGATCATGAAACTGGCAGCTGGCGATGAAGCCGTCAATATCCGAAGGGGACCCGTCGATTGGCCCGACCTTCGATAATGGCCATGTGTGGCTGTTTTGCCCGACCATCCAAATCCGCGCCGGCATCGATTGGCGCACCGCGCAATTCCGCTGGCGCCTTCTGCCGCTGCAAACGCTGTTCCCGAAATCTAGAGACATTTGCGAGACCTGCGAGCGCCTCGATCGCTCGCCCAACCGCAAACCAAGGAACGCACCATGCAAACGTCGCTTCACTCCCGTCGATCCGCCATCTTCCTGCTGATGGCAGCCGTGAACATCGGACAGATTTCGATGGCGCACGGCGAGGTGCCAGTCCCCGATGCGATCGTCGGGACATGGGAGGCGGACGACGGCACGGTGAAGCTCGACATGTTCAGGAGCGGAACGGAATTCCAGGCGCGCATGCTCTACGGCAACGAGATCGTGGAGGCGGACAACGTGACCTTCAAGAAGGACGCCAAGAACCCCGATCCCGCGCTGCGTGCGCGGTCGCTGAAGAACATTGTCTTCATCGCCGGCTTGCGCTGGGAGGATGGCGAGTGGGGCGGCGGCACGATCTATGACGCCTCGTCCGGCCGCACCTACAACTGCAAGGCCACCGTCAAGGACGGCAAGATGCACCTCCGAGGCTATCTCGGGCTGCCGGCGATGGGACAAACCCGCACATTCCACCGCGCTCGCGGGTGAACGGATTTCCGCCAGCCCCGAACTGTCTTGCCAAAGCGCGGTCGCGGGTACCGCGCTTTTTCTTGGGAATACGGCGGCTCAAATCGGTCGTCAGGATTGGCGTGTTGTGCAAGTCTGTTGGCGTGCTTGGTCAGTCAATTCCTGCCACGGAGGCCGCAGGATAAGGGCAGGAACGAAGAGAGGTTGAAATGTTCGACAAGTCGAAGAGAACGGCGCTCGTCACCGGAGCGTCCTCCGGCATGGGCAAGGAAATCGCAAGGCGTCTTATCAAGGACGGATTCCAGGTCTTCGTCGCCGCGCGGCACGTCGACAAGATGGATGATCTCGTCAAGCTCGGGGCGAGGTCCCTGAGAATGGACATTTCGAGCGAGTCCGACATCCAGGCGACGGTCGATGCCATCCTGCGCGAGGTGGATGGCGTCGATGTGCTCGTCAACAACGCCGGCTTCGGCCTCTACGGTCCCGTCGAGGACGTCGGCATCGACGAAGCGCGTTACCAGTTCGAGGTGAACCTGTTCGGCGCCGCTCGCCTGACGCAGCTTCTCTTGCCGAAGATGCGCGAAAAGCGCGCAGGCACGATCGTCAACATCACCTCGATGGGCGGCAAGATCTACACCCTCCTGGGTGCCTGGTACCATGCGACCAAGCATGCGCTGGAAGGCTGGTCCGATTGCTTGCGACTTGAACTGGCTCCGTTCGGCATCAAGGTCGTCGTCGTCGAGCCCGGCCTGATCGAGACGGGGTTTGGCGATGTGGTTGCCAATGGCCTGCTCAAACGATCGGGTGGAGGTCCTTACGCCAAGCTGACGCAGGCCGTCGCGAAATCGACCCGTGCGGCTTATGGACAGGGACGCGGCACCAATCCGAGCGTCATTGCCGGCGTCGTGTCGAGGGCCGTGAGGGAGCAGAAGCCGCGCACCCGCTACGTTGCGGGTAAATATGCCTTGCCCATGATCAAGATTCGCGAATGGTTCGGCGACCGCCTGTTCGACCGCGTGATCATGAGCCAGATGCGCTAGGATTGTTCATGAGTGGTACAGCGGCAGACAGATGCAAGGTCCCCCGAGCCTTTTGGCAGGCCGTTGAACATATCGGCGTGCCGCCGGCCGTGCTGTTGCGGCAGGCGAAACTGCCGGCGACCTTGCACCTGAACGAGCAGGGGCAGGTCACCACAGTGCAATATTTTGCGCTCTGGAGAGCGCTGGAGGAGCTGAAGCCGGAGCCGGGGCTCGGCTTGATGCTGGTCCAGAGCGTCGAGACGGCGGTGCATCCGCCGTCGAGCCTCGCTGCGTTCTATGCGAGGGATTATCGCGACGGATTGCTCCGCATTGCGCGCTTCAAGCGGCTGTGCTCGCCCGAGCAGCTGCAGGTCAGGGAAGGCGAGGACGAGTGCGTTGTCGCGGCGGAGTGGCCGTATGCAACTGATCCGGAGCCCGCGATTTCGACCGACGTGACCTTTGCCTCGCTGGTCGAGCTCGGACGTCGTGGGACCGGACAGCACCTGACGCCGAAGCGGGTGGAGCTGGTTCGTCCTCGTCCCAAGAGCGACGTCCACCAGAAATATTTCGAATGCCAGATCCGCTATGGCGCGGCACGAAACCTGCTGGTCCTGAAATCCGCAGACCTCGATCGTCCGTTTCCCGGGCACAACAAGGAACTCCTCGAAATCCTGACGCCGGCATTGGCGTCCGCCCTGGGCGAGCTGGAAGCGCGCAGCTCCGTCAGGGAGCAGGTCAAGGTCGTCCTGAAGCGGAGCCTTGCGAGCGGGCGGCCCGAATTGTCCGACGTGGCGCGCGATCTCGGCTTGAGCGAGCGAACCCTTCAGCGCCGCATCACCGACGAAGGTGCGAGCTTCCGCGAGCTTCTCGTCGAGGCGCGTCAGGAGCTCGGGCGGCAACTCCTGTCGGATCCCACCGCCGACATCGACGAGGTCGCATGCCTCCTGGGCTATCAGGACGCAAGCTCCTTCTATCGCGCTTTCCGCTACTGGGAAGGCGTGACGCCGAGCCGCTGGCGCGAGCTGCATGGCAACAAGATTCACTGACGGTTGCTGCGCCCTTTTTGGCGCCTGCGGCAACTTCGTTGGCGCACCTCGTCACTGTCGATCGAGGCCAGCGAGGATAGGACTTGCCGAGTAAGTCCAACTCAATCCATCGAGGATATCGCATGTCTGGCAAAGTCTGGTTCATCACCGGGGCATCCCGCGGCTTTGGTCGCATCTGGGCGGAGGCTGCGCTCAAGCGCGGCGACAAGGTGGCTGCCACCGCCCGCATCCTGGCTGACGTGGCTGATCTCTCGGAAGCTTACGGCGATGCCGTGCTGCCGATGGCCCTGGACGTGACCAATGCCCACGCGGTGCAGAATGCCGTGAGCCGGGCTCACGCGCATTTCGGACGGCTGGATGTCGTGCTCAACAACGCAGGCTACGCGCTGGTCGGGGCGATCGAAGAGGCGCTCGAGGCCGATGTCCGCGCCGAGTTCGACACGAATTTCTTCGGCACGCTGCGCGTCATCCAGGCCGCGCTTCCCTTGCTGCGACGGCAGGGCGGCGGCCACATCATTGGCGTGTCGAGTGTTGCGGGCATCGTCGCCGGGCCCATCACCGGGTTCTACAACGCCTCGAAATTCGCCATCGAAGCTCTCCATGAAAGTCTGGCCCAGGAGGTCAAGGACCTCGGGTTGAAAGTCACGCTGCTCGAGCCTGGCGCCTATGCGACGGGGTTCGCCAGCACGGCCTCGCTCAGGATTTCGCCCGTCATCAATGCCTACAGCAACACGCGGGCGGAGGTATTTGCCGCCGGCGCCAAGCTTGCTTTTGGCGAACCGGAGGCGACGGCCGATGCGATCCTGAAGATCGTCGACGCCGAGAATCCGCCATTGCGGTTCTTCGTCGGCACCGAAGGTCTGCCGCGCGCCCGCACTGCCTATGCCGATCGCCTCGCGACGTGGGAAGCGTGGGAATCCCTCTCCAACGCTGCTCAGGGCGAGGCGAGAGAACACAACATCGCATCTTAGTCGCACCAGCCCTTTTCTCGACAGGCCCGTCTGCTCCTTGCGAGCGGGAAACAGAGGATCGCAATGAACGCTACCGCAGTTGCAGACTTCTTCCAGTTCTTCCGCTCGTACCTGTCCAATCCCTGGCAGGTCTCCGCCATCGCGCCATCAGGCCAGTCACTGGCGCGCCTGATGACGCAGGAGATCATGCCGGGGACCGGGCCGGTGATCGAGCTGGGGCCTGGCACCGGTATCTTCACCAAGGCGCTGCTCCGGCGCGGCGTCGCGGAGCGCGACCTGCTGCTGATCGAATATGGTTCGGATTTCGTCCGCCTGTTGCAGGAGCGCTTCCCAAGAGCGCGTGTGCTCTGGATGGATGCGCGCCAGCTCGCCCAATACGAGCCGTTCGTGGCACCGGCCTCTGCCGCCGTCAGCGGCCTACCGCTTCTGTCGATGTCGCCGCGCAAGGTGATCGCGATCCTGACGGGAGTCTTCCGCCACATGCAGGAGGGCAGCACGCTCTATCAGTTCACCTACGGACCTCGCTGCCCGGTGCCGCGGCCCATTCTTGACCGTCTCGGGCTGAAGGCGAGCCTGGTCGGCCGGACCGCGCTCAATCTTCCGCCGGCATCCGTTTATCGCATCCGGCGGCGTCCGCGCCTCCGGGGCGGGGGCGACGTCGACGAGCAAGCTCGGGACGTTACGTCCTGGAGATCGCTCCGTGCTCCCAAATGAAAACACCCGCAGCGGATTGCTCCGTGCGGGTGTGACGAACTCTCGATGATGCCATTATGCCCGTGTTTTGCCCGACGTGTCAAACTCACCGAAAGGCGCTGCCCTTTCAGTTTTGAGGCGTCAGCTCAGCGGACTTACTGTCGGGCTGCGCCACTGGCTCCCGGGATCTGTCCTCCGAACTTCGACGAGCCGGTGCCGCTGACGCTCGTCGGCCCGCCCGCCGTCCCGTTCGGGTCGGTACGTGCAGCCGTCCTTCCGGGACCGTGCATCATGTTCATTGAGTTGAACCAGCCGTGATGATGATGGCGTTTGGCGCTGTGGGCCGAGGCATAGCCGGTCGAGCAGGCCAGGACCATCGCTAAAGCAAGGGTTGCTGTTTTCATCGGTGTTTCCTCCAGTTGAGGAAACTGCGGAGGCAGGCGACTGTTCCTCAGCTGTTGCGCCGAACCGATGTTTTGCACCGAAACGTCAACGGCTTCGCCGCAAGCACAGGGCATGGGCCGGAAAGCGGCCTTCTACTGTGCATGGGGTTGTTTTTGGACTCTGTTTTGAGCTGGCCGAAACAGCCGCGCGTCAGCGCCGTCCGCGCGGCGCCTCGGCCTTGGCCGGCGGCTCGGTCTGCGGCGCGCAGGTTGCGGTCTGGAGCGAGGCCTGCGCCTGCGGCATCAGGCCGGGCTCGGCGGCGAGCGCCTTCATCACGATCAGGCCGGTGGTGCTGGGAGAGTCGATGATCAGGCGGTCGGCGGCGGTGACCTCTTCGTCCTCGGGCAGCTCGTTGTGCTGCGCTTCGGTCATCAGGTCGAGCTCGATCACCTTCTTGCCCGCCGAGCGGTCGTTGATGGCGTAATAGGCGATCTCGTTGCGGGTGTAGAACGACACCGACGTATAGGCCTGGCTCACCGGCACCGTCAGCTTGAGCGGGCCGCCCGCGAGGTCATAGCGGCAGATCGCGATCGCAAACGCCGGGTCCATGAACGGCATCGGCGAGGTCTGCGGATCGGCGAGGGGAAGCTGGGTGACGCCGTTGAGCTTGGTCATCGGCGTCAGCCGCGAATAGGCGTCCTGCGTCGCGATCCGCGGCAGCGCCAGCACGCTGACGAGATGGACCACGAGGCCCAGCACCACGCCCGCGACGATGGTGAACATGAGGCGGATCATGAGCAGCCCACCGTCTTGATGGTGGGCATCGGCGCATCGCGCTGGGTGCGCGTGGCAACGCCGACCGGCGTGTCGTAGAGGCGCAGCATCAATGCGTAGCGCTCGATGCCGCCGGTCGGCAGCCAGTTGCCGGCGCGCGAGCGCGAGGCGATGCGGATCTCGAACGAGCCGTCGGACGACCGCACGATCTCCTGGCTGGTGAAGCCGTAGCGCTGCAGCGAGTTGGCAACGAGGTGGCCCTTGCGGTCGTAGAGCGTCAGCGTCCAGAACCGCGCCGGCGGCGTCACGCCGGAGACGACGACGTCGCAGCGGCCGTCGAGCGCCTTCTTCTTGTCGTCGGCAGTCGCGGTGAAGGCGACGCCGTCGCCGGTGCCGATCGGCAGCTCGCCGTTGCGCACGATGGTGGCGCGCGAATAGGGGTCGACGTCGGCGGTGCCGGTGCGCGGGCGCGCGGTCCAGGGGCCGATCGTCAGCGCGCCGATCTCGGTGCCGCGCGTCGTCGTCATCCAGGTCGCGCCCAGGCCCACCACGGTTGCGAGCAGAAGCGCCGTCAATGTGATCAGGATCAGCCGCACGGACGTCGATCAGTTCTTGCGCGGGCCAGATGCGTTCGCATTCTCTTCCGCATAGTTCTGCGGGAAGGCGAGCGCGCTCGTCGACGGCGACGGCCTGGCCTGCTTGCTGTCGTCGGCCGCCGATTTGTTCGCGGTCTTGGCGGCGTCGTCGAGCAGCTTCTCGACGCGCACAAGGATGTCGGCGCCGCGCTTGGTCAGCACCGGCGGCGGACCGGGCTTGGTCTCCAGCACTTTCGGCGCCGCGCTGGCCTGCGCGTTCGCATCCTTCGGCTGCGGCGGCAGCTTCTGGCCCATGCCGATGCCGGGAATCTCTCGGACCTCGACGCCCTGATGCGCCGCGACCATGATGTCGTGCCAGGTCTGCGCCGGCAGCGAGCCGCCGGTCATGCGGTTGGTCGGCGAGTAGTCGTCATTGCCGTACCAGACCGCGCAGGTGAAATTGCCGGTGTAGCCGACGAACCAGGCGTCGCGATACGCATTGGTCGTGCCGGTCTTGCCCGCGGTCGGAATGCCGTCGAGCGCGGCGCGGCGAGCGGTGCCTTCGCTCACGACGTGGCTCATCATGCCGGCCATGTCGGCGGCGATGTTCGGTGGAATCGCCTGCTTCGGCTTCGGCCCGTCGCGGTCCCAGCGCCAGACGAGGTCGCCGGCGCCGGTGCGCACCTCCAGCACCGAATGCGGCGTCACCGACTTACCGCGGTTCGGGAAGGTCGCGTAGGCGACGGCGTGCTCGAGCACGGTGACTTCGTCCGAGCCGATCGGCAGCGACGGCGTGTCGGGCAGCGGCGCCTTGAGGCCGAACCGGCGCGCGACCTCGACGATCTTGGCGCGGCCGATCTTGGCCGGGTTCGGCGCCTTCGGCTGTTCCTTCTGGCCGATCGCGATCGACAGCTTCACCGGCACGACGTTGATCGAGCGCGTGATCGCCTGTGTCAGCGTCACCGAGCCGGAATAGGAATGGCCATAGTTCTGCGGGCACCAATTGCCGATGCAGACCGGGCCGTCGACCACGATCGAGTTCGGCGTGAAGCCGTTCAGCAGCGCGGTGGTGTAGACGTAGGGTTTGAACGAGGAGCCCGGCTGGCGATAGGCATCGGTAGCGCGGTTGAACTGGCTCGCGCCATAATCGCGGCCGCCCACCATGGCGCGGATGCCGCCGTCGAGATCGGCGACCACGGTTGCGGCCTGCGTGGCGTGATAGTCACGCCCGAACTGGCGCAGCTGGTTCTCGATCGCGTCTTCCGCGGCCTTCTGCACGTTGGCGTCGATCGCGAGGCGAACGACGAAGACGCGCTCGGTGTAGGACTTCGGGAACGTGTCGACCAGCTTGCGCATCTCGTCGAAGGCATAGTCGAGATAGTAGTTGGGCGAAGCCTCGTCGCGGCGGTCGACGGCGAAGGCGGGGTTGCGGCGGGCGCCGAACACCTGGCCCTCGGTCATGAAGCCGGCATCGACGAGGTTGTCGAGCACGACGTTGGCGCGGGCGCGGGCGGCCGGCAGGTTGATGTGCGGGGCGTATTTCGTCGGCGCCTTGAACAGGCCGGCGAGCATCGCAGCTTCCGCCAGCGTCACATCGCGCGCCGACTTGTTGAAATAGAAGTGCGCTGCGCCGTCGACACCGAACGTGCCGCCGCCCATGTAGGCGCGGTCGAGATACAGCTTGAGGATCTCGTTCTTGGTCAGGCGCCATTCCAGCCAGACCGCGAGGAAGGCTTCGTTGATCTTGCGCTCGATGGTGCGCTCGTTGCTCAGGAACAGGTTCTTGGCGAGCTGCTGCGTGATCGAGGAGCCGCCCTGGCGGACGCCGCCGGCCTGGGCGTTGGTGACGAGCGCGCGGGCGGTGCCGGCGATGTCGATGCCGAAATGGTCGTAGAAGCGGCGGTCCTCGGTTGCGAGCGTCGCCTTGATCAGCACGTCCGGAAAATCTTCCAGCGGGATCGAATCATTGTGCTTGATGCCGCGGCTGCCGATCGGGTTGCCGTACCGGTCGAGGAACGACACGGCGAGGTCGGACTTCTTCAGCCAATCCTCGTCCGCGGTCTCGCGGAAGGCGGGGATGGCGAGCGTGAGCAGCAGCACGAGCCCGCCGAGCCCGAGGGTCGCGGCCTCCGATAGCGGCTCGATGAACACCCAGCGCTTCCACCGCCCGACATAGAAGCGGTCCATGAAGGTCGAGTAGCGCTCATAGAGCTCGCGGATGCCTTTGGCCGAGGAGAACAGCGAGGAGTCGATGCGCGCATCGAGGTCCAGGAAGAAATTCCGGACCTTGCTCTTCCAATTGGATGGTGTGTTCTGGACCACCTAGAACCCTTGAGGCTCGGTACGATAGCGTTCAAGCACCCGGCCGGGGCGGCGCCGGGACGTCTTAAGGGAATGTTGCGGCAAACCCAAGGCGCCCGGCAAGCGTCCGAGGGACTTGTTGTTCCTTCTAGCCGAGCATGGCCTATAAACCAATGGTCAGGCTCGCTATTTTGAACAACAGGCCTAATTGACCCCGGTTCATTACGGGCCTTGAGAGGGGCTTGCTTGCAGCACCCTGGCCGCACGCCCTAGATGGCGTTAGCCGTAGCTCTTTCGAACCTTGTTGAGGCGCATGACCGCAGCTCCCAAACGACCTTCCGGCCAGGAAGGATTCTTCTGGAAAACCAAGACGTTGGAAGAGATGTCTGGGGAGGAATGGGAAAGCCTGTGCGACGGCTGCGGCCGCTGCTGCCTGAACAAGCTCGAGGACGAGGACACCGGCCAGATCTATTTCACCCATGTCGGCTGCAAGCTGCTCGATGCCGGCACCTGCGCCTGCAAGGACTATCCGAATCGATCCGCCAAGGTTCCCGACTGCGTCCGCCTGACCCCGGCCAATGTCCGTACCCTGAATTGGCTGCCACCGAGCTGCGGCTACAAGCTCGTCGCGGAAGGGCGCGACCTCTATTGGTGGCATCCTTTGGTTTCCGGCGATCCCAACACCGTGCATGAGGCCGGCGTCTCCGTGCGCGGCCGGGTCGAGGGCAGCGAAGAGGACATCCCGGACGAGGAGCTCGAGGACCACATCGTGCAATGGCCGGCCGTGCTGCCGAAACGGGCACGCCTGAAGCGACGCCCGAAGGACTGATCCGCCGCGCGCGGGATCACATGTTCGGGATGGCCCCCGTGCGGGATGCACCCATGCGCCGCGGTGCCTGCCTGGGAAGGATTTTGCTCTCTAGATTGCTTGCATAGAACGAATCCTTCGCGGCGTTGTGCCGCCACACCACGTCCGATCGAGATGAACAAGTTCGACCGGCAGAGCAGTTCTGCCGACATCCAGGCGTTGCCCGACGATATCGCCGAAGAGCTCTCCCGCCTTCCGAGCGAGGTCATCAGCGTCGATGACGCGCCATCCATCTCGCCGCCCGCGGCGCTGACCTCGGACGAGGTCCGCACCATCGTCATCAGCCTGATGCTGACGATGTTCCTGGCCGCGCTCGACCAGACCATCGTCGCGACCGCGCTGCCCACCATCGGGCGCCAGTTCCAGGATGTCTCGAACCTGTCCTGGGTCATTACCGCCTATTTGCTCGCCTCGACCGCCGTTGCGCCGGTGTTCGGCACCTTGAGCGACATCTACGGCCGCAAGGCCATGATCATCACCTCGCTCAGCCTGTTCGTCGCAGGCTCGATCCTCTGTGCGATCGCGCCGAATATGCCGATGCTGATCCTGGCGCGCGGCCTGCAGGGGCTCGGCGGCGGCGGCATCATGCCGGTCGTGCAGACCGTAATCTCCGACGTCGTGAGCCCGCGCGAGCGCGGCCAATACCAGGCCTATTTCTCCAGCGTCTGGATGGTCGGCGGCATTTTGGGCCCGGTGATCGGCGGTGTGTTCGCCGAACATCTGCACTGGTCGATGATTTTCTGGATCAATCTGCCGCTCACGGCCGCCGCCCTCGCGCTGCTGCTGCCGGAGATGAAGAAGATCCCGGTATTCCACCGCAAGCGCGAGGTCGACTGGCTTGGCGGCGTGCTGCTGATGGCCTCCGCGGTTGTCTTCATGCTGGTGCTGACCTGGGGCGGCACGCGCTTTCCCTGGCTGTCGCCGACCGTGCTTGCGATGGTCGGCGGTGCGGTCGCGCTCGCCGTCACCTTCGTCTGGCACGCGCGTCGCGCCGACGAGCCGTTCCTGCCTTTGCCGCTGCTCGGCGGATCGGTCGCGCCTTACGGGTTGGCGGCCGGTGGCTGCGCGCTCGGTGCGATCACCGGCCTCACGGTCCAGCTGCCGCTCTATTACGAATCCGTCTATCACCTCAGCGCCAGCGAGGCGGGCCTTGCGCTGATCCCGCTCGCGGCCGTCTCGACTTGCGGCGCGGCGATCGCCGGCCGCACCATGGCGCGCGCCAAGCACTATAAGCGCGTCGCCATCATCGGCACGTCCTGGGCCGCGCTGTGCGGCCTTGGCCTTACGCTGACGACGCTGCCGCTATGGGCTCTGCTGACGCTGATGGCTGCGTTCGCGCTCGGCCTCGGCACGACCTTCCCGGTCTGCGTGGTCTCGCTGCAGAATTCCGTCGCCCGTCCGCAGGTCGGCACCATCACCGGCGCGCTGAACTTCTTCCGCTCGCTGATGTCCTCGTTCACGGTCGCAGCCTTCGCCGCGATCCTGCTGATCGCGCTCGGTGCCGACATTCCGCTCGCCGGCGAGCACCACGCCGCTGCCGGCGTCGTGATTCCCACCGAGGACATGCGGCACGCGTTCCGCTACGTCTTCGGCGCCGCCACCGCGCTGATGGCCGGCGCCGCGTTCTGCCTGATCATGATGGAGGAGCGGCCGCTCGCCGGTCCCTCCGTTACCAAGCATGTGGAGATGGCGGAGTAGGGACCTAAAGCGCGATGAGATCAGGATGAATCGTCATCGCGCTTTAGGTTGTTGTTTGCGCATGATCTTTCGGAAAACCGCTTCGCACTTTTCCGGATCATGCGTTAGCCGCCGCGATCGGCATAGGGGTCTTCGTCCGAACCGCCTGCGGTAGGCTGCCGTGCTCTTGCCGCAAGATGGCTCTTGAGCCGTGCCAGCGCATCGGGGGACCAATCATGGACATCCGTGACCGCGACCCAGGCATCGACGTAATGCTCTGGCGCGTAGACGTGGCCAAAGCCCATCGGCGTATTGGTCGCGACCGCCATATCGAGGGCTAGCTGCAGCATCGTCACGATCGGATACCATCGCAGCTCCGGTGAGACGTCCGGCCCGCGCGGTGCGCTCATCCAGGCCGGGGCCTGAAAGGCATCGCGGTAGGCGAAGAACGTGATCGCGTCGCTGGCATATTGCAGATAGACGACGCGCATCGGACCCCATGGTGCATCCGGCGGCACCGTCGGTCCATTCTGATTCATGAAGCGCACGAAGCGGCCGTCGCGGAATTCGGGCAGCCAGGCCGGCGAGCCCGGATTGCGGTTCGCCGTGATCGAGCGCCAGATGCGGCTCTCGAACGGTGGTCCGCTCCACAGCGCACCGGCGATGGGATCGCCGATCGTCTCGAACAGCTCGGCGGATTTCTCCGAGTTGAGAGCACCGAGGCTGAGCCCGTGCAGATACAGCTTCGGCCGCTTGTCTGTCGGCAGCGTCGTCCAGTAGCCGTAGATTTCCGCGAACAGAGCGCGAGCAGCCTCCGCGCCGTATTCGGGCTGAAACAACAGCGACAGCGGGCTGTTGAGGTAGGAGTACTGCATGGCGACGCTGGCGACGTTGCCATGGTGGAGATATTCGACCGTGTCCATCGCCGACGGATCGATCCAGCCGGTGCCGGTCGGCGTGATGACGACGAGAACGGCACGGTCAAAACCGTGCTGCCGCTTGAGCTCGTCGAGCGCAAGCCTTGCGCGGGCTTGCGCCGTGCCGGCGCCGCCGAGGCCGACATAAACCCGCACGGGCTCCTGCGCGGCCTGTCCCGTGGCGGCGCTGATCTCGGCAGCGCGCGGGCCCGAAGCGATGAAGCGTCGCCCCGTGCGTCCGAGCTCTTTCCATTTCACCAGTGATGCCGCACCTCCTGTTCGATTGGGATCGGTCGGCTGCGGCCGCTCGGGCTCGAACAAGGCGTCGAATTCACGGAAGGATGAATCGAGCGCGTTGAACGCCACGCGGATCAGGACATTGTTGGCGATCGACCAGAACAGCAGGCCTGCGACGAGCACGCCGATGACGTTGGCGACCTTCCGGGGGATGACGCGCTCCGTGTGCGCAGCGAGGACGCGCGCGACAAGCGCGAACAGCCGCCCCAGCACCAGCAGCACCACGAACGTGATCAGGGCGACAGCGCAGACCTTGAGCGGATGCGCGGTCTCGACCGGCGGCATCTTCATCACGGTGCGGATCGAATTCTGCCATTCGGCGGCGCGCCACAGATAGATGACGACGACGATCAGGCAGCCGGCCGCAACCAGTGCATTTGCGCCTGACCGCAGGCGCGGCGAAGGCTCGGGCAGCTCGAGATAGTGCCACAGCCAGCGCCAGAGATTGCCGGCGAGGTAGCCGATCGCAAAGCAGCCGCCGGCGAGGGCGCCTTGCGTGAGATAGCTCCGCGGCACCAGCGTCGGCGTCAGCGCGCCTGCGAAGAACAGGGCGCCCAGCATGAGGCCGACGCCGGACAGCGAGAGCAATTGTCGCCGAATGAACCGCGCCAGAGTCATGAAGGCCCCTTCCGATCGCCGCTACCCTTTGCCGGTATCCGGGAAGCTGCTCTTGCGCGGCAGCAGGATCGTGAACTCCGTGAACTTGCCCGGCTCCGTCGCGACGTCGATGGTGCCGCCATGCTGCTTCACCACGATGTCGTGGCCCATCGACAGGCCGAGGCCGGTGCCTTCGCCAGCCGGCTTGGTGGTGAAGAACGGATTGAACATCTTCGCCTTCACCTCGTCGGGGATGCCGATGCCGTTGTCGCGGATGCGGATCTCGATGTGGTCGCCGCGATCGTGCGTGGTGGCGGTCACGATCGGCTCGTAGTCGCCAGAGCCATTGTCCATCTTGCGCCTGGTCACCGCATAAAACCCGTTCGAGATCAGGTTTAGCAGCACCCGCGTGATCTCCTGCGGAAACACGTCGGCTTGCCCGGCCGCCGGATCGAGCTCGCGTTTCATCGTGACGTCGAACTGCGGCTTCTCGGCGCGCGCGCCATGATAGGCGAGGTTGAGGCTCTCCTCGACCAGGGCGTTGATGTCGCTCAGTCGATGCTCGCCGCTGCCTTCGCGCGAATGCAGCAGCATGTTCTTGACGATGGAGTCTGCGCGCTTGCCGTGCTGCACGATCTTTTGCAGATTGTCCTTCAACATGCCCGTCAATTCATCGACTTCGTCGCGGATTTTGTCGGCGAGGCTGGCTGCCTTCAGAATATCGTTGAGTTCGTTCGTCAACTCCGATGACAGTTCGGCAAAGTTATTGACGAAGTTGAGCGGGTTCTTGATCTCGTGCGCGATGCCGGCGGTGAGCTGGCCGAGCGAGGCGAGCTTCTCGGTCTGGATCAGTCGGTCCTGCGCGGTACGGAGGTCATCGAGCGAGGCGGCAAGTTCTTTGGTGCG
This sequence comes from Bradyrhizobium arachidis, assembly GCF_015291705.1. Lineage (NCBI taxonomy): Bacteria > Pseudomonadati > Pseudomonadota > Alphaproteobacteria > Hyphomicrobiales > Nitrobacteraceae > Bradyrhizobium > Bradyrhizobium arachidis. Next base: position 3,574,341 of record NZ_CP030050.1, read on the forward strand.
GGCCTGCACCTCGTCGAAGAGGCGTACATTCTCGATCGCGATGACGGCCTGGTCGGCGAAGGTCTGCACCAGTTCGATCTGCCGGTCACTGAAGGGCTGGACGGTCTTGTGGCCAAGAAACAGCACGCCAGTCGGCTGGCCGGAGCGGAGCAAGGGCACCCCGAGAAGCGTACGATACCCGGCCACCCTCTGCTGTTCGGGAAAGGCGTATTCCGGGTCGGCCAGCACGTCGGGAATTTGCACGGCCTTGCCGGTCAGCAGCACACGTCCGACCACGCTGCCCCGGCCCGGGCCGAGGCGAAGGGTTTTTGATACACGTTCCCATTCCGGCGAGAAATTGTGTCGGGTGGCATGATAATAAGCCCCGTCGGATGCCTGCCGCGTGATTGCCGCCATGTCGGCACCGCAAAGGCGCGCGGCAGATTCGGTCAGCGTACTGAGCACGGTTTCGAGGTCGAAAGCCGAGCGGCTGATCACCTTGAGCACGTCTGCAGTCGCAGTTTGCTGTTGCAGCGCTTCGGTCAAATCCTCGGTGCGTTGGCGCAATTCTCGGAGCAACCGCGCGTTCTCGATCGCAACGACCGCCTGGGCAGCAAATTGCTGCAGGAGCGCGATCTGCTTTTCGGAAAAGCGCCGGTTCTCCTGCCGGAAGATCATGAGGTTGCCGACCACTCGCTGGTCTTTCAGCAGCGGCACCGCGAGCACGCAGCGCGCGCCGCCGAGATCGACCAGCGCCCGACGGTTCGGTTCTCCGCTGCGATAGGCGTCCGACTCGAGCAGGTCGGCGATTTCGACGAACGCTTCACCCTTCAAGAGGCGCGCGGGCGCGGTGGCCGGACCATAGCTGAGCGGCATCTGGCGCCGGTGCTCATCGTAAGCGGGCGGCAGGCCGTAAGTGGCCGCTGTGTGGAAGTGCGCTCCATCGTAGGTGTTGAGCACGCCGAAACTGGCGGCGCAGAGCTGCATTGCCTTGCTCAGCAAGGCGTCGAATACCGGCGCGAGGTCGCCGGTCGATCGGCTGATGACGCTCAGCACCTCCGATGTCGCGGTCTGTTGCTCGAGTGCTTCGGTAAGCTCGTGCGTCCGCGCCTGCACTTCGTTAAAAAGCCGCGCGTTCTCGATCGCGATCACGGCCTGATCCGCAAAGCTCTGCTGCAGCGCGAGTTCTTCCGGCGTGAACGGCAACAATCTGTCGCGGTAGACGATCAAGGCGCCGACCGCCGTTCCCTCGTGACGCAGCGGCGTGCCGCACATGGTGCGCGTTCCGGCCGCGCTGGCGTGTGGCAGGCCGGGCCAATCGGCCATCGAGGGGTCGATCTGGTCGAGGTTTGGGATGTGAATTTGCCGATTCTCGGCCACCACGGTGCCTGGGAGGTTCGGGCCGCCAATGCGGAGCGTCGCTGACGGAACGGCAGAACGGACGCGGCCCGAGGTCTCACCATAGCCGATGGCCTGCGTCCACTCGCCGTTTTCGGCCAGCCGGATGGAGACGCTGGGTGCCCCGAACAGAGCTCCGCAGGTCTCGGCGATCCGTTGCAACGACCGCGCCGCGTTGCCCCGGGTGCTGCCGATGGTCCCCAGGATTTCCGCGCTCGCCTTCTGGCGCTCACGTGACAGGTCCAGTTCGGACTGCAGGCGGTCGTTCTCGGCGATGCCCGCCTGCAATCGCTGCTCGAGTTCGGTGATCTTTGCGTGGAGCTCGGTCGCTACGTCCTGCGGAAGCGCAGTCATCCTGAAATCCATATTGCCCAAAGCTTGGCGGCGCTGGGCTCAAACCCTTGTCAGGAGCTCGATTATTTCACCTCGAAATCGAGGGGGCCAGCGATATTCTTACGGAAAGACGGGCGTCGGAGATATCGGCGGAACGGTATCTCGCGGTCAGGGGGAGTCCTTGCCTCCGTCCGGGAAGCTGCTCTTCCGCGGCAGCAGGATCGTGAACTCCGTGAACTTGCCGGGCTCCGTCGCAACGTCGATCGTGCCGCCATGCTGCTTCACCACGATATCGTGGCTCATCGACAGTCCAAGGCCGGTGCCTTCGCCGGCGGGCTTGGTGGTGAAGAACGGATTGAACATCTTCGCCTTCACTTCGTCGGGGATGCCGATGCCATTGTCGCGGATGCGGATCTCGATGCGGTCGCCGCGGTCGCGGGTGGTCGCCGTCACCACCGGCTCGTAACCGGCGGCGCCGGTGTCCGCCTTGCGGCTCGTCACCGCATAAAATCCGTTCGAGACCAGGTTCAGCAGCACCCGCGTGATCTCCTGCGGGAAGACGTCGGCGGAACCTGCCGCCGGATCGAGCTCGCGTTTCACCGTCACGTCGAACTGCGGCTTCTCGGCGCGCGCGCCGTGATAGGCGAGGTCGAGGCTCTCTTCGACCAGCGCGTTGATGTCGCTCTCGCGATGCTCGCCGCCGCCTTCGCGCGAATGTAGCAGCATGTTCTTGACGATGGAATCGGCGCGCCGGCCGTGTTGCACGACCTTGCCGAGATTGTCCTTCAAGAGCCCGGTCAGTTCCTCGATCTCGTTGCGGACATCGTCGGCGAGCGGGACCGGCGCCAGCGCCTCGTTGAGCTCGTCGGTCAACTCGGACGAGAGCGAGGCAAAATTGTTGACGAAGTTAAGCGGGTTCTTGATCTCGTGCGCGATGCCGGCGGTGAGCTGGCCGAGCGAGGCCAGCTTCTCGGTCTGGATCAGCCGGTCTTGCGCAGCGCGCAGATCGTCGAGCGATTTGGCGAGCTCGCGCGTGCGATCTTGCACCTCGTTGAACAGGCGGGTGTTCTCGACCGCGATCACGGCCTGGTCGGCGAAAGTCTTGAGCAGGTTGATCGCCTTTTCAGGAAAATGACCAGCCTCAGGCCGCGTCACGCCGATGGTTCCGATCGCAACGCCGTCACGCAGCATCGGCACCACGAGAATGCTGCGATAGCCTCGCGTCCGCGCCAGCTCCTTCATGGCCTCCGTGAGATCGGGCTCGTTCTGCATGTCGCTGCGGAACGCATATTCGCCGCTGGTCGCCACCCGGCTGTGAATGCCCGACGACCACAGTGATGTCGGAAACGAGCTGAGCAAGTCCTCATTGCCGGCCTCGTTGTCGGTGCTGAAGGCGGCCAGATGCAGCATGCCGCCGATCACGCGCGTGACCGCGGTGGAATGCCCGCCGACCAGCACCTTGGCGCTGTCGGAGATGGCCTGGAACACCGGCGTGACGTCGGCCGGCGAGGCCGCGATCACCTTGAGGATGTCGGCGGTCGCGGTCTGCCGCTCCAGCGCTTCCCTGGTGGCGTTGAACAGGCTGACATTCTTGATCGCGATCACGGCCTGGTCGGCGAAGGTCTGAAGCAGCCGGACGTGATGCTCGTCGAACGTTCCTATCGCACGGCGCGTGGCGATGATGACGCCGATGGCCTCGCCCTCGCTCATCAGCGGCGCGAACAGCATGCTGCGATAGCCGCGGGCGCGCGCGATGTCGCGCGCGGCTGGCTCGAGCTCGGTGTCCGGCAGCTGCGCCGCACTGCCGCCCGCCACGAGGCGGTAAGGCGGGAACTGCGCGAACGGCACCGGAAATGATGCCTGGAGCACGCGGTCGCCGGCCGGATCGGTCGGGGTGAAGGCGGCAAGATGCGCTGCGCCGTCGATATAGCGCAGCACCGCGGTGGAGAAGCCGCCGATCAGGCGGTTGGCACTGGCGGCGATAGCGTCGAACACCGGCTGCACGTCGGAGGGCGAGGCGGCCATCACCTTCAAGATGTCCGCCGTGGCGGTCTGCCGCTCCAGCGTCTGCTGCGTCTCGTTGAACAGCCGCGCATTCTCGATCGCGATCACGGCCTGGTCGGCAAAAGTCTGGAGCAGTTGCACGAGATCGGGCGCGAATGCGCCGACCTCGGCGCGGGTGACGCTGATCATGCCGACCGGCGCGCCGCGGTTCATCAGCGGCATGAACAGGACGCTGCGGAAGCCCCGCAGCCGCGCGAGATCGCGGTTGAGCTGCGGGACGTCATCGGCTTCGCTGTCGGGAAACTGGATGGTCTCGCCGCCGTGCACCAGCCCGAAGGTCGGAAACTCCGTGATCTTCCGCGGAAACGAGGCCATCAGTCCCGCGTCCGCCTCCGGGCTCGTCGGCGTATAGGCGACGAGATGCAGCTCGTCGCCGATGAATTGGAGCACGGTGGCGGAGAAGCCGCCGAGCAGGCGTTTTGAGCTGGATGCGATCGCCTCGAACACCGGCCGGGCGTCGGAAGGCGAGGCCGCGATGGTGCGCAGGATCTCGGCGCTGGCGCTCTGGCGGTCGCGCGCGCTTGCAAGCTCGCTGCGCAGCCGGGCGTTCTCGGCAGCGAGCGCATCGGCGACATCGTTGGAAGGGTTGGTCATTCGCATTCCGGCCTGATGCCGCGACCTGCGCGGCACCAGGGCGGATTATCACATCTCCTGCGGCCGGAGCCAGCGCCCGCAGCGAGGCCCGGCCTCACGTGCCCGGCCGCGACACCTCGGTCTCCTTGCTGGTGATGAACTCCAGCAGCACGGGAATGCCTTCCTGCGTCTTCTGGATGCCGCGCTTGATCGCGGGGATGATGTCCTCGGGCCTCGTTACCCGCTCGCCATAGCCGCCGAAGGCGCGCGCCATGGCGGCGTAGTCGCCGGAGATGTCGGTCGAGCGATATTTCTCGGTCGAGACCGGCATCACCTTCAACTCGATCGCCATCGAGAAATTGTTGAGCAGGATCGACATGATCGGGATGCGCTCGCGCACTGCGGTCTCGAAGTCCATGCCGGTGAAGCCGATGGCGGCGTCACCCCAGACATTGATGCAGAGCTTGTCGGGCTTGGCGAGCTTGGCGCCCATCGCGAGCCCCAGGCCATAGCCGAGCTGCGTCGTCTTGCCCCAGCCGAGATAGGTGAGGGGTTCGACCGATCTCCAGAACGGCGAGAGCTGGTCGCGCGGACTGCCGGCATCATGGGTGATGATGGTGTTGTTGATGTCGACGGTGTGTTGCAGGTCCCACAGCACGCGATAGGGGTTGAGCGGCGCGTCATTGCTGGTCAGCTTCGGCATCCATTTCGCCAGCCACTCCTTGTGCGAGGCCGCGATCTCGGCCGCGACCGCGGACGCATCGCGATCCGCGGTGACAGTCTTGCCGATCTCCTCCAGCAGCGCATCGAGCACGAGCCCGGCATCGCCGACGAGGCCGATCTTCGCCTCCACATCCTTGTTGAGATGGTTCGGGTCGAGCGTCGAATGGATGATGGTCTTGCCCTTCGGCATCGCGATGCCGAAATTGGTCTCGGTGAAGGAGCAGCCGATGCCGAAGATGACGTCGGCCTCGGCAAGGAACTTCGGCACCGCGCGCGGCACGGCGAGGCCGCCGGAGCCGAGCGACAGCGGATGCGTCTCCGGAAACGACGATTTGCCGCCGAGGCTGGTCGTGACGGGAATGGCGAGCCGCTCGGCGAGCCGTTTCAGCTGCGGCCAGGCCTGCGCGTAATGCACGCCCTGGCCGGCATAGATCACCGGCCGTTTGGCATTCACGAGCAGGCTTGCTGCCTCCCGCACATGCACAGGGTCAGCGCCGTAGCGGGTGCGCAGCACCGGCGTGTAGTTCAGCGGCTCCGGCACCTCCTCGTTCCACATGTCGGAGGGGATTTCGACGATCACAGGGCCGCCGCGGCCGTTCTTCAGTTTCGTGAAGGCGCGGCGGAAGATGTTGGCGACCTCCGCGGCCAGGATGATCGGCTCGGATGATTTCGCGAACGGCTTCATTGCCTCGCTGGAATTGAAGTTCGGCTCGATATGCGACAGCCGGCGCTGATAGCCCATCGGCAGCACCAGCACAGGCACGGATTCGCCATAGCACTGTGCGACGCCGCCCATCGCGTTCTCCGCGCCGGGACCATGCTGCATGCAGAACGCGCCGATCGTGCGTCCCGACGTCAGGCGCGAGATCGCATCCGCCATGTGGATGCCGACGCGCTCCTGCCGCACCATCACCGGGCGGATCTCGGCCTTGGCCGCATGCTCGATCAGATGATTGACGGGATAGCCGCAGAGGATCTCGATCCCCTCGCGCCTCATGATTTCCGCAATGGCGGTGCCGAGCTTCATGGCGTCTCTCTCCTCAGGCAGAGGCCGGTTGATCCGGCCGGTTGAGGAGAGAGGATCAGGAATTCCGGGAAGGGTAAAGCACGCGCGGCAGGCGCGGCGGTAGGCCAGCTATGCACCGCGAGCGTGCACCGGTCCCTGCTGGCGATAGTGGCCGCAGGCGCTCGCCGTTGGCCGCACGCCTCGCAACAGGCGCGAGGCGACAACCAGGTCCGGCGTCTCGAAGCCCTCGGTGAACTCGTCATAAATCGGCGCGAGCAGTCGGATGGCCCTGGTCTTGCGGCCAGTCGCGACCCAGTGCGCGGCGAGATCGGTGCCGATCCGCAACTGGAATGTCATCGCTCCTATGGCGCGCGCTTCGGTCAGCGCCTGCTGTAGCCGCTGCTCGGCGCGCAACGGCTCGCCGGCGTGGAGAAGGACCGCTGCCTCGACCCTTTGAAGTTCCGACCGGCACCAGCGCTCGCCCTGACGTTCCTGATGGTCGATCGCCCGCGTGATGACCTCGCGCGCCTCCGCGATCCGCCCCTGCCGCAGATAGGCGCGGGCGAGGACCGCGAGATAGCTGCCGATCCGCATCAAGAAGCGACATTCGATCAGTTCGTCGATCGCGGCGCGAATATCCTCCACCGCGCGCGGATCGCCGCGCAAGTCACGAAGGCAGGCGGAGAAATAGCGCTCGACCGGGACCCAGCGCGAGATGCGTTCACGTTCCAGGTTGCGACGCAGCCGCATCGTGAAGCCCTCGAGCGCATCCAGATTGCCGGTTTCGAGCGCGACAGGAAGTGCGGCAAGCCCCAGCGCGTTCGATTGCGACACCCAATGGCCGCCGCGGTCCGCGGCGTCGACCGCGTCGCGGGCCAGCCTCGCCGCGTAGTCGGCTTGCCCTTGCATCCACGCCACGAACGGCAGGTTGAAGCGGACGGTGATGAACCGGTAGACCTCGTTCGCATCCTTGCGCGAACGGCCCTCGGCCAGCGAATAGGTTGCCGCGAGACGATCCAAAACCGGGCGGCTCTTGCCCAACTCGCCGGCAAAGGCGCGGGCCCAGGCCAAGGCCCGGTCCGCTTCGGACGTTGCCGTCAAATCGCGGTGGCGGTCGCGGTCGGCCAGCGCGGTGGCCTCCTCGAGATGGGCTATGGCGCGCGGGATCTGGCCGATCTGCAACAGGTAAAAGGCAAAACCCACCAGCGCACGCTGCTGATACTCGATGCTGCCGGCCCGCCGCGCAAAAGCGATGGCATCGAGCCAGGCCACCTCGTTCTCATTCGACATGTTGCGCGCGTAGAACAGGCTCCATCCGAGGGCGCAGGCGAGCTTTGCCTTCGACAGATCGCCGCAGGCGGCGGTCTTGGCCAAGGCGAGCGCATCCTCCAGCCGCGCCTGCGCTTCCGACAGGATGGAGGTTTCCGACCACAAGGTGATCGCCGCAACTGTGAGCCTGATTCCGAGGGCAGCATCACCTTGTTCGCCGAACGCCCATGACAGCGCAGCGCGCAAGTCGGCGATGCGGCCAAGGTAGCGCTGCGTCCAATCGGCCGGCTCGCGCCAGTTCCACTCCTCCTCGGACCGTTCGAACAGCGCGAGGACGCATTGTGCATGGCGGCGCAGTGCCTGGTCGCAGGCCGGATCGGCCTTGCGCCGCTCGGCGGCATACCGCCGTGTGCTGTCGAGCAGCCGGTAGCGCAGGCTCGCGCCCCGGGCCTGCGCGCTCAACAGCGATTTCGCGACGAGGCTGCCGAGGCCCGTGGCGACGTCGACCGGCGAGAGCCCTGCCGCCTCGGCGACGAAAACCGCGTCCTCGGCGTCGAAGGCGTCAGTGAACACCGACAAAAGGCAAAACAGTCTCGCTTCCTTCTGCGACAGCAGACGGAAGCTCCAGTCGATCGTTGCCATCAGGGTCTCATGGCGCGGCGGCGTGCCCTCGGCGCTGGGGGCGCGAAAACCCAGCTTTTGATCGAGCAGCGCCACCAATTCGCGAGGATTGAACCTGCCGATCTGGGCCGCCGCCAGTTCGATCGCCAGCGGAAGGCCGTCGAGCGATTGGCAGATCGAAGCGACGTCCTCGCAATCGTCATCAGCGAACTGATAGTCCGACCATTCGGCGGCGCGACGGACGAACAGCTGCACCGCCGGGAATCTCAGGGCCTCATCGACGGTCAGGGCGAGCCCGGATCGCGGTGAGGGCAGCGAACCAAGCCGCACGACATGTTCGGTGGCGGTGCCGAGCGGTTCGCGGCTGGTCGCGAGCAGCCTGGATGGCGAGGTGTCCGTCAGGAATTTGCCGGCAAAGATCGTTGCAGCGGGGAGCACATGCTCGCAATTGTCCAGGATGAGCAGCATCTGCCGCGGCCTCAGATAGTCGAGGGCCGCAGCCAGACCGTTGTCGGTATTGCCTCTGATGCCCAGTGCCGTCACCAGGGCTGCGCCGAACAGCGTCGGATCGGAAATTGTCGCGAGGTCGACGAAGCAGACGCCGTCCCGGCAGTGTGGCGCGTAGGCCCGTGCGGCCGCGACGGCCACGGTCGTCTTGCCGATCCCGCCTGCGCCAGCAAGGGTCACGTGCCTGTTGTCGGCCAACAGGTCGGCGATCTCGACGATCTCGGTTTCACGGCCAACGATGCCGCGCAACAATGGCGGATTGGGCAAGGGGAGGGGATCGGCGTGAGCCAGATCGTCCTCGATCTCGCCGATGCTGATTTGCACGTCCGCGATGAACTTGTACCCGCGGCGCGCCACAGTGGCGATGTAGACGGGCTCGATCTGGGTATCCCCCAGCGAGCGCCGCAGGCTCCACATATTGACCTTGAGATTGCTGTCGTGGAGGAAGGTGCCCGGCCAAGCCGCCGCCATCAGCTCATTCTTGCTGACCAGCTCGCCGCGGCGCTGCACCAGCAGCTGCAAGAGCTCGAATGCACGCCCGCCCAGTTTGACGGGGCGCCCGTCGAGCAGGAGGAGCTGGCGGCTGGGAACCAGTCGGAAGGGGCCGAAGCAGTACGTGAGTTCCTGCCGGCGTGTGCCCCGTTGCCGTGTCTCCGTGGCAGCCCGCATTGATCATTGCCAATCGATCGAACAGATCGTCTGCAATTATCATGCGCTGTAAACTTGTTGAAGTAAGCCGTTCTGAATTCGCACGATTGCTGCGGCCATTCGGCCGCAGGATGGCTGCGGCAAAACGGCTCGCGCGGGGTTTCGGCTATTTTTTGGGCTTGCCGAGAACGGCCATGTGCATGACCTCGACACCGCCATCGGCAAGTTCCGGAAGCTTGGCGAACCAAGTCTGCACATAGGGCATCGCGTTATGCGCGTCGAAATCGGCCTGGCTGGCGAACACCTCATAGAAGATGAAATGACCGGGTTTGGCACGGTCTTCCTGGAGAAAATAGACCAGGTTCTTGGGATCGCCGCGAACGAGGTCGATCAGCGGCAGTGTGGCGGTGCGCAATTCGTCTTCCTTCCCTGGCTTGGCGCGGACCTGGGCCACCACCGAATAGGCGCCTTCCGGAATCTCCTGATAGCGCACACGCGGGGCTTCCTGGGCGAGGACCGGCGCCGCCGTCATGGCCATCGAGGCAGCGAAGAGCAGGGCGCCGAGCGAATTGCGGACGAGCATTTGCATGATGAAGTCTTTCACATTGAGATCATGGGCGCTTTGCCAGGCGACCAGCGGAAGCCGGTCGCCCGAGGTTTGACGGTCAGCGCACGATGGTCTGCTGCCGCTTTGCCAGGGCCTCGCTGAAACGCTGCTTGACCGGGCCGAGCGCTTTGACGAATTCAAGCTGCTCGCCTTCCGGCCCCTTGCAATAGATCAGCTCCCAGCCGTTCGAGGGTTCCGCGGCGACCCGGTTCGTGTTGGCGCTGCGGGGAGCGGCCTTGCGGTCCGCTTCCGTCATGACGCGGATGGTGCGGTTCGCTCTCACCTGCGTCATGCCGCGGCGCGCGGACTCGGCTTCGAGGTCGGCGATGAACTTGTTGAAGTCGACGTCGTCGCGAACGTAGAAGCAGATGTGCATCATGCGCGGAAACGCCGGGCTCATGTGCTCCACCGGCTCGGCAAAGCTCTTCGCACTGCCCATCGGCTGATCGGCTTCGCGATATTGCAGCAGTTCGAGCACCATGTTGTCGAACTGGATGAAGCGGACATCGAGCCGCTGCGCTCCGCTTCTGAGGTCGGGAACGCCGATGGTCCTGGGATTGACCCCGCGCGCGTTCGCCTCGATCTCCTGGTCGGCCAGCAGCGTGTTCTGCACGCCGTCGCCCTGGAAATCGCCGTGACGGAACACTTCGGTGCCGCCGAGCACCTCCGTATAGAACTGATAGGCCCGCTCCATGTTCTGGACCGTCAGCCCGAGATGCTGGACGCCCTGGAGTCGCGCGCCGAGCGGCGCCTCATCGCGCGCGGCTGACGACATGGCGTCCTGTGCCGCGGCCCGCGCGTCGGTCGCCGTGCCGGCGACGAGGCCGGTGACGACGGCTGCGCCGGCGGTCTGGAGCAGGGTGCGGCGACCCATGTCGGTGGCTTTGTCTGCTTCATCTGTCATGTCGCTCTCCTTCGTCATCAGGTAGGTTGGCGTGTGTTGTCCTTCCGGCCGGAGCAGCGCTCGGCCGGGCTGAGTCCGCTGCGCTCCCGCGCTTCAATCGGCCGCGGGAAGCGGGGCCGCGGGGTTGACCAGCCCCTCCGAACGGAGCTCGCGCCAGAAATCGGCGGGGATGGCTTCCTCGAGCGCAGCGCGATCCTCGGCGATGCGGCCCGGGCGGCTCGCACCGGGAATGACCGCTGCCACCACCGGATTGGCCAGCGCGAACTGCAAGCCTGCCGCTTTCATGCTGATGCCGTAGTGGTCGGCGATGGCCTTGATCCGCGACACCTTGTTGAGGATTTCCGCAGGCGCCGGCGCATATTCGAAGTTGGGACCGCCGACGAGTGCGCCGGAGCTGTAGGGGCCGCCGACGACGATCGCGAGCTCGTGCTCCGCAACTATCGGCATCACCCGCTGCAGCGCCCTTGCATGGTCGAGCAGGGTGTAGCGGCCTGCGAGCAGGAAGCCGTCGGGGCGCGGCTCTTCGAGCGCGAGCAACAGCTCGATCGGCTCGACCCGGTTGACGCCGAGGCCCCACGCCTTGATCACGCCCTCGTCACGCAGCCGGTCGAGCGCCTTGAACGCGCCCTTGCGCGCGGTCTCGAAGACCGAAAGCCATTCGTCGCCGTAAAAATCCTGCGCGACGTCGTGCACGAAGGCGATATCGATGCGGGATGTAGCGAGCCGCTTCAGGCTGTCCTCGATCGAGCGCAGCGTCGCGTCCCGGGAATAGTCGTTCACGATCTTGTTCGGGCGGCCATATTTGAAGACGCCGCCCTTCTCGCCGAGGTCGCGGGCGCTGACATCCTCGATCTCGTCCAGGATCAATCGTCCGACCTTGGTGCTGACGACATAGTCGCCTCGCGGCCGGCCTGCGAGCGCAGCGCCCATGCGGATCTCGGCAAGACCCGCGCCATAGAAGGGCGCCGTGTCGAAGTAACGGATGCCGTCATCCCAGGCTGCGTTCACCGTCGCCAGGGCTTCCTGTTCCGGGATGTCGCGGAACATGTTGCCGAGCGGCGCCGCACCGAAACCCAGCTTTCCCGGCAGAATTTCCTTGAGAGCCATGTTGCGAGTCCTTCTGTGACAGCCGATACGATCCGTGTACGGCGCGGCCGATCTTAATCGGCCGCGGACGTGTCCGCACTTCTGATGAACGCCGCGACCTCGCGCGGGTGCGATAGCATCACCGCGTGGCTGCTTTTCATCTCCGTCACCTTCGCGCCGGAGCGCTTGGCCATGGTGCGCTGTGCCGTCGGCGGGATCATGTGATCCTCGCTCGTCACCATGTAATAGGTCGGCTTCGTCTTCCAGGCCACGCGGTCGACCTTGGTCTGCACCGCCTGCAATCCCCACGGCAGTTGTGCGGCGCCCATGAAGCGGGTCGTCGCCGCGTCGACATCGGCCGCGAAAGAGGTGGGGAATTTGTCGCGGTCGACGAGGAGATAGTTGTCCTCGGCGACCAGCGGAGCCTTGTGCTCGCCGGCGGGCACCGGCGCTTCCGCCAGCGTGCTGACCGATTCGCCGGCGTCGGGCGCAAATGCCGCGAGATAGACGAGGCTGCGAACCTTCGGATTGTCGCCGGCTTCCGTGATGACCATTCCGCCATAGGAATGTCCGACCAGAATGACCGGATGCCGCGCCTTGGCGATCACGCGTTCGGTCTCCGCGACATCGTCTCGCAGCGAGATCGTCGGCTGCTGGACGACGAGCACCTCATAGCCCGCATTCGAGAGGATATCGTAGGTGTCCTTCCAGCCCGAGCCATCGACGAAGGCGCCGTGGACGAGGACGATGGAAACGGTTCTCTCGGCCGCGACCGCGGGAGCGGCCACTGCGATCGACATTGCGGCAAGTGCGGAGATAAGAGTCTTCATACCAGGCTCCGATCCTCAATACGGCGGCATTGCCGTTGATGCGCGCTTCACTAGCGCTCGCGAGCACTGCGGTATTTCCGATTCCTGCGCGATGACCGACGCTTCTTGCTCATTCGCGAAGAGATCAGCGTTCGACGCCAACTGCGCCGCGCGCCAAGCCTTTGCTTTGCCTGCCTTTTACCTCTTTTAACCGAGCCGCCTCTGGACTTCGTCATCGCCGCTTGTGAGAAATTCGGAGATCGGCGTGGCAGCGGCCGGGGGCTGCAACTCATCACCGGATGGAATGATCGCGCGTTCGCGATACGGGGCCGGAATTCGCCGCAACTTGCGGAGGTCGTGATGGCGCTCGTGACGCATGGAGATGAGAAATACAAGAACAGCGAGAAGCTCGCAGCGGCGGGCGATTGGCCGGGGCTGAGCATCGAGCATCGCAGGTTCGAGGCGGGGCGCCAGGCAACGCCCATCCCCATCTGCACCGAAATCGTCATGGTGCTGTCAGGCGGCGGCATGGTGTGCCGGGCCGGCAACGGCGAAGTCCAGAAGAGTCTCGCGCGGCCGGGCATGAGCTACCTCGTTCCCGTGGGGACGCAGGAGAGCCATCTCGAACTGTCGGACCGAATGGAATGCCTTCATCTCTATCTTCCGCCGGCGCTGCTGGACCAGAGTGCGCTTGCGGACTTCGATATCGATCCGGCGAAAGTCGAGATCGCCTACGCCCACGGTCTGGCGGACCAGGTGCTCTTCCACATCTGCTCGCCGCTGCGCGATCTGCTCCATCGCCCGCGCCAGCCGACCGACGCGCTGTTTGTGAAGGGAATCCAGGTTGCGCTCGCGGCACATCTTCTCGCGAATTATACGATCGACCGCTGGCGCGCGCCGGACAAATCGCCGTCGCTCGACCCGCGGCGCCTCCAGCGCGTGCTGGACTATATCGAGGCTTCTCTCGGCAGCGATATCAGGCTTGAGGATCTGGCGGCCCAGGCCTGCCTCAGCCCCTATCATTTCTCCCGGCTGTTTCGCGAGGCGACCGGATTGTCACCGCACCGCTATGTGACCGATCGCCGCGTCCAGGCTGCCCGGCACGAGCTCGCACGCGACCGTTTGTCCTTGGTCGAAATCGCGCTGGCGTTCGGCTTCGGCTCACAAGCCAATTTCACGCGCGTGTTCCGCAAGGCCGCAAGTCTCACGCCGGGGCAGTATCGCGAATTGTGCTGCGGCCAAGCCGACGTGAAGGCAGATCGTTCCGATGCGGTATTCCGCAGGGATTGCGCATGATCTCGCAGGAATCGGAAATACGCCTCGGAGTCCATGAGGCAGTGCTGTTGTGCCGACCAGATGATCCGCGAGGAGATAGACCGACATGATCGAGCTCACGGTGAACGGGATCAAGCGCCAGGTGGACGTCGTTGCCGAGATGCCTCTGCTCTGGGTGCTGCGCGACGAGCTCGGCATCACCAGTCCCAAATACGGTTGCGGGGTCGCGCAATGCGGTGCTTGCACCGTGCAGATCGACGGAATGGCGGTCCGGTCCTGCCAGGCGCATATCGGCGAGGTCGCGGGCAAGTCGGTCGTCACGCTCGAAGGGCTGGAGAAGAGGGAGCAGCACCCGGTTCTCCAGGCCTGGATCGAGCACCAGGTTCCACAATGCGGCTACTGCCAGACCGGCCAGATCATGCAGGCCATCTCCCTCCTTGATCTGATCTCCCAGCCGACGGACGAGGAGATCAATCAGGTAATGTCCGGCAATCTCTGCCGCTGCGGCACCTATCCGCGCATCCGCGCGGCGATCCATGCGGCTGCGGCGAAGAAGATGGCGGAGAAGTGACATGGGCCACATGCAGACCCTTTCGCGTCGGGCTTTCGTTTTCGGCTCCGCTGCCGTCGCCGGCGGCATTGCTTTCGGTGCCTATAGTCACGCTGAGGCGGCCGCGCCGAGCGCCGATGGCAATCCGCTGGCTGCGGGCCTCGCCCCGAACTCGGTGACCTTCAACCCCTGGGTCGAGATCAGCCCGGACAAGATCACGCTGATCGCGCAGCACGCCGATATCGGCCAGGGCGTCGGCTCGGTGCAGCCGATCATGATCGCCGAAGAGATGGACCTCGATCCCGGCCAGTTCGAGATTCGCTTCGCTGGTCCCAGTCCCGCCTATTTCAACACCGGCTTCGCCGACGAGTTCGCGCCGTTCGTCGCAGCGGACCAGAGTCCGGCCGCCGAGGAAGCGCGTGCCAAGACGCTCGAATGGTTGAGACAAGCCGGCCTGCAAATGACGGGTGGATCGAGCACGATTCCGGACACCTATCAAAAGCTGCGCGTTGCCGGTGCGGTCGCGCGCGAGACGCTCAAGGCCGCTGCGGCCAAGCGTTCGGGTGTCGCCGTGGCCGACCTTCGCACCCAATCCGGCCATGTGATCCTGCCCAACGGAACCAAGATCGCCTATGTCGATCTCGCCGCGGACGCTTCAAAAATTCCGCCGGTGCTAGATGCACAGCCGCGCGACCCGTCAAAATGGCGCATGCTCGGCAAGCCGATGATGCGGCTCGACGTCCGCTCGAAAGTGATGGGCGAGCTGAAGTTCGGCATCGATATGAAGATGGACGGCATGCTCTATGCCTCCGTCAAGCTGAACCCCAACAAGGGGCAGCCGCTGAAATCCTACGACGCGAGCAAGGCGCGCGCGATGCCGGGGGTGAAGCAGATCCTCGAGATCAAGAATGGCGTTGCGGTGATCGCGACGAACAGCTGGTACGCCATGAAGGCGGTCGACGCCATCGCTTGCGAGTGGGCGCCCTCGGTCTATCCCGCCGAGCAGGCCGACCATTGGAAGGTCCTGGAATCCTCGTTCAAGCCGGAATTCCTGGGCAAGGAGTGGAAGAAGATCGGCGACATCGAAGGTGGCCTGAAGACGGGCACGCGCGTCGAGGCCGAGTATCGCGCTCCTTACGTGGCGCATCAGCCGCTCGAACCGCTGAACGGGATCGGCCTCGTCACCGACAAGGGCATGGAGATCTGGGTCGGCCACCAGAGCCCTCGCTTCGTGCAATATGTCGCGGCGACGGCGATCGGCCTCAAGCCCGAGCAGGTCACCTTCCACAATCAGTGGACTGGCGGAAGCTTTGGCCACCGTCTCGAGTACGAGAACGTCCGCGTTCTCGCCGAGATCGCCAATCAGATGAAGGGAATGCCGATCAAGCTGGTGTTCTCGCGCGAGGAGGACTTTCTCCAGGACATTCCGCGGCAGATTGCGATCGCCCGGCACCGTGGCAGCATCGACAAGGGCAAGATCGTCGCGGCCGACCTGCAACTGGCCTCGACGACCCCGCTCAAGGGGCTGCTCGAACGTTCGGGCACACCCTCGAAGGATCCCGACGGGCAATTGGCCGCCGGCCTGTGGAACGTCTATTACGACATCCCCAATTTCCGCGCCACGAGCTTTGAGGCGCAGGGACTTTCGCCGAGCACGACGTGGCGGTCGGTCGGCGCCTCGACATCGGGCTTCTTCACCGAAAGCTTCATCGACGAGCTGATCCATGCCGCGGGCCATGATCCCATGAGGGGGCGCATCGCGATGTGCACCGTGCCGCACTATCGCAAGGTCCTGGAGACGGTCGCGGAGATGTCGGACTGGAAGGGACCGCTCGGCAACGGCCGAGGCCGCGGCGTCGCCTTCGTGGAATCCTTCGGAACGCCGGTGGCCGAAGTGGTCGAGGTGACGAAGACGGACCGCGGCATCAGGATCGACAAGGTCTGGGTCGCGGTTGACGTCGGCAAGGTCGTCGATCCCGTCAATTTCGAGAACCAGGTGCAGGGCGGCGTCGTCTGGGGCCTTGGCCACGCCATCAATTGCGAGCTCACCTATGCCAAGGGCGCGGTGCAGCAGACCAATTACAATCATCACGAAGCGATGCGGATCTACCAATGTCCGGTCATCGAGGTGCGCGGGCTCGAGAACGATCCGAAAGTGCGAGGCGTCGGCGAGCCGCCGGTTCCTCCTGCCGCGCCCGCGCTCGCCAATGCGATCTTCGCGGCGACCGGACTGCGGATCCGCGAAATGCCCTTCAACAAGTTCATCGATTTCGTGTGAGGATCAGCGATGAAGAGGTCTCTGATTGCGCTCGTCATCGCCGCGTCCACGATCGCGGCTCTCACCGGAATTGTCGCGGCCAAGGACGAAGGTGGCAAGGAAGGCGCCAAGGACGTGCTGCCGGCGGGCAGCGTCAGCCGCGCCGAAGGGCTTTTGGCCTGGAAGCGGATTGAAGCGGTGGTGACGCATCCGCGCTGCGCCAATTGCCATGTCGATGCCAAGGCGATCCCGATCTGGACGCCGGCAGGGGAAACAAAACCACGCGTGCATGGCATGAACATCCATGGCGGCGAGAGCCGGATCGGCGCGGAGGCGATCCCGTGCTCGACCTGTCACATGACCTCGACCCAGGCGAACGAGCCGGCACCGTCGCCGCCGCGCGCGGGCATCGACTGGCAGCTCGCGCCGGTGGCTTTCATCTGGTTCGGCAAGAGCGGCGCCGAGATCTGCGCGCAGCTGAAGGATCCCAAGCGCAATGGCGGGCGCGATGCCGCCGGTCTCCTCGATCATCTGCGCCACGATGCGTCGTTGAACGGCTTCATCCCCCGCGGCTGGTCGCCCGGCGCAGGCCGCTCCACGCCACCGGGCACCTTCGAGGATCACGTCAAGGACATGGCCCTGTGGGGGGCCGCGGGGCAGCCCTGTCCGGAGTGAGGCGTTCTCTGCGTCGCGTCAACGCGATCCCAATGGTGGGGACCGCATCTCGACGGCAAAGTTGTTGGTCGGCCAGCAGTGGTGCTCTGGCCACCTGAATGCAAAGGAGTAACCCATGACCCAACATGTTCTCTTCATCGTCACCAACGCAGCCGTGCTCGGTCCGCATAATCGCAAGGTCGGCTTCTTTTTCGCCGAGGTCGCCCATCCTTTCGAGGTGCTCGACAAGGCCGGCGTCGCGGTGGAGTTCGCGTCCCCGGCCGGGGGATGGACGCCTTACGATGCGTACGACGAGAAAGATCCCGCTCAGAAGGAGTTCCTCGCGAGTAAAGCCTTTCGTCGCCTAAATCACAGTCGCAGATTGTCCGAGGTGGATGCCGCCGACTACGACGCCATCCTGGTGCCCGGCGGTCTTGGGCCCATGGTGGACATCCAGCGCAACGCAGCGGTCCAGAATGCCATCGTGCGCGCCTGGAGCACCGGCAAGCTCGTCAGCGCTGTTTGTCACGGGCCGTGCGCGCTGCTTGGCGTTGACCTTGGTGACGGTACCCCTTTCGTGCGCGGCAAGAAGCTAACGTCCTTCTCGAAGAAGGAAGAGTACGACTACGCCCGCGAGGATGTGCCTTACGAGCTCGAGGACGCGTTAAGGGCGGAGGGCGCCGAGTACTCGTCTGCGGCCAACTGGCAACCTCACGTCGTCGTCGACGGCCGGCTCATCACGGGGCAGAACCCCGCTTCGGCCGGACCGCTGGGAAAAGAGTTGCTGTCCGCCCTCAAGCGACAGGACAGTTGACGCGAACATCTGAAATTTGGAGTGGACGCAATTCGCGAGGGGGCTCGGCATCTCCCAAGCCGCGCTTGCCCTCGCATCGGGAGCCGTCGAATGACGCAATCGCCATCCAAGATTACCGCTATCCTGGTTGCTCGCCCGGGCAAGTCCGCTGAACTCAGGGCACTGCTTGTCGGCATGGCACCGCATTCCAGGGCCGAACCTGGCAACCTGCACTGGGATGTCTGGCGCGACATATCGAATGAAGATCGCTACGTTCTCGACGAGCTGTATCGGGACGTTGCGGCCGTGGAAGCTCACCGAACCACGCCGCATTACCAGGCCTACCTGGCCAAAATTCCCGAGCTGGCTGATCGGACGGCCGTGGTCTTGGAAGCGGTTGAGTTTGGGGACCGGTGAACGGTGTCAGCAACCTATTTGCAGTTCTTGCAGATCGTCAGCTTTCGTCTCAACGCCTCATCTTCCGGATCGAACGAGTCCGGGTCCGTGGAGCCATTCTTTGCCCCGCGTGACCGGGCGGGCGGCGCCGCCTGCCGCGGGGTGTCGTTATCCTCAGTGCCGACGCTGAAGCCATCGTAGTCTGCGGCGGGATTGGGCGATGCCGGAAACCCGCCGATCACGGGCGCCGAAGGTGCTGCGCCGGGCGCGGTCACCAAGGCTGGATCGCGCTTGGGCCGGGAGTTCCTGGCGCTCGCTGGCGGCGATGCTTGTGGCTGCGACGCTTGGGGCGGAGCAAGCGAAACTGGCGGTGCGGTCTGTGCTCTCGCGCCGTCCTGCGACCACAGGCCGACAAACGCGAGGCTGACAGCCAGGACCATCGTGCGTCTCATCGGCATCCTCAAACAACCTTGGTTCAATGATCGACAGCATGATGGTTCGCGCCACGCCGTGCTGAAGAATATCAGCACCCAAATGGCTGCCAAAGGTGACGGAAATGGGGAGTTTGCTTCGCTCTACCCGGGCGGCGGCGAGCGTGCAGGGGGGCGTCGCGTCAGGCCACAGCGGCCATTACTTCATCGCCGAGCTGACCGAGTTGAACTTGTTGTTGAGGAGCGCACTGCCGGTGTTGTTGACGATGGTGACGATCGCGAGCGCGATGCCGGCGGCGATCAGGCAATACTCGATGGCGGTGGCACCATTTTCATCGGCAAGAAATGACCTGAGCAAAGTCATCGTCAACTCCTGTTCATCCGTCCAACGTAGGCTGGCGCCGTTTTCGGAATGGTAAATTGATTCACTAACTTTCGGGGGCGCGTGCGCGCGCAAAAGGCCAGGCGGGATGCTTCCTGCCTGCGGCCATATACGATGCCATTCGTTGACTTAAGGTTTCATCACCGGATTTGGCTGGATTTGATGCTGTCTCCGCTCAGGACGTGATCGAGCGCCCCGGCGCGGCCTTGCCGGAGCGTTTCAGCACAGCGGCAAGGCGCCC
The DNA here is from genome assembly GCF_015291705.1 of Bradyrhizobium arachidis. NCBI lineage: Bacteria > Pseudomonadati > Pseudomonadota > Alphaproteobacteria > Hyphomicrobiales > Nitrobacteraceae > Bradyrhizobium > Bradyrhizobium arachidis. The sequence continues at coordinate 3,593,847 of NZ_CP030050.1, forward strand.
GACCAGATAGCTCATGACGCGCGGCTGCGACTGCGCGGAGCTGCCGGCGAGGCGCTCGTCCTCGGCCGTGTCGTTGACGAGGCCGATGTAGTTCTTTCTGGCGTCCTGCTGCGGCACGGGTGCAACCCCCGGATTCAATCGACGGCGCAACCATGCTCTGCGCAGCGGGAATCGAAGGTTAATTTTGTCTTCCGTAGGATTACGTGGTGTCCTCCGAGAGCAGGCGAAAACCACGATGCGGGCTTAACGGATTGTTGAGGCTGTTCGCCGGCCAGGCGGCGAGCGACGCGTGCGCAGAATCCTGCACGCGACACAGCGCATAAAGCATGATCCGGAAAAGTGCGAAGCAGTTTTCCGAAAAGATCATGCTCAAACAACAACCTAAAGCGCGATGACGATTCATCCCAATCTCATCGCGCTTTAGCTGCGGCCGGCGTCCGCGTTCAGCGCCCGCAACATCGCGATGCGGGCGAACATCATCCAGCCGCCGCCGGTCTCGGCCGCATGGATCAGCGTCTCGATCGCGGTCTGCCAGTGGGGGGCATGCTGCGCGTCCTCGGGCAGCCGCATGATGTGATCGGCCGCCTCCTGCAGCGTCAGCAGCTTACGCCCGCCGCGCAAGGCAATGGGTTCGTCGAACGCCGCCGACCAGGGCATGTCAGGCCGGCCGATCGGCGAGGGGAAAGATCACGGCGCGATGCGACGGTGTGATGCCGCTAGCCGGCCTTCTTCGCCCGCGCCGGCGCGCGCACCGGCTTGTCGGCCTTCCTCGCGGGCTCCTTCGCCGTCTTCGCAGCAGCGTCCTTGCCGCCCTTGCCTGATATCGGCAGCAGCATCTCGCGCTGGCCCTCGACGCGCTTCTTCGGCTTCTTGCCCTTGACCGCCTCCTTGGCGACCTTCGCCGCGGGAGCTGCATCCTTCTCGTTCGCGATGCTCTTCTTCAGCGCGTCCATCAGGCTGATGACGTTGCCGCCGGTCTTTGGCGTTGCCTTCGCGGTGATGGGCATGCCGCTGCGCTTCTTGTTGATCAGGTCGATCAGCGCGGTCTCGTAATGGTCCTCGAACAGCTCGGGCTCGAACGCGGCGGACTTCTTCTCCACGATGTGCTTGGCAAGGTCGAGCATGTCCTTGGTCAGCTTCACGTCCTGGATGTCGTCGAAATATTCGGTCTCGCTGCGGACCTCGTAGGGATAGCGCAGCAGCGTGCCCATCAGGCCGCTCTCGAGCGGCTCCAGCGCGATGATGTGCTCGCGGTTGGTCAGCACCACGCGGCCGATCGCGACCTTGTCCATGCTGCGGATGGTCTCGCGGATCACCGCATAGGCGTCGTGGCCGACCTTGCCGTCGGGCACGAGATAATAGGGGCGGATCAGGTAGCGGTTGTCGATGTCGGCCTTCGGCACGAACTCGTCGATGTCGATCGTGTGCGTGGAATCGAGCGCGATGTCGTCGAGCTCGTCCTTGGTGACCTCGATGTAGGTGTCGGTGTCGACCTTGTAGCCCTTGACGATGTCCTCGGAGGTCACCTCGTCACCGGTCTCGGCATCGACCTTCAGATACTTGATCCGGTGGCCGGTCTTGCGGTTGATCTGGTTGAACGAGACCTTCTCGGTATCCGAAGTGGCCGGATACAGCGCGACCGGGCAGGTCACGAGCGACAGACGCAGAAAACCCTTCCAATTGGCGCGGGGGGCCATGGGCTACTCCAAACGCAACGGGGACAGCAGACAAGGATACCATCGGGGAACACCGAATCATAGCAAGGCGCGACGTGGAATCTTGCAACTGCGTTAACCGGCCATTGGGCGTGCGGTTGCGCCTCAGTCCGCGGCAAAAGCCGGAACATCATTTCGGATCGAGCGTTGGCTCCAGACACAGAGCTGCGACATGGTCGCCGGCTATCGGGGGCGACATCCAGAGATTGAGGGCATCATGGCAACCACGCGAGAGCAGAACCGGATCGTCGAAACTCCGACCGAGGCCCGCCAGGGCGAGCCCGGGCCTTCGGTGGCCGCGCTGCTCGCCATCTCGACCGGGCTGGCGATCCTGATCCTCGCCGTCGTCTGGTTCGTGTTCTTCCGGACCTGACGGCCGACGTCGAGGCGTTCAGACCCTTCCGACTCGCCGCGCAAAGCGGCACATTGCGCTCGCCATGCCCCGGCTCATCCGGTGGCCCGGCGGGCGCAGTCGCGTCGGCGCGTTGTTAGTATATGACTAAAAAGTAACGCAGGCAGTTCCCCGCGTTCATATTCAGTTCACGCCGGAATTGCTCATCTCTGGCGCAGTTGATGCGGCCTATCTCTGGAGAGAAACGTGCGCCTGCTCGTTGTTGAGGACGACCCCGATCTCAATCGCCAGCTCACCAAGGCGCTGACCGACGCCGGCTACGTCGTCGATCGCGCCTTCGACGGGGAGGAGGGGCATTATCTCGGCGACAACGAGCCCTACGACGCCGTTGTGCTCGACATCGGTCTGCCGAAGAAGGACGGCATTTCGGTGCTGGAGGCATGGCGCCGCAACGGCCGCACCATGCCGGTGCTGATCCTGACCGCGCGCGACCGCTGGAGCGACAAGGTCCAGGGCTTCGATGCCGGCGCCGACGACTATGTCGCCAAGCCCTTCCATCTGGAGGAGGTGCTGGCGCGCATCCGCGCCCTGCTGCGCCGCTCCACCGGCCATGCCCAGAGCGAGCTCTCTTGCGGCCCCGTCACGCTCGACACCAGGACCGGCCGGGTCAGCGTGTCGGGCAATCCCGTCAAGATGACCTCGCACGAATATCGGCTTCTGGCCTATCTGATGCACCATTCCGGGCGCGTCGTCTCCCGCACCGAGCTGGTCGAGCATCTCTACGACCAGGATTTCGACCGTGACTCCAACACCATCGAGGTCTTCGTCGGCCGCATCCGCAAGAAGCTCGACGTCGACATCATCCAGACCGTCCGCGGGCTCGGCTATCTCCTGACCCCGCCGGCCGCCTGAAGCCCCCTCGGGCTTGACGGCAGCCCGAACAGGGGCCTTGGTCCGGTTATGACGTTCGACGCCCTGACATCCTGCGCCTGCCGGGACCGTTCCGATGGCCGCTAGCTCACTTGCCAACCGGCTGTTCCTGTCGGCGACGGCGTGGCTCGTGGTGATCCTGGCCATCACTGGCGTCGTGCTGTCGTCGGTCTACAAGAACGCGACCGAGCGCGCCTTCGATCGCCGGCTCAATCTCTATCTGCGCACCCTCATCGCCGAGGTCGCGACCCCCGACGAGCCGCCGGACCGCCAGTTCCAGTCGCTCGGCGAGCCGCTGTTCGAGCTGCCGCTGTCCGGCTGGTACTGGCAGATCACGCGCACCGATACCGAGAAGCCGGAGGTGCGCTCCTCGCGCTCGCTGTGGGACAAGAAGCTGCCGAAGCTGGAGGAGCAGGGCGCCGAGCTCACCGCCGCCGGCATTCGCCTGGCCTACGTCGACGGGCCCGAGGGGCAGAACCTGCGCATGGTGGAGCGGCCGGTCGATCTCGGTGCCGACGGCAAATTCCTGGTCAGCGTCGCCGGCGACGACACCGAGATTTTCGACGAGACACGCAGCTTCGACTACTATCTCGGCGGCACCTTCACCGCGCTCGGCATCGTGCTGCTGCTGACCACGGTATTCCAGGTCCGCTTTGGCCTCGCGCCGCTCAAGCGCATCTCGGAATCGATCGCCGACATCCGCTCCGGGCGGGCTGAGCGGCTCGAGGGCGAATTCCCGGTCGAGATCGCTCCGCTGGCGCGCGAGACCAACGCGCTGATCGAAGCCAATCGCGAGATCGTCGAGCGCGCGCGCACCCATGTCGGCAATCTCGCCCACGCGATCAAGACGCCGCTCTCGGTCATCGTCAACGAGGCCGGCGCCCACGCCGCCGAGCCGTTCGCGGCCAAGGTGATGGAGCAGGCCGACGTGATGCGCGACCAGGTCGCCCATCATCTGGAGCGCGCCCGCATTGCGGCGCGGGTCTCGGTGGTCGCGACCGTGACGGAGGTTGCACCTGCTATCGAGGCGCTGCGGCGGACCATGGAGAAGATCCACCGCGACCGCGGCATCATGGTCGAGGCCAAGGCCGATCCGTCGGCAAAGTTTCGCGGCGAGCGGCAGGATCTGGAGGAGATGGTCGGCAATCTCGTCGACAATGCCTGCAAATGGGCGGCCTCCCGGGTCTTCATCGAGGTCCTGGTCGAGACGGCGCGTCAGGCGGACACCGGCCCGCGGCTGCGGATCCTCGTCGACGACGACGGCCGCGGCCTGTCGGAGGCCGAGCGCGCCCAGGTCTCCCGGCGCGGCCAGCGGCTGGACGAGTCCAAGCCCGGCTCGGGACTTGGCCTGTCCATCGTGACCGACCTTGCCGCGCTCTATGGCGGCAGCCTGTCCCTCAGCGGCGCGCCGATCGGGGGCTTGCGCGCCGAGCTGGTGCTCCCAGGAATATAATCCCTTGTTTCTACGGGATTTTTCGGCTTGAGGACGGCCAATCCGCAGAGCCAAAGGGAGCATTCGCACCAACGTCCTCAACCGCTTCTTAAGGCGCAGCCTCCTATGATCGCGCCCGGACGCATCCCACGTCCGCCATCTTACCGTGCATTACCGGGCGCATGAGCCAGACATCGATCGAGCGGCTGAGGGAATATCTCGCGCAGCTCCCGCCGCAGTCGCAGGCGCTGCTGATGCGGGAGTTCGAGCGCGCGCTCGAGCGCGGCCAGGACACGGCCGTGGCGACCCTCGTGCTCGAGCAGCTGCGCAAGATCGTGCGCAAGAGCGAAGCCGACGAAGCCCAGCCGCCGCGCACCGACGATTTGTCCCGGCTGCTGTTCCAGGCGCTGGAACCGTTCTTGGTCGAGGCGGGCGCCCCGATCCGGGTCGGCCAGATCCGCCGCTCCTCGCTGCACCCGATCTGGCAATGGCTCGGCCGCGACGGCGCGCCGGACAAAGTCAATGAATTCGAGGCGGCGCTGGCGCGCATGCCGGCGGAGGCGGGCGGGCAGGTCGAGGCGCTCGCGCACAAGCTCCAGGCCGTGGCTGCCGATGCCATCTTCGAGCTGACGGGTCCGGGCGGCGGCGACAAATCGCGCGCGCTCGCCCGCGTCGGCCCGCCCAATGTGATCGAGGACCTCTATTCGATCGGAGCGGTGCTCCAGGTCCGGGAAGCCATCGCCACCTTGAACGAGAAGCTGCCGCGCTTCCTGCGCGCCTTCGGCGAGCCCCAAATCGCCTCGGTGACGGCGGCGCTCAACATTCCCGTGCTCCAGACGCCGCAGATGCTGCCCTTCGCCCTGTCGATGGTGGCGCAGCGGATGACCGCGCCCTGGCAGATCATCCGCCTCGCCATCAAGATGGCCGCGTCCGACGACGAGATCCGCGTTGCGGCGACGCCCTATGGTGTTGCGGTCACGATGGCCCTGCACGATCTGTCCTGCGTCGCCGCGATCCTGCGCATGGACATCAAGCGCGGCCATTTCGACAACGTCGCCGACAATCTCAAGGCGCTGCATGATGGTGTGCGCGGTCTGCGCACCGAGCTCGACCTGCGCAACGATTCGGTCTGGGGCAAGCAGCTGACTTCGATCCGGGCCGACATCTCCAATGCGCTGCAATCGGAGATCGACAGCGTTCCCGGCCGGGTCCGCCGCATCCTGCGCCAGCGGCCCGAGAAGGACATCCCGCCGGGCGCGCGGATCGACAGCACCGAAGTCGAGGAAACGGCGGCGCTGATCGATTTCGTCGCGACCTGCCGCAACTACGCCAGCGAGCTTGCGATCAACGAGGTGACGCTGCGCACCTATTCCGACCTCCAGCAATATGTCGAGCGCTCGACCGAGCAGCTGGTGCAATCGCTGCGCGCTGCCGATCACAAGGTCCGTACCTACCGGCAGCAGCAGGTGCAGGCCGCGATTCGCTTCTGCCAGGTGCTGTTCGGCGACGACTACGCCTCGCTGATGAGCCGCGCCGCGGAGAACGCAGCTACTGGCGAGCGCAAATCGTCGCGCGCAAGCTGATCCAAGCGCATATTTCGTGATCACAATTTGTGGTTGACGCTACCGGTGGCGAGCCCTACGGTCGCCGTGCAAGTTTTGAAATTTCTATCTGTGGGCGCATGAAACCCATTATCAGCTCCATCGAGATTGAGAACCGCGTCATTGTTGCCAAATATCAACGGCTGATGGTCGGTGCGAAGGTGGTGCTGGTCGAGAAGGCAAGCGGCCGGCAGCTGCCTGAGACGGTCACCAGGGTTGCATCGCCCGTTCCCGTCGGGGCGTTGCGCATCAGATTGCCTGACGCCATCGAGCCGGGAACATACTTCCTGAGGGCCTTCAACGGGCATGGCGAGCACGCTGCGCAGAGCGCGGACTTCGAGATCGGCTAAGCCGTTGGATTTTCACCGTTTCGCGACTATGTGCGGTCGCGCCAAATTGACAATTGTCAATTGCCGCATCGTCCGGCCGTGGTGTAAAGCCAACTATGGGCGCGGGTGGCGCGCTGCCGGAAGCTTGCTTGATGACGCTATGGTTCGTGTTCGCGCTGATGACGGTCGCGGCGATCTTCGCCGTGCTCCTGCCGCTCGGCCGTAGCGGACGCGCGCAGGATCAGAATAGCCAAAACCAGGGCAGCGAGGTCGCGGTCTACAAGGATCAGCTCGCCGAGATCGAGCGCGATCTCGCCGCGGGGCTGATCGCCGCGCCCGAAGCCGAGGCCGCGCGCGTCGAGATCAGCCGCCGGCTGCTTGCGGCGGCTGTCAGCCAGCCCGCATTGGAGCCGAAATCGAACCTGAAATGGCGCCGCGCGGCCGCCGTGCTGGCGCTGGCCGGCCTGCCGCTGGTTGCGATCGGCGTCTACATGCCGCTGGGCTCGCCGTTGCTGCGCGACTTTCCGCTGGCACAGCGGGAGCGCGGGGCGGGCACGGGCATGGCGCAGTCGCTCGAGAATCTCGTCGTGCAGGTCGAGCAACATCTGGAAAAGAATCCGACCGACGGCCGCGGCTGGAACGTGCTCGCGCCGGTGCTGGAGCGGCTCGGCCGCTTCGACGATGCGGTGCGCGCCTATCGCAATTCGATCACCTACAACGGTGAGAGCGCGGAGCGTCGGTCCGATCTCGGCGAGGCCATCGCGGCGGCCGCGAGCGGCGTTGTGACCGCCGAGGCCAAGGGCGAATTCGAGCGCGCGCATGCGCTGAACGCCGACGATCCCAAGGCGAACTATTTCCTCGGCCTTGCCGCCGAGCAGGACGGCCGCAAGGACGATGCCGCCAACATCTGGCGCGCGCTGCTGGCGAAAGCGCCGGCGGATGCGCCGTGGCGTCCCCTGGTGCAATCCTCGCTGGCGCGGGTCGGCGGCGGTGGCGTGACGATGCCGGCGCTGCCGGACGAGACGATCGCAGCATCGAAGGACATGAACGAGGGTGATCGCAACGCGATGATCCGCGGCATGGTCGAGCGTCTCGCCACGCGCCTCAAGCAGAACGGCGACGACGTCGAAGGCTGGCTGCGCCTGGTGCGCGCCTATCTCGTGATGGGTGACCGCGACAAGGCGAAGGGTGCGTCGACCGACGCACGCCAGGCCGTCGCCAACGACGCCGAGCGGCTGCGCCAGCTCAACGAGGGCCTCAAGACGCTCGGGCTCGACGGATGACGATAGTGGGACGAGACGGGAGAACGGACACGCCATGACCCGCAAGCAGCGACGCATGACCATCATCGGCGGCTCGCTCGCCGTGCTCGCGCTCGCGGCCGCGCTGGTGCTCAACGCGCTGCGCGACTCCATCGTGTTCTTCTCGACCCCGACCATGGTCGCCGAGAAGCATGTCGCGCCGGGCAAGCGGTTCCGCCTCGGCGGCCTGGTGCAGCCCGGCTCGCTCCAGCGCGGCGACAATCTCGCGGTGACCTTCGAGGTCGCCGACGGCAGCGCCAAGCTGCCGGTCGCCTACAAGGGCATCCTGCCCGATCTGTTCCGCGAAGGGCAGGGCGTCGTCGCCGAAGGAGCACTCGACGCCAACGGCGTGTTCAAGGCCGACACCGTGCTCGCCAAGCATGACGAGACCTACATGCCCAAGGACGTCGCCGATGCCCTGAAGAAGCAGGGGCACTGGAAGGATGATTACGGCGCGCAAGCGTCCGGTGGCGGCAAGCCTGCGGCCACGACCGCGCAGGGCAACCCGCAGGGAGCGGTGCGGTGATCGCAGAATCAGGACATTACGCGCTGGTACTGGCGCTTGGCCTCGCGCTGATCCAGTCCATCGTGCCGCTGATCGGCGCGCGCCTGCGCGATGCCGCGCTGATGAACGTGGCGCGCTCCACCGCGCTCGCGCAATTGCTGTTCGTCGGCGCCTCGTTCATCGCGCTCGTGATGTTGCACGTGACCTCGGATTTCTCCGTCGCCAACGTCTACGAGAATTCCCACTCGATGAAGCCGCTGCTCTACAAGATCACCGGCGTGTGGGGAAACCATGAAGGCTCGATGCTGCTGTGGGTCTCGATCCTGGCGCTGTTCGGCGGATTGGTCGCAGCCTTCGGCAACAACCTGCCGCTGTCCTTGCGCGCGCATGTGCTGGCCGTGCAGGCCTGGATCGCCAGCGCCTTCTATCTCTTCATTCTGATGACCTCGAACCCGTTCCTGCGCATCGTCAATCCGCCGATCGAGGGACGTGATCTCAATCCGGTGCTGCAGGACATCGGTCTCGCCGTGCATCCGCCGATGCTGTATCTCGGCTATGTCGGCTTCTCGATCTCGTTCTCCTTCGCGATCGCCGCGCTGCTGGAGGGCCGGATCGACGCGGCCTGGGCGCGCTGGGTGCGGCCGTGGACGCTGGTCGCCTGGATCTTCCTGACCCTCGGCATCGCGATGGGCTCCTACTGGGCCTATTACGAGCTCGGCTGGGGCGGCTGGTGGTTCTGGGATCCCGTCGAGAACGCCTCGCTGATGCCGTGGCTCGCCGGCACCGCACTGCTGCACTCGGCGCTGGTGATGGAGAAGCGCAACGCGCTGAAGGTCTGGACCATCCTGCTTTCGATCCTGACCTTCTCGCTGTCGCTGCTTGGCACCTTCCTGGTCCGCTCGGGCGTCATCACCTCGGTGCACGCCTTCGCCACCGATCCGACTCGCGGCGTATTCATACTCTTGATCCTCTGCCTGTTCATCGGCGGCAGCCTGTCGCTGTTCGCGGGCCGCGCGACCTCGCTGAAGCAGGGCGGACTGTTCGCACCGATCTCGCGCGAGGGCGCGCTGGTGCTGAACAATCTGCTGCTCACCGTGGCCTGCGCCGTCGTGCTGTTCGGCACGCTCTATCCGCTGGCGATGGAAGTGCTGGCCGATTTCAAGATGTCGGTCGGCGCGCCCTTCTACAATCTCACCTTCGTGCCGCTGTTCGCGCTGCTGCTGCTCGCCGTGCCGTTCGGACCGATGCTGGCGTGGAAACGGGGCGACCTGCTCGGCGTCATGCAGCGCCTGCTTGCGGCCGGTGTGGCCGGGCTCGTTGCGGTGGCCATCGCCTGGGGCTGGGCGAGCGGCGGCGCGACGCTGGCGCCGCTTGCGATCGGTCTCGGCATCTTCGTCATCGCCGGCGCCATCACAGACCTCGTCGAGCGGACCGGCCTCGTGCGGCTGCCGTTCGCAACGTCGCTGCACCGGGCCCGCGGGCTACCACGCTCGGCCTGGGGCACGGCGTTCGCGCATGCCGGCCTCGGTGTCGCGCTGATCGGGATCGTCTGCGAGACCACCTGGAACAGCGAATATATCGCGACGATGAAGCAGAACGACGTCGCTCATGTCGCCGGCTATGATCTCAAGCTCGACGGCCTGTTTTCGCGTCAGGGGCCGAACTACCGCGAGATGATCGCCGAGTTCAACGTCAGCCACGATGGCGAGACGATCAGCGTCATGACGCCGTCGAAGCGCAGCTTTACCACGCGCGGCTCCTCAACGACGGAGGCGGCGTTGCTGACGCGCGGCGCGAGCCAGCTCTACGTCTCGCTCGGCGACGCCACCGCCGAGGGCGCGATCGCCGTGCGCATCTATCACAAGCCGCTGGTGCTCCTGATCTGGTGGGGACCGGTGCTGATGGCGTTCGGCGGCATGCTGTCGCTGTCCGACCGCCGCCTGCGGGTCGGCGCGCCGAAGCCGGCGCGGGCCAAGCAGCGCCTCCAGCCGGCGGAGTGATTGTGATGCGCCGGATGATGGCTGCGTTCGTCGCCTTGATGCTGCTGGCTGTGCCGGCGGCGCACGCCGTGCAGCCCGACGAGATCATGTCGGACCCCGCGAAGGAGGCCCGCGCGCGCGACTTGTCGCGCGAGCTGCGCTGCATGGTCTGCCAGAACCAGTCGATCGATGATTCCGATGCGCCGCTGGCGCGCGATCTGCGCCTCCTGGTGCGCGAACGCATCGCGGCCGGCGACAGCAATTCGCAGGTGCTCGATTTCCTGGTGGCGCGCTACGGCGAGTTCGTGCTGCTCAAGCCGCGCTTCGAGCGGCAGACCATGCTGCTCTGGCTGCTCGCGCCGCTGCTGCTGATCGGCGGCGGCCTCGCGCTGTGGCTGCAGATCCGCCGGCGCGTGAAAAGCGGTGCAGATCTACCAGCTCCGCCGCTCACGCCCGAGGAAGAAGCGCGGCTTGCGGCCTTGATGTCGGACGAGCCAAAATCGTCCTAGCTACGTAATGATACGTAGGCGGCATCACGCAGCTCATTTCATGCCCTGTTGACCTTTGTCTGGAAGCTTGTCGCGAGCTTTGATTCCAGCCTCGAGTCCGCAGCGATGTTCACCAACAGCAATCTGACGATCCGTTTCCTGGTCGGCGCCATGGTCGCTGCATTATTGTTCCTGCTGGGCATCGGCGGCGGCACCGGCTTCGTCGCGGTGCTCTATCTCAACAACGAGATCACCAGCCTGTCGTCGGACTTCGCCGCGCTCAGCGGCCCCGCGCGCGACCACGCGATGCAGATCTATCAGCAGGCGCAGACAGCGTTCTCGTATTTCATGGTCGCCTGCGGCGTGATCGCGGTGATCGCTGCCGCGATCTGCCTCACCACCTGGTTCGCCGTGCGCAACGGCATCCTCAATCCGCTGGCGGCGATCGTGCATGCGATGCGCGAGGTCGCCGACCAGAAGTTCGAGACGCCTGTTCCCGGGCTCGGCGGCACCAATGAGATCGGCCTGCTCGCCGGCGCGCTGGAGGTGTTCAAGACCAACGGCCTCGAGCGTCGCCGCCTCACCGAGCAGCAATTACACGAAGCGCAGCATCAGGCCGAGCGCTCGACATTCCTCGACGAACGCGTCAAGCACTTCAACGACCTCGTCGCCAGCGTTGTCGACAGCGTGGCGTCATCCGCAGTGCACCTGAAGAGCAACGCGGAGACATTGTCCCGCACCGCCAATGACACCAGCACCAAGGCCAATGCGGTCGCGAGCGCGGCAAGCCAGGCCAACGCCAGCGTGCAGACGGTTGCGGGCTCGGCCGAGGAGATGACGAATTCGATCGGCACGATCAGCCGCCGCGTCACCGATGCGACCCAGCGCGCCGAGGGCGCAGCGTCCCAGGCCGAGAAGAGCCGCGACACCATCCACACGCTCTCGGATGCCGCCGACAAGATCGGCGAGGTCGTGCAGCTGGTGCAGGCGATCGCCGCGCAAACCAATCTCCTCGCGCTCAATGCCACCATCGAGGCGGCGCGGGCTGGCGAAGCCGGCAAGGGCTTTGCAGTGGTCGCGTCCGAGGTGAAGAGCCTCGCGCACCAGACCAGCAAGGCGACCGAGGAGATCACCTCGCATATCGCCAGCATCCAGGGCATCACCGCAGAGACGCGGGGCGCGATCGATGGCATCTCGAAGACGCTGTCGGAGATCTCCTCGATCATGTCCGGCATCGAGGTCGATACCGCCCAGCAGCGCAACGCCACGCAGGACATCACCCGCAGCGCACAGGACGCCGCGCACGGAACCCTCGATGTCTCCAATCACATCGCCCAGATCACCGCGACCTCTGCCGAGACCGGCCGCATGGCCGCCGAGGCTCGGGATTCCGCCGTCGATCTGTCGCGTCAGGCCGAGACCTTGAAACGCGAGGTGGACGAGTTCATTCTCAGCGTTCGGGCGAGCTGAAAACGCTGAAAAAGCTGCGCTTTCGGCCCATCAGGCAAGTGCGGTTAAGTTCCTAAAAAACCACGACTTTTGGCCTGCGATAAACTGCCGCATCGGCCTCGCCCCTGCATTACAAAAGTTTAACCCCGCCGCCAGCGCACGGTAAGGCGGAAGACCCCATCTTCAGGTCCGTAAAGGTGCCGTATCCGGCACCAGATGGATTTCAAGGCCTTGGAGATCTCTGCATGACCGACCCTATCGACCTCTCGAACCTTCCGTCCTACCGGCAGCCACGCCGGTCGGTGTTTTCCGCGCGCAAGATCGCGCTGATGGCCTCGGTCGTCGCCGGCCTCGGCGCTGCCGTTTACGGCTTCAGCCCGTCGATGTCGCCCGCCGACCTGTTCTCCAGCCCGGCGCATGCGCAGGTCAACAACGAGGTTCGCAAGGTCGAGCGTCCGGTCGGCTTTGCCGACATCGTCGAGCGCGTGAAGCCGTCGGTGATCTCGGTGAAGGTCAACATCAAGGAGAAGACCGCCAGCAACGATGATGGCGACGACGCACAGTCGCCGTTCCAGCCGGGCTCGCCGATGGAGCGCTTCTTCCGCCGCTTCGGCGGTCCGGACGGCATTCCCGGCCTGAAGGGTGGCGGCCGAGGCCGCGTCGTGCAGGGCCAGGGCTCGGGCTTCTTCATCTCGGCTGACGGCTTTGCCGTGACCAATAACCACGTCGTCGACGGCGCCGACAAGGTCGAGGTCACCACCGACGACGGCAAGACCTACACCGCCAAGGTGATCGGCACTGACCAGCGCACCGACCTCGCTCTGATCAAGGTCGAGGGCGGCTCCAACTTCCCGTTCGCCAAGCTTGCCGACAGCAAGCCGCGGATCGGCGACTGGGTGCTCGCGGTCGGCAATCCCTTCGGCCTCGGCGGCACCGTGACCGCCGGCATCGTCTCGGCCAGCGGCCGCGACATCGGCAACGGTCCCTATGACGATTTCATCCAGATCGACGCGCCCGTGAACAAGGGCAATTCCGGTGGTCCGGCGTTCGACACCAACGGCGAGGTGATGGGCGTCAACACCGCGATCTATTCGCCCTCCGGCGGCAGCGTCGGCATCGCGTTCTCGATTCCCGCCAACACCGTGAAGAGCGTGGTGGCCCAGCTCAAGGACAAGGGCTCGGTCAGCCGCGGCTGGATCGGCGTGCAGATCCAACCGGTGACCTCGGACATCGCCGACAGCCTCGGCATGAAGAAGGCCGAAGGCGCGCTGGTGGCCGAGCCGCAGGCGAACGGTCCGGCGGCGAAGGCCGGCATCGAATCCGGCGACGTCATTACCGCGGTCAACGGCGAGTCCGTCAAGGACGCCCGTGAGCTCGCCCGCACCATCGGCGGCATGGCGCCCGGCGCGACCGTGAAGCTCAACGTGCTGCACAAGGGTCAGGACAAGGTCATCAACCTCACCCTCGGCCAGCTGCCGAACACGGTCGAGGCCAAGGCCGACACCGACAAGGACAGCGGCAAGGGTGCGACCAAGGGCACCGACGTGCCCAAGCTCGGCATGACGGTTGCGCCTGCCGATTCCGTGGCCGGCGCCGGCAAGGAAGGCGTTGTCGTCACCGAGGTCGATCCGAAGAGCGCCGCGGCCGAACGCGGCTTCAAGGAAGGCGACGTGATTCTCGAAGTCGGCGGCAAGAGCGTGGCCACTGCCGGCGAAGTCCGCGACGCCATCAATGCGGCGCGGTCCGACAACAAGAACAGCGTCCTGATGCGCGTGAAGAGCGGCGGCCAGTCGCGCTTCGTCGCGATCCCCCTCGCCAAGGGCTGAGGGCAGGAGGCTTACGAGATGAGGGGTGTCGCCGGCATCAGTCGCCCCCGCCGCCGACGCTCCTCGGGGGAGCAGCGCAACGATTGCTTCCCCAGCCTACCTTCCGGTGGAATTACGCCCCCCCTCCGTCGGAAGGCCTAGGGCGGTGAAGTCCCCCCAGCTTCACCGCCCGCCTTTTTCTCGATCCGAGACCGCTTCCCTCGGCTTGCATGCGATTGCCGCTCGCGCCATGTTTAGAAAAGGTTGACCTCCTTGACCGCCGCCGAACGCACGATGCGCCTCCTCATCATCGAAGACGACCGCGAATCCGCCGACTACCTCGTGAAGGCGTTTCGCGAAGTCGGTCACATTGCCGATCACGCCGCCGACGGCGAGGAAGGCCTCGCCATGGCCGAGAACGGCGACTACGACGTGCTGGTGGTCGACCGCATGCTGCCCAAGCGCGACGGCCTGTCGCTGATCGGCGCGCTGCGCGACAAGGACAACACCACGCCGGTGCTGATTCTCTCCGCGCTCGGGCAGGTCGACGACCGCATCAAGGGCCTGCGCGCAGGCGGCGACGACTACCTGCCAAAGCCGTATTCCTTCGCCGAGCTGCTGGCCCGGGTCGAGGTGCTGTCGCGCCGCCGCGGCGGACCGGCCGAGGACACGCTCTATCGCGTCGGCGATCTCGAGCTCGACCGGCTCTCCCACCGCGTCGCCCGCGGCAAGGATGAGCTGACGCTCCAGCCGCGCGAATTCCGCCTGCTCGAATACCTCATGAAGCACGCCGGCCAGGTGGTGACGCGCACCATGCTGCTGGAGAACGTCTGGGACTATCATTTCGATCCGCAGACCAACGTGATCGACGTGCACATCTCGCGGTTGCGCTCCAAGATCGACAAGGGTTTTGAGCGGCCGCTGCTGCACACGATCCGCGGCGCCGGATACATGATCCGTGACGGCATTCGGTAAACTCGTCCGCACCACGGCGTTCCGGCTGACGCTGGTCTATCTGCTGCTGTTCGCGATGTTCGCGGCCTCGCTGCTCGGCTATTTCGCGTGGAATACGCGGCGGCTGATCACCGAGGAGATCACGCAGACGGTCAATGCCGAGACCGCCGAGATCGACGAGATCTACGGCCGCCGCGGCATGTTGGGCGTTGTGCGCACGATCGAATACCGGGCGCTGCGGCCCGGCGCCAACCTCTACCTCGTGACCACGCCGACCGGGCAGGCGATCGCCGGCAATGTCGGCTCGCTGGCGCCGGGCGTGTTGGCGACGCGTGGCTGGTCCGAGACGGCGTACCGCCGCATCGAGGATGCCGATGACCGCGACCACCGCGCGCTGGTGCGCGTCACCGAGCTCGAAAACGGCTTCCGGCTTCTGATCGGCCGCGATCTTGCCGAGCGGCGACGGCTGTTCGGCATCGTCGCCAAGGCGGCGCAATGGTCGGTCCTGATCGTGGTGGTGCTCGGCCTTGGCGGCGGCATTTTCGTCGCGCGCCGCGTGCTCACCCGCATCGACGCCATGACCGGCACGGCCCAGCGCATCATGACCGGCGATCTCAGCGGCCGCCTGCCGGTCGGGCGCAGCGGCGACGAGCTCGATCGCCTCGCCGAAAACCTCAACGCGATGCTGGAGCGGATCGAGGCGCTGATGGCGGGGCTGAAGGAAGTCTCCGACAACATCGCCCACGACCTCAAGACGCCGCTGACGCGCATGCGCAATCGCGCCGAGGAGGCGCTGGCGAAATCGGGCTGCGAGGCCGATTACCGCGCCGCGCTGGAACGGACCATCGAGGAATCCGACGGACTGATTCGCACCTTCAACGCGCTGCTGATGATCGCGCGCGCCGAGTCAGGCCAGGCGCGCGGCAACATGGATGATTTCGACGCGGCCGATGTGGCCGGCGGCATCCACGAGCTGTACGAGCCGCTCGCCGAGGACGACGGCATGACCCTGAAGGTCAAGGCCGAGCCGACGCCGGTTCACGCCAACCGCGAGCTGATCAGCCAGGCGCTCGCCAATCTGGTCGAGAACGCGATCAAATATGGCAAGCCGGCCGCGCAGGTGGCGGGAACCGTGGTCAGCATGGACGCAAGGCAGATCACGATCGAGGCGAAGCGCGAGGGCGACCACGTGCTGCTCAGCGTCACTGATCGCGGCCCCGGCATCCCCGAAGCCGATCGCAAGCATGTCGTCGAGCGATTCGTGCGGCTCGAAGCCAGCCGCACGCTGCCGGGCTCCGGCCTCGGCCTCAGCCTGGCCGCCGCGGTTGCGACGCTTCATGGCGGCGAATTGCGGCTAGGCGATGCCAATCCCGGCCTCGTCGCCACGCTGGTGCTGCCGGCGCGTGCGGGCGCGGGCGACAGGGTTGCTCCTCCGCTGCCGGATGTGCCACAGAAGGTGGCATGAACCACTCCGCGCCGGGAAACGCGGACAAGACTGGTGTGAGCCTCGCGACCCGCTTCGCGGAGGCTCCCCATATTGCCGCTTCCGCAACCGACGAACGACGTCTTGAGAGCTGGCTGGCGGAACTTGAGCCGGCACAATCCGCCCGTATCGAGGGCTTGCTGAGCCATCCCTTCGCGCGGGATATCCTGGCCGGCATTGCGGAATTCTCGCCCTATCTGTTCGATCTGGTGCGCGCCGATGCACTGCGCCTGATCCGCCTGCTCGAATGCGATCCGGATGCGCATCTTCCCGCGTTGATCGCGGAGGCGAGGGGCGCAGTGCTCGCGGCGGGCGACGAAACCGAGGTGATGCGCCTGCTCCGCCGCATGAAGGCGGAAGCGGCTCTGCTGACCGCGCTGTGCGACATCGGCGGGGTCTGGCCGGTGATGCAGGTGACGGTGGCGCTGACCGACGTCGCGGTGTCCTCGGTGCAGGCGGCGCTCCAGTATCTGCTGCGGCAGGAAGCCGCACGTGGCAAGCTCTCACCGCCCAATCCGGAAGCCCCTGAAGAGGGCAGCGGCCTGATCGTGCTCGCGATGGGCAAGATGGGGGCGGGTGAGCTGAACTATTCCAGCGACATCGATCTTATCGTGTTCTTCGATCCCGAAGCCACGACGCTGGCGCCCGACATCGAGCCGCAGCCGTTCTTCGTCCGTGTGACGCAAGGCATGGCGCGCATCCTCCAGCAGCGCACCTATGACGGTTACGTCTTCCGCGTCGATCTGCGCCTGCGCCCGGATCCGTCCTCGACGCAAGTGGCGATCTCGCGCGACGCCGCGCTGAACTACTACGAGCGGGAAGGGCGGACCTGGGAGCGCGCCGCGATGATCAAGGCGCGCGCCTGTGCCGGCGATCCCCGGGCGGGCGAGGCGTTGCTCGCCGAGATCGCGCCGTTCGTCTGGCGCAAACATCTCGACTTCGCCGCACTTGCCGACGTGCACGACATGAAGCGGCAGATGCAGACCTATCGCGGCCAGAGCGAGATCGCGGTCGAGGGGCACAACGTCAAGGTCGGCCGCGGCGGCATCCGCGAGATCGAGTTCTTCGCGCAGACGCAGCAGCTGATCGCGGGCGGCCGCCATCCCGAATTGCGGGTGCGGCCGACGCTCAAGGCGCTCGACATTCTCGCCTCAAGCAACTGGATCACGTCCGCTGCGCGCGACGAGCTGACCACGGCGTACGAATTCCTGCGCCGGGTCGAGCATCGTCTCCAGATGATCGCCGACGAGCAGACTCATGCGTTGCCTGAGGACAAGGAGGCGGTCGAGCGTTTTGCGCGCTTCTTTGGCTATGCGGATCGCGAAGCCTTCGCGCGCGACCTGTTGCGCCAGCTCGAGATCGTGCAGGGGCATTACGAAAAACTGTTCGAGGGCGACGACCTGACCGGCACGGCTAAGCTGCCGGCGCTCGACTACAGCACGGGTCCCGACGATCCGCGCCTACTGCAATATCTGTCCTCGCTCGGCTTCAAGAAGCCTGCCGCCCTCGCGCAGACCGTGCGCGACTGGATCACCGGCGATTATCGCGTGTTCCGCAATGATCAGACGCGAGGCGCCTTCGTCGAGTTCGTGCCGGCCCTGATCGAGGGGCTCGCCCATGCCGAGGAGCCGGATCGCGCCGTCGTGGCGTTCGACCAATTCCTCCAGGCGCTCCAGCGCGGCGGCCGGCTGATCACGCTGCTCGGCCAGAACCGCGATCTCGTGGCGCTGGTGGCCTTGGTGCTGGGCGCAGCGCCCCGGCTTGGCGAGATGCTGGCGCGGCAGCCGCAGCTCATGGACGGGCTGATCGATCCGCGTTTCTTCGGCGCCATGCCGGACAAGCAGGAATTGTCGGGACGGCTGGCGGCGACCGTGCAGGACGCCGGCTCATACGAGGAATTCCTCGATCGCCTGCGCCTGTTCGGGCAGGAGAGCCTGTTCCTGATCGGCACGCGCATCCTGTCCGGCACCGTCTCGGCGCAGCAGGCAAGCACGGCCTTTGCCGACGTTGCCGAAGGCATCGTCCACACCGTGCACGGCCTCGTCGCCGAGCGCTTCGCGGCCCAGCACGGCCGCATCAAGGATCAGGAGACCGCGATCATCGCGATGGGCCGGCTCGGCAGCCGCGAGATGACGGCCTCGTCCGATCTCGACCTGATCCTGCTCTACGATTTCGACAGCGACGAGCCGGACTCGGACGGACCGAAGTCGCTCCAGGGCGCGCATTATTTCGCCCGCTTCACCCAGCGCCTGATCAGCGCCTTCACGACCCGCACCAATTACGGCGTGCTCTACGAGATCGACATGCGGCTGCGTCCCTCGGGGCGCGCCGGCCCGGTGGCCTCGAGCCTCGTCTCCTTCGCGGATTACCAGGCCAACGAGGCCTGGACCTGGGAGCACATGGCGCTGACGCGCGCGCGCGTGGTGTCGGCTTCGAGCGAATTCCAGGGGCGGATCGAGCGCGTGATCCGCGATGTCCTGACCCGCCGCCGCGATCCCGCGATCACCGCCAACGACGTCGCCGACATGCGGCACGCGATCGCGCAGGAGAAGGGCGAGAGCGACCATTGGGATCTCAAATATGCCGCCGGCGGCATGGTCGATATCGACTTCATCGCGCAATATCTCCAGCTCGTGCACGCGCACGACAAGCCCGAGATCCTCGACGTCAGCACCTTGCAGGTGCTGGACAACGCATGCCGGCTCGGCGTGCTCTCACAGTCGGAGACCGAGATCCTGCGTGCCGCGGCGCGGCTCTATCACGATCTGACGCAGATCCTACGGCTCTGCGTCAGTGACCGCTTCAAGCCTGAGACCGCCGGCACCGATCTTCAGCGCGTGATGGCGCGCGCCGGCGATGCGCCGGATTTCTCCGCGCTGGAGGCCCGCGTGAAGGAGACGCAGAGCGAGGTGCGGCGCGTGTTCAGCGCGCTTCTGGAAGGGAAATAGCCTGCTTCAGCGACGTCAGGGCTTCGAGCACGTTCGGCTCGAGCCCAGCGCCGCCGGCATCGAGATGGGCGAAGATCGCGCGCTTCATCCGGGGATCCCAGAACTTCTTGATGTGCTCGGCGATCCCCGGCACGGCCTTGTCGTGGCCCTGGCTGCGGAAGAACGTGCCGATCTGGTTGGCCATGTAGACGAGGCGGTCAGGCGACGACATCGATAATCTCCTGGGCACCAAGAGCCGCGATGCGGCCCTGGTGCGTGAACACTTCAAACCCGTCGCTGCGGGCAATCGCAATCAGCGTGATGCCGGCAGCCTCCGCGGTGCGCACCGCAAGCGCAGTGGGGGCGGAGACCGCGACCATGACAGGCGCGCCGATGGCGGCCGTCTTCTGCACCATCTCGACCGAGACACGGCTCGTCAGCAGCACCAGGCCGGCGCTGGCGTCGGTCCGGCTCCGCGCCAGCGATCCCGCGAGCTTGTCCAGCGCATTGTGGCGGCCGACGTCTTCACGCAGGGCCACAATGCCGTTTGCCGGCGACCAGAACGCTGCGGCATGGACCGCGCGGGTCTGCATGTTGATCGATTGCAGGGGAGCGATCGCCTGCATCGCGGTCATGATCT
This sequence comes from Bradyrhizobium arachidis, assembly GCF_015291705.1. Lineage (NCBI taxonomy): Bacteria > Pseudomonadati > Pseudomonadota > Alphaproteobacteria > Hyphomicrobiales > Nitrobacteraceae > Bradyrhizobium > Bradyrhizobium arachidis. The sequence continues at coordinate 3,613,737 of NZ_CP030050.1, forward strand.
GCTGCGGCGTGAAGATGGTCCCTTGCGGCACGACGGCCGCGGGCCGCACGGCCTCCGCGATGGAGTCGATGCCACAGATGCCGCAGCCGGTGGGGCCAGCGATGTGACGGCGGCGCTCGCTGATGCGCGCGGCGTCGTCCGAGGCCAGCCACATGCGCAGCTCGATGCCGTCGTCGAGGCGAACCACGTCGAGCGACTTGATGTCGTCGACCGACTTGATGATGCCTTCGTCCAGGCTGAAGCCGACGGCGAAATCCTCGAGGTTCTGCGGCGTCCCCATCATGACGGCGTAAGTGCCGCCATTATAGGTCAGCGCCAGCGGCGTCTCCTCCGGGATCAGCCGCGTCCCATCCGACGTGACGCCGTCACGCCAGATGTCGCGGTCGATGGCCTGGACAGGCACGTGCATGCCGTTACTCCGCGGCCTCTGCCGGCACGATGCGGCGGGAATGCCGCGCCTGCTCGTCATAGGCCTTCTGCCAGTCGGACGGGCCGTTCGACGGCGAGATCTGCACGGCAGTGACCTTGTATTCGGGGCAGTTGGTGGCCCAGTCCGAATAGTCGGTCGTGATCACGTTGGCCTGCGTATCCGGGTGGTGGAAGGTGGTGTAGACGACGCCCGGGGAGACGCGGTCGGTGATCTCCGCGCGCAGCGTGGTCTCGCCGGCGCGGCTCGTCAGGCGAACCCAGTCGCCGTCGCGCACGCCGCGCTGCTCGGCATCGTGCGGATGGATCTCCAGACGGTCCTCGGCATGCCAGACCACGTTCTCGGTGCGCCGCGTCTGCGCGCCGACATTGTACTGGCTGAGGATGCGGCCCGTGGTGAGCAGCAGCGGGAAGCGGGGGCCGGTGCGCTCGTCGGTCGCGACATATTCGGTGACGATGAACTTGCCCTTGCCGCGGACGAAGCCGCCGATATGCATCACCGGCGTACCCTCCGGCGCCTTCTCGTTGCAGGGCCACTGCACCGAGCCGAGCTCATCGAGCTTGGCGTAGGAGACGCCGGTGAAGGTCGGCGTCAGCGCCGCGATCTCGTCCATGATCTCCGAGGGATGGCTGTAGTTCATCTCGAAGCCCATCGCCTTGGCGAGCGCGATGGTGACCTCCCAGTCGGCCATGCCGTTCTTCGGCGTCATCACCTTGCGCACGCGCTGGATACGCCGCTCGGCATTGGTGAAGGTGCCGTCCTTCTCGAGGAAGCTCGAGCCGGGCAGGAAGACGTGGGCGTAGTTCGCGGTCTCGTTCAGGAAGAGATCGTGGACGATGACGCATTCCATCGCCGACAGCGCCGCCACCACATGCGAAGTGTTGGGATCGGACTGCAGAATGTCCTCGCCCTGCACATAGATGCCCATGAACGTGCCTTCGATCGCGGCATCGAACATGTTGGGAATGCGCAGGCCCGGCTCCGGGTTGAGCTTGACGTTCCACAGCGCCTCGAACTGGTCGCGCACGGCATCGCCCGAGATGTGGCGATAGCCCGGCAGCTCGTGCGGGAACGAGCCCATGTCGCACGAGCCCTGCACGTTGTTCTGGCCGCGCAGCGGGTTCACGCCGACGCCGGGACGGCCGATATTACCGGTAGCCATCGCGAGATTGGCGATCGCGATCACGGTGGTCGAGCCCTGGCTGTGCTCGGTGACGCCGAGGCCGTAATAGATCGCGCCGTTGCCACCGGTGGCGTAGACGCGGGCGGCTTCGCGCAGCACCTTCGGATCGACGCCGGTGAGGATCGCGGTGGATTCCGGGCTGTGCTTCGGCTGCGCGACGAAGGCCGCCCATTCCTCGAACTCGGCCCAGTCGCAGCGCTCGCGCACGAAGGCTTCGTTGACGAGGCCTTCGGTGACGATGACATGCGCAAGCGCGGTCACGACGGCAACGTTGGTACCGGGCATCAAGGGCAGATGCAGCGCCTTCACATGGGGCGATTCCACCATCTCGGTACGGCGCGGATCGATCACGATCAGCTTGGCGCCCTGGCGCAACCGCTTCTTCAGGCGCGATGCGAACACCGGGTGAGCCGAGGCGGGATTGGCGCCGATGATGACGGCGACATCGGTCTCCTCGACCGAGTCGAAATCCTGCGTGCCGGCCGACGTGCCGAACGTCTGCGACAGGCCATAGCCGGTTGGCGAGTGGCACACGCGGGCGCAGGTGTCGACATTGTTGTTGCCGAAGCCGCCGCGGATCAGCTTCTGCACCAGATAGGTTTCCTCGTTGGTGCAGCGGGAGGAGGTGATGCCGCCGATGGCGTCGCGGCCGTACTTCTTCTGAATGCCGCGCATCCTCGCGGCGGCAAAGGAGAACGCTTCGTCCCAGGAGACTTCCTTCCAGGGATCCTCGATCCGCTCGCGGATCATCGGCTTGAGGATGCGTTCCTTGTGGTTGGTGTAGCCCCAGGCGAAGCGACCCTTGACGCAGGAATGGCCACGATTGGCCTTGCCGTCCTTGTACGGCACCATGCGCACCACTTCCTCGCCGCGCATCTCGGCCTTGAAGGCGCAGCCGACGCCGCAATAGGCGCAGGTGGTGACGACCGAATGCTCGGGCTGGCCGATCTCGATCACGGATTTTTCGGTCAGGGTCGCGGTCGGGCAGGCCTGCACGCAGGCACCGCAGGAGACGCATTCGGAGCCGAGGAAGCTCTCGCTCATGCCCGGCGAGACGCGGCTGTCGAAGCCGCGGCCGGAGATGGTCAGCGCGAAAGTGCCTTGCACCTCCTCGCAGGCGCGGACGCAGCGCGAGCAGACGATGCACTTGGAGGGATCGTAGGTGAAGTACGGGTTGGACTCGTCCTTCGGCATCCAGTGGTCGTTGCTGCAGCCGTTCGTCTTGGCGAAAACGTGGTTCTCGCCCTCATAGCCGTAGCGCACGTCGCGCAGGCCGACGGCGCCGGCCATGTCCTGCAATTCGCAATCGCCGTTGGCGCCGCAGGTGAGGCAGTCGAGCGGATGGTCGGAGATGTAGAGCTCCATCACGCCCTTGCGCAGCTTCTTCAACCGCTCGGTCTGGGTGTGAATGACGAGGCCGTTCATGACCGGCGTCGTGCAGGATGCAGGCGTGCCGGCGCGGCCCTCGATCTCGACGAGGCAGAGCCGGCAGGAGCCGTAGGCGTCGACCATGTCGGTGGCGCAGAGCTTCGGGATCTGGTGGCCGGCGTCCATCGCGGCCCGCATGATCGAGGTGCCCTCGGGCACCGTGACCTGATTGCCGTCGATGGTCAGCGTGACCATCGTTTCCGATTTGGAGCGCGGCGTGCCGTAGTCGATTTCCTCGATCAGAGACATTGTCGTTCTCCTATTCCGCGGCCTGAAGCGTGGTCGGGATGGGTGCGAAGTCCTCCCGGAAGTGCTTCAATGCACTGAGCACGGGGTAGGGCGTGAAGCCGCCGAGTGCGCAGAGCGAGCCGAATTTCATGGTGTTGCAGAGGTCCTCGACGAGCGCGAGATTTTCATGGACGCGCTCGCCATTGATGATCTTCTCGATGGTCTCGACGCCGCGGGTCGAGCCGATCCGGCACGGCGTGCACTTGCCGCAGGATTCGACGGCGCAGAACTCCATGGCGAAGCGCGCCTGCCTGCGCATGTCGACGCTATCGTCGAACACGACGATGCCGCCATGGCCGATCAGGCCGTCGCGCGCAGCGAACGCCTCGTAGTCGAACGGCGTGTCGAACAGCGCGCGGGGGAAATAGGCCCCAAGGGGCCCGCCGACCTGAACCGCGCGGACCGGACGGCCGGTGGCCGTGCCGCCGCCGATCTCGTCGACGAGCTCGCCGAGCGTGACGCCGAAGGCGGTCTCGTAGAGGCCGCCGTAGCGGATGTTGCCGGCGAGCTGAATCGGCATCGTGCCGCGCGAGCGGCCCATGCCGAAATCGGCATAGGCCTTGGCGCCTTCCGCGAGGATGAAGGGAATCGCCGCGAACGACAGCACGTTGTTGATGACGGTCGGCTTGCCGAACAGGCCGTGATGCGCCGGCAGCGGCGGCTTGGCGCGCACGATGCCGCGACGGCCTTCCAGGCTCTCCAGCAGCGAGGTCTCCTCGCCGCAGACATAGGCGCCGGCGCCGACGCGCACTTCGAGATCGAAGCTGTAGGCGGAGCCGCCGATCTTGTCGCCGAGATAGCCGCCACGCTTGGCCGCCACGATGGCGGCGTTCATCGCCTCGACCGCATGCGGATATTCGCTGCGGATGTAGATGTAGCCCTTGGTCGCGCCGACGGTGATGCCGGCAGTCGTCATGCCTTCGATGACCAGGAAGGGATCGCCTTCCATGATCATGCGGTCGGCGAAGGTGCCGCTGTCGCCTTCGTCGGCATTGCAGACGATGAACTTGCGGTCGGCCTTGGCTTGCGCGACGGTTTTCCACTTGATGCCGGTCGGAAAGCCCGCGCCACCGCGGCCGCGCAGGCCGGACGCGGTGACTTCGTTCAGGATCGCATCCGGGCCGAGCGAGAGTGCGCGCTCAAACCCCTTGTAGCCGCCGTGGGCGCGGTAGTCGTCGAGCGAGCGCGGATCGATCACGCCGCAGCGGGCGAAGGTGAGGCGGGTCTGGCGCTTCAGCCAGGGAATCTCGTCGGTCGCGCCGAGCCGCAACAGATGCGGCGTGTTGCTGGCGAGCGCGTCGAGCAGGGAGGGCACGTCGGCTTCGGTCACAGGGCCGAAGGCGATCCGGCCCTGCGGCGTTGCGACCTCGACCAGCGGCTCCAGCCAGTACATGCCGCGCGAGCCGGTCCTGACGATCTCAACGGCGGCGCCGCGCTTGGCCGCGGCCTGTTCCAGCGCCAGCGCAACCTCGTCGGCGCCGACGGCGACCGCACCTGCATCGCGTGAGACGAAGAGACGCATGCTCATCGCTGTGCCTCCGCGACCAGCGCATCGAGGCGCCTCTCGTCGAGCCGGCCGACGAGCCTGCCATCAAGCATCGCCGACGGCGCGGTCGCGCACAGGCCGAGGCAGTAGATCGGCTCGAGCGTGACGCGATCATCAGCCGTCGTATTGCCGAGCGACACGCCAAGCTTCGATTCGGCGCGCGCGGCCAGCGCATCGCCGCCCGCGGCCTGGCAGGCCTCTGCGCGGCACAGCTTCAGCACGTGGCGGCCGGCCGGCTTGTGGCGGAAATCATGATAGAAGGTGAAAACGCCGTGCACCTCGGCGCGCGACAGATTCAGCGCCTGCGCGACCATGGGAATCGCCGCCTCCGGCACGTAGCCGAACGCCTCCTGAAGCGCATGCAGGATGACGAGCGTTGCGCCCTCCTGCTTCGCATGTTCAGCGATGATCTCGGCGCCGCGCGTCTCGTCCCAAGGCTCGTAAACCGCTGTCATTCTTCGTTCTCAACCTCAGCGTTATTTCCCCACAAAGTATTTGGAATCATTCGAAGATCAATAAAGCTGTCTCATGCTGCGATTGCGAATTCAGATCGATTTGCAACCGCAATCGGTCGATACGAATGGGTAATGAAGCTTGTATCGGCTGCCGGTTTTTGCGTGTTGGTGCAGGCCCGGCATGCTAGCTTGCATGCCACGACAGAATTCGAGGGGACGTCCGGTTGATCGACAAGCTTGAACTGCTGCTGGCGCTGGCGAAGGAACGGCATTTTGGACGCGCGGCAGAGGCTTGCGGCGTGACCCAGCCGACGATGTCGACCGGGCTGAAGCAGCTCGAGGAGATCCTCGGCGTGATGCTGGTCCAGCGCGGCTCACGCTTCCAGGGGTTCACGCCCGAAGGCGAGCGGGCGCTCGACTGGGCGCGGCGGATCGTGGGCGATGCCCGCGCCATGCGCGACGAGATCAACGGGTTGAAGCACCAGCTCTCCGGCGAGATCCGCATTGCCGCGATCCCGACCGTGCTCGGCATGGTCGCCGCGCTGACGACGCCGTTCCGCGCGCGGCATCCCGAGGTGCGCTTCCGCATCCAGTCCACGACGTCATCGGAGGTACTGGGGCTGCTCGAAAATCTCGAGGTCGATGCGGGGCTGACCTATATCGAGAACGAGCCGATCGGCAAGGTGCGCACCATTCCGCTCTACAACGAGAGCTATCGTCTCTTGACCGCGCCGGACGGAATGTTCGGCGACCGCGAGACGGTGACCTGGACCGAGGTCGGGCAGGTGCCGCTGTGCCTGCTGACGCCCGACATGCAGAACCGCCGCATCATCGATCGTGCGCTGCGCTCGGTCGGCGCGGAGGCGACGCCGACCTTGACCTCGAACTCGCTGCTCGTGTTGTTCACGCATGTGAAGACAGGGCGCTGGGCAAGCGTGATGCCGGCCAAGCTCGCCGAGACACTCGGCCTCTCCGACACCGTGCGTTCGATCCCGATCATCGACCCCGAGGTCAATTACAGCATCGGCATGGTGATCCCGCAGCGCGATCCCATGACGCCGCTGATCGCGGCGCTGGTCAATGTCGCGCGCGAAGTGGCGCCGTCGCTGCAGCTGTAGGAGCCAGAGCGGCGGGGCCGGAGCAAGCGTTGTATCGGTGCTCGTTGAAACGGCTGCCGCGTACTCCGCCCTCATCCTGAGGGCCCGCCGGAGGCGGGCGTCTCGAAGGATGGCCTCGGGCGAGCTTCCTGCCGTACGCTAAGCCGCCGCCGATATACCGGTCGCCGCCTTGACGGCGTTGCGCGGCAGGGTGACGCGGACGACGGTGCCGACGTCGATCTTCGAGCGCAGCCGCATCGAGCCGCCGTGGAGCTGCGCCAGCGAGCGGGCGATGGCAAGGCCAAGGCCCGAGCCGTGATAGGTCTTGCTGAGCTGGCTCTCGACCTGCTCGAACGGGCGGCCGAGCCGCGCCAGCGAATGCGGCGCGATCCCGATGCCGGTATCGGCGATCATCAGCACGATCCTGTCGTCGAGCTCGCGGCTGCGGACCACGACGCGGCCGCCGTCGGGCGTGAACTTCACCGCGTTGGACAAGAGGTTGACTATGATCTGCTTGGTCGCGCGGCGGTCGGCGACGACCGAGATGGACTTCGCGATGTCGGCGTCCAGCGTCAGGTGCTTGTCCTGGGCCCGCCCGGTGACGACGCGCAGGGATTCCGCCAGCGTCTGCGCCAAGTCCAGCTCTTCCATGTCGAGCTTCATGCGCCCGGCCTCGATCTTGGACATGTCGAGGATGTCGTTGATGACCTCGAGCAGGTAGTGGCCGCTGGTCAGGATGTCCTGGCAGTATTCCTGGTACTTCTCGCTGCCGAGCTCGCCGAACATGCCCGAGCCCATGATCTCGGAGAAGCCAATGATGGCGTTCAGCGGTGTGCGCAGCTCGTGGCTCATATTGGCAAGGAATTTCGACTTGGTCTGGTTGGCTTCCTCGGCGCGGGTCTTCTCGCGCTGGTACTTCTCGGCAAGGTCGGCGAGCTCGACCGCCTGGCGCTCCAGCGCTGCCTGCGAGCGCTTCAGGTCGATGACGGTGGCGCGCAGGCGCAGGTCGTTGTCGACCAGCTTCTGCTCGTGCTCCTTGATGCGGGTGATGTCGGTGCCGACCGAGACGTAGCCGCCGTCCTTGGTGCGGCGCTCGCTGATGTGCAGCCAGCTGCCGTCGTCGAGCTGCGCCTCGAAGGTGCGGGCGCCCGGGCCTTGGGCACCGGTCTCGTTGTGGCGGGTGCGCACCTCCGGCATGCGGCCGACCTCGAGCACGGTCTCGTAGGAGGTGCCGGGAATGACGGCGGTGTCGGGCAGCTTGTGCAGGCGCTGGAAGTGCGAATTGCAGAGCACGAGGCGGTCGCTGGCGTCCCACAGCACAAAGGCTTCCGGGATCGTCTCGATCGCGTCGCGCAAGCGCAGGTCGGCTTCCACGGTCTTCTCGGCGAGGCTCTTCTGCTCGGTGATGTCGACCGCGATGCCGATCAGGTGCACGCTGGAATCGGTTGCCCCGCGCGTCTTCTCGCAGCGGACGCGGAGCCAGATCCAGTGGCCGTCAACATGCTGCATGCGGAAGGTCTGGTCGATGTGGTCGATCTTCTCGGAGATGAGCTGGTCGGCGATCTCGAACAGATCGATGTCGTCGGACTTCACCAGCGCGTTGACCTCGCCGAAGGTGAGGAGCTCGTTGCGGCCGTCGAGGCCGAGCATCGAGAACATCGACTGCGACCAGAAGATCCGGCCGCGCGACAGGTCCCAGTCCCACAGGCCGCAGCGGCCGCGGTTGAGCGCGGTGTCGATGCGGCCGCGCACGGCGTCGTTGATGAGGTCGCCCTCGCGGGCGCGGGTGGACTGCCAGTGGAAGGCGAAGCCGAGGATTAGGACGACGAAGCCTGTTGTCGCCGACAGCGTCACCGAGAGCGCGGCGTCAGAGCCCCAGATCGGCTCGTTGCGCTCCTGGATCACGGTGACGAGGCCGGGCAGCGACTTGATCTGGCGCGAGATCGCCATCGCGGCGTTGCCGCTCGGCAGCGTCATGTCGGAGACGTTGTTGTCGCGCGGCGGAGCTGCGAGCAGCTGCGCGGTGGTGATCGCATCGAGCAGGCGGTCATTGCCGGCGGGATCGCTGTCGATCGGAATGCGGGCGAGGATGCGGCGGTCGATGCCGGCCGAGGTGACGATGACATGGCGGCCCGCGGCAAGGCCCCAGGACGGGATGAGGTCGGGCAGCAGCGTCGGCAGGTTCTCGATGTTCTTCAGCCGCTCCATCCGCGACGAGGTGAGGCGATCGATCCGCTCGGCGAGCAGGTCGGCGAGCGCGGAGATGTCGTGCCGGACGACCTGCCGCTTCTGGCGCGTCTGGTCGACGACCTGCACGAACGCGCCGAGGCAGATGGTGATCAGGAAGGCAATGATGAGCGTCGGCACGGCGCGGCGCAATGCCGGCTCCGCGATCAGCAGCCGGTGGTAGGCAGGTTTCGCGATCGATTGCGCCAATCCCTTGATCGAATCGGATTGGACGCACGCGTTCGCGGCGTCTGCACGCGACATGCCTTCGGCCCCCTGAAAACTGCTCGGAAGCGGCCCCACGTCGCTTCCGAATCACATCGATTTGAATCCAGTTTTGCCGGGCTGTCGAGAGTCAACGAATCGTTAACGCGAAATTATTCTTATCCAATGCGCAGTTTGCGCATCGAATGTCCGCAAACTCAGGGGCGCGAGGAGTCCGAAACGAGAACGTACGACTCCGCACGCATTCCATGTCACGCGCGCGGCGGCTCGGCGTGACTGATGACGCGCTTCACGCTCGGGAACGCGCGGCGTAGCGCGCGCTCGATCGCGTCGACATGCTCGTGCACCTTGATCACGCTCATCGACGGCGCGGCGCGGCAGTGGAAGTTGACGATCTCGCCGGCATCGGTGTTGCGGACGCGCACATTATGGATGTCGTGGATCTCGCCTTCGCCGGCGAACTCGGCCAGTGCAGTGGCGATGGTCTGCACCCGCTCCGGCGCGGCATCGACGCCGAACGGCAGTTCCGGCTCCAGCGGCTCGATATGAACGTCGACCTCGACGTCCTCGCCGAACTCCTCCTGGATGCTGCGCTCCAGCGTGTTGGCGATGTCATGGGCGGCCTCGAGCTGCATCTCGGCGTCGACCTCGAGGTCGATGCTGACGATCAGCTTGGCGCCGAGATCGTGCACCGTGACGTGGTGGATGGCGAGGCCGGAATTGTGGGCGATCACCATGATGCGGTCGCGCACGGTCTCGTTGTCGCGCGCGACCGGGACCGGGGTGAAGGTGAGGTCGGCATCGCCGAACGCCTTGCCGACGGCGGCCTGCGCCTCGCGCTTGATCTCCTCGACACGGTCGATCGGATAGGTCCGCGGCACCTTGGCGATGGTGTCGATGAAGGTGGTCGCCCCGACCATGCGCACGCGCAACCGCTCGACGTCGATCACGCCGGGGACGCCGCGGATCGCGGCGGTGGCCTTCTCCTGCGCGCCCTCGGGGGCGCGGTCGACCAGCGTCTGCACGGTCGAGCCGGCCATGCGCAGGCCGAGCAGGGCGATCATCACGGCAACCGCGGCGGCCGCCGCGGCGTCGCCCCACCAGAAGCCGAGGGCGGCGAGGATCAGGCCCACGATCACGGCGAACGAGCCCATCACGTCGGAAGCGAAATGCAGCGCGTCGGCGGCGAGCGCCTGGCTCCTGGTCTCCCGCGCGGCCCGGTGCAGGGCACGCGCGCGCCAGAGGTTCACGACGATGTCGATCACCAGCACCACGAACGGCACGGCCGAAATCGTCGGCGGCGCGGTTCCCTCGCGCAAGCGGCCATAGGCCTCGACCAGGATGCCGCCGGCGAGCACGTAGAGCAGGGCGGTGACGCCGAGCGCGGAGATGCTCTCCAGCTTGCCGTGGCCGTAATGGTGCTCCTCGTCGGCCGGCTTGTCGGACACCCGCACCACCGCCCAGGTGATGATGGTCGCGACGAGGTCGATCGAGGAGTGCAGGGCCTCGGAGATCAGCGCGAGCGAGCCGATCGCGATGCCGACCACGAACTTGGCCGCCGCCATGCCGCCGCTGGCGAAGATCGAGATCGCGGCGACCGAAGTCTTGTTGTGCTGGGAGGTCATGGCGGGGATGTAGCAGGGTGAGGTCGAACATCAAGCGACGATCCACAGCTATAGTCGCAAGTGAGTTGCAGGAGCGAAGCTATTGCGAATGCTTCCGAATTGAATGGTGGCTGATGCCACTTGCTCCGTATGCTCGGGCTCGTCCCGGGCATCCACGTTCTTCGTGCCAAGCCGCCAAGACGTGGATGGCCGGGTCAAGCCCGGCCATGACGAGCGGAGAGAGCGGCGCGCTCCAAACTCGTAGGGTGGGCAAAGGCGCGATAGCGCCGTGCCCACGATTCCTCCGTGATGGATACAGATCGTGGGCACGCTTCGCTTTGCTGCCCACCCTACGAGACCGGTGTCTTTGGATGGCTCCGGGGCGTTACGGCACCGTCACCACGATCTTCCCCAGATGCTTGTTCGCCTCCATGTGCTCGAACGCCTTGTCGATGTCGTCGAACCCATAGACCTTGTCGATCGGGAGCTGCAGCTTGCGCGATTCCACCGCGCCCCAGATGTCCTTGCGGACCTCCTCGAAGATCTCGCGCACCTCCTCGATGGTGCGGGTGCGGAAGGTGACGCCGATGTAGCTGATGCGGCGGGCGGCATGGAGGTCGAAGTTGAAGCCGGCATGGGTGCCGCCGAGCCGGCCGACATTGACGATGCGGCCCAGGACCCTGGTTGCGGCGAGGTTCTGGTTGGCAACCTTGCCGGAGACCTGGTCGACGATGAGGTCGACGCCTTCGCCGTTCGTCGCCTTCAGCACCTCCTCGGCCCATTTGGGGTCCGAGGAATCGACCGCGAGGTCGGCGCCGTATTCCTTCAGCCGGCCGCGGCGGTAGGCATCGGTCGAGGAGCCGATCACGAGCTTGGCGCCCTTCAGCTTGGCGATCTGCATCGCCATCAGGCCGACGCCGGAGCTCGCGCCCTGGATCAGCACGGCCTGTCCCGGCTGCACGCCGCCGACGGTGACGACGGCATTGTGCATGGTCGCGAGCGCGACGGGCAGGGTGGCGGCCTCCTCGAAATTCATGTTCGAGGGGGCACGGAACAGCCGGCCATGGTCGGCGAGCGTGTACTCGGCAAACGCCGCGCCGCCCGATCCCATGATGCGATCGCCGACCTTGACGCCCTTGGCGTCCGGTCCGAGCTCGGCGACCTCACCGGCCCATTCCATCCCGAGCACGGTGCCGACACCGCCGGCCGCGCCATGGGCGTGGCCCTTGCGCATGCCGGTGTCGGCGCGATTGAGTCCACAGGCACGCACGCGGACCAGCACCTGCGTGCCTTTCGGCTTAGGTTGAGGAACGTCGGAAATCTGAGCGCCATCAGGGCCGTAGACGTAAGCCTTCATCAATTGCTCTCGCTTCTTACAGTGAATATTCCGCCGCTTGCGCGCTCGGATGAACGATCATGCCTTCGAGCCTGTTCCTGATGATCGCTTGCGCTTCGCGCACGATGCGGGAGATCAGCTCGGCGCAGCTCGGGATGTCCTGGATCAGGCCCTGAACCTGGCCGGCCGACCAGATGCCTTCGTCGGAATTGCCGGTCGCGTAGACCATCTTGCCGCGGGCCCCCGCAACGAGCTCGCGGATGTCCTCGAACCTGGCGCCTTCCTTCTCCATGGCGACGACCCTGGTCGAGATCTCGTTCTTGGCGACGCGGGAGGTGTTGCGCATGGTGCGGAAGATCAGCTCGGTCTCGCGCTCGTCATTGGCGACGATCTTTTCCTTGATGAGCTGGTGGATCGGGCTCTCCTTGGTCGCCATGAAGCGGGTGCCCATGTTGATGCCGTCGGCGCCCAGCGCCAGCGCGGCGACGAGGCCGCGGGCATCGGCAAACCCGCCGGAGGCGATCATCGGGATCTTGACCTTGTTGGCGGCGGCCGGGATCAGGATCAGGCCGGGGGTGTCGTCCTCGCCGGGATGGCCGGCGCATTCGAAGCCGTCGATCGAGATGGCATCGACCCCCATGCGCTCGGCCGAGAGGGCGTGGCGGACGCTGGTGCATTTGTGCACGACCTTGACGCCGTGCTTCTTGAACTCGTCGACATGCTCCTGCGGCTTGTTGCCGGCGGTCTCGACCACCGTGATGCCGCTCTCGATGATGGCGGCGCGGTATTCCGCGTAAGGCGGCGGCTTGATCGCGGGCAGGATGGTGAGGTTGACGCCAAAGGGCTTGTCGGTGAGGTCACGGCAGCGCGCGATCTCCTTTGTGAGATCCTCCGGCGTCGGCTGGGTCAGCGCCGTGATGAAGCCGAGTGCGCCGGCATTGGCGACGGCCGCGACCAGCTCGGCCCGCCCGACCCACTGCATGCCGCCCTGGACGATCGGGTGCTCGACCCCGACGAGTTCAGTGAAGCGTGTCTGCAGCATGATGTGTTCCCCCTGGGTGGCCCGCGGGCTCTGTTATCGGTTGATGGCCGGAGGATGCCGCCGGGGGTGGGAAAAGTCTATTGCGCGGGCGTGCGGTTAGGGCGGGGCGCTCATGCAGGGGATGAGGAAGATTCCGCGGGGCGGATAATTTGGATGATCTCGTGTCCCGGACGCGCTGCAACGCCTCTTGGCGTTGCGGCGCAGAGCCGGGACCCACATTCTGCGTCCGGGGCACGGATACCGAGGCTGCCGCTACTCCGCCGACAGCCGCACCATCTGTCGGCCGCCGTTCATTTCCTTGAGGCGGTTGACGAAGTTTTCCGGGCGCTGCCAGCGGTTGGGGACTTGCAGGCCCATGAACTCGGCGATGTCGCCGATGAAGCCGGTGCAGTTGGTGGTCTCGGCATTCCAGACCGGCGAGCTCGTCTGCAATTTCTTGATGTAGGCGAACACGCGCTTGGCGTCGGCCTCGTTGAGATAGACGCGATAGCTCGCGGTCAGATATTCCGGATCGAGATCGCCGTAGCTCGCGCCGGTCTCTGATGGCACCCAGGTGAGGTGACCGAGCACATAGGCCCAGGTGTCGCCGGCGGGCGTGAGCCCAGCAACCTCGACGGCGCGCTCGCTGGTCTTGCCGTACCAGACGAAGGCATGGCCCCAGCTCGCGGCCGTGCGGGCACGGAAGTCGACGTAATAGGGACCTTTCTCCGCGCGCGCGACCGGGCGCCGCGATTGCGGTGCCGGTCGCGAGGCGGTGTCGGTCGTGGCAAGCGCATTGGCGTCCGCCATGCGCTTGTTCGCTTCGTGGGCCGAAGCCGAGGGCGTCGTGCACGCGATCATGGCCGCGAGCGCGGCCCCCGCGATGATGCAGGATCCCGTTCGATCAGCTTTGTTCGTCACGCTGTGCCCCCTCGACTGTCGGCCGCTTGCGCAGATTCCGCTAATGCGTCAGTAGCGCGCTGCGACCGGGCCGGGCGCCTTGCCGATCGGGGCCTTGCCGACCGGGCTCTTGCCGATCGGCATCTTGCCGATCGGGGCCTGCTCCGCCGGATAGACCGGCACGGGCTGGCGGCGCGGCAGGTCCGCAGCGTTCGCAGCCGTCACCAGAGCAAGCGTTGCACCCAGAACAAATACGATCTTCTTCACAGTGATACCCCTAGAAGGTTGGTCCAAACACGGCCATGCCGTGCCCCCCAGACACGCCTCACAAAAGGGCGGCCGAATGCGTCCAAGTTGCGGCGCGCACGGGACATGTTGGCGGCATCTATCGGGCGAACGCAGATGTGATGATGTGTCCGGATGTTTCTGGTTGGTGCGATGCCGGTCCTGCGCGGCAATCACCCGATTCGGTTCAGGCTGTTCCTGATCGTCGAGAAGATGCCGCCGATGTCCTTGCGCAAGGCATCGAGCGCGTTGAAATTGTCGAAGATGCGTGCGAGGCGGTCTTCGACTTCGCGCTTGCTCTTGGTCAGCGCGTCCACACGCGAGGCCAGGGTCACGCCGGCATTCGCCTCGATCTCGCCGACGGTTCTGGCGAGCAGGTCGCGCGTGGTGCTGACCTCGGCGATCATCGCCTCGATGCCGAACACCGGGGCCTTCAGCGGGACGAGGTCAGCCTGCGACTTCGACAGCTCGGTCTTGAAGGCGTTCAGCGTCGCCAGCGTCTCCTGCAACGCGCCGAGGCGCTGGCGCGACTGGAGCACGAAGTCGTTCAGCGCGTTCTGACGGTCGGCAAGCGACTTGCCGTCGCGGTCGGTTTCGACCTCGGCGAGCGAGCGCTCGAGCTGGGCTCGGCGTTGACCGAGCTCCTCGAAGTCGAGCCGGACGGCCTTGAGGATGTTGAAACTGTCGTCGATGCGGGCGAGGCGCTGCTCGATCTCGATCTTGTTCTTCGACAGCGTCTCGACCCGGCTGGCGAGCGGCGCCTCGCCGCTGGTCTCTAGCTCGTCGATGCTTTTGGCCAGGCGGTCATGGCTGAGGGCGAGCTCGCCGATCAGCGCATTGATACCGGCGTCGTTCGAGCGCAGCGGCACCAGCTCGGCATGGGATTTCGCCAGATCTTCCTTGTACCGGTCCAGGGTTGCGAAAATGTGCTGGACCGTGTTCACCCGCGTCAGCAGCGCCGATACATCGCGCGCGATCTCCTTGAGCCGGTCGCCGAGGTTGTTCTTGCGGTCGTCGGTCTCGAGGTCGTGCAGGGAGCGTTCGAGCTGGTTCTGGCGGTCGCGGATCTCGGTGAAGACAGGCTCGACGGCGCGGCGCTGATCGGCGACCTTGCCGACCATCTCGCGCAGCGCCTGCTGGCGGCGGCGAATCTCGGCGAGCTGGTCATGCATATCGGTGGATTCGTTGCGGCCCTGCTGCAGCAGCGCGCGCTGCTCGGTCTCGCCCAGCTTGCCGTCGAGGGCGGAGACCGCCTCCCTGGGGTCGCTCTCGATCAGGTGCTGGACGGTGGCGTCGAGGTGGTTTTGCAGGGCATGGGCGACGACGACGTCCTCACGGGTCTTCCTGAGGCGGTCGCGCAGGGTGTCGAGGCGCCGGTCCTGGCGCGACAACCGCCAGGCGCTTGCGCCGATCAGCGCCAGGGCGGCGGTCAGGACCGTGCCCGTCGCGATACGTTGCGGCATGGGCAGGCCCGCGAACCAGGCGGACAGGTGGCTGATATCGTAACCGAACGCCTGCTGGACCAAAAACGCGATGGCGGCCAGCAGGACGAACCAGGCACCCAGGAAAAATAGCCACATCGTGAATTCCTCACGCCGGCACAATGTTGCCATAGTTGCTATTGGAGAGCGGAACCGAGATCAAGGGGTGCGGCTGTTGCCGGATGTGTCCAGTCGCACGAATCCACCGCCGGTTGCGTCGGCAGATCGATGGAGCGGCGTGGCGAGGTGCCGGGTTTTCCCGATTGGTTGGGGCCGTGGCTGCCAACTATCCTCCGCGGTCATTCCGGGCTCGCGACTTCGTCGCGCCCCGGAATGACGGAGAGGGTGGGATTCGTAGACCGCATGCAGGTAGCGCCATGCGGGACCACGTCAACGTCTGTCCCGGATGTCAGTCCGGACTACGGCGTCCTGCTCGCTATCACTTCCCGAGGAAGTTCGAACGCATCTTGTCGGCGAACCAGACCACGAAGATCGCAGCGAACGCGAGGGCAAAGTAGAGAGCCGTCCACAAAAGTGCATTAGTGGCATTCGTCATGGCGTCCTCCCTTGCATCAGACATCGATCTGTTGCCGGGAAGGATAATGGCGACCGCGACGGCGCGATTTGCGCAGGATCAATTTTGCCGCGCTGCGGCGAAATGGCCGGCGAGCCCTTCATTCCGAGGTCACTCCGTCATTCCGGGGCGGCGCGCAGCGTCGAGCCCGGAATCCATAACCACAGGCGGTTGTGCTGAAGCGAGATCGGCGTGGCGCGCGATGCCTGACTCAATCGGCCATCGTGGTTATGGATTCCGGGCTCGCGACTTGGTCGCGCCCCGGAATGACGGAGAGGGCTACGGCGCTGGGCTCTTAGCTACAGCCGGAATTCGTTGGTGAGCTCGCCGATGCCGTCGATCGCGACGGTCACCATGTTCACCGGCTCCTTCATCACGCCGACGCCAACCGATGTCCCGACCGCGATGAGGTCGCCGGGGAGCAGCGTCATGTCGTGTGAAATCCGGCTGACCAGCTCCTGCGCCGAGAAGATCATGTCCGAGATCGGATAGTTCTGCCGCTCGGCGCCGTTGAGGATGGTGCGCACAACGAGCTTGGCTGGATCGAGGCCAGTCGCGATCACGGGGCCGAACGGGCCGTAATCGTCGATGCCCTTGGCGCGGGCCCACTGCGGAAAGGTGGGATCGCGGGTCAGGATATCGTTGGCGGTGATGTCGTTGACGCAGGTGTAGCCGAAGATGAAGCCGTCCGCTTCCGCGGGCGAGACGCGGGCGCAGGTCTTGCCGATGACGATGCCGAGCTCGCCCTCATAGGTGGTCTTGCCGTCATAATAAGAGGGGCGGCGGACCACCGCGCCGGGCGCGGCGATGGTGGTGGTGGCCTTCAGCAGATAGAGCGGCTCCGGCGGCTCGGGCTGGTTCAGCTTGGCTGCGAGCGCGTGGAAATTATTCCAGAGCGCCACGATCTTGCTCGGCGCGCAGGGCGCGAGCAACTCGACCTCCGACAGGGCCAGCGTCTTGCCGGTGGCGGCATGGCGGCCGAACATCTCGCCCTCATGGACGCTGATGCCGGATGACGTCAGCGTGCCGAAACCGGTCGCGCCGCTATGACGGAAGCGTAGCCAGTGTTTCATCTCGCCCGCCATCACGCCACCGCCAGTGCGCGGGAATCGCCGGGTGCCGCGACGCCGTCATAGAGGCCGGCGATGCGGGCGCGCTGGGTCACCATCGCCAGCACTGAGTCGAGTGCGGGCGTGGCGATGCCGGTGAGGCGGCCCATCTCCTGCACCACGGTGACGAGCGGGTCGATCTCCATCGGGCGGCCACGCTCGAGATCCTGGAGCATCGAGGTCTTGTGCGCACCGACCTTGCGGGCGCCCTCGATGCGGCGCTCGACGTCGACGCGGAATTTGACGCCGAAGGTCTCGGCGATGCCTTGCGTCTCCACCATGATCGCGCGCGACAGCGCACGCGTGGACGGATCGGTGCAGATCACGTCGAGGGTTGCGTGGGTCAGCGCGCTGATCGGATTGAAGCAGACGTTACCCCAGAGCTTGAGCCAGATCTCGTCGCGGATGCGATCGAGCACCGGCGCCTTGAGGCCGGCCGCGACGAAGAGATCGGCGAGGCGCTGCACGTCGGAGGTGATCTCGCCGGAGGGCTCGCCGAGCGGGAAATTGTTGCCGTAGACGTGGCGGATCACACCAGGCGCTTCGATTTCGGTGGCGGGATAGACGATGCAGCCGATGGCGCGCTCGGCGCCGATCTCGCGCCACTGCCGTCCGCCGGGATCGATGCTCTCCAGCGTCGAATTCTCGTATTGGCCGCCATGCTTGTAGAAATACCAATAGGGGATGCCGTTGACGGCGGTGACGATGCGGGTGTGCGGCCCGAGCAGCGGCTGCATCTTCTCGATCACGCCGGTGATCGAATGCGCCTTCAGCGTGATGATGATGTAGTCCTGCACGCCGAGCTCGGCGGGATCGTCGGTGCAGCGCGGATGCACGGTGTGCGTCTCCTCGCCCGCGAGCAGCGTCAGGCCGCGCTCGCGCATCGCCGCAAGGTGCGCGCCGCGGGCGACGAGACTGACGTCCGCGCCAGCGCGCGCGAGCTGAACCCCGAGATATCCGCCGATCGCGCCGGCGCCGTAGATGCAGATCTTCATGAAATCCTCGCGAGCAGTGACCGGAATTTGGGGACGAAAGATCCGGTCCGGCTCAGAAGGATCCGAGCCGGGGCCGGTAGTCGCAGGGGAAGTGTGTGCCCTAAAGCGCGATGCGCTTCAGGCTATTGCTTGAGCATGATCTTGTCGGAAAACCGCTACGCACTTTGCGCTGACGCGGCCCTCCGGGTCCGGATCATGCTTTAGGCGGCCGCTTGCGGCGTGCCGTTGAGCGCCTCGTCGACGGCAGCGGCGATGTCGCGCATGCTGATGACGGAGACGAGGCTGTAATCGTCGATCACGGGCAGATGGCGGATGTGATGACGGTTCATCAGGTGCCGCACGTGCTCGATCGTGTCCGAGGAGGTGCAGGAGACGAGCTGCTGCACCGACACGAGCTGCGAGACCTTGACGTTGATGGCATTGGCGCCGTGCTCGGCAACCGCACGCACCACGTCGCGCTCGGTGAACATGCCGACCGCGGTGTTGCCTTCAGAGCGCACCACGTCCTTGACTACCAGCGCGCTGATGTTGTTGGCGCGCATCAGCTTGGCGGCGATACCCACCGTTTCGTTCATTCGCACCGTTACAACGCGCGGCGTCTTCTTGCGCAGAATGTCTCCGACCAGCATGGCGACCTCCCTGGGTGAATGATGAGGGAAGTGTGGTATACATAATGCCAATCGTCAAGCACTCGATTTGGCTGATCCGAAAAATCTTGCGGCAGCAATGCTGACGTTTGTCGCGCGCCCAAAAGAAAAAGGGGCGCATCGCTGCGCCCCTTTTTTGACCGACGTGACAGGCGTGTGGTCGCTACGCCGTCTCGGTCTTGGCTGCGCCGGTTGCGGTGCTCGCGCTCTCGGCTTCCTTGCCGAGGATGAAGGAGCGGCGCAGCGGCTTGATCACGAACAGCGCCATCAGCGCCGCCGTCGCGTTCAGCGCCACCGCGACCACGAACACGGCCTTCCAGCCATAGGCGGTCGAGATCACGCTGGCGAGCGGGACGAGCAGGGAGGCGGTGCCCTTCGCAGTGTAGAGCATGCCGTTGTTGGTGGTTGCGAATTTCGAGCCGAAGGTATCGCCGCAGGTGGCGGGAAACAGCGAGTAGATCTCGCCGAAGACGCCGAAGTAGACCGCAGTCGCGAGCACGAACACGATCGGGATGTGACCATAGGCCGACAGCGTCAACAGCATGAGCGCCGCCGTGCCGAAGGCGATGAACATGGTGTGCTCGCGGCCGATCGTGTCGGACACGAAGCCGAAGAACGGACGGCCAAAGCCGTCGAAGATGCGGTCGAGCGAGATCGCGAAGGTCAGGGCCGCCATCTGGAAGCCGGCGAGAGTGACCGGCGTGTCGGCGATCTTGAAGTCGTGCGCGATCGGCGCGATCTGCGCCGCGGTCATCAGGCCGCCGGAGGCGACCATCACGAAGACGAGATACATCACCCAGAAAATAGGGGTGCGCAGCACTTGCGGCGGGGTGAAGTCGATCTTGGTCTGCGGCAGATTGAGCTGCTTCTTCTTCGGCGGGATCGAGATCCGCGGCGGCTGGATGAAGAAGGCGAGTACGAACACGATCACGCCCTGGCCGATGCCGAAGACGAGGAAGGCGTGCTGATAGCCGCTCGATGCGATCATGGTCGCGATCGGTACGATGGTGAGGGCTGCGCCCGCGCCGAAGCCGGCAGCCGTTGCGCCGGCGGCGAGGCCGCGACGATCGGGGAACCATTTCAGCGCATTGCCGACGCAGGTGCCGTATACCGCGCCCGCGCCCATGCCGCCGATCACGGCCGCGGTGTAGAGCAGGGGAAGGCTATCGGCGTAGGAGTTGAGCACCCAGGACAGCGCGATCATCACGCCGCCGAACATGATGACGATGCGCGGGCCGTACTTGTCGACGAACCAGGCCTCGATCGGCACCAGCCAGGTCTCGGTGACGACGAAGATGGTGAAAGCGAGCTGGATCGCGGCGCGTCCCCAATGGTGGGCCGCATCGATCGGATCGACGAACAGCGTCCAGCCATATTGCAGGTTGGCGATCATCGCCATGCAGACGATGCCCATCACGAGCTGAAGCCAACGGAAACCGGTGCGAAGAGGCGCAGCTGTGACGGCGCCGTCCGTGCTGGAAATCATCAAGAACCTCCCAACGCGCCTGATTGATTGCGACCAGGGATTGCAAGATGACCCGGTGTCGCAAATGTTGTGGCTTATCGTCGCAAGCGCGGCGGGCAGCTTGGTATACCATATTCCAGATTGCAAGTCTTATCTCGCATCAAGCGCCAGAAAAAGCGCGGTTCCGTTCGGATTACCGGAATCGGAACAGCTTCGGACAAACGAAAACGCCCGGCCGCGAGGCCGGGCGTTGTTGTCAGGAGTTGCTGTGTGAAACGTGTCAGAGGGTCGATTTCGCGACCACGACCTTGCGCCAGGGTTTCAGCACCGCGATCGCCAGCAGCGAGGCCAGGATGTTGGCGCCGGCCGCGATGATGAACACGTTGTCCCAATTGCCCGAGTTCTGCTGCATCAGGTTCGCGACCGGAACCAGTAGCGCGGCGGTGCCCTTTGCGGTGTAGAGCAGGCCCGCATTGGTGGTCGCGAACTTGGCGCCGAACGTGTCGGTGCAGGTCGAGGGGAACAGCGAGTAGATCTCACCCCAGGCGAAGAACACGAAGCCCGAGAGCAGCACGAACCAGACCGGATCGTGGCCCCAGAGGTAGAGCATCCAGATGCCGAACCCTTCCATGCCGAAGGCGATGAACATCGTGTTCTCGCGGCCGATCATGTCGGAGATCCAGCCGAAGAACGGACGCGTCAGGCCGTTGAGCACGCGGTCGATGGTCGCTGCGAAGGTCACCGCGGTCATCGTCACCGCCATCAGCGTCACCGGCACGCTGTCGACCTTCCAGTCAACCGCGATCGGCTTCAGGTTCGCGGTGACCATCAGTCCACCCGCGCCGACGATCACGAACATGAAGTACATCAGCCAGAAGATCGGCTGGCGCAGCACTTCGGTCGGCTGATAGTTGCGCCGAGTCTGGATGATATTGGCATTCGCCACCACGCTCGGCACCTGGCCCGGCTTCGGCGCGAGCAGGAAGAAGGCGAGGATGCAGATGATGATGCCTTGTCCGAGGCCGAAATAGAGGAAGGTGGTCTGGAATCCACTGTCCTTGATCATGGCCTGGATCGGCGCGACGGTGAGGGCAGAGCCTGCACCAAAGCCCGCGGCCGTGATGCCGGCAGCAAGACCGCGCTTGTCCGGAAACCACTTCAGCGCGTTGCCGACGCAGGTGCCGTAGACGCCGCCGGCGCCGATGCCCGCGATGATCATGCCGAGATAGTAGCCGTTGAGCGAGGTCGCCTGCGCATTGATGGCCCAGCCGATGGCGCAGAGCACGCCGCCGACGAGGACGACGATGCGCGGACCGTATTTGTCGACGAACCAGCCTTCGATCGGTACGAGCCAGGTCTCGAACAACACAAAGAGCGTAAAGGCCCATTGGATCGACGCGCGATCCCAGCCGAACTTCTTCTGGATGTCTGGGACGAAGAACGTCCAGCCGTACTGATAATTGGCGATCATCACCATGGCCGCTACACCGATCGCCAATTGCGCCCAGCGATACGTGTCGCTGACGCGCGCGGCTGTAGGGGCCGTTGCCTGCACCATGTCCGTCATAAAGCCTCCCGTGGCGCCTCTAATTTTTCTGCGAGCGCTGGAGCGGCATTCTTGTATTCATTATGCCAAGGTTCAAGCGCTGGTCCGGCCACCGTGCGCAAATGCCGCAGCACCTTGTCTGGTCGCGGCTGTGACTCGGGACAGCACAAGTAGAAATGGCCCCGTCCTGCGGGGCCATTCATCAAAAGTAGCATGTGGATCGGTCTGAAACCGTCGCGCCGGATGGCAGCGCGGGAAAGTGCCCGGCTTACAGGCCGAAACGCGGCAGGTCGCCGTTGTGATTCGAGATCTCGGCGCTCGCCATCAGGAGGCGGTCGATCGCAGCCATCAGACGGGCGAACAGCGAGGAGGAGGGCGCGAGAGCGACGGAGGCGGTCTTGGACATCGGAAATTCCTTTCTCGAGACAGTCAGTGTTGCTGTCTCATTTCGAAAGGCAATCTATGTATACCAGATGCCAGTGTCTATGCGCTTGTTTGCATGGCAGCATGCAGTCTCTCGCATTGCAGCATAATGATGCGTTAAAGCGCCCGGTTCGGGCTTAAAATTGCAAAACGGCGGCCAAAACGACGCATTGGCGCGGATTTGACCGGGATCACCCTAGGTCCGGGCCTTGGCAGGGCAGGTCAAAGCCGTTAGTGCTCTGCCCCCTTTTCCAATCAACTGTCAGAGTGGTTCATGTCGAGCGCCTCGGCCGCCGTCTCGATCGGCATCGATTTTGGGACCAGCAACACGGTCGTCGCGCTTGCGGCGGACGACCGCCGGGTCGAGGCCATCCGCTTCGACCATGGCGGCCAGCGCCACAGCGTCTACGTCTCGGCCCTGTGCTTCTGGGAGGACCGGCCGGGCGCCGGCGCCCAGGCCGAGGGCGGCCCGTGGGCGATCGAGACCTTCCTGGAAGGCCGCCACGTCTACCGCTTCCTCCAGTCCTTCAAGACCTTTGCGGCGAGCTCGAGCTTCCAGACCACGCAGGTGTTCCGGCAACGCTTCAAGTTCGAGGACATCCTGGCGGCGTTCCTGCGCACCCTGGCGCGCCATGGCGGCGAAAAGTTCGGCTTCGAGACATCGAACATCACCGTCGGCCGCCCGGTGCGCTTTGCCGGCGGCAATCCCGACGAGGCGCTGGC
This sequence comes from Bradyrhizobium arachidis, assembly GCF_015291705.1. Classification (NCBI taxonomy): domain Bacteria; kingdom Pseudomonadati; phylum Pseudomonadota; class Alphaproteobacteria; order Hyphomicrobiales; family Nitrobacteraceae; genus Bradyrhizobium; species Bradyrhizobium arachidis. Next base: position 3,636,721 of record NZ_CP030050.1, read on the forward strand.
GATGCAGCGCTATCGCGCCGCGTTCGAGCGTCTCGGCGCCGGCCACGCGCGCTATGTCTATGAGCCCGTGGGCGCGGCGTTCTCCTTCGCCCGCCGGCTGGAGCGCGATGCGACCGTGCTGGTTGCGGATTTTGGCGGCGGCACCAGCGACTTCTCGGCGATGCGCTTCTCGCGCGCCGGCGGCACGCTTCGCGCCGAGCCGCTGGGACATGCCGGCATCGGCATTGCCGGCGACACCTTCGACTATCGCATCGTCGACCACGTCGTCTCGCCGCGGCTCGGCAAGGGCTCGAGCTTCCGCTCGTTCGACAAGGTGCTGCCGGTCCCGAGCGGCCACTACACCAACCTTGCGCGCTGGCATCAGCTCGCGATGATGAAGAGCAATGGCGATCTCCGGGAGCTCCGCGAGCTCGCGCGCACCGCGCTGAAGCCGAAGCTGCTCGAGGATTTCATCACCATCGTCGATCTCGATCTCGGCTTCTCGCTGTACCGCGCGGTGTCCGATGCCAAGGTCGCGCTGTCGGCGCAGGACGAGGTGGACTTCCGTTTCAAGGGCGGCGGCGTCGACATCGGTTCGACCATCACGCGGAAGAACTTTGAATCCTGGATTGCCGACGACATCGCCCGGTTAGGGGCCACCGTCGACAAGGTGCTGACTGAGGCCGGCATCACCGCGCGCGAGGTGGAGAAGGTGTTCTTGACCGGCGGCACCTCGTTCGTGCCCGCGGTGCGAAAGCTGTTCGCCGACCGCTTCGGTAACGAGCGGCTGATGTCGGGCGACCAGTTCGAGTCGATCGCCTATGGCCTCGCGTTGATCGGGCACAGTCCCGACCCGGACCGCTGGACCGCGGATGGCGGGCTCAAGCAGAAGGGCGCGTAGCCCAGTTACGATCAACCGGTGCCGTAGGGTGGGCAAAGGCGCGGAGCGCCGTGCCCACGATCTTTCCGAGGTTGAAAGAGATTGGTGGGCACGCTGCGCTTTGCCCACCCTACGATACTGATGTCGCTGCTACTGATTGATCTCCGGCTCGACCAGCCGCGCCAGATTGCGCAGCGACTCCTGCCAGCCGAGATAGCAGGCCTCCGCCGGAATGACGTCGGGGATGCCGGCCTGCGTGATGTCGACCTCGGTGCCGACCGACACCTTCTTCAGGATCACGGTCACCTGGATCTCACCCGGCAGATTGGGATCATCGAACTTGTCGGTGTAGCGCAGGCGCTCGCCGGGCACGAGCTCGAGATATTCGCCGCCGAACGAATGGCTGTTGCCCGTGGTGAAATTCCGGAACGACATCTTGAACGTGCCGCCGACCCTGGGCTCGAAATGATGCACGGTGCAGGTGAAGCCGTTCGGCGGCAGCCATTTCGCCATCGCATCGGCCTCGAGGAAGGCGCGATAGATCTTCTCGGGGCTGGTGGCGAGAACGCGGTGCAGTCGTACAGTGCTGGGCATGTTCGTCATTCCTCGTGCAGTGATGGGCCGACGTTCGCGCTTTAAGGCCCGTTGATGTCTAGATGACGAACGAGGGGCTGCCGATCCGACACGTCACCGCAGATAAAAGAGATCGCAGACAAAAGAGCCGCCGGAACCGGCGGCTTTGACGTTGCGCTCGCCGATCGGCCGCTCACCGTGTCCAATCTTCACCCGCGCACAACGTTCCCATGCAGCCCTGGACGTTGAGATTGCCCGACGGCAGCAAGGTCACCGTGCTCGCATAGGTCTTGCCGTCGTCGGCATTGTAGATCCGGCCCGACCATTTGTTGGCGCCGGCGGCCTGCATGTCGATGAACAGGGAGATGCCGACGATCTTCCGGCCGCGCAGCGCCGGATCGGAATTGTGGTCGTCGAGCTGCGGCTTGCCCGTCTTCTTGTCGATCGGCTCCTTCAGCCAGACGACGCGGCCGCACAGCGCATTGCCGCAGCGGCTCACCTTGATCTTCGCATCGCCCGACTGGGTCAGCCAGACGCCGCCGGGATCGCCCGCCGCTGCGGCTTCGGCATTTCCGAGCGGCGAGATGGACAACATGGCTGCGAGCACGTGCCGGACGAGGGTGGAACGCATGGGGGCTCCATATCGGATTAATTATCATGAATTATTTCATGATAAACAATCAATATATCGCGCTTAAGGTTGAGTCAAGCTGATGGAACGGGCATACTGGTCCCCATAGATGACCCTTGCATTGCGGAGTGGCTGGAGATGGATGCGGTGAGGACGTCGGTGCGCGAGGCCCGGCAGCGCTGGTTTCGACGCCTCGATCTTGCGTTCTGGATGATCTGGGCGGCATTCCCGGTGGTGATATGGCTTGCCTATCGCCACAACACGACCGCCTCCGCGTCGATTGCGGCCAGCCTCAGTCCCGAGCAGGCGAAATGCGCGGGCATCGTCACCAACCCGCTCGACATGTCGCGCAAGGGGCAGATGCTGTTCTGGACGTTATTTTTGTTTCAGCTGTCGTTCTTTGCCGTGTTCACCGGCATCCTTCACCGCATGGTGCATCGATTCGCGCGCGGCCGGATCTTCGTGTCCGAGACGCTCCAGGGTGTGTGGTGGATGGGGATCATTCTGGTGATCTGGCCGTTCATCGACCTGATCACTGGCAATACGGTGGCTTATGCCTTGCACGAGATCGGCGACGTCAAGTTCTTCCTGCCGTCCTACAATGTCGACATCGGCACGATCGCGGGCGGGGTGTTCCTGATGGCGCTGAAATTCGTCATCGAGCACGCCATCCTGCTGCAGTCCGAAAACGAACTGACGATCTGAGGTGAATGCTTGTGCCGATCGTCGTGAACCTCGATGTCATGCTTGCGAAGCGGAAGCGCCGCCTCGGGGATCTCGCCGATGCCATCGGCATCTCCATCCAGAACCTGTCGATCCTGAAGACCGGCAAGGCGAGGGCGATGCGTTTCTCGACCCTGGCCGCGATCTGCCGCGAGCTCGACTGTCAGCCCGGCGACATCCTCGAATATGTCGCGGGCGAGGAGAGCGATGCGGGCGAGGGGAGCTGAGCTCACACCTGGCGGGTCTTGTCCGCCTTGGTCTTGGATGCGAGGACCTGGAAGACATCCCCCATGCGCAGTGCCCGGCCATCGGGGAAGGCGGACATCCTGAGGCTCGACGTATGCGTCGCGCCGTCGACCGGAGAGATGAAGGCAAACTGGATCTCGATCTTGTGCTTGATCTCGTAGCCCTGCCATTTCGGGTGCTCGCGCGTCAGCAGCTCGGCGAGCTCACAGCGCAGCATGTCGGAGGTCGACGTGGTCTTGGAGAGAATGCCGCGCTCGACCTTCTCCAGGTAGCACTGCTCGGTCACGGTGCTGACATGCGCGTTGACGCGCTGAAAATTCGTCTTCTTGTCGTACTGATCGTAGGCGGCAAAGCCGGCAATGCCTGCGGCAACCAATCCAAAGAACGCGAGACGCATGCTGATGCTCCCGTTTTAATGGGCGCACCTTCGAGCGTCAGTCATTAAGGGCGACTGAATCCGCTTCGATACCTTTTGCGACGGGAAACGCCCATCTGACGACAACGCGCTCAATTGAATCAAATTGGCTTGGCGGGATTCCGCGCCGGAGCGTGGGTCGAGCTACCGCGGCGGCCGACGTAAGTCAGCGCGAACTGAATTAGCGGCCCGAAAGCCGGGATCGTGGATCTTACAGGCCGGAGGCCATCCCAAATCGGCCAAGGCCAGGTAGCTTGAGTGCCGGACGCCGGATGTCGAAACCGAGCACGGCGCCAAAGAAATTGATCTCCACACCCTCGACCCAGCCGATCGAGAAGCCGATGTATCCAGCAAGCGAAGCATAGATGCCGGTGCCTGACGCGGTGACACCGAGCCATTTGCCGGTGTAGGGGAAGTCCTTGCCGATCGCAGTCGGCGGCAGGACTGCGCGGAGCTCGGGGACGGAGTCGAGTGCGGCCTGCACGAAGGTGTTCGAGTTGGGGCCAGGCCAGGCGCTATAATCCCCGTAGGAACGGAACCTGTAGTTTTCGATCACATCCCGTATCTTGGGGATCAGCGCTTCCGCGCGCTCTCCATCCACGGCGACGATGGTTTCGGGCAAAGCGCCGAACCACCGCCCATCCGGAGCGAAGCCGTTGGTGCGGATCGGCTCGCCCCAGGCCGTGTAGTCATATCGGGTGTAGGTCGCCGCATGCTTCTCCTTCACGACGATCCAGGTGTGAACGGCAAAGATGCTGCGCCATCTGACGGTTCTTGCCGCGAAGACCCGTATCGTGGCTTCGGGACGATCCGCCGCGGCGGGGAGAAGACCGGCGCTCGACCGGTCGGCCAACTGCCAATTCCCGCGGCCATCGCCCAAGAAGAAATATCGCGCCGCTGACGCAGCGAGAGGCGCAAACAGGAGGAACAGAAAGATGAGCAAGTGTTTCTTCAAGGGAGCGGTGCGGCGGGATCTTCCACGATCATATAGGTCGCAAGGATGCTGCCGCCATAGCTGCTCCAGCCGATCGGTTCCGCTGGATCAAGTGACCGAGGGAGTGTGAAGCCTGGCTGGTTGTTCGAGAGGAGAATCTGCATGGACATGAAGGAAGCCTCGGCGATGACGGAGGCCTCGGGATTGGCGAATGAAGAGGGCATAGGGCGAACCTCAGGATTGAACAGGCCAACAGAGAAAGCAGGGGAGAGCCGTCGGCCGGTCCACTCGCCTTCCTCGGATCCTGCGATGCGATGGGCCGAGCAGTTGCGAGAGGTAACGATGAGGGCGCCTTTGCGGTCGCTGCTTGCTGCTTTCCTGGTCGGAGCATGGATCGCACGCCGGCGATAGGAGCGGCGCCCTTGCGCAGCTCACGATGAGGGAGCTCCAGACACTTCGAAAGGTAGGTGACGTGGCCAAGCGCGAACGACCCAAACGCGACGTCACTGCTCCGGCACTCCAGCCAAGCCCAGCCCCTCATACAGGTGCTCGCGTCCGGCGAGGTAGGTCGGGTTGTCGCTTGGCAGGTGGGAGCGCACACGGCGGATGGAGAAACTTGGATTGAGGGCAAGTGCCGCCCGGGCCGCGCGCTTAGCCTCTTCGATCGCGCCGAGTTGTGCCAACGCAGCGGCCAGCCAAAAATGCGCGAGCGGATGATTTCGATTGGCCTCAATGCTGCGGCGTAGGCAAACGACCGCCTCTCCGTACGCGCCAAGGTGAAACTTGGCCATTCCGACGATCATCAGCCAAATATAAGAACGGGTATCGCGAGGAGACAAACGAAGAGCCTCCTGCACATCGGCTTCGGTCTCTCCCGCACGGCCGATGTACACCTTGGCGAGACCGATCCAGGCGTGAGCATGGGCCAAATTGCGATCCAGCGCGAGGGCTCGTTCGCATTCAGCAATACCCTCAGGCACGCGGTTCGTAAGAACCTGGACGACGCCCAGTCGTAAGTGCGCCAACGCATGCTGGGGAGCCAGCGACAAAACCTTATTTATGGTCGCCTCAGCCCTCGCAAGGCGCGGAGCTGGTTCGTCGGTTAGCAATGCGGCGACTGCTGCTTCATCCAGACCTGCGCGGCCGACCAGCGCGTCGATGCAGCCCGGGTCTAACACCAAGGCTCCCTCGAAAAAGCCGCGCGCCTGCGTCAGGTGCTCTGGCGTAGTGCCTCTGTTCGCGATAGCGACGCCCTGGAAATAAAGATCCATCGCGTCTGGATCTACGGAGCGTTGGGCTCGCCGCGCCTCTGCTGCAATGAGCTCGGCATTCAGCGCACTGGCCAGCCGAGCGACGATCTCGTCTTGCATGTCGAAAAGATCAGCGAGAGGTTTGTCGAACCGTTCGGCCCAAAGGTGACTGCCACTTTCGCTATCGACGAGCTGAGCGTTCACCCGAAGCCGATTGCCGCTTCGCTGGACAGATCCTTCAAGCACGTAGCGCACGTTCAATTCGCGCCCAATCCTCTTTAGGTCGATCGTTGCACCTTTGTACGTGAATGCAGTGTGCCGGCCGATTACAAATGCACCGGATATGCGCGACATGTCGGTGGTCAGGGCCTCTGTGACGCCGTCCGCGAAATACTCTTGCTCCGGACCGCCACCGAGATTGGCAAAAGGCAGCACAACGATAGAGAGGCGAGGTGGGGAGGATGATGGCGGGGGTGCTCGTTGCGTCCGTGGCGACGTGCTCAGATCGTCCCAGATTAAAGCGTAGGACCGCACGGCGCGGTCAATATTCTTGAGAGTTCGCTCGCCGAGGTCGATGAACTCGACCCCGGCCTTGCCGCGGACATGATCATGCGCAGAAGACGAAATACAGATGCCGCCGGGTTGCGCCAAGCTCTCGAGCCGTGCTGCGATGTTGACCCCATCTCCAAAGATGTCATGCGGCTCGACAATTACGTCGCTAATGTTGATCCCAACCCGGAAGGCAATGCGCCGCTCTTCAACGTCATGAGCGGTCAGCTCCTTGACGCGGCTCTGGAGCTGCACCGCAGCTCGAACCGCTGCGACGGCGCTCGGAAATTCTGCCAAGAACCCGTCGCCAGTATTCTTGACGATCCGGCCGCTGTGCTCGGTGATTGCTGGATCAACCGCCTCCGCTAGGAGCGCGGTCAGTTTGGTGTGCGTCGCCTCTTCGTCATGATGCATGAGCCTCGAATAGCCGGCCACGTCGGCAGCCAATATGGCCGCCAACCTGCGCTCGATCCGCCCTAGCCGCTCCTGCGCCATGGCCCGCGATCCACTTTGGACGCATTGTACGATGGATTGGATGAAATTCCCACCGGACCGATGTGCTGTTAGGCCTTCGCCGTCTTTCCTCCCAAGTGCCTGAACGTCGGCGTTCCGGCCGCTAGCGATCTCGTGACGGGCGGTGCCGGGAAGCCCGCGTGTGACCTGTTGCAGACGAGGTCTCATTGCTTCGTGAGAGCAGGGCAACTGCAGCCTAGGTCGCCGTGCCGGCGCACGGCAGAAGAGCGGGTCACAAGGACCGTTCGCGCGACGGCGATGATCTGCGCGCTGCGCTTGACCCGCGCGCAAGATGCATCTAGGAACAAAACCGCTGGTTGAGCGTTTGTTTTCATTTACGCCTGGGTCGAAACAGAGCCTTGGAGGCCAAATGATTACCGCCGCGCAATGCTTGGAAATGGCGCATCGATACAGGACACTCTCTCAAACATCCGGCATTTCCAAAGACCGCGCTTTCATCATGAAGAACATCGCAAGAAGCTTTACTGGTTTGGCAGGTCAATTGGACCGACTTGATGCGCTCACGAGAGACGAACAGGCGACATAGTCAGCCGATGCGGACGGCGCGCGAGCGTGAATCCGCGAGGCTGCCGAGCAGACTGAGGATGTCGCCGAACTCCCGGAGGGTTGCCAGCCGGTATCCGTGAGGGAGGGGATTACCTCCAAAGAGGCCCGACAAGCACACCCTTGAAGCACTTGTCAGAGCGCTCCTGTTCCCGGATAGCATTGCGGATGGGGCAAATTGAGCCGATCCGCCGCCGCAATCAATCGTCGATCCGTCACGTGCGCCCGAACCACGTCGACGAGGACGATGGTGCAAGATTTTTCCGCGGCCTGCTGATTGCCGCGGGGCCGAGCCTGCTGCTTTGGCTATGTCTCGCGCTCTCATTCAAAATGATCATCGAGGTCCATCTACTTCCCTGAGGGAAGCGAACGAACGGATCTTAGGGAGTGCATGCCCAAGCTTGCGGGACGCTCCTCGGCCTTGAACGCGTGGGCCAGGTGATGCGACAATCGTAGAGCGAGCGCCACGACGATCAGCGTTGGATTGGCTTGACTGGACGTTGGCAACACCGACGTGCTGCACAGGTACAGGTTCGCGATGCCAAAAGCGCGAAGGTCCCTGTCCACAACTCCGTCCTTTGCCGATGAGGCCATGCGGGTCATGCCGAGTTGATGCGTGCCATCCTTGGCCTGCCGCAGAATGGTCTTTTGTTGATCGGATGGGTTACACCGCAGCACCATCCGGGCGAGACTTCCCCGCTTCAGCCATTCCGACATTCGCTGGTGTGTTCTCTCGAGGGATGCTGCGTCCGCTTCCGTAAAGCGCAAGTCGATCGCAATCCGGTTCATGCCCAACCGATCGACCTCGCCTGTCAAGGTTACCCGGCTCTCCCGATTGGGCAGATGCTCGGCATGATAGGCGAGCCTGTACTGCGAGCCTTGGTTGCGTATCAGGAAACCTGGAGGCCGAGGGTCTGCGTACCACCGCTCCAAAAGCGAGTTCGCGTCAGCCAGAATGCTCTTGAAGCCTGCTGGCGCGAGGTTTCGCAGATGTGCCCCGGCAGTGCTTCCGAGACTATTTTCGCTGTATCGGCGCCGAATGACTTCCGGCAAGATTGCTCGCCCGAGGCCGTTCGCGCCGGATAACAAGAACACCAGCGAGAGCAGCGCTCGTTGATGCCTCGCGTCTGCAATCGCGCCTTCCGGCCATAGAACCGTGTTCGACAGCGCCCATTTTTTCTGCGTCGCCTCGCTCGGCTGGAATCGGCGGCGGGTATAGGTTCCGTTCGCATCTTTCCGGAAATCGAACAGGTCTACGTGTTGCGGCTTGAGAAATCTGACGTCCGCTATCGAGCCCATCAAATGGCTCATGTAGTATCGCCCAAGGGGGCCAGCTTCGCCGCCGAACAGCCTGGGGCGATCGCGCTGCATATTCAGAGCCAACCTTGTCGTCTCGATCCCTCCCGCCGCAACGACGAGCATTCGAACGGGTAATCGGGACAGTTTCGATCCGTCCGACGACGCCACGGCAAGTCCAGTGACGACACCGTCGCCGGAGAGGAAAACCTCGGTCACCACCGTGTTCAGGCACACTCTGATCCGGGCGGATCGAACGGCGGCACCACCGTGCCGGACCTGGCTACGCCTCTCGCACGCGAAGCGCGCAAGACTCGTGCACGAAAACTCATCGCCAGATTCATGAGCTACGTTGGCCGCAATGAACTCCGCAGGGCCTGCGTCAAGAAAGCGACTGGCCGGTTCAAGGAACGGCGATACATCCTCGTATGTGATCGGCCACACTCCGTCGCTTACAAATTTCCGCTCCTTGAAGTCGATCGGATCGTAGGCCACGCAAGCTCCGGCCCAAAGATTGGATGTTCCCCCGAACATTTTTGCCGATACGGCCTCGAGCGGGCCGTGGGTTGCCGGCGTGCGGAGTTGCGCGGTGAACAGACCGTCCACGGATCGGCGTCGCCTCAGACCTCCAGCTTCGAGGACCTGACTGGAAATTCCCAGCCGATCGAGCTCGAGCGCGATTGCGAGACCTACAGGACCCGCTCCGATGATCGTGACTTCGGCAGCGTTCTGCGATCTATCGAAAGCGTCCCCAAACATTGGGTATCCTTCGGCGATTTAAGGACACAATCTGCGTGGGAATTGCGGTTGCAAGATGGATACGCACGATCAAGGGAGGCGAACAGCCCCTCCTGAGCGGAGCGAGCGTCACCGGGTCTGCTTGCGCGATGCGGCTTGAGGAGCGCGGCTCCTCATTTTGCAGACCTCAGCTGAGATCGATGCGACGTGAAGCAGGCTCGATGGAGACCCTGCCTGCGCCTTCGACGAGTGACGTCCTCAGCAGCGCGATCTTCCGGTCGAGCTGCCACACCTCGACATTGCCGCGCAACGCGAACTGCTGCGCATGGACGAGCGCGGCGGCATCGGAGGCTGCCTCGAAGGCCTCGGCGGACTGGAAGATGCCGTTCGCCCCGACGAGATAAGCGCGATATTGCAGCGTCATGTCGGCGCTCTCAGACCGGGAGAGCTGAGCCACGCATCGATCTGCATGGCCGTTTCGTCCTGTTGCGCCCTGCGAAGTAACATCTCGCGGCGATGGCTTGGAGGAAGCAGGTGCGCTTCTTCGCGCAGACAATTGATTTCGTCGACGAGCCGCTCTCTGAGCGATCGAGTTTGTTCGAGGTGACGGTGTTTCATGCCGAAGCTCCCTTGTTCTGACAGGGCGGGAGCGCAATTGGCGTTCTCATCACCGATAGAAGCCACGGGCCGGGCGGTGATCACGAACCATACCATAGATCAGCAGCATGTATGTCCACAAAGACACTTTGTTCGCGCGGAATCTGCCAAGCCTGGGTTGCTCGCAAACTACCTCAGGGCTGCTTCCATAGTCCGCCCCGCTGGCACGCTCGATAGGGCGGCGCCCCGTTTGTTGCCGGCTGCGACCGGCTTTTTGGGCTTGACCACGATCAATCCGTCACGAATGGCCTGCTTCCGCGCCTGCTTTCGCAGGCGCCGCACGGCGTCGGATTTTCGTCGCGCCGTCGCGGCCGACGGCTTCTCGTAGAATCGTGCGCGGCGCATCTCCTTGAAGACGCCTTCACGCTGCATCTTCTTCTTCAATATGCGCAGTGCTTGATCGACATTGTTGTCGCGGACGAAAACCTGCATCGGCGGCTCCTGTATTGAGGCTGCCTTGGTCGACCACGACTGCGCGACAGCCGCGTGCGCAGGGATGATTGGATCTCGCGAAGATCTCGCCGCTCACACGAGATGTCTTCAGGTCTGAGTCTCCAGGCGGGCAAAGGTTCCGCGGAAGCCCACGGCCGCGATTAAATCTGCCCGAAGCCTTGCTAATGCTAATGGCGAGGTATACCGTCCCTTTGTTCGTTCAGCCGCTGTGCCTTGTTGAATGCGCCCGCGGGCTCCTTTTTCCAGAGACATCGACGAATTGAATCGGTTCTGCGTGAGCGTCACGTGGAATGCGCGCCTATGCGCTTTGGAGAGAGAAATGACGACAGGTACTGTGAAGTGGTTCAACGGCCAGAAGGGCTTTGGATTCATTCAGCCCGACGACGGCGGCAACGATGTGTTCGTTCATGTCAGCGCAGTCGAACGGGCGGGTCTTGCGGGGCTCGCCGAGGGCCAAAAGGTCAACTTCGAGACCAAGACCGACAAGATGCGAGGCAAGGTCAGCGCTGAGAATCTCTCGCTGGCTTGAGTTTTCCTACGCCGTTTCACGGATGTACTGAAACGGCACGCGGCCCGCTCGATCCCGGATCGAGCGGGTTTTGCCCGTTACCGAAGAGGGTGAAAGACGAGCGCCAAGAGATGAGCGCCAAGAGATGAGCGCGAAGAAATCGGCCGAACCGTCAACAGAGTCCATCGCGCGGACCGAGCGTCGCCGCCTGGCCGCCGAAGAGGGCGCGCGGGCGATGGCGGATGCCGAAAGGCGGGCGGTCGATGTCCGCAACAACATGGCGCGGCTTCGCGAGCTGCGCGAGGCCAGGGACGCGGCCGACGGAGATCTGCGTGCATCCTCGTCGTCGGCACCTGCACTGAAGAAGCGCAAGAGAAAGCTGTCGCGATAGCCGATTTCAACCGCGCGATGAGAGGGCTCGACATGCCAATGAGTGCGATCCGTGCCTAGGACCAAGCCGGATGGCGGCGGCACAATCACCTTCTTTCTCGCACTCGGCGCCGGCCGACAGATGTGCCGTCTCGCGACGACATTTCAGACGCAGAAGCAGGCCTTCAGCTATCTTCAGAAGTACCGGACGGAGTTTGAGCGTATCGCACGGTTGCGCCTCGAGTCAGGCGAGCTCGAAGACGGTGTCGTCGTTCTCTCGATGCTCTAAAGCATGATCCGGGCAAGTGCGCGGCGGTTTTCCGAAAAAGATCATGCTCAAACAACGACCTCAGGCGCGATGACGATTCATCCAGATCTCATCGCGGTTTAGGTGACGAGAATGCCGCGCGAAAGATCGGACCGTCGGCATCGCGCACCTCGATGGCCAGACCGCATCCGGTCGCGGACGGTGGAAGGTCCTTTGCGGTATCGGCAAGCGACAGCGCGGCCTCGATCTCGGCGGCCCTCTGGTTCGCCAGGGTCAGTCCCTCTTCGTCCACAGAGAGTGCGTTGCCGTCTCTGACGTCGAAGTAATAATGCGGCACCGGCATTCCCTTATCTGGGGCGGTTTCCCTGCTTGGCCTCTCGGGCCAGTCGTTCTGCTTTCAGGCGCTCGCGATTTTCGTGAAGGGATTGTTGCGCCTTCGCATAGTCGGTCATCGGCTTCTTCGTTTCGACCGGCTTGAACGCTTTATGGGCCTCCCGCAGAGCCCGGGACGCGGGATGATCTCTCATCATCTTGACCTCGATTGGGTGGACAGGCGCGATCTCGAAGCGCCGGACCTGGCGTTTCCAGCCCGCGGGCTGGTAGCGATCGACTTTGTCGTCGGATGGCCGCCTGCGATTCCACGGGCGTGCAGGGAATAACGGGACGGGACCTCGTCGGTTCCTTGGAGCCGGCCTCAATTCGGCATCGATCGCCACCCCCGGTTGCTCAGCGGGCCTATCTGCTGCGGGACGCGACCGCCAGCTTCATTCCGCCGCGAACTGCGTCAGCGTCGCGCTGCGCGGGGCGACGCGAATGAGGGCCTCGCGCGCCTCGATCTACGGATCCGATCCATTGTTGAGACCCGCGAAAGCGCGCTGACACCGTGGGTCCTGTCACCACCCAAAATCAAGTCGCCACACTCCGGTCCGATTCCGCTGACAGTTCCACTGCACTTGAAATCGACCCTGCGGCTGGCACGAAGTTCACGGTGGTCCCGCCGCATTGTCAGGAGATGTGCGAATGCTCGGCGCGAACGAAGGGGAGATCAAGAAAATCTCCCGGCAAGAAGAATCCCAAGGAGCTCCAGGAGCGATGCAAAGATGGACCAGCGCGGATGCCTGGACGGTCTACCGGCTTCCCTTCAACGATCTTCTGTTTCGTGCGCAATCCGTGCATCGCAGTCATTTTGACCCAAATCGCGTGCAGTTGAGCCGGCTCTTGAACATCAAGACCGGGGGTTGCCCGGAGGACTGCGGCTATTGCAGCCAGTCGTCGCATCACGCCACAAGCGTAGCGGCCTCCAAGCTGATGGAGGTCGAGAAGATCGTGGCCGAGGCCCGCAAGGCCAAGGCGAGCGGCGCGACGCGGTATTGCATGGGGGCGGCCTGGCGTAACCCCAAGCCGCGCGACATGGATGCGATCGTCGAGGTCGTCGGCGCCGTGAAGCAGCTCGGGCTCGAGACCTGCATGACGCTCGGCATGCTGGACCGCGATCAGGCCGACCGGCTGAGCGCGGCCGGGCTCGATTACTACAATCACAATATCGATACCTCGGAGCGCTATTATCCGAGCGTCATCTCCACCCGCACATTCGCCGATCGTCTCGATACCTTGGAGCATGTCCGCGAGGCCGGCATGAAAGTGTGCTGCGGCGGCATCCTCGGCATGGGTGAGAGCGAACAGGACCGCGTCGACATGCTGGTCACGCTCGCCAACCTCCCGGAAGCGCCGGAGAGCGTACCGATCAACATGCTGATCCCGATTCCGGGAACGCCGATGGCGAAAGCGACGCCGATCGGACCGATCGAGTTCGTGCGCATCGTCGCGCTGGCGCGCATCATGATGCCGGCCTCCTTCGTGCGACTCTCGGCCGGCCGGTCGGCCATGACCGATGAGATGCAGGCGCTGTGCTTCTTTGCCGGTGCAAACTCGATCTTCGTCGGCGACACGCTGCTGACGGCAGGCAATCCGCAGGACGAAGCCGATCGGAAGTTGTTTGGCAGGCTCGGGCTGGAGGCGCTGTGAAGGAATCGTTCTGGAAGGCCGCCGAAACCGGTGGCCTTCCTCTGCGAGCGGCCCGTCATGCAGGAGCCGCCACTGCGGGACGTTTCACCAGTGCAAAGGCCGCGGCAGCCAACAGGCAGAGGATTCCGGCAAGAAGAAACGCCGGCACATAAGTCCCCAGCGCATCTCTGCTGACGCCAGCGGCAAAGGCCATCAGGCCGACGCCGAACTGATGGGCGGCAAAGAAGCTTGAATCACGTCCTGGGCTCCGCCATCAACCGTCATGACTTATAGTCTTGCCGCTAATGTTCTGAATTTACTTCCGCTTTCGGCGGCATAGCGGACTCTGCCCGGAATTGCCGTTGGCTGAACCAGGCGCGAATGACCCAGAAGAGACATACGCCGCTCGGATCATCTGCTTAACGTGAGGCCGCCGATAATCCTATAACGCTTCGGGGAAGACATAATTCTGCCAGCTGCGCATACGCAGAAGTATCTTCCGCAACAGTGACAACTCGTGAAAATGTTCGGTATAGATGGCGGCCTCGCCTGCCGAGCCGAGCGGCACCTTGTAACCGGATATGTCATCGACGAGGTCAAGCCGAACAAGAGCCCGGCCTTCGGGCAGCCCCTCGACACTATATAGCGTACCCGAGGTTTGAAGCTGGCCAGCAGCAACCACATCAATCACGAGGCTGACCTTGGCCTTGAAGACACGACCCGGTACGGCTTTGAACAGAACTTCGGCCTCATTGCCAATATTAACACGCTGCAGGGCGTTTTGCTGGAACGCCGCTACCAAAGCCCGGTCCGTTGGGCTGTCATTGACGAAAACCATGGCTGGACGGAAGGGGGCCGGGACCACATAGACGCCCGGCCGCAGTGCCAGCTCGGCGACAAAGCCGCCTGTAGGGGCTCGAACAACGGTCTGGTCTAGATCGTATTGAGCATCGGCAAGCTCGTTGCGTAAACGCACGATGGCCGAGTGTTCACCGTCCACGGTCGCGCCATACGCTTGCCGGGTACGATCTTCTGCAGCAATAGTCTCGGCCGTCGCCTGTTTTGACGCATCCAGATTACGCGTGGCGGTGTCCAACGTCGCTTGCGCGACCACGTTCTTCTCGAACAGCTCCTTCTGCCGGTCGTAATTGATCTGGGCAAGCTCCTGGTTGGTCTTCGCCTTTGCGGTCGCCGCTGCGGCCTGATCGACGGACGCCTTGAGCTGGGCGACATTGGCCTCTGCGTCCGCTAGCCCCGCCCGCTTTTCCGCGACGACATATTCGTAAGGCTTGGGATCTATCTTGAAGAGAACATCTCCAGCTTCGAGGTGCTGGTTGGTATGGCCCTGAACCGGTACCTCGATCACCCGACCTTTAATGGAAGGTATTATGGCCACAGTGGTGAAGTAAATGCGCGCGTTGGTCGAAAACGGTTGGTTGTAGGCCATTGTTATGAACAGGAGCGCAAGGCCGAAGATGCCACCGAGAGCCGCTGTCGCAAGGGTCCATTGATTGACTGGGATTCTGAAAATCTTGAAGATGGCAACGCAGATCGCCACGTAGGTCAATGTGAGCAAGATTTCCATCAGTGCCTCCTGAGGAACGCCTGACCTTGTCACAAGACTTATCTCGAAATTCCTGGCGCCTTTGATCTAGATCAAGAATGGCTCTCGCCTGGTATAGGCTGTGTCATGTCGGCTCATGGCCCCTTTGAGACACGCCGACGGACCTCTCGATGACTGCTCGTTGGGGAAGAGCGGAAGTGGTTGGCGCACTGTCAAAGCGACGCGAGTGAGCCCAAACGGACAACAAGCACTAACGGACTGGGTCATACCGTATTGCGCGCGACGTCTTTTGGTCTGTCGACAAGTTGATACACATCGAGGCCCTCGTGCTTGCCTTTGACGAGATGCGTTCCCCGGCTGATGCAACGAAAGCCGTCCGGGAGCATCTCAAAAACCTCGCGGCTAATCAGGGTGATCGACTCGGCATCGGGATCAATAACCTTCCCGAGGCTTTCCAACCGTTGCGTTGCGTTCACGGCGTCGCCGACGATCGTGTAGTTGATCCGGTTGGGCGCGCCGATGTCACCGACGATGACGTTCCCGATATGGACGCCGATCCGGATACGAACCGGCTCAAGCCCCGTGGCGATCCGTTGTTCATTGTCCGCCGCGATAGCCTGCTGTATTGCCGTGGCCGCCCGACACGCCGACGCGGCCGGATTGTCCACGCGGCCGGGCGCACCCCAGAAGGCCATGACGGCATCGCCGATAAACTTGTCGATGGTCCCGCCTTCCTGTTCGACACAGGCGGCGACAAGAGCGAGGTGTTGATTGATGAACTCGGCGACCTCACCAGCAGTCATGCTCTCGCATGCCGCCGTAAAGCCCACGATGTCGGTGAACATGATGGCGAGCTTTCGTTCCTCCGTGCCGGCGCCGACCCGTCCTTCTTTGACGAGGCGCGTGACTAGCGTGCGCGGGACGTAGCGGCCGAAAGCCCGCAGGCCATCAAGCATCGCGTTGAATGACTGCGCGAGTCCGTTGATCTCACGAATTCGGCTGCGTGCCAGTGGCGCAACCTTGTCGAAATCAAAGGTACCAATCGCTGCGGCGCCCCTCGCGGCTCGTCGGATTGGGCCGGTAATTGCCCCAGCCATTAGCGCGGTTGCGATCAGTGATACCCCAAACATGGCAAGAGCGATGATTGACGCCCAATAGAAGAGTCGAAGGGGAGCGTCGACCGCGCGCGCCAGAACGTAGAAACCGATGGTGATCGGCAGGTCGCTGTATCCGGAGATCTCGCGCGCAAAGACAAAATAGCGCTCACCGTCGACCGTATGTTGACGTGCCAAGATGCCTACGGGCGGGGCTATTCCGGCTTCGTCGAGCGGCGGTAAACTGGAAAAATTTGCGATTACCCGGTCGCCAGATGTCCGAAGCATGAGCAACGGAGTATCTTCTGATTGTCGGCGGTCTCCGTCGACCGTAAACGGGTGTGCGAGAACACGGTCCTGCCCATATAGCATGAAGGCCACTAAACGCGGCGGATCACTCAGCTCCGTTGAGAGTTTTGACAGGGCCCGGGTAGAGACCGCGACGGCGAGAAACCCTACATATAGATCTCTCTTCCAAATGGGAACGCGATAATTCAAGGAAGCCGCCTGTGTTGCCTCGCGATACACCGGCGGTCCCCAATACGGGTCTTTGCGGGTACGGATCTCGTCGGCGACCTCGGCGAGTTGACGGTCCGAGGTGATGTCCAGACGGTCCAGTCGAAACTCTGTATTGGTTTTGCCACGCACGACGCGCAACGCATTGCCGTTAGGATCGGCAAGAATGAACCCGCCGATCTGGGGGGCCGCCGCGATCGTGCCACTCACGAAATCTCCGAGACCGGGGTCGGAGAATAGATAGTGACCGTCGCCGACTGCTGTCGCAATGAAGGTTGCCTGATCAACCGCCGCGTCCAGGTGTCGCCGCAGCGCCATCTCCTGTATAGTAAGCCCGCGCGCGATGAGGCGGGTGGCGAACTCCTGTACGACGCTGCGGCCGGTGATCCAATTCAAAGCCAGAATTGAACCGACCGAAACCAACACAAGCAAACCCATGCTTAGCAAGAGCGTCGGCATCAGTCCCAGCCGAGCATTATCTCGGCTGGACGAGATGCGTTTTGGTTCGAGATCGCTCATGTTGATGGTAGCGGCATTGGTCCACCTTAGCTTGTGAATGGGCCTGCCTTCCAAGGCCAGCACTATATCCCGCGCGACTGGCCGGCGCGGCACTCAAGCCTGCTGCGCCCGCTCATTCTGATCGGGCAGAATTCGTTGCCGATGTTCCGCCTCGGGGTATTCCTCTCATTCGCCGCGCATTGGTTCCTGTTCAGGTTGAAGGCGGTATCGACACCCAGATCCTAGTCATCGTTGCCGGCATGACGGCCATGGTGGGCCTGGAATGACCATTGAACAGGTTCAAAGGCTTTTCCGGACCACCTCGCGCGGTCCAAGGCGGCCACGCCGGCATCGGCCTGATAGAGGATGGAGCCCGAAAACCGCTGTTTGCTGCGGCGCATAAGTCCGGAATTGATGCTGTGGACGGCTCCTCCACGGGCACGAGAGTGCCAAGGAGTGGGCGCCGTTTAAAGCTCCCACGATTCGGAGGAGCAGCCTATGCAGTCAATTTCGACGATCGGTCTGGACATCGCGAAGTCGGTCTTCCAAGTGCACGGCGTTGATACAGCCGGCCAGGTGGTGATACGCCGCCAGTTGAGGCGCCGGCACGTCCTGGCTTTTTTCCAGAAGCTGCCGCCATGCCTGGTGGGGATCGAGGCGTGCGCATCATCGCACCATTGGTCCCGCGAGCTGCAGGCGTTAGGGCATACGGTGCGATTGATGCCTCCGGCCTATGTGAAGCCCTACGTCAAGCGGCAGAAGAACGACAGCACCGACGCGGAGGCGATTTGCGAGGCAGTCACGAGACCCAACATGCGGTTCGTGCCGACCAAGACGGTCGAGCAACAGAGCTGTTTGATGCTTCACCGGGCGCGCCATCTCTTCATCCGCCAGCAGACTGCCGTGATCAATTCAATCCGCGCCTATCTTGCCGAGTTCGGGATCATCGCCCCTGTCGGACGCAGGGGTGTCGAGCAATTGCTGGAAGTCGTCGCCGATCCAGCCGACCACCGGCTCCCCGAGGTGGCCCGTGCGTGTCTTGCTGCTCTCGGCAGTCAGTTGCGGGCACTGAAGGCTCAAATCCTGGAGTTCGACCGACGCATCATCGCCTGGCATCGATCAAGCGCGACGAGCAAACGGCTGGACGCGATCCCCGGCGTCGGGCCGGCGTTGGCAACAGCCTTGGTCGCCAGCATTGCGGATCCCAAGGCTTTCCGATCGGGACGGGACTTCTCGGCCTGGGTGGGGCTCGTGCCGAAGCAGAACTCGAGCGGGGGCAAGGACAAGCTTGGCAGTATCAGCAAGCAAGGCGATCGCTATTTGCGCAGCCTGTTCACGGCTGGCGCGCTCGCCGTGATCCGCTATGCCAAGATCCATGGCACCGATCATCGGCCCTGGCTCACTCGATTGTTGGCCCGGCGCCCCACCAAGGTTGCCGCTATCGCACTGGCCAACAAACTCGCCCGGATGGCTTGGGCGATGATGGCCAGGAACGAACGTTACAAGGAACCCGCCGCTCTCGCGGCGTGAATGAGATCACACGGGAAAACCCGGCGTGACGTAACGGTTGGGAAGGCGAACAGCACGTAATGAAGTGCCGGTCGATCCGGCGATCAGGACAACCCACATGGGCCACAGCATCATCGAATGCGAGGTATTGACCGGGACCTGATCCGCGGAGGGCATTATGGCCAGCGGTCATGAGTACCGCACAAACAGGCCGAACACATGGCTGCTCCGACCACGCTGCAAAGTGAAGATTCTTCTTGCCAACCCGGAGCCGTCCACACATGGCCCATCGCGTCAGTTAGCTGAGCTGCAAACCCTAGGCGCTATCGGTGCATAGCGGACTCCGGCGAATTGTCCGCCCGGTTAATTTATGGGTTCATGGCCTACAAGCTTCTCTGCGGCGCATCCTTCGAGACGCCCGCCTATGGCGGGCCCTCAGGGTGAGGTCGCATTTCGCGGCGAGATTTTAGACCCTCATGGTGAGGAGCCCGCCAAAGCGTGCGTCTCCGGACGATGCTTCGCATTGCCGAGTGAACCATGCAGGCCGAGTTCGTCCGGCAGCTTCCAGCTTTCTTATGCGAAACCGGCGGACCCTCGACC
Source organism: Bradyrhizobium arachidis (assembly GCF_015291705.1). Classification (NCBI taxonomy): domain Bacteria; kingdom Pseudomonadati; phylum Pseudomonadota; class Alphaproteobacteria; order Hyphomicrobiales; family Nitrobacteraceae; genus Bradyrhizobium; species Bradyrhizobium arachidis. The sequence goes on from NZ_CP030050.1 coordinate 3,656,052, forward strand.
CGAGTTTTACTCTTTCGGATGATGCCATATTACCCCTGTTTTGCCCGACGCGTCAAGCAATAATTCGTATAATCAGAAATTACGTTCGGGGCCGAGAGGTTGGCTACTGTGCATGGGGTTGTTTTCAACTTTTGAGTCGGGCCTGCGACCGCACGACCTTGCCCATGCAAAAAGGGCCGCCCCGAGGGCGGCCCTTTCGTCTTGATTGAAGTGGCTCCGCTTACTCGGCGGCCTGCTTCTGCGGCGGATCGAGCGCGCCGGACTTGTGGATATCGGCGACCTGGTGGTCCGAGAAGCCGAGCACGCTGCGCAGGATCTCGTCGGTGTGCTCGCCGAGCAGCGGGGAGCGGGTGACCTCGCTCGCGCTGTCCGACAGCTTGATCGGGTTGCCGACCGAGATGTACTTGCCGCGGGTGGGGTGATCGACCTCGACCACGGTGCCGGTGGCGCGCAGCGACTGGTCCTCGGCGATCTCCTTCATCGACAGGATCGGGCCGCAGGGGATGTCGTCCTTGTTGAGGATCTCCATCGCCTCGAACTTGGTCTTGGTCATCGTCCACTGCTCGATGCGGGCGAAGATCTCGTTGAGGCGCGGCAGGCGGGCCGCCGGCTTGGCGTAGTTCGGGTCGGTCTTCCAGGTGGGCTCGCCGATCACGTCGCAGATCTTCTCCCAGACCGGGGCCTGGGTGATGAAGTAGATGTAGGCGTTGGGATCGGTCTCAAAACCCTTGCACTTCAGGATGCGGCCGGGCTGGCCGCCGCCGGAGTCGTTGCCGGCGCGCGGCACGGCATCGCCGAACGGAATGCCTTCGCCGAACTGGCTGTACTCCTTGAGCGGGCCGTGGGCGAGGCGCTGCTGGTCGCGCAACTTGACGCGGGCGAGGTTGAGCACGCCGTCCTGCATCGCGGCGGTGACGCGCTGGCCCTTGCCCGAATGCGTGCGCTGATAGAGCGCGGTGACGATGCCGAGCGCCAGATGCAGGCCGGTGCCGGAATCGCCGATCTGCGCGCCGGTGACGAGCGGCAGGCCGTCGCGGAAGCCGGTGGTGGAGGCGGCGCCGCCGGTGCACTGCGCGACGTTCTCATAGACCTTGCAGTCTTCGTACGGTCCGGGGCCAAAGCCCTTGATCGAGGCGACGATCATCTTCGGGTTGATCGCCTGGATCTTCTCCCAGGGGAAGCCCATGCGGTCGAGCACGCCGGGGCCGAAATTCTCGACCAGCACGTCGCACTTCTTGATCAGCTCGGTCAGGACTTCCTTGCCCTTGGGGTTCTTGGTGTCGAGCGTGATCGAGCGCTTGTTGTGGTTGAGCATGGTGAAATACAGGCTGTCCACGTTCGGGATGTCCTGCAGCTGGCCGCGGGTGATGTCACCCACGCCCGGGCGTTCCACCTTGATCACGTCGGCGCCGAACCAGGCGAGCAGCTGCGTGCAGGTCGGTCCGGACTGGACGTGGGTGAAGTCGAGAATGCGAACGCCCGTGAGCGCTTTGGTCATCGTGTTGCTCCGTACTCTGTCTGCCCCCGCAAACCGCAGGGAATAAGGGTTGAGGGGTGGACTTACTTCTTCTTCTGCAGAACGCTCTGCGGATTGAGGTTGCCGATGCGGCCGCTCTCCGAGCCCGCGGCCGGATCGATCACCGCGTTGATGAGCGTCGGCTTGCCCGAGGCCATCGCCTCGTTGACGGCGCGCTTCAGTTCATCCGGCGAGGTCGCATTCACGCCGACGCCGCCGAAGGCTTCCATCATCTTGTCGTAGCGCGCGCCCTTGACGAACACGGTCGTCGCGGGATCGTCGTTGGCGCCGTTGACGTCGGTGCCGCGATAGATGCCGTCATTGTTGAAGATGACGACGCAGATCGGCAGGTTGTAGCGGCAGATGGTCTCGACCTCCATGCCGGAGAAGCCGAACGCCGAGTCGCCTTCCACCGCGAGCACGGGATGGCCGGTCTCGAGCGCAGCGGCGATCGCCTGGCCCATGCCGATGCCCATCACGCCCCAGGTGCCGACGTCGAGACGCTTGCGGGGCTTGTACATGTCGATGACGCCGCGGGCGAGATCGAGCGTGTTGGCGCCTTCGTTGACGAGGATCGCCTCGGGGTGATCCTTGATCACGTTCTTCAAGACGCCGAGCGCGCCGTGATAATCCATCGGCGATTTGTTGTTCATGAGCTTCGGCGCCATCTTGGCGACGTTCTCGTCGCGCTTGGACGTGATCGCCTTGGTCCAGTCGGCGGGCGGGGCGGTCCAGCCCGTCGCGATCGCCTGGTTGAAGGCGGAGACGACCGAGCCGATGTCGCCGACCACGGGCGCGACGATCTCGACGTTGGAGTCCATCTCGCGCGGCTCGATGTCGACCTGGATGAACTTCTTCGGCGTCTCGCCCCAGCTCTTGCCCTTGCCGTGCGAGAGCAGCCAGTTCAGCCGCGCGCCGATCAGCATGACGACATCGGAGTCCTTCAGCACGGTCGAGCGGGCCGCACCAGCGCACTGCGGATGCGTGTCGGGGAGGAGGCCCTTGGCCATGCTCATGGGCAGGAACGGCACGCCGCTCTTCTCGACGAAGCTCTTGATCTCCTCGTCGGCCTGCGCGTACGCCGCGCCCTTGCCGAGGATGATGAGCGGGCGCTTCGCGCTCTTGAGCACGTCGAGCGCGCGCTTGACCGAAGCGGGCGAGGGGATCTGCGCGGGCGCAGCGTCGATCACCTTGACCAGCGACTTCTGGCCGGCATCGGCGTTCATGACCTGGCCGAACAGCTTTGCCGGCAGGTCGAGATAGACGCCGCCCGGACGGCCCGAGACCGCGGCGCGGATCGCGCGGGCGAAACCGATGCCGATGTCCTGGGCGTGCAGCACGCGATAGGCCGCCTTGCACAGCGGCTTTGCGATCGCGAGCTGGTCCATTTCTTCGTAGTCGCCCTGCTGGAGGTCGACGATCTCGCGCTCGGACGAGCCGGACACGAGGATCATCGGATAGCAGTTGGTGGTGGCGTGCGCGAGCGCGGTGAGACCGTTGAGGAAGCCGGGCGCCGAGACCGTGAGGCACACGCCGGGCTTCTTGGTGAGATAGCCGGCGATGCCTGCGGCGTAGCCGGCGTTCTGCTCGTGACGGAAGGAGATCACGCGAATACCCGCGGCCTGCGCCATGCGGCCCAAATCCGTGATCGGAATGCCCGGCACATTATAGATGGTGTTGATGCCGTTCAGCTTGAGCGCGTCGATGACGAGATGGAAGCCATCCGTCAGTTCCTGCTCGGTGCCCGGTGCCTCGGACTTGGTCGCGGTATTCAGCATGGGCCTTGTCTCCCTGGTCTCAAGTAGTGGGGCGAGTTTTTCGCCCTTCTGGTGAAGGTTGCTAGGTGAACAGTTACGTGAACAGTTCCTGGCCGTGCGCTTCGACGTAAGCGGCAAGGCCAAGGGTGTGGTCGCGGGCGCGCTTCTCGGCGAGCTCGGTGTCGCGCGCCTCGAGTGCTTCGATCATGGCGAGATGCTCGGGCAGCGAGGTCGCGGTGCGGTCCTTGCGCCCGATCGTGAGCTGGCGATAGCCGCGCACGTGCAGCAAGAGGTCGTTGGTGAGATCGACCAGAACAGGCGATTCCGACAGCGAGATCAGCGCCTGGTGGAAGGCGATGTTGGCGCGCGAATATTCCTCGACGTGATCCTCGGGCAGGCGGTCCTTGCCGAAGTCCTTGAAGAAGTCGCGCAGCGCCGTGATGTCCTTCTTGCGCGCGGTGGTGGTGATGAGGCGCGCGGCCATGCTCTCCAGCGCCGCCCAGGCGCGGATCATGTCGACGATCTCGCTCTTGGTCCTGCGCACCACCATGATGCCGCGGCGCGGCACGGTCTTCACGAAACCGTCCTGCTCCAGCATCGCGATGGCTTCGCGGATCGGCGTGCGGCTGACACCCAGACGCTCGGACAACGCGCGCTCGTCGAGCATCACCGGCTCGGGCGTCGAGTAGATGTCCATCTTGAGGATGGCTTCCTTCAAGGCGTCATACGCCTTGTTCTTGAAGCTGCTCTCCGGGGCAATACGAACGATTGCGATATCTGCCTCGGCCATGTTCGGCAACGCCTTGGTTGGTTTCCGCAGTGACACGACGAATCTCCTCCAGTGGGAGTCGTCTTTTACAGGATTATTAACGGGAAAGTTTTTGGCATACCACATGCCAGAATGTCAAGCTGCCTATTTTTTGCGGCGTTCTAAGTCGCGCGGCGACTTGACAAGTTGGCTTCTGGCATACCAAATGCCATCGCCAGCCATTTTTGATCCAGGGCGGCGGAGTAATGTCGGCCTTATGCCACTCCGTTCCGCCGCATGGAACAGAGCGCGGCGAATGGCAAGCATCACGGGCAGCCGCAACACGCGCGCGCTTTGCAAAGAACGAACTTAGGTCAAGGGAGAAGCCATATGTCCAATTCCAAAGATGCCGTCCGCAAGGTGCTTGACCAGGTCAAGGCGGACAACCGCACCAGCCTGACGGCCCCGGAAGGCAAGCTGGTCTGCGACGCCTACGGCATTCCGGTGCCGAAGGAGGGCGTGGCCAAGTCGGCGGGCGAGGCCGGCAAGATGGCCTCCGCGATGGGCTTCCCGGTGGTGATGAAGATCGTCTCGCCGGACATTCTCCACAAGACCGAAGCCGGCGGCGTCATCGTCGGCCTCAAGACGGCCGAGGAGGCCGAGAAGGCCTACGAGACCATCCTCGGTAACGCCAAGAAATATAAGTCCGATGCCAAGATCGAAGGCGTCCAGGTGCAGCAGATGCTGGCCGGCGGCACCGAGGTCATCGTCGGTTCCATCACCGACGCCTCGTTCGGCAAGCTGGTGGCCTTTGGCCTGGGCGGCGTGCTGGTCGAAGTTTTGAAGGACATCACCTTCCGCCTCGCGCCGGCGACCAAGGAGGACGCGCTCTCGATGCTCGACGGCATCCAGGCGCATGAGATCCTCAAGGGCGTTCGCGGCGGCGAGCCGGTGAACCGCACGGCGCTTGCCGACGTCATCGTCAAGGTCTCGCAGCTCGTCACCGATTTCCCTGAAATCGTCGAGCTCGACCTCAACCCGGTGTTCGCAACGCCGAAGGGCGCGACCGCAGCCGACGTCCGCATCGTCGTCGATTTCGCCTATGTGCCCAAGCCGAAGCCGCGCCCGACCGAAGAGATCGTCGTGGCCATGAACCGTATCATGCAGCCGAAGGCGGTCGCCGTGGTCGGCGCCTCCGCCGAGGACGGCAAGATCGGCAACTCCGTGATGAAGAACCTCATCAACGGCGGGTACAAGGGCGAGATCTACCCAATCCATCCCAAGGCCGCCGAGATCCTCGGCTACAAGGCCTATAAGAGCGTCAAGGACGTGCCCGGCGTGATCGACGTCGCGGTGTTCGCGATCCCCGCCAAGTTCGTGGCCGCTGCGCTGACCGAATGCGGCGAGAAGAAAATTCCGGGCGCGGTGCTGATTCCGTCGGGCTTCGCCGAAGCCGGCGCGCCGGAGCTGCAGGCTGAGATTGTCGAGGTCGGCAAGAAGTACGACATCCGCCTGATGGGGCCGAACATCTACGGCTTCTACTATACGCCCGCCAATCTCTGCGCGACCTTCTGTACCGCTTACGACGTCAAGGGCCACGCGGCGCTGTCGTCGCAATCGGGCGGCATCGGCATGGCCATCATCGGCTTCTCGCGCTCGGCCAAGATGGGCGTCTCTGCGATCGTCGGTCTCGGCAACAAGTCCGATATCGACGAGGACGATCTGCTCGCCTTCTTCGAGCAGGACCCGAACACCAACCTGATCGCGCAGCATTGCGAAGACCTCAAGGACGGCCGCGCCTTCGCGGAAGCCGCCAAGCGCGTCTCCAAGAAGAAGCCGGTCGTCGTGCTCAAGGCCGGCCGCACCTCGGCCGGTGCGAAGGCGGCCTCGTCGCACACCGGCGCGCTCGCCGGTAACGACCGCATCTATGAGGATGTGTTCAAGCAGTCCGGCGTGATCCGCGCCCGCAGCTTGCGTCAGCTGCTCGAATTCGCCCGTGGCGTGCCGGTGCTGCCGACGCCGAAGGGCGAGAACGTGCTGATCATCACCGGTGCCGGCGGCTCGGGCGTGCTGCTGTCGGACTCCTGCGTCGACAACGGTCTGTCGCTGATGTCGATGCCGCCGGATCTCGACGCGGCCTTCCGCAAGTTCATCCCGCCGTTCGGTGCGGCCGGAAATCCTGTGGATATCACCGGTGGCGAGCCGCCGATCACCTACGTCAACACCGTGAAGCTCGGCCTGTCGGATGAGCGCATCCACGCGCTGATCCTCGGCTACTGGCACACTATCGTCACCCCGCCGATGGTATTCGCCCGCAACATGGTCGAGGTGAAGAAGGAGATGGAGGCCAAGGGCTTTGTGAAGCCGATGGTCGCCTCGCTCGCCGGCGACGTCGAGGTCGAGGAAGCCGCCGAATATCTCTACCAGCACGGCATCCCGGCCTACGCCTATTCGACCGAGCTTCCGGTCGAGGTGCTCGGCGCCAAGTACAAGTGGGCGCGCGGGGCAGGGCTGCTCTGAGACGAAGACGCCGCTTCGGCTTGATCCGGAGCGGCATTTCTTCAGGTACGTCGTTCCGGGGCGATGCGGAGCATCGAACTATGGTGCGCAATTGCGCACCTGAGAACCTCGAGATTCCGGGTCTGGTCCTTCGGACCATCCCGGAATGACGAACCTCCAAAGCGGCAGGTCGCGATGAGCAAGAACGTGATCCGGCGCAAATCGCTCGAGCCCAGGCCGGCCGCTGAGGCCGACCATGAGGGCCGTGACGGCGGCGTGCAGTCGGTCGACCGCGCGCTGTCGATTCTCGAAACTCTCGCTGAAGACGACGAAGGCTATCGCCTCAGCGATCTCGCCGTGCGGACCGGCCTGTCCGCCTCGACCGTGCATCGCCTGCTGGCGACGCTGGAAAGCCGCCGCTTCGTGCAGTTCGACCGCGCCGAATCCAAATGGCATGTCGGCGTCCGCAGCTTCACCGTCGGCGCAAGCTTTGCGCGGCGGCGCAATTTCTCCACGCAGGCGATTCCTTACTTGCGGAAGCTGCGCGATCTCACCCGTGAGACCGCCAATCTTGCCGTGGTGGACGATGAGTTCATCATCGTGCTGACCCGCATGGAGAGCCGCGAGATCATGCGGTCGCTGACCCAGGTCGGCGGCCGTGTCGCCATGGTGACGTCAGGCGTTGGCAAGGCGGTGCTTGCGACCTATTCCGACGAGGATGTCGGCGCGGTCATCCGCCATCACGGCATGCCCCGCCTGACCGAGAAGTCGATCGTGCGGCCAAGCGACCTGTTCAAGGAGCTCGAAAAGATCCGCAAGCAGGGCTTTGCGATCGACGATGAGGAGGCCTGCATGGGCCTGCGCTGTATTGCCGCAGTGGTCTATAACGACTGCGCCGAGCCGCTCGCGGCGATTTCGGTCTCGGGCATGACCAGCCGCCTGACCGACGACAGATTGCCGGAAATCGGCCAGATCGTGCGCGAAGTCGCCGGCGAGTTGACCATCGCGCTCGGCGGGGTGATGCCCGCCTCCGCCTAGCGAGGAACCAGGGTGCTGTCGGCTGGACAGCATAGGTCGTTTTGGCTGATATGCGACCAAACGACACAATGCGGCACACGATCAACACGTCCGCATAAGCCCTGGAGACTGCCCCGATGTTTCAATTCCCTGCGCGCCTTGTCGGCGCAGCCATCGCGCTGACCCTTGCGGCAGCAAGCCCGGCTTTTCCCCAGCAGCTCGAGCTCAAGCTGATGGCGCCGGCGGCCCCAGGCGGGGGATGGGACCAGACCGCGCGCTCGATGCAGCAGGCGCTGGTCGCCTCCGGCGTGGCGCGCAGCGTGCAGGTCACCAACGTTCCCGGTGCCGGCGGCAGCGTCGGTATTGCGCAGTTCGTCAACGGCGCCAAGGGCGACGGCAACCAGCTGATGATCAACGGCTTCGTCATGGTCGGTGCGCTCGCCATGAACAAGTCGCCGGTCACCCTCGATCAGGTGACGCCGATCGCGCGCCTGACCGAGGAAATCCAGGTGATCGTGGTACCCGCGAATTCGCCGATCAAGAATGCGCAGGATCTCGCCGCCGCAGTGAAGGCCGATATCGCCAAGGTCACCTTCGCCGGCGGCTCGGCCGGCGGCGTCGACCATGTGATGGCCGCGTTGTTCGCAAGCGCCGTCGGCGCGGACGCCAAGAAGATCAACTACATCCCGTTCTCCGGTGGCGGCGAGTCGCTCGCCGCGATCCTCGGCGGCAAGGTCACCGCAGGCATTTCGGGGCTGAGTGAGTATGAAGGACAGATCAAGTCCGGCAAGCTGCGCGCAATCGGGGTGACCTCGGAGAAGCGCATCCCGGGCAGCGATATTCCGACCTTCAAGGAGCAGGGCATCGACCTCGTGATCGCCAACTGGCGCTCGGTCGTCGCGCCTCCCGGCATCACGCCGGAGCAGAAGAAGACGCTCAGCGACGCGGTCGAGAAGATGGTCAAGTCGGACGCCTGGAAGGAGATCCTCAAGCAGAAGGGCTGGGAGGATGCCTATCTCGGCGGTGATGCCTTCTCTGACTTCCTGAAGAAGGAAATCGTGCGTGTCACCGACGTGCTGAAGTCGGTTGGTCTCGTCAAGTCATGAGCTCAAGCGATCCCGTCCAGCCGCGGCGCGTCGATCGCGCCGGCATCGTCATCGCCGCGCTGCTCGCAGGTCTCGCCGCGGTGCTGGTCTGGGACGCGCGCGGCCTGCAATCGGCCGCGATGTACGGCATGGGGCCGGAGGCGATGCCGGTCGTGGTCGCCAGCGGTCTTGCGCTGCTGGCGATCGGTAATTTCGTCGACGCGCTGCGTGGCAATCTGCCGGAGCGCGAGAGCGCCGATCCGGTGCCCGTCGTCTTGATCCTCATTGGCCTTGCGCTGCTGATCGCCATCATCGGCTTCGGCGGCGGCTTTATCCTCGCGACGTCAGCGCTGTTCGTGACGACGTCGGCCGCGTTTGGGCGCCGCGCTATCCTGGTCGACAGCATCATCGCCCTCGTGATGTCGACCCTCATCTACCTCGCGTTCGATCGCCTGTTGACGCTGAGCCTTCCGACCGGCCCGCTGGAGCGATTGCTGTGATGGACACTTTTGCGGCGCTGGCCCACGGCATGGCCGTCGCTGTCCAGCCGATGAATTTGCTCTATGCGCTGATCGGCGTGTTTCTGGGCACCGCCGTGGGCGTCCTGCCCGGCATCGGCCCGGCGCTGACGGTCGCGCTGCTCCTGCCCGTCACCTACAAGCTTGACCCCGGCGGCTCGCTGATCATGTTCGCCGGCATCTATTACGGCGGCATGTATGGCGGCTCGACCACCGCGATCCTGATCAACACGCCGGGCGAAAGCGCCTCGATGGCGACCGCGCTCGAAGGCAACAAGATGGCCAAGGCCGGCCGCGGCGGGCCGGCGCTGGCGACCTCCGCGATCGGCTCCTTCGTCGCCGGCACCATCGCCACCATTGGCCTGGCGTTCCTCGCGCCGTGGCTGGTCGATTTCGCCGTGCGCTTCGGCCCCGAGGATTACTTCGCGCTGATGTGCGTCGCCTTCGTCACGGTCTCGGCGACCTTTGGCGATTCCCCGGTCCGCGGCCTGACCAGCCTGTTCATCGGCCTGACGCTCGGCCTCGTCGGCATCGACAAGCTGACCGGTCAGGCGCGCCTCGCATTCGGCGTCCCTGAATTGCTCGACGGCGTCGAGGTGACGACGCTCGCGGTCGGCCTGTTCGCAGTGGGCGAGGCGCTCTACGTCGCATCGCGCCGTCACCACACCGAGGAGAAGCTCGAGCCGGTGCGCGGCTCGCTGTGGATGACCAAAGAGGACTGGAAGCGGTCGTGGAAGCCGTGGCTGCGCGGCACCATGTTCGGCTTCCCGATCGGCGCGTTGCCCGCGGGCGGCGCCGAGATCCCGACCTTCCTGTCCTATTCGACCGAGAAGCGGCTGACGAATCATCCCGAAGAGTTCGGCAAGGGCGCGATCGAAGGTGTCGCAGGACCTGAGGCGGCCAACAACGCTTCCGCCGCGGGCACCTTGGTGCCGCTCTTGACGCTGGGCCTGCCGACCTCGGCGACCGCTGCGATGATGCTGGCGGGCTTTCAGCAATACGGCCTCAACCCGGGGCCGCTGCTGTTCGCCGAGCGGCCTGACCTGGTCTGGGGCCTGATCGCCAGCCTGTTCATCGCCAACATGATGCTGCTGGTGCTCAACCTGCCGCTGGTCGGCCTCTGGGTGCGGCTGCTCGCGATCCCCCAGCCCTGGCTTTATGCCGGCATTCTCGTCTTTGCGACCATGGGAACCATCGCTGCAAAGCCCTCCGTGGTGGAATTGTCGATGCTGGCCGGCTTTGGTGTGCTCGGCTTCCTGATGCGGCGGTTCGATTTCCCGATCGCGCCGGTCGTCGTCGGCCTGATCCTCGGCCCGATCGCCGAGAGCCAGCTCCGCCGCGCGCTCGCGATCAGCCTCGGCGATCCCATGACGCTGGTCCAGAGCCCGATCTCGGCAACGCTGCTTGGCGTCGCGTTGATCGCGCTGCTGGCGCCCTTCGTGCTGAAGGGACTCGGGCGGTTCAAGGCGAACGAGGATTAGCGATCCGTCGCGCGAATATCTGCTAGTCTCCCATCCATCCCGTGGGGAACGTCATGCCGTCGGAAATTCGCTCGCCTCGTCTCGCTGTCCTGATCGATGCCGACAATACGTCGGCCAAGATCGCGGATGGATTGTTCGAGGAGATTGCAAAAATCGGCGAGGCCAGCGTCCGTCGCATCTACGGCGATTTCTCCAACGCGCGGTCGAAGGGCTGGGCCGACATTCTGGCGAAACACGCCATCATCCCGCAGCAGCAGTTCGCCTACACGACCGGCAAGAACGCGTCCGACATCACGCTCGTGATCGACGCGATGGATCTGCTGCACAGCGGCCGCTTCGACGGCTTCTGCCTGGTGTCGTCGGACAGCGACTTCACCCGGCTTGCCGCGCGCATCCGCGAGCACGGCATCGACGTGTTTGGGTTCGGCGAGCAGAAGACGCCGGAGAGCTTTCGGCAGGCCTGCCGAAAGTTCGTCTACACCGAGAATTTGCGCGGCGGCGTGGTGAACAATCGAGATGCCGCGTCCACGCCACGCTCGCTGCAGCCGCCGGAAGCCGCAACATCAATCATCAAGAACGTCATCACCCAGGCGGAAAGCGAAGACGGCTGGGTCGAGCTTGGCGTCGTTGGAAAGCAGGTGACCAACCTGGCGCCCGATTTCGATCCGCGAACCTACGGGTCCCGAAAGTTGATCGACCTCGTGCGCAAGACCAACGCCTTCGACCTCGACCAGTCAAAGGGATCGGTGCGCATACGTGTCAAGCCTGTGACGGTGGCTGCGCCGGCGCCGAAACGACGTTCCCGGCGAAAAGCTGAGGAAGCCAAGAGCTGATCGCGAGGGCCCAAGCTCGCCATGGCCTGAAACGCCGGCGACGTTGCCCAATGCGTAAGCACGAGTGCCGTTTTATTTGAGTTGCCCCTGCCGCCGTCGGAGGCAACCATTACTGGGCTGTCCATGTCACGCGAGAGCCTCCGATGACCAAACTGACCCGTTTTTCCGTCGCGCCGCTGCACAGCATGACGCGGCGCCTCGCGGATGTTGCCTCGGGGCGCCTCGCGCCGGACCTCGTCGTCACGGGTGCGCGGGTGCTCTCGACCTATTCAGAGCGTATCCATCCAGGCCGCGAGGTCTGGATCACCGGCGGCCGCATCGCGGCGGTGAAGCCGGCCGGAGCGGCAAAGAAGGTCTGGAGCGGGGTCGCGACTTACGACGCGGCCGGCGGCATCATCGCGCCAGGACTGGTCGATCCGCACATCCACATCGAATCCTCGATGGTGACGGCCTGCGCCTATGCCGAGGCCGCGCTGCTCAACGGCACCACCACGATCTTCTGCGACAGCCACGAGATCGGCAACGTCATGGACGTCGCCGGCGTCGAGGCGATGCTGGAGGACGCCCGCGAGGCGCCGCTGTCGATCTTCCTGACGGTGCCGAGCACGGTGCCGGCGACCTCGGCCGAGCTTGAGACCGCCGGTGGCGACCTCACGCCGGACAAGATCGCAGGCCTGTTCGATCGCTGGCCCGAGGCGGTCGCGCTCGGCGAGAAGATGGACTTCGTGCCTGTCACGATGGGTGACGAGCGCAGCCATGCGATCCTCGCCGCTGCCCTGAAGCGGGGACGGCCGGTGTCCGGCCATGTCTATGGCCGCGAATTCGTCGCGGCCTATGCGGCATCGGGCGTCACTGACACCCATGAAGCGATCGACCGCGACATCGCCGACGATCTGCTCGACGCCGGCGTCTGGGTGTTCCTGCGCGGGGGCCCACCGACCACGCCATGGCATTCGCTGCCGCAGGCGATCCGCACCATCACCGAGCTCGGGGCCTCGCACAAGCGCGCGGCGGTCTGCACCGACGACCGCGACGCCGACGATTTGCTGCTGTTCGGACTCGATTGGGTGGTGCGCGAAGCCGTGAAAGCCGGGATGTCGCCGGAGCAGGCCTGGTCGATGGGCTCGCTGCACGGCGCGACGCGTTTCGGCATGGAGGGCGATATCGGCGGGCTTGGCGGCGGCCGCCGCGCCGATCTCGTGCTGATGGACGATCAGCTCAGGCCACAATGCACCTGGTATGGCGGCGAGCTGATGGTCGAGCACGGCAGGATTACCAAGCTGCTCGATCAGGCGCTGTCGCAGCGCTACGAATATCCCAAAGCGGCTTATGCGACCGTCAAACTGCCGGCGAAGATGAAGCTGACGCCGGAACTGCCGGCGAAGGCCTGCACCGTTAACGCAATCAAGACCGCGCTGCCCGGCATCACGCTGATCCATGAGAAGGTTGCGATCGAGCCGGTAAAGGACTGGCCGTCGCTGTTCGCGCGCTACGGTCTCTGCTTCGTCGCAGTGGTCGAGCGCCATGGCAAATCGCCTGGCAACGTCGCTCATGGCCTCCTCAAGGACTTTGGCCTGAAGCGGGGCGCGGTCGCCTCCAGCGTCGGCCATGACAGCCACAACATCATCGTCGGCGGAACCAACGAGGCCGACATGCAGGTGGCGATATCGGCGATCAAGGAAAAGCAGGGCGGCGTTTGCGTCGTCGCCAACGGCGAGGTGAGGGCGCTGGTGCCGCTGCCGATCGCCGGCCTGCTCTCCGACAAGCGTGTGACGGAAGTCGCTGAAGAGGTGAAGGTGCTGAAGAAGGAATGGGCCGAGGCCGGCTGCACTATCCCCTACATGGGGTTCAATTTGATTCCGCTATCGGTCATTCCGGAAATTCGTATCACCGACAAGGGCCTGGTGCTGGTACCTCAGATGGAGCTGGCGCCGCTGTTCGAGTGATTTCTTTCATGCATTTCTCGATCTAAGCGCTTGAGGCAGCCGCATTTTTCTCAACGCTGCCGCATCGTGGAAAATAAAATCGATCTCGTTGAGATCGGCTTCTCCGCATCTGATGATCTCGCTCGCTGACTTAAACCAAGCGAGGTCCGATATGGCGAAGATGCGAGCTGTCGATGCAGCCGTGCGTATCCTGGAGAAGGAAGGCATCTCGACGGCCTTCGGCGTTCCCGGGGCGGCGATCAATCCGCTTTACTCGGCGCTGAAGAAGCGCGGCTCGATCCGCCACATCCTGGCGCGCCATGTCGAGGGCGCCTCGCACATGGCCGAGGGCTATACGCGGGCGAAGGCCGGCAATATCGGCGTCTGCATCGGCACCTCGGGGCCGGCCGGCACCGACATGATCACCGGGCTCTATTCGGCGATCGCCGATTCCATCCCGATCCTCTGCATCACCGGACAGGCGCCGCGAGCGCGGCTGTACAAGGAAGACTTCCAGGCCGTCGACATCGAATCGATCGCAAAGCCCGTGACGAAATGGGCGGTGACTGTGCGCGAGCCGGCGCTGGTGCCGCGCGTGTTCAGCCAGGCGTTTCACGTGATGCGGTCTGGCCGGCCCGGACCGGTGCTGATCGACATGCCGCTCGACGTGCAACTCGCCGAGATCGAGTTCGACGACGAGACCTATGAGCCGCTGCCGGTCTACAAGCCCGCCGCGACCCGCAAGCAGGTCGAAAAGGCGCTGGAGATGCTCAATGCCGCCGAACGGCCGCTGATCGTCGCGGGCGGCGGCATCATCAATGCCGATGCGTCGGACCTGCTGGTCGAATTCGCCGAGATCGCCAACGTCCCCGTCGTGCCGACGCTGATGGGGTGGGGCGCGATCCCCGACGACCATGTGCTGATGGCCGGCATGGTCGGCCTTCAGACCAGCCACCGCTACGGCAATGCCACGCTGCTCGAATCCGACTTCGTGCTCGGCATCGGCAACCGCTGGGCCAACCGTCATACCGGCTCGGTCGAGACTTACACCAAGGGCCGCAAATTCGTGCATGTCGACATCGAGCCGACCCAGATCGGGCGCGTGTTCAATCCCGATCTCGGTATCGTCTCGGATGCCAAGGCCGCGCTCGAACTTTTCGTCGCCGTCGCCAGGGAGTGGCGCCGGTCAGGCAGGCTCCGCGAGCGCCAGGCGTGGCCCGCGGCCTGCCGCGATCGCAAGAAGACCATGCTGCGCAAGAGCCATTTCGACAACGTTCCGATCAAGCCGCAGCGCGTCTATGAGGAGATGAACAAGGCGTTCAGCCGCGACACCACCTATGTCACGGTGATCGGCCTGTCGCAGATCGCCGGTGCGCAGTTCCTCGGCGTCTACAAGCCGCGCAATTGGATCAATGCGGGGCAGGCGGGTCCGCTCGGCTGGACGCTGCCCGCCGCGCTCGGCGTGCGTGCCGCCTGTCCGGATCGGGAGATCGTGGCGCTGTCCGGCGACTACGACTTCCAGTTCCTAATCGAGGAGCTCGCGGTCGGGGCGCAGTTCAACCTGCCCTACATCCACGTCGTCGTGAACAATTCCTATCTCGGCCTGATCCGCCAGGCCCAGCGCGGTTTCGACATGGACTACCACGTTCAGCTCTCCTTCGAGAACATCAACGCGCCCGAGATCGGCGTCTACGGCGTCGATCATGTCGCGGTCGCCGAAGGCCTCGGCTGCAAGGCGATCCGCGTCACGGACCCGAAGGACACACAGGCTGCATTCGCGACCGCGCGCGAATTGATGGCCAAGCATCGCGTGCCGGTGGTGGTGGAGTTCATCCTCGAACGCGTCACCAACATCGCGATGGGCACCGAGATCGACAATATCGTCGAGTTCGAGGAGGTGCTGGACCTGCCGCTCGACGAGGTCGGGACCAAGCAGCCCGCCGTGCTGCAGCCGGCAGAATAGGGGACAGCGATGCCGAAATTTGCCGCCAACCTCACCATGCTCTTCAACGAGATGCCGTTCCTCGACCGCTTCGCTGCGGCGAAGGCGGCCGGATTTTCCGGGGTCGAGTATCTCTTCCCCTATGATTTCGACAAGGCGCAGCTGCGCGAGCAGCTCGAGGCCCATGGCCTGACGCAGGTCCTGCACAATCTGCCCGCAGGCAATTGGGCCGGCGGAGAGCGCGGCATCGCGATCCTGCCTGATCGCGTCAGCGAATTCCGCGACGGCGTATTCCGCGCCATCGACTATGCCAAGGCGCTCGATTGCGACCAGCTCAACTGCCTCGTCGGCATTGCGCCTGCGGATGCCGATCGGAGCGAGCTTCAGGAGACGCTGGTCGGAAACCTGCGCTTCGCCGCCTCGACGCTGGCGCGGGAGAACATCAAGCTGCTGGTCGAGCCGATCAACACGCTCGACATTCCCGGCTTCTTCCTCAACGGGACCGAGCAGGCGGTGCAGCTGATCTCCGAGGTACGGTCGAACAATCTGTTCATCCAGTACGATATCTATCACATGCAGATCATGGAGGGCGATCTCGCCCGCACCATGCAGGAATATCTGCCGCAGATCGCACACATCCAGCTCGCCGATAATCCTGGCCGCCATGAGCCCGGCACCGGCGAGATCAACTATCCCTTCCTGTTCCGCCATCTCGACGCGATCGGCTATCGCGGCTGGATCGGCTGCGAATACAAGCCGCGCACCACGACGCTGGAAGGCCTGTCCTGGCACGCCGCGCAGACGTTTGAGACCTGAGGAAACCCGGACATGATCGACATCGGCTTCATCGGACTTGGCACCATGGGACGGCCGATGGCCGGCCACCTCCTGGCGGCGGGCCATCGCGTGCTGCTGCATGACGTCGCCCCTGTTGCTCCCGAACTGATCGCCGCCGGCGGCGTTGCCTGCGAATCAGCCAAGCAGATCGCGGAGGAGGCGGATGCGGTCATCATCATGGTGCCGGATACGCCGCATGTGGAGGCTGTGCTGTTCGGTAAGGACGGCGTCGCGGCCGGCATCTCCAAGGGCAAGATCGTGGTCGATATGAGCTCGATCTCGCCGCTGGCCACCAAGGAGTTCGCGAAGAAGATCGAGGCGCTTGGCGCGGACTATCTCGACGCGCCGGTGTCGGGCGGCGAGGTCGGCGCGAAAGCTGCGAGCCTCACCATCATGGTCGGCGGGCCGGAGCGCGCCTTTGGCACGATGAAACCGGTCTTCGACAAGATGGGCAAGAACGTTACCCATGTCGGTGCCAATGGCGATGGCCAGACCACCAAGGTCGCCAACCAGATCATCGTCGCGCTGACGATCGAGGCGGTCAGCGAGGCGCTGCTGTTCGCATCGAAAGCCGGCGCCGATCCGGCACTGGTGCGCAAGGCGCTGATGGGCGGTTTTGCCTCGTCGCGGATTCTTGAAGTGCATGGCGAGCGCATGGTGAAGCGCAATTTCGAGCCCGGCTTCCGCATCGAACTGCATCAGAAGGATCTCAACCTCGCGCTCGAAGGCGCCCGCTCGCTCGGCCTGTCGCTGCCGAGCACGGCGGTAGCGCAGCAATTGTTTTCGTCCTGCACCGCGCATGGCGGCAAGGCCTGGGATCATTCCGCCATGGTGCGGGCGCTGGAACTGATGGCGGGCCATGAGATCGCAGCCAGCTGAACTGTTACGCGGTAACACTCTCCGGATGTGATGCATCTTTCGACCCGGCGGAACCGGAACAATGCTTCGGTCCCGCGGGTTGAAGGCGCACAACAACACTGGAGAGTGTGAATATGAAGACCCGTCTTGCGATTTCGTTGGCTGCCGCGTCGCTGCTGGCGTCGAGCGCAGCCTTTGCCCAGTCGACGACCGAACAGGGCGCCAGGGACGGCGCGCGTGCGGGCGGCGACATCGGCGGTCCGGTCGGCGCGATGGTCGGCGGCACCGTCGGGGCGGCCGTCGGCGCGGGCCTCGAGATTCCGAATGCCGTGCTGGGCGGAATCCCGCGCAGTGACTCCGTCGTGGTCCAAGAGCGCGTCGTGGTCGGCGAGCCGCTGCCCCCGACCGTGGTGCTGCGGCCGGTGCCGAACTACACCGAGTACCGCTATGCGGTCGTGAACGATCGCCGCGTGATCGTCGAGCCGCGCACGCGCCGCGTGGTGAAGATCATCGACTGATCGAAGCGTAGACTTTGGAGAGCCGGGCCCTGCAGAGCATCACTCCGCGGGGCCCTGGCTTGTCAGGGTCGCATTTGCGCGAAGGCGCGCGAGCGCCCAATCGGCTGCGGTGGCGAGCGCAAAGCCGATGCAGGCCGTGCCGGCATCGACCAGAAAATCCTCCACTCGCGCATGCCGTCCCGGTGCCCACAATTGCATCAGCTCGAGCATGCCGATCAGGGCCACCGCGATAGCGGTGACTGCCAGGCGGCGATTCCTGTAAGCGAGGCCAAAGGCCAGCCCGACCAGGAGGAAGGCGAGGGCATGCTCGCCATCCTGCCCGAGATCGGAATGCGGCCGCAGGGTCGGCGGTCCCAAGGTCGCAAAAGTGACGGCGGCCGCTAGAAGCCAGGCAAACAGGCGAACAAGAATGGACATTCGGCGCCGATAGCACGGATTTGCAACGGCCTGTACCGGATATGGATCAGATCGCCGTGTAGTTAATGACGAAACCTTAAAGTGGCTCGCGCACGCCGAGGCCGTGCATGAAACGCTCCCGTATTTGCACGGGGTCACGCCGGGTGGTGCCGACCCCGGGCTTGTCGTCGATGCGCACCGCGATCAGGCTGGGCTCGGAGCGTGACATCGCCTCTTCGACCAGACGCTCGAAATCCTCCTCGTCTGCGGCCCAGGCGCTGTTGGCGAGCCCTGAAGCGGTGGCGATGCCGACGATGTCGGCCACACTCGCAGCCGGCGTCGGCTGCGCGCCGGTGATCTGGTAGATGCCGTTGTCCATCACGATCATGATCAGGTTCTTCGGCTTCAACGCCGCAATGGTCGAGAGCGCGCCGAGCTGCATCAGCAGCGAGCCGTCGCCTTCGAGCGCGAAAACGCGGCGGTCGGGCTGCGCCAGCGCGACGCCAAGCGCGATCGGAAAGGCGAGGCCCATGCTACCGAGCATGTAAAAATTCTGCGGGCGGTGGCCGGCGGCCCAGAGATCGAAATTGGTATTGCCGATGCCGCCGATCACGGCTTCCTCGTGCTTGAGCTTCGCGATCAGGCGCGAGGTGACGTCGAAGCGGTTCATCACTTTGGTGTTGCGCGTGGTCATGGCAGCGCTCACTTGTCGAAGGTCTTGCCGCCGGTGAGCAGCGGGTTGAGGATCAGCGCCACCGGCGCCTGCGTGGTCACGGCCTGCTTGATCGAGCGGTCGGCGATGAATTCGAGCTCGTCGAGCCGGGTGATGGTGTGGTGCTCCAGCGCGAGCGAGTCCAGCACCGGGCGCATGGTGCGGCAGACCAGCGACTGTCCGTAATTGAACTCGCCGAGCGTGCCGCGCTCGGACACGAACATGATCAGCGGGATCTGGTAGGGCACCGCGAGCGAGGCGAGCACGTTGGCGAGCGTTGCAAAGCCGGAGGTCTGCATCAGCACCGCGCCGCGTCGTCCACCCATCCAGGCGCCGGAGACAATGCCGACGGCCTCTTCCTCGCGGGCGGTGGCGAAGGTGGTGAAGAAGGGATCGGCATGCAAATTCTTGATCAGCGGCGTCAGCACGCGGTCGGGCACGTAAGGGATGAGGCTGATCTCGTTCCGCTTCAGGGTCTGCAGGACGATGCCATGCCAGCTCTTGTCGCCGGACCCCTGTGCCGCCTGAGCCTGCTGTTCCGCAATCGCCATTGCGTTCTCCCTCGAGCCGCGCATGCTTCTTGGTTCTGGCCGTCGCGGCGGTCTGCCGAACTTGACGCAGGCAGCGGGATTGTCAACATGCCCGGGCCGGCACCGTGATCTGCGCCAGATGGCCTGCCGCGGCCGGCACCGCCATGGCATAAGCGGCAACAATGAGAAACGGGAGGGACGCATGGACGGGGCGCGGATTGCGCAGGCCTTGCGGGTCTCCATGAGAGAGCCGGAAGGGTCCTGATGTCCGTCAACAGCAAGCGCGTCTTCTACGTCAAATATCTGGCCAATCCGATCTATATCGACATCCTGAAGGCGCGCCCCGATGTCCGGCTCGATCGCATCGAGAACGAGAGCCCCGAGGATTTCTACGCGCCGATCCTGAGCGCGGCCCATGTCTACCAGATCGGCGCGGCCCGCGACGAACTGGCGCCGCACTTCCATGTCGACGCCGCCCTCCTGAAGCGCACGCCAAACCTCCTGCTGGTCTCCAGCAATGGCGCGGGCTTCGACCCTGTCGACGTCGAGGCCTGCACGGATGCGGGGGTCCTGGTCGTCAACCAGTCCGGCGGCAACGCCCATTCCGTCGCCGAGCACGCGCTGGCGATGATGCTGACCTTGTCGAAGCGCATCATCCAGTCCGACCGCAGGCTCCGCAGGGAGTCCAACGTCAACCGCAACGAGCTCGTCGGCAACGAGATCGAGCACAAGACCGTCGGCATCGTCGGCCTCGGCAATGTCGGCCGCCGTATCGCCGCGCTGTGCAAGGGCCTGTTCGGCATGAAGGTGCTGGCCTACGATCCGTACCTCACGGCCGAGGTGATGGCCGAGCGGGGCGGCGAGAAGGTCGAGCTTGACGAGCTCTTGCGCCGCGCCGATTTCGTCTCGATCTCCTGCCCGCTGGACAAGCGCAGCCGCAACATGATCAGCACGCGCGAGTTCGGGCTGATGCAGCCGCATGCTTATTTCATCACCACGGCACGCGGCTTCATCCACGATGAGGATGCGCTGCTCCAGGCCTTGCGCGACAAGCGCATTGCTGGCGCGGGTCTCGACGTCTGGTCCAAGGAGCCGCCGGCGCCGGAGCATCCGCTACTCCAATTGGATAATGTGCTGGCAAGTCCGCACACCGCGGGCGTGACGATCGAGGCGCGTCAGAACATGGGCCGCATCGCCGCCGAGCAGGTGCTGGACACGCTCGACGGCAAGCGCCCGCCGCGCATTATCAATCCCGAGGTCTGGCCGCGCTATGCCGAGCGCTTCAAGCAGGCTTTTGGCGTGACGCCGCAGTAGCGGACGTGCGAAGTCTGTTCGTGCTCCGATCGTTGGTTACCAGGCTGAAAACAGAAAGCGGCGAATTTTACCGATGCCGTGAATGAACGCGTATGACTTGTCCTGTAGATCAGGATGCATGAGCATACTCTCGATTGCGACCTCCGGACTTTCTGCGGCGAGCCTGCGCGTGAACGTCGCCGCCAGCAATATCGCCAACATCAACACGACCGGGCCGCTCCCCGTGTCAGGCGGATCGAGCACATCGGCCAGCTCGGGCATTGCTCCGACGTATCCCGCCGCTTATGTGCCGCTGCGCGTCAATCAGGTCTCCCAATCGAGCGGCTCGGCGCCCGGCGGTACGATCGCGACCGTGTCGGCGGTTTCGCCGAGCTATACCGCGCAATCCGACCCGAGCGCTCCCTTCGCAAATCAGGATGGCCTGGTCGCCGCGCCGAACGTCGATCTCGCGAGCGAATTTGTTGAGCTGGCGACCGCAAAATACAGCTTCATTGCCAACGCGAAGGTCATTCAAGCCTACGCCGAGACAGAAGACACGCTTCTCGACATCAAGACGTGATCGCTGACGGATCGTCTCAAGGCCTAGCTTTGGCGGCGGGAACCGTCGCCAACCTTGATCCGCGTCAAAATCTCCTTTCCCCATCCGGCCTAAATGGGATTACAGTGCCGCCGGGGCAGCAGGGAGGTCCCATGTCCACTTATGTCGTCAGATTCATGAAGGACGTGTTCGGCCACGGGCGGGAGATCGAGGTTTGCCAGGGCACCCTCGAGGTCGACGCCTGCGATGAGAACGAAGCCAAAGAGCGGGCGAAAGCAAAATTCTGCAAGGACCAGGCCTTGCATCACTGGTCTCTGCATGCCGACCGGATTCAGGTGAAATCGGCTGACCTTCCGTCGTAAAGGCCGCGCAGGCCTATCTAGCGTCCGGGCGCCGTGAGCGCCGGCGGGGAGGTTGCGCCCGCGCCGAGCGAGCGCTGTACCATGACGGTGTCGGACCAGCGGCCGTGGCGATAGGCGACGCCGCCGAGCAGGCCGGCGCGCGCGAAGCCGAACTTCTCGTGCAGCGCCAGCGAGGGCGCGTTGTCGGCATCGATATAGCCGATCATCTGGCGGAAGCCGGCCGCAGCGCAGGCGTCGATCAATTCGCCGAGCAAGAGCCGTCCGACGCCGCGGCCGAGATGCTCGTGGTGGACGTAGATCGAGTGCTTGGCGGTGTAGCGATAGGCCGGCCGCTTGCGGAACAGCACCGCATAGGCATAGCCGACGACCTCGCCGCGAAAGGTCGCGACCAGGTGCGGCAGGCGGGTCTGCTTCAAATTCTTGCGACGGTCGCGCAAATCGTCCGGCTCGGGCGCGCCGGTTCCCTCGACGTCGCGCGGCACGCCGTTGCGGACGTGATGGCGGTAGATCGCCAGCATCGCCTCGACATCGCTCTCGCGTGACGGCCTGACCAGGACAGGCTCGTCACTCGCGCGCACAGCTGTTTCGTTCATCGGCACCTACTCGGCAACGACGTAAGTATAGAGCCCGATGCGTCCCTGCGCATCGACCTCCTTGTAGACGCCCTGGATTTCCACATCGAAGCCCGGGAACGTGTTGAAGCAGGTCTCGAACATCTTGAGATAATCCACCATGGGCTTGGCCCGTTCCGTCAGCCGCTCGCCGGGCACGATGGTGGCAATGCCGGGCGGGTAGACCACGAAGGGCGTCGTGGCGATGCGGCCCGCGATCGCCTCGATCGGCAGATAGTCGACATCGTTCTTGAACAGATAGCGTGCGGCATCGCGGGGCGACATCGCGATCTCGGGCATGTGTTCGGGCATGAATTGCCGGGCCTGGAGTGCGCTGACGTCGGCGGCGCGGAAAAAGCGATGCATCTCGCCGCAGAGATCGCGCAGTCGCACGCCGGCATAGCGCGCCTGCCGCCGCTGGTAGAACTCGGGGATGACGTCGGCCAGCAGCGCATTGTCGTCATGCAGCTTCTTGAAGGCGACGAGGCCGGAGATCAGAGTGCCGGCCTTGCTCGCCTCGACGCCGGGGGTGAGCAGGAAAAGCAGGGAGTTGAGGTCGTTCTTCTCGGGGACGATGCGATTCTCGCGCAGATATTGCGCGACGACCGGAGCGGGGATGCCGTGCTCGGCATAGGTGCCGGTCGCGCGGTCGAAGCCGGGCGTGAGCAGTGTCAGCTTGTTCGGATCGGTGATGGCGAAGCCTTCAGCGAGATTGGGGAAGCCGTGCCAGTTTGTATCGGGCGAGAGCTGCCAGAGCGCGGGATTGGTGGCGAGCTCGTCGGTGGAGAGCGACTCCCAGGCGACGTTATGCGCGGCGCCGGGACGGCTGACGTCGGGGATGGCGACGCGATCCGGGACGAAGGGCTCGAAGAACCAGCGCCGATCCGGATTCTGCTCCTTCTCCTCGAACTCCCGGCGCATCGCGCGGACCTTCTTGCGCAGCTCGATGCCGAGACGGATCGTGTCGTCCCAAAGCACCTCTCCGGAGCGGCCCTTCATCATTTGCGCGCCGACGTCGAGCGAGGCGAACAGGGGATAGAAGGGTGAGGTCGAGGCGTGCTGCATGAAACTTTCGTTGAAGCGGCGGTGCTCGACACGACGCTTCTGGCCGCGGATGTGGCGGTCCTTGATGTGGATCTGCGAGGCCTGCGAGAAGCTCGCGAGCTGCTTGTGGGTCGACTGCGTCGCGATGATGCCGGGCGCCTCTGGGGGAAGGTTCGCCAGCCCCATGGCGAAACGGCCGGCATAGAGCGGGTGGAATTTCATGAAGCCGGCCCAGGCCTCGTCGAACAGGATGTACTCGCAGAGATGGCCGATGCGCTTCAGGATCATCTCGGCGCTATGGATCGAGCCATCATAGGTGCACTGCTCGACCACGGCGACGCGGAACGGCCGTTCCTTGCGCCAGGCGTCGCGATCGGTCACCAACGGATGGTTGCGGATCGCCTCGCGCAACGCCTTCTCGTCGAGCATGTCCCAGCGCATCGGGCCGATCAGACCCCAGGCGTTGCGGACGGTCGGGACATAGACCGGGATGCCGCCATTGATCATCAGCGCGCCGTGATGGGCGGCCTTGTGGTTGTTGCGGTCGAACAGCACGAGGTCGCCGTCGGTGACGAGGGCGCCGAGCGCGACCTTGTTCGAGGTCGAGGTGCCGTTGAGCACGAAATAGGTCTTTTCCGCGCCGAAGATCTGGGCCGCTTCCTTCTGCGCCTTCAGCGCCGGCCCCTCATGGGTGAGGAGGTCACCGAGGTCGAGCACGGAATTGTCGAGGTCGTCGCGGAACACGGATTCGCCGAGATGCTCGACGAAGACCCGGCCGATCGGGCTGCGGTTGTAGAACACGCCGCCATTGTGGCCCGGGCAGGTCCAGAGCTGGTTGCCTTCCTCGGCATAGTCGACGAGGGCGCCGAAGAACGGCGTCTTCAGCGTCTCGGCATATTGCTTGAGCCGGCTGATCAGGTTCTTGGCGATGAAGGTGGGCGTCTCCTCGGACAGGAAGACGTAGCCGTCGATGAAGTCGAGCACCTCGACCGGCAGGTCCTCGAAGCGCTTGCGCCGGATAAGCAAGATGATCGGGAAGTCGAGGCCGCGGCGCCGCATCAGGTTGATCAGCGCCGAGGTCCTGCCTTCCAGGCCTTTCTTGCCCCAGTCCACCACCATGCAGCCGATTGCGGCATCGGTCTGCACCGCGATCTCGGCGTCTTCCAGCTTGCGGGCCCGGACCACCTCGAAGCCGGAGCGCTGGATCTCCTCGATGATCTGGTTGAAGCGGAGACCCTCGAGGTCGTCGGCGTCGAATGCCGGTGCTGCGAACAGGAAGTTGAAGCGCTTGAAATAGTCCATGGCGTGTCCCGAATGTGCGAGACGGACAGGTCTCAGCACATTCGATGACAGTTCTATGACAGAGAGCGTAAGAACCGGGAAAAGAGCTACCGCTTCGCCTCGCCGAACACCACCGTCGGCACGGCGCGGTTGACGATTTCCCGCAAGGCAAAGCTCGATTGCACCCGCGCGACGCGCGGCAGCCGCGACAGCTCGGTGCGATGGATGCGTTCGAAATCCTGGATGTCGCGGGCGAGCACGATCAGGATGTAGTCGTCGGTGCCCGACATCAGGAAGCAGCGCACGACAGAGGGGCATTTCACCACCTCGGCCTCGAACGCCTTCAGCGCCTCGTCGCTCTGGCTCTCCAGCGCGATGCGGACCAGCACGGTGGTGGTGAGGCCGAACTGGTTGAGATCGAGCGCGGCCTGATAGGCCTGGATGTAGCCGTCGTCCTCCAGCGCCTTCTGCCGCCGCGCCAGCGCGGTGCTGGATAGCCCAACCTTGTTGGCCAGCTCAGTGTGGCTGGCCCGCGCATTGGTGGTGAGTTCCGCGAGGATGGCGAGATCTTTCCGGTCGAGGGCCAAGGTTTTGTTTCCGGCGTGAAAGGGCGCTTGCGCGCCGGAAACCGGCGCGCAAGCAGCCAAACTAGCGGATATTTGCACGAAACCAAACCGCCCCCGTCGCTACGATCAACAACGGAATCAATGTGTTGGCGAGGAGCTCAAGATGCGTGTCGGTGTGCCCAAGGAGATCAAGGTGCAGGAATATCGCGTCGGGCTCACCCCGGGCGCGGTCCGTGAATATGTCGCGGCCGGGCATCAGGTCACGGTCGAGACCGGCGCCGGCAGCGGCATCGGCGCGTCCGACGAGGTGTATCAGCGGGCGGGGGCCACCGTCGCCGCGAGCGCGCGCGACATCTTCGCCGCATCGGACATGATCGTGAAGGTGAAGGAGCCGCAGAAGAGCGAGTGGGTCCAGCTCCGTGAAAGCCAGATCCTGTTCACTTACCTGCACCTTGCGCCGGATCCCGAACAGGCCAAGGGTTTGCTTGCGTCCGGCTGTACTGCGATCGCCTATGAAACCGTCACCGACGCGGCCGGTCACCTCCCGCTGCTGGCGCCGATGAGTGAAGTCGCCGGCCGCCTCGCGATCGAGGCCGCCGGCGCCGCGCTCAAGCGGTCCGCGGGCGGCCGCGGACTGCTGCTGGGCGGTGTGCCCGGTGTGCAGCCGGCGCGCCTCGTCGTGCTCGGCGGCGGTGTGGTCGGAACGCAGGCCGCGCGCATGGCTGCGGGTCTTGGCGCCGAAGTCACGGTGATCGATCGCTCTATTCCTCGCCTGCGCCAGCTGGATGACGTCTTTCTCGGGCGGGTCCGCACCCGCTTCTCCACGATCGAGGCGGTCGAGGACGAGGTGTTCGCCGCCGACGTCGTGATCGGCGCGGTGCTGGTGCCGGGCGCCAGCGCGCCAAAGCTGGTCACGCGCGCGATGCTGAAATCCATGAAGCCGGGGGCGGTGCTGGTCGACGTCGCGATCGACCAAGGCGGCTGCTTCGAGACCTCGCATCCGACCACGCACACCGATCCGACCTATGAGGTCGACGGCGTCGTGCACTATTGCGTCGCCAACATGCCGGGCGCGGTGCCGGTGACATCCAGCCAAGCGCTGAACAACGCGACGCTGCCGTTCGGCCTGATGCTCGCGAGCAAGGGCTTTGCCGCGGTGCTGGAGAATCCTCACTTGCGGAACGGACTGAACGTGCATCGCGGCCGCATCACCAACAAGGCGGTGGCGGAAAGCCTCGGGCTGGAGTTTGCGCCCGTGGAGAGCGGGCTGGCGGCCTAGAGCGGCTGTCAATCCGGCTTGCGGTGGCGGCTGCCGAGCGCGGCCGCGATCGTCTCGGGCTTCTCGATGCGTTCGATCAGCATGTTGATGCGGTCGCCGCCCCAGAACAGCTCGCCGTTGAACACCATGGTCGGCACGCCGAACACACCAAGTGCCTCGGCCTCGTCGATGATGCGGTCGTGCTCGGCGCGGGCAGGGCCGATGACGTAGGCTTCGAACTCGCTGGGCGAGCCACCGCACGAGGTGATGATTTCGGTGATTGCCGCGAGATCGTCGATCTCCAGCTCATGGCTCCAGAATTTGTGGAACACCGTGTCGTGGTAGGTGCGGAAGAAGCCGTGCCGTTGCGCGAACAGCATGCCGACACTGGAATAGAAGGCGTCGTAGATCCGCCGCGGGCCCTTCATGACGAGCCCTTGCGCATTGGCATAGCGCCGCGCGTCCATATAGAGGTAGCGCACCTTGCGCCAGAAATGCGGCGTGCGCTCCTCGACCTTGCCCATGAACTCGGCGATGCGCAGCGTGTAGGGCCGCCATTCGAGCTCCACGCCGTGCGTCTCTTCGAGCTCGAACAGCCGCTTGTTCGCCACGAATGCGTAGGGGCTCTTGTAATCAGTGTAGACGCGGACGATCGGTTTGGGCATTGGGCGCTCCCTCCAGTCTACGCCTTCGTCAGCCTATATTGCCCCAGATCCGGATCGTGCGTCATGCGCCAATAGTCCACGAACCGCCAGGGCATGGCTGAAAACACGCGGCCGCTCGCATTGCGATAATAGGTGCTCATGCCCGGATGGGTCCAGATCATGGCCTCGTGCTCGACGTCGACCTTGCGGACGTAATCGTCGAGCACGTCGGGGCGAACGTCGATGACGGCGATATCGCGCTCGATCATCTCGGCGAGACAGGCGGAGATGTAGCGGCTCTGGCATTCCGACTGGAAGATGACGCTGCCGCCATGGGCCGGTCCGGAGTTCGGGCCGAGCATGCAGAAGAAATTGGGAAAATCAGGCACGGTGAGGCCGAGGAACGCGGTCGGATTGTCGTTGGCCCAGGCCTGCCGCAAATCCTTGCCGCCGCGGCCGCTGATGTTGAGACGCGCGGCCATCTCCGTCACCTTGAAGCCGGTAGCGACGACGATGATGTCGGCGGGGCGGTGCTCGCCGTCGGCGGCGATGATGCCGGTTTCGTCGAAACGGTCGATCGTGTCGGTGACAAGCTCGACATTGTCCCGCCTCAAGGTCTTGAACCAGTTGTTGTCGAGCAGGATGCGTTTGCCGTAGGGCGGATAGGTCGGAACGCATTTCTCGATTAGATCGGGCCGTCCCTGCAATTCGGACAGGATGAAGTCGGTCAGCTCCTGGCGATGCCGGTCATTGCCCTTGTTGACGGCGCGCTCGGGGTGCGGCCAGGCCGGGTCCTTGCGCAGGAACGGCAGCAGGCCGTCGCCATAGCGCCAGAACATGTTGAAGCGATACCACTGCACATAGAACGGCAGATGCGCGAGCAGCCAGCGCGCGCCCTCGGTGATCGGATCGGAATAACCCTTCACCGGCCGCGCCCATTGCGCGCTGCGTTGATAGACCGTGACGGAGGCGACGCGGCTCGCGATCGACGGCACCAGCTGCATCGAGGTCGCGCCGGTGCCGATCACGGCGACATGCTTGCCGTCGAGGTCGATGTCGCCGGACCAGAGCGCCGAATGCAGGATCGTGCCCTTGAACAGTTCTTCGCCCTTGAAGTGCGCACGGGAGGGATCGTTGAGCTGCCCGATGGCGCTGACCAACGCGGTGGATTCGAAGGTCTCTTCGCCGTCCTTCGTCTTCAGCGTGGATATCCAGCGCTTCTTGCCCTCGTCCCAGCGCGACGAGGTCAGCACGGTGTTGACCCGCAAATGCTTGCGGATGCCGTATTCATCGGCGACCTTGAGCAGATACTCGAGCAGTTCCTCGCGCTGGCAGAAATAGCGCGTCCACGCATTGCCCGAGCCGAACGAGTAGGAATAGGAATGGTTCGGCGTGTCGACGCCGCAGCCGGGATAGCGGTTGATCCACCAGGTGCCGCCGAGCTCGTCGTTCTTCTCGACGATGGTGTAGGGGATGCCGAGGTGGCCAAGCGCCACGCCGAGCGCGATGGCGCAGACGCCGGCGCCGACGATCAGCACATGCTGCTCTGCAAGCTTCTCGTTGGCGGGCCTCTTGGTCCAGCGCGCCTCGCGCGGCACAAAACCCATTTCCTCGCGCATCAGCGGCGCATATTCCGGCGCGACGTTCTCGCCGAGACAGGCGCGCATCATCCTGAGCAACAGCTCCTCGCCGGGATCGGTGATGACAGGCTCCGGCGTACCATAGGCAAAGAGGTTGACGACCGCGGCGCGGATCTCGTCCTGGATCTCGCGGGGCACGCCGGCCTCGGGGTCGGGGATGAGGCGGATGTCGCGCTTGGGCAGGTACGGCGGCTCGAGCCATTTCTCGTCGCCCGTCATGTGCACCAGCACCATCAACAGGCAGCGGATGTCGGCCTCAGCAATTGCCGAGGCGAGGTCGAGCGGCTTGTGTGGAGATGCGATGTTCATGGCGTGTCCCCGGAGGCAGTGAAGAGGCCGCGCGTCATCAGCTTGCGATAGGCGGAGATGACGTGGTCGGGCACGGCGGTGACGCCGCCGTCCGAATAGGAATAGCGGCGGCTGAGATAGCCACGCGAGCCCATCAGCATGTGAACGATGGCCTCGAATTCCTCGTCGCTGTAATCGTGAATCGCGCCTGCCGCTCGCGCGCGGCGCAAGATGCGGACATAGGCGACCGAGATATTGTCCAGGTGCTTCTGGTAGCCGCTGGGCGCGAAGAACTCGGCCTCGTTGAGGATGCGCAGGAATTCCGGCACCTCGCGGATGAAGTCGAAGAAGGCGGAGAAGCGCGAAATTTCCTGCCTTGCCGCATCCGCCGTGCCGGTGCGGGCGCGGATGAACTCGACCATGTCGAGGCCGATCTTCGGCAGCAGCTGGTCGAGCAGCTCCTGTCGGTTCTCGAAATGATTGTAGAAGGTGCCTTGCGCGACGCCGGCCTCTTCGGTGATGCGGGCGACGGAGGCTTCGGCATAGCCATATTTGCCGACGACCTTGGTCGCGGCGTCAAAGATCTTCTGCTTGGTCCAGGCGTTGCGCTCGACGCGGTTGAGCTTGGTCACCTTGGCGTTCACTTGATTCATTCAGACGTCTCCAGCTCGGCGCGCAGCACGCGCTTGAGGATCTTGCCACTGGGATTGCGGGGGAGGCTGTCACGGATGATCAGCTGTTTCGGCACCTTGAAGCTCGCCAGTCGCGCGCGGCAATGTTCGGTGAGGGCAGGGAGCTCGAGGCTCGCGCCTTCCGCCAGCACGACGATGGCGATCGGCCGCTCGCCCCAGCGCGAATCGCGCAGGCCGATTACGGCGACCTCGCGCACCTCAGGCAAATCGTAGATGACGCGTTCGACCTCGGAGGAGGCGATGTTCTCGCCGCCTGAGATGATCATGTCCTTCTTGCGGTCGGTCAGATACAGAAAGCCCTCGTCGTCGAGATAGCCGACATCGCCGCTGCGGAACCAGTCGCCGAAAAAGGCGGAAGCCGTCTTCTCCGGATCCTTCCAATAGCCGCGCGTGATCTTGGGGCCGCGCAGGCAGATCTCGCCATTGACGTTCGGCGGCAGCGCCTTGCCGTCCTCGTCGCGGATCTCGATCCCGACATGGGCGATGGCGCGCCCGGTCGAGCCGATCTTCTCGATCTCGCGCCCGGCTTCCATGAAGGTGTCGCCGCCGACGGTCTCGGTGAGGCCATAGGCGTCGATATAGCGCGCATTGCGGAAGAATTCTGAGAAGGCGCGGATGCGGACTTCCGGCGTCTTCTCGCCGCCGCCGATCGCCCATGTCAGGCTGGAGACGTCGTAGCGGTCACGGGCCGGGCAGGTGAGCATCGCCGTGGTCATGACAGGCGCGAACCAGGCGGCGTTGAGCTTGTCCTCGGCGATGGCGCTGAGCGCCGTCTCAGGTTCAAAGTTTCGCTCGATGCGGATGAAGCCGCCATGCCAGAGCACGGCGATGCCTGGCAGGTCGAGCGCGCCGACGTGATAGAGCGGGCCGACGACGAGGAGGCGCGTCTCGGCACTGAGGCCGAGCGCGATCGTCTGGTCGGCCGACTTCCAGTAGAAATTATCGTACGAGAGCATCACGCCCTTGGGGCGGTCGGTCGTGCCCGAAGTGTACATCAGCCGCATCAGATCGGATGGCGCGCGGATGTTCATGGACGCGGGTGCCGCGTCGCCTGCGAGATGCGTGACGCTTTGCTGCGCGGCCTCGCTCAGCACGACAGTCTTCGCGCCCGCTGCGTTCGCAGCCAATTCCTCATCGACGATCAGCAGCCGCGCGCCGGCATTGCCGGCGATGTAGCCGACCTCGTCGCGCGAAAGGCGAAAATTGATCGGCAGGAACACCGCGCCGAGATGGCTGGTCGCGAAGACCAGCTCCAGGAACGCGGCGCTGTTCTTCATCAGCACCGCCACGACATCGCCGGCTCCAATGCCCTGCGAGGCGAGCCAGCCGGCCGTTTGCCGGATGCGCGCGTCGAACGTTGCGTAGGAGATCACCCCGCCGCGATATTTCAGCGCGGGCCGATCCGGCGTTCGCCGGGCATGAAAGGCGATGAAGCTCGAAAGGTTGATCATTCTGCGGTCTCGGGCCGATTGGCGCCTCGTCCTGACATTCTGAATTCTGACTCATAATTCATGTTTGTCTTGACGTCACCCCCTGCCTCTGAAATTGTCGGGAACACGAAGACGAGACGATCTTCGACAAGGGACTGGAACGCCGACCCGAAAGAGGGAGGGGAAAATGACGAGAACCCGCACGCCGGGCATCAGCCGCCGTTCAACACTGGCGCTGATGGGCGCCGGTGCGATGAGTGTTGCCGCGCCGTGGGTGGCGCGCGCCCAGGCCAAGACCATCAAGATCGGCATGCCGACAATTCTGTCGGGCCGTGTCGCGCAGCTCGGCACGTCGTCGCGCAATGCGGTGATGCTCGAGGTCGAGAAGGTCAACGCCGCCGGCGGCCTTGCCGGGCGGCAGATCGAGATGGTGGTCCGCGACTCCAAAGGCCAGCCGCAGGAAGCGGCCCGTGTCGCGCGCGAGCTCGTCAATACCGACGGCTGCGAGCTGTTGCTCGACGGCGAAGCGTCCTCCGGATCGTTTGCGGTTCACGAGGTCGCGCGTGATCTCGGCGTGCTCTGCATCCACACCTGCTCGGAAGCCTCCTCGCTCACCGCCGATCCGAAGCAGCATATCCCGAACGCATTCCGCTGCGTCCGCCAGGGCATCCACGATTCCATCGTCGGCGGCAGCTACGCCGCTTCGATCGCCAAGGCCAAGGGCCTGAAGAAATGGGCGACCTGCTCGCCCGACTACGCCTATGGCCGCGACACCACCGGCGAGTTCACGCTGTACCTGAAGCGGTTCGCGCCTGATGTCGAAGTCATCAGCGAGTCCTGGCCAAAGCTGTTCCAGCCCGACTACACCGAGGTCGTGACCAAGATCCTGCAGGCCAAGCCGCAGGCGCTGTATTCCTGCCTGTGGGGCGGCGATCTCACTTCCTACATCGACCAGGCCAACATCTATGCGATGTTCAGCCAGATGGAGGTGTTCGCGGTCAACATGGCCGACTACACCGCGCTCACCGTGGTGAAGAACCTGCCGAAGGGCATCCACTCCGGCAACCGCTACATCAAGACCTTCCCGACCACGCCGGAGAACGCGGCCTGGGGCGATGCCTACAAGGCCAAGTACAACGAATATCCCACCAACTGGTCGTGGCAGAATGCGACCGCGGTGATGTTCCTCAGCGAAGCCGCGAAGAAGGCGAACTCCACGGACGGCAAGAAGATCGCGGAGGTGCTGAAGGGTCTGACCATCAAGTGCCCGTTCGGCGCCGACGGCACCGTGACGATGCGCGGCGACGACCACACGCTGGTCGGCTACGCCATCGGCTGGGGCACCACGATCCCGCAGGAGCCCTATGTGCCCGAGGTCAAGGCCGGCGACTGGAAGACCATCTTCGAGCTCGAGGCCGAGTGGAAGAAGAGCAAGGGCTACACCTGATCACGCGCAAGGCGGAGACGGGCGACCGTCTCCGCCCTGGTTTCGTATTCCGCGCCGTGTCGGGCGCCGTAAAGAAGGTGCTTCCGTGGATCTCGACGCGCTTGCCGGCTGCCTCGCCAGCTCCGCCTGCCTGGTGACGCAAACCACCAGCGGCCTCATCATCGGCATGCTGCTGTTCCTGGTGGCGGTCGGGCTGACCCTGATCTTCGGCGTGCTCAAGGTGGTCAATTTCAGCCACGGCGCCTTCTACATGTTCGGCGCTTACTTCGCGATGACGGCCTATCAGCTCACCGGCAGCTTTGCGCTGGCGATGCTGGCCGGCGCGGCCGGCACCGCCATCCTCGGCCTGATCTTCGAGCGCGTCTTCATGAGCCGCGTCTACGGCGCCGACGTCCTGATGCAGCTCCTCGTCTGCTATGCCTTCGTGCTGATCTTCGACGATGTCGTGCGCATCATCTGGGGGCCTGAATTCAAGTCGATGGGCATGCCGTCCGCGTTCCAGGTGATGCCGCTGTTCATCGCCGGCGGCGTGGTGCCGCCTTATTACCTGCTTCTGATCGGCGTCGCGCTGCTCGCGGCCATCGTGCTCGGTATCGGGCTCTCGCGCAGCCGCATCGGCAAGGTGATCCGCGCCGCCGCGCATAATCCCGGCATGGTCTCCGCGCTCGGCATCAACACCGGCCTGATCTATGGCGGGGTGTTCGCGCTCGGCGGCATGCTGGCGGGGCTGGCCGGCGCGCTCGCGGCGCCCGTGCGGTCGCTGACGCCGGGGATGGGATTTTCGGTGCTGATCGAATCCTTCATCGTCACCGTGATC
This sequence comes from Bradyrhizobium arachidis, assembly GCF_015291705.1. Lineage (NCBI taxonomy): Bacteria > Pseudomonadati > Pseudomonadota > Alphaproteobacteria > Hyphomicrobiales > Nitrobacteraceae > Bradyrhizobium > Bradyrhizobium arachidis. The sequence continues at coordinate 3,689,156 of NZ_CP030050.1, forward strand.
GGCGGCATGGGCTCGATCCTGGGGGCGCTGATCGGCGCGCTGCTGCTCGGCCTGATCCGCTCGTTCGGCTCGCTCGGCTTTCCCCTGTTCACGGAAGGCCTGATGTATCTCTTCATGGTGATCGTGCTGGTTTCCAAGCCCACCGGCTTGTTCGGCAAGGAGGCGGCATGACCGAGCTCGAGGCCGGACGCGCGCAGACGCTGGCGCCGGTGCGAAACGGTACGGCACTTCATCGTTATCGCGACGTGCTGATCGCGCTGATCGCCTTCGCCGTGCTGGCGAGCCTGCCGCTGTTCACCGGTAGCAAGGCGCTGCTCGATTTCGTCATTCGCTGCTCGGCCTACGGCCTGTTCGCGACCTCGCTCAATCTCCTGGTGGGCTACACCGGCCTGACCTCGTTCGGCCACGGTATGTTTTTTGGCTTAGGGGCCTACAGCTTCGGGCTGATCATGCAGAAGCTCGGTGTGCCGATTCCGGTCGCCTTCGTCGCGACGCTGGCGATCACGGCCGTGATCGCCGCCATCATCGGCGCGATCTGCGTGCGTCTGAAGGAGATCTACTTCGCCTTCGTCACGCTCGCCTTCCAGATGCTGATCCATTCCACCATCCTGTCCTGGGCCTCCTTCACCGGCGGCGATCAGGGCCTGCGCGGCGGCATCCCACGCCCGGTCTTTCTCGGCATTGATCTTGCCAACCACGTCCATCTCTATATCGCGAGCTGCGCGCTGCTGATCCTCGGCCTGCTCGCGATGCGTCAGATCGCGCAATCGCCGTTCGGTTACACGCTGCGCATGATCCGCGACAACGCCGCGCGCGCGAGCTTCCTCGGCATCGACGTCTGGCGCGCAAAGCTCACTGTCTTCGTGCTGGCGGCGCTATTCGCGTCGATGGGCGGCATGGTGATGGCGCTGTTCGTCTCCGGCGCCTATCCGGAATTCGCCTATTGGACCATCTCGGGCGAGGGCATCTTCATCAACATGCTCGGCGGCGTCTCGACCTTCTTGGGGCCGATGGTCGGCACCGTGCTGCTGCTCTTGCTCAACGACACCGTCACGCGCTTCACCGAATACCATGGCATCGTGCTCGGCGTGGTCATCCTGTTCTTCGCGCTGGGCCTGCGCAAAGGCCTGCTCGATTTCGTCGCCGAATGGTTCGCACACCGGCGTGACGCGGGCGAGGGGCGCTAGCGATGCTCGAGATCCGCAACCTCGCAAAGTCCTTTGGCGGCGTGAAGGCGACCAACGACGTCTCGCTCGACTTTCCCGATGGTTCGCTCACCGCCGTGATCGGCCCGAACGGCGCCGGCAAGAGCACCTTCTTCAACCTGATCACCGGCGCGTTGAAGCCGGATTCCGGCCAGGTGCTGCTCGACGGCGTCGATCTCGCCGGTCGTTCGCCGCCGGAGATCGTGCGTCACGGCATCGGCCGAGCCTTCCAAGTCGCCAGCATCTTCAAATCGCTGACAGTGCAGGAGACCATGCTCGCTGCCGTCAGCGCCGATCAGCGCACCTCCGCAGTGCTGCACAAGCGTTTTCCCTTGCCGGAGACACGCGACCGCGCCGAACACGTGATGGAGCTGCTCGGCCTTGCCGGCAAGCGCAATCGCACCGCCGCGACGCTGTCGCATGGTGACCAAAAACTGCTCGACATCGCTCTGGCGTTGGTGCTCGAACCCAAAGTGCTGCTGCTGGACGAGCCGACCGCCGGCATGGGTCCGGAGGAACGCTGGCGCATGATCGACAAGGTGCGCGAGCTCTGGGAGACACAGAAGATCACCGTCGTCTTCATCGAGCACGACATGGACATCGTGTTCAAGATCGCGCCCAAGATCGTCGTGCTCTGCTACGGCCGTATCCTTGCAACCGGCACGCCGGACGAGATCCGCAACAACAGCGCCGTGATCGACGCCTACCTCGGCACCGAGCATGCGGGAGCCGCCGCATGAGCACCCCTGTCATCGAAGTCGCCGATCTCGACGTCTATTACGGCACCAGCCAGATCCTGTTCGGCGTCGGCCTCTCCGTGCGGCAGGGCGAGACCATGGCGCTGCTCGGGCGCAATGGCGCCGGCAAGTCGACAACTATGAAGGCGATCATGGGCCTGGCACCGCCGCGGCGGGGCAAAGTAAGCCTGCGCGGCGCGGTGATCTCCGGCCAGAAGCCGCACCATATCGCGCGCGCCGGCCTCGGCTTCGTGCCGGAGGACCGCCAGATCTTTCCGGAGCACACGGTCGAGGACAATCTCGTCATCGGTCGCAAGAAGGGGCCGGAAGGCCAGGACGAATGGCCAATCAAGCGCATCTATGAAGTCTTCCCGCTCCTGGAGCCGCTGCGCCATCGCATCGCCGGACGCCTGTCCGGCGGCGAGCAGCAGATGCTCGCGATCGCGCGCACGCTGATGGGCAATCCGGCGCTGCTGCTGCTGGACGAGCCGAGCGAGGGGCTCGCACCGATCATCGTGCAGCGGATCGGCGAGCTGCTGCGTCAGCTTCGCCAGCTCGGCTCGACCGTGCTGATCGCCGAGCAGAACATGCATTTCTGCCTGGGGCTGGCGAGCCACGCCACGGTCATCGACAAGGGCCAGATCGTCTATGCCGCCGGGATCGACGAGCTGAAGGCCAACGACGCGATCCGTCGCCGCTATCTGGCCCTCTAAGCCGGGTGCCGGTGTCCAAATAGGCCGGAAGAAGAAAACTATTGCCCCGGCACCGTCGGGAGGAAGGAGTTTCCCCTCCGGAGGACAAAAACGCCAATCGCTTCCATTGCTGTTTTGGGCCGAAACGACGACATTTCCGCCAGAGATTGATGGATTTGACGGCCATGGAACGTACCGGATTTGAGCCCTTCGGCGAGCAACTGGTGTCCGCAACGGACACCCAGCCGCGGTCGCGCGCTTCAAAAATGCTGCTGCGGGTCGGCACCGGCCTGTTCTGGTCGCTGGTCGCCGGCATCGTGCTCGCCCGTGCCGCTTTCTTCGAGCCGGGCGTCTATGATGGCTTCAGCCGCGTCGCTTCGCTCGCCAAAAGCCTGATCTTCTGACCCCTCGCTATTCCCGGGCCGAGCACAGAACTTCCCTCGGCCCTGATATGCCGAAAACTTATTCCCCAATCGGACTGTGCTGCGTATAAATCCTTCTCCTTGGGAGAGATTTGTGACGCAGAATCAAGCATCCAGCCCGGCCGATTCCAAGCCGGCCACCACCGCGAGCCGGGTTCTCGCGCTGATTCCCGGCATTCTCCTCTGCGTCGCCGTCGCCGGTGTCTCGGCCCTGCTGGAGCGGGCTGAGCTCGGCGTGTTCGAGCATCCCTATGTCGAGGCGCTGGTGATGGCGATCCTGCTCGGCATGGCGCTGCGCAGCTTCTGGAAACCCGCGCCGCGCTGGCAGGCCGGCATCGCCTTCAGCGCCAAGCAGCTGCTCGAGGTCGCGGTCATGCTGCTGGGTGCCTCCATCAGCTTTGCCGCCATTGCAGCCTCCGGCATCGCTCTGCTGGCATCGATCGCGGCCGTCGTCGTGGTCGCGCTCTGCGTCTCCTTCGGCCTCAGCCGGATGCTCGGCCTTTCGACGCGGCTGTCGATCCTGATCGCCTGCGGCAATTCGATCTGCGGCAATTCCGCGATCGCGGCGGTGGCGCCGATCATCGGCGCCAACAATGACGAGATCGCATCGTCGATTTCCTTCACCGCGATCCTCGGCGTGATGATGGTGCTGGGCCTGCCGCTGCTGATCCCGCTGCTGCAATTGTCCGCCACGCAATACGGCATCCTCGCAGGTCTCACCGTCTACGCAGTGCCACAGGTGCTTGCGGCGACGGTGCCGGCCGGTCTCATCTCGACGCAGATCGGCACGCTGGTGAAGCTGATGCGCGTCCTGATGCTCGGGCCGGTCGTCGTGGGCCTGTCGCTGGTCGCCTCGCGCTGGCAGGCCGGCGCCAAGAAGGCCAATGTCGGCTTCTTCCGCCTGGTCCCCTGGTTTATCCTCGGCTTCCTTGCGCTTGCGACCCTGCGCTCCCTCGAGATCGTGCCGGCCACGGTGGTGGGACCGGTGACGAAGATCACTGGCTTTCTCACCGTGGTGTCGATGGCCGCACTCGGCCTCGGCGTCGACGTGCGCGTGCTCGCCAATGTTGGCGGCCGGGTGACTGCCGCCGTGACTCTGTCGCTGATGCTGCTGCTCGGCATCAGCATCGCACTGGTGCATTGGTTCAAGTGATGAGGGCAAGACTGCCGTAGGGTCGGCAAGGCGCGATAGCGCCGTGCCCACCATCTGCGTGTGACCAGGGATGGTGGGCACGCTTACGCTTTGCCCACCCTACGAGACCGTCGTCTCCGCAAGCGGGGAGGGCTTAATCGAATCCTCTAGCGATTGGCCGTGGACATCCCCTGCCAGACCGCTATTGGTTTTCGCCAATGCGATTGGCCGGCAAATCACACGGCCGATCCGACAAGAGCGAGGGCGCGGCCATGACGACTTTGACGGTAAAGGACCTTCTCCCCGAGGACGGAACACGCGGCACGCTCGCCGGTCGCGTCTGGCTGCCGCAGGTGAACGGCCCCGCCGTGGTCGCCGTGCGCGGGGATGGCGTGTTCGACGTCACCGCCAAGTTTCCAACCATCAGCGCGCTCTGCGAGGAGGACAGCCCGGCCAAGGCGCTGGCCGCGGTCAAGGGCGAGCGCATCGGCGATCTCGAAGCCATCGTTGCCAACACCGCGCCCGATGGTCGTGATCCCAAGAAACCGTGGCTGCTCGCGCCGGTCGATCTCCAGACCCTGAAAGCCGCCGGCGTCACCTTCGCGATCTCGATGCTGGAGCGCGTGATCGAGGAACGCGCGAAAGGTAATCCGGCCTCGGCCGAAGCGATCCGCAAAGAGGTGACGCGGCTGATCGGCGACGATCTGTCGAAGCTCAAGCCGGGCTCCGACCAGGCGATGCATCTGAAGCAGGTGCTGATCGACCAGAACGCCTGGAGCCAGTATCTCGAGGTCGGCATCGGCCCCGACGCCGAGGTCTTTACCAAGGCTCCGACCCTGTCCTCGGTCGGTACCGGCATGGATGCCGGGCTGCATCCGAAGTCGACCTGGAACAATCCCGAGCCGGAGCTGGTGCTGTACGTCTCCAGCCGCGGCAAGATTGTCGGCGGCGCGCTCGGCAATGATGTGAACCTGCGCGACTTCGAAGGCCGCTCGGCGCTGTTGCTCTCGAAGGCCAAGGACAACAACGCCTCCTGCGCGATCGGCCCGCTGCTGCGCCTGTTCGACGACAGTTTTACGCTCGACGACGCGCGCAAGCTCGATATCAGCCTGAACGTCAAGGGCGCGGACGGCTTCGTTCTCGACGGCCATTCCTCGATCAGCATGATCAGCCGCGATCCGACTGATCTCGTCGGGCAGACCATCGGCAATGTGCATCAATATCCCGACGGCTTTGTGCTTTTCCTCGGCACGATGTTCGCACCCGTGAAGGATCGCGAGGCGCCGGGACAGGGGTTCACTCACAAGCGCGACGACATCGTCACGATCTCTGCGCCCCAGCTCGGCAAGCTCGTCAATCGCATGCGCACCAGCGACGAGTGCGAGCCCTGGACGTTCGGCATCGGCGCGCTGATGAAGAACCTGGCGCAGCGGAAGCTGATCTAGTTCTTCCCCTTGCGTCTGCTTGCGGCTTCGTCATGGCCGGGCTTGTCCCGGCCATCCACGTCTTGCGTGCGGCACGAAGAACGTGGCTGCCCGGGACAGGCCCGGGCCTGACGCGTTGCTGGGCACGCAAACCACTCCACAAATTTTCCTTCGTCTCAGCGTTGCATCGCCGGAACAAAATCGCTCTGAAGGTGTCGTAAGTCTCTCCAAAATGTTCCCAGCGATTTCGAATGAATAGTCAGATAATATGACTAGTCAGCCCCTCTCTTCCATGATCTAGTGCCCCTAATCGCCCCGAAGGGGGCATGCGTGGGTGCCATGTTACCAAAATCGGCGCTCGCCAGTATCCAGGAGAGAGGCGCCCTATGACCGCGCGCATCGTGGTCATTCCAACCAAACGAGCCCACTCCAACCATGCGGAAGTGGCCCGCTCGATCGGCGTCGACATCATCGCCGGCCGCTATGCGGAGGGAACGCGCCTGCCTGGTGACGCCGAGATGATCACCATGTTCGGCGTGTCGCGGCCGGTGCTGCGCGAGAGCGTGAAGACGCTGGTCGCCAAGGGGCTGCTCTCTACCAAGGCGCGGGTCGGCACCGTCGTGCGCGAGCGCGCCGCCTGGAACATGTTCGACGCCGACGTGCTGGCCTGGCATCTCGACGCCGGTATCGACAAGCGCTTCCTCAACGATCTCGCCGAGATTCGTCTGGCGGTCGAGCCGCGCGCCGCCATGCTCGCAGCCTCCCAGCGATCTGAAGAGGACATCGCCGAGCTTCGTCGCAGCATGGAACGCATGCGGCACGAGGCGTCCGACTCCGTTGGCTTCGCCGATGCCGACCTCGCGCTTCACGTCGCCGTGGCGCGTGCGTCCGGCAACCTGTTCATGCGCTCGATCGGCCACGTGATCGAGGCCGCGCTACGCGCCTCGTTCCTGCTCAGCGCGCCGGTCGAGCCGGAGGACCGCGACACCGTGCTGCTCTGGCATCAGAAGATCGTCGAAGCGATCGCTGCGGGCGACGCGGAGACAGCATCCGAAGCCATGGTCTATGTCATTCACAACGGCATGCGCCGCCACGAGGGCACGGTGATCGAGACCGCCCCGGCGGACTCGCTACCGTCCGCAGATATTGGAGAATAAGCGTGAGCGAACTTCGCATCGCCATCGTCGGCTTCGGCAAGATCGCACGCGACCAGCATGTCGGCGCGATCGCCGTCGTGCAAGGCGCGACGCTCGCGGCCGTCGCCAGCCGCAACGCTTCGCTGCCCGGGCTGCCGCATTTTGCGACCATTGAGGAGTTGCTGGAGCAGGGACCGCCGATCGACGCGGTCTCGCTCTGCACGCCGCCGCAGGTGCGCCGCGCCCAGGCCGCGACCGCGCTCGCGGCCGGCAAGCATGTGATGCTGGAGAAACCGCCCGGCATCGGCGTTGCCGAGCTAGACCCGCTCATTGCGATGGCGGCGGAGGCAAAGCGGACACTGTTTGCGACCTGGCATTCACGCTACGCGCCCGCGGTCGAGCCGGCGCGCCAATGGCTCGCCACGAGGCGGCTCAAATCGGTGCACATCAACTGGAAGGAAGACGTCCGCGTCTGGCATCCCGGGCAGACCTGGATCTGGGAGCCGGGCGGGCTTGGCGTGTTCGATCCCGGCATCAACGCGCTCTCGATCCTGACCCGGATCCTGCCGCAACCGGTCTTCGTCACCGCGGCCGAGCTCGCATTTCCAGCCAATTGCCAGGCGCCGATCGCCGCCAATCTGACGCTGACAGATATCGGCGGCCTGCCTGTTACCGCCGAGTTCGATTTCCGCCAGACCGGGCCGCAGAGCTGGGATATCCTCGTCGACACCGACGGAGGGCAAATGAAGCTGTCCCGCGGCGCCAGGATCATGGCGGTCGACGGCAAGGTTGTTGCCGATGCGCCTGATGAGGAATATCGCGAGCTGTACCGGCGTTTTGTCGCGCTCACCGCGACCGGGATGAGCGACGTCGACCTAGCGCCGCTCCGTCTCGTCGCCGATGCCTTCCTTCTCGGCAAGCGCACCCTGGTCGAACCTTTTGTGGACTGAACATGGCTGGTGCAAGAACAACAAGAGACGTCTTTGGAACGCTGCCTGACGGCCGCAAGGTCGAGCGCATCGTGCTGCGCGGCGAGGGCGGGTTTGAGGCCCGTATCATCACCCATGGCGCGGTGATTCAGGCGCTGATCGCGCCGGACGCCACGGGCGGCTGCGACGACGTCGTGCTCGGCCATGATGCCTTCGCCGGCTATCTCGCCGAGCGGAAGTTCTTCGGCGCCACAGTTGGCCGCTACGCCAACCGCATCGCCAAGGGACAGTTTTCGCTCGATGGCGAGATCTTCCAACTCCCCGTCAATAACGGCCCGAATGCCCTGCACGGCGGGCTGGATGGTTTTGATCGCAAGCTCTGGGACATTGCCAGGATCGAAGACGGCGCCGAGCCCGCGGTGACGCTCACTTACACGAGCCCGCACGGCGAGGAAAACTATCCCGGCAAGCTCGATGTGCGCCTGACCTATCGCGTCACCGGCCCGGCCGAGCTGTCGCTGATGATGGAAGCACGGACGGACCGTCCGACCATCGTCAACCTCACCAACCACAGCTTCTTCAACCTGGAAGGCGCGACCTCGGGCACGCCGATTCTCGATCACAAGCTGACGGTCGCGGCCGAGCATTTCCTTGCGATCGATCCCACCGCCATTCCGCTACCGGAGCCGCCGCGCAGCGTTGCCGGCACGCCGTTCGACTTCCGCGAGGCGCAGGCCGTCGGTGCGCGCATTCGCGAGGGCCACGAGCAATTGCGCAACGGCAAGGGCTACGACCACACCTATTGCCTTGGACGTGACGGCAAGCTGGCGCTCGCAGCGCGGCTGGAGGCGCCGCGCTCGGGGCGCGTCATGGAGCTCTTCACCAATCAGCCCGGCTTGCAGGTCTATTCCGGCAACTATCTCGACGGTACGATCTCGGGCAAGGGCGGCAAGCTCATTCGGCAGTCGGATGCCATATGTCTCGAACCGCATATGTGGCCCAATTCGCCGAACCGGCCGGACTTTCCAAGCCCGCGCCTCGATCCCGGCCAAGTCTATCGGCATCACACCGTCTATCGCTTCGCAGTGAGGACGCCATGATCGAACAGGTGCCGACCTCGGTTCTATCAGCCGAGCAGTGTCATCTCGGCGAAGGGCCGACCTATGATGTCACCACCGATACCGCGTGGTGGTTCGACATCCGCGAGGGACGTCTGTTCGAGGCGCATCTCGCTGGCCGTACCATCCGCATCCACGCGCTCGGCCGGATGGCGAGCGCGCTCGGGCGGATCGATGCCGAGCGCCAGTTGATCGTCGCGGAAGATGGCCTCTACATCCGCCGGCTCGCCGATGGTGCGATGACATTGCTCTGTCCGCTCGAAGCCGACAATCCCGCCACCCGCTCCAACGATGCCCGCGTGCATCAGTCCGGCACGTTCTGGATCGGCACCATGGGCCGCAAGGCGGAAGCCGGGGCGGGAGCGATCTATGCGTTCCACCGCGGCAAGATCTCGATGCTGTATCCCGGTATCAGCATTCCGAACTCGATCTGCTTCTCGCCTGATGGCGCGACCGGCTACTTCACCGACACTGCGCGCGCGGTGCTCTATTCGGTGCCGCTCAATCCAGCCACCGGCCTGCCACGCGGCGAGCCGGAGGTGTTGCTGCGCCACACCGGCGTCGGCGGCCTCGACGGCTCGGTGTGCGATGCCGACGGGAATATCTGGAACGCCTGCTGGGGCGCGGGCCGCATCGATGTCTATTCGCCGCAGGGCGAACGCCTGCGCTCGCTCAGTGTGCCGGCAAAACAGTCGAGCTGCCCGGCCTTCGTCGGCCCGGATCTGTCGCGCCTTCTCGTCACTTCTGCCTGGCAGGACATGGATGCGGCGGTGCGCGCCGCCGATCCGCAAGCCGGCTGCACCTTTCTATTGGAGGCATCTGCGCGCGGTCGCGCGGAGCCCGACGTCAAGCTCGCATAGGAGACCAGAGTCAATCCAACCAAGTTCTCGACGAAACGAAGAAACAGTCTGACACCCAAAGGGAGTGAAACATGCTGAAATTGAAGACGACATTTCTCGCACTGGCGCTGGCCGGCGCTGCAACGCTGGCAGCTGGCGTCACCGCGTCCGCACAGGAGAAGGCAACCGTCGGCATCGCGATGCCGACCAAATCCTCCGCGCGCTGGATCGACGACGGCAACAACATGGTCAAGGTGCTGAAGGAGCGCGGCTACAACACCGACCTGCAATATGCCGAGGACGACATTCCGAACCAGCTCTCGCAGGTCGAGAATATGGTGACCAAGGGCGCCAAGGCGCTGGTGATCGCCGCGATCGACGGCACCACTTTGTCCGACGTGCTCAAGCAGGCGAAAGCAAAGGGCATCACCGTGATCGCCTATGACCGCTTGATCCGTGGCACGCCGAACGTCGACTATTACGCGACCTTCGACAATTTCCAGGTCGGCGTGCTCCAGGCGGAGTCGATCGTGCAGGGGCTTGGCCTCAAGGACGGCAAAGGTCCGTTCAACATCGAGCTGTTCGGCGGCTCGCCCGACGACAACAACGCTTACTTCTTCTACAACGGCGCCATGAGCGTGCTGAAGCCCTACATCGACAGCGGCAAGCTCGTCGTCGTCTCCGGCCAGATGGGCATGGACAAGGTCGCGACCCTGCGCTGGGACGGCGCCACCGCCCAGGCCCGCATGGACAATCTGCTCAGCGCCTACTACGGCAACAAGAAGGTCAACGCGGTGCTGTCGCCCTATGACGGCCTCTCGATCGGCATCATCTCCTCGCTGAAGGGCGTCGGCTACGGCAGCGCCGACCAGCCGATGCCGATTATCTCGGGCCAGGACGCCGAGGTGCCCTCGATCAAGGCCATGCTGCGCGGCGACCAGTATTCGACCATCTTCAAGGACACCCGTGACCTCGCCAAGGTGACCGCCGACATGGTCGACGCAGCGCTCGCCGGCAAGCAGGTCACCGTCAACGACACCAAGACCTACGAGAACGGCGTCAAGACCGTGCCGTCCTATCTGCTCAAGCCGGTCGTGGTGTACAAGGACAATTGGGAGAAGGTGCTGGTCGACAGCGGCTACTACAAGAAGTCGCAGTTCCAGTAAGATTTAGTACTCCGTCATTCCAGGGCGATGCGAAGCATCGAACTATGGTGCGCAATTGCGCACCTGAGAATCTCGAGGTTCCGGGTTCGCCCTACGGGCGCCCCGGAACGACGGTGATTAAAGGACACCAACGCCATGACCGCCATGCTGGAGATGCGCAACGTCAGCAAGAGCTTTGCCGGTGTGCAGGCGCTGCGCGACGTCAACTTCTCGGTCGAGGCCGGCCAGATCCACGCCCTCGTCGGCGAGAACGGGGCCGGAAAATCCACGCTGATGAAGGTGCTGAGCGGCGTCTATCCCGCTGGCAGCTACGAGGGCACCATCGTCTTCGAGGGCGAGGAGCGCCGTTTCCGCGACATCAATGATTCCGAGGCGCTCGGCATCATCATCATCCACCAGGAGCTGGCGCTGATCCCGCTGATGTCGATCGCGGAAAACATTTTCCTCTCGCATCCGCCGTCGAAGTTCGGTGTGATCGATCGCGACGAGGTCTACCGGCGCACGCGCGAGCTGCTGGCGCAGGTCGGCCTGAAGGAGTCGCCGGATACGCTGATCACCGATCTTGGCGTCGGCAAGCAGCAGCTCGTCGAGATCGCCAAGGCGCTCTCCAAGCGCGTCCGCATGCTGATCCTGGACGAGCCGACCGCGAGCCTCAACGAGGCCGACAGCGCCGCGCTGCTCGAGCGCCTGATGGCGTTCCGCCAGCAGGGCATCGGCTCGATCCTGATCTCGCACAAGCTCAACGAGGTCGCCAAGGTCGCTGACCACATCACCGTGCTGCGCGACGGCCGCACCGTCGACAGCATCGATTGCCGGGCCGAACCGATCCAGGAAGACCGCATCATCCGCAGCATGGTCAACCGCGATATGGCTCACCGTTTCCCGGAGCGTAGCGCGAGGATCGGCGAGCCCGTGCTGACCGTCGAGAATTGGTCGGTCTATCACCCCATCCATCCCGAGCGGCAAGTGATCAAGAACGTCAATTTCGGGGTCAAACGCGGCGAGGTCGTCGGAATTGCCGGGCTGATGGGGGCGGGCCGCACCGAATTCGCCATGAGCCTGTTCGGCCGCTCCTGGGGCACCAATATCAGCGGCCGCATCGCCCTTGAGGACCGGGAGATCGCGTTGCCGAGCGTCGCCGCGGCGATCGATGCCGGCCTTGCCTATGTCACCGAGGATCGCAAGCAACTCGGTCTGATCCTCGCCGACGACGTCCGCAAGAATATTACGCTCGCGAGCCTCGACCAGGTCGCGCCGGGGAGGGTGATCGACGATATCGCCGAGCTGAAGGTCGCCAGCGATTACCGCAACCGCATGCGCATCCGCTGCTCCGATGTCTACCAGGAGACCGGCCAGCTCTCCGGCGGGAACCAGCAGAAGGTGGTGCTGTCGAAATGGCTGATGACCGACCCCAAGGTCCTGATCCTGGATGAGCCGACAAGGGGCATCGACGTCGGTGCCAAATACGAGATTTACTGTATCATCAATGAGCTGGCAGAGGCCGGCCGCGGCGTTGTGGTGATCTCCTCGGAGATGCCCGAGCTGCTCGGCATCTGCGACCGCATCTGCGTCATGAACGACGGCGCCTTCGTCGGCGAGTTCAAGGGCGCGGATGCGACGCAGGAAAAGATCATGCGCGCCATCATGCGCAACGAACGAAGCAACGGAAACGGCGCGGTCGAGGCCGCGGAGATGGGAGGTGAGCAGCCATGACCGACAAGACGGTTTCGCTGCCCGAGGAGCGGCGGCACGGCAGCTTTATCAAGAACAATCTGCGCAATTACGGCATGCTGATGTCGCTGATCGCGATCATGCTGTTCTTCCAAATCATGACCGGCGGCACGCTGCTGCAGCCGCTCAACCTCACCAACCTGGTGCTCCAGAACAGCTACATCGTCATCATGGCGCTCGGCATGCTGCTGGTGATCGTGACCGGACATATCGACCTCTCGGTCGGTTCAGTCGCGGGCTTCGTCGGTGCAGTCGCCGCGCTTCTGATGGTGACCTACAAGGTCGACTACACGCTCGCGTTCATTGCCTGCCTGCTGGTCGGCGCAGCCATCGGCGCGGCGCAGGGCTATTGGGTGGCCTATTTCAAGATCCCGTCCTTCATCGTGACGCTGGCGGGCATGCTCGTGTTCAAGGGCCTCGCGCTCGCCGTGTTGCAGGGCCAGTCGCTCGGGCCGTTCCCGTCGACCTTCCAGAAATTGTCGTCGGGCTTCATTCCGGAGCTGCTGCCCGAAGCCGGCACGCTGCATCCGACCTCCATGCTGATCGGCGCGGTGCTCGCGCTCGGGCTGGTCTACGCCAGCGCCAAGAGCCGGGCGCGGGAAGTGTCGCACGGTATCGAGGTTGAACCCTACGCGTTCTTCCTCGGCAAGAGCATTGTGCTGTCCTGCGCCGTGCTCTATTTCACTTATCTGATCGCGACCTATCGCGGCCTGCCCAACGTGCTGGTGATCATGAGCGCGTTGATCGCGCTCTACGGCTTCGTCACCCGCCGCACCGTGATCGGCCGCCAGATCTATGCGGTCGGCGGCAATGCCAAGGCGGCCAGCCTGTCCGGCATTAAGACCGAGCGGCTGACCTTCCTCACCTTCGTCAACATGGGCGTGCTGGCCGCGCTCGCCGGCCTCGTCTTCGCCGCGCGGCTGAACACGGCGACGCCGAAGGCGGGCCTCGGCTTCGAGCTCGACGTCATTGCCGCCTGCTTCATCGGCGGCGCCTCGGCCTATGGCGGTGTCGGGCGCGTCGGCGGGGCCGTGGTCGGCGCCATGATCATGGGCGTGATGAACAACGGCATGTCCATCCTCGGCATCGGTATTGATTATCAGCAGGTTATCAAGGGTCTGGTGCTGCTCGGGGCAGTATGTATCGACGTGTATAATCAGCGGCGGTAGGCGCAAAATCACGTCGCGGGGGAGGCTCTGGCGCTGCCCCCGCCAGGCGATTGCAATTTTCGTCAATTTCGATCACGGCATCGCGAGCGGAACCGATGCCTCGCGATGACCATGATTTGGGGTCTAAATCCGGGGGTGCCGAGCAGGGCACGGGCAGGGCAGCACCGGTGGCGGCTCATATCCACGAGATGTCAGACGATGAATTTGAGGGGCGGCTTCGCATCCTCTTGCGCATCGTTTCTGTCTGCACTCTCGGGCTCTGCTCCTTTGCTGCAGGTTTGTTGATCGGCGCCTTTGTTCTGTTTTGAACGAGGCGATTCACGCCAAAGCCTCGAAACGAGAGGCGCCGGCGCGCCTTCTTGATCTAGATCAATCGGCAGCCAGTTTCGTGCGAATTTCATGCGGTTGGCGTAAGGGATTACGGGGAACCTGAGTGACGCGTAGAATGAGGTCATCGCCGGCTTCGGAGGTGATGCTGGTCTCGACGTTGCCGGCGTTGCAACTGATCTACGACACTGCCCCGATCGGGCTCGCCTGTCTGTCACCGGACTGCCGCTACCTGCTGATCAACCAGCGCCTGACCGAAATCTGCGGCATATCGGTCGAGGGCCATCTCGGGCATACGGTCAGGGATTGCGTGCCGGCTCTGGCGGAGTCCGTCGAGCAGATCGTCCGTTCGATCATGCAGACCGGCGAGCCCGTGATCGGCATCGAGGTGGCGGGGCAACGGGCCGACCAGGCCGAGGAGCGCTCCTGGGTCACCTATTGGCATCCACTGCGCATGCCGGATGGCGAAATCGTCGCGGTCAACGTGGCGGCGGAGGAGATTACCGAGCGCAAGCGCGCCGAGCGGGAGATCCGCAGTGCCAGGGATGCCGCGGAGACCGCGCTTCGTCATTTGCGCGATATCCAGGACACTCTGATCGAGGCGGAAAAGCTGGCGGCGCTCGGGCGCATGGTCGCCGGTGTCGCGCACGAGATCAACACACCGCTCGGCAGCAGCCTGACGGTCGCCTCGACGCTGCAGCGCAAGGCCGAGCAGTTCGCCGCGGAGGTCGCGCGGGGCAGTCTCAAGCGTTCGACATTGACGGGCTTTCTGGAGCTGGTGGGCGATGCCTCGGCGCAGCTGGTCACCAATCTCGGCCGCGCCGCCGAACGGGTGCAGTCCTTCAAGCAGGTGGCGGCCGATCAGACCCTGTCACACCGGCGCAGCTTCGATGCGGGCGAGCTGACCGGCCAGGTTCTCTCCCAGTTCGAGCGGCAGCTGCGCACGCGCGACATCGCGCTCGGTCTGCGCTGCGAGCCCGATCTGGCCATGGACAGCTATCCCGGTCCGTTCGGTCAGGTACTCACCAACCTCGCCGTCAACGCGATGACGCATGCCTTCTCCGGTGGCGGAGCAGGAAAGATCGACGTCTCGCTCCGCGCGGTAGGCCACAGGCATATCGAGCTGTTGTTTGCCGACGACGGTTGCGGCATGGCGCCCGACGTGGAGCGGCGGGCCTTCGATCCCTTCTTCACCACGCGCCGGCATGACGGCGCGAGCGGCCTTGGCCTGCACATCGTGCACAGCATCGTCGTGGATCGATTGGGCGGACAGCTCCGGCTCGAAAGCAAGCCCGGTGAGGGCACGCGGTTTCAGCTGGTCCTGCCGAGAACGGCGCCCGACCGGCGATCCGTCGCGAGCTGATCGCGCCCCCGATCCGCGGTGTCCGGATTATTGCGTCGTGAACAGCACCGTCGCGATTGCGACGGAAAGGCTCACCGCCGAAACCGTCGCGACCGTCGACAGCACGCCCATGCGCCGGAGCGCGATGGCGAAGGCGATGATGATGGGTGTCGCGGTCATCAGCCCGATCTGTGCATCGCTCATCTCAGCGCTCGCTATTCCCTGGGAACATGAGCCGGTTTGTAACGAGCTCCAGCAGGCCGGACGTTGCGTCGGCGCAAACAAGTGCTCTGGCGATCTCCGAGTTTGTTCTGCGACAAATTCCGAACAGGACGGCTGAGCTAAGGCTGGCCGGTGTCCTGATCCGGAAAGACGATGTCTGCGGCCGACTGCGAACGAGAGGGAACCGGTTGGGGAATCCTGGAAGATCTCCCCGGCGATCCCATGATCTGGGTGCTGATCTTCAGCGAGCTCGTCGCCTTCGGCCTGTTTCTCGGTGCCTTCGTGGTCGCCCGTGCGATCCACCCGACGGTGTTTGCGGCGGGGCAGGCGGCGCTGGATTCGAATCTCGCGGGCCTCAATACAATCGTGCTGGTGACCAGCGGCTGGGCTGCGGCCCGGGCGACGAAATCGGCGCGAGCGAGCGAGAAGCGGATATCACGCCGCTGGCTCCTTATCGCGATGGCGCTCGGCGGCTTCTTCATCGCGATCAAGCTTGCCGAATATGCCGAGGAGATCGGCCGCGGCATTGGCTTGGAGACCAGCCCGTTCTTCACGCTCTATTTCCTGCTGACCGGCTTCCGTCTCCTACATGTCGCTCTCGGCATCATCATCCTCGCGGTGGTCTGCCGCCGCGCCGAGACCGTGGGCGTCGAGACGGGTGCCGCCTTCTGGCACATGGTCGATCTGATCTGGATCGTCATGTTCCCGATTCTCTATCTGGCGCGGTGACGATGCCGGATCGCCTCGACATCACCTGGTTCGTGCTGATCGGCCTCGCGCTCGCGACCATCCTGCTGCCGCCATTTATGCCGTGGCAGGTGCTCGGCAATGCTGCGCTGCTGTCGCTGGCCGCCATCAAGGGCCGCCGGATCGCGCTCGACTTCATGGATCTGCGCGTCGTGCCCGCGCTGTGGCGTGGTCTCGTCGGCGCCTGGATCGTCATCGTGCTGCTGTTCGCCTGGCTCGCCTCCGCCGTCGTCGCCCTGATCTGACGCGGTCGACGCGAGCGTTCATTGCTCCCCGACAAAGACCCATCCGCACTAACAGGCAAACTACAGCATCACCGCTTCCTCACGACTGGACTCACAACGGAAAGGATTGGCAATGGCTGAACGCCTGACCAAGTCGGCGGCTCGAAACGTCTTCTACGGCGGCTCGGCCTTTTTCTTCGCCATCTTCTTAGGGCTGACGGCGCACAGCCATTACTACATGGCAACGACCTCGACGGACGCGACGACGCTGACGTGGTCGGTCGCGCGCGGCAAGCATGTCTGGGAGAAGAACTCCTGCATCAACTGCCACACGCTGCTCGGCGAGGGCGCCTATTTCGCGCCGGAAGTCGGCAACGTCTGGGACCGCTGGGGCGGCAATGAGGATCCGGCCGCGGCGCGCGAGACGCTGAAGGCCTGGATGCAGTCGCAGCCCTCGGGCGCGGAGGGGCGGCGGCAGATGCCGCAGTTCAACCTCACCGACCAGGAGCTCAACGACCTCGCCGACTTCCTGCAATGGACCAGCAAGATCAAGCGCCAGGAATGGCCGCCGAACAAGGCGGGCTGAGCTCGCCGCTTTCCTCTTTCAAGACAGAGAGAACCCGAGATGAAGTACCAAACCCAGAAAGTCGCGATGCTGTATTTCTACGGCGCGCTGACCCTGTTCCTGGCCCAGGTCCTGTTCGGCCTGCTTGCCGGGACCATCTATGTCCTGCCCAACACCCTGTCGGTCATCCTGCCGTTCAACATCGTCCGGATGATCCACACCAACGCACTGATCGTGTGGTCGCTGATCGGCTTCATGGGCGCGACCTACTTCCTGCTGCCCGAGGAAACCGAGACTGAACTCTACAGCCCGCTGCTGGCGAAGATCCAGTTCTGGATGTTCTTCGGCGCCGCGGGCGTGGCCGTGGTCGGCTACCTCTTCCACTACCATGAGGGCCGCGAATTCCTCGAACAGCCCTTCATCATCAAGGTCGGCATCGTCGTCGTCTGCCTGATGTTCCTGTTCAACGTCACCATGACGGCGCTGAAGGGCCGCAAGACCACGGTCACCAACATCCTTTTGTTCGGCCTCTGGGGCGTTGCGATCTTCTTCCTGTTCGCCTTCTACAACCCGGCCAATCTCGCCGTCGACAAGATGTACTGGTGGTACGTCGTCCATCTCTGGGTCGAGGGCGTCTGGGAGCTGATCATGGCCTCCGTGCTCGCTTTCCTGATGATCAAGCTCAACGGCATTGACCGCGAGGTCGTGGAGAAGTGGCTCTACGTCATCATTGGGCTGGCGCTGTTCTCCGGCATCCTCGGCACCGGCCACCACTTCTATTGGATCGGTGCGCCCGGCTACTGGCAGTGGATCGGCTCGCTGTTCTCCACGCTCGAGGTCGCGCCCTTCTTCACCATGGTGATCTTCACCGTGCAGATGACCTGGAAGGCCGGCCGCAAGCATCCGAACCGCGCCGCGCTGTTGTGGTCGGTGGGCTGCTCGGTGATGGCGTTCTTAGGAGCCGGCGTCTGGGGTTTCCTGCACACGTTGTCGTCGGTGAACTACTATACCCACGGCACGCAGGTCACCGCCGCGCACGGCCATCTCGCTTTCTTCGGCGCCTACGTGATGCTGAACCTGTCGGTGATGGCCTACGCGATCCCGCAGATCAAGGGACGCGCGCCCTATAACCAGTGGCTCTCAATGGCGAGCTTCTGGATCATGTGCACGGCCATGATGACCATGACCTTCGCGCTGACCTTTGCCGGCGTGATCCAGGTCCATCTCCAGCGCGTGCTGGGCCAGAGCTACATGGACGTGCAGGACCAGCTCGCCTTCTTCTACTGGGTGCGGCTGGGCTCCGGCGTGTTCGTCGCGATCTCTGCGCTGATGTTCGTCTGGGCCGTGCTGGTGCCGGGCCGCGAGAAGCCGGCGACGATCCCGGCTGCCTTGCAGCCGGCCGAGTGAACGCGAAGGCGGCCGCGCAACGTCGCGGCCGCCTCGTCAAACCGATTTTCCGGAGAAGGAACATGAAAGCAGCACTTCACGCTCTGGCGGCTCCCGCACCTGAGCTCCCGGCCTATGTCGCAAGCGGCAACGAATGCGCGCTGTTCGAGCACGCCTGGCGGCATCGGCTGCCTGTGTTGCTGAAGGGGCCGACCGGCTGCGGCAAGACCCGTTTCGTCGCGCATATGGCGACGCGGCTGGGGCTGCCGCTCCACACGGTTGCCTGTCACGACGATCTCACGGCAGCAGATCTGACCGGCCGTTACTTGCTGAAGGGCGGCGACACCGTATGGACCGACGGTCCGCTGACACGCGCGGTGCGCGACGGCGGCATCTGCTATCTCGACGAAGTCGTGGAGGCGCGCAAGGACGTCACTGTCGTCCTGCATCCGCTGACCGACGACCGCCGCATCCTGCCGTTGGAGCGCACCGGCGAGGAGCTTGTTGCGCCAAGCAGCTTCATGCTCGTGGTCTCCTACAATCCCGGCTACCAGACGCTGCTCAAGGCGCTGAAGCCGTCGACCCGTCAGCGCTTTGTCGCCATCGAGTTCGGCTTCCTTCCGCCGGAGCAGGAGATCGCGGTGGTCGCGGCCGAGAGCGGCCTTGCGCCCGATTACGTGCGGCCGCTGGTCGCGCTGGCCGGCCGGCTGCGCGCGTTGAAGGGCCATGACCTCGAGGAGGGGGTCTCGACCCGCCTCGTCGTCTATTGCGCCACGCTGATCGCAGCTGGCGCCTCGATTGCCGATGCCGTGTTGGCAGCCATGATCGAACCACTGACCGACGACGCCGACGTCAAGGCAGCACTGCTCGACGTCGCGCGCGCCGTGATCTCCTGAAGGTGATGTAATGCTCGATTTCCTCGAGCTTGAAGAAACGGTCGGCCGGGCCTGGCATCGCCTGGTCGGCGGCACCGCGAGCTATCCTGTTTATGCCGAACACGCCGTCTCGCTCGCGGAAGCTCGCAGCCGGATCGCGATCATGTTTCGCGCACTCGGCGGCGAGACCGGCGTGCAGATCGCCAGCGCGAGCGCCCGTAGGGCGGGGCACCGTCTCGGCTGGCGACAACGCATCGGGCTCGGCGACGAGCGGCTGGAGCAGCCGGGGCGCGATGCCGCAACAATTTTCCTGCCTGACAGCATCGCGATTTTCGCCGACCGTGAGCTGAACGCAGCGCTGTACCGCTGGCTCGCCGCATGGTTTGCGTTTGCGCCTCCTGACGCGATCGAGGAGGCCGATCCGCTGCGGCGCGACCTGCTGATGCTGCGCCGGACCAGCGAGATCGCGGTGCTCGTGCTGACAGAATGTCCGGGCCTTGCCGAAGATTACGGTCGGCTGGCTGCGGCCACGGCCATGGCGCGGCCGCACCGCCCATTGCCGCGGATCGAGCAGGACATGGAGCAGATCGTGCTCGCTCTGCTTGGCGCTGATGTGCCGCCTGAGGGCAAGCTGTGGCCGGCGATGACGGGGACGGGACCGCTGCCGGACAAGGCGCCGCCGGGCTATCGCTCGATCCTGCCATGCCCGCTCTGGGGAGATTGCTGGACGCGCGCGCTTTCGCCTGCGCATGCGGGCATGGACGAGTGCGCGCCGGCCGCTTCGCCCGCACCGTCGGACAATCGCAAGCGGTTCGCCATCCGCGAGCGCGAGGACGGCGCCAATCGCCGCGATCCCTTCGTGCTCAACCGTTTCGAAAAGATCCTCGCCATGGCCGAGATGGTCAATGTCGACCGTCCCGCCGACGACAGCAAGGACGAGGATGCGCAGAAGGCCGCCGACGATCTCGACGAGATCACGCTCAGCCGCCGCAGCGGCAAGCCGGCGAGCCGGCTCAAATTCGATCTGGATTTGCCGCCGGAAGCGCTCGATACATCGTGCTTGAACGCGGAGCGATCCTATCCCGAATGGGATTACCGCAGCACCTCCTATCTGCCCGATCATTGCCGCGTGCTCGCCGCACCAGCGTCCGAAACCGGCGAGAGCTGGGCGCCCGATGAGACCATGCGCCGGCACATCCGCCAGGTCCGCCGTCGCTTCGAGATCGTGCGGCCGCGCCACGAATTGATGCGTGCCCAGGCTGACGGCCATGATCTTGATCTCGACGCGCTCGTGCGCGCGCGCTGCGATCTGCGCGCCGGCGGCAATGGCGCCGGTCTTGATCGTGTCCACATGGCGATGCGGCCGCAAGCGCATGATCTTGCCGTCACGCTGCTGGTCGACGTCTCGCTCTCGACCGACGCCTGGGTCGATGGCTATCGCGTGCTCGACGTCGAGAAGGAAGCGCTACTCGTGCTAGCTCATGGCCTGTCGGCCTGCGGCGATCACCACAGCATCCTGACTTTCACGTCGCGCCGGCGCTCCTGGGTGCGGCTCGAGACCGTCAAGGCGTTCGGCGAGCCGATGAGCGGCGCGGTCGAGCGCCGCATCGGCGCGCTCAGACCCGGCTATTATACCCGGATCGGCACGGCGGTGCGCCACGCCTCAGCTGAGCTTGCACGCCAGCCGCAGCGCAAGAAGCTGCTGCTCGTCCTCACCGACGGCAAGCCCAACGATGTCGATCATTACGAGGGACGCTTTGCGGTCGAGGACACCCGCAAATCCGTGCAGGAGGCGCGCCGGCTCGGCATCGCGGTGTTCGGCGTGACGGTCGATGCTGCTGCGCAATCCTATTTTCCGACGCTGTTCGGCCGCAGTGGCTACGCCATCGTCGGCAACATCCGCCGGCTGCCCGCGGCGCTGCCGGCGATCTACCGGCAGGTGGCCCATTGAACGACCTGGGAGCCCGCGGCGCCATGTTCCAAGGTGAACTATTGCTCATCAATTGGGTATATGATCGAATGGCCGGATGGACCAAAGCCGGCCAAGGCCTGACCTGATCATCTTCGACTGCGACGGCGTGCTCGTCGACAGCGAGCTGTTGAGTTGCCAGTGCCTGTCCGACGAGCTGTCCCTATCCGGGATATCGCTGACGCTTGCGCAGGCGCTCGAGCTGTTTCTCGGGCGAAGCACCAGTGCGGTCACCCAACATTATCGCGAGCTCGGCCAGATGGTGCCGGTCGACTTTCCGCTGCGGCTGAAGTCGCGCGTGCTGACCGCCTTCGAGACGGCGCTCCGTCCGGTTCAGGATGTCGATACCGTCCTGTCCGGCCTGCGCGTGCCGCATTGCGTGGCCTCCTCGAGTGATCTCGACCGCGTCGCGCTGTCGCTGAGGGTGACGGGCCTTGCGCCGCATTTCGAAGCGCGGATCTACACCGCGCAAATGGTCGAGCGTGGCAAGCCGGCGCCCGATCTCTTTCTCCACGCGGCGGAGAAGATGGGCGCGGAGCCTGCGCGCACGCTGGTGATCGAGGACAGCGTCAGCGGCGTTCAGGCGGGCAAGGCAGCCGGCATGACGGTCTGGGGATTTGTCGGCGGCAGCCATTATCGGGGGCGCGACGGCCGCGCTATATTGTCCGCCGCCGGAGCCGATCGGGTCTTCGCGCAGATGAGCGATTTCTGGAAGGAGGCGTGACGCCTTGGCTGGCGAGAACGATAGGTCGAGACTTGATGATGCCGCGCGGGCGGGCTGGCTCTACTTCATTGCGGGCCACACCCAGGACGAGATCGCAAAAATGCTCCAGGTCTCACGCGCCTCGGCGCAGCGGCTGGTCTCGCTATGTCTTGCCGAGCGGCTGATCACGTTCCGGCTCGAACATCCCATCGCCGCCTGCATGGAATTGGCGGCACGGCTGAAGCAGCGGTTTGATCTCGTCCATTGCGAGGTGGTGCCCGCCGATCCTGCGGCGCCGCAGGCCACCGCCGGCATCGCCGAGCGCTGCGCCAATCTGCTGGATTCGACCCTTCGTTCGGAGACGCCCGTGATCGTCGCGCTTGGCACCGGGAGGGCGGTGCGCGCCGCGGTCGAGCGCGTCACGCCGATCGACCGGCCTAACCATCAGATCGTCTCGCTGGTCGGCAACATCTCCGCCGACGGCTCGGCGAGCTTCTACGACACCGTCGGCCGGCTCGCCGATCGCACCGGCGCGCGGCATTATCCGATGCCGCTGCCGTTCCTGATGTCGTCCGAGGACGAGCGCAACAGGATGGTGCGGATCGAGCCGATTGCGAAGGTGAAGGCGGTCGCGGCCAAGGCGGATTTGCGCCTGGTCGGCATCGGCCAGATGGACCAGAAGGCGCAGGTCCATATCGACGGCTTCGTCACCCGCGACGAATTGTTCGAGATGATGCGGCTGGGCGCCATCGGCGAGATCACTGGCTGGGCCTATGATGCCAAGGGCCGCCTGCTCAAGGCCGGCGCCAACAAGCGCCTCACCAGCATCCCGCCGGAAGTGCCGGCCAAGACCACGACCATCGGCGCCGCAGTCGGCGCCGCCAAGGTCCCCGCGATCGCGGCGGCGCTGAACGGGCGGCTGATCAACGGCCTGATCACGGACGAGGCGACCGCAAGGGCGATCCTGGAGCGGTAGGGCGGGGCGCGTTTTCCAGCGTTAGCGAGGCGGACAGTCTCACCACCCACGACGCTGTCATCGTCCGCGCAGGCGGACGATCCAGTACGCCGCGGCCTCGCTTGGGGCAAACCAACAGACGACACGGAGTACTGGATGCCCCGCCTGCGCGGGGCATGACGGTGTGGGAAGGTCTGCTCCTCCCGCACCGCAGCACTCATAAGTTGCGCGAATTCCGCGCGCCTGCTTGACAACCGCCGCCTCTCGATTGAACATACGCCCAACGCGTGGGCATATGCTCAAAACGCGAGTTTGAGGGAGGTCACCGTGAAGCAATTCCTCGGCGCCGTCTGCGGCGCGTCCGTCCTGCTGGCCGTCCCCGCGATGGCCGAAACCACCCTGACGATCGCCACCGTCAACAACGGCGACATGATCCGTATGCAGGGGCTGACCAGCGAGTTCACCAAGAAGAA
This sequence comes from Bradyrhizobium arachidis, assembly GCF_015291705.1. NCBI lineage: Bacteria > Pseudomonadati > Pseudomonadota > Alphaproteobacteria > Hyphomicrobiales > Nitrobacteraceae > Bradyrhizobium > Bradyrhizobium arachidis. The sequence goes on from NZ_CP030050.1 coordinate 3,712,644, forward strand.
TCCCGACATCACCGTGAAATGGGTGACGCTGGAAGAGAACGTGCTGCGCCAGCGCGTGACTACCGACATCGCCACCAAGGGTGGCCAGTTCGACGTGCTGACGATCGGCACCTATGAGGTGCCGATCTGGGCCAAGAAGGGCTGGCTGGTGCCGCTCGCCAATCTCGGGGCGGATTACGACGTCGCCGACCTCCTGCCCAAGATCAAGGATGCCGTCTCCGTCGACGGCAAGCTCTACGCCGCGCCGTTCTATGGCGAGAGCTCGATGGTGATGTACCGCACCGACCTGTTCGAGAAGGCCGGCCTGAAGATGCCGGAGAAGCCGACCTGGGACTTCGTGATCGACGCCGCCAAGAAGCTCACCGACAAGAGCGCCGGCACCTACGGCATCTGCCTCCGCGGCAAGGCCGGCTGGGGCGAGAACATGGCGTTCCTCTCGGCCATGGCCAATTCTTACGGCGCACGTTGGTTCGACGAGAAGTGGGAACCGCAGTTCAACACGCCGGAATGGAAAACGACGCTCACGACCTACGTCAATCTGATGAAGGAGGCCGGCCCTCCCGGTGCAAGCTCCAACGGCTTCAACGAGAACCTTGCGCTGTTCAACGCCGGCAAGTGCGCGATGTGGATCGACGCGACGGTCGCGGCATCCTTCGTCACCAATCCGAAGGAATCCAAAGTCGCCGACAAGGTTGGCTTCGCGCTCGCACCCAACACCGGGCTCGGCAAGAACGCCAACTGGCTGTGGGCCTGGAACCTGGCGATCCCCGCCGGCTCGAAGAAGACGGACGCGGCCGAGAAGTTCATCGCCTGGGCGACCAGCAAGGACTACACCAAGCTCGTCGCATCGAAGGAGGGCTGGGCCAACGTGCCGCCGGGCACGCGCACCTCGCTCTACCAGAACGATGAGTATCTGAAGGTTGCGCCGTTCGCCAAACTGACGCTGGCCTCGATCGACGCCGCCGATCCGAACAAGCCGACGGTGAAGCCGGTGCCTTATGTCGGCGTGCAATACGCCGCGATTCCCGAGTTCCAGGGTATCGGCACGCAGGTCGGCCAGCAGTTCTCCGCGGCGCTCGCGGGATCGACCAGCGTCGATGCAGCGCTCTCGGCCGCACAGTCCTCCACCGAGCGCGAGATGAAGCGCGCCGGCTACATCAAGTGAACCCGAGCTCTTCCTCCTGAGCTCAAACTCGCGGCCATCCACCACCCCAGCCCCGGTTGGATGGCCGCCTTCTTCCTGCAACCGGAGACCTCAGGAATGGCAACCCGGCAGACGCAATTCCTTGCGCGGTCGCTCCTGACCCCGGCCGTCGGACTGCTGTTCATCTGGATGATCGTTCCGCTCGCGCTGACGATCTACTTCTCGACCCTGCATTACAGCCTGCTTGATCCCGGCTCGGAATCGTTCGTCGGGCTGGAAAACTTCCGCTACTTCCTCACCGATCCTGCCTTCCTCGCCTCGCTCCAGAACACGCTGGTGCTGGTCGGCTCCGTCCTGGCGCTGACCATTTTGCTCGGCATTCCGCTCGCGCTGCTGCTCGACCAGCCCGTGGTGGGACGCAACTTCGTGCGGCTGATGGTGATCGCGCCGTTTTTCGTAATGCCGACGGTGAGCGCGCTGGTCTGGAAGAACCTCTTGATGCACCCGGTCTCCGGGCTGTTCGCCTGGCTCGCCTCGCTGGTCCATTTGACGCCGATCGACTGGTTCAACGATGTGCCGCTGTTCTCGGTGATCCTGATCGTCGCCTGGCAATGGCTGCCGTTCGCGACGCTGATCCTGCTGACCGCATTGCAATCGCTCGACGAGGAGCAGAAGGAAGCCGCCGAGATGGACGGCGCCAGCGCCGTCTCGACTTTCATCTACATTACGCTGCCGCACCTCGCGCGGCCCATCACCGTGGTGATCCTGATCGAGACCATCTTCCTGCTCACCGTGTTCGCCGAGATCTTCGTCACCACGGGCGGCGGGCCGGGCCTGCAGACCACCAACATCGCCTTCCTGATCTATTCGCAGGCGCTGATCCAGTTCGACGTCGGCAGCGCCTCGGCGGGCGGCCTCGTCGCGGTGGTGATTGCCAACATCGTCGCATTCTTCCTGGTCCGCATCGTCGGCCGCAATCTGGAGGCCTGACATGGCGCGGATGGCAACGACGCAGCGGGTGGTGGTCTCGACGATCGGGGCGTGGTTCTTCGGCTTCCTGATCTTCTTTCCGATCCTGTGGATGGTGCTGGCGAGCTTCAAGACCGAGCTCGAGGCCTTCGCGATTCCGCCGTCCTTCCTGTTCTTCCACTGGACCACCGAGAACTACGCGACGGTGCAGGAGCGCAGCGATTATTTCCACCACGCAATGAACTCGATCATCATCGCCGGCGGCTCGACCTTGATCGCGCTCTTGATCGCCATTCCCGCGGCCTGGTCGATGGCGTTTTCGCCGACCAAGCGGACCAAGGACACCCTGCTCTGGATGCTCTCGACCAAGATGATGCCGCCGGTCGGCGTGCTCGTCCCGATCTACCTGATCTACAAGAATTTCGGCCTGCTCGATTCCCGCGCCGGCCTTATCTTCATCCTCTGTCTCGGCAACTTGCCGATCGTGATCTGGATGCTGTTCACCTATTTCAAGGAGATCCCGCGCGACATCCTGGAGGCCGCGCGCATGGACGGCGCCACGATCGGCCGCGAGCTGGTCTACGTGCTGACGCCCATGGCGATCCCGGGTCTCGCGTCGACCTTGCTGCTCAATCTGATCCTGGCCTGGAACGAGGCGTTCTGGACGCTGAACCTTTCGACGTCGAACGCCGCGCCGCTCACCACGTTCATTGCGTCCTATTCCAGCCCGGAAGGGCTGTTCTGGGCAAAGCTGTCGGCGGCCTCGACGCTGGCGATCGCGCCCATTCTCGTCCTCGGTTGGTTCAGCCAGAAGCAGCTCGTGCGCGGGCTCACCTTCGGCGCGGTGAAGTGAGGGGCTGCGATGGGTCAGATCACACTTCAGGGCGTGCAGAAATCCTTCGGCCCCGTGCACATCATCAAGGGCGCCGACCTTGACATCACCGACGGCTCCTTCGTGGTGTTCGTCGGTCCTTCCGGCTGCGGCAAGACCACGCTGCTGCGCCTGATCGCCGGGCTCGAGGATGTCACCGGCGGCAGCATCCTGATCGATGGGAAGAATGTGGTGGACACGCCGCCCGCGAAGCGCGGGCTGTCGATGGTGTTCCAGTCCTACGCGCTATATCCGCATATGAGCGTGCGCGGCAATATCGGCTTCGGCCTGAAGATGGCGGGATTGCCCAAGGACGAGATCAACCGCAAGGTCGAGGCGGCCGCCGCGACGCTCAACCTGACGCCCTATCTCGACCGCAAGCCGCGCGAGCTTTCCGGCGGCCAGCGCCAGCGCGTTGCGATCGGCCGTGCTATTGTCCGAGAACCCAAGGGATTCCTGTTCGACGAGCCGCTCTCCAATCTCGACGCCGCGCTGCGCGTGCAGATGCGCATCGAGGTGACGCGGCTCCAGAAACAGCTCGGCACCACCGCCATCTACGTCACCCACGACCAGGTCGAGGCCATGACCATGGCCGACAAGATCGTCGTGCTCAACGCCGGCAAGATCGAGCAATACGGCTCGCCGCTAGAGCTCTACGAGCGTCCCGCAAATCTCTTCGTCGCGGGCTTCATCGGCTCACCCAAGATGAACTTCGTCACCGGTGAGCCTGCGTTGCAGAAGGGCGCGGCAACGATCGGCGTGCGGCCGGAGCATCTGAAGATCGAGCGCGATGGCGGAGGCGGCTGGCAGGGAACGATCTCGATTGCCGAGCATCTCGGCAGCGACACCTTCCTCTATGTCGATGCGGGCCCGCTCGGCATGCTGACGGCACGCTACATCGGCGAACTAAGTCTGCATGCCGGCGACCGCGTGTCGCTGGTGCCGGACCCCGCGCGCATCCACCGCTTCGACCAGAGCGGCAACGCACTTCGCGGCTAACAAGAAACGGAAGACCACCATGTACCTGGAAAAATTCAAGCTGAACGGCAAGACCGCGTTCATCACCGGCGGCGGGCAGGGCATCGGCCTTGGCTGCGCCGAGGCGCTGGCTGAAGCCGGCGCCAAGGTGATCATCGGCGACCGCGACAGCAAGGTCGCCGATGACGCAAAAGCCGCTCTCAAGGCCAAGGGTTTCGACGTCGAGACCGCGATCATGGACGTCACAGACACCAAGCGGGTGGCGGAGGTCGCAAGCGACCTCGTCGCCCGCCACGGCAAGGTCGACATCCTCGTCAACAATGCCGGCATCGCGCGCAGCGAGACCCCGGCCGAGACCGTCACCGACGAGCATTGGCTCAATGTCATCGACGTCAATCTCAACGGCACTTTCTGGTGCTGCCGCGAGTTCGGCAAGCACATGCTGAAAGCCAAGAGCGGCGCCATCGTCAATGTCGGCTCGATGTCCGGCTTCATCGTCAACAAGCCGCAGGAGCAGTGCTTCTACAACGCCTCCAAGGCCGGCGTGCACCATCTGACCAAATCGCTCGCCGCCGAATGGGGCGCGCGCGGCATCCGCGTCAACGCGGTGGCGCCAACCTATATCGAGACCCCACTCAACGCCTTCGTGAAGAGCAATCCAAAAATGTACGACGCCTGGATCGGTGGAACCCCGATGGCGCGGATGGGGCAGGTCGAGGAGATCGCCTCCGTCGTCTTGTTCCTTTCTTCGGAGGCCGCCAGCCTGATGACCGGCAGCATCGTGCTTGTGGATGGCGGCTACACTTGCTGGTAGGCTCACCGTCAAAACTGACGAGAGCTTCCGGGAGCGAGCATGCCGCGAGCGTATATCGGCGTCGATGTGGGGACCACGAGCACGCGGGCAGGGGTGTTTGACGAGGCCGGCACGCTGCTTGCGACCGCGCGGCATCCGATCCGGATCTGGCACGAGGCCGGCGACATCGTCGAGCAGTCCTCCCAGGACATCTGGGAGGCCTGCGTCAAATCGGTGCGGGCGGCGATGGCGGAAGCCGCGATTGCGCCCGACAGCGTCGGCGGCATCGGCTTTGATGCCACCTGTTCCCTCGTGGTCCTCGATAAGCAAGGCGAGCCGCTCACAGTCAGCGCCTCCGGTGAGGCGCAGCGCAACGTCATCGTCTGGATGGACCATCGCGCCGTTGCCGAGGCGCGGCTGATCAATGAGACCGAGGACGCCGTGCTGCGCTATGTCGGCGGCTCGATCTCGCCCGAGATGGAGATGCCGAAACTGCTCTGGCTGAAGCGGCATTTGCGCGCGAGTTTTGATGGGGCCGGCTATTTCTTCGATCTGGCGGACTATCTGACCTGGCGCGCCACCGGCTCGCCAAAACGCTCGACCTGCACCGTCACCTGCAAGTGGAACTATCTCGCCCATGACGGCGGCGGCTGGAGCGCGTCGTTCTTCAAGCGCATTGGACTTGCGGATTTCGTCACCGAAAAATACGCCCGCATCGGCACCGAGATCGTCGCGCCCGGCACTCGCCTCGGCGAAGGGCTCATCCGGGGCGCTGCGGCCGAACTCGGCCTGTCGCCGGGCACGCCGGTCGGCGCCTCTCTGATCGACGCGCATGCCGGCGGTATCGGCGCGATCGGCGGCCGCGACGGCTCCGGCGGAACGGCGGATGTCACCGATCGCCTCGCCTACATTATGGGAACGTCGGCCTGCATCATGGCGACGACCAAGGAGCCGTGCTTCGTGCCCGGCGTGTGGGGTCCATATTATTCCGGCATGGTGCCGGACTTCTGGCTCAACGAGGGTGGCCAGTCGGCCGCGGGCGCTGCGATCGACCATCTCCTCAAGTCCCATCCCGGCCACGCCGAAGCGAACGCGGCGGCGCGCGGCGAGGGTCTCGAGCTCATCGACTTCCTCGAACGCCGGATCATTGCGCGCGCGGGCAGTGCCAGCCGTGCCGCTCTGCTCGCCCGCGATGTCCATGTGCTGCCTGAATTCATCGGCAACCGCTCGCCCTACGCTGACCCGGATACGCGCGCGGTGATCGCCGGCCTCGATCTCGACACTGATATCGGCTCGATGGAGCGGCTGTTCGTCGCCGGCCTCTGCGGGCTCGCCTACGGCCTCGCCGAGGTGATCGAGGCCTTTGCCGCGCACGGCGTTCATTCCAGTCTCATGATCATGGGCGGCGGCGCCAGCCGCAGTCCTTTGGTGCGGCAGATCATGGCCGACACCACGGGTCTCACGGTCGCGCTGCCGCAGACCAAAGAGCCGGTGCTGCTGGGCGCGGCGATGTTAGGTGCGGTCGCCGGCGGCGCTTATGCCTCGATCGGCGAGACCATGGCAAAGATGTCGGTGCTGGGAGGCAAGAGCGAGCCGACGACGCCCGACATGGCCGCTTTCCACGCCCGCAAGCGCGAGGTCTACAAGCTGCTGCGCGAGGTCGATCGCAGCAGCCGTGCCGCGATGCGCGACATCGCCAAAGGTTGAAACGGATGTTGATTTCTTGCGGCGATGCGCTGATCGATTTCGTCCCGACGCGAAACGCTGCCGGGCGCGAAGCGGTGATGCCCGCCGTCGGCGGCTCCTGTCTCAACGTCGCGATCGGCATGGCGCGGCTGGGCGCACCGACCGGTTTTGTCGGTGGCATCTCGACCGACCTGTTCGGGCAGATGATCGCAGATCACGCCGCGGCGTCCAACGTCCTGCTCGATCTCGCCACCCGCAGCGATCACCAGACCACGCTCGCCTTCGTCCGCATCGTCGCCGGCGAATCGCATTACGCCTTCTACGATGCCGGGACCGCGACGCGAAACTGGACTTTCCGGCGCGGCACGATCCCCTTCGCAAATATCGAGGCCGTCCATGTCGGCTCGACCACGCTCGTCAACGACCAGGGCGCGGCCGAGACCAAGGCTTTGATGGCGGACGCACGGGCCTCCTCTACCGTCTCCTTCGATCCGAACTGCCGGCCCAACTTGGTCAAGGACAAGCCGGCCTATCTCGCGCGGATGGCGGAGTTCGCCGCCGGCGCAGATCTCATCAAGATGTCGGACGTCGACTTCGCCTATCTTTTTGGCGAGGAGCCTTATCAGCAGCGCGCGAACGCGCTGCTCGGGCAGGGGACGCGCCTCGTCGTCATCACCCGCGGCAACAATGGCGCTGTCGCGTGGCACGCGGGGGCAGGGCAGATCGAGGTCGCAGCGCCCAAGGTCGAGGTCGCCGACACCATCGGCGCCGGCGACAGTTTTCAGTCGGCACTGCTGTTCGCCCTGCACAAGCAGGGCCGCATCGCCCGCGAGAGGCTGAAGGACATCACTGCCGACGAACTCCGCCGCGCGCTGTCCTTTGCCGCCAATTGCGCTGGTCTCACCTGCACCCGTCCGGGTGCCGATCCGCCGTGGAGTCACGAGGTGACGTGGAGCGTCTAGCCCACATCACAGCCTTGCGACGACTTTCTCGGCGCATTTGAGAAAGGTGCGGATCAGCGGGCTGTGCGCGTCGCGCCGCCAGCAGACCGCAATGTCGATGGAATCGCTGGCGTCCCGCAGCGGCCGGAACACGATGCCGCGTGGCGCGCCGAGCTGCGCGCAGGCCGGCAGGATCGCAAAGCCTTCGCCGGCGAGGACGAGGCTCATCGCCGAATGCACCGTCTCCACCCGACTTGCGATCGGCATCACCACCTGGTGCCGGCGCAGCAAGGCGACGACGGCCGAGGAGGCGGGGCCATGGTCGGGATGCGGCAGCGCGATCAGCGGACGGCCCTGCAATCTCGCCATCGGCACCGAGCTCAGGCGGGCGAGCGGCGAGGCGGTCGGCATGACCAGCATGAAGGGCTGCGCGCCGATCCGCGCCACCTGGATCTCGGGATGGTTGATGGCGGGCATGCACAGCGCGACCGTGACGCTGCGGTCGAGCAGCCGCGCCTCGCGGGTCGAGGCGCTGAGCTCGGCAAAGTCGAGGTCGACGCCGGGAATCGAGCGGCGCAGCTCGGGAATGAGCCGCGGCAGCATCGCGTTCGCGAGCACGAACATGTAGCCGACCGACAGCCGCCCGCGCCGCCCCGAGGCAACCGCGCGCGCGGCCTCGACGCCGTCGGCCGCCATCGCCAGCGCTTCGCCGGCGCGCGCCAGCAGCGCCTGGCCGGCCTCGGTCAGGTCCATGCCGCGCGTGCCACGGCGGAACAGCGGCGCGCCGACCTCGGCCTCGAGCTTGCGGATCTGCACCGAGAGCGGCGGCTGCGCCATCCGCAGCCGCTCGGCGGCCTTGCCGACACTGCGCGCCTCGGCGACCGCGACGAAATAACGAAGCCGGCGGAGATCCATTGGCATACCGAAAGCGTATGGGTTGGCGTCAAAAAACGTATTGGACGGCGAGTTAACAAAACTGTCATTCTCGCTGTCAATGCCTGCCAACGGTGGCGGGCTTTCGGAGCGTGATGTGACGATGAACGACGATCCCTGTCTCCTGTCCGCAACCGAGCTGCGCGGCCTCATCGCCGCCAGGAAGCTTTCGCCGGTCGAGGTCGTCGGCGCTGTGCTCGCGCGCGCCGAGGCGCTGCAGAGCGAGTTGAACTGCTTCATCACGTTGTGTGGCGACGAGGCGATGGCGCAGGCTCGCGCCGCCGAGCGCAAGATGATGGCCGGCGAGCCGCTCGGCCTGCTGCATGGGCTTCCCGTTACCGTCAAGGACATCGTCAACACCAAGGGCGTGAAGACGACCTTCGGCGCCGTGCCCTACAAGGATAATGTGCCCACCGAAGATGCCGTCCCGGTGGCAAAGCTCCGCGCGGAAGGCGCGATCCTGATCGGCAAGACCACGACGCCGGAATTCGGCAGCAAGTGCCTGACCGACTCGCCGCTGTTCGGCCGCACCCGCAATGCGTGGAGCGCGGAGCGTTCCTCCGGCGGCTCCAGCGGCGGCGCGGCGGTGGCGGTGGCAAGCGGCATCGCGCCGCTGGCGATCGCGACCGACGGCGGTGGCTCGACCCGCATTCCGGCCGCCTGCAACGGCGTGGTGGGCCTGAAGCAGAGCAACGGCGTGATCGCGCACAGCCAGGCGCTCGACGCCTTCGGCAACCAGACCTATGTCACGCCGACGACGCGCACAGTCGCGGACACCGCGCTGATGATGCAGGCGATGGCGGGCGAGGATGCCTGCGATCCCTGGTCGATCGGCGTGCCCGTGCCCGATTTCGTCCGCACGGCTGCCCCGCGCGGCGACCTGCGCGGGCAAAAGATCCTGTACTGCCTGACGCCGCCGAGCCGCCCGGTTTCCGCCGATGTCGCGGCCAGCTTCAAGGCGAGCCTCGATCGGCTGGCGAGCCTTGGCGCCGAGCTCGAGGAATTCTCGGGCGAGGGGTTTGACATCGAGCCGATCTGGCGCGCGATCAACCACACGGTCTGGCGCACGCGCTTTGCCAAGCTCGTGGCCGAGCATGGCGATACGCTGAGCGAGGCCTTCGTCAAGCAGGTCGCGCTCGCGACCCATGTCAGCGGCGTCGACTATCAGGAGGCAATGTTCGCGCGCACCGCGCTGTTCCGCCGCGTGCAATCGCTGCTTGCGCGCGGGCATGTTCTGGCGATGCCGACGCTGACGCGCACCGCGCTGCCGATCGAGCAGGACCTGTTCGGCACCATCGAGATCGATGGCAAGCTCTTCGACAGCGTCCGCCCGCACTGGTTCCCCTGGACCATGCCGTTCAACATGACCGGCCATCCCGCGATCAGTCTGCCCTGCGGCTTCGGCCGTGACGGCCTGCCGATCGGGCTCCAGCTCGTCGGCCGCTTCCGCACTGACGCAGAATTGCTGCGCGTCAGCGCGCTGTTCGAGGCCTCAACCGACCTTCTGTCCCGCCGGCCTGGCTGAGGTGAGGACCATGCCGCAAAGGACTTGCGTTGGCCGTCCGGACATGTTGATCGTGCCTCGGATGAGCCCCGAACCTGAACGCGCATGAGCGTATTTGTCCTTCGACGTGTCCTGACCTTGCTGGCGACGCTGGTCGGCGCATCCGTGATCATTTTCCTGGTGCTGGACGCCCTGCCGGGCAATGCCGCGCAGATGCTGATGGGTGCCGACGCTTCGGCCGATGCGGTGCGCGCGCTCACCGTCAAGCTCGGGCTCGACCAGCCGCTGGCGGTCCGCTATCTGCAATGGATCAAGGGCCTCTTCGTCGGCGACCTCGGCAACTCCTATGTCTACGGCACCCCGGTCGCGAGCCTGATCGCGGAGCGGCTGGTGCTGACCATTCCGCTCGCGATCATGTCGATGCTGATCACGGTGACGCTGGCGCTCTCGGCCGGCATCTACACCGCCGCCAACCACAACAAGCTCGGCGACGTCGGCGTGATGTCGCTGACGCAAGTGGGCATCGCGCTGCCGAATTTCTGGTTCGCGATCCTGCTGGTGTTGTTGTTCTCGGTGCGGCTGCAATGGCTTTCGGCGGGCGGCTTTGCCGGCTGGGAGGACGGCATCTGGCCGGGCATCAAGTCGCTGCTGCTGCCGGCGATCTCGCTCGCGGTGGTGCAGGCCGCGATCCTTGCGCGCGTGACGCGCTCGGCCGTGCTCGAAGTGCTGCGTGAGGATTTCGTGCGCACGGCGCGCGCGAAGGGGCTCGGCAAGCGCGAGGTGCTGTGGCGCCACGTGCTGCGCAACGCCATGATTCCCGTGATGACGGTGATGGGCCTGCAATTCGCCAACCTGCTCGCCGGCACCATCGTGATCGAGAACGTGTTCTATCTGCCGGGCCTCGGCCGGCTGATCTTCCAGTCGATCGCCAACCGCGACCTGATCGTGGTGCGGAATTGCGTGATGCTGCTGGCGGCCATGGTCGTCGTCGTGAATTTCGTGGTCGACGTGCTCTATGCGTTCATCGATCCCCGCATCAAGGTCCATGACCTGTGAGCGCGCCCTTGACCACTCCGCTTGACGCGCCGTTCGCCACGCGCCGCTTGCCGGCCCGCACGTTCTGGGGCCGCGCGTTGCGCCATCGCAGCTTTGTGCTGGGCGGGGCGCTCAGCCTGCTGGTGCTTGTCTCGGCGCTGCTCTCGCTGGTGTGGACGCCGTGGTCGCCCTACGAGATCGATATCGCCTCGAAACTGCGGCCGCCGTCGGCGGCGCATTGGCTCGGCACTGATTCCTTCGGCCGCGACATCGTCTCGCTGCTGCTCGCTGGCGCGCGCTCGACCATTCTGGTCGGCATCATCGCCGTCAGCATCGGTCTCACCTTCGGCGTCTGCCTCGGCCTGATTGCGTCGGCCAAACGCGGCTGGACCGAAGAGATCATCATGCGCTTCTCCGACTTCACCTTCGCCTTTCCGGCCGTGCTGTCCGCGATCATGCTCGCCGCGGTCGTGGGGCCGGGCATGGTGACCTCGATCGTCGCGATCGGCATCTTCCAGATCCCGACGCTGACCCGGCTGACGCGTGGTTCGGCCAACGCGATCTGGGCGCGCGAATTCGTGCTGGCGGCGCGCGCAGCGGGGAAGGGTAAATTCCGCATCACCATCGAGCACGTACTGCCGAACATCCTGTCGATCCTGATCGTGCAGGTGACCATCCAGTTCGCGCTCGCCATTCTTGCCGAGGCTGCGCTCTCCTATCTCGGTCTCGGCACGCAGCCGCCGCAGCCGTCCTGGGGCCGCATGCTGAACGATGCGCAGACGCTGCTGTTCCAATCGCCGATGCTCGCGGTCTATCCGGGCGCGGCGATCGCGATTGCCGTGCTCGGCCTCAATCTGCTCGGCGATGGATTGCGCGATCTGCTCGATCCCCGGCTGGCGCGGGAGCGGTGACGATGGGCGAGGGCGCAAACATGCCGCTGATCGAGGTCGCCAATCTCGGCGTCCGCCTCAACACCAGCCGCGGCCCGGCGCAGGCCGTGCGCGGCGTCAGCTTCACCCTGAAGCGCGGCGAGACGCTGGGGCTTGTCGGCGAATCCGGCTGCGGCAAGTCGGTCACCGCGCTGTCGCTGATGGGCCTCTTGCCCGAGAGTGCGCTCGTCACCGGCAGCATCAGGCTGGACGGCAGCGAGCTCGCGGGACTATCGGATGCAGCCTATTGCCGTCTGCGCGGCAACCGCATCAGCATGATTTTTCAGGAGCCGATGACCGCGCTCAACCCGATGCACACGATCGGGCACCAGGTTGCCGAGCCGCTGCGGCGTCACAAGAAATACTCGGCGGCGCAGGCGCGGCGCGAAGCGATCGCCTTGCTCGATCGTGTCGGACTGCCCGATCCGGCCAGGCGCGTTGATGCCTATCCGCACCAGTTCTCCGGCGGGCAGCGTCAGCGCGTCACCATTGCCATGGCGCTCGCCTGCGAGCCTGATCTCTTGATCGCGGACGAGCCGACCACCGCGCTCGACGTCACCATCCAGGGCCAGATCCTCGACCTCATCGCCGATCTCGTCGAGGAGCGCGGCATGTCGATGATCCTGATCTCGCACGATCTCGGCGTCATCGCCGAGAACGTGCAGCGCATGATGGTGATGTATGGCGGTACCGTGGTCGAGAGCGGCCCGACCGACGAGGTGTTCCGCCGCATGGGACATCCCTACACGCAGGGCCTGTTCCGCGCCCGCCCGAAGCTCGGCGCGCGCAAGGGCACGCGGCTGACGACGATCTCTGGTACCGTGCCGGAGCTCGCGGACCTTCCGGCCGGGTGCACCTTTGCCGATCGGTGTCCGCTCGTGATCGATGCCTGCCGTGCTGCGCTGCCGCCGATGGCGGATGTCGGACCCGGACATGGCGTTCGTTGTATCAGGACCGACGTCTCGATGGCTGCAAATGTCGGAGCGCTGTCGGCATGAGCACCGCGCCGCTTCTCGACGTCAGGGATCTCGAGCAACGCTACACGCTGCCGCGCGAGAGTCTGTTCCGCCCGCCCGGCCAGGTGCGCGCGCTCAACGGCGTCAGCGTGACGGTCGCGGCCGGCAAGAGCCTCGGCATCGTCGGCGAGTCCGGCTCCGGCAAGTCCACCTTCGCGCGCGTCGTGATGGCGCTGGAGCGGCCGACATCGGGAGCGGTCACGCTGCTCGGCCGCGACCTCAACCGCGTCCCAGCGGACGAGCTGCGCCGCGCGCGCCGCGACTTCCAGATGGTGTTCCAGGATCCGTACGGCTCGCTCGATCCGCGCCAGACCATCGCGCGCATCGTCGCCGAGCCGCTCACGGTGCTGGAAGGCGCCGACCGCAGCACCTTTCGCGCGCGCGTTTCGACGGTGCTGCGGCAGGTCGGCTTGCGAGATGCCGACATGGACAAATATCCGCATGAGTTCTCCGGCGGTCAGCGCCAGCGCATCGCGATCGCGCGCGCGCTGATCACCCAGCCGAAGCTGATCGTCGCCGACGAGCCGGTCTCCGCGCTCGACGTCTCCGTGCAGGCGCAGGTGCTCAACCTGATGCAGGACCTGCAGGAGCAGTTCGGCCTCAGCTACATCCTGATCAGCCACGACCTCGCCGTCGTCGATTATCTCTGCGACGAGGTCGCGGTGATGTATCTCGGCCGGATCGTCGAGCAGGGACGTCCCGAGGATCTGTTCGAGCGCTGCGCCCATCCCTATACGCGGGCGCTGCTGGATGCCGTGCCGCGGGCGCGTGCCGGGGGCGGCCGGCGCCGCCGCGGGGCCCAAGTGATCGCCTCGCAATCGGCAGCCGCAACGGGGTGCCCCTATGTCGCGCGCTGTCCACTTGCCGACCAGCATTGCCGCGAGGTTCCGCCCTTGCTACGCAAGGTGGGCGAGGGGCACCTTGCCGCCTGCCACAAGGCGGAGGCGGTGATGGCGTTGCCGCAGGCGGCCATGGAAGGTTAGTGTCCGCCGCAGGATTGGCGTAGGCTCAAAGAAAGCAGGCCGGGGAGTTACGAGATGTTCAGGAAGCTATCGATCGTCGCTATTGCCGCAGCGCTCGCCGCGGCGCCGCTGCCGGTGCTGGCGCAGGGCAAGAAGGACAGCGTCGTCATGGCGATGACGCTGGAGCCGCCGGGGCTCGATCCCACCAACGCGGCGGCTGCCGCGATCGCCGAGGTCACGCTCTACAACATCTACGAGACCCTGACCAAGATCAACGAGGACGGCTCCGTCGCGCCCCTGCTGGCGGAGAGCTGGACCGCATCACCGGACCTCAAGACCTATACGTTCAAGCTGCGCAAGGGCGTCAAATTCCACAACGGCGAGGCGTTCGATTCTGCCGCGGTAAAGTTCTCGTTCGAGCGCAACGCGGCCGCCACCAGCACCAACAAGGACAAGAGCCTGTTCCAGGCGTTCGAGAAGGTCGAGGCGCCCGACGCCGACACGGTGGTGATCACCCTGAAATATGGTGAGCCGAACCTGCCGTTCCTGCTCGGGCAGGCGAGCGGCTCGATCGTCGAGCCGAAGAGCGCCGCCACCAATGTCACGCAGCCGGTCGGCACCGGGCCCTATCAACTCGGCGCCTGGGCCAAGGGCTCCTCGATCACGCTGAACAAATGGGCCGACTATCGCAACGCCTCCGCGGTCAAGCTCTCGAAGGTGACGATCCGCTTCATCTCCGATCCCGCAGCGCAGGCCGCGGCGCTGCTGTCGGGCGACGTCGATGCGTTCCCGCGTGTGTCGGCCCAGCGTACCATCGCGCAGTTCAAGGCCGATCCGCGCTTTAACGTCATGATCGGCGGCTCCAGGGCCAAGACCATCGTCGGCATCAACGAAAAGAAGAAGCCGCTGGATGACGTCCGCGTCCGTCGCGCCATCCTGGCCGCGATCGACCGCAAGGCGATGATCGACGGCGCCGTCGATGGTTTCGGCACGCCGATCGGCAGCTTCTACGTGCCGGGTGCGCTCGGCTATGTCGACACCACCGGCATCAATCCCTACGACCCGGAGAAGGCCAAGAAGCTGCTCGCTGAAGCCGGCGTCACCACGCCGCTCGAGCTGTCACTCAAGCTGCCGCCGCCGCCCTATGCGCGCCAGGGCGGCGAGATCCTCGCGGCCCAGCTCGCCAAGGTCGGCATCATCGCCAAGATCGAGAACGTCGAATGGGCGCAGTGGCTGTCGCAGGTGTTCGCGGCCAACGGTCCGCATAATTACGATCTCACCATCGTCAGCCATGTCGAGCCGTTCGATCTCGTCAAGATCACCGAGCCGGACTACTATCTCGGCTACAACAACGAGGCGTTCAACGCGCTCTACAAGCAGATCGTGTCGACGCCGGACGAAGCCGCCCGCGCAAAGCTGCTGGGCGACGCCCAACGCATGCTGGCCACCGACGCGGTGGCCGGATTCCTCTACCAGCCGCAGCTGATCACCATCACGAACAAGAAGCTGAAGGGCGTCTGGAAGGAAGTGCCGCAATACGAGAACGATTTCTCGACGTGGTCCTGGGAGTAGGGACTGCGCGACCAAGTCGAACCTGTCGTTTCAACATCGGCCTCTTCCCATCGGGGAGAGGCCATTTTCTTGGCCCGTCCAAACAGAAACCTGAAAACAACCCCATGCACAGTAGCCCGGGTAGTCATTTCAATGGCTTGCGCGCGCGGCCCGACGGCATGCGCAAATTCTCGATGCCGGTTGACCCGTCGGGCAAAACACTGGCATGATGGCATCATCGAAGAAGGCCGCACCGCTTTCACGGGTGAGCGCCGCCTCTGTTGATCACCCCAACTTGAACGATTGAAACCCTCATGCGTTAGCCCGGCGCAGGATGGTCGCTTGCCGTGCGATCCAGCGCGCGTGTTTGCGGAGGTCGCTCATTGCTCAAACTATACAGGTGGCCGTCCGACGACTGGCAAAGCATCCACACGGAAATGCCCTCGGAGATCATCTGGGCTGACCTCCTGAACGCAACCGCGGAGGAGAAGCAGTTCGTCGAGCGTTTGCTGAAGATACGGATTCCGTCCGAGGATTCGCTCAGTGAGATCGAGGCGTCGAGCCGCCTGATCCTCGACCACGGCACGCTCTATCTCAGCTCGCCTGCGGTCCGGCACAACGAGGACAACGAGGCCGAGATCACGCCGGTAGGATTTCTCATCGGCCCGCACGTGCTGGTGACGGTGCGTTTCGCGCAACTGCCGACCTTCGACGACGTCGGCAAGCGGATCGGCTCCGACGACAGCCTGGAGAACGGCATGTGTGTGTTCACCAGCCTGCTCGAAGCCATGATCGACCGCGGCGCCGATGTTCTGGAGCATCTCGGCGCCAAGGTCGACAAACTATCCCACGGTGTCTTCAAGGGAGGGCTCGTCCGCACCAAGCGCCCGGTGCGCTCCAGCCGCAGGATGCGCGAAGCGCTGGAGAACATCGGCGATCTCGCCGATCGTCTCGCCAAGGTGCGGGACGTCCTGCTCGGCGTCGGCCGCGTCGCCTCGTTTGCCCACGATGTCGGGAGCGACTGGATCACCGCTGCATCGAAGAAGCGCCTCCAGGCCGTGTCGAAGGACGTCGCCTCGCTCAGCGACTACGAGACGCGCTTGACCGACAAGATCCAGCTTCTGCTCGATGCGGTGCTCGGCTTCATCAACATCCAGCAGAACGAGCTGTTCAAGATCCTGACGATCGTCTCGGTCGTCGGCGTGCCGCCGACCATCCTGGTCGGCATCTGGGGCATGAACTTCAAGCACATGCCGGAGCTCGACTGGACGTTTGGTTATCCGTTGGCCTGGCTCGCGGTCATCGCCAGCGCCTTGCTGCCGCTGTTCTGGTTCAAGCGGCGCGGCTGGTTCGAGTGATGGAAGCGGCGCACCGTTTCGGAACGATGCTCCGCTGCTTCGTCAGCTTGCGCAGGCAGTCACGCCGACTTCACCCTTCGGGCACACCGGCTAGATGTAGCCCTTTCAGGATGCGCTTGGCGCCCGCCAGGAAGGCCGGATTGTCGCTGACTGAAAAGCTCTTGAAACGACGAATGGTGAAGGTGGGATTGAGTGCAAGTCCGGCTCTCACGGCAGCCTGGGCCTCGGGCAATCTGCCAAGATGTGCGAGCGCAGAACCCAGGCCAAAGCGTGCGAAGGCATAATTTCGATTGGTTTCAATGCTGCGATGGAACCAGGTGACGGCTTCGGCATCCGCCTCAAGCTGCATTTTGGCGAAGGCGATGTCGCCCATCCAGGCAAAAGCGAAGATATCGTGAGGAGACAGGCGTAAGGCCTGGTTGACATGGCCCTCGGTATCCTTGCCACAACCAGTGAACAGTTTGGCGATACCTATGACTGGGTGCGCGACAGCCAAATTGCGGTCCAGCGCCAACGCCCGCTCGCACTCGGCCACGCCTTCGGCGATGCGGTTCGTATAGACGAGAACGGCCCCCAAAGTGACGTGGGCCCAGGAATGATTTGGCGCAACAGACAATGCCTTTAGCAAGGTCGTTTCTGCCGCAACAAGGAGGGAATGGCTGTCATCGGTCAACATGGCGCAGGCAGTTAGAGTGTCGACCGTCGCCATCCACACCATCGCATCGACGTTTCCGGGGTCGACCGACAGCGCCCGTTCAAAAAAGTGGCGGGCCGGACGCAGATTTTCGGACGTAAGCCCCTTGTTCCACCAAAAGCGACCTTGAAGATAAAAGTCCATTGAATCCGGATGCGGGACACTTTCGGCCCTGCGTGCCTCGGCTTCAATGAGTTGCGCGTTCAGCGTATTGGCGAGCCGCGATACAATCTCGTCTTGCAGATCGAACAGGTCGGCGACGGCCTTGTCGAAACGGTCGGACCATAGTTGCGAGCTATCTTCAGCATTCACGAGTTTGACGTTCACCCGAAGCCGGTTTCCGGCGCGCTGGACCGAGCCTTCGACCACATAACGGACATTCAACTCACGGCCGATCTGTCTGAGATCGAGCACCTTGCCCTTGTAGGTGAATGCGGTGTGTCTGCCGATGACGAACGACCGCCTGATGCGTGACAGGTCCGTGGTCAGGCTCTCGGTGATGCCGTCGACCAGGTAGTCCTGTTCCGGGTCAGCACTGAGATTGGCGAAAGGCAGCACGACAATGGAAAGGTGGGCCGGCGATGTCCGGGGTGCCGAACCAGTCAATTCGATTTCGGACATTTCCCGCACAGCGCCAACGAAGCGAAAGCCCTTGCGCGGCAGCGTCTTGATCAGGCTTTGCTTCTGCCCCGAGTCGCCGATGGCGCTCCGCGCGGCATTAAGCCGAGTAGTCAGCGCGGCATCCGAAACGATGCGCCCGTTCCAAACGGTCGCGACGAGCTCGTCCTTGCTGACGACGCGATCACGATTGCAGATCAAGAACTCGAGCAGGTCGAAGAGCTGCGGCGTAACCGATACCAGCTCCGTCCCCCGGCGCAATTCGCGCCGGCCGGTGTCAAATGTGCAGTCTTCAAAGAGATAACGCAATCCGTTCTCCCTCGCCTGAACACCTGACGAGCAGGATAGCTTACGATCGGAGGAATGTAAGCAACGAGGTGATCGAATTGCATCCGCGACGGGCTCGAATGATGGCAGCGGCGCACCGCTTGAACGATGCGCCGCTGCTCGTTAGCTCACGCCGCTTTGGCCTCGACGCTGCCGATCCAGTTGCGGGCCAGCGTCACGTCGGCCTGCGACAATTGATGGCCCGCCGGCAGCACCCTGTGGTCGACACGCGCCCCTGCGTCCAGCAGCAGCGCTGCAAGTTGTCCCGAATTGCTCGCCGGCACGATCGGGTCGTTTTGCCCTGAGAGCAGCAGCACCGGCTTGCCGTCGAGTTCAGCCTTTAGCGGATCGGTTTTGGGCGGATCCGACAGCGGCACCATGGCCCGCAGCAGGATCGCGCCTGCAAGCGCCCCCGGCTTCAGCAGCAACAGCGCGGCTGCGATGTTGGCGCCGTTGGAGAAGCCGACCGCAATCGGCGCGGCGATGCCGTATTGCTTCCGCGCATCCGCGACGAACTCGCCGAGCTCGAGCGCACGACGCCGCACGTCCTCCTCGTCGAACACGCCTTCGGCAAGACGGCGGAAGAAGCGTGGCATGCCGTGCTCGAGCACGCGGCCGCGCGGCGAGAGCAGAGCGGAGCCGGGCGAAATCATCTTGCCGAGCCCGAGCAGGTCGTTCTCGTCGCCGCCGGTGCCGTGCAGCAGCAGCAGTGGAGGGGAGCCCGCGGTGGTCGCGGGCTCGAAACGATGGATGAACTCGGTCACGACACGCTCTCCTCCAGGCGCGGCAGCACGCCCTCGATCTGCTTGCGGTGCTGCTCCAGGAAAGCTGGCAGCTTCAGGTCGCGTCCCAGCGTCGCGACGGGCTCGTCGACGGCGAAGCCGGGGATATCGGTCGCGATCTCGAACAGCACGCCGCCAGGCTCGCGGAAGTAGATCGAGCGGAAGTAGTTGCGGTCCCGCTGCTCGGTCGGGTGCAGGCCGTGATTGCTCACGAGCTTTTCCGCCATCTTGCCCTGCTCGGCATCGTCAGCCGCGCGGAAGGCGATGTGGTGCACCGAGCCGCCGCCCTGATGCCCGCGCAGAAAACCCTTGGCCTCGTAGATGTCGACGACGCTGCCCTCGACATCACCAGGCGCCTTGAAACGGATCACCGAGCCTTCGCGACCGGTCTCCTTGAAGCCGAACACGTCGGTGAGGACGGCAGCCGTCTTTGCCGCGCTGTCGAGCAGCAGGGTCACGCCGTGGAAGCCGCGGATCGCGTGCTCGGCCGGCACGTCGCCATTGCTCCAGCCGGGCTCGTTCTCGGCGCCGGGGATGCCGACGAGTGCGAGCGCCATGCCGTCAGGATCGGTGAAGGGCAGCACGGACTCGCCAAAGCGCTTCTCGAGCGCCTCGTAGGCAATGCCCTTCTCGATGAAGCGTTGGGTCCAGTAGCCGAGCGAGCGCTGCGGCACGCGGAAGGCGGTCTGATGGGTCTCGCCGACGCCGCGACGCCCGGCGGGAACGCCGGCCCAGGGGAAGAAGGTGAGGATGGTGCCGGGGCGGCCGGTCTCGTCGCCATAATAGAAGTGATAGGTGCCGGGATCGTCGAAATTCACCGTCTTCTTGACGAAGCGCAGGCCGAGATCCCGGGTGTAAAAGCCGAAATTGCGGATGGGATCGCCGGCGATCGCGGTGACATGGTGCAGTCCAGACATTGTGGTCCTCCAGATGCGGGGAGCTTTCTTGCTCTCGTTGGAAATATCGTTCCGCTTTGGATTGGAGACAATCCATGCAAATATGACGGCTATGTCTACGATTTGGAAACAATCGCCGGGGCCAGCGCTTGGATAAGGTCGCCAGCCTGCGGGCGTTCGTGAAAGTGGTCGAGAGCGGCAGCTTTGCCGAAGCGGGCCGGCAGCTCAGGCTGTCGCGCTCGGCGATCAGCAAATACATCGCCGACCTCGAGGAGAGCCTCGGCGTCCAGCTGCTGAACCGGACCACGCGGCATGCGAGCCCGACCGAGAACGGCCAGCGCTATTTCGAGCGGGCGGTCGTGATCCTCTCGGAGATCGAGGCCGCCGATCAGGCGGTGACGCAAGCCCAGTCGGCGCCGCGGGGCCTGTTGCGCGTCAACGCGCCGATGTCGTTCGGCACCATGCGGCTGGGTCCCGTGCTCGCCGATTTCATGACGCACTATCCCGAGCTTCAGCTCCAGATCGTGCTCAGCGACGATCTGCTCGATCCGGTGCAGGACGGCTTTGACGTGACGCTGCGGATCGCGGAGCTGGAATCCTCCAGCCTGATCGCGCGAAAAATCACGCCGGTGGCGCGGATGATCTGCGCCTCGCCGGATTATCTCGCGCGGCACGGCACGCCCAGACATCCGCAGGATCTGCGCGAGCACGCGTCGCTCACTTACGGCTTCCTGCTCACGGGCAACCAGTGGAAGCTCACAGGCAGCGACGGCGACCACTGGATCCAGCCGGCCTGGTCGCTCTGCGTCAACAATGCCGAGGTGCTGCGCGATGTCGCGATCAAGGGCAGGGGACTTGCGCTGCTCCCCGAATTCATCGCCGCCGATGCGTTGAAGACGGGCGAGCTGCGGACGGTGCTGGACGACTATTCAGCGCCGCCGCTCGCGCTCTACGCGGTCTATCCGCCGACGCGGCATTTGTCGGTGAAGGTGCGGCTGTTCATCGATTTTCTGGTGGAGCGGTTTGGGCGGGAGGAGGACGCGACGAGCCGATTAAAATAATCGGCTTGTCGCGCCGATCTATTTCTTCCCGTCGAGGAACTCGCGCACCGCCTTGATGGTCGCTGCCGGATCCTCCTCCATCAGCCAGTGTCCAGCGTCCGGAATGACGACCTCCGTGACATCGGTCGCCGCGTTCCGCATCACGACGGCTTCCATCTTGCCGAACGATTTCTCGCCGCCGATGGCGAGCACCGGCATCGCCAGCTTGGTCGTGATCGCCTTCTTGTTGTCTTCGGCGTCGGTGCGGATCGCCCTGAACTGCGCGAAGGCCGCGTGCATCGCGCCCGGCCGCGCATAGAGCTCTGCGTAATGGCGGCGCGTGGCCTCGGTGATCTTCGAGGGCGTGCCCGCGAATTCATTCCAGAAGCGGTCGAGATAGATGCGCTCGCGGCCCTTGACCAGCCGCTCCATGTCGGGGCCGCCGAAATCGAAGTGCCACAGCAGCGGGCTGCGCACGACCTCGTCCCACGGCGGCACCCCGGGCACCGGCGCATCCATGACGACCAGCTTCTCGGTCAGGTCGCGATACCGGGCCGCGTAGGCATAGGCCACCATGGTCCCGATATCATGCCCGACGACCGCAGCCTTTTCGATGCCGAGCGCCTGGAGAACAGCCCGCATGTCGGCCGCCTGGCTCCATTTGTCGTAGCCCTTGTCGGGTTTGTCCGAGAGGCCCATCCCGCGCAGATCAGGCACCACGACGGTGTGATCGCGCGCAAGGTCCACGCCAAGCTTCGCCCACATGTCGCCGGTGTCGCCGAAGCCATGGATCAGGATCACGGCGGGACCCTGGCCGCCGACGCGCACGTGAATCTGCGTGCCGTTGGCCGGGATGGTTTGGGTCTTGAAGCTGGACGGGAAGGACTCCGTTTCGGCGCGCGCGGCAGGTGCAAGCAGCATGAGAAGAATGGCGAGACATTTTGCGCGCACCGGCGACTCCTATCGTCCTGAAGTTCAGGGAGTGTCCGTACGCTGCTCTTCGGACTGAAGCAACTCGTCCGGCGCGCTCATCGAGGCCTTCTGAAGCGCAGCGAGCTCGCGCGCCGCGCTCTGGCATTCCGGCGGCGACATCGAGCCGGCCGCCAGCTCGACCGCGCAACAGCGCTCGAACAGGCGGACGAGGCCGAGCGCGCCGGCGGCGCTGCCGAGCCGGTGCGTGATGTCGCGATCAAGGGCAGGAGGCTCGCGCTGCCCCGGAATTCAGCGCCGCCGATGCGTTGAAGGAGGGCGAGCTGCGCACCGTGTTGGACGACTATTCAGCGCCGCCGCTCGCGCTCTACGCGGTCTATCCGCCGACGCGGCATTTGTCGGTGAAAGTGCGGCTGTTCATCGATTTTTTGGTGGAGCGTTTTGGCCGGGAGGAGGCGGGCGCGCGGACGCGCTGAGGCGGCCATGTGGACCCATATCAAACGCTGGGCTTCCGGATGTCCGCTTCACCTCGAGCAGCGACGAAAAACGGGGCGTGCGGCGACTTCGCCTCTGGGCCAATAACGGAAATTTCGCTGTCCTATTAAGAGGGTGGCGCGTGTAGTAAGCTCCGATCGAATTCAACCAATTCAGCAATACGCCTCCCTGGGCCTGGTCTTTGTCGCAACTTTGCACGCGGCAGGTCACGCGCGTCACCGCGTGCATTCTGGAGAGGAGAGTTAGATGAGAACTCACTCGATAAAGATATCTTTTGCGCTAGCCCTGCTAGGTGCTGCCATCACGAGCGGTGCAATTGGTCAGCAAGACCAACAGCTCGGTAAGGTGACGTTCCCCACCTCCTGCGATCCCGGTGTTCAAGCCGAGTTCGACCGCGGCGTCGCCATGCTGCATTCATATTGGTTCCTGATCGCCCGCCGGAAATTCGAAGCGATACTGCAACAAGATCCCGGCTGCGCCATGGCATATTGGGGTGTGGCGATGGACCTCCTTGGCAACACGCTTGCGACCACGCCATCAAATGTCGAGGCACAAGCAGCCTGGGATGCACTTGAAAAGGCACGGTCGGTCGGGGCGAAGACGCCACGTGAGCGGGACTGGATCGAGGCGCTGAGCGCCTATTTCCGCGACTACAATAAGGTTCCCGTTGATGCCCGTCTGACGGCCTACAATGCTGCGATGGAGCGCATGGTGCAAACCTATCCTGACGACTACGAGGCGAAGGCGTACTACGCGCTCACGCTACAAGCTTCCGCGAAGAAGAACGACCTCTCATACACTAACCAGCTGAAATCCGCGGTACTTCTGGAAAGCCTGTTCGAGGAGAACCCTCAACATCCGGGTGTGACGCATTACCTCATTCACGCCTACGATTTTGCTCCGCTTGCCGAAAAGGGGATTGCATCAGCCCGTCGCTACGCCGGCATCGCGCCGGCGGTGCCGCATGCGCGGCACATGCCGTCTCACATCTATTCCATGGTCGGGCTCTGGGAGGAATCCATCGCCTCAAACGCCTTAGCGCTTGAGATTCAGCCCGACTACTATCACGCATCGGACTTCACGGTGTATGCGCATCTGCAGCTCGCGCAAGACGCCAAAGCCGACGCGATGATCAAAAAGTCGCTGGCCACCGCCGATCGCGGCGACCGGCCGATCAACTTCGTCAATTTCACCGCCAAGGCCGCCATGCCGGCGCGCTATGTCTTGGAGCGTGCCGACTGGGCCGGCGCTGCCGCCCTGGCGATGACGCCGACCAAATATCCCATGGCGGATTCGTTGATCCGCTTCACGCGCGGTCTCGGCATGGCGCGTGTCGGCGATATCGCCGGCGCCAATAAAGAGATCGAGGAGATGAAAGCGTTGCGCACGACGCTGCAGGGTGCTGACCAATCCTACTGGGCCGAACGCACCGAAGAGCAAATGCTTGCGGTCTCCGCGTGGGTCGCACTGAAGGAAGGCGACCACGATCGGGCCCTCAAGTTAATGCGGGCAGCCGCCGACAGCGAAGACAGCAGTGTCAAACACGTGGCCATGGAGAATCGCCTCTTTCCGCTGCGCGAACTGTTGGCGGAATTGCTCCTGGAGGTCGGACAGCCCACAGCCGCACTGAACGAGTATGAGACCGCACTCAAGCAAACTCCCAATCGCTTCCGCGCGTTCTGGGGCGCCGCGCGTGCTGCCGACCGCTCCGGCGACCGTCAGAAGTCAACCGAGTATTATAGCAAGCTGATAGAGCTCGCCGGGAACGCCGATACGGAGCGGCAGGAAATCCGTGAAGCCAAAGCACAATTGCGGAACGACACCGTGGGTACTTCACGACAATGATGCTTCGGCGGTCCGATCCATGCCCAAGAGCGCCGTCAATGTAGGAATGACAACGTTGATCCCGGCAATTGCTGCGGCGACGGTGCTCGGTGGGCTTGTCGCTTATTTTGCCGTCTACGGGAATGACCGGACGGAATGGGGGAGTATACCGCTGTTCAGCGGGTCCACCGGCAAAGGGACGACCGCAGTCACGCCCGAAGCCTGGCCGATCTGCACCACCATGGTACCCGTGGCGGCGGATGCTGAGTGGGTGGAGCTCGATCCCGATTTCAAGGCGGGCAAGAGAGCGCTTGCCGCGGCGGACTGGAATGGGGCCATTGGATCGTTCACGCGCGCCGCCCTGCGTGACCCGCTCAATGCCGATATCCAGAACTATCTTGGTTATTCCTATCGACGCTTGCGCCAACTCGGGCCGGCTGTTGGACACTATCAGCAGTCGCTAACGCTAGATCCGCGTCACCGCAGCGCGCACGAGCATCTTGGCGAGGCTTATCTGGTGCTCGGCGAGCCCACCAAAGCTGAGCAACATCTGGCTGCATTGGAAAATCTCTGCCTCCTTCTTCCTTGCCAGGAATATGACGATCTCAAGCGCGCCATCGCGGCATACAGAAAGCTGGCTGCACATTGAGGGCAGATTGTCCGCTTCGGAATTCGGGCGCACGTCACATGTCGGTTTCGGATCAAAATGCGAGGAACTCAGAGCGAGCAAATCCAGTCCGCTTAGCCGCAAGGAGCGGGCCTCCGCCAGATGAGGCGCAACTTCGCTGATGGGCCAATAGCTGAGAAAGGTGCTACACTCGGCCTATGAAAACGTTTTCGGACAAGGTCCGCGACATCGTGCGCAAGATCCCCAAGGGGAAGACCATGACGTACAAGGCTGTCGCTGCCAAAGCCGGCAATCCGAAAGCTGCACGCGCGGTTGGTGCCATCATGCGCACGAATGACGACCCATCGATCCCGTGTCATCGCGTTATTGCAAGCGGCGGCTCAATGCGCGGCTACGTTCGTCCGCGCCGTCGGCCGGCCCAACAATGATCCGCTTGACCGGGAGCTTCACCGTGCATCGCGGAAGAATGTGACATAGCCCGTAGGATGGGTTGAGCCTTTGCGAAACCCATCGTCAATCCAACGCCTCGCACAATATCGAAGACCGGGCTTGGACTGATCGCCCGCCAGTCCATCGGGTAGCGAGTGAGATCGACGTGACCGTGAGACGAAGAAGGCCCCTAATTGCGCACGCGCTCCATGCTTCACCGGATTGGTACGCGGTCATGACGGAAACAAGAGCGATGGGTTTCGCAAGGGCTCAACCCATCCTACGTGCTGTGCAAGTCCAAAACTTCTCAGACTGGTTCAAGGGGCATTGGTTTGGAGCGGCTGGCCCTTGGTTGCGTATTGGAAACCGAGAGCTCTCGCTGGCTGTGCCGAACTCGCGTTTCTAAAGTTGTGGACCTCGCCCGGCATCTCCGCGTATGCCTCACCTGCCTTGAAGGTTTGCGGCGGCTTTCCATCAACCTCGTAGACAACTGCACCGTCGAGCACGTACACGAATCTCGGCGTCGGGTGCGAATGTCGGCCGGTAGCGGAGTTCGGCGGGATGTCAGCAACCCACACACTCATGTCTTTACCCTCCATTTCCGGAAGGGCAGTCTTGAGAAGGTCGGTCCGTTTGATCGTTGGTGCCTGTTGTCCGACTGTGATCTGACCGCCGATTAGGAATAAAGCGGTACCAAGGATCGTCCCAGACAAAATGGCTCGCCACATAGCGGGCTCCCATTGCTTTGAGCGGGCGGAGCGGCTCGCGACCGCACAAGTCTTGGGTGTGAGCACAGCTACGGCAAGTCCGCTCCGGTGGCGCACCATGCCGCGATTGGTCTGCTAAGGGCCAATTTCGGTGGGCAGGCCGAAGGTTTCCGCCGCTCATCCACTTCGCGCGTCGCGCACCGCCTGCGCGACTTTCGTCGCCTGCGACACCCGTCCGATCTTTGCGCCTGCAATGATCTTTCTTCGGCGTGTGCTTGCCTTCGGCACCATGCCTTCGTTCGCGTTGGCTCCGGCTGGGGGATTGGTCGTGAAGTTCGCGGCGCGATGCAGGGCGAGAGCCTTTCGCGCCGCTTCAACATGCGCGGTCCGAGCTGCCAGGTTGTGAAGGCGCCTAAGCTCGTTGTTCAACCGCTTCAGTGCCGCGGCGAAGACTTGCTTGCGTTCTGATGCATGCTCGGCGGTTCCTGGAAAGCTGGCTCCGCGAGCCTCGGCCTTTCCGCGCCCCTCTCGCTGCCTTTGTCGGCCGAGCGTTCGCTCCTTGTCGCGCATCTTGCGCAAGCGAGGTCGCATGGCCTCGAGCTCAGCGATGTCGACGTGATAGATGGCGGGATGGTGCGTGAGGCGGATCGTCTCATATTCCTCGTGGCTGAGGAGGCTGCGTTCGAGCTTGCAGGGGACCGACATTCTCATCCCTCCAGTTGATTTCCTTGAAGTTCAGGCAGATGAACCCATCCAGGTCGACGATTTTCTCAATCATCAAGCCGCACCCACCAACAATGATCGGCCGCCTCAGTCGTCGGTTCCTTCTGTTCACCTGGCGGGCTGAGATCCCATTTTGTCGCTGGATCAATACAAAACAGGGTCAGTCCGCCGCTTGTCCAGTCGTGAACCTTCTTGACCCGGTACATCGTGCCGCCTGGTCCGAAACGGGTGCAGACGTTGGTGAACATGCCGCTTCCCGCGGCGGGGTTGTCCGGTAGGGCGTGGCGGTCGACAAATTGCAGTGCCGCCGAGAGGCCATCCGTGGTGCGCGTGCGTTCCAGCTCCTTGGTGTTCTCCAGGTCGAAGCAGGCGAGCGTTTGGGACCGCAGCGTGATGATGTCGTCGATTTGGGGCAGCTTGGCGGCATGGGCGGGAGCGATGGCAGCTACAGCCAACGCTGCAATCAGCCGAGATGATGGCTTCATGGCCGTGGCTCCCTTCACGATTTCAGCCCCCTGGCTTCCGCGAGCTTGGAGCCAAGGGAAGTACCTCAGCCGAAACTGACGCAAGTCCACCAAGGGCCGGGAGCCGAACTCAAGCGAGAGCCTCGCCCGGTGCGCCCGCGGCGTTCAATCACTGTCTGCCCTGCTGCGAGCGTCCGAATGCATAGCGCGGATTGACCCCGCAGGACGCATGGGTGCCGGAGGCAGCCGCCCTGCACTGCTGGAGGGTCGCGAACTGGCAGTTGCCGGGATGGCCCCAGCGGCGGCCTTGCAGGCAGTAGCGATCTGCGGCCGCGACCGCGGGCGAGAGTGATCCGACCGTGACCAGGATCAGAATGGCGGACACCGCAGCAAACAGAATACGGCTCATCTCAGTCCTCCTGCACTACTCGTTGGGTGAGTGCTCACCTGTGCTCCACCTGGGTTGGAAAGGCACCGGGACCAAGGTCCATAATAACTTCAGCGTGCCGAATGATGATCCGATCATACCCTTAGAGTTCGCGGTGAATTTCCCGAAATCCTGCCTCGTGCCGATCCCGGGAACAGGGGAAATTCGGAAGGCCGGTTAGGGTCAAGAGCGCCCGCAAGCGGTCTTCCCGGTGCTGTCTGCCTCTAGTCTGCTCGTCGACGGCAAGCCGACTTCAGATTCAAGACAAAGGACAGCAATAGACCACGACTCGAAATGAGCCACCGCGCAGGAATGGGAATTGCCGATCAGGTCGGTTGAACGCCAAAGCTGTTGCCCGTACCGCCTGAATTAGAGAACGAAATTGTCCGTTCGGCAGCCTAAGGTTGGGGAGCGCGAAGGTGAGGGGGGCGATGAACGGTATCCGAACAGGATTTTTGGACTCCATCGGCAATACGCCATTGATCAGGCTGCGAAGGGCATCGGAGGCCACGGGCTGCGAGATCTACGGCAAGGCCGAATTTCTCAATCCCGGCGGATCGATCAAGGATCGCGCGGCCCTCGCCATGGTCAACGATGCCGAGCGACGTGGCAGGCTCAAGCCGGGCGGCGTCATCGTCGAAGGGACGGCGGGAAATGTCGGCATCGGCATCGCGCTCGTCGCCAATGCACGCGGCTATCGCAGCGTGATCGTGATGCCTGACACACAAAGTCAGGAGAAGAAGGATATGTTGCGGTTGTGTGGCGCGGACCTGCGACTGGTCCCCGCCGTGCCGTATTCAAATCCCGGCCATTACGCACGCTATTCAGGTCAGCTCGCCGAAGAACTCGGTGCATTCTGGGCCAACCAGTTCGACAACACTGCCAATCGCGAGGGCCACTACCGCACGACCGGGCCGGAGATTTGGGAGCAAACGGGCGGAAACATCGATGGCTTTACCTGTGCCGTTGGCAGTGGCGGGACTTTGGGTGGGGTCGCGCGCGCCCTCAAGGAGCGCAACCCAGCCGTCAGGATTGCGCTCAGCGACCCCATGGGCGCTGCGCTCTATAACTGGTTCACCAAGGGCGAGCTGACGAGCGAAGGCGACTCCATCACCGAAGGGATAGGGCAAGGGCGTGTGACCAGGAACCTGGAGGGCACGCCAATCGATGCGGCGTATCAGATCACGGACGAGGAAGCGTTGCCCGTTCTGTTCGATCTGATCGAGCATGAAGGGCTGGTGCTCGGTGGATCGAGCGCCATCAACATCGTCGGAGCCATGCGGCTTGCGCGCGACCTCGGTCCCGGCAAGACCATCGTGACGATCCTCGCGGATGGCGGTCAGCGCTATCAATCCAAGCTGTTCAACCCGGAATTTCTGCGCAAGAAGAATCTGCCCATCCCACATTGGATGGGATAGCAACCGCATCGGGCAGGATGCGCGCTAGCGGGCCGACCATTGTTCGGCGGGCCGAAGCAACTCATCCAGCGCGCTCATCGAGGCCTCGCGAAGCGCGGCGAGACCGCGGGCGGCGCTCTGGCACTCGGCCGGGGACATCGAGGGGGCCGCCAGCTCGACCTCACGGCAGCGCTCGAACAGGCGGACGAGGCCGAGCGCGCCGGCGGCGCTGCCGAGCTGGTGCGTGGATCGCGCGAGCTGCATGCGGTCGCCAATTGTCGCGGCCTTGGCGATGTCATCGATCAGCTTTTCGCTGGTCTCTTCCAGCAGACGGTGGAGCTTTGCGATTTGCGCCGCGCCCAGCAGCTCTTTCTGGTCGTCGAGAAAGTGCCGGTCGATCAATGCGCCCGCGGTGAGCTGCACGTCTGCCGGCTCAGCCTCGAGATCGTCCTCGATCGCTTCGCGCAGCGCATTGATCAGGATCGGCTTGCTGACGATCTTGGCGATGCCTGCGCCTGCAAGCCGTTCGCGGGCGCTGCGCGAGACGTCGGCGGTCACGGCGATGATGCGCGGCATCTTCGGCAAGGCCAGCTTGCCGATCTTTGATGCCGCTTCCACGCCATCCATGTCGGGCATGTGCAGGTCCATCAGAATCACGTCGAAGGCCTGATCGCGCGCGAGCGCGATGGCCGAGGCGCCGTTGCCGGCGAGGGTGGGGCGGTGGCCGAGCCGTTTCAGGATGGCTTCGCCGACCTCGCGATTGACGGGATCGTCGTCCACCAGCAGCACGCTGAGCTGCCGCGACGGCGGCGGAATTGCACCTTGCGCGACGCCGCTCGCGGCGCGGCCGAGCGGCACTTCGAGCGTGAACGTGCTGCCTTCGCCCGGCGTGCTCGTCACCGTCAGCTCGCCGCGCATCAGGCGTGTGAGGCGCCGGGCGATCGCAAGGCCGAGGCCGGTGCCGCCGAACCTGCGCGCGATGCTGTCGTCCGCTTGCACGAAGTCCTCGAAGATCCGCTCGTGCATGTCAGGGGCGATGCCGATGCCGGTATCGCGGACCGTGACGCGCAGCAGCACATGATTGTCGTGCTGCTCGGCTTCTGCCCTCACGGCGATCCCGCCGTGTGGGGTGAACTTGATCGCGTTGCCGATCAGGTTGAGCAGGATGCGGTTGAGCCGGACGGGATCGCCGTGCACCGAGATATCGGCCGTTGCCTCACAGGCGAGATCGAAGGCGAGGCCCTTGCCGAAGGCCTGCGGGCGCATCAGATCGGCGGCGGTCTCGACGAGCTGGTCGAGCCGGAAGTCGCGCGTCTCCAACGCCTCGGTGCTGGCCTCCAGACGCGCATATTCCAGGATGGCATCGACCAGCGCGATCAGCGTTTCGCCCGATGCGGCCGCGGTCGCAAGCTGGCGGCGCTGCGCTTCGCTGAGGCTGCCGTCGTCGAGCAGTTGCAGCACGCCCATGACGCCATTGAGCGGCGTGCGCAGCTCGTGGCTGACGACGGCGAGGAAGCGCGACTTGGTCTCGTTGGCCGCCACCGCCGCGCTGCGCGCGCGCTCGGCGGCATCGTGCTCGGCAAGGGCCTGATCGCGCGCCTTCTCCAGCTCGGAGGTGCGCTCGATCACCTTGCGCTCCAGCGTCGCATAGGATTCGCGCAAATGCGCGGCCATGCGGTTGAACTGGTCGCCGAGCGCTTCCAGCTCGTCGCCGGTCTTGATTGCGAGCCGCAGGCCGAGATCGCCGCTGCCGATCCGGCGTGCGCCCTGCGTCAGGATCTGGATCGGCACGGTCATGCGCCGGCTGAGGAAGAGTGAGACCAGCACCGCGCCGGCAAGCAGAATGACAAGCAGAAAGGTCGATCGCCCGATCGATGCATAGATCGGCGCATAGGCTTCGCTGAGCGGCAGCTCGACGAACACCAGCCAGCCGAGCGAGGGGACGGTCGCATAGGTCGACAGCACGCGCTGGCCCGAGAGGTCCTCCTTGACCAGGCCGCCCGAGGGCGGCCCGACGCCGTCGAGCGCAGTGCGCACGTCCGCATGTCCGGAAAGATCGCTGCGTTGCAGCGCCGGCCACAGATCGGGATGCGCGATCAAGACCCCCTGCCGATCGACCACATAGGCCTTGCCGGTGTTGCCGACCCTGATCCCGGCGACCAGGTCCCAGATGAAGCGCAGATTGACCTCGGCGACGACCACATTGGGGGAGCGGCCGGTGCCGCGCGTCGCAATCGTCATGAACGGCTCGGTGTCGCCGAAGAAGTAGACGGGCCCGTAGTAGGCCCGGCTTTCATTGGCGCCGCGGAAGGCCGGCGACGTCGAGAGATCGGCCTTGCTGCCGATCCTGTCGGCGATGCGGCGCGACACGCGCACCTGTTCGCGGCCCT
Source organism: Bradyrhizobium arachidis (assembly GCF_015291705.1). NCBI lineage: Bacteria > Pseudomonadati > Pseudomonadota > Alphaproteobacteria > Hyphomicrobiales > Nitrobacteraceae > Bradyrhizobium > Bradyrhizobium arachidis. The sequence continues at coordinate 3,744,085 of NZ_CP030050.1, forward strand.
GTGCATCGAGCTCGGCGATCTCCGCGATCGCGGGCGAGAGGCGCAGCAGGCGGATGGAGTTAAGGCGATCGTCTTCGTTGGTCGACAGCTCCGGCGGCAGGCGCGAGAGCCATCTGATCTGGTTCTCGATCTGGCCGATGAACTGGCCGATCTGGATCGCCGCGCTTGCCGCCTGCTCGCGCTGGATCGCGGCGAGAAGCTGCTTCTGCTCGCGATAGGAGAACCAGACGTCGAAGCCGGTGTTGATAGCGAGCGCGGCGAAGGCGAGGGCGACGATCGAGACGAGATATTTGCGGAACAGCCGGCCGGGAGGCGTCCGCAAATGTCCCTGGTCGACCTCTTCGTTCACTCGCGGATCTCGTCGGCGCGCGCCAGCAGCGTGAATGGAATCCTCAATCCGAGCGCGTTGGCAACGCTGCGGTTGATCAGGAGCTCGTATTTGCGCGGCGATTGCACCGGCAGGTCGCCTGCCTTGGTGCCGCGCAGGATGAGATCGACATAGTCGGCCGAGCGCACCTCGAGCGTCGGGCCGTAGCTCATCAGTCCGCCCGCGTCCATGAAGTAGTGAAACGGATAGATCATCGGGACGCGATATTTTGCCGTTGCTGCGACGATCGCCTGGCGGTTCACCACCAGGAAGCTGTCGACGAGCGAGATCATCGCGGCCTTGGGCGGCTCGGAAAAGCGGCCGATCGCGCCCTCGATCTCCGCGGCCTTGCCGACGGGGACGAGGACCACGCCGACCCCGCATGTCACGGCCTCCGCCTCGAGCGAGTCGAGATAGTAGCGCCCGGCGCGCGGCGTCGTCGCCGGATTGTACAGCACGCCGACACGCGCGATGTCGGGCACGGCCTCCTTGATGAGCTGAAGCCATTTGCCGCCCATCTCGGGCGTGCTGCTGGTGAAGCCGGTGACGTTGCCGCCGGGATGGGCGAGGCTCTCGACGAAGCCGTTGCCGACGGGATCGTTGGAGGTCGCGAACACGATCGGGATCGTCCTGGTGGCCGCGAGGACGGCCGCGGTCTCACCCGTCGAGCCGGTCAGGATGACGTCGGGCTTGAGATCGATGATCTCCTGGATGGCGCTCTTCAACTTGTCGGCTCCGCCGAAGCTCGAGCGCAGCTCCAGGCGGAAATTGACCCCTTCGACCCAGCCGCGTTGCCGCAGGCCTGCAATGAGGCCGCCAAGCCGGGTGGTCGCAGCTTCGGTCATGCTGCGTCTCGTCAGCTCGTCGTCGAGTGACAATGCAGTCAGCGAGGCGACGATGCGCATGCGATCCGGCGTTGCGCCGAGCGCGAAGAAGCCCGCGGCAGTTGCGCCGGCGAGGCGAAGGAAATCGCGGCGGGCGACCGCCGGCGCAGCGCGGGCAGGAGCGGGCCGCTCAATCATGAAATGTTTCGCAAAAATTGTTCCTGACGCTGTGCATATCCCGAAAGGCTAGCAACCACAATTGATGAAAAACTACGCTTATGAATGCTCATTCGCAGCCTTTGGCAGCCCGATACCGTAAGCCTACGCGGCCAGGGAGTCGTCTGTTTCGGGTTCTGCAAGAACCAGCCTTCAACGCCGCAGCGTGAATTCGCCCGCTCCCCGCCGGTGCTCCCATTTCGCCCGCTCCAGCTCCGGCCGGTCGCATTCAGCCTCGGGATAGCCGACGCAGAGATAGGCGATGAACTTCCAGGTATCAGGCACGTCGAGAATGGTGTGAATGCGTGCAGGATTCAGGATCGACACCCAGCCAAGGCCGATACCTTCCGCGCGCGCGGCGAGCCACATCGCGGTGATCGCGGCGACGACGGAATATTCCGTCGTCTCCGGCATGGTGGCGCGGCCGAGGCCGTGGCCGATGTCGCTGGCCTTGTCGGCGAATACGGCGAGGTGGCCCGGCGCCTGCTCGAGCCCCGACAGTTTGAGCGTGGCGTAGCGCGCGGCGCGTTCGCCGGCATAGGCACCGAGCGCATCGGCGTTGCATGATTTGAAGTCGTCGATCACGGCGCGGCGGCGAGCGGCATCGTCGACGATGACGAAGCGCCAGGGCTGGCTGAGCCCGACCGAAGGCGAGAGGCAGGCGGTCTCGATCAGGCGGTCGATGGCGCCGTCCGGCAGCGGATCGGTGCGAAAGCGGCGCACATCGCGGCGCCACACGAACAGCTCGTGCAATTGCCGGCGGAAGGTGTCGTCGAACTCGACCATCGGCTCAACGTCCGATCTGAAAGGCTGCGGCGACCAGCAGGATCAGGATTTCGCAGATCTGCTCGAACGCGCCGAGGATGTCGCCGGTCTGCCCGCCGATCTGGCGGATCGCAAGCCGCGCCAGCAGCAGCCCGGCGAGCGAGACCAGGATCAGGCCGACCAGCGCCTTGCCCGGCCCCAACGCCAGGGCGAGCGCGAGCGTTCCAACCGCAAAGGCGATGGCGACGCTCCGTCCCGGCGGCACTCCCGCGCTGGCCGACAATCCGTCCGGCCTTGCCGGCGGGACCAGTGACATGAAGGCCGGTACGCCCGCGCGCGCCGCCGCATGCGCGGCGCACAGCGCGAGCGTGACGGCCGCGGGACTGGCGATCGCCGCGAGCGCGCTCCAGCGCAGGCCGAACGACAGGATGAGCGCGCAGACACCATAGGTGCCGATCCGGCTGTCGCGCATGATCTCGAGCTTGCGCTCGCGGGTGCGGCCGCCACCGAGCCCGTCAGCGGTATCGGCAAGTCCGTCCTCGTGCAGCGTACCGGTGATCAGGGTGGTCGCAGCCAGCGCGAGCAGCGCGGCGAGGTTCGGCGTCAGTCCGACCCGGATGGCGAGCTTGTAGATCAAGGCGCCGGCAAGGCCGACCAGCAGCCCCGCGACGGGGAGCGCCCAGGTCGCGCGCGCGACGGCGCCGTCGGCTGCAGGCTTTGACGATGCCACGGGAAGGATCGTCACGAACGATGCCGCCATCCTGAGATCGGCGATGATGTCTTTCAAAAGCTCGGCGCGCGGCATCATTTCAGTTTCATCGGCAGGCCGGCGACCACGAACTCGACCTCGTCGGCGACGGCGGCGATGGTCTGGTTCATGATCCCGGCGGCGTCGCGATAGCTGCGCGCCAGCGCATTGTCGGGCACGATGCCGAGGCCGACCTCGTTGGTGACGAAGACGGCGGGGCTTTTCAGGCGGGGCAGGGCGCTGGCGAGCTCTCTCACTTCACGCTCCCAGTCGCGCTCTGCATGCATCAGGTTGGAGAGCCACAGCGTCAGGCAATCCACCAGTCGTGCGCCGTCGCCATCGGTTGCGACCAGTGCGGGCACGAGATCGAGCGGCACCTCGCGTTCGACCCAGTCGGTTCCGCGCCGCGCGCGATGCTTGGCGATACGCGTCTCCATTTCCGCATCGAGCGCCTCGGCCGTCGCGACATAAACGGGCTGCCCGGGAAAAGCGCGCGTGCGCATTTCCGCACGCTTGCTCTTGCCCGATCGCGCTCCACCCGTGATCAAGATGACGGCCATCAAAGTCTCCTGTGGGTCTGACTAACCACCAAACGGCGCCAAAGACAAAGCCGAAATCAGGCCGGCAGGGGCTTGCGCTCGCCCTTCGCTTTGCGCAACAGGGGCGGGACAGGAGGCAGGCGTGGGCTTTGCGGGTGCGATGGTGGTGGCGATGGCGGTGGATGCCCTTTCGGGCTGGCCGTCATGGCTGTTCGCGCGGATCGGCCATCCCGTGACCTGGTTGGGCCGGCTGATCGGTGCCATCGACGCCGCCTGGAATCGCGATTCCGATCCGCCGGCCCTGCGCCGCGCTGTAGGTGTCGCTGGCGCGCTCCTGGTGATCGCGATCTCCGTCGCGGTCGGCTGGGTGCTTCAGTCAATGCTTCCTTGGGGCTGGATCCAGATCGTGCTGGTCGGTGTCCTCGCCTGGCCGCTGGTCGCGCTGCGCTCGCTGCATGATCATGTCGCGGCCGTCGCGGCGCCCCTGCAGGCCGGTGACATCACCGCCGCGCGCGACGCGGTCTCGCGCATCGTCGGGCGCGATCCCGCCGCGCTCGATGAAGCCGGCATCGCGCGCGCGGCGATCGAGAGTCTTGCGGAAAATGCGTCCGACGGCATTGTCGCGCCGGTGTTCTGGGGCGCGCTGTTCGGCCTGCCCGGCATCTTGGGTTACAAGGCGATCAATACCCTGGACTCGATGATCGGCCATCGCAGCGAACGGCACGAGGCTTTCGGCTGGGCCGCGGCGCGCATCGACGATGTCGCCAACTTCATTCCGGCGCGCCTGACCGGGTTTCTGTTCGTGCTGCTGGCACCGCGCCGATCCCTGGCGCTGGCGTGCATGACGCGCGATGCGCGCCGTCACCGTTCTTCCAACGCCGGCTGGCCGGAAGCGGCGATGGCCGGTGCGCTCGGCGTGCGGCTCAGCGGCCCCCGCATCTACCATGGCAGCGTCACGAACGAGCCCTGGCTGAACGAAGGCGCGCGCGATCCGCATCCCGCCGACATCGGCGAGGGACTGAATGTCTACCGCCGCGCCATGCTGCTCCTCGCCGGTCTGCTTGCGATCCTCGCCTTCGCGTGAAAGAACAGAGCATGCGCGAGCACGGTGGAAATCTCGATCTGGCCCAGCAGCGGTTTGGCGGCCGCGCGGAGGACTGGATCGATCTGTCGACCGGGATCAACCGGCTGCCTTATCCGGTGGGCGAGGTGAGCGCGCGCGCGTGGAGCGCGCTGCCGTCGCGGGCCGAGATCGAGGCATTGCATCAGGCGGCGCGGCACGCCTACCGTACGAGTGCACCGCTCGTCGCGATGGGCGGAGCGCAAGCCGCCATCCAACTGCTGCCGCAACTTGGCGCGCCCGGCTGCGCCCGCATCCTCGCGCCTACGTACAATGAATATGCGGGAGTGCTGTCGGCTGCGGGTTGGGACGTCCATGAAGTCGGCGAGCTCGATGCGCTGGCCGGCGCGGACCTCGCCATCGTGGTCAATCCCAACAATCCCGATGGCCGGACCTTCGCACCAAAGGATCTGCTGGCGTTGCTGCCGCGCGTCGGCCGTCTCATCGTGGATGAGAGCTTTGTCGACGCCGTTCCGCATCTGTCGCTGGCACCGGAAGCGGATCGCCCTGGGCTGCTGATCCTGCGTTCCTTCGGGAAGTTCTACGGCCTTGCCGGCCTGCGGCTCGGCTTCGCGATCGGCAACGCCGCTGACATTGCAAAGCTGGCGGCGATGTCGGGCCCTTGGCCTATCTCTGGCGCAGCGATTGCGATTGGCGGCCGCGCATTGCGCGACGATGCGTGGGCGGAGGCGACATCGGCGCGGCTTGGGCGTGACTGTGTTCGCCTCGACGAGATGGTGCAAGGACAAGGCTGGCGGCTCATCGGCGGTGCATCGTTGTTTCGTCTCTACGAGACGTCAGACGCGCTCGCCGCGCAGGAGAAGCTTGCGCGTCGCCAGATCTGGTCGCGCGTGTTCGCGAAAGAGCCGACATGGCTGCGGCTCGGGCTTCCCGGCGTTGAGGCCGAGTGGACCCGCCTCGCCGAGGTCCTAGCGCGCTAGCGCGAGCAGGCCCTCGACATCGAGATGTTTTTCGATGTGATCGGCGAGGGCGTCAAGCGCGCTTTCGACCCGGGCATGATAGGGCTCGTTGCCCGCGGGAATGTCGAGCTTCGCCAAAAACGCCTTGCGGAAATCATCCGACGTGAACAGGCCGTGCAGATAGCTGCCCTGCACGCGGCCATCCCTGGAGATCGCGCCTTCCGGCTCGCCGTTCAGCTTCGCGAAGGGGCGGACGCGATCCGGCCCATCGGTGCGGCCGATGTGAATTTCGTAGGCTTCGATCGGCTGATCCGTCGCAGCGTGCACCGCTGCGACGCGCGTCAACGTCTTCTGCGGGCTCATCACCGTCTCAACATCGAGAAGCCCGAGCCCCGGCGTATCACCTGCCGGGCCTTCAATGCCATCGGGGTCGGCAACGCTGCGTCCGAGCATCTGATAGCCGCCGCATAGGCCGAGCACGTGGCCGCCACGGCGGTGATGCGCGAGCAGATCGATGTCCCAGCCCTGCGCGCGCAGGAACGCGAGATCGCCACGGGTGGACTTTGAGCCGGGGATGATGACCAGTCTGACGTCGCCGGGGATCGCTTCGCCGGGGCGCACCATCAGGAGATCGACGCCTGGCTCGAGCTTGAGTGGATCGAGATCGTCGAAATTGGCGATGCGCGACAGCGCGAGGCACGCGATCTTGCATTGGCCGGGCTTGCGCGCATCACTGAGGCCCAGCGCGTCCTCGGCCGGCAGTTCGCCCGCGCGGGCGAACCAGGGCAGCACGCCGAGGCCGCGCCACGCGGTCCTCTCTTCGATCAGCCTGTAGCCGTCGTCAAACAGCGTGGGATCGCCGCGGAACTTGTTGATGACAAAGCCCTGGATCATCGCGGCATCGTCGGGGTCGATCACCGTCCTGATGCCGACGAGCTGGGCGATGACGCCGCCGCGATCGATGTCGCCAACGAGCACGACCGGCACGTCGGCCTTGCGCGCAAAGCCCATATTGGCGATGTCGGCCTTGCGCAGATTCACCTCGGCCGGACTGCCCGCGCCTTCGACCAGCACCAGATCAGCGCGCGCCTTCAACCGCTCAAAGCTCTCCAGCACCGCGCCCATCAGCGAGGGCTTCATCGCGGCGTATTCGCGCGCCCGCGCGGTGGCGATGCGTTTTCCATGCACGACGATTTGCGCGCCGACATCGGTCTCGGGCTTCAGCAGCACCGGGTTCATGTCGGTGTGCGGCTCGACGCCCGCCGCGAGCGCTTGAAGCGCCTGCGCACGCCCGATCTCGCCGCCATCGACGGTGACGGCCGCATTGTTCGACATGTTCTGCGGCTTGAAGGGAAGTACGCGCAAGGCCCGCCGTGTGAAGGCGCGCGCGAGGCCGGCCACGATGAGCGACTTGCCCACGTCCGAGCCGGCCCCCTGGATCATCAGTGCGCGTGCCATCGCGCTCAGAACTCGACGCCGGCTTGCGCCTTGATGCCGGAGCGGAAGGGATGCTTGACCAGCGTCATCTCGGTGACGAGATCGGCGATCTCGATCAGCTCGTCCTTCGCGTTGCGCCCGGTGAGCACGACATGCGTCATCGGCGGCTTCGAGGTCGTCAGGAAGTCGACGACCTCGGCGATGTCGAGATAGTCGTAGCGCAGCGCGATGTTGATCTCGTCGAGCACGACCATGCGCAGGTTCGAATCGAGGATCAGCTCCTTGGCCTTCTCCCAGCCGGCGCGGGCGGCGGCAATGTCGCGGGCGCGGTCCTGCGTTTCCCAGGTGAAGCCTTCGCCCATGGCATGGAACTGGCAGAGCTCGCCGAAATGGCCCGTGAGCAGACGCCGCTCGCCAGTATCCCAGGCACCCTTGATGAACTGCACGACAGCGCAGGGGAAGCCATGGGCGACGCAGCGGACGATCATGCCGAAGGCCGAGGACGACTTGCCCTTGCCGGCGCCGGTGTGGACGATGATCAGGCCCTTTTCGCCGCTCTTGGTTGCCATGATCTTGTCGCGGGCGGCCTTCTTCTTCGCCATTTTCTGGGCGTGGCGGGCGTCGGTTTCCGCAGTGGTTTGGGTATCCGGTTCTGGCGTCATCGGTCCCGGTCCTTCGGCTTGACAAGAGGCGGCCGGGGGCAAATGGTGGCCCGGCACTGGTTCCTGTCCTATGACAGGCGAAGAGGGAATGCGATAGGGTCCGAATCGGCAAGATTTGGGTCCAAAATGCAGCCGCCCCCGCGACCGTGACCGGAGAGATGCCCGAAGCCACTGATCCCCTAGGGGATCGGGAAGGCGGGGATCGAAGGGCCAAAACCCTGCTCCGCAAGCCGGGAGACCTGCCAGCGCGGACGAGTTTTGGACCGGCGGACGGGGTGTTCCGCGACGGGGAAACGGGCCTTCACGAGAATGGTCCGTGTGCCTCTTCGCCTCCCGCTGTTTATTCTGGAAGAGGCGATGACCGTCACACTTCACGTCTGCATCACCTGCCGCGCTGGCCAGACGCTTGGCGAAGGCGAGACCACACCCGGCAAGCGCCTGCATGGCGCGATCCTCGAGGCCGGCGTGCCCGAGGGCGTCAACGTGGTTCCCGTCGAATGCCTGTCTGCATGCAGCCAGGGCTGCTCGGTCGCGCTCAGCGCGCCCGGCCGCTGGTCCTATGTCTATGGCCGCCTGTCGGATGCGAACGCGCAGGACGTGGTCGCGGGCGCCGCGGCCTATGCGGCCGCGCCCGACGGCCTCGTGCCGTGGCGCAGCCGGCCCGAAATCTTCCGCAAGCAGTCGCTTGCCCGCATTCCCCCCATTGCCGTGTTGCCGGAGGCCGCCGAATGAACTCGCTCGCAAAAGTCCCTGTCACGGTGGTCACGGGCTTTCTCGGCTCCGGCAAGACGACGCTGATCCAGCATCTGCTCAGCAATGCCAATGGCAAGAAGCTCGCCGTGCTGGTCAACGAGTTCGGCAGCGAGGGCGTCGACGGCGAGATCCTGAAATCCTGCGCCGATGCCAACTGCCCGGAGGAGAATATCGTCGAGCTCGCCAATGGCTGCATCTGCTGCACCGTTGCCGACGATTTCATTCCGACCATGGAGCAGTTGCTGGCGCGCCCGGTGCGGCCCGATCACATCCTGATCGAGACCTCGGGCCTGGCGCTGCCAAAACCGCTGCTGAAAGCATTCGACTGGCCGGAGATCCGCTCGCGCATCACCGTCGACGGCGTGATCGCGCTCGCCGATGCCGAGGCGGTTGCCGCCGGTCGCTTCGCGCCGGACCCGGCGGCTGTCGAAGCGCAGCGCGCCGCGGACGAAAATCTCGATCACGAGACGCCGCTCTCGGAGGTGTTCGAGGACCAGATCGCCTGCGCAGATATCGTGCTGCTGACCAAGGCCGATCTCGCCGGCAGCGCCGGCATTGAAGCCGCCAAGGCCGCGATCGCCGCCGAGATGCCGCGCCGCGTGCCGATGCTGCCCGTCACCGACGGTGCGATCGACGCGCGCGTCATTCTCGGGCTCGGCGCCGCCGCCGAGAACGATCTTGCCGCGCGCCCGTCGCATCACGATGGCGAGGAGGAGCACGAGCACGATGATTTCGCCTCCGTCGTGATCGATCTTCCGGAGGTTGCGGATGTCGATACGCTGGTTGCGTCGGTGCAGAGGCTGGCGCGCGAGCAGAACGTGCTGCGTGCCAAGGGCTACATCGCGGTCGCGGGCAAGCCGATGCGCCTGCTGCTTCAGGCCGTCGGCGAGCGCGTGCGCCACCAGTTCGACAAGCCCTGGGGCGCGGGTCTCAGGCAGTCGAAGCTCGTCGTGATCGGCGAGCATGGCGATATCGATGAGGCCGCGATCAAGGCGGGATTGGGAGTCTGATGCACGTCGTCTTCCGCGAGAGCCGGGGTCTCGAGGAGACCGCGACGCCAAGAGACATCGGCCAGGACCCGGCCGATCTCGTGGTGCTCTCGTACTCGGATTCCGACCTTGCCGCATTCGCGGCGGGCTGGCGGCGCGGCCGTAGCAGCCTGCCGTCGCTGCGGCTCGCCAATCTCGCGGAGCTGCGTCATCCGCTCTCGGTCGACACCTATATCGAGCGCACGCTGTCGCAGGCGCGCGGCATCCTGGTGCGTCTGATCGGCGGAGAATCTTATTGGCCCTATGGCCTTGCGGCGCTCCAGCAGCTCGCCAAAGATCGTAACATCGTGCTGGCCGTGCTGCCGGCCGACGGCCGCGACGACACGCGGCTCGATGCTTACTCGACCCTGCCGGTCTCGACGCTGCGGCGGCTCAAGGTGCTTTGCGACACCGGTGGCCCCGTTGCCGCTCAGGCCGCGATTGCTCAGCTTGCGCTGGCTTCGGGCCTCTATGCAGGTCCGGTCGTCGGCGAGATGACCGTGCCCGAGATGGGCTTTTATGATCCCGCGCGTGGTGTCATCGCCGCGCCGCCGTCGGGTGAAGGCAGGCCGCTCGCGCTGGTGACCTTCTATCGCTCTTATCTCACTGCCGCTGACACCGGCCCGGTCGATGCCCTGATCGCTGCGCTGCGCGAGAAGGGTTTTGCGGCGTATGGCGTGTTCGTCACCTCCCTAAAGGGCCCGGGCGTTGCGGGCTGGCTGCGGGACTATCTTGCGAAGAACCCTCCGGCCGCGATCGTCAATGCGACGGCGTTTTCTGCGCTGGGCGAAGATGGCACGACGCCGTTCGATGCTGCGTCATGTCCCGTCTTCCAGGTCGCGCTCTCGTCGGCACGGCGCGAGGACTGGGCGGAATCGTTGCGCGGTCTGTCGCCCGGCGATCTCGCGATGCACGTGGTGCTGCCCGAGGTCGACGGCCGCGTGTTCGCGGGCGTCGTGAGCTTCAAGTCGGCGGCGGAGCGCGATCCCGATTTGCAATTTTCGCATCTGGCGCATCGGCCGGATGAGGAGCGCGTGACGGCCGTCGCCGCGCGCGTTGCAGCCTGGTGGCGCCTTGCGGAAAAGCCGGCTGCCGGGAAGCGCGTCGCGATCGTGCTTTCGAACTATCCGGGCCGGCCGCACCAGATCGCGCATGCGGTTGGGCTCGATGCGCTGGCTTCGGTCGAGGCATTGGTGTCTGACCTTGCAAAGGCCGGCTTCGATGTCGCGCCGGTCCATGCGCTCGGCGAGACGCTGCTGAAGCAGCATCTGACCTGGAGCGTCGCCGATTACCGCGCGTCACTCTTACACCTCCCGCAATCCCTGCGGGATGATCTCGCGCAAGCCTGGGGCGGGCTGGAGACCGATCCAAGCTGCGGCAGTGGTGCGTTCCGCTTCGCGGCCACCGCTTGCGGCCAGTCAATCATCGCCGTTCAGCCGGAGCGTGGCGACGCCATCACGCGTGATTCCGACTATCACGATCTCGCCCGCACGCCGCGCCACGGCTATGTCGCGTTCTATCTCTGGCTCCGCGAGCAGGGCATTGATGCCGTCGTGCACATGGGGGCGCACGGGACGCTGGAATGGTTGCCGGGGAAATCCGTGGCGCTGTCGTCGGGGTGCTGGCCGGAAGCGCTGATCGGCGATCTCCCCGTCATCTATCCCTTCATCGTCAACGATCCCGGCGAGGCTGCGCAGGCCAAGCGGCGGATCGGTGCCGTCACCATCGGCCATCTGCCGCCGCCGCTCGAGCAATCCACGGTGCCGGAGGGTTTGCGCCGGCTCGAACGCCTGCTCGACGAATATTCGACCGCCGATGGTCTCGATCCCGCGCGCCGCCAGCGCCTGATCGCGGCGATCCGCGACGAGGCCCGTGCAGCGGGCCTCGAAGACGATCTCGGTCTCGATGCGTCGGCCGCGCCGGCCGAAGCCATTCCGCGCATCGACCGCTTCGTCTGCGATCTCAAGGAAAGCCAGTTCGGCGACGGCCTGCACGTGTTCGGCCGCGGCGCCTGCGGCGAGGCGGAGCGGGATGCGCTGCGTGCCGCGCTCGCAGGGCAGCGCGTCGCGCCGGGGCCGTCGGGCTCGCCCTATCGTGGACGGCGGGACGTGTTGCCGACGGGACGCAATCTCTTTGCCGTCGATCCGCGCGCCGTGCCGACGCCGTCGGCACATGCGCAGGGGGTCAAGCTCGCCGAAGAGCTGCTTCGTCGCCATTTGCAGGATCACGGCGACTGGCCGAAGGGCCTCGTGGTCGACCTCTGGGGCTCGGCGACGATGCGCACTGCCGGCGAAGAGTTCGCGATGGCGCTGCATCTGGCCGGCCTCGCACCGCGCTGGGATCACGCCTCCGGCCGCGTCACCGGCTACGACATCATCGCGCCGGCCGAGCTTGGACGGCCCCGCATCGACGTCACGCTGCGTGTGTCGGGGCTGTTCCGCGATGTCTTCTCCGGCCTTGCGCAATTGTTCGAGGCAGCATCCGAGGCGCTCGCAACGCGCGAGGAGGAGGGCGACGAGAATCCGTACCGCCACCGCGCCTCGCGCGTGTTCGCGCCGCGGCCCGGACAATACGGCGTCGGCCTCTCAGCGATCCCCGATGCCTTTACGGCAGATACGCGCGACGCCGCCGGCGAAGCCTGGCTGTCAGCCTCGTCCTGGGCCTTCTCCGCCGATGGCGCGATCAAGCCCGATCGCGCCGGCATCGAGCAGCGGCTCGCATCGGCCGATGCCTTCGTCCACGTCCAGGATTTGCCGGAGACCGATCTGCTGCTCGCTGCCGACTATGCCGCGCACGAAGCCGGCGTTGCGGCGGCCGCGGCCCATCTCGGCGCGGCCGGGCCATCGCTCTATCATCTCGACACGACGCGCCCCGAGCAGCCGCATGCGCGCACGCTGACGGAGGAGATCTCGCGCGTGGTTCGCGCACGCGCGGCCAATCCGGCCTGGATCGCCGGCATGATGCGTCACGGTTTTCGCGGGGCCGCCGAGATCACGGCGACACTCGAGCACATGGCTGCATTCGCGCATCTGGCCGGGGCCGTGCCGCCGCATCTGTTCGATCTGTATTACGACGCGACGCTCGGCGATGCCGACATCCGCGCCTTCATGGCGCACGAGAATCCGGCGGCGCTGGCCGCGATGGAGACCTGCTTCGCGCGCCTGCATGAGGCCTCCCTCTGGCGAACGCGCCGCAATTCGATCGCGGCTGCGCTGAAGGAGGCATCATGAGCGCGTCGATGGTCAAGGGCTGGTGTCCCGGCGCGCTGCGCCCGATGCAATCGGGCGACGGGCTGGTGGTCCGCGTGCGTCCGTTCGGCGGACGGCTTGAGGCAAACCAGATCGCCGGGCTCGCCGAGCTCGCCGAGCGCCACGGCAACGGCCTCATCGATGTGACCAGCCGCGCCAACCTCCAGATCAGGGGCGTGAGCGAGGAGACCCATCGGCCGCTGATCGACGGCCTTGCGCAGCTGCAATTGCTCGATCCAGATACCGACATCGAAGCTCGCCGCAACATCCTGGTGACGCCGTTCTGGACTGTCGGTGACGAGACGCAGGCGCTCGCTGCGGAGCTTGAAGAAGCGCTCGCCGACAGCGCGCTCGACCTTCCCACCAAATTCGGCTTCGCCATCGACGACGGCAAGTCGCGCGTGCTCGCCGGCGATTCCGCCGACGTGCGGATCGAACGCGATCGCGGCGGCCGTCTGCTGGTGCGGGCTGATGGCGCAAGGTTCGGCCACTCGGTCGCGCGCGGAGAGGCCGTGAGCACGGCGCTCGCGCTCGCAGGCTGGTTCGTCGCCTCCGGTGGCACGAAGGGCGGGCGAGGGCGCATGGCGGCCCACATCGCGGCCGGCGCGGCATTGCCCGCGGCCTTGCGCGGCGAGACCGAGCCTGCGCCCGTGATGCCGGCATCGCGGCCCGGGCATTATCCGCAAGGAGCGCTCGTCGGCGTCGCGTTCGGGCAGATGCTGCACACGACGCTGCATCAGTTTTCCGGCTGCGGTCACGCGCTGCGCATGACACCGTGGCGGATGGTTTTGAGCGAGGGCAAACGCGAGATGCCGAACGGCGCGGGTCTCATCACGGAGCCTCACGATCCGGCGCTGCGCGTGATCGCCTGTAGCGGTGCGCCGCGCTGCCGCGAGGCGCATGCCGACACGCGCGCGCTGGCGGCCGCGCTCGCGCCGCGCATTGCCCTCGACACGAAGCTCCACGTCTCCGGATGCGCCAAGGGCTGCGCTCGCTCCGGAGCCTCGGCGGTGACGCTGGTTGCGACCAGCGCCGGTTTCGATCTCGTGCGGAACGGCTCGACCCGGGACGAGCCGGTCCTGCGCGGCCTGAACTGTGCCGACATCGTCAGCGATCCCTCCATCCTGGTCGGAGGACACTGATGCCGCACACCTATGAAACCGACGGCGCGGCGATCTACCGGCAATCCTTTGCGACCATCCGCGCCGAGGCCGATCTTGCGCGGTTCACGCCCGATGAAGAGCAGGTCGTGGTGCGGATGATCCACGCCGCCGGCATGGTCGGGCTGGAAGCACATATCCGTTTCACGCCCGGTATGGCAACCGCTGCGCGCGCCGCCTTGCAGAAGGGCGCCCCGATCCTGTGCGATGCGCGCATGGTCTCGGAAGGAATCACGCGTGCCAGACTTCCTGCGGCCAATGCCGTGATCTGCACGCTCGGCGACGAGGCCGTTCCGGCGCTGGCGCAGTCCATGCGCAACACGCGCTCGGCTGCGGCGCTGGAGTTGTGGCGGCCGCATTTGGGTGGCTCAATCGTCGCGATCGGCAACGCACCGACCGCGCTGTTTCACCTCCTCAACATGCTGGAGGACCAAAACTGTCCGCGGCCGGCGGCGATCATCGGTTGCCCCGTCGGCTTCGTCGGCGCCGCCGAATCCAAGGCGGCGCTGATGGCCGATCCGCCGGTGCCGGCATTGACGGTCGAGGGCCGCCTCGGCGGCTCCGCGATCACGGTGGCCGCCGTGAACGCGCTGGCGAGCCGGAGCGAATAGCCATGGGTCGCATCATCTGCTGCGGTCTCGGCCCCGGCGATCCAGACCTGATGAGCGTGCGCGCCGATCGCATGGTGCGCGGCGCAAAGCACGTCGCCTATTTCCGCAAGAAGGGCAGGCCCGGCCAGGCGCGCCGCATCGTCGAGGGCATGCTGGCGGCCGAGGTCACCGAATATCCCATGGAATATCCGGTCACGACAGAAATTGCGTTCGACAGTCCGGAGTACGTGCAACTTCTCGCCGGCTTCTACGACGAATGGGCCGAGCGCCTGGCGCGGCTTGCCCGCGCGGTCGATGTCGTCGTGCTCTGCGAGGGCGATCCCTACTTCTACGGCTCCTTCATGCATCTGCACACGCGCCTGCAGGGCCGCGTCGAGATCGAGGTGATCGCCGGCATTCCCGGCATGGTCGGCTGCTGGAATGGCGTCGGGCAGCCGATCGCGCTCGGCGACGACGTGACGACGGTGCTCATGGGGACGCTTCCCGAGGACGAGCTCGAACGCCGCATGCGCGATTCCGATGCGCTCGTGATCATGAAGACCGGGCGCAACATCGCAAAGGTGCGCCGCGCGCTCGCAACCGCTGGGCGGCTCGATGATGCCTGGCTGGTCGAGCGCGGCACCATGCCCGGTGAGCGCGTGGCGCGGCTCTCGGAGATCGATGCCGCCGATTGTCCTTACTTTGCGATCGTGCTCGTGCATGGCAAGGGCCGGCATCTGGACGCCGCCGAATGACGGGCACACTGACCATCGCAGGCCTCGGGCCGGGCAGCGATGCTCTGGTGACGCCCGAGGTCTCCGCGGCGCTCGCAGCGGCGACCGATATTCTTGGCTATGCGCCTTATGTCTCGCGCGTGCCGCCGCGGCCGGGGCTGACCCTGCATCCGTCGGATAATCGCGAAGAGCTGCAGCGCGCGCGCGAAGCCCTGCGGCTTGCGGCTGAAGGCGGGCAGGTCGTCGTCGTATCCTCTGGCGATCCCGGCGTTTTTGCGATGGCCTCAGCGGTGTTCGAGGCGCTGGAGCAGGCGCCGCAATATCAAAAACTGCCGATCCGCGTGTTGCCCGGCATCACCGCGATGCTGGCGGCGGCCGCGCGCGCCGGCGCGCCGCTCGGCCATGATTTCTGCGCGATCAATCTCTCCGACAATCTCAAGCCCTGGGCGGTGATCGAGAAACGCCTGCGGCTCGCCGCCGAGGCCGACTTTTCGATTGCGATGTACAATCCGCGTTCAGTGAGCCGACCGGAGGGATTTGGCCGTGCGCTTGCGGTGTTGAAGGAAGCTGGTTGTAGCGACCGCTTAGTCATCTTCGCGCGTGCGATCAGCTCGGCTGACGAGAAGATCGAGACCGTCGCGCTGAACGAAGCGACGCCTGAGATGGCCGACATGCGTACGCTTGTCATCATCGGCAATTCGCAGACGCGCCGCGTCGGCCGCTGGGTCTATGCACCGAGGCGGGTCGAATGACCGAGCCACTGCATCACGTCAGTGACGCTCTCGACCCGCAGCCGCTCGGGCAGCCGCGGTCGGGAGATCATGATCACGGGCAGGCCGAGCCCTCGGGCCGCGTCGATCTTGGCGCGCGCGCCGTCGCCGCCGGAGTTGCGGGCGACGATCCAGGCGATGCCGCGGGCGCGCAGCATCTCGAGCTCGCCCTCGAGCGTGAACGGTCCGCGCGACACGATGACATCCGCGGCGAAGGGCAGGGGCGCTTCGGGCGGATCGACGAAACGCAGCGTGTAGGCATGCTGCGGCTTGCTCGCGAACGGCGCGATGTGCTGGCGGCCGATGGCGAGGAACACGTTTGCCGGCGTGTCGGGCAGCGCGGCGACCGCCGCGTTGACGTCCGCGACCTCGATCCAGTTGTCGCCTTGCGTCCTGTCCCATGGCATGCGTTCGAGGGCAATCAGCGGCGTGCCGGTCTCGGCGCACGCCGCAACCGCGTTGCGGCTCATCTCGGCGGCGAAGGGATGCGTCGCGTCGATCATATGCGTGATGCCTTCATCGCGGATATAGTCCGCAAGCCCGCTCACGCCGCCGAAACCGCCGATGCGGGTCGGCAGCGGCTGATCGGCGGGCGCACGGGTGCGGCCGCCATAGGAATAGACGGCATCGATCTGCGCGCGCGCGATCGTCGCGGCGAGCAGGCTCGCATCGGCAGTTCCGCCCAGAATGAGGGCGCGCATCATGGTTGATTCCTTGGCTGATCCCTGGCTGACCATCATCGGTATCGGTGAAGATGGCCTTGCCGGGCTGCCCGAGGCAAGCCGAAAGGCGCTTGCCAAGGCGGAAACTGTTTTTGGCGGCGAGCGTCATCTCGCGCTTGCAGACGTTGGTCACCGCGGCCGCCCCTGGCCGGTGCCGTTCGATGCGGATGTCGTGCTGAACTGCCGCGGCCGGCCGACGGTGGTGCTCGCCTCCGGCGATCCGTTCTGGCATGGCGCCGGCGCAAGTCTTGCCGAAAAGCTCGATGCCAACGAGTGGATCGCGCATTCGGCGCCGTCGACCTTCTCGCTCGCCGCTGCGCGGCTGGGCTGGCGTCTCGAGGCCGTTGCCTGTCTCGGCCTCCACGCAGCGCCGTTCGAACGTCTCATTCCGCATCTAGCGAATGGTGCGCGCATCATTTGCCTCGTGCGCGACAGGAGGGCGGCGGGTGATCTCGCGAAATGGCTCAGCGAGCGCGGATGGGGCGCGTCGGGCTTCTGGATGCTCGCCGCGCTCGGTGGGCCGCGCGAAAGCATTGCTGAACATCGCGCCGACAGCTTTGCGGGCGATGTCGCTGGCAACTTGGTCGCAGTCGCTGTTGAGGCGAGGGGCGGGCAAGGCATTCCCCGCAGCTCCGGCCTCTCAGACGATCTCTTCGTCCATGACGGACAGATCACCAAGCGGCCGGTGCGCGCGCTCGCGCTCTCGGCGCTGGCGTCGCGTCCGGGCGAGCGGCTGTGGGACATCGGCGCCGGCTCGGGCTCGATCTCGGTGGAGTGGGCGCTGTGCGGCGGGACGGCGATTGCGATCGAGGCGCGCGAGGATCGCGCCGCGAACATTCGCACCAATGCGGCGGCGTTCGGATTGGCGCATCGGATCACCGTCGTCACGGGAAGGGCACCTGAAGCTCTTGCTGGCCAAGACCCGCCGGATGCCGTCTTCATCGGCGGCGGTCTCGATCCCGCGATGTTCGATGCCGTCTGGTCCCGTCTCTTGCCAGGCGCGCGGCTCGTCGCACATTCGGTCACGCTGGAGACGGAAGCGCTGCTCGGCGAGCTGCATCAGCGCCATGGCGGCGAGCTGATGCGGGTCGAGATAGCGCATGCCGCTCCGCTCGGCCGCTATCGCTCGTGGGAGGCAGCCCGGGCGGTTGTGCAGTGGAGTGCGGTGCGATGAAAGTCGCCGGACTCGGATTCAAAAAGGATGTCACGCTGGCTTCGCTGCGCGAGGCGTTGCTGGCCGCTGGCGGCACTGAAGGTCTTGCGGCGGTCGCGACCGTCAGCGACAAGGCCGATGCGGAGGCGCTAAAGCAGCTCGCGCGCGAATGCGGCGTGCCGATCAAGGCCGTTCCGTCGGATGTGCTCGCGAATGTCGACACGCCGACGCAGTCAAAACTCGTCGCGGAAAAATTCGGAACCGGCTCGGTCGCCGAGGCGGCAGCGCTTGCGGCCGCGGGCCCTCGCGCGCGTCTGATTGCGACGCGCGTGGTCTCGCAGGATCGCACTGCGACGGCCGCGATCGCCGAAGGAGATGGCGCATGACCGTGCATTTCATCGGCGCAGGGCCCGGGGCGCCTGACTTGCTGACGTTGCGCGGCCGCGATTTGATCGCGGCCTGTCCGGTCTGCCTCTATGCCGGCTCGCTGGTGCCGGAAGGCGTTTTGGCGCATTGCCCGTCCGGTGCACGCATCGTCAACACCGCGCCACTGTCGCTCGACGAGATCATCGCGGAGATCGCCGCCGCGGATGCCGAGGGCAAGGACGTCGCACGGCTGCATTCCGGCGATCTGTCGATCTGGTCGGCGATGGGCGAGCAGCTCCGCCGCCTGCGCACACTCGGCATTCCCTACACGGTCACGCCGGGTGTGCCGTCGTTCTCGGCCGCCGCCGCCGCGCTGGAAGCCGAGCTGACGCTGCCCGGCCTTGCGCAGAGCGTGGTGCTGACGCGCACGCCGGGCCGCGCCAGCGCGATGCCCGAAGGCGAGAACCTTGCCGCATTCGCGGCGACCGGTGCTGTGCTTGCGATCCATCTGTCGATCCATCTGCTCGACAAGGTCGTCGCCGAGCTCTCGCCGCACTACGGCGGAGATTGCCCGGTCGCGATCGTCTGGCGCGCAAGCTGGCCGGATCAACGCATCGTGCGTGCGACGCTCGCAACCCTCGATGCCGCCGTCGGTGGCGAGATGGAGCGCACGGCGCTGATCCTCGTCGGCAAGACGCTCGGCGCTGCGGATTTCGACGAGAGCCGTCTTTACGCCGTCGATTACGATCGCCGCTATCGTCCCGTCGGCGCCGAGCCGCGCTTTCCGGAGGCGTCGTGATGGCCGCAGGCCTCGTCATCTCTGCGCCGGCCTCCGGTGTCGGCAAGACCACGCTGACGCTGGCGCTCGCGCGCGCCTGGCGCCAGCGCGGATTGAACGTGCAGTGCTTCAAGAGCGGGCCCGACTACATCGATCCCGCCTTTCATGCCGCCGCGACGGGTCGCGCCTCGGTCAATGTCGACAGCTGGGCGATGGACCGCGCGGCGATCGCCCATCTCGTCAGCCGCGGCGCGGACGCGGATGTCGTGCTCGCGGAGGGCTCGATGGGCCTGTTCGACGGCGTCGCCGCGCGCGGGGTCTCCGGCACTGGCGCGACTGCCGATATCGCGGAGATGCTGGGCTGGCCCGTGGTGCTGGTGATCGATCCCTCCGGGCAGGCGCAGACCGCGGCTGCGATCGCAGCCGGTCTTCGCGACTACCGCGCCGGCGTGCGCCTTGCCGGTGTCGTGCTCAATCGTGTCGCCAGCCCGCGCCACGAGGACCTCGTGCGGCGCGCGCTCAACGACGCGGACATCGCCGTATTCGGCGCGCTGCCGCGCCATGCCGAGATCTCGCTGCCGAAGCGGCATCTCGGCCTGGTGCAGGCTGAGGAGCAGGCCGAGATCGGCAAGCTGATCGACGAGGCCGCGCGCTTCGTCGCCGAGCATGTCGATCTCGATGCGGTGCTGCGAGCGGCAGCGAGCTGGTCGCCGCAAGCTGCGTCGAACGGCCTCAATGTGACGCCGCCCGGGCAGCGCATTGCACTGGCGCGCGATGCGGCGTTCTCGTTCGTCTATCCGCACATGCTGGAAGCCTGGCGCGCGGCGGGCGCGGAGATCTCGACATTTTCGCCGCTTGCCGATGAAGGTCCCGATGTCAGTGCGGACGTCTGCTGGCTGCCCGGCGGCTATCCCGAGCTCCATGCCGGCAAGATCGCCGCCAATGCACGCTTTCGCAGCGGCCTGCGCGCCTTCGCCGAGACGCGGCCGGTGCACGGCGAATGCGGGGGCTATATGGTGCTGGGCACCGCTTTGACCGACGCCGAAGGCGTCCGCCACGAGATGACGGGCCTGCTTGGCCTCGAGACGAGCTTTGCCAAGCGCCGCATGCATCTCGGCTATCGTCTCGCCGCGCTCGCAGCACCGATGCCGGGGCATCAGGCGGGCGCCCGGCTCCGCGGCCACGAATTCCACTATTCGACCATCCTTGCGCAGCCTGACACGCCTTTGGCGGTCGTGCATGATGCGACCGGCGCAGTCATTGCCGAGACCGGCTCGCGGCGGGGACAGGCGACCGGCACGTTCTTTCATCTGATCGCGGAGGACCGGTGAGCGGTTTTGTCTCCTTCGTCTCCGCCGGCCCGGGCGATCCCGAGCTCCTGACCGTGAAGGGCGCCGCGCGGCTGCGCGAGGCCGACGTCGTGCTCTATGACGACCTTGCGTCCGGCGCGATCCTGGATCTGGCCCGCCCGGGCGCCAATCTCGTTGCGGTGGGGAAGCGGGCAGGGCGGCCTTCGACCAGGCAGCACCACGTCAACCGCTTGCTGGTCGACTACGCCGCAACCGGCGCGCGCGTGGTACGGCTGAAGTCCGGCGATGCCGGGATCTTCGGCCGGCTGGAGGAGGAGCTCGAGACGCTGCGCGAAGCCGGCATCGGTTATGAGATCGTTCCCGGCGTCACCTCGGCCTGCGTCGCCGCCGCGCAAGCCGGCATTCCCCTGACCCGGCGCCATACCTCGCGCCGGGTGCAGTTCGTCACCGGGGCCGACGTCACCGGCGAGCTGCCGCAGAACCTGAACTGGGCGGCGCTGGCCGACCCCGAAGCGACGACCGTGGTCTATATGGGCCGCCGCACCTTTCCGGATCTTGCCGCAAAATTGATCGCGCACGGCCTCGCCCCTCATACCCCCGCGCTGTTCGCCGAATCCCTCGGGCGCGCCGACGAGCGGCTGGTCCGCACCACGATTGCCGAGCTTGCCGAGCAGCTTGCGCGGGGCGGGGCGGCGTCGACCGCCGCCGTCATCCTGTTCGGCGCGCTGGCGGGGGATTATCCGTCATGATGGCCCGGGCCGCCCTTCCGCCCTTGACGCCCGGCTGGCGAAAGGGGCACACAGGAGAGGCATGGTGCTCAACGCGGCGCAAAGCGCCGGAGCATAATCGGGAATGGGGATGGGCGGACCCAGTTGCGGCGCGCAAAACCCCAGCCGCCCCCGCGACTGTAAGCGGTGAGGGGCTCCGATCAGCCACTGGGCCGCAAGGTCCGGGAAGGCCGGAGAACCCCAGTGAACCGCGAGCCAGGAGACCGGCCGTGCATGTTTTGAGGCCAAGGCCGTCGGGTGTGACGGCAGGAAGGAACTGAACCATGCATATCGAACCCGGCGTCGTGACGGGCGCCAAGCTTATATTGAGTTACGCAACCGGCATCGCCGCAGGCGGCGTTGCCTTGAAGCTCGCGGTCGAGACCGTGCGCGAGCAGGGCATCGGCTCGCTCGCCGTGCGCACCCTCGCGACCACCGCGCTCGTCTTCACCTTCTTCGAGATCCTGCCGCACTTCCCGGTCGGCGTCTCCGAGGTGCACTTCATCCTTGGCTCGACCTTGTTCCTGCTGTTCGGTGCGGCGCCGGCGGCTCTTGGCCTTGCGTTCGGCCTCTTGCTCCAGGGCGTGTTCTTCGAGCCCGCCGACCTGCCGCAATACGGCATGAACGTCACCACGCTGCTGGTGCCGCTGTTCGGGATCCAGGCGATCGCCGCACGGATCATCTCGCGCAACACCGCCTATGTCGACCTCAGGTATCGCCAGGCGCTGGCGCTCTCGACGACCTACCAGGCCGGCGTGATCGCCTGGGTGGCGTTCTGGGCGCTCTATGGCTCCGGCTTTGCGATGAGCAACCTCGCCAACATCGCGACCTTCGCGGCCTCCTATGCGCTCGTCATCGTGATCGAGCCGCTCGCCGATCTCGCCGTGCTGGCGCTGGCGAAGTCGCTGCGCGGTGTCACCGCGCCCGGCCTCGTCACTCCGCGCCTGCACAACGCGGCCTAAGAGATCAAGGGGCGGCCGTCATGGCCGCCCCTCGCGCTCGCGATGCTCACGCTCTCCCTGATAGGCATCGGTTGCGGCGATCCCGATCAGCTCACGCGCGCTGCGATCACTGCCATCAACGCCGCCGATCTCATCCTGATCCCGCGCAAGGGCACCGCAAAGTCCGATCTCGCCGATCTCAGGCGCACGATCTGCGCCGATGTGCTCACGAGCGACAGGACGCGCATTGCCGAGTTCGATCTTCCCGTGCGCGATGCGGATGAAGCCGATTACCGCAAGGGCGTGGACGATTGGCATGATGCGGTCGCCGCGACGTGGTCGCAGACGATCGCAGATCATCTTGGCGGTGAGGGCAAGATTGCGCTGCTGATCTGGGGCGATCCCTCGCTCTACGATTCCTCGCTGCGCATCGCGCGCCGGCTCAAGCCCTTGCCCAAGATCGAGGTCGTACCGGGCATCACCTCGATCCAGGCGCTGTGCGCGGCGCATGCATTGCCGCTCAACGAGATCGGCGAGCCTTTCCTTGTGACCACGGGACGCCGCCTGCGCGAAGGCGGCTGGCCACAAGGCGTCGATACCGTGGTGGTGATGCTCGACGGCGGCACCGCGTTCCAGTCGCTCGATCCGGCGGGGCTTCACATCTATTGGGGCGCCTATCTCGGCATGCAAGATCAGATCATCCACTCAGGCGCGCTGGCCGAGGTTGGTCCGCGCATCGTCGCCGCGCGGCAGGAAGCGCGCGAGCGGCATGGCTGGATCATGGACAGCTACATTCTCAAGCGCGGGCGTTAAGCGAGGCAGCATGTTACCCGAATGGGTCTACCAAAAGTGCCCCGAGATCTCCGCGGCCCATCGCGAAGCGGCGATTGCGCGTCAGGCGCAACTGACGAAACCGACCGGCGCGCTCGGTCGGCTCGAGCAGCTCGCGATCGAGCTTGCGGGCCTGCAAGCGACTGAGCAGCCGCGCGCCGCCCGCGTGCCCGTCATCGTTTTTGCCGGCGATCACGGCATCGTCGCGCAGGGCGTGTCGGCCTATCCGCAAGCCGTGACCATCGCGATGATGGCGAATTTTGCCTCCGGCGGCGCGGCGATCTCGGTGCTGGCGCGTGAACTGGGTTCGACCCTGGAAGTGGTCGACGCGGGCACGCTGGCGCAGGAGGAGATGGCGGGCGTCGTCACCGACAAGCCGCGCAGCGGCACGCGCGATTTCAGCACCGAGGCTGCGCTCATGCCTGCCGAGCTGGCCTTCGCATTCGAAACCGGCCAGCGCGCGGTGGCACGCGCGGAGGCCACCAACCCCGATCTCCTGATCTTCGGCGAGATGGGCATCGGCAACACCACTGCGTCCGCGGCGATCGCCGCGAGCCTGCTCGGCGTCGGCGCCGACGAGATCGCGGGCAGCGGCACCGGTATCGATGCCGCCGGCCGCGCGCACAAGGCGCGCGTGATTGACGCCGCGATCGCACGCCATGGCGTTGCGGGCGCAGCGCCCGAAAAAATCCTGTGCGCCGTCGGCGGCCTCGAGATCGCGGCGATCTCAGGCGCGATCATCGCGGCTGCGCAGCGCCGCATTCCCGTATTGATCGACGGCTTCATCGTATCAGTCGCCGCACTTGCGGCAGCGCGGCTCAACCCGTCATGCCAGCCGTTCCTGTTGCCGTCGCATCAGTCGGCGGAGCAGGGGCATCGGCTGGTGCTGCGTGCATTGAACGTGCAGCCGCTGATCAGCCTCGATCTCCGGCTCGGCGAGGGATCAGGCGCCGCCATCGCGCTGCCACTGGTGCGGTCGGCCTGCGCGCTCCACAACGGCATGGCGACGTTCGCGCAGGCCAATGTGCCGGATCGGCCTAAAGCGCGATGAGATCATCGCGCTTTAGGTTGTTGTTTCAGCATGATCTTTTCGGAAAACCGCTGCGCACTTTTCCGGATCATGCTTTAGCTGATCCGCTGGTTGACGGAGACGACGCGCCAGCCGGTCGTGAGCCGGTCGATCCGGGTCAGCGACAGCGGATCGATGACGAAGCGCAAGGCTGCCTGAGGCGTGAGGTCGAGCGCGATGCAGAGCGCGGCGCGGATGGTGCCGGAATGGACGACGAGCGCGGCTGGGCCCGAGCCAATCCGTGACAGGCCGAGCCGGACGCGCGCGACCTGATCCTCAAAGCTCTCGCCGCCCGGCGGCTTTCCACGCGCTGGATCGCTCCAGAACTTCGCATAGGCCTCGCCGCCGGTCGCTGCGAGCTCGTCATGCCGATGGCCGGTCCAGTCGCCAAAATCCTGCTCGGTGAATTCGCTCACCAGCGTCGGCTCCAGCCCCAGCGCCCGCGCGGTCTCGACCGTGCGCCGCAATGGGCTGGCATAGCTCGCAGCATCCCGCGGCAGGCGCTGCCGCAGCGCCTCGAGTTGCGCGCGATCGCGGAGATCGGCCGGCGCGTCGGCGGCATGGATCGTGCCTTTGACGCCGTCGACGGGCGCATGCCGTATCAGCCAGAGGAAGGTCTCGCCTTCCATGCTCATCTCCAAGGAAATTGGGCGCTGTGGCAATAACGCCGCAGCTTGCACATTGACTCTGTCTTGGTCGTAATCCTAGATGCCTCTGACGGTTTCCCCGAGAGGGGATGAAAAGGGAATGCGGTGCGGGGACCTTGTCCCCAATGCCGTAGCTGCCCCCGCAACTGTAAGCGGTGAATCCTTCGTCAGAAGCCACTGGGTCCTCGGTCCCGGGAAGGCGACGAAGCGGTCACGACCCGCGAGCCAGGAGACCTGCCGTCAGCCGTGGTCACACGCGAAGATGTCGGTCGGGGAGTACAGACATTCGGCTTCATCGCACGGCTGAAAGCCTGATGATGGGACCTTGGTTCGCGGTGACGTGCCACTGACGTCACACCGAGGTCCAGGACCGTGTCTTCCATCCGTATCGTACGACCGCGCCGCTTTCTGCTTGCGTCGGCCGCACTCACATCCATTGTCGCCGTTGATATTCCCGCTGCGTCGGCGCAGCAGGCTCGCGAGCCGCTGCCGCCCGTGGAGGTGTCGCCCCCGCAATCCCGCAAGCAGGCCAAGCCGGCCGGCCGGGACGCGGCAAGCGCCCGCCGTACGGCTGTGCGACGGCCCTCGACCGCACCGGCCGCGCCAAAGCTGGCGGCGCCGAACGCTGCGGCACCGACGCCGCTCAACTCCAATGCGGTCGCGGAAAGCGCCTCGCGCCTCGGCCTGACCGTGCGGGAGATACCGGCGACCGTCGAGGTGATCTCGGCCGAGACCATGCGCGAGCAGGGCTATCGTACCGTGTCCGAGGCGGCGCAAGGAGCGGTCGGTGTCACCTCCGGCGACAATCCGGCCGAGCCCGCAGCTTTCTCGATGCGCGGCTTCACCAACAGCCAGATCAACACGCTCTACAACGGCATCAAGATCGGTCCGCAGAACATGACCTCGCGGATCACGGACACCGCCAATCTGGAAGCGGTGGAATTTTTGAAAGGCCCGGCCTCGCTGATGTCGGGCGAGGGCGCCGCCGGTGGCTCCATCAACTTCGTCACCAAGCAGCCGCACACCGGCCCGATCCGCAACGAGGCGGACTTCTCCTGGGACTCGCTAAACTCGTTCCGCGCCCATTACGGCTCGGGCGGCAGCACCAATGTCCAGGGCCTCGACTATCGCTTCGACATCAGCCGCTCCTCTCTCAACGGCTTCGCCGACGACACCAACACCAAAACGTTCGATGTGTCGGGCCAGCTCAACTACCGCATCTCCGACAGCCTCAAGGTCTGGGGCGCGATCGAGTATCGCGAGGACCGCGGCAAGGCTTATTGGGGCGCGCCGCTGGTGCCGATCGCCTTCAGCGGCTCGCATGCGACGAGCGGCATCGTTTCGGGCAATTACGTCTCCAACTACAACGGAACCAATCTCGGCGCGGTCACCATCGACGACCGCACCTTCAACACCAACTACAACGTCCTCGACAATCGCAACGTCGCCCAGGAAGTGTGGCTGCGCGGAGGCTTCGAGCTGAAGCTCGCGCCCGACCTGACACTGAAGAGCCAGGCCTATGGCTACGGCGCCGAGCGCACCTGGTTCAACAATGAGGTCGAGGCATTCAACTCCGTCTCGAACCTCGTCAATCGCGAGCGCTTTTACGTCGCGCACAGCCAGCGTTTGGTTGGCAACATCACCGATCTGATCTGGGACACGAACATCGCTGGCTTCGATAACCGCTTGGTCACGACACTGTCGTCAAGCTATCTGGATTTTGTCAGGCCTGGTGCTGCGAACTTTCCGGGCGACTCCGTTTCGCTGGTCGATCCCGCTCGCGGCTATTACGGCCTGCTCACGATCCAGCAGCAGACCGCGCGCATCGACAACGAGGCGCTGTCATTCGAGGACCGGCTGAAGCTGACGCGCAGCTTTGCGCTGGTCGGCGGCCTCCGCGTCGAGCACATTGGACTCGATCGCAACTCGACCGACGTCAACGGCCTGGTGAAGGCGGGTTTCCCGTTCACCAAGGACTGGGTCCCGACGACAGGCCGCATCGGCTACACATGGGAGGCCGTACCCGGCCTGACCTTCTTCAGCCAGTACGCCACCGGCGCCGACGTCTCCGCCAACAACATCTTCCTGCTTGGTCCGACCCAGAATCTGGATCTGACGACCGCGCGCACCTACGAGACCGGCGTCAAGCACCTGTTCTGGGACAACAGGGCGGAGTGGTCGTTCTCGGCCTACGATATCGTGCGCAAGAACGTCTATGCGGCAGCCGGCGGCCAGACGCTCAACAGTGCGGGACTGCAGGAATCGAAGGGCGTCGAGCTTGCAGCCGCGGTGCGCCCGATCGAGCCGCTGCGTCTGTGGGGCAATATTGCCTATGTCGATGCGCGCTACGCCGACTACAATTTTGCCGGGGGGTCGTTCTCCGGCAACACGCCGCCGAACGTGCCGCGCATCGTCGCCAATGCCGGCGCGTCGTACCGGTTCTTCACGCCCTGGCCAGTGGAGCTCGGCATCACCGGCCGTCACGTCGGCGACCGCTACAACACCGACGCCAATGTTGTGACGATGAAGGCCTATACCGTCGCCGACGTCTACGCCTTCGTCGACATCCCGAAGACGGTGTTCAATGCGGTCGACCAGGCCCGCCTGACCTTCCGCGTACGCAACATCGCCGACAAGCGCTATGCGATCTGGGGCGATCCGTTCTATCCCGACCAGATCCTCCTGGGCGCGCCGCGCATCTATGAGCTCTCGGCCGCGTTCAAATGGTAGGGCGCTGACCACATGATGAGCGCGATCGTCCTGCTGCATCGCTGGCTCGGGGTCGCGTTCTGCCTGCTGTTCGCGATGTGGTTCGCGAGCGGGATCGTGATGCACTTCGTTCCGTTTCCGTCACTGACGGAAGCGGAGCGGTTTGCCGGATTGGCACCGGTCGATCGTGCGGAGGTGAGGATCACCGTCGCCGAAGCGGTGACGGCAAGCAAGCTACCGGATGCGACGCGCGCGCGGCTGATCCAGCGGGGCGATGGGCCGGTCTACATCGTGTCAGGGCGATCGCAGCTCGGCGCGGTCCACGCCTCCGATGGACGGGACGCAAGTGTGACGTCGGCCGACATTGCACTGGCCATTGCGCGGGCGCACGCCGTGCGGCGAGGGCTTGATCCCGCGCCGGCCGCGATCCTCGCACGCGCGGACTATGACCAATGGAGCGTTCCAAACGGCTTTGACCGCCATCGGCCCTTGTTTCGCATGGCCCTCGGCGATGCCGCCGGGACGGAGATCTATATCTCGTCACGCACCGGCGAAGTCGTCCTCGACACGACCCGAAGCGAGCGTGGCTGGAATTGGGTCGGCAGCGTCTTGCACTGGATTTATCCGACGGTGCTGAGGCGCAATTGGGCGCTGTGGGACCGCGTGGTCTGGACGCTGTCGCTGCTGGCCTCGATCGCGGCCTTGCTCGGTGCGGTGCTCGGGATCGTGCGGATCAGGATGCGAGGACGGGCGATCTCGACGCCGTATCGGGGCTGGCACGCCCTGCATCACCTCATCGGCCTCGCAGCAACGCTGTTCGTGCTGACCTGGATTTTCAGCGGCTGGCTGTCCATGGATCACGGCCGGCTGTTCTCGCGCGGGCAGTTGACGCCGGCCGAAGCGCGTGTGGCGGCTGCCGCGCCGGACTGGACGGCTTCATCGCGCGACCAGCTGCGGCCAGCGTCACCGGTCCGCGAAGTCGAATGGTTCGCGTTCGGCGGCAATCTCTATCGGCGCGACCGGCCTGCTCTGGGGTCCCAGACGTTGGTCAGGGCAGGGGATACGTCTCGTGCTGAACAAGCAGGTGTCTTGAGTGTCCGCGACATTCAGGAATTGACAGCGCGCCTTGCCGCGAACTGCGGCATGCCGTCCGTTCTCGCTGAGCCTGACGACTATCCCGCGCAGTCCGTCGTTCCCGGAGCGCCCGTCTACCGCGCCCGATGCGGCGAGGTCTGGTTCGATATCGACGGCGCCGACGGCAGCGTGCTGCAAAGGCTGGATGCCTCGCGGCGGGCCTATCGCTGGTTCTACAGCGCGCTGCACACGCTCGATTTTCCGGTCCTGATGGCGCATCCGCGTCTGCGCGACATCCTGATTGTCGGGCTTTGCGCGCTCGGGCTCGTATTCTCCGTGACCGGCATCGTCATCGGCTGGCGCCGTCTGCGGTCGACCTTCACGGCTTGAACGCGGATGAGCCTGGTCTGACCCTCACATCGGCTCGATGCCGATCTTCTTGATGATGCCGGCCCATTTCGTGGTCTCGGCGGTCATGAAATTGGTCAGGCCTTGGGGGTCCATCACCAGCGGCTCGGCGCCCTGCTCGACGAAGAGGGCGCGCACCTTCGGATCGTTCACGGCTTCGACCATCGCTTTATAGAGCTTGCCGACGATGGCCTTGTCGGTATTCGCCGGCGCGAGCAGCGCGAGCCAGGCGGCGCTCTCGTAATCCTTCAGGCCAGCCTCGGCCGCGGTCGGCACATCCGGCAGCGCGGTCATGCGCTTGTCGCTGGCAACCGCGAGCGGGCGCGCATCGCCGCTCTTGATCAAGCCGAGGACGTTGGGCAGGAGCTGGAAGCCGAGCGGGACTTGCCCTGCGATGAAGTCCGGCGTGTACGCGGCGATGTTGCGGTAGGGAACGTGGGTGATCTCGGTGCCGGTGAGCTGCTCGAAATAGGCCGCCGACAGATGCTGCGACGAGCCGACACCGACCGTCCCGTAGTTCAGCTCGCGTGGATGCGCCTTGGCGTAGTCGATCAGTTCACGCAGCGATTTCGGCGGCAGCCTCGAATTGATCACGATGACATTCGGCATCGTCGCGAACAGACCGATCGGGGCGAGATCCTTCTGCGGGTCGTAAGGAAGCTCCTTGTAGAGCGACTTGTTCGCAGCCAGCGGGCCGGAGGTGCTCATCAGCAGCGTGTAGCCATCAGCGGCCGCATGTGCCGCGGCCGCGGTGCCGATATTGCCGCCGGCGCCGGGGCGGTTGTCGACCACAAAGGCTTGTCCGAGCGAGGTGGACATGCGGTTGAGCAGGATGCGCGTGATGACATCGCTGGCGCTGCCGCCGGCAAAGGGCACGAGCACCTGGATCGGCCGCGCGGGGTAGTCTTGCGCTTGTGCGGGACGCAGTCCGGCCGCGGCGAGAGCTGCGCCTGCGCCGAACGAGAGCAGTGATCTCCGGTCAGGATGAAATCCCTCGCTCCGCTGCTGAGCTGTGTTCGTGATCTTGCTGCGACCGAACCATGCCATCTCGGACTCAATCTCCCGACTGTCTTGTTCTGCGAGCCTTGGGATCGCCCGGAAGGATTCGTCGGGGATGAACGCCAGGCCGCGATTTTCTGCGCCTGGATCGTAGTTAGCTCGCGAATGCGACCGTCATGCCGGCTCGTCTCAAAACTTACCAACCCGTCTCATTCTGCAGCGGGCGCGACATCTTGTCCGAGTGAGAGGAGGCTCAATCCAGTCCGGTTTTGCCCGGCGCCCAATAGGCTTTTGCCTTGATCCGCGACGATGCGACGCCTGCCGCTTTCAGCGCGCGGCTGATGCGCTGGATCGATGATGCCTTGCCCGTCAGGATGAACCTGGCGCCGTTTGCAGCAAGGCGCAGCATTTCCGCCTCGACGGCTGCGAGATGTGCATCGTCCGCGCTGCGGGCGATCAATCGTGCTTCACCGAGGCTGATGGCTTCCAGCACCCGCCGCGACTCCGCGACATCGGTGGTTTCGAACATGTGGAGCGCACCGCCGGCTTGCAGATTGTCGCGCAATGCCGCTGCAAGACCGAACGAGGTCTCATCGCCGAACAGGACGATGGGCGCCTCGAGGCCGGTGAGATCGAGCGAGCGGCGCGGGCCGAACAACTGGCAGGTGTCGCCTTCGCGCAAACCGCTCACCCATCGGCTGCCGGGGCCAACGCCATGGATGAAGGCGAGAAGGCGAGTTCTCCCGCTGCTTGCCTCCCATGACATCGGCGTATAGGTGCGCGCGCTCAAGCCCGCGCGCATCGCAACCTGGATCTTCTGGCCCGCATTCCAGGCGACGTCCTTGAGGGCTTCGCCTTCGATCTCGATGAGCCGAAAGTGCGGCGAGAGCGTCTCGATTGCGGCGATGCGCGCGGACCGCATCAGCCATCGCAACAGCATCTGCGTGACCCTTCCTTGTGACGCCTGCGATGAGATTTGCGGCTGCTGACCGGGCTCGTTCAAGGCCTGGCTCCCGGATCATCTGGTCTTGATCGTGAGTTCGTTGCCGCGGCCGGGATCGAACGGCAGCGACAGCGAGAGGTAGCCATTTTCGGGATCGCGGACGTAGTCGATATAGCCGGAGGCTTCCTCGAACGCGTTCTCGCCGACGATGAGCGCGCCGGGTTTCAGATGCGGCTCCAGCAGCTTGAGAATGGGAAGATAGAGCGTGAAGGCGCCGTCGAGCATCACCATGTCGATCCCGCCGCCGAGATCGGCCTTCAGGGTTTCCCGCGCGTCGCCAACCCGAAACGAGACTAAGTCCGCCAGCCCCGCCGCCGCGACGTTCGCTCGTGCGCGCTCGATCTTGCCGGGCTCGAGATCGGTCCCGATCAGGCGGCCGCCGCCAATGTCGCGCAAGCCCGCGGCCATGTAGATCGTCGAAATCCCCATCGAGGAGCCGAACTCGACGATGCGCTTGGCCTTGCTGGCGCGGACGCACATGTAGAGGAAGCGTCCGAACCGCGGCGAGACGCTCAGAAAATTGTTCGCAAATCGCTGGTAGACCTCATTGAGATCGCGGCTCTCGGCCGCGATCGCCTGGCTGATCATCTCTTCGCGACTCGTGCCCTCATTCACGAAGGCCTGCATCAGCGGCGCGTCGGCGATCTCCGCTTCCTGATGAAGACGATGGAGGACGTCGGCGACGAGGCCGCTGCTGATCGAATCCATGTATCCAGCTCCCTTGCAATGCGCCCATCGGCGCGTTGGAGCCTGGATACGAAATCGTCCTTTGGTGCGCATTCCGCGAACGGGACAATCGATTGCGATTTCCAGTCAGTGTGCGCTGATGCGCCGTTCGGCGAGATAGCGCGCCGGCGGCTTGCCCAGCGCCTTGCGGAACATGGTGACGAAGGCGCTCGCGCCCTCATAGCCGAGATCGAGTGCCACTGTTTGCACCGAAGCACCCTGATCGAGGCGCTGAAGCGCGATGAGGATGTGGAGCTGCTGGCGCCAGCGGCCAAAGCTCATCCCGGTCTCGCGTTGCAGGATGCGGGTGAGGGTGCGTGGCGCGACGGCAATGCGCCGCCCCCAATCGTCGATCGTCGCGCGGTCGGAAGGGTCTTCCATCATCGCGCTCGCGATCCGGCGCAGCCTGGCATCCGCAGGCATCGGGAAGCGCAGCTCCTCGATCGGAGCGGCAGCGAGCTGGTCGAGCAGCACCGTGGCGATCCGACCGTCGGCGCCGTCGACGTCGTACATGACAGGCATGTGGGTGGCATGGACCAGCAGGCTTGCCAGCAACGGGGAGATCGACAGCGCGCAGCATTGCCGCGGCAGTGTCGGCGCCGCATCCGGTTCGATGAAGAGGCAATGCATCTCGACATCGCCGGCGACGCTCACGCTGTGCGGGACATCGCCGGGAATCCATACCGCGCAACGCGGCGGTACGATCCAGACGCCATGTCCGGCCTCCAGCCTGACGATGCCGCGCAAGGTGAGGACAAGCTCGTCCTTGCGATGCGTGTGCATCGCGAGCTCCATGCCCTTGGTGACCATGCGGCCACCGAAGGCGGCGATGGCGCGCGGCACGGCTTCGGGGTCGAAGTCCCCGAGATCATCGGGGAGGAATTGGTCGTCGTTGAGCCGGAAGAAGGGCATGGCGGGCGGTGAGTGGTCCGGACGCGGTGGCGTGCGTCAAACAATATCGGGCCGCCGTCGAATCTTTCAACGCAGCCGGTCCGAATCTCGATCAGTTCTAACCTGCTCGCCTCCGCGGCTTCCTGCGATCCTTGCGGGAGGAGGACGAGCCTGTGCCACTGGAGGAAGGCTCCACGAACTCGCGCGCCACGGCGGCGGCCTCCGCGAGATCGTGGCTGATGACATCGAGCACGGCCTTGGCGGCGACCGACACCGCGCGTCGCGGGTGATGCACCCAGGCAATCGAGCGCACGATCCGCTGCGCGTCGAAGCGGTGCGCGCGGATGGTCCCGCCCGCCAGCGATTGCCGGAGCGCGATGGTCGGCAGCACCGTCGCGAAATCGGTGGTTGCGATCACGTCGCAGAGCGCGGGCAGGGTATCGAGCTCGAGCCGCGGCCGCAGGTCGATGCCGATTGCGGCGGCATGCTCGTCCAGGATCAGCCGCAGGCCGTGGCGCTTGGAAGGCAGCACGAGATCGAAATTGGCGATGTGATCGAAGCGCAGTCTTATCGGCGGCTGGATCGGGCTGTCCTTGCGGCAGGCGAACACCATCTCCTCGTCCATGACGTGATGCGCGGCCAGCGGCGTCTTCCGGCGCGGCACGTTGATCAGCGCGAAATCGAGCTGGCCGGTGTTGACCCAGTCGATCAGCGTCTCGGTGTAGCCCTCGCAGACCGACAGCGTGATCTCGGGATAGCGGCTTGCGACAGCTGCCGACGCGCTCGCCATGGTGCTTTGCGCGACCGAGGTGATGAGGCCGACGGAAACACGGCCCGAGATGCGTCCGCCGAGCTGCGCCATCTCCTGGCGGGCATGTTCGGCATCGCGCACGATCGGCGCCGTCAGCCGCACCAAGGCCTCGCCGGCGCTGGTCAGCGTCATGCCCTGGACGCTGCGGTCGAACAGCTTTTGGCCGAGCTCTGCCTCCAGCTTGGCGATCTGCATGCTCAGCGCCGGCTGAACGATGTTAAGCTGGCGCGCGGCCCGGGTGACGTTCTTTTCCTCGGCGAGGCACAGGAAATATTGCATCTGCCTGAGTTCCACGGGGTCAGTCCTTTGTTCGCCGATCTGCCTCCGGACCATCATCTCAGATGATGAATGATATAATCAATCATTATTTGTGGTGATGGATGGGATTGCCTAGTCTCGCGGCGGGCATGTCCCCAGGGAGCGAAGCCAGTCATATGCAGGACGCCACACCCCAGCGGATGATCATCGGCATTTCCGGCGCCTCCGGCGTCGCCTATGGCGTGCGCCTGTTGCAGCTGCTGCGCAATGCCGGCGTCGAGACGCATCTGGTGATGTCGAAGACCGCCGAGCTGACCTTTGCCTACGAGACCGACCTGAAGATTGCGGAGGTGAGGGCGCTCGCCAATGTCTGCCATGCGATCGACGACATGGCCTCGGCAATTTCGAGCGGCTCGTTCCGCACCGCCGGCATGATCGTGGCGCCGTGCTCGATGCGCTCGATGTCCGAGATCGCCTCCGGCGTGACCACGACGCTGCTCACCCGCGCCGCCGACGTCGTGCTGAAGGAGCGCCGGCGCCTGGTGCTGATGGTGCGCGAGACCCCGCTGCACACCGGCCATCTCAGGACAATGACTGCGCTGTCGGAAATGGGCGCGATCATCGCGCCGCCCGTGCCGGCCTTCTACGCCAAACCCGAGAATCTCGAAGACATGGTCGAGCACACCGTCGGTCGCGTCCTCGACCTCTACGACATCGACATCGGCGTGGTGCGCCGCTGGGGCGAGGACGAGGCGCTCAAGCGCCGCTCGCCGACGCTGCGCAAGATCGTGCCCTGACCCGAAGGCCTCAAGGAAAGACCCGATACATGCAAATGGAAACTCCGGTCAGAACAGCTGCGAAGGCGCCAGCCGATCTGCGCGCCTGGCTCGCCACGCTCGCCGAGCGTGGCAAGCTCGCGATCGCTCGCGAGGGCATCGGCCTCGCCGATGAGCTCGCCGCCATCGCCAAGCGGCTGGAGCGCGACAGCGCCGTGCTGTTTCCGCGTCCCGACGGGCACGAGATTCCCGTCGTCGCCAATCTCTTTGCGGGCCGCGACTGGGTCGCCGAGTCCATCGGCGTCACCGAGGATCAGTTACTGCCGCGGTTCCTCGCCGCCGCAAGCCATCCGCTGCCGACGCATGAGGTCACCAGCGGCCCGGTGCAGGAGGTTGTGCACGAAGACGTCGATCTGCTCCGCCAGCTCCCAGTGCCCAAGCACAATGAGCGCGACAGCGGCCCCTACATCACCGCCGGCCTGCTGATCGCCCGCAACCCGAAGACCGGCGTTCAGAACGTCTCGATCCACCGTTGCCAGATCTCCGGCAAGAACCGTATCGGCGTGCTGCTGTTGCCGCGGCACACGTTCTCCTATTATCGCCTCGCCGAAGAGCTGGGGCAGGCACTGGAGATTGCCATCGTCATCGGCGCGCACCCCGCGCTGATGCTCGCCTCGCAGGCGATCGCCGCGCTCGACGAGGACGAGATGGCGATTGCCGGTGCGTTGCTCGGCTCGCCCGTGGATGTCGTGAAGTGCCGCACCAATTCGGTCCGCGTGCCCGCCCATGCGGAGATCGTGATCGAGGGACGCATTCTTCAGGGCGTGCGGGAGCCGGAAGGCCCGTTCGGGGAATTCCCTCAATATTACGGTCCGCGCGCCAATCGCGAGGTGATCGAGGTCGACGCGATCACCCATCGCAAGGCGCCGATCTTCCACACCATCGTCGGCGGCGGCTTCGAGCACCTCATCCTCGGCGGCGTGCCGCGCGAGGCGACGCTGCTCCAGCACCTGCGCCGCAGCTTCCCCAATGTGCTCGACGTCCGCCTCACGCGCGGCGGCACCTGCCGCTATCACCTTGCCATCAAGATCGACAAGGCCAATGACGGCGAGCCCAAGAACATCATGATGTGCGCCTTCGGCGCGCATTACGACATCAAGCAGGTGGTCGTGGTGGACAAGGATGTCGACATCTCCTCGTCCGAGGAGATCGAATGGGCGGTGGCGACGCGCTTCCAGGCAGACCGTGACCTCATGGTCGTGTCAGGCGCGCTTGGCTCGAAGCTCGATCCGACCACCGATAACGGCATCAGCGCCAAGATGGGGCTGGACGCGACCGCGCCGGTCAGCGCGCCCGAGCTCGCCTTCAAGCGCATTCGCGTCAAGGGCGAGGAGGATGTCGATCTCGCCACCGCCTTGCAGGCCGACCCCAGCGCCGCCATCGCGCGTCTCCTTGCGGAGGCGCTGGTATGACCGGCTTGCGTCGGTTTGCGCCGTTGGAATATGAAGCGGGTGCTGCCTATAGTGCCGCGCCAACAAGCCAATCGTATTGCAGCGCAATGCTGGGAGGAAGGAACTGATGTCGACGGCCCTGCGCATCGCTCATGGCGCTTTCGGCAGGGTCGCTCTGCTCGACATGGACCGGTCGCTGGTCCGCCACGCCCATCATCATTGCCACGTCCTGCTCAAGGTCGAGGGCGCCGACACGCATTTCATGGTCGGCGATCAGGTCACGCCGTTGACGGACACCGCCGCCGTGCTCGTCGATGGCTGGAAGCCGCATGCTTACGTGCACGACGTCAACCGTCCGCGCACGCTCATCATGGCGCTCTATATTGAGCCGGAATGGCTGAAGGAGTTCCGACCGGGGTGGGCCGCCAGCGGCGCGCCGGGCTTTTTCGAGCGGCCGTCGGGCGAGGTGTCGCCGCGCATCCGCCAGCTCACGCTGCTTTTGGCGGCTGAAATGATGGCGAATCCGGATGCGGTGCGGACCCACGAGCAGACGCTGTCCGATTTGATGATCGCCGTGATCGAGCGCTTCACGCCCTGGCGCAGCTTTCCGACCTCGATCCGCGGCATGAGCGCGGTGAGCTGCGACTGGCGCATCCGCCGCGCGATGGACGCGATGCGCACTCAGGATTCCTATGGCAGCGTCGACCAGTTCGTGAAGGGTGCCGGCCTGTCGCGTGCGCAGTTCTTCCGCCTATTCGAGACCTCGCTCGGCGTCTCGCCAAAGATCTATCTCAATGTCGTCCGCATGGAGCGTGCGCTCGATGCTGTCATGCGCGAGGACACCCCGTTCGGCGAGCTCAGTGAGCGTTTTGGTTTTCCGGAGCCGGCGCATTTCACGCGCTTCTTCCGCGATCATGCCGGTGTCAGCCCGCGCGAGTTTCGCAACGTCTCGCGTCTTGCGGGTTGATTTTGCGGGCTGATATTGCGCTGCACGCTCTCGAATGAGACGATTTGGTAAGTCGTGAGAGCGGGCGGTATGGGCCCTGCACCCCCGTCCTGACAAACGTCACCGTCGCGTCAAAGAACGCGTCGGGAGGTATGCCGGGATATGCTGCAGGCGGTCAAATCCGCAAATCAGGAACGTGGCGATGAGCCGTGGGTCGGGCGCTCGATCGAACGCATCGAGGACGCCGCGCTGCTCTCTGGCCGTGGCCGCTTCATCGACGATCTCGGCGTTCAGCCCGGCACGCTGCACGCAACCATCCTGCGCTCGCCGCATGCGCATGCCGATATTCTCTCCATCGATACTGAAGCTGCAAAGCGTCTGCCGGGCGTTGCGGCGGTTCTGACCGGCAACGACGTCAAGGCCGTCACGACCAGTCTCGTTGTCGGCGTGAAGGCGCCGGTCGAGTGCTGGCCGATCGCGATGGACCGCGTGCGCTATGTCGGCGAGCCGGTCGCTGTGATCGTCGCAACCGACCGCGCGCGGGCCGAGGATGCGGCCGAACTCATCAACGTCGAATACCGCCCGCGTGGTGCCGTCATCGATCCGCTCGGCGCGATCGCGCCGGGTGCGCCCGTGCTGCATGACGGCTTCCCCGGCAATCTCGCCAGCGAGCGAGCGTTTCGCTACGGCGATCCTGAAGAAGCCTTTGCGGAAGCGCCGCATCGCTTCTCCATCGATATCAAGTATCCCCGCAACTCCTGCACGCCGATCGAGACCTATGGCGTCGTTGCCTCGCACGATGCCGGTGAGGATGCGTACGAAGTGCTCGCCAATTTCCAGGGCCCGTTCAGCATTCACACCGTGATTGCGCGTGCGCTCAAGGTGCCGGGCAACCGGCTGCGGCTGCGCACGCCGCCGGATTCCGGCGGCAGCTTTGGCGTCAAGCAGGGCGTATTTCCCTACATCGTGCTGATTGCGGCGGCCGCACGCGTTACGGGCCGGCCGGTGAAGTGGATTGAGGACCGGCTCGAGCATCTCACCGCGTCGGTGTCGGCGACCAATCGCGCGACGACACTGGCAGCGGCGGTCGCCGCCGACGGCAAGATTCTCGCGCTCGACTGGGACCAGGTCGAGGATTGCGGCGCTCACTTACGCGCGCCCGAGCCGGCGACGCTTTATCGCATGCATGGCAATCTGACCGGCGCCTACGACATCCACCATGTCAAGATCCGCAACCGCGTCGTCGTCACCAACAAGACGCCGACCGGCCTCAATCGCGGCTTTGGCGGCCCGCAGGTCTATTTCGCGCTGGAGCGATTGGTTCAGAGGATCGCGATCGGCCTCGGTCTCGATCCGCTCGATGTGATCAAGCGCAACCTGATCGACGCGGGCGCTTTCCCTTATCGCACTGCGACCGGCGCGTTGCTCGATTCCGGCAACTACCAGGAAGCCATTGTGCGCGCGGTCGAGCACGGCAGGCTCGCGGAGCTGAAGGCAAAGCGCGACGAAGCCCGCGCGCAGGGGCGGCTCTACGGCATCGGCTTCACCGCGGTAGTCGAGCCCAGCGTCTCCAACATGGGCTATATCACCACCGTGCTGACGGCGGCCGAGCGCCGCAAGGCCGGGCCGAAGAACGGCGCGCAGGCGACCGCAACGGTCGGGCTCGATCCGGTCGGCAGCGTCACGGTTCATGTCGCTTCGGTGCCGCAGGGGCAGGGTCATCGCACCGTGCTGTCGCAGGTCGTCGCCGACGTCTTCGGCCTCCAGCCAAAAGACATCCGCGTCAACACCGAGATCGACACGGCCAAGGACGCCTGGTCGATCGCATCCGGTAACTACGCCAGCCGCTTCGCCGCGGCGGTGGCCGGCACGGCGAAGATCGCAGCCGAGCGCGTCGCCGGCCGTCTTGCCCGCATCGCAGCCAGCCAGTTGAACGTCGAGGCCGCGGATATCGTCTTCGCAAAGGGTTTTGTTGCGTCAAGGAACAATCCTGAGAACCGCATTGCGTTCTCGCGTGTCGCCGCGCTCAGCCATTGGTCGCCGGGCTCGCTGCCTGACGATGCCGGCCAGACCATTCGCGAGACCGTGTTCTGGACCCCGCCGGAGCTGACGCCGCCCGATGAGGACGACCGCATCAACTCTTCG
The DNA here is from genome assembly GCF_015291705.1 of Bradyrhizobium arachidis. NCBI lineage: Bacteria > Pseudomonadati > Pseudomonadota > Alphaproteobacteria > Hyphomicrobiales > Nitrobacteraceae > Bradyrhizobium > Bradyrhizobium arachidis. The sequence continues at coordinate 3,782,747 of NZ_CP030050.1, forward strand.
CTCTGCCACGGCTTCATCTTCGACTTCTGCGGCGTCGAGATCGACCGCGTCACGCTGGAGACGCGGATCGACCGCTACGTCACCATGCACGATTGCGGTACCATCCTGCATCCCGGCATGGTCAACGGCCAGATCCGCGGCGGCTTCACCCAGGCGCTCGGGGCCGCCCTCTACGAGGAATACGCCTACGCCGAGGACGGCAGCTTTCTGACGGGCACGCTGGCCGACTACCTGCTGCCGACCACGACAGAGGTGCCGGAGCCCGAGATCTTCCACATGGAGACGCCGTCGCCGTTCACGCCGCTCGGCGCAAAGGGCGTGGGCGAAGGCAATTGCATGTCGACGCCGGTGTGCATCGCCAATGCGGTTGCGGATGCGCTCGGCGTTGCCGATATCACCTTGCCGCTGGTGCCCGCGCGGCTTGCGGAGCTCGTGCGCGGCGACGAGCCTCCGCCTCCCGCAGGTGGGGCGACGGCCCCGCCTGCGCGCGAAGGCGATCGGCGGCTGCGCGGCGAGGGGCAGGCCTCGGTGAAGGGCGCGCCGGAGCAGGTCTGGGCGATGCTGCTCGATCCCGCCACGCTGCAATCGGTCATTCCCGGCTGCCAGCGCGTCGACAAGGTCACCGACACGCATTTCCGCGCTGACGTCACGCTCGGCATTGGCCCCGTCACCGGACGGTATCGCGCCGACGTCGAGCTGTTCGACCTCGATCCGCCGCATGCCGTCACCTTGCGCGGCGGCGCCACCGGCGCGCTTGGCTTCGGCCATGCCGAGGGACGGATCACGCTTGCGCCCGACGGCAATGGCGGAACCAAGCTCACCTACAGCTATGACGCTGCCATCGGCGGCAAGGTCGCGAGCATTGGTGGTCGGCTGCTGGATGGCGCGACGCGCGTGATCATCGGCCAGTTCTTCACCGCGCTCGCCCGCAAGGCTGGCGGTGGCGGTGCAGAGGGCGGCGGCTTCTCGCTGTTCGCGCTACTGGCGAAAATCGCCAGCCTGTTCGGGGGGCGCCGATGAAGCCGCCCGCATTCGATTATCTCCGTGCCGAGAACGTTGGCGATGTCGTTGAAGGCCTCGCACAGCAAGGTGGTGATGCCCGCGTGCTCGCCGGTGGGCAATCGCTGATGGCGATGCTCAACATGCGCCTCGCCAAGCCTAAGCTGCTGATCGATATCATGCGGATCAGGGAGCTCCGCCAGATCGAGCGGAAGGGCGATGCCGTCATGATCGGCGCGGGCGTTCGCCAGGCCGATCTCCTGGCCTGGCCCGATCTTGCCGACGCGTTGCCGCTGGTGGCGCTGGCGCTGCCTTGGGTCGGGCACATGCAGACCCGCAGCCGCGGCACCATCTGCGGCTCGCTCGCGCATGCCGATCCCAGCGCCGAGATGCCGCTGGCAATGGTCGCGCTTGGCGGCGAGGTGCTGTTGCGCAGCGCCAAGCGACGCCGCCGGGTCGCTGCAAAGGACTTCTTTGCCGGCATGATGCTGACCGCGCGCAGCGACGACGAGCTGATCGAGGGCATCTCGCTGCCGGTCGTCAAGGGAGCGCGCGTCGCCTTCCGCGAGGTCGCGCGCCGGCACGGCGATTTCGCCATCGTCGCCTGCGCCGCGATGAAGACGTCCACCGGCGTTCGCCTCGCCGTCGGCGGGGTCGCTGATGTGCCGACCGCGCGCGACTGGCCGCGGCTGGAGGGCAGCGCGCTCGACGATGCGCTCAATGCCTTCGCCTACGAGCTTGGCGCCCGCGACGACGTCCACGCCACCGCGCGCTACCGCCGCGACCTCGTGCGCATGATCGGCCGCGATTTGATCGGCGAGGTGCTGCAATGACGCGTCTCAAGGCAGATCAGCGCCATTCCATTCGCCTCACGCTGAATGGCAGACCCGTCGAGGCGGAAGCCGAGCCGCGCATGCTGCTCTCCGATTTCCTGCGCCACCAACTGGGTGCGACCGGGACGCATGTCGGCTGCGAACACGGCGTCTGCGGCGCCTGCACTGTCGTCGTCGACGGCATGCTGACGCGGTCTTGCCTGACGCTGGCCGCGCAGGTCTATGGCTGCGAGCTCAAAACGGTCGAAGGGCTTGCGCCGTCGGCCGACCGGCTCGGCGTGCTGCAACAGGCGTTCCGCCGCAACCACGCGCTCCAGTGCGGCTTCTGCACCGCCGGCATCCTGATGTCGCTCGACCATTATCTGGCCAAGAACCCGGCGCCGACGGAGGCGGAGATCCGCGATCTCCTCAGCGGGCATATCTGCCGCTGCACCGGCTACACCCCGATCATCCAGGCGGCGTTGGAAGCCGCCGCCCAGCTTGCTTCATCCAACAAAGAGACGTCCGATGCTTGATCTCGCCAGCAGCTTCATGGCCAGCGCCGCGCGCGATCCCAATTCCATTGCATTGGTCGACGGCGATCTCCGCCTGACCTATCGACAATGGTACGACAAGATCTCCGCGCTGGTGGCCTCGTTCGACCGCCTCGGCCTCAAGCCCGGCGATCACGTCGTCACGCTGCTGCAGAACCGCTGGGAAGCGGCGACGCTGCACTGGGCCTGCCAGTTCGCAGGCCTCGTCATCACGCCGATCAACTGGCGCGCCAAGGCCGACGAGCTCGATTACTGCATCGAGAACGCCGAAGCCTGCGCTGCCTTCTATCAGGATATCTCTGCCGAAGCCGTCCAGGGCTCGGCGCTGGCAGGCAAGCTGCTACGCGTGTCGGTCGATCCCGGCACGGGCGATGCGACGAGCTTTGCTGATCTGATCAAGGACCGCGCACCCGACGCCGAGCCGCGCGTCGGTGCCGATGCGTGGTCGATCATGCTCTATACGTCAGGCACGACGTCGCGGCCGAAGGGCGTGCCGCGGCGGCATCGTGCCGAGCGGGCGGCGGCGATCGCGCATGTCGCGCAAAATCTCTACGGCCGCGGCGAGCGCACGCTCGGCGTAATGCCGCTCTATCACACCATGGGCGTTCGCTCGCTGCTGGCGATGTCGCTGATCGGCGGCAGCTTCATCTGCCTGCCGCGCTATGACAGCCGCCAGGCGCTGGCGCTGATCGAGCAGGAAGCGATCACCAATCTCTATCTGGTGCCGACGCTCTATCACGACCTCGTCCATCACGAGGCGTTTGCCAGGACCGACGTCTCCAGCGTGCGCAAGCTCGGTTTTGCCGGCGCGTCGATGACCGATGGATTGCTCAAGAAGCTGAACGAGGCATTCAGGCCGGAATTGTTCGTCAATCACTACGGCAGCTCCGAGATCTACACCTTTACGATCGATCAGGATGCAGCGGCAAAGCCCGGCTCGGCCGGCAAGGCCGGGCTGAACCAGCACGTCAAGGTCGTGCGTATCGGTGCGAAGTCGGTCGCAGATCTCGCGGCAGTCGGCGAGGAGGGCGAGATCATCGCGACGCTCAGAGGCGACGAGGCCTTCGAGGGCTATTGGCGGCGTCCCGAGGCGGACGCCAAGTCGCTGCGTGAGGGCTGGTACTTTACCGGCGACACCGGCTTCGTCGATCCCGATGGTGACCTGTTCGTCACCGGGCGCGTCGACGACATGATCATCACCGGCGGCGAGAACGTCTCGCCGGTCGAGATCGAGAGCTGCCTGTCCCTGCATCCCGCCGTCGACGAGGTCGCGGTCGTCGGCGTCGCCGACGAGAAATGGGGCAAGGTCGTCGCCGCCTTCGTCAAGCGCAATCGCGCCGTCTCGGAAGTCGAGCTGGAGCAGTTCTGCCGCACCTCGGGCCTTGCCAATTTCAAGCGGCCGCGCCGCTACGTCTTCGTCGACGCGATCCCGAAATCGCCGGTCGGCAAGCTGCTGCGGCGACTGCTGGTCGCCGGAGAATACGAGGCCGAGCGCCTGCCGCCATCGGACGCCGCCTGATCATCACCATCAACAGAAGGAAGCACAGATGCCGTCACCCTATACATTCGCCGATCCCCGGCTCGCAAAACTCGACGGGTTCAAGGTCGAGATCGACGAGGCGCATGAGCGCGCGGACATCATCTTGGGGAGGCCGCCCTACAACGTCGTGGCGATGCCGCAGCGCGACCAGCTGCGGCTGACCTTCGAGACGCTGGACGAGGATCCGCGCGTGCGCGTGATCGTGGTGCGTGGCGAGGGCGAGCATTTCTCCAGCGGCGGCAATATCGGCGGCTTCATGGAGGCGAGCCCCGAGCACGTCTCCAAGCTCGCCTGGAACATCGCCGCGCCCGCGCGCTGCGCCAAGCCCGTGATCGTCGCCAACCGCGGCTATTGCTTCGGTGTCGGCTTCGAGCTGTCGCTCGCCTGCGACTTCCGCATCGCCTCCGAGACCACGCAATACGCGCTGCCGGAGCAGAAGCTCGGCCAGATCCCGGGCTCGGGCGGCTCGGCGCGCCTGCAGAAGATGGTCGGCATCACGCGCACCAAGGACATCGTGATGCGCTCCAAGCGCATCTCGGCCAAACAGGCCTATGAGTGGGGTATCGCCACCGAATGCGTGCCGGATGCCGAGCTGGAGAAGGCGACCGACAAGCTGGTCGACGAGCTCCGCACCTTCTCGCCGCTGGCGCAGCGCACCGCCAAGAAGCTCCTCAACGACACCGAGGATTCGACGCTCGCCATCGCGATCGAGCTGGAGGGGCATTGCTACAGCCGCCTACGTCAGTCCGAAGACTTCAAGGAAGGCGTCGAGGCCTTCAACGCCAAGCGTCCGCCGAAATTCGTCGGCCGCTGACACGCGATGCAACGAACTGCCGCGGTTCGCAATGGCGCGGACCGCGGCGCGATTCAAACGGGGGAGGTAAAACAACATGGCTGAGATGGATATGCCGGTCGCGGGTGCGCAAGCATCTGCCGACAACAAGCAGATGGTCAACGCGATCATCGCATCGGTGCTCGGATGGGCGCTGGATCTGTTCGATTTGTTCATTCTGCTCTACGTGGCGCCGGTCGTCGGCGCGCTGTTCTTTCCGTCGAGCAATGCGGCGCTGTCGCTGGCGGCAGTCTATGGCTCGTTTGCCGTGACGCTCTTGATGCGGCCGCTCGGCTCAGCCGTGTTCGGCCATTATGCCGACGTGCACGGCCGCAAGCAGGCCATGCTGATCGCCATCATCGGCGTCGGCCTCAGCACCGCGGCGTTCGGCCTGCTGCCGACCATCGCGCAGGTCGGCGTGCTCGCGCCGATCATCTTCTTGATCTTGCGCCTGGTGCAGGGCGTGTTCGTCGGTGGTGTCGTCGCCTCGACCCACACGATCGGCACCGAGTCCGTGCCGCCGCAATGGCGCGGCGCGATGTCGGGCCTGGTCGGCGGCGGCGGCGCCGGCATCGGCGCGCTGCTCGCGTCCTTCATCTTCCTGATCACGTCCTCGGTCTTCCCCGGCGATGCCTTCGCGGTGTGGGGCTGGCGCTTCATGTTCTTCTCGGGGCTGCTCAGCTCGCTGCTCGGCTGGTTCATCTTCCGCAACCTCGAGGAATCCCCATACTTCAAGGAGCTCAAGCGCCAGCAGGGCAACAAGCAGGCGAAGGTCTCGAAGGCGCCGGTGAAGGACGTGTTCTCCGGCGAATATCGCGGCGTGCTGCTGGTCAATTTGCTCATCACCTTCGGCGGTGGCGCCGGTTACTACCTGACCTCCGGCTACCTGCCGAGCTTCCTGAAGGTGATCAACGCGGTCCCGAACCAGACCTCGTCGCTGATCCTGATGGGCGCGAGCGTGTCGGCGTTCTTCTCCGCGGTGCTGGTCGGCGCGCTCAGCGACTGGATCGGCCGCAAGAAGACGTTCCTGCTGATCGGCGCGCTGGCGGCCGTGCTGCTGCCGCTGTGCTATCTCAATCTCGCCGCCACCAAGGACACGACGCAGATCACGCTTCTTGCGCTCGCGATCGCCTTCATCGGCAATGCCGGCTACGCGCCGGTGCTGATTTTCCTGAACGAGCGCTTCCCGACCGCGCTGCGCGCGAGCGGCACGGGCCTGTCCTGGAACATCGGCTTTGCGCTCGGCGGCATGATGCCGACCTTCGTCTCGCTGGTGAGCGCCAGCCCGGCGCAGATCCCGATGTCGCTGGCTTATTTCGCGGTCGGCGTGTTCGTGATCTATCTGATCGGAGCCGTCGTGATCCCCGAGACCAAAGGCAACTTCCGCTGAGCCAAATCCGGCGCGGCTGCGCAAGCGGCCGCGCCGATCCATCGAATTGCGCGATGAGACGGGAATGGATGGACTGCATTTCGACGATGTGATCGTTGGCGGCGGGTCGGCGGGCTGCGTGCTCGCCAATCGGCTTTCCGCCGACGCACGCCGCCACGTGCTGCTGATCGAAGCCGGAATGGACACGCCGCCCGAGGCGACGCCTGCAGAGATCCTCGACAGCTATCCGATGCCGCTGTTCTTCGGCGACAAGTACATCTGGCCCGGCCTGTCGGCGGCCGCGGGCCGTAACGCCGAGGGCAAGCCGGTCGTCCGTGCCTATGAGCAGGGGCGGGTGATGGGCGGCGGCTCCAGCATCAACGTGCAGTCGGCCAATCGCGGCCTGCCGCGCGATTACGACGAATGGCACGATCTCGGTGCACGCGGCTGGGGCTGGACCGATGTGCTGCCATATTTCCTCAAGCTCGAGACCGATCTGGATTTCGACGGCCCGCTGCATGGCAGAGGCGGCCCGATTCCGATCCGCCGCATCGCGCGCGAGGCCATGCCGGCGTTTGGCCGCGCGGCGGGCGAGGCGCTGTCGGCGACCGGCCTGCCGTTTCGCAAGGACCAGAACGCCGAGTTCGATGACGGCATTTTCCCGCCGGCGTTCTCGAACCGCAACGACCGCCGCGTCTCCACGGCCGCCGGCTATCTCGATGCGGCAACGCGGGCGCGGCCGAACCTGACCATTTGGGCCGGCAGCGAGGTCGAGCAGCTCCAGCTCGATGGCCGCCGCGCGAGGAGTGTGGTGGTCGCGCGTGGTGGGCAAAAGCTCACCGTCAGTGCCGGCCGCGTGATCCTCACCGCAGGCGCGCTGCAATCGCCGGCGATCCTGATGCGGGCGGGCATCGGCCCGGGGGCCGCGCTGCAGGCGCTCGGCATTCCCGTCGCCATCGACCTTCCCGGCGTCGGCGGCAATCTGCGCGATCATCCCGCGCTGACCTTCTGCCAATATTTGCCGCGGCGGTTGCGGCTGCCGCTAGCCCGGCGCCGCCCCAATTTCACGGCCATGCGGTTCTCGTCGGGACAGCCGGCCTGCGATCCCTCCGACATGTACATCACGGCCTCTGCCCGCGGTGGCTGGCATGCGCTGGGCACACGGCTCGGCCTCTATTTCCTCTGGTGCAACCGGCCGTATTCGAGCGGCTCGCTCACGCTGGCGAGCCAGGATCCGAAGGCCTATCCGGTCGTCGATTTCAATCTGCTGTCCGACGAGCGTGATGTTGAGCGGCTCGTCGCAGCCGTCCGGCTGCTGGCAAGGCTCGTGGTGCATCCGCAGCTCAATCCTGAGGCCGGCGATTTCTTTCCCGCCTCCTATTCCCCGCGCATCAAGCGCCTCAGCCGTTACGGCACCGCCAACCGCATCGTCGCCTCCATCCTCGGTCCGATGCTCGACGTGCCCGCAGGCTTGCGGCAACTCCTGATCCGGCTGGTGCTGCTCAACGGCACGGCCTTCCAGGCGACGCTCGCGGACGAGCGCGCGCTCGAAGCCTTCGTGCGGCAGAGCGTGTTCGGCGTCTGGCATCCCGTAGGGACCTGCTGCATGGGCGACCCCGCCGACAGGATGGCGGTGGTCGATCCCAGGGGCCGGGTGATCGGCAGCGAGAACGTCTATGTCGCAGACGCCTCGATCATGCCGCGACTGCCGACGGCCAATACCAACATCCCCGTGATCATGGCCGCCGAGAAGATCAGCGATGCGTTGCTGCGGCATCATTGATCCCTTTTCGTTTGGCCCCTTTCGGTGTAGCTCTGCGCCGGCTTGAAACCGCGGGCGCCAAGCCCGCCAATGCGCGAAATCATGGAGGCAACGAGGATGTATCCGAAAGTTCAAATGTTCATCGCCGGCGAGTGGACCGACGGCACGTCCGGCAAGTCGGAGGACATCCTCAATCCCGCCACCGGCCAGCCGATCGGCAAGACCCCGCACGCCTCGAAGGCGGACCTCGACCGCGCGCTGGAGGCCGCCAGGGCCGGCTTCGAGGTCTGGCGCAAGACCTCGCCGTTCGACCGCTACAAGCTGATGCGGAAAGCGGCCGACATCATCCGCTCCCGCGCCGCCGAGATCGCCCCCGTGATGACCATGGAGCAGGGCAAGCCGGTGGTGGAAGCGCAGGGCGAGACCATGCTGGCCGGCGACCTCATCGACTGGTTCTCCGAGGAGGCCCGCCGCGCTTATGGCCGCATCGTGCCGCCGCGGATGGGCAACGTCTCCCAGCTCGTGACCAAGGAGCCGGTCGGCCCGGTCGCGGCGTTCACGCCCTGGAATTTCCCGATCAACCAGGCCGTGCGCAAGATCTCGGCTGCGCTCGCTGCGGGCTGCTCGATCATCGTGAAGGGCCCGGAAGAAACGCCCGCGAGCTGCATGGAGCTGGTGCGCGCCTATGCGGATGCCGGTATTCCGCCCGGCGTCGTTCAGCTGGTGTTCGGCGTTCCGTCAGAAGTGTCGGAATATCTCATCCCGCACCCGATCATCCGCAAGATCAGCTTCACGGGCTCGACCGCGGTCGGCAAGCATCTGGCCGCGCTCGCCGGTCTGCACATGAAGCGCGTCACCATGGAGCTCGGCGGCCATGCGCCGGCGATCGTGTTCGCGGATGCCGATCTCGACAACGCTGCAAAAATCCTCTCGGCCAACAAGTTCCGCAATGCCGGCCAGGTCTGCGTCTCGCCGACGCGCTTCCTGGTGCATGAGAGCGTCTATCAGCCCTTCGTCGACAAGTTCGTCGCAGCCGCCAAGAGCCTCAAGGTCGGCAATGGTCTGGACAAGGACACCCGCATGGGCCCGCTGGCGAACCCGCGCCGCGTCGACGCCATGGAAGGTCTGGTCTCCGACGCCGTCCAGCGCGGCGCCAAGGTGCAGGCCGGCGGCAAGCGCATCGGAAATGAAGGCTTCTTCTTCGAGCCGACCGTGATCACCGACGTGCCGCGCGATGCCCGCATCATGAACGAGGAGCCGTTCGGCCCGCTGGCGCCGATCACGTCGTTCCGCAGCTATGACGAAGTGGTTGCCGAAGCCAACCGTCTGCCTTACGGCCTTGCGGCCTACGCCTACACCACCTCGACCAAGACGATGCAGGCGATCGGCTCTGACATCGAGAGCGGCATGGTCTCGATCAACCATCACGGCCTCGCGCTGCCGGAAGTGCCGTTCGGCGGCATCAAGGATTCCGGCTACGGCTCCGAAGGCGGGCTCGAGGCGATCGAGGGTTACCTCAACACCAAGTTCGTCACGCAGGCGAGCGCGTAAAACCCGCGCAACGTCCCATCACAAGGCGCGTCACGCCAGGCCGTGACGCGCCTTTCTCTTTTTTGCGGTCACGGAGGCCTCCCGGAACAACACCGGCACGAGGTGTGAAGCGAAGGATGCCGATTAGGGCGAACGGCATGAAATCTGCTTGGGTGGAAAAACGGCGCGAGGCTGCGTTATGCTGCGCGCGCCGGTGGGCTCCTGAGCCTGCGATCCCCAGCCTCGTCAAGAAATCCGGAAATCGCCGATGCGTATCGTCAACGTTGCCGCCGCCCAGATGGGCCCGATCCAGAAAGCCGACAGCCGCGAGGTCGTGGTCAAGCGCATGATTGCGCTGATGGATGAGGCCAGCGCCAGAGGCGCCGACCTGATCGTCTATCCTGAGTTGGCGCTGACGACGTTCTTCCCGCGCTGGTACGTCGAGGACCGGGCCGAGTTCGACAGCTGGTTCGAACGCCAAATGCCGAACGCTGCGACGAGGCCGCTGTTCGAGCGTGCGGCGCAGCATCGGATCGCGATGAATTTCGGCTATGCCGAGCTGACGCCCGACGGCCATCACTTCAACACGGCGATCCTGACCGACAAGTCTGGCAAGATCGTCGGCAAATATCGCAAGGTCCATTTGCCGGGCCATGCGGAATACGACGCCAATCGGTCGCACCAGCACCTGGAGAAGCGCTATTTCGAGCCGGGCGATCTCGGTTTCAACGTCTGGCGCGAGCTGGGCGGCATCATTGGCATGGCCATCTGCAACGACCGCCGCTGGCCCGAGACCTATCGCGTCATGGGCTTGCAGGGCGTTGAGATGGTGCTGATCGGCTACAACACGCCGTCGGAGAACGCGGAGAGCCGCGAGGAGGGCATCGAGAAGCGCATGTTTCACAACCGCCTCTCCGTGCAGGCCGGCGCTTATCAGAATGCAACCTGGGTGGTCGCGGTGGCCAAGGCCGGCGTCGAGGACGGTCACGCCTTGTTTGGCGGCAGTGTCATCGTCGATCCCAACGGCGAGATCGTTGCCGAGGCTAAGACCGAAGGCGACGAGCTCCTTGTCCATCGCTGCGATCTCGATGCCACGACTTTTGGCAAGACCACGATCTTCAATTTCGCACAACACCGCCGCATCGAGCATTACGGTCTGATCACCAGCCGGACCGGCGCAGTGCCGCCACCTGAGAAGTGACGCCCCGGTCTTCCCGCAAAATGGCGATCACGTAGCTCAGGCCGCGTCCGTGCTGCTGTGCCATGACCGGCTAAGAAGTCGATGAGATCCCGCTGGCGAAGGCCCGGATAGTGGCATACCATTTGCTTGCAAATGGGCTCGGTTTCACTTGCCCTTGGCCAAAGAAAAGCTGGCATCACGGCATTACTGGGAGGACTTCATGGATCGCAGGACCGTATTGAAGGGACTGGCTGGCGCGGGCGGTCTGGCATTGACGGGCCTTTCGGCCCCGGCAATCGCCCAGGGCGCCGCGGCGCGCACCCTGCGCTTCGTGCCCCAGGCCAATCTCGCCAATTTCGACCCGATCTGGGGCACGCAATATGTCGTGCGCAACGCCGCCGCGCTGGTCTGGGATACGCTCTACGGCATCGACGCGCAGCTGCAGCCGCAGCGCCAGATGATCGAGTCCGAGGAAACCACCGACGACGGCAAGATCTGGACCTTCAAGCTGCGCCCGGGCCTCAAATTCCATGATGGCGAGCCGGTGCTGGCCAAGGACGTCGTCGCCAGCCTGTCACGCTGGGCGGCGCGCGATCCGATGGGCCTGATGATCATCGCGATCCAGCAGGAGCTGACGGCTGTCGACGACCGCACCTTCAAATGGGTCTTGAAGCAGCCCTTCCCGAAAATGCTCTACGCGCTCGCCAAGAACAACGCGCCGTGCTCCTTCATCATGCCGGAGCGCATCGCCAAGACCGATCCGTTCAAGCAGATCACCGAGTATGTCGGCTCCGGGCCGATGAAGTTCGCCAAGAGCGAATGGGTGCCCGGCGCCAAGTCGGTGTTTGAGAAGTTCACCGATTACGTGCCGAGGCAGGAGAAGGCGTCCTGGCTCGCCGGCGGCAAGAACATCTTGGTTGATCGCGTCGAATGGATCGTAATGCCTGATCCGGCCACCGCTGCTGCGGCATTGCAGAACGGCGAGGTCGACTGGTGGGAGAACCCGATCGCGGATCTCGTGCCGGTCCTGAAGAAGAACAAGAACATCAGCGTCGATATCGGCGATCCCCTCGGCAATATCGGCTCGTTCCGCATGAACCATCTGTTCGCGCCGTTCAACGACGTGCGGGCGCGGCGCGCGGTGCTGATGGCGCTGAGTCAGGAAGACTATATGCGCGCCATCGTCGGCGACGACACCGCGCTGTGGAAGCCGCTGCCTGGCTTCTTCACGCCTGACACGCCGGTCTACAGCGAGCTGGGCGGTGAGATCCTCAAGGGCAAACGCGATTTTGACGCCGCCAAGAAGCTGCTCGCCGAGAGCGGCTATTCCGGCCAGCCGGTGACCTGCCTCGTGGCGCAGGACCAGCCGATCACGAAGGCGCAAGGCGACGTCACCGCCGACCTGCTCAAGAAGCTCGGCATGAATGTCGACTTCGTTGCCACCGACTGGGGCACGGTCGGCTCTCGCCGTGCGGCGAAGACGCCGCCGGGACAGGGCGGCTGGAACATGTTCCACAGCTGGCATGCTGGCGCCGATTGCATCACGCCCGCCGCCTACACCGCCATCCGCGCCAACGGCGACAAGGCCTGGTTCGGTTGGCCCAACAGCCCGAAGACCGAGAAGGAGATCACGGCCTGGTTCGACGCCAAGAATCTCGAGGAGGAGAAGGCCGCGATCGGGCAGGTCAACAAGGCGGCGCTCGAGGATGTCGTCTACGCGCCGACCGGCTTCTTCTTGACCTACACGGCCTGGCGCAAGAACGTCTCCGGCATTACCAAGGGGCCGCTGCCGTTCTTCTGGGGCGTGTCGAAGTCCGCATGATCGCGCGCTGAGGCCAGATGCTCTCTTACATCCTCCGTCGCATCGTCGCGACCTTGCCGGTAATGGCGATCGTCGCGCTGTTCGTGTTCAGCCTGCTTTACATCGCGCCGGGTGATCCCGCCGTGGTGATCGCGGGCGACCAGGCAAGCCCGGAGGATGTGGAGCGCATCCGCCAGAGCCTCGGCCTCGACCGGCCGTTCCTGATCCAGTTCGGAAGCTGGGTCTGGCGCATCCTGCATGGCGATCTCGGCACCTCGATCTTCACCAATCTGCCGGTCTCGGCGATGATCGGGCAGCGTCTCGGGCCGACGCTGTCGCTGATGATCGTCACGCTGCTGCTCACCATCGTGGTCGCGGTGCCGCTCGGCGTCGTGGCGGCGTGGAAGGCCGGCAGCCTGATCGACCGTGCGATCATGGGCTTTGCCGTGTTCGGCTTCTCGCTGCCGGTGTTCGTGGTCGGCTACATGCTCGCCTACATCTTCGCGCTCGAACTGGAATGGCTTCCGGTGCAGGGCTATACGCCGCTCAACCAAGGCTTCTGGCCCTGGCTGGAGAACCTGATCCTGCCGGCGGTCGCGCTCGGCTGCGTCTACATCGCGCTGGTCGCGCGCATCACCCGCGCCGCCATGCTCGAAGTGTTGCAGCAGGACTATATCCGCACCGCCAAGGCCAAGGGCCTCGGGCAGGGCGGCATCCTGTTCATTCATGCGCTGAAGAACGCGGCGGTGCCGATCGTGACCGTGATCGGGATCGGCATCGCGCTGCTGATCGGCGGCGCGGTCGTCACCGAAAGCGTGTTCGCGATTCCCGGCCTCGGCCGGCTCACGATCGACGCGATCCTGCGCCGCGACTATCCGGTGATCCAGGGCATCGTGCTGCTGTTCAGCTTCGTCTACGTCCTCGTCAACCTGATGATCGACGTCATTTATACGCTCGTCGACCCGAGGATCCGCTATTGACCGACACCACCGTCAATCCGCAATCGCTTCCGACCGGCCTCGTCCTCGCGCCCCAGCTGCCTGAGATCCTGCGCCCGGTCACGATCCGGCGCGGTTTCATCGGCTTCCTGCGCGGCCATCCCACCGTTGCGATCGGCGGCGCACTGCTGCTGCTGCTCGTCCTGATCGCGGTGTTCGCGCCCTATCTCTGGACGGTCGATCCGACTGCGCTGGCGCCGGCCAAGCGCACGCGGGCGCCTTCGGCCGATTTCTGGTTCGGCACCGACGTGCTCGGTCGCGACATCTACTCGCGCGTGCTGTTCGGTGCGCGGGTCTCGCTGACGGTCGGCCTGTCGGTCGCGATCTTCGCGTCCGCGGCAGGTCTTGCCATCGGCATGGTCTCGGGCTTCATCCGCTGGGCCGACGGCATTTTGATGCGCTTCATGGACGGGTTGATGTCGATCCCGCCGATCCTGCTCGCGATCGCGCTGATGGCGCTGACGCGCGGCAGCGTCGGCAACGTCATCCTCGCGATCACCATCGCCGAGATTCCGCGAGTTTCTCGTCTTGTTCGTAGCGTGGTGCTGTCGCTGCGCGAGCAGCCCTATGTGGACGCGGCCGTCGCCTGCGGCACGCGCACGCCGATGATCATCCTGCGCCACATCCTGCCCAACACGGTCGCGCCGATGCTGGTGCAGGCGACCTACATTTGCGCCAGCGCCATGATCACCGAGGCGATCCTGTCCTTCATCGGCGCGGGCACGCCGCCCACCATTCCGTCCTGGGGCAACATCATGGCGGAAGGTCGCGCGCTGTGGCAGGTCAAGCCTTACATCGTGTTCTTCCCGGCGGCTTTCCTGTCGATCACCGTGCTCGCCGTGAATTTGCTCGGCGACGGCCTTCGCGATGCGCTCGATCCGCGCATGGCCAAGCGTCTTTAGATGTCCCGAGGCTGACCGCGATGGCGTTGTTAGAGGTCGAGAATCTGCAAACCCACTTCCGCACCCCGAGCGGCATCAACCGCGCGGTGGACGGGGTGTCCTTCCACGTCAACGAGGGCGAGACGCTGGCGATCGTCGGCGAGTCCGGCTGCGGCAAGTCGGTGACCTCGATGTCGCTGATGCGCCTGATCCCGGAGCCGCCCGGCAGGATCGCGGGCGCCATCCGCTTCGCCGGCAAGGATCTTCTCGCGCTCTCCGATCGCGAGATGCGCGCGATCCGCGGCAACGACATCTCGATGATCTTCCAGGAGCCGATGACGAGCCTCAATCCGGTGCTGACCGTCGGCCGCCAGATCCGCGAGACGCTGATGATCCATCAGGGCCTGGACAAGCAGGCCGCGGAAGCGCACGCGATCGAGATGCTGACGCTGGTCGGCATCCCCGAGCCGAAGCGGCGCGTGCGCGAATATCCGCATCAGCTCTCCGGCGGCATGCGCCAGCGCGTGATGATCGCGATCGCGCTCGCCTGCAATCCAAAGCTCCTGATCGCCGACGAGCCGACCACCGCGCTCGACGTGACGATCCAGGCGCAGATCCTCAAGCTGATGCTGGACCTGAAGCGCCGGGTCGGCGCGGCCATCATCCTCATCACCCACGATCTCGGCGTCGTCGCCGAGATCGCCGAGCGCGTCATGGTCATGTATGCCGGCCGCAAGGTCGAGGAGGCGCCGGTCGCGGAGCTGTTCCGCTCGCCGCGGCATCCCTATACGCAGGGCCTGTTAGGTGCGGTGCCGAAGCTCGGCTCCTCGCTCGCGGGCACCGCGACGCGGCTTGCCGAGATTCCCGGACAGGTGCCTGATCTGCGCAAGCCGATCATCGGCTGCGTCTTCGCCGGCCGCTGCGCGCTCGCAACCGATCTCTGCCGGCAATATGCGCCGGGCCTGGAAGAGAAAGGCCCGCGCCACATTGCCGCCTGCCACTACGCCGCCAAGGGGGCGGTCGCGGCATGAGTGTTCCGCTGCTCCAGGTCAACGACCTCAAGAAGCATTTCCCGATCAACAAGGGCCTCTTCGGGCGACAAACCGAATTCGTCTATGCGGTCGACGGCGTGTCGTTCGAGATCGCGCGCGGCGAGACGCTGTCGCTAGTCGGCGAGTCCGGCTGTGGCAAGTCGACGGTCGGCCGCGCCATCCTGCGGCTGTTCGACATCACCGCAGGGCAGGTGATCCTCGACGGCCAGCGCATCGACGACGCCCATCCGAGCACGATGCGCCAGATGCGCCGCCGCGTGCAGGTGGTGTTCCAGGATCCGTTCTCGAGCCTCAACCCGCGCATGCGCGTGCGCGACATTCTCGCCGAGCCGATCCGTAATTTTGGTCTGGCCAAATCCGCGGAGGATCTCGAAGTCCGCGTCACCGCGCTGATGGACACGGTGCGCCTGCCGCGGGAGGCGCTGAACCGCCGGCCGCACGAATTCTCAGGTGGCCAGCGCCAGCGCATCGGCATTGCCCGGGCGCTCGCGGCCGAGCCCGAGCTGATCGTCTGCGACGAGGCGGTCTCCGCGCTCGACGTCTCGGTCAAGGCGCAGATCGTCAATCTCTTGCAGGACCTTCAGCAGAAATTCGGCCTGGCACTGCTGTTCATCAGCCATGACCTCGCCATCGTCGAGCACATGACCCACCGCGTCGCGGTGATGTATCTCGGCAAGATCGTCGAGGTGGCGCCGCGCCGCGAGATCTTTGCCGCGCCAAAGCATCCCTATACGAGGGCGTTGCTCTCGGCGGTGCCGCTGCCCGAGCCCGGCGCGAAGCGCAATCCCATCATCCTCGGCGGCGACGTGCCGAGCCCGATCAATCCGCCGAAGGGATGCCGTTTCCACACCCGCTGCCCGCTCGTTTTCGACCGCTGCCGCACCGAGGAGCCGACGCTGCGCGCGATCGGACCCGAGCAGTGGGCGGCATGTCACCTTGCGGAGGAAGTGGAGGGGCTTTAGCCCTGCCGGCGCAGGAAGCCGGTGATCGTGACCTTCTCCCAGATGCCCGCTGCGGCAAAGGGATCGGCGCGGTTGAAGGCTTCGACCTCGCTGCGGCCCGGCGCATCGATCAGGAACAGGCTGCCGATCATGGTCTGGCCGTCGTCGGACACCAGCGGCCCCGACATCACGATCCTAACGCCGAAGCGCGAGGTGTCGCTCAGGAAAGCCTTGTGGGCGTCGTAATTGGCGAGCCGCGTCGGCAGCGCGCCGGCGCGGTCGACGGCGTGAATAGCGAACAGCATGATGTCTCCGTTTCTTGGCTCAGTTCTTGGGACGGCCGCGAGTGCGGCCGTCCGTATTTGCGGTGATTGGTTGGTCTATTTGGCGCCGAGCTTGCCGGCGTCCTCGAAGGTCGGGCAGGTGCGCTGCTCGAGCGGCACGTCGAACGGCTGGTAATTGTCCTTGGTGATGACGGTCGGCTTCAGCACGATCTCGCTGATGACGGGCTGGTTGCGCAAGGAGCGGATCGCCATCATGGTGCCGAGACAGCCTTGCGCGAACCCGTTGTAGTCGCCGCTGGCGAGCAGCTTGCCTGACTTGATCGCGTCGATCGCCTCCTTGGTGCCGTTGATGCCGATCACCTGCGCCTTGCGGTTGGCACCGTCGAGCGCCTCGATCGCGCCGACCGCCATGGCGTCGTTGGCAGCCAGCACGCCGTCGATCTGCGAATTCGACTGCATCAAATTCTCCATGACCTGGAGCGCCTGGAGCCGCTGATAGTTGCCGGGCTGCGAGGCCAAGAGCTTGGCGCCGGGGTTCTCCTTGATCGCGTCGTTGAAGCCGCGGACGCGGTCGACGTTGGTCAGCGAGCCCTTGACGCCCTCGATGATGACGATGTTGCCCTTGCCGCCCAGCGTCTTCAGCAGGAAGCGCGCGGTCTCGAGGCCAAGGCTGTAATCGTCGGCGCCGACGAAGGACAGGAACTTGCCGCCCGCCGAGCGATCGGTGATGTTGACGACCGGGATCTTGGCTTCGTTGATCTTCTCGACGCCCGGCACCATCGCCTTGTAGTCGACCGGCGTGAACACGATCGCGCTCGGCTTCTTCACCACGACGTCCTCGATCTGGCTGAGCTGCTCGGGGATCGAGTCGGGCTTGGTCGGGATGTATTGCAGCGTCTTCGCGTTCAGCGACTTCGCCATGTTGTCGGCGCCGACCCGCACTGTCTGGAAGAACGGGTTGGTCTGGTTCTTGGTGAAGACGGCGATGGTCTCGCCGTCGGCGCGCGCCCCAGTCGTGAACGCGGCCGCCATCAGCAGCGGCAGCGCAAAGGAACACGTCGAGTAGCCCAGTGTCAGTTTCATAGTGCCTCCATCCCTCATTTTGCTTGTTGGATTTCTAAGTGCTCATTGCGCGCGGCGGCGGGTCTTCATGTCGAGCCAGACCGCGAGAATGACGATGATGCCTGTCACCAGCGGCTGCCAGTTGGCGCTGACCGAGAGCAAGTTCATGCCGTTCAGCACCAGCGTCAGGATCAGCGCGCCGATGAAGGTGCCGAACACGGTGCCGACGCCGCCGAACAGGGAGGTGCCGCCGATCAGTACAGCCGCGATCGCCGGCAGCGTCAGGCTCTCGCCGATGTCGGCCTCGGCCGAATTGAGCCGCGACAGGAAGATGATCGAGGCGAGTCCGGCCATGGTGCCGGAGACCGCGTAGACCAGCAGCAGGCGCCGCGCGACGGGAATGCCGGAGAGACGGGCGGCGACCGGATTGGCGCCGATCGCATAGATCTCCTGGCCCCAGATCGTCCGCTGCGCAAACAGCGTCCCGATCCCGAGGAACACCAGCAGCAGGTAGACCGGAATGGGCAGACCGAACAGATAGCCGCTGCCGATCTGGCGGAAGCCTGCGGGGAAGCCGTGCAGGGTCTCGCCTGCCATGTACCAGTAGGTGAGGCCGTTCAGCACCCAGAGCATGCCATAGGTCGCGATGAAGGAGGGGATGCGGAGTGCCGTGACCATGATGCCGTTGAGGAGGCCGACTATGCCGCCGCAGGCGAGGCCGGTGAGGATGCCGAGCGCCGGCGAGCCGGTCTTGTGGATCACGGTCCCGGCGATGCAGGCCGACAGCGCGACATTGGCGCCGACGGAGAGATCGAGGCCTGCCGTGAGCACCACCAGCGTCAGGCCGGAGGCGATGAAGAAGGTCAGGCTCGCTTGCCGCAGCACATTGAGGATGTTGCCGAGGCTCAGGAAGGAATCGCTGAGCACGGCGAGCACCGCGCAAATCAGAAGCGCCGCGAGCAGGCGGTAGAACAGCTGGATCGCGTCCTGCGACAGGAACGAGCGGGGCGGCGCGATCGCCTCTTTGCTGATATCGGTCATGCGCGGCTCCTGAGGCCGTCGAGGAACAGGGCAACGATGACGAGGACACCGACGCTTGCGACCTGCACCGAGGACGGCAGCGAGATCAGGTTCAGCCCGTTGCGCAGCACGCCCACGGAGAGAACGCCGAGCAATGTGCCGAGCAGCCAGCCATTGCCGCGCTCGAACGAGGTGCCGCCGACCGCGACGGCGGCGATGGCATCGAATTCGAGGCCGAGGCCGGCGGTCGGGTGGCCGGAATTCATCCGCGCCGTCATCAGCAGGCCCGCGATGCCGGCCATGGCGCCGCCGATCGCGTACACCGCGATCAGCAGCTTGTTCGGCGAGAGACCGGCATAGCGCAGCGCCTCGCGATTGCCGCCGAGCGCGAAAATGTAGGTGCCGAAGCGGGTGTGATAGAGCAGGCCGTGGAACACCGCATAGGTCACCAGCGCCATCACGATCGGCACGGGCACGCCGAGCAGCGTCGCCGAATAGATGTCGCGCACGCTGTGGGGGATGCCGACCACGCTCTGGCCGTCGCTGACGATCAGCGACAGGCCCTGCGCCATGCCGAGCGTGCCGAGGGTCGCGACGAAGGGCGGGATACCGAGGATCGCGACCAGCCAGCCATTGGCGATGCCGAAAGCCGCGCCGACCAGCAGGCCGGCGCCGAGGCCGAGCAGCATCGATTTGGTCGCGAGCGACACGATCGCAACGCAAAGCGAGGTCAGCGTCAGCACCGCGCCCATCGACAGGTCCAGGCCCTCGGTCATGATGATCAAGGTCATCGGCAGCGCGAGCATGGTCAGGATGGTCGACTGCACCAGCACGTTGGAGAGGTTGGCGGCCGACAGGAAGCCGGGCGCGATGGCGCTGAACAGCGCGATCAGCAGCACCAGCACGATGGCAACGCCGGGAATGCGCTGCAGTGGATTGGGTTGTGATACGACCGCGGCTTCACGCATGATGCATCCCCAGTCGCACGATGTTCTCCTCGGTCAGTTCGTTGCGGGTCAGATGCCCGGCGATGCGCCCCTCGCGCATCACATAGGCGCGGTCGCAGACGTGGCAGATCTCGACCTGCTCGGAGGAGATCATGAGTGCCGCGGCGCCTTCGGCCACCAGCCGGTCGATCAGGGCAAAAATCTCGGACTTGGCGCCGATGTCGATGCCCCGCGTCGGCTCGTCGAAGATGAAGAGCTTCGAGCCGGCCGCCAGCCACTTGCCGATCACGACCTTCTGCTGGTTGCCGCCGGAGAGCAGGCCCACGGTCTGCCGCGCGCTGGGCGTGGCAATGCGCAGCTGCCGGATTAGGCCGTCGGACGTGCGCTGCGCACTGCGCTGGTCGAACAGGCCGCTCGGGAACAGCTTTTTCAGCGCCGACACGACGAGATTGTCGCCGACCGAGCGAAGCAGCGCGAGGCCTTCGCTCTTGCGGCTCTCCGGGATCAGCGCGATGCCGCGGCGGGCGGCGAGATCAGGTTCGCCCGACATGCTCTTGCCGTCGAAGATGATCTCGCCCGACGTCACCGGGTCGGCGCCGAAGATCGCGCGCGCGACCTCGCTGCGGCCGGAGCCGACCAGCCCGCACAGGCCGACGATCTCACCCCGCCGCACCTCGATGTTGATGTCGGAGACGCCGGTCGCCGCGGAGAGGCCCTTGACCTCGAGCAGCAATTCGCCTGGCTTGTCGGCAAAGTTGCGCGGATAGGTCATGTCGACGTTACGGCCGACCATCATGCGCACGAGCTGGTCCGGGGTGACATCGGCGGGCTTGACGCCGTCGATGCGGCGGCCGTCGCGCAGCACCGTGATGCGGTCGCCGAGCGCGAACACCTCGGCCATGCGGTGGGAAATATAGACGATGGAGACGCCGTCGGCCTTCAGCCGCGCGATCAGCGCAAACAATAACTCGGTCTCGCGGTCGGACAGCGCCGCGGTCGGCTCGTCCATCACGAGGATGCGGGCGTTCTGGCTGATCGCCTTCGCGATCTCGACCATCTGCTGCTGTGCGACGCCCAGTTTGTCGACGGTGGTGGCGGGATCGATATCGAAGCCGATCGTGTCGAGCACGCGCTTGGCATCGGCCAGGATCCTGCGGCGGTCGATGGTGCCGGGGATGCGGCCCTTCGGCTCGCGTCCCAGGAAGATGTTCTGGGCGATGTCGAGATAGGGGACCAGCGAGAATTCCTGGAAGATCACGGCAATGCCGAGCTTCTGCGCATCCGCCGTCGAGGCGATCGCGACCCTCTCGCCCTTGTGGTAGAACTCGCCGGCGTCGGCGCGATAGGCGCCGCACAGCACCTTCATCAGGCTGGACTTGCCGGCGCCGTTCTCGCCGAGCAGCATATGCACTTCGCCGGGGTAGACGGCAAAGGACACGTCATCCAGCGCCTTGACGCCGGGAAACTCCTTGCTGATGCCGCGCAGCTCCAGCAATGGCGTTGGCGAGGTGACCTCGATCGGAAGCGCGTCGCTCATGCCTTGGCTCCGCCTGCGAAAATCTTACCCGGGTTCATCAATCCATTCGGATCGAGCGCGTTCTTGACCTGCCGCATCACGTCGACGGCGTCGCCGAGCTCGTCAATGAGATAATCGATCTTGCCGAGCCCGATGCCGTGCTCGCCGGTACAGGTGCCGTCCATGGCGATGGCGCGGGCGACCATGCGGGCCTGCAGCGCTTTGGCGCCTTCGGCTTCATCCGGCTTTGCCGGATCGATCAGGATCAGCATGTGGAAATTGCCGTCGCCGACGTGGCCGACGATCGGCGCGGTGAAGCCGTGCTCGTCCGCGTCGCGCCGCGTCTCGGTCAGGCATTCCGCCAGACGCGAGATCGGCACGCAGACATCGGTAATCACGGCGCGTGCGCCGGGCCGCAGGCCAAGGCCGGCATAGAGCGTGTTGTCGCGGGCATGCCAGAGCCGGCTGCGGTCTTCCGGCGCCTTCGCCCAGGCAAAGCCGTGGCCACCTTGGTCGGCGGCAATCGCCTGCGCAGCTTCGGCCTGCTCGGCAACGGAGCTTTCGGAGCCGTGGAATTCGAAGAACAGGGTGGGGGCCTCGCGATAACCCAGCTTGGCGTAGGCGTTGATGCCGCGCATCATGACGTCGTCGAGCAGCTCGATGCGCGCCACGGGGATCGCGGACTGGATCACGGAGATCGCGGTGTCGACGGCATCGTGCAGCGTGTCGAAGCTGCAGACCGCGGCCGAGATCGCCTGCGGTACGGGTTGCACCTTCAAGGTGATCTCGGTGATGACGCCGAGCGTGCCCTCGGCGCCGACGAACATGCGTGTCAGATCATAGCCCGCTGCCGACTTCCGTGCGCGCTTCGCGGTCCGGATCACGCGGCCGTCGGCCAGCACCACCTCGAGCGCCATGACATTGTCCTTCATGGTGCCGTAGCGCACCGCCATGGTGCCGGAGGCGCGCGTCGAGGTCATGCCGCCGATCGAGGCATCGGCGCCGGGATCGATTGGAAAGAAAAGTCCGGTATTGCGCAGCTCCGCATTGAGCTGCTTGCGGGTGATGCCGGGCTGCACCACGACATCCATGTCGCTGTCGTGCACGCTGAGCACCTTGTTCATGCGCGCGAAGTCGAAGCAGACGCCGCCGGCGACTGCGGCCGCATTGCCTTCCAGCGAGGTGCCGGCGCCGAACGGGACGATCGGCATGCCCGCGCTTGCGCACAGCTTCACAATCTCCGCGACCTCCTGCGTCGTCTCGGGGAACACCACGATGTCGGGCGGCAAGTTGCGATAATGCGACTCGCTCTGCCCATGCTGATCGAGCACGCCGCGCGCAACGCTCGCCCGCGGGCCGATCATGCCGGTGAGGCGATCGGCCAATATGCTCGTGCTGACACGAGGTCCCATCCCAAAACTCCCGTCTGCTCCCTGTTGCCGGACTCTTGTCGGTCCACTGCGTCGTCGATCGGCTTAGGCGGCTCTTGCGCTGCTCGCAACCTGCTTCAAGCCGAAATCATAGTTGAGATGAAAATACTCGCTGTCCACCATGCGACCATCCGGCGCACGGCCGGCGGGATGCCTCGTGAATTCGCGGATCAGGCTGTCCTTGACGCCGAACACCACGTCGGAGTCGAGATACTGATCGCCGGCAACGAACACGTGCGTGACGAGCTGCTCGAAGCCGGGCGCCGAGATCATGAAATGCACATGGGCGGGGCGCCAGGGATGGCGGCCCTGCGCCTCCAGCATCTCCCCGACCGGGCCGTCATGCGGGATCGGATAGGCCGCCGGCTTGATCGACCAGAAATGGAAGCGGCCATTGGCGTCGGTGTGGAAGCGCGCGCGCATCGCGAGATCGCCGATGTCGTCGAGCTGCTGCACGTCGTAATAGCCGTCATCGTCGGAGTGCCAGACGTCGACAACGGCGCCGGCTAGCGGCTTGCCGTCGACGGTCGAGACCGAGCCGGTGACCAGCATCGGATCGCCTTCCATCGGACCGGAGATATCGGCGCCGCTGTCCTTCTCCGGCGCGGCCTGGACGAAGAACGGGCCGAGCACCGTCGTCTCGGTTGCGCCTTCCGGTACCGGATGATTGATGGCGTCGACCAGCATGGAGACGCCGAGCGTGTCCGAGAGCAGGATGAACTCCTGGCGCTTGTCGTCGCACATGTGGCCGGTGCGGGTCAGGAAGTCGATGCCGTACTCCCATTCCTTCTGGGTCGGCCGCACCTCGCGGACGAAGGCGTGCAGGTGCCGCACCAGCGCTTCGCTGATTTGCTTGATCCGTGGCTCGGTTGCGTCCGCGATCCGCTCCAGCACCGCGTCCGTGATCGTGTTTTCGTTGAAGTTACGCATATGTATCTCCGCGATCAGAGTTTCGGTTCGCCGAGGCCGGACAGCCGCTCGAGATGCTTGACGGTCGCGATGAAATCGGTGTCGCCATCGCCCTGTGCGACCAGCGAGCCATAGGTCTCGCGCACTTGCGCTGCGAGCTGCAGCGGCACGCCGACGGCGTGACCGGCACCAAGGATCAAATCGAGGTCCTTGGCCATCTGCTTGCAGGAGAAAGTGGACTCGAAATCCCGCGTCCGCAGCGGCGCGGTCTTGTACTTCACCATGGGCGACGCCACCGCGCTGTCGTCGAGCACCTTCAGGATGTCCTGCCAGGCGATGCCGCCCTTGCGCGCCAGCGCCAGGCTCTCCGCCATCATCGCCGCGGACACCGCGATCATCAGATTGACCGAGAGCTTTGCGTAGCGCGCTTCCTCGGCCGGCCCGAGATAGGTCTGGGCACGGGTGAAGGCAGCGAACAGCGGCTTTGTGTTCTCGAACGCGTCCTTCGGCCCCGAGACGAAGCAGGTCAGCGCGCCCGTGTGCACGATGCTGGCATTGCCGGAGACCGGCGAGCGCAGATACGCAATGCCGCGCGCCTGCGCGGCGGCAGCAACCTCGCTGGAAGCCTCGACGCTGACGGTGCTGGTTTCGATCAGAACAGAGTCTGCAGCCATCGCGGCAATGAGGCCGCTCGGGCCTAGCAGCGCGCCACGCAGGGCGGCGTCATCGGGCAGGGAGGTCACGACCGCCGCCTTGCCGTTCACCGCCTCGGCGGGCGAGGCGGCGATAGATATGCCTTGCGTACGCGCCTCACTGATCCGGGCCGCGCTCTGATCGAACGCGGTGACCGCATAGCCTGCCTTGGCGACGAGCACCGACATCGGCAGACCCATCTTACCGATCCCGATGAAAGCAACATTCTTCGCAGCGTCTGTCATTGTCGTTGTCCGTTGGCGCCTTCAGGCGGCGCGTCCTTGTCTTTCGATGTCCTGCACCAGCCGCCGGCCGGATTGCGCCAGCAGCTCCTTCTTCGTCTCCAGCCCCTCGGCCAGCAGCTTGCCGCTCCGCTTCTTCCAGGCACCGCCGATCATGACGGCCTCGATATTGGCAAGGCTCGTCTGCATCACGACGGTGGCGACGGGATCGTGCACCGGATGGAGATTGAGATCTGTGGCGTCGATGATGGCGAGGTCGGCGAGCTTGCCCGGCGTCAGCGAGCCGATCTGGTGCTCGCGGCCGAGCATGCGCGCGCCTTCCGTTGTGATCCAGCGCAGCGCCTCGCGCACGGGAATTGTGGTCGTCGCCGGAATGGTGCCGCTCGCTTTGCGCGACTCCGCATTGTCGAGCGCTCGCTGCATGGAGAGTGCAACGCGCGCGGCGGAGAAGAGATCGCCGGCCAGCACGGATTCGAGGTCAATGCCGATGGTCGGACGCGCGCCGCGCTTGAGCAGGCGTCCGGTGATCGGAAAGCCGTGGCCCTGGATCATCTCGTTCTCCGGCGTGACGGAGAAGGACACACCGAGATCGATCATCCGATCGAGCAACTCATCAGGCAGATCGTTGCCATGGACGATGTTGATCCCGGGGCCAACGAGGCCGGCCTCGATCAGGTTCTCCCAACCGCCGGGCGTCTTGGCCGGACCGCCGCCCTGATGCATTGATGCGATCAGCTTCAGTTCCCGCGCCAGACGGAAATCGTGCATGGCGACGTCGAGTGTCGAATAATGCGGGCCCAGGATCGCAAGCCCGAGCGTGACGAGACCGTCGCGGTCGGCGAGGGGACCCGCCAGCAGCCGCTCGACCTCGCGGCGCGGATGCGGCACTTCCGAGAAATGCGGCTCGCCCGGTTTCGGCTCCGGCTTCGGCGAGCCATGGAAGAAGGCGGCGCGGATGCCGCTCTCGATCAGGCCGCGCACGGCCGCGTCGGTATGATCAGGCGTCGGGTTGTTGTGACACCAGTCGACCAGCGTGGTGACGCCGTGGTTGATCTGGTTCAGCGCGCCGACGAGCGTCGCGATATGGATGTCCTCGGGCCGGAACACGGTCGCAAGGCCCGCATGCATGCGGCGGAAATATTCCAGCAGCGTCCAGTTCGCGGCAAAGCCGCGCAAGCCGGTCTGCCAGGTGTGCATATGCGCGTTGATCAGGCCGGGAATGACGATGCGGCCTTTGCCGTCGACAATCTCCGTGTCGGCCGCGACGTCGATCGATGGCCGCACGTCGACGATCCGGCTGCCCTCGACCAGCACGTCGCCAGTGCCGAGGTCGCCGATCGCCTCATCCATGCTGATGACGGTGGCCGATCTGATCAGGGTGCGCCGCATCGCCTCACGCCGCCGCTTTGATGGTAGCAGGCGGATCGCCGGCCCAGGCGCGCGCGATCAGGTCGCGGATGGCATTGCGCTCCAGCGGGCGCGGGTTCCAGTAGGCGTTGGTGACGGCAAGATCCGCCGCCTTGTCGATGCCGCTCTCGGGCATGCCGACATCGCGCAGCGCCAGCTTTGCACCCAGCCGCTTGGCAAGGTCGTAGAGTCCTTGCGACGCGTCGGCAGCACCAATCGCGCGGGAGATGCGCGCCATTGCGTCTGGCACGGCAGGCGCGTTGTAGGCGAGCGCATGCGGCAGCACGATGGTGTGGGTCTCCGCATGCGGTAGGTCGAACGTGCCGCCCAGCGTATGGCAGAGCTTGTGATGCAGCGCCATGCCGACTGTGCCGAGGCAGACGCCGCACAGCCAGGCGCCATAGAGCGCTTCGGTGCGGGCCTCGCGATCATCGCTCTTGACGCTAATAGCGGGCAGGGCGCGCGCCAGCGCACGGATGCCTTCCTCCGCCATCAGCGACGTCACTGGGTTGGTGTCGCGGGCGTAAAGCGCTTCCACCGCATGAGCAATGGCGTTAATGCCTGAGGTCGCTGCGAGACCAACCGGCAGCGTCAGGGTCAGATCGACGTCGTAGATCACGGTCTCCGGCAGTATCGCCGCATCGCGCACCGTGGTCTTCAGACCGTTCTCGGTCTGGCCGACGATCGGCGTCATCTCCGAGCCGGCATAGGTGGTGGGAATGCAGAGCTGGTTGACGCCGGTGCGCAGCGCGAGGGCCTTGCCGAGGCCGGTGGTCGAGCCGCCGCCGAGCGAGACGACGGAATCGGCCTCGCACGCCTTCATCGCCGCGAGCGCCCGTTCCGTGACCTCGACCGGCGTGTGCATGGTCGCGCCGGGAAAGATGCCGGCATAGAGCGGGCCGAGCGCGGCACCAAGATTCTTGCCCTGCGCCTCCTGCTGCGGCGTCGTCAGCACCAGCGCGCGCTTGCCGCCGAGCCGTTCGACCTCGGTCTTCGCCGAGGCCAAAGTTCCACTGCCGAACACGACGCGGCAGGGCAGGTTTTCAAAGGTGAACGAACCGATCATGCGCCGGTCTCTTTGATGGGATAATCGACCTGGAAGCGTCCGATCCGCAAGTCGCCCAGTGCCTCGCGGACGCGCAGGTGCTCCGGGTGGTTGGCATAGGCGCTGAGCGCCGCCTGGTTGGTGAACTCCGAGAACAGCACCACGTCGCAGGCGTAGTCGACCGCGCTGACGTCCATGCCGACCTCGATGTGGGTGAGGCCGTCGATCCGGCCCTTGAGGCCCTCGAACAGGGTCTTGACCTTCAGCCGGGCGGCGGACCGCTCTTCGGGGGTCTCCCCGCGCAGCCGCCACATCACGATGTGCCTGATCGGGCCCGACATTTCCTGATTTCCTCGCCTGCCATTGTGTGTTGTTGGAGTCATTTTGCCTTGCAGAAAGCGGAAATAAAGGCCAATCTTCGTAAGTCTCTTTTCCTCTTTCCGCAAAAATGGACCGGCTGCTCCAACTCGAAGTCTTCTCCAAAACCGCCGAGCTCGGCAGCCTGTCCAAGGCCGCCGAAATACTGCGGATGTCGAACGCGGCCGCCAGCCGTCATCTCAGTGCGCTGGAGGAGCGGCTTGCGGTCCGCCTGATCGAGCGCAACACCCGCCGGCAATGGCTCACCGAAGCAGGGCAGGAGCTGCTGCAGCGCTGCAGCACGCTGCTCAACGAGCTCGCCGAAGCCGAGGACGCCGTTTCCGACCGCGCGCTGTCGCCGAAGGGCATGCTGCGCGTGACGTCTTCGCTGTCCTTCGCGATGATCTATCTCGCGCCGATGCTGCCGGCCTTCCGCGCGCTCTATCCCGATCTCAGCGTGCAGATCATCAGCGCAAACCGCTATCTGGATTTCATCGAGGCGGGCATCGATGTGGCGATCCGCACAAGGGAGCATGAGCCGGATTCCAACATCGTCGTCCGCCGCATCGGCCAGATGCACCGCGTGCTGGCGGCGGCTCCCTCATATCTGGAGAAGCACGGCCGGCCGGAGCATCCGGCCGATCTCGCCCGCCACAACATGCTGATCTACAACCTCGCCAACGATCCTTATTCGCTGCGGCTGAGCAAGGGCAACACGACGCAGACGGTGCGGATCGCGCCGACGCTCGACAGCAATGATGGCCAGATCATCTGCGGCGCGGCGCGCGCGGGGCTCGGCATCCTGATCCAGCCGCTCTACATCGTGCAGAGCGACATCGCGGCCGGCCGGCTGGTGCCCGTCCTGAGGGGCTGGGAGCTGCCGCTGCTCACCATGAACATCGCCTATCAGAACCGCGTCAGGCTGCCGGCCAAGATCAGGGTCTTTTCCGACTTCCTCGTCAGCCACATCCGCGAGCATTCGGAGCCCGGGATCTGGATCGACGCGACCAAGTGAGCGGAGAGCATCCATGTATCTCGGCATCGATCTCGGGACCTCCGCGGTCAAGACCGTTCTCGTCGACGATGCCCAGCGCGTGATCGCAAGCGAGAGCCGGCCGCTTGCGACGGCCTCGCCGCAGCCAGGCTATTGTGAGCAGGACCCCGCGCAGTGGATCGATGCGACCTTCGCCACGCTGGACGCCCTGAAGGCGAGCCATGCCGGCGCGCTCGCGGCGGTCGAAGGCATCGGACTATCAGGCCAGATGCATGGCGCCACGCTGCTCGATGCGGGCGGAAAGCCGCTGCGGCCCTGCATCCTCTGGAACGACGGACGCGCGGCCGCGGAGTGTCGCATTCTGGAACGACGCTGGCCCGCCTTGCGTGTGACGACGGGCAACAAGGCGATGCCGGGCTTCACCGCACCGAAGCTGCTGTGGATTGCGACGCACGAGCCTGAAACATTCGCGGCGACCAAGCTCGTTCTGATGCCAAAGGCCTATTTGCGCCTGGTGCTGTCAGGCGAGGCCGTCGAGGACGTCTCGGACGCATCGGGATCGTTGTGGCTCGACGCCGCGCGCCGGGACTGGTCGGACGCCGCACTGGCCGCCACGGGCCTGTCACGTAGTCACATGCCGCGCCTGGTCGAGGGATGCGCGCCTGCATCGACGCTGCGCAGCGAGCTCGCGCAACGTTGGGGCATGCGCAGGCAGCCGGTGATCGCGGGCGGTGCCGGCGACAATCCGGCGGGCGCCGTCGGCATCGGCGCGATCCGGCCGGGAACCGCCTTCGTGTCGTTGGGAACTTCGGGGGCCCTGCTGGCGCCGACCAGCGCGATCGCCGCCAACCCGGATCGCGCGGTGCATACATTCTGTCACGCCGTTCCCGGCATGTGGATTCAGGCCGGTGCGATTCTCTCGGCCGCCTCCTGCCTGGCCTGGGCCGCGCGCCTGTTCGGCGCCAGCGAGGCCGAGTTGCTGGCGCCGCTCGGATCGCACCCGCGGGCGCCGTCGCCGGTGAGCTTCTTGCCTTATCTCGCCGGCGAGCGGACGCCGCACGACGATCCCTTCGTGCGCGGCATGCTCGATGGCTTGAGCCATGGCACCGATCGCGGGGCGATCGTGCAGGCCGTGCTCGAAGGCGTTGCCTTCGCGCTCGCCGATTGCCGCGACGTGCTCGCCGAAGCCGGCATCGCGATTGCGGAGGCCGATGCCATCGGCGGTGGTTCGCGATCCCCGTTCTGGCTCTCGGTGCTGGCGAACGTGCTGAATGTTCCGGTCCATCGTTTTGCCGGAGGTGAAACCGGCGCGGCGTTCGGTGCGGCGAGATTGGGGCGGCTTGCTGTCACCGGTGAGGCGGTCGCCGCCGTATGCACGCGACCGCAGCGCGTCGAGACGTTTGAACCCGACGCAAAGCTGGTCGATGCCTATGCCGAGCGGCTTCCCGCCTGGCGCGAACTGTATCGGCCGCGCCACTAGCGCCGCTTCGATGTTGCCTTCCCGTGTGTTCGGTATTGCCCTGCGCCGCGGCCTTTTGTTTAATACGTGAACCGCGCTGAGAAACCAATTGAGACGCGGGTAGGAAACGCATTGTGCGTCGGGAGGCACGATGGACGATCCGATCCTCGAGATGCGCGGGGTCTCGAAATCCTTCTTCGGCATCAAGGCGCTGCGTGCCGTCGATCTCACCGTCTATGCCGGCGAAATCCATGCTTTGATGGGAGAGAACGGCGCCGGCAAGTCGACGCTGATGAAGATCCTGTCCGGCGCATACCGGCCCGATCCGGGCGGCGAAATCCGCATCGAAGGACGCACCGCTCGGATCGAAGGTCCGCTCGGCGGCCGTGCGGCGGGCATCTCCATCATCTATCAGGAACTGTCACTGGCTCCCAATCTCAGCGTTGCCGAGAATATCTATCTGGGGCGGGAGCTATCGCATGCAGGCTTGCTGGCCCGCGGCGAGATGCGTGAGGGCGTCGGGCCGATCCTGAAGCGGCTGGGCGCGGACTTCCTGCCATCGACACTGGTGGCGCACCTGTCGATGGGCCAGCGGCAATTGGTCGAGATCGCCCGGGCGCTGCACGCCAGATCAAAGATCCTGATCATGGATGAGCCAACCACCTCGTTGTCGGCCGCCGAAAGCGAGCGGCTGTTCGCGCTGATCCGCCAGCTACGCTCCGAAGGGCTCGCCATCATCTACATCTCGCATCGCATGGACGAGGTCTACGCGCTCGGCGACCGCGTCACCGTGCTGCGCGACGGCCGGCTGGTCGGCTCGCTCGACAAGCAGGACATCCGCGCCGACACCATCGTCCGGATGATGGTCGGGCGCGATGTCTCCTCATTCTACAAGAAGGAGCACGATGCCGAAGCGGGACGCGGACATCCGGTGCTCGCGGCGATCGACATGGCTGACGGACGCCGCGTCAAGGGCTGCTCGCTCACCGTGCATGCAGGCGAGGTGGTGGGGCTCGCCGGCCTGATCGGCGCCGGCCGCACCGAACTTGCGCATCTCATCATCGGCGCGGCGCCCAGGACTGCGGGCCGCCTCGAGCTCGAGGGACGCCCGGTCGACATCCGCACGCCGGGCGAGGCGCTCGAGGCGGGCGTCGCTTACCTGACGGAAGACAGGAAGGCGCTCGGCCTGTTTCTCGACATGTCGTGCCTTGACAATATCAATCTCGCCGTGCTCGGGCGCGATGCCAAGCTCGGCTGCGTCCTGGATCGCGACAAGGCGCGCGAGCGCGCCGAGCGGGCCTTCGCAGGGCTCAGCATCCGCGCCGCCAATGTCGGCGTCGCCGCAGGTGGCCTGTCCGGTGGCAACCAGCAGAAGGTGCTGCTATCGCGGCTTCTCGCCATTGCGCCGAAGGTCCTGATCCTCGATGAGCCGACGCGCGGCGTCGACGTCGGCGCCAAGTCGGAGATCTATTCGATCATCGACAATCTGGCCAAGGCCGGCACCGCGATCCTCGTCATCTCGTCCGATCTGCCCGAGATCATCGGCATCTGCGACCGCGTCGTCGTGATGCGTGCCGGGCACATCGCCGGGGAGGTCACGCGCGGCCCGAATTCGCCACTGACGCAGGAAGACATCATGGCGCTTGCCACGGGGATGGAGCATCTCGATGCCTGACAATGGTGCTTCGAAGGCCAGTCCCGCCCCGACGACGACCAACGGTGCCGCGGCAGAGACAAGGCGTCAACGGGTGAGGATGCTGATCAGCGCGCTCGGCATGCTGCCGGTGCTGCTGATTCTTTGCATCGGCTTCCACATGCTGTCCGAGGGCCGCTTCTTCACCGGACAAAATCTCGGCATCGTGCTGCAGCAGGCCGCGGTGAACACCGTGCTCGCCGCAGGCATGACCTTCGTCATCCTCACCGGCGGCATCGACCTGTCGGTCGGCTCGATCCTGGCGGCCTCCGCGATGGCGGGGTTGACGCTCTCCAAGCTGCCGGAGCTCGGCATGCTGTGGCTGCCGGCCGCGCTCGTCACCGGCCTTGGCTTCGGCCTCGTCAACGGCGCGCTGATTGCGCTCCTGCGCCTGCCGCCGTTCATCGTCACGCTCGGCTCGCTCACCGCCGTGCGCGGTCTGGCGCGACTACTCGGCGCCGACACCACCGTGTTCAATCCCTCGATTCCCTATGCGTTCATCGGCAACGGCTCGCTGACGCTGGTTCCCGGCGTCGCGTCGATCCCGTGGCTCTCGGTGATCGCCTTGCTCGTCATCCTCGTCTCCTGGCTGGTATTGCGCCGGACCGTGCTCGGCGTGCACATCTATGCGGTGGGCGGCAATGAAAGCGCGGCGCGGCTTGCCGGCATCAAGGTCTGGGCCGTGCTGATTTTCGTCTACGGCGTCTCGGGACTGTTCGCGGGGCTCGGCGGCGCCATGCAGGCGGCGCGCCTCTATGCAGCCAACGGTCTGCAGCTCGGCCAGTCCTACGAGCTCGATGCGATCACCGCCGTGATCCTCGGCGGCACCTCGTTCGTCGGCGGCATCGGCTCGATCTGGGGCACGCTGGTCGGCGCGCTGATCATCGCGGTGCTGTCGAACGGCCTGATCCTGATCGGTGTCTCCGACATCTGGCAATATGTGATCAAGGGCCTCGTCATCATCGGTGCCGTGGCGCTCGACCGCTACCGCCTGCAAGGGTCGGCCAGAACGTGATGCGATGTTCCGTTGCGGCAACTGGTCTGCCGTGCCGGGGATGAAGACAGACCAGGGAGGAAGCCAATGTTGAAGACGATCATGCTCGCCGGCGCTGCCATGGCGCTCGCTCTAAGCACCGCGCCGTCCCTCGCCAAGGAGCTCAAGTCGATCGGTGTCTCGCTGGGATCGATGGGCAACCCGTTCTTCGTCGCGCTGTCGAAGGGCGCCGAGTTCGAGGCGAAGAAGACCAATCCCAATGTGAAGATCACGACAGTCGGCTTCGAATACGATCTCGGCAAGCAGGTCACCCAGATCGACAATTTCATCGCCGCTGGCGTCGACCTGATCCTGCTCAACCCCGGCGATCCCAAGGCGATCGGCCCGGCGATCAAGAAGGCGCAGGCGGCGGGCATCGTCGTCGTCGCGGTCGACACCGCGGCCGAAGGCGCCGATGCCACCGTGACGACCAACAACGTGCAGGCTGGCGAGATTTCCTGCCAGTACATCGTCGACAAGCTGGGCGGCAAAGGCGACGTCGTCATCGAGAACGGGCCGCAGGTCTCCGCCGTGATCGACCGCGTCGTCGGCTGCAAGAACGTCCTGTCGAAGAATCCCGGCATCAAGGTGCTATCCAGCGACCAGGACGGCAAGGGCTCGCGCGAAGGCGGTCTCAACGTGGCGCAGGGCTATCTGACGCGCTTCCCCAAGATCGACGCCATCTTCGCCATCAACGATCCGCAGGCGATCGGCACCGACCTTGCGGCGCGCCAGCAGAACCGCAGCGGCATCATCATCACTGCGGTCGACGGCGCGCCCGACATCGAGGCCGCGCTGAAGGATCCGCAGTCGCCGCAGGTCCAGGCCTCGGCTTCGCAGGACCCGTTCTTCATGGCGCGGCGGGCCGTGCAGGTCGGCGTCGGCATTCTCAACGGCCAGAAGCCGGCCTCCACCGTCGAGCTCCTGCCGTCCAAGCTCGTGACCAGGGACAACGTCGCGGAGTACAAGGGCTGGACCTCGGATCGCTCGCAGTAAAGCGACGTTCCTCCCGGGAAGGCCGAGCAAGAGAAGACAGGCGGTGTTTTGATCGACACCGCCCGCGGGCTCACCGTTGTGTTAGCCTTGCACGATCTCGATCGGTCGGTTCGGAAGCAGATTCGGTGAAAGCCAGGACATCCGGCGCCGCGTGGCGGCATGCCAATATCGGGCGCTCGGGTAGGCGAGCGACGCTGCGTGACTGGCGAGCTGACCCGGATTCAATCTGCGAAGACGCCAACCGATGCCGCCGATGTCGACCATGCTTTCAGCGAAGCGCTGGCCTCGAACGGCCCCGCGCTGGTCGAGATCGCGGTCGACGAAGCTCCGGCGGACCTGTTCAGCCATCCGCGCTAGCGGATGCTTTTCTGCCGCTGGACCGCCGCGACGAGGCGACGGCAAATCGCAAGTAGAGCGCCAGCGCGAGCAGCGAAGTGGCGGCCATGACGGCTGCCATCGAGAGCGCCGTGCGCCCGTCGAAGAGCAGCGCGACCATGCCGCTGGCGATCGCGCCGGATGTCAGTTGAACGCAGCCGGCCGCAGCACTGACCGCGCCGGCGATATCGGGCAACGGCTGCATCGTCGCATTCATGAGGTTCGGCATGCTGAGCCCGAAGGCCAGCGCCACCGCGATCAGCAGCGCGGCGACGAAGGCAGGCGGGCTCCAGCCGGCGAGCGTCGTCACGAGCATCGTGCTCGCGGCAGCAGACAGCAGCACGAGACCGACCGTCAGCACGTTCGCCGGCGCGACGCCACGTCGGCCGAGCTGGCTGTCGAGGAACGCGCCGCACATCACCGCTGCCGAGCAGGCACTGAAGATCATGCCGTACTGCCTCGGCTGCAAGCCGACCACGCCGATGAAGTAAAGCGAAGAGCCCGTGACATAGGCAAATACGGTGGAGCCGGCGGCCGCGCCGACCAGAATGAAGACGATCGAAACCGGATGCGTGATGATCCGCAGATAGTCATTGACGACCGCCGACGCCGCGAGGCGGCGGTCGGCACCGGTCCTGGCGCTCTTCCTGGCGCTTTCGCCCAGTCCCCACAGCACGGCGAATATCAGCACGACGCCAGCCGCAGCCTGACATGCATAGATCAGACGCCATCCGCCGACCGTGAGCAACGCGGCACCCGCGCTCGGTGCGATCACGGTGACCACATTGATGGCGATCATGACGCTGGCGATCTTCGCGCGTCCGGACGCTTCGTCGAACAGGTCGCGGATGATCGCGAAGGTCGTGGCCGTGCTCGCCGCGCCCACGCCCTGGACCGCGCGGCAGATCAGCAGCATCGGCAGCGACTGCGCCGCCGCGCAGGCGAGGCTTGCGAGCACGAACAGCGCGAGGCCGAACAGGACGACGGGCTTGCGTCCGACCCGGTCGGAGATTGGTCCGTAGAGGAGCGGTGCGATCGCAAGGCTCAGCATGAAGGCACTCATCGTCAGGCCGACATGCGACGGGCTCGCGCCCAGTGCGGCGCCGGTCGCGGCGAGCGCTGGAAGGTTGATGTCGATGCCGGAATAGGGCACGGCCGCGAGGAAGCCGAGCAGAACCGTAAAGGCGGCGGAGGCGGGCTGGATCTTCATGGCCGTTCGCATGCGATGGAGTGTGGGAAGGAGGGGAGGGGACGATCCCCTCCTTCCCGCAGGCGGAGGTCGGGAGGTCAGGTGACGTCAGCGCGCGTCAGCTCACCTGGCGATGCGCGGACCTCCGGCCTGTCTCGATCGCGCCGGCCTGCCGCGTCTCGTCGTCGTCATCGGCGGCGATGCGCTTGATGATCCGCAGCACGGCCGACCGGGTGCCGATGCTGGTGAACTCGTCGGCCATGCGCGAGGCACGCATGCGATAGGCAGGACGATCGAGCACGGTGCGTACCGCCTCGCGCAGCGCTTCGGACGTCGGCTCGTTGGTGGCGAGGTTGATGCCGACGCCGGACCACGCCACGCGCGCATTGACGTCGGCCTTGTCCTCCGTCATGCCCGCCGTGACCAGCGGAATGCCGAAGCTCATGGCCTGGTTGACGCTGCCATAACCGCCGTTGGTGACGAGCACGTCGACGCGCGGCAGCAGCCATTCGAACGGCAGATAGCTGGCGATCCGTGCATTGGACGGGATAGGGCCGGGGATGGCGTCAACCGGGCGGCCGCCGGCGGTCACGACCATCAGCACGTCGGGCTCGTTCGCCAGCGCTTTGAGCGTCGGGACGATCAGCAGGCCGAAATTATGATTGGCCACCGTGCCCTGGGTCACCAGCACCACCTTGCGCGAACCGTCGAGCTCGTCCGCCCATGGCGGCAAGGGGACCTGGTCGCGGATGATCGGCGGCGTGCCGACGAAATGGACCGTGGAGGGAAACCTGCGCGGAAACTCGAAGCTCGGCACTGACAACTGCATATAGGCATCGGCGAGCTCGATGACGGAATGGAAGAGCGGCCGCGTCACCGGCCGGACGCCGAAGGGCTTCAACACCCTGTTCAGGCTGCGCAGCACGGGCAAATCGACATTGGCGTCGTACTCGTCGCCAATGACGGCGTATTGCCGGCGCTGCTCCTCGGTCGTCGCAGGCGGCAAGCCGAGAAAATTTGGCGCGCCGTCGTCGCGCGCCCAGTGCAGGAACGACGTCCCGCACAGCACGATCGGCGGCCGCGCCTCCCGCGAGCCGAGCAGCATCGGCAGCACGCCGAAGAACATGTCGTCGCCGACGATGATGTCGGCCTGGAAGTGCTCCAGCGACTCGTAGAGACCCTGGTTCTGCGCCGGGATGGCGTCGACGAAGATGCGTTCGCAGGCGAGGCGCAGCCATTCCGGCCCCGGCGCGATGGTCTTCAACTCCGGGACTACCGAGAGAATGTCGCGCAAATCGAAGTCGGCGCCCTTGGGAAGGCCAAAGAATCTCGCGCCGCTGGCCTCGACGCGGGCGCGAAACACCGTCCCTGTCAGGAACGCGATCTCGTGGCCGTCGGCGATGAGGATGTTGGCGATCGCCAGCATCGGATTGAGATGGCCGGTCGCAGGCGTCGAAGCGAAGAGAACTTTCATGTGGTCGATCCTCTGATTGTCGAACGGCAGTCTGGTGCCGCTCGATGAGCAGAGGAGAGATGTCGGGATCGCCGTTACCGGAAAACTTCGTGGCGGACGGGAAATGGTTACGGCAGCAACGGAGCGTGGCTTTGTAGCGATGCGGGCGGCTCGGAGAGCCGTGCCATGTTACAAATGTAACCGTCACCGGCTGCTCTGAAACGAAGCTGTAATTCGGCGTGCGATCTGGAAAATTCGCATCGCGTCGTGGAGGCGACGCGTTCGCTAAAGTAGTAAAGGGCTGGGATCACAAGTCTTCACGTCTAGGAGATTCCGCGGAATGCGACGGAAAAATGACCTAGTTCGCGGTAAGGTTTGCGAACGTTATTGTTCGTCGCTGGTACATATCTAGATACGCCGTCGGCAAATGATCGTTCGTTTCGAACGGTAGAAATAGCCGCCGGCAGATCGCGTGCCTTATTTTCCGCTTTAGCCGGAGCAGTCCATTGCCTGTCCAGACCCTGACATTGCGCGGCAAGCGGGATTGGCCTGAGACAGGCTCCTGGGGCAAGTTTGAGAGATCGAATATGTTGGCAGACGTCGGCCATATCATCGTCGTCGATGACGACCCTACCCTACGGCAGATGGTGATCAAATATCTGGAAGAGCACAACGTCCCAAGCAGGGCCGCATCCACCCGGGCCGAGCTGCATCGACATCTGGAAGGAGCCCAGCCCAGCCTCATCATTCTCGATCTGCGGTTGGGGCAGGACGACGGCCTCGACATGCTCAGGGAAATCCGTGCGCAGTCCGACGTGCCGGTCATCATCACGACCGGCCACCGTCCAGACGAAATCGACCGTATCGTCGGTCTCGAGCTCGGCGCCGACGACTACATTATCAAGCCATTCAGCCTGAGGGAGCTGCTGGCACGGGTCCGCGCCGTGTTGCGCCGTCAGGAGATGGGACGGGTCGCGCGCGCCCGCGATCCGGAACGCGGCGGCTATCGCTTCAACGGCTGGAAGCTCGAACGCCGTGGCCGCAGGCTGCTGGACGCAAACAATGAGCAGGTTCCCCTGAGCAAGGGCGAATACGCGCTGCTGCTGGCCTTTCTCGAAGCGCCGCAGCGCCCGCTGACCCGCGAGCATCTGCTCCAGGCGACCCGCATCCACGAGGACATCTTTGATCGGAGCATCGATGTTCAGGTGCTGCGGCTGCGGCGCAAGCTCGAGACCGATCCGAGCGCGCCGCGCATCATCCAGACCGAGCGCGGTGTTGGTTACGTCTTCACGCTTCCGGTAGAACCGTTCTAATCGCGGCGCGAACGGCGGCGCCAGGCTGCGTCTGTAACTCTTTTCCCCGTGACGGTGACGGTGACGTAACAGGGCAGCTTCAAGGTTACTCCTGCAAACATCGCGCAGGAGAATCTTCCCATGCCGGACCAGCAGCTCTCTTCAAACGTGAACCGGATCGTTCAATCGCCCCATCGGCAGATCGGCGGCATTGCGCAGCTTGATCTGTCGGATGATCGGGGCAGCAAGCACGTTCGCGCCAAGGTGCCAGATATGTCGAACTACAGGGCGCCGTCGGCTGCGGCGCCCTTCGTGGAGATGGATCGTCAGGCGACCACCTGGCTGTCGACGGCGATAGCGTTCTGCATGGAAGGCTTTGCCGTCTACGGCGCGGCGCTGCATCCGAGCGCGGCTTTCTCGGTCGATGAGGAGTCGGTTTCTGCAAATGCGCACCAGGCTCAGCGCGCTGGCAATCGCCATCCCGCTGTGGCGCACGAGCTGCTCGTCTCTCAACATTTGAATAGTTCTAACTTCATTGCGCCTTTGCCTGCTGCGTGGAGCGAGCAATGCCCGCGCGAGCACGGAGACTGGCTGGCCCGGTTCGGCGAGCAGGTCGTGGCCTTGTGGACGTACTGGCGCAGGGAACACGAGATCAGACGGGCCGTCAGGGCGCTGGCGGAATACGACGACCGGACCTTGCGGGATATCGGTATCCAGGGCCGGGCGGACATCGAGCGAATGGTGAGGTACTGCCGTGATTGCTGATGCGATTTTCTGCGCGATCGCGGGATTGGACTACTACCACGTGGTCGTCCTGGCCCTCATCGCGCGCGGCCTTGAGGCCGGACGGATACCGTTCGGCTGGACGAGACAGTTCGTCGATGCGGCGGCGAGAGACGACTGCATCGATCAAGAAGACTTGAAGGTTGCAGGCGGATTCGGCGGGAACCATGGATTGCTGAAATGTATGACAACACCTACCTGACGGGCAGTGTTCGGATTTGCCCAGAATCGATTGTTGCGTAAATTGATCCGGCGGCGAGCTCTCGTCGCGATTTGTGTGCTGGTCCTCAGCGGCCTTCAGCCTTCTCCGGCGCCGCCGCAGGTGGCGCCATCGGTAGCGCCCGCCGGGCGCGGCATGGACGAGCCGATTACGCCGATGCCGCCGGCTCCGACGCTCGATCCGCGCAAGGTCAGGCTCGGTGAGCGCTTGTTCAGCGACAAGCGCCTGTCGCGCGACAATTCGAGAAGCTGCCTGTCGTGCCACAACATCAACACCAACGGCGCCAGTACGAAGCCGCACGATGTCGATCTGAGCGGTGCGAAGCTGCCGCTCAACACGTTGACCGTCTTCAACGCGACGCACAATTTTCGTTTCAGCTGGGAAGGAAAATATCGCAACGTCGGCGCAGACGTCGCGGCCTCGCTCGTCAATCCGCGGATCATGGGCAGCGATCTCGACACGATCGCGCAGAAGCTCGACCTGGATCCCGCGATGCGCGCCGGCTTCTTTGCCGCCTATGGTATCGGTCCGGACGGCGACAACATCGTTGATGCCATTGTGAATTTTGAAAAGACGTTGGTGACGCCCGGCAGCAGGTTCGATCGCTGGCTCGAAGGCGATAGCTCCGCGTTGAGCTCCGAGGAATTGGAAGGATACCGCGAGTTCAAATCCTTGGGCTGCGTCTCGTGCCATCAGGGCGTCAATATCGGCGGAAATCTGTTTCAGCGTCACGGCATATTTCATCCGTTGGCCTCGCCGGATCCAGCCATCCTGCGCGTGCCGAGCCTGCGCAATGTCGCGACGACCCCGCCTTACTTTCACGACGGCAGCGCACCGACGCTCGACGACGCGGTTCGCAGGATGGGACAGGCCCAATTGAACGCAACCCTGACTGATCCTCAAGTGAAGGCGATCGTCGCCTTTCTCCACACTCTGACCGGACAATATCGCGGTGCGCAGGTCGGAGGCGACCCATGAAGATCGCCCCCGCAATGGTCGGCGTGGCGTTCCTGCTCGCGCTGTTGACCTGGCTTCTGCTCAACGGCCTCAACCTGAATTCGGACCGCTATGATCGGCAAACGCAGGCGCTTTCCGACTTCACCCGGTTCGAGCGCGGTATCAGCCGCGAAGTGCTGACGTCACGGGCCGGCCTGTCACGCAGTTACGACGGCCTTGTCGCGATGGTGGACGCCTACGACGCCGCGCTGGTACGGCTTCGCGAGGCTGCCGGCACGGACAAGGAGCAGCTCGCCGCGATCGACGTGCTGTCTGCACGCGCTACGCGGCAAGAGGAATTGATCGAGCAGTTCAAGAGCAAGAACGCGCTGCTTCGCAACTCCTTCACTTATTTCAGCCTGTTCAGCGCCCGCCTGTCGTCGTCGGACGACCGGCCGCTGGTGGCGGACGTCTCGGCGCTGTCCGCTGCGATGCTGCAGCTGACGCTCGATACGTCTGACGTGACCGCGGCCGAGTTGCAGTCCCGGCTCGACCATCTCGCGCGCTTGCAGATTGCGTCCGAGGACAACGAGTTGCTGCACGCGGCCGTCGCGCACGGCCAGCTTCTGCACGACGTGCTTCCGGACGTCGATGCCATCCTGAAGGCGTTGGTCGCCGAGGCCAGCAACCGCGAACAGGATGCCGTTCATGCGCTGATCGTCAAGCGCCAGATGTCCGCCCGGGCGGCGGCGCGCAAGAACCGCTTGTTGCAATATGTCACGTCGCTGCTGCTGTTGGGCGCGCTCGTATATTTCGGCCTGCTGTTGCGGGCCCGGGCCAAGGCCCTGCGCCGTCGTGCCGCCTTCGAGCACGTGATCGCCAATATCTCGATGCGCTTCATCGAGTCGCATCGTGATGCGCTGCGCAGCCATGTGGAGAGCGCGCTCGAGGAGCTTGCAGGCTTCATCGGCGCGGACAGGGCTTATTTCGCATGGTCGGCGGCCACGACGGACAACATCTACCGGTGGGCCCGCGAAGGTGTTCGCTTCGATGCGACCTGGCCGAGCCGGGCCCTCGACCTTGCCAAGCGGTTCGATGATCGCGAGGAAGCAATCGTCTACATTCCCAAGGTCCGGCCATCGCATCCCGACGATCTGGCGAACCTGCTTGGCGAAGCCGGAATTCGCGGCTGGCTGTGCATCAAGACCCAATCGGGGCATGAACACGTGGCCATTCTTGGCTTCGATGCGGTGCAGGCGCCGGCGCTGAGCAAATGGGCCGAATTTGCGCTCTTCCGCACCGCGTTCGACGCGATCCGCAACGCCGTGGGCCGCGTGATTCTCGAGCAGGAGAAGGAGAGGCTGCAGGCGAGCCTGCAACAGGCGCGGAGGATGGAGACGATCGGCACCTTCGCCAGCGGTATCGCCCACAACTTCAACAATATCGTCGGGGCGATCCTCGGCTATGTCGAGATCGCCGACACCGGCATCAAGTCGGGAAGCCGCTCCGCGGCGAGCCTCGCCGAAATCCGGCGCGCCGGCGAACGGGCGCGCGAGCTCGTTGGCCAGATCCTGAGCTTCGGCCGCCGCAGCCAGGGACGACAGGAGCGCATCTGCATCAGCACGCTGGTGGCGGAGACCGAGGCGCTGCTCGCCGCATCGTTGCCTGCGCATGTGAAGCTGGTGGTCAGCCAGCGTGCCGAAGGCATCACCGTCTCGGGTGAGCCCGCGCAATTGCAGCAGGTCATCCTCAATCTCTGCAACAACGCCGCACAGGCGATGGAAGAACCCGGCGTCATTGATCTGCAGATCGCCGAACGCGACATCATGCATCCCTTGTCGATCGGGCGCACCGAATTGCGGCGTGGCCGCTTCGCCGTGATCTCGGTCTCCGATCCGGGGCCGGGGATGGACGAGGCGACGCTGGAGCAGGTGTTCGAGCCATTCTTCACGACGCGCTCGGAAGGTAACGGTCTCGGGCTTGCGACGGTCCGGGAGATCGTCGAGCAGCACGGCGGCGCCGTGGTCGTGCAGAGCACGCTTGGCGCCGGAACGCGCTTCGACATCTGGCTGCCGTGCGGATCCCCGGATGAGCCGATCTCGCTGCAGCACGCGCCGTCGCTCGCGCTTCGTGGCGCCGGGGAAACCGTTCTGGTGCTCGAAGCGGACCGCAAGCGGCTGCTGCGCAATGAGGAAATTCTCGCCGCGCTCGGCTACGAGCCGGTTGGATTCTCGCGGCTGGACGACGCCGAGGCGGCCTGCCGCGCCGCGCGTACGCGTTTCGACGTGGCGCTGGTGTGCCACGTGCCGGGAGGCTCTTCGCTCGATCTTGCCTATCTGCTCCATGATGCGGCGCCGTCCCTGCCGATCATTCTCGCAAGCCCCTCGGTGCATCATTTCGCGGCGCCCTTGCTGGCGACCGCGGGCGTGACCGAGCTCGTCCATCATCCGCTGATGTCGGCCGAGCTCGCCGCGGCATTGTCGCGATGCCTCGCGGCATCGGCCGCCGGCAAGCGAGCCAAGCGGATTGCCTCCGCAGGCGAGTTGCACCGGTAACGCGATATCGCAGGCGGGAAGCCGTCATGTAGCTCGTTCGTCCTATCCCTGGCGTCAGGTTGCCCGTTTCCCGGGGCGCCCCAATCCGACCGCGATAGGAGAATGATGATGTCCAACCGATGTGGTCTGACCGTCGTTGCCGCCTTGCTTCTGTTCGGCTCCTCGCTCGAAGGCGCAGATGCCGAAGGCACGTCAGGCGCTGTTATCCGCAGGATCGCTTCCGTCGACGATGTCGCATCGGCCGAGCGATTGCGGGTGCCGATAGGCCACCGGCAACCGCGCCTGCGTGACATTCCGCCGAGCGCGGGACCGTCGGCGGCCGAGGCCGAGCTGCGACGCCTCGACACGGAGGTCGACAGGAAGCTGATCATCTGCCGCGGCTGCTGAAGCCATCAGGCTGCGCCGCCGCCGGCAACGGGCTGGCGGCGGTTCAGCAGGCGGTCGAAGGACTGGTTCGCGCAGGCGCGACGGCCGATGGAAATTTGCTGGCGAGGGCGCGGGTCTTGGGTTGAACGCGCGATCCGTCGATCACCTCGAGCCGGCCGCAGCGGTTCAGCGTGTGCAGTTTCCTGCCGGGCCAGGCCGGGCCCGGCTTGAGAGCGTGGCGGACGACCTGCTTGTAGGATGTCGGCGACAGCTCGACGATCTCCGCGAGGGCCAGCGCTGCGCCATATCCATGGACGCAGTCCTGCACCGGCCGCCACAATTTGCCATCGATGGTGACGAAATTTCCCGCAGGTCGCGTGCTCGCGCGATCGATCAGAACCGGGTTGCTGGCATGGGGCAGCCAGGGTCCGAGCAGATGGTCGGCGTAATAGATCGCCAGCGAGTCCGAATAGCCGCCGCTTCCGTCGCGCCAGGCGCCGAACAGATAATTCAGGCCGTTGTGCCGCGTGATCGTCGCGTCCGCGAGCTCGAGGCCCGACAGCAGCGTCGCGTGTCGCTCCCATTTGTCCGGAAACCGGACGCATTTGTAGAGCGCGACGTCGCCGTGAAGCGAGCTCTCCGGGATCATCCACAGCTCGCCATCGTCCTCGATCAGGAACGGATAGGAGAGGTGCCAGGGCTCCTCCAGCACCGGCACGACCTCGCCGATCGGCCCGCTGTCGCCGAACTCGATCGCCGAGATGATGCCTTTTCCGACGCGGTGATCGAGGTCCTCGAAGAAGACGAAGGTTCGTCCGCGCCAGGTGATCGGGAAGGGATCGGCGTAGAAATGGTTTCCGGGATCGCCGAGCACGTTCCAGCGCGGCCCGGAGAGATCTCCAGTCTGCCAGACGCCAGCGCCGTCATTGAAGCGCCATCCGACATGCCAATGCGGCGCATAGCAGCACAGGCGATAGATCTCCTTGGCGATCGATACCGCAAGGCCGCGCAACACATAGGCCACCGGCTGCCGGCCGTTGCCATCAGGGGCGGGACGCGCCAGCTGCGGCACGATGCGCGGCCGTCCCGACAGGATCGCCGCCACCATGGTCAGCGTTCGCGCCATGACCGTTTCGAGCCCGCCGCTCAGGCCGGCCGCGATCTCCGCGGACGGATGGCCGCGATCGAGCACGACGCCGTCGACCTCGTTGACGATCTCGATGACAGGCAGATCGCCGGCGAGGATGGCGGCGAGTGCGGCGTTCTCGCCGGCGGTGCCATTGAACAGGGGGCGGAGATACAGCCTTGCCGTACAGCTCGGATCCCGCGCCGCGCCCGTGAAATCGACGATCACGTCGGCCGCGCCGCTTGGCGCCTGCGTTCCTTCCGGAGTGACCTTCAGCCTGCCGCCGCCGCTTTGCTTGCCCTTGTGCAGCACCATGCGCTCGAGCTCAAACAGCGCATCAAGGCCTGCGGGCCGCGGCTGTGCCGTTGCGGTCCATGCGATCCGGACCGGAACGCTGCGGCCGTCGATCGACAGCGTCTGACGATCCATCCACTGCCGCGCATGGTCACGTTCACAGCGAAACTCGATGATCATGTCGAGCCCATCTCTTCCAATGCCCGGTCAGATGACCTGGCCGAGAATTCGAACGTATTCCTCCACCATCGCATCGACCGAATAGCGCGACTTCAGGCCCCTGCCGTTTTGTCGCAGCTCGTCACTCAATGCCTGGTCATTCAGAAGTTGGGAGACGGCGGCCGACAGCTGCGCATGATCGGCGGCGTCGACGAACAGGGCCGTCGGCTTGCCTTCGAAGGAGAGCACCTCGCGCAGCACGGGAAGATCGGTGACGACGGAGGGAACACCGGCGTTCGCGGCCTCGACCGCGGCAAGGCCGAAGGTCTCGGCCTGGGTCGGAAATACGAAGACGTCGAGACAGGCGAGGAACTCTGCCATCCGGCGCGGGGGGATTTCGCCGAGCAGATGCAATCTGTCCGATACTTTCAGCTCATCCGCGAGCTGCCTCAGCCGCGCCTCGTCGGCGCCCTGGCCGGCGAGGGCAAGGTGCCAGGATGGCTGATCGGGCAGGAGGCGGATCGCCGCATCGAGCCGCTTGTGCGGGTGCAGCCGCGCGGCGCAGCCGAGCAGGATGCGGTCCGGCGGCAGATCGAATTTCTGCCGCGCAGCCTGCTTCGACAAAGTGAGCGCCTTGTCGTCGAAGCCGTGCGGAACATGCACCATGCGGGAGCGGTAGGCGGCAGGGTAGCGCGAATATTCGCGCTCCATGTCCTTCGAGTTGAGCG
Source organism: Bradyrhizobium arachidis (assembly GCF_015291705.1). NCBI lineage: Bacteria > Pseudomonadati > Pseudomonadota > Alphaproteobacteria > Hyphomicrobiales > Nitrobacteraceae > Bradyrhizobium > Bradyrhizobium arachidis. Next base: position 3,827,561 of record NZ_CP030050.1, read on the forward strand.
TGATGCAGTCGAAGAAGCCGAGGCTGCCCATGGCGATGTCGGCGGTGCGGACCGGCCAGCTCATCGACAGCGCGGATGAGACCTGATTGGCGACGACCGGTGCGCGGCTGACGAGGCGCGTCACGCCCGCGCCGATGACGTTGCCGAAATGCTGGAAGGTCAGGACGGCATCGGGCCGGACGGTCCTGATATGGCGGCCGAGCGTCCACAGCATGCGCAGCAGCGCCAGCGGATTGCCGGGGCGGCGCGAGGCGCAATAGAGCGTATCGGGCGGCTCGTCGAACGAATCCGACTTGCGGAAGAAGAACAGATTGGTGACGCGGTAGCCACGCGCGGTCAGCCCGGCACCGAGCAGCCTCGAGATCTCCTGCGCACCCGCGTTCTCGGCCTGCGTCTGCACGAGAAGTACACGCGGCTTTGCTCCGCCACCGTCCGGCATCGCCAGCGCTGCCGCGGTCGACGGCAGCCTCGGTGCCTCGCCCAGTTCTGTGCCTGGCTGGTAATGGAGCACGGATCCCGACCCGCTAATGAAATCTTCACCTTCTTAACTCCGTACCTACCATGCGGGCATCGGCCAGACACCGACTAGCAACAAACGGAGTTAATGCGCGCGCTGCCGGAAGCACATCATTCACAGGAGAATTCCGCTTCCTGCCGGGTGGAATGGCGCGAGCGTGTTAACCAATTGGTCATGCTCGCGCGGGGCCGGGTAACCGCGGATTAACCATAGATATTTACGTTGGGGGCAGGCCACTGAACCAGTGTTTGCCAGTTGAATCCGAGTAAATTCCATGACGTTCGGTCGCCGCGCAGACCCGACCAGTTCCGGATCGACCGCCGCGTCGTGGCAGGGCCGGAATTCGTCGAACGGTGAGGGGCGCGGAGCCGCCGCGCGCGGTATGCTCACGACCGCCGGCGCGCTGTCCTTCATCCGGGACAACGGTCGCCACATCCTGACGCTCGCGCTCGCGATCTTCGCGCTCGGCGTCGTCGTCCTGCTCGTGATTCCGGTGCGATATGCCGCGACCGCGCTAGTCGTCGTCGATCCCCGCGAGCAGCGCGTGACCACGGAGCAGGACGTCCTGCCGGGCATCGGACAGGACAGCGCCGCGCTGCAAAGCCTGGTCGAAGTCGCCAAGTCCGACGGCTTTCTCAAGCCGCTGCTCGAGCAGCTGAAGATTCGCGACGACGAGGACATTTCCGGGGGACACACCGACCCCGCGCGCCTGCTCGAGCGCTTCCGCAACCGTCTCGATATTTCCCGCCGCGGGCTGACCTATGTCATCGCCTTCCGCTTCACCTCGAACCGGCCGGACCGCGCGGCCTATTACGCCAATGCCATCGCCGAGGCATTCGTCGCGAGCCAAAAAAGCATCCGCACCGAGGCGACCGACGAGGCGGCCGACTGGCTGAGCAGCCGGCTCAAGACGCTGAACGACCGGTTGAAGACATCGGAGGACGCGGTTGCCGCCTTCAAGCTCGAGCACAGGATCGTCAACGCCGGCAAGGATTCCACGACGCAGCAATTGCGCGTGACCGAGCTGTCGCAGCAGGTCGCCGCCGCGCGCGCGCGGACCGAAGAGGCCAAGGCCCGCTTTGAGCAGGCGCAGCGCGATCTCAAGGGCAATGTCGAGAGCCCCGTGAAGCAGGATCTGCTGAGCGCGCTACGGGCCCAGCGCTCGGCGCTCAACGACCAGATTGCGCAGAAGCGGGCCGTGTTCGGTGATCGCCACCCCGACCTCGTGATGTCGTACAGCCAGCTGAACGATCTCAACAGGCAGATCGAGGTGGAGCGGGCCAAGGGCATCGACACCGCAAAGTCGGAATATGAAGCGCAGCGCGATCAGCAGAAGGCCCTGGAAAGCCAGATGAAGGCCGCTGAATCGCAGCTGCTGGTCGATGGTCAGGCGCTGGTGAAGCTCCAGGAGCTGCAGCGCGACGCCGAAGCCAACAGGAACATCTACGAGCAGTTTCTCTCGCGCTCCAAGACCACGAACGAGCAGCGCCTGTTGCAGAGCTCGCAGACCAAGATCGCGTCATCCGCCGTTCCGCCACTGCGCTCGACGCTTCCGCCGCTGCCCTTGCTGCTGGCCGCACTCGCGATCGGCTCGCTGCTGACATCGACGGCCGTCGTTGCCGCAACGGCACGCGGCTCGGACAAACCCGTTCCGGACGTTCGCGCGCGCGAGGTCGAACCGGCTGAGCGCCAGCCGGGCGCATGGGCACGACCGCCGGTGTGGGCCCGCGTTCCCGAGCTGATGTCGGGCGAAGGGCCCCGAAACATCTGGCAAGGTCCGCTGTCCGCAACCGCCGAGCTCGACCTCGGTCCCTATCTCCGGCCGCTGCTCGAGCGGCTGGAAAAGTCACCGGGACCACGGGGTAAGGTCGCTCTCGTGATGTCGGTCGGCAAGCGCGCCGGCGGCAACACCGTCGCGCGCTCACTGAACCGGTGGGCGGTGAGCCGCGGGAAGCTGGGCGTCCTGATCCGGGTCGAGCCGGATCTCGGCGGTGCCCGTCCTGCCAACGCCAAAGCGCCGGCCGACGGCATGACCACCACGGCGGATGTCCGCAGCGTCGACGAGCTTCTCGGCGCGGGCAAGCAGCCCAATGCGACGCCCGCGGACGATATTCGCTCCGAGTTCGATCTGATCGTGGTTCACGCGACGTCGCTGGCGTTGCAGCCGGAGGCGGCGGCGCTGGCCGCGCATGCCGATCTCGTCATCCTGGTCGCGCGCGAAGACGCGGTCGATTCAGCGGCCATGCGCAGGGCGACGGCTGCGCTCTCCCGGTTCGGCGGGGTGCCCACTGGCATCGTCGTCAATCACGTGCCCGCCGATCCGTCGGCGCAGCGCCGGGGCGAAGTGCTGGGTCTGGCCGGCTGAACCTGCGCCTATTCGGCGGAGTCCATTCCGCGGACTGCGTAATTACCCCGCTTCGATGCAGAGAAGCGCAGCAATCCGAGAATTGAAGGATCGACCCCGGTCCGCCGGCGGCAGAGGATGTTGAGGGCGATGGTCGCGAGCGCCAGCGACACGGTCGCCGAGATCGCAGCGCCGAGCACGCCGAACCAGGGAATGAGCACGAGGAATCCGACCAGCCGCAGCGCCACGTTCGCGGCGACGACGGGGACATATTCGCGCTCATAGCCGGTCAGCTGCAAGATCGCCGCGGATGGACCGCCCGCCGCCTGGAACGCCGTTCCGATCGCAAGCACGATCAGGACCCAGTGCTGTGCGGCGAAATGGGGCCCGAACAGGTTGAGCAGATAGGGGCCGCCGATCCAGATCAACAGCAGTCCGCTGATCACGCAGAGCGCGGTCACTTCCGCCATCAGCTGCAAGGTCCGCTCAAACTCCTGGTGGTTCTTGCTGAAGTACAGTGAGGGCAGACGGCGCGCACCGAAGCTGTACAGCGCGGCCGAGAGCATGGCGAAGATGTTGGCGAGGCGCGAGGCGGCAAAGTAGATGCCGGCGGTCGCCGGATCCAGCATCCAGTAGACCAGGATGACGTCGAAATACTGGTTGGCGGCTTCGAGGATGGACGCGACCCAGAAATGAAGCGCGCTCGATCTCCAGCGCGACGTCTCGGAACGCGCTGCGGTGGCGCGGAAATCCGGCAGTGCGCGCGTGATCGCGACGACCTGCGCGCCGAGGCCGATCGACATCGCGATCGTCATCACGACGATCAATTCGGCGGGATCGAGCTGACGATGACCGGTCAGGACGGCGATCAGAAACAGGACGACGCTGACCCGCCAGAAGAACTCGCGGTTGCCTTCTCCCATGAGGATGCTGACCAGGGACCGCGCGATCTGGCTGCCGAGCATCAATCCCGCATTCACGGCCGTGTAGGCCGACACTGCGAGGATCAGCAGCCACCAATCGCCGCGCAGGCTCGCCACGATCGCGATTGCGCCGATCGCGATCAGCATCGCGGCGGAGGAGATCCTCAGGCTCGATAGCAGCACGCCCTTGGTGAGGTCGGGCTGATTTGCCACCCGATACTCGTTGAGGAATCGCACCAGCAGCGACTCCTGGCCGACCAGTCCCACCACCGATGCCATCTGCGCCACCGACAGCCAGGTCGCGAAGATGCCGAACCCGTCGGGCGACATCGTCCGCGCCGCCAGCGAGAACAACGCAAACGCCAGCGCGCCGCTACCAACCTTGAGCAGGATGGTCCCGGCAACACCACGCGTCACGTCGCGCCGCATGAACTGGACGATGGATTTGATCATGGAAGTTGAGGAGCAACTCTCCCCTGAAGAGACGTGGTTCGATATCGGAGATAGCCTAGCATGCCGAAAAACCGCGAGTGTTAATGAGAGACCTTCAGGATATTGCCGCCCATGACGATGTCGCGATGACGCCGGCTGCGTCACCGTGAAACACAGCCGTCCCGACTGTCCCGTTAGCGCAAAGCCCTGACCCGACCGAAATGGCGGCATAGCGCCGCATCGGCGGCCATGACGACAAGATCGGCCGTTTGAATGCGGAAATGGTTGCCGGAAAGGGCCGCCGTTCAGGCCGAGTCCGGGATTTGCCTGACATCCCGAGCAAAGCGCGTGCCGCGATGTCATGGAGCTGGATCAGTCCGCCAGTTCATTAACCTCGATCGGTAGAAATGATCGCGTTTGATCCCGCGATGCGACATCAGGCGAGAGAATTGCACGAGAGAACTGCAAATGGGACCACCGTTAACCGTGGGAGCCTGAACCATGACGGCGGATCAAAGCGTGACCGAGCCGGTCGCAGCAACCGGGGCTGCGACGATGGTCGACGTCGCGATCGTCGGCGGCGGCCTTGCGGGATCGCTCGCCGCGGCGGTGCTCGCGCGGGCAGGGCATCGCGTCACCCTCATCGACAAGCGCGCGGTCTATCCGGACGAATTCCGCGTCGAGAAGATCGGCGGCCCGCAGCTTGAGATGTTCCGGAAGCTGGGCTTCATCCGCGGCCTCGAGAGCGTCGCGTGTCCATATGACCGCGTGCTCAATATCAGGGAAGGCAAGCTGGTTGATGTCAGCGTCGGCCAGGCTTACGGGCTTCCGTATGCGGATCTCGTCGCGATGGCGCGCGGCCAGATCCCCGATGCGTCCAGCCTGATCGTCGACGAGGTCACCGCTATCAGCTGCAGCGACGACGTCCAGCAGCTCGAGCTCGCCTCCGGTCGGCGCCTGAAGGCACGCCTCGTCGTTCTGGCGACGGGCATGGCTGGTGCTCTCGGCTACAAGCTCGGCATCAAGCGGCGCGTGCTGGCCGCGGGCCACTCGGTCTCGTTCGGCTTCACGATTGCCCGGCGCGATGGCGCGCCGTTCGATTTCAACGCGCTGACCTGTTACGGCGAGCGCACCGCCGACGGCGTCGATTATCTCAGCCTGTTTCCGGTGCAGGCCGGCATGCGGGCCAATCTCTTCATGTTCCGCGACCCGGCCGATCCTGTCATGCGCGATCTGCGCCGCGACACCGAAGCGACGCTGCTGCGCCTGTTGCCGGGATTGCGGCCCTATCTCGGCGATTTCCACGTGACGGACCGCGTCCAGAATTGGGTGATGGACCTGTCCGTCGTCGAAGGACACCTCCAGGACGGCGTCGTGCTCATCGGCGATGCGTTCCAGACCAACTGTCCTGCGGCCGGCACCGGCGTTGCCCGCCTGCTGGTCGACGTCGAGCGTCTTTGCACCGAATACGCGCCGCGCTGGCTCATGACCGAGGGCATGGGCAAGGCGAAGATATCGGAGTTCTATTCCGATCGCGACAAGATTGCGGCGGACCAGCAATCGCTGAAGATGGCACACTTCCGCCAGGCGCTGACGTCCCGCAACGATATCGGCTGGGACGTGCGGCGGCGGCTGCATTTCCTGCGGCGCAGCCTCACCCATCGGGTCGATCAAATGCGCCCGGGCTGGCTCGCGCAGGTCCGAAGCGCGCTGCGCGCCTGAGTGCTGCGGTGCTCGGCGCCCGCTCGTGTCAGCGCGTGGGCGTCGAGGTACGGGTCGGCAAGAGCCTGAACTCCGACATCCTCTTGGCGGCCAGCTTGAGCCAGGGGGCCTGCTTCAGCGCGAACAGGGATATGGCGCCCGCGGTGCTGCCGGCCTGCGTGACCGTCCACATCGGCGAGGGCTGCCCGCCGAACAATTTCTTGTACGGCTCGTCACCGATGGTGAAGTCGAGCATCTGATCGCCGCGCTCGATGCAATCCCGTGCCACCTGCTCGAACATCAGCGCGCCCAGGGACTGGCTCTTGTATCCGGCGATGTCGAACGCGCTCATGATGACCATGAAGCTGTCCTGGTGGTGCAATCCGAGCACGGCGGCGATCACCTCGCCATCCATCTTCATGGCATAAAGCCGAACAAAGGAGCCGAGACCGCGAAGCGCCACGTCGGAATAGAAGGCGTAATATTCGGGGCGCTGGAGCAGGTCTCCGTCGCCCTGCGACTGAAAGCGCGGACCGCGAAACTTTCGCATCACGTCCAGTGCCTCGCCGACGGAGGCGCTGTCGTTGCAGCATGCGAAGCTCAGGGCGCCCTTCTTCTGGAGCTGGCGAGATTTCTTTGCGAGCTCCTTTTGATAGGAGCGATCCAGCGCGCTGGCCCGCCATTGTTCGAACGGCGCGACGAGAACGGCCGCGTAGGCATTGGTCTCCATCGACACGCGGCGAGGCGCAGCCAGGAGATTTTCGATCGGAAGCCGTCCGTCGGGAATTTTGGTCATCCGGAGCAGATCGAACGGACGGACGAGGTACCTGATCTCGGCACATGCACTCTCGTCCGCAAGCAACTGCGAAAATACCTCGGGGCTGCAAACCGGCGCGAGATAGTCGGAGACGCGGAGATCGGCGAACTCGACGGTCCGGATCGGTCCACGCCGGACCCGCAGCATGGGCAGCACCATCGCAAGCGCGCCCGTTGCGCGATGGCGCGCCACGACGATCAGAGGGGTTGCGCCCGCATGCGGCGCAAGCCCGGTGTAGAGGCTATGCAGCCAGAGCGGATGCTGGAACGCGGTGGCGGCCGAGCCGTCGAACAGCTCTGCGTATTCCGGCGACAGGAAGTCGAACGCCGGCTCGATGGCGATATCGAAGTTGGTGCTGGGCCTGTTCATGCGCAACCGGGAAAAACCAGGTAAATCGGGGCTGTCGATCGAGCCGGACCTGCGCTTTATAGCAAGGTCGTTACGGGCGAGACACTGGAGGCCTGTAATTTGCATTAATGCGGCGGGCAGGGTTGGTATCGTTACCAAACCCTTAAGTCGCCGGGCCGAGCGGATGCGGAGATCGCGGCGCGCTAGCGGATTGTTAACCGCGCTTTAGGAAAGTCGTCTCATGGCCAGCCTGCAGACCGAGGTGGATTCCGAGGCACTCGAGAGCGCGTTCTGGAAGGCGCGCAGCGCCAGCGTCGAGAAGCTCGCCAGGATCGCCATCCTCAGTTCGATCACCGTCAACGTGGTCGCATCGATGGGCAATTTCAACACCGCGCTCCTGCCGGAGCAGCTGAGCAATCTGCAGCAGGCGGTGGCGATCCTGATGTGGGCCGTGCTCATCTACGCGAGTGCCTTCGTGCGCCCGCGTCTGCGGTTGCAGCTCAATCCCGATTTGATCGTTCTGGTCGCATTCTACACCCTCGCCGTCGTCTCCGTGTCGTGGTCCAGCCTGAACGCCGCGGCATTCATGAAGAGTGCGGCGATGGCGATGACGACATTCGGTGCGTTCTGTCTGATCACGCGTATCGACATCGACGAGATTGTGGGGGCCACGGTGCTCGGGCTCTTCATATCGGTCGCCGCGTCCGCCTTCTTCGCGATTGCGGTGCCCGATATCGGGATCGATCACACCTGGATGCACGAGGGCCAATGGCAGGGCGTCTATGAATCCAAGCAGACACTCGGCTTCGTCGGCGCCTACCTGATGTTCTTTTCCTGCTATCGGAAGATGACGGGGCAGGGCTGGATCTCGTTCCTCGTCGTGTTCCTGCTGGCGTCAACCTGCGTGCTCGCGTCGGAATCGCGGGGCGCCGGTGCCGTTGCTCTCGCCGCCTGCGCATTGCTCCTGACCTCGATGTGGTCGGTCCGCTGCATGAGGATCTATGCGGTGCTGCCGGTCGTCATGTGCATGATGGCTGCTCTCCTGATCCTCTACTTCTATGTCACGGGCTACGACGCCATCCGTATCGGCGATGCGAGCATCGATTTCACCGAGCGGACCTTCATCTGGCAGTATGCCATCAGCCACCTCGACAATGCGCCGCTGCTCGGATTCGGCATCAACGGCTTCTGGACCATCCCGTCGGTCTACGACTATTTCGAGCAGAACCACGGCTGGGTCCTGGACAATTATCACAGCGGCTACATCGCAATCCTGCTCGAAACGGGATTTCTGGGATATGCGCTCTTTGCCGCGAGCGTCTTCCTGTTCTCGAACAAGATACTCCATCTGATTTCCACGCAATCGATCGACCGGTCGCACTGCGCCCTGATCATCGGATTTGTCGTCCTCAGCTTTCAGTCCAATTTCACCGAGACGATGTTCCTTCGTTCGACGATGTTCACGTCGGTGCTCCTCCTGGCGTTCTTTTTCGCCACATGCAGGCCGGTGCCGCAGACGGGCTTTTAAGTCCTCACCCAAGGGAAGCAAGATGACCGCCATCCGGGCTCGCTGGCCGAGAATTTCGTCTCTTGCAGCAAGAGCGTTTTGCCTCGCCTCGGTGCTGTGCCAGGCCTGTGCGGTCGGGCCCGCCGCTGCCGGCGATATGCCGCGACTGGGCCGTGGCATCAACATTCTCGGCTACGATGGAATCTGGGAAGGCGGTCAGAACGCGCCGTTCCGCCTGGACAATCTAACGGCGATCAAGAAGGCCGGCTTCTCGCACGTCAGAATCAATTTCTTCGGTTTCAAGTTCATGGGTCCCGGCAACGTGCTGGACGAGATCGTCCTGCGGCGGCTCGATGCCGTGATCGAAGAGGTTTTCGCGAGGGGCCTCATCCCCGTCCTCGACGAGCACGATACCCACGTTTGCCAGAGCGACGTTTCCGGATGCGCCGAGAAGCTCAGGGCGTTCTGGCGGCAGATCGCCGAGCGCTATGCCGGAAAATATCCAGGACTCGTGTTCGAGGTCTTGAACGAGCCCGGTGGGCAAATGACGTCGGCGAGCTGGAACACGCTCCTCAACGAATGCCTCGGCATCATCCGCCGCACCAATCCCGAGCGGCAAGTGGTTGCCGCCGTTCTCAACGTCGACGAGATTCCAGTCGACGAGCTGGCGCTGCCGGCCGACGACGGGAATATCATCGTCACGTTTCACTACTACGCGCCGATACGGTTCACCCATCAGGGCGCGCCGTGGTCCCGGACGTTTTCGCGGATCGGGCCGCTCGATTGGGGCAGCCCGGACGACGAAGCCAAGGCTGCCGCCGATTTCAACAAGATGAAGCTTTGGGCGGAGAAGGAGAAACGCCCGGTCTATCTCGGCGAGTTCGGCGTGTACGAGCGGGCGCCGTCCGACAGCCGCGTGAGATACCTGTCGTTCATGGCGAGGAGCGCCGAGAAGCTCGGCTGGGCCTGGGCCTATTGGCAGTTCGACCACGACTTCGCAGCCTTCGACAGTGTCCGTCAGGCCTGGAGGCCGGACATCCTGCGTGCCTTGACTCCGCCGCCGCGTTGACGCGGGCAGGCCTGACGGGCAGCTCCTGAACGAACGGCGGGATATCACCTTGATCTGGATCAAGCTTGCCGCGGCGGGCAGGGCACTACTGTTTGCACGCGTGTGCCCGCCCCGAGCGACAGGCTTCGACCTTGAAGAAACCGCGCCAGCTTGTATTTCCGGACGTGATCCAGCTTGTGATCCGGCTCGGATTGCTGGCTCTCCTGATTATCTGGACCTTCCTCATCATCAAGCCGTTCGTGCCGATCCTGACCTGGAGCGCGGTGCTCGCGGTGGCGTTCTATCCGGCGTTCAGCTGGCTCGCCAGATGCCTCGGTGGCCGGCCCCGCACCGCGGCCGCTTTGCTGACGCTCGTGACGCTCGGCATCGTGATCGGTCCGGCGGCCTGGCTCGGATTCGGTGCCGTCGAAGCAATCAAGGATATCGCAGGGCAGATCGGCAGCGGCGAACTCAGGCTTCACGCCGCGCCCGAGCAGATCAAGGGCTGGCCGCTGGTCGGCCCGCAGCTCTATGAGTTCTGGAATCTGGCCTCCACCAACATCCGCACGGTGCTGCGTGAGGTGGCGCCATATCTGAAGCCGCTTGCGGGAATGATGCTGTCGTTTGCCGGCAATACCGGCATTGGCATGCTCGAGTTCCTGCTCTCGGTGTTCGTCGCCGGACTGCTGCTTCCGTTCGGGCCGCAGCTCGTTGCCGCCATCAGGGGCTTCCTCGTCCGCGTCGTGCCGGAGCAGAGCGAGCATTTTCTGGAACTCGCAGGCGCGACCATCCGCGCGGTAGCGCAGGGCGTGATTGGCGTGGCCATCGTGCAGGCGTTCTTCGCCGGGATCGGCTTCAAGCTTGCAGGCCTTTCGATCGCGGGCCTGCTCGCGGTGATCGTCCTCCTGCTGTCGATCGTGCAGATCGGCGCCTTCCTCGTGCTCTTCCCCGTCGTCATCTGGATCTGGACGGACAAGGACGTGACCACGGCCCTGCTTCTGACGCTCTATCTCGTCGTCGTCGGTCTGCTCGACAACATCCTGAAACCGCTGGTGATGGGGCGGGGGCTGACCACGCCGACGCTCGTCATCCTGATCGGCGTGATCGGGGGAACGCTGAGCCACGGGATCCTCGGCCTCTTCATCGGTCCGATCATCCTGTCGGTGGCCTGGGAGCTCGCGGCGGCCTGGATCCGCGTCGAGCGCACCGCGCCGGTCGAGATCGACAGGGCTATAGTTGACGCGGCGGAGATGGCTTCGCAGGCGGGCCGCGAGTTGAGGACTGGTCGATCGCAATGATGCTGCAGATCCTGGTCGGCACCCTGGTCAGCGTCATCAATATCGGACTTCATGCGCTGGTCACGGTCGCCGCGGTCGCGATCGCCCGCCGCGCGTTGCTGCCTCATACCGAACGACCGCGATTGCGTCTGATGGGTGTGATGATGGCGACCGCCGTGGTCCTGGAGATCGCGCACACGCTGGAAGTCCTGGTGTGGGCCGCGACCTACGGCATCGTCCACGCCGCCGCGGCCGGCAGCGATCTGCTCTATTTCGCGTTCGTCAACTACACCACGCTCGGTTATGGCGACATCACGCCGGTGCAGGAATGGCGGCTCATCGGACCGTTGACGGCCATGAACGGTGTGCTGCTGTTCGGCTGGTCCGCGGCCATCCTGTTCGAGGTCTTGCTCAAGACGCTCGAGCATCTCGGTCTGACCGAAACGTCCGGCGCAGATTCACCGCGGAACTGATGCGGCCGGCGCCGCGGTCCAGTTCAGGACTGCAGGTCGAGGCGCGCGAGCAGGTGCCGGTCCAGCAGCACGATCTGGCGCTGGGTGTTGCCGATGAAGCCGAGGACGCCGATCTCGTGCAGCCGCGACAAGGCGCGGGACACGGTTTCCAGCGTCAGGCCGAGATAATCGGCGATATCGCGCCGCGACATCGGCAGCGCCATGACGTCGGATGCGGAGAGGCGCTTGTCCATCTCCAGCAGGAATGCGGCCACCCGCTCCAGCGACGTCTTGCGGCCGAGCAGCAGCATGTGATCCTCGGCGTGCTGGAGGTTGGTCGTGGTCATGCTGAGCAGGTTCCGGGCGACCATGGCGTCGCTTTCAGCCACCATCTCCAGGCTTTGCCGCCGGACCAGCCGCACCGTGGTGTCGACGATCGCTTCGGTGGTAAAGCGGTGCTCGCCGCCGTTTTCCAGCCCGAAGATGTCGCCGATGAGGTGGAACGCGCCGATCTGCCTGCGACCGTCCGACAACAGCTTGTAACTTCGCACCGCACCCGACTTGACCTGGTAGACGTATTCGGCGGGCTCTTTCTCGCCGTAGATTTCGCTACCTTTTCTGTAGGAAAATTCGCTTAAATTGACCAGTGCATTTGAATCGCTGGTCATGCCGAGGTCGCGGAGGGAATTGGGGCGCGGTGCGGAATCCGTGGTGATGCGAACAAACATAGGCCAACTCCTCAGCTTGTCGCCGAATTGGTCTGTGAGGCTAACTATTTTCGCAGCCGGAATGCGCCGCGCTATCCCACTCCCGCTGAAGTTGATTTTCGACCAAGGCGGTATTTCAATCCATTGTCCCTAGGTCCATTGTACCAAGGGACAACATGATTGCCCGGGTGCACAGGATGAGAAAGCATTGCGTCCTTCAAATTTGACTCATCGCGAAGCAGACATTTCAATCCTCAAACGGATGAAGACTGATTTGTAGAGTGAGAAGACCATCAGCGGTCTTCAATGCAAGAGGTGGTAGGTGCCAGGCCTCGTTCACGTGGTCGACGACGATGAATCCTTTCGGACGGCGATCGAGCGTCGGCTGAAGCTGGCGGGCTATGAGGTCGCGACCTATGCGTCGGCGAAGGAACTGCTGGATGCCGGGCCGGACGACGAGCAGGCGAGCTGCATCCTGCTCGACGTGCGGATACCGGGATTGAGCGGCCCCGACCTGCAGACTCAATTGGTCGCATCGGGCTCGACGCTGCCGATCATCTTCCTGACCGGCTTCGCCGACACGCCGACCACCGTGCGGGCGATCAAGGCGGGCGCGGAAGACTTCCTGACCAAGCCGATCTCCTCGGAGCAGTTGATCGACGCTATCGAGCGCGCGCTGGCGCGCCAGAGCGTCGCGCGTGCGCATCGCGGCAGGCTGGAGACATTTCGTGTCCACCTGGCGACGCTGACGCAGCGCGAGCGGCAGGTGTTCGATCTCATCGTGCGCGGCCGGATCAACAAGCAGATCGCGCACGCGCTCGGGACCACCGAACGCACCGTGAAGGCGCATCGCCATCAGGTGATGGAGAAGATGCAGGTCCATTCGCTTGCGGAACTCGTTTCGATCGCGGAGCGGCTCGGAATGCTCGATGCGAATGGCGATTAACTGATTTGTCGCCACGGACTGCACAGTTTCCCTGGTGTGACTTCCCGAAGGGACAATTGAAAACCCGTCGGCACGGTGCTGCGATGCAGGTGCGGAACCTGCAGCTTTTTGCCCGATGCGAGGGGAAGGCCGGGTCATATCGCCTTCAGCCACAGGGCCATCACCGTTGATGCCGCCTGAGAGGTCGCCGTGCCGACGCACCAGTCCGTCTTCATCGTCGATGACGATCCGTCCGTCCGGACGAGCATGTCGAGGCTGCTCCGCGCGCACGGTTTCGTCGCCACGCTGTTCGAGTCCGCGGGCGCCTTGCTCGACTACGGCGGATTGGAGCGGGCGATTTGCATCGTGCTCGACATCAACCTAGACGGGAAATCCGGCATCGAGCTGCGCCTGCGGCTGACGGAGAGGGGTGTGACCGCGCCGGTCATCTACATCACCGGAAACGACAGTCCGGCGAACCGCACCGCGGCGATCGCATCGGGCTGCGTCGCCTATCTGACCAAGCCGTTTTCCGCCGAATCCCTGATCGAGTCGGTAACGCGCGCGGCTACGGCTTAGGGCCTCGAGCGCTCACTCGTCGACATACTGTTCCAGCGTCTTCGCCGGCGCGCCGCTGCGGACGGACGCGAACTGCTCCAGCGGCACCGAGGTCGTGAGGGCCAGGAGATTCGAATCGACCAGCTCGAGCGTCAGCGCCTTGCCCGATGCCAAGTCCTTGACGGTGTTAGGCGACGCCACGTCGGCCGCGATGCAGAGATTGGTGGCACACCAGGTGTAGGGCACGCGGAACGGCGTGCCCTGGTCGATCGTCAATTTGGGCGGCTGTTGCAGGTACATGCCGACGGGCACGAACAATTGCAGCCGGGCGATGGGAGCATCCTCGCGCTCGATCAGGTCGACGCGCACCGCGGTCTGACCGGTCGGGAATTTGCCCGTGATCGAGGTCCGGCACAGCGTCGGCGCCCCGCCGGCCTTGAAGCAGAGTTTTTGCCAGTCGCCATAGGTGATGTCCTTGGCTTCGCGCTGGCCGCGCGTTGCAAACTCGGCGGGCTTGTCGGCCTGCGCCGTCTTCTGTGCGGCGATGCCGGAGCTTGTCGCGGTGGCGATGACCGCAAACGTCAAGAGACCGGAGAGACAATCAATAGGGCGGGGCATGGTCGCGTCTCCGAAATGTGAGCTCATTTCTGCGCATCGAGGAACTTCGTCACCAGCGGCGACCAGAGCGGGATCGCCTCCGGCGAGCCGATGAAGAAATGCCCCTCATTGCCGAACGGCGGCATCAGATGATATTCGGCGCGCCCGCCGCTGGCGGTGAAGGCGGCGTACATGCGCTTCGACAGCTCGGGCCCGAAGAACGTGTCGTTCTCGATGTAGATCCACAGCATCGGCACGCGCGAGGTGCGGCCGAAATCCGCGGTCGCCTCGACCAGCCTGTCGGGCGCGCAATTGTTGTTGGGTTTGCCGCCGACCCGGCCGCCGCGCCCGGCGGCGAAGATGATGACCGCCTTCACCTGCGGCGGGTTCACGCTCGACAGCGCCATCGCGGCCCAGCCGCCGGCGGACTGGCCGACCACGATCACGTCCTTCGGGATGATCCGCTTCTCGGCGGCCAGAAAGTCGATGATCCAGAGATCGACCTGCGCGACCGCAAGGCCGGCATCATGGAAATTGGGATTGGTGCATTTGCCGATCTTGGAGAAGAACGGGCCGAACAGCGCGCGATCGGGAACGTCGATCGCCTGCGCGCCATAACCGCTGCCGACCGGCGCCACCACGAGATAGCCGCGCTTTGCGAACCATTTGGCGGCATCGCGGAATTCCACCAGCGGAAAGAAGCTGCGATCCCTCGGAATGAGCGACACGCCGTGATTCATGATCACGAGCGGGAACGGGCCGTCGCCGACCGGGCGCACCAGATAGGCGAACATCGGCAGCGGCAGGGGTAACGCCCAGATCTCCTCCTGGATGCGGATCTCGTCCTCGGCGCGCGCGGGCAATGCGGCGACGAAAAGGGCGAGGAGGGTGATCGCGAACGAGCACAGAATTGCAGGCAAGCGATGCATCGTGCTCTCCCTCATCCTGAAAACGTTGCGGCCACCACGATCGGGCCGAGCACCGTCAGCACGACATTGCCGACCGCATAGGGCACGGCGACGCCGAGCACCGGCGTCTGGCTCTCGGCGACGTCGCAGGCGCCGGTGACGGCGGCATCGACCGTCATGGCGCCGGCGAGCGCCCCGCAGGTCACGACCGGGTTCATGCGCAGGACGTAGTAAGCGACCAGCGTTCCGACCGTCATCGGGATCAGCGTGACGACGATGCCCATGCCGACCAGCAGCAGGCCGTGGGCCTGGATCGCCGACCAGGCGGCAAGACCATTGCCGAGCCCGACCGCGGCGATGAAGCCGCCAAGACCGATGTCGCTCAAGGTCTGCTGCGCCGCCGGCGGCATCGCGCCCAGGGTCGGCTTGCGCGAGCGCAGCCAGCCGAAGACGAGACCCGCGATCAGCGCGCCGCCGCCGCCACCAAGCGTCAAGGCGACCCCGCCGACCTTGACGCTGGCAAGGCCGGCCAGAAGGCCGACGGCGATGCCGGTGGCAAGGAAGGCGATGTCGGTCCGGTCGCCGGCGTTGAGCGCGTGGCCGACCTGCACTGCGGCCCGCGCGATATTGCCGGTGCTGCCGACCAGCGTCATGACATCGCCGACATAGACGCGCGTGTCGGGCCCGAGCGGCACCTCCCGGCCCATCCGCGTGAGGGCGCGCAGGAACACGCCGCGTGCGCTGTCGCCGACGATCTCGGCGACTTCGCGGATCGAGCGGCCGTGCAGCTTGCGGTTCTCCACGAGCACCTCGATGACGTTACCAGGCAAGCTCTTCAGCAGCGCGTCGGCGTCGATCTCCTCGCCGATCACGGGCTCCGCCGCGACGATCGCGACAGTCGGGCCGGTCAGGACGATGTCGTCGTTTGCCTCGAGCACGGTCTCGCGGTGCGGCGGGATGTCGGCGCCGCGCCGCACGATCCGCTCGACGATGGTGCGGCGGCCGATCTCCGTCTCGATCGCCTCGACGGTGCGGCCCGCGGCGGCCGAGACGCGATAGGCGCGGGCCTGGAATTTGCGATAGGAGAGGTTGTCGGTTTTTGCAGGAGTACCGCCCGCAAGCTGCGCCTCGAGCTTCTTCGCCTCCGCCTTGAGATCGATCCGCATCAGCCGCGGTGCCACGAATGGAACGAACAGCAGCGTCAGGATGTAACCGAGCACATAAGTCACGGCATAGCCCGCCGCGATATGGGCTTCCTGCTGCTTCAACACATCGGCGGGCAGGCCGAGCTGCGCCAGCGCGCCCGAGGCGGTGCCGATCACTGATGATTGCGTCAGCGCGCCGGCGGTGAGGCCTGCGGCCGTTCCGCTATCGAGCTTGAACGCATAGGCGAAGATCAGCACGAGCACGAGACCCGTCGCGCCGATCACCAGCGCCAGCACGACCTGCGCCAGGGTCCGCACGCTCAGCGAAGCGAAGAATTCCGGTCCCGACCGGTAACCGATGGTGAAGACGAAGAGGCTGAACAGGATCGCGCGCAGAACCGGCGGGAACGCGAAGCTGCCGAGCTGTCCGATCAGGACGGCGACGATCAGGATGCAGGCGGTGGTGCCGATCGAGAAGCCGCGAATCCTGATGCGGCCGAGGATGGTGCCGATCGCAATGGCCAGCAGCAGGAAGATCTCCGGTGCGGTGGTGATGATCCACCTGACGGTATCCATGGTCGCATATCCCCGGCGCGTTGCCGCGATTTGATTGGCCGCCCGGCGGGATTGCTTGATCCAGATCAAGCCCGGGCGGGGACGAGGCGGGGCCTATGACGTGATGAAGTGTTTGCGCCAGCCCTCATTGCCGACATGAGCACTCTGGACGTCGCTGCCGGCGCGGTGCGCCGCGATGAAACGGTCGAGATCGTCATGCTGCTCGCCTTCGCCGGCGGCTATATCGACGCCTATACCTGGATCATCCACGGCGTGATGGCGAATGCGCAGACCGCCAATGTGATCCTCCTCTGGGTCTATGCGATGGCCGGCAATTGGGCGCAGGCCCTGCATTTCGCGGCGCCGATCATGGCCTTCACCGTCGGCATCGTGATCGCCGCCTGGCTGCGCCGTATTGCCGGGAATCGGGCCGGCGCACTGAGTATCCTGATCGAGATCCTGTTCTTGATCACGATCGGAATCCTGCACAACCGGCTGCCGGATCTCGCCGGAACGCTCGGCATCTCCATGGTCGCGGCGATACAGGCGGCGATGTTCGTCAAGGTCGAGGGCAACGTTTGCAGCACGGTGATGATCACCGGCAACATGCGTCAGGTCGTCGAAAACATCTTCGCGGTCGTCTACGGCGGAGCGCCGCTCGGGACGCTGCGCAAGTCGGCGATTTTCTTCGCGCTGTGTGCGGTGTTCGGCTGCGGCGCGGCGGCCGGGGCCTTTGCCACCGAGACACGTCCCAAGCTCGCGCTGGGTATTCCGGTGGTCGCGCTACTGATTGTCCTGCTGCGTTGCGAGGCAACGCCACGTGAGGAGGAGGGGCGATGAGCACACCGTCCAATCCGACCTGGACGCGGTTCTTTCCGCCGGCCGAATGGCTTGCAACCTATCGGCGCGAATGGCTGCCGTCCGACGCCGTCGCCGGCATCACGCTTGCCGCCTACGCCATTCCGGTCTCGCTCGCTTATGCGGCGCTCGCCGGGCTGCCGCCGCAAGTCGGCGTCTACGGCTACCTGCTCGGCGGTATTGGCTATGCCCTGCTCGGGGCGTCGCGCCAGCTCGCGATCGGCCCAACCTCGGCGATCTCGCTGATGATCGCTGCGAGCGTCGGCGCGCTCGCCGGCGGCGATGCGGTGCGCTATGCGCAGATCGCAAGCCTTGCGGCCTTTGCCGTAGCGGTGCTGTGCTTCATCGCCTGGCTGTTCAAGCTCAGCGTGCTGGTCCGTCTCGTCAGCGACAGCATCCTGGTCGGCTTCAAGGCGGGGGCCGGGCTCACCATCATCATGAGCCAGCTGCCGAGCCTGCTCGGCGTTCCCGGCGGCGGCCACAATTTCTTCGATCGCGCCATCAAGCTGGCCGGGCAGCTCGGCGCCATCCATCCGCTCGTGCTCGGCATCGGCGCCGTCGCGCTGTTGCTGCTGCTCCTCGGTGAACGGCGCTTGCCGGGCAAGCCGGTCGGGATCACCATCGTTGCGCTCGCGATCATTGTGGCAACGGTGCTCGGCCTCCCCGGTCTCGGTGTGCCCGTTACCGGGAAGATACCGGAGGGGCTGCCGGCGCTTGGCGTTCCGACATTCGGCCTGCTTGAGTTCGACGATCTGTTTCCGCTCGCGGCAGGTTGCGTGCTGCTGGCCTATATCGAAGGCGTATCGGCGGCCCGCAGCTTCGCGGCCAAGCACGGCTATCCGCTCGACGTCCGCCAGGAATTTCTCGGCCTGGGCGCGGCGAACCTCGCCGCCGCGTTCGGCCATGCCTATCCCGTCGCCGGCGGTCTGTCGCAATCGGCGGTCAACGACAATGCCGGCGCACGCACGCCGCTGGCGCTGGTGATCTGCTCGGTGGCGCTCGGGCTGTGCCTGCTGTTCTTCACGGGACTGTTGACCAATCTGCCCAAGGCGGTGCTGGCGGCCATCGTCTTCGCCGCCGTCTACAGGCTGGTCGATGTTCGTGCGCTGCTGCGCATGTGGAAGGTCAGCCGGATCGATTTCTACGCGGCGGCGATTGCCCTGGTCGCCGTGCTCCTGCTCGGTATCCTCCAGGGCGTCCTGCTGGCCGCGATCGCGTCGATCTTCCTGCTGCTGGCGCGAGCCTCGCGGCCGAACGTCGCGTTTCTCGGCCGCTTGCCCGGCAGCGGGCGTTATTCGGACAGCGCAAGGCATGAGGACGTCGAGCCGCTGGTCGGCATCATCGCGTTCCGTCCCGAGGCGTCGCTGCTCTACATCAATGCAGAGACAATCCTGGACACGGTCTTGGCCGCGCTCCGGAGCTCGCCGGGCATCCACCTCGTGGCCTGCGACCTCTCGGCCTCGCCCTACATCGACCTGGCGGGAGCGCGGATGCTGCACGAGCTCCATGACGAGCTTGCGTCGCGCAAGGTGACTCTCTGCATCGTCGGCGCGCATGCGCAGCTCCGCGATCTCCTGCGGGCCGAGGGGCTGGCGCAGAAGACCGACAGTGACCAATGGCTGCGGTCGCTCGACAGTCTGCTCGGCAGTGATCAGGCGGCGAGTGCGCAACGCACGGGCTGACGCCGTCCTATTGCGATGCGAACGGAAGGCACCGCCCGTCAGAATGCACGGGACCGTTGACTTGGATCAATGGAGCAAGCGGCGCCGCACTCACGATCCCGCATCACCTTCGCCCCAGGAATTGGGAGAGACCTATGTCCAGAGAGCCCAAGGCCGCGCAGAAGCGCATTGACCAGTTCTTTTCCGGACCCGGCGCGCGGGCAGACGACTGGCGTGACCTGGTCGAGGCCGCGAAGACCTGGGCTCGGGTGGGCAATCGCGCGGCCTTCGACGCAGCGCTGGCCGAGCTCTCCGTCACCGAGGAGTATCATGGCTATCCCGGTCTGCAACTGATGGCCGCGCTGCGGGAAGCCGCGGCCGCCGGCGACGGGCCGACCTCGTTCGCGCTGGCGACCCGCATCGCGCAGGCGCTGTCGACGCGATCCTTCCGCCAGCATGCCGGCGACTGGAGCGCGAAGGACGATGGCAATGGCGACGTCGCCGAGCTGGTGCCGCCGACCTTCGGCGCGCACACCGCGCGCCGGCCCTATTTCGAGACCCTGATCGTGACAGGCGTGTCGTCCAGCCAATGGCCGGCACTGGCGGCCGAATGGCGCAATGCGGCGGCCGGTCGATGCGTTCGTCTATGAGCCAGTGATCGTCGGCAGCCTGGAAGATGCCTTCTGCGCGACCATGCTCAACCCCAACATCGCCGCGGTCATCATCAACGAGGGCTTTGGCCTGCGCTCGCGGCACGATGCGCCGGTGCTGCGTTCGATCACGGCTGCGGCCGGAATCAATGATGAATCCGATGCTTCCGCGCTGCGGCTCGCTCAGATCATCAAGCGCGTCAGGCCCGAGCTCGACCTTTACATGATCTCGAACCGCGACGTCGAAGAGCTTGCGGGCAATCCGGAAGCCAACGTCGTCCGCCGCATCTTCTATTCGGTCGAGGAATTGCTGGAGCTGCATCTGTCGATCCTCGAAGGCATCCAGGATCGCTACGACACGCCGTTCTTCGACAATCTCAAGAAATATGCGCAGCGCCCGATCGGGACGTTCCACGCGCTGCCGATCGCCCGGGGCAAATCCATCTTCAAGTCGGACTGGATCCGCGACATGGGCGAGTTCTACGGCCCGAACCTGTTCTTGGCCGAGAGCAGCGCCACCACCGGCGGCCTCGACAGCATGCTGGAGCCGACCGGCAACATCAAGAAGGCGCAGGAGAAGGCGGCGAGGGCGCTCGGCGCCGATCGCGTCTTCTTCGTCACCAACGGCACCTCGACCTCGAACAAGATGGCGGTGCAGGCGCTGCTGGCGCCAGGCGACATCGCAATCGTCGACCGCAACTGCCACAAGTCGCATCATTACGGCATGGTGCTGGCCGGCGCCCAGCCGCTCTATGTCGAAGCCTTCCCGATGACGGAATATTCGATGTATGGCGCGGTGCCGCTGAAGACGATCAAGCAGGCGCTGCTCGGTGCCAAGGCCGACGGTCGGCTCGACCGCGTCAAGATGCTCGATCTCACCAACTGCACCTTCGACGGCCACATCTACAACACCTGCCGGGTGATGGAGGAATGCCTCGCCATCAAGCCCGACCTGATCTTCCTGTGGGACGAGGCCTGGTTCGGCTTCGCGCGCTTCTCGCCGTTCCTGCGCCGCCGCACCGGCCTTGGCGCCGCCAACGAGATCGAGGCCTGGATGCGCGACCCCAAATCGGTCGCCGCCTATGAGAAGCAGCAGGCCGAGCTCGGCAAGAACCCGTCGGACGAGGTGCTGCTCAAGACCCGGCTCATTCCCGATCCCAGGCAGATTCGCCTGCGCGTCTACCAGACCAACTCGACCCACAAGTCGATGTCGGCGATCCGGCAGGGCTCCATGCTTTCGGTCAAGGACGTCGAATTCCACACCGTCGAGCAGCAGTTCAAGGAAGCCGTGTTCACCCACGCCTCGACCAGTCCGAACCAGCAGCTGATCGCCAGCCTCGATATCTCCAGGCGGCAGATGGAGCTGGAAGGCTATGGCCTCGTCGCCAATGCGATGGAGATCGCCTTCGCCATCCGCCAGGCGGTCAACAACAATCCGCTGATCTCGAAATATTTCCGCGTGCTCAGCGCCGACGCCATGGTGCCGGCGCAGTATCGCCAGAGCGGCTTCACCGATTATCTCGCGGCCGGCGTGAACTGGGTCAATACGCTCAAGAGCCTCGACGAGGACGAGTTCTGTCTCGATCCGACCCGCATGACGCTGGTGTGCGGCATGGCCGGCTATGACGGTACCCAGTTCAAGGGCATCCTGGCCAACGAGTACAACATCCAGGTCAACAAGACCTCGCGCAACTCGGTTCTGCTCCAGTCCAACATCAACAATACCCGCAGCGACGTCGCGCATCTCGTGCGCGTCCTCGCCGAGATCGCGGGCGAGGTCGATCGCGCCCTCGCGCAGGGCGGCGCCAACGCGAAGAAGACCTTCGAGGCGCGGGTCAAGAGCCTGATGACCGATGTGCCCGACCTGCCGAACTTCTCGCACTTCCATCCGAGCTTCCGCGGCGATGCCGGCAGCAAGACCAACGAAGGCGATATCCGCACCGGCTTCTATGCCGCCTATGACGTCGCTGGCTGTGAGCACATCCGCCTCAACGATCCCGAGATCGATCGGCGCCTGAAGGCGGGCCCCGAACTCGTCTCGGCGAACTTCGTGATCCCGTATCCGCCGGGCTTCCCAATCATGGTGCCCGGTCAGGTCATCACCCAGGAGACCATCGACTTCATGCGCAAGCTCGATGTGAAGGAGATCCACGGCTACGACGCCAAGGAAGGGCTGAAGCTCGTGCGCACGGAAGCCTTGGCGAAGCTCGGCCGGCCGAAGCCTGGTGCGCAGCCCAAGCTCAAGGCCGCCTCATAGGACTTGGAGGGGACGACCATGCACGCGTTTTTCACGTTCCTCCAGCAGAACCCGTATCTGCTGCTGTTCTTCGTCGTCGGTCTCGCCGTCTATATCGGCCGGGCCAGCATCAAGGGTTACGGCCTCGGCATGGTCGCCGGCGCTATCGTGGTCGGCGCCGGCCTGTCGGTGTGGGCCTCCACCTATGGCGTCAAGCTCGAGCTGAACAATTTCGCCAAGAGCCTGTTCTACTATCTCTTTATGTACGGCGTCGGCCTGCGCGTTGGCCCGTCCTTCATCAACAGCCTCAGGGGCGACGGACTCAAATTCTGTCTCCTGGCCGTCGTGTCGAGCGTGATCGGCCTCTCGCTTGTCGTCATCGGCGCCAAGATGTTCTCACTGCCGCCCGGCGCGGCCGGCGGCATGCTGGCGGGATCGCAGACCATGTCGGCGGCGATCGGTTCCGCCGAGCAGGCCGTCACCTCCGGCGTCGTCAAGCTTCCAGCCGGGATGAAGCCCGAGGAAGCCTCCGGCATGATCGCGCTGTCCTACGGCATCACCTACATCTGGGGCACCGTCGGCATCATCCTGATCTGCAAATATCTGCCGCGCTGGTGGGGCGTCGATGCCAAGGCCGCCGCCAAGCAGTATGAGACGGAATTCGGCGTCAAGGATCTCGAAGGCGGCGGCCTGACCGGCTATCGCCAGTTCGGCCTGCGAGCCTACCGGCTGGAAAACCCGGCGACGGTCGGCATGACCATCGCCAAGTTCCGCGCGATCAATCCGGAATACCGGATCGTCAATGTGGGGCGCAACGGCGTGCCGCAAGGAGCCGATCCCGAGTTCGTGCTGCAAAAGGGCGACGTTGTCGCGCTCGGCGGCGCGACCGAGCACCTCACCGAGAAGATGGGCCTGATCGGCCCGGAGGTCGCCGATGCCAAGACGCTGGGCATTCCCATGGACCAGGCGGAGATTCTCGTCACCAACAAGGAGATGGTGGGACGCACCTTCGAGTCCTTCCGCGACACCGCGATCGCCGGCCAGTTGCAGGTCACCAAGGTCGAGCGTGGCGGCGTGCAGATTCCGGCTGGTCTCAAGACCAAGCTGGAGCGCATGGACATCGTCTCGGTGGTCGGCCTGAAGTCCGCCGTCAACGAGCTCGGCGAGATGTGGGGCCGCATCGCGCGGGCCAACACCTCGACCGATCTGCTCACGCTCGCCGTCGGCATGATCGTCGGGTTCCTCATCGGCATGATCGAGTTCCCGGCGTTCGGTGCCAAGATCGGTCTCGGCAATGCCGGCGGCCTGTTGCTGTCCGGTGTGATCGTGTCCTCGGTGGTGTCGCGGCTGCGCTTCTTCGGCAATACGCCGAACGCGGCCCGCAACGTGCTGGAGGATCTCGGCCTCGTCGTCTTCGTCGCCATCGTCGGCGTCAACGCCGGGGCGGGTCTGCTGGCGCAGCTCACCGGTGCGGTGGCGCTGAAGATCTTCCTGGTCGGCTTCATTGCCTGCACCATCCCGCCCTTCATCGTCTGGGCGATCGGCTACCACGTCTTCAAGATCAACCCGGCCGTGCTGATGGGCGGCGTTGCGGGCGCGCGCTCGCATTCCGGCCCATGCCGCGAGGCCGCGGTCGAAATCCAGAGCTCCGTGCCGTGGATCGGCTTCCCGGTCGGCTATGCCGTCTCGGGCATCCTGCTCACGGTGTTCGGTTACTTCGCGATGATCCTGGCTCAATAGGGGAAAGAAAACGTCATGAGAAAATTGACCTTCGGTGCCGTCCTGGTTGCCTCGCTGGTGGGTGTTGCCGGCTTCAGTCCGCCGGCGAGTGCGGAGACCGGCCAGGTTGCCGTTGTCTTCACCAAGGGCGGATTCATCGTCGGCGTCGGCGGCGGGGAGGGCGTTCTGGTTCTGAGGGGCAAGAAATATCCCTTCACCGTCTCCGGCATGAGCGTCGGCTTCACGGTCGGGGCGTCGACCACGAAGTTCGTCGGCCGCGCGCTCAATTTGAGGGGGCCGGCGTCGATCGAAGGCTCTTATGCAGTGGGCGGCGCCGGCGGTGCCGTCGCAGCGGGCGCAGGTGCCGTGCAGTTGCAGAACGCCAATGGCGTGATCCTGCAGCTCAGCGGTCCCCGGGTCGGGGCGGAAGTGTCGGCGGCGGTCGGCGGCGTCACGATCAAGCTGAAGTAGCTCCGGGAGGAGGGCGCCAAGGCAAACGGGCTGCGTCACCGCAGCCCGTTTCCCATTTCAATCCATACGTTTCAGTATCGTTCCTCGACGAACTTCAGTCCGCGCAGGCTCGCCTGGTCGTTGTAGCGTCCCTTGTGCGACCGCGGCGGCAGCTTGATCTTCTCGCGCTTGACCTTCTTGTATGGGATCGTTCTCAGGATGTGCGAGATGACGTTCAGCCGCGCGCGCCGCTTGTCATCGGAGCGGATCAGCCGCCACGGCGCATGCTTGGTATCGGTCGCCTCGAACATCATGTCGCGTGCGCGGGAATAATCGTACCAGCGCCCGAACGACTCGGTGTCCATCGGGCTCAGCTTCCATTGCCGCAGCGGATCCTCGATCCGCGCCGTGAAGCGGCGTTCCTGCTCCTCCATCCCGACCTCGAGCCAGAGCTTGATCAGGACGATGCCGGCGTCCACGGCGAACTTCTCGACCAGCGGACACAGTTCCAGGAAGCGCTTGTGCTCGGTCGGAGAGCAGAAGCCCATGACATATTCGACGCCGGCGCGGTTGTACCAGCTGCGGTCGAAGATCACGATCTCGCCGCCGGCGGGGAACTGCTCGATATAGCGCTGCAGGAAGAGCTGGGATTTCTGCCGGTCAGAGGGCGCGGGCAGGGCGCAGACACGGAACACGCGCGGGCTGACCTTTTCCGTCAAGGCCTTGATGGTGCCGCCCTTGCCGGCGGCATCGCGCCCCTCGAAGATGATGATCACCTTCAGTTTCTCGGCCCTGACCCATTCCTGGAGGTGACACAGCTCGACCTGGAGCTTTTCGAGCTCCTTCTCATAGTCCTTCCGCTTCATCTTCTCGGCGGGGGCGTGCTTGTTCTCGGCGCGGGCGTCCATGGCCATGCCTGTCCTTTCGCTGTTGCGAGCGCTACTCGTCGCCCCATGAAATCGTCACGCCGATGTCGCCGGGCATGCCGCCCGGAAAATCGATGATCTGATAGGCGATGCGATAGCCGCGCGGCTTCAGATAGTCGGTCCAGAGCTGGAAGATCTCCTTGGGGATGCCGGTCAGCGTGTTCTCCCAACCTTTTTCCATCTGATTGATGGCGCGCCCCTTGTCGGTGCAGAGCGTATTGGGGAAGCGGTACACCATGACCTCGGAGAGACCGTTTCGCACCGCACGCTGGATGATGGTCGAGGCGAGCTTGATTTTCTCCTCCTCGGTCTTGCCGGACGGCTTGCTCAGGCGCTCGATCAGGGCAAGCTTCTCGGCCTCCGCTGCGGCGGCGAGGCGGACATATTCTTCCGCCTTCTGGGCTTCCTTGAGAGCGGCTTCCTTGCGGATTTGCGTGGCGTTTGGAATGAGATCGTCGAGGCCGGGCATGGCTGCGGCTCCCTTTCGGTGTGCAATCGGCATGTCGCGGACGCTAGGTCCGGTAGCCGGCATTCCCTTGATTCAAATCAAGCAAATTGGGAAGCTGCCTGAACACAGTGCCGCAAGTGCACGTTCGCCGACTGGGAGAGACGCTTGAGCGACCAGCTTCATCCGATGGCCCCGCACCATCTACCGTTCTATCTCGCGCCGGGGAGCGGGACCGACACCCTGATGGTGGTGATGGGCGTATTCCTGATCGGCACCGTACTCTGGGTCGGCACGCTCTATTGGAAGCTGCACAGCCTGCCGGAGCGAATGGCGCACAAGTCGCAGAAATTGCAGTTCGAATTGGTGGCGGTGCTCGGCCTGATCTCGCTGTTCACGCACATGCATATCTTCTGGGTTGCAGGCCTCTTGCTTGCGCTGATCGATATCCCCGATTTCGGAACGCCGCTGCGCAGCATCGCCGATTCCGTCGAGAAGATCGCCGACGCGACGCCGGGCCAGGACGAAGCGCTGATGGAGGCCGGTCCTGCGCCTGCTCCGGCGGACAAGCCGGACGTCGCCAGGAAGGAGCGCAGCCATGCTTGAGCTCATGATCTGCTCCCTGGTGACGATCCTGCCGGATTACCTCTACCGCCGTTACGTCCAGGGCAAGCGCTTCGGCAAGGAGATCACCTTCTTCTCGGTCTGGTACGAGCTGCGCTGGGGCATCACGGGATGCCTGATGCTGACGGTGTCGCTGATCACCATGATCTTCTATTTCCATCCCTCCACATCGAGCGCGACGCTTTATTTCCGTACCGTGCCGGTCATGCCGGTCGGCGTCGCCGGCCGCGTGGCTGAGGTGAACGTCGGCTTCACCCAAGCGGTGAAGAAGGGAGACGTGCTGTTCAAGTTGGACGGTGCCAAGCAGCAGGCGGCCGTCGAGACCGCCAAGCGAAAGATTGCCGAGGTCGATGCATCGACAGTGTCAGCGAAGGCCGACGTCGTGAAGGCCGAGGCGCAGATCGGCGAAGCCAAAGCCAACCTGCAGCAGGCCAAGGATGAGCTGGACGTCAAGAGCGAGCTGCAGCGTCGCAATCCCGGCATCGTGCCGCAGCGGGACATCGACAAGCTGCAGGTGCTCGTAGACCAGCGGCAATCCGGCGTGGACGCCGCAAATGCAGTCAAGGAATCGGCGGTCTTGCGCGTCTCGACGCTGTTGCCCGCCGAGAAGGCCAGCGCCGAGGCCGCGCTGGCTGAGGCGGAGGTGCTTCTGGATCAGACGATCATTCGCGCTGGCGTTGACGGGCGGGTCGAGCAATTCCTGCTGCGCACCGGTGATGTCGTCAATCAGCTGTTGCGCCCGGCAGGGGTGCTCATTCCGGATGGTGCCGGTAGAAACATCCTGCAGGCCGGCTTCGGTCAGATTGAGGCCCAGGTGATGAAGCCGGGTATGGTCGCGGAGGCGACCTGCATCTCCAAGCCGTGGGTTATCATCCCGATGGTGATCACAACGGTGCAGGACTACATCGCCGCCGGTCAGTTCCAGGGCGGACAGCAACTGCTCGAGGCCCAGAACGCGGTGAAGCCTGGTACGATCCTCGTATTCCTGGAGCCGCTCTATAAGGGCGGGCTGGAGGGCGTCACGCCCGGCTCGAGCTGCATCGTCAATGCCTATACCAGCAATCACGAGGAAATCTCCGCCAAGGACACGCCGAGCGGCCGGAAGTTCGCGCTCCACGTCGTCGACGCCACCGGCCTCGTCCACGCGCTGCTGCTGCGCATCCAGGCCTTGCTGCTGCCGATCCAGACGCTGGTGTTGAGTGGGCATTGAGCTCGCGGGAGGGAATCTCGAAATGAACTTGCGCAAAATGATTGCGTTCGGTGCAATCCTGCTGGCTTCGCTGCTTGAGACGTCAGGCCGCGCCGATGCACTCGACCTCAACGGCGCATGGGTCAGCGATGCCGACAATTGCACAAAGGTGTTCGCGCGTAACGGCACCCAGATCGGATTCACCGACATGTCGGATGTCTATGGCGGGGGATTCATCATCAACGGCGACCAGATCGTCGGCAAATTTGCGCGCTGCCGGATCAAGGCCAGGAAGGACAACGGGCCATACGTCAACATGGTCGCGGCATGCGCGACCGATATCATGCTGTCGAACGTCCAGTTCAGTCTCAGGGAGTTGGATGCCAACAGCCTCATTCGGCTGTTCCCGGGCATGGATGACATCGAAATTCGCTATCACCGCTGCACGACGAAATAGCGACGACGTTCGTCACAAGGGCGTGGATGGGGGCGACCGCTTGCGCCGGTGCCCTGTCCGTGTCCCGCAATTGCCGCTAGGATTGCCCGGCAAGCAGCCGTTCGGGCGCTGCGGGGATTGGAGCATGAGCGGGCGCATGTCCACTGACGCGGTCAGGCCACGGCACGCAGCGGCTGCGCTCCTTTGTCTTGCCCTGCTCGTTGCCGCGTGCATGTCGCTCGCGCCGGCCGCTGCGGCCGAGCGGAGCCTGCGCGGCGAGCTCAAGCGCGTGCTGCTGCTGCATTCCTTCGGCCGCGAATTCCGGCCGTGGAGCGAGTTCGCGCGCAGCATCAAGGCCGAGCTCGAGCAGCAATCGCCGTGGCCGCTCGACATCCAGGAGCACGCGCTGCTCACGGCGCGCTTCAACAATCCCGGTCCAGAGGCGCCCTTCGTCGAGTATCTGCATTCGCTCTACCAGGGGGCAATGCCCGACATCGTCTTGAGCATCGGCGCGCCTGCCGCCCGGTTCGCGCAGCGATACCGCGCGCGGCTGTTTCCCGACACGCCGCTTATTCTGTCCACGGTCGAGCAGCGGCTGGTGAATCGCGCCGATCTCACCGACAACGACGTCGTCATCGCGGTCCGCAACGATTTCATGGCCGCATTCGACAACATCCTGCAGCTCTTGCCGGACACCAGGACGATCGCGATCGTGATCGGCGCCTCGCCGCTCGAGAAGTTCTGGGTCGAGGAGGTGAAGCGGGAGCTGAAACCCCTGGGCGAGCGGGTCGAGCTCGTCTGGTATTCGGACCTGCCGTTCGAGGAGATCCTGAAGCGCGCAGCGAAGCTGCCGCCGCACACCGCGCTGTTCTGGGGGCTGATGTCGGTCGACGCGGCCGGGATCGTCCACGAGAGCGACATCGCCCTGCGCAGCCTGCATGCCGTCACGAATGCGCCGATCTTTTCCTACCAGGACCCATTCTTCGGCGGCAGCACCGTCGGGGGACCGATGCATTCGGTCGCGGAAACGAGCTCCAGAACCGTGAGCGCCGCGATCCGGATTCTCGGCGGCGAGAAACCCGGAAACGTCAAATACGAGCCGATCGGCTTTGCGCCGCCGCGATATGATTGGCGGGAATTGCAGCGCTGGGGCATCAGCGAGAGCCGTCTGCCTCCCGGCAGCGAGATCCTGTTTCGCGAGCCGAACATCTGGGAGCGCTATCGTTGGCAGATGTTGCTGATCACGGCCGTCTTCCTGGTCCAGGCGGGTCTGATCAGCGGCCTTCTGCACGAGCGTCGCCGCCGCCGGTTCGCCGAAGTGGAATCGCGCCAGCGCCTCGCCGAGCTCGCGCACGCCAACCGCTATTCAGCCGTCGGCGAGCTGACGACGTCGATTGCCCACGAATTGAACCAGCCGCTCGGCTCGATCCTGACCAATGCCGAGACGGCGGAGCTCATGCTCAAGAACCCGTCGCCAGACATGGACGAGATCCGGCAGATCCTCGCCGACATCAGGCGCGACGATCAGCGGGCGAGCGAGGTGATCCGCAGGCTGCGCAGGGTGCTGAGGAAGACGCCGTTCGAGGTCGGCGAGATCGAACTCAACGACACGGTGCGCGAGGCGATCGGCCTGGTGACGGCCGTCGCCGATGGACGCCGGATCGTGCTGACCTACACGCCTGCTCTGACGCTTTTGCACGTCAGGGGCGACCCGGTGCAGCTCCAGCAGGTCGTTCTCAACCTGATCATCAATGCGATGGATGCGATGTCCGATGCCGGCATGAAGAAGCGCGAGGTCCGCGTGACGACGGTGCGCGCCGGCAGCTACGCCGAGATCAGGGTTGCCGATACCGGTCCGGGGATCGCGTCCGCCGATCTCGGCAGTGTCTTCAACCCGTTCTTCACGACCAAGCCGGAAGGCATGGGGATGGGGCTTGCGATCGTCAAGACCATCGTCGAGGCCCATCACGGCACGATCCGCGTCGAGAACCAGCCATGGGGCGGCGCGCAGTTCACGATCCGCCTGCCGCTGCTCGACTGACGGCCGGTATCTTGATCTCGATCAAGCCTTGGGGCCTGGCGAGGCCGTTTCCTTTCGCCGCTGCGCCATGACCGGGGCGGGGGCGGGCAGGGATCGGGGTGGTGGGAGGCGATGAGACGCCGTGAGTTCATGTCGCTGATCGGCGCGGCGGCTGCGTTTCCGGTGCTGGCGAGGGCGCAGGACCGGCTGCCGTCCGTCGCTGTCCTGACCGGCAATGTCCCGGGCGATACCGGCGCGCAGATGCGGGTCGATGCCTTTCAGCAGGGCCTTGCCGACCGCGGCTGGATCGCCAACCAGAACTACCGGCTCGAGGTGCGCTGGCCGGGCCCGAGCCCGGCACGGCAGCAGGTGGAGGCGCGCGAGCTGATCGCCGGCGCGCCGGACGTGCTGCTGTCGACCAGCACCGGAACGACGCGCGCGCTGCGCGACGCCACGCAGAACATTCCGATCATCTTCGTCGGCCTGTCCGATCCCGTCGGGACAGGCCTCGTCGTCAACCTGGCGCGGCCGACGGACAATCTCACCGGCTTTTCGCTCTATGAGCATTCGATGAGCGGGAAGTGGCTGAGCCTGCTCAAGGACATGGCACCCGGCATGACCAGCGCCGCGCTGCTGTTCAATCCGGACTCCTCTCCTTACGCGCCGTTCTATCTTCAGGCTGCGCATCAAATGGAAAGCCGTCTCGGCCTTCAGGTCACCGGCGCCAGCGTTCGCAGCGGGCCTGAGATCGCAGCCGTGATCGAGGCTGCGGCGCGCAGCGGCGGCGGCCTCGTCGTGCTGCCGGACGGCGGCTTCTTCGGACCGCAGAGCCAGATGGCGATTGCTCTCTTGGCGCAGCGCCGCGTGCCCGCGATCTTCGCCGTCCGCTTCTACGCGGTGAACGGCGGGCTGATGTCCTACGGCGCTGATCTCACCCAGCAGTTTCGCGATGGGGCAGGTTATGTCGACCGCGTCCTGCGCGGCGCGGAGATCCGCACATTGCCGGTGCAGTTCGCCACCAGGTTCGAGCTCGTCATCAACATGAAGACCACCCATGCCCTCGGGCTGACCGTTCCGAACCGGCTGCTGCTGGATGCCGAGCTGATCGAATGACGCGCCGCCGCAACGGCGCACGCGCGCCGTTTCGTTGATCTCGATCAATAAATGTCCATCGCTCGGCCCGATGGTCGCGGTCGGAAGTCTTGGGAGGATTGCAATGGTTCGTTGCGGCAAGATCCTGATGGCGCTTGCGCTCGTGGTGGTGGCGATGCCCGCCGCTGCGATGGCGCAGGCCACCACACCGGCGGCGCCGAGCGCGCCGGCAGCACCCGCTACGCAGGCACAGCCTGCAACGCCGCCGGCGCCGTCGGCCGAGCTGCTGAAGCCCGAGCAGTTGGAGGCTCTGGTCGCACCGATCGCGCTCTATCCCGACGAGCTGCTCGCCAACGTGCTGGCCGCCTCGACCTATCCGCTCGAAGTGGTGCAGGCCGATCGCTGGCTGAAGGAGCGCAAGAGCCTGAAGGGCGATGCGCTCAAGACCGAGGTCGAGAAGCAGGGCTGGGACGACAGCATCAAGGCGCTTGCAAGCACCGCCGATGTCCTCGCCATGATGAGCGACCAACTCGACTGGACCAAGAAGCTCGGCGATGCCTTCCTCGCGCAGCAGCCCGATGTGATGGATGCGATCCAGCGCCTGCGCAACAAGGCCTATGACAACAAGAAGCTCACCACCACCAAGCAGCAGAAGGTCAGCGTCCAGTCGCAGGAAGGCAAGCAGGTCGTCGTGATCCAGCAGGCCAATCCCGCGGAGATGTATGTGCCGTATTACGATCCGGCGACGGTGTATGGCAGCTGGCCCTATGCGGAATACCCGCCTTATTATTGGGGCTATCCGTCCTATATCGGCGCGGGCGTGGTCGCGGCCGGTCTCGCCTTCGGCACCGCCTGGGCGATCGGGCGCTGGGGCAATTACTGGGGCGGCGGCTGCAACTGGGGCAACCGCAACGTCTACGTCAATCATCGCACCACCAACATCGCCAACGGCTGGCAGCACAATCCGGCGCATCGCGGCGGTGTGCGCTACAACAACGTCAACGTTCAGCAGCGCTTCGGCAACACCAACATCAAGGCCGGCGCGTCGGATCGGATGGATTTCCGCGGCCGTGACGGCAACCAGGTGCTGCGTCCGAACCAAGGTGCAGGGGACCGCGCGGGAGACCGTGCGGGCGATCGCGCCGGAGACCGTGCAGGAGACCGCGGCGGAGCCGGTGATCGCGCCGGCAACCGCGGCGATCGTCCGAGTGCAGGGACGCGAGACCGGCCGGGTGGGGGTGATCGGGCCGGTGCAGGTGATCGGGCCAAGGGCGCGAACAAGGGCGGCGGCGACCGCGCCAAGGCTGCGAACCGTGGCGGAGGAGGCAATCGTCCCACTGCTGCCAACCGTGGCGGCGGCAATCGCGGCGGCGCGATGAATGTCTCCTCCGGCCGGTCAGCGGCCGCAGCATCCGCGCGTGGACGCGCCAGCATGGCGAGCATGCCGCGCGGTGGCGGGGGCGGAGCGAGCTTCGCCGGTCGTGGCGGCGGCGGTGGCGGCATGGCGATGCGCGGCGGCGGCGGAGGCGGCTTTGGAGGCGGCGGCCGCGGCGGTGGCGGCGGAGGCCGGCGCTCCGACATCGCGCTCAAGCAGGACATCGTTCTGCTCGGGCATCTCTCGAACGGCCTCGGCTACTATCGCTTCAGCTATATCGGCAGCGACAAGGCCTATGTCGGCGTGATGGCGCAGGAGGTCGAGCAGGTGATGCCCGCTGCCGTGACCCGCGGCAGCGACGGCTATCTGCGCGTCCACTACGAAAAGCTCGGGCTGACATTCCGCACCTACCGCGACTGGCTCGCCGGCGGCGCGAAGATTCCTGCGGAGGTGACGCCATGACCGGTCTGAAATCGTTCCGTCGCGCGGTGCTGCCCGGCCTCGTCGCGCTCGCGCTGTTCGGATCGGCATCGCTCGCGCAGGAATCCTACAAGACACCGGAAGACGCCGCGGCTGCGCTTGCCGCCGCGGTCAAGAGCGGCCCGAAAGACATTCTGAAAGTGCTCGGCAGGGATGCCGAGGACATCGTCTCCTCCGGCGACGAGGTCGCGGACAACGACATCCGGGCGCGCTTCACCTCGATGTACGACGCCAAGCACGACATCAAGGCGGAGGGCAACAAGACCGCGACGCTGATGCTCGGGCCGGACGACTTCCCGTTCCCGATCCCGCTGGTCAACACCAAGAACGGTTGGGCGTTCAACACCGACGAGGGCCGGATCGAGGTGCTCCGCCGCCGCATCGGCCGCAACGAGCTCGATGCGATCCAGACCATGCTGGCCTATGTCGACGCGCAGAACGATTATGCCGACAAGGACCGCGGCGAGGGCGCCGGCGTCTACGCGCAGCGCATCGTCTCTTCGCCCGGCAAGAAGGACGGCCTGTTCTGGCGCGACGACAGCGATCCGAGCCCGCTCGGCGCGCTGGCGGCGGAGGCGTCGAAGGAAGGCTATCGCGCCGGCGATGTCGGCCCCGCGCCCTATCACGGCTACTACTTCCACATCCTCAAGGGGCAGGGCCCGGATGCGCGCGGTGGCGCGCTCAACTATGTCGTCAAGGGCAAGATGATCGGAGGCTTCGGCCTGATCGCCTGGCCGGCGGAATACGGCAATTCCGGCGTCATGACCTTCCTCGTCAATCACGACGGTGTCGTCTATCAGAAGGATCTCGGCACGCGCACCGAGTTCCTCGCCGAGCGCACCACGCAGTTCAATCCCGACCAGACCTGGAAGAAGGTCGATGCCCCAAAACCTTGAACGGCGGACGCGGATGTTCCGCCTGATCGCGCTACTGCTGCTGGCGCTCGGGCTCGCCGCGCCGACACCGTCCTTTGCGCAAGTATCCGGTCACGTCAGGGTCAAGTTCGTCAAGGCGGGCCTGCTGGTCGGCGGCGGCGCCGGCAGCGGCGTGCTGACCTATCGCGGCAAGACCTATCCGTTCAGGATCAGCGGTCTGAGCTTCGGCATCACGGCCGGCGCGACGGTCGGCCGTTTCGACGGCTGGGCCTCAGGGATCCGCGATGTCAGTGACTTCGCCGGCACCTACAGCTCCGTCGGCGGCGGCTTTGCGCTGGTCGGCGGCGTCAACGGTGTTCACCTCCGCAACGAGAAGGGCGTGACCATCGTGCTGCAAGGCCCGAAGGCGGGACTCGAGCTCGCCGCCAATATCAGTGAGATCACGATCACCCTGAAGTGAGGTTCAAGCGGGCCGCGCGGAACCAAGATCGAGAGTCAGGCGCACCGTCCTCGGATCCTCGCTTCGCGCAGGCCTGAAATCGGACTTCGCGAACACCCGCCGCATCGACGCGTTGTCGGCCAGAACCTCGGCCGTGAGCTCGCGGATCTCCTGTTCCCGCGCGATGTCGATGAGATGCCTCAGCAGCAGGGAACCGATCCCGCGGCCTTGCCAGGCATCCACCACGACGAAGGCCATCTCCGCCTCGCCGGGATTTGTGACCACATATCGGCCGCCGCCGACGATCGCGGGTCGACCCTGTTCCAGGGCCCAGGCAGCCAGCGCGACGTGATTGCTGAAATCGACGTCCATGAAGAAGGCGCGCTCCTTCTCCGAGAAGTGTCGCTTCATGACGAAGAACCGGCTCTGCAGCGAGCTCGGCCCGGTGCGCTCGATCGCGGCGAGCATGTCCGCCTCGTCGCTCGGCCGAAGCGCGCGAATTTCGACTGGGGTGCCGTCCTTCAGCGCGGCTTGCGCGCTGTAATCAGCGATTTGTGACATGCCGATGTCGCCTGGCAGCTATTGGCGCGTCAAGCAAATCGCGCCTCGTAAGCCCGTTACAGGACAAGAGCCTTTCAAGCGTGCAGGTCATCTTGACCTAGATCAACGTTCGTCCTGACCCGCCGCCGTCAATGGTCGAACGCGACGGAGAGGGCGAAACATGTCCATCGATAAGGTGCAAATTCCGGGCGGTCCGATGTCGGGCCTCGTCGCCTCGGCGGTCGAATATATGATCGACGCGGGCCAGCGCAGTGTCCTGTTCCTGGATATCATGCGCCGGCGCGGCGACCAATACAGGGAACATGTCGCGCAGACCGCGCCGCATGTTCTGCAATATTCCGCCGAATTGATCATGGACGGGCGCAAGCTGGACGATCCCGTCAACTACGCGCTGGTGCGCATCATTCCGCCCGACAATGTCGAGATCGACATGAACCGGCGGCCGTTCGTCGTGATCGATCCGCGCGCGGGCCACGGCCCCGGCATCGGCGGCTTCAAGGCCGACAGCGAGATCGGCGTTGCCATGAAGGCAGGCCATCCCTGCTATTTCATCGGGTTCCTGCCGGATCCGATGCCCGGACAGACCATCGAGCGCATCGCGCGTGCCGAAGCCATCTTCATCGAAGAGGTCATCGAGCGCCATCCCAACGCCGACGGCAAGCCCTGCGTGATCGGCAATTGCCAGGCCGGATGGGCCCTCATGATCCTGGCCTCGCTGCGCCCCGAGCTGTTCGGTCCGCTGATCATCGCCGGCGCACCGCTTGCCTATTGGGCCGGCGTGCACGGCAAATATCCGATGCGCTATTCCGGCGGCCTGCTCGGCGGGAGCTGGCTCACCGCGCTCACCAGCGATCTCGGCGCCGGCAGGTTCGACGGCGCCTGGCTGGTGCAGAATTTCGAGAACCAGAACCCGTCGAACACGCTGTGGACCAAGCAATACAACGTCTATTCCAAGGTCGACACCGAGGCGGACCGCTAT
The DNA here is from genome assembly GCF_015291705.1 of Bradyrhizobium arachidis. Taxonomy (NCBI): domain Bacteria; kingdom Pseudomonadati; phylum Pseudomonadota; class Alphaproteobacteria; order Hyphomicrobiales; family Nitrobacteraceae; genus Bradyrhizobium; species Bradyrhizobium arachidis. Next base: position 3,863,337 of record NZ_CP030050.1, read on the forward strand.
CTCGAATTCGAGCGCTGGTGGGGCGGCCATGTCAACCTCAACGCCGAGGAAATCCAGTTCATCGTCGATGAGCTGTTCGTCGGCAACAATCTCGCCGCCGGCAACATCGTGATGTCCGACGGCCAGAAGGTCGACCTGCGCAGCATCAGGTCGCCGATCGTGGTGTTCTGCTCCAAGGGCGACAACATCACACCGCCGCAGCAGGCGCTGGACTGGATCCTGGATTGCTACGCCGATGTCGACGAGATCAGGGCCTATGGCCAGACCATCGTCTACACCGTGCACGAGAGCATCGGTCATCTCGGCATCTTCGTGTCTGGCGGCATCGCCAAGAAGGAGCACGCGGAGTTCTCCGGCAATATCGATCTGATCGACGTTCTTCCGCCCGGGCTCTATGAGGCCACTTTTGAAGCGAAGGGCAAGGAGACCGCGAGCTCGGAACTGGTCGTCGGCCAGTGGGTGATGCGCTGCGAGGCGCGGACGCTCGACGACATCCGCGCGATGGGCGGCAATTCCCCCGAGGACGAGCGGCGCTTTGCCACCGCCAAGCGCGTCTCGGAGATCAATCTCAAGGCCTATCAGAAATTCCTCCAGCCCTGGATCAAGGGCATGGTGACGCCCAAAGTGGCCGCGTGGGCTCACAACATGCATCCGCTGCGGCTGCAATACGAGCTGTTCAGCAGCCGGAATCCCCTTATGGCGACCGTGAAATCATTGGCCGAGAAGGCCGAGGAGGAGCGCAAGCCGGTTGCGAAGGACAATCCGTTCCTGGCGTTCCAGGAGCAGATGTCGAAGCAGATCGTCCACGCCCTGGACAGCTGGCGCGACTCGCAGGAGGCGCTGAGCGAAGCGATCTTCCTCAACGTCTATGGTTCGCCGGCGCTCCAGGCGGCGGTCGGGATCGATCCCACCTCCGTGCCATCCCAGCGGCGTGAGATGACCGCCGAACACCGCGCCATGCTCGAGAGGCGCATCGCTGAACTGAAATCGCGGATCGGCGAGGGCGGTCTACGCGAAGCGGCGCTGCGCGCCTTGCTCTATGTTGGCTCGGCGCGCGGGATGGTCGATGAACGCAGCATCGAGGCGTTGCGCCGGGTCCGCCGCGATCATGCCGGCGCGCGCATGACCCTGCCCGAGTTCAAGATGCTGGTACGGGAGCAGTTCTTCATGCTGCTGCTCGATCGCGACGCGGCGCTGGCCGCCATCCCGAAGATGCTGCCCGACGACGTCAATCTTCGCCGCGGCGCTTTCGAGGCGGTCGAGAAGGTGCTGTCCGCGAGCGAGGACGTCACCGGCGAGCGGGCCAAACGGCTGTGGCAAGTTGCCGGCTTGTTCGGCCTCGACATCGGCGGGCCTTCCGAAACGGCGTCGAATGTTGCGCCTTTCGATCCAAAGGCGAAGGCGTCGTAGCGAAAATTGCAGGGACCGGGAGCAACATCATGTCACCAGATGCGACGGCCACGCAGTCTCCCAGCAAGTACGATCGCCTGATCGCCGCTGCCAAGGCGATCCCGCCGGCGCCGACCGTCGTCGTGCATCCCTGCGACGAGACATCGTTGCGGGGCGCCGTTGACAGCGCTGTGGCCGGCATCATCCGGCCCCTGCTGGTCGGGCCGGAGCAGAAGATCAGGGATACGGCCGCGAAATTCGGATTGGACATTTCCGGCTATGAGGTCGTCGATGCCGCGCACAGCGACGATGCCGCAGCCAAGGGCGTCGAATTGATCCATGCCGCGCGGGCCGAGCTGCTGATGAAAGGCAGTCTGCACACCGACGAGCTGATGCGGGCCGTGACGGCGAAGGTCGGGGGGCTGCGGACCGACCGGCGCATCAGCCATGTCTTCGTCATGGATGTGCCGGCCTATGCCGAAACCATCTTCGTCACCGACGCCGCGATCAACATCTTCCCCGATCTCGACGCCAAGCGCGACATCATCCAGAACGCGATCGATCTGTACACCCAGGCGAATTTCGGCAAATCGCCGCGCGTCGCCATCCTGTCCGCGGTCGAGACGGTCACGTCGAAAATCCCGTCCACGATCGAGGCGGCCGCGCTCTGCAAGATGGCGGACCGCGGGCAGATCACCGGCGGCCTGCTCGATGGGCCGCTGGCCTTCGACAACGCCATTGACGTCGAATCCGCGCGCATCAAGGGCATCAAGTCCGAGGTCGCCGGCCGCGCGCAGATCCTGGTCGTGCCCGACCTCGAAGCGGGCAATATGCTCGCCAAGAATCTCGCTTATTTCGCCAAGGCCGATGGCGCCGGCATCGTGCTCGGCGCGCGCGTGCCTGTTGTTCTGACCTCGCGCGCCGATACTCCGCGGGCCCGGATGGCGTCCTGCGCGGTCGCCGCGCTCTATGCTCATGCAAGGCGCCAGAAGGCGCCGACAGTACCGGCGTGACCGCCATGGACAGCATCCTCGTCGTCAATGCGGGCTCGTCGAGCGTCAAGTTCCAGGTCTTCGCGGCCGAGGGCGAAGGCACGCTGCGCCGGCTGATCAAAGGGCAGGTGGATGGCATCGGCAGCCGCCCGCGGCTGCGGGCGAGTGGGGCGGGCGGCGATCCCATGGCCGACCGCGCCTATCCGATCGAGGCCGTCGCGGACGTTCCGGCGGCGATGGACATTGCGGGCGAATGGCTGCGGAACGAGGTTCGCATCCATCCGCTGGCGGTCGGGCATCGCGTCGTCCATGGCGGGCCTGACTATGAGCGGCCGGTCCTGGTCGATCATGGCGTGGTGTCGCGGCTGGAGCGCTTCGTCGCGCTGGCGCCGCTGCATCAGCCGCATAATCTGGCACCGATCCGCTCGATCCTCGCCAATTTCCCTGAGGTGCCGCAGGTCGCTTGCTTCGACACCGCGTTTCACCGCACGCACGGGCCGCTGGCTGATCACTACGCCATCCCGCATCAGCTCCACGCTGAGGGCGTGCGGCGCTACGGCTTCCACGGGCTGTCCTATGAATATATCTCCCGGACCCTGCCGCAGATCGCACCTGATATCGCAAAGCGCCGGGTGATCGTCGCACATCTCGGCAGCGGCGCATCGATGTGCGCGATGAAGGGCGGACAGAGCGTCGAGAGCACCATGGGATTCACCGCGCTCGACGGGCTGCCGATGGGCACGCGCCCCGGCCAGCTCGATCCCGGCGTGGTGCTATATTTGATCTCCGAGAAGGGGATGTCGGCATCGAAGGTGCAGGATTTCCTCTACCGCGATTGCGGCCTGAAAGGTCTCTCCGGTGTCAGCAATGACATGCGCGAGCTGGAAGCAAGTCCCGATCCGCAGGCGAGGCTGGCGGTGGACTATTTCGTCTATCGCATCGGCCTCAACGCCGGCATGCTCGCCGCCGCGCTCCAGGGCCTTGACGCCTTTGTCTTCACCGCCGGCATCGGCGAGAACTCGAGCAGCATCCGCGCCCGCGTGGCGGAGCAGCTCGGCTGGCTCGGCGTGACGCTCGATGCGGCCGAGAACGCACGCCATGCGCGGCTGATCTCGACGGCGACAAGTCGCATCCCGGTCTACGTGGTGCCGACCGACGAGGAGCTGATGATCGCGCAGCACACGCTGGCGCTGCTGATGAACGGCCACTCGCAAAATCCCAGGCATGAGAGGGTGTCATGATCCCAGTATTTCCGGACAGCAAGGTCGCCCTGAAGGGGAAGAAGGGCCTCGTCGTCGGCATCGCCAACGACCAGTCGATCGCCTGGGGCTGCGCCAGGGCGTTCCGGGCACTCGGCGCCGATCTCGCCGTCACCTATCTGAACGACCGCGCCAAAAAGCATATCGAGCCGCTGGCGCAGGCACTGGAAGCACCGATCTTCATGCCGCTCGATGTCATGGTCGAGGGCCAGACCGAGGCGGTGTTCGAGCGCATCAAGTCCGAGTGGGGCCAGCTCGATTTCCTGCTTCATTCCATCGCCTTCTCGCCCAAGGAGGCCTTGCACGGCCGCGTCGTCGATGTCGGCCGCGACGGCTTCCTCAAGACCATGGACGTCTCCTGCTGGTCGTTCCTGCGCATGGCGCATCTCGCCGAGCCGCTAATGAAGGATGGCGGCACGTTGTTCACCATGACCTATTACGGCAGCCAGATGGTGGTGGAGAACTACAACATCATGGGCGTCGCCAAGGCCGCGCTCGAAGCCTCGGTTCGCTATGCTGCCGCCGAACTGGGTCCGAAGGGCATCCGCGTCCACGCGATCTCGCCGGGACCGCTTGCGACCCGCGCGGCCTCAGGCATTCCTGAATTCGACGAGCTGATGGACAAGGCGCAATCCAAGGCGCCGTCGCGTAGCCTCGTCAGCATCGACGATGTCGGCAACGCCACCGCCTTCCTCGCGCTCGACGGCGCCAAGCTGATCACCGGCGGCGTGCTCTACATCGATGGCGGCTACCACATCATCGATTGATCGCGCCGCGCGTTGTCACGCCGGATTGGCCGTCTGGTCACTCGGGCTGATGATGGCATATTGCCACTGTTTTGCCCGACGGGTCAACGACTTTTCGCCAAATCAGAAAAATGCATCGTGGAATCAACCCATGGCTACTGTGCATGGGGTTGTTTTCGAACTTTTGTTTCAGCGGTAGTGCAGGGCGATCAGCTCGGCGATGCAGGCGGGCTTCTTGCCGCCCTCGATCTCGATCACGAGGTGATAGTTGACGCGCAGTCCGTCGGGCGGCACGTCCTCGGCTTCGGCGACCGTGACGCGGCCGCGCAGTTTCGAGCCCGCCGGCACCGGCGCGAGATATCTGATCCGGTCGGCGCCGTAGTTCAGCGTGTTGCGCAGGCCCTTCAGGCCGAGCACCGAGCGGATGAACAACGGCGCCAGAGCGAGCGAGAGCAGGCCGTGAGCGATGGTCTTGCCGCCGGGCATCTCCTTGCTCGCGCGCTCCTGGTCGACATGGATCCATTGCTCGTCGCAGGTCGCCTCGGCGAACTGGTTGATGCGCTCTTGGGTGATCTCGATCCAGTCGCTGGCTCCGATCTCGGTGCCCACGGCTGACTTGATCTCGTCGAAGTCCGTGAAGATCCGCATGGTCAGCCTGCTCAGAGCTTCATTTCCGGAACGTGATCGGGAATGGTCAATTCCGCCTCCGTCAGCGCCAGGACCTCGCCGACGCTGACGCCGGGCGCGGTTTCCAGGAGCGTTGCCTTGCCGTCGGGGAAGCCGATCACGGCCATGTCTGTCACGACCAGGTTGACAGGCCGCGCCGAAGTCAGCGGCAGCGAGCATTTCGCCACGATCTTCGACTTGCCCTTGGCGGCGTGCTGCATGGCGACGATGACGCGCTTGGCGCCGCTGACGAGGTCCATGGCGCCGCCCATGCCCGGCACCATCTTGCCGGGGATCATCCAGTTGGCGAGAAGGCCGTGCGCATCGACCTGGAGGCCGCCGAGCACGGTGATATCGACGTGGCCGCCGCGGATCAGTCCGAACGACATTGCGCTGTCGAAGGTGGCGGCGCCCGGCAGCGCGCTGATCGGCCGCCCGCCGGCGTCCGTGAGCAGGGGATGGGCCATGCCTTGCTCGGGGATCGGCCCGGTGCCGATCAGGCCGTTCTCCGACTGGAAAAAGACCTTGAGGTCGGACGGCACGTAATTGGCCACCAGCGTCGGGATGCCGATGCCGAGATTGACGAGGTTGCCGCTGCGGAGCTCCTGGGCGACGCGCCGGGCGATGATGATCTGCGGATCCATGGCTCACCCGTTGGTGATGAGATAGTCGACGAGCGGCGCCGGTGTCATGACGTGATCGGGCGCGATGACGCCGACCGGCACGATGTTCTCCGTCGTGACGATGACGGTATCGGCGGCCATCGCCATGATTGGGTTGAAGTTGCGCGACGTCAGCGCGTAGGCGAGGTTGCCGAGATAGTCGGCGAGGAAGGCGTGCACCAGCGCGAATTGCGCCCGCAGCGCGGTCTCGAGCAGGAAGGGTTTGCCATCGACCTCGATCTGGCGCTTGCCTTCCGCAACCAGCGTGCCGACGCCGGTCGGCGTGAGCACGCCGCCGAGACCGCATCCGCCTGCACGAATGCGCTCGACGAAGGTGCCCTGCGGAATGAGATCGACCGCGATCTGGTTCGCCAGCATCTGCTGCTGGGCTTTCGGATTGAGACCGATATGTGTGGCGGTCAAGCGGGAGACCAGCGCCGCATCGAACAGCTTGCCGACGCCCTTGCCGGGCGTGGCTGCGTCGTTGCAAATCAGCGTCAGCCCGGTCTTCTTCTGCCGCACGATCTCGTCGAGCAGGCGCTCCGGAGTTCCTACGCCCATGAAGCCGCCAACCATGACGCTGGCGCCTGCCGGGATCATCGCAACGGCTTCTTCGACGGAGACGGCCTTCATGATTGAAACTCCCGGTCGGCCGGCGATGCGCAGAATGGCGACGGTGCGATGTTGGCGCCGGCCGGTTGCCCTCCTTTGATCTGCATCAAGGCTCCCGGTCATTCCGTTCCGGGTGCGTCCACGCCGATGCTCGCGAGCGTCTCGCGCCAAAGCTTGCGAACGCTGTCGTGGCGCTGCTCGAGCGCCGCGCTCACGGCGTCCCGATATGGCGCAAGGTCTTCGCCCTTAAGGAACAGGATCTGCGCCTGCAACAGCCGGCTGCTCTCGAACTCGATACGGCGCAGAGCCATGACAAAGGGATCCTGCGCATTGGCCTCGACCGGGAGCAGCGCAGCCGGTCGGATGCCGGCGTGAACGGCATGGGCAAGCGTTGCGAGGTGAACCGCCTGGGCGAGGCGAGGATCTGCGATCCCGTCGATGGGCGCCGGCAACCAGGCGGTCTCCCAGGATGCGGCCATGTATCCCAGGGCAAGATCGGGAATCCACGAGGTGGCGCGCATCAGCAGCGAGACGATCTCGCTCTCACGATAGAACTGCGCGTTCAGTTCGGTCTGCCAGGCGGCATCGAGCCTCATGGGCAGGGTGAAGGCGAATTGCCGGGCGAGGGCGCCATGCGCCGAGATCAGGAATGTTGCGACCCGCGTCTGCTGCCGCCGTGGAATGCGGCTGTCGAAATCGAGAGGACCAAGGAAGCCGCTCATGGCAGCGCTCGCTTGACCGGGATGGCGCGCAGATGGTCGTAGCCGGCGGGAAACGGCGTGAGCTCGCCGCCGGGCTCGTCCGGCGCGATCCAGACCGCTTGATTGCCTTGCCAGCGCCCGGCCAGCACGTCCTCGGCAAAGCGCGCGAGCAGATCGGCGGTCAGCGCGCCTTTCTCCAGCGTGAAGGCGTGATAGGCCTTCGGCACGATCACCAGTGAGCTGTTGGGAATCTCGACGCGCAACGTCTCGTGCAGGCTGCGCGGCGTCAAGAAATCGAACTCACCGTTGAGGATCATGGTTGGAACCGTGATCGCTGACAGGCGCGGCGTCAGCGGCTGGAAGTCGAGGAAGGATTCCATGAGGTTCTGGAGCGCATAGACGTCGTTGACGAGCCAGCCCTGACGCTTGACGCCGTCGAGCTTGTCCAGCAGCGGCTCCAGCCATTGGTCCGACAGGTTCATCGGCAGCAAGAGGTCCTGGAGGTAACTTGTGCCGCCGAGGATCAGCCCGGTCCGCAAGGCATTGCCGAGCAGCAGAAGCTGCGGCGTAAGTTCGGCGAAGCAGCTCATCGGCACGAGCCCGGACAGCCGCGCGCCATGCGCGATGGCATAGCGGAGCGCGATCAGGCCGCCGAAACTGATGCCGCTCAGGAAGACCGGGCCGTCGCCGAGTTCGTCGATCAGCAGGCGTAGCGCCGTGACCTGGTCGTCCTGACTGATGAAGAGCGTCGGCTTGTCGGAAGCGCCCTGGCCGAGCAGGTCGAAGGTCGCAACGCGAAAGCCACGCGCCAGCAACGCCTCGCGATAGGCCGACCAGAGTTCGGCATATTGCGTAAGCCCGTTCACGAGCACAAAGGCTGGAGCATCCGCCGGCCCGTCCAGCTCATAGCGTACCCGGTATGAGCCATGACTGAGGAAGGGCATTGCACTGGCCGGCGGCGGTTTCGATTGTGCGATCCTCAACGTCGGCAAGCACATTCCATTGAGTTAGATCAAAGCTCGCCCGGCTGTCCTGCCTAGCGTCTCGCCAAAATGCGCGAGGGAGGATTCCGTCATGATCGCGAGAGATATCGTCAGGCGCTGCTTGGTCAGCCTGGTCCTGCTGCTGGTCGGCACGGCGCTCGCAGTCGCACAACCCTTCACGCGGCGTTCGTCGCAGGTGCAGCATGACGGTTTGAAGAAAACTTACGAGATCGCCAACTTTCGCCTTGGCGGCAAGTATGACCTGTCGGATCCCTCGAAATGGGAGAACGGCGGCGAAGGCGGCGTCACGCTGGAGTCGCTCGGCGCCGGCAAGCTGCGCACCGCCTACATCGCCATCGGCAACGCCCGGCGCAACGCGGCCGGCGAAATCACCAATGCTGTTGTGATCAACTCCTACTATTCCGGCGATTCCACCGACATGTACGAGCAGTGGGTCAAGGGCGCCGCATTGTCGGGCGGCGTGCCGATCATCGGGCCGGGCCGGCCGATCGACACCGATCGCTATTACGTCATCATGGTCGATCCGCTCGGCACCTGGGGCGCCAGCAAGCCGTCGGACGGACTCGGCATCAAGTTTCCGCAGTACAGCTACTACGACATGGTGCAGGCGAATTACCGTCTGCTGCGCGACGAGCTGAAGGTCGCGCGCGTCGCGCTGGTCACCGGCGTCTCCATGGGCGGCACGCAGACTTACGTCTGGGGCGTGATGCATCCGGAATACATCAACGCCCTGATGCCGATCGGCGGTACCACGCAGTCGGATGGCGAGGACCCCGTCGGCAACTGGACGTTCCAGATGATGACGGCGGCGATCGAGTCCGATCCCGTCTGGCAGTCCACCAACGGCGATTACTACAAGCTGCCCAAGGAAAAGCATCCGGTCCCGGGCGTTGCATTCGGCTGGTCGATCCTCGGCATGACCGGTTACGACTTTGCTTTCCGCACGACCCAGAACTGGCCAGCGGTGCAGCCGGAGATCTTCTATTGGGATCCGCCGAACGAGAAGGCCGGCTTGAACGTCACCAACCGCGCCAAGCTCTATGACGCAGTCGACCTCGTCTGGCGCAACCGGGTCGGCGAGACGCACAACATCAACCCGTATCTCGGCCGCATCCAGGCCCGCACGCTGGTGATGCACATCACCAACGATCTCTGGCTCAACTTCAAGCTGGCGCAGAAGGCGGTCGATCGCGTGCCCGGTGCGGACCTGATCGCGCAGGAGAGCCCGGTCGCGCATTACGGCGTCTTCCCGATCATCAACCAGCGCAAGAACGATCCGAAGTTCGTCGCCTTTATGGATGACGTGGCGGCGCTCGACCGCGCCCAGAAATTCGTCGACAAGAATTACCGCGTGCCCGACGTCGCGCAGAACATCGATCCCAAGAAGTCGTTCTGGAAGGCGTATGTGACGTATCCCTATCCGGTCAAGTTCGCCAACGCCAAGGACAAGAGCGGCAACGCCTGGGAGATCGGCTACATGGACGAGTATGCCGGCACCGACAAGGATCCGAAGGTGCTCGTCATCATCCACGGCAAGGGTGCGTTCGGCGGTCACTACGGCAACATCATGCAATACGCGCTGCGCAGCGGCCTGCGCGTGATCGTGCCTGACCTGCCGCATTATGGTATGTCGGGGCCCGGTAATCTCGACAAGAGCCCGGCGCGCACCATGCAGGACATGCGCGAGGTGATCTACGACCTCGTCGTCAACCAGCTCGGCGTCAAGAAGGCCTATTATCTCGGTCACTCGCTCGGCGGTCAGTTCGTCGTGGGCTACGCCCTGACCTGGCCGGATGCGGTGCAGGCCCTCGCTCTGGAAGCGCCGTCAGGCCTCGAGGAATATCCGCGCGAGATCACCATCGCCAAGGACAAGAAGGCGCCGCTGTTCCAGGACGGCCTCGGCCGCGACTTCGACAAGTGGAAGCAGGTCTGGGACCAGACCGGCATTCTCGCCGCGGAAAAGGCGCGCGACGAGCAGAACATCCGCGACTTCTTCTATTTCAAGAAGCGTGACCCCGCCACCGGCGTGGTGTCGGCGGCGAAGAGCGGCTACTTCTTCAGCGACAGCGAATATGCCCGCCTTCACACCGAGCAGCGCGTCGGGCTCACCAAGGGCAACCCCAAGGAGCTCGAGCAGTGGTGCAACGTCTTCATCTTCGACATCTACACGATAGGCGCGGAGCTGCAGCAGGATGACCCGAAGAACCTCTATGAGCGGGTCACCCAGATCAAGGCGCCGATCTTCCTCGCGTTCGGTGACAAGGAGCCGTTCATTCCGACACCTGCGTTCAACGGGCTGACCGACCTCGGCCGCGACGTCATCACGCCGTTCATGACGCGAATGACGAATGCCGGTAATCGGCCGATGCTCAAGATCTATCCGGAGACCGGACACTTCATCCACACCGACAACCCCGTGGAATATTCCGCCGATGTGGTGGACTTCGTGACCAAGGGAACGGTCGATACCTCGTCGCCGCAAGGCACCGACCGCATGATCAAGGGCGCGGTGGTGTCGGCCTTGCCGGTGGCGCCGACGCCGCCCGGCGCGGCGCCGACGGCCGGCCTCAACAAGTAGGACCTGTCGATGCCGAGAGTGCAGGCGGGCGAGGTGCAGCTTGGCTGGCGGGAGTGGGGGCGAGGCGACGTCACGGTTGTCTTCATCCACGGCAATCTCGCCAGCAAGGACTGGATCGAGCTCGCCGCGCCCTTGTTTCCAACCGGCTTGCGCGTCATCGCAATCGACTGGCGTGGTTGCGGCGACAGCGACCGGCCGAAGCCGACTGCGGATTACGCCAACTACTCCATGCAACAGCATGCCAAGGATATGCTGGCGGCGCTCGACGCGCTCGACGTCGGATACTGCCACCTTGCGACCCATTCGACCGGCGGCATCATTGCCGCGCGGATGCTGTTGATGCAGCCGCAGCGCTTCGGCCGCGTCTTCGCGCTCGATCCGGTGACGCCGCTCGGCATGGCCTTCAATGCCGAGCAGATCGGGTTGTTCAGGGCGATGATGGCGAGCAAGGAGCTGACGCGGTCCGTGATGGCGACCGCCGCCTCGTCGCTGTTTGTTCCGGAGAGCATGGCACCGAACATGGTCCCGCGCTTTCGCGAGGGGCTCGGCGAGATCCAGGCGCTGTTCGACCGGATCATCGAGCAGACCTTCGGCGTCTCGGAGGGGGTCTGGATCGGAACGCCGGTCAACCTGACGCGCGAGAAGGAGAGCCGCGAGCTGGAGCGGCGCATGCCGGAGATCCGGCATCCGCACCTCGTCTTGTGGGGCGAGTGGGACGGCTGGATTGCGCCGGCTGATCTGCGCGCCATGGCCGAAGCGATGCCGGACTGCCGCCTGGTGGTCGTCCCCGGCATCGGCCATTCGATGAACCTCGAACGGCCGGCGCTCTATGCCGGTTATTTCGGAGCCTGGTTCGGAGGACTAGCCGCTTAACCCCCAACTCCTCGAAGGGAGAGACGTCATGGCAGAAATCAATTCGTCCGTCGAAGGTATCCGCACGGCTTTGGCCGAAGCGCTCGGCCGTCTGCGCAAGGCCAATGCGGAGTATTTCGAGATGCTGGAGAAGGGACTTGCCGCTTCCCCGCTGCCGATCGCGAACCAGGCCAAGGAATTTTCCAGCTTCATGCAGCGCAACGTCACCGCCACCTTCGACCTCGGCGATAAGCTGATCCAGGCCAAGGACATGCAGGACGCACTCAAGCTCCAGGCCGATTTCTTCCAGGACCAGATGCGGGCTTTGACCGACCAGGCGAGGACCGTGGGCGAATCGGCGATGAAAGCCGCCGGCGGCCTGTTCACCCCGAAGAGTTGACACGCCGGACGGTCATGGGCGGGTCGAAGGACATGGCCGCGATAGTCTACTCAGAGCCGCCAGACGCGAGGTCCGGCGGCTCGGTCGTCGCTCTGCTGTCGCGATCGTGTCGTCGCGGCGTGCGCTTGAGTGCCGCCTTTGCGCGTTCGCGCATGCGCTGAAAGACCACGTATAGCATCGGCACCAGGAAGATCCCGACTGTGCTTGCGGCCAGCATGCCGGCGAACACGGCCGTGCCCACGGCGCGCCGGCTGAGCGCGGCGGCGCCGGTCGCGATCACGAGCGGCAACAGGCCAAGGATGAAGGCGGCCGACGTCATCATGACGGCGCGAAAGCGCATATGAGCGCCCTGGATGGCGGCTTCGTGAAGCGCGACGCCAGCCTCGCGCTGCTCCTTGGCGAATTCGACGATCAGGATGCCATTCTTGGCCGCGAGGGCGATCAGGACCACGAGGCCGATCTGGCCATAGAGGTCGAGATTGAGGCCCGCGAGCTTGATGCCGAGATAGGAGCCGAGCACGCCGACGACGACCGAGAGCAGCACGGGAATCGGGATCACCGTGCTCTCATAGAGCGCGACCAGGAACAGATAGGCGAACAGCACTGCGAGCATCAGCACGATGCCGGTCTGGCCGGCGGCCTGCTGCTCCTGATAGGCGGTGCCGGTCCACGCGAAGCTGTAGCCGGACGGCAGCACGTTGTCCGAGATCTGCGCCATCGCGGCGATCGCGGTGCCCGAGGAGATGTTCGGCGCGGGGCTGCCGTTGACGGTCACCGAGCGATAGTTGTTGTAGCGGGTGATGACTTGCGGGCCCGTCACGATCTTGAGCCCGGCCAGCGATCTCAACGGGACCATCTGGCCCGTGCTGTTGCGCACATAGATCCGCCAGATGTCGGAGATGTCAGCCCGGTCGAACGCCTCGCCTTGCAGGTTGACCTGCCAGGTCCTGCCGAACAGGTTGAAGTTGTTCACGTAGATTCCGCCGAGCGTGGCCTGGAGCGCGGTGAAGATGTCGCTGATCGTGACGCCCAGCGCCTGCGCCTTGCGGCGGTCGATGTCGAGATAGAGTGATGGATTGGTCGCGGTGAACGTGGAGAACACACGTGTGAGCCGGGGATCGGCATTGGCCGCGCCGATCAGCGCATTGGTGACGCTGGAGATCGCGGCCGGACTCTGTCCCTCCAGCGCTTGCAACTGATATTCGAATCCGCCGCCGGTGGAGAGCCCGATGATCGGCGGCAGGTTGAACGGCAGGACGTTGGCCTGCCGGATCTGTGCTCCGGCTGCAAACATCTTGGCGATGAGCGCCTGTGCGGAATCCGCCGCCGTGTTGCGATCCGCGAACGGCTTCAGCCGCGCCACCACCAGCGCGCTGTTCGGCTCGGAGGCGCCGTCGAGCAGGGAAAACCCGATCACCGCGAGGACGTGGTCGACCGCCGGCATCTGTTTTAGGATGGCCTCGACCTGCCGTGTGACCTCGCTGGTCCGTGCCACCGAGGCGCCGTCCGGCAGCTGTACGGAGGTGAAGAAGGCACCCTGATCCTCCTCAGGCAGGAACCCCGTCGGGGTCACGAGCGACAGGCCGAAGATCCCGCCAGCGAAGACCGCCACCAGCAGCAGCGACAGGGCGGCCATGCGCACCAGCCGGCCAACGGCACCGCTGTAGCGGTCGCGCACCCAGTCGATTCCGCCGAGCACGCGGCCCATGACGCCGCGGCGCGGACCGCTGTGCCGCAACAGCAGCGCGCAGAGCGCCGGGGACAGCGTCAACGCATTCAATGCCGAGATCATCATGGCGGCGCTGATCGTCACCGCGAATTGGCGGAACAGCGTGCCCGAGATGCCGGGAATGAATGCGATCGGCACGAACACCGAGAGCAGCACCAGCGTGATCGCGATGATCGGCGCGGTGATCTGGCTCATGGCCTTCTTGCTGGCTTCGGCCGGGGACAGCTGAGGCTCTTCCGCCATGACGCGCTCGACATTTTCCACTACGACGATGGCGTCATCGACTACGATGCCGATGGCGAGCACCATCGCGAGCAGGGACACAGTATTGGCCGAATAGCCGAACACGAGCAGGACGGCGAAGGTGCCGATGAGGCTGACCGGCACGGCGACGGCCGGAATCGCCGTGGCGCGAAGGCTTCCGAGAAACAGATAGACCACGACCACCACGAGGACGAACGCTTCGCCCAGGGTGCGCAGCACCTCGGCGATGGTATCCCGCACGAAGGTCGTGGAGTCGTATTGCACGAGATAGCTGAGGCCCGGAGGGAACCGGGTCGACAGCCGCTGCATCGTGTCGGCGACCGCGCGCGCCGTGGTGACGGCGTTGGCGCCCGGCGCGAGGTAGATCGCGATCGGAACGGCTGCGCGCCCGTCGATCCGCGCTTCGCTGTCGAGATTCTGCGCGCCCATCTCGACCCGGGCAACGTCACGCACCAGCAGCGAGGATCCATCCGGATTGGCGCGCAGCACGATGCTCGCGAACTGGTCGACGGTCGCCAGCCGGCCCTGGGTCTGGACGTTGAACTGGAATTGCTGGTCGTCGCTGATCGGCCGCGCGCCGATGCGGCCGACGGGAGCCTGGACGCTCTGCGCGCGGATCGCAGCGATCACGTCCGACGGGGTCAGGTTGAGACTGGTCAGCCGCTGCGTGTCGAACCAGATCCGCATCGAGTAATTCATCTTGGCGAACAGGTTCGCCTGGCCGACGCCGGGCGTGCTCGCAATCGCGTCGAGCACGTTGATGATGGCGTAGTTGGTGATGAAGAGCGGGTCCTGCTGGCCGTTCGCGCTGTAGAGCACGAGGAACTGCAGGATCGACGAAGATCGCTTCTGCACCGTCACGCCCTGCTGCTGCACTTCCGTCGGCAATTGCGACTGGGCGCTCTGCACGCGGTTGTTGACGTTGACGGTGTTGATGTCGGGATTGGTGCCGAGCGCGAAGGACACCGTGAGCGTGTAGCTGCCGTCATTTCCGCTGGTCGATTTCATGTAGAGCGCGCGGTCGACGCCGATCACCTGCGCTTCCAGCGGCTGTGCGACGCTGCTCTCCACGACCTCGGCGGAGGCGCCGGGGAACGTTGCGGCGACGGTGACCTGCGGCGGCACGATGTCCGGAAACTGCGCCACCGGAATCTGCGTGAGCGCCAGCGCGCCGGCGATGGTGATGACGAAGGCGATCACCATCGAAAGCCGGGGGCGGTCGATGAAGACGCTCGAAATCATGGGCGGCTGCCGGGGCGCGTCGGAGCGGACGCGCCATGATCGCCCGGCGAAGCCGCGCCGCTCGCCGGAGCCTTCATGCTCGACAGGATCAGCGCGCTCGCCGGCTCGGGAGCGACGGCCTGACCCGGACGGACCCGCTGCAGGCCCTCGGCGATCACCTTCTCGCCGGCTGCAAGCCCGTTGATAACGGAAGCGATGGTCGGCGTCGACTGTCCGAGCTGGATGCGGCGCTGCTCGGCCTTGTTGTCGGCGCCGACCACGAGAACGTAATCGCCGCGCTGGTCGGACAGCACAGCCGAGCGTGGGATCGCCAGCACCTCGACCGGCTGGACGCCTTCGAGCACGACGGTGACGAATTCGCCGTCGGTGAGCTCGTGAACCGTCACGCCTGCGGCTGATGGAGCGCGCAGGATCGGATTGGCGATCTCTCCGCGCACGGTGATCGTATCGGTGTTTTGCGCGATGCTGTTGTCGACGAAATTGAGCTTGCCCGATTGCCCGTACATGCGCCCGTCGGGCAGCCGCAGCCTGATGGTGACCGCTTCGAGGCCGCCTTGCGGGCCGTATCGTTCGCGCAGCTCCAGGCCCTGACGCAGCGGCACCGGAAAGGTGACATACATGGGATCCTGGCTGACGATCGTGGTGAGCACGCCCGAGTTCGGACTGACGATGTTGCCTTCCGTCACGGCCGTGCGTCCGATCTTGCCGTCGATCGGCGCGCTGATCACGGTGTAGTCGAGGTTGATCTGGGAAGCCTCGACCTGTGCCTGCGCAGCCTTGACCTGGGCCTCCAGGCTGCGCTGGTTCGCGATCGCTGCGTCGTAGGTCGATTGCTGACCGGCCGGCCCGCCCAGCAGGGTGCGTGCGCGCTCCGTCGTCAGCCTGGCATTCTCCAGCGTTGCCTCGAGCTGTGCGACCTGCGCCTGCTTGGACGCTACGTCAGCCTCGAACGGCCCGCGCTCCAGGCGATAGAGCTCATCGCCCTTCTTGATCTCGGCCCCTTCGGTGAACAGCCGCTGCTCCAGGAAGGCGGTGACGCGGGCGGCAATGTTGACCCGATTGACCGCCTCGATCCGGCCGAGAAACTCGGCGGTCTCGGTGATCGGCCGCTGCGTCGCTTCGACGACGCCGACGACAGGTGCCGACGGAGCAGACTGGGCCCGCGCGGCCCCAGTGGCTGCTAGCATCAGCAGGCTTGCCGCTAGCAGCCTGGTCGGGACGTCAGCAAGGTTCATGCTCGCTCCTTGCTCCAGGCTTGAGGCCTGACGGCTCGATCATCGACCGAAAGACAGCGTTAGTCCCGCGCGGTGCGGTCGCTGCGCGCCGGGTCGTCGTAGCCCTTGCGCTGACTGTAGAACATCAGCGCGATCAGGCCGCAGCCGGACACCAGAACGAGGATCGCCGCCACGGCCAGGATGACGTTGCCGTAGGTCGGCATCGCCGGGGTCGATCGCCAGACCGAGAGACAAAACCAGCTCGCCGCCACCAGCAGCGCTGCCAGCACGGCGGCGAGGACCCATTGGCTCTTGTTGCGCACCATGTCCTCCCTCATCTTGGTGTGATCCTCGGGAGGCACCTACCAGCGCCATCCGCAGTGACGGCGGCCGCGATGCCACCAGCAGACCCAGCGGCGCCGCCGGCGCGGTGGCGGCGGGCGACCCCATCCCGGACCCGGCCCCCATCCCGGGCCTGGACCCGGCCCCCATCCTGGCCCCCACTGTGCCTGCGTCACGTCATCCAAGGGCTCGCTGCCACGTCCGGGAGCGGGATCGACCGGCATCGCGTTCGCGACGCTGACGAGACGAGCGCCGGCGGCGCCGATCGCAGCGGCGGCAAGGGCATTGGTTGCGAAGCCGAGGAAGGCGCGGCGGCTGGAAGCGTCCATTACGTTTTCTCCGTTGTTATGCGGTCGTCCGTGCCGATTGCAGCGCGTAGACCAGCCATGCCAGGCCGTGGGCGATCAGGTCGACGCCGAGCAGGAATCCGAGCGCCCAGGCGCTGATGGTCGGGAAGCCGAACAGGATGAGCACGCCCGCGACGATCGCGAAGGCGCCGGAGATCAGCATCGTCCAGCCGTTCTGCCGCCAATGGGCAAAGCTCAGCACGAATCGGATGACGCCCGATGCGAACAGCACCGCGCCGAGCAAATTGGTCAGGATCAGCGCGCCGGAGGCGGGCTGGGTGAGCAGCAGCAGACCGAAGGCGAGATAGAGCGCGCCGAGCAGGACCTGCCAGAGGAATCCGCCCCATCCCTTGGTCCAGAAGGCGTGCGCAATCTCGAACGCGCCGGCGGCGATGGCGGTCAGCCCAATCAGCTTGACGCTGATGATGGTCGCGAACACGACGTCACCGAGCGCGAGAGCGCCGGCGGCGATCATGACAATGCCGAGCAGCGCGCAAACCCAGAATGGCGGAGGCCCCAGAGCTTCGATGCGGGAGCGGCTGTCAAACACCGTCATCGCCATCCCTCCAGATCCGAGATGATCGGCACGCTTCGGATGGTAGTGGTGAACCCGCGCCGTCGACATCCGACGAAACCCTGAGCCATGAGCCGGGAATGTGCTGACCTTCGGAGACGGCAGCGCCATCCGGCCTCATTGCAGGAATTGCCTGAAGCGACGAAGGGACAGGACGAACAATACTCCGCCGATTGCCAGCAGCGCGGCGAATTGCGGCCACACCACGGTCAGACCGGCGCCGCGAAACAGGATGGCCTGGGCAAGGATCACGAAATGGGTGTTCGGCGCAGCGAGCATGATGTTCTGGATGATCTCGGGCATGCTCTCCCTCGGGGTCGTGGCCCCCGACAGCATCTGAAGCGGCATCAGCACCAGCATCAGCAGGAGACCGAACTGCGGCATCGTGCCGGCGGACGTGGCGAGAAAGATGCCCATGCAGGTGGTCGCAAAGAGATAGAGCGCCGTTCCGATCAGGAACATCGGGATCGAGCCGTCGATCCGGACCGCCAGCAGGCCCTGAACGATGAAGACAAGCGATATGCTGGCTGCAAGGAACACGACGAGCCCCATCGACCAGATCTTGCTCGCCATGACCTCGAACGGGGTCACCGGCATGACCAGGAGATGTTCGATCGTGCCGTGCTCGCGCTCGCGGATCAGGGCCGCGCCGGTCAGGATGATCGACAGCATCGTGACCGAGGAAATGATGTTGTTGATAGCTCCGAACCAGGTCCTGTTGAGCTCGGGATTGAAGCGTGCGCGGAGCGCCAGATCGATCGGCAGCGGCGCGGCCGAGCGGTAGCGGGACAGGAACTCGCTGACCTCGTCGGTGACGATGGACTGGATGAAGCCGCTTCCGGTGAAGGCCTGCGACATCCGAGTTGCGTCGACATTGAGCTGGATGGCGGGCGATCTCCGCGCCAGAAGGTCGCGCTGGAAATTGGGCGGGATGTTGAGCGCAAAGGTATCGAGCCCCGAATCCATACGGGCCATCATCTCGGATTGCGGGATCAGCCGGGGAATCGTGAAATAGGGCGGGCTGAAGGCCGTGATGATGCGCGTTGCGGCGGGAGATCTGTCCTCGTCGACGATGGCGATCGCGGCCTGGTTGAGGGTCTCCGGTTGTGCGCTGGAGGAGGTATAGATCGAGATCGTGAAGGCATAGACGATCAGTATGAGCATCATGGGATCACGGAGCAGGCCGCGGAGCTCCTTGATACCGAGCTGAATGACATTGCCGATCTGCATCTAGTTTGCCTGCTTCTTGAGAAGCACAGCGCCGAGCGCGAGCAGCACCGGGACCGTGACGGCGAGAGCCACGAAGGGTTCGGACAGATCGCCGAAGTCGAGGCCCTTCGAGAAGGTGCCGCGTGTAATGGTGACGAAGTGGGCAGTCGGATAGATTCGCCCGACGAGGGCGCCCGCGCCCTGGAGCGAGGAGACCGGATCGACCAGTCCCGAATATTGCGTGGCCGGGATCATGGTGAGCAGCGCGGTCGCGAAAATCGCGGCAATCTGGCTTGCCATGAACGACGAGATCACGAGGCCCATCGCAGTCGTGATGATGACGTATAGCAGCGCGGCCGAGGCGAAGGCGGCGAAGCTGCCCGTGAAGGGGACGCGAAAGATGAACACGGCGAAGGCGGTCAACAGCAGGAAATTCAGCATCGCGAGCGCCACATAGGGAAGCTGCTTGCCGATGAGAAATTCCAGCCGCGTCACCGGGGTGACGTAGAAGTTGATGATCGATCCCAGCTCCTTCTCCCGCACGACGCTTAGCGTAGCCAGGATGGCCGGAATGATCAGGAGCAGGATCGGGATCACGGCCGGCGCCATCGCGACGATGCTCCTGATGTCGGGATTGTAGAGGAAACGAACCTCGATCTGGAAATCGCCGGTGGTGCCGGCGCTGCCATGGAGCTGCTGGGCGCGCTGCGCCAGCCAGGTCGTGTGCATCGCCTGCACGTAGCCGCGCACCGTCTCGGCACGAGACGGCATTGCGCCGTCGACCCACGCGCCGATCTTGACGTTGCTGCCACGGGCGACGTCGCGGCCGAATCCGGGCGGAATCTCGATCGCAAGACTGAGCTCGCCGCTGCGCATGCGGCGATCGAGATCATCATAGTCGGTGATCGGCGCAAGTTCGGTGAAATAGCGTGAACCTGCGATCTGGAGCACGTAGTCGCGGCTGGTCGTGCTGTCGTCGCGGTCCATGACGGCGAAAGAGAGGTTCTCGACGTCCATGTTGATGCCGTAGCCCATCACGAACATCAGGATCAGGCTGCCGAGGATCGCAAGCGTGGCGCGGATCGGATCGCGCCTGAGCTCGAGCGCCTCGCGCTGGGTGTAGGCGAACATGCGGCGCGGATCGAAGACGTGCAAGGCGCCGTGCGCCTTCGCGGCAGTCTTGCCGGTGATTTGCGGCGCCGGCGATGCCCCGGCCGGATTCGTTGCCGCGATAGCGTCCTCCAGATAGGCCACGAAGGCCTGTTCGAGATTGCCGCCGCCGCGCCGGGCGGCAATTCCCGCCGGCGTGTCGCTGATCATCACTTTGCCGGCGTGCATCAGCGAGATGCGATCGCAGCGTTCCGCCTCGTTCATGAAATGGGTGGAGACGAAAATCGTGACATTGTCGTGCCGCGAGAGATCGGACAGGATTTGCCAGAAGCCATCGCGTGCGATCGGATCGACGCCGGAGGTCGGCTCGTCCAGGATCAGGATATCGGGCGCGTGGATCATGGCGACGGCAAGCGACAGGCGCTGGCGGACGCCGAGCGGCAGAGCGTCGGGCAGGGCGTCGATGACCCCGGTGAGATCGAAGCGCTCGACCATCTCGCGGACCCGGTTGCCGATCGTATCCGGCGCGAGCCGAAACAGGCGCGCGTGCAGCTCCAGGTTCTGACGGACGGTCAGCTCGCTATAGAGCGAGAAGGCCTGCGACATGTAGCCGACGCGGCGCCGGACATCCATGTCCCTGGGGTCGACCTCGTGTCCGAACAGCCGCGCTTCACCCTCGCTTGCCGGCAGCAGCCCGGTGAGCACCTTCATGGTCGTGGTCTTGCCGCAGCCGTTGGAGCCGAGGAAGCCGAAGATCTCGCCGCGGGCGATACGAAAGCTCACATGATCGACCGCAGTGAAATCGCCGAACCTGACCGTGAGCTGCTCGGCTTCGATCGCGATGTCCTCGCCCTGGTCGCTCGCGCGAGGCGGGATGACCACCTCTCTGTGGGCCCGACGTTGCTCCTCCGGGAGCAGGGCGATGAAGGCGGCGTCGAGAGTGTCGGTATCTGTCTGTTGCAGCAGCTCGGACGGCGTGCCGGTTGCGAGCACCCGCCCGTCGTCCATCGCGACAAGCCAGTCGAACCGCGCCGCTTCCTCCATATAGGCGGTGGCGACGATGACGCTCATGCCGGGGCGATCTTTCCGAATGCCCTCGATCAGCTCCCAGAACTGGCGCCGCGAGAGTGGATCGACACCGGTGGTCGGCTCATCGAGGATCAGCAGGTCTGGGTCGTGGATCAGCGCGCAGCACAGGCCAAGCTTCTGCTTCATGCCGCCGGACAGCTTCCCCGCCGGCCGGTCGGTGAACGGCGCAAGGCCGGTATCCCGCAGGAGCTGGCCTATTCGCTCCTCGCGCTCGTGCCGATCGTGACCGAACAGACGCCCGAAGAAGTCGACATTCTCGAACACGGAGAGCGTCGGGTAGAGGTTCTTGCCGAGACCTTGCGGCATGTAGGCGATTTGCGGGCAGGTCTGCCGCCGGTGAGCGGCATCGGCCATGTCGCCGTCAAGCACGAGAACACGGCCTTGCTGGATCGCGCGCGCTCCTGCGACGAGCGACAGCAGGCTCGACTTGCCGACGCCGTCGGGGCCGATCAGGCCGACCATGCGTGCCGGCGGAATCTCGAGCGTGATGCCGTCGAGCGCGCGCGTCGTACCGTAGGACAGCCCGACCGCTTCGAGGCGTATCACCGGAGGCGGATCGGGCGCGTCGCTCATTTGACCAGATTTTCCGTAAGCTGCGCCGGCCATTCGGCCTTTTGATCAAGGCGAACGAAGGCGCGGCCGGGAAGCCCGGTCTTGACCTGCTCGATGTTCCTCCGCAGCAGATCCGGCGGAATGTGCGCCCTGACCCGGAACATCAGCTTCTCACGTTCCACCTCGGTTTCGACCGTCTTCGGCGTGAATTGAGCGACGCTGGCGACGAACGTCGCTCTGGCGGGAATGACCCATTGCGGCGCGGCGTCGAGGACGAGCCGGACCTCCGAACCGATCGCGACACGGCCAGCCTGGGCCGTCGGCAGGAAGAAGGTCATGAAGACGTCGCCGAGATCGACGAGATTGAGCACGCGTCCACCGGCGCTGAGAACCTCGCCGGGCTGGGCCACGCGGAACTGGACGCGTCCGTCACGTGGTGCGCGAAGCGTCGAGTCGTTCAGATCGGCCTTGATGCTCTCGATGGAGGCTTTCGCCGCCTCGACCGCAGCCTCCGCATCGACCACTTGCGCCTCGGCCGCACCGATGGCGGCTTCCGAGCCTGCAAGCTGGGCCTCCGCCGCCGCGACGGCTGCGCGTGCGCCGTTGGCGGTCGCCCGGTCGTCGTCGAGCACCTGCTGGGACACGGCACTGGTCCTGATCAGCTGTTCGGAGCGCTGGAGCCTCCGGTCGGCTGCATCGTACTCCGCGCTGCGCTGCGCGATCACCGCGGTCGCCGTTTTCTTCTCGGCCTCACGTTGGGTGACAAGGCTTTTGGCCGTCTCGATTCCGATCGTGGCACGTCGCAGCTGGGCCTGTGCCTGGCGAGCCTGCGCCTCGAGCTGCACCGTATCCATCTGCGCCAGCGCCTGTCCCGCCGAGACCAGATCGCCTTCGCGCACCAGGATGTCGCGAATGCGCCCCGGTGTCTTGGTGGCGATATCGATCTCGACCGCCTCGATGCGGCCGTTGCCACTGGCGAATCCGCTTGGAAGACCATCGCCCCCAAGCGCCTGCCAAGCGAAGTAGCCGCCGACGCAGAGTGCGACGGCAACGAGCGCGATCAGCCAGCGTTTTCGATTAGGTGTCATGACCCGGGCTGCTTTGTCGCGCAACGGGGTGGAAATGGTCGCATCCGCTCCGTCGATGCTGCGCGGGATCGCGGGCGCAATTCATCCTCGCCCCCGCGGTCCAAGCGTCAGATTGGTCACGCCGGCGGCAAGGTTCAGCCCGATCGACCGTTCGATCGACAACGGCTGAAGCATGACGCTCCGGCGAGAGCCGCCGATCAGAACGTTGGCGCCAAGGCCGGGACCCAACGCGACATTGCCGCTTGCACCGACATATTGGCCGCGCAAGGTACCGGGACCGATCCGCGAGTTCCTGGCGAACACGACCCAGGATAGGGTGCCGGCGCTGGTTACGCCGATGTCGAGGCCGACGCGCCTGATCCGTCCCTCGTAGATATATGTCCGCTGCGGATGCCGCCGGTAGAACGTGCAGCGCAGCGACTGCGCCGATCCGAGCACCAGTCCGACACGTGGCGTCGACCAGCACAACAGCCTGCCGACCCGAAACGCTTCGGCTTGCGCAGGTGGTGCGACACCGCAAGACCATGTCAACGCAGTGATGGCTGCAAGATGCCAGAACTTTCGCATTCAATCCTCCGCCTGGTTGCTCATTCGCGTGGCGACGTGCGGCGGCCTGCGGTCCTGGCGCAGCCAGAACGAGATGGCGAGCCCGATCAGCAGCACGGCGCCCAGCAGGAAAAAGAAGATGGATTGCTTCAGCCAGGAGATCGCCGGCACGGCCGCGCCCATCGCAAGGCCAAGAAAGCTGATCTGCACCGACAGCAGGCTCACGCCCGCAAGGAACGTCCCGAGCGCAAGCAAGGTCAGCAGGACGAGGCCGGTTGCCGGCGTGGGCAGCAATTGCTGCACGCCGGAAATCAGCATGATGTTCATCGTGACCAGCACTGCGATCCAGTGCAGCGCCTGGGTCCAGACCAGGCGGAGCTGGTTGTCCCTGCCATCGACTTCCGGCCATTTGGTCACGACGCAGACGACGCCGATGGCGAGCGCCAGGAATTCCCAATAGCCGGTCAAAGGCTGGTGCGAGACGTTGGTGTAGGCGACGCCCGCGATGGCGAGCAGCAGCGCGACCAGATAGGGAAGCTGCTGCCACATGAATTGAGCCGTCCCCGATCGCGTCGGGGCGGTCTCGGGGAGGTCGCTTTGCTGCGCGTCAATTCCGCTCATGACTGATCGCTCGCAATCGTTGCCGGCCTCGGATCGTCGCCAAGATAATCCTCGACATAGAACCTGATGATCGCGACCCGGCCGATGGCGACGAGAGGCATCGCAAGTGCGATGCCGAGGACGCCGAACAGGGAGCCGAGGAGGACGATCGCGACCAGCGTCCAGGCCGGCGGAATTTCGACCGCCTGGCGCTGGATCAAGGGACCGATCACATACCCTTCGATCGACTGGATGATGGTGTAGATCACGACGGCCCAGATCAGCAGCGATGCGCCGAGCGGCATCGCCACGAGCGCGATCGGGATCGCGGCAACGATCGGCCCGAGATAGGGAATGAAGTTCGACAGGCCTGCCTGAAGCCCCAGCACGAAGGGACCGGGCAGCCCAATGAGATAGAGCGCGATCCAGACGCACAACGTCATCAGGACGATGCGAACCAGTTGACCGACGAACCACAGCCGCATGATGCCGCCCATCTCATCCATCACGGCCCGCGCACGGGCGCGGTACGAGTGCTTGACCAGCATGACCACGCTTTCGCGATGGCCGGTGGGATCGAAGGCGAAGAGGATGCCGAGGAACAGGATCACGAGCACAGCGGACAGGAAGCTCGATGCTCCGCCGAGCAGAAACTGGGCGTGGCTGAAGAACCGGCCCTGATCGGCGAACAGCCATTGAGCGAAGTCGCGGCCCCATTCCGGGCCGAGCAGGTCCACGCCATATGACAGCAAGTGCTCCTGGAGCACGTCGAGCTGGGTATCCATGACTTTCAGCAGCAACCGCGTCTGTTCGGGCAACTTGCCCGCGCCCCAGGCCATTCCAAAGCCTGATAGCGCGGATAGCAGCAGAAGCACGAGCGTCAGACGCCAGGCGCGGCTGATCGGAACGATCGAAGCCAGAGCTCGCGCCGCGGCGTCGAGCAAGGCCGCGAACAGCACGCCGGCGAAGACGATGAGCAGGCTGGAGACCGTCTGCCATATCAGGAACAGGGCAACGCCAGTGGCGAGCAGGGAGAGGCCGACGGCGAGCATGCTTCTTGGCGGCTCGGCGCTGTCCGGCCGTTCGGCAGCGGTCAGCACGACCTCGCGGAATCGATCTGGTCCCATCCTGGAATCGCTCATCGCTCGATCCATCGCCAGGCATCTCCGGCGCAATGCCGCTGCCGGCCGTGGGGCGCCTCCGCAGTGGCCTCAGGTACGAACGCGACGGCTGCCATAATGCGGGTGCCGGCCGCCGCGATGACGCCAGTAGCGGTGCTTGACCGGGTTGGTGTTGGTGTTGGGGACTGCCTCCTTCGGCGCAGCCGCACCTGTCTGCGCTGGTGCCGCCGCGCCGGTGTCCTTCGGTTGCGCGATCGAGAGGGATGGCAGGGCAAGGGCCACCAATCCGGCCAGAACCAGGCCGCGACCAATGGCGTGAATGTTCATGCCCGCCTCCATGCGCTCAGGGGACCACGGCTCGGATCGAGACGGCTCCGAGGGCAGGCAATCTTAGAAGTGCGCGTGGTGTGCGCACATCGGGGATTCTCTGTAGGCGGCGAGGGCAGGAAATCGGCAGGCGCGATGGACGCGCAACTCCGTAAAAGCGCCGCGGCTAAAGAGGCGCTGCCCTGGCGCTCACGAACAGGAAGCTGGGGCTGGCCGCCCGGCAACGAGCACGACGCTGCCGCGGAAGAACTCGCCGGCCCTGGCGAGTTCGACGGCAAGATGCCTGGCATGCCGGACGGCCGCATCCTGATCGATGCAGTCCTGTCCGATGCCATCGGGACAGACACCGTATTTGTCGGCGATGTGAAAGAAGAAGCGCATGCCCGGATTAGGGCAGACGAGGCGCTGGCTTCCAAGTGACAAAGGCGTAAGGCGCCTACGCCGAAAGGCTTAGGCGCCCGGCGTTCATGGTCTTGCGGATAGGTAACGTCAGCACGGCGGTGGCTGCTTGGCGGCTCGCCGGTTGCATCGCGCGCAGGTGGTTGCCGCCGGCGCTATTCGGGTGATTGGCGGATGTCGCTCCGCCGGCACGCACGATAGCGTCACCGTTCTCTGTGAGATCCAGAGGAGGCCAACCATGTCTAATCTCGACCAGAACCTGACCGCTGCGCAGACGGGCGGCACTGCGAGCGCGGTGGACGCCGGATTGCACGACTACATGCTGCGGATTTACGGCTATATGGCTGGAGGTGTCGGTCTGACCGCGCTCGTCGCCTGGCTGACCTACGAGATCACCGGTCCCGCGCTGCTCCAGAGTCCATTGATGTGGCTGTTCATCCTGGCGCCGCTCGCGTTGGTGTTCTTCATCGGCTCGCGCATCAATACGCTGTCGGTGTCGACGGCGCGGTTACTATTCTTCATCTATGCGGCCCTGATCGGCGTATCGCTCTCGATCTTGCTGCACATGTATACCAGCTCGTCGATCGCCCGCGTCTTTTTCGTCGCGGCGGCGAGTTTCGGCGCGCTCAGCATGTTCGGCTACACGACGCGGCGCGATCTCTCCGGCCTCGGCACCTTCCTGTTCATGGGGCTGATCGGAATCATCATTGCGAGCCTGGTCAACCTGTTCCTGTCGTCGAGCACGCTCGATTGGCTGATCTCGATCGTCGGCGTCGGCGTGTTTGCCGGCCTCACGGCCTACGATACGCAGCGGATCAAGGCGATGTACGACAGCGCCGATGACCATACCTCCGCGGGGCGCAAGTCCGTCATCGGAGCGCTGTCGCTCTACCTCAATTTCCTGAACCTGTTCCTGATGCTGCTGCGTCTTGCCGGCGGCCGGCGCTAAAGACGCGGAGGGACGGCGGCTCAGGCCGCCGGCCGCTCCACGGCGCTCTCGAGGGCATCGCGCAGGATCTTTTCCTTGGTCTCGTCGAGCGAGGTCTTGAGCACGACGCCGCCGGCGTCCTTGATCTCCTTGATCACCTTGTCGGCGGTCATGTGCTTGATCAGCACGAATAGGGCCGCGTTGCCGGACTTAAGGTTGGCGGACAGGCTCTTCATGAAGGCATCGTCGATGCCGAAGTCGGAAAGCGCGCCGCCAAGTGCGCCCGAAGCGGCGCCGACCGCGACCCCCAGGATCGGATTGAGGAAGAGGACGCCGATGAGAAGACCCCAGAAGCTTCCCGTCATCGCGCCCATGGCGGTCGTGTTGACGAGCTGATTGAGCTTGATGCCGCCCGAATCCGTCTTCACCGCGATCACGGCGTCGCTGATGGTGATCAGATATTCCTTTTGCAGCTTCAGCAGTCGCTGACGCACTTCCTCGGCTTTCGCTTCGGACGGATACACGATCGCGACAAGATCCGACATGGAGACCTCCCGTTAGGTCGAAAGACAGGCACCGGAACGTCCGACCTTATCGCGCAAGCGTCGCTTTCGGGATCGGACGAAACCCTCGACACCGTGGATGAATGTCCCGATGGGCAAGCTCGCACTCGGCGCGAATTTCGCACGCGGAACCTCGGTTCGAAAAATCCGCATATGCTGCTATTTACTCGTTCCTGACCGGACCCGCGGCGCCGCCTACGATCGACGTGGCACAAGTTGCATATTCGTGCGTTGCAGAGCGGGCGTCACGAATTCGAGATTTTATTCCCATTGCAATGCTACTTGATGGTGTGAGCGCTGTTCGGGGTGTATAGTCGGTTGGCTCCAGGGCGGCGGACCTTCCGGAGCCGGATTGTGGATGTTTGGCGGGCGGGGGCCCACGACTGCTTTCGGTGCCGAAAAGGCGCCTGAATAGAGTGAGTGCGTACCGTGAAACTACATGGCCGTCCCCCCACGGAGTTGCATCGTACCAGCCTCGGGAGCTGGCTGCGAATAGGTTCGGACGATTCGATCGAGGCGCTCCATTGGAAGTTTTCGAGGGATCTTCTCTTCGTCGTTCGCCCGATCTTTGAGGGGCGGTTCGCCTATGAGGCGATCAATCCCGAGTTCGAATCTCATCTCGGCCTCTCGTCAAAGGACGTCCGCGACATGGATGTCTTCGATTGCATGAGCGGAGACGATGCCAGAGCCGTCTGCGAGACGCTTCGGGCGTGTCTCGCCGAAGGTGCCGAGATACGGATCCGGCAGCGTCTCGCGCTCGGCGGCTCGCCCCGGAACATGGAAACGACCGTGGTGCCGGTCGTCGATCCATCGGTCGGCGGCGTGGTCGGACTGATCGGCAGCCATCGTTCCATACGCAACGGCCCCCGCGAGAGCGTCATCGAACGCGACGACGGCCTCGCCATGGACGTCGGCCTGTTGTCCATCCAGGAAGGCATCCAGCAACGGATCGCGTCAGACCTCCACGATTCGACCTGTCAGCATTTGATTGCCGCCAGCCTTGGCTTGATGCGGGTCCGGAGCCATCTCGGCGAGACGGCCTCGGCAGGGCAGCTTTGCGACGACATCGATACGTCGATTGACGAAGCTCTCCGCGAGATCCGCGCCTTTGCCTATCTGCTGCATCCCCGGAATCTGGCGGGAGAGGGCCTGAAGGCCACCATTGAACGATACGCGGAAGGATTTGCGGCGCGCACGTCGTTGCGGGTGACGGTCGACATCGTGCCGGAGGTCGATCGGTTGCTCTACGAAACCAAGCGCTCGTTGCTGCGCGTCGTCCAGGAGGCCCTGACCAACGTTTTCCGTCACGCGAAGGCGACGGAGGTGGCGATTGTCATCGACGCGACCAATGATTGGTTCCACTTGACGGTCCGCGACAACGGACGCGGCCTCCCGGTAGAGCCCGGCCGGCGCGGCACCAGGACAGCATCGATCGGGGTCGGAATTCCGGCGATGCGAGCACGGCTGCACGAGATTGGCGGCACGCTCGACATCCATCCCAATCGGGCAGCGCCGCAATCCGGCACGGTCTTGTACGCAGCGTTTCCGTATGCCCTGGCGGCAATGCGAGACAATCGGCGAAGAGACACGACAACGACGCGGGCCCGCGCAGGCAGACGGTCAAAGAAAGAACACTAGCCCCCCGCGGTGCCAGGTCCAGGGTCCGGACCGAAACGCTGTGAACGGATACTGGAGCGCTCTGCCATGAAGCGAATTCTCATTGCCGACGATCATGAGGCGGTACGGTCGGGATTACGGGCGGTGATCGAGCAACGGGCGGATTGGGAGGTAGTGGCTGAGGTGAACGATGGCGGCAAGGCGGTGGCCGCCGCGATCGAGAGCCGGCCCCATGTCGCCATCGTCGACTTCTCCATGCCGCGCATGACGGGCGTCGAGGTGGCGCGGCGGATCAGGGATTATCCGCTGCAGACCGAGGTGCTGATCTTCACCGTGCACAATTCTGGCCTGCTGGCGCAGCAGGCGTTCGAGGCCGGGGCGCGCGCATTCCTGGTGAAGTCCGATGCCAACAAGCTGCTGCTTGCCGCAGTCGAATCGCTGCTGCTGCACAGGCCGTTCTGCAACAGAAGCTGCTCTACGGAACTCGATCGCGGGCCTGCGGGCGATGGCAAGCGCCACGACGATCTCACGGCGCGGGAGCAACTGGTGGTCAAGCTGGTTGCCGAGGGCTACAGCAACAAGGGAATCAGCGCGATCCTCAACCTCAGGGTCAAAACGACCGAGGCCCACCGGGCGGCCGCGATGCGTAAGCTCGAGGTGAACTCGACGGCAGGGCTGGTTCGCTACGCCGTCCGGGCCGGACTTGTCGAGGCTTGA
The DNA here is from genome assembly GCF_015291705.1 of Bradyrhizobium arachidis. Lineage (NCBI taxonomy): Bacteria > Pseudomonadati > Pseudomonadota > Alphaproteobacteria > Hyphomicrobiales > Nitrobacteraceae > Bradyrhizobium > Bradyrhizobium arachidis. Next base: position 3,892,776 of record NZ_CP030050.1, read on the forward strand.
GGCGGGAACACCGACGCGGCGTTCCGGAGGTCAGGACCTCCGCCGAGAGATCTCAGGGTTTTGCTGGATAACGCCCGCAGCCGCGGCCCATATGATCGCCAGCGTCGTTGACGGCCTCGCGGGCAAAGCGGGGAAAACGGGAACGATGCCGTGAAACGCATCTTGATTGCGGACGATCATGAAGTCGTGCGATCCGGTTTGCGCGCGATCGTCGAAACGCATTCCAACTGGATCGTGAGCGGAGAAGCGACCAACGGCGAGCAAGCGGTTGCGCTGACGCTCGAAACCAGGCCGGATATCCTGATCGTGGACTATTCCATGCCGATCATGAACGGCCTGGAGGTCAGTCGCCGCCTCAAGGCGCTCCATCTTCGCGCCGAAGTCCTGATCCTGACGATGCACGAGAGCGAGGAGCTTCTGACCGAGGCCATCCTGGCGGGGGTACGCGGCTTCCTGTTCAAGTCGGACGCCCGCAAGCACCTGATCTTCGCGATCGAGGCCCTGCTCGACGGCAGGCCCTATTTCACCAGCATCCTGCTGGAGAAGCTGCTTCATGATTACCAGGTGAACAAGCAGAACCGGGCCGACATGCTGCTGACCTCGCGCGAGCAGAGCGTCGTGCAGCTGATCGCGGAAGGGCATACCAACAAGTCGATCAGCACGATCCTGAAGCTGAGCGTGAAGACGGTCGAGACCCACCGCGCCTCAGCTATGCGCAAGCTCAGGATGTCCTCCACCGCCGAGCTGGTCCGTTACGCCATTCGCAAGAGGCTGGTCGCGCCCTGAAGACCGCTGTTACGCCACGTCGCGCGCCTCGGCACAGGCGAGACGTCCCGTATTCCGGTGAGGTCCGCGATCTGCAACGAATGCGCGATACAGCGCGACGGATACGAGCCAGGCAAACCCGAACAAGCCGATCACCACGAAGCCGAGATCCGCAAGGCTCTCGTTGAGGCCGGCAATGGTCGACCACAAATGGCCTGATAGCTCGAACTGCCTGCCGAGCAGGCCGAGCGCCTCCACCCCGCCGATGAAGAGTGCGATGACGACCGACGCCCCCGTGATCGTGAGGTTGTACCAGAGCTTGCGTAGCGGATCGACGAAGGCCCAGCGATAGGCGTTCACCATCAACACACTGTCGGCAGTGTCGACCAGTGCCATGCCGGCGGCAAACAATGCCGGAAACACCAGGACGCTCCCGGCTGACCCGCCGCGAACCGCCTCCGCTGCCGAGATGCTCATCAGGCCGATTGCAGTTGCGGTGTCGAAGCCGAGGCCGAACAGGAAGCCGAGCGGATACATGTGCCAGGTCTTCGTCACGATGCGGAACGCCGGGCTGAGCAGGCGCGCAAATACGCCCACTCCGGGAGCAGCGTCGAGATGTTCCATATGGTGGCTTGCCTTCCGGGTTTCAGATCGGAAGGTGCGCCACAGGCCGATGAAGATGGCAAGATTGATCAGCGCGATCAGCAGCAGGAACGCGGCCGAAACCGAAGTGCCGATCAGGCCGCCGATGCGCCTGCCCGGGCTGTCATCACCCCAAAATCCGATTGCGGTTTCCGACAGCAGCATGGTCGCCGCCACGACCACGCTGGAGTGCCCGAGCGCGAAATAAAGTCCGGCGCTTTTCGGCGCACCGCCTGCCTGGATCAACTTGCGCACCGCGTTGTCGATCGCGGCGATATGATCGGCATCGACGGCGTGACGCAGGCCGAACACCCAGGCGAGCAGGGCGGTCGCCATGACCACTGGACGGTCGGCGAACAGGGCGAATGCCCAGAGCCATGCCGCGACATTGGCGAAGATGAGCCCGCCGAACAGCAGGGCGGTGCCGAGCTCGATACCTCGCAAAGACCGCTTCGTCGCCTGGTACGTCGCTTGGCCCATGGCCGCACCTCGGTGTGAGCTTCATCAAAGTCCATCATACTGACGAAGGCAAGAGCCGAGCATGACGACGCCGGCTCATTGGTATTTCCCGATCTCCGACTGAGTAGAACACCGGATGATTCTTGCCGGAGACTTGTTCCAACGTGGCTGCGGTCCTTGGGAGCCGGGCTCCGGGAGAATCCCATGCAGCTAACCCCGCGAGAGTTCGACAAGCTGCTCGTCCACATGTTGGCCGACGTGGCGCTGAAACGACGGGCCAAAGGCCTCAAGCTCAACTATCCGGAAGCGGTCGCCGTGATCTCGGCGGCGGCCCTCGATGGCGCACGCGCGGGCAAGACGATCGAGGACGTCACCAACGAGGCGCGCACCGTTCTCACCAAGGCCGACGTCATGGATGGCGTTGCCGATCTCATTCCGATGGTGCAGGTCGAGGCCGTGTTCAGCGATGGCAGCCGCCTGGTCACGGTGCATACGCCGATCCAGTAAACGTTTGGAGGAGGTCGACATGGCCGGACCAAAACTAGGCCCCAAGATTGCCGCCGATGTCGATCCGGCCACGTCGAGCGTACCGGTCGGTGGCTATGTGTGCAGCCCGGCAGCGATCACCTTCGATGCCGATCGGCCGGTGACCGCGCTCAAGGTGCGCAATGCCGGAGACCGCCCCATTCAGGTCGGCTCGCACTTCCACTTCTTCGAGGTCAATCCCGCGCTGGAATTCGATCGCGCCGCGGCGTTCGGCCTGCATCTGAACATCCCGTCCTCGACCGCAACGCGGTTCGAGCCCGGCGACGAGCGCGAGGTTCAGCTCGTTCCCTATGGCGGCAAGCGCGCCGTCTATGGCTTCAATAATCTTGTCGATGGTCCGACCGCCGACAAGAACGCCGCCAAGATGAAATCCAGGGCGGTGGCGCTGGCGGCGGAACGGGGCTTTCGTTCCTCGCAGACCAAGGCGTGACGCGTCCATTTCTTGAACGAGGGCCGTGATGGCGACCATCTCCCGGCAGGAATATGTCGGCCTGTTCGGGCCGACGACAGGCGACCGGATCCGCTTGGGCGATACCGGTCTGTTCGTTGAAATCGAGCGCGACCTGCGCGGCGGCTACGGCGACGAAATCGTCTTCGGCGGCGGCAAGAGCATGCGCGAAGGCATGGGAATGGACAATCAGGTGACGCGGGCGGGCGGCGCACCCGACCTCGTGATCACCAACGTGACCGTCATCGACGCGATGCTGGGCATCGTGAAGGCCGATGTCGGCATCAAGGATGGGCGCATCTGTGCGATCGGAAAGTCCGGCAATCCGCAGACAATGGATCGCATCACGCCCGGCCTGGAGCTGGGCCTGGCGACGGACGCCATCTCGGGCTCACATCTCATCCTAACGGCTGCCGGGATCGACACGCACATCCATTTCATCTCGCCGCAGCAGGCCGAGGCTGCGCTCTCAAATGGCACGACCACTTTGATCGGCGGCGGGACCGGTCCTTCGGACGGATCCAACGCGACAACGGTCACGTCGGGCCCCGGCAACATCAGCATGATGCTGCGCGCGTTCGAAAACTGGCCGCTCAACGTCGGCATTCTCGGCAAAGGACACGGCCACGGCAAAGCCGCCTTGGTCGAACAGATCGAGGCGGGGGCGGTCGGCGTGAAATGCCACGAAGACTGGGGCACCACGCCGGCTGTGCTTCGCTCCGCGCTCACGGTCGCTGATGAGACCGATACCCAGGTCTGCATCCATACCGACACGCTGAACGAGTCCGGCTTCATCGACGATTCGATTGCGGCGTTCGAAGGACGAACGGTCCATTCGTTCCATACCGAAGGATCCGGCGGCGGCCACGCGCCCGACATCATCAAGATCGCCGGGCTCCCCAACGTCCTGCCGTCGTCGACCAACCCCACGCTCCCCTACGGCATCAATTCGCAGGCGGAGCTCTACGACATGATCATGGTGTGTCACCATCTCAGCCCCGATATTCCCTCGGATGTCGCATTCACCGAGAGCCGGATCCGCGCCGAAACCATCGCCGCGGAGAACGTCCTTCAGGACCTCGGCGTCATCTCGATGTTCTCGAGCGACTCGCAGGCGATGGGGCGGATCGGGGAATGCTGGCTCCGCTGCATCCAGACCGCCGATGCGATGAAGACGGGACGCGGCAAGCTGCCGGAGGACGCACCTGGCAACGATAATTTCCGGGTGCTGCGCTACGTCGCGAAGATCACGATCAATCCCGCTATCGCGCATGGCATCGCCGACGTGCTCGGCTCGGTCGAGGTCGGCAAGATCGCCGATCTCGTGCTGTGGGAGCCGGCATTCTTCGGCGCCAAGCCGAAGATCGTGATTAAGAACGGCTTCATCAGTTGGGCGGTGATGGGCGATCCGAACGCCTCGCTGCCGACGCCGCAACCGACCTATTACCGGCCGATGTTCGGCGCCTACGGGGATGCGCTGGCCGCCAATTGCATCACCTTCGTCTCCGGCGCCGCGCATGCCGCCGGCGTCAAGGAACGGCTTGGCCTGCGCCGCCAGGTGATGCCGGTGAGGAACGTGCGCAAGATCGGAAAGCAGAACATGGTTCGCAATACCGGCACGCCGAAGATCGAGGTCAGTCCGGAGACCTTCGCCGTGACCGTGGACGGCAAGCACGCCACCGTTCCGCCACTGACGACGGTGTCGTTGAACCAGAAATATTTCTTCAGCTGAGGATCGGCCATGATCATGATTGAGAGCGTCCTGGGCAATTCCGTCGATCCGGTATGGGCCGGACGGCTGTCGGACGCCGAGATAGATCTGGTCGAGATCGACCAGTGGGAGGCGCAGAAGAGCCGCTTCCGGAAGACCACGGCCAAGGGCGCGCAGGTGGCAGTCTCTCTCGATCGCCACACGCATCTTTGCGACGGGGACATCCTGCTCTGGAATGAGCAGACGCGGGCGGCGCTGGTGGCGCGGATCGAGCTGCGGGACGTCATGGTTGTGCATCTGGACGAGCTGACGACCGAGGCGCCCGACCTCGCAATGCGGACATGCGTCGAGCTCGGCCACGCCATGGGCAACCAGCACTGGCCGGCCCTGGTCAAGGGCACCTGCGTCTATGTCCCGCTGACCGTCGATCGCAAGGTGATGGCCTCGGTCATGAAGACGCACCGCTTTGAGGGCATCCGCTTCGAATTCGTCTCCGGACGCGAGGTCGTTCCTTACCTCGCCCCGCATGAATCCCGCCGGCTGTTCGGGGGCGCCGAAGGGCCGGTGCATTCTCACGCGCACGAGAGCCACGTCCACGACGCGGCAGAGGCGGGGCAGGTCAACGGACACTCGCCGGCGCACGTCCACGCTCATCCGACTCCAGCTCCACATCAACGAATCTCGCCGGTAACGGCCGGCTCCGCACGTGATCACCGCAAATGATAATGCGGGCGCAACGAGGAGTTCCGCGTGGCTCTCGCGGCTGCTCCAGTTTGGCGACTCGATGTTTCCCGTCGGCGCGTTCTCGTTTTCGTCCGGACTGGAATCCGCCGTTCAGGAAGGCGTCGTCACTGACGTGGCCACTCTGCGAGCCTTTGCGCTGACGGCACTGGAGCAAGCGGCGCGCGGTGACTGCGTCGCACTGATCGCTGCGCATCGCGCGGCCCTCGCCGGAGACATCGAGACCCTCGCGCACATCGACGCGCAGGTCTATGCGCGCAAGCTCTCGGGCGAAGCGCGGGTGATGTCGGTTCGCATGGGCCGGAAGTTCACTGACATGGGTGTCGAGGTGGTCGGCGCGCCGCTGCTTTGCACCTGGCGTGAATGCATTGCGAAAGCGGTCACTCCGGGCTGCTACCCGATCGCGTTGGCGATCAATTTCGCGGTGCAGGAGTTGCCCGCTTATCAGGCGTTCGTTGTGCACCAGTATGGGGTGGCGACAACGATCCTCGGTGCGGCCCTGCGGCTGATGAAGATCAGCCACATCGAAACGCAGAGGATTCTCTACGAGCTCACCGGACAGGCGGAAGCGATGTACGCGGTCGCCGCGACGGCCCGGCTGTCGGATATGGCCGGCTTTGCGCCCCTCACGGAAATTCTGGCCGCTGTCCATACCCGCGCGCATGTGCGCCTGTTCATGAACTGACGTCGAATGGAGCCTCGTCATGTCGAAGAGTATCACGCGCATCGGTATTGGCGGCCCGGTGGGGTCGGGAAAGACCGCGATCGTCGAAGCCATCACGCCGCGGCTACTCGATCTCGGCATCAAGGTGCTCATCATCACCAATGACGTGGTGACGACCGAGGACGCCAAGCACGTTCAGCGGACGCTCAAGGGCATTCTGCTGCATGAGCGCATCATTGGCGTGGAGACGGGCGCCTGTCCGCACACCGCCGTGCGCGAAGATCCGAGCATGAATCTTGCCGCGGTCGAGGATATGGAGCGGCGCTTCCCCGACAGCGACGTCGTGCTGATCGAGAGCGGAGGGGACAATCTGACCCTGACGTTCTCGCCCGCCTTGGTGGACTATTTCATCTATGTGATCGACGTCGCCGCGGGCGACAAGATCCCCCGCAAGAACGGCCCCGGGATCACTTATTCCGATATCCTGGTCATCAACAAGACCGATCTTGCCCCTCATGTCGGAGCCAGCCTCGAGGTGATGAGACGGGATTCGCAGCTGATGCGCGGCGCAAAGCCGTTCCTGTTCACCAACTGCAAGACAGGCGAGGGCATTCCGGAGCTGGTGGGGCTGATCGAGCGGGAGTTCCTGTTCGACATCAATCCGCGCGAACGGCGGTCGGCATGATACCGGCAGCGTTCCATCCCTGGTCCCGGGCCGAAGCGCTCGGCGCATCGATGCCCGAGTTTGCGTCCTTTCAGGACGAGCCGCCGCAGATGCGCAGCGGCACTGTCGGAAAGACGGGGTTCCTGCGCCTGGGCTTCGAACGGCGTTCCGGCCAGACCATCCTGACCGATTTGCAACGCCGCGCGCCCTATATGGTGCAGCGGCCGCTGTACTGCGATGAAGCGATTCCAGGCTTGGCGAGCGTGTTCCTCATCACCACCACCGGCTGCGTGTTGCAGGGCGACCGGCTCGGTCTCGACGTAAGCCTTGGTCCGGCTGCGCAAGTTCATCTGACGTCACAGTCGGCGACCAAGATCCATGCGATGGACGCCAACTACGCGGCGCAAAGCCAGACGATCACGCTCGCCGACGGTGCCTATCTGGAGTTTCTCCCGGATCCCGTGATTCCGCACCGGCACTCGCGGTTTCTCAGCGATACGCAGATCTGCGTCGCGCCGTCGGCGACCTTGCTGTTCTCGGAAATCATTCAGCCCGGCCGCAAGCACCATCATCCCGACGAGTGCTTTGGCGCAACCGTGTTGTCGATATCGACCTCGGCCGCGCGGCCCGATGGCCGATCCCTGTTCGCGGAGAAGCTGGTGATCGAGCCGCAGCGCTATCAGATGCGGCAGACCGGTGTGATGAACTCCTTCGACGTACTCGCCAACGTGATCCTGTGCACGCCCATGGAGAGGGCGGAGCGCATCCACGAACGCATGCAGGCTGCGGTCGACCTCGCGGACGGGATCGCCTTCGGCGCGTGTCGCCTGCCCAATGAGGCCGGTCTGATCTTCAAGGTGCTCGGCCGGGAAACGGCGCAGGTAAAGGCCAAGGTACGCGAATTCTGGGGGATAGTCCGCGAAGAGGTCGTCGGTGCCGCGCTGCCGCCGCCGTATTTGTGGCGGTAGCAAGCGCTGCCGACGGCTTGCCGGCCGACGGGTTCGAGGAGGCAGCAATGGAAAAGATCTTGGCCAACTGGGAAAGCCTCTCGGTGTCGTCAGGCGCGTTGCGGTTCCTGGACACCAATCTGCGCGGCATTGGACAGGTCATGTTCCAGGATAATCCGCTGAGCGGGGCGCTCTTCCTCGCCGCGATCGCCTGGGGCTCCTACGCTGCCGGCACACCCCAGGTCGCGATCGCCGGCGTGCTCGCGGTTATCGTCTCGAACCTGACGGCGCTATGGCTTCACGTCGAAAGCGAGCCGCTTCATTCCGGTCTCTATGGCTTCAACGGCATTCTCGTCGGCCTTGCGCTGGCAACGTTCCTGGCGCCCGGACCGCTGCTTTGGGTGTATGTGATCTTGGGGGCGGCCGTCTCCGTGGTCGTGATGCTTGCCACCACGAACGTCGTCAAGCCTTGGGGAGGCGCGCTCACATTTCCGTTCGTGCTCACGACGTGGCTGCTCTTGCTGGCTACGTATGGGTTTTCCGGCCTTGCGGGAACGGCGCTGCCGTCCGGCGCAGTCGTGACCGCCTTCCAACCCTACAAGGCGAACCCGCTCCAGCTGATCGACCTCGGCAATGGCGTGATCCTGAGCATCTCCCAGGTATTTCTGAAAGGCAGCGGCATCTCAGCGCTGCTCCTGCTTGCGGGGCTTGCTGTGAGCTCCCTCGCAGCAGCCGCCTTCGCGCTCGGGGGAGCGGTCTTGGCTGTGCTGACGGCCCATCTTTTCGGCGCCGAGAGTGACCTGATCACCGGTGGCCTGCTTGGGTTCAGTCCGGTTCTGACGGCGATCGCGCTTGGGACCGTCTTTTATCGGCCGAGCTGGCGCGTCGTGGCCTACGCAGCCCTTGCGACGGTGTTCACGGTGATCGCTCAGGCAGCCCTGAACGTGGCGTTGACCCCGTTTGCCATCCCGGCGCTTACGGCGCCCTTTGTCCTGGTGACGTGGCTGTTCCTGCTGCCGCGACAGCGGTTGGAGACGGTCGCTCCTGCCGCCAACGACGTCGAAAAGCCTGTCGCAGGAGCTTGATCCGCAACGCGGCGATCATCGCTCCGAAATTGCTGGAAGGTGCACCATGGGATTGCTTGGGGTGTTGGTCGGACTAGCGCTGCTGATGTGGCTCGCGTACCGGGGCGTCAGCGTGCTGCTGGTCTCTCCGCTGGCGGCGCTCATCGCGGCCGCATTCTCGGGCGAACCGTTGCTGGCGCAATGGACGCAAACATTCATGAGCGGGGCGGCGCGGTTCGTCGCGCAATGGTTTCCCATGTTCATGCTGGGTGGCCTGTTCGGCAAGCTGATGGGGGACAGCGGCTCGATCAGCGCCATCGCGCGAGGTCTGACGAAAAGGCTGGGAACCAGCCGCACGATATTGGCGGTGGTGATCGCCTCGGCGATCGTGACCTACGGCGGCGTGAGCGTGTTCGTCGCATTCTTCGTGCTGGTGCCGATGGCGCACGAGATGTTCCGGGCCGCGGACCTGCCGCGCCGTCTGTTGCCGGCAACGATCGGGCTCGGTGCATTCACGTTCACGATGTCGGTGATGCCCGGAACGCCCTCAGTCAACAACGCCATTCCGATGCCGTACTTCGGCACCACCACCTTCGCGGCTCCCGGCCTCAGTATTATCGCGTCGATTATCATTTTCGTCTTCGGAATGTGGTGGCTACGTCGGGCCGAGGCGGCTGCACTCAAGGCCGGCGAGGGGTACGGCGGCGGGGTCGATGTCGCGCCGGTCGTCAGCGAGATGGTTCGCGAGCAGGCGGCCCCCGCAGGCGACTTCGATCCGGCCGAGCTGCCGCATGGCAAGCCAGCCGAAAGTGGGCCTAGCTTCGCGCTCGCCGTGCTGCCCCTGGTCGTTGTCATTGGCACGAACTTCCTGATGTCGCTTGTGGTGTTCCCGCGACTCGATTTTTCGTTTCTATCGGAGGAGCAGTGGGGCGGCACGACCATCGGGGCCGTGTCCGGCGTCTGGTCAGTCATCGTAGCGCTCGTTGCAGCAAACCTGACCGTCCTTCTCGTCAACCTGCGACGCTTGCCCTCCGTGCGCGAAAGTCTCGACGCCGGAGCGAATTCCGCCGCGTTGCCGATGCTGATGATCGCGAGTCTTGTCGGCTTCGGCGCAGTCGTGGCCGCACTACCGGCATTTGCGACGGTTCGCGACGCGGTCTTCTCGATTCAGGGCGGACCGCTCGTCTCGCTGGCCGTCTCGATGAATGTCCTGGCGGGGTTGACCGGGACCGCGTCCGGCGGCATGGCCATCGTCCTCAACGCGTTCGGCGACGACTTCATGCGCCTCGCGGCCGAGCACCACCTCGCTCCGGAATTGATGCATCGCATCACGACGATGAGCGCCGGTACACTGGACGCGCTTCCCCACAACGGCACCGTGCTCCTGCTGTTGCAGATCAGTGGTCTCACCCACCGTGAAAGCTATCTCGACATGGTGATGACCGTGATCGTCAGCTGCATCATCGCGCTCGTTGCCGTCCTGATCCTGGGGTCGATGTTCGGATCGTTCTAACTCATCCCGCAAGGAATCCGCCGTCCACCGCGACCACCGTACCCGTCGCATATTGCGACGCCGGCATGCAGAGGAATGCGACTGCGCCGGCAATGTCCTCTGGTTGTCCCCAGCGCTTGAAGGCAGTGCGGTCGGCGATGCGTTGATAATGTGCGCGATCGGTGCGGCCGGCGGCGTTGATCGCGGTTTCGATGTAGCCGGGTGCCACCGCATTGACGCGGATACCTTCCTCGGCCCATTTGAGGGCGAGTGCCTTGGTCAACATCACGACGCCGCCCTTGCTGGCGCAATAGGCAGGGATGCGCGGCAGCGCCAGCGTCGCATTCATCGAGGCGATGTTGACGATCGAACCCTTGCTCTGCGCGAGCAGCGGACGGAATGCCATGCAGGTCCGGAACGTGCCGGTGAGATTGACGTCGAGCACCTTCATGAAAGTCTCGATCTCGAATTCCTTGTCGCGTGCAAGAATGCCGGCGCAATTGACCAGCGCGTCGACGCGCTTGTGCTGGCGGGCGAATGACATGACAGCCGCATCATCGGTGACATCCAGCGTCGCGAGCGTGAGGCCCGCGCGTGGCTTGAGCAGGGTGCGGGCAAGATCGGTATCGTTGGCACCGGTTGCCGTGACAGTCGCGCCGAGGTCGCAAAACTGGTTGCTGATCGCAGCGCCGATGTCGCCGGCGCCGCCGATCACGACGGCATGAAAGCCGGGTGCGAGAGAAAAGTTGGAATTCATCGCGCGTGTCTCACTTCAGGGATTTCGGAGGAGGAGCAGTCGATTCACGGACCACCAGCGAGAAGTCGATCTCGCGGTGCATGATGGTCTGCTCGCCGGCGAGGCTTCGGACCAGATATTCGCCCGCACGCTGCCAGGTTTCTCCGGTCGGGACGTGGATCGTGGTCAGGCTCGGCCGCAAATGGCGGCTCCAGTCGAGATCGTCGAAGCCGACGACCGACAGATCGCGCGGCACCGAGAATCCGTCGCGCTCCGCCTCGAGCAGCACGCCATAGGCGATGACGTCGTTGCCGCAGACTACGGCCGTCGGGCGGTCCTTGAGGTTGAGGAGATAGCGGGCCGCCTCGCGGGCGTCGTCGAGCGTATAGGGCACCTCGACATGCCATTGCGGGGGAAGCTCGAGGCCGTTCTCGGCGAGCGCGCGGCGGAAGCCGGCGACGCGGGCGCTGGCGCGGTCATTGTTGCGCTGGAGCGCAGAGACGATCCCGATCCGGCGATGGCCGAGCTCGATGACATGTGCGGCGGCGCGATGGGCTGCGGCCTCATTGTCGGTGCCGACGCAAGGGTAGGGGCGGTCAGGCTGATAGATGCCGACATTGATGAAGGGCACCGCATTGTCGGCGAGCAGTTTTCGCAATCCGTCGTGATGGCAATCGCCGCGCAGCACGAGGCCGTCGACACCGCGGCTGATCAGATTGCGCGCCTGCTGCAATTCGACGTCGAGGTCGTAGCCGCTGGTGGTGAGGAACAGCATGTATCCGACCGAGGACAGATACTGCTGCAGCGAGGCAATGCCGCGCGCGAACATCGTGTTGTCGATGGTCGGCACGATCGCGCCGAGCGTGCGCGAGCGGCGCGATGAGAGGATCCGTGCCGGCGCATGCGGGATGTAGCCGAGCGCGTCGATGGCCTGCTCGATGCGCGCGCGTAAGGACGGGCTCACCGCGTTGGGATTGTTGAGGGCGCGCGAGACCGATGCCGTCGAGACGCCGGCGCGGGCCGCCACGGCGCGGATGCCCTGCTTCACAGACTTGGCGTTGGTCAGTCTCATGAATGTAACGTTACATCTTGCGTAGGGAGCCGCTCGGTAGCGATAATGTCGCAAATCTGCCGTGGATTGTGCAGCTTGTCCATGCTTGACAGGGCGGATGTGAGGTTTATTTTGTAACCGTTTTCAGTGGTGCTCAAACGTGTTCAAAATGGTCCGCCAGCTTAAGGCGGCCAGCCGGGAGGAGAGTTCGATGAAGGCCAGGATGCTCGCGACGCATGTCGCGTTGCCCGTTCTCGCGATTGCCGTCAGCGCGCAGGCGCGCGCCGCCGATTTCGACTGGATGAAGTTCAAGGGCAAGACCGTCACCTTTCTCGCCAACAATAATCCGGTCTCGCAGGCGCTGCTGACCTACAAAGCTGATTTCGAGAAGCTGACCGGCATGACCCTGAAGGTCGACGGTTATCAGGAACAGCAGATGCGCCAGCGTCTGGTCACCGTCATGAATGCGAACAGCGACGAGGTCGACGTGTTCATGACGCTGCCTTCGCGCGAGGGCGAGCAGTTCGCGGCGGCCGGATGGTACGCTGATCTCACGACAATGGCCAAGAACGAGGTCGCCAAGGACTATGATCCGAGCGGGGTGAGCCAGGCCCTGCTCAAGGCCGCGACCTTCAACGGTAAGCTCACCAGCATGCCCATGAATCTCGAAGGGCCGATCTTCTATTATCGCACCGACATCTTCAAGAAGTGCGGCCTCGATGCGCCGAAGACGATCAAGGACGTCGAGGCTGCGGCCGAGAAGATCAAGACCTGCGATGGCACGGTGACGCCGTTCGTCTCGCGCGGCCTCAAGCCGGCGGTCGCCTACACCTTCAGCAACCTGCTGCACAATATCGGCGGCACATACATCGCCAACGGCAAGTCGAACCTCTGTTCGGCCAAGGGCAAGGAGGCGCTTGACACCTATAGCCGGCTGCTGCGCGACTTCGGACCGCCCGGCGTCGTCAACTACAGCTTCCAGCAGATTTCGGCGCTCTATCGCGGCGGCCGCGCCGCAATGGCGTTCGAATCCTCGAATGAGCTGCGCACGGTGATGGAAGGCGGTGCGCGCCTGAAGGACACCGGCCTGCTGCCGTTCCCGGCGGGCGATGCCGGCCAGGTGCCGACCACGATCGGCTGGGGCATGGCAGTGTCCTCGCACAGCAAGCAGCCGGATGCGGCCTGGTACTTCGTGCAATGGGCGACCAGCCCCGAGGTGCAGAAGAAGATGGCGCTCCAGGGCATCGCGCCGCCGCGCCCGTCCGTCGCCAACGATCCCGAATATCGCAAGTGGATCGACGAGGAGCCGGTGCGGAAGGAATGGCAGGCCGCGCTCGACGTGCTCGCCACCAAGGGTTCGTCCGAAGTCGGCTATCCCATCGTCGCCAATCCGCAATCGCGCGAGTTCATCGGGCAGGCGGTGCAGGACCTGATCCTGAAGCAGAAGCCGATCGACCAAGCCTGCGCGGATGCCGACAAGGCGCTCGATGCGCTGATCGCACTGAATTAACGGCCTCTTGCCGGTAGGCAAGCTGCCTGCCGGCACCTAATTCGATCGAGGACACCAACGCATGTCGGACACGGCTGCGACACTGACGCAGGACCGGCAGAAGCTGGAGATGGCGGCGCTTTCGGCACCGGCCGTGATCTTCACGGTCGCGATGATCGCGTTTCCGGTCCTCTATACGATCTGGCTCGGCTTCCAGACGTTCTCCTCGACCGGCAAGCAGTCGTTCGCGGGCCTCGCCAATTATTCGAAGTTGATTTCGGACTACGAGTTCTGGCACGGACTGTGGGTCACCATCGCGCTTTATGTGCTGTCGCTGGTGCTCCAGCTCGTCTTCGGCGTCTGGCTGGCGCTGGTGCTGTTCCACGCCAAGCGCCTGCCGGGCATCGTGCGCTCGCTGTTCATCTCGCCCTTCATGATGCCGCCGGTGGTGGCGGGCATGATGTGGCTGGTCATCCTCGATCCGTCGCTGGGCGCCGCCAACTATATCCTGCAATCGCTCGGCCTGCCGCCCTCGGACTGGCTGGCCTCGCCGACATGGGTCATTCCGACCGTGGCGCTGATCGACAGCTGGCAGTGGACGCCTTACGTCGCGCTGATCGTACTGGGCGGGCTGCAGTCGCTGCCGCCGAGCGTCTACGAGGCCGCGCAGATCGACGGCGCATCGCCGTTCAAGACGTTCCAGCGCATCACGCTGCCGCTGCTGCTGCCGACCATCGTCACCGCGGCGATCCTGCGCAGCGTCGATCTCCTGCGCTTCTTCGACATCATCTACATCACCACTCAGGGCGGCCCGGGCAACGCTTCCAACACGCTCAACATCTACGGCTTCCGGGTCGGCTTCGAATTCTTCAACATCGGCTATGCCAGCGCCCTGATGCTGACGCTGACGGCGATCGTGTTCGGCGCCTTGCTCGCCTTCAACCGCCTGCGCGGCGCGGTGGCGTGGTGACCTCATGACCGACGCAGCCACCACCGATCGCTGGATCCGCTGGCTCAACACGCTGCAGCTCGTGCTCGCCGGCGTGCTCATCATGGCGCCGACGGTCTGGATGGTGCTGTCCTCGTTCAAGCCGTCGTTCGAGGTCACCGCCTATCCGCCGACGCTGATCTTCACGCCGACGCTGGAGAACTATGTCGAGCTGACCAAGACCACGCCGTTCCTCAGCTACGCGCTCAACAGCCTGATCGTCACGGTCGGCTCGACCGCGCTCGGCCTGCTGTTTGGAATTCCCGCCGCTTTCGCCGTCTCCTGGACGCGCATCTCATGGCCGGCGATCCTGACGCTCGCAGCGCGCATGGCGCCGGGCACTCTGTTTCTGCTGCCGTGGTACGTCATGTTCCGGCAAATCGGCATGATCGGCTCGTACACCGCGCTGATCCTCAGCCATGCCGTGATCACGCTGCCGATCGTGATCTGGGTCTTGCTGCCGTCGTTCGACGGCATACCACGCAGCGTGTTCGAGGCGGCGCAGGTCGACGGATGCAGCGTCACGCGCATCCTCTGGCGCATCGCGCTGCCGCTGGTGGCGTCCGGCGTGGCTGTCTCCGCGATCCTCGCCTTCGTCTTCTCTTGGAACTACTTCCTGTTTGCGCTGGTGCTCTCCAATGGCGACACCAAGACGCTGATCGCGGCGGCCTTCAACTTCATCGGCGAAGGCTCGACGCAATGGGGCGCCCTCATGGCCGCGGCGACGCTGATCGCATTGCCGCCGCTTGTGCTCGCCGCCCTGGTTCAGCGCTGGCTGGTGTCCGGACTGACGCTCGGCGCGGTGAAAGGCTAGGTATCTGATGAACGTATCGCCCCATCCGAATTCGATCATGCAGGCCGCGGTCTTCCACGGCAACGACCGCATCACCATCGAGCGTGTTGCGATGCCCGAAGTCGGCGCCGGCGAGGTGCTGGTGCGCGTCTCGCGCACCGCGCTGTGCGGCTCGGACTTCAAGCTCTGGCACAAGGGCGCCGAGTTCACCGCCGGTCACGAGATCTTTGGCGTCGTCGAGCAGCCTGGTCACCGGCTGCATGGCCGCCGCTGCGCCGTTTATATCCCGCTTCATTGCGACCACTGCGCGGCCTGCAAGCGCGGGGACACCCAGATGTGCCTGGAAGTCTCGAGCCTGATCGGCTGGAACAGGCCAGGCGGCTATGCCGAATACGTTCCGGTGCCCGAAAACTGCCTGCTGCCGGTGCCTGACGATATCGAGGACAGCCTCGCGCCGCTGCTGCTCGACACCATCGGCACGTCGGGGCACGCCGTGCGCTTCGTCAGTCGCGTGGTGCCAGCGAGTGAGGCAGGTCCGGTCCTCGTCATGGGGGCGGGGCCGGTCGGCCTCGGCGTGGTGCTGGCGCTCCGCGCGCTCGGCTATGGCGATATCTACGTCGCCGATCCCAACGCGGCGCGGTTGAAGATCGCGCAGTCCTTCGGCGCGAAGGCGCACCCGGTCGGCGATACCTCCAAGCGCTTCGCCCTCATTATGGAATGCTCCGGCGCCCATGCGGCGCGCAATCTCGGCATCGAGCTGGTTCTGCCGCGCGGCGCGCTGGTGCTGGTCGGCGAGAACGCCGCGCCCTGGACCATCGAGGAAGGCAAGGTCTTCCGTCGCAAGGATTTCTATATGATCCGGACCTTCTATTTCCCGGTCTCGGATTTCGAGCCGAATGTCGAGCTGCTGCGCAAGTACAAGGATGAATACCGCGTCCTGGTCGATGGCGAGTTCGGCCTGTCGGCTCTGCCCGAGAATTTCGCCCGGTTCGCCAAGGGCGAGCTGATCAAGCCCGTGCTGGCGCTGGACTGAGCGATCATGGCCTCGATCTCGATCCGAAATCTCACCAAACGCTACGGCAATTTCACTGTGATCCCCGATCTCAATCTGGAGATCGCGGACCACGAGTTCGTCGTGTTCGTCGGCCCGTCTGGCTGCGGCAAATCGACCTTGCTGCGTATCATCGCCGGCCTGGAGCCGATCTCGTCAGGCGACCTCTATATCGGCGACAAGCGCGTCAACGGCGTGCAGGCCGCGCAGCGCGATATCGCCATGGTGTTCCAGGACTACGCGCTCTATCCGCACATGAAAGTCTACGACAACATGTCGTTTGCGCTGGAGCTGCGCGGCACGCCGAAAGCGGAGATCGACGCCCGGGTGAAACGTGCCGCCGCGTTGCTGCACATCGAGCCTTATCTCGACCGTAAGCCGAAGGAGCTCTCCGGCGGCCAGCGCCAGCGCGTCGCCATGGGGCGCGCCATCGTGCGTAACCCCAAGGCCTTCCTGTTCGACGAGCCGCTGTCCAATCTCGACGCCAAGCTGCGCGGGCAGGTGCGCGCCGAGATCAAGGCGCTGTCGCAGGAGCTGAAGACCACCATGGTCTTCGTCACCCATGATCAGATCGAAGCCATGACGATGGCCGACCGGATCGTGGTGCTCCAGAGCGGCACGATCCAGCAATACGATACGCCCGAGGCGGTCTATGAGCGGCCGGCTAACCAGTTCGTCGCCGGCTTCATCGGCTCGCCCGCGATGAACTTCTTCCCGGTCGAGTGGCGTCAGGAGCGTGCGATCCTTTCGCAAGGTGGAACGGTGGTGCCGCTGGACGGCGAGACCGCGAGCAACCTGAGTAAGGCCGGCAACGCCGTGCTGGGCATTCGCCCCGAACATTTTGCCGTCGCTACCGATGCTGCCGATGGTATCGCCATCAACGTCAAGCTGGTCGAGCCGCTCGGCTCGGATACGCTGATCCATTTCGATCTCGCCGGCGGCTCCGCCATTGCGCGGGTCGATCCGGCGCTGCGGCCGAAGGTCGGCGATCGCATCAATCTGCGTCCGCAGCCGGGCAAGACGCATCTGTTTGACTCTGCCAAGGGACTGGTCCTGCGGTGAGCGCGTCGGCCAACATTGGTGATCTCTCCGCGCTGGCGGACGTCGCGTCCAGGGCGAGGCCCGTGCACGTGATCTGCCTCGGCCTGTCCGCGCTCGACCAGGTCTGGCGCGTCGATCGGCCGTTCGCGGGTGGAAGCGAGAAGATCAAGGCCCTCGAATACGGCACGCTTGGCGGCGGCATGGCCGCCAATGCGAGTGTGGCAGTGGCAAAGCTCGGCGCGTCTGTCGCGTTCTGGGGGCGGGCAGGGAATGATGCCGCCGGCAAAGAAATGAAGTCGGCTTTCATCGCTGAAGGCGTCGATGTCGAGAATTTCCGGCTGTTTCCCGATGGTCGTTCGTCGGTCTCCGGGATCATCGTCGACAGCAGCGGCGAGCGGCAGATCGTCAATTTCCGTGGCCTCTTTCCGGAGGCCGCAGACTGGCTTCCACTCGAAGCCGTTGCGCGCGCATCGTCCGTGCTGGCGGATCCGCGCTGGGTCGAAGGCGCGGCGACGCTGTTCCGTGAGGCGCGAGCGCGTGGCATCCCGACGGTGCTTGACGGCGACATGGCCGATGCCGAGGTGTTCGAGCGGCTGCTGCCGTCGACCGACCACGCGATCTTCTCCGAGCCCGCGCTCGCCGCCTTTGCCGGCTCGGCCAAAGATGAATCTCTTGCAGCGCTTGCGCGCTTCGGTTGCCGGGTCATCGCGGTCACGCGCGGCGAGGGCGGTGTCAGCTGGTATGAGAACGGCCAGCTGCACCGGCAGGCCGCCTATGCCGTCGACGTCGTCGACACTACTGGCGCGGGCGACGTCTTCCATGGCGCCTATGCGCTGGCGATCGGCGCCGGTCTCGACATACGCGCTGCCATGACTTTTTCGGCGGCCACGGCCGCCATGAAATGCCGCCACGCCGGCGGCCGCAATGGAATCCCTGCCATCAACGAGTGTCTTGTATTCATGAGGACGAAGCCATGAGAACGATTGGAAAGAACCGCGGCCTGGCACGGCTTGCTGACGCGGATGGCCACTTTCGCATGGTCGCGCTGGATCAGCGGCCGCCACTGTTCGACGCCATCGCGAAAGCAAAGGGCATCACGCGGGATCAGGTCGAATATTCCGACGTCACGGCGGCCAAGCGCCTTCTCGTCGAGAACCTCGCGCCGCATTGCAGCTCGATGCTGTTCGACCCGAACTTTGCCGTGCCTGCTGCGATCGATCTGTTGCCGCCGCGCTGCGGCCTGATCATGACTCTGGAAGAGCATCGCGTCGAGGAGACCGCGGGTGGCCGCAAGTCGCGCGCCATCACCAATTGGAGCGTGGAAAAGATCCGAGCCATGGGCGGTGACGCTGTCAAGGTGCTGGCCTGGTACCGGCCGGACGCCGATGCCGCGGTGAACGAGCATCAGAAGAAGTTCGTGCGGGAGATCGGCGATGACTGCGCCCGCCACGACATTCCCTACGTGCTCGAGTTGCTGGTCTATCCGTTCCTCGGCAGTGCCAATCACACGGCCGATTACGTGGAATCGCCCGGCAAGCTTCCTCAGCTCGTCATCGACAGTGTGCGCGAGTTCGCCAAACCCGAATACAACGTCGATCTTCTCAAGCTGGAGAGCCCGCTGGCAGCCAACGGCCTGCCGGCCCGCGACGGCAGCGCGGAGGCCAAGGCCGCGCAAAAGGAGTTCGATGCGATCGGCGATATCTGCCGCGAGCGGAGCATCCCCTGGGTGCTGCTGTCGGGCGGTGCAGCGCCCGAAAAGTTTGAGCGTGTGCTCGACTACTCCTATGCCGCGGGGGCAAGCGGATTCCTGGCAGGCCGCACCATCTGGCTCGATGCCGTCCTGAAGAATTTTCCAGACCGCGCGGCGGTCTCCGCAAGCCTGCGCAAGGATGGCCTCGGCGTGCTGGAGCGGCTCAACCAGCTGACCACGGCCAAGGGCACGCCCTGGAAGGCGCGCTTTCCGGTATTCAGCGATATCAAGCAGGAAGGTGACTTCGCGCGCGCCTACTAAGATGGTAGCGGTTCGGCGTGGTCTCGCAGGATCTGCAGTATGACTGACAGCTTCACCATCCGTTCGATCGAGGCGTTCTGCTACCGCTACCCGCTGGCAACGCCGGTGGTGACGTCGTTCGGCAAGATGCTCAACCGTCCCGCCGTCTTCGTTCGCGCTGTCGACGAGGACGGCGTCGAGGGATGGGGTGAAGCCTGGTCCAACTTTCCAGCGCCAGGCTCGGAGCATCGCGCCCGGCTCATCAACGAGGTGCTTGCGCCGGGCCTCGTCGGGCGCAAATTCGACGGTCCTGGTCGGGCTTTCGGGGCCCTGACCGGGGGCACCGAAGTGCTGGCGCTCCAATGCGGCGAGCCTGGTCCGTTCGCGCAGGCGATCTCGGGCATCGATCTCGCGCTATGGGATCTTTTCGCGCGACGCCGGAACTTGCCGCTGTGGCGGCTGCTCGGCGGACAATCGCGCAAGATCAAGGTGTACGCCAGCGGCATCAATCCCGGCGGCGCCGCGCAGACGGCCGAAGTTGCGCTCAAGCGCGGTCATCGTGCGCTGAAGCTGAAAGTCGGCTTCGGTGCCGAGACCGACCTCGCCAATCTCGTCGCACTGCGCGCCATCATCGGCACGGGCATGCTCGCTACCGATGCCAATCAGGGATGGTCCGTTGCCCAGGCCTTGGAAATGCTGCCGCGATTGGCCGCATTCGATCTACGCTGGCTGGAGGAACCCATCCGCGCCGACCGGCCGCGCGAGGAGTGGCGCAGGCTGCGGATGGCCGCGAAGATGCCGATCGCCGCGGGCGAGAACATCTCCAGCGTCGAGGGATTCAAGGAAGTTCTCGCCGAAGACGTGCTCGGCGTGGTTCAGCCCGACATCGCGAAATGGGGCGGGCTCAGCGCCTGCGCCGGCGTCGCGCGTGACGTCCTGAAATCGGGCAAGACGTTCTGCCCGCATTATCTCGGTGGCGGCATTGGGCTGCTTGCCTCGGCGCACCTTTTGGCGAGCGTCGGGGGCGACGGCTGGCTCGAGGTCGACATCAACGACAATCCGCTGCGCGACCTCTTCTGCGGTCCCGTTGCCGATGTGACGGACGGTACGGTCAGCCTGGGCGAAGAGCCGGGGCTTGGCTTTGCACCGGATCTCGCCTCGATTGCACGTCACCGCAGTTTGTGAAAGCCTCGGCAGCGCCAGGGCTGCTGCATGGCAGCAGCAAACGCCTGGCGCCGACGGCCGTTGGTCCGGAGCGATGGGAGTTGAGCGTGTAGATTAGCTGCAGCTCAACGGTAACGGCTGGTACGGATGAAACTCGTACCAGTCATAGCAATCCGGATAGGCGCCGTAGAGTCCATATCCGGAACGGAAGCGGCCGTAGTGGTGAAACGCGTGCTGGCGGAGGCCGCCGGCATGTCCGCCGAAGCCGAGGTGCTCGCCGCCGAACCGGGCGCCCCCGCCAAAGCCTCCCTCATGGCCCATGCCGCCGAAATGCGCGCCACCGCCGAAGCCCGCATGTCCGCCGCCGAAGCCGCCGCCGCCAAAGCCGCCGTGGCCACCGCCGCCGCCGTGCGCGTTGGCTGCGCCGATGGCGAGGGTCGAGGCGAGCGCTGCCGTCGCCAGAATCATGATCGTGCGTGTCATGGAAAACTCCTCTCGTGTTGAGCTGCCCGGCCATCCGTGATGCCCGCTGCCGCGTCGCGCCTTGCGCGAGGCTGCTGATGGTCGAGCGAGTGATGAAAGAGAGGTAGGCGCGGGGCGCGGCAATCCAACTGAATTCGGCGTCAGACATGAGGCGCGACGCTCGCGCAGGTGATCGCGCTACGCGTGCCCGCGACGCGCGGAAGGGAGCGGGCTGAACCGAGCAGCCCGCTCCCTGTCGTTCCATCAGCAGCGTCCGGCGGAGTTACGCGGCCGGTCGCATTGGCGCGATCAGTAGCCCGTGCCCGGCTCGCAAGGCACGTTGTTGCCGGTCCACGGCGCGGTCGCGAAGGCTCCGACGCGCGGCGCGGGGACGCAGGCGCGCTCGCCCGGATAATAGAACTGAGCGTTGCTCGCGACCGTATCGGCTTCGACCGCAGGCTGCCGCACGACGCGATGGTGCTCGCGCGCCATGACGGGTCCGCCCAGCATGGCGGCGGCAATCAATCCCATCGACAACAGTTTGGACGTGGTCATTCGCTCTCTCCATTGATGACGTCAGGCCGAACCAAGCCGGCTCGCTATCCAGATGTGAACGATGGGCCGCGATTCAAATGCACGAATTGCTCACCGCATTTCAACCGCGTGTGAGCCGATGCGGCGTCGCGAGCACGATCGTGCGAATCCATAACATCCGTGGCCCCCCGGACGACCGATGGCGCGTTGACAACATATGCTTGACGTAGCGCAGTTCAGAGCGGAGCCCGCAAGATGATCATTACGTTTGTAACACGCATAATTCACGCGCTCGTGCTGTTGGCGACGCGCGCAGCTGACAACATGAACCGCAATTTAATGGCACCGCGCGCGCCGCAGCATTACCTCATGCTGCAGGGGGCGGCCCGCATCAGGCGGCATCAGCGCCGCGCGTCCGACGAGCGCGGGCACTGAGCATGACATTGCGCGACGCCGAACCCGTGCTGTCCCGCCGTGCGCCAAAGCGCTGGGCGGACCATGGGACGAAGCTCATGAACCGGATTCTCCTGATCGAGGACGACGCCGAGACCGCCGAGGCGATCGTTGCCGAGCTCGCCGATCGCGGCTTCGAGGTGCAATGGGCCGGCGACGGCGTTGACGGTCTCAACCGGGCGCGCGCATCGAGCCCCGACGCCATGATCGTCGATCGGATGCTGCCGGGGATGGACGGGCTCTCCGTTATCGAAACGCTGCGCAAGGATCAGGTCAGAACGCCCGTGCTGGTGCTGAGCGCGCTCGGCGCGGTGGACGATCGG
Source organism: Bradyrhizobium arachidis (assembly GCF_015291705.1). Classification (NCBI taxonomy): domain Bacteria; kingdom Pseudomonadati; phylum Pseudomonadota; class Alphaproteobacteria; order Hyphomicrobiales; family Nitrobacteraceae; genus Bradyrhizobium; species Bradyrhizobium arachidis. The sequence goes on from NZ_CP030050.1 coordinate 3,914,994, forward strand.
GTGCGCGGACTGCGCATGGGCGGAGACGATTATCTCACAAAGCCGTTCGCGCTGGTCGAGCTGGTCGCGCGGATCGAGGCATTGCTGCGCCGTCCGACCGACTGCCGTGAAACCATTTTGCATGTCGGACCGCTCGAGCTCGATCTGATCGAGCGCACCGCACGACGCGGCGGGCGCGAGCTCGACCTGCTACCCCGCGAATTCCGCTTGCTCGAATACATGATGCGCCGGAACGACCAATTGCTGACGCGCGCGATGCTGCTCGAGGAAGTCTGGAACTACAAGTTCGTGCCGGCGACCACGAACCTGATCGACGTGCATATGGGCCGCCTTCGCCACAAGGTCGATGGCCCCGGAGAGGTACAGCTCATCCACAATGTGCGCGGCTCCGGCTTCGTCCTGCGCTCGCGGCAATAGGGGCGGGCGATGCACCAGATTCAGTTGATCCGCTCCGCCACGTTCCTTTGGGCTCTGGCTGTGGCGGCCGCCTTCGGGTTGTTCGTGGTCGCCCTGTTTGCATTTGTCTACTTCAAGCTCGACGATTATCTGGTCGCGCGATCCGATCGCATGATCACCAGGCAGATCCACTTCATGGCCGACCTGCCGCCGGCGCGCCGCGTCAACGCCATCGCGGATCATCTCGCGCAGGATTCCAGGGGCGTGCAGTATGCTGGACTGTTCGACGCTGCCGGCGTCCGCCTTGCCGGCAACATCGAACGTGTGCCGCGCGGGCTCCAGCTAGACGGAGCGGTACAGGGCGTGCGGCTCGATCTGTTCGAAAAGCCGGTGCTGCACGTTCCAGTCGTCAGGGCGGTCGGCACGCGTCTTGAGGGCGGCGATGTCGTGGTGATGGGCCGGAACGTCGATGAAACGCGCGAGATATCGAGCGTGGTGGGCGAGGCCCTGGCCTTGGGCCTGCTGCCGGCCTTCAGCCTCTGCCTGCTCGCCGGTGCGTGGCTGAGCCTTCGCGCTCAGAGGCGCGTCGAGGAGGTCAACCAGCGGGTCCAGCGCATTGTGGCTGGCGAGCTGCGCGAGCGGCTTCCGGAGGGCGATACCGACGATTCCTTTGCGCGGCTGGCTGGGATCGTCAACGGCATGCTCGACGAGATGGAGACGATGATCAGTGCGCTTGCCAGCGTCGGCAACGATATCGCCCATGATCTCCGAACTCCGCTCACGCGCGTCCGCCTGGCGCTGGAGCGCGGGCGAACGCATGCGGCAACGCTGGAGGAGCTCCAGGAGGTTACGGATAATGCCATCGCCGGCATCGACCAGTCGCTGGCGATCGTGACGGCCTTGCTGCGCCTGACCGAGATCGAGAACAACCGTCGCACGGCCGGCTTCGGCGACGTGGCGCTCGACGAGATACTGCGCGAGGTCCTCGACGTCTATGAGCCCATCGCCGAGGACAAACGCATTGGGCTCGGTGTCGTCGTCGAGCGCAATGTGCGGGTGTGGGGAGACCGCGACCTGCTGTTCGAGGCGGTCGCTAACCTCGTCGACAATGCCATCAAGTTCACGCCGTCAGGCGGACGGGTGGAGCTCGCCCTGGAAGCGGAGGATGACACCGCGCTCGTAAGCGTGAGCGATACCGGGCCCGGCATCAGCGAGCAGGAGCGCGAGGCGGTGCTGCGGCGCTTCTACCGCTCCGACAGGATGCGCAATACACCGGGCGTCGGATTAGGGCTGAGCCTGGTGGCCGCCATCGTCAAGCTGCATGGCTTCCGGCTGATCATCGGACCGGCGCCAGGAGGGCGTGTCGAGATCCTTGCCTGGACCCGAGGAGCGGCCAAATCCGCAACCCGCCGGGTCGCGGACGGCGCTGCATGCAGGCGCCAGCCAGATGGGATGAGCCAAATGAAGCGCGATGCTTTCGCGAATGGTCAGCCGGATTTGAGTGTGGGAGTGACGAATGCAGACTAGCCACGAAATTGCAAGGCGCGATCCGGTCACCGTGCCGGGCGCATCGATGTTGACGCCGTTCCTCAGCGCCTATTCTGCGGCCATCAGGCGCTTCGACCTGCTTGAGCCGGGGCAGGAGCAGCAGCTGGCGCGTAGCTGGCAGGAAACGCGGGACCGCGGCGCAGCGGATGCACTCGTCACCAGCCATCTTCGGCTCGCCGCCAAGCTGGCGCGCGGCTATCAGGGATATGGCCTGCCGTTGGTCGATCTGATCGCGGAAGCGAATTTGGGTCTCGTGATCGCAGCGTCTCGCTTCGAACCCGGCCGCGGCGCCCGCTTTTCGACCTATGCGATCTGGTGGATCAAGGCCGCCATTCACGAATATATCCTGCGGTCATGGTCCCTGGTGAAGATCGGAACGACGGCCGCGCAGAAGAAGCTGTTCTTCAAACTCCGCAGCGAGATCAGGAAGGCCACCGGCAGTGCAATGACTGGGCTTACGCCTGACGTCGCCGAGTTGATCGCCGGGAAGCTGGAGGTGACGGCGCGAGAGGTGCTCGAGATGGACGTGCGGCTCAATGGCGACATGTCGCTGAACGCGCGCGTCGGCAGCGAGGACAATGGAACCGAGTTGGAGGCCCTTCTGGTCGATGAGGCGGTCGACGCCGAGACGGTGCTCGTCGATCACGAGCAGACGGAGCGGCGCACCAGGGCCTTGCGCGCCGCGCTGGGCGGGCTTGCTGCGCGGGAACGCCGTGTCTTCGAAGCGCGGCGGTTGACGGAATCTCCTGTCACGCGCGATCAGCTCGCCCGCGAATTGTCCATCTCCAGTGAACGCGTTCGACAGATCGAAAATCGCGCGTTCGCCAAGGTCAAGCGCGCCGTCGTGCTCGCCGCGCAGGAGGCATCACGCGCTGCCGTATGCAGCGTCTGAATTGCTTTTCATTTGAACGGAGGTCCGACCGTCCTCACCTGTCCGACGATCTCGCGTCATTTGCTTCAGGCAGACCACCATGGGAATTGTTCGTTTCGCGCTGCGGCTTCCGCACACATTCTATGTGCTTGCGGCCCTGATCCTGTTTCTCGGCGGCATCGCGATCCGGTCGATGCCAACCGATGTTTTCCCGGAGATCCAGATCCCGGTCGTCACGGTGATCTGGAGCTATACTGGGCTTTCGACCCCGGAGATGGAGCAGCGCGTCAGCACCTACAGCCAATATTCGATCAGTGCCAATGTCAGCGGGATCAAGAATATCGAGGCGCAGACCCTCAACGGTCTGTCGGTTCAGAGAATCTATTTCCAGCCGGACGTCAATCTCGATCTCGCGATCTCGCAGATCGTCTCCGCGACGAACGCCATCCGCGCCCTGATGCCACCCGGCATCCAGCCGCCGATCATCGTGCAGTTCAATGCCTCGAGCGTGCCGGTGCTCCAGCTCAGCCTCGAGTCGAACAGCCTGAACGAGCAGCAGCTCTACGATTTCGGCATTTACCGGGTCCGCCAGCAACTGGCGCCCGTGCCGGGCGTGACCTTGCCCACGCCGGCCGGCGGCAAATACCGCCAGATCATGGTCGACATCGATCCGAACAAGCTCTTGTCGCGGGGACTGACGCCGCTCGACATCGTCAACGCGGTGAACACCCAGAACCTGACGCTGCCGACCGGCACGACCAAGATCGGCGACACCCAGTACACCGTTCGCACCAACGCGACGCCGGCCACGATCCACGATCTCAACATGATTCCGGTCAAGTTCGCGAACGGCGCGACGATCTTCCTGAAGGACGTCGCCCAGGTCCGCGACGGCGCCCAGGTCCAGCAGAACATCGTCCGCGAGGACGGCCATCGCGCCGTCCTGCTCAGCGTCATCAAGAACGGAAATGCCTCCACGCTTGCCGTCGTCAATGGCGTGAAGGCGGCGCTGGCGTCGATCCGCGCGGCGGCTCCGGCGGGGATGAAGATCAACGAGCTATTCGACCAGTCGATATTCGTCACCCATTCGGTCAATGGTGTTCTGCGCGAAGGGGCGATTGCGGCGGGCCTCACGGCGCTGATGATCCTGGTGTTCCTGGGGTCGTGGCGATCGACGCTGGTCGTCCTGATCTCGATCCCGCTGGCGATGCTGTCCTCGCTGATCGTTCTGTATTTTCTCGGCGAGACCCTCAACACGATGACGCTCGGCGGGCTTGCCCTCGCGGTCGGCATCCTCGTCGACGATTCGACGGTGACGATCGAGAACACCCACCGGCTCTGGACCGAGGAAGGCATGCCGCTGCCGGATGCGACCCTGCACGGCGCTGCTGAAATCGCGGTGCCGACGCTGGTCTCGACGCTCGCGATCAGTTGCGTGTTCACCTCGGTCGTGTTTCTGGAAGGGCCGGCCAAATATCTATTCACGCCGCTGGGCCTCGCGGTCGTGTTCGCGATGCTGGCGTCATACGGACTGTCGCGGACGCTCACGCCGATCACGATCGGCCTGCTGCTGAAGGGCGAGCGGCGTCACGGCGAGGGCGATCGCCCGTCGAGTATCTTTGCGCGCGCCTCTGCCGCGTTCGAGCGCGGGTTCGAACGCCTACGCAATGGCTATTCCAATCTCCTGCTGGCGCTGCTGCGGTATCGGGTCATCGTCCCCGTCGTCGCCGTAGCGGTGTTGGCGCTCGGAGCGACCATGTTCGTCTATGTCGGGCGGGACTTTTATCCCCTGATCGACGGCGGCCAGATCCAGCTCCACGTTCGCGCGCCCGCTGGCACCCGCATCGAGCGGACGGAAGCGATTTTCCAGGCGGTCGAGGACAAGATCCGCGAAGTCATTCCGGACAAGGACCGGGCGCTGATCGTGGACAATATCGGCCTCCCGGCGCGCGCCTACAATCTCGCATTCACTGACGGATCGACGATCGGGGTGAACGACGGTACCATCCTCGTGTCGCTGAAGGACGGTCACCAGCCGACAGCGGACTACATCAGGAAGCTGCGGCAGGTGCTGCCATCGGCGTTTCCGGAGGACACCTTCTATTTCCAGGCCGCGGACATCGTGACGCAAATCCTGAATTTCGGCCTTCCGGCGCAGATCGATGTCCGCACCGTCGGTTATGGTAGCAACAACCTGGCGGTGGCCAAGGAGCTGCAGAAGAGTCTCGCGGCGATTCCCGGTGTCGTCGATGCGCATCTGCAGCAGGAGGTCGATGCTCCCGCGTTCTATGCCGACATCGACCGCACCCGCGCCGCGCAGCTTGGCCTCAATGCCAGCACGGTGGCGACCAATATCAATGTCAGCCTCAGTTCGTCCGCGCAGGTGTCACCTAATTTCTGGACGGATCCGACGTCGGGAATTCCATACTACCTGGCGGTGCAGACACCCGAATACAGGGCCAACTCGCTGAACGCCCTGGGCAACACGCCGGTGTCGGCCTCGCTTGCCGCAAGCGGGCAGACGGTGCCCGGCCTCCTCAGCAATGTCGCGACGTTCAAGCGCGGGACCGTTCCCACCAATTCGAACCAGGCCAACGTCCAGCCGGTGTATGACGTCTATGCGAGCGTGCAGGGTCGCGATCTCGGCAGCGTTGCGGCTGACATCGAGAAGGTGACGTCCACCCTGCAGAAGCAGTTGCAGCCGGGCAATTCGATCCAGGTTCTGGGCCAGATCCAGAGCATGCATCAGTCGTTCCGGGATCTCGGGATCGGACTGTTGTTCGCGGCCATCCTGGTCTACCTGCTGATGGTCGTGAACTACCAGAATTTCGGCGATCCCTTCGTCGTCATCCTGGCGCTGCCGGCGACGTTCTGCGGCATCGTGACGATGCTGTTCATCACCGGGACGACGCTGAACGTGCCATCGCTGATGGGAGCCATCATGGCGATCGGCGTTGCTTCCGCAAATTCCATCCTGCTCGTGACCTTCGCGCGGGACGAGCAGTTGAAGGGACACTCCGCGTTCCAGGCGGCGCTGAGCGCTGGCCGGACGAGGATCCGGCCCGTGCTGATGACCGCGGCGGCGATGATCGTGGGCATGATCCCGATGGCGATTGGTGGGCCGGGCGAAGAGCAGAATGCCGCACTTGCGCGGGCGGTCATCGGGGGATTGCTGTTTGCGACCCCGACCACCTTGCTGATCGTGCCCTATCTCTTTGCGATGCTGCGCAAAGGCAACGACGGCAAGCCTCACCACGGCGTATTCGAGGAGCAACCGGAATGAGCGATGTTCGCGCAAGGACTAATGACGAGGAGGCGAAAGATCGCCCCGGGGCGGAAAGCCTGCGGATCGTGGAGCTGCCTGGCAAGGGCGAACGATCCGGACGCCGTTACGGCGGCGCGCTGCTTGGAGGCAGCGCACTCCTGCTGCTTGCGGGCGGTCTCGGCATTGGCGGCTGGCGGCATTATGAGGCCGCGCGTGACGTTGCCGCGATGGCCGAGCAAGCTCGAACCAACGTTCCCGAGGTTCGGGTAGCGACGGTCCGGCCCAGCGGCGACCTCATGAAGGTCACCTTGCCGGCGACGACGACGGCGTTCGAGGCGGCCAATATCTTCGCGCGGACCAGCGGCTATATCGAGAAGCGCTATGTCGATATTGGCGACCGGGTCAAAAAGGGCGATCTCCTCGCGGAAACCACCGCGCCCGAGCTCGACCAGCAGATCGCGCAGGCGCAGGCGACGCTTGCCCAGGACCAGGCCGCACTTCAGCAGGCGCAGGCGAGCCGGGAGCTCGCCGATGTCACCAATTCGCGCGACAGCAATCTCGTCAAGCAGGGCTGGCTGACGGCACAACAGGGCGACAATGATCGTCTCACCCTGCGCGCGCAGCAGGGTGCGGTGGGTGTCGCCCAGTCGAACATCACGGCGCAGCAAGCGCAGATCCGTGTCCTGGAGCAGGAGAAGGCTTATCAGCGTGTGGTGGCGCCGTTCGACGGCGTCGTCACCCAGCGCAACGTGGACAATGGCAGCCTGGTGCAGGCCGGATCGACGTTCATGTTCACGCTGATGCATTCCAACGTGATCCGAACCCAGGTCTTCGTGCCGCAGGACGAGGCTTTCGGAGTCGGCCCGGGCGTCGATGCGGACATTCGCGTGCCCGAGATTCCGGGGCGGACGTTTGCAGGCAAGGTCACGCGGATCGCAACCGCGCTGCAGCCGGGAAGCCGGACACTGCTGACCGAGATCGACGTCCCCAATCCCGATGGTTTGCTTAGTCCGGGCATCTACTGCACGGTCGAGCTGTCTATTCCGCGCAGGACGCCGTCGATGACGATCCCGTCCGACGCGCTCGTCTTCGACCAGAATGGTCTTCATGTCGTGGTCGTGCGGAACGGCACGGTTCATTTTCAACAGGTCTCGATCTCCAGGGATTTCGGCACCACGGTGGAAGTGCGCGACGGCGTGCAGCCCGGCGATCAGGTCGTGCTCAATCCTGCGGTCAATCTGGCGGAGGGCAGCAAAGTGAGCGTTCGCAAGACCGAAACGAGTTAGGGACAGGAAAGATGATGCGTATCGTGTTCGCGATGGCGATGGCTCTCCTGCTCGGCGGTTCTCCCGCTCAGGCACAGGTCGCAACGACCGGCACTACGGCAATGGATCTGCCGACGGTGCCGGGCGCGGTCGTGATCTCGCCGCTCAACAGTCCAGGGCCGTTTTCCGCGAGCACCGTGCCGGGCGATCCGGATACGACGCTGGCGCCCGTCCCGCTCGCCTCGGATCCGACGACGCCGGGGACGGTGGTCACGTGCGCGCCGTTGTCGACATCGCCGGCGCCGGTGCCGGCGACCCCGACTGTATCGTCCACAGGACTTCCGACATCAGGCATCGCGGCCCCGATCCTGCCGGTCATAGGACAGAACAGCAGCTCAATTGGGACAATCTCCGCGACTGCGCCGGCGGGAACAGGTGCGACGGTGGCATGCAGTTCAACGCCGGGAGGGCAGGTGGCAAGCGCTTCGTCTCTGCCGCTTTCGATTCCGCAGGTGCTGGCTAGCCCCGCGCCCGGCACGATCGTGGCGGACACCAGCAGCGCCGGTGGCACAGGCATAGACCCGAATGCTGCTGTCGTGCCCAGCCCGAACAGCTCGGCTTGCATGGAAGGCGTCTCGATGAATCTGGCGTCGCCCGCGACGGTGTTGCCGGCCAACGCTTCAGGCGCGGCGCCGACACCCGGCGTGTCGCCGATCCTGCCGCCGGGATGCTGAGGCAAAGCCGCCGGACCTTCGTCTCATTGCGTCACCCTAGTGGCAGGTGCAAGACGCCGGCCTGTCGCCGTCGCATGTCGAAGGCGAGATGCCAGGTATCTCAGCCAGAGCGCGGGCGAAGGCGAGTGCGGGAAGATCGATTTCGTGATCGAACAGAGCGCTGAGCGGTCCGACAAGATCAAGTGCGGTCCGCTGACGGTTCGATCCCGCCATGATCCTTGCCCATGCCGCCGCAACCTTCAGCTCGTAGAAGCGGCATTGCTGCTCTCTGGCGACGGATAGTCCCTCGGCGAACAGCAGTTCCGATCGAGACAGATCGGATGGGTCATTGGCCAGGAGAACCTCACCCTTGATCCGCAACAGGTCCGCAAGGCACCACAATTGCCGGCCTTGCCGCGACATGGACAAGGCCTCTTCCACCGCGGCCAAGGCCTGCGCAGGCGTGCCGCTCGCGAGCAGGCCTTCGGCGAGCGATCCGAGAAACTCGGGGTTGCGCATCAACCATCCGTTCTCGGTGCGCGCTTTCAGACCATTGCGCAGCAGCGCTATTCCGTCGTCATGCTTGCCCTGCAGAACCAGCAATTGTCCTTTCAGGCAGGACGTCCAGCTGGTCCAGAAAGCTATTCCCTCGCGCGTGACGAGCTCGAGGAGGGAGGATATCGCCTGATCGGCAGCAGCGAGGTCATGCGTCATCAGTGCGATCGGGCAGACGGCATTCCGAAGCGCGTAGGCGATCGAAAGCTTGTCCTTCTCGCGCTCGGCGTCCTGGAGGCACTCGGCGGCAAGGGATCTGCTCTGGGCGATCTTTCCCTGCAACAGCAGCACCCGGGCGAGCATGGCCTTGGCCAGAACGCTCTGGTTCAGCAGAAACCACATCTGGTTTGCGCCGCCGTCCAATCCGTGAGCCGCATGGTCCAGCGACAGGGTCAGCTCGCGCCGTGCATCCTCCTGCGCGCCGAAGAAATGCGTGGCGGCACCGATCAGGCGGCGGCCGACCGTCTCGTTGGCAGGATTTCCAGTGCGCAGTGCGATCTCGAGGTAGCGTTCGCCGACCTCCTTGGCCGCGGCATATTGGCCCGAATTGAGATTGTAGCTCCACAACGTCCAGACCGCCTTGAGCTGAAGCTCGAGGTCGGACAATTCCTCGGCGAGCCCAAGGCCGATGCTCAGCGCCGCCTTCATGCGATCTGCCGATCCCGTCGTGTTCAGAAGTGCGAATCCGAGGGCGACATAGAGCTGCGCCTTGAGCTTCGGAACGCAGGCGAACTCGGGACTGAAATTCGCAAGGGCGCGCTCGATCCGTGTCGAGCATTCCACGAAGGACAGCAATTGCATCCATACCGGGACGAAGCCGGCGGTCAGCTCGATGCCGAGCGCGGCATCCCCATCGGGCGAGAACGCCCAATCGAGCGCCGCATGCACGTTTCCGATTTCCTGGGCAAAACGGGAGATGTCGTCGGGAGCGGGAGAGGTGTCGCCGAGTGGCGCGATGATCTGCCTGAGAAAGGCTGCATGCCGTCGGGCAGCCTGCTCGACGAGGCCGGCGTCCGCCAGCTTCTCCAGTGCATAGGCACGAGTGCTCTCCAGCAAACGCCATCGACCCTCGAAGGAGGGGTCCAGCGACACAAGCGATTTCCCAACCAGATTGAACAGGGTCTCGATGACGTCCGAGCGCGACAACGAGCCGTCCATCATCGCGATGGCCGCATCGAGCGTGAATCCGGCCGGAAACACGGCGAGCCTGCAAAGCAGGTTCTGCTCTGCCGGCGACAACAGGTCATAGCTCCAGTCCAATGTCGCGCGCAGGGTCTGGTGTCGCGGCAATTGGTCGCGGCGGCCGCCGTTCAGGAGCTCGAAGCGCTTGTCCAGCCGGAGCAACACGGTGTCCACGCCGAGATTAGCGGCCCGGGCTGCGGCAAACTCCAATGCGAGCGGAATGCCGTCAAGCCGACGACAGATGGCGGCTATTTTCTGAAGCTCCTGCGCACTCGCAACGAAGCTGGCACGTAGCGCCCGCATTCGCGTGACGAACAGCTCCACGGCGCTTTCCTGGAGCAGCAGATCTGCATCGTGCAGCTCGGGATCGGGGACCGACAGCGGTGGAACGGCCGCAACATATTCGCCGTCGATGCGGAGACCTTCGCGGCTGGTTGCAAGCACGGTGACGTTCGGACAATAACGAAGCACGGCACTCGCGATCTGCGCGGCGGTTTCGATCACATGCTCGCAATTGTCCAGGACGAGAAGCAGCCGGCGCGTCCCGATGGCCTGCGCTATGCTTGTGGCCGAAACGTCCTTGTCATTCGAGGCCAGCTTGAGTGCGCGGGCGGTCGCCGATGCGACAAGGGACGCATCCTGTAGGGTCGCGAGCTCGACCAGAGTCACAGAATCGTGGAAAGAGGCCGCGACGCTGCGCGCGAGCTCGATTGCCAACTTGGTCTTTCCGATGCCGCCGGGGCCGACGAGGGTCACGGCCCGATACGCGGACAACAATTCGGCCAATTGGCTCAGAGAGCCCTCACGACCGATCAGAGGCGCGCGGATGCTAGGCAAGTTGTTGGAAAAGGTCGCGTCGGCCGGCACCGTGACAGGTGCGGCTGCAGGGTGATCCAAAGGCCCGCTTCGCCAAGCTCCCGCGAGCGTATAACCGCGTCCCGAAACCGTCTTGAGGAGATTGCGATCCTCGCCGAGCGCCTTGCGAACCGCCGAAATATGAACCTGAAGCGTGTTGTCTTCGACGGTCAGGCCCGACCAGATGCTCCCGATCAAATCGTCCTTGGTGACCAGGAGACCGGCTGAGCCGACCAGCTTCTCGAGAATTTCGAATGCGCGGCTTCCGATCGGTACCGTGACGTCGTTGTATCGCAGCTCTCTTCGCTGACAATCGATCAGCCAACGTCCGAAGGAGTAGATGCGATCAACCGGCGAAGACATAAGGGGTCCGTGCATCAACTTCACCGCTGTGATCCGGGAGGTCACGAGCCCGCCCTTGAGATCACCGACCCTTGGCAAGAATTTGAAAGCGTGAATGCGCTTAAAGCGTCGTACAGGGGAGGTCGCCGGCGTGTCAAGAAGGCCCGCTCAGTCGCCGGCACCTCGTTCATCGTCGATGCTCGCACCCGATGCGCGCGCGTTCGATACACGAATTCGTGACCGCGGCGCGGCGTGTATCACGATGAGAGTGGATCGGAAGAACCCCGATACTATCAATGGAACATCATTTACGCACATCGCTCGGAATTGTTCGTGCAAGACCTCCGGAGCACGAATACTTCGAGAGAACGCACGCTTCGCAAGAACGGCGACTCGATCGAGAGCCGCCGTCTTTCCTTGACCGAATTTGCTCCGGTCTGCGAGCTCAGTAGCCCGACGTGGGCTCGCACGGCGGCCGGCGCCAGGGGGCGCTTGCGTACGCGCCGACGTCGGGAGCACGGACGCAGCCGCGCTTGGAGGAAACCGGGACGCGCTGAGCCGACGCATAGGCGTCGGCATTGGTACGCTTCGCGTTACCTTCGCGAGCCATCGCGGGGGAGGCAATCATGGCTGCGACCACGAATCCGGCTGACAAGAGCTTCAGTGTAGTCATCGAACATCTCCTTGAGAAAGCGATGCCGGGAACGCCTCGGCCCGCTCACGGGACATGTGCATGCGTTTGTCGGACCCGCAGTGTTGATCGAACGAACATTTTCGTCTTTGCACGAAATCGTCGCGATGGTTGGCACGACGCGATCAAGCACGTTGTTTCGTCATCGATGCCAGTCGCGGCTGTGAAAGTGACCCGCGCCGAATACGGGCGCGGCACCGCCCGGCCGCTCGAGGCCCATTCGCCCGGCGGGCGTCAGCGCGCCACCGTTCAGCACGTCGCGATCGGGATACATTGATGCAAAGGCGGCCGGCTCCTGATCGGCGAAGGACCAGGACGCGGACGCGGACGAAATCGTTGCTGTTGAGATCAGCGCGGCGGCGATCAGGATCTTGAATGTACTCATAGCGAATCTCCATTGCTTGTCGTGTGCAGGGAGACGCTTGGCTATGATCGCTGCTCGGCTGGTGGCGTTTCCGAAGATTGTTTTGATGAGAGTCATGTAGGTCGTCGGTGCGGAAAGTCCCGGCGAATCGGCATCACTCTTGCGGGATGAGTCTGTCAGCGTTGTCAGAATTCTCGCGCGATTGTGCGTGGCCAAATGCTCTCGCTATCCGTTTCTGGGAGGCGGATCGTTTGAACATCTGGAGTGTGAGCAATGAGATCATTTGCTGCAATTTGTATCCTTGCCAGCGTTGCACTGTCGGGCGCCGCGTTTGCTCGCGGCGGCATGGGATCGCATATGTCGATGGAGAGCGGCGGTGCGCTCGGTACGAGTGCCGCCACGCCAGGAACGAACTCCCTGGGCACCGCACTTCCCTCGTCGGAGACTGGCGGTCACGCGATGAAGGGGCCGATGCTCGGCACAGACCCGACCATCGACAAGGATGACGCCCGGCTCGAAAAAATGCTGGAAGGATCAATCTGCCGCGGCTGCTGAACAGCGCGCATTGCAGGACAGGGGCCGGCGGCTACGCCGCACGGCGACCTCTGTCTTTCGAAAGGGTTGGTGGTAAGCTGGATAGAAAATGATGCAACCGCTTGGGGCTGTCCAAATCATGGCTGAGCCAGGCCAGCGTCCCGTCTATATTTGCGCGGAATGGGAAATCGATCTTGCCAGACGCGAATTGCGCTCGGCCGGAGAACTCATTCCTTTGGGGGGGCGCGCCTTTGAGATTCTTGCGGAATTGGTTCAGGCACAGGGCCAGCTCGTCACCAAGAACGATCTGACAGAGCGGGTCTGGCGGGGCGTCTTTGTCGAGGAGAGTGCACTTCGTGTGCATATCGCCGCGATCCGAAAGGCCCTCGGTGCTGACCGCGACATGCTGTCAACCACTGTTGGCCGCGGGTATCGTTTGCTCGGCGCGTGGCGGATCCGGCATTTGGATATGCCGCTACATTCTGCCGCAACCGGGCTGCCGCCATCGATCAACATCCCCAGCCCATCATTCGATCTGATCGGCCGGACCGCCGCGATCGCGCATTTGTGGCGGCTGCTGTCGGCCTACCGTGTGGTGAGCCTGGTCGGCCCCGGCGGAATCGGAAAGACGGCACTGGCGCTGGAGGCCGCCAGAACGCCGCCGCCCGGTTTCGCGGCTGACCGACTACTGGTCGAACTGGCTTCGCTGTCGGACCCCAGGCTCGTCTGTTCGGCCGTCGCCGGCGTGCTTGGCACCAAGCTCGAGGGCGAGGAGATTTCGCCGGATGCGATCGCGCGTGCGATCGGCTCTCGGCCCTTGTTGCTCATCCTCGACAATTGCGAACATGTCATCGACGCCGTGGCGCAGGTGGCCGAGCTGGTTGTCAGCCGCTGTTCGGGGACGATCATCCTCGCGACGAGCCGGGAGGCGCTGCGCATCGAGGGCGAGTATGTCTATCGCGTGCCTCCTTTGGGCGTGCCGCCTGAAGCATGGCAAGAGCCCGCTGGCGCATCCGCGTACAGCGCGGTGGAATTATTTACGAGCAGAGCGAAGGCGCTGGGCTCGAGCTTTGCACCTGACGAGAAGAACATCGGCGCCATCGCCGCGATCTGCCGGCGGCTTGATGGCATTCCGCTTGCGATCGAGTTTGCGGCGGCGCGTGCAGTCATGCTCAGCCCGCCGAAGATCGCGGCGCTCCTCGATGACAGGTTCAAATTTCTGACCACCGGCCGGCGCACGGCATTGCCGAGGCAGCAAACCCTTCGTGCAACGCTCGACTGGAGCTACGACCTCTTGCCGGAAGACGAGGCGTGGCTGCTCCGGCAGCTCGGCATATTCGCCGGCGAATTCCAGCTCGACGCAGTCATCGCCGTCGCCGGCGAGGGCATCGGCGACGTGACCGGACAGCTCGCCAGGCTGGTGGCAAAGTCGCTCGTTCTCGCGGATATTCGCGGTAACAGCCCACACTATCGCCTGCTGGATACTACGCGCGCCTATGCCTTGGAGAAGCTGCGCGCCGCCGGAGAATATCCCGGCGCGGCGGGCCGCCAGGCGAACTACTATTCCGGAGTCTTTGCCGGCGCCGAAGCCGACAGCGAAGTGAGGCCGCAGGCGGAGTGGCTCACCATCTATGGCCGACACACCGACAACGTGCGAACGAGCCTCGATTGGGCCTTCTCGCCCGACGGAGACTCGCAGGTCGGGGCGGCTCTGACGGCCGCCGCGGTTCCGCTATGGGTACAATTGTCGCTCCTTGCTGAATGTCGCGAACGGACCGAACTTGCCCTCGCGCGGCTCGATCCGGCGGCCGCGGACTCGCCGCGGCTTCGGATGCAACTGTCGGCCGCACGCGGTTGGTCGCTGATGTACGGTGTAGGCAGGGCGAGGGAGGCCGGCCCGGCCTGGGCCGCAACCCTTCAGCTTGCCGAGCAGCTCGGTGACAGGGATTACCGACTGCGCGCGCTTTGGGGACTCTGCATCGATCAGTTCAACAACGGCGAATTCCGCAGGGCGCTCGAATTCGCGCATCGTTTCGCGGATCTCGTTGCCGATTCCGGCAATCCCGTCGACCGGATGATGGCTGATCGGCTTCTTGCGACCACGCTGCACTTTCTCGGCGACCAGCGGCTGGCGTATCACCACATCGGACGAACCCTGTCGCGCCTTGGGGACCTCGCAGCAAGGCCCCAGGTCATTCGTTTCCGCTTCGACCTGCGGGTCTCGTCGCGCTACTTTCAGGCTCGGATCCTGTGGTTGCTCGGCCTTGCGGACCAGGCCTTGAGCGTCGTTGAGCACAACGTGGAGGAAGGCCGGGCCAGTGGTCACGCCCTCACTTTTTGCAGCGTCCTCGGGCAGGGGGCCTGCCCGATCACGTTCCTGGCGGGTGATCTCGATGCGGCCGAACGCTATTGCGCGATGCTGCTCGAGCATACCGAGCGGCATCCGATCCGCCTGTGGAACGTATGGGCGCGCGCCTTCAGGGGCCTGCTGATCGCGCGCCGGGGTGACCTTGCGACCGGGTTGCCGCTGCTACGCAAAGCGCTCGAACTCGCGGGCGAGGCGCGCTTCCTGCCGCGCTTTCTGCTTCCTCTCGGCGAGCTTGCGGCATGTCTCGGAGGGGCCGGCGAGGTGTTGCAAGGGCTTGCGGTCGCCGACGAGATGCTCGCGCGTTGCGAGGCGAGGGACGAGGGGTGGTATGTCGCCGAGCTCTGGCGCATCAAGGGCGAATTGCTCCTGCTCCCCGGCGAGCATCGCTCGACGATCGCCGCAGGGCAGGCCTTCGACAGGGCGTTCGAGGTGGCACGGAGCCAGGGCGCCTTGTTCTGGGAGCTGAGGATTGCGATCAGTGTGGCACGATTGAGGATGAGCGAAGGACATGCGGTCGAGGCGCGCCATGTTCTCGCCGCAGCCTACGGCAAGTTCACCGAAGGTTTCGAGACGGCGGACCTGCGCGACGCGCGCGCCATGATAACCAAGGTCGGATCGTAGGCGGCGGATGCCCCCGGGGAGCGGCATCCGATTTCATCAATCGGGTGCCTGTGCGGCCTCCATAAGCGCCGCATCCCCGTGCTCTGGAACGTTCCGCAATTTCGCCCGTGACGCCGCCTGTGCCGCGCGCCGACGTCTCATTGCCAGCGCAGCATGGATCGGCGGTTCGCACGCGTCGTTCGAGACGGCCCCTCTCTATCGCGATTGCACGGCGGAGGCGGTCATTTGGCCGCAAACGAGCACGAGCGCGCAGGGCTCAGCTCGGCAAGCAAGCCCCTTGCCGTCACGAGGCTACGCGTGTGGAAGCCCTCGGTAAATCGCCGATAGACGGGCGCAAGCATGTCGTGCGCCTCCTGGTCGCGACGGTGTCCTTGCCACAGCCTTGCAAGCGCGATCGCCGCGCGAAGCTCATAGCCCGGTGCCTCCTGATCGCGGGCGAGGTCGAGCGCCTGCACGAGGCTCAGCTCCGCTTGCGCAAGATCCGGATCGCCCAGCTGCATCAGCACTTCGGCTCTTGTGCGCAACATGTCCGGCATGTCCATCATGAAGTTGCGGTGGCGGGCCTGGGCAATCGCCTGGTCGATGGTGTCGAGCGCTTGCTCACTCTGACCTGCCGCGGCCAGGCCCTCGGCAAGGGGCATGCGAAGCCCCACCACCGCACCGAAGCTCTTGCTCTGCAGCTGCTCGATCGCGCCTCTCAGCATGGCGAGCCCGGTACCGGTCTCGTTCCGCGCCAGCAGCGTAATTCCCTTCATGGCCTCGCCGACCATCTGGAGGATGGCGAGGTTGTACCTTCGAGCCTCCGCGATGAACCTGTCGACATGGTCTTCGCAATCCTCCAAGTCGCCATTCCAGAAGAAGACGCCGAATGCCCATGGCAGGGCGCGGCAGAACATGATCGGGTGATTTGCTGCGATGACGTCCGAGATGGCTCGGCGCACCACTTGCGCCGCCTGATCGGGATAGCCCTGCAGCCAAAGGACGCGGGCAAGGCTGATCTGAGCGCGTTTGGGATACTCCAGCGTGAGGCGGCCATGGTACTGCTCCTCCAAGCCCGGCTGCAGCAGCGCCGCTTCGAGGTATGAGCGGGAGGCGCCAAACTTGCCCAGATACTGGCAGGAGACGCCGAGCAACAGGCGCATGCGCGCCACCGCAATGGAATCGTTGCTGGCGAGAGCAATCGCTTCGCCGCGCTGGGCGGTGCCCAATGCGTCATCGTATTTGCCGGCGAATAATTGCAGCAGGTGCAACTGGTCGATCAAACGGATTTGCCCAGCTATGTCGCCGAACTCCTCTGTCAGCTTGAGTGCCCGGTTGAGGTGATTTGCAGCGAGCTCGTCCAGCTGCCCTGTGAGCACGCGGGCGGCCCCCAGCGCCGTATGAAGTGCGAGACCGTGCCTGATGCTTCCATTCGTCTGGTCGAACGCATCGATCGCGCGGGTCACCCAGAGTTCGCACTCCGCCAGAAGCGACAGCTTGAAGAACAGCGGTATCGATGCTGCAGCGAGGGCTACGCCGACCCTGCGGTCGCCCTGATCCGAGAAGCACCACGTCAATGCGGCACGTATGTTGCCGAATTCCTCGACCGCCACCGTAAGGTCCCGGTCCGATTTGTCGCCGATTTTCTCGAGGAGACCGAGAAAATAGCATGCGTGACGTCGCGCGATCGCGCCGGCGTCTCCGCTGGCGGCAAGTTTCTCTTGCGCGTATGCCCGGGTCGAGTCGGCAAGGCGGTAGCGGGGCGGTTGCGAGCCGGTATTCAGTGCAAGCATCGACTTGGCAACGAGGCTGTCGATGATGGCCAGGATCGTATCGTCGTCTTCCGTGACGGCGGCAATCGACCGCGCGGCGTCCAGCGTCGTGCTGCCGACGAAAACCGAGAGCCGGCCGAGAACCGCACGTTCCGGTTCGGATAGAAGATTGTAGCTCCATTCGATGGTGGCGCGCAGAGTCCGGTGCCGGGGCAGTGCGGTGCGTCGCCCCTCCCACAGCAAATTGAGGTGCTGGTCGAGGAGTTGCGCCATCGCTCTCGCGCCATATGTGCTTGCATGACCGGCGGTGAGCTCGATGGCAAGCGGAATGCCGTCGAGTCGACGGCAGAGGTTGCCGACATCGGAGGCGTTTGTATCCGTCAGCGCGAACTCGCCGCCTCCCGCGGTCGCACGCTCCACGAAGAGTTTCACGGAAGGATAGGCGAGGGCGTTCGCGGCCGTCAGAACGGCCCTCTCCGGCGGGCTCGGCAGCGGGGGGAGACGGTATGTGAACTCGCCCTCGACGCGCAGCAACTCCCGGCTCGTTGCCAGGATGTGCAGGTCCGGTGCGGCCTGGTAGAGCCGTTCGGCCAGCGCCGCGGCGGCTTCGATGACATGCTCGCAGCAATCCAGAATGAGCAGCATGCGCCTGTCGCGCAGGAATGTCGCGAGGCTGTAGGTGGGGTCATTCGATCGCGCATGCAGCCCGAATGAAGATGCGACGATCGCGGGCACCAGAGCGGCGTCCTCCGTCTCGCCGAGGCCGACAAAGTGGACATGACCGTTGAATTCGGCGAGCAGCGCATGGCTCGCGGAAACGACGATCGTGGTCTTGCCGATGCCGCCCGGGCCGACGACCGTGACGAAGCGCTGGGCCCTCAGCTTTTCCGAGATGTCCCTGATTGCTTGCTCGCGTCCTACCATCTGTCTGGGATGCGCTGGCAGGTTGTGGACGTAAGCGGGACTCGCTGGTGCAGACGGCCTCTGATCCGGGCGTGAGACTGCCGCGACGAAGCAGTAACCCTGTCCGGAGACGGTGCTCAAATATCTGACGCCGCCGTTGCCGTCTCCGAGCGCCTTGCGCAGTGCGGCGATATGGACGCGCAAGCTGTTTTCCTCGACATCGGCACCCGGCCACGTCTTGGCTATCAGATCCGCCTTGCTGACGACGTTGCCGGCCTGTCGCACCAGCGCGAGCAGGATGTCGAATGCCCGGCCGGACAGTTGGAGCGCGCTTCCGTCTCTTTCAATCCGCCGCTGTGAAGGGTCGAGCCGAAACGGCCCGAAGAGGAAGATCTCTCGGACGGACTCGTCTTGCGCGGAGTGGCAAGCTGCGGCGGTCATGTCGTTGCTTTGCCAGCGAGGGGCCATTCGAGATATCAACCCAGCGCACGAATCGTTACGTTCTATGACTTGGAAGCACACCAAGACGCGTGAACGTAGTGGCGCTTCAAAAGTATCATCCGGCCATATCAGGGTAAAGGATTGGGCCGTATCACTTTCGTCCGGGGCTCCGAGGAGCCGCGTGCCCTTGAGGCTCCGCGCTGCTCGCTCATTCGTGCGCGGATATCCCTGATTTGTGAGGTAGCCCTCCTATCCGAGGGATGCGGGCTTGAGGATGTCTTCCAGTCCGATCCGCCGGAGCAGTTCCGCACGGACGCTCTCAGCGACGGCGTCGACGGCTGCGGCTCCGTCGTCGGGGCCGACATGGACGCGCAGCGGTCGCTGACCAAACGGCATATCGACAATATCGGCGATGGCGGCGGCAACGTCCTGCGGCGTTTGATCTTTCGCCGGAAGTTCCGCAAGGCCCGATAGCGCGATTTCGCTCACGTCGGCCGTCGGTCCATCCGCGTATTCTTCGGCCCGCATGGTGTCCAGCGGCCTGCCGGAACGGATGTAGTGACCGGGCCCGAGTGCGCTCGGAACGATGATCGTCGTCTCAATGCCCCAACGCGCGAGCTCGCCGGCATAGCCGAGCGCCAGCGCATCCAGGGCAGCCTTTGACGAAGCATAGGCCCCCAGGAATGGAACAGAGCCGCCCCGCGCGCTGCTCGACGAAACCCATATCAGCAGGCCATGGCCCTGCTTGCGCAATTGTGGCAATGCGGCCCGATTGAGCCGTTGCGCACCCAGCACGTTGGTGTCGTAGAGCTCGGCGAGCTGTTCCGGCGTAAAGGCCTCCGCCGGTCCGTAGACGACCTGCCGGGCATTGTGCACGATCACGTCGAGCCGGCTGTTCTCGGCGACGATGGCATCGATGGCCGAGTTCACGGAAGCTTCAGAAGCAACGTCGAGCGCAATGGTTCGGATATCCATGCCCTGTTGGCTGGCCTCCTCGCTGCCGTGCTCCTCGCGGCGATCCGTGTCCCGCATGGAAACGTAGACGGTGTGGCCAGCCTGTGCCAGCTTCTTGCAGGTGTTTCGTCCGATGCTGTTTGAAGCTCCCGTGATGACGATCACTTTGCTCATTCGGTTCCCAATCGCATTCCAGCTTCCGCGAGGGCGTCAGCGCGACACGTTCATCATCCCCGATCAACCGCTGTCCTTGCGCGAAGAGCATCTGACATAGGCGCCGGCACAAGTCGGGTCTTTCGAGCCCGGTGGGTGATTTTCAATTCGCACGAATTATTTCGAGATGGCCCGAAGGGGGCTGCGGACGCGCCCCGTTGCGGACTGGACCAGTCCGGGCGTGCCTTCTCGAAAATGGCGGCGGATTTCAGAAGATCGCGGCTGTGGCCGCCGGCTACAAGAAACCCGCGCCGTTTCAGGACGGTCGTGTGGCCGGTGGTGGACCGGTTCGCGCGTTGCAAGGAGAAATGATGAATTCGTCAAGTAACCTGCCGCGTTCGGGGTTCGGCTCGCTCGTGTTGATTGCGGCCGTCCTCGGAGGCGGCGCTGCCGCGTTCGCCTACACGGCAGGTTGGTTTTCGCCGGGGCGCCTGACGCCGGAGCGGATGATCGCGGCGCTGACGCCTCCAGGTGGCGCGCCGCTCGGACACCGGCGAAATCATGCCAAGGGAATCTGCTTCACTGGCGTTTTCGAGGCGAACGGAAACGGCTCCGAACTGTCCCGCGCCAGGGTGTTCGAGCGAGGCAGCTATCCGGCGCTGGGCCGCTTCAATCTCGGCACGGCTGACCCGAATGCCGTGGACGCGACCGTGCGTGTGCGCGGCATGGGATTGCGGATCGCAGCGCCGGACGGCGAAGAGTGGCGCATGGCGTTGATCAATCCGCCGTTCTTTGCGGTGTCCACGCCGCAGGCGTTTCACGACCTGCTGATTGCATCCGGCAAGAAGGATCCGGAGGCAATGAAAACGTTCATTGGGGCAAATCCGGAATTCGCGACCTTCGCGTCCTGGGCCAAGACGGCACCGTGGACCGCCAGCTATGCGGAGGAGCCCTACCACGGGCTCAACAGCTTCATCTTCACGGATGCGAACGGTGCCGAGCACGCGGTCCGATGGTCGTTGCTGCCGGCAACGGCGGTCGTTCCGATATCGCAATCCGAGCTGGAAAAGCGCGGCCCGGATTTTCTCGAGCGGGAGATAACGGAGCGAGTCCGGGTTGCCGGACCGCAACGCTGGACCATGGTCACGACTGTCGCTGATCCCGGCGATCCGACTGCGGATCCAAGCAAGGCCTGGCCCGCGGACCGCCGCACAGTGCAGGTCGGAACGCTCGTCGTGCAGCGGATCGAACCGGAGCGGGATGGGCCCTGCCGCGACATCAACTTCGATCCGACCGTGCTGCCGCGCGGAATCCGGGTGTCGGACGATCCATTCCCGGCCGCTCGCTCGTCGGTCTACCGCAAGTCCTACGATTTGCGCGCGGCCGAAGCCGGCGACTATCCGCGAACCGAGGCGGCCAAGCCATGAACAACGCGCCCCGGCGTTTCGCGCCCATCCAGCGGATCCTGCACTGGCTGATGGCCGCTTGCATCACCGCCATGTTGTTCATCGGCGTCGGCATGGTGTCCAGCGTGGCGCCGACATATCTGCCGCTTATCCTGATCCATAAGACACTCGGTTTCACGCTCCTGGTCCTCGTCGTGATCAGGCTGGCACTCCGGCTCCATTATGGCGCACCGCCATTGCCGGCGGATCTTCCGCCGGCGATGAGGTTGGGAGCGAGATTGTCGCACCTGGCCCTCTATGGCTTCATGATCGTCATGCCGTTGCTGGGTCTCGGCATGCTTTGGGCTGCGGCCTATCCGGTCGTCCTGTATGGCGGAATTCAAATTCCGGCGTTGCTGCCGCAGAGTGACCGCGCACACACGCTTCTCTGGGGCGCTCACTACTATCTGGCTTTCGCGTTCTTTGCGCTCGTGCTGTTGCATATGGCAGCAGCGCTGTTCCACGCGTTGATCCGCCGCGACGGCGTGTTCGGGACGATCGCGCTCGTTCCATGGCGCAACAGGACGACACCGGCCGATTGAGCGCATCGTGCGCCGGCAAAACGCGCGGTTAAAGCTTTTCAACCCCAGCAAGGATGACGACAATGACCAAGGCAGACCTCCAAAGCCCGACGGACCTCGGGGCCAATGCGAACCGGGATGTTCCAGCTGCGCTGAGGGCGCTGCTGGCTGACGTTTTCGCGCTTTACCTGAAGACCAAGAACTTCCACTGGCACGTATCGGGCCGGCACTTCCGCGACTATCACCTCCTGCTCGACGAGCAGGCTGAGCAGATCTTTGCCATGACCGACGCCATTGCCGAGCGGGCACGCAAGATCGGCGGAACGACACTCCGGTCGATCGGCCAGATCTCGCGCGAGCAGCGCATTCTCGACAACGACGCCGACTATGTCGATCCGCAGGATATGCTGGCTGAACTGCGCAGCGACAACCAGCAGCTGACGCGGGAGATGCGCCGGGTCCATGAGCTCTGCGACGAGTACGGCGATGTCGCGACCGCCAGTCTCCTAGAAAATTGGATCGATGAGACCGAGCGTCGGATCTGGTTCCTTTACGAGACCGGCCGAAGCGGCCCGGAATCCTAGGCACTGGCATGTCACGCGGCCGGAATGCGAGCCCGGCCGATTGCCGCGACGACACGGAGGCGAGGGCGGCCCTCGCCTCCGTCTGTTGTTTGCTGATCGTCATTGATCGATCAAGCTGCGCGCGCGTCCGTATCGTGCGGACAAAACAATATCGCGGCATCCTCGAAAGATGACTCCGAGCAGATATCTGTAGGCTTGACCGCATCCATACGTACAAGGGTCAAGCCATGACGGATCTGTCGAACTCGAAGGCGTCGCTCGGAAGGGCCATTCACGCGATCACCGGAAAATGGGGCTGGTTCGTTGCGCTGGGGATCGGTGAGCTGATCCTTGGCGGCATTGCCTCGGCCAATCTGATGGCGGCGAGTCTTGCCTCCGTGCTCGTGATCGGTGCGACCATGGCAGTCGCCGGGGTCTTCCAGATCGTGCATGCATTCTCGGCGCACGGCCTCCGGGGCTTCCTGTTCTGGCTGCTCGCCGGGATCGTCTATGGCGCTGCCGGCGCCGTTATCCTTTACGATCCGCTACTTGCTTCGTTCACACTGTCGATCGTGGTGTGCGCCTTCCTGGTCGTCGCCGGGGCGACGCGGATCTGGGCTGGTTTCCATATGCGGCCGGCCGCGGGCTGGCGCTGGATCGTGGCTGCCGGCGTCGTGACATTCTGCGTCGGCGTTTTTCTGCTCTCGGCCTGGCCCGCCATCGGCCTGTGGCTGCTCGGTGCAATGCTGGTCGTTGATCTGGTTTTCCAGGGATGGGGCTTCATTGCGTTCGGGCTGGCGCTCAGAAGCCGCGCGTCCCGGTATTCGACCGAGCCGGCGACTGTGTGAGCCATGACGACGGGTTCGACATTCACCCGGCACCGGGAGATCGCCTGGCGCGGCGGCCGCACGATCTCGACGTCGCGACTGGTTGCCGAAGAGAGCGCCATCGCGCTCACCTACAATGGCTCGACCCATGCAGTGATGATGGGAACGCCGGCCGATCTGGAGGATTTCGGTGTCGGCTTCAGCCTCACCGAAGCCATCGTCGACCGCGCGAACGAGATCAGGAGCATCGAGCTGATCTCGAATGAGCTCGGCATGGAAGTGCGGATGTGGCTCGACGGTGATCGCGCCGCATCCCTGGCCGCGCGCCGCCGTACCATCAGCGGACCGGTCGGGTGCGGGCTGTGCGGCATCGAAAGCCTCGAACAGGCGCGTCGCACGCCCTCGCGGGTTGAGGGGCGCGGCATTGCCTTCCACGCCGGGGACCTGCTGAACGCCATGCAGGCGCTGTCTCCTCTGCAGACGTTGAATCAACAGACGAGGTCCGTTCATGCGGCGGCCTTCTGGCACCCCCGCAGCGGCATCACGCTGGTCAGGGAGGATGTTGGCCGGCACAACGCGCTCGACAAGCTCGCTGGTGCAATCGTCCGCGACGGTAGCTCGGCCAGCGGCGGCGCCGTTCTCTTGACGAGCCGCGTTTCGGTTGAGATGGTGCAGAAAGCGGCAATGATCGGCGCGCCGGTCGTCGTGGCCGTCTCCGCGCCGACCGCGCTCGCCATCCAGACTGCGAATGAGGCGGGAATCACACTTCTCGCCGTCGCCCGCGACGACGGATACGGCGTATTCACGCATCCGCGCCGCGTCCTGCTGCCTGAAGAGGCCGCGCTGCGCGCCGGCTGTTGACCTCCGATATGACGATGCAGGCCGCATCAACCGAACCGCTGGCCGAGACGCGCGTCGAGGTCTTCGCTCCGGAACGATCGCTGCTGGTCGCATCCCTGCTCAGCATGTCGGGTGGTTTTCTCGACGCCTTTACGTGGCTGTCGCTTGGCGTCTTCGCGAGCTCGCAGACCGGAAATGTCGTCTTCCTCGGGATCCATGCCGACTTAGGGCAATGGCACCGGGCGCTTCACCATATCCTTCCGCTTGCGGCCTTCGTCCTCGGCGCGGTCGTCGCGGTCCGCTCCCGGGCGCCGCTACGCTGTCTCGCCGGAGAGATCGCCTGCCTGACAGCGGCAATGCTGTTGCTTCATCGCGCTCCCGATCAGATCGTGATCCTCGTCATCTCCTTTGGCGTGGCACTGCAGTCGGCGAGCTTCAGACGGGTCGGGGATTGGAACTTTCTCTCGGTCGCGGTGACCGGAAACATGCTTCGCGCCATCGATCAGAGCTTTGGAGCGTCCGATCGCGATGCTGCGCGCGGCACCGCAACCATGCTCGCGCTTTGCCTGATGTTCTTGATGGGCGCCGTCGTCGGGGGGTGCGTGACGAGGTGGCTCGGAGCATGGAGCCTCGCTCTGCCGATCGCATTGTCGGCATGCGTTCTCTGGCTGTGCCGGCATCCGAGCCATCGGCACTGAAGCTGCGTCAACGCTTCGAACCTTTCGTATTCGCAATGCGTCTGTCCGTCGCAGGTCGAGGCGCGCGCCATGCCATTCGGCAAAAGGACGTTCGTTCGCGGAAGCGCGCGCGCGGTGCGGTTCGTACACTTCGATCAGCGCCGCACAAGTGCCACGAGAGGCAAGAATGAACGACTTCCGCAAAGAGACAGACAGCCTGGGCGAGGTGAACGTTCCCGCGGACAAGCTCTGGGGCGCGCAGACGCAACGTTCACTCGAGCATTTCAGCATCGGCAGGGACCTGATGCCGCGCGAGATGATCCAGGCCTATGCGATCCTGAAGAAGGCGGCTGCGAACGCCAATTACGCCGGCGGCCGTCTCGGCGGCAAGATCCACAAGCTGATCGTCCACGTCTGTGACGAGATTCTCGCGGGGCAGCATCACGATATGTTCCCCCTTCACGTCTGGATGACGGGGAGCGGAACGCAATTCAACATGAACGTGAACGAGGTGATTTCGAACCGGTGCTGCCAGCTCGCTGGCACCGCTCTCGGCAGCAAGATGCCGGTCCATCCGAACGATCATGTCAACATGTCGCAATCGTCGAACGACAGCTTCCCCTCGGCCATGTATGTCGCGGCCGCGCTGAACGTGACGGAACGCCTCATTCCTGCGGTCGCGGCCTTGCATGACGCGATCGCGGCGAAGTCGAGCCAGTGGGACGACATTGTCAAGATCGGTCGAACCCACATGCAGGATGCCACCCCGCTGACGCTCGGGCAGGAGTGGTCCGGCTACGCCGTCATGCTCGCCGACAATCTGGTCCGCATCAACGACGCGCTCAAGGGCGTTTACCGGCTCGCGCTGGGCGGCACGGCCGTCGGCACCGGCATCAACGCAGCACCGGGTTTTGCAGAAGCAGTCGCCGCCGAGATCGCGCGGTTGACCGGCTTGCCCTTCGTCAGCGCACCGAACAAATTCGCCGTGCAAGGCGCGCACGACGCGCTGGTGCAACTCTCGGGTACACTGCGTACGCTTGCCGGCTCGCTCTACAAGATCGCAAACGACATCCGCCTTTTGTCCTGCGGTCCGCGCGCGGGCTTTGCCGAGCTGCACATTCCCGAGAACGAGCCGGGCTCATCGATCATGCCGGGCAAGGTCAATCCGACCCAGGCGGAAGCGTTGACGATGATCGCGGTGCAGGTGATGGCGAACGACGTTGCCGTCGGGTTCGGGGGCGCCGGCGGCTACCTGGAGATGAACGTCTACAAGCCTCTGATCATCCACAACATCGCCCAGTCCGTCACCATCCTCACCGACGGCTGCACTAATTTCCGTACCTTCCTCGTCGAGGGTACCGAGCCGAACCGCAGGAAGATCCAGGAGTATGTCGAGAGGTCGCTGATGCTCGTGACGGCGCTGGCGCCGGTGATCGGCTACGACAAGGCGTCGCGCATCGCGCACTACGCGATGGACAACGATCTCACGTTGAAATCGGCCGCGCTGAAGCTCGGCTTTGTGACCGAGCCCGAGTTCGACCGCATCGTGGATCCCGCCAAGATGGTCAAGCCTTACGTTGCTGAGGTCAAGGTGCCGCTCGCAATCGGTGCGAAGGCCGGTTGAGGGAGCAAGGCTGCGATCGGGCCCGTACAGCACCGCGCATCAAAGCAACGACAATGCAAGGAGAGATACCATGATCCGCTGTGTGCGCCTGTGGACGGGAGAGGACAACAACTCGCATTTCGAGGAAGGGTACCTTGAGTTCGAACCGGGCCAGCGTGGCGATTTTCTGACCGGCAAGATCGATGCCCTCAGTGTTTCCTTCCAGGAGACGGAATCGGGTGGCGCTTTCGCCTGGCACACCGCGCCGGTCCGCCAGCTCGTGCTCACGCTGAGCGGAACACTCGATTTCCAGACGCGTGACGGTCACCACTTCCTGATTCACCCCGGCAACGTCTTGCTGGCCGAGGACACCGCGGGTTCAGGCCACAGCTGGAAACTGACCGACGATTCCTCCTGGCGGCGTGCCTACGTGATCCTGCAGCCCGGAGCAGAGGTGCCGTTCCGCGCCAAAGCGCGGCAATCCGTGCGGGCTTGATCGAGCCATCCGAACTAACAACACCCAACGAAGGAAAAAGCCATGTCAGGAGCTTCCGACCGCGAGATCGACGTTGTCCTTATCGGCGCAGGCATCATGAGCGCGACCCTCGGCGTCTTTCTTAAGGAGCTCGAGCCGTCGTTGTCGATCCAGATGTTCGAGGTTCTCGGAGATTGCGCGCAGGAAAGCTCCGATTCCTGGAACAATGCCGGGACCGGCCACGCGGCAAACTGCGAGATGAACTACACGCCGCAGCGGCCGGACGGCAGCATCGACATCTCCAAGGCGCTCCAGGTCAATGTCGAGTTCGATCTATCCCGGCAGTTCTGGTCTTACCTCGTCGGGCAGGGTGCGATAGCCGACCCGCGGTCCTTCATCCACCCGGTCCCGCATATGAGCTTCGTGCACGGCGCGGAGAACGTTGAATTCCTGCGGAAGCGGTTCAAGGCGATGTCGGCCCATCATTGCTATGAGGGCATGGAGCATACCGAGGATCCCAAGAAGATTGCCGAATGGGCGCCGCTGGTCATGGATGGAAGGACTGGGGATGAGCCGGTTGCAGCAACGCGGATCATCACCGGTACCGACGTCGATTATGGCGCGTTGACGCATCTGTTGGTTAGTCATCTCGTCAGCCAGCCGGGCTGCGCGGTCCGCTACAGCAGCTGCGTCACCGGACTTGACCGGGAGCAGGGCGGTCGGTGGCGGATCGAGGTCCGTGACACCGCCAGCGGCGAGACGCGATCGGTTCGCGCGAAGTTCGTCTTCATCGGCGCCGGCGGCGGTGCGCTGCCGTTGCTCGAGAAGTCCGGGATTCCGGAGGGGCGCGGCTATGGCGGCTTCCCGGTCAGCGGGATCTGGCTGCGCTGCGACGATCCGGAGATCAACCGGCGCCACCATGCCAAGGTCTACGGCAAGGCCGCGGTCGGCTCGCCGCCGATGTCGGTTCCGCATCTCGACACGCGCGTGATCGGCGGCCAGCACTCGTTGTTGTTCGGGCCTTATGCCGGCTTCTCAAGCAAGTTCCTCAAGCACGGCTCGCTGCTGGACCTGTTTGAGTCCATTCGTCCAGCGAACGTCAAGCCGCTGCTGTCCGTGGCGCGCGACAATTTTGACCTCACCGAATATCTGGTCGGGCAGGTGCTCCAGTCCGAGGGCCATCGTCTGGCAGCGCTCGACGAATACTTCCCGAAGGCCGATCCGAAGGACTGGAGGCTGCAGGTGGCCGGCCAGCGCGTCCAGATCATCAAGCCCGACGTCAAGCGCGGCGGATTGCTCGAGTTCGGCACCGAGCTCGTCGGCGCCGACGATCATTCGCTGGTCGCCCTTCTTGGCGCCTCGCCGGGCGCCTCCACCGCGGCGTTCATCGCCATCAGCGTGCTCGAAAAGTGCTTCGCCGGCGAGCTGACGGCAAGCGCCTGGCTGCCGAGGCTGAAGCAGATCATTCCGTCCTATGGCGTCTCGCTGATCCAGGATGCGGATCTCTGCCGCCAGATCCGCGCCGCGACGGCAGAGGTGCTCAAGGTCGACAACATCCCGCAGCCGGCCGCACGCGCGCCGGCGGTCGCGAAGCGGGCGTGAGTAAAGAGGGGGCTTGCCATGGACCCGACGGCGCTTCTCCTCTCGCGGCTGCAGTTCGCCTTCACGATCTCGTTCCACATCATCTTCCCGGCGTTCACGATCGGGCTCGCCGCCTGGCTCACCGTGCTCGAAGCGATGCACCAGTACAGCGGCAGGCCCGTTTATCGGACCCTGTTCGAGTTCTGGCTCAAGATCTTCGGCGTCGCCTTCGGCATGGGCGTGGTATCGGGCGTGGTGATGGCGTTCCAGTTCGGAACGAACTGGAGCGTGCTCTCGAAGATGTCGGGGCCGATCCAGGGGCCGTTGCTATCCTACGAGACGTTCACCGCCTTCATGCTGGAGGCCGGCTTCTTCGGCATCCTCATCTTCGGCCGGCCGCGGGTGCCGCCCTGGTTCTACCTGTTCTCCACCGCAATGGTCGCGGTCGGCACCACGCTGTCGGCATTCTGGATCATGGTCAACAACAGCTGGATGCAAGTGCCGACCGGCTATGTCCTTCAGAACGGCCAGTTCGTTCCGAACGACTGGGTACAGATCATCTTCAATCGGGTGGTCTGGGTCCGCTTCCCGCACATGCTGCTCGCTTCTTATCTCACCGGCGCCTTCTGCGTGGCGGCGACCGGGGCGTGGTACCTGCTGCGGCGGACCTATCGCGCCGAGGCGCATGTGATGCTGCGCATGGGTCTTGCGCTCGCGGCGGTGCTGCTTCCGGTGCAGCTCTTCATCGGGCATCTCGTCGGGGACTACGTGCACGACTATCAGCCGGCGAAGTTCGCCGCGATCGAGGCGCGCTGGCATGACGAGCAGCCGGCCTCCGAGGTGCTGATCGCGATCCCGGATTCGAGCACCGAATCGAACAGATACGCGATTTCGATTCCGGTGCTCGGCAGCATCATCGCAAGCATGAGTCTGAGCTCGAAGGAGGTCGGCCTGACCAGCTTCGCGCCGCAGGACCGGCCGCCGGTGGCGATCCCGTTCTTTGCCTTCCGTATCATGGTCGGCTGCGGCTTCGTGATGCTGGGACTGGCCTGGCTCGGGACCTGGCTCGGGCTCAAGCACCGGCTCGAGCGCAGCCGCGTGCTGCTGTGGGGCATCTTCCTCAGCTTTCCATTGCCCTGGATCGGGATCCTGACCGGATGGTACACCGCGGAGGTTGGCCGCCAGCCGTGGACCATCTACGGCGTGTTGCGGACCGCTGACGCCGTGACGCCGTTCCTGACGGCGTCCGCCGCTATGACCTCGCTGATCCTGTTCGTCGCGGTCTACGCCTTCATCTTCTCGTTCGGGACCTACTACATCTATCGGCTGCTGCGCGCCGGGCCGGCGGGGCTTGGCGGCAAGCCATTGCATGTTCCGGTGCCCAACCGGCCGATGTCGCTCGCCGACAAGATGCCGGCAATCGCCGAAGCGGGAGAATAGCCATGGTGACGTTCTGGGTTGCACTTCTTGCCATCAGTACCCTGATCTATCTCCTTCTGGACGGATTCGACCTCGGCGTCGGGATGCTGTTTGGCTTTGCCGGCAACGAGGCGAATCGTGAGGCGATGCTGCGCACGATCGCTCCCGTCTGGGACGGGAACGAAACCTGGCTGATCGTCACCGGCGTGATCATGTGGGGCGCGTTTCCCGTGGTCTATTCCATGCTGCTGTCCGCGCTCTATATCCCGGTGCTGGTCATGCTTCTGGGACTGATCCTGCGTGGGGTGGCATTCGAGTTTCGCGGCAAGGCATCGCGCTCGCGCTGGATCTGGGACGTCAGCTTCATCGCGGGATCGTTTGCCGCGAGCTTCATGCAGGGCGCGATGGTCGGAGCGCTGGTCGAGGGACTAGAATTCTCGAACGGCGAATATGCCGGAGGCACCTTCGGCTGGCTGACGACCTTTTCGGTCTTGTGCGGGATCGGCCTGTGCTTCGGTTACGCGTTGCTCGGTGCGTGCTGGCTCGTGAGGAAGTGCGATGGTCCCGTCCGAGACGCGACGCGGCATCTGGTTCCGTTGCTTGCGGTCGCCGTGCTGGCTTTCCTCGTTGTCGTCTTCACACATGCCCTGATCGAACATCTGCCCATTCTGCGCCGATGGATCGAACGGCCCTATCTGTTCGTGTTCCCCCTCATCGGCGCGGGCGCCGCCTCGGTTCTCGCCACGAGCATCGTGCGCCACGACGATTATTGGCCATTCCACATGGTTTCACTGATCTTTGCCGCGGCGTTCGGCACGCTCGCTCTATCGTTTTGGCCCTACATGATCCCGTTCGTCATCACGATCGACGAGGCCGCGGCGCCTCATTCGAGTCTCGCATTCATGTTTTGGGGTGCCGGCCTGTTCGTGTTTCCGCTGATGCTGCTCTATGTCGCGGTCGGTTATCGCGTGTTCCGCGGCAAGGCGGCCCCGGCCGCTGATCACTACTGACCGCCGTGCGCTCGAACTTGCTGTGGGTTGCATAAAAAGAAAGGCGCCGGTTTCGGCGCCTTTCTCATTGAGGACCCGAAGTCTTTCAGGACTTGGGCATGACGCCCGGGCCGTTGTCCGGCCATTGCGCGATCAGCTTCTCGTCGATGTTGAAATGCTGGGCGACCAGGCTGGGCGGCGTGTGCGTCAACCAGTTGGAGAGCGAGACCTCCTCGTAGCGCGGCGCACGGAACACGCCGATGAACTGCAGCTCGGTGTCGCCGACATTCTCGACGTAATGGCCGAGATTGCGCCGGACATAGCCGATATCGCCGGCCGAGAAGTCCGTCGTCAGCGCATTGGGGCCGGTGTCGAACACCGTCATCCGCGCCCTGCCCTTGATGTAGTACTGCCATTCGTCGGCGTTCGGATGCCAGTGCATCTCCCGCACCGCGCCTGGCGGCATCGTCACCAGCGCCGCTGCGACGGTGGTGGCGACTTTGAAGTTGCTGCTGTCGGCGACGCGGATGCTGCCGGCCGAGCTCTCCTTGACCGGGGTCGAGCTGCCAAGCGAATGGATGAAGGGGTAGGGTGGCGCTTCGGCGTGTTTGGCGACCGCAGCGCGATCGGCGGCGAGATCGCCGGGTACGGTGCCCTGGAATATCCAGCGATTGTGCAGCGGGATCTTCGCGAAGGCATCCACCGGCACACCAAAGTTCTTCGCCAGCACCTCGGGCGGGGTATGGGCGAACCAATCCGTCACCAGCAGCGTGTTGAACTCATTGGCGTGGCCGTCATCAAAGCAGATCACGAATTCGCAGCCGTCGGGGCCCAAGCCCTGCAGCGAATGCGGTGCGCCCGCGGGAAAATACCAGAGGTCGCCGGCCTTGAGGTCGCCGACATAGGGGCGCCCCTGCGCGTCGAGCACGGTGATACGGCAGCTGCCGTAGGTCATGATCGCCCATTCGGCGGCCTGGTGCCAGTGCAGCTCACGGATGCCGCCGGCGGACAGGCGCATGTTGACGCCGGAGATTTCTTTGGAGATGGCGAAGTCCTCGACGGTGACCTGACGGGCCCAGCCGCCATCCTGGATGCGTCTTGGCGCGTTGTTGAACGAGGCCCAATCCATCGGCAGGCCGCCGACGTCGGTCGCGGGCGGGGTCTGCGCGGAGGGGAATTGCTTGGCCAGCACGGGGTTCTGCGGACCGGGATCGGTCAGGCTGCCGGGGCTCTTGGCATTCACGGCGCCTTGCGGCGGCTCGTCCGGATTGCCGAAGGTTGCGGCCTGCGCACTGGAGCCGACTATGGCGGCGCCCGCCGCGGACATGGCCAACAGATCACGTCTTGAAAACATCTTGGGTCGCTCCTGAAAAGACGAAAGGCCTCCATCGCAATGGGGCTCCAACCTCCAAACCTAGTTTCCGCTTCCCGTTTCAGCTTCCGTGAACGGCGCTCTTTTTGCTGGAATGCACTGGCTGCTGCTGCCAGCAGGCCGGGGCCGAACGTGGCAATTGCGAAATTGTGCTTCGTTTTGAAAAGACGGCTCTGCCTACACGATCCTTAACTGGCCGGGAGAATTGCCATACCGAGAGATGTCCAGATGACCACGAAATCGGTTCGTCCCTACCGTGAACCCGCCGGCGGCTGGGGTGCACTCAAGGCACTCAGCGAGGCGCTTCTGGTGCAACGGGTGCCGCTGAAGGGTGCAGCGACGCTCCGACGGATGAACCAGCCGGAAGGTTTTGATTGCCCCGGCTGCGCCTGGCCAGATCCGAAGCACACGTCGTCATTCGAATTCTGCGAGAATGGCGGCAAGGCGATCGCCTGGGAAGCGACGTCGAAGCGCTGCACCCCCGAATTCTTCGCCGAGCACACCGTCACCGAGCTCGCGAGCTGGAGCGACTACGATCTCGAAATGGTCGGGCGGCTCACGCATCCTATGGCCTATGATGCCGCATCCGACCGCTATCTTCCCGTGGAGTGGAACGACGCGTTCGACATGATCGGGCGTGAGCTTAAGGCATTGCCGGATCCGAACATGGCAGAGTTCTATACGTCCGGGCGGACCTCGAACGAGGCGGCGTTCCTCTATCAGCTGTTCGTGCGCGAATACGGCACCAACAATTTCCCCGACTGCTCGAACATGTGCCATGAGGCGACCAGCGTCGGCCTGCCGCACTCGCTTGGGGTCGGCAAGGGCACCGTGCTGCTGGAGGATTTCGACAAGGCCGATTGCATCTTCATCTTCGGCCAGAATCCTGGCACCAACAGTCCGCGGATGATGACCAGCCTGCGCAATGCGGCCCGCCGCGGCGCCTCCATTATCTCATTCAATCCGTTCCGCGAGCGGGCGCTCGAGCGTTTCCAGGCGCCGCAGAGCCCCGTCGAGATGATTACGCTGTCGTCGACGACGATCAGCTCGAAGCTGTTCCAGGTGCGGGTCGGCGGCGACGTCGCCGTCCTCAAGGGGATCATGAAGATCCTGGTGGAGGTGGATGAAGCCGCCCGCGCTGCTGAGCAGCCGGAGATCCTCGATTGGGATTTCATTCGCGGTCACACCGTCGGAGTTGAAGCGCTGATCGACGATCTCAAGCGCACGCAATGGCCCGACATCGAACGCCAGTCCGGCCTGACGCGCGAGGACATGGAATATGCGGCCGGCGCCTATATGAAGGCGGAGCGCGCCATTCTCGTCTACGGCATGGGCATTACGCAGCATTGGCGTGGTGCAAACAACGTCCAGCAGATCGCCAATCTCGCGCTGCTGCGCGGCAATGTCGGGCGCGAAGGCGCCGGCGTCTGCCCGGTTCGCGGCCATTCCAACGTGCAGGGGGATCGGACCGTGGGGATCACGGAGGTCCCCAAGACCGACTTCCTCGAGCGTCTGGAGCAACGCTTCGGCTTCAAGCCTCCGTCCGCGCCGGGACACAACGTGGTGACCGCGCTGGAAGCCATGATCCGCGGCGAGGTGAAGGCCTTCTTCGCGATGGGCGGCAATTTCGCCGCGGCCATTCCGGATTGGCAGGCGACGCAGGCGGCGCTCGGCAAGCTCGATCTGACCGTCCACGTCTCGACCAAGCTCAACCGCAGCCACCTGATCCACGGCCGCGCCGCCCTGATCCTGCCGTGCCTCGGCCGCACGGAGATCGATATCCAGGCGACGGGGCCGCAGTCGATCACGGTGGAGGACTCGATGTCGATGGTGCATGCGTCCGGCGGACGCAACAAGCCAGCGTCGGAGCATCTGCGCAGCGAGGTCGCGATCATCGCCGGTGTCGCCAAGGCGACGCTGGGCGAGCGCACGGTGGTCGACTGGGATGGCTTCGTTGCCGACTACGACCGCATTCGCGATGCGATCGAGGCGGTGTTGCCGATCTTCCAGGGCTACAATGCCCGCATCCGCGTCCCCGGCGGCTTCCATCTCACCTCGACGGCGCGCGAGCGCATCTGGGCGACGCCGTCGGGCAAGGCCAACTTCCTGGTCTTTCCGGGCTGCGGCGAGGATCCGCCGCAGAGTGATGACGATTTCCTGTGGCTCACCACCATACGCAGCCACGACCAGTACAACACCACGCTCTACTCGATGTCGGACCGCTATCGCGGCGTGTTCGGCCAGCGCGACGTCGTGTTCCTCAACGAATACGAGTTGAAGAGGAGGGGGTTGGCTGACGGCGATCGCGTCGATCTGATCACCGCCTCGACCGATGGCGCCAATCGTATCGTGCGCAACTTTCGCGTCGTGGCCTATTCCTTCCCGACCGGCTGCTGTGCGGCGTACTACCCGGAGACCAATCCGCTGGTCCCGCTCTATGCCCGCGATCCCCTCAGCTTCACGCCGTCATACAAGGGCATTCCGATCCGTCTGGTGCGTTCGACCGGCCTGGAGCAACAGGGGTAATCGCGGAACAGTCGCGGTCAGGCATCCACACCGAGATCGGACCGCGGCGGATCCGCCGCGATGGAGATCGGCAGGGTGAACCAGAAACGGGCGCCGCCCTCCGCGGCGCTTGCCTCTGCGCCGATCCGGCCGCCATGTGCTTCGACGATCGACCGGCAGATCGGCAGTCCCATGCCCATGCCGCTCTCCTTGGTCGTGAAGAAGCTTTCAAAGAGCCGTCCGAGATGTTCGCTGGCGATGCCGGGGCCGTTGTCCTCCACGGAGCAGCACAGCGTGGATGCATCCTGCGCGACCGTGCTGATGACGATCCTGCGATCGTCATATCCGGCTTGTGTCATCGCCTGCACCGCGTTGATGGCCAGATTGACGATCACCTGCTGCAGCTGGGTGCGGTCGCCGAACACCTGCGGCGCGGCCGGCTCAGGCCGGTGCAGGATCGCGACGCTGCGGGATTCGAGCTCGTGCCCCAGGAACAGAAGCGCTTCGCGAATGATCTCGTCGAATGGCAGGAATGCCTGCTCGGGGGCTTTCCGGGAGGCCATGCCGTGAACGCGTGCCACGATCTTGGCGGCGCGTTGAGTATCCACGACGATGTTTTCGATGGTCTTGCGGATCTCGCCGATATCGGGCACCGGCCTGTTCAGCCACCGCAGCCCGGCGGCGCCGTTGGTGGCGATGGCGGCGAGGGGCTGATTGACTTCGTGCGCGATCGAGGCAGTGAGCTCGCCAAGCATCGAGACCCGCGCTGCATGCGCAAACTCGGCCTGTACCTGCTGGAGCTTCTGCTGGGCGCGAACGCGTTGCGAGATGTCGATGGTGCCGACCAGGCTGACCTCGAGATCGTTGATGGGGCCGACGCGGGCGGTCGTGAAGAGAACGTCGACGACGCGGCCGTCCCATGTGACCATCCTGGTCTCTTCCTCGAAGTTCGTCTCGCCGCGATAGCGGGATTCCATCGCGCGCCGGAACGTGTCGGGGCGTTCCTTCCAGCTGTCGGCCAGGGAACGTCCGACATAGCCTTCCGCGCCTCCCCCGAACATCTGGATGGCCCGTTCGTTGGCCTCCTGAAACGAGAGCGCGTCCATGCAGGTCCGCAGAAACTCGGGATGGCTGTCGAAATAGGCGCCGAGATCCTTGACGCCCTCGGCGCGCAGCTTTCGAAACAGCGCGACCAGCCTGCTGGCGTCGAGCTGCCGGAATGCGATCGGCATCCGGCTGAACAGATGGCGGTAGCGCAGCTCGCTCCGCTCCAGCTCAGCGTGAGCCTTCTTCAGGGCCGTGATATCCATGATGGCGCCGACGAGCGTCAGCGAAGCGGCCAGAAAAGCGGCGAAAGCGATCGCCGTGAAATTGTCGCCAAGCAGTGAACAGGCGAAGGACAGCAGGGTCAAAACAAGGCTACCCCAAGCCCACAGCAGAATCCGATCCTGTATTGTCTGGATCGGCAGCACACGCTGCCACCATCGCTGGGGCTGTACGGGGTTAGAGCCATCCAGGCGTTCGAGCGTCATGCGGACGGTCTACCCTGCCGTAGAGGGGCGGTCTTTTGCGTTTTCGGAGGCACTTTGCCAAAACGCACGAAGCTACCACCGGGCCGTGTGCGACTTTAGGCTATCTCGGCCACGGATACTGTCACGCCGAAGCGCCGCTCAAACTCGGCGACATCAACGACCCCACGGCGGTGGGTGCCGTCGCCGATCTTGCGGTCGCCATCCCAGGCCTCGACCTCGAACAGAATGCTCCTGGCCTCGATCGCGACGACCCGCGCGACCGCGCGCACCGTGCGGCCGACCGGCGTTGCCGCCAGATGGCGGATATTGACCATCATGCCGACGCTGACATGACCCGCGGGCAGCAGCGGCTGAACCGCCGATCCCGCGGCCATCTCCATGTGCAGGATCATCATGGGTGTGCCGTAGACGGCGGGCATGCCCGGCACCACATGGCCGACCGTCATCTCCGGTGTGACGGTCACCAGCTTTTCCGCCGTCATGCCGGTCTTTACCTTCTCAAGCGGATTCATGGCTCAATCCCGTCTTCGCTTCGGTCGCGGATGGAGCGGATGTCTCGGCTGCGTGCGGCTTGCGGCCGGTGAGCCAATTGCCGAGCCGGTCGAGATAGAGATAGACCACGGGCGTGGTGTAGAGCGTCAGGACCTGCGACAGCATCAGGCCGCCGACGATGGTATAGCCGAGCGGCTGGCGCAGCTCCGCGCCGGTGCCCGAGCCGATCATCAGCGGCACGCCGCCGAGCAGCGCGGCCATCGTCGTCATCAGGATCGGGCGGAAGCGCAGCGTGCAGGCCTGGTAGATCGCCTCTTCCGGGCTGAGCCCGTGCTGCCGCTCCACCTCGAGCGCGAAGTCGACCAGCATGATGCCGTTCTTCTTGACGATGCCGATCAAGAGGATGATGCCGATGATGGCGATGACGCTCAGATCCATGTGGACCGCGAGCAGCAGCAATAGTGCGCCGATGCCGGCCGAGGGTAGCGTCGACAGGATCGTAATGGGGTGGATCAGGCTCTCATAGAGAACGCCGAGGATGATGTAGATCACGATCAGCGCCGCACCGATCAAGAGCGGCGTGCCACGCAGGGAGGACTGGAAGGCCTGGGCGTTGCCCTGGAACGAGGTCGACAGCGAGGCGGGCTTGCCGGTGTCCTTCTCGATCTTCTGGATCGCCGTAACCGCATCACCCAGCGCGACGCCGGGCTTCAGGTTGAACGAGATCGTCACCGAGGGAAACAGGCTCTGGTGATTGATCAGGATCGGCGCGGGTTTGATGACGCTGTGAACCAGCGTGCTGAGCGGGACCTGCTGGCCGCTGGCCGAGTTCAGGTAGATATCCTTGAGCGCTTCGGGCCCGTACTGGAAGCGCGGATCGACCTCCATCACGACATGGTACTGGTTCAGCGAGGTGAACATGGTGGAGACGATGCGCTGGCCGAAGGCGTCGTCGAGCGTGTTGTCGATCGTCGTCGGCAGGATGCCGAAGCTGGAGGCGACCTCACGATTGACGGTGACTTCCAGCCGTGGCCCGGCATTGGCCTGGTCGCTCGCGACGTCGCTGATGAGGTCCAGCGCGCGGAGCTTCTCCAGGAATATCGCCGACCAGTGGTTGAGCTCGTTGGAATCGGCGTCCGTCAGAGTGAATTGATACTGCGTCTTCGACAGGCGTGCGCCGATCGTGATGTCCTGCGCCGCCTGCATGTACAGCGTGATGCCCTGGATGTGGGCGAGACGCGGGCGCAGCCGGTTGATGATCTGGTCGGCGCTCGCCTTGCGCTCGGGCTTCGGCTTCAGCACGATGAAGATGCGGCCCTGGTTGAGCGTCGCGGTCGGGCCTCCCGGGCCGATATAGCTTGCCACTGACTGGATCGCGGGATCCTTCGACAGGATGTCGACGATCGCCTGCTGGCGTTCCGACATTGCGGGGAAGGAGATGTCCTGGGCGGCTTCGGTGATGCCGACGATCTGCCCGGTGTCCTGTTGCGGAAAGAAACCCTTGGGGATGATCACGTAGAGGTAGCCGGTCAACGCGATGGTTGAGAGCATCACGAGCAGCGTCACGAAGCGATGCCGCAGCACCACGCGCAAGCCCCGCGCGTAGAGCGCAAGCAGGGCATCGAAGCCGCGCTCGAACAGGAGGTAGACCCGGCCGTGTTTCCTTCGTGAATCATCTTTCAGCAGGCGCGCGCACATCATCGGCGTCAGGGTCAGCGAGATGACCAGCGACAGCAGCAGCGAGGCGGTGATCGTGACGGCGAATTCCTGGAACAGCTTGCCGACATAGCCGCCCATCAGGAACAGCGGGATGAAGACCGCGATCAGCGACAGGGTAATGGAGACGATCGTGAAGCCGATCTCGGCGGAGCCCTTGAGGGCTGCCTCCAGCGGCGTCATGCCTTGCTCGAGATGGCGCACGATGTTCTCGATGACGACGACGGCATCGTCGACCACGAAGCCGACCGCGATCGACAAGGCCATCAGCGAGAGATTGTCGAGACTGTAGCC
Source organism: Bradyrhizobium arachidis (assembly GCF_015291705.1). Lineage (NCBI taxonomy): Bacteria > Pseudomonadati > Pseudomonadota > Alphaproteobacteria > Hyphomicrobiales > Nitrobacteraceae > Bradyrhizobium > Bradyrhizobium arachidis. The sequence goes on from NZ_CP030050.1 coordinate 3,953,617, forward strand.
GAGCACATAGAGGACCGCGAACGTCCCGATCAGCGCCAGCGGAACCGTGATCGCCGGGATCACCGTGGCCCAGAAATTCCGCAGGAACAGGAAGATGACCATCACCACCAGGGCGACCGTCAGCATCAGCGTGAATTGCACGTCGGAGACGGCGGCGCGGATGGTGGCTGTGCGATCCGCGGCAATCGTTACCTTGATTGCCGGTGGAACCGAGGCCTGGAGCTGCGGCAGCAGCTTCTTGATGCGGTCGACCGTGTCGATGACGTTGGCGCCGGGAACGCGCTGAACGGCGAGGATGATGGCGGGATCTTTGCCGTACCAGCCGGCCAGGAGGTCGTTTTCGGGCGCCTCGATCGCCGAGCCGATATCGCGCAGGCGCACCGGCGAGCCGTTGCGATAGGCAATGATAAGGTCTTCGTAGGCGGAGGGTTTCAGCAGCTGGTCGTTGGTGTTCAGCGTGTAGGTGACGCGTGGGCTGTTGAGCGTGCCCTTGGGCAGGTCGACATTGGCGCCAGCGATGACGTTGCGGACATCTTCGAGGCCGATGCCGCGGGCGGCGAGCGCCTGCGGATTGACGCGGATGCGGATGGCCGGCTTCTGCTGTCCGCCGATGCCGACGAGGCCGACGCCGGGCACCTGCGAGATCTTCGGCAGCAGGATATTTTCGGCATAGGCGTCCACCGTCGTCAGCGGCAGCGAGTCCGACGTCAGCGCGATCAGCATGATCGGCGTCTCCGCCGGATTCACCTTCCTGATCGTCGGCGGGTAGGGGATGTTCGGCGGCAGGAAGGGGCTGGCGGCGTTGATTGCGGCTAGCACGTCCACCGCCGCGCTGTCCACCGTGCGCGACAGCTCGAATTGCACCGTAAGCTGGGCAACGCCGAGCGCACTGGAGGAGGTGAGCTGCGTAATGCCGGGGATCTGGCTGAGCTGCTGCTCGAGCGGGGTTGCGAGCGACGAGGCGATGGTGCCCGGATCGGCGCCGGGCAATTGCGCCGAGATCTGGATCGTCGGGTAATTGACGTTCGGTAGTGCTCCGACCGGCAGCAGCGGATAGGCCGCAAGGCCAAGCAGCAACAGGCCGGCCATCAGCAGGGCGGTTGCGATCGGCCGCAGGATGAAGGGCGCGGAGAGGTTCATGGAATCGCATCCTGCACGGCGCTCTGCAGGTCGGCTTCCTGCGCGGCCTTGCCGTGCAGCTCGCGAACGCGGCTGCCTTCAGTCAACCGATACTGGCCGTCGACCACGACGACCTCGCCGGATTTCAGCCCATGGTCGATCAGGGCCTGGCCATCGCTGATTTGTGCGACGTGAACGGAACGCAAGGCCGCGGTGTGGTCGGGAGATACGACATAGACATAGCTGCCGTTCGGCCCCTGCTGTACGGCCGAGCCAGCGACAGTGAGCGCGTTCTTCTGAATCTCGAGCAGCAGGCGCGCGTTCACCAACTGGCCCGGCCACAGCCGATGCTCATGGTTCGGAAACACCGCCTTGAGCTGGACGGTGCCGGTCGTTCCCGCGATCTCGTTGTTGACCAGCAGCAGCGTGCCTTCGTCGAGCTTCACCTTGTTGTCCTGGCTGTAGGCGATGACCTTCAGCTCTCCCTGTGCTGCGTGCTGCTGGATGACGGGCAGGTCGGTCTGCGGCAGGGTGAACAGCAGCGAGATCGGCTCGATCTGTGTGACGACGACGAGACCGTTCGGGTCTGTCGGATGGATCACGTTGCCGACATCGATCTGGCGAACGCCGGTGATGCCGGGAATCGCCGACGTCAGGCGCGTGTAGCTGAGCTGGACATTGGCCTCGTCGATCTGGGCCTGATCCGCCTTCACGGCGGCCTTGAGCTGCGCCACCTGCGCCGTCTGCGTCTCGATCAGTTGCGGGGTCGCATAACCCTTGTCGCCAAGCTGATTGTAGCGTGAAAGATTGGCCTCGGCGTTCGCGAGCTGCGCCTGGTCTCTGTCGCGATTGGCCGTCAGCTGCTCGATCTGTGCTTCATAAGGCCGTGGATCGATCTGGGCGAGCAGATCGCCGGTCTTGACGGTCTGTCCCTCGGTGAAGGCGATCTTGACGATCTGCCCCTGAATCTGGCTGCGCACGACGTCGGTGTTGTAGGCAATCACCGTGCCGATGCCACGCAGATAGATCGGGACGTCCTTGCCGGTGACGGTGGCCGCGACCACCGGCACGGCGACGGGTACCGGCGCGGCCGCGACGGCCGGCTTCTGATCGTTACTGAAGAACCAGAGGGCTCCGCCGATCAGGATCGCGGCGAGAGCAAAGCATGCGATGGTGAGGGTCCGCTTCACGGTGATGCTCCTTGGTGATCTCAGGGATTGCCGGAGCCGTCGATTGGGGGCGTGCTGCTCATGGACGTGGGGCCGGGCACCGGCACAAACGGACTTGTTCCGGCGCCGCCGAGCTCGGTGGATCCGAGCGGAATCCCGACACGACCGACCGTGGATGTCGGGGGAGGCAATGCCGATGGCGTCGTGGTGCCGCTCTGGCAGGCGAGCGACGGGCTTCCGGAGAGGCCGCCGCCATCGAACAGGGCTCCCGATGATCCGGTATTGCCCGAGACGGGGCAGTTCGTCATGCCCAGCGAAGGATTGATCGGGGATACGCCTGGCGTTGCGATTTCGGTCGAGCCTAACGGAATGCCCTCAGGCCGCGTCGAGCCGAGGTTGAGCGGCGAGGTCGCGGACATGCCGACGGGGGGCTGCGTCGTCGGCAGCGTCATTTGCGCATTTGCCGCAGCCGGGATCAGCCATATCCAGCTAGCCGCGAGCGCCACGCGCGGGTGCATCGATGCAGACGGGCGGTATCTGGATCTGTTCGATGAGAGCTGTTCTCGCATGGGCTGCTCCGGAGTCTTTCACTTGCGCGGGACGATAGGAAGCGACCGGCGCACTGGTATTCCCTGAACGCACGTCTGGCTGTCTGCCCGCACGGTCGGGAGGGATCTCCCTCATTGTGGCTGCTTCTGAAGCAGCAGCGTTGCCTCGGACAGCTCCCGGCGGCACCTCGCAATGTCCTTGGAACGGTCCGCGGCGCGCGCGCGATCGAGGGCATCGAGCGCGAGCCGAAGATGCGCTCCGCTCGGGCCTTCGGCCTCCGCCAGCGATCGTGGTGTGGGCTGATAACTGCGCAGCGCATCGAGACTTTCCGGGCCCCAGCCATGTGCGCCGGCATTCTTCTCGATGGCCGCGTCCAGCTGCGCCTGGACACGCCAGATCGAGTCCTTGCAGGACGCCGCATGAACCGGGGCTGCCGCTTCCAGGAGGATTATAATGATAGCTGCAATCCGGATGAGTGAATTCGATGTCATTGTCGATCCTCTCGGTGCTCGAACACCTGTCTCGAATGACAGAACCGATACACGCCGTCTTTCGCGTACGAACGCCTGCCGCTCCACATGCGCAGGAGGTCGTGCCGTCAGAGAAAGCCGGACGTGAGCGGGATCAGAGCTGCGGCGGGACACGTGCCGGCGTGCGAAGTGGCAACGGCCGTTGTTTGCCGAAATACGCGAGCGGGCGTCGAACCTAGTGTCGCGTCATTCCAACCCGGAGTGATCCCGACATGAAACACCTCAACGCTGGCCTCGCCATCGCCGCCGCTCTTTCCCTGTTCGCGACCGTCACCCCGGCGCGCGCGGAATCCCTGAAGAACATCGTCCTGGTGCACGGCGCCTGGGTCGATGCGTCGGGCTGGAAGCCCGTCTACGAGATCCTGACCAAGGAAGGCTTCCGCGTGACGATGGTGCAGGAGCCCGAAACCTCGTTTGCCGACGACGTCACGGCGGCGAAGCGCATTCTTGATCTGCAGGACGGCCCGACGCTCCTCGTCGGTCATAGCTATGGCGGTTCGATCATCACCGAAGCCGGCGTCCATCCCAACGTCGTCGGCCTCGTCTACGTCGCCGCACACGCTCCCGACGTTGGCGAGGATGAATCGGCGCTGGGCAAGAAGACACCGAGCGTGCTCGGCAAGACCGAAGGCGTCATCAAGGTCACGCCAGACAAGTTCACCTATCTCGATCCCGTGCAATTCCCGAAACTGTTCGCGCCCGATCTGCCGCGCGAGCGCGCCGAGTTCGTTGCGCGCTCCCAGGTTCTGGCCGCGACTCAGGTGTTCAGCACGCCGCTGACCGCGGCCGCGTGGAAGACCAAGCCGAGCTGGGGCATCGTTGCCGGCGGCGACCAGATCATCAATCCCGATCTCGAGCGCTGGTACTACGAGCGCGCCAAAAGCCAGACTACCGTGATCCCGGGTGCCAGCCACTCCGTCTACGAGTCGCATCCGAAGGAAGTGGCGGCTGTCATCGCCCGCGCTGCGCGCAGTGTTCAGCAGCCGGCCACGCGCTGACGACGTATTTTGCCGGTTCTGACGCACGGCCGGCAGAAGGAAGGACGGCGGGAGCGACAGCACTCCCGCCGGTCCGACTGTCCACTCCGGAGAATTCCATGACCGTGATCGAGAAGAGCAGCACCGTCCTGAACTGGAGCGTGATGACGGTGAAGCGCCCCGGTTTGAGCCGCGACTTGCCGTCCGGCAATCCGGACCTGATGTGGGTCGCGAATTCCTCGACCGAGGCAACGGCATCGCCGCGCGAGCTCTATGAGGCGATGCTGGAGCTCTATCCCGATCGCGCCAATCCCGGGTCGCTCTGGAGCGGAGCCAATGCCGCGAAGGAACAGAAGTCATGACGAGCTGGCAGAACAACCGTGCCGCGCGCGATGCGCGCATCGGAGCCGGCGCCGGGCTCGCGCGCGGCAAGGTCGTGGCGGCGCACGATGCCACGCGGCTGCTGGAGGCGGTGATCAGGCCGGGCGACCGGGTTTGCCTCGAGGGTGACAACCAGAAGCAGGCCGATCTGCTCAGCCGCGCGCTGCTCGCCGTCGATCTCGCGAAGGTCAACGATCTGCACATGGTGCAGTCCGGCGTCGTTCTTGCCGAGCATCTGGACCTGTTCGACCGCGGCGTCGCCAAGCGCCTCGATTATGCTTATTCCGGGCCACAATCGGCGCGCATCGCCCGCATGCTGTTCGGCGGCAAGATCGAGCTCGGCGCGGTCCACACCTATCTCGAACTTTTCGCCCGCTACTTCATCGACCTGACGCCGCACGTCGCCTTGATCGCCGCCGTCAGCGCCGACCGCGAGGGCAATCTCTACACCGGTCCGAACACCGAGGACACGCCGACCGTGGTGGAGGCCACCGCCTTCAAGGACGGCATCGTGATCGCGCAGGTCAACGAGATCGTCGAGACGGTGCCGCGGGTCGACATCCCGGCGGATCGCGTCCACTTCATCGTCAAGTCCGACAAGCCGTTCTTCGTCGAGCCGCTATTCACGCGCGATCCGGCCGCGATCACGGAAGGGCAGATCCTGACCGCGATGCTCGCGATCAAGGGCATCTATGCGCCCTATGGCGTGCAGCGGCTCAATCACGGCATCGGCTTCAGCACGGCCGCGATCGAGCTTCTGCTGCCGACTTTTGGCGAGCGGCTTGGGCTAAAGGGCAGGATTGCAACCCATTTCGCTCTGAACCCGCATCCCGCGCTGATTCCAGCGATCGAGTCCGGCTGGGTGCGGCAGATCCATTCGTTCGGCTCGGAGGTCGGCATGGATGACTACATCCGCGCGCGATCTGACGTGTACTTCACCGGCCCCGACGGCTCGCTGCGCTCCAATCGCGCCTTCTGCCAGACCGCCGGTCTCTATGCCTGCGACATGTTCATCGGCTCCACCTTGCAGATCGATCTGCAGGGAAATTCATCGACCGTCACCGCCTCGCGCATTGCCGGGTTCGGCGGTGCGCCGAACATGGGAGCGGATGCCCGCGGGCGGCGTCATCCGAGCGAGCCCTGGCTGAAAGCGGGAGCCGAGGCCGATCCTGACGGCTCCGCATTGATGCGCCGCGGCCGCAAGCTGGTCGTGCAGATCGGCGAGACGTTCGGCGACAAGAACGTGCCGCTGTTCGTCGAGAAGCTCGACGCCATCGAGCTCGCGGAGAAGCTGAACCTCGAGCTCGCGCCGATCATGATCTACGGCGACGACGTCACGCATATCGTCACCGAGGAGGGCGTGGCCAACCTCCTGCTGTGCCGCACCGCGCAGGAGCGCGAGCAGGCCATCCGTGGTGTTGCGGGCTACACCGATGTCGGCCGTCGGCGGGACCACGGCGTGATTGCACGGCTGCGCGAGCGCGGGGTGATCCGCCGCCCGGAGGATCTCGGGATCAACCCGCTCGATGCGGATCGCAGCATGCTGGCGGCGCGGTCGATCAAGGATCTCGTGCGCTGGTCCGGCGGCCTCTACGCGCCGCCCTCGAAATTCAGGAATTGGTGAGGACGGTCTATGGAAGATCTCAGGTTTCAGCACAGGGTTCGCGCACCGGCCGGCGGCACCAGGAAGAGTGCGATCGTCGGCGTGGTCGCCTCGGGCAATCTGGAAGTGCTGGTGGAGCGTGTCCTGTCGGATGTGGAGTGCGCCCTCGACATCAAGACCGCGGCTACGGGCTTCGGTGAGGTGTGGACCGCCGTGATCGGCGATTTCGTCGAGCGCTATTCGCCTGGCGGGCTGAGATTCTCGATCAACGACGGCGGCGCGCGGCCCGACACGGTCTCGCTACGGCTGGCGCAGGCGGTGCGATTGATCGCGGAGGACGGCCGATGACTGCACCGCTCAAGGGCATCACCCCGGCCGAACGCGCCCGCAGCACCAGCTTCTATGAAGCGTCGGCCCGCACCCGGCTGGAGCTGCTGCTCGATGCCGGCAGCTTCGTCGAATTCATCGGGCCGGAGCAGCGCGAGGTCAGTCCGCACTTGAAGATATTCGATCTTCCCGAGCAGTTCGACGACGGCATCGTCGTCGGCCACGGCCGGCTTGACGGATCGCTCGTGTTCGTCGCCGCACAGGAGGGCCGCTTTATGGGTGGTGCCTTCGGCGAGGTGCACGGCGCCAAGCTGACGGGATTGCTCCGCGCGGCGCACCAGATCGGCTCGATCCCCGTCCTGATCCTGTTCGATACCGGCGGCGTGCGGTTGCAGGAAGCCAATGCCGGCGAGCTCGCGATCGCCGAGATCATGCGCGCGGTGATGGAGGCGCGCAGCGCCGGCGTGACGGTCATCGGCCTGATCGGCGGCAGGTCCGGATGCTATGGTGGCGGCGGCTTGATCGCAGGCTGCTGCTCGGCGCTCGCCGTCTCGGAGTCCGGGCGCATCGCGGTGTCGGGCCCCGAAGTGATCGAGACCAATCGCGGCGTCGAGGAGTTCGATTCCCGCGACCGTGCGCTGGTCTGGCGCACCATGGGCGGCAAGCATCGCCGGCTGCTCGGCGCCGCCGACGTCTTTGCCGACGACAATGTGCAGGATTTCCGCGAGGCCGCGCTGGAGCTGCTGAGCCTGGTCGGTCCGTTCGGTCTCGACAGCCTGAAGGCGGAGCAGGGGCGGCTTGCCGACCGGTTGCGCCGCTTCGGTGCCTGCGCCGATGCCGTCGATATCTGGACGGCGGAAGGCATCGCGCATGCCGAAACGGTTCCGGAACTGCCGGCCGATCAGTTCATTGCGCTCGCCGACAGGATCGGGAGGACCAGCCGTGACGCTCGATGACATCATCACTGCGCTCTTCCCCGACGGACATGAGGTCAGGAACGACAAGGGCGTGCTGCTCGGTTCGGCGACGCTACGATCCGGCGCAAATATGCTCGTCCTCGGCGTCGCTGACCGGACCGCGCTCGGCGTTGACGAGGCGATCAGACTGTCCGGCCATGTGCTCAAGTCGATCGACCGGGACAGCGGTCCGATCCTGGTGCTCGTCGACAGCGACAGCCAGCGCATGAGCAAGCGCGACGAGCTGCTCGGCCTGAACGAATTTCTCGCGCATCTGGCGAAGGTGTTGATCCACGCGGACATGAACGGCCGCCCGACCATCGGCCTTCTCTACGGTCACTCGGCGGCAGGCGCGCTGCTTGCGACCGGACTTGCGACCCGCGTGCTGGTGGGGTTGCCCGGCGCCGATCCTGCGGTGATGGACCTGCCGTCGATGGCGAAGGTCACCAAACTGTCGATGGAAGCGCTGGAGGAGAAGGCGAGATCGACACCGGTGTTCGCTCCGGGCCTGTCCAATCTCGCGCAGATGGGCGCCGTCCACATGACGTGGAGCCATGCCGCCTCGCTCGCCGATCAGCTGGAGGCGTTGCTGGCCGACATGCCGGCCGCGCGGGACGGGCGGGATGCGCTCGGCAAGGCGCGTGGTGGCCGGCTGAAGGCCGCCGATATCGCGGAGCGTGTTCGTGACCTCGCCCTGCAAGCACGTTGACCGGCCCGCAGGTCGTCACGACCTCGTCTTTGTCCGCCCGGAAGGATGGCGCGCGCTGCTCATTCCGCATGGCGATCTCGCGTGCGATCCCCTCGTTTTGCACTGGGCGGAGCTGGGATGGCCGACAATCAGGCGGCGCGCGCTGCCCTGCGAGACGACCGGCCTCGCTTTGGGTCTGCCTTTGCCTCCCTCTGCCGGTAAGAAGCGGCTCTCCCTTCTCGCCGGCCTCGGCGACATCGTCGCGATCGCGAGGCCGCCCTCGCTGCGGGAAGCGCGTGCATCCGCTCCGCAATGCTGGCGGCCTACGCTCGATCGGCTCGACGACCTCGCGCTTCGCCATTCGGTGCACGCGCGCGTGTTCGGCAGCCTCGCATGGGAGGCGCTGACTGGGCTTGACTACCTAACCGCCCGTTCGGATCTCGACCTCCTGTTCGAGATTCGCCCCGAAACCGATCTTGGTCGTCTCGTCGCCGATCTGGCTGCGATCGAGATCGAAGCACCGATGCGGCTCGATGGCGAGCTGATGCGCGCCGATGGCGCCGCGGTGAACTGGCGCGAATTCCATGCCGGTGCGCGCGAGCTTCTGGTCAAGAGCATCGAGGGCGTGACCCTGCTCGGCAGGGACCGGTTCATTTCGGGAGCGACGGGATCATGATCACCGCAGCCTTGCGAGGCGCTGAACCGCTTACCCCGCGCCAGTCGCGAATTGGGTTCGATGTCTCCGCAATCGGCGACCTCGCGGCCGATTGCCTCGTCAAGGAGCTAGAAACCTGGCCGAAGCCGGGTCTTGTGAGCCACGTCGACAATGGCAGTCACGACGACATGGATGCCGGCACGTTCCGTCGCAGCGCCGCGGCGATCCGACCTTATCTGCAGCGCCTTGCCGATGCGGGCGCGCTCGGCTGCGGTATGGGGCGGCTGCGGATCATCGGCCTGGAGGCGGAGCGCACGATGTTCGCGGCGACCTCGGGGGTCAACACGCACCGCGGCGCGATCTTCGGGCTCGGTCTGCTCTGCGCGGCAGCCGGCGCGAAGGCCGGCGGTGTGGTCGATCCCGGGCTTGCGCTCGGCGATGTCGTGACGCGCCTGTGGGGCGACAGCATTCTCGACGGTCCGGTGCTGCTGCACAGCCATGGCAGCGCGGCTCGCCGCCGCTTTCGCGCCGGCGGCGCGCGCCTCGAGGCCGCGAGCGGATTTCCCAGTGTCTACCGGATCGGTTTGCCGGCCCTGCGAAGAGCGGCGCCTGTCGTGGCGGAAGATACGGAAGCCCCGCGGGTCGAGGCGTGCTTCGCCCTGATCGCATCCGTCGAGGACACCAACCTCCTGCATCGCGGCGGGCTCGATGGCCTTAGCTTTGCGCGTGATGCGGCGCGTCGCTTCATCGCGTCAGGCGGCGTTCGTATGACCGGCTGGCGCGCCCGCGCACAATCGATCCACGACAGCTTCGTCGCCCGCCGTCTCAGCCCTGGTGGATCGGCCGACCTGCTCGCAATGACGCTCTTCGTCGACGCCCATGAGGGGCTGAACCCATGACGTCGAACGTCATCTTGATGGCGCTGGTGCCGGTGTTTTTCGTCCTGCTACTGGGGTTCGTTGCAGGCAAGGCTCGCATCGTCGACAACGGTCACGTCGAAGGGCTCAATGCGCTGGTGATGGATTTCGCCCTGCCGGCCTCGCTGTTCGCCGCGACCGCATCGGCCCCACGGGCTGGGATCACCGGGCAAGCTCCGGTCTTTCTCGTGTTCGGCGTGACGATGGTGGTCATCTATCTCGCCTGGTACTGGTTCGAGCGCAGCTTCTTTGCAGTGACGAGGTCAGACGCGTCGGTGCAGGCTCTGACGGTCGGTTTCCCAAATCTTGCCGGCGTCGGTCTGCCGATCCTGTCGACCGTGCTCGGGCCGGCCGGTGTCGTCCCGGTCGCCGTTGCGCTCGCAACCGGCTCGATCCTGGTCAGCCCCCTGACGCTCGTGATCGTGGAGATGAGCACCGCCAAGACCCGCGGCGGCGATGCGCCATCGCAGCCGGTTCTGACGGCCGTGCGGCGCGCGCTCGCCAAGCCGGTGGTGTGGGCACCCGCGCTCGGCGTGGTGTTCTCGTTGTCCGGCATGACTCTCGATCCACTTGTCCATGCCTCTCTCACTCTGATCGGGAGCGCGGCCGCAGGCGTTGCCCTGTTCCTGACCGGTCTCGTTCTGTCGGCCCAGGCGCTTCGCCTCGATTGGAGAGTGGTTGCCGCAACGGGAGCAGCGGACGTCATGCGTCCATTGCTGGCCGTCGCAATTGTCTACGGCTTTCACCTCGCACCCGATGTCGCGAAGACGGCAATTCTGCTCGCGGCATTGCCTTCGGGCTTCTTCGGCATTTTGTTTGCCGTCAATTACCGGCTGGACTCCGCGACGGTCGGCTCCATGGTCATCGCCAGCACCGGATTCAGCGTCGTGACCCTGGCGATTGCGATTGCATTGTTCTTTCCTCGTTAGGCAGCGACCATGACGCTCGCGATTCTGTGCTCGGGACAGGGCAGGCAGCACCGGGAGATGTTCGCCCTCACAGGCGATGCGCCGGAAGCCGCGCACCTGTTTGCGCACGCCGCGACATTGCTGGGCGGCAAGGATCCGCGCGATTTCGTCGGCACAGAGCCCGACGAGGCACTGCATCGCAACCGCGCCGGTCAGATTCTGTGTACCGTGCAGGCGCTGGCCGCTGCAGCCGCGCTCGGCGATGCCATCCCATGCGGTGTGATCATTGCCGGTTACAGCGTCGGCGAGATCGCGGCCTGGAGCATCGGCGGCCTGTTCGATGCGACCGTCGCGCTCGATCTCGTGGTACGCCGTGCGGAGGCCATGGATGCAGCCACGCGTGCCGGCGACGGGCTGATCTTCGTCCGCGGTCTTCGGCGAGAAGAGCTCGATCGCCTTTGCGAGCGCTACGATGCCGCGATCGCCATTGTTAATCCGGGCGATGCCTTTGTCATCGGCGGTGGGCGTGAGGCGCTGGACGGGATTGCCGCAGAAGCGCGGGCGATGCACGCTGCAAGGATCGTCGTGTTGCCGGTCGAGGTCGCCTCGCACACCAGGCGGCTCGCCGGAGCCTCCGCCGTATTTCGTGAAGTCCTGGGTAGCGTGCCGGTGGTGTTCCCGCCCAGGACCGGCGGGCGCATTCTGAGCGGGATCGATGCCGCTCCGGTCGTCTCGCTCGAGAGCGGCCTCGACAAGCTTGCCGCGCAGATCTCGCACACCGTGCAATGGGCCGATTGCCTGCAAGCGTGCGTCGAAGCCGGCGCGACAGGATTTCTCGAGCTCGGTCCGGGGCACGCGCTGAGCGCGATGGTTGCGGGCATCGACACCGGACTGTCGGCGCGCTCGCTGGATGATTTCAGAAGTATGCAGGGCGTGCGCGGCTGGATCGCGCACCACCTCGGCGCCTAGAGCTGGCCGGTTCCGGACAGGTGATGCCGTCGATCGCGCTACGTTGTCGAAAAAAAGGGGCCGTCCTTTGGGGGAGGACGGCCCCAAAATGCTCGGATGCCCAGGGAGGAGAGAGGCTCGAGCGGTGACTTGGGGGTCTCAGTCACCTAACATGCACACTATCGCCGATCCCGCAGCAGAAGTATTTCACGAACCCCGGCTATTTCCCATTTCGCATGATTCACGCGAAGTCCACGGGCAACACGCGCGACATCGTCTTCGATGTCGAAGCCGGATCAGCGCCGGTGAGCCTGGACGAAGCCGACGCATTCCGGCTGGTGCACCGCCACCGCGCGGGAGTGTCACCCGTGATCCGCTTGAAGACGGTCGAGAAATGAGCCTGCGTGCAGAAGCCGACGATGAGTGCCACCTCGGCCAACGCCGTGTCGGTGTTCGATAGCAGCGATTTCGCGCGCTCGATGCGCTGATGCAGCAGATACTCGCGCGGCCGATATCCGGTCGCGGCGCGGAACTGGGCCGCGAAATGCATCCGGGACAGTCCCGCGACCTTGGCAAGCTCGGAGAGGCTGATGCAGTGGTCGAAATGTGTCCCGACATATTCCTCGACGCGCCGCAGCCGCCATTTCGGCAAGGCATTGACTCTCGCGTGTGGCAGCTCGCGCCGGGCAAGGTGCATGGCCAGCGTCTTCCCGATGCAGCGCGCGAATTCGCGGTCGGCCGAATGACCGCGTTCGGTCAGCGCTTTCGCAAGCTGCTCGGCGAAGGGATCACGAAGCAGGATCAGGTCGTTGAGGCCCTCATGCGAGGCAGATCCTGCTCCGGGTCGAAGAGGCGGAAAATAACTGCTGGCCGAGACATGGAAGTGCAGGAAATCGCACGGTGCGTGGAACTGCGCACTGAGCTGCTGCGATGGCGCGCCGATATACAACGAGCCGGCCGGCATGACACCGTCGAAGATGGTGTGACGGCCTCTGGTCAGCTTGACGCGGGTCGTCTTCAAGGCGATCGCGAAGAAATAGCGGTCGATGGGCGTCGTGGCCTCTTCGTGCGTTATGCCTGTTTGAGCACAGGTCCAGCGCGAGATCGCGATGTCGTCTGATGCAGTGCCGGTCCGTTGGCCGGGCTGCCGCCACCTTCGTTCGAGGGGAAACGCGCGGGTCTCCCGCGGGGAATCGGAGTTGCGACGGTTGGGTTGATACGTCGACCAGGCACCGGCCGCTTGCATATCGGTGAGCATTGTTTGTCCCGTCTCTTGGATTCGGCTGCCGTCTTGGCGGCGGCCAAATGCAAATGGTCCATGCTCAACGATAGGTGCGATTTCACCGCGAGGCTCGTTAAGGAAGCTTAAGCGGTATTAGATTTTGCAAATGCGATAGGTGCGACCGCATGTCGCAAAAAGGTCAATTGAACCAAAGGGATCAGATGGTTGCGTTGTGAGGTCGGATGTTGCCGCGGACGGTGTCCGGCGATGGGTACACGCCTGATTCAGGGTTGGCGTGGCGAGGCATCGATACCGGGCGTGAGGCCGGGTGCGATCTTCTCTGCCGGCGGAACCGCGGGCTCGCGTGTGTAGGGAAGCGCTTCCACCTCGGGGCGCTGCTGCGATGCCGCTTGCAGGCAGTCCGGACGGGGCGGACGTCCCGCGCCGACCAGATCGACGACGGGATCGACGAAGCTCGCGCGGAACCGGTCGAACCAGCTTTGGCCACCGCCCGCGGACGGCTGCCGGATCGTCACCGTCGCTGTCATGCCGGAGACGAGCGGGACATCCGGCGGAACCGTATCAATGGCGAGGCGGACCGGTACGCGCTGCGCCAGCCGCACCCAGGTGTAGATCGGATCGACGTTGGGCAGGCCTTGCGTGCCTGTGGCGGCGTTCGACGCGCTGATGCCCCGCGTTACGGTCTTCACATGTCCGAGTATCGGGCTGGGATAACCGACCAGTTGCGCTTCGGCGCGATCGCCGACGCACACCCGCGCCATCTTGGTCTCCTCGAAATAGCCGTCGATCCAGAAGCTGTTGGAGTCGATGACGGAAACGTTGCTGACGCCGGTGACGGCATAATCGCCCGCACGCAGCAGGAGGTTGGTGACATAGCCGTCGACCGGACTGACCACGCTGGTGCGCTTCAGGTTCAACTCCGCCTGCGCGAGTTGGTGCGTTGCTGCCTCGTAGGCAGCCTTCGCCTGCGCCGCATTGCCTGCATAGATCTGCTGCTCTTCGGGCGTCGTCGCAAGATCGGACAGATGCTGGCGCCGGTCGAACTCGGCCTTCTTCACCACGAGATCCGCGGCCCGCTGGTCGACCAGGGCCTTGCCGACGCGGACAGCCACCTCGAAGTCGAAGGGGTCGATGACGTAGAGGACGTCGCCCTTGTGGACGAACTGGTTGTCGGCCACACGCAGCTCCACGATCTTGCCGGCAACCTGCGGCGCGACGTTGGCGACCTGGACACGCACACTGCCGTTCCGCGTCCAGGGCGCCGTGACGTAGTGCTGCCAGGTCGCAGCCGCAATCACGATTGCGGTCAGTGCAATCCCCAGGGTCGCTAGATGCTTGCCGGAAGCGCGGATGAAGCGGACCGCCGCTTTGCGCTGCGGCGTCGAGGGGGACGTGGTCTGTTCCTGAGGCCTGCCGTTCTCCATCGCGCGATCACCAGTGTCGTGCGCCACGGTCTCCGGCACGCCCGAATCGTTCACGTTGTCGGCGGCATCGGCCTGGACTTCGACTGACGGCTCGCCGCGGCGCGCGGCGGCGTCCCGGGGCAGGGCGGCGTCCATGACTCTTTCTCCCTAGAAGAACAGTGCGAGCAAGCCGAACATCGCGACGTAGAGACTGAGCTCCGCCAGCGAGGGGTTGCTGAACCAGCTTGCGAATCCGACGAAGCGCAGCAGCGGGCGGAGCAGCAGGAACGCGAGCAGCGCGATTACCGCATAGGAAACAATGGGGGCGATGAGCACGCCGCCGACGACCAGCTCCCGATAGGTGTTCGTCATGGCCGTGCGCCCTAGCTTGGAGATTGTGAGGGCGCTAATGCGCCGCGCGCTGCAATCAGCATGGCGATGGCCGAATTGGCGGACAATTTGCTTCGCGCTGCCGCCTTGCGCAGCGCCTCGGCAGAAGCGAGGATGGCGCGGCCGCTGCGCCGGGCGAGAGCCTCGCGCGCGTCCCGCGCCGCTCCGGCGAGCGGACCCTGTCGCAGTCGGTCCAGTTCGGCGCAGCAACGCCGCAAGGTCTCGGCCTGGTCGAAACAACGCATCGCTTTGGCCGTGATCTGACGATCCAGGGGCAAGGCACCGTTTGCGGTCAGGATCTGTTCGATCCGTGCTGCGTCGCGAAACGCGGCTTCTTCCGGCGCGAGGTGTCGGGTTCGTCCGCGGCCGAGGTGATCCAGCTCGCGCCCGGCCTCTCCCAGCAGCAGCCGCACCCTCCGGTCGCCGGATAGGGGCGGCAGCAGCATCTGTGCCGCGAAGACGAGCACCGCCGACATGCAGGCGAAGAGGCTCGTCACCAGGAACACCTCGGGGTCGTAGCTCTGCGGATTGGTCGGTGCGAGGACGGCGATCATGAACACCAGGACGAGCCGGCCGAGGGACGACAACATCGGGTTCGGCAATGACATCAGCAGCGCGAGGCCGATGACGACAGGCGCAAGACCGATCGCCAGCAGCTGAAACTCGGAGACGCCGTTGAAGACGAGGTATTTCAGGATGCCCGCCAGCGCGCAGGCGATCGGCATCGCCGTCACCGTTACCTGCGCAAAGATTCGTGGCGCGGGCGAGATTGAGCTGAGGCCGATGATCGCTGCGACGAGCGTGAGGCAGAGCTCGGTGCTCGGCCAGCCCGTCAGCACGAAGAAGAGCGCGATCAGCATGAACGAGATCGCGGCCCGTGCGGCGGTTTCCGCCGCGATGCGGCGCGAGCGGTAGAGCGGCGCGCGCCATGCATGATGTGGGTGCGTCCCTTCACGCAGCGCTTCGAGGCTGCTGCACACCTGCGCGTTCTTTCGGCTGATCTCGGCCTGGAGCCAGGATCGGGACATCGCTATCAGCCCGACTTTATCCGGGGAAGCGGTGGGGAGCGCTGCGAGCATGCGGCCGAGCGAGAGCGCGCTGACGAGGTCGACCAGCGCGGAGCGCGCGGCTTCGGTTCTCGGCGTGCCGGTGCTCGACTCCGTTACGAGGCTGGCGATCTCCGGACGCAGTGCCGCGATGTCGTGCAGCAGGCTCGCGGCAGCCGTTGCGGAGGGATGCCCGGCCGCTTGCGCGAGACCCGTGACCCGGCCGTGCAACCCCTCGATGCGGCTTGCCAGCACCGGATGATAGTTCGGTGCGGCCAGAACCTCGTTCACGAGCGCCACCGCGAGAACGCCGATGCCGATGGCGGCGCCGCGTGCGACGCCGGTCGGGAACACCTGCAGCGGCGTGTCGATCTGCTGGACGGCGACGAGGGCGACGGTGATGCAGCACAGCGCCGCCGCATAAGCGCGATTGCCGTCCAGCATCCCCGCGACATAGACGCAGAGCCCGACCCACATGCCGAGCACCGCGAGCAGGAGACCGTCGGTCTGGGAAAACAGGCCCGCGATCGCGATGGACGCCACGACGCCGATGACGGTTGCGACCAGCCGGTAGCCGGCCTTCTCCATGCCCTGGCCGCGTGTCGGCAGGGCCAGGACGGCGACGGTGAGGGCGGACGACGACGGCGAGTCCAGCTCGAGCCAGAAGCTGACATAGAGGGCGAGCGTCATCGCCAGCCATACGCGCAACGCGAAGGCCCAGGAGCTCGCGGGAAACCCGGCGAAAACCAGTGGACGCGGCACGGCAGCACTGGCGGCGTTTACTGGCATCGTGCCTCATCCATTTCGCCAGAGCGTGCCGCCCTGCCGATCTCGACAAAATCGACGCTGACTATGAGGTTTGCCGGGCTTGACGGTATTTCCGGTCCAACAACCCGGTTGCCGAAATGCACGGCTGGTTGGGGACGAGATTGTCGCGCGCTAGACGGGCGGATGGATTACGGTTGTGCGTCGTGGCCTGCCAACGCGTCCTCGAGACAGCGGATGATCTCGTCACCGCTGGAAGGCTTGCCGAGATAGCAATGCGCGCCGGCCGCCATCACGCGCTGACGCACGTTTTCGCTTGGAAATGCGGTCATGAAGATGATCGGGAAGCGGCGGCCGGACGCAATCAACTGTGCCTGCAATTCGTCGCCGGTGATCACCGGCATCTGGATGTCGGCGATCATGCATGCTGGATCGTCTCCCGGCGCATGCTGCAGGAAGTCGACGCCGGACTCGTAGGCGTGGGCCTCGTAGCCGAGCGAGCGAACCAGGCTCGCGAGCGACGTGCGAACGCCTTCATCGTCGTCCACAATCGCAATCACGGGGTTTTTGGCCATTCGCGCACAATCCTGACCGCGGTATTCCGCAAGGCCGGGAGGATATCTCCCGTTGCGCGGCCGATGACGCCTTATGCCCCGGGGGCAGGTCCGCCGAAATTATACTCAGGTTTGGTCCGTAGTCCTTCGGGTTTGGGAAATCCCGAGCGCCTCGGCCTTGCGGACGAGGTCGGCCAGCGACCTGACCCCCATCTTGCGCATCACGTTCCCGCGGTGGATCTTGACTGTGATCTCGCTGAGGCCGATCAGGGCGGCGACCTGCTTGTTCATCAGGCCGGCGGTGACGTGGCCCATCACCTCGCGCTCGCGCGCCGTCAGGGTCTCGTACTGGGCGCGGATGTCGTCCTTGGTCGCGGCTTCGGCGCGGTGCTGTGCATCGCGCTCCAGCGCCGCCGTCACCGCATCGAGCATGTCCTGGTCGCGGAACGGCTTGGACAGGAAGTCGACCGCGCCGGCCTTCATGGCGCGCACCGACATGGGAATGTCGCCATGGCCGGTCATGAAGATGATCGGATAGCTGATGCCATGCCGAACGAGCTGGCCTTGCAGATCGAGCCCGCTGACGCCCGGAAGGCGGACGTCCAGTACGATGCAGCCAGGGCCGTCGGGCAGCGAGCTGCCGAGCAGTTCGGCCGGCGAGCCGAACAGCCGCGTCTCGAGACCGACGGATCGGAACAGGCTATCGAGCGAGGCGCGGATGCCGGCATCGTCGTCGACGATGATGACAGTCGCGTTGGAGGATTGCGCCGGCGGTTGGGCCTGGTTTGGTCGTGTCATGGCAGGGCGTGTTCTTGGCTATATGGCAGTGTCAGGTGGAATGTCGCTCCCGAGCCCGGGGTGCTCGCCACCGACAACCGGCCGCCGTGAGCTTCCACCGTCGTTCGGCAGATCGCAAGTCCCATGCCCATTCCACCATCCTTCGTCGTAAAGAACGGATCGAACAGGCGCGGCAGGTCATCAGGCTGGATGCCCGGGCCGCTGTCCTGCACCGTGATCGCGAGCGTTTCGCCATCCACGGTGCCGGCGCGCAGGGTGATGGTGCGGGAACCGGGCCGGCCCGACATGGCCTGGCCGGCATTGACCAGAAGGTTGACCAGGACCTGCTGCAGCTGAATCCGGTCGCCGCGAACCGGCGGCAAGTCACGCGCCGTTTCGACGATAAGGGCGACATCATCCTTGGCGAGCTCGCGCGCGACCAGCGCCGTCGCCTCCGCGATGATCTCGCCGATCTGCAGCACGTCCTGCTGAGCCGGGGCCTTCTTCAGGAAGGTCCGGATGCGGGTTACGATCTCGCTAGCGCGACGGCCCTGGGCAACGACATGGCCGATCGTCGTCGCAACCTCCTTGAGATCGGGGACGTCGCGCCGCAGCCAGCGCAGACCGGCCTCGCCGCTAGTGACGATCGCCGCCAGCGGCTGGTTTACCTCGTGCGCAATGGACGCGCTGAGCTCACCGAGGGTGGCGACGCGCGCGGCATGGGCGAGCTCAGCCTGCGCCGCGAGCAGGGCGTCATGCGCCTGCTTGCGCTCGGTGATGTCGACGACGAAGACGAGCACGTCATGATCGTCGTCGGATCGAGGCGAAAAGGTGATCGTGAACAGCACGGGGACCTTGCCTCCATCGAGGCGCACGAGCTCGGTCTCGCCTTCGTGGAACCGCTCGCCTTGCGCGAATGCGACCAGCGCATCGAGGAAGCTGCGATCGTTCTCGCCCAGCAGCTTGTCCACGTTCTCGATGAAGGCCGCAGAGCTGCTTGCGCCTGCCATCTTCTGCAGGGCCGGATTGACGTCGATGATTCTGGCAAGCCCGCGGGCATGACGCACGAAATCGGGGTGTCGCGCCAGATAATCGCGCAGGTCCGCCCCGCGGCTCGGTAGCGCATCCAGCGCAGTCCGCAGTCCGCTCCAGTCTTCCTCGACGACGCCGATCCGGCTTGCGTCGAACATCCGGCGGTATCGCTGCTCGCTCTGCACCAGCGCGTTGTGCGCCGCCACGCGGTCCGTGACGTCGGTATGCGTCTCAAGCACCCCGACGGGTTTACCGAGGTGGTCGTGCTGCAGGGCCCATCGGGCATCGACGGTGAGCACGGCGCCGGCCTTCGTCCGTTGCTCCACCCTGCCTTCCCATCGCCCGCTATCGAGCAGGCTGGCCTCGATGGCTTCGCGCCGGTCGGGATAGCTGGTTCGCAGCAGCTTGTCGGCGAGTTGCCCGAGCGCCTCCTCAGTCGACCAGCCATAGGTCTGTTCCGCAGTCTTGTTCCAGAACGTGATCACGCCGCCGCGATCCCTGACGAAGATCATGTCATGCGAGAGATTGAGGAGGCGCGCCTGCGCCGCAAGACGCGTTGTCGCCGCGTGATTCTGCAACACCAGCAGGGTCGTGACCCCGATTGCCGCTAGGCTCACCAACGCGCGCAGGGCAGGTGAGGCGATCTCGTGCAGATCATGCGACGTCAGATAGGCGCTGACGGTCAGGACGATGCAACCGGCTGCGGCGATGATAATGTCGTTGCGCCGGTTCGTCCTCGCCGCAAGCAGGATCGCGACGACATAGAGAACCGCGACCGCGCCCTCGAGTGGCGTCAGCACGTCGACCATGAAGACCGCGAAGGCGAGGACGGCGGACCAGAACCGCAAGCCGGCGCGGCTCATGGATGAACCCGTGGGCCGATCAAGGCGTCATCGTCGCAGGCGGTGTTTCTTCTCATCGCAGCGGCGTTGATGCCGCGATTTCACTGCGTCCACAATATCCGGCCGGATGAATTTCGTGCTCTCGTGGAAGACCCCGTGGGAAGTTGAATCCCGCGCGAGGTCCGACAGGCAGATTCCCGGGCAGAACAAGGCTCTTCGGTGATTTCGTCGATCGCTGGCGCGTCAAACTATCGCAGGCGCGCCGGGCCCTCGCTCTCACTCGGTCGCTGCGCTGCGGTCATACCTAGGTATGACGCGGTTAACCCGAGACCTTAGCCATGCACCCGCGCGTAGAATGGAGCGCGCGGATCGCCGAACTAATCTGCTCCCATCGCATTCGGGCAAGCCTGCCAGGCACTGCCGCTGCGAACTGGGACAAGGAGGCTCGACGATGTCGCTGCAGATGTCATACCCGCAAAACGCCAAGGATCATGTTGCCGCCGCAATCGACGTCTCGTCGATCGACGGCCGGCAGTTGCCGTCATCGAGACGATCGCCGCGCTCCGCCGAGGAGGCAATGACGCTCTCCCTCGTGCATCTGGATGTTGCGCTCGCCATCGAGCCGCCTGCGCCGAACGTACGAGGATCTGCCGACGGCGAGCCGAGCTTCAAGGTGTCCGCCAAGCGTCTTGCGCGCGCGTCCGCTGAGGCTGATCCGGAGATGGGTGCCGAGGAGGTCACGGATCCGGTGATGCAGCGCCTCTCGGATGCACTCGCGGCCACCAGAGCCATGCACAATCCCCATTCCGCTATCCTCGTCGATGCGTTGCGTTTGGCCATGCTGACGCGCAAGGCCAGCGGGCGGACGCTGCTCGGACAAGGCCAGTCCGAGCTGGCCGAGAGCGACCGCGAGGGGCAAGCGTGCCGGACAGTGCGGTCGCTGCAGAAATGGCGCCTCAAGCGCGTCATGCAGTATATCGACGACAATCTGGACGCGAAGGTCACCCTGCAGCATCTGGCTGCTGTTGCCGGCCTCAGCCGGATGCATTTTGCCGCGCAATTCCGGGCGGCCGTCGGCATGCGGCCGCACGATTATCTGCTAAAGCGGCGGATCGAGCGTGCCCAGGAATTGCTGCAGCGGGCCGACACCTCCCTTGTCGATATCGCCCTGACCGTCGGGTTCCAGACGCAGGCTCATTTCACGACGGTGTTCAAGCGCTTCGCCGGCAATACGCCATATCAATGGAGGAGCGCGCATCTCGCGCAATTTCTGCCGCTGCCGCGCATCGAGGCGAGGCCATCATGAGCGGTATCGGCATTCAAGCCCTGTTGCTACCGCTGCTCGGCATTCACTCGGCGCTGACGCACCAGGAGCTCATGGGATTGTTCGAGATCACACGCGGTCTCGGCACCTCCTATCGCTTCGCATCCTCGGAGCCCGGGGAAGGTGTCCTTTACGGTCGATTCACGCTGAACTTCTGCAGGATCGTTGCCGGAGGCGTCACGCATTATGCGTCGATGGAACGGTCGACCGACGAAACGGTCACCAAACGTAGCGGTGGACTCGATTTCGCGTTCGGCCATTCCATCCGGTGGCGACCGTGCTGTTCACACTCGGCATCGTAAGTCTCGGCGACGACTAGCGCGTCGGCGCATTGGCGCCGCCCGCTCCCGAAACCAGCAAACGGTGGACGCGGTCTGCGTGCTCTCTCGTCAGATTTTCGGCCAGATCGGTCCCAATCACCGCCGGGCCTTTCCTTTCTCGATCGTATACCATCCAGCCCTTGCCACCCATTCGAACAAAAAATCTGTTCTGCGACGACGTTCGGTCATTCACCAAAAATGGCTCCAAAATCTTGGGTTATTCTGACCAATCAAGCTCCAAGCATAGCCTTTGCCTATGCGAATTGAATCGGGGAAACTTGGCAACCCCATCGAAGGTGCATCAAACACAAAATAAAGTGACGTTTTTCGGCATTTTGGAACCCAAGCCGCGTTCCAGATGGATTCGCAGCCCACTACCGGGCGAGCACAAGAAAAGGTGTGATTGGACTATCCCGAGGGTGCTCGGCAAACCGAAGGGGCCGATCGGGAACCCTAGCTGGCGCAATTTCCATCAATGCCTTGGCAAGGCCAACGAATGAGATCTATTCGGAAAATTTCGGTCTGCCGTGGGCCTGCTGGCGGCAAACCTGTCGGCGCCGCCAGCAGCTTTAGCCAATTTCTTCGCGAAAAATGTGAATGCACTGAGCTAACAGAAGTATTGGGCAGGATCAGTCTGACGAAAGCATGCCTTTGTTCACTCCCGGCGGAAGTATTCTTCGTCTGAGTTGCCGATGAAGGCTCTATTCATATCTCCGCGCCGCGCGGGTTCACAACGGTGTACCCTCTCAATGAACGCGCGTGTATTCGCGTTGTGTGTCCGCCTGAGTTGGCGTCGTATGCCATCCAAACGTCGCCCCCGACATGTTGCTCGAGGACGAAAACGTGCCCGCGCCTTGCGGCGACCATGCCGGGAGCCGGTGATGTGCGCGGAAACCGCAGCCAGTTTGCCGCGAGGTTCAATTCCGGCACGATGCGGCCAAACACCCGTAGCGCGGCGCCACAACCGCAGAACGCAGAGGGGCAACCCGCGGGGCGGCCGCCAACAATTCGATTGCTGGAGGGAGTACTGCTGGTGGGGGTATTGAGCGCGGCGAGTTGATCCAACCGGTGTGTCCGCGATGAGCGCCGTAACACCGTTCGCTGGGTCAAGGTTTGCGAGTAGTATGTGAAATCACAAGGCATGGTGATATTGCATTCGGAGGCGCGATCTACTTGATATGGTCGCGCGTCCGAATTGAGGGAGGTGATTGCAACGAAGCAGCACGCGGAAACTACTTGCTTGAACATCGCAGGCTCCAAATTAAAGGACCCGCCCCAAGCAAGGAACAACCATCAACAGATTGGCTGAAATCCGCCAAAAAAGCGGCCTCTCTCTGGATGAGAGGCCAACTATACTTCTGGGGTAACTCCAAACGTGCCACTCGTCGAAGAGCGCCACCGCCCCAGCCGCGGTCGCTTCATGTGTCGACCATTGCCACGAAGTTCATATGAAGGGTGATTGGTCCCTTCGATCCGTCCAAGATCAAGCGAAGGCTCTTGGGATAGTATCCGGCCCCAATCACAGTCCCGGTCCTTCCAGCTAAGCGAGGACCGGCGGCCGGCCTTACCTGAATTCGTGAGCCCGGTGGAAACTTGAGCTGGATTTCGGCCGATCGCGACATGGAATCCTCGGCGGCGCGTGCCCAATTCTGCTCGAACGATCGCAACAGCGTGGCGCTAGACGGACGGGCGCATTGGACGGGCATATTCGACTGTTCGCTCGGCACGAAGACTTCTTCGACCGACGGTACTGAAGAACCAATGGAGCCCGGCGTCTAAGACCTTTTCCTCCGCAATTTCGCAGCTCGCTCAGCAACAAAATCGATTTTCGGTGCCACAATACCAATTCATGGCCGAAGCCGGCCTGCAATGAATTCAATCGCCCAACGGCACTACTTGGTACTGAACAACGGAAAGGCGCCGATGAGAACCTCCGTCCTTGGGAGTAATCCGCCGGCAAACAATTCGTCCGGTTTGCTTGCTGTCCGCCCTTGGCATCGAAGCAATTGAGTCGGCGTGGTGCCAGATTTTCGGTGCACTTCTCCGTCCCAATGGTCCGCAGATCGGCAGCACCGCAATTGCATGCGCTAGAATTTTAAACGGCCCCAAGTGGGGGCCGCCAACTCGCCCGACGCGAGTTTTCCACCAGCAGTTGGGGGGGTAACCTTTCGGCTGGAGGCACCGAATAGATGCCTTGCCGGGCCGGTTAGTTCCATAAGTCATTGGGGTTAGAACCAGAGATTTCCGGGGAAGTCCCGAAAGCAAATTTGGACACTGCCGGATTCAACTTAGGACACTGGGCTTAAATACGGGCAGCATCCGGGGGTCCAAGTGACAAGGCCCAAGCCCGAACGGAACGAAGAGCGACCCGGCTTAACGCTGGGGCTCGCGGGGGCTCCATCCCGATGGCACGCCCGATGCCGCTCCATCAAGGCCGGCACATTGTTAGGCCTCAGGCGTCGGCGATCAGCCTGTCCGGCGTGATCAGAAAGTCGCGCACACACCGTCCCGTCGCATTGAAAATTGCATTGGCGACGGCTGCCGCCGTACCCACGATCCCGATCTCGCCCAGGCCTTTAACGCCAAGCGGCTGACCTTATCGTCTTTTTCCTCGACGAGGTCACCTCGATGTCAGCGATGTCGGCATGAGCTGCCGGGAATGCTCCATTCAAGGACCTTGAGATCCGATCTTAATGAGCAGTTCGAGTTTGGATCGTCTGGTCGCCTAATGGTTGATATTCTGTGCAATTTTCAACTGGTGCGAGCGCCCCCGGCACGCCTCGCTTGCGGCTCGACAAAAGGAACACTGATCTCGGCCACGGCAGACGCATGCTTGCGGAAGGCGACGTTCCCGCCCCGACTTAAGAGTAAGGGGCTTGGAAGATCTCGACGGTCTTCCGAAGCGTGCCTCTAGGCCGAAGCTCGGCAGGTCGCGATTGCGGTCATCTCGAGTTTGACGCCGGGGCTGGTCAGCGACTCCGACGACCGCCCGTGCAGGAAGAGCAGCCTCAGCGAAGAATGCTTCCAAGCCGCATTCAATGCGGCCTTCTCACTAAGCTTCGTGACGAAGATAGTGGTCTGAAGGACATGGGATCGGCCAGACTCCCGAGTTTCCAATAAACGCGACAATTGGCCAAGCACATCGCTCGCTTGGCCAGCCATATCAAGGCTCGTGTTCTCGGGGACGATCCGGCCGCCATTGTGCTCGACAACTTCGTGGAGCAATTCCTCACACGCAGCGCGAGTGAAGCCGAGGTCCGCTAGTGACCCAAAAGGCGATCTGTCAAAAAAGGAAATAACATAGGCGAAATTCGCTTGTCTTTCCGGGGTACTCATCATTGCCAGTTGTCTGATCTGGGGGAGAGCGAGCGTAATCTTTGCGACGGGCAATTGCGGTGGCCTTATCTGGCCGCCTGAGGTGGTAGAGGCTTCTGTGAAAGACTTGCTCCGAGAGACCGCGAAGTCGCCTCGTGTGAATTGCTCCAAGAGAATCTCGTTCTCCTCTGATGGCACAGAAGCCGAAGCGCAAAACACTCTGGGCCAAGCCATTGGTCGGACTGCCAGCCGGTACCCCCACCGACCTGCGATCGTCTCCACCACGTTTGCACCGCTGACGTACGGCGATCTTCAGCGCCGGTTGAACGATATCCGCGGGCAGTTGCGTTTGGGTGGGTTCGATTGCAGCGCCCGGATCGGGGTGCTCATGCCGAGCGGTCCGGAGGCGGTTCTTGCCATCGTGGCAGTCGCCTGCTGCAGCATCGCAGTTCCTCTTGATCCGCGGCTGTCCCCTGCAGAGATCGACCAGCGCATCGACATGCTGCGCCTGAGCGCTCTTCTGGTGCCGCAGGACTGTAGTTCTGAAGCTCGGCAAGCCGCTGATCGGAGCGGGATTGCCATCATCGAAGCCGTCCCGGTCGGACACCGCCAGCTTGGATTCCATGTCGCCGTGCGGGCAGCCGACTCCCCTGCGATCGACGCTGAACCTAGTCCACGCTCGCCCGCCTTCATCCTGCAGACGTCAGGCACGACCGCGCAGCCAAAGCTCATTCCGTTCAGCCACAGCAATATGCTGGCGGCGGCCACCCGTCTTCAGGCCTGGTTCGGCCTCACGCCCCAGGACCGTTGCCTGAGCGTGTCGCCCCCTTTCTATTCTCATGGGCTTAAAGTAACTGTCTTCACACCGCTCCTGACCGGCGGCAGCATTGCGGTCCCGGCGAACTACGCCATCGTGGCGCTCGATGAGTGGTTCGATGCCCTTCGGGCGACCTGGTACTCGGCAGGGCCCACGCTTCACGCTGCAGTTCTGGACAAAGCAAGAAGTATCGAGGATGTGCAGGCGGCGCACACCTTACGGTTCGTCGTATCGGGCGGCGCGCCGCTGCCGACAGACGTACAAGATGGCCTGCAGCGGATCTTGGGCGTGCCTGTGCTGGAGCATTACGGCTCCAGCGAGGCAGCGCAGATCGCAGCCAATCTGCCGCCGCCTGGCGCGAATAGGCCAGGAACTTGCGGCCAACCTTGGCCTGATACTCTGGCCGTCGTTAACGAGGATGGACATTTCCTAACAGCGGGCGAGCGCGGCGAGATCTGGGTTCGTGGCCCGACGGTGTTCTCCGGCTATTTCGATCTGCCGGCACTCAATCAAGCTGCTTTCGTAGATGGTTGGTTTCGCACGGGCGATATTGGCAGCCTTGACGAAGACGGCTTTCTTTCCTTGCATGGCCGCCTAAGCGAGATGATCAATCGCGGCGGTGAGAAGATTGCCCCTGCGGAGATCGAATCTGCGTTGCTGCGCCATCCGGCGGTAGCCGAGGCTGCCGCCTTTGCCATTCCTCATCCACGTCTTGGCGAGGACGTCGCGGCCGCGATCATTGCTCGACATGGGACGCTTACGACACCTGCGGAGCTTCGCGAGTTCTTGCAACGTGAGTTGGCATCTTTCAAGGTTCCGCGGCGCATTGTGATCCTCGACCAGCTGCCAAGGGGCCCGACGGGAAAAGTGCTGCGCGGACAGCTGCGTCAGTCGCTCCGCGACCTGCCAGATCATCAGGGGACAATGCCTGCGCCTGTTGTGCGCCAGGGGGCGCTGGACCTGGAAGGCGAATTGCTAACGCTATGGCGGAAGTTGCTCAAGTCCGATGCCGTTACACTCGACGATGATTTCTTCGCAAGCGGAGGTGACTCACTGCTCGCAATGGAGATGCTGATTCAGCTCGAACAGCTGATCGGCCAAGCCGTACCGGAAAAGATCCTGTTCGGCGCGGAAACCGTCCGGCAACTCGTCCGAAAGATTGACACGCAAATCGACACCCAAGCGACGTCGTTCATCCACTTTCACGCCGGCGGGAATCGACACCCCTTGCACTTCTTCAATGGAGACCTCGTAAGAGGACACGCGAGCGTGCGGCGGATGGTTGAGCTGCTCGGTCCCGATCATCCGATCATCTCCATCAATCCGCAAGGTCTTCGTGGAGAGTCTGTCCCGCCCTCGATCGAGCAGATGGCCGCCGACCACCTGCCGCTTATCCTGAAACAGCAAGCTCATGGCCCTTTCTTCCTGGGCGGAAAATGTAACGGCGCAATGGTGGCGTTCGAAACAGCGCGCCAGCTGATGGCTGCTGGACACAAGGTTCAAATGGTTGCGATGGTCGACCCACCGACCGTTAATGCCCGTGCGCTGACGCGAGCGATCGTCGCGCTGATGAAGCCCCTGGTTCCAAGTCGCGTCTTGCGCCAAATCTTTGAGCTAATGGCACAGTTGGAGCGGTACGCCAAGCGTTCGGCGAGCAAGCCGATTGTAATCGCCAACTCCGAAGTTCCACGGCCGCTGTGGGACGCCTATTCCTTCGCGATGGCGCGATATCTTCCGGCCCCGCTCGACGTCCCCGTGGTTTTCTACGCCGCCGAACACGATGGTCAGGGATGGCGGCGTCTCAGTTCTCGATTGGAAGTCGTCCAGGTGCCTTGGGGACATCAGGGCTGCCTGAGCGTCGGTGCGGCACGGCTGGTTGATCATCTGCGGCAAAGGATCGATGCTCTGGTTGATGGTGCACCCTCTGCCATTGAACAGCACGCGTCGCCAATGTTTTCTCACGGGGAGAAAATCGGTGACACACCGTGAGACTCGAAACTTGAGTCGGACGATCTCATCACGATCGATTCACCGCCGCATCGCTCAATCAGATTTCTTGGGGACTTCCGGTATTGACCCGAGCTGACCTCATGATCGTCGTAGCCATCTCCGCAGATGACTCACGGCGGATATTGCAGAGTATCGTACAGGTCTTGGTGGCGCTTCTGGTCCAGGTCGCCGGCGCCGTTCATGAACATTAGCGGGGGCACGGCTTCTGCCGCTACGCCATCTCGCCACCATTGCCGTCACGCACGTCCTGGGCTTCCAGCCATTCCGCCAAGGCTTGCTTGCGATGATCGGCCGCGCGGGCGCGCTTCGCCAAATGCTGGGTCGAGCGGCACCTTCAGCAACCCAAAGGGGGTAGGTGAGGGTCACCCATGCGAGGCATAGCATCCGCTAGCGGGGTCGCCTAGTATGCCGCATCACGATGGGCGGTATCACCATGCGACAGGTGATAATGGACGCGCCGAGGCATGAAAGCATCGTCACTCGCAACGACGACAGCTCTCGTGGGGTAGCCTACTCGCGCCTTCGCTCGGATCGAGTGTCATTTCCTCACCGGATGACGAGACATCTGGTGGCTCCGTTGCGGTTTGCGACTGCTCTCGTAGCGATTTTTCCTTCCGATGCGCCGGTCTCTCGTGACGAAGCGCACAGGCAGCCAATAATACTGCGAATAATTCCCTCCATACGGGCGAAGCGCGATTCGAAGCGCTAGCGTCGCTAGAGCGGTCTCCGTGACACGAACGAAATCGCTAGGAGGGTCGTATTGTACAAGGGAGTTGGTTGATGAATAGGTCTATCAAATTGCGCGCGCGTTTCTTGCTTGTTGCACTCGTGCCGGTGCTCCTGGCCCTCGGGCCCTCTCCGTCGGATGCGCGCCAGCAGCGTGCACGGTCTCACAGCGCGAGCCCGGCCCGGACAGCAGCATCTCCGCTCAAGCCAGAAGTTCTGGCAATGAACGCCTGGACGGTCGGCCTCGCCGGTGGACTTCTCGAGGGGGCGCCGATCCGCTTGGCCGCCGAGATGGCCCGTGTTGTCGATGATGGCGACAATCTGCACGTTCTGCCTGTGGTGACACGTGGCGCCACGGAAAACCTTAATTCGCTGCTGTACCTACGGGGGATTGACGCAGCGATCATCAATTCCGACGCGCTTGAGGAATACAAGAGCCAGGTGCCGGACATCCAGCGACGAATTGCCTACGTCTTGCGCCTGTTCCCGTCTGAACTGCAGATCTTCGTTCGACCGGAGATTCAAAATCTGAGCGACCTCGCTGGCAAGAAGGTGAATTTCAACAGCCAGGGGACCGCTGCGGCCTATTCCGGACCGCTGATCTTCAGTCGCCTCGGCATCGAGGTAGAGAAGACCTTCATTCCGCATCAAATCGCCCTTGAGCAGATGCGCAAAGGCGAGTTCGCCGCCGTAGTTTTCATTACATCGAAGCCGGTCGACGCATTTGTGAAAGGCCGATTTGAGCCGGGCTTCAAGTTTCTCTCCGTCCCGTATGAGAGCAAGTTCGAGGATTATTATCTTCCCGCGACCCTCGACGCCGCCGATTACCCAAATCTGATCAAGCAGGGTGAACGCGTGGCCACGATCGCTGTACCCACCGCGCTCGTTGCATTCAATTGGCCGGCCAACTCCAACCGGTTCCAGCGCGTTGAACGTTTCGTCGATTATCTGTTCTCGCGGATCGACAAGTTGCAGGGACCGGGCTTTGACGCGAAGTGGAGATCAATCAACCTCGGAGCGACAGTGCCGGGTCTCACGCGCTTTCCTTCCGCCCAGGCGTGGATCGATCGTCAGCCACGCACGACACAGGCATCGCAATGACCAGGATCGCCGCTCCATTCCTTATTGCAACTGCCGTCATCAACGGGGTTGCCCTGGCACAAGGAATGGAGGATCCCATGGCGCAGCTTCGTGCGTGTTCTCAGATGGGACGTGAGGCGCGTCTGGAGTGCTTCGACAAACTATCGCAGACGCCCGCGCCGTCCCGTTCCGAGGCCTCGAGAGCCGATAACTGGATGATCAGTGAGACGACCTCGCCCGTCGATTATTCCCCAATCGTTACGGCGACGGCATCACCGCGCGCCGGTTCAGCCGAGCCGTCGATGAAGCTATCGATTCGGTGCCGCGCCGGACGAACAGAAATGTCCTTTGCGGGAAACGGCATTTCCGGCGCGGGCGACCACTACTTGATCTCCTATCGTATCAATGGCGGCCAGCCAGTGCAGGTCGCGGCCATCGTGCCGACCTTTGGTTCTGGTGTCGCCATTGCGGGCGATATTGTTGGCTTGCTGCACTCGCTCCCGAATAATGCGGACCTCATGGTCCGCCTTTCATCCCCTGCCGGAGTTGCTCACGAGGCAACATTCTCGCTCTCAGGATTGGACACGATGCGCGCGAGGATGGCCGCGATTTGTAAATGGCCGCGCTCGGTCGCAAGGCCGGCAGTTGAGAATGGCGCTCGTTGATTAGATGGAGAGTACAGTGCGTAATCTTGAATATGTGACAAAATTGATCGTGGTGGGTACCATCGCGGGGTTGGCCTTTACATCATTCGCGGCGGCCCAGCATAACTATTGGACAATGAATACGCAGCCTGCGACTGAGCGGGCGCCGGAAGCCCAGAAGTTTCGGAAGTCGCGGGCTGCGGCCGAAACAAGCAGGCGATCTGCGTTTGCGCGCATGCACAATCCGGTCGCCCCGAAAAAGGAGCATCATCTGGTCCTGCAGGTAAATACCAATGATCCCGCTGCCATGAACCTCACCCTCAACAACGCAGCGAACGTGACCGAATACTACAGGGGTATTGGGGAAAAGGTGAAAATCGAGGTGATTACGTTCGGCCCTGGCCTGCACATGCTGCGCGACGATACCTCGCCGGTGAAAGCTCGAATCGAGGAGATGGCCCTCAGCTCGCCTGAAGTGTCGTTCAAGGCATGCGCTAACACCCAGGAGAGGATGCAAAAGGCGGAGAACAAGTCCATACCGATCATCAAGGGGGCGGACGTCGTGAAATCGGGCGTTGTGCGCGTGATGGAGTTGCAGGAAAAGGGATGGGCCTACGTGAAGCCGTGAGAGCTGGAGGGGACGGGACCTCTTCAGGGCGGGCAGGGGCAACAAGCCCCTCCCAGGGGACTGGGTCGGGTGAGATCCCGAGTGTCCGCCCCTCGATGTGTCCCAAATCCGAACTTTTGCTCGAGACCTACGGCACCAACCATCGGATCGGGAATAACAGCGGCCCCTGAAGCTCATTTGCAGGACGGTGCCACTGCACTCGGTAAGTTCAAATCGCGGCTCGTGGCGATGGTGCTCGCGATCTGCGCTGACGCAAAACAAGGGCCGACTACCAAAGCCGACCGTCTCGCTTGGGAAATTGAAATGACCAAGACGCACTAGACGGTCGTCCTTTCTGGCTCGCGGCCCGAATAGTGCCGTTAGAAGACCCGCCGATTTCAGCTCGGCGGGCCGTTTTCTTTCGTTTTGGCTCAGTCGCTAGACTTGTCGCTTACCAAAAGCGAACTCGTGGGAGGCATGTCGGACCAGATCTCGCGGCCCGAATCGCGCAACGGTGATATCGTCCGGCGGCTGAAGCCGCTCCGTTCTTTGTTGGGCTTTTGAAGTGGCGCACAATCCAAAGCAAAAGCTGGATCGACGTTCGCGCATACCGACGAAATCTAAAGGGACGCTTGCGCTTGTAGCGTCCCATTCGTTGCTGCCGGAGTGGCGGCATTGGAACCGGGAGCAAGCCTTCTCTTCCGGGCCGTCGTGACGTGCGTGGGCCGATGAAGGTTTGCTGCTCCGTCGCGGTCGGGCAACATTGGAATCCTCAGCACGGCGGAAACAGTACTCAGGAAGTTAGCCGAGGGCGAAGCGCGCCTGCTCGAGCTTGTTGACGGTGCGTTCGGCCCAACCAAGCAACGACGGATTGGTCACGCAGAGGGCAGCCTCTTTCATGTACATCTCGAGTCGTCTAGCGGCAGGCCGTCCGCCGTTAGGCTCTGCATCGCCAACTGTTCATCCCTTAGACGTCTTTCCACGAATTGCCGCTCTTGCTCCGTCAGCGTGCCTCTGAGCAATCGGCGATAGCGATGGATGTTGTTACTGTATACCTTCAGGCGCACCAACCGCTCGTCGATCATCTTTATCCACCATGCAGGACTGGGACTAAGCGAACCTGGCTCAGCCGCCGATCATTTTTAGCAAATGGTGCAGAGAGGCGGGAACAGTCAGCCCTCCATCCTGCGCCACTTAACAGTAACCCTCCTCTGCAGAAGGTTGACCTGGAAATTTGGGGGTATTTCGGCCAAACGATAGTTACGACGCGGGGCCCATGTCCTGCGTCGCCGAAGGCTAGCTGGAGTCCGGCCGTGCCGTCAGACCTTCAAACGACCTGAGGCTTTCACCATGAAGATAACGAGACGGCGAGCGTCTCCTGCGCGTTGCCTCTCTGGGGTCAAAAGATGGGGGGTGAAAACACGGGCTCGAACTTGTTCATGGCGCGAACAGATGTGGCCACCACGCATGAATGGCCCGTATGGAGGACGGCCAGGAAAGGATCCGCAAGGCCGAAAAAGAGGGCATCCCGATTGTTCGCCAGGCGGAGGCGGTGGAGTGAGGGGACGTGCGCGTGTTGGAACTGCAGGAGAAGAGCAGGTCCCATAAAGCCGCGATCCACAACCTAACCCGAAAGGGGCGGGTGGGTCCTCCATGCGGATTATAGGCTCCGCGCCGAGGCGGGGCGCATAATGCCGCACCTCAACAGATCGTATCGCCATGCGATGGGTAATTGCAGTGGATCGCACGGTTCTCCTCGAGAATGTAGGTGTAGGCTCGTCGCCTAGCCACCTGCTCAAGATGGGACGACCCGCGCTCTTGTGGACGAGCGTCGCCATGTTCGCAATGGCGTGCGCGCCGGAAACACGAGCGTCGCCCGATGCGGCGCGCCCCTCTGCAGATGCGCAACACGTGACGGCTGCTCGCAATCTCGATTCTCCGAGAGCGACACAGGACAGCAATCCCGAAGCCGTGCCACCGGGCCGAGGCGGCAAAGACAAATCGGCGCCGGTTGTGCAGGAAACGTCCACCGAGATTGGAAAGTCTCCGGAACAGGATTCCCATTGGGGAGAGAGACTGTCCTGTGAACTCTCCAGTGCAAGGCTTGATATTGGCCTGCTGCAGCGTATCGAGCAGGAGCGCGGGCGGGCGGAGTGGTTGGAGCAGGATCTTGCGGCAGCAAGACGCGACGTCGAAGTTCAAGCGGCACTGGCGACGAAAGCGCTCGAAGACGCTGCCAGGGTGAAGCAGACCGCGCAGGGCGGTGCGGAGCTGCAGAACGCCCTGCAACAGGCGCGTGAGCAGGCAGGAAGGCTGGAACAGGATCTCGCGGCAGCGCGCCGTGACGTCGAGGCCCAGACTGCACTCGCAAAACAGGCTGACGCGGAGGTGTCCCGGCTGAAGCGAGCGGGGGAGAGCGGCGCAGCCGGGCCAAGGCAATCGTGCGCAAGGGCCGATGCGCCGGCAGACGACCTTTCTTTGGCGCGGAGCGCAATTGACGCCTATGAGGCTCAAGCCCGCAAGGCTGGAGGAAAATTGGCCGAACTCAAGCAGGCAGCTGCGGGCGGCGCGATGTGGCTTCGCGGCCCAGACGAGCGCGACAGGTTCGCACGTCTGGAGCAAGACCTTGCGGCCGCGCGACGAGAGATCAAGACACAGGTCGCAGTCGCGGCGAAAGCGGACGAGGAAGCGTCCCGCCTGAGGGAGTCGGGGGATAGGGGCGAGGCCGAGCTGCAACAGGAGCGCGAGAAGTCCGCGCGGTTGGAGGCGGATCTTGCGACGACGCGGCGCGGTCTCGAGGCCCAGATCGCCCTCGCAACGAAAGCGGGTGAGGAAACCTCCCGACTGAAAGCAGCAAGCGAAAGCGACGCGGCGAAGCTGCAGGCATCCCTGCGACAGGAACGCGAGCGGTCCGCGCGGCTTGATCAGGATCTAGCGGCTGCGAGGCGTGATTTGGAGTCCGCGGCCGCGCTCGCGACGAAAGGAGACGAGGAGTCCTCTCGGCTGAAAACAGCAGGGGAGAGCGGCACGCTGGACCTGCAAAAGGAGCGTGAGCGGTCCGCGCGGTTGGAGGAGGAGCTCGCGGCGGCACGGCATGATCTCGAGGCGCAGACTGCGTTGGCTGCAAAGGTAGGCGAGGAAGTCTCGCGGCAGAAGCGGGCGGTGGAAGCCGGTGCTTCTGATCTGAAGCAATCGCGCGCGAAGGCCGACGCGCTCGAGCGGGACCTTTCCCTGGCGGCCAGCTCGATCTACGCGTACGAGGCGCAGTCCCGCAAATCCGTAGAAGAAGCGGCGAACCTCAGGCAGGCGGCTGAAAGCGGCGCGGCGGCATTGCAGGAGTCGCTGCAGTCGGCGCGGCAGCGGGCTGATAGGCTGGAGCAGGACTTGGCGGCGGCGCGGCACGACGTCGAGACCAAGGCTGCGCTGGTGGCGAAAGAAGGTGAGGAGACGTCCCGGCTGCAAGCGGCGGGGAAGATCGCAGCCGTGGACCTGCAAAAGGAGCGCGAGCGGTCCGCACGGCTCGAACGGGATCTGGCTGCAGCGCGCCGCGACGTCGCGTCCAAGACGGCGCTGGTAACCAAGACAGCCGAGGAAATGTCCCGGCTGATAACAGCGGGGAAGAGCGGCGCGGCGGACCTGCAAAAGGAGCGTGAGCGGTCCGCGCGGCTCGAGCAGGATCTCGCGGCAGCGCATCGGGATAGCGAGACCCAGACGGCGCGGGCGGCAAAGGCGAACGAGGAAGTCTTGCTGCAGAAGCAAGCAGCGGAAGCCGGTGCTGCCGAGTTGAGGCAATTGCGCGCAAGGGCAGACGCGCAGGCTCGGAATCTCCCGCTGTCGCAAAGCGCAATCGGCGCGTATGAGATCCAGGCCCGCAAAGCGCATGGCGCTACGTTAGGCGTCGTGACGACCGGTTCGATCGCTCCGGACAAATCCATCGAAGTGGCCGCTCCAATCGTCGAGCAGACACTCGCGGCGCCTGCCAGCGCTGTCGCTCAACCTGCTTCCGAGCGGGCTGCGGCGGCCGCAGGGTTGGTTGCGCGGGCGAGCGCGCTGCTCCGGCAGGGCGATATAGGCGCGGCACGGCTTGTACTCGAGCGCGCCGTCGAGATGGGCAGCGCGCAGGCGAGCTTCGCGCTGGCAGAAACCTACGATCCATTAGTTCTTGCGAAATGGGGAACTTACGGCACGCTTGGCAATGCGAGCAAAGCGAAAGCCCTTTATGCCGCGGCCGGCTCTGCAGGAGTCGAGGCGGCGAAAGCGCGGCTGGAGGCGCTGCGCCGCTAGTTTTGTCTGCACGTGCCAATCCACCATCGATGTCAGCGCAATGGCTCCATCGCGAGGCGTCGCTGTCCCAAGGCCGTTTTGCAGATCTCAGCTGGCGCTCGATCGGGAGGTATTATCGTAGTGGGCTCCGAACGGGAAATGAACTCGCCGCGGCTGGCTTCGCAAGACCCGCGATGGTCTCATGATAACGGCCGTAGACGGCGGCTTGGCAGCGCGTCGATCAATCGTGCAGTTTGGATGCCTGACGCGGGACAGCCTCGTTGCGCATTTCAGTACGTGGATCAGGTGTCGAGTCGCGCGATAGCCAGAGACGTGCTCGTTCGAAACGTAGGACGGCGCTGCCGGCAAAAACGCCTGCGGCGCCTCCAGCAACTTTTTGGAGTGCATCTAAGATTCGCGCGTGTCGATCCGGAGTAAGCAATTGCAGAAGCTCAAGCAACGCGGCGCTGCCCAATACGATGGTTAAGACCGAAAGAGTGCGTCCGGGATATGCTAAGCAGAAGCCCATGCCGAGAAGGGCAAATGCTACAAGATGCTCCAGACTCGACGACGTCAAAATTGGTCTGTCCCTTAGCGGCGACAGGGTCGAATAAGCAATGACACACAGACAGGCCCAAGCAGCGAACTTAAGCAGTTTCTGAGGCATGAGTTGTTCCTGTCGGCTTTGCCCTATTGCCTGCGCGCATCCGCGCGGGCCGAGCCGTTGACGTGCTTGATCGGAGGCCGCGCGGCGCCATGCTCAAGACGAACGTCGGCGGTCATGATCATGCAGGGAAGTTCGAGGCCCATCGGGTTCAGTGAGAACCTTGTCGATTTCGGCTTGCCGGTGCTCAGGGCCGAGGAAGGGAATCGGCATCCCGGCGTCTTTTACCCCGCCGCTGCGCGACGCCAACCGGAGCGCGGCGTCAAGGGCGGAGCCGTCGTCGCCCATGGCCGGCTTAACGTAGATCTCGTCGAATAGACCAGGCTGAGGCCGGATCTGCTGGTGCCCACGATCCCCCCTGGTCCTCATCACCTAGCGCCGACCCGCGGCGAATCAGCGGCGGTCACGTCAGTCCGGCCCGTCGCCGACGGGGCGCCTAAACTGCCCACTTTTCGGAAAGGCAGGTCAGGAAGATCCTGGTATCGCAGCGTGACCTCCACCGCGTCACCCGGCTGCAACTCGGTGTCTTCGCTCGCGACGATTCGATCCGGTCCCTTTTCGCCCTTCCTAATGATGGCAATGTCCGGCTTGCTGCCGGCTCCTTGTAGAAGTTGCGAGCGAACCATCGCGGTGTATTGAAGCTTCTCGCCGACGCTCTGCAGCTTCTCGCGAATCTCATTGAGCTTGACGCTGGAGTCTTGCAGCTCTCGGAGCAGGTCGAGCCTACGCTGGTCGTCGAGCTTTGCCAGCCTTCTGACAAACTCGTCCTGCAGCTTCTTGACCTGTAGTAGTTGCGCTGAAGTCTGCAGCTTTCGGGTTGACGACACCAGAACCGCGCGGCGCGCATCCGTCACTCGAGGGCTAATCAACGCCCCCTTGCCGTACAGATCGGTCGATTTTTGCAGATCGTCGAGATCCGTCTGGAGTGCCTCGTCATCCTTCTTCTGTTGCTCCGACAGCACGCGAACCTCGTCATCTCCCTGTCGAACGCCGCGTTGAAGGTACGCCTTCTCCTGCTGATAATCGCTCTGCTTCGTCTTCAAATATTCCTGTTCCGCATTGAGAATCTCGGAAATCGCCGATCGGCTTGCGGGCCCGTCCGTCAGAATGCCCGGGTTGAGCTGCGTTGCCTCTCCGAGCTCACTCTTGACGCGCCACATGCGCGCCTGTTCTTTGGCGAGTTCTGTCCAAAGCGACCCATACTGGCTTCTCAAGTCCGCTGACTCGAGAGACGGGTTATTCATTCTGATCCGAAGGACGTCGTAGCCACCTGCTACGGCCACGAGCTGGCGTGCAGTGATAGACGGACGATAAGGATATTCACCCGGCCTCGACACGTCTCCATTTATGTATATCGGCCTGTACTCCGCCACGGTCGCCGTGATCTCATCTGCTTCTATTACGATCGCGACCTCGCGACCATCCGAGCTCCTCTGGCGAAACACCTTGCTGGCGAGCGCAGCTCCGATTTTGGCCCGGATCTGCGGTAAGGGCAGGCCGGCCACGGGAAGCGTTCCTACTAGCGCCAATGAAATGTTCCCATCCATTTGAACGGGAGCACGTTGCCGCAGGTCGGGCACACCGGCGACTGAGACCTCCAGTACATCTCCGACGTTCACGCGATATTCCGCCTTTGCGTGAGTGATCGAAAATGTCAGGCCAACAGCCACCAAGGCCCATTTGATGCAACAACCGAGGTTGCTGCCAAAGGCATTAACCTTGAGAAAATTGCGCGGTGTGGAGATCGCCATGGAAGCAACTTTCAGTACAGACGTGGTCACCACGATAAAATCCTTCAAATTTGATGGCGGGTGCCAATGCGTCAAACGTTGCTGACGCTGGGGTAAGGGCGATCGGGAAAAACCCACGTTCCGTTCCCTCATCGACGCTAGGGGGCAGGCCTTCGTACCCATGTTTCGATTGATCGGAGCCCTGTTGGATCGTCCACGTCCCATCGGCCCCATTGAATTCGGGATGAGCGCAACGGACGGCTGCCGCGACTCTAATCCGGTAGTGCCGCGGCTCAACGGACCATTGTAATTACCCATTTATTGCCTTTCCCAACCAGTGACCCGGAATGTACTGATTCAACCGGAGACGTGCGATTGGGCCGTAGAGTAGAGTGCAATGATTGGAATGAGTTATGCGTCCCTCCTCAATTTGCTGGCTCCCACCAGGTTTCCGGCACACTCGGCCGACGACAGCAGGGCCAACTCAGCAAGCGTCGGTATAGGCCGGTCGTTTGCCTCTTCAGTCTGGCGGCTATCGAATTCGTTGCCCATCGTGCCTTCGGCCTCTTCTCGCAGCGGTCGTCTATCACCGGTTGATGCATTGTGTTGCGCGTTGATGAGACGCGTTCTGCTGCATCTTCCACTACGGACCCTTTTGTTAAGTCGCCTGTGGACTTGAGCTAGCTGTCGTCGCGGAGCCTCAACTATCAGCGTTGGTACGGAAATGCTGCAGCAAACAACGGAAAACTGGGTTAATCGAGACAATACGCCGCCGCCCGAATTTCGTCCGGCACCGATCGTGTCCTTGCCGGAAGTGATAGCCTTCATACGACGACGCCTTTTGATGATATCGCTGACATGTTTGGCAACGATGGGCATTGCCATACTTTACCTCATCATCACGGTGCCCACGTTTACTGCCAGGGCGCAGCTCATCGTGGACTCGAAGGTGCCCACTGCGGACGCTGCCGCGGTGGCGACGATCGTGCAAAGTCAGATCGAAATCATGAAGTCTGACAGCATTGCTATTGCCGTGATCGAGAAGCTCAGCCTTGCTGAAGACCCTGAATTCGCGACCGGCCATGGTAGCGGCGTGATATCCCGGATGCTTGGCTGGAGCAGGCCGGAAACGAAAGCGAGCGCCGTGCGCCGTACCGTGGAGTTGTTTGAACGCAGGCTTTCGGCCAAGCGCGTCGGGCCCACGTATCTTGTCGAGCTTACCTTCGAATCCAGAGATCCGGATCGAGCGGCACAGATCCTAAACGCCGTTGCAGAGAAATATATCACCCATCAATTGGATAGGACCGACCTGCAAGATGAGACATGGGTCAAGGATCGATTGAGCGAACTGAGCGCTCAAGCATCAGCGGCGAGAAAGGCATTTGAGGATTACAGCAGAAACAAGAAAGATGCAGGGGAGTCGGCCGCTACCATCGATGAACTAGCCGCGGCTGCTGAATCATCCAAGAGCGCCTATGACAATTTTCGCCTCGTGCTGCGCAAGATGGAGGCCACGCGACAATTGTCCTCGCCGGTGCTTGTGGCCAGTCTCGTTAGCGGAGCGTCGCCTCCCTTGAGGGCCACTTGGCCAAAACCCAGGATTGTGCTTGGAACATCAATCGTTGTGGGGACGCTTCTTGGCATCGCTGTCGGACTGCTGCGCGATCTGATGGAACGAGGCACGCGTGCCAGCTGGGAGGCCTGGAAGGGACTTCAACTTGCATGCATCGTAGCCGTCCCAACGGTCACGTCGGGGGACGTTTGGACGAAGTTGACCGCAGTGTTCTCTGGCCGAGCTCAAAAGAAGCCGACGAAGTCGGCGAGCCTCAGCGGCCCGGTCACGTCGATGCGAAAAGACCCAATGCCTAGCGCCATGCGTGCTCCAACCAGTCCTTCCTTGGCGGACCGTCCACGATCGCGAAACATCGTGCGCACGGCGAGTCCAATCTGGACCGTTACGGATGCACCACAGTCCCGATTTGCCGAGTCGTTACTCGAGATCAAGCTAGCCATCGATGCGATGAACCGTGGCGGCGAGCGAAATCAGGTTATTGGAATTACTTCCATGCAACCGAGCGAAGGAAAGTCCACCGTTGCAGCGGCATTGGCGTTGCTTATGGCCCAGGCTGGAGCTCGAGTAATTCTGCTAGACTGCAATCTGCGAAATCGATCACTCTCGGCCGAATTAGCTCCGACCGCTTCGTCTGGCATTCTTGATGTTATGACAGGAGCGGCTTCGGTATCTGAAGCGACGTGGACTGATTCAAAATCACAGCTGGCCTTTCTTCCAGTCGGCAATAGCTCTCGACCGATCTACGCAAGCGATGTTCTGGCTTCTGAGAAGCTCAGCAGGCTTTGTCAGATCCTTCGTGACGCTTATGAATACGTCATTGTCGATCTGCCGGCCGAAACGAGTTCCATGGATGTTCGTGCCGCGGCACATTTGTTGGATTCCTTGGTCCTTGTTGTAGACGCTGGGCGTATGAATGTCGGCGTCGTCGAGCGTGCGCGAAAGATCTGTAGCGATATGGATGAAATCATGCTCGGGGTCGTGCTGAACAAGGCAGATGTGGAATTGGTGAAACGGTACGGACTACGATCTTGATGGACGCCACGCAGACTATGATGCGTGACAAAGGGGACTGAGGGTCAACGCGTACCACTCAGGGGCGCATGCGAGGAGCGCGAAGCTGCCGTTTCGCGTTCTGACTAACTCGAGAGGACCGGAAGTCACGCTCCCCTGGTTTTAGTGTTTTCTGGACTTGAGGTTCGCGGAGGACCGCAACGATATAATCGATATCAAACGCTGAAAGTCGGCAACATGTCCGTAGAATTTGCTCCGAATCTTGCGGTGGGACGAACTGGAAGTGGTTACTTTGATCGCGACCGGATTGTCAGCTTTTTGAAGTATCGCCACCTAAGCCGACGCTTGAGAGTGCGCCAGCGTCCTCTTTCACCTTCTGGCCAGGAGCGTCTCGTAGCCGCTCTAGCAACGCACTACTTTCGTGATCCACTAGGTTATCGGGACACACCGGCGGGTAGGAAGGATCTGCACGACCATGTTATTGCTCGCACGCATGAAGATCGCAGAACCGTAGTTCCCTGGCTCGATACGCTGTTTCGTCTGGATGGCGCCAAGATTATCGAGATTGGGTGCGGGACTTGTTGCTCAACTATCGCCCTCGCCGAACAAGGCGCCGAAGTTATTGGGTATGACATTGACAAGGGAAGTCTAGCGGTTGGCGACGAGCGCCTTTCCATTTACGGACTTAAAGCTGAGCTGATAAACGGGAACGCTACCGAGATTCCGGCAGAACGAATAGCGGAAGTCGACGCTGTTATATTTTTCGCAGCGGTGGAACATATGACCCTCGACGAAAAACTGCATTCGTTCTCGTCAGTCTGGCGTTCCTTGCGCAGCGGTGCCTATTTGATCGTGATGGATACTCCCAACCGCCTTTGGTGGTTTGATTCACATACCTCGTTGCTGCCCTTCTATATGTGGCTGCCCGATGACTTGGCCGTGCACTATTCACGGCTCAGTCCACGCGTCCCTTTCAATGAGAGAGTGAGGCCACCGATAACAGCGGAAACGCTCCTGCGTTTGACCAGAACAGGCCGAGCCGCCAGTTACCATGAATTTGAGCTGGCGTTGGGATCTCTTTCGGCGCTTCAGGTCAGTAGCTTGAATCGCTGGAAGCGTGGCAATCTACTCCAATTTGCAAAGTGGTTCGCTTTTGATCGCTCATTCGAAAGATGGCTGCGACGCCATGGCCCGCGGATAGATAGCGCCTTTTATGAGCCCTACCTCCATCTTGCGATCCGAAAGCCGTAGGTCGAGCAGATCCAGCTCAAAGTTGCGACCGCTCGTACTCGATCCTACGCGCTTGCGCGTATGTCGATGACAGTCAGCGTGTCGATGGCTTGGGAGGCCGATGAAGGCCTGGTTGGCGCGTCCCAGACGTCTCGCGTTGAGACCGCTTGTGACAGAGAAACCTCGTATCACCCGGCATGCGCCAGCGAACCGGCCGAGGCCTCGCGCCGTTTCTCCATGGTGAGGCAGAACGAGCTGGTAAGGCAGTAGGCGGCAACGCTGTTACCAAGAAGCAGCCGTCCGGCGGATCTCAAGGTGTTGAATGAATGCCATCGAATGATCGGATTGTTGAAGCCGGCCTGAGCAAGATGCCGCGCCCACAACTGTGGCGACTGGTGCTTGTGCCACTCTATCGTAGGCAGGAACGGATTGTTTAGGCGCAGGTCGCCAAACAAGTTCCGCCGAGCGCAGTCGACAATGATGAGTTTTGCGCCGGGACGGGCCAGCGAGGAAAGCTTGCCAAACAATTGGTCATACGAGCGCTGCGCTTCGCGATCGCGAGCCAATCCGATGCACGCATCTTCGTCCAGGTGATTGATGGATGCGTGCAGGAGCAAAATGTCGAACGTGCCATCGCCGGGGTCATATTCCTGCAAGCGGCGAGGGAGCAGTTGCACGTTTTTTTCGCCAAGGAGGGAGATTGTGCGCTGGAATGCCGCGTTCACGCCAGTGGTCGAACCCGCGACCTCCGGTTCAAGGCAGATGACCTTTTCTGCTCCTGAACATGCGGCGTAAAACGATAGCATCCCATCGCCTCCGCCGATATCGAGCATCGTCTTGCCTTTGAAATCGATCCCGTCAAATAGATAGTTCACATAGAAACGGTGATTCCCGCGGGCCATCCCTTTCTCTGCGATGTTGAAGTAGCGGTCGAATGAATTAGGATCGGGTCGTTGCATCGGTCCCCCGCATCATATGTCGCGGCCAACACTGTTAGCCGCGACGGCGATGGCCCATTCTAGCGCTCGAAAGACAAAACCGAATGAAAATTCCATCGGCTCGCCAAATCATTGGAGGTAGCCCTGTCGGCGCCAGGTTCGGAGTCCGGCGGAGAACTGGCCCGTCCGGACGCCCAATTCGCAGTCAACGTGCAGGAGTGAGGGACGTCTTCGAGTGTCTCGCGAGCTTCACGGGCACGCGAGGTCGCAACCTGCTATGGAACCGGCATGCCGGCGCGAGGGCTTTTTCCTATCGTTCTCGCAAAACGTCATGCTGGTACCTGGCGAGCGGCGAGAGCAGATAGCCGATGATACGGCGGGACCCGGTCTTCATCTCCACGGTAACCGCCATACCTGGGCCGAGATCCACGACCCGATCGTCGGCCTTTAGCTGCCGCTGGTCCAGCGATATCCGGGCGGCATAGACGAGATCGTCCTGCCGCTGCTGCCCGCCATCCGACGTGTTCTGGGCACGAGACCTGGACTCGGCGGCGTCGCGGCCGTCGCGTGAGATGGTATCGGGCGAGATGCTCAACACCTTGCCGTGGAGCACCCCATACCGCGTGAAATTGAAGGTATGCACCTTGATCTCGGCGTCCTGGCCCGGATGGACGAAACCGACGTCGTCGTTCGCCAGCGTGGCTTCGATCTCGAGGTGGCTATCCTGCGGGACAACTACGGCGAGGACCTGAGCCGGCGTGACGACGCCGCCCACCGTGTGCACGGCTAGCTGCTGGACGACACCGTCGACGGGGGCGACGAGATCCTGGAGTTTCGTCCGCCGATCGGCCTTGATCGCGTCTTGGGCGACGCCGGCGGCCTTCTGCTCGGCTTTTGCCAGCTCGTCGTAAAGCGCGCGCCGGAACTCGGCTGCGGTCCTGTCGCGGGTCTCCCTGAGCGTGGCAAGCCCGGCCTCGGCTTCCCTCAACTTGCTTCGTTGAATAAGGAGGTCCTGCTGCTGGCCTACCAGGTCCTGATACTCGCTCAAATAATTTAACTTTGATCCAAGCTGCTTGTCGAACAGGTATTTGCGGGTTTCGACCCGCTCCTGGAGCGGCGGGATGGTGGCCTCGAGCTTGGCGACACTCGCCTCGACAGTCGAACGCTCGGCATTCTTCTGCGACGCTTGGCGGTCGAGTTCGGCGAGCTTGGCGCGCTGTTCGGATGTCTGGCTAACCAGGAATTGCCGGTGCATCTCGATCTGGGCGGCCGTCGCGTCTGCCGGCGGATGGAAGTTCGCGAGCGGGTCGTCGCTATCCGCGAGCGCTGCCCGCAACCTCGTAACGTCGAGCTGGGCGGCGACGAGGTCCGCCTTGACGTGGCCGTGCTCGGCCGCCGTCATGGTCGGATCGAGTTCAATCAAGCTTTCTCCGGCGTGGACCTGTTGGCCCTCGCGAACATTGATCGCCCGTACGATACCACTTTCCAGCGGCTGGATCAGCTTCGTCCTGCCGCTGGGGATGATCTTGCCGCTGGCCGAGGCGACGATATCGACCTTGCCAAGCGTAGCCCATGCGAGTGCGACGCAGAAGATGGCTATGACGGTCGCGCCGACGGCGCGGCCGACGGGCGAGGCCGGCGTCTCGGCGATCTCGAGCGCAGCCGGCAGAAAGGCGAGCTCGTAGTTGTTACGGCGGATCGGGCGCTTGGGAAAGGGAACGATGGAGTTGTTAGCGGACGCCATGGAGACCTGCCTGCAGGAGGTGGAGTTTCGCGTAACGGCCGTTCGAGTGGAGCAGATCGTTATGGTTGCCGTCCTCGACGACGCGGCCGGCCTCCAGGGTGATGATGCGGTCGGCGGTCCGCACCGTCGACAAGCGGTGGGCGATGATGAAGACAGTCCGGCCCGCTGCGATCTGCTTCATGTTCTGTTGAATGGCTCGCTCGCTCTCATAGTCGAGCGCGCTCGTAGCCTCGTCGAAGATGAGGATCCGCGGATCGGCGACGAGGGCGCGGGCCACCGCGATGCGCTGCCGCTGGCCACCGGACAGGCTTGATCCGCGCTCCCCGACAACGGTGTCGTAGCCTTCGGGCAGAGCGAGGATGAAGTCGTGCGCGCCGGCTAGGATGGCCGCATTGAACACGCGCTCCATCGGCATCATCGGATCGGCGAGCGCGATGTTCTCGCGGATCGTCGTGTTGAACAGCACGTTCTCCTGCAGCACAACAC
Organism: Bradyrhizobium arachidis; assembly: GCF_015291705.1. Classification (NCBI taxonomy): domain Bacteria; kingdom Pseudomonadati; phylum Pseudomonadota; class Alphaproteobacteria; order Hyphomicrobiales; family Nitrobacteraceae; genus Bradyrhizobium; species Bradyrhizobium arachidis. Next base: position 3,997,878 of record NZ_CP030050.1, read on the forward strand.
CGATCTGTCGCCGCAACCAGGCAGGATCGACCATCGTCAGGTCGATCCCGTCGATGAGGACGCGTCCGCGCTCTGGCACATACAGCCGCTGGACCAGCTTGGTGAGCGTGCTCTTGCCCGATCCTGACGAGCCGACGATGCCGATCACCTGACCGGGTTCGACGTCAAAGGTGAGGTCCTGCAGGGTCTCGGGTCCGTCGGCGCGATAGCGGAACGTGACGTGGTCGAACGTGACCCGGCCGCGGATAGGCGGGAGCGCCGCGCGGCCCGGGCTCTGGGCCGGCTCGGGCATGGTGTTGAGGATATCGCCCAGTCGTTCCACCGAAAGTCGGGCCTGATGGAAGTCCTGCCAGATCTGCGCCAGCCGCAGCACCGGCGTGCTCACGCGTGCGGATAGCATGTTGAAGGCCACGAGTTCGCCGACACTCATGCTACCGCCGATGACGAGCTTCGCGCCGAGATAGAGCGTCGCCGCGGCGACAAGCTTGTTGATGAACTGCACAGCCTCGCTTGCCACGTTGTTGAGGCTCACGACGCGGAAGCTCGAGGCGACGTAGCCGGCGAGCTGCTCCTCCCATCGCCGCTGCATCTGAGGCTCGACCGCCATTGCCTTTAGCGTCTCGATTCCGGTGACGCTCTCCACCAGGAACGCCTGGTTCTCCGCGCCACGTCGGAATTTCTCGTCGAGGCGGCGGCGGAACAGCGGAGTCAACCCGGCTGAGATGCCGATGTAGAGCGGGAATGCTGCAACGGCGACAAGCGTCAGCAGAGGCGAATAGTACATCATCACTGCGAGGAACACGAAGGTGAACAGCAGGTCGAGGACGAGCGTGAGCGCAGAGCCGGTGATGAACTGGCGGATGTTTTCGAGCTCGCGCACACGGGCGACCGAATCGCCGACCCGCCGCGCCTGGAAATAAGCGATTGGCAGCGAGATCAGGTGACTGAACAGGCGCGCGCCGAGTTCGACATCGATGCGGTTGGTGGTGTGCGCGAAGAGGTAGGTGCGCAGGGCTCCGAGGATAGCCTCGAAGATACCAATGGCCACGATGCCGAAGATCAGGACGTCGAGCGTCGTCAGGCTGCGATGCACCAGCACCTTGTCGATGATCACCTGGAAGAACAACGGCGAAATCAACGCGAAGAGCTGGAGGAAAAGGGATCCGGTCAACACTTCGGCGAGCATCCGCCGGTACTTGCCGATAGCACCCATAAACCAGGTGATGTCGAAACGGCGCGCAAGGTCCGTCAGGCCCGCGCGGCGCGCCATCAGTATCAGGCCACCGCTCCAGATGGCCTCGAACTCCTCACGCGTCATCGTTTCCGGCCGCTGCTCCATCGGACGCTGCACCAGCACCTTGTCGGGAGCGGCTCTGCCGAGGATGAGGAAGCTGCCGTCGCGCAGCACGGCGATGCCGGGCAGTGGCGTGGTCGCGAGCCGATCCCAGCGCGTCGAGAGCGCGCGCGCCTTCAGGTCCATCGCCTTGGCGCAGCGGAGCATCTCCGCGACACCGATCCGCGGCGAGCCGATGCGATGGCGGATCTGTTCGGGTTCGGCACCTATTCCATGACAGCGCAGCAGGATCACCAGCGACAGTAGCGCCGCTTCGGTTTGGGCGGGGTCTTGAGCCGCGGCCTCGTCGTTCGGCGCGAACACGTCAAGCGCGGCGTCCTTTGAGGTGGAGCGCGACCATTGCTGCAGCCCCTCGGCGAAAGTTCTGATGCGACCGAGGGCGGCGGTCGTCAAGCTGGCGCCCTTTGAGGCGGACCGCGACCATTGCCGCAGCCGCTCGGTAAAGGCTCTGATGGGGCCGACGGCGGCGGCCGTCAAGCCGAGCGCGAAGGTCTTCAAGCTGCGCGGCGCGGCCAGCACGACGACGCGGCCGTCCCAAACGCGCTCCAATTCTGTCTGCGACATGTATGTCGGCCGTCGCGAGGTCAGATCGGCCACTACTACGCGGTCTTCGACGATCTGGCCTAGAAGCATGAAACCACCGGTGCGAAGCGCGACGATGGCCGGCAGGGACAGGAGCGGCAGGCCGGTCCAGTCGCTGTTGAATGTCCGCAACGTCAGCCCCAGCGCGCGGCCGCAATTCAGCATCTCGGTGACGTCGAATACGTCTCCCTTACAATGCTGGCGGACTTCCTCCGGCGCAACGCCGCGCCCGTGGAGCCGCGACAGAATTGTCAGTGCGGTAACGCCCTGCTCGAATGCTTGATCCTGGTGCGCGGCCTCAGGCCGCTTTGTCCTTGTGGTCATGTCCTGAAGCTCCGGCGGTGCGGTACCGTGACCGCCCCCGAAGGGGCGGCCCGGTCCCGGTCAGCCTTGGTTGCTGGTTAGTGCAGAGGTCTGGTCAGGAAGTTGGCGTGTTGTTGAGACGACGCGGATGATTGCGTCGCGGCTTGCGCGAAATGCGAGTCGCGACCGCAATCGCCCGCCATCATCTGATTGAGGAGGGCGTACGCCTTCGCGCCAGCGCCTGCAGCGGGATCGGTCGTCGTCGTGACGGGAGCGGACGCGCCGCCCCCCCTCGACGCTCCGGCCTCGCTGAGCGTCGTTGCTGCACGTGCGAAGTCGGGATGATGGTTGAGCCACTGCGCAACGTCGGTGTTGTTGGTAGGCGATTTGCCCGACGACGTGCTGCTGTCGGACGTCGTCGTTGACGTTCCGGTGCTGGCTGCGGCCGGCGTCGTCGTCGACGTCTCAGAGCTCGTTGCGGCAACTGTGTGATGGTGATGGGACGAGTGGTGCCAATGGTGGCCTGAAGACGTGCCATGCCCTGACGCCGTCGTCGAAGTGCCCGAGCTCGTGGTCGCCGGAGGATCCTTCACCGTGATGGTCTGGGCCGCGCTCGTGATCGGGGTGCCGGTCGAGTCGGTCGCGGTGACCGTCAGCGTCGCGGTCGGATGACCGTGACCTCCGTAGGACGAACTCAGCGATAGACCGCTGTTGACCTGGGCCGCGGTCAGCGTGATCGAACTTCCACTGAAGGTCTTGCCGTCGAGTGTGTCCGTGATGGTTTCGTATGTCGGCAATCCGGAGATTTTAACCGTCACGTCATCGCCCACATGCGGCACGCTCACGCCGAGTCCCAGCGAGACGCTGCCGCCCGGGCTGACCGACAGTGTGTTATCGGCGACAGTGAGGGTCGGCGCAACCGGGGTCGTCGGCTTCGCCGGCGTCGTCGTGTGCGTTCCGCCCGTGCTACCCGAGGACGTGCTGCCGGAGGAAGTGTTGCCGGTCGGATCGGTCACGGTGGTGTTGCCCGACGAGTGGGTGCCGCTTGAAGAGGTCCCGGTGTTGCCGCCCGTGCTGGACGAGGAGGTGTCGGACGAGGAGGAATTACCGGTCGTGCTACCCGAGGACGTGCTGCCGGAGGAAGTGTTGCCAGTCGGAGTGGTCACGGTGGTGTTGCCCGACGAGTGGGTGCCGCTTGAAGAGGTCCCGGTGCTGCCGCCCGTGCCGGACGAGGAGGAATTACCGGTCGTGCTACCCGAGGACGTGCTGCCGGAGGAAGTGTTGCCAGCCGGAGTGGTCACGGTGGTACCGCCCGACGTCGTGCCAGACGAGGAATCGCCGGTCGTGCCACCCGAGGTGCTGCCCGATGACGACGTGCCGCCCACGCCCTGCCAGCCGCTTGCGGCCGAGCCGGTGACGAGCGTCATATTGCGATAATCGACAGCCGCCGATTCGGATGCTGGCGACCGGTAGATCCCATATTCCCAATAGGTCGGATCGCCAAAACCCAAGGGACCCTTATAGTTCACGACCTCCTGGCCATTGACCGAAACCTTCAGATAGCCCGCGCTGGTGTTGGAGAAATTGGCCTGGACGTTGATGTCGTAATACTGTCCCGGCACGATAGTGGGACCGTCCCAGGTAAGGTGCTTCAGATCAGAGGATCCGTTGCTGGGATTGCCGCCGGGCAGGGCATACAGCGCATCAAACTCCATCTTATCGCCGACCATGTTGACGTAAAATGGAGGCGAGGTGGACACGCCGCTCGCGCTGTCATCGTTGTGCATTTGGCCCAGGATGAAATACGACGACGTCGTATTGACGAACGTGTTGTTGGGGCCGTTGGGCTCGAGCTTGACCTGATAGTCGATGGCGATCGGGGTGCCGGCCGCAATACGCGCTTCGCCTTCGATTTCGGAACGATCAGGATAAGAGCCGTCGTACCAGGCGCGATCGCCCGAGTGGACTTCGAAGCGCAGCGTGTCTGAGTCAGGATTGCTCAGGCTATAGCTGTTGCCAGCCGTCTGGACTTCGTAGCCGTCGCCACCGATATCAAAGCGATTTTTTGGTGCAGAAGAAAACGACGTAATCGTGCCGTTAGTCGCCATTCCAGGCCTCCTTACGAGTTACATTGCAAGAGTTCGGGAATTCCACTGCCGTGCGCGCGATGGCACACGACATACCGCATGCTCGCAGTGCTGAGCACCGCGAACACCTTTACGTGCCGCGCCCCGTGATGACGGGAGACACAGCACATGCTCGCAGCGCTAAGGGCCGCGAACACATTTCAAGGCAGTGGGAAATTTCGAGGTACCCCCCCAACTGCTCGGCCAGTGGGTTAATTAGGAAGTGTGGCGAAAAAAATTTCAAAATGTGATTAATACCTAGGTATGTCGGCCCAATACGTGCCCATATCGGGTCAGTTCAAGGCGCCCGCGCGATTTCGCCATCAGATTTGCGTTGGCGTCGCGACCGATCGAAGGGAAGAACGCACGTAGGTACTATTTGACGCGCGCGATGCGAGGGCACTTCACGTTTAGGCCGGAGCCGTGAATCCTCACAATCCAAACTGCGCGATCGGTCACCAAAGCATCGTCTCATAATCGTCCCGCCGCTCACTTGCGGAAAATGTCGTCTGCGAGAGGCGCCTAGGCGCGCCCATTGGTGGTGGTCGCGTTGGAGACAAACAAAACAAGAAGCCTCGCGGCTTCATCGCTCATGAGACGCCCGAGTCACTGCGGCTAAGAGCCAGTTTTGTAGCGGCAAGAGAGCTCGTCTCGAATCCCCGATGGCAGCTCAACCTGGTCTGGTCGAGGTGCGTTTCACTTCAGGTGCGCAAACACCATCACGAACTTCCGTTCGCGCTTTGACGTCACATCGGCGCTCCATTGCGGCATTGCGCGCGAGCTTCGTGCACCTGGTAGCTTCATCCGAGACAGACTCGCCGATAGCTGCTTTTCGATAGTAGTCCGCTCCCGCCACGCCGACTGCGATCGCTTCATCGAAGATGGAGGGAGGTAAAGCGCATGGGGCGTGATTGTCTTCCTGGTGTTTGAAGTGACTCCGATGAACACTCGATCATGACGTTGGGACATGGATACTGTGCCGGGCAGAGCGCCTTTGCTGGCGTGGCGAAATAGCGCAACGACATCGCGGGACATTACCGCTATCGTCGGTTTTCCAGAAGCCTCAGGCGATCCGTCTCTATCGCGTCGCGAACGGAGTCGGTTCGGCAGTCTTCGTAGTCACAATTGGGTAGCCACTATGCCCCCGAGTGCACTTTCGATTCAGGTACGTCAGTTCTCAAGCTCTTGCTACATTTGCGTCGAAGTTGCGCGCACAGCTCGATTGCATCAGGGCGGGCGGGTGGCCGGATTTGGTGGCCCAGCAGCCATCATCGGCGCCGGCCCGTTCGGCGTATCGACCGTCGCGCGTATGCGGGCGAGTATCCTCCATCCTGAGCGTTTTGTTTCCAGTTTCGCCGATTCCGACCGCGCACCACACTGTGCAACAGTCCTGTAAAGAGGCAGCGCAGCGGAAGATTGTATGACGGATGAAGATTGTTAATCGAATGTACTGCAGGTCTGGTGCGCGTTCTGAACCATGTTAGACCGCCCTGACCGAACGGATTTCCTCCGTGGAGGTGGCCTCAAGTGAAGCAGCTGTTGAAACATAGCCTGTTTTATGGAGCTAAGGGTCTCGGACTTCTCCCGGTTTGTCGCAGATTTTTCGCTGGCAGAGCGGTCATCGTGATGTTCCACGAGATTCAGCGGGATTGTCGGTCGGAATTGATGACCGGAGCTTCGGTTGAACTTTTCGCGTTTTTGGTAGATTGGCTGCAACGAGAAGGATGGGCGATCGTTAGTCTCCAAGAGTGCCTTAAGCGCTTGGCCGAAGATGACCGATCTCGCCGCTATGCGGTCGTCACTTTCGATGACGGGTACCGGGACAATGTCTCGGTAGCGCTTCCGATCCTCGAGCGCCACAACGCTCCATTCACAATGTATGTGCCGACAGATGCTTTAAAGCGGACCATGCAGTGCTGGTGGCTGGGAGTGCGCGAACTAATTCGCTCGAGAGACGTGGTAACGATCGACGCAATGGATGCGCGGTTTCGTTGCCCTGATCAGCGGAGCAAGCGAGCTGCCTTGGGCAAAGTAAGAGACTGGGTGCACCAGGATTATAAACGTGCCGCGTCGCTGACGACGACATTCGAAAACGCCGGCATTTCCACGGCGGCGCTGAATGACCGGTATTTCCTGGATCCGGGCGAGCTCCAAAGTCTGGCGCGTCATCCTCTCGCGTCGATTGGCGGGCACACGACCTCACATCGAGCGCTCTCAGACCTGGATGAGACCTCTGCGCGAGCCGAACTGATCGATAATCGGAACTATCTGGAGAATCTACTTCAGTTGCCTGTCAGGCACCTCGCTTATCCTTATGGAACCCCCGGCGCGTGCGGTCTGCGAGAAGAGTATCTCGCCAACGAAGCTGGATACGCGAGCGCCGTAACAACACGACACGATCAGCTAACCGACGACCGTCTCAACCCATTCGCGCTTCCCCGCATTGGGGTGGACAGTACGTATGACACAGAAGCTTCCGTTGCTGCTCGATTAAGCGGGGTACAGTTGGCAGTGCAGGCGCTTCTCGCGAAACGATCACGTCGTCATTCGTCGAAAGAAGCTTCGCACCTGACTCGGCCGACAGCGCGCTGACACCGCCGCACGTCTTAGGGGAGGGCGCCCGCCACCGTTGAGGCGATCGCCGCTGCAGAGGCCGCAGCGGCGGAAAGTGATCCTGGATGAAGCAACGTGCCTTTAAGTCCAACAAGGCACCGGTGTGTGCGGGAGTGCCCCGGCCTTCAACCGTGCCGTCCTTCGCTCGATCGATGGCCGTTGGTCTAGAGCCGGCCAAGGGATAGGTCGCCGGGTTACATGAGCGAATGAACGAGCGCGCTCGTTTCGAAACCAACTCTGCCTCGATCCCAGCCGCGAGCTGCTGCGTTCGCCGGTGAAGATCCATGCCGTCTCAATATGATCATCCGCTGCGCAGCAAACGCCTGTCCACTGCCTTTGCCCTGAAGTTGGAGAGAACGTCGGCATATACCTCGACGATCTTCTCCACCGTGACGACCTGATCGTACCTCGCCATCGCCGCTCGCCCTCGGAACTCGCTGCTCCGCGACCAGTCAAAAACCTCTCGAAGGTTGCGGGCAATCGTGCCGACGTCCGGCGGACAGATTCGCGTTCCCGCGATGCCGCTTAGAAGCTCGCCAACGTCGCCGACCTTCGTCGCAACCACCGGAAGATTACACGCGAGAGCTTCCTTGATGGAGGTCGGCGACCCTTCACGATCCGAGCAGAGGAGCATGGCGTCGGCGGCGCTGTAACACCACGGCATTTCGCCGTTCGCCATATTGAAAACCGTCATCAATTCCGCGTCGACGCCCTCCTGCACGAGCCGCTCGACTGACGCTCGCGCGAGATCATATCTCTTCTCACGGCGAGCCGGATCAAACGGAAACAGAACGATATACTTGTCTTTTGGCCATTGCAGCCGCGCTCGTGCTTTGTCGCGATCGTACGGCCTGAATACGCCAAGGTCGACCCCGCAGGGAATCACGATTCCCGGAATCCGCTTTCGCAGCCCCTCGGAAACGACGATGATGGCATCGGCGAAATGCGACACAGCATGCGTGCACAGCCTTTCAAAGGCACTTCCGAGCACGTCGGTCCCGTGTAGCGTGATCACGAGTGGCGCCTTCGAACGAAACATTGCAGGATATGCCGAATAGCCGTAATGCGCATGGACGACGTCATATGCCACCGCGCGAGTCATTCGCATGACGTCAAGAGCGCACCGCAAGTAATTCATCTTGGACTGGGATCCGAGAATGTCGATCACGTCGACCGTGTGGCCGAACCGCCGCAGCTGCTCTACCTGATGGCATACGAAGGCGCCGGAGCCCGGTCTGTCTGGACTCGGATACATGTTGGTGACACAGAGTATCCGCACGATTGGTGCTCCCTCGACGTTGGCACGAGCTGCTAACAAGTCACAGATCTGCGCCGCCAACCTCTTTGAGCCGTCGTCGGACCTCCGCCGGGACGCCCATCACGAGCGAACTGTCGGGCACGTCCCTCGTCACCACGGCGCCGGCGCCGACGATGGCGCCAATGCCGATTCTGACGCCTGGCAGCAAGTTGGCTCCCAGGCCGATCGCGGCGCCGCGCGCGATGTGCGGCCCTAGCATGGGCGAACCGTCGTAGCCGTTGCGCCCGATCGCATTGTCGTTCGAAGTGCCGACGCAGCCCGAAATGAACACGTCATCTTCGATCGTCATATTCCCCGCCAACCAGGTGTGATCCTGCACCCGAACGCGATCACCGATGCGTGTGTTGTAATTGACCGTGACGTAACGCCCGATGACGCTCTTCGAGCCGATCCGTGATTGTTCACGGATTGAGGCGCCGTCACCAATCAGAGTGCCCGCGCCGACCAAGACGTCGTAGAAAATTACCGCGTGCGGTCCAACAGAACAATCAGCGCCGATATCGACCCAGGCCTCAAAACGCGGCGGGCGCGACAATGCGCCGGCCCCTTTGGGCGCCTTGCCGATATAGGCTCCCGGAAATATTTCGACGTTGTCTCCGATCCTTGCGCCGCTTTCAATCACGACATGCGGGTGAATGATCACTCCGTTGCCAATCGTAACATTAGGTCGCACCACGGCGAACTCGGCGATCGTCACCGCCTCACCGATCGCTGCGGTCTCGACAATCGCCCATGCACTGATTCGCGTCATCGCAGCTCCTTCGCGGTCTCGGCGCGCTGCGCGGCGGGCGAATACGGTGACTCCCGCTGCAATTTCTGCTGGCTGTCCTGCTCGGTCGCAGCGCGCACAATCGCGGCGATACGGCGCACCTGGTCGCGTGCAAGCTCGGGAAACATGGGCAGGGACAGTGACTGAGCGGCCATCGCTTCGCAGTACGGCAGGTCGCCCAGCCTGTAGCCGAGATGAACGAAAGCAGGCTGTAGGTGGAGCGGCACCGGATAATGGATCCCGGTCGCCACGCCGGCCTCGTCCAGCGTTTTGCGTATTGCGTCCCGCTCTTTCGTGGCGATCACATACAAGTGGTAGACGTGCGTCGATCCCTTTCGAACGAACGGCGTCTTGATCCCCGACTGCGCCAACTCCGCGGTGTACCACTCTGCAGCGCGCCGCCGATTGGCGTTCCATTCATCCAGGCGCCGAAGCTTGACCTGCAGGATTGCCGCCTGGAGGGCATCGAGCCGGCTGTTGAACCCGATCTCGGCGTGGCTGTAGTGGCTGGTTCGACCGTGGTCACGCAGTCGTTCGATCCGCTCGGCAATCGCAGCATTGTTGGTGGTTACCGCTCCGCCGTCGCCGTAGGCGCCGAGGTTCTTCCCCGGGTAAAACGAGAAACATGCGACATCGCCGAGCGCCCCCGTTCGGATTCCCTGATATTCCGCTCCGTGCGCCTGGGCCGCGTCCTCTAGCACGTAGAGGCCGCGCCGTCGTGCGATGTCCTTGATTGGATCCATATCAGCCGGCTGGCCGAAGAGATGGACTGCGACGATTGCCTTTGTACGATCCGTTATCGCGCGATCGATCATCCTCGGATCGATGGTGCAGGTATCAGGATCGATATCAACGAACACGGGCCGCGCTCCCGTCGCGGCGATGGCGGCCGCGGTGGCGATGAAGGTGTGGGCGGTTGTGATCACCTCGTCGCCATGGCCAATACCTAAGGCTCGTATCGCCAGATGAAGCGCGTCGGTGCCGTTCGCCACGCCGCGCGCATGGCGCGCCTGGCAATACTCAGCGAAGTCTCTTTCGAACGAGGCAAGCGCCTCGCCGCCTATGAACTGCGCGGAGTCTAGGATGCCCTGTATTGCTTCAGCTACCTCGTCCTTTAGCGTCTCATATTGCGCTTTGAGATTAACGAACGGAATTTGCATTTGTTCAACCTCATGGGAATCCGGCTCTTTCACTCGAGAACCTCATCGGGCACCGCGCCCCCACAGAACCGCGGGAACAGTCAGCGCGATCAACTTCAGGTCGGTCCAAAACGTCCAATTCATTGCGTACTCGACATCCATCTCGAGCATGGCCTCGGGGCAGATACGACCCCGGCCGCGGACCTGACAAATTCCAGTGATGCCGGGCTTCACAATGTGACGTTTATGGTGCCAATCTCGGAAGTGTTCGAGTTCATATGGAATCGCTGGCCGCGGACCGACAATGCTCATTTCGCCCCTCAATACGTTGAGGAGTTGAGGCAGCTCGTCGAGGCTGGTTCTCCGCAGCAGTCTCCCCACGCGCGTCACGCGAGGATCGTCTGTCAGCTTGTACGGGGCATCGGGATCGTTCGAGAGTGGTTCCTTCGCAAAAGCGCGCCGGATCGCCTCGCGATGGACGTTTTGGTCGGCGTTGTGATGAAGCGTTCGGAATTTGAAGCAGTTGAACGGCTTTTCGTCTCGCCCGATCCTACGTTGGCAGAAGACTGCAGGTCCGGGACTGTCGAGATGGATTGCTATCCATATCCCTATGAAGACAGGAGTCAGCACCACGATCGCAGGAACGCTGATCGCGACGTCGAGCGCCCGTTTTCCAAATTCCCGCAGAACCGCATTCCGTCGCGTGGCCTCATGTGACGGCAATTTCGGGACCTCCCACCAACACGTTCCGCCGCCGAAAAGCCGGTTGATCCTTACCGTTGGTACGGCGTTGGTGCTTGCGCCGTAGACACGCCGATGCCGCCTCGAGCGCTTCGACAACGCGCAGTCCATGCAATCCATCCGCGCGAGGCCGTTCCCCGGTCACGATCGCATTGACGAAGTCGAGTATCTCGAGTTTGAGCGGTTCGGTGCTGGATATCGCGGGGATATGAACGTCGCCATGATGATAGGCTGACTGGAAGTCGGCGTAGGAGTCGCCGTTTATTTGCGGCCTGAAGCGCTTCTGGTAGACGCGCACCTTCTCGGACGGCTGTACGTCGTCGAACACCAGCATGGCATCGCTTCCGACGATCGTGATCTGGCGCACTTTGACCGGGTCCAACCAGGAAACATGCACATGAGCGGTCGGGCCGCTCTTAAACCCCAGCTTGGCATATACAACGTCCTCAACGCCGGGTAGAACGTGCGAGCAACCCCAAGCGCCGATGTTTTGCGCGACCTCCTCCAGTAGGAAGTGGATGATCGAAAGGTCGTGTGGCGCCAAGTCCCAAAGGACATTGGCGTCTTGCCGGTAGAGACCGAGATTCAGGCGCCTCGAGTCGATGTAATAAAGCTCGCCAAGAGAGCCGCTCTGAATCATCTGGCGCATGGCAGTCACAGCCGGATGATATTCGAACGTGTGCCCGACCATGAGAACGCGCTTGTGCTGTTCGGCAATCGCATTCAGCTCGCGGCATTCCGCACTTTTCATGGCCAACGGCTTCTCGACGAGCACGTGCTTTCCGGCCTGGAGCACCGCCCGTGCTAATTCAAAGTGCGTCTCTACGGGCGTGGCAAGAATGACTGCGTCTATTGAAGGGTTGTTCAGTGCGTTGCTGATGTCGCGCGAAACGGCGACAGAAGGATACTGTGAGCGGATATATTCCAACCTGTCAGGTCGCGGATCAACGGCCATCGCCATCCTTGCGCCGCGTATATCGCAGGCGACACGGATGTGTTTCGCACCCCAGTAACCGCAACCGATGACCGCGAGCGACGGGCCGTCGTTCGCGATCTGGATTTCGGCGTCCTCACGATCATGGTTATTCGCCATGTTGGCTCCTTGAAGGCCGTTAACGTGCGCTCCATTCAAGATAGCCGATTGAGCGCGCGCGCTGCTGAAGCACACGGGTAATGATCTACGCTCTTTTGGGGTACACCCCCGCGCTACGCAGCTGTAGCCATGGCCAAAGTGATTAATCGGCCGGTCAAATACCGGCGCAAGGCCGCCCAAAAAGCTCTGGTTTTCCAGTGGTACAAGGGACCTGGCTTTGAGCCGCGAGCCACGCGGGGTGGGGGCAACCGCTAGCGCTTGTGCGACGCAGCGAGTTGGATGGTCGACGATGTGCGGTTTTTGCGCGCATCTCACGATTGTCGCTGATCCGCGCGATACGGCATCGTGTGTGCCGACGCGTGCAGAGCGACTGATCTTCCCTGCTGCCTCGCATGCGCACGCGCGGATCGAGCTGCGTCATCGTGCGCGCCTCGGCGCCAGGCTCGCATAGGCGGCGAGGAGGGAACGCTTTTCAACTCCCAGCGAAATCTGTCGCCGGCGCGCTCCCGGCCGTAGCTCCGCATACGCTCGCGGGCGGCCTCGTCCTTCGAGCAGTGCGACAATTCCTTCGCCGAGCACCTGCGGCGTCGGCTCCGCCACCACCCGAGCGGCGGCGCGGGCGTCGAGCTTTGCTTGTAGGTCAGAAAGGCGTTGAAGGCCGACCTTGTTCGCTGCTTCGCGCAAACGTCGTCCGCCTCGGCAATTCCGGCGAGCGAATCGATACCGGCAGGGTCGGCGATGCTGCGAGATCGCAAGCGCTCGGTGACACCAGCCAACCAAGGCAGCGCCTCGGCGTCGCAACGCCGCCCGACAAGCAGATAGGCGGAAAGAGTAGCAAGACGACGGCGAGCATCGCGACTTTGCAGCACCGCAGTGCGGCAATCAATCTTGGCGGCAAACAGCAGCTGCAACTCCGTTCTCTCGACGGGCCCGGCACGCACCCGGTCATGTCAAAGCAAAGACATAAGCCTGACTCGTTGCTGAAGGCGACGACTCCGCTGCCGAAGCGCCGGAACTCATTCAAGGCCGACCGAAGACCGGAGCCCGGCAGGTCACATCGGGAGAAGCTGAGGTCATATGCGATCGTTTTCCTTTCGCGCAAATTCATCAGGGCTTTGTGACGCGTCTTCGGCCGCAATCGCATTCGTTGTGGCCGGCCCTTTGGCTTCGCGATTGTCCTGGCGTTTGAACTCGATGCTGTATGTGCGGTGCTTGGCAATTGGTTTGTACCCCAATTAGTTTGTCGCCGAGTACTTACAAATGGGTACCCAATCAGCCGCCGGTACCAGCCCTTTTGCCTCCCCTTGCTCGGCATGCCCCAACGCTACACTAGGGGCAGTGGAAGCGAGGGACTACGATGAAGATAGCGGTCTTTGGACTTGGTTACGTCGGCATGACTGCCGCCGCCTGCCTCTCTAGGGATGGCCACGAAATCATTGGCATTGACGTCAGCAACGAAAAAGTGGCGATCGTCAATGCCGGTAAGTCGCCGATCACCGAGCCTGGCCTCGAAGACCTCGTGGCCCGTGCGGTTAGGAAGGGCCTACTGAGCGCAACGAAGGATGTGAGCCAACATCTCGACAGTTGCGCCATGGCCATAGTCTGTGTGGGAACGCCTAGTGCGCCGGACGGATCTCACAATATGAGCTTTATCGTGGAGGTTTCCCGTCAGATTGCGGAGTTGGTCGGCCCCGCTCGATCGATGCCGCTGACCATCGTATTTCGCTCTACGATGCGGCCCGGTACGATCGAGGAACTCGTGCTCCCGATTTTCGAGGACGCATTGGAAGACAGGATGGATCTAGTCGAGCTTGTCTACAATCCAGAATTCTTGCGTGAATCTGTCGCAATCGAAGACTTCTTCCATCCACCGAAGGTCGTGATTGGGACCAGGAACGGAGAACGGTGCAAGGCTCTTGACGAGTTGAATGCCAGGATTGAAGCGCCGGTCTTCTATACGACTTATCGTGCGGCAGAGATGACAAAATTCGTCGACAACGCGTTTCACGCAGTGAAGATTGCGTTTGCAAACGAGGTTGGTCGCGTCTGCGATAAGCTCAATATCAGCGCATCCAAAGTTCACGAGATCTTCATCGCCGACACGAAGCTCAACATCTCGCCCTACTATTTGAGGCCTGGTGGCGCATTCGGCGGCTCATGCCTGCCGAAAGACGTTCGGGCGCTCCAATACATCGCAAGCGACGTCGGGGCACATACCCATCTGGTGGATTCGGTCCTGAGGTCGAATGACGCGCATAAGAATTTTCTCTTTGAGAATTGCATGAAGACAGTTCGGGCCGGCGGGCAGGTGCTTATGCTGGGGCTTTCCTTCAAAGAGGACAGCGATGATCTTCGCGAGAGCCCCAATATCGACTTGGCTCGCAAATTCCTTCAGTCGCATATCGGCTTGTCGATCTACGATCCCCACGTCGAACCGTCCAGATTGTTAGGCCAGAATCTCGGCTACGCGTTCTCCAATTTGCCTGCACTCCGCAAGCTTCTAATCTCTAAATCCGTGGCCGAGTCGCAGCTGTTCGACCTTGTCATCGATACTAGAGGATGGGCGAGGCAAATGGCGCTTCGCGCCAGGCGGGTTATCGATGTTAACACTCTTTCGTGACAATCGCAGTGCAAGCGAACCTGATCAAGCCGTGATAGCGAAACCACCAGGGGCGACCGGCGCTTCGAGCGAACAGTGCGAATTGGCTCGTTCGGACGTCGATACTTCTGCGGGGCTCATTGACGCCGCGCAGGCTGCCCAATCCGTGATTAATGGCTCAGCGCGCCGCCGCGTGCTTATCATCGTCGAAAATCTTTCAGTACCATTCGATCGCCGAGTGTGGTCGGAAGCCTGCACATTGGCACGGCACGGCTATGAAGTGTCGATAATTTGTCCCAAGGGACCGCAGGCAACGGCCCCATTTGAACTGATCGAGGGAATTGCGGTCTATCGCCACTGGCTGCCAAAAGAAGGACGTGGGGTGCTAGGCTATTTTGCCGAGTACAGCGCGGCACTATTTTGGGAGTTTGCGCTGAGTTTGAAGATACTCGCAACGCGCGGCTTTGACGTAATCCATGCTTGCAACCCTCCGGATCTCATTTTTGTGGTTGGTGCGTTCTACAAGTTTCTATTCGGAAAGTCGTTTATCTTCGATCAGCACGATATCAGCCCAGAGCTGTACGAAGCAAAATTTGGACGTCGTGGCCTTCTCTGGCGGATCATGGTCTTGCTTGAGCGTGTTACATTCGCATTAGCTGACGTATCGATAGCAACAAACCAGTCATATCGTAGCATTGCCCTTGAACGAGGGCGAATGGATCCGGAACGTGTGTTCGTTGTGCGTTCCGGTCCAAATCTTGCGCGCGTTCGATCACTTCCCTCAGACCCGGCCTGGAAAAAGGGGCGAAAATTCCTGGCCGCGTATGTGGGGGTTATTGGAAAGCAGGAGGGGCTTGATCTGCTATTGCAGTCAATCAGCCATATCCGCGGGGAGCGAAATCGAGATGATGTCCAATTCGTCATTGTCGGGAATGGGCCGGAGTTGGACGAGGTCAAGAAGCTAGCCGCGGCCCTTGAGCTGGATGAAGTGGTCACATTCACCGGCCGTGTTGACGACGCCACGCTGTTCACAATACTTTCGACAGCAGACGTCTGCGTAAATCCGGATCGCCCTAGCGCGATGAATGATAAATCAACGATGATCAAGGTCATGGAGTACATGGCCTTGGGTAAGCCTATTGTCCAATTTGACCTCACCGAAGGGCGCGTTTCGGCCGGAGAGGCATCTCTGTATGTACAGAATGCGGATACGGCGGAGTTCGGCGACAAGATACTGGAGCTTCTGGATGATCCAGTGCGGCGTGACCATATGGGCGCATTCGGCCAGAAAAGAGTCTATGACGTGCTCGCTTGGGACCACGGGGCCGTAAGCCTTCTAAGTGCTTATGAAAAACTATTCGATTTAAGGCGCTGACCAAGCCCGAGCGAGGCGCTTTGAATTGAGCCGACGCAGATCATTTCCACATAACGGACGAGCGATCGAAGCGCCCAGCGTTCAAGCAGGAGACGCTATGATCACGCCACGTTTGCGAGTCGACGCGGCGCTCTACTTCGGGCGGGTAGCGCTCACGCTGGCGGTAGATCGTGATCACGTAGTCGCGCCGCGTTTGACTTAGCAACAAGAGGCGTCAAAGCAACAATCAACTCACTAGCCTTTACCGTTGGCGAGTGATTGGCCTTCACATAGGTCTGACATCGTTGCGCGAGCGCGTTGTAATCGTTCGCGTCGGTGTCCCAAATTGCCCTCACGGATCTGCAGAGTGCCAACTCGTCCGCAGCAGATGCACCGAGGGCATGACGCAGGACGATCAAATCCGGATCGACTGGCCGGCTCGTCACAACAGGTGTACCAACGGCCAGCGCCTCCAGGAACGCATTCGAGAAGCCCTCGTAACGCGATGTACAGAGAAGCATCGTCGCTTCCGAAAGGAACGATTGAATGTCAACTCTCCGGACATAACCGACCATTTTCACATTCTGGAGACGGCTCAAGCCATTCACGGCATCGATAGTCGGTTGATCGGCAGCTTCGGCAAGCATTCCGGCCACGCGGAATTCGACGTCAGGAAGTTCCTGAGCGATTCGAAAAAGTAATGGCAAGTTCTTTGGATAGCGGAAGACTCCGAGCCACGCGACATATCTGCGTTCCGCGCGCGGCAAAGGAGCGGTCGCGTTCTCCGAGATAGCAATAGGGTTATGAAGGACGTGAATGGGTTTTCCAGGAAAGAGTGCTGCCAATTGATCGCGTTGATACTGATTTTGACAGAGAAATCCGGCTGCTCGATGCCGGGCCCAGGAATAGGATAACTGTTCATATTGCCGAAGACCGATCTTGTATCGTTCGTCGACGTCTGCATCGCTTACAACGCGGTAAACGAACGGAACCCCCAATTGGTCTGCGATGAAAGCCATGACGGCGGTGCCCAACCCGCGTGCCCCCTGGATGATGATATCCGGACGATAGGCGCGGGCGGCCGCCAATAGTTTGGGAATAAATGAATAGAACCACCTCGCAATCCGTACCCCCCGCTTTGGATCGTAGGTCTCGATAAGTGTTATTGGCGGGTTCGAACCAACGTGGGTCAAAGCGCCTTTCCAGGTAAGCACCGCGGCTTCGTGGCCGGCGTTGTCAAGCGCGCGAAGCCATGTCGTGAGTTCGATAGCCCATCCGCCGATCGGATAGTTCTCATCCTTCAGCAGATAGGGAATGTAGAAATCTATCGAGAGAATGCGCACCTGACACCCTGGGCTTTCATCGAGCTTTAGTCCCGGCGCCGCCGCGGCTCAATGGACCAATCTGACTACCCATTTATCGCCAATTTCCATACCGTGACTCGGCATGTACTGATTCCGGCTCGCAGTGACCGAGCGGCAAAGTGCTGGGGATGCGTCTCTTTGGCAATTTGCCGGCCTTCGCCAAGTGCCCCGCACAGCGCCCGGACGGTAGCGACGTCGACGCGCTGCTAGGTAGAGTGGATGTCTTGAGAAGCTTTCTTATTACCATCGACACAGAGGGAGATGACATCTGGAGCAGGCGGTCAAGCGTCGAAACCCGAAATGCTTCCTTTCTTCCCCGCTTCCAGTCGCTATGTGAGACCTTCGGACTGAAGCCCACCTACCTGGTGAACTTTGAGATGGCCAACGATCCCGGCTTTATTGAATTTGGCCGCGATCTAATCGCACGCGGTGCTGGCGAAATCGGGATGCATTTGCATGCTTGGAATGCCCCCCCAGGCCATCGCCTGACCAGCAATGACTCATGGCACCAGCCTTTTCTGATTGAATATCCGGAAGATGAAATCCGGAAGAAGATTGAATATCAGACGCATCTTCTTGAGGACGTGTTTGGCGTCAAGATGCTGAGCCACCGATCAGGCCGGTGGGCCCTTAATGCATTCTATGCCAACGTTTTGAGAGATTTGGGATTCAGGGTGGACTGTTCGGTAACCCCTCACGTGGATTGGAGCGGAATCAAGGGAGATCCGGGCGGTGCGGGAGGGAGCGACTATCGAGGGTTTCCCGAGCAGCACTATTGGATGAGCGAGCGAGATATCGGGCTCGGGGGAGGGACTTCGCTACTGGAGGTTCCAATGACGATCATCAACCGATCGCCCGCTTTTCTGACCCGCGCGACCCAAGCTTGCGAAGATATATCCGACTTACCGGATAGGACCCGGCGCTACATTTGGCCTCTGGAGTGGCTGCGCCCGAACGGGTCGAACTTGACGTCGATGCTGCGCATTCTCGACATCGCGATCTCGCAAGATCGGCCTTATGTGGAATTCATGACGCATTCCTCAGAGCTGATGCCTGGCGGAAGTCCTTATTTTCCGACGGCTGAATCAGTCGAGAAGCTGTATCGGGATTTGAACGAGCTCTTTTCACAAGCGACGAAACACTTCCGCGGCAGTACGCTGAGCGAATTTTACGATAGGGTGGTGCGGTCATGCGCCGACGATTGAGCAAAATACGGGCAATAGGAATGGCGATGAAGCTGTTGCCAGCTATTCTTGCCGCGTTCATCGCGACGACGACAGTGGATGCAGGCTCGTCCGACGTTCAGGTCATCGCCGCCACGGGTACGGATACGACTGAGGATTCGACCGCAATATTGCGGCCTGCAAGTGTACCAGTTGTCTCATCGATTACGTCGTTTTCCACGACACCAAAAATGCGGTTCTATATCGGTGGCGATAGCTACCAAGTTCAGACGGCGGGCAAGAGCTATAGCCTGACCAATCCTGACCCACAGACTCTGCGGTTCGAAGTCCGGCCGGGTGATAAAGCCTGGTATGATGCTGGATCTGTCGATCGCGCCGAAATTGAAAACGATGCACGAATTCCGGTCGGAACTCTCATCAACATAAGCTATGATTTTATGGTGGAGCCAAACGGGGCCAATGGGTCATTTACGAACACAGCATCATCGTACTTTATCCTTGGCCAACTGCACAATGACGACGCCGTTGGTGGTGTACCCACCTCGCCTCCATTCTATGTCAATCTTGTTGGCGACCATCTACAAGTTAACGCATTATATTGTCCTACGGGTCTGAATCCGAGCAATGCGGCCGGCAACCTTACGCATCTCACGCTCTGGACCGACCCGAATCCAATTCGAGTTGGCCAGTACAACGAGACCAAAATATCGGCCAATATATCCAACGACAGTAGCGGGTATTTGGGTGTCTGGGTGAATGGTACTCAGGTTGTGAACTATCAGGGCCCCTTGGGCTTTGGGGATCCCACCTACTGGGAGTACGGGCTCTATCGGAGTCCAGCACCCGAGACTGTCGCCGCCAAATTTCGAAATATGACAATAACAACTGTGGCTGGGCCGCCTGGGGCCACCTCATTGCGACGCTGACTTATGGTGCGCAACGTCACCGGCGTGGCTGGATACGATTGCGATAGAATGAAGGATCCGGTGCGTTATGCGTGATCTATTGAGCTATAGCGGCCCAACCCCTTATCAGCTCACGCTTCCGCGTTCAGTCGCGCAAAGTGGAAGAGTTTTCTTTCTCGTGTTCCTTTTTATCTTGCCGTTCCAGCGGATGCCATTTCTCGGTGACAATCTGCTCGGTATCCAGGGCCTCAAGCCGTTCAACTTGCTGTCAGCTATCGTCCTCGCCTATTTGGTACTCCAAAGCGCGCCCTTATACGCGACGGATAAGATCGAGCAAAGATCCCTCAGAATTTTTCTCCTCTACTTCGCAACCTTTGCAATTGCGTATATTCGATCAATTCCCAATGCTCCGCTGCTTCATAGCCGACTTCCAACTACATTTCCCGAGACCTATCTCGATTTTACGTTGTCTTCTTGCATCGTTCCGGCCTTCTACATTTTAGGATTTCTATTTACCCTTAAGCGCATGTGCTCCTATCACGAGCTCGAGAGGATCACGACGGCGATCTGCCTCTCGATATTGCTGTTCTCAGCCGCTTTCATCATACTCATCCTGACGCATCCGTCCGTTCTGTCAGAGAGCCGGCCCGAAATTGCCGAAATTGGCGGAGACAGCCGGGAGCGAGGCGGAATGAATGAGCTGTGCGCAACCTATTTTGGTGTCCATTACAATACGATTGGCACCATCTATATTTGTTGTGCGCCCTTGTTGCTCCATCGATTTCTTGCGCGCGGAGCTCTCTGGATCGTACCTCTCGGTCTATCGCTTCTGGCAATTCTTCTCCTCGGGTCACGCAGCGCGCTTATCACAGTGGGAGTTTCGCTTTGCCTGCTTCTGATTCAGAGGCGCAGATTTGATATCTTGCTTGCCGGCGCTGCGGTGCTTGGGATCGCATCGCTCCTATGGGTCGCACCAACTGTGGAGGCTCTTTTTTCGATCGGGTTTGAAACCGGTTCTGACTTCTCGGCCGATGCCTTGCTGACGGGCCGCGTCGATTATATTTGGGCTCCTCTGCTAAATGAATGGACGAGCAATATCGGCCTGTTCCTGTTTGGCGCTGGTCGCTACGGAATAGTGACAAGCCAAAGTTGGGACACAGGAGCTTTGCTCCACATGGGTCACGCGCACAATGCAATTATCAATTTCTTTGTTGATTGCGGTGCCATTTTTTCCAGTGTGCTTATCGTCCTCCTTCTTGTTGGAGTAGCCACCGCCTGGCGAACGGGGCGGAGGTTGAATAGTGACCTATATTGGGCTCTGTTCGCGGGCATCTTCGGATTTGGGATTGGCATGGCAACTGAGCGTGAGATTTTTCCAACTATTGACAACATGTATGTATTCCCGATCATTGCGATGATGATCAACTTGGCGCGGTTGCGCTATCTGGATGCCTATCAGCGTCGAATGGGTCCACAAGAAGTGATCTGACGTGAACTCCGAAGACCGTTCATCTTCGGTCTGCTGCAGCGTGGCGATGGTCGCCTAGGTGCTTACCGCTGCGATGGCCGGGCCCAAATCGTGATTACCTCGATCTGCACCCCGTCGCCAGAGTCCTGTGACATTGCCACGTTCGTTGCGGTGTTGAGCGCGAGATTCATCGCGGCGGGGTCGTCTGCAGGATCAGGTGATGTTTTTCTGCTTCATTGCAGCCGAATCGTCGGTGCGGGTGAGGGCGGATTGCGAGGAGGACAATAAAGTCCCCGCTATCTGCAAGCGACTGCAGCAAGCGAACAACATCCCCGGCGAACGCAACGCCAGGACCGAATGCTGTTACGGCGGATGTGACGTAAGCATCCGGTGAGGACCGCGTAGCGGTCACTCAGGCTGCTTGGTTGACTTGCTTATTTCGGTCGCGCCAATTCCAGGGCAAAAGTTCGTCGAGCCGTTGTACGGGATGTGCAGCGATGCGTGCCAGGACGTCGGCGAGCCAAGCTTGTGGATCCACGTCGTTCATTTTGGCTGTGACGATCAGGCTGTACATCATCGCGGCACGGTCGCCGCCGCGGTCGGAGCCACAGAACAGCCAAGACTTCCGCCCCAGGGCGATGCCGCGCAGGGCTCGCTCGGCGGCGTTGTTCGACAGGCAGATGCGGCCATCGTCGAGGAAGCGGGTAAACGCATCCCAGCGCTTGAGCATGTAGTCCATCGCCTTGGCAACGTCGTTGCGCCGGGAGAGCTTGGCGCGTTGTTCACGCATCCAGACTTTCAGATCGGCCATCAGCGGCGCGCTCAGCTCCTGGCGGACGGCCCGGCGCCGTTCGGGCGTCTCGCCGTTGATGCCTCGCTCGATCTCGAACAAGGCGTCGATCCGACGGACTGCTTCCAGTGCCAGAGGCGAGATCACCGCTGGCTTTTTGCCTTGTACCTTGCGGCGCGCATTCTCCGCCAGATCAGCCATCACGAAGAACGGTCGTCGGGCATGGACCCAACACGCCGCTTCCAGGATCGGACCTACGTTGCGGCTCGGGTCGTAAAGCTTGCCATAGCCGCCATAGGCATCGGCCTGGAAGATGCCGTTGTAGCCGGCCAGATGGGCCTGGGGATGCTCGCCCGCGCGATCGCGCGAGTAATAAAACACTGCTCCCGGCGGGGCCTGCCCGCCAAAAGGCTTGTCGTCGCGTACATAGACCCAGATGCGGCCGGTGTCGGTCTTGCCTTTGGCCAGGACCGGCACCGTCGTGTCATCCCCGTGCAATCGCTCGGCACTCAGCACATGGGCCTCGAGGCGCCGGAACAAGGGCGTCAGCGCAACAGTGCAGCCACCAACCTGGTCGGCGAGGGTCGACAGGCTGATCGGCACGCCTTCCTTGCCATAGCGTTCGGCCTGACGGTTCAGCGGCTGGTGCTGGCCGAACTTCTCGAACAGCACCATCGCCAGTAAGCTGGGGCCGGCCCAACCACGGTCGATGACGTGGAACGGCGCCGGGGACTGGCTGATCTTCTCGCAATCACGGCAGCTGAACTTCTCCCGGACGTGCTGGATCACCTTCCAGGACTTCGGGATCACCTCCAGCGTCTCGGTGATGTCCTCCCCGAGCTTGGACAACCTCGCTCCGCCGCAGCAGGCGCACGCCACAGGTCCCGGCACGAGCACCCGCTCGCGAGGCAGATGGTCCGGGAACGGCTGGCGCGACGGCCTCTTGCGCGTGAACGAGGCCACCTTCGTCGTCTTGGCCGCGGCCATTTCGGCAGCGAGTTCGTCCTCAGTCGCTGAGGCCTCGAGCTCCTCCAGCGTCAGTTCGAGCTGATCCAGCAGCCTTGCGGTACGCTCCGAGCGAGGGCCATAACGATCACGGTTCAGCTTTTCGATCTGCAGCTTCAGGTGAGCGATCAGAGCATGGTCGTCGGACTGCTGGGCGCGAACGCTGGCGAGTTCGGCGCGCGTCGCCAGCAACGCCGCTTGCAGCGCCTCAATGTCTTCCGGCAGCTTCTGGGGACCGTCACCCATGCACCGATGGAATCACAAAAGCGACGATTTGGCGTGCGCTTTTTGCAATCTCACGGGACTATTGCGCAACCTATCCTGCGCTCTGCGGCCGCCAGCTGTGTTGGGGATTGCGCCAGTCGATCGCCTCCAGCAAATAGCCCATCTGAGCTGCGGTCAGCGATACCACGCCATCCACCGTCGCCGGCCAGATGAAGCGGCCACGGTCCAGTCGCTTGGCGTAGAGCGACAGCCCGATCCCGTCGTGCCAAAGGGCTTTGATCAGGGTGCCAGCACGACCACGGAACACAAAGACGTCGCCGGCAAAAGGATCCCGCCCCAGCCCCTCCTGCACCAGCAATGCCAGACCCTGCATGCCTTTGCGCATGTCAGTGTGACCGGTTGCGATCCAGATCCTCGCCCCTGCCGCGATCGGGATCATCGCCGCTCCAGCAGATCCAATACGCGAGACAACGCGGTCATATCAACGCCGGCGTCCACGATCACCCGACAGGCCTTGCCGACGACAATCTCCATGCGTCCGCTCGCTGGCCCCGCTAAAGTTACTGGCGGCGCCGGCGGTTGGTCCGGCATCACCATCGCTGGCACAAACGCTGGCTGAGGTTGTTCAGTATTGCTCGTCCGCGTCCCAAACGATCGTCGCCAAGTCAACAGGAGCGAGCGCGAGATGCCGTATCGTCGTGCTGTCGACGAGACCGCGCGCGGGGCCTGCAAACTCTCCAGAACGATCTTGAGTTTCTCATCATCGGTCCAGCGACGGCGACGGCCAGTCTCGACAACCTCGAACCGTTCAATCTGAGCACTGAACTTATTGCTGTCCATAAGGGCTGTTACACAGCACTGGTATTAACCCGACAAGGCGGCCCTCACCGGAGGGAGACGATGTGACCTGCACCGCCGGACGATCATTTACGCGATAGGAAATTGCATCATCGCCGCTTCCGCGGGCAATGCCGGGTCCCGGGAGCACCAGCTCGGTCCGGCCGCCGCGACAGCATATCGATGGCTGCATCGCCGACTCGCTGGTCCCGCTACGTGATGATGTCGCGGTCGCGCTCGGCGAGTAGTCGATGGGCGATGGCGTCTGGCTGACGATCCACTGGTCTTCGTGA
This sequence comes from Bradyrhizobium arachidis, assembly GCF_015291705.1. Lineage (NCBI taxonomy): Bacteria > Pseudomonadati > Pseudomonadota > Alphaproteobacteria > Hyphomicrobiales > Nitrobacteraceae > Bradyrhizobium > Bradyrhizobium arachidis. The sequence continues at coordinate 4,021,940 of NZ_CP030050.1, forward strand.
GGCGCGCCGGTACGCGCCAATTTATCCGGACATCCAGGGCGCTCGGCGTGTTCCTTCTGAAGGCAGGAACGGAGCTGCGTCATCGAGTCCCGGGCAAATGGGGAGGCCGGTGGCAGCGGACACCAAGGTCTACGACAGCAGGTTCAGTTGATCGGCAAGCGCGCGGGTGTTGAATGTGAACGAACTAGGCAACGCGTATGGATCCCCATTGTCGTCGTATCTCCGCTAGCGTTCGATAGTACCCCGTCGCGAACAAGATGATGACAAACAACACCAATACTGCAGCAGGCCCGCCTATCGCGGCAATTGGAGCCGGTGGGGTCAGCAGATCAGCCGCGAAACGTGCGACGAGCGCGCAAACGACCGATGCGCTCCAGAGCTTTCCAAGGTTCTTCCAATCCTGCAATTTTCCGACAGGAACGCTCGTCACGTCTGAAAGTCTCTTTAGAACCAGCGCGTACACCATCAAGCTTGCCAATACCGAGCCGACAGCTGCGCCAGGTAAACCGTAATACCAGATGCCGATCAAGCTGGAGACGACGGCAACTGGAAAACATAGGGCTTCATACCGCATGCTCGATAGCCCTTGCTGGAACACATTCAGCAGAGTGCTGATTTCTATCGAATAAACCAAGGTCTGGACGAGATAGATACGCAACACCGGCGAGCCGCTCACGTACTCCTTCGTAAACAGGAACTGGATGATTTCGTGGGAAAAGGCGAATAATGCTGCAATGGTGGGGAATATGATCGCACTGAGGATTACGTTGCCTTGGCTATTGAGACGCAGCAGTTTTTCTTGATCACCAAGCGCATGGAGTTGGCTCATTGTGGGCAAGAGCAAATTCGCCACCCCGAATCTCAGGACTTCAGTGGGCATCGTGAGCGTCGTTGCAATCGAGAAAACGCCGAACACGGTCGGTGAAAATACCGTGGCAACAATCCATTGCTCGGTCTGTTTCCGCATGTGGAACAGCAGTGTGGCCGCGCCAAATGGCGCGGCGTACCGAAGCTGTTCACTAAATTTCGGCTTGTCCAGCGGGAACAGTCGAATGCCGCTATAGCGTGCAATGAAATAGGCCAAAAACCCAAGGCGCACACAGGCGGCGATCAATGTCGCAACCAGCACCAGCTCGAGTTCTCGGAAAAATGCCGCCGCGGAAAGAATGAGCGCGGCCCGAAGCACAGATGTGGCCACGATAGCCTGTGCCTGCCAGCGGATCTGCCCTGCGGCGTTGGGTAATACATCGAGCATCAAGCCCACATTCCAGGCAAACAGGAAAGCTGCGAGCAAAAACCCATGGTTGTGCAACAGGTTTTTCATGCCCGACGGGAGGACATTGCCAGAGGCAAAAATCAGAAGCGCCGCGATCGTCGTCGTCGCGAGCAAGAACAGCATCGTCTGCCCGACGTAAATCCGGCGTCCTTCCGAATCCAAACGGACAAAGAAGAAGAGCAAGCTGCGGGGCACGTCAAAGGGGAACAACAATGTTACGGTAGTTACAAGTAGCCAGAACAGCCGGTATTCGCCGAACTCTGTGGGACCGATCGTTCGAACCAGAACGACCGGCGTCAATATCGTGATGGCCTGTTCGAGGTAGCGTGCGGCGGAGAGTGCAATGCCTTGACGTATGATTGATGCCATGGACCAGCCTAGGCGCTACCGGCGATGAAAACAAAGCTGGTCAGAAACATCGGACGCCCCTTCTTGTGTCGCCAACGGTCGCGGACGCAACGCCGCTCTGTTCCTTGTTGAGGCAACGGGCCTTCAGCGGTTGCCCACGGCGAGGTGTATCTCGACAAATCGTCGACGTGTGAGTGTATTGCGGCGTTATCCGAGAATTCCAATCGTCGCGCCATTTTGAGCAAGTGTAAGCAAAACGACCAAGAATAGAAGCACTCGATCGAGCCGATCGGTGACTGAGTGGCTACCCATTCGGGGGTATGCGGTAACGCAGTCGACGTCGCCGTAGGAGAGGGGATGACCTGACCGGATCTTGGTTTCGTCTGGCAATGGGATCGATTTTGAGCTGATTTGAGCCCAATCGGTTTGATGGGGGCATCGCTTCGCATTTCGATGCACGCCCGTCCAATCCTTGGCAGCGACACTTGGAACTGTCGCGATAGCGTCCAGGCTCAGGTCACGCGTGCCCTCCTATCCGCCACTCGCCGATAAAGGCCGAGATACGCGCTAGTCATGGTATCGAGCGAGAACGACGTCTCAATCCGCCGGCGCCCTTCCGTACCGAATTGATTGGCAAGCCCGCGATTGTCGAGGAGCTTGAGCACGCGATCAGTCAACACTTCCGCGTCGTGGCGCGGCACAAGAAATCCCGTCCGTCCTTCGAGGATCAGTTCAGGATTGCCCCCATCCCTTGTTGCAACAATTGGCTTACCCAATGCCATGCATTCGGTTATCGCGTTCGAAAAGCCCTCTCCGCTGTGACTAACGAGAACTCCCACGGTGAAGAGATTGACGATACTTTCTACATCTTTCCGCAGTCCCAGAAACTTTATGCGTGACGAATATTCCGATGGGACGCTATCACGTATCTGCGGTAGCATTTGCCCAGCGCCGACGGTCACAAAGGTGACATCGTCCCGACGATGGCAAATGCGACATGCCATTTCGACAAAGGTTGGATAGTCCTTTCTGGGCGTAAAGTGTGCAACCATCCCCACGACGTGAGGCGTCGTGATTCCGAGACTGATGCGAAGCTCTGCCTCAGCCGTTAAGTTGGAGACTCTTTCGGGATTGAACCCATTGTAGATACATAGACCTTTACGCTCCGGAATCTGGTAGGCAGCCAGGCCTGCCCGTGAGTTGCCGACGACAATATCCGAAAATGGGACGGTCAATTTGCCCATTAGATAGTCCTTATTCCACCGCGACAGCTGCGGCGGCGCGTCTCGCACAAAGCCGTTAACGAAAGCCGAGCCGCACAGTTTCGCAATTGGAGCTGCATAAACGGAGCACATCGGGCTCCAAGAGTGAACGATATCTATTTTCAGATCGGAGACCAGTTGGTGCAAACTCTTAAACAGGCTCAAATCTCTCCTGCGCTTCCGGACGAGCTGAATAACTTCCGCGTGTTCACGGTTGATTTCGTAACGAATCTTCTCTTCGTCCGTAACCGCGACAAATGACTTTATGTCGCTGCAGACGAACAGTCCCCGGAGCAATTCGACGAGTTGTCGTTCTTTTCCTCCCGGCCCTAGACGTTCGGTGAGGTGCAATATACGCATTTCAGCGCCCTCCCGCATGGACTAGTTCCGTCCAAGTCGCAACGTTGCGTTCGGCGCAAACTTCAATGTCGATGTATCTTCCCATTTTCTCCTAGACGCCGTCTCGAGTACCCAGCTTCAATGAAGCGAAGACCCAATGCAGCGCTCCCCTCGGTCTTGGTTGGTTTGACGATCAGTCCATTGCTCTCGTGCCTTACTGGAGGACGAATGACGGTCCCGCTGTGAGCGCTAGGTTCTCAACCCTCGACATCAAGAAAGTTGCACCAAAGGGTGGAAGCACCAGAACATTGGCGGCCCAACCGGGCACCCATAGGATCGCCGAGAGGCACTCGCTCAGACTGGGGTTCTCGCATTGGCCACCGCGCTGTCACGCAAGCATGCTTCCGGTCAGCCTTTGAGCCCAGGTTCGCAAAAGTCATGAGCGCCGCACGAAGCCAAGCCGAGAACTATCATATTGTCTCCCATCCCTCGCCAAAGCGGGTCGACGACCGACGGTACGTCGCGCTTTGCGGAGTGTATTCTTGCGCCCGCGCTGAGCGTCAACTTTTTCGGGCTACCTATTCCGGTTCCGACGAAGGGAAGCTCGAATGGCCTCCGGCTACAGGCGAAGACGAAACAGGTAGGCTCCGCCATTGTCTCGAAGTTCGGATAGATATCGTCGAACCGCCACCTTAAGTCGGTAGGAGAGCGACTCTGAATCCGGAAAGGCATCCCGCTGTTCGTGATAAACGCAGCGTATATTAGCCGTCTTGCCGGGCGGGATGTCGACGATCAATCGAAGGCATCCATCGATGTAATCATACGTGACGACGTCTTGGTTGACTGTAATATCCCTCAAAGAAGCGACCTGTGGTTCTGGCTTCACGACCCGAATCCATCGCGTTACCGCCTCCATGTTCTCGATACGAAGTTGTTCGGCAAACATCCTGACTGTGATTGTCCCGCCTTCGCGTCGAATGCCGTAGCTGCGGCAAACCGCGTCCCCGAGAGTTCGCCAACGGAGTTTCCATCGCAAGGAAGCAAGCTCTCGGACGAACTCCGATAGTTCGCTGCCGTGGTCCCGGAAAAGGTCGTGATGCCCGACAAGGAGGCACGGCTTGCCCAGGAGTCCGTCGAACGCGAAGTTTTCGACGCCGTGGTCAATGTACCGCCGGGTATAAATTGAGAATCCCCCATACCGGGTGATGGCGACGCTCCACAGGTCGGCGAGTGTCGTTTCGTTCAGCGCGTTGTCGGCCGGTGCGACTCCGGTGTTCACCGCTGCGACGAAGCCATTTCGTTTGAGCGCGGACACTGCTTCGGGCGAGAATGCGCCTTGCGGGAAAATCATCACGTTTTCGTATTCGAGCTCGGTCTTGTCGCGTAGGGACTGCATCCGACGCGTGGCGGTCCTTAGCTTTCTGTCGAGCAAGCTCGCCGAACGGGCGGCAAATTCACCACGGGTGTGATCGCAGCCGTGCACGCAGACCGACAGTTTTCCGCTGTTTTGCCGAAAGGCGACAACGGTGTCGCGATTTGTTCGTCGCCAGTTCCATGGAATGAAGGCGAGGGTCGTGGCGAAGCGCTGCTTGTTGGCCAACTGCAGTAGTTCGTCAAAATCGAGGAATCCGTACCGTGGCCTCAGGAGTGGATCGTCGATGGTAAGGCAGGCGTTTGTTTCGGGGGGGATCCAGCAGACGTCGCGGAACGCCGACCTCAGATACATCACGATTGGAACTGCGCCGGCGAAACGCTTCTTCACATCAAAATAGCTCGCGGCGCGTTCGTGAATGTCCACCATCGCCCGTGACGCATCGGCAAAAAAACGCAAGCCCGAATGAGTGAGCCCGGCGAACAGATACCCCTCGGGGGCGGCGACGATACTTTGCAATTCGTCACTATGCGCGATCACAAGCGCCGCATCCGCCGCGCCCGGCTGCAGTTGGATTCGCAGGCCCGACATTGGCCCGCACATGTCTGGGAAAGTATCAGTGACGGACACGGTTATCGGCCGCTGGTCGATGCCACGGATGTCCGCATCCGGGTCTCCCGTGATCTCGCGCAGCAGCGCCCTACAGGGATCCGACGCTTGAAATCCATAGACGAATACGGAAGCGGCTGCGGCCATCCAGGCCGGAAATATTCCGGCCTTAGCAGACTGCAGGGCTTCCGTGAGACGGGGCGCGGAAGTCAGGATTGAGAACTGCGGATGATCGGCGGTCAGCGCAGCCAGATTGCTACCGTTCGCCTCGCCGACTGTCATAGCCGTCCATGGGATTCCGAAAAAATCGAGAACTTCAACCAGGTTGCGATCGTCGGGCGACGGAGTGTCCCCGCGAAGCAGGAGCGCGATCGATGAGCCGGTGTCCATGGGCGTCGGCGTTCCTGCGTTGACGCGTCATCCTTCGGGAAGGCCACCGGCATCCTGCGGATGTCGGTCGCCAATGGTGAGAGGGCATGTCTTAGCGTTCGCGCGACTGTCTGATCAATGTGCCCTTGGAGGTACCGAGTCCACGCTTTGCCATGTTGTACCGGATTGCTGCCGCGCAAAATCTATCATTTTGCACTGCAAAAATCTAGGAGTCGTCAGCGGCCTCGATGAATGTCTTGAGAAAAGGTCGATCGCGCCGTTATACGGCTCTGACTTTCGACGATGGCCTCCGCGATAAGGTCTCGAGCGCTTCCAATTGTGGAGCGGCATAATTTGCCGCTCGTGATGTACGTGCCTGGTGCACCAATTCTCATCGCCTTGCGCGATTAACGCTCGCTCCGCCTGCGCTTAGATTGGCTTCTTGCCGGACGCCTCTCGATGGGCGGATTTGTCTGCATCTGCGGACGAATGGATGCGGGCAGGGCTCGCGCCACCGCGAACGCAAGCGGCCGCGGCCCTCGCGGACGCTATGTCGCCGAAAGGAGCGGCGATGATCGACCAATCGATCGATTTCTGCTCACGGCATCGGATGAGTGCGAAGCGGGAAAGTCGAGGGGGTAGTCCGGAAGGGTTCTCGCGCAGCGCGAAGTTTGCCTATGATAAGTGGGTCATCTGCGCACGTGATCGCGACGGGGTTCTCAGATTCCGAATACATTCCGCAGGAGCTGGCGCCACCGGGGGGAGTTACTTTCACGTAGCGGTGCTCACCAGGACCTGAGCCAATTCAGAGAGACGACTGGACATCAACCATGATGCACGGCCGAAAAATTGCGGTGATTGGGCTTGGTTACGTGGGATTGCCCGTGGCTGTGTCGTTTGCGCGTTCCGGAGTTCCGGTCGTTGGATTCGACGTGGATCGCGGACGTGTCGCTGAACTCAGGGAAGGAAAGGACCGGACCCGCGAGGTTGACGGCGATGATTTGCGTCGGGAGACGCTACGCTTCACGGTGGATCCGGCTGAAATGGCGAAGGCCGATTTCTTCATCGTCACAGTGCCAACTCCGATTGACGAGGCTCGCAATCCGGACCTGCGCGCAATGATTGCCGCGTCGCGATCGGTGGGCGCGGTGCTCAAGAGGGGCGACATCGTCGTTTATGAATCGACCGTATATCCGGGCGCGGTGGAGGATGACTGCGTTCCGGCTCTTGAGCAAATCTCTCACTTGAAGGCCGGAGTAGATTTTACTGTCGGGTATTCGCCCGAGCGGATCAATCCCGGCGACAAGGAGCACCGCTTCGAAACGATTACCAAGGTGGTCTCGGCGCAGGATGCCAGAACGCTTGAGATCGTCGCGGATGTCTACGGATCTGTGGTCAGCGCCGGCGTTCATCGTGCTCCCTCCATCCGCGTGGCGGAAGCAGCAAAGGTCATCGAGAACACCCAGCGCGATCTGAATATCGCCTTCATGAACGAGCTGTCGCTAATATTCCGGGCGCTTAATATCGATACTGGTGACGTCCTGGCTGCGGCCCGCACCAAATGGAATTTCATGCCGTTCCAGCCGGGACTCGTCGGTGGCCACTGTATCGGCGTCGATCCCTATTACCTGACCTATCGTGCCGAAAAGGCTGGCTATCACCCCGAGGTCATTCTCGCAGGGCGACGCATCAACGACGGCATGGGTCAGCGAGTGGCGCGGGAATGCGTTCGTGGGCTATTGCGGCGCAAGGGTCAAACCGGGATTGTGACCATCCTCGGGCTGACCTTCAAGGAAGACGTTCCCGATACGCGCAATTCCCGCGTCATTGACATCATCCGCGAGCTTCAGTCTTTCGGGCTCACGGTGCAGATCCATGATCCGCTGGTGAATGCCGCCGACGCGCGGCATGAACTTGGGGTCACGTTGACCCAGCTGCACGCCCTACAACCTGCAGATGCCATCGTTCTTGCCGTCGCCCATCAGCGCTATGTCGACGGCGGCTGGCCGCTTGTTCGACACTTGCTGCGCGACGGCGAGGGCCTCGTGTTCGACATCAAGACAAAGCTCGATCGAGCCGCAAAGCCCGCCGCCATCGACCTGTGGCGGCTCTGATCTGGAGACAAGATGGCGAACGACAAAGTATTGGTGACCGGAGCTGCAGGCTTCATTGGCTTTCATGTTGCTCGACAACTGTTGGCTAATGGTCGCGAAGTGATCGGCGTTGACAATATCAATGCCTACTACGACCCCAAGTTGAAGGAAGCGCGCGTCGAGATTCTCAAGCGCGATTCGAAGTTCAGGTTTGTGAAGCATGATCTAGCCGATCGCGCCGCATCAGCCGCACTGTTCGAACAGCATCGATTTCCGATCGTGATTCACCTCGCGGCTCAAGCCGGCGTTCGCTATTCACTGCAAAATCCGCACGCTTATATCGATGCGAATCTCGAGGGGTTCGTCAATGTGCTGGAAGGCTGTCGTCACAACGGGTGCCGGCATCTCATCTTCGCATCCTCTTCGTCGGTGTACGGCGCGAATACGAAGCTGCCCTTTTCGGTGCGGGACAATGTCGACCATCCGATCAGCCTCTATGCCGCCTCTAAGAAGGCCAACGAACTGATGGCACATGCCTACAGCCATCTCTATCGCATTCCAGCGACCGGCCTACGGTTCTTCACGGTCTATGGTCCCTGGGGCCGGCCGGACATGGCGATGTTCATCTTTGCCAAGGCAATCCTTGCCGGTGAACCGATCAAGCTGTTTAACCATGGCGCGATGCGGCGCGACTTCACTTATGTCGATGACGTGAGCCAGGCGATCATGCGCCTGATCGACCGTCCACCCCAGGGACAGCCGGGGCCGCCCGCCGATCCTGCGACCAGCAGCGCCCCTTGGAAAATTTACAACGTCGGTAACAACCGTCCTGAAGATCTGATCGACGTGGTATCGCTGCTGGAGAAGGAATTCGGCAGGACGGCAATCAAGGAAATGCTTCCGATGCAGCCCGGCGACGTTGAGGCGACCTACGCCGATATTGCCGAGCTCGAACGCGACATCGGATTCCGCCCGTCGACGACGATCGGCGAGGGCATCGCATGGTTCGCGAAATGGTATCGCGAGTATCACCGGCTTTAGCAGGTCGCGATCAGTGAAATGACAAGCACTGATCAAGTATGGGCGCCGGCACACGATTGGAGTCCGCCTCGCGCGGTCGGGCTGAAGCAGTTCTTGCCGTGTTCGGACCGCGCTCGATCCTTCAGGATACGCCGATCTCGTGTTCGAATCCTCAGCCTTTCGATCGTCCGATCTTTATTAGCAGCATCCCGATCGCCGTCAGCGCGGCGCGAACCGCACTGCGGTTTGTCGTCCCGGCACGGACGGTCGCGATGATCGCGCAAAGGATAGGCGGCGCGCGCTCTGTCGGCGTCACCGTAAAAGCCGAGGGGCGCGAGGGAAAGGAGCTTGCGCGCACCAACTCGGCGATGACGGCGCGGCCACGCCGCAGATCGGTGCCTGCGATCAGGCCAGCGCCTGCTCGTGCACGCCGGCCACGGCGCGCCCGGAGGGGTCGGCCATCGCTGCAAAACTGGCGTCCCAAGCGATCGCCGCCGGCGAGGAGCAGGCGATCGACTTGCCACTCGGCACGGTTGCGGCCGCCGCCTGGGTTGGGAAGAACTGCTCGAACAGGTGGCGATAGTAATACGCCTCCTTGGTCTGCGGCGGGTTGTGCACGAAGCGCTTGTCGGCTGCTGCCATCACCCGGGCGCTGACCTGCGATTCGGCGTGTGCCTTCAGCCCGTCGATCCAACCGTAGCCTACGCCATCGCTGAATTGTTCCTTCTGCCGCCACAAGATCGAATCCGGCAGATAGCCTTCGAATGCTTCACGCAGCAGTGCCTTCTCGATCCGCCGCGCGCCGTCGGCGCCTTTGCCGACCATCTTGTGCTTGGCATCGATGCGCATCGCCACGTCGAGGAACTCGCGGTCCAGGAACGGCACGCGCGGTTCCACGCCCCAGGCCATCATCGACTTGTTGGCGCGCAGGCAGTCGTAGTTATTGAGCGCGTTGAGCTTGCGCACGAGCTCTTCGTGAAATTCGCGCGCATTGGGCGCCTTGTGAAAGTACAGATAGCCGCCGAAGATTTCGTCGCTGCCCTCGCCGGATAGCACCATCTTCACCCCCATCGCCTTGATCCGGCGTGCCAATAGGAACATCGGCGTGGAGGCGCGGATGGTGGTTACATCGTAAGTTTCGACGTGGCGGATCACTTGCGGCAGGGCGTCCAGGCCTTCTTCGAAGGTATATTCGAAGCCGTGGTGTACGGTGCCCAACGCCTTGGCGGCGATCGCCGCGGCGGCCAGGTCGGGCGAGCCCTTCAGACCGATGGCGAACGAATGCAGGCGCGGCCACCATGCCTCGCTCTGGTCGTCATCCTCGATGCGGTGGCGTGCGTAGCGCGCGGCTACGGCGGCGACTAGCGACGAATCGAGGCCGCCGGACAGCAGCACCCCGTACGGCACATCGGTCATCAGCTGGCGATGTACCGCACGTTCGAAAGCTTCGCGCAGCGCGGTACGATCGGCTGCCACGCCTTCGACCGCGTCGTAGTCGCGCCACGGGCGCTCGTAGTAACGGGTCAGCGTATCCGCGGCGCTGTCGTACCAGTGGCCCGGCGGGAACTGCGCGGCGTCGGCGCAGATGTCGACCAGCGACTTCAACTCGGAGGCGACCACAAGGCGCCCGTCCTTGTCATGACCCCAGTACAGCGGCACCACGCCGATCGGATCGCGCGCGATTAGCGCGCGTTGCTGCCCGCGGTCCCACAGCGCAAATGCGAAGATGCCGTTGAGGCGGTTCAGGAAAGAGGCCGGGGTGTCTTCGCGGTAGAGCGCGTTGATCACCTCGCAGTCCGAGCCGGTCTGGAAGGCGTAGGGCTGCGCCAGTTCGGCCTTTAGTTCGCGGTGGTTATAGATCTCGCCGTTGACTGCCAAGGCCAGGCCGCCATCCTCGGAGAGGAGCGGCTGTGAGCCGCCGGCCGGGTCGACGATGGCCAGGCGCTCATGGACGAGAATGGCCCCCGCATCCGCGTAGACGCCGCTCCAGTCCGGGCCGCGATGGCGCTGGCGTTGGGACAGATCAAGGCAATGGCGGCGCAGCGCTGGGAGGTCGTCGCCGGCCTGCAGGCCGAAAATGCCGAAGATCGAACACATGAACCGCTCCTGGTGATGAGGAGACAAACCAATCGTCTAGGAACTAACGCCTGTTGTGATCCGCTTCATGGCAAGCCCGCTACAATCAACGCCAGTGCGATGTCCTCAGGACATCGACGCGACCACCTCCAGCATCACCTCCGTCGCGCCGCCGGCGATGGACAGGATGCGGGCGTCACGTGCTATGCGCTCGATCGGACTCTCGCGCATTACGCCCATAGCTCCGTGGAACTGCACGCACGTATACACGACCTCGTTGACGAGTTCGCCGCAGATGGCCTTCAACATCGAGATCTCGCGCATGCAATCTTCGTCCGCCGCCATGCGCCAAGCAGTGGCATAGAGAAACTGGCGGTTCGCCTCCACCTTCGCAGAGAGCATCGCGAGACGTTGCCGGATCGCCTGCATGTCCCATAGGACGGCTCCGAATGCGCGGCGAGCTTTCACCCAAGTGAGGGTCATTTCGATCGCCGCCTCGGCAGTCCCTATCGCCAGGGCGGCAAGCACAAGGCGCTCGTTCTGGAGGTTGCGCATCATGGAGTAGAAGCCCTGTCCCTCCGTGCCGAGCACGTTTTCGGCCGGGATATGGCAACCGTCGAAGACGAGCTCCGCCGTATCGGAGGACCGCCAGCCGTGCTTGTCCAACTTGCGCGCGACGCGGAAGCCCGGCGTTCCTTTCTCGATTAGGAACATCGTTATCCCGTTGCTTCCTGCCGAAAGATCGGTCTTTGCGGCGACGCAGTAAAGATCCGCGTGGACTCCGTTCGTGATGTAGAGCTTCGTGCCGTCGATGACGTAGGAGTCGCCTTCGCGGCGCGCGCGCGTGCGGATGGCCTTCATGTCCGAGCCCGCATCCGGCTCCGTGATGGCGACCGCGGTGATCAGATCGCCGCTGATAATGCCCGGCATCCAGCGGGCGCGCTGGGCATTGGTCCCGTCGTGAAAGACGTACCCGGAAGCCATGTCGGTATGGACCAGTATCGCATCGGCCGCGCCGCCATAGGTCGAGCGCCCAAGCTCCTCGGCGAAGACCGTCGATGCGACCGCGTCCATCTCGGCACCACCATACTCGGCCGGGTAGCGGATGCCGAAGAAGCCCAGTTCGCCCATGCGGCGCAGGACCGGGCGGGGAATGAACCCGTCTTCTTCCCAGCGATCCGCACAGGGCTTGATCTCTTCCTCGACGAACCGGCGGACTTGGTCCCGTAGGGACTCGTACTCCTCCGCCACCCAAGGCAGCCCCGGTCCTCGCACCGGTACCCAAGCTTTGTCCATCATCTTCATCCGCTCGGCTATGAGGCCCAACGCAGAAGCTTCCGTTCAGAAGCTGTCAGTTTTGGTCGTTTCAAAGATCTACGGGCCCCGATCGTTGTTCGATAGCATGGCGCCGACAATTGGCTGCCGGCTCGGGCTGGACGTGCCCTTTCGCAACCCCTGCCTCTCAGCAGGCGTCGGCGGGCGCGTGCGGTTCATTGACCGAGGTGCGCTATCAGTCAGAACGTCAATCCGGTGCCGCAGATGATCGACCAGCCGATCTGCGCCAGAGGTCAGTATGTCGCTGTGTTCCCCAGCCATCTCAGTTACTTCAAGCCGGGAGCTGAGGCGCCACGCTCGACCATTGGAGCCGGCCGCGTAGAAACTCACAGGCACCTCGAGCGGCTCAGGAAGATATTGCGCCATTGCGCCTGAATAAGCGCCCCATAACGCCGGCGGGATATCAACATTGGGATTGGACAAGCCGTCATACAGCTTCCCGATCCGCAGCCGCTTCAGCAGTTTGGTGATTTTCTTGCTAGCTGACGCTGTGGAGAAGATTTCCAGATGGACCAACAGTTGATAGGTCCAGCGCAGACGGTAAGGCGAAACCACCGGCTTCATCAGCCTCATGATCGCCCGCGTCACCGGACGGGCATTGATGGTCGGCGGATCAACCATCGCGACCATATCGACCTTGTGGCCGGCTGCCATCAGCAGGCGGGCTGCCTCGAACGCCACCAAGGCGCCGTTGCATTTGCCGCCCAGGAGGAAGGGGCCGCTCGCCTGCCTTTCCAGGATCAGCGGTAGGCGGTCCGCGGCCATCTCCTCGATCGACGGCGGAATCTGATCCCCGTGAAGACCGTGGGGATCGATGGAGACGATCGGATAATCAGGCCCGAAAACCTCCGCCATCCGCCGCACAGTCAAGTGGCCGCCGATCAGGTCCCCATTGAAGAAATACAGGGGAGGCCTACCGCCACGGGTATGGAACTGGAGGATCTCCTCCCTCGGTTTCTCCGAGATTGAAGGGGTATCGGCCGCCATGCGCATTTCGTCGATCAATTCCGCCAGTTCGGCCACGGTTGGGCGCTCGAACAGAATGCGAAGCTGCATGTCGACGCCGAAGGTCTTTCGCATGCGTGACACCGCCCGCATGACCAGGAGTGAGTGTCCGCCCAGGTCGAAGAAGTTGTCGCGACATCCGATCGATTTGATCTTCAAGAGATCGCACCACAGCGCGGCCAGCGTCTTCTCGGTCTCGGTGGAGGGAGCGGCGAAGTCTTGTGCAGGCTGGACGTTTTCCGCCGTCGGCTCGGGTAGCGAGGAGCGGTCGATCTTGCCGTTGGACGTGAGTGGCATCCGTTCGAGGCGAATATAGTGCGTTGGAATCATGGACTCCAAGAGTTCTTCGGCGAGGTGGGCGCGCAGGTCTGACACGGCCAGGAGCTTCGATGAGACATAGTAGGCGACAAGTCGTGCGAGGCCGTCTTCGGCCGCTGGCGGTTCGACATGGCCGACTTGGGGCATTATTTGTGTCGCTGGCTTCGCCACCGAGGTGGCAATGGCAGCGACAGCGCATTCCTGAACGTGCGGATGCCTGAGAAGCCGTGCTTCGATCTCGCCCAGTTCGATACGCGTGCCACCGATCTTCACCTGATGGTCGGCGCGGCCGAGAAATTCCAGGCGCCCTTGCGAGTTCCAGCGGGCTAGATCTCCCGTCTTATAAAGCCGCAGGTCAGAAGACCCACCTCGGGGATCGGCGGCCATGTGGAAACGCTCATCGGTCAGGTCAGGGCGATTGAAATAACCTCTCGCCAGACCGTCGCCGGCAATGAACATCTCTCCGATGATGCCGGGGCCGATGGGATGATATGCCTTGCTGAGGATGTAGATCCCCGCATTGGCGGCTGGAACGCCCACCGGCACCGACGCGGATCGATCCCGGTCAATGTCGAAACGGTGAATCATGCAGCCCACGGTGGCTTCGGTTGGCCCGTATTCGTTGTAGATCTCGGTGGGATGGGGGATAGCTTTCGTGATATCGCGGGCCAACTCGGTCTTGAAATCCTCGCCGCCCACGATGAACTTTCGCAGTCTTGTGGTCGCAAGATTGCGGTCGCGGACCATCGCCAGATGTGCCGGCGTCAGCTTCATGATGTCGACGGCATTGTCGTCGACGACCTTGAGCACCACCATGCTCTGCGCTCCGGGATCGCCAAGATAGACCACGATGCGGCCGCCGGTGATGAGCGGTGTGAACAGTGTTGTGACGGTAAGGTCGAAGGCGAGAGATGAGAAAAGAGGCCATGCGAGACGTTCGCCGGAACTGTAGACCCGAGCCGCCCACCAGATGTAGTTCACCAGGCTGCGGTGCTCGATCTCGACGCCCTTGGGAGTGCCGGTCGAGCCGGAGGTGAAGATGATATAGGCTGTGCCGTCCGGCGTAGCGGCGGACGGTCGGGCCGAATCCGGCTGATTCAAAATCGAACCAAAATCGGCGTCGAGCACGAAGATGTCGGCAAGGTTCGGGGAAATGACCGATTGCAGGCGCGCCTGAGTGATCACAACCGGCGCCCGCCCGTCGGTCCCGTTGGAAATGTCCTTCAGGATCGTTGCGATACGTCCCTTCGGCGTTGCCGCATCCAGCGGCACGTAGGCTGCGCCGGACTTTAGGATGCCCAAGATCGCGACGACAACTTCAATGGAGTGCTCCATGAACACCACGGCAATCCGACCCGGTCCTACGCCGGTCGAGCTCAAATGCGTGGCCATCTGGTCAGAGTGTTGGTCGAGCTGTCGGTACGTCAGCGTTGCATCACCGAAGCGGATCGCTTCGGCATCGGGACTCCGCGTCACCTGATCGCGGAACAGATCGACGATCGTCCTGTCCGACGGGTAGGGCGCCGCCGTGGCGTTGTAGTCGACAACCAACGCCTGATGGTCGGCCTCTTTCAGCAGCGCAAGCGGTACGCCCTCTGCCGGGATGGGTAGGACTTCATTCATGAGATGGGCTCCCATCGGGCAAAATAAAAATCAAATCAAGTCACCGGATGATCATTCATTTCCGAACGACCATGTTCCCGATGTATCCAGATTTCGGTACGAACGTTCGGACAACCCAATCCTTTTCATCCCAGGAAATGCGCTGTCCTAAGCCGCACCCCAGGGCCTTGGAGATTGCCTCCAGCCGGGTCCAATGCCGGAGGAAGTCTTCCAGACGGTCTTCCGGACCAAGGGCGGTGTAGGACTCGTACTCGGAGGCGGAAAGACAGAGCGCCGCGATCTCGTCCGCTTCGGGCACCGGGAGAATTGCCTCGATGTCCACCCCGATCTCTTGCCTGGTCGAGAGCGCTATGACCGCCACATCTGCGGATCGTGAGACGCTGAAGTGCAAATCGCGCGCAGGCATACGGTGCGAGAGGTGAGGTTTGCCCAATCGTCCATACTCTAGTTCGACGTCGGACGGCGAAATTCCCAGTTTGGAAGCGAGGACCCGGCGCAGTTGCCCCCGGGTAACAATAAAGCGGCGGCGGTCCTGCTCCAATCTTAAACGCTGGGCGCGCCGACGTTCCTCGTCGTTGAGGCAAGCGCCTGTCCGCCGGATGGTGTCCGGCTCCACATCGAGCATGAATGTCAGGATCTCCAATCCATCATTCTCGAAAACCGGCATTTCGGTCCGGGGTCTCAGCTCGACCGCTTTGTCCAAAAGGCTCGAGAGGGCCGTGTTGGATTTGCGCGCCCCGCGTTCAGGCTTGTGGCCCGGCCGGTCCTGGCCACCAACGCCATAACGATCCTTCTCCCACTCGTTCTGCGCGCGGGCCTTGATGCGAAAACTCATCACGCCTTACTTTCTGCGCCCAAATTCTGATTTCGGATCGCCAGCAGTAGAGTTGGAACGGCATTTGAACGGTTGCGGATCGGAAGTTTAATCCCGCAGTGCGATGGCTCAATGGACCATCGTAATTACCCATTTGTTGCCGCTTCCCATCCAGCGGCCCGGGGATTGCACAGGCGGCGGAGCTCATCGCGGAGCATGCTCCTCGAGCAAGGCGATGTAGAGGGCGCGGATTGTTCCGGCGCGCCCCGTCCAGATTAGCTGCGCTCAGGCGAGCTTCGCGCTCGCGGAGAGCTACGGACCCTTGGGTCCTGCGGAGTGGGGGGAGTTACGGGACGCGCGGCGACGCAATCAACACGCAGAATCTCTATGCGAGGGCTGCCGAATCAAGAAAGGCGAAAGAACGAAACGCGGCGCGGCGTCGGCGAGCGAAGCCAAAGGAGGTAATCCCTCGGCGTCGTTGCACTCAGCTGTGGCGACAAGTCAGTTGGACGCGCGAGAAGTCTGGCAAAGCTGCTGAGGAGCTGACACTCGCTTCAGGCGATCTGCGGCGAAGCCTCTTGCCGCAGTCGCGTTGCAGCATCCGCTATCAGGGTCGAGTTTTGAGAGCATAGACGTTGGATGCGCAGGAATAGGGCCGGTTGTGTAAACACAGGAACTGTCCACGATGATTCTTTTGACTGGCGGCGCTGGCTATATTGGATCCCATGTGTGCATTGCCTTACTGGATGCTGGGTTCGATGTCGTCGTAGTTGACAATCTCTCGAACAGCAACAAAGCCTCCCTTGAGCGGGTACAACTCATCTGCGGGCGATCCCTCACCTTTCGGCAGGTCGACATTTTGGATGAAGAGGCCATCTACGAAACACTATGTTCGTACGAAGTATCGGCGGTTATCCATCTTGCGGGCTTGAAGGCGGTAGGCGAATCCAGCATTCGTCCAATGACCTATTACGAAAACAACCTGCTCGGAAGCATGCGCCTCGTTTCGGCGATGAACAGGGCAAGTGTAAAGACGCTCGTCTTTAGCTCGTCCGCCACCGTTTACGGTGTACCTACGTACCTGCCGCTCGACGAGCACCACCCTCTTGGGCCGACAAACCCATACGGCCGTACTAAACTCTTCATCGAAGAAATGTTGAAGGACCTCTATCGGTCCGACAATGATTGGCGAATTGGGATTCTCCGATATTTCAATCCCGTCGGCGCACATGAAAGCGGGCTGATCGGTGAGGACCCGAAGGGCGTCCCGAACAATCTGCTGCCATTTGTCGCGCAAGTGGCGATCGGAAAACGAGAGAAGCTGCGGATTTGGGGAAACGATTACGACACGCCGGACGGCACTGGGATCCGCGACTTCATTCATGTCGTTGATCTTGCGTCTGGTCATCTGAGTGTTTTGAATAGCCTGAAGCAGCCCGGACTCCTTACGGCGAACTTTGGAACGGGCAATGGCAGCAGCGTTCTGGACGTTGTTCGGACGTTTGAAGCCGTGAGCGGTAGGTCAGTTCCATTTGAGATTGACAAGCGCCGGATCGGTGATGTCGCTGTCTGTTTTGCCGATCCCACGTTTGCCGAAAGGGTGCTGGGGTGGAGATCGGTGCGATCACTGGAGGAAATGTGCGCAGACCATTGGCGCTGGCAATGCAAGTGTCCCGACGGTTATCGTGGTACAAACTCTGAAGGCCGTTAGATCGCGCCGCGATTGGACGATGTCAGGCGCACAAGTCGTCGACCGCGTGTGGCTGTGGTGTCGCTGTAAGCCGAACGCCGCCCATCACGAGAGCCGCCCCAACAAGATCCAGCCACAAATGTCGACTGATGATGCGAACTGCGATGTCGCTGCCATCATACCAGCGAGCGGAGTGCGCAACAATATAGGATCCTACCGCGACAACGACATGCTCGGGCGCGGAAATGCCGCGCCACTGCGTCAATATCCGAGACCGCGAGCGCGGCAATAACTGTCTGGCTGCTGATTTCCGGAAGGTATGGTGAAGACGGACCTTGGTGGTCCCATCGCCCAAATGTTCAGTCGGCGCGCAATGTCCGTCCCGGTCTGGGCTTTCATCGCTGTTTATTCCACCGACGGATCGTCGCGGAGCAGCTCTTTCTTCAACTGCCGCTCCGCTTCCAAATAGAACTCTTGGTCTCGCCCCTTAGGCATCCCGGCTTGCTCCCACAGCCGATACGCGCGGCACTCGATCTGCTTCTGGCTTGGAAGAACCCCCATCTGCCTTAATCCCGAGGGGCTTTGACCGTGAGATTGGCCGCCTCTGCTCGTATCGATCAACCCGTTGTCTCCTCAGCTAATCCCTGGTTCTATCGCCCACAAACATCCAACTGCCGCCCGCTTGATGGTCGCTGATGCGAACTAACAGGCGCCAAGCGTGATCCGGACCTCGTGAAGTCCGCCGCGCAGAAGTCCACGGAATCATGTGGGCGGTGCCGTGGCGTTGGGAGTGGAGAAAACTGCTCGCGTTTCCCGGAGCGAGCTCGACCGGATCGCGCGGTAGGCCGGGGCCAAGTACTCCCTGGGTCAGGCGGTCTAGGAACACGCCTCGTAGCGGATGACCTTTGCTGGCGCGGCTGTTGGAACACGGGCAATCCATCCGAAATTCGATGCGAGAGTCCGATGGGGAAGATAGGGCATCATCACCGACGGGCAATGTTCCGCCAAGAGGTCACGGTGAGCGGCCGACACCCGCCGTCTGATGTCGTTCCATTCCGGCTCCAGTGCGATCGCAATCGAGTGTCGGATACTGCGTGCAGGCGAGTGAGCGCGACGGCGATCGCTATGGAGCTGTCATGGCTGGCGTGTCAAACGCGCGAAGATCAAAACACATTCTGTGCGCTGTGGTCGAGGTCTGTGCAAGGAGATAGGCCACAGCAGCGTGGCCGCTGTGGCTTATCGAAGATTGCGAGCTGCGTGACGGTTACCGTGCCGTGGGAGTAGTCTTTCATCAGGTCAGACACGCCGTTGCGATGAGGTGCTAGACACGGAACGATGCCCATTAATCGAGTTTAGTGACCCCGGGACCTTGATTGACATGAGCCTGGCGATCGGGTCGCAAGGCGCCGAGACCTGTGGGGTGAGGGATGATCGAGGGCAAGGTGTGTCCATCTGCAGAATGCATCAGTGATCCGTTGTTCATTCCCCAGATCGCGGCCTGCGTCCGGTTCTGGACGCGGATCTTGCGCAGAATCGCCTTGACGTGAACCTTGACCGTCGCCTCAGCTATGTCGATCTTTCGGGCAATGGACTTGTTGGAATTGCCCTCGATCAAACAAGACAAGATCGCCTTCTCGCGGGGAGAAAGATGTGGTGCGACCGGCTCATCCGTCGTGAGCACGATGCCATGCTCGACCTCTTCGGCTGGTGTTGCTTCGCGCTCAAGAATGCCGTCAAGCGCGAACGACAGAAAAGCCGGCGGAAAGACCGCCTCTCCCATCGTCACGAGTTCGATGGACTTGATGAAGGCGTCGCAAGAATTGACGTTCACGAAATAGCCGCTCGCACCAGCTCGATATGCCGAGACAAGTTCATCCGGGCGATAATGATCCGATACGACTGCGACACGCGCATCAGGACGCTGACCCCTGACGAAACGTATCTGGTCCAATGCGACATCGAAACTGTCGCCGTTGTGGATGATGAGAAACAGTAGTTGATGTGACTGGAGCTCGTTTGGCAATTCTTCAGCGCTCGAAACAGAGAGCAGGATCCGGAAACTCGCAGCATGTAGGATCCGTGAAATTCCCTCTCTGACTAAAATGTTCTTTCCAATAAGAATAGTTTCGAAAGATTGACGCCTCGGCATTGTACCCTCCAACGACGTACGCTACGCAATTACACGACTGCAATGGAAGATCTTGAAGTCAAAGTTACCTGCGCCGGCGCTGCCTCCTAACAGGCCGCCAGTTGATCGCCTTTTTCGGCGGGATATCCTTTCGTGCTACCTCGGCTGTGTGCTTCCAGCCTTTGCCATTGTTTGGCAGGTTTTTGCCATCATTTGGCGGGTTTCCCGCCTTCAAGTGGTTAAGCTTTTCCTAACGTTAAATCCGGACTTCCGATTTCGATATATACCGTTCGTTATAGGTTTACTCCCGGAAACTACTGGCGTCCCGGGGCGGGCTGCACAATCTACAGATGAATCAGCCATAGAATATTTCCGCACGTTGAGTTAATCCGTAGGGCTACGCGGGGACTGAGGAGCCAATGAATTGCACAAGGGTGGTAATTGCAGACCGGCATCCGATGGTCTTGCAGGGTCTGAGCAGCCTGCTCGGCGCGGAAGGCGACTTCGAAGTTGTTGCATCTTGTAGCGATGCTGCGAGTTGCGTGCAGGCGATCGAGAGGCTCGCGCCCGACATCGCGATTCTCGATTCAACAATGCCCGAGCTGATCGCACTGAGCTCCTCCGTCCTCAATCCGGCCGATCGCTCGATCCGCTTGGCGTTTTTCATGCCTTCAGAAGACTACGACCTTTTGTTGCCGGACGCGTTAGATGGCTGCAGCGTGGTCCTGAAGGAAACCTTGTCCGAAGTGCTGGTGCAGTCCTTGCGACAAATCGCGCGCGGTGAACGAATATTACCGCAGCCTTCGATTGATCAGGCTACACCGGCTGGCCATGGGGTGACCTCGGACAGTGCGCTGGCCATGCTGACGGACCGGGAGCGTCAGATCATGCGCCTGGTATCGGAAGGACTGTCAAACAAGCAAATTGGACGCCGCTTGAACATTGCCGACGGCACAATCAAAGTCCATCTTCACCATGTCTTTCAGAAGCTGGAGATCAGCAACCGAACAGCGCTTGCGGCTCTCGCCATTTCGCAAAATGATCGGGGCACTCCGGTCAAGTCGACGGAGTCCGAATGAGCCGAGAGCGCTGAGCGCCCGTGTTGCGTCGCCGGGCTGCCAAGGCCAACTGAAGTTCGAGCGGAATGATCCGACACCAGTGGGGTTCTAGAAGATCAGCAGGCGCTTGCCGCGGGTTATTCCGTGAGCGAGAAGTGGAGGACAAACAGCGGCTCACTGTTCGGTTCAGGGCTCTTGCTAACCTCGATCCGCCAGGACGGATGGTCCTCAAATGGTCCGACGTGCTCGCTTCGAAGGATCTCGCGGCTCAACTCGATGGCTGCCGCCCGCGCGGCGTCGATGTCGGGCAGATTCAAGCCGAGGTCATCGGGTACTGACCCGCCGTCGTGGACGTGGAAAAAATAGCGAGGCATTGGAGCATCCGGAAAACGAGGTGCATCCGCGCGACAAGACCAAGCGGATGTCGCAGTAGCGTCCCGGAGTGGGACTATGACGAGCGGACAGTCCCGGTCCATGAGCATTGTTGAGTACCTCAACGTCGAACGGGATCCTCTTAGTTGACATGGACAATTGCGCGTTGCGGTCTAGAGTCTCGTTACGCCGCAATTGTCCACTTCGGCGTGTTCGACGACCCTGGCATTCCTGCAAATCAACCCCCGCCGGGCCGCGATCGCCTCGCCTCGACGGTATGAGGTCGGCTGAGGGCTTGCCCTCCTGGTTCACTTGCCCGCGTCCGCGCCTGCTTCGGGCTGCAATCATTGAGCCTCTGCGCGTGAGGCGCCTGGATGCGCGGCTCGGTTTCGGATCGCGCATCGAGCCGCGGTAATCGCATTCATGACATTGACCCGCGCCGCCGGGGGGCTCGAAAGCAGGAGGACGCTTGCTACATTCACCCGCTCAAGCGGAGTACCCCGCGTTTGTTGCAGCGCTTCTCCCGATTCGACCGCCCCAATCTGTACCAACCGTGTATTGGGCGTTGATGATCATCGTGTGCGTGCATTTGTGATTGTCGACGAGGCGAGAGATCTGACAGATGTGCGGAATTATCGGCATTCTAGGACAATCCGCGGTATCGGGGCGATTGATCGACGCGCTCAGACGGCTCGAGTATCGGGGTTACGACTCGACGGGAGTGGCCACCCTCGATGATGGTCATCTCGAGCGTCGGCGTGCCGAAGGTAAGCTCAAGAACCTGGAGGTGCGGCTGCGTGCTGAGCCGCTGAGCGGGGATGCCGGAATCGGTCACACGCGCTGGGCCACGCACGGCAAGCCGACGGAATACAATGCCCATCCACACGCGACCGAGCGCGTCGCAGTGGTCCATAATGGCATCATCGAGAATTTTCGAACGTTGCGCCACGGGCTCGAAGCGAAGGGCGCGAAATTCGCGAGCGACACGGATAGTGAAGTCGTAGCACACCTCGTTCATTCCTACCTGTTGAT
The DNA here is from genome assembly GCF_015291705.1 of Bradyrhizobium arachidis. Taxonomy (NCBI): domain Bacteria; kingdom Pseudomonadati; phylum Pseudomonadota; class Alphaproteobacteria; order Hyphomicrobiales; family Nitrobacteraceae; genus Bradyrhizobium; species Bradyrhizobium arachidis. The sequence continues at coordinate 4,044,079 of NZ_CP030050.1, forward strand.
GGGCTATTCGCCCCAGGAAGCCGTCAAAGCGTCGTTGCCGCAGCTGCGCGGCGCCTTCGCACTTGTGTTTCTATTCAAGGGATATCGCGATCTTCTGATTGGAGCGCGCAGGGGGTCGCCACTGGCGGTGGGCTATGGCGACGGTGAGACCTATCTCGGCTCCGATGCGATTGCCCTCGCTCCGTTCGCCCAGGGCATCAGCTACCTCGAAGACGGTGACTGGGTGGTGCTGTCACGCCAGAGAGGAGTGATCCGGGACGCGAATGACGCGGTCGTTACGCGCGAGGTGCTCGAGCCGGGTGGGGCGTCGTTCGTCGCCGACAAGGCCAACTATCGGCATTTCATGGCTAAGGAGATTTGCGAGCAACCGGACGTAGTGGGCCGCACGCTCGCCCATTATGTGGATATGAGAACCGAACGAGTCGCACTGCCGATCAAGCTGCCGTTCGATTTCAGCAATGTCAGGCGCGTTACGATCACGGCCTGCGGCACCGCAAGTTATGCGGGGGCTATCGCAAAGTACTGGTTCGAACGGCTGGCACATATCCCTGTTGATGTCGATATCGCCTCCGAATTCCGCTATCGCGAAGCGCCGCTTCGCAAGGGCGACCTCGCGCTCTTCATCTCGCAATCGGGCGAAACCGCCGACACGCTCGCAGCACTTCGGTACGCCAAGGAGAGGGGAGCCCACACGGTCTCTGTCGTGAACGTGCCGACCTCCACTATCGCGCGTGAAAGTGAAACGGTGCTGCCGACCCTGGCCGGTCCGGAAATAGGTGTTGCCTCCACCAAGGCCTTCACTTGTCAGTTGATGGCGCTCGCCGCCCTCGCGGTCGCTGCTGGAACAGAGCGTGGCGAGATCTCCGTGAGCGAGGAGAGAAAGCTCGTGAGCGCGCTGATTGAGGTTCCGCGTTTGATGGGCGCCGCGCTTGCCAGCGAGCCGCAGATCGAGAAGCTGGCTCGCTATGTCGCAAAGGCACGTGATGTCCTCTATCTGGGGCGAGGCACCAGTTATCCGCTTGCGCTGGAAGGCGCGCTGAAGCTGAAGGAAATCTCCTATATCCATGCCGAGGGCTATGCCGCGGGTGAGCTCAAACACGGCCCGATCGCCCTGATCGACGAGAACATGCCCGTCGTGGTCATCGCGCCTTTCGACGGCGTCTTCGAAAAGACCGTGTCGAACATGCAAGAGGTCGTGGCGCGCGGCGGCAAGATCATTCTGATCACGGACGCCAAAGGTGCGGCGGAATCAGCCATCGAGCCCGTAGCTACGGTACTGCTGCCTGACATGGCGCCGACCTTCGCGCCGATCGTCTACTCGGTTCCGATCCAGTTGCTCGCTTATCATGCGGCCGTGATCATGGGCACCGATGTGGACCAGCCGCGCAATCTCGCCAAATCAGTGACGGTCGAATAGCAGCGAATGTCGTGGCAGGTTATGGTCGCTCGCCGTCCGCGGATGCCGTGATCAAGGATCCGTCCGGAAACATCATCGATCATGCGGCCATCCTCATCCAGGTTGACCACGAGGAGCGGGAAGCGGACACTCCGATTTCGTGAGGGAGTACCCGTCTGCGACGGCAGACTGGTCTGTCGATGGAGACATCGTATCATGCCTCACGACAACCTGCGGACTCGGGCGCTTCGAGTTGACAGACGGCCGACGTTCGGGGCCCCTTCCGATCATGACGATCTTGCAGGGGCCACGGATGTCGATGATGTATCGATCCTCTAGGTCCTAGCGCACATCATCTAAACGCAGGAGGCCTCGCGGAGCGTTGGTGATCTTCGCGCAATCTCGAAGTCATTTTGGTTGCGCAGTCATCTGGCGCGCGTCTCAAACGATCGACGCGCTAGAACGGCCTGCGTGGTCTAGTGGATGTCCGAGATCTCGGCCTCCTGATGACCGCGCCCATTCGGGGCCTGGTTCGGAGCCGCCGCCCGATCGATTGACAGCGTCAGCGCGTGCCCATTGGACGGCCGGACCAGTGGTCCGTTGTTCATTCCCCAAATTGCGGCCTGCGTTCTATTCTGGACTCGTATCTTGCGCAGGATCGCCTTGACGTGAACTTTCACCGTCGCTTCGGCAATATCGATCTTTCGTGCAATGGATTTGTTGGAATTGCCTTCAACCAAAAAGGAGAGAATCGCCTGCTCGCGCGGTGACAGATGGGGGGCGATCCGTTCCTTAGCCGGAGCGAGGACGCTTGATCGCTCTTCGCTCGCCGGCGGCTGGGCCTTGCGGTTAGGCTCGAGATCGAGCACGAACGACAGAAATGCGGGCGGAAATACCGTTTCGCCCATTGTCACAAGCTCGATCGACTTTGTGAAGGTGGCGCATGAATTGACGTCGGCGAAGTAGCCGCTGGCGCCCGCCCTGTAGGCCGAAATCAATTGTTCCGGCCGATAGTGGTCCGAAACGATCGCGACGCGGGCGTCTGGATAGTGCTCCCTTACAAACCCGATGTGCTTCAGGGTGAGATGGAACTCGTCGGTGTCATGGACAATTACAAACAGAAGCTGGTCTGCTTGGAGTGTGCTCGGCAATTCGTCGGGACCCAAGGCCGACATTACGATGTGAAAATCTGCCGCATGCAGGATTCGGGAAATACCCTCTCGCAGTAGAATATGTCGTCCAATCAAAACCACTTTGCAGGATTGTCGCCTCCTCATATCACCCTCCGCGTCAACGCAACGATACAACTTGAACGAATAAGGCTTGGGAAAAGACAGTTGAGTAGGAAAAGCTCGAGCGCGTGTAGGCCTCCCGATTTTGTTTCGATAGCATTTGCTGAAGGTTAGATTTGAATCTTCGGTTTTGCCTATATACCTTTGGTTATAGGTTGACCGGCGGCGACGCGGTCGAATGACGCGGCGTTGCAGCTGCTGGAGATGCGCGAGAACGCGCCAGCAATCTCAAATGCGCGTTTACGATGCACTGCAGCACGCTGTCATTCCAGGTTCGCAAATGGATAGAACACTTGTGCCCTCTTGAGTATTGACCACCGGAGTCCTACGGGCCTCGGCGCGGCAAACTTGCTGTATACTGGAGCTTCAGACTCGTGCGATCATCTACCTTATGGTTTACGCGTTTTGCTCTTGTGACTGACACTTCGGAATATTGATGAGGTTTTTGGTGTTCAAGCAATATTGGAGCGGCCAGGGCGGGGGCCCGTAGCTTCAATCACAGAAATGGGGGGCGGCTGGTTAGGGAGCGCCCGATGCGTCGTGCGACTGTGGTGATTGCGGATCGACATCCGGTAGTCTTGTACGGTCTCGCAAATCTACTCGGGTCAGAACCTGATTTCGAGGTCATTGCATCCTGCGGTGACGCCGGGAATTGCATCGCGGCGGTTCTAGACCTTGCTCCCGACATTGCGATCATCGATGCGGCAATGCCGGAGTTGATCGCGCTGCTGAACGATTCGCTCGACCGCTCGCAGAATCGATCGACCCGCCTGGTGTTCTTCGCAGCCAGCGAAGATTGCGATCTCATCTCAGCGGGGCTCCCCGCGGGGCACAGTGTTCTTCTAAAGGAGATGGCGGGCCAGGCGCTGGTGCAGTGCTTACGTGAGGTTATTCATGGTGCGACTGTCGTCCCGGGAGCGCCTATAGATCAGGTCGCACCTCAGGAGCAGAGCGCAAATCCGGAAAATGCACTCGCTGTGCTCACTGAGCGAGAGCGGCAAATCATCCGCCTTGTCTCTCGCGGTCTCTCCAACAAGGAGATTGGCCGCCTGCTCAACATTGCTGATGGCACCATCAAGGTGCACCTCCACAAGATCTTCCAAAAGCTCGAGGTCGGCAATCGCACGGCGCTTGCTGCGCTCGCCATCTCGCAGGATGAGGGCGCAAATTCAATGCAGGACAGGCAGCGCAAATAGGGTCAAGCCCGCTGGGCCTAGGACTGCGAGATCATCCCGCGATGATTGCAGCGCGATATGCTGGAAGCGCGGCTGAAGAATTGTCTCTCGCGTCCGGCCAGCGAGAGGGGGCGCTCATTCTGCCACAGAGAACTGAAGAACGAATAGCGAGCGGCCGCCAAGTGCGGGGCTGTCGCTGACCTCCACCCGCCAGAAGACGTGAGGCAAGTGCCGTTCCGTCAAGTCATGCTTGAGGATCTCGCCGCTCAGTTCGATCGCTGCGGTGCGCGCTGCGACAATGTCAGGGAGGTCCAGCCCGACGTCGTCGAGAACTGAATTCCCATCGTGGATATGGAAGAAATATCGCGGCATTGGTGTCTCCGGACAACGCGAAGAGTCCGATGACTGCAGCGAGCCCCGCGCATCACAACTGGGTCATCGGACCCACAATGAACAGATAGCAGGCCGCCGTTGCAGGAGGATACATCATCATTGATGGGTACCTCGACGTTGATCTGATTGATCACGAATCCAAGGTGATTGATCGCTTGGTTATCGTTACGATTGTGGTGCGTCGACGGAGCCCACTTCGGCGCAGCGTTGCGGCCCCGGCTCCCTGCGAATCCTAGCCCCCCGCCGGGGCCGCGATCTTTTGGGCGACTCATGTCGTCCCGTCACGAGCCATCACGCAGATCGTTCGGTCTGATGCTCTTTTGCTCGGGCGACATATCGGGCTGTGATGATGGTGCGCTCGAACTGGAGCCGAAAGTCCGCGAGCAAGCTTTGTAAGGCGAGCGCCTTGTTTATCCGCTGGCCCTGGAAGGGCCCTCAAGCTCAAAGAGATAACCTACATACACGCCGAGGGATATGCGGCGGGCGAGCTCAAACATGGGCCAATCGCGCTGATAGATCAGGACCTGCCTGTCATCGTCATAGCGCCGAGCGACGCGACGTTCGGGAAGACCATATCGAACATGCAGGAGGTCATCCCCTGTGGAGGTCGCATCATCCTGTTGACCGATCAGAGAGGCGCTTCACTCGGCGCATCCGGTGCTTGCGCGACGTTGAGCTTGCCCGAGATGCCCGACGTCGTAGCGCCGCTGGCTTTTGCTGTGGCGCTACAGCTCCTGGCCTATCACAGCGCCGCAGCTCTGGGGACCGACGTAGACCAACCGCGCAATCTCGCAAAGTCCGTGACGGTCGAATAGTCCGTCAGGCGCGCAGCCTCTGTTCGTACACTTCAGGACGATGTCCGATGATGCTGGTGTGACAGACGTGCGCTCCAGACTGGGTGCCTCTTTAGAGCAATCCCCATCATCGGCGGTCCTGCGTAAAATCCTCCGGCCTTCGGACTGAAGCTCAGCGCCGAGGTCCGCAGAGCAGGCGGCCTCGCCATCTTGTAACAGCGTTGGCGGGGTCGCTGCTGCTCAAAAAAACAGCTAGGACCGGCAGCGGTCCCCGCTGGCGCAGCAGAACAATCTGCCGGGGCGTAGAGAGAGTTCTCGTGTGCGCATCCATTCGGATCGATACAGCATCGCGCGGAAGCGTTGGTGATCCGTCAGGGGAGTAGCCCTTACGTGTATTGGAACACAGATCGGCTTGGAGATAGCCTCAGATCAAGCCTGTCCCGTCGATGGGCTCATTCGGCATTTGCGTCCGCTTTCGCGAGGAACCATGTCTGTTTCGACCAGAACGGCCGGCGCCGACATTCGACGTGGCGATATGGTCAAAATTGTCAACGGCGAGCTGTTCCCGGCGCTCCTCTATGAGCCATACGACGGAAGCGCCGGCGAAGACATTCCTGAGGGCGCTCGAGCCTATTGTCGCAACGACAGAGTCTGGCGAGCGATGCCGCCGGGCTTTCGCCCTTCCTAGAGTCGGTTGGCCCGCTTACTGATGGTGCGACGGCTAGGAAAGCGGATGCTTCGGCCGATATGGGCTCTGCGGGTTCACATCGAGCTCGACGATCTCGACGCAGCCTTGTGGCTGGGTATGGCTGGAGCCGGTTCGCCAGGGCCCATCGTGCAGCTGGGGAGCGCTTACCTTTGCAAGCCATAGACAACGCCACTCGCCTTGCGGCGGGAGACCCGATTTGCTTTGGCCGCCAAACTGATAGGTGAGCGCCTTCTCCTGCTGTTGCGAATGGCCGAGGATGATGGGACAGAGTTCGCGGGGATAGCCGTCATATACGCAGAAGACCGGCTTGCGCTTGCGTATGGCTTGTTCGAACAAGCGGTAGTTGGAGCTCGGCATCGCTCTCTCCTTTACACCATCCCGCTCTAGAAGGTCGCGGCCATTGCCGCGAGGCGTCGATGGGCCCTTTCACGGGCAGCATCGATCGGCTGCTGCGGTCCGGTGGTTGGACCGATCGCCAGGAAGCGGACATCGCTGATTCCAACAAAGCGCAGGATTTCCCGCAGGTAGGGCGTTGCCATGTCGATGCGGCCGCGGTTCATGCCGGTGGCGAAGTCGCTGCCGCTGGCGAGGATGACCAGCGTCGGCCGGTCCGGCAGCAGCGGGAAATAGCCCTGCGACGGATCGAACCGAAAGGTGAGCCCGGGCTGCACGATGATGTCGAACCACTGCTTGAGCTTATAGGGGATGCCGAAGTTCCACATCGGGGTCGAGATCAACACCCGATCGGCGAGCGAGAAGCGCAGCGCCATGCGCTCGGCCTCGGCGAAGCTCTCGCGCTGCGCCTCGTTAAAGGCCTGAGCTTTCATGCGCGCGTATTTAGCATCGACGATGGGGCCCATGAACTCCGGCATCCGGTCACGCCAGATGTCAACGACATCAATGTCCCAATCCGGCCGAGCCTGGCGGAAGCCGTCAAGAAAGACGCGCGCGCCGGCCGTCGAGACGGACTCGGGGCGGGGCGAGCAGGACAGATGCAGGAGCTTTGCCACAGCTCATCCCAGCGCTCTGATGACGGTATCGGCCCTGGTTACGACCGCGACGTTCTGCATGGCAAAATTGATCGAGGCGTTGTGCCAGTCGGCGTTCATGGTCGAGCAGCAATCCTCGGGCACGATCATGAAGTAGCCCTTGTCGGCACCGGTGCGCGCGGTGTGCTCGACCGACATGTTGGTCCATGCGCCGGTATTGATGATCATGTCGCGGCCGGTGGCCTTCAGGATGGTCTCCAGCCGCGTGCCTTCCCAGGCGCTCATCCGCATCTTCTCGACGACGAAGTCGCCGGGCCGCGGCTCGAGGCCGGAGACCGGAGCCGCGCCCCAGCTTCCCCGCACCATCGCCTTGCTATCGACGAGACCCTCGAACAGCGGTGCATTCAGCGTGACGCCGGGTGCGCCGGGCTCGACCACGAACCAGACATGGATGATGGCGACGCCGCGGGCGCGCGCGGCCTCCGCGAGGCGCCGCACGTTCTCCACGACATGCTGTTGCTTCGCGTGCCCCGGCGCGCCTGATTCAGCGAAGGCGCCGCCGTCCATGATGACGTCGTTCTGGAGATCCTGGATGATCATGGCGCAGCGCTGCGGATCGAGCCGCATCTCGCCCTCGGCGAGAATAGGCGAGGCCGGAGCTGAACTCGGGCTCGCTCCGCCGCCGGCGCGCCGGCCGCTCATATAGGGCTCGTGACGCGGGCCGACCCTGGTCGGGATCGCATATACCGAACGGGTCGAGGTGAGGTAGAGCGTGCGGAAATCCGGCCCGCCCCAGGCGAGGTTGGCGACCAGCTCCGGCACGCGGACCTTGCCGAGCAGCTCGGCGCGCGGGGAATAGACCCAGACGCCGCCGGGGGCGGTGACCCAGACATTGCCGTGCTGGTCGCATTTCATGCCGTCGGGCAGGCCCGGTTCGAGCTCGGACTTGATGCCGCTCGCGAACACGCGTGCGTTCGAGAGCGTTCCGTCGGCATTGACGTCGAACACGCGGATCAGCGCCTGCACGGTATCGTTGACATAGAGCAGCTTCTCGTCGGGCGAGAAGCACAGTCCGTTCGGCTGGTCGAACAGGTTCCGCTCGACCAACAGCTTCGGCTCGCCGCCTGGCAGGACGCGGTAGACGCCCTGGAAGCCGAGCTGGCGCGGCCGCTCGACGCCATACACCGGCATCCGCCCATACCAGGGATCCGAGAAATAGATTGCACCAGAAGAATGCACGCAGACGTCGTTCGGGCTGTTGAGCTCCTGGCCGCCGAAATGCGAAGCCAGCACCTCACGCCGTCCGTCCGGGCGTTCGCGGACGAGCGACGAGGTCGCGTGCTCGCAGACGATCAGGTTGAGCTCGGCGTCATAGGTCATGCCGTTGCATTTGTTCGAAGGGCGCTTGACCTCGACGACGCCGCGCCGCGCATCCCAGCGCCGGCGCACGTCGCCGGGCATGTCCGAGAACAGCAGATAATGATCGACCGGATGCCAGATCGGCCCTTCCGTGAAATCAAAGCCGGTGCCGATCTGTGCGACCGGCGCATAGGGGTCGATCAGGTTCTCGAACTCGCTTCGCAGGGTGACATGCGTCATCGGTCGATCCTCGGACGCATGATCCGGACCCGAAGGGCCGCGTTAGCGCAAAGTGTGAAGCGGCTTTCCGAAAGGATCATGCGCAAAAAGAACCTCACGCAGGGAACCAGTTGCGCTGGGGAAGGGACTGAACAATAGGGCCAGGAACCTGGTCGTGCAGTCGTCCGACCACGTTGCCGCCTTCGATCTTGGCGGGCCGGTCGTGCACGGGAAGGAGATAGCGCGAACTGCTCAGCAGCTTCTTGATCGCCGCCTTCTCCGCGCGCTTGCTGGTGCCATGGTTGCCGGTGGTGCGTGGTTCCCAGTCGTGGATCTCGTGGAAGGGCGTGACGATCTGGTCGTTGAAGTCGTAGATCACGTCGCCGCAGATGGTCGCAATGCCGTCGGCGGTGTGGACGATGATGTTCATCGATCCCTCGGTATGGGCGTTGGCCGCATCGCAATAGACGCCGGGCATCAGCTCGATCGGACCGGTGATCTCCAGGTCGAGGAAGCGCAGCGCGCTCTTGGTGTGCAGGCGGTCGATCAGGTGCTTGATGTCGGGCGCTGGATATTGCGGATGCATCAGGCCGGAGACGGAATATTCGAGCTCCTTGCGATTGACGACGACGGTCGTGTTCATCGGGAACAGATCGTCCTTGCCGGCATGATCGATGTGCAGATGGGTGTGGCAGACGAAGCGCACATCGCCCATGCGCACGCCGTGTCGCGCGAGCTGGTTCTCGATCATGTGCTCATGGTACTGAAGCCCGCGCATCCCCAGAGTCTCCATGATCTGGTTGGAGCGATAGCCGGTGTCGACCACGACCGGATAGGGGCCGCCGAGGATCAGGAAGCCGAGGGTGAGGACGCGGCGGGTGCGGCCGCAGTCGCGGCCGAGCACCAGGAAGCTCGATTCCAGCTCGATATCGCCATAGTCCAGGATCTTGATCTCCAGCGCCATTCCTTGCCCTCCTGTCTCGTGTCTCGTCTGTCAAAGCCGGTAGACGCGCGCAGCCGTCGTCCGGAAGATCGCGTCCTGCTGCTCGGCGCTGAAAGGCGCGGCGGCGCTGCGAAAGGCACCGACGAGCTCGCGATAGCTGGTCCACAATTTCTCGATCGGGAAATTGGAGCCGAACAGGCAGCGCTCGGCGCCGAAGATCGCGACCGTATCGGCGAGCACGGCCGCGATGTGCGCGGGGTCGTTGCGATGGATGAAGGTGCCGAGCCCGGACAGCTTCGAGACCACGTTCGGGCAGGTGGCGAGGCGGGCCATCCCGGCGCGCCAGGCCGCGCGTCCCGCCGGCGAGAGATCCTCCGGCATGCCGGCATGCTGGAGGACGAACGTCACCTTGGGGCAGGACTCGGCGAGCAGTGCGGCATCCGGCATCTGCGGCGTGAAGACCTGCAGGTCGAAGCTCCAGCCGTAATCGGCGAGATGCGCGACGTTGCGACGGATCACGGGGTCTGCGCACAGGTCCTGACGAGCCGCGAAGCGGTACAGCGGGTTTTCGTGCCAGTGCAGCTGCATGCGCACGCCGCGCAGCAGCGGGTAGCGCTTGAGCCGGTCGAGCTGCGGGCGCACGTCGTCGGCCGCGAAATTGGCGTAGGCGACGATGGCATGCGGCCAGCCGTGCTCTTCGGCGGTCCGCTGCACCCAGGCGGCCTCGTCCTCGAAATGCTCGGGCGCCCAATTGGTCTGCACATAGACCGAGCGTGTGACGCCGGTGCCCTTGAGATCGTCGAGATATTCCTCGATCGGATAATCGCGGCGGATCGGCTCGTACGGTCCGAAGATGCGCGGCTGCATGGGGCCGGTCAGCCAGGGCAGGTCAGCCTGCCGCCAGATGTGGTGATGGCCGTCGACTATATCGTTCACGCAGCTCTCCTTCCCAGTGCCAGTACATGGGCGACGATCGAGGCGCTCGATCCGCCGTCCACGAGATCGTCGACAAAGCGTTCGATCGCGACGAGCGCTTCGGTCTGTGGGCGAAAGCCTGGTCCAGTTGCGAGCGGCGTCAGCCAGCTCAGGCGCCAGGCCCGCCACGACAATTTCGCGACGGCGTCGCGAAGAGCGTCAAGCTCGCCGCGTTCGAGCCCATCGGACACGATGACCACGGCGGCGCCGCGGGCATAGCCGCCGAACCGAGGGACCGCCAGGAACGCTTGCAGCGCATCGCCGATGCGGGTGCCGCCGTCCCAATCGCTGACGAGATGTGCGGCCGCGCTCAAGGCCTGTTCGCGTCGCTTCAGCCGCAGCGCGCGGGTGACACGGGTCAGGCGGGTGCCGAAGGTGAAGACCTCGGCATTCGGCGCGGCCTGCACCAGCACGTGGGCGAGCTTCATGTTCTCCTCGGTGCGGCTCTTCATCGAGCCGGAGACGTCGATCAGCAGCAGGATCTTGCGGGGACGCTGGCGCCGCTTGAGGTGGCCGAGACGCAGGATTTCGCCGTCGCTGCGGACGCTGTCGCGCAAGGTGCGGCGTAGATCGGCAAAGGGGCCGCGGCGGGCCCGCATGCGGCGGTGGCCGCGCCGCCGCGGCAAACGCCGCGGGGCCTCGCGCGCCAGGCGGCGGAGCGGATCGGAGGTGGAGAGCTGGGCGAAGCGGCGCTCGACCAACGCCTCGGTGCGCGTCGCGGTGAGGCCGGACTCGTTGGCCTCATCGGAGAGCAGGGGCTCCTCGTCGCCGCGACCCTCTTCCTGGAGCCGGACGGTCTCGTCGTCCTCGCCGTCGTCGGCGTGCTCGATGGCCTCGCCGCCGCGGAAATGCAGGTCGAACAGCCGGTCGAAGGTGGCGCGGCGCTCTGGGGGCGGGGCGAGGGTGGCAAGCGCAGACTGCCTGATATCCCTGAGGTCGCGCGGACCCAGCAGTTCGATCGCTGCCAGGAACGCTGTGGTCTGTTCCGGCGCAACGGCAAAGCCGTTGGCGCGCAGCAGCGCGACGAAGGAAATGAAGATCCTGGCAGCGCGCGGGAGCTGCAGCTCGGTGCTCATGCGGTCGCCTCCGCCAGCATGGCATCGAGCCGCGGCGCGACGAAGTGCAGGTCCTCCTCGTCCTTCAGCGCCACGCCGATCGAGCGCTTGAAGGCGTCGGGCCAGCGCGCGCCCCCCTTGTTGAGCAGCGTCGCGGCCTCCGCCCAATCGACGGCCTCGGCGATGCCGGGCGCCTTGCTCAACGGCTCGCGTCGCAATTTCTCGACGGCCGCGACGACGGCGCGGGCCGTGGCTTCGGCGACGCTGGACGCGCGCATCATGATGATCCGCGCCTCCCGCTCGGCCGTGGGATAGTCGATCCAGTGATAAACGCAGCGGCGTCGCAGGGCTTCGTGCAGATCGCGCGTGCGGTTCGAGGTCAGCACGACTACGGGTCGCTCGGCCGCGCGGACCGTGCCGCGCTCGGGAATGGAGATCTGGAAGTCGGAGAGGAATTCGAGCAGGAACGCCTCGAACTCCTGGTCGGCGCGGTCGATCTCGTCAATCAGCAGCACGGTGGAATCTGGCGCGCGCAGCGCCGCCAGCATCGGCCGTTCGATCAGGAAGGTCTCGCCGTAGATGTCGATGCTATCATCGCCGGCCTGGCGGATCGCGAGCATCTGGCGCGGATAGTTCCATTCATAGAGTGCGGCCGACGCGTCGATGCCTTCATAGCATTGCAGGCGGATCAATTGCCGGCCGAGCACGGCCGCGATGGCCTTCGCCGCTTCCGTCTTGCCGACGCCTGGTGCGCCTTCCAGCAGCAGCGGCTTGCCGAGGGCAAGGCCGAGATAGGCGGCGGTCGCGAGCCCTTCGTCGGCGAGGTAATAGGCCGCCCGCAGAGCCTTCTCCAGCGCCTCCGGGCTGTCGATGCCGACGATGTTGCTGCGAACGGCCACGATGTCTCCTTCAGCGACGTGCCTGCGGCCGCGCGCCGCCCTGTGACCTGATCGCCCTAAGCACCTTTTCCGGCGTGATCGGGAGATCGTCGATGCGGACGCCGACGGCGTTGAAGATCGCATTGGCAACGGCGGGCAGCACCGGGTTGGCGCACATCTCGCCGGGGCCCTTTGCACCGAAAGGACCATCGGGCGCTGGACGCTCCAGCACGGCAATGTCGTGCGGACAGATGTCGCCGGGCCCGGGCATCAGATATTCGACGAAGTCGCGGGGCCCGTGAACGGGCTCGGGATAGTAGGGCTCGGGGGTCTCGTAGAGCGCGTGACTGACGCCCATCCAGGCACCGCCGACCAGCTGCTGCTCGACGAGGCGCGGATTGAGCGCGCGGCCGAGCTCATAGGCGGAGTCCATGCGGACCATCGCAACCTCGCCGGTCTCGTCGTCGACCTCGACCTCGGCGACGAGGCAGGCGTGGGCGTAGCAGGTCGCAGGCGACATCTCGCCGGTCTCGGGGTCGACGTCCGACAGCGGCACGAGGAAGATGCCGCGGCCGGAGATGGTCTTGCCCTGCTTGAACTGCGCCGCGATCGCGACATCCTTGGTCGAGATCGAGCGGTGCGGCGCGCCCTTGACGTGGATGTTGCCGCGGCCGTCGGTCTCGAGATCGGCGGCGTTGACCTCGAGCTCCTCGGCCGCCGCTTCCATCATCACGCCGCGCGCCTCGCGGGCGGCGGCCATCACCGCATTGCCGACGCGATGAGTGCCGCGCGAAGCGAACGAGCCCATGCAGTGCGGGCCGGTGTCGGAATCGGCAGTGTCGACGTAGACGTCCTCGACCGGCACACCCAGCGTCTCCGCGCAGATTTGCCGCGTCACAGATTTCATGCCCTGCCCAAGATCGATCGACGACAGCGCCACCGTGAACTTGCCGCTTGGGTTGGAATGCACCAGCGCCTGGCTCGGATCGCCGCCGAGATTCATGCCGATGGGATAGTTGATCGACGCCATGCCGCGTCCGCGGTGCCTGGTCATCTCAGCGCCTCCTGGTGCCGAAGACGGAGGAGAAACGGGTTGCGCCGTGCGAGGGAGCCGCTGGCCGTGGCGGGGGTGGCGGCGGAGCCGGCGGTGGGGGCTCGCGCGGCGGTTCGCGGGTGACGGTAGGCGGAAGTCGGTCATAGCTCGTGCGTTGCTGCGCCGGAGCCGTCGGCCGGCTGCGCGCGTCCGCCGGCGTCGGCGGGATCACAGCGCGGCTGCCGCCACCATCCTTGCGCGAGGAGGCGCGCTTGAATTCCTCGCGGAGCGGCCACTTGGCCTTTTCGGCGGCGACCTGCACGCATTCGATCAGCGCGGTGTTCTTGGCCTCGCGCCGGTGGGCCTTCATGTCGCCGTCGCGATAGGCGTTGAGGATGCGGAACTCCATCGGGTCCATGCCGACGAGGTTGGCCAGCTTGTCCATCTGGCACTCGATGGCGAAATCCATCGCGGTGACGCCGAAGCCGCGCATGGCGGTCGCCGGCGTCCGGTTGGTGAAGACGCAATAGACGTCGCCGTAGACGTTCGGAATGGTATAGGGACCCGGTAGATGCGCAGCGCACTTCACCGCCGCGTAGCTCGACAGCCGCGTATAGGCGCCGCTGTCGAAATAGGCACGGATCTTGCGTGCGACGATACGGCCATCGCGCATCACGCCGTCCTTGATGTAGATGCGCTCGGCGCCGCGGGGCGGGCCGTACTGCATCTCCTCCTCGCGCCCGAACACGTAGCGGACGGGACGTCCCGTCAGCATGGCGCCGAGGATCGCGAGCGGCTCGGTCAAGGTGTCCACCTTGCCGCCGAACCCGCCGCCGACGGTGCCTCCGATGAAGTGGAAGGTGTTGGACGGCACGTCCAGGATCTTGGCGCAGGTGTCGACCGAGAAGAACAGCGCCTGGGTCGAGGTGTAGACGACGTAACGGCCGTTGGTGTCGGGAGCTGCGATCGCGCCATTGGTTTCGGTCGGCGCATGCTCGATCGGCGACATCTGGTAGCGCTGCTCTAGCACGTGATCGGCGGTCGCGAGCGCCGCATCCGCATCGCCAAAGCGCAGCTTCTGGTGGTCGTAGACGTCGTGATAAGTAAAGGTGTTCTTGGGATAGGTCTCGTTGACCACGGGCGCACCGGGTTTCAGCGCATCCTCGACGTCGAACACGGCCGGTAGCGGCTCGTAGTCGATCCTGACCTTGGCGACCGCCTCGAAGGCCTCGCGCTCGCTATCGGCGACGATGGCGACGATCGGTTCGCCCTTGTAGCGGACCTTGTCGACCGCAAGCGACGGCTCGTCGTCCTTGCCGAAGTTGATCAGGCTCAGCAGCGTATTGAGGTTGCGCGGCACATCGGCCCCGCGAATGATCCGGCGCACGCCCGCCGAGCGCTCCGCATCCGCGGTGTCGATGCGGCGAAGCCTTGCATGTGCGTGCGCCGAGCGCACGACCTTCAGGTGCAGCATGCCTTGCAGCTTGTGGTCGTTGAAATAGCTGGACGTGCCCGTGACATGGCCGAGCATGTCCTGGCGCTGGGTGCCCTTGCCGATCTCCTTCAAATTATCGTCGCGCTCGTCGGCAAAAATGTCCTTGCGCAGTTCCAGCATGGTCGCGTTCCCTTACGCGCTGACCCGGCCGCTCGCGGCGGCGAGGATGGCATTGATGATCGGCTCATAGCCGGTGCAGCGGCAGATGTTGCCGGAGATCGCCTCGACGACCTCGTCGCGGCTCGGCGACGGGTTGCGGTCGAGCAGGGCCTTGGCGGCCATCAGCATGCCCGGCGTGCAATAGCCGCACTGGGCGGCGAAATGGTCGGCGAAAGCGCGCTGCAGCGGATGCAGGTTCGGGCCCTGCTTCATGCCGTCGAGCGTCTCGACCGAGCGGCCGGCGACCGTCTCGGCGAGAGTCAGGCAGGAGAGGTGCAGCTCGCCTTCGACCAGCACGCTGCAAGTGCCGCAGCCGCCCTGGCCGCAGCCGAATTTCGGCGTCATGTCGCCGATCAGCTCGCGAAGTGCAACGAGGAGATTGGTGCCACCGTCGACGAAGATTGCGACGTCGCGGCCGTTGTGGCGAAATTGCAGGGGGATCTTCGACATGGCGATCTATTCCTGTCCGGACAGCAGACGCCGCAGATGCACGCCGACGATCTCGCGGCGGTACCAGGCGCTGCCGAGCGCGTTGTCCGATGGTGATGTTCCTTCGCTCGCGGCGGATGCCGCGGTCGCGATGGTCGCGGCATCCAGCGAGCGGCCCTCCAGTGCGCGTTCGGCGGCGCGAGCGCGGATCTGCGTCGGCGCCATCGAGCCCAGCGCGATCCGCGCGCCCGCAATCCGGCCGCCAGAGATCGGCAGGTGCGCGGCGAGCGTGATCACCGAGCCGCCCTTCGGCTTGATGCGCGCGATCTTGCGATAGCGGAAGGCCTCCGTGCTGGCCGGCCGGGTGCAGGACACCGAGAGCACCAGCGTGCCGGCCTGCCGGTCGCGCGCCTGCAAAAACTCCTCGATCGGGATGTCGCGTGTGCCGAAGCCGCCTGCGACAGCGATGGTGGCGTCGAGCGCGAGCAACGCCACGGTGAAATCGCCGTAAGGGCTCGGCGCGAACAGATTGCCGCCAATGGTCCCCATGTTGCGCACGGCCGGACCGCCGATCGAGCGGGCAGGGGCGTGCAGGAAGGCGAGATCGCGTTCGGCGAGCACGCGCGCGAAGGTGACGCCGGCCCCCAGCGTCACGCGCGGGCCGGAAGCATCGATCCGGCTCAGCGCCTGGTCGCTGGCGCGAACGATCGTCGAGATCGAGACGTCGCCCTCGTTCAGCGCCCGCATCACCAGCGTGCCGCCGCCGAGATAGCGCGCGCTGCGGTCCGAGGACAGCGCGCCGGCCGCTTCGCTCGCATTCGCAAAGGTCTTTACCGTCACGGCCATGGCTTAAGCGGCCTCCTTCATGTGCCGGCGGATTGCCTCGAACCCGACCTGATAAATGTCCTCGGCAACCATGTGGGTGATACGGTCCCGGTCCTCGGACCTGGTCGTGAACCGCGACTCCCAGTGCCAGAAGGTGCGGTCACCGTCGGTCACCGGCAGCAGGCGGACGTGGGCGACGTAGTTGAACATCGGGATCGGCGTATCCAGCAGGCAATAGCTGAAGGTCTGTTCGAGGTCGGACAGCGCCAGCAATTGCTCGCGCAGCTCGGAGCCGTCCTTGAGCTTGAACCGCCTGACGCAGCCGATCTTGTCGGCGGACTGCGCGCGTTCGATCGAGGAGGTCGCAACTGCCGGATGCCAGCGGTCATGGCCGTTGAAATCGCGCAGCACCTCCCACACCGCGTCGGTCGGCGCGTTCAGGATCGTGCTCTTGACAACATGCGGCACGGCTAGCCTCCGAACACACGCTTCAGGGCGTCGAAGCCGCCCTGGAACACGCCGCCGCCGATATTGCTCACGAGCTCGTTCTCCCGTTCCGGCGCGCAGTCGAATTCCGCGGTCCATTCCATGAAAGTCTGGTCGCCGTCGGTAACGGGCGTGAGCCGCAGGGTTGCCACGTAGTTCTCGACGCCCATCGGCGATTCCAGGATCGAATAGGTGCAGAACATGTCGTAGTCGGAGAGGCCGAGCAGCTTCTCGCGGATGCGGTCGCCGTTGCGGAGGCGAAAGTCCCTGACGCAGCCGATCTTGTCGGAGGGCTCGCCGCCCTCGATGCGGCTCTCGGCGATGGCCGGGTGCCAGTTCGGCATGCCATTGAAATCGCGCACCCGTGCCCAGACTCGGTCGTTGCGGGCATTGACGACGGTGGAGACGTAGACGCGGGCCATGACCTAGACCTCAGCTCTTCTTCCGCGGACCGCGCTCGGCCGGCGGCTCGCCGCTGCCCTCGGCCGCCGGCGGGGAGGCCGCCGGCTTGTCGCCGCCACCGCCACCCTTGCGCGCGGAATCCTTGATGCCCTGCATGTCGCGGGCCTCGCGGATCAGTCCGGGCATCTTTGCCAGGCTGCCGCCCTCGACGCCGATGTCGGACAGGATGGAATCGATCAGCGGCGCCTGGACGCGGTAGCGCAGGGCGGAGTCGATCACCTCGTCGGTGGCGCTGCGGCCGCCATTGCCGCCGCCATGTCCGTTGCCGTTGAGGCCGTCGACCTGGAGGATGCGGATGCCCTCGATCTTCTCCATCGGCTTGACGCTCTCGCGCACGATGCCCTCGATGCGGTCGAGCAGCTTGCGGCGGAACAGCGAGTAGCGCGCCTGGTCGGTCAGCACGTTCTCGGCCTCGTTGAGCATCCGCTGGGCCTCGGCCTCGACAGCGGCGCGCACACGCTCGGCTTCGGCCGCGATCCGGGTCTCCTCGGCCTGCTTCTCGGCCAGCAGCACTTCGACGGTCTTGCGACGCTTGGCGATCTCGCTCTCGCGCGCGGTGACGACGCGCTCGGCCGCTTCGGTGGCTCGCATCCGCGCTTCCTCGGCGGCTGCGCGCGCCGCCGACTCCTCCAGCGACTTTTGATGGATGGCGATCGCTTTCTCCATCAGCACGGTCTCGACATCCTTCTCGCGGTTGACCTCGAGCTTGCGCAGCTCGCGCTCGCGCCCGATGCGGGCCTCGTCCAGCCCGCGGTCGGAGGCGATGCGGGCACGCTCGACCTCCTCGCGCGCGGCGATTTCGGCCTCCTGTAGCGACTGGACGCGGGCGACCTCGAGCTGCTCGATCGCACGCCGCCGCTCGATACGGGCGGCCTCGAGCGCCTGCTCGCGCGAGACGTCGGTGGTCTCGACCTCCTTGCGCGCGACGATCTCGGCCTGCTTGACCTGGCGGTCGGCATCGATGCGCTCGGAGCGTTTGCTGGAGAGAGCGATGACGCGGTCCTCGTCCGCGATCTCGACGGCCTTCTTCTGCTCGATGTTGAGCACTTCGCGTTTCTTGGAGGAATTGATGCGCTCGGCCTCGAGCGCCAGATCGACCGTGATGCGCTGGCGCTCGATGGCGTCGCGCCGCTTCAGCTCGGCTGCCTCCAATGTGCCGGTCCGCTCGATCTCGAGCGCCCTGGTCTCCCGGTCGGCCTGGATGCGCTCGGCCGCGACCGCCTTCTCTTGGGCGATGCGGGCCGCCTCGATCGCCTCGCGCGAGGCGATGTCGGCTTCCTCGACGGCGCGGTTGCGGGCAATCTCGAGCGACCGCACGCGCTCCTCCTGCGCAATACGGGAGGCTTCCGTCGCTTCGCGGGCCGCGATGCCGGCGACGTCCAGCGTCTGGTTGCGCTCGATCTCCAGCTGCCGGGTGTTCTGTTCGGCGGCGATGCGCTCTGCGGCGAGCGTCCGCTCGCGGGCGATGCGGGCGGCTTCGACCGCGCGCTGCGCCTCGATCTCGGCTTCCTGGATGGTGCGCACCTGCTGGATCTCCAGCGCGCGGGTGCGCTCGTCCGAGGAGATGCGCTCGACATTGACCGTCATGGTCTGGGCAATGCGGGCCTTTTCGGTGGCCTCGCGCGCGGCGATCTCGGCCTCGTCGACGGCGCGGGTGCGCTCGATCTCGCGGCGGCGTGTCTCTTCTTCATTGGCGATGCGGGCGTCGGTGACGACGCGATCCTGCTGGATCCGGGCCTTCTCGATGGCTTCGCGGGCGGCGATCTCGGCTTCCTCGACCGTGCGCATGCGCTCGATCTCGCGCTGGCGGACCTCACGCTCGGAGGCGATGCGGGTGGTGTCGATCGAGCGCTGGTTCGCGATCCGAGTCTTCTCGATCTCCTCCCGAGCCAGCAGCTCCTTCTCCTCGATCGTCCGGGTTCGCTCGATCTCCCTCTGGCGGGTCTCGCGCTCCGAGGCGATGCGCGCCTCCGCAATCGCCTGGTCGTTGGCGATGCGGGCGCGCTCGATGGCCTCGCGTGCCGAGATCTGCGCTTGCTCGGCCTCGGTCTCGCGCAGCGCACGCTCGCGGGCCACTTCGGTGCGCTGCAGCGCGCGGCGCATCTCGATGTCGCGCTCCTGCTCCAGCCGCGCGGTCTCGCTCTCGCGCTCGATTTCCAGCGCCTGCCGCTCGGCTTCCAGGTTGCGGGAGCGGATCTTGATCATCGAGTCCTGCTCGATGTCGTTGCGCAGCTTGCGCCTCGCCTCGATATCCTCCATCAGGCGCGTCAGACCTTCGGCATCGAAGCGGTTCGAGGGGTTGAAGAATTCGAGGTCGGTCTGGTCGAGATCGGTGATCGCGACCGACTCCAGCTCGAGCCCGTTCTGCGCGAGCGCCTCGGCCGCGTTGGTCTTGACCCGCGCGACATAGTCGCCGCGCCGCTCATGCATCTCCTCCATCGTCATTTCGGAGGCGACCGAACGGATCGCCGAGATGAACTTGCCGGCGAGCAGGGCATGTAGCTGCCCCGGTTCCATGGTGCGGCGGCCGAGCGTTGCGGCAGCAATCGAGACGGCTTCGCGAGTCGGCTGCACCCGGACATAAAAATCCGCCTCGATGTCGACGCGCATGCGGTCGCGGGTGATCACGGCATCCTGCTTCGAACGCACGATGCCCATCGGCAGCACGTTCATGTTGACCGGCGTGTAGTCGTGGATGAACGGCAGCACGAAGGCGCCGCCATTGATCACCACACGCTCGCCGAGGAAGCCGGTCCGGACGAACGAGGTCTCCTTGGAGGAGCGGTGGTAGAGCCAGTTCACGATGTAGACGCCGACCACGATCACGATGATCGCGACGATCAGCCAGAGGATCAATTCACCGACGAGTATCCCTGACATCTTTCTCTCCCTCGAACCTTCCGGCGTTACCGCGCGCCGATCGCCTTGAATTGACGTACCTGTTCCGTCAGCGCCCGCTCCACCGGCAGCCGCTCCATCGAGGAAGCGCCGTAGAAGCCGTGGCAATGGCGGGTGTTCTTCATGATGAAATCGGCATCGGCGGGATCGGCGATCGGACCGCCATGGGCCAGCACCAGGATGTCCGGATTGACACTGAGCGCTGCTGTGGCCCAGGTGTCGATCCGCGCGGGGCAGTCCTTGAGCTTCAGGGCCGTCTGCGCGCCGATCGTGCCGCCCGTCGTCAGGCCCATGTGGCAGACAATGATGTCGGCGCCGGCGATCGCCATCGCGGCGGCTTCCTTCTCGCTGAACACGTAGGGGGTGGTCAGCATGTCCTTGTCGTGCGCCTTCGCGATCATGTCGATCTCGAGCGCATAGGACATGCCGGTCTCTTCGAGATTGGCGCGGAAGGTGCCGTCGATCAGGCCGACCGTCGGGAAGTTCTGGACGCCCGCAAACCCGAGTGCCTTGAGCTGGTCGAGGAAGACATCCATGTCGCGGAACGGATCGGTGCCGTTGACGCCCGCAAGCACCGGGGTCTGGTCGACCACCGGGAGCACTTCACTGGCCATTTCGAGCACGATGGCGTTGGCATCGCCGTACGCCATCAGGCCGGCGAGCGAGCCGCGGCCGGCCATGCGGTAGCGCCCGGAATTGTAGATCACGATGAGATCGACGCCGCCGGCTTCCTCGCATTTGGCCGACAGGCCGGTGCCGGCACCGCCGCCGACGATCGGCTCGCCTCGCCTCGCCATGTCGCGGAATTTCTTCAGGAGGGCTGCGCGTTCAAACCTGGCCATCGGTCACCTCGCTAATCTCCGCCGCGCGCCGGTGCGGCCGAACAGAGTTCGGAACGCACTGACGATGGCGGCGGCGAAGTCGGGATCGTTGATGTTCTTAGGCGTGCGAATGAGCTGGCGGTTGCTGGTCTGGCGCACGTCGCGCTCCAGCGCGCGGAACAGCGCCGCGTCGGCGTCCGGATCCCAGAACGGCTGGCCTCGCGCATCGAGCGCAGAGACGCCGCCCTCGGGCAGGAAGAAGCGGACAGGGCCGTCCATCTGGTTCAGCCGCTCGGCGATCCAGCGGCCCATGCGCTCGTTCTCCTCAGCCGTGGTCCGCATCAACGTCACCTGCGGATTGTGGACGTGGAACTTGCGGCCGCGGTAGCGTTCGGGAATGGTGTCGGGCGCGCCGAAATTGACCATGTCGAGCGCGCCGACCGAGCCGACATAGGGCAGCCGGCTGCGGATGACCGCGCCAAAGCGGTCTTCGGTCGCCGGAAACACGCCGCCCATCAGCAGGTCGCAGATCTCGGTCGTGGTGAGGTCGATGACGCCGGCAAGCTGACCAGACTCGACGAGCTTTTCCATGGAGCGGCCGCCAACGCCGGTGGCGTGGAAGACGAGACATTCGAAGTCGTCGCGCAGCTCGGCCGCGATCTTCTGCACCGCCGGTGTGGTGACGCCAAACATGGTGATGCCGACCGAGGGCAGGCCGCCGGCCTCTCGCCCTGTGGCGGCACGCGCATCGAGCCTTGCCTTGACCATGCCGGCGAGCGCATTGGCGCCATTGCCCAGCACGGCGCGCGAGATCGCATTCAGCCCCTGCACGTCGGTGACCGAGTACATCATGGCGATGTCGGCGGGGCCGACATAGGGCCCGACATCGCCTGAGGCGACGGACGAAATGATCAGTTTTGGCACGCCGACGGGCAGGGCACGCATGCCCGGCGCAACCAGCGACGCCGCGCCCGAGCCGCCGGCCGAGATCACGCCGGCGACATTGCCCTGGCGCCGCAGCCAGCTGGCGAACGCATCGGCCATCGCGGTCACAGCGGCGCCGCGGTCAGGGCCGAACACGGCCGCACCGCCGCGGCCGTGGTTCAGCGCGATCTCCTGCGCAGAGACATCGCAGCTGGAATGCTTGCCGCTGGTCGAGACGTCGACCAGCCGCGTGCGAAGGCCGGTTGCTGCGATGATGTCGCGGATGAAGCGCAGCTCCTGGCCCTTGGTATCGAGCGTGCCGACGACCAGCACGACAGGCGGTCCTGCGGTCTGCGCCGCTATCGGCTCGCGCCTGCGCCGCGTCGTCTCCTCCAGCCGCGTGACCTCTGTCGACCGTGTGCGGGCCGCTGCCTCGATGCGCGCGATCGGCACCGGCTGCGACCATCGCGTCGGTGGCGCGGGGTTGGAGATGTAGATGCGGATCGGCCCGCCTGGGCGTGGCGCCGGCGCCGGTTTCGGGCCGGCAGCGGCCGTAGATATATCGACATCTGGTTCCAGCTCCGCATGAAGCCCGACGCCGAGCAGGCGCTGCTGCAGCTCGCGGTCGGCAGCGAGCCGCGCGGAGTCAATGATCCGGTGGACGCGGCCGTTGACCATGATCGCGACGTTGCGCGAGATCGCGGTGGCAACACCGATGTTCTGCTCGATCACGAGCACGGACATGTCACCGTCCTCGCCCAGCCGCAGCAGCATCTCCTCGACCTGGGCGACGATGACGGGCGCAAGGCCCTCGGTCGGCTCGTCCATGATCAGGAGATGCGGATTGGTGAGCAGCGCGCGCGAGATCGCCAGCATTTGCTGCTCTCCGCCGGAAAGCTGGCCGCCGCCGTGATCCTTGCGTTCAGCGAGCCGCGGGAAGGTGTCGTAGATGCGCTCGACGGTCCAGGCGCCGGAGCGCAGCCCGCCGGCGAGCCGCAAATGCTCGTCGACGCTGAGCGAGCGCCAGAGACGGCGACCTTGCGGCACATAACCGACGCCGAGCCGGGCGATCTGGGCCGGTGGCCGCCGCGTGACATCCTCGCCGCGGACGCGGATCGATCCGCCACTCACGCCGACCAGCCCCATGATCGCCTTGCACAGCGTGGTCTTGCCCATGCCGTTGCGGCCGACGACGGAGAACACGCCGCTCTCCAGCGTGAGGTCGACGCCCTGCAGCGCGTGCGAGTGGCCGTAATAGACGTCGAGGCCACGGACCTCGAGCGCGGCGGAAGTTCGGCGAGCCTCATTCATGGCCGCCTCCGAGATAGAGCTCCTGCACCTCGGGATCGGACTGGATCTCCTGCGGCAAGCCTTCCTTGAAGACGCGTCCGTTGTGCATCATCGTGACGCTCTCGACGACGCGCAGCGCGACGTCCATGTCGTGCTCGATGATGATGTAGCCGATGTGGGCCGGCAGAGAGGTCAGGATCTCGATCAGCTCGGCCCGCTCGGTCGGCGACAGGCCCGCGGCCGGCTCGTCGAACAGGACGAAGCGCGGGGCGCCGGCCAGCGCGAGCGCGATTTCGAGCTGGCGCTGCTGGCCGTGCGCGAGCTCGGCCACGCGCTGGTCCTTCACGGCCGACAGATGCACGGCCTGGACGAGGTTGTCGGCGGCATGCATCAGCGCGTCGTTCTGCCCCGGGCGCAGGAACGAGAAACGTCCGCGCGAGACGCCGCGGCAGGCGAGATAGACGTTGTCCTGAACGGTGAGGCCCGGGAACAGCGCCGAGATCTGGTAGGTCCGGCGCAGCCCGCGGCGGATGCGTTCATAGGGCGGGAAGTGGGTGACGTCCTCGCCGAAGAAGCGAATGGTGCCGGAGGATGGCGGGAAGTCGCCGGTGATGCAGTTGAACAGCGTGGTCTTGCCGGCGCCGTTTGAACCGAGCACGGCACGCCGCTCACCCGGCTTTACCGTGATGGTGACGTCGGTCAGCGCGGCGAGCGCGCCGAACAGCCGGGTCACGCCGCGTAGTTCCAGCGCGGCGCCGGCGCCGACGGCGGAAAGGCGATGAGCGACGCTATCCATGACCGCGCCCTCCGCCTGGGCGGTCCGCGCGAGGACGCTGACTCTGACGCCAGCGCTGCCACAGGCCGACGACGCCGTCGGAAGACCAGAACACGATGGCGAGGAAGCCGAGCCCGATCAGCAGGCGGAAGCGGTTGCCGTCGAGCCCGAGCCGGACCAGGAAGTCGAGTGCGAAGGTGCGCAGCAGCACGAAGATCAGCGCGCCGATGAAGGGGCCGATCGGGCGGGTGATGCCTCCGACCACGGCGATGATCAGCACGTCGATGCAGGCCCCGACGCTGACCGAGCCCGGCGAGATCTGCCGGTAGTTCCAGACCTGGAGCACGCCGGCGAGCGCGGCGACGAAGGACGCAAAGGCATAGGCGGCGACGCGATGGGCGTTGACGTTGAAGCCCAGCGCAGCCATGCGCCGCGGATTGTCGCGGACGCCCTGAAGCGCAAGGCCGAAGGGTGCGCGCGAGAGATATTCGACGGCGAAATAGCAGAGCGCGGCAACCGCGAGCACCACATAGTAGAAGGGGATGTCGGCGCGCCAGTTGACGCCCCAGAAGTGCGGCGTTGCCACGGTGTTGATGCCGGTATGGCCGTTGAAGATCGCCCAGTTCTGGTTGGTGAAATAGTAGAAGGCAGCTCCAATCGCGAGCGTGATCATGATGGTGTAGATGCCTTCAGTGCGCACCGCGAGCGCGCCGCCGAGCGTGCCGAAGGCAGTCGCCAGTGCGAGCGCCATGGGAACGGCGAGCCACCAGGGCCAGCCCAGGCTGATATTGGCGTTGCCGCTGACGCCGAACACGGCGACCATGTAGGCCGAGAAGCCCGCGATGGTGAGCTGCATCAGGCTGACCATGCCGCCATAACCGGCGAGGAACATCAGGCTCAGCGCCATTGTGCCGAGGATCAGCGTGGTCGCGAAGATCTCGATCAGGAAGAAGCCGTTGGCAATCAGCGGCATGATGACAAGAATGGCCGCAACGACCCAGGCGGCGGGATTGTCGATCTCCGGCCAGGTCCGCGCGGGGCGCTCTGCTCCGGCGGCAGAACGAACGGCAACGCGGGCATCGTGCGCGAGCGACATGTCAGCGCCTCGCCAACAGGCCTTGCGGCCGGATCGCCAGCACCAGCACCATGATCAGGAAGGTCACGACGATGGCGTAGGTCGGGATGTAGACCGAGCCGAGCTGCTCGGCGAGGCCGATGATCAGCGCGCCGAGCGCCGCACCGGGGATCGAGCCCATGCCGCCGACGATCACGACCACGAGCGAGGCCAGCAGGAAGCGGATGTCCTCGCCCGGCGACAACGACTGGAACGTGCCGCCGACCACGCCGGCGATGCCGGCAAGGCCAGCGCCAAATGCGAACACCAGGACGAAGACGAGCTGGATGCGCACACCGGTCGCAGCCAGGATGTCGCGATCATCGACGCCGGCGCGGATGATCATGCCGATCCGGGTGCGGTTGAGCGCGAGCCACATCGCAACGCCAATGACCACGGACGCGGCGAAGATCACGAGCCGGACCATCGGATATCTGAGATAGACCGGCTCGCCCGAGGACTTCACCGCCGTGATCAACGGCAGGTCTATGGGCCCGATCAGCCAGCTCGGGGTCTGGATCTGATAGAAATCACCGCCGCAGGCCCACAGCATGAGATCGGCAAACACGATCGACAGCCCGATCGTCACCATGGTCTGCCTGAGGTCCTGACCCTCCATGCGCCGGAACACGATCACCTGCAGCAGCACGCCGACCAGGGCCGTCAGGACGAAGGCGACGATGAAGCTGAGCAGCCAGGAGCCGGTCGCCGTGCTGATGGCGTAGCCGACATAGCCGCCGAACAGATAGAGCGAGCCGTGCGCGAGATTGACGTTGCGCATCAGGCCGAAGATCAGCGTGAAGCCGCTGGCGACGAGGAAGTAGAGGCCCCCGAGCGTGATGCCGTTGAAGACGGCGTTGAGGAAGACGCGCTTGCGGCCGATCACCTCTTCGAGACCCGGCGGCCAGACCGCGAAGACCAGCCAGAGCACGACGGCAACGGCGATGATCGTGATCAGCGCCCAGGCGGGATGGCGTTCGATGAAACGGCTCATGTGCGCCGTCCGCTTGTCCGGGCGACACGCCGAAAGTTCGTAAAATGCAGGTCGGACAGCCCTACAGCGGCTGCAGGCCTTGCCATGGACGTGCGCTCCCGTCGGTCGCGATCATCTCTGGATCGCGTTGCCCGCATCCTAGCCGGGCGGCGAGGGCGACGTTTGATCGTGAGTATCTTTTCGTGCAGCGGTCAGGCCCGCAAAACCTTGGCTGCGCGGCGATAATCGGTCGGGGCCATTCCCACATTGGCGGCGAAGAAGCGGGTGAAACCGCTCTGCGAGGAGAAGCCGAGATCGAAGCCGATGTCGGCGATCGGCGTCTCGCTGGCTACCAGCGCTTCGAGCGCCTGTTCCATGATCAGTGTGTTGAGGTAGAGGTTCGGGGTGACGCCGGTCTGGACACGGAACAATCGGTAGAAGTGCGGCCGCGACAGGCCGGACTCGCGGGCGATCGTATCGAGCTCGATCTCGGCGCCGGGGCTTTCCGACATCATCTTGATGCATTTGCGCACGCGGAAATCGGTGACGGAGCCGCTTGCGCGCGGATCGCGCGCGATCTCGGCCTGCTGCCAGCTTTCGTCGTAGCAGATGTCGATCAGCCGCCTCAGCTCGGAATCGAGACTGGAGAGGGATGGTGCGCCGCACACAAGCGCGGCGGTCCGTCTGATGTGCTTGTCGAGTGCAGGCGTGCGCCTGAAATGGGTGCGGCCGAACCGTAGGCGGTCGGTGCCCGGGGTATCGGGCGCGAACCATTCGGCGTTGACATAGAGCACGAAGAAGATGGCGCCGCCATCGAGATCGGTCGGCAGGAAGTTGTGTGGCTCCCACGGATTGACGGCGACCACGGAGGTCTCGGTGAGATCATAGTGTCCGTCTGAGACATCAATGCATGCAGACATGCCGCCGACATGGAAGATCAGATGACCTTCACGATGGGCGTGGATATTGAAAGGGCGGTTCAATTGATAAACCGTCGCCCGGCCGAACCGGCCGTGGAAGACGGCGAGCGCACGGCTCATGCCTTCCCCTCCCGAATGTTTCTTATTTTCAGCCAGCGTTCAACAACGCCGCCGAGATTGCAAGAGCGGAGAGCGACCGCGTCAGCGAGTCGCTCCCCGGTTGCGTCCTTGCCTGCGATGCGTCAGTACTTCTTACATTCCGGTACGGTGCGGCTCGGCAGGCCGATCTTCGAGAACACTGCAGGATCATAGCCGAGCGTCTGGTTCACGTTCGGGATCACCTTCACGACCTTGCTGAACAGCGCGCCCTTGCCGTCATCGACAACCTCGGTGACGAAATTGGTGCCGATCGCCTGGCGGTTGGAGTCGAGCTTGATCTTGCCGTTCGGCGCGTCGAGCTCGATCTTCGCCAGCGCAGCCTTGAATTTCGACTGATTGTCGCTGAGATCGCCGTTGACCTCACGCAGTGCGAGGATCAAGGCCATCGTCGAGCCGTAGTAGTTGGTGGCCAGCAGCGAGGGGCTCGGGAAGCGCTTGTTCGGCGGGAACGCGTCCTGATAGGCCTTCACGAATTTCTGCCAGCCCGGATCCTCCCAGGTGTCGGCCTGGCCGCTCGCCGCGATGGTGCCGATCAGGGCGTTCTTGGCATTGCCCTTTGACGACAGGATGGTCTGGTCGATCATGATGGAACCGCCCATCAGATGCGCCTTGCCGCCGGCCTGCTGATACTGGTTGAGGAAGTTGACGGCATCCGCGCCGCCGAGGCCGAGATAGATGGCATCGACATCGTCGGGCAGGGCGGCGATCACCGAGGCGAAGTCCTTGGTTCCGAGCGGCACCCATTGCCGGTTGGTCACCTGTCCGCCCATGCCGCAGAATTCGAGCACCAGCCCGAACACCTGGGTATAGATGAAGGAATAGTCCTCGCCGACGGTCGCGATCTTGCGATACTTCTTGTCCTCATAGGCGTATTTGCCGAGGCCGACCTGCCACTGGGCGCCGTCCATGTTGTAGCGGAAGAAGTTCGGGGCAGGATCGACATAGGTCGTTTCCTGCGCGCCCGATGCGGCATTGATGAAGGTCAGCTCGGGGTGGGTCTTGGCAAAGTTCTTCACCGCGATGCCTTCGTCGCCGGAGAGCGGCGACAGCAGGATCTGCACCTTGTCCTGTTCGATCAGCTTGCGGACTGCGCGCACTGCGGAGTCCGGCGTCGCATCGGTCGAGGCGACGATGAATTCGAGCTCCTTGTCGCCGATCTTCTTGCCCAGCACGTTGAGCGCCGTCTGATGGCCGCGCATGCCGTCCTCGCCGAGCACCGTATAGGTGCCTTCGAGGGTCGCGGTCACGCCCACCTTGATTTTTTCCTGGGCTATCGCCGCGCCTGAAAGAAACAGGCTGCTCAGCGCGAGCAGTCCGATACTGCATTTCGACATTGTGCTCCTCCCTGTGTCGTCGATTTGTGCCGCGCCAAACCAGCGCGACGCCCGTGGCTCTCAGCGGCCCGCGGCTTTCGAGGGAAGCTATCCGAAGTCGAATGCGGTGCCTGCGCGGAGGCCTCGTCCGGCTTGACGGGCAGTCTCATTTTTGAATGTTGCGGCGCAGATGGTTTCGCGCTGCAGCAGAAGCCCGCGCCGGAAAAGGGCCTGTCGCGGCTGGCTTCCACCTGCACGATTATCCGGGAGACGACTGCTGCGCACGGCTCAGGCTGGTATCTCGTCGGAACGCTCGCGCGACGCGCCTCTCTTACTTCAAATCTTTGGCCTTGACCGCGATCGCGGCCGCCGCGGTGCGATTCTCGACGCCCAGCTTGGAATAGATTTGCTCGAGATGCTTGTCGACCGTCCGCGGGCTCAAACCCAGGATTTGCGCGATATCCCGGTTGGTCTTTCCTTTGGACAGCCAGGACAGCACTTCCGCTTCACGTGCGGTAAGGCCTAGCTCTCTTGAAAACTCCACCGGCGTATCGGCGCCGGAATCCTTGGCAAGACGAAGCAGGAATTCGTTCGGACCGAGCTTGCCCATATATTGCAGCCGCAATTGCTCGTTGCCGGGGAGAGCGGGCATGGTCGTGGTCTTCGGGGCGGATTTGCCCTTCTGGACCTGGTCGAGCCATTGCGGCATAGGGTCGGGCAGCACGAACTCGTCGATGGTGTCGTCGGCCAGCGTATCCGCGAGAAGCCTTTGGGCCTGCGGCGTCGCCCATAACAGCTTGCCCTTGCTGTTGACCGCGAGCAGATAGCGGCCGGAGACATCGAGGGCAGCGCGCGCGCTCTGGGTCATCCGGGCATTGGCGAGGTGGACGCGGATCCGCGCCAGCATCTCCTCGACCACGATCGGCTTCGTCACATAGTCGACCCCGCCGGCTTCGAGCCCGCGCACGATGTGCTCGGTCTCGGCAAGGCCCGTCATGAAGATAATCGGCACGCCGTCGAGCCCGGCATCGCGCTTCAGCCGCTTGCAGGTCTCAAACCCGTCCATGCCGGGCATCACCGCATCGAGCAGCACGATGTCGGGCGTGATCTGGTCGACGATCCGCATTGCGGATACGCCATCGAGCGCGACCATGACGGTCATGCCTGCGCCGTCCAGCGCGTCGGTCAGGAGCCGCAGCGTCTCGGGAGAGTCGTCGACGACGAGGGCGACGTCGCGTTTTCTGGGATCAGTGATCATAGCTGTGCAAGGTTTTCAGCGTCGCCATGTATTGGTCGAGATCGAAGCGGTCGAGCAGGGCGCGCATGTGGGTGACAAAGTCGGCGTGCTCCGGCAGCTCGGTGCCGATTTCGTCGAGCTTGAGCTGGATCGCCCGGACATAGCCGAGCCGGCCAAGGTCGATCAGCTCCTCGACATATTTCACCGGAGGGCGCGAGCCGCTCTCCGGCTTCCACAGCGGCACCGGCACCTGGTCGGCCTCGTACTGCCATTCGAGCTTGAGCAACTGGCGGATGGTTTCCAGCAGCCGCGGGATGTCGATCGGCTTCATCAGATAGCCGTCATGAAACGGCTGCGCCAGCGGCGCGCCATGCGCCTCCAGCGCGCTGGCCGACACCATCAGGATGCGCGCTGTGTGATGGCCGTCGGCACGCAAGGTCTCCGCCACCGCCCAGCCGTCCATGCCTGCCATGGAGATGTCGAGCAGGAACAGATCGGGCCGGCAGTGCTGCGCCAGCGCGAGGCAGCCGGGGCCGTCGGGAGCGCTGAGCAGGATGAAGCCGAGCGGCGCCAGCACCTCGCGCAGCAGATCGCGATGGGTCGGATCGTCATCGGTGATCAGGATCGTCTTGCGCGGGCCGAGATAGCCGTAGATCGGCGCCTCCACCGGGGCATCACGCCGGGGATTGGTGACCTCGGAGAGCAGGAGTTTCACGCGGAAGGTCGCGCCGGCGCCGACCGTGCTCGTCACCTTGATGTCGCCGCCCATCACGCCCGCGAGGAGGCGGCTGATGGTGAGGCCGAGACCTGTACCGGTCTGGGGCTGCGCCACGCCGAGCGCGCCGCGCTCGAAGGGGGCGAAGATGCGTTCGAGATCGTCCGGCTGGATGCCGGGGCCGGTATCGACGACCTCGAACTCGGCCACGGGGCTGCGATAATGCACGACGAACTTGACGCTGCCGGTTTGCGTGAACTTGATCGCGTTCGACAGCAGGTTGATCAGGATCTGCCGCAGCCGCTTTTCGTCCGCATAGACCACGACCGGCAGCACCGCCGGCCGCTTGAACACGAAGTCGATGCCTTTGGCGGCCGCCTGCAGGCGGAACATGCCGACGAGCTGATCGAGGAAATCGTTGAGGCGAACTTCGTCGCGGGACAGATAGAGCCGTCCGGCCTCGATCTTGGAGATGTCGAGGATGCCGTCGATCAATCCCGACAGATGATCCGCGCTGCGGCGGACCACGCGCACCTGATCGCGCGGCCGCGCCTGCAAACTGTTGTCCTGCTCGAGCAA
This sequence comes from Bradyrhizobium arachidis, assembly GCF_015291705.1. Taxonomy (NCBI): domain Bacteria; kingdom Pseudomonadati; phylum Pseudomonadota; class Alphaproteobacteria; order Hyphomicrobiales; family Nitrobacteraceae; genus Bradyrhizobium; species Bradyrhizobium arachidis. Next base: position 4,074,863 of record NZ_CP030050.1, read on the forward strand.
CTGCGCATAGCCGGAGATCGCGTTCAGCGGCGAGCGGAGCTCGTGGCTCAGTCCAACGACATAGCGGCTCTTGGCGAGGTTGGCGGACTCCGCGACCTCCTTGGCGCGCTGCAATTCGGCGTCGGTGCGCTTGTGTGCGTCGATTTCCTGGATCAAGAGCGCGGTCTGCCGCCGCGTCTCTTCCTCCGCCGCGCGACGGCTCTGCTGCGCCAGCACGAACAGCCAGGCGACAACGCCGATGATGATGATCAGCGCGAAGAACACCTTCCATAACACGTCAGCCAGCAGCGCATCGGCATGCACGGTCGCCGAGGTTTGCAGGTAGATCAGTCCGAGCACGAGCCCGACGAGACCGGCCGATACCGCGAACACGCCGATATACTGGCCGAACTGCGAGTTGATCCGGGTATGGATCGCCTCGGGCAACATCCTGCCGAGCGCTTCCGACACCTGCGCGCCGGCCCGTGCGTGCGGCTTGCAGAGATCATGGCACCGGGCATCGAGCGAGCAGCACAGCGAGCAGATTGGCCCGGCATAGGCGGGGCATGAGGCCATGTCCTCCGGCTCGAACGAATGCTCGCAGATGCAGCACTGGATCGCCTCGACGCTCTGCCAGCTCCGCTTCGGCTTGCGGGCGATGTAGTACCTGCCTTCGGTGGCCCACGCGATCAGCGGCGCCGCGATGAAGGCCGCAGCGAGCGCGACGAAAGCCGACAGCGCCTTCGCGGTCGGGCCGAACAGGCCATAGAACGCGCTGATCGAAACGATGGTCGCGATGGTCATGGCGCCTACGCCGACCGGGTTGATGTCGTAGAGATGTGCGCGCTTGAACTCGATCTGCGGCGGGCGGAGGCCGAGCGGCTTGTTGATCACGAGATCGGCGACCAGCGCGCCGACCCAGGCGATCGCGACGTTGGAGTAGAGCGCGAGCGTCTGCTCCAGCGCCTTGTAGACGCCGATCTCCATCAGCAGCAGCGCCACCATCACGTTGAACACCAGCCAGACCACGCGGCCGGGATGGCTGTGCGTCAACCGCGAGAAGAAGTTCGACCAGGCGATCGAGCCGGCATAGGCGTTGGTGACGTTGATCTTGACCTGCGAGAGGATGACGAAGGTGCCGGTCAGCGCCAGCGCCAGGTCCGGCTGCGACAGCACGTAGCGAAACGCTTCCAGATACATGTTGGCGGGCTCGGCAGCTTGTTCGAGCGCGACGCCGTGGCTCAGCGCGAAATAGGCCAGGAAGGAGCCGACCAGCAGTTTGAGCGCGCCGAAGATGATCCAGCCCGGGCCGGCGCTGAGCAGGGCGATCCACCACGAGGTCTTGGAGGTGCGGCGGTCGCGCGGCAGAAAGCGCAGGAAGTCGACCTGCTCACCGATCTGCGCCACCAGCGAAAACACCACCGACGCCGCGGTGCCGAACAGCAGGAGATCGAGATGCCCGTTCGGATCGCCATGCTCGCCGGCGAAGTGTCGCCACTCCGTGAACGAATGCGGATTGGCCCAGGCGATCGCCAGGAACGGAAGGAGATGAAGGACGACCCATAGTGGCTGCGTCCAAAGCTGGAAGCGGCTGATCAGGGTGATGCCGTAGGTCACCAGCGGGATGATGACGATGGCGCTGATGAGATAGCCGAGCGGACGGGGAATGCCGAAGCACATCTCCAGCGCCGCTGCCAGAATGACCGCCTCGAAGGCGAAGAAGATAAAAGTGAAGGAGGCGTAGATCAGCGAAGTGATCGTCGAGCCGATATAGCCAAAACCGGCGCCGCGGGTCAGCAGGTCGATATCGATGCCGCATTTGGCGGCATAATAGGCAATCGGCAGTCCGCACAGGAAGATGATGACGCTGACGACCAGGATCGCTGCGGTTGCGTTGCTGGCGCCGTAATTCAGCGTGATGGTGCCGCCGATCGCTTCAAGCGCAAGGAAGGAGATTGCGCCCAGCGCGGTGTTGGCGACGCGGGCGGCGGACCAGCGCCGCGCGCTCTTGGCGGTGAAGCGCAGCGCGTAGTCTTCCAGCGTCTGGTTGGCAACCCATTGGTTGTATTGGCGCCTGACGCGGTCTATTCGCTGCCGCCCTGCCACTTAACCCCACTCCCGATACGGACCCGCAAGCCACGCAAATCCCGTACCAAAAGCCTACGTCGGCATTTTGCGGTGCAGTATACGCGATCTTGCGTATGCTTGCGCTGCACAAATTCGAGCCATCCTCACGGCACCAATCGCGTGTCCTCGAAAACAAACAGTGGGGTGCTCATGTCAGAAGACGCAAATAAAGGCTTGTTGTCGCCGCTTCGGCGCAAACTATTGATGGGAATGGCCGCTGTGCCGGCCATCACGATGCTGCCGAAGGCGTCCTTCGCGCAGGCTCCGGCGACCCCGGCAGTCAACACCACGGGTCTCGCGGTCACCGATACCGAAGTCACCGTCGGCATCCTGCACTCGGCCACCGGCACGATGGCGATCTCGGAGACCGGCTCGATCGAAGCCGAGAAGCTCGCGATCGAGCAGATCAACGCTGCCGGCGGTGTGCTCGGCCGCAAGATCAAGGTCATCCAGGAAGACGGCGCCAGCGACTGGCCGACCTTCGCGGAGAAGGCCAAGAAGCTCCTCGTCAACGACAAGGTCGCGGCCATCATGGGCTGCTGGACCTCGGCCTCACGCAAGGCGGTGCTGCCGGTCGTCGAGCAGTACAACGGCATGCTCTACTACCCGACCTTCTACGAAGGCCTCGAGCAGTCCAAGAACGTGATCTACACCGGCCAGGAAGCCACCCAGCAGATCCTCGCTGGCCTGAACTGGATCGCCAAGGAGAAGGGCGCCAAATCGTTCTTCTTCGTCGGCTCCGACTACATCTGGCCCCGTACCTCGAACAAGATCGCGCGCAAGCACGTCGAGAACGTGCTGAAGGGCAAGGTGGTCGGCGAGGAATATTACCCGCTCGGCAACACCCAGTTCAATTCGGTCATCAACAAGATCAAGCTGACCAAGCCGGACGTGATCTTCACCGACGTGGTCGGCGGCTCGAACGTCGCCTTCTACAAGCAGCTCAAGGCAGCCGGCATCGATCTCTCCAAGCAGGCGCTGCTGACGATCTCGGTGACCGAGGACGAGATTGACGGCATCGGCGGCGAGAACATCGCGGGTGCCTACGCCTGCATGAAGTACTTCCAGTCGCTCGACAATGCCAACAACAAGGCGTTCGTCGCCGCCTTCAAGAAGATCTGGGGCGAGAAGACCGTGATTGGTGACGTGACGCAGGCGGCCTATCTCGGCCCATGGCTCTGGAAATTGACGGTCGAAAAGGCCGGCAGTTTCGATGTCGACAAGATCGCGGCCGCCTCGCCGGGCGTGGAATTCAAGGGCGCGCCCGAGGGCTATGTGCGCATCCACGAGAACCATCACCTCTGGTCGAAAACCCGCGTCGGTCGCGCCAAGCTCGATGGTCAGTTCGAGCTGATCTACGAGACCGCCGATCTGGTCGAGCCGGATCCGTTCCCGAAGGGCTACCAGTAAGCGCGCAAGCCTTCCGCGAACTTTCCCCAAGCAAGAGCTCCCTGACGCGGGCCGTCAATCCGCGTCTCACGACCCCGCGTCGCGATTTTCAATCGCGACGCGGGACCCTGTGCCCTCGGACGCGAGACGCTGTTCTCGACGGAGAAACCAGATGTTCGGCGACTATTCGATTGGCGACCTCGGCTCGATCTTCGTCATGCAGGGCTTTGCCGGCCTGATCCTGTTTTCCGTCTACGTGCTGATGGCGCTGGGGCTGGCGATCATCTTCGGCCAGATGGGCGTCATCAACATGGCCCATGGCGAGTTCATGATCCTGGGCGCCTACGTCACCTGGATGACGTCGAATTTCTTCCAGTCCTACCTTCCAAGCCTGTTCAGCGGCTACTTCTTCCTCGCGATGATATTGGCCTTTCTGGCTTCCGGCGCACTCGGGATGCTGGTCGAATGGGTGCTGATCCGGCACCTCTACAAGCGGCCGCTCGACACGCTGCTTGCGACCTGGGGGCTCAGCCTCATGTTGCAGCAGGCCTATCGCTCGATCTTCGGCGCGCGCGAGGTCGGCGTCGAGCTGCCGCAGTGGATGCTCGGCTCGCTCCATGTCACGGACTCCATCGAAGTTCCGATCAACGGCGTCTTCGTGATGGGCCTGACGGTGCTGATCACGATCGGCGTCGCCTACATCATGTTCCGCTCGCGCTGGGGCCGCCAGGTTCGCGCCGTGGTGCAGAACCGTATCATGGCGGGCGCCGTCGGTATCAATACTGCGAAGGTCGACCGCTACACCTTCGCGCTCGGCTGCGGCATCGCCGGCGTCGCCGGCTCCGCCTTCACCATGATCGGCTCGACCGGGCCGACGTCGGGCCAGCTCTACATCGTCGACACCTTCCTGGTCGTCGTGTTCGGCGGCGCCGCCAGCCTGCTCGGCACCATCGCATCGGCCTTCTCGATCTCGCAGACCCAGTCGACGCTCGAATTCTTCATGTCGGGCTCGATGGCGAAGGTGCTGACGCTGCTTGCGGTGGTCGGAATTCTGATGCTGCGGCCGCAGGGACTGTTCGCCCTCAAGGTCCGCAAATAACGAAAGCGCAGGGGGCTGAACCCATGAACGACAGTCGTTTTGCCACGCGTTCGGAGTTGATCGGCATCCTGGTGCTCGCGGTCTTTCTGGTCGTGATCCTGCCGCTCTGCCTCGACGTCTTCCGCCTCAACCTGGTCGCCAAATATCTTACCTACGCCTTCGTCGCGCTGGGACTGGTGATCTGCTGGGGCTATGGCGGCATCCTGAGCTTGGGGCAGGGCGTATTCTTCGGTCTCGGCGGCTACTGCATGGCGATGTTCCTCAAGCTCGAGGCGTCGAGCGTCGAGAACACCAAGATCCAGTCGACGCCGGGCATCCCCGACTTCATGGACTGGAATCAGATCACCGCGCTGCCGTTCTTCTGGAAGCCGTTCCACAGCCTGACCTTCACCATCGCTGCCGTCATCCTGGTACCGGGCCTCTTCGCCCTGATCATCGGTGCTGCGATGTTCAAGCGCCGCGTTGGCGGCACCTACTTCGCGATCATCACGCAGGCGGTCGCTGCGATCCTCACCATCCTGATCGTGGGACAGCAGGGCTATACCGGCGGCATCAACGGTATGACGGATCTCCGCACGCTGAAGGGCTGGGACATCCGTCCCGACCACGCCAAGATCGTGCTCTACTTCTTCGAGGTCGGCCTGCTGTTCGCTTGCATCTTCATCGCACAGTTCGTCCGCCACTCGAAGCTCGGCCGCATCCTAGTGGCGATGCGCGACCGGGAGGACCGGGTCCGCTTCTCTGGCTACAGCGTCGCCAATTTCAAGATCTTCGCCTTCTGCATCGCCGCGATCTTCGCCGCGATCGGCGGCGCGATGTTCGCGCTCAACGTCGGCTTCATGTCCCCGTCCTTTGTCGGCATCGTGCCCTCGATCGAGATGGTGATCTACACCGCGGTCGGCGGCCGGCTGTCGATCCTCGGCGCGGTCTACGGCACCATCCTCGTCAACTTCGCCAAGACCAGCCTCTCCGAGTCGTTCCCCGAGCTCTGGCTGTTCGGCCTCGGCGGCCTGTTCATTGCCGTGGTGCTCGCATTCCCGAATGGCCTCGCCGGCATCTGGGGAGACTACGTCCAGCCGCGGATCAGCAAGCTGATCGGCACGCGCAAGCCGAAGGCGGGCTGGACCGACAGCTCGGTCGCCGACGGCGCACCGGCAGAGTGAGGAGGATCTTATGCTCGTCGGTCACCAGCCCAAACCCTTCCTGCTCTCGGTCGAAGGGCTCACCGTGTCCTTCGACGGCTTCAAGGCGGTCAACGATCTCTCGTTTTATGTCGAGGAGAACGAGATCCGCGTCATCATCGGTCCCAATGGCGCCGGCAAGACCACCGTGCTCGACCTGATTTGCGGAAAGACCAAGGCCACCTCAGGCTCGATCGAATTCCGCGGCAAGGACCTGACCAAGCTGAAGGAGAACCAGATCGTCAAGGCCGGCGTCGGCCGCAAATTCCAGACCCCGTCGATCTACGACGACCTCACGGTGTTCGAGAATCTGGAGATCTCCTATCCGCGCGGCCGCACCGTGTTCGGTGCGCTGACCTTTACCCGCGACGCCGCCGTACGCGATCGGGTCCATGAGGTGGCTGAGATGATCTTCCTTAGGGATCGCCTCAACATGAGCGCGGCGCTGCTTAGCCACGGCCAGAAGCAGTGGCTCGAGATCGGCATGCTCCTGATCCAGGACCCGGACCTGCTGATGCTCGATGAGCCGGTCGCCGGAATGAGCGTGTCGGAACGCGCCAAAACCGCCGAGCTGCTCAACCGCATCATCAAGGACCGCTCGGTGCTGGTCATCGAGCACGACATGAAATTCGTCGAGGACATCGCCCACAAGGTCACGGTGCTGCACCAGGGTCAGATTCTCTCCGAGGGCACGATGGAGAAGGTGAAGAACGATCCGAAAGTGATCGAAGTTTACCTCGGACATTAAGGAGCGCGTCGATGCTGGCAATCAATGATCTTCACGTCGCCTACGGCCAGAGTGAGGTACTGCATGGCCTCAACGTGTCGGTCGCGCCCAACGAGATCGTCGCGATCATGGGGCGCAACGGCATGGGCAAGACCACGCTGATGAAGTCCCTGATGGGGATCGTGCCGACCAAAAGCGGTTCGGTGACCATGGACGGCACCGAGCTCGGATCGCTGCCGAGCTACGATCGCGTCGCCAAGGGGCTCGCTTATGTACCGCAGGGGCGGATGATCTTCTCGACCATGACGGTGAAGGAGAACATCGAGACCGGCCTCGTCGTCTCCGGCGGCTCCGAGGTACCGGAGGATATCTACGAGCTGTTTCCGGTGCTGCTGGAGATGAAGGGACGTCGCGGCGGCAATCTCTCCGGTGGGCAGCAGCAGCAGCTGGCGATCGCGCGGGCGCTCGCGACCAAACCGAAAGTGTTGCTGCTGGATGAGCCGACCGAAGGCATCCAGCCGTCGATCATCAAGGAGATGGCGCGCACCTTGAAGCGCATCCGCGACGAGCGCGGCCTGTCGATCGTCGTCTCCGAGCAGGTTCTGAGCTTCGCGCTCGACATCGCTGACCGCGTGCTCGTGATCGAGAACGGCGAGATCGTGCGTGACGATCCGCGCGACAGCGTCGATGCCGCGCAGATCTCGAAATTCCTGTCCGTCTAATCAGTAAACCAAGGGGAGCATCTCGATGCCAGATACGCTGATCAAGGTCGATCTCACCAAGTCGGCCTATGAAAACGACAAGATCCACAACCGCTGGCATCCGGAGGTTCCGATCGTCGAATGGGTCAGCCCCGGCGACGACTTCATCATCGAGACCGTCGACTGGACCGGCGGCTTCATCAAGAACAACGACTCGGCGGACGACGTGCGCGATATCGACCTGTCGATCGTGCACTTCCTGTCCGGTCCGATCGGCGTCAAGGGTGCCGAGCCCGGCGATCTGCTCGTGGTCGACCTGCTCGACGTCGGTCCTCTCAAGGAGAGCCTGTGGGGCTTCAACGGCTTCTTTTCCAAGCAGAATGGCGGCGGCTTCCTGACCGATCACTTCCCGCTGGCGCAGAAGTCGATCTGGGACATCAAGGGCCTTTATACATCGTCGCGCCACGTACCCGGTGTCAATTTCGCCGGCCTGATCCATCCCGGTCTGATCGGCTGTCTGCCCGATGCCAAGATGCTCGCGGCCTGGAACGCGCGCGAAGCCGAGCTGATTGCGACCAATCCGACCCGTGTACCCGGCCTTGCCAATCCGCCGTTCGCACCGACCGCGCATGCCGGACAGGCCAAGGGTGACGTCAAGGCCAAGATCGGTCTCGAGGGGGCCCGCACCGTGCCGCCGCGCGAGCATGGCGGCAATTGCGATATCAAGGACCTGTCGCGTGGCTCGAAGATCTACTTCCCGGTCTATGTACCGGGCGGCGGCCTCTCGATGGGCGATCTGCATTTCAGCCAGGGCGACGGCGAGATCACCTTCTGCGGCGCGATCGAAATGGCGGGCTGGCTGCACATCAAGGTCGACGTCATCAAGGACGGCGTGGCGAAATACGGCATCAAGAACCCCGTGTTCAAGCCGTCGCCGATCACTCCGAACTACAAGGACTATCTGATCTTCGAGGGTATCTCGGTCGACGAGGCCGGCAAGCAGCATTACCTCGACGTTCACATCGCCTACCGCCAGGCATGCCTGAACGCCATCGAGTACCTGAAGAAGTTCGGCTACTCCGGGGCCCAGGCCTATTCGATCCTCGGCACCGCGCCATGTCAGGGCCACATCTCCGGCGTGGTCGACGTGCCCAACGCCTGCGCCACATTGTGGCTGCCGACAGAGATCTTCGACTTCGACGTGATGCCGTCGGCGGCAGGGCCCGTGAAGCATATCACGGGCGACATCCAGATGCCGATCTCGCCGGACAAGTGATGCCAGCGCGAGGGATGCGGGGCGATGCGCCCCGCGTCCGGCGTCAACAGCGAAGGGAGCGACGATGCCCGTCTATGACTATCTCTGCAATGATTGCGGTCCGTTCACCGACATGCGGCCGATGGCCGAATGCGACGACCCGCAGGACTGTCCGCGCTGCGAGATGGAATCGCCGCGTGTGATCCTCACCGCGCCGGCGTTCTTCTGCATGCCCACAGACAAGCGCAAGGCGCACGCCACCAACGAGCGCAGCAAGCACGCGCCGAAGACGCTCGACCAGTACAAGGCCGCGCACGGTCCGGGCTGCGGCTGTTGCGGGACCGGCAGCAGGAAGAAACCGGGACGGCTCGTCACCAAAAGCAAGAGCGGCGCCGTCGGCTTCCCGACCGCGCGGCCATGGATGATCAGCCACTGACGCTGCGAGCTGAAGAACTCAAACCAGAACAGAAGGGCGTTTCAAATGCTTCACGGTGACATCTCCTCCAGCAATGACGTCGTCGGCGTCGCGGTCGTCAATTACAAGATGCCGCGGCTGCACACCAAGGCTGAGGTGCTCGACAACGCCCGCAAGATTGCCGACATGGTCGTCGGCATGAAGCTCGGCCTACCGGGCATGGACCTCGTCATCTTCCCGGAATATTCGACCCACGGCATCATGTACGACTCCAAGGAGATGTACGAGACCGCTTCGCAGGTGCCGGGCGAGGAGACTGCGATCTTTGCTGAAGCCTGTCGCAAGGCCAAGGTATGGGGCGTATTTTCGCTGACCGGCGAGCGCCATGAGGAGCATCCGCGCAAGGCGCCCTACAACACGCTGATCCTCATGAACGACAAGGGCGAGATCGTGCAGAAGTATCGCAAGATCATGCCTTGGGTGCCGATCGAGGGCTGGTATCCCGGTAATTGCACCTATGTGTCCGAGGGCCCCAAGGGCCTGAAGATCAGCCTGATCATCTGCGATGACGGCAACTATCCGGAGATCTGGCGCGACTGTGCGATGAAGGGCGCCGAGCTGATCGTGCGCTGCCAGGGCTATATGTATCCGGCCAAGGAGCAGCAGGTGATGATCTCCAAGGCGATGGCCTGGGCGAACAATGTCTATGTCGCGGTGGCCAACGCCGCGGGCTTTGACGGCGTCTACTCTTATTTCGGCCACTCCGCGATCGTCGGCTTTGATGGCCGTACGCTGGGCGAGACTGGCGAAGAGGAATACGGCATCCAGTACGCCGGCCTTTCGAAGAGCCTGATCCGCGATGCCCGCCGCAACAACCAGTCGCAGAACCATCTCTTCAAGCTCTTGCATCGCGGTTACACCGGCATGATCAATTCCGGCGAAAGCGCCAAAGGCCTCGCTGCCTGTCCCTACGATTTCTACGCGAAGTGGATCGCCGACCCCGAAGGGACACGCGACATGGTCGAGGCGATGACCCGCCCGATGGTCGGCACCGAGGAATGCCCGATCGACGGGATTCCGAACGAGAAGTCCGCGACGAATTACTAGATCATCTAGCGGCGGGCTTCGGCGAGCGCCGGGGAAATGAGGAAGTTTGCGCCGCGGTAATTGGTGACAACATCAACTCGAGTAGGTCGTCACAGCCACAGGACTTGCTTGCGGTAGGTCAGATCGTTGAGCAGCGGCGCGGCGGGGCCCTCGTGGAACACGGCGCCGCGTTCCAGCGCAAAGACGCGGTCGGCCAGCGCCAACACGAGGTCGAGGTTATGCTCGACGATCACGATCGACATGTGTCGGCGGAGTGCGTCGAACACTTTGAACAGCTCCAGCGTCACCGCCGGTGCGAGACCTTCGAAAGGCTCGTCGAGCAGCAGCAGGCGGACATTGCCCGACATCGCGCGCGCGACCGCAACCATCTGCTGCTCGCCACCTGAGAGATAGTCGGCCGCGACGTTCATGCGCTCCTTAAGGCGTGGGAAGTGGTGCAGGATCTGCTCCTCGTCCCAGACCACGCCGTCGCTGCCGTCGGTCTTGCGGGCGAGGCGGCCGAGCGCGAGGTTTTCCCGCACCGTCATACCGGCGAACAGGCCGCGTCCCTGCGGCACATAGCCGACGCCGCGCCGCGCGATATCGGGGGCGGGAAGGCGCGCGATGTCGGTGCCGCGATAGTCGATGCTGCCTGAGGCCGCCGGCACAAGCCCGGCGATGGATTTGAGCAGCGTCGACTTGCCGGCGCCGTTGCGGCCGAGCAGGGCGACGATCTCGCCTTCGCGCACATCGAGCGCGGCGTCGTTGAGGATATGGCTCTTGCCGTAAAAGGTATTGACGCCGTCGAGCCGCAGCACGGTCGCGTGGTCGCCGGCGTCCGCGTCGCTGCGGCGGTGCTCGACGGCGGGAATGCCCTTGCCGGTATAGATCTCCTGTACCCGCAGGTCGGCCCGCACCGCCTTGGGGCAGTCCGACATCAGGACTTCGCCCTGGTTCATCACTGTCACGACCTGCGAGAAGCCGAGCACGCGGTCGATGTCGTGCTCGACGATCAGCACCGGAATGTTGGCCGCGATGTTCTTGACCAGGTTGGAGACGCGCTCGCGTTCGGCCGCGGCAAGGCCGGCGAGCGGCTCGTCGAGCAGCAGCACCTGCGGCTTGGAGCCGAGCGCGATGCCGAGATCGACCAGCCGCTGCCCGCCATAGGACAGCTCGCCGCCCTCGATCTCCTCGATGCCTTCGAGCCCGAGGAATTTTGTCAGCGCGGCGGTCTCGGCGTGAATGTCCTTGTAAGCGTCGATGTCGTTCCAGATGTTGAAGCGCATCGGCCGCCGCGCCTGCAGCGACAGGCGGAGGTTCTCGTAGATGGTCAGGCCGCGGAACAGATTGGTGATCTGAAACGAGCGCGCCAGCCCCTGATGGCAGATCAGATTGGCCGGCACACCGGCGATGTCGCGGCCCTGCAGGCGGATCGTGCCCTGGTCGGGCGCATAGAGGCCGGAGACCAGATTGAACAGCGTGGTCTTGCCGGCGCCGTTCGGGCCGATCAGCGCATGAATCTCGCCGGCGGCGACCGTGATGCTGGCATTCTCGACCGCGCGGATGCCGCCGAACTTTCGCGAGACGCCGCTGATTTCGAGCACGGTGCCCTTCAACGCCTCCGGCCGCAGGAAGTCGGGCAGCGGCAGGCCGTCATATATCTTGCGCCGGCTCATCGCCGCCGTCTCTTCCGCGGGAGGACGAAGACGCCGCATGATCAGTGCGCCGATGCCGACGAGGCCGCCGGGCGAGTACATCACGAAGGCCACGAAGGTGAGGCCGAACCAGAACAGCCAGTCCGACGTCCAGATCGAGAACAGCTCACGGAACAGAATGAAGAACAGCGCGCCGAGAGCAGGCCCGAGCAGGCTGCGCATGCCGCCGATCACCACCATCGCCAGCAGCTCGCCCGCGAACGGCACCGAGACCGCTTCGGCCGAGACGAGATAGTTGAGGAAGCCGATCAGCGCGCCGGCAAGGCCGGTGACGACCGCCGAGATCACGAACACCGCGAGCTTGTAGCGTTCGACCGGATAGCCCTGGAAGCTCGCGCGCAGCTGGTTCTCGCGGATCGCGACCAGCACATGCCCGAACGGCGAGCGCACGAGCCGCATCAGCACATAGAGCACGGCGAGCCCAATCGCTGCGACCATGATGTAATAGTTGAGCGCGCTGTCGAAGCTGACGGAGCCGATGCCGCCGCGCTTCAACCCGCCGAGCCCGTCCTCGCCGCCGGTGAGGCTCGTCCAGCGGAAGGCGGTGGTATAGACGAGGGCGGCCAGCGCCAGGGTCAGCAGCGAGAAATAGACGCCGCGACGGCGCAGGATGAGCATGCCGATTACGGTCGACGCCATCGCGACCACGATCATCGATCCCAGCAGCGGCAGCCAGATCTCGCCGGGAAAGTATCGGAGCTGGATCAGGCCGGCAGCATAGGCGCCGATGCCGAACCAGGCGCTGTGGCCGAACGAGACGAGACCGGTATAGCCGATGCAGAGATTGAGCCCCATGGTCGCGATCGCGAGACCGACGATCCAGGTTCCGGTGTTCAAGGACAGGCCGACGGCTCTCAGAAAAAAGGGCAGGGCGATCACCGCGACGATCGCGATCAGCAGCGGCTTCAACCGGTCGATGGGCGAGGCGGTTCTCATTCGAATTTCTCGATACGCTCGCCAAGCAGGCCGCGCGGGCGCACCAGCAGCACCAGGAACATCAGGATGTAGATCGAGGCCTCGCCGGCGGCGGGCTCGAAGTGAATGGCGATACCGCGCACCACGCCGACGAGCAGCGCCGAGATGACGACGCCCCAGAAGCTGCCGAGGCCGCCGATCACGACGACGACGAAGGCGATCGTCATGATCTCCGCGCCCATCGCCGGGTGCACGGTGGTGATCGGCGCGAAGAAGGCGCCGCCGAGCGCTGCCATGCCGACGCCGAGCATCACGATCGCGGTCATGTAGGGCTGCAGTCGGATGCCGAGGGCTGCAACCATGTCCGGCCGCTGGATGCCGGCGCGCACCACGCGGCCGAACGAGGTCTTCTGCAGCAGCAGCCAGATTCCGAGCAGCACGGCGGCAACGACAGCGAGGATCAGCAGGCGATAGCGCGAGAACAGGAAGTCGCCGATGATGACCGAGCCGCGGAAGTTTTGCGGGATCTCGGTCGTAACAGGGGCGGCGCCCCAGATCATGCGGATCGCCTGCTCGGCGACCATCGCGAGGCCGAAGGTCACGAGCAGGCTCAGGATCGGATCAGCCGTGTAGAAGCGGCGCAGGATGAAGCGCTCGAACAGGATGCCGAGCAGGGCGACCGCGAACGGCGAGATCACCACGGAGGCGCCGAAGCCGAGGCGCTTGGTCAGCTCGACGCACACATAGGCACCTAACGCATAGAAGGCGCCGTGGGCGAGATTGACGATGCCGCCGACGGAGAAGATCAGCGACAGCCCGAGCGCGATGAGCAGGTAATAGCCTCCGAGCACGAGGCCATTCACCACCTGTTCCAGCAAGAACTCGAACTGCATGTTGCGCCCTTAGCTTTTGATGAAGAACGGCGCCGGCAGGGCCGGCGCCGTCGACGCCCATCGGCCGTGCCGCGCGGATGCGCGTCAGGCTTTCATCTCGCAGGGGTTCTGCTCTTTGGTCGGATAGATCGTCTCCAGCGGATCGTTCGCCGCCGGCACCGCATCGCCCAGCACCAGCATGTCCCACTGGTCCTTCATCTGGTCCTTTGGCTTGACCGTGAAGGGATAGGCCTCCTGCACCAGCTGGTGGTCCCAGCTGCGGAAATAAGCCTTGCGCGCCTTCATGATGTCGAACTGGCTCTGCTTCTCGAAATAGGCGATCAGCTCGCTACTGTCGGTCGACTTCGTCGTGTTGATCGCCTCCGCCAGCAGCTTGAGCGTGATGTACTCGATCCAGGCGTGGTTCTCCGGCGGCTTGCCGTACTTCTTGCTGAAGGCCGCGACGAAGGCCTGCGAGGCCGGATTGTTCAGCGTGTGGTACCAGACCGTCGGCCAGGTGCCGCTGAGGTTGCCCGCGCCCGCCGCCCAGGCGTCGCCGGTGTTGAGATTGAAGCCGACCAGTGGGTAGGGCAGGCCGAACTCGGCATATTGCTTGACGAGGTTGGTGACCTGGTTGCCGGCGAGGTTGCAGCAGACCACGTCGGGCTTTGCTTGCCGCACCTTGAGGAGGTAAGGGCTGAAGTCGGTGACGTCGGTCGCAATCAGCTCATCGCCGATCAGGTTCGCCTCATGCGCGCCGAAGAACGACTTTGCCGCCTTCAAGAGGTCATGACCGAAGATGTAGTCGGCGGTGAGCGTGAAGAACTTCTTGCCCTTCACCATGCCCTTCTGCGACAGCGCGGTGCCGACCGCGTTGACCATCACGGTGTTCGGGATGTCGCAGTGGAACGAGTATTTGTTGCAGTTCTTGCCGCGCAGCGCGTCCGAGCGCGCGCCGGTGGAGAAGAACACCTTCTTGTTGCGCTCGGCGACCTGCATGATGGTGAGCGAGGATGCCGACGAGATCTCGCCGAGCAGCACCACCGCGCCATCCTGCTCCAGCATGCGCTGCGCCTTGGTGGCGGCGGTCGCCGGATTGATCGAGTCTTCCGAGAGCAGGTCGATCTGCTTGCCCAGGATGCCGCCGGAGGCGTTGATCTCCTCAGTCGCGAGCTTCACGCCCAGCTGGGCGTAGCTGCCGATCACGCCGAGAAAGCCGGTGAGCGGCGTCAGGTGTCCGATCCGGATCTTCTCGGCCTGTGCTCTGACGATCGCCGGAAACCCCAGTGCGGACGCGCCAACGAAGGCTGCGCCCGCCCGTAACAACGTCCGTCGCGGGTAGCGGATCATGTCTGTCTCCTCCCGGGTGCATCGTTCTCTCTTCCAAATCGAGTATCCGATATTGTGAGAGACATTTTTTTAATGCTGGAGGATAATCCCGAACGCCATCGCCGGTGTCAACCGGCAAAATCGCCGCTTCGCTTGCAGCTCAGGCTTTTTGCGAGAACGCCTTGTGCGCCCGGTCCTTGGCGCCGAATTCGGCCGATAGGCGGTCGGCGGCGGCCTGCACGATCTGCGCGCCGGCGTGCAGCGCCTGGTTGGAGAGCCGCCAGATTGGACCGGAAATGCCGAGCGCGCCGATCACCTGCCCGGTGAAATCGGTCACGGGCACGGCCACGCATCGCACCTCGGGATTGAACTCGCCGTCGTCGAACGCAACGCCGGTGCGCTGCACCTCGGCGATCTCGCGCGCGAGCACGCCGGCATCGGTGATGGATTTCGGTGTCGACGGTTTGAGCTCTGCGCGCCCCAGGAACCGCTTGAACTGATCGGGACGGAGCGAGGCCAGGATGATCTTGCCGAGCGCGGTGCAATGCGCGGGCCGAACCACGCCGACACGGTCAGTGAGCTGGAACGCGCCGGGACCGCTGGTGCGCGCGATGACGATCACCGCATCGCCCATCCGCACGGCAAAATGGCTGCTTTCGCTGGTCTGGCGCGACAGCTCCTCAAGCACCGGGGTCGCGACATTGACCATCTCGATTTCGTCGAGCGCCGATGCGGCGAGCGCGAACAGCGGCCGTCCGATGCGGTAGCGCTTGTTATCCTTCTCCTGGCGGAGATAGCCGAGCGAGACCAAGGTCTTTGCCAGATGAAACGTGGTGGAGTTGTGCAGGCCGACCAGCTTGCTCAGCTCGGCAAGCCCGATACCCTCGCGATGGCGCGCGACCTGCTCGAGGATCGAGAAGGCGCGGCCGAGCGACTGAACGCCGCCGCTGCGCTGCTTGTCGTCGGCCTCGTCCTCGCCTTCGGCCCCGGGGGCAGGGACCAGTTTGGCAATCGCAGACTTGCGTGCGCTTGCAGGCTTTTCGCTCGTGCTGGGCTTGGTACGAGATCTCAAGGACAAGGCCCCCTTCAGGTTAAGTCCGTCATGACTCCATTGCTGCGACAGTAGCACGCAACGGCGCAACCGTCGGAGTTGAGGCTGCGCGTTTCCTCAAGTGAGTAGCCTATCACAATATAAATTGACGTACAGCATTATGAGAAATACTGTGCCGCGGCCCAGCGACGACCGCCATGTTCCCCGCATCGGTCCATAAGAAGTCGTGGGCCGGCAGGAGACGTTGATGTCGAAGAATATGCTCAATGGCGCCCAGGTCATTGTCGACTATCTGATCCAGGAGAAGGTGCCGCAGGTGTTCGGGCTCTGCGGCCACGGCAACATCCAGTTCATCGATGCGCTGTATGAGCGCTCGTCCGACATCAAGACGATCTCCGTGCACCACGAGAGCGTCGCCGGCTTCATGGCGGACGTCTATTACCGCGTCTCGGGAAAGCCGACTGCAACCTTCACCTCATGCGGTCCCGGCTCGGCGAACTTGCCGATCTCGCTCGCCAACGCGTTTCTCGATTCCGTGCCGTTCATGGCGATCACCGGCAACGTGCCGACCAGCCAGTTCAACCGCGGTGCGTTCCAGGAAATGTATCGGCACCACCAGGCCGACTTTCCGTCCACTGTGCGCACGATCTGCAAAAAGGTGTTTCAGCCGACGCGCGGCGAGATGGTGCCGCTCGCCGTGCGGCAGGCCTGGAAGACGATGGTGACGGGACGGCCGGGACCTGTGGTAGTGGACGTGCCCTTCGACGTCTTCATGGAGTCTGCGGCCGAAGAGGCGCCCAAGGCGATCGAATGGAACGCCAACATCTCCAGCCGCTGCGGCGCCGATCCGGACGGCGTCGAGAAGGCGGTCGACATGCTGCTTTCGGCCGAACGGCCGGTGATGCTGGTCGGGCAGGGCGTGCGCTATGGCGGCGCGGCGGAGGAGTTGCGCAAGCTCGCCGAACGGCTTCAGATTCCTGTTGCGGCGTCAGCCAGCGGGCTCGGCGCACTCGACGTCAACCATCCGCTCGCGCTCGGCCTCGTCGCGCGGGCCGGCCACTACCAGGCCAACCACGCGACACGTCAGGCCGACGTGCTGCTCGCGCTCGGCGTTCGCTTCGACGACCGCACGTCGAGCTCGTGGATCCCCGGCTATTCCTTCACGATCCCGCCGACGAGATTGATCCATGTCGACATCGACCCCGAGGAGATCGGCCGCAACTATCCCGTCGCGCTCGGCCTGATGGCCGATGTGCGCACCTTCCTGCGCCAGGTCCATGCCGAGCTCGACCGCCGCGACAACCTCTTCAAGAAATCCGATGCACGCAAGAAATGGCTGATGCAAATCGACGGCTATCGCAAGGAGTGGGACAAGTTCGTCGCGCCCGGCTTCTCCGATGACTCGACGCCGATCAATCCGCAGCGCGCGGCGGCCGAGATCGACAAGGCGCTGCCGGATGACGCGATCCTCGTCTCCGACATCGGCGTGCATCACAACTGGCTGCTCGGCTTCTGCAAGCCGAAGCGGCCCGACTCGCTGATCGGCTCGATGGGGTTCGGCCCGATGGGTTTTGGCGTCGCCGGCGTGATGGGCGCGAAATTCGCCGCGCCCGATCGTCCCTGCGTGTCAGTATGCGGCGACGGCGCTTTCTTCATGCATGCCAACGTGCTCGGCACGGCGGTGGAATACAATCTGCCCGTGGTCTGGGTGGTCTGGAACAATTACGCCTATGCCTCGATCCGCGGTCTTCAGCGCGGCTATCTCGGTGGACGCGAGCTTGCGACCGACTTCAGGCATCCGGAGACGGGCGAGCGCTACAACCCTGACTTCGCGGCGATGGCGCGCTCCTGCGGTGTCGAGGGCGTGCGGGTCGATCGCGCCGGGGATCTTGGCGAAGCGATCCGCAAGGGCATCGCCGCCAACAAGCCTTATCTGATCGATGTCGACATCGCCGCCGACGTCAATCCGGCCGGCGCCGGCGTCTGGGAATTGCCGGGCCTCGGCCAGAGCAAGGCCGGCATCGGCACGCGCTTCCAGCCGGGCTGATCCAGATCGTCAATCAAAACGTATCGGGGAGATGAAAATGACGCTCGCAGGCAAGAAGGTCGTCGTGATCGGCGGCTCCTCAGGCATCGGCCTTGCCACGGCTGAGCTTGCGAAGGGAGAGGGCGCGGACGTCATCATCGCTTCGCGCAGTGCGGCAAAGCTCGATCCCGTCGCGGAGCGGCTCAAGGTGACGGCGATCCCGGCCGACGTGACCAACGATCAGAGCGTCGCTGACCTGTTCCGCCGCACCGGCCCGGTCGATCACGTCGTGCTGACGGCCGCGCAGCTTCGCACCGGACCATTCAAGACGGTCTCGATGGAGGATGTGCGCGGCACGATGGAAGGCAAATTCTGGGGCGCCTGGCGCGTGGCGCGCGAAGCGGAGATCCGGCCCGGCGGCTCGCTGACATTGGTCACCGGCTTTCTCAGCGTTCGCCCGCGGCCGAACTCGGCGATCATCAGTGCGGCCAATGGCGCGCTGGAGTCGCTGGCCCGTGCGCTCGCGCTCGAGCTTGCGCCGGTGCGGGTCAATGCGGTCTCGCCGGGCGTGGTCGATACGCCGATCCGCGCCGCGATGCCGGAATCGGCGCGCAAGGAGATGCTGGCGAAGACGGCGGCCGCATTGCCGGTCGGCCGCGTCGGCGTGGCGGATGACATCGCCCGGCAGATCGCGAGCTTCATGTCCAACGGGTTTGCCACGGGTTCGATCGTCTATATCGACGGCGGCGCGCTGGTGAACTAGGGAGCAGGATGATGATTGAGGAAACTGGCGGCGCCTTCATCCGCAACATCGCCGAGGTGCCCTGGCGCGAATTTCCCAACCATTTCGGCGGCGCGCTGTCAAAGCCGCTGGTGATGCCGGAGACCGCAGGCTCGCGTCGCATCGACTACCGCATCTCGATGTACCAGCCGATGGCCTATGTCGCGCGGCATCATCACAACGTGCAGGAGCAGGTCTATCACGTCCTCGACGGCGAGGGGCTGATGGAGATCGCTGGCAAGAATTATGTCGTGCGCAAGCACGACGTGATCTTCCTGCCGCCGGGCGTCGAGCACGCGATCTCGAATTCGGGCCTGACGGACTTGGTCTTTCTGGTAGTTACCTCACCCGTTACCGACGGTGAGGGGCCAATCTGACACAGGTGGTGAACGCATTTCCGGAACACGGACAGGCTCCAGCCCAACGAGGCTGCCGTTGACACAAAGCGAACCACCTTTGGTGCTCCTCGACGATCTTCCCTGGTTGTAGTTAGCCCAAATTGGCGGATGAGGGACTGGCGCGAGAGTTCAGGATTTTCAACCAGTTCGTAGGCGGAGCGTGCACAACGTGTGCACCGGGGGATCAGGAAAATTAATAAGGGCCAGCGAGGAAGTCGTTCTCTCTATTGATAAGACGCAAACTCGGGAAGTCAGGAAGCCGCGCGAGGGCAGGGCAAGCGCCGACGGCTCATCGCGATCTGCCCATATGCCGTGCCGCCTTCCTGAGCCGCGTGCCGCGATGAAGTGCAGAGAATTGAACCATTAGTGGCGCTTATGTCGCAAATTTTTACTTCCAATTTTACTTCGCAAAATCCTGTCCCTAGCCTCACGCGCAACTGATTACATCCGCAGCCGGTCAATGCCGATCGGCGAGCGTTCATCGTAACCAATGAGGGTTGCCATGTCTGACAGGGGTAAGGGGACATTCACTTCCGATCCGGCGGAAGCAGACGCGAGGCGTGCGAAAAAGCTGAGCCGGCGCACGCTGTTGAAGGGAGCGGCCGCAATCGCGGGCGCCGCTGCGGGATCGGATGCGATCCGTGGCTTTCCGACCATCTGGGCGCAGGAGATCAAGGACATCGAGTTGCGCCATGTTGGCGTGTCCTATTCGGTGGTGAAGGCGATCGGCGACCAGGCTGCCAAGGATCTCGGCTTCAAGGTGACGATGCAGAACCTCGACACTTCGGCTGCCATCAATCGCTTCATAAGCCAGCCTAATACGGTCGACATCGCCGACCTCGAGGGATGGCAGGCCAAGCTCGCTGCCAAGCGGGCGGTGATCCAGGGCATCGAGGTCAAGAAGATCAAGGAGTTCGACAACATCCTGCCGATCTTCACCAAGGGCGAGATCGACGGGCACAAGATCCCGCGCCAGGGCATCTCGCCCTATGAGGCGATGTACATCTCCAAGCCCGACTCCACCGACCTGCATGACGGCGTCACCGAATGGGCGACGTTTCTGCCGCAGGTCTACAACGCCGACTCCATCGGCTATCGGCCCGATCTGGTTGGTCATGAAGTGACGGAGTGGAAGGATCTGATCGATCCCAAGTTCAAGGGCAAGGCCGCGATCCTCGACGTGCCCGCGATCGGCATCATGGACGCCGCGCTCTGCTTTGAAAGCGCCGGGCTGATCAAGT
The DNA here is from genome assembly GCF_015291705.1 of Bradyrhizobium arachidis. Lineage (NCBI taxonomy): Bacteria > Pseudomonadati > Pseudomonadota > Alphaproteobacteria > Hyphomicrobiales > Nitrobacteraceae > Bradyrhizobium > Bradyrhizobium arachidis. The sequence goes on from NZ_CP030050.1 coordinate 4,095,150, forward strand.
ACGGCAACAAGGGCAATATGACCAAGGAGGAGATCGATTTCACCTGCAACAAGCTGATCGAGCTGAAGAAGCAGGGCCAGTTCCGCGCGACCTGGACCACCTTCGACCAGTCGGTGCAGCTGATGGCGGCGGGCGAGGTGGTGATCCAGTCGATGTGGTCGCCGGCGGTCGCAGCCGTCCGCGTCAAGGAAATTCCCTGCGTCTACGCGCCGGTCAACGTCAAGAATGGCAAGGAAGGCTATCGCGGCTGGTGCAACGGCATGGGCCTGATGAAGCATCTCTCCGGCAAGAAGCTCGATGCGGCCTACGAATATCTCAACTGGTATCTGTCGGGCTGGCAGGGCGGCTTTGTCGCGCGCTACGGCTACTACAGCCCGGTGCCGTCGACCGCGAAGAAATTCCTCACGCCGGCAGAATGGGCATTCTGGTACGAGGGCCAGCCCGCGCCCGAGGTGGTCAACGATCCCTATGGCGTTGCGATGGAGAAGGCCGGCACCAAGCGCGACGGCGGCTCGTTCCTGGATCGCGTCAAGAACATCTCGTGCTGGAACACGCTGATGGACGAAGCCGCCTACATGAACAAGCGTTGGAACGACTTCAAGGTGGCCTGAAACCTGCTTTCCCTGACCTAAACAAGAGCGCCGGCGCCGTCACGCGCCGGTGCGACAAGACCGGTGTCGAGGCGTTCGCTGACATGCAGCCTAGTCCAAGTCCATCGCGCTCCAATCTCGCCGGCTGGCTTTATGTGTCGCCGCTGGTCCTGGTGCTGGTTCCGTTCTTCGTGGCGCCGATCCTGGTCGTGCTGGCCGCGAGCTTCTTCGCCACCGACGGCTTTGGCGGACTGACGCCGGGCTTCACGCTCGCAAGCTATGTCGAGGTGCTGCATTCGGCGCTGACGCTGAAACTGTATCTGGCGACCATCAAGTTCACGGTGCTGACCTGGGTCTTCACGCTGATCATCGGCTTCTTCGTCGCCTACTTCCTGGTGTTCCACGTTCGCAACCAGCTCTTGGCAATCGGCCTGTTCCTGCTGTGCACCGTGCCGTTCTGGACCTCGAACATCATCCGGATGATTTCTTGGATCCCGCTGCTCGGCAAGGAAGGCCTGATCAACCAGGCGCTGCTGGCGATGGGCGTGGTCCGCCAGCCGCTGGAGGTTCTGCTGTTCTCCGACCTTGCGGTGGTCATCGCCTATGTCCACCAGCTCACGATCTTCATGATCGTGCCGATCTTCAACTCCATGGCGCGGATCGACAGGAAGCTGATCGAGGCCGCGATCGACGCCGGTGCCAGCCGTTTCGACATTATGCGCCTGATCGTGGTGCCGATGTCCAAGAGCGGCATCGCGCTCGGCACCATCTTCGTGGTCTCGATCGTGATGGGCGACTTCTTCGTGGTCAAGGTGATGTCCGGCGGCGGCTCGGCCTCCGTTGTCAGCGCGTTCTACGAGGACGTCGGCGTGCTGCAATATCCGACCGCGGCCGCGAGCGCGGTATTGCTCACGCTGGTGCTGGTCGCGATCGTCTCGCTGATCCTGCGCACCGTGGATATCCGGCAGGAGATCACGCGATGAGCGCCGTTCTCGCCGACATGCCCAAATCCGACATGTCCAAGTCGGTCGCGCCCGCGACGACCAAGGCGATCGCGCCGAGCAAAGGTGGCCGGCCCTGGACGTTCTACCTGCTGGCGACGCTGTTCGGGCTCTACGTCGTCGCGCTCTACGGCCCGATGTTCTGCATCTACATCCTCTCGTTCCAGGACATCCGCGGCGGCCTCGTCTTCCCGATGAAGGGCCATTCGCTGCACTGGTTCGTCGATCTCTTCACCCAGGTGCGGACCGGCGACGTCAAGGGCTCGTTCGACCGCTCGATCAAGCTCGCGGTCATCGTCACCGTCATTACGGTGGTGGTGTCATTCCTGGCCGGGCTGGGCTTCCGCAGGCGTTTTCGCGGCGACTCGTTCGTCTTCTACATGATGATCGGCAGCCTGGTTGCGCCCGGTCTCGTGCTCGGCCTCGGCACCGGGCTCCTGTTCCAGGCGCTCGGGCTGAACGCGAGCTGGTACACCTCGGCGCTCGGCGCCCAGCTGTCCTGGACGCTGCCGTTCGGCGTGCTCGTGATGTTCGCGGTGATGTCGCGCTTCAATCACGTCTGGGAGGAGGCTGCCTACGATCTCGGGGCCAGCCGCTGGCAGTCGATCTGGCTCGTAATGATCCCGGTGCTGGCGCCGGGCCTCGTCGCGGTCGCGCTGTTCGGCTTCACGCTGTCCTACGACGAGTTCGCGCGCAGTCTGCAGACCGCGGGCTCGCTGAACACGCTGCCGCTGGAAATCTGGAGCATGACGCTGAACGTCACCTCGCCCTCGCTCTACGCGCTCGGCACGGTGACCACCATCGTCTCCTTCATCGTCATCGGCGCCAGCCTCGGCACCATCGTGCTGATTCAGAAGAAGCGCGGCGGCCGGGCCAAAGGTTGAGCAGGGGTTGAGTCAGGAATGAAGAGCGATCGCGGCGATATCGAACTGGCAGGCGTCTGCAAGAGCTTTGACGGCGTGACCAACGTCGTCGACGGCGTCAACCTCAAGATCGCCGACGGCGCTTATTGCTGCTTCATTGGCCCCTCCGGCTGCGGCAAGACCACGATCTTGCGCATGATCGCGGGTCACGAGGATCCGACCGCAGGCGAGATCGTGATCGGCGGCCAGAACGTGGTGGGCCTTGCGCCGGTGCAGCGGCGCACTGCGATGATGTTCCAGTCCTACGCGCTGTTCCCGCATCTGACGGTCCGCGAGAACATTGCCTTCGCCCTGCGGGTGCGGGGTCAGTCCAAGGCCGATCGCCTGCGCGCCGCAGACGCCATGATCGAGAAGGTGCGGCTGACGCAATTCGCCGACCGCCTGCCGGCCCAGCTCTCGGGCGGCCAGCAACAGCGGGTGGCGCTGGCGCGTGCGGCGATTACCGAGCCGCGCGTGCTGCTGCTCGACGAGCCGCTGTCGGCGCTCGATGAGCAGCTCCGGGTCCAGATGCGCCAGGAGTTGCGACGGATGCAGCAGGAGCTCGGCATCACCTTCATCCACGTCACTCACACCCAGCTCGAGGCGATAGCGCTGGCCGACCTCGTCGTGGTCATGGAGCAGGGCAGGATCAAGCAGGCAGGACCGGCGCGCGAGGTCTATGCCCATCCACACGACCGCTACGTCGCCGAGTTCATGGGCGGGCAGAACGTGCTGTCGGGTCGGGTCGAGAAGGTCAACGGTGCGAGCTTCACGCTGGCGCAGGCTGCTCCCTCCGGCATCGAGGTGCCGCTTCTGGCTCGCCCGACCGTCAGCGTCGGCGACAAGGTCGATATTGCTGTGCGTCGCGATGACGTCGCGCTGGTCCGGCCGGGCAGGGAGCTGCCGCCTGGCTGCACCGCGTCGCTGCCGAGCCGCGTGCTCGCGATCGAATACCAGGGCTATTTCGTGAAGGTCATGCTCGACACGGTGCCGGACGACGATTTCGTCGCCTATGTGCCGGAAAAGACCTTCTTCGCAGATCCTTTCACCGTCGGCGATGTCGTGATGGCCACGTGGGCCACCGGCAGCGCGTTGCCACTCGCCTAGAGACCCGTCGCGCAGGAGTATGACCGTGCAGATATCCTTTACACTCAACGGCCGGCCAACCACCGTGGACCTCGAACCGGCGACGCTCGTCGCCGAGCTGCTGCGCGAGCAGCTCAATCTCACCGGCACCCATATCGGCTGCGACACCAGCCAGTGCGGCGCCTGCGTGGTGCATCTCGACGGACTGCCCGTGAAAAGCTGCACGCTGCTGGCGCCCGCGCTTGACGGCGCGACGCTGCTGACCATCGAGGGCCTGAAGGGCGCGCCGGGCTCGAACAGGATGCATCCGATGCAGGAAGCGTTTCGCGAGCATCACGGCCTGCAATGCGGCTTCTGCACGCCCGGCATGCTGATGACCGCGGTCGCACTTGCCACCGAGAAACCGGACCTGACGGAAGCCGACGTCCGTCACGGCCTTGAAGGCAACATCTGCCGCTGTACCGGCTATCAGAACATCGTCGTCTCGGTCATGGCCGGCGCCGCCGCCATGAATGCCGCCAAGGGAGAGTGATTATGGGCAATGTGATCGGCATCGGCGCCGCACCGAAGCGGAAAGAGGACCAGCGCTTCCTCACCGGCCGCGGCAATTACGTCTCCGACATCAAGCGCCCGGGCATGACATCAGGCGTGTTCGTGCGCTCGCCCCATGGCCATGCGGTGCTGCGCGGCATCGACAAGAGCGCGGCGCTGGCCTCGCCCGGCGTCATCGCGGTGCTGACCGGCGACGATGTTTCCGACGACGGACTGGGCTCGCTGCCCTGTGGCTGGGGCATCGCCGACGCCAAGGGCGTGCCGATGAAGGAGCCGCCGTTCCCGATGCTGGCGCAGGACAGGGTGCGCTTCGTCGGGGACATGGTGGCGTTCGTGATCGCAGAAACGCCGGAGCAGGCCAATGCGGGTGCCGAGCTCCTGAAGATCGACTACGAGGTGCTGCCCTCGGTGGTCGGTGTGCTCGAGGCGATCCGACCAGATGCGCCGCAGTTGTTTGACGATGTGCCGAACAACATCTGCTGCGACTGGGAGCTCGGCGACAAGGCTGCGGTCGAATCCGCCTTCAGGAAGGCGGCGCATGTCGCAAAGCTCAGCCTCGTCAACAACCGCCTCATCGGCAATCCGATGGAGCCGCGCGCGGCGATCGCCGAATACGAGCCCGGTACCGACCGCTACACGCTGTGGACCACCAGCCAGTTCCCGCACGTCGTGCGCTTCCTGATGGGCGCGCTGGTGCTGAACATCCCGCAGCACAAGCTGCGCGTGGTCGCGCCCGATGTCGGCGGCGGCTTCGGCGTCAAGCAGTTCCACTACGGCGAGGAAGCCGTGATCACCTGGGCGGCCAAACGGGTGATGCGGCCGGTGAAATGGGTCGCGAGCCGTTCCGAAGGCTACGTCTCCGATCGCCACGGCCGCGATCACGTCACCGAGGCCGAGCTTGCGCTCGACGAGACTGGAAAATTCCTCGCGTTCCGGGTCAAGACGCTGGCCAATATGGGCGGCTATCTATCGACGTTCGGTCCCAATATTCCGACCAACCTCTATGGTCCGCTGCTGGGCGGTGTCTACACCACGCCTGCGATTTACTGCAATGTGAAGGTGGTCTTCACCAACACCGTGCCTGTCGACGCTTATCGCGGCGCGGGCCGGCCCGAGGCGACCTTCGTGCTGGAGCGTATGGTCGACGTCGCAGCCGCCGAGATGGGGATCGATCGCGTCGAGATCCGCCGCCGCAACATGATCCCGAAGGAAGCCTATCCGTACCAGACGCCGGTGCTGGTGCAGTATGATTCCGGCGATCCCATGGGCTGCCTCGACGGCGCATTGGTCGCCGCCGACGTCAAGAATTTTGGCGTACGCAAGGCGGCCTCCGCCAGCAAGGGCAAATTCCGCGGGCTGGGTTACTCCACTTATGTCGAAGCCTGCGGCCTCGCGCCGTCGCGCTTTGCAGGGCGGCTTGGCGCGCGCGGTGGTCTCTATGAAAGCGCCACGGTGCGGGTGCATCCAACCGGCCAGGTGACGGTCATGATCGGCACGCACAATCATGGCCAAGGCCACGAGACGACCTTCGCGCAAATCGTCTCAGACAAGCTCGGCGTCGCGTTTGAGAATGTCGACATCGTGTTCGGCGACACCGACCGTGTGCAGTTCGGCATGGGCACCTACGGCTCGCGCTCGCTGGTCGTTGGGGGCGCCGCGCTGTCGAAGGCGACCGACAAGGTGATCGTCAAGGGCAAGAAGATCGCCGCGCATCTGCTCGAAGCGTCCGAGGCCGACATCCAGTTCGAGGCCGGAAAATTTTCCGTCGCCGGCACGGACCGCATCAAGACGTTCGAGGAGATCGCGGGCGCCGCCTATGTGCCGCACGACTATCCGCTCGAGGTGCTGGAGCCGGGGCTCGAGGAGCAGGCCTATTACGATCCCGTCAACTTCACTTATCCCGGCGGCTGCCACATCGCCGAGGTCGAGGTCGATCCGGAGACCGGTACGGTGGCGCTCGTCAACTACACGGCGGTCGACGATGTCGGGACGGTCATCAACCCGATGATCGTCGAGGGCCAGCTGCACGGCGGCATCGTGCAGGGCGTCGGCCAGGCGCTGTTCGAGAACGCGGTCTATGACGAAGGCTCGGGCCAGCTCCTTTCAGGCTCACTGATGGATTACTGCATGCCGCGCGCCGATCATCTGCCGATGATGAAGGTGGCGACCCACTCCACGCTCTGCACACACACACCGATGGGCGTGAAAGGCTGCGGCGAGGTCGGCACCATCGGTTCGCCCGCCGCCGTCATCAACGCCGTGGTGGATGCGCTGTCGCATCTCGGCGTCACCCATGTCGACATGCCGGCGACACCGAACCGGATCTGGCGGTTGCTGCAAAACGCATCGCTGCCGGTGGCCGCGGAATAGGGAGGACAACAACGATGAAACCATTTGGATACCACCAACCCGGCCAGATCCCCGATGCGGCCAAGTTGTTGACCTCGATCGAGGACAGCAAGCTCGTGGCCGGTGGCATGACGCTGATCCCGACATTGAAGCAGCGGCTGGCGAGCCCGGTCGCGCTAATCGATCTGTCGAAGCTCGGAAGCCTCATGGGCATCACCGACGACGGTGCCACGATCACCATCGGCGCGATGACGCCGCATGCGGTGGTGGCGGCCTCGAAACTGGTGCAAACGAAAATTCCCGGGCTCGCGGCACTTGCGTCCATGATCGGCGACCCCGCCGTGCGCAGCCGCGGCACGATTGGCGGCTCCGTCGCAAACAACGATCCGGCCGCTGATTATCCCGCAGGCGTGCTTGGCCTCGGTGCCACCATCATCACCAGCACGCGCGAGATCGCTGCCGACAACTACTTCCTCGGTCTGTTCGAGACCGCGCTTGAGCCGGGCGAGATCATCACCGGGATCCGCTTTCCGGTGCCGCTCAAGGCAGGCTATGCGAAGTTCAAAGCGCCGGCCTCGCGCTACGCGCTGGTTGGTGTGTTCGTGGCCAAATTCGCCGACGGGGTCCGCCTCGCCGTCACCGGCGCGGGGCCGGGCGTGTTCCGCGTGCCGCCGATGGAGGCGGCGCTGTCCGGCAGTTTCGATCCATCCGCGATCGCGGCGATCAGGATCGACACAGACGGCCTCACTTCCGACATCCATGCCGAAGCCGACTACCGTGCGCATCTCGTCACGGTCATGGCCAAGCGCGCCGTCGACGCGGCGCTCAGCTAGCTCCTTAGGGTTGATGATGACTGATGGTTCCGGCCGAACGGCCTTCCCGCCGGCGCCGACTGGCCTTGGCGCTCTTTCTGCAACCGAGATCATGGCTGGCTACCGGCGCAGGGCGTTCACTCCGCGCGACGTCGTCGACGATACCATCGCCGCACTTCAGGCGACGAACGAAGCCTGCAATGCGGTGGTGACGCCGATGTACGAGCAGGCGAGGGCGGATGCCGACCGTGTCACCAAAGAGATGCGGGCAGGCGAGGCCAAGGGGCCGCTCGCTGGCGTACCCGTCACGATCAAGGATCTCGTCTTCGTTGCGGGAGTGCCGGCCTATGCCGGCTCGCCGATGAACAAGAGCTTTGTGCCCGAAGCCGATGCTGCCGTGGTGTCAGCGCTGAAAGCGGCTGGTGCGATCATCACCTGCAAGACGACGACCTGCGAGTCCGGCTACAAGCTGACGGCAGATAGCCCGGTTACCGGCATCACGCGCAATCCCTGGAATCCCGGCCGCACCAGCGGCGGGTCGAGCGGCGGCGCGGCGGCGGGTGTGGCCGCCGGTTGCGGTCCGATCGCGATCGGCACCGATGGCGTCGGCTCGATCCGCGTGCCGTCCTCCTTCTGCGGCGTGTTCGGCTTGAAACCGACTTTCGGCCTCGTGCCGCGCTCGCCCGGTTTCTCGCCGCCGTCCTGGGCCTCGCTCGCGCACACCGGACCGATCACGCGGACGGTCGCGGACGCCGCGCTGACGCTGGAAATCATCGCGGGCTACGATCTGCGCGATGCCGCAAGCCTTCCGGTGTCCACGCGCCGCTTCGATACGAATGCAGGACGCCTGAATGGCATTCGTATCGGCGCCAGCGCCGATCTCGGCTACGCCGCCGTCAGCCCTGACGTCTGCGCGGCGTTTGGCAAGGCGCTCGCCATTCTCGATTCCTGCGGCGCGCAGGTCACAATGGATGGTCCAGGCCTCGATCCCGGTATTTTGGAACATACACTGAAGCCGATCGCGTTCACCGAACAGGCTGCCGCCGTCACGACCAAGACGACGGCCGATCTCGCCAGTTCTGAGGCTGATTATCGCGATGTCGTCAGCGCCGGCCGGCATTACAGCGGCACGGATTATGTCGAAGCGAGCTACCGGCGCGGCCAGGCCCGCAGTGCTTTCGTCAAACTGTTCGAGCGCGTCGATGCGCTGGTGACGCCGACGGTCGCGGTGACCGCATTCGAGGCTGGCCAGATCGGTGTCGATAAGATCGACGGCCGCGAGGTCGATCCGCATCTCGGCTGGTCGCCCTTCACCTGGCCGATCAACCTCGCGGGTCTGCCGGCCGCGACGCTGCCCTGCGGCTTCGATCGCGATGGCATGCCGATCGGGCTTCAGATCATCGCGCCCTGGCTCGACGAACCCACGATCTTCCGCATCGCCGCCGCGTTCGAACAGGCGCAGCCCTGGGCGAAGTTCTGGCCGCAGCTCGCGTTACGTGATGGGGGTGGAGGGCGCGCCAAGGGGTGAAACGGCCACAATGCAAGTGTGCCAGTGTTTTGCCCGACGTGTCAAATCGCCAAAGCACGATCCGAAAAGTGGCGCCGCCGGCTTTCCGAGACATGGCGCGGAAAGCCCTTTGTGAACAAGGCAGTTCTACTGTGCATGGGGTTGTTTTCGAGTTCTTGCGCGCCTAGCCGAGCTCGATCGGCGCGCCGCGGCCGCTCAGCTCTTCATCGAGGCGAAGATAGTGCGCGAGATAGTCGTGCAGCGCGGTGGCCGCCTTCGAGGTGGCGCCGCTGGACTTGTACAGCAGCAGCTCGATCTTCGGCAGCGGCGGCAGACCCTCGTTCGGCCCGATCTCGCGCATCGCCGGCACCAATGCGCTGCGGCCGAGCACCGTGACGGCCATGCCGGCAAAGGCCGCAGCCTGCAGTCCGCCGACGCTTTCGCTGACGCAGGCGATGCGCCAGCGCAGATTCGCGCGCTCGAGCGTGTCGATGGCGTAGTCGCGATAGATGTTGCCCGGCGGCAATAGCGCGAGCGGGATCGGACGTTCCTGATGCGCGGCGGATTGCTCTCCGGTCATCCAGACCAGTTGTTCGCGCCGCACCACCTGGCCGCCGGTGAAATCGTTCATGCGCGTGACGAGCGCGATGTCGACATCGCCGCGCTTGACGAGGCCGACCAGCGGCGTCGACAGCGCGCAGTTGAGCTCGACCTGTACGCGGGGGAAGGACTTTCGGAATACGCTGAGGATCGAGGGGAGCATGAAGGCGGCATAGAGGTCGGGCGTGCCGAGCACGACCTGGCCCTCGATCTCCTGTGACGCAAGCTGCGAAATCAGCTCGTCATGCAACCTCAGGATCGATTTGGCGTAGGTGAGGACGGTGGTGCCGTCCTCGGTCAGCGTCAGCCTGCGGCCGCCATGCTCGAACAATTGCTTGCCGGTGAGTTCCTCCAGCCGCTGCAATTGCAGGGTAATCGCCGGCTGGGTGCGGCCCAGCCTTCGCGCTGTCTCGGTGATGCTGCCGGTCTCGACCACCGAGATCAGCGACCGGAGCATGCGGATGTCGAGACTGATGAGGTTCATGCGGCGTCCATATCGCCCAGAATTTATGCAAAATCCATGCTAGCGCACGCGGCGCCGCGGTTGTGGTGGCGGACCCGGACCGGCTTCAATCAAGAAGGCTAGCCCATTCGCGATGACATCATCAATCGCGACATCGAAACCAAGACGCGGCGAGAACGCGATGCGCTGACCGCGGATGTCGTCGGCCTGCAGGACGAGGACACAGCCACATTCTCGGCTTGCGGCAAGTCGAGCCTGATCGGATCGGGCTCAGCAGCACTGCACAGATTTGCTGCATGGCGATATGAATTCCAGCAGCCTGCGCTGCAATAACGCGCTTGACTTCGGTTTCGATCTCAACGACCGTATCAACCAAGCGTTGGGCAACTCAGCCCGTCAACGCGACGAGTTCAAATCATTTCCAACACCACGCGCACCTCGCGTGTTCGGTTGGCGGCGAGGGCGCCCTCGGCTTAACGGCCGGCGGGTGCTTTTTTGTTTTGGATCGAGTGATGGCGCGGACGCGATATCGTATCGGTGTGATGTTCTCGACCACGGGATCGTACAGCGTCGTCGCGCGTTCGATGCTCAACGGAGCGCTGCTCGCGTTCAGCGAGATGAACGCGGGCTCCGACACGATCGCGCTGGAGCCGGTCGTGGTCGATCCAACCGGCGATCTCGCCCAGTACCGCTCGCTTAGCCGGGACCTGCTCAACTCCGGGATCCGTCACGTCGTCGGCTGCTACACCTCCTCAAGCCGGAAGGAGGTCATTCCCTGCTTCGAGAAGTTCGACGGCATGCTCTGGTATCCCTCGCACTACGAGGGTTTCGAGAGCTCCGACAACGTCGTCTATACGGGGGCCGCGCCAAATCAGCACGTCCTTCCGCTGGTCGACTATCTCGCTACGCGCGTCGGCAAGCGCGCCTTCTGCGTCGGCTCCAACTACATCTGGGCGTGGGAGAACAATCGCATCTTCCGCGAGGCGCTTGCCGCGCGTGGTGGCACCGTGCTGGCCGAGCGCTATCTCTCGGTCGGCGATACTGAAGTCGACCAGGTGATCGCGGCGATCATCGACCAGCGGCCCGACTTCGTCTTCAACAACCTGATCGGCACCAGCGCCTACGCGTTCTTCCGCGCGTTCCGCGCCGCCTGCCGCGCGCGTGGCATCGATCAGGCAGCGGAAATCCCCGTTGCCAGCTGCACGTTGTCGGAGCCGGAGCTGCCCGAGATCGGCCTCGATGCGGTCGATGGGCATTTATCATCGAGCGTCTATTTCTCCTCGTTGAACTCCCCCGAAAATGCCGCCTTCATCGCCGCCTATACGCGATCGTTTCCGGAGGGGCCGGTGTCGTCGGCAGACGCCGAAGCCTCCTATATCGCCGTCAAGCTGCTCGCGGCGGCCTTGTCGCAGGCCGGCACCGACGACGCCCGCACGGTGCGGGCCGCGGTCGCCGACCAGCGACTGCGCGCACCGCAAGGAGAGGTTCGTATCGACCGGCAGACCTTTCACGCCTGGCTCACGCCGCGGATCGGCCGCTCGGCGGCCAACGGGCAGTTCGAAGTGCTGCTGGAATCGCGCGAGCCGATCGCGCCAGATCCCTATCTCGTCCAGTCGTCGCCGCGCTTTGCAAGTGCGATGCGCTCTCCGCTGTTGAAGGTGGTGCAATCATGAGCTCCCGACTGTTACAGAACTTCAAGGGCGGCCGTGCCATCGTAGTCACCCGGCGAGGGGGATGGGAGAGCACGCTCGAAACGACGCTGGCCAAGCTCGGCGTCTCCACTGAATATCCGGAGATCATCGACGGCCGTGCCCAGATCGATGTCGTTGGCCTCCAGGCCGATCGCGACATCCTGTTCGTCGACGGTGATCTCGAAGGCGCGGTGGCAATCGAAGTCAGCCCGGCCTCGCGGTTGCCGCCGGTGCCGGTGATCGGTCTCGTCGGCGTCGAGGCTCCGAGCCGGCTGAAGGCGCTGGTCAATCTCGGCGCCACCTCGTTCCTGCGCAAGCCGGTGCATGGCGGTGCGGTCTATACCTCCCTGTTCATGGGCATCAACCAGTTCCTGTTGCGCTCCGAAATGTATGAGCGTCTGCAGGTCCTCGAGGAGCGCCGTCGCGGCCGCCGCGCGGTGATCCGGGCGGTCATCCTGCTGATGCAGCAGGGCGGCCTCGACGAGGAAGGTGCCTATTCCCAGCTCCGTCGCGACAGCATGCGCGCGCGGCAGAACATGGAACTCTATTGCGAGGAGTTTCTGAGCAAGCGGGCGAAGCCGCCCGATACGTCCAGCCGCACGACCGGCATCACGCTGCAAGGCGGTAAGAAGCAGGCCATCTAGGAGAAGCAAAATGAGCAAGTCTGTATTGCGGGGGCTGCGCGCCGCAGCCCTCACGGGGACGCTTGTCCTCGGATCACCCCTACAATCGGCGCTCGCGGCGGAAAACCCGATCAAGCTTGGCGTGCTGGAGGATCAGTCCGGCGATTTCGCCGCGGCCACGATCGGCAAGGTTCACGCCATCCAACTCGCCGCCGACGAGATCAACAAAGCCGGCGGCATCATGGGCCGGCCGCTGGAGCTGGTCGCTTACGACACTCAGTCCGACAACACCCGCTACCAGGAATTCATGCGGCGCGTGCTTCAGCGCGACAAGGTCGACGTCGTGTTCGCGGGCTTCTCCTCGGCCTCGCGCGAGGCGTACCGCCCGATCGTCGACCAGTTCAACGGCTTCGCCTTCTACAACAACCAGTACGAAGGTGGCGTCTGCGACGGCCACATGATCGTCACCGGTGCCGTGCCGGAGCAGCAGTTCTCGACGCTCATTCCCTACATGATGGAGAAGTACGGCAAGAACGTCTACACGCTCGCGGCCGATTACAATTTCGGCCAGATCTCGGCGGAATGGGTGCGCAAGATCGTCAAGGAGAACGGCGGCAAGATGGCCGGCGAAGAGTTCATCCCGCTCGGCGTATCGCAATTCTCCCAGAGCATCCAGAACATCCAGAAGGCAAAGCCGGACTTCGTCGTCACGCTGCTGGTCGGCACCGCACAGGCCTCCTACTACGAGCAGGCGGCCTCCGCCAACGTCAACTTGCCGATGGCGTCCTCGGTCAATGTCGGCCAGGGCTACGAGCACAAGCGCTTCAAGCCGCCGAGCCTGAAGGACATGTACGTCACCACCAACTACATCGAGGAAATCGACTCGCCGAAGAGCAAGGAGTTCTACGCCAAGTTCAAAGCGAAATTCCCGAGCGAGCCCTATGTGAACCAGGAGGCGGAGAACTCCTATCTCGCCGTCTATCTCTACAAGCAGATGGTCGAGCGGGCGAAGTCGACCAAGCGCGAGGACATCCGAAAGGTGATCGCGCTGGGCGATGTCTGCATGGACGCGCCGGAAGGCAAAGTCTGCATCGACCCGAAGAGCCAGCACATGTCGCACACGATCTATCTCGCCAAGGTCGGCGCCGATCATTCGATCTCCTTCCCGAAGGTCTGGGAGGACATCAAGCCGTACTGGCTGGGTGAAGCCGGCTGCGATCTCACCAAGAAAGATCCGATGGCGCAGTACACGCCGTCGAATCCTCCGCCGAAGCCCTGATCCGGCGGCTGATCGCCCCGGCCCTCGCGGCGGGCCGGGGCGGTCAAGAACATCTCGCTGCGTCTTCCCACATATCGGTTGGTTCATGGACATCGCGACCCACGTCTTCTCGGCGCTCTACCAATTCGGCGACGCCTTTGCGTTCCTGGTGCTCTCGGCCTGCGGCCTCGCCGTGATCTTCGGCATGATGGGCGTGATCAATCTCGCCCATGGCGAGTTCATCATGTGCGGTGCCTATGTGACGGCCGCGACGGTTCATGCCGGCCTGCCATTGCCGCTGGGCATTCTGGCGGGCACAATCGTGTCCGCGCTGGTTGGCGTCCTGGTGGAGCTCGCGGTGATCCGCCATCTCTACGACAGGCCGCTCGACACCATCGTGGCCACCTGGGGGCTCAGCCTGATCGCGACGCAGGGCACCCTGATCATGGTCGGCTCGACCATGGCCGGCGTCGGCACGCCGTTTGGCAGCTTCCAGGTCGGCGACTACTCCTACTCGATCTATCGTATCGTGCTGTTCTGTGCCGCGCTCGGCGTGCTCGCCGCGCTCTACGCGCTGTTCAACTGGACGCGCTTCGGCGTGCTGGCGCGCGCCACCATCCAGGTGCCGCATATGGCGGCCGCGCTCGGCGTCGATACGCGCCTGATCTACAGCCTCACCTTCGCCTGCGGCGCGGGGCTCGCTGGCCTCGCCGGCGGGCTCTACGCGCCGACCATGACGTTGGTACCGACGATGGGGGCGACCTTCATCATGGAGGCCTTCGTCACAGTGGTGATCGGCGGCGCCGATGTTTTTCTCGGCACCGCGCCGGCGGGCACCGTTCTGGCGGTGGTGAAATCGGTGATGACGTCCTGGCAGGGACAGCTGTTCGGCCAGATCGGCCTGCTGGTTGCCGTCATCATCGTGGTCCGGGTCCTGCCGAAAGGCATCTCCGGCTTCGTGCTGCGTGAGCGCACCTGACGGAGTGATGGCGTCGTGACTGGTTTCCTCTCGTTGTTCCGCCGTCTCGAAGGCCCGCAGACCGTCGGTCGCGGTCCCGGCTTCTGGGGCCTGTTTGCCCTCGTGCTCGCGGTCGCGCTGGCCTATCCGCTGTTCAGCGACGGCTACACGGTCGGCAACACCGTCTACTTCTTCGTATGGGTCTTCATCGCGCTCAGCCTCTGCGTGATCTGGGGCTATGGCGGCTCGCTGTCGTTCGGCCAGACCGCGTTCTTCGGCATCGCGGGCTACGGCTACGGCGTCCTCACCATCAATTTCGGCTCGGCCTACGGCTTCACGTTGCTGGCGCTGGTGATTGCGGTGGCGATCGCCGCGCTGTTCGCGGTTCTGCTCGGCTATTTCATGTTCTTCGGCCGCATCGCCGGCGTCTTCCTCGGCATCGTCACGCTGGCCGTGACGCTGATGCTGGAACGCTTCATGGCGCAGACCGCAGGACCCGAATGGCACATCGGCAGCGCAAGGCTGAACGGCTTCAACGGCATGAGCGCGATGCCGCCGCTGACCATCCCGTGGCCCGGCGAGCCCATCGTGCTGTTCGCCGATATCGGGCTCTATTACCTCGTGCTCTGCCTTCTTGTCTTCGTCTATCTCGCCTTGCGCGTCCTGATGAACTCGTCGTTCGGCAATGTCATCGTGGCCATCCGCGAGAATCCTGAGAGGGCGGAGATGCTGGGCTACGACATCCGCAAGTACCAGCTCATCACCTTCGTCATCGGTGCCGCGCTCGCGGGCCTGTCCGGCGTGCTCTACACGGTGTGGGGACAGTACATCACGCCGTCGAGCATGGGCATGACGGCTGCGGCGCTGCCGCTGATATGGGTCGCAGTCGGCGGTCGCAGCGATCTGACGTCGACCGTGATCGGCACGCTGGTGGTGCTCGCCGCGTTCCAGGCGCTCACGATCTACGGCAGCCAGTACGCGCTGGTCTTCATGGGCGTGCTGTTGGTGCTCACGGTCCTGATCGCCCCGAACGGTCTCGTGCTCGGCGTGATGAACTTGCTCGGCCGCATCGCCGCCCGTTTCACGCAGAGGGCCGGCTGATGTCGCTGCTCGAGCTGCGCAAGCTGAACAAGCATTTCGGTGGCCTGCACGTCACCAACTCCGTCGATCTCACGCTGCAAGCCGGCGAGATCCATTGCCTGATCGGCCCGAACGGCGCCGGCAAGAGCACGCTGTTCCGCCTGATCTTGGGCGAGCATCATCCTGGCAGCGGTGACATTCTCTTCGCCGGAGAGAACATCACGGCGCTGAAATCCTTTGCCCGGATTCGCCGCGGCCTCTCGGTCAAGTTCCAGGTGCCTGGCGTGTTCAAGGGCCTGTCGGTCCGCCAGAATCTCGAGATCGCCCTGCAGAGCCGGCATCGCGGGGCGGAGCTCGAATCCGAGATCGGCCGGCTGCTGAGCTTCCTCGGGCTGGAATCGGAGCAGGCGCAGATCGCCGGCAATCTCAGCCACGGCCAGAAGCAATGGCTCGAGATCGGCATGGCCGTCAGCCTGAAGCCGCGCCTTCTGCTGCTGGACGAGCCGACCGCCGGCATGTCGCCCGAGGAAACCCACACGACCGGTGAGATGGTGCAGCGGCTCAATGCCGACGGCATGACGGTGCTGGCCATCGAGCACGACATGGCCTTCGTCCGGCAGGTCGCGCACCGCGTCACCGTGCTGCATCTCGGCCAGGTCTTCGCGCAAGGCTCGATCGACGAGATCGTGGCTGACGAACGCGTGGCGGCGATCTATCTGGGGCAGGCCCATGCTTGATGTGCCGCGCAAGGAAGTGATCCTCGCAACGCTGGGTCTGCGTGCCGGCTATGGTGGCAAGCCGGTGCTCCAAGGCCTCGAAATCGAGGTGCGGGAAGGGGAGATCGTCGCCGTCATCGGACGCAACGGTGTCGGCAAGTCCACGCTGATGAAGAGCCTGATCGGGCTCGTGCCGGCGATGAGCGGCTCGATCGTCTATCGAGGTGAGGCGGTGGAATCTCTCCCCGCGCACAAACGGGCGCGCCTCGGCATGGGGTATGTGCCACAGGGGCGCGACGTGTTTCCGCGGCTGACCGTCGGCGAGAACGTCGCTGTCGGCGCAGCGATCAAGGGCGGCGGTATTCCCGAAGCGGGGCGGCGCAAGATCGTTGACGCCTTTCCGATCCTGGCCGAGCGCTGGAACCAGCGTGCCGGCACCATGTCCGGTGGCCAGCAGCAACAACTCGCGATCGGGCGCGTCCTGATTGCGGATCCCAATCTGATCCTGCTCGACGAGCCCTCGGAGGGCATCCAGCCCAACATCGTCCAGGACATCGCGCGCAACATGGTCGAGCTCAACCATAGGACCGGGGTGACCATCATCCTGGTCGAACAGAACCTCGACATGATCCGCGCCATGGCGCAGCGTTGCTATGTCATGGACAAGGGACGCATCGTCGCGAACCTCGATCGCGCGGCGCTCGACGATGCGGCCGAGATGCGCCGTCATCTTGCGGTTTGAAGACTAGCCAACGACAGAAGGAGAAAAGCAAATGTCCTGGCAGAAAGACTCCATCATGGCCCGCAAGGGCATCGCCAAGGGTGAGCGAGGAACCCGATACAGCATCACGGAGCACGAGCAGGGCAAGTACCACTATGTCTATGGCCCTTACGTGAATCCAGTGCTGACCGTCGATCCCGGTGCGGTGGTGGCTGCCGAAACCCACGACGCGTTCGAGGGCGCCATCAAGAAGGAGACCGACAGCCCGTCGAAGATTCTCAACTTTCCGTTCCTCAATCCGCAGAACGGGCCGATCCACGTCAACGGCGCCGAGAAGGGCGACACGCTCGCGGTCTATATCGAGAGCATCGTGCCGCGCGGGCCGCAGCCCTGCGGCACGACCGTGGTGATGCCTGATTTCGGCGGCCTGGTCTCGACCGGGCAGACCGCGCTGCTCAACCCGGCGCTGCCGGAACGGGTCAAGAAGCTCGAGATCGACGCCAAGACCGGAACCAAATGGAACGACAAGATCACGCTGCCATATGAGCCATTCATCGGCACCATCGGCACCTCGCCGGAGATCGAGGCGATATCCTCGCTGGTCCCGGATTATTACGGCGGCAACATGGATCTGCCCGACGTCGGCGTCGGCGCGATCATCTATCTTCCTGTCAACACCAAGGGTGCCTTGCTCTATCTCGGCGATTGCCATGCAGCGCAGGGTGACGGCGAGCTCTGCGGCGTCGCCATCGAGCATCCGACGGTGACGACGGTGCAGGTCGATCTGATCAAGGGCTGGACCATCGCCTGGCCGCGGCTCGAGACCAGGGACTTCATCATGACGATCGGCTCGGCGCGCCCGATGGAAGATGCAGCCCGCATCGCCTATCGCGAGCTCTGCCGCTGGATGGCGGCTGACTATGGTTTCGACGAGATCGACGCCTACATGCTGCTGACCCAGGCCGGCCGTATCAGGCTCGGCAACATGGTCGATCCCAAATACACATTGGGAGCCTCCATCAAGAAGTCCTATCTCGCTTGAGGCTGGCCGGAATGTCCACCATTCACAAGGTCGCGGCGGTCCAGTTTGAGCCGACCATGTTCGAGAAGGCGCGCAATGTCGCTCGCCTGCTCGAGCTCTGTGAGCAGGCGGCGATCGCCGGTGCAAAGCTGATCGTCACGCCGGAGATGGGAACGACCGGCTATTGCTGGTTCGACCGGGCCGAGGTCGCGCCGTTCGTCGAGGCCATTCCGGGGCCGACCACGAGCCGCTTTGCGGCGCTGGCGCGCAAACATGACTGCTACATCGTGGTCGGCATGCCCGAGGTCGACGAGGACAACATCTACTTCAACACGGCCGTCCTGATCGGGCCTGATGGAATCGTCGGCCGCCACCGCAAGACGCACCCCTATATCTCCGAGCCGAAATGGGCTGCGGCTGGCGACCTGCACAATCAGGTGTTCGAGACGCCGATCGGGCGGATCGCGCTCCTGATCTGCATGGACATTCATTTCGTCGAGACCGCGCGACTGATGGCGCTCGGCGGTGCGGATGTTATCTGCCACATCTCGAATTGGCTGGCGGAGCGCACGCCGGCGCCTTACTGGATCAGCCGCGCCTTCGAGAACGGCTGCTACGTCATCGAGAGCAATCGATGGGGGCTTGAACGCACGGTGCAGTTCAGTGGCGGCAGCTGCGTGATCGCACCGGACGGGCAGGTGACGGCGGTGCTCGACAAGGGCGATGGGGTGCTGCTGTCGGAGATCGATCTCGACGCCGCACGCGCGCGCCGCGTGCTTGGGGAGGCCGTCTTCGCGCAGCGGCGGCCCGAGCTCTATCCGGAGCTGCTAACCGATACGTTCAGCTGGAATCCGCGCGACTTCTTCGGTCTCTATGGCCACGACCCCTGGCCGACCGGCAAGACGTCGCGGGTCAGCGTCGCGCAATTTACGCCAGGCCACGACATCAGCCAGAATCACGAGAAAATCTCGGTGCTCGCCCGCAAGGCCAGGGCAGAAGGCGCGGAGCTCGTCGTCTTCCCGGAGCTCGCCCTGACGGGCCTTGCCGATCCCGCACGAGGGGCGCAACCGATTTCAGGACCGGCGGCCGACAGCCTTGGCAGGCTTGCAGAGGAGCTCGACCTCTATCTTGTCTATGGCCTCGCCGAGCGCGACGGCGATCTAGTCTACAACAGCGCTTGCCTCGTTACGCCGGATGGGGACATCTCGGTCTATCGCAAGACGCATCTCACCGCCGACGAGCGAAGCTGGGCGACGGCCGGTGACGGTTGGACGGTTGTCGACACGCCAATCGGTCGCATCGGGCTATTGATCGGTCACGACGCCTCGTTTCCCGAGGCGGGCCGGGTGCTGGCGCTTCGCGGCTGCGATATCGTCGCGTGTCCTGCCGCGATCAAGGGGCGCTTCAGTTCGTCGCATGCGGGCACGGGGGTCGAACAGCGAAAGCCGATTCCAACCGGCCCGGATTCGCACCATTGGCACCATTTCCGCGTTCGCGCCGGCGAAAATAATTTGTTCTTCGCCTTCGCTAATGTCGTCGATCCAGAACGCGGCTATCCTGGGCTCAGCGGCGTATTCGGCCCCGACACTTTCGCGTTCCCGCGGCAGGAAACGATCGCGGCCGACGGCACGGGGCTTGCCACTGCGCTGGTCGACACCACCAACCTCGACAGCGTCTATCCAACCAATGTCGTGCGTCGAAAGGATCTGGTGTCGATGCGCATGCCGCACAGTTATCGCGGATTGGTCCAAGTGGCTGCGCACAACTACTGAATCAAGAAAAGGAGACGGGTCATGGATCTAGGACTGAAGGGCGCCAAGGTTCTCGTCACGGGAAGCACCAAGGGAATCGGCCGCGCGATCGCCGAGACATTTGCCGCCGAGGGCGCCGATGTCGGTGTGTGCTCGCGCAATCTGGCCGAGGTCGAAAGCACGGTCGCCGCGCTCAAGGCCAAGGGCGTGGCGGCCTTTGGCGGTGCGGTCGATGTCGCCGACGCGGCGGTTCTAAAGACCTGGGTCGGCGATATGGCGTCAAAGCTCGGCGGCATCGATGTCGTCGTCGCCAATGTCAGCGCGCTCGCGATCGGACAGGACGACGAAAGCTGGCAGAAGGAATTTTCGACCGACATGATGGGCACGGTCCGGCTGGTGAATGCGGCCATGCCGTATCTGGAGAAGAGCACGGCCGGCGCGATTGTCACGATATCAAGCGTCTCCGGGCGCGAGGTCGATTTCGCGGCCGGCCCCTACGGCACCTTCAAGGCGGCAATCATCCATTACACGCAAGGGCTCGCCAATCAGCTCGCGGGGAAGGGCATCCGCGCCAATTCGGTCTCGCCGGGCAACACCTATTTCGAGGGTGGGGTTTGGAACATGATCAAGGACAACAATCCAGAGCTCTACAAGACCGCGCTGGCGCTTAATCCGACGGGACGGATGGGGACACCGCAGGAAATGGCTAACGCCGTGGTGTTTCTCGCGAGCCGCGCGGCGAGCTTCATCACCGGGACGAACCTCGTTGTCGATGGTGCATTGACGCGCGGCGTCCAGTTCTAGCGAGGGCGCAATCAGGGCACGTGGAACTTTTCCAGGACGCAGTGAACGCTTGTTGCCGCCGACCATCTGCGTCGCCACTAGGGGCGGCCGCAATCGAGCAGAGTGTATAGGCATCCTGCTATAGCGGATCCTGACTGGCGCGAAGGGCAGCCGGCGCAACGATGATCAAGAGAAAGAGAGATGTGAGGGATCTCACACGGGGATTTCGACTCTTGCACTAGTCAGAGCTTCGACTCTCGTAGAACCGCTGGAGGTTCGCATGAAGCTTCTGATGATCTCTGGCCTGGCCGGGCTGGCCGTTTTCGTCGCTGCGGCGAATATGGCATCGCATCCATTACCGGCGGGTCGCACATCGGTAGCAGGGATGCCCCCTTTGCAAGGGATGCAAATGCAACGAAACAAATTGCCGGTTGAAGATTTCGCAGATCGATCTCTTGTGTTTCCAAGGGAGACACCGCAGTGAGAACAGCGCCAGCGCGTCTCAACTGATAGTGATCGAACCGGACGACTTGGTCGGCTCGTATGCCTTCGAGCAGGTTCGACGCGCCAAGCGGCTGGCCGGGGCGCGACTGTCGCAAGCACTGCTCAAGGACTCATGAAAATCGGGGCAATCCCGATGGGGTCGCCAACCAGCCCCACGGATTGAAGCCGCGCGCGGTGGACGTCGACTTCAAGGGCAGCCAGGAGGAGGGCTAACACTGCGACGACGTAGACCAGGAGTGGCGACGCGTGCTGCGTGCCGGGATCACGATTTCGCGGCGGCAACGCGCGAAAGTGCCGCAACCGCGAGATGAGCTGCAAATAGGCCTTCAGGTGTATTTGCATATCCGGCCTCGGTCTGTGAGGCGCCTTTGGGAAGACTGCGACCGCGTAGATCGCCATTCAAGGCGCCGCTTGTCGCACCTGGAACCCAACACGAGCTACCCTCGTTGAGCTGGATCAAATGGATGCGCGCTTGCCCACAGGCCAAGCCTGTCGGCCATCGATCGATGCCGGAATTGACGGACGTCCGGCATTTGGCCGTGGCGCGAAAGCCGGGCAGAATGGCACGGTGGGCGCTTCGCCGTGACTGTCTCCGACGGCCAATGGATTTGACATTGCGTCTCGCCACCGCCCTTCTGACGGCATCGCTGCTCCTCCCGCTGCTGCCTGCGCAGGCGCAATTGGCGGGGCACGGCGGGCCTGTTCGCGCGATCGCCGTTTCAGCCGACGGCAAGACAATCTTGTCGGGCAGCTTCGACACTGCCGCGATCCGATGGTCCCTCGCAACCGAGTCCGCCGAGCAGGTCCTTCGCTTCCATTCGGGTGCGGTGAATGCGGCTGCCTTCCTCGGCGATGGACGAATGGCAACGGCTGGTGCGGACGGCCAGATTGCTGTCTGGACGCCGGGTCGGCTGCAACCAGATATGGTTGTCGTCGGTCATACGGGACCCATTGTCGGGCTCGCCGTTTCACCCGATGGATCGAAGCTGGCATCCGCCTCGTGGGACCACACCGTGCGGATTTCATCGCTGTCCGACGGTGGGATGAGCGTGCTGGAAGGTCACTCGCAAGGCGTGAACGGCGTGGCCTTTGCTCCCGACGGGAAAACGCTGGTGAGCGTTGGCTACGATCTGACAGTGTGCATTTGGCCTCTGCCGGGCGGCAGCCCCGAGATCGTTACGATGCCGGCGCCGCTGAATGCGCTCGCCATCGCGCCC
This sequence comes from Bradyrhizobium arachidis, assembly GCF_015291705.1. Classification (NCBI taxonomy): domain Bacteria; kingdom Pseudomonadati; phylum Pseudomonadota; class Alphaproteobacteria; order Hyphomicrobiales; family Nitrobacteraceae; genus Bradyrhizobium; species Bradyrhizobium arachidis. The sequence continues at coordinate 4,117,335 of NZ_CP030050.1, forward strand.
GATGGCGAAATCGTCACCGGTGCGGCAGACGGCAAGCTGCGCATGATGACCGCCGATGGCAAGGTGAACGGCGAGGTCATGGTTGGCGCCAGGCCGATCGTGGCGCTGGCGATCTCGCAAGACGGTGTTTTGATCGCCGCAGGGGCGATTGACGGCACCGTCGCGATCGTCGATCGCAAGGCGCGCAACGTGATGCGCACGATCGCTGGGTTCGGGGCGCCGGTCTGGTCGGTTGCGTTCTTGCCCGATGGTACCACGCTCCTGACTGGCGGTGCCGACGGCAAGATCAGGCGCTGGAATGCGCTGACCGGAGCGGCGATCGGGTCGAGCGTACTGGGTACACCGGTGGATCCGCTCGCTTCCTATGCCGGCGATCACGGCGCCGAAATCTTCAGGGCCTGCGTCGCCTGCCATACATTGTCGGAGGCTGAGGTGCAGCGTGCCGGGCCGACGCTTGCGGGACTCTTCGGCCGGAAGATCGCCTCGCTTCCGGGCTATCACTTCTCCGACGCGCTCAAGTCGATGGATATCGTCTGGACGCCGGAGACCGTCTCAAGACTGTTCGAGATCGGGCCGAACGCCTACACACCCGGCACCAAGATGCCGGAGCAGCACATCGGTTCGGCCGAGGACCGCCGCGCGCTCACGGACTTTCTGGCGCGTGCGACGTCGAAATAGCTGGCAACAACGCTCTAATACCCCGGCCATTGCTCCACGGGAATGTTTGTTAGCTCCGGGTTCTCCTTGAGCATGCGGGCGACGTCGATGCTGGGATGTTCCTTGAGCGCCGTCACGACACATTGGTTGACGTATTTCCGGCGTGACAGCCACTTGATCTTCTTGCCCTTGGCCTCGGCCTTGCAGGCGACGATCGCCCGTTTGAGCGCGACCTTTTCCACCTTGGTGAGGGCGGCGGCCTCGACGGCCGTGCCGGCAAGGGCCGTGATGGCAAGGCAGGTCGCAACACCCATCATGGAACGAGGCATGCGGCTATTCCTTTTTCTCGCGTTGACGCAGATAGTCATCCGTCGTCCGTGGTGGTGCGCGTTCCGGAACGTCCTGGATTGGATCGAACTGCTCTTCGCTCATGACAATGACGCGGCAATCGGCGCACATCCGCAAGGCTTCGGTTCGGCGGTCCCCGGTGGGATACATCCAATGGCGCCCCTCGAGCTTTGTCGCGATCCGATCGATGGTGCTCTTCACGCCGAAAGGCGTGCCGCAGCGAACGCAAAGGGCCGGTTCTTCTTCCTTGATCACGCGCGCCGGCGCGCGCCTGGTCCGGAAGTCGATCTGCGGGGTGAGCGTGATGACCTTCTCGGGACAGGTGCTCTCGCACAGACCGCACTGCACACAGGCGTCCTCCACGAATTTGAGGACGGGACGCTCAGGATCGGCGCGAAGCGCGCCGGTCGGGCAGACAGAAACACACGACAGGCACAGCGTGCAACCGCCGGCGTCAACGGTGATTGCACCGATCGGTGCACCCTCGGGCAAGGCGATCACGTCGACCGGCTTTGGCGCGAGACGATGCAATTCACTCAGGCCAAAGCGGAGCAGATCGCCCCGCTTACCGACTGTCCGGAAAGTCGCTGGATTCTCGAGACCGGCGAGGGAACCCATCCCCGTCAGTTGGTCAGCCAGGGTGTCGGGATCGTCGGTTTCGATCGTGGCCACGCGGCGGCCGTCAAATCCGAGCCCGGCAAGGATGGTCTCGGCCATGATGATCGTCTGCAAAAGTCCGGACACGCCGTGTCGCGGCTTGGCGCGTAGGAGGAACCGCACTGCCGCCGCGCCATACGCGAATGCGCCGATAACGGCCTCCAGGCCGACCTGCGTCAACTCGTTGACGGCGAGGGGAAGCACGTTGGCCGGCAATCCGTCGCCATGACGGGCGAGCGCATCGATCAGCGGCGTGCCGTGCTGGCTGTCGTGCAACAGCAGCACCGGATGGGTGCCGCCGGCCTCGCGATAGGCGAGCAACATGGCGCGAAGGATCTGCAATTGGGTGTCTGCGGGCGGCAGCGCGTAGGATGCAGCTCCTGTGGGGCAGGCGGCCGCGCATTGCCCACAACCTGCGCAGACTTCTGCATTGACCGCGACATGGTCGCCGTCCGGCGCAATCGCGCCGGTAGGGCATAAGTCAAGGCAGCGATGGCATCCGGTCAGCTTCGAGCGCGAATGCGCGCAGAGGCTGGGTGTGAAGTCGATATATCTCGGCTTGTCGAAACTTCCGACGAGATCGCGAGCGGCAAGCACCGCGCGCAGCACCGCCGCGGGATCTCTCGGATCGGCGCGGAGATAGCCGTCCCGCAGGTCGTGCGCGGCAAATAGCGGTGGCTCGCCGGAGAGGTCGAGCACCAGATCGCAACGCGAGGTCGCCCCGTTGCGCCGGGCCTCGAATACGAAGTGGTCGCGCGAAGAGGGGCGCGGTCGTGCGTAGTCGTCGATCGTGAGCTCGAAGGCACCAAAATGTCCCCGCGCGTTGCGGATCGTGCCTGTTACGATCGGAAACACTGCCGCGGGAGGCGGCGTAACGTCTGTCAGCTGCCTGAGCATCACCGTGACATCGAGATGGTCTGCGAGCAGCCGCCCGGCTTCGATCGCGGCCTCGTCGCGTCCATAGATCAGGACGATGCCGTCGCTCGACAATGTGACCAGCGGATAGTCGGGTGCGGGAATCGCGGCGGCCGCCAGCAGAGCGGCCATCTTCGCACCCGCATTGGCGCCGTCGTGCGACCAGCCCGCCGTCTCGCGGATGTTGACGAAAGTGATCCCGTTGGGAAGGTCGCCGGCCTCTTCGGTGAACTGGGCAGCCTGCTGCGTGCAGGCGACCGTCAGCGGACCATCCGCCTTTGCCGCATTGCGGAAATGATCGAGCTCCGCGCCGCAGAGATGGCGAAAGCTTCTGATCTCGCAGTTGGGGCATCCCCGCTGGATCGCAGCCGTGTCAAGACGCATCGTGTCTTCGCACGAGCAGATCAGGACGGTCTTCGCTGGCTGGTCCAGGTGAATCCCTCCGTCAGTGCGGCGCCGACTTACGGACTCGCGCCGTTCCTGCACCTCGTATAGATTTTCACTATCGGGAAGAAAAGGAAAGTGGAGGACGGCCTTGCGGTCGACCCCAACCAGCCACGTTTCCCTGGCGGAACCGATCCATCTGCCGCCGCCCTTCACGCTCGTCCGGTTGCGCGAGAGCGGAGACGCCTTTGCCCATGCTTGCCGCATTGCACCCAAGCACGGCGCCGGCACACTGGTGTATGTCGGGCGGTTCGATCTCGCCGAATTCGCCGTGGTGCTCGAGCCCGGCGAAAACTTGAGCACCGCGCGGCGCGCGTTCTACGCCGGCATGGTCGCACTCACCGACGCTCTTCGCGCCTATGCGCCGCCCAACAAGACGGTTGTGATCGGGTGGCCCGGCTCCGTCGAGATCGACGGCGGGCTCGTCGGAGGAGGGCGGATGGGGTGGCCATCGTCCGCGCGCGAGACTGAGCGGCCCGCATGGCTGGTGTTTGGCGCCATGATCCGGACCGTCGCCATGGCCGATCAGGGACCCGGCGTTCGTCCGCTCGCGTCCGCGCTGGATGAGGAGGGGTTCGGCGAAGCGGGCGCCGACCAGGTGACCGAGAGTTTTGCACGGCACCTGATGCGGGTGATCGATCGTTGGCAGGTCGATGGCTTTGACAGCGTCGCACGCGACTATCTCAGCCGGGTTCCCCATGAGCGGCGAACCGTCCTGAGGATCGACGAGGGCGGCGACCTCTTCGCGCGTCACGTCGGTACCGGCAGGGTTGAGCGGAGCGAGCTCGTCAAAGCGCTCGCCGCACCATCCTGGCTCGATCCGAAACTCGGAGGGCCAAGGATGTGACAAGAGCCCTGAAACTGCTGCGCGCCATAGCGCTCGATCCCTCCGACACCTTCGTGTTCGACGCGGCGGCAGAGCCCGGCGAATGGGTCGTCTCCGGCGCGTTCCGCTTCTGCGACCAGGATCCGGCGACTTTGAGCGGCAAGGCGCGCGCGACGTTCCGCAGCGGCCTCCTTGGGGTGCAATCCTGGGGCTGGTCGACACTGGCGCAGATCGTGCCGGCAACGGAAAGCGACTGCCGGGCGCTGATCGAGCTCCTCGCCGGGCAACTCATCGATCGTTTCAGCGCGCCGGATCCCGCAACCGCGCGGACGGCCGCCGAAGAGGAGGTCGTCTTTGTGCAGTCGCTCTGCACGCATCCGATCAGTTCGCTCATTGCCGTCCACCGCTCGGTGAGCGACGGCGAAATCCGCGAGTCGTTCCGCAGGCTGCAGCTGCGGCAGGGACAGGGGCACGGCAAGGCGTTCTCGTTCATGGAAGCCGAGGATGACGTCGAACCTGACAGCAATGTCAGGCTTGCCGAGATGGGCCGGGAGCCGCAGAATCGATGAATGATTTCTGGATCGCATGCGGCCATCATCTGCTCGACCGCGAGGCGGGCGGCGGGCTTTGCGTCACCGACGAGTTCCTGAAGGCCTATTTCGTCCGGCCCGAGCTGATTCCGCCGGACGACGCATGCCCGGTCGAGCGGCGCCTGCACCGCGAGTTGTTTGTTGCTCCCCGCCGGGCGGTCAGTGTGGATGAAATCGCAGCGATCGTTGACGCGGATGCCCGGGAGAACTGGCGGCTCGTGCTTGCCGTTCGCGATCTCCTGGTGAGACATCGGACCCTGGAAGCCGCCTATCTTGCAGCCGTCCGGTCGGGGACGAACGGTTTGCCGCCGCTGTTCGTCAATCAACTCGTGCATGTCATCCTGCGCAATGCGCTGGATGGCTGCGATGACCCGTTCGTGCTGCGCGCGGCCGAGCTGTTCTTCCGCCAGCAGCGCATCCTGCCGCAAGAAGGGGCCCTACTGCTCGGCGACGAGGAGGTCGTCGGTGGGCGGAGCCCGACCCCGGTGCTCTCGCTGATGTCGATGCTCGGGGCCGTGACCGATGCAGAGCTGGACGTCCTGGGCGAGGGCAATGTCGACGACTACTGGCACCGAAGCGACCATTTCGACATGGCTTTCGATCTCACCGCGGGCGGCCGCGGGCCATGGGCGTTGGCGCGGGCGATGACGCGCTGGATCTCCCATCTGCTCGGGATTGATGTCGGTATCGAGCCGCTGCGCGAACTGCGTGATGCGCGGCTCACCTGGTATGTTGGGCTCGACGCCGATGCGACCAGGCTCGGCGACCGCCTCTGGCATGGCGAACAACTCGACGACCGCAGCGCCGGCCGTGTGCTTGCATTGTTCAGCCTGACGTTTGCAGACACGAGTGCAGTCGCGGACGAGATGCAGGGCGAGCCGGTCTATCTCATTCTGTCGATGAACTCCGATCAGCAACTCCGGATGAAGCCGCAGAATTTGCTGACGGGGCTGCCGATCAAGCACCTGGAGATGGTGACGTGAGCCCGGCCGCGCTGCCGCTTGTGTGCATCCCCGTCGGCATCGTGGTCGAGCGGTACAAGGCGGACTCGCCGTGGACTGACTTTGTCTGGCGCGCGGTCGCCGTGCTGCCGGACGAGCCGGACACAAAGCCCTGGACGGTTCTGCGCGAAGAGAGCGGCAGAACGCTGTTCTATGCCGGCAGTGCTACGGTCGATCTCTACAGTTCCGAGACGGCGCGCTATCGCGACAATCTCGCTTCGGGTAGCCCGAGCATCTGGACCGTGTTGTCGCCTGCGGAGGGCGCTTGGCCCTATTCGGTGGCTGCCGCCACCGTCGATCCTGCGGAAGGCGAGGCGTTCACGGAGTCCGGCGCGAACCTGGTCGAGGCCGTTCCCATGCCGGAAGCGCTGCGTGAGCAGATTGAAAGAGTCGTTGCCGAGCACCACGTCGAACGGGAATTCTTCAAACGCAAGCGGCGGCAGGCCGATCCGGAAGCGCTGGCGAGCCGGCAGCAAAAAGGCGGACACGAATGAGTGAGGATAAGTTCCTGGCGCGCTGGTCCCGTCGCAAGCAGGAAGCAAAGGCGAACGCTCGGCAACCCGATCCGGCTATGCCCGACGACATGCAGTCGGCACCACCGCCTGCCGTGAAAAACGACGAAGCAGAGTTTGACCTTTCGAGCCTGCCTTCGATCGACGCGATCACGTCCGTAACGGACATCAGGCAATTCCTGCGCACGGGGATTCCGCAGGAGCTGACACGTGCGGCGCTTCGTCGCGCCTGGAGTGCCGATCCCGCCATTCGCGACTTCATCGGGCTTGCGGAAAACGCCTGGGACTTCAACGATCCGACCGCAATGCCGGGCTTTGGCCCACTGGATTGCTCGGAAGCAGAACTGGCCGCGTTCGTGGACAGAATCTTCGGCGGCCTCAGCAAGGCAGCCGAGACGCTGCCTGAGACTCCGGTTGAAGTCACGGATTCTTCGCCGGAATTGCAGCAGGTCGAGAGATCGAGTGTTGAGATCGTCGCCGAGCAAGCCCGGCCTTCACCTGTTCCTGCTGCATCGCAACTAACGGTGGCTGAAAGCACTGGAGGCGAACAGCCGTCGAGTCCTCGCCGCACCCATGGCGGAGCGCTGCCTCGCTAGGCTCCGACGAACGGCTATAGCCTCAGACTATGGGGAGGCGATTGACCCTCAGTTGGGCCGGGACTACGCTTGGTCTAGCGCTTTGTAGCGAAAGCAAAATCAGCACCCGGGACTTGGATGGAGGTCCACGTGCGTGATGATGGCCTTGAGCGAGCCATATGCGCCGCTGGCGGCGTTGCAGGACTCGCGCGCAAAATTGGCATCAGCCAACCCTCCGTTTCGAACTGGAGCAAGGTGCCAGCACAACGGGTGATGGCGGTCGAAGCGGCCACCGGCGTATCGCGCCAGGACTTGCGGCCCGATCTGTACAGCGAGCCGCTTGTGTCCGAAGAGCTGATTGAACCCGTCGATGCGGCGCGTGCGCGAGAATATCTGCTGCTCGCGACGCTCTTGTCCGCGGCACCGTCTAGAAGGCTGCTCGATCAACTGGCCGCATTGAACGGTGATGCGACGCCGCTCGGGTGCGCGCATGCCGGGCTGGCCGCAGCCGCCGCCAATGCAGTCGCAGCCAAGGTCGAGCGCGAACATTTCGATCTGTTCGTCGGTCTCGGCCGCGGCGAGCTGTTGCCTTATGCCTCCTACTACCTGACGGGATTCCTCAACGAGCGGCCGCTGTCGCGCCTGCGCGCCGATCTCGCCGCGTCCGGAATCGAGCGCGCCGCGAATAATTCGGAGCCGGAAGATCACGCCGCCATCCTGTGCGAGATCATGGCGGGCTTCGCGGGAGGGCGCTTCCCGGCGTCGTTCGAGGAGCAGCGCGCGTTCTTTGACAAGCATGTCGGGTCCTGGATAGGGCAGCTGTTCGCCGACATCGAGCGCGCTGAGAGCGCCATCTTCTATCGTGCGGTCGGCGCGCTCGGCCGCGCCTTTATCGAGATCGAGAGGGAAGCATTCACGTTCGCCAACTGACCTGCACCGGCAGGTCCAGGAGAGATGCGATGAGTGAAGACGAGAAAACCACAGTCGGGCGTCGCGATTTCCTGCGCAAGGTCGGCGTCGGCACGGTCGGCGCCGGCGCGACGCTCGCGGCACCGCTGGTCGGGTCCGCGCAGGCTGATAGCGAGACCAGCGATGAGAAGCGCAAGGCGCGCTACAAGGAAACCGATCACATCAAGGCCTTCTATCGCGTCAATCGTTATCCGGCCAAGGGAGGTTGACCGTGCTGATCAAGCGAACAAACGAGCGTTCCTTGCGCCATGGTTCCGTTGCCGTGTCCCTTGCGGGGCAGGCCGGCGGTCTCGACCGCCGCAGCTTCTTGCGCAAATCCGGTCTTGCTGGCGGCGCGCTCGCCGCGCTCGGCACGCTGCCGGTCGGCGGCGTGCGCAAGGCGGAAGCGGCGATGGCCGGTCCGCTCGCCGCAGGCGCGACCGTCCGCAAGAGCGTCTGCACGCATTGCTCGGTTGGGTGCACGGTGACGGCTGAGGTCCTGAACGGGGTATGGATCGGCCAGGAGCCGAGCTGGGATTCCCCGATCAATCGCGGATCGCATTGCGCCAAGGGTGCCTCCGTGCGCGAGCTCGTGCACAGCGAGCGGCGACTGCGCTATCCGATGAAGTTGGTAGACGGGCGATGGACCCGCGTGTCCTGGGACACCGCGATCAACGAGATCGGCGACAAACTTCAAGCTGTACGTGAGAAGTCGGGCCCCGATTCCGTCTATTGGCTCGGCTCGGCCAAGATGACGAACGAAGGCGCCTACCTGTTCCGCAAGCTCGGCGCATTCTGGGGAACCAACAATACCGATCACCAGGCTCGCATCTGCCATTCGACCACCGTCACCGGCGTCGCCAATACCTGGGGCTACGGCGCGATGACCAACAGCTACAATGATATCCGTAATGCGAAGACGCAGGTCATCCTGGGCGGCAATCCGGCAGAGGCGCATCCGGTCTCGCTTCAGCACCTGCTTGAGGGAAAGGAACTGCAAAAGGCCAACTTCGTCGTCATCGACCCGCGCCTGACGCGCACGGCCGCGCACGCGACGGAATATGTGCGGATGCGGCCGGGCACCGACATCCCGGTGCTCTACGGCATGATGTGGCACATCCTCCAGAACGGCTGGGAAGACAAGGAATTCATCCGGCAGCGCGTCTACGGGTTCGACGATCTCCGCAAGGAAGTGGAGAAGTGGACTCCGGACGAAGTCGAGCGTGTCACCGGCATTCCCGGCGAGCAGCTCAAGCGCGTCGCCAAGATGTTTGCCACCGAGAAGCCGGCCACGCTGATCTGGGCCATGGGCCAGACCCAGAAGACCGTGGGCACCGCCAATGTGCGCGCCAGTTGCATCCTGCTGCTGATGACCGGAAATGTCGGCGGAGCGGGCATGGGAGCCAACATTTTCCGTGGCCACGATAACGTCCAGGGCGCGACCGACGTCGGGCTCGATATCGTCACGCTGCCGTTCTACTACGGCCTCGCCGAGGGCGCTTGGAAGCACTGGTCGCGGGTTTGGGAGGTCGATTATGACTTCCTGAAGTCTCGCTTCGACTCCAAGCAGATCATGGAAGCCCCCGGCATTCCGCTGACCCGCTGGTTCGAGGCGGTGACGCTGCCGAAGGATCAGATCGCGCAGAAGGACAGTGTGAAGGCGGTATTCGTGCAGGGACACGCCTCCAACAGCATCACCCGTATCCCTGAATCTCTTAATGGCCTGAAGGCGCTCGAGCTGCTCGTCATCGCCGATCCGCATCCGACGACCTGGGCCTCGCTCGCAGTCGAGGCGGGACGCAAGGATGGAGTCTACATTCTTCCGGTTGCCACGCAATTCGAGTGCAAGGGCTCGCGCGTCGCCTCCAACCGCTCGCTGCAATGGGGCGAGCAGATCGTGAAGCCGATCTTCGAGTCGAAGGATGATCTCGAGATCATCTACCTCTTGGCGAAGAAGTTCGGCTTCGCCGACCAAATGTTCAAGAAGATCAAGGTCGAGAACAATCTTCCTGAAGCAGAAGATGTACTGCGCGAGATGAACCGCGGCAGCTGGTCGACCGGCTATTGCGGGCAATCGCCCGAGCGCCTCAAGGCGCACATGAAGAACCAAGCCAAGTTCGACATGCTGACCATGCGGGCACCCAGGGACGATCCCGAGGTCGGGGGCGATTATTACGGCCTGCCCTGGCCGTGCTGGGGATCACCGGAGGTCAAGCATCCCGGCACGCCGCTGCTCTACAATACCAATCTGCATGTAATGGATGGCGGCGGCACGTTCCGGCCGCGGTTTGGCATCGAGCGCGAGGAGAAGCTGCCGGACGGCACGACGCGTAAGGTCAGCCTGCTCGCGGATGGCTCGTACTCGCTAGGGTCGGCCATCCAGGACGGCTACCCGGAATTCACGCTCGCCAGCCTGAAGAAGCTCGGCTGGGATACCGAGCTCACCGAAGCGGAAATGGCCGTGATCAACAAGGTCAACCCCGCAACTCCGGACGCGGTGTCGTGGTCGCTCGACCTGTCGGGCGGCATCCAGCGCGTCGCGCTGGCGCACGGCTGCGTCCCCTACGGCAACGGCAAGGCGCGCATGAATGCATTCGGCTTGCCCGATCCGATCCCGGTCCACCGCGAGCCGATTTACACGCCGCGCGTCGATCTCGTTGCCAAATATCCGACGCTGCCCGATGCCAAGCAGTTCCGGGTGCCGAATATTGGCTTCTCCGTGCAGAAGGCTGCAGTGGAGAAGGGAATTGCGAAACAGTTCCCACTCATCCTGTCGTCCGGCCGCCTGGTCGAATATGAGGGCGGCGGCGAGGAGACCCGGACCAACCCGTGGCTCGCCGAATTGCAGCAGGACATGTTCATCGAGATCAATCCTACCGACGCCGCCGACCGCGGCGTCAAGGATGGTGCCTGGGTCTGGGTCACCGGTGCCGAGAACAATTCACGGGCAAGGATGAAGGCACTCGTCACCGAGCGGGTGGGCAAGGGGGTCGCCTGGATGCCCTTCCACTTCGGTGGCTGGCTTGCGGGCAAGGATCTCCGCGGCAACTACCCGAAGGGCACCGACCCGATCGTGCTCGGTGAAAGCGCCAACACGATCACCACCTACGGATACGATCCCGCGACGAACATGCAGGAGACCAAGGTCACTCTCTGCCAGATCGCGGCGGCATAGGGAGCAACGACGATGGCACGTATGAAGTTTCTCTGCGACGCCGACCGTTGCATCGAGTGCAACGCCTGCGTCACGGCCTGCAAGAACGAGCACGAGGTCCCCTGGGGTATCAACCGCCGCCGGGTCGTCACCATCGCCGATGGTAAGCCGGGCGAACGATCGGTCTCGATGGCTTGCATGCACTGCACGGATGCGCCGTGCGCTGCAGTGTGCCCGGTGAACTGTTTCTATACCACCGCCGATGGCGTAGTCCTGCACTCCAAGGATCTCTGCATCGGCTGCGGCTACTGCTTCTACGCCTGTCCGTTTGGCGCGCCGCAATATCCGAAGGTTGGTAATTTCGGCTCGCGCGGCAAGATGGACAAATGCACCTATTGCGCCGGCGGCCCCGAGGCCGATGGCAGCAAGGAGGAATACGAAAAATACGGTGCGAACCGCCTGGCCGAGGGCAAGCTGCCGCTGTGTGCCGAGATGTGTTCGACCAAGTCGCTGCTCGCCGGCGACGGCGAGATCATCGCCCAGATCTACAAGGAGCGCGTGCTGAAGCGTGGCTATGGCTCAGGCGCGTGGGGCTGGAAGACCGCCTATCGCGAAACAATCGAGTCCTGAAGGCGCCACGCGCCGTGGCACAAATGCCGGGAGGAGCAGATGTCCTCATTTGCAAGGTTCATTCGACCAGCCATCGGCGCGTGGGCGTTGCTTCTGTTGGTCATGGCAGTTCCGGCGCCGTCAGCGGCCCAGCAGGTCAACCCGACGGCGAGCTCGGTCAACGAGCGCCAATTGCTGCAGGAGATGGACCGGATCCAGGGGCGCGTCAGCATTCCCGACCAGCGCTCCAGCGTGCTGATGCAACCGGCTGGCCGCGAGTGGCGCGAATTCCGCAACGTCGCGCTGCGGTGGATCGGCGGCGTTGCCATGCTCGGCATGCTGGCGGTGCTGGTGATCTTCTATCTGACGCGCGGCATGGTCCGTCTCGAAAGCGGACGATCGGGCCGCACCATCGTGCGATTCAACACATTTGAGCGTTTCGTGCACTGGATGACTGCGACCTGCTTCATCATCCTGGCGATCTCGGGATTGAACGTCACGTTCGGTCGGCCGCTGCTGCTTCCGCTGATTGGGTTTGACGCCTTCTCGGAATGGTCGCAATGGGCGAAATTCGCGCACAACTACCTGAGCTTTCCCTTCACGATCGGCGTCGTGCTGATCTTTCTGATGTGGATCGGCGGCAATATCCCGAGCAAGGTGGATGTGGAGTGGATCAAGCGCGGAGGCGGCCTGATCGGTCACGATCATCCGCCGGCTCGCCGCTTCAATGCGGGTCAAAAGGGGATCTACTGGATCGTCGTGATCGGCGGTGGCCTCGTCGCTGCGACCGGGTATCTGCTCATGTTCCCGTTCTACCTGACGGGAATCGAGGGCATGCAGATTGCCCAGATCGTTCACTCCGTCGTGGCCGTGCTGTTTATCGCCGCGATGCTCGCTCACATCTACATCGGCACGATCGGGATGGAAGGTGCCTTCGAGGCGATGGGATCAGGCGAGGTCGATGTCAACTGGGCGCGCGAGCACCATAGCCTGTGGCTCGACCAGGAGTTGGCACGGAGCGATCCGAACGATTCTCGGCCGCAGCCTCGCCATGCTACGTCCGCAGCCGAATAGAGCTGACGGAGCGTTGCCTAAAGACGTACGCCCGTCGTCGCAAAGGCCTCAGCGACGGGTTCCTGTACGCTATTGAGCGCGGCAGCTCCAACCACTGCGATGACGATCGTCGCAATACAGGCAAGGATGAAAGCCTTCATCGCGATCCCTCCTTGCAGGCGTTATACAGCACGTTTGACCGCGAATAAACGCTGCGCTTAAGCAGACCAATGCGGGCCGTAAGTCGAGCGCTTACTCCAACCGTTGCTCACGGGTCGATGCCATTCATCCAGAGCAATCATGCTCGCGACCATCACCTGGACCTGGTGATCGCCCTTGCTCCGTCGGCGCGCCGGCTTGTCCGCAACAGCGATCAGCTCGTGACGAGAAAATTGCAATCGGCCGAGCGGACGACCAGCAAACTGCGCTTGCAATGTTTAGTAAATGGTGCATTACTAAACAAATCGAGCCTGCCGGATCTATAGAATCCGGGCGGCGCGAGGAAACGCCAGTTTAGTTGTTCAGCTCGTCATGGACTGTGTCGCTCTGCTCGAAGCACTCGAGCGGGTAGGAAAGCCGCGCCATGTCGATGGCCGGCCCACTCGGAGGGAACGTGCAATGAAACGAACGATGAAGACGCTTGTAGTGGCATGCGGGGCTGTTGGCGCCGCGTTCGGCGTCGGAGCGGGCACCACGCCCGCGCAGGCGCAAGGCAAGACTATCACGCTGTGCTGGGCCGCATGGGATCCCGCCAACGCGCTGGTCGAATTGTCGAAGGACTTCACCGCCAAATCGGGTATCGGCATGAAGTTCGAATTCGTGCCGTGGACCAATTACGCCGATCGCTTCCTGAACGAACTCAATTCGCACGGCTCGCTGTGCGACCTCATCATCGGCGATTCACAATGGATCGGCGGCGCCGCGGAGAACGGCCAGTACGTCAAGCTCAACGATTTCTTCAAGAAGGAAGGAATCAGCATGGACGACTACATGCCGGCCACGGTGGTCGGCTATTCCGAGTGGCCGAAGAACACACCGAACTACTGGGCGCTGCCGGCGATGGGCGATGCGGTGGGCTGGACCTATCGCAAGGACTGGTTCGCGCGGCCGGACGTGCAGAAGGACTTCAAGGCCAAGTACGGCCGCGAGATCGGCGTGCCGAAGACGCTCGATGAGCTCAAGGAGATCGCGCAATTCTTCCAGGGCCGCGAGATCGACGGCAAGAAGGTCTACGGCGCCTCGATCTATACCGAGCGCGGCTCGGAAGGCATCACCATGGGCGTCTCGAACTACCTCTACGACTACGGCTTCAAATACGACGATCCGAAGAAGCCCTATGCGATGGATGGGTTCGTGAACTCGGCCAGCGCGGTGAAGGGGCTCGAGGCCTACAAGGAGCTCTACAAGTGCTGCACGCCGCCCGGCGCCTCCAACTCCTACATGTCGGAAGGGCTTGATGCCTTCAAGTCCGGCCAGGTCGCGCTGCAGATGAATTTCTTCGCGTTTTTCCCAGGCCTCTACAAGGATCCGAATGTCGGCGGCGACAAGATCGGTTTCTTCGTCAACCCGGCCGGTCCCGCCGCGCAAGCGACGCAGCTCGGCGGACAGGGCATCTCGGTGGTCTCCTACTCCAAGAACCAGGCCGAGGCGCTGCAATACATCAAGTGGTTCTCCGGCGGCGACGTCCAGAAGAAGTGGTGGGCGCTCGGCGGCTATTCCTGCGCCAAGTCCGTGCTGAACGACCCGAGCTTCCCGAACAGCGCGCCCTTCGCCAAGGAGTTCCTGCAGTCGATGGGAATGGTCGTCGACTTCTGGGCCGAGCCCTCCTACGCCCAGCTGCTCCAAGCCGAGCAGAAGCGCGTGCATGACTATGTGGTGGCCGACAAGGGCACCGCGCAGGAAGCGCTCGACGGTCTGGTGAAGGACTGGAAGGCGATCTTCAAGGAAGAAGGCAAGAAGTTCTGATGCAAGCTGCCCGGAGCGCGTGCGCTCGCGCTCCGGGTTTCCTTCGAGATGACCGGAATTCGTCGCAGTGTCGACGCCGGGTGCCAGGATCGGTTCACGCAATGAACGAATTGAGTGCCTCTTCGCGGATCACCTATCGGGCCGTCATGGTCCGGCCAGGCGTGGCGCGCCGCATCCGGGGCCTGTCGGACAGGACGCTTGCCTGGCTCTTCATCACGCCGACGATCGTGCTGCTGCTGGCGATCAACATCTTCCCGCTGCTCTGGACGATCTATCTGTCGTTCACGAACTACCGCGCGAACAGGGCCAACGTGCCGACGATCTGGCTGGGCGCTGACTGGTACCAGTCGATCCTGACCGATCCTGACATCTGGGCGGCGATGCAGGTGACCGCGCATTTCGTGATCTGGACGGTGGTAATCGAGACCGTCCTCGGATTCGGCCTGGCCTACCTCATCGACAAGAAATTCCGCGGCCATGGCATCTGGACCACGATCATCCTGCTGCCGATGATGCTCTCGCCGGCCGTCGTTGGCAATTTCTGGACCTTCCTGTACCAGCCCCAGATCGGCCTGTTCAATTACGTCGTCGCCTTCTTCACCGGCCGCGCAGCCTCGTCCTTCCAGATGCTGGGCGACGTCACGCTGAGCCCCTGGGCCATCGTCATCGTCGATGCGTGGATGTGGACGCCGTATGTGATGCTGATTTGTCTCGCCGGCCTGCGTTCGATCCCCGATTACATCTACGAAGCGGCCGAGGTCGACCGTGCGTCGAAATGGCGGCAGTTCTGGTCGATCACGCTGCCGATGGCGCTGCCGTTCATCATGCTGGCCGTGCTCTTCCGCGGCATCGAGAATTTCAAGATGTTCGACATGGTCAATCTGCTCACCGGCGGCGGGCCGGGATCGACCACGGAAGTCGCCTCGATCACGCTCAAGCGGGCGGCGTTCGAGAGCTGGCGCACCGGCTATTCCTCGGCCTTCGCGATCATCCTGTTCGTGACGGTCTTGGGACTCGCCAACATCTATGTGAAGGCGCTGAACAAGGTGAAAAGCCGATGACATCAGCCACCACAGCCCATTCAGTCGTCGAGCCGTCGGCCACGACGCGGCGCTTTGCCGGCTCGCTCGTCGTGCTCTACGCGATCATCACCATGATCCCGCTGGTCTGGATCATGCTCACCGCATTCAAGTCGCCTGACGATGCGATCTCCTATCCGCCGAAGGTGATGTTCAAGCCGTCGCTCGAAGGCTTCTGCAACCTGTTCACGACCCGCTCGCGCCAGACGCCGGAATTCATCCGTTCGCTGGGGCCGCCGCAAGGGCTGTGCGATGACATCGCGCGCAGCCGCAACATGGTGGTCGCCGGCCCCTCGAACTATGTGCCGCGCTTCGTCAATTCGTTGATCATTGCGTTCGGTTCGACCGTGCTCGCCGTTGCTCTGGGTACCCTCTCGGCCTACGGCTTCTCCCGGTTTCGCGTGCCGCTGAAAGATGACCTGCTGTTCTTCATCCTGTCGACCCGGATGATGCCGCCGATCGCGGTCGCGATCCCGATCTATCTGATGTACCGCACCATCGGCTTGTCGGACACCCGGCTCGGGATGATCCTGCTCTACACCTCGGTCAATGTCTCGCTGGCGGTCTGGCTGCTCAAGGGATTCATCGACGAAATCCCGCGTGAGTACGAAGAGGCCGCGATGATCGACGGATACACCCGCTTCCAGGCGTTCGTGAAGGTGGTGCTGCCGCAGGCCACCACGGGAATCGCGGCAACCGCAATCTTCTGCCTGATCTTCGCCTGGAACGAATACGCCTTCGCGGTGCTTCTCACCTCGGGTAACGCACAGACGGCGCCGCCGTTCATTCCGATCATCATCGGCGAGGGTGGGCAAGATTGGCCCGCAGTGGCCGCCGGCACGACGCTGTTTCTGGTGCCGATCGTGGTGTTCACGGTCTTGCTTCGCAAGCATCTGCTGCGCGGCATCACTTTTGGAGCTGTCCGCAAATGAGCATCGACGCCACTCCATCCATTGCGCGTCGCGGTCTTGCGGACCGCCTTCTGCGCCGCGGCCCGCTCGAAGCCATCGCGACGACGATCATCGCCGCCGGCGTCGTGATGTTGATGCAGCCTTTGTCTCTGACACTGTACTCCTGGTCGTTTGCGACGACCCTGTTCGGCACGGTGATGTTCACCATCGTGTCCAAGGTCCGGGAGTAGCGCGCGATGGCACAGATCAAGGTCGAGGTGCTCGACAAATCCTTCGGTGCGTTTCATGCGGTCAGGTCCGCCAGCTTCACGGTGGAGGACGGCCAGTTCCTTTGCTTGCTCGGACCGTCCGGCTGCGGCAAGACCACGACGCTCCGCATGATCGCCGGCCTAGAGCTGCCGACGGCGGGCACGATCCGGCTCGATGGCGAGGACGTGACGATGAACCGCGCATCGGCGCGCGACATCGCCTTCGTGTTCCAGCTCTTCGCGCTCTATCCGCACATGAATGTCCGGCGCAACATCGGCTTTCCCCTGAAATGCGAGGGCGTCGGCGCGGCCGAGCGTGATCGACGGGTCGTCGAGGCTGCGCGCATCCTGCGGATCTCGCACCTTCTCGACCGCTCCGTCTCCGGCCTTGCCGGCGGCGACCGGCAGCGTGTTGCGCTGGGCCGGGCGATCGTGCGCAAGCCAAAGTGTTTCCTGATGGACGAGCCGCTCGGCGCGCTCGATACCGAGATGCGGGACGCCATGATTCATGAATTGCGGGCCCTGCATGACCGGCTGGGCGCGACGACTGTCTATGTCACCCATGACCAGCTCGAGGCCATGGCGATGGCCGACAGGATCGCTGTGATGAACAACGGCGTCGTCGAGCAGGTGGCGAGCCCGCGCGACATCTATGACCGGCCGGCTTCGCTGTTCGTCGCCGACTTCATCGGCTCGCCGCCCATGAATTTCCTGCCGTTCCGTGGCGGCCTGCAGACCGGTGCAGACGCGATCCGGCTCGGCGAGCGTGACGTCGCAATTCCTGCGGCGCGGGAGGCCATGGCGGAAAGCGAGCTCGTGCTCGGGGTACGGCCCGAGCATGTGCGTTTTACCGATCGTGGCATGGTGCGCGGCGAGGTCTATGGCACTGAATATCTGGGCACGACGCAGATCGTGACCGTGACGACGCACTACGGCGCGCTCAAGGCCCGCTCACCCAGCAGCAAATCGTTTCGGACCGGCGAGACTGTCGGGCTCGATTTCCGGCCCGATACGCTGTCGATCTTCGACAAGGCATCCGGCCGGGCGATCCGCACCGCGCTGCATGAAGGAGGCGCGCATGGCTGAGGTCGAGATCAATGCCGTCTCCAAGGCCTTCGGCAAGACTCAAGCCTTGAGTGATCTATCGCTGACCGTTGGCGACGGTGAGTTCGTGGCATTGCTCGGGCCGACCGGTGCCGGCAAGACCACCGCATTGCGATTGATCGCTGGATTGGAGCAGCCGGATTCTGGCTCGATCCGCATCGACGGGCGCAGCGTGACCGGCGATGCGCCGGCGGACCGCGATGTTGCCTTCGTCTTCCAGCAATATTCGCTGTATCCGCACCTCACCGTGTTCGAGAACATGGCGTTCGCGTTGCGTGCGCCGACCCGCCGCGTGCCCGAAGCCGATATCCGCGCGAAGGTGCAGGAGGTGGCGCGCCTGCTTCATATCGAGACGAAGCTGGACAACAAGGCGACGCAGCTGTCGGGCGGCCAGATGCAGCGCGTCGCGATCGGCCGGGCGCTGGTCCGTTCGCCCTCCATCTATCTGATGGACGAGCCGCTCTCCTCGCTGGATGCCAAGCTTCGCGGCGAGCTGCGCCTCGAGCTCAAGCGGATCCAGGTCGATCTCGGCGCGACGATCCTCTATGTCACCCACGATCAGACCGAGGCGATGACCATGGCCTCGCGCATCGGCGTGATCGAAGGCGGGCGGCTGATGCAGATCGGCACGCCGCGGGAAATCTACGAGAACCCGATCAACGCGCATGTCGCAGCAAGGCTGGGCCAGCCGACGATCAATCTGCTGCCGGCGGCGCTGTTCGCGGGGGCGCCCGTCGGCGTCGAGACGATTGGCGCGCGGACCGAGCACCTGACGATTGCGCGCGGCGGCGGCGACATATCGGCAACCGTCAAGCGGGTCGAGCATCTCGGCGACCAGAGCCACCTTCATCTCGATCTCGCGGGTCGACCGGTCGTGACCCTGGCGGATCCCGAGGCGGGTTTTGGCGCCGGAGACGTCGTGTCGCTGCGTTTGAATAAACCGCTATTTTTCGATGCGAAGGGCTGGAGGGTAGCGGCATGAGCCTTGATCGGGTAGCCAGGGAAAGATTGGTTCGAGCGCTGGCGGCGTCGGTGATCGAGCATGCGGACGAGTTGACGAGCCTCGACCAGGCGATTGGCGATGGGGATCACGGGCTGAACATGAAACGCGGTTTCGAGGCGGTGCTCGCCGCATTGCCGGGCCTTGCTGACAAGTCGCTCCCCGAAATGCTGAAGGCGATCGGAATGACATTGGTGATGAAGGTCGGCGGTGCGTCGGGGCCGTTGGTCGGAACTTTCTTCATGGAATTGGGCAAGGCCCTTCCGGAGCAGCCGAGCCGGACCGATCTGGTCGCGGCGACGGAGAAGGCAATCGAGGCCGTCAAGGCGCGCGGCCGTTCGGAGGCAGGACAGAAGACGCTGCTCGATGTCCTGGTGCCGGTGCACGCGGTTCTCGCGGGAGGCGGTGATGCCAAGGCAATCGCGGCCGAGGCTGTGCAAGCGGCCGATCGCACCACGCCCATGCAGGCCATCCGTGGCCGCGCATCGTTCCTTGGCGAACGTTCCATCGGTCATATGGACCCGGGCTCGCGCTCGGCGTCGCTTCTGATCGGCGCAGCAGTTGAGACACTCGAGCTCGAGGTCAATACATGAGCAACGTCGGAATTGTCATCGTGTCGCATTCGCCGAAGATCGCGGAAGGCGCGGCCGATATGGTGCGCCAGATGGTCGGGGACGCAGTGCCGCTCGCCTGGACCGGTGGCGATGTCGATGGTGGCCTAGGTACGAATGTTGCGGGAATCCTCGAGGCGATCGAGACGGCCTGGTCACCGGCGGGTGTAGCGATCCTCGTCGATCTCGGCGGTGCCGAAACCAATTCGGAGATGGCGGTCGAGATGCTCCCGGAAGACCGGCGCGCGCGCGTGCTGGTCTGTAATGCCCCAGTGGTCGAGGGGGCCGTGATCGCTGCGACCGAATCTTCGGGCGGCTCATCGCTTGCCGCCGTCAAGCGCAGTGCGGAGGAATTCTATGCATGATGCCAACGCCAACCGGGCGGCCCAGACGTTTGTGCCGCTGACCGCTTCGGCGGTCCTCGTCAATCCGGTCGGCCTGCACGCGCGGCCGTCGGTGAAGCTCACGCAATGCGCGAAAGGGTTTGTCGCCAAGATCGAAGTTGCGCTTGCAGCCGAGGGGCCCTGGACCGACGCCAAGAGTCCGGTGAAGGTGATGCGTGTGAAAGCGCCGCAAGGCGCAACGCTGCATTTCCGCATTGCCGGCCCTGATGGCGAGGCGGCGCTCGCGGCCATGCTGGCGCTGGTGCATGACGGTTTCGGCGAGGCGTAGAATCGTGGGCGAGATTCACCTCACCGGCCATCCCGCCTCGCCAGGCCTCGCCATCGGCCCGGTCGCCGTGTTGACGAGTGCAGTGGCGAGCAGGGTGACGAAAGGTGATCCCGCGCAGGAGGCCGCAGCGCTGAAGGCAGCGATCGAGGGGGCAGCAGCCGAGCTTGCCGAACTGATCGCGAAGGTTCATGGCGAGGCCGCGGAGATCCTGGAATTCCAGGTCGCGATGCTCGGTGACGATGCGCTCGCGGAGGGGGCTTACGAGGCTGTTGCGGGCGGTACGGCTGCCGATGAGGCCTGGCGCGCAGCACTCGATGCGGAGATCGCCGGCTATCGCGCGGCGGATGAGGAGTATTTCCGCGCCCGTGCCGCCGATCTCGTCGACATTCGCGATCGCGTGCTCGCAGGGCTGAACGGCGCAAACACGATCGCAAAAATCTCCGGAGATTCCATCGTCACGGGTGACGATATTTCGCCGTCGACGTTCCTCGCTGTGGACTGGACCCGCGGCGGTGCCATTGCGCTCGCTAGCGGATCGCCATCGTCGCATGTCGCGATGCTCGCGCGATCGCGCGGCGCCCCCATGGTGGTTGGACTAGGTCCATTACCGTGGAACGGACAGCCGCCGTCATTGGCTCTGGTCGACGGCGATGCCGGCCGCGTGATCTTTGATCCCAAGCCGGAAACGCGCCGCCTGTTCGAGCAGCGCATGGGTGAGGCGCGTGCCGCACAGATCGCTGCCGACGCGGGCCGCCTCAAGCCGGCGCTGACGGCCGATGGAAGGCGCATCGCCGTCCTTCTCAATGTTGCCGCACCCGAAGATCTTGCGGGTCTCGATCCCGCAATCTGCGACGGCATCGGCCTCGTGCGCACCGAGTTTCTGTTTGAAGGATCGAGGGGCCTGCCCGGCGAGGACGTGCAATACGCCGTCTACCGCCGCATCCTCGAGTGGGCCGCAGGACGGCCGGTGACGATCCGCACCCTCGATGCTGGCGGCGACAAGCCAATCCCCGGCGTGACGGTCGATGGCGAGCGCAATCCATTCCTGGGCCTGCGCGGGATCCGGCTCTCGCTGGCGCGGCCGGAGGTGTTTCGCGTGCAGTTGCGGGCGCTGTGCCGGGCGGCCGTGCATGGGACGCTGAAGGTGATGCTGCCGATGGTCGCTATCCCTTCGGAGCTCGACCGGGCTAATGCCATGATGGACGTCGAATTTGCGGCCCTCAGCGCAGAGGGCATCGCTTGTGCCCGGCCGCCGCTCGGCATCATGGTCGAGGTCCCATCCGCAGCGTTATGCGCAGAGGACTTCGGCGCGGCGTTCTATTCCATCGGGTCGAACGATCTGACCCAATACACAATGGCTGCGGCACGCGATATCGGCGCTGTCGCCGACCTCAACGATGCCGGCCATCCGGCGGTGCTCGCGCTGATCGCGCGAACGGTCGAGGCCGGGCGCAAGCGGGGTGTCGAGGTCTCGCTCTGCGGCGATGCCGCGGCGGACACGCGTTTGACGAAGGCGCTGCTGGCGACCGGCTTGACGACTCTGTCGGTCTCGCCGATTGCGGTGGCGCGGCTCAAGGCCGCCATTGCCAGGGTGACCGCATGAGTGACGACGCAGGCGAAGACACAAGTCGGCCGGGCGACAGCAATGTCGCGGATTACAAGCTCATTTTGCGACGGGCGCTCGACAACCGGCCGTCCGGGACGCGGCTGAAGCTCGCGGCGGCGCTCGGCAAGAATCGGTCATTCGTCAGCCAGATCACCAATCCGGCCTATCTGGTGCCGATCCCGGCCAAGCATGTCCCGATTATCTTCGAGGTCTGCCATCTGGCAGGTGCGGAGCGTGCCGCTTTCCTCGAAGCCTATGGGCGCGCGCATCCGGGGCGGCTGCGCGGCGCCCACCGCGAGGCGCGCACGCGTGTTGTGACCGTGACGGTGCCAGATCTCGGCGACGACAAGAAAAATCGCGCGCTCGAGCAGCTCATCGTCGACTTCGCTGCCCAGCTCGCGCGCTACGCCGAAAGCATCGGTTGACCAATTCGAAACGCAAAAAAGATCACGGGGAGGACGCCATGAAAAAGCTGATCAACAGCGCCGACACGGTGCTCGAAGAGAGTCTCGACGGATTGGCGGCTGCGCATGCCGATATCCTGTTGCTCGG
This sequence comes from Bradyrhizobium arachidis, assembly GCF_015291705.1. NCBI lineage: Bacteria > Pseudomonadati > Pseudomonadota > Alphaproteobacteria > Hyphomicrobiales > Nitrobacteraceae > Bradyrhizobium > Bradyrhizobium arachidis. The sequence continues at coordinate 4,139,372 of NZ_CP030050.1, forward strand.
TGCCGACAGGAAGTTCGTGCGCCGCCGCAACCTGAAGCCTGGCAAGGTCGCGCTGATCTCGGGCGGCGGCTCCGGCCATGAACCGCTTCATGCCGGCTTTGTCGGCCACGGCATGCTCGATGCCGCCTGTCCGGGCCAGGTCTTCACCTCACCGACGCCGGATCAGATGATCGAGGCGGCGGAGGCCGTCGACACCGGGGTTGGCGTGCTCTTCATCGTCAAGAATTACGAAGGCGACGTGATGAATTTCACCATGGCCGCCGAGATGGCCGGACGCGATGTCGAGAGCGTAGTGACCAATGACGACGTCGCGGTCGAGAAATCGACTTACACGACCGGTCGCCGCGGCGTCGCAGGCACGCTCATCGTGGAAAAGATCGTCGGCGCCGCTGCCGAGAAGGGAATGCCGCTCGCCGCTCTCAAGGCGCTTGGCGATGATATCAACCGGCGTACCCGCTCGATGGGCGTAGCGCTGCTGCCGTGCACCGTTCCGGCGGCGGGTCGGCCGAACTTCACCCTGGGTGACGACGAAATGGAAATGGGTGTCGGCATTCATGGCGAGCCGGGACGCCGCAGGGTGCCGCTGGGCTCTGCCGATGCGATTGCTGCCGAGATGCTCAACGCGATTTTGGGCGATCTCGCGCCGAGCAAGGGCAGTGAAGTGCTTCTTCTGATCAACGGGTTTGGCGCGACGCCGCTGATCGAGCTCTATCTGATGGCCAACAGCGCCAAGCGCATTCTGGACGGAGCGGGGATCACGGCCACGCGTTTCCTGACTGGTTCCTACGTGACGTCGCTCGACATGGCTGGTGCTTCGATCACCGTCTCCGTGCTGGACAGCCAGTCAAGGGAATTGTGGGATGCGCCGGTGCATACCGCCGCGCTACGCTGGGGTATCTGATGGACGGGAACGAAGAATCAACCATGAACGACAAAGCGATACTCCCGAGGGGGCAGATGTTCGGGACTTTCGCTCTCGGCATGGGCGAGACGTTGGTTACGTGATCGAGAAGATCGAGCTGGATGTCGCACTTCAGGCGCTGTCCGCGACCGACATGCGTCGACGGCTTCGCAAGCCTTAGAATCCTGTCAGCTTGAAGAGCGGCCTCCGGTGCACGAATTCATTAGGCCACGTTCTTGTGTCGTATGTGCGCTGCCGCACATGAGGCAGCGCGGGCTTGTCAATTCGTCGGCCCGTCGCCGCGGATCGCGAACGTGGTCGCCTTCAGCTTGGTCATGCCGAACTTGTCGAACAGCTTGTCGTAGGTGCCGTCGGCGCGGATCGCGGTGAGGGCATCAGCGACGGCCTGGGCGAGCTGCTTGTCGCGGAAGGCGAAGGTGATGTCGGTGCCGGCGATGTCGCGGACCCAGATCTTGGCGATGCCCTTCTGCTCGAGCGAGTTGGCGGTCTCGTTGATGTTGAGCGCGGCCTCGAGCTGCCCGGCGCGCAGCGCCGCGGAGGTGGCGGTGACGGTGGTGAAGGTGCGCAGCTCGATCGGCTTGAGGCCCTTGGCCTCCATTGCCGTGCTGAACTCACGCGCCTTGCGCTCGGTGTAGGTCGCCGATTCCACGCCGACGACGCGGCCGGCGAGATCCTCGAATTTCTCGAGCTTCAGGCTGGAGGAGGGATCGGTGTAGATGCTGATCGCCTGCTGCGCGTAAGGCACGAGGTAGAGCATCTAGGAGCGCTCCTCGGTCCAGAACAGGCCGGTGTTGATGGCATCGAACCGCCCCGAGCGCAGCGCCGGGATCATCGGCGGGAAGTCCATGCGCAGGAACACCGCCTCGATGCAGATGCGTTTGGCGATCTCGCGGGCGAGCTCGACATTGAGGCCCTGCAGCTCGCCCTTGTCGTCGACGAATTGCTGCGGTGGCAGCGTCGGGTTGATCGACATCTGCCATTTCGGCGCCTCGATCAGGCTCGACGCCGGTACCTTCGGCGTGCAGGTCTGAGCGCCGGCGGCCTGCGTCAGGCCGGCCAGAAGGACGAGGGCGGAGAAGGTTTTGGGAAGTCGCATCTGAATACTCCGATCAAATCGTGGGTGGCAGAGGAGCCGTTCTCCGGTCCGCGTCTTCTTCAATGTCTCGTCATGTGGGCGCCGTCGCGTCGGCTTGCCGGGTCAGGATCAGCGAGATGTGGCGCGCCGCGGTTACCACCTCGTCGCGCTGGTTGAGGAGGTCGAGCGTCTCGACGACGATGCCGCGCTCCGGATTTTTGGTCGGCCGCTTCTCGACGAAGCGGAAGCGGACGCGTAAGGTGTCGCCGGCGACGATGGGGCCCTTGAACTTCACCTCGTCCCAGCCGAGCGAGGCGACCGAGGTCCCCTCATACAGCTTCAGCTCAGACTTCAGTCCCTCCATCAGCGAGAGGCCAAACAGCCCGTGGCCGATCACGGCGGGAAAGCCGCGGGAGCGCGCGTAGCCTCTGTCGATGTGAAGCGGATGATGGTCGCGCGTGACGTCGGCGAAGGTCGCGATGTCTGCCTCCGTCACCGTATGCGCAGCGGTCTCGAACTCGGCGCCGAGCGCGATGTCCTCGTAGCGGAGATTGATGGGAGCGCTCGTGTCCATGCTGATTCCTCAGGCGACTTTCCGTGGCCGCGCCGGCAGCGCCTTGAAGCTCTGCGCGATTCCCATCGGGCCGGACCGGAAAATGCGCGGGTCCATGTCCTTCAAATGCGGGCTGATGCGCGGCTTGAAACCCATATGGGCGAGGATGTCCTCCTCGAGGCGGACGCCCGGCGCGATCTCGGTCAGGGTCACGAAGCCGTTCTCGAGCTCGAACACGGCGCGCTCGGTGACGTAGCTGACGTGCTGGCCACGCTGCGCGGCGAGCGAGGCGCTGAAGCTGATCTGGCCCACTTGTGAAACGAATTTGCGAAAGGCACCGTCGCGCCGGATCGCGAGGCGGCCGTTCTCGACGCCGATATCGAACTTGCCGCCGGTCATGGTGCCGCTGAAGATCAGCCGCTTGGCGTTCTGGGTGATGTCGATGAAGCCGCCGGAGCCGTCCCGGCGCTCGCCGAAGCGGGTGACGTTGACGTTGCCGGTCTCGTCCACCTCCGCGAAGGAGAGAAAGGCGCAGGAGAGGCCGCCGCCATCGTAGAAGTCGAACTGATAGGCTTGGTCGAGAATGACGCGCGGGTTGATCGCGGTACCGAATTCGCGCGCATGCCCGGGTACGCCACCGACCACGCCGGATTCGACCGTCAGCGTGATCAGGTCGGAGATGCCTTCCTCGGCCGCGACATTGGGGATCATCGCGGAGATGCCGACGCCGAGATTGACGACGTCGCGCGGCCGCAATTCGAAGGCGGCGCGGCGGGCGATCACCCGGCGTTCGGTGAGCGGATCGGGCGTGATCAGTACCTCAGGGACGCGCGCCTCGCCGCAGCGCGCCGGATCATAGGCGGTGCCGTAGGTCTGCATCTGCTCGGGCTCGAGCACGACGTGGTCGATCAGGAAGCCCGGGATCTTCACCATCTGCGGATGGATCGAGCCGCGCTTCACGATGCGCTTGACCTGACAGATCACGGTGCCGCCGGCATTGTGCACGGCCTGGGCAATCGAGAGATCCTCGCGCGTCGTGCCCTCGTGCTCCATGCTGATATAGCCGTCTTCATCGGCCGACGTGCCGCGGATGATGGCGACGTCGGGTGGGGCAGGGACGCGGTAGAGCAGCCATGACTGGCCGTGCAGCTCGAGCAGGTCGACGAGCGGCGCGGTGGTGCGCTTGTTCATGCGCCCGCCATCCTGGCGCGGGTCCATGTAGGTGTTGAGGCCGACATGCGTGAGCACGCCGGGATGCTTGGCAGCCATGGCGCGGCAGAGTTGGCTCATCACACCTTGCGGGAAATTGTAGGCGTCGATCAGCTCGTCTCGGACGAGGCGCATGAACGGCACCTGAAGCCCGAAATTGCCGCCGATCACGCGCGCGATCAGGCCTTCATGGGCGAGATGGCAGAGCCCCTTCTCGGTCACTGCGCCGACGCCGGTGATGTTGATCAGCGTCAGATCGTGCGGGCCCTGGCCGCCGAGGAATCGTTGCTCCAGCGCGTCGAGGATGGCTTCGGCAGCGCCCGTGCCGCCATTGCCGCCGACAATCAGCGTGTCAGCGTCGCCGATGAGAGCGGCGGCCTCCGCCGCTGTGATGATGCTCAGCATGACGGCGCTTCCCGCATCACGCGGCCTCCTTCTCGACCTGGCGGGCGATGATCAGCCGCTGGATCTGGTTGGTGCCCTCGTAGATCTGGGCGAGGCGGACGTCGCGGAAGATGCGCTCGATGCGGTATTCGCGCGAATAGCCGTTGCCGCCGTGGATCTGCAGCGCGTTGGAGACGTGCTTCATCGCCATGTCGGTGGTGAATAGCTTTGCCTGCGCCGCCTCCTTGGCGATCGGCTCGCCGGCATCGTGCAGGCGCGCGGCGTGATGGATCAGCAGGCGCGCAGCCGCAATGTCGGTCGACATGTCCGCGAGCATGAACTGCACCGCCTGGAAGCCGATGATGGCCTGGCCGAACTGCTTGCGGTCCTTTGCGTAAGTCGTGGCGTCCTCGAAAGCGGCCTGCGCCATACCGAGCGCCATCGAGGCCATCATCAGCCGGCTGAAGTTGAAATTGCTCATGGCCATCTTGAAGGCCTGGTTCTCCGGTCCCATCACGCTGTCGGCGGGAAGTCGCACGTCGGAGAAGGTGATCTGGCAGTCGTCGAGGCCGTGCATGCCGAGCAACTCCTCGTTCTTGCCGCGAGCGATGCCGGTCAGGGCACCGTCGACGAGGAGACAGGAGATGGAGCGGTGGCCCGCTTCCGGGCCGGTGCGCGCGAACACCATGATACGGTCGGCGACGCCGCCGAGCGTTACCCAGGCTTTCGTGCCGTTGAGCCGCCAGCCATTGCCCTCGCGCACGGCGTTGGTGCGGATACCCGCGACGTCGGAGCCGTGGTCGGGCTCGGAGACGGCGGTGGCCGGAATGATGTCGCCGCTCAGGATTTTGGGGATCAGCGCCTTGTGCGCTTCGGTGCCGTGATGATCGAAGAACAGCACGGCCTCGACAGGGATCGCGAAGGCGTTGGCGACCGCGCCGGAACAGCGCGCCAGCTCCTCCATCGCGATGCAGGCCGCGACGGCATCGAGGCCTGCGCCACCGGCGCCTTCGCGCAGGCAGATGCCGAACAGGCCGAGATCGGCCATGCCCTTGTAGAGCGAGCGGTCGAACCGGTCCTCGCGATCGATCGCAGCGGCACGCGGCAGGATCTCGGCTTCCGCGAAGCGGCGGGCGGTCTCGCGCAGGGCTTTCTGGTCTTGGCTGTAGAAGCGGTCCATGGCGTGCTCCCGTCAGTCGCTGGCGAGCTTGGAATCGTGGGCAACTTCGCTGCGGTCACGGTCGAGGAAATAAACCGCGACATCGTCGCCCGGCACGCCATAGGCGCTGCACACGCCCCGGGTCAGTGCGATGGCGGCGGCGCGGCGTTCGGCCTCGCTGCGGCGGAAGGCGTGGACCTTGAGCAGGATGCGCTGGCCGGTGGCCTGAGCGCCGAACGTGCCGGCGTGGGCGTAGTCGTCGGGCGCAATCGGCAGGAAGTAGAGCGTGACAGTATCAGCGGTGACGCCGAACGCCGACATCAGGCCGTCAGTTACGGTCCGCGCCAGCGCGGCCTTGCGCTGGGATGGAACTTGCGGGGCGAGCACTTCGACATAGGGCATCGATCAGACCTTCGCGGATTTGGCCGCAGACGATTTAGATGAAGACGACTTGGACTTCGCGGATTTCACAGGGGCCGGGACGTCGATCTGGCGGCAGGAGTCGCGCTTGATCAGTCGGGCGCCGACGCGATACTCGCGCACGCCGTCACTGCCGTTGCCCCTGGCGTCCATCCGATGCAGCAGCCGGTCGACGGCGAGATTGGCAAGATCCCGTGCGCCGTTGTCGACGATGCTGATGGCCGGACGATGCCATTCGAACCACGGCATGTCCTCGTAGCAGAGTAGGGAGAGATCCTGGGGGATCGCGATGTTCCGCTCCGCCGTTACGCGCAGGACACCGAGCGTTGCCTCGTGATTGGCGACGAAGATCGCGCTGGGCGGGCGGGGAAGGTCGAGCAGCTTGCGGGTGCAGGTTGCGCCGGTCTCGGGCACGAAATGGCCGGCATGAATCAATGTGTCGTCTTTGGTGATGCCGGCCTCGCGCAGCGCGCGGACATAGCCGGACAACCGTTCGCGGCCGGACGTCGTGTCTTGGCGGCCGACGATCAGCCCGATACGCTTGTGCCCAAGCTCGATCAGGTGGCGCGTGCCCAGATAAGCGCCTTGCGGATCGTCGGCGAGCACGGTCTCGAGATCGGTCGCGTCATCGCGCCGCACCAGGCAGACGATGGGCACGTCTTTCGCGAGTGTCTTGAGCTGCGCGCCATTCTTGCCGGTCGGCACCACGATCAGTCCGTCGATGCGGTGGTCGACCAGCGTGGTGAGGGTGTCGCTCTCCTGCTGCGGATCGTCGCCACCGATGCACAGAAGCATTTGATAACCCAGCGCCTTCAGGCGTGCCTGCACCACTTCGGCCATCACCTGGAACGAGGCGTTGGTGAGATTGTGGACGAGAAGTGCAACGAGTCGCGACTGCCCGGTCTTGAGGCCCCGTGCGATCGGGTTTGGCCGATAGCCGAGCTCGCGTGCGATGCGCACCAGGCGCTGCTGCGTGCGCTCACTGGTCAGGCCGGTTCCCGTCAGCGCTCGGGAAGCAGTGCTGACTGAAACACGGGCCGCCTGTGCCACATCTTTGAGCGTGACGCTCATCAAACCTGCCGATAGACTGCAAACGATTGCAGAAACGATAAGAGCTTATTCCGCACGGATCAAGCTCAAAAAATGGATGGTGTTGCCCAATGCAGAGCCATTTATGCAAACGATTGCATAAAGCATGCGGATATTCCGCAGGCGGCGTCCATCCCTTGAATGCACCCGAACACCCGGCAGTTCCCTGATGAAGACGTTCCGCGGCACCTACACCGTCATGATCACCCCGTTCACGGCAGCGGGCGAGGTCGATGTCGCTGCATTGCGCGCCTTCGTCGATTGGCAGATCGCGCAGGGCATTCACGGGCTGATTCCGCTTGGCTCGACCGGCGAGTTCCTGTCCATGGACGATGACGAGAAGGCGCTGGTCGCCGAGGTCGTCATTCGCCAGGCCGCGGGCCGCGTCCCCGTCCTGATCGGGACCGGCGCGGAGGACACGCGCGAGGTGGTCCGCCTCAGTCGCCGTGCTGAAAAACTGGGCGCCGACGGCGTGATGATCATCCCGCCTTTCTATTCGACGCCGACCGACGACGAGCTCATTCATCACTACAAGACGGTGGCCGACGCGATCGCGCTGCCGATCATGGTCTACAACAACCCGGCGACCGCCAATGTCGATCTCAAGCCGCCTCTGGTGGCGCGCATCGCCGAGATCGACAATTGTCTCTATATCAAGGAGTCGACGCTGGAGGTGACGCGCGTGCGCGACATCATCCGCCTCTGCGGTGACAGGATGACCGTGTTCGGCGGCATCCTCGGCTTCGAATCCTTCGTCGAGGGCGCGCAGGGCTGGGTGGCCGTGGCCTCCAACGTGGTCCCGGCGGAGATGGCCCGCATCTTCAGCCTCGTCGCCGACCACGGCGCGATCAAGGATGCGCGCGAGCTCTATCTGAAATACCTGCCGGTGATCGAATTCGTCGGCGGCCAGGCCTATGTCGCCGGCAGCAAGGCGCTGCTCGGGCATATGGGCTTTGCGGTCGGCCATCCGCGCCCGCCGCGGCTGCCGCTGCCTCCCGCGCAGGATGCGGCCGCGCTGGCGCTGGTCAAGACGTTCGATCTCGCGTGGCGCGGTGCGCCGGTTGCGGCCACTTGAACTGAGGTGTGAACGGATGAACCTGCTCGACGGCGTCAAGATCCTCAGCTTCAATCATTATCTCGCAGGGCCGCTCGCCGCGCAGACGCTCGCCGATCTCGGCGCCGACGTCATCGCGGTCGAGCCGATCGAGGGCGCGTTTCAGCGCAACTGGGCGGTCGCCAATCATTTCGTGGCGGGCGATAGCGTCAATCATCTGGCGACCGGGCGCAACAAGCGCAGCATCGCCGTCGATCTCAAGCATCCCGACGGCATTGCCGCGGTGAAGAAGCTGGTCGCGACATCCGATGTCGTGATGGAGAATTTCCGCCCCGGCACCATGGCCAAGCTCGGTCTTGGCTATGACACGCTGAAGGCGATCAATCCCGGCTTGATCTACGCGGTGGCAACCGGCTTCGGATCGGAAGGGCCGTACAAGGACCGCCCGGGCCAGGACCTGCTGCTTCAGGCGATGTCAGGCCTTGCGATGCGGACGGGGCGTGCCGATGGCGAGCCGACGGCGGTCGGCGCGGTCATCGTCGATCAGCATGCTGCCTCGCTCTATGCGATGAGCATTCTCGCTGCATTGTTCGCAAGGACGAAGACCGGGAAGGGGCAGCTCGTCGAAGTGAACCTCTATCAGGCTGCGATCGATCTCCAGGTCGAGCCGTTGACGGCCTGGCTGAACGGCGCACCGTCGCCGACCCCGCGCGGGCCGGCGGGTATCGCAGCGTGGTTCAGCCCCGGGCCGTACGGTGTTCACGCCACGGCGGACGGTCATATGGCGATCTCGATGGCCGCGCCCAAGGCGCTGGCCGTCGCGCTCGAGAGCGAAGCGCTGAAGCAATTCGGCGACGCCGACAGTTTTTCGAAGCGCGAGGAGATCACGCGGATCGTTGCAGCCCGCTTGAAGCAGAAGTCGACGGCCGGCTGGCTGCCCTCGCTCGAAGCGGCGCAGATCTGGCATGCGCCGGTGCAGGATTATCGCGATCTCGAATCCGATCCCCAGCTCAAGCATCTCGGTGTGTTCAAGACCGCCGAGAGTGCCGGCGGCGCGCCGATCCGGATGGTCGCCCATCCCGCGCGCTATGACGGCCAGACGCCGGAGGTGCGGCTGGTGCCGCAGCGGCTCGGTGCGCAGACCCGCGAGGTGCTCGGCGAGATCGGTTACGGTGCCGCCGACATCGACGCCATGATCGTCGGCAAGGCTGTGGGAGTGGCGCGATGATCGATTTCTCGCTGCCTGAGGATACGCGCCTGCTCGTCGACACCGTCCGACGCTTCGTCGAAACGGAGGTGCAGCCGCTCGAGGACGAGGTGGAGCAGACCGCCAAGGTGCCGGCCGAAGCGCTCGCAGTCACCAAGGCCAAGGCGCAGAAGCTCGGCCTCTACGCGATGAACATGCCGGCGGATGTCGGCGGCGGTGGGCTGTCCTGCGTCGAGCATTGCCTGGTCGAGGAAGAGTTCGGGAAAACCTCTGATGCCCTGATCCGCCGTGTGTTTGGTCAGGTCTATCCGATGCTGATGGCCTGCAAGAGAGATCAGGTCGAGCGTTATCTGCTGCCGACGGTGAAGGGCGACAAGATCTGCGCCATGGCGATCACCGAGCCCGGCGCGGGGTCCGACGCCGCATCGATCAGCACGACGGCGCATCTCGATGGCGACGAGTGGGTGCTGAACGGCACCAAGCACTTCATCAGTGACGGCGACATCGCCGACTACGTGATCCTGATGGCGCTCACCGACAAGGACAAGCGCGCACGCGGCGGCATCACCCTGTTCCTGGTCGATCGCGGCACGCCCGGCTTCAAGGTCGCGCGCACCCAGCCGATGATGGGCCACCGCGGCTATGGCCATGCCGAGCTGAGCTTCGAGGACTGCCGCATTCCGAAGGCGGCCGTGCTCGGCGAGGTCGGCGGCGGCTTCAAGCTGATCATGCAGAGCGTGCTCCAGATCCGCCTCGCCCATATCGGCGCCCGCGCGGTCGGCATGGCGCAGCGCGCGCTCGAGATGATGCGCAAGCACGCCGGCGAGCGGCGCCAGTTCGGCCAGCTCATCGGCGACTTCCAGATGGTGCAGAAGCTGATCGCCGATTCCGCCACTGAGATCTTCGGCGTGAAGATGATGGTGATGAACGCTGCCTGGGACATCGATCAGGGACGGGATGCGCGCGACAAGGTCTCGATGATCAAGGTCGCGGCGTCCGAGATGCAGGGCCGGGTGGTCGACCGCGCCATCCAAGTGTTCGGCGGCATGGGTTTCAGCAAGGACCTGCCGCTGGAGCGGATGTATCGCGACGCTCGCGTGACCCGCATCTATGACGGCACTTCCGAGATTCACCGCATGCTGGTTGCGCGCAGCACCATCAAGAACGGCTTGCAGCTCTAGGGGAACGACCGATGCCTCACGCACCTCTCAAGCCGGGCGCAGTCTTCGCCTTCCGCAAGACCATGACGGTGGCCGAGCAGGCGATGTTCACCGGCATCAGTGGCAATCTCGGCGGTCTCTATGTCGATGCCGTCCGCGCCAAGAAGGCGGGCGCCTCCAACATGGTGGCCTTCGAGCTCGCCGTCGGTGGTCTGGCCACGACCTGTCTCAGCCAGCTCGGTGGACCGACGCGGCGGATCAGCAGCATCGCGCTGAATTTCGCTGCGCCCGTGATCGTCGGCGAGTCCGTCGAGGCCAGGGCCGAGATCGTTTCGGTCGCAGGCGATGAAGCGATCTGTCGCGTCACCTGCATGCTGTCACCCTCAGGCGCGACTGTAGTGGACGGCACCGCGACGCTGGTTCCCTTCGCGAAGGTCTGAGCCATGTATGAGCCGAAATCCTTCGACGATCTCAAGGTGAACGACAGGGTCAGCCTCAGCAAGACCATCACCGAGGCCGATGGCGCGCTCTATATTGCCGCGACCGGCGATTTCGGCCCGGTTCATGTCGACGAGGTCTATGCCGGCGCGACGCGCTTTGGCCGCAGGCTCGCACCGGGGATCATGGTTGCGGGCCTCTGCACCAGCATCCTGACCAGCGAGCTGGTCGGCACCGTCGGCGTGTCGGTGGAGGACCGTTTCTGGTTCACCGGTCCGGTGTTCTACGGCGACACGCTCACCTTCGACGTCTGGATCGCCGAGCAGCACGACGAAACCCGCACCATCATCTGGGAGGCGAGCGCCCGCAACGAGGGCGGCCTCGAAGTGCTGAAAGCTCGCGCGAGCCTCAAATTTCCGCGGCGGAAACCGTCATGAGCAAGCCGATGAAGAAACCTGACCTGCGCGGCGTCACGGTCGCGACCGTGCTGCCCTTCAAAGACGACAGCTCGATCGACTGGGACGGCTATGCTCGCGTGCTGGACTATTGCGCTTGCCCGGATGGCATCGCGGCGGTGTTCGTCAACGGCCACGCGGGCGAGGGCGGATCGCTTTCGGACGACGAACGTCAGGCGGTGATCGAGCGGACGCGCCGGCAGATCGGCGGCAAGCCGCTGCTTTCAGGCATCATCGCGCATTCCACCGCGGAGGCGATCCATCAGGCCCAGCTCGCGGAAGCTGCCGGCGCCGATTGTGCCGTGCTGTTCCCGCCCGCGCCGCTCGGCGGCGGTGCCTCGGCGACTTCGCGCGCGCCGGTGGCCTTCGTGCAGGCGGTGAGCTCCGCGATCGGAATTCCCGTGTCGATCTTCCAGTATCCGCTCGCGTCCGGCTTCGGCTACTCGCCGGAGACGCTCGCGAAACTCGCAGCCCTCGATAGCGTGATCGCCGTCAAGGAAGGCAGCGATACCATGCTGGCCTATGACGAGAACCGCCGCGCGGTGAAGCAGGTCGATCCCTCGGTCGCGATCCTGCCGTCGAACTTCAACTGGTTCCTGCCGCAGTTGGCCGTCGGCGGCGACGGCATTCTCTCGGGCCTCGTCAGCCTCGCGCCACAGCTGTTCGCAGCGCTCTGGCAGGCCTCGCTCGCCGACGACCTCGAGGCGATGCGCGCTGTCAACGAGCGGCTCTATCCGATCGTCCGCGCCATCTATGGGCCTGCCCCGATCATGGACATGCACACCCGCATGAGGGTCGGGCTGAAGGCGCTCGGCCTGATCCGCAACGCCGATCCACGGCCGCCGCTGCTGCCGGTTCTGCCTGCGCTGTGCGACGCCATTGCAACGACGGTCGGCGCGGCGCGCGCGGCCGGCGACATTCGCATGGCATGAGGACCAACTGATGCCGGATGAAGCCTTCATCCATATCGTGCGGGTCGACATCGATCCTGAGCACGAGGCTGCGTTCAACGCCTGGTACGAGCAAAAGCATTTCCCTGATCTGCTCGCTTGTCCCGGCTGGCTCTCGGCCAAGCGCTTCGTCTCCATCGGTGACGGACCGAAATACGCCGCCATGTACGAGGTCGCGGGGCGATGGGCGTTCGAGACGCCTGAGTTCCTGAGGGTAAAGGGTTTTGGTCCGTTCGAATCCCTGGTGAGGAATTTCATGCGCATCCAGCTCAGGCCGATGTCGGGACCGGCTTGAGCAGTTCGAAGACGATGCTGCCTGCCGTGTCGCGAGGCCCGGCCGGCTGCATCCAAGAAACGTCGAGGGGAATCCCGGGCGAGGAATTGCATCGGTCATTGGCGTCTTACTGGAGGTATCACATGGTCTCGACACTGCTTCGCTTGGGTGTGACTGCCGCACTCGTTCTCGCATCCACGGCGGTGCATGCCGCCTGTACGCCCGCAATCACCGACGACAATCTGATCGTGCCCGGAAAATTGCAGCTCTCGATCAATCCGACCAATCCGCCGCAGCAATTCGTCGACAAGGACGGTCAGTTGCAGGGCCTCAACGTGGAACTCGCCGCCGAGCTCGGCAAGCGGTTGTGTCTTCCGATCGAACTCGTCCGGATGGATTTTCCGGCCATGATTCCTGCCTTGGGCGCAGCGCGCATCGACGGCGTCAATACCGGCATGTTCTGGACCGAGGAACGCTCGAAGCTGATGTACATGGTGCCGTACGCCGTTCAGGCAATCTCGGTCGTGGTTGCGCCCGACAGCGGTACAAAAATTGCTACCGAAAACGATCTGATCGGAAAATCATCCGCGGTCGAGGTCAGCAGCTACCAGATGAACTGGCTCAAGAAACTCAGCGATGCGAGCGTGGCGAAGGGCGGCGCAGCCGTCGAGATGCGTACATTCCCGACCGCGACCAACGTCGTGAGTGCGTTGCTCGCGGGCCAGGTTGACAACGCGATGCGGGCTGACGGCTTTTATCAGGCGCTGTTCGATAAGTTCGGCTTGACGGCCATGCCGGCCGACCAGCCGCTCGCGATCGCCGGCCCCGGACCGGCCTGAGATACGGAGACGAGCCGATGAGCCATTTCAGTCCGACGGCAGCCGTCAACTATTTCTTCAACTACTTCCTGATGAAGGGGGTGCTCGTCACCATCGGCTTGACGGTGGCGGCGGTCATCGGCGGATTGATCCTTGGCATGGGCATCGCGCTGATGCGCATGTCGTCCAATCCGGTGCTGTCAGGAATCTCACGGTTCTACATCTGGTTCTTCCGCGGCACGCCGCTCCTGATCCAGCTGGTCGTGATCTACAGCGGCTTGCCGCAGCTGGGCATCAAGTTCAGCGTGATCACCTGCGCGCTGGTCGGCCTGATCCTCAATGAGGCGGCCTACCTCGCCGAGATCGTGCGCAGCGGCTTCATGGCGGTGTCGGCGGGGCAGCGCGAAGCCGCCTGGGCGCTCAGCCTGTCGCCATGGGTGACGTTCCGCCGGGTGACCCTGCCGCAGGCGTTCCGGCTGATGATCCCGCCGCTCGGCAACTCCATCAACTCGCTGTTGAAGGCGACCTCGCTGGCGTCCGTGATCTCGGTCGAGGAGCTGATGCGCCGCAGCGACATGCTGATGCAGGAGCATTTCCAGATCCTCGAAGTCTATGCGGCGGCAACGGCGTATTACCTGATCCTCACATCGGTCTGGGATGCGGTACAGCGCCGGCTCGAGAAGCATTTCGGTCGATCGAGTGTTGCGAAGTCCAGGAAGGTCGCGGCCAGGACGCCGGTCGCACAGGCGAGCGTGGAGGCCCGGGCATGAGCGAGATGTCGATGAACCCGGCCGAAGATGCAGCAGCTCAGCCTGCGCTCCGTGAGGAGCCTGCGGTTCGCATGGAGGCGGTCTACAAGCACTATGGCGACTTCACCGCGCTGGACCAGGTCGATCTCAAGGTCGCCAAGGGCGAGAAGATCGTGGTCTGCGGTCCCTCCGGCTCGGGCAAGTCGACGCTCATTCGTTGCATCAACCACATCGAGAAGCACGACGAGGGCCTGATCTACGTCAACGGCGTCGAGCTCGATCGCCAGCGCAAGAACATCGATGCCGTCAGGCGCGACACCGGCATGGTGTTCCAGAGTTTTAATCTGTTTCCACACATGACTGTGCTGGAGAATTGCATCCTGGCTCCGATGACCGTGAATGGCATGTCCGAGGCGGAAGCCAGGGATCTCGCCATGCATTTCCTCACCAAGGTCCGGATTCCGGATCAGGCCGAGAAATTCCCTGGGCAGTTGTCGGGCGGCCAGCAGCAGCGTGTCGCCATCGCGCGCGCACTGTGCATGCGGCCGAAGATCATGCTGTTCGACGAGCCGACCTCGGCGCTCGACCCCGAGATGGTCAAGGAAGTGCTGGAGACCATGAAGAAGCTAGCGGAAGAGGGCATGACCATGCTGTGCGTGACCCATGAGATGGGCTTTGCCCGCGAGGTCGCCGACCGCATCGTGTTCATGAACGAAGGCAAGGTGGTCGAGCAGGCCGCGCCGGAGGAGTTCTTCGGGAACCCAAAGTCGGAGCGGGCGCGGACGTTCCTCGACCAGATCATTCACTAGCGGATGTCGGTCAGGACGCGGACATTTGGCGATCGGCTCCGCGGCATTCATGCTGCGACGATCGTCCCGATGACGCCGGACTTTGGGATCGACGAGGCGAAGCTTGCAGCCCATCTCGCCTCGGTCGCCTCCACGCCCGGCATCAACGGGCTCCTGGTCAACGGCCACGCCGGCGAGAATTTCGTGCTGTCCTTCGCTGAAAAGCAACGCGTGGTGGAGCTTGCGAGAAAGCACGCTCCGAAGGACTGCCTGATCGTCTCTGGCGTCAATCATGAATCCAGCCTGGAGGCTGCGCGAGAGGCAGCCACGCTGGAGCAGGCGGGTGCGGACGGGCTGCTGGTGTTTCCGCCCAACAGCTGGGCGCTCGGTCACGCCGAGGGCTGTGTTATCGAACATCACCGCCATATCCGCGACGCCACGACCGTGCCGCTGATGCTCTACGCCGCGCCAGTCGGTGCGGGTGCAATGGCCTATGCGTCGCCGCTGCTCGAGCAACTCGTCGCCGACCCTCGCTTCGTCGCGATCAAAGAGGGCAGCTGGGAGGTCGCTGCCTACGAACAGAATCTGAGGCTGATCCGCAAGCTGCGGCCGGACTTCGCCGTGCTCGGCTCGGGAGATGAGCACCTGCTGACGAGCTATCTCGTCGGCTCGGCCGGCAGCCAAGTCAGTCTCGCCTGTGTCGTTCCGGAACTGGTGGTCAGCCTCTGGATCGCGGCGGAGGCTGGCGATTGGCCGCGGGCTCGCGCGGTGCACGACAAGCTGTATCCGCTGGCAGCTGCGATCTACCGCGATCCGCCCGGAGGACGGGCAACGGTGCGGCTCAAGGCCTGCCTGAAGCTGCTCGGACGCCTGTCGTGCGACGCGGTGCGGCCGCCGCAGCCGCCGGCGACACCGGATGAGTTGCGGGCACTCGACCTTGCCTTGCGGATCGCCGGACAGGGATGATGGCGGCACGTCAGAACGATTTCGCGCGTGGTCGGGCGGCCTGACTAGGTACGACGTCGGCTTGTGCAGTCAGAGTAAATGCGCCCATCATTCAAGCTGTCGGCTTGCTCGGCGGACTTCATCGAGGAACACTCTTGCAAGACGCGAGAGCGGCTCGGCCTCCGACCACAGCATGTATGCCAGAGCAGGTGTCTTGGGAAGGAAGGGGCGTATGACCAGCCCTTGATTGCCAGCCTGGTGCGGCGAGAATGGATCCACCACCGCCGCGCCGACGCCTGCCGCGGCGAGCACGCAGGCGGTGTTGCAGTATCGCACCTCGACGGTCGGCTGGAATGGAGCGCCGGCCGAAGCAAAACTCGCGCGCACGGCCTCACCCAACTGTGTTCCACGCTCGAGCCCGATGAAGGGGAGATCGACGAGATCGGACGCGGTGATCACCGCGCGGTCTGCCAGCGGATGCTGCGGCGGCATGACGCAGACCATCTCGCCGGTGTGGACCACTTCATGCGCGATGCCCGGATGATGCGAGAAGCCGAGCACGAAGCCGAGCTCGGCGACCCGGCTCAGCAATCCGTCGATAATACCCTCATAGCGGCGTACGTCGAAGAACATCCGCGTCTGCGGCCGCCGACGCAGGAAGACCGACAATGCGGGCGGGATGATGCTGTAGGCCAGCGGCGGCGTTGCGACGATCGACAGATGCCCAGTGCGACATTCCCTGAGGTCACGGACGCGGTTTTCCAGCTTGGCATGCAGCGCAAAAATCGTCTCGCTTTCCTTGTAGAGCGCCATCGCCTCCGCGGTCGGAAACAGGCGGTTGTTGACGCGCTCGAACAAGGCGAAGCCCGCCTGCGTCTCCATCGCCTTCAGCGCGTTGCTGATCGCCGGCTGTGACAGTGACAGCTCCTCGGCTGCTGCGACAGTCGTCCGGTGTCGAACGACCGCACGCAAAATTTCGAGTTGGCGCAGGTTCATCTATTCGTGCCCGTTATAGTCCGGCCGAAAATATCATAGCACGAGTGATTGCCAACGCTGTCCAGCTTTCTTGTAATGCACTGCGGAAAGTGCGCTGCCGAAGGGAAAATCGGTTCGCCTAACGAGGCAGCAGTCCGCTTGGTTTGGAGGCAATGTTTGACCCGCGTCCTTCGTGCTGCCGCCGCCCAGATGGGGCCGACGCAAAGAGCAGACACCCGCGCGCATACGCTCGATCGCATGTTGAAACTTTTGGATGCGGCGGCTGAACAAGGCGCGCGCCTCGTGGTGTTTCCCGAACTGGCCTTCACGACGTTCTTTCCGCGCTGGCTGCTCGAAGGCGATGGGCTCGATCAGTATTTCGAGCGCGGCATGCCGAACCCGGCTGTCCAAGCCCTGTTCGACCGCGCCCGCGCGCTCGGCGTCGGCTTCTATGTCGGCTATGCCGAGCTGACAGCAGATGGCCGGCGCTACAATTGCGCGATCCTGGTCGACGACGTCGGCGAGATCATCGGCCGCTATCGCAAGGTGCATCTGCCGGGCTCGGTCGAGCCGCGGGCGGGCGCGCGCTATCAGCAACTCGAGAAACGCTATTTCGAGTATGGCGATCTCGGCTTTCCGGCCTTCCGCACCGGTTCGGCGTGGGGACAAGCGATCATGGGCATGATGATCTGCAACGATCGCCGTTGGCCGGAATCCTGGCGGGTGCTCGGCCTGCAGGGCGTTGAGCTCGTGTGCATCGGCTACAACTCCGCGGCCTACGATCCGAACGGCGGGACCGGCGAGGATGCCGCGCTGCGCACCTTCCATTCGACGCTGGTCGCACAGGCCAACGCCTACATGAACGCGACCTGGGCGATTGCGGTGGCGAAGGCGGGCGACGAGGATGGCTCCGGCCTGATCGGCGGCTCCTGCATCGTCGATCCGAATGGCAGGATCGTTGCACAGGCGAAGACCCTCGCCGACGAAGTCATCGTCGCCGACATCGATCTCGATCTCTGCCGTCAGGGCAAGGACAAGATGTTCAATTTTGCGGCCCACCGGCGGCCCGAGCAATACCGGGCGATCACCGAACGCGCCGGTGTCATCGAGCCGGCGCTTCTCGACATGGATTGACACGCGGCCGGTTGCAGCGTTGGCAAAGGAGCTGACATGACACGCCTCTCGCTTTTGCTTGGCCTTGCCGTGCTCGTCGCAGCCACTTCGGTGCGGGCAGCTGAACTGCCTGCGGAGATCAAGCAAGCCGGTACGCTGAAGCTGACGGTAAACTCGACCTATGCACCGATGGAATATCGCGATCCCGCGACCAACGAACTGGTCGGGCTCGACATCGATCTCGCGAACGAGCTTGCCAAGCGGCTTGGTGTGAAGATCGTCTGGAGCGAGACGCCGTTCGCCGAGCTTATTCCATCGCTGCAGACAAAGCGCGCCGATTTCATCATCAGCGGCATTCAGGATCGCAGCTCGCGGCGCGAGACGGCGGATTTCATTGATTACCTGACGACGGGACCGCAATTCTTTGTCATGGCCGAGAGTGTGGCGAAGATCGCCACCGATCTTTGCGGCAAGAAGGTCGGTACCACGCGCAGCACCGCTTTCCCGCTCGAGATCGAGAAGTGGAGCAAGCAGAATTGCGAGGCCGCAGGCAAGCCAGCGATCCAGTATGTTCCGGGCGAGAACTCGATCGATGTACGGAATCAGCTCAAGCAGGGCCGCATCGATGCCGCCGTGCAGGGCAGCGAGACCTTGCCTTATGCACAGCAGCAGGAGGCCGGCAGATATCGCGTCATCGGCGAGCAGTTGTCCACGGGTTATCAGGGCATCATGTTCCGCAAGGACGATGCCGCACTGCGCGAAGTAGTGACAGAACATCTCGCGGTGATGATCGCCGACGGCTCCTACAAGAGGATCCTCGACAAATTTGGGCTGGGTGCGAATGCGGTCGAGAAGCCCATGATGAACGCAGCGCCGCAATGAGGGCATCCCCGACCCTCGCAGACGGATTTCCTGATCTCTCGCAGATGCAGATCGCGCGGGAGATCCACTGGCGGCGGTGGCTGGCAGCGGCCGCGATCGTCGTGGTGCTTGCGGCGATCGCTCGCGCCTTTGCCAATGGCCAGATCGAATGGTCCTATGTCAGCCGCTTCCTGACCGCGAAGGTGATCCTCCAGGGCATCGTCAACACCATGGTGATGGCGGTGCTCGCGATGGCACTCGGCATCGTCCTCGGCGTGGTCGCGGCAATCATGCGGCTGTCACCCAATCCGGTGCTGAAGTCGGTTGCCGCAGGTTACACTTGGCTGTTCCGCGGCACGCCGCTGATCCTGCAACTCCTCCTGTGGTTCAACCTCGCGCTGGTGTTTCCGACCATCGGTATTCCCGGCCTGTGGACGGCGCGGGCCGTTGACGTCATGACGCCGTTCCTCGCAGCGCTGCTCGGGCTCGGCATCAACCAGGGTGCCTATACGTCGGAAGTGATGCGCGCCGGCATGCTGTCGGTCGACGCCGGGCAGTATGAGGCGGCGCAGGCGATCGGCATGGGGCGGCTGCGGGCGCTGCGGCGGATCATCCTGCCTCAGGCGATGCGGGTGGTGATCCCACCGCTCGGCAACGAGTTCATCGGCATGGTGAAGGCGACCTCGCTCGCCAGCGTGATCCAGTATCCCGAGGTGCTGCACAACGCCGAGAATATCTACTACGCGAATTCGCGCGTCATCGAGCTTCTGATCGTCGCCGGTTGCTGGTATCTGCTGGTGGTATCGATCCTGACGCCGCTGCAGATGTTGCTCGAGCGCCATTTTGCGCGTGGAACGGCACGGATCATCCGATGACGAAACCGCTCGTCGCGATCCGCTCCGCCAGCAAGGCCTTTGGAGAGTTCCAGGCTCTCAAGAATGTCTCGCTCGACGTGTGGCCGGGCGAGGTTCTGTGTCTGATCGGTGCGTCAGGTTCTGGCAAGACGACGCTGCTTCGCTGCATCAACCAGCTCACCGTGATCGACAGCGGCGGTATCTGGCTGGATGGCGAGATGCTGGGCGTCCGCGAGGAGGGCGGCAAGCTGCGCCGCCTCACCGAGCGGCAGATCGCGCAGCAGCGGCTGAAAACCGGCATGGTGTTCCAGCGCTTCAACCTGTTTCCGCACAAGACGGCGCTGGAGAACATCACGGAAGGACCGGTGCAGGTGCAGGGCCGCAACCCGGGCGAGGTGCGCGCCGAGGCAATCGAGCTCCTGCGGCGCGTCGGGCTTGCGACGAAAGCGGACTCCTATCCGTCGCAGCTTTCGGGCGGCCAGCAGCAGCGCGTGGCGATCGCGCGGGCGCTGGCGATGAAGCCGATGCTAATGCTGTTCGACGAGCCGACCAGCGCGCTCGATCCCGAGCTTGTGGGCGAGGTGCTGGCTGTCATGAGGGAGCTCGCGCAGAGCGGCATGACCATGATGGTGGTGACGCACGAGCTTGGCTTTGCCCGCGAGGTCGCGGACCGCGTCGTCTACATGGACGATGGCGCAATCGTGGAGTCCGGGCGCGCCGCCGACGTTCTCGGGGCGCCGTGTGAGGCGCGCACACAGGCGTTTCTGGCGGCGGTGATCTGATGGGGGGAGAGTTGATGATCAGGCTGGTTATTGCGGGCGCACTGGGGATGATTGTGGCCGGTCCGGCCTTCGCGGTCGAGCTGCCTGCGGAGATTGCGAAGCGCGGCAGCATCAAAGTCGCCATCGTGCCGAACTACCCGCCGATGGAGTTCCGCGATCCCGCCACCAATGCGCTGACTGGATTCGATATCGATCTCGGCGAGGCGCTCGGTCGCAAGCTCGGCGTCAAACTGGAGTGGGAAGAGACAAGCTTCGCGCAGTTCATGCCGTCGATTGCGTCGGGGCGGGTGGATGCGATCCTGTCCGGCTTCACCGACTATGCGACGCGGCATGAGGCGGCAACCTTCGTCGATTATCTGCGCAGCGGTCCGCAGTTCTTTGTGCAGCAGTCGCGTGCCGCGGAATTCAAGGACATGGCGGCGCTGTGCGGTAGGAAAGTCGGAGCGAGCCGCCGCACCATGTTCCCGGATCAGATCGCGGCGTGGAGCGCGGCCCATTGTGGCAGCAATCCCATTGTGTTCGTCGGCACCGAAGGCTCGGCAGACGCGCGGACGCAGCTGAAGCAGGGCCGGATCGACGCGGCCGTCCAGGGCAACGAGACGCTGCCCTACATCATGAATCAGGAGCCCGGCGTTTACGCACCGCTCGGCCAGGCCATTGCGGCGCAGTTCACCGGCATCGCGCTGCCTGTGAAGGAGAAAGCCCTGCATCAGGCCTTCGTGGAGGCGCTCGACGCGTTGATCGCCGACGGCACCTACCGCGCCCTGCTGGCGAAGTGGAAATTGAACGACAACGGCGTGGAGAAGGCGACCATCAATGCTGGACAGTAAGGCACTCCAGAGCATCCCGCTCGTCCCGGCGAACACCGCGGATCCGGCACCGAATTATCCCTGGCCGAAGCCTTGGAGGTCGGCGATGTTCCTGTCGTTCGATGTCGACGCTGAGAGCGCCTGGACCAGCAAGGACGCCGTGCACGCCCAGCGCCTGATCACCATGAGCTATGGCGGCTATGAGGCGCGGGTCGGCACACCGAAGTTGCTGGAGCTGCTCGATCAGCTCGACCTGAAGGCGACGTTCTTCGTCACCGGCTGGTCGGTCGATGCGCATCCGGCAATGGCCGAATCCATCCTCAAGGCCGGTCATGAGATCGGCCATCACGGTTATCATCATCTGCTGCCCGATCCCGGCGATCCCTGGATCGAGGAGGAGCTGGAGCGTGGTTTCGAGGCGTTGAAGCGGCGGCTGGGCGTCAAGCCGATCGGTTATCGTGCGCCCTATGGCGAATTTACCGAGGAGCTGCGCCGGGCGCTGGTCCGGCACGGCATCGTCTACACATCATCGTTCCGCGATGACGTGCGGCCTTACCGTCATCGCCTGGCCGACGGCAAACCCGGCACGATCGAGCTGCCGGTCACCGCGAGCTATGACGATTGGATGCACGGCCTCTCGGCGCGCTTCAGCCCGCGCTCGATCTTTCCCAAGGAGCATGTGCTCTCGATCTGGAAGGACGAGTTGGATGAGGTCCGTGACTGGGGCGCGATGGTGACCACCGTGCTGCATCCGCAATGCAGCGGCCGTCCGATGCGGCTCCGTCTGCTGCGCGAGTTCCTGACCTACGCCAAATCCTGTCCGGACCTGTGGATCACGACCGGGGAGGCGATCGCCGCGAATTTCCAGAAGCATGAAGCCGCCGGTCAGTCGCGCTGATGAGCATGGGCAAGTCTTCGATGCAGTTCTCCCGCCGGTCATTGCTTCGTGCGGCCGCTATGGCGCCTGCCTTTTCCTTGCCGGGCATCGTGCGCGCGCAATCGCAGACCACGCTGCGCTTCATCCCGGTGATCGATCTGGCTTTCCTCGATCCGGTCTATTCCACCGCGCAGGTGTCGCGCAACCACGGCTTCATGGTCTACGACACGCTCTACGGCATGAATGCGGCGCTGGAAGTCTCGCCGCAGATGGTGTCGGGCCATGTCGTCTCCAATGACGCCAAGCAGTGGGACCTGACGCTGCGCGACGGGCTTTTCTGGCATGACGGCGAGCGGGTGCTGGCGCGTGACTGCGTCGCGAGCATCCGCCGCTGGGCCTCGCGCGACGGGTTCGGCGGCGAATTGATGGCGGCGACCGAAGAGTTGTCTGCGCCGGATGACCGTACCATCCGCTTCCGCTTGCGGCGGCTGTTCCCGCTGCTGCCGCAGGCGCTCGGCAAGGCCGCAGTGCATGCCGCTTTCATGATGCCCGAGCGGTTTGCGAGCCAGGATCCGCTCAAGCCGGTCACCGAAGTGATCGGCAGCGGGCCATTCCGCTTCATCGCGGATGAGCGCGTGCCCGGCGTACGCAACGCCTATGCCCGGTTCGAGCGCTATCAGCCTCGCCAGGACGGCAAGCCGGATTGGACCGCCGGTCCCAAGATCGTGCACTACGACCGCGTTGTGTGGACCACGACGCCGGACCCGGGGACAGCCGTGGCGGCCCTCCAGACCGGCGAGCAGGATTGGCAGGAAACCACGCCGCACGACTTGCTGCCCGTGCTGAAGCAGTCCGACGAGGTCGAAACGCGTGTGCTCGACCCCCGCGGCTATGCGTGCATGCTCCGCGTCAATCACCTGCAGCCGCCGTTCGACAATCCGGCGATCCGCCGTGCGCTGCTCGGTGCAATCGATCAAGCCGACTTCATGACCGCAGTCGCGGGTGGAGATCCGGCGTACCAGCTCTCGCCGATCGGCTATTTCGCGCCGGGAACGCCGATGGCCAATGACGTCGGGCTCGACGTCTTCCGCGGCCCGCGCGATATGGCTAAGGTGAAGGCCGACCTGGCGGCGGCTGGCTACAGTGGTGAGAAGGTCGTGCTGCTGTCGCCGGGCAATTCGGCCGCGCAAAAGCCGCTCGGCCAGGTTGCGGCCGACATGCTGCGGAGGGCCGGGATGAACGTCGATCATCAGACACTCGACTTCGCAGTCGTGCTGCAGCGTCAGCTCAAGAAGGATCCAATCGACAAGGGCGGCTGGAGCGCTGCCGTCGGCAATTGGCAAGGCATCGACTGGCTCAACCCGGCCGGCAACACCAACCTGCGCGGCGAAGGGAAGGTCGCCGGATGGTACAGCAGCGAGAGAATGGGCGGCCTGCGCGGTCAGTGGCTCACGGCGTCGTCGCTCGAAGAGCAGCAGCGGATCTGCCGCGAAATCCAGGCGTTGGCGTTTGACGAGATCCCGTATTTTCCGATCGGCCTGTACAAGCAACCGACCGCCTACCGCAAGAGCATCACCGGCATCCTCGACGGCACCGCGGTCTTCTGGAATGTGCGTCCATCATGAGCAGCATCGCGATCTTCGGCAGCTATGTACTATCTCGCCGCGACGGCGCGCAGGATGTGCTGCGCGATCACTGGGTGCTGATCGAAGGCAAGACGATCGCGGCGGTCACCAAGGACAGGCCGTTCGCCGCTGAGGTTCATGATCGTCCCGGCCGCTTCATCCTGCCGGGCCTGATGAACCTGCATAATCACTGCTTCAGCGAGGCGGTGGCCCGCAGCCACACCGAGGACGGCAATGGTCGGCGCAACAATCAGAGCATCGTGTATACGGTGCTGCTACCGCTGACCAAGCGTGGCGCTGATCTGCTTTCGGCCGAGGAGCGCCTTGCAGTCGCGCGGCTCGGTATTCTGCAGTTACTCAAGGGCGGGGCGACCACGGTGATGGAGCCGTTCCGCAACACCATCCCTGAAATGTTCGACGCCGCCGAGGAGATGGGCATCCGCTTCTATGGCGCGCCCTATCTGTTCTCGACCTCGGACGCCAAGGCTGGCCCGGACGGCGTGGTCAGATATGCCGGCGACGACGGCGCGGCAGACTTGGCCGCCTGGAACGCGCTCTATCAGCGCTGGAATGGTTGCGGCGACGGCCGGATCGGCCTTGCGATGAGCCCGCATGCGACCGACACCTGCGGACCTGACCTGCTCAAGGCGTGCGCGGCGCGCGCCCGCGAGCTCGGCGTGCCCATCACCACCCATCTGGCGCAGAGCCGGGCCGAGGTGGAGACGATTGGCAAGCGTTATGACGGCCGCACGCCGGCTGAATATCTCGATTGGCTGGGCCTGCTGGCTCCCGATCTCCTCGCAGCGCATTGCATCGCGAGCTCCGACAGCGATCTGAAGCTGATGGCGGCGCGCGGCGCCGCGGTGCTGAATTGCCCGCGGGTGTTCGCCCGATCCGGCGTCACGGCGGCATTCGGCCGGTTTGCCGAACATGGCGTGCGCACCGTGGTCGGCACCGACGGTTACAACATGGACCTGCTCGGCGAGCTCAACGCGGCCTCGATGATCTCGAAACTTGCGCTGCAACGCGCCGAGGTCGCGAGCGCCCCTGACTTGATCGAGGCGGTGACCGCGACCACTGCCTCGCTGGTGAAGCGTCCGGATCTCGGGGCGATTGCGCCCGGCGCAACGGCCGATCTGACCATCATTGACATGACCCATCCGCACCTGCAGCCGCTGTTTGATCCGCGCCGTGCGCTGGTCGCGCTCGGCAACCGCGCAAATGTCGATCAGGTCATCGTCGATGGGCGGGTGCTGATCGATGCCGGCCGTTACGTTCATGGCGATGAAGCTGCCATCACCTCGGCGGGGGCCGCTGCGATCGGCAAGATCTGGGATCTGCCGGAAGCGCAGGCGGCGTTTGCCGGCTGAGTCTGCAAGGAGAGCAACGACTATGCGCACGATCAACGTCGCCGCAGCCCAGATGGGCCCGATCCAGCGCGCGGAGGGACGCGATGTCGTGGTCAGGCGCATGCTCGCGCTGATGGACGAAGCCAAGGCGAAAGGTGCCGACCTGATCGTCTATCCCGAGCTCGCGCTGACCACCTTCTTCCCGCGCTGGTACATGGAGAACCGCGCCGATGCCGATGGCTGGTTCGAGCGCGAGATGCCCAATGACGCCGTGCGGCCGCTGTTCGAGCGCGCGGCCCGCCACGAGATGGCGATGAGCTTTGGCTATGCCGAACTGACGCCGGATGGCCATCATTTCAACACCGCGATCCTCACCGACCGCAGCGGCAATATCGCTGGTAAGTACCGCAAGATCCATTTGCCCGGCCATGCCGAGTTCGATCCGGAACGTACGCACCAGCATCTGGAGAAACGCTATTTCGAGCCGGGCGATCTCGGCTTTCCGGTATGGCGCAATCTCGGCGGCATCATGGGCATGGCCGTCTGCAACGACCGCCGCTGGCCGGAAACCTACCGCGTGATGGGGCTGCAGGGCGTCGAGATGGTGCTGATCGGATACAATACGCCATCGGTCAACGCGCAGAAGGGCGACGAAGGGCCGGAGAAGCGGCTGTTCCACAACCGCCTCTCGGCGCAGGCCGGTGCCTACCAGAATTCCTGCTGGGTCGTCGCGGTCGCCAAGGCCGGTGACGAGGACGGCCATCCCCTGATCGGCGGTAGCCTCATCGTCAATCCCGACGGCGAGATCGTCGCCGAAGCCAAGACCGAGGATGACGAGCTGCTGGTGCATCCTTGCGATCTCGACGCCACCGCGTTCGGCAAGCAGACCATCTTCAATTTCGCCGCCCACCGTCGCACCGAGCATTATGGCCTGATCACCAGCCGTACCGGCGCAATCCCGCCGCCGTGAAGGACGTGGTGTGATGACGAGCCTTTCCTTTCGCGACCTTGCGCCTCGGGACCGCTACAAGCTGCTGTGCGGCGTGGTGGTGCCGCGGCCGATCGCCTTCGTCACGACCATGGACGAGAACGGCGCGCTGAACGCGGCGCCGTTCAGCTTCTTCAACGTGTTCTCCGAGGACCCGCCGTTGATCGTGCTCGGCCTTCAGCATCATCCTGACGGCCGGTTCAAGGACACCACGCGCAACATCCACCGCACCGGTGAATTCGTCGTGCATATGGTGGACGAGGCGCTGGCGAAAGTGATGAACGACTGCGCGGTGGACTTCCCCTCCGGCGAGAGCGAGGTTGCGGCGGTGGGTCTGACGGCTGAGGCCAGCGCCGAGGTCAAGGTGCCGCGGCTGGCCGCAGCGCCCTTCGCGCTGGAATGCCGGCGTCAGGTCTCGCTCGCATTTGGTCCAGGCCGCGAGTTGCTGGTTGGCGAAGTGCTTCATCTGCATGCGCGCGAAGGGCTGCTTGATCCGGCGCGCATGTATGTCGACATGGCGACCTATCAGCCGATCGGACGGCTGTTCGGCAATCTCTATTCGACCCAGCGCGACATGTTCGCGATGGATCGCGAGAGCTATGACGATTGGCAGGCGAGGCGGGCGCGTGAAGCACGCTAGCCTGCCAACCACCGCGTCACGACGCGCCGAATTGCACGGCGCCCAGCGCCATGGTCACGGCGGCCTGGGTCGGATCGATCACGGGAATGCCGAGCGCGTCCTCCAGCGGCTTGCGATGACGCGCCATGCCCGCGCAGCCCATCACGACGGCGCCGGCACCATCTTCTTCTTTCAGGGCGCGGCCGACTGTGATCATCTTGGCGAGCGTGCCTTCGCCCGATGCGGTTTCCGCCACGCTCATGTCGAGCGGCCGCTCGCCGGCCAGCCGATCCATCAGGCCCATCTGGCGCAGATAGCGCATGTGCCGGCGGATCGAGCGCTGCGCGATCGCGATCACGCCAAAGGTCTCGGCGCGGGTCAGCGCGGTCAGCACGCCGCATTCGGCAATGCCCAGCACCGGCCGCGTGGTGGCTTCGCGGCAGACATGCAGGCCGGGATCGCTGTAGCAGGCGATCACGAAGGCCGCCGACTCGTTGTCGCCGGCGACGGTGCGCCGCAGCGGCATCACCACGCTTTCGGCGTCGGCCTGGCTTTCGATGCCGTAGGGTCCCTCAGTCAGGGTCTCGCACACGATCTCCGGACCGTCGGCAAAGGACAGCCGCTTCAACGCCTCGGCAAGGCCGGCGGTGACCACGTGGTTGGAGTTCGGGTTGATGACCATGATGCGCGGTCGGGGCATGGGAGGTTCCTGTTTGGGCAGTGTTGACGGTGCGAAACAGAGGCAATCACTATGCCATGGACAGCATGAAGCGGTCATGCGCAGGGCGCAAGGGCGCGCCGCAAAGGTGCGCGCCGGACGACAACAATTAAAGGAGACATCGTCATGACCGAACCCGCCTATGACCTGATCATCCGTGGCGGGCGCGTCGCCACGACCACCGACGTGTTCGAGGCCGACGTGGCGATCGCAGGTGAGGTCATCGTTGCGATGGGGCGCGTGCTCGGTCCGGCCAAGCGCGAGATCGATGCGCGTGGCAAGCTCGTGCTGCCCGGTGGCGTCGACAGCCATTGTCACATCGAACAGCTGTCCGCTGCCGGCATCATGAATGCCGACACCTTCGAGAGTGCCACGACGTCGGCGGCCTTCGGCGGCACGACCTCGGTCATCTCCTTTGCCGCGCAGCATGTCGGCATGCAATTGGGGCAGGTTCTGGAGGATTATCACGCACTCGCGCGAAATGGCGCGGTGATCGACTACGCCTTCCACATGATCATCGCCGATCCGACCAAGGAAGCGCTTGAGCGCGACCTTCCGGCGCTGATCCGCCAGGGCCATGGCTCGATCAAGATCTTCATGACCTATGACCGGCTGAAGATCGATGACGAGCCGCTGCTTGATATCCTCATCGCCGCGCGCGAGGGCGGCGCGATGCTGTGCGCCCATGCGGAAAATCACGGCATCATCTCCTGGATGGTGAAGCGCCTGCTCGCGCGCGGCTACACTCATCCGAAATATCACGCGATCAGCCATGCGCGCTTTTCGGAAGCAGAGGCGTTCAACCGCCTGATCGGCATGGCGGCCCTGGTCGACCAGCCGATCATGATCTTCCACGTCTCGACCGCCGAAGGCGCGCGGACGATCCGCGATGCCCGCGGGGAGGGGTTGAAAGTGTTTGCCGAAACCTGCCCGCAATACCTGTTCCTCACCGCCGACGATCTCGACAAGCCGGGCGCGGAAGGCGCCAAATGGATGTGTAGCCCGCCACCACGCCGCAAGGACGACCAGGAGGCGCTGTGGAAGGCGTTATCGCTCGGCGATCTGCAAACCATCTCCTCCGACCATGCGCCGTATCGCTTCGACGAGACCGGCAAGCTTCGCGCCGGGCCGAACCCGAACTTCAAGCAGGTGGCCAACGGCCTGCCGGGCCTCGAGATGCGGCTGCCGCTGCTGTTCGATGCGATGGTCTCCAAGGGACGGCTCGGCCTCGAGAAGTTCGTCGAGCTGACCGCGACCGCGCCGGCCAAGATCTACAATCTGCATCCGCGCAAGGGCTCGATCGCCGTCGGCGCTGACGCCGATATCGCGATCTGGGATCCCGATCGCCGCGTGACCGTCACCGACGCGATGATGCATGATCTGGCCGGCTACACGCCGTTCGCCGGCCGTTCGCTGCAGGGCTGGCCGGTGACAGTGCTCTCCCGCGGCCGCGTCATCGTCGAAAGCGGCAAGCTGAACGCCTCGCCGGGCTCCGGCCGCTTCCTGGCGCGCAGCGGCGGCGAGGCGGCGAAACCGACCGGTCGATTGGTCTCGGACATGAACCCGGAGCAGAATTTTGGCGCCAAGCTATTGTGAGCGGACCGCGAGATGAGCGTCGTGATCTTCGGCGGCGCAGGCTTTGTCGGGCTCAATATCGCGGAGCTGCTGCTTGCCCGCGGCCATGCGGTCACGCTGTTCGATCAGGCCGAGTTGCCGCTGGAGCCGCGCTGCGCCTTTGCGCCTTACGGTGAACGCTTGCGGGTGCTGCGAGGGGACGTGACCGAGCGCAGCGCGGTTGAGGCAGCAGTCGGGCCGGGATGCGATGCCGTGGTGCTTGGCGCCGCGATCACGGCAGGCGCAGCGCGCGATGCCGCCGAGCCGGAGCGCATCCTGGCCGTCAATCTGCTGGCGCAGGTGCCGATCCTGACCGCTGCGCGCAAGGCAAAGGTGCGGCGTGTGATCAACCTCTCGTCCGCTGCAAGCTATGGCGCGAGCGGCCTGCATTATCCGCTGCTCGAAGAGACGACGCCCTGTGATCCGCAATCGCTGTATGCGATCACGAAATTCGCCTCTGAGCGTGTGGTGGCGCGGCTCTCCGACCTCTGGCAGGCCGATGTGATCAGCGTCCGGCTCTCGGGCGTGTTCGGCCCGTACGAGCGGGCAGGCGGTGTCCGCGACACGCCATCGCCGCAGGCGCTGATTGTGGATTGCGCGCGGCGGGGCGCGCCGGCGTTGCTCAGCGAGCCCGGTGCACGGGACTGGGTCTATGCCGCCGACGTCGCCGCCGCCGTCGGCGTGCTGCTCGATGCCGCCCGGCCCCGTCACATGCTTTACAATATCTCGAGCGGTGTGACGTTCACCGCCGAGGCCTGGGGCAAGGCTTTTGCCGACCCGGACAGCGGTTTCGTTTGCCGCGTGGCTGTCTCCGGCGAGACACCAACCGTGACGGTGCACGGCCCGACCCGGGCGCCGCTGTCGGTACAGCGCATGGCCGACGAATTCGGATGGCGTGCCAAATTTGGCTGCGAGGAGTCAGCGGAGCATATGCGGCGCTGGTTGCATGATCATGATCGAGGGGGCGCCTGAGATGAAGCTGGCGGGCAGGGTGGCCATCATCACGGGCGGCGGCTCCGGGATCGGCCGGGCCAGCGCCGTTCTGTTCGCCCGCGAAGGCGCCTTCGTTGCGCTGGTCGATCGCGATGCTGACAGCGCAGCCGAAACGCTGGCGATGCTTCGCGAACAGGGTGGCAGCGGCAGCGTCCATGTTGGCGATGTCGGCGACGCCGATTTTGCAAGCGCCACCGTCGAAAGTGTCGCAACAAGCGGCGGCAGGCTGGACGTGCTGATGACGTCTGCCGGCTTCTCCTGCGGCGGTACCGTGATCACGACCGCGCTGGCGGATTGGGAGGCGGTATTCCGTGCCAATGTCGGCGGCACCTGGTTGTGGGCGCGCGCGGCGGTGCCGATCATGCAGCGGCAAGGCAAGGGCGCCATCATCACGCTGGCGTCGCAGCTGGCGATCGCTGGCGGCAAGGGCAACAGCGCCTATATTGCTGCCAAGGGCGCCATCGTCAGCCTGACCCGCACCATGGCCATCGATTTCGCGACCGATGGCATCCGTGTCAACGCGTTGGCGCCCGGCGCGATCGACACGCCGCTGCTGCGCCGCAGTTTTGCGCGCCATGCCGATCCCGAGCCGGTGCGCGAGGCCTCGCGGCAGCGTCATGCCATGAAGCGATTCGGCCGCGCCGACGAGGTGGCGGCGGCCGCGCTCTATCTCGCCAGTGACGATTCCTCCTTCGTCACCGGCACGGTGCTTCCAGTCGATGGCGGGTGGCTTGCGGCATGAGTGATGGCCTTGCAGCACTTGCAGTTCAGGTCCGCGCCGATCTTGCCAAGACGGCGCATCCAGGCATGCCCTGGCTGACGCCGATGACGGCTCCCGATGGCAGCCGCGCTCTGGACGTGCTCATTGTTGGGGCTGGTCAATCCGGACTTGCGACGGCTTTCGGCCTGCAGCGCTCGCAGGTCACCAACATCCGCGTGCTCGACAAGGCGGATGAGGATTGCGAAGGCCCATGGCTGACCTATGCGCGGATGCCGACCCTGCGCAGTCCGAAGGACTACACCGGCCCTGATCTCGACCTGCCGAGCCTGACCTATCAGGCCTGGCACGAGGCCAAATTCGGAACGGAGAGCTGGCGCGATCTTGGTCTGATCCCGCGCGAATATTGGGCGGCCTATCTGTCGTGGTATCGCAAGGTGCTCGGTCTACCGGTGCACAATGGCTGCGAGGTGACCGATATTGCACCTGAGGCTAACGGCCTATTGCAGGCAACAGTGAGCACTGCTCATGGCGAGGAGGTGCTTTACGCCCGCAAGATCGTGCTCGCGACGGGACAGGAAGGCATGGGCGATTGGAGCATTCCCGAACCATTGCGGCATCTGCCGGCGTCGCGATGCGTTACCTGCGCGGCGCCGATCGATTTTACCGCGCTACGCGGCAAGCGCGTCGCGGTGATTGGCGCGGGCGCCTCGGCCTTCGATAACGCAGCGATGGCACTCGAGGCTGGTGCGGGCGCCGTGCATTTGCTGTGCCGGCGCGCTGCGATCCAGCTGGTGCAGCCCTATCGATGGCTGACCTTCCGCGGCTTCCTCAGGCATTTTTCCGAGCTCGACGATTCCTGGCGCTGGCGCTTCATGCGCGCGGTGCTCGAGCTGCGCGAGGGATTTCCGCAAGCCACCTATGATCGCTGCGCCCGGCACGCGACGTTCCATCTGCGCGAGGGCGCACCTGTCGATGGAGCGCGGGAGACTGTTGACGGCGTGCTGCTGCGCACGCCACGTGGCGAGATCGCGGTCGATTTCGTCATCTGCGCCACCGGCGTCATGATGGACTTTGCCGGTCGCCCCGAGCTGAAGCGATGCGCCGATAACATCGCGCGCTGGGCCGACTGCTACACGCCGCCGGCGCAGGAACAGAGCCCGCGCCTTGGCGCCTTTCCTTATTTGTCGGACGACTATGCCTTCTGCGAGCGCGCGGTTGGACGAACACCGTGGATCTCCGGCATTCACCTGTTCGCCATCGCCTCGACCATGAGCTTTGGTCCGTCCGGCTCCTCGATCAATGCGATGACGACGGCAGTGCCGAAGCTGGTCCACGGCCTCACGCGCGACCTGTTCCGCGCCGATATCGACAAGCACTGGGCGGCATTCCAGGCCTATGATGTCCCTCAAGCTGTAATCCGGCGCGCGCCCGCGGCGGCGGAGGGGAGCGCGTGATGCCGGCGAGCGCATATGCATTCCACTGCGACGAAGAAGCATGCCAAACTGCCTGTTTCTGGCACATGATTTGCTGCCATTTCGGGCGTGCGCGGCCTAACAAAGGACAGAGGCGATGTACTCCGTGATTTCCAGGCATCTGATTTCGGCGTCCGCCGTTCTTCTTTCGGCGACATTGATTGCGCCCGCGGCCCGTGCGCAGAGCCGCGCTGAGACCTTGCGCTACGTGACGGCGGCAACGGTCAACACGCTCGATCCCAACATTCCCGGCTCGACCCGCGAAGCCTTCGCGCTCAGCATGAGCAGCTATGACCGGCTGGTGTCGTTCGGCCGCAAACAGCTCAACGGCAAATGGGTGTTCGATCTCGATACCATCAATGGCGAGCTCGCGGAGTCCTTCAGCGTCAGCTCCGATGGCCTGAAGATCACCTTCAAGCTTCGTCCCGACGCCAAGTTCCACGACGGCTCGCCGGTTACTGCAGAAGACGTGAAGTGGTCGCTCGACCGCTGCGTCACCGCGCCGGTACTCGGCAAGGCGCAATTGCTGACGGGATCGTTGACCAGTGCCGACCAGTTCAAGGTGATCGATCCGCTGACCCTTGAAGTGACATTGCCGCGGCCCGACAAGCTGGCGCTGCCGAACCTTGCGACCGTCTATCCCATCATCATCAATTCCAAGCTCGCCAAATCGCATGCGACTCCTGAGGATCCTTGGGCGCTGAGCTGGCTGAAGGAGAACGAGGCGGGCAGCGGCGCCTATATCGTCGAAACCTTCAAGCCGGGCGAGCAGGCGATCGCCAAGCGCAACGAGGCCTGGAATCGCGGCTCGCCGGACAAGCCGGCGTCCTTCAAGCGGCTGATCATCCAGTCGGTACCGGAGCCGGCGACGCGCGCCAATCTGGTCGAGCGCGGCGACGCGGACCTCGTGATCGACCTGCAGGCCAGCGACGTCCAGGCGCTGGAGGCCAAAGGCAAGCTGAAGGTGATTTCGACGCCGCAATACAATGCGGTGACCTTCATCTCGATGAACAACAAGATCCCGCCGTTCGACAACGTCAACGTCCGCCGGGCGGTCGCCGCGGCGCTACCCTATGATGACATGTTCAAGGCGGCGCTGTTCGGCCGCGGCACGCCGCTGTTCGGTGCCAGCTGGGCCGACGGTACGCCGCCGAGCGGCGGCTATCCGATCCCGCAACCGGTCAAGCTCGATCTGGAGAAGGCGCGGGCCTATCTGAAGGAGGCCGGCGTGCCCGAAGGTTTCGCCACGACCTTCAGCTTCAACGTCGGTCAGGCCGCGACTGCCGAACCGATGGCCGCCCTGGTCAAGGAATCGCTGGAGAAGATCGGCATCAAGGTCGACATCCAGAAGCTGCCGGATGCGCAGATGTCGACCTCGATCAATGAGAAGAAGCTGCCATTCTTCACCGAAGGCATTGTCGCCTGGCTGCCGTCGACCGATTATTTCTACCGCAACTTCTATACCGGCAATCAGCGCTGGAACTATTCCTCCACGGACAATGCCGAGCTGGAGAAGATCGCGCAGGCAGCGCGCTTCGAGGCGGACAAGGCGAAGTACGAGGCGGAGGGCAAGGAGCTCAACGCCATCCATTTCGAGCAGATGTTCCAGGTCCCGCTCTGGCAGCCGGCGCAGGACGCAGTGATGGTCGCCAATCTTGACGGCTATGTCTATCAATTCACCCGCCAGGTGGATTATCGTAACCTGAGCCGCAAATAGCAGCGGAGCAGGGAGCACGGCGAAGAGCATGGGCACGATCGGTGCAACTTTGATCCGGGCTGGGCGGCGGTTTCTCTCGTCACTGCCGGCGCTGTTCGGCGTGCTGGTCTTCACTTTCCTCCTGATGCGGGTGTTGCCAGGCGATCCCGCCGTGTTCTTTGCCTCCGGTCCCAGTGCCGGCAAGGAGGAGATCGAGGTCGTCCGCAAGCAACTCGGGCTGGACCGGTCGCTGCCGGAGCAGCTCGGCATCTATCTCTACGATGTCGGCCGCGGCAATCTCGGCCGTTCCATGATGACGGGGCAGCCGGTCGCCAAGGACCTGCAGCAGCGCCTGCCGGCCTCGCTCGAGCTGACGCTGACCGCGCTCGTGATCGCGCTGATCGCGGCGGTGCCGCTCGGCGTGCTGGCCGCGCTGCGGCCGAACTCGCTGATCGATCACGGCGTACGGCTGTTCTGCTCGCTCGGCGTCTGCGTGCCGACCTTCGTCTCCGGACTGCTGCTGATCTACGTGTTCTACTATCTGCTGGGTCTTGCCCCCGATCCGACCGGACGGATCGACGTCTTCGCCTCGGTGCCGCCGGCACGCACCGGCTTCCTGATGGTGGATTTCCTGCTCGCGGGTGACGTCGAGGGTTGGTGGGCCGCGGCGCGTCAGTTGATGCTGCCTGCCTTCACGATGGCGCTGTTCGTGATCGCGCCGCTCGCCCGCATCACCCGTGCCTCGATGCTAGTGTCGCTCGGCAGCGATTTCGTGCGTACCGCGCGCTCGATCGGCCTGTCGCGCTGGCAGATCGTGGTGACCTATGCGCTGCGGAATGCAATCCTGCCCGTGATCACCATCGCCGGCATTGTGTTCTCGACCATGCTCGGTGCCAATGTGCTGGTCGAGAAAGTGTTCTCCTGGCCGGGCGTTGCGTCCTACGCGCTCGATGCGCTGCTGGTCTCCGACTATGCGCCGGTGCAGGGCTTCGTGCTGCTGATGGCCAGCATCTTCGTCGCGGTCAATCTCCTGGTCGATGTGCTCTACGGCATCGCCGATCCCAGGGCGACGGTCGCATGAGCCTTACAGCAACATCGTCGGGGCTGCGTCACACCGTGTGGGTGCTGCGCGGTAACCTCGTTACCGCGATTGCCGCCGCGGCGGCGATATTGCTGGCGCTGGTCGCGATCTTCGGCCCCATGCTGGTGCCTTATGATCCCGTCGCTTCGGACGTGCCGCGTGCGCTGCAGCCGCCGAGCGCACTCCACTGGGCCGGCACCGACCAGCTCGGCCGCGATGTCTTCAGCCGATTGATCGTCGCCACGCGGCTCGATCTCGCCATCGCCGTGACGGCCGTCAGCGTGTCCTTCGTGATCGGCGCGGTGATCGGCTCGCTCTGCGGCTATGTCGGCGGCAAGCTCGATCGCGCGGTCGGCCGGTTCGTCGACGTGCTGATGGCCTTTCCGCTGTTCGTGCTCGCCATGGCCATGGTCGCGGCGCTCGGCAACCGGGTCGAGAATATCGTCATCGCGACCGCGATCATCAATCTGCCGTTCTACATCCGCTTCGCGCGCGCGGAGGTCAACATCCGCCGCAATCTCGGTTGGGTGGAGGCGGCGCGCGCCTGCGGCGATGGGCATGTCTCCGTCGTGCTGCGCTTCCTGCTACCCAACGTGCTGCCGGCGATGGCGGTGCAGATGTCGCTCAATCTCGGCTGGGCGATCCTGAATGCCGCGGGCCTCTCCTTCATCGGCCTGGGCGTCAAGCCGCCGACCCCGGAATGGGGCATCATGGTCGCCGAGGGCGCGCGCTTCATCTCGACGGGCAGGTGGTGGCTGGTGTCGTTTCCGGGGCTGGCCCTGATGCTGGCCGTGCTCTGCTTCAACCTGCTCGGCGACGGGTTGCGCGATATCCTCGATCCGCGCATGCGCACATGATGTCGCCACTGCTCGAAATCGACAATCTCGGCGTGACGTTCTCGACCCGGCGCGGGCTCGTCGAGGCGCTGCGGGGCGTCTCGCTGTCGCTCCAGCCGGGTGAAATGCTGGGCCTCGTCGGTGAGAGCGGGTCCGGCAAATCAGTCACCGGCTTCGCGGTCACGGGCCTGCTCGACAAAGCGGGTCGCATCACGGCCGGTCGTGTCAAGTTCAGAGGCCAGGACATTACGCGCGCGTCGGGGGCGGAGCTGCGCAACCTGCACGGCGCCAACATGGCGATGATCTTCCAGAATCCGCGCGCCGCGCTCAATCCGATCCGCACCGTCGGTGCCCAGATCGCCGATGCCGTCCTTTCGCATCGGCGGCTCTCGAAGCAGGAGGCGCGGGCCGAGGCGCTGAAGTTGCTGCGCGCGGTGCAGATCCGCGATCCCGACCGGCGGCTGGATGCCTATCCGCACGAGCTCTCCGGCGGCATGTGCCAGCGCGTGATGATCGCGATCGCGATCTCCTGTAATCCATCACTTCTGATTGCCGACGAGCCGACCACCGGCCTCGATGTGACGACACAAAAGGTGGTCATGGACCTCCTGGCGCGCATCGTCGCCGAACGGGGCATGACGACAATCCTCATCACCCACGATCTTGGTCTTGCGGCACATTATTGTCGGCGCGTGGTGGTGATGGAGCAGGGGCGGCTCGTTGAAGAAGGCGCGCCGCAGACATTGTTTCGGGCGCCGCAGCACGCCTATACCAAGCGACTGGTGGCATCGTCGCCGACCGCGACATCGCGTGTCGGCGACCTCGTGCCGGCCGACGAAGCTCTGCCGGTTGTCGAGGTGAAGGAGCGGCCGACGCCCGCGCCGGGCACGCCGCCGCTGCTCGACGTCCAGCACGTCGTCAAGCGTTTTGACGATGGCGCCGCTGCGGTGGCGGATTTCTCGATGACCATGGCGGCGGGCGAGAGCGTCGGCCTGGTCGGGGAGTCCGGCTCCGGCAAGAGCACCACCGCCCGCATGATCTGCCGGCTGATCGATCCGAGCGCAGGCGACATCCTGTTCGACGGCTATTCGATCGCAAAGCTGCCGGCGCGTGATTTTCATCGCTCGCCGCTACGCAGGGAAATCCAGATCGTCTTTCAGGATCCGCACGAGAGCCTCAATCCGCGCTTTACCGCGTTCGACTGCATTGCTCATCCGCTGCTGAGGCTCACCGGCCTGCGCCCCGGCGACGCGCTGCGTTCCCGGGTCGAGGAGTGCGCCGACCGCGTCGGCCTGCCGCGTGAATTGTTGTCACGCTTCCCGCATCAATTGTCGGGTGGCCAGAAGGCGCGCATCGGCATCGCCCGCGCCATTGCATGTCGGCCGCGTTTGCTGGTGCTTGACGAGCCCACTGCGGCGCTCGATGTCTCGGTGCAGGCCGTAGTGCTGCAGCTGCTCGACCGGCTTCGGCGCGAGGACAATCTCGCTTTCCTGTTCGTCAGCCACGACCTCAACGTGGTACGCATGATGTGCAGCCGGACCATCGTGCTGCGCGCCGGTGGCATCGTCGAGCAGGGCGAGAGCCTCGCTCTGTTTGCCAATCCGCAGACGGATTACACGCGCGAGCTGGTCGAAGCTATCCCACACATTGGTTCGCCTGTTTCGCTTCTGCCCGCCTGATTTCCACTTCCAATTCATGGCTATATGGCCCTACATGCGTCTCGGTATGATCACCCCGTCCTCCAATTCGGTACTGGAGCCCGTCACCAGTGCCATGCTGCATGGTGTGGCGGACGTCACCGCGCATTTCTCGCGCTTTCGCGTCACCGAGATCGCGCTCGATGCCGCGGCACTGAGCCAGTTCGACGCCTCGGCGATGCTGCCGGCGGCGGATCTGCTGGCCGACGCCAAGGTCGATGCCATCGCCTGGAACGGCACGTCGGCGAGCTGGCTCGGCATCGACCGCGACCGGAGCCTTTGCGAGGCGATCACCGCGCGCACCGGCAAGCCCGCGACGACGTCGACGCTGGCCTGCATCGATGCCGCCCGCGCGCTCGGCAGCAAGCGCGTCGGCCTCGTATCGCCCTACACGGACGATGTGCAGCGGCGGATCGCCGACGTCTGGGCGACGGAAGGCATCGCGCCGCATGCTGAGCGGCATCTCGGTCTGCGTGACAATTTTTCCTTCGGTCAGGTCACGCCCGCGGCGATAGCGGACATGATCCGCGCCGTCGCGGCGGAGGGGGCCGATGCCGCAATCGTCCTCTGCACCAATCTCGATGGCGCGGCGCTTGCGGCCTCGCTCGAGCGGGAATTGAACGTTGCCGTGCTCGATTCGGTGGCGGTCACGCTGTGGCGAACGCTGGAGCTGGCCGGCGGCGACATCGCAGCCCTCGCGCAGTGGGGACGCATTTTCCAGACATCGGCGATCATCAAATGACGGAGAGCCCTGTGACGCAGCTCGATCTCGCCATTCGCGGCGGTACCATCGTGACGGCCAGCGACGAGTTTCGCGCCGATATCGGAATTCGCGGCGGCCGCATCGTCAGCATCGCCGACCGCATCGAGGGCGCGGCCCGTGAGATCGACGCGACGGGTCTGCTGGCGCTGCCGGGCGGCATCGACAGCCACGTCCACATCTCCCAGCCCTCGGGCCCCGACGTGGTGATGGCCGACGATTTTGCCTCGGCGACGCGCGCGGCAGCGGCCGGCGGCAACACCATGGTGCTGCCCTTCGCGCTGCAGGAGAAAGGCACCTCGCTGCGCACTTGTGTCGAGGACTATCGCAAGCTCGCCGAGGGTGAGTGCTACATCGACACCGCCTTCCACCTCATCATCTCCGATCCGACCGCAGTGGTGCTCGGGCAGGAGCTGCCGGCCCTCGTCAAGGACGGCTACACCTCGTTCAAGGTGTTCATGACCTATGACGACCTCGTGCTCAGCGACAAGCAGCTGCTCGAGGTGTTCGAGGTCGCGCGCCGCGAGGAGGCACTGGTCATGGTTCATTGCGAAGGCTACGACGCCATTCGCTTCCTCACCAGCAAGCTCGAACGCGAGGGCCACATCGCGCCCTACTATCACGGCACTTCGCGGCCCCAAGCGGTCGAGCGCGAGGCGACACATCGCGCCATCAGCCATGCTGAGGTGATCGGCGTTCCCATCATGATCGTGCACGTCTCTGGGCGCGAGGCGATGGAGCAGGTGCGCTGGGCCCAGCAGCGCGGCTTGCCTGTGCATGCCGAGACCTGCCCGCAATACATCACGCTCACGGCCGACGACATGAAGGGCCTGAACATGGACATCACGGGCGCGAAATATGTCTGCTCGCCGCCGCCGCGTGATGTCGAGAGCCAGCAGGCGATCTGGGAGGGCATCACGTCAGGCGTGTTCCAGACCTTCTCGTCCGATCACTGCCCATTCCGCTACGATGATCCCAAGGGTAAGCTGACGCCGAACGCCCGCACCTCGTTCCGCTGGGTGCCGAACGGCATTCCCGGCGTCGAGACGCGGCTGCCGATCCTGTTCTCAGAAGGCGTCTCGAAGGGACGCATCACCCTGCAAAGGTTCGTCGAGCTAACGGCGACCAACCACGCGAGGATCTACGGTCTCTATCCGCGCAAGGGCTCGATCGGCGTCGGCTTCGATGCCGATATCGTGCTGTGGGATCCCAAGCTGAAGAAGAAGATTCAGCAGGCCGATCTTCACCACGGCGCGGACTATACGCCCTGGGAAGGCTTTGATGTCACCGGTTGGCCCGTCACCACCATTGCCCGCGGCCGGGTCGTGTACGACCAGGGCGAGATCGTCGGCGACAAAGGCGCGGGTGAGGTGCTGAGCCGCGGCAAGTCGAGCCTGATCTGACCAGGCGCAGCTCGCGCGGCGCCTGGTCCAGCGAAGAACGCAGTCAGGGCATGCGGGATTTTGCCAGGACGCAGTGGACGCCCTTGTTGCCGTCGACCATCTGCGTAATCCTGAGGTCGGCGGCGATCGAGCACAGCGTATAGGCGTCCTGCGCGCTGAGGCCGCTCCTCTCGCGGATCAGCGCGATCATGTCGCGCAGCGCCGCCTTGGCCGCATCGTCGAGGTCTTCATCGAATCCCATCGTGATCCAGTCGACCGCGGTTTCCGCGCGTGGGGAGGCGAGGCG
This sequence comes from Bradyrhizobium arachidis, assembly GCF_015291705.1. NCBI lineage: Bacteria > Pseudomonadati > Pseudomonadota > Alphaproteobacteria > Hyphomicrobiales > Nitrobacteraceae > Bradyrhizobium > Bradyrhizobium arachidis. The sequence goes on from NZ_CP030050.1 coordinate 4,179,150, forward strand.
AAGATCGCGCCGGACGTGGAATTCGAAGGTGCCGGTGAGCGCAGCCTCGATCGCCGTAAGGCAGACCTCGCCATCGCCCTGCAGCGCATGGCCGTCGCCGGCGGAGAACAGCGCGCCCGGCACGAAGACGGGAAAATAAAGCGTGCTGCCAGCGCCGAGCTCCTTGTTGTCCATATTGCCGCCGAACGCCCGCGGCTCCTTCGAGGACAGCCGGCCCCAGCCCGGCGGCGGCGCGACGCCGAAATTGCCGAAGAAGGGGGACAGCGGCAGCTCCTGTCCCCAGGGCAGGCGTGCCACGTTACGCGCGCGGTCAAGCGGAATGTGGATGCGACGGAATTCGGGAAAATCCTCGGGCAGCGTGCCGAGCATCGGCACCTGGAGGTTCCAGCCCCAATTGCAGCGTAGTTCGATACTCAGCAGGCGCACTTCCAGCACGTCGCCGGGCTCGGCGCCCTCGATGTGGATCGGCCCGGTGAGCAGGTGCGGCCCCGGACCGCGAAACGTGCTTGCCAGCACCTCCGCATGCCCGGGAACGATGTCAAAGCCGAGCGACGGATCAGGCAGATCGTCCGGCTCGCCCGAAAGCGTTTCGATGGTCACCCGGTCTCCGGATGCGATCCGGAGCACCGGCTTCAATCGTCCGTCCCAGAGTCCCCACTGGACGTTTCCGGGAATGGATCGCAGAACGTGGTCCATCACTCTACCGTCACTGCCGCTGCTATCTGCCTGCGCCACTCGCTACGATGGAGGAGGGTGAGGTCGAGAGCTTGCCGAGCCCGAGATAGACGAGGCCCGCAACCCCGATGCCGAACAGCCAGCTCAAGTCGGCACCGCCGAGCAGGTTGGTCGAGATCGGCCCCTGCAGCGCGCCGACGAGGCCGTCCTCGACCAGCCATCCGGCAACGAGGCCCGCAAGGAAGGCGATCATGCCGGCCCAGTTGATGTCGCCATAGGCGCTGGTCTCCGGCGAGCGATAGAGCTCGGCGATGTCGATCTTGCCCTTCCGCTTGATGAAGAAGTCGGCCAGCACCACCCCGGCCCATGGGCTCATCCACAAGAGCAGGCTGATCATCCAGTTGTCGAACGCTTTCGCGAAAGACGGCGCGAAGATGAAGTACAGCGTGACCAGATAGCCGGCGACGCCGACGATGACGGTGAGCCAGAAGCGCGAGAATTTCAGCCCCGCGCTCAGCGCTGCCAATGTCGCCGAATAGACGTTGAGGATGTTGGTGGCGATCGGGCCGTGCAACACCATCAGGAGGACCAGGATGCTGACGGGCCCCCCAAATACCGCGCTCACCATCTTGGCGGGATCGGTATCCAGCGTCGTCGAGGCGATCGTCGCGCCGAGAATGCCGAGCCAGACCGTGGGTACGAACATGCCGACATAGCTGTACCAGAAGACGGATTTCGACGGCACGCTTCTCGGCACGAAGCGCGAATAGTCGGAGGCCCAGGTCACCCAGGAAATGCCCCAGCCGACCCCGATCGCGGTCGTCAGCAGCGTCAGCATCGCCAGATGTGCGCCCGGAGCCAGCGAGCTCGTCAGGCTCCAGTTGACGACACCCGGGCGCGTCCATGCCAAGACGCTCATCAGCACCATAATGGCGATGGTCGGCGGCACCGTGTACTTCTCGAAGGTGCGTATCGCGTAGAAGCCGTAGATTCCGATCAGCACCTGCACGGCCATCACCAGCGTGATGACGACGATCTCGATCGGCCATGTGTCGGGCACGCCGAACTGCCCGAGGATGCCCATCGAGACCTTGACCGGGAAGTAGGTGTTGACCCCGATCCAGCCCAGCGTCATCAGGAACATCAGGATGCTCGGCAGGTAGGCGCCGCGGACCCCGAACGCGGAGCGGCTCAGCACCATCTGGTTGACGCCGGTCTTGTGTCCCATCACCGTGAAGGTCGCGAAGATCGCGCAGCCGACGATATTGCCGAGCACGATGACTGCGATCGTCTCCATCAGGCCTAGCTTGAGGATGATGCCGAGCGCGCCGAGCGCCCAGTTCACTGGCGCGATGTTGGCGCCGGCCCAGATCCACATCTGCTGCGGCCCGGTTGAGTCCCGGTCCGCATCCGGAATTGGCTCGATGCTGTGAAGATCAGCGCGAAGTTCGGAATCCGTCATGACATCCCCCAATACGAAGCACGCTTCGCATCATCGCAGCATAAATCGTGCCATCGGTTGTGGCCGGCCGGAGCAGGGCCCGCATCCATGCCTGATGCAGTCTCGCTTGCGTCGGATTGCTGTTGGATTCTCAAGGTCGCTTCGACCTCGGGTGTGAACTGGCTGCCGCAACGACGAGGTGGCGATCCCGCGCGCGAGCCAGTGGGCGAGAGGCAAGGGACGTTGCATGGCTGAGCAGCGGTACGATGATAAATTGAGCAGCCCAATCCAAAAGCGCGGCAGCTGCGTCTAGTCGAATAGGGCAGTGGCACTGTCGCGACTGGGGTGGCCAGCCACGATGCGCTGCATCATTTCGATGAACTGCGCCTGCTCCCGCTCGCTGAGATCTCCCAGCGTTGCGCGATGCGCCCGTCGCGCCGCGCCCTCGATCTTGACCAGCAAGGCGGCGCCTGCCGGCGTCAACCGGCACAGGCGCGCCCGGCGATCGTCCTTGTTGACCGCGCGCTCGACCAGGTTTCGTGCCGCCAGACGCTTCAATGCGCCGGTCGTGGTGGTGCGATCGAGGGCGATATCGGCCGCCAAAGTGGTCTGATCGGCGGTTTCGCGCACCGCCAATGCCGAGAGGAGACTGTATTGCAGCGGCGTGACCTCGAACGCGCCGCAGGCTTCCTGAAACAGTGCGACGTGAATCTGGTGCAGCCGGCGGATCAGATATCCGGGTCGTTGCGACAAGGGCCAGGGGCGGTGCCTACTCCCGCCGCGACGTGTCTTCGCCTGCCGCAATGCACACTCTCCCAATCCAAACCCTGCCGCGCTTAGCTCGATTCGAGTGCGCCTGCCACCGCCGGATCATGGCACGAAGCTTGCTTTTGTCAAAATGCGAAGCATGCTTCGTAATTCGGGCGATGCCGTCGCTCGTTCAGGGAGAGGAGAGCGCCCATGTCCGTTACTGCCAGCTTCGACCTTCTGCTGCGAGGCGGTCGCGTGATCTGTCCCGCCTCCGGCGTTGATGGCATCAAGGACGTCGCCATCCGCAACGGCAGGATTGCAGCCGTCGCGTCGGACATTCTGCCGACCAGCGCCAAGGAGGTCGTCGACGTCAGCGGCAAGCTGGTGCTGCCCGGGCTGATCGATACCCATGCGCATGTCTATCAATATGTCTCCGGCCGCTTCGGCATGAATCCGGACATGGTCGGCGTGCAGTCGGGCGTGACGACGCTGGTCGACCAGGGCGGCCCGTCCTGCATGACGCTGCCCGGCTTTCGTCACTTCATCGCGGAGCCTTCGGCGTCGCGCGTCTACGCCTTCCTGTCCGCCTACCTCGTCGGCGGCCTCGAAGGGCACTTCTATCCGCAACTCTACAGTCCCGATGGCGTCGACATCGACGCCACGGTCAAGGCGGCGACGGCCAATCTCGACATTGTACGCGGCATCAAGGCGCATGCCGAGATCGGTGGTTTCGCGCGCTGGGGCATTCGCGTCATCGAGATGGCGGCGGAGATCGGCAAGCGCGCCGATCTTCCGGTCTACGTGCATTTCGGCCAGCTCTGGGGCCTGCCCGAGAGCGGCGCCAATGGCGAGGATGCTGACACGATTCTTACGCGCGTGATCCCGCTCTTGCGTGAAGGCGATGTTCTCGCTCATCCGTTCACGCGTCATCCCGGCGGCTTCGTCAACCGCGAGGGGGAGGTGCATCCGGTGATCCAGGCCGCGCTCGACCGCGGCCTGAAGGTCGATGTCGGTCACGGTAGCCACTTCTCTTACCGGCTCGCCAAGAAGGCAATTGCCGCAGGGATCATTCCGAGCACGCTCGGCGCCGATATTCACGGCTACAACACGCATGTGCCCGCGCCGGCCGGAACGCCCGACCAGCACGAGGACGAGGAGAACCATCCGTTTGCAGGACAGGCCAAGTTCAGCCTGGTGCAGGCGATGAGCTCGATGATGGCGCTCGGTCTGTCGCTGGAGCAGGTGGTGCCGATGGTCACCTCCAATCCCGCAAAGATGCTCGGCCGCAGCGAGGAGATCGGCGCGCTCAAGGTCGGCATGGGTGCCGACGTCTCCGTGCTCACGGAGAAGAACGGCCGGTTCGTCCTGAAGGACAACGAGAAGAACGAGGTCATCGCCGAGCGCCTGCTGCAGCCGGCCTTCTGCCTGCGCGCCGGCACGCGCTTCGACGCGGTCGCACCGATCCTGCCGCAGGCCGTCGCGGCATAAGTCCGCGCGGTGAGGGAGAACGCCGGCGTGCGCAACGAACGAGAGTTTCCTTCTGGCAAGTCCGGGCAGGGCGTTGGCGCACGGCTGCCGCGGAAGGAGGATGACCGCCTGATGCGCGGCCGCGGCCAATACGTCGCCGACATCAGGCTCGCAGGCCTTCAGGACGTCGCCTTCGTGCGCAGCCCGATGGCGCATGCACGCATCTGCGGCATCCACGTGCCCGAGCGTTATCGCGGCAGCGTGTTCACGGCGGCCGATCTCGTCGGGATCAAGCCGATCCGGGCGGTATCGGGGCTGCCGGGCTTCAAGATATCCGAACAACCGGTGCTCGCCACCGGCAAGGTGCGCCAGGTCGGCGAGCTCGTTGCGATGTGCCTGGCGCCGACGCGCGCCGAGGCCGAGGACATCGCGGCCTCCGTGACGCTCGATCTGGAGGAGCTGCCCGCAGTCTACGACATGCTGAAGGCGCGCGAGCCCGGCTCGGCGCTGGTGCATGAGCATTGGGGCGACAACGTCTTCCTCGAGACCAATTACGAGGTCGATATCTCCGCCGCGCTGGATGCGCCGATCAAGGTGACGCGCGAGATCTCGACGGCACGGCAATGCATGTCGCCGCTGGAGGGCCGCGGCGTGGTTGCGACCTTCGACCGGCGGCTCGATCAGCTCACGCTGCATTCCGCGGCACAGATGCCACACATCACCCGCAGCGGCCTTGCCGAATGCCTCGGCATGGAGGAGGGCCAGATCCGCGTCATCTCGCCCGATGTCGGTGGCGGCTTTGGCCACAAGGGCATTCTGCTGCCGGAAGAGGTCTGCCTATCCTGGCTGACCATGCGTAACGGCCATCCCGTGCGCTGGTTGGAAGATCGCCGCGAGCATCTCGTCGCCAGCTCCAATTGCCGCGAGCATCATTACAAGATCACGGTCTATGCGGACCGTGACGGCACGCTGCGCGGCATCGATTGCGAGGCGACCGTGGATTCCGGGGCCTACTCGTCTTATCCGTTCTCGGCCTGTCTCGAGGCCGCGCAGGTCGCGAGCATTTTGCCCGGCCCTTACAAGATGCCGGCCTATCGCTGCCGCACCTTCTCGGTTGCTACCAACAAATGCCCGATCCTGCCGTATCGCGGCGTTGCGCGCACCGGTGTCTGCTTCGCGCTGGAGCTGATGCTTGATCTCGTCGCGGCCGAAGCCGGGCTTGAGCCCGGCGAGGTGCGGCTGCGCAACCTGGTGCTGCCGGAGCAGATGCCGTTCGACAACATCACCAGGAAGCACTTTGACAGCGGCGATTACCCGGAAGCGATGCGGCGCGCGCTCGCCGCCATCGACGTCAACTCCGTTCGTACCAAACAGAGGCTGGGCGAGGTTGACGGTCGCCGCATCGGCGTCGGCGTCTCCATCTATTGCGAGCAGGCGGCGCACGGCACCTCGGTCTATTCCGGCTGGGGCATCCCCATGGTGCCGGGTCACGAGCAGGCCTCGGCGCGCTTGACGCCGGACGGCGGCCTCGAATTGCGCGTCGGCGTGCATTCGCACGGGCAGGGCATGGAAACGACGCTTGCCCAGGTCGCGCACGAGATCCTCGGCGTCGACGTCGCAAAGATCCGCATCATCCTCGGCGACACCGCGATGACGCCCTATTCGACGGGAACCTGGGGCTCGCGCTCGATGGTGATGGCCGGCGGCGCGGTGGCGACGGCTTGCCGCGAGCTCGGCGAACGCGCAAGGCGCATCGGCGCCAAGCTGTTGCAGCACGATCCGGCCGCCGTGGTGTTGCAGAATGGCGAAGTGCGCGGCGTCAATGGCCATGTCAGCCTGAGGGCGATCGCCCACACCTGGTATCGTCGCCCGCAGGATCTCCCGGCCGATGTCGATCCCGGCGGGCTCGAGGTGACGCAAGGCTACAAGCCTGTCCGCGACAGCGGGACCTTCAGCTATGCCGCGCATGCGGCCGTGGTCGCGGTCGATCCTGATCTCGGCGAAGTCGAAATTCTGGATTACGTGATCGTCGAGGACGGCGGCGTGCTGGTCAATCCGCTCGTCGTTGACGGCCAGATATATGGCGGTCTGGCGCAGGGCATCGGCACTGCGCTCTACGAGGAGATGCCGTTCGATGCCTCCGGCCAGCCGCTGGCGACGACGCTCGCCGACTATTTGCTGCCGGGCCCGACCGAGGTTCCGGCCGCGCGCCTCGATCACATGGAAACGCCGTCGCCCTATACGCAGTTCGGCGTGAAGGGCATCGGCGAGGGCGGTGCGATTGCGCCGCCGGCGGCCATCGCCAACGCCGTCAACGACGCGCTGCGTCCGCTCGGCGTCGAGCTGATGCAGTCGCCAATCACGCCGCATCGCGTCGTCGAAGCCGTGCTGGCTGCACGCGCCGCCGAAAGGAGCGCGGCATGAAACCGGCGCCCTTCAGTTATGAGCGTCCACGCGATCTCGACGCCGCGCTGTCGATGCTGGCCGCAAGCGGCGGTTCGGCAAAGATCATCGCCGGCGGGCAGTCGCTCGGACCGATGCTCAATCTGCGGCTGGTGCAGCCGGAGCTGATCGTGGACATCTCCGGCCTGGCCGAGCTCAAGCGGGCCGAGGTTTCTCGTGGCGAACTCGTGCTCGGCGCCTTGGTCACCCATGCCGACATCGAGGATGGGCGCACGGCCGACGTGACCCGCGGCGCCATGCGCGGCGTCGCCGCCAACATCGCATACCGCGCGGTGCGCAACCGCGGCACGATCGGTGGCTCCCTCAGTCATGCCGATCCCGCCGCTGACTGGATCTCGTCGCTCGCCGCCCTGGGTGCGCGCGTGACGCTGCGCAGCCTTGGCGGCGCTCGCACCATGGCGATCGAGGCCTTCGTCGTCGGCGCGCTGGAATCGGCGCTGCATGCGGGCGAAATCGTCGAGGCGATTCACGTCCCGTCACGCGCGGCCTCGGCCCATTGGGGCTATGCCAAGAGCTGCCGCAAGACCGGCGAGTTTGCCCACGCCATCGGCGCTGTCCTGATCGATCCAGTTGCTGCCTCGGCGCGTGTCGTGATCGGTGCGATTGACACGACGCCGATCGTTGTCACCGATGCCGCCGAGCTGTTCGGCGGGCGGATCGCGGCCGACTACAAGCAGCGCTTCGACGCTCGCGTCGCGGATGGCCTTCTGACCAAAGCCGGCATCAACGACGTCGCGCAGCGTCACATCCATGTCAGCGTGTTGAAGCGCGCCGTCCTGGAGGCCACCGCATGACCACGATCGCGCTTCAGGTCAATCGCCGTGCGGTCGAAGTTTCGGCCGAGCCGCGGACCAGCTTGGCCGATTTCGTCCGCGATGAGCTGGACTTGACCGGCACCCATCTCGGTTGCGAGCACGGCGTCTGCGGCGCCTGCACCGTGCTGCTCGACGGCGTGCCGGCGCGCTCCTGTATCACCTATGCGGTGGCCTGTGCGGGCGCCGACATCACCACCATCGAAGGGCTCGATGAGGACGAGGTCACGACCGAGTTGCGCGCAGCCTTCACCCGCGAGCATGCCCTTCAGTGCGGCTATTGCACCCCGGGGATGCTGGTCTCGGCGCGCGATCTGGTGTTGCGTCTGCCCGATGCCGATGAGCGGCGCATCCGTGTCGGCCTCAGCGGCAATCTCTGCCGCTGTACCGGCTATGTCGGGATTGTGCGGGCCGTCCAGTCCGTCATCGAGGCGAGGCGTGCGCGCAACATCGCGCCGCTTGCCGACGGCGGCCGGATCAGTCTAGGCCCCGCCGGATCGGGGCGAGCCACGTTCAGCGGCGACGAGCCGAGGCCTGCGCGGCAGGTCTCAGCGCCGGCATCAGACGGCGCTGCACTGGTCCGAATTTCCGATTTCATTCCGGCGACCGTTCTCGATCAGCGCTTCACGCTGCCGCATGCACCGACAAGGGTGTTCGCGATGTTCGATGACATCGCCGGTATTGCATCCTGCCTGCCCGGCGTATCGCTCACGGCGCCGCCAACGCCGGAGCGCGTGGAGGGCATGATCAGCGTCAGGCTCGGGCCGATCGCGGCGTCCTTCGAGGGCGCCGCGCGCGTCGAACGCGATCCCGCAGCGCTATCGGGACGCATCGTCGGCGTTGGCGCCGACCAGCGGAGCCATTCGGCGACGCAAGGAGAGATCCGATATCGCCTGCTTCCGCTCGAAGGCGGCGCGGCGACCGCCGTCGAAGTCTCGATCGGGTACACGCTCACGGGAATGCTGGCGCAGGTCGGCCGGCCCGGCCTGGTGCGGGGTCTTGCCAAGCGCCTCGTTGCGGAGTTCGCGGGCAATCTCGACCGCCACATGTCCGGCGCGCCGTCCGGGCAGGTGGCCGCGGCAGAGCTCAGTGGCTGGTCGATTGCCTCGGACGTTTTGCGCGCCCGGCTGGCGCGCATGTTTGGCCGCGTCTTCACTGGAAAAGGTGGCGCGGGATGATCGGCGTGCCGGCGCCGTGGAGTGACGAAGCCTTGAACGACCTTGGATTGGACGACCCTGGATATCAACAGCGTGGGATTTGGAGAGACAACATGACACGAGCACTCGGACTGGTTCCGGCCATCGCGCTGGCGACGGCCTTGTTCGGCGGCACGGCAGGGGCGCAGACCATCAAGATCGGCGTCAATGAGCCGCTCACCGGCGCGTTCGCGGCCTCCGGCACCTACGTGGTCAACGGCGCCAAGATCGCCGCCGACGAGATCAACGCCAAGGGCGGAATTCTCGGCAAGAAGATCGAGCTCGTCATCGAGGACAACAAGAGCAATCCGACGGAAGCTGCCGCCGTCGCCGAAAAACTCATCACCAGCGACAAGGTGCCGGTGCTGATGGGCGCCTGGGGCTCGAGCCTGACGCTCGCGGTGATGCCCAAGCTGATGGAATACGAGACCCCGATGGTCGTCGAAACCTCGTCCTCCGGCAAGATCACGACGACGGGCAATCCCTTCATCTTCCGGATCTCGCCGCCCTCGGCGGTCGAGGCCGCCGCGTTCAAGGGCATTGTCGACAAGCTCGCGCTGAAGAAGGTGGACTTCCTCGTCATCAACAACGACTGGGGCCGGGGCACTGCCGAGGACTTCAGCAAGATGATGAAGGACAAGGGCATCAGCATCGGCCTCGTCGAGACCATGGACCAGGGCGCGCAGGACATGAGCGCGCAGCTCTCCAAGATCAAGAGCTCGGATTCCGAGACGGTGATCGTCACGACGGCGGTCGATCAGCTGACGCTGATCTTCAAGCAGGCGGCCGCGCTCGGCCTGAAGAAGCGCATCATCACCACCGGCGGCTCGCAGAACCCGGACCAGATCATCGCCCAGGCCGGTGCCGCCGCCAACGGCACCATGCATCTGACCACCTTCCTGCCGTGGTTCCCGGACAAGACGCCGAATCCGGAAGCCACCAACTATTTCATCACGGAATGGAAGAAGCGCGGTTTCGAGTTCGCCGGCTGCACCGAGAGTTTTCGCGGCTATGACGGCATCCGCACTGCGGCGGCGGCGATCGAGAAGGCCGGCAAGGCCGAGCCAGCCGCAATCAAGGCGGCGCTCTGGGACATCAATATCAAGGGACTGAACGGCGATATCGTTTTCCGCAAGTCCGGTCCGGAAGGCAAGGAGAGTGGGCAGAGCCAGCCGAACGTCTATCTCATCGAGATCAACGACGGCAAGGTCGAGCTGAAGACGCTCTAGAGCATGATCCGGAAAAGTGTGAAGCGGTTTTCCGGCAAGATCATGCTCAAACAATAACGCGCTTCGTCGACGGCGAGGGCGGTACATCACTGCCCTCGTCATGTGCGATTTATTCGGGAACGGCTTTGAGCGAATTCCTTCAGCATCTGGTCAATATGCTCGTGCTCGGCGGCACCTATGCGCTGCTGGGCATCGGGTTGACCTTGATCTTCGGCATCATGAACGTTGTGAACTTCACGCACGGCGTGCTCTACACGTTCGGCGCCTACATCATGTTCATCGTGGTGCAGCAGCTCGGGCTGAATTTCTTCCTGGCATTGCCCGTCGCGGTGCTTGCCGGGTGGCTGCTCGGAGCAGCCATCGAGCTGACATTACTGCGACCGCTGCGCGGCTCCGACATCGACACCACGATGCTGGTCATGATCGGCGCCTGGATCGCGATGCAGTCCGGCACGCTATGGATCTGGGGCGGTGTCGCCAAATCGGTGGCGACGCCGTTTCCCGAAGCGCCGCTGGTGCTCGGACCGGTGTCGGTATCCTGGCTTCGCCTGTTTGTGCTCGCCGCAGCGGCAATGTTGATCCTGGTGACGTACTTCCTGATCAACAAGACCAGCCTGGGACGTGCAATGCGGGCGACGTTCCAGGACCACGACACGGCCTCGCTGATGGGTGTCAACGTGGACATGATCTACACCTCGACCTTCGCGATCGGCTCCAGCCTTGCCGCCGCCGCCGGCGCTCTGCTCGGGCCTGTCTACGTGATCTTCCCGCAAATGGGCGATCTCGCCGCCGTCAAGGCCTTCGCCATCGTCATCCTCGGGGGCCTCGGCAACATCACGGGCGCTGTGATCGGTGGCTTCATCCTGGCGCTGGCCGAGGAATTGGGGGCGGGCTACGTCTCGTCGGGTTACCGCGATGCCATGGGCTTCGTGATCATCATCGCGGTCCTGATCTTCCGGCCGACCGGCCTGTTTGCGCGCGCGGAGCGGGTTGGATGAGAGCCGCCGTCACCATTCTCGCCGTCGCGGCCCTGGCCTCGGTGCCGCTCTGGTTGCGCGATCCCTATCTCCTGAACGCGCTGATCACGACCGGCATCTTCGTCATCGGCGCGATGAGCCTCAATCTGCTGCTAGGCTTCACCGGCCAGCTCAGCCTCGGCCACATCGCTTTCTTCGGCATCGGCGCCTATGTCAGCGCGCTGACATCGCTCGGCTTCGACGTCGGTCTGCCCGGAGACGTCCGCCTGGTTCACGCACCTTGGCCGCCGATTGCAGGCTTCTTGCTGGCCATCCTGGTCGCCGGAATGTGCGGCTATTTCGTCGGGTTGCTCTCCTTCCGCGTCCGCGGCGCCTATTTCGTCATCGTGACCATCTCCTTTGCCGAGGTCGTCCGGCTGGTCGCGTTGAACTGGGTCGAGCTGACGCAGGGTCCGCTGGCACTGACCAACATTCCATCCATCGCGCTGCCCTTGCCCGGCCTTGGTGAGCTGACGCTGCGCACCAAGATGCAGAACTACTATCTCGTGCTGGTCGTGGCGCTGGTCGCCTATCTCCTGATCGCCCGCCTCGTTCATTCCCATTTCGGCCGTGCGATGCGGGGGCTGATGGAGAACGAGACGCTCGCCGTCTCTGTCGGCATCGACGTCACCAGGACGCTGACGGTGGCAGCCGTGATCTCGGCCGCGATCGCGGGCGCGGCCGGCAGCCTCTATGCGCACTACATCCGGATCATCGACCCCGAAGTGTTCGCCTTCATCAACACCGTCACCATGGTCATCATGGTGATCAGCGGCGGCAAGGGCTCGCTGGCCGGGCCCGTGGTCGGCGGCCTGATCTTCGGGCTGCTGCCGGTCGCGTTGCGGCCGGTCATGGCGCCGGAGGCGCAGTGGATCGCCTATGGCGGCGTGCTGATCGCCATCCTGTTCGTGCTGCCCCGTGGCATCGTGCCCTCGCTCGCACAGCGCTTCATCCGACGGCGCAGCGGCGCGCCGGCGTTGGCATCGGTCGCGCTCACCGAAACCGGTGCCAAGGAGCCGGCGTGATGACCGCGCGCAGCATTGCCATGACCATCGAGCAGGTCGCCGTTCGCTTCGGCGGCCTAGTCGCGATCTCCGACATGAGTTTTACGGTCGGTGAGGGCGAGATCGTCAGCCTGATCGGGCCGAATGGCGCCGGCAAGACCACCGCCTTCAACGTCATGACTGGTTTCCTGACGCCGAGCGCAGGCCAGGTCACCTATCAGGGTACGACGCTGACCGGGTTGAAGCCGCACCAGATCGCCGATCTCGGCCTGATACGCACCTTTCAGCGCACCAGCGTGTTTCCCAACGACACCGTCTACGACAATCTCCTGATCGGCCTGCATCGTCAGGGTCGGGTCAGGCTGCTCGATGCCATCCTCGGGCTGCCGGGCGCGCGCGCCTCGGAACGGAGGCTCCGGCAGCGCGCGAGCGAGTTGATCGAATGGGTCGGCCTCGAACGCCGCGCCCATGATGCGGCCGGCTCGCTGTCCTACGGTGAGCAGCGCCTTGTCGGTGTCGCGCTGGCGCTGGCGGCGGAGCCCTCGATGCTGCTGCTCGACGAGCCCGTCTCGGGCATGAACGCCTCGGAAACCCACCGCTTCGTCGAGCTGATCCGCAGCGTCCGCGACCGTGGCATCACCATCCTGCTGGTCGAGCACGACATGCCGATGGTGATGACCGTCTCGGACCGCATCGTGGTGCTGAACTATGGCCGCATCATTGCCGAGGGGACACCGGATGTGATCCGCAACGATCCGGCCGTGATCGAGGCCTATCTCGGACATGGAGCGGGGCGTGCTTGAGATCCGCGACATGGTGTGCGGCTATGGCGGCGTCACTGCGCTGCGTGGCATCTCGCTCGACGTCAAGGCCGGCCAGCTCGTCGCCCTGATTGGCGCCAACGGCGCCGGCAAGAGCACGACGCTGCGTGCGATTTCCGGCCTCGTGCCGCCGCGCGCAGGGCAAATGCGGTTCGAGGGCATCGACATCACCGGGGCGAGACCACCGCGCGTGCTCGCCAGCGGGATCGCACATTGTCCGGAAGGCCGGCGCGTATTTCCGCACATGAGCGTCGAGGAAAATCTCGACATGGGGGCTTACCTCCGTCGTGGTTCGGGCGAGATCGCGGCGGACCGCGACCGCATCTACGCGGAATTTCCGCGGCTCGCCGAGCGACGCCGGCAGGCGGCGGGCACGCTGTCGGGCGGCGAGCAGCAGATGCTGGCGATCGGGCGCGCGCTGATGTCGCGGCCGCGGCTGATCATGTTCGACGAGCCCTCGCTCGGCCTTGCGCCCAACATCGTCGAGCGAACCTTTGCGATCATCCGCGGTATCCGCGATGCCGGCACCACGGTGCTGCTGGTCGAGCAGAATGCGTTCGCCGCGCTCGAGATGTGCGACCACGCCTATCTGCTCGAGAATGGCCGCATCGTGCTGTCGGGCGCAGGCTCCGAGCTGATCGAGAACGAGCATGTGCGGAAGGCCTATCTCGGTGGATGACGATGCCGCCGGCTCGGCTGGCTTCGGCTGGACGCCGGTCTGCGATCTCGACCGCCTGAGAGCGGAGACGATCGTTCACGTACATGTTGCAGGCCTCGACCTGCTGGTGATCTGGAACGACGGCGATGCCGTCGCATGCGACCGCGCGTGTCCGCATGAACAGGCGGACCTGGCTCTCGGACAGGTGAGGGCCGGCCGGCTGTTCTGTCCGCGTCACGCGGCATCGTTCGATTTGCGGGACGGGGCGATCAATCCGGGATGGCCGAGCCCGCCGTTGCGGCTTTACCCGATACGGATCACGGGAGCACAAATCTGCGTGGAAGTGCGAGAGCGGCAAGCGCGACGTCATGCCCCTGTTTTGCCCGACGAGTCAGAATAATCGATGGTGTCGCCTTGCCTGCAAAATTCGTCTTTGAAAACAACGGCATTCTACTGTGCATGGGGTTGTTTTCACGTTTCAGTCCAGCAACCGGCGAACGGCGTCGACGAGGACCCCCTCTGGCCGCCGCAGGGCCTCGAGAATGGTGAAATGGTCGGCGCCGTCGACCGGAATGAGCTTGCCGGGCGCCTTCGCCGCCGTGCGCTTGTCGTGGAGGTTGATGGAATCGCACACGAGCGCCGGCAGCTCGTTGCTGCCATAGGCGATGTCGAGCCGCTTCGGCGTGACGGGCAGGCGCAGCGGCGACAGCGCGGCGATTTCCTCATCCGTCAGCTTCAGCGCGTTGTTGAGGCCGGTATCGCGGATTGGCGCGAGCTCGTACACGCCTGAGATCGCCAGTCCCGCATGGACACTCGGATGGTTCAGCGCCATCGCTGCGAGATGGGCTCCGGCGGACCAACCCGACAAGACGACCGGTCCGGCAACGCCATAGGACGCGCCATTTGCGGCAAGCCAGTCGAGCGCGCGCGGCACTTCGGCGACGATGTCGGTGAGGGATACCTCCGGCGCCAGCGAATAGCCGGGAATGGCAACCGACCAGCCATGGGCGGCGATGCCTTCGACGAGCATCGCGAACAATTCGCGCGAATTGCGCTGCCAATAGCCGCCATGCAGGAATACCAAGCAGGGCGCCTCAGGCCTGCCGGCCGGGTAGAGATCGATCTTGTTGTTCGGCCGCTGACCGTAAGCCAGATCGAGATGGGATTTCAGCGTGCTTCGCAGCCGGCCAGAGGCTTCGTTCCGTTCGGCAATCAGGGCCGTGCTGTTCTTGACGGCCGCGTTGTTGTCATAGGCGGCGTCACGTTCTGCCTGGGACAGCCCGGACCATGCGGAACGGGGGTCGACTGGTCGACCTCTCGAATGAGCATTCTCAATCATAATCACTCCGATGCGGCCCGGATGGCACCCTTATCCAATTTGGGCCGGCTATTCACCGACAATTGAGGTGTTAGACCAGCCGTGTCCAGATTGGACAAGGCTGCCTCGGATTATGCCATGCGGGATCATTGTTGCTTTCTCTTGTCCGCACCACTTTACTGTTGCGGTTGCATCAGACGCCCATTCAGGCGAAGGGTATGCTCCACGCCACGCAAAATGCTGGTTCGGGTGCATGCGCACCTCCGTGCTGTCGGTTCGATGAAAGAATAGCATTTGAAATCGCAAGACTATCGCTTTTCCGTCGCCCCCATGATGGATTGGAGCGGGTGTATAGGTTTTTCAACCGGTTAGAAGGCGGCGTGTGCGCGACGTGTGCACCGGGAGATCAAGATAAATCCTGCGCAGGCCAACGTGAGCAGGCGTTTTGAAGCAGGCAGATTGGTCGCGGAAAGCGCAGCTTCTTTGCACTCGCGCAGCTACTTGCAAGCTATTTTATCAATGACGCGACGGGTGGGACCGACCAGCTCTTAATCAGCGGGTCTCAGGTTCGGGCCCTTGTGCGCCGGCAATCCTCGAGTTGGCCACCTCGCACGGTCGCGCCGCGGCCGAACTTGGTGGTGTCGGTAACGAGCACGGTCATCCGTGAATTCGCGCCGATGGACTGGCGCGCCTGGACTTCGCCGACGTGAAAGTCCAGGAGTGAGCCATCCTGATCGACGCCGACGATGCCATAGTCGGCCTGCAAGCCCGCGAAAATGTTTACGGCCGCCTCGCCGACGATGTCCCGGTCGAGCGGGCGGAGCGTGCCGCCGGCGATCGATATCGCCGCACCAGGATTCTGCGCGAACGCGGCGGCATTCTTGTCGGTCCCGAGACGGACGTGGCGCTGGCGGCTGCGGACAGTCTGGCCGAGCTTCGCGACCCGGCGGCCAGTGCGTACGTGAAAACCCGGCAGTGAGGATTCAACCAAGCGAGATTGCCTGCGCCACCATGAGGCCAGCACCCAGGACGCAGATTAGTCCGGTAAAGAGTTCAAAGATCGACGGCCCAGGGCGGCCTACCGCTAACAGCGCAAGGATGGCCGCAATGCCGAACCGAATGCCCTGTGGCGTGAGGTTATTCCACCCAATAATATCCCAGCCGATAACCGAAAGAAGACTCATTTCCTGCCTCCTGTATTTGAAACCTTTCGTCGCCCGAATTTCCGCGCACGCGAGGCGGGTGACGGGGGTCGAAGTCGCGTCTGGCGGAGACGACCGAGGCGGAAGGCGTCGAAATGAAAACTTGCAGCCGCCCGTGTAGGGGCTTCGCCAGCAAGGCTCGTTGATGATGCTCGGTGGTGAATAGTTGGCATGGCTCTGGCGACACGCCGCCGACGGTTGATGCAAACTGAAACAAAAGAGGCCGCCGACCAAGGCGGCCTAACTGCCCTCGTCACCCGCTGAAGGATGGCGATCACGATGATGGCGATACTTTCACCCTTATGGTGGCCCCTTCGTCGCCATAAGTGGCCATTCCCTGACGTGCCGATTGGAGAATGCTTGAGCCCGACTTGACCGCAACCTTACGCCGGTGAACGATACGGATATGCGCACCCCGAATGGTCCGCCAGCTATGGGAAATTCTAATCCGAGTCATTTAACCTCCAGGTTCAATGAATGGTAACGGTTGTCTCAGCAAACTTGCTTTGCAACACACGCCCGAGATAGCCGATCCCAACGTCAACGACCGTGATGCGCGTCACTGGAACTTCGACCACATGTTCGGATTGTGTCCCGCCGTCGTAGGTTCGGTGTCATCATAGCGCGTATCCCTATCCGCTGTCGTAGCGCGTACCCCCGACGGTTCTTGATACCGGCCAGATGCGCCGTTCCGCACAAATTCTCGGGCGGCCAGCGTCAACGCATCGCGGTCGCGCGCGCATTGATGTTGCGGCCGAAGCTGCTGGTTGTCGACGAGCCGGTCTCCGCGCCCGACATGTCGGGCAGGCACGGATTCTCAACCTTCTGGTCGATCTACAGCGCGAGCTGAGGCTCGCCTACCTCTTCATCTCGCGCGATCTCGGGATGGTGCGTCGATCCTGGACACAGGCTGCTAGGCACCAACCTGCAGTGACAACGGCAAGTAGGCGCGGTCTTGCTGCAATGGTGATTGCATGAAGCACTAGACCGGTAAGGCATCGGATGCGATCGGCGCTCTCGGTCCCGCACTCTCTCAGCTCGTCCATGCTGCACACGGCGACGCGTACAGGCTTCATCTTCGAAGTGATGCTTGAAGCTTGGATGAGTACATCGCAGGCGCTCCAACGGTGATCGAAGCATGCCCCATCGAGTTGTGCTCTCCAATATGTGATGAGGATCACGGCGCTAACGCGTGACCTGCAAGATTGTCGTGTCGATCAGTTGCTTGCTGTTCTTCGAGGAGCACACCATGAACATCGTGATTAAAAGACTTAATGGCCTGTGGCACCTTGTCGTCGGGGCGTGCCAGCTCCGAACTCCCTTCCTGGAGACTCAGGACCGGGAGCTGGTCGTTACGTACGCCCGGCGAGCTTACCCTGGTGCCAAAATCTTCGAACGCGACTGATCTTAACAGCGACGCGTCGGTCGACTGCTCCCGGCTGTGGGGGCGCAAATTTCAATCAAGAAATGTCATGGACATATCACGCTGTGTCCTGACAAGATCAAGGACCGAGGCTCTCGCGCAATCGCCGGAGCTGGGACCGGAGCCGCTCGCAGCCCAATTCCCTCTCGAACTTGGTGATCGCCTCAAGCGTTGGTTCAGCGCGCAGGGTCTGCAACCGCGCCATGTCGCGGGTGCAGGTATCTTCGGAACGGACAGACTCATTCTGTGCCTGCTGCTTCGGAGCCGCTTGCGGCGCCGCATTTCCGCCGGAAGGTAGAGCGGCATTGCTGCCAACACTCTCAAATAGACGCTGTACTTGCGAACGCAGCCGCTTGCAGGCGACCTCGCGTTGGAAGTTGGTGATCTCGTCCGGCGCTGGGTTGGCGCGCAGACGCGCCAGCCTCGCTTCCTCGCGGATACAGGGATCCGTGATTTCGGGGGCCGGCTCCGCCGGAAGCGGCGGCTTGGGGAGTTCCGCCTTCACCGCCGGCGGCACGCTTGGCGGCGTCGGATTGACTACGGCCGGCTTCGGCAGGGCCGGCGCCGAAACTGGCGGAGGGGGCGGTACCGGCGCGACATTGGTTGCACCGAGCTGCGGCACTAAGGAGATGGTCGCGCCGCCGAGTGAGCCATAGATGAAAGGCTCCTGCCGTCCACCGGTCATGGCGATGACCTCATCGCGCACGCGGCCAAGCGCGATCCGAATGTCGATACCGGGCTCGGCAAGGTGTCGGAGCAGAGCGGCTGCATAAGGACTATTCACGCCGTCGCCGTCATAGGAAATCGAGCCGGCCTTCGCCGCGAAAGCCACCAGCGTATCGGCACTGATTTCATCAAGCTTCGCAAGCCCGCCTCTGGTCGGCGAGCGGCTCGCGGACCGCAGCTTGGCCGCAAACGGGTTGTCGCGGCAGGCGTCGAGCAGTATCAACCGCAGGCGGCGTACCGGTTGCAGCGCCCAGATGATGCGATCGAGCGCGATAGCCTCATCGTCGATGTCGTAGTCGTGGCTCAGCTTGGCATCCATCGGTATCAGATAATTCATGCCGCCGATCTCGATGCCGTGACCGGCGTAATAGACCACCGCCACATCGGCGTTCTCTGCAGTAATGAGGAACTCGCGCACAGCGCGCTTGAGGTCGACGACGCCGAGATCGTTGCGCGAAATGACGACGTCGAAACCGATAGATTTGAACAGCGCGGCGATTGCTTTGGAGTCGTTGGCAGTATTGGTCAGCTTCGGTGCGTTCGTATAGGAGGAGATTCCGACCACCAGCGCGACCCGTCGTTCTGCTGCAGCCGCATCGGCGAACAACGCGCTGACGATGAGGCAGAGGACGTAGATTATATGCCGGCGCGGTTTCATCGCTGCATCAATATCCGTAACTCCGCCAGGTGCGTTGGCGGTACTTGCGTTTTCTCGGCGGCTGGCCGCTCTCCGTCACTGTTACGTTGATGACTTCGGAGAACACAGCTGGATCGTGCGGCACGTGGGCAAAATCGGCGAACAGCAGGCGCAGCTTGTGCTGGCCGAGCGGGAGTGTGATTTTCGCCTCGGTCTGGCCCGCGCCGAAGTGCAGGTGGTTGAAGTCGTTCGGGATCGGTTGGTTGAGCGGAGGCAACTCGGCATCGACAAGCAAATGATGATGGCCGGTGTTGGGTTTGTCGTAGCCCGCCGGCGCCACGCCCATGTTCAACAAACCAAAGCGGATAACCGGGGTCTGAGAAATATAGGAACCGTTCTTCGGATAGATGAAATAGACCTTGGCATCCTTCGGCGCGGGACGACGTCCGCTCGCCGCAGGAGCGGCTTGAGCTACCGCGGGGCCAGTTTGGTCAGCGACCTTGACCCTGATCCGCTCGGAGATCACCGGCGGCGAATGCGGAACGTGATTCTTGTCAGCGAACACCAGCTGCAACGTGTGCTCGCCGGGCGTCAGCGAAACCTCTGCCTCGGTCTGCCCCGCGCCGAAATGGAGGTGCTGGAAATCGTTCGGAATTTCAGCGTTCAGTGCTGGGGGTGGCGAGTCGACGATCAAATGATGGTGACCGCTGTTGGCGCGGTCCGAACCTGCCGGCGCAACGCCCATGCCATGGAGACCGAAATGTAAAGTGGTCTTGGTTGGCAGTGTGTCGCCATCCTTCAAGCCGATGAAATAGACGGCCGCCCCGGGCGGCGAAGGCGTCGGTCCGCCCGTCTGGGCTTGGGCCTGTGCGGCGTGGCAGTGCATCAAACCGCCGACAAATGGAACTAGAATGGATATCAGCAATCGTTGCATCATCGCAATCTTCCCAATGCACAGAGCACAACTTGGACCGAGGGCCCGGGGGAATCTGATTAATTGCAAGCATCGATAATATGCCCGTCCAAACGGACGGGATGAAACGATTAAAACGATATTCCTTTGCCGCCCAATGTAAACCAAAATCCCGCGGCGCGACTGCACCTTGCCGGTCGCGGTCGAATGAAGCATGCTATGCGGCATTGAATGTGACGTGTGCATACTCCCGATCGTTCGAGCCGACCGGAGATCACAATATGAATTTCGCCGTTCTGACTGTGATTTGTCTCACAGCGCTTTTTGCAAGTGCTGCGGCAAGCGCGCAGCGAGGGCTGAGCAGCGGCCCGTCTGTCGACCAGCCGTCCGCGCCATCCGACACCAGAATGGCTCAACAACAGGGCGCCAGTCTGGATCCGGGAGAACTGTTTCGCGACTGCGATAACTGCGCTGAGCTCGTGGTTGTGCCGCCGGGAGACTTCGTGATGGGATCCAATGACACGCCCTATGAGAAACCCGAGCACCTGATCAGCATTCGCAAGCCCTTCGCCATCGGGCGCCGCGAGGTGACGTTCGCGGAGTGGGATCCGTGCGCCGATGCCGGCGCGTGCAAAGTGCGGCCCGAGGATCACGGGTGGGGGCGCGGCGACCGCCCAGTGATCAATATCAGCTGGGAAGACGCCAAGCTGTACGTCGCCTGGCTGTCGCAGAAGACCGGGCAGAAATACCGTCTCCCCAGCGAAGCGGAATGGGAATATGCCGCGCGCGCGGGAACCAGAACGCCGTTCTGGTGGGGCAGAGAGGCAGGCGCGGGTCATGCGCAGTGCGACGGCTGTGGCAGTCCGATCAAGCAGCAGGTCGTGCCAACGGGCTCGTTCCGGCCAAATGGCTTCGGGCTCTACGATACTTCTGGCAATGCTGCGGAATGGGTCGAGGATTGCTGGAACGATTCCTATCGGAATGCGCCAAAGGACGCGTCGCCTTGGACGTCGGGCGACTGCCGTCTGCGAGTGCTGCGCGGGGGCAACTTCCTCAGCAAGGCCAACGACGTCAGATCTTCGGCGAGGTTTCGCTACGACGTAGACGTGCGTTACTACGCCAACGGCTTTCGCGTCGTGCGGGAGTTGCCGTAATCATGCCGCGGGCGGAAACAATGCGCGCGATCGTCGTGGCGACACTTGCGTTGCTTGCTGCAGCCCCTGCCGCTCGGGCGCAATCCTACTCCGCCAGCGGGCAAATCGGCTATCTGCACGAATGGGAAATAACGGGAAATCTCGGGAAAACGGCTAAGCGTCCAGGTGCGGAATATTCGGGGACGATCACGCTGCGCCACGTCGGTCTGTGCAGCGTCAATGGCGTAGAGCAAAAGCAGGCGCGATTGCAGCTGAAAGTGTTCCCCGGGCGGCTGGAAGGTGTATTGATCATGGACGAGGATCAATGCCGGATCGTCGCATCCGGATCATCAGGTTCGGGGCAGCTGACCTGCGGCAGCGGACAAGACGTTCCGATCACTCTCCTGATCGGCAAGGCGGTGGAGACCGAAGCGGCTGATCGCGCGCGACTTTAGAGCGCTGCGGTTCCGAAGTGCTGCTTGTTCGCCGCCCGACTGTCCGTGACGACTATGATTCCGGCGCCCGCGCCAACACACGTTGCTGCGGCCGCGACTGGCTTGGCCCCTCCGCGAACGCCGGATGATTGCTGTCGTGAGCGCATTCACCCCCTGACGAAGAAGTATGAACGATGGTAGCTCTGACAGCATGGCATCCTCTCAGTGCGGATTGCCGAGCACGAATGCGAACGGCAGAACGAAAATCTCGTCGCCGGCCTCATCGCTGACATGCAGGGCCCACTGACGCCAATCTTCCAGGTTGGCGGTTGCGACGAGAGATCGCACCCTGCGGGTGGCCTCCTCACACGCTTCGATCAGGTCGGATACGAATGTACCGCGACGATCCATCAGTACTCCCTTGGTGTTCGAGCAATGGAAATAGACCTGAGTCATGTACGCCTCCCTGCAATATTCGGGTCAGCAAGCCCGACCCTGCATGTCGGAGTCATACTAGGCCGCAAAGCGGATTGTCCGTGATCACTCGCACATTGCGCGGTTTGGTGGCCCCGCGGGGCCGTGATCGTGCACGCCACACATCCACGGACAAGGTATGGATCCAACGTCTGCGTTAGGCCAATGGCTGGCGTCAGCCGTGCCTGCTCTGTCAGCAGCCGAAACCTCCGCGGCTGCTGTCGATCGTACCTGCGTCCCGTCGGGTTCGGCTGGTCCGGCGCCGCTGGAAGCGGGCGCATTGCCGGCAGAGATTGCAACAGAGCGCGGCATCATCTTGCAGTGCTTGCAAACGCGATGCAGGGGAGAAGGCTAGGAGGTCTGTCTATCAATGGTGGCGGGACCGAATTGCCCCGCCATTGACCCACAGAGGTCCGTACAAGCATTTCTATATTTATCGGCTAGTCTAGGTCGTTACCCCGCGGCCATAAATAGAACCCACCGCCAACTCTGTGTGATAAAGCGGTGGCTTTAGGGTGGTCATGAATGCCACAAAGCACAGCACTCCGATCGCGAAGATGAGAAGACTAAAAAAGTGGTTCAGGTTCATCTGTGTTCCTCGCCGCCTTTCGTTTGGGGCCGAATCATACAGCCATGAACCGGAGGATGAAGAGATCGACCCGAATCTTCTGTGACGGCGCTCACATCTAGAGAATTGCCTCCTCTGCCTGCCCTGAGTCACGCAACGGTCATTTGCTTGGCTATCTTCGCGATGGCCGTGATGCCATGGCCGCCCGTGATTTTCGTCACAGATGGAAAAGTCACCCTCCAGTATGGTTCGAGCCACATGTTGTTCATTGCAACCCCTGAGGAGGGAGTTATGAGTGAAATGCGTGAGCTGATCGATACGGAACTCGACGCCGTGAGTGGAGGACATCACGGGCATCATCATGGGCATCACGGGCATCACGGGCTCTTCAGCTTCGGCAACATCGGCAATATCGGCCATTTCGGCAATATCGTCATAGAGCAGAACATTGCCGTGCAGATTGGTGTGGCTATCGGCAATAACGCCAGCGTCACTCAGCAGCTCGGTCAGCTGAACTTCAGCTCTATCCACTAAATCGCGGATGCCCGAACACTCCTTACCCGCTGCCGAGGGTGTTCGGGTACGAATTCAATCGAGAATTCTCATGGACACGGGCACCGTCGCTCAAGACTCTCGACACGGTGTCGATGCTCAACGAGCGTACCTGTTGCTCATCCTGCCGCGCGCAAGTTCGTGTCCATTCCGATCGCTTGACCGCCCAAGCCAGCGACCACTTCTGCAACCGCTTCGTTCGCTGGCGGTAGGCCAGCGTGCGGAGCCATGTCATGGACGCGCTTGCCGCCGCCAATGATGCCGCTGTCCAGGCGATCGACACCTTTATTGTCGGCATCCATCAGCATCGAGCGTGCATCACCCGGAGCGGGTTCAGTCGATGGGACGCTCCACGGGTGGGGTGGCGCGCAGGATTCTTGCGGTCGTTGATACCAACGGCCTGCCGATCCGGCTCGCGGCAACGCCTTGTCGGGAAAGGTCCTGTCTCGCCTCAGGGCTCAACATTGCTTGTCGACCGCGGCTGCGACGCCGATTGGGATCAAAGAACTCGCAATGTCGTGGAACGCGTCGCCCTGCGGCGAGCCTGCGGCCACCTCACTCGCGTTCGATCCGTTTGTTGCGCTGAATGGGCGTTGCGTCGCGCTCAATTCTTACACGTGGTGCCTGAGACAGCCAGATCCGTTCGAGACATGCGAGAGTCCATGCCACACGAATCAGAACAGAAGCGCCGTGGGAGCAAATGTCGCACACGGCATTTATCCAACGGGCCATATCGTCGCTAAAGCTGATTGCCACGCCGGGCCCCCCGTGATTTCTGTCACAGATAGAAAAACCGTCCTCCAGTATCAACACGCGTAGTGAGGCACTGGCTTGCTTTGAGCTGGATGTTGTTCACCCGCAAACCTGAGGATGGAATCATGAATGAAGTGCGTGAACTGATCGATATGGAACTCGACGCGGTGTCTGGTGGGGGACTCTTCGACGTGAGCAACTTGTCCGGCAATATCGTCGTACAGCCGCAGATTGCTACGCAGGTCGGTGTTGCCGTCGGCGGCTTCAGCGTCTTCGGCAATGGAGGCAACGCAAACCTCACACAGCTGCTCGCTCAGGCGAACGTCAGCTCGATCGGCTAAGTCCAGGATGCCCCGCACACTCCCGGCCGCTCCCGGGGGGTGCGGGTACAACTCGCTCACTGTAAGGTGCCCGTTACCAAGGTGTTCCGCCATCGGCTAAACGCCTTCGGGCCACCAAGGCTGATAAATCCCGCAACGTAATCGGACACATCCCGCTGTCAGATCTTATGACCCGCCGATCCGGGAGTGGCGTCAGCCTGCATCCGAGCTCCTCTCTCCATTCCCCACGGTTAGCCTCCAAGAGCCGACCATCCATGAATCATTGAGAAATCGGTTCGGGAATCGCTTTTGTGATCGCCGACCAACAGCCTGCATAAAGTAGCGTTAGGCCATGAATTCATAAAGCCGGTGGCTTGGCGCACCGAAATTGATGGCCGTCTTGCTGTCCTAAAGCGACGCGGTTGCTGCGCGGCAGCGAAATGAAGCGGTGGTCCGTGACCGGCATCCGCATGGCATTTGATCGGATCGGCGTGCTGTCGTCGTACAGTCTCCTTCAATAAAAGGTCTTCCCGTTGGTGAAAGGACCAAGGAATCGGTTGTCAGCAGCTTGATTGAACCGTCTATTGGCCGCGGCGCCGGACGAGCAAGACGGCCGGCGATACAGCGGAGAGCGGGCCGAATGCTACGGCCAAAACCCTCCCTGGTAGATCTCAGTGAGTATCGGATCCGCCCAACGCGTTCGCGGAATTGAGTGCTGGCACACCGTGCGGCCGGACTTCCAATCCGTCGCCGCGGGCAGGTTCGTATCAATTCCGATCGCCTGACCGCTGAAGCTAGCGGCGGCGATAGCAATGTACGATACGACATCAATCGTTCCATCCGATAGGTTCGCAGAAATTGTTGCGTCGGTTTGAGAGGATCACGATCTTCATAGGCCGATGTCCTGCGCCTGCTGTCACAACCAAGCAAGTGCTGCTGCGGTGGCCACGACATCGAGTCGGAGAACTCGCCATCAGGAACGGCGCCTGGCCAGCATCCCTGCGGAAAGCAGTCCATGCGTCTACCGAGCCCGCAATATCGATGAACGCGTCTTCAACAGGATCGAGCAATGTCGTCGGATCGCAACGCGCTTCGACAGCCTTGCGGTCAACTGCCTCGCATACGTTCAGCTCGCGTCAGAGTTCTCGCTCTGCGCTATGAGACCAGGCCCCCGGGTTATGAAGGTGTCTGAGACAGTCAGGTTCGTTCGAGCGATATCGCAGCCAAGGCTGCCACTGTGGAGCGTGCGTGATTCTTCTCACAGATAGAAAGGCAACCATCCGGTAAGAACACGGGCAGTGAGGCGCTGGTTTGCTTTGAGCCAGATGTCGATCACAGCAACAAGAGGGAAGACATGATTGAAGCGTGTGAATTGATCGATATGGAACTCGACGCCGTGTCTGGCGGGTTCTTCGACCTGAGCAATCTGTCCAACAACATCGTCGCGCAGGCGAACTCTGCCACGCAGGTCGGTGTGGCTCAGGGCGGCTCCAGCGTCTTCGGTGCCGGTGGTGCCGCTGCCGTCACGCAGCTGCTCGCGCAGTCGAACACCAGCTCGATCGGCTAAGTCACAGAGACCAGAGGAGAGAAATCATGATTGAAGCGTGTGAACTGATCGACATGGAACTCGACGCCGTGTCTGGCGGGTTCTTCGACCTGAGCAATCTGTCCAACAACATCGTCGCGCAGGCGAACTCTGCCACGCAGGTCGGTGTGGCTCAGGGCGGCTCCAGCGTCTTCGGTGCCGGTGGTGCCGCTGCCGTCACGCAGCTGCTCGCGCAGTCGAACACCAGCTCGATCGGCTAAGTCACAGATACCAGAGGAGGGAAGTCATGATTGAAGCGTGTGAACTAATCGACATGGAACTCGACGCCGTGGCTGGAGGGTTCTTCGACCTGAGCAATCTGTCCAACAACATCGTCGCGCAGGCGAACAATGCCACGCAGGTCGGTGTGGCTCAGGGCGGCTCCAGCGTCTTCGGTGCCGGTGGTGCCGCTGCCGTCACGCAGCTGCTCGCGCAGTCGAACACCAGCTCGATCGGCTAAGTCAGCGATGCCCGCACACTCCTTGGCTGCCCTCGGGGTGTGCGGGTACTCATTTCAATCGAGAACTCTCATGGACACAAGCACCCCTGGTAACGAGAGCGCTGGATCTGGCAAAGCCACACGATGCGCAGTTTGTGATCGCAAGTTTGGACTCGTCCGGCACTACTCGTGGCGAACCCCTCTCTGCTCCAAGAAGTGCGTCAATCGCTTCAGAGCTCGTCGGGCGAGTGATGGCAATTGGCTATCCTGGCTTCTCGCTTTAGACCAGGCGCCAGAGAACCGAGCGAGGGCTTGATGACTTCCCAGATTTCACAACGAGGCAGGGAATACTTACAAATAGCACAGAGCTTGCTCCGCGCTGTCCAAACCATGACCGACCGAGCGATTGCCGCCCAGCTCAAGGCTCTCGCCGACGACTACGAGCGACGAGCCGAGAAAGCCTCGCATGCTGGTGCGGCCAGAGCAATTACGCGATCGGCCACCAGTGCTGAACGCGAGTGGCGTACATGACCAGACGGGCAGGTTCACAGCCTCCCTGCGGAAGAAATATTGGGACCGAGGCTTCAAGTCGCGATAGTTTTCACAACCCAAGACCACTCGGGTGAGTACTTGGCCGGTCGAGCGCTTGGGTATCCGATTCTATTGCGCCCCTGGTCTAGAGGCGAGGCAGAAAAGCCAGCGGAGTCGCGCTGCAACGGCGGCGGGAAGAGCATGAAATACGCCGCGCTTATCCAGGTTGATCGCTGCTTGTAGAAAGCAGCTCCGTTCCATGCCCTACGCCTACCTCAAACGTCCTAGTGCGAGGAAACACTACGTCGCCGTCATTGGCGGGCCGGCGTGGAGCATGACGAACTCTCCGAGGCATGAACTGACGAGCCAGACCTATAGACATCGGCCTGGCGAGCGGTTCCGAGCGGGAAACACGCCCGCGCTCGTTATCCGAGCCTTGCATTCGCTGACATACCGCCACGGAGCTGCGATGTGATCGTCCGCCCTCTGAAATGAGCGGCTCGATTCAGCAGGAAGATGCTTTTTCTCGTGGCGTTACACTTCCGCGATGTTCCCATTCGCGAATAGTCGGATGCTGGCCGGTGACCGCCCCTATGAGAGCTCTCGCCGTGCTTTGAAAGGAGAGTGCCTAAAAGCCAACAGCACCAGGCTCCGGAGGCTCGCAATCATGACTGCGTTAACGCCCGCTCCACGCTTACAGCTCAAGTAGCACATGCGCGGCGCATCGGCGATCGCGTCCAGCGCGCCGCACGCGGCAGGAAACATCCCGACCTAGCTGACGGTTGCTTCTCGAGTGCGTATGCTCACGGTCGGGGTGCATCGCTCATGCGTCTACCGAGCCCGCAATATCGATGAACGCGTCTTCAACAGGATCGAGCAATGTCGTCGGATCGCAACGCGCTTCGACAGCCTTGCGGTCAACTGCCTCGCATACGTTCAGCTCGCGTCAGAGTTCTCGCTCTGCGCTATGAGACCAGGCCCCCGGGTTATGAAGGTGTCTGAGACAGTCAGGTTCGTTCGAGCGATATCGCAGCCAAGGCTGCCACTGTGGAGCGTGCGTGATTCTTCTCACAGATAGAAAGGCAACCATCCGGTAAGAACACGGGCAGTGAGGCGCTGGTTTGCTTTGAGCCAGATGTCGATCACAGCAACAAGAGGGAAGACATGATTGAAGCGTGTGAATTGATCGATATGGAACTCGACGCCGTGTCTGGCGGGTTCTTCGACCTGAGCAATCTGTCCAACAACATCGTCGCGCAGGCGAACTCTGCCACGCAGGTCGGTGTGGCTCAGGGCGGCTCCAGCGTCTTCGGTGCCGGTGGCGCCGCTGCCGTCACGCAGCTGCTCGCGCAGTCGAACACCAGCTCGATCGGCTAAGTTACCAATGCCCGCACACTCCTTGGCTACTTCCGGGGGTGTGCGGGTACTCATTTCAATCGAGAACTCTCATGGACACAGGCATCCTCGCGCAATGAACTGGGGCAGAGGTCTTGACACGGTGTCGATGCCCAACGAGCGTACTCGTGCCCACCTGCCGAGAGATCCTCATCCACAGGGAATGGCCCGGCCTAGCGATGCGTCCGCCGTTAGGCTAGTGATGAGCCGATTCAAGCAGCTGCCGCTTGGCAAAATCCGCAAACGGCCCCGGCTCGTTCATGAGCTCCGCGTAGCTTCCCGCTTGCACGACCTTGCCGCGCGAGAGCATGACAATACGATCCGCATTGCGCACGGTGCTGAGGCGATGCGCAATCACAATCCTCGTAATGCTCAATCGTTCCAGCGAGGTGCCGACGATGCTTTGGGTTTGGTTGTCGAGTGCGCTGGTTGCCTCATCAAACAGAAGAATCCGTGGTGAGCGCGCAAGAGCGCGGGCGATCAATAGTCGCTGCCGCTGACCGCCTGACAGCGTAGTCACGCCTTCCGCAACCAGCGTATGCATGCCCATCGGCATCTGCGCGATGTCGGCATCCAGCGCCGCCAGTCGGGCGGCCTCCCAGGCCTTCTCCAGCGGCAGATCAACGCCGCCGCAAATGTTGTCGTAAAGGCTTCCGGTTGCGAGCTTGGTATCTTGCAGAACTACGCCAAGCTGCCGGCGCACGGCGCTGATGTCGAGCGTGTTGAGAGCCTTGCCGTCGTAAAACACCGTGCCAGCTTCCGCCCGCTCAAAACCGAGCAGCAAACGAAAGAGCGACGATTTCCCGCTACCTGAGGGACCGACGATCGCGACGTAGTCACCCGTCGCAATGCTCAAGCTGATATCATCCAGGACCTTCGGCCCGCCTTTCATATAGCGGAACACGATGCCGGAAAGTTCGAGCTCTCCAGATAGCTCTCCGGGTGATCGCCGTTCCTCAGAGATCTCGGCTGGAGTGGAAATCACGGGCTTCAAGCGGCTGAGGTGAGGAATCGCCACCAGTGATTCACTGACGCTCGAGGCCCAACTGCCGATCGCGGCCGTGGCCTGTCCGAACGCTGCCAGAAAGCCGAGAAACGCGCCGAGATCGAGCAGGACGTGACTGTTTGTGTAGGAGGCGAGCGCAAAGATGACCAATGTCGCCAGCATCGGAAAGGCGGTATCAAAGGTACTCAGCGCGTTGGCCGCTTGCTGCGAGGTAATAAAATAGCGCCTCTGTACGGCAAATTGTTGCGACCATCGCGCTAACGCGCGCGCCGTTGCGCCTGCCACGCGCAGCTTGCCGACTCCCGCAATCAATTGCAGCACAAAGCCACTGGCCTTGCCTTGCAGGTTGAACTGCTTGGTTTCGTAGTAGAGTCGCACGGCGCTCGTGCCAAGAATTGCAGCTGCTCTAATCATGGTAAGCAGCAGTGCAATGCCGCCCAGTCGGAGGTCATAGTAGAGCATCAGTCCAATGCTGAAGAGACAAAAGAACGAGGCCGTAAAGCCGCCCAGCACACGCCCGGTGAAGATCCGGCGAGTGGCGTCGATGCCCATGGCGCGATCGACCAAATCGCCGCTTGTATATTCGCGAAATAGAGAGGTGGGCAGGCGGAGCAGTCGGTCGATCAGCGCGGCCTGCAGCTTATAGTCGAGCAGACCTTCGAGCCTTAACGTGACCCGTCCTTGCATCGCCTGCAGACCGGCCATCGCCAAAGCGGTGACCGTCAGCGCAAGCGCACAAACAAGGAGCTGATCGATCTCGGTGCGCGGGATAACCGAATTGACAAGGACATTGGTGATCAGTGGCGGCATCAGCGACAGTAGCCCGATTGCTATAACAGCCAACGCGATGCGCGCGATGCTGCCGGAAACGCCTCGCATCGCAAAGGTAAGCAGATCGCGATATTGGAGCGGGCGGGACGGCAGCGCCGGATAGAAAGTGATGGCCTCTGATTTGAGTTCGCCAGCAACGGAGCGATCGACCGGGCGACGACTTCCACCCTTTGGGTCGAACATCGTGTAGGTGTTCGCCCGCTCGCGCACCAGAGCCACTGGACTGCGTTGGTCTCCGTGCCAACCGAGGAGCGGTCCGGCATCGGTCTTCCACCAGACATCGCGCAGGAGTACACGGCGGATCCGCAACTGGGCTGTGCGAGCGATCTCCAGAATGTCGCTGAAGGCCTGTCTTGTGGGTTGAGCGCGCTGCGAAAGTGTAACCGGTATTCCCAGTTCTTCTCCGACAACCCGGCAACTGCAAAGCAGTGGGTCTGTCGGGTCCCATTCGGATTGCGCACGATCGGCTTTCTTGACCACGACATCAGCGAGCCGCTCAAACGAGTCGAGGGTTTGCGACGCAGTGAGTTCGTCGCGGCGGACCAGGCGTTCCCGCTCTCGAATGACGCCCTCTGCCAGGCTGCGCTCAAGATGAGCGATAACTGTTACCTGGAATCGATCAATCGCGGACCACAGAACCTGGGTACCTGGCGGGTTTGGGTCGAGACGCAATTTGCACCCGCGCTCGCCGGCTTCCACCCACACCCCAGCGGTCAAAGGGAAGGGAGGCTGCCCGGGAGCGAAGCTCGAGCCGAGGTTCATGACCTTTGCTGTCCCGGTGTCGAGGTGTGCCCACAGGAGGTCCCGCATCGGACCGCGACGTCGCTCGCCCGGGTGTAGTTCAATCTCCTCACCGCTCACCAACTCGGAAATCGCTTCGTTTGCCGCCGAGCGGACCATGAACACCGCCAATTGGGCAATCCAGCCAGACACAGGGACAAAGGACGCTGCACTGCGCGGTATCTCCAAAAGCGCATTCCCAGGCGGGCCGACAGCGATGATTTGGAGCCGGCTGCCCGAGGTTTCGCAGGCATTGTGCAGGTCCAGAATGCATCCGCCGTTTTCGACACGAAATAAATGCTGGCGCGTGCCCGTCGGCTGAACTGCAAATAAATCGACGTGACCGGCTGCCACTTGAAGAACGTGTTCGTGGTCGCTGAGAAGCATTGGGCGACGCGCATCGAGCGAAGTCCGGTGCGACAGACCGATCGGCGCCTCGCGTTGTTGTCCGACGAAATTCTCGCTGACAAATCGATCCGTCATTCGCGCGCCACCAGTTTGGCATAGGAAGCCTGAAGCGCAAGAAGCTCTTCATGCGTGCCGCGTTCAACGATGCGACCGCGTTCGAGCACGATGATTTCGTCGCAATCGCGTATAGTACTCAAGCGGTGGGCGATGATGATGCAGCTGCAGCCGCGGCGCCGCAGGTTGTCGTCGATGGATTTTTCCGTGATCGGATCAAGTGCAGCCGTCGCTTCATCCAAGACAAGGATCGAGGGATTGCAAACCAGGGCGCGGGCGATTTCGATGCGCTGACGCTGACCACCGCTGAAGTTCGTACCGCCCTCATTGACGTGGCAGTCATAATTGCCTGGTCTAGTCGCAAGGTCTTGATGAATGAGCGCGTCCTTGGCCGCCGTCAGGAGGTGGCGCTCATCGGTTGTTGAATCCCAGAGCGTTAAATTGTCCCGCGCCGTTCCCTCGAACAGAAAGACGTCCTGGTCGACATAGGCGACGGAGTTCGCAAAAATGTCCGCAGGGACATCCGTCAGCTTACATCCATCAAAACGAATCTCGCCGGACCAGGGTTTGTACAGTCCGCAGATCAGTTTGCCGAGGGTTGATTTTCCACTGCCCGACATGCCAACGAGTGCCACGCGCGAACCGGCAGGGATCACCAGCGAAAGATCCGCCAAAAGCGGCGGTTCGAGCACCGAATAGCCGAAGCTGATATTGTGAAGTTCGAGTCGGCCGGTAAGCTTCGGCGGCAAGGCACCCGCATGTGTCGGAGGTTGCGGCGCTAGCGGGTATCGGTAGACATCCTCGAGCCGTTCGAGCGCTCCCTTGATGGTTTGCAGGCCACCGAAATAGTTCACGAGGTTGACGAAAGGCTCGGAGAAACTCAATGCTAAGGATTGGAAGGCCACGAGGCTTCCCAGCGTCAACGAGCCCTGAATGACCCGCAAGCCTCCGACACCAAGAATCGCTGCGATCATGAGACCCGTAAGCAAGGTCGGGACCATGTCCAATATGATGGCGGAGGCGCCGATCCTCTGTTCGGCGTTGAGGTTTTTGGCTTGAAGACCGGCCCACCGGCCAAAGGCGTCGTCTTCCAATCCACTTGCTTTGATGGTTTCGATAGTCCGCACCATGCTCACGGTCGCCCCGAGTAGCCTTCCCTGATCGAGCGCCAGCCGATAGCTCAGTTCCTGGCGGCGTGAAGCGACAAGCCGCAGGAGAAGAACATTTATCAATGAGATTGTGACGCAAAGCGCGGTTAGGCTGACGTCGTAGACGGCCATGGCCGCGGCGAACAAGACCACCGACATCAGGCTGAGCGCATTGGCGGCAATGCCACTTGAAAGCAGCCGGGCGATCTGTTCGTTGGCTGCAATACGGCCCGCAATGTCGCCGGCGTGACGTTGGGTGAAAAATTCCATCGGCAGCGCCATGAGGCGCCACAGAAAACGGCTGGTCATCACGACGGCGAGCTTGGTCTGCAGCCGCAATAGCAGCGATTGGCGTATGGTGGTCAGAACGGCCCGGAGAGCCGCCGTCAGCGCCATGCCGATCAGGAGCGGCACAAGCCAGCTGCGCGTGTGCTGGATCAAAATCTCATCAACAAAGATTTTTGAAAATCCCGCGGCAACAATATTGGGCAGGACCGCGGCGATGCTGACAACAACTAGCAGGGCCACCGCCTGCTTTGAGTGGCGCAGCTCCCGTATGAGCAGGCCTATTCCCTTCGGTTTGCTGCCGACCTTCTCGAACCTTTCGCCCCGTTCGAACACCAGGACAACGCCGGTGAAGGCGTGGTCAAGCTCGACCAGATCGATCTGCCGACGCCCGCTCGCGGGGTCATTTATGTAGGCCCGCTTTCTATTAATTCCTTCCAGAACCACGAAGTGGTTGAAGTTCCAGTGAATGATGCAAGGCGTTGGAATCTCGGCAAGTGCCGGAGGCTCGACGCTGTACCCCTTCGCCGTCAGTCCGTATCGGCGCGCCGCTCTGATGATGTTGCTCGCCTTGCTGCCGTCACGCGATACGCCGCATGCGACGCGAAGCTCCTCCAACGGAATCCACGCACCGTAATAACCGAGAATGATGCCAAGCGCTGCCGCACCGCATTCGACGGCTTCCATCTGCAGTATGATGGGTGTCCGCTGGCTGCGTCGCTGCGGCAACCAGCTCGCCATGCGGCTGACGTAGGATTTGGGCCGGCCGCGCCCGCTGGTTGGCTGGTTTGGAGAGCGCCTATCCATCAATGCCCGTGAGGTGCTTGAGCAGGGGTATCACCAGATCGAGGGGGCGCTGCCGGCGTGTTGTGATCTCGGCCCGAGCCAACGTTCCGCTCGTGAGATGAATGTTCGGCCCCTCGCCCACGGCCCATCGATATCCGGTTGGAGTGGAGGCGTCTTCATCGAGCGCAACCATCGCGGCGTAAGGTGCACCGTCGCGCGAGAAGCGTGAAACCAGGCTTTCGTTATGCAGCAGCGCGGCCATGCCTTGCGGCGTCATCGGGAAATCAGAGATGCTGATTACGTTGCCGAGCATCATGCCGAATTCCTCGCGCTTGACCGTGCTTGGCTCGAGCTGCACCTGCATGCCAGGCTTGATCTGTTTGCCCCGTTCGGCGGGAACATAGACGAGGGCTTGGAGCTTGGCGCCTTCGCTTTCGATCGCAATCACCGGTGTGCCGATGGCCAGCACCGAACCGGGCGAAATCTTCACTTCCAAAACACGCCCGTCCATCGGGCTGATCACTTGGGTGTTCTGGCTCAGCTGTTCGGCGGCGGCATTCATCTGCCGCCGGGCCTCGTTGAGGGAAAACTCGGATTGCTGAATTTCGCGACCACGCTCCGTTTCCAGATCCGTCTTCTGCGACCGCAGCTTCAAAATCTCGTTTTGGGCGTCAGTACGGCGCTGTTGCGCATCGGCCAGCTCCTGGCGTCGCTCTTCCAAATTGCGCCGCGTCGTGTATCCCTTGGCCAGCAAATCCTCGAGGTTTTTGACATCGACGGTGAGATATTCGATACGCTGGCTCGTTGCCTTGATTACCTGTTGCAGAGCCATTTCAAGTTTTGCAAAGTTCTGGCTCTTAGCGGCGAGTTCGCTTGCAGCTTTCGACACCCGATCGGCGTGCTCTCGCTGGCGTTCATGAAAGACCTCGGTGGCTGCGTTGTGCTTTTGCTGGATCTCGGTTTGAACGATCTGGGCGATGGGTTGGTCCTTGTTGACGTGCTCGCCCACCGTGACTGCGACCGACTGCAGCCGTCCGGCCGCGGCGGATACGGCCTCGACGACCTTACCGCCACTGCCGATCAGGATTCCCTCACCGGAGACGCGAGTGGGCACGCGCCCGAAAATGCTCCACAGCACGGCCGCCCCAAGCGCAATGCACAGTACAAGGGTAAGAATCCAGTCAGCAGGCTTGGTGATAACAACGAGATGATCGAGCTGCTCGGGAGACGCAGCCCGGTCAAGGGCCGCGGCGCGAAACGCCCGTTGCGGCCCACCGGTCATGCTCTTATGCTCCGGGTTTGGGAGCGGTTCAGACGCCGACATGTCTGCACTCAAAAGCAAGTGTGAACTGAAGCCGACGATCCCCGATCTTTGCACAGAAGCAACCATCTAACAATCAATAAGGGGTGGCAGGGGAAGGACCAATTGGGATGTACGGGCTGATCGGCACCACGAGATTTTCGTTCCCTGCGCGAACGCACCGAAAGATGCTGGCGGCAAGCTTGGGGCTTGGGCTTTTCCTACCGGGTATGTGCTGTGCGGGCGTCCTGTCCGAGGGCGATTTCAGGCAAGCGGAGAGCCTTAGGCCGCTTTTTGCCAACCTCATGAACGACCTTGTCGCAACCGCAAAGCGTCCCGATGTTTCGAGCGGGGACGCCGACTGTGTCAACTCGGCTATTCGGGAACTTCTTCAGATCTCCGACGAACTGGCAAGCTATGAGTATTTGATTACGATGGAGAAAGATCTGATCGATTTTGGCGACAAAAATCCAATGCGTGATATCGTCAAGTTTGCCGTCGACAAGAGCAGCGCGATCCTGATGAGCGAAAGAAAGCGGTTGGTTCAAATATCCGAGCGGTGTACCAAATATCCGTTAGGGCAAGGAAAGATTGAGCAGGCCCTAACCATCATCGACACGACGACAGGCATATTGGCTTCCATTCGAGCTCGCCTTTGACCGTGCGAAAGAAGGGCCCGCGCGGTAAGCGATCTCCACGTGCGGAGGTGACAGCCAAGGACCCCTTGCAGATCCTAATCGAGAAAAGCGCGCCCAGGTCGACCGGTGAGTAGCCGAGCACCATCGAGAACACCTTGGTGCCACTTTTTGTAAACCGGCGGCAAGCGTCCGGCGGTGTAGGCCTGACTGTCTTCGATCGGCCCCAAGTTGCTGGGCGAGGGCGGCGATCCGACAGATCTTGGCGATGCAAATCCAGGATCATGACAAGTTCCCGAAGTTTGATCACCGCGCCCTCCCTGCTGCCTGTGGCAGCAGCGTCGACGTCTCGGCGGCTTGCCAGCGCTGGTCGCGGGAGTATAGTTTCTCGATGGCTGTCAGCTCGCTCGATCTGAAAGCGTTTTTGCTTGCCACACCATTCTTCGGTGGTCTCTCAGACACGAGTTGCGATCTCTTGGTCTCTATGCTGGTCGAGCGCCGCTTCGACGTCGGCGACATTGTCGTGGCGGAAGGAGAGCCGGGCCGCTCAATGTTCGTTGTTCACTCCGGCCATCTCGTGGTGAGCAAGCTCGGGGGCTCGGGGCGCATAGTTCGCATGGCGAGCCTTGGGCCTGGCGACTTTTTTGGCGAAATGACGCTTATCGAGATGCAGAACCGATCAGCGACTATCGTTGCGCAGAGCCCAACCCTGCTGTACGAGCTGGCGGCTCGACAACTCTACGCGTACTACAAGGCCGACATCTACGCGTATGTGATGGTGATGCAGAATATCAACCGCGAGCTTTGTCGGCGGCTTCGCCGTGCCGACAATCGCATTGCGGAGCTGCAGAGGCTTCATGCGAGTTAGGGACGAAGTGATGTTTATGTCCGGCGGGAGCAGTAATCAGGAGCGGCTCGTCATCATTGAGCGCCAACTATGTCGGGTCGATAAAGGCCAGCCAGGAGAGGTAGGCGCACACTAACAGGATCTTCTGAGCGTTGGTCGAGCCGTGCTCATCTTCAACCTGTCAGGCCGCGCTGGCTGAGATTGCGGCGGTATCGATGTCGCTGCGGCTTGTAGGTCAGAGAATCTGCCGTTTCCTGCTGAGACTCGCCACAGGCAAGGCGTTGTGGCGCCAAGATGAGTCCGTGTTGGCCGGCAGCGAAGGCTGTAGGCCAACGAGGAGTTTATGCTCGGTTTGGCGAGATGCGCATAAGGCTGGGATGCCGCTTTTGAAAACGCGTTGCACGATTTTGTCGAGCAGCCCAAAGGCCTGTTGGATGTGAGCCGACTGCTCACTTCTGTTGATGTGTTTGGATGAACTGTGGCGCGGCGGGCTGAAGCTTCTTCCAGTTGCAGCATTTCTGATCGGCATTGCTCTCTCTTGTCGCCGCGATCCTCAAGCCGATCTGGCGTGTGCACTGAGAATCCAAAGACGCGATTTCCGCTTCCAAATCATGCCTATATGGCCCAAGAAGAGCCAAGCTGCAGTGGCTTCGTCGCACCGGATTTCTCAGTCGGTCCCAATCACACGAAGGATCAGTTTAGGGCTAAATAGATAAACGGAATGAATGGCTTAAGTTGTGAATTTTCCGGGGCGCCATGATGGATCGGGCTGGCTGATCCAAGCTCGCGTTAGGCGTTGCTTGATAACGTGAGCTCGATGAACATTGAGATGGGCCGCAGATGGGCCGCGTTCTCGCGCTCGTCAGTTGCACGATCCGATGCTGAGACGTCGGAGATCTCGTTCCGACCGGACGCTACTACCGCGCAGGCCATTCAGACGGGGTCCGCTTTGTGCAGCTGTCCATGCATAGCTGCCGCAAGCCTTCACCGCCGCTTGTGACCCCAAGAGGACGTTGACCTTGGCCGAAGCTCTCTCCAGAATGTTGGGGCAGCGGAGCCTATCATTAGCAAAGGTGAACCCGTGCATCGGTTGGGTATCTTCGACGAAGTGCGAGAGCGCCTGATCCTCCGCCCGTGGTGGCGTCGCGGTGTTTGACCGTTTGAGACCGCGCCGCACGACGCACATCGGCATCGATCTGCAAAACGGCTTCATGGCCCGGGCCGGAAACTAGCCCGATGAACCCAACCAACCGTGCCGACAATACGAAGACATGCCAGAACACGTCCACCATCACGATGCGCGATCAAGATCACATCACCTCGCCAAAAACATCTATATCGCTCCCCATCAAGGCGAGGAATGGTCCTCGCCTGAAACACTTTCATAGGAGAGCGACATGACTACGATCAAAGAACTGACGACCGCAGAGTTCGATGTCGCGAGAGCACTAACGGATGACGACCTCGACATCGTCACAGGCGGAAAGGACGTCGCATACATTCAAGCGGCCCCGATAGGGAATTTTCTTGTTCACATGTCCGATAAAAGCACAACCGTCGTATACTATCCACCCGGCACATCTGGGAGACCGTAACCCGTCCCCGACGACCTCTTTCACCACGGACACCGAGCGGACACGGACACCACACCTATAGGTGTGGCCGGCCTGTCTGGGCTTCGACCGGGTACCGCTCACGGTCTGCCCCAGACCCACATGGATGGCACTGAGCGCTACACCTGTCGGGAATGCGGACTGATCAGGTTCGCTAACAGCGAGGGATGGAACCATTTCGAATGGCGGCTGGACAGTCCAAAAAGGTGAACCACTGCCCGCTACTTGCTACCGCGAAAGCAATTCTGAGCCTGATCGTGGCAAGCTGACTTCCGGTATTGGCCCGAAGCTGCCGACCCGGCATGTCAGCTGCCTGTCCGCTCACGTGGGGTGAAGCGGGCTCGATATGCTCAAAGCGAGTTCTTCGGGCTGTGACCCAGAGCGGTCATAGCCCGGCCTGAAATCTCGCACCGGGCCGTCTCCTGCCGTATCGCCGTGTGATATCCTTTCAGTCGCAAGAAGTGGAGGGACTGCACAGTGAAACGCCGCGAGTTCATTAGGTTGCTAGGCGGCGCAGCGGTGGCGCACAGCGTGGTCGGTAAGCGCTGATGGGTACAGCAAGCAAGACGGTCAACCTTGCTTTACAGGGTGGCGGTGCGCATGGCGCCTTCACCTGGGGCGTTTTGGATCGCCTGCTCGAAGATGAGCGGATGTCGTTTGAGGGGATCTGCGCTACCAGCGCTGGCGCCATGAACGGCACGGTCATGGCGTACGGCCTGACGATCGGCGGCCGCGAAGGCGCAAAACTCACTCTCGCCGAATATTGGCGCCGCATCAGCGAAGCTGCAGTCTGGGGACCGCTGCAGCCGTCCATTTTCGATCGTCTGTCGCAAAATCATTCGATCGAGAAATCGCCAGCCTTCATGTTCTTCGACATGATGACACGACTGTTGTCACCTTATCAGTTTAACCCATTGAACTATAACCCGTTGCGTGACGTGCTCGAGAAGACCATCGATTTCGACCGACTGCGCAGGGAGAGTGTCGTCAAGCTGTTCCTTTGTGCGACAAACGTCCGCACTGGAAAGGTGAAGATCTTTGAGAACCATGAGCTCACCGTCTCCGCCGTTCTCGCTTCCGGGTGCCTTCCGCAGCTCTTTCAGGCTGTTGAAATCGATGGCGAAGCCTATTGGGATGGCGGCTACATGGGCAACCCAGCAATCTTCCCGCTGATCTATGGCTGCCAATCCACCGACATCATTGTTATTCACATCAATCCAATTGTGCGTGGGGAAATTCCTCGCACGGCGAGCGATATATTAAACCGATTGAACGAAATTAGCTTCAATTCGTCGCTGATGCGCGAGATGCGAGCAATTGCCTTCGCCAACAAGCTCGTCAGCAGAGGCGCGCTGCACGACGAGATAAAGACGATGCTGATTCATGCCATAGAGGCGGAATCGTTCATGAAAGGCCTCGGCGTCGCCTCCAAGTTTAATGCAGACTGGGAGTTTCTCACCTATCTGCGCGACGTGGGCCGTACCTGCGCTGAGGAGTGGTTAGCCGCAAATTATTGCCATATCGGTGTGCGTTCGACCATCGACATTCACGGCAGATACTTGTAGCGCGTTTAGATTGGTGCAGCAATACAGCAATGCCTTAACGAGGCCAAGACGGCGACCCGAGAGGAAGATACATGTACTGCCGCGCACGGCCACCATCAGCCCCCATTCCGATGCAGGCGGCTGCGCCGACGCCGAGGAAGCTGCGGGTTATGCACGAGATGGCGTCCGCTTGTGCCCGTCACGTCTCAAATGTTGATTTGCAGCGAATGTCGGCATTGGTGGTTGTGCCTCCCCGAACTGAACCAGTTTACCGTTTTCTCCCGCCGCTCGAGCGCGTGCGCTTATTTGACTTTCTCCGACGACGCTTCCTTACGTTAGCTCAAATTGGCCCATGATGGATTGGAGCGAGACTTCAAGTTTCTCAAGTAGTTAGATGGCCGCGTGTGCGCGACGTGTGCACCGGGAGATCAAGAAAAATCCCATCTGGGCCAGCGTGACCCGGGCATCCGAGAATGGATCTAGGCGCTCTTTCGAGCAAGCCGCACGTGTTGAGGATAGGGTGATATGTGGCGTGTCGACAAGAGATGGCAGCCATCCGTTGATAGAGGCGTCACTGCTGACCAAGCACTCAAATCGATCAGAGATGCAGGACTTCGCGGCGTCGTCAGGTGAGGATGCTTTGGTGCGCCATTGTTGAAACGTCGCGATTGTAGGCTCGCCCTTCGTTAGCATTTATTCCATCACGATCAGCGGGATCGGCAACGCAGTGATCGACTCGATCTTCTCCATCGCGAAGCGCGAGGTGACGTTCTTGAGCGGGACGGCGTGGATCAGCTTCTTGTAGAACAAGTCGCAGTTCTGCTGGTCAGGGATGACGACGCGCAGAATGTATTGACGGCAGCCGCGAAGCGCGTCAGCTATTCCGGAAGCGCTTCAGCTATTCCGTCGGCGGCCATCAGTTTGGTTGGATCGTACTGAAGCCGCCATTCGTTTTTAAGCGGAGCATCGGGCGCGGCGGCGCTGGATCAGTCGTTCGCGAGCAACGCGAGCACGTCTGCGTGGCGCAGGCGCGGCGTGGAACCGACGTTCAGGGGCCGGCGGCAGGAGTCCGATGGTACAGAAAGCGTTGGCATGCCCATGCTGCCGAACGACGCATAGAACGAGGTACGGTCGGTGGGCGTATGCTGAGGCGCCCCTGTCATGGTGCCGAGCGCGAAGAGGAGTGCGACCAGTAGGACGAGCGGCACGATCAATGCCTCATGCGTGCCGATACGATCCGTCACTGCTCTCGCGTCGATCGCTCGCGCGAGAGGAGAGCGAAGGTCGATCCATTCCAGGATGAATTTGAGCATGCTGACCCCACGTGTCGCTGTTGCTTCGCGAACGCCTCACTTCATCTCGTCAGACAAGGCGAAGCCATCATGGAGATGGTTAGCCTGGATTGCCGTCTTGAACGCCGGCGATTTGCATCGGGCGAGACGAACGTCGTCCACATGCTTAGAACTCGCGGCCGCATGCCATGATGGTTCAACATGCTACTCTCTGTGCTCGGCAGTAAGCCAAGTCGCTCATAAGGGGGAGGCGCGAGGAACATTGTGGCAGGCCTCAAGAATCGGAGGCGACCTCTGCTCCGGACGTGCGCGAGCGGCGCGCCTGGAGCATTTCGATGATCGCGAACATCAAGATCACGACAATGAGCACGACGACGGATGCGGCAGCGATGACAGGGCTTACCTGAAGCAGGATTCCATCCCACATCTGCTTCGGCAAAGTCGTCTTGACGAGGCGCTGGCGCTGGTGAAGCTGGACGGATTCGGTGATCGCAAGCCGCGCCAGCTGTCGGGCGGCCAGCAGCAGCGCGACGCGCTGGCGCGTGCGCTCGTGATCCGGCCGAAGGTGCTGTTACTCGACGAGCCGTTCTCGGCGCTCGACAAGAATCTGCGCGGGTCGATGCAGGTTGAGCTGAAGCAGATCCAGCGCGAGCTCGGCGTCACCACGATCTTCGTGACCCACGACCAGGGCGAGGCGCTGTCGATGTCCGACCGTATTGCGGTGATGTCGGCGGGGCGCATACGTCAGATCGCGGCGCCCGGTGATGTCTATCGCCGTCCCGCGGATCGCTTCGTTGCATCCTTCGTGGGGAACGTGAATGTGCTCACTGGGGGTCTCCTCGAGCGGCGCGGAGAGGTCGCAACAGTATCCGTCGGCGACATGCGCCTTGAGGTCCCGGCGGCGCCGCTCGCGAAGCTTGCCATTGGCGACGTCGTAGACGTCTTCATTCGGCCGGAGCATCTCGCAGTGACGTCGGAAAGCACGCCGGGATCGCTGCGCGGAACGGTGACGGCGCAGGTCTTTCAGGGCGATCACATTGACCTCTACATCGAGATTGCCGGCGTTGTGCGCGAGCCCATCCTGCTGCGCGCGCCGGGGGTCGCGGCATTGTCTTCGTGCCCGGCCGGCACTGAAGTGGGACTGATCGTGGGATCAGACGACGTCGTGGCATTTCCGCGCGAAGCCCGGGCGTGAAGCCATGGGGCGTGCTGCGCCTTCGGGGTAAGATTCCATCATACGGAAAATGTCGGAAGCGGGCTCGCCGGGAAATTCAACACGGCTCCGGCGCCCGGCACGTGCGGAGGCACTTGAGCGTTCATGCGCTGCAATAATAGGCTTTTCGCTGCCTGCGCGATGGGCGCGTGGCGTCGAAATGATCGGATTTTCTGATGGACAATCCAAAATCATGATGCAAACTATGGATACATAATTTGAGAGTGGGAGTGACCGATGGTGCGAACGGTGGTCCGGGCTGGCCATGTCATTGCCTTTCAGGATGGCGGTCATCGGCATTTGCAAGACGGCGTGGTCGTCATCGAGGACGACCGCATCACGCATGTTGGCAGCGGCGAATTCGACGGTCAGGCCGACGAGTTCATCGATGCCAGAGACAAGATCGTCACGCCGGGCTTCATCAACACGCACACGCATCTGAGCGAGTCGCCGCTCGACCGCTCGTTCGTCGAGGATCGCGGCCCGCGGAATTTCTACCTTTCCGGTCTCTTCGAGTTTCTCACGGCGCGCGATGGTGCCATCACCGACCAGGCGCGCCGCGCGTCGGTTGCCGCGTCGATGCCGGAACTGATCCGTACGGGCACGACGACCGTCGTGGAGATGGGCAGGCACGGCCAGTACGTTGCCGAACAGGCGGAGAAGGCCGGACTGCGTGCCTATATCGGCGAGTTCTATCGCTCGGGGCGCTGGTACACGAAGGACGGCAAGAGCGTTCAATACGAGTGGTCGCCCGACGACGGCGCGGCAGCGATGCAGCACGCGGTCAATTTCATCAAGGAAGTCGATGGCCGCGCCAATGGCAGGATCAAGGGCTTTCTGACGCCGGTGCAGGTGGATACCTGCTCCGAGGCGCTGCTGCGCCGCTCGCGCGAGATGGCGACCGAACTGAAGGTGCCGCTCGCGCTGCATGTCTCGCAGTCGGTGCCGGAATTCCAAGAGATGGTTCGTCGCAACGGCTGCTCGCCCGTCGAATGGCTGGAGAAGATCGGCTTCCTAGGCAACGACGTCATCCTCGGCCATGTCATCATGCCCGGTGGATCGAGCTGGACAAATTATCACGCTGACGACGTCGGCATCCTCGCCGATACGGGCACCAATGTCGCGCACGCGGTCTGGGTGTTCGCCCGCCGCGGCATCGCGATGGAGAGCTATTCCAAATACCTGGCGCGGGGGGTCAACATGACCCTGGCGACGGACACCTGCCCGCAGAGCATGATCGAGGCGCTGCGCTGGACGGCCGTCATCAGCAAGATCATGGATCGGCGAACGGAGGTAGCGACCGCCGCCGACGTGTTCAACTCCGCGACATTGTCGGCCGCGAAGGCGCTTGGCCGCGACGATCTTGGCCGGATCGCACCTGGCGCCAAGGCCGACCTGCTGTTCTGGGAAGGTGCGAGCCTGTTCATGACGCCGGTGCGCGATCCCGTGCGTAACATCGTCTATTCCGCGCAGGCGGAAGACCTGAACGCAACGATGATCGACGGCAAGTTCGTCATGAAGGATCGTGTCGTCCCGGGTTTCGACGTTGATGCGCTGCTGGCCGATCTGCAGGCGGGCGCTCAGCACATGTGGGCCAACATGCACCGCGAGGATTGGGCCCATCGCGACATCAATATCCTTTCACCGGAGAGCTATCCGGCGTTCAAACGCTAGCCTGATTGACGACCTCATCCGCGATGAAGCCCGCGCGGAGGCACTGCATCACCGCGCAATTTAGGGGACTGAAATGAAGCTGCACATGAAGATGGCATCGTCGCTTCTGGCTGCCGTCGTATCGACGTTGTTAATCTGCGCACCGGTAACGGGAACCGAGCTGAAGATCGTGATGGAAAGCCGGCTCGGCAATCTCGACCCGATCCTCAGCGCCTCGCACCAGACGCGTGACCACGGCTATCTCATCTATGACACGCTGTTCGCGCTCGATGCGCAGCAGAAGATTCATCCGCAGATGGTCGATAGCTACAAGGTGTCCGAGGACGGCAAGGTTTATACGTTCACGCTGCGCGACGGCCTGAGGTGGCACAACGGCGCTCCCGTCACCGCGGCGGACGTGGTCGCGTCGATCAAGCGCTGGGGCAAACGCGATCGTATGGGCATCGCCCTGATGTCGATCACGTCGGACGTTTCTG
Organism: Bradyrhizobium arachidis; assembly: GCF_015291705.1. NCBI lineage: Bacteria > Pseudomonadati > Pseudomonadota > Alphaproteobacteria > Hyphomicrobiales > Nitrobacteraceae > Bradyrhizobium > Bradyrhizobium arachidis. The sequence goes on from NZ_CP030050.1 coordinate 4,222,977, forward strand.
CCGCCGATGCCAAGGCTTTCTCGCTCACGCTGTCGACCCCGTCCGGCGTCATCCTCGACGCCTTTGCCAAGCCGAGTGGCGTTCCGCTCTTCATCATGCCGGCAAAGGTCGCGGAGACCCCGGTGACCGAGGCGATCACCGACTACACCGGCTCCGGGCCGTTCATCTTCAAGGCCGACGAATATCAGCCGGGCGTCAAGGCTGTCTACGTCAAGAACGAGAGCTACGTGCCGCGCAAGGAAGAGCCGAGCTGGTTTGCCGGGCGCAAGCTCGCAAAGGTCGATCGGATCACCCGTATCGAAATGGCCGATCCGCTGACCTCGCTGAATGCGCTGAACAGTGGCGAAGTCGACTACGTCCAGAACATCAACTCCGACCTGATGCCGCTCGTGAACGCGTCGAAGGTGACGACGGCGCGTCTGGACCAGCTTGGCTACCAGATCAGCTATCGCTTCAATCATCTCCAGGCGCCGTTCAACAACAAGTTGGTCCGCCAGGCGGCACTCTGGGCAATCGGGCAGCAGGAAGTCATGCAGGCCCAGTTCGGCGCGCCGGAAAACTACAAGCTCTGCGGTGCGGTGTTCGGTTGTGGGCTGCCGTATGAGAGCGATGTCCTGGCGAAGATGGTGATGAAGCCGAACGTCGAGAAGGCAAAGGCCTTGCTGAAGCAAGCCGGCTACGACGGCAAGCCGGTTACCATCCTGCACATCTCCGACATTCCCTCGCTGTCCTCGGTCGCTCCGGTCATGGCCCAACAGCTTCGCGCTGCTGGTTTTGTGGTCGACTTGCAGGCGATGGACTTCATGACCATGCTGTCGCGCCGTGCCAATCAGGGACCGACGACGGAAGGTGGCTGGAGCATCTTCATCACCAGCTGGCACAACACGGAAATCCAGGAGCCGCTGCGCAACTTCATGATCGTGTCGGAAGGCAAGGGCGGTTATGCCGGCTGGGCCGACGTACCCGCCATTCCGCAGCTCACCAAGGCCTTCCTGACCGCGGGGTCGGAAGCCGAGCGCAAGGAGATCACGACCAAGATCCAGTCGATCGTCTATGACGAAGGCGTCTTCGCGCCTCTTGGTTCTTTCGCCCGCATCAGCGGTTACAGCAAGGACGTCAAGGGCGTATTGCCGGCGCCGGCGAACATCTTCTGGAACGTCTCCAAGGGCGTGCCGTAAGACGATGTTTGGCTATATCGTCAGACGCTCCGTGATGACCATCCCCGTGATGGGGGTGGTCGCACTGATCGTGTTTGCCCTGCTGCATTTTGCGCCGGGCGATCCGGCGGCGATCATGGCTGGCGATTCGGCCTCTCCGGCTCAGCTTGCCGAGATCCGCGCACGGCTCGGCCTCGATCAACCGCTCCACATCCAGTTTTTCTACTGGCTGGGTCAGCTCGGCCAGGGGCATTTCGGAACGTCATTGCATTCGCACAAGCCGGTCGCCGAGATGATCTCGTCGCGCATCGGGCCGACGCTCTCGCTCGCCGTGACGACGATGACATTCTCTCTGCTGGTCGCCATTCCCATGGGCGTCTACGCCGCCTGGGCGCGCGGCCGGCTTAGCGACCGCCTGGTGATGATGATGGCCGTGCTCGGCTTCTCGACGCCCGTCTTCGTCACAGGCTATGCGCTAATCTACCTCTTTTCGCTGAACGCTGGCTGGTTTCCGGTACAGGGATTCACCCCGCTCGCGACGGATCCCGTCCGTTTCCTGCAAACGGCAACGCTGCCGACGTTGACGCTGTCGGCGGTCTATGTCGCCCTCATCGCGCGCATCACCCGCTCGAGCGTGCTGGAGATCCTGGGCGAAGATTTCATCAGGACGGCCAGGGCCAAGGGCGTCCCCGAGGCGCGCGTCGTGCTTCGTCATGCGCTGCGCAACGCAGCCGTGCCGATCGTCACGGTGGCAGGCTCGGGCGCAGCTTTCCTGATCAGCGGCGTGGTCGTGACGGAAAGCGTCTTCAACATCCCCGGTCTTGGCCGGCTGATGGTGGAATCGGTGCTTGCGCGCGACTATCCGCTGATCCAGAGCCTGATGCTGCTCCTGTCGCTGATCTACATCCTCATCAACCTCGCGGTCGACGTCCTCTACATGGTGTTCGATCCTCGCATCCGGGCCTGATCGGTGGGAGAACTCGACATGAAAATGTCCGCCGTCTTGCCTGCCGCGCGGGAGCGCCGTGCCGGGCAGTGGCGCGCACGCCTGCGCGGCAATGGGCTTACGATCGCAGCTTCAGCTTTCCTGGTGTGTCTTGTTCTGGTTGCGATCCTTGCGCCGCTGCTGACCAGCGCCGATCCGATTCTGATCAACGCCGTGAACCGGTTGAAGCCGCCTTCGGCGCAATTCTGGTTCGGCGCCGACACGATGGGGCGCGATCTGTTTGCCCGCGTCGTCTACGGCGCGCGGACGTCTCTGGTCGTCGGCGTCGTCGCGGCGGGTGCATCGCTGCTGCTTGGCCTCGTGATCGGCCTTGTCTGCGGCTATTTCCCGATCGTCGACAGCGTGTTGATGCGGGTCATGGACGGCATCATGTCGATCCCGTCGATCGTGTTCGCCGTGGCGCTCGTCGCGATCACCGGCGCCAATCTGGTCACGGTGCTGCTCGCGATCGTGCTCCCCGAATTTCCACGTGTTGTGCGCCTTGTCCGCGGCCTCATTCTCTCTTTGCGCAACGAAGCCTATGTTGAGGCGGCCGTCTCGCTCGCGACGCCGGCCTGGCGCATCCTGCTCGGCCATATGTTGCCGAATACGCTGGCGCCGTTGATCGTCCAGGGGAGCTTCATTCTGGCGTCGGCCATCCTGACGGAGGCCGTGATGAGCTTCCTTGGCGTCGGCTTGCCGCCAGAGGTCCCGTCCTGGGGCAACATCATCGCCGACGGTCGCTCCTATTTCCAGCTCAGGCCCGGCCTCGTTTTCTTTCCCGGCATCCCGCTCGCATTGACAGTGCTTGCCATCAATCTGATCGGCGATGCCTTGCGCGATGCGCTCGATCCAAAACTCGCGCGGAGAGGCTGATCCATGACGGAGATCAATGCGGCCGCTGACGTGCTGCGCATCGAGGGGCTGACCGTCGCGTTGAAACAGTCTGGTGCGCCGGTCATCGATGACATCACTTTTGGCGTTCGCGCCGGCGAGACGCTCTGCCTGGTCGGAGAGTCCGGCTCTGGCAAGTCGGTGACGTCGCTTGCAGTGATGGGCCTGCTGGATCCAGCCGCGCTGGAGGTCGCAGGTGGCCACATCACGGTCGATGGTGCGGACGTGTTGTCGGCCAGTGCCGAGGAACTGCGCCGGATGCGGGCGTCCCGCATGTCGATGGTGTTTCAGGAACCGATGACCGCGCTGAACCCGGTCGAGAAGGTCGGGGCGCAGGTCGAGGAGGTGCTGCGAGTGCACGGTGAGGGCAATGCGGCCTCACGCCGCCGCCGTGTGCTGGAGATGTTCGAGGCGGTGCGGCTGCCGAACCCGGAGCGCATCCGCGCCTCCTATCCGCATGAGCTTTCGGGCGGACAGCGTCAGCGTATCGTTATCTCCATGGCGCTGATCATGAACCCGAAGCTCCTGATCGCGGACGAGCCAACGACGGCGCTCGACGTCACTACTCAGCGGCAGATCCTGTTGCTGATCTCGGAATTGCAGCAACGTTTCGGCACGGCTGTCCTGTTCATCACCCATGATTTCGGAGTCGTCTCGGAAATCGCCGGCCGGATCGTTGTGATGAATCGCGGCAAGATGGTCGAAATCGGCAGCCGGGCGGACGTCCTGTCGAACCCGCAAGCCGACTACACGCGGATGCTGGCATCGGCGGTTCCGAGCCTGGTGCCGCCGCAGAGGCCGGCCTCGACCGATGCCGAGGTGCTGAGCGTTTCGAATCTGGCGATGTCGTACAAGGTTGGTGACCTCTTTTCGCCCCGGCCGCCGGTGCACGCGCTGAAAGCGACCGACATCAGCCTGCGACGCGGCGAGATCCTGGGCATTGTCGGCGAGTCCGGCTCCGGCAAGACGACGCTTGCCCGATGCATCACCCGGTTGATCCGCCCGTCCCAGGGCTCGATCGTGCTCGATGGCGTCGACATCTCGCGGCTCGGGGAAACAGCGCTCCGTCCGCATCGCCGCCGCCTCCAAGTCGTATTTCAGGATCCGTTCCGCTCGCTCAATGCGCGCAAGCGTGTGCGTGACATCGTCGTAGAAGGCATGCTCAATTTCGGGACGCCGAAGAGCGAGGCTTATGAGCGCGCCGCGGTGCTGCTCGAGCGGGTCGGATTGTCGCGGGACATGCTGATGCGTTTCCCTCACCAGTTTTCCGGCGGGCAACGCCAGCGCATCTGTATCGCCCGTGCGCTTGCGCTCGATCCGGATGTCCTTGTCGCCGACGAATCCGTCTCGGCTCTGGACGTCTCCGTTCAGAAGCAGGTGCTCGAACTCCTGCGCGGCATCTGCGACGAGCGTGGTGTCGGCATCCTCTTCATCACCCATGATCTGCGCGTCGCTGCGCAGATCTGCGACCGGATCGCGGTGATGCGGGACGGGCAGGTGGTCGAGGCCGGCACGGCTCATGCGGTGCTGGCGACGCCCGAGCACACCTATACGCGAGAGCTAATTACCGCAGCTCCCGGTCGCGACTGGGATTTTGCGAATTTCCGCCCCTACAGCCAGTCCGCGTGAGGCGGCATCCGCCGCGGCATGACTGTCGAGAATCAGTGCAAGAAGACGAGGTGAGATGAAAACGATCGGCGTTGATGTGGGCGGAACGTTCACGGATCTCGTCTGCTGCGACATGACGAGCGGTCAGGTTGTCATTCACAAGGTGTCCACGACCCCGCACGATCCGTCCGTCGGCGTCATGCAGGGCGTGAAGGAGCTGTGCGAGAGCGCGGGGGCCAAGCCATCGGAGATCGCCTACGTCTTCCATGGTACGACTACGGCGACCAACGCGGTGCTGGAGAACAAGATTGCCCGTACGGGCATGATCACGAACGAAGGCTTTCGTGACATCGTGCACATCGGCCGGCACCAGCGCGTCGAGCACTACTCCATCATGCAGGAGCTGCCCTGGCAGAACCGGCCGCCGGTCGCGCGTCGCTATCGCAAGACGGTCGCCGGCCGCCTTGCACCGCCCGACGGCAGGGAACTCATTGCTCTCGATGAAGCAGGCGTCCGTCGCGCGGCGGAGGAATTGAAAGCGGAGGGTGTTGAAGCCGTCGTTATCTGTTTCCTGTTTTCATTCCTCAATTCCGCTCATGAGCTCCGCGCCCGTGCGATCGTGGAAGAGGTCATGCCGGAGGCTTTCGTCACGACCTCGTCGTTCATATCTCCCCAGTTCCGCGAATTCGAACGCTTCACCACCGCTGCACTTGCCGCCTCCATCGGTCCGAAGGTGGAGCGCTATATCGCCAATCTCGAAGCCGCGCTGTCCAATCTCGGCATCGCCGGCGAACTCCGGATCATGGCCTCGAATGGCGGCGCCGCAACCGCGCGTATGGTGACGGAGAAGCCGGCGCTGACATTGCTGTCCGGCCTTGCGGCCGGCGTATTGGGGGGAGCTTGGGTCGGCGACCTCGCCGGCCGAAGCGATCTGATCACCTTCGATATCGGCGGCACGTCGGCCGATATCGGCATCATTCGCGGCGGCCGCTTTGCAGAGACGGATGCGCGATCGACCTCGCTGGCCGGCTTTCCTCTGCTGATGCCGATGATCGACGTGCACACGATCGGTGCCGGGGGCGGCTCGATTGCGCATATCGATCGCGGCGGCGCTTTCCGCGTCGGGCCGCAGAGCGCAGGCGCTGTGCCGGGACCGGCGGCCTATGGACGCGGCGGCAACGAACCCACAGTCACCGACGCCAATATCGTCCTCGGCCGGCTCGATCCGGATAATTTCCTCGGTGGCGGCATGAAACTCGATGCCGAGGCCGCGCATCGGGTCATTGCCGAGCTCGCGGAGCGCCTTGGCTTGCCGATCGACGAGGCCGCCGAAGGCGTGCTGACGGTGCTCAACGCCAACATGGCCAACGCAATCCGCTCTCGCACAGTGCAGAAAGGCATCGACCCGCGCGGCTTCGCCTTGGTCGCCATGGGCGGCGCCGGGCCGCTGCATGGGGCGGAAGTCGCCGCGATGCTGTCGATCCCGGAGATCATTGTGCCGCCATATCCCGGTATCACCTCCGCGATCGGATTGCTGACGACGGATCTGAAATATGACGAGGTGCGCACGCAGTTCCAGACGTCGCAGGCGCTCGATATCGATCGGCTGAGCCGCAATTTCGAGGAGATGGAAGCGTCATTGGCCGCGCGCCTCAGGGTTGATCGCGTGCCGGACAATGCCGTCGGTTTCCTGCGCAGCGGCGACTTGCGCTACGTCGGTCAAGGCTACGAGTTGAAGATCGACTTCCCGGCAGGTCCGACGACGCCGGAAGCGATGGCCAAGGTCTGGCGGGATTTTCACGACAGGCATGCCGAGGAATATGGCCATGCCTTCACGGCCAGCGTCATCGAGATCGTCAATATTCGGGTCACCGGCATCGGTGCGCTGCCGAAGCTGCCGCCGCAGGGAGCGTCCGAGGGTGGCTCGCTCGCGCAAGCGGAACTGCGCCACAATCGTTGTACATTCCGCATCGCCGGGACGCTGAAGATGTTCGACACGCCGGTCTATCGGCGCGCGGCCCTGCCGGTCGAGATCCCGTTCGCGGGACCGGCCATCGTCGTCCAGCAGGACAGCACGACGGTCGTGCCGCCGGGAGCGGAGGCCTGCGTCCATCCATCGGGCAGCATCATCATCACTTTGGGAGGCCGCGCATGACCCCAGATCAGCCGAAGGGCGAAAGCCGCATCGATCCGATCACTGCTGCAGTCATTCAGGGGGCGCTCGATAACATCGCCATCGAGATGGGCCACAAGCTCATGCGCATGAGCTATTCGTCCATCATCCGAGAGTCCGAGGATTTCGGCACCGCGTTGACCGATGCCGAGGGTAGCCAGCTCTGCGAGTGCCGGATGTCGACGCCGCTGCAGTCTGGTCCGATTCCCGGTTACATTCGTCATCTGTTGAAGACGATGAAGGAGCGGGGCGACGTGATCCGTCCCGGCGACGTCATCATGCACAATGATCCCTATGGCGGCGCAAGCCACGGTCCTGACGTTGCCTTCTGCGTGCCCGTGTTTCACGACGACGAGCTTGTCGGCTTCTCGGCCACGACGGCGCATCATCTCGACATCGGCGCCCTCTCGCCGGGGAGCTGCGGTATCGTCGATGCCGTCGACACCTACGCCGAGGGGCTGCAATTCAAAGCGGTGAAAGTCTACGATCAGGGCCGCCGCGTCGATCCGGTCTGGTACATCCTGGAAGCCAATCTGCGCGCGCCGCATCTCGTGGTCGGTGACATGGAAGCCCAGATCAAGGCGGCCAGGATCGGAGCGGATCGCTATCTCGAACTGATCGGCACGTGGGGCCTCGACAAGCTCAGGGCCGCCCATGCGGACCTCATGGACTATTCCGAGCGACTGATGCGCGACGCGATCCGTGCGCTGCCTGACGGCGACTATGGCGCGGTCGGCCATATCGACGGCTATCTCGACGATCCCGATCCGGCCCGCAAGGACATGCCATTGGCAGTCACGCTCCGCATTCGCGGCGATTCCATGGTCGTCGATCTTACCGGAACGGCGCCGCAGATTCCGGACAAGCCGGTCAACATGCCGTTTGAGGGAACGGTGGATTGCGCCGTCTGGCTGACGCTGCGCTCGATCCTGCTCGATAGCGTCATTTGCGGCAACATTCCGCAGAACGAGGGCTTGACGCGTCCGATCACTATCGTCGCGCCGAAGGGGTGTCTTGCGAATCCCGAATTTCCGGCGCCGGTGATCGCGCGCTTCTGTCCCGGCAATCAGCTCGCCGATACGCTGATGAAGGCGTTGGCGCAGGTGGTGCCGACCAAGGTATCGGCAGGTATCGGCAATCTCCGCATCGCCTCGTTCTCGGGCTTCAAGGATGGGCGGCACTGGGTTCACATGGAGATCCTCGAAGGCAGTTATGGCGGCCGCGCCGGACTCGACGGCATGGATGCGGTCGACACACTTTATGCCAACACGAGGAACAACCCGATCGAAGACATCGAGATGCACCTGCCGCTGCGCGTCAACCGCTACGAATTGCGCGAAGGGGCTGTGCCGGCGGGCCGCTGGCGTGGCGGCATCGGAAGCGTGCGCGAATTCGCCTTTCTCAATGACGGCGGCTTCTCGATCGAGGGCGATGGCCACAAATACCGGCCATGGGGCTATGACGGCGGCCACGATGGCAGGACCGCATCGATCACGCTCGTTTCAGACAATCAAGTTGCGAAGGATCTTGTCTCGAAGGTCTCCTATCTCAAGGCGAGGCCGGGTGACCGTCTGATTTGCCTTGGCCCCTGCGGCGGAGGCTATGGCAATCCGCTGGAGCGTGATCCGGAAGCTGTGCTGCACGACGTGCGCGAAGGCTATTTCGGTCCCGACACCGCACTTGGGGACTATGGGGTCGTTGTGAACGAAACAGGCGTTGATCTCGCCGCGACACGCGCCGAACGGCTGAGCCGCCAGTGATCGGCAGGCCGCTGCCGGGGATCCTCACGCTTCGAGGAATTCCCGCCAACGGCGGACCAGATAGGTGTGCTCGTCCATGAATGTGTTCCACACGCGCACGCGCCCCATGCGAGTCGCATAAGAGCCACCCTCGCGCACGTGCCCGGCGGGAATCGCGGGCTCGCCGAAAGGATCGGGCAGGGCACGTGCGGCGGGCAGGCCATCATACCAATAGTCCCACTCGTCCTGCTCCAGATAGCTGCGCGCGCGTTCGGGGAAGAAGGCGTAATAGCCTTGACGCGAGAGGCACGCACTCGGCCAGCCCTCGGCCCACCAGTTCAGATAGGCGTAGGCTGCGTCGAGCGCCTTCCCATGCGTCGCCGACGAGATGCAGAGATCGGAATGCCAGCCGCGCCCCCCCTCGATGGGATTGGCAATGGTCACGGGCAATTTTTCCCGGCGCAGACGCGTCGCACCCGGCGTAAACATGCTCTGTACCAGCGCGCCGCGCTGCATGAGACGCGCGGCCTCCTCATAATTTGACCAGACACCGCGGAAATGGCCGAGCTTCTTGAGCTGGATCAGCGTATCGGCAACCAGATCGATGTCCTCAATGGAGAGATTGCCGATGTCGTCGAAGCTGATGTTCCGGGACGCTTCCGTCGCCAGAGCCGCCTCGATCATTCCGAGAACGGGATCTGACAGCAACCCGACATGGCCCCGCAACCGATCGTCAAACAACCAGCCCCAGCTTTCACGGGCAACCGGGCCGATCAGGTCGCGGACTGCCGGCTGATAGGCGAAGCAATCGACGCCGCGGAGAACCGGCAACATCGACACGTGACCGCTCGGTGCGGCTTCGAGCTCGCCGTCCGCCTGGACGAACAGTTTACGCGTGACGGTGGGGGGCGACAACGCATCAAGCGGAGGCCGCGAGATGGCGCGCAGGGCGGCGGCGCAGCTCAGGCGATCGAGCGCGATCGGCTGGATCGCCCTGGACGTCCAGATGAGATCGACCGTGTGCCATTGGTGATAGACATCGAAAGTCTCGGGCGCCGTGACCACGCGGCGCAGTCCATCCAGCGTATCGACGACGTCGAAGACGATGTCGATGTCGAGCGCGCGCGCAGCCTCGACCTTCAGCGGCTCGGGCACGAATTCCCGGCGAGCGATGACACGGAGGCGCGGGCGGCTCATATCAGTGGATTCGCGTGAGATACGGCAGATCGTTCGGTGCGTCGAAGATCGATAGGACCTTGAGTCTTGCCCGCGTGCGTTGGTGCTGAAGGTCGAGATGACGCCTCAATGCCTGTCCGGCGCCTTCGGGATCCCTGCGGGTGAGATGTGCAAGGACAATGTCATGCTCGTCGAGCAGGGCGGATTCGTCCTGCACGCCGATATGCTCACGGAACAGATCATCGACAACCGGCGCAATCTGCAAGTTCAAGACGTTGGCGACCATGCGGCGGTTACGGCATCCGCCCGGGAGTTCGCGGTGCAACGCCGCTTCGGCGGCGGCGATGTCTTCGATTGTCAGGACGTCGTCTCTCCTGCGCAACGTCTCGATCTCGCGCCGCATGACCAGCAGACGCTTCTGGTCGGCGCGCGGCGCCGCATCCATCAGCGCTTGCGGCTCGAGAAGGCGGCGCATTTCGTGCGTTTCGTCGAGCGCCCGGGCCGAGAGCGGGCCGACGATCCAGTGGGAGCTGCGGCTCTTCTCGACGTGCCCCTGTGTATCTAGCCGCGCAAGCACCTCGCGGGATACGGTGCGGCTGACTCCAAAATGGTCGCAGATTCCAGTCTCGGAAATCTGGAAGGTACCGAACGGAATCGCGCGCAGGACGCCCCGTTTGACCTCTTCGAGGATCGTTTCCCAACGAGGCGCCAGTGGCGTCGATTTGCCGCCCTCGAGCAGCGACAGATCGAGGTCCAGCAGATGCAGGTTTTCGCGCCCTGGCTGTCCAGCCTCCTGGACATTGCCGCCCACAACGTAGCCGTGCTGGGGATGGAGGATTAGGACACCTTCTTCCATGAGCTGGTCGAGTGCCCGGCGGACGGGCGGGGGGCTCAGTGCCAGCCGGTCTGCGACGGCGGCCGTATAGAGACGTGTTCCATGTGGAATCCGGCCCTGACGGATGTTCTCCTTCAGAAGAGTTCGAACAAGGCTGTAGTATCCCTTACTCCGCATGGTCCTTGAATATGGCGAGCGATTACCTGAGAAGATTGTTGATCCACTATTTCTAGAATGTGTTGCGGATCATTTGCAAGGACCGCCACTGCTGTTGGGGGGCGGTCGCGTTGCCTTTCTCGAACTCCCGCCGCCTTACCTTGCAGGCTGGTGCGAGCGGCTCTTGCTCGGTGCCGGGCCATTCCGACAAAAGGAAATCCAACTGCTGGTCCAAAGCGGGATCAACGACACGTTTGTCGGAATGGTCGTTGATTTTGCAATGGAATCATGTGTCTCTTAATCAGCGGGTCCCAAGTTCGAGGCGGCCAGCTAGCTGAAGTACGAGGGCATCATCTCGAAGGGAGCAGATGCTCCTTACTGATCGGAGCGGGCTGAAGCTTGGCAGAAGATCAAGGCCGTCCAGACTGCGCGCATCAGGTCGTCTAATTGACCTCCCAAGCCAGCAAAGCTTCTGGTGATAGTCTTCATTTGAAACCAGCAACGTCTCGCGCGACCATTACTCGACCGCCGTCGTCACGGCGATGGCCAAGCCAGTGAAGCGTTCTGGAGATGCGTTCATTGGATGGACATAGACTTGACCAAACGACGGCGCCGGACAGTGAGCGTGTACGCCAATAGCGCGGCACCGGTGCCCAGCCAGCGGGTAATTCCACCATCCACCCGTTGTAGTGCCGCGGCCTCTGCCGCGCTCGCCGAGTGGCAGGAAGAACTGCGCGCCGATCGCTGCCGGCGAACGATCAAAATCCCCAAATCACAGTTGTAACGCGCTTCGTCCGGGCTGAAACCATGCTGTGACCGGCTTGTCGCCTCATACCTGCGCACTTCGGCGAGGATGGCGGCTGCTGCGACGGAGTGTTCGGACTAACCCAGTCAGCCATTTCATGCGATCGGCGACTGAGGATGCCGAGCTGGGAGGTCGGCTTATTCGCGAGGGCGACTGGTTGATGCTGTCATATCTTTCGGCCAACAACGACGAGAGCGTGTTTGACAAACCGGAGCGCTTTCGGGTCGATCGCGACGGGTTCCCGCATTTCGCGTTCGGTGCGGGGGCCCATGCCCGCCTTGGACAGCATCTCGCTCGGCTGGAGATGCGCATCCTGTTGGACGAGTTGATCCCCGGCTCGACACTCTGGAGCTTGCCGGCGAACCGAAACGCTTCGCCTCCTCGTGGTCGGAGGCCCCAAGACGCTCCCGGTGCGATTCGTACTCCGGTAGCCTTGCGTGAGGAGGATCGGATATCGCCATCAGGGCGGCAACCAGCACTCCTCTGAAAAACCCGTCTTAAGCAGAGGCGCAATCATCTTCGGCGAACGAATATTCCAAGTTTGGAGCCAGCTCGCAAGTGACTCTCCTGTCAAGGCTATTCGTGCTGGTGGCCGTCGCGCTTTTGCCGGCGATCGCGCTCCAAGCGTACAACGAATTCGATCGTCGGCGCGCGCGCCAACTCGAAGTGCAGGACCATGCGCTCAGCCTGGCCAAGCTCGCGGCGGCAGACCAGCAACAAATCGTCCAGGGAATTCGTCAGGTCCTGGTCGCGCTGTCGGAACTCCCACAGATCAAGTCGAGGGATAGCTTGGGATGCACGACTTACCTCGCTGCGGTGAAGGAGCGGTTTCCTGCCTTCATTACCTTCTTCGCGACCGACTTGAACGGCGTGAGTTTTTGTCACACCGGCGATCAAAAGCAGATTGACGTTTCCAAGCGCGCCTACTTCGCGAGAGCGCTCGCGACCGGTGCATTCGCGGTCGGAGAATTCTCGATAGGTCTGGCGTCAGGCCGGAAGGTCATACTGTTTGCACTGCCGTTCTACGACGACAATGGGAGTATGGGCGGCGTTGTCGCTGCGAGTCTGAGCCTGGAGTGGCTCGCCGACGACATCGCTCAAAAGGGAGCTTCGAAAGGAGTCGCGCTCGCCGTCATGGACCGCAACGGAACCTATCTTGCCCGCTATCCCGACAACGACCGGTTTGTCGGTACAAAGATGCCCGGTGACAAACATTTGACGGTGGACGACCGCGGCGCGGTCGATATCGTCGATGTCGATGGCGTCGAGCGGATCGAAGGCTACTCCGCCCTTCAGGACGACTCCGGCGGGCTTGTTGTCAGCTTCGGCCTCGACAAGGCGCAGGCTTTCGCTGAGATCCGACGTGAAACGCTGCGCGACACATTCCTGATCCTCTTGAGCACCGCGCTGGTGTTGGCACTGGTGTCGTTGGGCGCCCGGCAGTTCATCCATCGCCCGCTTGGGCAGCTGGTCGATGCCGCGAACCAATGGCGGCTCGGTGAATTTTCCCGCCGCGTAGACATCAGCGGAAATGCAGAAATCGCGCGGGTGGCCGACGCGTTCAACACCATGGCGGACGCGTTGGAGCACCGTGAGCAGGAATTGTCCAAGGCAAAGGAGATAGCCGAGGAGGCGGCCGCCCGGATCACTACGATCTTTGAAAGCACAAACGACAGCGTAGTCATCATCGATCGGGACTGGCGCGTCAGCTATATCAACGGGCCCGCTTGGGCACAGGTCGCCGAGGGCCGCGATATCATCGGCATGACTCTGTTCGAGGCGTTTCGAGGCGACCGTGACAAGGAAATCTTGCACCAAATTCGGGAGACAGTGCCGGAGGATCATCCGTCGTTCGCCGAAGTGTACTGCCCGCGCCGGAGTATCTGGTACGCAATCAATGCGTTTCCTTCCAGCCAGGGCATCGCAATTTTTCTGCGCGATATCACCGAACACAAGCATGCCCTGGAGGCGCGCCGCCTGGCCGAGGAGCAGTTGCACCAGAGCCACAAGATGGAGTCCGTAGGCCAGCTCACTGGCGGAGTTGCGCACGACTTCAACAACCTGCTCACGGTGGTCTCCGGGAATCTCGAACTCGTCGAGGCGGCCACGGATGTCGGCAAGGTTCGCAAGTTCGCCGCGGCCGCACGGCGTGCCATTGACCGGGGGACAGAACTGACAGCGCAGCTTCTGGCGTTTTCACGGCGGCAAACATTGAACCCAAAGGTGGTCAACGCCAACCAGCTCATTTCCGCGTTTCAGGGGCTCGTTCGGCAGGCCGTCGGGGCGGCATGCGAGGTCAAGCTGCGGACCGATGATCAATTATGGCTGTGCCAGGTTGATCCGTCGCTGCTGGAAACCGCTCTCCTCAACCTGGTACTGAACGCACGTGATGCCATGCCGGATGGCGGTGTGCTCCAGATCGAAACGCGGAACATCGTGGCGGAAGAGGGCGCCATTGCGGGGTGTTTGGCGGGGGCCTACGTCAAGCTGTCCGTCACAGACACCGGGTGCGGGATGTCTCCTGAAGTGCTGGATCGGGTGTTTGAGCCCTTCTTCACGACCAAGGAGGTCGGCAAAGGGACCGGGCTTGGCCTCAGCATGGTCTATGGCTTTGTCCGACAGTCCGGAGGACACATTACCATTGAAAGTGCACCTGGAGCGGGAACCACGATTGCTCTGTATCTGCCTAAGGCCACGCAGAAACTTGAACCGGAGGAAGAAACCCGACAGGCTCAGGATATAGCAACCGGCTCGGAGCGAATCCTGTTGGTCGATGACAACGACGATATTCTGGAAGTCACGTCGGAAATGCTGACCGTACATGGCTATCAGGTTTCTTGTGCCCGGAGCGGCGCGGAGGCGCTTCGGATCCTTCAGAGTGACCAGGAATTTGAACTTTTGTTCAGCGATATCGTGATGCAAAAAGGTATGAGCGGAGTTGAGCTTGCTCGCGAAGCGAGGCGACTGCGGAAAGGCATCAAGATATTGCTCACGTCGGGTTACGCGAGAGATGTGTTGCAACGACATGATGCGGTGGATGAGTTTCCGATCATACGCAAACCTTTTCGCTCTGTAGACTTGGCGCGGAGCCTCCAGGAAGTCCTGCGCTGTGCAGGGTCCTCGTCAGCCGACCGATAAAGCCGGGGCAACTGTACTTGCTGCATTGTCGTTCGACCTTGATAGCAAATTGCCGGAGTTTCATCGTATCAATTTCAGCCCGTCATCAGGCAATAGGGCTGGAAAGCCTGAGCCTCGATATCATGAGGTCGCCACAGGAAGCATGAAAACATAGCCGACGCCGCGTTCGGCGCGGATGATCGAGGGGCTACCCCCGCTGTCCCCGAGCTTGCGGCGCAAGCGCATGACTTGCATGTCGATGCTGCGGTCGAATACGTCTTCGTGGACGCGCGTCGCTTGCAGCAGGTATTCGCGGGACAGCGGCCGCTGTGGTGCATCGAGGAATGCCGTCAATAGCGCATATTGCCCCTTGGTAAGGGCGACCGGTTCGCCTCGCGGATTGGTGAGGCGGCGCGTCCGCCGCTCGAGGCGCCATCCCCCAAAGCGAAGGCTGCCTCTCTCGCTTTCGCGTTGCCGTTTGGTCGGTTCCGCGTCTCGACGCCGCAAGATGGTGCGGATGCGGGCCAACAATTCCCTCAAGCTAAATGGCTTGGTGATGTAGTCGTCAGCTCCGAGCTCCAACCCGACGATACGGTCGATCTCGTCGGGCCGGTGCCCGGTCGTGATGATGACGGGTATATCGGATCGCGCGCGGAGTTCACGAAGCAGATCGAGGCCATCTTCTCGCCCGAGCCGCAAATCGAGCACGATCAGGTCGGGTTGGTTGCGCGCAAGCAGCGGTGCCACGTCACACAGCCGGGATGCGCAGATCACGCGGACGTCATTTTCCTCCAGATAATTCGCTACCAGGAGGCGGAGGGCGTCATCGTCCTCGACGAGGAGGCATGTGAACGTCGGGTGCTCTTTGCTGGGTGGGTCCGTTGGTCCAAGCGGTCCACCTGCCGCGCCGGCGAAAAGAACGGTTGTTCTATCGATACATTCGTCCATTTTATTTCTCCGACGCTCCCGGATCGCTTTGGGATGCGCCATATCGAATGCGCGTCTTGCGACGCTAGTCCGCGGATCAAGTAAGTGGCTGCGCCACCACAAGCGTTGGTTGCAGCGCTGATGCGAAAAGGTCGGTCGTGAAATCAATTCGTATCGATTTGCCAAATGGGCGCTTTAAGGGGCCGACTACGACCTTTCCGTTGGCAGCACGTGCACACGATTACATCGGTGCGCTGGTCGATTTCCGACTGCATGAACGCTTCGCCGGAAATGGAGAGGGCCTGGAAGTGACTTCCTTTCGATGGGGCGGGGTGCGGCAGCACCGCGCCCCAACGGCTCTCACTCAGGGAGGATCGGCGTCGGTGCTGGCCGAAACGCAAGGTGCCGTTCAATTTCGGCGCGGCGCGGTTCAAGTGACTCGGGCAAACAGAGGGATTGACCGAGATCTTCCCTATCCTCGTCTACAGTAAAGTCGCTGGGCGTCGAGACGGCACAGATATGGCCGTCGGGATCACGAAAATGGAAGAGCTTCGAATAGATTGCGTCCTGAATGCCGGAGACCTCGACGCCGGCGCGCTTCAGGCGTACGCGTTGATCGGCAAGCGCCGGCTCGTTTTCGACCTCCAACGTGAAATGATGGGAAAGACCGGTTCCGAGCCGTCCCGGAGCATAGTTGGGCAGGCCGAAGAATGTGATCACCGAACCGGGCGAAAGGTCTTGATCGCAGGCATAGTAGTAATGCGTTCCCCCCTTCTCGTCGAGGTAGTCGGTCCTCTTGATCAGATGCAGTCCAACTGTTTCGACGAAAAACTTCTCCGTTCGCTCTGCGTTGCTGGAAATTGACGTGATATGGTGGAAGCCACGCAACGCGTAATCATCGCCGATAACAGGCATCGGAGCCGGCCAGGTTTCTGACGCGATGGACAATTCGCTCCGGCCGCCGACCAGATTTTCCGCAGGCTGTTGCTTGAATTCCGATCCCAGAACAACTTCGTCATGACCGAAGCCGGGTTCCGACGTTGCGATTTCGATGATCGCGCCGTCCGGGTCGGGAAAATAGATCGCATGGAAGTAGTGTCGGTTATATGGGCCAGTGACATGAATGCCAAAGTCCGTAAGCCGCCGCTTCCACTTCAAAAGTCCGTTTCGATTAGGGACGTGAAGGGCAAGATGATGGTTGGTGCCGGCGCCCCAGCGCCCCTTGGGATCACCTGCGCGCGGGTTTGAAACAGCATCTGCCACGAGGGAGGGATCGGTAAATCCTTCCTTCGGCATCATGTAGAAGATCGGATTCCATTCGAGATAGGCTATGGTTTGCGATCGTGGCTCCTCCGCGAGGCTGTTGAAGCCGAAGGTGATCACTGGCAATCGTCCATCGAGATGGCTGACAGTGCGCTTGACAACGCGAAGACCGAGTATGAGCGTATAAAAATGCTCGACTCTTTGGAGATCCGAGC
Organism: Bradyrhizobium arachidis; assembly: GCF_015291705.1. Taxonomy (NCBI): domain Bacteria; kingdom Pseudomonadati; phylum Pseudomonadota; class Alphaproteobacteria; order Hyphomicrobiales; family Nitrobacteraceae; genus Bradyrhizobium; species Bradyrhizobium arachidis. The sequence goes on from NZ_CP030050.1 coordinate 4,240,027, forward strand.
AGACGAAGGTCTGGCTGTTGACGCCGTTGATGATCATCTGATTCATGATTTTAGCTTCTCCTGTTGTTCTGCGCTAAGCCGGCTCTCCCAGCGAGGCGGACTTCCGATGTGGGCGATGATGGCAGCGGACAGCGCTCTTACTTTCCGGGCCAGAAAACGGTTCTGCGGATAAACGATGCAAAGGTCGTCCGGCACCAACTGCCAATCGAGATCGACGATCTGGACCTCCCGCGCCTCGATCGCCTTGTGAACGATGAAGAGGGGCAGCGCTGCAATCGCCACGCCGTCTTTCACAGCCGCCAGCTGGATATCGCCGCTATTGACCCTCATGCGGCTCTTTGGCGTCACGCTCTTGATCTCGTCGCCCCGGCGGAAAATCCATTCCGACTGAGCGGTGAGATTGGCATAGCTGACGGCGTAGTGGTTCTCGAGACTCTCGATCGAGTGGGGTTTTCCGTTCTCGGCAATGTAGCGCGGCGAGCAGACCACGACCCGATTGCTCAGCCCGAACCGGCGCACAATCAGCGCGGAATTCTTCAGCCTTCCAATTCGGACCGCCACGTCGAAGGAGTCGCCGACCAGATCATGCATGCGGTCGTCGAATTCGATCTGGAGATCGATCAAGGGATGGGTCTGTAAGAAAGTCGAAAACACGTCAGTCAGATGCAGTACAGCGAAACTCATCGGGGCGGCGATGCGGATCGTGCCGGAGAACTCATCCTGCCGATCGCTCACCTCTTCGGCTGCGAGCTGGAAATCCTCGGCGATTTTCTGGCAACGCTCAAAAAAATATTTACCGCTCTCGGTGAGGGCCTGCTGCCGCGTCGACCGGCTCAGCAGCCGGACATTCAGGGCTGCCTCCAGCGCGCTGAGGCGTTGACTGACGACAGACTTGGAGATGCCAAGACGCCGACCGGCTTCTCTCATGCTTCCCGCTTCGACGATTGCGATAAATGTCGTGATGACATCGATACGAAGGTTGGCGGGTTTCATGCCGTTCCGTGTGAGTTCTTGAGCAACTACACCTCCCTTTGATTCATCCCAACACGAGCCCCCTTTGGTCGACCTGTTACTTCCGCGTGATCTCTTCGCCGACTGCCCACTTCGAGAAGTAGCCATTGATGCGGAAGGCGGTGTGCTCCTTGAGAATGTCCATCACGCCTTCGGTGATGACCAGCCGCTTTCCGTCCGGTTGCCTCCACGGCGGAGACGAAGCTGGAATCGAGCCAGGCATTGATCGACGCGCGACCTGGATCGGATCATTGGAGAAGACATCCTTTCACGACCTCGGGCACGAAGGGGCCGGCGGAGGCGTTCGCGGTTACGGTCGTCAGCAAGGTCGGAAACTTGGAGAGCTTCGCAGCCATGGCGATGGTCTGCAGATTGCTTCCGAGTTTCAGGCGGTCATGGCTCTCAACGCCCATGAACATCTGCGGCTGTAAATCAATAACGAGCGCTGCGTCCTCGGGTGAGACATGCAGGAGGAAACTAGTCGGCATTGTCTTTCCTTTGAGTCGTGAGCACTTCGTTGCGGAAGAGTCATAAGCCTAAGGAGGGGCGGACAGTCCAAGTAGTGCTCTGCAGACATACTCTGTATCCGACAAAACCGGACAATTGTCGCTGTATCGCCGGTGCAGCCGGCCTTCTCCGCGGCGAGATCGGGGACCGACCGGGCGCGCGAATTGTGAGCATATGGCAAGACACTACAAGGCTGGCGCTGACGCTACAATCCGTAACATCTGTAACGAATTGGACCGCACTTGAAATGGCTTTGGTACGGCTCGGCAGCCAAGCTTCACGCCTGCTGTTGGGGAAGTCTTCACGAACAAGCGTCAGGACGGCCGGTATGTTGGAAAAGGCTCAGGATATTGATGGTGCCCTCCGTAGGCTCAGTGGCCAGATCGAAGGTCGGATCTCAACACAAGGCGATGAAGACTATAAGGCCGCCTGCGCCATCTGGGCGAAGCCGGTCGGGCGCCAGCCTCGTGCCATCGTCCATTGTCGGGCGCCGCAGGACATCCAGTTTGCCGTTGCGGCCGCGCGTTCTGCAGACCTTCGGCTGTCCGTGCGAGGCGGCGGCCATGATTGGGCCGGTCGCGCGTTGTGCGATGGGCTCGTGCTTGACCTTGGTGGTATGCGGGATGTGGTCGTTGAGGCCGACATTGCCTGGGTCTCCGGCGGGAGCCGTGCCTCCGATCTGCTCGCGGCGACCGATCCACTCGGGCTCGCCGCAGTGACAGGCTCGTGCAGTACGGTCGGCATGGCTGGGCTTACACTGGGGGGCGGCTACGGTCCGCTGAACGGACGTTTTGGGCTCGCGCTCGACAATCTGATAGCGGCCGACGTCGTCCTGTCGGACGGCCGGCTGGTGATCGCGGAGCGCGGGCGCAACGAAGACCTATTCTGGGCCTTGCGCGGCGGCGGCGGCAATTTTGGCGTGGTGACGGCTATGCGGATTCGGCTGCACCAACTGCCCTTTGTCGTTTCCGGCGCGCTGGTCTATCCGTTCTCGCAAGCCCGGGACGTACTTCGACGCTGCGCCGACGAGGCTCGCTTCGCGCCGGACGAACTGACGGTGCAGGTCGTCGCGGGGGCGGGGCCTGATGGCGCGCCGGTCATCATGATTGTGCCGACCTGGAGTGGTTCGCCCGACGAGGCCGACACCCATCTAGCGCCACTCCTTGAGCTTGGGACGGCGCTCTCCAATACGGTGGGAACGGTTCGCTACGGCGCTTCCGTGTCGCTGTTTGATCCGGCCATCGTGAATGGGCAGCGTGTGTTTATGGAAACGTGCCTGCTTCCCGTGCTCGACGAGGCTGGCATCGACATGCTTTTGAAAGCAATGGCGAATGCGCCATCGGCCGGCTGTTCCATGATCACCCATGAGTTCAAGGGAGCAGCCTCGCAGGTCCCATTGGAAACGACTGCGTTTGGCTTGCGTCGGGACCATGTGTCCATCGAAATCCTTGCGTCATTTGACGACGGATCGCGGACGGAAGAACGGCGGCATCGACAATGGGTACGTGAGGCCCGCGAGGCGTTTACGAATATCGCGCTTCCTGGCGGATACCCAAACATGCTGGGTGAGGGTGAGGTCGCGCGCGCTGCAGCGAGCTTTGGCCAGAACGCTGATCGACTGCTCAAGGCCAAGCGTCTTTATGACCCGGACAATGTGTTCCGGTCCGCTATCCCGCTGCCGATCGTTGCCGAAGCTCGGGCGCGCGAAGCATGACCACGCTCGCGACCGCATTGCTCGAGGGCCTGAAGAAGCCCGGCGCGCGAGATTTTCGGCATCCCGGGCGATTTCTCCGCGTTCAACGATCTCGACGACTGGCATTTCGCCAAGATCGCGCCGTCGCTCGGCGGCACCGGCGAGCGGGTGACGACGCGGCGCGTGCTCGCGGCCGCGTTGGAGCGGGCGGCACAGAACCGCGGCCGCTTCGCGCTGATCGAGGTGATGCTGCCCCGCGGGAGGACGTCGGACACACTGGCGCGGTTCGTCGCCGGCTTCAAGGCGGCGCGGGCGCCGGCGGACGCACACGGTGAATCCTGACCTGCCTGTCATTGTTGCGGGGCGTGCAGGGTAGGCAAAGGCAGCCCATGCCTCGCGCGCGGCACGGTGCGGGCAAGATCGCCGGCGGCAGACCGGGGCTAATTCAAGTTTCAGCCGGAGCAAGCAGCATTTCCTGTCCCAACGCAGCAACCGGGATTGCTGCTACGGCAAGTTTGAGAGATCAAATATGTTGGCAGACGTCGGCCATATTATTGTCGTCGATGATGATGCCGCTTTGCGGCAGATGGTGATCGGATATCTGGAAGAGCACAGTGTGCCGAGCAGGGCCGTATCCAGCCGGGCTGAACTGCATATTCATCTTCAACGAGCGGAGCCTGGTCTGATCATTCTCGACCTTCGTCTAGATCAGGACGATGGATTGGATATGCTGCGGGAAATTCGCGCACATTCCGATGTGCCTGTCATCATCACGACCGGGCACCGGCTCGACGAAAGCGACCGCATCGTTGGGCTCGAGCTCGGCGCCGACGACTACATCATCAAGCCATTCAGCCTGAGAGAGCTCCTGGCGCGAGTCCGCGCCGTGTTGCGGCGTCAGGAGATGGGGCGGGCCGCGCGTGCCCGTGAACCAGAACGCGGCGGCTATCGCTTCAACGGCTGGAAACTCGAACGTCGCGGCCGCAGTCTGATAGACGTCAACAACTCGCAGGTCCCCCTGAGCAAGGGCGAATACACCTTGTTGCTGGCTTTTCTTGAAGCGCCGCAACGCCCGCTGACGCGCGAGTACCTGCTTCAGGCGACCCGCGTCCACGAAGACATCTTTGACCGGAGCGTCGACGTTCAAGTGCTGCGATTGCGGCGGAAACTGGAGACCGACCCGAGCGCGCCGCGCATCATCCAGGCCGAGCGCGGCGTTGGTTACGTCTTCACCATTCCCGTCGAGCCGTTCTAGGATACGACATTGCAAGTGGATGCTACGCGCGAACGCGGACGGGCTCCCGAAGGATCCTGCGCGTGACGGAGGGAGACAGCAGTGATGGTGAAGACGTGGCGCCATGAGCTGCAGTTGTAAGCGCTTCTTGCAGTGGGCGTGACGGCCGCGTGACAGGGAAGCCTCCGCATATCTCCAGCAATATCGCGCCGGAGAAAATCCGAGGGTCGTCCATAAAAACCGGACGATGTGTTGCTATTTTTCCGCCTTTTGGACGAGTCGTCCACTCACTAGCTTTCGCTGCGCGCAAGCAGCTTGTTTGAGGCTTGGGCGCTCCGCCGCTGCGAAAATGTCGACTCAAAGGATTTTGACATGCACAAGAACGCCTTCACTCCCGAGAATGCCGCGATGGTGCTGATCGACCACCAGGTCGGTACGATGTCGTGGACGCACTCTCTCGATATCAATATCGTCAGGAAAAACGCGCTCAGGCTCGCACAAATCGCGAAGGCCCTGGAAATGCCGGCGGTGTTGACCTCGAGCATGGAGGATCAGGTCAGTTTCACCGGCCCGCTCATCTCGGAGCTCGAACAAATCCTGCCTCAGGCGTTTGCTGCAAGGATCAGGCGGCCGGGCATCGTCAACGCGATGCACCACGAAGGCTTCAACAAAGCCGTCAAGGCAACCGGTCGCAAGAAGCTTTTCGTGGCCGGTATCACCACCGAAATTTGTATCACTTTTCCAGTGCTGCAAATGCTGGAGGAGGGCTATGAGGTTCAGGTAGCGGCTGACGCCTCTGCTTCGTTTTCACAGCTCGGTCATGATCTGGCACTGCAGCGCATGCACAAGGCGGGCGCGGCTATCGTGACCGTTCCACAGATCGTCTCCGAGCTGGCACTCGATTGGACCAGCCCGAACGGCAAGAAGCTGGTTTCGATCATCGAATATTCGTGAGGCAGCGCGAACGCGCTCGCTCGAGATCGTCTTATGCCTCGAACATCCGTCGATTTACGCCGTTGGTCGTACGTTAATTCGAGCACGGCGTCGAAATCATCCTCCCGAGCTCGTCAGCTCTCGTGGTGTATCGCTGATTTGAAAAGACATTCTGCAGAATCTCGCGCGCTGTAGAACGGGACCGATGCTGGCAATCGAAAAATGAATTTTGCCACCATCGAATTGCAGGCTGGAACCTGCGGAAGGTGGCTCCGTCTCAGGCGAGACGGAGCAAGCCAGTAATATAGCCTTCGATGCGATTGCTCGTCCCGACGAGAACGTTGACGAGCGTACCGAGAAGGATGAAGGCTGCATCGGGCGAGTTGGTGGGCCTGTACACGGTTTGCTCTCGTGTCCGTGGCGTGTGCACCGATAATCCGAAGATGTGATTTTCACTTCCAATTTATGCCTATATGGCCCTAGAAGAGGCTGGCAGCGGAAGCCTCATCAAACCGGATTTCTCAATCGGTCCAATTACACATAGGGCCGACACGATGTGAAATATATCAGTAAAATGAATGGCTTAGATCGCAAATTCTCCGTGGCCCCCATGATGGATTGGACTGACCGGCACTGCCGGGTGTTCCACCGTCAGCTGACCCGGCGCGCGCTGCTCTATACGGAGATGCTGACCACCGGCGCCGTCGTTCATGGCGATCGGGAGCGGCTGCTCGGGTTCGATGCGTGCGAGCATCCCGTGGCGCTGCAGCTTGGCGGGTCGGATCCGCGCGAGCTCGCGCTTGCTGCGCGGATCGGCGAAGATTTCGGCTATGACGAGATCAATCTCAATGTCGGCTGTCCCTCCGACCGCGTGAAGGACGGCCGCTTCGGCGCCTGCCTGATGGCGGAGCCGGAGCTCGTGGCGCGATGCGTCGAGGCCATGAAGCACGCGGTCGGCGTTCCCGTGACGGTGAAGTGCCGCATCGGCATCGACGAGCAGGATCCGGAAGTTGCGCTCGATACGCTTGCGCGCGGGGTGGTCGCTGCCGGCTGCGACGCGCTGATCGTGCACGCCCGCAAGGCCTGGCTCAACGGTCTGTCTCCGAAGGAGAACCGCGACATCCCGCCGCTCGATTATGATCGCGTTTATCGCCTCAAGCGCGCGATGCCCGATGTGCCCATCATCATCAATGGCGGCGTCCCTGGCATCGACAAGGCCAGGGCACATCTCGATCACGTCGATGGCGTGATGCTCGGCCGTGCTGCCTATCAGGAGCCGTGGCGGCTGCTCAGCGTCGATCGCGACATCTTCGGCGAGGCGCCGCCGCATGCGACCATGCAGGACGCGTTCGAAGCGATGATGCCCTATATCGAGCAGCAGCTCGCCCGCGGCACGCGGCTGCACGCCATCACGCGGCATTTCGTCGGCGCATTCCACGCCGTGCCGGGTGCGCGCGCTTTTCGTCGCCATCTTGCCGAGCAAGGCGTCAAGCCGGGGGCCGGCGTCGAGGTGTTGCGTGATGCGATCGCGCGTGTCGGCGCGCGTGCGCCAGCGGAAGCGGCCGCGTAGCTCCAGTCAGATGAAGAGCCGGATCGCATAATCCGGCTCTTTCGATCCGTCTTAGCGGAACAGGTCGAAGTGGTAGTTCACGCCGACGCGGAAGGTGTGGAATTTCGGCGCGTTCCAGTCCGGCAGATCGTCGTGCTTGAACTCGGTGTAGAGATATTCGGCCTTGGCCGACCATTTCGGCAGGAACGCCCATTCGACGCCGCCACCTGCGGTCCAGCCCATCTTCATCTTGTTGATCGGGCCATCCTTCAATTCGCCGGTGGCCAGACCCGCGGTCCCGAAGAACAGCAGGCGTGAATCCATCGTCGCGATGCCGGCGCGGGCTCGGCCGGTCATGTACCAGGGCAGGCTCACCGCGGCACTGCTCAGCGCGTCGTGGTTCTTGATGTCCCCGCCTTCGAAATCGTTCTCGATGCCGACCACGAACATCGGCGAGATCTGGTAGTTGTATCCGATCTGCACGCCGCCGACGGCGCCCTTGACCTTGCCTCCGTTGGTGCCGACGAGATTGTTGAAGGCGTCGTCGCCGCTCTCGGCATAGCCGGCGTTGAAGCCCGCATAAAGACCCGTCCACGAGTACACCGGCTGCGGTGCCGTGTAGGCGGAGGAGGGCGCGGCATAGCGCGGCGACAGATCCGCAGCGCTGGCGCTGCCTGCGGCGAACACCGCGACAAAGGGCAGGGCGCGCATCGCGCAGCGTAAGGCGGCTGTGGCAGTCATGAGTCTCGATCTCCCATTTGGCCGCTCCCTGAAGGAGGCAGCGCTCGTCCAACCCCGATCCAGGAATGAGTTTATTATAAACCGACTAGGCGGTTTGTAAATAGTGCAAATGCCACACTTCTGCGCTTTCGCGGCAAGTTGTCCGAGGCTGTGGATGGGCCGGAGGGATTAATCCACCGCTGTGCGCGCGCGGCGATGGCCGCTCTGCAGCTCCGGGTAGCCGGTGAGCATCAGCTTGTCGGCGCGAACGCCCCAGCTCTCCAGGCGGTCGAGGAAACTCATGCCGAGCAGGTTGGTCTTCATCTGTCCGCGCTGCACGACGAGGGCCGGCACCGATTTTTCGACGAGGTGGCCGACCGCGAGGCGATCGAGCGTGAGCCGGGCCGCCTTGGTGTGGCCGCCCGCGGTTTCGAGATCGACGTCATATTCGAGCATCTCGAGCGGCAGTCCGATCGCCTTCGCGGTCTCCCAGGTCAGCACCACGGAGGTCGCCCCGGTATCGATCACCATCGGTGCGGCGACGCCGTTGATCTTGGCGCGCAGCGCGAATTCGCCGCCCTGGCCGCGCTGGATCTGCACGGCAGGGGGCGGGGAGGCGGTCTGCGCGCGGAACATTTGCGAGACCTTGTTGCTGGCGCGCACGATCTGGCTGGGATCGCCATAGGCGACAACGGCACCGGCCGTGCCGGCGAGCATGATGAGAACGAGCAGGAAGCGGATCATGGCGCGCCTCCGAGGGCACGCGAGGCGGTCAGGCGCGCTTCGGCGTTCCTGCGATCGGCGTCAGCCCGGCGTCCGTCATCCGCGCCGGCAGCAGCGCCATGACCGCGAGCCGTTCCGCGCTCTCCATGGCGTGCCAGCGTGCGATCTCCGGCAAGGTGCGGCCGCAGCCGAAGCACAGCTTGGTCTTGGGATCGATCATGCAGACGGCGACGCACGGCGTTTCTTTGCTCATTCGGACATAGTGGGGGATGGTCGGGCATCTCTGCAAGCATCTCGTTTAAGAGCCCGTGCCTGCGCTCATGATCGGCTTGTGCCGCGGCCGGCGCTTCTCGTCGGCAAGCGCGGAACTGTCCGGCTGGAGCGGCGGAGCCTCATCCGACATCGGCGCCAGCGCGCTCATCACGCGCTCCGGCGGGAAGGTGACGATCACCTCGGTGCCGATGCGCAGCTTCGATTTCAGCGTGAACGTGCCGCCATGCAGGTCGATCAGGTTCTTGGCGATGGGCAGGCCGAGCCCGGCGCCCTGTTCGGCCGACTTGATCGAGTTGGAGCCCTGGCCGAACGAGGCGAGCACGACCGGAATCTCGTCCTCGGGAATGCCCGAGCCGGAATCCTTCACCGAGAGATATTGTCCGCCCGAGGCGGTCCAGCCGGCCTTGAGCCAGATCTCGCCGCCTTGCGGGGTGAACTTGATCGAGTTGGAGAGCAGATTGAGCACGACCTGGCGGACCGCGCGCTCGTCGGCCCAAAGCCGCGGCATCGCCTGCTCGAACACTTCGTGGATCGTGATGCCGCGGCTGGACGCGCGCAGCTTCATCAGATGATGGCAGTCGGCGACGATGCCGACCAGCGACACCGCTTCCTCGTTCAGCTCGTAGCGGCCCGCCTCGATCCGCGACAGGTCGAGGATCTCGTTGATGAGGTTGAGCAGGTGCACGCCGGAATTATGGATGTCGGCGGAATATTCCTTGTACACGCCGACCGCATGCGCACCGAAAATCTCGCTCTTCATCACCTCGGAGAAGCCGAGGATGGCGTTCAGCGGCGTGCGCAACTCGTGGCTCATCTGGGCGAGGAAGCGCGACTTGGCGACATTGGCGGATTCGGCGCGGTGACGCGCCTCGTCCGAGATTGCTTTCGCCTGCTCCAGCTCGCCGATCAGCGCATCCTTCTCGGCGCGCGCCTCGAGCGTTGCGAAGGTGGAGGAGTGCAGGCGATGCGCCAGCAGCACGAAATAGCCTTCGGCTGCGATCGCGAGCGCCGCCAGGATATAATTGTCCAGCGAGCCGGTCATCACGAAGCTCAGCGCCATCGCGACCGCGACCGGCGCGGTGGCGGCGAGGGCCGCGATCGGCAAATTGGCGGCGAGCATGCTCGACACTGCGATCACCAGAAGCATCAGGAACATCATCAGCGTTTCCGTGACCATGTCGAGCACGGGATGGATCAGGATCGCCATCCAGCACAGGCCATAGAGCAGGTCGAGCAGGACGAAGCGCGTCCGCCAGGCGCGCGTCGATGTCGGCGAGGCGGGCTCGGCCAGAAAGCGCCGGCAGCTGCGGATCATCGCGGCGTGAATGCAGATCATGCCGCAGGTCCAGGCCGCGGCCGGGATCGGTTGCATCCACAACCCGAACAGCACACCGGTGGCAACCACCAGCAGCATCACGACATAGGAGGCCGACAGCCGGGTCTGCGCATATTGGCGCAGCATCTCGGCGTCGAAGGCCGGCCGGGTTCCGCTGGTCGACGTTAACTTGTCGCGCGCCTCGCGCACCCGCTGCGCGGCGGCCCTTCGGCTGCTCGCCGACGGAGCGCTGACCGGCTCGGCCGGAAGCTGAACTACCTCTGGCTTTTCAGCGGGGTTACTCATCGAAACAACAACGATTCCTGACCCGCGCGAGGCGGGCCTTCTGCATTCTCTATCTGTGGCAAGAAATCCTTAAGAGGTGACTTAAGGAGCTAAAGAATTGCGTTAACCGCGCGTTAATTTTCAGTCCGCTAACTGCCGTTCAATGCAGCGCAGCATGCTGTGCGACGTAGACGACGGCGCCCGCCAGATAGCCCGCAAGCGCCGGGCCGGCGATGCGGCGGGCGTACCAGAGGAACTCGATCCGCTCGAGCCCCATGGCGGCGACGCCTGCGGCCGAGCCGATGATCAGGATCGAGCCGCCAGTGCCGGCGCAATAGGCGATGAACTCCCAGATGAAGCTGTCTGGCGGGTAGTGGCCGAGGTCGTACATGCCCATGGTCGCGGCGACCAGCGGGACGTTGTCGATGACGGCGCTGAGCAGGCCGAGCACGACGACGATGATGTCCTGGCGGCCGATGGTCGCTTCCAGCCATCGCGCCAGCATCGTCAGCAGGCCCGCATGTTCGAGGCAGGCGACGGCGAGCAGGATTCCGACGAAGAACACGATCGAGCCCATGTCGATCCGCGTTAGCGCATGCGCCAGGGTGAGCGGATGGCGGACATGCTCGTCCTTGCCGCGGTGGACGATCTCGCCGACCAGCCAGACGATGCCGAGCCCGAGCAGCACGCCCATGAACGGCGGCAGATGCGTGACCGTCTTGAAGGCGGGCACGGCGATCAGCGTGCCGAGCCCGAGATAGAACATCAGGTTGCGCTCGAATGCCCCGATCACCTGCAAGCCGTCCTCCTTCGGCGGCGGCGCGATGGTCTTGCCCCTCACCAGGAAGCTGAGGAAGGCGAGCGGGACGAGCAGATTGACCAGTGAGGGCAGGAACACCGCGCCCATGATGTTCAGCGGCGTGATCTGCCCGCCGATCCACAGCATGGTCGTGGTGACGTCGCCGATCACGGTCCATGCGCCGCCGGCGTTCGCGGCGATGACGATGAGAGAGGCGAACAGCAGCCGGTCGTCGCGCTTGGCGATCAGCCGCTGGATCAGCGAGACCATCACGATGGTGGTGGTCAGATTGTCCAGGATCGCGCTGAGCACGAAGGCCACGAAGCCGACCAGCCACATCAGCCGGACCTGGCTCGTGGTGCTGATGCGGGAGGTGATGACCTCGAAGCCGTCATGGGCGTCGATGACCTCGACGATGGTCATCGCGCCGATGAGGAAGAACACGATCTGTGCGGTGGAGGCGACGGACTCGTTGAGCGCGTGGTTGACCAGCGCATGGTCGCCCGTGGTGACCGCGTAGACGGTCCAGAGCAATACGGCGCCGATCAGCGCCGTGGCACTCTTGTTGATCCCGAGCGGATGCTCGAGCGCGATCGCCGCATAGGCGACGACGAAGATGACGGCAATCGCGGTCAGCAAAGTGGGGACGGTCCCTCAGACGTCAGCGTTGCAGGCGCGCAAGCAGGCTCGACGTATCCCAGCGCTTGCCGCCCATCTTCTCGACCTCGGCGTAGAACTGGTCGACCAGCGCGGTCACCGGCAGGTTTGCGCCGTTGCGGCGGGCTTCGGCCAGCGAGATCGAGAGGTCCTTGCGCATCCATTCGACCGCGAAGCCGAAATCGTATTTGCCGTCGTTCATGGTCTTGTAGCGGTTCTCCATCTGCCAGGACTGCGCCGCGCCCTTGGAGATGGTCTCGATCACCGCGGCGACGTCGAGGCCGCTCTTCTTGGCGAAGTGGATGCCCTCGGAGAGGCCCTGCACGAGGCCGGCGATGCAGATCTGGTTGACCATCTTGGTCAGCTGGCCGCTTCCGGCGGGCCCGAGCAGCTTGCACATCCGCGCATAGGCAGCCGTGATGATCGGCTCGGCGCCGGCATAGGCATCCGGCGCACCGCCGCACATCACCGTCAGCACGCCGTTCTCGGCGCCGGCCTGGCCGCCGGACACGGGCGCGTCGACGAACTTGAAGCCGGCCTTGGTCGCGGCGGCATCGAGCTCGCGGGCGACTTCGGCGGAGGCGGTGGTGTGGTCGACGAAGGTCGCGCCCTTCTTCATGCCGGCGAATGCGCCGTCAGCACCGATCGTGACCGCGCGCAGGTCGTTGTCGTTGCCGACGCAGCACATCACGAAATCCTGGCCCTCGGCGGCGGCCTTCGGGGTCGGTGCGGTCTTGCCGCCGAACTTGTCCGCCCATTCCTTCGCCTTGGCCGCGGTGCGGTTGTAGACGGTGACCTCATGGCCCCCTTTTTTCACGAGGTGTCCGGCCATGGGGAAACCCATCACGCCGAGACCGAGGAAAGCGACTTTAGCCATGTGTGTGTCCGTAGCTTGAGTTTTACGGTTGCAGCCGGGCGAGGGACGCCAGCCGGGGGTCCTAAAGTTCCACATGAAGGGGAACGAGCGCACCATAAACCCTTGAGGCGGAAGGGCAACGGCTTCGTTTGACGCCCCCCTGTGCTAGGATGGCTGATCTCGGACCTTCAACAAGCACTTTAAAAAAAGGGAGCAAAGGCATGGGCGGCGTGAGCGTGGGCGTGCTCGATCATTTCAACATCCGGACCCGGCATCTGGCCGAGACGGTCCGCTTCTACGAGGACGTGCTCGGCCTGGAAAAAGGCCCGCGGCCGGATTTCGCCTTCCCCGGCGCCTGGATGTACAGCGAGGGCAAGGCGGTGGTGCACCTCGTCGATATTTCTCCGACCGCCGAGCCACAAAAGCCGGATTCCGGCGTTGTCCACCACGTCGCCTTCGTCAGCCGCGGGTTCGACGACATGAAGCAGCGGCTGGCGTCCAAGGGGATGAAGTTCGACTCCCGTCAGGTGCCCGGCGGCGACCTCTGGCAGATCTTCGTCCACGACCCCAACGGGGTCATGATCGAGCTCAATTACGAGGCCGCCAGCGAGCAGGGGGCCGCGCCCGCCGAGATGGCTGACGATATCGGCAGGCAGTAGCCTTTTGGCCGTTTCCGCTCTAATGGGGCATCTTAAAGTCCTGAGCATGATCTGGTCGGAAAACCGCTTCATGCTCTCTCCAGGAGATGCGCTTTGAGCGTGACGCAGCAACAGGTTCTCGACAGCCTCGCCCGGATCAAGTCGCCGCGCGGGGTCGCGCTCACCAATGCCAATGTGCTGAGCGCGATCAGCGCCTCGGACGGCAAGGTGTTCTTCTCGATCAATGTCGATGCCGCCGAGGCGCGGGCCTGGGAATCCATCCGGGCCGAGGCCGAGGCCGCCGTGCGCGCCATTCCCGGCGTCACCACCGTGATGGTGGCGCTGACCGCCGAACGCAAGCCGGGCTCCGCGCCGCCGCCACCCCCGCAGCCGAGCCGCGGCGCGCCGGGCGTGCAGCCGGTCCATGCCCACAAGCCGCCGCCGCAGGGCGGTGCCCAATCGCCGATGGCGCGGCAGTCAGAGATTCCCGGCGTTGCCGCGGTGATCGCGGTCGCCTCGGGCAAGGGCGGCGTCGGCAAGTCGACCACCGCGCTCAACCTCGCGCTCGGCCTGCGCGACCTCGGCCTCAAGGTCGGGCTGCTCGACGCCGATATCTACGGCCCTTCGGTGCCGCGCCTGACCGGCCTGCGCGACAAGCCGGAGCTGAACGCCGAGCGCAAGATGATTCCGCTCCGCCGCTTCGGCCTCGCGATCATGTCGATCGGCTTCCTCGTGGAGGAAGAGACCGCGATGATCTGGCGCGGGCCGATGGTGATGTCGGCGGTGACGCAGATGCTGCGCGACGTCGCATGGGGCCAGCTCGACGTGCTGGTCGTCGACATGCCGCCGGGCACCGGCGATGCCCAGCTCACGCTGGCGCAGAACGTGCCGCTCAAGGGCGCGGTGATCGTCTCGACCCCGCAGGACCTGTCCCTGATCGACGCAAGGCGGGGACTTGCGATGTTCAGGAAGGTCAACGTGCCCGTGCTCGGCATCGTCGAGAACATGAGCTATTTCCAGTGCCCGCATTGCGGCACCAAATCCGACATCTTCGGCCATGGCGGCGCCCGCCACGAGGCCGAGAAGCTCGGAGTACCGTTCCTGGGCGAGATACCCTTGCACATGGCGATTCGGGCCACCTCGGACGCCGGCAATCCCGTCGTCGACAGCGAGCCGGACGGGCCCCATGCGGCGATCTACCGCGCCATTGCGGGACAGGTCCGGGACCAGCTCAAGGGCGTGATCGCCGCAGCCTGAGGCTGCAAGGGCAATCCGTTGGGGACATGCGACTTTCGTAGAGCCCCGTCATGCCATTGTCGCGTTCCGAAAGCGCCCCGTCCGTGTTAAACGCCCACGGCAGTCAAGCCCCTTCGGTTCGACGCGGCCTGAACGCGTCGCCGGAATGAGCGGCGGCACAAAGAGAAGTTGAGGGGAAACGCCCCAGCAAGGAGAGACCTGAAGATGAAGCGTCGTGATTTCCTGAAAGTGTCGGCAGCAGGCGCGGCGGCGACCGCCGCGGTAGCCTCGCCGGCGATCGCGCAATCCTCGCCCGAGATCAAGTGGCGCATGACCTCGAGCTTCCCGAAGTCGCTCGACACCATCTATGGCGGCGGCGAGCAGGTGGCGAAGTACGTCGCCGAGATGACTGACAACAAATTCCAGATCCAGGTGTTCGCGGCCGGTGAAATCGTCCCCGGCCTGCAGGCGCTCGATGCGACCTCGAACGGCACGGTCGAGATGTGCCACACCGTGTCCTACTACTACGTCGGCAAGGACCCGACCTGGGCGATCTACGCCTCGGTGCCGTTCGGCCTCAATGCGCGCCAGCAGAACTCCTGGTGGTACCAGGGCGGCGGCGAGCAGCTCGGCAACGAGTTCTTCAAGAAGTCGAACGTGATCGGCCAGCCCTGCGGCAACACCGGCACCCAGATGGGCGGCTGGTTCCGCAAGGAGATCAAGACCGTTGCCGATCTCTCGGGCCTGAAGATGCGCATCGGCGGCATCGCCGGCCAGGTGCTCCAGAAGGTCGGCGTGGTGCCGCAGCAGCTCGCCGGCGGCGACATCTACCCGGCGCTGGAGAAGGGCACCATCGACGCGGCCGAGTGGGTCGGCCCCTACGATGACGAGAAGCTCGGCTTCGCCAAGGTCGCCAAGTACTACTACTACCCGGGCTTCTGGGAAGGCGGTCCGACCGTCCACGCCTTCACCAACCTCGACAAGTGGAATTCGCTGCCGAAAAACTACCAGGCGATCCTCACCAACGCGATGGCCAATGCCAACAGCTGGATGGCCGCGCGCTACGACATGCAGAACCCGGGGGCGCTGAAGCGTCTGGTCGCCGGCGGCACGCAGCTTCGTCCCTTCACCAACGAAGTGCTCGAGGCCTGCCTCAAGGCGACCAACGAGCTGTGGGCGGAGATCTCGGCCAAGAACCCCGACTTCAAGAAGTCGATCGACGCCATGCAGGCCTACCGCTCAGACGAATATCTGTGGTGGCAGGTCGCCGAATACACCTATGACAGCTTCATGATCCGCTCGCGCACCCGCGGCTGATCGTTCGAGCACGTCGCAAGACGACAGAGCCCGGCCTCGTTCGCGAGGCCGGGTTTTTTCGTTGGTGCGGAGGGGGCTCAAAACAAAATAGCGAAAACAACCCCATGCACAGTAGAGACGAGATGAGGGCGGGCTCGCTCGTCGATGCTGCCAACAGCTTGACCGAACGGGGCAATTCAGCGGTACACGTGCGATCACGGAGCAGCCGGTGCCGACGCGCCGATTTTTGCGACCGTGGCCGCAATGACGGGCGCAGGGCGTTGGGCCTCAGCCAGCCGGCGCGGCGGTTTGACACGTCGGGCAAAACAGTGGCATAAAGCGATAATCGTAAAATCCGAAATCGGCCGTCACCGATCCTTAGGAGCGACGATGAGCTTCGATCCCGATGACATCCAGCGCGCGCTGCGCAAGGCATGGTCGCTGTCGACGGCCAGCAAATGGACGGCGGACAATCCGGCGGCGGGGCAATGCAACGTCACTTCGCTGCTGGTCCACGGGCTCTTCGGCGGCGACCTGCTGAAGACGCCGCTGCCCGCTGGCGACCATTTCTACAATCGGATCGGCGGCAAGAGGTACGACTTCACGGCGAGCCAGTTCGATTCTCCGATCGCTTACATGGACGTTCCGACGGATCGCGCCGACGCGGAGTTGGGAGCAATCGCCGAGCAACTCGCCGAACTGAGGGCCGCTTTTGAGAGAGAACGATAGGTAGCGCAGAAGCGAACCTCATCGTGCGCGCTCAGACCGTAGGATGGGTAGAGCGAAGCGAAACCCATCATTCCGGCCCAGGGGACCTCTATCGTTGTCGTCTGGGCTCGGCCGCCGAGTCCGCAAGCGGCTTCGTACGCCGGCTGGTCATCCGAAGCCGCGGCGTGATCGTGATTGCCAGAGCAGCCCGGCCCCATCGCAGGCCGGCCTTTTTCTTTGCCGCAGTGCGATCACGATGGCATTTCGCCGGTCGTTACGCCATGCTGGTCTCCAAGCCTCGGCAAGAAGGCCCACAATCAGATCCATCAGGGCAGGAAATCATGAAGAGAAGAGACTTCATCAAGGTCACAGGACTTGGTGCGGCCGGTGCCGCCACGCTCGCGGCGCCCGCGATCGCGCAGTCGATGCCGGAAATCAAATGGCGCATGCCGACGAGCTGGCCGAAATCGCTCGATACGCTCTATGGCGGCGCCGAGATGATGTGCAAGATGGTCGCCGAGGCGACTGACAACAAATTCCAGATCCAGATCTTCGCGGCCGGCGAGATCGTGCCGGGCCTCCAGGTGCTCGACGCCGTGCAGAACGCCACCTGCGAGATCGGCCACACCGCCTCCTACTATTATTTCGGCAAGGACCCGACCTTCACCTTCGGCTCATCGGTGCCGTTCGGCCCCAACATGCGCATCAACCAGGCCTGGTACATGCAGGGCGGCGGGCGCGAGGTGCTCAACGAGTTCTACAAGAGCTACAACGTCATCTCGCTGCTCGCGGGCAACACCGGCTGCCAGATGGGCGGCTGGTTCAGGAAAGAGGTCAACACGCCCGGGGATCTCAGCGGCATGAAATTCCGCATCGGCGGCTTTGCCGGCCGCGTGCTCCAGAAGCTCGGCGTGGTGCCGCAGCAGCTCGCCGGCGGCGACATCTATCCGGCGCTGGAGAAGGGCACGATCGACGCCGCCGAATGGGTCGGCCCCTATGACGACGAGAAGCTCGGCTTCTACAAGATCGCGCCGCATTACTACTATCCCGGCTGGTGGGAAGGCGGGCCGATGCTGCTCGCTTTCGTCAATCTCGACAAATGGAACGCGCTGCCGAAATATTACCAGAGCGTGCTGGAGCAGGCGGGCCACACCGCCAACAACTACATGATGGCGCGCTACGACACCGCCAATCCGCTCGCCATGAAGAAGCTGCTCGCCAGCGGCACCAAGCTGCACGCCTTCTCGCCGGCGATCATGGACGCCTGCTACAAGGCGGCCAAGGAGCTGCATGCCGAGGTCGGCGCGACCAACGCCAACTTCAAGAAGGTGCACGACTCCCTGGCAAAATTCTCCAGCGATGGCTACGCCTGGTTCCAGGTCGCGGAGGTCGGCTACGACATCTTCATGGCGCGACGCTCGCAGAGCTGAGCGCCACTGTCTGCCGAACGCAGCGCCCCGGGGCGAAGGCTCCGGGGCGTTCGCAGCGTCCCGATCTATAGCTGCGGACCAGATAGTCCGACCTCGCGCTCAGCGCGCAGGACATTGCCATACAGATTGCTGATCCATTGTCTTCCGCTCGCGGTTACGTTCAAATAGCGGATGGCGGTTTGGATCTGCGGTGAGGCCTTGGTCCAGTAGAATTGAGGATATTTGTACACCACATCCGCAGGCGTGGCGTATCCCAGCGATTTGTTGAGTCCGATCTCCTCGAATTCGTAGAAGAGCGCATTTGATTTCTTCATGTAGTTGGGATCGCCGAGCTGACCGATCAGATCGGCGGCGCGAAGCAACAAACCTTCCTCCTCGTCCAGATCATCCCTGAGTTCGCTCGTTGGTGCGTCTGCATAGGGAACACGAGTGTACTCGATGGCCTGAGCGACGCGAGCGGCGTCGATCTGGTCGACTGCGTCAAGACGCTCCACGGCAAACAATTTTGAGCGGTCGACATGATAGGGCGCAAGCGCTGCATCGGAGGAGCCGATCGGTAACTCGACCGTTCGACCGGTACCATCGACAACGTAGGCTCCGTCCTGGTCTCCGTGGACTATTCCCCTGACGTAGCCGATGTCGTGGATCAGGCACGCCAGAATGAAGTGAGCATAATCGCTAGCCGTCGTCGGCCTCAGAAGCGAGCGCCCGATCAGAATGTCGTGCCCCACCAGCGTGACCAACAAGGTGTGCTCGACATTGTGGTAGAGTGCGTCGCTATTACCAATGCATTCCAGGGCCAGCTTTGCTGCGTAGGGGAGCAGTTCCGGCAAGCTGGCGTGAGACGAGCCGAAGCGGCCGCTTGTCTCCGAGATCAGGAACGCACCGAGCGCCTGGGACGTCAGTTCTGGAATCGTTATCATGAGCGAGCTCCCACTTTCGTCGACGAACCTTGAGTAGGCCTTCTTCAGGATCGGGAGGGAGAGGAGAACGCTGGGAGGGTGACGCCGGAGGGTGGCTGATGTTTGACCTAGATCAACAGTGGCGATGACGCCGGGCTGCCCCTGCCGGGTCGCTTGTCGCCTGACCGCGTGACCAGTCCGCCTTGCAGGCGCGAAGGGTGCAACCGTACGCTCGGGTCAAATGAACTCCGCCTGACCGCAAAGCGACGTGTTAGTCTGGGTCCATATTATCTGTGCGATTGTACGGGTGACCGGATCATGATTCCTCAAGATCGGTTTCGCGGCCTTTTTCATAAATATTTGCTCGCGCTTTTCGTGGCGGTCGCGGTCCCACTCGCCTTCAACGGCGTTATTGAAGCGTGGTTCGGCTATCGCGATCAGCGTGCGAGGCTGGACCAGTGGCTCGGCCTCCAGTCCGCGTCCGCGGCCGCCGAAATACACGATTTCATCCACGGCATCACAACGCAGCTCGGCTGGCTGGTGCAGCTTCCGTGGACCGACGAGCCTGACGAACGCCGGCGGACCGACGCGCTGCGCCTCCTTCGACAAGCGCCTGCCATTGCCAGTCTTACACTCCTCGACGCCAGCGGTCTGGAGCGTCTCTACATCTCGCGGATCGGCCTCAATCGGATTGAGAGCCGGACGGACCGATCAGCTGATCCTGCCCTGGTCGGGGCCCGGGCAACTCAGATCTGGTTCAGCGACGTCAGCTACAACCGCGGCTCCGAACCGTACCTGACGGTTGCGATTGTCGGCAGTCGGCCGGCCGTTGGCGCAGTCATAGCCGAAGTCAACCTCAAGCTGATCTGGGACGTGATCTCGGCGATCCAGGTCGGAAGGACCGGCTTCGCTTTCGTCCTGGACCGATCGGGTCGCCTTATTGCCCATCCCGACATCAGCCTCGTCCTCCGCGGTGCGGAAGAAGCAACCTCCAAGCCATTTCGGGCTGTGCGGGACGCGATCGGGTCGAAGGCGGGCTTCGCAACGAGCCAGGATGCACAAGGACAATTCGTTGCCGCCAGCGCGGCTGCCGTGCAGGGCACCGATTGGACAGTCGTGGTCGCGCAGCCACTATCCGAAGCTTACGCGCCGATCTACGCCGCCCTGTGGCGGACGGCAATGCTCCTTGCGGTCAGCACGATGCTCGCAGGCATTTTTGCCTATGCATTGGCCGACCGGATGACAGAGCCGATCAAGCTGCTCGAGGAGGGCACGGAGAGGATTGGTGCCGGGTCCTTTGACCACCGGATCCTGATCCACACCGGGGACGAGTTCCAGCGTCTTGCAAACAGTTTCAACAAGATGGCTTCCGAGCTGGCGCTGGCGCAGCAGCACCAGGAGCGCATCGCCAGGCTCAGGCGATTCCTCGCTCCCCAGGTCGCCGATCTCGTCGATCGAGCCGGCGATGACAGCGTGCTGGATGGTCGCCGCACGGAGGTTGTCGTTGTCTTCTGCGATTTGAGGGGGTTCACCGCTTTTTCAGCGGGAGCTGCGCCTGAGGACGTCATGAGCGTATTGTCGGAGTACTATGAAGACCTCGGCAGGGTCATCGCGAAATTCGAGGCAACGCTGATCAATTTCTCCGGAGACGGGCTGATGGTGCTGGTGAACGCACCTGTCCCGATCGAAGAGCCTGCATTGAGAGCCATCGATCTCGCCGTCGACATGCAGAGGACCGTGCAAGTCCTTATCGCGGGTTGGCGATCGCGCGGCTACCATGTTGGTTTCGGAATCGGCCTTGCCAGCGGGCCGGCGACCGTCGGCCGGATCGGCTACAAGGACCGGCTCGACTACACCGCCATTGGCAGCGTTGTGAATCTGGCGGCCCGACTGTGCGCATCTGCCGCAGACAAGGAAATTCTGGTCGACGCCAAAGTCGCCGCTGACGTCAGGGGTCGGCGGTCCGTCGAGGACCTCGGGTATCGCAATATCAAGGGATTTGACGAAGCGATTCCGGTCTTCGGAATATCCTTCGATGCTCCCTAGCCGGGGCCGGCCTCCGGATGCCCGGCACGATCAAGTTGAAGACTGTTCGAGCATCCGGGGCTATGCTTCGACAATCGGCTGACGGCAACGGGTTCGTAGCCATGAGATGCGCCAACTCTGGAGCGGTAACGCCGCGAAGATGCGCCAGGCGGCGGGACTTTCTGCTTTTGATGGCGGGCGCCGCGACGTGGACGGCCGACGCGTATGCGCAGAAGTCCTCCATGCCCGTCATTGGCTATCTTTGTCCGGAGTCGCCCGAGCTCTTTGCCAGTCGACTTGAGGCTTTCCGACAGGGATTGGCGGAAGCGGGCTTTGTCGAGGACCGCAATGTGAAAATCGACTTTCAGTGGGCCAACGGACAATATTCCCGATTACCTGCGTTGGCCGCCGAACTGGTCGCCCGAAATGTGAATGTCCTCGTGGCGCCCGGGGGCGCTCCCGTGGCACTTGCCGCGAAAGCTGCGAGCCCGACCAAGACAATCGTTTTTGAGATGGGCGGCGATCCCGTTCAGCTGCACGTGGTGGATAGCTTGTCGCGGCCGGGCGGGAACATCACGGGAGTTTCGAGCCTGAGTGTCGACGTGTCGCCAAAGCGGCTTGAGTTGATGCGCGACCTGTTGCCTACGGCGACCAAATTGATGATCGTCGTCAACCCGACAAGTCCGACCGCAGAATCGCAACTGCAGAAGCTTCGTGCGGCGGCGGAAACGATGCGTGTTCAACTGGAGATATTGAACGCAAGCAAGGAGGATGAATTTGAATCTGTGTTCGCTGCGGCGACCAGGGACGGGGCAAGTGGACTTGTGTTTACCTCCGACCCCTATTTTGCATTTCGCAGTTCGCGGCTCGCTGCTCTGGCAATGAAATATCGCGTGCCCGCAATCACACAGACCCGGGACTTTCCCACCGCCGGAGGTTTGATGAGCTATGGGGGAGATTTCATGCAGTCGCACCGGCGCGCGGGTATCTATGCCGGACGGGTCCTGTTGGGCGAGAAGCCTTCTGATCTTCCCGTCCAGCTCGTCACGAAGGTAGAGCTCGTTATCAACTTGAAGGCAGCCAAACTGCTCGGTCATGCGTTCTCATCCGCAATCGTTGCCGGCGCAGACGAGGTGATCGAGTAAACCACGGACGGGGGCGCATGGGCGGACAGTGCCATTCCTCCAGAGCTGCGATCCGCGGCTACGCGCCCGGATCGGCTTACACCAGCCTGACAGGGCTGGCCGACCGACCAGCCGGGCACTTTTTCGCTGGCAGGGGCGTCCGGAATGGTGGAAGAGAGCAGGGATACGGCGCGAGCCGTGCGGTGATGCCGGGATTACGATGCGCCTTCTGATCGTCGAGGACAATGCCGAGCTGTCGCGGCTCGTGGCCAGCGGGCTGGCGGCGGCCGGCTATGAGAGCGACATCGTGGGCAGCGCGGCCGAGGCGCGCGAGGCGGTCAGCAGCGTCAGCTATGCCGCGATGATCCTCGACCTCGGCCTGCCCGACGGCGACGGCCTGTCGGTGCTGCGCGAGCTGCGCCGCCAGATGGAGCCGCTGCCGGTGCTGGTGCTGACCGCGCGCGGCGGCCTGCAGGACCGCGTCAGCGGCCTGCGCAGCGGCGCCGACGATTATCTGGCAAAGCCGTTCGCGATGGAGGAGCTGGTGGCGCGGCTGGAGGCGATCCTGCGCCGGCCCGGCCAGCTGCTCGGCCGCTCGCTCAGTCTCGCCAACCTTGTTTACGACACCGAGAGCCGCCAGATCTTCGTCGACGATCAGCCGCGGATCATCTCCGCGCGCGAGACCTCGGTGCTGGAGATCCTGCTGCGCCGGCAGGGGCGGGTGGTGCCGAAGAAGAACGTCGAGGACCACATCTTCGGTCTCGAAGGCGAGGTCGCCTCCAATGCGGTCGAGGTCTACGTGTCGCGGCTGCGCAAGCAGCTTGCCGAGCACGGCGCCCGGGTCGTGATCCACACCATCCGCGGCGTCGGCTATCTCTTGGCCGAGGAGAAATAGCGTGGCCGCCGCGCCGGCCTATGGCCGATCGCCGACCTTCAAATCGCTGATCTGGCGCATCGTGTTCATGCACATCGTGGCGGTCGCGGTGGTCGCGATTTTCCTGCCGCTGGTGCTGTTCTGGCTGCTCAATTCCGAGGTCGACCAGTTGCACCGCGATGCGATGCGCGCCCAGGCCGAAGTGCTCGCCGAGCGCATCGTCGCGCAGCCGGACGGCCTCTTGACGTTCAACCTGCCGGACAGTCTGCGGGGCCTCTATTCGGAAGCCTACGGCCGCTATCTCTACGACATCCGCGATGCCGACGGCCATCTGCTGTTCTCGTCCCGCCGCAAGACCGGTGCGGCCGTGTCTGCGCCGCCGCCGTCGGAGACGATTTCCGGCGCCAGCGTCACGCGCATCATCGACGGCAAGGTGGTGCGCATCCGCGTCGCGGAGGACCTCGCGCACCGCGACGTCATCATCGACGACATCATCTCGAACTTCTTCCGGCGGGTGGGCTGGATCACCATTCCGGTGCTGCTGATCCTGCTCGGCATCGACATCGTCATCTTCCGCCGCGCCATCGCGCCGCTGTGGAAGGCGTCGGAGGAGGCCAGCAATATCGGCCCGGCGCGCACCCATATCCGCCTGCCGACGGAGCAAATCCCGCGCGAGATCCTGCCGCTCGTCACCGCCGTCAACCAGGCGCTCGACCGCCTCGAGGACGGCTTTCGGGTGCAGCGGCAGTTCACCGCCGACGCCGCGCATCAATTGCGCACACCGCTGACGATCCTGCGGACGCGGATCGAGACACTTGGTGATGGTGCCGCACGGCAGGCGCTGCATGACGACATCGAGGGCATGAGCCGGATCGTCGCCCAGCTCCTGGAGATCGCCGAGCTCGATACATTGGTGCTCGATCCCGGCGAGACCGCTGACTTACGCGCCGTCTGTGCCGAGGTGGTGGGCGCGATCGCGCCGCTTGCGATCGCCCAGCACAAGGACATCGCGCTCAAGGGCGCCGACGCGCCGGTGCTGATCCACGGCAATGCCGAGATGCTCCAGCGCGCGATCTTCAACCTCGCCGAAAACGCCATCAAGTTCACGGCGAAGGACACCGCCGTGGACGTCGAGGTCGGCGACGACGGCTCGGTGCGCGTGCGCGATTGCGGCCCGGGCGTTGCCGATGGCGAGCGTGAGCTGATCTTCCAGCGCTTCTGGCGTAGGGATCGCCAGCGCAGCGACGGCGCGGGCCTCGGCCTTTCGATCGTGCGCGGCGTCGCCGACGATCACGACGCCACGGTTGCGGTGGACAATCTTCCCGGCGGGGGTGCCGAGTTCACGCTGCGGTTCAGGCTGGCGGAGGAGGGTGCCTCCGCCCTCGGCCGGAGCTGACAGCTATTTCAGCTTGCCGGTCGACAGGTCCATGATCATGCGCGTGGTCAGGTAAAGACGCGGCACGATGCTGTCGATCTTCACATATTCGGCATCATTGGAGTGCGCGCCGAAGCCCGACAGGCCCATGCCTTCGACCACGGCGCCCTTGGTCTTGAGCGCGGCAAAGGCCGCATCCGTGCCGCCGCCGGTTGCCTTCTCGTCGACCTTCAGCGGGAATCCGATCTCCTCATAGATGGTCTTGCCGTGGGCCGCCACGCGGCGCGAGGCGTCGTTGGCCTCGAGCGGCGGACGGCGCACCTCGAATTTCAGCTCGACCTTGGAATCCGGCAGCAGGTGATTCTTGATCTTCTCGTGGAGCGCCTTCTCCAGCTCGTCGAAATCCGACACCTTCAGCGCGCGTGCATCGGCTTGCGCGGTGGCTTCGGCAGGGATGACGTTGCGGTTGGTGCCGGCCTTGGAAACGGTCCAGTTCAGCTTCAGGCCCTGCTCGGGTTTGGACAGGTCCTTCATCTGCAGCACCTGGTGCGAGAGCTCGTACAGCGCGTTGATGCCGCCCTCGGGCCTTGCGCCCGCATGCGAGGATCGGCCGGTCACCGTGAGATAGGCCGAGCCGATGCCGCTGGTGGCGAGCCGCAGCGTGCCGTCGGTGCCCCCGCCCTCGAACGAGAACACCACGTCCTGATCGGAAGCGAATTTGGTGATGGTGCCGCGCCAGCCGGGCGAGGAGATCTCCTCGTCGCCATTGGTGAGCACCGTGAGCGTGCCGTAGTCCTTGAAATTCAGCTTCTGCAGCATCGCCACGGTGTGGAGAATGAGCGCGACGCCCTGCTTGTCGTCGGCAATGCCGAGGCCGAAGGCCTTGTCGCCGTCGACGCGGAACGGCTGGTCCTTCAGCATGCCCCTCAGGTACACCGTGTCCATGTGGGCGATCAGCATGATCTTCCTGGTACCGGTCCCCTTGAAGACGGCGTGCACGGCCGGGCCGATCTTTTCGGGCGTGTCGTCGAGGCGATAGATGTCGGTCGGCTGCAGGATCTCCACCGTGCCGCCGAGCTGCTTGAGCTGGTCGGCGACGCGTCCTGCGATCACGTTCAGGCCCTCGATGTCCCTGCTGCCGGTTTCGATGTTGACGAGATCGCGCAGCGTGTCGAGCAGCGGCTGCTGCTCCTTCTGCGCCAGCGCATGAACATCGGCCACCGGCTCGGCGTACGCGACAGTCACTGCGGAGGCCAGCCAGAGCGAAGCAAACAAGGAAACGATGAACGATGGAGCAGGGTGCGATCGGAGCATAGGCGGCTGTCCATGAGTTGGAGGATAGCCCGGTATGCCCGTGTTTCCCGCACGTGTCACGCGCGTCATGCTCCGCCAGGGGCGGAGCATGACGACGAAGGCCCGACCGCTACTTCTGCGGCGGGCCGAGATCCAGCGGGGGCAGGTCGATCTGCGGAACCTCGATCTTGACCTTGTCGAGATCGACGTTGAGCGGCTTGTCGAGGAGGCCCGTCACCACGACCGGGAAGGCGATCACGATCAGCACCATGATCATCTGCAGGCCGATCCAGGGCATTGCGCCCCAATAGATGTCGGAGCTCTTCACTTCCTTCGGCGCGACGCCGCGCAGGTAGAACAGGGCAAAGCCGAACGGCGGATGTAGGAACGAGGTCTGCATGTTCACGCACAGCATGACGCCGAACCAGATCAGCGCCGGCCCGTCGCCGACGACGGGGCCGAGAATCTTCTGCGCGATCGGCGCGATCATCGGCAGGATGATGAAGGCGATCTCGAAGAAGTCGAGGAAGAACGCCAGGAAGAAGATGAAGAGGTTGATGAAGATCAGGAAGCCCCAGACGCCGCCGGGCAGCGAGGTCAGCAGATGCTCGAGCCAGACGCCGCCGGAGACGCCGAGGAACACCACCGAGAAGCAGGTCGAGCCGATCAGGATGAAAGTGACCATGCAGGTGAGGCGCATGGTGGATTCGTAGCCCTGCTTGATGAGGTCGCGCAGGTCCGGGATGCGTGCGGCCGAGAAGCAGATCCAGGCCACCGCGAGATAAGTCACGGCAAAGGCGAGCTTGAAGATCAAATTCTCGGTGAACAGCATCGCGACGATGGTGCCGATGCCGGCGGCGATGATGCCGACGACGAGGATCTTGCGATCGGTCGAGGAAAAGTCCTTGTGGTGGATCGCGGCGAGCACGATGGCGCCGACCGCGCCCATGGCGCCGGCTTCCGTCGGGGTCGCAAGGCCCATCATCATGGTGCCGAGCACGACGAAGATCAGCACGGCCGAGGGGATGATGCCCATCAGGCACTTCTTCCACAGCGCCCAGCCGGTCAGCGTGCGCGCTTCCAGCGGCACCGGCGGCACGTGGCTCGGCTTGATCAGGCCGAGGACGAAGGTGTAGCCGGCGAACAGCATGATCTGGAACACCGAGGGGCCCCAGGCGCCGAGATACATGTCGCCGACCGACTTGCCGAGCTGGTCGGCGAGCACGATCAGAACCAGCGAGGGCGGCACCAGCTGCGTGATGGTGCCGGAGGCCGCCAGCACGCCGGTGATGTAGCGCATGTTGTAGCCGTAGCGGATCATCACCGGCATCGAGATCAGCGCCATGGCGATGACCTGCGCCGCCACCGTGCCGGTGATGGCGCCGAGGATGAAGCCGACGATGATGACGGAATAGCCGAGGCCGCCGCGGACCGGGCCGAACAGCTGGCCCATCGAATCCAGCATGTCCTCGGCGAGGCCACATCTTTCCAATATGGCGCCCATGAAGGTGAAGAACGGGATCGCGAGCAAGAGCTCGTTGGAGAGCACGCTGCCGAACACGCGGCCCGGAATCGCCTGGAGGAAGTTGAGGTCGAAGAACCCGAGATGGATGGCGAGGAAGCCGAAGGAGAGACCGACCGCGGCAAGCGTGAACGCCACGGGGAAGCCGATCAGCATCGCCAGAACCAGGCCGCCGAACATCAACGGCGGCATCATCTCCAGCGTAATCATTGGGTCGGCCTCTCGTACTTGGCGTCGATCGTCACATAGCCCTGGAGAGCCGCGATACGCTTGATGACTTCGGAAACACCCTGCAGCGCCAGCATCACGAAGCCGGCGGGAATCACGAACTTGATCGGCCAGCGGATCAGGCCGCCGGCATTGCCCGACATCTCGCCGACGTCATAGGCCTGCATGAAGAAAGGCCAGGACAGATAGGCGAGCAGGAGGCAGGAGGGGATCAGGAAGAACAGCGTGCCGACCATGTCGAGCCAGAGCTGGCCGCGCTCGGAGAGGGTCAGATAGAAAATCTCGACACGCACATGCTCGTTGCGCTTGAAGGTGTAGGACGAGCCGAACATCACCAGGATGGCAAACATATACCATTGCAGCTCCAGCCAGCCGTTCGACGAGTAGCTGAACGCGTAGCGGATCATGGCGTTGGCCGCGCTCACCAGACAGGCCAGGAGCACGAGCAGGTTACAGACGTACCCAATCTTTTCATTGAGGGCGTCGATGGCGTTGCTCACCGCCAGCAATGGACGCATCTTACTTTTTCTCCGTCGCGGCCTAACACTTCACGGGAGGCTTCAGCACGCATCGCTGGGCCTGCGTGCAAAAAGCACGCGACCGCACGGATGATTTTCCGAAAGCGATTGCGGCGTCAGTCCTCCCCTCGTGCCTTGCCGTCTTGACCGCGACCGCCAACGGGCGGGCCGGCTTATTGTTGCCGGGCAAGCAAAGGCGGTCGCACCAAACCAGCGGCTTCAGGCGCCGTCAATCGGAAAATGGACAAATTGACGCGCGCTCAAAAGCTTAACGCGGTGGAGGCTGAGTCCTAGCCGCCGGTGACGCTCATGTGCCGGGAGACGCTGGGGCGGTCGTGGCGGCGGTCGATGATGAAATCGTGGCCCTTGGGCTTCAGCCCGATGGCGCGGTCGATCGCATCCGCAAGCAGCATGTCGTCGTCCGATGCACGCAGAGGTTTGCGCAGGTCGGAGGCGTCCTCGTGGCCGAGGCAGGTGTGCAGCGTGCCGGTGCAGGTGATGCGGACCCGGTTGCAGGATTCGCAGAAGTTATGCGTCATCGGCGTGATGAAGCCGAGCTTGCCGCCGGTCTCGGCGACGCTGACATAGCGCGCCGGGCCGCCGGTGCTTTCGGCGAGGTCGGTCAGCGTGAATTGCTGGGCGAGGCGGGCGCGCACCAGCGACAGCGGCAGATACTGGTCGATGCGGCCCGAGCCGATCTCGCCCATCGGCATGACCTCGATGAGCGTCAGGCCCATGCCCTTGCCGTGGGCCCAGCGCATCAGCTCGGGCAGCTCGTCCTCGTTGAGGTTCTTCAGCGCCACCGCGTTGATCTTCACGGCGAGGCCCGCGGCGCGCGCGGCCTCGATGCCCTCCATCACCTTGTCGATCTCGCCCCAGCGGGTGATCTCGCGGAATTTCTTGGGATCGAGCGTGTCGAGCGAGACGTTGATGCGACGGACGCCGCAATCGGCCAGCTCCTGCGCATGTTTCGCAAGCTGGGTGCCGTTGGTGGTCAGCGTCAGCTCGTTCAGGGCGCCGGTCTTAAGGTGCCGCGACAGCGAGCGGACCAGCGTCATCACGTTGCGGCGGACAAGCGGCTCGCCGCCGGTGAGCCGCAGCTTCCTCACGCCCTTGGCGATAAAGGCCGAGCACAGCCGGTCGAGCTCCTCGAGCGTCAGCAAATCGGCCTTGGGCAGGAACGTCATGTCTTCCGACATGCAGTAGAAGCAGCGCAGGTCGCAGCGGTCGGTGACGGATACGCGCAGGTAAGAGATGGTCCGCCCGAACGGATCGGTCATTGCGCTCGACAGCGCAGCGCGGGGGCTAGCGGAAGGTCCGTTCATACCAATGCCTTGTCACTTACGGCGACGGGCGGCACCTTTGCTTCAGCGGTGCCTTGGAAGCAATCTAAGCATCGGACGCGGCTAGGACAATCGGGTGGTATACGTAGATCACCGTCTGGATCACGGCCCGGATCAGCGCTTGCCCGCGCCCGGATCGGGGAACGGCGAGGCCGCGACCGGCGTGGCCTCGGCCGGTTCTACGGCGGGCGCGGCTGCGGCCGGCTTGGCCCTCGGCCGGTGCGGCTTCTTCTTCACCGGCTTGGGCGGCACCGCGGGCTGAAGCTCCGCGAACACCGGATTCGGATCCGTCGTGACCGAAGCGGACGTAGTGAAATCGCCGGGATTCTTGATCACGTTCACCGGTACGCTGGCCGGCTGGTATTTCGGCAGCGCGAAGGCGACCGTGAACGGCGCGTCGGGCGCGGGAACCGAGACGGAGCAGGGGGTCTTGCAGCCCGGGCCGAGCGAGGTGCTCGCGTCGGCGCCCGGCGGATTGGACTCAAGCCGGACCTGGACGGTCGGCGGGGCCGATTTGAACATGTCCCAAGACATCGAGGAGCAGCCGCCAAGGCTCGCTCCCGCTAACGCAATCGCGATGACACGACGCATGACCATCCACTTCTAGTGCGACGAACCGCCACATACCCCGGCCGGACCTTAGGTGCGTCGCTTTGGGCAAGCAACCGGCGGGCCGCGCATAGTTAATAGATGGTTAATGCAGGGTTCCGCGGAATAGCCGAACGATATCAGCGGATTGCAGACGCTAAGCCGTCATCAGGCTGTGCGCGGCGGCCGGCAGGTCGCGCATGTGATGGATCAGGCGGTCTGGCTTCAGGTCGGCGATCGGCACGTCCGTATAGCCGAAGCTGACCCCGATCACGGGCACCCCGGCCCGCCGCGCGACGCCGACATCGGTTCCGGCGTCGCCGACCATGATGCTGGACTTCACCGCTCCGCCGGCGCGGGCCACGGTCTCGCGGAAAATGGTCGGATCCGGCTTCTGGACCCCAAAGGTGTCGGCGCCGCAGATCGCCGCAAAGCGGCGGGTCAGGTCGAGCTGGTCCAGCAGCCGCTTGGACAGCCATTCCAGCTTGTTGGTGCAGACCGCGAGGCGGTGGCCCTGGGCGGCAAACTGGTCGAGTGCGGCTTCGAGCCCCTCGAAGGGGCGGGATTCGACCGCGATGTGGTCGGCGTAGTAGTCGATGAAATCCGCGGTCATGCGGTCCATATCCGCGGGCGTGACGCTGCGGCCCTCGGCCTCCAGCCCCCGTTCGATCAGCTTGCGGGCCCCGGCACCGATCATGTTGCGGGCCGAGGCCATCGGCACGGGCGGCAGCCCTTCGCGGTCGAGCACGTAATTCAGCGCGGTGATCAGGTCGGGCGCCGTATCCACAAGCGTGCCGTCGAGATCGAAGACGAGGGTGTAGGGGGAGCTCATGGTCCAAGCGCTATCGGGCCGGCCGGATCGGCGCAAGGGCCGACGCCATAAGTTCACCTTATAAGATCGGCCCAGAGGCCTGTTCCGGCGGGAAAAACGAGGCTACATAGGCCGCCGCAAACACCCTTATCGAGAGGCGGGCGCATTTTGGACATGGACCAGTTGAAGCGGCAGGCTGCGGCGCGCGCGCTCGAGGAGGTGCGTGAGGGCATGCAGCTCGGGCTCGGGACCGGCTCGACCGCAAAGCATTTCGTCGAGCTGCTCGGCGAGCGTGTCGCCGCCGGGCTCAAGGTGATCGGCGTGCCGACGTCCGAGGCGACGCGCCTCGATGCGATCCGCTGCGGCGTGAAGCTGACCACGCTCGATGAGATCGACCATCTCGACATGACCGTCGACGGCGCCGACGAGATCGACCCCGACTTCAATCTGATCAAGGGCGGCGGCGGTGCGCTGCTGCGCGAGAAGATCGTGGCGGCCGCCTCGGATCGCATGATCGTGATTGCCGACGACAGCAAATGGGTGCCGACGCTCGGCAAGTTTCCGCTGCCGATCGAGGTCATCCCGTTCGGCCTTGGCGCGACGCGCCGGGCGATCGAGAAGGCATTTGCGGCGTGTGGCGTTTCCGGGCAAATGGCGGTCCGCAAGGCCAAAGATGGCCACGTTTTCGTCACCGATGGCGGCCACTGGATCGTCGATGCCCAGCTCGGACGTATTGTGGATCCGCCCAGCCTCGCCAAGGCGTTGAGCGCGATCCCCGGCGTGGTCGAGCACGGGTTGTTCATCGGCTTGGCCAGCTCGGCCGTTTTGGCGGGTGGCGAGGGAATTCGCGTGATTGAACGGCGAAAGCCGAAAGGAGACTAGGAATGAAGAGTGTTTTGAAGTTCTTGCCGGCCGCGACCCTCGCTATGGGATTGGCGCTTTCGGCCGCCCCGGCTCTCGCGCAGCAGAGCCCGCCGCCGAAGGCCTCGCCGGCGGCGATCGCTGCGGCCAAGGAGATCTTGCAGATCAAGAACGCCACGGCGATGTATCAGGGTGCCGTGCCCGGCCTCGTCGAGAAGACCAAGATCGCGCTGACCCAGCAGAACCTCAACTACCAGAAGGACCTCAACGAGGTCGCCCCGATCGTGGCCCAGCAGCTCCAGGGCCGCCAGAACGAGATCGGTGAGGGCATGGCCCAGATCTACGCCAGCGAGTTCACCGAGCAGGAGCTGAAGGACCTCGTCACCTTCTACAAGTCGCCGCTGGGCAAGAAGCTGATCGAGGCCGAACCGCGCGCCATCGGTCTCAGCATGGCCTTCATGAACTCCTGGGCCCAGAACTTCTCGGAGACCGTGATGGGTGCCTTCCGCGCCGAGATGCGCAAGCGTGGCAAGGAAATCTGATCGATACTATCTGATCAGAATCCGCATCATGCTTTGAAAGAGGTCGGAGTGGACAATGGCTGAATTCGACATCGACCTCTTCGTCATCGGTGGCGGCTCGGGCGGCGTGCGTGCCGCCCGCATCGCGGCCGGCTTTGGTGCCCGCGTGATGATCGCGGAAGAGTACCGCATGGGCGGCACCTGCGTGATCCGCGGCTGCGTGCCGAAGAAGCTGTTCGTGATCGGCTCGCATTTCCGTCATGAACTTGAGGACGCCGCCGGCTTCGGCTGGACCGTTCCGCCCGCGACCTTCGACTGGCCGACGCTGATCGCCAACAAGGACAAGGAGATCGCGCGGCTGGAAGCGGCCTACACGACCAATGTCGAGAAGTCGGGCGCGCAGGTCGTCAAGAGCCGCGCGGTGATCGAGGACAAGCACACCGTCCGTCTGCTCACCGACGACAAGAAGATCACCGCAAAGTACATCCTGATCGCCACCGGCGGCGCGCCGAACCATGGTGCGGCGATCCCCGGCATCGAGCACGTGATCTCCTCCAACGAGGCATTTCATCTGAAGAAGCTGCCGCGGCGGATCGTGATCCAGGGCGGCGGCTATATCGCGCTGGAGTTCGCCGGCATCTTCGCCGGATACGGCTCCGACGTCACCGTGATCTATCGCGGCGACAATATCCTGCGCGGCTTCGACGAGGACGTGCGCACGCATGTGCGAGCCGAGATGGAGAAGCAGGGCATCACCATCCTCACCGGCTGCACGGTGAACAAGGTCGATCGCCACGGCGAGGAGTTCACCACCCATCTGTCGAACGGGTCGAGCCTTGCCTCCGACCAGGTGATGTTTGCGATCGGCCGCCATCCCAACGTCGCCAATCTCGGCCTCGACAACGCCGGCGTCGCCATCAACCCTGGGAATGGCGGCATCGCGGTGGACCATTTCTCCAAGAGCTCGGTCGACAGCATCTATGCGATCGGCGACGTCACCCATCGCTTCAACCTGACGCCGGTCGCGATCCGCGAGGGCCATGCTTTCGCCGACACCGTGTTCGGCAAGCGGGAGGTGCAGGTCGACCACGCCAATATCCCGACGGCGGTATTCTCGCAGCCGGAGGTCGGCACGGTTGGTCTGACCGAAACCGAGGCGCGCGCGCAGTTCAGCCACGTCGACATCTACAAGACGACGTTCCGCCCGATCAAGGCGACGATGTCGGGCCGCGACACGCGTGTACTGATGAAGCTGGTCGTCGACGGCTCAACCGACCGCGTGCTCGGCTGCCACATCGTCGGTGATTGCGCCGCCGAGGTGACCCAGGTGGTCGCGATCGCGGTGAAGATGAAGGCGACCAAGGCCGACTTCGACGCCACCATCGCGCTGCATCCGACCGCGGCCGAAGAGCTTGTGACGATGCGCACGCCGACGGCGCGGCATGTGCGCCAGGCGGCGGAGTAGGGGCTTCCGGAAGAACTCGGCCTGCATGGTTCGAGACGCCCGCTTAGGCGGGCTCCTCACCATGAGGGTCCGAAAACTCGCCTGTACAGCATGACCTCATCCTGAGGGCCCGCCGCAGGCGGGCGTCTCGAAGGATGGCCGCGAGCGAGATGCCCGCCAAGCTTTGGCGCAGCAGGGCCTAGCCGTACAGATACCCGACCGGCTTGCCTTCCGTGCGCAGGGGGCGGATGTCCTTCTGCGTGATGATCTGACCGGCGAGGCCGTCGATCTCGTCGCGCTGCGTCGGGGTCCAGCTGCGCAACTCGTTCATGCCCTTGAGCAGGCCGAGGCGGAGGACCTGGGTGTTTTCACTGAGGCCGATGAGGCTGACCGACTCCTTGCCCGCCGTCACCACATCGCCGGCAGAGAGCTCGAAGCTCTCGCCGGACTTCTTCTTGAACTCGGCCGTGCCGCGAATGACGCGGTAGATCACGACCTCGCCCTTGGCGAAACAGGCCGGGTCCGCGGGCGTCGACGTGCTCTTTGGCAGCAGCGACTGGCCGCTCGGGTCGGTGGCGATGATGTGGCCGGTGACGAGATGGCCGCTGGGGATCTCGATACCGATATCGCGCACGCAAACCGGCATCGCCGATTTGACGGAGCCGTCGGTGAGCGGCCTGAACAGCGCATCCAGCGCAAGGGGATCCTGCAGCCAGAAGCCGGCATCGGCCGGACGGTTGTGCAGCGGGTGGCTCCAGGCCACGCGCGGCGTCTCGGCTTCGTTGATCTGATCGGGACCGACGATGGTCGGGTTCGGAAAGGTTGTCGGGTCGGTGACGAAGGCTTCGAGGAATTTGCCGGAGTAGCCCATGGAGATCGGATCGGGCACGACCGTCTGCGGCGTCTTCAGGTTTTCTTCGGTCGACAGGCCCGACCAGGTGTAGAACAGCTGGCGGTGCACGATCGCGCTTTGCAGCATGACCGCGCCTGGGCCGACATTGTAGAAGCGGCCGTCGTAGTCGAAGGTGAACGCGCCCGAGGTGACCAGCACGAGCTGGAAGCCGCCCGGCGGCAGATGCAGATGGAAATCGGTCGGGCCGGTGTCGGGGCGATAGATCGGCAGATTGGTCGCGACCTCGTGCAGCAGGAAGGTCTCGTTGTTGGCGTGAAATCCCTCGTTGGCGCGGTTGTAGAGTGCCTGCGGCCGGTAGGTCGCCTCGAATTTCGCGTTCTTGTCGCGGTCGATCGCGACGAAATCCTGATCGTTCAAGCGAAGGGGTGAGCCATCCGGGCGGGTGAGGCCGGTGAATTTGAGATCGCCCGCGGCATGCACGTTCATGGCATTCTCCGATTCTGGGCCATCGATCCCGGAGCTGGCGCGCGCATCTTGCTGCTCCACGTGGTGAGAGGAGCAGGGACTGAGGCCTGATGCCGTCTTGCGAATTCTGGGCCAGTCGGCGCGCGTCACCCGCGCATGGGCGCTCCGACCCGCGCGGCGGCAAGAAAAGCCGAGGTTGCACCTGAGGTTAGATCAGCCGTTTCACCGGCTTGCCTCGCTCTGTTCACGAGACGCGCAAGCCCGGAGAAGAGACGCGCCTTGTCTAATTTGTCGGCATGCCCTGCAAAGGGCATGCAGCCGCCAAAGCCGCTGGGATCATCGAACGCCGGCGGCCCGGCGGCGGAAACGGCTCATTCGAACGAGGTACGGGCGGACCGCTCGGGCTTGCCGGAGGGGCTGTCCGCCCACTTCGCCATCTCCAGCGCACGCGCGTCGATGCCTTCGCACCAGAGACAGCTCAGCTCCGCGCGGCCCTTGGCCGTCAGCATCGGGACAAGGGCATGGCCGCAGCCGGCGCACGATGTGATGCGGTTCATGTTTTTCTCCACGATCGTCGAATTCGAGGGCGGCACCTTGGCTGCCGAAGCTTGCGCGGGCGCTATGACGGCGCGGGGCTGCGATCCATCGGCGCACTCGTGCCGGAGATCGTAGATGTAGCGATCCAACGTGACACGGCTGCGATGTCGTCGGCGTTGTCGCGGTAGACGCGAAGCTGGAACTCCGCCGAGCTGCCGCGCTCCACGATGGTTCGGCAGTGCTCGACCTCGGCTGCGCAATTCAGCGCGGCGGCGTCCTCGGCCGTGTCGTCGATCACGCGCGAGAGCAGCTCCGAGATCGTGACCGGCCCGTCCCTGGAGGCGAAGATGCAGTCGGTGCCGTAGCGCTGGGCGCGCCATTTGTTCTCGACGGCAATGGCGCGTTCGACCACGGTGACCTGCTTCGACAGATGGGGCCGCAGATAGAGGTGGCGCGTCAGGCAGCGGTAGAGCGAAGCGATGGCAACGGCGTCATCGATGAAGGTGCAGGTATCAGGCGCGCGAAGCTCGAGGGTCGGATGCTTCATCGACGGGCGCATCGCCCACCAGATGTGGCTCTCGTCGGGGATCACGCCGGAGCGCCGCAGGGCGCCGACATATTCGTCGTAGTCCTGCCGGCTCTCGAACAATTCGGGCAGGCCGGTGCGCGGCAGCTCGGAATAGGCGGCGAGCCGGTAGCCCTTCAGGCCCGTCTTGTGGGAATTCCAGAACGGAGAGGAGGCGGAGAGCGCGATGAACAACGGCAGATGCGGCAGCATGGCCCGCATCACCGCCATGCGCTTCTCCGGATCGGGCAGCTGCACATGCACATGCATGCCGCACATCATGTTGCGGTGGCCGATGCTGCGCAGATCCTCGATCATCTCCTCGTAGCGAGGCTTGGGGGTCGGCTGCGACATCCGCCAGATTGCGGTCGGATGCGTGCCGCAGGCCATGATCACGAAGCCATACTGCGCGGCGACGGTCGCGACCTCGCGGCGCAGGAACCTCAGCTCTTCTCGCGCGTCGTTGACGTCGACGTGAACGTTGGTGGCGACCTCGAGCTGGGACTGCAGCATCTCCCGCATCGCCTGGCCGCCGGTCGACCAGTTCGCGGATTCGAACAGCTCGTTGGGAGTCTGGATTGCGACCTCCAGGGTGCGGCGGTCGGCGAGGAAATATTCCTCCTCGATGCCGAACGAATAGTCCGCCGCCTTGCCGCGCGCACCGGCCGAGCGAATGACGAGGTGCTGCCCGCCGTCGGAGGGATCCAGCCGCAGCAGTTTCAAGACGTCCGAAGCAATTGTCATCATGCCTGCCCGGCAGGAGTGCTATCTGCGGGCTATAATCCGCCTGACCGGAGCCGGTTCCGCGGACCCATTGGAAATTGCAAGGTCGAACGGAACAATTTTCGCGCTTTCGGATGCGCGCGCGATCAGGGCGTGGTTGGGCGGCACCTCCGTCCAGTCCGTCTCCTTGTCGAACGGCTCGGATACGACGATGACCTGGCCGCCATCCTCGCGGAAGTAGAGCGTGTTGGCGGCGTCATTGACCGCGATCCGGAAGGCGTAGAGATCCCGGCCGTTGGCGATGGCGCTGGTGAAGCGCAGCCGTTCGCGCAGCGTGCCTTCATTGACGAGGCCGACGAGCGCTTGCAGCACGGCCTGCGTCGCTCGAAGCGGATCGTTC
Source organism: Bradyrhizobium arachidis (assembly GCF_015291705.1). Lineage (NCBI taxonomy): Bacteria > Pseudomonadati > Pseudomonadota > Alphaproteobacteria > Hyphomicrobiales > Nitrobacteraceae > Bradyrhizobium > Bradyrhizobium arachidis. The sequence continues at coordinate 4,276,862 of NZ_CP030050.1, forward strand.
TCGAGACCTGCGCCCATCATGGCAAGGAACACGGCTTCCGAATCGGTCGTGCCGAGGCGCGATGGATAATAGGCGTCGGGGATTAGCGCCTCGACCTTGCGCCGCAGCCTGTTCCAGCTGCCGACGAAGCCGTTATGCATGAACATCCAGTGGCCGCAGGCGAAAGGATGGCAGTTCTGCCGCGTCACCGCCGTGCCGGTGGCGGCGCGGACATGGGCGAAGAACAGGTGCGAGCGCAGATGGCGGCAGAGATAGCGCAGGTTTTCATCGGACCAGGCCGGCCGCGTCTCGCGATAAAGGCCAGGCTCCGGATGCTCGCCATACCAGCCGAGGCCAAAGCCGTCGCCGTTCGATCCTGCCGTCGACTGGAGCGAGCGGATGCTCTGCGCCACCAGCGAGTGCTCGGGCTCGGTGACATAAGGCTCGAACGAGGTGGTCTCGCCCCGGTATGCGATCCAGCGGCACATGGGTGTTCCTGTCGCGGACGTGTCCTGAGGTCCACCAACAGGCCTGATGGCACGATGGTTCCACCTACATGCGGATCAGGACCACGCCGGCGACCAGCAGCGCGGCGCCGGCGATGCGGACGGCGCTCACGGGATGCACGGGTACGCCGAGCACGCCGAAATGGTCGAACGCGATCGATCCCAGCATCTGGCCGGCGATCAGCAGCGCAAAGAACGTCGCGGCGCCGAGCCGCGGCACGAGGAAGATTGCAAGGCCGATGAAGATGGCGCCGAACAGGCCGCCGCTCCATGCGAACCAGGGTATGCGGGCCGCGGTCGCCACTGAGGGGACGGGATCGCGCATCAGCATCGCCAGCGCCGCCATGCAGAGCACGCCGAGGAAGTAGCTCATGAAGCCCGACCACGCCGCCGAATTGAGCGCGGTGCGCAGGTTCGCATTGAGCGCCTGTTGCACGACGAGGCTGATCCCCGCCGTCACGGCGAGCACAATCGGAAGCGCCAGTTTCAGCATGGCCGGTTGGTCTCCTTGTTCAGCCCGCCGTTGCGCCTCACGCCGGAATCGGGATCAGCGGCGCGACCTCGCGGTCGTGCGGGTTGTCGCTCGCCGAAAGCCCCTGGGCAACGCCGACGCGGTCGGCTTCGGGGCGGTTCTGGCTCATCTTGCGCTTGCCTTCGAACCGCACCACGGGGATGCGCACGCCGACGATCCCGCGCAATTGCGCGGCGATGAAATCGGCGGGGGCATCGCTGACCGCCCACGGCTTGGCGCGCGCGCCTTCATGCCGGTTGGTCAGCCGCGTCACCGCGTCGAGCAGGCGCTCGGGCTCCTGGAAGAATTCGACCGGGCCATAGGCGTGCACGGCGACGTAATTCCAGGTCGGCACGACCTTTCCGGTCTCCTGCTTGGTCGCATACCAGGACGGCGTCACATAGGCTTCGGGCCCACCAAAGATCGCCAGCGCGTGGCCGATCGGGGCGAGCTGCCAGTGCGGATTGGCCTTCGCCACATGCCCGTACAGCACGCCGTGCTCGCCCTCGCTCTCGTCGAGGAACAGCGGCAGCGGCGTTGCGACCGGCCCCTCGCTCGTGGCCGTCACGAGGCTGGCGAGGCGGGCACTGCGAATGGTCGCCCGGATGCTCTCGATGTCGTCGTCGCGAAAGGCGGGGGGAATGTACATGGCGTGTCTCCGTTCTGGTGACGGAGATAGCGGCCATCTGGCCTGTGAGAAACTGCCAGTTTCCAATGATTTCGTCAGTCCAGTTCGGCGACGGCCTGCGCCAGCAGCTTGCAGCCGCGTTCGATCTGCGCGATCTCCAGCGCCGAATAGCCCATGACGAGGCCGACCGTCTTCGACCGGCGCGGGCCGACGCGCAGCGCGGAGACGGGATAGATCCCGACGCCCCTGGCGCGGGCGGCCTGGATCAACGCATCCTCGCGCTTCTGCTGCAGGTCATCGAACCAGGCCACCACGTGCAGGCCGGCAGCCGTGCCGTCGATGCGGACGCGATCGCCGAACCGGCGGCGCAGCGCGCCGAGCAGCGCCTGCTGGCGCTCGGCATTATGCCGGCGCACGCGCCTGACATGGCTGTCGTAGGCGCCGCTCTCCAGCATCGCGGCAAGCGCCTCCTGCTCGATCAGCGGCGTGTGCCGGTCCATGACCTGCTTGGCGGCGGCGAACAGCGATCGTAGCCCCGAGGGCACCACGAGATAGCCGATCCGTAAAGTAGGGGAGAGCGTCTTGGAGACGGTGCCGAGATAGATCACGCTGCCGCTGCCTTCCAGCGCATGCAGCGGCGGGATCGGCTTGGTGTCGTAGCGATACTCGCTGTCGTAATCGTCCTCGATCACATAGGCGTCGTTCTTGCGCGCCCAGGCGAGCAGTTGATGCCGGCGCCCGATCGGCATGACGCCGCCGAGCGGATATTGATGCGACGGCGTCACATAGGCGAGGCGGGCTTCGACGCCGTCGAGCCGCCCGGTCTCGAGCCCATCCGCGTCGACCGGGATCGGCACCGTCTCGGCGCCCGTCGCCGCAAAGGTGTGGCGCGCCATCTGGTAGCCGGGATCCTCCATCACGAAACGGTCGCCGGCATCGAGCAGCAGGCGGGCGCAGATGTCGAGACCCTGCTGCGAACCGTTGACGACGACGATCTGCTCGACCTCGCAGCGGACGCTGCGCGATCGCCACAGATAACCCTGCAGCGCGGTGCGCAGCCGCAGCGATCCGCAGGGGTCGTCATAGGCGAGCCGCTCGGGCCGGCGCGCCATCGCCGCGGTCACGGCCTTCTTCCAGGCCAGCACCGGGAAGTCCGATGGCGAGAGCTCGCCGTAGCGGAAGTTGGCAACGAGGCCGCGCGGCGGCTCGATCCATCGCGGCGGGTCCTGCCGCAGCCGCTCGCCGAAGCGCGACAGGTGCACCCTGCGCGCCGGCGCATGCGAGGCGACGCGCGTGCGTCCGCGCTCGACGACGGCGCGAGCGACGCGGGGCCGGGCGCCATGGCGCGTCTCGATGAAGCCTTCGGCCGCAAGCTGCTCGTAGGCGACGGTGACGGTCGAGCGCGCCACGCCCATCTCGCCGGCCAGCGCGCGCGAGGACGGCAACTGGCCGTCGGTGCCATACACCCGTGCCATGATCTGATCGCGCAGCGCCTCGTAGATCTGGCGCGCGCCGATGTGGCCGGCACGCGCGCCGGGATTGGTTTGCATCCGGGTCATTCACATTCCAGGCCGAATGGACAAGGTCGGAATGTGTTTCTAACCCTGGTCGCCGAGAGTTGCGACAAAAGGCTTGCCGTAGGGGTAAAAATGTTCCTTGCGGCCCTGGTCCCAGAGGGCCCTGAAACCGGGTGCGGTGATGTCCCAATCCGGGCGGCACGTCATGCTGACGGCGCGCAGGTCCTGGCGTAGCTCTTCGACCGTCGGACGTCCGAAGAACCAGTAGCCGTTGTAGATCTTGTGAATGCGCAAGCGCGGCTCCAGCACGATGACATGCGGAATCATCGGGTTGTGGACGGGATCGGTATATTCGGCGATGTCGAGGTCCTTCTGAACGATCCGCCTGGGATCGGACAGGAAAGGCCAGTGCGCGCCCGCGCCGCTTCGGTATTCGTTGGTCTCGGTGATGTTGTCGGTGGTGATCGTGACCAGCCGGCAATAGCCGACCTCCATTTCGCGATGAAGCTGCAACAGGCCGTCGGTCTGGCGGCGATCCTTCGGACAGAAGCCGCCGCGGCCGAGAACGACGATCATGGGATCGCCGCCCTGCAGCTCGGAGAGCTTGCGGTGCTTGCCGGTGTGGTCGCTGAGCTCGTAATCCGGGAAGGTCGCTCCCGGCACCATGTCAGTCCGCATCAAACTCTCCCATGTCTAGAGATCGATCACGACGTCGCTCTGCGGCCGCGCGCAGCAGATCAGGACATTGCCCTCGGCCGGCGCGTCGAGCGGATCGGGCGCATAGCTCACTGTCCCGGCCACGAGCCCGCTCTCGCAATTGTGGCATACGCCGGTCCGGCACGACCAGCGCACGGGGACGTCGCAGGCTTCGGCGAGCTCGAGCAGGCTGGCGTAGGATGGACCCCAGCAGACATTGAGGCCGCTGCGCGCGAATGACACCAACGGCCCCGGACCCGGTGCCCCGGCCGGCACATGCGCGGGCATTTTCGGCGCCGCCGCGATGCCTGGTGTCAGCGACGGTTTGGAGCCGAACAATTCGGTGTGGATGTGATCGGGTGCGATGCCCAATGCGGCGAGGCCAGCGGTCAGATCGCTCATGAAGGCGGCCGGGCCGCACAGATAGAAGTCGCCGTCGCGCGGCACGTCGAGCCGCTCGAGTAGAGGCGCATCCAGACGTCCGGCTGTGTCGTAGTCCACCTCGGCGCGATCGTCAGGATCAGGCGCGCTGTAGCAGACATGGCTGTGATGATGCGGCAGTCCGGCCAGCAGTCTGTGCACCTCGGCGGCGAACGCATGCTCGCGGCCGTTGCGGGTGCCGTGCAGCCACCAGACCTCTCGCGTCGTTCCTTCCGCGGCAAGTGCGTGAAGCATTGCGAGCACGGGCGTCACGCCGATGCCGGCACTCAGCAAGACAACGGGCCGCGCATCCTGCCGCAGCGTGAAGCTGCCGCGCGGCGCGCCGAGCTGCACGAGGTCGCCGATCTGGAGCTCATCGGCGATATATTTGCTGGCCGCTCCGTGCGCCTCCCGCTTGATGCTGATGCGATAGGACGCGGCATCGGCGCGGCTCGACAGCGAATAGCTGCGCGTCATCGCGGCCGTGGCGGAAGGCCCGAGCCGCACGATCACGAATTGGCCGGGCAGGGCGGCCGCCACGGCATGCCCGTCCTGGGGATCGAGGACCAGCGATGTCACGTTGCCGCTCTCGGCGATCTTGCGCGAGACGCGAAACGGCCGGAAGCCGCGCCAGGCCGGAGGCGGGCTTGCGGCCGGGCCAAGTCCGGCGTTTCCCACTGCCGCATGGTCGGTGCGCTGCTGGTCGAGCAGCGCCTCGAATGAATGACGCCAGCCGCGGCTCAGCGCCGGAATTTTCAGTGCGCGTTCGAGACGCTCGCGCGGGTGCGGGGGCAGGTAAAGCAGCGCATTGGTCTCGAACACGCTCATGCGCTCGGGGCCATCAATGACCTGCGTGATCTCGTCACCGGCCTCGACATCGCCTTCCTCGATTACACGGAAATAGAAACCGGGGCGGCCGTGCTTGACGAGCAGCGCGGCCATGTCCGGCTCCTCCATGCGAATGCCAAGCCGGTAGCAGGTGACGCGCGGCTGCGTCACCTCGAACAGGGCAGAGCCGATCTTGTAACGGTCTCCGATGCAGACCTCCGTGTCGGCGAGGCCCTCGACGGTAAAATTCTCGCCGAATTGACCGTAGACGAGGTTCGATCGGCCCAGATGTTTCTGCCAATAGCGATAGGAATCGTCCTGGTAGACGAACACGGCACGCTGTTCGCCGCCGTGACCGGCCGTATCGCCCTGGCCGTCGCCGTCGATGTTGAGCCGCCGCACCCTGCGCGGGCCGCTGACGGGCGCTTTCCAGATGCCGGTATGAACGGTCCTGCCTTGCCAAGCGATGTCGCGCGGCAGGCCGACATTGACGGAGAGCAAACGTGCCATGGGCATTTCCCGGCGTGACGCGACCCGGCGAGTTCCAGATCGCGGCAATGTCAATCTGCACCCAAGTCGGATTTTTGGCGCGTTAGTCGTTGTTAGACGTTGCGAGGGAGCCTTGTTGCCGCCCGACTGTGCGCCAATCTGAGGCTGGAAACCGCAAGGATGGGAGGTCGCGATGGACGATCAGGCGAAGCTGGCGGCGCTGCAGCGTCATTGGGCTGCGTCCGACGCGAACGATTTCGAGGCCGAGCACGACATCTATCGCGAGGACGCCGTGCTCGACTATCCGCAGTCCGGCGAGCGCATCCATGGTCGCAGGAAGATTCAGGAAAGCCGGTTCGTGCAGCCGAACAAGAAGCGCTTCATGGTCCGGCGGATCATCGGCGGTGGCGATCTCTGGGTGAGCGAGTTCGTCCTGAGCTATGACGGCGTGCCGTCCTACGTCGTCAGCATCATGGAATTCCGCGAGGGATTGGTGGCGCACGAGACGCAGTATTTCGGCGACCGGTTCGATCCGTCGCCGTCGCGCGCGTATCTTGTGGAGAAGGTGGGATAGGCTGCGAGCTCGACGCTCCGCTGTCATTCCCCGCGAAGGCGGGGAATCCAGTACGCCGCGGGTTCTCGACGAACCACTGACGTCTCGGAGTACTGGATCGCCCGCCTTCGCGGGCGATGAGAGCGGGGACGTAAACACGGAACCCGATGCGGCGGCTGGTCGCACGTCTGTCGCCTTGATTCCGTCCGACCCATCTTTATCTGTGAACCGAACAAGAATCCGGGCCCCTCTGGCGAGGACGCCGACGAATGTCGGTAAACCTCGCGATGTCGGATGACCTGTCCCGCGCGAATGCGATGGATCGGCCGATCGTCGGGCCTTCTCGAGTTCCTTCCGACTCATCGTCCCCATCGCAGCTCCGTGCGGCCATTTCGCAAGATTGAGGAGCAACGATGTCTGACGCCACTTCAAATCCCATCGAAATCGAGATCACCGAGCCGTCCAGCCTAAACGAGCAGGCCGCGGTGGCGCTGGTCATTGCGGGCGCGCTGGTCGCCGTGGCTGATCGGCGGGTCTCGCCGGTCGAGCGCGACGAGGTGATCCGCTTCATCCGGGACCGCGGCTTGGCGCCGCATATCGATGACGAGCGGCTGTTTTCGATGTTCGACGAGCTGGCGGAACGATTGGAGGAGCCGGACTTTGCCAATGTGGTGATCGACACGTTGCGGCCGGTCTCGAACATGCCGCTGTCGTCCCATCTGATCGAGCTGTCGGAGCACGTTGCGGCCGCCGACGAGGACGTGCATCCGCACGAGGTGCAGGCGATCAAGCTATTGCGCCTGCTGACCCTGGTGCTGCCGCGCGCAAAACCGGTCGGCCCGGGCGCGGGGAGCGCCGCCAAACAGGAGTGAGCATGAGCGCAGCTTCGGACGAGTCGACGACTGTAAACGAGGGCACCACCGGCCAGATGGCCGGCGGTGACCCGCGCCTCGACAAGCTCGTCCATCGCCTGCCGCCGCGCATGAGCGACACCGTCACCTATCTGCTCAAGCCGTCCAGCCGCTGGGTCAGGATTCCCTCGGGCGCGCTGCTCATCGTCGGCGGCGTGCTGTCGTTCCTGCCGATACTCGGCGTCTGGATGCTGCCGCTCGGCCTGGCGCTGCTTGCCGAAGACGTGCCTGCGCTGCGCTCCTCGCGCGCAAAGGTCCTGGATTGGGTCGAGCGGAAGAAGCCGCAATGGCTCGATCCCTCCGCATCGAAAAATGATCAATCATGACCGAATTCATCACGCCCGAAGCGCTGACCGCGCTGTTTCAAGTCGTCCTGATCGACCTCGTGCTCGCCGGCGACAATGCCGTCGTCATTGGCCTTGCCGCCGCCGGCCTCCCGGCCGCGCAGCGCCGGCGCGCCATCATCGTCGGCATCGTCGCCGCCACCGCGCTGCGGATCGTCTTTGCCGGCGTCGCGACCCAGCTGCTCCAGGTGATCGGCCTCCTGCTTGCCGGCGGCGTGCTGCTCTTGTGGGTGTGCTGGAAAATGTGGCGCGAGATTCGCGAGCAGGCCGCGCATGCGAACCAGCTCGCGTTCAGCCACGGCGGTAACGGTGGCACCGCAGATGTGCCGCGCAAAACCTTCGGGCAGGCGGCGTTGCAGATCGTCGCGGCAGACGTCTCGATGTCACTCGATAACGTGCTCGCCGTTGCCGGCGCCGCGCGCGAGCACCCCTACATCCTCGCCTTCGGCCTGCTGCTGTCGGTCGCGCTGATGGGCGTCGCCGCCGATTTGCTCGGCCGCGTGCTGCAGAAGCAGCGCTGGATCGCCTATGTCGGCCTCGCCATCATCGTTTACGTCGCCTTCGAGATGATCTATCGCGGCTCGCTCGAGCTTGCGCCGGTCATTGCGAGTCTCTAAGGCAAACCTTCTTGTCCGCAATCCGGAGTGATATATGACGTCCGAACGCAAAGCACCTTCGGCGCACGTCGTGCCGCAGCCGAAAATCGGCCCGTTCGCCCAGCTCATCTTCGGCTCGCGCTGGCTGCAGGTGCCGCTCTATGTCGGCCTCATCATCGCGCAGGGCGTCTACGTGCTGCTGTTCCTGAAGGAGCTCTGGCACCTCGTCGTGCATTCGTTCGACGCCAGCGAGCAGCAGATCATGCTGGTCGTGCTCGGGCTGATCGACGTCGTCATGATCTCGAACCTGCTGGTGATGGTGATCGTCGGCGGCTATGAGACCTTCGTCTCGCGCCTGAACCTGAACGGCCATCCCGACGAGCCGGAATGGCTGAGCCACGTCAATGCCAGCGTGCTCAAGATCAAGCTTGCGATGGCCATCATCGGCATCTCCTCGATCTCGCTGCTGCGGACCTTCATCGAGGCCGGCAATCTCGGCACCACGCGCAGCAATTTCACCGAGGGCGGTGTGATGTGGCAGGTCTTGATCCACCTGACCTTCATCATCTCCGCGATCGGCATCGCCTGGGTCGACCGTCTCAGCGAGAACGGGCACCGCAAGGAGGCGCGGCACGGCTGAGCGCCGGGCGAGCAGGACGTCTGCGGACAGGTGTCTATTTGAGAATCTCGCAGACGGTCGGACGTGATCCGCCGTCCGGCTGCGCACCTACGGCCGTGACGCCCTGCCACCACGCCTCCAGCGCATCGCGGTCACAGCCGAGCCTGACGCTCATGCCGCCGGCGAATTTGATCCAGTCGGCGAAATGGTCCCTGCCGACCGCGATCAGCACGGGAATGTCGGCATTGAGCGCGCGCTCGATCAGATAGGACAAGCCCTTGCCGTCGCGTTCGCGCTTGCCGAAGCGATTGATGATGACGAGGTCGGCGCCGTGGGCGAGGGCGCCGGCGATACGCTCGGCGGCATTTTGCAGCCGCGCGAGATCGAGCCGGCAGCCTTGCGCGGCCGGATCGAAATCCTGGGCGAGCAAGAGTTTCTCGCCGCTGTGGAGCAGCACCGCCGAGAGACTGGAGTCCGCACATTGGCCGGCCTGCACCATCCCGACGACGCGGCGGCCGTGCGCTCTCAAATCCGCGGCGAAGTCGCGCAGGACGGCGTCGGGATCCTGATGCGGCTCGTAGACGAGGGCGCCGAGGTCGCATTGCGCATCGAACATGGTCGGCCTCCGTTTCCAGCACGAATTAAGAGGGGCCGCGGCGGTTCCGCCGCGGCCCGATTTTCAGCTTAAGCCGCCGGCGGGCCGTTGATGATCTGGAGCTGGGTGAATTCGGCGAGGCCTTCCTCGGCGAATTCGGTGCCAATGCCCGACTGCTTGGCGCCGCCGAACGGGATGTGCGGGGCCATGTCGAGATGCTTGTTGATCCAGACCGTGCCGGACTCGAGCTGGGTCGCCACCTCATGCGCGCGCTTGATGTCGGACGACCAGACCGAGGCGCCGAGGCCGTAGGTGGTGGCATTGGCGCGGCGGATCACGTCGTCCTTGTCGGAATATTTGATCAGCGGCAGCACCGGGCCGAACTGCTCCTCATCGACCAGCTTCGAGCCTTCCTGGATGTCGCGCACGATGGTCGGCTCGATGAAATAGCCGGGCCTGTCCATCGCGGCACCGCCGGCAACCACCTTGCCGTTCTTGTGCGCGTCCTCGAGGAACGCCTTCACCTTCTCGTACTGCATCTTGTTCTGCAGCGGCCCGAGCTTGGTGCCCTGCTTGGAGCCGTCGTCGACCACCGTGTTCTTGGCGATCGCGACCAGTTCGTTGCAAAGCTCGTCATAGACGGATTCGTGCACATAGAGCCGCTTGATGGCGAGGCAGACTTGCCCGGAATTCTGGAACGCGCCTTCAAAAATGCCGGGCGCGACCTTCTTCGGGTCGACGTCGTCGAGCACGATGCCGGCATCGTTGCCGCCGAGCTCGAGCGTGATGCGCTTGAGTGTCTGTGCCGCGCTCGCCATCACCTTCTGCCCCGTCGCGGTGGACCCGGTGAAGGAGATTTTGCGGATATCTGGGTGCTTGGTCATCTCGCCGCCGAGATCATTGGCGTCGGTGATGAAGTTGAGCACGCCCTTCGGCACCACATCCTTGATCAGCGCGGCAAAGCGCAGCGTCGCCAGCGGCGTGGTCGGCGCCGGCTTGACCACCAGCGTGTTGCCGGCGAGCAGCGCGGAGGGAAGCTTGAAGGCGAGGATCAGCAGCGGATAGTTCCAGGGGATGATGGCGCCGACGACGCCGAGCGGACGGCGATAGGCCTCGACCTTGCGGTCGCCGGAATTCTCGATCACCTTCATCGGTAGTTCGAGCGAGCCGAGATAGCGGAAGAAGGCGGCCATGCCGAGCACTTCGCCGGTGGCATCCGCCAGCGGCTTGCCTTGTTCTGAGGTGAGCAGGCGCGCGAGCTCGCCCGAATTGGCCTCGATCACATCGGCCATCTTGATCACGACCTTGCGGCGATCTTCCATCGGCGTCGCGGCCCAGGCGGGGTAGGCGGCCTTCGCGGCGGCCACGGCCGCGTCCAACTGGGACTTGGAGGCGCGCGGGCACTCGGCCAGCACCTCTTCGGTCGCGGGATTGAGAACCGGCATGGTCATGTCGCCGGGCACCATCTTGCCGTCGATGAGAAGATTGAAGTCACTCATTGGCTTTGCGCTCCCTTGCAGAAACGGGCCGTTCGGGGCCTCGTTATATCGAACTATATATCACGCTTGCGCCTGACCGGCCATGGCAGCGGGCTCGATCAATTCCAGAAAAAGCGGGCTGGACGCGGGTGGACTTATCGATATATCGTGATGGATATAGCGAAGTGCGCTTTTCGGGACTGGCGATGGAAATCAAGGTGAGGCAGCTCACGACCTGCGCGGTGGCGGCTGACGGCGGCGCGATCTCGCTGGGCTTCGAGGACGTGACGGGCAATCCCGCAGCGGTCAGCGTCTCGCTCAACCAGGTCGGCGCGCTGATCATGACCCTGCCGGGACTGCTGGAGGCGGCGCTGAAGGCCCGCTACGGCGACCAGAGCCTGCGCTACGCCTATCCGCTGGCCTCCTGGGCGATCGAGCAGTCGACCGATACGACCCAGCGCATCATCACGCTCCAGACCGAGGACGGCTTCAAGGTCCGCTTCTCGATCCCCAGGGACGAGCAGAGCCTGCTCGGCGAAGCCCTGACCCAGCCGATGCCGGAAATGTCGGTGCGACCGAACTAGGTCACGGACTCGGTCCCGCGCCGCAGAGCAGACTGCGCGCCCGGTCTGATTTGCGTAATTGCCACGCCGGAGATTGCGAGCAGCGCACCTGCAATCAACTTCGAGGTCAGGTGCTCGCCGAGGAACGCCACGCTCGACATCAAGGCGAATACCGGAAGCAGCAGGCCGAAGGGGGCGACGCGGCTCATGGAGCAACGCGCGATCAGCCAGAACCATAAGCCAAAGCCGGCAATTCCTCCGATGACGATCGTGTAGGCGAGGGCCAGCCAGCCGCGTCCATCCGCCGTGACGAGGCTCGCTAGCTGCCCATGCTCAAGCAGCAGCGACATCAACACGACCTGCGGCACCGTGAGCAACGACGACCAGCCCATCAGCATGAACGGATCGAAGGGGCCGTGGCGTTTGGTCAGGACGTTGGACACCGCAAAGGAGAAGGCCGCTCCGACTACAAGCAGCAGCGGAAGCGCGTTTGCCGATGGCCCCGCTCCCAGCACGACGACGCCAATGAAGGCAAGCGCCACTCCGGCGGACGTGGTGGGGGACGGCCTCTCGCCGAGAAGCGGCCAGGCCAGCAAGACGGTGAAGGGCGTGGCGAGTTGATAGGCGACAGCCGACAGGCTTCCCGAGCCAAGCCCGAGGCCGACATAGAAGAGCCCGAAGTTTAGTCCGCCGAGGAAGAGCGAGATCGCCGCGACGGGGCCGAGTTGTCGGCGCGTCGGCCGCGCGACGAACGGGACGAGCAGCACCGCGATGACCAGGAAGCGCAGCGCGAGGAAGAAGAGCGGCGGAAACTGCGTCACGCCCACCTTGATGACGACGAACTGATAACCCCAGAGCAGGGGAACGAAGATCGCGCAGACAATCTGGATGGCAGTCATGGCAATCTTCCTTTCAAGACCGTTTAGTCCAAATATGAGCGCGCCACGGGCGAAGGCGTCCATGAGGTCGTTACCTGATGAAACGGTCGAGGAGCGCGTCGGCGGTGGCTTGCGACGTTGCGCGGGCAGGCGCCGTCTTGCCGACCACGCGCAGTCCCTCGACGAAACAGACGAGAATCTTGGCGGCGCTCAAGGGCTCGACACCATCGGCGAGCCTGTGGGCCGTCTTCGCGCGGGACAGTGCCTCCGCGACCCTTGTCTCCATCGCCTTGAAGAAGCCCGCAACGCGACGGCCGACTTCGGCATCCTCGCCGGCCAGCTCCATAGCCGTCGCCACCAGCAGGCATCCGCGGCGCCCCTTCGCGCCGCTGGTGCGGTCAACATAGCCGGCGAGATAGGCCCTGAGACCGTCGACCGGTTCTCCGGCGAGCTCAACATCCATCCGCGTCACGGCGTCGGCGATGTAGCGATCGAGCGCGCGCAGGAAGAGCGAGTGCTTGTCACCGAAAGCGGCGTAAAGGCTGCCGCGCGAGAGCTTCGTCGCACGAAGCAAGTCCGGCAGCGCCGTGGCGTGATAGCCGCGCGACCAGAACACCTCCATCGCGCGTTCGACGGCGGCGTCCATGTCGAAGCTTCGGGGGCGGCCACGGGACGGCTGCGATCGCGCTTGGGTGTTCATTTGCCGATATATAGACCGATCGGTCGTTAAATCGCAAGTGGCCGCCCGAGGCTACGGACGGCCGGTTCCTGTCGGAAACCGCGTTCAGGACTTGCGCGAACGGCTGATGTCGCTCCGGAGCGCTTCCAGCTCCTTGTGGACGGCGCGCGCGGCGTCGCGCTCGATCTTGCGGTAGCGCGCGACGAGCTTTTCGCCGAAGGGTGTCAGCATCGCGCCGCCGCCGTTCTTGCCGCCGGCCTGAGGCTCGACCACGGCATGGCCGCAGATGCGGTTGATCTCGTCGACGAGATCCCATGCGCGTTTGTAGGACATGTCCATGGCCCGGCCGGCCGCCGAGATCGAGCCCTGCTCGCGGATTTGCTCCAATAGCTCGATCTTGCCGGGCCCGATCCGATCCTGGCCGTCGAGGTCGATGCGAAGGCTCAGTTGAGGAAGCGATTTGGCGCTTGCGCGCGGCATGACGGGGTCTCTGATGATTGCAGCGCAGATTGCCACTCTTGCCCGCCGCCGACAAGGCGAGCGCGGCAGGCCGTATCACCGCACGGCGTGCATCTCCAGAAACGCCTTCACGCCGGTGACGTTGCCGGTATCGGACGGCACGTAGCCGGGCAGGGTGGCGATGGCGGCGCGGAAATCGGCGCTGCGGATGATTTCGAGGATGCGCTGCATCGGCGCGGTATCGAGGAAGGCGCGCTTGCAGACGAAGAAATAATCCTCGGTGAGGATGCGGATGAAATCGAGGCCGAAATGCCGCGCGGCGGCCTCGACGCCGAAGCTCGCGTCCGCCATGCCGCTCGCGACATAGGCGGCAACCGCGGCGTGGGTGAACTCGATCTGCTGCGCGCCGTTGATCCTGCTCTCGTCGATGCCGTTTGCGGCGAGCAACTGGTCGAACAACAGGCGCGTGCCGGAATCGTGGTCGCGGTTGACGAAGCGGACATTTGGTTTGGTCAGGTCGTGAAGCGAGGCGATCCGCAGCGGATTGCCGCGCGCGACCATCAGGCCCATCTCACGCGTCACAAAACTGATGATGCGGTCCTCGCGCGGATCGAGCCATTCGCGCGCCGCCTTGATCCCTTGGGCGCGAAGCGCGCCGTGCGGCAGATGCAGGCCGGAGAGGTCGCACGCGCCTTGCGCCAGCGAGACCAGCGAATGCTGGTTGCTGACATAGCGCAGATCGACGCCGATGCCGGGCTCGCGGTCGAGGAATTCGCGCAGCTTTGCCACCGCAAAGCCGTGGCTCGCATGCACGCGGATCACGGAGGGGCGCTGCTCGAGGAACGGCTTGATCTCGCTGGCGAGCTCCTGCGCGAGGTTGTCGAGCTGCGGGCCAAGCCGCGCCTGCATGCGCTCGCCGGCCCACACCAGCCGCTCACCGAACGGCGTGAGTTTCGAGCCTTTGCCGCGCTGGGTCTCGACCAAGGGCGTGCCGAAGAACTCCGACCATTGCTCGATCAGATTCCAGACATGCCGGTAGGAGAGGTGCGCGTCGCTCGCCGCACTCGTGATCTTTCCGGTCTTCCGGATCTCGTTGAGCACGCCGAGCATGACGACGGCGGTGCGCGGGCTGCCCTCGCGGCGAAACCGCCAGACGGCCTCGATCTCGATCTGAAGCATCTGACATCCTTATGAACTGCGCTTCATATGTGGGGCGTCCATTTGCAGAAGATATCATATTTACTACCGCAATCGGGCGCCTAGTCTGGTATACCAGATCAGGAGGAAATATGATGTCTGTTGCATATGATTTTGCGCATTCGCCGGCCACCGAGTTCATGGCCCGGCCGCAGCATCTGCTCATCGACGGCCGCCGCGTCCCCGCGAGCTCCGGCCGTACCTTCAAATCCCTCAATCCCGCCACCGGCCAGGTGATCGCCACCATCGCCGAGGGCGGCGAGGCCGATGTCGAGCATGCGGTCGCAGCTGCCCGCCGCGCCTTCGAAGGCCCGTGGCGGACGATGCGGGCCTCCGAGCGTGGCCAGATCCTGCTGCGCTGGGCCGACCTGCTCAAGCGCAACGCCGAAGAGATTATCGAGCTCGAGTCGATTGATGCCGGCAAGCCGATCTCCGCGACGATGCGCCAGGACTTTCCGGCGGCGGTCGACACGCTGATCTATTACGCCGGCTGGGCCGACAAAATCAGCGGCGACGTCGTGCCGGTGCGCGACGATGCCCTGACCTACACCATGCGTGAGCCGGTCGGCGTGGTCGCGGCGATCGTGCCGTGGAATTTCCCGCTGATGATCGGCATGTGGAAGCTCGCCCCGGCACTCGCCTGCGGCTGCACCGTGGTGATGAAGCCGGCCGAGTTGACCTCGCTGTCGGCGCTGCGCATCGCCGAGCTCGCGCTCGAAGCCGGTCTTCCGGCGGGCGTCTTCAACGTCGTCACCGGTCCCGGCCGCGTCGTCGGCGACGCGCTGGTCAATCACCCTGATGTCGACAAGGTCACCTTCACCGGCTCGCCTGGCGTGGGCCGCGGAATCATGAAAGGCGCGGCGAGCAACTTCAAGCGCGTCTCGCTCGAGCTCGGCGGCAAGTCGGCCAATGTCATCTTCGACGACGCTGATCTGGAAGCAGCCTCCAAGGCCGCGGCCTCCGGCATCTTCTTCAATGCCGGCCAGGTCTGCTCGGCCGGCTCCCGCGTGCTGGTGCAGGAGAGGGCCTATGACGAGGTCGTCGAGCGGCTCGCGGCGCGCGCGAAGTCGATCAAGATCGGCGATCCGCTCGACCGCAAGACGGCGCTTGGTCCCGTGATCTCCGAGAAGCAGATGAAGTCGATCCTCGACTATGTCGACATCGGCCGCAAGGAAGGCGCGAGGCTCGTCACCGGCGGCGAGAAGGTTGGCGAGCGCGGCTATTTCATCAGCCCCACCGTGTTCGCCGATGTCGCGCACGAGATGCGGATCTCGCAGGAGGAGATCTTCGGCCCCGTCGTCAGCGTCATCAAGTTCACCGACGAGGCCGATGCTTTACGGATCGCTAACGGCACGGCCTACAGCCTCGCCGCCGGCGTCTGGAGCCGCGACATCGGCAGGCTCCAACGCTTCGCCAAGCGGGCGCGGGCGGGCACGGTCTGGATGAATACCTATGGCTATACCGACGTGCGCCTGCCCTGGGGCGGCGAGCGCGACTCCGGCCTCGGCCGCGAGCACGGCACCGCCGCGATCGACAATTTCACCGAGCCCAAGGCTGTCTGGATGAATCTGGCCGTCTGAAGACCTCCCGATCGGCCAATCCTGAGCCCGCCTGATCCGGTCAGGCGGGCTCTTTTTTGAGATCGATAAAATTGTCTGCAATCCCGTCAGCGGCGGCAAACCCTGCGGGCAAGAAGGCCTCTGCCTTAAACCTCGGCTTTGGAACCGGCGTGCATCCTCACCGCAAAAGGCTGGGGCATTGTCATGTCAATTTTCAAGGAGATCGTCGCGGCGGTCGCGGGAGTCTACGCGCTCCTGTTCGTCTGCGACGCATTGTTCGGCGTCGGCGAGACGCGCTTCGACGACAACTATTACAGCGCCAGCTTCTACGCGCCGAAGCCGAAGGAGTTTCGCTTCGCGAGCGACACGCCGCCGGCGGTGCGTGTCAGCGAAGCGTTCGCGCAGTTTGCGCCGAGCGAGGCAAAACCGGCCAAGCGTTACTCGTCGCTGACGACGATCATCCGCTAGGCGCGCTCGGCTGCATGATCTCCGGGATGCTGTCCCGCGCGTTGCGGGATCAGCAGCAGGCAGACCAGCATGAAGGCAGCGATCACAGCCGAGGCCATCGGCCGGCTCAGCGCCAGGCCGCCATGATCGAGCGGCTTGTCCAGGAAATCGCCGACCGTGGCGCCCAGCGGTCGCGTCAGGATGAAGGCGGCCCAGAACAGCGTCACGCGCGAGACGCGGGTCCAGACATAGAGCGCTGCGATGACTGCAAGCCCGGCCGCAAAGATCAGCGCGCCGCCGCGATAGCCCATGTCGCCGGTGTCGGCGATCCAGTCGCCGAGCGCGGTGCCGAGCGTCTGCGAAAAAGTGATCGCGCCCCAATAGAAGGCCTCGACCCTCGGCGTGCTGACGCTGTTGACCGAGATCGTTCCCTCGGCGCGATACCATAGGCCAAGCACCAGCATGAGGCAGGTGAGGAGCAGCGTCGATCCGCCCGTGTATCCGATGCCGAGCGAGCGGTCGGCGAAGTCGGCCATGGTCGTGCCGAAGGTGGTCGAGGCGACGATGGTGGCCCAATACAGGGCCGGGTGGAATTTGTCTGCGCGGATTTGTGCCGCAACCAGACCGATCATGACCGCCAGGAACAGGCAGGTTCCTGCGAGATAGCCCCAGTTCAACGTCATCGTGACGGTGTCGCCGCCAGTCTCGCCCAGCGTCGTGGCCGCGATCTTGATGATCCAGAAGCCGAGCGTGACTGCGGGGACCTTGCTCTCGCTGGCGGCACCGCTCTTCCAAGAATCCTGCATGCTATCCTCCTTGTTGCGTCAGCCGGGGATTCCGCCCGCGGCTGACGCGTCCGATTGATGGGTCGGAAGCGGCATCAGGCCTTGGCGACGCCATCCATCACCGCGAGCAGCTCTGTGATTGCCTGCTTGCATTTCGCGGCATCCGGCGATCCCGCGCGCAGCGCCTCCAGCGCGCGATCGATCGCCTTGTCGACCGTGTGCCAGTCGGCAGCCGCGCGCGGCTTCAGTCCAGCTTCGGCTTCGTCCCATTTGGTCTCGAGGTCCTTGATGCGCGTCTTGGCGCCGGGCAGGTCGCCCTTGTCGATCAGTGCTGCGACGTCGACCACGATGGTCCGGAATGGCGTGAGATCGCCGAGCTTGGCGGTCGCGGCCTCCACGAGCGGCACGAAGGTGAAGTGCTGGCTCGCGTGCATGTTTGGCTCGCCGGTGAAAGTTGTGAGCAGGCAGACGGCGACGGCGGGAATAAGCTTCATCATGTCGTTCTCCAGTTGGCTCCTGCTTCTGTGCAGGTAGTGTTGAAGTCGTGATTGGGATTATTGCGCGGGATCGACGCGGCGCGCGCCGTCGCCTTCGAACGTTACCCAGGCGACGAGGCCGACGATCACGGTCAGGAAGACGATGCTGGTCTGGATCGTGCCCAGGCCAATGCCGCCATATTCGCGCGCCTGCGACAGCAGATCGCCGAGCGAGGCGCCGAGCGGGCGCGTCAGGATGTAGGCGAGCCAGAAGGTGAGGACGGAATTGGCACCGACGGCGTAGGCCAGTGCCGCTGCCACGATCAGCGCGCCGAAGGCGACGACGCCGAGCTGGAAGCCAAGCCCGAGCGCTTCCGTCGCGAGATCGCCGGAGGCGGTGCCGAGTGCGAAGGTGAACAGGATCGCCGTCCAGTAGAACAGCTCGCGCCGCGTGGTGACGATGCTGTGGATCGACAGGGTGCGCTCGGCGCGGTACCAGACCGCGAAAGTCGCCGCGAGCGCCACGGCGAACGCCGCGGTGCTGATGTAAAGGCTGATATCGAGCTTGTCGGTCAGCAGGTCCGTGAGCTGCGTGCCGACGATGCTGACGAGGACGACGGTGAGCCAGTAGATCCAGGGTACATAAAGACGGCGGCTCAGTTGCAGCAGCAGGGCGGCCACCAGCAGGCCGGTCATGCAGATTGCGGTCAGGCCGGCGCCGAGGCCGACATGGACCGCGAGATAGTCGGCGCCGGTCTCGCCGACCGTGGTCGACAGGATCTTGATGACCCAGAAGATCGCGGTGACCTCCGGAACCTTGTTCAGTATCCGTCTTGCGCCAAACCCTGAATATTGCGACACGCCCAAATCTCCCAAAGCCGAAGCGATGTCTGACCGTGGCGCCGGGGACTTAGGCCCGACTTAGGGACGGGAAATTTCCTGATCGGGCGGCCTTCGCCGCAATTTGGGCCGGCTGGCGCTCGCTAACTCTGCGCTAAGTCGGGCCGGCCATGATTTGAGGCCGGATGGTTCGGCGCAATTCGAGGATCGACTTTGCGGGTTCTGCTGATCGAGGACGACAGAATGGTTGGCGCCGCCGTCGAACAGGCGCTGAAGGATGCTGCCTACGCGGTCGACTGGGTCAGGGACGGCGAGACTGCGCTGCTTGCCGCGAAAAACGAATCCTATGAGGTGCTGCTGCTCGATCTCGGCCTGCCGAACGTCGATGGCCGCGACATCCTGCGCCGGCTGCGCTCTGACGGTCGCAAGCTCCCGATCATCATCGTGACGGCGCGCGATGCCATCGACGACAGGATCGAGGGTCTAGATCTCGGCGCGGACGATTACATCATCAAGCCGTTCGAGATCCGCGAATTGCTGGCGCGGATGCGTGCGGTCACGCGCCGCGAGGCCAGCGGTTCGCCGGCGCAGCTCGGCAATGGCAAGCTCAGCCTCGATCCCGCGAGTCGCGAGGCGTCGTTTCTGACGAAATCCGCGGTGCTCACCGCGCGCGAATTCGCGCTGCTGCAGGCGCTGCTGTCGCGGCCAGGCGCGATCCTGTCACGCAGCGAGCTGGAGCGGCAAATCTACGGCTGGAACGAGGAGGTCGCGAGCAACGCGATCGAGTTCCTGATCCATGCGGTGCGCAGGAAGCTTGGGGCCGACGCTATCCGCAACGTGCGTGGTGTCGGCTGGATGGTGGACCGGCCATGATCAAATCCCTGCGGGGCCGTCTCTTTGCCGGCCTTACCGCGATCATCCTGCTGACGGGACTCATCGGCGGCCTGTTCGCTCATCATTGGGCCTTCAACGAGGCCATCGAAATGCAGGATTCCGTCCTGATCCAGATCGCGAGCCTCGTGCAGGCGGGCAGCCTTACCGGCGGTCGCGAGCTGCACGGGGTGGACGAGGATGCCGAGGTCTGGCTGATCGACCAGGCCGCAACGCCGCAGGCTTCCGGCGATGAGGCGAGGCTGTGGAGCGTGAAGGACGGCCTCGCGCTGGCGACGCGAAAGGGGCAGCCGATCCGCGTGCTGCTGCGGACGCGGCCTGACGGAACAAGGTTCGCGGTGGCGCAACGCACGTCCGTGCGGGACGAGATCGCGAGCGACATGGCGTTCCGCACCGTATTGCCGATTGCGGCACTCATCCCCTGCCTGCTGCTGGTCACGGCCATCGTCGTCGCGCGCTCGCTGCGGCCGATGGTGCGCCTTGCCGATGATCTCGACGGACGGCGCGCCGATGACATGACGCTGCTGCCGGCCGGGCAGATGCCGAGCGAGCTGCATCCCTTCATCGCCTCGATCAACGGGCTGTTGCAGCGGGTGGGTCTGCTGATGGATCAGCAGCGGCGCTTCGTTGCCGACGCCGCGCACGAACTGCGCACGCCGATCACGGCGCTGAGCTTACAGGCGGAGAATCTCGACGCGGTCGATCTGCCGGCGAATGCGCGCGGTCGTGTCGTGGCCCTCCGGCAGGGTATTGGCAGGACCAGGCATCTGCTCGACCAGTTGCTTGCCCTCGCGAGACAGGATGCGGGTCAGGATGACACCAGGGCAATGCCCGTCGTGAAGCTGGACGATGTCGCGAAGGAGGTCGTCGCCGACCTTCTGCCCGAGGCGACCGGCCGCGGCGTCGATCTTGGTTTTGCGCGCCTCGAACCTGCATTGGTCCGCGGTGAAGCGGTGATACTTGCGGCGGTGGTCCGTAACCTGCTCGACAACGCGCTCCGTTTCACCCCGCAGGGTGGACGGATCGATACATGTGTCTATCGCGACGGCGATGCTGCACTCCTCCAGATCGAGGATAGCGGGCCTGGCGTTGCTTCCGCGGAACTCGGCCGCATCTTCGATCCGTTCTTCCGCGGACAGCGCCCGGCAGGGGATGGCGCGGGCCTTGGCCTCTCGATCGTCAAGCGAATCGTCGACCGCCTGGAGGGGACAATTGAAGCCGTGAACCTTGCCGAGGGCGGCCGAAGCGGTTTGCGGGTCCTGGTCAAGCTGCCTGGAGCGGACGCCTGAAGCCTCACTCGCCCTGGATCCATTCCGCCACCCCGCGCCACAGCGTGTCGCGGTGGTCGGGGCGGAAGAAGCCGAAATGGCCGATGCCCTTGGCGCCGACGTCTGACGGTTTTACGGTCAACACTTCCGGCTTGATCGCGGTGAATCCGCCTGTGAGCAGCTCGACCGCGGGCCGCGTCGCCCAGGGATCGTCGGAGAAGCAGAGCGCGCGCAGCTCGCCCTTGAATTTCGCAAAATTCTCCAGCGCCAGCAGCTTTGAATCGAACAGATAGCGCGGGCTCGAGACCCATTCGGCCCATTGCAGGAAGACGCCCTTGGGCAGGTCCTCGCCGACGCCGGCCCAGCCCGGCGCATAGCCGAACGCGTGGGCCAGCGGCACGCCGACGAAATTCATGAAGGCGAAGACGCGGTATTTCTCCGGCGAGGTCATCAGCCGCCAGGTCGCGGCCTGCGAGGCCACGAAGGCCGCGCGCGAAATCTCGCTGTTGTTCGCGATCAGCCCAAGCGCCTGGCCGCCGAAGGAGTGGCCGACATAGGCGAGCGGCATGGTGTGATAGCGCTCGCGCATCCAGCGCACCGCGGCGGTGACGTCGAGCGCCGCCCAATCCGACATCGAGGCCTTGAAGCCGACCAGCGATTTCGGCTGGTTGTAGCCGACCATCGCCGGCAGGCGGGAGCCGCCGATGCCGCGGTAGTCGTAAGTCAGTACCGCGCAGCCGCGATGGGCGAGATAGGAGGCAAAGCCGCGATAGATCTTGCGCGGCACGGCGGTGGCCGAATTGATCAGGACGGCGTGGCGCTTGGCGCCGCGCGGCAGGAACAGGGTGCCGGCCAGCGCATACCCGTCGGTCGCCGGGAAGCTGATCTCGTCGATGAAAACGTCGTCCAGTGCCGCGTCCATGGGCGGGAGGTGTCTTGCCGGTTTCGTCGCGTTCCCTAGCAAATGCGAATTCGGCTTTGCCCGCAAGGGTTTGCAATGCGAAATGGATTTACAACTGGCGATGTCGTGCCAGCCTGTGTATAAGGCGGCCCTCGCAACCCATAGATCAGGTTGCACTTTTTTGCTTCACGGAGAGATTGCGATGTCCGAGCGGTGGACGCCCGAGTCCTGGCGCAGCAAGCCGGTGCTACAGGTGCCCGAATATCCCGACGCCAAGGCCCTGGCCGACGTCGAGGCGCAGCTTGCGAGCTTTCCGCCGCTGGTGTTCGCCGGCGAGGCGCGCAACCTGAAGAAGGCGCTTGGCCGCGTTGCGGCCGGCGAGGCCTTCCTGCTCCAGGGCGGTGACTGCGCCGAGAGCTTTGCCGAGCACGGCGCCAACAACATCCGCGACTTCTTCCGCGTGCTCTTGCAGATGGCGGTGGTGCTGACCTATGCCGGCGCCGTCCCCGTGGTGAAGGTCGGCCGCATCGCCGGCCAGTTCGCCAAGCCGCGCTCGTCGCCGACCGAGAAGCTGAACGGCGTCGAGCTGCCGAGCTATCGCGGCGACATCGTCAACGACATCGCCTTCACCAAGGAAGCGCGCGTGCCGGACCCGCAGCGCCAGCTGATGGCCTATCGCCAGTCGGCCGCGACGCTGAACCTGCTGCGCGCGTTCGCAACCGGCGGCTACGCCAATCTCGGCAGCGTGCATGAATGGATGCTTGGCTTCCTGAAGGATTCGCCGCAGTCCCGCCGCTACAAGGAGTTGGCCGACCGCATTTCCGATGCGCTCAACTTCATGCGCGCCTGCGGCCTTGACCTCGAGAGCCATCCGGAGCTGCGCGCCACCGATTTCTACACCAGCCACGAGGCGCTGCTGCTCGGCTACGAGCAGGCCATGACCCGGGTCGATTCCACCACCGGCGACTGGTATGCGACCTCCGGCCACATGATCTGGATCGGCGACCGCACCCGTCAGCTCGATCACGGCCATATCGAATATTTCCGCGGCATCAAGAATCCGATCGGCCTGAAGTGCGGCCCCTCGCTCAAGCCCGACGAGCTGCTCAAGCTGATCGACGTGCTCAACCCCGACAACGAGCCGGGCCGGCTGACGCTGATCGGCCGCTTCGGCTCCGACAAGATCGGCGAGCACCTGCCGAACATGATCCGCGCCGTCCAGCGCGAGGGCAGGGTGGTGGTCTGGTCGTGCGATCCCATGCACGGCAACACCATCACCTCCACCACCGGCTACAAGACGCGGCCGTTCGACCGCATCCTGTCCGAGGTGAAGTCGTTCTTCGCGATCCATGCCGCCGAAGGCACCCATGCCGGCGGCGTGCATCTGGAGATGACCGGCAAGGACGTCACCGAATGCCTCGGCGGCGCCCGCGCGATCACGGACGAGGATCTCAACGACCGCTATCACACGGTCTGCGATCCCCGCCTCAACGCCGAGCAATCCATCGACATGGCTTTCCTGGTCGCCGAGCTGCTCAAGCAGGAACGCGCCGGCAAGGTCAAGCCGATGCCGGCCGCAGCGGGGCTCTAAGACTTTGCTGCGGATCTGGAAGGCCACGATCAATTCACGCAACGGTCTGGCCTTTGCGTTCCGCTCGGAGCAGGCCGTCCGCGAGGAGATTTTTGCGCTCCTGTTGTCGCTGCCGCTGGCCTGGCTCGTCGCCGCGACCGCGATGCGCGCGGTCGAACTGGTCTGCTCGGTCGCGTTCGTGCTGGTGGTCGAGCTGCTCAACACCGCGATCGAGAAGCTCGCCGACCGCCTCACCATGGATCACGACAAGCAGATCGGGCGGGTCAAGGACATGGGCTCGGCCGCGGTCGGCGTCGCGCTGCTGATGGCCGGCGCGTTCTGGATCATCGCCATCGTCGAGCGTCTGGGGTTCCTCTAAAGCGCGCATTGCGCTTTAGTTTTTTGTTTGAGCATGATCCTTTCGGAAAGCCGCCTCACACTTTTCCGGATCACGCTCTAGCCACGAGATCGGAGCGCTGTGGCCATGACCGAACGTCTCAACGCATTCGCGGTCACGCTCGCCCAGCTCAATCCGGCCCTGGGCGATATCGAGGGCAACGCCGCCAAGGCACGGGCCGCGCGCGCGCAGGCGGCCGCGGACGGCGCCGATCTCGTGCTGTTTCCCGAATTGTTCATCGCCGGCTATCCGCCGGAAGATCTGGTGCAGAAGCCGGCCTTCCAGGCCGCCTGCCGCGCCGCGATCGAAGCGCTGGCGCGCGAGACCGCCGACGGCGGACCGGCGATGCTGGTCGGCACGCCCTGGGTCGAGGACGGCAGGCTTCATAATGCCTGCGCGCTGCTCGACGGCGGCCGCATCGCCGCGCTTCGCTTCAAATGCAACCTGCCGAATTACGGCGTTTTCGACGAGAAGCGGCTGTTTTCGCGCGGGCCTGCCGCGGGCCCCGTGACCGTGCGCGGCGTGCGCATCGGCGTGCCGATCTGCGAGGACATCTGGCTGGAGGAGTCCGAGGACTACGAGAACGTGGTCGAGACGCTGGCGGAGACCGGCGCCGAGATCATCCTGGTGCCGAACGGCTCGCCTTACGCTCGCGACAAGAACGATGTGCGCTTGTCGGTCGCGGTGGCGCGCGTGACCGAGAGCGGCCTGCCGCTGGTCTATCTCAACCAGGTTGGCGGCCAGGATGAGCTGGTGTTCGACGGCGCGTCCTTCGTGCTCAACGGCGATCTCTCGCTCGCGGCGCAACTGCCGGCGTTCGAGGAGAGCATCGCCACGCTGCGCTTCACGCGTAACGGGGACGATTGGCGCTGTACCGGTCCCATCGCGGCGCAGGTCGAGGGCGACCGCGCCGACTACGCCGCCTGCGTGCTCGGCCTTCGCGACTATGTCGCCAAGAACGGCTTTCCCGGTGTGCTCCTCGGCATCTCCGGCGGCATCGATTCCGCGCTGTGCGCGGCGATCGCCGTCGATGCGCTCGGCGCCGATCAGGTGCATGGCGTGATGCTGCCCTATCGCTACACGGCCGCACATTCGATCGCGGACGCCGGCGAGCTCGCTGGCCATCTCGGCATCCGCTACGAGGTTTTGCCGATCGCGGAAGCCGTGACCGGGTTCGAGACGATCCTGTCGGGCATCTTCAAGAACCTGCCGCCCGATATCACCGAGGAAAATCTGCAGGCCCGCACCCGCGGCACGCTGCTGATGGCGATCTCCAACAAGACCGGGCTGATGGTGGTGACGACGGGCAACAAGTCGGAAATGTCGGTCGGCTACGCCACGCTCTATGGCGACATGAATGGCGGCTTCAATCCGATCAAGGACATCTACAAGACGCAGGCGTTTCGCCTGGCGAGCTTGCGCAACGGCTGGAAGCCTGAGGACGCGCTCGGGCCCGCAGGTGAGGTGATCCCGCCTGATATCATCACGCGTCCGCCGACGGCGGAGCTGCGCGAGAACCAGACCGACCAGGACTCCCTGCCGCCTTATGACGTGCTCGATGCGATCCTGGAGCGCCTCATCGAGCGCGAGGAGCCGCTCGAGGCGATCATCGCCGCCGGCTTCGACCGCGACACGGTTGCCCGCATCGACCATCTGCTCAACGTCGCCGAATACAAGCGCCGCCAGGCCGCGCCCGGCGTGAAAGTGACGGCGAGGAATCTCGGCCGCGACCGCCGCTATCCCATCACCAACCGCTTCCGCGACAAGGGCGAGAAGCTGCCCGCGCCCGACGAAACGCTGGTCTCGCGCGGCAACAAGGCGTCGATCGACGCGTTCGAGGGCTGAACTTCAGCGGGCGCTACGACGGGGTTGCGAAGAACAGCACCCGCAGCAAGTGGGTGTATTCGGATTCGAGCACCATGATCGACACAAACACCAGCACCGCGATCGGCGGCAGCAGGATGGCATAGGCGAGGGCTAGTCGCTCCCAGGCCATGTGCATGAAGACGGCGACGATCAGGCCGGCCTTCAACATCATGAACAGCAGGATCAGCGACCACCTCAGATAGCCCTGCAGGCCAAAGTAGTCGACGAGGTAGGAGCACGTGCTGAGGACGAACAGCCAGCCCCAGACCACGAGGTAGAGCTTGATCGGGTGCTGTTGCCCCTTGGCGTGCACGGCTGCTGTTGCGACTGCGCCGTGCGCCGGAGCGTGGAGCTGGCCTTCCATGTGTACCGTCGCGTTTGTCATGCGCCGACCTCACCAAAGATAGAACAATGCAAAGATGAACACCCACACGAGATCGACGAAGTGCCAGTACAGGCCCATGATCTCGACGATTTCGTAATAGCCCTTGCGGCTCGTGAAGAAGCCGCGCCGCTCGACGTCGAAGTCGCCGCGCAAGACCTTCCGCGCGATCGCGATCAGGAAGATCACGCCGATCGTCACGTGGGTGCCGTGGAAGCCGGTGATCATGAAGAAGCTTGCACCAAACTGTGGTGCACCCCATGGATTGCCCCAGGGCCGGACGCCCTCCATGATCAGCTTGGTCCATTCGAACGCCTGCATTCCGACGAAGGTCGCGCCGAAGGCCGCCGTGACCAGCATCAAGGCCGCGGTTCTGACGCGATCGCGGCGGTAGCCGAAATTGACAGCCATCGCCATCGTGCCGCTGCTGCTGATGAGGATGAAGGTCATGATCGCGATCAGGATCAGCGGAATCTGCTTGCCGGCGAAGTTGAGGGCGAAGACTTCGCTTGGATTCGGCCACGGCACGGTCGTCGACATGCGCGCCGTCATGTAGGAGAGCAGGAAGCAACTGAAGATGAAGGTGTCGCTGAGGAGGAAGATCCACATCATGGCCTTGCCCCAGGACACGTTCTTGAAGGCGCGTTGATCGGACGCCCAGTCGGCGGCGATACCGCGCCAGCCTTCAAGCCGCGCAGGCGATTGGCCCGAATGTGTCAGTACGGTCTCAGCCATCTGGTCTCGCCTCCCTAGCTCAGCAATTGGCGACAGATGTTGACGAAATCGTCGGTCCACCCCGTGAGGAGACCGAGCAGGACAAGCCAGACCAGCAGCAGGAAATGCCAGTAGATGGCGCACAGTTCCACGCTCAAGCGCGTGTCGGGGGCGCCACGCCACACCTTGGCCGACGTTCGCCCGAGGGCGACCAGGCCACCCGTCAGATGCAACCCATGCACCGCGGTCAACAGGTAGAAGAAGGAATTCGCCGGATTGGACGCCACGAAATATCCGGCTGCCCCGAGCCGTTGCCAGGCCAGGAGCTGTCCGGCGAGGAAGATCACGGCAGATGCTCCGCCAGCGAGCAGACCGATCTTGACGTTCTCGGTATCGTGTCGCCCGGCAGCCACGTACGACCATTGCAGCGCGGCACTGCTCAGGACCAGGACGCCGGTGTTGACCCACAGCAGCCGCGGGACCGGCAGCGGCCGCCAGTCCACCACACTCATGCGCATCGAGTAGGCGCTGATGAAGAGGACGAATAATGCGCTCGCGACGGCGAGAAACACGCCAAGTCCGACCTTTGCTGCCGGCCAGGACATGCTATCGCCGCCAGGGAAGTCACCGACCGAGCCTTCCTCCAGCCAGGGCTTGGCCGTCAGCCGCTGCTGCGACAGCCACCATCCGGCGATCACCGCAAGCACAGTCAGGAACAGGATGATGGCGCTCACGAAGCAGCTCCCTGAACGAGCTGCGTCGCGCGTGGCGGCTGGTTCTGCGGAATGAAGTCCTCCGCGGCGCCGGGCACACTGTAGTCATAGGCCCAGCGGTACACGACCGGGAGCTCCTTGCCCCAGTTGCCGTGTCCAGGGGGCGTCTCCGGCGTCTGCCACTCCAGCGTCGTCGCCCGCCACGGATTGCCGCCTGAGGCCTCACCTTTGAACAGGCTCCAGGCAAGATTGAACAGGAACACCATCTGGCTGAAGCCGACGGTCAAGGCCACCACGGAGATGAAGGCATTCAGTGAATGGGCCGAGGACGGGATGAACGCCGTGTCCCCGAGTTCGAAATACCGGCGCGGAACCCCGAGCAGTCCAAGATAGTGCATGGGGAAGAAGATCAGGTAGGCGCCGAGGAAGGTGACCCAGAAGTGAAACTTGCCCAGGACGTCGTTCAGCATCCGCCCCGTGACCTTGGGGTACCAATGATAGATCGCGCCGAGCACGACCATGATTGGCGCCACGCCCATCACCATGTGGAAATGCGCGACCACGAACATGGTATCCGAGAGGGGCACGTCGACGACGACGTTGCCGAGGAAGAGGCCGGTGAGGCCGCCATTCACGAAGGTGATGATGAAGCCGAGTGCGAACAGCATCGGCACCCTGAGATGAATGTCGCCGCGCCACAAGGTCAGCACCCAGTTGTAGACCTTGATCGCGGTGGGGATGGCGATGATGAGCGTCGTGGTGGCGAAGAAGTACCCGAATTGCGGGAACATGCCGCTCACATACATGTGGTGCGCCCATACGATGAAGCTGAGCGCGCCGATGGCCACGATCGCCCAGACCATCATGCGGTAACCAAAGATGTTCTTGCGGGCATGCGTGCTGATCAGATCGGAGACGATGCCGAAGGCGGGCAGGGCGACGATGTAGACCTCGGGGTGGCCGAAGAACCAGAACAGGTGCTGGAAGAGTAGCGGGCTGCCGCCGCCATATTTCGAAAGCTGTCCCATCTCGACGAGGGAGGGCATGAAGAAGCTGGTTCCCAGGAGACGGTCGAGCAGCAGCATGACCGAGGCAACGAAGAGGGCAGGGAATGCCAAGAGCGCCATGACGGTCGCCGTGAAAATGCCCCACACCGTCAGCGGCAGGCGCATCAACGTCATGCCGCGGGTGCGCGCCTGGAGCACCGTGACCACGTAATTCAGCCCGCCCATGGTGAAGCCGATGATGAACAGGATCAGGGACGACATCATGAGAATGATGCCCCAATCCTGCCCGGGCGTTCCGGAGAGGATTGCTTGCGGCGGGTATAGCGTCCAGCCGGCGCCGGTGGGGCCACCGGGCACGAAGAATGTCGAGGCCAGCACCAGGACTGCGAGCAGGTAGACCCAGTAGCTCAGCATGTTCACATAAGGGAAGACCATGTCCCGGGCGCCGACCATCAGCGGGATCAGGTAGTTGCCGAAGCCGCCCAGGAACAATGCGGTGAGCAGATAGATCACCATGATCATGCCGTGCATGGTGATGAACTGGAGGTACTGGTTGGCATCGATGAAAGAGAAGGTGCCGGGGAATCCCAGTTGCAGTCGCATCAGCCACGACAGCACCAGGGCCACCAGCCCGATGGCCGTGGCCGTCAGCGAATACTGAATGGCGATCACCTTGGCGTCCTGCGAGAAGACATACCGTGTCCACCAGCTCCTTGGATGATAGAGCTCGACATCAGGTACTTCGGCAGGCGGGATGCCTGCGATCCCTTCATATGGAATATCGACCATTAGAAACCTCCTCGGTCGTTTCCATCGGGGGTGAGGCGTTGGCCTCGTGCACCCGATCCGTCTTCGCAGCGGCAGCTTGCTACTTGCCACCGGATTGGTATGTCGCCTTCACCACAGCTTTTGCCGGCGACAATTCGGCAAACGTCTTTTGTTGCTCCAGCCAAGCGTGATATTCGCGCTCTTCGTCGACGATGACCTTGGCCCGCATCTGATAATGAGCCGCGCCACAAAGCTCCGCACACAGAACGTCGAACGTTCCGGTTCGGATCGGCGTTATCCAGAAAAAGGTCACCATGCCAGGAACCATGTCCATCTTGGCGCGGAATTCGGGCACGTAGAAATCGTGCAGGACATCAACCGAGCGGAGGAGGACCTTGACCGGCTTTCCCATTTGAAGGTGCAGGTCGCCGTTCTCGATCACGACGTCGTCCTGCGCGTGGGGGTCGTCACGATTGAGTCCCATCGGATTGTCGGACGCGATGTTGCGGACATCGGATGTGCCCAACCGCCCATCCTTGCCCGGAAGGCGGAAGCTCCATTGCCATTGCTGGCCCATGACCTCGACCTCGGTGGCATCCGCAGGCACCGTCACGAACTGGTGCCAGACCACGAGGCCAGGCGCCAGCATGGCCGCGACTCCGACGCCGGTCCCGACGCTCAGCCACCATTCGAGCCTTTTGTTTTCCGGATTGTAGTCAGCCCGTCTTCCGTCTTTGTGGTGAAAGCGAAAGATGCAATAGGCCATGAAGGCGATGACCGCGACGAAAACGAAGCCGGTGATCCAGAACGTGATGTTGATGGTGTGGTCGATATAGGCCCAGTTCGTGGCGATCGGCGTCCACCACCACGGGCTGTAGAGGTGAAACAGCACCGAGCCGATCGCGACCAGAAGCAGTATCAGTGCGACAGCCATCCTGATCCATCCTTGCCATCGAAGGCTACGGATACGAATCCAGGGCGGAGCTCATGTCGCGATGGCTGGCCTTTCTTGGCTGGCATCTATGCCATCGCCGGCCTCTTGCCTCGCCCCTTCTACCGGTCGCGAAATCAACAGAACGCTCGCGACCAAACTCTAAGGGCGTCTGCGTCTAAAATGATACCAGCCCAATCCGGCGTCAATAGAGCAATGCGGGTGCTCCGACATGGCGTGGTTGCCATCACCCGGGCAGTCGACAAAGCATCAGGTGCATGTTGGGTGGCGGCGTTCCGGGCGATGCAACGCACAAATCAGGTGCATATTCACCTAACCGTGAGCGCAGCCGTGCCCCGCGCGCGCTAAGCTTGCGGGGCAGGTCGCGACGGGTTCCGTCCGGCCAGGCTCTTTTCGCTGAACCTGACTTGTCGTACTCGGCCCACCGCGTTTCCTGCTCGACAGGCGGATGCGCGTGGCTGGAAAGCGCGCGTGATCGAAAACCGCGATTTTCAGCACGGGAGGGTCCGTTCATGGCCACTCTGTACTCCCACGACGTCATCAGGCGGCACGTCTTCGGCGAAGCGGCCTCCTATCCCATTCGCAAGATCAGCTTGTCCGACCTGACCGAGGCGCTGCGCCTGGGTTGGGAGGATTTCCAGGCGATGCCGAGCCACGCGATCGTCGTGTGCGTGATTTATCCCGTTCTCGGCCTCGTCCTGTTCAGGATGGTTCTCGGCTATTCGGTGCTGCCGCTCCTGTTTCCGCTGGCTGCCGGCTTTGCCTTGATCGGCCCTTTTGCCGCGATCGGTCTCTACGAACTCAGCCGGCGTCGCGAGCGCGGCGAGCAGGTCGATGCATGGGATGCGATCAAGGTGCTGCGCGCACCGTCGTTCGGCGCAATGGTCGAACTCGGCGTGCTCCTGCTGGTCCTGTTCGGGGCCTGGATCGGTGTCGCGAACGCAATCTATGTCACGATCTTCGGTCACGCGGCGGCCGCAAGCATTCCCGACTTCGCAACGCGCGTGCTGACGACGCCGGAAGGCTGGTCGCTCATCGTCGTCGGTTGCGGTGTCGGCTTCCTGTTTGCGGTTGTGGCCTTGTGCGTCAGCGTCGTGTCGTTTCCGTTGATGCTCGACCGGCATGCGACTGCGATCGACGCGATCCGCACGTCGCTCCGAGCGGTGGCGGAGAATCCGGTTGCGATGGCCGGATGGGGCCTCATCGTCGCGGCACTGCTCGTGATCGGCTCGCTGCCGTTCTTCGTCGGTCTCGCTGTCGTCCTGCCGGTGCTCGGTCACGCCACCTGGCATCTCTATCGGCGGGTGGTCGAGCCGAATCCAAATCCACCGGACGAGCTGCCGCCGCCCCCGAAGGGAAAGCGCTACGCAGCGGATTTTCCGGCCAATCTCTTCCCGTGGAGCCGCGAGGGTGAACAGTAACCGCGAAGCGGCCGCGCCTGGCGACCGCCTTCACAGGACATGACGGATTAGGGCTTACTTCTGCTGTTGCGGCAGGAAGGTCGGCCCGACCGAGCGGATCGGCTTGTTCTCTGAGGACGTCGTCGCCGCGCCGCTGTCCGCCGGCGGCGTTGCCGCAGGTGCGGTGGCCGTCGTCGGCGCGGGCGCCGCGCCCTTCTTGCCATTGGCAGGCTGCGGCGTGCCCTTGCTGAGCCGCTGCTGCTGCATCTTCTTGGCGCTCTCCTCGGTGACGATGATGTCACCCTGCTGCTCGGCGGCGGCCTTGTCGTCGGCCGATTTCAGCGCGTCGGCCCAGGTCTGGCCGGCGGCCTTGCAGGAGCAGGACGGGTTGAACTCGCTGCGGAATTTGAACGCGGTCGGCAGCGCCGTGTAGGGCTGGCCGGCGGTGGAGACCGCCGAGTTCATGTCCTCGCCGGGATTGCGATGGGTGTAGAGCACGGCTTCCGCGGCCGGGCACAGCGCCTTGCAGGTCTTCTCGTCGTCGGCGAAGCGCGCCGGTACGGTCGCGAACGAGATCGGGAAATAGGCGCCGTCGCAGGTGCGCACGCACACGGTGCGATAGGTGCCCGACTGCGGGCCGAGATCGGCCGGCGGCACGCCTTGCGGATTGTTGGGGTTGTTGTTGCCGCCGAACAGATTGCTCAGGAAGTTGCCGCCGCCTTGCGATTGCGCGGCGTTGGCATATTGCGGGCCGCAATTGTTCTGTGCGAGCGCCGCCAGCACCGAGCGGCGCTGATTGTCGCGCTCCGGGCTGAAGCCGCCGGGGCCGCCGCCGCGCAGGCGCTCGAGATTGCCGGTGATCTGGTCCAGATTGGCGCGCATTTGCTGGATCTGGGTGTTGACCGGGCCGCATTGCGCCGACTGGCCGTTGAACAGCGAGAAGAAGCCGGAGGAATCGCAGCCCATGCGCTTGGCCTGCATGGTGACGCGGTCGAGCTCGGCCTGCTGGCGGCTCTGGGATTCCTGGTAACGGCGGATCTGGTCTTCGCGCGCGGGGTCGCCACCGCCGCCGCCGCGATCGAGCGCGGCGAGCTGGCCTTCCAGCCGTGAGCACATCGGGTTCGGCCCGAGCCCGTTCTGGCCCGGCTGCGGCGGCGGCCCTGGGGGCGGGCCGGCCTGCGCGAAAGCGCCGTTGGCGAGCATGACGGTGCCGAGGAGCACGGTGCAGGCAAGGAGGGAGCGGGCACGGGAGAGAGAGAAAAATTCAGGCATATCCGCCATTCTAGCGAGGTCACGGCCCAATGTGACATTCCAAGTGAGTTTGGAGGGCCGAAGCGCGCCCTCCCATAGCCGCTTCCTGCGGCATCGTCACGTCGTTTCAGGGGCCAAAGATCGGGCCTAAGGTACGCCAGCTCCGAGCGAATTCAGCGCTGGCAGGTGATTGCGACATATTCGTCGCAATGGCCATGGGAGCAGTTTGCGCCGGTTTTGGGGACAGACCCGGTAATTTCGTCAGGATCGACCCGGCGATAGCTTGATGCCTGGGCAAAATCCCGTGACTGGCAATAGGTCCGCGCGACCTGTGCGCCGCATTTGTCGCCCTTGGCCAGGCACTGGTCGATGCCATAGCCGTCCGCCTGGTTGGCGATGATGAAGACACGGGTCTCGGCCAAAGCGCCGGATGCCGCAAGGATGGAGGCACAGGAAATGAGCGCAAATATCGATCGCATGGAAATACCGGGGCTTTGGGGAACCGCCAGCTTCTGAATAGTCTCAAAAGGTTAAGGATGACGAACCATGAAGGCGGCGAGGCCGCGCTTTGCGGAAATAAAGCGGCATTTTCGCGGCTCCCTTGACGCAGGGCCGCCTCATGGCCCATATGTTCCGGCATGAACGGTCTCCTCGCCATTTGCATCATTTGCGAGATTACGAGCTAGCGATTCGCTGGCTGGAGCCGTCTTTTCTCAAACACATTGAGAGCACTGGACGCCCGGCCAACAGCCGACGGGTATCCATATGGAATTACGCCTCTACGATACGCTGAGCCGGGAAAAGCGCACCTTCGTGCCGCTCGATGCGAAGGACGTCCGCATGTATGTGTGCGGACCGACCGTCTACGACTTCGCCCATATCGGCAATGCGCGGCCGGTGATCGTGTTCGACGTGCTGTTTCGGCTGCTGCGCCATCTCTATGGCGAGGCGCACGTCAAATATGTCCGCAACATCACCGACGTCGACGACAAGATCAACGACCGCGCCGCGCGCGATTTTCCCGGCCTGCCGCTGAACGAGGCGATCCGCAAGGTCACCGAGCAGACCGGCAAGCAGTTTCACGCCGACGTCGATGCGCTCGGTGCGCTCAGGCCGAGCGTCGAGCCGCGCGCAACCGAGCACATCGTCGAGATGCGCGAGATCATCGAACGGCTGATCAAGGGCGGCTTCGCCTATGCCGCCGAGGACCATGTGCTGTTCTCGCCGCAGGCGATGAACGCGGCCAATTCCGGCCTGCCGCGCTACGGCGCGTTGTCCAACCGCTCGCTGGACGAGATGGTCGCCGGCGCCCGTGTCGACGTCGCGCCCTACAAGAAGGGCAATACCGACTTCGTGCTGTGGAAGCCGTCCAAGCCGGGCGAGCCGTCATGGCCGTCGCCGGCCGGCATCAAGGCCGAGGGTCGTCCCGGCTGGCACATCGAGTGCTCCGCGATGGCGTGGAAGCATCTCGGCGAGCATTTCGACATCCATGGCGGCGGCATCGATCTCGTGTTTCCGCATCACGAGAACGAGGTCGCGCAGACCTGCTGCGCCTTCCACCAGGAGCGCATGGCGAACTACTGGATGCACAACGGCTTCCTGCAGGTTGAGAGCGAGAAGATGTCGAAAAGCCTCGGCAACTTCATCACCATTCACGAGCTGCTCCAGGACTGGCCGGGCGAGGTGCTGCGCCTGAACATGCTGAAGACGCATTACCGCTCGCCGATCGACTGGACCATGAAGTCGCTGGAAGAGAGCGCCAGGACGCTCGATGACTGGTATCGCGTCGCGGCCGACGTTGCACCCGGTAAGCCCGCGGCATCCGTGGTCGAGCCGCTGCTTGACGATCTCAACACGCCGCTCGCGATTGCAGCGCTGCACGGCTTGCGTGGCGATGCCGATGCATTGTCGGGTTCGTTGCGCCTGCTTGGGTTCCTTTCCGAGAGCGCTGCGCAATGGGAAGGGCGCAAGCAGCAGGCAAGCGGCGTCGATGCCGCGGAGGTCGAGCGCCTGATCGCGGAGCGGACGGCGGCGCGTGGTCGGAAGGACTTCAAGGAGTCCGACCGCATCCGCGATCTGCTGGCGGCGATGGGCGTTGCGATCAAGGACTCCAAGGACGGAACGACCTGGGAGATCGCGCGATGAAACGGCCCGACACGCCGTTCCCGCGGCACTGGCTGTATTACATCGCGCTGAAGATCCTGCTGCTCGGCGCCGCCGTGGCGATCGCGCTGAAACTCTATGGGATGTGGTGAGGACGATGGGACAGAGTTTGCCAAAGCCCGGCCTGCGGCCGTTCCTGCCGGATGACGTGCCGGTGCTCGCCGCGATCTTCACCGCCAGCATCGAGGAGCTGACCGGCGACGACTACAGCGAGGCGCAGCAGCAGGCCTGGATGGAGGCCGCGGAGGACGAGGAGTTCGGCAAGCACCTCGCCTCCGACCTGACCCTGATCGCGACACTGGAAGGCTCGCCCGTCGGCTTCGTCTCGCTGCGCGGCACCGATCATATCCGCATGCTCTATGTGCATCCGGCCGTCGCCGGGCAGGGCATCGCGACCATGCTGGTCGACGCGCTGGAGAAGCTCGCCGGCAGCCGCGGCGCAACGGCTCTGACCGTCGATGCCAGCGACACCGCCCAAAACTTCTTCGCCAAGCGCGGCTACACCGCCCAGCGGCGCAACAGCGTCACCATCAATGACGAGTGGCTCGCCAACACCACCATGAAGAAGACGCTCGGAGCGCCGCAATGAGCAAAGAGCGCCTCTATCTGTTCGACACCACGCTGCGCGACGGCGCGCAGACCAACGGCGTCGATTTCACGCTGACCGACAAGCAGATCATCGCGGCGATGCTGGATGATCTCGGCATCGACTATGTCGAGGGCGGCTATCCCGGCGCCAATCCGCTCGATAGCGAATTCTTTGCGGCGAGGCCAAAGCTCAATCATGCGCGCTTCACCGCCTTCGGCATGACGCGGCGGGCAGGGCGCTCGGTCTCCAACGATCCCGGCGTCGCCGGGCTGCTCGAAGCCAAGGCCGACGCGATCTGCTTCGTGGCAAAGTCGTCGGCCTACCAGGTGCGCGTCGCGCTGGAGACGACGAAAGAGGAGAATCTCGCCTCGATCCGCGACAGCGTCGCGGTGGCGAAGGCCGCGGGCCGCGAAGTCATGCTCGACTGCGAGCATTTCTTCGACGGCTACAAGGAGGATTCCAGCTTCGCGCTTGCCTGCGCCAAGGCCGCTTATGAGGCCGGCGCGCGCTGGGTGGTGCTGTGCGACACCAATGGCGGCACCATGCCGAACGAGGTCGAGGCCATCGTCACCGAGGTGACAAAACACATCCCCGGCGACCATGTCGGCATCCACGCCCATAACGACACCGAGCAGGCGGTGGCGAATTCGCTCGCCGCGGTGCGCGCCGGCGCGCGGCAGATCCAGGGCACGCTCAACGGCCTCGGCGAGCGCTGCGGCAACGCCAATCTCTGCTCGCTGATCCCGACGCTGAAACTGAAGAAGGAGTTTGCCGACGTCTTCGAGGTCGGCGTCACCGCTGAGAAGCTGACGACGCTCGTCAAAGTCTCGCGCACGCTCGACGACATGCTCAATCGCGTGCCGAACCGGCATGCTCCTTACGTCGGCGAGAGCGCCTTCGTCACCAAGACCGGCATCCATGCTTCCGCCGTGCTGAAGGATCCGCAGACCTACGAGCACGTCCTGCCCGAGACGGTCGGCAACCACCGCAAGGTGCTGGTGTCGGACCAGGCCGGCCGCTCCAACGTCATCGCCGAGCTCGATCGTGCCGGCATTCCCTATGAGAAGAGCGATCCGAAGCTGACGCGGCTCGTCGAGGAATTGAAGGAGCGCGAGGCACAGGGCTACGCCTATGAATCCGCCAATGCCTCGTTCGAGCTCCTGGCGCGCCGCACGCTCGGCAAGGTGCCGCATTATTTCGAGGTCGAGCAGTTCGACGTCAATGTCGAGCAGCGCTACAATTCGCACGGCGAGCGCGTCACCGTCGCTTTGGCGGTGGTCAAGGTCGACGTCGCCGGCGAGCGCCTGATCTCGGCGGCCGAAGGCAACGGTCCCGTCAACGCGCTCGACGTCGCGCTGCGCAAGGATCTTGGCAAGTACCAGAAATACATCGACGGCCTGAAGCTGATCGACTACCGCGTGCGTATCCTCAACGGCGGCTCCGAGGCGGTCACGCGCGTGCTGATCGAGAGCGAGGACGAGAACGGGGACCGCTGGACCACGGTCGGGGTGTCCCCGAACATCATCGACGCCTCGTTCCAGGCGCTGATGGATTCGGTGATCTACAAGCTCGTGAAATCGGGCGCGCCGACGTAAGACTGTGTGCCGTCATTCCGGGGCGCCTCGAAGAGGCGAACCCGGAATCTCGAGATTCCGGGTTCGATGCTTTGCATCGCCCCGGAATGACAGGGGGAGGCAGGGGAGCGCGTCACATGATCGACCACATCTCCGTCGGCGTCAGCGATCTCGATCGCTCCGCAAAGTTCTACGAGGCCACACTCGCAACGCTCGGCCTCACGCGTCTCGTCACGCGGCCGCGGACGGTCGGCTTCGGCAAGGCCTATCCGGAGTTCTGGATCAATCTTCGCGAGGGTATGCAGCGCGTTGGGCCGGAGAGCGGGGTGCACATCTGCCTGCGGGCAAAGACCACGGCCGAGATCGATGCGTTTCATGCCGCCGCGGTGTTCGCCGGTGGTGTCTCCGACGGCGCGCCGGGCCTGCGGCCACACGACCGTGTGCGCTATTACGCAGCCTTCGTCCTCGATCCCGATGGTAACCGGATCGAGGCGGTGACGTTTCCGGGCGAGTAGAGCATGATCCGGAAAAGCGTGTAGCGGTTTTCCGGACGATCATGCTCAAACCAGGAGCTGCTACAGCCTGCGCGCGACTTCCGGGGCGAGCTGCTTTTCCGCCTCGGCGATCTGGGCTGCTGCCGCCTTCAGCTTCGGCAAGATCTCCTCGACGCGATCGGCCTTGAGGATGTCGACCGAAAGCCCGGCGCGGATGAACTCGGTCTGGCGCATATGCGACAGCAGCGAGAACAGCGGCTCCCAGAAATTGTCGATATTGGCGAGCAACACCGGCTTGGCGTGACGGCCGAGCTGCTTCCAGGTCAGCTGCTCGACCAGCTCTTCCAGCGTGCCGACGCCACCCGGCAGCGCCACGAAAGCGTCCGAACGCTCGAACATCAGCCGCTTGCGCTCGTGCATGTCGGGGGTGACGATCATCTCCTGCACGCGCGTCAGCGCGTTCTCGCGCTTGCGGAGGAATTCGGGGATGATGCCGGTGACCGTGCCGCCGTGATCGAGCACGGAGGTCGCGACCGAGCCCATCAGGCCGAGCGAGCCGCCGCCATAGACGAGGCGGATGTTGTTCTCGGCGAGGGCCTTGCCGAACGCCTTGGCGCCTTCGGTGAAGCGGGGATTGGTTCCGGGGCCGGAGCCACAATAGACACAGACGGTTTTAATGGTGCTCATTGGTGTCATGATGCATTGCAGCGAAGGGGCGTCAAGCCCAATCGGTGATTCGACCTGACCGGGAATCTACCGGTAAATGGCGACAAACAATCGAAGATTCGCCATCTGGCGGGGTGCGCTGGCATCGGGAAGGCTCTATATGACGGGCGAAAACCGTTAATCGCAGCGACGTCCGCATCCGGCGGGCTTTCAGGCTTCTTGATGGACCAACCTCAATCGTTCGACGGCGCCGACGTTCCTGAACCTGCCGGCGGAGCGCCGGCCGGGGCCACCTTGATGGGCACGCTGGCGCATCTGTGGCCCTATATCTGGCCGGGCGACCGCTTCGACCTGAAGATGCGCGTGGTCTGGTCGATGGTGCTGCTGCTCGTGGCCAAGCTGATCACGCTGGCGGTCCCGTTCAGCTTCAAATGGGCGACCGACGCGCTGACCAGCGCCAACACCGCGCCGGTGGCGGCCGACAATTGGCACCTCTGGGTGATCGCCTCGCCGCTGCTGCTCACCGCGAGCTATGGCGCGATGCGCATCCTGATGGCGGTGCTGACGCAATGGCGCGACGGCATCTTCGCCCGCGTCGCCATGCATGCGGTGCGCAAGCTCGCCACCATCACCTTCGTCCACATGCACGAGCTGTCGCTGCGCTTTCACCTCGAGCGCAAGACCGGCGGCCTGACGCGCGTGCTCGAGCGCGGCCGCGAGGGCATCGAGGTCATCGTGCGCATGGTGATCCTGCAGCTGATCCCGACCATCGTCGAGGTCTCGCTGCTGATGGCGGTGCTGCTCTGGCAGTTCGACTGGCGCTACGTGGTCGCAACCCTGATCACGGTCACGGTCTATATGTACTACACCTACATCGCGACCGAGTGGCGGATCGGCATCCGCCGCAAGATGAACGATTCCGACACCGAGGCGAACACCAAGGCGATCGACTCGCTGCTCAACTACGAGACCGTGAAGTATTTCAGCGCCGAGACCCGCGAGGCGCAGCGCTACGACAAGTCGGTCGCGCGCTACGAGGAGGCGAGCGTCCACACTTACACTTCGCTGGCCGTGCTCAACACCGGCCAGGCCGTGATCTTCACGCTCGGGCTAACCGCGACCATGCTGATGTGCGCGATCGGCGTGCGCAACGGCACCAACACGGTCGGCGATTTCGTGCTGGTCAACGCCATGATGATCCAGCTCTACCAGCCCCTGAATTTCATGGGCATGGTCTATCGCGAGATCAAGCAGGCGATCATCGACATCGAGAAGATGTTCGGCGTGCTCGGCCGCGAGGCCGAGATCAAGGACGTGCCGGGCGCGCAGCCGCTGAACGTGTCCGCCGGCACGGTCCGCTTCGAGGACGTGCGCTTCGCCTACGAGCCGACGCGGCCGATCCTGAAAGGCATCAGCTTCGAGGTGCCGGCCGGCAAGACGGTTGCGATCGTCGGTCCGTCCGGTGCGGGCAAGTCGACGATCTCGCGCCTCTTGTTCCGCCTCTACGACGTCTCCGGCGGCAAGATCCTGATCGACGGCCAGGACATCCGCGAGGTCACGCAGGCGAGCCTGCGTGCCTCGATCGGCATGGTGCCGCAGGACACCGTGCTGTTCAACGACACCATCCGCTACAACATCCGCTACGGCCGCTGGGGCGCCAGCGATGCCGACGTCGAGGAGGCGGCGCGCCTCGCGCAGATCGACCATTTCATCCGCATGGCACCGATGGGCTACGAGACGCAGGTCGGCGAGCGCGGCCTGAAACTGTCCGGCGGCGAGAAGCAGCGCGTCGCGATCGCGCGCACCGTCTTGAAGGCGCCGCCGATCCTGGTGCTGGACGAGGCGACCTCGGCGCTCGACACCCATACCGAGCACGAGATCCAGGGTGCGCTCGACCGCGTCGCCAGGAACCGCACCTCGCTGGTGATCGCACACCGGCTCTCGACCATCGTCGGGGCCGACGAGATCATCGTGCTGGACCAGGGCCGCATCGCCGAGCGCGGCACCCACGCCAAACTGCTGGCGCACGGCGGCCTCTATGCCAGCATGTGGAACAGGCAGCGCGAGGCCGAGGCGGCGCGCGAGAAACTGGCCCAGATGGCCGACAACAGCGAGGCGCCCAACCGGGAGCCGCCGCCGGTCGAGGACGCCCTCGCGGCGCCGGCGGCCGCGGAGTGACCTTGTCTCCGGTCCCAACTCTGGCCTAAACAAGCCCGCGCAACGACCCGTGCCATTAACCTCGAGCGGCAGATACCGATGTCCATTCTCGATTCGATCCAGCGTCAGATCCCGCCGATCCACAAGGAGGGCTATCCCTTCATCGGCGGCTTTGCGCTGGCAAGCCTGATCCTGTTTTGGCTGTGGTCGCCGCTGGGCTGGATCGGCACGATCCTGACCGTGTGGTGTGCGCTGTTCTTCCGCGATCCCGTCCGTGTGACGCCGGTGCGCGAGGGGCTCGTGGTGTCGCCGGCCGACGGCCGCGTCTCGATGATCACCATGGCGCTGCCGCCGGCCGAGCTCGGGCTCGGCGACCGGCCGCTGCCGCGCATCTCGGTGTTCATGAGTGTGTTCAACTGCCACGTGAACCGCAGCCCGATCGCGGGCAGGGTGGACCGCATTGCCTATCGGCCGGGCCTGTTCATCAATGCCGAGCTCGACAAGGCGAGCGAGGACAATGAGCGCAACTCGCTGGTGATCTCGACACCGACGGCGCGGATCGGCGTGGTCCAGATCGCAGGGCTGGTCGCCAAGCGCATCGTCTGCTTCGTCAAGGAGGGGCAGGCGATCGGCGCCGGCGAGCGTTTTGGCCTGATCCGCTTCGGCTCGCGGCTCGACGTCTATCTGCCTGTTGGCACCAAGGCGCTGGTTTCGGAAGGCCAGACCGCGATCGCCGGCGAGACCATCCTGGCCGACCTTGCCGGCGACGACCCGAGCCGCGCTTTCCGCGCCAATTAACCAAAAGCCTGTCCCTGGGGGCCTTCGGCCGCAATGGCGGAGGGGGACGCGGCTTGCTATATCTCGCCTTGAGGTGAGGACAGCCATGACGCCCTATGATTTGAGAGATCCCGATGTACGCCGCCGGCGGTTCCGCCCGATCCCGGTGCGGATGCTGGTGCCCAACGTCATCACGCTGCTGGCGATCTGCGCCGGTCTCACTGCGATCCGCCTGTCGATCGAAGGGCGGATGTCGCTCGCGGTCTACGCCATCGTGTTCGCGGCCGCGCTCGACGGCATCGACGGCCGCGTTGCGCGCCTGATCAAGGGCCAGTCGAAATTCGGCGCCGAGCTCGACAGCCTCGCCGACTTCGTCAATTTCGGCGTCGCGCCCGGCCTGATGCTGTATTTCTGGCAGCTGCACGAGCTCGGCAATGCCGGCTGGATCGCCGCGATGGTGTTCGCGATCTCCGGCGGCCTGCGGCTTGCGCGCTTCAACGCCACCATGGACGATCCGAACAAGCCGGCGTTTGCTGCCAATTTCTTCACCGGCGTGCCGGCGCCGGCCGGCGCCATCACGGTGCTGCTGCCGATCTATGTCGCGTTCCTCGATCTTGGCCGCTGGCCCGCGGCGGTGACGGCGGCCTACACGCTCCTGATCGCCTTCCTGATGGTGTCGCGCCTGCCGGTGTTCTCCGGCAAGACCAAGCGGATGCGCGTGCCGCCCGAGCTGGTGCTGCCGGCCTTCGTCGCGGTGATCGTCTTCATCGCGATCCTGATCGCCTATCCCTGGCACGTGCTCTCGATCGGGACGGTGCTGTATCTGCTCTGCCTGCCGCTCGGCTACAAATCCTATCGCGACCAGGCGCGGGCAACCGAAGCCGCTGCGCCCGCGGGCGGCGAGGTGCCGTCGCCGCCGTCGGCGCCGACGCTGGCAAATCTGTCCGACCCGCCGCACGACGACGATCGTCCCGGCCGGCTGCACTGAGCGGACCCACGCGGATATCTGCCATGAGGACGTCCCGATTGGGTTGAGACCCGATCTCGGCTATATCGCCCTGTGCCGGCGGCACCGCGCCAACAGCGGCCGCCAATCTGGGAGAGAACGCCGTGACTGATACCGCGACCGGGCCGCTGCCCGCTTCCGTCCTCGAAGCGCTGGGCCGCTATGACACGCCGACGATCTGCAATGCCATGGAGATCGTGGCGCCCGAACGCCGCCTGATCGGCTACACCACCAAGCAACTGGTCTGCCCGTTCCCCGACCTGCCGCCGATCGTCGGCTACGCCCGCACGGTCGCGATCCGCTCGGTGCTGAAATCGTCGTTGCCTCCTGAAGAGCAGTCGAAGCGCCGCATCGAATATTACGAATATGTCGGCACCGGCTTTGGCCCGCGCATCTCGGTGATCCAGGACATCGACGGTCCCGATGTCGGCTACGGCGCGTTCTGGGGCGAGGTGCAGAGCAATGTGCACAAGGCGCTCGGTTGCCTCGGCGTCATCACCGACGG
Organism: Bradyrhizobium arachidis; assembly: GCF_015291705.1. Taxonomy (NCBI): domain Bacteria; kingdom Pseudomonadati; phylum Pseudomonadota; class Alphaproteobacteria; order Hyphomicrobiales; family Nitrobacteraceae; genus Bradyrhizobium; species Bradyrhizobium arachidis. The sequence goes on from NZ_CP030050.1 coordinate 4,319,426, forward strand.
CTCGATCCGCGACATTCCGCAATGGGCCCCTGGCTTCCAGGCATTGGCCGGCTCGATCGGCCCGTCGCATGCATGGGTGCATGCGGAGAGCTTTGGTGGCGAAGTGCGCGTCGCCGGCATGACGGTGAAGTCCGACGACCTCATCCACGCCGACCAGCACGGCGCCATCGTGATCCCGCTCGATGTCGCCGCAAAGCTGCCGGAGGCCGCCGAGCTTTGCGGTCGCCGCGAGACGCCGATCCTGGAGATCGCGCGCAGCCCCGACTTCTCGCTGGAGAAGCTCAAGGCCGCGCTGAAGCGCTCGGCGGAGATTCACTGAGCGGGCGATGAAACGGCCTACGGCTGCGACGCCGGCCGTAGGCCCTGCTGCTCTGTCAGAAACAGGGCGGCCTGATCCGGCTCGCCGAACACCGCGGCGGCGCATCCGATCAGGGTGAAGCCGCCCGCGAGATCCCACAGCGTGATCTCATCCGTGCTGTCGGAACTGTGAAGCAAGCGCGCCGCAACCACGGCGAAGGCGGCCTCGACGAAGAGCAGCGCGCTGAAGGCCGGAAGTACGAGCTCCGGCGCGAGCAGATGAAACGCCAGCACCGCGGGGAGCGCGGTGAGAAGACTGAACAGCGTCAGCATTGCGATGGCTCCCGCGATGGAGCAGGCCGCAGGGCCATAGGATACTTCATTGTCTCTCGCGGCGGATGTGGCGCAGGGCCGCAGTCGCCTGGAAGCAGCTGACGTCTCGGCAGTTCCTTACGATCCCGGCCCGGGTTCTGGACTGAATTGTCCGAACCGCGGCTCTGTCCCTGCGAGCAGCCGTTGAATGTTGGCGCGGTGGCGGACGATCACGTAGATGCCGCCTGCAATCACGAGTAACCGATAGGGTAGCGGTTGCTCCAGGCCGCAAACGAGGGCGATCGCAGTCAGCGCGGCCATGATCGAGCTCAGTGACACAATGCGAGAAGCAGCCAACACAACGCCAAAGGCGATTGCAGCCCCCAAACCGACTGGCCAGGACATTGCCAGCAGGACGCCGAGCCCAGTCGCAGCGGATTTGCCGCCTGTGAAGTTGAGCCAGATCGAAAGGCTGTGCCCCAACAGCGCGGCAAGTCCAGCAAGGCACACGGCCCAGGCGATCCAGGTTTCCAGATCGAGCGCGGTCGGCGTGACAGTTGGCGATGTCGAGAGCCAACGATAGAACCAGCGGGCGAAGACGATCGCCGCGGCGCCCTTCAGCACATCGACCAAAAGCACGACCAGCGCGGGCCATTTCCCGAGAGTGCGCAACACGTTTGTCGCGCCGGTGGATCTGGAGCCGTGCTCACGGATGTCTATGCCTCGAAGCAGCTTCCCCGCCAGGTAGCCCGTAGGCAGAGAACCGAAGAGGTAAGCGATCGCCGACCCAATCGCACCCGCTATCCAGAAACCCATCAGATTCACCTCGACGCTTTGTATAAGGCAATCGGTCACGGCTGCGCGCTATCGAGCCCATGCCTCGACGCCGGAGACATTATCGCCTGCTGCCGCAATCATGGTTAGTGAAACGTTGAGATTCCTGTCGGCAGCCGGCAAAGCCGGCGTCCCTCAGCGTGCTGCGCCGGTCCGGCGGTCCCGTTCAACTTAACCTTTACGCGGCTTTAAGGGCGGCGCTCTAGGGTTTCCGATGCGGTTCGGGGTTGGGCCGCGCCATCGGCCAGGACGGCCGTTGTTGCGGACGCGTTGGAGTCTCCCATGGATATCATGACGGGCGTTGGGCTCACGGCCGGCATCATCGTCATCACGGCGATGATTTTCATGGGCGGCGACCTCCACATGTTCATCTCCGAACATGCGATGATCATCATCTTCGGCGGCTCGATCTCCGCCACCATGATCCGCTTTCCGCTCTCGGCGCTCCTGCACGGCCTTCCGCTCGGCGCCAAGTTCGCCTTCACCATGAGCCGGCTGTCGGCGCACGACCTCGTCGACGAGCTCGCTCGTATCGCCGAGATCGCCCGCAAGCAGGGCCCGGTCGGCCTCGAAAAGGTCGAGACCGACGAGCCGTTCCTGGCCAAGGGCATCCGCTACGTCGCCGACGGCTACGACCTCGACTTCATCCGCGACAATCTCGAGCGCGACCGCGACAACTTCCTGATGCACCTCGACGAGGGCAGCAAGATCTACCGCGCCATCGGCGACTGCGCCCCGGCCTTCGGCATGATCGGCACCCTGATCGGCATGGTGCAGATGTTCGCCAACATGACCGACCCCTCCAAGCTCGGCCCGTTCATGGCGACCGCGCTGCTCGCGACGCTCTACGGCGCGCTGGTCGCCAACCTGTTCTGTCTGCCGATCGCCGACAAGCTGCACGGCAAGCTGCTGGACGAAGAGACCAACCGCACCCTGATCATCGACGGCATCCTGATGATCCGCGACTCCAAGAGCCCGACGCTCGTGCGCGAAATGCTGCTGGCCTATCTGCCGGAGAAGCATCGTCACGCCGAGGGCGAGCCGGTGCCGGCGTAACGCCCGCCGGGATCTTGCGAGATGGCCAAGAAGAAGCGCGGCGATGCTCACGGCGGTGGTCACGGCTGGTTCGTGACCTTCGCCGACCTGATGGGCCTGATGATGAGCTTCTTCGTGATGCTCGTCGCGTTCTCGACGCAGGACGCCAACAAGCTGAAGATCGTCGCCGGCTCGATGCGCGACGCCTTCGGCGTGCAGAGCGAAGCGCGCTATGCGGGCATCGTCGAATCCGACGGCCTGCCGACGCGCCCGCGGCTGAAGAACGTCGACCACATCCAGCCCGAGGATGCCTCCAACACGCCGACCCCGGACCAGGAGGATCGCGACAAGACCTCCGGCGCGAAGATCAAGGTCGATCGCAATTTCGCGCTCGCCGCGGCCTCGCTGCGCCAGGCCTTGCAGGACATGCCGGAACTAACCGAGATGTCCAAGCACATCATGTTTGAGGAGACCAAGCAGGGTCTTAACCTCGAGATCGTCGACCAGGATGGCCGCTCGATGTTCGCCGACGGCTCCAAGGTGCCGTACGACCGCACCCGCCGTCTGATCGAGAAGCTCGCTATCCCGCTCAAGGCGACGCCGCTGCGCGTCTCCATCGCCGGCCACACTGCGGCCGGATTCGTGCCGACTCGCAGCGACTACGGCGCCTTCGACCTCTCGGCCGACCGCGCCAACGCCGTGCGCCAGATACTCGAACGCGAGGGCCTGCCGCCGTCCCACATCTTCGCCGTCTCCGGCAAGGCGGACACCCAGCCGCTGTTTCCGGACGATCCCTCGCTCGCGGCCAACCGGCGGGTAACCATCACCCTGATGCGCGAAGATCCGCCGCTGCCGCCGAATCTGAAGCCGTAACCCCTTGCGCTACCATTCTACCTGAGGCATCTCGTCGCGCAGGCGACGGCGTGGCTGCGCCGTCACAGCATCTGCCGCTGCGCCTGCTATGTTGTGCCAATTGACACGCGCGCAGGAAGCGTCAAAAGGCGCCGGATCAATTCAAGGGAAGAAGCGTTTTCCACCCTCATGGCGGCGAGCATTACATCGACCGAGGCCCAGGAAGGGCCGGTCAAAACAGGCTTTTGGGCGCTCACGCTCGGGAGCATTGGCGTCGTCTTCGGCGATATCGGCACGTCGCCGCTCTACGCATTCCACGAGGCGGTACGGGGCGCCGCCGGTGGCGAGCCGGTCTCGCGGGTCATCGTGCTTGGCGTGCTCTCGCTGATCCTGTGGGCGCTGTTCATCGTCGTCACCGCCAAATACGTCCTGCTGCTCTTGCGCGCCGACAATAACGGGGAGGGCGGCACGCTCTCGCTGATGGCGCTCGGCCAGCGCGCGCTCGGACGTCGGAGCTGGTTCCTGCTAGCGCTGGGCGTGGTCGGCGCCTCCATGTTCATCGGCGATTCCATGATCACGCCGGCGATCTCGGTGCTGTCGGCGGTCGACGGACTGAAGCTCGCAACGCCTGCGTTCGAGCACTATGTCGTGCCGCTCACGGTCCTGATCCTGGCGCTGCTGTTCGCGGTGCAGAGCAAGGGCACCGCGCTGGTGGCCTCGGCGTTCGGGCCGGTGATGGTGATCTGGTTCACCTGCCTTGCGGTGATGGGCGCCGTCCACATCGCCGACGATCCGACGGTGCTGGCGGCGATCAATCCCTACTACGCGCTGCAATTCCTGTTGTTGCACGGCACGATTGGTCTCGTGACGCTCGGCGCCGTGTTCCTGGCGGTCACCGGCGGCGAGGCGCTCTACGCCGATCTCGGCCATTTTGGCCGCAAGCCGATACAGTCGGCCTGGATGTTCTTTGTGCTGCCCTCGCTGTTGATCAACTATTTCGGACAAGGCGCCCTGGTGCTGTCTGATCCCAGCGCGATCGAACATTCCTTCTATCGCATGGTGCCCGAGAGCCTCGTGCTGCCGCTGGTTGGCCTTGCGACCGCGGCCACCGTGATCGCGAGCCAGGCGGTGATCACCGGCGCCTATTCGCTGGTCTATCAGGCGGTGCAGCTCGGCCTCCTGCCGCGCTTCGAGGTGCGCTACACCTCCGAGACCCATGCCGGTCAGATCTATCTGCCGCGGGTGAACCGGCTGCTGCTGATCGGCGTGATGCTGCTGGTCCTGCTGTTCCACACGCCCAGCAATCTGGCTTCGGCCTATGGCATCGCAGTCTCCACCACCATGGTGGCCGACGGCATCATGGGCTTCGTCGTGATCTGGAAGCTGTGGAATTGGCGCGCCGCGACCGCCGCGGTCGTGATCCTGCCCTTCGTCATGGTCGACATGACCTTCTTCAGCGCCAATCTGCTCAAGCTGCTCGAAGGCGCCTGGGTGCCGCTGCTGTTCGGTGCGGCCATGGCGGGCACGATCTGGACATGGCGGAAGGGCTCGGGAATCCTGATCCAGAAGACGCGCCGGATCGAGGTGCCGCTGGACGACCTGATCCGGAGCCTGGAGAAGAGGCCGCCGCACATCGTCAAGGGCACCGCGGTGTTCCTCACCAGCGATCCCGCCTTCGTGCCGACCGCGCTGCTGCACAATCTCAAGCACAACAAGGTGCTGCACGAGCACAACGTGATCCTGACCATCGAGACCGCGCATACGCCGCGGGTCGATCTCTCCGAACGGTTCCGGATGGAGAAGATCAGCGACAAGTTCTCGAAGGTCCGCCTGCGCTTCGGCTTCATGGAGCAGCCGAACGTGCCCAAGGCGCTTGCGATCGCACGCAAGCAGGGCTGGCAGTTCGACATCATGTCGACGTCGTTCTTCGTGTCGCGGAGGTCGCTGAAGGCGTCGGCCCAGTCGGGCATGCCGCTGTGGCAGGACCATCTGTTCATCGCCCTGAGCCGGTCCGCCAACGACGCCACCGACTATTTCCAGATTCCCACCGGGCGGGTGGTTGAAGTCGGAACCCAAGTGACTATTTGAAAACGCAACTGCTGAACCCATGCGAAATTCGCATGGCGAGGGCCCAGAATCGGGCTAGGCTATGCCGGCAGCGCAGGACTATAAGCCGCGCGCTCTTCCGCCGTTGTGCAGTGAAGCATTTTTAGAGGCCATCGGGCTCTCCCATGACAAGCGACGTAGCGATTTCCGCCCCGGAAACGGCGGCGGCCAATGGGCATGGCGAGGCCCACACCACCGCCGGTTTCGGCGCGCTGACGCTTGGCAGCATCGGCGTCGTCTATGGCGACATCGGCACCAGCCCGCTCTACGCGTTCCGCGAGGCTGTGCTGGCCGCCTCGGGCGCGGAGGGCGCGCCGACGACGGCGGCCGTGCTCGGCGTGGTGTCCTTGATCCTGTGGGCGCTGATCGTCGTGGTGACGCTCAAATACGTCGTGATCCTGCTGCGCGCCGACAACAATGGCGAGGGCGGCACGCTGGCGCTGATGGCGCTGGCCCAGCGCGCGGTCGGCACCGGCGGGGCCACCATCGTCCTGCTCGGCATCATCTCCGGCGCGCTGTTCTACGGCGATGCCGTGATCACCCCGGCTGTGTCGGTGCTGTCGGCGATCGAAGGCATGAAGGACGTCACGCTGACCTTCGAGCCCTATATCGTTCCGCTCACGGTTGTGATCCTGGTCTGCCTGTTCGCCGTGCAGTCGCGCGGCACAGCCCGTGTCGCCGCGTTCTTCGGCCCGGTGATGTGCGTCTGGTTTGCCGTGATTGCGGTCGCGGCGATCGGGCCGGTCATCCGGCAGCCGCAAATTCTGTTCGCGTTGAACCCGCTCTATGCGGTGTCGTTCATGCTCCACCACGGCATCATCGGCTTCGTGACGCTGGGCGCGGTGTTCCTGGCGGTGACCGGCGCCGAGGCGCTCTATGCCGACCTCGGCCATTTCGGCAAGCGGCCGATCCAGACCGCCTGGTTGTTCATCGTGCTGCCGTCGCTGGCGCTGAACTATCTGGGGCAGGGCGCGCTCATCCTGGATGACCCCGGGGCGATCGTGAGCCCGTTCTTCCAGCTGTTCCCGCAAGGCTGGCTGCGCGGCAGCATGGTCGTGCTGGCCACCATGGCGACCGTGATCGCGAGCCAGGCCGTCATCACCGGCGCCTATTCGCTGACGCGTCAGGCGATCCAGCTCGGTCTGCTCCCGCGATTCGAAATTCGCCATACGTCCGAGGCCCATTCCGGCCAGATCTTCATCCCGCGCATCAACCAGCTGCTGCTGGTCGCCGTGATCCTGATGGTGCTGCTGTTCCGCTCCTCCAGCGCGCTGGCCTCCGCCTACGGCATCGCCGTGACCGGCACGATGGTCGTCACGGGAATGATGGGCTTCGTCGTGGTCTGGAAGGCCTGGCGCTGGTCGCCGGTCGCCGCCGCGGCGCTGATCGTCCCGTTCCTGTGCCTCGACTTCACCTTCCTTGCCGCCAATCTGCTCAAGGTGTTCGAGGGCGGCTGGGTGCCGCTGGCGCTCGGCTCGCTGATGATCCTGCTGATGTACACTTGGCGGCGCGGCAGCCGGCTGCTGTTCGAGAAGTCGCGCAAGCTCGAGTTCCCGCTCGCCGACCTCGTCGCGATGCTGGAGAAGCGGCCGCCGCAGCGTGTGCCCGGCACCGCCGTGTTCCTGACCTCGGACCCGCTCAGCGCGCCGACCGCGCTGATGCATAGTCTGAAGCACTACAAGGTGCTGCACGAGAAGAACGTCATTCTCACCATCGAGACCGCGCAGACCCCGCGCATCGATCCGGCCGAGCGCGTCAAGCTGGAGCAGATCTCGCCAACCTTCTCCAAGGTGACGCTGAAGTTCGGCTTCATGGAATCGCCCAACGTGCCGAAGGCCCTCGCCATCGCCCGGAAGCTCGGCTGGCAGTTCGACATCATGTCGACCTCGTTCTTCCTGTCGCGCCGGGCGCTCAAGCCCGCCGCCCATTCCGGCATGCCGCGCTGGCAGGACCGGCTGTTCATCTCGCTGAGCCGCTCGGCCAACGATGCCACCGACTATTTCCAGATCCCGAGCGGCCGCGTGGTCGAGGTCGGAACGCAGGTGACGATCTAGGCCGGGCATCCCGGCCTAGGATTCAAAGCACACTTCAAGTCGCTGCGATTTAGCTTTAACTTGCGCAAGGCAGCTCAAGCCTTTGTAGCGCTTGATTTTCGTCTGCCGAGAGGCGAGGTTGCCGCCCGCCGGGATCGCCCCGGCAAGGACCCCGCGACGTTGGAGGATGATGTGGCAAATCAAGTACAGGATCTGACTCCGGAGGAGGTCTCCAAGGGTGTCGCGGAAGGCCGCTATCTCCTCGTCGACGTGCGCGAGCCGAACGAGGTCGAGGCCGAGGCCTACCCCTATGGCGTCGTGGTGCCGCTCTCGACCTTCGATCCCAAGGCCATCCCCGATCCGCAAGGCAAGGAGGTCGTATTCGCCTGCCGCTCCGGCAAGCGCTCGGTGACGGCCTCGCTGGCGGCGCAGGCGGCGGGCCTGCCTTACGACAAGCATCTGGCCGGCGGCATGCTCGGTTGGAAGGCGGCGGGTCTTCCCAGCAAGGTCGGTGGCTGATCGGCCCGATGTCCAAGAGCTCGTCCCTGAACAAGGTCTTCGCCGACCTTCCTGTCACCATCTTCGAGGCGATGTCGCAGGCCGCGCGCGACAATGCCGCCATCAATCTCGGCCAGGGCTTTCCTGATGATCCGGGCCCCGAGGACATCCGCCGCGCCGCGGCCGACGCCTCGCTGAACGGCTACAACCAGTATCCGTCGATGATGGGCCTGCCTGAGCTGCGCCAGGCGATCGCGACCCATTACGGCCACTGGCACGGCCTCAAGCTCGATCCGATGAGCGAGGTGATGGTGACCTCCGGCGGCACCGAGGCTTTGACGTCGGCGATCCTCGCAGTGGTCCAGCCCGGCGACGAGGTGGTCTGCTTCCAGCCGGTCTATGATTCCTACTTGCCGATCATCCGCCAGGCCGGCGGCATTCCGCGCCTCGTCCGGCTCGAGCCGCCGCACTGGCGGCTGAATGAGGACATGCTGAAAAGTGTCTTCAATTCAAAGACCAAGGCGGTGCTGTTCAACAACCCCTTGAATCCCTCCGCTGTGGTCTATCCGCGCGAGGACCTCGAGCTCCTGGCGCGCTACTGCCAGGAGTTCGACGTCATCGCGATCTGCGACGAGGTCTGGGAGCACGTCACCTTCGACGAGCACAAGCACATCCCGCTGATCACCATCCCCGGCATGCGTGACCGCACCATCAAGGTCGGCTCGGCCGGCAAGATCTTTTCGCTGACCGGCTGGAAGATCGGCTTCGTCTGCGCCGCGCCGCCGCTCTTGCGCGTCGCCGCCAAGGTGCACCAGTTCCTGACCTTCACCACCGCGCCGAACCTGCAGGCCGCCGTTGCCTACGGTCTCGGCAAGTCCGACGACTACTTCCTGTCGATGCGCAAGGACCTGACGCGGAGCAGAGACCGTCTCACCAAGGGCCTCGAAAGCCTCGGCTTCCCGGTGCTGAAGTCGCAAGGCACCTACTTCCTCACCGTCGACCTGTCGCCGCTCGGGCTGAACGAAAGCGACACCGAGTTCTGCTGGCGGATCGTCAAAGACTACAAGGTCGCGGCGATCCCGGTCTCGGCGTTCTACGAGCAGGACCCGGTGACCTCGGTGGTGCGCTTCTGCTTTGCCAAGAAGGACGAGACCCTCGACACCGCACTGGAGCGGCTGTCGGACGCGGTGCGTGGACGCAAGAGGTAGATTTGAGATGACGAACGTCAGCCGCTCGCGGTTTCGCCTCGGTCTTGCAATCGCCGCCGCGCTGACGTTGCTCTCCGCTCCAGCGGGAGCCGAGGAACGCGTCGTCAACTTCTACAACTGGTCCAACTACATGGCGCCGGATGTCCTTGAGGCCTTCACCAAGGAGACCGGCATCAAGGTGGTCTACGACACCTTCGATGCCAACGAGACGCTGGAGACGCGCCTGATGGCCGGCAAGTCCGGCTATGACGTCGTGGTGCCCACAGCCTATTTCCTGCAGCGCCAGATCAAGGCCAACATCTTCCAGAAGCTCGACAAGTCGAAGCTGCCGAACCTTGGCAATGCCTGGCCGATGGTGACCAAGCATCTCGCGACCTACGACCCCGGCAACGATTTTGCCGCGAACTACATGTGGGGCACGACGGGCATCGGCTACAACGTCGCCAAGGTGAAGCAGATCCTCGGACCCGACGCCAAGATCGACAGCTGGGACATCGTCTTCAAGCCGGAGAACCTCGCCAAGTTCAAGGACTGCGGCGTCCACATGCTCGACTCCGCCGACGACATCTTTCCGGCGGCGCTGAACTATCTCGGGCTCGATCCGAACTCGACCAAGCAGGCGGACCTCGAGAAGGCCGCCGACGTCGTCGCCAAGGTTCGGCCGTCCGTGCGCAAGTTTCACTCGTCGGAATATTTGAGCGCGCTGGCCACTGGCGAGATCTGCTTCGTGGTCGGCTGGTCCGGCGACATCATGCAGGCCCGCGCCCGCGCGGCGGAAGCCAAGAGCGGCATCGAGATCGGCTACGCCATTCCGAAGGAGGGCGCGCAGATGTTCTTCGACAATCTCGCGATCCCCGCGGATGCCAAGAACGTCAAGGAGGCCTACGAGCTGATCAACTATCTCTATCGCCCCGACGTCGCCGCCAAGAACTCGGACTTCCTGTCCTACGCGAGCGGCAACCTCGCCAGCCAGAAGCTGGTCGATCCAAAAATCCTGAACGACAAGAACATCTATCCGGACGAGGCGACGCTTTCAAAACTGTTCGTCATCACGGCGCGCGAGCCGGCAACGCAGCGCATCATCAACCGGCTCTGGACCAAGGTGAAGACGGGGCGGTAGTCGGCTCGGGAACCAGCCCGGCAAACCAAATCCGCAAAACAACCCCTTGCACAGTAGAAGCGCCATCTGCGGGTCACCGTCGGTGACGGCGCCTAAGTCACGATCCGGGCTGGCCTAATCGACACGCGGGCGCAACACCGCGCGCAGCGCCGCTCACCACTCATAACGCACCGTTCCCTTGCCCGTGTAAGTCTGCGTGCTCTGGGAGAACTCACCCTCGACCGTGCCTGCGAGCGAGAGACCGCTCTTCCATTTCATCTCCGCGCGGCCGCCAACGAGTGCGGAGTCCGCGGCAGGCTGCGCTCCGTTGACGGTGAACGCCGCGCCGGGGAGCGTCTGGAAGGCCGCGCTGACGAGCCGGTTGGTGTTGGTGTCGTGCGCCCAGGCGAGGCGGCCGCGCAAGGTCAGCACGCCGTCGCTGACCAGGAAGCGCTGGTCGGTGCGAGCGCCGAGCTCGGTGCGGACATTGGTGGTGTCCTGCGCGGTGTAGGAGAGCGCGAACTGGTTGCTGCCGACGATCGCGGTCTCGCCGTAGCCGGGGAGGTGGAAGGTGGTGACTTGCACCGCTGCGTAGGGCGTCACGCCGAAAGTCGAGGCGGGAATCGGTGCGAAGCGCCAGCCGGCTTCCAAGCGGCCGGAGAAGGTGCTGGCCTTGAAATTCGCAGTCAGCTTGTCGGTGCCTGAGACCGTCACGGTGCGGTCGGTGGTGACGTCCTGCCAGCCATAGGCCAGCGCTGCCGAGAGGTAGGCCGGCCCGAATGTGTGGCGCCCGTAGACGCCGGCCTGGAACAGATCGGCGCGGCCGCCGCCGAGACTGTCCGACAGCGTAAAATTATAGCCAGCGCCGCCGAGGGCGAAGCCAAGCAGCGTGTTCGGGGAGACGCGATAGTCAGCGCCCACGACGGTACCGTAGATGCGGCTGCTTGTGGTGGTCGAACCAGCCGCGGCGTTGCCGTTCAACGTGCTGGCGCCGCCGTAAGCAGAGGCCCAGACGCCCCAGCGGCGGTCGATGACATCGCCGCTTGCATCGCGCGGCGTCACCGCGGCGTAGGCCTCGCGTACTCTTGCGTCGTTCGGTGCGGTCGAAGCGTAGCCCAGCGTCCCGCCATCGCCAGCGCTTGCGCCGCGCTCGCCATCCGCGCCGCCGCCAAGCGGATCGAGCATGCCGACGAACTGCTGCATGGCGTTGAACGAGGCCTGAGTGCCGGCGGCGCCTGGCTGTCCCGAGACCTGGCCGAGCGCGCCGTTGAGCTGCGGCTGGCCCATGTTGAGCAGCGCATCGAAGCCGGCCGGCGGCGTCCCGCCGCTTGCGACGGCTCCGTTGATGGCGCCGGCCACGTTGCTCTGGTTGGCGCCGGTGCCCGCCGGCAGCGCGATCGTACCGGGATCGAGCACGAGGTAGACGTTGTTGAGGTCGTAGGTGAGATGCGGATTGCGCGTGGGGCTGAAGCTGCCGCTCACGCTTAGCCCGGCGAACTGCGTTCCGCCAAAGCCGCCGGTCGCATTGAGGATGGTGTAGGTCTGGCTCCGGAAGCTGCCGGGAATCGCTACCGCCTGCACGGTGGCGCCGGTGAGCGTCGCGGTGCCCGAGACATTGGTCCGGTCCACGGCAGCCGTGGAGACCTCGACCCGGTAGAAGCTGCCGGCACTGAAGGTGAGGCTGCCGCTGACGGTGAGGGTGCCCACGGAATTGCCCGGCGCCAGCGTGCCGCCGCTCGCGATCGTCGTGTTACCGACGGTGCCAGCACCGCCGAGCGTGCCGCCGCTGTTCACGGTGACGCCGCTGGAGGACGCGATCGAGCCGTTCACCGCCAGCGTGCCGCCGTTCACGATCGTTGCGCCGGTGTAGGTGTTGATGCCCGAAAGCGTCAGCGTGCCGGTGCCGACCTTGATCAGCGATGTTCCGGTGTTGTGTGCGTCGCCGGTGAGGACGCCGGTGACGGTGGTCGACAGGTTGTTGCCGCCAACCGTCAATTCCTCGCCGTTGAGGTTGAAGTGGCCGTCGCCGGCGATCGAGCCGGCACTGATTTTGCCGTCGCTGCCCGGGCCGGGGGTGTTGAAGTCGATGACGGCGCTGGAGGTGGTGTTGACGAGCTGCGCGTTGCCGGCCGTGGAGTTGCCGTCGAACAGCACATTGCCGCTGTTGTGGATGGTCGCGCTGCCGGCTGTGGAGTTGCCGTAGAACGTCAACTGCGCGTTGTTGGCGATATCAGCGCTACCGGCAGAGTTGTTGAGGAACACCAGCGTGCCGGCGGATACCGTCACGCTGGAAAATGTGTCCGCGCCGGTCAAGGTCAGCGTGCCGGCGCCGGACTTCGTCAGCGCGCCGCCGCTGAGAGTCTGGCTGACGGTGAAATTGTTGGCGGCGTTCGCAATGTCGAACGTGCCGCCTGCTGCGCCCCAGTTGATGGTGCGCGTGGTGGCGGTGAATGCCGTGCCAGTGACCTGCAAGGCGCCGCCGTTGAAGGTCAGGCTGCCCGCGAGGTCGCCGAGATTGGCGTCCGATGAGACGCTGACCGTTCCGCCGGCGAAGGTGGTGCCGCCGGTATAGGTGTTGGCGCCCGACAGCGTCAGCGTGCCGGTACCCGTCTTCACCAGCGAACCGCCGGTATCGCCGCTCGCGCCGCCATCGGCGATCACGCCGCTGACGGCGGTCGACAGATTGTTGCTGCCGACCGTGAGCTCGTTGGCACCGAGCGAGAAGGTGCCGTTGCCGGCGATCGAGCCGGCGCTGAGCTTGTGGTCGCCGTTCGGGCCGGTGCTGCCCGAGAAATCGAAGACGGCATTGGCCGCGTTGTTGATCAGTTGCGCATTGCCGGCGGTCGAGTTGTCCTGGAAGGAGGTCGTGCCGCCGGCATTGTTGGTAATCGTCGCGCTGCCGGCGGTGCTGCTGACGACGAAATTAATGGTGTTGCTGTTGGTGATGGAGGCGTTGCCGGCCGTGGAATTGTCACGGAAAACCAGCAAATTGGACGTGGTGATGGCCGCGCTGCCAGCCGTGCTGTCGTTGTAGAAATACAGCCAGCGATTGTTGGTGAGAGTAGCGCTGCCTGCCGTGCTGGTGTCGTTGAAAGACAGCCAATTGTTGTTGGTGATAGCAGCGTTGCCGGCCGTGCTGCTGCCGTAGAAATAAAGGTAGGCGCCGTTGGTGATGGTTGCGTTGCTGGCCGTGGCGTTTCCTTGGAAAATGGCTCTGCTGTTGACGCTGTTGGTGATGTTTGCGCTGCCCGCAGTGCTGGTATCGTTGAAATACAGGTAGTTGTTGTCGCTGGTGATCGTCGCGCTGCCCGCCGAACTCGAATTGTTGAAGTAGACGTTGCCTGTGGCGCTGTTGGTGATTGTCGCGCCGCCAGCAGTGCTATGGTCGTTGAAATTCAGGGAGGCATTGTTCGTGATCGTGGCGTTGCCGGCCGTGCTATTGGCGTAGAAAAACATATTGTAGTTATTGGTGATGGTTGCGCTGCCGGCCGTGGCGTTGTCGAAGAGAGAGAGCAGGCCGCCGCTGCCGTTGGTGATAGTCGCGCTGCCGGCCGTGCTGTTGCCGACAAAAGATATGCCCCCGTTGTTGGTGATGCTCGCATTGCCCGCTGTGGCGAATCCAGCGAATCCGAGCCCGCCGAAGGAGCTGTTGGTGATGGAGGCGTTGCCGGCCGTGCTCGTGTCGGAAAAATAGAGGGTGCTGCTATTTGAGATGGTCGCGGAGCCGGCGCTGTTTGCGTTCTGGAACACCGTGAGACCGGCGTTGGAGATGTCAGTGATGCCGCTGGTGTCGGCGTTGACGACGCTGAACCTGCCGTTGGCGCCAACGTTGACGGTCCCCACAATGGAGCCGACGCCGCCGGCACTGCCGAGTTGCAACAGGCCGCCGTTGACCGTGGTGCCACCGGTGTAAGTGTTGGCGCCGCTCAGGATCAGCGTGCCGGTGCCCGTCTTCACGATTCCGAACGCGCCGCCGGTTTGGCCGATGGCGCCTGCCTGGGTCGCGCTGCCGGTCGTGACATCGAGCGTTGCGCTGCCGCGAAGGTCAATCGCATTGCCGATGGCGATGCCATCGGCATAGGCTACGGTCCCGCCGTATATCGTCAGCGCGCCAGTGCCGACTGCATTGTTGTTGGCAAGCCCCAGCGTCCCCGCGCTGAGCGTAACGCCGCCTCCGAACGTGTTGGAAGCCGACAGCGTGAGCGTGCCCGTGCCGATCTTGACCAGCGACCCGTCGACTATTTGGCCGGTTACGACGGTCGACAGATTGTTGGAGCCAACCGTCAGCTGGTTGCCGCCAAGGTCGAATACCCCGCTGCCCGCGATCGAGCCGGCTGTGAGGGGGCCGGTCGTGAAAAACTCGATCTGACTGTTGTTGTTGATCGTGGCATTGCCGGCCGTGCTGTTGCCGTAGAACGCAAGGTCGCTGTTGACGTTGAGGGTGGCGTCGCCCGCGGTGCTTGAACCGGTGAACGTGGACGTCGAAAAGCTGACGTTGTAGTTGATCGTGACGCTGCCGCCATTGACCGTGATTCCGGCGCCCGTGAAGTTCAACTGGCCGCTGACGTCAAAAACGTAGTTCGCGGCGCCGGCATTGAACGTCCAGCCGCCGACGCTGGCGCTCGAGATCGCCAGGCTGGTGGTATTGGAGGTGCCGAACGAGGCCGTGCCGACAGGCACGAAGCCGCCGTCCCAGTTGGCGCCGTTGCCGTAATCGTTGCTGCCGGGCGAGGTGAGCCAGGTGCCATTCGCGGCGGCGCGCGAGGGCGCGGACGGTAGCGCCCAGGCCAGGCCCAGCGCCGACGACGTCAGCAGGGCGGCCCGCAGGTGGCGGGTCGCTTTAAAATAATCTTTCCCCGTCCTCACCACTTCCCCCAACACGCGGTCCGAGTCCTCGACCGGATTCATCGCATCGGGTGGGGATTGGTGTCCTGATAAGGGGTTGGCCAGTTTCTGAAAGTTTCTGATATTTGCGCTTCAGACCCGATTTCCGGGCATTTTCGGCAGACTTCCGCTATATGGGCCACCTTGAGAGACGTTTTGGGGGATCACTTGCTTCGTTTCGCCGGCTTCGAGCTGGACCTGCCGCGCGCGGAGCTGCGCGGTGCCGATGGCACGCCGATCAAGCTCCGGCCCAAGACGTTCGAGATGCTTCGGCTCTTTGCCACCAGCGGCGGCCGGGTGCTCAGCAAGCAGGAGCTGATGGAGGCGGTCTGGCCGAATGTCCATGTCGGCGAGGACAGCCTGTTCCAATGCATCCGAGAGCTTCGGAACGCGCTCGGCGACGACCGGCGGCAGTTGATCAAGCTCGCCTCCGGCGGCGGCTACCTGCTGGCGGCGGAGGTTGAGGCTGCGCCCGAATCCGGCCCGGTGCAGGCCGAGCAGGCCCGGCCGGACCCGGGCGACGAGGTCGCGCCCCTGCCGCCGGCCGAGGCTGCTGTGCCGCCCGTGAGGTCGCGGCGCGCGATGTTCGGCTTGAGCCGGCAGGCCACGGTCGCCGCCGTGGCCGCGCTCTTTGTGATCGTCATGGGGCTTGCGGTTGCCGCGCCCGTGCTGAAGCCGGACCTTCTGTTCAGGCGAACGCCGCCGCGGCTCGCGGTGATGCCGATCGCTGATGACAGCAACGACCCGCGTGGCGCGGCGATGGCGGCAGAGGTCACCGGTCGTCTGACGGATGGCTTTGCCAAGATCCAGAACATCAGCGTGGTTGCGCCACGCATGGCGGCCAGGAGCGGCGACGGCACTGCTGCATCCGCCGCATCATCCGATTACGAGCTGCAGGGTGAGTTGCAGCATGGCGATCGATCCTGGACGCTGCGCGCGCGTATCGTCAAGGCCGCGACCGGCGAGGTTCAGTCGGTCGTTGCAGCTTCGGTCGCCGCGGACGATGCGGACGCGCAACTTGCGCAGTCGCGGCTCGTTGCCGGCGTCGGTCATGTGCTCGCGCGCCGTCTCAACGAGATTCTGGAGCCGAGCGGATCGTCATCTGCGAGCCGCAAATCCTCGGTCGGCGGCGACAAGGTGGCCGTCGAGCAGGCGCTCGCCTCGATCAACCAGACCACGCGCGAGCGTTTCGGCGCGGCGCAGGCCATGCTGCAAAAGGCGCTCGCTGACGATCCTGACAATCTCGACATCGCGGTCGCGCTCGCCTCGCTGCAGATGCGCGGCATCCAGATGGTCTGGTTCGGCCCGGAGGAGGCTGCTGCGGTCGAGGGGAGGGCCAATGCGACGCTCGAGCAGGCATTGCGGTCGAAGCCGAATTCGATTCCGGTGCTCGAGGCCACTTGCCGCTTCCTCAGCGCGACCAACCATTTCGTCGAAAGCGTTGTCACCTGCGCCAAGGCCTTGAGCTTCGATCCGTGGAACGGGTCTGCGCTCTATCTGATCGGATTGGGCCAGATCTATCTCGGCCGCTTCGAGGATGCGCTCGCGACGTTCCAGCAAGCCGATCGCTACGACACGCCGCCGGCCTCGCGCTGGACCTGGCTGCTCGGCGTAGGCACGGCGCATGCCTTGATGGGCCGCTACGAGGAGGCGCTGCCGTGGCTGCAGCGTTCGATCGCCATCACGCCGGGGACGGGCCGCTCGCATTTCCTGCTCGCTGCCGCCTATCAGAGAACGGGCCGGGCCGAGGAGGCGAAGGCCGCGATCGCGGAGGGGCTGCGCTTGCGGCCCGGCACGAACAGACAAAGCGTCTGGCCGCCGATGAAGAACGCAAGTCCGATCTGCATCGCAGCCTGGGAGCGCGTCGTGCAGGCCGAGGTGGATGCTGGACTGCCGGAGCAGTGAAGTTCTGCGTCATTCCGGGATGGTGCGTAAGCACCAGACCCGGAATCTCGAGATTCTCAGGTGCGCAATTGCGCACCGTAGTTTGATGCTTTCGCATCGCCCCGGAATGACAACAATGGGGCGCCTACCGCCACCTTCTGTGCAGCCACAGCCACTGCTCAGGATGCTCGCGCACCCAGCTCTCCACCACGCTGGTGACTGCCTGCATCGTGCCCTGGATGTCGATCTTGCCGTCGGCATCGCGCACCGGCGGGATTTCCTCGGTCAGCTCGCCGGTGAAGCGGCCGCCGGGCAGGCGGATGATGCGGACGCCGTGGATGGGGCATTCGACCTGGCGGAGCAGGCGGGCCAGCGTCGGATTGGCGCGCGTCTTGCGGCCGAAGAAGGTGACCTCGACGCCGCCGGTCAGATACTGGTCGATCAGCATCGCGACGTGCTTGCCCTCTTTCAGCGCCTGACCCAGCCGCAAAGGTGCGTCGCGGCCCGCCGGGATCAGCGTGCCCATGTTGACCTGGCGCATCTCCTGGATGATGCGGTCGGCGGAGGCGATGTTCGGGCGGCGATAGAGGATCGCGGCGTCCAGCCCGTGCGCGACGCCGGCGAGCGCCGGCAACTCCCAGTTGGCCAGATGCGCGGCGAAGATCAGCGCCGGCTTGCCGTCGTCGCGGATCTGGTCGAACAACTCGATGCTGCGCGCCGGGATTTCGATCCGGCTTTTCTCCGGATGCTCGCGGTCGTAGTCCCAGACGTGGTCCATATGGGCGAATTCGGCGCCGACGCGGCCGAGATTGTCCCACACGCCCATCAGGATCTGCTCGATCTCCTCCGGCGATTTCTCGGGAAACGCCGCGGTGAGGTTGGCGCGGCCGATGCGATGCTCGCGCAGACGCGGGCCGATCGTCTTGGTGACGCGCGCGAAAAAGTCCGAGGTCTTGACCGGGTCGAAATAGCGCGTGGTGCGCAACATGCCGACGGTGGCAGCGCCGATCAGGCTTCCGCTGATCGATTTGGCAGCATTGCGTGCGCGGATCTTCGTGCCGAGAGAAATCAGCGCCATGCGTCCGGGTCAGGCCGGTTCGCGCGTCAGGATCAGCGAGGCGTTCTGGCCGCCGAAGCCGAACGAGTTCGACATCACCGCGGTGACGCGGGCATCGCGCGCCTTGTTGCCGACAACGTCGAACAGGATCGTGGGATCCGGATTGTCATAGTTGATTGTCGGCGGGATGCGCTGATGCTCGAGCGTGAGCAGCGAGAAGATCGCCTCCACTGCACCTGCGGCCGAGATGGTGTGGCCGACCATCGATTTGTTGGAGGTGACCGGAATCTTCTGCGCGAGATCGCCGAACACGGCCGATGTCGTGTTGAACTCCATCTTGTCGTTCTCGGGCGTCGCGGTGCCGTGCGCGTTGATGTGGTCGATCTGGTCCGGCGTCATGCCGGCATCGGCCAGCGTCTTGTTCATGCAGCCGATGATCGGCTTGCCATCGGGCGAGGAGCGGGTGCGATGGAAGGAATCGGTGAGCTCGCCGCAGCCGGCGATCACGCCGAGGATCTTTGCGCCGCGCGCAGTTGCCGCTTCATAGCTTTCCAGCACGAGCGCGCCGGCGCCTTCGGCCATGACAAAGCCGTCGCGGTTCTTGGAGAAGGGGCGGGAGGCCGCCTGCGGCGGATCGTTCTGGGTCGACAGGGCCGAGAGCAGCGAGAAGCGCACCAGCGCCTCCGGATTCACGGTGCCGTCGGTCGCGACGCACAGTGCAGCGTCGGTCTCGCCGCGGCGGATCGCCTCGACGCCGAGCTGGATCGAGGTCGCACCCGAGGCGCAAGCCGTCGACAGCGAGATCGGCGAGCCCTTGGTGCCGAAGGTCTCGGCGAGGTGGGCTGCGACCGAGCCGAACATGAAGCGGTGATGATAGGCGGTGTATTTGCCGCCGCCGGAGATGCGCAGCAAATCGTCATAGTTGATGTCGAGCGCGCCGACGGCGCGCCCGAGCTCGCGGCGCTGCGGCCATTCGACCTCGACCGGCGCAACGGCGAGGAAGAGGGGACCCGGGAAATCGGCCTTGGCGCCGATGCCGGCCTGCTCGAGCGCTTCCTCCGTCACGATCTCGGCCATCCGCTCGGACAGGGCGGTGGAGGAGAACGGATCGACGCTGACGAAATCGACGGTGCCGGCCATCGTGGTCTTCAGGCCCTCGATCGGAAAGCGCGTGATGGTGCGGATGCCGGATTCGCCGGCCACGAGCTTGGCCCAATTGTCGGCCTTGCCGTTGCCGAGCGAGGTCATGATGCCCATGCCGGTGACGACGACGACGGGACGCCCGAGTTTGTCGCGTGGTGCAGTCATGTCGATCCCCCGATAGAGCTAGAGCGTCATCCAGCCAAAGCGCGGACGCGCTTCAGCTCACCGCCTCGACCAGCGCCATGCCTTCGCCGCGCCAGTGTCCGGCTCCCACCACAACAATCTGGGTGGGCGCCCCCTGCATTTCAATCTCGGTCCCGGTCAAATCGTTCGGCGGGAACAGTGCGCCGCGCGAGATCGACAGCGCGGCGAGCGCGATGCCAAGCGGGAACTGCGTTTCCATGGTGTGACCGAACATCGTGCCGGTCGAGCGCACCGGGAAGTCGGTATGATTCTTCAGGAAGCTGCGCTCCTCGCTGGTCGCGGGCTCGGTGCCGGTCGCGCCCGAGATGATCGCGCCCTTGCCCTCGCGCTTCGGCAGCTTTTCCCAAAGCTTCTCCAAGGTCGCGGCCATGTCGCCGGGCTGCTTGCGCCGGGCGAGGTCGGCAACGACGCTCGACAGCTTTGCAAACGGCTTGGCGCCGCGCGCTTCCGCATGCGCCTTCGACTCCAGCACCAGGAAGGCGCCGGCCGAGCCGAGCGCGAATCCGGGGTGGTCCTTGCGCGCCCACACCGGAGCGAACTTGTCCTTCAAGTTGAAGTCGCCGAATTCGTAGAGGACCATCAGGTCCTTGCGCTCGCCATTATGCGAGCCGCCGACCAGCGCAATGTCGCTCTCGCCCGAGGCGATGCGCGCAAGCGCAATGCGGGCCGCATCTGCGCCCGCGACCTCTTCGCCCATGAAGGTGCGCGAGGTGCCGCCCAAGCCGTGCACGATGGCGATGTTGCCGGCGAGCAGGTTCGAGAGCTGCGCCAGGAACAGCGTCGGCCTGAGGTCGCTCATCAGCCGCTCATTGAGGAAGCCGGGCGCGTTCGCCCCCTTGGCCTCGGCCGTGAGCACGCCGCTGTCGACGTTGAGATCGCGCTCGCCGCCGCCGGCGGCGACCACCATGTCGATCTTCGCCAGGATGTCCTTGTTGCCCTTGATTCCCGCGGAGTCGAGTGCAAGGCCGGCAGCGTAGGTGCCGATGCGCTGCCAGGCTTCCATCTGGCGCTGGTCGCCCTTCTTCGGGATCTGGCTGTCGAAGGAGACGGGCATCAAGGGATGCACGACGTTTGGCGCAAAGCCCTTCTCGTCGACATTGATGCGCTTCTCTTCAAGCGCGGCCCAGTTGGCGTCGAGGCCCTCGCCGAGCGAGGTGGCAAGCCCAATGCCGGTGATCCAGACTTCCGTCTGGCCGGGCTTCGAAGCAGTGTCAGTCATGGCGATACGGCCTGTTGCGGAAAGCCGACGCGTTCGGCGACCTTCGCCATGTAGCCGCGCATATCCGCATTGGGGAAGGGGATCAGCGTGAAGGTGAGCGCTGAGTTGGCGCGCAGCTTGCCGCCGACCCGGATCTTGGCCTCGGTCATGGCATAGCCCGAGCCCTCATGGGTGAGGCTCGCCTCGATGCTCATGAGGTCGCCGGGGAACACCGAGCCGCGGACCTTGGCTTCCTTCACCGCAGCCAGGATCGGCATGCGCTCGAACTTGAACACGCCGAGCTGAAGCCAGCCCGAGGCCTGCGCCATCGATTCGATCAGCAGCACGCCGGGCATCAGGGGATAGCCCGGGAAGTGCCCCTCGAAGATGGTGCTCTCCTTGGGGACCTGGGCCTCGACGACGATCTTCTTCTCGTCGACCTTGAGGTCGACGATCCGATCGATCATGTGGAAGTATTCGAGTTGCATGACCGCGCGCTTAGGCGCTCGCGCCCTTGGCCGCAACCAGTTCGTCGATGCGGGCGCACAGATTCTTCAGCACGAAATACTGCTCGGTGGTCGCCTTGCCGTCGTTGACCTCCTGGGTCCACTTTTCCAGCGGCAGCTTGATGCCGAACTGCTTGTCGATCGCAAACGCGATGTCGAGGAAATCGAGGCTGTCGATGCCGAGATCGTCGATGGCATGGCTATCCGGCGTGATCGTGTCGCGCGGGATGTCGCAGGTTTCAGCGATGATCGTGGCGACCTGATCGAATGTGGAAGACATCACTAAGCCTTTGATATATTGCGGATATTTGTCAGATTTCCAGAGTGGCACGGTGGGCGGGCATCGCGCCCCAGATGACGCCCTCAAACCCCCCTCTGGCCGGGTCGAAAGCCCGTATATCGGAGCGCCGCCCTGAGTTCAATGGAGCCGGACAGGCCGCTCCGACAGGGCTGGGGATGCTTCCCGGAGCCTTTCGGCCGGGGCCGGCCGCGGCATGGGCCTAAATGTGCGGTGTCGTGATCTTGACGCAGTCGCGGCGGCCCATCAGCACGCAATCCTGGGTCCGCCTGAGGTCGGCGATGCTCACCGCGAGCCAGATCCCGATCGCGGTCAGCGCGACGGTGAAGGCGAGGGCGGCGATGTTGGCGAGCATGCGGTGGCGGAAATCGTCCGGCTCGGTGCGGGGCTGCTCGTAGCGCGACAGGTCGAGCGGTTCTGGCGCAACGCGGAGCGGCTGCACGGTACCGTTGCCCCGGTGGACCGTCGGGGAGGGCGAATTGCGCGGCCTGAACTGGAGCACCCTGTGCTCGTCATCAGAGCTTATGGGCCGCTGGGTCTTCATGTGTGAGGATCAACTCCGAAGCAGCGATTTTTAGATAGCACACGTGGTCAAAGCGTTGCAGAAAATCTTCTCAACGCGCACGTGCATTGTGGGTTCGCACTGTTCGCCTCGGGGCGCTGCTGGCGAGCGCGGAGCCGGTTGTCATCTCTGAGTCAGGAAGACGCGCGTTGCGCTGCAGCAACGGCCACGGCGCTGTCGCCGTATACATCGGCTTGTGATCCCGCTGCCGGAACCGAATGCATTTTGCCGCTGTCGGGCCCGTGTCATAATCCGGGAACCGGGACCACCGGTTGCGAAACAATGCGAAGGATCTTCGATCATGACCACCACCAACGCGCGCGAGCCGAGAGTGCATCCGGTGCCGATCCTGTCGCTGCGGCCGACGCAGATGACGGTCGGCATGCGAGAGGTCAAGGAGAAGCGCAAGCGCTGGCGCGAGCATGGCAGCAAGAAGCAGTCCGAGCTGCTCGGCACTCACATGATCCCCGTCGTCTACGGGCCTGATCTGCGCTACTACGTGATCGACCATCATCATCTCGGCCGCGCGCTGCATGACGAGGGTGTGAAGGAGGTGCTTGTCACCGTCGTCGGTGATCTCCGGATGGTCGAGCGCGAGGCGTTCTGGGGCGTGATGGACAACAAGCGCTGGGTCTATCCCTACGACGCCAAAGGCGAGCGGCGCCCGTTCCGCGATCTGCCGAAATCGGTCGCCGATCTCAAGGACGATCCGTTCCGCAGCCTTGCCGGCGAGCTCCGCCGCATGGGCGGCTTCGCCAAGGACACGACGCCGTTCTCGGAATTCCTGTGGGCCGACTTTCTGCGCCGGAAGCTGACGCGCAAGGCGGTGGACGCCAATTTCGACAAGGCACTGGAAAAGGCATTGTCATCGGCCAAGAGCAAGGACGCGATCTATCTGCCCGGCTGGTGCGGGCCGGCGGATGATGATTAGGCGCCAGCGCCCGCATCAGTCGCGCTGAAAAATCTTGGCGCCGGGATAGGCGCGTCGGGCGTAAGTGACGACTAGCGCGCGGTCCTGGGTGTCCAGGAAGGGCGTTCGGATCTGGCTCGATCCGACGATGAGGTGCCACAGGCCGTTGAGCTTCCGGATGACGACTTTCATCTGCGTAATTCCTCGATAACTCCGCATTCCAGCAAAAGCTGGCTGTTGCGGTCGCCCTGTCCTTCACGATCGCGATCGTGGGTGCGAAATTCCCGACCCGGTCCGCGCTCGCCGCAAGACAGCGGCAACACTTATTAGTTGGTTAGCGCACGCGGCCCGATAAGACGGCTCTGATCACAGCCGCTTGAGCGAAATCATTTTCCGCGCCCATGAAACCGTCCTGAAACAGAGCGGTCCCATCTCTGTGGGGTAGTCGAGCTCACACAGGAGGCGGACATGCGCCGTCTGGTTTTGGTAGTTGCCTTGCTCGCGGTTGCTTCAGCAGGAATCTCGGCATCGTTCGCCGCGGTCAACCACGCCAAGTCGTTGACGTTTGCCGAGCGCTTCGCGCCGGCGCTGGATCTGATGGCGAAGCAATAGCGGCATACGCTTCGGGGCAGGCTTGATCTGCCGCAAATCCGCGTCGTGGCGGCCAGCTAGAGTCCGCCCCGCATGATCGACTACGGCGTGCTGCGCCCCGATGTCCAGGGCGCGGGGCTCCAGGTCATGCCGATCTGGAGGCACGGCCATGAGCTTGATCTTTCGCATCCTCTTTGTCGCGGCCGGCGCCATCACCGCGCTGTTCGTGGCGCGCGATGCGCTCAACTTCACCATCATCCAGACTTTCGTCGCCATCCTGCTCGTGACCGCCATCCTGGGCGCCGGAACGCTCTGGAGCCTGCGGCGGAAGACGTGAGCGGCACGGCGCCAAGAAAAATGCCGATGAGCGCCGGTCGGCGCCCATCGGCTGGGCTCGAAGGTTATGCGACCTGCTTTAGCGTAGGATCTCACGCAGCACCTCGCCGTCGACCTGGTGCGGCCTGACGCCGAGGATCTGCATGATGGTCGGCGCCACGTCGAGATTGCGCATGCGCCGGATCGTGGTCTTCCGGATGTCGGGACCTGCGGCGATGAAGGTCGCGCTCATCACCGGCAGCTCGGGATCATGGCCGTGCGCGCCGTAGAAGTTCGGCATCGACACCGTGGTCGTTGCCGCATTGAACGCGGGGTCGCCGAGGCGGGCGACGCCGGGGCTCTGGATGCCGTCGAAATTGTAGCCCGGCGCCATCAGCGCGAACACATCGCCGAAATCCTGGCCGATGGTCTTGCTGGTGCACAGCCCGGTCCCGGCGTTGCATTGCAGCGGCCGGGTCTCAACCACGTTGAACAGACGTCCGCTGTCGAGCGAGTAGTTGAACTTCGGATTGGGATCGACCGCGTTCTTCACCGCATCGGTGATCTGCGCAACCAGCGCCTTGTAGGTCGCAAGATCGACGGTGCCGCCCTGTTCGCGGTTCTGGAGGTTGACGTAGATGTTGACCGCCGGACCCGAGGTGCGGATCGCCAGCTTGGTGGTGTCGATGCCGGCGTTCTTCAGGATGTTGGTCATGCTGACCGAGGTGTGGAACGGGGCGAAGCCGTGGTCGGAGACCACGATGACGTTGCTGTCGGGGCCCGCTGCATCGGCGATCTTCTTCACCGCCTTGTCGGCAACCTGATAGGCGAAGCGGATATAGGAGGCGTAGCGCTTGACCTTGGCCGGATCCTGGCCTGCGCCGATCGAGTTCGGGTCCTTCGGGTTGGTACCCTGGCGCGGATCGGTGAGCAGGAACTGATGCTCGGAGCCGTCGGGCTGCTCGATATAGACCATGACGAGGTCGGCGTCGGGATGATTCTGGATCGCGCGCTCGCCGATCTCGGCCTGGTAGCGCACGAAGGTCTTGACCATGTCCTCGAACATCGCCTCGATCTCGACGTCGGGGAAGTTGGTGAAGCCGGGGCTAAGCCGCTCCGGAATGCGGAAATCGGCCTGCGGGCGCCAGAAGCCGATGTTGTTGTTGATGTCGTCGACATCCGCCAGCACCGGCGTGTTGCGCGGGATGAAGTTGGCGCCATAGCGGGCGAAGCGCACCACGGAGAGATCGGCCGACAGCTGCGAGACGTAATAGGCGGCACCGACCTTGGCGCCGCTGCCCTCGAAGAAGAACGGCGCGTTCTCGTCGCCGAACTTGGCATAGGCAGGCCCCGTCGAGGGGGCGTGGAACGGTCCTCGCTTGATGCCCTGCGTGCTGTCGAAGAACACCAGGGTGTCGTAGTTCACCTTGTTGTCGTTGGTGGTGTCGATCGCCGCGACGCGGATCGAATATTTGACGTCGAACGTCGCCGCGTTGCTGGAGCAGGTCGAGGTCTGCGCCGAGGAGCACGAGAACGACTCGATCGGGTTGGTCGTCACCAGCACCGGGCTGAAGGAGAAATGGCCGGCCGCCTGGAGGCCTGCGACGACGCCCGCATCGGGTGCGAAGTCGGATTGGGTCAACGAGAAGCCCTGGGCGGAGAGGCCGCCGAACGCGCCGAACGGCACGGTGTAGTTGACGACGCGGGTCGGCTGCGCCGCTTGCACCACGGTGCCGTTGATGGAGATGTCGGCGCCGTCGCCGCCGGGCCAGGTCGCGGTGGCGACTTTCTTACCCTGCTGGCGGAGCTGCACCCACAGCGGTTCGGCCGTCGGGTGCGGCGAAGGCCCGAGCGGGCTCTCCTGATAGCCGCCGATCGGGGCTGCGAAGCCGCTGATGCTCGAGGTGATCGGCGCGACGGCGGCCTGGAACGTGTTCGAGGGGATGTCGTTGTGAACCGCGTTCGAGCCGGTGGCAATCTCGATATGCGACACCGCCGTGAGCGACGGCGAGGCCGTCACGTTCTGCAGCGCGACCGCGCCATGGCGGCTCAGCCGCGCCAGGCCGCCGTCCCGCGGCAACACGCCTTCCTCGATGAATTGCTGGATGAAATTCGGCTTGGCGCCGTCGAGCGAGATCAGCACGACCTGCTTCGACTTGTGGCCGTGATGGCCGCCACCGTGATCGCGATTGCGGAAGTTGTCGAAGTCGCGGTCGTCGTCACCCGCACGCACAGGCGTCGCAACACCGGCCAGCGATGTGGCGAGCGACATCGCGGCAATCATGGAAAGGAGAATCTTCTTGTTCATGTGATCGCCCCCAGGCTGGCTGCGCAATCTGCGCGGATGTTGTCTGCAACGGGGAGCGATTATCGAGTGTGGCCGACGACGCGCATGTGACACGTGTACGTCGAAGCGATTACGCCAACAGGATGTCGGCGCGCGATGGTTTGCGCATGATGCGGAAGATGAGGCAATCGCATTTCGAAAAGACGACGCGCGAACAACGGTCTAAAGCGCGATGATGGCGATTTCGAACATAATCGTGCTTGGACGCAAGCGATGAAATGGAACCCGGCACTCTCGCGAGCCGCATCTGCGTGCGCATCAGACTTATCGCGTCGCTTCCGTCCTATGTTTGAGTGTCATTGCCGCCGAGCAGGCGGTGCAGCCAGCGCTCGACGGGCCGGCCGACCGTGAGCAGCACGATCGCGATCACCAGCGCGACCAGGACGATCTTCCATTCGCCGGCGCCGCAGGCGATGCCGAGGCAGGCGGCGAGGAAGGCGCAGGCTGCGCTGGTCAATCCATGGACGCGGAAGCGATGGCCCTCGCGCACAATGACGCCGGCGCCGAGAAAGCCGATGCCGGTGAGGATGCCCTGGATCACGCGGCTGGCCGCGTCGGTGATCTTGCCGGGCTCGGCGAACTGCACGGCGAGCAGCACGACGGTTGCGGTGGAGAGCCCGACGATGCCGAGCGTTTTCAGCCCGATCGGCTTGTCGTGCAGGTCCCGGTCAAGCCCGATTGCGGCGCCGGCGAGCGTCGCAACGCCAAGGCGCAGCAGGATCTCGGGCCAGTCCAGCTCGGTCATGTCTTGTCGGTCACGTCTTCGGCAGCCGTCCCATCAGGTAGAACTCCTCGTTCGGGCGCATGCCGGTGAAGTTGGCAAGGCGGTTCGAGAGCGCGAAGAAGGCGGAGATCGCGGCGATGTCCCAGATGTCGTCGTCGCTGAAGCCGTGGGGTTGAAGCGCCGCGAAATCGTCCTCGGAGACGCGCTGCGCGTCGGCGGACACCTTCATCGCGAAATCCAGCATCGCCTTCTGGCGGGGCGTGATGTCGGCCTTGCGGTAGTTCACCGCGACCTGGTCGGCAATCAAAGGGTTCTTGGCGCGGATGCGCAGGATCGCGCCATGCGCGATCACGCAATACTGGCACTGGTTGGCCGCGGAGGTCGCGACCACGATCATCTCGCGCTCGGCCTTGGTCAGCCCGCTGTCCTTCTCCATCAGCGCGTCGTGATAGGCGAAGAAGGCGCGGAACTCGTCCGGTCGGTAGGCCAGCGTCAGGAACACGTTCGGCACGAAGCCGCTCTTCTCCTGCACCGCGAGCAGGCGCGTGCGGATGTCCTCGGGCAGCGTGTCGAGGGCGGGAGCGGGGAAGCGTTGTGGTTTTGTCATTGGCATGTTTTCCGGCTGGGGACCGGGAAACATAGTCGATGCGGGGGCGGTGCTCAACGTCGCCGGCACCGCTGCCGTAGGGTGGGCAAAGCGAAGCGTGCCCACCACTCTTGTCCGCGTGCGCTGACACGAGGTGGGCACGGCGCTGGCGCGCCTTTGCCCACCCTACGGGTGCGGTGATTTGTGGCTTACCGCAGCGGCTTCTTCAGCAGCGAGAAGCGATCGGGGTCGAGGCCCATCGACGGTTGCAGCATCGGGGCTTCGAGGCTGGACATCGTCTTGGCGGGCGGGGCCGCGAACACCGGATCGTTCGGCACGTCGCGCTGCGAGGTGGCGCCGCGCCAGCGCTCGAGCACGGCGCTGACGAAATGCATGTCGTGACCGGAGGTCATGGAGGGCACGCTCGAGATGGTCGCTTCGCCGCGCGGCAATTGGTGCGGCGGCACCTCCTTGAAACGCAGGCGGGTCGGCAGCGCGACACCTTCGCCGAACGCCAGCACCTCGCGGGTGCCGAGCGAGGGCACGAAGGACAGCAGGTTCGCGGCCGCGTCCGACACCGCGGCACGTAGCAGCGCCTGGTCGCGGTCGTTGGCAAGACGCATCGTGAACAGCGTGTTGCACTGGGAGATGATGGTGGCGTCGAGCTCTGCGGGGCGCTGCGTGATGAGGCCGAGATAGACGCCGTATTTACGGCCTTCCTTGGCGATGCGCGACACGGCCTTGCGGGTCGGGCCGAAGCCGACGTTGCGGTCGGCGGAGGCGTAGCGGTGCGCCTCTTCGCAGACGAACAGTAGCGGCGAGACGCCGTCGCTCCACAGGCCGAAGTCGAAGGCCATGCGGCAGAGCACGGACACGACGGAATCGATGACCTCGGCCGGGAAGCCGGCGAGCTGCATCACCGTCATCGGCTTGCCGTTGGCCGGCAGGCGGAACAGATGGCTGATCACTTCGGCCATGGTGTCGCCGCCGACATTGGCGTTGTCGAACATGAAGGCGTAGCGCGGATCGTTGCGCACGGCTTCGATGCGCGAGATCAGCTTGTGATAGATGATGCGCGAGGAGCGGTTCTCGAGCTTGCCCATGCGCTCGTCGATCAGCGACAGCAGGTCGACGAGACGATACGGCACCGGCGTATCGACGGTGTAGCCGATCTGCTTGGGATCGATGCGCTTGAGGCCGATGCGATCGGCGTTCTGGTACTGGGTGTAGACGCCTTTGGCGAGCGGGATCACCTCGGCGAGGATGTCGAGCTCTTCGGGCACGCCGGCGCGACCGCCGAACAGCACGTCGACGATTTCCTCGAAATTGAACAGCCAGAACGGCAGCTTCAGGTTCCGCGGGTTCAGCACCAGCGCGCGGTCGCCGAAGCAGCGGCCATATTCGTTGTGGACGTCGAGCAGGAAGATGCGCAGGTTCGGCCGCGCCTTCAGGATTTCGTTGAGCAGCAGCGACACGCCGGTCGATTTACCGACGCCGGTCGATCCCAGCACCGCAAAATGCTTGGACAGCATTTCCTCGACGTCGACATAGGCAACGACGGAGCGGTCCTGCTGGAGGAAGCCGACATTGATCTGGTCCGAGCCGGTCGGCGCGTAGATCGTGCGCAGCTCCTGGCTGGTGATCAGGTCGACCGCATCGCCGATGGTCGGATAATTGGTGACGCCGCGCTGGAATTTCGCCTTGTCGGCGGCGTTGAGGATCTCGCCGAGCAGGTCGACCGAGGCGATGGCGATGTAATTGTCGGCGCTCGACAAATTCTCGCAGGACACCTCGGTGATCATGGCGACGATGACCGAGCTGGCGCAACGAATGCTGACGAAGCGGCCGACGGTCGCCCGAACTTCCGAGATCGACAATTGGTTTGCCGCCAAAAGCCCGACCCGGGCGAGCGATCCGCGAACCGAAATCACGCGTCCAAAGGATGTCACGATGGATGAACCCGAGAAGACAGAATGTTTCTCCGACTATGCGGGGCCGTCGCTGGACAAACGGTTAAACGGCAGGCGCGCCCGCTTCGTTAAATCCGCGACAATTCCGCCGCTCGCTTTGTTCCCAATGCATACTTTGGAGCAGAAACGGCCGAAAACTGCTGCTTTTCTGGGCCGGCGCGGCCGAAGGCGCTTAAGGAAGATTTTACCATTCGACGAGTCCGTCCGTGGTTTGACGGATGGTTGTCATCGGGGACAGGCGGCCGTCGATCGGGCCTTCGCGGTTTGATTTGTTGACGGGACCTAATCATTTGTACATTAGTACAAATGAACCCCGCGGCCTCGGTGCCGCCCGGGCGTGAGCGCGTTGCAGCTCTGCGCCCGAATGCGCGATCTGGTGCAGCGGATCGCAAGCCACGCTCTGGAGGACATCATGCAGCCCGAACCGATCCTCGATCTCGCCCATCTCGGCCACATGGAGCTGTTGACGCCGAAGCCCGATGAGAGCCTTAAATTCTTCGTCGACGTCATGGGCATGACCGTCAGCGGCCAGAAGGGCGAGTCGGTCTACTTGCGCGGCTGGGACGATTACGAGCGCTATTCGCTCAAGCTCACGGCGTCGAAGACCTCAGGCATGGAGCACATGGCGCTGCGCGCGCGCAGCCAGCAGGCGCTGGAGCGCCGCGTCGCCGCGCTGAAGGGCTCCGGCTTCGACATCGGCTGGATCGACGGCGACATGGGGCAGGGGCCGACCTTCCGCTGCCGCGACCCCGACGGCCACATCGTCGAGCTCTATTACGAGACCGAATGGTATCAGGCGCCGCCGGAGCTGAAGCCCGCGCTGAAGAACCAGGCGCAGCGCTTTCCCGCACGCGGCGTCAATGTCCGCCGGCTCGATCATCTCAACTGCCTCGCCGTCGACATCAAGGCCAACCGCGAGTTCTTCGAGAACTATCTCGGCTGCCGCCTGACCGAGCAGATCGTGCTCAACGACGGGCGGGAAGCGGCGATGTGGCTGACGATGTCGAACAAGAGCTACGACTTCGCCTATTCGCTCGACCATTCCGGTACGCCCGGCCGCTTCCACCACGTCACCTACGCGCTTGACAGCCGCGAGGAGATCCTTCGCGCCGCCGACATTTTCCTGGAAAACGGCGTGCACATCGAGACCGGCCCGCACAAGCACGCGATCCAGCAGACCTTCTTTCTCTATGTCTACGAGCCCGGCGGTAACCGCGTCGAGGTCGCCAATGCCGGCGCGCGCCTCATCCTCGCACCCGACTGGAAGCCGATCGTGTGGACCGAGGAGGAGCGCAAGAAGGGCCAGGCCTGGGGCTTGAAGACGATCGAGTCCTTCCACACCCACGGCACGCCGCCGGTGGAGATGAAGAAGCACGGGTGAGCATTTGAACGTACCGGATTGATGTCGGATTTAGTCGGACCGACAGCGGCGCTCTATCCGTTCCCTCCCCCCTTGTGGGGGAGGGGCAGGGAGGGGGGTACCACACGGGGACTCTGTCCGTCGCGCACCCGCACTTGGTGCATCGTCAACAACTGGCGCCTTTTCCTGGGCCACCCCTCTCCCTAGCCCTCCCCGAGGGGCGAGGGAACACACCTCCGCTGAGGCGGCATCGGGGCTGATCCCAGTCAGGCGCTAGTGCACCGACGCCCGGACGCGTGCGATCGTCTCCCGCACGCCCGTCCACGCCGGCTTGTCGGGCGCGAACTGCTTGCGCAAGAAGCTGACGAGCTCCTCGACCTGCGCGTCGCTCATGCTGTTCCTGAACGCTGGCATGTAGCCGAGATTACTTGACACGGGATCAGCGATGCCGTGCAGGATCACCTGCAAGAGATTGTCGGGCTTCGCGCTGTGCAGGTTGCTGTTGAGCGCGAGGGAGGGGCGGCTTCCGAACAGCGGCAGGCCGCCGACCTCATGGCAGACGGCGCACGCGCCTTGGTAAAGTCGTGCGCCGGTGGACGAGGCGACGGTGACCTGCGTCGCGCTCTCGAGCTTTGCGGCGAGCGCGGGCGCGTCAGTCGCGGTGTCGTTGAACGAGTTGAGATAGACCGCCATCGCGCGGATGTCCTGATCGGGCAGCGCCTTGAGGTCCCTGACAACGGGCGCCATCGGGCCGGCGGCGACGCCGTGATGCCGCGAATGGCCGGTGCGCAGGTACGTGAACAGCTCGTCCTCGCTCCAGGGGATCGGCGCGTGCGAGAGCGAGGTCAGCGGCGGCGCCTCCCAGCCCTCGGCGAAGCCGCCGGCGAGATAGGCGCCACGCTGCTCGGCGCCGAGCGCGTTGCGCGGCGAATGGCAGCCGCTGCAATGGCCGAGGCTCTCGACCAGATAGGCGCCGCGATTCCAGACTTCCGATTTGGCGGGATCGGGCTTGAACTCGTTTGCTTGATGGAACAGCGCGTTCCATCCGGCGAGCAGTGGGCGGAGGTTGAACGGGAAGGCGAGCGTGTTGGCGGGCGCCGTTGCGCGCACCGCAGGCTGCGTCATCAGGTAGGCGTACAGCGCCTGCATGTCGGCTTCGCTGGTCCTCGCAAAATGCGTGTAGGGGAAGACGGGGTAGAGCTGCCGTCCGTCGCGATGCAGGCCGTCGCGCATCGCGCGCTCGAAGGCGGAATAGGACCAGGCGCCGATGCCGGTCTCGACGTCGGGGGTGATGTTGGTTGAATAGATCGTGCCGAACGGCGTTTCCAGCGCACGGCCGCCGGCGTTAAGTACACCGCCAAGGTTGGTGTGGCACTCCGCGCAATTGCCGAGCGCGGCAAGCTGCTGGCCGCGCGCGATGGTCGCTGCGGAATAGACCGATGCATCGGGCCGTGCGATCGGCGCGATGGCGCGGCCTGGCAGGAGTGCGGCGCCGATACCGATCGCCGCGGTGCAGACGGCCGCAATCGTCGCAAAGATGCCGGCACCCTTCGCGAACGGATTTTCCCAGATGCGCGACGGTTTTGGCGCAGCCGGCGCGGGCAGGGCCTGCGGCACGGGCGATGTCTCGCCATGCAGACCCCTAAGGATGCGCTCCGGCGTGAATGGCGGCTCGCGAAAGCGCACGCCGGTGGCATCGAAGATCGCGTTCGCAATCGCGGCTGCGCTCGGCACCGATGCGGACTCACCGACGCCGAGCGGCGGCTGGTCCGGCCGCGGCAGCATCAACACGTCGATCTTGGGCACATCGGGGAAGGGGATGATCGGATAAGCGCCCCATTCGCGCGCCGCCACCGCGCCGCGCTCGAATGAGACCTCCTCCATCAGCGCGCGGCTGGTGGACTGGATGACGTTGCCGTGGATCTGGTGGCGCACGCCGTCCGGATTGATCATCAGCCCGGAATCCTGCCCCGCGACGACGCGCGTGACGCTGACATCGCCGGTGGTCTTGTTCACCGCGACGTCGGCGATCCAGGCCGACCATGCCGCGCCATAGCCCGGAAACTTGCTGTGGACGTAGAGCGCATAGGCAAAGCCGCGCCCGTGCACGATCTCGCCGTCCTTCTCCTCGCGCACCGGGCGCGGCGTCCAGCCCGCGCGCTCGGCGACCGCATTGACGAGATCGACCGCGCGCGGGTCCTTTAGATAGCGCAGGCGGTATTCGATGGGATCGACGCCGGCCTCGGTCGCGGCCTCGTCGATATAGGATTCATGCGCAAAGGTGTTCGGCAGCGCCGAGACGCCGCGAAACCAGGAGGCGCGCACGATCGGCGGCATGTCGTGGGCGACCACGCGCATATTTTCGTAGTCGTAAGGCGGGATCGCCGTGCGGTCGCCCATCTGCAGCACGACGGGCTCGGATGGAATGCGTCCCGTCAGCAGCAGTGCGAGCGTCGGCGCGGCATTCGAGGGATAGCGCGTCGCGAGATCGTAACCGGCGATGCCGCCGTCGGCATCGAGGCCGCCATTGACGTCGATCAGTTGCGCGGTGCCCTTGGGCTCCCAGGCGTGCTCCTGCTCGCGCGTGAGCTGCACGCGGACGGGACGGCCGACGGCGCGCGAGAGCAGCAAGGCGTCGGCGGTGACATCGTCGGCGCAATTGCGGCCGTAGCAGCCGGCGGCCTCCAAGCGGATGACCTCGATCTCGCTTTCGGGACGTTCGATCAGCAGCGCGAGATCGGCGCGAAGGACGTGCGGGTTCTGCGTGCCCGACCAGACGCGGATGTTGCCGTCCTGGACATCGGCGACGGCGCAGGAGGGGCCGATCGAGGCATGCATCTGATACGGCCACACATAGGTGCGCTGCATCGGCTTGGCCGCGCCCGATATCGCCTTGTCGACGTCGCCCTTGTCGATCAGCGTGCGCGGCGTCGACGGATTGGCGCGGAGCGCGGTCTCGACATCGGAGAGGTCGGCGAGGGCAGGCGTCGGCTTCCAGCTCACCCTGAGCTGCTCGGCCGCACGGATCGCATTCTCCTCGCGCTCGGCGACGACGCCGACGAAATCGCCGATGCGCACCACCGCGACGAGGCCGGGAATATCTCGGACGGACGATTCATCGACGGCGATCAGGCTGGTGCCGACGAACGGCCCGGCATCGACGCCGGCATAGGGCGGACGCACCACGCGGCCGTGCAGCATGCCTGGCAGGCGAATATCGTGCACGAAGGTCAATTCGCCCGTTGCCTTGGCGGGCAGGTCGATACGCGGGACGGATCGGCCGACGATGGCGTAATCGCCGACAGGCTTGACCTCAACGTCGTCGGCAAGCTCGAGCCGGATTTCTTCGCCGCCGATCAACTCCCCATAGCTGACGCTGCGATTATGCCCGCGGACGAGACCGTCCTCGATCGTCAGCTCAGCCGCCGACAGCTCCAGCCGCTCGGCCGCGCGCGCGATCAGGAACTGCCGCGCCTGGGCTGCGGCCTTGCGCAAGGGCACGGCGGTGATCTGGATGGTTTCGCTGGCAATGGTCGCGCCCTGGTTCGGCACCACGGCGGTGTCGCCGAGCACGACGACGACGCGCGCTAAGGACACATCTAACTCTTCGGCGACGATCTGGCCGAGCGCGGTGCGGATGCCGGTGCCGAGATCGACATGGCCGTTATAGGCCGTGACCGAACCGTCCGCGGTGATGCGCACGAACGTCTCGGATGTGACCTCGTCCACGGTGCGGACGACGACGAGCGAACCCGATGGCCGCTCAGCTGCGTTCGAGACAGGGGAGGCCATCAATCCGCGGCCTCGGTGAGCTGGCCGGAGGCGCGCATCACCGCGCGCAGGATTTCGACATGGGTGCCGCAGCGGCAGAGATTGTAGCGCAGCGCGGCGAGCGCCTCCTGCTCGGTCGGCCGCGGATTGATCGCGAGCAGAGCCTTGGTCGTCATGATCATGCCGTTGAGGCAGTAGCCGCATTGCGCGGCCTGCTCGTCGATGAAGGCCTGCTGCACCACGTCAGGCTCGGCGCGGGTGCCGAGCCCTTCGAGCGTCACGATGTCGCGCCCGGCGCAGCCACTGAGCGGAATCACGCAGGAGCGCGCGGCGGCGCCGTCGATCAGGACAGTACAGGTGCCGCATTCACCGAGGCCGCAACCGTATTTCGGGCCGTTGAGCGCGAGATCGTTGCGCAGCACGTAGAGCAGCGGCGTTTCGCGCGCCGCCGTGACCTCGTGGATCCCTCCGTTCACCGTGAGGCGGATCGGTGTCTGCGTCATCCTCGTTTCCAAGCCCGCAAGAAAATCGACGTCGCGACGATACCGTTTGTACACAAACGTGCAAGCCGTGCATGCCGCACTGCAGCGCGGTTGCCTTGTTTGTGGACAGCGCGGCTAGGCAAATGAGGTTTTATGCGGCAGCGGCATCTTTTGCGCTGCACCGGTGCTTGACAGCCCCGGGGACCGCGCGCAACATCGTTCGTATACGAATGATAACCAAGTCTCCGCTGGCTCTGACATGGTGATGGAAACGACGAGCGCTGCCACCGACAAGATCCGCTGCGATGCCTGTCCGGTGATGTGCTACATCAAGCCGGGCGCGGCGGGCGCCTGCGACCGCTATGCCAACCATGACGGCAAGCTCGTTCGCGTCGATCCGCATGTGATTTTGGAGCGCACCGTCGAGCACGGCGGCAAGCTGGTGCCGTTCAGCCGCACCGAAGACTGGGACGGGAAGATCGTCCACGAGCCTTCCACCTTCGTCACCGCAATCGGCGCCGGCACGACCTATCCCGATTACAAGCCGGCGCCGTTCATCGTCTCCGCGGAGGTCGACGGCGTCGACATGGTGACCGTGGTCACCGAGGGCATCTTCTCCTATTGCGGCATCAAGGTGAAGATCGACACCGACCGCTATCTCGGCCCCGAAACCGCGACCGTGCGCGCACAGGGCGAGGCGGTGGGCCACGTCACCACCAGCGAATACGGCTCGCAGATGCTGTCGCTCGGCGGCGTGCATCATCTCACCAGCGGCTCCAAGAAGGAGGGCCGCGTCACCTGCGACACGCTGATGGACCTCGCCAATTGCAAGGCTGTGGAGCTCACCATCGACGGCGGCGCCACGGTCGTGGTGCAAGCCGGCCAGCCGCCGATCGTCAACGGCGTCAAGGAAGAGCGCATGCGCGTCGGCTGCGGCTCGGCGACGATCGGCATGTTCGCCAAGCAATGGCATGGCAAGGTCGATGAAGTCGTCGTGGTCGATGACCACATCACCGGTGTGCTCAGTGAGCACCAGGCCGGAAAACTGCTCGACATCGCCGACACCGGCATCAAGATGAAGGGCCGCCGCTCGACACCCGGCCGCTACTTCCAGGTCGCTGATCCCGGCACCGGTTGGGGCGGCACCAACATCTCCGATCCGCTGTCGATTCTCGGGCCCTTCGACAAGAAGGAGGCGAAGGCCGGGTTGACCATGTTGATGGTCTCCACGACCGGCGAGCATTCGTCCTATTACGTGCTCGACGAGGCCTTGAGCCCGGTCGAGACCGAGATGCCGGCCGACCTGAAATTCTCGGTCGAGCGGATCCAGGAGAATTGCGAGCCGGCGCTGTGCACGGTGCTGTTCATGGCTGGTGCCGGTGGCTCGCTGCGCGCCGGCGTCACCGACAATCCGGTGCGGCTGACGCGCTCGGTGAAGGATGCACTGACGCGCGTCACCAGCGGCGGTGCGCCGGTCTATGTCTGGCCCGGCGGCGGCATCACCTACATGGTCGACGTCACGCAGATACCGGCGGGCGCGTTCGGCTATGTGCCGACGCCGGCGCTGGTCGCGCCGATCGAGTTCACGATGAAGCTGACCGACTATGCTGCGCTCGGCGGCCACATGGATTACGTCAAGCCGCTCGCCGAGGTGCAGAACGGTGAGGACGTCCGTCAGCTGCCCTGGCAGAATCCGATCCCGGGACCGCGGGCATGACACGGCTCCCGCAAATCGCATTGCTGTCTGATGGCCGGCGGCTGCATTTGCAGGATGGACCGATTGATCTGATCGTTGAGGCGAGGGGGCGCGCGGACGCCGTGCGCGCGGCTTATGAGGCTGCGGCGCGAAGGTTCACCGGACTGCTCGACGAACTCTGTGCGGAACTGCCGGAGCTGCGGACGGCTGCTGGGGCGCGGACCTCGCTGAAGGGCGTAGTGGCGCGTCGCATGCATGCCGCCGTCGCGCCCTATGCTGCCGATTGCTTCATCACGCCGATGGCCGCGGTTGCCGGCAGCGTCGCGGAGGAAGTTCTGGGCGCGATGCTCGGCGTCGCGACGCTCGATCAGGCTTATGTCAACAACGGCGGCGACATCGCGCTTCACTTGAGCGGGGGCGAACATTTTTCTGTTGGCCTGATGGACCGGCCCGATCGCGACGGTGTGATGCGAGCCATGCGGGTCGATGCCGATGATCCCGTGCGCGGCATTGCGACCAGCGGCCGCCACGGCCGCAGCTTCTCGCTCGGCATTGCCGATGCGGTGACGGTGCTGGCGGCGACGGCGTCGCGGGCCGATGCGGCGGCGACGATCGTTGCCAATGCCGTCGATCTGCCCGGGCATCCCGCCATCATCCGCACGCGTGCGAACGAGCTTCAGTCCGACAGCGATCTCGGCGCACGTCTCGTCACCCGCAATGTCGGTGAATTGTCGCAGAAGGAAATATCCGCTGCGCTGGAATCTGGCGCGGAATGTGCACGGCAATTATTCGATCGCGGATTGATTGAGGGTGCCATGCTCAGGCTTTGTGGTGATATGCTTGTCATCGGAACCAAGGATATAGAAGAGCAACGACCGCGCCCGCTTGTGCTGGAGAACGCGGTCAGTGCCTGAACAGGGAAGCGAAACATGAGCGCGATCATCCGCAAGATCGTCACCGTCGTCGAAGAGACGCAGATGGAGATGGGCCGCCAGGTCTCGCCGCCGACGCGGCGTGCGGCCGCGATCGCCGTGATCGAAAATCCCTTTGCCGGAAAATATGTCGAGGATCTCTCGCCGCTGATCGCGATCGGCGAGGAGCTCGGCGAACTCTTGTCGAAGCGCGCGGTGGCTGCGCTGGGTATCGATGGCGCGAAGGCGCAGAGCTACGGCAAGGCCGCGGCTGTCGGCGAGAATGGCGAGCTCGAGCACGCCGCCGCGATCCTTCATCCGAAGATGGGCGCGCCGGTGCGGAAAGTTTTGAGCAAGGGGGCGGCGCTGATCCCGTCGTCGAAAAAGCGCAGCGGTCCCGGCACGACGCTCGACATTCCGCTCGGGCACAAGGACGCGGCCTTCGTGCGTAGCCACTTTGACGGCATGGAAGTGCAGATCAACGACGCGCCGCGCGCCAACGAGATCATGGTCGCGGTCGCCGTCACAGACAGCGGCCGTCCGCTCCCGCGCGTGGGCGGGCTGACGGTCGCGGAAGTGAAGGGCGAAGACGGTTTGAGATGAGGGCATGATCCGGGGGCGGGCACAGCTCTCGGGACATGTTCGAGGCGTAAAAGTTCAAAACTGGAGGTTGGGATGCGAGCAAGAAATTACTTCGTCGGCGCGGCCTTCGCGCTTCTGGCCGGCGGCATGGCCCATTCGGCCATGGCGCAGGACATCAAGATCGGCGAGATCAACAGCTATTCGCTGCTGCCGGCGTTCACCGAGCCCTATCGCAAGGGCTGGCAGCTCGCGGTGGAAGAGATCAACACGGCCGGCGGCATCAACGGCAAGAAGCTCGTCGTCATCTCCAAGGACGACGGCGGCAAGCCGGCGGATGCGCAGACCGCGGCCAACGAGCTCGTCTCCAGCGAAGGCGTGGCGATGCTGACGGGCACGTTCCTGTCGAACATCGGCCTCGCGGTCAGCGACTTCGCCAACCAGAAGAAGGTGTTCTTCCTCGCGGCCGAGCCGCTGACGGACGCCGTTACCTGGGCGAAGGGCAACAAGTACACCTTCCGCCTGCGTCCCTCCAACTACATGCAGGCCGCGATGCTGGTGGAAGCCGCAGCCAAGCTGCCGGCCAAGCGCTGGGCGACGATCGCGCCGAACTATGAATACGGCCAGTCGGCGGTGTCGGTGTTCAAGAAGCTGATGTCGGAGAAGCGCCCTGACATCCAGTGGGTCGACGAGCAGTGGCCGCCGCAGGGCAAGATCGATGCAGGTCCCGTTGTGCAGGCGGTTGCCGCCGCCAATCCCGAAGCCATCCTCAACGTCACCTTCGGCGCCGACCTCGTCAAGCTCGTGCGTGAGGGCAACACCCGCGGCCTGTTCAAGGGGCGCGAGGTCGTGTCGTTCCTGACCGGCGAGCCCGAATATCTCGATCCGCTCAAGGACGAGACGCCGGAGGGCTGGATCGTCACCGGCTATCCCTGGTACTCGATCAAGACGCCCGAGCACGACGCGTTCCTGAAGGCCTATCAGGCCAAGTACAACGACTATCCGCGCCTCGGCTCGATCGTCGGCTACCAGACCATCAAGGCGGCGGCTGCGATCCTGGCCAAGGCCGGCTCGACCGATCCGGAGAAGCTGATTGCCGCTGCGGAGGGGCTCTCCATGCCATCGCCGTTCGGCGAGATCACCTTCCGCAAAATCGACCATCAGTCGACGCTCGGGGCCTATGTCGGCAAGACCGCGCTGAAGGACGGCAAGGGCGTGATGGTGGATTCGTCCTACAAGAAGGGTT
This sequence comes from Bradyrhizobium arachidis, assembly GCF_015291705.1. Classification (NCBI taxonomy): domain Bacteria; kingdom Pseudomonadati; phylum Pseudomonadota; class Alphaproteobacteria; order Hyphomicrobiales; family Nitrobacteraceae; genus Bradyrhizobium; species Bradyrhizobium arachidis. Next base: position 4,358,924 of record NZ_CP030050.1, read on the forward strand.
CGGATTATCTGCCGAGCGACGCCGAAGTCGAGAAGCTGCGGCCGAAGGATTAGTTTCTTCCTTCTCCCTCTCTCCGCTTGCGGGGAGAGGGTCGGGGTGAGGGGGAGCCTCCGCGGGGGAGGTGATAGTGAGCCCCGCGGAGACTCCCCCTCACCCGAATTTGTGCGTTGCGCAAATTCGACCTCTCCCCGCAAGCGGGGAGAGGTGAACCAAACACCTAACCCGGACCGCCGATGGCCTTTTACGTCGTACAGTTTCTGACAGGTCTTGCCAGCGCAGCGTCGCTGTTCCTGGTGGCCTCGGGCCTGTCGATCATCTTTGGCGTGACGCGGATCGTGAATTTCGCGCATGGCGCCTTCTACATGATCGGCGCCTATATCGCCTTCACGCTGACGGAGCGGCTGTCCGGCGCGTTCGGCTTCTGGGGCAGCATCGTGCTGGCCGCGCTTGCGGTGGCGCTGATCGGCGTGCTGGTCGAGATGGTCTTGCTCCGCCGCATCTATCATGCGCCAGAATTGTTCCAGCTGCTCGCGACCTTCGGCCTGACCCTGATGGTCGAGGATCTCGTCGTGCTGATCTGGGGTCCCGACGATCTCGTCGGCCGCCGCGCGCCGGGCTTCAAGGGCGCGATCGATTTCTTCGGCCAGAACATCCCGAGCTACGACCTGTTCCTGATCGTGCTCGGCCCGGTCGTGCTCGGCATTCTCTGGCTGTTGTTCCAGCGCACGCGATGGGGCGTGCTGGTGCGCGCCGCGACGCAGGACCGCGACATGGTCGCAGCGCTCGGCGTCAATCAGAAATGGCTGTTCACGAGCGTCTTCGCGGTCGGCGTCTTCCTCGCCGCCCTCGGCGGTGCGCTCCAGATCCCGCGCGATGCGGTACATCACGCCATGGACCTGCGCATCATCGTCGAGGTCTTCGTCGTGGTCGTGATCGGCGGCCTCGGCAGCATCGTCGGCGCGTTCGTCGCGGCGGTGCTGGTGTCCGAGCTCAATGCCTTCGGCATCCTGATCTTCCCGAAAATCTCCATCATCCTGGTCTTCCTGGTGATGGCGGTGGTGCTGATCGTCCGCCCCTGGGGCCTGTTCGGCAAGCCGGAGGCGGCCGCGCGCAAGACACCGGGTCTCACCGTCAATCCCTGGCGGCCGCTGACCTCGAACGAGCGGCTGGCTGCGCTTGCCGCGCTCGTGATCGCGGCGATGCTGCCGCTGTTTGCCGGCAATTATCTCCTCACGGTTGGCTCCGAGATCGCGATCTTCGTGATCTTCGCCGTCTCCTTGCATTTCCTGATGTCGGTCGGCGGTCTCGCGTCGTTCGGCCACGCCGCCTATTTCGGCCTCGGCGCCTACGGCGTCGCCTTCCTCGCCAAGATGGCGGGGCTGCCGATGATCGTGTGCCTCTTGCTCGGACCGCTGCTCGGCTGCATGGGCGCCGCCGTGTTCGGCTTCTTCGCCGTGCAGCTCTCAGGCGTCTATTTCGCAATGCTGACGCTCGCCTTCGCGCAGATCGTCTGGTCGATCGCGTTCCAGTGGGTGAACGTAACAGGCGGCGACAACGGCATTCTCGGCGTGTGGCCCGAGAAGTGGGCGGCGAGCCCGTCGCACTTCTACTGGCTGGCGCTCGGTGTTGCCGCGCTCGTCACCGTCGCGTTGCGGATCATGGTGTTCTCGCCGTTCGGCTACGCGCTGCGTGCCACGCGCGACTCGCTGCTGCGCAGCGAAGCCGTCGGCATCAACGCCAAGCGCATCCAGTGGACCGCCTTCGTGATCGCGGGCACCACCGCCGGCATCGGCGGCGCGCTGTTCGCCTACCTCAAGGGCAGCGTCTTCCCTGATAATCTCGGCATCTCGCTCTCCGTCGATGCGCTGGTCATGGTGCTGCTCGGCGGCGTCGAGACCGTGTCGGGCGCGGTGATCGGCGCCATCGTCTACAAGGCATTGAACATCTGGCTGGTGAGCCAGACCGATCTGTCGAAACTCGTGCTCGGCGGCTTCATCGTGCTGATCGTCGTCGTCTTCCCCAAGGGCATCGTCGGCATGCTGGAGATGCTGGCGCAGCGCCGCCGGAAGTCATCGCCGCCGGGATCACCCTTGTTGGCCAAGCCGATCGAGTCCGCCGAATGAGCGTTGCACCCACACTTCTCGTGGTCGAAGGCCTGACCAAATCCTATGGCGGCATCCACGCAGTGCGTGGCGTCTCGTTCTCACTGCGCGCCGGCGAGATCCTTGCGCTGATCGGGCCGAACGGCGCGGGCAAGAGCACCTGCTTCGACATGCTCAACGGCCAGAACAAGCCCGATAGCGGCCATGTTCGTCTGCTCGGCGAGGAGACCACGGGCAAGAAGCCGCGCGAGATCTGGCGCATGGGTGTCGGGCGGACCTTCCAGATCACCGCGACCTTCGCCACCATGACCGTGCGCGAGAACGTGCAGGTCGCGCTGATCTCGCACGGGAAGCAGCTGTTCAATCTCTTTGGCTCCGCGCCGCATTTCGATCGCGGCGAGGCCGGCCGGCTGCTGGAGCTGGTCGGCATGGGGGGCTATGCCGATCGGCCCTGCGGCGAGCTCGCCTATGGCGACCTCAAGCGCCTCGAGCTTGCGGTGGCGCTTGCAAACCAGCCGAAGCTCCTCTTGATGGATGAGCCGACTGCGGGCATGGCGCCGCGCGAGCGCGTCGATTTGATGCGGCTCACCGCGCAAATCGCGAGGGAGAAATCCATCGGCGTGCTCTTCACCGAGCACGACATGGACGTCGTGTTCGAGCATGCCGACCGCATCATCGTGCTCAATCGCGGCACGCTGATCGCCGAGGGCTCGCCGGCCGAGGTGCGCGGGAATCCGCAGGTGCAGGCGGTCTATCTCGGCGAGGGCCTCGTCTACGATGCCCGCCATCGCGAGGGGACCTCGGCATGAAGCTCTCGGTGCAGGACCTCAACAGCCATTACGGCCCGGCGCACATCCTGTTCGATATCGGTTTCGAGGTCGGCGAGGGCGAGGTGGTGGCGCTGCTCGGGCGCAACGGCGCCGGCAAGTCGACGACGTTCCGCTCGATCGTCGGCCTCGTGGCGCAGCGCTCAGGCCGCATCATGTTCGAGGGCAAGGACGTCTCGGCGAAGCCGACGCATGAGATCGTGCGCGAGGGGCTCGGCTATGTGCCGGAGGAGCGGCGCATCTTCACTGATTTGACGGTGGAGGAGAATCTCGAAGTCGGCCGTCAGCCGAAGCGGCCAAACGCCCCGCACTGGACGCGCGAAAAGCTGTTCGCGCTGTTTCCCAATCTCGGCGAAATGAAGAACCGCCCGGGCGGCCGCATGAGCGGTGGCGAGCAGCAGATGCTGACCATCGCGCGCACGCTGATGGGCAATCCGTCGCTGGTGCTGCTCGACGAGCCCTCGGAAGGCCTGTCGCCGAAGATCGTGGAGCAGATGGTCGATGCCATCCTGACCATGAAGAAGGAGGGCGTCAGCATCGTCGTCTCCGAGCAGAATTTGCATTTCGCGCGGTTGATCTCCGATCGCGCCTATATCATCGAGCGCGGCCGCATCTGCTTCGGCGGTACCATGGCCGAGCTCGACGCGCGTCCGGATATCCGCGACGCGCATCTGTCGTTGTGAGGGGTGGGGAAGGGATGGCGAGAAGCGTCGCGGTGAAGAAGGGCGTCAAGCCGGCCAAATCGCCTTCCAAGTCGCCTTACGTGCTCGACGAGCAGGTCGGCTTCATCCTGCGCCAGGTCTGGCAGCGCCACAGCGCGATCTTCTCCCGCGACATCGGCACCAACTTGACGCCGACGCAATGGGCGGCGTTGTCGAAGCTTGCCGAGACCGGGGCGTGTTCGCAGAACCAGCTCGGTCGGCTGACGGCAATGGACGTCGCGACCATTAAGGGCGTGATCGACCGCCTGACCGCGCGCGGCCTCACCGAAACGAGTCAGGATCCCGAGGACGGCCGGCGGCTCTTGGTGAGTCTCACACGCGCCGGCCAGCAGCTGGCGGAGAAGCTTGCGCCGAACGCACTCGCGATCACGCGGGAGACCCTGGCGCCGCTCGATGCCAAGGAGCGCGAACTGCTGGTGGGGCTGTTGAACAAGCTGCGGTGACGACGGCGCCGCGAAAATAGGTGCCGTAGGGTGGGCAAAGGCGCAAAGCGCCGTGCCCACGATCTCTCACTTCACAGGCGCTGTGGTGGGCACGCTTCGCTTTGCCCACCCTACGATACCGAGGTGAGGTGCTCGTCATTCCGGGGCACGCGCATCGCGCGTGAACCCGGAATCCAGAGATTGTCGCGCGAGATTCCGGGTTCGCGCTGACGCGCGCCCCGGAATGACGGCAAGTGCCGTCACTTCGCCACCACCTCCGGCACCCGGCCGGCCGGCGGGGTGTTGCGGCTGCGCTGGGTGCGCACGATGCCGTCGATGATGGTCATGCCGATGCCGGGGAGGTCGCCGAGCTGGACGCTCTCCAGGATGTTCTTGCCGGGCGAGTGCTGCGCCTTGTCCATGATGACGAAATCGGCGGCGCGGCCGACCTCGATGAGACCGCAATCGAGCGCGCGCATCCGCGCGGTATTGCCGGTGGCGAGACAGAATGCGATTTCGGCCGGCAACTCGCCGATCGACGACAGCATCGAGACCATGCGCAAAATGCCGAGCGGCTGCACGCCGGAGCCGGCCGGCCCGTCGGTGCCGAGGATAACGCGATGCAGCTCGTTCATTTCGCGCGCAATGCGCAGCGTGTAGAGCGCCGAGCGCTCGTTGCCGTTGTGAACGATCTCGAGCCCGCGCTTGCAACCCTCGCAGATGCAGCGGATCTGGTCGTCGGGCAGGGCGGTGTGGCCGCCATTGATGTGACCGACCACGTCGGTGTCGGCCTCCAGCACCACGTCCTTGTCGATCAGGCCGGAGCCGGGGATCGACGGACCGCCGGTGTGGATCGTGCTCTGGATGCCGTATTTGCGCGCCCAGCCGACCATTTTCCGCGCTGTGGGGCCGTCTTTCACGCCGCCGAGGCCGACCTCGCCGAGCAGCTTGACGCCGGCGGCGGCCATTTCCTTGAAATCTTCCTCGACCATCTCGCATTCGATCACGGGCGCACCGGCGTGCACCTTCACGCCGCCCGGACGCAAGGTCCAGAACGCGCGCTGGGCGAAGATCGCCATCGCCTTGAGGCCGACGACGTCGCGGGGGCGGCCGGGCATATGCACTTCACCCGCCGAGATCATGGTGGTGATGCCGCCGTGGAGCGAGCTGTCGATCCAGTTGATCTGGTTCTGGCGCGGCGTCCAGTCGCCTGCGACGGGGTGGACGTGGCTGTCGATCAGGCCGGGGGTCACCGTCGTGCCGTTGGCATCGACGATGGTGGTCGCGCCTTCCGTATTGAGGTCCTTGAAGCGGCCGATCGCGGTGATCTTGCCGTTCTCGGCCACGATGGTGTCGCCGTCCAGGATCGGCTTTTCCAGAGCGCCGGACAGGATCAGGCCGATATTGCGGATCACGAGCTTCGAGGGTCCGGTGGCCTGGGGTGCGTCATGCGCCATGGAAGGGCTCCTTATTCCTAACTGCAACGCTCGCGATCTTGGGCAGGCTTGACCCCGGGATCAAGCAGGATTATTCATTAGTACACGAATGATCGTGTACAAACGACGCATAGCTGCCCGCCTCGGAAACCGCAATTGACGCGACAGGGAAGGTGAGATGAGCAATTTCAATCAGGAAAGCGTTCTGAGCGTCCACCACTGGACCGACACGCTGTTCTCCTTCAAGACCACCCGCAGCCCGACCTTCCGCTTCCGCAACGGCGAATTCACCATGATCGGGCTCAAGGTCGGCGAGAAGCCGTTGCTGCGGGCCTACAGCGTCGCCAGCGCCAATTACGAGGACACCCTCGAATTCTTCTCGATCAAGGTGCCGGACGGACCGCTGACCTCGCGGCTCCAGCACCTCAAGGAAGGCGACGAGATCATCGTCAGCCGCAAGGCCACCGGCACGCTCGTCATCGACAATCTGGAAGAGGGCCGCAACCTCTACCTCATCGGCACCGGCACGGGCCTCGCGCCGTTCCTGAGCGTGATCAAGGACCCCGAGACCTATGAGCGGTTCGAGAAGGTCGTGCTGCTGCACGGCTGCCGCCACGTGAAGGAGCTCGCCTATGGCGAGATGATCACCGAGACGCTGCCGAAGGATGAACTGATCGGCGAGTACATCCGCGAGCAGCTGATCTACTACCCGACCGTGACCCGCGATCCCTTCCGCAACCGCGGCCGCATCACCGACCTCATCACGTCAGGCAAGCTGTTCAGCGATATCGGCCTGCCGGGGCTGGAAGCCGCCCACGACCGCGTCATGATCTGCGGCAGTCCGGCGCTGGTGGCGGACACCCGCGTGCTGCTCGGCGAGCGCGGCTTCGTCGAAGGCAATCACGGCGAGCCGGCCCAGTTCGTGGTCGAAAAGGCGTTTGCAGAGCGCTAAACCCGGAATTCCTGCTCAATAAGACCGCATTTTCGCCGCGGCGCGGGCGTTGCCCCGTCGATTCGGCGCTTGATACACTTGTGGGAACGAATCAGCGGAGTTCCCACATGGTTGCAGACAGCGACAGCAACATCGCCTGGCACCGGGTCCAGTTGAAGAAGAACCGCGCCGAGTTGAAGGCGCTCGAGACCGCGCGCTTCACGATCGGCGAGATCGCGTCCTCGAAGCGGAACGGGCAGACCCAGAAGGCGATCGCGGAACTCAAGCGCAAGATCGGGCAGTCCGAGCGCGTCATCGCCGATCACGACAAGCGCACGCGCCGTCCGCTCGGCACCGATCTGCAAAGCCTCAGCAACGGCAGCTGGAGCCATTGGGACGCCTATACCAACCAGCAGCAGCGCAAGACCGGCCAGCGCTCGTCCGGGCGCGGATAGGCATCTCGCGCCCGCCCGCGAGGCGGTTTCCGGCTCTTGCGCCTGCCGCCCCGCATCCCATCTGGTTGAGGCGCCACCAACCATCCCGGTGATCCCATGACACCGCGCCTCGATTTCACCAGCGAGGCCTTCTTTCGCGATCCGCCCAGGGCGATCGCCGCGTTGCGGGGGCAGGGCCCCGTCGTTGCGACGCGCTTTCCCCTGGTCGGCGACGTCTGGATCACGACCACGCACGATGCAACTGCCCAGGTGCTGAAGGACGGTGCGACCTTCACGCTGCGCAAAGAAGGCGGCGGCGTCGCGGGCGTCCGCTGGTGGATGCCAAAACTCGTCACCACCATCGCCAACAACATGCTGACGATGGACGAGCCTGATCATACGCGGCTGCGCAGCATCGTCGACGAGGCGTTCCGCCGCCGCGCCATCGTGGCGATGGAGCCGCGCATCCGTGCCATTGCCGACGATCTCGCGTCAAAGCTTTTCGCGGCCGGAAGCCCGGCCGATCTCGTCGAGCGCTATGCGCGCATCCTGCCACTGTCGGTGATTTCGGAGCTGCTCGGCCTGCCCATGGCCGATCGCCCGAGATTCATCGCCTGGGCCAATGCGATGTCCTCGCTGACGAATGTCGTCAGCTTCGTCCGCCTGTTGTTCGCCTTCCGCAACATGCGCGCGTATCTGGCGGAGCAGTTGCAGATCGCGCGCGAGCAGGGCGGCGAGGGGCTGATTGCCGAGCTGGTCCAGGTCGAACGCGAGGGTGGCCAGATCACGCCGGACGAAATGGTGGCAATGGTGTTCCTGCTGCTGGCGGCGGGCTCGGAGACGACGACGCATCTCATCAGCGGCTCGGTCTACGAGCTGCTGAGAAATCCCGGCTTGCGTGATTGGCTGGAACAGGACTGGGGCCGCGCGGCCCTCGCCGTCGAGGAGTTCTTGCGTTTCGTCTCGCCCGTGCAATTTTCAAAACCGCGCTATGTGCGGCGGGACATCGAGCTCGACGGCGTGCGCCTGAAGAAGGGCGATCGCGTCATGGTCATGCTCGCCGCCGCGAACATGGACCCTGCAGTGCACGACCAGCCGGAACGGCTCGATCTCGAACGCAAGCCGAACCGCCATATGTCCTTCGGCACGGGAATTCATTTCTGTCTCGGACATCAGCTCGCGCGGATCGAGGCGAGTTGCGCGCTCGAGGCCTTGTTCACGCGCTGGCCGCGGCTCGGTCTTGCCGTCGATCCATCGCAGATTCGTTGGCGCAAGCGGCCCGGCATTCGCATGATTGCGAAACTTCCGGTCACAGCCGAGTCCGAGGGAACACGGGTGACGGCTGCGGCATCCGCGACAGTTGATCGTTCCCTGGCTCAAGCGAGCTGACGCTTCTTCTCTCGAAATCTTCTTTCGAAATCTTCGCGTGGTGCGATCCGTCAGGAACGGGGTGTGGTGGCCATCGTTGTCCTGAGACCTCGCGGCGACGAAAGTCCGGCACGAGTTCCGTGCCACCCGCCGCAAGGGTTTCCCATCTCTCGGAGGCAAACCATGACTGGCAAGATGCCACCCGTTCCACCAGCCAATCAAAGCACGAAGGGAACTGGCGACAGCAAGCAGGCGGCCGCGGATCAGGCGGCGCATGGCCAGCAGCGCGCGCAAAATCCTGACCAGCAGGGCCAGCAAGGCAACATCAAGCAGAACACGACCAATCAAGGCTACCAGCAGGACCGCTGAGGAGGGCGACACTGATGTCGACATCCACCAAGACACCGAACAGCATTCGTCAGGGCGGACCCGGCGCCTCGCATGAAAATGCGAAGGCGCCGCTGGAGGTCAAGAAGCCCGCGCCTGACGATCCGCAGCGCAGCCACAGCCGCGTGTCCGGCGGCGGAGGCGAGCGCGATTCCCATCACCGGCACGACCCCGCGGACAAGGGCGGAGGCTAATCGGGCATGAGCAGCAAGCACGCGAAACTATACGCACCGACGAGCAAGGATCTTCGCGACAATCCGCTGATCGGCGGATCCAAGGGCGCAAACATGGCGAGCGCATCGCCCGACGATATCGAGGATGCGCTCGGCGAGAACACGATCGAGGGCGACCGCGAAAATGACGTGACGTTCGCAGGCGGTATCGACAAGGACGTCGCGCACAGCGGCGCGCCCCGCAGAGGCCGGAGACCGTAGATGCAAGGCAAGAAAACCCACGAGCAGCAGATGCGCATTCTCGAGCGCAAGCCTGACACGCCCGATGCGCGCGAGCTGGATCACGCATTGCGCGCCGCTGATGACAGCGAGCGCGGCACTGGCCCCAACGAGGGTGGTCAGAAGCCGCGAAAATGATCCGCCAGGAGCCGGACGGATCACTGCAAGAGGAGAGATCAATGCCAAGTGGACATGGCAGCAAGACGCATTTCAGGTCCGGCATGCACGGCAAGAGCGACGGCACCGGCGCCTTCGCCGAAGTGCCCAAGGAGAAGATCGGCGACAACATGGTGCTGTCCAACCGAGACAAGAAGCAGCATTCCGACATCCGCGGCATGGACAGCAAGTCGATCCAGACCGAGCAATATCAGGATCACTCTGCCAACCGGCTCGGAAGCGATGATGAAGACTGAGACCTGAGAAGATCAACTTCGGTCGTGTCCTCCGCGACCGACGACCTCGCGGACCGGCCCTCAGCCGGTCCGATTTTTTGTGGCGGCAAGATCACGCTCCCAGCCGAACACGGAGCGGCCGTCGAGATCGGGCGAAGCCGCGCGCTCGCCGGCAATGTAGGCTTCGACCGACGGCCCGCGCGCGGTGCGCTCGAGCCGCCGCGCCTGCTCGTCGAGGCGCTTGATCGCCTGCATCTCTTCCTCGCGCCCGAGCTTTGCGTTCTGGATCGCGCCCTTCAGCACACGGATGGTCTCGTCATAGACCTTGATCGGGACGGGGTAGGGATGCCGGTCCTTGCCGCCATGGGCGAGTGAGAAGCGCGCGGGATCCCTGAAACGATAGGGCGCGCCATGCACGACCTCGGCGACCATCGCCAGCGAGCGCACCGTGCGCGCGCCGACGCCGGGTGTTAGCAATAGCTCCGGGAAATCGACCGGGCCGCGCTCGGCCGCGGCGGCGAGGGTTCCATGCAGGCGCCGCGCGAACACGTCCTTGGGCCTGACATCGTGATGATCAGGCATGATCAGGTGCGGCAGCATGGCCTGTGCCGGCTCCGGCGCCGTTCCAGTGAGCCGCTCGAATTCGGTGAGGATGCGATCCGGACCGAGATCGTTCAGCAGCTCGAGCTGCGCGGTGCGCGAGATATCGGCGCGATGGTCGGTGAGGTTGACGATCTCGCCCTGCTGCGGCCCGTCGATCGCGCTGTGCGGCGCGTCGACAAAACTCTTCAGCGCCTCGGAATGCCAGTGATAGCGGCGGGCCTGGCGCTTGTCGCCGTTCATGCCCTGCTGCACCACCGTCCATTTGCCGTCGGTCGTGACGAAGAAGCCGTGCAGATAAAGGTCAAACCCGTCCTGCACCGCGGCGCTGTCGACTTTCGCCACGAGGCGGCTGGCGCGGGTGAGGCTCACGCCGTCGAAGCCGACGCGATCGCCGAGCTGCAACAGCTCGTCCGGTGTCTTGCGCGAATGCTGGCCGCGGCCGCCGCAGACATAGATGCCAAGCTCGTCCTGGAGCGGTCCGAGGCCGCGCTTCAGCGCGCCGATCACCGAGGTCGTGATGCCCGAGGAGTGCCAATCCATCCCCATCACGGCGCCGAAAGACTGGAACCAGAACGGATGCGATAGACGCTGCAGGAATGCATCGCGCCCGTAATGGAGCACGATCGCCTGCGTGACGATCGCCCCGAGCGAGGCCATGCGGCTCGCCAGCCACGGCGGAACCCGCCCGGTGTGAAGAGGAAGATCGGCGCTGCCGGTGCGTCTGGTCATGTATGCCTCAAATTAGCGCAATTCGGCACGGTTGCACCAGGAGAATGCTGCGTTGCGTAAGGCAGGGGAGCGAAGCCGGGCGGAACGCGTTGGCGAGCAGCGAATGCAAATCCGGGGACGTGAATGAATTGGCAGGCTCTCATGGCCGACATCGATAAGATGTTCGGGTGGATTCCCTCATGGATCATCGGTCTCGGGCTGGTTGCCGGGGCCATCCTGCTTGCGCTGTCGTTCCACCGATTCGCGGCCTGGCTGCTCAACCGCGCCTTCGGAACTCGCCTGCCTCTCATCAGCGTGTTCATCGAGCGCACGTCGGGGCCCGCCCAACTGGCCCTTTGCCTCGCCGCCGTCGCATTGGTTCTGCCGCTCGCGCCACTCAGCGACGCGTTCCGCATGCCGCTGACCAGCCTGTTCGTGGTCGCCTTCATCGCGCTGATCGGCTGGATCTCGATCCGGATCGTCGACATGAGCGCGGCGCGCTATCTGCAGAACTTTCGTGACGTCACCGAGAATTTCGTCGCACGCAAGCACGTCACTCAGGTGCGGGTGTTCAAGCGCGTCACCGACATCATCATCGTCATCATCACGGTGTCGACCGCGCTGATGACGTTCGATTCGGTCAGGCAGTACGGCGTCAGCCTGTTCGCCTCCGCCGGCGCCGCCGGTATCATCGTCGGTCTCGCCGCGCGGCCGCTGCTCAGCAACCTGATCGCGGGCCTCCAGATCGCGATCACCCAGCCGATCCGCATCGAGGATGCGGTGATTATCGAGAACGAGTGGGGCTGGGTCGAGGATATCGCCGCCACTTATGTGGTGATCCGGCTGTGGGACTGGCGGCGCATGGTGGTGCCGTTGTCCTATTTCATCGAAAAGCCGTTCCAGAACTGGACCCGCGACACGGCGTCCCTGATCGGCGTGATCGCGCTCCATGTCGATTATCGCGCCGACGTGCCGCGGATCCGGCGCTGGCTGGAGGGCGCGGTAAAGGAATCCAAGCTGTGGGACGGCGCGGTGGTCAATCTCCAGGTGATCGACGCAGATTCGCGCACCATCGAGCTTCGCGCGCTGGTCAGCGCACGGAACGCACCGCAATCCTGGGACCTGCGCTGCGAGATGCGGGAGAAGCTGATCGCCTTCATCCGCGACGAGATGCCGGAAGCCCTGCCGCGCGAGCGCGCGATCCTGATCCCACAGGGCGGTGGCGACGATATCGAATTGCTCCAGCGCCCCGCCGCGCCGGAGAAGATGCGGGCGAGCGCCCACAATTGAAAGCGCGGCCGTTATTGAACCTTGATCGTGCCGCGCAGGCCCGCCTGCTGCTGGATCGTATCCAGCGCGCCGGATGACTGCTCTTCCGCGACGAAGCTGTTGAGCAGGGGAAGCGCGGCCTCGCGTCCTTTGGGGATCGCGATCGCCATATGCTCGGCGCCCCAATTGCCGTCGAGGATCTTTGCGCCCGGCATCTGATCTGACATTTCGAACAGCGTCGGCTTGTTGGTGGCGTAGAGATCGATCTCGGCTCGGCCAAACATGCCGATGGCGACCTTGACGCTCTCGGCGGGAACGATGGTCGCGTTCTTGAACCTGGCGGGCAGGGTGCGCTCGGAGGTCGAGCCCTTGGTCACGCCGATCTTCACGCCTGGCTTGTCGATATCCTCGATCTCTCTGATCGGCGAGTTCGCGGGAACGAGATAGCCGAGCTCGATCGAGAGTACCGGCTGGCTGAAGCTGACCTCATTGGCGCGAGCCGGCGTGGCGTTGGTCACGGTGAAATCGACCTGGCCGTCATGGATCGCAGTGACGATGTCGGCGACGCGCTGGAAGCGGACGTAGTCGATGCCGACGCCGAGCCGCTTTGCCAGCTCGCCGCCGAGATCATAGGCGAGGCCGTGCGGCTTGCCGCTCGCATCCGTCACCATCGAGGTCGGGCTGCCCGGATAGATGCCGACGCGCAGGGTGCCGCTCGGCGCCAGCAGCTTTGCTTCGCCATCGGCGCGCGCGGGCGCGCCGATGAAACCGATGATCGCCGCCGCGAGCAGGGCGGTGCGCGCAAATAGCACAGAAGAGGTCCTCATGCGGAAGACCTCACTGCGCGCGGATGTCGGCGGCCTTCAGCACCGGCTCCCACTTGGTCGCCTCCGCGTGCATGTAGGCGTCAAAGTCCTTGGCGGAGGAGCCGACCGGGGCTGCGCCGATCTTGCCGAGCGTCGACAGCACATTCGGATCCTGCAACGCCGCCTTCAGATCGGTCTCGAGCTTTGCCACGATTTCCGGCGGCATCTTTGCCGGTCCAAGCACGCCCCACCAGACCGAGACGTCGTAGCCGGGGACACCGGACTCCGCGACGGTCGGGACGTTCGGCAGCGCCTTGGAGCGCTCGGCCGAGGTCACCGCGAGCGCGCGCACCGGGCCGCCTTCGAGCTGGCCGATCGCTTCCGCAAGCGGGTTGATGCTGAGGGGGATCTCGCCGGCGATCACGGCGGTCAGCGCCGGCGCGCCGCCCTTGTAGGGGATCGCGACGATCTTGGTGCCGGACATGTGTTTGAGCAGCTCGCCGGCGAGATGCGCGGAGGTGCCGTTGCCGGACATGCCGTAGGAGAGCTTGTCCGGCTCCTTCTTGGCGGCGGCAAGGAGATCGCCGAGCGTCTTGTAGGGGCTGTCCTTCGCCACCACGATCGCGAGCGGCGAGGAGGCGACCTCGGTGATCGCGGTGAAATCCTTGAACGTGTCGTAGGGCACGCTTGGATAGATAAACTGGTTGAGCGGATGGCCGCTGGCGACCAGGATCAGCGTGTAGCCGTCCGGCGCGGCCTGCGTCAGCGCCTGCGAGGCGACGATGCCGCCGGCGCCGGGACGGTTGTCGATCACAGGCTGCTGGCCCCAAGTCTTCGCCAGCGCCTGGGCCAGCGTGCGCGCGAGCACGTCGACCGCACCGCCAGCCGCATAGGGCACGAGAATGTGGACCGGCTTGCTCGGATAAGTGTCGGCGGCCTGCGCGGCGTTCGCAGCCAGCAGCAAGCCTGCACCGACCGCGAGTCGGCCGATTGTCTTGTTCAAACCCAGCATTCCCAGCACTCCTTAAGGGCGTTTGCGCGCCTGGCGGCGGTCTCCGAGCCGTCCGGACCCTGCCCATGGTTTTTGTTGACGAGACCTGATCTTTTGTACGATAGTACAAATCACATGGTACGCAAGCCCACCAGCAAGGAAACGGCCCGCAAGCCGAACATGCGCGAGGCGATTCTCGCCGCGGCCGAGGAGCTGTTCGCCACCAACGGCTTCAACGCCGTCTCGGTGCGCGACATCGCACAGGCCGCCGGGGCCAATCCCGGCAGCGTCACCTATCATTTCAAGACCAAGGACGGCCTGCTGCTGGAAATCTACCGGCGCCATTGCGGGCCGATGAATTTGCGCCGTTCCGAGCTGCTCGCCGCCGCAAAACGCGTGCGCGATCTCCAGGATCGGCTCGAGGCGATCGTGCGGGCCTATGTGGTGCCGGCCTTTACCTCCGGCAGCGATCTCGCCGGCGGGGGAGCGCGCTTCACGCGGCTGCGCGCCGTGATGTCGGCGGAAGGCAACGAGGTCGCGCGAAAGATCATCGCGCAGACCTTCGACGACACCAGCCACGCCTTCATCGATGCGATCCACGAGAGCCTGCCGCACATTCCGCGCACCGACATCGTCTGGCGCAGCCACTTCCTGCTCGGTGCACTCTATTATTCGCTGGTGACGCCGGATCGCGTCTCGCGCCTGTCGCGCGGCGAGGCCGACGGCAGCGATGCCGCGGGCGCGATCGAGCAACTGGTGCAGGCCACCGTCGCTGCGTTCCAGGCACCGGCGCTTGATCAGGCCGCGCCGGCACGGCGGCGGAGTGTCGCAAGCAGCAAGACTTGAAAGAGACCGCTGAGGGGAGCGCATCCAGCGTTTCCGCTCGCAAGCGGTCCATGTGACTGGGTGCTTTAGGATATGAACAGGCGGGAGTGCTTGCATCTCTTGACCGGACTGGCCGGCGCGGCGCTTGCGGGGGAGGTGAACGCGCAAGGCATCGAGCCGAAGGTGATGCCGACCATCGCGCCGCCGGACCCAAATCCCAAAACGCCGTCCTTCAAGCTGCCGCCAAAGTCCTGCGACAGCCATACCCACATCTTCGGGCCGGCCTCGCGTTATCCGTTCGCGGAAAAGCGGCCCTACAACACGGCCGACGCGCCGCTGGAGATGTTCCGCAGCCTCCATGAGAAGATCGGCGTCGAGCGCTGTGTCATCGTCAATGCCACCGTGCATGGCACCGACAATCGCGTCGTCACCGATGCCATCGCCCAGAGCGAGGGCGCCTACAAGGGCATCGCCAACGTCAATGACGAGATGACCGAGAAGGAGCTGGCGGCGCTCGACAAGGGCGGCATCTGCGGCTGCCGCTTCGCCTTCCTCAAGCGCCTCGGCGGCGTCGGCGACATGAACAAGTTCCAGCGCATCGTGCATCGCGTCGCCGAGCTCGGCTGGCATATCGACGTCTATTTCGAGCCGGGCACGATTCCCGAGTTCGC
The DNA here is from genome assembly GCF_015291705.1 of Bradyrhizobium arachidis. Lineage (NCBI taxonomy): Bacteria > Pseudomonadati > Pseudomonadota > Alphaproteobacteria > Hyphomicrobiales > Nitrobacteraceae > Bradyrhizobium > Bradyrhizobium arachidis. The sequence continues at coordinate 4,374,270 of NZ_CP030050.1, forward strand.
GCCGATCCTCACCGCGCTGCCGACGCCTTACGTGATCGATCACATGGGCACGGTGCAGGCGGGGAAGGGGTTGGATGATCCCGGCTTCACCGCGCTGCTCGACCTCCAGAAGAAGGACGAGAAGTGCTGGGTCAAGATCACGGGCCTGGAGCGCGCATCCGCGGCCGGTAAGCCGTTCCACGACGCTGTGCCGTTCGCGAAGGCGCTGATCGAAAATGCGCCCGATCGCGTCATCTGGGGCACCGACTGGCCGCATCCGAACGTCAAGGTCATGCCGAATGACGGCGATCTCGTCGACCTCATTCCCCTCTACGCGCTTGATGAGAAAATCCGGCAAAAGCTGCTGGTCGACAACCCCGCTCGGCTATTCAAGTTCACCTGACGACGATGATGTACACACCCACCATTCCGCCACCCGATCCGAACACGCGCACGCCAAAATTCAAGCTGCCGAAGCTGTCGTGCGATGCGCATTGCCACATCTTCGGGCCGGGCTCGAAATATCCTTACGCGCCAGATCGCTCCTACACGCCGCCGGACGCGCCGCTTGAGGATTTTCGCGCGCTGCACGCCAAGCTCGGCGTCGAGCGCGCCGTCATCGTCAATGCCAGCGTGCACGGCACCGACAACACGGTGGCGCTGGATGCGATCGCAAAAAGCAATGGCGCGTATCGCGCGGTCGCCAATATCGACGACACCATCACCGAGCGCGGGCTCCAGGTGCTGCACGAGGGCGGCTTCCGCGGCTGCCGCTTCAATTTCGTCCGCCATCTCGGCGGCGTCCCCGACAAGCGCGTGTTCAACCGTATCATCGCGATGGTCGCGCCGCTCGGCTGGCACATCGATCTGCATTTCGATGCGATCGACCTGCCTGAATATGCCGACATGCTGACGAGGCTGCCGCTGAGCTACACCATCGACCATATGGGCCGGGTGAAGGCCTCCGAGGGGCTTGATCAGCTTCCCTTCAAGATATTGATCGAGCTGATGCAGCGCGACGAGAAGTGCTGGGTCAAGATCTGCGGCTCTGAACGTGTCTCCTCGGCCGGCCCGCCCTTCACCGACGCGGTGCCGTTCGCGCGCAAGATCGTCGAGACCGCGCCCGACCGCGTCATCTGGGGCACCGACTGGCCGCATCCCAACGTCAAGGTGATGCCGAACGACGGCGATCTCGTCGACCTGATTCCGTTGTTCGCGCCGGAGCCGGAGTTCCAGCAGAAGATTCTCGTCGACAATCCCGCGCGCCTGTTCGAGTTCGACCGATGACCGCTATGGCGATCGACAAGCCGCGCGGCCGCGCCTGGTGGAAGGAGCTCTGGATCCAGGTGCTCATCGCCATGGCGGCCGGCATCGCGCTTGGGATCGTTAGCCCCGAGGCGGGCGCCAAGATGCAACCGCTGGGGGATGCCTTCATCAAAGCGATCCGGATGCTGATCGCGCCGATCATCTTCTGCACCGTCGTGCACGGCATTGCCCATATGGCCGACATGGCGCGCGTCGGGCGCGTCGCGGTGAAGGCGATCATCTATTTCGAGATCATGACGACGATCGCGCTGATCATCGGTCTCGTCGCGGTTAACCTGCTCCGGCCCGGCGTCGGCATGAACATCGATCCCGCCAGCATCAATGCCAGCGCGATCGAGCCTTACGTCAAGCAGACCGGCGCCATCGGCTTCGTGCCGTTTCTCCTCAACATCGTGCCCGCGACGTTCATCGGTGCCTTCGCGGAAGGCAACATCCTCCAGGTGCTATTTATCTCCGTGCTGTGCGGCTTCGCGCTGGTGCAGCTTGGCGAGCGTGCCGCGCCGCTGGTGAGCCTGATCGACATCGCCGCCAAGATGGTGTTCGCGGTGGTCGGCTTCGTGATGTGGGCGGCGCCAATCGGCGCGTTCGGCGCGATTGCCTTTACCGTCGGCAAGTTCGGCGTGGGCTCGCTGGCCTCGCTCGGCAAGCTGCTCGGCGGTTTTTATCTGACCTGCGTGGTCTTCATCTTCGTGGCGCTCGGCCCCGTCGCGCGTTTGTGCGGCTTCTCGCTGCTCAAGCTGATCCGCTACATCTGGGAGGAGCTGCTGATCTGCATCGCCACGACGTCGTCCGAGACGGTGCTGCCGCGAATGCTGACCAAGCTGGAGAAGGCCGGCTGCGAGAAGAGCGTGGTGGGGCTCGTGATCCCGACCGGCTATTCCTTCAATCTCGATGGCACCTGTCTCTATCTTGCCGCCGCCTCGGTGTTCCTCGCGCAGGCGACCAACACGCCGTTCGGACTCGCCGAGCAGATCGAGCTCTTGCTGATCCTGCTCGTGACCTCCAAGGGCGCGGCGGGGATCGCAGGCGCCGCCTTCGTCGTGCTGGCGGCGACGCTCTCGGCCACAGGCTCCATCCCGGTGACGAGCGTGGCGCTGGTGCTCGGCATCCACCGCCTGATGTCGCAGGGACTGACGCCGACCAATCTGATCGGGAACGCGGTTGCGACCATCGCGATTGCCAAATGGGAAGGCGCGCTCGACGGCGAGCGGTTGAAGCGCGTGCTCGACGGCGAGGAACCGGCGGCCGTCGCGGCCTGATGAATTGGCTTCCTGCATGCGGCAGGCGGCCTATGCTGCTTACGAACGAAGAGGGGAGTTTGTCCCATGAAAACAGGTCTTGTCGTTACCGCCCATCCCGGCGATTTCGTTTGGCGTGCCGGCGGCGCCATCGCGCTGCATGCGAAGAAGGGCTATCGCATGAAGATCGTCTGCATGTCCTTCGGCGAGCGCGGCGAGAGTCAGTTCGCCTGGAAGGAGAAGGGCGCGACGCTGGAATCGGTCAAGGCCGGCCGCAAGGACGAGGCAGAGCGGGCCGCTAAGCTGTTAGGGGCCGAGATCGAGTTCTTCGATTGCGGCGACTATCCGCTCAAGCTGACGGAAGCGCATTTCGACCGCATGGTCGACATCTACCGCGAGCTCAATCCGAGCTTCGTGCTGACCCATGCACTGGAAGACCCCTATAATTTCGACCATCCGAACGCGGCGCATTTCGCCCAGGAGACGCGCGTGGTCGCGCAGGCCATGGGTCACAAGCCCGGCGCGCAGTACAAATATTCCGCGCCGCCGGTGTTCCTGTTCGAGCCGCACCAGCCCGAGCAGTGCAACTACAAGCCGGACTTGCTACTCAAGATCGACGAGGTCTGGACGCAGAAGTACGAAGCGTTCCAGATCCTGGCCGCGCAGAAGCACCTCTGGGGCTATTACGAGCGCGTCGCGCTCAACCGCGGCATCCAGGGCAGCCGCAACACCGGCGTGCCCATGACCTATGGCGAGGCCTATCAGCGCCTGTTCCCGACCGTTGCGGAGGAGCTGGCATGAAGCCCGTCGTCGTTCGCAACATTGAGCGGGCCGATCCCGCCGGCATGGCGGAATACGGCGTCTCGACTGTGCACGAGGCCTATGGTCGCATCGGCCTGATGAAGCCGTATCTGCGCCCCGTCTGGGCGGGCGCCTCGATTGCCGGTCCAGCTGTCACCGTGCTGGCGCAGCCCGGCGACAATTGGATGATCCATGTCGCGGTCGAGCAGTGCAAGAAGGGCGACATCCTCGTCGTCGGCTGCACCACCGACAATACCGACGGCATGTTCGGCGAGCTGCTGGCGACCTCGCTCCAGGCGCGCGGCGTGCAGGGGCTGGTCATCGATGCTGGCTGTCGTGACGTCAAAGCGCTGCACGAGATGAACTTTCCGGTGTGGTCGCGTGCGGTTTCGGCCAAGGGCACGGTCAAGGCGACGCTCGGCTCGGTCAACGTTCCCGTGGTCTGCGCCGGCGTCAACGTCGATCCCGGCGACATTATCGTCGCCGATGACGACGGTGTCGTCGTGGTGCCGAAGCGTTACGCCGCCGAGGTCGCGGAGAAGGCGAAGAAGCGCAACGCCGACGAGGGCGGCAAGCGCAAGCGGCTCGCCTCGGGTGAGCTGGGGCTCGACATGTACAGCATGCGCGAGGCCTTGGCGAAGGCGGGCCTTGTCTATGTGGACCATCCCGAGGACGTCTGAGCGGATAAGAGAAGCGGAGCGGGCGGATGGATCGTCTCAAGCTGAAGGCCGTGCTCGGCAGTCATCCCCATGTCAAAGCGGTGAAGAGCGGCGAGCTCCGCTCCGACCTCTTCGACCTCGATTTCGTTGAATACACACCCACCAATACGGCGTTCAAGCCGATGGTGCGCGAGCAGGCGTTCGACGTCTGCGAGATGGCGATCGTCACTTTTCTGATGGCGAAGGCGCACGGCAAGCCGCTGGTGCTGCTGCCGGCGACCATGATGGGGCGCTTCCAGCATTCCTATGCGCTCTACAATCCGGCGAAGGGAACACTCGGACCGTCCGATCTCGAAGGCAAGCGGGTCGGCATCCGCTCGTTTACGACCACGACCGGCGCCTGGATCAGGGGCATCCTCGCCAACGACTACGGCGTCAATCTCGACAAGATCAAATGGGTCACCTTCGAGAACCCGCACGTCGCCGAATATATCGACACCACCGAGCGTGCGCCGAAGGACAAGAAGGTCCTTCAGATGCTCATCGACGGCGAGCTCGATGCCGTCCTCGGCGAGACCTCCAACGATCCCAAGCTGAAGCCGCTCTTCCCCGATCCTTCCGCGGAAGCGGCCAAATGGTACGCGCGGCGCGGCGTCGTGCCGGTCAATCATCTCGTGGTCGTGACCGAGCCGCTCGCGAAATCGCGTCCCGACGTGGTCGCGGGCGTCTATGATCTGCTCAAGCGCAACAAGCAGCAGATGGGCACTGCGGCGACACCGGACCTCGTTCCGTTCGGGATCGAGGCGAACCGAAAACCGTTGGAGCTGATCGTCGACTACGCATTCCAGCAGGCGCTGATCCCGCGCCGCTATGCGGTCGAGGAACTGTTCGACGAGACGACACGAGGATTGAACTGATGGCGGATCCGAAACGGTGGCAGATCGGGCTGGTCGGCTATGGCGAGGTCGGCCGCATCCTTGCCGAGGATTTGCGCCAGCAGGACATCAAGGTCGCAGCCTATGACATCAAGCTCGGGACCGAGCACGGCGCGCCGCTGACGGAGCATGCGGCGAAGCACGGGGTGACGCTCGCGGCGTCTCACGCCGAGCTGACTGCAAAATCCGATTTCATCATCTCCGCCGTCACCGCGAGCCAGGCCGTTCCGGTCGCAAAGGCCTGCGCGGCCGCGATCAACCAGGGCACGTGGTTTCTCGATTTCAATTCGGCCTCGCCCGGCGCCAAGCAGCGCGCCGCTGCGCTGATCGACGCTGCCGCGGGACGCTATGTCGAGGGCGCCGTGATGACCTCGGTGCCGCCGTACCGGATCAAGGTGCCGCTGTTGCTCGGTGGTCCCGGCGCGAAGGAGCTGGAGCCGCTCCTGAACGCGATCGGCTTTGCCGCGAAGGTCGCGAGCGACAAGCTTGGCGTGTCCTCGGCCGTCAAGATGTGCCGCAGCATCATGATCAAGGGCCTCGAGGCCATGGTCATCGAAAGCTTCACCACCGCGCGGGCCTATGGCGTCGAGGACGCGGTGCTGGCCTCGCTTAGGGAAACCTTTCCCGCCATCGATTGGGAGAAGCAGGGCGCCTATTTCTTCCAGCGCGTGATCGAGCACGGCCGCCGCCGGGCCGAGGAAGTGCGCGAGGTCGCCGAAACCGTGCGCGAGGCGGGGCTGACGCCGTGGTCGGCGCAGGGCACGGCTGAGCGTCAGGCCTGGATTGCCGATCTCGCCGATGAAGGTCTGTTCGGCAAGAAGGGAACGAAGGAGTTCGCCCGCAGCGCCGATTGGCGCACCGAGGCAGACCGCATCCTCGCCAAGATCAAGCGCTGACCGCGCGCGTTCGGCTCGGGGGCTTGCCGCCGTCGCCATAGCCGGAAATTTCGTCGCGCGCTTGCTCGATCAAGCCGATCAGGCTCTTGGCCTTGCGGACGACGTCAGTGCTGCGCTCGGCGCGGAACTCGGTCAGGATCATGCGAATGCATTTGTCGGCCGTATCGAGCGCCCAGAGCGCGTGAGCCATGTCGCTCTCGGTCTGGATCGCCGAGATATCGAGGCCCGACAGCACTTCGCCGATGCCGTTCAATCGCTTGATGGCCGCTTCGGCGGGCGTGCTGGCCCGGATCGACTGATAATCGATGCCGCCGAATGCGCTGAACAAATCCATGACTTCCCCGGAGAGCGCAGTTGGTCAGTGCGCATCTCCCAGTATGATCACTGCGGCCGACCTCGCAACGCGGGCAGCTACGGTCCGGGATTTTGCGGGACCGGGATTTCGGGGCGAATTGGCGGTGAATCGGGCCCGAATGGTCCAGCGATCATCGATGTCTCCCGACCATCTTACCGTTCGACGCAACGAGCATACCTGCCTTGTAAACAGCGCGGCCTTGCGGCACCGCGACGACGGCCTCGGGAACGTGTCCGGCGTTGAGCGTGACGAAATCGGCCTTGGCGCCGACGCGCAGGCCATAGCCTGCAAGCCGGAGAGCCTTTGCACCAGCTTCGGTGATGACATCGAACGCGGTGCGCAGCTCCTCGTCGATATTGAAGCCGGAGCGATAGCCGAGCGTGGTCGCCCGGCGCAGCATGTCGCCGTCGCCATAGGGCCACCAGGAATCCCGGATGTTGTCGTTGCCGCTGAAGACGGTGACGCCGGCATTGCGCAAGGCAAGGATCGGTGGAAACGGCCGCGCGCCCGGCGCGTTCGTCATGATCGCGACGCCCGAGCGCGCGAGCAACTCGGCCATCTTCTTGAGGTGGTCGGCTGAGATGTCGCCGAGCCCATAGGCATGGCTGACCGCAACATGGCCTTCCATTCCGAGCGCGCGCGTGCGCGCCGCGATCTGCTCGATCTCGAAGGCACCGAGCGTGCCCATGTCGTGCAGGTGAATGTCGACATCTACGCCATGCTTGCCCGCGACGCCGAACACCACGTCGAGATGCTTCTCGACGTCGCGGTCGAAACTCGCGGGATCGAGCCCGCCGACGAGATCAGCACCGAGACCGATGGCCTCGTCCAGCAATTGCGGCGTGCCCGGGCTCGCCAAAATGCCGCTCTGGGGAAAGGCGACGAGCTGGATATCGATCAAGTCGCGGTACTCCTCGCGCACGCGCAAGATGGTCTCGAGCGATTTGAGGCCGACGGAACCGTCCACCATGACATGGCTGCGCATCTGCGTGGTGCCGTGTCCGATGCAGAGATCGAGCTGGTTGCGCGCCCGCACATCCATCGGCGCAGCCTCAGCCATGTTCTCGGCCTGGAAGGCGACGCGCTCATGCACGTCGAAACCGTTGGTGCACGGCTTGTGGGGCCGCCAGGCATCGCCGTAGAAGCTGGTATCGAGATGGATGTGGCCTTCGACGAAGCCGGGAACGACGAGGGCGTTGTTGAGGTCGATGGCCTCGTTCGCGGCGGGACTCTCATCGACGGGCGTTATCGCAGCGATACGGCCGTCCTTGACCGCGATGTGATGGCGAGATCCGCCGTCGAAGCGCGCGTTCAGGAAGATCTTTTCGAAGGCCATTTTGGTTCCTCCGTTGATTGATTGTAGCGATAGTCGCGCAAGCGCCGCGGACGGCGCAAGATGCGGGAAGGCGATGGCCGTTCAGCGTCCGGGGCGGAACAGCGTCGGCCGTTGCCGTTCAAACGTCTGCCGGCCGCGCTTGAACCCCATCACGACATCCGGCAGCTCGGCGATGGCGAAGCGGCTGTCTTGCGTGTCGAGCACGACGAGATCGGCGGGATTGCCGACCTTGATGCCGTAATCGCCGAGATTCATTAGCCGCGCCGGCAGGTCGGTCACGAGATCGAGGCAGGTGTCGAAATCGCTGACCGCGGCGTGCGCGACATTGGCGTAGAAATTCGCCATCCGCAGCAGCGAGGCATCGCCGAACGGCGTGAAGGGATTGAGCACGTTGTTGGTCGCGACCGAGCACAGCACGCCGTCGCCGGCGAGCTTGTGGGCCAGCGTCAGCCCGCGCGGCGCGTTGTGGGTGGCTTCGCGGCCCATGAGGTAGAGGTCGGTCGCCGGCAGTACGGTGACGGCGACGCCCGCTTTCGCCAGTTGCGCGGTGGCGGCCTTCAGCCGCTCCGGCGGCAAGGCCGACAGTTTTGTGGCGTGCCCGATCGCGACGCGTCCCCCATAGTTGCGCCGCTCGGTCTGCCGGCAGACCTCGTCGAGATGCCACCACGAGGGATCGAGGTCGAAGTCGAGATGGAGGTCGACGTCGACGTCGAAATCCTGCGCAAGATCGAAGATGCGCGCGAGATGGGCGTTCGGGTCGGTGTCCATATAGGGGCAGCCGCCGATCGCTTCGCCGCCATCGCGCAGCGCCTGGACCAGCAGCTCTTCGGCCCCGGGATCGTTGGTCAGGCCTTCCTGCGGGAAGACGCAGAGCTCCAGGTCGATCGCCCAGGCATAGTCGCGCTTCAGCGCCTTGACCGCCTCGAAGCCGCGGAGGCCGATGCGCGGGTCGATCTCGACATGCGTGCGCATGCGGGTCGTGCCGTGCACGATGGCGCGTTCGAGCACGCGGGCGCCACGCGCATAGACGTCCTCGACGGTAAAATCCTTCTTCATGCCGGCCACGGCGCGGATGGCTTCCGAGACGCTGCCGTGATCGTGCCCGCAGCGGCCAAGCAGGCAGGCCTTGTCGAGATGGATGTGGGTGTCGACGAAGCCGGGCAGGGCCAGGTGCCCGCCGAGGTCGATTGCGACGGCGTCGCAGGCGAGCCGGGGCTCGATCGCGGCAATGCGGCCGTCCTTCACGCCGATATCGACGGGTGCGGCGGATGATCGCAACAGCGCGTTGCGGAAGATCAGGTCGAAGGCGGCTTGGGTGGTCATGGCGGCGGATTCAGCTGTGATAGCCTAGCGGAAGCTGGAGGAGCGGGCAGCTCCAGATTGTGTGCAATCGAGGCATCAAATTGTCCAAAAAATGTGCATGCACTTTGAGGCCTGAATTGTAGAATGCCGGCACTCCGGAGAAACCCGCCATGTCCGCCCCCGTCAAAGCCGAACGCCCGATGACTGACGCCGAGATCGTGGAGGCGTATCTGACGGCCTCGATGATACCCGATCCCGATGCCGCTGCGGCCTATATGAAGCCGGGCACGGTGATCACGTTCACCGGCGGGCGCGAGTTCGATCATCCGCGCGGGCCGACCGGCTTCAACGCAAAGCGCTATCGCTGGGTCAAGAAGAAGATGGACCGGTTCGACGTCTGTCCGGGCAAGGATGAGACCGTCGTCTACAGCGTCGGCACGCTCCATGGCGAGTGGATGGACGGCACGCCGTTCGAGGGCAACCGCTATGTCGATCGCTTCGTCGTGAGGGGCGGGCAGATCGTGAAGATGGACGTCTGGAACGACAGCGCCGAGCGCATCCTGGTTCAGCGCGGGATCGAGGCCTAACCTCTTCTGGCGACTTTCGGTAGCTTGACGACGCGGTCGCTCGTCACCTCGTCGGCATAAGGCGCGAGGATGTCGAGGAGATCGCGGCCGCGTTGCGGGGTGGGGGCGACCAGCGCGCGATTGGCCACGGAATCCAGGTGATGATGCATCAAGTCCATCACCTTGGCCTCGTCGCCCTTGGCGAGCGCCGAGATGATCGCGCGGTGCTCGTTGATGGCGCATTCGGTCGAATGCGGCCGGCTGTAGAGCGACAGCGTCAGGCAGCAGCGATAGGCGACCTCGCTGACATAGCGCACCAGGATCGGGCTGTTCGTCATCTGCGCGAGCAGGATGTGGAATTCAGTGGCGAGCCGGATCGAGACCGCATCCGTGCCGCCGCGCGCGCGGTCCTCGGCATCGACATGGGCGTTCAGCTCGGCGATCTGGGCCTTGGTCAGCTTGCCCGCGAGCTGGCGCACGACAAGGCGCTCGAGCTCGATGCGGATATCGAAGGCATCGCGCGCCTCCTGCCAGCTTGGCGTTGCCACCACCGCGATGCGGTTGCGGCGCAGCTCGACCAGACCTTCGGCGGCGAGCTGCCCCAGTGCATGGCGGGCAATGGTGCGGCTGACGCCGAAACGCTCGCCGAGCGAATCCTCCGGCAGCTTGGCGCCGGGCTCGAGCGCCTGCTCGATGATTGCGCGCCTGAGTGCGCGGCAGATCACGCTGACCTTGTCGGACGATTCGGAAGTCTTGCTGGTGGGGCGCGCCGCCATCGGCGAATCCTTGAGGGGAAGGGTCGAAAGCTCCTCTTTAGCACAGGCCTGCGCCAATCCAGCGCACCAATTGCATGCAGTTTGGCGCCCGGATTGCCCAAATCGAATCCGGCCGATCGGCGGTTCGATTGGTCAAATCATTGATTTTACGGAGGCGGCCGATTGGCACCCAGCTTGCATGCACTTTGGCTGTGATGCGCATGCAACCCAACGCCCAGTTTGACGGCCAGCCCGTTCCCGAAGCTGCAGCCGCCACCGCCATCGAGCTGTCCGAGGCCACCGTGACCTTCGGGCGCGGCGACCACGCCGTGCCCGCTCTGTCAAAGACCAGCCTGCGGATCGCCGACGGCGAGTTTGTCGCACTGGTCGGTCCGTCCGGATGCGGCAAATCGACCATTTTGCGCCTGGTCAGCGGCCTGGTGCAGCCGACCAGCGGCGTCGTCATTGTTGGCGGCCGCGAGGTCGCGGCGCGCGCGATGCGCGTCGGCATGGCCTTCCAGAACCCGACCATGCTGCCGTGGATGACGATCGAGCGGAACATCATGCTGCCGCTCAAGATCGTCGAGCCGTTTCGCTCCAACTTCCGCAGGCTGCGCAAGACCGGGTTTCGCGACAAGGCCAACGCGCTATTGGAGCAGGTCGGCCTCAAGGGCTTCGGCAACCGTTATCCCTGGCAGCTCTCCGGCGGCATGCTCCAGCGCGCAAACCTCTGCCGCGCGCTGATCCACGAGCCGCGCATGCTGCTGCTCGACGAGCCCTTCGGTGCGCTGGATCAGTTCACGCGCGAGGAGCTGTGGGCGATCCTCCAGAACCTCTGGATGACGCACAAGCCGACCGTGCTGCTGGTCACCCACGATCTGCGCGAGGCCGGCTTCCTTGCCAGCCGCATCTGCGTGATGAGCGCGCGCCCGGGCCGCATTCTCGACGACAGCCGCGTCGAATTCGCGCGGCCGCGCACCGTCGCCATGACGTTCGAGCCGGATTTCGTCGCGCTGAACCAGAAGCTGCGCGCCTTCATCGAGGATGCGCGCAGCGCGGCTGCGCAGGGGGCAGGCTGATGTTCGGGATCGATGTCAGGCAGAAGGCGTGGTCGGCGGGGCTGATCGTGCTGTTCTTCGTCGCCTGGGAATTGTTCTGCCTGATGACGGGCATGTCGGATCTGGTGCTGCCACGGCCCTCGCAGGTGTTGGTGACGCTGGTGCAGCGCTTTCCGGTGCTCTGGCCGCACATCGTGCAGACGCTTGCCACCACGATGTTCGGCTTCGTCCTTGGCGTCGCGCTCGGTGTCGCCCTTGGCGCCATCATCGGCGTGTCCAAGACGGCCTATGACACCTGCTATCCGTTGCTGATCGGCTTCTCCTCGATCCCCAAGGTCGCGGTGGTGCCGATCTTCGTGCTGTGGTTCGGCTCCGGCACCGTGCCGGCGGTGCTGACCGCGCTGTCGATCTGCTTCTTCCCCATCGTCGTCAACATCGCCACGGGCCTGGCGACCACCGAGCCCGAGCTCGAGGACGTCTTGAAAGCGCTCGGCGCCAGCAAGCTCGACATCCTCTGGAATGTCGGCCTCCCCAGGACCATGCCGTTCTTCTTCGCCTCATTGAAGGTCGCGATCTCCTACGCCTTCGTCGGTGCGGTGCTGTCGGAGACCGTCGCCTCCAACCGCGGCATCGGCAACGTCATGATGACCGCGTCCTCGAATTTCAACGTGCCGCTGGTGTTCGCCGGCCTGTTCGTGCTCGCCGGCCTCGGCGTCGCGCTCTACGTGGTGTTCTCGCTGATCGAAGGGCAGGTCACCGGCTGGGCCACGCGCAAGAACGACGTGATCGCCACCTGAAATCCTGAACCGTCACGCAACGAAGCTGAGGAGGTCTCGATGTTGAGAAAAGCAACTGTCGCGCTGTTGGGGTTGGTCCTGTCTACAGGCGTCGCCGCCGCTGAGGAAACCACGATCAAGTTCACGCTGGGCTGGAAAACCCAAGGCAGCGACGCCGCGTTCTTCTACGCCAAGGACAACGGCTTCTTCAAAGAGGAAGGCCTCAACGTCGTCATCGACCAGGGCGAGGGCTCCGGCGCGACCGTCACGCGCGTGATGTCCGGCGCCTATGACGCCGGGTTCGGCGACGTCAACGCCATCATCCAGAACGCCTCGACCAAGCCGCAGGAAGCGCCGGTCATGGTCTACATGATGTGGAACCAGCCGCCATTCGCGATCGTCGCCAAGAAGACCAGCGGCATCAACACCATCAAGGACTTCGAGGGCCACACGCTCGGCGGCGCGCAGGGCACGCCGACGACGCGGCTGCTGCCGGTGTTCACGCGCAAGAACGGGCTCGACGGCGAGAAGATCAAGATCTCCAACATGGCTCCCAACCTGCAAGAGCCGATGCTGATCAAGGGCGACATCGACGCGGCGCTGGTGTTCAACATCACCAGCTACTTCAACCTCGTGCTCAACCGCCAGGACCCCGACAAGGACTTCAAATGGTTCTCGTTCGGTGAGTACGGCCTCGATCTCTATTCCAACGGCGTCATGGTCTCCAAGAAGCTGATCGCGTCCAACCCGAAGGCGGTGGCCGGCCTTGTGCGCGCCATCAACAAGGGCGCGATCGCGGTGGCCAAGGACCAGAATGCCGGCATGAAGGCGGCGCTCAATTACGACAATCTGATCGACGTCGCCGTCGAGAAGCGCCGGCTGCAATATTCCTTCGACAAGCTGATCGTCTCGCCGGAGATGAAGGAGATCGGCATCGGCGACATCAAGGACGACCGCATGACGCGCGCCATCGGCATCGTGGTCGAGGGCTATCAGCTCGCCCGCGCGCCGACGCCGGCGGAAGTGTTCTCCCGCGAATTCCTGCCGCCGCGCGCGGAGCGGGAGTTGGTGTATACTGCCAACTGAATATTTCGGAGAGACGGTCATGGCCACGGAGATCTCGGCAACCAGCCTGTTCCGTGGCCCCGGCCAGGCTATCAGCGACAATGTCGTGCTGCGGCACGACGGCGGCCTCATCACCGGCATCTCGGAAGGAGCGGAGCCTGCCAGCGGCCCTCGCTCCTTCGTCATTCCGGCCTTCGTCAACGCCCATGACCATGCCCGGGCGACCGCATCGTCCTTCGGCGCGGTCGGCATGCCCCTGGAAAGCTGGATCCTGCGGACTGTGCTCGGCACGCCGGTCGATCCCTATCTGACCGCGGCGTCTGCGCTGGCGCGCTCGGCCAAGGCCGGCTGCGCCGCTATGATGGTGCATTATACGCGCCCGAGCGGGACAATGCCTTTGCTCGATGAAGCCAGCGCCGTTGCGAGAGCGGCATCGGACGTCGGCATCCGCATGGCCTTTGCGATCGCAGTGCGCGACCAAAATCCGATCGTGTACGGTGATGCCGGGCCGGTGCTCTCGTCTCTTCCCGGCGACGATCGCAAGACCATCGAAGACCTCTTCGTCCGCGCGCCGATGTCGCCGAAGGTCTATATCGAGCTGACCGACGCAATTGCCGCCGCCATCGCCGGCCCGATGGTGGACGTGCAGCTCGGTCCCGCCGGCGTGCAATGGTGCTCGAAGCCGCTGCTGGAGGCGGTGGCGCAGAGTTCGGCACTGACCGGCCGCCGCATCCATATGCATCTGCTGGAGACCGTCTATCAGCGCGCCTGGGCCGATCAGAATTTTCCCGATATGGTGCGCTGGCTGCGTGACATCGGCTTCCTCTCCGAGCGGTTGACGCTGGCGCATTGCATCCACGCGCGGCCGGACGAACTAGAGATGATCGCGGCGTCAGGCGCACGCATCGTCACCAATTTCAGCTCGAACATGCATCTGCGCTCGGGGCTCGCTCCGATCGCCGCCGCGCACGGATGCGGCTGCGCCATCGCCGTTGGCGTCGACGGGCTGGCGCTGGACGAGGACGACGACATCCTGCGCGAGATGCGGCTGGTGCAGCTGGTCCATGGCGGCGTCGGCTTCAAGCCGACCTGGACGCCGGCCGAGATGTTTGCGCTCGCCATCCGCAATGGTCGCCGCGCCACCGGCGCACCCGGGAGCGGAGAGCTCGTCGCCGGTAACCCCGCCGACTACGTCGTGATCGATCTCGACCGGCTCGATCGCGACCAGATCATGCCCGTCGATCCCATGGCGCTGCTGTTTGCACGCGGCAGTGCATCGCTGGTCAACGAGGTCGTCGTCGGCGGCCAGACGATCGTGAGGGACGGCGTCTGCACGGGTGTAGACTTGCCCGCGATCGAGCACGAGTTGCGGGCGATGTACTGCGCCAATGTCGGCCGCTACACGAATTTCCAGCGGATATGGCCGCCGCTTTCGGAGCGACTATCCGGCTGGTTCGAGCAGCAGCTCACCTGCGACTAGGGCAGGGCGTTCCGCGCGGCCGGGCCGATACAAAACCGCGATAGCTGATAGGCGGATCCTTGTCTGGTGATCGGTCCGGCTCTGGGTTATCACACGCGCGGCTGCGCACTGACGCGCCCGATGACCCCCTTGAGGAGCCCCCGATGCGTCTTCCCACCCTTGTCCTCGCCCTGACATGCCTTGCAGGCGCAGCCTCAGCCGAGGACCTCACCGGCACGCTCCAGAAGATCAAGGAGACCAAAAAGATCACGCTGGGCTATCAGGAGGCTTCGGTTCCGTTCAGCTATCTCGACGGCAACCAGAAGCCGGTCGGCTTTGCCATGGACATCTGCCTCAAGATCGTCGATGCGGTGAAGAAGCAGCTCGCCATGCCCGACATTGCCGTCGACTATGTCGCCGTGACGTCGTCGAACCGCATTCCGCTGATGGTCAACGGGACGCTTGACCTGCATTGCTCGGCAACCACCAACAATGCCGACCGCCAGAAGCAGGTCGCCTTCACCAACACGCATTTTCTGAGCGCAACGCGGTTCGCCGCCAAGAAGGCCGCCAAGATCAACACCATCGACGACCTCAAGGGCAAGGCGGTCACGGCCGTGGCCGGCTCGGTCAACCTGAACCAGCTTGCCAAGGTCAACACCGAGCGCAATCTTGGCATCAAGATCATGCCGGCCGTGGACCAGGCTGAGGCGTTCCTGCTGCTGGAAACCGACCGTGCCCAGGCCTACGCGCTCGACGACGTCCAGCTCGCGGTCGCCATTGCGCGCTCGAAGGAGCCGGCCCTGTTCATGATCAGCGAGGAGACGTTTGCGAAGGCCGAGCCCTTCGGCATCATGTTGCGGCGAGAGGATGCGCCGTTCAAGGCGCTGGCCGATCGCGCCACGGCCGAGCTCTACGCCAGCCCGGAGATCGAAGTGCTCTACAAGCGCTGGCTGGAATCGCCGACGCCGCCGAACGGCATCAACTACAACGTCCCGATGTCGCCGGCCCTGCGCAATGCCTTCAAGAATCCGAGCTCGAGCGCCGATCCGGATGTGTATGTGGTGAAGTGAGGCGAGGCGTCAGCGTGCCCGCGGCGTATCGAGCAGCTGACCGGCGAGCGCGGCTCCGATGACCGCGATCGCGGCCATCGTCAGCGCCCACGGCACGAACAGGCGGTGACCGATCAGCGCGCCGCTGACCAGCGGGGCGCTGATGTTTGCGCCTGACATCAGCGACTGGTTGAGACCCATGATCATGCCCTGGCGGTTGATCGCGGTCGACCGCGACAATTCCGCCGTCAGCGTGCTGCGCGCGAACATGGTGCCGACGATGATCAGCGTCAGGTTGACCGCGAGCAGGCCGACATTGTTCTCGGCCCCAAGGCCTGCAAAGCCGAGGCCCATGCAGGCGAACGCCGCCATAACGATCGAGCGATCGGAGGCGATGATGTTGGCGCGGGTGATCAAGAGGCCCTGGACCACCATGTTGATGAAGCCGGCATAGGCAAAGATCCATCCAAGCTCGCGCGCGCCGAAGGCATGTCCGTCCCAGGAGAACCGCGCCGACAGGAACAGGCCGATCTGCGACAGGAACATCGAGTTGACGAAGAAGAACACGATGAGAAGGCCAAGCAGCCGCCAGGCGTAGCGCATGCCGAGCAGGCTGCGGGTCAGTGTCGGCTCGGGCACACGGTGTTGGTAGAGCGGCTCGGACGCCGGATGATCCGGCGGGAGCAGGGCGATGGTCGCAAAAATGCTGACCAGCGAGAGCGCGGCCGCGGCCCACACCGGCGCGGTCTGGCCGTAATGCACTAGGAAGCTCGACAGCGCAGGGCCGAGCAGCAGCCCGGTCCCAATCGCGCCGCTGGTCATGCCGAGCGCCTGCTTGCGCGTCGCCGGCGCGCTGTGCTCGGCGGCATAGGCGTGCGCGACCGAGATGTTGCCTGATGTCAGGCCGTCGATGATGCGGGCCAAAAACACCAGCGTCAGATTGCCGGCGAGCGCGAGCAGGACAAATCCGATCAGTGTCCCGATCTGGCTCACCACCAGCACCTTCCGCCGGCCGTAGCGGTCCGAGAGCATGCCGACTGCGGGCCCTGCAATGAGCTGGCACACCGCATAGACCGAGATCAGCGCGCCGAGCACGAAGGGCGTGGCGCCGAGCCGCTGCGAATAGAACGGCAGCAGCGGCAGGATGATGCCCATGCCGGTGGCATCCACCGCCACGACGACGAAGGTCGGGACCAGCGTCAGCGCGCCATGTCCGGCCATCGTCTCCGCTGCATGTGCCGGGGAACCCGGTCCCATGGCGCCTGTCCTCGTTCGCTTCTGCGTGATCGCCGCCGCAATGCAGGGTATATAGTTGCAAACTAATAGTTCGTGTCCTATCCAATTTGCATGGCACCCTCGCAAGGCTTCATCCATGCCGAGATCGGCCGGCTCATCACCCGTCTCGGCCGGATGTGGCGGCGCGAGTCGGACTTGGCGCTGTCCGAGCACGGACTGTCCTATGCGACTGCGATCCCGCTGCTGGTGCTGTCGCGCCAGGGCGAGAATGTTCGCCAGGGCGTGCTCGCCGACGAACTAGGCATCGAGGGACCGTCGCTGGTGCGCCTGATCGATCTGCTTCAGGCCGAAGGCCTGGTCGAACGCCGGGAGGATCCGACCGACCGCCGTGCCAAAACGCTCCACCTGACGAAAGCGGGCGCGGCCAAGGTCGAGGAGACCAACCGCGTGCTGCGCCGGGTGCGGGCGAGCCTGCTGAGGGATATCGAGCCCGAGGAACTTGCGATAACCTTCGAAACTCTTCAGCGCATCGAACAGCGGGCCAGCCGTCTGCAAGACGTCAAGACAGGCCCAGAGACGAAGTAGCCATGCGCGCAGATGAGCCGTTCCTGGTCCGCCACGCGGACCTGATTTTTGCTTTGAAGACGTTCGCCGCGTCGATGCTGGCGCTCGTCATCGCGCTGGCCATGGATCTGCCGCGGCCCTATTGGGCAATGGCGACGGTCTACATCACCTCGCAGCCGCTCGCGGGTGCGACCAGCTCGAAGGCCTTCTTCCGCGTGATCGGCACGCTGGTCGGCGCGACCATGACGGTGGCGCTGGTGCCGAACCTGATCGATGCGCCGGAACTGCTGTGCCTCGCGATCGCGCTCTGGGTTGGACTCTGCCTTTACCTCTCGCTGCTCGACGGCACGCCGCGCAGCTACGTCTTCATGCTGGCCGGATACACGGTCGCCTTGATCGGCTTTCCCTCGGTCTCCGAGCCCGGCGCCATCTTCGACATCGCCGTGGCGCGGGTCGAGGAGATTTCGCTCGGCATCATCTGCGCCAGCCTCGTCTCCACCATCGTCTTCCCGCGCAGCGTCGCGCCGGCCGTTGCCTATCGGGTCGACACCTGGCTGTCGGATGCGCAACGCCTGAGCCAGGCGGTGCTGCTGCGGCAGGGAACGAGCGAAACGCGCCGGGGCAAGCGTCTCAAGCTCGCGACCGACATCGTCGAGATCGACACGCTCTCCACGCATCTCGCCTATGACCTGCTGACCGATCGCAATGCCGTGACCGGCCTTGGTGAAATCCGGCTGCGCATGCTGATGCTGCTGCCGGTGATCGCCTCGCTGGAGGATCGGCTGGCGGCGCTGGGCGAGGAGGCGTTGCGCCGGCAGCCCGAGCTGAAGCGCCTGCTGGAGGATCTCGCGCAATGGATCATGAGCGACGTCGGCGCGCGCCAGCCGGCGGAACGCATCCGCGCCATGATCGCGGAGCGGCAGGCGGTGCTTGATGACAGCGCCTCCTGGGAGCGGATCATCACCACCAGCCTGTTGTTGCGGCTGCGCGAGCTGGTCGACCTCTCGCTCGATTGCCGCGCGCTGACCGGGGCGATTGCCGATGGCCGCAATGTTTCGACGCTCGATCTCGCCTTTCATTCGGAGGCGGGCGCTGCGCCCGTGCGCCACAGGGACCGCGGCCTCGCGCTGTGGTCGGCGGCAGGTGCTGCCACGGCGATCCTGATCTGCTGCGCGTTCTGGATCGGCACCGGCTGGCCCGACGGCGCATCGGCGCCGATGATGGCGGCGGTCGCCTGCTCGTTCTTTGCCGCGCAGGACGAGCCCGCACGCTTCATCCGTAGCTTCGGCCTGTGGTCGCTGGTCGCCATCGTCGTCGTCGCGATCTATCTGTTCGCGATCGTGCCCGCGATCTCCCATCTCGAGGTCCTGATCTTCGCGCTGGCGCCGACGTTCCTGCTCTACGGCTTCCTGATCGGCCGTCCCGCCACCGCCGGAACCGGCATGGCGCTCGCGGCCAACACCGCGACCCTGCTTGCGATCCAGTCGACCTACAGCGCGGATTTCGCCTCCTACGCCAACTCGGCCGTCGCCTTCTTCATTGGGGTCGTCATCGCCGAGATCGTGACGCGGATTGCGCGCGGGGTCGGCGCGGAGTGGATCGCCAACCGCCTGGTGCTGTCGAGCTGGAAAACGATCGCAATTGCCGCCGAGCGCCGCGGCAAGCGCGACCGCGCCGAATTCGCCGGCCTGATGCTGCACCGTCTTGGCTTGCTGGTGCAGCGCATCGCCTTCCTCTCCGAGAGCGATCGCCGCGACACCGACAGCCTGGTCCAGCTCCGCATCGGGCTGAACATCATCGATCTTCGTCGCGCCCGCTATGGTCTCGCGATATCGACCGTCTCGGTCATCGACGACATGCTCGACCAGCTTGCTGCCGCCTGCCGCAGCTACGCCGGCGGGGGGATGCCTGCAAAGTTGTTGCGGCATGTCGACCTGGCGCTGGCCCAGGCCGTCAAGGATCCCAACGACAGCGCCCGCGAGGACGCCTTGATCGGCCTCGTCGGCATCCGCCGCGGGCTGTTTCCGGACGCGTCGGCCTATCGGCCGCGTGCAGGCGAGAGTGTTGCGGCATGAGATATGTGATCGACATCTACGGCGTGCTGGTGCCGGCGTTGCTGCTGTGGATCATCGTCGCCTATGTGCTGAGTGCGGTGCAGCGCCGCCTCATGCAGCGCTTCGACCTGTACCGGCTGGTGTGGCACCGCGCGCTGTTCGATTTCGCGATTTTCGTCTGCCTTCTCGGCGGCGTCGTCTATCTCTCGGAGTATCTGTCATGAAAGGAAATCTTGCTGGGCTTGGTCGCCTCGCGCTCACCGTCATCGTCCTCGTCGCCGCGCTCGCCGTCGGCCGCGAGCTCTGGGTCTACTATATGGAGTCGCCCTGGACCCGCGACGGCCGCGTCCGCGCCGACGTGGTGCAGGTAGCGCCTGATGTCTCCGGCTTCGTGACCGAGGTGCTGGTCAAGGACAACCAGAAGGTCCGTCGCGGCGACGTGCTGTTCCGGATCGACCGCGAGCGCTTCGCGCTGGCGCTGCGGCAGGCCGATGCGTCGGTCGCCGGTCATCAGGCCACGCTCGACCAGGCCAATGCCGATTTGAAGCGCTACAGCACCCTGACGACCGACGCCGTTTCGCAGCAGAAGCAGGAGCAGGTGCTCGCCACCCAGCTCCAGGCCAAGGCGGCGTTCGATCAGGCTGTCGCCGACCGTGCGGTGGCGCAGCTCAACCTCGACCGCAGCGAGGTCCACGCCTCCGTGAACGGCGTCATCACCAACATGGACCTGCGCCCCGGCGCCTACGTCACGGCCGGGAAGGGTGTGATGGCCCTGGTCGACACCGACACGCTGCATGTCGAAGGTTATTTCGAAGAGACAAAACTCGCGCGCATCCGCGTCGGCGACAAGGTGCAGGTCCGCCTGATGGGCGAGAAGGCCACGCTGACCGGCCACGTCGAGAGCATCGCGGCCGGCATCGAAGACCGCGACCGCGCGGAGGGCGCGAGCCTGCTCGCAAACGTCAATCCCACCTTCAGCTGGGTGCGTCTGGCCCAGCGCGTCCCGGTGCGGATTGCGCTCGATCCGGTGCCTGAGGCCTTGTCGCTGGTAGCTGGCCGCTCGGCGACGGTGGAGGTATTGGACTAACGGCGCGCGCAGATGATCGCGCTTGGCCCTGGGGAAAACCGGCAACAAGCATTTCAATCCCAAATCGTAAGGCTAATCCTGACTCGCGTGTGTTGAGTCGGGGAGACTGCATGGGCGTTTGGTTTTTAATCCTAGCAGCCTGTGTCGTCGGCACGTTGCTCCTTTTGGCGTTCTGCCGATAGCGCCGATAGCAGATGCAATTGTTGCGGCGAAGCATCAGCGAGCTGCAGAATAGCGGTTCCAGACCGATGGTTTTTGACTGTGCACGGATGAACGCGTTCACTTCCGGGATCGGAGGCGGACGTGAGCTGGTTGTTTGTGTTTCTCATTGCCGCAAGCGCAGTCGTTCTGATCGCCCATGCGATTGACGCGATGCGCTCTTGATCCGGCCTGCGACTCGGGTTCGTCGGTAGCTTGGTAAGCACCGACAATGTTCCGAGGCGGGCGAGCGTCAAATTTGAGGAACCTGGCCTTACGGGCCCAAGTTGTCACAGCAGGAGGAATACAATCATGCTCGCGTTCTATCTGCCGATCATCATTTTCGGAGCGATGCTCGAAGCGATTTCGAATCAGAACGTATCTTCGCCCATCCAGGAGCCGCCAAGATTCGACTAGACGACGATCCTCTAGCGCATTCTCTGGTATCGACGCGCCAGCGTCGGCTTACGCGTTCGAATATTTCTTCAGCTCGAACCTTGCGATCTGGTTCCGGTGCACCTCGTCCGGCCCATCCGCAAGCCGCAGCAGGCGCGCGGTCGCATAGGCTTGCGTCAGGCCGAAATCGTTCGACGTGCCGCCGCCGCCATGGGCCTGGATCGCCCAGTCGATGATCTGACAGGCCATGTTAGGCACCGCGACCTTGATCATCGCGATCTCTGCCTTCGCGACCTTGTTGCCGACGGTGTCCATCGCATAGGCGGCGTTGAGCGTCAGCAGCCGGGCCTGCTCGATCATGATGCGCGCTTCGGCGATGCGCTCCTGCGTCACCGTCTGCTCCGAGACCGGCTTGCCGAAGGCCACACGACTGCGCACGCGGCGGCACGTCTTCTCCAGCGTGCGTTCGGCAAGGCCAATCAGCCGCATGCAGTGATGGATGCGGCCGGGGCCGAGCCGGCCCTGCGCGATCTCGAAACCGCGGCCTTCGCCGAGCAGCATGTTGTCCTTGGGCACGCGGACATTGGTGAAGACGACCTCGGAGGCCCGGTCGGGCACGCCGTAGAAGCCGAACACGGGCAGGGGCCGTTTCACGTCGATGCCGGGCGTGTCCATCGGCACCAGGATCATGGATTGCTGCTTGTGGCGATCCGGATTGTCAGGATCGGTCTTGCCCATGAAGATGCAGATCTTGCAGCGCGGGTCGGTCGCATTGGTGGTGTACCATTTGCGGCCATTGATGACGTAATGGTCGCCGTCGCGCACGATCGAGCTCTCGATGTTGGTCGCATCGGACGAGGCGACCGCTGGCTCGGTCATGGCGAAGCAGGAGCGGATTTCGCCTGATAGCAATGGCTTCAGCCAGCGCTCCTTGTCCTTCTCGCTGCCGTAGCGCTCCAGCACCTCCATGTTGCCGGTGTCGGGCGCCGAGCAGTTGAACACTTCGGGCGCGAGATGCGAGCGGCCCATGACTTCGCAGAGCGGGGCATATTCGAGATTGGTCAGACCCGCGCCGTGGCGCGATTCCGGCAGGAATAGATTCCAGAGGCCTTCCGCACGCGCCAGCGGCTTCAGCTCCTCGACGACGGGATAGACCTTCCACGGCCCAAGCTCTTCGGCCTCGCGATAGAACCGCTCCTCGTTCGGGTAGATGTGGCGGTCCATGAAGCTTTCGAGCTTGCGCTTGAGCTCGACGACTTTGGGCGACATCGGGTAGAGCATTTTAGGTCTCCTTGATCGATGGACGGCGCAGCGTGCGGCGCAATTGTAGGTCGCGTCAGGCGACCTGATACTCTTTGAACTTTTCGCGCAGCGCCGATTTCAGCACCTTGCCGGTGCCCGTCATCGGGAATTCGTCCAGGAATTCGACGGCGTCGGGCAGCCACCAGCTCGCGATCTTCGGGCGCATGTGGTCGAGCAGCATCTTGCCGTCGACGGTCGCGCCCTTCTTGCGGACGACGAGGAGCAGGGGGCGCTCCTGCCATTTCTCATGTGCGATCGCGACCACGGCCGCTTGCAGCACGTCGGGATGCGACAGGGCGATGTCCTCGAGCTGGATCGAGGAGATCCACTCGCCGCCGGACTTGATCACGTCCTTGGAGCGGTCCGTCAGCGTGACGTGGCCCTGCGGGTCGATCACGGCCATGTCGCCCGTGATCAGCCAGCCGTCGCGGTCGAGGCCTTCGTCGAGCTTCATGTAGCCGGAGGCGACCCAGGGACCGCGTGCGCGCAAATGGCCGACGGTCTTGCCGTCGCGGGGCAGCTCATTGCCGGCATCGTCAACGATGCGCAAGGACGTGCCGAAGCAGGCGCGGCCCGAGACCTGGCGGCGGTCGAACTTCTCCTTGTCGCCGAGATGCTCCGAGCCCGGCCGCAAGCCCGGCATCGAGCAACCCAGCGCCTCGGTCATGCCCCAGGCCTGGATGTAGTCGACGTTGTACTCGCGCTTGAGCTTCTCGACCATCGCGCGCGGCGGCGCCGAGCCGGACGACAGCGTCGCGCGCAAGGTGGAGAATTTGCTGCCGGTGCGGCCGAGCCAGTCGAGCAGGATCAGCCAGAAGCTCGGCACGCCTGCGGACAGCGTGACCTTCTCGCCTTCGAGCAATTCATAGAGCTTGTCGGGCTCGTAGTTGCGGCCGGGCAGCACCAGCTTGGAGCCCGTGTAAGGCGCAGTGAACGGCATGTTCCAGCCATTGCCGTGGAACAGCGGCGCCATCGGCATCATGACTTCGCGCACGCCTTCGACATGGCCCGGCAAAAAGTCGAGACTGCAGCAGGTCATGGTCTGCAGGATCGCGGCGCGGTGCGAATAGATCACGCCCTTCGGATTGCCCGTCGTCCCTGATGTGTAACAGATGGTGGAGGCGGATTTTTCGTCGAACTCCGGCCAGGCGAAGCCGGCCTCGTTCTCTTGTCCCAGCAGACCCTCGTAGCAATGCACGTTGGCGAGCTTCGTCTCCGGCATGCGCTCGCGCGAGGACATCACCACATAGGCCTCGATGGTCGTCAGCTGCGGCGCGATCGCCTCGACAATCGGCAGCGTGGCGCGGTCGATGAACAGCAGCCGGTCCTCGGCGTGATTGATGATGTAGACGAGCTGCTCGGGAAACAGCCGCGGGTTGACGGTGTGCAGCACATAGCCCATCCCCGGCGCGGCATAGAACATCTCGAAATGCCGGTGGGTATTCCAGGCCAGCGTGCCGACGCGGTCGCCTTGCTTCATGCCGAGCCGCTCGAGCGCCAGTGCCATGCGCTTGATGCGCGGATGCGCGTCCGCATAGGTATAGCGATGGATGTCGCCCTCGATCTCGCGCGCGACGATCTCGGCTTCGCCGTGATAGTCGGCGGCGTACTGGATCAGGCCGCTGATCAGCAGCGGCATGTCCATCATCAATCCCTGCATCGTTTCCCTCCGGAGTGCCATGTCGTTGCATGGCATAGGCTTGTGATTTGTGCTGCAAAGTTAGCGGAACGTCACGCGGCGTTCACGCAAAAAACGAGGGACGTGATTGCGTGCGTCACTTTTTCAGGGCTAAGTGATGCGCGCTGCCGGCGAAGCAGCAGCCGCCGTGGAGGAGATCAATGTCAGCGGAAAGACACAAGACCGGTACAGCCGGCGAGTCTACGGTAGACATTTCCGCACTTCGTGCGCGCTATCGCGACGAGCGCGACCGCCGTCTGCGCAGCGAAGGCAAGGCGCAGTATGTCGAGGTGACAGGCGAGTTCGGCCGCTATCTCGACGATCCCTGGGCCGATCCCGGTTTTGCGCGCGCGCCTGTCAGCGAACAAACCGAAGTTCTGATCGTCGGCGGTGGCTTCGGTGGTCTCTTGTGCGGCGCGCGTCTGCGTGCGGCCGGCATCGATGATTTTCGCATGGTGGAAAAGGCCGCCGATTTCGGCGGCACCTGGTACTGGAATCGCTATCCGGGTGCGGCCTGCGACACCGAGAGCTACATCTATCTGCCGCTGCTGGAAGAGACCGGCTACATGCCGGTGCGCAAATATGCGCGGGCGCCCGAGATCTACGAGCACTCCCGCCGCATCGGCCGACACTTCGGGCTTTATGAGCGCGCGCTGTTTCAGACCGTGATCTCGCGGATGGAATGGCAGGAGCAGGAGGCGCGCTGGCTGGTCGAGACCGATCGCGGCGACCGCATCCGCGCGCGCTTCGTCATTCTGGCCGGCGGCCCGCTGAGCCGCCCGAAGCTGCCGGGCATTCCGGGCATCGAGACCTTCAGGGGCCACAGCTTCCACACCAGCCGCTGGGATTATGGATATACCGGCGGCACCGCCGAGGGAGACCTGAGCGGTCTGGCCGACAAGCGCGTCGGCATCATCGGCACCGGCGCCACCGCCGTGCAATGCGTGCCGCATCTCGGCCGCTCGGCAAAGGAGCTCTACGTCTTCCAGCGCACGCCATCGGCGATCGGCGTGCGCGACGACCGGCCGACCGATCAGAGCTGGGCGCAGGGCCTCAAGCCCGGCTGGCAGCGCGAGCGCATGGACAATTTCACCGCGGTGATCTCGGGCGAGCCGTTCGAGCGGGATCTGGTGCAGGACGGCTGGACGGGTCTCCTTGGCGAGATCCTGCTGGCGCCGCGCCGCCAGCCGCAGCCGGTGACCTCGCTGGAGGAGGCGCTCAAGGTCATCGAGCAGGCCGACTATCGCAAGATGGAGGAGATCCGCGCGCGCGTCGATGCGATCGTGAAGGACGAGGCGGCCGCCGCGGCGCTAAAGCCCTGGTACAAGGCGTTCTGCAAGCGGCCATGCTTCCATGACGAATATCTCGACACTTTTAATCGTCCCAATGTGCATCTGATCGACACCAGGGGGCAGGGCGTCGAGCGCATCACCGAGAATGCCGTCGTTGTCGATGGCAAGGCCTATGAGCTCGATTGCCTGATCTATGCCAGCGGTTTCGAGGTCGGCACCGATTACGCGCGCCGCATGGGCTTCGAGGTCTACGGCCGCGACGGCATCAGCCTGTCCGAGCGCTGGCGCGACGGCGTCAAGACCTTGCACGGCTTCTACAGCCGCGGCTTTCCGAACTGCTTCCTGATCGTCACGGTGCAGGCCGGCCAGAGCGCCAACTTCCCGCACATCATCGACGAGCAGTCGCAGCACATCGCCTATGTCATCGCCGAAGCGCGCAAGCGCAAGGCGCGCACGCTGGAGCCGACGCTGGCGGCCGAGAACGCCTGGGTCGGGGAGGTCGTCAAGGCCGCGCTCGGGCGCCAGACTTATCTCGCCGAATGCACGCCCGGCTATTACAACAACGAAGGCGTGTTCGATCCGATCGCGGCGCGAAACAGTCAATATTGGCGCGGGCCGGTGGCGTTCCTGCGGCTGCTCGAGAAATGGCGCAAGGAGGGCAATCTGGACGGGCTGGAATTGACATCCGAGGTCGCGGCTTGAGCGGCATGATCCCGGCTCCGACAGGCGCCACGCGGCTCTACGTCATCGTCGGCGATCCCATCGCGCAGGTGCGCTCGCCCGAAGGCGTGAGCGCCGCCTTCGCCGCACGCGGGCATGACGGCATCCTGATGCCGGTTCAGGTCACCCCAGGCGATTTGCCCGACTTCCTCTCGGTCGCAACGCGGCTGAAGAATCTCGACGGCATCGTCGTGACCATCCCGCACAAATTCGGCTGCTATGAGGCCTGCGCCAGCGCGACCGAGCGCGCGCATTTCCTGCGCACCGTGAACCTGATGCGTCGCCGCGCTGATGGCGCGTGGCATGGCGACATGGTGGACGGCCTCGGCTTCGTCGGCGCGGCACGGGCGAAGGGGATCAACCCGGCGGGCATGCGCGCGCTGCTCGTCGGCGCCGGCGGCGCGGGTTCGGCGATCGCACTCGAGCTGGTCGAGGCCGGCGTGCGCGAGCTTGCCATTCACGATAGCGCGGCCGAACGCCGCGATGCGCTGATCGGCCGGCTCAATGCCCTCGGCAAGGCGCCGGTGCGGGTCGGCACCAGCAATCCCGCGGGCTTCGATTTTGTCGCCAATGCGACACCGGCGGGGATGAAAGAGGGCGATCCCCTGCCGGCCGATGTCGCGCGGCTCGCGCCGGCTTCCTATTGTGGCTGCGTCATCACCAAGCCCGAGATCTCGCCCTTCATCGCGGCGGCCCGCCGGATCGGCTGCGTGACCGGGACCGGCACCGACATGTACCAGCAGCACCAGGGCATCATGGTGGATTTCCTGCTCACAAGGGCGGCTAGGGCCAGGCGTTCACTTCGGTGTCAAGCCATCCGTCGCGCCCCGTGGGGCTTGAGCGATCAGGGCCGACGTAGGATCATGCCCCTCGCGCGAGCCGGTCGCGCACGCATGAGAGAGAGGAACGAGAATGACCAAGGCCAGGACCGTTGCGACGGCCATGATCGGCGCTGCTGCGCTGCTTCTTTCTCTGGCACCGGCCGCCGAAGCCGCGCAATGCGGCAGCTCGCCGGCGGGGTTCGAAGCCTGGAAGCGCGAGTTCAGCGCGGAGGCGCAAGGCAAGGGCATCGGCCAGACCGCAATCTCGGCGCTGATGCAGACCAATTACGCCAGCGCCACCATTGCGGCCGACCGCGGCCAGCGCAGCTTTTCGTTGTCGCTCGACCAGTTCCTCGCCAAGCGCGGCGCCACCACCATCGTCGCCAGGGGGCGGCAGCTGAAGCAGTCGCAGGCCGGCTTGTTCGCCTCGATCCAGCAGCGCTATGGCGTCCCGCCGGGGCCCTTGATCGCGATCTGGGGCATGGAGACCGGCTTCGGCAGCCAGCGCGGCAACCAGAACATGCTCTCTTCGATCGCGACCCTGGCCTATGACTGCCGCCGTCCCGAATTCTTCACCGACCAGCTCTATGCCGCGCTGAAGCTGATCGACCGCGGCACGCTGTCGGGGGCAACCCGCGGCTCCATGCATGGCGAGGTCGGCCAGACCCAGTTCATGCCCAAGAACATCCTGGCCTATGGCACCGGCAATCTCGACGTTGCCGCCAACGCGCTGAACTCGACTGCGAATTTCCTCCGGGCCCATGGCTGGCGGGCGGGAGCCGGTTACCAGCCGGGCGAGCCGAATTTCGCCGCCATCGAGGCCTGGAATGCCGCCGGCGTCTATCAGAAGGCGATCGCGCTGATGGGCCGGCAGATCGATGAGGGCGGGGCGGCAGCCTCGCGCTGAGCAAAACCACGTGCGAACAGAGCTTTAGATTTCTGTTTTGATGCGTTTTCTTGGCGCGCGAACCGCCGTCCACCGCGCGCGATAGGGCTCTTGCTCAGCAAGGCGTGATGCGCCGACGCGAGAAAGTTGTTGCCATCAGGAACTGACGGCACGACGTTTGCTTTGATCAGGTTCGGGGCTGGGCATGAGGAGACTCAACGATGGCAACCCAGATCGTGATGGACCAGACTGGCGATACGCGCCACGAGTTTGATCCTGGCAATGCCGAAGCGCTGGCGCGAGCCGAACGGCGCTTTCGGGAGCTGACCGGAGCCGGCTTCACCGCCGCCCTCCGGACCGGGCCGGGCGAAGTCACCCGGATCCGATCATTCGACCCGACCGCGCAGGAAACGCTGTTCTATCCCCGCCTGGTCGGCGGCTGATCTGAGCTGCTCATGATCGCGGCAGTTTGGCTTCGCGCGCCGGCGCGTGCGCGTCTGCATGCGCTGCGCGAACTCTATCGGCGCTTCTTCGGCGAGAACACGCCGGACGCGCGCGGTCGCCGGCTGCTGGCCGAATGGCTGTCACCGGAGCAGCGCGCGCAGTTCGAGGAGCACCGGTACTTCGATGTGACCGGCTGCGATACCGGCAAGACCTATCGCATCCATTACGGCACCGCCGCCAATGTCCACGAGATCGACGGCGACGGGCACGCGACGATGGGATGGTGCTTCGTCCCGTCAGGCTTCCTGGTGCCGGGCGACGTGATGCTGGCACAGAAGATCGCGCTCGAGACGGACGAGAGGGGCGCGATCGCACTCGCAAACCGGTTTCCGCCGGCGACACATTCGGAGCATTTCTACCGGCGGCCATTCTAAAGCGCGATGAGATCAGGATAGATCGTCATCGCGCTTTAGGTTGTTGCGGTTTAGCTTGTTGTCTTGGCGACGTCGGCTCCAGCGCCGCGAGGGCGCGGCGGTCAGTAATGCGTGGTGCGGTAGGCATCCAGCGCATGCGCTGCAAAGACCCCGATGCTGCAAAGGGCGAGGATGGCGGAGATCAGCTCGATCATAGCTCGTCCTCCCGCAGCGGCTGGGCGACGAGGTGCTGACAGCAGGCATAGTCATAGATCAGGTCGATGAGGAATTGCATGGTGGCCGTCCCTGTATTTATTTTGACAACCACTTAAGCGGCCATCTGTTTCAGGCGTGTTTCGTCGCATTTGGAAAGGGGTTTCGCGGGGAACCCACGGGCTGGCTTGTGCGGCGCGGAGCCGCTATGTCCCGTTTCCGGTCAGTCCCTTCAGCCGCGCGCCTGTCGCGGGCGGCACATCATATTGCGAGGCAAAATCATGGCGCAGGTCGAGTGGTTCGACGATCTCACCATCGGAATGCGGTTCAAATCGCCGGAAGTTCACGTCACCGAAGCCGACATCAAGCGCTTTGCGGCCGAGTTCGATCCGCAGCCGATGCACCTCGACCACGAGGCCGCCAAGGCGACCCTGTTCAAGGGCCTCGCTGCATCAGGGTGGCATACCGCCGCGATCGCCATGAACCTTGCCATCCAGACCCGCCCCTTCGGCCCGCATCCGCTGATCGGCGCAGGGGTCGACGGCCTGCGCTGGACCATGCCGGTGCGGCCAAACGACCGCCTGCATCTGGTCGGCGAGGTCATGAGCCTGACGCCCTCGAAGTCGAAGCCGCAAGGCATTGCGCTGGTGAAATGGACCATGTTCAACCAGAACGGCGAGGAGGTTTACACCTTCACCCCGATCGCGATCGTGCCGCGGCGGGCGTAAGGCCACCCCTTTCGCCATCGGCCTTGGTCGGCCACGTCAGACCCTTGCGGGCCGCCGGGAGAGATGGTCATCTCCTTGCGGGGAACACGCTGGGAGGCTGACATGAAACGATTGCTTTTCGCGGCCGGAATGCTCGCAGGGGTCCTGAGCGCGGCCGCCTTGAACACAAGCCCGGTGCTTGGCCAACAATCCAAGGTCGGCGACTGGACCATCGAGAAGCGCACGCAGGATACGCATTGCAATGCGAGCCGCGGCTACAAGGACAAGGACGACGAGAACCGCGACTACGTCATCGTCATCACCTATTCCGACAAGGCCATCGTGATCGTGATGATCTACGACGGCTGGGAATGGGACAAGGTCGGCGAGGTCCTGCGGGCCGATGTCGGCACCGACGATGCCGACATCATGAAGAAGGCGAAGTGGGAGGTCATGGACAAGACCACCGTGCGCGGCATCTTCGAATACGATCAGTCGATCATGGACCGGCTCTCGAAGGCCAAGCGCCTCACGCTCGATTTCGAGGACGATGACGACGACAGCATCGAGATGCAGGTCCCGCGGGCCGGCGAGGCGCTCGCCGCGCTGAAATTCTGCGAGGAGAACCGGAAGTAGGTTGCGTCAGGCGCCGCTCTCGTAGGGTGGGCAAAGCGCAAGCGTGCCCACCAATTTTGCATTCGGCCCGAGATCGTGGGAACGGCGCTATGCGCCTTTGCCCATCCTACAGAGTTGATGCTGATGTAGACGGCGCCGGGGCCTGATCGTTGCCTCGAGACCCTGCGCGCGGCGTCGCGTGACTCATCGCACACAGCCCGATCGCTGTTCGCATTAATCCTAGTCTTTGGTGAAAACGTCCAAGCCGCATCCTGCGGTTGACGTTACGCAAGGACGATGTTCGATATTCCAGCATTTCGCTGCAGTCTGTTTCCCTCCTCGAGGGCGGCGCCTGACCGTCCCGTTCGCTCCGCCGGTTCCCGAATTGCGAGCCCCCTTCGTCGCCGGGGCTGTGCGCTGATCGCATCGTCCGGCAGATGACCATCGTCCATGCGAGCCGGTTCTCGTCGCTGGTCGGCGACATCTACGATGCGGCGATTGATCCTGCGCTGCGCAGCGCCGCGCTGGAGCAGGTTGCAGAATTCGTCGGAGGGTTCGCAGCGACGATCCTGTCGCGGGATGCGGCCGGGCTCTCGATCGAGATCCATCAGCATTTCGGCACGGAGTCTCGCTTCCGTCAGCTCTATCGCGACCGCTACGTGGAACTCGATCCGTTACTCGATCGCCATCCCGGTCTTGCCGTCGGGCAGACCGCCGGCGTGACCGACATCATGCCTCATTCGGATTTCGTGGCGACCAGCTTCTACCGGGAATGGCTCGAGCCCCAGGATGCGATCGATCTCGCCGCCGTCACGCTCGACGCGTCGGGCGCGCGCACCACGATCTTGCAGGTGCTGCGCCATCGGTCCCGTGGCCCCGTCGACGACACCATGCGCGAGCGCATGCGGCTGCTTGCGCCGCATCTCCAGCGTTCCAGGCTCATGGGCCGGCGGATAGGGGCGCGCTCGCACACCGTGGACGACCTCGCCGATGTCCTCGACGGTCTCAGCAGCGCCATCTGCCTGCTCGACGCCGACGGGCGCGTCATCCACGCCAACGCGGCGTGCCGGCAGCTGTTCGCCGATGGCAATCTGCTCGCAATGGTCGGCGACCGGATCGTCGCGCGCAACACCCAGACCGACAAAATATTCCGCGGCCTGTTCGACGTCGCAAGCAATGGCGGAACTGAACCGAGCGGACGTCGCCGGATCGACCTCGTGACGTCGGTCGATGGCCAGCATCACTTGATCCATGCTTTTTCGCTGAAGCGCGAACGCAACCAGCCGCGGGATATCGCGGCGACAGCGCTCTTCGTGCAAACGGCCTCGATGGTGCCTTTGCTCGCAACCGAGGCGATCGCGGCGGCCTTCAGGCTGACGCCGTCCGAATTGCGCGTGCTGATGGCTATCATCGAGATCGGAGGCGTTCCCGACATCGCAGCAAGGCTCGGAATCGCCGAGACGACGGTGAAGACGCATCTCGGCCGCCTGTTCGAGAAGACCGGCGCCGGCAGGCAGGCTGATCTCGTGAAGATCGCCGCGGGCTTTGCCGTGCCGTTCGGACGTCGCACGAGCGGCGACGTGTGAGCCATTTCACATCGTCGGTCCTCACATGGCGCCATCTCAATCCATTGTGATGAGCAAAGCCCTCGGGTCCTCCGATTGCAGGACGCGCATCATCTAGGCCTTTCGTATATCGCGCTCGCGAATGCGAAGCGCAGCGAGCGCCGCGAAGACGTGCCGCGACGGCATGGAACGCGGGCAAGGAAACGACAGCATGCGGCCGGGCCTGCTTCGTCGTTGGAGAGATTGCAGTGAACAGCCAAATTGATTTTTCGGTTCTCAATGTTTCAACAATCGAAATTCCTGAAAGCGAGCGCATCCCGCTGCTTCGCGATTTCTACTGTCGCGGGGTGTTGAAGGCGGAGGTCGAGGCAAGGAACGGCAAGCCGGCCGCGGCGAACTTCACCTCGCACATCTTGCCGGAGGCCCAGTTGCTGATGGGCGGATTGTGCGGAGCCCGGGTCATTCGCACCAGGCAGCTGGTTGCGGATGGCGACGACAGCCTCGCTTTGATCGTGAACAGGTCGGGCGTTCTCGGGATATCCGAGCGAGGACACGATCTGGCGCTTCGCGCCGGACAGGCGGTCCTGACCAGCGCGGAGGACGTCACGACGTTCGAGCGGTTGTCGCTCGGGAGCTGCTTCTCGCTGCGTGTGCCGCGACGCGTGCTGGCGCCGATGATCGTCGACGTCGATGACGCCGTGATGCGCGTCATGCCGGAAAGCTCCACCGGACTTCGATTGCTGGTCGACTACGCGATGACGCTGGTGCGGGAGAAGGCGTTCGACACGCCCGCACTGCGCCAGCTCGCGGTCGGGCATCTGCACGATCTTCTGGCGCTCGTCCTCGGCGCCACCGGTGAGACGCGGGAGCTCGCCGGACGCCGCGGCGTCAAGGCCGCCAGGCTCCAGAAGGCGAAGGTCTCGATCGCCAACAATTGCTGGCGGCAGGACCTATCGGTGACGGCGGTGGCCCAGGAGCTCGGCGTGACGCCGCGCTATCTCCAGCGCCTGTTCGAGGCCGACGGCAAGACGTTCTCCTCCTTCCTGACCGAGCAGCGCGTCAAGCGCGCCCATCGCATGTTGCGCGAGCCCGAATACGCCGAGCGTACCGTGAGCTCGATCGCCTACGATGTCGGCTTCGGCGATCTCTCCTATTTCAACCGCTGCTTCCGGCGGACCTATGGCGCGACGCCGAGCGACGTCAGGAGCGGCGAAGTGCCGTGACCGCGCTCAACTGAATATTCAGCCACCTGCCGATTTCAAATCAGGAGAAGGGATTCGACATGATCCTTGATCGCGACGTCATGACCATTTTGCAGCGGCTGCGGTGCGGCAATTGCCGCATGACCTGGTAACGCGCGCGCTGCTCGCTGGAGTAAATGAATGCATCGTTTTTTCTTCGACCTTCTGGTCGGAAATATCGTGAAGATCGACCCGGGCGGCATGGTGTTCGAATGCGCCGAGGCAACCTTCGTGGTAGCCGACGAGATGGCAAGCCATCTCTTCGTCTGGCGCGATGATTTGCGCGACCGCGACGCCTGGATCCGCGTGAGAGACAAGGGCGGCCGCGAGATCTACCGCGCCGCGGTCTGGGCGGAGAGTGCGGAGAAGGCGGGATGGGACCAGGCATGAGCACGCGGGCGACGGTGTAGCAACGCTGCACCAGTGCGGCGCGAAACGCCTTCAGTTCGTCCTGGCCCGAAACCCGGTCGTCACCGTCCAAGTCGAAACCGGCGTCCCTTTCTACGTTGGCGATCAGCGAATCCAAATTCGCAAGAGCGGCCTCATCCGATCAGAGGAGGTCGCTGACAACGCGCCTGTGACCTGAGGGACTGAAAATGATTGAGACGGGTGGGGACGGTCTTGCGCGATGGCATTTGGCGCGGCGATCGCTGCTGCTTTTGCTGCCGGCCGCGCCAGTGTTCATCAGCGAGCCCGCCATGGCGGCCTGCATGCCGACCGCGCCGGTCAGCAATGCAACGGTGGTGTGCGCAACTGACACCGACACCCAACAGGGCGGCGGCACGGGCTATGGCGCGCGCGGCGACAACAACAATACCTATGACATCAGGTCGGGGGTGACCGTCCACGGAAAGTTCTTTGGCCTCCAGACCGGCGACGGTGGTGTCATTGTCAACGCCGGCAAGATCGAGGGAACGTTCTCGGCTGGTATTACAGGTGGCGATATGACCATCTCGAACCTCAGCGGAGCCACGATCATCGGTTTCCACGCAATCACCGCTTCAACCCTCAACCTCACCAACGCAGGCACCATCGCGAGCGAGGCGGGCGGACGCGGCAGCGGCGTCGAAGCGTTTGTCGCCAATGTGAGGAATTCCGGCACGATTTCCGGCGTCGGGCCCGACACGGTCGGTATCAACGGCGATACAGTGAACCTGATCTCGAACACAGGAACGATCTTTGGAGATGCGGCCGGGGTCACCGGCATTACCCTGAACCTGGCCAACGACAGCTCCGGCGTCATCACCCAGATCGCGGCGACCGGAGGCGCCATCCAGGCCTCCGGTCTGGCGACAGTGGTGAACGCAGGCAGCATCGCCGGTCACGCGTTCGGCATATCCGGCCAGAACGTCAGCCTGTCGAATCTCGCCTCTGGTACCATCGACGGCGCCAACGCGGTGATCGCGGACCAGTCCGTGACGGTCGCCAATGCGGGGCTGATCCAGTCGAGCGGCAATGCCATCGTGTCGCGGACCGGCGATATCAATCTCACCAACACAGCCTCCGGCACGATTTCCGCGGCCGCTAACACCATTACGGCGAACGCCGACCCAGCCACCGGCAAGGGCAACGTCACGATCAACAATGCCGGCCTGATCCGCACGACGACGTCGCTGGCGGGCGTGATCTCGGCCACGAACCTTGCGACCGTCACCAATTCAGGGACCATTGCCGGCGGTTCGGCCGGCATCGACGGCGAGAACGTAAAGCTGGCGAACCTCGCCGGCGGCACCGTGATCGCGCATAACGTGGCGGTGTTCGGAAACACGTCCGTTGTCGTCGACAATGCCGGTACCATCACCGGCGACGGCAGCAATGGCGATGCCATCGTCGCGCATACCGCGGACGCGACCGTTCGCAACAGTGGAACGATCACCGGGACCGAGTTCGCCATCCACGCAGCCAAGACGGCAAATGTGGTCAACAGCGGCGCCATCTCCGGCGGATCGTCGGGTGTCTTTGCCGAGACCATCAACGCGACGAACACGGGACAGATCTCGGCGAATGGTTTCGGCTTGTCCGGTATCAGGATCAATCTCGACAACGCCGGAACCGTCACAGGAGGTGACCGCGGTATCAATGCGATCGTCGGCAACGTCAACAATTCCGGCACGATTACCGGGAGGGAGACAGCCGTTAACGCCAACATCGCCAACGTGACCAACACCGGTCTGCTTCAGGCCTCCGCCACCAACGGCATCGGGATTCTGACGACCCAGGCGACTGTCAATAACTCCGGCACGATCATCGCCGGGATCGGCATTCAGTCGAGCGATGGATCGAACATCACGAACTCCGGCACGATCACCGGCACCGCCGGCAAGGCGATTCTGCTCTCCGACCGGGCCGACACGCTGACGCTGCTGCCGGGCTCGAAGATCAACGGCGTGGTCGATTTCGGCTTCGGCCATGACGTCGTCAACCTCAACTTCATTCCGCTGAGCAGCCGGGTCTCGTCGCTGACGAGTATCCAGCTCCCGACCTTCGTCAACTTCAATGGTACCATCAACACCAACGTCGGGAGCGGAGGCTTCAATGGCCCGCAGGTCTTTGCCGGCGGCGCCCTCGCAACCCTCGATCCCACCGCGCTGGCGCAGACCGACCGCGCGCTGATGGATTTCACCGGCGGCGTGTCCTCGCTAGTGCAGGGCAGGTTGAACGGTGGCACCGGGCCGGCCGGGAGCAACATGATGGCGATGGCCTATGCGCCTGAGAGCGCGCAGGCCGGGCCGTTCACCAAGGCGCCGCACAGCCTCTGGACCGATCCGGCGCCGATCACGGTCTGGGCGACCTCGTTCGGTGGCCAGCGCATCCAGGACGAGACGGTCTCGACCTTGCGCGCGACTTCGACGGCGTGGGGTGGCGCGATCGGCATCGACCGCAAGGTGCAGCCGAACTGGCTCGTCGGCGGCTTCCTCGGCGGCGGGCAGGGCGGCCTCTCGGTCGACCTCAACTCGCAATCGGTCGATACCAACTACGTGTTCGCCGGCGCCTATAGCCGGTTCGAATGGGCCGCGCAGTTCTTCGACTTCACCATCCAGGGCGGCAACGCCGACAACAAATCGCGCCGCCTGGTGCTGAACAATGCCGCGGTCGGCGGCATGGAGACGGCCACTGCAAGCTACAGCGGCTGGTACGTTAGCCCGGAAGTTGCCTATGGCTATAAGCTCGAGATCGGCAACGGCTATCTGCTGACGCCGACGGCGCGGCTGCGCTATGTCGCAGGCCGCTTCGACGGCTATAGCGAGACCGGCTCGGCACAAGGGCTGTCGGTCGGTGGCCGCACGCTGCAGGATTTTGAAGAGCGGGGCGAGGTCGACCTCTCGCGCGTGACCAGCTTTGCCGGCGGCGAGTTCAAGGCCAACGTTCATGGTGGCGTGATCGCGCTCCAGCGCGTCGGCGACACCAATATCAACACCGTGCTGCTCGGGCAGAACCTCTCCTTCGTCACGCCCGGCAGCCGCTCTACGGTCGGCGCCGTCGCGGGCTTCGGCTTCGACTATCGAACCACGCGCAACGTCTCCGTGTTCGGCGCGGTCGAGGGCATGATGATGTCCGACCAGAGCCGCACCGGCACGGCGAAAGGGGGCGTTCGCGTCGCGTTCTGAGCCGGCATCAGCCCTGGCGGCTTGAACGCAGCGCCCTGCCGGCCGGGCTCCATCCGCCCGGCCGGCACCTCCTACGATCGGAGGACGCCGCATGCTGTGGTCGTGCTAGGCTCCCGGGCATTGACCATTCAATGCCAATTTGAGCCATGCACGGACCACGGAAACTGCCCGAACTGGTCGAGGCCATCTATGACGCGGGGCTCGATCCCGCGATGTGGACCAACGTCGTCGCCGGCATCCGCGATTTCGTCGGCGGCCAGGCCTGCGGGCTGTTTTCCAAGGATTCGATCAGCAAGTTCGGCGTGACGCACTATTATTGCGGGGCGGACCCGCACTACATCCGCCTCTATTCGGAGACGCATTCGAAGTTCGATCCGCTGACGGTCCTGCCGCCGCACGGCCGGATCGTCAGCATCCCCGATCTCGTCAATTTCGAGGAGTACCGGCGCGGGCGCTTTTACCAGGAATGGATGCAGCCGCAGGGATGCCGCGACGCGGCCAATGTCGTGCTCGATAGTTCCAGCACGAGCTGCCCGGTGATGATGACGGTGCTGTCGGGCCGGCGCATGGTGGATCCCGCGATGAAACATCGCCTCGCGCTGATCGTGCCGCACGCCAGCCGCGCGCTGCTGGTCAACCGCGCCATCGATTCGAAGCTGACATTGGCGACGGCGCTGGCCGACGTCCTCGACAGTCTGACATCCAGCATCTTCCTGCTCGATTCCTCCTGCCGGTTGGTGCATGCGAATTCTGCGGGCCATGCCCTGCTTGCGGCCGACGACGTCGTCCGGTCCGTTGCCGGCCAGCTCGTGACCGGCAGTGCCGAGGCCAATCAGACGCTGCGCAATGCCTTCGCGAGCCGCAGCGACGTCGCGATCGCTATCGCACGCGGCCACGCCATTCCTTTGCTTTCGCCAAGCGGGGATCGCTATGTCGCGCATATCCTGCCGCTCGCCTCCGTGCTGCGCAACGGCGGCGACCGGGCCCGCGACGCTGCCGGTGCGCTGATGCTGCGCAAGGTGTCGCTCGGCGCGCAATCCGGTGGCGAGCTGATCGCGCGGACCTTCGGCCTGACGCCGGCCGAGCTGCGCGTGTTCCTGTCCATCGTCGAGGTCGGCGGCATCCCGGAGACGGCGGCCGCGCTCGGTATCGCGGAGACGACGGCGAAGACGCATCTGCATCGCGTCTTCGCCAAGACCGGCGTTTCGCGTCAGGCCGACCTCGTCAAGCTTGCCGCGGGATTTTCCAATCCGCTTCTCAACTGATCAATAAATCACTGCCGGAATTGAACCTTTTGCTGCCGCGGCAGACTCACAGGAGCCGCCGGGCATGACGAACATTTCTTCATCTGTGATCACTAGCTGTTCCGATGTCCCGACTTCCGAAACAATCCGAGCTGATCGAGAGCATCTATGATGCCGGCCTCAACCCGGAGTTGTGGAGCGATGTCGTGGTCATGCTCAATGGATATATCGGCAGCCAGGCCTGCGGTCTGATCTCCAAGGACCCGGTCAGCAAATCCGGCGCGACGCATTATTACTGCGGGGTCGATCCGCACTACATCCAGCTCTATGCCGAGACCTACGCCCAATACGATCCGCTTGCGCGGCTTCCACAATACGGCGAAGTGCGCAACATCCCCGACCTCGTGAATTTCGACGAATACCGCCGCGGGCGGTTTTATCAGGAATGGCTGCGCCCGCAGGGCTGCGTCGATGTCGCCAACGTGGTGCTGGAGCAGTCGAAGTCTCCGTGTCCGATGCTGCTGACCGTGATCCCGGGCAGGGACATGCTCGATGCCGCCCAGCGCGCACGCATGCAGTTCCTGGTCCCGCACACCAGCCGGGCGCTGCTGATCAACCGCGCGATCGAGCGCAAGCAGCGGCATGCGACCGCGCTCGCCGACGTCGTCGACCGCCTCAATGCCGGCGTGATCCTGCTCGATGCGGCCTGCAATATCGTCCACTGCAATCCGGCTGCCGAGACGATCCTGGCCGCCGACGATGTCCTGCGCACCGTTTCGGGCCGGCTCGTGACGAGATCGTCCGAGGCCAATCTGGCCCTGCGCAACATCTTCCGCGACGCCGGGGAGGTTGCCGTCGCGGCGGCGGCCGATCGGAAGATTCCCCTGACGTCGGACAACGGATCGTACTACGTCGCGCACGTGATCGCGCTGCCGTCGCTGCTGCGCGAGGGCGTTGTGGGGCGCACGACGGCGATCGGTGCCTTGTTCGTCTGGAAGGCGGAACTCGACGGCCGCTCGTCTGCCGACCTGATTGACCGCACCTTCGATCTGACGCCGGCGGAACTCAAGGTGCTGCAGTCTATCGTCGAGGTCGGCGGCGTGCCGGAGACGGCGGCCGCGCTCGGGATCGCCGAGACGACCGTGAAGACGCATCTGCATCGCGTCTTCGCCAAGACCGGCGTCTCGCGTCAGGCCGATCTCGTCAAGCTCGCGGCTGGATTCGCCAATCCGCTCGTGCGCTGACGCGCAAAGCATGATCCGTGCGTAGCGCGTGTCGCTGCAGTTCGCATCAGGTTCAAAGCCAGACCATCATTAGAAAGTTATCGCGCCTCACTCGTTCGGGTGACGCGCTTTGCTGCGTTCTTTTCTACGAGATGTCACGCGAGCTGTTGTTCGACACTTCGATCTCGGTGTGAAGCAGCTCACGTCGCGCTGGTCGAGGGGGATTGTCATGCGAACGGCGTCAGCGGTTTGGGTCGGCAGGTTCCGCGACATCGTCGCCCGCATCGGCGCGGCATTCCGCGAGCAGCGCGAGATCGAGGCGCGGCGTGCGCTGCGGCGCTATCGCCACCTGCTGGAGCCGGCGCGCGAAACATTGCCTTTGAACCAATTCATTCCGGTCAACAATCAAAAGGAAATTTCAGAAGATGCCCACGGATCTGATGCGTGCGAGCACGCCGCCGGCGTCCCCACGTTCGAGCGCGCGTAACGCCAATATCGTCGCGATCGCCCTGACCGCGGCCCTCGTCACGCTCCAGTTGATCGGGCTCGCGATGCTGGAACGCTCTCACGCCCGCGCCATGCAGGTGTCGTTGCCCCGTGAACAGGCCGTTTGTTCCGAGAGCGCCGACGTTCCCGTCTCGCAGATTCCCTACGATTGACCGGAGGACGGCTTGTGCCTGACCTCACGACCCTGATCTTGCTCAGCGTTGCCGTCTTCGCCGGTGCCTTCGTCTCGGGTCTCTCCGGCTTCGCGTTCTCGGCGGTCGCCGGCGCGATCCTGCTCCGGGTGTTTCAGCCGCTCGAAGCCGTACCGCTGATGATGGCGTGCAGCATCGGCGTGCAGGCCACCAATCTGTGGGCGCTTCGGCACAGCATCCGCTGGGAGGGCAGCCTGCTGCTGATCGTCGGCGGGCTGATCGGCGTTCCCATTGCGGTGTCGCTGTTGCAGACTGCGGACACGCATCTGCTCCGGCGCGGTTTCGGCATCATCGTCGCGCTCTATGCCGCCTACATGCTGCTGCGGCCGACGCTGGTCACGGCGGGCGAGGCGGTCGGCCGGCACTGGGTCGCGCTGATCGGATTCGGGGGAGGGCTGGTCGGCGGGCTCACCGCGATGCCCGGTGCGATCCCGACGATCTGGTGCGACATGCGCGGCATGCCCAAGAGTGAGCAGCGCGGCCTGGTGCAGCCCTTCATCGCGGCGATGCAGCTGTTCGCGATCGCGCTGCTGGTCGGGCACCAGGATCTGTCGTCGAAGGTCTTCGTCGATCTCGCGATCAGCCTGCCGGCGCTGTTCGCGGGATCCGCGCTCGGCGTGATCGCCTTCCACCGGGTCAACGAGACGGTCTTTCGCAAGACCGTGCTCGTTCTGTTGTTCGTGTCAGGGATTTCCCTGATCTAGAGCATGATCCGGAGAAGTGTGGAGCGGTTCTCCGACAAGATCATGCTCCACTCTAGTGCCCGGCCTCGTGGCTCATGCCCTGGACCGGTGCCGCGCTGATGTCGCTGCCGTGATGCACCAGCGGCTTGTTGCCGGTGATGGTTCTGAGCAGCACATAAAACACCGGCGTCAGGAACAGGCCGAACACGGTGACGCCGATCATGCCGGAGAACACCGCAACGCCCATGGCGCGCCGCATCTCCGAGCCCGCGCCGGTCGAGAGCACCAGCGGCAAGACGCCCATGATGAAGGCCATCGACGTCATCAGGATCGGACGAAGCCGCAGGCGGCTCGCCTCGATCGCGGCCCGGATCGGCGTGCGGCCGGCGAATTCGAGCTCGCGCGCGAATTCGACGATCAGGATCGCGTTCTTGGCGGACAGGCCGACCAGCACGATCAACCCGATCTGGGTGAAGACGTTGTTGTCGCCCTTGGAGATCCAGACGCCGAACATCGCAGCCAAGAGGCCCATCGGCACGATCATGATGATCGAGAGCGGCAGGGTCAGGCTCTCATAGAGCGCGGCCAGCACCAGGAACACCAGCAGGATCGCCAGCGGGAATACCCAGATGCCGGAATTGCCGGCGATGAACTCCTGATAGGTCAGGTCGGTCCATTCGAAGGCAAAGCCGGGCGGCAGCGTCTCCGCCGCGATCCGCGTCGCCGCCTCCTGGGCCTGGCCC
Organism: Bradyrhizobium arachidis; assembly: GCF_015291705.1. Classification (NCBI taxonomy): domain Bacteria; kingdom Pseudomonadati; phylum Pseudomonadota; class Alphaproteobacteria; order Hyphomicrobiales; family Nitrobacteraceae; genus Bradyrhizobium; species Bradyrhizobium arachidis. The sequence continues at coordinate 4,415,459 of NZ_CP030050.1, forward strand.
GATGAGAAGCCGGGCGCGGCCGCCGCGTTGATGTCGGAGGACAGGAAGCCGTTGTAGCGGATCGCACGTTCGGGCCCCGCGCTCTGGCGGACTTTCAGCAGTGCGGACAGCGGCACCATGTCGCCGGACGACGAGCGCACCTTGAGCTGCCTGATGTCGTCGGCACGGGCGCGGAACGGCGCATCGGCCTGGACATAGACGGAGTAGGTGCGGCCAAACTTGTTGAAGTCGTTGACGTAGTAGGAGCCGAGGTAAATCTGCAGCGTGTTGAACACTTCCGTCACGGGTACCCCGAGCTGCAGCGCCTTGGTGCGGTCGATGTCGGCGAACAGCTGGGGCACGTTGACCTGGAAGCTCGAGAACACGCCGGCGATCTCCGGCGCCTTCTGCATCGCCGCCATGAACGCGTTGGTCGCCTCGTTCAGCGCCTCATAGCCGAGACCAGCACGGTCCTCGATCTGCAGCTTGAAGCCGCCGATGGTGCCGAGGCCGTTGACCGGCGGCGGCGGGAACATGGCGATGAAGGCTTCCTGGATCCCTGCATACTTCTTGTTCAGCTCGGCCGCGATCGCGGGCCCGCTGAGCGAGGGATCCTTGCGCTCGTCGAACGGTTTCAGCGTCGAGAACACGATGCCGGCGTTGGAGGAGTTGGTGAAGCCGGAGATCGACAGGCCGGGGAAGGCCACCGAGCTCTCGACACCGGGCTGGGTCAGCGCGATGTCGCTCATCTTGCGGATCACCTCTTCGGTTCGGTCGAGCGTGGCGCCGTCGGGCAGGCGGGCGAAGCCGACCAGATATTGCTTGTCCTGACCGGGCACGAAGCCGCTCGGCACCTGCTGGAACAGGAAGGCGGTGAGGCCGACCAGCAGCACATAGAGGCCCATCACCGCGGCCTTGCCCGAGATCACCTTGGTGACGGTGCCGCTGTAATTCTCCGACGAGCGCGTGAACGCCTTGTTGAAGCCGCGGAAGAACCAGCCAAGGCTCTTCTCCATGATGATCGTGAGCTTGTCCTTCGGCTCGTTGTGGCCCTTGAGCAGCAGCGCCGACAGCGCCGGCGACAAGGTCAGCGAGTTGACCGCGGAGATCACGGTCGAGATCGCAATCGTCAGCGCAAACTGCTTGTAGAACTGCCCGGTCAGGCCGGAGATGAAGGCGAGCGGCACGAACACCGCGATCAGCACCATCGCGATGGCGATGATCGGGCCGGAGACCTCGCGCATGGCCTGGTAGGTGGCATCGCGCGGCGACAATCCGGCCTCGATGTTGCGCTCGACGTTCTCGACCACGACGATGGCGTCGTCGACGACGATGCCGATCGCGAGCACGAGGCCGAACAGGCTGAGGGCGTTGATCGAGAAGCCGAAGACGTGCATCACCGCAAACGTGCCGACGATCGAGACCGGCACGGCGAGCAGGGGGATGATCGAGGCGCGCCAGGTCTGCAGGAACAGGATCACGACCAGCACCACCAGCGCGATCGCTTCCAGCAGCGTGTGGATCACTGCTTCGATCGAGGAGCGCACGAACTGGGTGGGATCGTAGACGATCTGGTAGGACACGCCCTCCGGCATGTTCTTCTTGATCTCGGCCATGGTGGCGCGGACATGGTCGGAGATCTGCAGCGCGTTGGAGCCAGGCGCCTGGAAGATCGGGATCGCCACCGCCTGCTTGTTGTCGAGCAGCGAGCGCAGGCCGTATTCGGAGGCGCCAAGCTCGATGCGCGCGACGTCGCGAAGACGAACCACTTCGCCGCGCGAGCCGGTCTTGACCACGATGTCGCCGAACTGCTCCTCGTTGGCGAGACGTCCCTCGGCGTTGACCGACAGTTGCAGGTCGATGCCTTTGACGTTGGGGGAGGAGCCGACCACGCCGGCGGCGGCCTCGACGTTCTGCGCCTGGATCGCTTTCACGATATCGCTGGCGGTGAGGCCATGCTCGGCCGCCTTCTGCGGATCGACCCAGACCCGCATCGAATAGTCGCCGGCTCCATAGAGCTGGACGTCGCCGACGCCGTCGATCCGGGCGAGACGATCCTTGACGTTGAGCACCGCGTAATTGCGCAAATACGTCATGTCGTAGCGGCCGTTCGGCGACAGCAGATGCACCACCATGGTGAGGTCGGGCGACGACTTCTTGGTGATGATGCCGAGCTGGCGCACCACGGCGGGCAGGCGCGGCTCGGCCTGCTGCACGCGGTTCTGCACCAGCTGCGTCGCCTTGTCGGGGTCGGTGCCGAGGCGGAACGTCACCGTCAGCGTCATCGCGCCGTCGGTGGTCGCCTGGCTCGACATGTACAGCATGTTCTCGACGCCGTTGATCTGCTCCTCGATCGGCGTCGCGACAGTCTCCGCGATCACCTTGGGATTGGCGCCCGGATAGGTCGCGCGCACCACGACGGAGGGCGGCACGACGTCGGGGTATTCCGAGATCGGCATCGCGAACAGCGAGATCAGGCCGGCGAGGAAGATCAGCACCGACAGCACGCCGGCGAAAATCGGACGATCGATGAAGAACTTTGAGAGATTCATGGCTTTGCCCCTGGGCAATATCTTGGTCGTCTCCGCACAGCTCCGCCGTCATTCCGGGGCGCGCGACGCGCGAACCCGGAATCCAGAGGTGATGTGCTCGGAGTTTCGTGACGTCGTCATTCCGGGCTCGCGCGGCGCGCGCCCCGAAACGACGTAACTAGCGTTGCACCACGTCCTGGTTGCTGTGATTGGAAGCCTGCTGCCCCCGCGCCCCCATCGCCGCGATCTCCGTCTTGAGGAGGGCGCCGGGACGCACGCGCTGCAAGCCGTTGACGACGATGCGGTCACCGGGCTTCAGGCCCGACGTCACGATACGAAGTCCATCGACGGCCCCGCCAAGCGTGACCGGCTGGTAGACCGCGCGGCTGTCGTTACCAACCGCCATCACGAACTTCTTGTCCTGGTCGGTGCCGATCGCACGCTCGTCGATCATCACCAGCGTCTGCTGCTTCGGCTGGCCCATGCGCACGCGCGCGAACTGGCCGGGGATCAGACGCCCGTCGTCGTTGGGGAACACCGCGCGGACGCGGATGGTGCCGCTCTGGCCGTTGACCTGGTTGTCGATGAGCTGGATGTGACCTTTCGCCGAAAGACCGCCTGATGTCGCCATCTCCACCGGGATCTGGTCGAGCTTGCCGCGCTGGCCCGTGCTGTCTGCGATCGAGTTCAACGCCCGCAGCACCACCTCTTCGTCCGCATCGAACGAGGCGTAGATCGGATTGACCGAGACCAGCGAAGTCAGCACCGGCGAAGCGGTGCCGGCGGCGACGAGATTGCCGACGGTGATCTCGAACTTGCCGACGCGGCCGTCCACCGGCGCGCGCACCTCGGTGTAGTCGAGATTGAGCTTTGCAGTCTGGAGCGTCGCCTCGGCCGCCTTCACATTGGCGATGGCTTCGCGATTGGCGTTGTCGCGCTGGTCGTAATCGCGCCGCGTGACCACGGCGTTGCCAACCAGCTGCGCGCCGCGCTCGAGCTCGCTCTGAGTGAAGACCACGCGGGCCTTGGCCGCCTCGAGCTGCGCGGCGGCCTTGTCGACCTCGGCGGCGTAGGGCGCCGGATCGATCTTGAACAGCACATCGCCGGCCTTCACCAGCGCGCCTTCGGTGAAGTTGGTCGACAGGATCGCGCCGGCGACGCGCGGGCGAAGCTCGACGCGTTGGATGGCCTCGAGCCGGCCGGAGAAATCGTCCCAAAGCACGGTCTGCTTTGGTTCGATCATGGCGACTGTGACGGAAACGGCCTGCTCAGCCGCGGCCGCGGTTGCGGTCGCCTGCGCGGCGCGAAAGTAGTGGCCGGTCGCGATCGAGCCGGCCACGGCGAGGGCGCCCACGACCGCAACGCCGCCAAGAAGGCGGCGGAAACGGCCGGCGCGGGGGGAGTTTTGCGAGGGATGCATTTGCGCGCTCCAGATATGTAGTGTTCACTACAGATGTGGAGCTGGATGTCGCAGTGCAAGATACTTATGTACCATTCACTAAGAAAATTGTAGCCGTATACCGCGACAATTGGAAGACGCCGAGAAAAGAAAGCTAGAACAAATAGATAGGATTTGGCGTTAAGCCTCCGGCAGAACGTGAAATCCGAGGAGACAGGCACATGGGCATGGGACGCCCCCGCGAATTCGACGCCGAAACGGCGTTGGACCAGGCGATGGAAGTGTTTTGGCGCCATGGCTATGAGGGCGCGACCATTGCCCAGCTCACCGAGGCCATGGGCATCAATCCCCCCAGCCTCTATGCCTGCTTCGGCAACAAGGAAGGCCTGCTAAAGGCCGCGCTCGACCGTTACACAAAACTGCGCGGCGTCTGGATGGACGAGGTGGTCGCGGCACCCACCGCCCGCGCGGTCGCCGAGCGGATGCTGATGGGCATTGCCGACAAGCAGACCGATCCCGCCAATCCGCCCGGCTGCCTGCTCGTGCAGGGCGGGATTGCCTGCGGCACCGGCTCCGAGAACGTCCCCTTCGAGCTCGCCGCGCGCCGCGCCCAGAACGAGGACCAGCTCCGCGAGCGCTTTGTCCGCGCCAAGACGGAGGGCGATCTCAAGGATACGTCAGATCCGGCCGCGCTCGCGCGCTACGTTTCGGCCGTCTCCGTCGGCATGGGCGTGATGGCGTCGTCAGGCGCGGACCGCGAGGCGCTGCGGCAGGTCGCGAGCGTCGCGGTGCAGGCGGTCGAGGCGCAGTCGGCCGACCGAACCTGATTTATCTCGGCAACGCCGGCGGCGGCACGAAGCCGCCGAACTCGCGCTCGATCAGTCCGGCCAGCGCAATCGTCGTGCGGTCCTCCAGGTAAGGTCCGATGATCTGAACGCCGATTGGCAGGCCCGAAGGCGTGCGCTCGATCGGAACGGCGGTCGCCGGCAGTCCGCAGGTTGAGGCGGGATCGGCCCAGATGAAGCACGCATCGGAATAGTTGTAGAGCTTGCCATCAATGTCGAGCTTCCGCGCGTCGAACGGCTCGGAATGATCGTGCGGAAAGGCCGGCACGGCAGCGGCGGGATAGATCACCGCGTCGAACTCGCGGAAGAGCTGATGCCACTTTTGCTGCAGTTGCAGGCGGGCCGCGTCAGCCGCCAGCCAATCGCGATGGGTCATGCCCCAGCCGCGAGCGCGCTCGGCCTCAAGGCTGCGATCGTCGGTCGCGAGTGCCGCGGCAGCTTCTTGCGCCTCGGCGAGGGCGGCTGGTGTCAGGCGCGGGCTTCGCGCGCCGTTGAGCAGCTTCATGTAGAGCCGCGCGGAGTCGGCGAGATCGGGCAGCGATGCGCTCGCGCGCGCGACGCGTGCGCCCGAACGTTCGAGCCGCTCGGCCAATCGTCCAATGGCTGAGCGCACGGCGTTGCCCGTCGGCATCAGCGGATGGGTGTCGATCACGAGGATCCTGAAATCCATGAGCTGGGTGTGCCGCGGGGCGGGCAGCGCGAGGCGGTAGCCGACCCCGTCGCGCGTCTCGTCGGGGCCGGCAATCACGTCGAGCGATAACGCAAGGTCCGAAGCGGTGCGCGCCATCGGCCCGACGACGGCGAGATCGCCCTGGCCGGGGACAGGCGGTGCCGGTGGCAGGCTGTATCCGCGCAACGGGACGAGGCCGAGGCTCGGCTTGTGGCCGAACACGCCGCAGAAATGCGAGGGCACGCGGATCGACCCACCGATGTCCGAACCGATCGACAGCGGCCCGAGACCGGCAGCGAGCGCCGCGCCACATCCGCCCGAGGAGCCGCCGGGCGAGCGGCCGAGGTCCCACGGATTGTTGGTCGCCCTGTAGATCTCGTTGTAGCTCTGGAAATCCCTGAGGCCGATCGGGATGTTGGTCTTACCGATGATGACGGCGCCCGCCGCCTTCAGCCGCGAAACGAGGAGGGCGTCCTCCGCCGGTTGAAAATCCCTGAAATGCGGAAAGCCCCACGTCGTCGGCAAGCCCGCGACGTTGAACGGTTCTTTGAGGGTTACGGGGATGCCGAGCAGCGGCAGCCGCTCGCCGCGGCCGAGCGCGGCATCCGCGGCCCGCGCAGCGTCTCTGGCCCGATCGAAATCGCGGACGATGATCGCGTTGATCGGCCCGTCCAGGGTCTCGATGCGCGCGATCGTGTGGTCGAGCAGCTCCGATGCAGAGATCGTGCGGGCGTGCAGGGCGCCGAGAAGTGTGCCGATCGAGCCGTAGTTCAGGTCAGCGGCATCTGAGGTCATCACGCGCTCCCATTGCATCGCATCGCGTATCGAGCATCCAATGTTAAGAGCAGAATGAGGAGGGGTGCAACGGGAGCCAGACCTGCCCGCCGGTCGGGGCTGCGAAGGGGCACCGGCGGCTCCACAGTGTCATGGCCGGGCTTGTCCCGGCCATCCACGTCTTGCTATGCGCGCACGGAGAACGTGGATGCCCGGGACAAGCCCGGGCATGACGACCTCATGTGCGGAGGTGCAGCGCCACCAGGACGCCGAGAGATGAAGTCAGGACGCTTCCTTCAGCACCGACGAAGCCGTTTCCTCCGCCTTCAGCTCCTCGAGACTGCGATGCCTGGGCTCGATGCCGAGCGACCAGACCGTGATGATCTGCACCACCAGGAGGCCGATCATCAGCGCCATCACGCCGGCGACGCCCCGCGTCTCGAACAGCGAGACCACGAGGAACGGCGTGACGATGGTAGCGCCGCGCCCCAACGTATTGACGATGCCGGAGGCGCGCAGGCGGACCTCGGTCGGAAACAGTTCGGGGATGTAGATGCCGAACAGCAGGGCGACTAGGACGTAGATCGGCACGGTCAGTGCGAAGCCCACGGCCGGCAGCAGGATCGGGTCCGAGATCATGGGGTAGAGGATGCCCAAGGCCACCGTGATCAGCGAGGCGCCGATGATGGTCGGCTTGCGGCCCCAGCGGTCGGCGGTCAGCGCGCCGATGGCCGAGCCGATCGGCGCGCCGAGCGCCATCAGCAGCGAATAGCCGAACGAGGTCGCGATCGAGAGACCCTGCTTGACGAAGAAGACGGGCAGCCAGGTCACGAAGCCGTAGAGCAGGGTGTTGATCGTGATCAGGCAGACCGAGCCAACGATCATCCGCGACAGCAAGGGCGCGGTGAACAGCGTGCCCAGATCGGCGGCGACGGGGACTGACGTGACAGGTGCGGGAGCAGGCAGGGGCTGGCCTTGCGCCGCCTCCTTCTCGATGGCCTGCATCAGCGCTTCCGCCTCAGTGGTGCGCCCGACGGCTTCCAGCCAGCGCGGCGATTCCGGCAGCGACTTGCGCATGTACCAGACGACGAGCGCGCCGACGCCGCCGAGCACGAACATCGAGCGCCAGCCGAATTGCGGCACCAACACGGATGCGACGAGCAACGCCACGGGCAGTCCGGTGACGACGCACACGGTGGTGAAGCCCAGCCATTTGCCGCGAGTGCGGGCCGGCACGAACTCCGTCATCGTCGAATAGCCGACGACGTTCTCCGCTCCCAAGCCAACGCCCATCACGAAGCGGCAGGCGATCAGGAAGGCCATGTTCGGCGAGAACGCGGCGGCGAGGGAGGCCAGGCCGAAGAGGAGCAAATTGAACTGATAGGTGAAGCGGCGGCCGTAGCGATCGCCGAGGAAGCCGGTGCCGAACGATCCCAGCATCATGCCGACGAAGGTCGCCGAGATGAATGCCGCGTTCTGCGCGAGGGTCGAAAAGCCCGTCTTCAGCGTCACGCTGAGCACGGTCCCGGCGATGTAGATGTCGAAACCGTCGAAAAACATGCCGATTCCGATCAGCAGCATGATGCGGCGATGGAATGGCCCGATCGGCAGCCGATCGAGACGGCTGCCTGCGTTCACCGATGTCGACATATACGCTCTCCCTTGACTGTTGTTCTGGTTGATGCGGCCCGCCTTCTCTGGGCGGTCAGCCGCTCCTGGTCGCTGCTAGTTCAGTCGCTTCTGGTTGGCCGTGTCGCGGTACCAGTCGAACGGCTGCTCGTGGGTCGCGACCATCACGCTCTTGGTGTTGAAATGGTCGTTGAAGCTCTCGGTGCCGCATTCGCGGCCGATGCCGGAATCGTCGACGCCGCCCCAGGGCGAGGCCGGGTCGAGCCGGTGATGATCGTTGATCCAGACGATGCCGGCCTTGACCGACGCCGCGACGCGGTGGGCGCGGGCGACGTCGCGGGTGCGGATCGCAGCGGCCAGGCCAAACGGCGAGTCGTTGGCAAGCCGCAGCGCATCGGCCTCGTCCTTGAACGGCGTCACGGAGGTGAACGGGCCGAACACTTCCTCCTGGAAGATCCGCATGTCGGATTTGACGTCGGCGAACACCGTCGGCTCGACGAAATAGCCGTTGTCGTGGCCCGGCACCTTCGCCGCAACGCCGCCGGTGACGAGACGCGCACCGTCGGCGTGACCATAGCCCACATAGCTGAGCACGCGGTCGCGCTGCCGGGCCGAGATCACGGGACCCATCTGGGTGCTGGGATCGAAGGGATCGCCGACGCGGATCGTGCGGGTCTTGGCCTGCAGCTTCTCGACGAATTCGTCGTAGATCGAGGCCTGGACGATATGGCGCGAGGCGCAGACGCAGGTCTGTCCGGCACCGATGAAGGCGCCAAACGCGGCGTAGTTGACGGCGCGATCGACGTCGAAATCGTCGAACACCATCACCGGCGTCTTGCCGCCGAGCTCCATGGTCTGATGCGCAAACACCTTTGCGGCCGCGCTGCCGGCGATGCGGCCGGCCTCGGTGCCGCCGGTCAGCACCAGCTTGTTGATGTCGCCGTGTTCGGCCAGCATCTTGCCGGCGCTCTGGCCGAGGCCGAGAACGATGTTGAAGACGCCGGGGGGCAGGCCCGCTTCGGTGAAGATCTGGGCGAGCTTCAAGGTCGTCAGCGGCGTGTATTCGGACGGCTTGACGACGGTGACGCAGCCGGTCGCCAGCACCACGGCGAGCGACTTGCACAGGATCATCAGCGGATGATTGAACGGCGTGCAATTGGCGACGATGCCGATCGGCGTGCGGAGCGTGTAGTTCAGATAGGCACCTTCGACGGGGATCACGGAGTCGCGGCGCGACAGCGCGAGGCCCGCAAAGTAACGAAAGAAGTCGGGTAGGCGAGAGAGCTGGGCGCGGGTCTCGTTGACCGGGCGGCCGTTGTTGAGGGTCTCCAGCCGGTACAGGCTGTCGAGATTGGCCTCGAACGCGTCGGCGAGCTTGTTGACGAGCCTCGCCCGCGCACGCGTGTCCATGCCGCCCCAGGCCTTGCCTTCGAATGCGGCGCGCGCGCTTTTCATGGCGCGGTCGATGTCTTCGGCGGTGGAATTGGGAATGCGGGCGATCACGTCGCCGGTCGCGGGATTGCGGACGTCCAGCATCGCGCCGGCTCCGGCCTCGACTTCACGCCCATCAATGAAATTGCCGTGGATTTCGACGTCGATCGACGCGGGTTTTGACGGGATGTTCATGACGACCTCTCTTCGACGATGACGGCGTTACGCTTGAGCGCCGGCAGAACGCGTTTTTCGGTGGCCCCGATATGGGCCTTGATGATGCGCGCGGCGGTTCGCGTCTCGCGCCGCTGCATGGCGTTGATCAGGGCGACATGCTCGGCAACGAGCTTCGCCGGGTCGTGGCCTTTCAGATTGGAGATGCTGACACGGACCAGCCGGTCGGCCTGGCCGATCAGGTCGCACAGCGCGGTGGCCATGCGGCGATTGCCGGAGGCATGAGCCAGCGCGGTGTGGAAGCCGCGATTGTAGGCGATGAAGTCCTCGTGATTGCCGGAGAAGCGGCGGAATTCGTCGAGCGACTTCAAGACGCTGTCGGGCGCGCTTTCGATCGCCTCGGCGACGCAAGCCGGCTCCAGCGCAAGACGGAAGCGCAGGAGGTCGCGGGCATCGGACAGCGAGATCGGCGTGACCCGATAGCCCTGGCGCGGCTGCACCGTCACGAGGTGCTCGCGCTGCAGCCGCAATAGCGCATCGCGGACCGGTTGCCGGCTCACGTCATAGCGCTCGGCGAGATCCTGCTCGCGCATTTCATCGCCTGGAGCGAAGCGACAAGCTAAAATATCAGACCTGAGCCGATCGTAGATATTTTCGCGCAAAAGCATGATTTGATCTCTCTCTCGTTGGCGTTAATATCTCAATCGTGATATTTCACGTCAAGGGCTAATTGCTTGAATTCCCTGATAGTTGATTTATCAATCAGGGCCTCCAGGGCGCGCGAAAAGGCACGTGAACTGCCGACCAAGTGAAGGAATGACCGGATATGGACAGGCTTCTTGCCAACGGGACCGTCAACGCCGCGCAATCGGGCGAGGGGCGGCCGTTGTTCCTCTTCCACTCGCTGTTGTCGGACCGCGCGAGCTTTGATGCGATCGTGCCGGAGCTTCGTACGCGCTTCCGCACCATCGTGCCGGAGCTGCCGGGCTTTGGCCGCTCACAGGCAGTCGAAGGCGGCCTTGCGGCGGTCGCCGACCGGATGGCGGAGGCCGTGCGCGATGCCGCCGGCGGCGCGCCGGCGATCGTGCTCGGCAATGGCTATGGCGGGTTCGTCGCGCTGCAGATGGCGATCCGGCATCCGGCAATCGCGAGCAAGCTCGTTCTCGCCGACAGCGGGGCGGCGTTCTCGGAGCCCGGCCGCGAGGCGTTTCGCAACATGGCGAAAGTGTCGCGCGAGAAAGGATTGGAAGCCATCACCGACGTCGCGATGCGGCGCCTGTTCGCGCCCGAATTTCAGGAGCAGCATCCTGAGCTGATGCAGGATCGTCGCGCAGCGTTTCTGCGCACGGATCCCGATGTGTTTCGCGCTGCATGCGATGCATTGGCAAGCCTCGATCTCCGCGGCGAGCTTGCCGCGGTGAAGGTCCCGGTGCTCGTTCTGGTCGGTGAGCACGACGAGGCGACGCCGCCACCAATGTCGCGTGAGCTCGCCGCCGGATTGCCGCGCGCCGAGCTCAAGGTCATTCCAGGATGCGCCCACGTGCCGCAGCTTCAAGCGCCGCGGCAGTTCCTCGCAGATCTCGAGGGTTTCCTGCTCTGACCGGGGCCTTGCAGAAAGTCGGCTGGTGCTCGAAACGCCCATGCCTTCCGAACGGTTAATGGTTCGGCCCGGCGGCGACTTCGAAATCGGGAGCGTTGCGTGATGCTCCTGTTTTGCCCGACGGGTCAAAGGTCGGCGCCGGCTCGGCTTGCGCCGTTCGGGGCGAAATTCGTCGATGATTTGTACTGTGCATGGGGTTGTTTTCGCGTTTCTGGTTTGAGCCCTCGCTGCTGTCCGCATTGAAGCGGACCTCCTAAGAGTTTTTACACACAGTTCTGGCAGCTTCCTGCGCGTCAATATCCGCAACCTGCATCGTCGCCTCTCATTGTGCGCACGAAAAGACGGGACCCGCGGGCATCGAGGGGGCGTAAGCCATGACTGCACTTGCTTCGGACGCCGGTCGCGCGAGAAGTGGGATCGTGCCGATCCTGCTGTGCGTCGTGCCGTTCAGCCAGATTCCGCTCGATGCCTACACGCCCGGCCTGCCGCAGATGGTGGTCGATCTCGCGACCGATTCCGCCTCGATGCAGAACACCGTCACCGCCTACATGCTCGGCATGAGCCTGGCGCTGGTGCCCGTCGGTATCGCCTCCGATACGCTCGGCCGCCGCAACGTCCTGCTCGCAGGGCTGTCGGTACTGATCGCGATGAGCATCGCCTGCGCGCTCGCCACCAGCGCCTCGCTGTTGCTGAGCTTGCGCTTCCTGCAAGGCATCGGCGGCTGCACCTGCCTCGTCGTCGCCTATGCTGTTGCGGCCGATTGCTTTCGCGGACGTGAGCTCACCGCGATCTCCGGCCTGCTCGGCGCTGCCTGGGGCCTTGCGCCGGTGCTGGCGCCAGCCGCCGGCGGCTTCATCGTCGAGCTGACCTCGTGGCGCGGCGTCTTCGTCGTCATCGCGGTCGCCGCGGCCATCGTCGCCACGATCGTCGTATTTCTTCTGCCCGAAACGCTGCCCACAGATCGCCGCGCGCCGTTCGATCCACGCCGCACCGCCGGCATTCTTCGCGATGCTCTGGTCCGTCCGGGCTTCCTCGCTTTCGTGCTGGTGTTTGCGGCCGCTGCAAGCGCGCAGCTCGCGTTCGGCGTCGTTGCGCCGTTCTTCTACCAGACCGGCCTCGGCTATTCGGCGGCCATCTACGGCCTCGTCGCGCTTGGCCTTGGCGGCGTCAATCTGGCCGGCGAGCTCGGCTGCGCGCATTTCGCGCGCTTCATGCCGGCCCGCGTCATGGGGTTTGGCGCCTTCGCGCTGTTCCTTGCCGGCGCCGCAGTCCTCGCTGCGACCGGCATGACCGTGGGCCTTAATTTTACGTCGATCACGATCGGCGGCGCGCTGGTGCTCGGCGGCTGCGGCGTGCTGTGCCCGATGATGTACGGCATGGCGCTCGGGCTGTTCGAGCGCGACCACGGCCTGATCGGCGGCCTCATCAGCGCGCTCTGCTATCTCGCCGTCAGCGGCGCCATGGCGCTCGCGGCGGTGCTGCCTGAATCGACGCAGGCGCCGATCGGCTGGCTCTATCTCGGCCTCTGCGCCATCGCGGGCGCGCTGCTTGCGATCTCGCTGCCCTCGGCGCGCAACGCCACACAGACTTAAGGAAGGAACCTCCTCATGACCACCGTCGGTATTCGCGGCACGTTTTTCGACTTCGTCGACGATCCCTGGAAGCACATCGGCAACGAGCAGGCCGCCGCGCGCTTCCATCAGGACGGCCTCATGATCGTCACGGACGGCGTGATCAAGGCGTTCGGTCCCTATGACAAGGTCGCCGCCGCGCATCCCGGCGTCGAGGTCACCCATATCAAAGACCGCATCATCCTGCCGGGCTTCATCGACGGCCACATCCATCTGCCGCAGACCCGCGTGTTAGGCGCCTATGGCGAGCAGCTGCTGCCGTGGCTGCAGAAGTCGATCTACCCCGAGGAGATCAAGTACAAGGATCGCAACTACGCGCGCGAGGGCGTGAAGCGTTTTCTCGACGCACTGCTAGCCGCCGGCACCACCACCTGCCAGGCCTTCACCAGCTCATCGCCGGTCTCGACCGAAGAGCTGTTCGAGGAAGCCAGCAGACGCAACATGCGCGTGATCGCGGGCCTCACCGGCATCGACCGCAACGCGCCGGCCGAGTTCATCGACACGCCCGAGAACTTCTATCGCGACAGCAAGCGGCTGATCGCAGAGTATCACAACAAGGGCCGCAATCTCTACGCCATCACGCCCCGTTTCGCCTTCGGCGCTTCGCCGGAGCTACTGAAAGCGTGCCAGCGCCTCAAGCACGAGCATCCGGATTGCTGGGTCAACACCCACATCTCCGAGAACCCGGCCGAATGCACCGGCGTGCTGGTTGAGCATCCGGACTGCCAGGACTATCTCGGCGTCTACGAGAAATTCGACCTGGTCGGTCCGAAATTTTCCGGCGGTCACGGCGTCTATCTCTCGAACAACGAGTTCCGCCGCATGTCGAAGAAGGGCGCGGCGGTGGTGTTCTGCCCATGCTCGAACCTGTTCCTCGGCAGCGGCCTGTTCCGCCTCGGCCGCGCCACCGATCCCGAGCATCGCGTCAAGATGTCGTTCGGCACCGACGTCGGCGGCGGCAATCGCTTCTCGATGATCGCCGTGCTCGACGACGCCTATAAGGTCGGCATGTGCAACAACACGCTGCTCGACGGCAGCATCGATCCGGCGCGCAAGGATCTCGCGGAAGCCGAGCGCAACAAGCTCTCGCCCTATCGCGGCTTCTGGTCGGTCACGCTCGGCGGTGCCGAAGGCCTCTATATCGACGACAAGCTCGGCAACTTCGAGCCCGGCAAGGAGGCGGATTTCGTCGCGCTCGATCCGAACGCCGGCCAGCTGGCGCAACCCTGGCACCAGTCGCTGGTCGCCGACGGTGCCGGTCCGCAGACGGTCGACGAAGCCGCGAACATGCTGTTCGCCGTCATGATGGTCGGCGACGACCGCTGCGTCGACGAGACCTGGGTGATGGGCAAGCGCCTCTACAAGAAGAGCTGAAGCCGCTGCCCATGAGCGCATCTCCCGATACGGCCAGCCAGCCGGTCGCTCTCGTCATCCAGCGCCGTATCGCGGACGACGGCTTCGCCGCGTTCGCGCGCTGGAACGGAGAGGTCGGCGAGGCGCTCAAGACCTGGCCCGGCTTCCTCAGCCAGGAGGTGGTGCCGCCGCAGCCGCCCGCGCATGTCGATTGGGTGACCATCCTGCGTTTCGCAAGCCCGGCCGCGGCGCGCGCCTGGCTCCAGAGCGAGGTGCGGGCGAAGCTGATTGCAGAGGTGCAGCGCTTCTTCGTCGGTTCGGAGGATGTCCATATCCTGCCCGACACCGGCGTTCAGCGCGACAATGCGGTCTCCGCCGTGATCTCCTTCAAGGTGCCCGACGGGCTCGAGGATGCGTTCCTTAAGTGGCAGCAGCGCATCCAGGCCGCGGAAGCCGAATTCAGGGGATTCCTGCGCCACAAGATCGAGCGGCCGATTCCGGGCCTGCACGACGAGTGGATCATCATCCTGTCGTTCGACAGCGATGCCAATCTCAACACCTGGCTCGACTCGCCGTTGCGCCAGACGCTGCTGAAGGACGGCGAGCGCTTCAACGCCGGCATGAACGTGAAGCGGGCGAGCTACGGCTTCAATTTCTGGTTTCCGGCCGGCAAGGTTGAGGCACCGGAGCAGGGGCCTGGCTTCATCTGGAAGAGCAATCTCATCGTGCTGCTGGTGCTCTATCCCGTCGTGTATCTCTGGGGCTACTTCATCAGCAGACCTCTGATCGACAGTCATGGCGTGCCGGTCTGGCTGTCGCTCTTCATCGGCAATCTCGTCAGCACCCAGCTGCTCGGCTGGTGGCTGGTGCCCGCCGCCTTCAAGGCATTGGACTGGTGGATCACGCCGAAGGCGACGATCAGTCGCCAGATCGCGGGCTATGCGCTGCTCGCCGCGCTCTATGCCGCCTCGATGGGCCTGTACGCGCTGCTGCTTGCGTGGCATTGGGGACGGTGAGGCCGTCCGTCGATTGAAGGCGGCTTCAAACCGCTGGATAATTGACGCCCATGTTCGCCCTGACATTTCTCGGCACCTCCGCCAGCGTTCCCTCCGCGGAACGCAACCATCCGGCGCTGCTCGTGGAAGCCGCTGGCAGACGTATCCTGGTCGATTGCGGCGAGGGCACGCAGCGCCAGCTGCTGCGCAGTGGTGCAGGCTTCCGGCGGCTCGATCGCATCCTGCTGACGCACGGCCATCTCGACCACGTGCTCGGCATCCCCGGCTTGTTCTCGACATTGGGCTTGCGCCAGAGCGCCGAGGTGATGACGGTTCATGCCGGACCGGGCACGCTCGACCTCGTCATCCGCATGCTGGCAGGCCTGTGGGGCGCGGGCAGGGCACCGATCCCGGTTGAGTTCGCGCCGCTGGCCGAAGGACAGGTCCTCGACGCCGGCGACTTCACCATCGACTGTTTTCCGGTTCGCCATCGCGACACCGACAGCTTTGGCTTCGCGTTCCAAAGCCCCGCACGCCGTCATCTTCTGTCCGATCGCCTCGCGGCGCTTGGTGTTCCCGACGGTCCCATGCGCGGAGGGCTCGCCGCGGGACGGCCGGTTGTGATCGATGACCGAACCGTCGATCCGGAGGACGTGCTGGGGCCTCCGAGCGGCGGCAAGAAGCTTGTCGTCATCGGCGACACCGAGACTACCGAGGGACTGTCGCAATACGTTGCAGATGCCGACTTGTTGGTGATCGAGGCGACGTTCCTCGATCGCGACGCGTCGACCGCACGCGATTACGGCCATCTCACCGCGGCGGTGGCGGCGTCCTTTGCGGCCGCGAACAACGTCGGCCAGCTCGTGCTGACCCATATGTCGGGGCGCTACGAGGACGACGAGATCCTGACCGAAGCGGCGAGGATCTTCCCGAACAGCCGGATCGCCGCCGATTTCGACCACATCGTGATCTAACGACCGCGGTCAGCTCGACAGCCCCGACTTGATCGCGATATCCTGCACCTTGGTCGTCGCCTGCATCAGTCGCGGCAGGGCCTGGTCGCGAAACGACGGCATGTCCATGCGCATGGCATCGACGGTGACGCTCAATCCGCCGATCACGAGACCTTGCGCGTCGAAGATCGGCGTTGCCAGCGTACGCAGGCCATACGCGTTCTCGCCGTCGGAGACGGCATGGCCCTTCTTCTTCACCTGATCGAGCCGGGCGAGTAGGGCATCGAGATCGGTCAACGTTCGCTCCGACAGTTTTACGCGGGGCCGTGCCTCCAGCCGCGCGATCTGCTCGTCGCGGGCCAGGTGCGCCAGCATGACATGGCCGAGCGCGGCGCTGTAGGCGGGAATGCGCGTGCCCGGCCGCCGGTCCATCTTGTGGCGGTCGAGGCCGGCGCCGACGCGGGCGAGATAGACCACGTCGCCGCCGTCGAGGATGCCGAGCGAGGCGGCATCGCCGACCTCAGGCACGAGGTCGCGCAGCAGCGGCTCGACGATGGTGCGCAAGGATCCGTGCGACAGCACGGTGTAGCCGAGGTCGAGACAGGCGACGCCGAGGCGGAACCGTCGGCTCTGGGGCACGGTCTGAAGATAGCCGAGCTCGACCAGGGTCTGGATCAGCCGGAACGCGGTTCCGCGATCGAGATCGGCGCGTGCGGCAATCTCACTCAGGGTGAGCTCGAAGGCCTCGCCGGTGAAACTCTTGAGCACGGCAAACGCCTTGCCGACGGAGGCGACGTAGTTCTTGGGATTTTTTGCGCTCGCTTCCGATGCGTGCTTGGTGGTCTTCTTGTCGACCTTGGCCATGCCTGAATGCCCCGCCATGACAGCCATCGCCCTTGACGCGGGCATCGGCTGATTTTACGACAGGCCAATCCAATAACAAATGTTCGCATTCCGAACAACATCGATTTGGCGATCGGAGGAAGTTTTGTCGACATCATCGCTGCACCCCCATGGCGTGTTCTCTGCCGCGCTGACGCCGCTCGACGCCGAGCTTGCGCCCGATCATGCACGCTTCGTCGCACATTGCCGCTATCTCCTTGATGAAGGCTGCGACGGCATCGCGCTGCTCGGCACCACGGGGGAGGCGAACTCCTTCTCCATCGCCGAGCGCACAGCGCTGCTGGAGGCCGCGATCGCGGGCGGCATCAGGCCGAACCAGCTGCTGCCGGGCACCGGCGTCGCCGCGTTCACCGACACCGTCGTACTGACGCGCCACGCGCTTTCGGTCGGCGTCGACACCGTGGTGATGCTGCCGCCGTTCTACTACAAGAACGTCAGCGATGACGGCGTCTATGCCGCCTATAGCGAGATCGTGCAACGCATTGGCGATGCCAGGCTCAAGATCGTGCTCTATCACTATCCGCAGATGTCGGCGCAGCCGATCTCGCATGCGCTGATCGAGCGGTTGCGCAAGGCCTATCCGGCGACGTTCACCGGCATCAAGGATTCGTCCGGCGACTTCGCCAACATGACTGCGATGGTCGAGCGCTTCCCCGGGTTCTCGGTCCTCGGCGGCGCCGATCCGCTGATGCTCCCGCTGCTGCGCAAAGGCGGTGGAGGCTGCATCACGGCGACCTCCAACATCGTCGCGCGCAGTCTCGCCTATGTCTTCAAGCACTTCGGCGATAGCGATGACGATCCGGCGCTCAAGGCGGCGCAGGTGCGCATCGTGAAGGCGCGCGAGCTGGTTTCGCGCTTCCCGCAGATGGCCTCGCTGAAGGCGTTGGCTGCCGACCGGACCGGCCATGCCGGATGGAAGCGCCTGAGGCCGCCGCTGGAGTCCCTGCCGGCGGAGCAGGAGAAAGAGCTGCTTGCGAATGCCGCGGCATTCGCCGCCGGCGGCTAACCTGGGCACGGCGACGAGGCGATCCGATGTCTGACTCCTTCCAGGATGCGCTTTCGGGGCTTGCCGCACTCGTCGGCGACAAGCACGTCATCGCGTCCGGAGCCGACCAGGAGCCTTACGTGGTGGACTGGCGCGGACGCTATCACGGCCGCGCCGTTGCAGTGGCGAGGCCTGGCTCGACCGCCGAGGTCGCCTCCGTCGTCAAGTTCTGCGCCGATAGGCAGTTCGCGATCGTGCCCCAGGGCGGCAACACCGGCATGTGCGGGGCGGCAACGCCCGATGATCGCGCCGGCAATGTAGTGATCCGGCTCGACCGCATGCGGGCCGTGCGCGACGTCAGTCCGCTCGCCAATACGATCACGGTCGAGGCCGGCTGCATCCTCGCCGAAGTGCAGAACGCGGCGAAGGCCGTCGATCGCTATTTCCCCCTGAGCCTCGGCGCGGAGGGCTCCTGCCAGATCGGCGGCAATATCTCGACCAATGCCGGCGGTACGGCCGTGCTGCGCTACGGACCGACGCGCGATCTCGTGCTCGGGCTGGAGGTGGTGCTGCCCGATGGTCGTATCTTCAACGGGCTGCGCGCGCTGCGCAAGGACAACACGGGCTACGCGCTCAAACAGCTCTTCATCGGCGCGGAGGGCACGCTCGGCATCGTCACGGCGGCGGTGCTGAAACTATTCGCGCCGCCGCGCAGCTCGGCCTTGGCGCTGTTGAAATTGCAAGGCGTCGAGCAGGCGCTCGAGATCATGCAGCGCCTGCGCGGCGCAATCGGCGACCGGCTCGGCAGCCTCGAGATCATGTCGCGCGCGCAGATCGAGGCGATCGCCGAGACCGTGCCGCATGTCATGATCCCGTTCGCGCTGACGACGCCGTGGTATCTGATCGTCGAGCTCACCGACACGCTCGCGGGTATCGATCTCGACGAGCCGCTGGCCACGGTGCTCGCGGAGGCGATGGAAGCCGGGCTCGCCGAGGATGTCATCCTGGCCTCGAACCTCGCGCAGGCGAAGGCGATCTGGGCGGTCAGGCACAGCGTGTCCGAAGGCAACAAGCGCAGCGGCTATGTGGTCTCGCATGACAGTGTGGTGCCGCTGGAGCGGCAGGCGGCTTTCGTCAACAATGTCGAAGCCCGGATCAAGGCCGCGGTGCCGCATGCAAACGTCGTGATGCACGGCCATATCGGCGACGGCAATATCCATGTGATCGCCCTGATCGACCGAGATCGTTGCCAGGATCCGGCCGCCACGGCGGCGCTGGTGGCTGAGATCAACGAGATCGTCGACGACGAGACCGCGGCGCAAGGCGGGGCGATCAGCGCCGAGCACGGCATCGGTATCACCAACCGCGGCCGGCTCGCCCGCGTCACCGATCCCCTCGACATCGCGCTGATGCGCGACATCAAGACGCTGCTCGATCCGAATGGCCTGATGAATCCGGGCAAGATTTTTGCCGCGGGAGGCGCGCGAGCATGACCAGCGTCCGCCTGCTTGCCGACGATCTCACCGGCGCGCTCGACACCGCGGCGGAGTTCGTCGGCCTGTGCGGACCGTTCGACGTCACCTGGCCGGAAGCACTTGCGACGCAAGGCTGCGGGAGCCTGAGCCTCGCCATCGACAGCGGCACCCGTGAGCGCTCGAAGGTGGAGAGCGTCGAGATCGTGGCCCGGCTGGCGCCGTTGCTTCAGGGTGCGACCATTGCCTACAAGAAGGTCGACAGCCTCCTGCGCGGGGTGTGGGCCGCCGAGCTTGGCGCCTGCCTGCGCAGCGGCCATTGGGCCTCGTGCGTCGTCGCGCCCGCCTTCGATTATCAGGGGCGCCGCACCGTCGAGGGTCAGCAATTTGCACGCACGGTGCAAGGCGAGTGGCATCGCGTCGGCGACAATCTCCTGACCCAACTCAAGCTTGAGGGGATCGAGGCGCGGCAGGGTGGTCCCGACACGCTAGCGCTGGGTGGCGTTCAGGTGTTCGATGCCGAGAGCGATCTTGATCTCGACCGCGTCGTCGAGATGGCGCGGAATATGCCGGGGCCGTTGCTGTGGTGCGGAAGCGGCGGATTGGCCGGCGCGCTCGCCCGCAGCCATCGCGCCAATGCGCCGAGACAGTTGAAGCGGCCGGTGCTGGGGCTGTTCGGCTCCGACCAACCGACCACCGCATCGCAGCTCGCCGCGTGCGGCGAAGCGACGATCGCGCTCGCCGAAGGTGAGGGCGCGGCGCCGGTTCAGCGCAAGCTGACTGAAGACGGCGTGGCGCTGGTCAAGTTCGCGCTCGCCGAAGGCTTGACGCGTACCGAGGCGGCGCAGCGGATCGCGCGCGAAACGACGACGCTGATCGCGGCGCTCGAACCGCCGGGCACGCTGATCGTTGCCGGCGGGGAGACCTTGAAGGCCGTATGCCTTGCCCTTGGCGCGCATGCGCTTGAGGTGACCGGGCGCATCGTGCCGGGATTGCCGCGCTCGGTGCTGCAAGGCGGGCGCTGGGCCGGCGTCGACATCATATCGAAATCCGGCGCGTTCGGCCCCAGCGAGCTGTGGCGCGATCTGCTCCGGGATAATCATCTGCTGAACATGGGGAGTCCGACATGACCTCTCGCCATCTTGCCATCACCATGGGCGATCCGGCCGGGATCGGACCGGAGATCATCGTCAAGGCCTGCGTCGGGCTGAAGGATCGCATCGCCAAGGGCGATCTGCGCATCCTGATCATCGGCAGCGGTGCGGCGCTCGATGGTGCCAAGGCCGCGCTCGGTGCTGATGTTGCGATCCCGCAGGTCACCGCGGACGATCGCGACTGGCCCAACCTCTGCTACCTGCAGGCCGATGCCGAGGGCGACCCGATCAAGCCGGGCGTGCTCAGCGCCGATGGTGGCCGCTTCGCCTACAAGGCGATCGAACAGGGCGTGCGCCTGACCCAGGCGGGCCGCACCACGGCGATCGTCACGGCGCCGCTGAACAAGGAAGCGCTCAACAAGGCCGGCTATCACTTCCCCGGCCATACCGAGATGCTGGCGCATCTTACCGGCGTGCGCGGCTCGGTGATGCTGCTCGCCCACGGCAACATGCGCGTCAGCCATGTCTCGACCCATGTGGCATTGGAAGACGTGCCGAAGCGTCTGACGCCGGAACGGCTGCGCATGGTGATCGACCTCACCAACGACGCGCTGCGCCGGCTCGGCATCGCGAAGCCGAAGATCGCGATTGCCGCGCTCAATCCGCATGCCGGCGAGGGTGGTCTGTTCGGCCGGCAGGACATCGACGTGTCGGCACCGACGATCGCGAAGGCGGTTGCGGATGGTCTCGACGTCGTCGGCCCGGTGCCGGGCGATACCATCTTCGTCAAGCTGCGCGCCGGCCAGTTCGACGCGGCGGTCGCGATGTATCACGACCAGGGGCACATCCCGGTCAAGCTGCTCGGCTTCCAGGTCGATCCCGCCACCGGCCGCTGGCAGGAGCTGTCCGGCGTCAACATCACGCTCGGCCTGCCGATCATCCGCACCTCTGTCGATCACGGCACTGCCTTCGACATCGCCGGCAAGGGCATCGCCAACGAGCACAGCCTGATCGAGGCCATCGACTATGCCGAGCGGCTGGCCGCCGGTGCCTCCAAGTAACGAGATCGAGCCCACGATGACCAACGCCTTCACGCCCATCGAAATCCTCCGTCCCACCATCCTGGAGTTCGGCAACGGCACGATCACCGCAGCGGCGCGCTTTGCCGAACGGATCGGCGCCAAGCGCCCGCTGGTGATCTCCGATCCGTTCAATGCGCGCCGCGTCGATACGCTGGCGCTGCCCGGCGCCGTCAAAGTGTTCGGCGACGTCAAGCCCGAGCCGGACCTGCCCAATCTGGAGAAGGCGGTGGCGATGGCGAAGGAGGCGAAGCCCGATCTCGTCGTCGGCTTCGGCGGCGGCAGCGCGATGGATCTCGCCAAGCTGGTCGCGGTGATGTGCACGTCTGACGTGGCCTTCGCCGACATCGTCGGGCCGGAGAAGGTCGCCGGCCGCAGGGTGGCGCTGATGCAGATCCCGACCACTTCCGGCACCGGCAGCGAAGCCGGCACCCGTGCGCTCGTCACCGATCCCGTCAGCCAGAACAAGCAGGCGGTGCAGAGCCGCTTCATGCTGGCCGATATCGCGATCGTCGATCCCGATTTGACGATGACCGTGCCGAAGGAGGTGACCGCGGCGACCGGCGTCGATGCGCTGGCGCATTGCGTCGAGGCCTATACCAGCCGCAAGGCGCATCCCACGATCGACCTTTACGCGCTCGAAGGCGCGCGGCTGATCGGACGCTACCTCGAGCGCGCGGTAGCCGATGGCGGCGATCGCGAGGCACGCGCGGGCCTGTCCCTGGCCTCGCTCTATGGCGGCTATTGCCTCGGGCCGGTGAACACGACCGCCGGCCACGCCGTGGCCTATCCGCTCGGCACGCGGCATCATGTCGCGCATGGCCTCGCCTGCGCCGTGATCTTCCCGCACACGCTGGCTTTCAACATGCCCGCGATGGAAGAGAAGACCGTCGCGGTGCTGGCCGCGCTTGGCCTGCCGCAGCAGCGCGATGCGAAGCTCGCGTTCGATGCGACCTACGCGTTCTGCAAGAATCTCGGCATCGAGATGCGGCTGTCCGCGCTCGGCGTGCCCAAGAGCGATCTCGGTGTGATGGCCGACGAGGCGCACGCCATCCGCCGCCTGCTCGACAACAACCCGCGTGATCTCAGCCGGGACGCGATCCTGAACATGTATGAGACCGCGTTCTAACACGCTCGCGGCGCGCAACACCCAATCAACAACACAGTGAAAACAGAGGAAACTTCGATGCGATCGATGTGGCTTGGTCTTGTGTCGGCAGTGCTGCTGGCGACGTCACCGGTAAAGGCGCAGGACGGCTATCCGTCCAAGCAGGTGACGGTGATCGTCCCGTTCGCCGCCGGGGGCACCGCCGACATCTTCGCGCGCATGGTGTCCAACCATTTGCAGGTGAAGCTTGGCAAGCCGTTCGTGGTCGAGAATGTCGGCGGCGCCGGCTCGATCCTCGGCGTGACGCGGCTGGCGAAATCGGCGCCCGACGGCATCACGCTCGGCCTTGCCAGCACCTCCGCGCTGGCGATCAATCCGTCGCTGTACGGACCCAAGCTCAGCTACCAGCCGGACAAGGACCTGGTGGCAGTCGCGCAGATCAGCGTTGTGCCCAACGTCCTCGTGGTCAATCCCAACAAGATCAAGGCGCGCACCGTGCCGGAGCTGATTGCCTACCTCAAGGCGAACCCGGACAAGGTCTCGTTCGGCTCAGCCGGCGTCGGCACCTCGCAGCATCTCGCCGCCGAGCTGTTTCAGCAGATGACCGGCACCAAGATGGTGCACGTGCCCTACAAGGGCTCGAGCCAGATGCTGACAGACCTGCTGAGCGGCCAGATCGATCTCGCCTTCGACAACGTGCCGCTGCTGCTGCCGCAGGTGAAGACCGGCCAACTCGCGATGCTTGCGACCGCAACGCCCAAGCGCGCCGATTTCGATCCGCAAGTGCCGGCCGTCGCCGAATTCCTGCCGGGCTTCGAGGCCGTCGCCTGGCATGGCTTCTTCGTCCCCGCGGGGACGCCGAAGCCGATCGTCGAAAAGCTCTCGGCCGAGATCCGCGCCTTCATGCAGCAGCCGGAGACGGTGCAGAAGATGGCCGAGCTCGGTGCGACCGCGGTCGCGGTCGATTCCGAGCCCTTCAAGGCCTACATCGCCTCCGAGACCGAACGGTGGAAGAAGGTGATCGAGGTCGCGAACATCAAGATGGAGTAGGGGACGAGGGAGATCGGGCGGAGCGAAAATCCCAATCCCTCCAACGTGATGCCAGCGTGAATTGATCCTGTTCGGGAGCGACGAGCCGCGATCCGTCGGTCGGATGTGCCGTGGGAGACGCGAGCACGGTCGGCCGTCGCGGTGTCAGAAGGTCATATCCAATTCACGGGCGGTTCACGTTCCGCTTCGCCTCGCCCGCTAAGTTGCGCCCATGACGGAAGGATCGCGCAACTTGGCATAGGAGGGACGCGTCATGACTGTCCTGCTGAGAAACACCTTCAAGGCCTGGATCGACCGCGCACCGGGCGCACCGCCCAAGCTGGTCATGGTCGGCGACGTCAGGGTGCCGACCAACGGCTGGCAGGCCCGCCTGACCAAGCGCTCGCCGCAGGGCATCAATCCGAAGATCCTGATCCTCGACGTGAGCGCGCAGCAGCCGAGCGGCGAGGCGCTGGAGGGGATCACCACGATCCCGCTGCGTTACGAGGAAAGCCCGCCGCAGGACGAGTACGGCCAGGTCATGATCGCGCACGGCAGGGGCGAGATCGTCGTCAACATCGGACGCCCGAACTAGGGCCTTCCATCCGGGCGCGCTGCGGTTTCGCGCCCGGGCCGTTAGCCTTACCGGTCAAGGTTGACGCGACATGGCGCTCACATCGACGGCGGCGATCGCTATATTTTCAGGGCTTAAACAGTAACCGCGTCTTGAGAGTATGATGTCCCGTTCCCTTGAATTGATCGTCGAAGGCTATGTGCGGCTGAACGACCGCGATGCGCTTCACGATATCCTGGCGCACCGGCAGGATCTCCTGCGGCAGCTGGTCTCGGTCACCGGCGTCGATCCGAAGCAGGCCATCGCGCAGGTCAGCGAGGAGATCACGATCATCGAGGCTGGCCTCGCCACCCTCGCGCCAGACTAGGGCGTTTCCGGTCAACAGACCCGTGCACCGTAGCGCTTGCCAGTCCAGAAGCGAGCGGTTAGAACGCTGCCACGCCTGAGCCGTGATTTGCGCCAAACGCGCTTCCGGCCGCAGTCGGACAAATCAGTAAGCCATTGAATTTGTTCGGCTATTCCGTTGGGGAATGGTGTAACGGTAGCACAACAGACTCTGACTCTGTTTGTCTTGGTTCGAATCCAGGTTCCCCAGCCAGTTCCAGGCGCGCTCCCAGCTTTTGTTTGACCCCGCTGCCGATCGCGAGACGCTCGCGACGGTTTGCCTCATCTCGGCCCGGTCGGATTGTCACCCGCTCCGTCGTCCTTGGGACACACAACCCAAGGAGATCCGAAATGCCCTATGTCGATGGCTTCGTGCTGGCCGTGCCCAAGGACAAGATCGAGGCCTACAAGGCGCTGGCGCGAACGGCCTGTGCGGTCTGGATGGAGCACGGCGCGCTCGATTATATCGAGTGCATCGGCGACGATGTGCCGTTTGGCGAGCTGACCTCGTTTCCGCGCGCGGTGATGGCGAAGGAGGACGAGGTGGTCGTGTTCTCCTGGATCATCTACCGCGACCGCGAGACCCGCGATGCCGTCAACAAGAAGGTGATGGCGGATGCGCGGCTCAAGGGCGGCGACATGCCGTTCGACGGCAAGCGCATGATCTATGGCGGCTTCACGACGCTGCTTCAGGCGCACTCACCGTAGCGCAGGGCTGCCGGTTGAGGCGACCGTCGGGCAGGCGTTGCCCGACGAACGTCCTGTGCCGGCGCATGCCTCGCCTGGCGTGGCGGATCAGCTGGGCCGCTTCCGGCCGCGCTTGACGGTGCGCTTTCTCGGCGCGCGTCTCTCGCTCCGAGCTGGCTCCGTCATGCTCCATGGGATTTTCGCCTTGAGCTGCTCCCTGGCGCCGACGAGGTTGGGGGTCTGGCTGTATTTGAGGCGGCGGAGCTTGGCCGTGACCAGATCGCTCAATTCCTGGAACGAGGGGTTCGTGCCGCGACCGCGCTGCTCCCGCAACGCCTTCGCCATGCAGAACGTATAGGCGCCGTACGACGTCACGCCGTCGCGATATTCGTAGGAAAGCTGCTCCTCCTGGCAGGCCTCGAGCAGGATCGGCAGATAAGGGCCGTGATGTCCGAGCTCGGCTCGTATCTTGTTGTAGTCCTTGTCGGGTTTGGTGCGGAGCGCCATGCCGCGCCCGAGCCGCTGCGTCGCGCCGTTGCGGCCGACATAGTCGGCGCCGTTCCTGCGCTTGCTCAGGCTCTCGTTCAGCGGCTTGAAGTCGCGCGGCACCCACATGCCTTCGCTCGCCTCCCATCGCAGCGCCCGGTGACGGATATCGTCGGGCGGCGTCAGGCCACGGATGCGCGGACCGCCGTCGCGCGTCATGCCGCCGGAATGGCAGCAATCGAGCATGGCGACGAAATAGCTGTCATACGGCAGCTGCGAGTAGAGCTGGGCGAACTGGCGGTCCAGGATGGCGTGCTCGGGCGTCCAGTCGAAATCGTAGGGCACCAGGCACTCGTCGACGCGATCCGGCGTGCCGGCCGGACTGTATCTGGGCATCTGGGCGCCGTGGCCCGAGTAGAACAGCATGCGCTCGTCGTCCTTGCGCACGCCGTCGAGCAGCCAGTGCAGCCGCTCCATGATGCCTTGCGTCGTCGCACGCTCGTTGAGCACGACGCGGATCTCGTCGGCCTTGAAGCCGCTTTCCTGGAGCACCGAGCTCATCAGGAACACGTCGTTGACGCAGCCTTCGAGCCGGTTGGCGGGATCGGGATAGTCGTTGATGCCGATCAAGAGGGCGCGGCGGGTCGGCCTTGCGTCGATGCGCGCGACCTCGCGCGCGGCGCCGACGATCGAGCGCGATGTCGGCACCGGGACCACGTCGTGCCAGACGGTGGCGACGGTCTCGGGACGCGAGAGGTACCAGGTCGCGTTGTGGTTCAAGACGTCGTTGGGGACGTCGAACGGCGTCAGCACCTGCTGGAAATTGTCCGCGGCGATCTCGAGCGGGTAGGTGAGGACGCGATCCTCCTGGTTGAACAGGTGGTACCATTTCCGGCAGGGAAGGTCCTTAATGCGGCCGGCGAAGATGTCGCGCACGGCGGGATTGCCGATCTGCGAGCCGAACGTGACGAACACCTTGTCCTTGATCGCATTCGGATTGCGCACGAACGTGTCGTAGCAGATCAGCGAGCCGAGGCTGTGAGCGAGGACGACGTCGTAGTTGCCGCTCTTCAGCTTGTCGAGAACGGTGTTGCGCAGCGTGGTCTGCAACTGCTCATCCACCGACCACTGGGCGACCATGCCCGCGGTCCACCTGATCAGGGTCGGGACATCTTCGAGGCTGCGCGTGCCCGCAACGAGATCTCCGATTCCGTGGACAGTCGCGCTCGCCAGCAGCTTTGCCAGCGCGACGCCGTAGGTAACAAGGTTCGGCGGGTTCTTGTCGAACAGCTCGTCATAGGAGAGGAAGTCGATGGCCGGGTTGAGGCTCTGATCGACGGACTGGACCGCGCGTATGATCGCCTCGGACCATGATTTTCGAAACTCGGCGTCGATCTCGGAATGGCCGACGCCGTGAACGCAAAGCAATGAAAGTCTTGTGCTCAAATGAACCTCCCGAAAAAATGCAACTTTACATTGCCGGAGGGGCGGACTCAAGCTGTCGCCGGATGGACAGGCGCGACGACTTGTCCCGGAAAGCTTGTCGCGGTGAGGCGCAGGTCGTCCCGCGAGTCGCGGAACGGGCCGCAGCGAACGCGGCGTCACGGTGCCTGGTGCTTGTTGTGCTGCAGCGACGGCGCCGAAACTGCCGCGGCGGCTGCCGCCGTCACGTGGCGGTTGTCGAGTTCAGATCGAGCGACGCCAGATAGAATGCGGATTGCTCCGCAGGCAACACCGTAGCACCCCGTTGCACCTTGCCGGTACCCGGCCGTCATGCCATCCTCCCACGGCCAGGCATAAACAAACGGAAGCGGGCGCTTTGCCACAGCTTGCAAAAAGCCTTGGTCGGGGAAACCCTTTGGGAGGTCTGATTTCATGAATTTGAAGCATGTCACCGGGCTGCTTTGCGTAGCCGCGATGTCGCTTGCGCTGACGTCCGTCGCGCAAGCGCAGGACAAGGTCGTCAAGATCGGCGTGATCATGCCGATGTCCGGCGGCACTGCCTCGATCGGCGCGCATGCCAAGGCGGCGCTCGATGTCGCAACCGACATCATCAACAACGCCCATCCCGAGCTCGGCAATTTCCCGCTGGCGAAGAACGCAGGCCTTGCCGGCCTCGGCGGCGCCAAGGTCGAGGTGATCATCGCCGACAACCAGGGCAACCCGGCAACCGGCCAGAACCAGGCGCTGCGTCTGATCACGGAAGAGAAGGTCGCGGCCGTGTTCGGCTCCTATCAGTCCGGCGTGACGCTGACCTCGAGCGCGATCGCCGAGAAATACGGCGTTCCCTTCCTGAATTCGGAGTCGGTTGCCGCCAATCTCACCGAGCGCGGCTTCAAATGGTTCTTCCGGACCACGCCGATCGCGACCGACTTCGCCAAGATCTATGTCGACTTCCTCGCCGACCTCAAGGCGCAGGGGGCCAAGACCGAGAACGTCGCGATCGTTCACGACAACACCGAATATGGCACCTCGGTCGCGAACACGATCACCGGGGCCTTCAAGGACAAGGGCCAGCCGATCGCGCTGGACGTCGCCTATCCCGTCAACGCGACCGACCTGCAAGGGCAGGTGCTCCAGCTCAAGGACAAGAAGCCCGACGTCGTCATCATGATCAGCTACACGTCGGACGCGATCCTGTTCGCCAAGACCATGCAGTCGCTTGACTACAAGCCGGCCGTGCTGCTCGCCGACGATGCCGGCTATTCCGATCCGTCCTTCACCAAGGCGGTCGGCAAGATCTCGCAAGGCGTCTTCAACCGCTCGTCCTGGGTCGTTGGTCCCTCGGGTTCGCCGTCGGCCATCATCGCCGACATGTACAAGAAGAAGAGCGGCGAGGACATGGACGACACGGTGGCGCGGCAGATGCAGGGCTTCTTCGTGCTGGCCGACGCCATCGACCGCGCCGGCTCGACCGAGCCTGCCAAGATCCAGGCCGCGCTGAAGGCGACGGACCTGAAGCCCGAGCAGCTCATGATCGGCTACAAGGGCGTCAAGTTCGACGACAAGGGCCAGAACATCCTCGCCTCCGGCGCCATCATCCAGCTCCAGGACGGCGAGAACTATGTCGCGGTGTGGCCGAAGGCCAATGCCGAGAAGCCGCCGGTGCTGCCCTACAAGGGCTGGTGAACGTTCTTGAAGGCGGGGCCGCGCGTCCCGCCGTTTCCCAAATGATTTGATCAGAGCAACGCGGCTCATGTCCTTCGTCCTCGTGCAGGTGATCGTCGGCGGGCTTCTGCTTGGCGCCGTCTACGCCCTGTTTTCTTCCGGCCTCACGCTGGTGTGGGGCATGATGAACATCGTCAATTTCGCGCATGGCGATTTTGTCATGCTCGGCATGTACGTCGCTTATGTCGTCTACACGCTGATGGGGGGAGGGCCCATCGTCGGCGCGCCGCTGGCGATGCTGGTGCTGGCGACGCTCGGCGTCGTGGTCTATTTCGGCCTGATCCGCGACATCATGAAGGGGCCGATGCTGGCCCAGATCCTCGGCACCTTCGGGCTCGCGCTGCTGCTGCGCTATTCCGTGTTCTGGTGGTTCGGCGCCAATTTCCTGTCGATGCCGCCGAACATCGTCGGCGGCACCTATGCATTCGCTGGCCTGCGCATCGAGGCCTCGCGGCTGCTGGCCGGTGTAGTCGCTCTGCTGGTGACGCTCGGCCTGCATCTCTTGCTGACGCGCACCTCGCTCGGTTCGAAGATGCTGGCGGTGGCGGAGGACCAGACCGCGGCCCAGCTCATGGGCATCCGGCCCGACAGCATGCAGGCGATCGCCTGGGCGATCGCTGCGGGCGCCACGGGGCTCGCCGGCGCGCTGATCGCGAACTTCTTCTACATCGTGCCGACCGTCGGCGAGACGCTCGGCATCGTCGCCTTCGTCACGGTGTCGCTCGGCGGCTTCGGCAGCGTGCCGGGCGCGCTCGTCGCAGGCCTTCTGATCGGCGTCATCGAGTCGCTCTCCGGCTATCTGATCGGCGCGGTGTACAAGGACATCGTCGTCTATGTCCTGTTCCTGTTCTTCCTCTGGTTCCGGCCGCAAGGCTTGATGGGTAAGTCCTGATGGGGAAGATGTGATGCGGCGCTGGATCTGGCTCTCGGCCGTCGCGGCCTTCGCGATCGCCTATCCGCTGCTGCTGTCCTCGCCGTTCCAGCAGCGCCTCGGCGCGCTGGTGCTGCTCTATGCCATCGCCGCATCCGCCTGGAACATCGTCGGCGGCTATGCCGGGCAGGTCTCGGTCGGCCATGTCGTGTTCTTCGGCTGCGGCGCCTATGCCGCGATGGGGTCTTACGCCAAATTCGGCCTGTCGCCGCTGTTCGGCATTCCCGGCGGCATCGTGCTGGCGGTCGGGCTCGCCGCGATCGTCGGCGTGCCGACGCTGCGGCTCTCAGGCCATTATTTCAGCATGGCGACGATCGCGGTGGCCGAGACGATGCGGCTGATCGTCACCAACACCGAATGGCTGGGCGCGGCCGTCGGTCTCTCGGGGCCAGCCGTGCCGCGCAACATCTTCGATCTCTCCTTCCTGTCGTCGCTGCCGTATTATTATCTCTTCCTCGCCGTCCTCGTGATCACGCTGCTGATCACCTGGTGGATGACCAACAGCCGGATGGGATTTTACCTGCGCGCGATCAAGGATTCCGAACGCGCCGCGCGCTCACTCGGCGCGCCTGCCAGCCGCACCAAGCTTTACGCCTACATGCTGAGCGCGGCACTGACGAGCGTCGCCGGCGCGCTCTATGCGATGATGTTCGGCTTCGTCGATCCGGAGTCCGGGCTCGGCATCCTGATCTCGGTGAAGATCCTGATCATGGCGGCGCTCGGCGGGGCAGGGCTGCTGTTCGGTCCGCTGGTGGGAGCTGCGATCCTGGTGCCGCTAGAGGAGATCTCCAATAGCTGGCTCGGCGGCAAGGGTGCCGGGCTCACCTTCGTGGTCTATGGCGCGATCATCGTGCTGATTGCGCGCTTCCAGCCCGGCGGCCTGCTCAGCCTGTTCACGGGACGGAGCAAGCGCAAGACTGAGAAGGGAGCGAGCCATGCTCCTTGAGGCGCGCGGAATCACCAAGGCGTTCGGCAGCTTCAAGGCGGTGGACGATGCCTCCGTCACGCTGGAGCAGGGCGACATTCTCGGCCTGATCGGCCCGAACGGTGCCGGAAAATCCACCTTCTTCAACTGCCTCACCGGCGACCTCGCGGCCACCTCCGGCCGCGTCCTGTTCGCGGGGAGCGACATCACCGACTTCACGCCGGAGCAGCGCGCCGGCCTCGGTCTTGCCCGCACCTTCCAGGTGCCGCAGACGTTCGAGGGCATGACGGTGCTCGAGAACGTCATGATCGGCGCGTTCCTCCGCACCTCGCATCGCAAGGAAGCCGAGTCCAAGGCGCGCGCCGTGCTGGAGCGCGTCGGCATGAGCCGTCTTGCGGATGCGCCGGCGCGCTCGCTCGGCACCCCCGGCCGCAAGCGGCTGGAGATCGCCCGCGCGCTGGCAACCGAGCCGAAAGTGCTGCTGCTCGACGAGGCCATGGCCGGCCTCAACGCCAACGAGGTGAAGCTCGCGATCGATCTCGTCCGCGACATCCACCGCTCCGGCATCACGCTCGTCATCGTCGAGCACATCATGGAAGTGATCATGTCGCTGGCGAGCCGCGTGATGGTGTTTCATCAGGGCAAGGAGATCGCCCGCGGCTCGCCGCGCGAGGTCACGTCGAACCCGGCGGTGATCGCGGCCTATCTCGGCACCCGCGCGGCCAAGGCCGCCGCCGGCCACACGCCGGTCGAGCTGATGGGCGGGCCGGACCTATGAGCGGAGCACTTCTCAAGATCGAGCACCTCGAAGTGCGCTACGGCGACCTCATCGGCGTCTCCGACGTGTCGCTGGAGGTGCCGGAGGGGAGCGTCGTCGCGCTGCTCGGCTCCAACGGCGGTGGCAAGACCACGACGCTGAACGCGATCGCGGGCCTCATTCCCGTGCATTCCGGCAAGATCAGCTTTCGCGGCGAGGAGATCGCCGGCCAGAAGGCTTTTGCGATCGTGCGCAAGGGCCTCGCGCTCTCGCCGGAAGGCTGGCGCCTGTTCGTGCAGCAGAGCGTCGAAAACAACCTCGTGCTCGGCGCAACGCCGCTGCACGACAAGTCGCGCCAGGCCGCGCTGCTCGAACGCGTCTACGAGATCTTCCCGCGCCTGAAAGAGCGCCGCAACCAGCGCGCCGGCACCATGTCCGGCGGCGAGCGGCAGATGCTTGCGGTCGGCCGCGCGCTGATGAGTGATCCGAAGCTGTTGATGCTGGACGAGCCCTCGCTCGGCCTCGCGCCGGCGGTGGTCGAATCCATGTACGAAACCTTCGGCCGCCTGCATCGCGAGGGCCTCACCATCCTGCTCGCCGAGCAGTCGATCGAGCTCGCGCTGGAGGTCTCGGACTTTGCGACAGTGCTCCAGGTCGGCAAGAGCGTGCTGTCGGGCACGGCCGCTGCGCTCGCGGAAGACCCGCAGGTGCAGAAGGCCTATCTCGGCGTGGATTGAGCGATCTCAGCCCTGAAGCATGATCCGGAAAAGTGCGCAGCGGTTTTCCGAAAAGAACATGCGCAAACAACAAGCTAAAGCGCGATGACGCTCCATCCTGATCTCATCGCGCTTTAGCGAATCCCGTTATTTGATCTTGTCGTAGGCCGCCGCGAAATCGTTCAGCGGCATCGGGATCGCGATGGTCTCCTTGGCCATGTTCTGGAAGGAGACCTTGAGCTGCTTGCCGGAGCGCAGGGCGGCGAGCAGGTCGGCCGCGATCGGCGTCGAGGCGTAGCAGCCGCGGTTCTCGCAGGTCTGGATCTGGAGGTCGAACGACTTGCCCTCGTCGACCTGGAGCTTGGCCCCGACAGGCAGGTTGAGGCCGAGCGGCAATTGCAGCAGCGCGATCGGCGTGCGGGTGTCGGGTGCGATGCGGATATTGACGAGGACGACGGTCTGGCCGGTCTTGGTTAGCACCGCGTTCTGCTCCATCGCGCATTCGAGCGGTGCATCGCGGCTGGCGCTGGTGCAGCGGACGATCCAGCCCGGCTGTCCGGGGGAGCTTTCTGCCGGTTGCTGCGTCGGGGCAGGAGCGGGCTGTGCGGCGGCGGCCGGCGCGGGAGCTGCGTTCTTCTTGGCGCCTTGCTGGGCGTACGCGGCGCTGGTCGACAACAGGACAGCAGCAGCGAGGGCGACAAGTCTGGATTGCATGAGCATGGCGAAACCGCGTTGGCGTGAACCGAGGGCCTCGCTGTAGCGTCGCGGGAGCCGCGGCGCAAGGCTGCTCGCAAGCCTACTCGGCGGCTTCCTTGACGGTGCCGTGCTCGTGCGCCTCGTGGCCTTCGCCGTCACCCGAACGGCCCCAGCCGGAGAACCAGTTGTTGAGCTCGTCGAGATAGAGATAGACGACAGGCGTCGTGAACAGTGTCAGCGCCTGGCTGACGATCAGGCCGCCGACCATGGCGTAGCCGAGCGGCTGGCGGATCTCGGCGCCGGTGCCGTGGCCGAGCATCAGGGGCACGCCGCCGAGCAATGCTGCCATCGTCGTCATCATGATCGGGCGGAAGCGGAGCAGCGCGGCCTGCCGGATCGATTCCTCCGGCGTCTTGTGCTCGTCGCGCTCGGCCGCGATGGCGAAGTCGACCATCATGATGCCGTTCTTCTTCACGATGCCGATCAGAAGGATGATTCCGATCAAGGCGATGAGGCTGAAGTCGAAGCCTGCCGCCATCAGGATCGCGAGCGCGCCGACGCCGGCTGAGGGCAGGGTCGACAGAATCGTGATCGGATGGATGTAGCTCTCGTAGAGGATGCCGAGGATCAGATAGACCACGACGAGCGCGGCGAGGATCAACAGCGGCACGGTGCCGAGCGATTGCTGGAACGCCTGCGCGGTGCCCTGGAAGCTCGAATTGAGCGTCGGCGGCGCGCCGAGATCGGCCATCGCCTTCTGCACGGCCTCGGTGGCCTGGCCGAGCGCAACGCCCTGGGCGAGGTTGAAGCTGATCGTGATCGCCGGGAACTGGCCCTGGTGGCTGATCGAGAGCGGGCGGACCGGATCGGTGGTCCAGGTCGCAAAGGTCGACAGCGGCACCTGGTCGCCGGTCAGCGGCGATTTCAGATAGAGCTTGTTCAGGCTGTCGAGGCTGCCCTGCATCTCCGGCAGGATCTCGAGGATCACCTTGTAGGTGTTGAGCTGGGTGAAATACTGCGTCACCTGTCGCTGTCCGAACGCGTCATACAGCGTGTCGTCGATCAGCTGCGGCTGGATGCCGTAGCGCGAGGCGGTGTCGCGGTTGATCTTGAGCTGGACCGTGGTGCCCTGCGTCTGCTGGTCGGTCGCGACGTCGCGCAGCTGCGGCAGCGTCTGCATCTTGGCGAGGATCTTCGGCGCCCAGTCGTTGAGCTCGGCAAGATCGGCGTCCTGCAGGGTGAACTCGAACTGCGTACGCGTCGGCCGGCCGCCGAGACGCACGTCCTGCGCCGCCTGCATATAGAGGCGGGCGCCCGACACTTTCTCAAGCTTGGGACGCAGCCGGGCGATGATCTCCTGAGCCGATGCCTTGCGGTCGTTGCGCGGCTTCAGGGTGATGAACATGTTGCCGTTGTTGCCGGCGCGGCCGCTACCGCCGATGTTCATCGCGATCGTGGCGACGTCGGGGTCTTCCATTACGATCTTGCCGAGCTCGACCTGGCGCCGCTGCATCTCCTTGAACGAAATGTCCTGCGAGGCTTCCGAGGTCGCGGTGATCAGGCCGACGTCCTGCTGCGGGAAGAAGCCCTTCGGGATCAGCACAAAGAGGTAGACCGAGAGACCGAGCGTGGCGAAGAAGATCACGAGCGTGGTGCGCCGCCAGGCCAGCGCATGGTCGAGCCCATATTCGTAGCCGCGCAGCATGGCGTCGAAGGCGCGCTCGCTCCACTGGTAGAACTTGCCGTGGGTCACCTCGCCATGGGCGCGCAGGAAGCGCGAGGCCATCATCGGCGTCAGCGTCAGCGACACGAACATCGAGACGAAGATCGTCATCGCCAGCACGACGGCGAATTCGCGGAACAGGCGGCCGATGATGCCGCCCATCAGGAGCAGCGGGATCAGCACCGCGACCAGCGAGATGCTGATCGACACGATGGTGAAGCCGATTTCCTTGGAACCGCGGAAGGCCGCCGCCATCGGCGATTCGCCTTCCTCGATGTAGCGCGTGATGTTTTCCAGCATCACGATGGCGTCGTCGACGACGAATCCGACCGCGATGGTGAGCGCCATCAGCGACAGATTGTCGAGCGAATAGCCGGCCACCCACATCAGCGCGCAGGCGCCGAGTAGCGCCAGTGGAACCGTGATGGTGGGAATGACGGTCGCCCAGAAGCTGCGCAGGAAGATGAAGATGACCATGACCACGAGGGCAATGGTCAAGAGCAGCGTGAATTGCACGTCCTCGACCGCGGCGCGGATGGTGGTGGTGCGGTCGCTGATGAGCTCGATCTTGATCGCGGGCGGGATCGCCGCCACGAGCCGGGGCAGGGTTGCCTTGATCCGGTCGACGGTCTCGATGACGTTGGCACCCGGCTGCTTGAAGATCACCAGGAACACGCCGCGCTTACCGTTGGCCCAGGCCGCCTGCTTGGCGTCCTCGGCGCCGCTGACCGCCTGGCCGATGTCGCGTATGCGCAATGGACCGCCGTTGCGATAGGCGATGATGACGTCGTTCCAGTCCTTGGACTGGGTGAGCTGGTCGTTGGCGTAGATCGTGTAGGCGCGCTTCTCGCCGTCGATATTGCCCTTGGGGCTGTCGACCGTGGTGATCGCGATCTGGCTGCGCACGTCCTCCATCGACAGGCCCTTGGCCACCAGCTTTGCCGGATCGACCTGGATGCGGATCGAGGGTTTCTGCTGGCCGCCGATGAAGACCTGGGCGACGCCCGAGAGCTGGCTGATCTGCTGGGCGAGCTGGGCGTCAACCGCGTCGCTGACACTGGTCAGGGGCAGCGTCTCGGACGTTGCCGACAGCAGCAGGATCGGCGCGTCGGCCGGGTTGACCTTGCGGTAGGTCGGCGGCGAGGGCAGGTTCTTCGGCAGCTGGCCGCTGGCGGCGTTGATCGCGCCCTGCACGTCGTTGGCGGCGCCGTCGATGCTGCGGTTGAGGTCGAACTGGATGGTGATCGAGGCGGTGCCGAGATAACTCGTCGAGGTCATCTGGGCGATGCCTGGAATCTGCGCGAACTGGCGCTCCAGCGGCTGGGCCACCGACGAGGCCATGGTCTCGGGGCTGCCGCCCGGCAAATTGGCGGTGATCTGGATGGTCGGGAAGTCCACCTGCGGCAGCGGCGCGACCGGCAGCAGGGGGTAGGCGACAAGACCGACAAACAGAATGCCGGCCATCAGCAGCGAGGTGCCGATGGGATAACGGATGAAAGGTGCCGAAATCCCGCCCTCGGTCATTCCTGTCGTACCTTGTTCTGGGCCGGATCCGAGCTCGCCACCGTCGTCGAGACGAGGCTTCCGGGCTGCACCTTGAATTGACCGCCGGTGATGACCTGCTGGCCGGGGCTCAAGCCTTCGTCAACGACCGAACGTCCGTCGATGCCGTAGCTGACCTTGATCTTGTGCACTTCGGCCTTGCTGTCCTGGTTGACGGTATAGGCGTAGAGGCCGTTGGTGGAGTGCTGAACCGCGTCATCCGGGACCACGGTCGCATCCTTCAGGGTGCGGACCAAAAGGCGTGTCGACACCGACTGGCCCGGCCACAGCGCGTGGTCCTTGTTGTCGAACACCGCTTTGAGCCGAATAGTCCCGCTGCTCGTGTCGACCTGGTTGTTGATGACCGCGAGCTTGCCCTCGGCCAGCGTCTTCTTGCCGTCGGTCGTGAAGGCGATCACCTTGAGCGCGCCGGCCTTCTGGCCCTCGCTGATATAGGGCAGCTGGTCCTCCGGCGCGGTGAAGATCACCGAGATCGGCTCGACCTGCGAGATCATGACGATGCCGGTCTGCGAGGAGGCGTTGACGATGTTGCCGATGTCGACCTGGCGCAGGCCCGCGACGCCGGTGAACGGTGACTTGACCTGCGTGTAGTCGAGCTGGGTCTGGGCGTTGGCGATCGCGGCCTCGTCGGCGGCGATCTGCGCGGTGAGTTGGGCGACGGTGGAACGCTGGGTGTCGACGCGCTGCGCGGTCGCGAATTCGCCGAGCTTCATGGCGCGCTGGAGCTCGAGATTGGCGTTGGCGAGATTAGCCTCGTCCTGCGCTTTCTTGGCCTTAGCCTGGTCGAGCGCGGCTTGATAGGGACGGGGATCGATCGAGATCAGAAGGTCGCCTTCCTTGACGATCTGGCCCTCTTTGAACTCGAGCTTGTCGATCTGGCCGTCGACCCGGGTGCGGACCTGGACGGTGTTGAAACCCTGGACCGTGCCGAGACCGGTCAGATAGACCGGGAAATCGGCCTTCTGGACCGGCGCGACGCTGACGGGAACGGCGGGCGCGCGCGGCGGACCTTTCTGCGCTGTCTGGGCTTTTCCGGCGTCGGGCGAGCCGTATTTCTGCCAACCATAGTAACCCGCGGAGGCCACGGCCGCGATGATCAGAATCCAGAGGATCGGCCGGGACTTTTGCATATCGTCTCGTGTCGGCTCTTGTGCCCTATTTAAACGAATTATGGGGCAATCGTAGGGTTCCAGCGCGCTTGTATAATACACGCCAAGTTCCAGTGTAAACAGCACTATCGGTGCAGAATCCTAAACAATTGGAAAGCTTTGCACGGCTTAGGCAGCACCGTGGCACTACGGTGTGCAGTGCTGCATTTTCCCTGAGAACGATCAGCGTGCAAACTTTGTGCAATGCTCGGACATGGTGTGGACGAGAGCAGCATGGGACGGGTGGAAGTCCGGCGCAGCCGAACCCAAGAACGGTTCTAAATCCCGCGCAGACCGTTTCGGTTGTCAGGAAAATCGGCATCGTCCATATCGGCGCCGCCACAAGGGAGCGCAGGATGGACGAATTGAACGGCAAGCTGATCGCGTGTCAGATCTTGATCACGGGGTTGATCGCGCGAGTCGCCAACGAACAGCGCGATCCCTTGCGCTTCCTCACCGACTTCCGCGACGAGATCAAAGCCGTCGTTAATGGCGTCAACATCGCCGGGCTGGACAACACCGATCGTGTCCGCGCGATCGCGCAGAAAAACGTCGACGAATTGTTCTCGCTGATGAAGCCGCCGAGCAGCGACTGAAGCCGTGTGCGCGATGCCGATCGCGACGTGCTTTTCGCGCTTGTTTTAGAACGAGTCCAATCTCTGTTTAGAACCGTTTCAAACTACAGTTTAGAATCGTTTTGATCTTGACGTATTCAAGGGTTCTCGCGGCTTGCCCGCATTGACCCGCTATTTTGCCGCCGATACCAACAGCCCATCGCTCGTCGAAGTGAGTGAGCGAACAAGAAGATGGGGCGTGTTGTAATGGGGCAGGTGGTCGCACCGAAATCGCTGCGTTCGGTCGTAGCGTTCGACGCGGCGGATGAGAAGTCCGCGGGCATTTCCGGCAAGAAGGTCTCGGCGGTCGCGAGCCTGATCGCGGCGGCGACGGTGTCGACCGGCGCGGAAGCGCAGCAGTCGAACCTGCCGCCGGTCACCGTCGATGCTCCGGTTCAGCGTCCGCGTCCAGCGGCTTCGAAGCCCACGCCGGAGCAGGTCCGGGCGCGCAACGCGCTTCGCCGCGCCGCGCAGCGCCAGCAGGCGCAGCAGGCTGCCGCGCCCTCGGGCCCGGCCGGTGAAGTCGACCGGAATCCCTATGCCGATCCGGCGGCGCCCTACAAGGTCGACCATGTCCAGGCTTCGGGAAAATTTCCCGAACCGATGCTGAACACGCCGAAGACCATCACGGTGCTCAGCAAGGAAGTGCTCGAGGACAAGAACGCCACGACACTGAAGGAGATCGGGCGCTCGACCGCCGGCGTGACACTGGGCTCGGGAGAGGGCGGCAACGCGTTCGGCGATCGCTTCTTCATCCGCGGCTTCGACGCGCGCAACGACGTCTTCATCGACGGCATCCGCGATCCCGCGGTTTCCATCCGCGAGAACTTCTTCACCGAGCAGATCGAGATTCTGCGCGGTCCTGCATCATCCTATGCCGGCCGCGGCACCGCCGGCGGCGCCATCAACATCGTCACCAAGCAGGCGGGCGACGTCAATTTCCAGCGCATGGATACCGAGTTCGGTACCGACAGGACCAAGCGCGTCACGATCGACGTCAACCAGGTCGTCGACCCGACGTTCTCGGTGCGCACCGGCGGCCTGTTCCAGGACGCCAACATTGCCGGACGCGACTACGTGACCGATAATCGCTGGGGTACGTTCCTCTCCACGAAGTATACCCCGACCAACGACATCAAGATCACGACGAACTACGTCCACACCGATCTCAGCGGCCTGCCGGATTTCGGCGTGCCCTATTACAAGCAGGGCAACGTGCCGGTGACCTCGGCGGGCATTCCGCGCGGGGTCTGGTACGGCTTCCTCAACCGCGACTTCCAGACCGCGCGCCAGGATTTCGGCACCGGCACGGTCGAGTACAAGGTCAACGAGGCCATCACGCTGAGCAGCAAGGTGCGCGGCGAGCACTCGCTGCTGAACTATATCGGCACGCTGCCGCAGAATCCGATCACGACCAGCCTCAATCCGCTGCTCTGGACCACGACGGCGAGCGCACAGAGCCGCTACCAGGGGGTGGATGTGTGGGCCAACCAGAACGAGGCGACGTTCAAGCTCGACACCGGCGGGGTCAAGCACACGGCGGTGTTCGGCGTCGAATATACCAATGAGGACATTTCGATCGACCGTTACGCGGGTCTCTCGTCGGAACTCGCCGGCTCGCCCTTCACGAGCAGCGGGGCGATCTCGGGCGTCAACGTCTATTCTCCCCAGTACACTTATCTCTCCGGCTTCAGCTCGCCGTCGCTGACGGGCAATCCGACGCGCTATGGCGTCAACACCAGCAGCGTCTACGTCATGGACACCGCGAACTGGCAGGACACGATCATCGTCAATGGCGGCGTGCGCTATGACGGTTACAGCCAGAGCTCGTCGACGAACACGGCCTACCTCAAGCAGAACAACGATCTCGTCAATTACAACGTCGGCGTGGTCTACAAGCCGATGTCGATCGGCAGCGTCTACGCGGCCTACGCGACCTCGGCCAATCCGTTCGGGTCGGAGCTCGACGCGACCGCCACCGATTACGGTGGCGTTCCGGCCAACACGGCCATTTTGCTGGGCCCCGAGCGCAACAAGGCGGTCGAGGTCGGCACCAAGTGGGAGCTGGTGGATCGCCACCTGCTGGTCAGCGGTGCATTGTTCCAGACCACGAAGGACAACGCCCGCGAGACCGTCAACAACCTGCTGACTTCGGGCGCGGCCTACCGGATCCAGGGCATCGACATCGAGGCGGAAGGCAAGATCACGGATCGCTGGAGCATCTTCGGCGGCCTGGTGTTGATGCAGTCGAAGGTCACGCAGAGCGGCATCGCCTCCAACATCGGCCTGCAGCTTGCCAACATCGCCCACCAGTCGTTCAGCATGCTGACCAAGTACAAGTTCGACGGCGGCTGGGAGCTCGGCGGGCAGGCGGTGTACCGCTCGAAGGTCTATGGCGGCACGTTCGCGGCCAACACCGGCAACGAGCTGCCGAGCTATTGGCGCTTCGACGCGTTCGTCGAGAAGAAGATCGACAAGAACTGGACCATGAAGTTCTACGCCCAGAACCTCACCAACAAGCTGTACTACGACACGCTCTATCGTAGCGCCGTGCCGTTCGTGGCGGTCGCGCCGGGCAGGGCATTCTACCTCGTGACAACGGCGAAGTTCTGATCATGTTGACCTGCCTGCCTGGCGTTCTCAGCAAGGATGATGTGGCGGATTTCCGCCGCATCATGGACGCCAGCGCGTGGGAGGACGGCCGCTCGACCGCGGGCGCACAATCGGCCATGGTGAAGCGCAACGAGCAATTGCCCCCCGATAGCGAGGTCGCGCGCAAGCTCGGCCACCGCATCATCTCGGCGCTGACCTCGAACCCGCGCTTCATCGCGGCGGCGATCCCGCTCCAGATCTTCCCGCCGCTGTTCAACCGCTATGCGGCGGACAGCGGCCATCATTTCGGGCTGCATGTCGACAATGCGATCCGCGGCGACCGGATGACCGGCCTTCGCATCCGCACCGACCTGTCGGTCACGCTGTTTCTCGCCGAGCCGGAAGAATATGACGGTGGCGAACTTGTGATCGAGGACACCTACGGTTCGCACGAAGTCAAGTTGCCAGCCGGCGACTGCGTGCTCTATCCCTCGACCAGCCTTCATCTCGTGACGCCCGTGACGAGGGGAACGCGGGTTGCGTCTTTCTTCTGGCTTCAGAGCATGATACGGGACGATCAAGCCCGTACCATGATCTATGACCTCGACACCGCGATTCAGGCGCTGGTGGATCGGCTCGGGCGTGACGATCCCGAAACGGTCAAATTGACGGGTATCTATCACAACCTCATTCGCTACTGGGCCGAAGTATGAAGACCATGTCCTTCCAAGCAAGCCTTGCCGCAGCTGTCGTCCTGACGGCCGCCTGGCTCGCATCTCCTGTTTCCGCCCAGACCCCGCCGGCGGCCCCGGCCCAAGCGACGGCGCAGCCGGCTGCGACCAGTCCGGCCCCAGTGGCTGCTCCGGCCCCCGCGGCTGCTCCGGTAGCTGCGGCGCCTGCGGCTCCCGCAGCCACCGCGCCGGCGGCCGTAAAGTCTGAGACGGCAGCGGGCATCGCGCCGGCTATGAAGGAATTGTCGCCCTGGGTCATGTTCATGTCGGCGGACGTTATCGTGAAGGCGGTGATGATCGGGCTCGCCTTCGCCTCGCTGATGACCTGGACCGTCCTGATCGCCAAGTCGATCGAGCTGTCGGTCGCATCAAGCAAGCTTCGTTCGGCGCTGAAGAAGGTCGCGGAGGCCCGCTCGCTCGCGGAAGCCCAGATGGCGCTTGGCGCCAAGGGGGGCATCCTGCCGTCCTTCCTGGCGGCGGCGTTGCGCGAGGCGCGGATGTCTGCCGGCCTGTCCAGCGATGCCGGCATTAAGGAGCGCGCGGCCTCGAGCTTCCAGGAGATCGTGCGCGCGGAGGCACGGCGGATCCGCGTCGGCATGGGCGTGCTCGCGACCATCGGCTCGACGTCGCCCTTCGTCGGCCTGTTCGGCACGGTCTGGGGCATCATGAACAGCTTCATCGGCATCTCGAAGTCGCAGACCACGAACCTCGCCGTCGTCGCGCCCGGCATCGCCGAAGCGCTGCTCGCCACCGCGATCGGTCTCGTCGCCGCCATTCCCGCCGTCATCATCTACAATCACTTCTCGCGCATGACGAAGGGCTATCTCGAGCTCGTCAGCCGTGCCTCGGGCGCGGCGGCGCGGCTGCTGTCGCGCGACCTCGATCGCAGCCACGGCAGCGCGCATTCACGCGCAGCGGAGTGAACCATGGGCGTTTCGCTCGCAGACAACGATGACGACGACGATTTCGCGGAAACGCATGACATCAACGTCACGCCGTTCATCGACGTCATCCTGGTGCTGCTGATCATCTTCATGGTCGCAGCGCCGCTCTCGACCGTCGATCTGCCGATCGACTTGCCGACCTCGAGCGCGATGCCGCAGAAGAAGCCGGACAAGCCGACCTATGTCAGCATCAAGCCCGATCTGACGCTGGCGATCGGGGAGAACCCGGTCAAGCGGACCGAGCTGATCGGCTCCCTCGACGGGATGTCCGAGATGAGCAAGGACAAATACGTGTTCTTGCGGGCCGACCGCGCCGTGCCCTACGGCGAGTTGATGGCCGTCATGGAGATCCTGCGTGCCGGCGGCTATTCTCGTGTCAAGCTGGTGGCACTCGAAGCGCCTGCTGCGGCGGCTGGGCCGTCGCAAGCGGCGCCCCAACCTTGAGTACGGCGCGATGTCCGATCCTGTGACCGAGGTGAAAACGCCGCGGCGGCTCTGGGTTCTGGCCGCGGTGGCGGCACTTGCCCTTCATCTTGGCGGCGCCGCGCTGGCGCTGGCGAACTTGCGGGCGGACGACGGCGACGATGGCCTCGGGGCCAACGGCGCGGAATTTGCCGTCGAAATGACCTCGCCGAAGCTGCCGGAGACGGATCTGCCGCCGGGTCCGGACAGCGAGGCCTCGCAGTTTCAGCCGCAGCAGATGGAACAGAAGGCCGAGGTCAAGGAGACCGATCTCCCGAAGGAGATGCCGCAGGAGGCCGAGGACCCTGACAGGCTCGTGACCGAGAACGACTCCAAGAAGCCGGTCGAGGACACCACGAAGGTCGCCAAGGTCGAAACCCAGGCCGTCGAGGAGGCGCCGAACTCGGTCGAGTCGGCCAAGCAGGCGTTGAACGAGACCGCGCGCGAGGATGAAAAGGCTGCCGCCCCCCATCAGGGCATCGGCAAGGACATCCGGAGGTTGACCGCGGAGTGGGGCAAGCGGATCAGCGCCTATTTCGAGCTTCACAAGCGCTAT
The DNA here is from genome assembly GCF_015291705.1 of Bradyrhizobium arachidis. Lineage (NCBI taxonomy): Bacteria > Pseudomonadati > Pseudomonadota > Alphaproteobacteria > Hyphomicrobiales > Nitrobacteraceae > Bradyrhizobium > Bradyrhizobium arachidis. The sequence continues at coordinate 4,458,750 of NZ_CP030050.1, forward strand.
CCCAAGGACAAGAGCAAGACGACGACGGTCAAGCTCAGCCTAGTGTTGAACCGGCGCGGCAATGTGGTCTCGGTCGATGTCACGGAGTCCTCGGGCGATCCGGCTTTCGATAACGAGGCCGTCTCGATGGTCCGCCGCTCCGATCCGGTGCCGGTTCCGCCGGCCGAGCTCACGGACGATCAGTTCGCCTTCAGCCTGCCCGTGAACTTCAAGAAGCCGAAATAGCCTGGCTCGGATCTTGGCCCGTCAGCGCCAGTAGAGCCGGATCCCGACATAGACCACGACCAGGCAGATGAAGATCAGCGCCACCGGCAACGGCCGCTTCTGGGTTCCGCTGGCCGCGGTCGAACCGAAGAAGTTGGCCTTTTTCGGTTTCGGCGGCGGGCGCCGGAAAGCGGTAACATTGTCCGCGGCCGGCTCGGCTTGGCGGGGGCGGACGTCGGGCGCGGTTCCCGCACCGCCCATCTCGGCATAGTAGGCCTTGTAGATCGCGCCGATGGTGGCCTCGGTGGCCTCGCCCTCGCTCATCTGCGCCAGCAGGTTCTTGTAGCTGGCGAGGAACTCCTGGGCGTCTGGAGGCAGCGCGGACGCCCCGTTGAGCTTGGCCATCATCTTCCAGGTGGCAAAATCGGCGCGGGCACGGGTGTCCGCGCGACGCGCGATCAACATATCGGCAGCTTTGACCAAGTCGGCCTCTGGCCCTTCGGCCGGTGTTCGGGTGTCCAGTCAACTACGCATTGCCGGTCAGGAAGAGAACAGCCTGAATCACATAACCGGTCAACGTCCGCAGTATTGCTGAGATAACATCAAGATTTAGACCGAACTGCGAGCCCGCCAGCGGCAGCAGAATCAAGAGGCCGATCAGGATCAACATACCGAACGGCTCGAGCCGGGCCAGGGGCAAAGCGAGCGGTCGCGGCAGCAGCCCGACCGCGACGCGGCCGCCGTCGAGCGGCGGGATCGGCATCATGTTGAACACCGCCAGGATCGCGTTGATCAGGAGCGCATTCTTGAGGTTGTCGAAGATCCATTGCGCCGCGCCGGCCGGCGCGAAGGGCAGGGCGTGCAGGGCAAGCGCCGCCGCCAGCGCCAGCAGGATGTTGGTGGCAGGGCCAGCCAGCGCCACCCAGACCATGTCGAGCCTCGGATGGTTGAGCTTGCGGAAATTGACCGGCACCGGCTTGGCATAGCCGAACAGGAACGGCGAATGCGCAAACAGCAGCATCGCCGGCAGGATCAGCGTGCCGAACGGGTCGATGTGCCTGATCGGGTTGAAGCTGACGCGGCCGAGCTGCGCGGCCGTGTTGTCGCCGAGACGGTGCGCGACGAAGGCGTGCGCGGCCTCGTGGAAGGTGATGGCGAGCACCAGCGGCAGCACCCACACCGAAATGTCATAGAAGGAAACGTTCACGGCTCGTCCGTCCCGGTTTGTACCTCATGGCCTTGCAGCCAACCCGGCCAATCCGGTGGTGAGGCAACGCGTCAGGTCAGGATATGGGACGCCAGTTGCGAAATCCCAAGCTGTAGATGATCCGCCAGCAGGCCGCCCGCACGCGACAGGTTGCGCGCGCGGTGGAGGCGGATGTCCGCTCCCGGCAGCGGCGGCAGGCCGTCCGACACGGCGCGCAGGCGAGGAGGCAGGGTGCCGGCTTTCACGACCGTGATCGCAAGGCCCTGCGCCGCGATCGCTTCCACCGCCGCCAGCGTCCGGCTGACAAAGGCGAGCCGCCAGGACCGGCCGGCGGCATCGAGGGCCTCCGCGGCCCATTGCCGAAACAGGCAGCCTGGTGGATAGAGTGCGACCGGCAGCGTATCGCGCGCTCTGACTGGATAGGACGCGGCTGCCGCCCACACCGCCTGCTCGCGCCGCAGCAGCTCGCCGGCGCCTTGTCCTTCCGGGTGCATGGCAATGACGAGGTCATAGCCCTCGCCGAGCCTTGCCGGCATGGTCGCGGTCAGCCCGGTCTCGATCTCGACCCTGACGTCCGGATGGTTTTTGGCAAAGCGCGCGAGCAAGGGTGGAATGATGATCGTGCCGTAATCCTCCATCACGCCGAGGCGGACCACGGCTTCGCGCTTGCGTGCGTGGAGCGCATCGATTGCTTCCGCATTGAGGTCGAGAAGCCGCCGCGCATAGACGAGGAGTTCGTCGCCTGCTGTGGTCAGCAAGACGCCCGCCCTGGTGCGTTGAAACAGCCTTGCACCAAGCCGCTCCTCCAGGCGCTTGATCTGGACGCTCACCGCCGATTGCGTGCGGTGGAGCGTCGCGGCAGCGCGTGTGAACGAGCGATGCTCGGCAATGGCGACAAACGCCTTCAGCAGGTCGGGATCGAGAACAGGTGCAGTCATGATGAAAACTTATCCTGGCATGAAGGAAATTCCATTCCCTGTTTCGGCGCGCCTCATATGCTGGCCCGCAAAGCAGTTGGGGGAGGGAGCGTGGGCGAGACTTTTGGCGTTCTGGCCGCGGTGCTGTCGAGCGGCCTTGGGGGCACCTCGATCGGGGCCACGCGCTACCTCGTGGGCAGCATCGACCCGCTCGCGATCGGCTCGTTCCGGTTCGGCATCGGCTTTCTCCTGCTGCTGCCGCTGACGCTGCTGCGCGGTGACCGCTGGCCGGGGCGTGGCGACTGGGCGGCCGCCTTCGCCCTCGGCATTCTGTTCTTCGCCGTGTTCCCGATCCTGTTCAACGCCTCGCTGATCTTCACGACCGCCGCGCGCGGCGCGCTCGCACTGTCGACGCTTCCGCTGCTGTCGCTTGTAATCGGGGCCGCACTCGGTGCCGAAGCCCTGACCTGGCGCAAATCGATCGGTGTCGTGATCGCGACGCTGGGCGTTGCGGTTGCGCTGCTCACCGACCTGACCTCGGCCCCGCCGGCCGCCTGGCGCGGCGATCTCCTGATGATGTCAGCTGCGCTATGCATGGCGCTCTACGGCATCTGGTCGAAGCCGCTGATCCGCCGCTCCAGCCCGATCGCCTTCACCACGATGAGCATGGCGGCGGGCGCGGCCTGCCTCATCCTGCTCTCGTATGTCCGCGGCAGCTTTGCGCCGGTCGCAAGCTTCGGCGCGCCGCAATGGTTGGCGGCCTCATATCTCGGAGCGTTCGGCGCGGCGCTGACCTTCTATCTCTGGGCCTTCGCGCTGGAGCGGACGACGCCGACGCGCGTCGCCATCTCGGTGACGGTCAACCCGATCACGGCCTCGCTGGTCGGCGCCTGGTTGCTGCACGAACCGCTGCGGTGGAATCTCGCGGCCGGTATCGTCGCGGTGTTTGCCGGAATCTGGATCGCGACCACGACGGGCGAACGTGCTCCGCCGGCGAACGCGTCTGCTTCAAGCCGGCCCTGACATCAGGTCGGGATGGTCCCCTGATATTGCACCAGACCGTCATCGAGCTTCAGCCAGGCGAGCTTTTCGCTCACCCAGATGTGCTCGGTCGGCGTGAAGGCGTTGCGATCGTCGAACGTGGTGAGCGAGACACCGGCGAGCGTGCCGTTGCGCCGCCAGGAGAACAGGCGCGTGCCGCAGCGCTTGCAGAAGACGCGGTCGATATTCTCGGACGACGCATAGCGCTCGGTCTCGCCCTCGACCGTTAGTGCGCGCTGGTCGAACTGCGCGCGGGCGAAGAACGGCGAGCCCATCGCCTTCTGGCACAAGCGGCAATGGCAGATGCGGACGTTAAGCGGCTCGCCCTCCGCCTTGAACCGCACCGCGCCGCACAGGCATCCGCCTTCCCGGATCATGGCTCAGGCCACCCGCCATTCGCCGACCTGGCGCGCCATGCTCCAGTTGAGATCGTCAAGATCGCCATCCATGTTGGAATTCCCGCGTCTGGTGTTGGTGAAGGCGGCCCAGCAGAAGCCGCCATGGGTGCGCACGGCGATCGTGCTCGTGCCCGGCAGACTGCCATTGTGCCACCAATTGCCGAATTTGTTGACACAGAAGCCCTTGGCATAGTCCGGGCTGTAGCTGGGCGCGCTGGTCATGACCTGGATGGTGCGCGGCCGCAGGATGTTCGCGGGCCTCGTGTAGCCGTCGACATGCATCAGGAACTGGACGAGATCCGACGGTGTCGCGATCCAGCCGCCATGGGAATCCATCCGCCTCACTTTCATGTCGTAGGGGCTTTCGCCCTGGCCGTAATAGGCGACTTCGCCGGCCTGGCGCTGGTCGCGCGTGTTGCCCGCTATCGTCATGTCGGTGACGCCGCAGCGCGCCAGCACCTCGCCGCGGACATGCTCGGCATAGAGCTGGCCGGTGAGCTTCTCGATGACGCGCCCCAGCACGCAATAGCTGAAATTGGAGTAGGCGTAATGCTGGCCCGGCGGCCGGTCTAGCGGCCGGTTGGCGAGTGTCCAGGCGATCAGCTCGGCATGATCCATCCGCGGATGGGTGAACATGGGATCGCGATTGTCGTTGCTCCAGCCGCCGCCGGTGTGGGTCAACAGATGCTCGAGCGTGATCTGGTCGATGCCGGCAGAGTAGGGCGGCTGCCCGTAATCGGTGCCGAGCAGCGCGCCCGGGCCGAACACGCGATCGGTCAGCTTGAGGCGGTTCTCCTCGATCAGGCGGAAGATCGTGACCGAGGTGATCATCTTGCTGACGCTGGCGATCCGGAACAGATGCCGCGGCGTCACGGTCTCGTTGCGCTCGCGATCCGCAAGACCGAACGCATCCTCGTGGACGACAGTGCCGGCATAGCCGATCGCAAACGACAGCGCCGGCACGTCGTATTTGTCCATGAAGCTGCGCGCGAGCCGCGCCATGGCGCCGCGCTCGGCCGGCGAGGGCGGGCGGATGCTCGGCGGGTTGGGCGCGAGCTGCGCGAGGGCTGGGTGCGACAGCAGCGGCAGCGCGCCCGCTGCGAGCTTCACGAAGTCTCGTCGCCGAAATTGCATGGTCCGCCCCCTCGGGCGGCCCATGTCTCAGGTCCATGCCTCAGTAGGTCGCCCGTCCACCCGAAATATCAAACACCGCGCCGGTGGAGAAGGCACAATCTTCGGATGCGAGCCAGCTCACCATCGCGGCGAGCTCTTCCACCTGCACGAAGCGCGCTTTCGGGATCTTCGACAGCATGAAGTCGATATGCTGCTGCGTCATCTGGTCGAAGATCGCGGTCTTCGCCGCGGCCGGCGTCACCGCATTCACCAGGATGTCATGCGCGGCGAGCTCCTTGCCGAGCGATTTGGTCAGCGCGATCAGGCCGGCCTTGGACGCCGAATAATGCGAGGCGTTCGGATTGCCTTCCTTGCCGGCGATCGAGGCGATGTTCACAATCCGCCCGTATTTCTGCTTGAGCATGACAGGCACGATCGCCTTGCTCACGATGAAGGGGCCGTCGAGGTTGATGCGCAGGACCTTGCGCCATTCCTCGAGATCAGTCTCCCAGACCGGCTTGTTTACGCCGGCGATGCCGGCATTGTTGACGAGGATGTCGATCTTGCCGAAGGCTTTGAGCGTCGCGTCGCGGGCCTGCTCGACGGCCACGGGATCGGTGACGTCGACCTTGAAGACGCGGACGTTGTCGCCGATCTCTCTCGCGGTCTTCTCGGCCAGCGCCGCGTCAAAATCCCAGATCGCGACCTTGGCACCGGAGGCGACGAAGCGCTCGGTGATGGCGCGGCCAAAGCCCTGCGCGCCGCCGGTGACGACGGCAACGCGGCCATTGAGATCGATCTTGTTCATGCCGGGTGCCCCAGGTGTCAGAGCATGTAGCCGCCGTCGACGACGAGGTCGACGCCGGTGGTGAAGGCGCTCTCGTCGCTGCCGAGATAGACCGCCATCGATGCGATCTCCTCGGCGGTGCCGAGCCGGCCCATCTTCTGGCGCGAGATGAACATTTCCTTGCCCTGCGGTCCCTGCGCGGCGGCGCGGTCGAGCATCGAGGGGGTCTCGACGGTGCCGGGGCAGATCGAGTTGCAGCGGATGCCCTTGGTGATGAAGTCGAGTGCGACCGCGCGCGACAGCAGCGACACCGCCGCCTTCGACGAGCTGTAGACGTAGCGGTTCGCCGGCGGCCGCAAGGCCGCGCAGGACGAGATGTTGACGATGCTGCCGCCGCCGCCCGCGATCATGTCGGGCAGGAAGGCCTTGATGGTCCGGTGCATCGACTTAACGTTGAGATCGAACGAGAAGTCAAAATCCTCCTCCGAGCACTCCAGGATGGTGCCGTGGTGCACGAAGCCGGCCGCGTTGAGCAGGATGTCGATCTTGCCGATGCGTTTTGCAAAGGCGTTGACGTCGGCGGTGTTGCGGACGTCGAGCTTGGCGACCTCCGCGATGCCTTCCTTGGTCAAGCCAGCGATGCCGGCCTCGTTGATGTCGGTGGCGATGACGGTTGCGCCTTCACGCGCGAAGGCGATCGCGCATGCGCGCCCGATGCCTGCTGCCGCAGCCGTGACGACGGCGCGCTTTCCCTTGAGGCGGTCTGCCATTTTTTCTCTCCTCTGAATTTTCTGTCGTCATTCCGGGGCGCGCCTCTTGGCGCGAACTACGATGCGCACTTGCGCATCTGAGAATCCATCGGGCCGCAGCGTCGGTGGGTCAATGGATTCCGGGTTCGCGACTTCGTCGCGCCTCGGAATGACAGTGTCAGTGATTATCCCGCGCCACGCCAAACGTGCCGGCGACGTTCTGATAGCGCGTGGCGAGCTCCATGCAGGCGCCGGTCGATTGCTGGCCGACGGTGTTGCGGTAGATCTCCTGCCACGGCGTCTGGTTCGGCGGATGCTTGAAGCCGCCATTGGCCTTGAGCTCGGCGTGGCGCTTCTTCAGCTCCTCATCCGAGATCAGAATGTTGGCGCTGCCCTTGTTGAGGTCGATGCGCACCTTGTCGCCGGTCTTGAGGATCGCGAGGCCGCCATTGGCGGCGGCTTCCGGCGAGGCGTTCAGGATCGAGGGCGAGCCCGAGGTGCCGGACTGCCGGCCGTCGCCGATGCAGGGCAGGGACAGGATGCCGCGTTTGATCAGCGCCGCCGGGGGCTGCATGTTCACGACCTCGGCGCCACCGGGGTAGCCGATCGGCCCGGTGCCGCGGATGAACAGCACGCAGTGCTCGTCGATGTCGAGCGAGGCATCGTCGATCCGCTCGTGATAATCCTCGGGACCCTCGAACACGATGGCGCGGCCCTCGAATGCGCTAGGGTCCTTCGGGTTGCTGAGATAGCGATCGCGGAATTCCTTTGATATGACCGAGGTCTTCATGATCGCGGAATCGAACAGATTGCCCTTCAGCACCAGGAAGCCGGCGTCCTTCACCAGCGGCTTGTCGTAGGCCCAGATCACGTCGTTGTCGGGCTTGGGCGCATCCTTGCAGTTCTCGCCGATGCCGCGGCCGTTCACGGTGATCGCGTCCTCGTGGATGCGCTTGTGCTTCATCAATTCGCGCACCACGGCCGGCACGCCGCCGGCGCGGTGGAATTCCTCGCCGAGATAGAAGCCGGCCGGCTGCATGTTGACCAGCAGCGGCACGTCGTGACCGTGCTTCTGCCAGTCGTCGATCGACAGCTCGACGCCGATGTGGCGGGCCAGGGCATTGATGTGGATCGGCGCATTGGTCGAGCCGCCGATCGCCGAATTGATCACGATGCAGTTCTCGAACGCCTTGCGGGTCAGGATGTCCGAGGGCTTCAGGTCTTCCCAGACCATCTCGACGATGCGCTTGCCGGTTTCATAGGCGATCTGGCCGCGCTCGCGATAGGGGGCGGGGATCGCCGCGCAGCCCGGTAGCGAGAAGCCGAGTGCTTCGGCGAGGCCGTTCATGGTCGAGGCGGTGCCCATGGTGTTGCAGTGGCCGACCGACGGCGCCGAGGACGCCACGATCTCCATGAACTCTTCATAGTCGATCTCGCCGGCGGCAAGCCGCTCGCGCGATTTCCAGACGATGGTGCCGGAACCGGTGCGCTCGCCGGCGTGCCAGCCGTTCAGCATCGGGCCGCCCGACAGCACGATGGCGGGCAGGTTCACGGTCGCCGCGGCCATCATGCAGGCCGGCGTGGTCTTGTCGCAGCCGGTGGTCAGCACCACGCCATCGAGCGGATAGCCGTAGAGGATCTCGACGAGGCCAAGATAGGCGAGGTTGCGGTCGAGCGCCGCGGTCGGGCGCTTGCCGGTCTCCTGAATGGGGTGGGTCGGGAATTCCATCGCGATGCCGCCGGCCTCGCGGATGCCTTCACGGACGCGGTGCGCCAGCTCGATGTGGTGGCGGTTGCAGGGGGAGAGGTCGTTGCCGGTCTGGGCGATGCCGATGATCGGCTTGCCGGACTGCAGCTCGGCGCGGGTGAGGCCGTAGTTCAAGTAGCGCTCCATGTAGAGCGCGGTCATGCCTGGATTATGCGGGTTGTTGAACCATTCCTGCGAGCGGAGGTGGCGGCGGGTGCCGTTACCGGCGCCTGCATGCCCATTGGTTGGCTTTTTTGTCATTGGTTTCTCCTGCAATGCAAACGCACTGGCGTCCGTTTTGTGGTGTCGGCTTGTGCGATGCCCAACGGTGTGAGCGATGGTGGGCCTGCCCGTTGGCGGGTCGTTTCCTCACAAGTCCGATACTAGTCATGGCTGCTTGGTAACGCTACCATTTTGTTCGCCGCGCCCCCGCCAGATGTGGCTGGCCGATTGTCCGAACGCCGCGCCGACGAGCTTTGCCGCTCGATCACCTTGAAGCCGAGATCGAGCACCGGCTGCTCCGGCCGCCGCCCGTCGATCGCGTCGATCAGCATGGTGGCGGCGGTCCTGCCCATCTCGTAGCGGTTGGTGCGCACGCTGGTGAGCGTAGGGACGGCGGAGGCCATGAATTCGAGGTCGTTGAAGCCGACGATCGCGATCTGCTCGGGCACCGCGATCTCCCTTCGCCGGCATTCGAACAGCACGCCGAGTGCGAGGTCGTCATTGGCGCAGAACACCGCGTCGAGGCCGGGCTCTCGCGCCAGGAGATCGGTGAACAGGGCGCCGCCGAGCGTCACCGAGGTCGGTGTCGCCGTGGTGACGACGAGGCGCTGCTCGAACAGGCCGGCATCCTTCATGGCCGAGACATATCCGTCCAGCCGCCGCTGCACCCTGGGATCCATGCGCGCGCCGACGAAGCCGATCTTGCGGTGGCCTTGCGCGAACAGGTGCGCGATCGCCGCGCGGGCTGCATCGTAGTGCGAAAAGCCGATCATCATGTCGACCGGATTGGGCCCGATCTCCATGATCTGCACGATCGGGCAGTCGGCCGCCTCCAGCATCGCGCGCGATTCCGCAGTCTGGTCGATGCCGGTCACGATCAGCCCGGCCGGCTTCTGCGCCAGAAACAGGCGCAGCAGCTTCTCCTCCTGGAGGATGCTGTAGCGCGTGTTGGACAACTGGATCGAGTAGCGGCTGCCCTCGGAGGCGTCATAGATGCCGCGCAGCACGTCCGAGAACACGTTGTTGGTGAGCGATGGGATCAGGACGCCGATCACTTCGGTGCGCTGCGAGGCGAGCGCCCGTGCCGCCAGGTTCGGCACGTAGCCGAGCTCCTTGGCCGCGCTCTCGACCCGCGTCCGCTTGGCGATCGACAGCGCCTCCGGATTACGGAAGAAGCGGGACGCGGTGATCGGGCTGACGCCGGCAAGCTCGGCGACTTCGGCCAGCCGGATTTTGCCTGACTTGGTGCGTTTTCGACCCATTTGCTGCTCTTAGCATAGCCAATGTCGAAACCAAAGGATCGTTGACAGCGCTACCAGCAACGACTAACCAAAGACAAATTGCCAAAACCGCACAAACTGCCGACAATATAGCCTGCTAAGTTCGGGCTTCGGGTTGGCGAAGTCTGAAAAACAAGACGGTCGCGGCGCTAGAGGCGTCGTGGACTTTCGAGGAGGGAGCTAGATGTCGTCTGTGCAAATCCGCGACGTGCGGAAATCGTTCGGCAATTTTGAAGTCCTGCACGGCGTGACGATCCCGATCGAGGACGGACAGTTCGTTGTCCTGGTTGGCCCCTCCGGCTGCGGCAAGTCGACGCTGCTTCGCATGCTCGCCGGTCTCGAGAACATCACCTCCGGCACGATCTCGATCGGCGACCGCGTCGTCAACAATGTCCAGCCCAAGGAGCGGGACATTGCGATGGTGTTCCAGAACTACGCGCTCTATCCGCACATGACGGTCGCCGACAACATGGGCTTCTCGCTGAAGCTGCGGAACGCCAGCTCCGACGAGATCAACAAGCGCGTCAAGCGCGCCGCGGAGATCCTCGCGCTGTCGCCGCTGCTCGACCGCTATCCGCGCCAGCTCTCCGGCGGCCAGCGCCAGCGCGTCGCCATGGGCCGCGCCATCGTGCGCGACCCGCAAGTGTTCCTGTTCGACGAGCCGTTGTCGAACCTCGATGCCAAGCTGCGCGTCGCCATGCGCACCGAGATCAAGGAGCTGCACCAGCGGTTGAAGACGACCACCGTCTACGTCACCCACGACCAGATCGAGGCCATGACCATGGCCGACAAGATCGTCGTCATGCACGATGGCATCGTCGAGCAGATGGGCACGCCGCTCGAGCTCTACGACAAACCGGACAATCAGTTCGTCGCCGGCTTCATCGGCTCGCCCGCCATGAACTTCCTGAAGGGCCATGTGCGCGTCAACGGCGTTGCGACCTTCGAGGGGCCGAACGGCGTCAAGCTGCCGCTCAAGAACGCACCCGCTGCGTCCGATGGCCGTCCCGCGGTCTACGGCGTGCGGCCCGAGCACTTCACCATCGCCGATGACGGCGCCGAGGCCGAGATCATCGTCGTCGAGCCGACCGGCTCGGAGACGCAGGTGTTCGCCAAGGTCGGCGGCGAGCAGGTCGTCGCGGTGTTCCGCGAGCGCCACCAGTTCAACCCGGGCGACAAGGTCCGGCTGAAGCCAGATCCGTCGCTGGTTCATCTGTTCGACGACGCGACAGGCAAACGCCTCAACGCGTAGAAGACTAAGACAACAAAGACTAAGACAACAAAAAAGAATCACAGGGAGGACGACATGCAAGACTTTACCCGCCGGACTCTGCTTCAAGGCGGAACGGCTCTGGCCGCGACCGGCATGCTGACCGGTCCGGCACTGTTCGACTTCGCCAAGGCCTGGGCGCAGAGCGCGCCCTGGAAGGCGGAGCCGGGCGCCAAGCTGACCGTGATGCGGTGGAAGCGCTTCGTGCCGGCGGAAGACGATGCGTTCAACGCGATGGTGGCGGCGTTCAAGACCGCGACCGGCACCGAGATGAACGTGTTCAGCGAGTCCTTCGAGGACGTGCAGCCGAAGGCTTCGGTTGCGGCCAATACCGGCTCGGGCCTCGATCTCGCCTGGGGTCTGCACACGCTGCCGCAGCTGTTCCCCACCAAAGTGCTGAAGATGAACGACGTCGCCGATTATCTCGGCAAGAAATATGGCGGCTGGACCGATGCGGCCGCCAAGACCTGCAAGCTCGGCGACGACTGGCTCGGCATTCCCGTCGCGACCAACGGCGGTTACATGACCTACCGCAAGTCGGCGCTCGACAAGGCCGGCTTCAAGGAATTCCCGAAGGACTTCCCGGGCTTCCTCGAGATGTGCAAGGCCCTCAAGGCCAACAACACGCCTGCCGGCTTCGCGCTCGGTCACGCCTCGGGCGACGGCAATTCCTGGCTGCACTGGGTGCTGTGGGGCCACGGGGCCTACACGGTCGACCAGAACGACAAGATCATCATCAATTCGCCGGAAACGGCGAAGGCGCTGGAATATTGCAAGGCGCTCTACGACAGCTTCATCCCGGGCACCCCGTCCTGGAACGACTCCTCCAACAATAAGGCGTACCTCGCCGGCGAGCTCTATTGCACGGCGAACGGCATCTCGATCTACGTGGCCGCCAAGACCGATGCGTCCAAGAAGGAGCTTGCCGAGGACACCTATCACGCGCTCTGGCCCGTCGGCCCGGTCGGCAAGCCCACCGAGCTGCAGCTTGCGCTGCCGATCCTCGCCTTCAACTTCACCAAATATCCGAACGCGGCGAAGGCCTTCGTTGCCTTCATGCTGGAGAAGGAGAACTACGAGAAGTGGCTGGACGGCGCACAGGGCTATCTCACGCAGACCCTGAACGCCTACGAGTCGGCGCCGATCTGGACCGCGGATCCGAAGAACTACGTGTTCTCGCAGGCCTCCAAGCGCACGCTGCCGGCGTCCGGCATCGGCACGGTCGGTGAGAAGGCGGCGACCGCGATCGCCGACTTCATCGTCGTCGACATGTTCGCCAACTACTGCACCGGCGCCAAGGATACCAAGGGTGCGATGGCGGAAGCCGAGCGCCAGCTGAAGCGCATCTATCGCTGACGGTCACGGGGCGGGCGGCCATCCCGGCCGCCCGCTCGTCAACATTTCGATCAGGGATATCGGGCATGGCTGATGTCGCAATTCCCCGGGCCAAGCCTCAGATGAGCGAGGACAGCGCCTGGACCCAGCTCAAACACAATCGCAACTGGCTCGGCTTCTGGTTCATGGTGCCGGCCATGGCGTTCCTGATCTTCTTCCTGGCCTATCCGCTGGGGCTCGGCATCTGGCTGTCCTTCACGGACACCCGCATCGGCAGGGTGGGGCACTTCATCGCGACGGAGAACTATGAGTGGCTGTGGGATGATTCCATCTTCTGGCTGTCGGTGTTCAACACGCTGCTCTACACCTTCGTCGCCAGCGCCCTCAAATTCGCGATCGGGCTTTATCTCGCGCTGCTGCTGAACGAGAACATGCCGTTCAAGGCGATGTTGCGCGCGATGGTCCTGATCCCCTTCATCGTGCCGACGGTGCTGTCGGCGCTCGCCTTCTGGTGGATCTTCGACTCGCAATTCTCGATCATCTCCTGGTCGCTGAAGCACCTCGGCTTGATCAACCAGAACATCAACTTCCTTGGTGACACGACCTGGGCGCGCATTTGCGTGATCTTCGCCAATATCTGGCGCGGCGTGCCCTTCGTGGCGATCACGCTGCTTGCAGGCCTGCAGACAGTGTCGCCGTCGCTCTATGAAGCAGCAACGCTCGACGGCGCCACGCGCTGGCAGAATTTCCGGTACATCACCTATCCGCTGCTGACGCCGATCATCGCTGTCGTGATGACCTTCTCGGTGTTGTTCACCTTCACCGACTTCCAGCTGATCTGGGCCATGACCCGCGGCGGCCCGGTCAACGCCACCCATCTGATGGCGACCCTGTCGTACCAGCGCGCGATCATCGCCGGGCAGCTGGGCGAGGGCGCCGCGATCTCCAGTGCGATGATCCCGTTCCTGCTTGCCGCGATCATGGTGTCCTGGTTCGGGTTGCAGCGCCGGAAATGGCAGCAGGGAGAGAGCAATGACTGACCTGCCTACCAGATCCATCGATCTCAAGAATGTGCTGTCGGGCTCGGCGCCTACGGCCGACCACAGCGAAGGCATGAGCTACCTGCAGTCGGTGCCCCGCCGGATCGTGACGCTCTATCTGCCGCTCGCGATCATCGTCATCGTCCTGCTGTTCCCGTTCTACTGGATGGCGCTGACGTCGGTGAAACCCGACGATCAACTGCTTGATCTCGACAGGTACAATCCGTTCTGGACCTGGAATCCGACGTTCAAGCACTTCCACAAGTTGCTGTTCGAGAGCTACTACCCGCACTGGCTCTGGAACACGATGTACGTTGCCGTCTGTGCGACGGTGCTTTCGATCATCGCATCTGTACTCGCGGCCTACGCCATTGTGCGCTTGCGCTACAAGGGTGCCAATCTCGTCGGCGGGCTGATCTTCCTCGCCTATCTGGTGCCGCCGTCGATCCTTTTCATTCCGCTCGCCACCGTCGTGTTCCAGTACGGCCTGTTCGATTCGCCGCTGGCGCTGATCCTGACCTATCCGACCATCCTGATCCCGTTCTCGACCTGGCTGTTGATGGGCTATTTCAAGACCATCCCGTTCGAGCTCGAGGAATGCGCGCTGATCGACGGGGCGAGCCGCTGGCAGATCCTGATCAAGATCGTGCTGCCGCTCGCGATCCCCGGCCTGATCTCGGCCTTCATCTTCTGCTTCACGCTGTGCTGGAACGAGTTCATCTACGCGTTGACCTTCCTGCAATCGACCAGCAACAAGACGGTGCCGGTCGCGATCGTCAACGAGTTCGTGGACGGCGACATCTATCGCTGGGGGTCGCTGATGGCGGGAGCGCTGGCCGGCTCGCTGCCGCTCGTCATCCTTTACGCCTTCTTCGTGGAGCATTATGTCTCGGCGATGACCGGCGCCGTGAAGGAATGACCAGCGGGGCCGTCATGAGAGCGCGTCTAGCCTGACGCGCTCCGGCAATAAGAAGGAGTAGGCTCTTGCACATTCTGGTTCTGGGCGCCGCCGGCATGGTCGGCCGTAAATTGTGTGAACGGCTGCTGCGCGACGGCCGGCTCGGCAAGAGCGACATCACCAAATTGACCATGCATGACGTGGTCGAGCCGAAGAAGCCGGAGAAGGCCGGCTTCCCCGTCGAGACCGTCTCGGGCGATTTCGCCGTCCCCGGCGCGGCCGAGAAGCTGATCGCCGGCCGGCCGGACGTGATCTTCCATCTCGCCGCGATCGTCTCGGGCGAGGCCGAGCTCGATTTCGACAAGGGCTACCGCATCAATCTCGACGGCACGCGGATGCTGCTCGACGCCATTCGCTTGGTTGGCGGCGGCTACAAGCCGCGCGTGGTGTTCACGTCCTCGATCGCGGTGTTCGGCGCCCCGTTCCCGGACGCCATCGGTGACGAGTTCTTCCACACCCCGCTGCTCAGCTACGGCACCCAGAAGGCGATCGGAGAATTGCTCCTTGCCGACTATTCGCGCCGCGGTTTCCTCGACGGCATCGGCATCCGCCTGCCGACCATCTGCATCCGGCCCGGCCTGCCCAACAAGGCGGCATCGGGCTTCTTCTCCAACATCCTGCGCGAGCCGCTCGCCGGCAAGGAGGCGATCCTTCCGGTGTCCGAGGACGTCCGCCACTGGCACGCCACGCCGCGCTCCGCCGTCGGCTTCCTGCTTCATGCCGGCACCATGGATCTCGCCAAGGTCGGCCCGCGCCGCAACCTGACCATGCCCGGCTTCTCGGCCACGGTCGGCGAGCAGATCGCGGCGCTGAGGCGCGTCGCCGGCGACAAGGTCGCCGCGCGCATCAAGCACGAGCTTGATCCGTTCATCGTCGGTATCGTCGGCGGCTGGCCGCGCAACTTCGAGGCCAAGCGTGCGCGCGAGCTCGGTTTCACCACCGAGGAAAAGTCCTTCGACGACATCATCCGCATTCACATCGAAGACGAGCTCGGCGGCAATTTCGTCGCCTGATCTAACCGATGAACAGCGTGGATATGACGATGGCGAGCGTTGCTTGCATCGGTGAATGCATGGTCGAGCTCCGGCAGGCTCAAGGTGGGCAGGCCGGGCAGGGCGGCGGCCTGTACTCGCGCGGCCTCGGCGGCGATACCCTCAATACGGCGGTGTATCTGGCGCGGCTCGAGATCAAGGTCGACTATCTCACCGCGCTTGGCGACGACGCGCTCAGCGACGAGATGATCGCGGCCTGGAACGCGGAGGGCGTCGGCACCCGCCGCGTCGCGCGGCTGCCGGGCAAGCTGCCCGGCCTCTACATGATCCAGACGGATGCCAAGGGCGAGCGCCAGTTCTTCCACTGGCGTGACAGTGCGGCCGCGCGCCAGCTGATGAACCTGCCGGAGACCGACGAGCTGCTCAACTCGCTGATGAGCTACGATATCGTCTATCTCTCCGCGATCACGCTCTCGATCTACGACGCCCCTGGTCGCGAGCGCCTGTTTGCGGCGATCAAGCGCGCGCGCCTGCTCGGCACCCGCTTCGTGTTCGACACCAACTTCCGCGCACGCGGCTGGCCCGATCGCGACGTCGCGCGCGAGGTGTTTGCCACGGCGTTTGCGGCCGCCGACATCGTGCTGACCTCGACCGAGGATCTGCTCGCGCTCTATCCCGGCGAGAGCCACGAGCAGCTGATGGCGCGCATCCCGACGCCCGAGCTGGTGTTCCGCCTCGCCGAGCCGGTGAGCATCCTGCGTTTCCCCGGCGGAACCCACGAGGTCCGTGCCGAACCCATGACCAAGCCGGTCGTCGACACCACCGCCGCCGGCGACAGCTTCGCCGCGGCCTATATCGCCGCCCGGCTGGCCGGCGCCGAGCCGGTCGAGGCCGCCCAGGCCGGGCATCGCCTCGCCAGCCTCGTGATCTGCTATCCCGGCGCCATCATTCCGGGCTATGCCATGCCGCCGAAGAAGCGGCACCGGCCGGCGACCACGCGTCAAGCGACCAAGTGAAACGAAAAGATCCTCAAGATGCCCACTGCTGCCCAACAGAACCACCTCGTCGCGCTGTTCAAGGCCGCGACCGTCATTCCCGTCCTCACCATCGAGCGGATCCAGGACGCCGTGCCGCTGGCGCGTGCGCTGGTGGCCGGCGGCGTCCGCACGCTGGAGGTGACGCTGCGTACCCCCGTTGCGATCGAGGCGGCGCGGGCGATGATGGCCGAGGTCCCCGAGGCGGTCGTCGGCATCGGCACGATCCTCAATCCAGCCGACTTCACCCGTGTCGAGAAGCTCGGCGTCGCCTTCGGCATCAGCCCGGGCCTGACCCCCGATCTCCTCGCGGCCGCCGCCCATAGCTCCTTGCCGTTCGCGCCGGGCATCGCCACCGCCTCCGAGCTGATGCTGGCGCTGTCGCACGGTTTCGACGTGGCAAAATTCTTCCCGGCCGAGCAGGCCGGCGGCATCAAGGGCCTGCGCGCCCTTGGCGGGCCGTTCCCGAACGTGCGGTTCTGCCCGACCGGCGGGGTCGGCGAGGCCAATGCGGCGACCTGGCTCGCCGAGCCCAATGTGGTCGCGGTCGGCGGTTCCTGGCTGTGTCCGACGGCCGAGATCAGGGCGGGGAACTGGGCCGGCATAACTGCCATCTGCCAGCGCACCCTCCAGGCCCTGAAAGCCGCGTGAAGTCTTGCCATCCCTGGGCTAAGACTTAGCTCAGGCTAAGAGACCCCAGGGAGAAGAGACCATGACCGCCAGCATCGTCGGATGGGCGCATACGCCGTTCGGCAAGTTCGACACCGAAACCGTCGAAAGCCTCGTCACCCGCGTCGCCAATGAGGCGCTGGCCGATGCCGGCATTTCGGCCTCCGACGTCGACGAGATCGTGCTCGGCCATTTCAACGCCGGCTTCTCGCCGCAGGATTTTACCGCCTCGCTGGTGCTCCAGGCCGACCCGAAGCTGCGCTTCAAGCCCGCGACCCGCGTCGAGAACGCCTGCGCCACCGGCTCCGCCGCCGTGCACCAGGGCCTGCGCGCGATCGCCGCAGGGGCCGCCAAGATCGTACTGGTTGTCGGCGTCGAGCAGATGACCCGTACGCCGGGACCTGAGATCGGCAAGAACCTGCTCAAGGCGTCCTATCTGCCCGAGGACGGCGACACCGTCGGCGGCTTTGCCGGCGTGTTCGGCAAGATCGCCAGCTCCTATTTCCAGAAATACGGCGACCAGTCCGATGCGCTGGCGCTGATCGCGGCCAAGAACCACAGGAACGGCGTCGCCAATCCCTTCGCCCAGATGCGCAAGGACTTCGGCTTCGACTTCTGCCGCGCCGAGAGCGAGAAGAACCCGTATGTCGCCGGCCCCCTGAAGCGGACTGACTGCTCGCTGGTGTCCGACGGCGCCGCTGCGCTGGTTTTGGCCGATGCCGAGACCGCCAAGGGCATGGCTAAGTCGATCGGCTTCCGCGCCACCGCGCATGCCCAGGACTTCCTTCCGATGTCCAAGCGCGACATCCTCCAGTTCGAGGGCTGCACGATTGCCTGGCAGCGTGCATTGGAGAAGGCGGGCGTGCAGCTGTCCGATCTCTCCTTCGTCGAGACCCATGACTGCTTCACCGTCGCCGAGCTGATCGAGTACGAAGCGATGGGCCTGACACCGAAGGGGCAGGGCGCCCGCGCCATCAAGGAGGGCTGGACGCTCAAGGACGGCAAGCTGCCGGTCAACCCGTCCGGCGGCCTGAAGGCCAAGGGCCACCCGATCGGCGCCACCGGGGTCTCCATGCATGTGATGACCGCGATGCAGCTCGCCGGCCAGGCGCCCGAGGGCATGCAGCTCAAGAACGCCAAGCTCGGCGGCATCTTCAACATGGGTGGCGCGGCGGTCGCCAACTACGTCTCCGTGCTGGAGCCGCTGAAGTAAGCTCGCGCAGGGTGGGCAAAGGCGCGAAAGCGCCGTGCCCACCATTTTCCTTGCGCTAAATCAAGGTGGGCACGCTTCGCTTTGTCCACCTTAACGCTCCTGATTGATTTGCGGAAAAGCATCATGAGCAATGGCTACGAAGATTCAATTTCTCTCGAAGCACTCAACGACCGCATCGCGATCATCGAGGACAATATCCGTCAGCTGATCGAGCAGGCCGCGGCCGCCTCCGGCGAGCAGAACGAGTCGCGGATCGCCGACCGCATCAACCAGCAGAACGAAGAGCTCGACCGCCTCATCAAGATCCGCGAATCCCGCCAGAAGAAATAGCGGGCGCGCCGGCCTGCGCATGCGGCCATACGCCGGCCGCCCTTGCGCGCGCGGCGCCGCTGCCTTTAGCTGGACCGAAATCGCTGGGCCGCTTTCAGAGAGCCCGCGCAATCGGGAGCGAACGCATGGGGCCGCTGAAGGGCATCAAGGTCGTCGACATGACCACCGTGCTGATGGGGCCCTATGCGACCCAGATGCTCGGCGACTACGGTGCCGACGTCATCAAGGTGGAATCGCTCGACGGCGACGTCACCCGCCTGATCGGCCCGACCCGCCATGCCGGGATGGGCCCGGTGTTCCTCAACACCAACCGCAGCAAGCGCTCGATCTGCCTCGATCTGAAGAAGCCCGCGGGCCGCGAGGCCGTGCTGCGGCTGCTGAAAGATGCCGACGTTCTCGTCTACAACGTCCGCCCGCAGGCGATGGCGCGGCTTCAGCTCGGCTACGACGTCGTCTCCAAGATCAATCCGCGCCTCGTCTATGCCGGCGTGTTCGGCTTCGGCCAGGACGGGCCCTATGCCGCAAAGCCCGCTTATGACGATCTGATCCAGGGCGCCACTGCGCTGCCGGCGCTGATGGCGCAGACCGGCGACGGCGTGCCGCGCTACGTGCCGAACGCGCTGGTCGACCGCATCGTCGGCCTTACCGCGGTCGGCGCGATCTGCGCCAGCCTCGTGCACCGCGACCGCACCGGCCGCGGCCAGCGCGTTGACATCCCGATGTTCGAGACCATGGCGGGCTTCGTCATGGGCGACCACATGGGCGGGCTCACCTATGAGCCGCCGCTCGACAAGGGCGGCTACGCCCGCCACCTCTCGCGCGACCGCAGGCCGTACAAGACCTCCGACGGCTATCTCAGCGTCATCGTCTACAACGACAAGCAGTGGGAGAATTTCTTCAACGCCACGGGACGCGACGATCTGCGCGCCAATCCCAAATTCGCGACCTTCGCCGGCCGTGCCGCCAATATCGACGTCGTCTACGCCGAGCTCGCCCGCATCTTCGAGACGCGCACGACCGCCGAGTGGATCGATCTTCTGACCAAGGCCGACGTGCCCGTGATGCCGATGCACGACCTCGCATCGATCCTGCATGATCCACATCTCGAGGCGACCGGCTTCTTCCCGGTCGTGACCCATCCGACCGAAGGCCCGATCCGCAGCATGAAGGTGACGGCAAGCTGGTCGGAGACCGAGGCCGAGCCGGTGCGGCTGGCGCCGCGGCTCAACGAGCACGGCGCGGAGATTCTGCGCGAGATCGGCTACTCCGCTGATGAGATCGCCGCGATGGTTCGCGACGGCGTGACGCGCTCGGCGCCGGAGTAGGGGGAAGAGATGGCGCAAACTCTTTCATCGGTCATTCCGGGGCGCGCCACTTGGCGCGAGCCCGGAATCCATAACCACCATCGTGAGTATGGATTCCGGGCTCGCGCTACGCGCGCCCCGGAATGACAGTGGAGAGGTGACACCATGACCTTCATCACCGGCGTCGGCCTCACACCTTTCGGCAAGCACGAAGGCTCATCCTCGCTCGACCTGATGAGCAAGGCTGCGCAAGCCGCGCTCGACGATGCCGGCCTCCAGCGCGCCGAGATCGACGGCATCCTCTGCGGCTACTCCACAGTCTCACCGCACATCATGCTGGCGACCGTGTTCGCCGAGCATTTTGGCATTCGTCCATCCTACGCCCATGCGGTCCAGGTCGGCGGCGCAACGGGCCTTGCGATGACCATGCTCGCCCATCACCTCGTTGAGGCCGGCGTCGCACGCAACGTGCTCGTCGTCGCCGGCGAGAACCGCCTGACCGGGCAGAGCCGCGATGCCTCGATCCAGGCGTTGGCGCAGGTCGGTCATCCCGACTACGAGGTGCCGCTCGGCCCGACCATTCCCGCCTATTACGGTCTCGTCGCCACGCGCTACATGCACGAATACGGCGTCACCGAGGAGGACCTCGCCGAATTCGCCGTGCTGATGCGCGCCCACGCCTGCACGCATCCCGGCGCGCAATTCCACGATCCCATCACGGTTGCCGACGTCCTGGCTTCCAAGCCCGTGGCGATGCCGCTCAAGCTGCTGGACTGCTGTCCGGTCTCCGACGGCGGCGCCGCCTTCATCATCAGCCGCGAGCGGACCGGCGATGCTGGCGTCCGCATCCGCGGCTGCGCCCAGGCGCATACCCATCAGCATGTCACGGTCGCGCCGGCGCTCAGCGAGCTCGGCGCCGAAATCTCCATCGCGCGCGCCAAGGAGGCCACGGGCCTTGCGATCTCCGACGTGCGCTACGCCGCGATCTACGACAGCTTTACCATCACGCTCGCGATGCTGCTGGAAGACCTCGGCCTTGCCGGCCGCGGCGAGGCGGCCGCCCGCGTGCGATCAGGCCATTTCGGCCGGGACGGCGCGATGCCGCTGAACACCCATGGCGGCCTGCTCAGCTACGGACATTGCGGCGTCGGCGGCGCCATGGCGCATCTGGTCGAGGCGCATTTGCAGATGACGGGACGGGCGGCGAATCGCCAGGTTCGCGACGGCTCGATCGCGCTCTTGCACGGCGACGGCGGCGTGCTGTCGTCCCATGTCAGCATGTTCCTGGAGCGGGTGCGATGAGTCTGGCCGATTGGACCAAGGGCGAAGAGGCCATCACCTATCAGACATGCACCGCGTGCGGCCACGTCCAGTATTTCCACCGTGCCTTCTGCGCGGCCTGCGGAGCTGCCGACCCGTGCGAGCAACGCGCCAGCGGCAAGGGCAGGGTGTACGCGACCTCTCTCGTCTGCCGCGCCGCCACGCCCGAGACGCGCGCGCACGTGCCCTACAACATCCTCTTGGTCGATTGCGCGGAAGGCTTCCGCATGATGGCGCATGGCGAGAACGATCTCGCCATCGGCGACGAGGTCGTCGCGAGCTTCAAGCCGTTCGCCGGAAAACTCGTGCCGTTCTTTGCAAAACAGAAATAGTGGGATTGGACGTCGTAGCCCGGATTGCGCTGCGCTCCGTCCGGGCTACGAGACTAAAGCCCCATCCCGCTTTCGTCGGAACGAGGCCTTAGCCTGATTCGTCATTCGGGGGCGGTCATGGGGACCGAACCTGGAACGGGATTCTGGGTCTGGCGCTGTGCGAGACGCCACCCCGGAACGACGAAAACGCTCAAACTCAACGCAACTAACGCCCGTAGAACAATATGCTGGCGATGACGAGCATCGCCGTCACCGCCAGCATATGCGCGAGCGCTCCCGAGGCCGCCCCCTTGATGGCTTCCTTCATGCCTTTTTCTCCCTAGACTTGGGCGTGACTCATCGTTGCGCGCGCTGCGCAATCGACGGTCAATTGTTTTTACTCGGAACACCCCTTGCGAGTATCCGCCGCGATTTGTCCCCACGCGGCGAATATCGACTGTGCCAAGGTCGATCAGCAATGCGGCGGCAATTTGACTCGATGATGTTGCTCCTGCGGTCGCGCAAGAATAGAGTTTTGGGGAATTTTCGCCGCTAACGACAAAAAGCATCAAAGGCTCAGGGAAATCTTCAGGAAAATCATGGCCCGCATCCTCTACAGCGATCCAATCAATGCATCCGACCGCACCCGCGAAATCCTCGACAAGAACCGCCATGCCAACATCTTCCGGATGATGGCGCATTCGCCGAGCTATTTTGAGCAGTACTGCCGCCTCGGCGGCGCGATCCGCCACAAGGGCGAGCTCGATCCGGTCGTGCGCGAGCTCGCGATCACGCGCACCGGCATCCTGTGCGAGGCGCCGTACGAGATCGTCGCGCACAAGCGCATCGGCAAGAATGTCGGCGTCACCGACGAGCAGAACGAGGCGCTCGAGAACTGGCAGGCTGCGACCTGCTTCAACGAGGTGCAGCGCGCCGCGCTTGCCTTCACCGACGAGATCGTCAGGCTGAGGAAGCCGACGGACGCCACCTTCAAGGCGATCGCGTCGAAACTGACGCCGGCCGCGCTGGTCGAATTGCAGCTCTCGGTCGGCTTCTACATCATGACTTCAAAATTCCTGGAGACGTTCGAGATCGATCTCCAGCCCGTCACCGAAGTGGTGGGCTGATCCAAACCCGCAGCGAGGGATGCTCATGACGATCGATGAATATGCGGTCTGGGCCGCGAGCATTGCGAAAGTCAATGAGCATCCGTCCAACGAGCGGCTGTCCTATCTCGGCCTCGGCCTTGCCGGCGAATCCGGCGAGGTCGCCGACCACATCAAGAAGTTGCTGCGTGATGACTGGCTCGACAAGGCCGGCCTCGTCGATGAGCTCGGCGATGTCATCTACTACTGGGCCTGCCTGTGCGCCGCGACCGGCCAGCAGCCATCCAAATTGCTCGAGGCAAGCGCGGCGAAGATCAAGCGGCGGCTGGGCGAAGCGGCAAGCCGCTAGTGCAAGCGAGAGCTGGGAGCTCCGGCATCATGGCCGGGCTTGTCCCGGCCATCCACGCCTTGCCATGCGGCACGAAGAACCGTCGATGCCCGGGACAAGCCCGGGCACGACGACCGCTTGTGAATGAACCTCAGCCGCGCTCAGGTCGACGTCAGGATATCCACCTTGGCATTGGCGACGATCAGGCGGTCGGCGAGCAGTTGCGCGAGGTTGCGCATGACGCGCTCGCTGGCGCGCGGGTGCTGCTTGCGGAAGCGCTCAAAGTCCTTCAGCGGCACTTCGAACGCGGTCGCCGCCATATCCGCGAACACGTCGGCGGAGCGTGTGGTCTCGATCAGCGCCATCTCGCCGAACGCCATGCCGGCCGTGAGCGTCGCCAGCCGTACGCCGTCGGGCAGGGTGACGTGCACCGCGCCGCTGCGCAGAAAGAATAGCGCGTCGGCGGGATCGCCTGCGGTGATGATCTTCGCGCCTGACTGAAATGTCCGGATCGTGCAGATCGAGGCGAGGTCGGTCAGCTCTTCCGCGCTGAGCCCGGCCAGCAGCGGCTGCTCGTCCAGCTCGGTGGTTTCGTGGAAATCGATCGAGCCGCCATAGCGGTAGACGATCTGGTCTTCCGCCCATTCGATCGCGGTGTCGAGCAGGTAGAAGTCGCGGACGTTCTTCAGCTCCGCGGTCCACTCCCGCAGCGTATTCCATTCCCTGGAGGCGCGCCTGACGCCCGACAGCACCACCGTGACGTTCAGCACCGCGAGCTCCTCGAACGCCTCTGCCACCAGCCGCGCGCCGGCGCGGGTGGTGGAGGTGACGCGGTGCAGGTCGAAGATCACGATTTGCGGCCGCGGCCGCCCCGCCAGCCGTCGCGAGACGTAGTCGACCGCCGACAGCGACAGCGTGCCGACCAGCTCGATGATCCGTACCTCCTGCTCGTGAGCTGCGAGGATCTCGCGCTCCTGCGGCCGGCGGACGCGGCGGGACGGGCTCTTGCCGATGTCGTAGTCGGCAATGACCACGTTGCGCGCGTCGTCACTGCGGTTGAGCATGTGCAAATCGTAATGCGAGGATAGTGCCTCGCAGACCTTGATGCCGCGCACGCTGTTGCCGTGCTTGTCGAGCCTTGGCGAGTAGCTACCGAGCCCGAGGCGGGCAGGGAGGGCGGCCAGAATGCCGCCGCCGACGCCACTCTTGGCGGGAATGCCGATCCGGTAGATCCATTCGCCGGCATAGTCATACATGCCCGACGACGTCATGACAGAGAGTGTGCGAGAGATCGCGTACGGCGTCAGCACCTGCTCGCCCGTCACCGGGTTGACGCCGCGATTGGCGAGCGTCGCCGCCATCACCGCGATGTCGCGCGCGGTGACCAGCACCGCGCATTGCCGGAAATAGACGTCGAGCACGGCCGCGACATTGCCGGAGATCACCGCATTGGTCTTGAGCAGATAGCCGATCGCGCGGTTGCGGTCGCCGGTCTGGCTTTCCGAGGTGTAGACAGCCTCGTCCACGGCGAGGTCGCGTCCCGCAAAACGGCCGAGCGCGGCGCGGATCTGCTCGAAGGCGTCAGTGCCCCTGCTGTCGTAGATCAGTCCGGTGCAGGCGATCGCGCCGGCATTGACCATCGGGTTGAACGGGTGGTTCTCGGAGTTGAGCCGGATCGAGTTGAAGGGATCGCCCGACGGCTCGACGCCGATGGCGCTCTCGACCTTGCTCGCGCCCAAAAGATCCAGCGCCAGCGCGAACACGAACGGCTTCGACATCGACTGGATGGTGAAGGGCACCTGGCTGTCGCCGACCTCGTAGATATGGCCGTCCAGCGTAGCGAGGCTGATGCCGAAATAGGCAGGGTCGGCCTTGCTCAGCTCAGGAATGTAGTTGGCGACGTTGCCCGAAGTTTCGGCAGAGAATTCATTGAGGCAATTGTCCAGAAACCGCAGCAAAGGCGGTTTCGAACGGGTCCAGGCGGAAGCGAGAGGCGAGAGCGGTTTCATCGCCCCTGTTGTGCAACGCAATCAGGGCGCGCGCAACCCGTCAGGCACGGTGGCCTGTCGCCGGACGAGCAGCAGGGCGATCAACACCGTGGGTACCAGGATGGCAAGGCCGAGCAGCGTCACCTGCATCTGCGACAGCGGCATGATCCCGCCGCCTGGCGTGGCGACCACGAAGCCGCCGATGACAAGCAGCACGCGGATCGGCCATTCCAGTGCGCCGGTCCCGCGCAAGTCGCCGACGAAGGACTGGTAGCCCTGGATGCCGCCGCAGATGAACATCGTGCCGAATGCGGCGAGCCCCATCAGGCCGAGGCCGGCGAGATAGGGGCTCGGGCCCTGCAGCACCAGCGCCGGATTGAGCACGAAGAAGAACGGGATGAAATAGATGATGCTGCCGACCCACATCGATTCCCATCCGGTCTTCATCGCCGGCGAGCCAGCAATGCCTGCGGCCGCGAAGGAGGCGATCGCGACCGGCGGGGTGATCGAGGACAGCATGCCCCAGTAGAAGATGAACATGTGCACGGCCATCTTGTTGAGCCCAAGCTTCTCCAGCGCCGGCGCGACCAGGATGGCGAGGAAGATGTAGCAGGCCGTCGTCGTCAGCCCGAGGCCGAGGATCAGGCTGGTGAGGGCGCACATGCCGAGCAGCAGGAACGGATTGTCGCCGGCGATGTGCAAGAGGTCATTGGCAAGGCTCGATACCACACCGGTCATCGAGAACGCGCCGATCAGGAGACCGCAGCCCGCGAGGATGCCGACCAGCTCGACGAAGGTGCGGCCGTTGACCTCGAGGAACTTGCCGATGGTCGCGAGCGTCCAGCGGGTGTCCTTGGAGAAGAACTGGTTGAGCACGAGCAGCAGCGCGGTCGCATAGAACGGCGCGTGACTCTCTCGCTTGAAATAGAGCAGCATCACGATCAGGAGCGCGATGACGAAGACGTAGTACCAGCCGTCCTTGATCGTATCCATGATCCGCGGCAGCTCGGCGCGCGGAATGCCCTTCAACCCGTGACGGGCGGCATAGGCATCGACCTGCATGAACAGGCCGACATAATAGAGCGCCGCCGGGATGATCGCGGCGACCGCGACGTCGGCGTAGCTGACATTGAGGAACTGCGCGATGACGAAAGCGGTCGCGCCCATCACCGGCGGTGCCAGCACGGCACCGGTGGAGGCGCAGGCCTCGATCGCGCCGGCATAGGAGGCGCGAAAGCCGCTCTTCTTCATGACGGGGATGGTCATGGTGCCGGCGGTCAGCACGTTGGAGATGATCGAGCCGGACATCATGCCGAGCAGGCCGCTCGCAAAGATGCAGACCTTCGCCGCGCCGCCGCGGAAGGTCCCGCACAGCGCGAAGGCGAGGTTGATGAAGAACTTTCCAGCGCCGGTCATCATCAGCGCGGTACCGAACCAGGAAGCCGATCACGGTGTCGGCAAAGGCCTGAATGGGAATGCCGAGCAGGCTCTCGCCCGAGAGCACGTGATAGGCGGTGGCCTGTTCGATCGTGGACTGCGTGCCGCGGAACGGCCCGAGCCAGCCGGCTTCCGCGAACAGGGGATAGACGGTGAAGGGCAGCACGCTCAGCAGCAGGCTCCAGCCGCCGGTGCGGCGAAGCGCCTCCATCAGCATCGCCCACATCACGAGGCCCGCGGCGATCACGGTGTTCGGCGCGCCGCCGAATTCCCAGCCGGCCTCGGCGGCCTTGCGCACGTTCGACATCAGCAGCAATGCCGCAGCGAAGGTCACGACGAAGAAGACGAGGTCGTACCAGGGAATGCGGTCGAGCGGCGCGCGCTCGGTGCCCGGGAAGATCAGGAAGGTGAAGGGCAGCATCAGGGCGATCAGGAGATAGAAATACTCCGTGTTGAGCTGGGTGTAGCCGATGAAGAAGCGCAGCGAGAATTGCTGGTTGATGCAGAGCAGGATGGTCGCCGCGGTCGCGACGATCAGCGTCCAGCGCCAGGCGCCGCGCAACGTGCGCACGCGGGTGACCTCGGCCTCCTGCATGTTGCCGGCGGCACCGTGCGGATCGTCGAACACGATCCGCTTGGTCTCGTCCTTGGGGCCGGTGGAGGTGGAAGCAGAAGACATCATCGACCCCGCGCGTGGGCTGGTAACAGCTGGTGGACTAGTCCTCGAACCCGTTCGGCATGTCGGCTTTCGCCAGCGCCGCGGCGCGCGCCTTCATCCAGCCGTCGAGGAAGGCCTTGTCATCCGACGGCGGATTGGACTTGCCGTACTCCGCCCAAGCCGCAGCGAGCACCTCCTGGCGCTTGAACAGCTTGTTGTTGTGCGCCTCCTGCGCATCAGACCATTGTCCGGCTTCTTTCAGCGCCTTCACCGCGCCGGGGTGCACGGGCACCACCCAGTTCTTGGTCTGGCGGTCGGCGGCGAGGCCGCCGGCGCCGGGCGCGGAGTCCTTGTAGGCATCGTAGTTCACGATCATCGCTTTCGTCATCGCATAGACCTGATCGGCCGGTTGCGTGGCGTAGGCGACGAAGATCGGGTAGGGGTAGTTGCCGAGCTCGACCGGCTTCTCCGGCGAGATGCCGGCGCCGCAGGTCGCGACTTGCGGGAAGAAGAACGAGCCGACCTTCTGCATCCGCGCCCAGCCTTCCTTGTCCTTGGCGGGCAACGGCGGCCAGATCAGGCCGCGTGGCGAGGTCTCGGCTTCCTTGGCGGGGCCGGTGATGGTGGTGCCGAAGGCGGCATCGACGTCGTTGTTGATCAAGCCTTTCCACATCGCGCCGTAGCTGGCGAACTCGACGGCCTTGACGTCCTTCTGCGTCAGGCCGGCGAAGGCGAGCACCGCGAGCGAGTTCTGGTTCAGCGCGGGCGAGCCGACGACGAAGCCGACGCGCTTGCCTTTCAGGTCTTTCAGTTCTTTCACGCCGGTATCGGCTGCGACGCCAAGCGAACCGCAATTGCAATCGACGCTCGAGAGCATGATCTGGAGCGGCTGCGGGCCCCATTCCTTTGCGCCGAACTCGAACACGCCTTCCTGCGCGAAATAGGTGCCAGATCCCATCGCGGATGACGCCGCGCGCTTGGCACGCAGCGGTGCAAGCCGCGCAACATCGTTGCCGGCGGGGAGCACGCGCACGTCGGTGCTATACTTGTCCTTCATCATCTTGCCGACGCCGACCGCGATGTTGAAGCCGGCAGTGCCGGTGTCATAGGCGGTGAAGGTCAATGTCGCCGGCAGCTTGATGTCTTCGGCGAACGCATAGCGTGTAGACGCAAAAGAAATGCCCGCAACCAAGGCAGGCGCGAGCACGATCAGCCCACGAAACATGTTTCCCTCCAATGATCCCCGCTTTCGCGCGAGGATCTTCTTACTTTGTTTGAAACAGATTTTTGTTTGAACAGATCATGTCACCGCGATCAGGCAATGGCAACGCCGTACCGCGACCACAGGAATTGTGCAGACAGATTGTCGCGCGCCCAAGGATGACGACGCAAAGATTGCGCAACCATGGCTGCGACGTATGCGCATTAACTCGCGACGATCGCGATCGCCTGTCCTTCGGCAACGAGATCGTCGAGCTTGACGAGGAGCGATGTGATCGTGCCGCTCGCAGGTGAGGGTACTGGGATCTCCATCTTCATCGCCTCGACCACCACAACGTCGTCGCCATCCGCAACGGTTCCTCCAACTTGCACGGGAGTTGCGCAGATTCGTCCCGCGACCTCCGTGACGATCTTAATTTCTGGCATGCCATCGCCTTTTTGTTGTCGTCGCAAAATGCCTGAGGTAGCGTCGTCTGCAAGTGGAATTTAATTCCGCAGAGCGGAACAGACGGTAGGGAACATGGGACGACGATCGGAGCGGTTGAGTAGGCAAGGTGCGCTCGCTGGCGACGCCGGCGAGGGCGATGTCATCCAGGTGGTGTCGCGCGCGTTCGACGTGTTGCGATGCTTCGAGGGCCACGAGGCGAGGCTCGGCAATCTCGAGATTTCGAATCGCTGCGGTCTGCCGCGATCGACGGTGTCGCGGCTCACGCATACGCTGACCCGCATGGGCCAGCTGGTCTATCTGCCGCGCGATCAGAAATATCGCATCGGCCCGAGCGCGGTGGCGATGAGCGCCTCGATGATGAAGGGCGCGCAGCTGCGTAGCATGATCCGCCAGCGGCTCCAGGAAGTCGCCGAGCAGCTGCCAGGCACGGTCGGCTTCGTCGTCCCCGATCGCTTCCATCTCGTCTATCTTCAGTTCGCGCGCTCGGCCGCGGCGCTCGGCCTGCACGAGGGCACCGGCAGCCGCATCTCGATGGCGTCGACCGCCGCGGGCGCGGCCTATACGGCGGCGCTGGCACCTGAAGTCGGCGACGCCTTCATCGCGGAGATGGAGCGCGAAGCGCCCGAGGCTGTGAAGATCCTGAGGCCCCGGATCGAGGCCAACCGTCAGTCGCTGCGCGAGCGCGGCTATGTCGTGGCCTGCGGCTTGTGGAGCCCGCACATCAATGGTCTCGCGGTACCGATCTGGTCGCCGCAATATCAGACCTTTGTCGTCATCACGATCGGGCTTCTGTCTGCGATGTATGACGAAGAGCGTCTGCATGCCGAAGTCGCGCCGCTGATGCTCGCACTCGGCCGCTCGCTCGGCAGCCTGATGGAGGGCGCGGAAGGCGACGCGTTCGCTAACCGTATCTCACGCAAACCGGTCGCCATGGCCGTGCACAACAATAACAAGCCGATCCATTCGGAGGGAGTGAATGAACTGGAAGCCGGAACTCGACGAGCTCGCCCGGCGCGAAGCCTTCGCGCGGGAGATGGGCGGCGTTGACAAGGTCAAGCGACAGCATGACCAGGGCCGGCTGACTGTTCGGGAGCGCATCGACAAACTGATCGACAAGGGCAGCTTCCACGAGATCGGTGCCGTCTCCGGCATCGGTGAGTACGATTCCAGCGGCGATCTGAAGAAACTGACGCCGGCGAACTGCGTGTTCGGCCGCGCCCGCGTCGACGGCCGCACTGTTGTGGTCGTCGGCGACGATTTCACCGTGCGCGGCGGATCTGCGGATGCCTCCATTTCCGCAAAGCCCTTGATGGCAGAGGAGATGGCGCACGACTTCCGTCTGCCCATCATCCGGATCATCGAAGGGTCCGGCGGCGGCGGCTCGGTCAAGACCATCGAGACCAAGGGCGCGGCGAATTTGCCGGGCGGTATCGGCGGCACGCGCTGGTATCGCTTCACGACGGAGAACCTGTCGCGGGTGCCGGTGGTCGCGCTCGGTCTCGGTTCGGTCGCAGGCCTCGGTGCGGCGCGTCTTGCCGCCAGCCACTATTCCATCATGACGCGGAAGTCCGCGATGTTCGTCGCGGGGCCGCCGGTGGTGAAGGCGCTGGGGCAGGACCTCTCGAAGGAAGAGCTCGGCGGCGCTGACATCCAGACTCGCGCCGGCGCGGTCGATCATGCGGTCGACACCGAGGAGGAGGCGTTCGCCTGCGCGCGGCGCTTCCTCTCTTATCTGCCGTCGTCGGTCTACGAGTTGCCGCCGACCTTGCCCTGCACCGACAATCCTGAACGTGGCGACGAAGCGCTGATGAACGCGGTGCCGCGCAACCGCAAGCAGGTCTACAAGATGCGGCCGATCATCGAGTCGGTCGTCGACAAGGGCTCGTTCTTCGAGGTCGCCAAGAATTTTGGCAAGCCGATCATCGTCGGTCTCGCCCGGCTCGAGGGCCGGGCGGTGATGGTGCTCGCCAGCGACAGCTTTCACTATGGCGGCTCCTGGACCGCGGATGCCTGCCAGAAGGTGGTGCGCTGGGTCGACTTCGCGGAAACTTTCCATCTGCCGGTCGTCTATCTCATGGACTGCCCCGGCTTCATGATCGGCCTCGACGCCGAGAAGGCGGCGACCATCCGCCACGGCGTCCGCGCCATGGCCGCGGTCAACCAGACCACTGTGCCCTGGTGCACCGTGATCCTGCGCAACGCCTTCGGGGTTGCCGGCGTGGTGCATCAACCCGCCGACCGCTTCTCGATCCGCTACGCCTGGCCGTCGGCCTATTGGGGCTCGCTGCCGCTCGAAGGCGGCATCGAGGCCGCCTACCGCGCCGACATTGATGCGGCCGAGGACAAGGCGGAGAAGCTGAAGGAGATCGAGTCGCGGCTGAACAAGCTGCGCTCGCCGTTCCGCTCGGCCGAAAAGTTCTGGGTCGAGGAGATCATCGATCCCCGCAAGACGCGGTCGCTGTTGTGCGAGTTCGCGCGGCTGGCCGAGCCCTTGCGCAAAGCCGGGCCACCGGAGAACATGACGATCAGGCCGTAGACGCGGCTGAGGCACAAACTCCATCACCGTCATCCTGAGGCGCTCGTCCTGCGACGCAGGACGAGCCTCGAACGACGACGGCCCGGCTGCATCGGGGCCGTGCATCCTTCGAGGCCCGCTGCGCGGGCGCCTCAGGATGACGGGTCGATGGCGACGCAATCAAGCCTTCCATCGCGTCGCAATCCCGCGCTATCCTCCCTGAAACAAGAACAAGAGGAAGCGCCAATCGTGTACGACTACATCATCGTGGGCGGCGGCTCGGCGGGGTCCGTGCTGGCCCACCGGCTCTCCGCCAGGAGCGCCAACAAGGTCCTGCTGTGCGAAGCCGGGCAGGACACGCCGCCCGGCAACGAGCCGGCCGAGATCAGGGACAGTTATCCGGGCACAGCCTATTTCGACCCACGCTTCCACTGGACCGAGCTCAAGGTGACCACCCAGGTCGTCAGTCACAACAATCCCAACGAAGCGCGTCCGCCCTTGCGCAAATACGAGCAGGCGCGCGTGCTCGGCGGCGGCTCGTCGATCAACGGCCAGATGGCCAATCGCGGCGCGCCGACCGATTACGACGAATGGCACGCGCGCGGCGCCGAGGGGTGGACGTGGAAGGACGTGCTGCCGTTCTTCAAGAAAGTCGAGCGTGACCTCGATTTCGACGGCCCGTATCACGGCAAGGATGGCCGAATTCCCGTGCGCCGCATTCCCAGGGAGCACTGGACGCGGCATTCGCAGGCCTTCGCCGACGCCTTCCAGCAGGCCGGCCATCAATTCGTCGCCGACCAGAACGGCGAGTTCGTCGACGGCTATTTCCCGGTGACGCATTCCAACCAGGCCGAACAGCGCGTCTCGGCCGCAATGGGCTATCTCGATCGCGGCACGCGCCAGCGCGCCAACCTCACCATCTCCACCAACACGCAGGTGCGAGAGCTGCTGTTCGAAGGCACGCAATGCGTCGGCGTGAAGGCGCTGGTCGACGGACGCGAGCAGGAGTTTCGGGGACGCGAGATCATCCTCTCCAGCGGCGCCATCCATTCGCCCGCGCATCTGCTGCGCGCCGGCATCGGCCCGGTCGGCCATCTCAAGGACTTAGGCATTCCCGTCCTGATGGGCCTTGCCGGCGTCGGCCAGCGCCTGATGGATCATCCCTCGATCTCGCTGTCGTCCTTCGTCCGCCGCGGCGCGCGCATGAACGAGCACACCAGGCGCCACATGCAGCTTGGCCTGCGTTATTCGTCCGGGCTCGAAGGCGTGCCGAAGGGGGACATGTTTGTCGTCCTGCTCAGCAAATCGGCCTGGCACGCCGTCGGCGAGCAGATCGGCTCGCTGCTGACTTTCGTCAACAAGACCTATTCCGAGACCGGGCAGGTCAAGCTCGCTTCGCGTGATCCCTCAGCTGAGCCGATCGTCGAGTTCAATCTGCTGTCCGACCGCCGCGATCTCGATCGCCTGATGAGCGGCTTCCGCAAGATGGCGGCCATTCAGATGAGCGACATCGTCAAGAAGGTGACGGACAAGCCGTTCCCGGCTGCCTATACCGACAAGGTCCGCAAGATCGGCGTGGTCAATAACAAGAACAGGATTTTGACCAAGATCGCCGCGACGCTGATGGACGGGCCGGCGGCACTGCGTCACTACATGATCGACAATTTCGTGGTGGAAGGATTCACCTTCGACCAGGTGATCAACGACGACGAGGCGCTCGAAGCCTTCGTGCGCAAGGCGACGATCGGTGTGTGGCACGCCTCCTGCTCATGCCGCATGGGCCGGGCGGACGATCCGATGGCGGTGGTCGACAGCCAAGGCCGCGTCAAAGGCATCCAGGGCCTCCGCGTCGTCGACGCCTCGATCTTTCCGGTCGTGCCGTGCGCCAACACCAATTTTCCGGTGCTGATGTCGGCGGAGAAGATCGCGGCCACGATGATGCAGTAGGGGCGGGCATCCGCTTGTCACGAACACACCGCAGCATCCGCGCTGCGGTCGGTCCTTGCACTGTCGGCTTCGGCGCGGAGCTCTTCCGCCTCGCCGCAGCTCGAGCTCGATCCACGGCACTTTCAAAACTGCGCCGCGAACCGGACAGTTTGAACATAATCTAAGTTAAGTGCCCAAGTTGAAGCGGTTTTTCCGCCGCCCTTTAGGCCCATTTCGGCCAAACCTTTATTGATCTCTCCCGAGCGGGGCAGGACCCTCCAACTCAGAGTCCTGCAATGATCAAACAAGTTGTTTCTGCGTTCATCATCGTTATCGTCACTTCCGCGGCCTCGGAAGCGCGGCCTTATCGCGCTCTCCAGGCGTCTGAATGCAACGTCACCATGCCCTGCGACTTCTCGTATTCGCAAACCCGCCGCGAGCGGGCACCCAGGCATTCGTTGCAAGCCTATCGCTCAACCCAAATGACATTGACCGATGCAGGCAACACCGCCACCACGATCGTCGCGTCCGGCGAGCGCATCGTCGGCGGCCGACCGGCCGGCTGCCCCTCATCGTTCTGCGGCTGCGGCGCGTCGCTACGCGTGTTCGGTCGTGTCGTGCCGGAACTGAATCCCGCCTCGAACTGGCTGCGCTTCCCGCGCACGGCGCCGGCGCCGGGGATGGTCGCGGCGAGGCGCGGGCATGTCTTCGTCCTGGAGCAGCACCTCGGAGGCGACATGTGGATGGCGTATGACGCCAATTCCGGCGGGCACACCACGCGCATGCACGCACGCTCCTTGCGGGGCTACACCATCGTCAACCCGCGCGGCTGA
This sequence comes from Bradyrhizobium arachidis, assembly GCF_015291705.1. NCBI lineage: Bacteria > Pseudomonadati > Pseudomonadota > Alphaproteobacteria > Hyphomicrobiales > Nitrobacteraceae > Bradyrhizobium > Bradyrhizobium arachidis. The sequence continues at coordinate 4,492,651 of NZ_CP030050.1, forward strand.
GACAATGGCGGGTGCCCGGCGTCATCACAGCCGGAGCACCTTGCCGGGATTCATGATGTTCTGCGGATCGAGCGCGCGCTTGATGGTGCGCATTATGTCGAGCTCGGTCTTCGAGCGGTAGTGGCTGAGCTCGTCGAGCTTGTCGACGCCGATGCCGTGCTCCGCCGAGATCGAGCCGCCCATCGAGGTGATGAGGTCGTTCACTGCCCGCGTGATCGCGGCCGTGTATTGGTTCAGCGTCTGCTGATCCATGCCCTTGGGTCCCATGAACGAGAAATGCAGATTGCCGTCGCCGATGTGCCCGAGCGGGTAGGGGCGAATGCTCGGAAGAATGTCGAGCACGGCCTTGAGCCCCTTGTCGATGAAATCAGGAATTTTGGAGATCGCCACCGAGACGTCGTAGCTGAGCCCCGGACCTTCGGCCCGCGAGGCCTCGGCGACGCTCTCGCGGATGCGCCACATGTTGCGGGACTGACCGACCGTGCTTGCGATCGCCGCGTCGCGCACGCGGCCGGCCTCGAGCTGATCGGCGAGGAACTGCTCCAGCTTCTCGGACATGCCGTCAGCGCCGTCCTGGCGCGGGCGCGACGACGACCATTCGAGCAGGAGGTACCATGGGGTCTCCGCCTTCAGCGGGTCCTGCGTGCCGGGAATATGGCGCAGCACCATGTCGATGGCGCTGCGGCTCATCAGCTCGCAGGAGCCGACATTGTCCTCGGACGCCGCATGCGCGTCTGACAGGATCTCCAATGCCGCGCGCGGATCGCGGATCGCCAGCCATGCCGTGCAGACGTCCTTCGGCGCCGGCCACAGCTTGAGCACGGCCTTGGTGATGATGCCGAGCGTGCCTTCGGCGCCCATGAAGAGGTGTTTCAAGTCGTAGCCGGTGTTGTCCTTCTTGAGCGCGCGCAGTCCGTCCCAGACGTCGCCATTAGCCAGGACGACCTCGAGGCCCAGCACGAGATTGCGGGCATTGCCATAGCGCAGCACCTGCACGCCGCCGGCATTGGTCGAGAGGTTACCGCCGATCATGCACGAGCCCTGTGCGCCGAGGCTGAGCGGCAGGAACCTGTCGTGCTGGCTGGCGGTCTCCTGAAGCGTCTGGAGCACGCAGCCGGCCTCCACCGTCATCGCATAACCGACGGGATCGACCTCCAGCACGCGGTTCATGCGGCCGAGCGACAGCACGATGCCGGTGTGCGCGGGCCAGGGCGTGGCTCCGCCCATCAGGCCGGTGTTGCCGCCCTGCGGCACGATGGCGACGCCGTGCTCATGGCACAGCCGCACCACTTGCGAGACTTCCGCGGTGCTGCCGGGACGCACGACCGCGCCGGCACCGCCGACCAGCAGGCCGCGCCAGTCCGTCACGAAAGGCTGCTTGCCGTGGTCATCCTCGATCAGGCCCTTGTCGCCCACGATCGCGCGCAGCGCATCGCGCATTTCGGCGGTCAAGGGGGCGGTGGGGATGGCGGGTATGGAGGACGGGAAGGCAGCCGGCATCTTGTTTCCTCTGGCGCATCTTGGTGTGCACTGCGCGCGCGAAGCGCTTTCGGCCATTGTCCACGTTTGGGGCGGGCGAGTCTAACGGCATTCGGGCTGGATTTAGGCATCTTTTTCCGGCGTGTATCGCCGTCCTCAATTTTGTTTCCGTTGTTTTGGACGCGCCTGAACGCCTGGCCCGCTTCGTTCAAGCCGCATCGACCGCCATGGGCGCCCTTGCCGACCGTGAGGGCCCCGTGGCGTCTTTCAGGAGACACGACGTTGAGGACAATGGTTACGTTTGGCGCCAGGCCATCGCCGCGTGTTTCCCGGCACCGGCTTTCGGCACTGCTTGTCCTGGCCGCCGCTTGCTGCGGACTGTCGTCTGCGGCCGGGGCGGCAGACGACCGACCGCCGAGGCGAGGAGAGGCGGCCGGCCAGCTAGATGCGAAGTTCATGTCCCTTGGCGTCGGAAAGTCTTTCGTGATCGATCTTTCGCGCGATACGAAGGATGTGCTGGTCGCCGACCCCAAGATCGCCAACGTCGTGCTGCGATCGGCGCAGCGCGCCTACATCATCGGCGCGGCTGTCGGGCAGACGAACGTGGTGTTCTTCGATGCGGCCGGCCAGCCGATCGTTGCCTATGACATTGCCGTCAAGCGCGACCTGAACGGTGTCCGCGCCGCGCTGAAGCAGGCGCTTCCGGCGGCCTACATCCAGATCGACGGCGTCGGCGATGGGGTCATCTTGACCGGCATCGCCGCGACGCCCCTCGAAGCCCAGCAGGCCAACGACATCGCCGCGCGCCTCACGGGCGGGGCTGACAAGGTCGTCAACTCGATTACGGTCCGGGGGCGCGACCAGGTGATGCTGAAGGTGACGGTTGCCGAGGTCTCGCGCGAGATCGTGAAGCAGCTTGGCGTCGATCTCAGCACGAGCCTCAGTTCGGGCACGTCGGTCGTCAGCCTGACGAACGCCAATCCCTTCACGGCCTATGGCAAGAACCTTGTCGACGGCAACAACGTGTCGCTGTCCGCCGGCGGAACGACGGCCACGCTGAGGGCGATGGAGAAGGCGGGCGTCGTGCGCACCCTGGCGGAGCCGACCCTGACGGCGATCTCGGGAGAGGCCGCGACCTTCATCTCCGGCGGCGAGTTTCCCGTTCCCGCAGGCTATTCCTGCGACCCCACCACCCATGTCTGCACCACGCAAATCAGCTTCAAGAAATTCGGCATGTCGTTGAGCTTCACGCCGGTGGTGCTGGCGGAAGGCCGCATCAGCCTGCATTTGACCACCGAAGTGTCGGACCTCTCCAACGAGAATTCGATAACCCTGTCCCAGGCCGTGAGCGATACGACCACCAACTCCCTGACCGTCCCGTCGATCAAGACGCGCCGGGCCGAGAGCACGCTGGAGATTCCCTCCGGCGGGAGCATGGCCATCGCGGGCCTCATTCAGGACCAGACGAAGCGCGCCGTGAATGGCTTGCCCGGTCTCATGCAGGTGCCGCTGCTCGGCGCGCTGTTCCGCAGCCAGGACTTCGTCAACAATCAGACCGAGCTCGTCGTTCTCGTGACGCCTTACCTCGTCCGCGCCGTGAGCCCGAGAGAGCTGTCGCGGCCGGACGACGGCTTCGTCGCCGCGAGCGACCCGCAAGCCAATCTGATCGGCAACATCAGTCGCATCTACGGCCGAACGGGGCCGGCGGGAGGCCACCACGGCGATATCGGCTTCATCACCGATTGACGCACCTTGCCCGGCAACGTTCAGGCAATCTCCGCAACATTTCTAAATATCTTCGTCAACATCCTGCGGTCATCGGGGCCTAGGACGCGGGCGGACTTTATGGATCAGGATTGGCAGAATGTTTTTCAAGTTTTCGGCGGCGCGCATCGGCATTGGCGCCGCCTGCCTCGCGCTCGCCGGCATCGGCCCGTTACGCGCAGAGCCGGTGTTCGATAGCCTCGCCGGCGCGTGGTCGGGCATCGGCACGATGAAGCCGTCGGATGGCCCGCGTGAGAAGGTCCGCTGCAAGGTCGCCTACAACGTCACGAAGCCGGGCCGGTCGTTGACGCTTGACCTGCGCTGCGCCAGCGATGCGTACAAGATGGTTCTGTCCGCGAACATCGAACAGAGCGGGACGGAGCTGTCCGGAAACTGGTTCGAGAGCGAATACCGGCAGGGCGGCAAGGTCTACGGCACCAACAAGGACGGCCTGATCGAGGCGCGTATCGAGGGCAACACCGTGGCCGCGCTGGTGACGATCCAGACCAAGAGCAATCATCAGTCCTTCCTGATGGAAGCGCCGGGCTCCTGGATGTCGGAGGTCGCAATCGAATTGAACAAGGAGGCCAAGTGATTTCGAAGTGACTTCGATCGCTCGGCCTCGATCGCTGCTCATGCGCAACAATTCTCCATACGCAGCAATCCTTCTCCGCTTGGCGGAGCGGCACCGCGGCCGTTATCGTTCGCCTCAGGCCCTGGAATTTCCCCAAGTTCTCGCGCCTGAGGACCGTCGCCTCGAACCCGGTCGTTGACACTCCCCGAGCACCTGGCGGCGGTCCTCTCTCCAGTCGCGGTGTCCTTCCGGTTTGTAACAGCCGATTGCTGAACAGGTCGCGGCCACACACCGGCGGAGGACAGAGCCGGTCGTCCGCGCTGGTGACGAGCGTTCACTTGAACACGATCATCTTCTCCGCGGTCATCTCGTGCATCGTGTAGGGAATGCCGCCGACACCGTGTCCGGAGACGCGGCGGCCGGCGAAAGGCATCCAGTCGGTGCGGAACGCCGTATGGTCGTTGATCATCACCGCCGCCGCGTCGAGGCGCTCTGCCGCATCCAGGGCTGAGGCGAGATCGCGCGTGAAGATGGCGGACTGGAACGAGACGGGCAGCGAGTTGGCCTCGGCGATCGCGTCGTCGATGTGATCGAACGGGTAGATGCAGGTCACCGGCCCGAACACTTCGAGCGTCGAGACCTTCGCATTGCGGGGCGGTGAAACGAGGATCGAGGGCTTGAGCGTCGTCTCGCTCAACCGTCCGCCGCCGATCTGGCGCGTCCCGGCCGAGGTTGCCTCGGCGATCCAGCTTTCGACACGCGCGACCTCGTTTGGCGTGATCAGCGGCCCGACTTCGGTCTCGGCAAGCGTTGGATCCCCCACCTTCAGGGCCTCGACCCGCGCCGCCATCCTGTCGATGAATTCCTTCTGAAGCGCAGAATGGACGTAGATGCGCTGGACCGACACGCAGACCTGGCCGGCGTGGTAATATCCGCCCTTGACGACCGGCTCGATGATCTTCTCGAGATCGGCGCTGCGGTCGATGATGAGGGGAGCGACGCCGCCGTGCTCCAGCGCGCAGCGCGCGCCGGGAGTGATGACCGATCGCAGGTGCCAGCCGACACGCGCCGAGCCGATGAAGCTGAGGAAGGCGACGCGCGGGTCGGTCGCAAATTTTTCCGGAAGGCTGTGATCTTCCGGGAGGAAGGTCTGAACCCAGCCTTCCGGCATGCCCGCCTTGTGAATGAGCTTCACCAGTTCCACGCAGCACAGCGGCGTCGTGCCCGCCGGCTTGACGATCACCGGGCAGCCGGTCGCGATCGCCGGGGCGAGCTGGTGAACGATCAGGTTGAGCGGATGGTTGAAGGCCGAAATCGCCGCGACGATGCCGATCGGCTCCTTGATGGTCCATGCCCGCCGGGCCTCGCTCGCGGGCGTCAGGCCCATGGGGATCTCGACCCCGGCGCGGGTGCGCAGAAAGTCGGCCGCCGAGCGGATGCCGTCGATCGCCCGATCCGTCTCGATCAATGCATCCGTCAGCGGCTTGCCGCCTTCGCGCGCGATCAGAAGGCCGAAATCCTGCCGCTTCTCGGCAACGAGATCGGCGAGCTTGTGGAGGATGGCGATCCGCTGATGCGGTTTCAGCCAGGCCCTTCGGTCCGCGAGCACCCTTCGAGCAGTCTCGTACTTCGCTTCCAGCGCTGCGGCGTCGTCGCTGGCGAGCTCGGCGATCTCTTTTCGGTCGAAGGCCTGTACGACTTTGAGCATTCTCGTCTCCATGGCGTGTTGTATTCTTGGCGTGGCGCTGGAGCCTCGTGGCGCGCCCATAGTTTAGCTCGGTGCCGCAGGCGCTCGCCATCTCGCGCATTGGCAGAGAGAGCATCAGTCGTGCGATTTCGCAATCAACGATCAGGCCGCAGCACCACGCCGTCGCTTTTGCCGTTCGCTCGTCTTTGCTGGCCATCGCCGTTCGTCGACGGCCGCTCGGACGACCTCCGTCACGGTCTTGCGAACCTCGAGGAAGGCCTTGGTCTGCGGCCGGTCCGCGAGAGCCACGAGTCCAAGCGAACGCGAGAGGGGCGGATCGACGATGCGGCGCGCGTGATATTTCTCCGCCGCGATGTCCGCAAGGACAGTTGCGCGGGACAGGATCGCGCATCCGAGGCCGGCTTCGAGCGCCATGCGCAGCGCCGACAGCGAATCGACCTCGAGTGTTTCGCTCGGGATAATCTGGTTGCGCAGCACCTGGGTCTGGATGATGGCGCGCGATGCCGGAATCGGCGTCAGCCCGAGCACGCTCCTCTGCGGAATGGCGGAGAGGGCGATCGGCGTGGAGGATCGGCCGATCAGGCTCGGATGCCCGACGAGGTAGAGGTCTTCCTCGTGCAGCCAGGCTACGTCGAGGCGGGCATCCCGCGGCGGATTGTACGCCAGCGCGAGATCGACCGTGCCGGAGAGGACGCGCTCGATCAGCGCCGGTGACAGCGCTTCGACGACGCTCAGATGCACGCCGGGGGAGTGCTTGCGGACCGCCTTCATGAGATCGAGCGCGACCATCGAGATCGCGGTGTGGCTGAGGCCGAGGCTCACCGGTCCGGTTGCCGCCTCGTTGAAGCTCCGCACGTCCTCCTCGGCCTTGCCGAGGCTCGCAAGCACCGCGCTGCCATGTTCGTAGAGACGGCGGCCGGCCGCGGTCAGGGCGACGCCGCGTGGCCGCCGTTCCAGCAGCTTCACGCCGAGATCGGCTTCGAGCGCCGCAACGTGATGGCTGAGCGCGGACTGCGCGATGTTGAGGGTCTCGGCCGCCCGCGACAGCACGCCGGCGTCGGCGATCGCGATGAAATATCTGATCTGCCGCAATCCGAGCGCCAACGCACGTCCTCCTATCGATCTAATAATCAGAACACGATGATCTTCATATTATATTTGTCAGATGTCTCGGCCGCCGGCAAGCTCCGGCCAGAACCCACAAGAACGGCTCCGGGAGCGTCGCGGCATGGATCTGCCGAACAGGATCGTCATCACCGAGGAGGGGCCGCGCGAGGGCTTTCAGATCGAGCCGGGGCCGATCGCGACCGCGGACAAGATCGCCTTGATCGACGCGCTTTCGGCGACCGGTCTTTCGCGCATTCAGGTTGCCTCCTTCGTCAATCCCAAGCACGTGCCGGGCTGGACCGACGCCGAGGCGGTGGTGGCGGGATTCAACCCACGTGCAGACGTCGCATACTCGGCGCTCTGGTTCAACGACAGCGGTCTGCAGCGCGCCTTGGCGTTCAAGGAAAAGCTCACGCTTGCAGGCTTCATCTCGCTGAGCGCCTCCGAGCCGTTCGCACGTCGCAATCTCAATCGTGATCGCGCCGGGCAGATCGAGGCGATGCGAAACTATGTGCGCGCACACCGGCAGGCGGGCGTACCGATTGCCAAGATCATCATCATGGCCGCGTTCGGCTGCAATTTTGGCGGGGACGTGCCGGCTGCCAAGGTGGTCGAGACGGTGTCCGACGGTCTCGCCATCGCGCGCGAGGCCGGCATCGAGGTGCGCGAGGTGTCGCTTGCGGATTCGATGGGCTGGGCCACCCCACGACGGGTCGCCGCGGCCGTCGGCGCCGTACGCGACCGCTGGGATAACTTATGGATCGCCGTGCATCTGCACGATACCCGCGGCCAGGGCATCGCCTGCGCCTATGAGGGGCTGCGGCTTGGCGTCACTGCGTTCGATGCCGCGGTGGCGGGGCTCGGCGGCTGTCCGTTCGCCGGCCAGCCGGGGGCGCCCGGCAACATCGCCACCGAAGAGCTGGCGCTGCTGTGCGAGGAAATGGGCATCGCGACCGGTCTCGACATCGAGGCGCTGATCGAGGCGGGACGTCTTGCCGAGCGGATCGTCGGGCACCGGCTGCCAAGCGCCGCGCTACGATCGGGCACGCTCGCAGCGTTGCGGCGGAGGGCGGGCGCATGACCTCCGCAAAGCCGCTCGCCGGACTGAAGGTGCTGGATTTCGGCCACACCATCATGGGGCCGTGCGCGGGCGTCCTGTTTGCCGATCTCGGCGCCGACGTCGTGAAGATCGAGCCCGTCGATGGCGACCCGACCCGCCGGTTGCCGGGCTTCGCCGCCGGCTTCTTCGCAACCTACAACCGCAACAAGCGCTCGATCGCGATCGATCTGAAGCGCGAGGAGGGGCAGGCGATCGTGCATCGGCTGGTCAGGGATGCCGATATTGTGCTGGAGAATTTCGGACCCGGGACGATCGAGCGGCTGAAGTGCAGCTGGGACGATCTGCGCAAGGTCAACCCGCGGCTCGTGTACCTGTCGATGAAGGGCTTCCTGAAAGGCCCTTACGAAAATCGCGGCGCGCTCGACGAAGTCGTGCAGATGCAATCCGGCCTTGCCTATATGACGGGCCCGCCCGGCCGGCCGCTGCGCGCGGGCGCGCCCGTGATCGACATCCTCGGCGGCGTCTTCGGCGTCGTGGCGGCCTTGTCGGCGCTGCGCGAACGCGACCTCACCGGCATGGGCCAGAAGGTCTCAAGCTCGCTGTTCGAGAGCGCGACCTTCATGCTCGGCGCGCTCGTCGTCGGCAGCGCCGTGATCGGCGGCCCGATGCCGCCAATGCCGGCCCGCAAGAATGCCTGGGGCGTGTACGACGTCTTCACGGCCTCGGATGGCGGCCAGGTCTTCATCGGATGCACCTCCGACGGGCACTGGCAACGCTTCTGCGACGCGTTCGGCTTCGGCGATTGGCGCGACGATCCGAGGCTCCTCGGCAACGCCAATCGATGCGAAGCGCGCGAATGGATGCTGCCCGAGCTGGAGCGGCGGATTACGCGACTGCCCCTCGAGGAGATTCTCGCCAAATGCGAAACGGCCCGCGTGGCGTATTCGCGGGTGGGACGGCCGGATGAGCTGTCGGTCGATCCGCATCTCTTGGCCAATGGCGGACTGCTGGCAACGGCGATCGCCGGATTTGGCGGCGGGCCGCTGGTTGGAATTCCGGCGCTGCCCGTCGAGTTCGGCGACGCGCGCGACCGGCCGAGCCTCGAACGCCAGCCGCCTCGCGTCGGCGAACACGCTGACGAGATCCTCGGCGCGGCCGGATATTCGGCGCCCGAGATCGCCGATCTCCGCGCCGCCGGCATATTCGGCGTGTCCGCGAACATGCCTGCATAAAAAGAAGAGTGGCTGAGCCACCATCTGCAAACAGGGAGGGAAGGGATCATGATGTCCCGTATGCTGCTTCAACGGAAGGCGCGTATTCCGGCAAGCGCGATCGCGCTGCTTGGGCTGGTTGCGATGGTTGAGCCCGCAAGGGCACAAGCCTATCCCGCGCGGACGATCACGATGCTGGTCGGCTATTCCGCGGGCGGACAGGCTGATGCGCTTGCGCGGATCATCGGCAAGCAGCTCGGCGACACCTTCAAGATCTCCGTCGTCATCGAGAACAAGACCGGTGCCAACGGCATGATCGCCGCGCAGGCGGCGGCGCGGGCGGAGCCGGATGGATACACGGTGCTGATGGTGACGGATGCGATGCTCACCATCGATCCGCACCTCGCCACCAGCAACCATTTTGATCTTTCGAGAGCGATGGAGCCGGTCGTCAGCGTCGCCTGGTCACCGCTGTTGCTGGCCGCGGCGAAGGATGTGCCGGCCAATTCCGTCGCCGAGCTCGTCGCTTTCGGCAAGCAGAAGCCGCAAGCGCTGAGCTTTGGCAGCGCCGGCGCGTCGACGCCGCATCGCCTCGCCGGTGAGATGCTGCAGAAGTCCGGCGGCTTCACCATGACCCACATTCCCTATAAGGGAACGGCGGCCTCCGTGAGCGACCTCCTGGCCGGGCAGATACCGCTGATCTTCGGCGCACCGACGGCCGTGGAGCCGCTGGCAACCGCTGGCCAGATCAAGCTGCTTGGTGTCACGTCGGAGCAGCGCTATCCGTCGTTGCCGGACGTGCCGGCCATCAGCGAGACCTATCCCGGCTTCAAGATCATCAGCTATATCGGGCTGATGCTGCCGAAGCAGGCGCCCGCGCCGGTGATCGCGGCTCTGAACAAGGAGATCAACGCGATCCTGGTGACCGAGACGATGCGTACCTGGCTCGACAAGCAGGGCATGGTCGCCATGGGCGGCACCCAGGATGACTTCAAGCGCCAGATCGACATCGACTACAAGGCGCGGGGCGAGCTTGTCCGCGCGCTTGGCATCACAGGCGAGTAGGGCACGCCGCGAACGCTGTTCGAGAAGATCTGGCAATCCCATACGGCGAGGACCTATGGGGACGCGGGACCTGCTGACGCTGGACCGCGTCTTTCTCCACGACATGACCGCGCTGCCGGCGTTCGAAGCGCCGCGCGAGCGCAATTTCGCCGTGGCCGCGTGAAGCGGGCGACATTTGTCATCGCGGGAATGAGGTACCTCGAAGGAGGTAGGCAGAATTCCCTCTTGAAGTGCTTGACCGGACGATCCTTGCATTGCGGATGGGTGAAATCGATCCGATACGCGATCGCCATACGCGTCACAAGCACCCGAAGCACGTTGACGAGGATGACGGGATACGCGTCTTTCGTGGCCTGCTCATCGGCGGGGCGGTGAGCCTGCTGCTCTGGTTATGCATCGCAGTTACATTCACAATGATCGTCAAGGGTCATCTATTTCACCGAGGGGAGCGAACGAGCATCCCTAAGTGAGTGGCGACGGGCAACGACGAACGCCCGGGACTTGCAGCCGGTTGCGAAGGAACGCGCTATCCATCAGCACACAATAAGCCCGGTCATGATGTCCTGAGACGTCGTCACTGGCGAGCACGTCACTACCGCCGGTTTCGGCGGCGGCAGCGACGTGTGCATCGATGATCAACGCTTGTGGTCACCGTTTGGGGAGCGACGCCATCACCTCGCCCGCGTCTCCGTCCTCGAGGCAAGGCGTAACGGTCAATGGGAGCAGGTCAGACCATTGCGTGAGCCAACGATACATGGCTTTTGGATCACTCGATTCAGAGATCGCAAATCCCTGTCCATTCATGCCATGCCAACGCCCCAGCATCTTGACGCCCTCGGGTGGCGCGCCTCCGGTCTCCAGAAAGCGGGCGACGGCTGCATTGAAGGTGCCTTGGGGTACGCTCCAGGTGGTTATGAATTTCATGCGATTCTCCCATCACTAGAATTATCGGATGAATGTCGCGGCTGTGCCGCATACGCACGATAGCGCCGGCGTCTCGAATGACAACGGCGAAAGAATAGGTGCGCCGGTTTTGATCCAACGCGCCATCCCCGGGCACGGCCGCGATCCTTCCGGCGCACGGCAATCGCAGTCGAACATTCGCAGTAGGTTGTCATGCCTTGCGGCGCAGAGCGGACCTGCAAAGCGTAAGACGGCTATTTGCCATCGTTCCAGATGTCGGTGGCGAGCTTCCAGTCGTCTCCGACTTTCTCCCACACAACGACATATTTGCCGGTGATTTCCTGCGGTGCCGATCCCTTTGTCTTCAGGACGAACGTGCCGATCTCGCGTGCCGCGGAAGGCCCAAGCGGTTTGACATCCACCGTTGTGAGCTTCGGATCGGTCGCTTGTTCTGCCATGCCTTTCCACATGGCCTCGATGGCTGTTCGGCCCTGCACCATCGCGGAGCCGGGCGGGAATGCGATCGCGTCGGCGGTGTAGAGGGACGCAATCCCGGCAAAATCGCCCTTGTTGAACAGTTCGATCCATTTCGCATTGTTCGCGTCAATCTCGGCCTTCTGGGCCAAAGCCGGCGCGCTCAACGAGATCACGATTGTCATCACTGACGCTATGTTGCGCATGATCATCTCCAGACCCCATGTACGATGCGGCTGCGGGCAGCCGTCTGTCTCGAAGTGGATGCGTTGAATGACGCATCCCAGACCGGGGCAGGCGCAACGGCAATTCCGGGGAATTACCGTCAGCACCATTGACGAAGCTGCGCAGCGGAGATTGCAGGCGGTCGCGACCGGCGCAGTGCGTGAGGGTTGCAGTGAGTTTGAGGCCCAAGGCTTCGCTGGCGTGCCGCTAGGACCTAGCGCAGCTTACCGATCTTTGGTGCATGAGCCCGGTGTTTGCGCGTCGCGCGATGATACGCCGCGACGTGTCCGTTGAAGCCTGGGCAGAGGCGTCCCGCGCAGTCCTGCGATGATGCCAATATGCCGGTGTTTTGCCCGACGTGTCAAATCCGCTTGCGGAACGGGCAAGTCATTGATCCGCCATGCCTGGCTACTGTGCATGGGGTTGTTTTTGAAGTTTTTGTTTGGGGCGCCTCGTGCGAGGTGCGCTCTTCACGCGCTCTCCGTCTCCCGGTGCACGTCGTGCACCACGAGGCCCATGCCTTCCTCGGGCATCTTGATCCAGTCGCGGCGCTTCAGGGTGCGCTTGGTGTCCTCGTAGCCAGAGGTCCAGTGCTCGCGCATCGAGGTGCCCGAGAACTCGTGGTCCTTGGCGTCGCCCTCATAGGCCTTCTGCTGGTAGATCAGATGCAGGATCGCGATCTCTGGCATGTTGCGCAGGCTCGCCTTGAGCTGGCGGTCCTCGTCGGACAGCTGCTCGTCCGGGATCTTCGCCAGGGCCTTGTAGAGCAGGACCTTGAGATTGTGGGTGCGGCGGTAGACGTCGGTGTTGTGGCGCGTGCGCGAGGAATACATGATGTCCTTGTGGCGGGCCATCACGTCCTGGATCGAGCGCGGCAGCACGCCGCGGGCGCTGAACAGGTCGACTTGGAACACCAGCGAGTTGAGCGCGTCCTCCTGGTCGAGCAGATGCTGCAGCGGCGTATTGGAGACGATGCCGCCGTCCCAGAAATGATCGGTGCCGATCCGCACCATCGGCAGCGCCGGGGGCAGGGCGCCGGAGGCCATGATGTGCTCCGGCTCAATCTCGTCATGGGCGTTGTCGAAATAGATGAAGTTGCCGGAGAGCACGTTGACCGCGCCGACCGCGAAGCGGACCTTCTTCTCGTTGATGAGGTCGAAGTCGACGAGCTCGAGCAGGCTCTCCTTCAGCGGCATCGTGTCGTAATAGCTGGTCGCGGTCCTGGCGCCGACCGGGCTGAACCAGGGATTGACCTGGTGCGGGGTGAAGAAGCCGGGCTGACCCATCGCCGACGTCATCCAGGCGCTGTAGAGATTGCGCCATTGGCGGAAGACGTCGCCATCGGGGGTGTAGTGCCAGATCTTGCGGTTGGTGATGCGCTCCCAGAAGATGCGCAGCGCCTCCAGCCGCTTCTCCGGCTTGTTGCCGGCGATGATGGCGGAATTGATTGCACCGATCGAAACGCCGCAGACCCAGTCGGGCTCGATGCCGGCCTCGTGCAGCGCCTGGTAGACGCCGGCCTGGTAGGCACCGAGTGCGCCGCCGCCTTGCAGCACCAGCGCGACGCGGTCGCAGCGCTCGGGCCGCCAGCCGCGCGAAGGGGGCTGGTGGGTCGAATGTGTCGGTTGCGACGTACGGGCGTCCATGGGCGATGCCTCCTGCCTATTCCAAACGATTGCGTCCGGTGGTGACGACCTGATGACAATTGCGGCGCCGATGCATCGTCCGCATGCATGCTGGCCGCAGCGGGAATGGCGGCAGGTCGCGCGGCTGACGGAAATCCTTCACATCGCAGTCAATGACGGCGGCTAGCAATTTGCATAATATCCGCGAACCGGCGCGCGGACGTCACAGAGGCATCACACAGGAGATCAAGATGCGCAGGGAAGACGTGCTGAGACTTCCGTCGATGCCGGCCGCGGGACCGAGCTATCCGGCCGGCCCGTACCGCTTCGTCAATCGCGAATTTCTGGTCATCACCTACGAGACCGATCCGGACCTGATCCGCGCCGGTCTGCCTGAGCCGCTGGAGCCGATCGACCAGCCGATCGTGCATTACGAATGGATCAAGATGCCGGACTCCTCCGGGTTCGGCAGCTACACCGAGTCCGGCCTCGTCATCCCCGCGCGCCTCAACGGCGAGGAGGTCAACTTCGTCTCGCAGATGTATCTGGACGATGATCCGCCGATCGCCGCCGGCCGCGAGATCTGGGGCTTTCCCAAGAAGTACGCCCATCCCAAGCTCGAGATCGTCAAGGACACGCTGACCGGCACGCTGGAATATGCCGGCCAGCTCGTCGCCATGGGCACGATGGGCTACAAGCACGAGAGCATGGCCGGCAACGGCGATCTTACCCGCGCCACGCTGTCGAAGACGCAAGTTAATCTGAAGATGATCCCCGGCGTCGACGGCCGGCTCGAAGTCTGCCAGCTCGTTGCGATTAACCTGATCGACATCGTGCCGAAGGGCTCCTGGATGGGACCCGGCCGGCTGCATCTGGTGCCGCATGTCAATGCGCCGGTCGCCGACTTCCCGGTTCGCCGCTGCCTCGGCGCGCACCATTACATCGCCGACCTGACGCTGCCGTTCGGCCGCGTCGTGCACGACTACGTCAAGGAAGCCGAAGCCGCCGCGACCGGGCTGGCCGCCGAGTAGGGCGGCTCGCTATCATCAAACTGTAACAAAGCCGTAATTGAGTACCCGTGGGTCCGGAAGATGCCGTCAGCCATCTTCCGGAGCGGGGCATCTGTTGACGGTTGGGGTTGGCCATGGCTGAGCCGGCAAAGCTTGTCAGCGCGATAGAGAACACCGAGCCGGCCATTCCGGGCCTGGTCTGGGCGTTTCGCCTGCACGCCGACGGCAGCGCCGAGGCGCTGCCGATCGACCAGCCGATCGAGTCCAGCCATGATGGCCGGCTCTGGCTGCATTTCAACCTGACAGATGGTCGCGTGCGGCCGTGGATCGCGGCATCGCCGCTGCCGCCGCTCGCGCGCGAGCTGCTGCTGTCGAACGACACGTTCCAGCAGCTCCACGTCATCGACCATTGCGTCTACGGCGTGTTCTCCGACCTCGTGCGCGAGATCGACAGCGCGACGGAGGAAACCGCGTTCCTGCGCTTTGCCATGACCGAGCATCTCTTGGTCTCCGGCCGTCATCAGGCGCTGTGCTCGGCGGACGCGACGCGCCGCGTGCTCGAAGGCGGCTACCGCGTCGACAACGTCGCCCATCTCCTGGAAAAGATCGTCGACGAGGTTGCCGACACGCTCGACCGGATGGCCGACAAGCTCGGCCAGGAGATCGACGACATCGAGGAAAAGATCCTCGCGGACGATGTTAAATCGGACATGCGCCGCAATCTCGGCCGGCTGCGCCGGACCTGCGTCAGGCTGCATCGCCAGCTCACCGGATTGCGCGTGCTGTTCCACCGCCTCGACCAGAAGAACACCGACCACCTCGCACCCGCGCTGCGCATCCATGCCGGCAAGCTGGCGCAGCGGCTCGACGGCCTCGACCACGACATCGTCGAGCTGCGCGAACGCAGCCGCCTGCTCGAGGAGGAGCTGCGCTTCAAGAACGAGGAGGAGAGCAACCGCCACCTCCACACGCTCTCGATCGTGACCTCGCTATTGCTGCCGCCGACGCTGATTACCGGCATCTTCGGCATGAACACCAAGGGCCTGCCGCTCACCGATGTCGAAGAGGGGTTTCTCTGGGCTGCGGCGATGATGATCTGCTCGGTCGGTGCGGCCTATCTGTTCATGCGGCGCACAGGCATCTTCAAAAAATAGCCTGCCGTGATCGGGACTGCCCACAGATTGCTGCTGCAAGGCGTCGCCGCCATTGCGCTCGCCCTGGCGAGCACGGACGCGTTCGCCGGCGCCAAGGACGAGAGCGCGGCCGAATGGCTGTTTCCGAAATGGTTCAACGAGTGGCATGACGGTCTCGCCAACAAGGGCCTCAACTTCGGCGCCACCTACATCGCGGACAACATTGCCAACGTCTCCGGCGGCGTGAAGCGCGGCGCCATCCATTTCGGCCGCCTCGACCTGTCGGTCGATGCCGATCTCGACAAGCTGGTCGGCTGGACCGGCGGCCGCTTCTACGCCAACGGCTTCGTGATCTACGGCCAGGGGCTCTCGCGCAACTACGTGGTGAATCTCGCGACCATCAGCGAGATCGAGGCGCTGCCGGACCAGCGGCTCTACAACGCCTATTTCGAGCAGAGTTTTTTCAACGACCGCCTCAACATTAGGGCCGGTCAGCAGGCCGCCGACGTCGAGTTCTTCGACAGCCAGACCGACGACCTCTTCATCAACGGCACCTTCGGCTGGCCGGCGATCAAGGCGAGCAACCTTCCGGCCGGCGGCCCGGCGCCGCCGATCGCGGTGCCCGGCATCCGCGTCAAGGCCACGCTGTCGGACCAGGTCACGCTGTTCGGCGCGGTCTTCAACGGCGATCCGTCCGGCCCGGGCGATCAGGATCCGCAGCTGCGCGATCATCACGGCCTTGCCTTCCGCGTCAACGATCCGCCCTGGGTGATCGGGCAGGTGCGCTTCAACTACGACATCGATATCGGCGGGCGTCCGCTTGCCGGCAATTTCACGCCGGGCGCGTGGAAGCATTATGGTTCGTTCGACAGCCAGCGCTTCACGGTGGAAGGGCAGTCGATCGCCGACCCAGATGGCAGCGGCATTCCGGCAAGGCTCCGCGGCAATTACGGCATCTTCGCCGTCATCGAGCAGGTGCTCTACCGCCCACCGGAGGTCAAGGACAACACGACCTCGGCCTCGCTCCCGGGTGTCACCGCGTTCGGCCGCATCGCCTACAGCCCGCCGGACCGCAACCTGATCGATCTCTATCTCGACGGCGGCATCGGCTTCGTCGGCTTCACGCCGGGCCGTCCGCTCGACCGCTTCGGCGTGGCGATGGCCTATATGCGGATCTCGAACACCGCGCGCAATCTCGATGTCGATACGAATTTCTACACCGGCGTTGCGGGGCCGGTGCGCAGCAACGAGACCCTGCTCGAGATGATCTACGAGGCGCACATCAAGCCGGGCTGGCTGATTGCACCTTACTTCCAGTACGTGTGGCGCCCCTCCGGTGGCATCCCGAATCCGAACGATCCGACCGGCCTCTCGCGGATCGGTGACGCCGCAGTGTTCGGCGTCACCACCACGATCAGGTACTAGGCCATCGCGGGCTTCGGCTCGGCCTTCGGTTGCCGCGACAGCGCCAGCACGATCAGCGAAGCGAACACGCAGAGCGCGCCGGCGATGAAGAACGCAGGCAGATAGCTCTGATAGACCGTCCGCGAGAAGCCGGCGCCGAACGCAGCGGTGCCGGCGCCGAGCTGGTGACCGGCAAAGATCCAGCCGAACACCAGATTGGCGCGCTCGGGTCCGAACTTCTGCGCCGTGAGACGCACCGTCGGCGGCACCGTCGCGATCCAGTCGAGCCCATAGAACATCGCGAAGACGGACAGGCCGTAGAACGAGAAATCGCTGAAGGGGAGGAAGATCAGCGAGAGCCCGCGCAGGCCGTAATACCAGAACAGCAGATAGCGGTTGTCGTAGCGGTCCGAGAGCCAGCCCGACATGATGGTGCCGAAGAAGTCGAAGATGCCCATCGCAGCCAGCAGGCTCGCCGCCTGCACCTGCGGGATGCCGAAATCGAGGCACATCGGGATCAGGTGCACCTGGACGAGGCCGTTGGTGGAGGCGCCGCAGACAAAGAAGGTCGCGAACAGGATCCAGAATGCACTCGACTTCGAGGCATCGCGCAGCGTGCCGAGCGCCACGCCCGTGATCGAGCCGTGGTTGACCGGCGGGGCGGGCAGGGGTGCCGTGCCTTCGTCGCCGAACGGGCGCAGGCCCACGTCGCTCGGCCGATCGCGCATCGCGAGCAGCACGGCGAGGGCGGAGACGCCGAGCGCGATGCAGACGAAGCCGAGCGCAAGCCGCCAGCCGTAGCGTTCGGTGAGGCTTGCCAGCAACGGCAGGAACACGAGCTGGCCGGTGGCGACGCTCGCGGTCATGATGCCGACGACGAGGCCACGTCTTGCTGCAAACCAGCGCGTTGCGATGGTGGCGCCCAGCACCAGCGCGGTCATGCCGGTGCCGATGCCGATCACGACGCCCCACAGCGCGATCAGCTGCCAGACCTGCGTCATGCCGAGCGAAGCGACCAGCGCCGAGACCACGATCAGCTGCGCCGCCAGCGTGACGTTGCGCAGGCCGTAGCGGTTGAGCAGCGCCGCCGCGAACGGCGCCATCAGCCCGAACAGGATGAAGCGGATCGACAGCGCGGAGGAGATCTCCGCCGTGCTCCAGCCGAATTCCTTCTGAAGCGGGACGATGAACACGCCGGGCGCACCGACCGTGCCGGCGCTGATCAGCGCGGTGAGGAAGGTGACGCCGACCATCACCCAGCCGTAGTGGATGTTGCGGCGGCCGAGTGCCGCCGCGAGCCAGTTCGAGATCATTGGGCCTCAATCTTGGTTGGCAGGCTTTGGGAGACCTGCGTCATCGTTGCAGTCTGGCACGGAAGAGGGAAGTCTGAAATGACAGACTTCCCTCAATTCAGGACATCGGAGATTCAGGACATCAGGCGTTAGAGCATGATCCGGAAAAGTGCGCAGCGGTTTTCCGAAAAGATCATGCTCAAACCATAACCTAAAGCGCGACGATTCATCCTGATCTCATCGCGCTTTAGTGCGTCAGCCGCTCCACCGCGATCGCGGTGGCTTCGCCGCCACCGATGCAGAGCGCCGCGACGCCGCGCTTGAGATTGTTGGCCTCGAGCGCATGCAGCAGCGTCACGATCAGCCGCGCGCCAGTGGCGCCGATGGGATGGCCGAGCGCGCACGCGCCGCCGTTGATGTTGAGCTTGTCGCGGGGAATGCCGAGGTCGCGCTGCGCCGCCATTGCCACCACGGCGAAGGCCTCGTTGATCTCGAACAGGTCGACGTCGGAGGCAGCCCAGCCGACCTTCTCGAGCAACTTGCGGATCGCCGGGATCGGCGCGGTGGTGAACCATTGCGGTTCCTGGCTGTGGGTAGCGTGGCCCTTGATCTCGGCGATGGCAGGCAGGCCATTGCGATCGGCCAGCGAGCGCTTGGTCAGCACCAGCGCGGCGGCGCCGTCGGCATTGGCGGAGGAGGCGGCCGGCGTGATCGTGCCGTTGGCGCGGAACGCCGCCTTCAGCCCGGGGATTTTTGCCGGATCGACCTTCAGCGGATGCTCGTCGTTGGCGATGATGCGCGGGCCGGCCTTCTCGGCCAGCGTGATCGGCGCGATCTCGGCCTTGAAGGCGCCGCCCTCGACCGCCTTGCGGGCGCGGCTGAGCGTCTCCATCGCATAGGCGTCCTGGTCCTTGCGGGTGAACTGGTAGGCCTCGGCGGTGGCTTCGCCGAAATCGCCCATGGAGCGGCCGGTCTCGTAGGCGTCTTCGAGGCCATCCATCATCATGTGGTCGATGATGCGGTCGTGCCCCGCGCGATAGCCGCCGCGGGCCTTGGCGAGGAGATAGGGCGCGTTGCTCATGCTCTCCATGCCGCCGGAGACGACGATCTCGGCCGAGCCGGCGCGAATGATGTCGTGCGCCAGCATGGTCGCCTTCATGCCGGAGCCGCAGACCTTGTTCACGGTGGTGGCGCCGGTGGCATCGGGCAGACCGGCTGCACGCGCGGCCTGCCGCGCCGGCGCCTGGCCCTGACCGGCCGGCAGGACGCAGCCCATGAAGACCTCATCGACCTTCTCCGGCGCAAGCTTGGCGCGCTCCAGCGCGGCGCCAATCACATGCGAGCCGAGCTTGTGCGCGGCAAGCGGCGACAGCTCGCCCATGAAGCGGCCGAGCGGGGTGCGGGCGGCGGAGACGATGACGACGGGATCGGCGGCTTCGGCCATGACAAAACTCCCTGGCGATGATGAATAAGATTATGACCATCATATGATGCGACGCAAAAAATGCAACCGCGCGAGGGATGAGAAAATGTCGTGGGTCGGATGAGATTTGGTCGTTCGATTGGGGAGTGGGGCGCGGTGGTCGTTCCGCATACCGCCGTCATCGCCCGCGAAGGCGGGCGATCCAGTACTCCGAGGCAGTCGTGATTGAGCCGACGGGCCGCGGCGTACTGGATGCCCCGCCTTCGCGGGGCATGACACCGCCTTTGGAGCGGTGACGGCTCACTACCGCAGGAAAACCTACCGCTTCCGGTCGACAAACGCCTGCATCAGCCGCGTCGGCTCGTCCGTCAGGAACGACTCACCAAAGACCTTGACGCTCAAATTCACCGATTCCGTCAGCGGCAATTCCTCCCATTGCCGCAGCAGCGCCTTCTGCGAGCGCAGCGCCTCCGGGCCGCATTCGAGCAGGGCATTCACCAGGTGCTCCACGGCGGCGTCCAGCCCACCTTCCGGTGCGACCTTATCAATTAGCCCCCACGCCAGCGCGGTTGGCGCGTCGATGTTCTCCGCCGTCATCACCAGCCAGCGCGCGCGGGCCCAGCCGATCAGGCGCGGCAACAGCGCCGCGTGGATCACCGAGGGGATGCCGACGCGCACCTCCGGCATGCCGAAATGCGCATCATGCGCGGAGATGCGGAAGTCGCAGGCGGCTGCGACCTCGAGCCCGCCACCGAGGCACCAGCCGGGCATCCGCGCAATCACGGGGGCGGGGAACTGGCGCACAGCCTCGCACAGATCGCGCAGGCGGCTGATGAAGGCCTCGGCTGACTTCTGGTCGAGCTTGGCCATCTCCTTGATGTCGGCGCCCCCGATCATGCTCTTCTCGCTCTGGCCGCGCAGGACCAGGACGCGGATGCTGCGGTCGGACGAGAGCTGCTGCAGGCCTTCGTGCACCGCGTCGGTCACGGGCGAGCCCAGGATGTTGAGCGAGCCGGCGTTGCAGATCGCGACATGAACGACGCCGCGCGCATCGCGCGTCACGCCGCAGTGATTGTTGAGCATTTCCATCTTGGCATCTCGAAGGTTTCGTGGACAGGCGCGAGGCGCGCACGTCGGCATCACTTCCGGGCCGAAACGCCCTTCTTGTCAAGCGGGCAGGGCAGAGTTGCCAGTGCGAAGTCCGTGGCATAGTATGACGTGCATCATTCAAAGAGGCCGCCATGACCGAACTTGAGCAACTCGACCTGTTTTCGCCGGCGCAGCGGCGCGAGCGCGTGGTGGACTGGCAGGTGCCGGCGCCGGTTGCGAAAGTGGCGATGGGGCTGTCCGGCATGGACGCCATGCTGGGCATCCGTGATGGCCGGCTGCCGCCGCCGCCCTTCGCAAAGCTGATCGGCTTCGTCATGGCCGTGGTCGAACCGGGGCGGATCGTCATGGAACTGGAGCCGCGCGAGGATCTGGAAAATACCATCGGGCTGCTGCATGGCGCGACGGCGGCGGCGCTGATCGACACCGCCATGGGCTGCGCCATTTCGACACGTCTGGAGGCTGGCCAATCGTCCGTGACCCTCGACCTGAAGATGACGTTCCTCCGCCCGCTGTCGGTCCGGTCCGGGCTGATCTCGGCCGAAGGCAAGATCATCAAGCTGGGCCGCCAGACCAGCTACACCGAGGGTTTTGTGCGCGACGGCAAGGGCGCGCTCGCGGTCCATGCGACTGCAACCTTTTCGATGATCGGGAATGTCTAAACACGAATTAATGCACCGCCTGGTTCATTTCTGTGTTATGAGATGATCTTCGACATCCAATGAGATCCGCATGCGCTATTCCCGGGAACACAAGCAGGAAACCCACGACCGGATCGTGAAGAAGGCCTCGGTGCGGCTGCGCGAGAAGGGCGCCCATGGCATCGGCGTCGCCGATCTCATGAAGGAGGCGGGCCTGACCCATGGCGGCTTCTACGCGCATTTCGACTCCCGCGAGGCGCTGGTGATCGAGGCCTTCGCCTATGCCATGGACCGCTCGATGGAGCATTGGCGCAAGCAGTCCGATCAGGCCGCGCCGGAGAAGCAACTGGCCCAGATCGTCGAGACCTATCTCTCCGCGCTGCATCGCGACAATCCCGGCCATGGCTGCTCGATCCCCGCGCTCGGCGCCGAGATCGCCCGTGAGAGCCCGAAGACGCGCAAAGCCTTCGCCGGCAAGCTCGATGAGATGATCGAGATGATGACCAGCTACATCCAGAACCAGCCGCGCAAGGCAGCGCGCAAGCAGGCGATCGCGACGCTGGCGACGATGGCGGGCACCATGCTGCTGGCGCGCATCGCCGGCTCCAGCGAACTGTCGGACGAGGTGCTGAAGGCGGGCAAGGACAGCGCGCTCGAGGGCGCGAAGCGCGAGCCGAAGGTGACGGCGCCGAAGAAAGCGAAGCAGAGCTAGGCCGAGATGCCGTAGGGTGGGCAAAGCGAAGCGTGCCCACGACTTCGTCATTGTCGGAGAGAGATGGTGGGCACGGCGCTTTGCGCCTTTGCCCACCCTACGGAAGCTGTGCTATCGCCCCGCAAACAACGCTCGCTCGCGCTCCACGATCTCGCCGATGTAATCCGCAACCGCCCGGATCCGCGCGAGGTCCTTGCTGTCCGCGTGCATCAGCATCCAGAACGTCCGCGTGATCGAGATCTCCTCCGGCAGCACCGCCACGAGCTGCGGATAGTCGGCCGCCATGAAGTGCGGCAGCACCGCAATGCCGAAGCCGGCGAGGGTGGCATTGAGCTGCGCGATCAGATTGGCGCTGCGGAAGCGGGCCGAGATCCGCGGCGACACCTGCGGCAGATAGTCGAGCTCGGGCGTGAACAGTAGCTCCTCGATGTAGCCGACGAAACGGTGCTGCGGCAGGTCCTGCCGCGAGGCGATTGTCGGGAAGCGGTCGAGATAGGCGGGGGCGGCGTAAAGCCCGAGGCGGTAATCCAGCAGCTTGCGGCCGACGATGCGGCCTTCCTTCGGCATGGTGAGGCTGATGGCGATATCGGCTTCGCGCTTGGAGAGGCTGAACAGCCGCGCGGTCGCCACAAGTTGCAGATCGAGGTCGGGATAGCGGTCCGCGAACGGCGCCATCCGCGGCGCCAGGAATGCGGTGCCGAAGCCGTCGGGCGCGCCGATCCGCACCGTGCCGGTCAGCCGGGCCACGGAGCCGCCGACCTGCTCCTGGTTGGCGACGATGGTCGATTCCATCGCTTCCGCGCTGTCGGCGACGCGCTGGCCGGCCTCGGTCAGGAGGTAGCCGGTCTTGCGCCGGTCGAACAGCTTGGCCGAGAGGTGCTTTTCCAGCCGGTCCACACGGCGGATCACGGTTGCATGATCGACGCCGAGCTGTTTTGCCGCAGCCGACACCGAGCCGCCCCGCACGATGGCCAGCACGAAGCGAAAGTCGTCCCAGTCGATGCTACCTTGATCCAGCATTTTCGCACATCTATGGTGCAATATCTCAGACTTGAATCCTATAAAATGCAGGTCAATAGGATTTGTCAAAGCGTTCAAGCTCGCCCTCAAGGAGATCATTCCATGCGTTCAGTCGGACATTTCATCGGTGGCAAGGAAGTGAAGGGCACCTCCGGCCGCACCGCCGACGTCTTCGAGCCGATGACCGGTGACGTCCAGGCCAAGGTCGCGCTGGCGTCCAAGGCCGAGGTCCGCGCCGCCGTCGAGAACGCGCGCGCAGCGCAGCCCGAGTGGGCCGCGACCAACCCGCAGCGCCGCGCCCGCGTCATGATGAAATTCGTCGAGCTGGTGCAGCGCGATTACGACAAGCTCGCCGAGCTTCTCGCCCGCGAGCACGGCAAGACCGTTCCCGATGCGAAGGGTGACATCCAGCGCGGCCTCGAGGTCGCGGAATTCGCCTGCGGCATCCCGCACCTGATGAAGGGCGAGTACACCGAGGGCGCAGGCCCCGGCATCGACATCTACTCCATGCGCCAGCCGCTCGGCGTCGTTGCCGGCATCACGCCGTTCAACTTCCCGGCCATGATCCCGATGTGGAAGTTCGCGCCCGCCATCGCCTGCGGCAATGCCTTCATCCTCAAGCCGTCGGAACGCGATCCTGGCGTGCCGATGCTGCTCGCCGAGCTGATGATCGAGGCGGGCCTGCCGGCCGGCATCCTCAACGTCGTCAACGGCGACAAGGAAGCGGTCGACGCCATCCTTGATGACCCCGATATCAAGGCCGTCGGATTCGTCGGCTCCACGCCGATCGCGCAGTACATCTATGAGCGCGCCGCCCAGACCGGCAAGCGCTGCCAGTGCTTTGGCGGCGCCAAGAACCACGCCATCGTCATGCCCGACGCCGATATGGACCAGGCCGTGGACGCGCTGATCGGCGCCGGCTACGGCTCGGCCGGCGAGCGCTGCATGGCCGTCTCCGTCGCGGTGCCTGTCGGCAAGGCCACCGCGGATCGCCTGATGGAAAAGCTGATCCCGCGCGTCGAATCCTTGAAGATCGGTACCTCGATCGACCCGTCGGCCGATTACGGTCCGCTGGTCACGCGCGAGGCGGTCGAGAAGGTCAAGAGCTACATCGACATCGGCATCAAGGAAGGCGCGACGCTCGCCGTCGACGGCCGCGGCTTCAAGATGCAGGGCTACGAGAACGGCTTCTATCTCGGCGGTTCGCTGTTCGACAACGTCACCAAGGACATGCGGATCTACAAGGAAGAGATTTTTGGCCCGGTGCTCTCGGTCGTGCGCGCGCACGACTACAAGGAAGCGCTGGCGCTGCCGTCCGAGCATGACTACGGCAACGGCGTTGCCATCTTCACCCGCGACGGCGACGCCGCCCGCGACTTTGCGGCCAAGGTGAATGTCGGCATGGTCGGCATCAATGTGCCGATCCCGGTGCCGATCGCCTATTACACCTTCGGCGGCTGGAAGAAGTCCGGCTTCGGCGATCTCAACCAGCACGGCCCGGACTCGGTCCGCTTCTACACCAAAACCAAGACGGTGACCTCGCGCTGGCCGTCCGGCGTCAAGGAAGGCGCGGAGTTTTCGATCCCGCTGATGAAGTAAGGCTGTAGCCCAGCCCGTCATTGCGAGCGCAGCGAAGCAATCCAGACTGTCACCGCGGAAAGACTCTGGATTGCTTCG
Organism: Bradyrhizobium arachidis; assembly: GCF_015291705.1. Taxonomy (NCBI): domain Bacteria; kingdom Pseudomonadati; phylum Pseudomonadota; class Alphaproteobacteria; order Hyphomicrobiales; family Nitrobacteraceae; genus Bradyrhizobium; species Bradyrhizobium arachidis. Next base: position 4,517,265 of record NZ_CP030050.1, read on the forward strand.
TCGCTCCGCTCCTCGCAATGACGAGAACAGTGAGCAGCCGAGTATGCAGTTCGCTCTGAACGAGGATCAGGTCGCGGTTCGCGATATGGCATTGGCGTTTGCGGCGGAGAAGATCGCGCCGCACGCGCTGCGCTGGGACGAGGAGAAGCACTTTCCCGTCGACGTGATGCGCGAGGCAGCAAGCCTCGGCATGGGCGGCATCTACATCCGCGACGATGTCGGCGGCTCCGCCATGAGTCGGTTCGACGCGGCGCTGATCTTCGAGGCGCTGGCGACGGGGTGCCCGACCACCTCGGCCTTCATCTCCATCCACAACATGGCGAGCTGGATGATCGATGCCTACGGCAGCGACACCCAGCGCCACCAATGGCTGCCGAAACTGTGCAGCATGGAGCTGATCGCAAGCTACTGCCTGACCGAGCCGGGCGCCGGCTCGGACGCGGCGGCGCTTCGCACCCGCGCCGTGCGCGACGGCGATCATTACGTCCTGAGCGGCCAGAAGCAGTTCATCTCTGGGGCCGGCGGCACCGATCTGCTGGTCGCCATGGTCCGCACCGGTGGCGATGGCCCCGGCGGCATCTCGACGCTTGTGATTGATGGCAAGACGCCGGGCGTGTCCTTTGGCGCCAATGAGCGCAAGATGGGCTGGAACGCGCAGCCGACCCGCGCGGTGATGTTCGAGAACGCTCGTGTCCCGGTCGCCAATCGCCTGAGCGAAGAGGGCGTCGGCTTCAAGATCGCGATGGCGGGCCTCGACGGCGGTCGCCTCAACATCACGGCGTGTTCTCTGGGTGGCGCCCAAACTGCGCTCGACAAGGCGCGCGTCTACATGAAGGAGCGCAAGGCCTTTGGAAAGCGCCTCGACGAATTCCAGGCGTTGCAATTCCGCCTTGCCGACATGGCGATCGAGCTCGAGGCCGCGCGCACGTTCCTGTGGCGCGCTGCGGCGGCGCTGGACCGCAAGGACCCCGACGCCACCATGCTGTGCGCGATGGCGAAACGCTTCGGCACCGATGTCGGTTTCGAGGTCGCCAACCACGCGCTCCAGCTTCACGGCGGCTACGGCTATCTCAGCGAATACGGCATCGAGAAGATCGTGCGCGATCTGCGCGTGCACCAGATCCTCGAAGGCACCAATGAAATCATGCGGCTCATCGTGGCGCGCAAACTGATCGAGGGCGCGCGATGAGTGCAGTGGGGGAGGGCGATCTCATCGTTCGCCGCGAGGGCGCGGCGGGCGTGATCCGGCTCAACCGCCCCAAGGCGATCAACGCGATGACGCTGGAGATGTCCGAGGGCATCGACGCGGCGCTCGATAGGTTCGAGACTGATCCTGAAGTCGCAGTGATCATCCTCGAAGGCTCCGGCGAGCGCGGCCTCTGTGCCGGCGGCGACATCCGCGGCCTCTGGGAGAGCTCGCGCGAAGGCGGCGATCTCGGCGCGCGGTTCTGGCGCCAGGAATACGTCATGAATGCGCGGATCGCGAAATATCCGAAGCCGTATGTCGCGTTCATGGACGGCCTCGTGATGGGCGGCGGCGTCGGGCTGTCGGGCCATGCTAGCCATCGTGTCGTCACCGATCGCACCAAGCTGGCAATGCCCGAGGTCGGGCTCGGCTTCTTCCCCGATGTCGGCGGCACCTGGTTGCTGTCGCGCTCGCCCGGCGAGATCGGCACCTATTTTGGCCTGACCGGCCAGACCATGAACGGCCCCGATGCGATCCACGCCAAATTTGCGGACGCCGTGGTGCTGGCCGCCAAGTGGCCGGAGCTGCGCGAGGCGCTGACCAAGGTTCGCCGGGGCGCGACGGCTGCCGACGTCACCAAGCTCATCAACGGTTTTGCGACCGGCGAGACTGCGGGGCCGGTCGCCGCCAAGGAGCCGATCATTGACGCGCTGTTCGGCTTCGATCGCATGGAAGACATTTTTGCCGCGCTCAAGCGCGACGGCTCGGAGTTTGCGCTGGCCACGCTGAAGACGCTCAACGAAAAATCGCCGCGCGGGATGGTAGTGACGCTGAAGCTCTTGCGGCTCGCGCGTACAGCGTCGAGCCTGGAAGAGTGCCTGGTGCGCGAATATCGCGCCGCATGCGAGGTCTTCCGCAGCGACGATTTCCGCGAGGGCGTGCGCGCCGCCGTGATCGACAAGGACCGCAATCCGACCTGGTCGCCGCCGCGGATCGAGGATGTCACGCCAGAGATGCTGGCGCCGTATCTCGCCGAGATCGGCAGTGATGAGCTGAAGTTCAACTAACAACGCGACAGCGGAGGAAACGACAATGGCCACGATCGCATTCATCGGTCTCGGCAACATGGGCGGCCCAATGGCGGCCAACCTCGTCAAGGCCGGCCACAAGGTGGTGGCGTTCGACCTGGTCGAGGCCTCCCGCAACCAGGCAAAGGCTGACGGCGCCGGCATCGCCGACAGCGCGGCCGGAGCCGTGAAGGGCGCCGATGTCGTCGTCACCATGCTCCCCGCAGGTAAGCACGTGCTCGGCGTCTGGAACGAGGTCGTTCCTGCCATGACCAAGGGCGCGCTGATCATCGACAGCTCCACCATCGACGTCGAGAGCGCGCGGCAGGCGCACGCGCTCGCGGCCAAGAACGGCGTGCTCTCGGTCGATGCGCCGGTCTCCGGCGGCACCGGCGGCGCCAAGGGCGCGACGCTGACCTTCATGTGCGGCGGCGAGGAGGGCGCGTTCGCGGCGGCAAAGCCTGTGCTGGAGAAGATGGGCAAGAAGATCGTCCATTGCGGCGGCGCCGGCGCGGGGCAGGCCGCCAAGATCTGCAACAACATGATCCTCGGCATTTCCATGATCGCGGTGAGCGAGGCATTTGCGCTCGGCGAAAAGCTGGGCCTCTCGCACCAGGCGCTGTTCGACGTTGCCTCGACCTCGTCGGGCCAGTGCTGGTCGCTGACGACCTATTGCCCGGTTCCGGGCCCGGTGCCGACCTCGCCGGCGAACAACGACTACAAGCCGGGCTTTGCCTCGGCGCTAATGGTGAAGGACCTGACCCTGGCGCAGGACGCTGCCAAGGCCGCGGGCGCCGCGACGCCGCTCGGCAAGCATGCGCAGGAGATCTATCAGTCTTTCGACGCAGCCGGCCAGGGCGGGGTGGATTTTTCCGGAATTATCAAGCACGTTCGCAGCCTCGCTGGAAAATAGCGAGGCTTTGCCCGTAGCCCGGATGGAGCGAAGCGAAATCCGGGACGGTTCCCTCGAATGGCGCGACCGGCCCCGGATTGCGCTTCGCTCCATCCGGGCTACGCTCGAAGATCAATTCGACGGGCCCGGACCATGACGACATTTCAGGAAGCGCGCGCGTTTCTGCTTCATAACCGCACGGATTACGAGACAGCGGTCAAAGGCTTCCGCTGGCCCGATCCAGTTCCCTTCAACTGGGCGCTCGACTGGTTCGACGAGCTCGCGAAGGATGCCGACGCCAAGGATCGCCCCGCGCTCTGGATCGTCGATGCCGCGCAGGACAAGCAGACCAAGCTGTCCTTCGCGGCGCTCTCGCAGCGCTCCAACCAGGTCGCAAATTTCCTCCGCGCGCAGGGTTTGAGGCGCGGCGATCATCTCCTGCTGCTGCTCGGCAATGTGGTTCCGCTGTGGGAGACGATGCTGGCGGCGATCAAGCTCGGCGTCGTCGTGATTCCCGCAACCACGCTGCTCACCGCCGAAGAACTGCGCGATCGGCTCGATCGCGGCAAGGCCAAGGCGGTGGTGGCGGCCGAAGATCAGGTCGCGAAATTCGCAAGCCTTGGCGCCGAGAATGTCGTGCGCATCGTGGTCGGCGCTGCCTCGGATGGCTGGCTTGCCTATGACGAGGCGGCGAAAGCGCCCGAGAGTTTTACGCCCGACGGCCCGACCAACGCCGACGACCCGATGCTGCTCTATTTCACCTCGGGCACCACAGCAAAGCCAAAGCTCGTGCGGCACAGCCAGCGCAGCTATCCGGTCGGGCATCTCTCCACCATGTACTGGATCGGGCTCAAGCCCGGCGACGTCCATCTCAACATCTCGTCACCCGGCTGGGCCAAGCACGCCTGGAGCTGCTTCTTCGCGCCGTGGAATGCGGGCGCCACCGTGTTCGTGGTCAACCAGCCGCGTTTCGATGCCAAAGGACTGCTCGCCACCATCGGCCGCTGCGGCGTCACCACGCTGTGCGCGCCGCCGACGGTGTGGCGGCTGTTCATCCAGGAGAACCTGTCCTCGTTCAAGGTGGTCCTTCGCGAAGTCTGCGGCGCAGGCGAGCCGCTCAATCCTGAAGTGATCGACCAGGTGCAGGCGGCCTGGGGCCTCACCATCCGCGACGGCTACGGCCAGACCGAAACCACCGCGCTTGCCGGCAACTCGCCGGGGCAGCCTATCAAGGTCGGCTCGATGGGCCGCCCGCTGCCCGGCTATCGCGTGCAGGTCAGCGATGCCGATGGTCATCCGGCCAGGGAGGGCGAAGTGGCGCTGCTGCTCGGCGCGGACCGTCCGGCCGGCCTGATGCAGGGCTATCAAGGCGACGACGGAAAACTGTCGGGCGCAGAGGGCGCGCTCTATCGCAGCGGCGACGTTGTCTTCGCTGACGAGGACGGCTATCTCACTTTCGTCGGTCGCTCCGACGACGTGTTCAAATCGTCCGACTATCGCATCAGCCCGTTCGAGCTGGAGAGTGTGCTGCTCGAGCATGAGCTCGTCGCGGAAGCCGCGGTGGTCCCGAGCCCCGATCCCATTCGGCTCGCGATCCCCAAGGCCTTCGTGCTGCTGACCTCGGGCGCGGAACGCTCGCCGGAGACGGCGCTCTCCATCTTCCAGCACCTGCACACGCGCCTTGCACCGTTCAAACGCATCCGCCGGCTCGAGATCGTCACCGAGCTGCCGAAGACGATCTCTGGCAAAATCCGCCGGGTGCAGCTACGACGGCTGGAACGCGACGATGACCGGAGCGATCCGCTGCGCGGCCGGGAATTCCGCGAGGAGGATTTTCCCGAGCTGCCGAAAACACGGGGCGAAACTTAAGTGAGATTTCGTCATTCCGGGGCGCGCGAAGCGCGAGCCCGGAATCCATTTCGCACCAGGTTCTGCGGCGCGACGGATTCCGGGCTCGATGCTCCGCATCGCCCCGGAATGACGGCATGAGGAGCTAGTAATGAACGAAGTCTGGAAGAAGCCGCCGATTACGCTGGAGGCCTATCAGGCCATGGTCGGCAAGGAGATCGGCGTATCGTCATGGCACCTGGTCGATCAACCCCGCATCGACACCTATGCCGACGTGATCGAGGATCACCAGTTCATCCATGTCGATCCGGAGCGCGCCAAGAAGGAGACCGCGTTCGGCACCACCATCGCGCACGGTTTCCTGACGATGTCGCTGCTGTCGATCATGTCCTACGAGGTGATGCCTGTGATCGCGGGCACCACGATGGGCGTGAACTACGGTTTCGACAAGCTGCGCTTCATCTCGCCGGTGCGCTCGGGCAAGCGCGTCCGCGGCCGTTTCGTGCTGGCGGAAGCCAAGCTGCGCAAGCCCAATGAGCTCCAGTCCCGCACCAACGTGACGGTCGAGATCGAAGGCGAGGACAAGCCGGCGCTGGTCGCTGACTGGCTCGGCCTGATCTATTTCGCCTGACTTGAGGCGTCGTTGCCGGGCTTGACCCGGCAACCCATCGCTGCTCAAAAGCTGCATAATCCACGCTCGGTGCGCCCTCTCCCCCTGCGGGAGAGGGTGGCGAAATCGAGCGGAGCGAGATGAAGCCGGGTGAGGGGTCTCTCTCCACTCGCTCATCTGCCGAGACAACCCCTCATCCGGCGCTTGCGCGCCACCTTCTCCCGCAAGGGGAGAAGGAAGAAAGGAAGCACAATGGCAATCAGGTTCGACGGACGCGTCGCCATCGTCACCGGCGCGGGCAATGGTCTCGGCAAGGCGCATGCGCTGGCGCTCGCCAGCCGCGGCGCAAAGGTCGTGGTCAACGATTTCGGCGGCGCGCGTGACGGCACCGGGGGCTCGCTCTCGCCGGCGGAAGCCGTGGTCGAGGAGATCCGCAAAGCCGGCGGCACCGCGATGGCCGACGGCGCCGACGTCTCGAACTTCGAGCAGGTCACCGCGATGGTCGAGCGCGCCACCAAGGAGTGGGGCAGCGTCGACCTGATGTGCGCCAATGCCGGCATCCTGCGCGACAAGTCGTTCGGCAAGATGGAAGCGGCCGATTTCCAGAAGGTGCTCGACGTGCACCTCGTCGGCACGTTCTATTGCTGCAAGGCGGCCTGGGCCGGCATGCGCGACCGCAACTACGGCCGCATCGTGCTGACCACCTCGTCCTCCGGCCTCTACGGCAATTTCGGCCAGGCCAATTACGGCGCGGCGAAATCCGGCATGGTCGGCTTGATGAACGTGCTCGCCGAGGAAGGCCGCAAGAACAACATCCGCGTCAACATCATCTCGCCGACCGCGGCGACCCGCATGACCGAAGAGCTGCTGCCGCCGCAGGCGCTGCAGCTGATGAAGCCGAACGCGATCACGCCCGCCGTCGAGTACATGCTGAGCGAGGACGCGCCGACCCGCACCATCATGGGCGCCGGTGCCGGCTCCTTCGCCGTGATCAAGATCATCGAGAGTGAAGGCATCAACCTGCCGGAGTCCGAGTGGACGCCCGATGCGATCGCCGCGCATTTCGCGGAGATCAGCGACATGTCGAAGGCCAGGGCGTTGCAGGGCGCGTTCGAGCAGACGCAGAAATACGTGGCGCAAGCCGCGGCACGGGCGGGGATCAAGCTCTGACTGACGTCGCCGTCATCGGTGCCGGTCCCGCCGGGCTGATGGCGGCCGAGGTGCTGGCGCAGGACGGCGCCCGCGTCACCGTCTACGACGCGATGCCGTCAGCGGGCCGCAAATTCCTGATGGCAGGCCGGGGTGGGCTCAATCTCACGCACAGCGAACCGCTGCGGGAGTTCATGGCGCGCTATCGCGAGGCCGCGCCGAAGCTGCAAGCCGCGATCGACGCCTTTCCGCCCGACGCGCTGCGCGCCTGGAGCGAAGAGCTGGGCGAGCCGACCTTCGTCGGCAGCAGCGGGCGGGTGTTTCCAAAGGCGTTCAAGGCCTCGCCCTTGCTGCGCGCTTGGCTGCGGCGGCTCGATAGCGCCGGCGTCCGGTTTGCCTTTCGGCATCGCTGGACCGGCTGGGATGCTGAGGGGCGGCTCCAGTTTCAAACACCTGACGGCACGGTCGCCATCGGGGCTGGCGCCACCGTCCTGGCCCTCGGCGGCGCAAGCTGGCCGCGGCTCGGATCGGACGGTGGCTGGGTCGATATCCTCGCGGCGAAAGGCATCGCTATCTCAAAGCTGCGGCCGGCCAATTCCGGCTTCACGGTCGCATGGTCCGAATTGTTCCGCGGCCGTTTCGAGGGCCAGCCGCTCAAGGGCGTGGCGCTGACGATCGGCGCGCACACCGTGCGCGGCGAGGCGATGATCACGCGCGGTGGCATCGAGGGCGGCGCGATCTACGCGCTGTCGGCCGAATTGCGCGAGGCGGTGTTGGGCCTCGGGCAGGCGAAGCTGACTATCGCATTGCGGCCGGACCTCGACGCCGCCGGGCTGACCACGCGCCTGTCAGGCACGCGCGGCAAGCAGTCCCTTGCAAACTTCCTGCGCAAGGCGGCGCAACTATCACCCGTCGGTATCGGCCTGATGCAGGAGGCAGCCATTGCGTCGGGGCGGCAACTGGCCTCGTTCTCGCCGCCGGAGCTTGCGCATCTGGTGAACGCGATTCCGGTTCAGCTCACCGGCGTCGCCCCGATCGACCGCGCCATCTCGACCGCCGGCGGGGTCGCTTTCGACGAGCTCGACGACCAGTTCATGCTGCGCAGAATACCCGGCGTGTTCGCCGCCGGCGAGATGCTGGATTGGGAAGCCCCGACCGGCGGCTATCTGCTGCAGGCGTCGTTCGCGACAGGGGCGGCCGCGGGCAGGGGGGTGCTAAGCTGGCTCAAGAAATCGTAGGGTGGGCAAAGGCGCGAAGCGCCGTGCCCACCATCTTTCGAAATTGCGACGAGAAGTCGTGGGCACGCTTCGCTTTGCCCACCCTACCGCAGCGCAGCCCTACCGCAGCTTCCCCCGCGCGGCCACCGGCAGGGTGCCGATGATCTCCTCGCCGCGCACCATCACCACCTCGTCCATCATGTTGACGACGACGCAGACGTGGTTCGGCACGATGCGGACGACGTCGCCGACGTTCGGGCGCGTATTGCTGCGGGAGAGGTCGAGGAAGCCGTGCTCCTCGGCGAACTTCGCGATTTTGGCTTCGGGGTGCTCCAGGATCAGGCCGTGGCCGTCGAGGCCGCCGGTGTCCGTGGTCAGCGTCTTCGAGCCGGCGTCAAGGATGCCGCGCTCGGGCGCGGCGCGGCTCACCACGGTCGAATAGACGTGCAGAGCACAGTCATCCCAGGTGGCCGAGCCGGCGGCGACCTGCATGCGGTCGTTGTAGATGTAGGTGCCGAAGCGGTGCTCGGTGCCGCCCTTGAGCTTGCCGAGGTTGACGAGGTTCGGCGTGCCGCCAGTCGAGACGATTTTTGCATCGAGCCCGTGCGCGCGCACGCCGGCGAGCGCTTCGTCGAAAAACTTCTGCGCATCGCCCCAGCCTGTCTCGGTCGGGTAGAGCATGAAGCCGGCAAATTCGAGCCCCTTCGACCCCGCGATCTCGTGTGCCAGCGCGATCGCTTCCGCGGGCGTCTCGACGCCCGCGCGCTTGCGGCCCGTGTCGCATTCGACCACCACCGAGAGCGGGCGGCCGGAAGCTGCGGCGGCCTTCGGCAGGCCGGCCACCACGGTCGAATTGTCGGCGGCGACCGTCATGTTGGTCTTGGCATTCAGCGCGCCGAGCCGCGCCATCTTTTCCTCGCCCAGCAGATTGTAGCTGATCAGGATGTCGTCGATGCCGGCATTGGCCATGATCTCGGCCTCGCCGATCTTCTGGCAGGTGATACCCTTGGCGCCGGCCGCGACCTGCATCTTGGCGATGGTCGGGTTCTTGTGGGTCTTGATGTGCGGGCGATTGGCGACACCGGCATCATCGCAGGCCTTCTGGATGCGCGCGATGTTGCGCTCGACCTTGTCCATGTCGATGACGGCGCAGGGCGTGCCGTATTCGCGGGCGATCTTGGCGGCGAGGGGAGTGGTCATATGATCTCTCTATTTCCGGACCCGTAGGATGGGTTTCGCTGCGCTCTACCCATCCTACGATTCAAGCCTGCTCTATTTCTTCGCGAAGCATTTCCAGTTCGAGCCAGCGCTCTTCGGCGGCGGACAGTTCTTCATGCGCCTTGGCGATCGCAGCCGACGTGTCGTCGAATGTCTTGCGATCCTTGGCGTAGAGGTTGGGATCGTCGAGCACGCGCTGCAATTTTGCAATACCAGCCTGAAGCGTGTCCATCCTCTTCGGCAATGTTTCCAGCGCATGCTTCTCGTTGAAGCTGAGCTTGCGCTTGGGCGCGGACGACGGAGCAGGGGCGCGCTCCTCTTTCTTTTCTGCAACAGGCTGCGCCTTCGCCGTCTCGCGCTTTAGATCCGCGCCGCGCTGGCTCAGCATGTCGCTGTAGCCGCCGGCATATTCGATCCACTTGCCGTTGCCCTCGGGCGCGATCACGGAGGTGACGACGCGGTCAAGGAAGTCACGGTCGTGGCTGATCAGGATGACCGTGCCCTCGTAATCGCCGAGCATCTCCTCGAGCACGTCGAGCGTCTCAAGGTCGAGATCGTTGGTCGGCTCGTCCAGCACCAGGAGGTTCGACGGCTTTGCCAATGCGCGGGCCAGCATCAGACGGCCACGCTCGCCGCCGGAGAGCACCTCCACCGGCGTCCCGCGCTGCTCCTGGGCGAACAGGAAGTCCTTCATGTAGCCGACGACGTGTTTCGGCTTGCCGCCGACCATGATCTGATCGCCACGGCCACCGGTCAGCGCTTCGGCCAGCGTCGATTTGGGATCGAGGCTTTCTCGGTGCTGGTCGAGCGTGGCCGTCTCCAGATTGGCGCCGAGCCGCACGATGCCGGAATCAGGCTCCGCCCCGCCGATGAGCAAATTGACCAGCGTGGTCTTGCCGGCGCCGTTCGGGCCGATGATGCCGAGCCGGTCGCCGCGCTGGATGCGGGTCGAAAAGTTCTCGACGATCTTGCGCTCGCCATAGGCCTTGGTGATGCCCTTGGCCTCGATCACCAGCTTGCCGGATTGCTCGGCTTCCGCCGCGGCGAGACTGGCGGCGCCGGCGGTGCCGCGATAGTTGCGGCGCTGGTCGCGCAGCGCGTGCAGATTGGCGAGACGCTTGACGTTGCGCTTGCGCCGGCCGGAGACGCCGTGGCGCAGCCAATGCTCCTCGTCCACGATCTTGCGGTCGAGCTTGTGCTGGTCGCGCTCTTCCTCGGCCAGCACCTCGTCGCGCCAGCTCTCGAACGAGGCAAAGCCGCGGTCGATCTGCTTGATCTTGCCGCGGTCGAGCCAGGCGGTCGAGCGCGACAGATTGGTCAGGAAGCGGCGGTCGTGGCTGATGATCACCAGCGCGCTGCGCCTGGAGTCGAGTTCCTGCTCCAGCCATTCGATGGTGGCGAGATCGAGATGGTTGGTCGGCTCGTCCAGCAGCAGGATATCGGGCGAGGGCGCGAGCACGTAGGCCAGCGCCGCGCGGCGGGCCTCGCCGCCGGAGAGATTGTGCGGGTTCTCCTCGCCGGTGAGGCCGAGTTGCTCCAGCAGGTAGCGTGCCTGGTGCTGGTCGTCGCCGGGGGCGAGCCCAGACTCGACATAAGCGAGCGTGGTCTTGTGGTCGCCGAAATCCGGCTCCTGCGGCAGATAGCGCACAGTGGCTCCGGGCTGGACGAAACGCGTGCCGCTATCGGGCTCGATCTGGCCGGCCGCGATCTTCAGCAGTGTCGACTTGCCCGAACCGTTGCGGCCGATCAGGCAGACGCGCTCGGACGGCGCGACGTTGAGCTCGACGCCCGACAGCAGCGGCGTGCCGCCGAAGGTGAGCTTGATGTCTTTCAGTTGAATCAGCGGCGGCGCCATGATCAGCCTTGACTCAGATTCTGGCTCGTGGCGGCCGCGTCAGTGCGGCGGCGCTGGATCCGGCGCAGCGTCTGGTCGAGCGCCGAGAGGAAGGCGGAACGGTCGCGCGGCGCGAACGATCGCGGACCGCCGGTGACTTCGCCGGCCGAGCGCAGATCCGTCATCAGGTTGCGGAGCGCCAGCGTCATCCCGATCGATTCCTCGGTGAACGGTTTCCCGTTCGGCGCGATCACGTCGGCGCCCGCCTTGACGCAGCGGCTAGCGAGCGGAATGTCTGATGTCACGACCACGTCGCCGGGCTTTGCCCGCTCCGCGATCCAGTCGTCGGCCGCGTCCATGCCGGTGCCGGCGGCGATACGCTCGATCATCGGGTCCTGCGGCACGCGGATAAAGTTGCCGGCGACCACGCTCACAGGCACCTTATGCCGGAGCGCGACGCGATAAATCTCGTCCTTCACCGGACAGGCGTCGGCGTCGACATAGATGCGGGTGGGGGTGTCAGTCATTGGCCGCGTGGTACCCCATTCGGGCCCCAAAGGCGAGGGGATTGACCGCTGTTCCCGGGGGCCTACGATCGGCCCCGAAACAACAAAAACACAGGGAAGATGACCCCATGCCGAACCGGCTCGAAACCTGGCGCGTCGAGGCCTACAACACCGCAAAACAGTCCGAAAACAAGATGCATGACGATACGGTGGCGCGCCGCTTCGGCTTTTCCGGCGGGCTGGTCCCGGGCGTCGACGTCTTCGCCTACATGATGCACGTGCCGATCGCCCGCTGGGGCCGCGATTTCTTCTCCCGCGGGCTGGTCGAGGCCCGCTTCATCAAGCCGGTCTATGACGGCGAGACTGCCGATGTCGATGCGACCGAGCATAACGGCCTGCTCACGATCGAGGTCTTCAGCCGCACCGAGCTTTGCGCGACGGGGACGGCCTCGCTGCCGGCGGCAGCTCCAGCGGTGTCATTAGGCGACTATGTCGATGTCCCCGTGGTGGCCGAGCGCAAGCCGGTCAGCCCCGCGACGTTCGAGACCGGCAAATGGCTGGGCACGACGCCGCGCCGCTGGGCCGGGCAGGACGCGGCCGATTATCTCGCCGACATCAGGGAGACCGACCCGGTCTTCGCGCGCGACGGGCTCGGCCACCCCGGCCTGATCCAGCGCGTGATGAACCGCGTGCTGGTGGACAACACGATTTTGGGCCCATGGATCCATGTCGGCAGCCGCATGCAGCTGCTGTCCGCCGCGCAAACGGGTGACGAGATCACCGCGCGGGCGAAAGTCACCGCGAATTACGAGAAGAAAGGCCACCGCTTCGTCGAGCTCGACGCGCTGGTCGTTGCCAACGGCACGACCCCGATTGCGCATTGCCAGCACACCGCGATCTACCAGCCGCGCGAGCAGGCGGCGGCGTGAATGCCAGTTGAGGTGGTCTTGCGCGCCCTCGTTCGTTTCGGAATAGCGCTCCTTTTGTCGCTCTGTGCGCTTTGCGTCGCGCATGCCGCTGCGCCGGTGCCCGATCGTGTGTCACTCAGCGAGCAGACGACGACGTGGAGCACCGTCAAGTTCGCCGTCGATGCGGAGAATGGCTTTGTCAGCGGATCGCTCGACAAGAGCACGATCGTCGAACGCAATTTCAAATCCTACGTGCTCGAGAACCGATATCTGAAGGTAACGCTCGTGCCCGAATTCGGAGGGCGTATTCTTTCCATGGTCTACAAGCCGACCGGCCACGAGCAGCTTTATCGAACGGAAGTCGGAGTGCCCTACGGCATGAAGGCCGGAAATTTCTACTACGACTGGCTGATGGTGTACGGCGGAATCTTCCCAACGTTCCCGGATGCCGAGCATGGCAAGACGTGGCTGAAGCCGTGGGCTTTCCGGGTGGTGAAGGAGGGCACCGACGAAGTCACGATCGTGATGTCGTTCCAGGATGACTTCGACTATTCCGCGCGGCCCAGCAAGTTCAGGGGCGCGACCGGCATCGAGGCGAACTACTACGTTACGCTGAAGGCCGATCGAGCCGCACTCGATGCGCGCGTGGTGCTGAGGAATCCGAACGACAGGGCTGTTCAATACGAGTACTGGACGTGCACGACGCTCGCTCCGGGATCGGAGCCGAAAAATCTGAGGGCAACGGGCGGCGCCGAAATCATCGCGCCGATCCGGACCTACACGACGCCTGCCTGGTCGGCCAGTCTGGCAGACGGCGACGAGAGCGCGGGTATGGGCAGGTGGCGTTTCGAGAACCTGCGCTACTTCAAGAACTGGCCAACGATGGGCATCGCCTATGCTGCACCAGATATGCAGGGCGGGAATTTCTGGGGCGTCATCAACCACGACAACGCAGAAGGCATTATTCGCATTGCGGACAATACCCTCACGCGGGGCTTGAAAATGTGGACGTGGGGGTTTCCTTCGCTGACCGGCGAAACCGATGCCCGGAAGGATCCGAGCGAGTGGCGGCCCTACGTCGAATTATGGGCGGGCGTGTCAGACCAGTTTTTCCACAGCGCAGACTTTCCCGCACGCAGCGAGGTGTCGATTCCGGAAACCTACAGCCCGACCGTCGGCATGAGCAACGTGACGCATGCGAACGAGAAGATCCTGATCAATTTCTCGGCCGAGGCGTCTCGCGCCGTTCTCGAGTTCTTCAGCATCGAACCGGCCATCCCGTTGCTTGTCACGTTGAAACGAGGTGACACGACTCTGTTCAGCGGGGCCGTGAGCGCCGATCCGAGCAACGGAAATCGCATTGCGGCAGCGATTGCCGACGGCCGCAGCGGGGAAAAGATACGGCTAACGATCACGACCACCGAGGGAAAAGAGTTGATCGCCGCCGAAACGGCGATCAACTGATCTCTTTCGAAATGCCGGTCGAAGCCGCCGGCGTTATCGGGGTCGCGGAACTCCCCTAGGCCGCCTTGCCTTTCGCATCCTGGATCGCGCGCCACACGCGCTCCGGGGTCAGCGGCATGTCGATGTGCTTGATGCCGTAGTCGGAGAGCGCATCGAGCACCGCGTTCACCACCGTCGACAGGCTGCCGGCGCAGCCGGCTTCTCCGCAGCCCTTGCTGCCGAGCGGATTGGTCGTGGCGGGCACCGGGTGATCGCCGACCGTCATGTTCGGCACGTCCTCGGCGCGGGGCAGGGCGTAGTCCATCAGCGAGCCCGTGATCGGTTGGCCGCTGTCGTCGTAGCGGATGTGCTCCATCAGCGCCTGGCCGATGCCCTGGACCACGCCGCCATGCAGCTGGCCCGCGACCAGCAACGGGTTGATCACCGTGCCGAAATCGTTGACCGCGCTGTAGCGCACGATCTGCACTACCCCGGTGTCCGGATCGACCTCGACTTCAGCGACGTGGCAGCCGTTCGGGAAGGCCGACGGCACCGGCTCGCTGGTGTGGTCGACGTCGAGACTGTCAGGCACGCCCTCGGGCACCTTGCCGTCATGCAGCTTCCTGGCGAGCTCCATGATGTCGATGCTGCGGTCGGTGCCGGCGATGGTGAAACTGCCGTCGGCGAATTCGATGTCGGCTTCGGACGCTTCTAGCATGTGCGCAGCGGCGCGCTTGCCCTTTTCGATGACGAGCTTGGCAGCGCCCACGATCGCCATGCCGCTTGCGGTGATCGAGCGCGAGCCGCCGGTGCCATTACCGGTGTGGACGATGTCGCTGTCGCCCTGCACCAGCTTGACGTTCTCGAAGGGCACCCCGAGCTGGTCGCACAGCACCTGCGCGAACGGGGTGGCGTGGCCCTGGCCGTAATCGAGCGTGCCGGTGATCAGCTGCACGGTGCCGTCAGGATCGAACACGATCTTGCCGAGCTCGACGCTCGGCGGCGCGGTGACCTCGAGATAGGAGCCGACCGCGATGCCGCGCAGCTTGCCGGCCTTCCTGCTTTCCTTCTTGCGCTTGGCGAAATTCTCGTGGTCGGAGATTTCGAGCGCCTTGTTGAACACGGCCTGGAAGTCGCCGCTGTCATAGGTGACGCCGGAGGAGGCGGGGAAGGGCATCTGGTTCGGCTTGATGAAGTTGCGCTTACGCATCGTCAGGCGGTTGATGCCCATCTCGTCGGCGGCGCGGTCGATCAGCCGCTCCATGTAGTAATTCGCCTCGGGCCGGCCGGCGCCGCGATAGGCGCCCATCAGCGTGGTGTTGGTCAGCACCGTCTTGATGTCGACGCCCATCAGCGGCGTGCGGTAGACGCTGGAGAAGTTCTTGCCGGTGTTGAGCGAGAGCGGCCCCGGCGCAACGCCGGTGATGTAGGCGCCGAGATTGCCGTATCCGGAGAGTTTTGCCGCGAGGAAATGCCCCTCGGCGTCGAGCGCGAGCTCGGCATGGATTTTCTGCGCGCGGCCGTGGCTGTCCGAGAGGAAGCTGGTCGAGCGCTCGTCCAGCCACTTCACCGGGCGCCCCAGCGACTTCGCCGCGTACAGGATGCACATGTATTCGGGATAGTTGACGTTCTTCATGCCGAAGGAGCCGCCGACATTGGCGGTGAGGATGCGCACCTTCCCGTTCGGCACCTTCAGGTTCTTGGCGAGGTTGGCGCGGTTGCCCGCAACGCCCTGCGTCGGCATCTGGATGGTGTAGCGCTCGGTTGTCTTGTCGTAGGAGGCGAGCCCCACGCGCGGCTCCATCGAGACGACGGCGACGCGGGTGTTCTCGATGTCGATCCTGGTGACATGGGCGGCGCTGGCGAAGGCGGCATTGACCTTGTCCATGTCGCCATAGTGGTAGTCGAGCGCGACGTTGTTCGGGATGTGGTCGTAAAGCTGCGGTGCGCCGAGCTGGGCGGCTTCCTCGGGGTCGGTCACCGCCGGCAGCGGCTCGATATCGAGCTCGACTGCCTCGGCGGCGTCGCGCGCCTGCGCCAGCGTCTCCGCGACCACGAAGGCGACGGGATCGCCGACAAAGCGGACCTTGTCGGTCGCCAGCGGCTGGCGGTTGGTCTGGAGCAGGGGCGAGCCGTCGCGGCTCTTCAGCGGCAGGCCGCAGGTGAAGGGACCATAGCCGGCGGCATCGAGGTCGGTTCCGGTCCACACCCCGAGCACGCCCGGCATCGCCTTGGCGGCGTCGATGCCGATGCCGCGGATGACGCCATGGGCATGGGTCGAGCGGACCACCACGGCATAGGCCTGGCCGGGCAGGTTGAAATCGTCGGTATAGCGACCCTTGCCGCGCACCAGCGTGTCGTCTTCCTTGCGGCGGACCGGCTGCCCGACGCCGTATTTTTGCAGTGCAATAGCGTTTTCGAGCGTGGAGGATTTGGTGTGTTCTTGCATGGAAATGACCTGAAAAGCCGGCATTTGCGCGATTTCGCGGGGCGCCTGAGGGGGGGCCGGCCCCCCTTTCAGATAGCCCACGGACCCGTTCACGACAACGCACGAATGGGCATGGTCCCATGTGATGCGATGTTGCGCAGGCCGGCCGCGCTGCTAATGTTTCAGGCGAAAAAGCAATTCCGGCTCGGCCCCCTGTGGTCGTGGAAAGACAGTTTGTATGAATGACCATACGCGGCTCCGCGACGGCCATGTGCCGCACGGTGAGCTGGAGGGGTCGATGGCGGCGGTGGCATTGGCCACCGAGCCCGCCGTCCCCGCGCAGGCCGCCGGAACCGGCGTCTACGCGGCGCTGGACCTCGGCACCAACAATTGCAGGCTGCTGATCGCCTGTCCGACCCCCGATGGCTTTCGCGTGGTCGATTCCTTCTCGCGCATCATCCGGCTCGGCGAGGGGGTTTCGGCGACCGGGTGCATCAGCGAGGCCGCGATCGAGCGCGCCATCGCCGCGCTCAGCATCTGCCGCGACAAGATCAATCTGCGCAAGGCGCGGCGGCTGCGGCTGATCGCGACCGAGGCCTGCCGTGCCGCCTCGAACGCGGAAGGCTTCCGCAGCCGCGTCGCTGCCGAGACCGGCATCGAGCTCGAGGTGATCGACCGCGAGACCGAGGCGGCGCTCGCCGTGCTCGGCTGCTCGCCGCTGGTCGATCCCAAGGGCAGGGGCGCGATCCTGTTCGATATCGGCGGCGGCTCGACCGAGCTGGTGCGGATCGAGCGGGACCCGGAGAATCCGGAGCCGCGCATCAAGGCCTGGATGTCGATCCCGTACGGGGTGGTCACGCTCGCCGAACAATTCGGCGGCCGCGATGTGACGCCAGGGATTTACGACGCGATGGAGCGGGAGGTGGCCAGCCACGTCGCGCCATTCGCGGAACAGCATGGCCGCGACCTCACGGATATGCACCTGCTCGGCACCTCGGGCACGGTGACGACGCTCGCCGGCATCCATCTCAACCTGCCGCGCTACGACCGCCGCCGCATCGACAGCATCTGGATGAACGACGCCGACATCACCGCGACCATCAACAAGCTGCTCGGCATGAGCTACGAGGAGCGCGCCAACAACAGCTGCATCAGCGTCGAGCGCGCCGATCTCGTGCTGGCCGGCTGCGCCATCCTCGATGCGATCAGGCGCGCTTTCCCGCTGCCGCGCCTGCGCGTCGCCGACCGGGGCCTGCGCGAGGGCATGCTGGTCGAGATGATGCGCGAGGACGGCGCGATTCGGAGCTGGTGAGATGGCGAAAGACACCACCGGCCGCTTGCACGTCCAGGTCAAGACCGGCGGCAAGCGCAAATTGTCGTCCAAGCTGTGGCTGGAGCGGCAGCTCAACGATCCCTATGTCGCGAAGGCCAAGGCGGCAGGCTATCGCTCGCGCGCCGCGTTCAAGCTGCTCGAGATCGACGACAAGTTCCGGCTGCTGAAATCAGGCATGGCCGTGGTCGACCTTGGCGCCGCGCCCGGCGGCTGGAGCCAGATCGCCGCCAAGCGCGTCGGCTCGACGGAAGGCAAGGGCAAGGTGGTCGCGATCGACCTGTTGGAAATGCCCGAGATTCCCGGCGTCGACTTCGCCCAGCTCGATTTCATGGACAATGACGCACCCGACAAGCTCACCGCGATGCTTGGCGGCGGCGCCGATATCGTGATGTCCGACATGGCCGCCAACACCACCGGCCATCGCAAGACCGACCAGCTCCGCATCGTCGGCCTCGTCGAGACGGCGGCTGCCTTCGCCTGCGACGTGCTCAAGCCCGGTGGCACGTTCCTGGCAAAAACCTTCCAGAGCGGCGCCGACGCCGATCTGCTCGCCCAGCTCAAGCGCGACTTTGCGACGGTGCGTCACGTGAAGCCGGCGGCGAGCCGGCAGGATTCCTCGGAGCGCTACGTGCTCGCGACGGGATTTCGTGGGGCGGGCGGAGAGTAGCGGCCGAGACGCTTTGCGAGCGTCAGTGCCGCCCGTCTCATCTCATGTTATGTTAATAATATCATAATTCTGTAGCGATGCAACGCGATGATCCCGCCGCCGTGATCCGGTGGTAAGGCCAAAGCGTAGGCAACCACAAGTGGAATGGATACTCGGTGAGTCCGATCAATCCGGGGAGACCTTGTGATGGCTACATCGCCGCCCACCTTCGGCACACAGACGAGCTACGCGACCGCGACGTCGCCGCAATCCGTTGCGATCGGCGACGTGAACGGTGACGGCCGGCCGGACCTCGTGAGCGCGAACAGAGGGTCAAACACCGTTTCGGTGTTGCTCGGCAATGGTGACGGTACGTTCCAGGCTCAGACGGCCTACGCGGCCGGAAATGCTCCGAACGCCGTCGCCGTCGGCGATGTCAACGGCGACGGCCGGCTCGATATCGTGGAAGGCGGACTAAATGGTGGGACGGTTGTCCTGATCGGCAATGGCGATGGCACATTTCGGTCGCCGATAAGTTACGCGTCGCCAGGAGCATCGACTTCCATTGTGCTGGCCGACTTGAACGGAGATGGCCGGTCCGATGTGGTGGAATTGAACCAGTTCTACGGCGTCACGCTCATGCTGAATAACGGCGATGGCAGCTTTGGAGCGCCGCGAACAATCTTAAACCAGTACCAGGGCGACGCCGGAGTGCTTTCGCTGGCGGTTGGAGATCTGAATGGAGACGGTCGGCCCGACCTCGCGGCTGGGCAGTGGGACTATAAGGTATCGATCCTGCTCGGCAACGGAGATGGTACGTTCCAGGCGCAGCACGACTACACAACACCATATGTCAATCCCTACGTTACGATAGGCGATGTGAATGGAGACGGCCGCCCTGATGTCGGCGGCGGTAACATGCTGTTCCTCGGCAATGGCGACGGCACCTTCACCGTAGCGACACACCTCGTTGACGGGCCGGGCGGCATACACCCGGCGCCGATCAATTTCCCCGACTCTCAAGTGCTGCTGGACTTGAACGGTGACGGCCGGCCGGACGCTGCGTCCTCAGTTTATGGCCAGAGCTACGTTTCCAACCAACTGGGCAATGGCGATGGCACCTTCGGCCCGGGAGGGACTTATGCGGTCGGGCAGGGTAACCAGCCTGTTGTGGCGGCCGACTTGAACGGCGATGGTCGGCCTGACCTGGTGGTGCCCAACTCCGCTACCAACTCGCTATCGGTATTGATTAACACCGGACCGACCAGAGTCGTTTCCGTCACCGCGTCGCAGGCGTACGGTTTGGTACATCCCGGCGACACCGTAACCTTCACCATCGCCATGAACCGCGCGGTGACGATCACCGGCGGCACGCCGACATTGACGCTCAACGATGGCGGCATCGCAATCTATGACGCAGCCGCGACAGCCGCGCTCGGCGATCCGGCCAAGCTGGTGTTCAGCTACACGGTTGGCGCATCCGATCTGCCGGTGAACGGTTTGTCCTTCGTGCGCGGCGACCAGAACGGCTCGCAGATCGTCGATGCGGCTGGAGTTGGCCCTGACTTGTCCGGCACGTTCGCGGCCTCGTTCGCGGCCATCCAGGTCGCGACGCCACCGACGACGGTGACCTCCGTCGTGGCCTCGCCGACAGACGGCGTAGAACATGTGGGCGACACCATGACATTCACGGTGACCATGAGTCGCGCCGTGACGGTCACAGGCCAAACACTGACATTTACGCTCAACGATGGCGGGGTCGCGGTCTATGACGCGGCTGCAACCGCGGCGCTCGGCGATCCCGCCAAGATGGTGTTCAACTACACGGTCGGCGCGGCCGATCTGCCGGTCTATGGCCTTTCGTTCGTGCGTGGCGACCAGAACGGCACTGTCATCGTCGATGGAATGGGCAGGGGCCCCGATTTTTCGGGCATGTTCACGGCCTCGTTCGCCGGGATCCAGGTCGAGACGCCGCCGACGATCGTGACCTCCGTTGTCGCCTCGCCTTCAAATGGCGTGGAGCACGTGGGCGACACCGTGGTCTTCACGGTGACCATGAGCCGCGCCGTGACGGTCACCGGCGACGGACTGACGTTCACGCTCAACGACGGCGGCATCGCGGTCTATGACGCGGCCGCAACCGCGGCGCTCGGCGATCCCACCAAAATGGTGTTCAGCTACACGGTCGGTGCCACCGATCTGCCGGTGAGCGGCCTGTCCTTCGTGCGTGGTGACCAGAACGGCTCCGTCATTGTCGATGGAATGGGCAGAGGGCCTGACTTCTCCGGCATCTTCGCGGTCTTGTTCTCCGGGATTCAGGTTGGGCCGGTTGCTCCGGCCGTACTGACCGCCGGACCAGAACTTCAAGCCGCGAGCGTCAACGGCGCGGCCGTGGCCGAATTGACCGGCGGCAATTTCGCGATCGCCTGGCTGGATGGATCGACGGTTCATGCCCAGATCCTTGCCCCAGACGGTACGAAGGTTGGCGCGGAAACCGTCGCGCAAATGCCATTCCCGTTGCTCGCCGCTCCGGGAGCGCATCCTTCCGTTACGGCATTGGCGAATGGAGGATTCGCGGTGGCGTGGGCGGCTTCTTACCCTGGCTTGGGCGTTCCATACGCCGGCGTCGAAATCCAGCTTTTCGCTCCGAACGGCTTGCCGGCGGGAGCGCCATTTCACGTCGAAACTGAATCAGGCCAACTGGGATTCAATCTCGGCTATCCGGGCCTTCAAGTTCAGCTCCCAACGCCTTCCGTGGCAGCTCTGGCCGACGGCAGTCTCGTCGTAACGTGGGTTCATCGTGATACGCTGAACGGAGATGCGATCTTGAGGTCGCAGACGTTCGATACGAACGGGACGATGATCGGCAACCAGGTCGATGCCGTCCTGGACAAGAGTGGCGGGAGTTCGCCGGCCCTGGCCCGGTTTGCAGATGGTAGCTTCGTTGCCGTCTGGAATCAGCTCACTCTTCAGATCAATCCTGTCGGAACACCCCCTGAGGAGGTCAAACGACCGGGTTTCGTGGCCCAGATATTCGATGCACAGGGCAACAAGATCGGCGCGGAAATCGCGGTCAATTCGACGATCGGGTACGCGTTCACGAGCAACCCGAACGTGGCCGTATTATCTACGGGCGGATTCGTCGTCACGTGGGAAGAGGAGCGCTACAACGGTGCGGCGGTCACGGACGTGATCATGGCACAGCAATTCGATGCCGGCGGAACCAAGATCGGATATCAGATTCGTATCGATGCGATGATCGTTCCCATCGACGCGTTTGTTGAATCCCAGCCGAAGGTAACCGCGCTGGCTGACGGCAATTTCGCCATCATGTGGCAGGGCGCCAGCAGCACCGGTGGAACCGTCGTCAAGGCGCAGCTGTTCGACGCGTATCAGCAGTCTCCTGTCGGCAGCGAAGTCGCGATCAACGTGCAGGCGACCCAGGATCAGGTTCATCCCCAGCTTCTCGCGT
The DNA here is from genome assembly GCF_015291705.1 of Bradyrhizobium arachidis. Classification (NCBI taxonomy): domain Bacteria; kingdom Pseudomonadati; phylum Pseudomonadota; class Alphaproteobacteria; order Hyphomicrobiales; family Nitrobacteraceae; genus Bradyrhizobium; species Bradyrhizobium arachidis. The sequence continues at coordinate 4,539,022 of NZ_CP030050.1, forward strand.
CGCAGGATGGCGGGTTCGCGATCGGGTGGAGCGATGTGAATGGCGAGAAGGTGCAAGTCTACGCCGCCAATCAGCCGGTGACCACGATCGCAGCAGGCACGACGCTCGAGATCCCGTCCGCTTCCACCGCCAAGTTAGCCTTCGCGCCGGGCGGTGCGACGCTTCAGCTCGACAATTCCGATGGGTTCGCCGGCTCGATCACGGGATTTGGCCAAGGTGACCGCATCGACCTTTCCGATATCGCCTTCAGCAGCGGGGGCGCGACGCTTGGCTATTCAGCGAATGCCAGCAACAGCGGCGGCCATCTCACCGTCTCCGATGGCCCGCATATCGCGTCGTTGACGTTGCTGGGTCAATACGCTGCCACGAGCTTCGTGCTGACGTCCGACGGCCACGGCGGCACGCTCATCACCGCGGCTCAGGATGCGGCCAATCAGTCCCAACTGGCCGCGCATGCCTGACAGCCTGCGCGAACTTGGCGCGCGCCCGATCGTCGGGCGCGTCCACTCGCGGCAACGAGCCAGGGCACCGGCCATGGCCGGCGCCACCACTTACCCGCGCACGCGCAGATAGATCGACGACGGAAAATGTCCCGTCGTATTGGGCACGTTCAAGCCGTTGACGTCGGGGATCGGCACATATTCCGGGAAGACCTCCTTCAGCACGTCCTGCGCGTCATAGTGCAGCATGCTGAGGCAGAACAGGATCTCCAGCCGGTCGTTGTTGGTCAGCAGCGCCTGGAGCACGGTCGTCTCGGCGCCCTGGAACAGCGCGTCCAGGAGATCGCGCTGGAACGAGTAGGGGAAATAGATGTCGTGGATGTGGATCACACAGCCCGGCTTGATGCGCGGAATGATCTCGAGATACAGGTGAGCGACGTCGCCAACCGGCCGGACCACATGCGATGTGTCGATGAACAGGAAATCGCCGTCCCCGAGCTGATCGAACGTGGCGGGGTCGAGCTCCTCCACCTTGCTGGCCACCAGCTCGATCTCGGGCGAGCTCTTCAGATAATCGCTCGGATACGGTTCGATGCAGGTATGTTTGCCGGGATGCCCCTCCGACGCGTTCATCGCCAGCGCCTTCGTCGCGCAATGTGTCGACACGCCTGACCCGACCTCGATCACGCGCTTGGGCTTGAGCCAGCGCAGCACGCCGTGCAGGGCTTGCGCCTCGACATAGCCGAAGCCCGGCCCGAAGCCCCTGGCCGCGCCTTCCTGGTAGGTGCTGTTGCCGCGGTATTCGGGCTCGAACGGCTTGACGATCTCCTGCAGGCGCGAGGCCTGCCGCGCGATGTCGGCGTCTATTCCGGTCATCGGCGACCGCTTCGCCCATTTGTCCTTCGTCCGCTCCAGCTCGCGTACGTCGGCGATCGGCGTGTAGTAATGGTTCGGCAGCACGACGAGGCCGCCGCTCAGCGCAACCCGGTGCACCCTCAGGAAGGTCGATTTGATGATGTCCCTGGACAGCCTGTTCACGCGCAACATCCCCAATTCGTCCCGACGGGGCACCGTCTATCACGCGAAATACGACAGTTTGATGCAGCTTGCGCTCGATATGATATTTGGCGCAGCCAGTATTGTTGTTTGGCCTGGAATTTTCGGAAATCCGTCCCGTTTCTGCAGCGTCTTTGCCGGTCGGAGTGCGCTTCGCTGACTGCGACGATGCGCATCTCGCAAGCCCTTACCCGCGAATATCATTACATATGTTATGTTATCATAATCCTGTAGCGATCGAGGGTGATGATGCTGTTTGCCGCAATCTAAGCGGGCAATCCTGTTTCTGGGGAATAGCATGCACATCCTGAACAATCCGGGCCGTCCAGCGGGCCGGCAGCATCGTCGTCTTGTTCTCGCGGCTCTTGCCGCGACCGCGCTGAGTCTGGGCCAGATTCAGATCGCCGCGGCGGACGCGACCATCTCGATCGACACGGCTTCGACGCTTCCGCAAGGCGGCGGCAACGTGCTGCCGACCCTCAAGAACATCTTCCAGAGCGGCAACGCGCCGGGCTCCGTGAGCGGTTACCCCGATACGCTCACCGATCAGATGCTGCCGCTGCTCGCGGGCATCGGCACGAAGCGGGCCCGCCTGCTGCTGACCGATGAATATTGCGACATCGACGCCCAGGGAAATTTCGGCGGCAACGACGCCGCCACCCCTCCCACCTTTAGCGCGGGCGACTGCTTCCCGCTGGCGTGGCAGCTCGACTGGCTGCTCAAGGCCAATCTTTCACCCCACATGGCGGTCGCCTCGCACATGCCGATAAGCTTTATTCAGTACGGCGAGCCGGAGACGTGGGGCGACCGGCGCATCGATCCGAACAACGCCAACAGCCCGAAAATCATTGATCATTACAAGGATTACGCCAAGGCACTCGTCCGCTACATCGCGACCAGGGCGTTCACGGGCGTCGCGCAAACGGCAGTCTTCGAGGTCAGCAACGAGATCGACATCGCGGCTGACTACCCGGTGTGCAACGGCTCGACGTGTGCTCCTCCGGATCTTGGCCCCTGGAAACGCTGGCTGTGGTGGATGAACCCGGCAACGTACAGCTTCAGCTCGACGTCACAGGCCTACGCGATCACCGACGAGGACAATCCGCAATTGGGATTTCCCAACAATGGCGACGCGCGCCGTCTGGGCCGCAATCTCCTGCCCGTGCAGAAGATCTTCGCCGACGCGATCACCGCGGTGAACGCCGAGCTTGGCCAGAACAGTGCCTATAACGGCAAGACCATCGAGATCGCGGGCCCTGCAATGGCCGGCTGGAATCTGATTGTGAGACCGCAGGGAACGGGCCCCTCGCTGGAAGAGCAGTTCATCGAGCAGGTTTTCAATCCGTCCGCTCTGCCGTACGGCGCGAAGTTCAACATGCCGCTCAATCACTTCTCGTTCCATTACTACGGCTCGGTCGAAACCCTCCGCACCAACACGGTCGAGCACGCCTGCGATGACGTCACTCAGCCGTTCGCCCTGTTCGAGCAGATGACCAATGCCTACAGGGCCAAGCTGAATGCGTACAACATGCAGAACGTGCCGCTCTTCCTGTCGGAATGGGGACCGTCCAGCTGCTCGAACGGCGACGTCAACTGGTCGCACAAAGGAGCAGCATGGGTTGCCGCGTTCCTGCCGGAGGCGCTGGCCCAGGGCGTGACGATGGGATCCTTCCTCACGGTCGAAGATCGGCTCGTCTATGGCGGGCCGGCCGCTCCTTCGGCCCTCGGCACGGCCAGCCTGCTGCACACTTATGGCAGCGGAACTTCCTACACCTTCCTGCCGAAGCCGCACACCAACGTGTTCAAGATGTACAATCTGATGACGGGGCTGCGCAATCAGGTCACGGTGACGCCGACCTCGGGGTCGCACCTCAATGCGTTCGTCACCAGCGACCAGAGCTCGACCAATGTCATGGTCTACAATTTCGACCCGTATCTGGTCTTCAACAACGACGCCAACACCCGAACCGGCACGGCGGAGAACTTCTCCATTTCCGTCTCGAACATCTTCAAGACGGTTGGCTACAGCGGGCCGGTGAGGGTCCAGCGCTACCAGGTCGATGCGACCACGAGCAACCTCAAGAACTTCATCGACTACGCCAACGCTCACTCCGGCAATACCAGCGGCGCACCGGATCCGAGCCTGCAGCTGATCGAGGACTATACCGCGACCGCGGTCAACGGCGAGCTTCAGCTCCACAGCTCGACCGCAGGCTCGCCAGCGAAGCCGTTGGGATTGGGCGTCGCGCTCTATCGCATCACGCTGAACTGACGCGCTTCGAGCGACCCGAGAGGGTCGTGGACGATCAAGAGAGCGATGGCCCTTGGGCCATCGCTCTTCTCGTTGGTGCGTTGCTCACCCCAGCCGCTGGTCGCGCACGTCCTGGGTATCCTCGGTCGCGGCCTTGACGGCAGCCTTGGCCGCGCCCTTGCCCGCACCCTTGCGGCTCGCGATCTCCGTGGCCTTGCGGCCGGAGATCTCGTGACCGGCATCGGCCGGCATCTGCCAGAAGAACCAGCTCGAGGCCGCCGAGGTCAGCGCCACCACGACGAAGGCGGGTGCGAACACGGTGGCGTTGATCTCGCTGACATGGCTGAGCCACATCGTCGTCTCCACGCTGGCGGCGCCGACGGCGACGCCGGCGGAGACCGCGAGCTGCTGGTTGACGCTGACGAGCGTGGTGGCCCGGCTCATCTGCGCGGTCTCGACGTCGGCATAGGCGACCGTGTTGATCGCGGTGAACTCCAGCGAGCGGAAGAAGCCGCCGACCACCAGGATCACCATGATGATCAGGAGCGGCGTCGTTACGGTGAACAGCGCGCAGACGCCGAGGAAGAACGCGCTGATGATCGCGTTCGCCGTCATCAGGTTGCGGAAGCCGAAGGCGCGGATGATGCGGCCCGCCAGCGTCTTCATGCCCATCGCCCCCAATGAGGAGGCGAAAGTGACGAGGCCGGAATGGAACGGCGACAGGCCAAAACCGATCTGCATCAAGAGCGGGAGCAGGAAGGGCAGCGCGCCGATGCCGAGCCGGAACATGAAGCCGCCGAAAATGGCCGCCCGCAGCGTCGGCAGCTTCAGCAGCGAGAAGTCGAGCACCGGGGATCCCGTCCGCCGGGCGTGGATGACGTAGAGGGTCATCGAGATCGCGCCGCCGACGATCAGCGCCGCCACCGTGCTCCAGGGCAGCAGGTTGAGCCCGGCGACGGAGAGGCCGAACGCGATGCCGGCAAGGCCGATGCCGGCAAGCACCATACCGTAGAGATCGAACGGCTCCTGCGTCTCGCTCTTGATGGGATCGATGAACTTCAGCGCCATGAAGATGCCGAGCAGCCCGATCGGGATGTTGATCAGGAAGATCCAGTGCCACGAGGCATAAGTGGTGATGAAGCCGCCGAGCGGCGGCCCGATCACGGGGCCGATGAGGGCAGGGATCGTCACCCAGGCCATGGCGTTGACGAGCGCGCTCTTGTCGACCGAGCGCAGCAGCACGAGGCGCCCGACCGGCGTCATCATCGCCCCGCCCATGCCCTGGAGGATGCGCGCGAACACGAAATCGGTGACCGAGGTCGAGAGCGCGCAGCCGATCGAGCCGACCATGAACACGCCGACCGCGATCGCGAACACCATGCGCGCGCCGAACCGGTCGGCGGTCCAGCCGCTCGCCGGGATGAACACCGCCAGCGACAAGAGGTAGGACGTGATGGCGAGCTTGAGCGTCAGGGGGCTGGTGCCGATATCGGCCGCGATCGCCGGCAGCGAGGTCGCGATGACGGTCGAGTCCATGTTCTCCATGAAGAGAGCAGTGGCCACGATCAGCGGAATGACGCGTTGCTTGTCGACCATGACAGATTGGTAATGAAAATCAGAAGAGAGGGTGGACTTGCGGCTTAACACCGCCGCCCGGCGGCGACCATTGCGGATCAACGCATAGCACCTAAATGCTGTGCTCGCTCCTTCGTCGTTCCGGGGCGCGCCACGTGGCGCGAGCCCGGAATCCATCGGACCGCAGGGACCGCTGCGGGATGGATTCCGGGCTCGCGCTAGGTCGCGCCCCGGAAGGACGGTGGGTGGGCCCCGCCGGCGAGCCTATCCACGCCGAATTTACTCAAAAAGCCTGTGCATGGCTGGCCGCCGGTCCGAATTGCTTTGATTCGTCACGCGGCCGTGCTATCGACCGGCGTCAACCCCACCGATGGGCTCCGATTCTCCGGCGATGCCGCAAGGTACGCCGAGGGTGGCGCTCATCCATAAGCATTTGCGGCACGGCCGCAGGAAGGAGTTGGCAGATGGCCACGGTGCAACTTCAAGGCATCCGCGAAGCCTTTACGTTCGACGACGTGCTGTTGAAGCCGGGCCTGTCCGACGTCATGCCGGGCGAGGTCGACATCCGCTCCCGCGTCACCCGCGCCATTCCGCTCAACATCCCGATCATGGCCTCCGCCATGGACACCGTCACCGAAGCCCGCATGGCGATCGCCATGGCGCAGGCCGGCGGCCTCGGCGTCATCCACCGCAATTTCGATCCCGAAGGGCAGGCCGCCCAGGTGCGGCAGGTCAAGCGCTACGAGTCGGGCATGGTGGTGAACCCGCTCACCATCAGCCCCGAGGCCACGCTCGACGATGCGCTCAAGCTGATGAGCGACCACGGCATCTCCGGCATTCCCGTCGTCACCGGCGCCGGCAAGTCCACGCCGGGCAAGCTGGTCGGCATCCTCACCAATCGCGACGTGCGCTTTGCCACCGACCGCCGGCAAAAAGTCTCCGAGCTGATGACGCACGAGAACCTCGTCACGGTGCGCGAGAATGTCAGCCAGGATGAAGCGCGGCGGATGCTGCACAAGCACCGCATCGAGAAGCTGCTGGTGGTCGACGAGCAATATCGCTGCGTCGGCCTGATCACCGTCAAGGACATGGAGAAGGCGGTCGCCCATCCGCTCGCCTGCAAGGACGCGCAAGGGCGCCTGCGCGTCGCCGCCGCCACCACCGTCGGCGACACCGGCTTCGAGCGCACCGAGCGGCTGATCGATGCCGGCGTCGATCTCGTCGTGGTCGACACCGCGCATGGCCATTCCCGTCACGTGCTGCATGCGGTGAACCGCATCAAGCGCCTGTCCAATTCGGTGCAAGTCGTTGCCGGCAACGTCGCCACCACCGACGGCGCGCAGGCGCTGATCGATTCCGGCGCGGACTGCATCAAGGTCGGCATCGGTCCGGGCTCGATCTGCACCACGCGTATCGTCGCCGGCGTCGGCGTTCCGCAGCTCACCGCGATCATGGACGCGGTGGAAGCGGCCAAGAAGGCCGACATTCCCGTCATCGCCGACGGCGGCATCAAGTTCTCCGGCGATCTCGCCAAGGCGCTCGCTGCCGGTGCCGACATCGCCATGGTCGGCTCGCTGCTCGCCGGAACCGACGAGACGCCGGGCGAAGTGTTCCTGTGGCAGGGCCGTTCCTACAAGGCCTATCGCGGCATGGGCTCGGTCGGCGCGATGGCGCGCGGCTCTGCCGACCGCTACTTCCAGCAGGACATCAAGGATTCGCTCAAGCTCGTGCCTGAGGGCATCGAGGGCCAGGTGCCCTACAAGGGGCCGGTCGGCAACGTCATGCACCAGCTCGCCGGTGGCCTCCGCGCCGCCATGGGCTATGTCGGCGCCAAGGACATGAAGGAGCTGCACGACAAGGCGCAGTTCGTCCGCATCACCGGTGCCGGCCTGCGCGAGAGCCACGTCCACGACGTCACCATCACGCGCGAGGCGCCGAACTATCCGGGTGGCGGCTAGTTACGCCGACGCAAGGTCATGGGCTGATCGTTGTCAGTGATGGGACCGGCGGGGCGGACGGATCGCGCTCCGCCGCGGCCGGTCTGTTGCTGTTGATGAACGACCAGATGAGTGCGAATTGCCACCCCAGGACTGACCACCACGCTTCGCTGCCGAGACCGATCCAGCTGAAAACGGGCATGTCGGCCGCGCCGAGGACGCCGATCAAGACGCAGACGAGATTTGACAAACAGATCAGCAGGACATGGCGCTGATTGAGAAAGAGCGCGATCCATGTCGGCAGGAGGATGAGCACCAGAGCTGCAAGACCGCCCGCCGTTGTAAAAAGGTCCGTGGACCTGCCTGACAGCCACGCAAGGAGCGTGGGGCCGATCACGAAGAAGATGATCGGCAAGCCGGCTATGACGAACGCGATTTGCCATGCCGTGCTCTTCGGGGCTGCGAGACCCGTCTGCCCGATCTGCTGCCTCAGCGATGTCATTTCCTGTCCAATTTCTTTTTTGCCTGTTGATCTCGTTGCCGAGGCGGCTGTGCACGGCAAAGGCGAGGCGATCTCCCTGGTACAGCCTAGGCTGGTGGGCTGATCACGGTCTTAATTCGCTGCTTAAAATTCTAGGGAACGGTGGCGCCAGCCGCCTTCGCTCTCGTGCCCCGGACGCAGCGCAGCACCTCTTTGGTGATGCGCTGCAGAGCCGGGGCCCGTGTCTCTGCATCCGTCGTTTCGCTTTCTGAGTCCCGGCTCTGCGCAGCGTCACTGCGTGCCGGCGCGCGTCCGGGACACGAGAGCTGTGTGCGAGCGCGTGAGTTTCGGCGCGGTTGCCTCAACGATGGTGTCATGCCCCGGCTTGACCGGGGCATCCAGTACGCCGCGGCTTTTCGGCTCAACCACAACTGCCGCTGGAATACTGGGTCGCCCGATCAAGTCGGGCGACGACAGCGTGTGTGTGGCTCCACCGCTTTTGTATTGACGTAGCTACCTCCCTCCGCTTCCGTTCGCGTCGAAGTACAATCCGGAGGAAACATCATGTCCCAAGCCAAGCGCATCGTTCTCGCCGCGCGTCCCGTCGGCGAACCAAAACTGTCTGATTTTCGTCTGGAGGAATTCGCGGTGCCGACGCCCGGTGCCGGCGAAGTCCTGCTGCGCACGATCTGGCTCTCGCTCGATCCCTATATGCGCGGGCGCATGAGCGAGGGGCCGTCCTACGCCGCGCCGGTGCCGGTCGGCGGCGTGATGGAAGGCGAGGCGGTGAGCGAAGTCGTCGCCTCCAACAACCCGGACTTCGCCAAGGGCGACATCGTCCGCGCACGCACCGGCTGGCAGACGAACGCGATCTCGAATGGCAAGGGCCTGATCAAGGTCGATCCCAGGCTCGGTCCGATCTCGACCTCCATTGGCGTGCTCGGCATGCCCGGCATGACCGCCTACACCGGCCTGCTCGACATCGGCAAGCCGCAAGAAGGCGAGACCGTCGTCGTTGCTGGCGCCTCGGGCGCGGTCGGCTCGGCCGTGGGGCAGATCGCCAAGATCAAGGGCGCACGCGCGGTCGGCATTGCCGGCGGCAAGGACAAGTGCGATTACGTGGTGAAGGAGCTCGGCTTCGACGAGTGCCTCGATCATCGCGAGACCGATTTTCCGGCCAAGCTGAAGTTCGCCTGCCCGAAGGGCATCGACGTCTATTTCGAGAATGTCGGCGGCGGGGTGTTCGAAGCGGTGTTCCCGCTGCTCAATCCGTTCGCGCGCGTGCCGGTCTGCGGCCTGATCGCGCATTACAACGACACCGAGGCCAAGCCGCCGAAATGGGCGGCATCGATGATGCGCGCGACGCTGACCAAGCGGCTGACCTTCCGCGGCTTCATCGTCTCCGATTTCGCCTCCCGCCATGGCGACTTCCTGCGCGACATGTCGGGGTGGGTTCGCGACGGCAAGGTCAAGTACAAGGAGTTCGTCACCGAGGGCCTGGAGAGCGCCCCCGGCGCCTTCATTGGCCTCCTGAAGGGCGCCAATTTCGGCAAGCAGCTGGTGCGGGTCGGACCCGACAAGCTGTAGTTGTTGCACCGGCGTCATATGCCGGACATCAATGGTTAACAAAGAGTCACCAATCGGCCACACCTGCCCGCAAAAGCCGCAGGTGTGACCGTCGGTTCATTGACGCCAGGGCGAAGGCATTGAATCATCGCGCATATTTTAGGTGTAGCGATGTTAGAGATCAGTGTTTTCTGCGTAATCCTATTGGCTGCCGGCTATTGGGTGGCCATGTTCGTGATGGGCCGCCACGACGACGTGATCCACGGCAAGTTCGTGCATAGCGAGGAGGGCGATTTCAGCCAGCCTGCGATGCCGGTGCCACCGCCGCCATTCCCGAAACGTCCGGTCAGGGCACCCAAGGTCGCGAGCGATCTGCCGGCCGATGACGCGGTGGCGAAGCCCGTGAACAGCGAGGCGCTGCAATCCCTGCTCGCCGCGATCCAGCAGGATCTCAAGAGCGTCGCTTAATCCCGCGCTCAGACGCTGCCGCGCTCGACCAGGAACAGATCGACCGCGAGCCGCTGCTCGGCTGACGGCGTGCCGGATAGCCGCGCCAGAAGCAGTTCGCCCGCAATACGCCCCAGCGCAGCCGCATCGAACGAGATGGTGGTGAGGCCGGGCGTGATCTGATCGGCGACGTCGTTGTCGCCGAAGCCGAGCACGGCCAGATCGCGCGGCACCGACAGGCCGCGGGCGCGGGCCTCGATCAGCGCGCCGGTCGCGAGCAGGTCGTTGGCGCAGAACACGGCATCGACCTTGCCGCCGCGGTCGAGCAGGGCGGTGAAGGCGGCGCGGCCGTCGACGAGGCCCGTGATCTCGCCGACACCGATCTCGTGGACGATCTCGAGGCCAAGCCGTGCCGCCGCCATGCGAAAGCCGTCACGGCGCAGCGCGCCACGGCCGCTGCTGCGGCCGATGAAGGCGAGGCGGCGATGGCCGGCCTCGGCCAGCCTGCGCGCCGCCATGGCGCCGGCATCGGCATTGGGCAGGCCGACCAGCATGTCGATGGGATCGCGCGGATACGCCCAGGTCTCGATCACGGGAATGCCGAGCTCGGCCAGCGCTGTGCGGTTCTCCTCGAGCTCGATCACGCCGGTGAACATCACCGCTGCCGGGCGGATGCCGCGCAGCGACTGGATCATCGCGACCTCCTTGGCATAGGAGTAGGAGGTCTGGCCGACCAGCACCTCAAAACCCTCCGGCTCCAGCGTTGCGGCAAAGCTGCGCACCGCAAGGCCGAACTGCTGGCTGAGGATGTTGGAGACGAAGGCGACGACCACGTTCGACCGGCCGGACCGTAGCGCGCGCGCATGCGGGTTGGAGGCATAGCCGGTGGCCTCGATCACCTCCAGGATGCGCTCGCGGGTCTCGCGATTGACCTTTTCGGGGTGGCGCAGCACCCGCGACACCGTGATCGGCGCGACGCCGGCGCGCTCCGCAACCTCCTCGATGCGCGGCGGCCGCCCGGTCGCATTGCTGCGGCCGGGCGGCGCCGGAATGCGCACCACGTCGTCATAGCCTGGCTTTGCCGGATCGGTCATCGAATCCCGAAGGTAGTCGAAGTCGGTGGTCTCTCCAAAGCTCAGCGCGTCACCTCGTCGCGCGACAGCGCACGGCCAACCTGCACGAGACAGTCGCCGCTCTGGCTGTCGGTGTGCAGGCGCTGCGAGATCACGATGCCGTCAGCGGGGAAGCGCAGTACCTCTTCGGGCAGCTCGGGACGCTCGAAGTCGTGATACCAGCCGGCGATATCGCCGGCTGCCACCCGCGCGCCGACCATGACCGCGGGCTCGAACCAGCCGCGGCGCATCGCGAACACCGCCTGGGCATGGCTCTGCAGGGCCAGCAGTTCAGTGGCGCGCTCGACCGGCGCGTGCGGCCCCAGCACCGGCGCCTGGACGAGGCCGAGCGCGAGCAGCAGGCGGTCGACGGCGCGCGCGGTGAGCGCCATGGTCTGCGGCGTGACGGTGCCGCCGCCGCCGAATTCGCCCGACAGTCCGATCGCGCCCGCGCGCGCGGCCGCCGCCATCGAGGTCGGCGCTGCCGCGCCGTTCTCGGCGACGAAGGCGAACGGCATGCCCAATCCTTCCATCAGCCGCAGCGCATGGCCGAACATCTCCGGCGGTCCCTGCCGCTCGATCAGTGCGCAAGGCACATGCGCCATCGACGTGCCGCCGGAATGGATGTCGAACACGACATCATGCCGCGGAAACAGCTCGTGCTCGAGGAAGTGGGCGAGGCGGAATGTCGGCGTGCCCCCGGCATCGCCCGGGAAGGCGCGGTTGAGATTGCCTTCGTCGAGCGGCGAGCGGCGGCGCGCCGCCATCACGGCGGGCAAATTGGCAAAGGGCAGGATGGTGATCTCGCCCTTGATCGCTTTCGCATCGAGCCGGCGATACAGCCGCGTCAGCGTGATCTCGCCCTCATACTCGTCGCCGTGATTGCCGGCCATCAACAGCAGCTTTGGTCCAGCACCGTTCTTGATCCGGAAGATCGGGATCTTGAGCTGGAAGTAGGGAGAGCGGTCGATCGAGAAGGGAATGCCGAGATGGCCCGACCATTTCTGGTCCTTCTCGAAGTCGATGTCGTGAAACAGTCCGGTATGCATGGCTTGCCTCGGGGCCGCGCCGAAGCCAGCGCCGGCCGAAGGTTGGAAGAAGGGCTTAGAGCAGTGCGACTGCGGTCATCTCGACGCGCAAATCGGGATCGGCGAGGCGGGCTTCGACACAGGCGCGCGCCGGCGGATTGGCTGGATCGATCCAGGCGTCGTAGACCGAGTTCATGGTGTCGAAGTCGATGATGTGCGGCAGGAAGACGTTGACCGCGATCAGCCTGGAGCGGTCGGAGCCAGCCTCCTTCAGCAGCGCGTCGATCTTGGCGAGCACCTGCTGGGTCTGCGACACGATGCCCGCCTTGCGGTCATCGGCAACCTGGCCTGCGATGTGCACCATGCCGCCGGCGGCGACGGCCTGGCTCATGCGCGAGCCGACGACGTAACGTTTGATCATCTCAATTCTCCTCGTGAAGGTGAGTGCTCCCGCGACGAACGCGGGAGCATGTCGGTTCAGAGTGTCGGCAGCGTCTGCTCTTCCTTGAACCATTTCAGCTGAAGTGCGCCGAGCTTGCCGTTGAGCTTGTTGAAGAAGATGTCGGTGTTGATCCAGTTGAGCAGGTTCTGCTCGCCCTGGCGCACGCCGACATGGGCCGGGGACTGCCGGATCAGGAACTTCAGCTCGACCTCCTTGGTCGGGTTCTGGTCCTGCACCTTCAGCGCAATGGCGCTGTTCTCGGCGAACGTGTCGGCCTGTCCGGCGAGGTAGGCTGCGATCGCGGCCGGGGTGTCCTCGAAGCGCACCAGCTTCACCTTCGGCGCATTGTCGGTGAGCCAGATGTCGAGCGTCGAGCCCTTGGCGACCGCAACGCTGCGGCCGTCGAGATTGTCCGGTTTCTTGCCGGTCGCGGCGGGAAGCGATTTGGCGCCATAGACGCCGAGATTCACCACCGCATAGGGCTGTGAGAACATCACCTGCTGAGCGCGCTCGGGCGTTGCGCCGAGGCCCGCGATCAGCATGTCGATCTTGTCCGAGAGCAGGCTCGGGATGCGCGCGGCGCCTGTCACCGGCACCAGCTCGAGCTTCACGCCCATGTCGGCGGCGATGAGTTTTGCAAGGTCGGCGTCGAGACCTGCGATCTCGCCCTTGTCGTCCTTGAAGCCCCAGGGGGCGGCATCGGTGAGGATGCCGACGCGCAGCTTGCCGGCGCCGAGCACGTCCTGGAGCTTGTCGGCCTTGGCAAGGTTCGGCGCGGCGAGGACGGCGAGCGCCGTTGCTGCGATGGTGAAGAGGGACTTCAGTTGTCTCATGACTCTCTCCTTGAAGGGGAAGGTTTTCACTTGGCGGATGCGATGAAGCTTGCGAGCTCGGGGGTTTCAGGATTGGCGAACAGCTTTGCCGGCGATCCCTGTTCCCACACGCGGCCCTGATGCATGAAGACGATGCGGTTGGCGACGTTGCGGGCAAAGCCCATCTCGTGCGTGACCAGGATCATGGTCATGCCTTGCTTGGCCATCGCCTCCATCACCTTCAGGACCTCGCCGACGAGCTCGGGATCGAGCGCCGAGGTCACTTCGTCGAACAGCATCAGGTGGGGGGCCATGGCGAGACAGCGGGCGATCGCAACGCGCTGCTGCTGGCCGCCGGAGAGCTGCTCCGGCCAGGCATCGATCTTGTCGGCGAGGCCGACGCGGGTCAGCACGTCCTCGGCGAGTGCGCGGGCTTTCGCCTTGTCGATGCGGCCGGTGAGCAGCGGAGCCAGCGTGATGTTGCGCTCGACCTTCAGATGCGGAAACAGATTGAAGGCCTGGAACACGATGCCGACGCGCTGACGGAATTTCTTCAGATCAGGCATCCGGGTGTGGACCTTCTGGCCCTCGACCCGGATCTCACCGGAATCGACGCTCTCGAGCGCATTGATGCAGCGGAGCAGCGTGGACTTGCCTGAGCCGGAGCGGCCGATGATCGTGACGATCTCGCCTTCCTCGACATCGAGCGAGACGCCCTTGAGCACCTCGACCTTGCCGAATGTCTTGTGCACGTCGCGGATTTCAACGAGAGCCATCGAGGCGGGCCTCCAGGGAGCGGGACCAGAGCGTGAGTGGCAGGCACAGCGCGAAATAGATCGCGGCAACCAGCGCGTAGGTGAGCAGCGGCTGGAACGTCGCCGCGCTCACCACCTGTCCGGCGCGGGCGAGCTCGACGAAGCCGAGGATCGAGGCGAGCGAGGTGCCCTTGATCAGTTGCACCAGGAAGCCGACGGTCGGCGGCAGCGACAGCCGCAGCGCCTGCGGCGCGATGATGTGGCGGAACTGCTGCCAGGCCGAGAGGCCGAGGCAGGCGCCAGCCTCCCATTGCGCCTGTTTCACGGCCTCCAGTCCGCCGCGCCAGATCTCGCCGAGGAAGGCGGCCGTGTAGAGCGTGTAGGCGACGGTGACGGCGACCAGCGCCGGCACCTGGATGCCGAGGAAAACGGGCATGCCGAAATAGAAGAAGAACAACAGGCCAAGCAGCGGCACGCTCTGGATCACCTGGATGCACGCCGCCATCGCCCAGCGCAGGCCGGCGAACCGGCTGATGCGGCCCGCGGCGAGCCCGAGCGCCAATGGCGCGCCGAAGGCGAGCGCGAGCACGACGAGCGCGACGGTCCAGCGCAGCGCGGTGAACAGCGAGACGAAGTCGATGAGGGAGAAGGATCGCATCGCTTGTCCCTCAGCGCCGCCGCGGCCAGCGGAAGGCGGTCATGCCGATGATGGCGAACAGCGCCTTGAACGACATCGCCATCGCGAAATAGACCGCGCAGATCACCGCATAGACCTCGAAGCTGCGATAGGTGCGGCTTTCGATGAAGCCCGCGACATGAAACAGCTCGTCGGCGGCGACCTGCGAGGCGAGCGAGGTGCCGAGCAGCAGCAGCACGAACTGGCTGGTCACAGCCGGATAGGCATTGCGCAGCGCCGGCGGCAGGATGATGTGGCGGAACACCTGCCAGCCTGACAGGCCGAGGCACTGTCCCGCCTCGACCTGGCTGCGCGGAATGGAATCGAGCCCCGCGCGGATGATCTCGACCGAGTACGCGCCGAAATAGAGCGAGAGCGCGACGGCGGCGGCCTCGAAGGCCGGCAGCTTCAGGCCGAAGTTCGGCAGCACGAAGAAGACGATGAAGATCTGGATCAGCGACGGCGTGTTGCGGAACAGCTCGATGTAACCCCGCACCAGCCAGCGCAGCGTCGTGATGCGCCCCTTCAGCGCGACCGCGCCGGCGATGCCGATCACGAGCCCGGCGAGTGCCGAGATCACCGTCAGCTCCAGCGTGACGATGGCCCCGTCGATGAGCTGATTCTGGTAGCGCCAGAGCGGCAGGAAATTCATGCGCCGCTCTCAGCCGAACTGGGTGGGGAGGGCGCGCGTCACGACGCCGTCGGCGTCGAGACCGAAGATGACGCGCCAGCGGTCGAGGCAGGTGCAGGGATGCGAGATGCCGAAGGCGATGACGTCGCCGACTGCAAGCGCGCTGTCGGAAGCCACCGACAGGAACGCATGCTGGTCGTTGAGGTGCGTCACCGTGAGCGTAGCGGCAAGCCCTTGCTGCTCGACGCCGTCGCGGAAGACGCGCAGCGGCACCGGCAGTCCCTGGTCGAACGAGGCATCGCGCATGCCAAAGCCGGCGATCGCAAGTCCGTCCTCGGGGCGCGACAGCACCTCGGCCCACAGCGTCAGCGCGGGCCGAAAGCCTTCGGCCGCCGAGTGGCGCGCGTTGTCGATGACGAGACCGCCGCGCCGGTCGAACTCGGCGAAAGCGCGGGCATAGATGCCGTGATCGGCAAAGAACAGCGCGCCGGAGCGGAGCAGGACCATGGCGTTGCCGTCAGCCCGCGCGACGGGTGCGAGCGCGCGGGCCACGATGTCGAAATAGGCGGAGCCGCCGGCGCTTATGATCAGTGGCCGCTGTGGGACGGTGGCGCGCGCCAAGGCGAAGGACTCGACGGTGCGCTCCATCAGCGCCGCGATCGCGCGCATCGTCGCGTCGGCATCCGGCGTTGCGACCGCGCCTTCGTACGTGGCGATGCCGCCGAGCACCAGCCGATCGGCGGCAAGCACCGCCGCAATCGTTGCCTCGATCGCGGCACGGTTGCGCGCGCCGGCGCGACCGGCGCCGAGCTCGACCAGCACCGACAATTCGCTGCGGTCCGCGATCCGCGCGGCTTCCGCCAGTGCCGCGACGGCGGCCGGTGAATCCGCGAAGGCATGAAGCTCGACATCGGGATAGGCGCTCAGCAACGCGCCGAGCCGCCGGCCGGCCGCGAGCCCGCCGATCTCGTTGGCCAGCAGCAGGCGCCGTTCGCCGTTCGCAAGCAGCACGGCGGCCTGCTGGATGTTGGCGACCGTCGTGCCCCAGGCGCCGGCCTCGCGCAGCGAGCGGGCGAGCTCCGGCGACATCGGGGTCTTGGCGTGAGGCGCGACGCTGACGTCGGCGCTCGCGCACCATTTCAGGAAGAGGTCACGGTTGGACGCGAAGGCGGCTTCATCGAGGGTGAGGGCGGGCAGCGCAAGGTCGCCGCGCGAAGGGGACCAGCGCTGACGGCCGATGTCGTCGGTGGCCAGGCCATCGGCCAGGGGAATACCCCGTGTCGTCGTCGAAAGGCGTTGGCTATCCCACCGGGACAAGAACTGCATCGTCGCTTCCTCCGCGGCTCGCCGACCGCTGAACCGACGATATGTTGAAATGACAACGTTGTCATTAGACCATTTTAGCCAATTTTAGCTCACTCAGGATGCAATGAGGTATTTTGATAGGGATTAGTGCCCGCGAATTGGGCTAGTGCTCGCCGCCCATCTGGGCGAACAGCTCCTCAATGTCGATATCGACCTGGCCCGCTGCGCGGACGTGGCGGACCTCAACACTGTCGGGCCGGAAGCGATATTCCACGAGTCCAACTTCCTTGATCGCGATGCGGTCCTGGCGTGCATCGTTGATCCTGAAGCCGGCCGAAGGCGCCCAGACGTGGCGCGTATGACGATAGGTGAAGTCGCGGCGCTGGTGCACGTGGCCGCTGGCGATCAGGCGCAGGTCGACATGTGCAAACATCTCGATCAGACGCGCACGCGCCGGCTGCGGCACGTAGCGGATCGAGGTCTCCGGCGTCTCGGGGTCGTCGGGCAGGTGGAGAAACACGGGCTTGTGCAGGAACAGCGCGACCGGCCTGCCATTGACGCGCGCGATCTCGGAGGCGAGCCAGTCGAACTGCTGGGCCTCGAAGGCGAGCCCTGAATTCATCACCAGCGAGTTGAGACCGATGAAGCGCCAGCCGGCCGCTTCGAACGACCAATGGTCTTCGCCGATGATGTCGCAGAATTGCCGGCGATGCGCTTCCGCGACCGGCGGTTTCGGCGCAGGCCCGATCGCGGTCGGATTGTCGCCGATGTCGTGATTGCCGGGCAGATAGCGGCAGGCGACGGGCAGGGCGGCGTGCAGGCTCTTGGCGAATGCGACATCGTCGCGGCTGCTCGGCCCGTCGAAGGAGACGTCGCCGGTGTTGACGACGAGATCGGGCCTGTCAGCGTCGATGTGCGCGCTGATCGCCTGGAAGTTGGCGATCAGGCCTGGAAAGCGCTGGCCAAGATGCGTGTCGGAAATCTGCGTCAGGCGAAATTCGGACATGCGATGAGCATACAGATCGTCACGCGTCGAAACGATGACGGCGCACGCATGCATCGCAACGAACAAAGTTTAAAACACGCTGTCCCCTCATCAGCCGTCAAAACAAATCCGTCCGACGGATTTGCCGTCGCGATCCCTGATGCCGAACGGACAGCGCAGCCGTTCCAGCGCCTTGCCGGCATCTTCGTTGCCCAGCGCGGCAGCGCGCTTGTAATAGTCGATCGCGGCCTTGGCATCCTTCTCGCCCGCGCGGCCGGCTTCGGCATAGGCGCCTAACCGCTCCAGCGCGTCGGCGTGATCGAGCGCGGCCGCCTTTTCGAACAGCGCCCTGGCCGCGACATCGTCCTTCGGGCCGCCATCGCCGTCCTGCGTCATCAAGCCCAGCTGATACATGGCCTCGCTGGAATTTGCTTCGATCGCCCTGGCGTACCATTTGCGTGCCATCGCGAAATCGGTCTTTCCGCCGACAGCGCCGCCGTAGAGCGAGCCGAGATTGATCATGCCTTCGACATCGCCGGCATTCGCCGCCTTCTCGGTCAGTGCCCGTCCTTCGGCGATGTTCTTCTTGATGCCGTTGCCGTTGAGCAAGAGCGCGCCGAGCCCGGCCATTGCGGACGAGCTGCCGGCGTCGGCCGCCTTGCGATAGGCGCCTGCCGCCTGCGCCGGCTGCCGGGCGAACTCGTAGGCGCGGCCGAGCTCCATCCAGATGCGGCGCGGAGCATCCGCCGACGTAGCGGCCGCCGTGCAGGCCTTCAGCGCGGCGGCGATGTCGGCATCGGCGATCTCGAGATTGCCTTTCACGTCGGCAGGCCTGTCCGGGTCGGTGGGATGGGCGGCCAGCCGATCGCAGGTGGCGATGTCGGCCGGCGCGGCGATCACCGGCATACGCGGGCAAAGCAGTGTGGCGAGAGCAAGCGCGGCGAGGACGCAATATGTCGTTCGGAGCATGATCAGAGCACGCGGTAGCGGATCGTGTAGGCGTCCTGCGGAGCGACGTTGCCGGCGACCGTCGAGGCGACGCTATCGACGAGGTGCCAGGGGCCGAATTCTGCGGAGCGATGCGGCTCTGCGGGCAGGCGGAGGCGGAATTCGAAGATGCCTCTGCCGGGCAGGTTCACGACCAGCACGCGGTCGGCCGTGCGGTGGTTGAGCGCAACCGCGCCGCGCAGCACCGCGCGTCCGTCGGTGAGGTCGCGCACGCCGTCGACCAGCGCCAGCGTCTGGTTGCGGTCGGTGTGCAGCTCGATCTGGCTGTCGGATGCCGTCGTCAGCGTCTCCCGGGGCATCCGGATCTCGAACTCGACCGCGGGCTTCGACGGATTGAGGCCGAGATAGGCCAGCGCCGCGTGGCGCATGTCGTAGGCGGCAAAGGCGACGAGGGCGATGGCGGCAAGCGTCGCCAGGCCATGCTTGGCGACGTCGCGCCAGGTCCGGTAGGAGAGGCGGAAATACACCGTCATCGCCAGCGCAACCGCGAGCGCCGCGGCGACACCTGCCAGCGCCGACATCAGGATGCCGAGCTGGCCGTCCGCGGATTCACCCCATGAGGTGATCAAGCCGGCGATCTGGTTGAACGGGGTAGTCATGGCGGTCTCTCGCCTTGTGCCCAAACGGGACGAAATCGCTTTAACAATCGGTGGTTGGTCGCCTCATCGGGAACGCCGGTTCAACTCGTTGATTGTCAGCGCCAGAAGTCGCGGCTAATGACGGTCCGCGGCCCTCCGCTCTACGGGAAAGTTCCGATGTCCATTCAAATGGTCTTGCTGCCTGTCTTCGTGCAGGTCGGTCTCACCTTCGCGCTGCTGATCGGCATGGCGCTGGCGCGCCGGCAATCGCTGGTCTCGGGCGAGACCAAAATCCGCGACATTGCGCTGGGCGAGCCGAACTGGCCCAAGGGCACCACACAGATCGCCAATTGCTATCGCAACCAGTTCGAGCTGCCGGTGCTGTTCTACGCGCTGATCGCGCTGGCGCTGCCGCTCCGGCACGCCGATCTCTTCATCGTGCTGATGTCCTGGGTGTTCGTGGTGACGCGCTTTGTCCATGCCGGCGTTTTCGTCTCTTCGAACGACCTCGGCCGGCGCTCCACGATCTGGCTCGCCGGCGTGCTGGTGCTGCTGGCGATGTGGATCTATTTCGCGCTGAAGATGCTGTTGCTGATCTAGGTGCCCGCACGATCCGGACCCGGAGGGCCGCGTTGGCGCAAAGTGGAAGACCGGTTTTCCGACAAGATCATGCGCAAAGACATTCAATCCTGAACTGAAAGATTCAAATGACTCCCGCCGCCCGGCTGTCCGCAGCCATTGAACTGATCGACACCATCGAGAAGGACCGCGTGCCCGCGGCCAAGGCGCTGAAGGAGTGGGGCACCGCGCACCGCTTCGCCGGCTCCGGCGACCGCGCCGCGATCGCCGGCCTCGTCTGGGACGTGCTGCGCCGATACGCCTCGAGCGCCTATCTCATGGACGCCGACACCGCGCGTGCCAGGCTGATCGGCATGCTCCGCCTCGAACGCGACATGGACTCGGCCACCATGGCCGCGATGTTCGACGGCAGCCGCTTTGCGCCGACGCCGCTGACCGATGCCGAGCAGGCCGCGCTGGCCTCGCGCTCCCTCAAGGACGCCCCGCCTGCGGTCGTCGGCGACTATCCCGAGTGGCTCGACCCGCACCTTGCAAAAGTGTTCGGCGAGGACCGCGCCGCGGAGGCAGCCGCGATGGCGAGCCGGGCGCCGCTCGATCTGCGCGTCAACACGTTAAAATCCAATCGCGACAAGGTGCTGCGCGCGCTGGCTCATCTTCACGCGAAGCCTGCGCCGTGGTCGGCAACGGGTTTGCGCATCGAGCTTTCGGCCGATGCGCGCAATCCCGGCATCCAGGCGGAGGAGGATTTCATCAAGGGCGGCGTTGAAGTTCAGGATGAGGGATCGCAGCTTGCGGCCCAGTTCACCGCGGCAAAACCGGGCGAGCAGGTGATCGATCTCTGCGCTGGCGCCGGCGGCAAGACGCTGGCGCTCGCCGCCCTGATGCAGGGCAAGGGCCGCCTCATTGCCACGGATCGCGACAAACGCCAGCTCGTGCCGATCCACGAGCGGCTGTCGCGCGCTGGGGTCCACAATGCCGATGTCCGCACGCCCAAGGGCGAGGCCGATCCGCTCTCGGACATCCAAGCCAGCGCCGACCTCGTCGTGATCGACGCGCCCTGCACGGGAACCGGAACCTGGCGCCGCAACCCCGACGCCAAATGGCGCATGCGGCCGGGCGCGCTGGAGATTCGTCTGCGCGACCAGGCCGAGGTGCTGGAGCGTGCGGTTCCCCTGGTGAAGCAGGGCGGCCGCATCGCCTACATCACCTGCTCGGTGCTGGCGGAGGAGAATGGCGAGCAGGTCAGGGCGTTCGTTGAACGCCATCCAGAGTTTGCGGTCGTTCCGCCCGAGCAGACCGCCAGCGTGCTCTGGGACAAGGCTGAGGCCTTTGCCGAGGCCGCGCTGCAGTCGGCCGAGGGCTGGCTGATGACGCCGCGGCGCACGGGCACGGACGGCTTTTTTGTGTCGGTGCTGCGAAAAACGGGATGATCAACGTTGTCATTCCGGGGCGCGCGTAGCGCGAGCCCGGAATCCATCGTGCGGCGGTCTCCGCGGGTCCATGGATTCCGGGCTCTCGCTTCGCGAGCCCCGGAATGACAGGGAAAACAAAAGCCCCGCGGACCGGATCCCGGTCGCGGGGCTTTCGAGTTCTAGTGCTCTGCCGGTACGTCCGCGGTCAGAGCGTGCGCTGGCGATTAGCCGACGCGGAGATTGTCAGCCGACGACTTGCCGCTGCGGCGGTCGGCGACGATGTCGAACGAGACCTTCTGGCCTTCGTTGAGGGAGGAGAGGCCAGCGCGCTCGACGGCGCTGATGTGGACGAAAACGTCCTTCTGGCCGTCGTCCGGCTGGATGAAACCATAACCCTTTTGGGTGTTGAACCACTTCACGGTGCCCATAGCCATGGGAAATTTCCTTTAGTTAGTTAGAGACGGTACGCACGTGGGCCGGTACGCAACGCTGCGCCCATAGCCCTGATGAGTCGATGTTTTGGAGAAATCATCTGAAGCGTGCGCGCCTGTCTTAGACGAGGCGAAGCGGCCCAGTCGTTCGGCCAAGTATCGATGATCACAATATAGCGAGATAATTAGACTTCTTCAAGGCACCACCCGTGAACCGGCACGTCCGCGGACTTTGCTATTTTGCGGTGCAAATTGGCCGTTTTCGCGCGTCTCAATCGACGATGAAGAGCGTCGCACCCACCGCCGTCGAGGACCGGTGCGCGGCATCGCCGAAATCGGAAACCTGGTAGCTCATCCCCGCCGTGAGCTTGAATTTGCGCCCGTCGCGCAACTCCGAGTCGAGCTCGCCCTTGAGCACGTAGAGCACGTGGCCGCGGTCGCACCAATGATCGGCAAGATAGCCCGGCGAATACTCGACCATCCGCACGCGCAAATCGCCGATGTTGAGCGTGCGCCAGAGCGCTTGCCCGGTCTCGCCGGGATGCACGGTGGCCTCGACCTTGCTCCAGTCGGTGACGGTGAACGGGGAGGCGGGGAGTTTCATGGAAGGACGGTCCTTGGATTCCAGTAATTCGTAGGGTGGGCAAAGCGAAGCGTGCCCACGGTGTCTTTCCGCAATGATGGAAGACGTGATGGGCACAGCGCAAGCGCGCCTTTGCCCACCCTACGAGTGCTTTGTTGAAGCAGCGCGCCCGACTCTCTGACCGTCCCCCTGAGGTGGCCGCTTCTTCAGCGGCCCTCGAAGGGCGACAGCCCGGCTGCATCCGGGCCGTGCATCCTTCGAGGCTCCCCATGGGACGCGTTGCGTCCCATGCCTCGCACCTCCAGCGACGAGCGCTATGCGCTCGCGCGGGGATGACGGGGAAAACGTGAAATCGCCGTGCCAAAAGAGCAGCGACTAATGCGCCAAATGGTTCGCCGACCCCTGCACGATCAGCCCGGCATCATTCACCCGCAGATATTCGCAGATCTTCTTCCCGCGCTCGTTCTCGTAAAACACCACCACGCTATCAGGGCTGACGAAGACATCGATCAGCGAGAAATGCAGCTCCGGCAGCAGGGCGAGCGCCTTGCCCCAATAGGCCCGCAAGCTTTCCTTGCCCCGCACGGTGCCGCTGGCATCGAACCCCATCGCCGGGATGCGGTCCGAGGTCATCACGGCCGCCTCGTCATAGAGCGTGAGCACCCGCTCGAGGTCGCGTGCGTTCCAGGCCTCGACCCAGGTCCGGCCGAGCGCGGCGAGCGCTGACGGCTGATGATGCTGTGACATGGCGATCTCCCTGGTTGGCCCCAGTTTGAGGAGTGGGGCAATTAGGTCAATAATACTTACCTATATCGATTTGTCCATGCCCAAAGAAGCATGTGGGCGCGCGAGCCAGCGCGGTTGCGGGCAGAGGCGTGGTCGCGTATCTGCTTGCCATGACAGCAGCACAGAACGACCGCTCCGCGTCGACGCCCTCGGTGGCCTCGGCGCACGACAAGATTCTCATCGTCGACTTCGGCAGCCAGGTGACGCAGCTGATCGCGCGTCGCGTGCGCGAGGACGGCGTCTATTGCGAGATCGTCCCGTTCAACAAGGCCGAAGCCGCCTTCGCCGAGATGAAGCCGAAAGCGGTGATCCTCTCCGGCGGCCCTGAATCGGTGCACGAGGCCGGCTCGCCCCGCGCCCCGCAGGCCATCTTCGATTCCGGCGTGCCCGTGATGGGCATCTGCTACGGCCAGATGACCATGGCGGCGCAGCTCGGGGGCGAGGTCGAGGGCGGCCATCACCGCGAATTCGGCCGCGCCGATGTCGAGGTGAAGGCGCAGAGCCAGCTGTTCGCGGACGTCTGGTCATCGGGCAGCAAGAACCAGGTCTGGATGAGCCATGGCGACCGCATCACCAAGATGCCGCCGGGCTTCTCGGTCGCCGGCACGTCGCCGAACGCGCCGTTCGCGATCATCCAGGACGAGAAGCGCAAGTACTACGGCCTGATGTTCCACCCCGAAGTGGTGCACACGCCAGACGGCGCCAAGCTGATCCGCAATTTCGTCCGCAAGATCGCTGGCCTCACCGGCGACTGGACCATGCGCGCCTTCCGCGAGGAGGAGATCGCAAAAATCCGCCAGCAGGTTGGCAAGGGCAAGGTGATCTGCGGCCTCTCCGGCGGCGTCGACTCCGCCGTCGCGGCCGTCTTGATCCACGAGGCCATCGGCGACCAGCTCACCTGCGTGTTCGTCGATCACGGCCTCTTGCGCCTCGATGAAGCCAAGACCGTCGTCGACCTGTTCCGCCACCACTACAACATCCCGCTCGTGCACGTGGATGCGTCAAAGCAGTTCTTGGGCGAGCTCGAAGGCGTCACCGACCCCGAGAAGAAGCGCAAGACCATCGGCCGCCTCTTCATCGAGGTGTTCGAGGCTGAAGCCAAGAAGATCGGCGGCGCCGACTTCCTCGCGCAAGGCACGCTCTACCCCGACGTGATCGAGAGCGTTTCCTTCACCGGCGGACCTTCGGTGACGATCAAGTCGCACCACAATGTCGGCGGTTTGCCTGAGCGCATGAACATGAAGCTCGTCGAGCCCTTGCGCGAGCTGTTCAAGGACGAGGTGCGCAAGCTCGGGCGCGAGCTGGGTCTTCCCGAAATCTTCGTCGGCCGCCACCCGTTCCCGGGCCCGGGCCTCGCCATCCGCTGCCCCGGCGACATCACCAGAGACAAGCTCGACATCCTGCGCAAGGCCGATGCCGTCTACATCGACCAGATCCGCAAGCACGGCCTCTACGACGAGATCTGGCAGGCCTTTGCGGTGCTGCTCCCGGTGAAGACCGTCGGCGTCATGGGCGACGGCCGCACTTACGATTATGTGGTTGGCCTGCGCGCCGTCACCTCCACCGACGGCATGACCGCGGACTTCTACCAGTTCGACATGAAGTTCTTAGGCGAGACCGCCACGCGCATCATCAACGAGGTGAAGGGCGTGAACCGGGTGGTGTACGACGTGACCAGCAAGCCGCCCGGGACGATTGAGTGGGAGTAGGGGATCTCGGCGCTATTGGTCGATTGACCCCATTGATGCCATCGCTCCGCTAGTCGCCCGTGAGAACCGCTTTGGCCGGCGGATTCTAGGAGGGGATCTCCTGCGCGATCTCCCACATATGACCGGATGGGTCGGAAAAGGCGGCGGTGCGACGACCCCAGGGACGATCGATGGGGCCGTTCACCAGGTCTACGCCGCTTTGCCGAAGCCTCGCGCACGCTTCATCGACATCGGCGACGCGAATGGTCATGAGCATGCGAGGTCCGGCGCTTGAAGCAGCCGGCACCACCGGCTCCACGAGCTGCAGCGCCTGCGTCTCCTGGAGCAAGTTGATCATGACGCCACCGAGCCCGATCACGCTGCATACGGCATCGGAATAGATTGGCCTCGCATCGAACACGGTCTCGTAGAATGTCCTCGTGCGCGCGAGATCGTCAACGAAGAGGGTCACGCACTCCAGATTGTTCAAGCTGTTCATTCGAGCGGGCCTCGGTTAACTGGTCAGTCGAAGTTTCTTTCGACAAAAGATAACAACGTATTTGGCAATAATGAAGCAGTGCGTAGGATGGGTAGAGCGGAGCGAAACCCATCGCGCGTCGAATGAAAAAACTGATAGCTTTCGTTTCGCTCTACGCCCATCTTATGAGCTGAGTTGGGCAGTTACTTCTTGGAAAGACGCCGGCACTATTATGGGATTGGGGGTATTCATCCATCGATTGGACTCGATCTACGATGACAGCCCAGCTGAACGATACCAGTTTCCAAGTCAGTACCTGCGGCGCGTTCAAGCCTGCATCGGCGATTGGATTATCTATTACGAACCGAGCAAGGTAGCCGAGACGCGCGGCTACTTTGCGATTGCTCGGGTTCAGCAGGTCGTTCCCGACCCAGGTGCTCCGGGAATGTATCTCGCGCTGATTGAGCCAGGAAGCTACCTCGATTTTGCGAATCCTGTTCCTTTCAACAGCGCAACTGGTCCCGTTGAACGCGGCGTCTTGAACGAGCAGGGGCGCATTTCGGGACGCGCTCAGGCGGCGGTCCGCCCAATCTCGCCAGACGATTTTAATAGAATATCTCAACTCGGGTTCGCAGAAGGCGCGCCGCTACTGCCCCGAGTTGATAGCGATGTTCGATTGTCCCAACTCAACGAGGAACAGGCGCCGTTCATATTTGAGCAGCAACGAGATCGCGTCAGCCTTACAGTATCCAGAGTTCTGCGCGATCGCGTTTTTCGCCGGATCGTACTGCGCGCCTACGACGAGCGCTGCGCCATAACCGGGCTGAAGCTCATCAACGGAATGGGGCGTGCGGAAGTCGCGGCGGCGCACATTCGCCCTGTCGAAGCAAGCGGGCCGGACATCGTGAGTAACGGGATCGCTTTGTCCGGTACCGCCCATTGGATGTTCGATCGTGGTTTGATCAGCTTGGCCGATGATCTGGAAATCTTGATCTCACGCCAGACAAACGATCTGGAAGGAGTTCGATCGGTCATCAACAAGACCGGTCGTGCACTTGAGCCAAGAAGGCCGTCGGATCGACCTCATCCGCATTTTTTGAAGTGGCACCGCGAGCATTGCTTCAAGCAGTAAGCCCGTAGGATGGGTGGAGCGCAGCGAAACCCATCGCGCTTGCAAAACGAAATTGATGGGTATCGCTGCGCTCCACCCATCCTACGATCTACTGGCCTTTAACGCCGGTGCGTAGGAAGGTCATCTTGCAAGCGACCTACCATTGTCCTCCGGGCAAACGTGGGGCTGCTCCCGACGCCAGGGCGACGGGAGCAGGTTCGTCACTTCGCGAGCGCTGCCTTCGATGGCACTCAGCTTGCGCATTCTCGGAGCAAGGTTGTGATTTTCGCGTCGAGATTTCGGGCGACGGAGAGTGCGTCCGAATTGCCATAAGGCAGCAGAAAGCTCTCCATTTTGTCGTAAGAGATGTGCACGCCATCGGGGCGCTCATCGATGAGCACTGTGACCGGAGCGTAAGATCCAGAATCGGGCACGTGCTTGACCATTTCCTTCATGATGAGTGGATTGCCGATCACTAGCCGTATGATTTTAGGCGTCTTGGATCCGGCTTCGCGACGCAGAATGTCGCCCAGGTCAAATTCCGCGAAGAGCATAAGGTCCGTTCGGCCGAGGCCGCTTCGTACAACGCGCTCCAAATCCGGGAAGGAATTTGTCGCCCTCGTTTCCTTGAAAAATTCGATCATGTTGGGTTGCCCGACTGCCGATTTGAGCGCCGCCACAATAGTGTCGAATGATTTTGAGCTCGTGAGGCTGAAGCGATCCACTTCGATTTTGGCGATTGTCATTTTGTCCTCTGTAACAACTCTCATGGATAAGGTGCGCCTGATCCCGTCGGAGCGCGCCTCGTGTCATGCGGCCACGGGTTGGGCATCCAGGAAAGTCCGGACGTGGCTGACGAACATCTCGTGGTGCTGAAACAGCGCGCCGTGCCCTGAATCGGGATAGAGGACCAGCTGAGCATTGCTGAGTTCCCTAGACATTGCGTAGGCGTTGCTCGCGGGGAGCATGGTGTCGTGGCTGCCGCTGACCACAAGAGTGGGTTGGCGGATGGCGCGCAGGATGGCGTGTCCGGGGTCGGGTGTGGCGCACCAGGTGATCAGCGCCTTGGCCTGCGGATCGGTGACAGCGCTGCCGTTATCGGTGTCCCGATCGTCCTGACGGACCTTTGCTCTTTTCAGGAAGGCAAGGCCGGAGGACTGGCTGGCAGGTGAAGTCGTGAAAAATAGCGGCAGCCGTGGGTCCGGCGCATCGGTTTTGGAGAATGCGTCCTGCAGAACCGCCAACAGGTGTTCCTCGCCACCTTTCGGCGCAGTACCGACGAGTATGAGCTTGCGGACCAGCTGTCCGTGCTCGGCAGCGATCTGCTGAGCGACGCAGCCGCCGAGGGAAAAGCCGAGCAGGTCCACTTTGGAGAGGTCGAGCAAGTCGACGAAATTGATGGCGTCGCGCGCCATCGCCTCGACGTTGTCGGGCGTTTGACCGGTCGAGCGGCCGACCCCGGCGTTGTCAAAGGCGATCACGGGGCGATCGGTGGCCAGCGCGTTGACGACGGCGGGGTCCCAAGCGTCGATGTTGCCCGAGAAGTGCTGCAGAAGAACCAGCGGAGTTCCGGTCGCGGGGCCGAGACGGCGATACGCGAAGCGGATTCCGTGGCCTTCAATGTAACGGGTTGGCGCCGTTTCGAGCGTAGTGGCGTCCTGGCTCGCGATGTCGCGTTTAGTCATGTCATCCTCCGGATGCTTGGCATGAGATAATTGGGTGGGGGATCGGCGTGGCGCAGTGACCGAGGCCTTCTCCAGTACGGCGCTCGCGCTTCTGCGGCTTCGCCAGCTTTTCGTGATCGCGGTCTGGGCGTTCCGCATTTGCCCGAAGAGAACGTGCGCGCTCCCGGCGTGAAAGGTGCCGGGAGCGGCATCGTCATTTCACGAGCGTTGCCTTTTCGATGACCTCGGCGACTTCCTTGGCATGGACGACGAGCGAGGCATGGCTGCCGGCAACGTCCGTCACCTGAGCCTTCATCCTGGCTGCGAACGACTTCTGGGCCTCGGGCGCGATGACCTTGTCCTTCGTGGTGATGACATCGAAGGTCGGCTTGTCACGCCAGGCCGCAATGGTCACGGGAGCCTCGAACGCAGCGACACTCAATGGAAGCTGCGATTTGGCCAGGTGCTCGGCGATCTCCGGCGGAAGGTCAGCCGCGACCGCCGACGGAAACACCTTGGGATCGATGTACAGATTGCCCTTCGCGTCGGGATGGATCGCGTTGCCGCCTTCGGTCGGCGGGCCGGCCTTTGACAGCGATGCCAGGGATTCGCCGACATCGGGCGCGAAGGCGGAGACGTAGACCAGCGCCGAGACCTTGGGATCATTGCCGGCTTGCGTGATCACCACGCCGCCCCAGGAATGGCCGACCAGCACGGTCTTGCCGTCCTGTTTCGCGAGCGCCTGCTTGGTGGCATCGACGTCAGCTGTGAGCGAGGTGAGCGGATTTTCGACGAGCGTGACGTTGTAGCCCTTCTTCGTGAGAATGTCGGCAACGGGCTGCCAGCTCGTCTGGTCCACGAAAGCGCCGTGCACGAGCACGATGTTGTGGGCTGCTCCCTTGGGCAGTTCGGCGGAAGAAGCGGAGCCGGCCAATGTCGTTCCGGCCAGGAGTACGGTGACGGCTGAGAGGAGGAAATTTAGCATTGATCGTTCCTGTTGGCATGTCGGACGGAATGAGTCCTGAGGGAATGGACAGGCGTTTCCAGCTAGGTCGCGGTCTTTTCCATCCGCCGTTGGCGAAATGGTTGCTGCCCGTGACGTCGGCCCGCCGCGACATGAACTAGTTTGCGGTCCTCTCGGACTATAGGGATCAATCGTCCGGATGTTGTGTCCGATCGTCCACCGGACTAACTTCGGCGTCATGGACATCCTCGCCCAGGTGCTCGATCGCGTTCGTCTCGGCGGGACGTTGCTGTTTCATTTCGAGCTCGGCCATCCCTGGAATCTGGAGCTGCCGGCGCGCCCCTATGCCCTGTTTCACTATCTCAGCCGGGGCTCGGCGACCCTCGCGCTCGAACAGGGACAGGAAATCCAGATGACAGAGGGCGACTTTGTCGTGATCACGCGCGGCGAGCCCCATGGGTTTTATTCGGATCGCCGGGCCAAGCCTTTGCAGATCGTGGACCTCGATCGATCGTCAGCACGTCTGGGCGTCGTTCGTCACGGCGGCCGTGCAAAGCCGTCCTCGACCATGATCTGCGGCAATTTCACCGTGTCGCGGCCCTCGTTCGACAGCGTGCTGGAATTACTTCCGCCCGTGCTTCTGCTGAAGCCGACGGCGGACGGGGGCTGGCTCGAAGCCATCCTGCGCCGCATGGTGAGTGAGTCCGCGCTCGAGCGTCCTGGCCAGCGCGTCGCGCTTTCACGCTTGACGGAAGTGCTGTTTGTCGAGGTGCTCCGAAGCTGGATCGCGTCTCTCAGTCCCGGACAGGGCGGCTGGCTCGGGGCCATATCGGACCCGCATATCGGACCGGCGCTCAGATTGATCCACGAAAACCCGGAGCGGCCCTGGACGCTGAGCGACCTCGGGCAACGCGTGGGGCTCGGCCGCTCGGTATTTTCGGCCCGCTTCACCAAGCTCGTCGGCCAGTCCATGCACCGTTACGTGATCGAACGCCGGATGGCGGAAGCGGCATTCCTGCTCGAAACCACCGATGAGCCCATCGCACGGATCGCGAGCCAGGTCGGTTACGAGACAGCGGCGGCGTTCTCAAAACTCTTTCATCGACATCATGGCATGTCGCCCGGCCGCTACCGGACCGCTCAACGCCTCGATAGAAGGCAAGGTCAACTGCGCGGTTCGGACGCGAAAGTCTCCGATTGATTGCACGCCAGCTGTGAACGTCAGCCGGTCGTCATTTCGGGCACACCGGCGGCGAAAACGGCCTCGAAGAATGCGTTGACGTCATCCAACCGGAGACAACAGCTGAACCAGCTCGTCGCAGGGGCGAGATCGGCATGCGGGAAGAACGCCAGCGTCAGATCGCCCCGCTTCAGGATCATCCACTCATCGTCGCGCCAGGTCTGTTCGAAGCCCAAGCTCCGTAAAACCTCGCCGTTGTTCCGAAGTCTCTCGAAGGAAGGTTCGCCGTCGCGCTATCGGTCATCGGGTCGCTCCGTCAGGTCTTACTGCCGCTGCATCCGCCCGCAAGCCGCTCTCACGTCGCCTCTGATCGTCGTGCAGGTCCCCTTGCACAAACGCAGGATCTAACCTCGTGCTCTCCTATGCTACGACATCGGCATTCCCTCCGGAGCCCGTGATCATGTCTGCTGCGACCCAAGCGCCCGCCACCGCGACCGAGACCGACCCCGAAACCCTCGGCTGGATGCGCGGCTTCCCGCCATCTCCCGACCGCACCATCACCTTCCAGAACGGCTCGTTCCGCAGCTTCCCCGAGCTGCGCTGGGCGTGGAGCAATGTGCGTCAGCTGGTGCCGACGGTGAATGTCTGGCGTGGGGCAGGGCCTGCATCCGTGCTGCCGCGCGTGGACCATGACATCGGCGGCTCAGCCTCAACCACGATGGACGGCCGGCCCATGACCTTCGCAAAAATGCTGGAGGAGACGTACACCGACGGCATCGCGGTGCTGCATCGAGGCAGGCTGATCTATGAGCGCTATTTTGGCGCGCTGAAGCCGCACAAGCCGCATATCGCGATGTCGGTGACGAAGTCGTTCACCGGCGTGCTCGCGGGCATGCTGGTCGCGGAGGGCCGGATCGATCCGCAGGCGCCGGTCACCGACTATGTGCCGGAGCTGAAGGCGAGCGGGTTTGGCGACGCGCGCGTGCACGAGGTCATGGATATGACCACGGGGCTCGAATACACCGAAGTCTACACCGACAAGAACTCGCACGTCTGGGGCCTGCGGCGCGCCAACGGCATGGCGCCGATCCCGGCTGATTATGATGGCCCGACCACCATTTTCGATTTCCTCGTCGCGCAGAAGAAGCAGGGCGAGCACGGCAAGGCCTTTGCCTACAAGACCGTCAACACCGACGTGCTCGCCTGGATCGTCAGGCGCGCCAGCGGCATGACGCTGTCGGACCTGCTCTCCGAGCGGATCTGGACCCGGATCGGCGCCGAGGAGGATGCGCATTATCACGTCGACCGCATCGGCACCGAGAGCGGCGGCGGTGGTCTGTCCACGACGCTCCGCGATCTCGCCCGCTTCGGCGAGACCATGCGCAACCACGGTCGCTTCAACGGCCGGCAGATCGTGCCGTCGCAGGTGGTCGAGGACATCGCGCGCGGCGGCGATCCCGAAAAGTTCAAGCCGGCCGGCTACACCACGCTGCCCGGCGCCTCCTATCGCAATCAATGGTGGGTCACGCACAACGCCCACGGCGCCTATATGGCGCGCGGCGTTCACGGCCAGGGCATCTATGTCGATCCCAAGGCCGAGATGGTGATCGCACGCTACGCCTCGCACCCCACGGCGGGCAACGCCGCCAACGATCCGGTGACGCTGCCGGCGTACATGGCGCTGGCGAAGGAGTTGATGGCGGGCGGGTAGGGGTACCAAACCGCAAGATCGGTCGAGCACGCCAGGGCCGTCACCGGCTAACTGCACCCGCCACGGAGGAGGGACGATGACGGCGGCGCTGCAAAACTATCAGGCTCGGATGCGCAGGGTGCTGGAGCATATCGACCGGCATCTCGACACGGATCTGGACCTGGACAGCCTCAGCTGCGTTGCGGCCTTCTCGAAATTCCATTTCCACCGGCAGTTTTCGGCAACCTTCGGGTTGTCGGTGCATCGCTATGTCCAGCTCGCCCGTATGAAGCGCGCTTCCTACCGGCTGGCTTACAGCGACGCCCTGAGCGTCACTGACATCGCGATGGACGCCGGCTACGATGCACCGGATGCCTTCGCCCGCGCCTTTCGGCAACGGTTCGGGCAGTCGCCGTCTTCGTTCCGGAAATCGCCGGTGTGGGAACCGTGGCTTGCGGCCTTCGGGCCTCTCGATATTGCGAGGAGCAAGCTCATGCAGACGACCTTTACCCCTGACGACGTGACGATCCGCGACGTGCCCACCATCAAGGTGGCGATCATGGAACACCGCGGCGACCCGGCGATGCTCGGCACCACCATCCAGCGCTTCATCGCCTGGCGCAAGTCCGCGGGCCTGCACCCCAGCACGAGCCCGACCTTCAATGTCTGGCGATCCGAACGGCGACCGGCGCAGCCGGCCGATTACAGCGCGGACCTCTGTGCCGGGACCGATCAGCCGATCGTGGCGAATGGCGAAGACATCAAGGCCGGCGAGATCCCCGGCGGACGCTGCGCCGTGCTGCGCGTCGTCGGCTACACCGACAATCTGGAGCCCGCCGCGCTCTATCTCTATCGCGACTGGCTTCCGGCCAGCGGCGAGGAAGCGCGCGACTTCCCGCTCTATTGCCAGCGGCTGAGCTTCTTCCCTGACGTGCCGGAGCACGAGACGGTCGCCGAGCTGTTCCTGCCGCTGAAGTAGCTGCCGAACGCCGAGCTTGTAGGATGGGTAGAGCGCAGCGAAACCCATCATCGCTCCTCCACGGGGAAAGCGATGGGTTTCGCTTCGCTCTACCCATCCTACGGTCCTACCCATCCTACGGTCTCCTAAATATCAGTATTGACTTATATTAGTGTGAGCCGATATTCATCGTCCTGCGCAAACGGCAAGGAGGCTCGCAATGGAGATCGACGTCGCCCGGGTGTTGGGGCTTGTGACGCGTTCGGTGAGGAATTTCGAGAAAGATGGCAAGGCGGCGAGTGCGGTGACGCTGACGCGCCTGTACGACACCAGCGTCGACGATCTCTGGGACGCCGTGACCAGCCGGGAGCGTATTCCGCGCTGGTTCCTGCCGGTCGAGGGCGATCTCAAGATTGGCGGACGGTATCAGCTCAAGGGCAATGCCGGCGGCACCATCACCGCGTGCACGCCGCCGAGCCACTTTGCAGCGACATGGGAATTCGGCGGCGGGGTGAGCTGGATCGACGTCCAGCTCGCAGCCGAACGGGGCCAGGCGCGTTTGACGCTTGAGCACACCGCGATCATCGAGGATCATTGGAATCAGTTCGGTCCGGGCGCGGTGGGGATCGGCTGGGACCTCGCCCTTGCGGGGCTCGAGCGATATGTTGCGACCGGGGCGTCGGTCGACCACGAGACGGCCGAGGCATGGATGGGCTCTCCCGCGGGCAAGGACTTCATGACGATGAGCGGCGAGTACTGGCGCGCGGCGCATGTCGCAAGCGGTGTCGATCCGGCCGAAGCGAAGCAGCGCTCGGATCGCACCATCGCGTTCTATCGCGGCGAGATGCCGCCCGGCATCGCCCATCCGGGCACAGGAAGCTGATGCACGCCTTCGAGGTCCTCGCCGATCCCGTGCGCCGCCGCATCCTCGAGCTGCTGGTATCAGGCGAAATGGCGTCCGGCGAGGTCGTTGAGGTGATCGGGGCCGAGTTCGGCATCACGCAGGCGGCCGTGTCGCAGCACCTCAAGGTGCTGCGCGAGAGCGGCTTTGCCATCGTCCGCGCGGAGGCGCAGCGACGGCTCTATTCGGTCGACATTGCCGGGCTTCGCGCGGTGGATGCGTGGATCGGCCAGTTCAGGAATTTCTGGGAGCCGAAGCTGGATGCCCTGGCGACCGAGATCGCGCGCGGAAAACGCGAGCGTCGCAACGCGCCGATCACCAAGCGGGGCGGGAAGAGGGCGTGAGCTTCGCCAAGTAGTTCGCCATGTAGGATGGGTAGAGCGAAGCGAAACCTACCATCGCTCCTTCACAGGGAAAGCATGTTGCGATCATGGCCGGTGCGCGGGTCATGCCGGTCATCATCACGAGAATGGATCATTCCGGCATCCTCTCCCGCATCCCGGTGAAGAAGTCCACCAGGCTGTGCGGCGCGCGGTCGCCGAGGCAGAGCTCCAGGATCTGGTGCGCGCCTATCGCGGCTGACTGGCTGCGGGGGAATAGCGCGGCTTCGTAAGTTGCCAGCGCCGCTTCGATGTCGGCGGGGTGCGCGGCGATGGCCTTGCCGAGCTCCGCACCATCGAGCATCGCGAGGTTCGCGCCGTCGCCGGCCGGTGACATCAAATGCGCGGCATCGCCGAGCAGCGTCACCCCACGCGCGCGGTCCCAGCGATGGTCGTTCGGGAGTGTGTGGAGCATGCGTAGCACCGGCGGCGTGTCGGCATCGGTCATCAACGCCGTGAGCGCCGGCGCCCAGCCCTCGAATTCAGCCGCGATGTGCGCCGTCGCGCCAGGAGCATCGGTGAAATCGATCGCGGTGAACCATTCAGCCGGGCGGTTCAGCGCGATGTAGGCGTGCAGCACGCTGTCGGGCTCGCGATGCGCGAAGATGCCCTTGCCGGGTGCGTTCGCAAACATTCCGCCGCCGCCGACGGCCTCGGCTGACGCAGCGTGCTGCGCGTCGGCATCGCGCAGATAGGTCTCGATGAACGACGTGCCGACATAATCCGGCGTCGCGCTCGACAGCAGCGCCCGGACCTTCGACCAGGCGCCATCTGCGCCCACAAGCAGTTCGGTGCTCACGTGCGACCCGTCTGCGAATGTCAGCTCATGCCGTCCGTCGCCATGCGCGGCGACGCTCGCGAGCTTCTTGCCCCATCGGATCGTTTCCGCGGGCAGGGAGTCCAGAAGCATGCGCCGCAGGGCGCCGCGACGCACCTCGGGCCGTCCGCCCGTGCCATCGTCGGGCTCGTCGAGCAGCACTTTGCCGTGCTGGTCGAGCACGCGAGAGGCCTGTCCGCCTTCGTGAATGAGGCTGCGGAATTCCTCGAACAGTCCTGCCGCCTTCAGCGCGAGCTGTCCGCTGTCGTCGTGGATGTCGAGCATCCCGCCTTGCGTCCGCGCCATCGCGGAAGCCTCGGCTTCGTAGAGAGTGACGAGAATGCCATGCAGGTGCAGCACGCGGGCGAGGGTGAGGCCGCCGAGGCCTGCGCCGACGATCGTGACGGGGGGCGTCATCGGGGTCCTTTACGAATGTTTATGGAACACCGTTCCATAGTATTGGAACGCTGTTCCAGTCATGTCAAGGTGCCGTTGATGGCGAAGAAGACTCACCGAGTTGAACGGCGCACTGACGCTCTGTCGCGGGAGCGGATCATCGCGGCCGCAATCGAAATTCTCGACGCCGGCGGCGAGGGAGCCCTGACCGTCCGTGCGCTCGCTGCGCATCTCGCAACAGGAAGCGGCGCGATCTATTGGCACGTCGCCGACAAGAGCGAGCTGCTTGCGGCGGCGACCGACGAGGTCATCGCGCGTGTCATGTCCGAGGTGGGCGGTGGCGCCCGGCCGCGCGAGGCAATCCGGTCGGTCGCGCTCGGCGTGTTCGACGCGATCGATGTCCATCCCTGGGTCGGCGCGCAGCTCTTCCGCGAGCCGTGGCGGCCCGCGATGCTGGAGATCATCGAGAGCATCGGCGGACGGCTCCAGGCGCTCGGTGTGCCCCCGGCCGCCCAGTTCGATTCGGCGTCGGCGCTCGTGCACTACATTCTCGGCGTTGCCGGGCAGAATGCCGCCAACGCACGCGTTCATGCCCCTGATACAGATCGGTCCGCCTTTCTCGCCTCCGTCGCCGCGCAGTGGGAGGCACTCGATCCCGCGAAGTATCCATTCGTGCGACAGATGGCGGCGCAGCTGCGCGACCACGACGATCGCGCGCAGTTTCTCGCCGGTATCGATCTGATCCTGGCGGGGATCGGCACGGTTCGGTAGGCCCTATGAACCCCGCGACAGCTTCTCGAACTTCTTCACCAGCCGCTCGCGCTTCAGCCGCGATAGCCGCTGGATCCAGAACATGCCGTCGAGCTGGTCGATCTCGTGCTGGTGGCAGACGGCGCGCAAGGCTTCGGACTCCTCGGTCTGCATGTTGCCGTCGAGATCCCAATAGCTGATCCGCACGCGGGCGTGGCGCTGCACCTCGTCGTTGACGCCGGGCATCGAGACGCTGCCTTCCTTGTGCATGATCATCTCGGGCGAGGCCCATTCGATCGCCGGATTGACGTAAGTCTGAGGCCCCGCTGTGGCGTCGAGCTCGAGCACGACGACGCGCAGGGGCACGCCGATATGCGGGGCGGTGATGCCGATGCCCGGCGCGGCGCGCATCGTCTCGAGCAAATCGCCGGCAAGCTCGCGCAAGGCCTCGTCGAACGCGGTGACGGGGCGGGCAGGGACTGTGAGGCGGCGGTCGGGATAACGGACGATCGGACGAATGGTCATGCAGGGCTCCTAGAGCATGATCCGGAAAGTGCGCAGCGGTTTTCCCTCGCGACAAACGCGGAACGCGTTTGCGCGGAGATCATGCTCAAACGACAACCTAAAGCGCGATGACGATTCATCCCAATCTCATCGCGCTTTAGCACTCACGGATGGTTGAAGCACCCCATTCTTGACGCTCTACCAACTGGAAGGTAGTTTATCCGCCATGACCAACGTTTCCTCGACCGCCGACGACATCCTGGCCTGCGCGCGCAGCCTGATCATCGCGGGCGGCTATAACGGCTTCAGCTATGCCGACATCGCCGATGTCGTCGGCATCCGCAAGCCGAGCATCCACCACCATTTCGCCAGCAAGGTCGATCTGGTCCGCACCCTCGTGTCGCGTTACCGCGAAGAAGCGGAGGCCGGACTGGCTGCCCTGGAGCGCAACATCCCGGATCCGCGCGACCAGCTCAAGAGCTACGTCGGGTACTGGGAGGCGTGCATCACGGACGCGACGGCGCCATTCTGCGTCTGTGCGCTGCTGGCCAGCGAGCTTCCGATCCTGCCGGAGGAGGTGGCGCTCGAAGTCCGCGCGCACTTCCGTGCGCTCGCGTCCTGGCTGACATCGGTGATGGAGCGCGGCAAGCGGAAGGGGCGGCTTCATCTGTCCAACTCAGCCAAGGTCGAAGCTGAAGGATTCATGGCGACTATTCACGGCGCGATGCTGTCGGCACGCGCTTACGGCGATCCAAAGATGTTCGGTGTGATCACCGGCCCGCTGCTGGAGCGGCTCTCGACCAGGCACTGAAGACACCGGCGAGACGATCACAGCACCCCGAGGGCGAGCGGGGTGAGGGCGTCTTGCTGCGCACGGAAACTACCAACTAGTAGGTAAAGGAGCGACTGCAATGGTGCAACATCAACTGGATCTGGTTCGTGCCGACCGCGAGCAATGGCTGAAGCAATACTACTTCCTGCGAGCGGCGTTCTCCGTCGCCTGGGTCGTTGCCGCGTTTGCGGTCGGACCGTCGTCTGCCGCGATCGCCGGCGTCTTGCTCGTGCTCTATCCGGCATGGGACGCCGTGGCCAACTTTGTGGATGGCCTGCGCAGCGGCGGGCTCGATCAAAACCGCACGCAGATGCTGAACGTCGTGGTCAGCCTTGCGACCGCGATCGCGGTCCTCTTGGCGTTGCAGATGAGCATGAACTGGGTCCTGGGCGTGTTCGGCGCCTGGGCGATCTTGTCCGGATTGCTCCAGCTGGGGACAGCCGTGCGGCGCTGGAAAAGTTTTGGCGCGCAATGGGCCATGGTGCTCAGTGGCGGCCAGTCGGCGCTCGCTGGCGCGTTCTTCATCTTCCAGGCCACGACGCCGATGTCGCCATCGATCGCGACTGTCACGGGTTATGCCGCGGTCGGTGCGGTCTATTTTCTGGTCTCGGCCGTCTGGCTCACCGTCAGCGCATGGCGCGCCAGAAGGGCACAGCTGGGATGATGCGATGGCGTCGGCGGGATGATGACATCATCCCGCTGTTTTTTGCCGGGCGAGTCAAATCGCGGTCTGGCAATTGCCCTGCATCGTCGCGTGGCCTAACGTTGCCGCCAACAACAAGAGCGGGAAGCGGAGGACAACTTCATGCGCACGATCGCAATCGCACTGGCGGCAACCATCACCGCGGCAACGCCGGCTGCAGCCGATTATCTCGTCAAGGAGGTCGGCAGCTTCCACATCGGCGGGCACACCGAGACGCTGAACGGACTTCCATCCAAGGAGATCGTGTTCTCGCCCGGCGCGCCGCCGATCAAGGTCGATCCGAACGGCGAGTTCGAGGTCGAGCAGATGTATGTCCAGTTCGTCAGGCTCGCGCAGCCGAAATCGAAGCTGCCGCTGCTGCTCTGGCATGGCGGCGGTCTCTCCGGCGTCACCTGGGAAACCAAGCCCGACGGCAAGCCGGGCTGGCAGCAGTTCTTCCTCAATGCCGGCTATGACGTCTACGTGTCCGATGCGGTCGAGCGCGGCCGCGCCTCCTGGGCGCGCTACCCTGAGATCTTCAAGAGCGAGCCGTTCTTCCGGCCGAAGAAGGAGGCCTGGGAGCTGTTCCGGATCGGGCCGAGCTACGAGGTCGGCGGCAAGCGCGAGGCGTTCGAGGGCGAGCAATTCCCGATCGAGGCATTCGACCAGTTCGCCAAGCAGGGCATCCCGCGCTGGGCCACCAACGACGCCGCCACGCAAAAAGCCTATGACGCGCTGGTGCAGAAGGTCTGCCCGTGCATCGTCATCGTTCACAGCCAGGGCGGCAATTTCGGCTTCACCGCGGCGCTCAATGCGCCCGACAAGGTCAAGGCGCTGATCACGATCGAGCCGTCAGGCGCACCTGATCCCACCAAGGCGGATGCCGCGAAGCTCAAGGGCGTGCCACATCTGATCGTGTGGGGCGATTTCCTCGACAAGGTCCCGGTATGGTCGAAGCTGGTGGTCAACCCGACCAAATGGGGACAGGCGATCGCCGCTGCGGGCGGCAAGGTCGATACGTTCGAGTTGCCCAAGATGGGCATCAAGGGCAACACCCACATGCTGATGATGGACCGCAACTCGGACGATGTCGCGAAACTGGTCAACGACTGGATCGGGAGGCAGGGGCTGGAGAACTAGGGCGCGGGGGTTCGTAACGCGAAGCTTGAGTCGCGCCCGACCCTTGTTGAATCCAGAAGGAGAGAAGCATGCTGGGGAAAGCGAAGGTGGCTACCCGTCTTCCTGCCAAGGATCTGGATCGGGCACGTGCGTTCTATTCCGAAAAACTCGGCCTCGATCCGGTTGAACAGCGCGAAGGTGGACTGCGCTACGTCTGCGCAACCGGTGAGTTTGCGATATTCATCTCGGCCGGAGTGCAATCCGGCACGCACACGCAGATGGGCTGGGAGGTGGAGGATATCGATGCAACCGTGCGCGAGCTTCGCGCGCGGGGAGTTAAGTTCGAGGAATATGATTTGCCCGGTCTGAAGACCGTTGATGGCATCGCCGAGATCGCCGGGAATTATCCCAGCAAGGGTATCGGTGAGCGAGGCGCGTGGTTCCGCGACAGCGAAGGCAATCTTCTTGGAATCGGACAGCCGGTTCGTTCCTGACGGGCGGCTGGGCCGCCGCGGGCTGGAGTTGGTCCGAGGCTGTCTGTGTTCGGTGCTCATCCGAACGTCGGCTATCCGGCGTGGAGCGGAAGCAAGCACGCAGCGATCTAGGCCGCCGATTTTGACATGCAATTGAAGCGCTTGCGGCTTTTTGGTTTGATGGAAAACATCAATACTCGCTTTGGGAGATGGACAGAAGCCGGAAACCAGTTTCGCGAAGAGTTCAACAGGATAAGAGGACTAGCATCGGTCGAAAATCCCGGTGGCATCAAATTGGTTGGGCGACCAAAATCGGAAAGCTGATCGGTTATCCGCTTATGGCCCGTCAGCGAAGTTGCAACGCTCCCCATTGAGATCCGCTTTGTGAGCTTGAGCGGATTAGATTTACTCGCTCTGAGTTGTTCGCATTCTGACCCATGTGAGACATGTGATGATGGCCGCTTTTAATGCTGCGTTGAGGGCCATTGCAGACGCGCGCGTTCGGAATCGGACAACCGGATAGGTCACAAAAATTGTGGTACCGCCCAAGAATCCCCGAAAATGCTTTCACATTGTCGCTTAACAACCGCACGAGCAACACAATGAATCAAGCAGTTTATAGCGCAAGCTGGGGACTTTGCTCTCAGGGAGGGTACCCATGGCGCTCCGATTCCGTACTATCGACGGTTCAAATAACAATCTTTCCGACGCGGCCCTAAATCAGGCAAACACAGACTTTGCGCGCGTGGGGCCGGCAAATTTCGCCGACGGCTTTGACGCCATGCAGCCTGGTCCAAACCCACGCGAAATCAGTAACATCGCGGTGGCGAACGGTCCCGACACGCATCTTGAGGTCAACGGCGTGGCGCTATCCGGGATGATGTACGCATGGGGTCAGTTTGTCGATCATGACCTCGACCTGGAAAAGAGCGGAACCAATACAGCGGATATTTCAATACCCGTGCCGGCGGGTGACAGCCTACCTCAAGGCACCGTAATTCCTTTGACGCGGGTGGCGATCGATCCGGCGACCGGAGTGCTCGGACACCCCGCAACTGCCATTAACACGGTGACCGGCTGGCTTGATGGCTCCCAAGTGTATGGTTCCGACACCGCGACTGCAGCCAGCCTTCGCACCGCGGATGGTCACATGAAGGTATCGGCCGGCGACAATCTGCCCATCGTTATGACCGCGCAGGGACCCGCCTTTGCGGCGGGGGATGTGCGGGCGCAAGAGAATCCCGATCTGACTGCTCTGCAGACTTTGTTTGTCCGTGAACACAATTACCAAGTCGATAAACTGCACCAAGAGCACCCGCACTGGAGCGGCGACCGCTTGTACGAGACCGCCAAGGCGATCACCACCGCGGAAATGGTCAACATCACATATAATGAGTTCCTGCCGCATTTGTTGGGATCGGCTGCCATTCCGGCCTATCACGGTTACGATCCGAACGTTAACGCCAGCATCACTGAGGAGTTTGAAGGTGCGGCCTATCGCTTCGGACACTCTATCGTCTCGAGCGACATCAATGGCATTAACAATCTGGGCGCGACCACCTCGGAACAATCGCTGGCGGACACCTTCTTCGAATCACCGGCGGCGTTCGCTGCCAATGGCGGTGCCGATGGATTGTTGCGACATCTTTCCAGCGATATCGCGCAACCGCTCGACACACATATCATAGAGGATCTCAGAAGCCTCCTGAGTGATCCTCCGGATGCTGTCGATCTGGCCGCTACCAACATTCAGCGCGCTCACGATCTAGGCCTCGGAACATTGAACGAAACGCGGGCGGCTTTGGGGCTTGCTCCCTACACAAGCTTCAACCAGATCACCTCGGATTCGGACACGGCTTCAGCACTGAGGCAGGCCTACGGAACGGTCGATGCCATCGATCTTTGGACAGGCGGTCTGGCAGAGGCTCACACGTCGGGGGCCGCAATCGGTCCGACCTTCGGCAAGATTATCGCTGACCAGTTCACGGCATTACGCGACGGGGACCGGCTCTATTTCGAGAACCAGGGCTTTGATCCGCAAACACTGCAGGAGATCAAATCGACCACCCTCTCGGACATCATCAAACGCGATACGACAGGCACGACCGCCATGCAGGCCGATGCGTTCATATCAACAGAGCGGCACTCCGGCGCGCTTGGCGGGGTGGATCCGACCGGGGCCGATGCAGTGAGCGGTCAGGCTCAACTCATAGTCGGATCTCCAGGTGAGGATACACTGACGGGCGGAAACCTGGACGACACATTGGTGGCAGCACCTGGCCACATGACGATGACCGGCGGTGCCGGCGCTGATACTTTTGTGTTCAACCTTGAGGACCTCGTAAACCCGGAGGACTGCCTGTTGGCACCACGTGGTCACAGGACAATGTTCAACCATGACATCACGGCGGCCCACAACAGCGCGGTCATCACCGACTTCGATCCTAAGGTCGATCAGCTGCAACTCCTCAACCGTGCTTTCCTGTCGCTATCTTACGACCATCACGGTGGAACCCTCCTGCAGTACGGCAACGAAACCATCGACCTGCTTGGCGTAAGGCCGGATGCGTTGCGCGGTAAAGATTGGACATAAGTTCAAATGCTGCGGGGCTCGGCGGTTCTCGTGTGGCGGATGCCCCCCATGCGAGAGCCGTCTGTCTCCGGCTAATAGTGGTCTGGTCGGATTTGGCAGCGGGCTGCCTTCCATACTGCGCGCTGCCAAAGCTTGAGTTTGCCGAACTCATTCAACGAAAATCACTCATATGGTGGTGGTTTCGAATGCCATCGCGAAAGCACTCGCCTCGGTTCGAAGGCGGCATTATCGGCCATCGAGATCGCGCTTGAGCCCTGCTACGGCCTTAGCGGCTTGATCCGGGCGCGTGCAGTGTCCATTACTTTCGAGCCCGGTAAACCCAACCCTCAGGACGGATGACGTCCGCTTGTAGCTCTCAGCTGACCTGCCGCGGGTCGGGTTGAGGACTGCTTCCGACCCTTAGCGGACACACATGGTTGCCAATGCCCTAAGCGAACGCCGCAGTTGCTGGCTCACCGAGGAAAGATCGCGTTGATGCAATTCGAGTAGGTTCGTCTTCGTGCGCCTCAGACCCGGAAACCTCGTAGTCCACAAGAGCGGCGGCCCGATCATGATGATTGAGCGGGTGTGGCCAGAACATTTATGGCTGCCCAATCGCCAGAATTACCCGTGTGATTGCATATGGGTGGAGGACCGTATTCAGAAGGCCGCCACTTTCCCGGCCTTGGAGTTGCAAGCGGTCCGCGCTGACGGTTCTTCACGAAGCTACGACGAGGAAGCTCATGACTGACGGCGAAGTCTAATGCGGCGCGCCATGATGGGGGTAGGCTTGGCCCTCGCAATGCTTGTAGGTCTCTATTTCTACGGATCGCCGCAATACAGAGCACTGAAGAAAGACTGCATCGAAACCGGCATGGACCATTCGGACGCTCCATCGGACGATGATTTGCATCGCTTGTGGATGGCTTGCCGCAAGATAGGCTTTGGCGCTCCGTTGTGAAACGAGGCAGGTGGTTTGGGTCGGCTTATGCCCGGAGCGTTGCCTGCGTGAGATCACGCTATTAGTCCGCTCATGAGTCACGTTTACAGGTGCGCGCCCTAGTCCGGATAGGGCGTGCCGTCCTTGTGCACGAAGCGGCCGTCGGCATTGGCGCTCATCATGTCGATGTCGGAGCAGGTCGTGAGGTCGTCGGGCGCGCGCGAGCCGACTTCGAGATAGACCGCCACCGCATCCGAGCGGTTGATCATGTGATGGCCGTTGCCGCTGCCTTTCGGGAAGGCGGCGCAGTCGCCTGCGCGCAGCACGGTTTCGCCTTCGTCCTCGACCAGCACCACCTCGCCTTCGAGCACGTAGACGAACTCGTCCTCATGCGAATGCCAGTGCCGCTGGCTGGACCAGTTGCCCGGCGGCAGGCGCATCAGGTTGACGCCGAAATCCGACAGGCCCCCGGCATTGCCGAGCCTCTTGCGGATGCGCTCGGCGCATGGCGCGTCGAAGGGTGCCGGATAGCCCGAGCCGTTGCGGGCCGGCACGGTGGCGATGTCGATCTTTGGCATGTGAAAGGTCCGTTCAAAATCAGTGCATCGAACGCGCATGGATCGGCAACTGCGCGCCATGATCGGCGGGCGTCCAAACGTGCTGCGACTATGCTGGCGGGATGATGACATCATGCCGGTGTTTTGCCCGACGTGTCAAATTGCTTGCTGGCATCGCGATGCATAGCGATTCTTGGCCATCGCAAGCGATGGGTCTCGTAAGTCATTGATCCCGCTGCGGCCGGCTACTGTGCATGGGGTTGTTTTCGACATTTTTGATGTGCGGGGGCGAAATTCGCGCCGCCAGAGAGCCTGCCGCAAAAAATCGCGCTACTCTGTCGGCCCGCGCGGTTCCCATTCGTCTTCCACCCAGACAGATCTGACGGGAGACCAAAATGAACGCTTCCTCCTATCGCTGGGTGATCGTCGCCGCCGGCGGCTTGCTCGGCTGCGTCGCGATCGGCGGCATGTTCTCGCTGCCGGTGTTCCTGCAGCCGATCACCAAGGACACCGGCTGGTCGGTGACCGGCATC
This sequence comes from Bradyrhizobium arachidis, assembly GCF_015291705.1. Taxonomy (NCBI): domain Bacteria; kingdom Pseudomonadati; phylum Pseudomonadota; class Alphaproteobacteria; order Hyphomicrobiales; family Nitrobacteraceae; genus Bradyrhizobium; species Bradyrhizobium arachidis. The sequence continues at coordinate 4,583,087 of NZ_CP030050.1, forward strand.
TCCAGCGCGATGACGATCGGCTTTCTGGCGATGGCCTGCACCAGCATGGCCTGGGGCACGGCGACGGACAGGTTCGGGCCGCGTCCGGTGGTGCTGACGGGATCGACGGTGCTGGCGCTGAGCCTGTTTGCCGCGAGCCACGCGACCTCGCTCGTCGTGTTCCAGTTCGTGTTCGGCCTCCTGGTCGGGGCCTCCTGCGCCGCGATCTTCGCGCCGATGATGGCGACCGTCACCGGCTGGTTCGACACGCACCGCAGCCTCGCGGTGTCGCTGGTATCGGCCGGCATGGGCATGGCGCCGATGACGATGTCGCCCTTCGCGGCCTGGCTCGTCTCCGGCCATGACTGGCGCACCTCGATGCAGATCGTGGCGCTGGTGGTCGGCGCCATCATGATCCCGGTCTCGCTGCTGGTGCGCCGTCCGCCTGCGCTCGCGCAGGCCGCGGCGGCGCCGATGGGTGAGGGGACCGCGCAGGCGGAGATGTCGATGGCCGAGGCGCTGCGCTCGCCGCAGTTCCTGATCCTGCTCGCGACCAATTTCTTCTGCTGCGCCACCCATTCCGGCCCGATCATCCACACCGTGTCCTATGCCGTGAGCTGCGGCATCCCGCTGATCGCGGCGGTGACGATCTACAGCGTCGAGGGGCTTGCCGGCATGGGCGGCCGCATCGCCTTCGGCCTGATGGGTGACCGCTTCGGCGCCAAGCGCGTGCTGGTCTCGGGGCTGCTGCTCCAGGCGTTCGGCGCGCTCGCCTATGTCTTCGCGCATCAGCTCGCGACGTTCTACGCGGTCGGCGCCGTGTTCGGATTCATCTATGCCGGCACGATGCCGCTCTATGCCGTGCTCGCCCGCGAAAACTTTCCGCTGCGGATGATGGGCACCGTGATCGGCGGCACCGCGATGGCCGGCAGCCTCGGCATGGCGACCGGCCCGCTGGCCGGCGGCCTGATCTACGACGCGTTCTCCAGTTACGCCTGGCTCTACATCGCCTCCTGGGCGATGGGCCTAGGTGCGTTCCTGATGGCGATGACGTTCCGCCCCTTTGCCAAGCCGCAAGGCGAGGCGGCGCCGGCGGCGGCGTGATGGCGACCGTCGAGGCGCAGCGTCAGAGCTGCGCCTCGATCGCCGTCTTGTCGATCACCGACCAGACCTGCCGAATCTTTCCGTCGCGAAATTCGTAGAACACGTTCTCGCAAAAGGACACGCGCCTGCCATTGACGGCGAACCCGAGGAACGTCCCGACCGGCGTGCAATCGAACTTCAGCCGGGCAGCGATGCGAGGCGGATCGGAGATCAGCATCTCGATGTTGAATCGCAGATCTGGGATCTCCCGAAAATCCTGCTCAAGCATCGCGCGATAACCGGAGAGCCCGAGCGGTCGCGCGTTGTGGGCGACGTCGTCATGCACGAACTGCCCGAGCGCCGGCCAGTCCTGCCGGTTCAGGCAGCCGATGTAGGCGCGGTAGATGCCTGCGAGGTCGGCTCCGGTCATGGCACATTCCTTCGGCTCACGCGCGCCGCTGCACGTGCTCGATCAGCGCGCGCAGCTTTGGCGCAAGGTTGCGGCGGCTCGGATAATAGAGATAGAAGCCGGCGAAGAACGGGCAATAGTCCTCCAGGATCGGCACCAGCTCGCCGCGTGCGATCGCAGGGCGAAAGCTCGCCTCCATGCCGAAGGTGATGCCGGCACCGGCCACCGCCAGCTTGATCATCAGCGCCATGTCGTTGGTGGTGATCTCGGGCGCGACCGCGACGCTGAACTCCTTGCCGCCTTCCGCAAACTCCCAGCGATAGGGCACGACGTTCGGCGCCGGACGCCAGCCGATGCAGCGAAAGGATGGAAGCTCGGACGGGTGCGAGGGAACGCCGAAGCGGTCGCGGAAGGACGGCGCGCAGACCGCGAGCTGGCGTTCGTCGCCGGCGATCGGCACCGCGATCATGTCCTGCTCGATCACCTCGCCGAGGCGGACGCCGGCGTCATAGCCGGCGGCGACGATGTCGAACTCCGCATCGGTCACGGTGACGTCGAGCTGCACGTCGGGGTGGGCAGCGGTGAAGCCGGCAAGAAAAGGCCCCGATAGGAAATGCTCGGCAATCGAGGAGACCGCGAGCCGCAAGAGTCCGCGCGGCTGTCCCTGCAATGCTTCGGTGTTGCCGAGCGCGGCGCGCATGTCGGCGAGGGCAGGGGCGATTTCCGCATGCAGCCGCTCGCCGGCCTCGGTCAGGCTGACGCTGCGCGTCGTGCGCTGCACGAGCGCGATGCCGAGGGTTTGCTCCAGCCGCTGGATGGTCTGGCTCACGGCCGAACGCGTCACGCCGAGACGGTCGGCGGCAGCCCGAAAGCTCCGCTCTTCGGCAACCAGCGCGAAGACGGCGAGGGCGTTGAGGTCAGGTTCCATTGGTTAGATGAGCTTGCCGGACTGGTTAGGGATCGTCGTCTTATCACGACGGTGGCTCCGGTCCATCTTCGGCGCCATTAATCACGAGGAAGGACCACATGCCCGTCGATAAAGTCGTTCTCATCACCGGCGCCTCCAGCGGCATCGGTGCAGGCATCGCCCGCGAACTCGCCGCGGCCGGCGCAAAGGTCTTGCTGGGTGCGCGTCGCGTTGATCGTCTGAAGGATCTCGCAGCCGAGCTGAACGCTGCGGGTGGAACGGCGCTCGCGCATCCGCTCGATGTGACCGACCGCGCCAGCGTCGCCGCCTTTGCCAATGCCGCGCGCGGCGTCTGGGGGCGGGTGGACGTCATCATCAACAATGCCGGCGTCATGCCGCTGTCGCTGATGGCTTCGCTGAAGGTCGAGGAGTGGGACCGGATGGTCGACGTCAACATCAAGGGCGTGCTGTACGGCATCGCGGCCGTGCTGCCTGAGATGGTGGCGCGCGGTTCGGGTCATGTGATCAACATCGCCTCGATCGGCGCGCTGAGCGTATCGCCAACCGCGGCGGTCTATTGCGCCACCAAATACGCGGTGCGGGCGATCTCGGATGGCTTGCGGCAGGAGCACGGCAACATCCGCGTCACCTGCATCCATCCCGGCGTGGTCGAAAGCGAGCTCGCCAGCACCATCACCGATCTCGCAGCCGCCGAGGCGATGAAGACCTATCGGGCCATTGCGCTCCAGCCGGGCGCGATCGCCCGCGCGGTACGCTTTGCGATCGAGCAGCCCGAAGACGTCGACGTCAACGAGATCGTGGTGCGCCCGACGCGGACGACCTAAAGCCGCTTCTCGAAGAACAGGTCCGGATAGGGATCGTCGTTGAAACGCGGGATCTCGCGCCAGCCGGTGGTGCGGTAGAGCTGGCCGGCCTCGGGCAGCGCGCTGTTGGTATCTAACCGCAGCAGCGCGATGCCGAGCTCGCACGCTGTGGCCTCGGCTGCGTCCATCAAGCGCCGGCCGAGCCCCAAACCGCGCGCAGCGGGGGCAACCCAGAGACGCTTGATCTCGGCGTAGCCATGATCGGTTCCCTTCAGGCCGACGCAGCCGATCGGCAGCGTGTCCGACATCGCGACGATGAAGCTGCCGTGCGGGCGGCGCATGTCTTTTGCGTCGGGATCGCGCGACAGCGAGACATCAAAGCCCTGCTTGAAGCGGCGGCCGAGCTCGGCATAGTACTCGCCGAGGCAGTAGCGCGCCTCCTGGCTCTGCGGATCCATCTCGTCCAGCGTGACGCGCTCCTGCGTCAGGGCTGAGGCGATCAGGTCCATCGCCGCGAGCAGCGCCTCGCGCTGCGAATGCCGGGCGAGGAAGCCCTCGGCCTGCGTGTTCGACAGCGCTTCATATGCTGCGAACTCGCGCCGGCCCGCGCGCGTCAGTGTGGCGACGCGCCGGCGTGCATCGTCCGCGTGGGCATTGGTCTCGACCAGTCCCTCGTCCTCGAGGCTGCGCAGCAGCCGGCTCATGAGCCCGGAATCGAGGCCGAGATAGTCGCGGATCTCAGCGACATCCGAACGCCCGTGCCCGATTGCGTTGAGCACGCGTGCGGCCCCGAGCGCGCGCCCGCGACCCAGGAACGAGGTGTCGAGGGCGCCGACGGCGGAGGTGACGGCACGGTTGAAGCGGCGGACGCGTGAGACGGGGTCGAGCATGATATCTGACTTTAGTCAGATATCGTTTTCCAGTCAATCGGAGTTACTTTGTCAGCGTCAGCAGCGGCTTGTCCTTCGCGACGATATAGGTCGCAAGCTCGCTCGCAGGCACCGCGCCGACGTTCTTCGCGGCATGCACCGTGCCGGCCGGGATGAACAGCACGTCGCCGGCCTTCAAGGTCACCGGCGGCTTGCCCTCGACATCGTATTCGATGGCGCCCGCCAGCACGTAGATGATCTCTTCGCCCGGATGGGTGTGCCGTCCGAACGCCACGCCGGGGGCGAGGTCGACGCGGACCTGCACAGCCTCGCGACCGGACGCGCTGAGATCGTGGCGCTGCAAATCCGTGCGCGTGACGCCGGACGGCTGCGCCGCCGCGGGCAGGGTGAGAAGATTGGCGGTGAGCACAGCCGCGCTGGCAAGGACACGCACGGCTGAGGAAAGGCGATGGCCCATGGTCGGCTCCTGATGTTGACGGGATGAATTGAACCGCGCGGGCCCGGCCGGCGCAGGCCGGGCCGCGTCGTGGTGTGTCAGACGAGTGTCGTCGTCACTTCGATGTTGCCGTGAACTGCCTTGGAGTAGGGGCAGATGCCGTGCGCGGCCTCGATCAGCTCCTGCGCAACCGTGTGGTCGACGCCGGGTACGCTGACATCGAGCCGGGCGCGCAGGAAGAAGGCGCCGTTCGCATTGTTGAGGTCGATCGTGGTGTCGACCGAGGGCTCGCTCGGCAGCTTGACCTTGCGCTGCGCGGCGGCGAGCCCGAGCGCACCGAGGTAGCAGGCCGACCAGGCGGCGGCGAACAGGTTTTCGGCGGCGGGATGCGGCTGCGCCAGCTTGATGTCGAGCGACCCGTCGCTGGAGTGCGCGGTACCGTCGGAGCCGGAGGTGACGTGGGTCTTGCCGGTGAAGAGGAGCTTGGCAGCGGTCGACATGGCGGAATTCCTTTCGGGTCAATATAGATCGGATCCGATCTAATCGGATACGCGTTGAAATAAACCCGATGCCCGGACCGGTCAAGCTCTTCCGATTTAATCGGATGCGATTTATATGGGTTGCGAGATCACGAATTGCGGAGGTTCCCCGTGGCCCGTACCCCCAAAGCCGCAGAAAAGCGGCGAAAACTGTCGAATTTCCTGTGCTTTGCGGTCTATTCGGCCAATCTCGCCTTCGGCCGCGCCTACAAGCCGCTGCTGGACAAGGTCGGGCTGACCTACACCCAGTACATCGCGATGGTGGCGCTGTCGGACCAGGACGAGCTGACCGTCAGCGCGCTCGGCGAGAAGCTGTTTCTGGAATCCAACACGCTGACGCCGATCCTGAAGAAGCTCGAGCAGATGGGGCTGATCAAGCGGCACCGCGATCCCGCCGACGAACGGCAGGTGCGCCTGAGCCTAACGCCGGCGGGGCGCAAGCTGATTGAGCAGGATCTCGGCGGGTCCCTGATCGAGGCGACCGGCCTCGGCGACGAGTTTCCAGTGGTGCAGCAGACGGTGAGCCGCTTGCGCGACAATCTACTGCGCGCGACGCAAGCGGACGACGCAAAGAAGCGCTAATTAACGCGCCAGGTGAGGGCGGCCCGAGGCGAATGCCGCCTCCGACGCGAGGATGAAAGACGAGCGCGTCCCCGATCTAGCAGGGCGCGCGCGGAATCATCCACGTCGCGAAGGTCTGCCACTTGCCGTCTTCGCGCCGGCGTTGATAGGCGACGAAGTCGGCGTCTTCGCCATGCATGAGCTCATAGCGATGGGTTTTGGCGGATGCCGTGCTGGATTTGGTCATGGAAGGTCTCCATCTGGAATGGACTTTCCATTGAGCTAGTTGCGGTGCAGCATGGCGCCAGTGGGAGGATGAGGATCATCCCATCACGTTCTGGAGAGGCTTTGCGTCGTCTTCACATCAGCTTACGGGCCGGATCAGCTTGATATCCCGGTCGGCGGCCCAGTCGGCGATGTCCTCGCGCTTCAGCGCTGTCGCCATCAGATCTGGAAACTGATCCGGCGTGCAGGCAAAGACGGGAATGCCGAGGCTGGCGACCCTCGCAGACAGTACGGGGTCGTACGAGGGGCGGCCGGTGTCGGTCAGGGCCAGAAGCACGATCACGTTGATCCCGCGCGTTGCAAGCCGGGCCAGCCGGTCAACCAGCGCATCCGCATTGCCGCCTTCGTAGAGGTCAGTGATCAGGATCAGATGCGCCTTGGACGGCCGCTCGATGCGCTCCTCGCAGTAGGCGACCGCGCTGTTGATGTCGGTGCCGCCGCCGAGCTGGACGCCGAACAGCACTTCGACGGGATCGGCGAGCTCTTCCGTCAGGTCCACGATCGCGGTGTCGAAGCAGACGAGCTTGGTCGCGACCACCGGCAGCGAGGCCATGACCGCCGCGAAGATCGAAGCATAGACGACGGAGGTTGCCATCGATCCCGATTGGTCGACGCACAGCATCACCTCGTCGAGATCGACGATGCGGCGTTGCTGGCGCAGGAATCCGATCAGCCGTTCCGGTACCACGGTGCGATGCTCCGGCTGGTAATGGCGCAGATTGGCCTTGATGGTGCGCGGCCAGTCGATGTCGGCGAAGCGCGGGCGATTGGTGCGCAGCGAACGGTTCAGCGCGCCGCGGATCGCGTCAGCTGTGCGCCGCTCGAGCCGCTCCATCAGCTCGGCCACCACCTTTGCGATCACAATTCGTGCGGTGTCCTTGGTCTTCTCCGGCATCACGACGCGCAGCGCGACGAGGTCTGCGATCAGGTTCACGTCCGCTTCGACGGTTGCGAGAAATTCGGGCTCGAGCAGCATCTGGCGCAGTCCTTTGCGCTCGAAGGCGTCTTTCTGGATCACCTGCACCACGGGGGCAGGGAAGAACTCCCTGATATCGCCGAGCCACTTGGCGACGCGCGGTGCCGAGCCACCGAGACCGCCGCGGCCTTTCTTCGGCGCGTCGTCGCCGTTGCCGTAGAGCGCGGTCAGGGCCTCCGACATGCGGCGATCGCTGTCTGACAGCGTGATCGTGTTTCCCGCGTCGTCGACATCGACGCCGAGAGCCAGCGTCCAGCGGCGGTTGCGCTCGTCTGTCTGGCTCATCGTGGAGCTCCGGAGTTGAGCAGTGCAATCACGCGGGCCGCGTGCTGCGGCCAGATGGCTGCCGCATCCGGGATGAGCCGATATCCCTTCGCGCCACCAGCGCTCCGCGCAAACAAGGCATCCATCAAGCGCCTGCGCTCGTTGCGGTCCAGTGCCGAGAAGACTCGGCGGAACAGCGGCAGGCTGCCGGTAAAGGCTTCATCGTCGAGTGACAGCAGCCAGCCGTCCACCGCGCCGCGCAACGCCGCGTCGTGGATCAGCCGCTGACCTGCGCCCTCGAAGAAGCCTTCGAAGAAACCCGCGGCCTCGGGAACCGGCGTGCCGGGCGACAGCATTCGCGCGAGCAGGTCGGTGGTGTGATCGGCGGCCAGCAACTCGGCTTCATAGAGCAACCGCGCGGCGGTGCCGGCAATCAGCCGGGTGGTCTGGTCATCGTGCAGAACGGCCGTCAACGCCTCGCGCCATTTGGCGACGATGTCAGCTTCGAGCTGGGCCAGTTGAATCGCGGCATCGGCTGCGAGGATGGCACCGCGCAGCTTGCTTGCTGCCGGAACGTCCAGGTTGCGCGCGGCGTAGGGCAAAGCGAGCGCTGCCTGCACCACGATCCGCGGCATCAGGGCCTTCAGATGCTCGACGGTGCCGGCGCGCGCCTCGCCGTAGCGCAGGATGTCGGCCATCGGCGGCAGTGCGCCGAGCAGCGACTGGCCGTCGCTGGTGAGGGCTGCCTTGGTCTCTAGGGCAGCGATGCCGGACTCGGTGGCGCGCGGCAGATCGGCGATCATGGCGTTGCGCACAAGGCTCGCGAGGGCGCCGAGGTCCGCCTCCTTGCCCATCGCCTCGATCAGGCGGCCGGCGGCTGCTTCCGCGATGGTGGAGCCATAGAGCAGGTTCTCGACCAGCCGCACCGCGAATTCGGGCTCCCAGCGCAATTGCCAGTTCTCGCGGAACGTGCCGCGGCTGCGGCCAGCGTCCGTCAATCGTCCCCATGGCACATCGAGCGCGCCCAGACGATGCAGCAGCGTTGAACGCATCAGCCCGCTTTCGCTGCGCAGATCGAGCGTCAGCGGCCGCTCGAGCGCTTCCGGCTTCAGCCGCGTTGCCTTTTGCTGGCGCTGGAGATCTTCCAGGAGCGGCGCCAGCGGTGTCGCCGACGGGATCGATCCGACACCCGCGCCGACCAGGAGCTCGGCCGCGACGTCGTTCCACATGGCGCGCTCGCCGTTGCACAGGCAGGCGATCGCTGCCTCGCGCAGCTCCTCGAATCCGGGCGAGGGCCGCTCGCGTAGTGCCGCGAGCGCGACGCCAAGACGCTGCGCCTCGATCACCGAAGCAGTCGAGACGAAATGACCGCGCTCGCGTAGCACGCGCGTTACCTTGGCGAGCCAAAGGGAGGCCCGGTCGCCGTCGCGGGTATCCCAGAGATGCGCGCACCAGCCGGGCGCGACCACGCCCGCGCCATAGCCGCTCGCGCGCGACAGGCGCGGGGCCGTCCACGGCGCCCAGGTCGCCTTGATCTTCGTCTTCGGCCGGGCCTTGAGCACTTCGCGGTCGGCCGCAAGGCTGCGACGCTCGGCCAGCGCCGGCACGTGCCAGGCGCCGCAGACGACCGCGATAGCACCACCGTACTCCTTCGTTGCCTTGGCGATCTCGATCCGCATATGGGCTTCGCGCGCGGCCTCTCGGGCGGTGAGCAGTTTTGCCTCGGCGCGCAATGCCGTCATCGCATCCGCAACGGCGGTGAACACGGGCCCCGATGCGGGATTTTCCTCGATGACATCGGACCACCAGGACTCGCCGTCGTCATAGCCGGCGGCGGTCGCGAGTGCCCCGATCGGGTCATAGCTGATGGGATCGTCATCGGCCTTCGTCGCGGTCTCCTCCGCGATCTCGCTTGCCGCGACGCCCAGCCGGTCGGATGCCGGCAGGTCGATGAACCGCAGTGCTGCGCGGTGACGCACCGCCCAGCGCGTGGCCTGATATTCCGGCGAATACTCCGCAAAGGGAAAGAAGCTCGCATTTGCCGGATTGTCTTCGGCATAGGTCAGTAGCGCCACCGGCGTCACCATATCAGGGTCGGCAAGCATGGGCAGCAGCTCGGAAGCATCCGACGGCCCTTCGATCAGCACCGCGATCGGCTTCAGCGCATCGAGCGCTTCCACCAGCCGCCGGGCCGATCCGGGCCCATGGTGCCGGATGCCGAACAGGTGAACATCGCCGGCCATGGTGTCAGATCAGATCGGTCAGCGAGGCGTAATAGCCTTCAAAGCCGCGCTTCTTCTTCAGCACGGTCTCGAGATATTCGCCGAGCACGGCCGTATCCTGTACAGGATCCTTGACCACCGCGCCGATCATGTTGCTGGCCAGCGTTTCCGGCGTCAGCTTGCCGTCGTTGAAGAAGGTCGCCTGGCTGATGCCACCGACCATGACCGCGATCGCCTCGGCTGTCGACAGGCCGCCGGACGGAGATTTCAGCGCGACCTTGCCGTCCTCGGTCGAGCCCGAACGCAGCTCGCGGAAGATCGCGACCACTCGCGCGACTTCTTCGGCGACGTTCTTCGGTGCCGGCAGATCGAGGTTCTGCGCCATCTCACTGACGCGCTTGACGACGATCGACACTTCTTCCGCAGCGCTGTCGGGCAGCGGCAGCACGACGACGTTGAAGCGGCGCTTGAGCGCGGAGGACAGCTCGTTGACGCCCTTGTCGCGATTGTTGGCGGTCGCGATGATGTTGAAGCCACGCTGCGCATAGACGGCGGTGTTGAGCTCCGGGATCGGCATCATCTTCTCGGACAGCACGGTGATCAGCGTATCCTGCACGTCGCTGCCCATCCGCGTCAGCTCCTCGAACCGGCAGAGCTTGCCGCCCTCCATCGCGCGCATCAGCGGAGTCGGCACCAGCGCGTCGCGGCTCGGCCCGTGAGCGAGCAACTGGGCGTAATTCCAGCCATAGCGGATCTGGTTCTCGTCGGTCCCGGCGGTGCACTGGATCACGAGCGTGGAGTCGCCGGTGATGCCGGCGGCAAGATGCTCGGAGACCCACGACTTGGCCGTGCCGGGTACGCCGAGCAGCAGCAGCGCGCGGTCGGTTGCCAGCGTCGCGACGGCGGTCTCGATCAGCCGCTTGTCGCCGACATATTTGGGCGTGATCGCCGTGCCGTCGGCTGCCTTGCCGCCCATCAGATAGGTCACGACCTGGCGCGGCGACAGGGCCCAGCCCGGCGGACGATGGCCGTCGCCGGCCGCAAGCGCCTTCAGCTCGGCCGCAAAGCTTTCCTCGGCGGGCAACCGCAGTTTCTCGCTCATGGGTTTTCTCCATCATCGTCCAAAGCGGCGTTGAGCCGCAGCGTGTCGAGGCGCGGGTCGCCCTGCAGCAGGCCTGCGCCGGTCAGGCGCTGCAGGGTCTGCTGCGCCGCCGTGCGCGAGGCCAGCAACCCCAGCGCATGAAGTTCCGCAACATGATCGGACGGCTTTGCATCATCGCGCTGAAGCTCGGCCAGCAGCTTGGCGCCGGCAGGCGCCGACAGCGGATCGTCGAGGCGCGCGGCAGCGCCGGCGATCACCTGCGCCATCTCGAAGCCGATGCCGTGTGTGCGCAAACCCGCTGCCGCAAACCTCGCCCGCTCGGCGGGCGCAAGTCGGGGTGCGAGCGCCACGATGAGACCGGTTGCATCGTGTTGGCTGACGATTCCGGCTGCCTGCTCGAGCTGCGCATCGGTACCGGTCTCCAAAATCAACTTGATCAGCCCCGCGTCGGCTGCCGGGTCCACGTTCCAGTCCCACGCGGCGATCAGATCCTGCGGGCTGAGACCGAGCGTGCCCGAGAATGACATCAGATCGGTGCCGTCGAGCAGGGCTTTCCGCCGCTGCCACTGCGCCGGTGTCTTCGGAGTTTCGATGTGGATCACGTGGGAGCGGCGCAGCAGCCCCTTCATCTTCACCGAGAAGAAGCCGGCGAGCTCCGCAACATCCTCGCCCGCCGCAGGACCATGTCCGAGACGTGCAAGCATGGATGTTGCAAGCGCCTTGATCTTCGGCGCGCGATCGCTGGCCGCGAGCTCCTCGAGAAAGGCAGCGTCGTCGCCGGACAATCGCTCCGACAGCAGCGACAACAGGCGCAGCCGCGCATCGGCATTCTCGCCGCCGAGTTTTGCTTCGAGCAGCACCCGTGCCGCAGATGGATCGCGCCGCCTGAGCCCGATCAATGCGGCCTTGCGCGCGGCCGGCCAGAAGTCTTCCCAATTCTCCGCGGTGAGCTGGTCGCCGGTCTGTCGCCGCGTCGTCGCACCCGCTGCGGTGAATGCGGCCCAATCGCGCCAGGCGGCATAGACGTCGGGCGCATCATCGTCGTTCGCGTCCGGCATCCAGTCGGCAGGATGCGTCGTCCAGCCGCGCGCGGCGAGGAAATGGACGGTTTCGGTTCTGGAAGCCGCATCCTTGCTCGCCGCAAGGATCCGGCGCACCAGCGGCCGCAATGTCTCTGGCACAGTCGGCAGCGCGAGCGCGGGAATGTCGGGCAATACGCGCAGCGCCGACGACGGCTCGGTCGTCACGGTCGCACCGAGGAACTGCCCCGACAAAGCGAGCAGTCGCAGCTCGGCCTCGACGGGATCGTCGCCAAGCTCGGCGTTCCAGAACGACGCGGCGGATGCGGCGGCCGAGCCCATGGTCCAGCGCGTCACGACCGCGCCCATGGCCTCGAAGATCGCTTCGGCTGTGATCGCTTCAGCTCTGATCGCTTCAGTCATGGCCGGCGATCCTGCCCCAGGGGGTCTGCGCGGCGAGGATCGTGAGGCGATTGCCCGACCAGATCGCAGCTGTGCGCGTCAGCTCTGTGCCGGCCAGCAAACCCGCCGCGCTGCCGGTGATAGGCAAGGTGTCGGTGCCGTCCGCAGAGCGCCACCATGCGTGCCCAGCATCATCGCGCGCGATCCGTCCCTGCGGCAGCAGCAGCGGAACATCGATTGTCCAGGGCTCTGCCAGCAGAGGGCGCGTCAATGCGTGGGAGAGCGTCTCATCCGGCGCGGGCCATTCGTGCGTGAGGGTCTCCTCCGCAGCGTCGCGCCGCACCAGCAGGGCGCGCAGCGGCTGCTGCGACGGATAGAAGACGAGTTCCGCCTGGAAGCGTTCGCCGGGCGTAAACACCGAGCCGCGCCGTCCGGCACTCGCCGGGAAGAAGTCGAGCAGCATCGCAAATCGTGGCCCGGCCGCGCCGAGATTGAGCAGCCATGTGGTTTGCGAAACCAGACCGTCGCGCCGCGTCTGCACTTGCTCAGCCAGCACTTCCCAGTGTCCGTTCACGTGCGGCGCTTGCGGATCGGCCAGCACCGTCTCGCGTGTCTCCGACGATGCGACAGCGCGCCGGATCTCGGCATCGCGTGGCGCCGCGCGGAAGGCGCGGGCCAAGAGAACCAGCTTGCCAAGCTCAACGACCGCGCCGCGCGGACGGTCGCCTGCGGCAAGCGCAAGCAGGCGCGCCGGCAATTCGTCGATCCGTCCGGCCAGCACCGCGGCCTTGCCGTCGACCAGCCGCGCGGCGATGCGCCGGCATCGCGCGGTCGCATCGTCGATGAAGCCGGACAAGCCCAGGCGGAGTTGATCGCCGATCCATTGCTCGAGTGCGTCAAGCGCATCGAGGATGGCGCGCTCGGTCTCCTCGTTGCGTTTGGCTGCCTGTGCCTCGCGCCGTGCTGCATCCTTCGGGTCTTCGGCGGCTTCAGGTTCGGCAGTGCGCGCGGCGCGCAAATCCTTCTCGCCGGCCGGAGCGGCGGCGCCTGCCGGTTTGGCGGCGGATGTGCCGCGCCGGCGGCCCAGCCAGTCGCTGACCCAGGCCGGCGTCTCGGCGGGCGCAAACGGCACGATCGATTCCGCGTTCAGCCACAACAGGCCGAGCACATGCTTGCAGGGGAATTTGCGCGACGGGCAGGTGCACTTGTTGCCGAGGTCGCGGAGATCGGCCATCACCCGGTACGGGTTGGCGCCGGAGCCTGCGCATTCACCCCAGATCAGCGCGCCATCCTGGCTTCCGCCGACGCCGGACCATTTGGCAGGCTTGGCGAGTCCGGCGGCCGCCTTGAGCGAAGATTGATCGGTAGCGAGTTGCTCGACCGCCTTCAGATCAATCGCCACGCCGGCTTCCTAATTCGAATCCACGATGGTCAGTATATCGGGGAAGGATGAAAGCTCAATGTCGCCGGGCGTGGCCGGTCGGCTGCACGCGGAGATCGTCATGCGGGCCCGGTCTGCGGCGACGCAAGCCCAAGCTCCTTGCGCAGCTTCTTCGAGAGCCTTGCGACGATCAAGGCATGGGCCTGCGCCAGATACGCCGCGAGCTCGGCATCCGGCAGCGCGTTGTTGCTGACGAGCTGCACCCATTTCGCCCGCGCCAGATAAGGCGCCGGGCGTGCCAGGCCATGCTCGATCAGCATCGCGTAGGCCATGTTCGAGACCTTGAACATGTAGCCGCCGGAGCGCGCGGCAAAGCCGCCGCCGAGCGCGAACATCTTGCCGCCAACCTTGAACACGGACGTGCCTTCCCACTGCACCACCCTGGTGACGGCGGGCAGGCGGAGGCAGCGTGCTTCAAATGTCCTGGGTGTCATGCGATCGCGTCCGATACGCGAGGCGAGCCGTTATGGCAGGATGCGCGTTCCAACGAAGGATGAATTGCCATGTCGCGCGTTTCAATCAAGGCCAGGGACGATCTGCCGGAGATGCTGAGGCCGCTGTGGGACAAGATGACGACCTACGGTGCGTTCGAGAACCAGGCCGGCGTCATGGCCCACCGCGCGCCGATCTTCAAGCACATGTGGTCGCTGCTGGTCGATCTCGCCGAGGAAGGCAACATATCGAAGCGCCATCTCGAGCTGGCACTGGTCACGGTCTCGCTGCTCAACAAATGCGATTACTGCGTCTCGCACCACGCGCCAAAGCTGGCGGTACAGGGCGTTTCGGAGCAGGGCGCCGCTCACCTTCTCGACTACAAGGATCATCCCGAGCTCGATGAACTCGACAAGCTCGTCGTCGAATATTCCATCGCCGTCACCAACAACTGGAACAGGACGCGCGACGAGATCTTCGGCCGTCTTCGTGCGCATTTTTCAGAAGCCCAGATCGTCGAGTTGACCTGGCGCATCGCGCTCTGCGGTGCCTTCAACCGCTTCAACGACATTCTCCAGCTCGAGGTCGAGCAGGGCGTTCCTCACAGCCAAGCCGCGGAGTAATCGCGAGCGGCCACGCCGGCCTCGGCGGGACCGGCGCGTTGCGGCGGCCGATCACGGATTTGTGGGTTGCGGCTGGACTATCGCAAACTATATCGTAAGATATGTTTTACAAAAGGACGTACGATATGCGCCACGGACGAGACCACAGAGATTTCCACTTCGGGCACTTCGCCCACTTCGCCATGGGCCGGCATGGCGGCGGTCGGCGCTTCGGCCGCGGCGGGCACGGTTTTTTCGGGCGCGGCGGGGATGATTTCCCCGGCGCGCGGCGGCTGTCCTCGCAGGACCTCCAGCTCGTCATCCTGGCGCTGCTCGCCGAAAATCCCGGGCACGGATACGAGCTGATCAAGATCATCGAGGAGCGCTCCGACGGCTTCTACACGCCGAGCCCGGGCGTGATCTATCCGGCGCTGACCTATCTTGAGGAGGTCGGCCACGCGCGCGTCGAGCAGGATGGCGGCCGAAAGCTCTACAGCATCACGCCGCAGGGCGAGGCGCATCTGGCCGAGAACCGCGCGACCGCTGACGCCATCCTTCAGGCGCTGTCGCGGATCGGACGCCGCATGGACGAGGTGCGCGAGGCCTTTGCCGGCATCAGCGATCTCGACGCGGATGCCTCGGACGAATTGCACCGTGCCCGCCACAATCTCAAGCGCGCGCTGCGCACCAAGCACGGCAGCGACTCCGCCGAAGCACGCCGGATCGCTGCGATCCTGGATCGTGCCGCGGCGGAAATCCTCGGCAAGTGAGGCCGCAGATGAACGATCGGCCTCACAGCCCAATCCAGGACCCGCGCGTCAACGCCGTCATCGCGCGCCTGCAAGGCGCGCGGCAGCGGCCATCGGGCGGCGGGCCGCGCGGCGCCTCTGGCAGCCGCGATCCCCACGCCTATGCCGAGCAGGGCTTTTCGATCCATCCCGAGCAGGGCGAACTGATCTACCTGCTTTGCCGCGGCCTGCGCGCCAAGCGCGTGGCGGAGTTCGCGACATCGGTCGGCATGTCCACGCTGTATTTCGCGGCCGCCATCCGCGACAATGGCGGCGGCACCGTGATCGGCTCGGAGATCGTGCCGGCCAAGGTCGAGACCGCGAGGCGCAATCTCGCCGAGGCGGGTCTTGCCGACTATGCCGAGATCCGACAAGGCGATTCGCGGCAGACGCTGCGCGATCTCGGCGGCCCCGTCGACTTTGTCCTGATCGACGGCTGGCCGGGCGAAGGAGGTCCCTCGCTCGCGCGCGAGGTGATCGAGATCGTGGTGCCGCAGCTTCAGGTCGGCCGCTATGTCATGAACGACAACGCCGAACCTGATTATCTCGACTTCATCCGCGATCCCGAGAACGGCTTCGTCTCGATGACGCTGCCGCTCAAGGGCGGCACCGAGCTCAGTCTGAAGCTGAAGTAACGACGTCGCCGGCGCGATACGCCTCGGGAACCACGAACACCTCGTCGGCGCGGCCGTAGCCGCCGTCGGGCACCTCCTCGATCAGCACCATCGTGTGCGGCCGCGCCGCTTCGCCGAAATAATGGACGAACAGCGCGGTGAGGTTATGCACGATCTCCGTCTTCTGGCTCCGCGACAGCGCGGCCTGCGGGATCTTGATGTTGACGAACGGCATGATGGTTCTCTCTTTTGTGTGTGGTGGTCAGATCACGCCGCCATTGGCGCGGATGATCTGGCCGTTGACCCAGCCGCTGTCGCGGCCGGCGAGGAAGGCGACGATGCCTGCGATGTCGTCGGGCTGGCCGAGGCGGCCGAACGGGTTCATGGCGGCGATGGCGCGCACCTGCTGCTCGCTCTTGCCCTCCAGGAACAGCCGGGTTTCGACCGGGCCGGGCGCGACAGCGTTGACGGTGATCTGCCGGCCGCCGAGCTCCTTGGCGAGGATGTGCGTCATGGCTTCGATCGCGGCCTTGGTCGCGGCGTAGACGCCGTAGCCGGGCTGGTAGAGGCCGATGACGCTGGAGGAGAAGCTGACGATGCGGCCGCCCTCGCGCAGCCGCCGCGCTGCTTCGCGCAAGGAGCGGAACACGCTGTCGAGGTTGATCGACGTCTGTCGCGCGAACGCTTCGTCGGTCACCTCGGCGAGCGGGCCGAGCTCCATGATGCCGGCATTGTTGACGAGGATGTCGACGCCGCCGAAGGCCTGCTCGGCCGCATCGAACAGCCGCGCCGGCGTTGCCGGATCGGCGAGGTCTGCCTGCACGGCGATGGCGCGTCCGTCTGCGGCCTCGATCTCGGCCACGAGCGCATCGGCGGCATCGCGGCCGCTGGCATAGTTGATCGCAACCGCAATCCCGTCCTGCGCCAGCCGGCGGGCGATCGCCGCGCCGATGCCGCGGGAGCCTCCGGTGACGATGGCGGAGCGCTGATGTTGGTTGGTCATGGCGGCTCTCCTCGATGTTGATGAGGGCGAGAATAGCTGGTCGCTGTGACCGGATAATCACCCAATACTTGCCATCACTTGTCGGTTGTGGTGAACAATCGACCATGGACCGCTTTGACGCCATGCGCCTGTTCGTCCGCCTCGTCGAGCGCCAGAGCTTTACGGCTGCGGCTGCCGACCTCGGCATTCCCCGCTCAACGGCGAGCGAGGTCTTGCGCGGGCTCGAAGCGCGCCTCGGTGCGCGCCTGCTGGAGCGGACGACGCGGCACGTCACGCCGACGCTCGACGGCGAGGATTTTTATCGCCGCTGCGTCGCCATCCTCGCCGAGGTCGAGGAGGCGGAAGCCGCGATGCGGGATGCGCAACCCCGCGGCCTGCTCCGCATCGACGCGCATCCCTTGCTGACCCGCACCTTCATCCTGCCGCATCTGCCGGAATTCCTGGCGCGCCATCCGCAGCTCGAATTGCAGATCGGGCAGGGCGACCGCTTGGTCGATCTCGTGCGCGAAGGCATCGATTGCGTGATCCGGTCGGGCCAGCCCGACGACAGCGGCATGATCCTGCGCCGTCTCGGCACGGTCGCGGAGATCACGGTGGCGAGCCCGGCCTATCTCGCACGCCACGGCATGCCGGCGACGCCGGATGCGCTCGACGGGCATCAGATGGTCGCCTTCCTCTCTTCGCGCACCGGCGACGTGCTGCCGCTGGAATTTTCCGTCGCCGGCGCGCTGCGTCATGTCGTGCTGCCGAGCCGGGTGCGCGTGAACAATTCCGACACCATGGCCGATCTCGTGCGGCTCGGCTTCGGCCTTGCGCAGGCGCCCCGCTATCGCTTCGCCGATGATCTCGCCAGCGGCGCGCTGGTCGAGGTGCTCGCCGATTATCCGCCGTCGCCGACGCCGCTCTCCGCGCTCTATCCGCAAAATCGTCAGCTAGCGCTGCGCCTGCGCGTCTTTCTCGACTGGATATCCGGCATCTTTGCCGCGGCGAAGCTGTGAGGGGCTGCAAGACCTAGGGCTACGAGATATTGCGTTGCCCGTCGGGCAAAACACCCAAACCATCGGTCAACGCCGCGCGCCAAAAACATTCCACTTTACCGAAATTCGGAAACGGCGTATGTGTCGCGGCAACCCGGCCCAAGGAAGAGGGGCGTATCGCGATCGTCACAAACGTGGGCCGGGCGGCGGTGGGCGTGGGCCACATCGGCGCGAAAAGCTTCGCAGGGCGGGCAACCGTGAGCGAAGACCTCGCGCCTGCGACAGATGTGGTTCACGTACGGCAAAATCGTGTGGTCCTGGCGCCCGGGGTCTGTGCGTCAAGTCTTGCGGTGATGTGTGCTGTCCAACCGGATACGCGCATCAGCCATCCGCAAGGCGACGGGGGCAATAGTGCATCGCTCCCCGGGGAGAGCACGACATAAGCCGTTCCAACCACTGCGCAGGGAAGGCCGGATGTTTGGCTTCACCTGTATGCCGCTGTGCAGATCTTTGTTGCCACCTTTCGCACAGTGGACCGTGGGTGCCCGGCCGGCACCCGGTCTTCCCTGCGCCCTCTTTCAATTGAGGGTGAGGCATCGAGGCAAAGCTCGGGCGAAATGCGCCGCGGGGATGCGAAGGCGTGTCTGGGAGGCCGTAGGATGGGTAGAGCACTTGCGAAACCCATCATGGTTCGGCGCGGAGAAAGCGTTGATGGGTTTCGCTTCGCTCTACCCATCCTGCGAAGCGCGTGCAGGAATGCACGACGCAAGACGGATCACGCTTCATTGTGAGTTGTGCATATGCCCCAGACCGCTACCATGCGATCGCTTCCGTGGAACACGGGAGCACAGCAGCAAGCGGAGGCGACATGAGCAAGCAGGACCAAAAAGTGAAGGGATCGGACCTGTTTGTCGCGGCGCTGGAGAACGAGGGTGTCGATCGCATTTTTGGCGTGCCCGGCGAGGAAAATCTCGATCTCGTCGAATCGCTCCGCACCTCGAAGATCCAGTTGATCCTCACCCGCCACGAGCAGGCCGCCGCCTTCATGGCCGCGACGCATGGGCGGCTGACCGGCAAGCCCGGCGTGTGTCTCTCGACCCTCGGCCCCGGCGCGCTCAACCTGTCCACCGGCGCGGCCTACGCGCATCTCGGCGGGATGCCGATGATCCTGATCACCGGCCAGAAGCCGATCATGAGCAGCCGGCAGGCGCGCTTCCAGATCGTGGACGTGGTCGCGACCATGAAGCCGCTGACAAAACTGTCGCGGCAGATCGTCAGCGCCTCCTCGATCCCGACCGTGGTGCGCGACGCGTTTCGCGTGGCGATGGAGGAGCGGCCCGGACCGGTGCATCTCGAATTGCCCGAGGACATCGCCGGCGACGAAGTGCCTGCGGCCCCCGTAATCCCGGTTCATCCGATCGAGATCCCGGTCGCCCATCGCGGCGCGCTCGACCGTGCCGCCGAGATGATCTTGGCAGCAAAGCGCCCGCTGGTGATGATGGGCGCTGCTACCAGCCGGCCGCGTTCGACCCACGGCATCGCCAGCTTCGTGCGGCGGACTGGCATTCCCTTCTTCACCACGCAGATGGGGAAGGGCACCGTGCCCGGCGGCACCAATCTCTACATGGGCACTGCGGCGCTGTCCGAACGCGACTACGTCCACGACGCCATCGACGCCGCCGACCTGATCGTCGCGATCGGCCACGACCCCGTCGAGAAGCCGCCCTTCATCATGGGGCCGTCGGGGCCGAAGGTCATTCACGTCAGCTACACGCCGGCGAGTGTCGAGCTGGTCTATTTTCCGGATGCCGAGGTCGTCGGCGATGTCGGCCCGAGCCTGGAGCTGCTCGCCGATCGGCTCGAAGGCAAGCTGCCGCAGGCGGCGGCGTTGCTGCCGCTCCGCGAAGAGATTCTCAATCACATCGCCGACCGTGCCACCGAGGCGCGCTGGCCGCCGACGCCGCAGCGCATCGTGCACGACATCCGCCAGGTCATCCCCGAGAACGGCATCGTCGCGCTCGACAACGGCATGTACAAGATCTGGTTCGCGCGCAACTACCGCACCCGCGTCGCCAACACGCTGCTGCTCGACAACGCGCTGGCGACCATGGGCGCCGGCCTGCCGTCGGCGATGATGGCGGCCATGCTCTATCCCGACCGCCGCGTGCTCGCGGTCGCCGGCGACGGCGGCTTCATGATGAACAGCCAGGAGATGGAGACGGCCGTCCGCCTCAAGCTCAATCTGGTCGTGCTGGTGCTCGAGGACAACGCCTACGGCATGATCCGCTGGAAGCAGGCCGTCGATCATTTCGCCGATTACGGCATGACGTTCGGCAATCCGGATTTTGTCCTCTACGCCAAGGCCTATGGCGCGAAGGGACATCGGATCGAGAGCATCGACAGCTTTGGTCCGACGCTGGACGCCGCCTTCAAGGCGGGCGGCGTGCATCTGGTCTCGATCCCGGTCGACTATTCGGAGAACGTGCGCGTGCTCGTCGACGAGCTGCGGGCGCGGGAGAAGTAGGCCGCGAGGGACTCGGCCTTCCATGGTTCGAGACGCCCGCTTTGCGGGCTCCTCACCATGAGGGTTTGACATCTCGCCACGAACACGAACCTCATCCTGAGGAGCCCGCAAAGCGGGCGTCTCGAAGGATGTGCCACAACGGGATTTTTGCCTCACTTTCCGGGATTTAGGGTCTGCCCGATCTAGAGGCCGGCGAATACCTGCCATTCCTTGATATATATCGTGCCACGATATATTGGCTGGCGCGAGCAATCCTCCCGAATAGAGCAATTCATGCGCCAGACCCTGGACATCACCGGCGGGCTCCCGCGTCCTCGCGGCAAGCCCGGAGACTTCACCGCCGACCGCCGTGTGCTGGTCCTGATCGGCATGGCCCTGGTGGTCGGCAGCCTTGGGGCAGGGGCCGCCTGGGTGCTGCTGAAGCTGATCGCGCTCGTGACCAACCTGGTCTGGTTCGGCCATGTCAGCACCGAGAACGTCTCGCTGGCGAACGCCCATCCGGGGCTCTGGATGGTGCTGGCACCGGCGCTCGGCGGTCTCGTCATCGGCCTGATGGCGCGGTTCGGATCGGAGAAGATCCGCGGCCACGGCATCCCCGAGGCGATCGAGGCGATCCTGATCGGCGGCAGCCGGATGCAGCCGAAGGTCGCGATCCTGAAGCCGCTGTCCTCGGCGGTGTCGATCGGAAGCGGCGGGCCGTTCGGCGCCGAGGGGCCGATCATCATGACCGGCGGAGCGATCGGCTCGATCTTCGCGCAGTGTTTTCATCTCACCGCCGCTGAGCGCAAGACGCTGCTGGTCGCGGGCGCGGCGGCCGGGATGACGGCGATCTTCGGCACGCCGATCGCGGCGGTCCTGCTCGCCGTCGAGCTATTGCTGTTCGAATGGAAACCGCGCAGCTTCCTGCCTGTGGTGACCGGCGCTGTGATCTCGGCCGCCTGGCGTCCGTTGTTGTTCGGGGCAGGGCCATTGTTTCCATTCGCGGAACGGCCGGACCTGCCATGGTGGGGGCTGGCTGCCGCGATCGGCGTCGGCGTCGTTGCCGGCCTGCAATCCGGACTGATGACGCGGCTGCTCTACGCCATCGAAGACCTGTTCGACCATCTGCCGGTGCACTGGATGTGGTGGCCGATGCTCGGCGGCCTCGTCGTTGGCCTCGGCGGTCTCATTGATCCGCGCGCGCTTGGCGTCGGCTATGACGTCATCGCCGATCTGCTCTCCGGCCACATGGTGCGCGACGAGGCGATCCGGCTCTTGCTGGTGAAATCCGCGATCTGGGTGATCGCACTGAGTTCGGGCACATCAGGCGGCGTGCTGGCGCCGCTGCTCATCCTCGGCGGCACGGCGGGCTGGATGGAGGGACTTGTGCTTCCCGGTGGCGCATCATTCTGGGCGCTGGTCGGCATGGCCGCGATGATGGGCGGCACGATGCGCTCGCCGCTGACCGGCGTGATGTTCGCCATCGAGCTGACCGGCAATATCGACATGCTGCTGCCGTTGCTGGCGGCGACCGGGGCGGCGCACGCCGTCACGGTGCTGTTGCTGAAGCGATCGATCCTGACCGAGAAGATCGCGCGCCGCGGCCAGCACATCACCCGCGAATACGCGATCGATCCGTTCGAGCTGATGCGCACCGCCGATGTCATGGTCACGAAAGTCGACACGCTGCCCGTCGACATGCCTATCGACGAAGCGGTCACGTTCTTCACCTCGGATCAGCGCCGTCACAAATCCTATCCCGTGGTCGCCGCCGACGGACGGCTCACCGGCATGGTGACCCGTGCTGACGTGCTGCGCTGGCGCACCGAGGGCGATCACCACGCCGCAACGCTCGACGACGTCGTCTCGGACACATCGGCCGTGGTGGCACATCCCGACGACGTGCTGGGCCGGGTCGCCGATCTCATGGTGGCCTCCGATCTCGGGCGTTTGCCGGTGGTCGATCGCGCTAGTCATCGTGTGGTGGGCCTCGTCGCGCGCAAGGATTTGCTGCGCATTCGCGCGGTCGTGAACGCGCAGGAGGAGGACCGCAGTGCATATTTCCTGCGCGAAAAGGCGCTTGTGCGGGAGGCGCGGATCGCAGAAGGTCAGCCCCTCTGAACTCCAGCACTGACAGGAATGAACATGACACGTGTTCGCTGCGTTACCGAGATGGGCATGGGCGTCGACGTTCACGGCAGGGACGCCACCAAGGCAGCGAAGCGCGCGGTGTCCGATGCCATCCGGCATTCGAGCCTCGGGTTTTTCCGGATGATCGGCAAGACCGCGAACGACATGTTCGTCGATGTCACGATCGGCGTGCCCAATCCGGAGGCCGTGGACAAGGAGGCCGTTGCCAAGGAGCTGCCTTACGGCACCGTGACCGTCACCGCGGTCAAGGGCGGGCTGGAGATTCCCTCGGCCACGGAAGTGGCCAACGACCCCATCCTCATCGCCAATGCCGCCGTCATCGTCAGCTTCGACAAGGACTAGGGTCCGGTGTCTGACCGCGATGAGGCGCTGCTGGATCGCCCGATCTGGAGCGCGCTGACGACGAGCCAGAAGCATCTGGCGGAGGGCGGTGCGCGCGCGCTGCGCTATCCCCAGGACATGACGCCGTTCGCCGACATGGTGGACATGTCGGAAGCGAGCTTCGCCGCGCTCGGTGATTTGATGTCGGGCTCGCAGGTCGCCGCGCTGTTCACGCCCGAGCCGGTCGACGTTCCCGCCGGCTTCAAGGTCGTGCTCGCCGAGACCGGCGAGCAGATGATCGGCTCGCCCGCCGACAGCCCGCTGCGCGATGCCGAGATCGTCACGCTGGGAGCTGCTGACGTTCCCGCCATGATGGCACTGACGGAACTGACCAAGCCCGGGCCTTTCGCCGCGCGGACGCACCAGCTCGGCACATTCCTCGGCATCCGCGCCGGCAACGAGCTGGTCGCGATGACCGGCGAGCGGATGAAGCCGGGAAAGTTCGTGGAGATGACGGCCGTCTGCGTGCATCCCGACTATCGCGGGCGCGGCTATGCGCAGGCGCTGCTTGCGGCGGTCGCGCGCCGGATCGAGGCGCGCGGCGAGATTCCGTTCCTGCACGTGTTTTCGAACAACACCTCGGCCATCGCGCTGTACCAGCGGCAGGGCATGCGCATCCGGCGACAGCTCCACGTCACCGCGCTGATGAAGCAGGGATGATCGCCCTTCAGGGGCGGTCTTCATTTCCAGCGAAAGCGCGCTATATCCATCCCCAACCATCATTGGGGGGACACATGGACGCCAGGACACCCGATTTTTCCGCCGCGCGGACTGCGATGCAGCGCTACGTCGATCAGGAGATCATTCCCGGAGTATCCTGGGCGGTGCTGCGCGGCCGGGAGGTCGTCGACCAGCAGTGCGTCGGCTTCGCCGATCGCGAGGCGAACACTGTGTTGCGTCCCGACCACATCTTCCGTGCGTTTTCCAACACCAAGATCTTCGTCACCTGCGCGATCATGCTGCTGGTCGAGGAAGGCCGCATCGGGCTCGATGACCCGATCGAGAAATGCCTGCCGCAGCTTGGCAACCGCAAGGTGCTCAAGCAGGGCGCGACGAGCCTTGCCGATGTCGAGCCGGCAAAAAGTCCGATCACGATCCGCCAGCTTCTGACCCATACCTCCGGCCTCAGCTACGGCATCTTCGATCCCGGTACGGTGCTGTTCAAGGGCTATAACGAAGCGCGCGTGCTCAATCCGCTGACGCCGCTCGCCGACATGATCGACAAGCTCGCCGATCTGCCGCTGTCCTATCATCCCGGCGCTGGTTGGGAATATTCGGTGGCGACCGACGTGCTCGGCCGCGTCGTGGAGGTGGTGTCGGGCAAATCCCTCGATGCCTTCCTTAAGGCGCGCATTTTCGATGCCCTGGGCATGACCGATACCGGCTTCCATGTGCCGGAGGCGCAGCAGGGCAGGCTGGTGGCGCTCTACAACGGCGCCGACGTGCTCGATCCCATGAAGCCGGGCCTGACGCGGGCCGACAATCTGCCTTACCCGCAGGCCTATCGGCAGCCGTTCCCGCGGCTGTCGGGCGGCGGTGGTCTGGTCTCGACCTTGCCTGACATGCTGGCGCTGGTCCGCGCGCTGCTGCCGGGCTCGGATGCGCTGCTCAAGCCCGACACGCTGCGGCTCATGATGACGAACCAGTTGCCATCGGGGCAGACCATCCGCTTTGCCAATCTCGGGCCGATCCCCGGCAAGGGCTTTGGTCTCGGCGGCGCTGTCACCTTCGCGCCGACGCCCTTTGATCCGCCAAATTCCGTTGGCGAATTCCAATGGGGCGGCCTCGCCGGCACTCATTGGTGGATCTGCCCGGAGGCCAACACCGCCGGCGTGCTGATGGCCCAGCGCTACATGGGTTTCTGGAATCCGTTCTTCTTCGAATTCAAGCGCCTGGCCTATCAGGCCGTCGGAGGCTGACCGCGAATTCATTCGGTATGACGTGTCCAACTATCTCGGCCTCGACGGGTTTCGCTTTGGCTGGGTCGCAGCCTGGATCGACGAGCGCGGCGAGCACGGCTTCGATTACTCACCCGGTCTGACGCGGTTGCTCGCGATGCCGCATGCGCGCGCGATGATCGACATGCCGATCGGATTGAAGCCGAGCGGCTACCGGGCCTGCGATTTGCGCGCACGCGAGCTCGTTGGCCCCGCCGTGTTTCTCGGCGCGCGCCGTGACCTCTGGACGTTTCCCGACATGGCGACGGCCAATCGCCACTACTGGGAGCATGAGGGCAAGGGCAGGGGTGTGTCGGCGCAGCTCTGGAACATCAGGGACAAGATCAGGGACGTCGATGCGATCATCACGCCGGCGCGGCAGGCGGCGATCGGCGAAGCGCATCCGGAATTGATTTTCTGGAATCTCGCTGGCCGCGTGCGGCTTGCCAGGAAGACATCTGCGGAAGGCCGCGAGCAACGCATCGCGCTCCTGGCGCAACGCGGCTTCACCCGCCTGCCAAAATGGCTGACGCAGCGGCATGGCACCGGCATCGGCCGTGACGATCTGATCGACGCCTGCGCCTGTGCGGTCGCGGCACGCGACAGCACGCAGCGTGTGGGTGGCGAGGAGGTCGATCCGCGCGGGTTGCGGATGGAGATCAATTATTGAGACGCCTCGCGGCACGGCCATCGATCGGGAAAAAGCGGCAATTTATTTGACGCATATAGGAACTGTCTGTGGTCGGACCGCGTTCCCTGTGCGAACCGATTATGGAGAATTCCTCGCGATGAATGATGCCAGTCAATTCGCGACCGCGATGCTCGCGCTCGTCTTCACCGGGGCGCTTCTCGTCACCGGGCAGCTCTTCATCGAGCGGCGCGCGCAGCACGACGTGGTGTACGCAACCAGCCATTTGCTCCGACCATTATGATCCGGCCAACTGCCCGGCCTTGCGCCGTTCGCCGTCTCGCCTAGATTAGGCGGCGTCTCACGAACGCAGCCGGGGTCCCGATGTCCGATCTGTCCGCCTTTCCCATCACCAAGCGCTGGCCGGCCGAGCATCCCGAGCTGCTCCAGCTCTATTCGCTGCCGACGCCGAACGGCGTCAAGGTCTCGATCATGCTGGAGGAGATTGGGCTGCCATACGAGGTGCATCTCGTCG
Source organism: Bradyrhizobium arachidis (assembly GCF_015291705.1). NCBI lineage: Bacteria > Pseudomonadati > Pseudomonadota > Alphaproteobacteria > Hyphomicrobiales > Nitrobacteraceae > Bradyrhizobium > Bradyrhizobium arachidis. Next base: position 4,608,977 of record NZ_CP030050.1, read on the forward strand.
ACTTCGGCAAGGACGACCAGAAGACGGCGGAGTTTCTCTCGCTCAATCCGAACGGCAAGATCCCGGCGATCCTCGATCCCAATGGCCCCGGCGGCAGGCCGCTGCCGCTGTTCGAGTCCGGTGCCATCCTGCAATATCTCGCGGAGAAGACCGGCAAGCTGCTGCCGCAGGACGCCGCGCGCCGCTACCAGACCATTCAGTGGGTGCATTTTCAGATGGGCGGCATCGGGCCGATGTTCGGCCAAGTCGGCTTCTTCCACAAATTCGCCGGCAAGGATTTTGAGGACAAGCGACCGCGCGATCGTTACGTCAGCGAGGCCAAGCGTCTGCTTGACGTGATGGAGACGCATCTCTCCGGCCGGCAGTGGTTCATGGACGATGATTACACCATCGCCGACATCTCCATGCTGGGCTGGGTGCGCAATCTCATCGGCTTTTACGGCGCCGGCGATCTCGTCGAGTTCAATCAATTCAAGTCGGTCGGCGCCTGGCTTGAACGCGGGCTGGCGCGCCCGGCGGTGCAGCGCGGGCTGAACATTCCGAAGCGGCCGTGAGGTCAGCTCAGCGCCTTGTACGCCATGTAGAGCGCCATCAGCGAGACGAGGGCGATCATGGCCCGGCGCAGCGCCGATTTGCTGACGCCGTTGGCCATGCGCGCGCCGAGGTCGGTGCCGATCCACAGGCCGGCAACGATGCCGATGATGGCCGGCCAGCCGACCATCAGCCCTTTGCTCCAGTAGATCCAGGCTGCCGGAATGTTGGTCGGGATCACCGAGAAAATCAGGCTGACAAGTTGCGCCTGATGTTGCGACACGCGCAGGCCCGCGGCGAGGCCGACGGTGATCGCGAGCCCGCCGCCGATGCCCATGAAGCCGGAGGAAAATCCGGCGAGCATGCCGATGAGGAGCAGTGGCAGCCAGGGCAGTTCATTGCCGTCACCGGCCTTGATGCCGTCGTCCTTGCGCTCGCGGCGCAGGATCAAAAGCGCGATCAACGCGACGAGATAGACCACGTAAGTCCATTGCAGAACAGAGTCCGAAACCGACGCCGCGGCATAGCCGCCGCCCACGCCGCCGACCAGAAATCCAGCGCCGATCCAAATGATCCATTGCAGCGGACTGCGATTGCCGCTCTGCCAGTAGCGGCGCGCGCCGGCGAGGCCGGTTGGGGGGATTTGCGTGATCAGCGATGTGCCCTGGGCAACGTGTTGCTCGGCCCCGAGCAGCAGCACGGAGAAGATCACGAGGCCGCCACCCGGGCTCGTGCCGGTGAAGCCCGATGCCAACCCTGCGACCAGACCGACGCCGGCGCCGGCGAGGAGTTCATGAATCCAGGACATCGGTCATGCTCTGGTCCGTCGCTTCACGTCCGGCTTCGTGGTGCGGAAGCCATCGATCACGCCAGCAACGGCCGCCATGCAGGCCTCGACGTCAAAATCCTCGCCCCAGCACTTCTGCAGCACAAAGCCCTGGAAGATTGCGATCAGCACACGCGCGATCGCGTCGGCGCCGAGATCGCGCTTGATCAGCCCGTCGTGCTGGCCGCGTTCGACCAGTGCCACGATCAGGGCACGCGGCATGTCGATGCCTTCGACGACGCTGATACGGACGCGGCGGTTGCGCAGCGCTTCGGCCCAGCCATGGATGCCGACGCGTCGCCGCGCTTCGCCGGCAGGGTCGGTGAGCCATTGCGCGTAGACGCGCACCAGCGCGCGCAGGCCCTCGATCGGATCGCCCGATCCTTGCGCGACAGAGTTGAGAACGGCCTCGCGGCGATGCCGGTCGTCGGCCAGCGCCTCGATCAGATCGTCCTTGCTCTGGAAGTAGAGATAGACCGCGCCGTGGCTCAGCCCCGACCGCTTCACGATGTCGGCCATGCCGGTCTGGTGGAAACCGTCCTCGGCGAAGCAGGCGAGGGCAGCCTCCAGAATCTGCTGCCGCCGGCCTTCGCGCTGCTTGTCGCTGATCTTGGGCATCTTGACCGTCCGTAAATAACTGACTGATCGATCGTTTTAGCTGTCGGCGGGGTTTGATCCAAAAAAGGTCGATCAAAATAAAAAAACGATCGATCAGTCATCTTTATTGCCAAGCTGCATTTTGGTCAAGTCCGACCCGCCAGAGCCGGGAAAAGAGGAGGATTATTCGGTTGCGAACGCGGAGAGTCGACGACCTGGCCCGGCTGCTAAAACAGCCGCCCGCCGTTCGGCACTGGCTTGCTCGGCTGCACCAGCACCACCTTGCCGTCGGCATCAGGGAAACCGAGCGTCAGCACTTCGGAGACGACCGGCCCGATCTGGCGCGGCGGGAAATTGACGACGGCTGCGACCTGTTGTCCGACCAGCGTCTCGAGCGGGTGGTTTTCGGTGATCTGCGCCGAGCTCTTGCGCACGCCAATCACAGGTCCGAAATCGATCCACAGCCGAAAGGCCGGCTTGCGCGCCTCCGGGAACGGCTTTGCGTCGACGATGGTGCCGACACGGATGTCGACCGCGAGGAAGCTGTTGAAGTCGATGGTCGGCGAGGCGGCCGCTGCGGAATCGTGGGTGACGTGCATAGGATGTCCGTTGGGCGAGTTGGCGTCGTTCGCAATATTGTGGCGCGACGCGGAGTTTCGTACAACGCCGTGGTCACGATACGACGCATGCGCGGGGGACGTCTTGCCCAACATCATCTATGGCATCAAGAACTGCGACACCATGAAGAAGGCGCGCGCCTGGCTCGATACCCACGGCGTCGCGTATGAATTCCATGACTACAAGATGGTGGGCGTCGAGAAGGACAAGCTCAAGCAGTGGAGCGACAAGGTCGGCTGGGAGACGCTGCTCAATCGCGCCGGCACGACTTTCAAGAAGTTGCCCGATTCCGACAAGGAAGGCCTCACCGAGAAGAAGGCGCTGGCGTTGATGCTAGCGCAACCATCGATGATCAAGCGGCCGGTGCTGGAGATCGGCGGCAAGCTGCTGGTCGGCTTCAAGCCGGACATCTATGCCAAGGACGTCAAGACCAAATAGGTCGACGCCCGATCTCTCTGGGCGTCAGTTCAGCTCGATGATCTCGGTGGTGACGCCGGGCTGATCGACGAACTCGACCACGTCGGCCGCCGCGATGCGGCCGGGGGCACGATGAAACAGGTCGCAGTCGATCACCGCGCGCAGCTTCGGGCGTGGCAGCGCGTCATTTCCGCGCATCAGATTCTTGATCTCGAAGCCGCCGTCCTCGCAGAAGGTCTTGAGCGAGGCGATGACGTGGCAGATCTTGCCGTCGGTCTGGAACGGCAGCAGCAGGCGCTCATAGGCTACGACGCGGCCGTAGATGTCGTCGACATCGGCAACGCTGTAGACCGGAAGTCCGCGCGCGACGCATTCGTAATAGATCGGCATCACGAACGGCACGAGTCGTGGCCCGATATAGTCGTCGAGCAGAACGCCCTTGCCGGTATGTCCGTAGGCGCGCGAGATGCGAGTGCCTTCGCTCTGGATGGTCAGCCGCGGCGTCGGAGCTGAGCTGTCCACCGTGTAATAGATGAGATCGGACAGCTCGTCCTCGAGTCTGGCCGGCTGATACTCCCAGATTGCCGGCACCATCTGCTCGCGCGCATAAAGTCGCAGCCACGTGTTCAGGAGATCACGCTGCCGGATCGACTTGACGACGGAGGGAGCAGCACTTGAGAAATCCAAAACAATATTCCCGGCATGTAAAAGCCCGCACATGATCCATGTTGCGGGAAAATTTTCTATGAAGGCTGGCGCGGGGAACGAAAGACCGTTAACGACGGCTTGATGACCGGAGCTTTCGCGAACCGGGAGGCCGGGCAGGCGGCATCAAAACATCTCCGACTAAGGGAGCATTTGTATCTTAGCCGGAGGCCTGATCTGCTCAGCTTTCCGCCTTGACTAACCCCCGTCACCTCCGGCATATTCCGCGCCCGGAGGCGGCGTTCCGGGACAGGCTCCAAGGCCTCCGGAAAGCCGAAGTAAACAAGGACAGCCACGCGCGACCAGCGCGTCGTGCGGGCAGGGGGAAATCTGTTTGGCCGATGAGTTCATTCTCGAAACGGAAGGCTTGACCAAGGAGTTCGCGGGCTTCTTCGCCGTCCGCGATGTTGCGCTCAAAGTCCGCCGTGGGAGCATTCACGCGCTGATCGGCCCGAACGGTGCCGGCAAGACGACGTGCTTCAATCTTTTGACCAAGTTCCTGAAACCGTCTGCCGGGAAAATCCTGTACAAGGGCCAGGACATCACCGCGATGGCGCCGGCCGACGTGGCCCGCATGGGCCTCGTTCGTTCGTTCCAGATCTCGGCGGTATTTCCGCATCTCACCGCACTGGAGAACGTCCGAGTCGCGCTCCAGCGCCAGCACGGCTCCTCGTTCGATTTCTGGCGCTCGAAGTCCGTGCTCAACCGCTTCAACGACCGCGCCCGCGAGCTGTTGAACGATGTCGGCCTCAGCGAGTTTGCCAATACGCCCGCGGTCGAGATGCCCTATGGGCGCAAGCGCGCACTTGAGATCGCAACCACGCTCGCGCTCGACCCCGAGATGATGTTGCTGGACGAGCCGATGGCCGGCATGGGCCACGAGGACATCGACAAGATCGCGGCGCTGATCAAGCGCATCTCCGCGAAATACACCATCCTGATGGTCGAGCATAATTTGAGCGTCGTCGCCAACCTTTCCGACATCATCACCGTGCTGACGCGCGGGCAGGTACTGGCGCAGGGCCATTATGCCGAGCTCACCAAGGACGAGCGCGTCAAGGAAGCCTATCTGGGAGCCGGTCATGCCTGAGACTGCGATGGCCGAAGCTCCGGCAAAGGCCGCAACCGGCGGCAACATCCTCCAGGTCCGCAACCTCGAAGCCTGGTACGGCGAGTCCCACATCCTGCACGGGATCAACTTCGACGTGAATGCCGGCGAGGTGGTCACCCTGCTCGGGCGCAACGGCGCCGGCAAGACCACCACGCTGAAGTCGATCATGGGCATCATCGGCAAGCGCGCCGGCTCGATCAAATTCAACAACCAGGACATCATCCGCGCGACCTCCGACAAGATCGCCCGCATGGGCATCGCGTTCTGTCCGGAAGAGCGGGGGATATTCTCCAGCCTCGACGTGCGGGAGAATTTGTTGCTGCCGCCGGTGGTCCGCGCCGGCGGACTGCCGCTCGAGCAGATATTCGATCTGTTTCCGAACCTGAAGGAGCGGCTGAACAGCCAGGGCACCAAGCTGTCCGGCGGCGAGCAGCAGATGCTCGCGATCGCGCGCATCCTGCGCACCGGCGCGAGCTTCCTGATGCTGGACGAGCCGACGGAAGGTCTTGCGCCCGTCATCATCCAGCAGATCGGTCACACCATTGCGCGGCTCAAGAAGGAGGGGTTTACGATCCTCCTCGTCGAGCAAAACTTCCGCTTCGCCTCCACCGTCGCCGACCGCTACTACGTGGTCGAACACGGCAAGATCATTGACGGATTTTCCAATTCGGAGCTTGCCGCCAACATGGACAAGCTCCACACCTATCTCGGTGTCTAGAGCATGATCAGGATGGGGAGAGCCGCGTTAGCACAAAGTGTGTAGCGGTTTTCCGAAGAGATCGTGCTCAAACCGAAGAACGGCCAACGAGAAAAATTCAAAAGGAACGTTGCATGAAGACCAGGTCGATTGCGTCATTGCTGCTGACCACCGCGCTCACCTTCGCCGCAACAGGCGTCGCATTTGCGCAGGACAAGACCGTCAAGATCGGCGCGCTGTCCGATCAGTCGGGCCTCTATGCCGATCTCGGCGGTCCCGGCTCGACGCTCGCCGCGCAGATGGCCGTTGAAGATTCTGGTCTTGCGGCGAAGGGCTGGAAGATCGACATCATCTCCGGCGATCACCAGAACAAGCCCGACATCGGCACCGCGATCGCGCGGCAGTGGTTCGACGTCGACAAGGTCGACGTCATCGTCGACGTGCCGAATTCAGGCGTGGCGCTCGCCGTCAACAACGTCGTCAAGGAGAAGAACGGCGTCTACATCAACTCGGGTGCTGCGACCTCCGACCTCACCAACGCGCAGTGCTCGCCCAACACCGTGCACTGGACCTACGACACCTACATGCTGGCCCACACCACGGGCCAGGCGCTGGTGAAGGCCGGTGGCGACACCTGGTTCTTCCTGACCGCCGACTACGCGTTCGGCGCAGCGCTCGAGCGCGACACCACCGCCGTCATCACCGCCAACGGCGGCAAGGTCGTCGGCGGCGTCAAGCATCCGCTGAACACGCCGGACTTCTCGTCCTTCCTGCTCCAGGCCCAAGCCTCCAAGGCCAAGATCATCGGCCTTGCCAATGCCGGCGGCGACACCACCAACTCGATCAAGCAGGCGGCCGAATTCGGCATCGTCAAGGGCGGCCAGAAGCTCGCGGCGCTGCTGTTGTTCCTCACCGACGTCAAGGCGATCGGCCTCGAGACTGCGCAGGGCCTCAACTTCACCGAGACCTTCTATTGGGACATGGACGACAAGACCCGTGCCTTCTCCAAGCGGTTCGCCGACAAGATGAAGAACAACGCTCCGCCGACCATGGTGCAGGCGGGCGTCTATGCGGGCGTGCGCCACTACCTCAAGGCGCTGGAAGCGCTCGGCGGCAATTCGCATGACGGCGTCAAGGTCGTCGAGAAGATGAAGTCGATGCCGACCGAGGACGATCTGTTCGGCAAGGGCGAGATCCAGCCCAATGGCCGCACCATCCACAACGCCTATCTGTTCGAGGTGAAGAAGCCCTCCGAATCCAAGGGACCGTGGGACTTCTACAAGCTCGTCGGCACGGTGCCGGGCGACCAGGCCTTCACGCCGCTCTCCGAGAGCAAGTGCGCGCTGTTGAAGAAGTAAGATAACGGCCCGCAGGCCTTAATGGCCTGCGGGCGACTTTCAGGGGAACGCCGAAGGGACCGGGTGCGGGATCGATGCAGGCTCTTTACGCTCAGCTACTGGTGGGACTGATCAACGGCTCGTTCTACGCGCTGCTCAGTCTCGGGCTTGCCGTGATCTTCGGCATGCTCAACATCATCAATTTCGCCCATGGCGCGCTCTACATGATGGGCGCCTTCGTCGCCTACTTCCTGCTCAACCTCGGCGGCATCAATTACTGGTGGGCCTTGCTGCTGGCCCCCATCATCGTCGGCATCTTCGGCATGATCCTGGAACGGACCATGCTGCAATGGCTGACCGGGCTCGATCACCTCTACGGCCTGCTCCTGACCTTCGGCATCGCGCTGATCGTGCAGGGCGTGTTCCAGAACTATTTCGGCTCCTCCGGCCTGCCTTACGCCATTCCGGACCAGCTCAAGGGCGGCATGAATCTCGGCTTCATGTTCTTGCCCGTCTATCGCGGCTGGGTGGTCATCTTCTCGCTGGTGGTGTGTCTGGCCACCTGGTTCCTGATCGAGAAGACGCGGCTCGGCGCTTACCTGCGCGCCGCCACCGAGAATCCGACGCTGGTGCGCGCCTTCGGCATCAACGTGCCGCGCATGATCACGCTGACCTACGGTCTCGGCGTCGGCCTTGCCGCGCTCGCCGGCGTGCTTTCGGCGCCGATCAACCAGGTGCGGCCGCTGATGGGCGCCGACCTCATCATCGTGGTGTTCGCGGTGGTCGTGATCGGCGGCATGGGATCGATCATGGGCTCCATCATCACGGGCTTCGCGCTCGGTGTGATCGAGGGCCTGACCAAATATTTCTACCCCGAGGCCTCCAACACCGTCGTGTTCGTGCTGATGGTGCTGGTGCTCTTGGTGAAGCCAACGGGATTGACGGGAAGGGCGGCCTGAGATGACAGCCTTGACGGACGACACGCTTTCGGTAACCCCGCGCGCGGTGCGCGACGAGATGATCGTCTTCGTGGTGATGGCGCTGCTGCTGGCGTCGGTGCCCTTCACAGGGGTCTATCCGTTCTTCGTGATGCAGGCGCTGTGCTTCGCGCTGCTGGCCTGCGCCTTCAACCTGCTGATCGGCTACGGCGGACTGCTGTCGTTCGGACACGCGATGTTTCTGGGCACGGCCGGGTATTGCAGCGCGCATGCACTGAAGGTGTGGGCGCTGCCGCCGGAGCTCGGCATCCTCGTCGGTATCGCGGCGGCGTTCGGGCTCTCGATCATTACCGGATACATCTCGATCCGCCGCCAGGGCATCTACTTCTCGATGATCACGCTGGCGCTGTCGCAGCTCTTGTACTTCATCTATCTCCAGGCGCCGTTCACCCATGGTGAGGACGGCATCCAGGGCATTCCGCAGGGACGCATGTTCGGCGTGCTCGATCTGTCGAAGCCGACGGTGCTCTATTACGTTGTGCTGGTCGGCTTCCTCGCCGGCTTCCTGCTGATCTACCGCATCATCAACTCGCCATTCGGCGAGGTGCTGAAGTCGATCCGCGAGAACGAGCCGCGCGCGATCTCGCTCGGCTATCGCACCGACCAGTACAAGTTCCTGGCGTTCGTGCTGTCCGGGACGCTGGCGGGCTTTGCCGGATCGCTGAAGGTGTTCGTGGCCCAGAACGCCTCGCTCACGGACGTGCACTGGTCGATGTCGGGCGAAGTCGTGCTGATGACGCTGGTCGGCGGTCTCGGCACCATCTTCGGCCCGGTGGTTGGTGCCTTCGCGATCATCGCCATGCAGCAATACCTGGCGGGCTTCGGCCAGTGGGTGACAGTGATTCAGGGCTCGATCTTCGTGATCTGCGTGCTCACCTTCCGCCGCGGCGTCATTGGCGAAATCGCCCATTACTTCCGGCGCTCGCTCTAAATCATTGATATCGCATCAATTTCATTGGTACGCTAAAGCGGTGGATGATCCGGCGCCGCGGGCGTGAGAAGACACGCGCGCGGCGTCGAAATGGTCTATGACAGTTTTGTGACGGCTCGTTCGGGCCGGGCCATTTCGAGCCGGTAGCGACCCCATGATGCGTTGGTTTCGCGCTCTGCTTCCCAGGGAAGAGCGCTTTTTCGAACTGTTCGACCGCCATGCCCAGACTGTGATTCAGGGCGCGTTTGCGCTCCAGGGCGTGCTCAATGGCGGCGAGGAGACGCCGGTCTATTGCCAGCGGGTCAGCCAGTTCGAGAACGAGGCCGACAACGTTACCCGCGAGGTGCTGACGGCGGTGCGACGCACGTTCATCACGCCGTTCGATCGCGGCGACATCAAGAACCTCATCACCTCGATGGACGACGCCATCGACCAGATGCAGCAGACCGCAAAGGCGGTGATGCTGTTTGAGGTCCGCGCCTTCGAGCCGCCGATGCGCGAGATCGGCGGGCTTCTGATCGAATGCGCCAATCTGGTCGGACGCGCACTGCCGCTGTTGCAATCGATCGGGCCGAACGTCGCGATGCTGACCGCCATCACGGAGGAGCTGACGAAGCTCGAGGGGCGCGTCGATGACCTCCACGACATCGGGCTGAAGGAATTGTTCCTCAAGCATCGCGATGGCAGCGCGATGGATTTCATCGTCGGCGTCGAGATCTACGACCACCTCGAAAAGGTGGCCGATCGCTTCGACGACGTCGCGAACGAGATCAACAGCATCGTCATCGAGCAGGTCTAGCGCATGATCCGGAAAAGTGTGCAGCGGTTTTCCGCTCAGATCATGCGCGAAGAGTAAGGCAGGGCCGCCGTGGATGCCGCGTTGGGTCTTCCCGTCCTGGTCGGACTGATCGCCGTCGCACTGCTGTTCGATTTCCTGAACGGCCTGCACGACGCCGCCAATTCGATCGCGACCATCGTGTCGACCCGCGTGCTGCGGCCGCAGTTCGCCGTGCTCTGGGCCGCCTTCTTCAATTTCATCGCCTTCATGGTGTTTGGCCTGCATGTCGCCCAGACCATCGGCACCGGCATCATCGATCCCTCGATCGTCGATGCCCAGGTGATCTTCGCGGCTCTCATCGGCGCCATCGTCTGGAACCTCGTGACCTGGGCGCTCGGCATCCCGTCCTCCTCGTCGCATGCGCTGATCGGCGGCCTCGTCGGGGGCGGCATGGCCAAGGCGGGGATTTCGGCGGCGGTGTGGAGCGGTCTCTCCAAGACGGTGCTGGCGATCGTGCTGTCGCCGTTGGTCGGCTTCGTTCTCGCGATGTTGTTGGTTGCGATCGTGTCCTGGCTCTCGGTGCGCTCGACGCCGTTCGCGGTCGATCGCGCCTTCCGCATCCTGCAATTCGCCTCCGCCTCGCTCTATTCGCTCGGCCATGGCGGCAACGACGCGCAGAAGACCATGGGCATCATTGCCGTACTGCTCTATTCGCAGGGCCATCTCGGCACCGAATTCTCGGTGCCGTTCTGGGTGGTGCTGTCGTGCCAGGCGGCGATGGCGCTGGGCACGCTGATGGGTGGCTGGCGCATCGTCCGCACCATGGGGCTGCGCATCACCAAGCTGACGCCGATGCAGGGGTTTTGCGCGGAGACCGGGGGCGCCGCGACCCTGTTCATGGCGACCTTCCTCGGCGTTCCCGTCTCGACCACCCACACCATCACCGGCGCCATCGTCGGCGTCGGCGCGGCCCGCCGCGTCTCTGCGGTGCGCTGGAACGTGGCGAGCTCGATCGTCTATGCCTGGGTGATCACGATCCCGGCCTCCGCGATCGTCGCTGCGCTGAGCTGGTGGGCGGTCCAGCTCTTCAGGTGACGAGCTTCAGCCCGACGATGCCGGCAACGATCAGCCCGATGCTGGCGAGGCGGAAGGCGGTGGCGGGCTCGCCAAACAGGAACATGCCGAGCGTGGCGGTGCCGACCGCGCCGATCCCGGTCCAGACCGCATAGGCGGTGCCGACGGGCAGCGATTTGAGGGCAAGTCCCAGCAGGATGACGCTGCCGGCCATCGCCGCGAGCGTGACGACGGAGGGAACAAGCCTGGTGAAACCCTCGGTGTATTTCAGCCCGATCGCCCACGTGATCTCGAGAAGACCGGCGACGAACAGGATGCTCCAGGCCATGACGACCCTCCATTCAAGGCAGGGTCGTCCCCGCTGGCGATTGATTGTGAAAAGGAGGGCCGTCCCTCCCAAATGGCGATATGGGGCTGGCCGAAGAGCTCCGCAATCACCAAATCAGGCTTGATCAGGCCCATTTTCCCTGCCAAACGCTCCCGCCATGTCCGACATCGCCACCACCTCAGCCGAATCGCCGGCCCGTTCCCCGCTTGCCGCTGAAGTGGCGCGACGACGGACCTTTGCGATCATCTCCCACCCTGACGCCGGCAAGACCACGCTGACCGAAAAGCTCCTTCTGTTCGGCGGCGCCATCAACCTCGCCGGCCAGGTCAAGGCCAAGGGCGAGCGTCGCAACACGCGCTCGGACTGGATGAAGATCGAGCGCGAGCGCGGCATCTCGGTCGTGACCTCGGTCATGACCTTCGAGTTCGAGGGCCTCGTGTTCAACCTGTTGGACACGCCGGGCCACGAGGACTTTTCGGAAGACACCTATCGCACGCTCACCGCGGTCGATTCCGCCGTCATGGTGATCGACGCTGCCAAGGGTATCGAGGCGCGCACGCGCAAGCTGTTCGAGGTGTGCCGGTTGCGCGACATCCCGATCATCACCTTCATCAACAAGATGGACCGCGAGAGCCGCGACGTGTTCGAGCTGCTCGACGAGATCGAGAAGACGCTGGCGCTCGACACCACGCCGATGACCTGGCCGGTCGGCCGCGGCCGCGACTTCCTTGGCACCTACGACGTCATCAATGGCGGCGTCCGCCTGCTCGAAGGCGGCGGCGCCAAGACTGGCGCGGCGCAGCAGATCGAGATCGCCGAACTCGCCAAGCTCAACGCCAATCTCGACGCCTCCGCGGTGAAGGACGAGCTCGAGCTCGTCACGGAAGCCTCAAAGCCGTTCGAGCTGGAAGCGTTCCGCGAGGGCCATCTGACGCCGGTCTATTTCGGCAGCGCGCTGCGCAATTTCGGCGTCGGCGACCTCCTGGAAGGACTCGGCAAGTTCGCGCCCGAGCCGCGCGCGCAGGACAGCGACCAGCGCAAGGTCGAGGCGACAGATCCGCGCATGAGCGCCTTCGTGTTCAAGATCCAGGCCAACATGGATCCGAACCACCGCGACCGCATCGCCTTCGCGCGCCTCTGTTCCGGCAAGCTCAGCCGCGGCATGAAGGCGAAGCTGGTGCGCACCGGCAAGAGCATGCCGCTGTCGAGCCCGCAATTCTTCTTCGCTCAGGACCGTTCGGTCGCGGACGAGGCCTTTGCCGGCGACGTCGTTGGCATTCCCAATCACGGCACGCTGCGCATCGGCGATACCTTGACCGAGGGCGAGGATTTCAACTTCGTGGGCGTGCCGAGCTTCGCTCCGGAAATCGTTCGCCGCGTGCGGCTCACCGACGCCATGAAGGCGAAGAAGCTGAAGGAAGCGCTCCAGCAGATGTCGGAGGAGGGCGTGGTCCAGGTGTTCCGCCCGCGCGACGGCGCGCCGGCACTGGTCGGCGTGGTCGGCGCGCTGCAGCTCGATGTGCTGAAGGCGCGCCTCGAAGCCGAATATTCGCTGCCGGTCGAGTTCGAGGTCAGCGAGTTCCAGCTCGCGCGCTGGGTCTCCTCCGAGGACCGCAAGAAGCTCGATACCTTCATCGCCGCCAACACGTCCAGTATCGCCGATGATGTCGACGGCGATCCCGTGTACCTGGCGCGGAACGAGTTCTATCTCGGCTACACCAGGGAGCGCGCCGAGGGCATCGAGTTCACCAACGTCAAGGACGTCAAGAAGAAGGGGTAGGGCGCCGTCGCGCGCCACTGGCCAAACGCCCCACTGTCATTCCCCGCGAAGGCGGGGAATCCAGTACGCCGCAGCCCATCGATTCAATCATTGCCGTCACGGCGTACTGGGTCGCCCGGTCAAGCCGGGCGACGACAGCGTGCTCGAACGCAAGCATGTGAACGTCCGCAGGCTTGACCTTGTCAGAGGCAATGCCACCTTCAACTCGTGTGACATCGCGAGCTCGCATCATGTGGCGCGGCATCCTCGTTCTGTTCCTGCTGGCGATGTCGACGATCGCCGCCGACGCGCGGCCGCGCCAGATCAATCCGATCCCGTTTTCGCACGAGCCGTGCAGCGTGCTCGACGGCCGGCCCTGTACGCCGTCTTATTGCAGCCCGCTCGAGCCCGGCCCCTGCATTCCCGAGATCGACTATCCGTACGGCCAGAATCTCCAGCTCACGGTCGAGAGCGTTCCGTCCGACGCCGATCGCGCCAAATATCAAAGGCCGGATCACGACCTCGACACGATCGGCGACCTCTTCGCCGAGCTGCGCAGCTGCTGGTTGCCGCCCTCCGATAATGCGCGGGCGGGCATGCAGATGTCGGTGCGCTTCAGCTTCAACAAGGCCGGCGGCCTGATCGGCCCGCCGCGCCTGACATACGCGACCGCGGGCGTCCCCGCCGACATCCGAACGACCTACCTCAACGCGATCAATTCATCGCTGAAAGCCTGTCTGCCGCTGAAATTTACCAGCGGCCTCGGCGGCGCGCTGGCGGGCCGGCCGATCGCGATCCGCTACGTCGACAATCGGGAGCTCGGCAAATAGCGCGTCAGTTGCGACCGGCGGCCAATCGATGATACGCCATGGGCGGGGGCGTTGGACGAGGGGAGGATGTCGTGGGTCTGCTGGTCATGATCCTGGGGCTGGTGCTGTTTTTCGCGGCCCATGTTTTCACCACGAAACGCGAGGCGCGCGCGCAAGCCATCGTGAGGCTGGGCGAGGGGACCTACAAGCTCCTTTACTCCGTCGTTTCGCTTGCGGGGCTGGCGCTGATCATCTGGGGCTTTGCCCATTATCGTAGCTCCGGCTGGATCGACGTCTGGTATCCGCCGAAGGCGCTCAAGCACATAACCCTCGCGCTGATGCTGCCCGCGGTCATCCTGGTGGTCGCCTCCTACCTGCGCGGCCGCATTTATGCGACGCTGAAGCATCCGATGCTGGCGGGCATCAAACTGTGGGCGGCAGCGCATCTGCTCGCCAATGGCGATCTCGGCTCCATCATCCTGTTCGGCTCGTTCCTGGGCTGGGCGGTGTATGACCGCATTTCGCTCAAGCATCGCAAGGACGCTGGCGGGCCGCCGATCCCGGTGGGCGGCGTCACCAACGATCTGATCGCTGTTGCTGTGGGCGTCGTTGCCTATCTGGCTCTGGCGTTTGCGTTCCATCCGGTGGTGATCGGTGTTCCCGTCGTGGGGGTGTAGCCGATCGGCACAAGACACGGCCTGCACGTCCGTGCGCGGAAGATAACAAGAGCAACAAGCCGAGGCATTCCGATGGACTGGTGGCAATCTCAGATCCCGCCGATGCGTCTCGAGGCGCGCTTTGGCGATCGGGCGGTGCCGGCGTTCTGCGACCGTCCGGCGAGCTTGTGGGCCATGATTGCGGACGCCTGCGCACGCAATGCCGCTGGCGAAGCGCTGATCGCAGGCGACGTCCGCCTGAGCTGGCGGCAGGCGGTAGAGCAGGCCGCGCGGATCGCGGCGGGTTTCCGCAAGCTCGGCCTGCAACGCGGCGATCGCGTTGCGATCCTGCTCGGCAACCGCATCGAGTTTCCGCTGCTGCTGTTTGCCGCCGCGCATGAGGGCCTCGTCACGGTGCTGCTGAGCACGCGCCAGCAGAAACCCGAGATCGCCTATGTGCTCGCCGACTGCGGCGCCAGGATCCTGATCCATGAGGCAGGACTTGCCGACCGGCTGCCCGATGCATCGGATGTCCCCGATGTGATCCACCGCATCGCCATCGACAGCGATCCGGCCCTGTCGCGTTTTGGCATGCTGGCGGACAATCCTCCGGCACCGGCGCCTGTCGAGCTGGGCGAAGAGGACACCGCGATGATCCTCTACACCTCGGGCACGACGGGCAAGCCGAAGGGCGCGATGCTCGCCCATTGCAACATCGTGCATTCCTCGATGGTGTTCGTGTCCTGCCTGCAATTGACGGAAACGGACCGTTCGATCGCGGCGGTGCCGCTCGGCCATGTCACCGGCGTCGTCGCCAACATCACGACGATGATCCGCTGCGGCGGCGCGCTGATCATCATGCCGGAGTTCAAGGCCGCAGAGTATCTCAAGCTCGCCGCGCGCGAGCGCGTCACCTACACGGTGATGGTGCCGGCGATGTACAATCTCTGCCTGCTCCAGCCCGATTTCGACAGCTATGATCTCTCGAGCTGGCGCATCGGCGGCTTCGGCGGCGCGCCGATGCCGGTCGCGACCATCGAGAAGCTCAAGGCGACGATCCCCGGTCTGAAGCTTGCGAACTGCTACGGCGCCACTGAGACGACGTCGCCGTCGACGATCATGCCGGGCGAGCTGACCGCGAGCCACATCGATAGCGTCGGCCTGCCGTGCCCCGGTGCGCGCATCGTCGCGATGGGGACGGACGGGCGCGAGCTGCCGCCCGGCGAGATCGGCGAGCTCTGGATCCAGAGCGCCTCGGTCATCAAAGGTTACTGGAACAATCCGAAGGCGACGGCGGAGAGCTTCACCGCCGGATTCTGGCACTCCGGCGATCTCGGCTCGGTCGACGCCGAAGGCTTCGTCCGCGTGTTCGACCGGCAGAAGGACATGATCAACCGCGGCGGGCTGAAGATCTATTCCGCCGAGGTCGAGTCTGTGCTGGCCGGCCACCCCGCGGTGGTCGAGAGCGCGATCATCGCCAAAGCGTGCCCGGTGCTGGGCGAGCGCGTCCATGCCGTCGTGGTGACACGCGCGCCCGTGGCTGCCGACGCCTTGCGGGCCTGGTGCGCGGAACGGCTGTCCGACTACAAGGTCCCCGAGACCATGGCGATCACCGCCGAGCCGCTGCCGCGCAATGCCAATGGCAAGGTGCTGAAGCGGCAGCTGCGGGAGCTCCCGGGAGCCTGAGCCGGGCAGGCGGTCTTCCGGGCTCCTGCGGGGTAGTTAACGCCTTGATCGGGCTGGCTTTGCCTTGCCACCGCCATATCGTTAGGGTACCTCGCCGCCACACGGGGACGGGATTCCTGACGCGGACGCACTGGCGCGCGCACCCGGACGGGCATGGGATTGGCATAAGTGTCTGAATTATTTGACGAAGTCGACGAGGAAGTACGTCGCGAACAGCTCAAGAAGCTGTGGGATAAATATTCGATCTACTTCATCGCCCTGATGGTGCTCATCGTGGCCGCCGTCGGCGGCTGGCGCGGCTATCAGTACCTGGAGGCCAAGAAGGCCGCCGAGGCCGGCGCCGCCTTCGAGAAGGCTGTCGAGCTGTCCGACCAGAACAAGCACGCCGAGGCCGAAGCCGCCTTCACCGAGCTCGCCGCCAAGGCGCCGTCGGGCTATCGCACCCTGTCGAGACTGCGCGCCGCGGCCGAGGCCGCCCCCCGCGATCCCAAGGCAGCCGCGAAGATGTATGACGACATCGCCGCCGACCGCAGTGTGGGTGGCGAGTGGCAGGATCTGGCCAAGATTCGCGCCGCCGGCTTGCTGCTCGACAGCGCGTCCTACGCCGACATGCAGCAGCGGCTGGAGGCTTCGGCCGCGCCCAAATCGACGTTCCGCCACAGCGCGCGCGAGATGCTGGCGCTGTCGGCCTGGCGCAACAACGACGCGACCGCCGCGCGCAAATGGCTCGATACGATTGCCGAAGACGGCGAAACGCCGCCCGGCCTGCGCTCGCGCGCCGAGGCGCTCCAGGCTCTGCTGCCGCCCGTCGCCAAAAGCTGACGACGGACCTCTGACGTAACGAGACACAAGATGCGCCGCACGCCACGCTTGATCGCAGCCGCCGTCCTGATCGCCTTCACAGGTGTCCTGGGCGGCTGCTCCAGCTTCGATCCAAGCGACATGCTCGACTTCCTCGACACCAAGAAGAAGCTGCCGGGTGACCGCAAACCGGTGTTCCCGGAAGGTGTCCCGGGCCTCGAGCAGGGCGTCCCGAAGGAGCTGTACAAGGGCGCCCAGCAACAGCCCGATCCGAACGCGGGTGCCGTTGCGGCCTTGCCGACCGAGCCGCCGCCGCCCGAACCGGCCAAGGGCGCCAAGGCGAAGAAGAGCAAGCATCCGGCGGCCGCGGCCGCGGCCGCACCGGCTGAGGCGCCCGCCGGCGAGGTCGATGGCGAGGCCCAGCCGGAAGCTGCGCCGCCCACCGCCGCGCCCCCGCCCAAGCAGAAAATCGTCCGCAAGCGCACCACCGCGCCGCCACCGGACCAGACCGTTCAACAGCAGCCGGCACAATCGGCCCAGACCACGCAGCAGCAGTCGCAGGGTGGCTTCCCGGCGCCGCTGCCGAGCGGCAGCTTCTCGCGCTAGAGCATGATCCGGAAAAGTGTGAAGCGGTTTTCCGAAAAGATCATGCTCAAACAATTACCTCCATTGCATTGACAGGCGCAGCCCCGGCAGCGCACGAATGACCGATGTCCTTCACGATCGCCATCATCGGCCGGCCCAATGTCGGCAAGTCGACGCTGTTCAACCGCCTGGTCGGACAGAAGCTCGCGCTCGTCGATGATCTGCCGGGCGTCACCCGTGACCGCCGCGAGGGTGAGGCCAGGCTCGGCGACCTCCAGTTCACCATCATCGATACCGCCGGCCTCGACGAGGGTGCCAAGGGTTCGCTGACCGCGCGGATGCAGGAGCAGACCGAGACCGCGATCGCGCAGGCCGACGCGCTGTTCTTCGTGATCGACGCCCGCATCGGCCTCACGCCCACCGATCGCGCCTTCGCCGATTTCGCCCGCAAGGCCAACAAGCCGGTGGTGCTCGTCGCCAACAAGAGCGAAGGCAAGCATGGCGATGCCGGTGCGATGGAAGCGTTCGCGCTTGGTCTGGGCGATCCCATCCAGATCTCCGCCGAGCATGGCGAGGGCATGGGCGAGCTTTACGACGAGCTTGCCAAGTTGATGCCGGAGCCTGTCGAGGAAGATGAGGATGAGGACGACGCGCCGCTCTCGGAAGAAGAAGCCGCGACGCGCCCGATCCGGGTCGCCATCGTCGGCCGGCCCAATGCTGGCAAGTCGACGCTGATCAACCATCTGCTCGGCGAAGAACGTTTGTTGACCAGCCCGGAGGCCGGCACCACGCGCGATTCGATCGCGGTCGAGATCAACTGGAAGGGCCGCGAATTCCGCGTGTTCGATACCGCGGGTCTACGCCGGCGCTCGCGCATCGAGGAGAAGCTGGAAAAGCTCTCGGTCGCGGATGCGCTGCGCGCGGTGCGCTTTGCCGAAGTCGTCGTGTTGATGATGGACTCGCAGAACCGCTTCGAGGAGCAGGACCTGCGCATCGCCGATCTGATCGAGCGCGAGGGCCGCGCCGTCGTGCTCGCCGTCAACAAATGGGACCTGATGGAGACCAAGGGCGGCGGCGCGATCTCGGGCCTGCGCCGCGATGCCGATCACTGGCTGCCGCAGGTCAAGGGCGTGCCGATCGTCGCCGTTTCCGGCCTGATGGGTGAGGGCATCGACCGCCTGATGCAGGCGATCCAGGACGCCTATGCGGTCTGGAACAGGCGCGTGCCGACCTCGGCGCTCAATCGCTGGTTCGAGCAGGCGATCCAGGCCAATCCGCCGCCCGCGGTGTCCGGCCGCAGGCTGAAGCTGAACTACATCACGCAGAACAAGGCGCGTCCGCCGAGCTTCGTGCTGTTCTGCTCGCGCGCCGATGCCGTGCCGCAGTCCTATCTGCGCTATTTGACCAATTCCATGCGCGAGACGTTCGAGCTGCCGGGCACGCCGGTGCGCATCACCCTGCGCGAGAAAGCCAATCCCTTCGCGCACAAGCGCAAGCGGCCGTCATGAGCGACGGCGCCGGCGAGGCGGTGGCGCAGGGCACAGCGCCGGTCCGGCGCGGCGCGGTCGCCTTCATCTTCGTCACCATCCTCTTGGACATGGTCGCGCTCGGCGTGATCATGCCGGTCCTGCCAAAGCTGATCGAGGGCTTCGTCGACAACGACACCGCGCATGCGGCCCGCATCTTCGGCCTGTTCGGCACCGCCTGGGCGCTGATGCAGTTCGTGTTCTCGCCGGTGCTCGGCGCACTCTCCGATCGCTTCGGGCGGCGACCGGTGGTGCTGTTGTCGAATTTCGGGCTCGCCGCCGATTATGTGCTGATGGCGCTGGCGCCGTCCCTGACCTGGCTGTTCATCGGCCGCGTCATCTCCGGCATCACGTCGGCCAGCATCTCGACCGCGTTTGCCTATATCGCCGACATCACGCCGCCAGAGCGCCGCGCGGCAATCTTCGGCAGGATTGGCGCTGCCTTCGGCGCCGGTTTCATCCTCGGTCCGGCGCTCGGCGGCCTGCTCGGCGATATCGATCCGCGGCTGCCGTTCTGGGCGGCGGCGGCCCTGAGCTTCGCCAATGCGCTCTACGGGCTGTTCGTCCTGCCGGAATCCCTGGTGCCCGAGAAGCGCGCGCCGTTCCATTGGAGAAGCGCCAATCCGGTCGGAGCGCTGCATCTGCTGCGGTCCAATGCGGCGCTGGCCGGACTGTCGATCGTCAATTTCATCGCGCAGGTCGCGCATGTCGTGCTGCCCTCGACCTTCGTGCTGTATGCGACCTATCGCTACGGCTGGGATTCCAAGACGGTCGGATTGACGCTCGCGATGGTCGGCATCTGCGCCATGGTGGTGCAGGGGCTCGCCATCGGCCCGATCGTGGGCGTGCTTGGCGAGCGCAAAGCGCTGGTGCTCGGCCTGTGCTGTGGCGCGATCGGCTTCGTGATCTTCGGCGCCGCGCCGACCGGGCCGTTGTTCTGGATCGGCATTCCCGTGATGTCGCTATGGGGCATTTCGGGCGCCGCCATGCAATCGTTGATGACACGGCTGGTCGCGCCCGATCAGCAGGGCCAGCTGCAGGGCGCAACCGCGAGCGTGCAGAGTGTCTCGCAGCTCGTCGGCCCGTTCCTGTTCACGCTGACGTTCTCCTACTTCATCGGCGCCAGCGCGCCGCTGCATCTGCCCGGAGCACCATTTCTGTTGGCGGCGGCGCTGATGGTGGTGTGCGTGATGATTGCGATGCGGGCGCTGAATGCCACGAAGACGGTCCCGTAGGGTGGGCAAAGCGAAGCGTGCCCACCACTTCGCGTAGTCGCGTAGAGAAGGTGGGCACGGCGCTTACGCGCCTTTGCCCACCCTACGGCAGCGTCGATTGGGCTATTTCTTCACCAGCGGGCACTCGCTGTCCTTGAGCGGCTTGGCCGCGTCTTCAGCCGAGATGGTCGCGACCAGTTTGTAATAGTCCCACGGCCCCTTCGACTCCTCCGGCTTCTTCACCTCGAACAGATAGGCCGGGATGATGCGGCGGCCGTCCTCGCGCAGCGGGCCCTTGCCGAACAGCGGATCGTCGGTCGGGATTTCCTTCATCTTGGCGACGACCTTGGCGCCGTCATGCGGGTTGCCGCCGAGCGCTTCGAGTGCCTTGAGGTAATGCAGCACGCCGGCATAGTTGCCGGCCTGCGTCATCGACGGCATCGCCTTGTTGGCGGTTTTATCCTGGAAACGCTTCGAGAAGGCGCGCGTGCCCTCGTTGAGGTCCCAGTAGAACGATTCGGTGAAGGTGAGGCCGTGCGCGGTCTTGAGGCCGAGCGAGTGAACGTCGTTGATGAACAGCAGGAGCGCGGCGAGCTTCTGGCCGCCTTCGACGATGCCGAACTCGGCCGCCTGCTTGATCGAGTTGGTGGTGTCGCCGCCGGCATTGGCGAGCCCGACGATCTTCGCCTTGGAGTTCTGCGCCTGCAGCAGGAACGAGGAGAAGTCGGACGTGTTGAGCGGATGCTTGACACCACCGAGCACCTTGCCGCCATTCGCGGTGACGACCGCGCTGGTGTCACGCTCGAGCGCGGCGCCGAACGCATAGTCGGCGGTCAGGAAGAACCAGGTGTCGCCGCCGGCCTTGGTCAGCGCCTTGCCGGTGCCGTTGGCGAGCATGTAGGTGTCGTAGGTGTAGGAGATGGTGTTGGCGTTGCACGCCTTGCCGGTGAGGTCGGCGCTGGCGCCGCCATTGTTGAGCAGGACGACGTTCTTTTCCTTGGCGACGTTGCTGACCGCCAGAGCTACTCCGGAGTTCGGCGTGTCGGTGATCATGTCGACCTTCTGGGTGTCGATCCACTGCCGCGCGATGTTCACGCCGATGTCCGGCTTGTTCTGGTGGTCGCCGCTGACGACTTCGATCTTCCAGCCCTTGGCAGCCAGGCCGGAATCCTCCACCGCCATCTTGACTGCCACCACGGAGTTGGGGCCACCGATGTCGGCGTAGAGACTGGACATGTCATTGAGCACGCCGATCGTGACAGTCTTGTCCTGGGCGTAGGCGGATGTGGCAAAACCGAAAGCGGCGCAGGCCAGAAGGGCCGCGGAGCGGCGCGCGAACGTCGTCGTCATAAAAGGTTTCCTCCATTGTCAAATATGCGGACGGCTCTCTTGCGGAGCCTTGTTCCGGCTGATCGCTCTACCGTGTCCCGCAGGTCCCGGCAATGCGCCTAAAGCCGGATGACGCTGCGTCGTAGCGTCATCCGTCGGTTAACTTTTGGGCAAAATGCGTTGAGACGCTATTTGAGCGCGTCCGAGGTCAGCTTGAATTTCTGGATGCGTTTTCCGGTATCGACCTCGGCGGTATAGACGTTACCCTTGGCGTCGACCGCCATCGCATGCACCCAGTGGAATTGCCCGGCATTGCGGCCGTTATGGCCGAAGCTGCCGACGACACTGCCGTCGTCGCGCTTGATGACCCTGATCTCGTTGTTCTCGCCGTCGGCGCTGAGCAGATAAGTCTGCTTCGGATCGGGCCAGATCGCGATGTCCCACACCGCGCCATTGCCGAGCGTGTTCTTCTCGAAGAAGAACTCCTTCACGAAGGTGCCGTCCTTCTTGAACACCTGGATACGGTTGTTGATGCGATCGCAGACATAGACGAGGCCGTCATTCGCGAGCTTCACGCAATGGACGGGGTTGCCGAATTGCTGCGACACCGGCGCCTTGGGATCGTACGCCGCCTGCTTGGCGTCATCGGGCTTGTTGCCGTAGGCGCCCCAGTGCCGCTTGTAGGCGAGCGTCGTCGCATCGAACACGATGACGCGGCGGTTGCCGTAACCGTCGGCGACGTAGATCTCGTTCGCCTCCTTGTCGAGCGCGGTTTCGGCGGGCTTGCCGAGCTGCGTCGTGTCGTTGCTGCCGAGGCTCGGCGCGATCTTGCCTATCTGCGCGACGAACTTGCCGTCCAGCGTGAACTTCAGGATCGCGTTGTCGTTGTCGGCATTGCCGCCGACCCAGACGAAGCCGCGTTCGTCGACCTCGATGCCGTGCTCGCGGCCGACCCATTCATAGCCTTCGCCCGGACCGCCCCATGAGCGCAGGAGGTTGCCGTCGCTGTCGAACTCGAGCACGGGCGGCGCCGAGACGCAGCACTTGGAGCGCGGCGGATTGAGGCTCGCGCCTTTCTCATCGTCGGTGAGCGAGCGCGGGCGATGGATGACCCAGATGTGGCCCTGCCAATCGACGGTGATGCCGCCGACCTGGCCGAGGATCCAGTTGTTCGGCAGCTGCTTTGGCCAGGAGGGATCGACCGCGAAGGTCGGGACATCGCCGGCAATCGCAACGCCCGGAAGAACGAACGCAATGGCTGCGATCAGGATGGAAAAAGCGTGAGAGACATTTGCGAGCGCACGCGAAAGCCCTGCGCGATGCCATGGTGTCATGGCGACCTCCCTTTTTTGGCCTGCGGCTTGCTGCCGTCTAGGCGCGGGCAGTCAATCGCGGGGAGGCACTTGAGTCAATCAGGCCGGCGGGCGGAAGCTCATCAGGGTGCGGGTTTTGTAGTCGTAGAACTTGCCGGTCTCGGTCCAGTCGGGGGCGCATAGCGGCACGATGAATTCGGCGACCTGCTCGGGTGTGTCGAGCGTCTCAGGGTCTTCGCCGGGCATCAGGGTGGCGCGCATGCGGGTACGGATCGGCCCGGGATTGAACAGGTTGATGCGGATAGGCGTGTTCGCGGTCTCCTGCGCCCAGGCGCGCGCCAGCGTTTCCAGCGCGGCCTTGGAGGCGGCGTAGGGGCTGACATAGGCGGTTGCCTTGTTGGCGGCGCCCGAGGTGATGAACACGGCGCGGCCGGCATCGGATTGCCTGAGCAGCGGCTCCATGCAGCGGATCAGCTGGAAGTTGGCGGAGACGTTGACGGCCATGACGTCGTTGAAGGTCTTCAGCTCGATATGGCCGATGGGCGAGGAGGGGCCGAGCACGCCGGCATTGCCGACGAGGATGTCGAGCTTGCCGTAGCGCTCGTGCAGGCCAGCGCCTAACCGCGCGATGCCGTCGGAATCGGTGAGGTTGAGCGGCACCAGCGTGGCGCTGCCGCCCAGCTTCCGGATCTCGTCGTCAAGCTCTTCCAGCCCGCCCTGCGTGCGCGCCGTCGCCACGATATGCGCGCCGGCTTTGGCCAGCGCCTTGGCGGTGGCGTAACCGATGCCGCGCGAGGCGCCGGTGACGAGAGCGATGTGGTTGGCGAGGGGCTTTGTCATGGCGGGGTTTTACAGGCGTGAACGGCCGGGACAAGCCCCCATCCGCACCTGTCATTCCGGGATGGTGCGAAGCACCAGACCCGGAATCTCGAGATCCCGGGTTCGATGCTTCGCATCGCCCCGGGATGACGCTTTCAGCGTCAGCTCGCCTCCGCCAGCAGCGACAATTGCCGCGGCTGCGGCTCGGTCTGGGTCTGGTCGGTGAGGTGGGTCGGATAGGCCCCGGTGAAGCAATGGTCCGAGAATTTCGGATTGGCGGGGTCGCGGCCGGGCTCGCCCATGGCGCGGTACATGCCGTCGATCGACAGGAAGGCGAGCGAGTCGGCACCGATGATCTCGCGCATCTCCTCCAGCGAATGCGTCGCGGCCAGGAGGCCGCCGCGATCGGGCAGGTCGATGCCGTAGTAGTCGGGGTAGAGGATCGGCGGCGAAGCAAGGCGGAAATGCACTTCCTTGGCGCCGGCATCGCGCATCATGCGCACGATCTTCTTCGAGGTCGTGCCGCGCACCAGGGAGTCGTCGATCAGGATGATGCGCTTGCCTTCGATCGCGGCGCGATTGGCCGAGTGCTTCATGCGCACGCCGGACTCGCGGATCGCCTGCGTCGGCTGGATGAAGGTGCGGCCGACATAGTGGTTGCGGATGATGCCGAGCTCGAACGGCACGCCGGAATGCTGGCTGTAGCCGACCGCGGCGGGCACGCCGGAATCCGGCACCGGCACGACGACGTCGATCGGCACGTGGCTCTCGCGCGCGAGCTGCGCGCCGAAGGCCTTGCGCACCTCGTAGACCGAGCGGCCGTGGACGATGGAATCCGGCCGGGAGAAATAGATGTATTCGAAGATGCAGGGGCGCGGCGCCATCGGCGGGAACGGCTTGTGGATGTCCTGGCCGTTCTCGTCGAACACGATGACTTCGCCCGGCTCGATGTCGCGGATGAAGCGCGCGCCGATGATGTCGAGCGCGCAGGTCTCCGAGGTCAGGATCGGGCAGCCGTCGAGCTCGCCGAGCACCAGCGGGCGGATGCCGCGCGGGTCGCGCGCGCCGACCAGCTTCTTGTTGGTCAGCGAGACCAGCGCATAGGCGCCCTCGATCTCGCGCAGCGCGTCAATATAGCGCTCGATGAAGCGGGCGCGCTTGGAGCGCGCGACCAGATGCAGGATCACCTCGGTGTCGGTGGTCGACTGCATCATCGCGCCGTGCTTCACGAGCTCGCGGCGCAGCGTCAGGCCGTTGGTGAGGTTGCCGTTGTGGGCGACCGCGAGACCGCCGGCATTGAGCTCGGCGAACAGCGGCTGCACGTTGCGCAGGATGGTGGCGCCGGTGGTGGAATAGCGGACATGGCCGACTGCCATGTTGCCGGGCAGGCGCTCGATCACCTCGCGGCGGGAGAAGGTGTCGCCGACGAGACCGAGGCGGCGTTCCGAGTGAAAGCGGCTGCCGTCATAGGAGACGATGCCGGCGGCTTCCTGGCCGCGGTGCTGGAGGGCATGGAGGCCCAGTGCGGTGATGGCGGCGGCGTCCGGATGTCCATAGATGCCGAATACGCCGCATTCCTCGCGAAGCGTATCTCCCTCCAGGTCGTCCTGAAGCTCTAGCGCGGCGGAGCCGGGATCGAGTTCAGTGTGGGCGTCCTGGTCAGGGTGTCGCATCTCGTCCGCGCCTCTCTTTAGGGCCTAATCAACGCGCCGCAGGTTTCTCGATCAGCTTCTTCAAACTGTCACGAGCCGGTTTACTGTATCCGTCGCCACTGCCCGAAGGCTGCTGCTCGGAATCAGCTTGATCATCATCTGGTTTGTTTTTCTTGAATCTCTTCAAGATGGTGTTCTCGGGGTCATCAGGCAAGAGGGACATCAGCCAGTCGCCGGTTCCCTGGAGCACCACGCGGGACTTGGCCCCCGTGACCCAGTCGGGGCGCTGCTTGTCCGGCACCAGCCAGGTGAAGAACAGGAACGCGACCACGACGATCAAAAGCCCGCGAGCGAGGCCAAACAGGAACCCCAGGGTACGGTCCAGCGCGCCAATGCGCGAATCCAGGATCATGTCGGAGATCCGGACCGTGATCACGGAAACGATGACCAGGGTGCCGACGAACACGCCGGCAACCACCACCACGCTCGCCACCGTGTCGTTGTTGAAATAGGTCTTGGCCGTCGGCAGCAGCTTCGAGAACGAGTACAGCGTCACGATCGCCGCGGTGCCCCAGGCTGCGATCGACAGGATTTCGCGCATGAAACCGCGGACCATGGCGAGCAGGCCCGAGATCAGCATCACACCGAGCAGGATCAGGTCGAGGAGTGTTACTGGCATCGGCTGGTCTGGTCCGCTCGTACTTCAAAGGTGCTCAGCGAATCGGTGCTTGGCCGTGGCCCTAAGTGAGGGCCAGACGGCATTCCCGGCAAGGCCGCAACCACGCAATCCCATGCTGCTTTTGTGACGGCTGTATAGCGGCGGGGGCGGGGAACGTCACCTCCAGCTAACCCTCTCCACGGCGGAATCTTGCCGGTGTGGCATTTTTCTCCGCCGGAACGCTCTGATCGCCGCGGCGGGAGCCCTTGGCGGCGATTTCGGCCACCAGCGTCGTGAGGCTGTTGACCGCGTTCAGCGACAATCCGGCGTCACCGCCGGCATCGCCGCCCCGGGCCGATTCGGGCAGTACGGCGCGCTTGAAGCCGAGCTTGACGGCTTCCTTGAGCCGGGCCGGGGTCTGTGCCACCGGACGGATCACGCCGGAGAGCGAAATTTCGCCGAAATAGACGGCATCGGTGGGTAACTGCGCATTAACCAGGGACGATACCAGCGCGGCCGCGGCGGCCATGTCGGCCGCCGGCTCGTGGATGCGCAGGCCGCCCGCGACGTTCAGATAGACGTCGTGGCCGGACAGCTTGACCCCGCAATGGGCCTCCAGCACCGCCAGCACCATGGAGAGCCGGCTCTGGTCCCAGCCGACCACGGCGCGCCGTGGGGTGCCGAGTGAGGTCGGGGCCACAAGCGCCTGCAATTCGACCAGGACGGGCCTCGTGCCCTCGATGCCCGCAAAGACTGCGGTGCCGGGCGTGCCGAGGTCACGCTCGGACAGGAACAGCTCGGAGGGGTTGGTGACTTCGCGCAGGCCAAGGCCGGTCATCTCGAACACGCCGATCTCGTCGGTCGGGCCGAAACGGTTCTTCACCGCGCGCAGGATGCGGAATTGTTGCGAGCCTTCGCCCTCGAACGACATCACGGCATCGACCATGTGCTCGACGACGCGAGGGCCCGCGATCTGGCCGTCCTTGGTGACGTGGCCGACCAGGATGATGGCAGCGCCGGTCTTCTTCGCGAAACGAATGAGGGCCTGCGCCGAGGCGCGCACCTGCGTCACCGTGCCGGGCGCGGATTCCACCGTGTCGGTCCACATGGTCTGGATCGAGTCGATCACGATCAGCCGGGGGACAGCGCCTTCCGACAGCGTCGAGACGATGTCTTCCACCGATGTTTCTGCCGCGAGCTGCACCGGCGCATCCGACAGCCCGAGCCGCTCGGCGCGCAGGCGCACCTGGGCGATGGCTTCTTCGCCGGAGATGTAGACGATGCGGTGGCCGGCGCGCGCCATCATGCTGGTCGCCTGCGTCAACAGCGTCGACTTGCCGATACCGGGATCGCCGCCGACCAAGAGCACTGAGCCGCGGACGAAGCCGCCGCCGGTGACGCGGTCGAGCTCAGTCATCCCAGACGACAGGCGCGGCGCGTCCGGGCTCTTGCCGGCAAGGCTCTCCAGGGCGAACGTCCGGCCCTTGCGCTTGGAGCGGATCGACACCGGGACGCTGCCGCTGGTGTCTTCTTCCGCGAGCGTATTCCACTCGCCGCAAGACTCGCACTTGCCCTGCCAGCGGTTATAGGCCGCGCCGCAGTTCTGGCAGACGAAGGAAAGCGTGTTCTTGGCCATGGGGACAGCGAGTCGGAGGGGTTTCGGGTCTGCTGATAGCACGGAACGGAGGGCAGAGAGCGAACCCTGCCGCCCCCGAATATGGCAATTCAACGCGTTCGATACACCCTTTGTTAGCTCTGCGCTGCGGCTCCAGGCCGGACTTTGCCAAATGTTAGCGGACGCAAGTCCAGTTTCGGAACCAAGACGGGGTGGCGAAACAAATGACTGTGGTCTTGCGCATATTGCTCGCGATGGGCATGGCCTGCGGCGTTCTCATGCCGCCTGGCGGTGCTGTCGCGGCGGACGCCAAGCGTCTCAACATCGTTTTCGTCAACCCCGGCAAGACCGGCGAGGTCTATTGGGACATGGTCGCGCAGACCATGCAGGCTGCCGGCCGCAAGCTCGACGCGCATATCGAGGTGCTGACCAGCGAGCGGAATTACCGCACCATGCAGGAACTGGGGTTCGGCGTGGTCGCGCGCGCCGACAAGCCCGATTTCCTCATCCTCTCGAACGAGGAATCCGCCGCCGTTCCGATCCTGGAGGCGGCCGAGGCCGCCGGCGTCAAGACGCTGCTGCTCTCGAACACGCTGATCGGCGATGACGCGGCCCGCCTTGGCCCGCCGCGCCAGAAGCTCAAGACCTGGCTCGGCGATATCACGACCGATCTTCAGACCGCGGGGGCGCGGATGGCGAACGCGCTGATCGCCACCGCGCGTGCCGAGAAATGGCAGAGCCCGGACGGCAAGATCCACATTCTCGGCATCGGCGGTGACGAGATCACCCCGTCCTCGATCGCCCGCAATGCCGGCCTCAAGCTCGCCGTCGAGGCTGCGCCCGATGTCGTGGTGGACCGGATGCTGTTCGCCAACTGGACGCAGTCCGAGGCCGAGCAAGTCACAGCGAACTATCTGGGCTGGGCCTCGCGCAAGGAGATCAGGCCGGCCGGCATCTGGGCCGGAAACGATCCGATGGCGCTCGGCGCGCTGCGCGCGGCGATCGCTGCGGGCCTCACGCCCGGCCGGAACATCCAGGTGGCCGGCCTCAACTGGTCCGACGACGCGCTGCGCGAGATCAAGGCGGGCCGCCTGCTCCTGAGCGACGGCGGCCATTTCCTGCTCGGCGGCTGGTCGATCGTTCTCCTGCGCGACTACGCCGATGGCTGCGATTTTGCGGCCGCGTCGCCGCACGTCGAGGTCAAGACATCTGCGATCACGCGCAACAATCTGGCTTCGGTCGGCGACCTCATCAGAGTGCGCGCCTTCGACCGCATCGACTTCACGCGGTTCAGGGCGAAGCCTGGACGCTGTGGCCAGTATGACTTCTCGATCGACGCGCTGATCTCGTCGCTGGCGCCGCTGGAAGGCACCGCTGATTGATGCGAAACGAAGACGACATGACCGATCCGGACCGCAGAGCGCAGGCCGTGCCGCCGCGTCTGCGCTCGGTCGTCCGCGCGATGATCTGGGCCACCGTGCCGGTTCTGCTGCTGGTGCAATTGCTCGCCTCCGCCGGCGTCCAGGCTTCGAGCTTCTGGTCGCAGATCCGGCAGCTCGACGCCCGCATTGCCCGCGTCGCCGAGAGCCGGGCCGAGCTGATCGCCGAGCCGCTCTGGAAGATGCGTTACGACCAGGTCACGGGCGTTCTGAACGAGATCATGCACGACGAGACCATCGCGGCGGCAGCCGTCTATGACGACACCGGCGTTGCGATTGCCCGCGTGGTGGCGCGTCCCTCGGAGCAGGGGGTTGCGGAGGTCTCGCGTCCGATCCGCTACAGCAACGGCAACATGTCGGTGCAGGCCGGCCGTATCGCGATCGCCTATTCGCATGCGGCGCTGTATGCGGATGCAGGCAGCCGACTGGTGCTGCTGCTGGTCGTTGGCCTGCTCGCAACGCTTGCCACCCTGATCGCGATGCGGATCTCCGCCAACATCTTCATCGGCAAGCCGCTGGCGGCGATGATGTCGGCGATCCAGCGCAGCAAGCAGGACGGCCGCGCCTATCCGGCGGAGGTCAAATCCTCCAATGAATTCGGCCAGCTCGCCCGCGCCTTCAATGCCATGCAGCACACGACGGCGGGCGCGCTCGACCGGCTCGGGCACATGGCCGCGCACGATCCGCTGACGGGCCTGCCCAATCGCCGCTCGCTGTCCGAGCACCTGGTGACGCTGAGCAAGGATGCCGGTTCGCCGGACTCGCTGATCGCGTTCTGCTTCATCGATCTCGACGACTTCAAGGGCATCAACGACACCTTTGGCCACGATGCCGGCGACAAGTTCCTGGTCCACATCTCCGAGCGCCTTCGTACGGCAGTCGAGCCGCAAGACTGGGTGGCGCGGCTCGGCGGCGACGAGTTCGTCGTGATCCGTCCCGAGGTCAGCAACCAGGCGACCGCGCAGGCGTTTGCGCGCCAATTGCTGGACGCGATCTCCGAGCCAATCCGGCTGCACGACAAGCAGGTGGTGCCGCGCGCCAGCATCGGCCTTGCCGTGCGCCGCGCCGGCGACCCCGAATTGTCGCATTTGCCGGCGCTTGCCGACATTGCGCTCTACCATGCCAAGAGCAAGGCGCCCGGCACCGTCGCCGTGCTGGACGAAGCGCTTCAGCGCGACTATCGCCGCCGCAGGGATCTCGAACTCGCCGTTCCCGCAGGCTTCGCCGAGGGGCAGTTCGAGGTCTGGTATCAAAGCCAGGTCGACCTCGAGAGCCAGGCCGTCGTCGGGCTCGAGGCGCTCATCCGCTGGCGCCACCCTGAACATGGCGTGATCGGCCCCGGCGAATTCCTGCCGCTGATCGAGCGCAGCGGCAACAATGCGCGGCTGACGCGCTATGTGCTGACCGATGCCTGCCGGGCGCTGCAGCTTCTGGCCGCCGCTCGCAAGCCGCAGATCCGGATCGCGATCAACCTGCCGCCGTCCGAGCTCGCCGACCATTCGCTCGCCGCCGAGCTGCGCGCCACCTGCGCGCGCTTCGATGTCGCGCCATCGTCGCTGGAGCTCGAGATCACCGAGGGCTCGCTGATCAACAACATCGCCAGCGCCTCCGAGACGCTGCACCGGTTGCGGCGCTTAGGTGCCACCATCGCGCTGGACGATTTCGGCACCGGCTACAGCTCGCTCGCACATCTCAGGCGCTTCCCGCTGGACAAGGTCAAGATCGACAAGGCCTTCATCAGCGAGATCCCTGATAGTGCGGAAGACAAGGCGATCGTCGGCGTCATTGCATCGCTCGCCGGCACGCTGGGGCTGACGCTCGTCGCCGAAGGCATCGAGCGGGCCGAGCAGGCGCAGGCGATGCGCGAGATGGGCGTGACGCTGGGGCAGGGCTATCTCTATCACCGGCCACAGCCGCTCGAGGCCGTGCTGCAATGGATCGAGGGACAAGCCGTGCCCGAGAGGCGTGTCATTGCGGAGAGCCCGTCGATCGCGCCGGAATTTGCCGCCTGAGGGCTGCTTACGACTGCGCCGCGTTCCAGAGCATCGAGAGCCCGGCCGCGATCATGATCGCGTCCATCAGAAGGCGGAACATCTCGGGCTTCAGGTGCAGCACGAAACGCTTGGCGATGAAGGCGCCTGACATCAGCGAGGCGCCGGCGATCAGGCCCTTGATGAAGACGTCACTGGTGAGCGCGCCGAACCGTTCGAAGGTCACGGACTTCGCAAAGTAAAGGCCGAGCGAGGAGGCCGCTTCGGTGGCGAGGAAGGCGCCCTTGGACAGGCCGTAGAACAGGAACAGCGGCACGCTGAGCGGACCGGTCGAGACCACGATGCCGGTGAGATAGCCGATGACCGCGCCGCCGATCGCGAGATGCCAGAGATTGGCCTTGAGGTCATGCCGCGCCAGGGCGTGCCGCACCGGTACCATCGCAATCAGGAAACTGCCGATGGCGAGATCCACGGCATGCGAGGGCAGCGCCAGCAGCGTGCGCGCGCCGAGCGCGGCGGCCGGAATTCCCGTCACCGAATAGGCCATGCAGGCTCGCCAGTCGACCTCGCGCCACCACGCCAGGATCCGCGAAAAGTTCGCCATCACGGAGGCGACCGCCATGATCGGCACCGCCTCCTTCGGCCCGTAGGCATAGACCAGCACCGGCATCAGCATGATCGACGACCCCGTGCCGACGATGCCTGAGATGGTGCCGGCGATCAGGCCGACGGTGAGGACGAAAAGAAAGGCCAAGGGCGGGGGCTCCGGGAATCGGAGCACTGTAGCCGCGGACGACGCTAAGCGAGAGACGGAATCTTCGCCCGCATCGGCATGCCAGCCTGAGCGCCCGGCACGAGGCACTTCTGGGCCGCCGCTTCGCATCCGACCTGGAGCGCGGTTTGCAGTGGAACCTCCTCGTGGACCATCGCCGCAAACGCGCCGACAAAAGTGTCGCCGGCCCCGGTCGTGTCCACTGGCGTGATGCGCGGGGCGGGCGCGTGCAAACGGGTTCCGTCCGCTGCCACAGCCAAGGCGCCCTGAGCGCCGGCGGTGACGATGCAGGTGAGGTCACCCGTCCTGGCCAGGTCCGTGGCTGCAGCTTCGTAACCGGACGGCGCGAGGCCGATGGCGACTGCGGCGTCCATGGCCTCGTGCTCGTTGAGGAGGAGATAGTCGGTGATGCCGAGAAGGTCGGACACCATCTCGCGCGTCATCTTGTCCGGGACAGGCGCGAGGTTCCAGATGACGGTGCCGGAGGCCGATGTCGTTCGCCACGCGGCTTGCAGCGCCTGTGCAAAGGGCACCTCCATCTGAAGCACCAGCACCACGTCAGTGCCAAACAGCGCGGCGGGCAGGTCTGCGGCATTCGCGGCCATGTTGGCGCCGCTCGCCACCGTGATCGCATTCTCGCCGGCCTGATCGACCGTGATGAAGGCGCAGCCGGTCGGCTCGTCGGCCCTGACGATGAGACCGGTGTCGACACCGTTTGACTTGAGGTTCTCGATCGCGCTGTCGCCGAACCCGTCCCGGCCGACGCAGCCCGCCATGCGGACCTGTCCCGGCCCCGCAATCCGTGCGGCGGCGACGGCCTGGTTGGCGCCCTTGCCGCCGAAATGCGTTTGGTAGGACGGCGCGAGCACCGTCCGTCCGGCGCCGGGAATGACCGGGACCTGCGCGACCAGATCGATGTTGAGCGACCCGAACACCAGGATCATGAGGGGACGTCAGCCTTGCTCGTCCATGACGCGCAGCTTCTCGACGCGGCGGCGGAAATCCTCGTCGGTGGAGAATTCGGCCGAGAGATAGGATGAGACGAGGTCTACGGCGAGCCAGGCGCCGACGATCTGCGCGCCGATGCACATGACGTTGACGTCGTCATGCTCGACGCTCTGATGGGCGGAGTGGACGTCGTGGCAGACCGCGGCGCGGATGCCCTTCATCTTGTTGGCGGCGATCGAGGCGCCGACGCCGGTGCCGCACACCATGATGCCGCGTGCGGCTTCGCCCGAGGTCACCTTCTGCGCCACGGCCCGCGCGATGTCGGGGAAGTCCACCGGCTTGTCGTCATAAGAGCCGACGTCGACGATGTCGTGGCCGAGCTTGCGGATGTGGTCGATGACGGTCTGCTTGAGCGGCCAGCCGGCGTGGTCGGATCCGATGACGAGACGCATGTGATGTCCTTCTTGATTTTGTATTGGCCGTGACAGCCGAACAGCGGCTGTCACGGAGTCTCTCTGGTTCAGCTGCGCATGTCCGGCGGCAGCTCGACGCCGTGGAATTTCCTGTAGATCGCGTTGAGCTTGCCGTTCTTGACGTTCTCGGTGATCCAGGCGTTGAGCTTGTCCATCAGCCGCTGCTCGCCCTTCTTCAGGCCGATCGCGAGGTCGAAGGTCGCCAGCGGAATCCGGGACTCGAACACGCGCGAGGGGTTCTTCACGCCGATCTGGTTGATGATCGTCGCCGACGAGGCGACGCAGTCGACCTGGCCGGACACGGCCGCGGTCACCATGGTGGCGTCGTCGTCGTAGCGAGCGATCTTGAGGTCCTTGTCCTTCATGTTGGACAGGGTGGTGTCCTGCGTGGTGCCGCGCGAGACGCCGATGGACTTGTCCTTCAGGTCCGGCCAGTCCTTCACGGTCGACGACTTCAGGCAGCCGACGTCGGATTGCAGCGTCGCATAGCGCTTGGTGAAGTCGATGACCTTGGCGCGCTCGGCCGTCACCGACAGGGTCGAGATGATGATGTCGGCCTTGCCGGTGAGGACGTTGGGGATGCGGGTCGCACCGGTGGTCTGGATGAATTCGAGCTCGAGCCCCCAGTCCTTGGCGAGCAGCTGGGCGACTTCGACGTCGGAGCCGGTCGGATTCATGCTCGAATCCATCATGCCAGAAGGCGGGATGGCGAGATCGGTCGAGATGCGGATCTTCTTTGCCTGCGTGATGTCGTCGAGCAGGTCGGCCGATGCCGGCGTGGCCGCCATCATGATGAGGCCGCACAAAGCCGCGGCGGTGCCCAGCAACGCCTTGTTTGTCATTCTTGGTTCTCCTCTCCCTGTTATGATTTTAAGTTTCCCGTCCCCACGAATTGCGTGAGTTCGGGGGTGGTCGGCGACGTCAGGATCGAGGCGGGTCCGGTCTCGTGGACCTTGCCGCGATGCATGAACACGATGCGGTCGGCGATTCCCTTGGCAAAGCCCATCTCGTGGGTGACCATCACCATGGTCATGCCATCCGCCGCCAATTGTTCGATCACCTTCAGCACTTCGGCGGTAAGCTCGGGATCGAGCGCGGAGGTGACCTCGTCGAACAGCATGACCTTCGGCTGCATCGCCAGCGAGCGAGCAATGGCCGCGCGCTGCTGCTGACCGCCGGAGAGCTGTTCGGGATAGGCATGCAGCTTCTCCTCGAGCCCGACCTGCGCCAGCACTTTCCGCGCGAGGTCCCTGGCCTGCGCAGAAGCCATGCCCTTCACCGCGCAGGGGGCAAGCGTGATGTTCTGCTCGATCGTGAGGTGCGGAAACAGATTATAGCTCTGGAACACGATGCCGACGTCCTGGCGCAGCGCGCGCAGGTCGACGTCGGGACGGTCGACCCGATGTCCGCACACGACGATCTCGCCGCCATCGACCTTCTCGAAGCGGTCGATGCAGCGCAGCGCCGTGCTCTTGCCGGAGCCGGAGCGGCCGATCAGTGCCAGCACCTCGCCGCGCTCGACGGCGAAGGAGACGCCGTCGAGCACCCGGAGCGGCCCAAAGCTCTTCTGCACGTCGCGGAGCGACACGATTGGTTCGGAGGAGAGGGCGTTTTGCTGCATGTCAGGCCGGTGCGAGGTTGGACCTGCCGCGCCCCATCCGCCGCTCCAGCCTCTGGCTGAACAGCGACAGCGGATAGCACATGGCGAAATAGGTGACGGCGATGATGGCGTAGATGGCGAACGGCTCGAACAGCGAGTTGTTGACGATCTGGCCCGAGCGCATCAGCTCGACGAAGCCGACGACGGAGGCGAGCGAGGTGTTCTTGATGATCTGCACCATGAAGCCGACGGTCGGCGGCGTCGCGATGCGGATCGCCTGGGGCAGGATCACCTTGATCATGCGCTGGGTCCGGGTCAGCGCGAGGCCCTCGGCTGCCTCCCATTGCGGCTTCGGCACAGACTGGATGCAGCCGCGCCAGATCTCGCCGAGATAGGCGGCGACATAGAGCGTCAGCGATGCGCCGGCGGCCGTGAGCGGCGAGACCTTGAGGCCGATCGCGGCAAGGCCGAAATAGCCGAGGAACAGGATGACGAGCAGCGGCGTGCCCTGGACGAGCTGGACATAGACGGCGCTGGCGATCCGCACCGGTTTGAGCGGTGAGATCCGCGCCAGCGCGATCACGAAGCCGACGATGCCGCCGCCGATGAGCGCGATCACCGAGAGGCCAATGGTCCACAGCGCGCCCTGGCCGAGGAATATCAGATGATTGATGTTGAGATGTCCGCCCATGGTCATCTCACAGCGGCGTGCCGAGCCGGCGACGGCGCGGAAACAGCACGAGGCCGAGGCCCCAGAAGCCCGCGCGCATCACCAGCGACAGGATGACGTAGAGCACGGCGACGATGATGTAGGTCTCGAACGCGCGATAGGTGTCCGACTGGATGTAGTTGGCGACGGCCGTGAGCTCCTCCGCCGAGATCTGCGAGCACACCGAGGAGGCCAGCATCAGCAGCACGAACTGGCTGGTCAGGGCCGGATAGACCTTCTCGACGGCCGGCAGCAGGATGATGTGCCAGTAGATCTGCAGGCGCGACAGCGCCAGGCCTTCGGCCGCCTCGATCTGTCCGCGCGGGATCGCCTCGAAGCCGGCGCGCATGATCTCGGCGGTGTAGGCCCCGACATTGATGGTCAGCGCCGCCACCGCCACCGTGAAGGCGGAGAATTTCAGGCCCAGGCTGGCAAGGCCGAAATAGACCAGGAAGATCTGCACCAGCAGCGGCGTGTTGCGGATCGCCTCGACGTAAACTTTGCACGCTCCGGCGATCAACGAGCTCCGCGAGCCGCGGCCGACAGCTGCGAGCGTGCCGATCAGAGCGCCGAGCAGGGTCGCGAAGAAAGCCAACTCGAGCGTCAGCGCAGCGCCAGCCAGGAAACTTGGCCAACGCTCCATCACTGCGGGAAAGTCGAGTTGGAGGCTCATCGTATCAGCTTCAACCGGTCGTCTGGTTGGTCATGCGGTCGTAGACGCGGAACAGCGCCTGGTTGCCGTTGCTGCCTTCGCCATGGGCGCGGGCGTCGACATATTGGCTGGTGACCAGCGCGGTGCCGGGCAGGGGCACGTTGAGAGCCTGCGCGTGCTCCTGCACCAGGCGTAGGTCCTTGAGCTGCAGATCGATGCGGAAGCCGGCGGAGACGTCGCCCGCGATCATCGAAGGGCCGAGCTTGTCGAGCATCCAGGAGGCGGCGGAGCCGCCAAGCAGCACCCGGCGCAGCAGATTGAGATCAATGCCCGAGGCGCGCCCCAGTGCCAGCGCCTCGCAGATCGCCTGGATGTTGATGCCGCAGATCAGCTGATTGCAGAGCTTGACCGTTTGTCCGGCGCCGGATGCGCCGACATGCGTGATGGTCGTGCCCATCGCACGGAAGAACGGCTCGGCCTTGGCGAACGCGTCAGCATCGCCGCCAGCCATGATCGAGAGCGCGGCGTTCTTGGCGCCGACGGGGCCCCCCGAGACCGGTGCGTCGATGAAGCCGACACTGACCTTCTGCAGGTCGGCGTGGATTTTGCGGACCGCGACCGGCGAGATCGTGCTCATGTCGACGATCAGCTTGCCGGGCGGGGGAGATTTGAGCAGGCCTTGTTCGCCGTAAATGGTCGCCTCGACATGCGGTGTGTCGGGCAGCATGGTGATGACGATGTCGGCACCTTCAGCGGCATCGGCGGGGCTCTTAGCGCGAACCGCACCCTCCTTGGCGCTGTCGGCCAATGCAGTCTCATTGAGATCGAAGGTGCGAACCTCGTGGCCGGCCATCAGCAGGTTGCGCACCATCTCGCGGCCCATCGTGCCGATGCCGATGAAGCCCACATTGCCCTTGTCGTTCCGTCCCATGTTATCGATCCGTTTTTTGGTAAGTTTCTTGGCTTGTCCGCGATCAGCCTGAGGCGCTCTTGTCGATGTCGCCGACGATGGCGCGCCGCCGGTATTCGTCGCCGATGGCAAAATGCTTGCGCAGCGTCGTATCCGCCCGCTCGGGATCGCGCGCGATCACCGCTTCGAAGATGCGGCGGTGGTCGTCGATCAGATAGTTTTTCATCGACGGGAAGGCCTGCACCAGCTCGCGGCGGCTGCGATGCGAATGCGTCAACAGGCCCGCCATCGAGCTGTGCAAAACGGAAAGCGTTTCCGAATGTGACGCCACGACGATAGCGCGGTGGAATTCGAAGTCGGCCATGCCGCCGGCATCGGCTTCGTCGATCGTCTCGCCGATCTTCGCGAGTGCGCGCTGCAGGCGCTCGAAATCGGCAATGTTGGCTCGCTCGCAGGCGAGGCGGATCGCCTGGCATTCGATCGCGACGCGCGCCTGCATGACGTCGTCGAGCATGTCCGCTTGCTGGGCCAGCGCGAAGGTGAAGAAGTCGTTCAGCACCGAAACGTCCGGCCGGGTCACGACGGTGCCGATGCGGTCGCGGATCTCGACGATGCCGAGCACCGTCAGGGCGCGCAGCGCCTCGCGGACGATTGGCCGGCTGACGCCAAGCAGGGTTGCGAGCTCGCGCTCGGAGATCAGGCGGTCGCCGGGCTTGAGCGAGCCCGCAAGCAGGCGCTCGCGCAAGAAGGCGAACACCTTCTCGAACCCTTTTTCGCCTTCGGTGGCGCGCTTGAGCTCCATCCCCGTCTCGCTTTGGTCTGATCTTGGTCAGACCAGTAGGCTAACCAGAGCGATGGCGTCAAGGGCCTTGGTTAATGGCTGATGTCTCAGGCCTGCCCAATCCGACCGGTTCCCCGGCCTGATCCTTAGAATTTGAAGCGTATTGATCGGAGCGTTCGCTCAAAGAATTTGAGGTCCGCGATGCCCGATCACCACTCCTTCTCCGCGCTCGACCGCCATGCGGTGCTCGGCGGATCCGACAACGGCTTTCCCTGGTACGCCGGCGCGATGCTCGCATTTGAGGCGAGCGAAGTGGTGCGGCTGCGCTGCGAGAAGCTCAGCCATGGCGATGAGGCGGCCGGGCAGGAGGCCGTGCTGATGGTGAGCGAGAAGATCGCCGCGGCCTTCGAGGCGGCAGCCAACCTGCTCGCTGGGGCAACGCCGGCGGCCATCATCCAGCGTTACCGCGAGCATGTGGCCGCGAACGCCAAGCGGCTGTCCGCCAACTGAACTTTCCGGGCAGGGTTTGCTGCTGACAGCATGTTGGCAGCAGGGGCCGGCTACGACCATCTCCTGACAAAACGGGGAGCGGGTCATGCCGATCGAGGCAAGCTGTCATTGCGGTGAGACGGTATTCGAGGTGACGGAGGCGCCCGTCAGCGTCACCCGCTGCACCTGCTCGCTTTGCGCCAAGCGCGGCGCGCTGTGGGCCTATTACACGCCGGCGCAGTTTCGCCTGCTGTCACCGGCTGACAACGTCGCGACCTATCTCTGGGGCAGCCGCACGGTCAAACATCATTTCTGCGCGAGTTGCGGCTGCGGCACCTATTCGGAGTCGCCGGACTAGTCGAGCGGCAAGCCCGATTTCGACAATCCCAAGGTCGCGGTCAATGCGCGCCTGTTCGACGATTTCGATCTCGACGCCGTGCCGGTCAACATGATCGACGGTAAGAATTTGTGGTGAGCATTGAGCACGGAGGCTTGCGCATATCTGCTGCACGTCCGTCCCCTTGAGGCCGTCTTGAAAAGCTGATCTGGTTCCGGCCCGAGAAAAAGGGAGGAAGCCATGATGCGTCTTATTGCGCGAGCAATGCTCGCAATGTGTCTGGCCGTTGTGGCCGGCCTCAATGCGCAGGCACAGACCAAGCCGAAGGTCACCTCGCTCGGGCCAGACTTCCCCAAGGCCGCGCTGTTCGTCGGCAACAGCTTCTTCTATTACAACAACGGCATGCCCGGGCATCTCTCCTTCATGGAGCGGGCAGCCGATGCCGAGAACAAGGCGGCCTATCGCAACACCATGGCGACGATCGGCGGCTCCGGCCTCGACTGGCACGACATGGACAATCTGCTGCGACCCGGCGGTCTCGGTGCGTATTCCTTCGACGACCAGAACAACGTGGTCTTCAACAAGCCGGGCAAGCAGTACGACGCCGTCGTGATGATGGATTGCAGCCAGTGCCCGATCCATCCGCAGCTGAAGGACGCGTTCACGACCTTCGCCAGCAAGGACAGCGAGATCGTCCGTGCCCATGGCATGCGGCCGGTGTTTTTCATGTCCTGGGCCTACGCCGACAAGCCTGAGATGACGGAGGCGCTGGCCGAGGCCTACACGAGCGCCGGCAATGCCAACGATGCGCTGGTCATTCCCGCAGGTCTTGCCTTCGCCCGCGTCCGCAAGATCCAGCCCGAGCTCAATCTCTATGCGCCCGACAAACGGCATCCGAGTCCCGCCGGCACGTATCTCGCAACCTGCGTGACACTGGCCGCGCTGACGGGACGCTCGCCGGTCGGCAATTCCTACACGATGGGGCTTGATGCGCCGACGGTGGAGCTGCTGCAGAAGGCGGCGTGGGACACGGTGCAGGATTATTACGGCCGCTAACCTGGCGAGATCTCGTAGGGTGGGCAAAGCGAAGCGTGCCCACCAATGCTTGATGGTGGGCACGGCGCTGGCGCGCCTTTGCCCACCCTACAGCACCTCGCTTATTTCAGCACCACCCACGCCGGCGCATGATCGCTCGCACCTTCCTCGCCGCGCACCTTCTTGTCGACACCGGCCTTCGCCATGCGTGAGACGAGCGCAGGGCTGAGGAGGAGATGATCGAGCCGCAGGCCCGCATCGCGCGGCCAGCGGTTTCGCTTGTAATCCCAGAACGTGTAGATGCGCCTGTCCGGATGCAGTTCGCGGATCGCATCGCACCAGCCTTGCGCGATGAGCGAGGCAAAGGCCGCGCGGCTCTTCGGCTGGATCAGGGCATCCTTGTCCCATGAGCGGGTCGGATAGATGTCGATCTCCGTCGGCGCGACATTGTAGTCGCCGGCGAGCACCACGGGCAGATCCTGCTTGATGAAGGTTTTGGCGTGGCGCTTGAGCCGTGCGAACCAGTCGAGCTTGTAGTCGAATTTCGGACCCGGCTGCGGATTGCCGTTGGGCAAGTAAATGCTCGTGACGATGATCCCGCGCACCGCGGCCTCGATATAGCGGGCTTCATAATCCCCCGCTTTTCCCGGCAGGCGGTCGCGCGTCAGCACTGGCTCGGCGTTGCGGGCGAGGATGGCGACGCCGTTCCAGGTTTTCTGCCCACACCACACTGCGCCATAGCCGGCCTTTTCGATCGCGGCCGCCGGAAATTCGCCATCACTTGCCTTCAATTCCTGAAGCGCGACGACATCGGGCTTCGCTGCGCGCATCCAGGCCAACAGATTGGGCAGGCGGCGGTTGATGTTGTTGATGTTGAATGTCGCAATCTTCATGTAGAGCTACCGGCTCCTGCCTTCCGTCACCGGAGATACAATGTCCAAGTTGAGCTTTGCCGCCATCGTCCTCGCCGTCGCGTTCTCCGGCGTCGCTTCGGCACAATCGTCCGATCCGCGCGGTGCGTGCAAGGCGGACTATGACAAATTCTGCGCCGGCATCGCGCCGGGCGGCGGCAAGGTCATCGCCTGCCTCGAGGCCAAGCGCGATCAGCTCAGCGCCACCTGCAAGGCGGCGCTCGACAGCCGGAAGAAGTAACTCTCGTGTCCCGGACGCGCGTAGCGCGAGCCGGGACCCAGAAAGCGACACGGTACCCCGTTGAGAGATGGGCCCGGGCTCTGCAGCACACGACGCCGCGAAAGGCGGCGCACTGCGCTGCGTCCGGGGCACGAGCGCGCGTTTGTTAGCTCGGCAGTGGCGGCGGACTTGTCGGCTGCTCGATCGGCGGCGCCGAGGGCGGCTGCTCGGTCGTCGGCGCGGGCTCGGGCTTTGTCAGCGGCTCCACCACGTTGCCGCCCTTGTAGACGCGGGCATAGCGGTGGCCGAGGCTGGTCAGCACCTCATAACCGATCGTGCCGAAATGATGCGCGAGTTCGTCGACGGTGATGCCTTCGCCGAGCAGCGTCACCATGTGGCCGCGCCGCGCCGCGTTCGGCGGCAGATCGGTGATGTCGATCGCGATCAGGTCCATGGAGACGCGGCCCGCGACCGGGCAGCGCTTGCCCGCCACGATCACCTCGGCGCCCCGGGTGCCGTCATTGGAGCTAGCGGCGCGGAAATAACCGTCGGCATAACCGACCGCGACGATCGCCAGTTTCGTCGGCCGCCGCGCGGTCCAGGTGCCGCCATAGCCGACGCTGTCGCCGCGCTCGACATTGCGGACCTGCACGATGCGCGCCTTGAGATCCACGACCGGCTGCATCGGATTGTCGGCCTCCGGCGTCGGATTGACGCCGTAGAGCGCCGCGCCCGGCCGCACCATGTCGAACTGGAAGGGAGCGCCGAGGAAGATGCCGGAGGAATTGGCGAGCGCCGCCGGCACGCCGGAGAATTCGCTGGCGATGCCGCGGAAGGCCGCGAGCTGTTTTGCGTTGACCGGGCTGTTGAGCTGCTCGGCCGAGACCAGATGACTCATCACCAGCGTGATGCCGTGGTCGCCGGCATTGATGCGGGGGATGATGGCCTGCGCTTCTGACAGCGTCAGTCCGAGCCGGTTCATCCCGGTGTCGAAGTGAACAGCGACGCCGCCGCTCCAGCCGGTGCGGCGGCAGAACACGTCCCATTCGGCGAGCTCGTTGAGATCGCCGATGACAGGCCGGCAGTTGATGTTGGCGTAGTGCTCGCC
The DNA here is from genome assembly GCF_015291705.1 of Bradyrhizobium arachidis. Taxonomy (NCBI): domain Bacteria; kingdom Pseudomonadati; phylum Pseudomonadota; class Alphaproteobacteria; order Hyphomicrobiales; family Nitrobacteraceae; genus Bradyrhizobium; species Bradyrhizobium arachidis. The sequence continues at coordinate 4,650,722 of NZ_CP030050.1, forward strand.
GGTGTTCTGGAAGTAGCCGCCGAGCACGTAGAGCGCGGCCTCCGGCACGGCTTCCCGCACCTTGCGCGCTTCCTCGATGGTGGCGACGAAGAAGGTCTTGCAGCCGGCCTTGCTCAGGGCGCGCGCAACCTGTTCGGCGCCGCAGCCATAGGCGTCGGCCTTGATCACCGCCGAGCATTCGGCCGGCACCGCCGTCTTCTCGAGCTTGCGCCAATTGGCAATGATCGCGTCGAGATCGACGGTGAGCACGCCGCCATAGGCTGCGAGCGCGGCAGCCTGGTTGGCCTCCGCGGAGAGAAGGCCTGATTGCGGGATCATTTTCGGGTCGGACGCCATTGTCATGGCGCCGTTTTACGCAAGAGGCAGGTCCGGTTCAAGGAACTCAGTAGTCGTTGCCGCCGCGAGCCGGCAGCTGACTGTCAGGCGCGAGGTCGCCGAACCGCGTGACCGAGGCTTCGAACGCCAAATCGACGGTGCCTGTCGGGCCGTGGCGCTGCTTGCCGATGATGACCTCGGCTTTTCCGTGCGCAAGACTCATGTCTAGCTGCCACTTCTCATGCTCAGGCGTGCCTGGGCGGGGCTCCTTCATCGCGAGGTAATATTCCTCGCGATAAACGAACAGGACGACGTCGGCGTCCTGCTCGATTGATCCGGATTCACGCAAGTCGGAGAGCTGCGGCCGCTTGTCGTCGCGGGATTCGACCTGGCGCGAGAGCTGGGACAGCGCGATCACGGGAACGTTGAGCTCCTTGGCCAGCGCCTTGAGGCTGGTCGTGATCTCCGTGATTTCCTGCACGCGGCTGTCGCTGGCGCGCTTGCCCGAGCCCGAGAGCAGCTGGATGTAGTCGATCACGAGCAGATCGAGGCCCTTCTGGCGCTTCAGCCGGCGCGCGCGTGCCATCAACTGCGCGATCGACAGGCCGCCGGTCGCGTCGACATAGAACGGCAGCGATTGCAGCTCGATCGAGACCTCCCGGATCTTGTCGAAATCGGCTTCCGAGATGCCGCCGCGGCGGATGTGGGAGGAGGGAACGCCGGTGCGCTCGGCCACGATACGCGTGGCGAGCTGGTCGGCCGACATTTCGCAGGAGAAGAAGCCGATGACGCCGCCATTGGCGGCCTTCGTGGTGCCGTCGGCCTGGAGTTCCGGGACGTAGGCTCGTGCGACATTGTAGGCAATGTTGGTCGCCAGCGAGGTCTTGCCCATGCCGGGACGGCCCGCGACGATGATGAGGTCGGAGTGCTGCAGGCCGCCCATCTTGGTGTCGAGGTCGCGCATGCCCGTCGAGATGCCGGACAGCTTGCCGTCGCGCTGGAACGCCTTTGCAGCGAGATCGACCGCGACAGCCAGTGCCTGCGAGAATTTCTGGAAGCCGCCATCGTAGCGGCCGGATTCGGCGAGCTCGTAAAGCTTTCGCTCGGCGTCCTCGATCTGCGCCCGCGGCTGGAAGTCGACCGGCGCGTCATAGGCGACATTGACCATGTCCTCGCCGATACCGATCAGGTCGCGCCTGAGCGACAGGTCGTAGACGGTGCGGCCATAGTCCTGAGCATTGATGATGGTGGTGGCTTCGGCCGCGAGCCGCGCCAGATATTGCCCGATGGTCATGCCGCCAACGTCAGTGTCGGCGGGCAGGAACGTCTTCAGCGTCACGGGCGTCGCGATCTTGCCCATCCGGATCAGGCTGCCGGCGGTCTCGAAGATGGTCTGGTGCAGCGGCTCGAAGAAATGCTTCGCCTCCAGGAAGTCGGAGACGCGGTAGAAGGCATCGTTGTTGACCAGGATCGCGCCCAGAAGGCTCTGTTCCGCCTCGATATTGTGCGGCGCGCTCCGATAGGCGGGCGTTCCGGGCTCGGGCGCGAGTTTGAGGACGTTCGAATCAGTCAGGGCCATGGTCGGACGTGCTTAGCAATTTTCTTGGGCGGATGCGGGGCCCGGGATAAAGCGCCGCCGCGGCCCAAAGCGGAAGCGAAAGCTCGCCGCTATCAACCGATCTTAAAAGCGGTGGATGATTAGCGGCCGCAGCATGCGCCGTGCTTGACGGATTTTGCGGAACTCCGCCCCGCCCGGCGGCAGTCGCAGCCGCGCCACGGAAAAATCCGGATGACGTGAACCTTATGGGAGAGGGCGCAGACCTATTCAGACGCGTACCGAACGCGGCTGGCCGGGAGCCTTCGGCTCGGGTTCAAACCAGCAGGAGGTACACCAGCGCAACCAGGGCCGCTCCGACGCCGGTGGCGATCAGGGCGTAATCGGTGCGGAGGTCGTCCTGCACGTCGAATGAGGTTCGGGTCTCTTTGCTCATGGCGACGGTCTAGGCCGGACCCGACCAGACTTATGTGAAACAGATCACATCTCCCCGGATTCTTTCGGGGTAGAGCCGGAACAGGCAGGCGGGCAGGGGGTTATCTTTGACCCGCCATCAGGGAGAGGCAAGCGATGCGGCCAGAACGGCAGCACCATCAGTGGCGAAGCGAGGCCGGTAGCCGGCTCTGGCTGTCAGGCCTGATCGCCGCCATGCAGCACGCCGAACGCCCCGACATCCGCCGCCAGCCGGTCGCACCCGAGATCATCGCGGAACTGCGGGCGCAACTGACGTTAGCGGCCTCTCTCCGGTCCTCGCCGGTCTCAACCCTGCGTCACTAGAACTCATTCACCAAAACTCATTCACCGGCCAGCTTCAGCCTGGGCTTGGCGCCACTTTCGATCGCCCGCAGGCGGGCTTCCTCGCGTGTGATGTAGTCCCGGGTGATCGGCACCACGCCTTGGCGCTTGGTGAGCTGGATCTGGAAGTTCATCATGGCCTGCTTGCGGAACGTCATCTCGCACGCTGCCAGGTAAAACTCCCACATCAGCGCGAAGCGTTCGTCGTAGAGCTGCACGGCCTCCTCGCGCCGCGCCATGAAGCGCTCCCGCCAGGCCTTCAGCGTATCGGCATAATGCAGGCGCAGGATCTCGATGTCGCAGACCAGCAGACCAGCGCGCTCGATCGCCGGCAGCACCTCCGACAAAGCGGGGATGTAGCCGCCCGGGAAGATGTATTTGGCGATCCAGGGATTGGTCGAGTCCGGCCCTTGCGACCGCCCGATCGAGTGCAGGAGCATGACGCCGTCCTCGCTCAGGAGCTCGGCGCAGCGCTGGAAATAGGTGTCGTAGAACCTCGCGCCGACATGCTCGAACATGCCAACCGACACGATGCGGTCGAACGGCCCGTCGATGTCGCGGTAGTCCTCGAGCAGGAAGCGCGCCGATCGGCTCAGGCCTTTCTCGGCCGCACGCGTATTGGCAATCTGCAGCTGCTCGGTCGACAGCGTGACGCCGGTGACGTCGGCGCCGGCGATCTCGGCGAGGTAGAGCCCGAGCCCGCCCCAGCCGGAGCCGATGTCGAGCACGCGCTGGCCGCTTCCAACGACCAGCTTTGCGGCAATGTGCCGCTTCTTGGCGAGCTGCGCATCGTCGAGCGTGGCGTCCTGCGTCTCGAAATAGGCGCAGCTATATTGCTTGTCGGCATCGAGGAAGAGCGAATAGAGCCGCGCGTCGAGATCGTAATGATGTGCAACGTTGCTGCGGGCGCGCGAGCGCGGATTGAACTGCTTCAGGTGCCGCGTCAGATAGCGCAGGTGCCACCAGGGTTTTGCCCACTGCGGCAATAGGTCGGGTTGATCGAGCAGGATCGCGAGCGCATCAGCTATGGTGCCGCGCTCGACGACGAACTCGCCGTCCATATAGGCCTCGCCAAGCCCGAGCTCGGGATTGATGAGGATTTTCCGCTCGGCCTCGGCGGTGACGAAACGCACCGCGACCGGCTCGCCCGAGCCGTCGCCAAAGGTGAACTTCGATCCGCTTGCGCTGGTCACCTTCAGCGACCCGCGGCGGATGAAATGAGACAGGAATCTACGCAACAATCGGTCCATCGACACCTTCCTCTCGAGCGAACCCGAAGAGATGCGACTAACCCGGTCTTCACATCTGACGCTCAGGTCCCGCTCTGGTTCCTATGCGTTTGCATGTAAAACATGGGGAGGATGTTCCGGCCGCACTATTGCGCCGGGTTCAAAGCCGATATTCCAAAACCGCTTAACCACATCCTTGCGGGTGGGGCCTGCTTCCATTCGCGGCTCAATCCGCTAAAAGGTGACCCGCCGCCGCGCCCGCCGCCGGCTGCACCTCTCGGAATTCAATGGAGATGATGGGAATGTCGAGCCGAGCGCTCAGCCTCGCGACGGTATTGCTTCTGATCGGCTTCGGCGCGACCGATACCGTTCTTGCGCAGGCGACGAACCTCGAGGCCGGCAAAAGTCCGTCCCAGATCTTCGCGCAGACCTGCAATGCGTGCCACAAGAGCCCGCGCGGCCTGTTGAAGTCCGTCGCGCCCGGCTCGCTGCCGGGCTTCTTGCGCCAGCACTACACCACGAGCTCGGACATGGCGGGCATCCTCGCCTCCTACCTCGTCTCCAACGGCGCCACCGATACCCGCTACCAGGCCAAGGACGGCAAGAAGGACGGCGCCAAGGAGAAGGACGCCAACACCGCGCCGGGCCAGTCGCCGGAGCATCAGGGCCGCCGCCAGCGCTCCCAGGAAGCGGCCAAGCCGGAGGGCGAGGGCGCGGCTCCGCCTGCCGAGGGTCGGCAGAAGCGCGCGGCGCGTCCGAACGAGGAGGGCGCGAAGCCTGAGGGACAGGCATTGCCCGAGGGCCGCAAGGGCAAGCGTCGCAGCAAGCCCGGGATCGAGGAAGCACCGAAGGTCGACGCAGCTGCGCCCACCACTGAAGAGAAGAAGAGCGAGCCGAGGCCCGAGTCCAAGCCGGAGAGCAGCAAGGTCGAGCCTGACACCAAGCCCGACGGCAAGGCGTCGGAGAAAGCCGCCGAGCCAAAGCCTGAGAGTGCCAAGGTCAAGCCGCGTGGCGGCGACGCACCGGCGCTTCGGCCCGATCCGGTGCCGCAGGTGACTCCAGCTCCGCCTGCCGCCGCGGCGAAGCCCGCTGAACCGGCCGCGCCCAAGCCGGTGGAAGAGGCGGCTCCCAGGCCCGCGAGTCCTGAACCTGCCTCCAAGCCGCAGGAGGCGGCATCGCCTGCGACTGCTGCGGCGCCGCCGGCGGAATCCTCCGGCACGCCAGCGCCGCCGATCTCGCGCTAATACAGCTGAAATTCCCGATCGATCTGCGGAGGTCGCGTCATCGCGACGTCCGCATTGTCTTGACCGCGATTAGAGTGTTGCTCTAGAGTATAGCTCTAGGAGGCGCGGATGGCGGCGGGTGTGCGTGATGACCTGTTGGCGGCCGGGTTGTTCGTGTTCGACCGCGTCGGCTTCGAAGCTGCGACGGTCGCCGCGATCCGTGCCCGCGCGCGCGCGTCGAATGGCAGCTTCTTCCATGTCTTCGGCTCGAAGAAGGAGCTCGCCGGCGCGCTGTTCCTGGAGGTGCTCGGGCACTATCACGCCGCGGTGCTGGCCGCGCTCGATCCCGAGCCTGACGCCAGGCAGGGCATCGATCGGCTGATCCGCGCGCATCTCGACTGGGTCGTCACCAGCCGGCGCGAGGCGCGCTACCTGTTCGAGATCTCGCGCAGCGAATGGGGCGAGGGCGTGCGCGACGCCCAGCGGGCGCAGAATGCACGCCTTGCCGAAGCCATCGAGCGCTGGCGCGCGCCGCTGGTCGCCGGCGGCGAGCTGCTGCCGATGACGCCGGTGATGTTCGTGAGCCAGCTCATCGGGCCGGCACAGATCTTTTGCCGCGCCTTCCTGTCGGGGCGCGATCGCACCGATCCCCGCGGCGAGGCCGATGCGCTGATCGCCTGCGCCATCCGTGCGCTGGTGCCACCCGAGCGCATCAACCAGGACTAAGGAGAGGCCTCATGCGAGCCGAAGCAGATCCCGAATTTGAGCCGATCGCCGCGCGCATCCACGCCAATGTCGGCCGGCAGGGTTTTATGAATCTGGTCGGCGCCGAGCTGTCCGAATTGTCGCGCGGCACCTGCACGATTGCCGTGGACCGCCGGCCGGAGCTGCTGCAGCAGCACGGCTTCTTTCACGGCGGCGTCACCGCCTTCCTGGTCGACAACGCCACGACCATCGCCGCGGCGACGTCGCGCGGCCAGCCGGCGCTGACGGCTGAATACAAGCTGAATTTGTTGTCGCCTGCAGTCGGCGACAAGCTGATCTGCCGGGCGAGGGTGATCAAGCCGGGCCGCCAGGTCTCGGTGGTCGCCGCCGACGTGTTCTGTGTCAGCGACGGCGTCGAGAAGCATACGGCAACGGCGCTCGCCTCGATCGCGATGCTCAGCGAGGATGTCGCCGCCAAAACGAAAAGCCCGGCCGCCTGAGGCGACCGGGCTGATCCACTCTCCGCCGTCATTGCCGGGCTTGACCCGGCAATCCATCGCTTGAGCAAAACTCTTTCGATGGATGCGCGGGTCAAGCCCGCGCATGACGAGTTGTTGCTTACTTCTCTTCCGCAGCCGGGGCCGGCTCGGCCTCGTCGTGCTGGGCTTCCGGATCGAAGAACTCGCCGGCGGCGGCAATCGCCTCGGCGGCCGCATCGCGGTCCTCGTTGCGGGTCGAGATGTCCTCGCCGCGGTTGATGCGCTCGGCCTCGTCCTGGCTGCGTGCAACCGTGACGGTGACCTCGACCTCGACCTCGGGGTGGACGGCGACGGTGATCGAGTGCTTGCCGATGGTCTTGATCGGCGCATCGAGCTGCACCTGCGGGCGGGCCAGCGAAACGCCGTCGGCTTCGAACGCCATGACGACGTCACGCACCGTGACCGAGCCGAACAGCTGACCGGCTTCCGACGCCTGACGGATCACGATGATGTTCTTGCCCTCGATCTTCTCGGCGACCTTGGACGCCTCGGCCTTCGAGGCGAGGTTGCGGGCCTCGAGATCAGCCTTCATGCCATCGTACTTGGCGCGGTTGTCGGCGGTGGCGCGCAGCGCCTTGCCGCGCTTGAGCAGGAAATTGCGGGCATAGCCGTCGCGAACCTTCACGACTTCGCCCATCTGGCCGAGCTTGTTGACGCGTTCCAGCAGAATGACTTCCATATTCGTTCTCCTTTTGAAGTGCTGTTTGAGTTCTGGGTTACAGGGGTGGACTTAAGGGGTCGGCAAAGGCGGCGGCTGGCGACTGCGCAAGTAGCGCTCGCGGAAGCCGAACACCGCGTCCGCGAGGCCGAGGGCGGTCAGCAGGACGAGGCTCACGCTGAACATGAAGATGATGGCGTATGCAGCAGCGAGCCAGAATCCGCGATTGGCGAGGTCGCGTGTGATGGTGTGCAGAACGGCAAGGCCGATCAGCGCATAGGCCACCATCAGCACGGTCGTGACGATGACACCCAGGATGCCGGCCATTCCGCCGGAGAAGCTGAAGGCAAGCGCGACACAGAGCGCCACGAGCGTCATTGGTGGCAAGCTCGTGCTGCTGAGGTCCGGCCAGGGCCGATGCAGCTTGCCTGAAACAGCCGCGACTTTCGCGGCAAGCCAGAGATTGAGGGTGAGCGTCGTCATCTGCGAGGCCGCAACCAGAACCGGCGTCACGGCGACCATCAGGCTGACGCGGGGATCGCTCTCAGTGACGGTCGTATCGCCCACCAGCGAGAAGATCCTGGCGAAGCCGCGGCGCATCGCGTCGCCGATTGCCGACGCGTCAGTCCCGAGCGACAGCAGAGATCCTGCGGTGAGAAGCGTCGCCAGTGCCGCGATCCACAGCAGGATACGCCCGAGCGGATACCATTCGACCTCGACGGCAGCCGCATCGGCCACCGTCGTACCGCCAGTGACGGACCGTCCAAGCATGGCGAGATGCCCGAGCCACCAGGCCGGCAACGCGATCGCAAGACCGTAACCCAGGGCCAGAGGCATGCTGAGCGCACCGCCGATGACGAGCATGGCGGCGAGACCGCCAATCGCGCCGCAGAGCGGGCCCCAGGCGATCGCAGCCAGCATGAGCGGCAGGGGAGCAAGGCAAACCAGGACGAGCGAGATCAGCGCGCCCGACACGATCGAGGCGAACATCAGGGCCGACGCAGCGCCGGCGATCAGGGCTATCAGTCCAAAGGCCATCATCAGCTGTCCCGCTCCCTTCGAGCGGTTAGAGGCGTCTCGCCCCAACCATCGGCGACCGGACGACCCGGAAGCCTTATGAGATCAAAGAGTGCGACCGGCGGCGGTGGCGCCGCCGGCCGAATTCGTCTTAGCGAATGACGTAGGGCAGGAGGCCCAGGAACCGCGCGCGCTTGATGGCGCGGGCGAGCTCACGCTGCTTCTTCGCGGACACGGCGGTGATGCGGCTCGGCACGATCTTGCCGCGCTCGGAGACGTAACGCATCAACAGCTTGGAGTCCTTGTAGTCGATCTTCGGCGCATTGGCGCCCGTGAACGGGCAGCTCTTGCGACGACGGAAAAACGGACGGCGTGCACCAGCTTCAGCCATTGATCTTACTCCCCATCCGTCGTGGTTTCAGCTTCTTCGCGCGGACGGCGCGGGCCGCGATCACCGCGGAAGCCGCCGTCGCGATCGCCGCCACGGAAACCACCCTCGCGGTCGCCACGGAAGCCGCCACCTTCGCGGTCACGGAAGCCGCCGCCACGGTCATCACGCTCGCGATCGCGATCGGCCTTGCGCATCATCGCGGACGGGCCTTCCTCAAGCTCCTCGACGCGAACGCTGAGATAGCGGATCACGTCTTCGCTGATGCGCTCCTGGCGCTCGATCTCGGCGATCGCCGCAGCCGGCGCGTCGATGTTGAGCAGCACGAAGTGCGCCTTGCGGTTCTTGTTCATGCGGTAGGTGAGGGAGCGAACGCCCCAATTCTCGGTCTTGGTGACCTTGCCGCCGAGACCTTCGACGATCCCGGTCATCTGCGCAGTCAGCTCTTCGACCTGCTGCGTGCTCGCGTCCTGACGCGCGAGAAAGACATGCTCATAGAGAGCCATGATGGTCCTTTCCTCGTGTTGGCGCATCGCCCGGCGTCAAGCCCTTAAGAGGCCTTCGGAAAGGACTCTGGGATGAAGCTCAGAAGGCGGAAACACGGGACGACGGGCCGACTGGCCCTGCCACACCAAAATCACGAATGATTTGCTGAGACCGTCCGTTCAGCTCCCGGCCGGGGTCTGCGGATGGCGCGCTTATACGGATTTTGGCCGGCTTTGCAAGGTTGCCGGTCACCTTTTCGGCCCGGATGGTTCCGGTGCGGTTCCGGTCTAACCCACCTCCGCATACCACATTCCGGCTTGAATTATTTGTTTGTATGTCATACAAATAAATCGAGCGAGAGATTTTCATGGCCAAAAAGTCTGTCCCTGAACCGATAGAGGCGGCCGGCGACCCCAAGCACGCGGTGCGCGCGACACGCTCGGCCGGCCGCAAGATGCGGTCGCTCCTCCTGGACGCGGCGAGCCCGCTGTTCCGGGAGCGGGGGCTGTCAGGAGCCTCGATCACCGACATCGCGGAGGCCGCGAACGCGTTCCCGAGCCAGATCACCTATTACTTCCGCACCAAGGAGGCGCTGTTCGTCGAATGCGCCTGCCGCGATCTCCTGTATCTCGCGCGCGCGACCGAGCAGGCTGCTCAGAAGGCCCGCACGCCGGCGGAATACACCTACGCGCTCGCCGAGACCGTGACGGCAAGCGATTCGATCGCCTTCTTCGCCGAAGCCCTGACACTGACGCGGCGGCGCCAGGATCTCGCGCCTTTGGTCGAGCGCACCATCGAGCGCCTGCACAGCGAAGGCACGCGCGCCTATGCGGGCCAGGTTGCCCGCCACGGCTGGCGTTCATTGCGTGCGCCCGACGAAAGCTCGCGGCGGTTCTGGGCCGTCGCCATCGGCGTCATCCTCGAAGGCTACGCGATGGGCCGCTCGCCCGACGCGCTCTGCGCCGAGATGCTGCGCGTGCTCGGCGAGCAGGCAAAATCGACAAACGACACCGCGCGCCTGCGTCTCGTCGACGAGCGCGGTGCATTCGGCAATTCCAACGAAGAGGGCTAGTCCATGACCGCACTTCGCATGCGTGCCCGCGATTTCCTGACCGACGATCAACTTGCCGACGTGCGCCAGCGCGTGACGTGGAAGGGCGTCGCGCTGATCGCGCACGCCTGGGCGCTTATCATCGGTGCGATTGCGCTCGTGGCGTGGTGGCCCAATCCGCTCACTTACATCTTCGCGGTCGCGATTATCGGCTCGCGCCAGCTGGGCCTTGCGATCCTCATGCATGACGGCGCGCATGGCTGCCTGTCTGCCGACGAGAGGACCAATCTGGCGCTGAGCCAGTGGCTCTGCGCCTATCCGCTCTTTGCCGAGACGCGCAGCTATCGGCGCTATCATCTCCAGCACCACGCGCGCACGCAGCAGGAGGACGATCCTGATCTCGTGCTGTCGGCGCCGTTTCCCATCACGAAGCTCAGCTATCGTCGCAAGTTCATTCGCGACATCACCGGGCAGACCGGCTATCAGCAGCGCAAGGCGCAACTCCTCAACGCGCTGGGACCGAAGGATTGGCCGTGGCGCCAGCGCGCCGCGCATTTCTGGGAGAAGCTCGGCCCGCAATGCCTCGTCAACGCCGCGATGTTTGCGGCGTGCGCGACGGCCGGCGTGTGGTGGGCCTATCCGCTGCTATGGCTGGTGCCGCTGCTGACCTGGATGATGGTCATCACCCGCATCCGCAACATCGCCGAGCACGCCGTCGTGCCTGACAGCAGCGATCCCCTGCGCAACACCCGCACCACGCATGCAAACTTCCTCGAGCGCCTGTTCATCGCGCCGTACTACGTCAACTATCACCTCGAGCATCATCTGCTGTTCTACGTGCCCTGCTACTATCTGCCGAAGGTGCATCGCCTGCTGACCGCGAGCCGGCATGCCGGCCGCATGGAGGTGCAGCCCGGCTACGCCGCGGTGCTGCGGCTCGCGACCGCGAAACCCGACCGGGACGACCGTCCGGGTCAGCTGGTCAACAGCGCGCGCCGCGCGCAGGCGGGGGCGGCGGTCGATGCCAACCAGACCAATGGTGGATTCTAGGGGCCGCATCCCCAGGTGAATGCCGGCCGAAATTCCTATCTTGGCTTGACATTCCGGCCCTAGACGGGTCTACGGCCCCCTTTGGAGCGTGATCCGGAACCATGGCCCAAGGCCGCGCGTAATCGGCTGCCGGTTCTCGCAAGTGATCACGCCCGACAAGCAGGGAGCGCCGATGACGGCAGCATTCACATTTCCGGGGCAGGGGTCCCAGGCCGTTGGCATGGGCAAGGCCCTGGCCGATGCGTTTCCGGTGGCGCGCGCCGTGTTCGACGAGGTCGATGCCGCGCTTGGCGAGAAGCTGACGACGACCATCTGGGATGGCCCGGCCGAAACCCTCCAGCTCACCGAGAACGCCCAGCCGGCGCTGATGGCGGTGTCGATCGCCACCCTGCGCGTGCTGGAGGCCGAAGCCGGGTTTTCCGTCGGGCGGGATGCGGCCTTCGTCGCCGGCCACTCGCTCGGTGAATATTCGGCGCTGGCCGCGGCTGGCAGCCTGACGGTCCCCGACACCGCGCGGCTGCTTCGCACCCGCGGTCTCGCAATGCAAAAAGCCGTTCCTGTCGGCGTTGGCGCGATGGCCGCGCTGCTTGGCCTCGACTATGAGGCGGCCATTGAGGTCGCGGGCGAGGCTGCGCAGGGGCAGGTCTGCCAGGCGGCCAACGACAATGGCGGCGGCCAGGTGGTGGTCTCCGGCGACAAGGCTGCGGTCGACCGCGCCGTCGAGATCGCCAAGACCAAGGGCGCCAAGCGCGCCATGTTGCTGCCGGTGTCCGCGCCGTTCCACTGCAAGCTGATGCAGCCTGCCGCCGACGCCATGGCCGAGGCGCTGGCCAAGGTCACGATCACGGCGCCGGCTGCGCCCCTGGTGTCGAACGTGCTGGCGAGCGCCATCACCGATCCCGACGAGATCCGTCGCCGCCTGATCGAGCAGGTCACCGGCACGGTGCGCTGGCGCGAGTCGGTTGCCTATATGGCAGGGCAGGGCGTCACGCGCTTCTTCGAGATCGGCGCGGGCAAGGTTCTGACCGGACTCGTCAAGCGCATTGCCGACGGTGCCGTTGGCGTTGCGGTCGGCGGTCCCAACGACATTGCCGCCGCCAAGGATGCATTGGCCGCTGCGAAGCAGGCTTAAGGTTGCGCACGATCTTGCCGGAAAACCGCTACGCACTTTTCCGGATCGTGCTTTGGAGGAGTTTTCGATGTTCGATCTGACTGGCAAGAAGGCGCTCGTCACCGGCGCGACCGGCGGCATCGGCGGCGCGATCGCGCAGGCGCTGCATGCGCAGGGCGCCACCGTTGCGATTTCGGGGACGCGGAAGGAAGTGCTGGATGAGCTTGCCGGCAAGCTCGGCGAGCGCACCCATGTATTGCCCTGCAACCTCTCCAAGGCCGACGAGGTCGAGGCGCTGGTGCCTGCCGCCGAAGCTGCGATGGGGCAGGTCGACATCCTGATCGCCAATGCCGGCATCACCCGCGACAATCTCTTCGTCCAGCTCCGCGATGAGGACTGGGAGGAGGTCATCAACGTCAATCTGACCGCGACCTTCCGCCTGGCGCGCGCCGCGACCAAATTGATGATGCGTAAGCGCTTCGGCCGCATCATCGCCATCACCTCGGTGGTCGGCGTCACCGGCAATCCCGGACAGGGCAACTACACCGCGTCCAAGGCTGGCCTGATCGGCATGATCAAGACGCTGGGCGCCGAATACGCCAAGCGCGGCGTGACCGCGAACTGCATCGCGCCCGGCTTCATCAAGACGCCGATGACCGACGCGCTCAACGACAAGCAGCGAGAGACGATTCTGACCAAGGTTCCGGCTGCTCGCCTCGGGACGCCCGAGGACATTGCGGCCGCCGCCGTTTACCTGAGTTCGAACGAAGCAGCCTACGTCACCGGCCAGACCATCCACGTCAATGGCGGCATGGCCATGATCTGAAACCCTCGTCCCGCACTGCCCACGCGGGCGGTGCGGGATGCGGCAAACGGCCGTTTCCGGAGCGAAATGAGGCTTGTAGTCAAGGCAGTTGAAGTATGATAACCGGACCTTCAACGGATGGGCAAAGAACGCCATTGCAGGTTTTTGAAACCCTGTATATTGGCGATGCGGTGCCTTGGCCGTCGTTCGCCGGGCCCAGCATCGGTTTGGATGGGGCCAAATCAAAGTTCGTAAGCGAAGGCAGTAACACGACCACGACGGCTCGTATCGTCCCGGGGGGTCGGGTCTACAGGGAACAACACGAGGTTAAGCAATGAGTGACATTGGCGAGCGGGTTAAGAAGATCGTGGTCGAACACCTTGGTGTTGAGCCCGAGAAGGTTGTCGACAACGCGAGCTTCATCGACGACCTCGGCGCCGACAGTCTGGACACCGTCGAGCTGGTGATGGCGTTCGAAGAAGAATTTGGTTGCGAGATTCCGGACGACGCCGCGGAGACGATTCTCACCGTCGGCGACGCCACGAAGTTTCTCGAGAAGAACGCGAAGAGCTAAGGCTCTTCATTTTCGCGGGGACAACATTGAAACCGGACGGGCCGCTTGCCAGCGGTCAGCCGGTTTCTTGTTATTGGCCGTGAATCTTTCGATGCGGAGTTTTCGGATATGAGGCGGGTTGTCGTCACGGGTCTCGGCATGGTCTCGCCACTCGGCTGCGGCGTCGAGCCGACCTGGAAACGCATCCTCAACGGTGAGAGCGGTGCGCGGCCGATCGAGAGCTTCGATGTCTCCGATCTGCAGACCAAATACGCTTGCACCGTCGTGCGCGGCGACGGCAGCAACGACACCTTCAATCCCGACAAATGGATGGAGCCGAAGGACCAGCGCAAGGTCGACGACTTCATCATCTTCGGCATGGCCGCGGCCGGCCAGGCGCTCGACGATGCCAACTGGCATCCCGAGACCGAAGAGGACAAGTGCGCGACCGGCACCATGATCGGGTCCGGCATCGGTGGCCTCAACGGCATCGCCGACACCGCGATCCTCTTGAAGGAGCGCGGACCGCGCCGGGTGTCGCCGTTCTTCATTCCGGGCCGCCTGATCAATCTCGCCTCCGGCTACGTCTCGATCGCCCACGGGCTGAAGGGACCGAACCATTCCGTGGTCACGGCCTGCTCGACCGGCGCGCATGCGGTCGGCGATGCCGCCCGCCTGATCGCGCTGGGCGATGCCGACGTGATGGTCGCAGGCGGCGCCGAATCGCCGATCAGCCGCATCGGCATTGCCGGCTTCAATGCCGCGCGTGCACTGTCGACCAGCTTCAACGACACGCCCGAGAAGGCCTCGCGTCCCTACGACAAGGACCGCGATGGCTTCGTGATGGGCGAGGGTGCCGGCGTCCTCGTGCTCGAGGAGCTCGAGCACGCCCAGCGCCGCGGCGCCAGGATCTACGCCGAGGTGATCGGCTACGGCCTTTCGGGTGACGCCTATCACATTACGTCGCCGTCGCCCGATGGCGATGGCGGTTTCCGCAGCATGTCGGCGGCGCTCAAGCGTGCAGGCCTGTCGCCGTCGGATCTCGACTACATCAACGCGCACGGCACCTCGACACCGCTCGGCGACGAGATCGAGCTCGGTGCGGTCGAGCGCCTGCTCGGCAACGCCGCCTCCAAGGTCGCGATGTCCTCGACCAAATCGTCGACCGGCCATCTCCTCGGTGCGGCCGGCGCGATCGAAGCGATCTTCGCCATTCTCGCGATTCGCGATAATGTCGTGCCGCCGACGATCAACCTCGACAATCCGTCGGTCGAGACCGCGATCGACCTCGTGCCGCACAAGGCGAAGAAGCGTGAGATCAACGTCGCGTTGTCGAATTCTTTCGGTTTTGGCGGTACCAACGCGTCGGTGATCGTCCGGCGCCTGGTCCATTAGTTTGTGGTTGCGACGAATCCACCGTTTTGCCGTATTCGGCGATAGTCATGGAAGCGGGCGCGTGCATTGGCAGGGCAAGCGATTGCCAGGCTGCGATTGAACCGGCAGGATTCAGGTTGCTTCGATGAGTGAAAGGCCGCCCATTTCGCCCCGGAGCCCGCGGGCTGCGCTCGAGCCCGAGCAGGTCCCGCCGCCGCCGAAGCGATCGGACCGCGCGCGCAATCCCTTCGTGGTCGTCGGCAACGCCATCATCACCCTGCTGCTGATCGCCATGCTCGGCGCCGGCGGCGTCTATTATTACGGCCGGCAGGTGCTCGAGGCGGCGGGGCCGCTGAAGGAAGACAAGATCGTCAACATCCCGCAGCGCGCGGGCAAACGCGACATCGCCGAGACGCTGAACCGGGAAGGCGTGACCGACGTCAACCCATGGGTGTTCATTGCGAGCGTTGCCGCGCTGAAGGCGAGCTCGGACCTCAAGCCGGGTGAGTATTCGTTCCAGAAGAATGCGTCCTTGCGTGACGTCATCGCCACCATCGTCGAGGGCAAGGTGGTGCAGCACGCCGTGACGATACCGGAGGGCCTGACCTCCGAGCAGATCGTGGCGCGGCTGTCCGACAACGACATTTTCACGGGCAGCGTGCGCGAGCTGCCGCGCGAGGGCACGCTTCTACCGGAGACCTACAAGTTCCCGCGCGGCACCACGCGCGAGCAGGTGATCCAGCGCATGCAGCAGGCGCACAAGCGCGTGCTGGCCGAGATCTGGGAGCGCCGCAGCCAGGACATTCCGGTCAAGTCGCCGGAGCAGCTGGTGACGCTGGCCTCGATCGTGGAGAAGGAGACCGGCAAGCCGGACGAGCGCAGCCGTGTTGCTGCCGTGTTCGTCAATCGGCTGAAGCAGCGGATCAAGCTGCAGTCCGATCCGACCATCATCTACGGTCTCGTCGGCGGCAAAGGCACGCTCGGCCGTCCGATCAAGCGCAGCGAGATCACGCAGCCTTCGCCCTACAACACCTATGTGATCGAGGGCCTGCCGCCCGGCCCGATCTCCAATCCCGGCCGCGCCTCGCTGGAAGCCGCCGCCAATCCGGCCCGCACCCGCGACCTCTATTTCGTCGCCGACGGCACCGGCGGGCATGCCTTCACCGAGACCTACGACGCGCACCAGAAGAACGTTGCCAAGCTGCGCGCGATGGAGAAGCAGATCCAGAACGACACGGTCGAGCCGGCCGAGGATGCGCCGCCGCCGGCCGCCGCCGCGCCCGCCGCGGCCGATACGCCCACCGCGACCACGCCGGCGCGGCCCAACCAGCAGAAGAAGCCGCCGGCCCGCCCGGCGAATCCCGCTCCGGCCCGGCAGGGCGCGGTGCAGCCCTCGCCGCCGGTGGTCCAGCGCTAGGCTGGCTGCAGGTCTGCTACGGGACTTTGCGGATTCCACTTTCCTGCAAAATAGTCTTAAGATTCGCGTGGCTTGATGCCTCGCGAATCCTGCGTTTCCGGAGAAATTGACCTGATGGCGCTGTCGTCCATGACCGGCTTTGCCCGAAGCCACGGCGCAAGCGGGCCGTATACGTTCGAATGGGAATTGAAGTCGGTCAACGCCAAGGGCTTTGACTTGCGGGTGCGGCTGCCGCAGGGGTTCGACGAGCTCGAGGCCCATGCCAAGAAACGCGCCGGCGAGCTGCTCTCGCGCGGCACCGTCTACGCCAATCTCAACGTCAAGCGCGCCAACGCTGCGGCCTCCGTACGCGTCAACGAGGACGTGCTCAATGCCGTGCTCAAGGCCGCCGCGCTGATCTCCGGCAAGGTTGACGCCGTGGCGCCAAGCATCGACGGCCTGCTCGCCATCAAGGGCGTCGTCGAGGTCGCCGAGCCCGAGGGCGACGAGGAGGAGGACAAGGCCGCGCGTGCTGCCGCGGCCGAGGCCTTCGACAAGGCGCTCTCCGAGCTCGTTGCGATGCGCAAGCGAGAGGGCACCTCGCTCGGGCAGATCCTGACCCAGCGCGTCGACGAGATCGAGCAGCTGTCGAAGCAGGCCGAGGCCGCGCCGGGCCGCAAGCCCGAGGCGATCAAGGCGAGGCTCGCCGAGCAGATCGCGACGCTGCTCGACACCTCCGACCGTTTCGATTCCGACCGCCTGATGCAGGAGGCGATCCTGATCGCCACCAAGGCCGATATCCGCGAGGAGCTCGACCGCATCGCCTCGCACATCGCGCAGGCGCGCGAGCTGATCGGCAAGGGCGGCCCGATCGGCCGCAAGCTCGACTTCCTGGCGCAGGAGTTTCACCGCGAGGTCAACACCTGCTGCTCGAAGTCGAACGACATCGAGCTGACCAATACGGGGCTCGCCATGAAGAACGTGGTCGAGCAGTTCCGCGAACAGGTCCAGAATCTGGAGTGATCGATGACAGCAGGCGGTCACGGAACTGACGGGGTCGAACGGCGCGGATTGATGTTCGTGCTGTCCTCACCGTCGGGCGCGGGCAAGACGACGCTGTCGCGTCTGTTGATCGACCGGATGCCGGGCCTGCGCATGTCGGTCTCGGCGACGACGCGGTCGAAGCGGCCCGGCGAGGTCGACGGGCGCGACTATCTGTTCGTCGACAAGCCCAGGTTCGAGGCGATGGTGAAGGGCAACGAGCTGCTGGAATGGGCGACCGTGTTCGACAACAGCTATGGCACGCCGCGCGCACCAGTCGAAGCCGCGCTGTCATCGGGACAGGACGTGCTGTTCGACATCGACTGGCAGGGCACGCAGCAGCTGCGCGAGAAGGCGCGGGCGGATGTCGTCAGCGTCTTCATCCTGCCGCCGTCGGCGGCAGATCTCGAGAAGCGCCTGCACTCGCGCGCGCAGGATTCCGACGAGGTGATCCGCAAGCGCATGAGCCGCGCCAGCCACGAGATGAGCCACTGGGCCGAGTACGACTACATCGTCATCAACCACGATGTCGATGAGGCCTTCGCCGAGGTGCAGTCGATCCTGAAGGCCGAGCGCCTCAAGCGCGAGCGGCGGATTGGCCTCGTGGGATTTGTGCGAAGTCTGCAAGGTCAGCTTCAAGGCTAGGCTGCCTCAGCCGCGGTCCTTCCTGCGCCAGCCGTTCCAGCATCGCCGTGATCACGTCGATGTCGACCGCATCCTCTTTGTGCGCATCCTCTTTGCCTTCATCCGAGTCGCGATCGGCCGGAGCTTCTTCGGAAGCCTCGTTGGCCGCGAACTGCGGCGCTGACGTCTCGATCTTGAATTCGCCGTTGAATATGTCGGCCTCGTCGAGATCTGCGATCACTTTGCGAGCGGGAGCGGAGTGCGCTGCGATCCTGCCGATCGCACTGCTGAATTCGACGAGCTGCGCGGCTTTTGGTGGCGCAGCTTTCAGCTGCGCGGCTTGGGGCTGTATGATCTGGGGACGCACGGCATCGAAATCCACCGGGCCGGCCTTCTGCGCGCGCGAGGCGTCATCGAGCCAGGGGGCGCGGCCCGGATTTTCGTCCTGCGGCTCCCAATCGTCCCAATGCGCGCGGCGGTCGGCCTGGCGGGTGCGCCTGCCAGCGACGCGGTAGATGATGCTGGCGAGGACGCCGGCCAACGCCAGCGCGCCGCCGATCACGAGCAGCACCATCTGGAGCGAGCCGGCCGGATTGTAGGTGCTACTGTCTGCGGCCGCGAGCGCCGGGGATTTTGAAGCCTTTGTGCCCGGCGTTGCGACAGGCGCGGGCGCCGGCTCCGGCGCGGGTGATGTGGCCGCGGAGGCATCGGGCCAGGGCGAGGCGACGGCGGGCTGCTGCGCGCTGCTGTCAGCGGAGGGGTTCGCAGCCTGTTGCGTCGGCGCCGGCGTCGTCGGGACGGCCTGTGCGGGCGCAGCCGGTGCGGCGGCGGTCTGCTGCGGCTTCACATATTCGGCGCGTGCGTCCTGCACCGCGCGCTGGGGCGGCGCGGCTGCATCCGCCGCGGGTGTGTCGGCCGCAGTCTGCACCGGCTTTGCGCTGTCCTTGCCGCCTTCGGCACGGAGATACCAGCATTGCCGCTTGGTCGAGCGCTCGACGCGGTAGTACCAGTGCTGGCCCTGCGGCGCGATGCCCTTCGGCGAGGCGAGACAGTCGGCGGCGGCGTTGGCCGCGCTCGATGCAGCCGGCGCGTTCTGCGAGACGGCAGCTATGGGCGCGCCGGCAACGATGCTGCCGATCAGCGCGGAAATGAACTTTGCGGTGCGGTTGCCCATCCTGGTCTCCCGTTTACGCATGACGCAACTCTCAACTGCCGCTTTGTCATCAAAGACTTGGGTGGCAATGAGCCGCAAATCCGGAGAGGATGTGGCTTGAATCGGGCCCGCGCGATGGTCGTTCCACCGCGAATTAAGGCATCTTCCTTAACGTTATTGCTTCGTCGAACGCCAGGTTCCACCGCAGCCGTCGGAACAGCGCCAGGTGCCGGAACCGCTTCGTCCCGCGAGGCGGCCGGCGCCGGTAAAGGTCACGCCGTTGCCCGTGCAGGAGGTCCGCCACGTGCCGCAATGCGACGCGTGGGGAGCCTTGAAGCATGAACGGCCGAGCGCCTAGCCGGGCCGTCGCCCTTCGAGGCCTCCACTACCCTCCGGCACCTCAGGGTGACCGCGAGATAGAGCGGCGATCAATCCAGATTGCGAACGCGCCTTCTCCTTCCCGCGGCAGGTCAGTAGCGATAGCCGTACTGACCCGGGCAAACCCAATTGCCGTAGGTATCGTAGGTGCAGCCGCTATTGTTGTTGTAGTAGCCGTAAGCTCCTGCCGCGGCGGCTCCTACCGCAGCCGCTCCCAGACCATAGGCTGCGCCTCTGTAGGCGCCGCGATAGGCGGCATTGCGGTAGACACCCCTGGCGACCGGCCGTCCAGGTATCGGGCGGTATCCATAGCCGCGACCCGCCACGCGATATCCGCCGACACGTCCGGCATGAACAGCACCGCCCCGGACGTGGGCGCCGCGCATGCCTCCGCCTCCATGATACCCCCCGCCGCCACGGCGGGCATACGCCTCATCTGGAATCAGGCTCGCGGTGATCAGGACGAGAGCTGCCAGCGCAGCGAGAATGTATCGAAGCATGGCGTTCCTCCGTGAGTTGGGGTGCCGTGCAACACCGACGCGATACTGCGCCGTGAGGATCGGCGCCCTCCGAGAACCTCAGCTTCGCACCGGTGTCTGATTTGACTTAAATCAAGCATCCTCGCGGTGTGGGCTGCGCACGCATTGCTTTGGCAGCTCGCGCGCGACAGACGAATACTGGGAACAACTCCCACGCGGCCACGTCATCCATGAGACGAGGGAGATGCCCATGAAAACGCTCGTTGCGGCGATCGTATTTGCAGCCATGTCCGGGCCAGTCATCGCCCAGAACACGGGGCCGGCCCCGCAAACCGGCATGGACAGGCCGGAAAATACGAACGGTGCCACTGAGAGAGGGGCGATGGACACCACAGGCATGAACACCAATCGGGTCAACCCACCCGAGACGAAAGATGCGTCCAGAGAACGCAGGACGGGCGACAAGAAGAAGTAGGCGTTCGCAACGGCTCTCCCCATCCTGCGGTTTCCCCGTTGGAACGCCGGTCCGCCGCGCGCGTTGCCGCGCATGTCATCTGCCGACCCAAAAGGCTGGCTCACCGAGATCGGCGTCGCGACGTCGCGGCCAGCGGCGTTCATCGTCTTCGTGGTCTATGGCGTTGCCTGGATCACGCTGGGTAACGGGCTCGAATGGCACTCCTTCGCGACGCTGGCGACCTGGGGCATGACGCTGGTGATCCAGCGCGCCGAGCACCGCGACACCCAGGCGATCCACGCCAAGCTCGACGAGCTGCTCAAGGCCGGCGGGCGCGCCGATGCGATGACGGTCGATGACGAGGACGCGGAGGACGTCGAAAAGCAGCGCAAGGAGATTCGACGAAGCGGGTAGGGCGGCGCGGTCAGGTCAGATAGTCCGGCCTGAAATCGGCGAGCGCTTGCAGCTCGTCGCGCTGGAGCAGCTCGATCTCGCTGCCCTCCCACGCGATCAGGCCGCGATGCCGCAGCTCCTGGATGGTGCGGTTGACGTGGACGATCGACAGTCCGCAGGCATCGGCAACGTGCCGCTGCGTCATCGGCATCTGGAAGCAGCCGTCGGTGACGAGGCCGACGATATCGAGCCTTGCGGCGAGCTCGCAAATGAGATGCGCAACCTTGGGGAGGGCCGCCTGGGCGCCGAGGCGCGCGATCCATTGCCGCGAGATTGCCGCATCGATCAGCGTCTCGCGCCAGAAGGCGCGGGTCAGATGCAGCGAGCCGTCGAGCAGCTGCTTGAGGTGGGCGTGCGCGACATAGCCGACGACCGACGGTCCGAGGCCGACGAGGTCGGCGTCCATGGGCGAGACCAGCAGCGTGTGCAGGCACGGCATGTCGCCGGGAACGTGGAACGCCAGGATCTGGCTGCGATCGCCGACGATGCGGGCCTGGTAGAGGAAGCCGCTGACGACGAAGACACAGCGCGAGGCGGCCTCGCCCTGGCGCAGAACGATCTCGCCATCCGCGACCTGGCGCAGCGTCGACGGCAGGCCGGCGATCTGCCGCCGTTCGTTTTCGGAGAGACCTTCAATCGCCTGGAGACGCGCGATGAACTTCGGATGCGGCATGAGTGGAGACGCGCCTCAGCCGTCCCGCGGCATGGGAGCTTCGCGCAAGCGCTGCGACAGCTTTGCGATGGTCCAGTCGGAGACGGGCAGGCTGCGGAACTCGCGGATGGCGCGAGCCAACTCCTGATCCGACATCGGCCGGACCGGCTCTGCCAGCGTGCCGTCTGCGAAGGCGTGGCTGATGCTGGCGAGGTGCGCGCTCGGACCCGCTGCGAACAGAGAGCGGATGCGCTCCACGATTGTCGTTGGGATCATGAGAAGGCCGGTTCGGTCCGCAATCGGGGTGACGGGGTGGTGCGATCCGGTGCCGTCCGCGACTCCGTTAGCAACCTGTGCTTCCGCTTCGCGTTCTAGTCCGCTGAACGCAGGCCAGAGGTATCATTTGATAGAGCTGGCGTGATTTTTGGCGGCCGCTATGGAAAAAGCCCACGACGTGCTGATCCGGAACCTCGGCGAGCACACCAAGCTCGCCGCGGAGGATGTCGCCGAAATCCGCGCGCTCACCTTCACCCAGCGCGATTTCGCGCCAAACGAGGATTTCATCCGGCAGGGCGACGAGCCCGAGCATTCGGCGCTGGTCGTCTCCGGCATGGTGGCGCGCTACCATCTGCTCGGCAGCGGGCGACGCCAATATCTCGCGTTCCATCTTTCCGGCGACCTGCCTGACTCCCAGGGCCTGTTCATCGACCAGATGGACCATGCGCTCTGCGCGCTCGGGCCCGCCACGGTCGCCTTCATCCCGCATCGCGAATTGTTCATCGCTTTCCGGCGGCGGCCGACGTTCGGACAGGCGGTCTGGCGCGAGACGTTGCGCGATGCCGCGATCTTCCGCGAGGCCATCACCAACAACAGCGCCCGGCCGATGCAGGCGCGCATGGCGCATCTGTGCTGCGAGCTGTTCTACCGCGCCCGCGTCGCGCAGCTCGTCCGCGGCAATCGCTGCCGCGTGCCGATCAGCCTCACCCAGCTCGGCGAGACGCTGGGCATGGCGATCGCAACAGTGAACCGGACGCTCGCCGAGCTCAGGCGGACGGGAACGATGGATCTGCGCGAGGGCGAGCTGATCGTGCTGAAATGGCGCGAATTGCAGCGGCTCGGGGATTTCAATCCGGCCTATCTGCATCTCAAGCCGCAGTTGGTGCGGTGAACGCGTAGCGCCAGATGGCTAGCCTTCGGCCGCGGCCACGCCACCCAGCACTTCGTCGAAATGCTTCTTCACCCAGTCGTTGCAGGAGCAGGCCCGGGCTTCGAGCGCCAGGGCATCGAGGATCAGGATGGCGCCGCGGCGGGTCGCGAGGATGCGCCTCGCCTTGAACATCTGGATCACGCGGCTGGCATAGCTGCGGGATACGCCGAGCATGCCGGCGAGCTGCTCGTGGGTGAGGGGGACCTCGGGGCCGCCGATATGCTCCTGCGCGGAGAGGATCCATTTGGCGGCGCGCTGCTCGATCGAATGCGCGGCGTTGCAAGCCGCGGTCTGGAGCAGCTGCGCGAACTGACAGTCCGCATGGCGCGAGAACAGCTCCTGGAGCGTCACTGACCTCTGCTGCGCCTGCTCGAGCGCACGCAGCGGCAGCCGCACCAAGCTGCCGGCGAGCTTCACGACGATGCGTGAATAGGCCAGCGAAGGGTTGCGGCCGGCAGGGATGCCGATCACGCTCCCGCGGCCGACCAGCAGGCTCTCGACCTCGCGGTCGTCCTCGACCGGCACCGCGAACGACACCAGCGTCGGGCCGCAGGGGAAATGAACCACCGCGACGTCGTCGCCGGCGTGATGCAGGATATGGCCGGCCTCGAGTTCGACCGGTTGGAGGTGAGGCGCGAGCAGTTCGAAATCCTGAGGGCTGAGCTGCTGGAGAAGATCGTTCGGGGGCCGACCGGTCACATGTGTTTCTCTGGCCGGGAATCGGCACCGGTCAGAACCCTACGTTTCATCGGCGGAACCGACGGTTCCAAAGTGCACACAAGGGCTTCGCGAACGTTGAAAAGTCGGCGGCGCAGGCTTGCGGAAATTCGTAAGCCGCCGGCCGCATGGCGGCACTCATGCGGTCGTCTTCGCGCGGTCTGTGCAGGAGTGAACATTGTGGCTTTGCGGATCGGCGTAATGTCGGCAGCCGCCGGGCGTCGGACCGCGTGCGCTCTGCCCGACGGACCGCCGGTCCATACGCCGCCGGGCCGGCGGGCCTGAGGACGATGATCGTCAGCCGAAGCGCGCTTCGCAGTCGTGAAGGAAGCGGCTGTGCGCTACATGCGCGCGGTAGGCGTCGATCGCCCTGTTGGCGAGCATCAGCTGCCGGCGTTCGCCTAGCCTGAGCTGCGCTTCGATCGCGTCGAGAATGACGTTGGCGGACTCGTCGGGAGCACCGAGCTCGCCGCTCTTCTCGAGGGCGCTCCAGGCGATGAAGAATGCGCTTTCGACGGTGCAGCGAATGGTCATGCGCTGCCAACGCGGAGCAGCCCGAGCCGTTCCGCGCGGTGTCGTGCCCTTGAGCAAAAGTCGTGCGTTACTTCAGCGAGCTGCTGATCGAGCCGAACTTCGTCTTCAGCGATGTGCCGAGATTGTTGATGACCGCGATGATCGCCAGCGCGATGCCGGCGGCGATCAGGCCGTACTCGATCGCGGTGGCGCCGGACTCGTCGGCCAGAAAGCGTCGGATGGTCTGCATGGTCTCACCAGAATTCCAGAAGCAAGCTGGCGAGGACGATAATCCGCACGCGCGAGGTTCCCCAATCCGGAACCCCGCCTTGCGTCAATTCCGAGTTAATTGCGCAAGAGAAAGGGGCGGCGAGACCTGCGCCTCGCCGCGAATGGCGCCATCAGTTCTTCAGCACGATGCGGCCGACGACCTTGCCGGCGCGCAATTCGTCGATCCATTTCTGCACGTCGCCCATCGGCTCCTCGCGCATCGGCGTCGGCTTGATCTTGCCGGCGCGGGCGAGCGCCATCAGCTCGTGAGCCTCGGCAAGCGTGCCCACCATGAAACCTTCGACTGTGAGGCGCTTGTAGACCCATTGCACCATCGGCAGCGTGAACTGGCCGCCCATCAGTCCGGAGACAACGACCTTGCCGCCGCGCGCGGCGACGGCCACGGCGAACGCCATCGACTTCTCGTTGCCGGCGAAGTCGACGACCTCGTCGAAACCGCCTTCGGTCTCTTTCAGGATGCGCTTGATCACGTCGGCCTCGGACGGATCGTATGCGATCGCTGCGCCGTTCTTCAGCGCGGTCTCGCGCGCGGCGGGGGAGAGATCGGCGACCGTGATCGGTTGCCTGAACATGGCCTGCGCGAACGACAGGCCCATCATGCCGACGCCGCCAAGACCGATCAGCAACAGGTTGCGCTGGCGCGGACGGTCGACCAGGCGCTTGAGTGCGCCATAGGCGGTGACGCCGGAGCACATCAATGTCGCGGCCTGGTTGACGGGCAGGGGATCGTAGTCGAGCAGATATTTCGCGTCGGGCACCAGCACGTGGGTGGCGAAGCCGCCGTCGATGGAAACGCCGAGGAAGCGCTGCTTCACGCACAGATTCTCGTCGCCATTCTTGCAGTCGCGGCATTGGCCGCAGCCGATCCAGGGGAAGACCGCCTTCTTGGCACCGACGAGCCCGGCCGGAACGTCCGGGCCGACTTCGTCGACGATTCCCGCGATCTCGTGGCCAAGCGTGAAGGGTAGCGTCATGCCGCGGGTGGTGTCGAGCTTCTTGCCGCCACCGAGATCGGCATAGCCGTCCTGGATGTGCAGGTCGGAATGGCAGAGGCCGCAGCGCTCGATGCGCACCAGCACCTCGCGTCCTTGCGGCTTGGGCGTGTCGACGATGGTCTCGCACAGCGGCGCATCGAATTTGACCAGGGACTGCCGACGCATCAACGCCATATTCCTTCCTCCGAAATTAGCTCATTGTTTGAGCATGATCGCTTTCGGAAAACCGCTTCACACTTTTCCGGATCATGCTTCTTCGCTGCGTATATCGGCCAATTCACGTGCCATGGCAACAAAGCCGGAGATGGGAATGGTCTCGGCGCGGCGCGTCGCATCGACGCCGGCGGCTTGCGCAAGCCGCGCGGGATCGACGCCGAGCGATTTCAGGCTCTGGCGCAGCATCTTGCGACGCTGGCCGAAGGCGGCGGCTGCGACCTGCTCGAGCAGCCTGCGATCGCACGGCTGCGGTTCTGGACGCGGGACGAGGCGCACGACGGACGAGGTGACCTTCGGCGGCGGTACGAATGCGGACGGCGAAATGTCGAACAGGATCTTGGTTTCGCAGCGCCAGTTGGCGAGCACACCGAGCCGGCCATAGGCCTCCTCGTCCTCGCGCGCGACGATGCGCTCGCCGACCTCGCGCTGGAACATCAGCACCATCATGTCGTACCAGGGCGGCCAGGGCTCGATGGTGAGCCAGTTGATCAAGAGCTGGGTCGCGATGTTGTAGGGCAAATTGGCGACGATTTTCGCGCGTTCACCTGCGAGCAGCGGTCGCGGGTCGAAGGTCATGGCATCGCCGTGCACGATCTCGAGCCTATCAGGGTAGCGCGCGGAAATATCCTGAAGCGCCGGGATCGCGCGCTCGTCATGCTCGATCGCGATGACACGCTTTGCGCCGAGCGCGAGCAGCGCGCGCGTCAGCCCGCCGGGGCCGGGGCCGATCTCGACGATGGTGGAATCTTCGAGCGGCGCGGCCGCACGCGCGATGCGTGCGGTGAGATTGAGGTCGAGCAGGAAATTCTGCCCAAGCGATTTGCGGGCCGACAGCGCGTGCTGGCGAATGACCTCGCGCAGCGGCGGGAGGTCGTCGATCGCGCTCATCAGGGTTTGGCAGCCGCCATGCGGCCTGCGAGCTGAAGCGCCGCGATCAGGCTGGCCGGATTGGCCTTGCCGGTGCCGGCGATGTCGAAGGCGGTGCCGTGATCGGGCGAGGTGCGGATGAAGGGCAGGCCGAGCGTGACGTTGACGGCATCGTCGAACGCGACCGTCTTGATCGGGATCAGCGCCTGGTCGTGATACATGCAGACCGCGCAGTCATAGGTGTTGCGCGCGGCATCGTGGAACATGGTGTCGGCGGGCAGCGGACCCCTTGCCTCGATGCCGTCGTTGCGCAGAACTTTCAGTGCCGGCGCGATCACCGTCTGCTCCTCGTGGCCGAGCGAGCCGTCCTCGCCGGCGTGCGGATTGAGGCCGGAGATCGCGATCCGCGGCCGTTCGATGCCGAAGCGGGATTTCAGCTCGCTCGCGACGATGCGAACGGTCGAGACGATCAATTCGCTGGTGAGCTCGGTCAGCGCATCGCGCAGGGCGACGTGGATGGTCACGGGCACGACGGCGAGCCGCGGCGACCACAGCATCATCACCGGCTGCGGCACGTGGCCGTTCTCCGCGGCAAGCTCGGCGAGGAATTCGGTGTGGCCGGGATGACGGAAGCCGGCGCGGTAGAGCACGCTCTTGGCGATCGGGTTGGTGACGACGGCGCCGGCGCGGCCCGCGCGGACGTCCGCGACCGCCTGGCGGATCGAGGCGAGCGCGGCCGGCGCGCTCGATGCGTCGGGCGTGCCGGGCTCGGCGCTCGCGCGCTCGCCGGTCGCGACCACGGGCAAGGCCTCAGTGAAGGCGGCGGCGGCCTCGGCGGGGCTCACCGCGGCGATCCTGACATCGGCGCCGAGCGCTTTGGCACGGCGGGCGAGGCTGGCCTCGTCGCCGAGCAGGTAGAAGGCAGGCAGCTTCAGCTCGCGGCGACGGAGCCAGGCGGCGATGGTGATGTCGGGGCCGATGCCGGCGGGCTCTCCCAGGGTCAGGGCGAGGGGCTTTGTCGGAGCGCTGGCCATCAGCGGTTGCGATATTCGATCATCGCGGCCTTGCGGAGCTCGTCGAGATAGGCCTTCTGGGTCTTCTCGTACTTCTCCTGATACATCTTCTCGCGGATCTCGCGCTTCTTCGGCGTGTCGATCGTGGTCGGCTTGCGCGAGCACAGCACCACCATCTCGATGCCGGCTCTGGTCACTTCGGGCGGGGTCAGATGGCCGACCGGCGTGTCGTCGAGCACCTTGCGCAGCGCCTCGGGCAGGTCCGCGGTGGTCTTGGTGACGCTCTCGCGGATGGTGGCGTTCGGTGTCGAGCGGAACAGCGAATTGGCTTCCTCGCAGCTTCCGACGCGGGCGCGATAGCCCTCGGCCTCCTTGTGCCGGGTCTCGATGAACGCCTGGGACGAGCCGCGCGGCACGATCAGCACGATCGGCTGCATCTTGTATTCGGTGCCCTCGATCTGGAGCTTCTCGTTGCCGCCTTCGCGCACCTTGTCGGCAACGTCCTTCTCGCCGACCATCAGCTTCTCCTTGAAGCGGCCGCGCACGAGGCTAGTCCAGACCATCTCGGACTTCATGCGGCCCTTCAGCGTCTCGGGGCGTACGCCTTTGGTCTCGAGCGACTTGGTGAGCTGCTCCGACGAGATGCGCATGCGCTGCGCCATGCCCTCGTAGGACTGGTTGATGTCGGAGACACCGGGGTCGACGCCGTACTTCTTGCCTTCCTTGATCTTCACCTTGTCGTCGATCAGCTCGTTGATGACCTCCTGCCGGCTCGGGGTCTTCTGCGTCGTCAGCTGGTCGAGCTTGGAGCGCTGCTCGATGTCGAAATCGGTGATCGGATCGCCGTTGACCATGACGACGATGTTCTGCGCCCGCGAGGGCGAGGGCAGGCCGGTCAGGACCAGCCCGGCACTGATGGCGAGGAGGAAGCGGAAGACTGGCAATGGGGTCGTCATGAGTGTCGCTCGCATGCCCGCCGTCGCAAGCCCGGGAAGAGGCAAACGCGGCCGGGACTTCAAACCGTTCACTGGAGGCCGGCGGAACTGCTGCTGCCTGTCGACGTCGCCAGCGTGCGCAGGCCGATCTGGAACATGAACGCGTGGCTCAGCACGGGCGGCGTGGTGCCCGCCGAATAGCTATACGAAGTTATGTAGTTCGCTGCCAACACGAAGCAATCGTCGACATAGCCGGCGCCGAGCACATATTGGTTGATCTTG
Source organism: Bradyrhizobium arachidis (assembly GCF_015291705.1). Classification (NCBI taxonomy): domain Bacteria; kingdom Pseudomonadati; phylum Pseudomonadota; class Alphaproteobacteria; order Hyphomicrobiales; family Nitrobacteraceae; genus Bradyrhizobium; species Bradyrhizobium arachidis. The sequence goes on from NZ_CP030050.1 coordinate 4,679,242, forward strand.
TTGGCCTCGAGGTCCCAGCGCGCCGAGCCTGTCACGACCCAGTTGGCTGCGACCTTGAGCGAGCCCGAGGTCAGGATGCCTTCGCGCCGGGTCAGATAGCCGAGCTCCGGCTGCGCTGCGTAATTGCCGTACATCACGCCGATCGACCAGCGATTGAAGTTGGCGCGGCCTTCGGCCTCGAAGCGCTGCACGTTCCAGGTCTGCTCATCCATGCGAGAGCGGACGCTGAACGTATAGGTGCTGTTGGGCGAGTAGGCGGCGCTCGCCACATAGTCGGACCGCGGCTTGTCGAGGCCGGAATCAAGACCGGTATTGATGGAGTCCTGGACCGCGAAGGAGTTCAGGCCGAACAGCTGGTAGGACTGCCCGAACAGCACCTTGACCGCGCCGCCCCGGTCGAACTGGGTGGTCGCCTGCACGCCGACATTGGCGCGGCCGCCGCCCTCGACGCGGTCGTAGCCGGAGAACTTGTCGACGCTGAACAGGTTCGAGGTGTCGAACACCATGCTCTGGGCGTCCTCGTTGGGGAGCTTGCCGGCATAGGTCTCGTTCGGCCGGATGATGATCTGCGCGATCGGCTCGACGGTGGTCGAGCCCCAGGGCTGAACGTTGATGAAGGGGTAGCGGTATTCGAGACCGACCGTCGGCATCAAGCGGAACGCCTGGGTGTCTCCGGTGGGCAGGTAGTTCGCCACGCCCGGCTGGTTGGAGACGTCGGAATTGATCGCGTCGGCGCGGAGGCTGGCGAACGGCGTCCAGATCTGGCCGAGCGGGTCGGTAAAGGACTTGCGCCACTGCGCTTCGGCGGTCAGGCGGGTGTAGGTGCCCGGGAAGCCACGCAACAGGCACTGCGACGGCGTGCGCGCGAGCGGATCGGCCGACGCGGTCGTGCACAGGCTGTTGGTGTTGGCGATCGTCGTGATCGGATCGAACACCGCGCTGTCACGCGACAGGTTCACGAAATTGGTCTTGTAGCTGAACTCGCCGCCGAACACCGGATAGTTCAGCACGTTCGAGTAGTCGATCACGGGGTAGACGACCGGCACCTGGCTCTGATTGCCCGAGTAGCTCAGCCAGTACATCGTGCGCGCGTCGAAGAAGCTGCGATTGCCGACGCCGGTCAAATAGAGCTGCGACAGTGCGTCGGTCGGCAGATAGAGGAACGAGCCCAGCGGATCGCGGTACTGCGACAAGCGGTAGTCCGAGAAGAAATAGTAGTCGGACATCACGACGCCGTCCCAACCCCAGACCCACTTGTCGTTCAGCGCGAACTGGCCCTTGGTGTCGACGGCGCCGCGGAACTGGCGATCGCCGGGCTGACCGGCGAGCGCGCCGGGGTCGAGCTGGTCGATGCCGTAGACGCGGATCTGATAGGCGCCGTCCATCAGGCGCTGGCGGTATTCGGCCTGGAACAGCACGCCCTGCCTGGTCGTGAAGCGCGGGTTGAAGGTCAGGTCCATGTCGGGCGCGATCGCCCAGTAGAACGGGACTTCGACGCCGTAGCCGAACGGCGTGTTCGACGTGAAGCCCGGCATCAGGAAGCCGGTCTTGCGCTTCACGGTCGGGTCGGGCGTCGAGAAATAGGGCATGTAGGCGAGCGGCACGCCGAAGAATTCGAGCTGCGCCGTCTCGAAATACAGCATCTTCTCCTGCTGGTCGTGGATGATGCGGGCACCCTTGACCTGCCAGAGCGGCGGCTTCTTCGGATCGTCCTTACACGGCGCGCAGGCCGTATAGACGCCGTTCTCGAACACCGTGTAATTGCCGCTGGAACGGTCGGCGCGGCTTGCCGCCATGCGGGTCTGATCGGCGGTATCCACGCGCAGCGAATCGACGAAACCATCGCGGTAGTCGTCGGAGAGATCCATGATCTCGGCATAGGTGATCTTGCCGTCGGCATCCGTCATGCGGATGTTGCCTTCGGCATGCAGTCGCTTGGTCTTCTGGTCGTAGATGACCCTGTCGGCCTCGACGCTGGTGCCGTTGTAGAACAGCTGGACGTTGCCGACCGCGGAGACGCGCGAATTGTTGTAGTCGTAATCGACCTCGGTCGCCTGAACCAGCATCTGGTTGTCGTTGGCGACCTTCGGCGGCTTCGGACGCGGCGGCAGCGGATTGTAGGTGAAGCCCTGGGCCGCGGCCGGCGCCACCGCGGCGACGTCGATCAGGCCGCCGAGCGAGGCAGCCGTGACGATGGCGAGCAGGAGCCTACGCATGGACAAGCCGCATCCGTTCGCGCGCACCACGGTGCGCCGCGTCAAACGAGACACGGGTCCTCGACGGACGGCAGTCACTAACCGTCCTCCTGGTACAACAAGGCCAAAAAGCCGGTGAGGCCGCCCACCACCACGGGCAACCACGCCGCAGCGATCGGATGCATCAACTCAGCCTTGCTCAAGTCTTCAGTCACTTTCGATAGAACGTAGAGCAGAAAGCCTGCGCCCACGCCACTCAAAACCATCTTCTGCACGCCGCCCATCCGGAAGAAGCGCAACGACACGGAGGCCGCGAGCATCACCATGGCAGCCAGCAAAAACGGCTGCGCCAGGAGCTTTTGATACTGGAGTCGGTATCCTGCTGTCGCGAAGCCCGAGCTTTCCGACGAGCGGATGTAGCTCGGTAGTTGCCAAAAGGACACAGTCTCGGGTGTGGAAAAGCTGTTGCGGACCTGCGCCTCGGTCAGCGTCGTCGGAATCTCCAACGTGGCCTGGTCGACCGGCGGTGAGTCCAGCGTGAAGCGGCGGACGCCCCTGAACAGCCAGTGGCCGGACTCGAGCGTGGCCTCACGCGCCTCGATCCGTTCCTTGAAGTGCTGATCTGTGTCGAATCGGAACAGCGTGAGCCCGGTGAGCCGCACGCCCTGCTGCTCGCTGCGCGCGGCATTGATGATGGTCTGGCCGTCGCTGGTGACCTGGTTGAGCCAGAAACCGGTGGCGTCCTGGATGCCGCCGCCCGGCGCCGAGCCGAACAGCTCCGCCTCCATGCGCTTGGAGAGTTCGCGCAAGTTCGCCGACATCGGATTGTAGGCGACCGTGGCGATCACCCCGATCAGCAGCGCGCTGCCGAGCGCGGGCGAGATGAACTGCCAGGCCGAGATGCCGGCGGCGCGCGCGACCACGAGCTCGAGCCGGCGGGAGAGGGCGAGATAGCAGGTCATGGCGCCGATCAGCATGCAGAACGGCGTCAGCTTCTCCAGCAGCTGTGGCACCCGGAACAACGAGGTCTCGGCCACCATGAGCGCGGAGGCGGATGCAAGGCCCGAGGTCTTGCGCACCATCTCGATGTAGTCGACCAGCACCAGCAGCAGGAAGATGCTGGCGAACACGCCGAGCGCCGCGACGACGAAGCGTCCGGCGAAATAGCGCCCGAGCGTGTTGGTGAGCATGCTCATGCGGTGGCCGGCCGTCCGAACAGTCGCGCGATGCGCGCGTTCGACCTGTTGATGGCTTCCAAGAGGCCAGGCGGCGGCTCGACCACGATGCCGCCGACGATCATCCACAGCCCGACGCCGATGGCGCCGAAAACCATCGCGTATTGGACCAGCACCGGGGCCGGCGATTTCACTGCCATCACCGAGCAGGCAAAGCCCGCCATGCGCAGGCCGAACACCGCGAGGATCGAGGAGCCGATCGAGAAATTGCGGCTCTGGCGGGTGGTGCGAGGTGCGCCGAGGAAGGCGAAGGTCAGCACGGCAAAGGCAAACGGATAAATCGGGGCCAGGAGGCTGTCATGCAGGGCCGAGCGGAACTGCCCGGGAATCTGGTTGTAGACGGGGTCATCCTCGGACGGCGAGAACAGCTCCCAGAGATAGCGCTCGCGGATGCCGAGGGTGACGTCACGGCCCTGGTTGCCGAACTTCGACATGTCGAAGCCGTAGCGGCCGAACGCCACCAGCGCGGGATCGCGCTTGCCGGCCTCGAAGCGCTGGAGATTGCCGTCCTTCAGCACCAGGAACGAGCCGTTCTCGTTCTTCACGACCTCGCCGTGCTCGGCGACGATCGAGACGCGCTCGTTCGGATCGCGGCGGTCGTCGATGAAGATGCCGGCGAGGATGCCGCCGGGCTGGCGCTCGCGGATCCGGATCGTCAGGTTCTTGTCGAGCTGGGCGAAGCGGCCGGGCTGCAGGATGTTGGTGAGCACGTCGGCGGTGATCTCGGCGTCCCATTGCTTGATCCGCCGCATGCCGTCGGGGGCGAGGTAAGCCGCGATGAAGGCGACGAGCGCCGCCACCACGCAGGTGGCGTAGAAGAACGGATAGAACAGCCGGAACGGCGAGAAGCCGGCGGCATTCATCACGATGATCTCGGAATCGGTCGCGAGCTTGTTCAGGGTGTGCGAGATCGCGATCATCAGCGCGATCGGCGAGATGATCAGCACGAGTGCGGGCACGACGAGGCTGGTGATGCCGAGGAAGGTCAGGATGGTCTGACCCTGGCTCGTCATCAGGTCGATGCCGCGCAACGCCTGCGTAATCCAGATCACGCCGGTGAGGCTGACCAGGACCAGCGCAAACGACGCCAGCGTCGTGCGGAAGATATACCTATCGATTGACCCCATGCGCTACCGCACGAATCCCACCAAGTCCCCACGCAGGCCGGAATGGCATCCGTCCAACCAATCCCGCAAGGGGATCCCCAAGGTCGGACCAACAGCTCTTCCGCCAGCTTACTTACTCACTACCATCCCTTTGATCCGTCAACAAAATGGCTGCCCCGTGGCACCCTCAGCATATGGTTAATATTTCGCTCGTTGTGGCTTGGCGGCCACGGCGGTGCTTGGCATCTGCCGCGCCGCTGGCCCATAGTGCGAAAAGTCCAGTGAATCGCCATTCAGCTCCGACCCGCTGCGGGAGCCGAAGAAGGGCGAAAAGCCTGATGTTTTGAAGGAGTTACTCATGTCCGATGCCATCAAGGTCGGCTTTGTCCCGTTGTCTGCCGCACCCCGTGGCATCCTGGTGGTGTTCTGTGACGACGGTCTGAAGCTCGGCCCCGCGACGGCCAAGGCGCTCGGCGGCGCGACCGATCTGGTGAAGCGGGCCGCGTCCACCGCCGGCTTCAAGGGCAAAAGCGGCGCGGCGCTCGACATCCTGGCGCCGGAGGGGGTGAAGGCCACGCGCCTGGTCGTGATCGGCGCCGGCAAGGCGGCAAGCCTCAAGGCCAACGATTTCCTCAAATTCGGCGGCGTCGCCGCCAGCAAGCTGTCTGCCGAGGCCACTGCCATGACCATCATGGCGGAATTGCCTGATGGCGCCATGACAAGCGAGCAGGCGGTGGCGATCGCCTCGGGCCTGCGGCTGCGGGCCTACAAGTTCGACCGCTACAAGACCAAGAAGAAGGACGGCGAGGAGCGCGGCTTGCGCGCCGAAATCTCGCTCGCGGTGGGCGATGCAGGCGCGGCCAAGAAGACGTTCGCCTCGGCCGGCCACGTCGTCGACGGCGTCGTCATCGCGCGCGACCTCGTCAACGAGCCGCCGAACGTGCTCTACCCCGAGGAATTCGCGCGCCGCGCGGGCCAGCTCCGCAGGCTCGGCGTCAAGGTCGAGGTGCTCGACGTCAAGGCGATGCAGAAGCTCGGCATGGGCGCGCTGCTCGGCGTCGGCCAGGGCTCGGCGCGGCCAAGCCGCACCGTGATCATGCGCTGGGACGGGGGCAAGAAGGGCGAGGCGCCGGTCGCCTTCGTCGGCAAGGGCGTCTGCTTCGACACTGGCGGCATCTCGATCAAGCCCGCCGGCAGCATGGAGGACATGAAGGGCGACATGGGGGGAGCTGCCTGCGTCGTCGGCCTGATGCACGCGCTAGCGGCGCGTAAGGCGAAGGCCAACGTGGTCGGCGCCATTGGCCTCGTCGAGAACATGCCCGACGGCAATGCGCAGCGCCCCGGCGACATCGTCACCTCGATGTCGGGCCAGACCATCGAGATCATCAACACCGACGCGGAGGGGCGCCTCGTTCTGGCCGACGTGCTCTGGTACGTCGCGAAAAGGGTGAAGCCGAAATTCATGGTGGACCTCGCCACGCTCACCGGCGCGATCATGGTCGCGCTCGGCACCGAGCATGCCGGCATGTTCTCCAACAATGACGAGCTGGCCGAACGCCTGCACGCCGCCGGCATCGAGAGCGGGGAGAAGGTCTGGCGCATGCCGCTCGGCCCCGAATACGACAAGCTGATCGATTCCCAGTTCGCCGACATGAAGAACACCGGCGGCCGTCACGGCGGCTCGATCACCGCGGCGCAATTCCTCCAGCGCTTCGTCGACGGCACCCCCTGGGCGCATCTCGACATCGCCGGCACCGCCATGGGCGCGCCGAAGACCGACATCAACCAGAGCTGGGGAAGCGGCTATGGCGTCCGCCTGCTGGATCGGCTGGTGGCAGATCACTACGAGCGCAAATGATCCGCGATGACTGAAGTGCTGTTCTACCATCTGCAAAACATGACGGTGGAGAATGTGTTGCCGCCGCTTCTCGAGAAATCGCTCGAGCGCGGCTGGCGTGTCGTCGTGCAGTCGACCTCGGAGGAGCGCGCCGATGCGCTCGACGCGCACTTATGGACCTATCGCGACGATTCCTTCCTGCCGCATGCGACATGGCGCGTGAACGATGCCGCCGATCAGCCGATCCTGCTGGCGATCGCGGAGGACAATCCGAACGGCGCCAATGTCCGCTTCCTGATCGACAATGCCGCGCTGCCGCAGGACGCGCAGGGCTATGAACGCATGGTGCTGCTGTTCAACGGCGACGATCCGGATGCGCTCGCTTTGGCCCGCAGTACTTGGACGGATTGCAAGGCGCGGGGATTTGATGTCACCTATTGGCAGGCCGACGAGCGGGGCCGGTGGCAGCGCCGGAATTAGCGGTCGATCGCAATTAATGATAATTTGCACTTTTCGGGCGATACTGGCTTTGGTCAATTTCGTGCCGCAAAGTGATGGTGGGACAAGTGCTTAGGGGTCGTCCTTCACGCGGGGAATTTAGTTTATCGTGCGACATCAAAAGCTTCCCAGCTCGCTCATAATTGCGCTCGCTGCCCTCGCACCGCTGGTTGCGGGCTGTTCGGGCGGGACCGATCTGCTGTCGAAGGACGCCGAGTGGTTCCAACGGCCCGGCCGCCTCTTCATCAAGAGCATCTCGATCGAATCGCCGCCGCTGACGCCCGACAAGCCGGTGACGGCCGAGGATCTGGTCAGCGCCGACGGCGCCTGTCCCGGCATGGCGCCGCCGCCGGGACCTTCCGATGCCAATGCGTCGACGACGGCGCCGGCGCCGGTGGGCGGCACAGTTGCGCTCGGCCACACCGAATGCGACGTCGTGCGCGGTATCGGCGCGCCCTCGAACGTCAATCTCTCCAACGATGCCGGCGGCCGCCGCGTCGCCGTGGTGACCTGGACCACCGGCCCGCGCGCGGGCATCTACACCTTCACGTCCGGCCGCCTGTCCTCGATCGAGGGCAATCCCGAGCCGCAGGTCGTGCCGAAGGCGACCAAGCCGAAGCCAAAGAAGAAGTCGGCGTAAGTGAATGCTCGTGTCCCCGGACGCGGCGCGGCATGCCCCGGCGATACGAAGCATTGGCGGAATGACGCTACGCCGAGCCCGGACTCGGCTCGGTAGCACGGACTAACGTGCGGTGTAGCTCCGGAGCTGGTGCGGCCTAACAGGCTTTCCAATGAAGCTGACTTTCGCGCCCACGACGCAGTTCGACGCTGACGAGTTGGTGGCCATCCGCATCGCCGCGATGCGCGAGAGCTTGGAGCGTGTCGGACGCTTTGATCCGCAGCGCGCGCGATCGCTTTTTGGCAACCTTCGAGCCCGCGCTGTGCCGCTTCATCATCCTGCCTGAACAGGGAAAGGGGATCGGAGCCGCGGTGCTTCGACAGATCTTCGCAGATGCCGATTCGCAGCGTATCTCGATCCGCCTGGATGCACTGCGTGGCAGCGAAGCGAATCGCTTTTATCAACGACACGGCTTCGAGCAGACGCACGAAGCGGAGTGGGACATCTATTACGTGCGTCAACCAAGTCCCATAGAGCAATAGCTACCCAACAGCTTCATCGTATTGCGCGCTCGCCTCCAGCCATTGTTCCTGCGCTGCGCGCGAGCCGCCCAGCCTCGTCGAACGCGCTCGTGAAAATCACGCGGCCGTTACGCATGATCGCGCGACTCTCACGTGAGAGTCATTGCATCCGCCGTGGAACGTAGCGCGAAGCAAAACTGGAGGAAATCTCCAGAATAATCACGCGCGTCTCAAGCGACGCTTCAGGATTGTCACATGTGCGGCTGCTACGCATTGAGGTGAGGGGCGAGATCGATCGAAGGATCATTTGGATGTCTGTTACCTCTGTTTTTTCCCCGGTTACGGGCCAGCTCACCATCTTCGGCGACGGTACGAATAACGGCGTTGTGATCGGCCGCGACAAGTCCGGTCGCATCCTGGTCAACAACGGCTCTGTGAAAACGGCCGGTGGCGATCCCACCGTCGCCAACACCAACGAGATCGACGTCTTCGGTCAAGGCGGCGACGACACGATCACCGTCAACGAATCCAACGGCCCGATGCCGGCGGTGCACGTCTTCGGCGGCGACGGCAACGACAAGATTACGGGCGGCTCGGGTGCCGATCTCCTGTTCGGCCAGGCCGGTGACGATACGATCAAGGGCGGCGGCGGCAACGATCTGCTGTTCGGCGGTGCGGGCAACGACACGCTCGACGGCGGCAGCGGTGACAACCAGTTGTTCGGCGAAGCTGGCAACGACCTCATGATCTGGAATCCCGGCGGCGGCACCAATCTGTTCGAGGGTGGTGACGGCATCGACACGGCGCAGGTCAACGGCAGCAATGATTCCGAGACGTTCACGATTGTGGCGAACGGCACGCGCGTGCGATTTGACGGCACCGGTGCTGCGCCGTTTTCGCTCGACATCGGGACGACGGAGAATCTGGTGCTGCACGCCGGCGGCGGCGATGACGTCATCACCGCGGGCAACGGGCTCGCTCCACTGATCTCGCTGACGCTCGACGGCGGCGCCGGCAACGACAGGATCACCGGCGGCGACGGCAACGACCTGCTGATCGGCGGCTCCGGTGACGACATCGTCAATGGCGGACGCGGTAACGATGTCGCCCAGCTCGGATCGGGCGACGACACCTTCATCTGGAATCCAGGCGACGGCAGCGACACGGTCGAAGGCGGATCGGGCAACGACAAGCTGCTGTTCAACGGTGCCAACATCAACGAGAAGATCGACATTTCGGCAAATGGCGGAAGGGTGCGTTTCACCCGCGACGTCGCCAACATCACGATGGACCTCAACAGCGTCGAGCAGATCGAATTCGATGCGCGCGGCGGCGCCGACAGCATCAACGTCGGCGATCTCACCGGCACCGGCGTCAAGCAGGTGCTGGTCGATCTCGGAGCCACGCCCGGGGGCACGCAAGGCGACGGCGCGGCCGATACAGTGACCGTCAACGGCACCAACGGCAACCAGCACATCACGGTCACGGCCGTGGGCACCACGGTCACGGTGACAGGCCTGCCGGAAGTCGTGACGATCGCGAATGCGGAAGGGGCCAACGACCGTCTGGTGATCCAGGCGCTCGGCGGCAACGACGTCATCGACGCGTCCGCGCTTCCCGCGGTGATCGGACTGACCATCGACGGCGGTGCGGGCAACGACACCATCACCGGCAGCCAGGGCGCCGATCTCCTGATCGGTGGTGACGGCAACGACAAGGTCACCGGCGGCCGCGGCAACGACGTCGCCGATCTCGGTGCGGGTGACGATCTCTTCACGTGGAATCCCGGCGATGGCAGCGACACCGTCGAGGGCGGCGCAGGTACGGATACGCTGGTTTTCAACGGCTCCAATGTGGCCGAGAACATGTCGATCTCGGCGAACGGAACCCGTACGCTGCTCACCCGCGACGTCGGTGCCATCGTCATGGATCTCGATGGCGTCGAGCACGTGCAGATCGCGGCTGCCGGCGGGGCCGACAATATCACCGTCAACGACCTGACCGGGACCGGGGTGACGCAGGTCGCCATCGACCTCAGCGCCAGCCCCGGCAGCACCAGCGGCGATGGAGCTGCCGACCGCGTCACGGTGGACGGCAGTGCCGGAGACGACAACATCTCGGTGACGACCTCGGGCAGCTCGATCGCGGTCAACGGCCTTGCGGCGCAGGTGACGATCGCTCACTCCGATGCCGGTGACGTTCTCAGCGTCAACGGCGGTGCGGGCAACGACGTCATCAACGCGTCCACGATCAAGCCGGGGCAGCCGTTCAGCCTCGACATCAACGGCGGCGACGGCAACGACACGATCACCGGCAGCGCCGGCAATGACATCGTGAACGGCGGCCGCGGCAACGATGTCGCCAATCTCGGAGCCGGCGACGACACCTTCGTCTGGAATCCCGGCGACGGCAGCGACGTCGTCGAAGGCGGCAAGGGCACCGACACCCTGCAGTTCAACGGTGCCAATATCAGCGAGAACATCAACATCTCGGCCAATGGCGGCCGGGTGCTGTTCACCCGCGACGTCGCCGCCATCGCCTTGGATCTCAACGGCGTCGAGCACATCAACTTCAACGCCCTGGGTGGCGCCGACAACATCACGGTCGGCGATCTCTCCGGGACCGGCGTGAACCAGATCAATCTCGACCTCGGCGCCAGTGACGGTGCCGCCGACACGGTGAACATCAACGGCACCAGCGGCAGTGATGTCATCACGGTGACCGAGCACGACGGCATCATCACGGTGTCGGGGCTTGGCCAGGACATCAACATCACCGATGCCGGCGCGGGCGACAGGATCGTCATCAACGGTCTCGACGGCGACGATGTCATCACGGCCTCGGGCCTGCACGGCGGCATCCAGCTCGTCGCCAACGGCGGCAACGGCGACGACATCCTGATCGGCGGTTCCGGCAACGACACGCTGACCGGCGGGGCAGGCGATGACGTCCTGATTGGCGGCGGAGGTGCTGACGTCCTCGACGGCGGCAGCGGTAGCAATGTCGTGATCCAGGGCGGAGCATTCGCCGCAGCGATGCTGCTCAACCAGGCCATGGCGGCAAGCTTCGCTCCCGCAGGCGACGGCCACGGCGAGATGCCGCTGTCCGATCCGCACACGGCGCAGACCCAGACGCTAGCCCCGCCGCAGCACGCCTGACAGCGAGCGGGTGAGCCTCAACTAGCGCGTCGACGAAGGTGCGTTCCCTCCCCCGCAAGGGGGGAGGGAACGGAGAAAGCGCTGCTGCAGGCCAAATTCAACTCAACCCATAGACATCCCGCTCCAGCTGCTCCGCTCCGGAGAACACCCATGACGACGAACATGGTCTTGCCTGACACGGGTCTCGACGCGCTGCTCACCCTGCTGCATCTGCAGGGTGTCGCGGCCGACCGCGATCAGCTCAGGCACCGGCTGGGCACGACACGTTTCGGCGCAGCGGACATCGTCCGCTGCGCCAGGTCGCTCGGACTGAAGGCGCGAACCTATCGAACGGAATGGAAGCGTCTGTCGGATACCCCGCTGCCGGCGATCGCGATGCTGCGTGACGGCAGCTTCATGGTCATCGCCAAAGCCACGGCCGACAAGGTGCTGGTGCAGTCGCCGCAGGCGCAGCGGCCGGTGTTCATGGAGCGCGACGAGCTTGTCGCGCTCTGGGACGGCAGCTTGATCCTGATGGCCCGGCGCGCTGGGCTCTCCGACCTTGGACGCCGCTTCGACATCACCTGGTTCATCGGCGCGATCGGCAAGTATCGGCGGCTGCTGGGCGAGGTGGTGGCCGCCTCGTTCTTCCTTCAGCTGTTCGCGCTGGTCTCGCCGCTGTTCTTCCAGGTCGTGATCGACAAGGTGCTGGTGCACCGCTCATTGTCCACGCTCGACGTGCTGGTGATCGGCCTCGTCGTCGTCTCGCTGTTCGACACGGTGCTCGGGATCCTGCGCAACTATCTGTTCGCGCACACCACCAACCGCATCGACGTCGAGCTCGGCGCGCGGCTGTTCCACCATCTGCTGGCGCTGCCGATGGCCTGGTTCCAGGCAAGGCGCGTCGGCGATTCCGTGGCACGGGTGCGCGAGCTCGAGAATATCCGCAATTTCATCACCTCATCGTCGCTGACGTTGCTCATCGACCTGGTCTTCACCTCGGTGTTTCTGGCGGTGATGTTCGCCTATTCACCTGTCATGACCTGCATCGTGCTGGGCTCGTTCCCGTTCTACATCGCGATCTCGGCGGTGGCGACGCCGTTGTTCCGCCGCATGCTGGAGGAGAAATTCCGCCGCGGCGCCGAGAACCAGGCGTTCCTGGTCGAAAGCGTCAGCGGCATCGAGACGTTGAAGGCTATGGCGGTCGAGCCGCAGATGCAGCGGCGCTGGGAAGAGCAGCTCGCCGGCTACGTCTCGGCGAGCTTTGGCGTCAGCAGCCTCGGCAACACCGCGAGCCAGCTCGTGCAGTTCGTCAGCAAGGTCGTCACCGCCGCCATCCTCTATGTCGGCGCGCGGCTCGTGATCGGTGACGCCTTGACCGTCGGCGAGCTCGTCGCCTTCAACATCTTTGCAGGCAGAGTCTCGGCGCCGGTGCTGCGACTGGCGCAGGTCTGGCAGGATTTCCACCAGGCGCGGCTCTCGATCGCGCGGCTCGGCGACATCCTCAACAGCGCGGCGGAGCCGGCTTACTCCGCCGGCCGTGCCGGGCTGCCGCCGCTTCAGGGCAACATCCGCTTCGAGCACGTCGCGTTCCGCTACCGGGTCGATGGACCGGAAATCCTGCACGACGTCTCGTTCGACATTCCGGCGGGCCAGACCGTCGGCGTCGTCGGCTCGTCGGGCTCGGGCAAGAGCACCTTCGCAAAGCTCGTGCAGCGGCTCTACGTGCCGCAGGGCGGCCGCGTGCTGATCGATGGCATGGATCTCGTCATGACCGATCCGGCCTGGCTGCGGCGGCAGATCGGCGTCGTGCTGCAGGAGAACACGCTGTTCAACCGTTCGGTGCGGGACAACATCGCGCTGGCCGATCCGGCCCTGCCGATGGAGCGCATCATGGCGGCGGCAAGGCTTGCGGGCGCGCACGACTTCATTCTGGAGCTCCCCGAAGGCTACGACACCGTGGTGGGTGAGCGCGGCTCGACGCTGTCGGGCGGGCAGCGCCAGCGCATCGCGATCGCCCGCGCACTGGTGAGCAATCCCCGCATCCTGATCTTCGATGAGGCCACCAGCGCGCTCGACTATGAGAGCGAGCGGATCATCCACGACAACATGAAGGAGATCGCGAAGGGCCGCACGGTTCTGATCATCGCGCATCGCCTGTCCACCGTGCGCGGCGCCGACCGCATCTTCACGCTGGAGCGGGGACGTCTGGTCGAGGACGGCACGCATGACGCCTTGATCAAGACCGGCGGCCGCTATGCGGCCCTGCACCGCCTTCAGGGAGGCCTCTATGAGGTCGGTTAGCACCGTGCCGGCCCGAAAGTCGGAACAGACCATCGTTCCCTTCAGGAAAGCAAATACCCGGCGCGGCGAGGAAATCGCGTTCCTGCCGGCGGCGCTGGAGATCACCGAGACACCGCCGTCGCCGATCGGCCGCGCCATCGCGATCGCCCTGATGCTTCTGGTCTGCGCGGCGCTGGCGTGGTCCGCCTGGGGCACGATCGACATCGTGGCGTCCGCGACCGGGAAGGTCGTGTCGAGCGGGCGCAGCAAGGTGGTCCAGCCGTTCGAGACCGGCGTGGTGCGTGCGATCCACGTGCAGGACGGGCAGGCGGTCAAATCCGGCGATGTGCTGATCGAGCTCGATCCAACCGTGAATGCCGCCGAGCGCGATCGCCTGCATGACGATCTCATGGCCGAGCGTCTCAATATCGCGCGTCTCCGCGCCGCGCTGATGGCTGGCGAAGATGCCTCGGTCGATCTCGTTCCGCCCGCGGACGCCGACCCCGTGCTGGTCGCGACGCAGCGGCAGCTGCTCGCGAGCCAGGTCGGCGAGCATCGTGCCAAGCTCGCGGCGCTTGCGCGCCAGGAGGCGCAGAAGGACGCCGAGCATCAGACCATTGCGGCGACGATCCACAAACTCGATGCGTTGCTCCCGGTCACGCAGCAACGCGTCGATATCCGCAAGACGCTGATGGAGAAGGAGATCGGCTCGAAGCTGACCTATTACGAGACGCTTCAGCTCCAGATCGAGCAGCAGGAGGAGCTTCGCGTCCAGAACAGCCGCTTGAAGGAAGCAGAGTCCGCGGTCGCCGCGATCCGCGAGACCCGCACGCAAGCCGTGGCCGAGTACAGGAAGAGCATCTCCGACGAGCTCGCCAAGAGCGAGCAGAAGGCCAATAGCGTTGCCCGCGACCTGATCAAGGCGGAGCAGCGGACCAGCTTGCAGCAACTGGCATCACCGGTTGACGGTGTCGTGCAGCAGCTTGCGGTCCACACCGTCGGCGGCGTGGTCACGCCGGCGCAATCGCTGCTGGTGATCGTGCCGTCGGATACGCGGCTCGAGGTCGAGGCGATGATCTCCAACCGCGACATCGGCTTCGTCGAGGCCGGGCAGGGCGCCGCGATCAAGATCGACACTTTCAACTTTACCCGCTACGGCCTGCTGGAAGGCCGCGTGCTGAGCGTCTCGCAGGACGCCATTATCCGCGACCGCCCGCCGGAGCGCGGCGACCGCGCGCTCGGGCAGCAGCATGACAGCAGCGAGCCCACCGGGCAGGAGCTCAGCTACAGCGCCCGCATCTCGCTCGATCGCACCCAGATGCAGGTGGACGACCGCCTGGTCAGCCTGTCGCCGGGAATGGCCGTGACGGTGGAGATCCGGACCGGCTCACGCACCATACTCAGTTACCTTTTGTCGCCATTGCAGCGCTACCGGCATGAGATCATGCGAGAACGCTAGGCCTTTCCGCTTAGCTAAGCCTATTCAATGGCTTCGGTACTGTGCATGGGGTTGTTTTGCGGACCTTGAAGTCAGGTGGCGGCCTCGTCGAACTGAGTGCTCGCCTCCAGCCACTGCTCCTCCGCCCGCGCCAGCGCGTCGGCGGCGTTGGCGCGCGCCTTCGAGAGTTGGGCGGCCTGCTTGGGATCGCGGGTGAAAATGTCGGGCAAAGCGAGGGCGGTGTCGATCTTGGCGATGATGTCGGTGACGCGCGCGATCTCTGCCTCGGCTTCGGCGATGCGCTTCTTCAACGAGCCGCGATTGTCCGACTTCGGACGCTGCGGCTTTTCACTCGGCGCATTGCGCTCGCGGGCCGGCTCTTCGGCATTGCGCGCGGACAGCACCAGGCGGCGGTACTCGTCGAGATCGCCGTCGTAATTGGTGACGGTGCGGTCGGCGACGATCCAGAGCCGGTCGGCGCAAGCCTCGATCAGATAGCGGTCGTGCGAGACCATGATGACGGCACCGGGGAATTCGTTGATGGCTTCGGCCAGTGCTGCGCGGCTGTCGATGTCGAGATGGTTGGTCGGCTCGTCCAGGATGATCATGTTGGGGCCGAAAAAGGTCGCAAGGCCCAGCAGGAGGCGCGCCTTCTCGCCGCCCGACAATTTGCCGGCCTTGGTGTCGGCGGCCTTGCCGGAGAAGCCGATCGCGCCGGCGCGCGCCCGCACTTTTGCCTCGGGCGCATCACCCATCAGCTTGCGGACGTGGTCGTAGGCTGAGGCGTCTTCGTTCAATTCGTCGAGCTGGTGCTGCGCGAAATAGGCGATCGACAGCTTGTCGGCGCGCGTCACCTTGCCGGAGAAGGGCGCAAGGCGCCCGGCGAGCAACTTTACAAGTGTCGACTTGCCGTTGCCGTTGGCGCCGAGCAGCGCGATGCGGTCGTCATTGTCGATGCGGAGCGTCACGCGGCCGAGCACCGGTGCTGCCGGGTCGTAACCGACGGAGGCGTTGTCGACGGCGATGATCGGCGGCGAGAGGATTTTCTCCGGTGCGGGAAAGCTGATCTCGCGCACGTCTTCGGTGACCAGCGCCGTGATCGGCTTCAGCCGCTCCAGCATCTTGACGCGGGACTGCGCCTGCCGGGCCTTCGAGGCCTTGGCCTTGAAGCGGTCGACGAAGGCTTGCAGGCGCGCGCGTTCGGCTTCCTGGCGCTTGACGGCCTTGGCATCCAGCAGCTCGCGCGCGGCGCGCTGCTCCTCGAAGGAGGAATAGGTGCCCTTGTAGAGCGTGAGCTTGCCGCGCTCCAAATGCAGGATCTGGTCGACCGAACTATCGAGCAGATCGCGGTCATGGCTGATCACGATCACCGTGCGCGGATAATGCGCGAGATGATCCTCCAGCCACAGCGTGCCTTCGAGGTCGAGATAGTTGGTGGGCTCGTCGAGCAGCAAGAGGTCAGGGGCGGCGAATAGCGTCGCGGCAAGGGCGACGCGCATGCGCCAGCCGCCGGAGAATTCGGCGCAGGGACGCAGCTGGTCGGCGGCGGAGAAGCCGAGGCCGGAGAGGATCGCGGCCGCGCGTGCGGGCGCCGAATGCGCGTCGATATCGACGAGCCGGGTCTGGATCTCGGCGATGCGGTGCGGATCGGTTGCGCTTTCGGCTTCGTGAAGCAGCGCGTCGCGTTCGAGATCGGCCTTGAGCACGACGGAGATCAGGCTCTCCGGGCCGTTCGGGGCTTCCTGCGCGAGGCTGCCCACACGCCAGCGCGGCGGCAGGGTCACGGTACCGTGCTCGGCTGCGAGCTCGCCGCGGATCACCTTGAACAGGGTCGACTTGCCGGTGCCGTTGCGTCCGACCATGCCGACGCGTGAGCCCGGCGTGATCTGCACGGAACTCTGGTCAATCAGAAGGCGTCCGGCGAGGCGGATGGAGAGGTCGGTGATGGAAAGCATGCGGCCTTGTCACCGCAAGGCGCCTCGAACGCAACCCGTTTTTCCGTGACCTCAAGCGCTCCGAATCAAATCAATGCGGATCGCGGTCGCGCCGCCTCAGCTCGTCGAGGAGATGCTCGAGATGCGTCGGCAGCCGCGGTTCGGGGCGGATGCTCTGCTGGAGCCGTTCGCCCACGGCATCGCAAATCGAGCGGCTGGTGCGCCGGTCGATCTGTTCGCTGTCATTGGCAGAAGGCCCAGCCATCGCAGAGGTTCCGTGTTCTCAAAGTAAAGACACGGTACCAAGTCCTTGGCCCCCCAAATTGTTTCGCTGGCCGTGGGGAATGCCCGGCATTCTAGTAAAAATTGTATGAATGCGCACGCTATCCGATCAATACAAAGCCCCGGCGCAGGGGGGGACGCCGGGGCTTCGCTTGGAAGGTACCCTGGGGGGAAGGTACCTAGGGGGAAGGTGCTTGGGGCTTTACTTGGGCTTAAGGTGCTGTCGGGCTCAGTAGCAGCGGTTGATCAGTCGCCAGCGGGGTCCCCAGGGGGTCGGGACCAGCCGGCGCACGTAGCAGCCGCCATAACCGTAAGAGACGGGGGCATAGAAGCGCGGGCCGCCCCAGCCGTAGCCGTGGTGCCAGCCGCCACCACCGCCGTGCCAGCCCCAGCCGCCATGCCAGTGAGCGGAGGCGGAGGTCGGTGCCAGCGCGGCACCCAGCGCGACCGCAGCGACGGCGGCAAGCGAAAGTTTCCTCAACATGGTGATCTCCTCAAAGACTGCCGGCGCGGGGCTATCGCGTCGATGAAAGGGCCGCCGAAACGGTCTGCCAAATGATCGGCTTTGGGATCAGGCTTCGGTTTCGATAGGCCCGACCTTACGCCGGTGAAGCTGAACCCAATCCTGACGGGGGTTTCAGATTGGGTTCATCTGGGTGAAATTGTTGTAATCCATGCTTAAATCCTGGGGACCCGGCCCTGCGGCGAAGCGCCTGTGCGGCCGTTCGGGCGGTCGCTTGCCGTAACGCGAAGGCGCCGATATAAGCCCCGCAACTCGAAAACCACCGCTTTCTCCTTCAAGGACAAGATTATGGCCACCGAACGCACTTTCTCGATCATCAAGCCCGATGCGACCGCGCGTAACCTGACCGGTGCGGTCAACGCCGTGATCGAGAAGGCGGGCCTGCGCATCGTCGCGCAGAAGCGCATCCGCATGACCAAGGAACAGGCCGAGACCTTCTATGCCGTCCACAAGGCCCGCCCGTTCTTCGGCGAGCTCGTCGAATTCATGACCTCGGGCCCGGTGGTCGTGCAGGTGCTGGAAGGCGAGAACGCGATCGCCAAGTACCGCGACGCGATGGGTGCGACGGATCCGTCCAAGGCCGCCGACGGCACCATCCGCAAGCTCTACGCAAAGTCGATCGGCGAGAACTCGGCCCACGGCTCGGACGCCGCGGAGACCGCCGCGATCGAGATCGCGCAGTTCTTCTCGGGCAACGAGATCGTCGGCTGATCTCTCGGCTGACGCGTTAACAAGGCGACGGGGCGAAAGGACGTATTGTGAACTGGCTCTGGCAGATCTTCGATCCCGCTACGATCGGGGCATTCTTCACCCAGTTCCGCAATGAGATGGCCGAACCGACCTTCTGGATTGCGGTCGGCAAGATCATCTGGATCAACATCCTGCTCTCCGGCGACAACGCGCTGGTGATTGCGCTCGCCTGCCGCGGCCTGAAGCCGCGGCACCGGCTCTGGGGCATGATCCTCGGCGCCGGCGCGGCCGTGCTGCTGCGAATCATCTTCACCGGCATCGTCGCCAGCCTGATGGAGCTGCCCTATCTCAAGCTCGTCGGCGGTCTCGCGCTGATCGTGATCGCGGCCAAGCTGCTGGTGCCTGAAAACGAGGACGAGGAGGGCGTCGAGTCCGCCTCGCATCTGTGGCAGGCCGTGCAGATCGTCGTCGTCGCCGACATCGTCATGAGCCTCGACAACGTCATTGCGGTCGCGGCGGCGGCCAATGGCAGCGTGCCGCTGCTGATCCTCGGCCTTGCCATCAGCGTTCCCCTGATCGTCGCCGGTGCGGCGCTGATCATGGCGCTGCTGGCTAAGCTGCCGGTGCTGGTGTGGGCTGGTGCTGCGCTGCTCGGCTGGATCGCGGGCGAGGTGATCGCGACCGATCCCGGCGTCGCGCCCAGGCTGCACACGCTGTTCGAGGGGCCGCTCGGCGCCTCCCTGGACAAGATGCTCACCGGCATGCGCATCCCGCTGCAATTCGGCCATGGCGGAAGTGGCGGCGAGTATCTCTGCGCAGCGCTCGGCGTCGTCGTCGTGCTGGTCGTCGGCACCATCTGGCGCCGGCGCAGCCTCGGCCAGGCCGCGCTCGAATCCTCCGAGCGCCACGCCAAGGCGTCGGCTGAATAATCCCCCAAGCGTAGTTGCGTGATCGGTTTTGCCGGCTCACGCGCCGGCGAGCACCGCAGCTCCCCGCGAACTCTCCCGTCAAGCAGTCTCGCGTGACGCGCTTCGACATGTCGCAGCGTGAATCACAATGTTCGCAACCTCCGGGCGATCTAGAGTTTATCTCATTATAAACTGCTGAAACTAAAGGCCACTTTCGTTGACTCGATAATGCTGCCCGCGGCACGTCGCTCCGTCGTTCATGTTCATGAAATCGGAAGCTGGTGCGATGCCGTCGCGAGTCATTTGCCGTCCCGTTGCTGTTCTTGCGTCCACCGCCACGACGCTTCCCAGATTCTCCAGATCGACAGCCTTCACGGGCTCCATCGCCGCCATCGCCTTGTTCACTGCCGGCCTGCCGCAGCACGTCAACGCGCAGGGCGCGGCGCCCGCGGCGGAGCGCGAGACCGCGCTACCGGCGGTGACCGTTGTCGGCGATGCGCCGAAGCAGCGCGCGCGTCCCCGCTCCAATCCGGGCCGGACGGCGGCCCGCGCCGGATCGCGTGCAACGGAGCGGCCAGCGGTTCAAGCGGAAGGAAATCCCGCCGCGCCGAAACCGGGCGCACTCCCGCAGCCCTACGCGGGCGGGCAGGTCGCCCGCGGGGGCCAGGTCGGTCTGCTCGGCAATAAGGACTTCATGGATACGCCGTTCAACATCACGAGTTACACCGCCAAGAAGATCGAGGATCAACAGGCCACGACGGTCGCCGACGTCGTCAGCAACGACCCCTCGGTTCGCTTCACGGGGCAGACCGGCGGCATTCTCGACTCCTTCTTCATCCGCGGATTTCCTATCGGCGAGGGCAATGTCGGAGAAATAGCCTTCAACGGCGTCTTTGGTGTCGCGCCGAACTACCGCGTGTTCACCGACTACGTCGAACGGATCGAGATCATCAAGGGGCCGACCGCACTGCTGTACGGCATGGCCCCAAACAGCAGCGTCGGCGGCACCATCAACATCGTTCCGAAGCGTGCCGGGGATGTCGATCTCACGCGCGTGACGACTGACTACGCGACGAGCTCGCAGTTCGGTACCCATCTCGACGTCAGCCGCCGGTTCGGCGAGAACCGCGAATTCGGCATTCGCGTCAACGGCAGCTATCACAATGGCGATACGCCGCTCGACAATCAGAGCCGGGAGGCACATGTCGGCTCCGCGGCGTTCGACTATCGCGGTGAGAGATTCAGGGCGTCGCTCGACTTCATCGATCAGGAGGAAAAGTTCGACGCGCCCACCAGGCCGTTTCTGGTCGCAACAGGCGTCGCCGTCCCGACCGCGCCAGTTGGCAGGCGCAATGTCACGCAGGCCTGGGAATGGGCCAAGGTTCATGACAACTCGCTGCTGGCGCGGGCCGAATACGACGTGACGGATTCCGTGACGGTGTTCGCCGATGGCGGTGGCGGCCGGACCCAGGTCGATCGCTTGTTCGGCACGCCGACGATCCTGAACGCGGCCGGCAACACCACGTCGACACCGGGGCACTTCAAATTCGACATCGACAGGGACGTGGCCGACGCCGGTGTGCGGGCCCGGTTCGACACCGCCGCGATCAGTCACGCCGTGACTTTCCAGGGGAGCTATTACACAGACCAGATCGGACGGGGCTCTGTGTCCGGGACGCCGGTGCTGTCCAATATCTATGCGCCGATCGCCCGTCCCGAGCAGCTCGTTCCAGCGCCCGCGACCGTTCCGAAGCTGTCGGACACCGAATTGACCGGCCTTGCGCTGGCAGACACGTTGTCAGTTTTCCAGGAGCGTCTTCAGCTGACCGTTGGCGTGCGGCAGCAGGGCGTCAAGTCGAACAATTACAACACCACGACAGGCGCCGTCACCGCCTCCTACGATCAGACGGCGTTCACGCCGATGGTCGGCGTCGTCGTCAAGCCCTGGAGCAACGTTTCGCTCTACGCCAACTACATCGAAGGGCTGAGCAAAGGCGACATCGCACCGACGACGGCGAGCAATTCCGGAGAGGTTCTGACGCCTTATTTCAGCAAGCAGAAGGAAGCAGGCGTCAAGATCGATTTCGGCATGCTGGCCACCACGATCAGCCTGTTCGAGATCACCAAGCCGTCGGGACAGCTCGGCGTCGACAAGGTCTTCCGTGCCGACGCCGAGCAGCGTAATCGCGGCCTGGAATTGACCGTGTTCGGAGAGGTGCAGCCGGGCATTCGAGTTCTTGGCGGCGTGACGCTGATCGACCCCGAACTGACCAAGACGAGCACGCCGGCCAATCTCGGCAAGACGCCGATCGGTGTGCCGCAGGTGCAAGCGAACCTGTCTGCTGAATGGGATACGCCGTTCGCGCCTGGTCTGACGCTGGTCGCAAACACCGTCTATACCGGATACCAGTATCTCGATGCGGCGAATGCGCAGGTCGTTCCGGCCTGGACGAGGCTCGACCTTGGTGCCCGCTACACCACGCGCATCAACAACCGGCCGGTGACGCTCCGGGCCCTGGTCCAGAACGTGTTCGACACCAACTACTGGGCCGGCGTTGCGAGCTTCTCCGCGGTGTCGCAGGGTAATCCGCGAACCCTGCTCCTGTCGCTGTCGACCGATTTCTGAGCCGGCTCGGCTTGACGCGTGCAATGACGATGTTGCGGGGCCGGAACCTCGCCGGACGTGCGCGGCGTGGGCTTCTATGGACTCATCGCTGGCTCGGGCTGGCCGGAGGTATCGTCGTCGTGCTGATCGGCCTCACGGGAAGCTTCATCGTCTTCTATCGCGAAATCGACGCCGCTCTGAACCCGGCGCTCTACGCGCCTGCGACCCCGGAACAAAGGGTTGTCTTGAGCGAGGTGATCCGCGCGGCCGCGGCGGCGGACGCCGCGCCGATTTCCACGATCCTCGTTCCGGATCGGACCTGGCCGGTCTGGGTCGTCATACATGCGCACGAAACCCAGAGAGGTCATTACCCAAATCGTTGGACGACCATGGTCGATCCGTCAAACGGGAAGGTGCTGGGGCGGCGTGACTATATCAATGCGTTCGCGCTCAAGGTCTATCGTCTCCACTATACGCTGCTGCTCTACGAGTGGTGGGGCAGGGAATTGGTCGGCGTGGCCGGGTTCATGCTGCTGGGCTTGACGGCGTCGGGCTTATTCCTGTGGTGGCCGAAGCCGGGCCGGTTCTGGCGATCGATATCGATCCGCAGGGACGTGTCGCTGCTGCGATTTGTCTTCGACGTTCATGGCGCCGCCGGCTTTTGGGCGCTGTTAGTGCTCCCAGGACTCGCGATCACCGGCATCGGTCTCGTTTTTCCGGACGTGGTGCGTCCCATCGTCGGCGTTCTGTCGCAGCCGACACCTGATCCCTCGCCACGGATCGCAGCACCGCCTCCCGCCGGGACACCGCTGCTCTCTCCCGATGCGATTATGCGACGCGCAGAGGAGGCCAAGCCGGGCAGGGCGGTCGCCATGCTGTCCCCGCCAGGCGAAACGCGCAACACGTGGCGCGTGCAGTTCCGCGCGGATGGCGCTGATCCCGCCGTGCGGGCACGAGGGGCGATCTGGCTCGATCCATGGAGTGGCGCGGTGCTGCACGATCGCACGTCCGATGCCATGTCGCTGGGCGACCGCTATGTGGCCGAACAGCTCTGGCTCCACAATGGCGCGACGTTCGGACTTTCCGGACGATTGTTGGTGTTCGCAGCCGGCATCGCGCCACTCGTCCTCTTCGTCAGTGGCGCGATCATGTGGCTCAAGAAGCGCCCGAGGAGGATCAGGGCGAGCTAGGGCGCGTACTCATACATCCGAGCGTCCGCTTCTGGGCCATGAGGGGACCAAGCTCGGACAAGTCCGGGATGCCTGATCGTGACCCAAATGTATGGTCCGGCCGTGGGGTGCAAGAAGATTTCGACGATCCGGTAGATGCGGTCTTGCATCAATGTATCCGGCCTCTGTTTGGAGCGCAGTGCTCCGGGCCATCATGGATATCAGCGCGCATGTGATCTGGTTAGCGGACAGGCCTCGACCGGGCCATTTGGGTCACCAGGGTTCACATGTGCCGGGAAGACCGATTCTCCATCGTCGTCTCATCCTCTCGCAGACCTCGGCGGGTAAGGGTTGTTACGTCATCGATAGCTCCTCACTTCGCGCTGTTCCTTCGTTCGTGCCTGGCGGCCGTTCCTTCGTCCCGGCCTGCGCGCGCAGACGCGCCGCGCGCAAGGGGCCGTCAAAGCCGGCCGTCGTGCTGTCCTGACGTCTTGCTCTCCTGCTGCCAGGCTGCGCCTTGACGGCCCCGCGCACGGCGCGAGGATCAAGCAGGTCGGGACACCGTCTCCTCCATCTTGACGCACGCGAAGGCGCGTCCCTTGTTGAGGACCGCCCAGGCGATCCGGGCGAGCTTGTTGGCGAGCGCAATCGCCAGCACGTTGTGGTGCAATCGCTTCTTGGCGGCTTCGATCCAAGAGTTGAGGCCATAGCGCTCCCAGCACTTGACCTTTACCAGAACAACCCACGCGGCTTGCACGAACAGCGCGCGCAGGTAGCGATTACCGCGCCTTGATATACTGCCGAGGATCGTGCGGTCGCCGGTCGATATCTGCTTCGGAACAAGTCCAAGCCAGGCGCCGAAGTCGCGGCCTTTCGAGAACACGTCTCCGGTGCCGATCGCAGCCACCATTGCGCTCGAGATGATTGGGCCAATGCCAGGCACCGTCATCAGTCGCTGGCAGGCCCTATCTTGACGGGCTAGTGTTTCGATCTCGCCAGATAGACCCTCGATACGCTCATCCAGCCGGCGCCAGTCTTCCGCCAGACCCTCGATGATGGGCAACATGCGAGGCGAGAGCACATCAGTGCGTGTTGCCAAGATACCTGGCAACTCGAACCGCAGGGAATGCGGGCCTTGCCGCACGGCGATGCCCCGTTCCAGCAGGAACGCACGGATCTGATTGATCGCGCCGGTACGCTGACCGACCAATCGATCGCGGACGCGGTGCAGTGCCTGAAGGTCGAGCTGATCGGCGGTCTTGGTCGCGACGAACTTCATGGTCGGGCGTTGGACAGCCTCGGCGATGGCTTCCGCATCTCGGAAGTCATTCTTCTGTCCCTTCGAATACGGGCGCACGTATTTCGCTGGCATCAGGCGGGCGTCGTGGCCAAGTACTTGGAGTTTGCGGCTGAGATGATGGGCGCCTACGCAGGCCTCCATACCGATCAAGCACGGCGGCAGGTTGGCGAGCCGCGTTTCCACCTGGCCGCGCGACCACTTCTGCCGCAGCACGATGGCACCGCGGTGATCCTGACCCACGATGTGGAACGAGTTTTTGCCGATGTCGATGCCGATCACGGCGATCGCCGCGTTGAGTTTCTGAGACATGGCGTGCTCCTTGTCTTGAGCGCCCCTTGCCAGCTTCTCGTGCTGGCAGGGCCGGAGCACGGCCGGACCATCCCATTAGCGTCATGTCCCTATGCGGACAATCCCGCACAAACTTGGTACAACCTTCGGTTTCTGGCGCGTTACTGACATCCATGTCGAACGCCAAGATGTCCGCCTTCGGCGGGCTGAGCACACGCGGCCGTGGCGCCGACTGATGGCGCCTTTTGACCCTGATGTATGGTCCGGCCGTGGGGTGCAAGAAGATTTCGACGATCCGGTAGATGCGGTCTTGCATCAATGTATCCGGCCTCTGTTTGGAGCGCAGTGCTCCGGGCCATCATGGATATCAGCGCGCATGTGATCTGGTTAGCGGACAGGCCTCGACCGGGCCATTTGGGTCACCAGGGTTCACATGTGCCGGGAAGACCGATTCTCCATCGTCGTCTCATCCTCTCGCAGACCTCGGCGGGTAAGGGTTGTTACGTCATCGATAGCTCCTCACTTCGCGCTGTTCCTTCGTTCGTGCCTGGCGGCCGTTCCTTCGTCCCGGCCTGCGCGCGCAGACGCGCCGCGCGCAAGGGGCCGTCAAAGCCGGCCGTCGTGCTGTCCTGACGTCTTGCTCTCCTGCTGCCAGGCTGCGCCTTGACGGCCCCGCGCACGGCGCGAGGATCAAGCAGGTCGGGACACCGTCTCCTCCATCTTGACGCACGCGAAGGCGCGTCCCTTGTTGAGGACCGCCCAGGCGATCCGGGCGAGCTTGTTGGCGAGCGCAATCGCCAGCACGTTGTGGTGCAATCGCTTCTTGGCGGCTTCGATCCAAGAGTTGAGGCCATAGCGCTCCCAGCACTTGACCTTTACCAGAACAACCCACGCGGCTTGCACGAACAGCGCGCGCAGGTAGCGATTACCGCGCCTTGATATACTGCCGAGGATCGTGCGGTCGCCGGTCGATATCTGCTTCGGAACAAGTCCAAGCCAGGCGCCGAAGTCGCGGCCTTTCGAGAACACGTCTCCGGTGCCGATCGCAGCCACCATTGCGCTCGAGATGATTGGGCCAATGCCAGGCACCGTCATCAGTCGCTGGCAGGCCCTATCTTGACGGGCTAGTGTTTCGATCTCGCCAGATAGACCCTCGATACGCTCATCCAGCCGGCGCCAGTCTTCCGCCAGACCCTCGATGATGGGCAACATGCGAGGCGAGAGCACATCAGTGCGTGTTGCCAAGATACCTGGCAACTCGAACCGCAGGGAATGCGGGCCTTGCCGCACGGCGATGCCCCGTTCCAGCAGGAACGCACGGATCTGATTGATCGCGCCGGTACGCTGACCGACCAATCGATCGCGGACGCGGTGCAGTGCCTGAAGGTCGAGCTGATCGGCGGTCTTGGTCGCGACGAACTTCATGGTCGGGCGTTGGACAGCCTCGGCGATGGCTTCCGCATCTCGGAAGTCATTCTTCTGTCCCTTCGAATACGGGCGCACGTATTTCGCTGGCATCAGGCGGGCGTCGTGGCCAAGTACTTGGAGTTTGCGGCTGAGATGATGGGCGCCTACGCAGGCCTCCATACCGATCAAGCACGGCGGCAGGTTGGCGAGCCGCGTTTCCACCTGGCCGCGCGACCACTTCTGCCGCAGCACGATGGCACCGCGGTGATCCTGACCCACGATGTGGAACGAGTTTTTGCCGATGTCGATGCCGATCACGGCGATCGCCGCGTTGAGTTTCTGAGACATGGCGTGCTCCTTGTCTTGAGCGCCCCTTGCCAGCTTCTCGTGCTGGCAGGGCCGGAGCACGGCCGGACCATCCCATTAGCGGACATCGCTTGCCAGCATCCAGTTTTCGCCGGAGCCCTTATCAATTGGGCGAGAGGTCGGGCGATCTGCGCTTCTGGCGATAGATGCGCCTTCGCAGGCTGTTCCAATGTGCTATTCTCATTGCATAGGCCATAGGTATCCCATGACAGGTACTGCAGAGTGGCTCGCATCGATCGGTTTGGGCGAGTACGCCCAGCGTTTCGCCGAGAATGCCATCGACCTTTCCGTCATTGGCGACCTCACGGAGCAGGACCTCAAGGACCTCGGCGTCCTGCTCGGGCACCGGCGCAAGCTGCTGCGCGTGATCGCAGACCTCAAGGGTGACGTCCTCGGATCGGCTCAAGCGGCCGCCGGACCAGCGCCGCGGGACAGCGCCGAGCGACGCCAGCTCACGGTCATGTTTTGCGATCTGGTGGGCTCGTCGGCACTTTCGGCCCGACTGGATCCAGAGGATCTGCGCGCGGTCATCCGCGCCTATCATGCCTGCATCGCGGAGATCATCGCGCGGAGCCAAGGCATCATCGCGCGGTACATGGGGGATGGCGTGCTCGCCTATTTCGGTTATCCCCAGGCCCACGAGGACGATGCCGAGCAGGCAACACGCGCCGGGCTCGCGCTGGTCGATGCCGTCGCCAACCTCGAGACGGACGTCAGCACCCAGTTGCAGGTCCGCATCGGCATCGCGACCGGCATGGTCGTGGTCGGCGACCTGATCGGCGAAGGCGCCGCCAAGGAGCAGGCGGTGATTGGCGAGACACCGAACCTCGCCGCTCGCCTGCAGCAATTCGCCGAGCCCGGCACGGTGCTGATCTCCGAGAGCACGCACCAGCTCACGGAAGGATATTTTGAATATCGCGATCTCGGGCCTGTTGCGCTTAAAGGATGGTCGGAGCCTATACCCGCCTGGCAGGTGCTCGGGATCAGCGGCGCGGAAAGCCGCTTCGAAGCGCAGCACAAGACTCGACTGACACCACCGATCGGGCGTGACGAAGAGATCGAGCTGCTGTTGCGGCGCTGGCAGCATGCTGCGTCAGGCGAAGGCTGCGTCGTGCTTCTCACCGGCGAGCCAGGCATCGGCAAGTCGCACATAGCACTGGCGCTGCAAGAGCGGCTGCAGGCGGAACGGCACATCACGGTGCGCCATTTCTGCTCGGCGCATCACACCAACAGCGCGCTGCATCCCTTCATCGCCAACCTCGAACGCGCCGCCCGGTTCGAGCGAGGCGAGACGCCAACGGAGAAGTTTGCCAAGCTCGAGGCTCTGCTCCTGCGCTTCGGTGGTGACGCGGACCGTGTCGTGCCGCCCCTGGCCAACCTTCTGTCGCTGCCGATCAGCAACCGCTACCGTCTGCCCGAGCTCAGTCCGCAGAACCGCAAGGACGTCACGCTTGCCGCGCTGTTCGACCAGCTCGACGCATTGGCGGCGCGGCAGCCGGTGTTCGTCATCTTCGAGGATGCCCATTGGGCGGACCCGACTTCACTGGAGCTGCTCACGGTCACACTGGAGAAGGTACCGCGGCTTCGCGTTTTGCTGCTCATCACCGCGAGACCGGAGTTCACGCCGCCCTGGCCTAGCCATGCTCATGTGACGACGCTCTCGCTCACGCGGCTGAACCGCCGCAACGGGGCGGCATTGGTCGAGCGTGTCACGGCGGGCAAGACGCTTCCCGAGGAGGTCATGGACCAAATCCTCGCCCGTACCGATGGCGTGCCCCTGTTCGTCGAGGAGTTGACGAAAGCCGTGCTCGAAACCGGGCTGTTGCACGAGCAGGACGACCATTACACGCTCAGCCGTCCGCTGCCTCCGATGGCGATTCCGACTACATTGAGCGCATCGCTGATGGCGAGACTGGACAGACTAGCCCCGGTGAAGGACGTGGCCCAGATCGGCGCCGTCGTCGGGCGCGAGTTCTCCTACGAACTGTTGAGCGCTGTTGCCGGGTTGCCGGCGCAGAGGCTCGAGGAGGCGCTTGCCCAGTTGGTTCGGGCGGAGCTGATATTCTGCCGGGGCGAGATACCGCGGGCGGTCTATACCTTCAAGCATGCGCTGGTGCGGGACGCCGCCGAAGCGGGACTTCTGAAGAGCCGGCGCGCCGCGCTGCATGCCACCATAGCCGATGCGTTCGAGCAACGATTTCCGGAAATCGTGGAGGCTCAACCCGAAACCCTCGCACTCCACCTGACGGAGGCGGGACTGTTCGACAAGGCCAGGGACTATTGGCTCCAGGCAGGCAGGAAGGCGGCCATGCGCTCCGCCAACCTCGAAGCCATCGCGCATTTGCGAAAGGGCATCGAGGTCTTGGCCCATCTGGCCGACGGCGCGGTGAAGGACAGGCTGGAGCTTGATTTTCAGTTCGAGCTGGGACCATGCCTGATCGCCACCCTGGGGCCGGCCTCGCCTCAGGCCGTGGCGACCTTCGCGCGCGCACGCGCGCTTTGCCAGCGCCTCAACGATCCCCCCGAACAACTGCAGATCATGTTCTGGTTGACCACAGCGAGCGTCATTCGTGGTGAGCTGCCGGTCGCCGAGGAAATGATCTCGGCGCTGCTCGATCTCGCCGAAGCGCGCCACGATCGACCGACGCTGCTCAACGCGATGCGCGGCCAAGGCATGATTCGCCTTTTCATGGGACATCTCACGGGCGCGCGCGAGGTGATCGAACGGGCCTTCGAGACGTTCGAGGCGAGCAGCGAGCAGGACAGATTGGCGGCGCGGGCCGCCGGGCAGGATGCGGGCGTGGCCGACCTTGCTCTGATGTCATGGGCGCTGTTATTGCTGGGCCACCCCGATACGGCGCTCGCACGTGTGAATGCTGCCATCGAACGCGCAGATGCCATCAATCATCCGCACTCCCAGGCTTACGCGACCTATTATGCGTCCATTATCCACGCGCTTCGGGGCGAGTTCCTGACGGCGCACCGCTACGCGGACCGCTGTCTCAGCTTGTCGGAAGAGCACGCATTCAGGCAATGGCGGGGATTGTCGCGCGCCGTCCGGGGGATAAGCGCCACCTTTCTTGATCCCTCATCCGCCGCGCTCGAGGAAATCCAGGCTGCGATGAATGAATATCGTGGCGCGGGCTATCAGCTCGGCATCACGGCACTGTACGTGCTCCTGGCTCCGGCCTTGTTGTCGAGCCATCAGCGCGAACCTACGCTGGAGCTGATCGAACAGGGCCTCGCCACGACCGGCCGCAACAGCGAACGGATATTTGAGGCCGAGCTGTACCGGCTGAAAGCGGGCGCGTTGCTCGTCCGCGGCGCATCGGAAGCCGGCACCGAGCCGCAACTACTGCTCGATCGCGCATTGACAATCGCAAGAAGCCAGCACGCCAAGGCCCTCGAGCTTCGAGCTGCAACAGACCTTGCCGCGTTGTGGATCGATGAGCGGAAGCACCAGCAAGCGTTCGACCTGCTCGCGCCCATCCACGCCTGGTTCACCGAGGGTTTTGAAACACGGGACGTCAAGCAGGCAAAGGCGTTGCTCGACCGCCTGCGGTAGTTCTGGCTGAACTACAGATAGAGTGACGTGACTCAGCAGGTTGCAAGGCCGGTTTACCCCGGCGTCAAGCGTCGAATTGCTGACGACATTCCTGATAGGTACCTTGCACCTCCCGCCATTCCTTCGCATGGTCGTTCGCCGGATCCTCGTTGATGAAATGTGGCCCGGGATGCGGCGGACGATCTTGATGTTCGTAGTATGCGGCAATCGCTTGTTCCGCGGCGGCTTTCCCCAACTTGCGCCCACCATGCAGGTTGCTGTGATTCCATTTAAAATTGATGTGCCCCGGCACATGAATCTCCACGACTGTGCCTTGCCACCGACTGTCCTTTTTCCCGTCGCACCGGACGTGGTACTTGAAGAGCTTGACGTCGTCTTCGCCAACGGTTGCTGCGAACAATTGGCAGAGATTTGCCAAGGCATCGTGAAGGTTTTTCGGTTTGCGGACTTGCTTCGCATCGACGATCCGGCTCACCCATATTTCGTCGAGCTCATCGCCCGGCTTATGATGCTCCTGGATCAGGCTCTCGAAGTTGACCGTGTCGATCAGCGCTCCCTCGCAATATGTAACCTTGTCGATCTCCACCGTTTCTTCGATGAAGGGAAGGGCTGAACACGCGCACAGACTGGATGCAGTGATGGGCACGTTGTACTCAATGTCCTTGGCCCTCCGAGTCTGATCAAACTCACGGTTGGAAAACAACGCGAGCTTGTGATCGTCGAGATTCCAGGCGTTGTGAAATATGAACGGCTTTTCGGGCTTGTTCAGCTCGTCGAAATTGATGCCGTTCATGAATTGGCTCTGCGGATAGTTGATCCTGGAGAGGCCGGTCACATGGGACAGATACATCATCGACGTGGCATAGCGAACGAAAGGATTTGGTGCCAACACCTGATTGAGAATCCATCTATTTCTGTCGCCCTCGTCCGGGATCGTGAACCTTCCCCCGCAGCCCCTATTTGGGCGTTGAGGGAACCAGAGCGACATGGTTTTCTCGACGGCACTCGCCATCGCCTGCGGATCCCACAAATGCTTATAGGTATTGGCATCTGTGACGAAGTCGGACATAGCCTTGCTGATGGTTCCCCAATCCGGGCCGAACACCGTGTTGATGGGAAAGCGCTTGTAGCTTTCGTCGTCGCGAAACACGTTATCCCTGAAGAATTCATAGGTCCTTTTCGCCCTGTATTTATTCGCAACTACTTTGTCGTCGAACTGGTTATAGACAATCCCAACCCAGGCGCCGATGCACGACAATGCCCACACGTCGAAGGTTATTCCTGCATTGGCGAGAGCTTCCAGAACCCCGATATGCAGCCCTGCTGCCGGGCCCCCACCGCCAAGCGTGATCGCTCTCTTCACCATCGGATCCTCCATCTGATTTATCGTGTGGCTTATTCTCCAATCGACTTTCTGAATTGTGCGAAGAGACTGGTCGTTCTTGGGCTCGCGGCCGTCGGCCAACAACCCGGTCAGCGTACCGCGGTCTAACTCGTCCATTTGTGAACCACTTCACGTACGATACTTATCGCCGACCATGGTAGCGGGCCTGTGGTCCAAATCGCGGCTTCCGCTCCTGGCCGTGGCTGGAGGTCCCGGTGGCTGCCGACGCGTCCGCAGTTGGGTGTACAGCGGAAGCCGCGAAGATCGGCCACCTCTGCAGCCTATGACCCGAGGCGGACATCGTTTGCGGGGAGGGAACTGAAGCGGGACCCGCCTGTTGGTTCGATCAGCCAAGCGGAGGCTCGCGATGCGGATCATTCTGATAACGGCGGTTGGCTGGGCGTTGTCGTGCGGATTTGCGGCAGCGCAGACCGACCCCAAGGACATGACAACTGGACGCTCGGCACCAGAAGAAAAAGGTCAATTGCAGCCACAAGGTTGGACCGGACCGCTGGACACGAAATCGGGGGGCGCGCCGCCGGAAAGCCCGCAAGGTCAAAGCCCCCCGGGAATGCAGGCAGCGCCGGACGGATCAACCAAGGTGGTGACCGAGCCACGTAAGTAAGTCTTACTTGGTTTGTCGTCGCGAAGTCGGACTCACCTGGGATGAGCCGAGGCGTGACGTCTGCTTGTGGCCCTTAGCGGTCCTCAGTCTTCGACGACGTGATGTCTGCTTTCACAGGTGGAACAGACTAGTCTACCGCCGCACGATCGAGCCGTTGCGGCCGATCAGGCGGGCGAGCTGGCGGAAGCGGCTGCCGACGCGGTCGGCGACGAGGTCGACGAGCCGGTGCTCGAACACCAGCATCAGACTGCGGCCCTGGCTGCGGAAATGCGTGGCCGGCAGCACGCCGGGACGTGCCGCCGAGATCAGATGGGCGACGCGAAACGCCGCGCCGAGCAGGCGGGCACGTTCGAGCTGGGCCGGCGTCAGCAGCTCCTGCATCGTGGCCGGCGGCTGGTTCTCTTCGCTGAGGCCCGCATAGCGATAGAATACGGACAAGCCGACGAAGGCGCGCTCGGTGTGAGTGATGGCGCCGAAATTGGCGTTGACGACAAGGCTCAGCGTCTGCTCGCCGCGATGGTCCGGATGCACGCGCCAGCCGATGTCGGAGAGCAGGCACGCGGTGTGGCGCAGGCGGCGATCCTCCGGCGTCTCGCGCAGCTTCACCACGCGCACCAGGATATCGGTCCAGGCGATCAGCTCGCGGGCATGCTTCGCCGAACGTGACAGCAGCTGGTTCAGCTCCTCGGCCGCGCAGATCAGCCCGTCCTTGTTGCGCTCGCTTTCCGTGAGCTTCTCGTGCAGCAGGCCCTCGCGGACGCCGAAGGTCGAGAACACGATGGTCTTCGGCTTTGCCACGCGGATGATGTGCTCGAGCACCAGCGCCGCATAGGTAAGGAGCGGGCGGCGAGCGTCGGCGACGACCTCGATGTCGGCGAGCATGCCGGTGGCGGCAAGGCGGCGCAGACGGCGCGAGAAGTCGAGCGCCTCAGCCGCGGGAATGGAGTAGCCGTGCATCACCTGCAGCGGATAGCCGCTCTGGATGATGTGGATGCGCGCGAGCGCGCGCCAGGTGCCGCCGACGGCGTAGAAGGTGCGGCCGCGGCCCGCGACGAGCTGCGGCACCTCATCGATCTCCTCGCGCACGATGCGGTCGGCGCGCTTGAGCGATTTGTGCGCGAGGTCCTGGAGCGCGAGGCCGCCGAGCGGCAGCGTCACGCCGCTGCGCACGCTGTTCCGGCGCACGTCGATCAGTTCGAGCGAGCCGCCGCCGAGATCGCCGACGATACCATCGGGAAGATGGATGCCGGAGATCACGCCGAGCGCCGACAGCCGCGCCTCGCGCGGGCCGGACAGGATCTCGATCTTCACCGCGCAGATGCGTTCGGCCTTGGCGATGAAGTCGGGGCCGTTGGAGGCGTCGCGGCAGGCTGCGGTCGCGATCGCGAACACGCGGCCGACCTGCATCACGCGGCACAGGGCGCGGAATCGCTTCAGCGAGGTCAGCGCCTTGTCGACGGCGTCAGGCGCGAGCAGGCCGGTGCTCTGCACCTCGCGCCCGAGGCCGCACAGCGTCTTCTCGTTGAAGATCGGAAGGAGGCTCCGCGTCAGCCCCTCATAGACGACGAGACGGACCGAGTTGGACCCGATGTCGATGACCGCGACGCTCGAGCCGCGCTTGCGCGGCCGCTTCACGTCGACGGTCCCGGATCAGGATTGATGACGTTCATTACGGCGCGTGAGGCGGCGCGGCGAGGATTCCTTGAGCGACTTTCCACGGCCAGACAGACTCGGATTTGTCATGAAGTAGTTGTGCACGTTGAAAGGCTCCTCGCCCTTCGCGGCCTTCATACGCGTTGAGGACCCGTCCGGCAACAACTGCCAGCTTTGCTCATTGTCCTTCAGGTTCGCGACCATGATCTGTTCGAGAACCTGCTGATGCACCGTGGGATTTTGCAGCGGACACAGCACCTCGACGCGGCGGTCGAGGTTGCGCGGCATCATATCGGCGGACGAGATATACACAGCAGCTTTGGCGCTCGGCAGGCCCTGGCCCATGCCGAAGCAGTAGATTCGGCCGTGTTCCAGGAATCGCCCGATGATCGACTTGACGCGGATATTCTCCGACAGGCCGGGAATGCCGGGCCTGAGGCAACAGATGCCGCGCACCACGAGCTCGACCTGCACGCCGGCTTGCGAGGCTTCATAGAGCGCGTCGATGATGTCGGGATCGACGAGCGCATTCATCTTCATCCAGACCGCGCCGGGACGGCCGTGCTGGGCATGCGCGGTCTCGCCCTGGATGTGCTCGATGATGCGCTTGCGCAGGGTCAGCGGCGATACCGCCATCTTCTCCAGATCGCTCGGAGCAGCATAGCCGGTGATGAAGTTGAACACGCGTGCGGCATCACGGCCGATGGTCGGATCGGAGGTGAAGTAGGAGAGGTCGGTATAAATGCGTGCTGTAACCGGATGGTAGTTGCCGGTGCCGGTGTGGACGTAAGTCGTGAGGCTGCCGCCCTCGCGGCGCACCACCATCGAGAGTTTCGCGTGCGTCTTCAATTCGAGGAAGCCATAGACGACCTGCACGCCGGCGCGCTCGAGGTCGCGCGCCCAGCGGATGTTGGCTTCCTCGTCGAACCGAGCCTTGAGCTCGATCAGCGCGGTGACGGACTTGCCGGCTTCGGCGGCTTCCGCAAGCGCGCGCACGATCGGCGAGTTGTTGGAGGTGCGGTACAGCGTCTGCTTGATCGCGACGACATCAGGATCGCGCGCGGCCTGCTGCAGGAACTGCACGACGACGTCGAAGGATTCGTAAGGATGGTGGACGATGAGGTCCTTCTGGCGGATCGCCGCGAAGATGTCACCGCCATGCTCGCGCACGCGCTCGGGATGGCGCGGCACGTAAGGGGTGAATTCGAGGTCGGGCCGGTCGAGGCGGGTGAGCTGCGAGAGCTCGTTCATGGCGAGCACGCCATCGACCAGGAACACTTCGTCATCGGCGGCCGACAGCGCGTGCTGCACGAAGCTGCGCAGCTCCTCGGGCATCTTGGCGTCGATCTCGAGCCGGATCACCGATCCGCGGCGGCGGCGCTTCAGCGCGGTCTCGAACAGGCGGACGAGGTCTTCGGCCTCTTCCTCGATTTCGAGCTCGGAGTCGCGGATGATGCGGAAGGCGCCCTGGCCGTGCAGATTGTAGCCGGGGAAAAGACGGTTGATGAACAGGCCGGTCGCCTGCTCCAGCGAGAGCAGGCGCACCGCCTTGCCCTCGGACGGCAGGCGGATGAAGCGGTCGATCTTGCCGGGCATGCGGATCAGCGCGTTCATCTGCTTGCCGTCGGCCTCGCGCGTGAGCTGGAGCGCGATGGTGAAGCCGAGGCTCGGAATGAACGGGAAGGGATGAGCCGGGTCGATCGCGAGCGGCGTCAGCAGCGGGAACACGTTGTTGAGGAAATAGTCCTCGATCCAGGTCCGCTCCGCTTTGGTGACGTCCTTGCCGTCAACGAGCACGATGCCGACATCGGCCAGCGTGCCGCGCAGGTCGCGCCAGATCGCCTGCTGGTCGGAGGCGAGCTGGGAGACGGTGCGGTTGATCAGCGCAAGCTGCTCGGACGGCGTCAGGCCGTCGGGCGCGCGTTCGGCAATGCCCTCGCGCACCTGGGCCTTGATGCCGGCGACGCGGACCATGAAGAACTCGTCGAGGTTATTCGCCGATATCGACAGGAATCGCACCCGCTCCAGCATGGGGTGGCTGGGATTGACCGATTCCTCCAGGACGCGGCGGTTGAAATGCAGCCAGGACAGCTCGCGATTGATGAACCGCTCGGGGCTCGTGGCGATTGCCGGCAGGCCCTCGGTCTCAGGGGCTTTTTCTTTAGTTTCAACGGCTTGCGCTGAGTCCATGAGAAGTCGGTCCATCCAGTTCGCCCCACCTTGCGACTTATGCGCAAAAACCGGCGGGAGCATGTGTTAGTGCGATGACGTTTCGATGACATTGATGTTCCGCCGTCGCGCCGCGTCAAGCGGCCAAGGGCGACAAGGGGAGCAAGAGCGGCAAAGAGCGGCAAAGGGCGCCCGAGCGGCGCTCAGGCGTCCCGCAGCAGCTCGGCGGCCAGCGCCCGTGTGACGGGACGGCCGAGCCGGAGGGCCTCGCTGTCGAGCAGCTCTACGGCCTGTCGGGCGGCCGCCGAGGACCGCTCCAGGCGGGTGGCGAGGTAGCTGACGATGCTCTCGTCCACCGTGAGCTGGCGGTCGGCGCAGAACTTGACGATCAGGCCGCGGAAGAGCTGGTCGTCGGGAGGCAGCAGCGAGATCACGGGCACCGCACGCAGGCGCGAGCGCAGGTCGCGCAGCTCGATCTCGAGCGATGCCGGCACGTCGCGTCCGGTGAAGAGGATGTAGGCACCGTCCTCACGGGCAAGGTTCATCAGATGGAAGAGGGCGCGTTCGTCAAAATCCCCGGCCTTGAGATCCTCGACCACCAGCGCGCCAGTGGCGAGCGCGCCCGGGACGCCTGCGGCGGTCAACGCATTGGCCGTGGTCGAGCGGGCGCCGGCCTCTTCGGCCCAGATCGCGGCGAGATGGCTTTTGCCGCTGCCTTCGGGACCGGCCAGCCACATGATCCGGTTCGACCATTCCGGCCAGCTGTCGATCAGGGCGAGGCCGGCGGCGTTCGCGGGGCCTTCGAGGAAATTGTCCCGGCTGAGGCTCTCCGCATGCGGAAGCGAAAACGCCAATTGTCGGGGATGAACGCGGCCTGCCACGCTTGCTTTGCTCCATGCCGGCGTGCCGGCCGTGTTTGACGAGATTCGACTTCATCGAGCGGGAGTTGGCCTGTTGCGGGGCCAAGTCCCTCACCGAAAAGTCGTCAACTCACAGATCCCAACTCACTTGGCTTCGATCGTGCTCATGTGCCGCAGCCACTCGACGAGATAGAGCGACACCGAGGAGAGCGTGAAGACCGTGACGAGACCCATCAGGATGATATCATAGGGCGCTGGCTTGAAGCCGAAGGCAAGGGCGGCCAGCACCAGCGCTGCGTAGGACACCTGGGCCGCTGTGTTTAGCTTGGATACTTTCGACGGCTTCATCTCGACGGGCTTGTCGAACAGCCAGGATACGATCACCGCTGCGACGATCATGATGTCGCGCGACACCACCAGGATCACGATCCAGCGCGGGATGTCGCCCCAGATGCCGAGCGCGAGGTAGATCGACACCAGCAGCGCCTTGTCGGCGAGCGGGTCGAGCAGGGCGCCAAGCTCGCTCGTCATGTTGAAGCGCTTGGCCAGGAAGCCGTCGACGGCGTCGCTGATGCCGGCAATCAGGAAGACGGCGAATGCCACCTCCATTTGGCTCGACACGATGGCCCAGACGATGATCGGGACCAGCATGATGCGGCCCAGGGTAATGATGTTCGGAATACTCACGCGGCGCTTCCC
Organism: Bradyrhizobium arachidis; assembly: GCF_015291705.1. Lineage (NCBI taxonomy): Bacteria > Pseudomonadati > Pseudomonadota > Alphaproteobacteria > Hyphomicrobiales > Nitrobacteraceae > Bradyrhizobium > Bradyrhizobium arachidis. The sequence continues at coordinate 4,716,538 of NZ_CP030050.1, forward strand.
GGCACCCGGTCTGACCTCGAATCCGGCCCCCAGGGAGGCTGAACCGGTTGATATCTCTACATAGTATAGGGCGGGGCGCCACGCTTGCCATTGCGCGTCCCCGGAATTCGACGTAACCAGCCGCAAACCCACTGGAAATCGGGCATGACCGACCGCAAAAACGGCCTCACTTACGCCGATTCAGGCGTCGATATCGACGCGGGCAACCGCTTGGTCGACCTGATCAAGCCGATGGTGCGCGCCACCGCGCGGCCCGGCGCCGACGCCGAGATTGGCGGTTTCGGCGGCCTGTTCGACCTCAAGGCGGCCGGTTTCAAGGACCCGGTCCTGGTCGCCGCCACCGACGGCGTCGGAACCAAGGTCAAGATCGCGATCGAGACCGGCCTGCATGGCGGCATCGGCATCGACCTCGTCGCCATGAGCGTCAACGACCTCGTGGTGCAGGGCGCCGAGCCGCTGTTTTTCCTCGACTATTTCGCCTGCGGCAAGCTCGATCCGGAGGCCACGGCCTCGATCGTCGCGGGTGTCGCCGAAGGCTGCCGGGAATCCGGCTGCGCCCTGATCGGCGGCGAGACCGCTGAGATGCCCGGCCTCTACAAGGATGGCGATTACGACCTCGGCGGCTTTGCCGTCGGCGCCGCCGAGCGTGGTACGCTGCTGCCGCGCAAGGACATCGCCGCAGGGGACGCCGTGATCGGTCTTGCCTCGTCGGGCGTGCACTCCAACGGCTTCTCGCTGGTGCGCAAGATCGTGGAGCAATCCGGCCTCGGCTTCGAGGCGCCGGCGCCGTTCGCACCGGTGATGACGCTCGGTGGCGCGCTGCTGACGCCCACGAAGCTCTACGTCAAATCCTGCCTGCGCGCGATCCGCGAGACCGGCGCGGTGAAGGGGCTCGCCCACATCACCGGCGGCGGTTTCACCGACAACATTCCGCGCGTGCTGCCGAGCCATCTCGGCGTCGGCATCGATCTCGCACGCCTGCCGGTGCTGCCGGTGTTCAAATGGCTGGCGCACCTGGCCGGCATCGCCGAGCTGGAGATGCTGCGCACCTTCAACTGCGGCATCGGCATGATCGCGATCGTCGAGCCCGACAAGGTCGACGAGGTCGTGCGGGTCTTCACCGACGCCGGCGAGACCGTGGCGCAGCTCGGCACCGTGATCCCGGCCGAGGGCGAGCATCGCGTCGTCTATAACGGCCATCTCGACCTGGCGCTGTGATGAAGCGCCGCGTCGCCATCCTGATCTCCGGCCGCGGCTCGAACATGTCCGCACTGATCACGGCCGCCAGCGCGCCGGATTTCCCTGCGGAGATCGCGCTCGTCATCTCGAACAAGGCCGACGCCCTCGGGCTCGAACGGGCCAAGGCGGCCGGCGTGAACACGCAGGTGATCGAGAGCAAGCCGTACGGCAAGGACCGCGCCGGCTTCGAGAAGGTGCTGCAGGCAGCGCTCGACCAGCACGGCATCGAGCTGATCTGTCTCGGCGGCTTCATGCGCCTGTTCACGGCCGAGTTCACCAAGGCCTGGTACGGGCGGATGCTCAACATCCATCCATCGCTGCTGCCGTCGTTCCCCGGCCTTGATCCGCACGGCCAGGCCTTGCGCGCCGGAGTGAAATTGTCCGGCGCGACGGTGCACTTCGTGATCCCCGAGACCGATGCCGGCCCGATCGTGATGCAGGGCGCGGTGCCCGTCAGCGACCACGACACCGCCGACACGCTGTCGGAGCGCATCCTCGAAGTCGAGCACCGCATTTATCCCGAAGCGCTGCGGCTGCTCGCAACTGGCAAGGTCCAGATCGAGGGCGATGTGTGCAGGACGGCGGGAAGCTCTGCGTCGGAGAATTTTCTGGTTGCGCCTGTGGTGGGCTGAAGCGCGAGTCGTCGTCGCAAACGAAATCCCCCGGCAGAGCCGGGGGCAACGTCATGATCTCTCGCGCTAGGCTTGAGAGGCATCAGGAGACCTTGAGGTTCTCCGCGGATGATTTGCCGCGGTTCTCCACGAGGTCGTATTCAACCACCTGGTTCTCGTTGAGTGTCGAAAGTCCGGCGCGCTCGACGGCGGAGATGTGGACGAACACGTCCTTGTCGCCGCCGTTCGGCTTGATGAACCCATAGCCCTTGGTCGGGTTGAACCATTTGACGGTGCCCTTTTGCGGCATCCTCAGTCTCCTCCACTAGATACAAAAAAGACGCGGCCGCTGTTTCGCGTGCCACGCCACAAACGGGCTTCCGGAAGTCTGTTCGAGTCTTGAGTCTCAATGTCGCGAAACGCACAGCCGAGCGGCCAATTCCGATTGTGTCGAATATTGCAACATGAAAATCGCCCGTTAGCAAGCCGCGCGCGATTTTCAAGAGCGGTCCGGCTATCTGCAGCCGCTATTTCGAACCTGTGGCAGCGGAACCACAATCCGGGGCAATCACTCCTGCTCGCGCCCTGCACCCGATTGACCCACCGTTGCAGTTCAGCGCAAATCGTCGCATGCAGCGTGGCGCGTGTTGCATTTTTGCGCGTCGCTTTTCGCTTTGGGATTTTGTCGTTATGCGCTGCACGTCGCAGCTCTCGGGGACACGGCGGGCGATCCGGTTGGAGGGGAGCGGTGGTATGCCCATGCTCCCGCGCGCCAAGGCAATCGTCACCACATTTGTCATGGCAATTGTGGTGACGATTGGCCTGACCGTGGCCGCGACGCCCGCCTTGGCGCAGAGACGGCCGCCGCCTCCGACGCCATCGCCAACGTCGGCCAATGACGACCAATCCGCCGGCAACGCCGCGCTCGATCTCGGCTCGGGCTTTCTGGAGCGGCTCGGCAACCAGGCCTCGGGCGGTTTCAACCGCGCCTTCCGCACCAATCCAGGTGGCGGCGGCGCGTCGGCGAGCACGGAAGATCCGCGCTACCGCACCTGGTTCGAGGGCTACGGCATCTCGGTCCGCACCGATGCGCAAGGCGACTTCGTCGGCGACAAGCGCAAGACCTTCGGCGGCGTTGCCGGCTTCGGCGCACGGGTTGCGCCTGGCGTCAATCTCGGCTTCTCGGTCGACCAGAGCCACACCGACATCGACGTGCCGCTTGCGCTGCAGTCCGCAACGCTTGACCTGACGCAGCTCGGTTTCAACGGCTCGGTCGACAAGGGACCATGGACCTGGGCCTTCGCGCTGGTGCACGGTTTCGGCAAGGTCCACTCCAGCCGGGATACCGGCTTCGGCCTTGCGACTGCGGGCTATCGTGCTGCGGTCGACGGCGCCTTGACCGAGATCAGCTACTACTGGACCAAGGACCAGATGCGCATCGTGCCCAAGGGCGCGGTCGAATATGTGCGCGCCACCAGCGCGGCATTCCAGGAGGCCGGCGGCCTTGATCCGCTCAACGTCGGTTCCACCACGCTCTCACGCGCGCGCGTCATGATCGGCGCCGAGATCGGCCGCTACTTCATCCTCGACCAGAAGATCCTGGACCTGTCCGCCTACGGCAAGTTCGTCGACAATTTCCACCAGGACCTCGGATCGATTCAGGTCAGCCTGGGGACCCAGAGCATCGTCGTGCCCGGCATCGGCGAGAGCCGTTACGGCATGGATGCCGGCGCCTCGGCCTCGCTCAGCCTGACCAACACGGCGCGGCTCTACGTCAATTACGACGGAAAGTTCCGCAACGAGCTGACGTCGCACCAGGGCACGGCCGGCTTCGAATATCGTTGGTAAGCTGGATCCCGCTGGCGTCTAAAACGCGATGGGATGAAGATGAATCACCATCGCGCTTTTTGAGCTGATCTTTCCGGAAAACCGCTACGCACTTTTCCGCATCATGCTCTACGTCGGCGTCGCCGCGACGTAACCGCTCAGTCCAAACCCTTCGCGCACGGCCGTCATCATCGGCACCAGCGCGTTCGGGTGGATGAACTCGTCGCGGAAGCAGGGATAGGTCCTGGGATCGAAGATCCTCTTCAGCCAGTCGACCACGATCTTGTGGCGTTCGGAACTGCGGAACTCCCTGTGATAAGTGAGCCAGAGATCGGCGTGGTGGCTGACGCCGAGATCGACGGCGACGAGCGGCGCGCCGAGCGCGATCGACACGGTCGGCAGGAAGCCGATGCCGGCGCCGCGTTCGACCGCATAGAGCGCCCCGACGGATGAATTGGTCTTGATCCCGACGATACCTTCGAGCGACGTCAGCCCGAGAATGCGGGCATAGGCGCTATCGTCGATTTGCGGGGCGGTCTGTTTGACGATGCGATGGTTCTTCAAATCGGCGAGCGTTGCCGGCACGCCGTAGAGGGTCTCGTATTCCCTGGAGACGAAGGGATAGATGTGGAGGCGGCCGAGCTTGGTGACGATCAGATCGGGATTGGTCGGCGGCTCGAGCTGGATCGCGATATCGGATTCGAGCCGCGCGACGTCGGCCTGCTCCATCGCGCAGCGCAGGTCGACGGTGATCTTGTGATAGGTCTTCTGGAAGTCGATCAGCCGCGGCAGGATCCAGAAATTGCCGGGGCCTTCCGTCACCGCGACGCGCACGGTGCCCGCAGTGTCGTTCGACGAGCGCGAGGCGCGGCGGAAGACGTTGAAGGCGTGGCGCTCCATGTGCGCAACGTCGGCGATCATCGCGGTGCCTTCGTCGCTGAGCGTCAGCCCGCTCTGGTCGCGCAGGAACAGCTTGCAGCCGATGCTCTCTTCGAGCCGGTCGATCCTGCGCATCAAGGTGGTCGAGGTGAGCCCGAGCTCCTCGGCCGCGTTGCGAAAACTTTTATATTTTGCGCACGCTAAAAACAGTTTCAAATCGTCCCAGGATGCATCCAGGGCTTCTTCACGGTGCTGCATCATCGCAGCACCCCGGTGCAATAACTGCTGCATACTCCTGATCCCCAACCGCTAAGCTCAATGTCGTAGCGGGGCGCTGAAGGCTTCGAACGATAGTGGGACGACATGAGTATGGGAAGGGTCTCGTTTGCCGCAAGGCATGATTTCGATGCGCTGCCGCAAAGCCCGGACGTCGATGTCCGTTGCGCGCAATTTTCCGAAATTGCGGCGCTTTCGGAGATGGCGCATCGGCTGGTGCCCGGCGTAGAGATCGGCGCGGCCGAGCTTGCGAAATATCTCACCTTTGATCCTCAGAGCATCCTGACGTTCAGCCGCAAGGGCAAGCTGCTCGGCGGCATGGCCTTCCTGTTCCTGAGCGAGCGCGGGCACGATGCGCTGCTGCTCGACGAGATCTGCCTGACCGCGCCCGAGACGCACTATCTCGCCGCGCCAAGGCAGGACGTTGCTGCCATCTACATCTGGGCGATCGCGGCGAGTGGCCGTGGCATCGCCGGTCTCGGCAAGGCCGCGGCTCATCTGCGACAGCTAAGGTTTCGCAGCGCCGATTGCTATGCGCAGCCGTCAACCGTGGCCGGCCGCGACATCATGAGGGCGACAGGATTCGAGCCTGTCCCAAGCTTCCAACCCGACCTCTGGTGCTACCAGCGTCCCTGGCACAGGCAGCCGATGCGCATGCCGGCCGCGATCATTCACGCAAGGAGTTTTGCAGATGCACGGTACTAGGATTCCTCTCGCCAAGCCCGACTCCCGCGCCATCACCATCCGCCTCGCGCGCGACCCGAACGATCTCATGCTGGTCACGGCGATCCGCTCCGCGGTCTATCTCGCCGAGCAGGATTGTCCGTTCGAGGAGGAGTTCGACGGCAACGACATGGTTGCCGCGCATTTCATCGGCTATGTCGGCAACGAGCCCGCGGGATGCCTGCGGGTTCGCTTCTTCGGCGATTTCGCTAAGGTGGAGCGGCTCGCGGTGCGGCACCAATATCGACGCTCGCGGGTCTCGTTCAAGCTGGTGCAGGCCAGCGTCGACTATGTGAAGCGCAAGGGGTTCCGCAAGATCTACGGCCAGGCGCAGGACCGGCTGGTCGATTTCTGGGCCCATTTCGGCGCCAAGCCGCTCGGCCACAATCGCAAGATCACCTTCTCCGATTTCTCCTACACGGAGATGCTGCTGGAGATCGAGCCGGGACCGGATGCCATCACGCTGGAGAGCGATCCCTATGTGATCATCCGCCCCGAGGGCGATTGGGATCGCCCGGGCGTGCTCGACGCATCCGCGGGGCGGGCGGTGACTTCGCCGCTGCGGGACCTCGCACTCGCTGATCGATGAAACTGGTGCAGCTACGCGCAAGATTATGCCGGTCTTTCTTGACGATGATCCGCCGATCCTGATCTGCGCGGATCTCCAGGTCGAATATCTGACCCCCGGGCGACGCCATCTCATCCGCGATGGCGATGCCGCCACGGCGCGCTGCCTGGAGCTGCTGGCGCTGTGGCGCAACAATCTCCAGCCGGTGATGCATCTGAAGCGGATCGCGCAGGCGGCCTGGTTCAATCCGTCATCCAGGCTGACCGATTGGATCGAGGAAGCGAAGCCACGGCCGGGCGAGATGACGTTCGAGCACCCGCTACCCTCGGCCTACAGCTCCTCGCGATTTGTGGACTACATGTCCAATATCCGCAATGTGCGCTGCATCCTGATCGGCTTTTCGCTCGACGAAACCATCCTGGCCACCGCCATCGACGGGTTTCACCGTAGCCACCGCTATCAGGTGATCGGCGATGCCGTAGCCTGTCGGCAGGCGGGCACGGGCGATGCGGACGCCTACAAGCAGGCGGTAGTGAATGTCGTTGGAAATTTTGCTACAATTCATTTCAGCGCCGAACTGATCAGAACCAGCGGCGCCGTTGCGGTGTAGGCGGCCGCGATCGGCGGATGGGGTCAGACATTGTCACCGGGAGAAGAGCTCAAGGAGTTGGCGAGCGATCTGTCGCGGGCGGCCGAGCGGGCGCGCCGGCTTGGCCTGCCGACGACGGTCTATCTGCTCTCGATGGCACTCGTCGAGGTGAGCGAAGCCGCGGCCACCGACGACGGGGATGACGACAGCGCGGCGTGAGGTTTACCTCGTTACGCGCCGCCGACAGCGCGTTGCAGGATGTAAGATGCGTCGGTGCCGTTGCCGTCGCCCGCATAGGCGACGAACTGATCGGGGCGGACCAGGATTTGCCGCGCCGCGTATTGCTCCCGTCCGCCAGAGGCGGTGTCCTTGATCACCTTCAGCGGAATATGAAGTCGTCCTGCGGATTGCTCGAATGCTGTCGCAGCTGCGCCGTCCGCGAGGTCAATCAGGGTGAACCCGCTACCCAGTTCCTCGAACACGTTCTTGCCTGACGACAGGGGCTGCGGGGTGAGATGGTGACCTGCGCGCGCAGGATAGGCATGCGAGCCGATCGCGCTGCAGATCGCTCCAGCCGGGCCGAAGACGATCGATGACCCCTCGTAGTTCGGCTCGAAGGCGTTGACCTCGGCGCGCGCGCCGGAGTGGCGCTCGTGCCAGGCGGCCTCGAAATCGCTGCGATCTCGCGCCGGATCATACCGGCGAAGAAAATCACGGTCGCGGAAGATCGGCGTCTCGATGAAGTCACGCGCGGTGGACGCAAACACAGGCCGCCGCTCCGCATCATAGCTGTCGAGCAGACTGGCGGGCGCCCAGCCTTGCCGCTTGGCGGCGAGCTTCCACGCCAGATTCACGGCGTCTTCGAAGCCGGTATTGATCCCGTAGCCGCCATAGGGCGGATGGCTGTGCGCTGCATCTCCCGCGATGAAGACGCGGTCCGCACGATAGCTGTCGGCGAGCGTGAAGCGTAGATCCCAGAATCCGATGTGCTCGAATTCGACGTCGAATTCAGCGCCCGCGGCATCGTGCAAGAGGCGGCGGAAATCGAAATTGTCGGCCGTGGTATCTGCGGGAACTGGGGCGTGAAAGAACCAGGTGCTGCCGAGATCGACCCGGCCGAAGAACTTCCAATAGCCCTCGAGCTCCGGATGCAGCACGCTGTAAAACGACTTGCCCGGAAAGGCCGCAAGCAGCCGATGCAATTCGACGGAGCGGAACACCAGTAGCACCATCAGCCGATCGTGGTCGGAGCGGGTCTGCGTAATGCCTGCGCGTTCGCGCACGATCGATCGGCTGCCATCGCAGCCGACGACGTAGTCGGCGCGCAGGCTCTGTTTCGTGCCGTCGCGATGCTCGATGTCGAGACTTACGCCGTCGGCGTCGGGCCGGACGTCCCGGCAGGTCCAGCCGTATCGCAGGTCGATGGAGGAGAGCTGTGCCGCGCGTTGCCGCAACACGGCTTCGGTTGCATATTGCGGCAGGCGTTCGTTGTCGGTGAAATAGAACGGGCGGACGAGTTCGCGCTGCAGCCAATTGTAATTGTAGCCGCTGAGCAGCGTGCCATAGCTGGTCATTCCGCCGATGCCGTAATCGGGAGGAATGGTGCGAGCTTCGCGCAGGGCGCTTTCGGCGCCCCAGAAATGGAAATGCTCCATCGTTCGCTGGGTGAGGTTCTGACCCTTTGGGATCGGTTGCGGCTGTTCGTGGCGCTCGATCACGATGGTTTTGATTCCGCGCAGGCCGAGGCCGATCGCCAGGCCCATCCCGACTGGTCCGCCGCCGACGACCACGACGGGCGCGTCACTGTCCGCTGAAACCTGCCTCACATCGTTTCCCCAGGTTGTCATCGCGCGAGGCGCGATCGTCCGTCCACATGGGACGCCCCAGGAAACGCGTCAAGTAAAATCTCGTATAATGAGATTATTCTTGGCTGGTGTCGGTCATCAAGGATATCTGCCGGGCGGCTTCCCGGACCTCGGCGCTGATGCGATCGATCAACTCGCCTTTGGTATCCTGGCCCGCGATCGTGATGCAGAGGCTGGCGACCGGGTAACTTGCATCGAGGATCGGGGCCGCTATCCCAATCGCGCCCGGCGTCACTTCGCCGAAGGCGACAGCGACGCCGGCGCGGCGCACACGCTTCAGGGTTGCCAGAATTTCGTCCGGCGTGCTGCCGGCACCGACGCTGCGCAGATCGGCCGCGTAGCGCGTCACGAGCGGCATCACGCGTTGCCTGGGCAGAAAGGCCATGATCGAGCGTGCGATCGCGCCGCGTCCCATCGCCATCGGCCGGCCGCGCGGATAACTGCTCGCGGGATTCACCGCGGATGCGATCGAGGCTACGCACAGCATCTTTTCGCCGTACCACCGCACGACCAGGGCGGTGCAGGGATGCATGGCCGACAGGCGTTCCAGATGCGGCGTGGCGGCCGCGATCAGCGGATCGGAACGGCGGCTGAGATAATCCATCTCGACCACGCGCGGGCCGAGTGCGAACCGCCCGCCGCGCATCGGCATGACGAACCCGCTCTCCTTCAGGCTCTTCAGATAGCGGTACAATGTCGGCCTGGTGTAGCCGAGCTCCTTCATGAGTTCGTCCGGCGACCATTGCGGCCGTGCCTCCGTGAAGAGATCGAGCACGGCAAGGACTCGATCCTGACTGTTTGCTTTGACCAAGTGGGGCTAGATCCAGCTTCGCGTGTTCGCCGTGTTACCGCATTCGCGCGTGCCGCAAAACGGCGGTACCTGCACGACTTGCCTTCGTAATAATCTCATTATAAGAGATTTTGAGAAGAATAATAGTGCATGGGCTGCCGGGGAGGGGTTTGGCATGGCTGTGACAGCTGCAGATGAGGTCGGGCCAGGCACGATCGACGCGATCGACGTTCCCGCCTTTGTCGATGCTCAGCCGGTTGGAGCCTTTCAGATCCGGGTTCTGCTGGTCTGCGCCGCCGTGCTGTTCATCGACGGTTTCGACACCCAGGCCATCGGCTACGTCGCCCCGGCGGTCGCGCAGGAATGGAAGCTGGCACGCGGGAGCCTTGGACCTGTGTTCAGCGCGGGGCTTTTGGGCCTCATGATCGGTGCCCTCGTCTTCGGGCCAATGGCCGACAGGATCGGCCGCCGGCGCATCATCCTTTCGAGTACGCTGGTGTTCGGCATCGGGACGTTGCTCACGGTGTTTGCAACGGACACGACCTGGCTGATCGCGTTGCGCGTCCTGACCGGTCTCGGGCTTGGCGGTGCGATGCCCAACGCCGTTGCCCTGACCTCCGAATTCAGCCCGCATCGCCGCCGCGCCACGCTCGTGATGATCATGTTCGCAGGTTTTTCGATTGGTGCGGCGCTGGGCGGGTTGCTGGCGGCCGCGGTGATTCCGGCCTTCGGCTGGCGTTCGGTGTTTCTCGTCGGCGGCCTCGGGCCGCTGCTGCTGCTTCCTTTCCTGTTCAAGGCGTTGCCGGAGTCGATCCGCTTCCTGGCGATGATCGGCGGCCGCGACCGGGAGGTGGCTGACCTGCTCCAGAAGGTGGTCCCGGGCGCCTCGTTCCAGGCGAGTGCCAGGTTCGTTGTGCAGGAGCCCAGGCTCACGGGACTGCCTGTTGCGCATCTGTTTGCAGAAGGACGCGGATCAGTGACGCTTCTGCTCTGGATCGTCTTCTTCATGAGCCTGCTCGACCTTTACCTCCTGTCGAACTGGCTCCCCACGGTGCTGAACGACCTCGGAGTCTCGGTTTCGGCGGCGGCCGCGATCGGCGCGATGCTGCAGGTCGGCGGCGTTGTCGGCACTTTCACGCTCGGCCATTTCATTGATCGCTTCTCGTTTCGCGCGTTGGCGCTGACCTATTTGGTCGCCGCGGTCGCAGTCGCGGCCGTCGGCATGGCAAGTCATTCGATCGTACTGGTCACGATTGCCATCTTCGCGTCGGGCTTCTGCATCGTCGGGGGACAGATCGCCTCGAACGCGCTGACGGCGACCTTCTATCCGACGGCGATCAGATCGACCGGCGTGGGATGGGCGCTCGGCATCGGCCGCATTGGTTCAATCCTGGGGCCTCTGATCGGCGGCCTGATGCTGGCCCGCGACATGGGACCGCAGCCGCTGTTCGGCGCCGCAGCCGTCCCGGCGCTGATCGCGGCAGCTGCGGCTTTCGTCCTGGCGCGGCGGGGCTAGGCGAGGGGCGTACCGGTTGCCGATGTGCCTGCTTTCCTGCAACGCTCATGTGCGCCGGTTGCCAACGAAATGACGTTGCAAGTTGCGGCCTGCCGCAATAGCCAAGATGTCGACGCTTTCTTTGGACAAGCTCATCGCTTGCACTGGTCTGCGTCATCACGCCAGTGACGCACCGTTGAGGAAGCACGCAAATGTCCATGCTGCCCAATTCGCAAGAGGCCCGGGATGTGGCCTACCAGCTCCATCCCTACACCAATGCGCGCACCCATCAGCAGGCCGGTCCCCTGGTGATCGAGCGCGGCGAGGGCCCCTACGTGTTCGATGCGGCGGGCAAGCGCTATTTCGAGGCGATGGCGGGCCTCTGGAGCGTCGGGCTCGGCTTCAACGAGAAGCGGCTGGTCGAGGCCGCGCACAAGCAGATGCAGGCGCTGCCGTTCTACCACACCTTCTCCGCCAAATCGCACGGGCCCTCGATCGATCTCGCCGAGAAGCTGGTCGCGCTCGCGCCTGTGCCGATGAGCAAGGTGTTCTTCACCAATTCCGGCTCGGAAGCCAATGACACCGTCCTCAAGCTGATCGCCTATCGCTCCAATGCGCTCGGCCAGCCGCAGCGCAAGAAGATCATCAGCCGGATGCGCGCCTATCACGGCGTCACCATTGCCTCGGCCAGCCTCACGGGCCTGCCGAACAACCACCGCTCGTTCGACCTGCCGCTGCCGAACATCCTGCACACCGGCTCGCCGCACTTCTACAAGGACGGCGCGCCCGGCGAGAGCGAGGAGGCGTTCGCGACGCGCCGGGCCGAGGAGCTCGACGCGCTGATCCAGAAGGAAGGGCCGGACACGATCGCGGCCTTCTTCGGCGAACCGGTGATGGGCGCGGGCGGCGTCATCGTGCCGCCGGCGACCTATTGGGACAAGATCCAGGCCGTCCTGAAGAAGTACGACATCCTGCTGGTCGCGGATGAAGTGATCTGCGGCTTCGGCCGCACCGGCAAGATGTTCGGCTGCGAGACCTACGGCATCAAGCCGGATGCAATCGTGGTCTCCAAGCAGATCACTTCGAGCTACTTCCCGCTCTCGGCGATCATCATGAACGACCGCATGTTCGAGCCGATCGCGGACGAGAGCAACAAGATCGGCGTGCTCGGCCACGGCTTCACCGCGGGCGGCCATCCGGTCGGCTCGGCGATCGCGCTTGAAAATCTCAAGATCATCGAGGAGCGCGGCCTGGTCGCGCATGCCGCCGAGCTCGGCGGCTACATGCAGGGCCGCTTACGCGAGCTCGTCAGCCATCCGCTGGTCGGCGAGGTCCGCGGCGTCGGCATGATCGCGGCGCTCGAGCTCGTGCTGGACAAGGGCCGCAAGACGGCAGCGGCGACGCCCGGCGCGGTCGGCGGCATTGCCAGCCGCATGCTCCAGGAGCGCGGCGTGATCTCCCGCAACATGCTGGACGCCATCGCGATCTGCCCGCCGCTGATCACCACGAAGGGCCAGATCGACGAGCTGGTCGGGGCGATCTCCGGCGTGCTGGACGATATGAAGGGCGAAGTGGCGAAGCTGACGCCGGCGTAGGGCTCGCGTTTCGGCTCGCGATCAAGTCTAACTCCGTCACCCTGAGATGGCCGCTTCTTCAGCGGCCCTCGAAGGGCTACGGCCCGGCTGCAGCGGGGGCCGCTCATCCTTCGAGGCTCGCCGCGCTACGCGCAGCTCGGACCTCAGGATGACGGTGTGGGTGTTGCGGCTGACCGCTACGCCCGCTGAACCCCGACCACGCGACCCTTCTCGATCGCCAGCGCCAGCTCGCCGCGCTTGAGCCTCAAGGCGGCCTCGCCGAACAGCTCGCGGCGCCAGCCGCGCAAGGCGGGGACGTCGGCCTCGTCGCTGGCTGCGATCTCCTCGAGATCGTCGACGGTGGCGATCACCTTGCTGGCGACCGCATGGCGCTCCGCGGTCATGCGCAGCAGCACCTTCAAGAGCTCGACGATCGCCGCGCCGTTATTGTTGTTGCGCGGCTTCTCCAGCTTCGGCAGCATCGAGAAATCCCGCGCCAGGCCACGCTCGACCGCGGCGACGATGTCCGCGCCCCATTTGGATTTCTCAAAACCCTTCGGCACCGAGCGCAGATGGGCGAGCTTCTCCAGCGTGTTCGGCGCGTGGGTGGCGATGTCGCTGATGGCTTCATCCCGCAGCACGCGCCCGCGCGGCACGTCGCGGCTCTGCGCCTCCTGCTCGCGCCATGCCGCGACCTCCATCAGGACGGCGAGGTCCTTCGGCTTGCGCACGCGCGTCTTCAGCCGCTCCCAGGCGCGCTCGGGGTGGAAGTCGTAGGTGCGGGGCGAGGTCAGAACCTCCATCTCGATCGAGACCCATTCGCTGCGGCGGCGCTTCTTCAGGTCGGCGTCGAGCGCAGCGAAGACGTCGCGCAAATGCGTGACGTCGGACACCGCGTAATGCATCTGCTCCTTGCTGAGCGGCCGGCGCGACCAGTCGGTGAAGCGGTGGGTCTTGTCCGGCCGGTGGCCGGTGACCTTCTCGACCAGCTGGTCGTAGGCAATGCTGTCGCCGTAGCCGAGCACCATGGCGGCGACCTGGGTGTCGAACACCGGGTGCGGGATGATATTGGCCTGATGCCAGATGATCTCGATGTCCTGGCGGGCGGCGTGGAACACCTTCAGCACGCTCTCATTGGCCATCAGCTCGAAGAACGGCTTGAGGTCGATGCCCTCGGCCAGGGTGTCGATGACCACGGCCTCCTCGGCGCTGGCCATCTGCACCACGCACAGCAGCGGGTAATAGGTGGTCTCGCGCAGGAACTCGGTATCGACGGTTATAACGGGGTGCTTGGCGAGGCGGCTGCAGGCAGCCGCGAGGTCAGCGGTGGTGGTAATTAAATCCATGAACGGCCCATGACACGTGCCATCAGCCGTTCTGCCGAAAGTGCTGTGATGTCAAGGGGCTCTAAGCGAATTCGAGCCCTGCATCGGGCCGGAATCGGCCCTTTCCGCGGAAAATTCCTATTCGTAGCGGATCCGGTGCGAGGATTTGCGGGCGCAAGGCAGCGCCACCACGACCACACACATGGCGACCAGGGCCAGTCCCAGGAACTCGAAAACCAACAGATCCACGGCGAAATCTCCAGAAACATTGATAGATTTGTCGGGGGTGCGTTGACGGTCTGTTAATTCTCGTGGTTACCGGCGGCGGGCCGGGCCAGATGGTGGACGAGAGGTTAACGGGGGCTTTGGGCGCGCGTCACGCCATGAGCTTCGGCAAGGCCGCAGCGAGCCTGTCCACGGCGACACGGACTTTTGGGGCCAGTCGGGGCGAACGGGGCCACAGCGCGTGGCAGTCGTAGAGGAATTCGCTCTGGCCCGCGAACAGGCCGACCAGCGCGCCGGTGTTGAGGCGTTCGCGGACCAGCCAAAAAGGCAGCCAGGCGAGCCCCATGCCCTGCGCGGCGGCATCGGCGATCGCTTCCATATCGTCCAGCCTCAGCCGGCCTGACGGCATGATCTCGCGTGGAGGTTGGCCCTCTTGTGGAAACAGCCACGGCCGCACGCGTCCGGAGCGGCGGTAGATGATCGCCTGGTGCGCGGCGAGGTCGTCGATCGATTTCGGCCTGCCGTTGGCACGCAAATACGAGCGCGCGCCGCACACCACCATGCGCTGGCCCCCGATGCGTCGCGCGATCAGCCCGGACTGGTCGTCGAGATCGCCGGTGCGTATTGCAAGATCGTAGCCGGCTTCGACGAGGTCGGCGATCGGATCGCCGAAGGCGAGGTCGAGCTCGAGATGCGGATATTTCCGCGCGAGCTTCATCAAGAGCGGCGCGATGCAGTGCCGTCCCAGCAGGGCCGGCATGGTCACGCGTAGCCTGCCGCGCGGCTCGGACAGTTCGTCGGCAACGACCGCGTCGGCGGCTTCGGCCTCGCTCAGCACGGCACGGCAGCGCTCGTAATAGGCCTGGCCGGCATCGGTCGGGCTCTGCCGCCGCGTGGTGCGGTTGAGGAGGCGGGTGCCCAAGCGCTCTTCGAGGAATCGCACATGCTTGCCGACCATCGGCCCAGACATCTCCAGGGCGTCGGCCGCAGCGGCGAACGAGCCGAGGTCGACGGCTCTGACGAACACGGCCATGCTGGTCAGGCGGTCCATGATTGAAAACTCCTGGTTTCGACTGTTCGCTCGTGGAGGCGATTTATCTGCTTTCGCAGGGTCGGCATAGCTCCATTCAGTTCAACTGTTTGGAGTGTGCCCATGGCTCGCGTCGTTCGCTTTCGTCATCATGGCGGCCCTGAGGTGCTGCGCATTGAGACCGTCGACGTTCCGCCGCCGGCAAGGGGTGAAGTTCAGATCCGGGTCAAGGCACTCGGCCTCAACCGTGCGGAAGCGCTGTTGCGGAGAGGGACCTATATCGAGAGCGCGGTGTTCCCATCGGGGCTCGGACTGGAGGCGGCGGGCATCGTCGAGGCCATCGGGGACGACGTGATCGGCTTCGTGCCGGGCGACATCGTCAGCATCGTGCCGCCGCTGTCGATGGTGCGATGGCCGGCCTATGCCGAGCTCGCGACATTCCCGGCCGAGCTCATCGTGAAGCATCCGCCCGAGCTCGGCTTCGAGACGGCTGCCGCGATGTGGATGCAGTATCTGACGGCCTACGGCGCGCTGGTCGACATCGCCGGACTCTTGCGAGGGGACGTCGTCGCCGTCACGGCGGCATCGAGCAGTGTCGGGCTCGCGGCCATCCAGATCGCAAACCGGATCGGCGCTATCCCGGTCGCGCTGACGCGGACCTCGGCCAAGCGGGTTGCTTTGCGCGATGCCGGCGCCGCTCACGTGATCGTCTCGGACGAGGAGGACGTCGGAGCGCGGCTCGCGGCGATCGCCGGATCAAACGGCGTCCGCGTTGTCTTTGACGCGGTCGGCGGTCCCGCCTTCGAGCCGCTGACCGCGGCGATGGCGCCGGGCGGCATCTTGATCGAGTACGGCGGGCTGAGCCCCGAGCCCACGCCATTTCCGCTCTTCCACGTGTTGACCAAGAGCCTGGTGTTGCGCGGCTATCTCGTCCACGAGGTCATCCGAGACCCCGTGCGCCTTGC
The DNA here is from genome assembly GCF_015291705.1 of Bradyrhizobium arachidis. Lineage (NCBI taxonomy): Bacteria > Pseudomonadati > Pseudomonadota > Alphaproteobacteria > Hyphomicrobiales > Nitrobacteraceae > Bradyrhizobium > Bradyrhizobium arachidis. The sequence continues at coordinate 4,732,519 of NZ_CP030050.1, forward strand.
GCGGGCAAAGGCGTTCATCCTCGACGGGCTGTCCGACGGCTCGCTGAACCCGATCATCGCCGGGACGTTCCGCTTCGAGGACATCGTCGAGGCGCATCGCTTCCTGGAGTCGAACGCCCAGTTCGGGAAGATCGTGGTGACGATCTGAGATCGTGGTGACGATCTGAGATCGTCGCGATCTGAGTTCGCGCGGCGATCAGCCGCCCTCGAAGATACGCTTTCGCGCGTTCTCGATATGCGTGCGCATGGCGCGGCGCGCGCCTTCTTCATCTTCAGCCTCGATGGCCTCGAACACGCGGCGGTGCTCCTGCTGGCCTCTGAGGATGCGGCCGCGCGGCTGAATGAGCGACAGGTTGCGGTTCAGGTTGACGCCGATCGCAATCTGCTCCCGCAGCGAGGCCAGCGTCTCGACAAAGAACCGGTTTCCGCTCGCCTCGGCAATGGTGCGATGGAACAGCAGGTCCTCCTCGACACCGAGGCCGCCCTCGCGGCCTTGCGCGACCATGGTGTCGAGCTTGGTCAGGACCTGCTGGATCCGGCGGAGAGCTTGCCTGTCGCGGTTGCGGGCGGCGAGCGCGGCGGCATCGCCCTCGACGGCCATCCGGAACACGAAGCAGCGCTGGATGTCCGGGATGCTGCTGACGGGCGCGAAATCGAAGGCATTGGCGGCCGGGCGCCGCGTCACGAACCAGCCCGCGCCCTGGCGCGATGCGATCAGCCCGTCATCGCGCAGTCGCGTCAAGGCTTCGCGAACGACGGGGCGCGAGACGCCGAGAAGTTCAGCAAGGCCGTTTTCCGGCGGCAGCCGGCAGTTCACGGGAAGGATGCCGATCGCGATCTGCCCCAGCACGTGGTCGTAGATCCGGTCGCTCAATCGTCCGGTCGAGGAGGAGAGCGGCAACTCCGCGGATTTGATCGCAGGCTTTTTCAACTCCGGCTCCGCCAGACAAGTTTTTAACATCTCAACCGGTGAACCGAGGCGCGCGGCCCCAGCAGCAATTCTCGACAGAACGGGTCGCTTGACAAACGGCTGCAATTTCGTCGATGCTCGCCTTACAAATAAATAACAAGTCGAACAAGAAATAAAGCGCGTGGGAGGCGAGAATGAGGATGAGGTCCGCGACCTTGATGGCCGCCGCCTTGATGGGAGCAGCTTTTTGCAGCGGAGCTCTTGCCGCTCCGATCAGCCTTTCGATCATCGATACCGGCGGCGACCTCGCCTCGGTGCAGACCATCATCGAGAATTACAAGAAGGCCAATCCGGACAAGGTCAGCGAGATCAAGATCCAGCGCGCGCCGGCGCCGGAGCTGCCGGCCAAGATCAAGGCGCAGCAGGATGCCGGACGCCTCGATATCAACCTGGTGCTGACCGGGCAGGACGGCGGCTCGCTGCTCGCCCAGAACGGCCAGCTCATTGCCATCCCCGACTATCAGAAGAGCTTTCCGCGCGACGGCCTCACCGATGCGGGCAAGGCGCTTTACGACGAGGGCAAGGGATTTCTCATTCCGTCCGTCGGCAATGCCGGCGGTCCGGTGCTGATCTACAATCCCGCCAAGGTGCCGAGCCCGCCGAAGACCGCACAGGACTTGCTGTCGTGGGTGAAGGCCAACCCGGGCAAGTTCATGTATGCGCGCCCGGCGAACAGCGGGCCGGGCCGCGCGATGTTGCAGGGCTTTGCCTTCATTCTCGGGGATTCCAAGCCACTCGATCCCGAGAAGGGCTGGGACAAGAGCTGGGATTTTCTGAAGGAGCTCGGCAAGTCCGTCGAATATTATCCGACCGGCACCGCGATCACCCTGAAGGAGTTCGCGCAGGGACAGCGCTGGATGATCGCCGGGATCATGGAATGGGACATGAAGCCCCGCGCGCAGAGCGTGATCCCGCCGGATTCGAAGATCGCGATCCTTGAGAACACCACGTTCGTGGTCGACGGCCACTATTGGTGCATCCCGAAGGGCGTTCCGCAGGAGCAAGTCGACATCATCGTCGACCTCATGAAGTTCATGTGGAAGCCGGAGCAGCAGGCGCTCACCTGGAAGGCTTTCATCGGACCAGTCGTGAAGGCCGCGACCCTGGCATCGGCGCCCAAGGACATCCAGGACGAGGTGAAGGAGTTCTGGCGTCCTGAGTACGATCAGATCGGCACCAAGTGGAAAGTGTCGCCTCCGCTCGGCGTGACCGAACTGAGCTACGCGATGGAACGGTGGGACCGCGAGGTCGGCGCCGACCAGGTCAAGAAATAACAAGAACAGGGACCAAAACGCGAGGGCACGCGAAGTGCGGCCCTCGCGCGCGTATGCGGGGCAGGGAATGGCCGATTCCATTGATAGACTCGAGATGTCGATCACCAAGCGCTATGGCGGCAAGGTCGTGCTCGACCGCTTTCCGCTGGAGATCGGTGGCCGCGAGTTCGTCACCTTTCTTGGGCCCAGCGGGTGCGGAAAGTCCACGGCGCTCGGCATCATCGCGGGGCTCGTGCCGCCAAGCGACGGCGAGATCCGCCTCAACGGACAGCGGATCGACGACGTGCCAGCCGAAAAGCGCGGCTTCGGCATGGTGTTCCAGAATTACGCGCTGTTTCCGCATCTGACCGTGTTCGGCAACGTCGCGTTCGGCCTCTCATTGCAGAAGCGCCCCTCTGCGGAAATAGACCAGCGCGTGCGCGAAATGCTGGGTCTGGTGCGTCTTACCGGCTATGAAGACCGCTATCCCGGCCAGCTCTCGGGCGGGCAGCAGCAGCGCGTCGCCATAGCGCGCGCACTGGTGCTGCATCCTCGGTTGATGCTGTTCGACGAGCCGCTGTCCAACCTCGACGCCAAGCTCCGTGTCGAGATGCGTGCCGAGATCAAGCAGCTGCACGCGCGCCTCGGCCTGACCTCGATCTATGTCACCCATGATCAGGCTGAAGCGCTCTCGCTTTCCGATCGGATCGTCGTGCTGCGCGAAGGCGTGCTCATGCAGGTGGGCACGCCGCAGGAGATCCATGACCGGCCGAAGAACGTCTTCGTGGCGGATTTCATGGGCTTTCGAAATTTTCTCGACGTGACGCTCGGCATGGCGGCGGACGGAACGGTCGAAGCCGGTTTCAGGGGACAGATGTTGCGGGCGAAGGCGAGGGACGGCTTCCGCCCGGGCGAGCAGGCCGTGCTGGCGATCCGGCCGGAGGACGTGCGTCTCGGCAAGGTTGCCGATGGCGTCAATGCCGTGCGCGGCAAGGTCGAGCTCGTCGAATATCTCGGCCGCGAGCAGGAGGCCGAGATCGCGCTCGATGGCGGCGCGCGGCTCTGGATTCGCTCGCTGGAGAAGCTCACCCTGGGTGAGACGCTGGATCTGACATTGCCGGCGGACAAGTTCGTGCTGCTGCGGCGCGAGTGAGGGAAGAGATCGTGGCCCGCATCCGCTCCGATTCCCGCAGCGAACTCGACCTCGTCGCGATCCTCTGTCTTGTGCCGTCGCTGCTCTATGTGCTCGCGATGTTCGTCTACCCGTTCCTCTACGGGATCTACATCAGCCTGCAGCCGAAGAAGCGCGATGCCGGGATGTTCTCGAACTATGTCGCGTTCTTCAACGACGCCTATCAGTACAATACGATCAAGACGACCTTCATGCTGGCGTTGCCGACGACGATCGCCGTCGTCCTGGTCGCGCTGTTCCTGGCCTACGGGATGCGGCGCGGCATCTGGTTCGAGCGGACCATCACGACCATCCTCGTGCTGCCGATCTCGCTCGGCGTCGTCTTCCTGTCGGAAGGCATTCTGGGCTTCTACGGTCACAATGGCTGGCTCAACCAGTTGCTGATCGCGGCTGGGCTGATCGAAAATCCGCTCGAGCTGACGCATAATTCGATCGGCGTCACCTTCTCGCTGTTCATGCAGAACTTCCCGTTCTGCTTCCTGATGCTGCTCGGCTACATCTCTGGCATCGACCCGAGCCTGGAGAGCTCGGCCCGCATGCTGGGCGCAGGGCCCTGGACCATCTTCCGCCGCGTCATGTTCCCGCTGATCGCGCCCGGCCTGATCATCGCGTTCGCGCTTGTCTTCGTGATGAGCTTTGCCGTGTTTCCATCAGCGGTGATGGTCGGCCAGCCGGCCGGTTCGACGCGAACGATCTCGATCGCGGCCTATCAGCAGGCCTTCGAGCAATATGACATGTCCTACGCGTCCGCGATCGCGGTCATCATGGGCCTCTGCCAGCTCGCGGCGCTGGTGGTCATCGTGCTGGTGCGCCGTCGCATGACCATCGCGACGACCATGGGCGTCGGCAAACGCTGAGGGGATGCTGATGCGCGGACGGATGTGGAAACTGGCGATCTACCTGTTCCTGCTCGGGTTCATCCTGAACCTGCTCGGAATCGTGACGCATGTCGTCGTGAGCTCGTTCGCCAAGCGCTGGTTCGGCAAGCCGTTGCCGCCGGCCTTCACGACCGACTGGTTCACCTACGCCTGGCGGGAGTTCGAGCTCTCGCACGTTCTCTTCATCACGCTGTTCATTGCACTCGCGGTGGTGTTCATCGCGCTGGCGATCGGCTTTCCGGCGGCTTACGTGCTGGCCCGGCGGAATTTCAACGCCAAGCCGATCCTGCTGCTGCTCTATTTCCTGCCGCTGCTGATCCCGCAGATGACCTACGGCATTCCGCTCGCCACGACGCTCTATGGGTTCGGCGTGGGTGGCACCGTCTTGGGCGTCATCCTTGCCGTGCTCGTCCCCATGGTTCCACTTGCCGTCTTCATCCTGCTGCCGTTCTTCGAGCAGATCAGCCTGAACCTGGAATGGTCGGCGCAAATGCTCGGGGCGAGCCGGCTGCAGATTTTCCGCCGCATCCTGCTGCCGTTGATGCTGCCGGGCATTCTGACGGCGGGCCTGCTGGTCCTCGTCAACACGATCTCGAACTTCGAGCTGGCATTCCTGCTTGCCGGCGGCGGCTCGCAGACCCTGGTCGTCGCGCTGTACTACAACGTCTTCGCCGGCGGCGTGCGGCCGGTCTATTCCATCGATGCAATGGCCGTCATCTACATGTGCACGGTGTTGTCCGTGCTCCTGGTCGCATTGCGGTTCGTGCGTCCGACGCAGATGGTGTTCAGGCTCGACGGCAAGCGCAACTGACGCGGCTGCCCCTCAAATGAGTTCGGCGCCCCGCAGGGCGGAGCGCCGAACTTGTTGGCGTGCTGTCAGCGGCCCTTACGGCAGCTTCAGCGACGTCTCCGCATTGTACGGCTTGAGCGTCTCATCCGCGGCCTTCTGGGCGGCGGCGAGGGCTTCCTTCGGCTGCTTCTTGCCGTTGAGGACCAGCATCACCTCGTCCTCGAGGTTCTTGCGGACGGGGACGGTCTTGTAGGTCGCAAACCAGGGCTTGGCGACGTCGAGCTGCTCGACGGCGGTCTTGGCGTCCGGGTTCTTGTTGAGGAAGTCGACCATCTCGGGCGTCTTGTAGGCGGCCATGTTGGGCGCGAAATAGCCGGTTGCGCGGCTCCACCAGGCGCTCTTCTCGGGCGAGGTCATCCACTTGATCAGCGTCCAGGCGGCCTTCTGCTTGTCGGCTTCCAGGCCGGCCGGGACGATCAGCGAGGCGCCGCCGATCGGCACGGCATTGCGGACGTTGCGCGGGATGAACGCGACCTTGTAGGCGAACTTGGCGTTGTCGCGCACGTAGGTGAGCGAGCCGGTCGAGAGCATCATCATCGCGGCATTGCCGGAGATGAAGGAGGTGCTGACGGCGGGGCCGGGCGTGGCGCCGGGGGCGTGGACCTTGTGCTTGTAGATGAGGTCGTTCCACCAGGTCAGCGCGCCCAGCATCGAGGGCGTGTCGTAATAGACCTCGCCGCCGAACTCCTCGTTGTAGTAGCGCCCGCCATTGGTCATGGTGAGCGTTTCCATCATCCAGCCGCAATAGTCATAGGCGCAGGGGATCGCGATGCCCCATTGGGTCACCTTGTCGCCCTCGCGCTTGGTGAGCTTCTTGGCCCAGTCGGTGAGCTCGGCCCAGGTCTGCGGCGGCTTGTTCGGATCGAGGCCCGCTTCCTTGGCCTTGTCGGCGTTGATGTAGAGCAGCGGCGTCGAATTGTGGAAGGGCACGCCGTAGACCGAGCGGTTGATCACCGCATTGCCCTGCAGCGCCGGGAAGAACTGGCCGAGGAACTGGTCCTTGGTGGTGCCGTCGGCGGCGATCAGGGGATCGAGATTGGTGAGCTCGTTCTCGATCTGCATGTCGAGCAGGAAGTTCGCCGACATGATCACGGCAGCCGGGGGCTTGCCGGCCTTGATCGCGGCGCGCGTCTTGATCAGCGTGTCGTCATAGGAGCCGGTGTAGACGGCGGTCGCCTTGATGTTGGGGTGACCGTCGTTGAACTCCTTGATCAACGTGCCCATGTCGCGGGCGAGCTTGCCGTCGACGGGAACGGGGAAGAACAGGTCGATCTCGGTCGGACCTTCGGCCATCGCCGGGACGGCGAGGGCGCCTGCCATAGAGCCTGCCATGGCAAGGCCCAGCATGAGCCTGCGGGTAAACAGCATCGAGAAATCTCCTATTTGATGCCTGAGGTGACGAAAGAACTGATGAAGCGCTTCTGGAAGATCAGGAAGGTGATGAGCAGGGGCGCGATCACCATCAGCGTGCCGGCGGCGATGGTGCCCCAGGCCTGGGTGCCTTCCGCCGTGGCGGTGAAGACCGAGAGCCCGACGGTGAGCGGCCGCTTGTCCGGCGAATTGATCACCATCAGCGGCCACAGGAAGTCGTTCCAGTGGCTGGTCACGGAGATGATGGCAAACGCCGAGAAGCTCGGCAGCGACAGCGGCACGTAGATGTGGCGGATGCGCTGGAACAGGCTCGCGCCGTCGATCAGCGCGGCGTCCTCCAGCTCGGTCGGGATGGCCTCGAAGGCCTGCCGCATCAGGAAGGTGCCGAAGGCGGAAGCGAAGAACGGCATCATCACGCCGGCGAGCGTGTCGTAGAGGCCGAACTGCGCGACGATGCGCAAATTCGGCACGATCAGCAGCACCGGCACCAGCATCAGCTGCATCAGGAACAAATAGAAGATCAGCGTCTTGCCGGCGAAGTCGAGCCGGGCGAAGGCGAAGCCCGCCAGCGTGATCGTGACGAACTGCACCAGCAGGATGCCGGTGCAGATGATCGTGGTGTTGAGGAAGTAGCGCGGGAAGTCGCCGATCTCCCAGGCATCCTTGATGTTGTCGAGCGTAGGCTTGAGGCTCGGTATCAGCTCGGCCATCAGGTTGATGCCGTCGGAGGCCGGGCGCAGCGTCGCCACGGCCATCCACAGGAACGGGATCAGCCAGACCAGCGCGAGCAGCAAGGTCAGCAGGAAGCCGAGCTTGGGCGTGATCTCGCGGCGGGTCGCGAGCGGGGCGTCCTTCCACAGCGCGTCGATCAGCTTCATGGCCCGCCCTCGCGGTTCGCCATGGTGCGGAACGAGAGCGCGGTGAGGCCCATCAGGGCGGCGAGCGTCAGCAGCGTCGCCGCCGAGGCCTTGCCGACGTCGTAATGCTCGACCGCCTGCTGGTAGACGTAGAACAGCACGAGGTTGGTGGCGTTCGACGGCCCGCCCTTGGTCATGACGAAGACGTGGTCGACCTGCGTCACCGCGTTGAGCGTCGCGATCACGATCACGAACAGGAAGGTGGGCTTCAGCTCCGGCAGAGTAATGTGCCGGAAGCGCTGCCAAGGCCCCGCGCCATCGAGATGGGCGGCCTCCATGACATCCTCGGGCACGGACTGGAGGCCGGCGAGGAAGAACAGCATGTAATAGCCGGCGTTCTTCCAGATCGTGATGACCATGATCGCGTACAGCGCGATATCGGGATCGCCGAGCCAGTTCGGCAGCACCGGCAGCAGCCGGCCGATGTAGTAATCGAGCAGGCCGACATTGGGCAGGAAGATGAACAGGAACAGCGCGGAAGCCGCGACCATCGGGATCAGGACGGGGAGGAACAGCGCGGCGCGCAGCGCGCTGGTCACGGCATTGGTGCGCGCCAGCGCCAGCGCGAACAGGAGCGCAAGGCCGATGCTCGGGACCGCCGTGCCGACGGCGTAGATCAGGTTGTTGATAACGGCGCCGATGAAGGCGGGGTCGGCCAGCACCGCGCTGATGTTGTCGAGGCCGACGAAGCGCACCGGCGCCTTCGGCGTCGCCCGCTGATAGAGCGCGTCGATGATGACGCGGCCCATCGCACCATAGGTGAACAGGGCGAGGAAGACGAGCGAGGGCAGCAGCAGCAGATAGGCCGGCAGCGAGGCTTTGAAGCGGTGAGAGAACCGCTTCAGGACGTTGAGGCGCGGCGGCGCCGATGCCGCGACCGGGAGAGCCGCGGGTTCAGCGAGGCTCATCTCACCGCGCCGGGAAGTTGAGCGCATAATCGCGGCCGTCTACTCCTGCCGGCGGCTCGAAGGGGAAGCGCAGACTCTGGTCGAGGAAGTCGTGGCTGTGCACGACGAGGTTCTCCTGGTCGATCAGCACAACGCCGTAGGCCGGCGGCTCGTGGCTCGCCAGATGGTCGGTGGCGGCGGGGTCGAGCTCGAACCAGACCTGGTGGTTGGTGCCGCGCAGGGTGGAGAAGGGAATCTTGCCGTAGCTGCCGAAGATCGGCCGGTGCACATGGCCGAAGAACAGGTGGCGGATGCGCGAACGATAGGGTGCGATCACCTCGGCGAATTCGGCGCTCTGCTTCAGCGCGATCTCGTCCATGGCGTGGACGCCGACCGGGAACGGCGGATGGTGCATGAACACGACGAACGGCATGTCGTCCGGCGCCGCAGCCAGCGTGCCGGCGAGCCAGTTGAGGCGCTTGGCGCACATCTCGCCGGCGTGGCTGGTCTCGTCCAGCGTGTCGAGGAAAACGAACAGGCCGTGCTCGGTGGTGCGGGTGCCCTGCACGAAGCCGTTGGGATCGCGCGGCGCGGACCGAAGCCTGTCGAGGCAGGCCACGCGCTTGTCGTGATTGCCGACCATGGCGATGTAGGGCATTTTCAGCGCGGCCATCGCCTCGGCGAAATTGGCGTAGGATTCCGGCTCGCCCCAATGGGTGAGGTCGCCGGTCACCACGACGAACGCAGCATCGGACTGGTGCTTGTTGATGTCGGCGACGGCGGCATCGAGCCGGGCGCGCGGATCGAGCCCATAGAGCTTCAGCCCGGGGTTCGCCAGATGCGTGTCGGTGATGTGGATGAATTTGAACGGCATGGCGCGCCTGTCGGGACTGTTGGAGGATGGTCGCCTCCGGCAAGACGGCCTGCCAGCCCGTTAGAGCGCGTGTGTTTCAGTTTGATGACAGCGGTTCCCGAGAACGGGACGTGTCCACAAAGCCCGCCGGACAGGAATGGACGAGCCCAGCGCGCAATCCATGCCGTGCGTCAATCAGAGATGGTGGTGCGCGGTCGAGCCAGCCTCACGTCCCGCAGAATGTCTGCAACACCCGCTGGTCCGGCAGCGGCGGATCGGCATAGGCGGCGTAATCCGGCTGATCCTCGAACGGCTTCGCCAGCACCTTCACCAATTCCTCGAACGGCGCGTAGTCGTCGTCGTTCACCGCAGCCTGGATCACGGCCTCGACGCGGTGGTTGCGTGGGATGAACATCGGATTGACGGCGTGCATCGCCGTGCGCCGGTCGGCGGCACTCTGCGGCTCCAGTGCTGTGCGCGCTCGCCAGCGGCCGGCCCATTCGTCGAAAGCTGCGGGCTCCATGAACTGCGCGCGGACGTCGGCGCCGTCATCGCCTGCGGCATCGCCGAGCTTGCGGAAGGTGAGGGTGAAGTCGGCCTGGTTCTTGGCCATGGCGTCGAGCAGGTCCTGGATCAGCGCGTCGTCGCCGTCGCGCTCGGTGAACAGGCCGACCTTCTTGCGCAGGCCGGCCTGATAGGCCGCGCTGAACGTCTCGGCGAAGGCGCCGAGGATGTCCTGGGCTTCCGCGATCGCCTTTTCCTGCTCGTCCGAGAACAGCGGCAGCAGGCATTCGGCGAGGCGCGTCAGATTCCACAGGCCGATGCGCGGCTGGTTGGCATAGGCGTAGCGGCCCATCTCGTCGATGGACGAAAACACCTGCGCGGGATTGTAGGCGTCCATGAAGGCGCACGGGCCGTAATCGATGGTCTCGCCGGAGATGGAGGTGTTGTCGGTGTTCATCACGCCATGGATGAAGCCGACCAGCAGCCAGCGCGCGACGAGCTCGGCCTGGCGCGCGACGGCGGCCGCGAGCAGGGCGTGATAGGGCCGCTCGGCGTGAAGCAGGTCCGGGTAGTGCCTGGTGATGACGTGGTCTGCGAGCCGGCGGATCGCGTCGGTGTCGCGGCGGACGGCGAAGAACTGGAAGGTGCCGACCCGGATGTGGCTCGCGGCAACGCGCGTCAGCACCGCGCCGGGCAGCGCGGTCTCGCGGATGACATGCTCGCCGGTGACGACGGCGGCAAGCGAGCGCGTGGTCGGAATGCCGAGCGCATACATCGCTTCGCTGACGATGTATTCGCGCAAGACCGGGCCGAGCGCCGCACGGCCGTCGCCGCGGCGGGAGAACGGGGTGGGGCCAGATCCCTTGAGCTGGATGTCGCGGCGGACGCCGTCCCTGTCGATGACCTCGCCGAGCAAAATGGCGCGGCCGTCGCCGAGCTGGGGCACGAATTGCCCGAACTGGTGACCGGCATAGGCCATGGCGATGGGATCGGCCCCGGCGGGAACCGTCTTTCCGGCCAGGATCTCGGCACCCTCCGCCGTCTCCAGCATGTCGGGATCGAGCCCGAGCTGGACCGCCAGCGGCCGGTTCAGCTTGATCAGCCGGGGCGCGGCCACCGGGGTCGGCGCGACGCGGGCAAAGAAGCTGTCCGGCAGCGCTGAATAGGAGTTCTGGAAGGGGAAATGCACGGTCATGGCCCCAAGATAAGGCTGGAACAGCTGATGGCAAAGGCTCCGGCCCCGATAAGCCAAAAATGGGCCCTTCTGGCCCAAATCAGGCCGTTCCCTTGGTTGCCGCCCCCGGCCTCGTCGGGTAAACCCTGCCGCAACTTCGGACCGGCCGTCACGGCCGCCCGATTCGACCCCTCCGACATTGATTTTGGGACGACCATGCATCGCTACCGGTCACATACATGCGGCGCGCTCCGCGAGAGCAACATCGGCGAGACCATCCGCCTCTCGGGCTGGGTCCATCGCGTTCGCGACCATGGCGGCGTGCTGTTCATCGACCTGCGCGACCATTACGGCCTGACCCAGTGCGTGGTCGACCCGGACTCGCCGGCGTTCTCGCTGGCCGAAAAGCTGCGCTCGGAATTCGTGGTCAAGATGGACGGCAAGGTCCGCCGCCGCCCCGAAGGCACCGACAATGACGATTTGCCGACCGGCAAGGTCGAGGTCTATGTCAGCGAGATCGAGGTGCTGGGCCCGGCCGGCGACCTGCCGCTGCCGGTGTTCGGCGACCAGGAATATCCTGAAGACATCCGCCTGAAATACCGCTTCCTCGACCTGCGTCGTGAGAAGCTGCACCAGAACATCATGACGCGCGTCGAGATCATCAAGTCGATGCGCCGGCGCATGGAGGGGCAGGGCTTCTTCGAGTTCAACACCCCGATCCTGACCGCGTCCTCGCCGGAAGGCGCGCGCGACTTCCTGGTGCCCTCGCGCATCCATCCCGGCAAGTTCTACGCGCTGCCGCAGGCGCCGCAGCAGTACAAGCAGCTGCTGATGATGTCGGGCTTCGACCGCTACTTCCAGATCGCGCCCTGTTTCCGCGACGAGGACCCGCGCGCCGACCGTCTGCCGGGCGAGTTCTACCAGCTCGACGTCGAGATGAGTTTTGTGACGCAGGAAGACGTGTTCGCGGCGATGGAGCCGGTGATCACGGGCGTCTTTGAAGAGTTCGCCAAGGGCAAGCCGGTGACCAAGAACTGGCGCCGCATCCCGTTCGCAGAAGCCTTGCGCAAATACGGCAGCGACAAGCCGGACCTGCGCAATCCCATCGAGATGCAGGACGTCTCCGAGCATTTCCGCGGAAGCGGCTTCAAGGTCTTCGCGCGCATGCTCGAAGACCCCAAGAACCAGGTCTGGGCGATCCCGGCCGCAGGCGGCGGCAGCCGCGCGTTCTGCGACCGCATGAACTCGTGGGCGCAGGGCGAAGGCCAGCCCGGCCTCGGCTACATCATGTGGCGCGAGGGCGGCGAGGGCGCAGGTCCGCTTGCGAACAACATCGGGCCCGAGCGCACCGCCGCGATCCGTGCACAGATCGGCACCAAGGAAGGCGATGCCGCCTTCTTCGTCGCCGGCGATCCCGACAAGTTCTGGAAGTTCTCAGGCCTTGCCCGCAACAAGGTCGGCGAGGAGCTCAACCTCACCGACAAGGAGCGGTTCGAGCTCGCCTGGATCGTCGACTTCCCGATGTACGAGTACAACGAGGACGACAAGAAGGTCGACTTCTCGCACAACCCGTTCTCGATGCCGCAGGGCGGTCTCGATGCGCTGAAGGGCCAGGACCCGCTGACCATCAAGGCGTTCCAGTACGACATCACCTGCAACGGCTACGAGATCGCATCGGGCGGCATCCGTAACCATGTGCCGGAAGCGATGGTGAAGGCGTTCGAGATCGCCGGCTACGGCGAGCAGGAAGTGGTCGATCGCTTCGGCGGCATGTACCGCGCCTTCCAGTACGGCGCGCCGCCGCATGGCGGCATGGCCGCCGGCGTCGACCGCATCGTGATGCTGCTGTGCGGCACCACCAACCTGCGCGAGATCTCGCTGTTCCCGATGAACCAGCAGGCGATGGACCTCCTGATGGGCGCGCCGTCGGAAGCCACGACCAAGCAGCTCCGCGAGCTGCATGTGCGGGTGAACCTGCCGCAGAAGTGAGGCTCTTCGCTCTCCCCGCACGCGGGGAGAGCGTAGGCCGCTTTCACCGGCCGATCTAAAGAGACGCCGAAGCGTAGCTTCGGCTATGTCGCATCGAAGATGCGATGCGGGTGAGGGGGACTCTCCGCGAGTCCAACCCTCACCGTGATTGCGGAAGCAGCCCCTCACCCCAACCCTCTCCCCGTAAGAACGGGGCGAGGGAGCGCACCACCGCTGTGTTGCCTACAGCCCCGTCGACGCCTCGATCCTGAACTGCGCCAGCGCGACGACCGGCTCGCTGTTCAGGACATCCATGAGCTGGACCAGCGGCACCTTGCCGAGCGGGGTCAGCTTGATGGTGAGCGTCTGCCCCGAGGTCGCGACGAAATCCGCCAGTGAGTCCGCCGCGGCCTTGGCATCGAGATTGGACGCGGCCATCTTCTCACCCTGGGCCCGGATCATCTCGACGATGGCGCTGCGCGCGGCGTCGCGGCTGACATTCTGGATGCGCGAGAACTGCGCCACGATCAGATCGACGACGCCGCTGTCGCGCAAGGTGAGCTCGATCGCGCCGGCCTCGATCTGTCCGGCCTGGCTCATCGCCTGCACCGGATCGGCCGTGAACACCGTGCGCGGCACGTTGGCGAGCGCGAGGCGCGCCTGCGCCCTGGCGAGATTGCCGAGATCGATCGTAGCCGGCGCCAGCGCGAACGCACCGGAGGACTCCGTCCAGGCCGCGCCGAGGTCGAGGTCGATCGCGAGCTTGTCGACGCCGGCAATGACCAGGGCCCGCTGCGACGGACTGGTGGGATCGGTCGGCGTGACCATCTTCACGACCAGATTGGCCTTGCTCGGGATCGATCCGATCAGCTGGCCCCAGTCCAGGCTGATCGTATCGATGGTGACGAACTGCCGCGTGTTCTTGAACGGCGAGACCACGCCCTTGATCTCAGCGCCTGCGAGCACCCGGAACAGGCCCAGCATCTGGTCGGGCGAGGGGGCCTGGCCGGGATTGCTGAGGCTGCCGGCCCAGCGCATCAGATTGGCCGCGCTGAATGATTTCAGCGCGAAGCGCTCCATCCTGAACTGTCCCTGCGGGGACGGCATGTCGAGGCCTTCCACCGCAATCCTATCTTGATCGTATTTGACGGCGTTGAGCTTTGCCGTCCCTTGCGGGGTTTCGACCGTTTGTTTGCCGATTTCGGCCTTGCCGATCTGAAGGCCCTCGAACAAGTCGGCCACTTTCTCGATCATGTTGCGGGATTGCGCCGGCGTCGGGATCGAGCCATCAGCCGGCATGAGCGCCATGATGTCGGCCATACGGAATTTCGAGGGCCGGATCGCAATGTCGTCGATGGCGATGTTGTCGATCTGCACACGCACGCCCTGCGCCATTGCGACGGCGTATGAATTGGCCGAGATGCGTCGATAGACCCGGTGGAAGCCGTCGTCGCTCGATCCCAGCGGATCGAGCGCGGCCGTCACTGCGGTTGCGTCGAAATCATAGGCGGCCAGACCGGACAGCTCGCCGGTCATTTTCGCGGGCTTGCCCGGCTGGCTGACGTCGAGCGAGTAGGTGATGCGGTCGGTTTTCGCCGTCTCGACCTTGCCGCGATCGACGTTCTGGACCGCAAGACCGGAATAGGCGAAGTCTCCGCTGCCGGCATTGCCGGTGCCCGCATCGACGTGAACCGCAACGGTTGGCGCCACGATCGAGGACGCCGAGACAGTTGCGTATTGCGCGAGCATGAATCGGTACATGTCGATGATCGAACCGGAGAGCGGCGCGTTGGCCGGACGGGTCGGACCGGAAAAATCGCGTGCGGTGATCTGCGGGATCTTGTAGTTCGCTTTCAGCCTTGCCTTCTCGGTGTACATGAAGGCGACCTCGACCCCTGACACGTCGATGCTGTCGGCCGAAAACCGGGCATCGTCTGCCTGACGTCCGCCGACGGCCACGACCTTGGCGATCTTGACGTGGGCAAGGTCCTGCTGGGCGGGTTCGAGATTGATGTCCTCGATCGTCAGCGTCCGGCTCATCACATCGAATCCGATCCTGCCGTGGCTCGCCTTGCCGCCGCCCGCACGGATCTGCTCGAACGCCGCCTCGATCTCGGCTGTCGCCCGGTGCTTGGCGTAGAGATTGAAGCCGAACCATCCGCCGGCGGCGAGCACGGCTGCCACGAACAGGCCGATCAGGATTCGCTTCATTCCCAGCTCCAGTTGCTCGTTTTGCAGCGCGCAACCTGCCATATTCGGGAAACGCTGCACGGTCCAGGGAAAGCTAGCGCTATCAGATATTTGACCATGCGCCCTGTTGATGGGGGCGCAATCGGATGTTGCCACCGGGGCTTCGGCCGTGCTTCATCCCGTTTCCATGACCCGGAAATACCGTCCGCTTGGGCGGCAGCTCGGGATCGTGCATTCTGAGGCCGGTAACGCGAGGCGAGACACCGCATGTCGTCCTATTCTGAAGATCTCCACCAGGCGGCGCTCGCCTATCATCGTCTGCCGCGCCCCGGAAAGCTCGAGATCCAGGCAAGCAAGCCGCTTGCCAACCAGCGCGACCTCGCGCTGGCCTATTCTCCGGGCGTCGCCGCCGCCTGCACCGAGATCGCCAAGAACCCGGCCGAAGCCGCTTCGCTCACCACCCGCGCCAACCTGGTCGCCGTGGTCTCGAACGGCACCGCGGTGCTCGGCCTCGGCAATATCGGCCCGCTGGCGTCCAAGCCGGTGATGGAAGGCAAGGCGGTCCTGTTCAAGAAGTTCGCCGGCATCGACGTGTTCGACATCGAGATCGCCGCCGACACCATCGATCGCGTGGTCGAGACCGTGGCCGCGCTCGAGCCGACCTTCGGCGGCATCAATCTGGAAGACATCCGCGGACCGGAATGCTTCGAGATCGAGAGCCGGCTGAAGGAGCGCATGAAGATCCCGGTCTTCCATGACGACCAGCACGGCACCGCCATCATCGTCGCCGCCGCCATCACCAACGGTCTCCGCCTGAACGGCAAGAAGCTGTCCGACGTCAAGATCGTCGCGTCGGGGGCAGGGGCGGCCGCGATCGCGACGCTCAACCTGCTGGTGTCGATGGGCGCGCAGCGCAAGAACATCTGGGTCTGCGACATCGACGGCCTGGTCTATGACGGCCGCAATACGCAGATGGACCGCTGGAAGGCGGTCTATGCCCAGAAGACCGACAAGCGCACGCTCGCCGACGTCATCGGCGGCGCCGACATCTTCATCGGCCTCTCGGCGCCCGGCGTGCTCAAGCCGGAGATGGCCCAGGCGATGGGCGACAAGCCGCTGATCATGGCGCTCGCCAATCCGACACCGGAGATCATGCCGGAGGAGGCGCGCAAGGTACGCCCGGACGCGATGATCTGCACCGGCCGCTCGGACTATCCGAACCAGGTCAACAACGTCCTCTGCTTTCCCTTCATCTTCCGCGGCGCGCTCGACGTCGGCGCCAGCGCGATCAACGAGGAGATGAAGCACGCCGCGGTCGAAGCCATCGCGCAGCTGGCGCGCGAGGCGCCGTCGGACGCGGTCGCGCAGGGCTTTGACACCGGCGAGACGCAAGGGTTCGGCCCGGGCTCGCTGATCCCGAGCCCCTTCGACCCGCGCCTGATCCTGCGCATCGCACCGGCGGTGGCGAAGGCGGCGATGGAGTCGGGCGTCGCGACGCGCCCCATCACCAATTTCGACGAATACACCGCGCTGCTCGAGCGCTTCGCCTTCCGCTCCGGCCTCGTCATGAAGCCGATGTTCGCCAAGGCCAAGACCCAGCCGGTGCGCGTGATCTACGCCGAAGGCGAGGACGAGCGCGTGCTGCGCGCCACGCAAGTGGTGCTGGAGGAGAAGCTGGCGCGGCCGATCCTGGTCGGACGTCCCTCGGTGGTGGAGGCGCGCATCAAGCGCTTCGGCCTGTCGATCAAGGCCGGCAAGGATTTCGACCTCGTCAATCCCGAGGACGATCCGCGCTACCGCTCCTATGTGCAGTCCTATGTCGAGGTCGCCGGCCGCCGCGGCGTGACGCCGGATGCGGCGCGCACGGTGGTGCGCACCAACAACACGGTCATCGCCGCGCTCGCGGTGACGCGCGGCGAGGCCGATGCGATGCTCTGCGGCGTCGAGGGCCGCTACATGCACCATCTGCGTCACGTCCGCGAGATCGTCGGCTTCGCGGCCGGGGTCAGCGACTATGCGGCGCTCGCGCTGCTGATCACCACCAAGGGCGCGTTCTTCATCGCGGACACCCAGGTGCGGCCCAATCCGGGCGCGGAGGAGCTTGCCGAGATCGCCTCGCTCGCGGCGGTTCACGTCCAGCGCTTCAACATCAAGCCGAAGATCGCCTTCGTCTCGCATTCGGATTTCGGCAGCTATGACACCGACTCCTCGCGCAAGATGCGCCGGGCGACCCAGCTCTTGAAGGAGAAGCATCCGGAGATCGAGGCCGACGGCGAGATGCAGGGCGACACGGCACTCTCGGCTGCAGCGCGAAAAATGGTACTGCCGCACTCCAAGCTCGAGGGCGAGGCCAACATCATGATCATGCCGAGTCTCGACACCGCCAACGTCGCCTATCAAATGATCAAGTCGCTGGCGGACGCACTGCCCGTCGGCCCGATCCTGATCGGCCCGGCGCGCCCCGCCCATATCCTCACCCCCTCGGTGACGGCGCGCGGTATCCTGAACATGACCGCGGTCGCCGTGGTGGAAGCGCAGGAGCGTGCGTCGCGGCAGCAGCCGACTTTGTTTACGTAGGCACGCGACTGCGCGCCGTTCTTACCCTCTCCCCTTGCGGGAGAGGGTGGATCGCCGCGGAGCGGCGAGACGGGTGAGGGGTTTCTCTCCGCGAGTACCTTTCACGATTGGATCCGCGGATAGATACCCCTCATCCGGCGCCGTAGCCGAAGCCTCGCTTCGGCGTTCTTAAGAACGGCGGCCAAAGGCCGCTTACGCCACCTTCTCCCGCAAGGGGAGAAGGGGCAACGTCCGCGCCGCCAACTTTGAATTACTTTCAGTTTTCCATTTCCCCGTTTGTAAACCGGCGCACGACTCTTCATAATCGCCGGGCGCGTTCGTCCAAATTCCGATTTTCAATAAGCCTGAGCCAAGAGGCCGATCATGCCAGCGTTCGTGACTTTCGGGCGGATCCTGTTCGCCGTGCTGTTCATCTACACGGGCGCGACCAAGCTCTTTGCGATCCAGGCAACGGCGGATTTCATCGCCAGCAAGATCGTGGTGCCCGAGGCGATCGAGCCCTACGCCAAGCAGATCGAGACGGCGACCGCGATGACCACGCCGCAGCTGTTGGCGATCGCGGTGGGCGGGCTCGAGATCATCGCGGGCCTGATGATCGCGCTGAATTTCGGCGCACGCTTCTTCGCGATGCTGATGATCATCTACATCGCAGTCTCGACCTACCTGTCCGCCGATTTCTGGAATCTGGCAGCGCCCGAGAACGCCAAGATGGTGGTCGACGCGCTGAAGAATCTCGCGATCATCGGCGCGCTCTGCATGATCATCGGCTACGGCCGCACCACGCGCCCGGCCGAGTCCGCCTACGGGGACGTCTAGGCTCGCAGGTCGCACGCGACGGGCCCAGCTTCACGCAAGGTCGCTGCCGCAGAATGGCGGGGAGCGAGGTGTGAGGCAGATTCGAGGAATCCTCAGCATTCAAATGCGCGAAGGGGCATCTGCCTCGCACCTCTCGTAATCTCATCGATGAGGGCCCATCGCAATGTATGCTGAAGCGTCGTCGGGTTCCGTGTCATTCGAGGCCGCTCTGGCGCACCATCGCGCAGGCCGCTTGCCGCAAGCAGAGGCGATCTATCGGCAGATCCTGGCATCCCAGCCGGATCATGCCGACTGTCTGCACCTGCTGGGAGTTGCTTTGCTCCAGGCAGGCCACCCCGACAGGGCGCTCGATGTCATCATCCGCGTCGTCAAGCTTCAGCCTTCCAACAGCGTCCATCACAGCAACATGGCTGGCGCTCTGCGCGCTCTGGGACGAAGGGACGAGGCCATCGCGAGCTACCGGCAAGCGCTGTTGCACAAGCCCGACAACTTGGATGCGCACAATCAGCTCGGCGCCCTGCTGGGCGAGTGCGGCGACGTCGCGGGCGCGGAGGCCCATTATCGGCTCGTGCTGCGACATCCCGCCGGCCTCGACCGCAACGTCGCGCGCGCGCATGTCGATGCCCGTTTCAATCTCGCCAATCTGCTGGCGAGGCGGAAGCAGTTCGACGATGCGATCGGCGAGTTTCGCCATGTGCTGCGGCAGCGCCCGGATTTTGCAGCGGCCCATTGCAACCTTGGAGCTGTGCTGTTCGAGCTGTCCGCTTTCGAGGAATGCGAGCATTGCTATCGTGAAGCCCTGCGCCTCGATCCGGCATTTGCGGATGTCCATAACAACCTTGGTGGTCTTCTCATCAAGTTGGGCCGTCTCGACGAGGCGGAGGTCAATCTTCGCGAAGCCTGCAAGCTCAAGCCAGTTTTCCCCGGGGCCCTGAACAATCTCGGTGACCTGCTGCGACTGCAGGGGCGGCTGGACGAGGCGGAAGCCTGCTGCAGGGAAGCTTTGCGTCTGGAGCCGGACTATTTTCCCGCGCAACTGACCCTCGGCAATGCCCTTCGCGAGGCCGGTCGTTTCCACGACGCAGAGCCGTGCTATCGGGTCGCTCTCGCTCACGATCCGGCGTTGCCGGAGGCGCTCAACAATCTCGGCGCCGTGCTGTTCGATCTTGGGCGGCCTGATGAATCCATTCAGACCTTGCGAGCGGCGGTGTCGCAAAGGCCGGATTATGCCGACGCGCATTTCAACCTGGCGGCCTCACTGTTGCTGGCCGGCCAGTTCGACGAAGGCTGGCGGGAATATGAGTGGCGGTGGAAGCAGGCGAAGAAAAAGCCGCATCTGCGCGGCTTCAGCCAGCCGCTCTGGGGTGGAGAAGACATCGGTGATCGGGTCCTGCTGCTGCATGCGGAGCAGGGCCTGGGCGACACGCTCCAGTTCGTTCGCTTCGTGCCGGCCATTGCGGCGAAGTGGCGCGTCGTTCTCGAGGTTCAGCGGGCGCTGCTGCCGCTCCTTGCGCCGCTCTTGGCGGAGCTGCCGGGACTTCAAAGCATCGTCGCGCTCGGCGATCCGCTGCCGACGTTCGATCTGCATTGCCCGCTGTTGAGCTTGCCGCGCGCCCTTGGCACCACCCTGGAAACCATCCCGCGAGAGGTACCCTATCTGCAGGCCGCCCCGCAAAGCGCGGCGGCCTGGCGGCAGCGAGTCGGGCAGCTCGACGGCCTCAGGGTCGGCCTCGTCTGGGCAGGCAATCAGACGATGAGCGGTGATCAGCGCCGATCGGTTTCGCTCGATCGATTTTCAGAGCTGGCGGATCTGCCGGGGGTGAGTTTCGTCTCGTTGCAGAAGGGGCCGGCGGCGAGCCAGTCGCCGCCGCCTGGTCTGGTCCTGCACGATTGGACGGATGATCTCCACGACTTCGGTGAGACCGCCGGGCTGATCGAGGCACTCGACCTCATCATCGGTGTTGATACTGCGGTGGTGCATCTTGCGGGTGCGCTTGGCCGCCCTGTCTGGCTGCTCAATCGCTTCGACCGGTGCTGGCGCTGGCTGCTGAACCGCGACGACAGCCCCTGGTATCCGACGCTCCGGCAATTCCGGCAGCCTCAACCCGGCGATTGGCGCAGCGTCCTCCAGGACGTGCGCGCTGAACTCGAGAAGGGCAGTTTGACCCGATCAAGCGCCCGGTAGCGCCACGCGCGAAGTCCGATATCCGCGGTGGGAACGTGAGATACGTACCGGTATCACGGCACCGGTACTGTGCATGGGGTTGTTTTGGGAGTCTAGTTCGCGCCTCCGGCCCGCCGCCACGGAGTCACGGTCACCTCATGCGCCGCATCGAGCAGATACGGCGCGCCCGGCTTCATCCCATGCGACGCCAGCACCTCGTGCGGCGTCCGCTCTGGCACGCCGACGAAACAACCTTCACCGCCGGGCAGCCGCACGCGCGGAGCTTCCGACAGCCAGAACGTGTCGTAGCGGTCCATGAACATGTCGAACACGACGGGGCCGCCGATGATCGCGACGGTGCCGGAGGCGACGTCGGCGAAGGCGCAGGCCTCCTCGAAGCTCGCATGCTCCGGATTCCACAGCGTCGCGTTCGGCATCTCCGGATCGACGGTGAGTGCCTTGATCTTGCGGGTGAGGATCAGCCGCTTCCGCTTCGGCGAGTTCGGCTGCTGCTCGTGCGAGTGTCCGCCGTGCACGATGATCGCGGCGCGATCGAGCGCCTGCTCGAAAAAGCGCTTGTCGCCTTCGAACACCAGCGTTGAGGGCATGATGTGCGACGGATCGGCAAGCATGCCGTCCGCCGAGATGATGACGTAGCCTTCGAAACGGAAAGACAAGTGCAGGCTATTCGGAAACGGTCGTCACCACGGAATTGACCGGGCGCTGGCTCACTGTCGGCAGCTTGACGTCCTTCATCAGCTCCTGGTCGTATTCCGGCAGCGTCGAGGCCGGGAATTTGGCGCGCATCGCCACCACCTTGTAGCCGCCGGCCTTCAGGCGCTTGAGCAGCTCGGGCAGGGCTTCGGCGGTGTGCTTCTGGAAGTCGTGCATCAGGATGATGCCCTTGCCCTTGCCCTCGAGCTTCTTCATCACGGTCTCGATCACCTTCTCGGGCTTGGACGCCTTGAAGTCGAATGAGTCGATGTCGCAGGAGAAGATCGCCATGTTGCGGTTGCCGAGATAGGTGACCATCTCCGGCGGATGCTGGAGTGCCGGGAAGCGGAAGAACGGCGAGGGCGAGATGCCGCCGAGCGCCCACTTCACTGCGGACAGGCCCTTCTCGATCTCTTCCTTGCGCTGCGCTTCAGTCAGCTTCTTGTTGTTGAGATTGGCGTGCGACCAGGTGTGGCTGCCCACGGTGTGGCCGGCTGCATAGACCTGCTTGAGGATCTCCGGCTCGTAGGTCGCGTGCTTGCCGATCGAGAAGAAGATGCCGGTGGTGCATTCATCGGCGAGCGCCTTCAGCACGGCGGGCGTGTTCTTCGGCCAGGGGCCGTCGTCGAAGGTCAGGACCACCTCGTGGTCGCGCAGGAAGTCGAGCTCCTTGAAGTGCTCGAAGCCGAAGCCGGGACCACCGGTGGTGTCGATCTCGACGGTGCGGGCGACCCCGAGCGCGCCCGGCGTGTTGCAGGCCGCGCGCGCCGGCTGCGGCGCCTGTTGCGGCGGGGGCGGATTGACGAAGCCTGCCGGCGCTGCGGCTGCCGCGGGAGCAGCTGCCGGAGCTGCAGCAGCGGGCGCCGCCGCCGGCGCGGCTTGCGTCGCAGCTGCGGGTTTCGCGGCCGGGGTCTGCGACCATGCCGCGCCGGTCATTGCAAGAGACATCGCGCTTGCCAAAATCAGTCCTGCCGCCACACGCATGGTGTTGTCCTCGAGATTGATCCCGTTGTTCCGCCGCGGCTTTTCGCCTCCGGCAAAACCCATCCTGCCCCAAACGATCCTAGCCTAGATGGTGGGCCCTCGCCATTGCAACGGCTGTTTGGCGCCCCGCCACAATTGTGCCCAGCCGGATTGCGGCGCGGCGCCTCAACTGTCAGCCAGTGCCTTCGCGATGGCCGTCTTGACCCGGGTGTCGGCCGGCTCGACCGCGGATGAAAATACCTCGGCGATATAACCGTCGCGGCCGATCAGGTATTTGTGGAAGTTCCAGCGCGGAACTTCCCGGGGGCGCACCTCGGCTGCCCATTTGTAGAACGGGTGCGCCTTCGCGCCGACCACGACCGACTTGGCGGTGATCGGGAAGGTCACGCCGTATTGGTGGTGCGCGGTCTCCGTGATCTCGCTGGTGCCGCCGGGCTCCTGTCCGCCGAAATCGTTGGAGGGAACGCCGATCACGGTCAGTCCGCGCTCGCGAAACTCGCTCCAGAGCTCCTGCAGGCCGGCATATTGCGGGGTGTAGCCGCACAGCGAGGCGGTGTTGACCACCAGCAGGGGTTTGCCGGTGAAAGCGGCAAGGCGGATGTCGTCGCCTGACAGAGCGGGGAAGGAAAAGGCGTAGGCCGAGATCCGGCTCATGCCGCCGTCGGCGAGCGCGCGGCCTGCCGGCGCGAGCGTGCCTGCCAGCGCCGCGATCAACATCGTCCTGCGGTTCATCATGACGGCGTCCCCCGAAATGAATCCGGCGCGGATGTTACTCCGCCGGCGCGAGCGGGCCGCTCAACACCGCGTTATCGGACGTGGCGACGCGCGGGCTAATACAGGCGAACGATGAAGTCGGTGCCTTCGCCGGTCTCGCCCTGGTTGATGCCCTGGTCAGAGACGATGATCGAGCCGCCCGATGTCAGCATCTCGTTGACCTTCGCCATGGTGTCGGCGGGGATCGTGATGCGGTCGAGCGCTTCCGCCGGGCTATCCGGTGTGACCACGGGCTTGGCCGCGACCGGGATCACGGCGGCACCACCCTTGCGGCGCGACACGCGTCCGTCGTCCTCGCGCGCGGCGGCGCGGACCGAGACCGGCAGCGATACCACGGACCAATGCAGCGCATTGGAATCGGTCTTGTCGATCTCGGCCGTGAAGACGTGGGTGCCGAGCGGGCGGTCGCTCGCGGCGATCGTGATCGGCACCTCGAACAGCGGCGCAAAGTTCTGCCGCACGTAGACCTTGGAATCCTTGCGGCTGATGAAGACCGCGATCTGGCCGGCCCGCTTGGGCGCTTCCGGCTTTGCCGCGGGCGCAGGGTCTGCGACCCGCGTCTCATCCTTCTTGGCGTCCGGCGCAGGCGCCGTCGCGGTCACGGCCGCGTCGGGCTTCTTGGCGGTGTCGGCGGCTTCGGCTTTCGCGGGTTCGGACTTTGCAGCTTCGGACTTCGCCGGTTCGGATTTCGGTGCGCTCGCCGGCTCGGTCTTGGTGGCCTCGACCTTGTCCGCGGGCTTTTCGTTGGCGGAGGCCGCGGGCCTGGCTTCGGCACGCGCCGGCTTGGCGGCTTCGTCCGACGGCGGCTTGGCCGCATCAGACGCCTCGGCCATCTTCATCTCGGGTTGGGTGGCCGCTTCGATCTTGTCGGTCGGCGCCCTTGCCTCCTCGCGGGCCGATGCATTGCCGGTCGTCACGTCGGACATCACGGTGTGACCGACCGACGCGCGCAGCTCGAGCGCGCCATCGGCGCTCGCAGTCTTCGTCTCGACCGGCTTTGCTTCAGCGGCCTTGACGTCGGCCGCGCCCTTGTCGGCCTTGTCGCCGGCATTGGTCTGCGGCTCGAGGCTGGCGGCGGGCTGCGGCGGCACGCGCACCGAGGCGAGCAGCGGATGCGAGAAGCTTTGCGGCGACATCTGGCCGGGCGCGACGATGACGCGCGCGCCCATCTTGGTCCAGTTCCACATCTTCACCGCGAATGCCATCGGCATGCGGATGCAACCATGCGAAGCGGGATAACCCGGCAGCACGCCCGCATGCATCGCAACACCGGACCAGGTGATCCGCTGCATGTACGGCATCGGCGCGCCGCTATAGATGTTGGAGTGGTGGAATTTGTGCTTCTGGATGACGCTGAACACACCCATCGGCGTCGAGTGGCCCTTCATGCCGGTCGACACCGGCGATTCCGCGAACACGCCGTTGCTGTCGTAGATGGTCACCTTCTGCCGTTCGATCGAGACGACGATGACGAGTGGCCCTTGCGGCTTCGTGCCGGCTTCCTTCTCGGCGACGAGTCCTTTTTTCTTGCTGGAGACGCCCTGCCTTTGCGGCTTCTGGCGCGAGATTTCGGGATGCCGCTCCTGCCGGGCGTAATAGGATCCGTCAGAATAATCCGTCCAATAATAAAACGCTGCGTCCGCCCGGCTGGTCATGCCGAACGCACCCGCCGCCGCCAAAATGGCGACCTGCCACAGCCGCGCCGGCTTGGTAGAGAAACCGGACCCGTTCACGCTGTTCATCCTCGAATCCACAATCCAAATCAGACATTAGTCTCGCAGAGGGGTCATGCGTTCACCAGCGCGGCGGTTCCGCGGTCCGCTACTTTTGTCCAAGACGTAGCAAAAAAGCCTCACAGAGCGGTAAACGGCGGCCGGGCCTGGCGGGCCGTCGTCTTCCTGTCCGCCTGCCGCGCCCTACATTGCGGGGACTTGTTACCGGAGAACTTCATGTCATCTCGTTTCCCCGGTCTTTCCGGCATCCGCTTGAAGGGCCTCGCTTTATTCCTCCTGGCTTTGGCTCTGCCGGCCACTTCCGCATCCGCCGCCGATGAGCCTGATCTGATCTTCCGCCGCTCCACCGTGTTCAAATGGATGAGCCCGAACGACAAGCTCGCGACCTATGGCCTGGACGATCCCGAAGTCGAGGGCGTGGCCTGTCACTTTACCGTGCCGGAGAAGGGCGGCTTCAAGGGGTGGCTGGGCCTGGCCGAGGAGGTCTCGGACATCTCGCTGGCCTGCCGCCAGGTCGGACCGATCAAGTTCAAGAACAAGATGGAGCAGGGCGACGACATGTTCCGCCAGCGCCGCTCGCTGTTCTTCAAGAAGATGCAGATCGTGCGCGGCTGCGACGCCAAGCGCAACGTGCTGGTCTACATGGTCTATTCGGACAAGCTGATCGAGGGCTCGCCGAAAAACTCGACCTCGACGGTGCCGATCATGCCGTGGGGACCGGCCGACGCCAACGTCCAGAAGTGCGGCGAGTTCTTCACTCAGTGACGTAGTTGTGTTCACCCGGTGACGGTGGCGCGGCTGGATTGCGGTCGCACGAGGTGCGAGCCGGTCAGCCGCACGAACGCTTGCGGCGCGGCGTCATAGCCGCGGCCTGACTGGAGCGACATCGCGCCGACGGAAGCGACGCTGTTGCGCATGGATTGTTGCTCGGCGCGGCCCGTCTCTGCGTCGCGCGCCGCTGCGCGATCTTGCGCCATCATGATGGCCATCCCTCACGTGATTGCGCCCGGTGTACCGGGCGTCCTGGTTTCGATGGCTTGGGTCGCTGCCGATGCGTCTCGCGTTCGACTTGGCCCAGCCTTCGTTCGGGCTTCTCTTCAGCAGAAAAACGTAAAATGCATGTGAAGTGCGGAAGGCACGGGCGTGACGGCGTGCGGTGCGTGGCATCCCTACCGGTGTGGACGGTGCTTGCGAATCGGCTTTGAGCGGCCGGGCGAGCCATCTGAAAAGATTGGGATTTTCCGCCGAATGTTTCGTCGCTCCGGCCGCGACGAAACAATTATCACGAAGACGAAACCATTTTCCGCTTTTGGCGCATCACGCGCGAAACGACGCATGGTTATCAGCGTCCCAACGACGACGACGGACCGCCGGCCATCGAATGGGACAGACGATCATGCGCGCACTCAGCTTCATCCTTGCTTTCGGTTTCGTGCTCGCGGGTTCCTCGTTTGCGGGTACGCCGGACGGCAACCTGCCCGGCGTCGGAACCTTCCAGTACAGCGGCTCGCCCATCACTCCGGCCCCGCAGCCGATCGTGGTCGCCGCGCGCTTCTGATCGCCTTCAAGAACATCAGCTGATGAAGGCCATTATATGATTGCTCGTTTCTGCGTCGCCGCATTCGTAGCTGTTCTGACGATCAGCGCTGCCCAGGCGCAGGTGCGCGCTCCATCAAGGCTACCGGATCCCCGCAGCGAATTCGTGCGCCAGTGTGCGCCGCGCATGCTCGGGCGCTGGGAGCATCCGGAGGAGGTGTGCGGCTGCCTGCATGATCATGCCGCCGCCGCCGTCGAGGACCGCGATTTGCGCGAGGCGCTGCTGCGCGGCATCAGTGAAACCGGCGTGCCGACGATCGAGACCGATTGGGTGCCGGCGTCCAAGCAGAGCGAGATCGGCCCGACCTTCACCAAGATCGCCAAGCCGACCCTTCAGTGCATGTTCGATCCGGCGAAATCCTGATCCGCTATTTCGATTTCGGACCATAGCGCGGCACGCAGGTGGCGGTCCGCGCCACGCCCTTGTCGGTCATCTTCGAGCCCCGCACTTCCTTGACCTGTCCGGCGGGGCAAGTTCCGTCGTCCACCTGCACGCGTTGGCCGAGCTTGAGATCGGTGATGTCCTGCTCGCGTCCGACGGTGACGGCATGCGCCGTCGTCACGAGCGCGGCGGAGATCAGGAGCGAGAGGCAGGCTGCACGGCGCAGAAGCATGATGAGAGGTCCCGGCATCGATGCCGCAATGTAGGGACGGGCCCGCGATTCTGATAGTGAACCTTCGTCACGCCCGCCGGGCCGATTTGCTTCTGGCGCGCAAGGCTGCGCGCGATTCCCGCGCCAGCCGCCGGGCAGAGGCGACGAGCTCAGGAACCGCGTGCCCCGAAAATCCCAGCACGAAGCCGGGCAGGGGACGGGCGCGCGAATAGGTGTCGGCGAGCAGCCAGCCTTCCGCACCGGCGGCCTGCTTGGCCTCTGCCGCGACCGACAGATCGACCGCTGGATCGAACCGGGCGACCAGATGTAGTCCTTGCGAGGGCACCGGCACCGACAACGCGCCCTCGGATGTGGCTTCCAACGTCTCGGCCAGCACGTCGCGCGCTTCGCGATAGAGTTTTCGCACCCGCTTCAGGTTTGCGGCGAAGGCGCCGGAATTGAGCATGTCCGCGACCGCGCCTTCCATCAGCGTGCCGGGAAAGCGGTCGAGCGCAGCACGCGCGGCGGCGACGTCAGCGATGAGGCGCTCGGGCAGGGCGCAATAGCCGATGCGCAGGCCCGGAAACAGCGTCTTGGCGAACGTGCCCATGTAGATCACGCGCTGGAGGTGGTCGATGCCGGCGAGCGACATCAGCGGCGCGCCGTCATAGCGGAACTCGCTGTCGTAATCGTCCTCCAGCACGAAGGCGTCGGCTTGCCTCGCCCAGTCCAGCAGCTCGAGCCGCCGCGGCATCGACATCTGCACGCCCAGCGGAAACTGGTGCGATGGCGTCACATAGGCCGCGCGCGCGGACGGCGCTGCGGTACGCCCCTTGGCGACACGCATCCCATGCTCGTCCACGGGAGCGGGGACCGCGCGATAGCCGCAATGCGCGATGGTTTTGCGTGCGGCAGGGTAGCCGGGGTCCTCGCACCAGACCTGATCGCCAGCCTTCAGGATTGCGCTCAACACGATGCGCAGCGCATGCAGCGTACCTGACGTGAGCATGATCTGATCAGGGTCGCAGCGCAGCCCGCGCGCCGACAGCAGATGATCGGCAATCGCCGCGCGCAGCTCGCGGCTGCCGCGGGGATCGCCATAATGCAGATGCTCGGACCCGAAGGCGCGCATGCGCCGGCCGACAAAGGCGCGAAAACGCTGCACCGCGCGCTCGTCGATATGGGTGCAGCCAAGCGCGAACGCTCCTTGCCGGGGCGCCTCGACTACGATCTTCGAACTCTTCGGCTCAGTCGCGCGCGCCGGAATGCGCGCCGCAACGAACGTACCGGAGCCGACGGTCGCCTCGGCAAAGCCGTCGGCGATCAGACGCTCATAGGCGGTGACGACGGCGTTGCGGCGGAAGCCGGTTTGCTTCGCCAGCGTGCGCGATGGTGGCAACGGCTCGCCCGGTTTGACGAGACCGGAGACGATCTTTTCGCACAGCGCCTGGTACAGCCGGTGCGCGGCGGAAGCGCCTGGCGTGATGTGCGCCCCGGTGAGATCGAGCGGCAGCTCGGCTTTGGCGGGCGCAGAGGAATTGGTCGGAATTTTTTGCATGGAATTGGCACTATCGCAGACCAAATCGGCCGCTACAACTCTCCTGGAATTGTTCCAATCTCGACAGGAGCGGCCGTGAGCCAGACCGAAAGCCCAAATTCCTACCCGACGTCGGCGCGCAACCAGGTCAAGCGCCGTCATGACCGCGGCTTCTACGATCACGAGACGGTTCATCGCATCCTGGATTCCTCGATGCTGTGCCACGTCTCCTACGTCATCGACGGCCAGCCCTATTGCACGCCGACCTTCTTCTGGCGCGAGGGCACGAAGCTCTATTGGCACGGCTCGAGCGCCAGCCGCATGCTGCGCAACCAGACCAAAGGCGAGCGCGTCTGCCTGACGGTCGCTCATCTCGACAGCCTCGTGCTGGCGCGGTGCGGCTTCAACCATTCCGCCGACTATCGCGCGGTGATGGCGTTCGGCACGGCCTATCTCGTCACCGACGCGGAAGAGAAGAAGCGGGCGGTGGTCGCCATGGTCGACCGCTTTTTCCCGGATCGCACCGCCACCTTGCGGGCAAGCAACACGCAGGAGATCAAGGCGACGTCCTTCATCGCGATGGAGATCGAGGAAGCCTCGGCCAAGGTCCGCGCCAAGGGGGTTGCCGACGACGACGAGGACTATGCGCTGCCGATCTATGCCGAGCGCATTCCTGTCCGTACCGTGCTCGGCGCGCCGGAACCTTGCCCGCGCCTGCTCGACGGCGTAACGCGCCCTGCGACGCTCAATGGCTATTCGGAAGGCCGGTTGCTCGAAGATGCATTGCGGGATGCTTATTTTGTGGAGTACCCGAACAGCTGAAATCGGCTAGCTTCGCGCTCCCAAGGATCATTGAAATGCCTGGAGTTGCCTGATGAATGCCGAAACGCAGCAAAGGATTCTCGACGCCGTCGACGCCGGCTTCGAAGCCCAGCTTGCGACCACCCGCGATTTCGTCGCGATCCCTTCGACCCGCGGTGCGGAGGGACCGTGCCAGGACATGATCGGCGACCTCCTGCGCGCGCGCGGCTATGAGGTCGACGACTGGCACATCAACGTCGACGATCTCAAGGATCTGCGCGGCTTCGGCCCGATCGAGCACGATTTTTCCAAGGCGCGCAGCGTGGTCGGCACCTATCGTCCCGCGACCGAGGCCGGCAAATCGCTGATCCTCCAGGGACACTGCGACGTGGTGCCGGCTGGACCTTTGGAATTGTGGGACACCCCGCCGTTCTCGCCGGTCATCAAGGACGGCAAGATGTTCGGGCGCGGCGCCTGCGACATGAAGTCCGGCACGATCGGCGCGCTCTATGCGCTGGATGCCATCAAGGCGGCCGGCCTCAAGCCGACGGCCCGGATCCACTTCCAGTCGGTGATCGAGGAGGAGAGCACCGGCGTCGGCGCGCTCTCGACATTGCAACGTGGCTATCGCGCGGATGCCTGCTTCATTCCGGAGCCGACCGGCGGCAAGATGGTGCGCTCGCAGGTCGGCGTGATCTGGTTTCGCCTGCGCGTGAAGGGCCACCCGACCCATGTTGCCTTTGCCGGCTCGGGCTCGAATGCGATCATGGCGGCCTATCATTTGATCCAGGCGCTGCAGAAGCTCGAGATCGAGTGGAACGAGCGTGCCAAAGCCGATCGGCACTTCAAGACGCTCAACCATCCCATCAACTTCAACCCCGGCATCATCAAGGGCGGCGATTGGGCCTCCAGCGTACCGGCCTGGTGCGACGTCGATTGCCGCATCGCGGTGTTGCCGGGCTGGTCGGTGGCCGATCACCAGAAGGAAATTCTGGCCTGCGTCGCCGCCGCCGCACGCAACCACCGCTTTCTTGCCAACAATCCGCCGGAGGTCGAATGGTCGGGCTTCCTGTCGGAAGGCTATGAACTGACCGACGCCGCCGCGCCGGAAGCCGCGTTCGGCAAGGCCTTCAACAAGGTCTATGGCGGCGCGGTCGAGGATCTCGTCTTCACCGCGCTCACCGACACCCGCTTCTATGGCCTCAATTACAGCATCCCCAGCCTCTGCTTCGGCGCCAGCGGCGGCGAGATGCACGGCTTCAACGAATTCGTCGATCTGGACTCGCTGAAGCAATCGACCAAGGCGATGGCGCTCTTCATCGCGGAATGGTGCGGGGTGGAGAAGGCGTAGGCGTTGCCGCAGTCACAGCCCTCGTAGGGTGGGCAAAGGCGGATTTGCGCCGTACCCACCAGTTGTATCCGACATGACCAGGGCGTGGGCGCGCTTCGCTTTGCCCACCCTACGACGTCTTGGCTGGAGCGCCCAGTTGCCCGAAGCAATGGCGCGCCCAAATCCTTTAAGCTTAAAAGAAAGACTAGGATGCGGCCTTTAGCGGTGGCAGACTGGCGCCCGGTTCGGTGGACGAGTCCTCGGGAGCAACAATGCGCGATTGGGATGATGCTTACGCCAATTCGGCCCATATCCCGGGCTCCGACAAAATGCCGGCACAATGGGCGGAGCGGGCGGCGGCCTACCGCGCCGGGCTGAAGCATTTTCGCCCTGACATCGCTTACGGCTCCGGCGAGCGCCAACGCCTCGACCTGATCCTGCCCGACGGCGACAGCAAGGGCCTCGTCGTGTTCGTCCATGGCGGCTACTGGATGCGCTTCGACAAATCGACCTGGACGGATCTGGCCGAGGGCGCACGGCACCACGGCTGGACGGTCTGCTTGCCGAGCTACACGCTGACGCCGGCGGCGCGCATCTCCGACATCACCGCGGAGATCACCGCTGCGATTGCGAAAGCGGCTTCGCTTGTCGCAGGCCCGATCCGGCTCGCCGGTCATTCCGCCGGCGGCCATCTGGTCACCCGCATGCTGTGCGACGACAGCCGGCTCGAAGGCGCCATCTACAACCGCATCGCTGGCACGCTCTCGATCAGCGGCCTGCACGATCTGCGTCCACTGCTGAAGACCAAGATGAACGACACGCTGCGCATGACCATGGAGGAGGCGAGCCTCGAAAGCGCCGCGCTGCATCTGCCGCGCGGACATTCGCCTGTGACCGCCTGGGTCGGCGGCAGCGAGCGGCCGGAGTTCATCCGCCAGTCCGATCTGATGGCCAATGTCTGGACCGGGTTCGACGTGCCGACCCGCCTCGTCGTCGATCCCGGGCTGAACCATTTCACCGTGATCGACGGATTGAAGGATCCGTCGTCGCCGATCACCGCGCGCCTGATCGGCCTCGACTGAGCAAGGGCAGGGATGTGATCGATCGGGAGGGATTGTCATGACGTCCAACGATTACGATCCTGCAAGCGAAGGCGCCGAGACCGATTTCGCCCGGCGCATGTCCTATGGCGACTATCTGGCGCTCGATGCGATCCTCGGCGCGCAGCACCCGCTCTCGGAAGCGCATGACGAGATGCTGTTCATCATCCAGCATCAGACCACCGAGCTGTGGATGCGCCTTGCCATCCACGAGCTGAGCGCCGCACGCCGCGCCATCGCCAAAGACGAGGTGCAGCCCGCGATGAAGATGCTGGCGCGCATGTCGCGCATCTTCGAGCAGCTCAACAACGCCTGGGATGTGCTGCGAACGATGACGCCGAGCGAATACACGCGCTTCCGCTCCCAGCTCGGCCAGTCCTCGGGCTTCCAGTCGCGGCAGTATCGGCTGATCGAGTTTTTGCTGGGCAACCGCAATCACGCCATGCTCAAGCCGCACGCGCACGATGCGGAGACGACGAAGCTGCTTGAGGACGAGCTCGCGACGCCAAGCCTCTATGACGAGGTGTTGCGGCTCGCCGATCGCAATGGGCTGAAGATGCCGGCGGCTGTACTGGCGCGCGACGTCCGCGAAACTCATAGTCTCAACGAAGGCGTGCTTCAGGCCTGGCGGATCGTGTACGAGGCACCGGAGACGCACTGGATGCTCTACGAGCTCGCGGAAAAGCTGGTCGATTTCGAGGACTACTTTCGCCGCTGGCGCTTCAACCATGTCACGACGGTCGAGCGCGTCATCGGCTTCAAGCGCGGCACCGGCGGCACCGGCGGTGTCAGCTATCTCAAGCGCATGCTGGAGGTCGAGCTGTTCCCCGAGCTCTGGCGCGTGCGTACCATTCTCTAGAGATGTCCATGACCAAGCTTCGCGTCTACGACGACACCAGGGCGCTGTTTCATCTGCCCGACGGCGTGATCTATCTCGACGGCAACTCGCTCGGGGCGCTGCCGCTGGGCGTCGCCGAGCGCGTCAATCGTGTTATCACGGACGAGTGGGGCCATGAGCTGATCCGCGCCTGGAACACGGCCGGCTGGTATGCCCAGCCGCGCCATGTTGGCGATCGCATCGCGCGGCTGATCGGCGCGGAAGCCGGCTCGGTGATGGTCGGCGACACGCTGTCGCTGAAGGTCTATCAGGCGCTCGCCGCCGCGCTCGATATGAACGCGTCGCGCAAAATCGTCCTGTCGGACACCGGCAATTTCCCGACCGATCTCTACATGGCCGAGGGCCTGATCGCGACGTTCGGGCGCGGCCATCAATTGCGCCTGGTGGCGCCGGAGCGGATCGAGGCCGCGCTGTCGGAGGACATCGCGGTGCTCTACATCACCGAGGTCGACTACCGCACCGGCCGCCGCCACGACATGGCCACGCTCACCGCAAAGGCGCATGCGCTTGGGATCGTCACGGTGTGGGATCTCGCGCATTCGGCCGGCGCGCTGCCCGTTGACCTCGCCGGCTGCGGCGCCGACTTTGCGGCTGGTTGCACCTACAAATACGTCAACGCCGGCCCCGGCGCGCCGGCCTTCCTCTACGTCGCGCCGCGCCATGCCGATGATGCACGCGCTGCGCTGTCGGGCTGGATGGGGCACGCAAAACCCTTTGCATTCGAGCTTGGCTATGCGGCTGCCGGCGGCGTCGAGCGCATGCGCGTCGGCACGCCGCCGGTGCTGGCGATGGCGGCGCTGGAGGCTTCGCTCGATATCTGGGATCGGGTTGATATTGACGAGGTCCGCGCGCGTTCGCTGGCGCTCGGTGATTTGCTCATCGCCGAGGTCGAACGCCGTTGTCCGTCTCTGAAGCTGGTGACGCCGCGTGCGCATGCGCGCCGCGGCTCGCAGGTCTCGTTCGCCTTCGACGGCGGCTACGCCGCCATGCAGGCCCTGATTGCCCGCGGTGTGATCGGAGACTTCCGCGCGCCTGACATCATGAGGTTCGGCATCACGCCGCTGTATATTGGAGAAGATGAAATCATCCGCGCAGCCGAGATCATCGAGGAGGTGATCGCAGGCGAGGTGTGGCGGCGGCCGGAGTATCAGGTCGTCAATGCGGTGACGTGAAAGGATCTATCACCGTCACTCTGAGGTGCGAGCTGGGCGGCGCCGACGCGCCGCTGGGCGAGCCTCGAAGGGCGACGGCCGAGCTGCATCGGGGCCGTGCATCCTTCGAGGCTCCCTGCACGGTGCTGCGCACCGCGCAGCTCGCACCTCAGGATGACGGCGCCAGAGAGGCGGTGCTTGCGCGTTCACCCCACAGAGCATTCACGATCGCATCCAGCCCGTCCGTTAGAGCCGCCGGCCCCGGCTGCAAAATGATCGTCGACTTGATCTCGACGATGCGATCATGCCGCACCGCCGGAATGTCACTCCACCCCTCACGCGCGCGGATACGGCCAGGGACAACCTTCTTGCCGCACCAGGAAGCAAGGATCACGTCGGGCGCGGCCTCGCGCACAGCCTCGGCCGTCACGATCCGATCCTTCGCGGCCTGCCGATGCCGCAGCTCCGGAAACACGTCCACGCCTCCGGCGATCTCGATCAGCTCGGAGACCCAGCCGATGCCCGAGATCAGCGGATCGTCCCACTCCTCGAAATAGACTTTTGGCCGGGACGAAGGGCGGGGCGTTGCGGCGATCGCGGCGAGGCGTTGCTCAAAACCTTGCGCGAGGTCCTCTGCGCGCCCATTCGCGCCAACCAGCGCGCCGAGCGTGCGGATCATCGCGAGAATTCCGGCGATGTTGCGCTGGTTGAAGACGTGGACATCGATGCCGGCGCGCACAAGGTCGGCGACGATACTGGCCTGGAGGTCGGAGAAGGCCAGCACGAGGTCCGGTTCCAGTGCGAGGACCTTTGGAATGTCCGCGGAGACGAAGGCCGACACCCGCGGCTTCTCCCGCCGCACCTGCGGCGGTCGGACGGCGTAGCCGGAGACGCCGACGATGCGGTCCTGCTCGCCGAGCAGGTACAGCGTTTCGACCGTCTCTTCGGTCAGGCAGACGATGCGGCGGGGCGGGAAGTGGCGCATGGGAGGAGCATATGCGCAAATGCGGGCTCCGATGTCACGGCGGCCATTACCTCGGACGTCATTGCTTTGCCGCGCGAAGCCATTCACCCTGAGACAACAAGAAATTGGGAGGACTTTTGATGACGCCGCTCGAGAAACTTAAAGCGATGAAGATGCCGTTCGCCGAGCTCAAGGGCGTCGAGTTCGTCGAGGCCGATAGGGATCGCGTGGTGGCGCGGATGACGGTCCGCCCCGATCTCTGCACGCTTCACCACACCATCCACGGCGGTGCGGTGATGGCGCTGGCTGATTCCGTCGGCGCGGCTGCGACCGTGATCAACCTGCCCGAGGACGCCAAGGGTACGACCACGCTGGAGAGCAAGACCAACTTCATCGGCGGCGCCAAGGAGGGAACCACTGTTATCGCCACCGCGACCCCGGTGCACCGAGGCCGGCGGACCCAGGTCTGGACCACCCGGCTGGAGACCGAGGACGGCAAACTGGTCGCGATCGTGACCCAGACCCAGCTGGTCCTGTAAGATTACGGGGCCTTGATTTTGTTAACGAATTAGTCGCTTCCGATGCCTCTAAGTTGGGCAGGTTCCCGTCTTGAAAAATTTGTTGCGACGCACAATATTGGAGGCCTAGGGATTCGAACGCCTCCTCGAGGGACACCAAGAGGAGTTTTGACGTGGTACTTGAAGACACCGCCCGCACGAGGTCCGTTCCGGGCTATGTGCGGACCCTGAGCCAGCAGGAAGAATTGCCGCTTCTGCGCGATCACCTGCTCAGGCTCGATGCCGCAAGCCGGCACGACCGCTTCAACGGTTTTCTCGACGACAGTTTCATCGAGCGTTACGCCGCCCGCTGCGCCGAGGACGGCACCGCGATCGTCGCCTACATCGTCGATGGCGTGGTGCGCGGCGCGGCCGAGCTGCATCCGCCGGAAGGTGATTCGCTGCCCGAAGTGGCCTTCAGCGTGGAAGCATCAGTGCGCCGCCAGAATGTCGGCACTATCCTGTTCAGCCGCCTGATCGCCGAAGCGCGCTGGAAGGGCTTCAAGCGCCTGCGCATCACCACCGGCGCCGAGAATCACGCGATGCGGGCGCTCGCCAGGAAGTTCGGCGCGCATCTGCAATTCCGCCATGGCGAATCGACCGGGACGATCGATCTCACCAAGACGACCGAAGACGAGCTCGCCGATCTCGCCGCCGCGCCGTTCAAGGCCGGTCGCGCGCTTCTCAGCTTCAACTCGACCTGCTGGAAGATCATCTCCAGCATGTACGGCAGTCGCGCCGCCTAGCTCGAAGAGCAGACGAATCAAAAAGCGGACCGGCAAAACCGGTCCGCTTTCGTATTTTGGGGTCGTGAAATGAGCGCTCAGGTGCCGGTGCGCTTGTCGTTGCCGAAGCGGCGAACGACGCGGCGTTCGACCACGACGGAGCGCTGCGCACCCTGTTCGCCGGCGATCACGCGCGTGGCGGTAATGCGGCTGTTGGTGCGGGCCTGCTTCTTCACCTCGGCCTGAACGACGTCGAGCGGCATGCCCATCAGCGCTGCGGCGATCTCGGCCTGCTGCTCCTGGTCGTCGGTGATGCCGACGGCGGCGAAGATCGCCTCGTCCAGGGTGGGCGGATCGTGGCGCACGCGCCGCGTGCCATATTTGGTATTCCAGTCTGCGCTCATAACGGCCTCATTTCGATGCCGGGATACCTAGTGCTACCGATGTTGCATTGCAATATGGAATCGGTGTGGCATCACAGCTATGCGCCGGTCGGGTGTCAGGGCGGTGACGCGACACCGGCGTCGACCCCAACACGCTGCTGTGGCCAGCGTTTCAGGGCTACGTGCCCGGCCTCGGTCAGCCCGTAGATTCCCCGGTCGGCCCGTTCGAACCAGCCATACACATTGTTAAGCAAGATCTTGCCGGCATCGGGACAGCGCTCGCGCAATTCGCGCACGCGCCGCGGACCGTCGGCGAGCGCCGATGCGCAGGCGAGCGCCTGCTGGCGATACGCCGTCATGATCGGCGCGCGCGTGCTGCCGCCGAGCACGGGATCGCCCTGGCGGCGCTGATGCTCGGCGACGAGACGTGAGCGCACCTTCGGTTCGCGGCGCGGCGCCGCGGTCGGCGGCTTCACCAGCACTTCGACCTGGCCGCGATCGGTCACCCCGAGCATGCCGAAGCCGAGTCGGCGGCAGAGATTGCGATAGCGCGCATCGCTCTCGCGCCCCTTGCCGCGGATCGACATCTTGGCGGCGATCCAGACCTCATCGGCTGCCGATGCACGATCGACCGCCTGCAGGATCAGCTCGAGATTGAACGCGAGCTTGAGCTCGCCGATCACGACGACCGGCGGATCGCCGGCGCTGAGGCCGACGAGATCGCAGCCGCCGATCTCGCCCTTCACGGTGAAGCCGAGCTCTTCGAGGAAGCGTTTGACGGGAAGATAGAGCGCGGTTTCCACGGGACGTCCGATCGGAGAATCAGTTGCCGGCAGTCTAACCCGGATCAGACTCGCCCTCCGCGTCATTTGATCGGG
The DNA here is from genome assembly GCF_015291705.1 of Bradyrhizobium arachidis. Classification (NCBI taxonomy): domain Bacteria; kingdom Pseudomonadati; phylum Pseudomonadota; class Alphaproteobacteria; order Hyphomicrobiales; family Nitrobacteraceae; genus Bradyrhizobium; species Bradyrhizobium arachidis. The sequence continues at coordinate 4,769,801 of NZ_CP030050.1, forward strand.
AACAGAAGGTGCGATTATGCTGCGGACGGGGAACAGGTGGGCGGGCTTGCGACATGACGATCAGGAACGGGCTCTATCACATCCGCATCAAGTTCCTGGATAGCATCGAGGGCGGCAATCAGGGCGTCATGGTGCTGCGCGACGGCACCATGCGCGGCGGCGATTCATTCTTCTTCGCGTATGGCAGCTACGCCTCGGCCAACGGCAAATGGAAGGGCGAGCTGACCAACGAGGAGCACTCGCCCTCGTTCGACGAGCGCCCGGTATGGGGCCGCAAGGTGGTGACCATCGGCTTCAGCGGCACCTATACCGACGAGACCGCCTATGGCGAGGGCATCGCGCTCGCCGGCAAGCAGAGCATCCGCTTCAAGGGTGATCTGCGGCTGCTGGTGCCGGACTAGACGCGCCCGCCGACCGGGATCAACGCCCCCGTAACGCCGCTCGCGGCGTCGCTGGCGAGGAATAGGATCACCTCGGCGAGTTCTTGCGGCGTCACCCATTTCGAGAAGTCCGCCTTGGGCATGTCGGCGCGGTTCGCTTTGGTGTCGATGATCGAGGGCAGCACCGCGTTCACGGTGACCTTGCCTTTCCACTCGTTCGCCAGCGCCTCGGTCAGACGATGCACGCCGGCCTTCGACGCGGCGTAGGGGCCCATGCCGGAGCCGGCCTGGAGCGCGCCCATCGCGCCGATGTTGACGATGCGGCCGGCCTTCGAGGCGGCGAGATGCGGCAGCGCAGCGTGGGAGGCGTTGAGCGCCGTCAGCACGTTGAGCGCATGCATGCGCTGCCAGGTCTTGATGTCGCCGTCGCCGACCGTCTCGAAGGTGAAGCCGCCGGCGATGTTGATCAGCGCGTCGAGCCGACCGAAATGCTTCGCAGCGGCCTCGATCGCCGTCTTCGCCTGCGCAGCGTCGGACAGATCGATGCCGCCGATCTCGATGCGCTCAGGCGTTGCCGAAAATTGCGAGGGCGCATAGTCGATGCCGGCAATGCGCGCGCCGCGCGACTGCGCGGTCTCGGCGACCACCTTGCCGAGTGCGCCGAGCGCACCGGTCACGACAATGACTTTTCCCTGCACGAAACACTCCGTTCGTTCACTTCGGGCCGACTATTGCTCCGCTTGAATTGGACTTGCAATGGCGGCGGCTTTCAAACTGGGCTATAAATGCAACTTTAGATCGTAGAGGAGGTTGTTCCATGCCTGACAATTTTCCTGCCCTCGAATTTCCCGCTTCGATCGTTGATCTCAAACATCCGCTGGACAATTTCCGAGCTGCGTTGGCCGGAACGGGGCCCGTACGCATCGTGGCGATGGGATCGTCTTCGACGGCCGGACTCGACAATGTCGTTGCCTATCCCGCACGGCTCGAACTGTATTTGAGAAGACATTTCAAGGACCACGATCAGCGTCCGAACATCCGGATCGACGTATTCAACCGGGGCAAGGGCGGCGAAGAAGCGAACCTGGAAGTGCCTCGGTTCAACGACGACATCTTTGCTGACAATCCATCGCTTGTGCTTTGGCAGGTTGGAACCAACGCCGTCTTTCGCAAGGAACAGTTCAACTTCGATGAGGTGGTCGGCAAGATCGCAGAGGGATTGAAACTCCTGCACGACCATCCGACCATCGATGTCGTGCTGATCGATCCGCAATACACGACGGCCATGCTGTTCGACGACAACGCCGAGCTGGCCGAAAAGATGGTTTCAGCGATCCGAACCGCTGCGCAAGACGCCAAGGTCAACCTGTTCCAGCGGTGGGCGCTGATGCGGCACTGGCACGTCTCCAACAAGGCGTCGTTCGAGCAGCTCGTTGCCCCGGACGATGATCTGCAGCTGCACCAGAGCGACTGGAGCACAATGCACATCGCCCGTGCCCTTCGTTCGGCGATCCTCAAAGCCACCGGAGCCACGAAAAAATGCGGGTGCTTGATTACGACTGCAGATAACGCGCCCGCAGCGCCTCCTGCTCCGGTGGGCCAATCCTGAGCCCATCGCGCAAATAGGTTTCGAGGTCGCCATATTCCTTGCCGACGGCTTCGAAAGCCGCGGCAAGATATGACGCCTCGACGCTGCCGATGGCATTGCGCACATCCTCGGGCAGGTCGATGGCGGCCAGCGCATCGCGCTTGTAGTGTTGGTTGGTCAGCAAATAGTCCTCGGCAATGACGTCGTCGGGCACGCCCAGCGCATGCAGGATCAGCGCGCTGGCAAAGCCGGTGCGATCCTTGCCGGCGGTACAATGGATCACGAGCGGCGCACGGTCTTCCAGCAGATGGCCGAACAGCGTGCGGAAGCTGTGTGTGTTGTGGCGGACATAGTTGCGGTAGGAGTCGCGCATGATCTCGCTCGCGACCGGCGCGGTCAGTCTGCCCGCGACGAGCTCGGCGCGTAGCGCAGCGACCACCGTCGGCTCGATCGGCAGCGAATGCACGGTGATCTCCTCCACCACACAGATGCCGGCCGCGCGCTCCTCGACGCCGCGAAAGTCGAACGCGCTGCGCACGCCCAGTGCGCGGATGATCTCGACGTCGGCGGCCGTGAGCTGGCCGAGATGGTTGGAGCGGAAGATGTGCCGCCAGCGCGTGGTGCGGCCGTCGGTGGTCGGATAGCCGCCGAGATCGCGAAAATTGCTGGCGCCTTGCAAGGCGAGGTGACGGGCAGGGGAGTGCTTTAAGGAAGAGTCTTGCATCGGATCAGCTTGGGTTATGGTTCCACTGGACGCACGGCTGGCGTCCTTCAAGTCTATCACGGGGGCGATCATGGACCGGCACAAGGCCATTGTTTTGGCGATCACCATGTTGGCGGGCGGAATTTCCGGCGCGCGGCAGGCCGACGCGCAGACGTTCCGGACCTACCGCTGCGCCGATGGTACGCAATTCATCGTGGGGTTTTATGACTACGACAAGCGCGCCTTCCTCCAGATCGACGGCGAACCGGTCACGCTGGCGAAGCGGCTCACGCTGTCTGGCGCGCGCTATTCGGGGGCAGGGGTGACGCTGAAGATTGGCAAGACCGGAGCGACCACGGTCAAGCACCTCAAGCGGCCAGTCACGGCGTGCGCGGTAATCGAAAGACCTCAGCTCTAGACGGGAGGCCACCCGGAATCAAAAAGGGTCGAAACACCGTTGTTTCGACCCTTTTTCAAACTGCCGCCGGTCGCTCGAGAGAGCGCGGCGGTATCAACCCTGCCACAGGCATTAGCGGTCCCATTTTGGCTTGGCTTCGTCGACCGCGTCCTGGTGATACCAGCTGTCGCTGCAGATCGAGACGTTCGCGGGAAGCGAAGCCTGATCGGCGGGAAGGCGGGTCTCGCCATAGCGGCGTCCGGCGAGAGCTGCACGGCCCCCGACGGGAAATTGATAGATCTTTGCAGATCCCTGACTCAGACCATTGTTCATCATTGCGATTTCTCCTTGGTCAAAGCGCCTTGGCCTCCATGGTGCGCCCGACTCGTTCGATTGTGGTTACTGGAATCCCCATATCGGCCGCGCTTCCCGAATTGGAAAGTGCCCAAGAGGAAATCAGTTGCAGCCTAATTTGTGGGCAGGCGACCCTCTGCACCCCCTAAGGCACCGTCGGGATGATCAACGCCTGTGCCATTCCAAAGGTTGCTAGGCAGGGGCCCATCGCTTTACGAAAATTGCCGGACGTTGATGCGCGTTTGATCGGCAACCTCCGGCGACGGTCGGCATGCTTCAGAATCGGGCGTTTTCCGCGGGATTTTTGCAGTGCAGCTTCACGCGAAGGTGCGCGCCTATGACGCACGTCGCTGTGGACAGTCCGCCCCCAACGGGCCGAGGCCGACGGTGGTGGAAAACCTCCCGGGCTGCGGCCATTTGGCACGCAACGTGCTTATAAGGCGGCGGCCGATGATGGCCGGGTACAAATGTGCGGGGGCTCTCAACCCCACCTTTCGCATCATCTACAGAGAGGCTCAATGACCAAGTATAAGCTCGAGTACATCTGGCTCGACGGATATACGCCGACTCCGAACTTGCGCGGCAAAACCCAGATCAAGGAATTTGCGTCGTTCCCGACGCTCGAGCAGCTTCCGCTCTGGGGCTTCGATGGCTCCTCCACCCAGCAGGCCGAAGGCCACAGCTCCGATTGCGTGCTGAAGCCGGTCGCCGTCTTCCCGGACGGCGCGCGCACCAACGGCGTGCTCGTGATGTGCGAAGTCATGATGCCCGACGGCAAGACCCCGCATGCGTCCAACAAGCGCGCCACCATCCTCGATGACGCCGGCGCCTGGTTCGGCTTCGAGCAGGAGTACTTCTTCTACAAGGACGGCCGTCCGCTCGGCTTCCCGACCGCCGGCTATCCGGCGCCGCAGGGCCCGTACTACACCGGCGTCGGCTTCTCGAACGTCGGCGACGTCGCCCGCAAGATCGTCGAGGAGCATCTCGACCTCTGCCTGGCTGCCGGCATCAACCATGAAGGCATCAACGCGGAAGTCGCCAAGGGCCAGTGGGAATTCCAGATCTTCGGCAAGGGCTCCAAGACCGCTGCCGACCAGATGTGGATGGCCCGCTACCTGATGCTGCGTCTCACGGAGAAGTACGGCATCGACATCGAGTTCCACTGCAAGCCGCTCGGCGACACCGACTGGAACGGCTCGGGCATGCACGCCAACTTCTCGACTGCCTATATGCGCGAAGTCGGCGGCAAGGAGTATTTCGAGGCGCTGATGGGCGCGTTCGAGAAGAACCTGATGGACCACATCGCCGTCTACGGCCCGGACAACGACAAGCGTCTGACCGGCAAGCACGAGACCGCGCCCTGGAACAAGTTCAGCTACGGCGTGGCCGACCGCGGTGCTTCGATCCGCGTTCCGCACTCCTTCGTCAACAACGGCTACAAGGGCTATCTGGAAGACCGCCGTCCGAACTCGCAAGGCGACCCCTACCAGATCGCTTCGCAGATCCTGAAGACGATCTCGTCCGTGCCGACCGACAAGAAGGCCGTGGCCTAACATCCTCCCGGTCCGGGCTGGGGGGCTGGCCCGGGTTGGTCTTCAATCCGCCGGAGCAGACAAGCTCCGGCGGATTTTTCATTTTGATGACGTCCATCATTTGCGGTCTGCCGGCCATGCCGGCTTGAAATCTGTCCACCGCCGCCGAAACCGGGATAGAGTGCCAGCGGGATGCGCGCGAGGGCCGGGGACACGGCTGGTGTTTGAAGGCTTCTACAAGGTGCGGTTTCAACTCGGCGACGCGGTCGGCCGGAGCGTGATGCATGCCGGCCACGGCAAGATGCTCGGCGGCAACTCGGCCTTCGCCCATATCGGCACCTACGAGAAGACCGACGACGGCGTCGACGTCGTGATCAAGACCGTCCGTCACAACCCCGACCCGAACTACCGCGCCATGGCGGGCACCGACGATGCGACCTTGCTTGCCAAGGGCTGGGCCGAGGGCAATCTCTATCGCTTCAAGGGCGAATTGAAGGAGCTGCCGGGCGTGCCATTCCAGTCGGTGATGACGCCGATCACCGAAGACGAGGTCCCCATCGCCGGCGGTGTCGGCGAGGGCGGCATCGTCGACGGGCTTTATTCGGTGCATCTGCGCATGCTCGACGGCGTCGACGGCGGCCTCACCGGCGTGATGCTGCTCAAGGGGGGCCGTATCCTCGGCGGCGATGCCGCGTTCCACTATCTCGGCAGCTACACCGCCGCGAACGGCCGCTGGAAGGGTCAGATCCTGAACCAGGAGCACACGCCGGCCAAGGATGATCCGATCTTCGGCGGCCACGAGGTCGGCATCGGCTTCTCCGGCCGCTATGACGGCGAAGAGGCGGTGCTGGAGGCGACCGCCCTTGCCGGCAAGCGCAGCCTGCGCCTCACCGCCGCGCTCAAGCTGATGCACCGCGCCTGATCGCACCCTTAGGAATTGCCCATGGAAACAATTCGCATGCTCTCGACGCTCGGCCTGATGGGCGCGATGCGCAGCCTGGCCTCCGCGTTCGAGGCCGCCAGCGGCATCCATGTCGATGCGGACTTCGCGCCGACGCTGGCGCTGCTCAAGCGTCTGCGCGACGGCGAGGCCGCCGATCTCGTCATCCTCACGCGCGAAGGCCTCGACGAGATGATCGGTGAGGGCCGCGTGATCGCTGGCAGCGCAGCCGATCTGGCGCGCTCCTTTGTCGGCATTGCCGTGCGGGCAGGGCAGGCCCATCCCGACATCGCAACCGAAGCCGCGCTACGCACGACGCTGCTCGCGGCGCGGTCCGTCGCCTATTCGCGGCTGGGCGCGAGCGGCGTCTACTTCGCCCAGCTGATCCAGCGGATGGGGATCGCGGAGAAGATCAACGCCAGGGCCACCATCGTCGAGCAGGGGTTTACGGCGGAGCGGCTCGTCAGCGGCGAGGCTGACCTTGCCGTGCAGCAGATCAGCGAGCTGAAGCAAGTTGATGGCATCGAGGTGGTCGGCGCGGTCCCGCATGAGCTGCAAACTCCGGCCGTGTTCTCCGCCGGCCGCATCGGCAGCGCGCAGCATGCGGAGGCCGCGGATCGTCTGCTCCGCTACCTGGCATCGCCTGAGGTCGTGCCAGTGTTGCGCCAATCGGGACTCGAGCCTTGAATTTGCCGGGGCGGGGACGCAACGTGGCGTTCATGCGAACCTATTTCCTTGCCATCCTCTTGACGCTCGCGGCGCCGCTGGCGGCGCATGCGCAATCGGCTGATCTCGTCCTGTGCGACAGGGTCGCCGCCGATCCCAGCGATCCCGACAAGCCGGCCGATGTGAAAGGCGTGACGGACATCGCGCCCTCTGACATCGCGACCGCGATCAGGTTTTGCAAGCAGGCCGCGTCATCCTCGCGGCGGGCGATGTTCGCGCTCGGCCGCGCCTATGCGGCCAACCGCCAGACGAACGAGGCGATCGCTGCCTGGCGCAAGGCGGCTGAGAAGGGATCGAGCGCGGCGATGGTCGAACTCGGCGTGGCGTATGGCACCGGCGCTGGTGTCGCCAAGGATGAAGCACAGGCGCGAAAACTGTTCGAGAAGGCGGCGCAATCAGGCAATCCCCGCGGCGTCAGCAATCTCGCCGCGCTCGGCGGCTCCGGCGGCGGCACGCCGGCCGATCCCGTGCAGGCCCGCGCGCTGCTCGGCAAGGCCGCCGAGACCAATGCGGAGGCGCAGTACCAGCTCGGCCTGATGCTGGCGAGCGGCAATGGCGGCGAGAAGGACGACGTCGCGGCGCGCGCGCTGTTCGAGAAGGCGGCGGCGCAAAACCATCCCGGCGCGCTGGAGCGGATGGGCGCCTTCGCGCAGGAAGGCCGCGGCGGTCCCAAGGACAAGGATGCTGCAAAGGCCTATTACGAGCGCGCCGCAGCGCTCGGCGACGAGGATGCCAAGAAGGCGCTGGAGCGGCTGCGCTGTCCCTATGCGATCAAGAACAAGCAGGGCCAGCTCGTCACGACCCTGTGCTTCTAGCTCACTTGTAGTAGTAGGCGACGTTGTTGCGGGCGTCGCGATAAGTCGTATCGAGAAAGTCCGGATATCGAGCGGCCGCGCGCGCGACCGCGCGCACGACGCATTCCCAGAAATCACCGTTCCAGTTGAAGTGCTCGAAGGTGGCATCTTCGAACTTGACGGCGGTGATGATGGCCCGCCGGATCGCATCGTCATCGGCGCGCGGATGGGCGCGCTTGAGATAGCCGAACATCGGCCCTTCATGGGCGTGGTCGCGGTCGTAGCGGTATTTCTCGGACATCTGCTGCGGCGTGAGGGTGCGATTGATGCGGACCTCTTCGGCGGTCGGGCGCCCCTTGATCGAATTGAGCCGATAGCGCCAGCGCCACAGTTCGAAGGCGGCATCGAGCAGCGGCTGCTTCGCCGCGCTGGCGATGAATTCCCCGATCTGCTGTTCGGCTGATGGCTCTGTCTGGGTCATGCCTCTTCGTCGCGCGCCGGCGCCAACGGGTTCGACCGAGCTTCGAGCGCAAGGAACCAGCGCCGGTGCGGGCCGTTGACATCGCAACGAGCGGGAGGTGCAGCCATGATCCGCAAACTCGCATCCGGCGAATATCGCCTCTATTCACGCAAGGTGAATCCCAAGACCGGCAAGCGCCGCAACCTCGGCACGTTCAAGAGCCGCGCGGCGGCCGAGAAGCACGAGCGCGAGGTGCAATACTTCAAGCGTCATTGAAGCGCGACCCGCCGCGCGAACAAGAAAATCGAAACAACCCCATGCACAGTAGCCAGGCGGTTGAAATCGCCTGATACGGATTTACCGAATTAAAACTTGACCCGTCGGGCAAAACAGGGGCATGATGGCACCATGCCTGAGTGGGTTCCGCGAGCCGCCCTGCGCGGAAAAGCCGGATGGCCTTGGTCGGGCGCCGGTGCTAGGTAGCCCACGATTCTTTTTTTGATTTTGCGGGTCGATGACATTGCTGGACGGGCTCTACAAGGTTGAATACGGCGTTGGCGGCGCCTTCGGCCGCAGCATCATGTGCATGCACAAGGGCAAGCTGCTTGGCGGCAATTCCGCCTTCGCCCATCTCGGTTCCTATGAGGTCAGGGACGGCGTGATCGAAGGCGAGGTCATCACCGAGCGCCACAACGACGATCCCAATTACAAGCCGTTGATGGGCACCGACATCGCTGCGATCAAGGTGCGCGGCCGGACCGAAGGATCGACGATCCTGTTCGAGGGCAGGGCGGAGCCGATGCCGGGCAACGTGTTCTGGGCCAATCTCGCGCCGCTCGACGACGAGGCTCTGCCGCCGCGCGGCACGGTCGGTCCCGACGGCATCGTCAACGGGCTCTACGCCATCCACATCCGCGCGCTCGACGGCGTCGATGCCGGGCTCTCCGGCGTGATGCTGCTGATGGACGGCCGCATCCTCGGGGGCGATGCGTTCTTCTACTATCTCGGCTCCTATTCCTCGGCGGACGGCCGCTGGAAAGGCGAGATGCTGAACCAGGAGCACACGCCGGCGAAAGACGACAATCCCGTGTTTGGCGGTCTCGAGGTCGGGATCGGCTTCTCCGGGACCTGCACCGCCGACAGCGGCGAGCTCGAAGGCATTGCGCTCGCCGGCAAGCGCAGCCTGCGCCTTGCGGCGTCGCTCAAGCTGATGCGACGGGCGTAAGCTACGGGTGGTTTCGTCGCGTCCGGTGTGCTGTCACAAGGCGACGTTGAAGTCGTGCATCTGGATGTCGGTCTCGGGCCACAACCGGACCCCTTCATCGTTCACCCTTTTGTTGCCGATGAGCGTATTCCGCCCCCCATCCAAGGCTCAAGGTAACAGAGATAAGCGAGCCGAACAGCACGCCAAACTTCGACGCATCCAATAACTTTTCGTCCGTGAACGCGAGCATGGCGATGAAGATTGACATGGTGAAGCCGATGCCGGCTAGGAGCCCGATGAGGCAGACGCCCGACCATGAGACATCAGGCGCAAGGCGGCACCAACCGATGCGCACCGCAAGCCATGTCGTACCGATCACGCCGATCGGCTTGCCCGCGCACAACGCAAGCGCAACGCCTAGCGTCACGAGCTGAGGGCCACCTGACAGCTCCATGCCCTTGAAGCTGACCCCCGCATTCGCCAGCGCGAAGATCGGCATGATGACGTAGGCCACCCACGGATGCAGCGCCGTCTCCACGCGGATAACGGGCGGCAGGATCTCGGGACGGAGCGACCACACCGGCGTGATCAGGCCAAGTACGACCCCTGCCAACGTCGGATGAACCCCGGTCATCAGAAACCCCGCCCAGACGATAAACGCCGGCACGACATAGACATAGGCAGAGCCAATCCCGAGGCGCTGAAAGACGAGCGCCATGACAACGCCGAGCGCCGCGACCGCGAGGCCGCTGGGATCGTTTCCGCTGGTGTAGAACAGCGCGATAATGAGCACCGCGATGATGTCGTCGATGATCGCAAGCGCCAGCAAAAAGACTCTGACGTTGCCTGGAATCGATTTTCCGAGCAACGCCAGCACGCCCACAGCGAACGCGATATCGGTGGCGGTGGGTATCGCCCAGCCGTGGCCGCGCCCCGGAACGGCGTTGAAGCTCAGATAGATCAGCGCTGGAACGACGACCCCGCCGAATGCCGCCAGCACCGGCAAGATGGCTTGGTCGAACCGGCTCAGCGTGCCCTCGTGGATCTCGCGGCGAATCTCCATGCCGACGACGAGGAAGAACACCGTCATCAGCGCGTCGTTGACCCAGAAATGCAGCGGCTCTTCGAAGGCAAATGCGCCGAAGCGAAGTGGAATCGGCAAGTTCCAGAGATCATGATACGAACGAGCAAATGGCGAATTGGCCCACAGCAATGCAGCCGCCGCGGCCGCGAGCAGCACAATCCCGCTGATCGCCTCGACATGTAGGAAGTGCTGGAGTGTCGCGAGCGCTCGCTCAGCGAGAGATTGGGACCCTGAAGGGTTTCTGCCGGGCCGCTGATCTGTCATGGGCACACGCATCCTGCGTGGCGGCCCGACCATCGCTTAACCTGTCACTGCTTCATGCAGTAAGCACCCGTCGTCCTTCTACACAACAGAGCCGAGAACGCAACTGCGATGGTAATGGTTCAAAAGCCAACGTGGCGCACCATGCCGCGATTGGTCCGCTAAGGGCCAAAATCCGACGTGGAACGAGCCGTCGGAATGTCCCGCTCTTGGTCGAGAAATGAGGGCGCCGACTAGCGACGTGTGCTAAATAGTGAAAGCTTCAATTCCGATCGCATCAGCCAGAGTGGTTAGTGATGCTTCCCGAAACCCGATACGCCAGAAGCGGCGAGGTCCATATCGCGTATCAGGTCATTGGGAACGGTCCATTCGATCTTGTCTGGGTACCGGGATTTATCTCGCATGTCGATCATGTTTGGGATGAACCTCGCTGGGCCGGCTTCATGGAACGGCTCGCCTCCTTCGCTCGCTTGATCTGCTTTGATAAGCGCGGAACCGGGTTATCAGATCGGGTTACGGCAATTCCTACGCTTGAGGAGCGAATGGATGACGCGCGTGTGGTGATGGACGCGGTCGGTTCGAAACGCGCAGCATTCCTCGGCATTTCCGAGGGCGGTCCGATGTCACTGCTGTTCGCTGCCACACATCCTGACCGCACCCTTGCTCTGATGCTCTATGGCTCTTATGGGCTATTTTCGACGGCCGTGATGTCGCCGGATAAACTTGCCAGTTTCTTGGAAGAGGTTGAACGGTCATGGGGGAGCGGAGCGCTTGTTCCCGGGTTTGCACCGAGCCTTGCCCAAGACAGGGCGTTTCGCAACTGGTGGGCGCGGTTCGAGCGCCTCGGCGCAAGCCCGTCGGACGTGAAGACACTCATGCGGATGAACAGCGAAATTGATATCCGCGGCGTCTTACCCGTCATTCACGTACCCACGTTGATAATGCACAGAACAGATGACCCGCGGGTGAATGTCGAGGCGAGCCGTTATCTGGCCACACACATTGCCGGTGCGCGCTACGTCGAGTTGTCGGGAAGTGATCACCTGTTCTGCGCAGGAGACTCACAACGCATTCTCGACGAGATAGAAGAGTTCTTGACCGGGTCGCGCTCTCATTCCGAAATGGAACGTTGTTTAGCGACTGTATTGATCACCGATATTGTTGGTTCGACAGAGCGCGTGTGCTCCCTTGGCGACCGCGAATGGCGCCACCTTTTGGTCAGGCACGACTCGAGCGTGCGTCGCGAGATCGCTCGATTTCGTGGCAAGGAAATCAGGACGACCGGCGATGGATTTATTGCAACGTTCGACGGTCCCGCCCGTGCAGTACGTTGCGCCGAGGCTGTCCGTCAAACCGTGCGCGACCTGGGCCTGGAAGTCCGGGCCGGTCTGCACACCGGAGAGATAGAGATTTTACCGAATGATATTGGCGGGATTGCCGTACACGTCGCAGCTCGCGTTGCTCAACTGGCTGCCCCGGGGGAGATCCTAACGTCGAGTGTGCTCAGGGATCTGGTTGCGGGTTCTGGTCTCTCCTTCGAGGATCGTGGCGTTCATGCGCTCAAGGGACTGGCCGAAGGGGTGCGGATCTTCGCTGCGCGGTGAACTTCAATCGTGTAGGCGGCGAACGTGATGTCCGCTCCGGGGCAATCGCCGACAGTCGGCGGGCTTTCCTAAAAGGTCGGCTGAGGGCCAGAAGGCGAAGTCCCAGTGCCTCTCGGAATACCCTCCGCAAACAAGGTCAGCCCAGTGTCGCTTCGATGGACCGACGCGACGTTGGCGCATGGCTTTTGTGTTTGCATCAAGCTGCACAGCCTCGGTCAAAAGCTGACTGCTGGCGAGCTTCGCTGCAACGTCAGCAACGGGCCAGAAGCGGGCGTGATTGCCTGTGAATAATCTAAGAGTCCGGGCCGTGGAGCGGCACTGGTCGAGGTGTTGGGTCGGTCCGGCCGCCGGAGCCGAACAACCACCCAGTCTCGTAGCGGAGCGCGAACTTACCCGGCGCCGGAAACTAGATTGCCGACACAGCATCTCGACGAAACGAATGTGGACCCAGAGGTGTGCGTGTGGGTAGTCGCCAGCCGTCCTATCTCGCGCGTTCGGCCGCCGCAGTTAGCACAGGATAGCGGGCATAGAGCGTGTCGACGCGGTCCCGCCACATTGCCACGAACGCACCCGAGGTGAGACTATCGACCGACTTCCATTCGCGTTTGACCGCAGGCAGCGTGTTCCCCCAGATAGCGCGCTTGCACCATCGCTCGCCCTTCGCGGAGCCCTCCCGGGTTGCGCACATCGACTTCCAGGCAATCCGCTGCGGACTGCTGATGTGTTGGGCGGCTCCTTCCCAGCCCTGCTGGTGGATCAGGTAAAGGTCGGAAAAGGTCGGCTTCTTGTGCGTCATTATTTCGAATAGCGCAGCCTCGGTGAGAAACTTGTAGGCCGCACCCATAGCGTTGTCGCGAGGATTGAGAATGTCGCCCGATCCGTATTTGTTGAACTCATACTTGCTCAGCTGGAACAGGCCGATATAGGAGCCGGTGCGTTGCTTGGGATTGAAATCGGATTCGATTTTGGCGACCGCCTTCATGAAATTGACATCGACATCGAACGCTTCGGCTGCACGTTCGATCTCCTGGACGGGCGTTCCGAGCGGAACGCCGCTCAACGCCGACAAGGCGATCTTCGCGGGTTTCTCCGGCGGCGGAATTTCCGAGTAGACGTAGTATTTGAGATACGACGGTTTGCCTTCGGCCGGATTGGGCGAAGCAACGGGCGGCCCGTCCTGCTGTAGCTTTGCCGAGTTCTCGGGCGGCGCTGCCTCAAGGCTGGCGACCTGCAACATTGGCTCTTGAGAAGTGGTTACATCGGATGGCGGCACCGAGTCCCGGGCCGCGGCGCTGAATCCCGCCGCAACGATCGCATTAGCCGATAATCCTGTATCGAATTTCGTTTCGATGGCCGGGGCCGGAAACGCGGCGCCGGCATTTGTCAGGACCGTCGTCACATTCGGCGGGATGCCGCTGAATGCATCAGCCACTCTTGCATTCGGCGTTGCGGCGCTTGGGCGCGGTACCGCGAGTTGACCAATCGCGGCAAGCGAAGTCGCTGTCAACGCACCAGCGATACAGCCTGCTTGCCAAATCTTCAGTGTCGCGAGCCGCGCGGCCACGGTTCCCCCAATCGATCCAACCACAGATCCCCAATGTTCAGCCCGGGCCCTGGATCGATTTATCTTTTGGATTTGCCACAACGAAGGCGTGAGGCCAGACGGCTCGCATTTCTCATTGGCTGTTGCGGCAAAGACGCACTCGACAGCGCTGCTGACCAACTTCGGAACGATTTTTCCGTCTGTTTGCCTTGGTAAGCGAACGCCGTGTCAGTTGAGCTGCAAGCCGCATCCGCACCACAGTACCGATCATTGCGATGGCGGTTCCGCTGTATCGGCGTCCTCAGGGTCATTGGCTGCTCTGGCCAGCATGCATGCCACTGTTGGGGTCACCTTCAGGAAGCAGGCCTCCAGCGCTCTGAGCCAAGGTCAGCACGGGCCACAAGCGGACGTGAACAAGCTGATGCCACGGTCGGGACGGCCAATCGGTCGTCAAATCCATCCCGCGAGGGCGCCAAGAAACCAACCACTAAAGAAAGAAACGACAAGCAAGAGGAGATCGGTCGTGGTGGAGGGACCGACGCCTTGACTGCCTTGAGCACGTTCAAAGCCGATCAGTCCCAGCGCAAAAACTCCCGCGCAGAATACGGGCCAAATTGCTGCTAAGCGTCCTCGCGCGTCGCGCGATAGAGACCTGGAGCGACGAAACGATACCGCGGCACTCAGGACAATCACGACAAGACAGGCGGTGAGGAGGTACATGGACATTATCCTTCGCGCGTTGCCGTTTTACTGGCCGGCTCCAAAGAAAGGCTTGCCGAGCAGATCGAAGTTTATCAATCGCGGTACTGGTTGATATCCGTAACCGCAGCCGATGCGCACGTCGTCTGCTTTGGCTCAATCGCCTGACTTTGGGCAAGCGCCGCTCTTTCCAGCTTGCACCTCCAGACATGATCAGACCGTCTCGGCCCGCTGCAAACGGGGCGAAGAGCGGACTTGGCAAACTTGCTCTGATAAGAAAGATGCCACACTCAACTTGAGGATCGGTCTATGGCGATAGACAAAGGAGCTTCTCGTGTCTGGCGCGGTCGGGTCAGAGATATTCTGAACCAGCAGTGGGATCCGATTGGCGGGTGCCCTGCCGATGAATGCGATGGCTATGTTGGTACTATCGCTGCCGTGGTTCGCGACAATACGACCGATGAGGCTCTGATGAAGTATCTCGAATGGGCTGAGTCCGTACACATGGGCCTTGGCCGGTTCGATCCCGAGCGCGCTAGGACGGTCATCGCATCAATAAGAGCACTTGGTACGGCGCCGTAGCTTGGGAGGCGTCCCACGAATTTCCGCTACGGGTCAGAAGTTGACCGTCGGAGAGCCCGGCAGCTTGGTCTGCAACGGGCCAACAGCGGAAGGCGCCGGTCCAATCGACGGCTCGTCAGCACGCAAGAAGGGGGGCGCCGACACCTCCAAGCCAGGCCCGTCCTAACGTCACACGATCTGGCGAACAAGTCGCACCACGTTTGCGGGTTCGCCAGAATCGTTCGCCAATTTCGGCGAGCGACGACGCAGGAGAAAGGAAACGCCGCAAAGCGTCGCCTTTCTCCACACGACGCGGCAGATGAAAATTCCGGAATGGCCTTCGAACGACAGCACAAACTCATTCGCAAATATGTAGTACGGCGTGGAGATACAGGCCCCCAGGGCGCTTATGTCGCGCACCACGCATGGAGGCGTCCCACGAATTCCATCGAATGACAGCCGCGCGGCCCGGTTGATCGGTATGCGCTCCATTGCTCGACGTTCGATCATCATGGCGAGATGCTCCGGGTGAGAAGGCTACTTCCCATCGAACGACCGCAGCGATTGCGTTCGCGCTCCATGAGTCAGCTTCCCGGTCCCGCCGACGTCCGGAAAACGGCAACATCTGCAACGTTGATTTGCCCGGCTCGCATTAACAAGCAGTCCTGTTGTCTTATTAAAATTGGATCGAAGTCGATGGTTAACTCGCACGCTTGACGCCGACCCGGCAGGCGGATGTCTGTGCTTTCGAGGCAGGCGGTCGGCTTCCCCGTAGCGCATGGATGCCGCCTTTGGCGCGCAAATGCACGACCAGCAATCTTGCTCAGTTGGTTCATCTGACGACCGCCAACCGTTCTCGACCAATGGACTGGATCGTATGTTTCGGGTCCCTTGCAGGCGTCGCGGGAACGAACGCCAACGCAGCTATGGGTCATAAGCTGCCCTTGGCGGGCTGCTTCACCTTGGTCGGCTCATCTCCCGGAAGAAGACTTTTCGGCTCTCCGAGCGAAGGTCAGCAACGTGCACCGCCGCAAATTAACCGCTCTTCCATCACCTCATCGCAGTTGGAGAGCTACTCGGGCAACCCCGCTTTCCGAAGCCCCTCAATCATCAGCTTCGCGTTTGATTGCCCGCCCCGCGCGATGAACGCTGATATTGTAAAGGCGGGATCGAACTCAAGCAGACGCGCCACCGCCTCATGGGCCTCTGTCTCGCGCCCGAGATGGGCGAAAGCGGACGCGAGACAGCAGTAAGCTGGCCAAAAGGAGGATTTCTGGCGTTGGGCTTTCTTGCCTGCGACGATGGCCTCGTCAAAGCGACGAAGCTCGATCAAGGCTATGCCCATCCCGACAAACGACGGATGTAGCAGCGGATCTATTGGGTTCATGCGAATGGCACGTTCGAAGCTCTGGACCGCTTCCTGCGGTAGTCCCGCAGCTCTACAGACCCAGCCTCTGGCCGACCATGCGCCAAATGAATTGGGATTGAGCGCGACCGCCCGGTCTGCCATTTCGGGCGCACTTTCAGTATCGCTGACCATGAACGCCGAGATTACAGCAGCCGCTGCTAACGTGTCTGGATCACTATCGTCGAAGCTCAATGCCAAGCGAGAAAGCCGAACGGCTTCCCTGCGGTCGAATTGGGGATCGTCAGCATAGCCGATAATGACGTTTCGCATGTAACAGAGACCTGCCAGAGTCGCGGCACCGCCGAACCGAGGGTGCAGTTCCAAGGCGCGGTGAGCCAACCTGATCGCCTCGGCCAACCCTTCGCGGGTCGCCATGTAAGACTGCGGCAGAGCGCGGAGATAATAATCATACGCAGTGAGATTCTCCGGCCGCCGCCGCGCCGCCAATGCGATTTCTGTTTGAATAATCTTTGGCTGAATGGCCGAGACGACGGCGACCGTCACTTCGTCCTGAAGCGCGAAAACGTCTGTCAGGTCGCGCTCGAACCGATCCGCCCAGATGTGCGCCCCTGTAGTCGCGTCGATCAACTGCCCTGCAATGCGAACTTTCCCTGAGGCCTTGCGCACAGACCCCTCAAGGACATAGCGGACGCCAAGCTCGCGTCCCACCTGCTTCACGTTCACCGCCTTGCCCCTGTAGGTAAAGCTGGAATTGCGGGCGATCACGAACAGCCATTTGAACCGCGAAAGCGCCGTAGTGATATCCTCAACCATCCCGTCCGCAAAATACTCCTGCTCGGGGTCGCCGCTCATGTTCTCGAACGGCAGCACGGCGATGGAGGGTATGTCCGGAAGTGGTGGGGCAGCACTCAGCCTATCGCTTAGCGGGCTATGCGCTCCCGCGCGTATAGCAAAAGCGCGGACCGGCCTGGCGATGTTCTTGAGAGGCTGTTCGCCCCGGTCCTCGAAGCCAACGTCCAGCTTGCCTTCGACTTCGCTATACACCTTTTCGGAGATCAGGATGCCGCTCGGATCGGCGCCCCCCTCCAGCCGGACCGCGATGTTGATCCCGTCGCCAAAAAGGTCGCCGTCAGCCCCGACGATAACCTCCCCGAGATTGACCCCAATGCGCAGCTTAAGGGAGCTTCGGCCCGACGCGATCCTTTCCTGAATCTCCACCGCACATCGCACCGCAGCCGACGGACTTGCGAACTCGGCCAAGGCGCCGTCGCCCGTGGTCTTGATCAGTCGCCCGTCGTGGCGGGAGAGGCCAGGCTCGATTACTTCGCGCTTCAGCCGCTCGAACTCGGCGTAGGTGGCTTCCTCAGCGCGTTGCATCAACGCAGAGTAACCGACCACGTCGGCAGCCAAAATCGCCGCTAGTCGCCTTTGAACCCGCTGCTCGGTCACAACGCCCTCCGAACGGCCAGACTTGCCACGGCGGTAGACGGGAAAAGTCTAGCACTTTGCAGAGGACCGTGAGCGATAATTGCGGGAGAGAATGAGCGTGCGTCACCTTGGAGGTCCGCTAATGGGATGGTCCGGCCGTGCTCCGGCCCTGCCAGCACGAGAAGCTGGCAAGGGGCGCTCAAGACAAGGAGCACGCCATGTCTCAGAAACTCAACGCGGCGATCGCCGTGATCGGCATCGACATCGGCAAAAACTCGTTCCACATCGTGGGTCAGGATCACCGCGGTGCCATCGTGCTGCGGCAGAAGTGGTCGCGCGGCCAGGTGGAAACGCGGCTCGCCAACCTGCCGCCGTGCTTGATCGGTATGGAGGCCTGCGTAGGCGCCCATCATCTCAGCCGCAAACTCCAAGTACTTGGCCACGACGCCCGCCTGATGCCAGCGAAATACGTGCGCCCGTATTCGAAGGGACAGAAGAATGACTTCCGAGATGCGGAAGCCATCGCCGAGGCTGTCCAACGCCCGACCATGAAGTTCGTCGCGACCAAGACCGCCGATCAGCTCGACCT
Source organism: Bradyrhizobium arachidis (assembly GCF_015291705.1). Classification (NCBI taxonomy): domain Bacteria; kingdom Pseudomonadati; phylum Pseudomonadota; class Alphaproteobacteria; order Hyphomicrobiales; family Nitrobacteraceae; genus Bradyrhizobium; species Bradyrhizobium arachidis. Next base: position 4,788,017 of record NZ_CP030050.1, read on the forward strand.
TCAGGCACTGCACCGCGTCCGCGATCGATTGGTCGGTCAGCGTACCGGCGCGATCAATCAGATCCGTGCGTTCCTGCTGGAACGGGGCATCGCCGTGCGGCAAGGCCCGCATTCCCTGCGGTTCGAGTTGCCAGGTATCTTGGCAACACGCACTGATGTGCTCTCGCCTCGCATGTTGCCCATCATCGAGGGTCTGGCGGAAGACTGGCGCCGGCTGGATGAGCGTATCGAGGGTCTATCTGGCGAGATCGAAACACTAGCCCGTCAAGATAGGGCCTGCCAGCGACTGATGACGGTGCCTGGCATTGGCCCAATCATCTCGAGCGCAATGGTGGCTGCGATCGGCACCGGAGACGTGTTCTCGAAAGGCCGCGACTTCGGCGCCTGGCTTGGACTTGTTCCGAAGCAGATATCGACCGGCGACCGCACGATCCTCGGCAGTATATCAAGGCGCGGTAATCGCTACCTGCGCGCGCTGTTCGTGCAAGCCGCGTGGGTTGTTCTGGTAAAGGTCAAGTGCTGGGAGCGCTATGGCCTCAACTCTTGGATCGAAGCCGCCAAGAAGCGATTGCACCACAACGTGCTGGCGATTGCGCTCGCCAACAAGCTCGCCCGGATCGCCTGGGCGGTCCTCAACAAGGGACGCGCCTTCGCGTGCGTCAAGATGGAGGAGACGGTGTCCCGACCTGCTTGATCCTCGCGCCGTGCGCGGGGCCGTCAAGGCGCAGCCTGGCAGCAGGAGAGCAAGACGTCAGGACAGCACGACGGCCGGCTTTGACGGCCCCTTGCGCGCGGCGCGTCTGCGCGCGCAGGCCGGGACGAAGGAACGGCCGCCAGGCACGAACGAAGGAACAGCGCGAAGTGAGGAGCTATCGATGACGTAACAACCCTTACCCGCCGAGGTCTGCGAGAGGATGAGACGACGATGGAGAATCGGTCTTCCCGGCACATGTGAACCCTGGTGACCCAAATGGCCCGGTCGAGGCCTGTCCGCTAACCAGATCACATGCGCGCTGATATCCATGATGGCCCGGAGCACTGCGCTCCAAACAGAGGCCGGATACATTGATGCAAGACCGCATCTACCGGATCGTCGAAATCTTCTTGCACCCCACGGCCGGACCATACATTCGGGTCAATAGCTGACAGTCGGCGGGCTTTCCTAAAAGGTCGGCTGTGGGGCCAATAGGCGCATTGACCAGGGACGAATGAGCCTCGTGAGCGGCCACAGTGAAGGTCGCGTCACTGTGCCCGAGGTCGATGCAGCAACTACTCGGGATAGACCTGAACGTCCTTCGGCCCCGGCTTGTTGAAAAGGATGAATACCAAGGGGTTGCCCGGCTCGGACATTGCGTCGCTGCGCTGGCCCGTTATCTCTCCGGCTACGGCACTTATGTACTCCGCAACCACCTCGCCGAAGCTATTGCGCTGGATGGCAACCTTCTGTCCGGCTTTGACCTTGTCGTTGAGTTTGACCAGATGCTCAACGAGACCGCCCGCGGTGGCCAGGATCGGGTATGCGCTGTCTCCGACAAAGACGGTCACGTTCTTTCCTGTACGTCCCATTGGCCCGGCAACGATGCCGTGATGCTTGAGGACGTTCATCGTGCCTTCGACGAAGAGCGAGATCATCTCGGGATCCAGGACGCGCGCAGCGCCGATTTCCGGCGTGAAGGACGGGATGCCCACGTCCATAAACGCGTTGTGCAGGACGCCGGGATAGACATGATTGTCGAAAATCTGGCTGACGGGATAGAGTTCCACCATCGCCTTGACCTCGGGCACATCCATCCCGCCAATATTGAATGCGGTGACTTCGAATCCGGTTGTCCCTGTGTGGAAGTCGATCGCGAAGTCGGCGTTCGGCCGCAGCAGCCGGTTGAACAGAAGGCCGGCGTGTCGGCTGGGTGCGGTGGCGCCGTTCTCGTTCCCTGGCCACTCCCGGTTCATATCGATCAGATCGACGCCTCGGCCCTGATTGGGCCATCTGCGCTGCATGCTTTCCAGGGCCGGGCGGGACACGTCCGTGACCGCCATGACCGTGCCCGACATCTGCGCCGGGTCGAGTTGGCTCATCACGGTCTGGACCGTATGCACAGAACTCATCTCGTCGCCATGCACGCCACTGGTCAGGACGCCGCGTTTGCCTGGCTTTGCTCCCTTGGCGACCGTCACAGACACATACCAGTGCTGTCCGGTTGGCATCTCAACGCCCTGAAAATACAGAAGGTGTTTCTTGCCGGGCTCCAGGTCGTTGACGTCGAGCGCGCTGACGACCTTTTTGCCTTCGATAACATCGCCGGTATAGACCGTTCTTGATGCCGGATTTGCAGGGGGTGTCGCCGCGCCCTGGGCATTCGCGGCACCAGCGTTGACGACGATGGCGGCCGCGGCGCCGACCGTGGCAACGGATGCCATCATGAGATCGCGGCGATCAATGCCTTTTGCAGACTTGTCCGGCATGATGGGGTCCTTCGTGATTGTGAAAGGCAGCTGTCGTTGTGAAGGCAAGTTCGTACGACGGCACGGCATGCACATTGGTCGCAAAATCCCACGGGACTTCAAATACCGGTCTGCCGCTGAAGTCGCAAGATTGCGTGATTTCTACCCCGCCTTGTTTTCGGAGGACGACATTGAAGCCGGGTCTGCCCATCGCCGCACGAAAGGGCTCAAACTCTCGGCTAAGGGCCGGATTTGGCATTTCGGCTCGCGACTGGCTCCGAGGCCTGCACAGCCTGGTCTTCCCAGTCCTCCCACTCGACGTTGTTGATCTCGAGATAACGGGAGACGGCGACGCCGATGGTCGGGAAGAAGTAATGCTCTCCCAATTGCGCGAACAAGCCAAATCTCTTCAGCTTGTCCTTCACGGGATCCTTCAACTCGGCGAAGCAGAGCTCGATACCATCCGCGTGTAACGTCTGGTCCAGTTCGGCCACCACGTCGCAGGCGGTTACATCGACGCTGGTCACCGGCTCTGCGGCGACGACCAGCCAGCGCACCGGCGTCGGTGAGGTCGCAACTGCATGCAGGATGCGTTCCCTGAAGAACTCGGCGTTGGCGAAAAACAACGGCGCATCCCAGCGAAACAGCACGAGCCCGGGGATCAGCCGTGCATCCGGATATCGCGTGATGTCGTGATAGCCCTTCACGCCGTAGGCACGCCCCAATATCGCAGAATGAGGGCGCCAACCATCCCACAGGAATTCGATAATCGCGAGGACGATCGCAAGACCGATTCCCTGGATCACTCCGAGCACGGCGACACCGACAAAGCAGACGATCGCCAGCCAGAATTCCCAGCGCTGGATGCGATAGATCCGCTTGAGGTCGGCAATCTCAAAAAGGCCGAGCGCCGCCGCAATGACGACCGCGGCCAATGCGGCGGTCGGCAAATGCTGAAGCAGATTCGGCGCGACAAGCAGCAGCAAGGCGATGGCAAGTGCGCCGACGACGCTGGTGAGTTGCGTGCGGGCGCCGGCGGCTTCGGCGACAGGGGTCCGCGAACTGCTGCTGCTGATCGGAAACCCCTGGAAAAATCCGGCCGCCAGATTGGCGGCCCCAAGCCCGACCATTTCCTGGTTGGAATCGACCCGATCTCCCAATCGCGCGGCGAAGGCACGTGAAAGTACGCTGGTATCGGCAAACGAGACCATCGCGACTGCACAGCCGCCGAGCAGCACTGAAACGATGTCGCCTGTGGTGATCCACGGGATGACGAAAGCCGGCAGCCCCTGAGGAAGGGGACCCAGCACCTTGACGCCATGCTGCGTTCCAAGATCCAGCGCCCCAACGATGATCGTGGCCCCGACGACCGCAATCAGGATGCCCGGCAGCTTGCTGTTCTTGAGAAGCAGGATCACGACCAACGTGGCGAGCCCGATCGCGAACGCGACCCAGTTTATCTCTCCGGCAAGGATCGCGCTGGCGATCGCCCAAAGGCTCCGCAACGGTCCTTCGCTGTCAATGGAAAAGCCGAACAGCTTCGGCAACTGGCTGATCAAGACCGTCAGCGCAATTCCGTTCATATATCCGTAGCGGATCGGCTTGGAGAGAAGCTCGGTGACGAAGCCGAGACGCGCGATGCCTGCCAGGATGCAAACCGTCCCCGAGACGATCGCCATCATGCCGGCGAGGGTCACGGCGCGCATGGGATCGCCCTGAGCGAGCGGAGCAATGACGCCCAGGAGGATTGCTGCCAGTGCCGAGTCTGGTCCGAGGACGAGAATGCGGCTTGGGCCGAACAACGCGTAGGCCAGCAGCGGCACGATGGTTGCGTAAAGGCCATAGATGCCGGGCAGGCCCGATGCGGCTGCATAGGCAATGCCGACCGGGACCAGCATTGTCGCGAGGACGAGACCTGCAAAGACGTCGTGCGGAAGCCAGGCTGCCTCATACCGGCGAAGTGTCTCGAGTCCGGGCAGCCAGTGCTTCATCAACGCTCCCTCCGGCAGGCCACGTTGCAGCCGCTGTGACGTTCGCTGCGACTCTGCTGCGTCGCAGCAGGACCTCATGGGCTGGAAGGCCATCGAGTTCAGCGATTGCCTGGCAGGCCATTGATCAAGATCAATACTGCGCGCGGGTCTTCTTGAAGTCGGGCTGGCCTCTTGCCGCGCGGCTGATCGCGCGCGCCGGCAGGCGCGGCCTGCGCGTAGCCGCATCGCTCGAGCTGATGCGAAGGGCGTAGGGTGCTCATGGAAACAGCGTCCGCTTCCAAAACAATGCGTACACCGAACCGGGCTGCGTTTGTCTGCAGTGATCCATCTCGGACATTGAGCAATCGGACATCGGCCCGTTTTTCTGCTAGATGGTTGGTTTGTTTGCTGGCCGAGGTGCGTCTTGAGCAAAGAGCGCGTGGAGCGGCGACTGGCGGCTATTCTTGCGGCGGACATCGCGGGATATAGTCGGCTGATGGGTGCCGACGAAGAAGGTACCCTTGCCCAGGTCAAGTCGATTAGGACAGCGCTTGTCGATCCCACCATCGCGGCGCATCGCGGTAACATCGTCAAGACCACGGGCGACGGGATGCTGATCGAGTTTGCCAGTGCCGTCGATGCGGTGCGCTATGCTATTGAAATCCAGCGCAGCCTGGCCGAGCAAAACGCCGCCGAGCCGCAGGATCAAAGGATCGAATTCCGCATCGGCATTCACGTCGGTGACGTCATTTTTGACGACGATGATATTTTCGGCGACGGCGTCAATATTGCTGCCCGGCTTGAAGGCCTCGCGGAACCGGGCGGGGTCTGCATGTCCGATGATGCCTATCGGCAGGTTCGAGGCAAGGTCGAGATCGCCTGCGATGATATCGGACAGCAGTCCCTCAAGAATATCGCTGAGCCGATGCAAGCGTGGCGGGTCCGGTTGACTGATCAAGACCCTTCCGCGGCAAGCCAACCTCAGGTCCTGCCTCCCTCCGACAGGCCGTCCATCGCCGTGCTCCCGTTTCAGAACATGAGCGGCGACCCGGAACAGGAATACTTCGCCGATGGAATGGCCGAGGACATCATCACGGCGCTGTCCCGTTTCAAGGCGCCATTCGTCATCGCCCGAAACTCCAGCTTCACCTACAAGGCGCGGGCCGTCGACGTGAAGCAGGTCGGGCGCGAGCTTGGGGTGCGCTACGTCCTGGAAGGGAGCGTTCGCAAGGCGGCAAACCGAGTGCGCATTACGGGACAACTCGTCGATGCCGCTACCGGAGCACATATTTGGGCCGATCGGTTTGACGGTGAGCTCGGCGACATCTTCGATTTGCAGGACCAGGTGACTGAGAGCGTCGTCGGGGCGATCGCGCCTGCGGTGGAAAAAGCCGAGATCGAGCGCGCCAAGCGCAAGCCGACCGCCAGTCTCGACGCCTATTCCCTCTATTTGCGCGGTCTGGCCCGGCTTCATCAGTTTGGTAACCGGCAGGCAAACGGTGAGGCATTGCGCCTGTTCAACAGCGCGATCGAGCTCGACCCGGAATTTGCCACCGCCTACGGTCGTGCAGCCTCTTGCTACCTCACTGCCAGGATCAATGGCTGGATTCCGGACACGGCGAAAGCGATTGCCGAAGTGAAGAGACTGACCCAACGGGCAGTCGAGTTGGGCAAGGATGACGCGATCGCGCTCTCCGCTAGCGGGAATGCCTTAGCCTTCGTTGTCGGGGATGTCGGGGTCGGCGCAGGCCTGGTCGATCGCGCGCTTGCGCTCAATTCCAATCTGGCTGAGGCATGGCATTTCGGCGGCTGGGTCAAGATCTGGCTCGGCGAGCCGGAAGCGGCAATCGAACGCTTTGCACGTGCCATTCGCCTCAGCCCACTTGATCCGTGGCTGATGGGAATGCGGGCCGGAACCGCGTACGCACATTTCTTCTTGGACCGCTATGACGAAGCGGCATCATGGGCGGCAATGGCATTGCAGTGCAGTCCGGACTATCGACCTGGATTACGTATCGCTGCCGCAAGCAACGCAATGGCGGGTCGGCCGGAGCAAGCAAACAAGGCAATGGCCCGGCTGCGAGACCTGAGCCCCACGCTACGCCTGTCCAATCTCAAGGACGTGCTCGGCCCTTATCGACGTGCCGAGGACGTCGCGCGATATGAAGAAGGACTGCGGCAGGCTGGGCTGCCCGAATAACCGTGCCGGCCAGAAAGCCCCCGCGTGATAAGCGCCCTGGAGTTCCGCGAGGCGTCCGCGAGAGCTATCTGATCGCCCCCTTTTGAAAATAGCGATCGGGACAACGAACGTTAGGAAAAGTGGCGCGTTGAGCGGGGTAGGGCACCGCACTGGAGAAGAAGCATGCGAATCGTAACTCTCGCGATGATTGTGGCTGCCGCAAGCACAATTGCCTTCCAAGCAACGGCGCAACAGCAAAAGGCCGCGCCTAGTGACCAAACCAAAGACGAGATGCGCACTGACGTAGACAAAGGGCTCAAGACGAGCGAGCCCAACGAGCAGATGCAGCGCGACGCAGATAAAGGAGCCAAGACACGCAATTCAGGCGCGTCCGGATACGTCGCCGACCAAGACAAGCCGGGCGCCTCTGCGCATCCCCCGGGCCAACCGGGGAGTGAGCAAACGACTGGTTCTGGCAGCCAGACTGGCCCTTCGAAACAAGGCCGGCAGTAATCGCTTTGGTCCGACCTCGCGCGCACACGCCGCCGCCGATCCTATCGTGCGCTTCTAGTTATCCCTCCGGCACGCCGGCGAGGCGCAAGCCCTCGAAGTAGCGCTGGCGCCGAGCGAGATATACCGGATTGTCACCCTTGGCGTTGATGCGGTAGCGGCGGATCGTGAAGCCGGAATCCAGGGCAAGTCCCGCTTCGGCGATCGATCGCGCCTCCTTCAATTCCCCCACCAGCGCCAGGGCGGTCGCAAAGTGAAAGTGCGACAGCGCGTGATTGCGGTTGAGTTCGAGGCTGCGGCGAAACCAGCCGATGGCTTCATGGTCTTGCTTGATGCCCAGCTTGGCTAGGCCGACAAACATGTACCACAGAAAGGCGCGCGTATCGCGCGGGGACAGCCGAAGCGCCTCCTGAATGTGACCCTCGACTTCCTCGCAACGGGCGGACTGATATTTGCCGAGGCCGATGAACCCGTGGGCATCGGCCAGATTCCGGTCGAGCGCCAGAGATCTCAGGCATTGGGCGATGCCGTTCTCGATACGGTTCGTCTGAATCTGCACGGCGCCGAGCAGCATGTGGGCTCTGGGGTGATCGGGGGCATGGAGCAACACGCCGTTCAAGGCCGTTTCCGCGACTTGAAAATGAGTGTTGACGTCGTCGGCCATAAACGCCGATCCCACGGACACCTCGACCTGAGCCGCGGCGACCGCTGCTTCGATGTTTCCAGGATCAAGCACCAGCGATCGCGCGAAGAAATCCTTGGCCTGCGTCAGGAGCGCGCGAGTGACGCCTCTGTTTTGGAGCGCGCGGCCCTGGAAATACAGATCCATCGCGTCCGGACGGGGCGATCGCTCCGCGCGCCGCGCTTCGGCGGCAATGAGCTCGGCATTCAGGGTGTTGGCGAGGCGCGACACGATCTCGTCCTGCATGTCCAGCAGTTCGGCCGCGCGCTTGTCGAAGCGGTCGGCCCAGACATGGCTTCCGGTCTCGGTGTCGGTCAGTTGCGCATTCAGGCGAAAACGGTTGCCGCCGCGTTGCACCGAGCCTTCCAGCACGTAGCGCACGTTGAGATCGCGGCCGATTTGCCTGGTGTCGACGGCCTTTCCCTTGAAGGTGAACGCGGTGTTGCGGCCAATCACGAACGAGCCGGCGATGCGCGACAAATCCGTCGTCAGGCTTTCGGTCACACCATCGACGAAATCGTCCTGCGCGGGATCGCCGCCGATGTTGGCGAAAGGCAGAACGACGATCGACAAATGCGGCATCGAAGCCGCCGGCAGCTCTGCGGTATCGGATGGCCGCGGCGTGTCGCCGGAAACGACGGTGGCATCGATCGGCTTTGCATCGACAACAAGCATGTAGCCGCGGCGCGGCATTGTCTTCAGAGCCGAGCGGCCGGCGTCTCCCAAAGCGCGCCTGATGTCGCCGATCGCCTGGACGAGAGAATCCTCCGTGACCTCGCAGTCTGACCAGACCTCGTCCATGATTTCGTCCTTGCTGACCAGTTGCCCAGGCCGTGTCGCAAGCAGCCGCAGCACCGCCCAGGCGCGGGGGCGTAAGGGGACGACGTCGCCGCGTCCGTCGCACAGGGTTTCACGGGCCAGATCCACCATCCGGTCGCCGACGAGGATCGGGGGCTGCGACGATCTCAACAAGAACGCCTCGTGGAACTTGCTTTCGGAAAATTTCGGCGGAGTTTCGGGACGCTGGGACGATTGTACAGCATTATGTTGCAGCTCGGGGTGGCAAAACGCCGCCCTCACGGCCGCCAGTATGAGGTAGCCTCCATGATCCGGCCTCTGATCCTTGCTGCGTTAAGCCTTTCGATCGTCGGCCCTTCACCCGTCGCTGCGGCCGACAAGAAATACGGTCCCGGCGTTAGCGACACCGAGATCAGGATCGGGCAGACCGCTCCTTACAGCGGGCCGCTCTCGTCGCTGAGCCGCTTCGGCCGGATCGAAGCCGCCTATCTGAACATGATCAACGCGACTGGCGGCATCAACGGCCGCAAGGTGACGCTCGTTTCGCTCGACGACGCCTTTTCGCCGACCAAGACGGTGCAACAGACGCGAAAGCTCGTCGAGGACGACAATGTGCTCGCGATCGTTGGATCGATCGGCACACCGACCAACCTTGCCGTGGCGAAATATCTCAACGGCAAGCAGGTTCCGCAGATATTGGTGCTTGCCAGTACCCCGAAGCTCGACGATCCCGAGAACCTGCCATGGACGACCACGTTCATGATGCCGCAACCGGTCGAGACCAAGATCTATGCCGAGTATTTGCTGAAGACCAAGCCTGACGCGAAGGTCGCCGTGATCTATCAAAACGATGATCTCGGGAAAGGCAATTTGGCTGGGTTCAAGGCCGCCCTGGGATCGAGAGCCTCGACCATGGTGGTGGCAGAGGCGGCCTACGACATCATGGAGCCCACGGTCGATTCACAAGTCGTGGTCCTCAAGGCGTCCGGCGCCGATACGTTATTCCATGCCTCCAATGCACGCTTCGCGGCGCAAGCGATCCGCAAGGCGCATGAGCTCAACTGGAAGGTCCAGCATGTGCTGCTGTCTGGCGTCAGCAGCATTTCGGCCGTCCTGCGGCCGGCCGGACTTACCGCATCGACGGGGGCGGTTAGCGCGTTCTGGCTGAAGACGTCAGAGGATCCCATGTGGGATGACGATGCCGGCATGCGAGAGTTTAGGGTCTTCATGAAGCAATGGGCACCGAACGACGATATCGAGGAATCGATCTTCCCCTATGCGACCGCTCAAATGATCGTCGAGGTCCTGAAGAAGTGCGGCGACGACCTGTCGCGGGAAAATCTGATCAGGCAGGCCACCAGCGTCCAAGGGCTCCAGCTGCCGACATTTCTGCCCGGCCTGACCATCAACATCACCCCGTCGAGCCGGATCGGCTGGACAAAGGCCAGGATGGCGCGCTTCAACGGCACCCGATGGGTGCTGCTCGATGATTTCGTCGGCAACTGACCACAGATCGAATCCGGAAATGACACTGTTCGAGGTGATCGGGTCATGACCGGCCGGCTGAATGTCGCGATTGTCGGCGCAGGGATCGGCGGATTGTCTGCGGCGCTCGCGCTGAACGCGCGGGCCCTGAACGTCACCGTCTTCGAGGGAGCAGAGTCGCCGCGCGAGGCCGGGGCAGGGCTCTCCATTCCTCCGAATGCGCTGACCTTGCTCAAACGTACCTCGCTTTGCGAGGCGATCGAGCAGATCACCACGAGGAGCCAGGGGCTGACGCTGCGAACGTCGCAGGGACAGCCCGTTTCGAGGCCGGGTGCGCCGATGGCGCTGAGCTATCAGATTCACCGCGTCGAGCTGCTCGAGCTGCTGCTTGGTGCGGTGAAAGGACCGGTCCGGTTCGGACATCGCTGCATCGCCGTTGCTGACACCGAGCGCGGAGCGCGATTGACCTTTGCCAATGGCGTGGTCTGCGATGCGGACGTGGTGATCGGTGCTGACGGCATCCATTCGGTGGTCCAGCGGCAGATCGGCCTCGTGGCGCGCCCGACCAGCGAAGGCGTCGTGGCGTATCGCGGCCTGGTGCCGGCGGAAGAGCTCGCGTCGGGCCTGGAGCTGCGAGGCCTCAACATGTGGATGGGGGATGGTCGCAGCTTCATCTGCTTTCCGGTGTCGCAGGGGCGATTGATCAACATCGTCGCGTTCGTCCCGAGCATGCGTGACATGGAGGAGACCTGGTTTGCACCGGGCGATGTCAGGGCGCTCGCGGGGGAGTACGAGGGGTGGGATGCGCCGGTCCAGGACCTGATTGCGGCGCTCGATCACACCTTTCGCTGGGGCATCTACGATCGGCCGCCATTGCCGTATTGGTCGCGCGGGCATGTCACGCTTCTCGGTGATGCCGTCCATCCGATGGTGCCGCATTTCGGCCAGGGCGCGGGACAAGCCATTGAGGACGGCTTCGTACTTGCCGTCCTGCTGGAGCACGCCGGGCGCGACGAGATCCCGGCGCGCCTGAAAGCTTACCAGGATCTAAGGCTGGAGCGGACCAGCCGCGTGCAGGCAGCCTCACGCCTTGCCGGTCGGTTCTACCGATCCGCCGGCGGCGATCCCGCGGAGCAGGCCCAGAGGATGCGCGGCTGGATGTCGTCGGCGGAGTGGATATTTTCTTACGACGCGGAGGAGGCCGCTCTGGCCGTCATTCGGGGAACTGCAAGCGCAGCCTGCGCCTTGCAGCCTGGCGCAAGCTGATGCGGCGGGCTTGATCGGGCATTCTCCGATTTCAGGACAAGAACCGGAGTTCGATGCGCGGAGGCGACGCCTAGACATTGCGGCGATCGCCAGTCGATCCATGAGTCCTGCAAATCATGAGTCCTGCAAATGAAGGGTGTTTTTCGATGAGCAAGCTAGATGACAACAAGGCCGTCGTTGGCCGTTGGTTCACAGAGTTCTGGGGCGAGTCCGTCAATCTCGGCGTCATCGACGAGATCGCGGCTCCCGACATGCTGCTCAAATATTCGCTGCATGAGCCGAGGCGTGGCCGCGCCGACATCAAGGCGTTCATGACCGACTTCCGCGCCGCGTTCCCCGATCTCAACTTCTGGGGCACCGCGGAGCTGATCGCCGAGGGCGACTATGTTGTCGGTCAATGGGAGGGCGGTGGTACCCACACCGGCCCGGCCTTCAACGATTTCCTAATCGGCGGCCTGCCGGCAGCGACGGGCCGCAAGATGCGCTTCACGGGTACCACGGTGCTCAAGGTCATCGACGGCAAGATCGTCGAGGAGATCGGTCTCGATGACGGCGTCACCGCACTGACCCAGCTCGGGTTGCTCAAGGCGGCGGCCTGATCGGAACGCTTCTGCACCATCGGCATATCCGATGTCGTTGAACGAGGCTCGCACGTTGTGCGGGCCTCGTCTGCTGTTGCGCGCCAGGCGCATGTGATCGCTTGCACATTGTCGGAAATCGGGTGGCGGCGTCTCCGGCATGGTGGAAACTAATGCCTATGACTGCAGCGTCCGTTCAGTTCCGAAGGCAGATGCCCTTGCCGGTCGCGGATGATCCGCGATGGGCCCGCGTGCTTGCGCGCGACAAGGCCGCGGATGGTCATTTCTGGTATTCCGTTTCGACGACGGGGGTCTATTGCCGGCCGTCATGCCCTTCGCGCGCGGCGAACCCTGAGAACGTCCAGCTTCACGACAGCCTGGCGGATGCCAAGGCGACCGGATTTCGGCCGTGCAGGCGTTGCAATCCGGACGGGCCTTCGGTCGAAGCCGGGAATGCCGCGCTGGTCACCAGGGTTTGCCGCATCATCGAGACGAGCGAGGAGGAGCCGTCGCTGGAGGATCTCGCCGCGGCAGCCGGCTTGAGCCCCGGTTATTTTCATCGAATCTTCAAGGCCGCCACCGGGCTGACACCGAAGTGCTACGCAGCTGAATTCCGCGCCAGGAAGGTTCGGGAAGGTCTGGCGTCGTGCAATTCCGTCACCGAGGCGATGTACGACGCCGGCTTCAATTCAAGCGGGAGGTTCTACGAAAAGTCGACGGGGATGCTCGGCATGACGCCGTCGCAATATCGTGCCGGAGGAGCGAACGAGGAGATCAGGTTCGCGGTTGGTCAAAGTTGTCTCGGGCCCATCCTGGCCGCGTCGAGCCGGAAGGGCGTCGTTGCGATTCTTCTCGGTAATGACGCGGATGAGCTGGTCCGCGATCTTCAGGATCGCTTCCCCAAGGCGCGCCTGATCGGCGCCGACCGGGACTATGAGGCGATGGTCGCGCGCGTGGTCGGCCTCGTGGAGGCGCCGGAGATCGGTCTCGATCTGCCGCTCGACATTCGGGGCACTGCGTTCCAGCAGCGGGTCTGGCAGGCGCTTCGGGAGATTCCTGTCGGCGCGACCGTCTGCTACGCCGAGCTCGCGCAGCGGATCGGGACTCCCAACGCTGTGCGCGCCGTTGCCGGCGCATGTGCGGCCAACAAGATCGCGGTCGCCATTCCGTGCCACCGCGTGATCCGCAACGACGGGTCGACCTCCGGATATGCCTGGGGCGTGGAACGCAAGCGGGCCCTGCTCGACAGGGAAACCTCGCGCGCCGGCTGAACGCGCTACGCGGCCAGGTGCCATCGCGCATCGCCCGTGTCTACCTCGCGCGGAAGCTCGACCGGAGCTTTTCTCAATTTGAAAGCAAGCATCGGAGTTTGAGCAGGAGCACGTGCGCGTAGCTTCGATCATGAGGACAAACAAGGAGCCACACCATGAACCTCATGACATCCGAAGCCGCCTTGCGGTTGCTGCCCGCAGTCGAGCCCGACAGCACGGTAACCGACGTTCTCTTTTTCGGGGGCGCCGACACGGTTCTAGGCAAGGTTCTGCTCGCCCGCAGCGCCAAGGGCGTCTGTGCCATCCTGCTTGGCGACGACACGACCGCCCTTGAGACCGATCTCGCGGCGCGCTTTCCCGAGGCCACTCTGATTGCGAACGAAGCGATGGTCCGCGATGACCTTGCGAAGGTGGTCCGTTACGCGGAGAAGCCGTCCGACGGTTTCGACCTGACGCTCGACATGCGCGGCACTCCGCTTCAACGCCGCATCTGGGAGCAGATCCGAGCGATTCCCTTGGGCAGGACGATGAGCTACATGCACCTGGCGCGGCTGATCAACTGCGTCTACCCGCGCGTCGCCGCCCGCGTGGTGGCGAACGCCTGCGCCGCCAACCCGATCGCGCTTGCGGTCCCGTGTCACCGTGTCATCCGCGCCGATGGCGAGCTTGCGGGTTACCGCTGGGGCATCGCGCGCAAGCGCGAGCTGCTTCGAAAGGAGGCCGAGGCATGAAACTCGTCAGGCTGGATGACGACAGGGTTGGTCTTTTCGTGCTGCTGCCGAAGGGGCCGCATGCCATCGATATCGCGAACAGTCTCGGCGTGTTTCCTCACGATCCGCTGTCGAACGGTCTTCTCAATGGTGCGCTGAAAGGCGGTTGCGATTGGTCTGTCATCGTCAAGCATTGGGTCCATCTGCGCTGGCCGCTGAAGAGGCTGCAAAGCATCGCCCTGGCGAATCCCGACACGCCTCGTCTCGTCTTGCAGCCTCTTGTCGACGCCACGGGCACGGCGAGCACGGCCAATCCGATCATTGCCATCGAGGTGACGGATATCGAGGGCGTCGAACGGCATGATCCGACTGGCTGGCACACCATGCAACGGCATTTCGCGCTGCCGCCGGGGGATGAAGCCGTGCGGCAGTCCGCGGCAGACGAGACCGTCAGGGTGATCGACTTCCGATCGATCGAACAGCGGCGCCATCCCTCGTAGACGAGGGCGCTTTCACAGCTCCACGGGGAGGCGGAGCTCGCGCACGAGAAGCGCGCGCTTTCGCTCCACGCCCCATCGATACGCGCCGATATCGCCGCGACTGGTCACGGCACGATGGCAGGGAATCCCGACAGCGATCCTGTTTGCGAGGCACGCGAGAGTGACTGTTTCAGGCGTATGCGGCGCGCCCAGTCGCTGCGCGATCTGCTCATAGGTGATGAGATCGCCGGCAGGGACGCTCTGGAGGACCTGCCAGACGCGGACCTCCGCGGCCGTTCCGACCAGATGGAGCGGCACGCTGATATGCGCGCGAGGTATCTCGACGGCGTTCACCGTCTGGGCGCCGATTCCTTCGAGCTCGCAGCCGCCATAGGCCGGCTCCTTGTCGGGAAACTCGGATCGTATCGCCTGGTCCAGCTCCTCGCGGGTGTTGCCGAGCAAAATGGCGCAGATCCCGTTCGGCGAGACCGCGGTCAGAACGAAGCCCAGCGAGCACCTGGCCGTGACGTAGTGGAAATAGTCGTTGCCGACAGAGCGGTAGGACGTGTTTTCGTTCCACATAGGGAGAAGTCCTTAGAGGGCGATTTGGCGAGGCCGATCTATCGGCGGAGCTGAACGACGTTGGCGGGGAGCGGAGGGGTGGCATCGGCGTGAGGCCGGGGCTCTGCAAACAGCAGCAAGTCCAGCCGCGCCCTCAGTGCCTCGGCTTGTCGGCGGACATCCGGGTCGTTCGGGGCAAGAAAATCGGCGAAGAGGCTGACCGGCGCCTCCTTCAGGAGCGTCTGCACATCGGCTCGCAGGAATTGTCCGCGTGCGGCAGCGAACGTGTAGAGATTGAGGGGCGAGAAGCTCATTTGGCAGTCTCCGCCGGCGTTGTTGCTAGTGGGTCTTGGCGCGCTGTCCCGCGCCGTCGAGATGGGCCTTGCCGAGCTCCAGCGAGAGGTCTTCGGTGAGGCTGAACGAAACCTTGAAACCATCCGGAGTTCCGATCGTCAGGATGCGGAGATTGTCGGGAGCGAACTCGATCTCGAATTCCCGGAGCGGATACGTGATCCGCATGCTCGGGTCGTTGTGGGCGCGCTTGACGGCGCTGGATGCCATCGCGGGCAGCGTCATCAGCAACGCCGTGACTGTCTCGATCTTCAGGATGATGCCGATCTCGCGGTTCGCGATGTCGGCTACGATGAGCCTGACCGCAGTGCCGTCGGTTGCAGTCTCGAAGTTGACCAGTTTCTGAATCTCGATGTCGGTTGTCATGTCGCGCCTCTTTCCTCCCGCGGCGCGTAGCGCGCCGACGCGTCGTCGGCACTCCGCTTCTTCGCTTCAAATTCCGGACGAATTCGATTTGGGAGCACGATCCGGAGTGGCCGCCCGCGACGGTCGGTCCAGGCTCCCTGTCCTTGGTCAGCAAGGGAGTCGAGAAACGATGTCGCTGAGAGATTTCAATGCGATTGCGGCCGCGCGGGGGGATGGCCTGGATCCGAAGCTGCGCGAGCTGCTCGAGCGGGCTGCCGTGTCACCACATTCCGAGCTGGTGGTGCGGCCCGATGGAATGCTCCAGTCGGGTCCAAATCCGGGATCCGCGGAGTTGGAGAGAGTGTCGGCGGTTGTGGTCGACCTTCAGCAGCTTTTGGCGACCCGCGCGAGGTGAGGGCGAGTTCGGGGCGCAGATCAGGTCATCCGGGACCGTGCACTTGCAGAAACCCCGTCCACGGCAAACCTGTCGTTAATAGTTTGCCGACATCCGCCTGCGAATCTGGCGCAATCGTGATGGCCGGACGATTTGCACGGTTGCTCTTGTCGTGACAAAAGGGGCCATGCATCCGAGGAAGGTCTTCAACTGGCTGATCGCACTCGCCGTGGCGGCGGGGCTCCTTGCGGCGCCCCTGTCGGCGCCGGCGATGGCGGCATCGCAGATGGCGGCCGTCACCGACGAGATGCAGGCGATGGCGGACGATATGCCATGCTGCCCCGATCAGCAGGACCAGAAAGCCCGGGATTGCGGGTCCTGTCCCTTCGTCGCGCTTTGCATGCTGACGATCACCATGCCGCCTCGCGGAGACGGCGCGCTGATCGATCGCATGGTCTCGCGAGGTACTTTCGCTCTGCCTGACGATCTGCTGATCGATGGGCTCGGCGAACATCCTCCGGATCACCCACCTCGAACCAACGTCTGACCGGCGCCCCGGCGCCGGACTGTTGACGCGCGGCCGTTGAGGACGCGCGTCGAAGCTTGCCGCTTCGGCGGTCCATCAGACGTTTCGAGGACATGACATCATGAAGACTATCTCTGCTGCGCGTGCGTTTGCCGCCGCGCTGCTCGGCCTCACCATCATGGGAGCGCCGAAGCTCGCCTTTGCCGGCATCAAGGACTACGAATTCCAGCTCGTCGAGCCGTCCGTCCAGGCCGGCGCCGACAGGATCGTCACGGTCAGGCTGGTGAACAAGACGACGGGGAAGGCGGTGCCGGACGCCGTCATCTTCGCCTCTCGCCTCGACATGGCTCCGGACGGCATGCAGGAGATGGCCACCAAGGTGACCGCCATGCCGGGCACGGAGCCGGGGACGTACCGCTTCAAGGCCAGCTTTGGCATGGCGGGGCGCTGGCAGCTCTCGCTTGGCGCCAAGGTGCAGGGCGAGACCGGCACGGTCGAAAGCAAGCTCGTCGTCACGGCGCAGAAATGAACCGCGCCATCGCGACGGGCGCGGCCGCTGCGATTTGCGCAGCGGCCGGCGCCGCCTTTCTCGTCGGCGGAATGCCGCGAGGAGGCTCGTTCGCCGCCCAGCCAATCGTTTCAGCCGCGGCAGCCGCCGAGCGCGGCGAGCCGATCTATTACTGGGATCCGGACGGCAAGCCGTTCTACTCACTCACGCCGAAGACGACGCCCGATGGCCGCGCTTGGCGCGGTGTGCCGGCGGGCGCCGACGTGAGCTTCGACGATCCCGAGGACGCGCCGGTGGACACCAGGGCTGCCGACGCGAAGGCCGAGCGGAAGATCAAGTACTATCGCAACCCGATGGGGCTGCCGGATACCTCGCCGGTGCCGAAGAAGGACCAGATGGGGATGGACTACATCCCCGTGTACGAGGGCGAGGACAGCGACGACGGCTCGGTGAAGCTTTCACCCGGCAAGATTCAGCGCACCGGTGCGAAATCGGAGCCGGTGGTGCGGCGGCCTGTCAGGTCGATCATCCGGGCGCCGGGGACCATCCAGGAGGACGAACGGCGCGTCTCGGTAGTGGCGCTGCGGTTCGAGGGCTTCGTCGAGAGCGTCGCGAACGTCACGACCGGCGATCATGTTCACAAGGGCCAGCCGCTCCTCAACGTGTACAGCCCGGCGCTGTCGAGCGCCGCCGCGGAATATCTCTCCGCCATCAGCGCCGGCGCGACCGGAAAGGAGCTCAAGGGCGCGCGTCGCAGATTGGAAAATCTCGCGACGCCCGAGCCGGCCATCAGGGAGCTCGAGCGCACCCGGGACATCTCGCTGTCGATTCCGTGGCTCGCACCGCAGGACGGCGAAATCCTGGAGCGAAACGCGGTGAACGGGATGCGCGCCGGACCAGGGGACGTTCTGTTCCGGATCGCCGACCACCGCCTGGTCTGGGCGCTCATCGATGTCGCCGAGCGCGATCTGACGCAGGTTGCGGTCGGCACGCAAGTGAGCATCAGGCCGCGCGCGCTCGCCGGCCAGAGCTTCGACGGCACCGTGGCGCTGATCTATCCCCATCTCAACGCCGCGACGCGAACCGCGCGCATCCGGATCGAGGTGCCCAATCCCGACGAGGTGCTGCGGCCGGAGATGTATGTCGATGCCGAGATCCAGGCCGGCACGCCGGGACCGGTACTGACGGTGCCGGAGAGCGCTGTGCTCGACAGCGGAAGCCGCCAGGCGGTTCTGGTCGACAAGGGCGAGGGACGCTTCGAGCCGCGGGACGTGAAGCTCGGCCGTCGCGGCGGCGGGCTCATTGAGGTGACCCAGGGCGTGTCGGAGGGCGAAGCCGTCGTCACCTCGGCCAATTTCCTGATCGATGCCGAGAGCAATCTGAAGGCCGCGCTGAAGGGGTTTGCCGAGACGCGCGGCGACAAGCCGGCCGAGCCGGCGGCCGGTGGCATGGGAGCGCGGCCATGATCGCCCGCGTCATCGCCTGGTCGGCGCGCAACCTGCTGCTGGTGCTGTTCGGCACCGGCTTCGCCGCCGCCGCAGGACTCTACGCGCTGGTCCACCTGCCGCTCGATGCCATTCCAGACCTCTCCGACACACAGGTCATCGTCTACACGGAGTATCCGGGCCAGGCGCCACAGGTGATCGAAGATCAAGTCACATATCCGCTCGCGACCGCGATGCTGACG
Source organism: Bradyrhizobium arachidis (assembly GCF_015291705.1). Lineage (NCBI taxonomy): Bacteria > Pseudomonadati > Pseudomonadota > Alphaproteobacteria > Hyphomicrobiales > Nitrobacteraceae > Bradyrhizobium > Bradyrhizobium arachidis. The sequence goes on from NZ_CP030050.1 coordinate 4,806,759, forward strand.
GTGCCGAAATCCAAGGTCGTCCGCGGCTTCTCCTTCTTCGGGGTCTCGTTCGTCTACGTGATCTTCGAGGACGGCACCGACATCTACTGGGCACGCTCGCGGGTGCTCGAGTTCCTGAACGGCGCGGCGTCGCGGTTGCCGGCCGGAGTGACGCCGACCATCGGTCCGGACGCGACCGGCGTCGGATGGGTCTACCAATACGCCGTGATGTCCAAGGAGCTCAATCTCGCGGAGACGCGGACCATTCAGGACTGGAATCTCAAATTCGCGCTCGCCAAGGCGGAGGGCGTCGCCGAGGTGGCGAGCGTCGGCGGCTTCGTCAAGCAGTACAACGTTGTTCTCGATGCGCAGCGGATGCGCGACCTCGGCATCACCATGCAGAAGGTGCGGGACGCGATCCGCGCAAGCAACGCCGACGTCGGCGGGCGGACCGTCGAGCTGTCCGAGTTCGAATACATGATCCGGGGGCGCGGCTATCTCAAGAGCATCGACGATCTCGGCAACATCGTCCTGAAGACGGACAGGGGCACGCCCGTGCTGTTGCGGGACGTCTCCCGGGTCGAGCTCGGCCCTGACGAGCGGCGCGGCATCACCGAGCTGAACGGCGAGGGAGAAGTCGCCAGCGGCATCGTGCTCCAACGCTTCGGCATGAACGCGCTCGACGTCATCGAGAACGTCAAGAAGCGGTTCAAGGAGATCGCGACCAGCCTGCCGAAATCGGTCGAGATCGTTCCGGTCTACGACCGGTCGAACCTGATCTACGCGGCGATCGATACGCTCAAGCACACGCTTCTCGAGGAGAGCCTCGTCGTCGCGCTGGTGTGTGTCGTGTTCCTGCTGCATGTCCGCAGCGCGCTCGTCGCCATCCTGATGCTGCCCGTCGGCGTGCTGATGGCATTCGGGGCGATGAAGCTGCTCGGGATCGGCTCCAACATCATGAGCCTCGGCGGCATCGCCATCGCGATCGGTGCCATGGTGGACGCGGCGATCGTGATGATCGAGAACGCCCACAAGCACCTCGAACGCGCGCGGCCGGGCAAGTCTCGCATCGCCATCCTGGTCGAGGCCGCCTCGGAGGTGGGACCGGCGCTGTTCTTCAGTCTGCTGATCATCACCGTGTCGTTCATGCCGATCTTCACGCTGGAATCGCAGGAAGGGCGGCTGTTCAGCCCGCTTGCCTTCACCAAGACCTTCGCGATGGCCGCCGCCGCGCTGCTCTCGGTGACCCTGGTGCCGGCGCTGATGGTGATCTTCGTGCGGGGGCGGATCGTTCCGGAGCACCGAAACCCGATCAACCGCGTCCTGATCTGGATCTATCGCCCCGTCATCAAGGGCGTGCTGCGGGCGAAAACACTCGTCGTGCTGCTCGCCATCGCGGCGCTCGCGGTGACGATCTGGCCCGCGCGCCAGCTCGGCACCGAGTTCATGCCCAACCTCAACGAGGGCACGCTGCTCTACATGCCGACGACGCTGCCGGGCATCTCGGTCACCAAGGCGGCCGAGCTGATACAGACGCAGGACCGGATCATCAAGTCGTTTCCGGAAGTCGCGTCGGTCTACGGCAAGGCCGGCCGCGCCTCGACGTCGACGGATCCGGCGCCGACCGAAATGTTCGAGACCGTGGTCAATCTTAAGCCCAAGGAGCAGTGGCGGGCAGGGACCACCATCGACGGACTGATCGCCGAGATGGATCGGGCGCTGCAGTTCCCGGGCGTGTCGAACGCCTGGACGATGCCAATCAAGGCGCGCATCGACATGCTTTCGACCGGCATCCGGACGCCGGTGGGCGTCAAGGTCATCGGCACCGATCTTGTCGAGATCGACAGGCTGGCCAAGCAGGTGGAGCAGGTGCTGCGGGCGGTGCCCGGGACCTCGTCCGCCTACGCGGAACGTGGCGTCGGCGGCTACTACCTCGAGATCACGCCCGACCGATCGGCGCTCGCGCGCTACGGGATCATGGTCCAGGACGTTCAGGACACCATCGCCGCGGCGCTCGGCGGTCAGACCGTCACCACCACCGTCGAGGGTCGGCAGCGCTTCACCGTCAACATGCGCTACCCGCGCGATCTCAGGGACAACCCGAACAAGATCGCCGGCGACATTCTCGTTCCCATGCCGGCAGGCGGCGCCGTACCGCTCGCGGAGGTCGCGACCGTGCAGCTCGCCCGCGGCCCGACATCGATCCGCACCGAGAACGCCCAGCTCGCCACGTACGTCTATGTCGACATCCGCGACCGCGATCTCGGCGGCTATGTCGCCGATGCCCAAAGGGCGGTCCAGGCCGGCATCCAGTTTCCGCCGGGATATTACGTGGTCTGGAGCGGTCAGTACGAATATCTGGCGCGGGCCGCCGCCCGTCTGAAGATCGTCGTGCCGGCGACGCTGCTGATCATCTTCCTGCTGCTGTACCTGAATTTCAGGTCGGTTACCGAGACGCTGATCGTCATGCTGTCGCTGCCATTCGCGCTGGTCGGCGGGCTCTGGCTGATGTGGTGGCTGGGGTTCAATCTCTCCGTCGCAGTTGCCGTCGGGTTCATCGCGCTCGCCGGCGTCGCCGCCGAGACCGGCGTCGTGATGCTGATCTACCTCAACCATGCGCTTGCGGAGATCGAGCAGCGCCGCGCCGCCGAGGCGCGGAGCCTGAGCCGGGCCGACCTGCGGGAGGCGATCATGGTGGGAGCGGTCGAACGGGTCCGGCCAAAGATGATGACGGTCGTCGCCATCATGGCGGGATTGCTGCCGATCATGTGGAGCACCGGCACCGGCTCCGAAATCATGCAGCGCATTGCCGTTCCCATGATCGGCGGCATGATCTCGTCGACCTTGCTCACCCTGATCGTGATCCCGGCGATCTTCGGGCTGGTGAAGGGCTTCCGATTGCCGAATGACAACCAGGACCGGCAGTGTCATCGGCCCGGAGCCCATCAAGCAATGAGCGATCGGCTGCAGCGGTTATCCGCGAGATGATTGCTCCCGGCGCGCTGCAATGATTGGGAAAAAATGGCATCAGCCGGAACGTTCGCGGAGATGATTGAGTTGAAAATCATGGACGTTGCGGCACGGCTGATGGCCTGAGGGAAATGACTCTGCGGCGGATTCGCAGCACAGCCGCTCGAGGATCAGGATGTACAGGACTGCGATATACGATGAACTGCAGCAGGTGGAGCGCGAAGTCGTCGAAGGCGAACGGCGGCTCGCAGAGCAAGAGGCGCTCATTGTCGAAATGAAGCAGCAGAATGAGGACACGGCCAAAGCAGAGGCCGAGCTTGAACGAATGCGGGAAGAGCAGCGATGCCGCGATCAGGACCGGCAACGCCTGCTCTCGCTGCTGCAACCCTGAAATGATGCCCGCGATGAATACCGTCACGGTCGTGGCGGCAATGTCGCGCGATGATCGAGCGAGCGTCATTTGCAGCGCTCGACGCTGATGTTTGCTGGTGACGGCAGGGACGAGGGCTCGCTTCAGGCCAGAAGCGGACGCCGGGCCAGCAGTCAGCCCGGCCAGAACGGCGCCTGAGAGCGTCGGGACCGATGGTCGGAGGTCGGCCTGGCGGTGAAATCCGTACCTCGCCGGGCTTCCCCTGGGGCGCGGCATGGACTATCACGCTGCAACGCAAAAATCCCCAAAAAGACCCCATGATCCGCCTCGACAACGTCAGCAAGCAAGCCGGCCACCAGATCCTGTTCATCGAAGCCTCCGCGGCCCTCAACAAGGGCGAGAAGATCGGCCTCGTCGGGCCGAACGGCGCCGGCAAGACCACGCTGTTCCGCATGATCGCCGGCGAGGAACTGCCGGACGAAGGGCAGGTCTCGACCGATCGCGGCATCACCATCGGCTATTTCAACCAGGACGTCGGCGAGATGTCTGGCCACAGCGCCGTGGCCGAGGTGATGAATGGCGCGGGTCCCGTCAGCGAGGTCGCGGCCGAGCTGCGCGCGCTCGAGGCCGATATGGCCGATCCTGACAAGGCCGACCAGATGGAGGAGATCATCGCGCGCTATGGCGAGGTGCAGCACCGCTTCGAGGAGCTCGACGGTTATGCGCTGGACGGCCGTGCGCGCGAGGCGCTGTCCGGCCTCGGCTTCAGCCAGGAGATGATGGACGGCGACGTCGGCAAGCTCTCGGGCGGTTGGAAGATGCGCGTGGCGCTGGCGCGTATTCTCCTGATGCGGCCCGACGTCATGCTGCTCGACGAGCCGAGCAACCATCTCGACCTCGAAAGCTTGATCTGGCTGGAGAAATTCCTGCACGACTACGAAGGCACGCTGCTGATGACATCGCACGACCGCGAGTTCATCAACCGCGTGATCTCCAAGGTGATCGAGATCGATTCCGGCTCGCTCACCACCTATACAGGCGATTACGAGTTCTACGAGCAGCAGCGCGCGCAGAACGAGAAGCAGCAGCAGGCCCAGTTCGAGCGCCAGCAGGCCATGCTAGCCAAGGAGATCAAGTTCATCGAGCGCTTCAAGGCGCGCGCATCGCATGCCGCGCAGGTGCAGAGCCGGGTGAAGAAGCTCGACAAGATCGAGCGTGTCGAGCCGCCGCGCCGTCGCCAGACGGTGGCCTTCGACTTCCCGCCGGCGCCACGCTCGGGCGAGGACGTCGTCGCGCTCAAGAACGTGCACAAGGGGTACGGCAGCAAGCGCATCTATGACGGCCTCGATTTCATGATCCGCCGCAGGGAGCGCTGGTGCGTGATGGGCGTCAACGGCGCCGGCAAGTCCACGCTGCTCAAGCTCATCGCGGGTGCGAGCGAGCCGGACGAGGGCACGGTGGCGCTCGGCGGCAGCGTCAAGATGGGCTATTTCGCCCAGCACGCGATGGACCTGCTCGACGGCGAACGCACCGTGTTCCAGTCGCTGGAAGACCAGTTTCCGACCGCGGGGCAGGGCTCCTTGCGCGCGCTCGCCGGCTGCTTCGGCTTCTCCGGCGACGACGTCGAGAAGCGCTGCCGCGTGCTCTCAGGCGGCGAGAAGGCGCGCCTCGTGATGGCCAAGATGCTGTTCGATCCACCGAATTTCCTGGTGCTGGACGAGCCGACCAACCATCTCGACCTCGCCACCAAGGAGATGCTGATCACGGCGCTGTCGGATTTCGAGGGCACCATGCTGTTCGTCTCGCATGACCGCCACTTCCTGGCGACGCTGTCGAACCGCGTGCTGGAGCTGACGCCGGAGGGGATCCACCAGTACGGCGGCGGCTACACGGAATATGTCGCGCGCACCGGGCAGGAAGCGCCGGGGTTGCGATCGTAGCGAGCTACGTCAGGTTTCGCCGAAACCACTCCAGGCGCTTTTGCTCTTCTTCGGGAGATCGACGTTCCACGAGCACGAAGCCCACGAGGCGCTCATCCTGATCTGACCAGAAGCTGCCGTACCATTGGGGGGCGGCGAAGACTGTCACGGCAACCAGCTCCGTGGGATGCAACTTCTCCAGTGCGGACAGCAACAAAGGGAAGCCGCGTGTGACAATGCCGGCCTCCGTCGTGGTCGCCTGTCGTATTTTGTAAATTCGAAGCCAATGCTGTGCCGACGCAACGTTCGCTTCCTCTGCCGCCGGAACGATCCTGATCAGGTCAGGCTGACCCAGGAAATCAAGAGCTGCCTCGGTATCTTCGTCCGCTGGCAGCGTACCGATCATCTCCGCCAGCAATTCGACTGTCGTCACCGCAGCATCTCTCCGAGGAGCAGCCATAGTAACTTTCGTGCAGAGTTTGCCAAGGCATGTGATGCCGTTCGTTTCGCACTAGGGAAGCGCCGGGGTTGCGGAGCTAGTCCTTGCTCTTGCCCGCAATCGTGGCGATGGCCTCGATCTCGTTGGTCCATATCCCGCCGGAATAGCCGCGCGGGAGCCGGGCGAACAATTCGGGCGTATCGATGCCGGTGGAGAATTCGCCGCCGCTGTAGGGGCCGAGCACGAACACCGCGCTGTTGGCGCCGGTCATGCGGCCAAGGAAGCGATCGGGCCAGCCCCACAGCCAGGGGGCGACGTTGACCGGCACGAGCACCATCGCGTTGTGGCAGGCGGCGGGCACCAGGCCGGTCCAGCCATAGCCGATATAGCGGATCAGGCAGCTGCGGATGGCCGCGCGCGAAATCGTGCGGACATCGGGGGTGAGGCGGCGGACCTCCGCGATGGGCTCATCACCGCCATAGACCATGATCGCCCGGCGCCGCGCGACCGGCAGCGCATTCAGTACGCCGGCAAGTTTCTCGCCTTCACTGGCGTCCCGGCTCTTCACGTTGATGAGGAGTTTCTTGTCGGGGAAGGCCGCGAAAACTTCTGCCAATGTCGGCATCATTCCGATGCCCTTGCCGCGAAACGGGAAGGTCTTGCCGCCGTCGGCGGTGTAGCCGTAGCCGATATCGAGCTTCTTCAGCTTCGCCATGCTTTGCGCGCGCGTGACGCCCTGGCCGTCGGTGCGGCAATCGAGCGTCCAGTCGTGGAAGACGGCGAATTCGCCGTCGGTGGTCGGGTGCACGTCGAGCTCGACGACGTCGGCACCAGCCTCGAAGCTGGCCCGCATCGAACGCAGGGTGTTTTCGAGATAATCGTGGACCGGCGGCAGCATCCTCGTCGCGGTGCAGGTGTCGTTCTTCACGTCGCGCTCGTCGAAGCGCTGGGCCATGCCGCGATGAGCGAGCAGCACCGGCTTGCCGTCGCGATGCGGTGCCAGAAGGCTGGTGTTGTTGAGGTAGACGCCTGTCGCAACAGCGATCAGGGCTGCCGCTGCGAATCTGACTTTCCGGCCCACTAGAGATTCCCCATTCCGCGGTCATCGTCGACGGCGTTTGAGGTTGATTTGGGGCGGTCGCCGCGCATGGGCGTTGTCCGCGCTAAAACCAAGCGCGCAGAGTGCGGAGCGGTTGGCTGTGCGGTCCTCCGAGATCAGATGTCGAGCGCGCTGGAGATTTCGCCGAGGGTTGCTTTCTCGGCGTCGCTGACCTGAACGCCTCCACCGAACCAGCCTCCGCCTTCCGATGCAGCCTCAGCCGTCTTTTGACTGATTTGACGCAGCCAGTCCTTGAAGGCCGCGGCATCACCTGGCGCTTTTGCAGCAAGCTTCGTGGCAACCTCGCGCAACGAGTTGATCGTTTTGCTCTTGATCTCGGCCGGTGCGCTCTGGCCGAGTTCTGCCTTCAACCCGTCATGAGCGACGGCCCGGCCATCGCTCGTCTGGAAGTCGGCGACCACAGCCTTTACCAAAGGGTTGGCATTGGGATCGGTGGCCGCCTGGGCGAGCGCGGTGCCGCCGGCAAACGATTCCTTCAGAAGGCCGAACAATCCGCTCGGTGCGGCAGCCGTGATCGCCATGCCCGCATTCATCGGGCTTCTCAAGAGGAGCGCCCATTCATCCCTCGTGAAATTGGTCTTGTCGGCCATGAGTCTTCTCCTTTCAACCTGCCGGACGGGAGGCTGCGAAACACCTCCCGTCGCTTGAGGTGTGGCGAGTCTTGTTGCGTGTAGCGTCTCAGACTTTCGCCAGCTCGTCGAGCTTGGCACGAAGATTGTCGATCACAGGCTTTGCGATCGTGCCGGCCGGCGTCGCCGAGACCTTGTCGCACATCTCATTGATGGCCGGCGCGGCCGCGACGATCAGCTTGGCTAGCGCGCGTCGTGCTTCTGGCGAAAGCTTGGCCGCCCGCGCCGTGATGCCATCCAGTTGTGAGATGGCGTCGTTGATCTTCGGCATGGCCGCCTGCGCGCTGGCTTCATCGGTGATGGTTGGCAGTTGAGCCTTCAGCGTACCAAGGGACGAATTGACCTGGTTCGCCAGGTTCACCCCGTCAACGGTCAAATCCGCGGGTGCCATGCCGACGGTTGCGGTCGAGGGCCGCGTGGCAGTTGTACTCTGAGCGACCGTCTGCTCGGTCGGACGTTGAAGCGCATATAAGAAGGCAAAACCACCAAGGATAGCCAGCGCGACAAGCCAATACGGCCATTGCGTCCGGCCGGCGGCGATGGCGGCCTGGCTCGCGGCAGTGGCGCCGGAAGCGCCGGCGATCCGGCTCCCTGTGGCGGCGGCCGTCGCCATTCCACTGCGCGTTTGGTCGATCAGGCCCAAGGCGCTGAGTTGATCACCGAGCCCCGAGGGGATCGCCGCCATGAACTGATCTTTCTGCGATCGCAGAAGTGATGCCAGTCCGTTTGCATCTACCCCGGCGTCACGCTGCTGCCGACCGAGCATACCCAGGACCAACGGGCCCACCACGGCGAGCAACGACTTGCCGCCGGCATCACCCGTTCCCGCGAAGTTGCCGATCGCTTGGCCCATGGTGTCCATGGTTCGGCCTCCAAGCAGTCCGGACAACATGCTCGAACCCATCTGAGCAAGGCCCGGAGCGCCGGAGCTGTGCAGCAGATCGATGGGATTGTTGCCTTGCTGTTGGGACAGCAGTTTTGACAGTTGATTGGCGCCAGCCGGGGTTCCAACCAGATCGGACAGGCTGGCGAGTATTGTCGGGATGGCCGCTACAGCGGCCTTCTGCGCAGTGCTTTGGTCCATGCCGAGAAAGGAGGCGATCTTCGCGATGACTTCAGGGGTCAAGAGCTGTTGTGCAGCTGAAATGAGATTGACGGCCATGGCGGTCTCTCCACTACGTTGCAGGTGTGTTGGCTGCCCCCATAGTTCGATGTGACAGACGTCGATGGTTCCCAACGTCACGCAAGTTGAGATTGCATAAATCGTCCGGCCCTTTGATCCAGATCAATGGTCTCCGGTGCCGGTCGAATGTGAAGAGTTCCCCATCCGGCGAATCTAATTGAGAGGCATCGCTAATTCGCCGATGAGCCAAAGCGGCTATCGTGATGCTCTCACGTAACTTTGCGAGCAATGCAGGTGGATGGAAACGCCGCAAAGCGTCTCCGTTCGACACGCGAGCGGCGGTAGAACCGGTAACCTGGATGACCCATTCGAGGAGGTGGCGATGCGGATGCTCCGTTGGCTAATCCTGAGCAGTGCGATGATCCTGGTGATCACCTCGGCTACTGCTCAAACTTTCGATCCCAGGTCCCCTGTCTGCCTGCAGAAATGGGAGTGGGGTGGCAGCACCTATTTCGAATGCGCCTATACGACATGGGATCAGTGCCGGGTGGCGGCGATCGGACTTGCCGCGATGTGCCTGGAGAACCCTTACTGGCGGCGACCGCAGCCGAGGCTGTCAGGGGGCCGCCTGCGTCCTTCTGCCCCATACTGATGCGGCTTACTGACCTCGACGTGGCCCGTCCTGGGTCACTCGCAACCCGGCGATCAAGTCGCACCACATTTGTTAGCGCACCGACAGCATTCGTGACGGCGCACGGGTCGGCACGACCCTGGCCGCCTCACTCATCGACCTTCCTGAATTTGATCAAGCTGAACGAACCGATATCGGTCGTCCCCACGAAAGCGAAGCCGGCCAGGACAGCGAGCCCGCGGTACTCGGCTTCAGTGCGCTCGCAGCCGCCGGGGCCACGCAGCATATTGAGGTCGCTCATGATGCAGGAGCGGTCCTTGGGCTCTGTGGTGGCACGCTCCGGCATGATCCGCTCGACGAGGATCAGCGTGCCGCTCGACGGCAACGCCTGGCGGCAGTTGCGCAGAATGGCCTCGCAGCGGTCGTCCTTCCAATTGTGCAGGATGCTTTTCATCAAAATGGTGTCGGCCCCGCTTGGGACGATTTCGAAGAAGCTGCCGGCGACGAACCTGCAGCGGCCGGCAATGCCGAGCCGGCCGAAGCGTGCGCGCGCGTCCGCCTCGCAGCGCGCGAGGTCGAGGGTAATGCCTTGAAGATGGGGATTGCGCTCGAGCACGCCGCCAATCAATTCGCCGGTGCCGCCGCCGACATCCATGACGACGCGTGCGGCGGTAAAGTCGTGGGCCGCAACGATTTTCGGCACGATGCTTCGGGTGAGGCTGACCATTGCCGCGTTGAATCGACGGTTCCACTCCGTCGCGTGGCCTGTCACGGCATAGCGGTCGTCACCATCGCCACGCAGCTGCGTCGCAGTCTTTCCGGTGCGAACCGAATCGAGCAGTCCGCTCCAGGCTTGCGCGAGCATCTCGCCCTCGAACAGCACCCAATCCTTGAAGGACGGCTCGGCGCGCTCGTCGAGCTGCCGGCCGAGCTCGGTCATGGCGAAGCGGTCGTGGTCGGCCTGCCTGCACAGGCCAAGCGTCGTCAGGCCGATCAGCAATCTGCGCAATGCGCTCTCGTCGGCGGATACCAGACGGGCGAGCTCGGCCACCGATTTCGTCGCGTCGCCGATGGCCTCGGCGAGATTGAGCTTCGCGGCGGTATAGATCACCGCTGTGATGCGATGCGACTGCACCAGATCGTGGACGGATGCCGGCTGGTTCATGTGTTGCCTCCCTGGCAAACCCGCGTCAATCGGTCGGCACGAACCCGGTTGCCTGCACGATCGCCTTCCAGCGGTCGGATTCGGATGCGATCAGCCGGGCGAAGTCTCCCATCGCGATCACGTCGGGCTCGAAGGCCAGCTTCGCCATTCCGGATCGGACCTCGTCGGTGCGCACGGCCGCCTGGATCGAGGCATTGAGCTTTTCGACGATCGGCGCCGGCGTCTTCGCCGGAACGAAGAATGCAAACCATGTGAGGTCCTCGAGCGCCGGGTAGCCGGCTTCCCGCATCGTCGGCACCGCGGGTACGAACGGGCTGCGGCGTGGCCCGGTGGTCGCCAGCGCACGAAGATCGCCGGACTGGACCAGCCCGAGCGCGCTGCCGATCGGCATGACGGCCGCCGCAATCACGCCCTTGACCAGATCCTGGATCGCGCCACCGCCCTGATAGGGTACGTGAAGAAAATCGAAGCCGGCGCTGCGGCCAAGTGTCGTACCGAGAAAATGCAGCGTGGTTCCGGCGCCCGGCGTGCCGAAAGTGGCGAGCTTCGGATTGGCGCGGCACCAGGCCACGAAATCTGCCAGCGTCTTGACATCGGCCGGCACCTTTGGGCCGACCATCAGCAATGTCGGGGTCGAGGCGACGGTCGACACCGGCGTGAAATCGCTCGGCTGGTATCGCAAGCTCCGATAGACGTGCGGAAAGAACATCATGAAGCCCAGCGGCGCCAGTAGCATGACCGATCCGTCGGCGTCGGCATTCTTCACCGCCTCGACCGCGATGCGGCCGCCTGCGCCCGGCCGGGTCTCGACGACGATGATTTCCGCATAGTCGCTCATCTGGCCGGTCACGAGCCGCGCCAGGGCGTCCTGCAGTCCCGGCGTGAAGCCTGTCAGGACATGCACGGTCTTCGCGAGCGGCTGCGCGAGCACCGGCGCTACGCGATCCGCGACAGCGAGCACGATGCCGGCCGATGCGGTCAATACGTCACGACGTGTGATCATCACCTGTCTCCACGACCCGATCCAATGCGTCCGTGCAGGCTCTACCTGCGGGTGTAGCATTTCAGGAATGAACGAAACAGGCTTTCCCGGCGGCTTACTTTTTCCTTACCGGCCGCTTATTCTTGAGCGCGAGCAACGGAATATCGGCCATGGAACGCGGCGGGGACTTGGCTTGCGCTATTCGTTCGACGATTTCTCTCTCGACACCGATCGGCGCGAACTTTGCCGTGGTGCCGACGTCATCGCCATCGCGCCCCAGGTGTTCGACCTGCTGGGATATCTGATCGCCAATCGCGAGCGCGTCGTCAGCAAGGACGATTTGATCGACGCGATCTGGCAAGGCCGCGCCGTATCTGACGTCGCTCTGACCACCCGGCTCAATGCAGCGCGGAAGGCGATCGGCGATTCCGGAGACGAGCAGCGGCTTATCAAGACCTTTCCACGCAGGGGTATCCGCTTCGTCGCGACTGTGCGCGAGGCGCTCGGGCCGGCAACAGCAGCCGCCAGCAGACCGCCCACTCCCGCCGCGGGCAAGCCGTCGCTCGTGGTCCTGCCCTTTGCCAATGTGAGCCCCGATCCCGCGCAGGACTATTTCGTCGATGGCGTGACGGAGAGCCTCACCACGGACCTGTCGCGGATGGCCGGCATCTACGTAATCGGCCGGAACACCGCCTTCACGTTCAAGAAGGCGCAGGCCGATTTGAAGCAGATCGGCCGCGAGCTCGGCGTTCGCTACGTGCTCGCTGGCTCGGTGCAGCGGGCGGGAAGCCGGATGCGCATCAACGTCCAGCTCATTGACGCCGAGACCGGCAATCATTTGTGGGGCGAACGGTTCGATAAGGAGGTCGCCGACCTCTTTGACATGCAGGACGAGATCGGCGCCCGCCTTGCCAATCAACTTGGAACCGAGCTGGTCGTGGTGGAGGCCCGGCGCGCGGCGACGATGCCGAACCCTGACTCGATGGACCTGTACTTCCAGGGCATGGCCTATCTGAATCGCGGAACCGATCCTGCAACCCTGTCGCAGGCTCGTCCGTTCTTCGAACAGGCGCTCCGCCTCGACGCCACCAACGTCGAGGCCATGGTGGGCATCGCCGACGTCGATGCCATGCGAGCGACGTCCAGATTGATAGACCGGACGGTGCCCCTGCGGGCGGTCGAGGAGTCCTTGGTGCCGATACTTGCCCGGGCGCCCAATCACGCGAGAGCGCATTGCCTGATGGGTGTCGTCCAGATCTTCACCAGGCGCGCCGCCCAGGGCATTGCCGAATGCGAGCGGGCCTTGGTGCTGGATCGAAACCTGGCGACCGCCCATGGGTGGATAGGGCTCGGTAAATGCTATCTCGGCCGAGCCGAGGAGACCGAAGCCCACATCATGGAAGCATTCAGGCTTTCGCCTCGCGACACAAAGGCCTCGTCCTGGATGAATACGGCAGGCGTCGCACAATCCTATCTCGGAGCGGACGAAGCTGCCGCGCGATGGTTCAAGCGATCGATCGCGATCAACCGGAACATCGCTCCGTTCGTACATTTCTTTCTCGCAGCCGCGTTAGCTCATCTCGGGCGGAACGACGAAGCACGGGACGTCGTGCAGGCGGGGCTCAGCCTCACGCCCGGGTTCAGCATCGCGCAATACGACGTGAGCTCTCCAACCGATAACCCAATCTGCCTGAAACAGCGAATTCGCGTCGCCGAGGGTCTACGCAAGGCAGGCCTTCCTGAGGCGTAAATGGAGAGCAGGAGAGCGAAACAGTGATGAAGCAACTGCGGATCGGCGACGTCACGATCGATGCGGTGATTGAGCGGGAAGGGCCATGGCGGCGGCCGCAGGATTTTTTCCCGGCCTATGACGAGGGCGTGTTCGCCCGGCATCTGCCGACGATGGAGCCGGAGGTGTTCGATGCTGCGCGCGGCATGATGGTGATCACCTATCAGACCTTTGTGATGCGCACGCCGCGCTACACGATCCTGGTCGATACTTGCACTGGCGAGGACAAGGGCCATCCGCCGCCGTTCGACTTCCCCGGCAAGGAGCGTTGGCGCAACGAATTGTTCGCGCTCAGGATCGGCTTCGAGCAGATCGACTACGTGTTCTGCACGCATCTGCACATCGATCACACCGGCTGGAACACGACCTTGCGCGACGGCCGCTGGGTGCCGACGTTTCCGAACGCGACATACGTCTTTCACAAGGACGAGTATGCGGCCTGGGAAGCCGAGCACGCCAAGGGCAATAATCCGCCGGGCACCGTGTTTCGTGACAATTGCCTGCCGATCGTCGAGGCCGGGCAGGCGCTCCTGGTCGATGACGACTACGCGCTCGACGACACCGTCACGCTGACGCCGACGCCGGGGCATTCGCCCTGTCATTGCTGCGTGAACATCTTTTCGAGAGGTCAGCGCGCGGTGGTCGCGGGCGATCTGATGCATCACCAGATCCAATGCCGCGAGCCGGACTGGTCGGCGAAGCCGGATTGGGATCCAAAACAGTCGGCGGTGTCGCGGCGGACGTTCTTCGCCTCCGTCGCGGACACGGACACGCTGATCCTGCCGGTGCATTTCCCGGCGCCGACGGTGGGGCTGATCAAGCCGTTCGGAGCCGCGTTCGATTATCGGTTCAGGCGGGAGTGATCGCCGTCATGGCCGGGCCTGTCCCGGCCATGACGGCCTTTGCTACACGGAAACAAGAACGTGAATGCCCGGGACATCTAGCGCGAAGACGCGCTTCTGCCCGGGCATGACGAGTTCGTGGAGCGACCGCGCGTCGGACGATCTAATACGTGAAGAACATCCGCTGAATTTCCTTGGTGTCGGTCGTCTTGGTCAGCGCCAGCATCAGCAGGATCCGCGCCTTCTGCGGATTGAGCGTATCAGAGACGACGAAGTCGTGTTCGTCGTCCTTGGCTTCCCCGTTGCGCGCGACGATGCCGTTGCCGACACGGCTGCTTCTGACGATCACGACCCCCTTCTTGCGGGCCTCATCGAGAGCCGGCTCGACCGCGGGCCGGGCAAGACTGCCGTCACCCACGCCGGCATGCACGATGCCCTTGGCCCCGGCGGCGACGAAGGCGTCGACCGCGACGCGGTTCATGTTGGCGTAGCCGTAGACGATATCGACTTGCGGCAGGGCATCGAGGTTGGAGATGTCGAATTCGGAGTCCGCGGTGTGCCGGCGCGTCGATTGGCGATAGAAGTACGGCTTGTTGCCCTGCATGTAGCCGAGAAAGCCGAGTTCCGGGGTGCGGAAGGTGTCGGCCGTCGAGGTGTTGTTCTTGGTGACGTCGCGCGCCGCGTTGATCTGATCGTTGAGAGCCACGAGCACGCCCTTGCCGACGGCCTCGTCACTGCCTGCGAGGATCACCGCATTGAAGAGGTTGATCGGCCCGTCGGCGCTGATCGCCGTCGACGGCCGCATCGCGCCGACGATGACGACGGGCTTCCTGCTCTTGACGACCAGGTTCAGGAAATAGCTGGTCTCCTCGATCGTATCGGTGCCGTGCGTGATCACGATCCCGTCCACGTCATCCTGCGCGAGGAGCGTGTTGACGCGCTTTGCAAGCTTGAGCCAGTAGTCATTGTTCATGTTCTCGCTGGCGATCTGGAAGACCTGCTCGCCCTTGACGTTAGCCACCGTTTTCAGTTCGGGGACGGCGTTCAGGAGGGTCTCTATGCCCACCGTGGCTGCGGTGTAGCCGACCACGGTGGTGCTGCTCGCGCCGCTGCCGGCGATCGTACCGCCGGTGGCCAGAACCATGACGTTGGGTAGACCGGGACCCCTCGCGTTCGCAGCTTCAAGACTGATGAGCAGCGCGAACAGCAAGCTCACTGTCGCCATGATCTGATGACGCACTCGAAGTTGCCACATCTTGACGTCCCTTTCCTGGAAACCTTCGTCAATGCGCCCCGTTTCGCTCAGCACTGCATGATCCGTCAGCCGGAGCTTTCTGTCTAGGGTTGTAGTATCGCCGGATGAGTTGGCTGGCTGGAGTGCGCGGCGCCCGCGGGGTGGCGGCGACGATTCTCCCACCCTCTATCTCCATTCGGAAACCAGAACGCGAATGCCCGGGCCTTCGCCTCGCCGAAGAGGCTTCGGCCTCGCAGGCGGGACAAGCCCGGGCATCGAGTTCGTGGCACGAGCGATTGCTCGCTAAAGCGGCAGTAAGTTCAGAGAAGCCGCAGCTCCGCGGGCGCTACGCGCTGACTTCGCACTTCTTCATGAAGCTGCTCTTGGCGGCGCCGGCGAGCGGCTTGCCATCGGCGCTGACGGCCTTGGGCGCGCAGGCGTCCGCCTTGCACTTCTTCAGGAACGAGGTCTTGGCGGCGCCGGCCAGCGGCTTGCCGTCCTTGCCGACGGCCTTGCTCTCGCAGGTGTCGTCCGCGAAGGCCGAGCCTGCTGCAAAGGTGGCAACGATTGCTGCGAGGAAAATCCGCTTCATCATGGGTGTCTCCCTAAACCAGAAATGGCATGCGGATTGGAGCCGCGAATCGTGGCGCAATCAAGCAGGATCGCGCGCCACATGCTCAATCGCAGCTGTTGCCATTCATCTGCGGTTCAGATTCCGCGCGCGAGCAACGCCTTGAAATCGGCCCGTGCGCGCTGCGCCTCGGCGCGCGCCGCCTCGGAAGCATCACCGAGGCCGAAATAGCCGTGGATCAGGCCGGGGCCCTCATGCTGCCTCACCGGCACGCCGGCACCTTCCAGCGCCCGCGCATAGGCGGCGCCTTCGTCACGCAGCGGATCGAACCAGGCGGTGGTCACGACCGCCGGCGCGAGACCTTTGAACGAGGTGACGCGGAGCGGGGAGACGCGCCAATCGGCGGCGTGAGTGGAGTCGGCAAGGTAGTGGCCGCAAAACCATTGCATCGTGGCACGCGTGAGGAAGTAGCCGTCCGCATTTTCCGCGCGTGAGGGAAAGCGCGCGTTCTCGCTGACGTCGGCATAGAGGCCGACCGTATCGGTCACGGGATAGACCAGCAGCTGCGCGGCAAGCCTGATGCCGGCATCGCGGCAGGCGATCGCGGTGGTGGCCGCGAGATTGCCGCCGGCGCTGTCGCCGGCAACGCCGAAGCGCTTGGCATCGCCGCCAAATTCCGCGACGCGGCCAAACACGTCGCTGACCGCTGCGAAGGCGTCCTCGAAGGCGCCGGGAAAGCGGGTTTCCGGCGGGCGGCGATAATCGACGGAGACGACGACGGCGCCGGTCTCGATCGCGAGATTGCGCGCCTGGCGGTCATGCGTTTCGAGATCGCCCGCGACCCAGCCGCCGCCATGGAAGAACACCACCGTCGGCGCCGGCGTGGTGCCGACCCGGTAGACACGCGCATCGAGCGGCCCGGCGCCGCCCTTCACCTTGATATCCTGCACGCTGGCGACGGGCGGCGGCGGCACCGCCGCGCGCGAGGCAGCCAGTTCGCGCAAGGAATCGCGAGCGCTCTGTGGCGTCATCGTGGTGGGATCGCGCAGCGGCAGCAGCGGAATGATCTGGGCGATGACGGGATCGAGCGGTGCAGGCATGATGATCCTCATAAGGGTTCTTGGTCTTGCTTGCGCGCTAGCATAGATTTGGCGCGCCGCATCGGCAACCGCAGACGCGTTACGATTGCAATGCGCGCGAACGCAGGGGCAGGGAGGTTCTAGGGTGGAATTCGAGACGCTGATCCAGTCGCGCCGCAGTGTACGCGGTTTCAAGCAGCAGCAGGTAGCCCGTTCTGTGATCGAGGCGATCATCGACAGCGCCAAGCGCGCGCCGTCGTCGATGAACACCCAGCCTTGGCATGTCCACGTGCTGACTGGCGCGCCGCTGGAAGAGGTGCGCCGACGCAACATGGAGGAGATGGTTGGCGGCGCCAAGGTCAAGCGCGACATCGTCAGCCATGGCGAGTACCAGGGCGTGCACCGCACCCGGCAGGTCGACATCGCCAAGAAACTGTTCGGCGCAATGGGCATTGCGCGCGACGACAAGCCGATGCGGCAGGACTGGGTGCTGCGCGGCTTCCGCCAATTCGACGCGCCGGTCTCGCTGGTCCTCACCTATGACCGCGTGCTCGATCCCGGCGCGGTCTGCCATTTCGATCTCGGCGCGCTCTGCTACGGCATCGTGCTCGCGGCCTGGGACCGCGGTCTCGGGTCCGTCATCAACGGGCAGGGCATCATGCGTTCCGACATCGTGCGCGAAGTCGCCAGAATTCCAGAGGACGAGGTCATCATGACCTGCGTGGCGATGGGCTATCCCGACGACAACTTTGCCGCGAACGCGGTGCGCTCGGATCGCGAGCACAACGCGGAGTTCGTGCGCTACGTCGGTTTTGCCGATTAGCACGACGATTCATGGGGAGGAGAATATTCTCTCGCGGAAATTTTTGGTGCGGAGTCGTTACGGCCTCTTGCAATCTCGATCGTGCAGGAGGAACAATATGCGGGCTAAAGGGTTTGTTGCTGGCGCGAGGGAATTGATATGCGGCGGCTGGCTAGCCTGGTTCGGTGGTTCTTCGGTCCGCGAGTGCGGCGCCCGATCGATGAGGATCCAAGTCTTCCCTTCACACCTGAAGAGTTCAGCAGGCTCATACGCAGCGGCAGACGCGAGGACATGAGGCTGCTTGCGGAAGGCCTGGCTTGCCGGTCGATGCCGCAGCGGGCCAAATTCCGGGCCACGCACTAAGGCGCGATGAAGCGTCATCGCGAAGACGAGATCGACGCGCTCATCGCGTGAGCGCGACCTGCTTGAATGAGCTCACCAGCACCTTCTCAAGCTTCCCATTCATCCCGCAGAGAATGTTGTAGGCCTCCGTGCGTGGCATGGTCGGCTTGTAGTGGCGGTGCTCGATCAGCGCCGCAAAGATGTCGGAGATGGTGAGAATACGGACGATGTCGCTGATGTTCTCGGCGCAGAGCGCGTCCGGATAGCCACTGCCGTCGAGATATTCGTGATGATGCCTGACGGCATCGAGGATCTCCGGCGTGATCTTGTCGTGGTTTTTCAGAAAATCGTAGCCGGCGGCAGGATGGGTCTCGATCATGGCGCGCTCTTCCGGATCGAGCCGGCCGGGCTTGTCGAGGATGGCGAGGGGAATCTGGGCCTTGCCGATGTCGTGGAACATCGCCGCCGTGTACAGGCGCTCGAGGTCTGCGGGGCGGACGCCGAGGCTCAAGCCGAAGTCGATGGCGACGCCGGTGACCAGCAGGCAATGCTGGTAGGTTCCCTCGTGGTGGCGACGTACCGTCGTGAGCCATTCGGACAGGCCGTGCTGGGTGATGCGATCGGCGATCTGGCGACCGGCTTCCTTGGTGCCGTCCACGTCGAGCGGCTGGCCAAGCGTGACGGCGGTGAACATCGAGGCGATGGCGGTCGCCGCGGCCTCGACCGCGTTGTCCGGCCCGGCCGGATCATTCGACAAGGCCGAGGCCGGGTCGGCAGGATCGGACAGCGCCGCCAGCAGTCTGGTCCGGGTGACCATCGCCGGAAGCACGAGAGTGGCGCCGAGCGCATAGGCCTGTGAAATGCCGACGTGAGAGGTGTGCTCGAGCAGGAAGATGCGCTTCTTCGCCTTGGCGAGCTTGCCGGCGCGCTTCTTGATGGCGGCGATATTGTCGACGTCGCGTAGCTCCGCGCGGATGACGATGGCGGACGGCACCTGCGACAGCTTGGCGTCGGCATCGAGCCGTTCACCGGCGACGGTAAATCTCTCTTCGAGGATCGAGCGAATGCCCGACAGTTTGTCGGACGTGTCGGCCAGCACTTGCACGAGAGGGCGCGCGGCCTCCGTTTCCCGGATACCGTCTCGATTGACGGGGTTTTGTATGGTTCGCGCGTTCTGCACGGTCTGACCTGGACGTTACCGCATTTGCTTCAAATCGCTGGATGAATGATTGGGTTACTTGCTCTGGGCCGCGCTCTCGGCCTTCGCCTTCTGCTTCCTTTTGCCATCTGCGGTGATGAAGTGAACGCCGGCCGTGGTGCCGTCGATCCAGATCAGCTCGCAGCGCCGGTAAGCCAATCCGGTCGACGACAGCAGCATGAAGAACTCCTTGGCCTGGAGCACGTCGAGCGTACCTTCGACCTCGACCTTTGCGCCGGTTTGCGACACGTCGAGCAGGACGCAGCTGCGTCGCCACGTACCATCCGAGCCCATCAGGTTGACGGGTTGCTTGTGATCCATCCTTACGCGAGCCGCCTTTCGACCGTCGAACTTCATTGGCTTTCCCCCATTGTCGCGCCGCGATCTCACCGACCGTTCGCTTTGGCGCTTGCCGCAATTTCCCCCCAGCGCACCGTCCATTGGCTGGTCGACAGAAGCAGTGTCTCGTAGATGTGGTGTGCGCGCTCGCGCTCGGCGAAGGAGAGCCGCGTGCCGTTGCGGTTGCTCAGGATCGCAAGCGTAGTCGCCCAGTTCAGCCGCGACGCCCGGCAGGCCATCACCAGGCCCTCGCAATCGCCGTCGGCCATGATGCGCTCGACGACCTCGATCGGAGCGCCTGACAGCACCGACAGCGCCGTGAACAGGCTGGCGGTCTCGCCGCGGATCGCGAAGCGGTTCACCGTGGAATCGTTGAGCTTGCCGACGCGGTTGAGCGCGACGATCTCCGGCCGTGCGCCGGCATAGTCGGCCGGGCAGGGTCGCGCTGGCGCGGCTGTTTGGGCGGGCGGCGCGGCGGACGCGTTGGGCTTGGCCGACGCCTTCTGGCCGGGTGGGGCGGAGAGCAGCTTCCGCACGACGAGGTCGGGCGTGCCGGGCCGCAGCACCAGCGCCTTCGCAATCTCGCCGTCCTCTTCAGCCTTGGCGATCAGCGCGGCGTAGGCAGCGTCGGAGAATTTGGTTCCGGGGTTCTTGATCAGCGCGAGGCAGATCGGGCCACCGCGCTGCACAAGTGCTTCGGTCACGACCGGCTCGATGTCGTCCCGGGCGGCGATCGCGCGTTGCTGCCGCTCGCCGCCGGAAGCCGCGACGGCCGCAAGATCGGAGGAGCCGAGCATCTGTGATTTGAGCAGAACGGGACATGCCACGTCCGGATCATTGTGCGCGGCAAGGCGCCGCAACGTCTCGGGCGGCGCCACCTTCAGCTCGGCAAGCGTGGTGCTGAGCTCGGCCAATGCGCGGGCCTCGACCCGCTCCGTCAATCGGAGCAGAACGCCGTCGACCACGTGGGCGAGCACTTCCTGCGACCGGTCGCAGCTGCCAGTGAGCAACTGCACAATGCCGGCGAGGATACGGCCGCAACGGTCAAGCGGACACGTTTCGACCGCCTGTTCCAATTCAACCAGAATATCTGCAGGCGAATTTGCCATCATGGCAGGAGCCTGTACTCAAAATGAACTTCGACTATTCAACGCCCCTGATTGCGCCGCACAGCGGTTAATTTGAAATTTAGACGTTGAACGCTGGGGTATTAATGCACCGTCGATGCAACCGGAATCGCTATCGAAATTCGGCGAGGCGAGTTGCGACGACTTGTCCTTTGAGATGGGACACTCGCCAATTGAAGCGTGACGAGTAGGATGATTCCTTCGCTTCTAACTGGGGAACCGAAAGGGGGAACTCAGATCGGCGGTATTGCCGGACGCGCGTCGGTCAGGACGCGACTTTTCATTTGTCATGAGCAGCATTGATGATGCGCCATTGCTAGCGCCAAAGATATTTCGGTTTTTCGACGTCGACGAGTTTCGCAGTTCGATACGCGGGCTGAACATCGAGTTCACGCCATTCGTGCGAAGGATTGCGACCGAGCAGATCATCCTGCACCTGCCCGGCTGCGACGTGAACGTCACGCGCGCGTTTCCGCGCGTCGTCGATGCGCAGCTCGTTGGCGATTGCACCGCGATCGGTTTCGCGATGGACGATCTCGACGTGCCCATTCGTTTCAACGGCGCGCAGCGCGATCGCGCGGTCATCGTCGTCGGCAGCAGCGGTGCGGCCTACACCACGATCGAGGAGGTTCAGCGTCAGATCGGCTCTGTCGTGTTCAGGCCGGAGGTGAAGGATCGTGGCTGGCCGGAAGCGAAGTCGAATTTCAAGCTGTTCGAGACCAGTGATCGCGCCCTGCATCGGCTGCGGCGAACCGTCACAGAGGTGGTCGCCGCTGCATCGGAGCCCGTCGATGCCGCCGAGGTGCCGATGAAGGCGGCCGCGATGAGGGAGTCCTTGCTCGCTGCCGTCGATGCGGCCATCGCCGACATCGTTCCGGCGCGATGGACGGTGTGGCCGAATGACACGCGCAACTTCAAGATCTTCCAGGATATCCGCGCGCTGCTCTCCGGCGATCTGTCTCAACCCATCTACACCGAGGACCTCGCGCGCAAGCTCGGCGTGCCGGTCCGCACCATGCATGACGTCGTCCGCCGCTATCGCGGCATGAGCCTGCATCGCTATTTGCGCCTGCGCCGGCTGTGGCTGGTGCGCCAGCGGCTGCTGGGCGGAGCCGACAGCGTCAAGGCCGTCGCGCTCGCCTTCGGCTTCTGGCATCTCAGCGACTTCTCCAGAAGCTATCGCAACCAGTTCGGCGAGACGCCGTCACAGACGCTGGAGCTCCGACGAAAACGATAGGCGGCCGCCGCGCCGTTTCGTGCTAACGTGCCGGTCATGAGCAACCGCATTCTCGTCCTCTACGGGTCCTACCGTTCCGACCGCATGGGCGTCCGCCTTGCGAATTTCGTCATCGAAGGCCTGCGCGGGCGCGGCGAGGAGGTCGAATTCATCGACGCCAAGGCGATCGGCCTGCCGATGCTCGACCGCATGTACAAGGAGTATCCCAAGGGCTCGGCTCCGGAGGCGCTGGAGAAGCTGGCCGGGCAGATCCGCGGCGCCGACGGTTTTGTCTTCGTGACCGGCGAGTATAATTGGGGCATCCAGCCCGGCCTGAAGAACCTCACCGATCATTTCCTGGAGGAGTGGTTCTGGCGGCCGGCCGCGATCGTGAGCTATTCCGCCGGCCGATTGTCCGGCGCGCGCGCCTCGACCGCCTGGCACGGCACGCTGTCGGAGATGGGCATGGTAGTGATCTCGAGCACCATCGGCGTAGGCCCGATCGCGCAGACGCTGTCGGCCGAGAGCGAGCCGATCGGCGAGGGCGGCAAGGCGCTGGAACGGTCGTTCCCGCGCTTTGCCGACGATCTCACATGGTGGATCGAGGCGGCGAAAGCGCAGCGGGCTCGGAAGGCGCCGCCTTACTAAGCCGCACGGACCTCGCTGAGGAAGCGGTCGAACTGGCCGGCGAGGTCGCGCGACTGGGTCGAGAGTTGCTCGGCGGCGCCCAGCACTTCGCTGGCGGCCGCGCCGGTGTCGTCGGCGGCGCGCTGCACGCCTGAAATGTTGGTGTTGACCTCCTGGGTGCCGCGAGCGGCCTCCTGGACGCTGCGGGCGATCTCCTTGGTCGCAGAGCCCTGTTCCTCGATCGCGGCGGCAATCGCGGTGCCGATCTGGTCGATCTCGGCGATGACGTCGGCGACGTTGCGGATCGCGGCCACGGTCTCGTCGCTCGCGGCCTGGATCGCCGTGATCTGCTCGGAGATCTCGGTCGTCGCCTTGGCAGTCTGGCCGGCCAGGGATTTCACCTCGGACGCTACCACGGCAAAGCCGCGGCCGGCATCGCCGGCGCGGGCGGCCTCGATCGTGGCGTTGAGAGCAAGCAGATTGGTCTGCTCGGCGATGCTCTGGATCAGCGTGACGACGTCGCCGATCTTTTGCGCGCCCTCGGCGAGCGCACGCGCGGTGTCGCCGGTGCGGCGGGCATTGTCGACGGCGCGGGCCGCGATCTCGGTGCTCTGCGCGACCTGACGGCCGATCTCGGTGATCGAGGAGGTCAGCTCTTCGGTGGCGCTGGCGACCGTCTGCACGTTGGTCGAGGTCTGCTGCGACGCAGCGGCGACAACGGCGGCCTGGCTGTTGGTCTGGGCTGCGGTCGAGGTCATCGACTGCGCCGTGCTTTCCATGGTGGAGGAGGCACGCGAGAGGCCGCCGACGAGTTCGGTGACCTTGGCCTCGAAAGAGCGCGTGAGCTCGTCGAGCGCCTGCGCGCGGCGCATCTTGCCGTCGTTCTCGGCCTGCTTCTCGGCGGCGAGGCGGTCAGCGCGGATCATGTTGTCCTTGAAGACCTGGACGGCCGCCGCCATCGCCCCGATCTCGTCGGAGCGCGCGGCGCCGGGGATCTCTTCGGCAACCTCGCCGTCGGCCAGCCGCGACATCCGCGTCGTCAGATTGACGATCGGGGCGCAGACGCGGCGTCGGACCGTCACGATGAGGCCGGCGCTGGCGATCAGCACGGCGAGGAGGCCCACGAGGGCGATGGTGAAGCTGGTGCGCGCCGCGGAAGATGCGCCGGCGAGGATCTGCTCGGCGTTGTCGTAGAAGGCATCGCGGACCTCGATAATGGTGCTGAGGCCGCGCTGGGTGGCGGTGTAATAGGTGTCCACATCGTGTTCGTACTTGCCGGTAACCGCACCTTCCTTGGCCAGCTTGAGCTCGCGGCCGAACTCCTCGACATAGATCGTGTTGAACTTCTCCAGCGCCGCGGCGACGTTCGCCGGTGTAGCTGGATTGCCGCGCAATTCCAGCAGCGATATCACGATCTGGTCGTTGCGCCCTTGCGAGCGGCCGATGTCCGCCTTCTCGGCGTCGGTCGCCGGCTTCTTGCCGCCGACGAGGTTCTTGTGCAGGCTGGAATTGAAGCCGCCGACGTCGCGCAGCGTCATGGCGATGTTGGCGTAGCTGGCCTGCCGATAGGCGTCGCCGTTGAGGATCGCCATGCGGCGGACCTGCTCGTTGAGCAGCGCAGTCACGCCGCCGTTGAGCACGGCATTGTCGGCGACGATCTTCTTGGCTGCGTCCTTGCGCGCCTCGGCCGGGCCGGCCAGCGCCTTGTCGATGGCCTCACGCAGTGCCGTGAACTTCGCATTGATGCCGTCGATATTGCTGCCGATGGTGGCGCCGTCGTCGAACGGGCCGGGCAGCTCCTTGCGCAGCGCGTTCATCTTGTCGCGCGCCCCATCGGTCGACTTGCGCAACTTGTCCTGCTCGGCAAGCAGCGCGGGATCGATGGTCGCGGGCCCGTAGAGGATGTTGGTGGAATAGCCCCGTTCGGGGTTGAGATAGCGCGGGATGTCGCTGACGGCCCGGACGATCGCAAGCCGGCCCTGCGCCTCGGTGATCCGCTCCATGGTCTGGTATTTGGTCACGGCAACGTAGACGGCGAGGCCGCCGCCGACGGTCGACAACGAGACGATGGCGGTGGTCAGCAGCGTACCGATTTTCATGGGCATTCCGGCAATTGCACAGCGGGAGAAAGATATTCTCCGAAAAATAGGCGGGCCGTCTTAATCGCCGGTTTACGCTGGCGGCCGCCATGCTCGGCCCGCATGCGTCCATTCGTCCAATGCGCCCTTCCGATGGCAACGCTCTAGGCGTAGGTCGCGCTCACGGTTCCGAACGGGCCGAAATCGGCGACGTACGTCTCGCCCGCCTTCGGCCGCAGCATGCCGGTGAGTGTGCCGGTGCTGATGGTCTGTCCGGCCTTGAGACCAATTCTGCTTCGCGACAGCTCGTTGGCGAGCCAGGTTAGCGGCACCAGCGGATGATCGATCGCCTCCGCCGCGCTGCCGCGGCGCCTTTCCACGCCATTGCAATTGAGCACGACCCCCTGATTCGCGATGTCGCGGCTGCGCCAGTCGGCGATGGGCTCTCCGAGCACGATCGTTCCCGATCCCGCGCCGTCGGCCAGGATCGCCGGCATCGGTGGAAACGCCGCGTCATGGACGAAGCGGCATTCGGCGAGCTCGATGCCGGGATGCAGCGAGGCGACGGCATCGCCGATCTCTTCGACAGTGTAGGGCTTGGAGCGTGGCGGCAGGTCGGCGCCGAGGCGTGCCTGATACTCGACCTCCGGAATCGGGCTGCACTGCCTGGCATGCGCGACGCTCGCGGGCGAGGTCTTGATCAGCGGCGCGAACACCCGCCCATAGATCGGCGAGGAGGTGCGAAGCTGGCGCTGGAGCCCGGGCTTCATGCCGGCGATCTTCCAGCCGACGACGGCCCAGCCCAACTCCTCTTCCACCATCTGCGCGACGCGGTACGCCGTGTCGGGATCCGGCGGCACAAGATGCGCATCGAGGCCGCTTTGCTGCCGGCTCTCGCGTCGCAGGCTGGCGAGACGGCGTGCGAGCTCGCGTTCGCGGGACAGATCCATCGGTGCGTCTCCATTCTATCCGGCTGTGCGGGCGAGTGCGGTCGACAGCACTGTCTCCAGTTCGTCCTGAACCTGATCGAGCGCCTCAGCACTGCGATTGGCGCGGCACATCGCGACCGTGCCTTCGATCGAGGTCACGACGAGCGTGGCAAGCCGCTCCGCCCGCTCCGCAGCCAGCCCTTCGCGCAGCAAGGCCGCGCGCATGATCTGCCGCCACTCGACGAACACGCCGTCGGCGAGACCGAGCAGATGCTGCTGCGCCGCCTCGTCGTCCTTGTCGGAGGCTTCGCCGACATAGCGGTCGACGGCGACGGCGAGCACCGGGCAGCCGGCCTCGAACCCGGTCGCTTCCAGCCGGCGGCGCCACGATGCGACGAAAGCCTTGAGGCCACCGATCACGCCGTGCTGGTTCATGGCCTTCTCCAGGGGAATGGACACCTGCTTGCCCGCGAAGGTCACGGCCTCGGCGATCAATTGCCGTTTGCCGTCCGGAAAATGGTGGCTGATCGATCCGCGCGGCGTGGCGGTATGGCGCACGACGTCGCGCATGCTGGTGGCGTTGACGCCGCGGCGGCTCATCAGGTCGGCGGCGCCGGCGATCATCTTGTCGCGGGTGGTGGCGGTGGTCATCGGGAGTTCCACAATTGGCTGCCCACCATCTAGACTATGACGCTTGACATAGGCAAGCCGCGCTGAAATATGACGATCGTCATAGTCGTGCAGAGGTGCCAGCTTGACCATCATCACCGTGACCGCGTCGGCCGGACGGCTTGGCCTGCCGCAACGCCGGCTTCTTGCGGAAAGCCTGACCGACGCCGTGCTTGAGCCCGAAGTCGGTCAGCACGCGCCGGCGGCGCGAATGGGTTTTCAGGTGCATTTCCACGACCTGCCGCCCGACTGCATGGCAATCGGCGGCCGACTGCTGTCCGACCAGGACCAACCGCGCGACATCATCACCGTCAATATCGCGGTGATGAATGCGGCCTGGCCTGCAGAGGTGCGTGCGGAGGTGATCCGCAACGTGCTGGCGCGGCTTGCGGAAGCCTGCGGGATGCCGGCGCCATCGCCGACCTGGTGGGTCAATTTCGAGATCATCGACGAGGGCAGCTGGGGATCGCGGGGCGGGGTGCTGTCGATCCTCCAGCTCCTCGACTCCGGCGTGTTCACGCCGGCGCGGATCGAGGCGATCCGCGCGGCGATTCAGTCGCCGGCCTGACTTGCTGCCAACATCAACAATCCGGAGAGAAGCACATGAGCGAAGGTCAGATCCGCACCGAGGTGCACGGCCACGTCTTCAAGATCATCATCGACAACGCTGCGAAGAAGAACGCGTTCACCCCGGTGATGATGGAGCAATTGTCCGATGCGCTCACCGAGCTGCACGACAACGAGGCCTACCGCGTCGGCGTGATCTGCGCCGAAGGGAGGGATTTTACGGCTGGTCTCGACATGCCCAGATTCTTTGGACCGACCGCGGAGAAGCGCAACATCAAAGAGGGCAACGTCGATCCGTTCGGGCTGGCCAAGCGCTGCCGCAAGCCGATCGTGACAGCCGTGCAGGGCATCGTCTTCACCATCGGCATCGAGCTGATGCTCGCCGGCGACATCGTGGTCGCGGCCGGCGATGCGCGCTTCTGCCAGATGGAGGCGAAGCGCGGCATCGCGCCGCTGGGCGGCGCGCATTTCCGCTTCCTCTCTCGCGCCGGCTGGGGCAATGCGATGTATCATCTGTTCCTGTGCGACGAGTTTTCGGCCGAGCGCGCCCACGCGATCGGCCTCGTCCAGGAGATCGTGGCGCCGGGAGAACAGGTCGAGCGGGCGATGGCGCTCGCTGCCATCATCTCGCGCAACGCACCGCTCGGCATCCAGGTGACCAAGGAAGCGGCGGCGAAATATATCGAAGGCGGCGAAGCGGCTGCGATCGCCTACATCCCGAAAATCCGCGACCGCGTGCTCGGCAGCGCCGATGCGAGGGAAGGCATCCAGTCCTTCATCGAGCGTCGCGCGGCCGTCTTCCAGGGCCGCTGATCGCAGGCGGCTACGCCGGCCGGTCGAGCTTCGACAGGATCTCAAGCGTTGCGCCGTCGCGCTGGCCTGCGAAATACCGCCCGAGCGCCTCGCCGAAAACGGGCTGATCGGACACCGCGCCGAACAGCGTCATCGAGGAGCGGAATTTGGCATCATCCGGCGCGCCGAGGATGGCGTTGATGGTGCGCCCCTCGACGGCGAGGACGAGGCGCGTGCATTCGATCAGGCGCGGGCCGAGAGTGGGGTGGGCGAGATAGGCCTCGGCCTCCGCCCGCGAGCCGATCGCATAGCGCTGCGACATGGCACTGAAGCCGAGGCCGGCGATTTGCGGGAAGACGAACCACATCCAGTGGCTCTGCTTCCGCCCCCGGGCCAGCTCCTCCCGGACGGCGCGAAAAACCGGGTCCTGGGCTCGGACGAAGCGCTCTAGATCGAAAGGATCGGTCATAGGATACCTTGGGATGCCTTGACGGGCCCTTGCCGGCCGCGATTATGCCTAACTTTTGGCTCCTGATGTAGTCAAACGCCGTAACTATTTGATTTCAATCTATCTTTTTTCGGGCGTCTTGTCTCGGGCTAACCGTGGGCTAACGAGGTGGCAGGAACGGAGAGAAAAACTAGACCGCCTTCAGCGAACGCGGGCGGCCCGGCTTTCGAGTTGCTGCGCGAGCCCGCACCGCTTGCGCCAGCGCCGACTTCGGGTCGCGCAAATCCCGCTGCCACGCGATCACTTCGTCCTTGAACCACAGCTTGCGGTGAGGCGTGATCGCCTCTCCCTGCGGAAACAGTCCGTCCCGTTCCAGCCGGAACAGGGTCGAACGGCTGATGGGGATGAGCGCGAGCACCTGCTCGGCGGTGAGCATCTCGCGCACGATTTCCTGCACGTCAGTCATTGTCGGCCTCCTGTTTGTTCTTCTTTCGGAGGGCGCGCAGATCACCGATGCGGACCATGCTGTCGAGGCGCTCGGCCTCGTCGGCCACGGTCAGCATCCAGCGGTGCGCCCAGCCCTGGGTGTAGGAGCAGTGCGGGCAGCGCCAGCCATGGCGGGTGGCGACCAGAGCGCGGTCCTTGTCGCGCATGCCGCTGTGGTTCGGGCAGGTGAACGGGTGGAACAGGCGCAGGGCCTGGAAGCGGTTGAGCGCCTCCACCTGGGCGTCGGTCCACGGGGCCTCGGTGCGCTCAGCCATGCTTGATGACCTCCCGGCCGCGCTCGGTGATGACGTAACGGATCGGGTCGAACCGGCGGCGCGCCGGGGGGGTGCCGACGAGCCCGCGGCGCACCAGGGCGACGCGGACATAGCCCTCCGGGCCGCCGTCCGCCTCGGCGGGGGCGTTGAGGCGAAACCAGTTCAGCGCCTGCCGCTCCTCCAGGCTGAGCGGCGACGGGGGGACGGGGCTGCTCATGGCCGCACCACGCGCTCGGCGATGCTGCCGATGATGCTGGCGAGCTGCTTGGCCTGTTCATTGACCTCCATGCAGACCGCCACCTGCTGGTTCAGCGTGTCCTTGGCGGCGGCGCCGCTCATCAAGAGCTGCTTCTCCAGCGTGTCGAGCTGGACGCGCAGCTCGGCGATCTGCAGGCAGACGGTCTGCACGACGTTGTCGACGACGGACGAGATCGCGTCGCGCTGCGGCGCGCCGTAAGCGGGCGGCGCCACGGGCTCGGCCGGTTTCAGCTGGGCTGCGGCATCGATCCGGTCGCGGATCGCGGCAAGGTGGTCGCGTTGGCTGTCGGTCAATGGTTGGGCAAGGCGCGCATCGGGCATGGGCGGGCTCTCATCTCCGGAGGAAAGGAGAGGCAGCCTATGCGTACATAGTACGTCCAGCAAGCAGTTATTGCGCTGTTGACTAGCCACTCCCAGGCAAAACCATTAGGCCGGGTCAACGGGAGAAGATTCTTCGTGACAGTTCCCCACGACGGCCTACACTCCGCCTCCTGCCCTGGGGGGATCGTTCAGGAAATCGGGCAAGTGGCGCTGCCCAGCGTAGCGGGGAAGTGGAATGCTCATGTTTGATCCCGACTACAAGCGGATCGAATTGGCGACTTACATTTGTTGCATGTTGCCGAAGGACGTGACTGAGGCCGTCGCAGTGCTCTCACTGGCGACCCAGTTGGCGCCGACCATCCTGACAAGCAAGGAAGCTCAGCTGAACGAGATGAAAGCGCTGGACAGGCAGGCCGCGAGCTAGGAGCGCTTGCGCCCGCGGCTCTTGGTCTTTGGAGCCGCCGTCGCTCGCTTCGGAAGAGGCTTCGCCGGAGCCTGCTGCAGTATGTGCTGGCGGGCCTTTTGCTGCTGGCGCTCTAGCGCCTCGATGGCTCTGATCTGTTCGAGATAGTACGTCGACAGATTGCCGACCTTGCCGAACCAGAGCCACTCGATGCTCATGCCGTCCAATTGCGTCATGATCATCATGGCGACGTGACGGGGGACCGGATAACCCTGCTCGTAGTTGTTCCATCGCTTGGCATCGAGGCCGAGGCGCGCAGCAAAATCCTGCTGATTTTCCCCGCTCACGATCTGCCGCAGCATTCGCAAACGCTTTTTGTAGGCCTCGATGTCGAAGCCGAAATCGTCGAGCCCTTCTAGCTTCCTGACCAAGCGCTATTCCCGCAATCAATGATTGGAATTTAAAACCTCTGCACGAGCTGCCCATGGCCCGCCTTCAGCAGGTTGTAGCTTGTGCGCAAAAAAATCAAGCCCCGCGCGCAGTGGCCACTTGCGGGCCGCAATTTGTTCGATAACCTAACCCTACAAATTACTCTCGATGATCAGTGTGTAGGCTCACCTATGAAGCATCTGACCACTGCGCGCGAGGTCGTCGAGCACCTCGGCGGCCTGGAGCGCGTCTGCGAGCTGACGCAGGCCAAGAGCAAGACCGCCTATAACTGGCCGACCCGCGCCAAGTCATTCCCGGCCTCGACCTATGTCGTGATGCAGCGTGCGCTGCGCCGTCGCAACGCGAGCGCGCCCGCGCATCTGTGGAACCAGCGCGGCGTCTAGGGGAGGGCGGCTCATGGGCGACCCATCCGTTCTTCCCGATGACGTGCCCGCCTTCCGCGTGCTCGACCGCAGGCCGCCGGAGCTGCACGAGATCGCGCTCGCCGCCTGCAACTATTATCGCGTCGGCCTCCATCCGGGGCTGAAGCTCAAGCACATCCGCGGGCTCATTGTGGTGCTGGCGCGCCGCTACACGCGCGCCTCGTTCCCCGCCATCGCCGCGGTGCTCGGCTGCAGCGAGAGCAATGCCGCCAGCATGGGCACCAAGATGAGCGGCAAGCTCGATGTCATCGAGCAGCTCCGCGACGACCGCGACGTCATCGAGCGTCGGATTGCCGACATCGTGCTCGCGCGCAGTGGAGGGTGGCATGGCTGACAACGTCGTCAGGCTCACGCCGATCAGCCACACGCAGCGCCTGCTGCGCGTGGCGATGGATGCCCAGTTTCTCGTCGAGAACTTGACCGCGCAGGAGGCCGCCTCCTTCCGCATGGCCATCGAGGACGCGCGCGACAACCTCTCCCGCCTGAGCGACCGTGCAGAAGGAAAATACTGATGAAGCCGCATGAAGTCGACGCGCTGCGCCTGGAGATCGAGAAGCTGGCCCGCGACTATCCCGAGATCGCCGAGGACGAGGTGTTGCGCGCGGACATGCTCGACGCCGATACCTCGCTCGTGGACGTGCTCACCGCGCTGATCCGCCTGGGCGAGGATGCCCGCACGCTGCGCGACGGCACCAAGCAGCAGCAGGAGAACTTGAAGGCGCGGGCCGACCGGTTCGGCCGCCGCTTGGAATTCACCCGCGCGCTGATGCTGTCCATCCTCAACGCCGCCGCCTTGCGCAAGGTCGAGCTGCCGGAGGCGACCGTCTATTTGCGCAACAACCCGCAGCAGCTGATCGGCGAGCCCGATGCAGACGCGCTGCCGGACGAATTCGTGAAAATCAAACGGACGGCGGATCGCGCGGCGATCAAGGCGGCGTTGCAGGCCGGGCGCGAATTGCCCGGCCTGCAGCTCTCCAATGCGTCGCCCTCGATCATGGTGATGGTGAAGTGATGTTCGACGACGAGATCAAGGCCGCGCTCGACGCGCCACTCAACCGCGCCCATGTCAAGGAGCGCGAGCAGGGCGGGCGAAAGCTCTCCTACATCGAGGGCTGGGTCGCCATCGCCGAAGCCAATCGCATTTTCGGATTTGATGGCTGGACCCGCGAGACCATCGATCTCAAATGCGTTGCGGAGAACGCGCGCGAGATCGGCCGCGACAAGGTGCCGGGCTTCGGGGTGACCTACAACGCCAGGGTCCGCGTCACGGTCGGCCGCGTGGTGCGCGAGGGCAGCGGCTCCGGCCACGGCATCGACCGTGACCTCGGCCTCGCGCATGAGAGCGCGCTGAAGGAGGCCGAGACCGACGCGATGAAGCGCGCCTTCATGACGTTCGGCAACGTGTTCGGTCTCGCGCTCTACGACAAGACGCAGAGCAACGTCGTCGACGAGGCCGAGCTGCGGCGGCAGGTCGAGATGGCGGCGAAGCGGACCTCGTTCCTCGAACACTACAAGTCGTCCATCGACGACTACACCGACAAGACCAAGCTGCTGACATGGTGGAACAGCGATGCGCAGAAGGCGGCGCGGCGCAATTACGAGCTGAGCTACGACGACGTTGAAATGTTGAAGGCGCGCGTGCGCCAGAAAGCGGAGGCGCTCGATGCCTGAGTTCGATCTGGAGAAGTCGCAGATGCTGCGCGACGCGGGGATGGCGCTGGTGATGGACCACAATCAGACCTTCAAAACGCAGTTCGAGCGCTTCATCGATTATTTGCCGCGCGGCTGGACCGGCACCTGCGAGGACATTCGCAGGGACTGGATCGGCATCGTGCCACACCGCAATGCCTGGGGCGCCTGCTGGAACGCGGCCAAGAAGCGCGGCCAGCTCGTCGAGCTGCCGATCAGGGTGGCGATGACGGCGAGTAGGTCGCACGGGCGGCGCACCAACCTGCATCGGAAAGTGTGATGAGCAAAGAGCTGAAGGGTGCGCTGTTCTTCTCTGATCAGCCGCCGCACGTCACCGGCTTTCTGGTGATCGCAGGCACCGAATACGAGATCGCGGGCTGGAAGGCCAGTGAGGTGCGCGCCGAGATCACGGCGCGCAAGCGTGGCGTGCGCCAGGAGCCGGAGCAGGAAGACATCTTCGGCGGCAGCCGCGATGCCGACACCGCCCAGGAGCGCGACAAATGGGCTGCGCTCGGCCCGACAAAGCAGGCGGGCATCCGCTGCAAGGAGCCGGTGTTCTGGCGCTTCCTTGAGGAGGAGCACCGCTACAGGGACGTGACGTGCGAGCAGCACGCCGCCGATTGCGTGCGTCATCACTGCGGCATCGCCAGCCGCAGCGATCTCGGCAAGCCGGGCCGATCCGAAGAGCGCAAGCGCTGGCACCGGCTCGACAATCAATTCGAGGCGTGGCGCATCGCCGAGAATGCATAACCCAGCGGGAGGACAGGCCCATGACGAAGCAGACGAAGCAGGTAGCGACGCAGGATCAGGTCATCGAGATTTATGAGGAGCTGAAGCTTGTCCTCAAGAGGACCGGGGAGAAGACGTGCGAGTACCTCAACGGCAACACCGACGCCACCGTCGCAGCCAAGCTGGGGGTCGGCGTGCAGTCCGTCACCAGCATTCGCACCAAGCGGTTCGGCACGTTCTTTGAGCGCGGCGACACGCCGCCCGGCGGCACCGTCATCGGGGCGCTGCGGGACGAGGTCGCCGCCTTGCGCCGCGAGCTTTCGGAGCTGCGCCAAGCGGTCGTCGAAATACTGCCGCGCTACAACAAGCTGATCGACACGCTGGTGCTGCCGCCGCATAGCGTCAGCGTGCGGCACCTCAAGGTGCCGACCAATGACAAGCCGCCAGCCCCGCGCGCGTGACGACATGAAGAAGCGATGGTCGATCTGGGTCCGCGAATACGGCAGCGACCACGACGTCGAGCTGATGCAGCTCGACGGCGACCCTGCGCCCGTGGTGAAGGGGCTGCACGCCAAGTCGATCACGATCCAGAAGAGCCTATTTGAGCCGGGCAAACGCAGAAGCAAGATTCCGCGCTACACCTTCGTGCGCGTGGTCGACAACAGTGCAGGCGAGTGATGGTGAAGCTTCCATGGTTTCCAATCCATGTTGGCGACTATCTGGCCGACACTGGGCATCTCTCTCCCGCGCAGCACGGCGCCTACATGCTGCTGTTGCTTCATTCGTGGAAGACCGGCGCGCTGGCCGATGACGACGAGCAGCTCGCCAACATCACGCGCATGACGGCTGACGAGTGGCGCGCAAACCGCGCGACGCTGTTGCGCTTCTTCCACAAGGACTGCAATGAGGGCTGGCGCAGCGCGCGCCTGGAGCACGAGCGGCAGCGCGCTCAGGAGACGTCCCAGCGCCGTTCCCTGGCCGGATCGAAGGGCGGAACGAAGTCCGCGATGAACCGGCTCCTCAAAAAGTAAGCAATGCTGCAGCCCGGCTATAGCCCGGCTTTCGTTTTGCTGCAGCTCGGCTCAACCACCTACACCTACACTTTTAATAACTACTACCTTCTCTGTAGCTGCGCGCGCGAAGGGCTTGCCGGTGTGGAAACTGTGGATATAGCGTGCCACGCATTCTCGCCGGAGATCGCTGATGGACACGATGCTCGACGACGCAGGACCAACGCCCGAACGCCTGCACAAGGCCGGACAATTTTTCACCGTCGCCGGGCGCGCGCGATCCAGCCGCAAGGTGACCATGCTCGACGACGCGCTGGGCAAGGCGTGGCTGCGCCAGATCATCTCGGCCCAGGAATACTCGGCGCTGCGCCGTTACGCGCTGCACTGGGTCGCTGGCGGGCTGCAGGGGCCACTCGGGAGTGTCGACCTCAATCGCATCTACGCCTTCGACCCCAGCAGCATGACCGGGCTGGCCAGGAGCGAGGCGCAGCTCGATCACAAGCGGACCTACTACGCCGCCAAGCAGGCCATCGGCTTCAACCCGTCATTCGTCGCCGATCAGGTGGCGTGCTTCGGCCGCGGTCTGCAGGAGACGGGGATGTCGATGGGGTTTAGGTCGCCCTATCGCGCCAGGGAGCGCGCCGCGGAATATCTGTCGAGTGCGGGGGCGGGGCTTTCGAAGTTTTTCGAGACGCTGCGCGGTTGACCAAAGGGGCGATCTGCGCGATCTTTTCGTTATCTATCCTACATGCGCCTCTTAATTCGACGTAGGGCGGCGGCGCAGGAGGTGTGTATGTCTTTTGACCCGATGGCCGCCGCCCTCGACTGGCTCGATGCCTACCGCGCGGGCGATATCGAAACGCTACTCGAAATGTACGCCAAAGATGCCCTGGTCTACTGCGATTGTGACCAATTGGCGATCTCCGGCAGAGAAAACCTGCGTGTCTATTGGACCAACCATCTGCAGGAACACCCAGCTGCCGAACTGGACAATCTTCGGCTCTCGCACGGTGTCGCAATGATCTCGTACGTCAGCGGGGAAAACATACTGCAGGCGGTCTTGGACTTTAATGATGCCGGTAAAATCAGGACACTGAGCTGCCGTCCAACACAGCGGGCTTCGTTCGGCTCCTGCTAAGACCTCCGGCCTAGCGCGCTCCGCTTGCTCAATTGAGCTTCATTCGCGGCTGAGGAGCCCGAAGAACAGTATCTGGCGAGCGCAGGGGCGGGAGCTGGCGGCGTTCTTTGACACGCTGAAGCGTTGACCGATGGGACGTTTTGCGCGATCAATCTGCTATCGATCCGCCGTACGTCTCTGCTCAAGTTTCCCTTGCGCTCCGGGCCGCTCGGCAGATGGATTGAAGAGCCCCCGGCGCCGCCCGCCGGGGGTTTGACATTTGAGTGCCCGCTCAGCAGCTCAATCGCGCCCTGTGTTCGGCCTCTTCGCGCTTTACCCGCGCTGATGCTTCCAGATTTCGTTTGTGCCCCTCGCGCGCAGCTCGTCTGTCAGGCGCCTCGACCCACAGATAGACCGCAAAGCAAAGCGCAAACAGCGTGACTGGCCAGTATTCAATCAACAGCACCATGATGGTGATGGCCGTGGCGATGATCATGCTCATGGGCGCAGCTCCTCGGGCTTGGTGCCGGTGTCGAGCATCAGATTGACCAGCATGGCGATGTGGCGCGGCACCTCGGCCTCGCCTGAAATCCATTTACGCACCTGCCGGTCGCCGCAGCCGATGGTCTCGGAGAAGGCGAGCGAGCGGGCGCGCACGCTGGCGGGGTTGTCGTAGAGCTGGCTGAGGGCAGCATCGAGCTGCGCGCCGTCCATGGCTTTAGGCGGCTTCGGCGACATTGACCTCTCCCTGGAGGCGATTGACGAGGCGGACGACGGTGGAGCTGCGCCACTCGCCGCCGGTGACGGACTTGATGCCGCGCGCGTTCAGCTCGGCGGCGATTTTGCGCGACGACAGGCCGAGCAGCGGCTCGACGATGTCGCGCAGGTTCTCGGCAAAGGCCTGCGCCGCATCGGCGTTGGCTTTGGCCAGGGCGGCGTTGCCCAGCACCTGACCGCGGGCCTTGGCGGCCTGGAGCGCGGCCGAGGTGCGCGCGCGATGTCGTTGCGCTCCTTCTCGGCGATGGCGGCGTAGATGTGCAGCATGAACGGGTCGACGTTCGGGCCGAGGGCGGCGACGACGAACGGCACGCGCTGCGCCATTAGCGCGGAAATGAAAGCGACATCGCGCGACAAGCGGTCGAGCTTGGCAACCAGCACGGCGCACTTGAGCTTCTTCGCCTGCTTCAGCGCCGCGGCGAGCTGCGGCCGACGCTCCAGGGCATCAAACCCCTTGGCGGTCTCGACCTCCAGATATTCGGCGACAATCTCGTAGCCCTCGGCCGCGGCGAACCGCTCGTTGGCGGCGCGCTGAGCCTCCAAGCCGAGGCCGGAGCGGCCCTGGCTCTCACGCGACACGCGGATGTAGGAAATGATCTGCTTCGTCATGGCGGTCCCCCCTTGCGGCGAACCACCATATAGGCCTTTAAGACCTACACGTCAACAGATGGACCTTGTGTGCTTGATCGTCAGGCGGACCAGGGGCGAACGACTATTGTTCAGCGATCCAGGTCCGCACCGCGCGGCCACGCGCCCTCGACGACCCCGGCCATGCAGAGGGCAGCTGTTGACCGGGGCCGCGACCGGAGGTGCTTGGTCGGTCGGACCAAGCGAGTGCGAGGCTACTCCCATGCCGAAGGGCCGCTCTGTTCGCTTTAGCACTGTTCCCGGCAGGAATTCCGGACCGCCGTGGCCCGATTCACCTTTGTTATAGCCGGAACTGCAAATATCGGGAAAACTCGGCAAACCGGGGCTGGCGCATAGTTCACGTAGATCGTTTTCACCCGGGTCTTTCTTGGTATGACAGAGGCCGCAGCGATTGAGTTCGCTGCGGCCTTCGTCGTTGATCACTGTGGATGCGGGGAGCGTTGCTCGACACGCCATCCATCATCGCACCAGAGGACCAATGGCCCCGTTTAAGCAGACCACGATCCCGGCCCATTACCGGAACGGTCAGACCTTCGGTCGGCCCAGCCAGTACAAGCCGGAATATTGTGAGGTGGTGATTGAGTTCATGGGACAGGGCTACAGCCTAACGGCGTTTGCGGGCCATATCAGGCAGAGCAAGGACGCGGTGTATGATTGGATCAGGGCGCACGCGGACTTCAGCCACGCGGTGTCTCGCGCGCGGGCTGCGCGGATCGCGGCGCTGGAGGCCAAGCTGCTGCGCGCCAGGAAGGGCGCCGAGACCTCGGCCGCGGTGTTCGCGCTGAAGAACGCCGATCCCGAGGAGTGGCGCGACGTCCGCTCAGTCGACCATCAGCATAGCCTGAAGGCCGAACAGCTCACCGACGCCCAGCTCTACGCGATTGCGAGCCAGAAGGCCGGCGCACATGGCACGGTGATCGAGGGCGAGATCATCGAACGCTCGGAAACCGAGCTGGACTGACACACGCTGACGCACGTCAACGTGGGACAGCGAGCGAGATCGACAACATCTATGTCGGTACGCATCAGGCGTAACAAATGCGCTCGCATCGAAATTGTTGAGTCGCATCAGTGGGGTGGGCCTGTACCCCTCTGGCAGGGGTACCGGGGGGTGGGAAAATTCAGGCCAGGAAGCATGCTTTTCCTGACTTCCCCCTCGGCGTTAGCGGCTAGTTCAGGAAGTTCGGGGTGTCGCCCCCTCGACATCACCGGCAAGTTTCAAATCTTCGTCGGTCGGCTGGAGCCTCAAGCGCAGCGAGATGCGGAAGCATTCTTTTCCAGCGCTCCCCCCTGTCCCCCATAGTGCGTTGTGCTGAAAACCTGTCTACGAACCGGTGGTAGATCGTAACAGGCATTATGGTGTGATCACGCAGATCGCTGTTAGTTTATCAGCAAGGGAGCACCAACATGGTCGATCAACTCGTCGTCTACACGCTTCGCGGTGCGGATGATGAGTTCTGGATCGATGTGGCGGTGGAGGGGGTGCCTGCTGAGCCGATTGGGCCATTCGAGAGCCTCGATGAGGCGCAGGCTGCGTTCGGCGATCTCGTGGACATGATGCGCACCACCGGAGCGCAGGATATTCGCCCGTCCTAGCTCAGTGCGCCGATGCCCTCTTCGAACAGCATGAGTGTGTTAAGGTCCAAGGCTCGACCCCTCCACGCCGGGCCCGTTTTCCGACGCCCGTAGCCGCATCTCGGCCGCGAATTTTCTACCCTCACTCACCCATCTATCGAGCGGCCAGTCGTTGAGCGTTGCCACCTGCACCATCTTAGTACCGGTTAGCGGGTAGTCGTTGAATTCGAAATACCAACAACCTTTACCTTTGGCCCGATGCAGCTTCAAGCAGGGGTCGCCGATCAGGTGCACGACCGTGTTCGAGTTGAACATTGCAGTCCTCGCTGAAGAGTCAATTCAGCGGATCAAGGCGTAGCGTCTGGCCACAAAACAAGAAAGTTGCGAGGCCGTTCCACGTTCTGACGCCTCAGAAGGAAAATATCAGCCTGATCGCCAAGACGGCCGAAAACGCGCCAAGGGCTATGACAGCAATTTTGAAATGAAGATCATTATCCGACAGCGCCGTCAGCCCTCGCCACTGGCAGACCGGGGTAAAGCCGGTGGCTTTTGGAGAAAAACCACCGGCTGATCCGCCGATCAACACCATTCCAATGGCTGACAGCCTGAATAGTTGGCGCTGACGCGTCTGTCGGAATCCCGACAAACCGTGTCGGTTTAGTCGGACGTGTGGCCGACAAGCCACGTCACAGGAGACGCGCGGCGAGATGTCTGGCGACCACATCAAGGGCCTGCGGGATCTCCGGCGCGCCAACATGGGCGACATCACCGACATCACCGTCCAGCTGCTCGCCCGTCAGCTGATCGCGCTGAACGCCCGCGGTGAACCGCCGCCACCTCCACCCCCGCCACCGCCGAAGAAAAAGCGGGTTCGGCGCTGCTCGCCGACCTCGAAGGCCACGCTCCAGCCCTGGAAGGCGGACGGCGTCTCCAGGCGCACATGGTACCGGCGTCTCAAAAAAAGTTCCGCAAACCTGACCACGTAATCTTTACGTCAGGGGCGTTTTAGTGCAGCTTTCTGGTCAACTCGGTACCCATGTGAGAGGGACGGCTCCATGGCGGAAACGCTGGCTTCACTTCGCGCCGATCTGGATCGGGCTCTCACCCGCATCCGGTCCCTGGAAGAGATCGTCTTCCGCCTCAATCCCTCCGACAAGGAGGACGTGTTCGACACCATCGAGGCCGTCCGCACCTACCTTCGCAACGTCAAGGACTATGACGCGCTGTCGCCGCCTGCGGTGACGTTCCTGCGCGAGCGTCTGCCGGTCGATTGGCGCGATCTGGTGATCCGCCATGGCCACCCCATGGTGTTTGCGCTGCTCGCGCAAAATTTCAACATCATCGAAGCGCGACGGAGGCTGCGGTGAACACACTCCACTGTTCGCAAGGAGTGCCCGCGCGCGACCGCATGCGGTCATCCGCGCGATCTCGTCTGCCGGGTCGCCATGTCCGGCGACCGGAGGCATCATAAATCCGCGATGTCTGCTTCTCCCCCAACAGCGGCGGAATAGCAGACATCCTCCAACCGCTGCTTGGGGCCACTTGCGGAATTGAAGTGACTGAAGGTCTTCCACGATCTATAGTCGTGGCGCATGACCGCTGCAATCGATGAGAGCCGTTCCAGTCCCGTCAATCCATCCGAAAGAATCGGAAGCATCGATGCGCTTCGTGGCGTGGCGTTGCTCGGCGTCCTGGCTATCAATCTTGTCACCGAATTTCGTGTTTCCATTTTCGAGCAGTTCCTGCCCGCTGCACGGCCTGCAGCTCCGCTGGACCGGGCTGTCGAGACCGTCTTGATGCTGGCGGTCGACATGAAGGCTTTTGCGCTCTTCTCGTTGCTGTTCGGATTAGGCCTTGCAATTCAGTTCGAGCATCTTTCGACGAATCCGCATCGCGCACTTCTCTTGTTTCGTCGTCTGATCGTGTTGTTGGCGCTCGGATTCATTCACCTATGCCTCATTTGGAACGGTGACATTCTCACTGAATATGCAATCGCGGGCCTAATTTTTCTGCCATTCCTGTTTGGTCCCCGCTGGCTCTTGGCCAGCGGCGCGGCGACGTTCCTGGGACTGTATCTGGCGCTGCAGGTGTGGTCACCGCCTGGATTATTTCCGAGTTTTGCTGCAATCCAACGCGATGTGCAGGAAGCCAATCTCGTCTATGCGTTCGGCAGCTTCTGGGAGGTGATGACATTCCGGCTTCGCGAAATCCCTCTGATCGTTCCTCTGCACATCTACGTCTTCCCACGCACCATAGGGCTGTTCTTCCTTGCTGCGTTCATCTGGCGGAGTGACGTTGTACGAAAGCCAGACCGGGCGCTCCTATTCTCAACAGCGGTCGCATGCGTTGGTCTGGGCGCAGCTTTGATCTTTCTGAAAGTCAACGGCGTTTTAGCGAGCCGCAGTCTGGACGCGGTGGCCACACCCGCCGGCACGATCCTGCTCGCTCTCGGCTATGGTGCAACAATCGTCGCCGTAGCCGAACTAACGAGCGGAAAAACGCTGCTGGGTTGGGCTGTGCCGTTGGGCCGGATGGCATTCACGAACTACCTCGCTCAGTCCGTGATCTTCGGTTGGATTTTCTACGGATATGGCCTGGGCCAATTCGGGCGCCTCGGCGCGGCCGAGGCGCTGGCAATCGGAATTGCCGTGTACGTCGGCCAGGTATTCTTCAGCGCTTGGTGGCTAAGGCATTTTCGATATGGCCCGGTCGAATGGTTGTGGCGAAGGCTCATGTACGGCACGCAGCAGCCGATGGCTTTGAAAGGATCTACATCCGCTGTGAGACGGGGATGTAAGGTTTCAGGCTCCAGAACGCGATATCTAGGATGACCGCTTCAGGCCGGGCGGCGACTCCCATCCTGCGGAAAATTGCAAGATGTGCCGTCCATATTATGGGATTTGTAAATGTCCGCTAATGGGATGGTCCGGCCGTGCTCCGGCCCTGCCAGCACGAGAAGCTGGCAAGGGGCGCTCAAGACAAGGAGCACGCCATGTCTCAGAAACTCAACGCGGCGATCGCCGTGATCGGCATCGACATCGGCAAAAACTCGTTCCACATCGTGGGTCAGGATCACCGCGGTGCCATCGTGCTGCGGCAGAAGTGGTCGCGCGGCCAGGTGGAAACGCGGCTCGCCAACCTGCCGCCGTGCTTGATCGGTATGGAGGCCTGCGTAGGCGCCCATCATCTCAGCCGCAAACTCCAAGTACTTGGCCACGACGCCCGCCTGATGCCAGCGAAATACGTGCGCCCGTATTCGAAGGGACAGAAGAATGACTTCCGAGATGCGGAAGCCATCGCCGAGGCTGTCCAACGCCCGACCATGAAGTTCGTCGCGACCAAGACCGCCGATCAGCTCGACCTTCAGGCACTGCACCGCGTCCGCGATCGATTGGTCGGTCAGCGTACCGGCGCGATCAATCAGATCCGTGCGTTCCTGCTGGAACGGGGCATCGCCGTGCGGCAAGGCCCGCATTCCCTGCGGTTCGAGTTGCCAGGTATCTTGGCAACACGCACTGATGTGCTCTCGCCTCGCATGTTGCCCATCATCGAGGGTCTGGCGGAAGACTGGCGCCGGCTGGATGAGCGTATCGAGGGTCTATCTGGCGAGATCGAAACACTAGCCCGTCAAGATAGGGCCTGCCAGCGACTGATGACGGTGCCTGGCATTGGCCCAATCATCTCGAGCGCAATGGTGGCTGCGATCGGCACCGGAGACGTGTTCTCGAAAGGCCGCGACTTCGGCGCCTGGCTTGGACTTGTTCCGAAGCAGATATCGACCGGCGACCGCACGATCCTCGGCAGTATATCAAGGCGCGGTAATCGCTACCTGCGCGCGCTGTTCGTGCAAGCCGCGTGGGTTGTTCTGGTAAAGGTCAAGTGCTGGGAGCGCTATGGCCTCAACTCTTGGATCGAAGCCGCCAAGAAGCGATTGCACCACAACGTGCTGGCGATTGCGCTCGCCAACAAGCTCGCCCGGATCGCCTGGGCGGTCCTCAACAAGGGACGCGCCTTCGCGTGCGTCAAGATGGAGGAGACGGTGTCCCGACCTGCTTGATCCTCGCGCCGTGCGCGGGGCCGTCAAGGCGCAGCCTGGCAGCAGGAGAGCAAGACGTCAGGACAGCACGACGGCCGGCTTTGACGGCCCCTTGCGCGCGGCGCGTCTGCGCGCGCAGGCCGGGACGAAGGAACGGCCGCCAGGCACGAACGAAGGAACAGCGCGAAGTGAGGAGCTATCGATGACGTAACAACCCTTACCCGCCGAGGTCTGCGAGAGGATGAGACGACGATGGAGAATCGGTCTTCCCGGCACATGTGAACCCTGGTGACCCAAATGGCCCGGTCGAGGCCTGTCCGCTAACCAGATCACATGCGCGCTGATATCCATGATGGCCCGGAGCACTGCGCTCCAAACAGAGGCCGGATACATTGATGCAAGACCGCATCTACCGGATCGTCGAAATCTTCTTGCACCCCACGGCCGGACCATACATACGGGTCAAAACCGGCAATGCTCTGATTGAGCAGAAACTTTCTGCTTAGACCCCGAAAGCCGACGAGAAAAACCGGAAAAGCTGATGCACGTCATCATCTGCGGAATCGTAACTTCAACAACCTCGACGCAGTGATGCGCTTCCTCGACATGCTGCACGCCGTCCACGGCTTCACTCTGGTGATCCATGGCGATGCAAAGGGCGCAGACTGGTGCGCCGACCGCTGGGCCACCAAAAATCGCCTCCCCATCGAGCGATTTCCCGCGCACTGGAAGCTCCATCACAACGGAGCTGGGCCGATCCGCAATCGGCAGATGCTCGATGAGGCCAAGCCGGGGCTGGTGATCGCGTTCCCCGGCGGCAGCGGCACCGCCGACATGATGAAGCAGGCGCGCGAGGCGGGCGTGCGCGTCATCGATCTCTCGAAAGAGCGGAACAGGATAGCAGTAACAGAGCAATGGCGGATCGCGACGAGAACGGGCGCTTTATCTCAAGCCGCGCCCAGCTCGGCCTCCCCGAAAATAACGACAGCAGGAGCGCAGCCGACCGCATCCGCGACCGCTATGGAGACTTCCGGCCGCTCGGAACGCTGAGCGCGCCGCTGAGCTTCGGCGACAAGGCGCTCGCCGCGGCCAAGGTGCCCGCGAAAATGGTCATGGACGTCGCGGGCAGTCTCGGCACGCTGCCGATCCGCCTGCGCGAAGCGATGGACCGCTATTCGCAAACGGGCGAATACGATCC
The DNA here is from genome assembly GCF_015291705.1 of Bradyrhizobium arachidis. NCBI lineage: Bacteria > Pseudomonadati > Pseudomonadota > Alphaproteobacteria > Hyphomicrobiales > Nitrobacteraceae > Bradyrhizobium > Bradyrhizobium arachidis. The sequence goes on from NZ_CP030050.1 coordinate 4,850,129, forward strand.
GGCGCCCGTGCTGGAGGCCGCGACGCTGCCGATGGGCACAGGCGCCATCGCTGGCGTGCCGGTGCGGGCAGGCGAGGCAGTGCTCGGCGCGGGCGCGATCCGGCCGCTGTCCGAGCTGCCACAGGCGATTGCCAAGGGCGACACGCGCGTCTCGACGCGCTTCCCGACCGGCGTGAAGAGTGCGGAAAATCCGCTGACGCAGCACCTGTCCATCGGCACCGAGGAGATGCGGATGGACCCAGAGCAGTTTGCGCACAACACCGCGATCCTGGCGCGTTATCCGGGCTTTGCACACCTCCAAGGCATGTCGCCCGAGGAGGCGGCGAAGGCCTATATCAATCAGGCCGCAGGCAACATACGGTTCCTGTACGAAAACTCGCCCGCCGACCTCCAGCGCCGCGCGCCGCTCTGGTACGAGGGCGCAAACCGGATTTCGGATGCGCTGGCGCAGCGCTGGGGCGTGCCCCGGCAGAGCGCCTCGGCCGCCCTGGCGTCGCTGTCGCCGCAGAAAGACTGGTTCATGAATGCCTCGCTCGGCGAGCGCGTCGGCGACATCGTCACCGGCAACCCGCGCGCGACCGCCGACATGGCGGCGTGGGCTGCAGCCAACCCGAAGCTCGCTGCGGACCCCAAGGCGATGGAGGCGATCCGCGCCATCGAGGGCAAGCGGCTCGATCAGGTCGATCCCGATCAGGCTGCGCTGTTCGTGCGCGCCTATGACGAGGCGCATAATCCGCGCAATTATCGCTCGGTGCTGCCGGAAGGCGACTATGGGGACTTCGTCAGGACCGCGAGCGGCGATCCGGCCAAGGTCGCCTGGGGCACCTTCGCCGACATCAACAAGGCGGTGCGCGCAATCCAGTCGGGCGGCGACATGGACACGCTTTCGCCGTTGCTCGGCGCCAAGCACAAGGTGCGCAGTTTTTACAACAACATCGAGGTGCCGAACGATCCGCGCTTCGGTGACATCACGGGCGACACCCATCAGGTCGCCGCCGCCCAGATGCGCCCGTTGTCGGGTTCCTCGGAGGCGGTGATCCAGCATCTGGCCTCCGGCGGGCCTGCGGGCTCAGTTAACGCCAAGTCGAGCGCCGTGACTGGCGTCCAGGGCACCTACGGCTTAGTGGCTGATGCGACTCGACAATTTGCTAAGGAGTACGGAATGCTCCCGCGCGCCGCACAAAGTGCGACCTGGGAGCCGATCCGTGAACTCTTCCCAGCCGACTGGAAAACCGCTAAAAATGCGACAGCTGTCGATGACATTTGGAAAGCGGTGGACCGTGGTGAACTCTCAGTCGATCAAGCACGGCGAGCGATCTTCGACGTTGCGGGCGGAATTGGTACGCCTGAGTGGCTACGAGGCGGCATTGACACTCGTGCTCCGCAACTTGGATCAACATATCGGTAGGCTCGCCGAACGCTACGTCCAGATCAACTGGTGGGGCGAGACCCCAGAGGTGATCGAGCCCGAGGAGCAGCACATCATTGATCTGCTCAATGAGTACGACGCCGCACTGAAGCATGATAACGGCAGAGAAGGCTGCGTCGGAGATACTCCGGCGCAAGCTGATCCGCTCAAACCTCACTGAGTGGTGCAAATCTCAAGGCTATCTGCCTGCCCGTCACCATCTTCTGCTGATCGAAAAACTTGAGGCGCTGAGCCGGGGCGACATTCCCCGGCTCGCAATTTTTATGCCGCCCGGCAGCGCCAAGAGCACCTATGCCTCGGTGCTGTTTCCGCCCTGGTGCATGGCGCAGCACCCCAAGGCGCAGTTTCTCGCCGCCTCGCACACCACTGAGCTGGCCGAACGCTGGGGCAGGCGGGTTCGCAACCTGATTGCCGAGCAGACCTCGATCCTCGGCATCCACCCCGACGACAACAACCAAGCGGCCGGGCGCTGGGCGATCAAGGAGGGCGGCGAATATCTCGCGGCCGGCGCGCGCATCGGCATCGCGGGCTTCCGCGCGCTGTTTGGCGTGATCGACGATCCGCTGCGCAGCAGGGAGGACGCCGAGAGCCAGACCGTCCGGGACCGGCTCTGGGAATGGTATCTGTACGATTTCCGCACGCGCCTGATCCCCGGCGCGCGGCAGCTGCTGATCCAGACGCGGTGGCACGAGGATGACCTCGCCGGGCGCGCGCTCAATCACCAGCCATGGGAAGTGATTTCGCTCCCGGCCGAAGCCAAGGCGTACGACCAGCTCGGGCGCGCCGTCGGCGAGTTTCTGTGGAGCGATGGCGAATACGGCTATGGCGAACAGCTCCGCGACCTGAAGGAGACGACGCCGCCGCGGGTGTGGAGCGCGCTTTATCAGCAGGCGCCCGCGCCTGAAGAGGGCGACTACTTCGAGGAGCAGTGGTTCAAGCCGCTGCACATCCAGCCGGTCCACGAACTGATGCGCTGCTACGGCGGCAGCGACTACGCGGTCACCGCCGACGGCGGCGACTATGCGGTGCATGTCGTCGTCGGCGTCGACCACATCGGCAATCTGTATTTGCTCGACGTCTGGCGCGGGCAGAAGACCTCGGACGTCTGGATCGAGGCGTTCTGCGACCTCGTCGCGAAATATCGGCCGCTCGCCTGGGCGGAAGAGACCGGCCAGATCAAGTCTGCGGTCGGGCCGTTCCTCGAGAAACGCATGCGCGAGCGCCGCGTCTATGTGAACCGCGAGCAGTTTCCGACGCGCGGCGACAAGGCGGTGCGGGCGCGCGCGATCCAGGGTCGCCTCGCGCTCGACGGCATCTACTACGCCAGGAATGCACCCTGGGCCGCGGACCTGTTCGCGGAGCTGATGAATTTTCCGGCGTCGAAACATGACGACCAAGTCGACGCTCTCGGCCTCGTCGGCCAGCTGCTCGACCGCATGGTCGTCGGCAGGCTGGCTCCTGGCCGCTCGGTCGCGGAGCCGCTTGACGGCTATCGCGCACATTCTCGCATCAAGTCCGTGGACCCCATGACGCTATGATCAACCTCGACACCCTCAACGCCAACTACAATGCGCAAGGCGTGATGGGACCGGAGGATGCCGACGACAGGAAGCTCTTGGTCCGGCGCCGTGAGTTCGAGGATTACTGTTCTGCCAAGGGGCGCGAGATCGAGGAGCAGCGTCAGTCCTGGCGTTATTACCACGTCGATCAGTGGACCGCCGACCAACTGAAGATCCTGCGCAGGCGGTCGCAGCCGCCGATGACGTTCGACAGGACGGGGCGCAAGATCGACAGTCTGTCGGGAACGATCCGCCGGCTCCGCACCGATCCGAAGGCTTATCCCAACGCGCCGCGGGGCGAGCAGGGCGCGGAGGTCGCCACCCAGGTCATCCGCAGCATCAACGATGCGTCCTTCGCGGAGGATTTGGAGGTCGAGTGCTGCCGCGACGCGCTGGTGCATGGCGTCGGCGTCGATGAGCTGATGCTCACCCAGGGCGACCACGGCGATCCCGATCTGCGCTTCGCCTATGTCGACCCGCGCACGTTCTTCTACGACCCGCGCTCACTGCGCACCAACTTCTCCGACACCCGTTTCCACGGCGTCTACAAATGGGCCGATATCGACGAGCTGGACATGATCGCCGAGGGCGGTTCCGACCTCGTGCGCGACCATCTCAACAGCGACGGCGGCTTCTGGACCGCGTTTGACACCGACCGCGAGAACCTCTGGGTCGACAGCCGCAATCGCGTGCGGCTGGTCGATCATTGGTACAAGCGGGGCGGGATGTGGCGCTGGTGCCTGCACACGGGCTCGGTTGAGCTGATGAGCGGCGACAGCCCGTTCTTCAACGAACGCGGCATGTCGATCTCGAAATACTCCGCCTTCGCCAACATGATCGACATCGATGGCGACCACTACGGCTTCATTCGCCGCCTGCGTGGACCCCAGGACGCGATGAACCAGCATCGCTCCAAGGCGATCCACATCATGAACACGCGCCAGATCAAAATCCAGGAGGGCGCGGTCGACGACATCGAGGTGACCCGGCGCGAGGCGGCGCGGCCGGACGGCACCCTGGTCTATCGCGGCGACAGCAAGAACCTTGAGATCGTCCAGCCCGAAAGCGAGTTCCTGCAGCAGACGCAGTATTATCAGGACGCCAAGGCCGAGATCGACACGTTCGGGCCGAACCAGCAGCTGATCCAGCAATTCGGCCAGAACGTCTCGGGCCGCGCCGCCAATCTGCTGCAGCAGGCCGGGCTCGCCGAGCTGGGTCCGTTCCTGAAAAACTTCCGCATGTGGAAGCTGGAGCGCTACCGTGCCTGCTGGTGCGCGGCGCAGCGCTATTGGACTGGCGAGCGGTTCCTGCGCGTGACGGGCGATGCGGGCGTCGCGCAGTTCATGGCGATCAACTCGGTCGAGCTGGACCAGTACGGCCTGCCGATGCTGGTCAACATGCTCGGCAACATCGACGTCGAGATCAAGGTCGACGAGGGCCCCGACACCGAGACGGTGATGGGCGATGTCTTCGACCTCCTGATGGGCCTGTCGCAGAACAACGTGCCGGTGCCGCCGCAGCTGATCATCGAGGCCTCGGCGCTGCCGATGAGCGAGAAGAAGAAGCTGCAGGGCATGCTGGCGCAGCCCGATCCGGTGAAGCAGCAGGCGCAGGCGGCGATCATTCAGAAGACCGTTGCGGAGGCCAATCTCGCCAACGCCCAGGCGGGCAAGGCGCAGGCCGACGCAGGCAAGGCACAGACCGCCGGGCTCCTCAACATCGCCAAGGCGCACACCGAAGGCATGCCCGACGGCGGACCCGAGCCGCGGACGCCGCTCGACTACGCGCAGCAGGTGGCCGAGATCAACGAGACCAACGCCACCGCCGAGCACAAGCGCGCCTCCGCGCGCTCGCTCGACCACAAGGCCCTGGTGACGCCGCTGCAGCTCTTGGCCGATCACAGCCAGCGCAACGCGGATCGGTTCGGCGCGAGCATCGAGCAGCTCGCCAATCGCAGCGTCGACACTTTCCACCGCATGGCGGATCGCGCCGTGGATGATTTCCACCGCGGCCAGGACCGCGCCAGCCGTGAGCGCGTCGCGCGCTTCGCTGCCGCGAACCGGCCCCGGCCACAGCCCTAGAAAACCGCCACCGACCCATCGCGGTCCTCTGTCCCCCGCGCCCGGTGACGGGCGGGCGCGCCTGACCCGCGCGCCCGCAACCATTCGTCCGCGTGAACGAGATCACGCACACGCCTCGATGCGAGCGAAATCGCATCGCCCTGCGAGAGGGCTGTCTCGCCACGCCGCCCGTCGCGACAGCCGGGCCACGTTCGCCGGAAACGACATTCCGGGGAGACCATGACATGACTGACGTGACGCAAGGCGCTGACGCGCCTGACGAGAATGCCTTGTTCAACGATGCGGTGACCTCCGACACGCTGGACAAGTTCGAGAACCCGCCCGTCGCGACGGAGCCGAAACCGGCGCCCACGCCACCGGCAGGGACCAACGAGCCACCCAAGCCCGAAGCCAACGACCCGCCGATCCCGCCAGGACGTCTGCGCGAGGAGAGTGAGGCGCGGCGCAGGGCCGAGCGCGAGCGCGACGATCTCAGGGCGCAGATGGCCCTGCTGGCGCGGCAGCAGCCGCAGCAGCAGCGCAGCAACGACCCGCAGAAGATCGACCTGTTCGACAACCCCGCGGGGTTCGTGCAGCAGGAGCTGCGCCCGTATCTGGACCAGATGCGCAACGACCTGCAGATGCAGCGTGAAGCGATGTCCCTCGACTTCGCCCTGCAGCGGCATGGCGACCAGTTGGTCGGTTCGGCGCGGCAGGCTCTGGAGCAGGGCATGGCGCGCGGCGATGCGGCGGCGTGGTCCACCTATAATCGCGCAATGTCGTCTCACGATCCCTACGGGGTGATCGTTCGTTGGCACAATGACGGCGAGACGCTGCGCACGATTGGCGGTGATCTCGACGGCTACAAGAAGCGCATTCTCGAAGAAGCATTGAGTGACCCGGATTACCGCAAGCGGGTCATCGACGCTGCGAAAGGTCAGGCACAAACGAACGGCAATTCTGTCGCTCGCCCAGTCACGGTCGCCTCCAGTCCATCGCTTGGCAACATCGGTGCCGGGGGTGGTGAGGCGCAAATCGCCGAACCCTCCGACGCAGACCTGTTCCGCCAAGCCACCTCAGCACGGCGGCGCTAACCCCACACATCGCAAGAAGCGAACCACGCGCCGCCTCATCATCAGGTGAGCGGCTATGCTTACGACCAACCACGTCAATAACGAGGTCATCAAGTTTCGTCGGCAGGTGATCTCCGACTTCCTCCGGCGCTCTCGCTTCGACCCCTTCATGGGCGACAGCTCAACCAACGTCATCGTGCGCCTCGCCGACCTCGAAAGCGACGGCAAGCAGATCAACGTCCCGCTCGTCAACCAGCTCCAGGGTGACGGCGTCGGCGCTGGTACGCTGCGCGGCAAAGAGGAGCAGGTGGACAGCTACGGCTTCCCCATCTGGGCCGACTGGGGCCGCAACGCGGTCGCCAACAACCGTGCCTCCAACAAGGAGTCATCGTTCAATGTCCGCTCCACCGCGCGCGACCTGTTGCGCGGCTGGGCGCGGCGCATCGTGCGTGACGACATTGTCGACAGCCTGCTCTCGATCCCGACCGCGTCCATCCAGGCGGGCCGTCTTCAGGAGCCGGGCAACCGCGTCAACGGCATCCGCTGGTCAGCTGCGACCGCCGCGAACAAGAATTCGTGGACGGCGGCAAACTGGGACCGCGTGCTGTTCGGCGCGCTGCTCTCGAACTACTCCTCGACCTTCGCGACCGCGATTGCCAACGTCGACAGCGCGCAGGACAAGATGACGGCGGCCATCGGCTCGCTCGCCAAGCAGCTCGCAAAGCAGTCTGGTGTCGATCCGAACAACCCCGGCGTCTACAATGGCCGCCCCAAGATCACCCCTTGGGAGATCGAGGAGCTGGACGAGGAGATGTACGTCTGCTTCCTGGGCGACCGTGCGTTCGCTCAACTCCAGCAAGACCCGCCGATGTATCAGGCCAACCGCGATGCGCGCGCCCGCGAGGGCAACCCCACCGCGACCAACCCGATCTTCACGGGTGGTGCGCTGAAGTACGACGGCATCCTCTACAAGAACATCCCCGAGATCACGCAGCGCCTGCTCCTCAAGGGCGCAGGCGGCGGCTCGGTGGACGTCGAGCCGTTCTTCCTGTGCGGTCAGGCGGCGCTGGCCTATGCGACCGGCCAGCTGCCGCGTCCGACCCAGCTGGAGGACGGCGACTACGACTTCGTCACTGGCCTCGGCATCGAAGCCCAGTACGGCGTCGGCAAGATCGCCAAGGCCCCGCAGAGCGTTGCGGGTGCCACCCCGGGTGATCTGGTCGATTGGGGCATGGTGACGGGCTTCGTCGCCGCGCCGCCTGCGGCCTAAGGGTTCAATCCCTCCCGGATTGAAGACGCGACGACGACAGGGAGCCGGACCCGGCTCCCTGATTTTCCTCTAACGGAGATCATGATCATGGCTCTTCGTGTTGGTTACCGCCAGCCGCAGGTTGGCGGACAGGGTTTTGCGCGCACCAAAAAGGTGTTCGGCAACACCATCACCCATCAGGCCGCGGATGTCGTGCTGAACGCACAGACGGCCGTCCTGCGCGTCCCCAGGGGCTTCATTCTAACGGGCCTGCTGGGCAGCATCGGCGACCTCGACACCGGCACCACGCTGACGCTCTCGCTCGGCGACGCTGGCTCGAACAACCGCTTCTTCTCGGCCTCGACCATTGGTCAGGCCGGTGGTGCGGTCCCGGCGCTGGCGGCCACCGGTCTGCTCTATGAGTTCACGGATGACACCGACATCCTGCTCACGGCGGCGGCTGCGGCGACGGCGTTCCCGGCGGCCGGTGCGACCTCAACGATCCTGATGGAAGGCTACATGAAGTGATGCAGCGGGCGGCGAAAGCCGCCCGCTTGTTTCATGTGGAACGTACACTTACGGGAGAACGAAATGAAGAAGGCAACCGTCACCTACACCGCGCCCAAGGGCGACAGCAAGATGGTCGAAATGCTCGGCCATACCTTCTACGACGGCCAGTCGCAGGAGGTCGTGTGCGAGGACGCCAACATGACGCGCCTCCAGGGCAATCGCTACTTCAAGGTCAGCGGCGTGAGCGACTACGACCCGGAGCAGGATGCGCCGAAACCGCCCCACGACGACAAGCACAAGGGGAAGGCCGCCTAAGCAGCGGCCTTTTTCTTTAGAGGGATCGTCATGCCACTCACTGTGACGCTCGCTAGCGGCAGCGCACTCACCCAGGCTGCCATTCCGATCAAGCTGGTGCCGTGATGGCTGAGACCCACACCGCCGAAGAGCTGATCAACAAGGCCGCCGCGATCCTTGGCAAATATGTGCCGGGCGAGGCGCTGGGCGATGTCGAGCACGCCACCATCGACAAGTGCATCGACGACGTGCTCGCCGAGATCGCCAAGATCGTCGCCATCGGCGACCGCGACGAAATCCCGAACGTGGTGTTCGAGACGGTGGCGCGTCTCGTCGCGATCTATGCGGCGGCCGAATTCTCCAACCAGCCGCTCGATCTCGCCGCCGTGCAGCAGCATGAGATGCGTCTGCGCTATCTCGTGGCGCAGACGCCGACCTACGAAATCCTGGCGACGAACCATTTCTAGATGACCGACGTTCCGTTTCCGCTCCTGACAGCACCGGGACTGAAGCCGCAGACCGCGGGCGGGCGCGTGCTCAACTGCTATCCCGAGAAGCTGCCCGCGACCGCGGGCAAGCCTTACGGCTGGTTCAGGGTGCCGGGGCTCGGGGCGTTCGGCACGACACCGAGCGGCCGTTTCCGTGGCGGCGTGCTCGTCAACAATCTGTTCTACGGCGTGTTCGGCTCCTCGGTCTATTCGTGGACGTCGGCGGGCGGCGTGGGCACGCTGCAGCCGGGCCCGATCCCCGGCAGCGAGATCGTGTTCGCGGTGCGCAACAACGCCGCCAACCCTGATGTCGTGTTCGTCTCGCCGGGCAACGGCGCATTCTGGATCAACGGCTCAGGGCAGGTCGTTGCTTATCCCGACGCCAATGTCGGCCAGCCCAATGCCGTGGTGTTCCACAAAGGCTTCTTCGTCTTCACTTACGGCAACGGCACCACGCGCACCTCGAACATCAACGTCACCACCATCAACACGCTGAACGTGGCGACCGCGGAGAGCAAGCCGGACACTCTCTATCGGCCGATCCCGCTCGGCAACGGCCAGTTGCTGTTGTGCGGCTCGTCGTCGCTTGAGGTCTGGGGTGGCCAGAACGACGCGGGCTATCCGTTCTCCTACATCGCGACGATTGCGCGCGGCATCGTCGGGCCGGCGGCGATTGCCGGGGCCGAGGACGGCTTCGGCAAGGGGACGTTTCTGGTCGGCGACGATTTCCGCGTCTCGCGCCTCGATGGCTACGAGTGCGTGCCGATCTCCAACTCCGACCTCGACACGCTGATCGAGCGCGAGCCGGACAAGACCAAAATTCGCGTCGGCGTGTTCAACTCGCGCGGTCACGGCTTCGTCGTGGTGCAGGGCACGACGTGGTGCTTCATTTTCGACACCACGCTGAGAACATGGCATGAGCGCAATTCCTACCTGAAGAACTACTGGCGCGGCCTCTATCCGGTGCAGGCCTTCGGCAAGTGGCTGTGCGGCGACAGCGACGCCGCCAACCTCTGCGAGATCAGCGCCAATGTGCGCAAGGAGCTGGGTGAGCCGATCAGGATGCGGATCGAGACCGGCCCGTTCGGCTCGTTCCCCAATGCGGTGCGGATCAACGCCATCGAGATGTTCCTGACCAAGGGCGCCAGCGATGCGACCGGGCACGATCCCGATGAGACCAACGCGGAGATCGCGATCTCGATCTCGCGCAATGGCGGCCAGAACTGGAGCAACCCGCGCAACGTCAAGATCGGGCGGCAGGCGATCACCAACGGCCGGGTGCGCTCCTCGATCTGGGGTCAAGCGGAAGTGCAGGGCGTGCGCTGGCGGTTCGAGGAGAGCGCAGGCGTCGACTTCGCGTTCATGGGCGCGGATCAGCAGCAGGACGTGCTGCGGTGAGGACGAAGTTCACGCTGCCCGCCGCCAACGTGCCGGTGATGATGCCCGACGGCACGGTCAACCCGACTTGGTACGAGAAGCTGAAGATCATCGAGGCCTTCATCAATCTGTTTGGCTACATCGACTTCCAGAGGCCGACGACGCCGCCTGCTGCGCCGCCCGCCGTCACCGCGATTGCGAACAATCAGGTGCTGATCTGGGACGCAACGCAGGGGCAGTTTAAGCCCGGAGCAAACTGACATGGCCGGAGTTTTCGACACGCTGTTCGGCGGCGGCGCCGAGCGCGAGGCTGCGGAGAAGAACCGCGCACTCGCGGCCCAATACGGCACTGATGCGCAGGGCTACTTGACGACCGGCTACAACACGGGCGTCGAAAACTACAACAAGGCGATCTCCGCCTATGATCCGCTCTCTTCGCTGGCCAACAACTACAACAAGGCGGGCGACCTCCATCTCGATGCGATGGGCGTCAATGGCCCCGAGGCGGCAGCTCGTGTTCAAGGCGCGTTCACATCGAACACTGGCTACGATCTGATCAACAAGGCCGCGATGGAGGCAATTGATCGGCGGCGCGCCATCGGTGGCATGTACGCGAGCGGCAATGCCGATCAAGACACCATCGACTACGTCACCAAGAACATCTACGGCACGCAATATCAGCCCTGGCTGCAGGGCTTGCAGAGCGCGGGCCAGACCGGGCTCGCGACGTCAGGAACGGTCGCGGCCGGGCAGGCGGGCGGCTACGGCTCGCTGGCATCGCTCGCAGAGCGTCTTGCAGGCAATCAGGTCGGCGTGTCCGGCAACGTCCTGGGCCAGGACGTCAACGCAAACAATTTGCAGGCCGCGGGCGAAGCACAGGGTGCGAAGAACCTGCTCGGCGCGGGCCTGTCGCTCGCGTCCCTGGCGTTCGGTGGTGCCGGGGGCGGCATGGGTCTGAGCAGTTTGGGCTCGGGACTGTCGTCGGCTGGATCAAATTTGTTCGGCAGCGTGATGGGCAACCAGTGGCAACAGAACAACGCCGGTCGGTGGGGGAGTTCTTACTACGGCCCGGTCGCTTAGGAGCGTGTGATGGCGATCCAACCCATCCTGACCACACCGCAGCGATCCTTCGTTGGAGACGTCGACTGGTCGTTGCTGGCGAACCTCGGCAACGTCTACCGTCAGGCGCAGGATAAGGCGCGCGAGCAGCAGACGCTGGCCAGCCTCGGCAGCGACCCAGCGCAGAATGCAGCGCTGCTCGTCCAGTCGGGCAACAGCGATCTGGTGCGGCTCGGGATCGCGCAGCAGGCGCTGCTGCGCGGCGAGACGCGGCAGGCGGCGCGCGACCTCGTCGCCGACCAGCAGTGGCGCGATACGTTCAGCCTGAACAAGAATGCAGACACGCGCGCCACCAATGCCGACGCGCGCGCGGCCGAGGCTGGCAAGCGCGCCAACATGACGCCCGACGAGAAACTGGCCGAAGCCGTGGCGGCGGCCGACAAACTCGGCCTCTCCGGGGAGAAGCGGACGCAGTTCCTGGCGAGTTTCACCGGCGGCACCTACGCGCCGACGACGTACACCACCACGCTAATTCAGGGTGTGAACCCGACGACCGGCGAGCAGGGCCAATTTTTGGTGAGCCCGACCGGCGAGACGAAGCCCGTCGAGCTGCCGCCCGGCTATGTGCCGGTGAAGGAGCCCACGGGTGGCGACCGCGAACTGATCGCGGCAGCCGACGAGAAGATCAACGCGGGCAAGATGGTCGATGCCTCGCTGAACCGCGCGCTCACCTTGTCGAAGGATGCCTACTATGGGCCGACCGCGCTGAAGCGCTCCGAATATACGAGCCTCCTTGGTCCGAGCTCCGACCAGGGCAAGTATGGCATCGCCACGCAGCTCCTGAACAACGAGGTCACGCAAACGGCCCTCGGTCAGCTGCGCACGATCTTCGGCGGCAACCCGACAGAAGGCGAGCGCAAGGTGCTGCTCGATCTGCAAGGCTCGGTGAACCAGCCGCCCGCGGTGCGCGATGAAATTTTCCGGCGCGCCAAGCAGCTGGCGCAGCAGCGTGTCGAGTTCGAGATGGAGCGAACCAAGGGGCTGCGCAGCGGGCAATATTTCAAGCCTGGTTTCGAGCAGCGGTTCAGCGCATCCAGGCCCGGCCAGCAGGAGCAGCCGTTCGAGGAGACCCGAACGCTGAACGGTGTGACCTATGGCCGCCGCGGCAAAGACTGGTTTGTGACCAATGCCCAATGATTGCGTCACTGATCCCGCACTGCTGGCCCAGCTCAACGCACCCGTCACCGATCCCGCGGTCCTGGCCCAGCTCAATTCGCGCGTCACCGATCAGGAAACGCTCGATCAGCTCAACAAGGAGAAGCGGCCCCGCACCAGCGCCGTGGAGGCGGGCGCTCGCGGCGCGGCCGAGGGTGTCACGCTCAATTTCTATGACGAGCTGCGCGGCCTGATGGAGGCGGGCGGCGTCGGCGAGAAGGAAGCCGGTTCGCTCTATCCGCTGCTCAAGGGGGTCGTGAAATACTTCTCGGGCGATGAGGAGGCACGCAAGCGCTACGACGAGGCGGTCAGGCGCGAGCGCGAGCTGTCCCGGCAGGCGTTCGAGGACCAGCCGGCGGCATCCATCGCTGGTAATGTCGTGGGCGGTGCGGTCCTGCCGGGCGGGTCTCTGCTCCGTGGCGCGACCACCGGCCAGCGCATTCTGCGCGGGGCGGCTGCTGGGGCGGGCTACGGCGGCCTCTCAGGAGTCGGCGCGGGCAAGGACACCGAGAGCCGCCTGCGCGGCGGGGCCTTTGGCGCGGGCCTTGGCGGCGTCCTGGGCGGCACTCTAGGCGGCGCCTTTGGTGCGCGCCCGGCACCGGCCACGACCGGGCGCGAGGTCGCGGAAGCTGCCGACCGGCTCGGGGTTGCGGTCCCCCGCGGTTTGCTGTCTGACAGTGTGGCGACCCAGGCGACGACGCAGGCGGCGCGGCAGCTGCCGATCATCGGCGGCCGGGCCGAGCGCGCCGTTGCCGGTGCCAATCAGGGGCTGGAGGACGTCGTCGGGGAGGCCGCGGGCCGGTTCGGTGTGCCTGGAGGCTCGCGGGCGGATGTCGGCGCGCAGACGCGCACCGCAGTAGAGGCGGGCATTGAGCGCATTTACGACCGGGCCAACGACGCCTTTGCCCAGCTCCGCACTCGGCACATCGACGCCGACGCGCCGGTCCAGCTCTCGAACGATCTGCTGGGCACGTTCGAGAACATCGTGCGCGAGCGCGTGGCGGCCGGTGACACCGGCATCCCGATCCAGAAAATAGAGAGCGCCCTGGAGCTGCTGACGCGGCCTGGTGGGGCGTCCTTCAACGGCCTGCAGCGCGCTCGCACCGAGATGGGCAAGGCGATCAGCTGGGATGAGCGCAACGGCGGCTTCATGGCGGCCGATCTCAAGCGAGCCTATGGCGCGCTGTCGGACGCGATGGAGGAGGCGGTCAGGACCAGCGCGCGCGGCAATGCCGACGACGCGGTGAGGGCGCTGGACCGTGCCAACGCGACCTGGGCGAACGTGACCGGCGAGGGCCGCACGCTGCAGCGGTTTCTCAGCCAGGGCTCCGACGAGCGGATCGTTGACCGGATCATGTCGTTTGCTTCCAACAAGGCGGGCTCCGGTGACATCGCCCGGCTGAACCTGCTGCGGCGCTCGATGCAGCCGCAGGAATGGAATAGCGTCGCAGCCAATGTCGTGCAGCGGATGGGGCTAAACAACGCTGGCGATTTCTCGCCAGCGTTCTTCATCAACAAATATCAGAACATGACACAAGCCTCGCGGGACATGCTGTTCGGCGCGACGGGAACACAGACCCGCCGGTACATCGATGACATCGCGGCGGTGTCGCAGCGCATGCGGGACACCTCACGCTTCGCCAACAGCTCGAACACCGCTCGGGCAGGCCTGCTCGGCGCGGGCGGTGTCACCGCTTTGGCTGCGGCCTACAACGATCCCATCGACACGGCGCAGAAAGGACTGCTGATTGGAGGTGTAGCGGTCCCCATTGCTGCGCTGCTGACCAACAGGGGCAGCGCGGCCTCGATGGCGCGGTGGTCGATGGCTTACGAGAACCTGATCCGGCGGCCTTCGGCGGCTGCCGTGTCGGCGTTCAACATTGCCTCACGCAACCTGGGTCATACCGTCAGCAAGGCAACGGGCACACAGGTGGACCCTGACGCCTTTGCGCAGGCGGTCAGGGACCAACACGCCAACCGATAAATCCACGCGCAAATCAGAGATCGCCAACCCGCTTCGGCGGGTTTGTCGTTTTGGGGCACCCAATGGCAGGCACCATCCCGCTTTCGTTGACGCAGCAGTTCGACGAGTTCGGCAAACCGCTGTCGGGTGCGCTGCTCTACATCATACAGGCGGGCACCGTCTCGACGCCGCAGCAGCCTTATCAGGACGCGGCGCTCACCATCACGATGCCGAACCCGATCCAGCTCGACGCCGCTGGGCGCATCCCGCAATTCTTCCTCGCCGACGGCTACATCAAGGTGCGGCTCGACGACAAATTCGGCGTCACCCAGCTCGCGCGCGACGGCGTCCTGGTGATCGGCCCCAGCGCGGGCGGCGGCGGAGGCGGCGGCGTCGATCCGACTACGCTGATCCAGACCGGCGCCATCGTGCCATTCTACGGCGTTGGCGTGCTCGCGGGCTTCGTCCGGCTCAACGGGCGCACGATTGGCTCGGCCACGTCAGGTGCCTCGGAGCGCGCAAATGCGGATTGTCAGGCGCTGTTCAACTTCCTCTGGAATGCTGACGGCAACTTGCCGGTTACTCCATCGCGCGGCGCCTCGTCGGCGGCCGATTGGGCGGCGAACAAGACGATTGGCACGCCAGATTTTCGTGGCTGTGCGATCAGCGGCCTTGACGACATGGGCAACAGCGCGGCCGGGCGGCTGTCGGCAACCTATTTCGGGGCAAATCCGCTCGTGCTCGGATCGCGCGGAGGCTCGGAATATCACACGCTGACTGTGGCTGAAATTCCGCAGCATGCGCATGGTTTCAGCGGGACAACCGGAACGGATTTTCCCGATCACGCGCATGGTTATAACTCGCCCGCAGTAGGTGCAGGCACGGGCTCGACACCAAATTATTTCAATTCGTCAGTCGTGGGCGCGGTAACGGGCGGCGCGAACGCGCGGCACCAGCACTCTTTCAGCGGCAACACTGACGGCAGCGCAGCCCTTGGAAACGGGCCACATTCGATTGTGTCACCGCGCAAGCTCTGCACGCTCTACATCAAATTGTGAGGCCGCATGTATACCGGCTATCTCGCGCCCGCATCGAACCGCGCCAATTGGAGCGAAGCGATTACGCTTGTCGATAATGACAGCGGCGACAGCATCGATATCGGCGGATGCCGCATCACCCTGACGGTTTGGAACGAAAACCGTTCGCCTGTGCTGCGGGCGTCAACCGACGACGGAACAATCACGCTGCCCGATGTCGGTACCTTCCAATGGGATTTCGACACCACGCAGATGTCAGGACTCTGCCCCGGCGCCTATGCCGTGGGCGTGCGTATCTCGCAGAATGACCGCGTCGTGCAATTGCTGATCGGCAACGTCAACGTCATGGAAGGCATCGACGCGCAATGAGTGAGGCGATCAAGCTCAAGGTGCTCCCGCAATTTCCGGCGAAGCTGACCGGGCGCGCTGGCGTCGATGTCACCAAGCAGAACGGCGAATTCCTCCTCGATCTCGACTACAGCGATTTTCCGGTCATCGGCAGCATGCCTGCGGGCGCGACCTATGTGCTGATCTATGATCCTTCGACCAAGAGCTATTTGCAAATACCGATCACGTTGCTGGGCGGCGGCGGTGGCATTCCCGAAGCGCCGGTCGATAGCGTAGTGTACGGACGCAGAAATGCGACGTGGACGCCGCTCGGTGCGTACATCACCGACGCGCCGAACGACGGCCAGCTGTACGGCCGGAAAAATCTCGCGTGGTCTCTCGTCCCTGATGCCGACACCGCAATCGCCGCCAAGGCCGTGCGATATGACGCTGCGCAGGCGCTATCGACCGCGCAGCAGAAGCAGGCGCGGCAGAACATTGGCGTTGACAATGGTTTCTTCTACGCAGATCGCAACGGCGTCGATCAGACCGGCCTGACCGCCAACAGCTACAACAAGATCACCTTCAACAACGAGACCAAGGATGCCAACGGTTGGTACGACCCGGCGACCGCGCGCTTCACGCCGCAGCTCGCTGGCTACTATGCTTTCCAGATGAGCGTCAACGGCAATAACGGCTCGGGCGGCACGTCGGTTCAAGCTGCGATCTACAAGAACGGCTCTCTGGCGCGGGCTGGCAACTATTCCGCGACGGGCTCCAACAACAATTCGAACCTCGCCTGCTCGATCCCCATGAACGGGACGACCGACTACATCGAGGGCTGGGCATTCCTGCCGACCGGCGTGACGAGCATTCTCGGTCCCGTCACGCAGACGTTCCTCACGGGCTATCGCGTAGGGGATTTGTGATGTCTGTCCCGTTTCTGTCGGTCAAGCCGCGCGCGATCAAGCTCAAGGTACTACCGCGCTTTCCTGCCAACGTGATCGGCCGCAACGGCATCGACGTGACCAAGGATGGCGGCAACTTCATCTTTGATCTCGACTATACCGACTTCCCGGTGATCGGCGCGCTGCCGCCCGCCGCCACCTATGCGCTGATCTACGACCC
The DNA here is from genome assembly GCF_015291705.1 of Bradyrhizobium arachidis. Lineage (NCBI taxonomy): Bacteria > Pseudomonadati > Pseudomonadota > Alphaproteobacteria > Hyphomicrobiales > Nitrobacteraceae > Bradyrhizobium > Bradyrhizobium arachidis. Next base: position 4,866,897 of record NZ_CP030050.1, read on the forward strand.
CGCGACCGGCAAATATGCGCAGGCCCCGATCTCGCTGCTCGGTGCCAACATTCCCGAACCGCCCGCTGACAGCGCGGTCTATGGCCGGGCCAACACGGCGGGCACGGGTGCATGGGCGCGCGCGGTTGCGGCGGCTGGCGACGCGATGACGGGTGATCTCACGATCAACAAGATCAATCCGTCGTTCAACCTCGATACGCCGCCCGGTGGCGTGCGCAATATCAATGGAAAGAACGCCGGTCTTACCCGCTGGGCCTTGCAGCTTGGCGGCGGCGATCCCGAGAGCGGCGGCAATACAGGCTCGAATTTCTATCTGCTGCCCTACACCGACACGGGCGCCTGGGCCGGGACGATGGCGCTCAAGGGCACCCGTGCCACCGGGCTCTTGGAGGTCGCAGGCAACCCGACCGCCGCGCTCGGCATCGCAACGAAGCAATATGTCGATGCCAATGCGGGCGGCGGCGGCGTTGCGCGGTCCTATCTCGCCGGTCTGACGCTCTCGACGGCGGGCGCATCGATCACGTTCTCTGTGGCGGCGGGCGTTGCGACCGACAGCACCAACGCCAACATGATGGCGCTCGCGGCAGCGATCAGCAAGACGACCGCAGCGTGGGCGGTGGGAAGCGGCGCAGGCTCGTTCGATGGCACCGGAGCCGCGCCAAGCGCGACGGCAGATTGGTACCACGTCCATCTGATCAAGCGCACCGACACCAACGTGGTGGAAGTGCTGACCTCGCGCTCGGCGACCGCGCCGACACTGCCGTCCGGCTACACGCTGTTCCGCCGTATCGGCGCACTGAAGACCAATGGCAGCTTCCAGTGGATCAAGTTTTCCCAGCTCGGCGATGAGTTTTTGTGGGACGTGCGCGTTACTGATTTCACCAACGTCGTGTGCTCGACAACCCCGGCGCTGTTTGCATTTTCTGTCCCCACGGGTGTGCAGGTATCCGTTCTCGGCTATGTGCGGATGGACTACACTGGCGGCGCAACATCCATCCTGCTCACGTCGCCGGATGAAAGCAGCCAAGCGGCGTCAGCCTATATTCAGAATGGCACCGTCAGCGCGTCGCTTTCCCAGGCGGTGAATTTCGTCCAGTGCCGAACCAATACGTCGGCGCAATTGCGGGTGGTCTCGGCGGGCGGAACGATCAATGCGAATTGGGGCTTCGGCACCTATGGCTGGATCGACCGGCGCGGGAGACATGCCTGATGCTGCGGACAACACGCGCCATCGTTGCCAGCCTGCAGGCGCAGCCGCTCGCGCTCGCGCTGGTGCTCCTCAATGTGCTGTTCCTGGCGGGCTTCATGCTGATGCTGCGCGAGATCAGTGCGTCGGCGCAGCGGCGCGATGAGGTCATGATGCGGCTTGCGGAGAGATGCGCCGCGAAGGACGAGGGAAGGAAAACGTCACATTGAGCGCCCCCAGCAAAGATCATTTGATCCGCCGCGCCCGTTTCCGTTCAGCTAAGACGGCGCTATGAACGAACTCGCTTATCGGCTGGCGATTGCCTGCATTGTGATTGTTCCCATGATCATAGTAGCCCTGCTGTTCTTCTGGAGATAGGATGCCGCCAAGAACTGCGACCGCGTCCGTGCCTTCGGGCGCGGGGGTCTGGGGCGTGTACTCATAAGCGCCCCAAGCTTTTCTTGGGCGCAGCGCTCTTCGTGCGTCGCCGCCTGTTCCCCGGATGCGTTAGGTGACGTAGAATGTCACTGCCCTTGCGGCGGGACGTGCCGAAATCACCGTCCGGGTAATAAATGAGTAGCACTGGTGCTATCGGCAGGCACGCTCTCTTTGAGACCGTCCCTTTTTCGGTTTCGCTCCACCGTTCACCACGAACTTTGCGCGCTGCTTATGCAACGGCTCGTTCGGTAATGTCGGGAGAAAAGCGATGAGCAAGGTCGATCGAAGGTCTGCACTGGGAATCGGGTTGGCAGCGGCTTCGGCTGCCATGATTAAGCCAGCCTCCGCGCAAACCACAGCCTACAAGGATACGACGCCTTGGCCAGGTGTCGTGGTGCGTGAATATGAGGGCGAGACACCATCCCTGATCCCAGGTTTCAAGACCGTCTCAATGCGCGATGTCATTATGCAGCCGGGATCGAAGACCATGGGCCCCCCGATGATGAATGCCATGGTCTGCCATATCACCGAGGGGGAGCTTCGGCTTGATCAGGAGGGAAAGACGTTTACAGGCAAGAAGAATTTTGTCTGGACCTGCAACAAGGACACGAAAGAACAGGCGTACAACGATGGGAGTGTGGTTGCGATTATGCGGATCACGGACCTGAAGGCTTAAGGCTCATTTCTTCGGTGCGGATGGCGCGCGCGACGCGCCATCCGCGCCGGAGCCGTCGAACTGTCGAGGACGCGACCGCTCTGATGCTGCGGACGGCGCGGGCAATGATTGGCAGCTCGCAGGCGCAGCCGCTGCCGCTGGCGCTGGTGCTCCTCAACGTGCTGTTCCTCGCCGGCTTCATGCTGATGCTGCGCGAGATCAGCGCCTCGGCGCAGCGGCGCGATCAGGTGATGATGAGCCTTGTCGAGAAATGCGCAAGCCGTTGACTGGTGTCGCGCGGCATCCAGTGGCTGGCTTATGATCACCAGGGACATCATCGCTGCACGATCATGTCCTGGGCGACTGAACGAGACGCCGCGCGAAACGGGTCTAATTTTGCGGATCAAAGCTCTGGAGCAGTTGCCTGTCCAGAATAACGATCTCTCGCTGCGTGTTGCCCACGAAATTAAGAACGCCTTCGCAACGAAGTCGCGATACCGCTCGCGAAACCGTTTCTATGGTTAGGCCGAGATAATCGGCAATGTCGCGCCGAGACATTGGAAGCGACATCGTGTGCGCTTCGGTTCGTCTATCCATTTCGGCTAAGAAGGCGGCGACCCGTTCTACTGCCGTTTTGCGACCCAAAAGCACCAAGTGATTTTCCGCGTGCTCAAGGTTTCTGGTGGTCATGCTGAGCAGGTTGCGCGCGACCACCGCGTCCGTTGCGGCGATGACTTGGAGGCTTTCTCGTTTGATTAGGTGGACGGTGGTCTCCACGACAGCTTCTGCCGTAAATCGATGTTGGTCGCCGGTTTCGAGCCCGAAGATATCGCCCGTTAGATGGAAAGCCCCGATTTGTCGCCTGCCGTCAGAGAGGAGCTTGTAGCTTCGGACCGCGCCACGCTTTACTTGGTAGACATGGTCCGCAGGCTCCTTTTCGCCGTAGATTTCGGTGCCCTTGCGATACCTAAATTCCATCAAGCTGATAGTTTTATGCGACGCGCTGCCGAAGCCGAAATCATCAATTGTATTGGGCTTTCGTCGATCCGAGATGCGCACCAGCATGAGTAAAGCTCCCGTCGATATCGAACAGCCGTACGCGGAATGAGACCTCCATTCCCGGGTCGATCGATGAAGAAGCAGGGTAATCAAGGACTGTCATTGAGATCATTGTACCAATGGACAGTGTCAGGTTGTCACGCCCCAGAGCCGTTGGCGTAAGATGCAAGTGCTCACTTTTGACCACAGCTGCCAGGTCGCCATTCTGTGCCAATGCGGAGAGTTGGGGATACTTCCGACGACAATGCGCCCCCACGTATGGGGCACGATCAGGCATCGCGGACCTGAGCTTGCTCCTCTCGTTACCAAAATGCGGACACTCTAGATTAACTTGTGTTGTCGATCCCTGGGACCTGCCTGGTCGGTATTTCGGGGATGGTCAAGTCTCCGACATCAGAAGGTGAAGAGCGGGAGACAAGGCGCACGGAGGAAGCTCTTCGCGTCGCCAAGGAGTATGCTGAGCAGCAACCGGAGTCTCCTCGACAAGCCGCGACGCAAGATGAACAGAGACGGACTGCGGTCAACGGCTTTTGGAGCGCGACTCTTTGGTGTCCCCGAACGTGTCCAGCACGCGACCGAAGGCCGGGTGCTTGCGGTTCTTCACCTTGATCCAATGGTCGCAGCGACCGCGGCGATACACGCGGTCACTGTGCTTGGACACCAAGCCCTCCAATCCATGAAGGCAGGCATGCCGGAACAGGTCGGCGCCAATCTCGCCCTGCTCGTACGGTGCAGCGAAGATGCCCTCGGGGCGGCGCGCCAGCAGCCGCGCGAGGTGCGGCTTGCGCAATTTCAGCGGCAGGCGGCGATAGTCGTCGCCATCCCCGGCGAGAATATCGAAGGCGTAGAGCTGAACCTCGTCATCGTGCTTGCGCGAGTGCAGCGCGTCCCAGTCGGGGATGCCGGTCATGGTCAGCACCACCGCTTCGCCGTCGATCACAAAACGCTTTTGCCGGTTCTTCAGCGCCGCCTCGACGATCAGCGGGTAGCGTTTGGTCCAGTCGTGACCGTTCCGGGTGAGCAGGCGCACGCGGTCGTTCTCCCGCACCACCATCAGGCGGTAGCCGTCGTATTTGACTTCGTGAATCCAGTCGGGGCCGTCAGGGACGGCTTTGGCGGCCGTCGGCAAGCAAAACTCAAACGTTTTACGCATCGTCAAAAAAATCGATCTCGATAGCTCAGAGGCGGCTAGTGTTTAGTTGGCTTGCGAAGAAATGGACGTATGGCGTCGGTGGTCGTGAAGCTGGTCTCGAACCCGTCTGGCAGCAATGGCATCTCGTCGGGGCCGACCCTGTTGCAGACGGGGCAGGGGGCACCCGCACCGCCGCAGCCGCAGGCCTTCGGCCCTTCCCACGGGCGCTCGGGGTGGTTTTCGCAGACCCAATGCGTGCCGTCGCAGCGCGCGCAAGTCATCTCGGACTTCCCTTCAATGCTGTGTCGGCGCTTCCTCGACCGGCTGCCCACGCAGATGTTCAAACACCTCGCCAAGGTCCCGCATGTCTAACAACTCGCCGCAGATCATGCAGCGGATAAAGTGATCGCTCTCGCGTTGCGGCCCCAGCTGCCTTGCGGCTTGCCTTCACGAGGCATAGCTCGCCATCCGCAGCGGGAGCGCCAACTGGATGCCAATCCCGCGGCCGAGCTGGCTCTCGACGAAGTCTCTCAAGGCATCGGAGATCTCGTGGCCTTCGGCGGCGATGCGGCGGTTGAGTTCGCGCGCAATATCCTCTGAAACGTCCCGCGACCACCCCTCGACCGGATTGAACGCGACGATGCGAAGGACCTGATCGTATTGCCCGGTGAGCATGTCTCCGATCAACGTGGAGTAGGTGACGCCTTCGTCAGTCTCGCGAAACGCTGCGCCGTCCCGGAACTCCTCCAGGACCAAATAGAAATCTTTGTCGAGTCGATCATTCGGGAAGATTGACGGCGAGGCCATACGCAAGAACTCCAGAGACCTGAGTCTCAGATAGGCACCGCCTTGGCAGAAGGCGAATCGGACCCGCATGCACTGGAGGAAGGGCAGAGAGACGGCCCCGGCTCGGCAGGGACGGGGGGTATGGCCGGGGCCGCTCCGCCGGCTCGGCGGCGAGCCGGCCGACTGCAACTCCGCCTGAAATGCGCTGTTCCTCGCGCTGATTTCCTCGCCCGAAGAGTCTCGTGCTAGGGAAGGGGGCCGTGCCGATCGTGCGGAAAGGCACGGCACCGGCCGCAGGAGCTGAACCAGAGCAGCGCCTGCGGCCGATCACGAAAGAGGCCCCAACCGTGATGATGCGGATGGGGTGCTGTCCATTCCGCCGCCCGCATTCTAGTTTCGTTATTGGAACCAAATCCGCTGGCGGCTATAGGGCCTGCATCACCGGCCGAGGCTCTGCCCGTAGGCGTCGGTGGCTGAGAGACCGAGAGTGCTCCCGCCTGCACAGCGAGGGAGCGCCAACATGGCCCAACATCCCAACATTTCGCACGCGCGCGATTTGTCTTCCGAGATTGCAGAGCAGAACGCCCGTATGCGCGAACTGCTGGCCGACGCCGCTGAAGTGCTCAAGCTGCCGATGCCGGACACGTTTCTCGGCCGCAAGACGCAAGAGCCATTTCCGATGGAAGCGACACGCGATTAGAAGTCGTGCCTTTGCCCCATCCACGTCTTGGCTAGGAACGAAGTCGTAGCGTCGGCGTTCCGCTTCTCATGGACGAAGATCCCCTAATTCGCCGGGCCGAGCGGGCCATTTACGAGAACTTGGTGACCAGGACCCAAGTGCGCAAAAGCCTGCTGGAAGCCAAGATCACTGCCGCCAGGGTCCAGGCGGCGGTCCAGATGGTTCGGATGGAATCTAATCGTCGTACTTGCCCGGGAATGGGCGATAGGACCGAGGCTTTTCAGGAAAATCCAGCGGCGAAAGAAGCTTCTGGCTCTTCGGCTGAAACGATGCTCTGGCATGCATCCGTTTCAATCGGACGCTGATTTCGGTTCGCCACACTAGATTTTGCGCGCAGAGCCGCTCAGCTGCGGCGATGGCTGCGGCAGCTCGGGCGAACAGCTTTTCATCGGCATCGAGAGCATCGGCCATGCCCAATAACTAACATAGGTTAGGATAGGTTCCATGCGTCGAACTTGCGCCGCAGGCACAGACTGCACATGCGGTTTAATTCGGTCGTGGTAATCTGAGGAATGACCAATGAGCTACTTATACGTGTGCTTGCTATTGGCGCGGGGGTATTCACCGTTGTCGTCTCAACGGCGCTACTCTTCAGCCTTTGATCTATCTCAAGCAGCGCACGCCATCAGTCCGCATTCTCCCGTACCGATGGGAGGCGGAAATGCGACCATGGATGTTGCATGCCCTTGTGTGGGGCTCGGCTGCCGCCGGCCTCATAGCCATTATTTCGATGAGCATGTAGGCGACCCGTTTCGCAGCTTAATCGGTCAGTCGCTGCTTTGCAGGCGCAGATCATCTTGGCTCTCCACCCTCAGGCGCACATAGGTTCCGCTCTCGTGCAATTCGAGCCAGCCCTTTTCGATGGCGAACTCGATGGCGGCGCCGAACTCGGGCCCGCTAGCCTTTAGTGTGTAGAGAAACGGCGCATTGATCTTTTCAATGTGGATGCGGCCGTCCTGGACGGCCTCGATACCCCTAGCGATCTCGATCAGCTTGCGCGCCGCGCTTTCCGGGTCGGTGAAGGCACGCTCATCGGTCAGTTTCAGCGTCAGCGCTCCCCCGGCCACCAGATAGATGGCGGGTTAGTGGCTGAGATTTTGGTGGTCCGCAAGGCCACCAAATGGCTGCGCTTGAACGGCCGTCCTTGGCGCTCGGAGCACTGCCGGCAACGCATGTAACGCTCCAGCTCGTGGATGGGGGTGGTCTTGGCGCGCCTGACAATGTCCAGCGCGACCGTTTGGTGGGTGTCGCAGCCGAGGCACTTCACCTCAAGATAGCGATAGCCGGCGTTGAGGGCATCACCGAGCGTCGGGGATGGCTGAGCAGGGCCGCGAAAACCGAGCATGCGGGCATTCCAGGCCTGGCAGGCGAGGATGTCGGCGTCCTTGCGGGCGTCGCGCGCGCGTTCGGCCAGAACGCGGATCGTGGTCCCGAACAGGTATTCGCGCGACTTGGTGCTCATGGCGGATTGATTCCGCCGGAACGACGCGGAGGCAAGCCACTAGCTATTGGGTTTGAGACCCCTGGCGAGCCCAAGAAGCGCATCAAAGTCGAAATTCTTGATCGAGGAATGATGGACACGGCGCCCGGCAAAAGGGCGGCCCCAACTCGCTGGCAGGCTAAGTTGAGGCCGTCGTCCACCAGCCCAAGCTCACCATGCATCCGGCGCCGGGTCGCTGGCGATATGGCAAATGGCAAACGAAATATTTGGATCGAGCGGCGACAGGAAGTCGTGGTAGTAGCCGATTGCCTGAAAACCGAGAAGTGTGAAGCTGTTCACCCTCGCCGGATTTCTCCTCGCCTACAATAGCAACGTTCCCCTCTGGAACGCTCATCCGGGAATGGACGAGTTAGGCGAAGCTGGAGGCGCGGCCATGAAGCGCCATGCCATGAGCAAGTATTTCGGTAATGGCGCCGGCCACGTTCTGCGCCAACATAATAGCGCCGTGTTGCTGTTCAGCTGGCGCGGCAGGCCGGCCGGAACGGCCCGCTATGTCGAGCGCGTCAACCGCTACACCCGCGATGGCGTGGAATATTCCAGCCTTGCCGCTCTGCTTCGCGCCGTCGAGGACGAGCACACTCAGACGCAGCCGCAGGAACGATCAAGCGGCGAATGAATCGTATAGCAGTTCTCGTTAATCTGAGAACTGCGATGCGATATGTTGCGTACGCGGTCGATGCAGGAGACGTTGTCCGTGCAGTCTATGAAATCGATTGCCCAACGGACAAAGACGCCCAAGCTCGATGCGAGAAATTCTTAGAAGCCCACCCTACCGTTGAGGTGTGGGACGGCCCGCGCCGAGTTGCTCGTCTGGTCCGAGAGAGCGGAGTGGAACAACAAGAGTGAAGAGGCCGGAACGCGGCAAGCTACTGCGAATCGCCGCCTTGTGTCGCTCGCGCAGTGCGCTGGCCAGCTTATCCTTCGTGTGCATGTTCGCTTCCCGGTTTGCGTGTTGCTGCCGCTAAGACCGCGGCTCGCTCTGGGTGTGTCAGGCGCTGCCCTGTCTCGGCGCCACCAAGGTGGTCGTGATTGCTGCCAACTGCGCTCTGCTGATTGTTTCTCAAGCTAGTAGACTAACCGGGACCACGGGAGGCTTGGGGGGGCGTGGTCCCGGCCGATCACTCCGCATCGATTACGACGCGGAGCAATCTCTACGCCGCTTGGCTCGCGCTTCGCACGAGGGGCGGCCGCCCGCGGCGGCGTGGTGCTGCGTCCTTCTTGGCCGCGGCCTCCTCTGCAGCCACCCTGGCGGCCTTTTGCGCGGTCTTCCAATGGATCTTCTTCTCGGGCTTTGGCTTCGGCGGCTTCAACCGCACCTGTCCACGGTAGACCTCGACCAGATCATGTTGCTTTAGATACTGCAGCTTGAGCTTGATCTGCTCCGGCTTCAGCCCGGTGTCGCGCGGCAGTGTGTCTATCGTCACCCATCGATCCTCCGACAGGTACTCCACCAGCTTGACGCTGCGCGACGATGGCGGCGGCGGCACTATCGCCTCCGGCCTGGGGACGTGAACCGCGACGGTGTCGCGTACGGTGGCGGAAATCTTGGTGAGCCGCAGCACAAGCGCGGTGAGGTCGCCGACCTCGGCGCGCAGAGCCTTGAGTTGGTCTGGGACCGACAGGGTCTCCGGCTGCGGCAGCGCCAGCGCCTTGTCGAACTGCTGGACTTTCTGCGGCTTCTTCTCATGCTGCATCTTCAGCGTGACGTTGTCGGCGCGGAGCAGCCTGCGCACATCGGCGCGCGTGTTCATGCGTGAGCGCCAGTCGCTCGTCGTCTTGGCGACGATGATGGTTCGGACCTGCTTTTCCGGCACCACCTGCCATGTGATCTCGATGTGGCCGCCGTTGGTATCGCGTAAGTGCCCCTTGATGCCGTGCGCTTTCAGCTCGTTCAGCGCGATCTCGGTCAACTCGTTGTGGTAGGCCATGTTGTTTCCTCGGTCCCGTCGATTGTTTTTATGAGTTGCCCTGCTGCTCGGGCTGACCTTCGAACCGCTTGAGCTGCTCCTTCAGCAGCGTGACGACGTCGCCGCGGTTGGCGTTGGAGATGTAGTTGCAGCGCCCCTGTTCATTGAAATCGAAAATCATCATGACGAACCCGACCTCGCGGGCGTGGCCCTTCGCGTCGCCATTGAAGTAACCATCGAGCAGACGTGCGAGGTGGTTCATCTGCTCGCGATATTTGGGCTGGATGGGCGCATCGCCCAGGGTGTGATCGCTCATTGATTTTCCTTCAGGCTGATCCTTTGACGGGTCCGATCTCGTCGATGTCGGGGCGCATGCTGTCGTGCGTCGCCATCACGATCAGGGCATGCACGAGCATGTTTTCCGGGCCGCCCGGCTGCGTGTTGTTGGTGCCGATGGCGGTGGTGCGGCCGTCGTGATCCTCGATCACGACGGTGAAATGGCAATGTTTCATACCCATGCGCAGCAGGCTCTCGATGATCGCCTTGTCGAGCGCTTTGATATCGATGTCAGGCACGATGGCACTCCAGTGTAACGATGCACGAGGGTGGCGCACCGACAGCGGCAGGTCGCGCGGTGTTTCGGCTTATGCACGCTGTTCACGATGGAGCTGGTTGCTCTAGTTTCCGGCAGCAATCAGCCCGGCAATCAGGTGGCGAACCACACGGACATGAGCAAAGCTCAGCTGCTGGAATTCTTTGGCGAGCTTGTAGGTGTCGATGTCGATCCCATCGAAGCTCTGCTTGTCCTGCCAGCCCATCAAATGATGCGGCGACGTGGAGAGGCGGCCTGCGATGTCGGCGAGGCGGCTCGCGGAGACGCGGTTCACGCCCTTCTCGTATTTCTGCACCTGCTGGAAGCTGACGCCGAGAACCTCGCCGAGCGCTTCCTGGGAGAGGCTGCGCTGGACCCGAATCAATCGAATGCGCCGACCGATCTCGCCGTCCATGTCATTGGCGGCGCGTGCTTGCCGCTTCATTGTCTTCTTCGCCACGTCAATCACTCCAAATTTCATTTTCTTCTTGTAGGCGCAGTCTTTCCGGCCCTCGCGGAGCGCAGCGCGGGGCGCTGACGTTTCGTTGATTGCCGTTTTTTAAATTGCTCGCCGTTCTTAACTTACGTTAGTCCGGCGAGTAGTTTTTACGGATGCAAGAAGGCGAACAAATTACGCCCGAATTGTGGAACGTGTGCTGCTGTTGCACAGGCAAGCGCACAAAATCGCTGCATGACCCGAAGGTTGCACCAAAGACCATGTCCAAAACGGACATGGCCAAAACGGCCAGGGGAGGGAGAAATAAATGCGCCTGAAAAGACACTGAAAGGATTGGTTGAAAATGATCCAGCCACTGCCGCTGCAGCAGCGACGCGAGGTTTCCGAAATTGCCGCGCGCATGCTGCTGGACTGCTTCTGCACGATGCAAGAGGTCTATGGCCGCAAGCATCTCGGTGCATCTGCCAACATGTTTCTGGTGGGAGCCGCGATCCGCACCAACGATGCGGACGGCGAGCGCTCCACGCTTATCGGCCTCTCGCGCCGTCTCAATATGCCGCGCTCCAGCGTGCGGCGCGCAGTTCAAGAGTTGGTCAGCTTCGGCTCCATCAAGGAGAGCGAGGATGGCGGCTTCACCGCGAATATGGACTGGCTGCGCGAGCTTGCGCCCAACAGCGCAGACAAGGTGCCGGGCGCGATCCTCGTGGCGGCGGAAGCGCTGCAGCTGGTGCTGCCCGAGGAGTTGCGGCAGCAGCTACTAAAGAAGTGGAGGCCGAAGACGAAATGAAAAGCCCGCCGAACCGGCGGGCTTTCTGTTTCGGGATTGTATGGATCGCATCCATGCAATCAGCGTCGGCTCACCATCAGCAGGATGCCGCCGAGCTGCGGCAGCAGCGACAGCAGGACGAGACGCAGCACCGCGAAGTCGTCGCCGCTCGGATGCAGCACGCCGCATGACAGCCATGCAACATGTGCACCAACCGCCGGGGCCGCCTACCGAGCCCGCCGCACGGTCGGCATCCTGTTCTGGCTCGCCTTGTTCGTGCTGTTCGTGAGCTTGTGGTCGCGGTTCGGTTGGTGATTTTCCTTCGACAAGGTGCTCAACCGAACAGAGGAACGGCGCGCAGGTCCAGTAGGCTTCGAGCTACTTGGCTCATCGGCATTGCGGCCAAGTTGGCGGCCCTGGCCTCAAACCCTCAACCGCGAGCACGGCCGGGGCCGTTCCAGTGCCTTGCGATGTCCAGCATGAAGCCTGATGCGGGAGAACGCGAGCGCACTTCAATGTCGAAGGCCGCACCGAACTCCCGACGCTTTGCTGTCCCGGTTCTAACCTAGGTGAATCGCGTCGCGCGTTCCTTCGGGGGACAGTGCACAAGTGAACAGAGCGGCTCTTCGATCTGGGAGTAGCGTGATCTTGCTTGGCTGCAACCCAAGCACCTCGCGTCGCGGCCCCGGCACCCTCCTTCAGCAGCATTGTCCCTGCGTTGGCCGGGGCCGTCGTCGAGATGAAAACAGGGCCCGCCTTTGTGAGCGGGCCCTTTGTCAGTTCTGCGCTTCGATCTCCTGCATGTAGCGGATCGCGTTGTCACCGGCGCTGAGGTCCAGCTCGGTGTCGGGCCGCTTTCGTTTCAGGCGGCAACTTGCTTGAGTGGCGCTGGCAGCATTTTCTCGCGCGGCAGACCGAGGATTTCGCGCAGCGCGTCGTCGAGGTCATCGAGCGCCTTGACGCGTGGATCGACAATCTCGCGCTCAATGATCTTGACCGGGACGAGATAGTGCTTGCGCGTGACGGGGGCGGCGTCCTTGTCCTTCGTCTTGTGCGTCATCACCCTGCCGATCTCGGCGTCTGTGTAACCCAACTGCTCAAGGATGCAGGCCCCGGTGCGGCGCAGATCGTGCGGTGTCAATTCTGCGGGCAGGCCGAGATACTGATTGATCCCCATCTGGGTGCGCGTGTCGTCTGCGCGGCGCGTCATGATGTTGAGCGATCTTTGCGGCATGTAGCGCTTGCTGGCCACGGCAGGCTTCTTCGACTTCCGGCCGCCGAGCGCCTTCGGAAACGCATAGTCCCGCATCGGGTCGCCAATCGAAAATGCCTGACCGAGGATTTCGCGCGCCAGACTGTTCAGCGGCTGCACGAGGTCACGCGCCTTGGGCGAGCGGCGCCCCTTGGTGACAGCCAGCGGGATCGTCACGGTGTCGGGTCCGATCCCGGTGCGCGGGATCGCACAGCATTCGCCAGTGCGCAGCAGGGTCACCAGCGACAACTTCAGCACCAGCTTGGTGAGCGGCTGGCCGGGGCACTTGGGGTCATCGAGACCGAACCAGAACCGGCGCAATTGGTCGGCGGTGAGGACGAGGCCGTCCTCGATCTCAGCAACCTCCGTCGCCCGGTCGTCGCCCTTCAGGGTCGGGACCGGGCTGACCGTCACATAGGCGCGGTCGGGATGCATGGCCCAGATGAACATGGTGCGCAGGGTTTGCAGGACGCCATTGGCTTGGGCCGGGTGCCGCTCCTTGAGGTAGCTGCGGTACAGCTCCATGATCTCCTGACCAGTAATCTCGCTGGCGACGCGGTTACCCCACCATGCCAGCGGGCGGCTCAGCATCGAGCGGATGTTGTCGTGGCTCTCCTTGCGCGGCACCGTCCCCCAGCGCCGCAGCACCGGCTCCTCGCAATAGGCCAGATAGGCGTCATGCATCTGCTGGAAGGTGCGGCCGGTGGCGCGGGCCAGCACCGAGGCCTGCCTGCGCTCAGCGGTGATGCTTTTGCCGCTGGCGACCAGCCCGGCGAGGGTAGTGGCTTCGGCGCGGGCGCGCGGGATCGTCCACGCCGGATATTCACCGATCAGGTGCCACTCGCGAACCGGCTTGCCGGTCTCTGGATGCAGGCGCTTCTTGTTCAGGTACTGGTAGTAGAAGCTGAAAACGCCATTAGGGGTGGTGCGGAGCACGAAGCCCTTCTGACCCCTGGTGGCGCAGTCGCTGATGTTCTGGCGGGTCTCGGAAGCCTTGAGGTGGAGGTCGGTGATGTACGGCATCTGCCCCTCAGATTCGGTAGCTGGAGCGAAGCCCCGGCTAACCGGATGACCGGAAATGAGGGGCTAGGCGGTGAAAATGTGGACCGGAGTATTTCCGAAAACCCCTTTGTTTATAAGGGCTTCCATCTTTTCTTTACCGAGCCACAATTTCATCATACGCGTGGCTCCCAATGTGGTAGCTGGTATAGAGAATCTCCGGGTGGGGGTGGGTCCCCCGGGGGTCGATTTGGGGATCTGATGGTTTCCGACCGCGTACGCGCCGAGAGGCTGTTGACGTCGCGCCGCCGTATTGGGCGGACCGAGACGATACTGCTGTCTCTGGCCGCCGTCGCGCTGGCGCTCGGTGCCGCCGCCTGGGTTGCGGATATCGGCGACTCGACCCCGCTGGTCACCGCCTCCTTGCCGCCCGCCAACACCCCTTCGTTTGACGACCGCTTCGCATCGCTCTCGGGCAATCCGCAGGCGCGCGACCTCGGCTTGCGGACGATCGAGCGGTCCGCCCTGAATGCAGTCCAGCTCAAGCTCCGCGATGCCAAGGCGATGCTCGCGGAGAAGCTCCAGGGCGACGAGTGGCGCTCGACACTGACCGATGACGACCGGCATGCGGTCGAGGAGCCGAGATCCGCGCAGCGCGCCGACGCCGTCCCGATGCCGCGCTCGCGTCCGGTGCAGGCCGATTTCGCCTCCCAGGTCGCCTCCAGCCAGGCCTATGCCGACACCAGTCCCAAGGTCGATAACCGCAGCTTCTTCGAAAAATTCACCGCCAAGATCAAGCTGGCCTCGCTGACGCCCGGCGACGGACTGTTCGCCAAGGGGCCTGATCTCGCCGCCCTCGGCTACGATTCGCGCACCGCGGTCTACGACATCAAGGCCAAGGCGCTCTACCTGCCGAGCGGCGTCGCGCTGGAAGCGCATTCGGGCATGGGCGCGCTGATGGACGACCCCGACCATGTCGACCAGCGCATGGTGGGCGCGACCCCGCCGGCGACCTACGATCTGAAGCCGCGCGAAAAACTGTTCCACGGCATCCGTGCGCTGCGCCTGACGCCGACGGACGGCACCAGCGCGCTCGGGCGCGTCGGCCTGCTCACCCACAGCTACATGCTCGGACCGCGCGGCGATTCCAACGGCTGCGTCTCGATCAAGGACTATGACCGCTTCCTCAAGGCCTGGGACAATGGCGAGTTCAACCGCCTCGTCGTAGTGCCGAGCCTGGGCGGATCGGCGACGGCTTCACAACGCGCCAGCACCGATTCCTGATATTCGCCGGACGGCGGGGCTGCCGTTTTCCCTTCGTTAAGCCGTCATCGTCCAGAAGCAGCCCATGAGTGATCCATCCAAGTCCGAAACCCCGCTGCGCACGACGTTCAAGATCCGCCTGAACGGTGACCCGCTGGCGATCGCGACCGTCGGCCAGGCCTATCAGTTCCTCACCAACTTCAAATCCGTCGAGTGGATGGAATTCCGCGCGCTGCACGAGGACGCGGTCGCGGCGCTCGAAGGTGCCGCGGACAACGCCATGCTCGCGGTGCAGGCGACCAACGCCGTGCGCGCGCTGTTCGTGAGCGCGAAGCTGCTCTGAGCAGGTCGTCTCTTTCGTCATTGCGAGTGTGGAGTTGAGGGCATTCGTCCCTCTCGTGTCCCGGCTCTGCAGCGCACCGCTGAAGAAGCGCTGCGCTGCGTCCAGGGACGAGGGGACAGACGGCGCCTCAATGCCGCTCGTCGCCGCGTCCGTCGTCGTCATCGTGGAAGTCGTGGTCGCCGCCGTGCCCGAAGCCGGGGTCGATACAGGCAAAATTGCCGGCGTCGTTGGTCATGCCGCTGCCCTTGTAGGACGCAATCTTCGGGTAGACGCAGAGCGGCCTGGTGCCGCCGGTCGGAAAGTTCGTGGCAACGCGCGGATCGAACAGTCCGCCCGCCGGATAGGGCGAGGTGGCGTTGGTGTTGGTCGCCACGATGCGGTCCGGCGTGATGTCCTTCTCGACCCAGTCGGTGAGGGCCTTGAGCTGGTTCGTGGCGAAGCTCGCGGTGGCGGCGCCGCCGCCGCAATGGGCCATGTTCGGCACCATGAACAGCCGGGCGAAATCGGTCGCACGGCCGCTCATGTGCCGGTCCATGTTGCGGTACCAGCGCGCGATCGCAGCACCCGAGAAGATGCCGTCATTGACGGAGGAGGAGATGATCAGCTTGCCGCCGCGTGCCCTGAACGGACGCAGGTCGGTCGAGGTCGCGGCCATGAAGTCCATGCTGCTCTCGGGGTAGGCCGCCGTCTTGGTGAAGATCTTCGGCGCGTCGGTGTCGAAGTTGAACTTGAACACGAAGGCTTCCTGGCCGTTCGGCCCGTTCACGGGCGTGACGACCGGCGGGGTCTGGAAGATCATCGGGATCGCGCCGGCGCCGAGCGTCAGGTTGATCGCCGTGTTGACGTTCGGCACCGGTGCGGTGACGACGTTCCAGAGCTGCCAGCCCGCGCCGGGCGCGCTGGGCGGCGTCCAGATGCCGGCATCCCAGAACCAGTTCGAATAGAGCCGCTGTCCTCTCGAGTTGACCGGTCCGGCGTAGATCCTCTTCAGCGCGTCGACCTGCGCGCCGGTGAGGCAGGTGCCGCCATGTGGCGTGCTGCCGTGCGAGCCCGAGCCGCAGGTGTAGCTGGCGAGCGCCGGGTACACCTTCTTCGCTGTGCAGGCGTGATAATTGTCGATGATGCCGTCGACCAATCCGTCGAGCGCGTCGCAGGCGCTCAGGATCGCAGCCGAGGCGACCTGGAGATCCTGCGCGGGAAAGGTGTCGGGAATAAACGGCTGGCCGTTGACGTCCTTGCTGGTTGAAAGCGTGCCGAGCACCTGCTCGTTCCAGGCTTCGGCAAGGCCCGCCTGCGGCAGGTTGAAGCCGGGATTTTGCGAGATCACGCCGTCGAACAGCCACGGGAAGCGCTGCGAGGCCATCATGGCGTCACGGCCGCCGTTCGAGCAGCCCATGATGTAGGAGTAGGCGGTATCGAGGCCGTAGAAATAGGAGATGATCTGCTTGGAGATCGTCGCGGTCTTCTCGATGCCGTTGTAGCCGTAGTCTCGGCGCGCCTGCGCGTCGATGGCGAAATGCGCGGAGCCGCCGGCATTGGCATCGTCGTCCTGATGGCCGCCGACCGGATTATTGGCGTTGTCTTCGTGGCCGCCGTCATTGGCCGCGACGGCCCAGCCCTGGCCGACCTCGACGCCGGCGGCGCCTTGCGGGTCGCCATTGAGGCTGCCGTCGGTGCCGCCGCCGCCCATCATCTCGAAACGCCCGTGCCAGGTGTTGGGCAGGTTGAGTGCGAAGCCGATGCCGTAGGTGAAATGGTCAGGATCCTGCGTCGAGACGCGCTTGTTGATGATGCCGATCACGTTGCAATAACCCGTCTTCTGGGTCGCGCTCAGGATCTGCGTGTTCGGCAAAGTGAGGCCGGTGAGGGCGGTGCAGGACGCGCGCGGCGCAACGCCGCTCGGCGGGAATCCGTGCGCAATGGCCTGCGTGCCGAGCGCCGCGCAGCCGGCCATGATGGTCGATGCGAGAAGTCGTCGTTTCATGTCAATCCCTCCCAGTTTTCAACAATGATGGTCGAGCGGACGCGCCCCATGCGGGCGCGTTCGTTCAGGCAGTGTCGTTGACGATGTCGTTGCCAAAGCAGAGGTGACGCGGCGGCATTTGCAAGCAACGCGCAGGCGCGCGCCGATCGCGCCGCTATGCGTGATCGCACGCGGCTCGCCGCCCATCTCTGATGGAAGCACGGACGTCATCCCCCTTGGTCCCGCTCGTGTCACGGCGGGCTTTTTCGATCCTAGGGCGTGCGATGTTGCCGTGTCAACATGACGCGGCGCGCGAGTGCGCAGCGCAACCTGTCGTAGAAGCTGTGCTCACGCAGTGCGATCCCGCTCGGCTTCTCGATCTGGCCCGGCTGCGATAGACTCGGCGGGCGAATCCCGGATAGCCGCTGCGCCGGCTTGCGAAAGATCATTGTCGATGGAGCCGAAGAAGGCGGGCATCAGAAAGCGATCCTCCAAGGCCGCGCCACGCCCGGCGCCTGTTGCGAAGCGATCCGCGCCGCGCGCCGGAGCGGCCGCAAAGCCTGCCCGGCAGAGGCTGCTCGCCTCCGACGATCTGTCCCGTTCGCTCGGCTATCGCATCCGGCGGGCCCAACTCTGGGTATTCAAGGATGTCAGCCGGCGGCTCGCCGCGTTCGACATCAGCGCGGCGCAGTTCTCCGTGCTGTCGGTGATCGAGGCCAATCCGGGCGTCAATCAGCTCGCCATCGCGCAATCGCTGTCGATCGAGCGGGCCGGGCTCGGGCGTCTCGTGGATCATCTGGAGCGGCGGGGCCTCGTGCAGCGTTCGGCCTCGGCGATCAACCGCCGCTATTACGTGCTGTATCTGACGCAGGCCGGGACCGCGCTTTTGGGCCGCCTGCGGCCTGCGATCGCCGAAAGCGAGAGGGCCCTTGCCGCCAAGATCGGGCCGCGCGCGTTCAAGGAACTGCAGCGAGCGCTATCGGTCTTCCTCCAGGAGACCTGATCCAGGGACGCCAGAGGTGTTCTCGGCAAGCCCTTGGTTCGGTGCGCTGTTTTGGCAGCCGATGGCCACCGCGCCATGCGTTCTCGCGGCTTGAACTCTGCCTCAGGAACAGGCAAACGGTCCGCCAAGACCGTAGCCCTGGGCTGACCAGGGCAATCCATTTCAAACCTTGATTCAGGGAGAGTGCTCATCATGAAACGCCGTACATTTCTCAAGGGCGGCGCGGTCGCCGGTGCGACGACGCTGGTTGCTGCACCTGCGATTGCGCAGAGCTCGCCCGAGATCAAATGGCGCCTGACCTCGAGCTTCCCGAAGTCGCTCGACACCATCTACGGCACAGCGCAGACCTTTGCGAAATACGTGGCCGACGCCACCGACAACAAATTCCAGATCCAGACCTTTGCGGCCGGCGAGCTCGTTCCGGGCCTGCAGGCGCTCGACGCCGTCAGCGTCGCCTCGGTCGAGATGGCGCAGACGCCGCTCTATTTCTACATCGGCAAGGAGCCGGCGCTGGCTTATGCCACCGGTGCGCCGTTCGGCATGAACCATCGCCACCAGGAGTCCTGGTGGTATTTCGGCGGCGGCGCCGATCTCACCAACGAGGCGCTCAAGCCCTTCAAGGCTCACGCCATCCTCTGCGGCAATTCCGGCACCCAGATGGGCGGCTGGTTCCGTAAGGAGATCAAGACCGTCGACGACCTGAAGGGCCTCAAATTCCGCATCGCCGGCATGGGTGGCCATGTGCTGGCGCGGCTCGGCATCGTGCCGCAGCAGCTCGCCGGCGGCGACGTCTATGCGGCGCTGGAGAAGGGCTCGATCGATGCGGCCGAATTCGTCGGCCCCTATGACGACGAGAAGCTCGGCTTCCAGAAGGTCGCGAAGTACTATTACTTCCCCGGCTGGTGGGAAGGCGGCGCCATGCTGCACATGATCGTCAACGACGAGAAATGGGCGAGCCTGCCGAAGCACTATCAGGCGATCGTCAACCAGGCCGCCTCGGCGGCGGGCGCCTGGATGCTCGAAAAGTACGACAGCGTGAATCCGGCGGCCTTGAAGCGGCTGATCGCCAACGGCGCCGAGCTGAAGGCGTTCCCGCAGCCGGTGCTGGAAGCCTGCTACAACGCGACCCAGGAGCACCTGAACGAGCTCGCCGCCAAGAGCGACCTGTTCAAGCGCACCAAGGAGAGCCACGACGCGTATATGAAGGAGCTCTTGTTCTACACGCAGATCGCCGAGAATTTTTACGACAACTATCTGCTCAGCAAGATGCGTAACAAGAGCTGATGGTGAGGAGGGCGCGGCGTTTACGCCGCGCCCGGCTCTCGTAGGGTGGGCAAAGGCGCGACTGCGCCGTGCCCACGTTCTTTCGCTTCATTGACAATGGTGGGCACGCTCCGCTTTGCCCACCCTACGGGACTGATCGTGTGGCGTCTTACGCCCCCAATCCCAGCTTCGCGTAGATGCGCCGCGCATAGGCGCCGAAGGCGTCCGTGGTCTTCAGCGGCAGGTCGCGCGGGAAGGGCAGGTCGATCGGGAAGTAATCAGCCATCTTCGCCGGGCCCGCGGTCAGCACCGCACAGTGCGAGGACAGGAACACCGCTTCCTGGATCGAGTGCGTGACGAAGATGATGGTCTTGCCGCTCTCGCGCCAGATCCGTAGCATCTCCAGGTTCATCTGCTCGCGCGTCAGCGCATCCAGCGCGCCGAACGGCTCGTCCATCAGGATCAGCTTGGGATCGTGGATGAACGCGCGTGCAATCGCGGTGCGCTGCTGCATGCCGCCGGAGAGCTGCTGCGGATATTTGTCTTCATAGCCGGCAAGACCGACGAGGTTGAGCAGATCGCGCGCCCGCTCGCGCGCGGCCTTCATCGGCAGTCCCACGATCTCGGCCGGCAGGAGCACGTTGTCCAGGATCGTGCGCCATTTGAGGAGCAGCGCCTGCTGGAACACCATGCCGATGTCGCAGGTCGGATCGAACGGGCTTTTGGCATTGCCGATCTTCACCGTGCCGCCGTCGGCGCTGTGCAGGCCCGCCAGAATCTTCATCACCGTGGTCTTGCCGCAGCCGGAGGGGCCGACCAGCGAGACCAGCTCACCTTCCTGCACGTCCATGGTGACGTCCGACACGGCCAAAAACTCGGAGCCGCCGGTCCGATAGACTTTCCGGACGCCTTGCAGGCTGATGAAGGCCTCGGAGCTCATGCCAGCCATTTGCTCAAGTTTGCCGCAACGAAAGCATCGTCGCTGAGGTCGGCGTGTTCGCGCGTGACGCGGTCGATCTCCTCCTTCTGGCCGGGGCTGAGACCCTCGTTCGGATCGAGGCACCACAATCCCCGCATCAGGCCCTGGCGCCGCAGGATCTCGTGGCAGCCGGCGATGCAGCCGTGAAAATTGTTGGCGACATCGAAGAAGGCGCTGTTGCAGTCGGTGACGCGGGCATCGAGCGCGAGCAGGTCGGCCGGCACGCTGTCCTTGTGCCGCGCCGCCTTGCAGCGCTCGAACTGTTTGATCGCGCTCGCGGTCCAGACCGACCAATGGCCGAGCAGGCCGCCTTTGAAATAGGTGCGCGTGGTGACGCCGTTGTCGCGCAGGTCGAACGGCAGCATCAGGTCGAGCAGGATGTGGTCGTCATTGCCGGTGTAGAGCGCGACGCGATCGAGCGCGCCGGCGGCGGCGACGCCGCGCAGCACGTCGAGCGTGCGATAGCGGTTGAACGGCGCGATCTTGATCGCAATGACATTGTCGATCGCGGCAAAGCGCTGCCAGAACCGGCTCGACAGGATGACGCCGCCGACGGCGGGCTGGAGGTAGAAGCCGACCAGCGGGATTTCCGCTGCGACCGTCGTGCAGTGCGCGATGATCTCGTCCTCGGAAGCGCCCTTCATCGCGGCGAGGCTGAGCAGGCCGGCGTGATAGCCGATGTCGAGGGCGGTGCGGGCCTCCGTGACGGCCTGCGTGGTCGGGCCGGCAAGGCCCGCGACCATCGCCAGCGGGCGCTTGGTCCAGCTGGCGGCAGTCTCGGCGGCAAGCTCCAGCACCGGCCGGTACAGGCCGACATCGCGAATCGCGAATTGCGTCGTGTGCACGCCGACCGCGAGGCCTCCGGAGCCGGCGTCGATGTAATAGCGAGTCAGCGCGCGCTGATGCTGCTTGTCGAGCTGGCGCTCGGCGGTGAGCGCGAGCGGATGCGCCGGCAGCACGGTGCCCTCGGCGATCAGCTTGCGGACGTCTGCGTTGATCTGGCTGTGGTGCATGATGTCTATCCGAATTCTGGGCCGGCGACGGCGAATGGCATTTCGTCGCCCGCTGATGTGGCAGGGCCGAAGCGCATGCGCTGGAACGGCCGTTCGATGGTCCAGCTAGATGCGGCCAGTCCTTCCAGGAACGCAGCTTGCGAGGCGACGGCGTCGATCAGGAGGGGGCGGGGCTCGGAGCGGGCGATCGCGTGGACAAGGGCCAGCGCGTCCGCGGCATTGTCAGCGAATAATGGGCCGATGTGGCGCGCGGTCCGGCCATCGCGGACCAGCGCGATGCATCCATTCGCTGTGACGATGCGCGAGCCGGAGCGTCGGGCAAAGGCGGTGAGGAGCGCGGTCCGGTCGAACCCGGTGGCCCGCTGGTCGCGCGCGCGAAGCGCCTCGAGCGTGGCGGCTGACGGCGCCGGCGCGGAGGCCTGCGCCGGCTTCACCAACTTCAGCCGGCGCAATTGCAGTGTCGGGGTGAAGCCGAGCGGGCCGTAGACGGCGGCGCCGTCGGGGGTGGCGTCGAGCCAGCTGGTCAGGCCGTTCTTGCGCGCCGTCTGGAGGCAGGCATCGACGAGGCGCGTTGCGAGACCGCGGCGGCGATGCGTGGCCGACACCAGCACCATGCTGATCCAGGCATTGTTGCCGGAGTAGGGCAGCAGTGCCGCTGTTGCGATCAGCCGCATGCCGTCGCGAATGCCGAACACGATGCCGTCGCGCAGGAAGATGCGCCAGTCCTCTTCGGTCTGGTTCCAGTGCGCCTCCGTCGACAGCGCGAGCCCGGCGATCGCGTCGGCGACGCCGAGCATGAGGATGGGCGGAGCGTCAGTAGCGTCCATCGCGCACCTCGTATTTGGTGGGCTTGCCGAGGCTCGGCATGGCGCGCGACACCCAGTCCGCGGTCCAGGCGATCAGCTGCTCGGTGTCGACGACGGGCAGGCCGAACAGCTCGACCGCCCTGGACGTGTCGGTGAGCCACGCCGTCGGCTCCTCCTTGCCCGTCAGCACCGGCGTGCGGCCGAAGCGCGCGCCGAACTTTTGGGCGAGATCGCGCACGGCAAGGATCTCGTGGCCGCTGACATTGATCGGCGAGGTCGGGGCCGTGCAATGCGCAAGGCATCGCAGCGCCTGCGCGGAGGCATCGCCCTGCCAGATGAAATTGACATGGCCGAGGCTGACGTCGATCGGGGTGCCGTTGAGCACCTTGGTGGCGATGTCGTGCAGCACGCCGTAGCGCATGTCGATCGCGTAGTTGAGGCGGAACAGCCGGCCGGGCGTCGAAAACTTGCGCGAAAAATATTCGAACATGCGCTCGCGGCCGACGCAGGATTGGGCGTATTCGCCGGGCGGGTTCGGCGCCATGTCCTCGGTCGAGCCTTTGCCCTCGACAGGGACGAAAGGATAGATGCAGCCGGTCGAGAACGCGACGATCCGCGACGACGGGAAGGCCTGCGCGACCAGCGCCGGCACATGCGCGTTCATCGCCCAGGTCAGCGACAGGTCGCCCTCGGCGCCGAACTTGCGGCCGGCCATGAAGATGATGTTGGGCGCCTTGGGGAGGGCCTGAATGGCCTTCTCGTCCATCAGATCGCAATTGATGGTCTCGACGCCGCGCGCGTGCAGCCACTCCTTCACACCGGCTTCGCTGAAGCGGGCGACGCCGATGACGCGCCGATCCGGGGCCGCGGCCTTGGCGAGCCCCGCCAGCGTCGGGCCCATCTTGCCGCCGACGCCGAGGACCATGATGTCGCCCTCGACCTTCCTGAGATCGTCGATCAGCGCCTGCGTCGGCCGGCACAGGAGGTCGTCGAGCGCCGCGATATCGGGAATGGTCTTCGGCAGGTTCTCGCGGGTGAGAAGCATGGGGCGGTCCTTCAGTTAGGCTTGCCTGGCATCGCTGACCACGAACATGCGTTCGAGGGCGAGCACCAGGCCGTAGAGAGCGACGCCGAGCAGGGTCAGCAGCACGACGGCCATCACCATCGCGGGCGTGTCGAGCGAGGACTGCACCTGGATCATGAGGTAGCCGAGCCCGCGCTCGGAGGCGATGAACTCGCCGACGATGGCGCCGGCGACCGCGAGGATGGCGCCGACCTTCATGCCGGAGAACACGTAAGGCAGCGATCCCGGCAGCTGGATCTTGCGGAATAGCGTCCAGCGCGAGCCGCGCAGCGATTTGACGAGGTCGAGCAGGTCAGGCTCGACCTCGCGCAGGCCGCGCGCCGTGGTGAGCAGGATCGGAAAGAAGCAGATGCTGAAGGCGATCAGGATGTTCGGCACGATGCCGTAGGAGAACCAGACGATGAAGAGCGGCCCGAGCGCGACCTTCGGGATCATGTTCAAGGTCACAAACAGCGGCAGCAGCACGAGGCTGACGAGCGGCGCCCAGCTGAAGATCACCGCGAGCGCGACGCCGACGAAAGCGCCGAGCGCGAAGCCGCCGAGGATCTCGATCGCGGTGACCAGCGTGTTGGCGCCCCAGGAATAGCTCGCGGTGCCCAGCGTCTGAATCGTCGCGAGCGGGGAGGGCAGGATGAATTTCGGCACGTGGAAGGCATCGACCGCGACCTGCCACAGCACGAGCACGGCGAGGTGCACGATCAGGATGACCGCAAAGCTGCGCGAGGTGCGGGCTGCGTCTCCTGCCACCATTTGCTCCCTGTTGCTAGCAGCGACGACGCCGCTGATCTCAAGCCTAACCGGCCTTGCAGGAAGTTTCAACCAGTTGGTTGATTATGGCCGGAGCGAATGCAGCACGAGGTCGACCACATGCCGGCGGCGGTTGCGCCGCGCCGTCCGGGTCGAAAGATCCTTGCCGAAGATCGCCGAGAGCGTCGGCGTGTTGGACAGGTAGAAATAGCCTAGTGCTGCGATCGAGATGTAGAGCTGGACAGGATCGATCCCCTTGCGGAACATGCCGGCGCGGACGCCTTCGTTGAGGATATGGGAGACGCTGACGACGAGGGGCGAATGCATCGCCTCCAGCCGGGTCGAGCCGCGGACGTGGCGGGCGCCGCCGCGGTTCTCGTCGTTCAGCAGCACGATGAAATCAGGGTTGGTGGCGAGGTAATCGAACGAGGCCTCGATCAGCTTCCGGATCGCCTTTTCCGGCGGCAGGCCTTCGAGATTGAGCTGGCGCTCCTGCTCGCGGATATCAGCGTAAACCCATTCAAGCACGGCGAGATAGAGCGCGTCCTTGTCGCCGAAATAGTGGTAGACCAGCTGCTTGTTGACGCCGGCGCGCTCGGCGATCTCGTCGACGCGGGCGCCGGCAAAGCCGTGCTTGGCGAACTCCAGGCGCGCCGCCGTGAGCAGCTTGTTGCGGGTGGCGACGGGGTCGCGCCGCTGCGGCACGGTGTCGCCTGAACGTTTTGCGGGCATTTCCAACCAAACAGTTGACAAGTTGAGGGCGGCCTTGTTGCATTGGTATCCTCACATGGGGAGAGCGACAAGCCGGGTCGCCGGCACAGGGAGAGATGCGATGAAGCGTTTGCAGGCGGCTGTTGTGGCGCTGGTGCTTGGTCTGCCGGCGGCGCCGGCCAGCGCGGGCGAGGCGGTCAATCTGATCCTGAACTGGACGCCGACGGCCGACCATTCGCCGTTCTATTACGCCAAGGCGCAGGGATGGTACGAGAAGGCCGGCATCGACCTCACCATCGAGGTCGGCAAGGGCTCCGGCGTCTCCGCCGCCAAGGTCGGCTCCGGCGGCTCGCCCTTCGGCATCGCCGATCTCGCCACCATGCTGGTCGCCAAGAGCAAGGGCGCCGACGACGTCGCGCTGATGAGCATCTACGCCAACACCGGGCAGACCTTCTACTGGCTGAAGAGCTACGGCGTGAACGGTGTGAAGGACTTTCCGAACCACAAGATCGGCAATCCGCCCGGCGATGCCTCGCGCGTGATGTGGCCGGCGTTCGCGAAGGCCGCGGGCATCGCGCCTGACTCCGTGAGCTTCGTGAACATCGGCCCGACCGCGAAGATCGCGGGGCTCAAGAGCCACACCGTCGACATCATCAGCGACTTCTACAACGAGCACGATCTGAAGGTGATCGAGTTCGGACAGGACCTCGGCTACGTCAACTGGAAGGACATCGGGCTCAACCCGTACGGCAATTCGCTCATCGTGAACGGCGCCTATCTTCAGAAGAATCCCAAGCTCGTCGAAGAGTTCGTGCGCATCTCGCAGAAGGCCTTCGCGGCCTGCGTTGCGGATGTGGCACCGTGCCTGAAGGCGCTGCTCGACCAGGTCTCCGGCCTCGACAAGGAGAACCAGGAGCGCCAGTGGGAGCGCATCAAGTTCCTGATGACCGACGAGTTCACCACCACCAAGGGTCTCGGCTGGATCGACGGTGAGCGGATGAAGAAGGACTACGAGCTGGTCCAGACGTATCTCGGCATGGAGAAGCCGTTCGACGTGACCACGGCGTTCTCGACCAAGATGCTGGATCCCGCCATCAAGATGGATGCGAGCAAGGTGAAGAAGTAGGGTGCGCCGCGAGCGGCGCCTGACGGCCTGGTCAGCTCTTCTTCATGTCGTAGACGTGTTCGGGCCCGGGAAAGGCGCGCGACCGCACATCGGCGGCATACGCTTCGATCG
This sequence comes from Bradyrhizobium arachidis, assembly GCF_015291705.1. NCBI lineage: Bacteria > Pseudomonadati > Pseudomonadota > Alphaproteobacteria > Hyphomicrobiales > Nitrobacteraceae > Bradyrhizobium > Bradyrhizobium arachidis. Next base: position 4,892,778 of record NZ_CP030050.1, read on the forward strand.
CGGCTTCGATGGCCGGACCCAGATTGCCGTAGCGCCGGACGAATTTCGGCGTTCGCGGTGATAGTCCCAGCATGTCCTCAAGCACGAGCACCTGGCCGTCGCACGCCGCGCTTGCGCCGATGCCGATAGTCGGGATCGCGATTGTCTCGGTGATCTTGCGCGCCAGCGGTTCGGCGACGGCTTCGACGACGACCGAGAACGCACCGGCATCGGCGACCGCCTTCGCGTCGTCCTCGATCGGCCCCCAATCCGTTTCGCTGCGGCCCTGGGCGCGAAACGAGCCGAGGGTGTTGATGGATTGCGGGGTCAAGCCGATATGACCCATCACCGGGATGCCGCGCCCGGACAGGAATGCGATCGTCTCGGCCATGCGGACGCCGCCTTCGAGCTTCACCGCGCCGCACTGCGTTTCCTTCATGATCCGGACCGCGGCGTTGAACGCCTGCTCTTTGGAGGCCTCATACGATCCGAACGGCATATCGACCACGACCAGCGCCTGCCTGGACCCGCGCATCACGGCTGCGCCTGGAGGATCATCATGTCGAGCGTAACAGGTACCGTGGTCTCGAAGCCATGCATGACGTTGCCAAGGGAGTCGCCGACCAGAATGACGTCGCAATGCCGGTCCACCAGCGCTGCCGTATGCGCGTGGTAGGACGTCAGCATGACGATCGGCTCGCCGCGCTTGCGGGCCCGAATGTCCGGCGCAGTCTTGCGTCTGGTGGACGACTGGATTGACATGATCAGCTCCGGCTGCGGGGAGGCGGATCGAAGCCAGATGATGCAACGGTGTCAATCTGGCCTCCGATCACAATGGACGGCGTGAGGTGAGGGGCTGGGAGGCCTTCTGCCCCAACGTCGTCATTGCCGATGTGGGAAGCAGCGAGCACTCATCCTTCACCGTCACCCTGAGGTAGCCGCTCCTTCGGCGGCCCTCGAAGGGCGACGGCCCGGCTCTCTCCGCGTGGCTGCATCGGGGCCGCGCATCCTTCGAGGCTCCCCATGGGACGCATTGCGTCCCATGCCTCGCACCTCAGGATGACGGGTTAGGATTTGAAGCCTACGGCCCTATCCCGCCCATCCCCACGAAAGAATTAACCGGCCGTTAACCAAATCCGCCGCATCGTTAACTATTCAATAACGGGGAACGAGTCGGCCGTCATGGAGGCTGCAGCAAAAGTCCAACGTCAGATGGTGCGCCTGCGCGGGCGGTCCTATGTGGCCTTCGTGTTCGTGCCGACGGTTCCGATCCTGGAGTGGCTCCAGGAAATCGACGCCACCATCGCCCGCTCGCCGGGCTTCTTCGTCGGCCGGCCGGTGGTGGTTGACCTGTCCTCGGTCGATCTCAGCCAGTCCGGCATCAGCCATCTGCTCACCAGCCTCCAGGACCGCAACATTCGCGTGCTCGGCATCGAGGGCGTGGACGAATCGCGGCTGACGCCGGCAATGCCGCCGCTGCTGTCGGGCGGGCGCAGCTGCGTGGTCGAGCCGAGCGCGCCGAAGAAGGCTGAGAAGGCCGAGGCCAAGCCGACCTCGCTGTTGCTCGAGACGCCCGTGCGCTCCGGCCAGACCGTGATCTTCCCCGAGGGCGACATCACCATTCTCGGCTCGGTCGGTTCCGGTGCCGAAGTCGTGGCCGGTGGCTCCATTCACATCTATGGCGCGCTGCGCGGCCGCGCCATGGCGGGCGTCAACGGGCACAAGAGCGCGCGGATTTATTGTCAGAAGATCGAGGCCGAACTGCTTGCAATTGATGGGTTTTACCAGACTGCGGACGACATCGACGCCGCCTTGCGCGGCAAGCCGGCGCAGGCCTGGCTGCAGGGGAATACCATGCGAATTACAGCACTGAACTGACCAGCAAAGGAGACATTTCAGATGAGTAAGGTACTGGTCGTGACGTCAGGCAAGGGCGGGGTCGGCAAGACTACGACGACCGCCGCGCTAGGGGCTGCGCTCGCGCAACGTGGCGACAAGGTCGTCGTCGTCGATTTCGACGTCGGCCTGCGCAACCTCGACCTTGTGATGGGCGCCGAACGCCGCGTGGTGTTCGACCTCATCAACGTGGTGCAGGGCGTCGCAAAGCTGCCGCAGGCGCTGATCAAGGACAAGCGGCTCGATAACCTCTGGCTGCTGCCGGCCTCGCAAACCCGCGACAAGGACGCGCTGACCGAAGAGGGCGTCGGCAAGGTCATCGCCGAGCTGCGCAGCCGCTTCGACTGGGTGATCTGCGACAGCCCGGCCGGCATCGAGCGCGGCGCCTCCATGGCGATGCGCTTTGCGGACGAGGCCGTCATCGTGACCAACCCGGAAGTCTCCTCGGTGCGCGATTCCGACCGCATCATCGGCATGCTCGATTCCAAGACCGTGCGGGCCGAGAAGGGCGAGCGCGTCGAGAAGCACATTCTCATCACCCGCTACGATCCCTCCCGCGCCGCGCGCGGCGAGATGCTGACCATCGACGACATCCTGGAAATCCTCGCAACGCCCTTGCTCGGCATCATCCCCGAGAGCCAGGACGTGTTGAAGGCCTCCAACGTCGGCACGCCGGTGACGCTCTCGAACGCGGATGGAGCACCGGCGCGGGCCTACATGGACGCGGCCAAGCGCCTCTGCGGTGAAAGCATCACGATGCACGTTCCCGCCGAGCGGAGGGGGCTGATGGACCGCCTGCTGCGACGGAGGGCTGCATGAGCATGGGACTGCTTCGACTTCTCCGCGGCAACAAGGCCTCCGCACCGGTCGCCCGCGAACGGTTGCAGATCCTGCTTGCGCATGAACGCGGATTGCGCGGCCAGCCCGACCTGCTCGGTGTGCTGCGTGAGGAGATCCTCGCCGTCGTGTCCAGGCATGTCACGCTGGATCCGACCAAGGTCATCGTCCGGCTCGAGCGCGGCGATGAGGTCTCGACCCTGGAGGTCGATATCGAGGTGCCCAACGATGTCGAGCGCAAGAGGGCCGCGGTCGGGTAGGGGGCCTGACCGAAGGCTGCCAATCTTGGCGTAGGTTTCTTGGGGTGGGTGAGAAGGCGGTCCGCCGGGCATGGCGGGCCGCCTTTGTTGTTGCGTGGGCGTGGTCCGGTGCGGAACGAGGGCCGAGGCTCGATCGTTGTCATGGGCCCCGCGGGACAGCCGAGCGATGTCCCGTGGCTTCTGCAAACGGGAGAGCGCCCATGATGTCCGAGGTCCAGGTCCACACCGTCGCGCGGCAGATGCTGGAACGACATGGTTTCGCTGCGATTGCGAAAGCCGCCGAACAGGCCCAGGCCTGCGAGGGCCGCGGCGAAGCCGAAGAGGCCAAGGAATGGCGTCACATCGAGGACGCCATGAAGATCATGCGCGGTCCGGCCCAGAGCTGATCAGCTCCGCACCGTTCCATCCTTGATCATATCGAGGACGCGGCTGGCCAGCGTCTCGACCACGAAGGGCTTTGTCAGCACCTGCATGTCGGGCGCGAGCTGGCCGTTGCCGATGATGGCATTCTCCGCATAGCCCGTGATGAACAGCACCTTGAGGGCCGGACGGGTTGTGCGCGCAGCATCCGCAAGCTGGCGGCCGTTCATGCCGCCGGGAAGGCCGACATCGGTTACGAGCAAATCGATCGTCGCCTCCGATTGCAGGATCTTCAGCCCGCTCGGGCCGTCATGAGCCTCCAGGACGCTGAAGCCGATCTCTTCCAGCGCATCGGCCAGCAGCATGCGGATCGACGGCTCGTCGTCGACAATCAGGATGGTGTGACCAGCTTTCGGCCGCACAGCACTCTTGGCCGCCAAGGTGGACGGCCTGTCAGCCTCGTTGCCATAATGGCGTGGCAAATAGAGGCACATGGTCGTGCCCTGGCCGACTTCGGAGTAGATCCGGACCTGGCCGCCGGACTGGCGCACGAAGCCGTAGACCATGGAGAGGCCGAGCCCGGTGCCCTGGCCCATCGGCTTGGTCGTGAAGAACGGCTCGAACGCGCGCTCGACGATGTCGGGTGTCATGCCGGTGCCGGTGTCGGTGACGCAGAGCGACACATACTGGCCGGGCGCAAGATCGCGCTCGCCGGCGCCATGCTCGTCGAGCCAGCGGTTGGCGGTCTCGATCGTGAGCCGTCCGCCGCCGGGCATCGCATCGCGGGCGTTGATGCAGAGGTTGAGCAGGGCGCTCTCGAGCTGTGACGCATCGATCAGCGTCGGCCACAGCCCGCCTGCGGTGACGACTTCCACCGCGATCTCCGGGCCGACGGTGCGGCGGACCAGCTCCTCCATCCCCATGACGAGGCGGTTGAGGTCGGTCGGCTTGGGATCGAGCGTCTGCCGCCGCGAGAAAGCGAGCAGCCGATGCGTCAGGGCGGCGGCGCGCCTGGCGGCGCCTTGCGCCGCGGTGACGTAACGGTCGATTTCATTGACGCGGCCCTGGCCGAGCCGCGTCTGCAACAACTCCAGCGAACCGATGATCCCGGTGAGCAGATTGTTGAAGTCGTGCGCGATGCCGCCGGTGAGTTGCCCGACAGCTTCCATCTTCTGTGACTGACGCAGCGCCTCCTCGGCTACGCGCAGCCGCTGCTGCTCCTTCAGCCGGTCGGTGACGTCGTAGGAGAACTGGTAGGCACCGAGCAGCCGGCCCTCGCTTTCGCGCAGGCAGTTGAAGCGCATCTCGTAGAAGCGGCGGTCCCGCCCGGGCTCGCCGAACTCGGCGACCTCGACGAAGGCTTCGCCGGCGAGCGCCCGCGACCAGACGGCGCGGACGGCGTCGCGATGCTCGGGTTGATCGTCAAGCAGCTCCAGCATGTTGTCACCGACCTTCGGCAAGACGCCGTAGATGCGATGGAATTCCCGAGCCGAGGCGCCGTTGATGGCGAGCCAGCGGAAGCCGGGATCGACGACCTGCACGAAGGCATCGGTGCCTTCGACGAGGTCGGCCATCAGCTTGCGCTCGGCCAATGCGGCGACCACGCGCGCTTCCAGCGTCTCGTTGAGCTGCTGCAACTCCCGCTCAGCCCGCTTGCGCGCCGTGATGTCTTGGAACAGCACGGCGACCTGCTTGCGGCTGGCTGGCTCGACACGGAAGGCGGCGAGCTCGAGTTGGCGGCCGGTCGCGACCAGCTCGCGCTCGAAGCGGATCGGCTGCCCGGTCCCGAGCACGCCGCCATAGAGCTCGACCCAGCCGTCGGCCTCATCAGGGACCATCTCGCGGACCTTCTGGCCGACCACGTTGGGAATGCCGGCATGCTGGGTGTAGGCGGGATTGGCCTCGATGTGGATGTAATCGCTGAGCGGGCCGTGCGGGCCGTCGAAGAATTCGATGATGCAGAAGCCTTCGTCGATCGAGTTGAACAGCGTCCGGTAACGCTCCTCGCTTTCCGCCAGCGCCGATTCCGCTGCGCGGCGCCCGGTCTGGTCGGCCATCCCGAGCGCCTTCAGGCGTACGTTTTCCTCCTCGATCGCCTTGAGACGGCGTCGAAGGTCTTCCAACTCGATCGCATCCACGAGCGCGCGCGGGGTTGGCGTTTCCAGGAGCCGCTCCTTGACTCTGCCTACGGTATGCTAGCGGGCGAACGCACCGCGGCAAGCCGCTGCCTCAACGCAGTCCGAACCGGTGAGTTCCCCGGGGGGCCGGATAGCTCAGCGCTCGCCCTGATCGCCGCCTTGCGCGCCGGACTTGTGTTGCGTTTGCGGCTGGGCGCGTTCGCCGGTCTCCTTGCAGGGCAGCGGCTCCCACGATCCATCCGGCGCCTGCTGATAGGCGCTGCACGATGACGACGAGGCCGATTTGTCCTCGCCTTTCTGGGCATCGGAATTCTTCGCCAGCGCCGGGGCAGTCAGCACGGAGCCGGCCACGAGAGCTCCGGCGAAAACGAGATAGACAATCCGCATGGGGTTCTCCTGTTCGAAGCAAGGCCTCATGCTGTCGATGATTGTGACGATTATTTGCCAGCGCGGCGGTTCCGCCGCGCGATGCTTAACGGCGCCTTCATCGCCCGGCGGGTCCGATGGCAATCGCGTTGCGCCGAGCGCAGGCGCGCAGCCAGCCGATCACGCCCGGCTGCACCGAGAACTCGTAATTGTCCTCGATCGTCTTGGCCTTCATCGCCAGGACCGAACCCGTCTCGATCGCTTCGGCCAACGCGGCCCCATGCTGCGGGAACAGACCGATTTCGTCGGGGCCCTCGACCTGCGCGGAGAACGCCTCGAACGGCACATTGCCGATTCTCAGCGTCGCCTCGATGGCCTGACCTTCCGGCCGGTTGAGCTTGGAATCCTTCAGCATCATGGTCAGCCCCTTCGCGCGGCTGACGATCAGGAAGATGGCGAGACGGCGCTGCGGCGCGGGCGCGTCCGTGCCGATGAGATAGCGCCGGCGGATGAAGCAGGCGACGATCGCCCCGTCGCCGTTGCGTAGCTCGGATGCATCCCAGCCTTCGATCTTCTGCTTGTCCTCGATCCCGGGCGGGCCAGCCGGCGTCGGCTGCATCACCGCGATCTTCGGCGAGCGCGGCCGCGGCGCCGGCATCTCCGGCGCGTTGGGATCGGTCGGCCTGTCGACCGCGATGTCGAAGGTCTTGCCGCATTGCTTCAGCCAGCTCAGTGCATCCGCCGGCAGATCGAGTGCGATCGGCCCGGAATCGACGCCGGCACCGTCCGAGCGCAACGTGACGTTCCGCGCCTTGCCGAGCGCCGCAAGCATGCCCTCGGCATCGCCCGGATGCAGCGCGAAGGCGTTGCCGACCGGGAAGCCGACCGCGGGGAAGCTGCGGCCGTCGATGACGATCTCGGCCTGGTCGTCCAGCACGTGTTCGCTCGGCATGCCGTCATCCATCAACATGATGGACAGGCCCGAGCCGCGGCTGATGTTGAGGGCGAAGGCGGTGTCGACCTTGCCGCCCGCCTTGCTGCGTTGCCTCGGCGCAATCAGCACGCATTGCCTCACCTTGCCGTCAGGGCCGACCTGGGGCAGGGCGCTCCATACCCCCTGCGGAAAGCGCACTTGCTTGCCGGCGACCGGATTGTCCGCCGTCGCGGCAAAAGCGGGCAGCGCCAAATTGGCGGCGACGATCATCGCAAGCGCCGCCATCCGGCGCGTCCAAAGCATATCGGCAGGCATGGCCCCTCGCATTGTCCTCAGCTCGAAGCATTGGACTCGGAGGGGTGCGCCGAGGTTCACCGGCAAAGCCGGGCCGCCAAGGGCGGCTAGCCGCCCTTGCTGCGGATCAGGCCGGCGAGATTGGTCTTTTGCGCCTCGCACCAGCCGGGCATGCCGAGCCGGCGCTGATCCATGTCGGTTGCCTGCGTCGCCACCGCGACCTCGGCCATCAGATCGTCGTCCTGCTTCTCGCCCATCTTGCCGCCGGTGTGCATCCAGGCGATCGCCTTGCGCACCTTCTCGGTGGTGCCGTCGGGCAGCTGCATTTGCTGCGCCTTCTGCACGAGGTCCTGGTAGACGAGATCCGTGCCCGGGCACTCGACCTTGGCGGCGAAGGCCTGCAGGACCATCGTCACATAGGTCGAACGGACCGGCGCATCGCCCGCCTGGGCCGGCGCGGCGATCAACAACAGGCCTGCGATCAGAAAACCGGTGCGCATTCTTGGGGTACCTCCTCGTTTTTTTGGGAGGCTAGCGTCCGGCGCGCCGCTCCGCAATGGTGCCGGGGCGCAATTGTGGCGCCTCGATGCGGTGCGCTATCGTAGCGGATATCCCGGCCACGGAGAGCGACATGAGCCTGTTCAGCACGCCGTTCGATCCCGCTCACGACACCGCGCTCGTCACCGGCGCCGGTAACGGCATCGGCCGCGCGATCGCGCTGGGCCTGGTCGGCGAGGGCGTCCGGACCATGTTCGCCGACGTGAGCGCGGAGCGGGTGACTGCCGCGATCGGCGCGAGCAAGACGCCTGAGCTGGCGGTGCCGTGGGTCGGCGATCTCGCCAAGCTCGAGGCTTGCGACGAGCTGCTGGCCTCGGCACATGCGGTGCTGGGCGACGTCACGCATTTCGTGCACAGCGCCTCGCCGCCGCGGCGCGAGGCCGATCACGCGCTCGCTGTCGACCGCAGGACCTGGCAGGAGATGCATGCCGTCAATCTCGACGCCGGCTTTCATCTGGCGCGCGGAATCGCAACACGACTGATCGCGGCGAAGCGGCCTGGCTCGTTCCTGTTCCTCACCTCGCTGCATGCGGGCACGCCGCGCAACCTGCCGCATTATTCGACGGCGAAGGCGGGGATGGCGATGCTGGTGAAGGAGCTCGCGAAGACCTTTGGTCGTCGCAATATCCGCGTCAACGCGCTGGTGCCCGGTGCGATCGCGGCAGGTGGATTCGTTGCCGATGCCTCGCTGGCGAAACACATTCCGCTCGGGCGCCTCGGCGAAGCAAACGACCTCGTGCCGATGGCGCTCGCGGTGCTGTCGAACAAGCTGTCGGCTTATGTCACCGGCGCAGCGTTCGTCGTCGACGGTGGATTGTCGCTGACGAACTGGTTCGAAGCGCCGGTGCTTGAAGATTAGCGCTGCCAGGCCGGCACAGGATCGAGCGGCGTGCGATAGACCTCTTTGTGATCGCGATCGGTGACGCGCACCGCGCAGCCCTTCTGCTGCAGCTCCGGCTTCACCTGCGACAGCTCGCATGCGAGCTGAACGGCGCGATCCGAAGCGACCTCGATGTCTTCGAGGATGATTCCGCCCTGGTTCTTGAACTCTTCACCAACCACGAGATCGAAGGAGTAGTATGGCATCCGAATTCTCCGGTGTGACGACCCAAATTCCCAAACGAAGCCTTCGACGGAAGTCTTCAAAACATGCTGGATCGTACCACTGAGTCGATATCTATCGGATGAACAAGCCGCACAATCTCTGTGCCTAAGGCGCAGAAATGATGAGCAATGAACGGTGACGTTAAGATTTTATTAAACATGTCCACGCGATCATGAGGCATGGAATTGCAGCAGAACCGGGCTCCGGGAACCGGCAGCTGCAAGAGAAGGCCGGCGGCATAGATCCCGACGGCCTTTTCTCTTGAAGCTTTCGTCGCGCAAACTTGCTTCACGAAAGCTTCCTTGGCGAAGACGAGTCAGCATCGCTTCCCGTAATCACCCGGACTCAACGCATCATCTCGACTCGGACAGCGTGTAGCGACGCTGGTGTTCGTCTAGTGCACCGGCATCGGCGGACGCACGACAGGTCCGTCGTCATCGGCAACAGCCTGCGTCGTCGTCACGGGCGCGACCGGCGGCGGTGCTGCGGCTGCCTGTGATGGCGGCGGCGGTGGCGCGAGCGGCGCGGGCGAGTAGGCCGGCATGTAGGTGTGTGACACGGCCGGCTTCGGTTTGCGAACTGGCGGCGGTGCGGGTCGCGGCTGAATCGCTGACACGCGTGCGCGCGGATCGACCGGCTTGGCCTCGGCTACGGGCTTCGGCACGGGCGGCTTGGTCATCTCACGGGCCAGCTGCTCCTGGCCGGCCTTCAGCTCGGCGATCGTCGTCTTGAGCTGCTCGATCTGCTGCGCCATCGCGGCCATGTCGCGCGTCATCGACTCCATCGATTGGGTGGCATCGGGCGGCGCTGCTGCGGTGGCGGTGGCAGGCTGAGGTGGCGAGGCCGGTTGATCGGCGATTTGATCGGTCGCCGCAGGCGGGGCCTCAGCTGCCGCGGGCGGGGCGGCCTGTGCAGCGGCGACCGGCGCCGTCTGCGGTGTCGCAGGCAGCAGCTGCGATGTCAGCGAGGCCAATGCCGGTGTCCATTGCGCGAGCATCTGTCTTGCGGTGTCGCCATGCTGCTCCCAGGCGATCGCGGCCGCCGCGCTGCCGCCCGCAAACAGAAATGCGACAGATGCGCCGCGCAGCCACGTGCTGACCGCGGATCGCTTCCGCCGGCCGCGACCATCGCTGGCCTCGACGCGCACCGCGCTGTCGACCGATGGAGCCGCGGCTTGTGCGCCGTAGACGATGCTGATGTTTTGCTCCGGCGCGAACTTCGGCTCCGGGCGGAGCGCGATATCGGGCGCCAGCGTCGGAGAAACGCTGATGGGGCGCGAAGCCTGCACCATATCCGGCGAGATCTGAATATCCGGCGAGATCTGAACCGCGTCGTGCGGATCGTTGTCCTTGATCGTGTCCTTCACGATCTCATCGACGATTTGCTTGCTGTTCAGCGTCGCGAGCATCGCAGCTCCTTTGAAGCGCTCTTGGTCCGCATTGGCGCGAGCCGATTCGTTGAGGTGAGCCCATTCCCAAGTCCCATGACGCACGAGTCCAGCCGGGTTTGACCAAAGCAAGGCGAGGGGGTGGAGATCATGCGGCGCTCTTCCGCCGTTTGTGGTGATGGAACCCGCTCGATTGAACACGGGCAATTGTTCCCGGTCTGCCTTGTTTTCAGCACGATTTGGGCAGCATCTAGGGTTGCTGGGGGCGCTGCTGCTATCTGCTATCGGGGGGCCGGTGGTGCCAAAATCTCTGATTATTCCGTTTGTGGTTGCCTTGCTGCCGCTCGGCGGCTGCATGCAGGCAACGTTGTCGCCGTCGACCGACGCAAGCATGACGCCGCGCGACAGGCAGTTGCTCGCACATACGCCTTACGCCCAGGCGAGCGTGCCTGAGCAATATCTGCGTCACGTCGTCGATTATCCGCGCAAGGAGCAGCCGGGCACGATCCTGGTCGATACCGACGCGCGCTATCTCTATTACGTGCTGCCCGACGGCAAGGCGATCCGCTACGGCGTCGCGGTCGGCGAGGAAGCCATGGCCTTCTCCGGCGTCGCGCGCGTCGGGCGTCTGGCGGAATGGCCGGACTGGGTCCCGACCGCAGAGATCCAGGCGCGCCTCGGGCCGTATCCGGCGCGCGTTCGCGGCGGGCCCGCCAATCCGCTGGGCGCGCGCGGCATCTATCTCTATGCCGGCAACAAGGACACGCTCTATCGCATCCACGGCACCAACCAGCCCGAATATATCGGGCAGGCGATCTCGTCCGGCTGCATCCGGATGCGCAATGAGGACGTGATCGATCTCTACGACCGCGTGAAGCTCAATTCGACCGTGGTGGTGCTGCCGCCCGGGCAGAACGCGCGCGTCCAGGCGGGGCCCAGCTGGCGCGGGTAAGGCGCGGGATTCTGCGCGTGGCGGTCGCGGCGCTCACTCAAGCGTGAAGGCGGGCGCGATCGGCGCTTCGTCGAGAGTGAAATGCTTCACAGCGGTTTTGCTGCGGTTGCGCTATGCCTCCATGGCTCGTTGCCATTGGAGGCATCATGCAGAAATTTTTTTATCCATTGAATGAGACTGACCGCCGCGTCGTCCGCAAGTGGCGGATCGTGACACTCGGCTTTTACGGATCGCTCCTGGCCGGCATGGCGCTCTATGTGGTGATGCATTGGAATGCGGAGGTCAATTACGCCTCGGTCGATTCCAGCGCGCACGCGAAAGTCGTCAGCACGCGGGCACGCTGACCTCTCTGCCACCGTGCCTTATTCGTCGGGTCGCGCGATGCGCCATTGCAGCGTCGTGGCGTTGCCATTGGCATCGCCCGGCGCCTTGTCGGCGGGTGACGTGTACAGCGGGCGGTAGCGGTAGGCCCACATCTTGCTGCCGTCGTTGCGGCTGATCACGGTGAAGTCGCCGACGGCCTTGGCGTCGGCCGTCGCCGACAGCGGCACCCAGCTCTCGGTGCACTTGCCGTTGCAGTTCGAGGTCTTCCCGGTGGTGTCGCGCTCGTAATAATAGAGCGTCATGCCCTTGAGATCGACCAGCTTGGGACCCTGCTTGGTCAGGACCACCTTCGCCGGTGCGCTCGTCGCCTCGGGCTTCGGCGGAGGAGGGGCATCGCCGCCATGGCCGTTCGCGAGCGCAGGAACGGTCGAGAGCGCGACCGTCGCGGCAAAAATGACCAATCTGCGCATTCCAAGCTCCAAACCGGCAAAGTTAATCGCGCGTTAAGCGCCGAATGTTTCCGACGGTAGCAGCCGAAGGTTAGTTCCAGGTTTCGCAGGCCTGCGGCAATTACGGACAAAACTGCGGGACCAAATCCCGGACTACACTTGCACCTCGCGCAGCGGGGCGCGGCTGAGCTCGTTGCCGGCGGCAATGGCCTTGCGCAGCAGCCGCATCAGCTCATCGCCTTCCTTCGCGGTGAGGCCGCGCAGCATGATGCGCTGGGCGGACTCGACCGCCGGCGTGATCTTGCGCAGCGTGCGCCGCCCCTCGTCGGTGATCTGGAGCTCGCGGGCGCGGCGGTCGCGCGGACTGGCGCGGCGCTCGGTAAGACCCTTCTGGACCAGGCGATCGATCACGCCGGTAATGGTGGTGCGGTCATAGGCGATGAGGCCGGCGAGCGTCACCTGGTCGAGCCCCGGATTGGCCTTGATGGTCGCGAGCGCGGCGTATTGCACCGGCGTGAGGTCGAAGCCGGCATCGCCGACCTCCGCCAGGAATACCGCCACCGCGATCTGCTGGAACCGGCGCGCCAGATGCCCGGGCATGTCGCTAGGATCGCTCACCGAATTCTCCTTGAGAGCAGGGAGGGGCGTGATTATTGACAAGTATACTGATAGTCAGCATACTGATCAATATCCAAACAGAACGTTTCCGGGAGAGGTGCTCATGCAATTCCATCTCAATGGATTCCAGCCTGGTGATCCCGAGATCGCCGATCCCGCCGAGCGCATTCAGGCTTTGCGTGCGCCAGGCGGCGCCGTGCCTGACGAGGTCGATGTGCTCATCGTCGGCTGCGGCCCGGCGGGCCTGACGCTCGCCGCGCAGCTCGCGCAATTCCCTGACATCAAGACCTGCATCGTCGAGCAGAAGCCGGGCCGGTTGCTGGTCGGGCAGGCCGACGGCATCGCCTGCCGCACCATGGAGATGTTCCACGCCTATGGCTTCAGCGAGCGCGTGCTGAAGGAGGCCTATTGGGTCAACGAGACCACGTTCTGGAAGCCCGACGAGCAGGCGCCGGAAAAGATCGTGCGCAGCGGCCGGGTGCAGGATGTCGAGGATGGCCTGTCCGAATTCCCGCATGTCATCTTGAACCAGGCGCGTATCCATGACGGCTTTCTCGACGTCATGCGCAAGTCGCCCGCCAAGCTCGAACCGCATTACAGCCGCCGCCTGCTGGATCTCGAGGTCGATCCGGCCGCAGGGCTCAGCGATCACGCCGTGACCGTGCGACTGGAGCGCGTCGATGTCGGAAACGAAGGGAAGATCGAGACCATCAAGGCGCGCTACGTCGTCGGCTGCGACGGCGCGCGCAGCACGGTGCGCAAGTCGATCGGCCGCGAGTTGCACGGAGATTCCGCCAACCACGCCTGGGGCGTGATGGATGTGCTGGCGGTGACCGATTTTCCCGACATCCGCTTCAAGGCGCTGATCCAGTCGGCGAAGGACGGCAGCCTGCTGATCATTCCGCGCGAGGGCGGCTACATGGCCCGCCTCTATGTCGAGCTCGCCAAGCTCGACGTCGGCGAACGCGTCGCCAACCGCAACATCACCGCCGATGACGTGATCGCGAAAGCGCAGCGGATCCTGAAGCCGCATACGCTCGATGTGAAGGAGATCGCCTGGTGGTCGGTCTACGAGATCGGCCAGCGCCTCACCGACAAGTTCGACGACGTGCCGGAGGCCGAGATCAATGCGCAATTGCCGCGTATCTTCATCGCCGGCGATGCCTGCCATACCCACAGCCCGAAGGCCGGGCAGGGCATGAACGTCTCAATGCAGGACGCCTTCAATCTCGGCTGGAAGCTCGCGGCCGTGCTGCGCAAGCAGTGTGCGCCACGCCTGCTGCATTCCTATTCTGCGGAACGGCAGGCGGTCGCCAAGGAGCTGATCGATTTCGACCGCGAATGGGCGGGGATCTTGGCGTCCGCTGCCAAGGCCGGCGGCGCCGATGCGGCCAAGACGCAGGACTATTTTGTCCGGCACGGCCGCTACACCGCAGGCACCGCAACGCACTACAAGCCATCGATCCTCACCGGCGCGGCGTCGCATCAGCATCTCGCCGAAGGCCTCGTCATCGGCAAGCGCTTTCACTCCGCGCCGGTGATCCGGCTCGGCGATGCCAAGCCGGTGCATCTCGGCCATGCCGCGCAGGCGGACGGCCGCTTCCGCATCTACGCGTTTTCGCCTGCGGGAGATCCGGCGGCCGCGGGTTCGGCCATTCGCGCGCTGTGCAATTTCCTCGCTGAATCCCAGAAATCTCCAATCCGGCGATATACGCCTAGAAGCGGCGATATCGACAGCGTGATCGATCTGCGCGCGGTGTTTCAGCAGGATCATCGCGAACTCGCCATCGAGGCGATGCCGCCGATGTTGCTCCCGAGCAAAGGCCGTTACGGCTTGTACGACTACGAGAAGATGTTCTGTCCGGACCTCAAGAGCGGCCAGGACGTGTTCGCCATGCGCGGCATCGACCGGAAGGCGGGCTGCATGGTCGTGGTGCGGCCGGACCAGTATGTCGCGACGGTGCTGCCGCTCGATGATTTTGCTGCGCTTGCGTCGTACTTCGACGGCTTCATGCTGCAAGCGAGCTGAGGGCAAAACAGCGCTTCCAGTGCTGTGCCGATGAACGGCGAATGAATATTGAACCGCGTGCGGCGCGCATCTTGATCTTTCGACGGATGCGACGACCGCCCGCGGAACGCTCGGTTCAATGGCGCGTTCGGCCTTGAGAGGAGGAACACGCCATGAGACTGAAAAGCGTTTTGGTTGCAGCATTGCTGCTCGCCCCGACGGCCGCGCTGGCCGCGCCGGGCATCGTCACCGTCTCGACCGGCCTGCGCGCCGGTCCGGGTTCGGGCTTTCCGCTGGTCGATCGCATCCCCGAGGGCGCCCGCGTCAACATCCACGGCTGCCTGCGCGGCAATGCCTGGTGCGACGTGAGCTTCTCGGATGATCGCGGCTGGGTGTCATCGCAATATCTCGAATATCTCTATCGCAACCACTACGTCTATCTCCCCGATTATGTCGACGAGATCGACGTGCCTGTCGTTCCCTTCGCGCTGGCCTCGTACTGGTCGAGCTATTATGAGGGGCGGCCTTGGTATCGCCGCCACACCTACTGGAATAATTACTGGACCTCGCACCAGCGCCTCGCGACACAGATGACGATCGATCCGCGTGCCGCTCGTATCGGCCGCGCGGCGACGCGCGATGCCGCGGTTGCGTTGGGGCGTGAGGGTGTGCACGCCAGAGGCAATGTGAATGGCAATGTCAGGAGCGATGCTGCGGTCTCCGGGCGCGACGCCGCGACTGCACGCCACGACGCCGCCATTGGCAGACGCAACGCCGCGGTGACGACGGACCGGGCTCGCGTCGGGCAAAGCGAGCGCTTCGCGCATGAGCGGGTCCAGGAGCGGGCCAATGTCCAGGGCCGCAATCCGCGCGATGCGCAAGCGCGCATGATGCATGAGCAGGCGGCGGGCCGCGCCGCGGTGCGTGCGCAGCCGATGGCGCGTGCGCATGAAGCGCCGCGCGTGTCGGCCGCACCTGCAGCGCGCCCCGCAGCGCCGCACATCGCTCAGCCCAATGTGAGCCATGGCGCGCCGATGAACGCCCATGCGCAGATGCCGGCGCCGCGCGCGGCGGCGCCTGCGATGCCGCATGGTGGCGGCGGCGGTGCTCCGCACATGAATGCTGCTCCTGCTCCGCATGGCGGTGGCGCGCCGGCCGGCGGCCCCGGCGGCGGTCATCAGAAGCACTAACGTTGCGACGAAAGCCCGGCCTTCGCGCCGGGCTTTCCGTTTCGATGCGGGCGAGTTCCCTGCGCGTACAATTTAAAAAGGTTCTTCGCGGGCAGATTTCATCGATCGTAAGATGTCTACCCAAAGATGTCGGCATCCACTCGGGGCAGCGGGGCACGGGAGGATGACGATGAGACAGAGTCAGGCGGAAACGCGCCGCCAAAATGTCGCGAAGCGTTCGATGACCAAGGAGGCCAAGCAGCTGGCCGGCCTGATCGCCGGACTGCGCAAATCCCTCGACGGGATTCACAAGGAGCGGGCGAGCTCCAAGCTCACTGGCGCCGAGATGGGAATGCTCGACGAACGCCGCAACAACCTGCTGCTCACCATCGCAGCCCTGGACGATCGCCTCTCGGCGGTGCAGGGGCTGATCGATCTTGGCCGCCCTCACGTGATCCGCGTGCACTGAGCGGATTGCAGGCGCTTAGCGGTTCCGTCGCGGCGGCGATGGGCCCGGGCCCGGCTGGCGATTTTGCATAGCATAGGGATTGGCGTAGCACTGGGCGGACTGCCCGGATGCGGTCGCCGCGCATTGCGCCATCGACATGAAACTGCAAGCGATGGAGCTGCCGTCGAGGGTATAGACCTCGATGCAGACGGGATAACGCGGATCGTAGGTCTGCGCCTCGGCCGGCACGGAGCCGGGCAAGCCCGCGCCAAACAGGCTTACGACAAGCAAGCTCACGACAAGCAGAATCGCGTTTTTGACGCGTGACATGATCAACCTTCTTCGTTCAGGCAGGATCCTGGCACAATGCTGCCGTGGATGGCACCAAATTGCCACGCTCCTGGCGAATTGCCGCCAAAGCCCGCTGCCACGACGGGGACGGGTGGCAGGGCAACGCAAGGGGATGCGCATTGGCCTATAAGATGGTCGCAGAACGCGACAACGAGAAGTGCAGTTTTGCCCGCGAGAGCCGGTTGCTGATTGTGGCGAAGGCGAGGGTGTGGGCGAGCGAGGGATGGCAGGTTGTCATCACCGACCAGGACGGCAAGTCGTATACTCCGCCCGAATTCGATCAGTTGTTGGCGGCGTGACTGCGCAACGCGGCTAGGGGACGACTGGATTTGACGACGGTATTTCGAACGGGGCGCGAGATAATCGCGCCCTTGATGACTCTCGCAGCCGCTGCGGCACTGACGGCGACGGTCGCGTCCGCGCAAAATCTCGACGCCGGCAAACCGCCCGCAAAACTCTTCGCTGACGGCTGCGCCACCTGTCACCGCAGCCCGCGGGGATTGGCGAAAGGGCGCTTCAGTGTAACTCTCGCCTGGTTCCTGAAGGACCATTACGCGACCAGCCCGGACTCCGCCAAGGCGCTCGCTGCCTATTTGCAATCCGTCGATGAACCGCCGCCAAACGCCGCGGGCAAGAAGCCTCGCGCAAAGCCTTCCAAGTCGGCGTCGCGTCCGCCAAAGCCGGTTCAGAGCCCGTAGCCCGGATCGAATGCGCTACGTGCGCCGATAGGTCTGCGCGATCAGGCGATCGTGCACGGCGCGAAGGTCGGCGTTCATCCGTGTTTGTCCCGTCGTGACATAGGACAGCCAGGCGCCGTCGGCGGCGAGGCGGACGACATGGAGCTCGGGCGTTGCGTCAGTCGCGCGATGGCGCTTCAGGCGCGCCTTCATCCAGTCGTTCCAGAGCCGGCGCAATGACGGATCGGTGACGACGACCATGCTCAGCGCCGCCCAGGGCGTTGCGAATCCGAATGCCTTGCCGGTGAACACCGCATTGACATAGGCGCGTGTAAAGCTGCCGCGCGGCTTGGGATCAGTCTCGATGGCGGCGTCGATCTCGGCATCGACGCGGGCAAGGAGGTCGGCGAACAGCCCCTCGATCAGCGCCTGCTTGCTGCCGAAATGATGAAACAGCCCGCCCTTGGTGACGCCGGCGGCCGCCGCCACCGCCTGTACTGTGACGCCCGACACGCCATGGTCCATGGCGATCGCCGCGGCGCAATCGAGCAGGGCGCGCCGCACCTGCTCGGGCTGCTTGGCGCGGGTGTAGGCGCTTTCCGCCATCAATGCACCGTGGTCTCCGAGAACAGGTTGATGACCACGACCCCCGATACGATCAGCGCGATGCCGACAAAGGCCGCGGCGTCCAGCATCTGGCGGAACAGCACGAAGGAGACGGTGGCGGTCAGGATGATGCCGACGCCGCCCCAGATCGCATAGGCGATGCTCAGGGGAATGACCCGGATCGCCACCGACAGCGCGTAGAACGAGGCGACGTAGAACAGCACCATGGCCAACGTCGGCCACGGCCGCGTGAACTGCGCGGACTGCTGGAGGAGGGCGGACGCCGTGACCTCGAACACGATGGCGAGGGCAAGGGCAGCATAGGCGTTGAAGGCGGAGGTCATGGTCAATCAGGTGTTTTTGCTCGAAAGATACCGCGCGGTAGGTATGTTTAGCACGCGGAACATGGCTTTTGGCTGGACCAGCTATCACGAGTGAGTGACGCGCCTGCGACAGGCGGGGAACACGGCACGAAGCCGCCGCACGATGATCGTGCGGCGGCTTCGAATGGTCGCAGCGGCTCCGGCGCGCGTCAGTTGATCCGCACGGAGAGCTCGACGTCGTCGGCAAAGGCCGTGGACATGTAGCCGCTGCCGGGCCTGCGCACGCGTGCGAGGTAGTCGGGGCTGAAATCGGCATTGTCGGCGACGACGATCGCGCCCGGCCTGAGATGGCCTTCGACCAGATCCAGGATCTCCGGGTAGAGCGCCTTGGCGCCGTCGAGCAGCACGAGAGCGATCGTCTCGGGCAGATCCGTGCGAAGCGTCTTCAGCGCATCGCCCTCGCGGATTTCGACGAGATCGATCAGGCCGCCGGCCGACAGGTTCTCCCGCGCCCGCACGGCCTTGGACGGCTCGAACTCGCTGGTGATGAGACGGCCGCCGCCATTGTCGCGCAGGCCCGCGGCAAGGTGCAGGGTCGACAGCCCGAACGAGGTGCCGAACTCGACGATCGCCTCGGCGCGGGAGCTGCGCGTCAGCATGTAGAGCAGCATGCCGGTCTCGCGCGACACCGCGAGCGGTGCGTCCTTCAGCCGGCCATAGAGCTCGGCATAATCGGTCTTGCTCCGCATCATACGTGCCCGGTCGGCATCGGACAGGTCGGCGACGGCGGCTTGCGTTGCATCGCTTGCGGCTTCGGCCTCGAGAAACAGGCGGTCCAGCAGCGGCGCAAGCGATGTGATGGTCGGGGTGGTCATTCGAGGTCTCCGGGATCGGTGGGAAAGCGCGTGCTTGCGCGGAGTCTGAAATACGACTAATTCGTCGCATTTCCTATTCGCATTGCCAGGGTGTGCTATGGCCGACCGTCGAAGCCGTTCAGTTTCCTCACGAAAACAGCCGCAACAGGCCCGCTCCACCGAGCTGGTGGCGGCCATTCTGGATGCCGCTGTTCAGGTCCTGGCGAAGGAGGGCGCGCAACGTTTCACCACGGCGCGGGTGGCGGAGCGGGCCGGGGTGAGCGTCGGGTCGCTCTACCAATATTTTCCGAACAAGGCCGCGATCCTGTTTCGCCTCCAGAGCGACGAGTGGCGGCGTACGAGTGAGATGTTGCGCGGCATTCTCGAAGACCGCGCGACGCCGCCCCTGGCTCGGCTGCGCGCGCTGGTCCATGCCTTCATCCGCTCCGAATGCGAGGAGGCGGCGATCCGCACGGCGCTCAGCGACGCCGAGCCGCTCTATCGCGACGCGCCCGAGGCGCAGGACGCGCGGGCCGCGGGCGAGGGCATTGTCGCGGCCTTCATGCGGGAGGCATTGCCCAAGGTCTCGGATGCGACGCGCGAGCTCGCCGGCGAGCTGATCACGACGACATTGAGCGAGGTCGGCAAGCGGTTCTCGGAGACGCCGCGCAGCGAGACCGAGATCGCGCGTCATGCCGACGGGCTGGCCGACATGTTCTGCGCCTATCTCGCGGAGCTCGCGCGAGGCCGCGATCATTCCTGACATCCGCATTTGCGGCCCAATATCGTTCGGACTCGGGGGGATATTGGGTTAGCCTCGCATCGTCCTTCGTCCAGCCCGAGCGCCGCCATGCATGTCCTCCGTCCCCAATTCCGCATCGAGGAGCAGCGCGCGCTGGAATTTGCCGCAAGGCGCGGCTTCGGCGTGATCGTGGCGGCGGATGAGCGCGGCCCGCGCGCCTCGCACGTGCCGTTCGTGCTGTGCGAGCGTGACGGATGCGCGATCGTGCAGGCCCATTTCACTGCGAAGAATCCGCTTGTGTCGCTTGCGGACGGCAACAGGCGCTTCCTGCTGATCGTCGCCGGCGATGATGCCTACATTTCGAACGACTGGTATTCCTCACGCGACAACGTCTCGACCTGGCTTTACGAGGCCGTGCATCTTTCGGGCGTGGCGCATCTGCGCGGGCTGGATCAGAACCGCGGACATGGCGATGCGTTGCTGGCGGCCTCTGAGGCGCGGCTTCCGAAACAGCCCTGGGATCTCGCGCAGATGGAGGGCGGCAAGCGCGAGAGCATGCTGGCTGCGATCTGCGTCGTCGATATCGTGGTGGACCAGATCGAGGGGCAAGCCAAGCTCAACCAGCACAAGCCCGATGCGGACCATGTCGCCGTGGCAAACCAGCTGGCGCGCTCGCAGGAGAGCGGACACCGGCGGCTGGCACGCAAGATGAAGGCGCTACGGCCGGAGCTCGGGTATGAGCTCCGATAGCTTGCCACATTCAGCATTTGACCGTACGGACCTCCGCATGCTCGTCATCTCCATTCAAAGCCAGGTGGTCCACGGCCATGTCGGCAACAGCGCGGCCGCCTATGCCATGCAGGCGGAGGGCGTGAACGTCGCGGCGGTACCGACGACGCTGCTGTCAAACCATCCGCGCTATCCAACCCTGCGCGGACGCGTGCTGGAGACCGAGCTCGTCGCTGATCTGCTGAGGGGTGTCGAGGAGCGCGGTCTCGTCGAGGAGGCCGCCGTGCTCGTCACCGGCTATCTCGGCTCGGTCGGCAACGCCGCCGTGATCGCCGATTTCGTCGAACGGGCGCTCACGCGCAATTCCAAGCTGGTCTATCTCTGCGACCCCGTGATCGGCGACGATGGCCGCGTCTATGTCGCCGACGGCATTCTGGACGTGGTGCGGCACCGGCTGCTGCCGGCCGCGAAGACCACCACGCCGAACCAGTTCGAGCTCGAGCTGCTGTCGGGCATCAAGATTGGGGACGCGCAGGGTCTGCGCGCAGCGTGCGCGGCTCTCGCGGGGACCAGCCGCATCGATGTCGTCGCTACCGGCTGCACGCTCGCCGATACGCCAGCCGGGCAGGTGGAGACGATCCTCTGCGCGGATGGTCAGTTGTCGCGCTTTGCGACGCCGCGTCTGCCGATCCGTCCCTACGGCACTGGCGATCTCCTCACCGGCCTGATTGCGGCGCATCTGGCGAAGGGCTTGGCCATGGACGCGGCAGTACGGCTCGCCGTCGACACTATTTTTGCGGTGCTGGTACGCACACAGGATGCCGGCACCGCCGAGATGCGGCTCGTGCCGCTGCCGATACCGGAGCCCAAATCGTAACGAGTCAGGTCGCGCGCTTACTGGCGGATTGCGCCGACTTCTGCGGCTTGGCCGAGCTCTTCTGCTCGCGCGCAGCATGCGCCTTCGCCTTCGATGGCCTGGTGCTGGCCACAGCCCGCGCCTTCTTGGACTTGGTGTTCGCGGCTTCCTTGCGGTCGCTCGCGCCGCCGCGCTTCGAAATGTATTCCTTGCCGTCGATCGGGCCGACATGCGGCGGATCGCGGTCGAGATAGGGCCGGCCGACGCCGAGCGCCTTGCCGTTGGCGTCGACCCATTTCCACAGGATTTCGGTCGAGACCCAGCGCTGCGCGCGATTGTTGCCCTGGGTGCTGACGATGTCGGCCGCCATGCCGTGGCCGTAGCCGCCGCGCGTGCTGCCGCCGTGATAGGAGCGATCGGAGGCGGCTTTCAGGCCGCTCGCGATTGACTGGCGATAGTCGTCGCGGAACGCGCTGGTGATACCGGGCGAAAGGCCGGCGGCTTCGGCGGCGAGCAGCGTGCGGAACAGTTTTCGCTTAAAGCTCTTGTCCATGCCGCCGATGACATAGTCCATCATCGACATGCCGGCGTGCTCGGCCGCCTTCGGGTCCTTCCAGCCGAAATCCTCGTCGACCAGCTTGGTGAAGCTGCGCATCACGGTGACCGTCTTGCCCCTGCGCTTGATGGAGACGGCGCGGCGCTCCTGCACCTTGATGGAGTCTTCCTTGGGCGTGCGCTGGTAGAGCGCCCAGAGATAGCGGTCGATGCAGGCGTCGATGACGAAGCATTCGTCGAGCACGGCGACGGTGTCGGCCGGCGGCGATGCCTTGCTTGGGGCTGGGGTGGGTCCGCCCGTAATTGCCGCGGGCGACGGTTCGTCGGTGGTCACGATCTCGGTGGGATCGGCGGAGGCAATCTTGACCGGCTCGGGCGCCGGTGCAGGCGGAGCCTCGCTGACGACGGGCTCCGGTTCCGGCGAAATCTGCGGTGCGGGCGGCGGTTCCGCCGGCACGATCAGCGCCGGATCAGCCGAAGCGAGCTTGACGGCCGGGGCGGGCTCCTCGGACGCCGCTGGTTCCGCGATTGGTGGGGCGACCGCAGCGGCCGCCGCGATGTCGGCCGTCAGCGCGATACCGTCCTCGAGGGTCGCAGCGTGCGGAACATCGGCGAGCTCGAGACGGATGAGATCTTTCGCACGGGACACCGAGGCCGCATTGGCGCCGCTGTTCTCGATGAGCGCTGGAGCGTAGGCGGAGAGGGAGAGCGCCAGCCAGCCGGCCATCACGGCCGAAGGGCACGCGACAGCCACAAGAAGAGACCGCCGATCGTTCATGATCCCTGCCTCCAAACGGTTCTGTTCAAAACCCGTCTTGTCCGAACAGTCTTGATGCAAACAGTCTTGCACGGAAAGGCATGTAGCGGCGTCGATTGTTCGGGGGACGATGTGGCGGCGCAATGGCGCAAATGGCTTACATTGGGCTTTTCGCCTGGGTGTTGCGCAAGAGCAACGCGAGTTCCATCGCAGTTCGGGTGGGGAAGCACCGGAAAAGGCCCGCAAATTCAAGGTTCTTTGTCGACAAATTGAAGCGGATGGATTTACTCAATCTTGGATTGATCAGGTGCATCTCTCCCGTGCCGGCAACGTCCGGTAGAGTTGGGAAGGACACGATAGTGAAATTGAAATCCACGCTGGCCGCTTTCGCCGCCGATGAGTCCGGCGCCACCGCAATCGAATACGGCTTGATCGCAGCGGGCATCGCGCTGGCCATCATCGAAGTGATTTACGCACTCGGGACCAATCTCGTCGCAAAGCTGCAGGCGCTGGCAACGGCGTTGAAATAGAACGTTGCGCGAGGCTCTCTCGTCATTGCGTTCGCAATGACGAGTGGAGGAGCGCGGCGTTTTGCCCGGTACGTCGCGGCAACCTTGCTGACGTGTGTGCGTTGATCGGCCATGACGCATTCCTCGCTTCGTCCCATGGACGCCTTCGATCCCTCCGAGCCCGCCATCCTGCATGATCGCGTCTCGGGCACGATTATCACCTGGACCGCCGATCAGGCCGACGATTACCGGCGGGCCAGCCGGTTGCGGGGCGATGGAACAGTGGTCTGGAAGGCCTATGTTTTCGACGGCTGGGGCAACGTGATGGGTGGTTAGCCTCGGGCTGGGAGGGAACGCGCTTAGGGAATTGGGCGCGTTAGGCATATCGCCATGCATGTTGCGCGATATTGCGTTGCAGCAATGCATATCGCAATGCAGCAAATCAGGCTTACATGTGCTCCGCACTTCTTCCAGGAGCATCACCATGAACAAGAAGACTTTGTCGATCGCAGTTGCCGCCCTCGCCATCGCGGGCTCGACTGCCACCTTCGCCGGCGAATTGCCGGCCTACGAGGCCAATGGCATTCCGGCTTCGCCCCTGCAGGTCCGCGTGCTCGGCGCCAAGAATGTCGAGCAGCAGGTGACGGCACCCGCCACCAGCGTGACGGCGCTCCAGGTCAGCGTCCTGACCCCGCGCAAGGTGAAGACGGCGACCGTGACCACGGGCTCGGCGCGCTGAGCTTGACGCGACACGCGCGCATCGTGCCGCTGTCGCGATGTTGAATTCGCGGCCTTCGATGCGCGACACTCCGGAACCGCGCTCCCATTTGGAGCGCGGTTTTTCTTTGCGGCGCTCGACAGCGAATTTTCGTGTTGCGTGCGCGGATCGAGAATCCGGAGATGAAAAGGGAAGTGCGATGCCGTCATTGTGTACGGCCGTTCAAGACGCGTGTGATCTTCTTAATACTTGTTTTGCAGATCGCGGCGCCTGATGCGCACGCCGCATATTGAGCGGCCAATTCTGGAATCATACCGGAGCCGTCATGCCTGTTGCGCAGAAAGCCGTTGTTGCAAGTACTTCGCCGCGTGAATTCATCGTCAAGCATCTCGCCTTGTTCGCAGCCGCCGCGCTGTTCGTGTTCGTGCTGAGCCTGACCTACGGGCTCGATCTCAGCCCCGGATTTTTCTAAAGCCGGCTACGCATTCTTCGATGAACGCAGGCTCGATGGCGATCTCCCGTAGAGCTCGGCGAAGGCGGCGTTGAAGCGGCGCAGGCTGCCGAAGCCGGCCTGGAACGCAATGTCCGTCATGGTGTGATCGCCGGCATCGAGCAGGCGTTTGGCGCGCTGGACGCGTAGCGTCTTCGCAAGCTGCTGCGGCGTCGCGCCGACATGGCGCTCGAACAATCGCGCCAGATGCCGCGAGGAGATGCCGAGCCGCATTGCGAGCGTCACCACCGAATTCTCGTCCAGCGCACCTTCATTGATCAGCTTCACCGCGCGCGCCACCGTCGAGCGCGTGCCGTTCCAGGCCGGGCAGAACGGTGCGGTCTCGGGACGGCAGCGCAGGCAAGGCCGGAAGCCTGCGGCCTCGGCTGCGGCGGCCGTCGGATAATAGACGACGTTGCGCGTCAGCGGTTGCTTGGCCGGACACACCGGGCGGCAATAGATGCCCGTCGTCTTCACCGCCGTAAAGAAGCGGCCGTCATAGCGCGGATCCCGGCGCAGGCGCGCGGTGTTGCAGTCTTCAAAACTCAGCATGGCCCGATGATAGCGCATGCCGGCGCTCTGGGAAGAGCCGCGGGATGACCGAGTCCGATTGTGGCGAGCCGCGGCGCGGGCACCGGCTTAGAACGCGGCCCTCAACGCAAGCCGGGGTATCGCATCGTGACCAGTTCGAAAGACGTCGTCCTCAACGCCTGGAAGACTTTTTCATCGCGCGACAAGGATCGCATCGCCGCGCTCTTCACCGACGACGCCGAATGGATCGCCCCGAAGGGCAACGCCACCGCGGTTGCGCTCGACCATACCGACCACATGGTCGGCGCGGAGCAGATCGCGCGCTTCATCGCGCAGGAGATGCACAGGATGTTCTCGGAGATCGATATCGCCTTTCGCGGCGTCTATGCCGACAGCGATATCGTGATCGTGGAGGAGCGGATGCGCGCGACGCTCTCCAGTGGCAGGCATTACGAGAACGACTATTGCTTCGTGTTCACGGTGGCTGGCGACAAGATCCGCGAGGTCCGGGAATACATGGATACGCGCAAGGGATGGCGGATGGTGTTCGGCGAGGAGGGGTGATGGCATTCGCGATGCGTGCCAGCCCTGCACCGGCGTGGGTTGAGCCTCACCACGCACTGACATAAGGCTTCCCCATGGATCAGCGGACGAGCGGCGCTGACGCTCTCACTCACAAGACTGATGCGACGCCGGCGCTGCTCGGCGTCGTCTGCGGCCTGTCGGCGGCGCTGTTCTGGGCGCTCGGCTTTGCCGGCACGCGGCATGGGCTGAAGGTCGGCTTCACGCCGGTCGATCTCCTCGTGCATCGCTATGTCTGGTCGGGCATCGCGTTCCTGCCGCTGGTGTTGCGCGCGGGCATCTCCGATCTCTGCGGCATCGGCTGGGGCAGGGGCCTCGTGCTGATGGTGCTCGGCGGCCCCGTGATGGCGCTGATCTCCTATGCCGGTTTCATGTTCGTGCCGCTCGGCCATGGCAGCGTGATCCAGCCCTCTTGCGCCACGCTCGGCGGACTGCTGCTGGCGGCTGTGTTCCTGAAAGAGAAGATCTCAGCCTCGCGTCTTATCGGCGCCTTGGTCATCGTCGGCGGGCTCGGCGTGATCGGTGCCGAATCGATCGGCCATATCGGGGCCGACGGGGTGCAGGGCGACCTGATCTTCGTGCTGACCGGATTGATGTTCGCCGGCTTCGGCGCGCTGCTGCGGCATTGGCGCGTCTCCGCGGTCTCGGCCGCGCTGGTCATCAACGTGCTGTCGCTGCTGCTATTGCCGGTCTACCTCGCCACCGGCGGCCTCGCTCGACTGGCAGCAATTGGCATCAGCGAGAACGCCATCCAGGCGCTGGCGCAGGGCGTGCTCGCAGGTCCCGGTGCGCTTTATCTCTACGCCGTCTCGGTCCAGCGCCTCGGCGTTGCCCGCGCCGCCGTGTTCCCGGCGATCGTGCCGGCTCTGACGCTGCTGGTCGGCTGGCTGCTGCTCGGCGAGGCCCCGACCACGCTGCAGCTGGCGGGACTTGGCACGGTGCTGTGCGGATTTTACCTGGCGCAGCGGCAGCGCTGATTCCCGTCGAGCGATCAACCTCCCGTCATCGTGAGGCGGCAATTGCCTGCTAGTGCTTGTGCCCCGCCGTCGCCGGCATAGCTATGGGAGACGCGGATTTCCGCGCCGCCCCCTTTCAGGTAAAATCATTGCATGAGCGAGATCGAAACGCTGTTCGGTGTGCTGCGCCAGTCGGTCGACGAGGACGTCGTCGACCTCATCGAGCGCATGGTGCGGGAGGCGCCGGACCATGCGCTCTCCAAGATCAACCCGCTGCATCTGGCCGGCGAGGCCAGCCTCGATGAGGAAGAGGTGATCGGCGCCCTCTTGCGCGCGGTCGGGCTCGGCATCCTCGAGATGACCTGGAGCGTGATGTGCCCGAGCTGCGCCGGCGTGCTCTCCGCCAACAAGAGTCTGAAGACCGTCAACAGCGCGCAGTATCATTGCGCGTTCTGCGCGGCGGGCTATGAGACGACGCTGGACAATCTGGTCGAGGTGACCTTCACGGTCAGCCCGCGCGTGCGCAAGATCGCCGCCCACAATGCCGACGAGCTGTCGCTCGCCGAATATTATCGCCAGGTGTTCTGGAGCTCGGCGATCGACCTCCCCACCGATGTGGATGCGCTCATGCGCGAGCTCACGCTCGAGGCCGTCGACCTGCCGCCGGGCGAGCGGGCGATCCTGTCGCTTCAGATTCGAGCGGGCATGCTGATCCTGTTCGATCCCGTGACGCACACGGCGCAGTTCATCGAGGTCAAGGGCGAGGAGACCAGCGAGCGCCAGAACCTGGCGCTGATCTTCAACAAGGCCGACGTGCCGGTCGATGCGGTCACGCTTCGGCCAGGCGCGCTCAGGCTCACGCTGGAGAACCGCACCGATACGCGCGTGCTGCCGGCGGTGTGGGTCGCGGACGGGCGGCTCGATGCCGTCCTGACGCGGCGGAGGCCCAGCCTCACCGCAAAGCGGCTGCTCACCAACCAGACCTTCCGCGATCTCTACCGCACCGAGACGCTCGCCATCGGCCAGCGCCTGAAGATCCTGAGCCTGACCTTCCTGTTCTCTGATCTGAAGGATTCCACCGGCCTCTACGAGCATGTCGGCGACCTCGTCGCCTTCGATCTCGTCAACGAGCATTTCCGGCTGCTGCAGGAGATCATCGCCGCCGAGCGCGGCGCCGTGGTCAAGACCATCGGCGATGCCGTGATGGCGACGTTCGAGACCCCGGACCGGGCGATCGCCGCCGCGATCCGTATGCGCGAGGCCATGAGCGAGCTCGGGGCGCAGCGCCAGCAGCAGGGGCTGCTGCTGAAGATGGGCATCCACGAGGGATCGTGCCTTGCGGTCACGCTCAATGGCCAGCAGGACTATTTCGGCCAGACCGTCAACATCGCCTCGCGCGTCCAGGGCCTCGCCGCCTCGCGCTCGATCGTGGTGACGGAGCAGGTTGTGGAGAATGCCGAGACGCGCAACCTGCTCGAGGCCGGCGGCCTCGTTCCAACCCGCCGCAGCGTTGCGCTGAGCGGGATCGCGGAACGGGTGTCGGTGTACGAGATCCCCTAAGTCCGAATTGCGGGTGCGGCACCATCCCGGATTGCGCGTTGCGCTATCCGGGCTACGCTGCCCGCCATGAGCATCCTCCTCAACATCGACGTCCCTGATGTCGCCGCTGCCACGACCTTCTACACCGCCGCGTTCGGCCTGACGGTCGGACGCCGCTTCGGTTCCGACTTCGTCGAACTGCTGGGCTGGCCGGCGCCGGTGTATCTGCTCACCAAAGCGGCCGGCACGATCGGCGCGGGCGGTGACCGCCGTCGCTACGAGCGGCATTGGTCGCCGCTGCATATCGACGTCGTCGTTGACGATGTTGATGCCGCCGTTGCGCGCGCGCTCGCCGCCGGCGCGGTGCTTGAGGTGCCCGCATGCGATGCGCCCTATGGGCGGATCGCGATGCTGGCCGATCCGTTCGGGCACGGGTTTTGTCTCTTGGCGTTCAGCGCGAAGGGGTACGACGCGCTGCTTGATGCGGAAGCGTAGCGTCGTGGCGATGCGAGTCCGGCAAAAGTTCGAAAACAACCCCATGCACAGTAGAAAACAAGCGGGATTTCAACGCCGGGCAGGGCGTGGATGGCCGGGACGAGCTTGGCCATGACGGCGTGGGGGCCAGGCTGCCCAAAGCTCCGATGCCATATGCGATTGACTGGGTCGCGGCGGTGAGCGCGGATCGACTTCGGCGATACCGAAATATCGTTTGACCCGTCGGGCAAAACAGGGGCATGATGCCAGGGTGGCGCCGGTGCGACGGAAGCTTGTGCCGCGCTGGGGCCGCGGAGCGACATGCCAGGCAAGCCGAAGAAAAAACCGCAGAGAAAACTGAGGACGTACCAGACCTCGCTCGGCTTCTACGACCAGGCGGTCGCCGCACCCTCGATGAAGGCGGCGCTGGAGGCGTGGGGCGCGAGCTCCAATCTCTTTCATCAGGGCGTTGCGAAGGAGACCGAGGACCCTGATGTCGTCGCGGCGACGATGGCAAGCCCCGGCGTCGTGCTGAGGCGCCCGGTCGGCTCGAACGATCCGTTCACCGAGAACGCCCAGTTGCCGACCGATCTCGGCGACGGCGAGGCCAGTCCCAAGTCCAGGCCCAAACGCAAGCCCAGGGCGGAAGCGAAGAAGCGTCCCGTCAAGGCCGCACCCAAGACATCGCGCAAGGCCGACGATCAGGCCGCGCGCAAGGCCGCCGCGGCTTTCGAGAAGGCGGAGCGGCGGCGCGAAGCCGAGCGCCGCAAGGAGGAGGACGCCCGCGCCAAGGCGCGCGCGCGACGGGACAAGGCTGTCGCCACGGCCGAAGCCGCGCTGGACGAGGCGAGGCGGGAGCGCGAGGCGCGCGCCGCGGCGATCGAGGCCGAGCGGGCCGCGCTCGACGAACGCGCTGAGGCCGAGCAGACCCGCTGGGACAAGCAACGGCGGAAGCTGGAGGACGCGCTGCGCCGCGCGCGGGAGTAGGCGGGCGCGGGTTGCTTGGGGGGCGTGTATGGAGGCGGCTTCCCTGCGGCCATCCTTCGAGACGCCCGCCTTGGGCGGGCTCCTCAGGATGACGACGGAGTGTGCGGCAGCAGTTTCAACGGCGCAGTGCTGCTTAGCCTCATCCTGAGGAGACCGCGGAGCGGTCGTCTCGAAGGACGAGGCGCTCGCTCAGGCCGTGCGAAATGCCCACATGCGACCGCCCCGCCGCGGATGGGAGCAAATCCTTTACCATGGCGGCCGGTCGCGGACGCGGCGGTGGAACATTAGGAGTTTTGCGAAAAACTCTGCGCTAGCTTCCCATCCGGAATTTGCGGCTGCGTCGGATACCTCGTCCGGCTGCCGCGAGCGTACGGGAGCTTTCATGAGCGATCATCGCGCCGCCGTCAGGCATCACACGCTGCGGACCGGCATTGTCGAGTTCGACAACGGCGCCGGCAGCGTCATCAGCGTGCCCTGCACGATCCGCGATGTCTCCGGCACCGGCGCGCGCCTGCAGCTCAACAGCTCGGCCTGGGTGCCGGAGCAGTTTTCAGTGATCTTCTCGAGCGGACTGCGCAAAGCCTGCCGGCTCGCCTGGCGCAAGGAGCGGCTGATCGGCACCGCATTCGCGGACGGCTATGCGAGCCCGGAGGAGCAGGCCGCCATGATGACCGCGGACGAGCAGTCCCGGCACCGGCTCGGCATCGGCGCGCGTGTCAAAGCCGCGCGCGAGAGCCGCGGCTACACCGAAGCCCAGGTCGCCGAGCGCATCGGTGTTACGCCCGCCTTCGTGGCACTAGCCGAGACCGGCGAGGCGGACATTCCGCTCTACCAGCTGATGCACATCGCCGATTTGCTGATGGTCAGTCTCGACGGGCTCGTGGCAGGGCCTGCGCCCGAGGACGCCGACGCGGCGTAGCGCTTCGCCCGCCGCACCACTTCGTCAATCAGCCGTGCGCCTCCAGGCAGGCGCGGACCTTGTCCGCCTGCGGGCGTGGGACGGCATGGGCGCGCCACTGCTCGCGCGTGGCGCCGGCAGCGGCGAGGCAGCGATTGATGTTGCGCTCATAGGTCTCGCGGGACATGCGATCGCGCTTGGCCTGGCAGGCGGGGTTGCCGCCGCACTCGTAAAGGGGAGCAGCCTCGGCCGCCGAGATGCCCACCGACAAGACCGTTACGACAAAAACCGTCATCAATTTGTTCATCAATCCCCCAAAAGATACGAATCGATTTGAATAATGACCAAACGTCTAGCGTGTCCAATTGGCCACTGCAATCCAAGGGGGTGCGCCGGTTGAGCCTGGACGTGGGACCGCCGACCCCACGAGGTTGCGGCCCGGAGAGCTGATCGGGGCGGGCGGCGAGCGAGAACCGACAGCGTTCATTCAAGCAAGTTGACAGCGAATTGGCTTGCCTTGCCTTGCATCCTTGAGCACTCTTCCCGCGAAGGAGATCAACGCATGAAGAAAATGACCCTCGCCTGTGCGCTCGGAGCCGCCGTGGCGCTGTGCAGCCTGGCAACGACAGGTGCTGAAGCCCGGACGCGGAAGGCTGTCGTCGTTCGCGCACCACAGGAGAGGCTTATCGTGACGGCGCCCGTGCTCCGGCCGACGCCGTGGGATTACAATGTCGTTCCGCGCTATCGTTATCGGCCTGAAGACGACCGCGTCGATCCCTACGGCCCGCCGCTGGTGCCGTCATATGTTCGTTATGAGGGATGGCGCTGGCCGTATTGGTGGTAGCGCCCCGCTCTCGTCGGGTGGGCAAAGCAACTTGTCCGCCGTAGCTCGAAGAGCGAAGGCGCGCCCACCATTCCCATCCGTAGAACTGGCTCGTGGGCACGGCGCAAGTGCGCCTTTGCCCACCCTACGGATATTCCCCGGTGCGGAGTTCGTAGGATGGGTAGAGCGAAGCGAAACCCATCAATAGTCGTCGTCGTGGAATGATGGGTTTCGCTTCGCTCTACCCATCCTACGGGCGAACCTGCCTTGCGAGCTCACCAATCCGGATCGCCGTAATAGGGATCCATGTAGGGCGGAGGCATCCAGGGGCCTCGCGGCGGCGGCCGGGGCCGCCGGGGCGCAGCGTCTGGTACGTGCGGCCGGGCACGCGCAGCCGCCTCGTTGTTCACACTGCGCACGACGGGCTTTGCGGCTGCGGGCGTCGATGACGCGGTCGGCTGCGTTTGCAGCGCCTGGACCTGCGCGGCGAGGCGGGCGGTCTCCGCCGCATCCTTCTCCTGCGCCGCCTTGAGCTGTTGAATGGTGTCGGCCTGCTCGCGCAGGGTCTGCTCGCTGCGGCTTTTCAGTTGCTCGAGCTTGCCGTTGATGCTCGCAAGCTCGCTCGTGATGGCCTTGAGCGATTGCGCGAGATCGGACGATGACGTCTCAGGCGCCGCGGCGCCAGGCTTTGGGGCGCTTTCCGTGTCCTTGGCTTGCGTGTCCTTTGCTTGGGTGTCCTTGGCGACCGGCGGCGCGGGCACCGGGCTCGCCTCATCCGCCGCAGCCAGCAGCACGGCCTGCGGCTGCGCCGGACTTTCCACAGCGGAGGCTTGCGATTGTGTGCTCGTGGCCGGCGGACCCAATCGGGCCATGATCGACTTGCTGATCAACTTGGCCTCATCGCGATATTGCGAAGCGAAGGCCGCGCCGAGAAGGCCGATCGCCAGCACGAGGCCGACCAAGGCGCGCATCATGGTTCGGTCTCCCTTCAGGCCTTGATCGCGAGGCTTGTCATTCGGAACCCTGGCATCCGGCGTCGGCGCCTTGTTTGCGGGACCAGCGGCCGCCGTCGCAGCGGCGCTTGCGTGCGAGACGGGCGGGCTTTCGCTGGTGCGTTCCATTCCGGAAACCAGCCGGTCCAGCCGAGCAAGGTCTTCCTCGGCGCTCTTGATCCGGTCATAGGCCCGCGCCAGCCCGCCGTCGACGCGCGCCTCGTCCGGCTTGGCGGCATCAGGCTTGGTGTCATCAGGCTTGGCGGCATCAAGCTTGGCGGCATCAGGCTTCGTGTCATCAGGCTTGGCGTTATCAGGCCTGTCGGTCTCGGGTTTGGGGTCGTTCGTCTCAGGCACCGATGCGCTCTCCATCCGGTCGGGCGTCAATGGGAGGCAGTCCGATCGCTGGAAGGATAGGTCTCGCCGCTGTCCGACACAACGTGTGTGCAAAGGTAAAATTATGGCGGGCCCGGGAGCTGGGCGGAGTGAGCGTAGGGTGGATTGGCTCCGCGACTGCTCAAGCGCAGTTCGCAGGATGGGCCGAGCGGAGCGAAGCCCATCAACGTCGATGATCGTATGATGGGCTTCGCAAGGGTTCTACCCCTAAGGGCTTCCGGCCACGCGGCTCGGAATACGCAGCCGCCGCTAAAGCATGATCCCGAAAAGTGCGAAGCGGTTTTCCGAAAAGATCATGCGCAAACAACAACCTAAAGCGCGAGGACGATTCATCCCAATCTCATCGCGCTTTAGTGATGTGTTGCGCGGATTTCGAGCGTCGTCTGGGTGAGCCTGGCCACGAACCCCTCAAAATGCATGACCCTTTGTCTGGTCATTTGTTCATGCAGCTCGGCGATCTCTTGGGATTTGGCGACGAAGGATTCGCACGCCTGTTTCGCGTACGCCATCTGAAGCTCAACGGCCTCGACGGGTGAGCGCGCCGTCGCGAGCTGTCCCAGGAAGGTCCAGGCGTGCTGGAGCGACGTCCTGATGTAGTCGCCATAGGCATCGGCAATCGCCTGCGCGCCGGCCTGGAAGGGTTCCCTTGGTGCGACGGGCGCGGTTGCAACGATCTCTATCCCGGACGGCAAGGTTGCAGCCGAGGGAACCTGCGCGCCGATCAGTCGGCTCGTCTCTACCTCGGTCTCTTGCCTGTTCTCTTGCTTGTTTTCTTGGCTGTTTTCTTGGCTGTTCTCCTGCCTGTTCTCTTGGCTGATCTCCGCCGAGGCATCCGGCACTTGATGCGCCGCAGTTGCGTGGTGCTCGCCGGCCCCGGTCCGTTGCCCGGCCTTCTTCTTGCCGCCGCGCCGGCCGGATTTTCCCGTTGGCTTATTTTCTACCGAACTCAACATTGCAAATGGCTCCCGAATATCGCTGAAGCCGCAAGCCTCCGTCCCGTTTGCGCTGAAATCGCGATTGTGGGTTGTCACTTGCGTGGCGGCCATGTGATGAGATTTTGCCGGATGCTGGTAGAGCGTGGGGTGGGTTGGCCCTGCGGACTGCGCGCAGCGCAGACCGCTTGGCGTAACCCACCCTACAGGCTCGCTCCGTAGTCGCGCGGCCGATCGGGTTGTTGCTAGAAATAATCTGCGTCTGTACCCTACGTTGCAGAAGTGTTTTGGAAATGGACTGCCTGAAATGACCGTAGTTGAGAGCGTGGCGCCGGAGCAGGGCGCGGAGGCGAAAATGCCGCCGGGCGTGCTGTTCGAAGGCCCGGTGGTCGACGCCAAATTTCGCGATTCCTACATCTCGTTCGCCCTGATGATCGGAGGCACGATCGGGGCGCTGGTCTGGGCCTTCACATATGGCATCGGCTGGGCGGAGATCTCGGTCTTCGCCGGCATGTTCGTGCTGACCACTGTTGGCATCGGCTTCATGCATCGCTACTTCGTCCACCGCAGCTACCGCTGCGGTCCGGTGATGCGGACGATCCTGGCTGCGATCGCCACGATGGCGGTGCAGGGCTCGATCCTGAAATGGGTGAGCAACCATCGCCGGCACCATCTTCATTCCGACCGGCCCGGCGATGTCCACAGCCCCTATTATGACGGCTCCGGCAACCGCATCGAGGGCTTCGCCAAGGGCATGGGCCACGCGCAAGGCGGCTGGGTGTGGGACAAGGAGACCACCGATGCCGAATACTACGCCAAGGACATCCTGGCCGACCCGATCGCGATGTTCTTCACCAGGACGCGCTGGTACTGGTACGCGCTGTCGGCGCTGATCATCCCCGCCGCCCTCGGCTACGCGCTCAGTGGCGTGCATGCGATGATCGGCTGCGTGCTCTTCTCCGGCCTGTTCCGCAGCTACGTCATGACCATGGCCACCTCGCTGGTCAACTCGGTCTGCCACAGCGACGGCCGCTGGGGCTACCGCCGCTTCGACACCAATGACGGCACCACCAACGAGCTCGTCACCACGATCCTCACCTTCGGCGAAGGCCTGCACAACAACCACCACCGCTTCCCGCGCGACGCGTACCTGTCGCACGCCTGGTACGAGGTGGACATCAATGGGCTGATCATTTTGGGGTTGGGGAAGCTTGGGTTGGTGCAGGATATTTTTTCGGCCGGCAGCAAGACGCGAGGTTCGGACGGCGGAAAGAATTCGATACCGGATACGGAAGCGACGGTCTGAAGCAAGTAGGATGGGTAGAGCGGAAGCGAAACCCATCGATAGCCGTCCCTGGACTGATGGGTTTCGCAAGGGCTCAACCCATCCTACGGACCGGTCACCGTCATTCTTAAGCCGGCAATCAATAGCGGCCGCCGCTGCCCTTTTGCTGCGTGATCCAGGCCGACAATGTTTTCGGCGCCGCTTTCGCAGTCCTGCCCGGTGATGCCTTCGGATTGTCGCGGACGCCTTTCGCCGACCGGGTGCGCGAAGATTCCGTTGCGCTGACGCCCCTCAAGGCAGCCGTGGATGCCTCTGCGGCCTCCTTCTCCAGGCGCAACTGCTTCAATCGCGCCATCTTGATGCGCTCTGCCTCGACTTCAGGTCGTTCGGCGAGCTGCGGCTTGGATTGAGCAAGCTCGGCCGGGACCAGGACACCGAGTATGGTCGTCTCGCCGAGCGCCTTGCAGGCTTCGAGCCGATGCAGTCCCTGGACCAGAACGAGGCGGTCTCCGTCGAGCCGAACGGAAATGGGCTCCTGTTGTCCGATGTCCAGAATACTTTCCGCGATCTCCGCGACGGTCTCGGACTTGATGGCTTTTTTCTGCTTCGTGGGAACGAAGATCTTCTCGATCGGGAAGCTTTCCGGTTTGGGCATAATCTGACTCCGCGTCTACCGGGCCCGTCGGAACCGTATCGGTGAGACGAAGAGTTTAGGGGTGAAGTGGTCGACCGCAAAGGCAATTCGGAGGATTACGGTTGTGCCACGCACTTAATCACGGTCGCATGTGAAAGTTAGCCGAAGCACGTAGGATGGGTAGAGCGCAGCGAAACCCATCAATAGCCGTCCGTGGACTGATGGGTTTCGCTTCGCTCGACCCATCCTACGGCACTAACCGCCGTCATCCGCCGCAAGCCGCAAAAACTGCCGCTTCATCGCGCTGACCCTGGCGACATAGCTTGCGGCGAGGTGATCGCCGCACCGCTCGCCGGGCAGAATCTGAAACTTGCGGCGCGCATAGGCCGTGGCGGGTCCTGCGCCGCAGAGATGAATGAAGGCGGCCAGATCCTGCTTCTGCTGGGCGCTTGCCTTCACATCGCCCGCGAGGGCGAGAACCAGCGCGACATTGCGGTCCAGATACACCGACGCCAGCTCGATGGCGTGGCTCGGGATCGCGCGGGTGTAGAGGCGCGTGAAGCCACAGCCCGTCTCCGTGACCGCGTTGCCGCGGATGCAGAAACGCGAGACCTCGGCGTAGGCCGGATCGGTCATCTGGAAGAGGCCGACCGCGCTGGAGGCGGGCCGGTAGATCGCCAGCGGATTGAAACTCCACCGCCAGCGCCAGTAGGTGCGCGCCACCGGATTGCCGGAGCTCTCGACTTGCGCCAGCGCGGCCAGCAATTCGGGCGTGATCGTTGCCGTGGAGTAGGTGCGGAAGAGGGGGCCGTAGTGACGCCAGGTCTCGGATGGATCCTTGTCGAGGGAATTGCCGACGAAGACGAAGAGTTCGGTGGGCTTGCGGATGACGTGGTAGGCGATGCTCAGGAGGGCGAGAGACGCGAGCAGGATAGCCAGGCCGGCCGCGATCCGAACCATCCGTGGTGCGCGCGAGAACGTCTTTCGTGCCCACCGCCTAACGCTGCGCAGGCGAGGGAGGAGGTTTCGGTTTGTTCCGGGCATGGTCGGCGATTGGGGCTGCGAGAACGATGCTGGCGATCAACAATTTAGACGACTGGACGCGGACATTCTGGCTGACCGTGCGGGGTTTGGTTGGCGCAGCGCCAGGCTAATCGCCGTGCGCCCAAAAAAAGTCATACCGCAATTGTGAATTGGTCCACAGACGGCGGCCGTTCAGTCTGTTTATCTGCCGCCAACCGGCCTCTCGTGCGCGCGTTTGGCATTGCGCATCTGGCGCCTTCGCATTTCGAAATTTCTGGGTGATCGCTATGGGCGTTTTTCATCGCACCGCCATGCTTTGCAGCTGGTTCATCGAGTCCACCATGAGCGGGTGTACCGAGAGATTTCGTGTGCGCTGAACAAGGCGCACAGAGATTTTCCCGAGGCCCCGCCGGTGACGGACGGGGCTTTTTCATGTTCGCAAGCTACCCATTCCGCCCGGCGGAGCCTTCGCGAGAAGGAGGCAGGGTCGTGTGGGAGTATTTTGGACCCGATTTCGCTTTCGACGTGGTCAAAGGGGTGGTCGCCGGAATAGCCTCAATGGCATTCCAGGTCGTGGCACCACGCACCTTTCGTGCCGCGAAGCAGTTTCGCGCGCGCTGGGTCGCGAGGAAAGCGGCGAGGCGAGCTGCGAGACGGGCACGTCGAAATGCGGTGGCGAATGATGAGCGGTGAGGAGCTGGTGGCCCGACGCATTAAGCGGATAAAGTTGCTGAAATAAAAAGGGCGGCCTTTCGGCCGCCCTTTGCATATGTCCGGATCTAACGATCCTCGAGACGTTCTACGGCCTCACGAACACCCCGTCGTGGACCCGCAAGTGTCGCACTTCATGCAGGTGCCATTCCGCACCAGCGTGAAGTTGCCGCACTCCGAGCACATCTCGCCCTCGTAGCCCTTGGCCTTGGCTTCCGCGCGGCGCTCGGCCTTTGAGGGAGCCGCGACCGTTGCGGCGCTGCCGGCCTTGCTCCACTGGAGCGCCTCGAGCTTCTCGGTTGGCGAGAGGTCGTGGCTGGCTTCCTGCTTCAGGGCAACGGCGCCCTCGATGGCATCGCCGGCGCGGGCGCTTGCGCCGTGCGCGGCGAGGGCGGTGACCTTGCTGCCGCCGGTCGGCGCGCTGTCGTTGCCCTGGGCGACCGCGGCGCTGCCGCCGCGCATCACGACGAGGTTGTCGGTCCGGGAGCGGGTGAGGCCGCGCGAGACCAGCTTGGTCGCGTGCTGGGTCTCGTCCGGCTCCTTGCCTTCCTCGACGCCCTTGCCGAGCGCGTCGAAGTTCGACTCGGTCGGATCAACATGGGCGAGATCGAAGCGCGACATGTAGCTCACCGCCAGCTCGCGGAAGACGTAGTCGAGGATCGAGGTCGCGTACTTGATGCTGTCGTTGCCCTGCACGGGGCCCGCCGGCTCGAAGCGGGTGAAGGTGAAGGCGTCGACATACTCGTCCAGCGGCACGCCGTATTGCAGACCGAGGGAGACCGCGATCGCAAAATTGTTGATGAAGGAGCGCAGTGCGGCGCCTTCCTTGTGCATGTCGATGAAGATCTCGCCGAGACGGCCGTCGTCATACTCACCGGTCCGGAGATAGACCTTGTGGCCGCCGACGACCGCCTTCTGGGTGTAGCCCTTGCGTCGGTCAGGCATCTTCTCGCGCTCGCGCATCACGATGATGCGCTCGACCAGCTTCTCGACGATCTTTTCCGAGACCTGGGCGGCACGCGCCGCCATCGGCTTCTCGTAGAGCGTCTCGACCGCATCATCCTCGTCCTCATCGTCGCTGATGAGCTGCGAGTTGAGCGGCTGGCTGAGCTTCGAGCCGTCGCGATAGAGCGCGTTGGCTTTCAAGGCGAGCTTCCACGACAGCATGTAGGCGGACTTGCAGTCCTCCACCGTGGCGTCGTTCGGCATGTTGATGGTCTTGGAGATCGCACCCGAGATGAAGGGCTGCGCCGCCGCCATCATGCGGATGTGGCTCTCGACCGACAGATAGCGCTTGCCGATCTTGCCGCAGGGATTGGCGCAGTCGAACACCGGATAATGCTCGGCCTTCAGGTGCGGGGCACCTTCCACCGTCATCGCGCCGCAGATGTGGACGTTGGCCGCCTCGATCTCGCGCTTGGTGAAGCCGACGGCCTGGAGCAGGTCGAAGCCGGGGGCCGCGATCGCCTCGGCACCGATGCCGAGCTGGTCGCGGATGAAATCCTCGCCAAAGGTCCACTTGTTGAAGGCGAACTTGATGTCGAAGGCGGTCGGCAGGGCCTTCTCGACCTTGGCGATGGCTTCATCGGTGAAGCCTTTTGCCTTGAGGGTCGAGGCGTTGATCCCGGGCGCGTTGGACAGCGAGCCGTGGCCGACGGCGTAGGCCTCGATCTCCGCGATCTCGCTCTCGCGATAGCCGAGCGCGCGCAGCGCGGAGGGGACCGCACGGTTGATGATCTTGAAGTAGCCGCCGCCGGCGAGTTTCTTGAATTTTACCAGCGCGAAGTCCGGTTCGATGCCGGTGGTGTCGCAATCCATGACGAGGCCGATCGTGCCGGTCGGCGCGATCACCGTGGTCTGGGCGTTGCGATAGCCGTGCTTCTCGCCGAGCTCGAGCGCCGCATCCCAGGCCGCCTTGGCACGCTCGACAATGTCGGCCTGCGGGCAGGAGGCGTGGTCGAGCGGCACCGGGTTGACGCTGAGCGCCTCGTAGCCGGAGGCCTCGCCATGCGCGGCGCGGCGGTGGTTGCGGATGACGCGCAGCATGTGCGCGGCGTTCTTCTTGTAGCCGGGGAACGTGCCGAGCTCGGCCGCGATCTCGGCCGAGGTCTTGTAGGTGATGCCGGTCATCACCGCGGTCAGCGCGCCGCAGAGCGCACGGCCTTCCTTGGAGTCATAGGACAGACCCATGGTCATCAACAGGCCGCCGATATTGGCGTAGCCGAGGCCGAGTGTGCGGAACTCGTAGGAGAGCTCGGCGATCGCGCGCGAGGGGAACTGCGCCATCATCACCGAGATTTCGAGCACGATGGTCCAGAGCTGGCAGAGGTGCTCGTAGCCGGCGACGTCGAACTGCTTGGTCGTGGTGTTGTAGAAGGTGAGCAGGTTCGCGGACGCCAGGTTACAGGCGGTGTCGTCCAGGAACATGTATTCCGAGCACGGATTGGACGCGCGGATGTCGCCGGACGCCTTGCAGGTGTGCCAGTCGTTCATCGTGGTGTTGAAGTGCAGGCCCGGGTCGGCCGACGCCCAGGCGGCGTAGCCGATCTTCTCCCAGAGGTCGCGCGCCTTCAGCGTCTTCGTCACCTTCTTGGAGGTGCGGGCGTTCAGGTTCCAGTCGCCGTCGGTCTCGACTGCGCGCAGAAAATCGTCCTTCAGCGAGACCGAGTTGTTGGAGTTCTGGCCGGAGACTGTGAGGTAGGCTTCGCTATCCCAGTCGGTGTCGTAGGTGTCGAACTGGATGTCCTTGTAGCCTTGCTTCGCAAACTGGATCACGCGCTTGATGTAGTTGTCAGGCACGAGGCTGCGGCGGGCGAGCTTGATCTCGCGGCGGAGCGCCGGGTTCTTCTCGGGGTCGAAGCAATCGTCGCCCGAGCCCTCGCAGTTCACGCAGGCCTTCAGCACCGCCTTGAGGTGCTTCTGGTTGATCTTGGAGCCGGTGACCAGCGCAGCAACCTTCTGCTCCTCCTTCACCTTCCAGTCGATGTAGGTCTCGATGTCGGGGTGATCGACGTCGACGACGACCATCTTGGCCGCGCGGCGCGTGGTGCCGCCCGACTTGATCGCGCCGGCGGCGCGGTCGCCGATCTTGAGGAAGCTCATCAGGCCGGACGAGCGGCCGCCACCCGACAGCTTCTCGCCTTCGCCGCGCAGGCGCGAGAAGTTGGAGCCGGTGCCGGAGCCGTACTTGAACAGGCGGGCTTCGCGGACCCAGAGGTCCATGATGCCGCCCTCGTTGACGAGGTCGTCACCGACGCCCTGGATGAAGCAGGCGTGCGGCTGCGGGTGCTCGTAGGCGGACTTGGACTTGGTCAGCTTGCCGGTGAAGGGGTCGACGTAATAATGGCCCTGGCCGGGGCCGTCGATGCCATAGGCCCAGTGCAGACCGGTGTTGAACCATTGCGGCGAGTTCGGCGCGACCATCTGCATGGCGAGCATGTAGCGGAGCTCGTCATAGAAGGCCTGGGCGTCTTCGTCATTGGTGAAGTAGCCGCCCTTCCAGCCCCAATAGGTCCAGCAGCCGGCGAGGCGGTCGAACACCTGTTTTGCGCTGAGCTCGCTGACATAGCGCTCTTTCTCGGGGAGCTGGCTAAGCGCCTCGGTGTCGGGCACGGAACGCCACAGGAAGGAGGGAACGGATTCCTCCTCGACCTTCTTCAGGCGCGCGGCGACGCCGGCTTTGCGGAAATATTTCTGGGCAAGCACGTCGGAGGCGACCTGCGACCACTCGGTCGGGACCTCGACGTTATCCAGCTTGAACACGACCGAGCCGTCGGGATTGCGAATCTCCGACGTGGTCAGCCGGAACTCGATCCCGGCGTAAGGTGACTGTCCCGAAGTGGTGTGGCGCCGCTCAATCCGCATTGTCTTGCCCCGTCCTTATCTTTGACCGGATCCGCTCCTCGTTGGAAGCGGGCCGGGTCGTCATTTCGCTTCGCGAGTCCTCCCGGGCCGTAGCCTTAAGGCTTCGCAGTTCAGCCGGTGGATTCCGGCCCAGTTTCTCCCGGTGCGATGGCTCGATGCGTGCATCGATCATCCCGCCGGCATGTCCACACCCATCCGCCCCAACGGGATGTGCGCGACATG
The DNA here is from genome assembly GCF_015291705.1 of Bradyrhizobium arachidis. Classification (NCBI taxonomy): domain Bacteria; kingdom Pseudomonadati; phylum Pseudomonadota; class Alphaproteobacteria; order Hyphomicrobiales; family Nitrobacteraceae; genus Bradyrhizobium; species Bradyrhizobium arachidis. The sequence continues at coordinate 4,933,876 of NZ_CP030050.1, forward strand.
CGTTCAACGCCCCACAACGTCACTTCTTCAACCGATGCCATCCGAGCCTTTTGCCGGCCCGTTCTGGCGCCCGAAAAGCCCGCTTCTTGAGGGCAGACAAGCCCTCATCCGCAGCCTTTGGCCGGCTGGCGGAGCTAAGATTTGCGAGACCCTTTGGGGGAGTGCCGGCGGGACGCAAACTCACTCGCGCCGAACGGACCGAAAGCTAGGACTCTCCGTTGCGCCCGTCAAGAACTAGTGCGAGTTCCTGAATCAAATACTAAATATGGTGGATTGCGGGGGATAACAGGGGGCAAGCCCTCACCTGTTGTTGAGCCAAGTATCAGTGAGTCCTCAGGGATTCCCAACCGAAAAAATTTGTCTTCCGTGACGATACGGAGCCTTCATCCCGCTGTTCACAGGGCAGGTATATTTTTCGGGACCGGGATTGCGTCAGCAGGACTCACGTACCCTTACGGAAGATGAGGGCAGGCATGCCCGCCGAGGTGGTGGTGAAGGGGGCGAATCCGGGCCAAGCTGACCTCGATTTTGCCGGACTGCCCACATGCTTGATTCGACTCGCCGGGATACGCGTCCGCGTATCGCCCCGGCCGGCCTGATGTTCCTCGCGATCACCTCGATCGGCTGGGGTTTCAATTGGCCGGTGACGAAATTCCTCCTCGCCGAGCTGCCGCCGCTGACCCTGCGCGGGGTGACCGGCGTGCTCGGCGCGCTGTTGCTGGCGGCGCTGGCGATCATCCGCCGGCAGAGCCTGAAGGTGGACCCTGCGATCTGGCCGCGCCTGCTCACCGCCGCCGTCCTCAACGTCACCGGCTGGATGGTGCTGATGGGGCTCGCGCTGCTCTGGCTGCCGGCGAGCGAAGCGGCACTGATCGCCTACACCATGCCGGTGTGGGCCTCGATCATCGCCTGGCCGGTACTGGGCGAGCGGCCGACATTGCTGCGCACGCTCGGGCTGGTGATGGCCTTTGCGGGGCTTGCCTCGATCATGGGCGGCAACGGCATTGCCGCGAGCGCGGAGAAGCTGCCGGGGATCATCATGGCGCTCACCGGGGCGCTCGGCTTTGCCGTCGGCACGGTCTTCTCCAAGAAATACCCGATCCATCTGCCGCCGATCACGGCCGCGGCCTGGCAGATCGGGATCGGCTGCCTGCCGATCTCGATCGTCGGCCTCCTGGTCGAGACCTCGCATCTGGACAAGGTGACGCCGGTCGGATGGTGGCTGCTGCTCTATTCGACCGTCGTGCAGTTCTGCATCGCCTATGTCAGCTGGTTCGCCGCGCTGGCGCGATTGCCGGCGTCGGTGGCCGCGATCGGGACGATGGCGGTGCCGGTGATCGGCGTCGTCGCGTCCGCGATCGCGCTGCACGAGCCGCTCGGAGCGGGCCAGATCGCGGCGCTGGTGTTCACGCTGGCGGCCGTGGTGCTGGCGACGCGTTAGTCGCCCAGCGCCTTCCGGATCATCTCGGCGAGCTGGTTGCGCCGATAGGGTTTTGTCAGCAGCAGCACGCCGTCATCTAACTTGCCGTGATGGACGATGGCGTTGTCGGTGTAGCCGGAGGTGTAGAGCACCTTCAGCCCCGGGCGGAGCGCTGCCACCTTGTCGGCGAGCTCGCGCCCGCTCATGCCGCCGGGGATGACGACGTCGGTGAAGAGGAGGTCGAAGGCCTGGCCGGCCTCGATCAATTCCAGCGCGGCCTTGCTGTCCGCAGCGGCGACGGTCTTGTAGCCGAGACCCTGCAATTGCGCGGTGACGAAGTTGCGCACCAGCGGATCGTCCTCGACCACGAAAATGGTCTCGGCGCCGCCCTCGGCTTGCGGCGGCGTGGCGGCGGCCGCGTCGCTCGCGCCTTCGCCCGGCGGCAGATAGAGCTTGATCGTGGTGCCGTGGCCTGGCTCGCTGTAGATCTTGATATGGCCGCCGGACTGCTTGACGAAGCCGTAGACCATGGAGAGGCCGAGGCCCGAGCCCTTGCCGACCTCCTTGGTGGTGAAGAACGGCTCGAACGCCTTCTGCTGGATGTCGGTCGACATGCCGGTGCCGGTGTCGCTGACCGCGAGCATCACGTAGGGACCTGGCACCACCTCGGCATTGGCCTGCGCATAGGCCTCGTCGAGCGCGACGCGGTGGGTCTCCAGCAGCAGCTTGCCGCCGTTCGGCATGGCGTCGCGGGCATTGATCGCCATGTTGAGCACGGCGTTGGTGAGCCGGGACGGATCGATATGCGCCGTCATCGGACCCTGTTCGAGCACGGTCTCGATCTGGATCTGCTCGCCGAGGGTCGGGCGCAAGAGCTTTGCGATGTCGGTGATCGCCGTGTTGATCTCGACGTTGCGCGGCTGGAGCGGCTGCTTGCGCGCGAAGGCGAGCAGGTGCTGGATCAGCTCGGCGCAGCGCTCGGCTGCATCGTCGATCAGGCGCGCCACGCGCTGCAGCTCGGGCTGCTGCTTCAGGCTCGCCACCAGCGTCTCGGTGTTGCCGGAGATCACGGTCAGCATGTTGTTGAAGTCGTGCGCGACGCCGCCGGTCAGCTTGCCGATGGCGTCCAGCTTCTGCGACTGGTGCAACTGCCGCTCGGTGTCGCGCGAGGTGGTCGCGTCGTGATAGACCAGCACCGCGCCGGAAATGTCGCCTTGCCCGTCCAGCATCGGCCGGCCGCTGATCATCAGGTGGCGCGGGTCATTGCCGCTGTGCGGGCGGACGATCATCTCGATGGCTTCGAAATGCTCGCCGCGCAGCACGCGCGTCGACGGCAGCTCGTCGGCCCTCAGCGGCGTGACGCCGTCGCCGTGAAACACATCCGACAGCGCCCGCAGATTGCGCAGGTTCATGCCGGCCCGGTGCAGCAGCATGCGCTCGGCCGCCGGATTGGACAACAGGACATTGCCCTCGATGTCGATGACCAGCACCGCCTCCGCCATGCTGCGAAAGGTGCTCTGGAGCACGTTGACCGACAGGCGCAGCTCGTCATGCGCGGTGACCAGATGCTCGGTGCGCTCGGCAACCGCGGCCTCGAGCTGTTCGTTGGCGGCGGTAGCTTCCTCGAGCGTGCTCTTGAGCGCGCTCTGGGCGCGATGGCTCTCGCGCATCACCATCAGCACGAGCAGCAGGATCACCAGCGCGCCGGCAACGTCGATGCCGAGCAGCACGATGCCGGTGCGGCGCGAATCCTGGGAGCGCGCGGTCAGCAGTCGTTCCTCTTCCGTGCTCAGCTGGTCGAGATTGCCCATCACCGTGTCCATGAGGCCGCGGCCCTCGGCCTTGCCCTGGAGCGCGGCAATGCCGGCGTCGTCGTTTGCGGCGCGCAGGCGCATCGCCGCGGCGGCGACCTCCATCCGGCGCAGCGCCAGCGGCTCGGTGCCCTCCAGCAACGCGACCTGGTCGGGATTGTCGCGCACGTCGCGCTTGAGGCTCGCGAGCGCCGGCGCGATCTGGGCGTGGGCGGCCTCGAATTCATCGCTGAAGGCCTGGTTGCGGTAGATTTCGTAGCCGCGCGCGGCGCTCTCGGCGCGGCGCAGCAGCACGCGCAGATCGGAGATCTTCTTCAGCACCTGGACGGTGTGGCTGACCCAGGTGGTATCGGACCGCGACTTGACGTCGAGGGCGATCGAGGCGGCGGTGATGATCAGGAGGATGGCGAGTCCAGCACCGAGAATGACGCGTTGCGTTGGGATCAAGGTGCTTCTTTCTGATCCTTCGGCAAGGCGGCCGCGCCGAGGCATTCCCGGATCGTGGTCAGCAGCGCATCGGGCGTGAACGGCTTGCGCAGGCAGCGCATCGCACCGAGCTCGAGCGCCATGCGGAGGAAATCGGGCGAGGGCGAGGCGGACGATGCGAAGGCGTAGCCGGACATCGCGATCAGCGGCACGGACGGCGCGCGCTCGTGAAAGATGCGGATGGACTCGAAGCCGCGCATATGCGGCATGAAGATGTCGACCAGCATCACGTCATAGGCCTGCGCTTCCAGCGCGGCCAGTCCCGTTTCGCCGCCGTCGGCCAGCGTGACGTCGAAGCCCTGACGTTGGAGGAGGACCTCGATGGTCGCGCCGACCATCGGATCGTCATCTACCACGAGGATACGCGGCATGACACTTCCCAGCAAATCCAAGTCCCCATCGGGATTTGTGATATCCGCGAATCGTGGGTCGGGTCAATTTTGGATTGGAGCGATGTAGATATGCACGGCGTGGTGCATAGGGGCATGCGGGTTCCATCGGGGCGCAATTCGGCACGCGAATTGTGACAAGGTTCGCGAAAGCTTGAAGCAAGGTGTAGGGAGCTGTCACGCTGGGCGCAAACGGCCAGGCCCGCCTCGATACGCGCTCCGGCGCCGCCTGCGCGACATCCGCGCTCAATGTCGGCGAATGATCCGCTCGCGATGAGAATTTGCAGAGGAGGCGCAAGCAACTTTGGTTGGGCTTGTACCCATGGAGCAGCTCTTCGCCTGAATCGTAGGCAGCGACATCGATGTTAGATTGAAAACGGAGATTTGACCGACGTCGAGCGCCTCTCACCTCATTGGGTGAGGCATCCTGCCGCGAGTCGCCATATCATCATATTGCTTCCTTAGATTGCACGAACAGTTATTGGTGTCCGGCGGCCCTCGGGCGGGGGAGTACGGTGAATTTCTCCAGTGATAAGATCGAGAAGGTCCTCGACCTCATTTACGACGCCGCGGCCGAGAACGTTCTTTGGCCACATGTGCTCACGGCGATCGCCGATCTGACGCGCAGCGAGGGCGGCATCCTGTTCGGTCAGTCCCTCACCGCGGAGCGGGTCTATTTCGATTTCAACGGCCGTCTCAACGAGGAGTGCAACCGCGTCTATCAGCAGCGGCATATGCAGAATCCCTGGTCGCAATACATGGAGAACCAGCCGGTCGGCCGGCTGGTGCTGTCCGACGAAGCGATCTCGCTGGGGGAGCTTCAAACGTCTGCGTTCTACGACGAGGTGCTGCGGCCGCAGGAGATCGGCCACAACGGAATGATGGCGCTCGCGGCGCGCGATGATTTTCGTGCCGCCTTCAACATGTGTCGCAGCGCGCGGCTGGGGCCGTTCGATCCCGACGAGCAGCAGCTGTTGGAATGGTTGGCTCCGCATCTCTGCCGGTCGGTGACGCTCGGATTCCGGATCGACGGCTACCTCGCCATGCAGCAGGCTGCCTTCAATGTCCTCGACCGGCTTGCCGACGGCGTCGCCGTGCTCGACCGCAAGGCGCGGGTGCTGTTCGCCAACGGCGCAGCCCGCCGCATGGCGGAGGAGGGCGTGCTGCGGCTGCATCAATCAGTCGGGACGTATTCGCCCGCACATTCGCAGCGGCTGAGCGAGCTGATCCGCGTCGCGTTGCAGGGCGGTGCTGGCGGTGCCATGAGCCTGCCGCGCAATAGCGACGGCCGGCTTCTGACCGTTCTGGTCGCCGCGATCCGGAGCAAGGATCTCGGGCGGCTGTCGGATGCCGGTGTGAAGGATGCTGCGGTGCTGCTGTTCATCATCGATCCCGCCAACCGGCGATCGATCCCGCTCGGACAGATCATGGACGCCTACGGCCTGACGCATGCCGAGGCGCGGGTGGCCCTTGCGGCCTCGTCGGGGAATACGGTCCTGGAGACCGCGCAATCGCTGAAGCTGTCGCCCAACACCATCAAGACGCATCTGCGCCGCGTCTTCGCCAAGACTGGGACCGGCCGCCAGGCTGAGCTTGCCGGCTTGATCGCGGCAATCGGCAGCGTGCGGATCGGGGAAGCGGACCAGGGACAGTGACGCCTTTGGCGTCGTATGAGCTTGCGGAGTTCGACCGGCTCGGAAAGCCGTGAGCGGCGCCGGTAGTCTACCGGCACCGCCCACTCATCGCGTTGTTCAGGCCGCCTTACGGGCAGGGATGGCGCTGGCCATCATAGCCAAGATACGTGCCGGAGGCCGGGTCGTAAGACTTGTAGCGCTGTGCGCAATACGCGGAGGAGTCGCCGCCGGTGTCCGGCACGACCGCGACTGACGGCTCATCGTAATAGGAGTCGTCGCCGTAGTAGTAGGGATCATCGTAATAGCCGCCGCCGTAATAGGCGTAGGAGCCGAGGCCGCCGATCGCGGCGCCGGCCGCGACGCCGGGCCAGAAGCCGCCGCCACGGTGATGCCAGCGGTGACCGCCCCAATTGCCGCCGCCGCCCTGCCAGTTGCCGCCGGCCGCTGCGACCGGACGGCCGCCGCTAAACGTGGGTCCTGCGCTCGGACGCATGGCAACGCCGGCGCTCGGGCGCATGGCTGCGCCACTTGCGAAACTGCCACCGCCGCCTGGCCGCGGGCCAGCGGCAAAGCCGCCGCCGCCCATACGGGGGCCACCGCCACCACCGAAGTGAGCACCGCCGCCGCCGCCACCAAAATGGGCGCCGCCGCCGCCACCGCCGACATGCGCTCCTCCGCCGCCAGCGGCGGGACGGCTCTGCGCGAAGCCCGGGCTCGCCAACGGAAGCATCAACGCCACTGCCGCAGCGGCACTCAAAACCTTCAGACTGTTCATGATCAAACTCCTTTCCCGGAAAAGCCAACCCGATGAAACAGCGCTGGTTCCAGGGATCACGCTGGTTTGCGTGTGTGCAGCGAGCCTCTCACCTCGCCGCTGTACCCGGCACGAACGGATCACGACCGATTTGCGGCGGCGCCGGCGGTCCGCGGCACCCGCATTTGTGAAGGAGACGGCCCCCGCGGGCCGAACTGGACATTTCGGCGTCCGGATGGCATCAGGGCCCCACGAAGCAGGGCCCTTGCCGCATGAAACAATTCCTTCTGAAGTTCTTCACCTGGTGGAATGGCCAGACCTTTGGCACCCAGCTCTGGACCAGCCGGTACGGCGAACTGGTCGGTGAGGACGAGCAGGGCAACCGCTACTATCGCACCCGCGGCGGAGCAATCGATCCGACGCTGGGCTTCGAGCGGCGCTGGGTGATCTATAACGGCTATGCCGAGGCGAGCCGCATCCCGCCGTCCTGGCACGGCTGGATCCATCACGTCGTCGACACCCCGCCGACCGCGACCAACTACCAGCCGCGCGAGTGGGAAAAGCCGCACCAGCCGAATCTCACCGGCACGGCCAAGGCCTACCGGCCCTCGGGCTCGACGTTGGCCAGCGGCCGCCGGCCGAAGGCGACCGGCGACTACCAGCCCTGGACGCCCGGCTAACCGTCGGCCCAAGCGCGAATCCTCATCATCGAGGGTGGATGCATGAGCATCCGCCTCACGCCGCTGTGGACAACGGGAACAGCGGGGATGGCGCTAGCGCCGGCGTTGCACCGGCGCGAGCGATGCGGCTCAATGATCCCATCTTACGGAGATGGGAAACCATCGCGTTCGGTTCGGGCAACAGTTCGCGACTGTCCCGAGATGCAGCGGCCGCCGAGTAAGGACTCGATCGGGAGATAGGCCCCCGGTCTGGAAGTTCCGAAATCGCCCGATGTGAATGTGCGCCGCCGTAAGACAGGAAAGGCCGCCTGGGAAACCGGGCGGCCTTTTTCTTTGATCCGCTGCTTTGGGTTTGTCCCAGCCCTCAAAGATGCAGATGGAGCGGGGGTGAGTTGCCGACCGGCATCATCTCATAGGGCGGCTTCCAGCCGGGCAATTCGGCAATGCGCCGGCGCCAGGCGTTGATGGCCGGGAAGGCCGCCGCAAGATCGAAGCCCGTCTCCTCGGTTGGATAGTACAAATAGCCGAGCAGCGAGAAATCCACGATTGTCGGCCGGTCGCCCAGCATGAAGTCACGGTCGGCGAGGTGTCGCTCGACGATCGAGAAGGCGCTCTCGGTCCGCGCCCGCAAGTACGCCAGCACGGCGGGATGCGCAGGCTCCGGCATGAAACAACGCTGAAACCGGTGTTGGGCAAAGCTCGAGGTGAATTTGTGGTTGTCGAACAGCAGCCAGCGCATCGCCTCGAATGCTTCCTCGCGTGTCGGAGCGAACACGCCATGAGTCTCGACGAGCCACAGCAGGATCGCGCCCGACTGGCTCAGAAGCCGACCATCAGCCTCGAGGACGGGGACCTCGCCCATGACGTTGGTCGCGGCCCGCCAGTCAGGCTTGCGGGTTTCACCGCCGGCAAAGTCGACGCCGACCGGTTCCCAGTCGAGCCCGGCGCAGTTGAGAAAGAGGGCGACCTTGAACGAATTGCCCGAAGCTCCGACGCAGTGCAGCCGGTATCGCGCCATGGTCAGGTCCTCCTGTGCGCACCGACCGGAAACTGCCAACGGGGCGGCCGGAGCCGGAGTGTCACGACAGGCTCCTGACAGCGTCGTGTCAGCAGCGTCGCTCCGGGCGATGCTTCGCATCGCCGGAACGTGCCGTACCATGTCTGGGACGGAAGGGCTACATCACCCTTTCGGCTGCGCGCTTGGCGGCTTCGAGCCGCCGCGCCTGCGATGGTGCGACCCGCTCCTTCATCAGCGCGAGCACCTCGGCCGGCGCAGTATCCGGCGAGCCGGCGTTGAAGGGCGGCGCGGGATTGTATTCGAGGCGGAGCTGCACGGCTTCCGCGGTGGTGCGATCCACCAGCAGCGACACCAGCTTCAAGGCGAAATCGATTCCTGCGGTAACGCCGCCGCCGGTCACACGATTGCGATCGATGCAGACGCGTGTTTTGGTGGGCGTCGCACCGAACAGCGCCAGCATCTCCATCGCGCTCCAATGGGTGGCGGCATTGTAGCCCTTCAATAGCCCGGCCGCGCCCAGCACCAGCGATCCCGTGCAGACCGACGTGACGAATTGGGCGCCGGATGCCTGCTTGCGCACGAAGTCGAGAGTCTCCTCATCATTGAGGAGCGCGTCGGTGCCGAAGCCGCCGGGAATGCAGATCACGTCCAGTTGCGGGCAGTCGGCGAACGTGATGGTCGGCGTCAGCATCAGCACGGAATCGCTCGGCACCGGGGCCAGCGTCTTCCAGATCAGGTGCACGGTCGCGCCGGGGACGGACGAAAACACCTGCAGCGGACCGGTGAAGTCGAGCTGGGTGACGCGCGGAAACACCAAAAGACCGATCTGGAGCGGTGACGACATGGGCAGGTCCTCCAAAGATGAGCTTGACGGCGGCAGCCTCTCATGATGCCCTTCTGTCCAAAATGGCATATTTCCCTCGCTTTCGGACATGACCATGATCGGCATCCTGATCTTCCCCGACTTCCAACTGCTCGATGCGGCCGGCCCGATCTCGGTGTTCGAGATCGCGGCACGTGCCACCGGCAAGCCGCTCGCGCTTCGGGTGCTGGCGCTGAATGCCGGGCCGGTGCGCAGCTCGTCGGGCGTCGAGATGATGGCGCGCGATTTCAAATCGGCGAATGCGATCACGACGCTGGTCGTGGCGGGCGGCGCCGGCGTGTCGGCGCCGGCGCGCTGTCCCGTTACGCTCGCCTTCATCCAGCGGCTGGCCAAGCGCGGCGTGCGGATCGCCAGTGTCTGCTCCGGCGCCTATGTGCTTGCGGAGGCCGGCCTGCTCGATGGCCGCCGCGCCACCACGCATTGGGGCCGCACCCGCGATTTCGTCGCGCGCTATCCGAAGATCAAGTTCGAGCCCGACCAGATCTTCACCCGCGACGGCGATGTCTGGACCTCAGCGGGCATCAGCGCCGGCATTGACCTCGCGCTCGCGATGGTCACCGAGGACCATGGCGAGGAGATCGCGCAACAGGCCGCCCGCCAGCTCGTGCTCTACCATCGCCGCAGCGGCGGCCAGTCGCAGTTCTCATCGCTGCTGGAATTGAAGACGCCGAACGGCCGCTTCGGCGCGCTGTTGTCCTGGGCGCGTGAAAACCTCGACGCGCCGCTGACGGTGGAAGACCTCGCCGATCGCGCCGGCATGAGCGCGCGGCATTTCGCCCGCGCCTTTGCCGCCGAGACCGGCACGACGCCGTCGAAAGCGATCGAGCGGCTGCGGCTCGAGGTCGCGCGCGAGCGCGTGCAGTCCTCGCGCGAGGCGATCGAGCTCGTCGCGGAAGTCACCGGCTTCCGCGATCCCGAGCGCATGCGGCGCGCCTTCATCCGCGCCTTCGGCCAGCCGCCGCAGGCGCTGCGCCGTGCGGCGCGGGCGGGGTAGCGAACTTCGTCTGGTACTCGAGCGTGGAGGCGACGATGAGCGGGATGGAGTACAGCAACGAAAATGCGAAACGGCTGCAGAGAATCTATCTCAAGCGTGATGTGATCGCCCAGCGCGCGGAGACGATGCGGCAGCTCGCTCTGACTGCCGGCGAGCGCGTTCTAGATATCGGATGCGGTCCCGGCTATCTCTGCGAAAGCATGGCGCAGATCGTCGGGGCTGATGGTGCCGTCGTCGGTATCGATGTGTCCACCGACCTGATCGCGGCCTGCAACCGGCAGAAGGCGTACGCCTGGATCTCATATGCCATCGGCAACGCGACGGCATTGGATCAAGCCGATGCCTCGTTCGATGTCGTCGTGTGCACCCAGGTTGCCGAGTACGTGCCCGATGTCGACCGCGTCCTTGCCGAGACATATCGCGTCCTCAGGCCGGGTGGCCGCACGATTTTTGTCGCGACCGATTGGGACGCAGTGGTGTGGCATTCCGAAGACCCGGAACGGATGACCGCGGTCATGACCTCATGGGAAGCGCACTGCGCCCACCCGCGCCTGCCGAGATCGATGGCCCGCAGACTGGTGGAGGCGGGATTTCACCTCGACGGCGCATCGATCTTTCCCATCCTGAATTTGCAGTACGATGACGACAGCTACAGCAAGGGACTGGCCCAAGGCATCCGGGATTTCGTCGCCCGCAGGAACGACGTTCCGGCCGATGATCTCACCGCATGGCACAGCGAGTTCGAGCGTCTCGGCGCGGCGGGGCAGTACTTCTTCAGCACCAACCGTTATCTCTTCAGGGCCTCGAAGCCGACTGCGCCTTAGGTCGTCCTGCCTGCAGCCGCCGTGCCGGCGTCGTCCGCGCGGGCCGTCAGGCGCCGCGCGATCGGCGTCAGCATGTAGGGCGACAGGTGGATCGGAAACTGCGTCATCGCGAAATAGAGCCAGGTCGTGGCCGGCAGCGCGCCTGAGGTCGCAGCCAGCATCACGCCCAGATTGCGCTGCGCCACCATCAGCCCGAGCGCCAGCGCGCGCTCATAGCCGATGCGGCGGAAGATCAGCGTCGTCATGGCGAGCAGCGTGAAATAGATCGCAAAGGACAAGAGCGCGATGCCGATCGTGAAGACCGGATCGGTCAGCACGTCGTGGGCCACATCGCCCATGATCGCGGAGGCAAAGGCGAGCAGGATGATGATGTTGATGCCGTCGATCGGCCGCTTGTGGCGCTGGATCGCCTCCGCGCCGGCGAGGCGCCGGATGATGGTGGCGCCGAGCAGCGAGCCCGACAGCAGGCCGAGCAGCTTGAGCCCCAGCGCCAGCGGCGTGACGCTGAGCTTGGCGCCGAGGAACAGGCCGGCAAACAGCGTGGCCGTGAAGGGCACCAGCGCCGTCGAGGTCACCAGCGTGATCAGCACCAGGGTCGCATCGAGCCCCATCATGGCGGCGAGCGCCGGCGATGCCATCATCGGCGAGGCCATGCCTTGCAGCATCAAGCCGAGGAAGAGGCCGGGCGCGTGGTTGTCGAAGCCGGTCGCCCAGGCGATCAGCCCGACGAGCAGGGGCACGCCGAGCGTGGTCCATGCGGTGGCGGTGGCGACCAGAGCAGGCCGGCGGAGATGGCCGTAGAGCGCGGCGAGATCGACGCGCATGAACGAGATGCAGAGCAGGCCGACGATCGCCCAGGTGAGATAGGGACGCAGCAGCGCGCCGATCGGCGGCACAGCGACCGCGATGAACACCACCGCCGCCACGGCGCGCGTGCCCTGGTCACCGATCCAGGTGAGGGCGCGCAGGGGGACAGCGAGGAGAGATTTGAGGAGGGAGGACATCGGCGTCGTTGGTGCGTCGTGCTACGGAAGCTACAACCCCTTCAGCCACGCGCCGATCTCGCTCACGGCGACATCGGCCTGCGGCAGCAGTTTTCCCATCGTGAAGAAGCCGTGGAACTGGCCGGAATAGTGCTTGTAAGCGACGGGCACGCCCGCTTGCTTCAGCCGCTCGGCATATTCGTCGCCTTCGTCGCGCAGGGGATCGGCGCCGGCGGTCAGCACATATGTGGACGGCAAGCCGGCAAGGTTTTGTGCGCGCGCCGGGGAAGCGCGCCAGTCGTGGATGTCGGCTGTGCCGTTCAGATAATGATCGCGGAACCAGCGGATCACCGAATGGGTCAGCAGCACGCTGGTCTCGGGCTCGTTGTGCGAGCCGTGAGACATGGCGAAATCGGTCGCGGGGTAGATCAGCACCTGGCCCGCGATCGTCGGGCCGCCAGCGTCGCGCGCGGCAAGTGCGACGACGGCGGCGAGGTTGCCACCGGCGCTGTCGCCGCCGATCGCGAGGCGCGCGGCGTCGATGCCGAGCTCGCGCGCATTCGCGGCGATCCACCAGGTCGCGGCGATGGCGTCATCGACGGCGGCGGGAAACTTGTGCTCGGGCGCGAGGCGGTAGTCGACCGAGATGACGATAAGGGCGCCGGCCTCAGCAAGCTGGCGGCAGACGACGTCGTGGGACTCGAGATCGCCGATCACCCAGCCGCCGCCGTGGAAGAACACCAGCGCCGGCGACACTCCCTCAGTCCGGCGCGGCTCCTTTGGCAAGTAGAGGCGGGCCGGGATGGCGCCGTGCGGCGCCGGGATCGCGAGTTGCGTGACGCGCGCAAGCTCGGGCGGCTCGGGATTGGTGGCAAAGCGGGCTTGCGAATAATAGGCGCGGGCCTCCGGCGCGGTCAGGGTCTCGTAGGCGGGGCGCCCGGCCTCCCGAAAAGCCCGGTAGACGGCGGCGGCATCGGGATCGAGTACGACGGGCATGGGAGCGGCCTCAGGGGATTCTGGTTGGACGTCGGTATCGGGGGATTGCCCGCATTGGCCCCGGGGAGAGGCGCACCGAACTATCCCATCCGGTGGCGGGTCTGGCCAGCGGGCGGCGGGCAGGGCAGGGATGCCGCCCTTTCCCCGCCGTATTCGGCGTGTTAACCCGATAGCCTGCGAGCGGCGGTATCCCCTGTAGAATGTCCAACAAGCCCGATTCGCTGTTGAAGCCGCGCAAGATGTTCAAAACCTTTACCCTGACAGGCCTTGCGGCGCTGCTGGCTGCCACCGCGCTGACGGTTGCGACGCCTGCCCAGGCGCAGATCGGCACGATCTTCTCCGATCCGCCGCCGCGGCCGCCGGGGGCGATTCCGCGCGGCCAGCCGCAGCCTCCGATGCCCGAGGACGACGACGAAGAGGTCCCCGCGCTGCCGCCGCAGGGCCGCGTGCTGCCGTCGCGTCCGATGCCGCCGCCGCCGGGTCGGCAGGGCAACGTGATGCCGGGGCCGGTCGAGAGCCAGCCGCTGGCGCCGCCGCCGGGCTCCACGGTCGCTCCGCCGAACCAGCCGCCGTCCGTCGCAGTCGCGCCGCCCAATGCGCCGGGAGCCGCACCGGGTGCGCCCGGTCAGCGCCAGCCGCAGCAGAAGGGCGCGCCTGGTGGCGCCGTGCCGCAGACGCCGGCGAGCCTCCAGCCGGGCGACGAGGTCGTGACCGAGCCGCCGGCCCAGAAGATCGTGAACAAGAAGGCCACCTTCTCCGGCCTCGACAAGATCACCGGACGCATCATTAATTTCGACGAGGATATCGGCGAGACCGTCCAGTTCGGCGCGCTCAGGGTCAAGACCGACGCCTGCTACACGCGGCCGGCGACGGAAGCCGCCAACACCGACGCCTTCGTCGAGGTCGACGAGATCACCTTGCAGGGCGAGGTGAAGCGCATCTTCTCGGGCTGGATGTACGCGGCAAGCCCCGGCCTGCACGGCGTCGAGCATCCGATCTACGACATCTGGCTGACCGACTGCAAAGAGCCGCAGCAGACCATCGCAACGGCGGCGCCCGATCCCGCGAGCAAGCCGGCCCCGCCACCGCCGCCGCCCGCGCAGAAGAAAGCCGCACCCAAGCAGGTGCAGCAGCGTCCGCCGCAGCCTCTGCCGCCGATGCAGCAGCAGCAACCGGCACCGCCTCCGCCGCCGGAGCAGCGGCCAGGCCTGTTCGGTATCCCGGGGTTTGGCCGCTAGGCCAGCTATCGGTTATTGCCGCGAGGCGATGATCTCGAGCGCGCGTGCGCCGGGGATTGCGTCACCCGGCGACAGCCGCAGGAAATCGCCGGGCTCGCCGGCGAGCGCCTTGTCGAGCAGCGCGGTGTAGCGCCGCCGCGAGATCTCCACCGCGCCAAAGCTCTTCAGATGATCGGTGACATATTGCGTGTCGAGCAGCTCGAAGCCGCCATGGATCAGCCGCGCCACCAGATGCACCAGCGCCACCTTGGAGGCATCGCGCGCGGTGTGGAACATGCTCTCGCCGAAGAAGGCGCGCCCGAGGCTGACGCCGTAAAGACCGCCGACGAGCTCGTCGCCCTGCCAGGCCTCGACGCTGTGGCAATGGCCGAGCTCGTAGAGGCCGCCATAGAGGTCGCGGATGCGCTTGTTGATCCACGTGTCCTCGCGGCCGGTCTGCGGCGCGGCGCAGCCGGCGATTGTCGCCTTGAACGCGGTGTTGACGGTAACGCGCAACCCATCCGAGCGCACGGTGCGCGCAAGGCGCGAGGCCACGCGAAAACCGTCGAGCGGGATCACGCCGCGCAATTCCGGCTCGACCCAGAACAGGGTCGGATCGTCGGCGCTTTCCGCCATCGGAAAGATGCCGCAGGCATAGGCGCGCAGCAGCACGGCCGGCGTGATTTCAGACGAGGCGGAGTCGCGCGAAGTCATGAGGCAACAATAGCAGGATCGCAATTCGGTTGCGATGGGTGGCGCGCAGGTCAGCTCGCGGCGGCGCTGCTGGTCTTGCCGGGCACGTCAGGCACGCGGCGGAACCGCAACACGATACGGGTTCCGGAATGCGCGGGATCGCGCTCGACGGTGGCATCCAGCTTGGAGGCCATCGCCGCGACGATGCGCTGGCCCATGCCGGTCGAGCGCGGATCGGCCTTGACGTTGTCGCCGACGCCGTCGTCGCTGATCGCGAGCAGCAGATCGTCTCCTTTCGAGCTCAGCTCGACATGGATCGGGCCGGCGCCATCTGGATAGGCGTATTTCACCGCGTTCATCACCAGCTCGTTGACGATGATGCCGACGGCGACGGCACGGTCCGGGTCGATCTCGATCGGCTCGGCCTTCAGCGTCAGGCGCGACATCCGGTTACCTTCGGCCGAGCGGCGGAGATCCTCGAGCAGCGAGTCCAGGTACTGGTTCAGCACCACGCTCTTGAGGTCCTGCGAGGTGTAGAGGCGGCGGTGCACCTGCGCGACCGCAGCGACGCGGCCCATCGCATTGGTCAGCGCCGCCTTGACCTCTTCCTGCGCGGCCGAGCTCGCCTGCAGGTGCAGCAGCGAGGCGATGATCTGGAGCGAGTTGCCGACGCGGTGGTTGACCTCGCGCAGCAGCAGCTCGCGCTCGGCGGCGAGCGCGGCATAGCGGTCGCGCGAGGCGTGGATCTCGGCCTCGGCTTCCTCGCGCGCCCGCTGCATCTCGGCCTGGCGCAGCGCGCCCTCGGCCGCGACGTGGAGCAGGGGGATGAAGTCGCCCTTGACGTCCTTGACGAGGTAGTCGGCCGCGCCCGCCTTCAGAGCTGTCACCGCGATGGTGGAATCCTGCGAGGCGGTGACGAACACCACCGGCGGCGCGCCCGCTATCGCCATGATCTGCTCGAGCGTCTCGAGGCCATCGAGGCCGGGCATGTACTGGTCGAGCGCCACGACGTCGATGCCGCCCTCGGTCTCCGCGCGGCGGATGCGCTCGAGGCCCTCCTCGCCGCTTGCGGCAAGAACGACCTTGAAGCCGCGCCGCGTCAGGCCGCGATCGACCAGACGCGCCAGCGCGTCGTCGTCGTCAATATAGAGCAGTGTTGGCGTGCGCTGTTGGTTCATGTGGCGGCAGGCGGGACCTGAATGACCGAGAAGAACAGGCCGAGCTGCCGGATGGCATTGGCGAAATTCTCGTAATTGACGGGCTTGGTGATGTAGACGTTGCAGCCGAGCTCGTAGCAGCGCTTGATTTCCTGGCTGTCGTCGGTGGTGGTCAGCACCACCACGGGCGAGGCCTTCAGATATTTGTTCTCCTTGATCTGCTTCAGGATGTCGATCCCGGTCATGTCGGGCAGGTTGAGATCGAGCAGGATCAGGAGCGCGTTGCCCTTCTGCACGAGACCGGATCCGTCCGCGCCGAACAGGTGCTTCATCGCGTCGGTGCCGTTCGGGAACGAGACGATCTCGTTGTTGACCCCGGAGCGGCGGATGTTGCGCTCGATCAGCCGGGCGTGTCCCTCGTCGTCCTCGATCATGATGATGGTGACAGGCTGGGTCATCGATCTGCGTTCCGGTTGCTGACGTTCCAGGTGATGGGCAGCGTGATCGTGAAGGTGCTGCCCGCGTTTAGTTCCGATGATACCGACATCGTGCCCCCGAGGCGGCGCACAAGTGCACGCACATGTGCAAGACCTATGCCCTGGCCGGGCTTGTCCTGGGTTCCCGCACGGCGGAACAGGTCGAAGATCCGCTGGTGATCCCTAGGGTCAATACCGCGGCCGTTATCGCTGATTTCGAAGATAGCGTAGCCGAGCTTGGTGCGCCCGCGGATTCTGATCTCGCCGGGAACGCCAGTCTTCAAATATTTGATCGCGTTATCGATCAGATTGGAGAAAATCTGCTCCAGCGCAAGGCGGTCGCTGATGAGATTCGGCAAGGGCGCGACATGAATCTCCGCCTGCGCCTCGGCGGCCTGGTGGGCCAGGGTCGAGACGATCGCCTCGATCAGCTCGCGCGTATCGATCTTCTCCGGCTGGAACTCGCGGCGGCCCTCGCGGGTGAGGTTGAGGATGGCCGAGATCAGCCGGTCCATCTTGGCGATCGACGATTTGATGAACCCGAGCGCCTCGGCAAAATCCGTCGACAATTGCTTGTCGGGGCCTTCGAGCGCGATCTCGCCGGCCGGCAGCGGCGGCCCGTCGGCGGGGACGTGGGCAAGGCCGCTGATGCGGCGGAAAATGTCGCCGCCGAGCTCCTCGAGCTCGCTGGTGAAGCCCATGATGTTGACGAGGGGCGAGCGCAGATCGTGGCTCACGATATAGGCGAAGCGCTGGATCTCGTCATTGGCTTCGCGCAGGTCCGCCGTGCGCTCGTCGACCACGGCCTCCAGATTGACGTTGGCATCGCGCAGGCGCGTTTCCGCCTCGTCACGGGCGCGGGCCGAGCGCCGCACCAGCCAGATCGAGATCAGGGCCAGCAGCACGACGAGGCCGGAGCCGATGCCGGTCATCGACGCCGCCAGCGTCTGGCTCCGGTCGGAGTTGGCGCTGCGGATCTGGAACAGCCGTTCCTCCTCGCGGATCATCGCGTTGGCGAGGTTGGTGATCGTGGTCGTGGTATTGCCGGCAGCGGCCTCGCGGACGAGCGCGGTGGCATCGTCGGGGCGGCCCTGCTTCACGAAATTCATCTCGCGTGAGAACTGGTCGAGCCGGGTCTCGATCGCCGCGCGCAGCTTCTCGAGGCTCTCGCGTTGCGCCGGATTGTCGCCAATCTGGCGCGTGAGCTTGTCGAGCGCGGGAATGATCGCTGCGACGGCTTTCTGGTGATCGGACTGGAAATCCGGTCCCTGCGTCAGGAGAAAGCCGCGGGCGCCGCTCTCGGCGCGCCGGATCTCGAGCAGCAGGGTGTTGATCTGGTTCTCCGCCTCGATGGTGTGAAGCACCCATTTGGCGTCGTCGCGCGCCTTGTTGACGAGATAGACTGAGCCGGCACTGATCACGGTCAGCACCAGCAGGCCCGCCGCGAACAGCAGGATCTGCCAGAATGCCCGCCGTCGTTGGCCCTCGGCCGTCACGACGGTCTCACTCGCTCAGGTTCAACGGAATTCAAAACGCCCCCTCGGGAACTGGCCCCACCGTCGAGAACTCGATTGGGGCCAATGGGTTCCATGGGAGAAGGGATTATTTCGTGCCCGGTTCCGCCTTGCCGGCGAGATACTGTTCCAGCCAGTGGATGTGGTAGTCGCCGTTGATGATGTCGTCCTGGCGCACCAGGTCGCGGAACAGCGGCAGGGTGGTCTCGATGCCGTCCACGACCATCTCGTCCAGCGCGCGGCGCAAGCGCATCAGGCATTCGGTGCGGGTCTTGCCGTGGACGATCAGCTTGCCGACGAGCGAGTCGTAATAGGGCGGGATCTGGTAGCCCTGGTAGACCGCGGAATCGATCCGCACGCCGAGCCCGCCGGGCGGGTGGTACTGCGTGATGCGGCCCGGCGAGGGTCGGAAGGTCTGCGGATTCTCCGCGTTGATGCGGCACTCGATGGCGTGGCCGATGATCTGCACCTCTTCCTGCTTCGCGGGCAGGTCGCCGCCGGCGGCGATGCGGATCTGCTCCAGCACGAGGTCGATGTCGGTGATGCTCTCGGTGACGGGATGCTCGACCTGGATGCGCGTGTTCATCTCGATGAAGTAGAACTCGCCGTCCTCGAACAGGAACTCGATGGTGCCGACGCCGAGATATTTCATCTCGCGCATCGCCTTGGCGCAGGTCTCGCCGATCCTGGCGCGCGCGGCGGCGGCAAGCACCGGCGAGGGGCCTTCTTCCCAGACCTTCTGGTGGCGGCGCTGCAGCGAGCAGTCGCGCTCGCCGAGATGGATCGCGCCGCCGCGGCCGTCGCCGAGGATCTGGATCTCGATATGGCGCGGCCTCTGGAGGTATTTTTCGAGGTAGACGGAGGCATCGCCGAAGGCGGATTTGGCCTCATTGGCTGCCGTCGACAGTGCGACCTGGAGGTCGGCCTCGCTGTGCGCGACCTTCATGCCGCGTCCGCCGCCGCCAGCGGCGGCCTTCACCAGCACCGGGAAGCCGATCTTCTTCGCGATCGCCATCGCGTCGTCATCAGGGCCGACCGCGCCGTCGGAGCCGGGCACCACGGGGATGCCGAGCCGCTTGGCGGTCTTCTTGGCCTCGATCTTGTCGCCCATCAGGCGGATGTGCTCGGCCTTGGGGCCGATGAACTGCAGATTGTGCTCGGCGAGGATTTCCGCGAAGCGCGCGTTCTCCGACAGGAAGCCGTAGCCGGGATGCACGGCATCGGCGCCGGTGATCTCGCAGGCCGCGAGCAGCGCCGGCACGTTGAGATAGCTGTCCTTGGACGGCGGCGGTCCGATGCAGACGCTCTCGTCCGACAGGCGCACATGCATTGCATCGGCGTCGGCGGTGGAGTGCACGGCGACGGTCGCGATCCCGAGCTCCTTGCAGGCGCGCAGTATGCGAAGGGCGATCTCGCCGCGATTGGCTATGAGGATCTTGTCGAACATGTTGTCCTGCAGCGAATGGCGACTGGCGAATGGCGAGTAGGGAAGGCTGATGCCATTCGCTATTCGCTATTCCCCATTCGCGTCACTCAATAATAACCAGCGGCTCGCCGTACTCGACCGGCTGGCCGTCCTCGACCAGGATCTGCGTCACCGTGCCGGCGCGCGGCGAGGGGATCTGGTTCATGGTCTTCATGGCTTCGATGATCAGCAGGGTCTGGCCGACCGAGACCTTGTTGCCGACCTCGATGAACGGCTTTGCGCCAGGCTCCGGCGCCCAATAGGCGGTGCCGACCATCGGCGAGGTCACCGCACCCGGATGCTTCGACAGGTCGGCGGCGGCAGCAGGCGCCGCAGCGGCGCCTGCCGCCATCGGCAGCGCGGCGGGAGCGGCTGCGATCGGCATCGGCATGGTCGCGGCGACGCTGATGTTGCGGGCGACGCGCAGGCGCAGGCCGGCGCGTTCGATCTCGATCTCGGTGAGGCTGGTCTCATCGAGCAGAAGAGCGAGCTCGCGGACGAGCGCGGAATCCTCGCTGGAAAACTTTGCGGCTGCTTTGTCGTCTGGCTGGCGCGCCATGTTGTTTGATCCGAATGTTCTGTGTGAGGAGGGTGCGTCAGGCTTTGGGCTTGATGTCGAGCTTGGCTGCAAGGCCCTGGATGGCGAGGCGGTAGCCCTCGATGCCGAAACCGCACAGCGAGGCGAAGGCCGCGCGCGCGGTGTAGGAGTGGTGACGGAAGCTCTCGCGGGCGTGGATGTTGGTCACGTGAACCTCGACCGTCGGGATCTGCACCGCGAGCAGCGCGTCGTGCAGCGCGATCGAGGTGTGCGAATAGCCGCCGGCATTGATGATGATGCCCTTCATCTTGCGCGCATGCGCCTCGTGGATGAAGTCGATCAGCTCGCCTTCGCGGTTGGACTGGCGGCAGTCGGCCTTGAGGCCGAAATGTGCTGCCGTCTCCCGGCACAGCGCCTCGACGTCGGCCAGCGTCGCATGGCCATACTTCTCGGGCTCGCGCGTCCCCAGCATGTTGAGGTTCGGCCCGTTCAGGACGAGGATCGTGTCGGTTGCAGGTTGAGCCATTCCAATCCCGGAAAAGAGGTGCTTCGGCGTGGCGGGGGTTATAGGTAACAAAGCGCGTGAGGGGAAGCCTTGAAGGACCTCCAAGGTGGGTTCAGGCACCTCATCCGTTGCGCAAAAACCTGTGCGGAAACTACGGAAATTGCTTGTTAACCAGTCCGAAGCATGGCTGCCGGCCGGGACAGGCGGGACAAGCCGGCCAACAGGCCAAAAGCCCCCGCCGATCTCTCGGCAGGGGCTCGTCTGGTCTTCACCGAAGCGGCTTAGCCTTCGATGATGTACACGATCTCGCGCGTCTGCGGACGGACGATCACATACTGGCCGCGGACGTAGATCACCTCATAGCCACGCCACTGCGGGTAGATCTCGACAATCCGGGGCGGCAGCGGGTGGAAGTGGACGGACGCCGGGACCGCGGTGCCGACCGAGACGTTGAAGTTGACGTTGGTGGTCTCCTCGATCTTGGTCGACTTGATCGCCGTTGAGATTTCAGTCCGCTTCTCGGCGGGCGGCGCCGCGGCAGTCGCGGAGGCGTTGCCCGTCGTGGTCTGAGACTTGCTGTCGGTCGCGCCCGGACGGTTTTCGGCATTGTTGCTCTTGGCGGCGCCGCCGGCCTTGTTGTCCTCGGCCTTCATGTCCTTGGCGCCGGACTTAGTGGAGTCAGACTTGGTCGAGTCCGAGCTCATGCTCTTCGACTTGTCCTGTGCACCCTGGGCGTGCTCGCCCTTCGCGCCGGCCTTCTCGTCAGCCGCGTTCTTGTTCATCGTGCCGGACTTTTCCATCCCACCGGACTTCTCCGCGGCGCCGGATTTCTCCATCGAGCCGCCGGCCTGGCCGACGGTGCCCTTCTCGGCGCCCGAGGACTCCTTGCCCATCGAGCCGCGCTCTGCGGCGCCGCCGGAAGGCTGCGAATGCTGCATCTGCTGCTGCGAACCAGCGCCGCCAGTGTCGCGGCCCTTGTCCTGTGCGTTCGCCAGACCGGTGCCCGCCACCAGCGCGAGTGCGGCAACCGAGATCATAAAGCGGTTCAACATCGAATTCTCCTCACGTGTCCATTTGCGTCATTGCCCGCGCCGACAACGAAAGGAGATTTGAGTTGTTCCGGAACATCGCCGGTTCCGGGGTATTTGTTTCCTAAACGCGAGATGAATGCGCGCGCCGGATTCGCGCCAGCTTTGGCCGACGAAAAAGGCCGGCTTTTCAGCCGGCCTCGATGCATGCTTGAGTTGTGAGCTGCGCGATCGCTCTGTCAGCAAGTCGCCTTGCCGCAGCGGGCGACGCCGATCTTCTCCTTGAGGCCTTCGAGGCCGACGGCGCCGATCACAATCTGCTTGCCGATCACGTAGCTCGGCGTGCCGTTCATGCCCATCGCCTCCGCAAGCTTGAAGTTCTCCTCGATGGTGGCGCGCACCTCGGGGCTGGCGATGTCCTTCTCGATCTTCGCGGTGTCGAGGCCGGCTTCCTTGGCCGCTTGCAGGGCGCGCGCCTTGTCGGCGGCGCCGCGGCCGCCGAGCAGCTTCTGGTGGAAGTCGAGATATTTCTT
This sequence comes from Bradyrhizobium arachidis, assembly GCF_015291705.1. Classification (NCBI taxonomy): domain Bacteria; kingdom Pseudomonadati; phylum Pseudomonadota; class Alphaproteobacteria; order Hyphomicrobiales; family Nitrobacteraceae; genus Bradyrhizobium; species Bradyrhizobium arachidis. The sequence goes on from NZ_CP030050.1 coordinate 4,955,874, forward strand.
GCCGGTGGGATCCTGCATGCGCACGGCGACCGCGACCTGCGCCGCTTCGACCGAGCCCTGGCTCAGCACCGGAAACTCCTTCAGCACGACCTTCAGCTTCGGATCGCTCTTCATGAGGTCGAGCATGTCGCCCATGGCGCGCTTGCAGTAGCCGCAATTGTAGTCGAAGAACTCGACGAAGGTGACGTCGCCGTCCTTGTTGCCGAGCACGACCTGGCGCGGCGAGTTGAAGATCGCATCCGAGTTCTGCGCGATGCTGGCCTCGTGCTTCTTGGTTTCGGCATCGGCCTGGCGCTTGCTGAGCTCGGTCATCGCCTCCTCGAGCACCTCGGGATGGGTGACGAGGTAGTTCTTGATGATTGCCTCGATGTCGGTGCGCTGGGCATCGGAAAAGCTGTCGGCCGACGCGGGCGCGGCCGCGCCGAACATGGCGAGCGCAAACAGCGCGGGGGCAAGCAGGCGCAGCGAAGGCATAGGCAAATCCTCTTATCCAAAGCAGGTTTCGGAAAACGTCCCGGCGGACTGGTTCTGGTGTCGTGACGTCGTGGGTATCAGGCGTCGTCTTACTTAGTTTGACTTAGTTGCGCGGCGGCTTTGACGCCACGATGTCGTCGGCCTTGACCCATCCGGGCGTGCCGACGGCGAAACGGGTTTTCGCGCGCGTGGCAAGCTCGCGGGCGGTCTTGTTGTCGCCGCGCAGGTAAGCGGCCTGCGCCGAGGCGAGATCGGCCTCGGCATAGTCGCCCTTCCGGCCATAGGCCATCGCGAGCTGGGTGTAGCCGAGCGGCGCCTCGGGCTCCCGTGCCACCGCGGCACGGAGAATCCGAACAGCATCGTCCGTGTAGGCCTTATTATCGGTTCCAACCAGAGCCTGCCCAAGTAACATCTCGATGAGGGGGGCGTTGTTGGAGAGTGCGACAGCCTTGCGCAGGGGCGCGATGGCGTCGGCCGGCTTGCCGCTCTCCAGCAGGGCCTGGCCGCGCACCTCGTAGAAGTACGGGTTGTTGGGCTGGACCTGGATCAGGGCGTCGATCTGGGCCAGCGCGCTGCGCAGGTCGCCGTGCAGATAGGTGCTGATGGCGCGGGCATAGCGCGCCGGCAGGCTGTCATTGGTCTGCGGATAGCGGCGATACACCGTCTCCGGCCGCTCCATGAAGGCGGAGATCTTGGCGCGCACCATGTCGTGGCGGAGCTGGAGCGCCGGATCGTCCTTCTTGTCCCAATAGGGGCTGGAGCTGGCGAACTCCTGGAGCGCAGCGACGCGCTCGGCCGGCATCGGGTGCGACTGGAGGTAGGGATCGGCGCCGCGCGCGGCGAACAGGCTCTCGCTGGTGAAGCGCTTGAAGGTCTCGTACATACCCTTCGGCGACTGCTGCGTCGCGGTCAGGAACTTCACGCCGGCACGGTCGGCGTTCTCCTCCTGCTGGCGCTGGTAGGACAGCAGCGTCCGGCGGATCATCTCCTGGGGGCCGGCGATCGCGGCCGCGCCGGCATTGGCAAGCCCGTTATTGCCGGCGCTGCTGCTGCCGCGAGTGCTGCCCGCGGCGATTGCACCGGCGCCGAGCAGCATCGCGATGATCATCTGGGTCTGGGCGGTGGCGAGCTGCTCACGCAGCTTGGACAGATGGCCGCCGGCCAGATGCCCGGTCTCGTGCGCGAGCACGCCAATGATCTGGTTCGGCGTCTCGGACTGGAGGATCGCGCCGTAATTGACAAAGATGCGGCGGCCATCCGCGACGAACGCGTTGAACGAGGCGTCGTTGAGGATCACCATCTGGATGTTCTGCTTCTCCAGGCCGGCGACGCGCAGGATCGGGCGGGTGTATTCGCGCAGCAGCTGCTCGGTCTCGGTGTCGCGCAGGACCGGCGGCCCCTTGGCCTGCGCATGCGCGGCCGGGACCGGCAACAGCGCGATCGCTGCGGCCGTGACGAGGGCGGTGAGGGCGGAGGCCTTCCTGCGCAATGCGATCTGGAGCAACATCAGGCGGTCTGGGTCAAACGGTCTGGCAAAGCAGTTTGGTGATTGGTTTTTGGCGATTGGCGGCGGACCGGATACGCGATATGCCCTTGTGAGCCGTACCCCTTATGAGCCGTACAATGCGGCCAGTCTGGGGCGCAAGCGCCCCGTTTCCCGGACCGGACGGACCGGCCCGCCAGCGAATAGCAGAAATCGATGCACGACGCGACATTGAGGAACCGGTTGGGGCAGTGGCTCGAGCCCTCCCGCCGCAGCGATGTTCCCCCCTTCATGGTGATGGACGTGATGGCCGCGGCGGCCCGAATCGAGGCCGCCGGCGGTCATGTCATCCACATGGAGGTCGGCCAGCCCGCGGCCGGCGCGCCGAAGACGGCGATTGCGGCCGCCCATGCGGCGCTCGAGGCGGGACGGATCGACTATACCTCGGCGCTCGGTATCCCCTCGTTGCGCGAGCGCATCGCGCGGCACTATCGCGACGCCCATGGCTGTGACGTCAGCCCCGACAGGATCGTGGTGACGACGGGCTCGTCCGGCGGCTTCATCCTGGCGTTCCTGTCGATGTTCGAGCCGGGCGACCGCGTCGCGGTGACAGTGCCGGGCTATCCGCCGTATCGCCACATCCTCACCGCGCTCGGCTGCGAGCCGGTGCTGATCGAGACCACGGACGACACGCGCCATGCGCTGACCGGCGAAGCGCTGCTCGCCGCCCATCGGAAGGCGCCGCTGAAGGGTGTGCTGGTCGGCAGTCCCGCCAATCCGACGGGCACGATGATGTCCCGCGAGGCGCTCGCCAGCCTGATGGCGGCGGCGGAAGATGCCGGCATCCGTTTCATCTCCGACGAGATCTATCACGGGCTCGACTATGCGTTTCCGGCGGTAACGGCGGCGGCGCTGTCGGAGCACGCACTCGTGATCAACTCGTTCTCGAAGTATTTTTGCATGACCGGGTGGCGCGTCGGCTGGATGGTCGTGCCCGAGATACTCGTGCGTCCGATCGAGCGGCTGCAGCAGAACCTGTCGATCTCGGTGCCGGCGCTGTCGCAGATCGCGGCCGAAGCCGCCTTCGACGGCGCGGCCGAGATGGAGGAGATCAAGCACGGCTATCAGGAAAACCGGCGCATCCTGATCGAGGGATTGCCCAAGGCGGGCCTGCGCAAGTTTCTGCCGGCCGATGGTGCATTTTATCTCTATGCCGACGTCTCGGACTTCACCTCCGACAGTTTCGAGTTTGCGAAGCAAATGCTGGAGCAGGCGAACGTCGCAGCGACGCCAGGGCTCGATTTCGATCCCGTTCACGGCCGCTCGTTCATTCGCTTTTCCTATGCGCGCTCGCCGGACGAGATGCGCGAGGCAGTTGACCGGATCGCTCACTGGCTTAAATAGCCGCCAGTTTTCGCCAGCCTTCCGGAGTTCAACTTGTCTGACCGTTCCGTCTCGTCCACCGCCACGCATTCTCCTCTCGCCGCCTTGATGTGGCCGACCCGGCCGGGCGAAAGCGTCGGCGCACTGCGCGCCGTCGTGCTGGTCGCGCTCGGCACCGCCTTGATGGCGCTGTCAGCCAAGGTGAACCTGCCGCTGCCCTACGTGCCCATGACCTTGCAGACGCTGGTCGTGCTGATGATCGGCGCCGCCTATGGCTGGCGCCTTGGCAGCGCAACCATGATTGCCTACCTCGCTGAAGGCGCGATGGGACTGCCGGTGTTCGCCGGCCCGGTCGGTGGGATCGCACCCCTGGTCGGCCCGACCGCCGGCTATCTGTTCGGCTTCGTCGGCGCCGCCTTCGTCACCGGCTGGCTCGCCGAGCGCGGCTGGGATCGCAGCGTCGTGCTGCTGTTTGCGGCAATGGCGGTCGGTCATATCGTCATACTGGCGGCCGGGTTCGGTTGGCTCGCCTTTGGCCTCGGGCTCGGCGCCGCGAAGGCCTGGCAGGTCGGCCTTGCGCCGTTCATCGCGGCCTCGCTGGTCAAGAACGCGCTTGGCGCGACGCTGATGCCGGCGGCACGCCGGCTCGTCGATCGCCGCGGGTAAAGCGCACCATTCCGAGCAGTTCCAATTGACAGGGCCGGCCAAGTTGATCTTGGCTGGCTCTGATTTTTGAGGGGGAGTGAAACGATGACGACGACAACGATAGCGGCGGCGCCGGCAACGCCAGCCGCAGCAAAGCCGTGGTACAGAGTTCTCTACGTTCAGGTGCTGATCGCCATCGTGCTCGGCGCCATCGTCGGCTGGTTGTGGCCGTCGCTCGCCACCAATGAGTGGATCAAAGCGATGGGCGACGGCTTCATCAAGCTGATCAAGATGGTGATTGCGCCGATCATCTTCTGCACCGTCGTATCCGGCATTGCGCACATCCAGGACGCCAAGAAGGTCGGCCGCATCGGCGTCAAGGCGCTGGTCTATTTCGAGGTGGTCTCGACCTTCGCGCTGGTGATCGGCCTCATCGTCGGCAATGTCGTCAGGCCGGGCGCGGGCTTCGGCAATGCCGCCGCCAATGCGCAGGCGGTTGCCAACTACGCCAAGCAGGCCGAGGCGCAGAGGTCGGTCGACTTTGTCCTGCACATCATTCCCGACACCGTGGTCGGCGCCTTCGCGCAGGGCGAGATCCTCCAGGTGCTGCTGTTCTCGGTGCTGTTCGGCTTCGCCATCATGAGCTTGGGGGAGCGCGGCCACACCATCCGCAACTTCATCGACGATGCCGCGCATGCCGTGTTCGGCGTCATCTCCATCGTGATGCGCGCTGCTCCCATCGGCGCGTTCGGCGCGATGGCCTACACCATCGGCAAGTTCGGCACCGGCGCGATCCTCAACCTGGTCGGCCTGATCGCGACGTTCTACCTGACCGCGGCGCTGTTCGTGTTCGTGGTGCTCGGGATCATCGCGCGGCTGGCGGGCTTCTCGATCTTCAAGTTCCTCGCCTATATCAAGGACGAGCTCTTGATCGTGCTCGGCACCTCGTCGTCGGAAAGCGCGCTGCCGTCCTTGATGGAGAAGCTGGAACGGCTCGGCTGCTCGAAGTCGGTGGTGGGTCTGGTGGTGCCCACGGGCTATTCGTTCAACCTCGACGGCACCAACATCTACATGACGCTGGCGACGCTCTTCATCGCGCAGGCGCTCGGCTTCGATCTCTCCTTCGGCCAGCAGCTCACCATCCTGGTGGTGGCGATGCTGACCTCGAAGGGTGCCTCCGGCATCACCGGTGCGGGCTTCATCACGCTGGCGGCGACGCTGGCCGTGGTCGATCCGCGCCTCGTGCCGGGCATGGCGATCGTGCTCGGCATCGACAAGTTCATGAGCGAATGCCGCGCGCTGACCAATCTGTGCGGCAACGGCGTCGCCTGCGTGATCGTCGCCTGGTGGGAGGGCGAGCTCGACCGCGACAAGCTCAACGCGCGGCTGAACCAGCAGATCGATCCGACCGACATGGAAACGGCCATCACGACGGACTGATGCGGATTTGACAGCGCGAGCCGCGCTGTCAAACCTTGAAGTAATAGGGCTGGTCGAGATCCTCGATCAGCCCTTTTTCTTTCGGCTCCCAGCCAAGCGCGGCGCGGGTCTTCGCGCTGGAGGTCGGAACGTCGACGGCCGCAAATCGCGCGAACCAGCCGAAATGGGCCTCCGCTTCATCCGGCGTCTTCGCAACCACGGGCACGCCGAGCCTTTTGCCGATCACCTCTGCAATCGCCTTGAACGGCACGCCTTCCTCGGCGATGGCGTGATAGCGGCGGTTAGATGCGCCTTGCTCCAGCGCGAGGCGGTAGACGCGTGCGGCATCGAAGCGGTGCGCGGCCGGCCAGCGGTTGCTGCCATCGCCGAGGTATGCGGCGGCTCCTTTCTCGCGCGCGATCGCGATCAGGCGCGGCACAAAGCCGTGGTCGCCTTCGCCATGGGTGGTGGGCGGCAGCCGCACGATGCCGGCGCGCACGCCGCGTTCGGCGAGCTCTTCGGCGGTGGCCTCCGACACGCGCGGGAAATGGCGCGCAGCCGCATCGTCCTCGGTCGCAAGGCGTCCGGGCGCGAGCAGCGCCACGCCCGAAGTGACGATGAGTGGACGGTTCGAGCCTTTCAGCTCCTCGCCGAGTGCGAGGATGGCGCGGCGGTCGAGCTCGCAATTCTCGGCGAATTTCGAGAAGTCGTGGTTGAAGGCGAGGTGAAGCACGCCGTCGGAAGCAGCCGCGCCACTGCGCAAGGAGGCGTGGTCCTCCAGCGAGCCGCGATGGACCTGCGCACCCATCGCGGCGACGGCGGCCGCACCTGCATCGGTCCGGGCAAGACCGGTGACAAGGTGGCCGGCGGCGATCAGGTCACGAACGACGGCGGAGCCGACAAAGCCGGTGGCGCCGGTGACGAAAACTCGCATGAGGCATCTCCAGATCGATCGAGGGCGTTGGTGGAGACGACCATCTGCGCTATCATTATCCGGGTAAAGTAGTGACCTTATCAGGGTATAATAGCTAACAGGATGAGCGAGACCGCTGAAAACCTGCTCGGCGCCTACCTGAAGGACCGCCGTACCCGGCTCGATGCCACAGCGTTCGGCTTTTCCGGCAGCCGCAGGCGCACGCCCGGGCTGCGCCGCGAGGAGGTGGCGCAGCGCGCCAATATCAGCCCGACCTGGTACACCTGGCTGGAGCAGGGCCGGGGCGGCGCGCCGTCGGCCGACGTGCTCGACCGCATCGCCCGCGCCTTGATGCTGACGGATGTCGAGCGCGAGCATCTGTTCCTGATCGGGCTCGGCCGGCCGCCCGAGGTGCGTTACCAGGCCACCGAAGGCGTCTCGCCACGGTTACAGCACGTGCTCGACGCGCTCGAATTCAGCCCGGCCTTGGTGCGGACCGCAACCTGGGACGTCGTCGCCTGGAATCGCGCCGCAAGCGTCGTGCTGACGGACTATGGCGCGATCCCGCCGGGCCAGCGCAACATCCTGCGCTTCATCTTCTGCGATCCGCGCGTGCGCGCCGCCCAGTATGATTGGGACAGCGTCGCGCGCTTCGTGGTGGCAGCGTTCAGGGCGGATGCGGCGCGCGCGGGCGCGGTCTCGCATGTCGCCGATTTCGTCGACGAGCTCTGCCGCACCAGCCCGGAATTCGCGGCGTTGTGGCGCGACAACGACGTGCGCCACCACGGCGACGGCACCAAGCGGCTGCGGCATCCCCTTCACGGCATGATGTCGTTCGAATATTCGAGCTTCAACGTCGAGGGCCGCTCCGATCTCAGCATGATCGTCTACAACCCGGCGACGGTCGAGGACGCCCAACGGATCAAAAAGCTGCTCACCGCGCGCGCCGACTGACGGATTTTGCGACCTCGCGCGTTTAACCCGCATCTGGCTTCCAAGGGGCGGGTGGCATCGTGGGCGAGGCGGTCGATCGGATTGTGTTGCAGGCGGCGGAGCATTTTTCGGCGGGACGGCCGGATCACGCTGAGGCGCTCTGTGCGGAGGCGCTGAGGATCGCGCCCGATCATTTGCCGGCGCTGCATCTTGCGGCGGTGGCTGCGTTCGTCACCGATCGCGCGGCCGACGGTGCCGCGCTGCTCGGCCGTGTCTTCAACATCGATCCGGACCATGCGCCGGCGCTCGTCACGCTCGGCGATGCGCTTGCGGTGAAGGGCGAGCAGGAGGGCGCGGTGGCGGCGTTCCGCCGTGCGCTGGTGCGGCGGCCGGACGATGCCGGCCTGCACAACAAGATCGGCGTGGCGCTGGGCGAGCTTTCGCGTTTCGGCGAGGCCGAAGCCGCCTATCGCCGCGCGCTGGCGCTCGATGCCCATCTCACGCGCGCCTGCTTCAATCTCGCCATCGTGCTCGCGGAGCAGGGGCGATTGATGGAAGCGGAGGAAGCCTATCGCGCGGTCATCGCGCGGGAGCCTTCCTATCACGGCGTCTGGCTCAATCTCGGCAATCTCCTTGCGGATCAGATGAGGCTCAGCGAGGCAGGGGCCGCCTATCGCCGCGCCCTCGACGCCGATCCGGATGATCCCGGTCTGCTGTGCAGTCTCGGCGCCGTGCTCTACCGGCAAGGATTGCTCGAAGCCGCCATTGCCGCGTACCACCGCGCCATCGCCTGCGCGCCGGACAATGCTCCGGCGCTGCGCCTGCTCGGCCTCGTGCTGCACGAGGCCGGTCACCTCGTGGAGGCCGCCGAGATCTACCGGCGCTCCCTTGCGCTCGACGCGTCTGATCATGTGATCGCAAGCAATCTCGGCGCCTGTCTCTCCGAGCTCGGCCTGCTCGACGAGGCGATTGCTTCCTGCGAGCACGCGCTGCTGCTCAAGCCCGACTACGCGGCGGCCTGGACCAATCTCGGCATCATCTTCGAGAAGCAGGAGCGCGCAGGCGATGCGGTCGCCGCGCATCGCTGCGCGGTCGTCGCCGACCCCGGCTATGCCAAGGGCCACGCCAATCTCGCGGTCGCGCTGCGCAATGCCGGCGACATCGACGAGGCGCTCGCGGTCTCGCATCGCGCGATCGCGCTCGATCCGGAGCAGCCGCTCGCGCAGTACAACCATGCGCATTTCCTGCTGATGAACGGCGACTTCGTGAATGGCTTCGAGGCCTATCGCTGGCGGCGCAAATGCAAGACGCTGTCGGACGGTGACCCCACGTTCAGCGAGCCCGAGTGGCAGGGCGAACCGCTGAAGGGGCGCACGCTGCTGCTGTTCGCCGAATACGGGCTCGGCGATGCCCTGCATTTTGTGCGCTATCTGCCGATGGTGACGGCGATGGGCGGCAAGATCATCCTCCAGGTTCAGCCCGCGCTCGCCGCGCTGCTCCGGCAGCTCCCTGATGTCACCGTGATCGCGCGCGGCGAAGCGCTGCCGCCGTTCGATCTGCAACTGCCGCTGATGAGCCTGCCGCGGATATTCGGCACCACGCTCGGCACCATCCCGGCCGACGTGCCCTATCTGCATCCCGATCCCGCAAAACTGTCGCGCTGGCGCGCGGCGCTCGCAGGTGTAACCGCGCTGAAGGTCGGCGTGGTCTGGGCCGGCAATGCCAGGCACAAGGGTGACAAGCAGCGCTCGCTGCCGGCCGAAGCCGTGCTGCCGCGTCTCGTGATGCAGGGCGTTCAGCTCTACTCCTTGCAAAAGGAGCCGCGCCCCGAGGACGGCGAGGTGCTCGCGGCACTCGGCAAGGATGTCATCGACCTTGCACCTGCGCTCGGCGATTTCGCCGACACCGCCGCGGCGGTCGCGGCGCTCGATCTCGTCATCGCCGTCGATACGTCGGTTGCGCATCTCGCGGGCGCGCTTGGCCGGCCGGTGTGGATGCTGACGCCATACGCGCTCGACTGGCGCTGGCTGCGCGATCGCGAGGACAGTCCGTGGTATCCGACCATGCGGCTGTTCCGGCAGCGCAGCCCCCGCGAATGGGATGGCCCGCTGATGCGGATTTCGGCCGCGCTCGCGGTGCTCGCCGCGAACGCGGAGGGCTAGAACCGCTCCGGCCGGTACGGTGCCGGGTCGATCGCCGGCGTCTCGCCGCTCATGATCTCGGCGAGCAAGCGCCCGGTCGCGGGCCCCAGCGTAAAGCCCTGGTGGCCGTGGCCAAAGTTCATCCAGAGGCCGGGATGGCGCGGGGCCTGCCCGAGCACCGGCAGCATGTCGGGCGTGCAGGGCCGCGTGCCGAACCACGGATCCGGCTCGACGCGCTGGCCGAGATCGATCAGCTCGCGCGCAGAGGCCTCGGCGCTGGCGAGCTGCACCGGCGTTGCGAGCGCATCCATGCCGGTCAACTCCGCGCCGGTGGTGATGCGGATGCCCTTGGCCATCGGGCCCATCGCGTAGCCGTTGCCCTTGTCGACGAGAGGCAAATCGAGCGACGCGCCGCCGGCATAGTGCATGTGGTAGCCGCGCTTGCGCACCAGCGGAATGCGGTAGCCGAATTTGGTGAGCAGATCGGGCGACCATGGTCCGAGCGTCACGACGGCGTGGGGGGCGTCGATGCGTCCCTTGTCGGTGTTGACCGACCAGCCGGTCGCGGTCTGCTGCAGGCTCTGGGCGTCCCCGAGCACAATGCTGCCGCCGAGGCGCTCGAGCAGCTCGGCATAGGCGGTGACCAGCGCGCCGGGATCGGACACTGTCCAGGTGTCGAGCCAGTGGATCGCGCCGGGGAGGTCGTCGCGCAAGATCGGCTCGGCCTTGGCGAGCTCGGCCCCCGAGAGCGCGCGAAACCTCACGCCGAACTCGCGCTCGTCGTCTTCCGCGGCCTTGATGGCCTGGTCGAACGAGACGGGGTCGCGATGCAGATGCCGGTATCCGGCGCGGCGGATCAGATTGTCGGCATGCGCCTCGCGGATGAGGATGTCGTGCTCGCTTGTCGCGTAGGCGATCAGCCGCGCCCAGGCGTCGATCGCCTCGCGATGCCGCTTCGGCGCCGAATGCCACCAGTAGCGGAGCAGGGGCTCGATATGGAGATGAAGCGAGGACAGGCTGTAGCGCACGTCATTGGTGCGGCCGGTTGCGATCTTGAGCAGCGAGGCGAGGTCGCGCGGCATCGGATAGGGGCGCACCGCTTCGGCCTGGATCATCCCGGCATTGCCGTAGCTGGTCTCGCGGCCCGGCTCCCTGCGGTCGACGAGCGTGACGGCCCAGCCGCGCTGCCGCAGGTGCAGCGCGGCGCTGACTCCAATCATGCCGCCGCCGAGAACGATCGCACTTTGCATCGACACTGACCTCGCCAAATCAAAAACCGCCCGGTTTGGCCGGGCGGTTTCATCTGGATGTTGCTGTTACTCGCCGCCGCCGAAGCGCCGTGACCACCATCCGGCGCGACGCGGCGCGGCTGGGGTTTCGCTTGCTGCTTCCGGTGCGGGTTCGGGGGCCGGCACGGGCGTAGTAATCGGTTCGCTCGCCTGCGCAACCGGTGTTGCGGGCTCGCTCGGGCTGCTCGACAGGAAGCTCACCTTTTCCCGGACCGTGGAGCGGCGTCGCGCGGCCTTGTCGTCGGCAGGCTCTTCGGCCTCCGCGCTGGGAGCGGGCTCCGGCTCGGCCGGCGCCTCGGTCGGCACCTCAGCACGCACCTCAGGCAGAGCAGCTTGCGGCTCGGCGAAGAGCTCGGCCTGCGCGATCGGGGGCGCGGCTTCGTTGCCGATGCTGTCGAAATCGGCGACCGCGTCGCTCGCTTCCGGCGGCGCATTGGCCGCGAGCTCGTCGCCGATGGAGCCGGCGAGACCATCCTCGCCACCGCCACGCCGACGGCGTCCGCCGCGGCGACCGCGCCGGCGCCGGCGCTCGCCGCTACCCTGCTGCTCGCCACGGGCGGCCTGCTCCTCGCCTTCCTCGCCATCCTGCTCGGATTCGGCATCGTCCTCGCCTTCGCCGGCAGCCACCGCCGATTCGGGAAGGGTGGTCGGGCTGTCCTCGCGCAGCTCGCCTTCGCGCTGGCCACCGCGGCCGCGCCGGCGCCGGCGGCGCTTGCGGCGCTGGCCGTCCTGCTCGGGACCGGCCTCGCCGGCAGCCTGTTCTTCAGCGAGACCTTCGGTCTCCTCGGTCTCGACCTCGGATTCCAGCTCCGGATCGAATTCCTCGTCGTCATAGGCCTCTTCAGCCAGCGGCGGCGGGCTTGCGGCGGCCTGCGCTGCCAGCAGCGCCTTGGCGGCTTCGAGCGTATGCACCTGCTCGCCGCGGTCGATCAGATAGGCCTGCGGGCCGCTGACGCTGGGGTCGGCGATGACCGACAGCGTGACCTTGAAGCTGTTCTCGAGGTCGCGCAGATGGCCGCGCTTGTGGTTCAGCACGTAGAGCGCGACGTCGGTGCGGGTGCGGACCACGAGATTGTGGGTCGCGCCCTTCATCAGGATCTCTTCGAGGCCGCGCAGCAGCTGGAGCGCCACCGAGGACACCGAGCGGACGTGGCCGGTGCCGCCGCAATGCGGGCACGGATCGGTCGAGGATTCCAGCACGCTGGCGCGGATGCGCTGGCGCGACATCTCGAGCAGGCCGAAATGCGAGATGCGGCCGACCTGGATGCGGGCGCGATCCTGCCTCAGGCAATCGGACAGCTTGCGCTCGACCGCACGGTTGTTGCGCTTCTCGTCCATGTCGATGAAGTCGATGACGATCAGGCCGGCGAGGTCGCGCAGGCGGAGCTGGCGGGCGACCTCTTCGGCCGCCTCCAGATTGGTCTTGAGCGCGGTGTCCTCGATATGGTGCTCGCGGGTCGATCGCCCCGAGTTGACGTCGATCGAGACCAGCGCCTCGGTCTGGTTGATCACGACATAGCCGCCGGAGCGAAGCTGCACGGTCGGCGAGAACATCGCGTCGAGCTGGCTTTCGACGCCCATGCGCGAGAACAGCGGCTGGCCGTCGCGATACTGCTTCACCGCGCTGACATTGGCGGGCATCAGCATCTTCATGAAGTCGCGCGCTTCGCGGTAGCCGGATTCGCCGGCGACCTGAATCTCGTCGATCTCCTTGTTGTAGAGGTCGCGCAGCGAGCGCTTGATCAGCGAGCCTTCCTCGTAGACGAGGGTCGGGGCCTGCGACTTCAGCGTCAGGTCGCGCACCGTCTCCCACATCCGGATCAGGTATTCGAAGTCGCGCTTGATCTCCGGCTTGGTGCGGGAGGCGCCGGCGGTGCGCAGGATGATGCCCATACCCTCGGGCACGTCGAGATCCTGCACCACTTCCTTCAGGCGCGAGCGGTCCTGGGCGCTGGTGATCTTGCGGCTGATGCCGCCGCCGCGCGCGGTGTTGGGCATCAGCACGGCATAGCGGCCGGCGAGCGAGAGATAGGTCGTGAGCGCCGCACCCTTGTTGCCGCGCTCTTCCTTGACCACCTGCACCAGCATCACCTGGCGGCGCTTGATGACTTCCTGGATCTTGTACTGGCGGCGCGGGCGGAAGGTGCGCTCCGGCACTTCCTCCAGCACGTCGTCACCGCCGACGGATTCGACGACTTCCTCTTCGGCTTCCTCGCCGTCCTCGTCCTCGTCGTCTTCACCGGCCGCGTCCGCGGCCTCGGCATGGGGCGCCTCGGCGACATCGCCGGCGGCATAGACCGCATCAGCCGGCTCGGCGGCGGCCGTCACGGCTTCAGCCAGAGCCTCGGCATGTGCTTCGGAGGTGTGGGCTTCGAAGGTGTGAGCTTCGAAGGTCTGGGCTTCCTGCGGCTCGGGAGCGGTTTCGGTCGCGACCACGGGCTCGGCGCCGATCGCTGCGACAGGCGCGGGCGTCTCGGCGGCATGATCATGATCGTGCTCGTCGTCATGATGATGATCGTCATGATCGTGCGCGTGATCGTCATCATGGGCATGATGGTGGTCGTCGTGGCCATGCGCTTCATGGTCATGATCGTGGTGATCATGATCGCCATGGTCGTGGTCGTGATGCTCGTGGCCGTCGTGATGCTCCGCATCGGCGAGCAGGTGCTCGCCCTCGTGCGATGCGCCCTCGGCGTGCAGGGCTTCGCCCTCGACCGGCTGGGCCGCGGGATCGGCGCCGGCCTCGAGACCTTCGACGATGTCGCTGCGGACGCGCTCGCCTTGACCGCGGCGGCGGGCATTGCGGTGGCGCGAGCGGCGGCGGCCGTGGGAGCGGTTCTCGCTCTCTTCCTCGGCCTCGCGATGGGCCTGCTCCTCGGCCTCGATCAGCGCCTGCCGGTCGGCGACCGGGATCTGATAGTAGTCGGGATGGATTTCGCTGAAGGCGAGGAAGCCGTGGCGGTTGCCGCCATATTCGACGAAGGCGGCCTGGAGCGAGGGTTCGACCCTTGTGACCTTGGCGAGGTAGATATTCCCGCGCAGTTGCTTGCGTTGCGCGGTCTCGAAATCAAACTCTTCGACGCGATTGCCGCGGACCACGACGACCCGGGTCTCTTCCGGGTGAGTGGCATCGATCAACATCTTGTTGGGCATGTCTTAACTCTTGGCGGCGGCGGGCGCGCTCGACCGTGGGCGCGAATTGCGCTGCCGGGTGACGCGACGGTCCACCTGATTCGGGGGTGAGGGGAAGGCCGAAACGCCGTCTCTCGCGCCTTGCCGAACCGGAAGCTTCAGAACCGAAGCGGCGCGCGGGATTGTCACTCCGCAGCGTCGCGAATGGTCCTTCAGAATTCGTCGGCACAGTCTGGCGCATCAAGCGTCGGCCCGTATGAAGCATTGGGCGGCGAGGCCGCCCCTCAATCAGTTGCTGCTGGCCAGGCATGGCGCGAGCGCGCTCGCCTTGGGGATTACGAACCGCTCCCTTGGGATTAAGGGACCGGGTAAATGGTCACGCCGCTGTCAGAACCGTCCCGGACACGCTAAGGTAACCAGGGACCGTCCGCCACCGGGGCTTTGCCCCGCTCCACCTCGCTGCCGCGCACCGCGCTGGCCTTAGAGGGGAACGGAAAACGCTGGAATTCCCAAATCTTGGGAGCTCCGGCGCTGCACCGGGAGGCTGAATGCGACACAACCGGAAATATCGGCCGTCAGCATTCCGTACATACGTGGAATAGGCCAACCGTGCAAGGGAGCGTCGCACGGCGGTCACAGTCGGCGAGTTTCGCATTTCTGTCATTAGGGATCGATTAACCCTGTGGTTCTATTGCGTTAAAAGGGCTGCTCGGAGGCACGGAATCGGTGGCGAGCCGCACAAATCAAAGGGTTTTACTGGGTGGCGCGCTGCTGTGCACTGCACTATTGGCGGGCGCTGATTCCTGGCGCCTGAGCGCGGCGGAAAGCCAGCCGCAAGCCGCTGTATCAGCGGCGAATTTTCCAATCGCCTCGGCCGCGCGCCTCGCCGGCGATGCCAAACAGACCCGCTTCGTCCTCGACCTCGATCAGACCGTCACCTTCCGCACCGTGACCCTGGCCGACCCCTATCGGGTGGTGGTCGACGTGCCCCAGCTCAATTTTCAGCTGCCCGCCGGCACCGGAATTGGGGGGCGGGGGCTGGTCAAGGCGTTCCGTTACGGGCTCGTCATGCCCGGCGGCTCGCGAATCGTGTTCGACCTGACGGGACCCGCCAAGATCGCCAATTCCTACGTGCTGGAGGCGGCCAATGGCCAGCCGGCGCGGCTCGTGCTCGAGCTGGAGGAAGTCGATCGCGCCGCGTTCGTGCCGACGATTCCTCCGGAGAACCGCCCGGACCTGCGGCCCGCGATCGCCGATGCGCCGCCCGCCACGGTTCCGGCCGCCCCGGCGCCGGACACCGCGCAGCAGAAGGCCGATGGCCGCCCGGTGGTCGTGATCGATCCCGGCCATGGCGGCATCGACAACGGCACCCAGTCGAGCGGCGAGAGCGAGAAGAATCTGGTGCTGGCGTTCGGTCTGGCGCTCCGCGACAGGCTCGAAAAGGCCGGCAAATACCGGGTGGTGATGACGCGGGACGACGACACCTTCATCCCGCTCAATGACCGGACCAAGATCGCCCGTAACCTCAAGGCGGCCTTGTTCGTCTCGATTCACGCCGACGCGCTGCCCAAGGCCGAGGGCGACGCCCAGGGCGCCACGATCTACACGCTGTCGGACAAGGCCTCCGACGCCGAGGCGCAGCGGCTGGCGGATGCGGAAAACCGGGCGGACGCCATCGCGGGGTTCAATCTGGCGGAGGAGCCGACCGACGTCGCCGACATTCTGATCGACCTCACCCAACGGGAAACGCGCACGTTTTCAAACCGTTTTGCCCGCCTATTGATGGCTGAAATGAAGGCGAGCGTGCGGATGCACAAGCATCCCCTGAAATCGGCCGGCTTCCGGGTCCTGAAGGCACCCGACGTCCCGTCCGTCCTGGTCGAGATCGGCTATGTCTCCAACAAGGGCGACCTTGGGCACCTGGTATCGGAGGGCTGGCGGTCCAAGGCCGTGGGCTCGATGGCACAGGCCATTGACGGGTTCCTGGCCAAGCGACTGGCCACGGCAGGTCCCTCGAATTGAAAGGGTTTTTTCGTCCCGCCGCAAAGGCCCTAGTTTGGCCACAGCGGACGCTTTATAAAAATGCCGCAGGGGGTTCCGGAATCGGAGAGAATCCCGCTCGGCAAGCGTCTCTAGGCCTGGTCTTGATGTGATTGCGTAGGCCGGTGAATTCGCGACGTGAGGTTGGCACCAGTTTTGGGTGCCAAGGGGCTGATACTGGGCTGATCCAGAGTTTGAACGGATAAACACATAATGCGCTTGCTTGTGCGGTTCATGGGCTTCCTGTTCGCCGCGGGAACGGTGGTGTTCCTTGTCGGTGTCGGCGCCGTGGCAGGCCTGATCTGGCATTTCTCCAAGGACTTGCCCGATTACTCTCAGCTCCAGGATTACGAGCCGCCGGTGATGACCCGCGTGCACGCGGTCGACGGTTCGCTGCTCGGCGAATACGCCAAGGAGCGGCGTCTTTATTTGCCGATCCAGGCGGTGCCCAAGCTCGTGATCAACGCCTTCCTCGCGGCCGAGGACAAGAATTTCTACGAGCATGGCGGCATCGACTACACCGGCATGGCGCGCGCCGGACTGCTCTACCTGCAGAACTACGGCTCCAACCGCCGTCCGCAGGGTGCGTCCACGATCACCCAGCAGGTGGCCAAGAACTTCCTGCTGACCAACGAGGTCTCCTTTGCCCGCAAGATCAAGGAAGCCTTGCTGGCGATGCGCATCGAGAAGACCTACTCGAAGGACAAGATCCTCGAGCTGTACCTGAACGAAATCTATCTCGGCCTCGGCGCCTACGGCATCGCGGCTGCCTCGCTGGTCTATTTCGACAAGTCGGTGAACGAGCTGACGGTGGCGGAAGCCTCCTACCTCGCCGCGCTGCCGAAGATGCCGGCGACGCTGCATCCGGTCCGTAACCGCGACCGCGCCGTCGAGCGCCGCAACTACGTCATCGACCGTCTCCTGGAGAACGGCTGGATCAAGCAGGCCGACGCCGACAAGGCGCGCAAGGAGCCGCTCGCCGTCACCAACCGCTCCAACGGCGCCCACACCTTCGCCGGCGAATATTTCGCCGAGGAAGTCCGCCGCGACATCTTCGAGCGTTACGGCGAGAAGAAGCTGTATGAGGGCGGTCTCTCCGTCCGCACCACGCTCGATCCCAAGATCCAGGTCATGGCGCGCAAGACCATGGTCTCGGGCCTCGTGAACTATGACGAGCAGCAGGGCTATCGCGGCGCCATGAGCAAGCTTGATATCTCCGGCGATTGGGGCGTGAAGCTCGCCGAGATCAAGTCGCTGTCCGACATCTCGCCGTGGCGTATGGCGGTGGTGCTGGAGACCAGCGACCAGTCCGCCCGCATCGGCTTCCAGCCGAGCCGCGAGCTCGGCGGCGCCGTCAGCAAGCAGCGCGAGACCGGCCTCGTCACACTCGACGGCATACGCTGGGCGAGGGCGGCCCAAGGCAATGCCAAGGGCAAGACCCCGACGTCCGTGGCGCAAGTGCTGGCGCCCGGCGATGTGATCTACGCCGATCCCCTCTACAGCAAGGAAGGACAGCCGGTCGAAGGCCAGTATCGTTTGCGCCAGATCCCCGAAGTCTCCGGCGCGATGGTGGTGATGGATCCATGGACCGGCCGCGTGCTCGCGATGGTCGGCGGCTTCTCGTTCGACCAGAGCCAGTTCAACCGCGCCACGCAGGCCTATCGGCAGCCGGGTTCGTCGTTCAAGCCGATCGTCTATTCGGCCGCGCTCGACAACGGCTACACGCCCTCGACCGTCGTCCTCGACGCGCCCATCGAAATCGACCAGGGCCAGGGTGCCGGCGTGTGGCGGCCGGAAAACTTCTCCTCGGGCAAGTTCCAGGGACCGGTGACGCTGCGCAACGCGCTGCGGCAGTCGCTCAACACCGTGACGGTGCGCCTTGCGCAGGACATCGGCATGCCCCTGATCGGCGAATATGCCCGCCGCTTCGGCGTCTATGACGAGCTGCCGAACTATCTGTCCTACGCGCTCGGCGCCGGCGAGACCACGGCGATGCGCATGGTCACGGCCTATTCGATGCTCGCCAATGGCGGCCGCCGCGTGAAGCCGACCCTGATCGACCGTATCCAGGACCGCTACGGCCACACCATCTTCAAGCACGACCAGCGCGAATGCCGCGGCTGTGACGCGCCGGGCGGCTGGAAGAACCAGCCCGAACCGCAGCTGATCGACCGCCGCGAGCAGGTGCTGGACTCCATGACCGCCTATCAGATCACCGAGCTGATGGAAGGCGTGGTGCAGGCCGGCACCGCGACCGTGGTCAAGGAGGTCGGCAAGCCGATCGCCGGCAAGACCGGCACCACCAACGAGGCCAAGGACGCCTGGTTCGTCGGCTTCTCGCCCGATGTCGCCGTCGCCATCTACATGGGCTATGACAAGCCGCGTGCGCTCGGTAAGGGCAACGCGGCGACCGGCGGCCATCTGGCAGCCCCCATCGCGCGCGATTTCCTTAAGCTCGCGCTCGCCGACAAGCCCGCCGTTCCGTTCAAGGTGCCGGCCGGCATCAAGCTCGTCCGCGTTGTCGCCAAGACCGGCATGCGTGCCGGCCCCGGCGAGACCGGCGGAACCATTCTGGAGGCGTTCAAGCCGGGCACGGCGCCGCCGGACAATTATTCGGTCATCGGCGTTGCTGACGCCGACGGGCGCGGCGGCGTGCCGGCCTCGCAGCAGCAGCAGCCGGATTCCGGCTTCTTCATGCGGCCGGGTACCGGCGGGCTGTACTAAGGCGCAGGACAAGACAGACATCTGTCGCAGCGGCGGTTGCGCTTTGCAGCCGCCGCCGCTACATCCCCATCTGCGCGATGAGTCATCGCGCTTTATTTCTTGTTTGCGCATGATCTTTCGGGAAACCGCTTCACACTTTCCCGGATCATGCGCCCACGCGGGATTCCGCGAGACCAGAGAACGACATGCGCGCCGAAATCGAACGGTTGGTAGAAGAGATCAAGCAGTCAGTCGGGCTGCTGAGGAGGCATCTTTGACGTCGAGAAATCGACGGCGCGCCTCGCTGAGCTGAACAAGCTCGCAGAAGATCCCAACCTCTGGAACGATCCCCAGAAAGCCCAGAAGCTGATGCAGGAGCGCACCTCGCTTGAGGACGCGCTCTCCGGCATCGGCAAGGTCGAGCAGGAGCTCGAAGACGACATCGGCATGATCGAGCTCGGCGAGGCCGAGGGCGATGACGGCGTCGTGGCCGAGGCCGAAGCTGCGCTGAAGAACCTGAAGAAGGAAGTCGCGCGGCGCGAGCTCGAGGCGCTGCTCTCGGGCGAGGCCGACCGGTTCGATTCCTATCTCGAGGTCCATGCCGGCGCCGGCGGCACCGAGAGCCAGGACTGGGCGCAGATGCTGCTGCGCATGTACACGCGCTGGGCCGACACCCACGGCTTCAAGGTCGAGGTGTTAGAGGAATCCGAGGGCGAAGAGGCCGGCATCAAGTCGGCGACCATCCAGGTCTCCGGCCACAACGCCTATGGCTGGCTGAAGACGGAGGCCGGCGTGCATCGCCTCGTGCGCATCTCGCCGTTCGATTCCAACGCGCGGCGGCACACCTCGTTTTCGAGCGTGCAGGTGTTTCCCGTCATCGACGACAGCATCAAGATCGACATCAAGGAATCCGACGTCCGCGTCGACACCATGCGCTCTGGCGGCGCCGGCGGCCAGCACGTCAACAAGACCGAATCCGCGGTGCGGCTGACGCATATTCCGACCGGCGTCGCGGTGGTCTGCCAGGCCGGCCGCTCCCAGCACAAGAACCGCGCGCAGGCCTGGGACATGCTGCGCGCACGCCTCTACGAGATCGAGCTGAAGAAGCGCGAGGAGAAGGCCGCTGCCGACCAGGCCGCCAAGACCGACATCGGCTGGGGCCACCAGATCCGCTCCTACGTGCTGCAGCCCTACCAGATGGTGAAGGATCTGCGCACGGGCGTGCAGACCTCCGACACATCAGGCGTGCTCGGTGGCGATCTCGACGAGTTCATGGCCGCTACCTTGGCGCAGCGCGCCTTCGGCACCACGGGCGGCGACATCGAGGACGTGGATTAGCGATGACGCGCGTCGCCTTCATCGGGCTTGGGCGGATGGGCCATGGCATGGCCGGCCGTTATCTCGATGCCGGCTTCACGGTGACGCTGTGGAACCGCAGCAAGGCAAAAGCTGAAGACCTGATCGCCCGCGGCGCGCATTGGGCGACCTCGCCGGAGGATGCCGCGATCGATGCCGACGCAGTCGTGACCATGGTCGCCGACGACGAGGCCTCGCGCGCGGTCTGGCTCGGGTCG
Source organism: Bradyrhizobium arachidis (assembly GCF_015291705.1). NCBI lineage: Bacteria > Pseudomonadati > Pseudomonadota > Alphaproteobacteria > Hyphomicrobiales > Nitrobacteraceae > Bradyrhizobium > Bradyrhizobium arachidis. The sequence continues at coordinate 4,976,003 of NZ_CP030050.1, forward strand.
GACGGCGCGGCCAAGACGGCCAAGGCCGGCACCATCGCGATCGAATGCTCCACCGTCTCCTATGACCATGCCCGCGAGATGGGCCGTGAGCTCAACGCACGCGGGCTGATCTATGTCGACTGCCCCGTGACGGGCTTGCCGGATGCCGCAGCGGCCGGGAAGCTGACGCTGCTGGTCGGCGCCAATGCAGCCGATCTCGAACGGGCGCGGCCGTTCCTCGAACCGATCGGCTCGACCATCCGCCATTTCGGCGCGGTCGGCTCCGGCACGGTCTACAAGCTCATCAACAATCTGATGGGCGCGATCCAGATCGCCGGCCTCGCCGAGGGCCTTGCGATCGCCGAGCAGGCCGGGCTCGACATGAACCTCGTGCTGGACTCGATCCAGGCGGGCGTTGCCGCAAGTCCGCAGGTGCAGCGCCACTCCAAGCGCATGGTCGCCCGCGATTTTTCCGGCGCGACGTTCACCGCAGCGCTGCGGCACAAGGATGCCGCTTATGCGGTGAGGCTCGCGGAAAGCCTGCTCGCCGACAAGCCACTGGTGTCGCGCGCCGCGGTCGAGTCCTACGCGCAGGCCAAGGCCGCAATGCCGGATGACGACGAAGGCAGGATGATCGAGCTCGTATCGCGGCCGAAGAAGCCGTCTTAACCGGAATTCGACATGGGGCAGCCTCGATCGGATCGCGGTCTCGGCATTGCCCTCGTCATCGCCGCTGCGGTTGCCTGGAGCACGGCGCCGTTCTTCACCCGCCTGCTGCCGTTCGATCCCTGGACCATCCTGTTCTGGCGCGGCGTGTTCGCGGGCAGTCTGATCAGCGTGTTTCTCGTCGTGATGCAGGGCCGTGCGGCCCTGCGGCAATTGGTGGCGCCGGGAAGGGGAGGTTTGCTCGTCGCCTCCTTGTCCACCATCGGCATGGTCTCGTTCATCCCCGCGCTTCAGATGACCAAGGTGATGAATGTCGCGGTGCTGATCGCAACCCAGCCCTTTGTTGCCGCGGCGCTGGCGTGGCTGTGGCTCGGCGAAGCCGCGACGTGGCGCACGCTAATTGCGAGCCTGATCGCCTTTGCCGGCGTCGTCGTCACGGTCGGCGGCGTGCAGGCCGGCGCCGACCTCGGCGGTCTTGCCTTGAGCTGCCTGATGGTGCTCGCCATCTCCGCCATGACGGTGGTGGTCCGGCGCCACCGCGAGACGTCGATGGTGGCAGCGGCTGCGCTTTCGAACTTCCTGGGAAGCCTCGTCAGCCTGCCGTTCGCCCACGACATCGCCCATGTCGGCGGCAACGGCCTTGCGATCCTCGCGATGTTCGGATGCCTCCAGGTCGCGCTCGGCCTGACCTTCTACATGCTCGGCTCGCGCCTCTTGCCGTCAGGCCAAGCCTCGTTGATCGCGACGCTGGAGACGCCGCTGATGCCGTTCTGGATCTGGGTTGCCTTCCGCGAAGTGCCCGCCGTTCATGCGCTCGTTGGCGGGGCGTTGGTGATCGGCGCGGTGGTCGCCGACATCGCCGGCGATGCCCAGACACGACGGTCCTCATGACATTGTCGGAAATCGGGTGGGAAAGTTGGCTGAGCCGTCCTAGGCGACAGGTTTGGCCGCTGAGGCGAGACGCATGCCCCCGAACGACAACCGGATTGATGCGCGAGACTGGTCGCTGCTTGCGGTGCTCTCGATCCTCTGGGGCGGCTCGTTCTTTTTCAATGGCGCGGCGTTGCGGGAGTTGCCGCCGCTGACGCTTGTGCTCCTGCGCGTTGCGCTCGGGGCGGCCATGCTCTTGCCGTCGCTCCGGATGCAGGGCATCAGTCTTCCCAAGGATATGGCAGGCTGGAAGCCGTTCGTCGCAATCGGACTGCTCAACAACGTCATCCCGTTCTCGCTGATCGTGATCGGTCAGACCTTCGTTCCGAGCGGGCTGGCCTCGATCCTGAATGCCACGACGCCGCTGTTCACGGTAATGGTGATGGCGGCGGCCGGCGAAGAGGCTCTGCAGATACGGCGTGTGGCCGGCGTGGCGCTGGGCGTCGTCGGCGTGGTCATCCTGCGCGGATGGGGCATCGAGACGAGGTCGGGGCAGGGCCTCGGAATCCTGCTTTGCCTCGGCGGCGCATTCAGCTATGGCCTTGCGGCGCTGGCGGCGCGGCGGCTGCTGAAGGACTCCGCTCCACTTGGCACCGCGACGTTTCAGCTGATGGCGTCAACGGTGATGATGGCCATCGTCGCCGGCGCGATGGAACAGCCGTGGCATCTGCCGATGCCGGGTCTTGCGACCTGGCTCGCGGTGCTCGGGCTTGCCGCGCTGTCGACGGCGCTCGCCTACATCGTCTTCTTTCAGATCATCCGGCGCTCGGGCGCGACCAATGTGATGCTGGTGACGCTGCTCATTCCCGTCACGGCCATCCTGCTGGGATGGCTGCTACTGGGCGAGCCGATCTCTGCGCGGGAGATCGCGGGCGCGCTCGTCATCAGCAGCGCGTTGCTGGTGATCGACGGACGCGTTCTGAATCTGCTGCGGCGCGTCACGTAAGTTCCGGGTCGCCGTTTCATCTCGCGGAAAATCGTCGAGCTTGCCAGCGACGAGTCTCCTTGCGACACTCTCCACAAAACAAGACTACAAAACAGGGAGAGAACGATGCCGGGTCGTCGCGAAAACCTTGCTGCCCTCGCCATGCTTGTCGCCGGCGTGCTCGCTGCGACGCCGGCCTCGGCGCAGAAGAAATACGACCCCGGCGCCAGCGACGCCGAAATCAAGATCGGCAACATCATGCCCTATAGCGGGCCGGCGTCGTCCTATGGCGTGATCGGCAAGACCGAGGCCGCGTTCTTCAAGATGATCAACGACCAGGGCGGCATCAACGGCCGCAAGATCAATTTCATCAGCTATGACGATGCCTATTCGCCGCCGAAGGCGATCGAGCAGGCGCGCAAGCTGGTCGAGAGCGACGAAGTCCTCCTGATCTTCCAACCGCTCGGCACGCCCTCGAACTCCGCGATCATGAAATACATGAACGCGAAGAAGGTGCCGCAGCTTTTCGTCGCCTCCGGCGGCACCAAATTCGGCGACCCCAAGAACTTTCCCTGGACCATGGGCTTCCAGCCCAACTACCAGAGCGAGGGCCGGATCTACGCAAAATACATCCGCGATCATTTCCCGAACAGCAAGATCGCGGTGTTCTGGCAGAACGACGACGCCGGCAAGGACCAGTTCAAGGGCCTGAAGGACGGGCTCGGCGACAAGGCCAATATGATCATCGCCGACAAATCCTACGAGGTGAGCGATCCCTCGATCGACTCGCAGATCGTGGCCCTGCACGATTCCGGCGCCGACATCTTCTTCTCATGGGCGGCGCCGAAAGGTTCGGCACAGGCGATCCGGAAAGTGGGCGAGCTCGGCTGGAAGCCAAAATTCTTTCTGGCCAACACCGCGACCTCGGTCGCCTCGGTGCTCAAGCCCGCCGGGCTCGAATATTCCAAGGACATCATCTCGACGGTCTATCTGAAGGATCCGACCGATCCGACCTGGGACAAGGATCCGGCCGTGGTGAAATGGCGCGAATTCATGGACAAGTATTACCCTGATGGCGACAAGGCCAATGCCAACAACGTCTATGGCTATGTGCAGGCCGAGGCGATGGCGCAGGTCCTCAAGCAGTGCGGCGACAATCTCACGCGCGAGAACGTCATGAAGCAGGCCGCGAACCTGAAGGAGTTTCATACCGACCTGATGCTGCCGGGGATCATGGTCAACACCTCGCCGGATGATTATTTCCCGATCGAGCAGATGCAGCTGATGCGCTTCAACGGGCAAGCCTGGGAGCTGTTCGGCGAGGTCATCACCGGCGAGGTCGGCCACGAGCGCAGCCAGTAGTCACTTCTGGCGACCGGCTTTGGCCTTCAGCACCATGCCGCCCGCGACGCCGACGCCGAGCACATACATCCAGCCCTCGTGGAAATCGAACAGATGCGAGTTCAGAAGTGAGCTCGCGATGTTTTGCACGACCGCGACGAGCCCGATCCAGGCCGCGAGACCTTCGCCGAGGAACAGGCGGAGGTGCGCGAGCCACATCGCGTAGAGCAGGACGATGCCGAGCGCGCCCCATTGCATCGCGGCGTGCAGGGTCTGGTTGTGCGGATTGCTGACGACCTCCGCATCGAGGCTGCTGCCGTCCGTGGCGGCGCGCTCGAACTGGCGCTTGATCGAGCCGGTACCGTGGCCGATCAGAGGCGCCTCCGTGAAGGCGTGAAGCGCCTTACGCCAATAAGTCAGCCGCTGTGCGGTCGATGCGTGGCTGATGTCCTCGTGGCCGTGGCGGTATTCGACGGCAATGTCGGTGACGCGCTGGCGCAGATAGGGCGACGTCGTCCAGGCGAGGCTGCTCGCGGCGATTGTGCCCGCGAGCAGGATCAGCGCCGCGGGCCGGCTGAGGTGTTTCCACGCGAACAGGCCGAGCAGCACCGCGATGCAGAGCAAGGCAGTGCGGGCCGCGGCGACGAACACCATGTTGGTGGCGAACAGCAGGATCAAGGCGATGCAAGCGGCGGTCGCGACCGCGCGTCCGCCGCGCCAGAACGTCATCGCCGGCAGCGCGAGAGCGAAGGCGCAAAGCGTGAATTCCTGACTCTGATCGATGTAGTTCTTGACCGGGACGCCTGATGACGCCGTCGCGGTGATCTTCCAGGAGGGATCGAGCAGCACGATCCAGGAGTAGACCGCAAGCAGCGCGCAGGAGCCGAGAAAGGCGAGACAGACCTGGAGGCCGCGTTCCGACCGGCTGAAATGGTAGATCAGCGGCGGAATGAGCACGAGCTTTGCGACCGGTTTGACCGCGTGCAGCCGGTCCGGCCAGGCGCCGTCCGACCACAGCATGCCTACAAGCGCGAGCAGCAGGAAGGCAAAGGGGAGGGCAAAGGCAGGCCGTCCGAACTCCCGGCCATAGTCGCGCCAGTCGATGGTCGGAGTGACAGCCAGCAGCCAGAACCCGACGAAGATTGAAGGCGCCGTGGTCGACCATGGCAGCGACGCTGCGATCAGGACGACGAGCACGTCCGCGGCCCGGCCCAGCGCTGCTGAACGGCCCAGCGCCTGCCATCGGCTGCGCCGGATCTGCGGACCGGCCGGGCCAGACCATAGCGCGGATTCGGCGGTCATGCGGACGGCGCCTACTGTGCGGCGACCAGCCGTTCCCTCGTCAGCTCATGGCCGAGGAAGTCGCGGGCCTGGGTCTCGTAGCCGAAGCGCTTTGCAAGCTCGTGGCGCCTTGCGCGGATCCTGCCGCGGCACTCCTCCTGCCGCGTCAGCACGCGCGTGACGGAGGCGGCGATCGCCTCGGTCGAGAACGGGTCGAAATAGTCGGCGAGCTCGCCCGCGACCTCGCGGAACACCGCGATGTCGGAGCACAGCACCGGCGTGCTGGCCGCGAGCGCTTCGATGATCGGGATGCCGAAGCCTTCGGCAAGGCTCGGCATGATCACGCCGTGTGCCTCCGCGATCAGCGCGGCCTTTTCATGCTCGTCGACATAGCCGGCGAAACGGACGTTGTTCGGAAGATCGCGCATCCGGCTGATCTGGCCGGCATAGCCGATCACCACGAGATCGGCCTGGGGGATGTTGCGGAAGGCGCGAATGACGGTGGCGACGTTCTTGCGCGGCTCGTTCGACACGATGATGACGAAGTTCGGCCGCCCCGGACGCCCCGACGGGGCTGGGAGGTGCAGGACATCCGGGGCGTCGAACCGGGTGCGGGGATACACGACCCGCGCCGGCAGGTGCGCAAATTGCGGCAACAGTTCCCTGAACCGCATCATGCTGTAGTTTGAAACGAAGGCGAGCTCGTCGGCCTGGCGCAGGCTGGTGCGAATTCGCGCCAGGAACTGCCGCGTGGCGATGTCGCTGAGCTTGAGGTCGGTGAGCGGCAACAGATCGTGGACGACGCAGATCACCTTGGCGTCCGGCCTGCGCCTGATCGCGACGCGAGTCGGGGTGTCCACGACGATGACGTCGTAGTCGCGCGCATCGATCCGCGGCGGCGGCAGCAGGAAGAAGGCCGAGGAGTCCTGATAGTTGAAGAATCCGGGCTCGAGCTGGAAGTCGCGGAACAGTTCGAGGTGGCTCAGATCCGGCGGAATATATTCGAGCGCGGCGGTGCGGTTCTCGATCAGCCGCGCGTGCAGGCCACGCAGGCCGATCGCGCGCAGCAGGCAGAGCAAGTTGTCCCGCGACAGCAACAGGCCGGCCCGCTGGCGGAGCCAGTCGAACTTGCGGCGCGTGCCGCTGAGCGTCACCGGCCCGCTCACATTGACTTCGTCGAGGAAGCGATAAAGAGCGAGCAGCTCGATGTTGCGCGACTGCGCCGGAAACAGCTTGGTGCGTCGCTCACGCCGGCACAGCTTGCGGTGGCGCTTGGAGGTCTCGACCAGCAGCGTGAGCTCGTGGCCCTCCGAGGCGAGCGAACGGGCCAGCTCCCGGGTGAAGTGGAAGATGCCGCGCTTGTGATTGGGTTGTCCGAGCGACTCGGACACGAAGAGGATGTTCTGTTTCATGCGCGTTTCTCGCGGAGCTCGAAGGCGTGCGTGGCCGGCGGCTCGACCGTCACGGTCGAGGCGATGCGGCCGTGATCGAGGTTGATGATGCTGGAGCAGGTGCGGCGCAGCAGCGGCTGGTCGTGCGAGGCGATGATCACGATCGCCGCCTGCGAGACGAGGTTCAGAAGGCGTTCCTGCGCCTTCTCGGCAAAGTGCTCGTCGACCACGCTCAGCCATTCGTCGAGCAGCAGGATGTCGGCCGGGAAGGCGGTGGCGGTCGCGAACAGCACGCGCATCAGCATGCCTGAGGAGAACATCCGTAACGGCAGCCGCTGCATGCGCGTCTCGAGCTCGGTGAAGGCCCAGATATCGTCGATCACGCTGCGGGTCGGCTTGCGGCCGCTGATCCGCAGCAGCAGCGCGATATTGTCCTCGGCGACGAAGTCGACGTTGACGCCGGCATTCAGGCCGAGCAGGGGCATCACGTTGCCGCGGATATCGACGCTGCCGCTGCTCGGCGGATAGACGCCGGCGATCAGCCGCAGCAGCGTGGATTTGCCGGAGCCGTTGGGACCGGCAAGCCCGATGCGGGCGCCTGCTTCGGCTTCGATCGTGACATCGTCGACGGCGCGGATGATCCGCATCTCGCTGGGCTCGCGGATGAGATGGCCGAGCAGCCGCCGCTTCAGCGAATGATCGTAAGCGCCGTAAAGCGGATAGTCGAGACAGACGTTGCGCAAGTTGATCGAGACCATGCGTCAAATCCAGAATGCCGCTTTGCGCAGGTGAACCAGCGTCAGCAGGCTCGCACCAATCAGAAGCGCCAGCGCGACGAGCACGTAGGCGATGCTGACGGGATCGACATGGCCGCCCGCCAGCGGCTCGCGCCAGACCGCGAACAGATGCGTCAGCGGATTGAGCCGCATCACTGTCGAGCGGTGGTTGATGATGTCCGACGACCAGATCACGGGCGAGGCGAGAAAGGCGAGCATCAGCGTGGATTCGATGATGGGCTTGAGGTCGCGATAGCGCGTTGCCATCGCGCCGAGGACGAGGCTTAGGGCGAAGGTGCAGGCCACGAAGACCAGGAGGCCGGGCAGCGCCGCCAGGGCGTGCGAGAGGTCGTGGGGCGACAGGATGAGCCACAGCACCAGCGGCACGCAGGCGTTATGGAGCGCGAACAGCGCATGCCGGAACGTGCATTGCAGCAGGAAGATGATCGGCGGCAGCGCCCGGTCGCGGATCATGCTCGCGGAGTTTTGCAGCGCCGTGGTGGCGTCGAGCACCACGCTGTTGAGGAAGGTCCAGGCCGTCATCGACAGCGCCAGCATGGGCAGGCGCGATACCACGCCGGCGTTCGACATCTGCCCGATCACCGAGCCGAGCACCGCGACCACGATCGCCATCTGGAGCGACATCCAGAACGGGCCGAGCAGCGAGCGCACATAGCGGTGGCGCATGTCGGACCAGGCCAGCGCCGCCGCGATCCGGACGGTGTCCACCCAGCCGGTTGCCTGCGGCGGCTCGGGCCGCGCCGATCGCTGCTCGCTGGGGGCGGCGACGGCTTCGCGGTAGACGGTCTCCATGCCTTGCTTGAAGGCGGTGGCGGAATAGCGGCTGAGCGCGCGCGTCCGCGCCGACAGTCCCATGCGGCGCCGCCGCTCGGGATCGCGGATCAGGGTGTCGATGGCCTCACCCAGCTTCTCGGCATCGCCGGGCGGCACCGTGATCGCCTCCATGCCGTGGCGGGCGACGCGCGGCACCGCGGTGTCGAGTGCAGTGTTCACCACCGGACGGCCGGCAGCCATGGCCTCGAGCTGCACGAGGCCGAAAGTCTCGGCATTGGTGACCGAGGGCATCACGAAGACGTCGGAAAGGCACATCAGCTTGATGCGCTCGCAATCATTGACCGAGCCGAGCAGGCGGACTCGGTCGCCGACGCCAAGCTCGGCGATCAGCTGCTCGAGCCGCGGCCGCTCCACGCCCTCGCCGATGATCCAGGCCTCGAAATTGTGCAAAGCCGCGGCGCGGATCAGCACGTCGAAACCCTTGTAGGGCACGAGCCGGCCGCAGGCGAGCACGAGCCGGCCGCGATCATTGACGTGGTGCGGCTCGATCTTCGCCCAGTCATAGCCCGAAGTGTCAATGCCGAATGGCACGACGTGGCACTTGTCCTCGAACTCGCGCAGCAGGGGCGTGTTGTCGACCAGCACGTGGTCGGACACGACGATCGCCTTGGCGCGCCGCAGCGTCCGCCGCATCAAGGGTTCGATGAACCAGCGCAGGCCGGCATGGCTGACGATGTCGGCATGCCAGTGCACCACCAGCGGCCGCTTGGCGCCGAATCCGAACGCGAAGACGAGGTCGGCGAGCGGAAAGGGGGCGTGCAGGGCGAGCAGATCGTGCTCAGCCATCTTGCGCCAGAGACGCCAGGGATAGGTCGGGGCGGCAGGGAGCGACAGGACATTGCCGAACGAGCGGACGCGCTCGACCGGCACATCGTCGACGACGATGTCGCGCCGCTCGACCGATTGCGAGCAGACCAGCACGGCGGAGGCGAAGACGTCCTTCAGGCTCGCGCAGATGTCGCGGATCACCGTGAGGGTGCCGCCGAACAGGTCGGGATAATAGATCTTGAAGATGTGCAGCACCGACGGGCGGCGCGGGGTTTCGTGCAAGTTGTCTTGGGTGTGATGCATGATGGTGGTCAGCCTGCGAGCAGCGCGGCGACGAACGGTGCGGCCAGCACCGAGATGAAGATCACGCCCCGCATCAGTGCCGGCAGCATCGGCTCGATCAGGCCGTGGCGGCCCTCGAACATCGGAACGGTACACGGTGCACTGGAAATGCGGGCCAAGCGGTCGGCCATGGTCAATGTCCCTTTAAATCGCGCCCTCAGTGGCGTTCCGTATATGTGGGAAAATTTACCACGTCAATCGCAAAACGGGAAAATGTGGGATTGTGTCCCACGTGAGGCATTGGTACAATTCAGACATGAATGCCAAGCCCGGGTCCAAAGCAGCGGCTCCGCAGCCGAATGCCGCCGCGAAGCTGCACGCGCCGCTGGCGCGGCTGCTGCGCCCGCTCGTGCGGCTCTGCATCCGCAGCGGCATGACCTTTCCGGCGCTGGCGCAATTGCTGCGCGAGCTGTTCGTCAACGTCGCCGAGCACGATTTCGCGCTCGAGGGAAAGGAGCAGACCGACAGCCGCGTCAGCCTGCTCACCGGGATCCATCGCAAGGAGGTGGCGCGGCTGCGCGGCGCGGGCGCGCCCGTGCACGAAGCGCCGGCGGCGGTGTCGCTGACCAGCGCCGTGATCGCGCGCTGGCTCGCCGCGCCCGAGTTCACCGACGCGAAAGGCGAGCCGCTGGCGCTGCCGCGCACGGCCGAAGGCGATGAGCCCTCGTTCGAGCAGCTCGTCGCCTCCGTCACGAAAGACGTGCGCCCGCGCGCGGTGCTCGACGAATGGGTCGACCGCAAGCTCGTCACCATCAACGGGAACGACGAGATCGAGCTGGTCGAGGCCGCTTTCGTCCCATCAGGCGAGGACGACAGCAAATGGCACTATCTCGGCCGCAATCTGCACGACCATATCGCGGCGGCCGCGCAGAACGTCTCGGACGGGCCGCGCTTCCTCGAACGCGCGGTGCACTACAACAACATCTCGCCGAAGCTGGCGAAGCGCCTCGAGGCGCGCTCGCGCGAGCTCGCCATGGACGCGCTCAAGACCGCCAACCGCGAGGCCAACCGCGCGCTCGCCAAGGACAAAGGCGGTGACGCCCGCTGGAATTTCGGCATCTACATCTACAGCGAAGATGCCGACGAGGAGGGCGAGGCGACTAATGGCGGCAAACAGTCTGGCAAAGAGGGCAGCTCCTCATGAGCCGGCCGCCGCTGATCTCGCGCCGCCTTCTGCTGACGGGACTCTGGCTCGCCGGCACGGCGATCGCCCGTGCGCAGAGCGGGCGCGGCACCGACCAGGGCATCGGCGGCACCGGGCTCACGCGCGGCGATGATCACGGCATCGGCGGCACCGGCATCGTCGGTGTGATCCAGCGTTTCGGCAGCATCTACGTCAACGGCGAGCGCATCACTTACGCGAACGACGTTCCGGTCCGGATCGACGGCGAGGCGGCGAGCACCAAGGCGCTGCGTATCGGCCAGCTCGCGCGCGTGGTCGCAATGCGTCAGGCCGACGGCACGCTGGTCACGCGCAACATCACGATTGCGAGCGAGGTCGCAGGTCCCATCGAATCGGTGAAGGGCAACGAGCTGACCGTGCTCGGCCAGAAGATCGTGGCGAGCGGCAAGGAGACCAAGCTCCGCGCAGGCGCGCACGTTGCCGTGTTCGGCCTGCGCCGGACCGACGGCGTCATCGTCGCCAGCCTGGTCGAGCCGCGGCGCGAGGCGGCTGCGCGCGTCACGGGCCTCGTCGAGCGCGGCGCGGACGGTCTGCATATCGGCGGGCTGAAGCTGAGCGGCGTCGATCCCTTGCTGGTCGGCCAGCGCGTCCAGATCGAGGGCAGCGCGACCCAGGGGATGATGCAGGCCGCGCGCACGCGGATCGACGATTTCTCCGATCTCGTCGGCGCCAGCCGCCTGTCGATCGAGGCCTATGTGCAGCGGTCGGGCGCAAACCTCCAGCTCGGCTCCGGGCTGATTGCCCGTGACAGCTCGCGCTTTGGCCCTGCGGCCGGCGAAGCGCGAATGGTGGTCAACGGCGCGTTCGACCGCTCGCGCGGCCTCCAGCTCGATTCGGCGCGCGCGGTCGGCCAGTTCCCGGGCTCGCCGACGCAAGGGCCAGGCGGCGCCGGCAATCCCGGGCGTTCGCCGGGCGGCTCGATCCTGCATCCGAATCGCGGCACCACCATTCAGGGCGGCGGCCCGTCGACGGCGCCCGGTGCACCGGGCGCGCCAGGTGCGCCTGGATCTGGCCCCAGCACGACACCCGGCCCCGCGCCGACGGGACCGACCGGCCCGTCAGGTCCCGGCGGTTTGGGCTCGCCCGGTGGTCTTGGCTCGCCCGGCGGCCCCATGGGTCCGGGTGGTGGAATGGGTGGTGGCGGCTTCGGCGGTCCCGGAGGCGGGATGGGCGGCGGGCGGCGCTAAGAGGCCGCGCACGCCGGAAGCAAGCCCGGGCCTAGCCTGCGCTGAGGCGCACGCCGGCACGCAGGAATTTCTGCGGATCGACCGCTTCGCCGTCGATGCGGGTTTCGTAGTGCAGATGCGGACCGGTGGAACGTCCGGTCGAGCCGACGAGGCCGACGACCTGGCCGATCTTCACGATCTCGCCGACCTTGACGATGATTTCGGAGAGATGGCCGTAGCGGGTCGAAAGCCCGTTGCCGTGATCGACCTCGACCATGCGGCCGTAGCCGCCGGACCAGCCGGCCGAGACCACCTTGCCATAGGCGGTGGCGCGGACCGGGTCGCCCGTTGCGGCGCGGAAGTCGAGCCCGGTATGCATCGCGGGACGACCGAGGAAGGGATCGCTGCGCACGCCGAAGCCGGAGGTGAACTCGACCTCGCCGATGACGGGTTTGCGATAAGGCACCAGCGCCAGCGTGCGATTGAGCCGATCCATCTCGGCGCGGGTGACGTTGATGCGGTTGAGCTGCTTCTCGAACGGCCCGGCATTGGCTGAGAGCTTGACCGGCACGAACGGGCCGCCCATGGCGCTGCGCGGCACGGCGGCTTCGAGATTGGCGAGGTTCAAACCGAGATCGCTGACGACGCCGCGCATCCGGCGCATCCGCGAATCCATGCCGTCCTCGACGGCGCTGAGCGCCGCCATCTGGCGACGCTCGACCTGGTCGAGAGAGCTCGTGAGCCGGACCAGGACGTTGTCAAAACCCTGGTTCTTGGCGAACTGGCTGGTCGGCGGAGCTGCCACGGTCGGTGCGCGTGACTCGAGCCGCGCCTCGCGATCAGGCGGCGCTACGAAGATCACGGTGTCGCTGATCGGCGAGGGTTTGGGCGTGCCCTGCGTCGTGCTCTGGCCGGCATCGCCGCGCTGCGGAATCGAGCGCGGGATCGATCCGGTCACGTCGGGCATGGCGCCGAGCGCCGTCGCTCGGGACTCCAGCGCCGTCTGGCGCTTCATGATCTGGTCGAGCTTCTGGTCGAACTGTTCCTGGTCGAGCAATTGCCGGCTGGTGGTGCGGTCGACCTTGGCGCGCAGCTCGGCGATGCGATCCTCATAGGCGTATTGCATCTCGGCCTGACGTGCGATCAGGCGGGTCAGGACGTCGTCGCGGAACGCAAAATAGGTGGCGGTTGCCGCCGACCACAGGCCGAGCAGCACGACGGTGCCGACGACAATCCAGAACACCACGGGCCCGAGGCGGACCTGCTTGCCGTGATGCACGATGGTGTAGGCGTCGTCGGTCGCGGGAAGCGGAATCGCGGCCGCTGCCGTGGCGGCAGGACGCCGCTGGAAGGCCCGTCCGTGGTCGTGAGGATGATGCTGGGGGTACTGCGAGTATTGGGCAGAACTTTTCGACATCGGCACTCCCGCGCCGGTCGGATGGTTTCCTTGCGGCTCAATTGCCGCAGCAATCTGGGCCGGTCATGGTTAATTTTCCGGAAACGGAACCGTTAGAACTTAACGGGCTGGTTAAAGACTTCTTGCCGCTTCGAGCACCTGATCGGCGTGGCCGTCGACCCGGACATTGCGCCAGACCCTGGCGACCTTGCCATCACTCCCGACCAAAATCGTGGTACGAAGAATCCCGAGGAAGCTCTTGCCGTACATGGATTTTTCGCCCCAGGCTCCATAGGCCTCGAGCATCTCGTGCTGCTCATCCGAAATGAGAGGAACGCCGAGCTTGTGCTTGTCGCGGAACTTCTCCTGGGCCTTTAACGGATCAGCGGAGATGCCGAGCACAGCCGTGCCGGCTTTGGCGAAGTCGTCGGCAAGCCGGGTGAAGTCGATCGCCTCCCTGGTGCAGCCGGGCGTGTCGGCGCGGGGATAGAAGAACAGGACGAGCTTGCGGCCGGCATAGTCGGACAGCGTGACCACATCGCCGCCGTCGCGGGGCAGGCGGAAGGCGGGGGCCTTCTCGCCCTCGGCCAAGGCCACCTTCGCCGCCGCGGCCGATTTGGAGGAATTTAACTGTTTCGATGCGGCCCCATGCGATGCTGTCTTTGCTATGCTCGCGGCTGATTTGCTGGCCGGTGCCCGCCGGGTTTTGGCGAGTTTTGTTTGACTGGATGCCCGCGTTTTTAGGGTCTTCTTTTTAGCCGTCGGACTGCCGGAGGGCGTTTTGGACGATTTCTTTCGGGATTTCTTGGACATACGCCTTCCTTTCGACGCTTTCGGCGGGTCAACCAAAGCGGTATTGCAGATCTCGTCCGGCACGCCGGATTCGCGCCCTTGGCTGGGCAAGTCTGGCGGCGCCGGGATATGGTTACAAGGATTTCCACGCACCACCCCACTGCTCGTTGAACGCGCTCCCGGGGCGAAATGACGAACAGCAGGAATATTCGAGGTATGGCGGCAATGCCGGGGCGGGGTGCTTCCATCCCTGTCGACGGCTGCGGTCCCGGCGGTGCTCAAACCCATGATGGGCGCCTGTATCGAGAGGCAATGGCAAGGAATACGTCGCCCCAGGATCACAATCGGGATTTCGATCGGCGCGGCGGCTATCAAGAGCCGCCGGATTGGGACGAGGCCGATTGGGATCAGGATCAGGAGGAGGAGGCGGGCCATCGGGCGCGCCGCCTGCTGTCGCGCTCCGGTTCGCGCTTTCGGATCGGTGACAGCTTCTCGTCGTTTCGGCGGGCACTGCCGAGCGGACGCTGGCTTCGCCGGATCGCCGTCGTCGTAGGCACTCTCGTCGTCATCTTTGTCGGCTGCTTCGGCGCGCTGTGGTGGCGCCTTGGCGCCGGTCCCATCAATCTCGACATCGCAACGCCCTGGCTGGCCGCGGCGATCGAGGACAATATCGGTCACGGCAATACGGTCGAGGTCGGCGGCACCCAGATCGAGCGGGCCGGCCGGGTCCGCATCGCCGTCCGCATCCGCGACATCGTCGTCCGCGACCACGATCATGTCGTCGTCGCCACCGCGCCGAAGGCCGAGGTGAAGTTGTCGGGCGCCGGCCTCCTGATGGGCCATTTGCGCGCCGAGAGCCTCAATCTCGTCGACGCCGAGCTCGCGATCCGCATCGCGCCGGACGGCACCGTCACCGTCTCCGCCGGCGACACCGCCAAACCGCTGGCAACAGGTGTTGCGTCCAAGAAGGACGCGGGCCTGCCGCCGACGTTCCCGCGCAATGGCGTCCCGCCGCCGCCCTTTGCGACCGCGCCCGCGGGCCAAGACCCATCCCAAGCCGCATCGCAAGCGGCACCGCAGGCGACCGCACAGAGCGGCATCCTTCAGGGCCTCGACTGGCTCGACAGCCTGAGCATGACCGGCCTCGACGGCCAGAACCTCAACGAGATCGGTCTGAAGAACGGCAACCTGATCGTCGACGATCAGCAGCGCGGCAGCAAATGGACCTTTGAGAACATCACGCTCAGCCTGCGCCGGCCGAGCCGTGGTGGCGTCACGCTCAGCCTCGGCGAGGAGGGCGCGCGTCCGTGGATGCTGCGGGCCACGATCGGCCCCGCCGAGAACGGCGTGCGCTCGGTCGACATCAAGGCCGACAAGGTCTCGACCTCCAACATCCTGCTGGCGCTGCGGGTCAAGGATCTCACCTATACCGCCGACCTGCCGCTGACCGGCGAGCTCAAGGGCGAGCTCGGCCGCGACGGCGTGCCGACTTTCTTCCGTGGCAAGATCGTGATCGGCGCCGGCAACATCATCGATACCGATACGCCCGATTACCCGATGGCGATCGACCAGGCCGAGATCAACATCGAGTGGGACGCCAATCGGCGGGTGCTGGTCGCGCCGTTCAAGATCCTCTCGGGCGCGAACCGTCTGACGCTGCTGGCCCATCTCGAGCCGCCGAACGGCACCATCAACGACTGGCAGCTCGGCTTCAGCGGCGGGTCGATTCTGCTCGGCGGCATCGACAACGAGCCGCCGCTGGTCTTCAACCGCATCGCGATCGGCTTTCGCTTCGACACCGACCACAAGCGCATGTTGCTGACGCAGGCCGACATCAGCAATGGCGAGATCGGCGTCGCCGGCACCGGCGCCATCGATTATTCCGGCGAGCCGCGGCTGACGCTGGGCTTTGCCGGCACGCCGATGTCGGCCTCGGCGCTGAAGCGGATGTGGCCGACGCTCGTCGTGCCTGAGCTGCGCGAATGGGTGATCGAGCGCATCGAGCGCGGCACGCTCCAGCGCATCGAGATCGGCATCAATTCGTCGACCAGGAACCTGCCGCGCAAGGGCCCGCCGATTCCCGACGACGGCCTCTCGGTCAACATCGTGGCGAGCGGCGTCGCGGTCCGCCCCGTCGATGGCATGCCCGTCGTGCACGACGCCGATCTGAAGGCGCGCGTCACCGGGCGCACCGCGACCGTGAACATCGGCCAGGGCATTGCCGACACGCCTGCGGGCCGCAAGGTCACGATCTCCGATTTCGTCTTCGAGGTGCCTGACATGGCGCCCAAGCCGTCGCCCTCGCGCACCAGGTTCCGCGTCGACGGTCCGGTACCGGCGGCGGCCGAAATGCTCGCCAATGATCGCCTCAGCGATCTGTCGGCGACGGTCGTCGATCCCAACACCAGCAAGGGGACGTTCACGGCGAACATTCAGCTCGGCTTGCCGGTCAAGGGCGAGTTGACCAAGGCCGACACCGTCTATGCCGTCACCGCCGACCTCAACGGCTTCTCAGCCGACAAGCTGGTGATGAACCAGAAGCTGGAGGCCAACAACCTCAAGATCGCCGCCAACAACCAGGGCTATCAGGTCAAGGGCGACGTCAAGATCAACGGGCAGGCGGCCTCGCTTGACTACCGCAAGCCGGCCGAGGGCGACGCGGACGTCAGATTGCAGGCGACGCTGGACGATGCGAGCCGCGCGCGCCTCGGCTTTGATCTCAGCCCCGCCGTCAGCGGCTCGCTGCCGATCAAATTGTCGGGCAAGATCGCCGGCGGTCCCGACCAGACCACCAAGCTCGGCGTCGAAGCAGACCTGACCTCGGTCAAGCTCGACAACATCCTGCCCGGTTGGGTCAAGCTGCCGGGCAAATCGGGCAAGGCCAGCTTCAAGGTGGTGCCGACGGCGCAGTCGACCCGTTTCGAGGACATCGTCATCGAAGGCGGCGGTGCTTCGATCAAGGGCTCGCTCGAGGTCGATCCGAACGGCGACCTCATGAATGCGAACTTCCCGACCTATTCGCCGTCCGACGGCGATAAGGCGTCGTTGAAGGTCGAGCGCAGCCAGGATGGCGTGGTCAAGGGCACGATGCGCGGCGATGTCTTCGACGGCCGCGGCTTCCTGAAATCGGCGATCTCAGGCAATTCCAAGGACGATTCCAAGAACAAGCTGAAGAACGTCGATTTCGACATCGACCTGAAACTCGGCGCCGTCATGGGGTTCAACGGCGAGGCGATGCGCAGCCTCGATGCCAAGATGTCGAAGCGCAGCGGGGCCATCAAGGCGTTCACGCTGAGCGGCAAGATCGGCAACGACTCGCCGGTCGCGGCCGACCTGCGCGGTGGCCGCGCCCAAGGCAACCGCGAGGTGATCTACCTCCAGACCAACAATGCCGGCGCGCTGCTGCGCTTCACTGACACCTACACCAAGGCGGTCGGCGGCCAGATGGTGGTGGCGATGGAGCCGCCGACGTCGGAGCCGAACGCCTCGCGCGAGGGCCTGATCAATGTGCGCGATTTCACGGTAAAGGGCGAGGCGCAGCTCGAGCGCGTCGCGGCCGGCGCGCCCAACGGCACCGGCAACGGCGTCTCCTTCAGCGCGCTGCGCGCCGAGTTCACCCGGCAGAACGGCTCGCTGACGATCCGCGATGGTGTGGTCAAGGGTCCGATGATCGGTGCCACCATCGAGGGCTCGATCGATTATCCCGGCAACCAGGTGTGCATGAGCGGCACCTTCGTGCCGATGTACGGATTGAACAACATGTTCGGACAGATTCCGGTGCTGGGGTTGATCCTGGGGGCTGGCGACAAGGAGGGACTGATCGGCGTGACCTACGAGGTCGTCGGCACGCCGGCCGCGCCCGTGATGCGCGTCAATCCGATCTCCGCGATCTTTCCCGGCGTGACGCGGAAGATCATGGAGTTCAACACCGGCAAGCAGAACTCGCCGTTCGAGGAATTCCCCTCGCAATCGAACGATGGCTCGACCGGCTCGACCCGCCAGCTCTCGAACGGGTGCAGCCTGGCGCGGCGGTAAGCCACCTACTTTCTCGAGTGCTCGTCATGCCCGGGCTTGTCCCGGGCATCCACGTTCTTCGTGCGGCTCGGCTAAAACGTGGATGGCCGGGACAAGCGCGGCCATGACGAACGTGGCGACGCTTTCGCGCCAAACGTCTTGTTCGGAGTGGCGCGCTACGCCGCGCGCACGCCTGCGAGGAACGTTCCGACTTCGCCGGAGAGCTGCTCGGCCTGCTTGGAGAGGTTGCTGGCCGCGGCGAGCACCATGCCGGCGGCGTTGCCGGTCTCGTTCGCTGCCGTGGAGACGCCGCCGATATTGGTGGTGACCTCCTTCGTCGCCTCCGCGGTCTGCGAGACGCTGCGGGCGATCTCGGCAGTGGCGGCGCCTTGCTCCTCGATGGCAGCTCCGATCGAGGTGGCGATGCGGCTGACCTCTTCGATGGTGGCGGTGATGCCGCCGATGGCGTCGACGGCCTCCCTGGTGGCGCCCTGGATCTGCGCGATCTTGTCGCCGATCTCGCGGGTGGCCTCCGCGGTCTGGCTCGCCAGCGACTTCACCTCGGAGGCGACGACGGCAAAGCCGCGGCCGGCGTCACCGGCGCGTGCCGCCTCGATGGTGGCGTTGAGCGCGAGCAGATTGGTCTGTGCCGCGATGCTGGAGATCAGCTCGGCGACGTGCTCGATCTGCTGGGCACCGTCGGAGAGCGCCCGAACGATGGTGTCGGTGCGGCGCGCGCTGTCGACGGCGCGGCCGGTGACTTCGGCCGATTGTGCGACCTGACGGCTGATCTCGGTGATCGAGGAGGAGAGCTCCTCGGCGGCCGCCGCAACGGTCTGGACGCGCTGGCTGGCTTCGGTGGCGGCCGAGCCGACCACGGCAGCGCGTTGGTTGGTGCCTTCGGCGGTCGACGACATCGACTTGGCGGTGGTCTCGAGCTCGCCGGAGCCGGAGGCCATCAGGCCGACGAGCTGGCCGACAGAGGCATCGAAGCGGTCGGCGAGCGCGATCAGGGCCTCGCGCTTCTCCTGCTCGCTGCGGCTCTTGTTGGCGGCCTGCTCGGCCTCCAGGTTCCGCGCCGTCAGCGCGGTCTGTCTCAGCACTTCGAGCGTCTCGGCCATGCGGCCGATCTCGTCGCCGCGGTCGGTCTCCTCGACCGGTCTGTCGATGGCGCCGTCGGCGATCTCCTGCATGCGGTTCTTCTGGCGGTCGAGCGCACCGAGCACGTCGCGGGCGATCAGCCAGGACAGCGTCGCCATCAGCAGCATCAGGCCGATGCCGATCGCAGCGAGTTCGAGCGTAAGCGCGCGAACGTCGGCGTCGATGTCGTCGACATAGAGGCCATAGCTGATGGTGACGTTCCAGGGCGCGAATTTGCGCGTGAAAACGGTCTTGCGGACCGGCTCGGTCTGGCCCGGACGAGGGTACAGGTAGGAGGCCACGCCGCCCTGGGCATTCTGATTGGCGGTGTTCATGATCGCGTCGGCGATCAGGACGCCATTGGAGTCGATGGCGCCTGTGATCTTGCCTTCGAGCTGCTGGTTGGCGCCGTTCACGAATAGCGAGGTGTCGGGATTGTAGACGACGGGATAGCCCTGGCCGCCGTTGAAGCTCATGCGGCGGCCGCGCTGGTGGAACTGGGCTTTCGCCTCGGCCTGCGTCAGCTTGCCGGCAGTGACCTCGTCCTGGAGCGATTGTGCGTAGTTGTAGAGAAGTTCCACCGCGGTCCGCATTTGCTGGACACGGTCCTCCATCATGCGGCTCTTGCTGAGCACCGCCGATACGCCGATGATGGCCGTGACCGTGAGCGCCGCGAGGCAGACCATGCTGGTCAGCTTGGTGCGGATCTTCAGGTGACTGAGCAGCTTCATCGCGGCCTCTACGGAATGGTTGTTATTGCTCGTATCGGTAGCATGAAGTTCTTACCAATCATGAACGTAGGCATGCGACGGCCCGTCGCGCAGCACGGCATTTGCAGCCTTATGCGCAAGTGTGCAGGCAAATCGCGATGCATCGCCGCGCACCCGTGTTTTTGCGGGTGGACGTCGTTCTCAGACTTTAGTGCTGATTGGGCTTGGCCGGACGTGCAATGAATCGATTCGTTCACCGCCTCATCATGTCCGTGCTGCTGGTCGCGGCCCTCGTTCTGATCTGGAACGTGTTGGGCTCGCGGTAGGCGGCACCGGCGAAACTGCCGGTGCCGTCGTTTACTTGCGCGTCAACCGCGTGCGTCAGCGCCGCGCGAACGCGCCGCCGATCAAGCCGTTATTTCTTGCCCATCGCCGCATCGGCGCTGACCGAGCCGCCGCCGGCCGCCGAGAGATAGAGGCACGCGAAGCAGAACAGGATCGCCGCGGTGCCGCCATTGAGCAGCGGCAGGAACACCGGCGTCTCGCCCTTGAACATGTGGCCCATGAAGTAAGCGAAGGCCATCTCACCCGAGAGGATGAAAGCGCTGAGGCGCGTGAACAGGCCGATCATCAGCAGCGCGCCGAGCACGAGCTCGAGCGTACCGGCCACATAGATCAGCGGCGGAATGTTCGCGAAGTAGGGAAGCACCGGAAACTTGAACAGCTTGGCGACGCCATACTGGAACAGCAGCAAGCCGGTGATGAAGCGAAACAGGCTCAAGAGAACCGGTTGAAAGCGAACGAGATAGGGAAAGTCCATTGGTTTGTGCCCTCCATCCAATGCGCGACTTGGACCGCATTCGGTTCCGCCTCGCAAGCCACCCGGCATAATTTTCGCGCTGACATTTTCGTCATGTTGGACAAAACACCGCATGCCGGGGTTTCAGCCGCCTGCGATTCGGATTTTTGCGCGCGTTCGCGTCGTGCCCATCCGTAATTTTCCGGTGATGCGAATGCGCTTAGGTTACTCCTGCGAAACCTAGCGCCGCAAGGCGGGCACGATCAGGAACGGGATCATCCCGAGCACCACGCTCGCAAGTGCGAAGGCGAGCAACGCGTTGTAGCCGTGCGTCGCATCGTGGATCAGGCCGCCGCTCCAGGAGCCGAATGCCGAGCCCAGCCCGCTGCCGATTGAGATCGTGCCATAGATGGTGCCGACGCGCTTGCCCTGGAAGATCCGCATCGCGGTCGCGCTGATCAGCGGGCCGCGCGAGCCCATCATGCTGCCGAAGCAGACGACGAAGCCGGTCAGCAGCAGGATGTTGGGCGAGTACTGCAGCAGCCACAGCAGGACGATGCCGAGGATCGAGATCGCGTAACTCAAAAGCACCGAGGGCCGGCGCCCGATCAGGCCGTCGAGCGCGGACACGCCGAGCATTCCGAACACCAGCACGACGCCGGAAAAACCCCAGGCGGTCGCAGCCTGGAGCGGCGGGAAGCCGGCATCGATCAGATAGGCCACGATCTGCGCGGCGATCGCATACATTCCGACGGCGGTGAAGAAGAAGGTCGAGAACAGCGCCCAGAAGGCGTGATGGCGCATCGCGCCGAGCAGCGTCCAGCCATTGTCGACGAAGTTCGGATCGGTCTTCTTCACGACATGAGGCGAGCCCGCGGCGAACAGCCGCCACGGCAGCAGCAACAGCGGCACCAGCAGGCCCAAGGCTGCGAAGCCGAACAGCTGGTAGGTGTCGCGCCAGCCAATATGGTCGATCAGGAGCTGCGAGGCCGGCAGCAGCGCCAGCACGCCGCCGCCCATTGCCGAATAGACCACCGACATCGCGGTCGGCAGACGCGGCCCGAACCAGCGGCCGAGCAGGATCGAGTTCGGCACGATACCGATGAAAGCGACGCCGATGCCGACGCAGAGGCCGATCGAGAGCTGGAACTGCCATAGATGCTGCGCATGCGCCGCGATCAGGAACGCCGCGCCGAGCAGCAGCAGGCCGAGCGCATAGACGATGCGCGGTCCGGAATGGTCGAACAGGCGGCCGACGAAGGGGGCGGTGAGGCCGCTCGCGAGCCAGGTGAGGGAATAAACCGACACGATCTGCGCGCGGTCCCAGCCGAAGCTTTCCGAGATCGGCTTCAGGAACACGGTAAAGCTGTCGCCGAGCCCGCGGCCGAGAACCGCGAGCGTGAAGCAGAGCGCGAGCACGGTGAGCGCGATGCGAACGGCGCCTTGCGACGTCGCCGCAATGCTATCCTTGCTCGTTCCCGCCGTCGATTGCTTGGGCGTGTTCTGATCCATTGCCCGTCAGGGAGCGCGCTTCGGCGCGCCCTGACAAGCATCAAAAGCTCATACGCCTATGCAGGCCTGATCAAGACGTGCTTCTTCTTACCGAAGGACAGCTTGATCACGCCTTCCGGCGTCAGATTGCCGGCCGACAGCGCCATCTTCTCGTCGGTCACGGGCTCATCGTTGACGCGGAGGCCGCCGCCCTTGATCTGGCGCCGCGCCTCGCCGTTGGAGGCAACAAGGCCCGCCTTGACGAAAGCGTTGAGCACGCCGAGGCCGGCGTCCAATTCGCCGCGCGGAATTTCCACGGTCGGGAGGCTTTCGGCCAGCGCGCCTTCCTCGAACGTGCGGCGCGCGGTTTCAGCGGCTTCGTTCGCGGCGTCGCGGCCGTGCAGCAGCGCGGTCGCTTCGGTCGCGAGCACCTTCTTGGCCTCGTTGATCTCGGAGCCGCCGAGCGCCTCGAGCTTTTTGATCTCGCTCATTGGCAGCGTCGTGAACAGCTTCAGGAACTTGCCGACGTCGGCGTCCTCGGTGTTGCGCCAGTACTGCCAGAAATCATAGGGCGAGAACTGGTCGGCGTTGAGCCACACCGCGCCTTGCGCGGTCTTGCCCATCTTGGCGCCCGAGGCGGTGGTCAAGAGCGGCGTCGTCAGCGCGAACAGCTGGTGCGTGCCCATGCGGCGGCCGAGATCGACGCCCATGATGATGTTGCCCCACTGGTCCGAGCCACCCATCTGGAGCCGGCAGCCGGTACGCTTGGCGAGTTCGACGAAGTCGTAGGCCTGGCAGACCATGTAGTTGAATTCGATGAAGCTCATCTCCTGCTCGCGCTCGAGGCGCAGCCGCACGGAATCCATGGTCAGCATGCGGTTGACCGAGAAGTGCCGGCCGACGTCGCGCAGCATCTCGATCCAGTTCAGCTTGGTCAGCCATTCCGCATTGTCGAGCATGATGGCGTCGCTCTTGCCCTCGCCATAGCGCAGCACCTTTGCGAACACGCCGCGGATCGATTCCTTGTTGGCCTCGATCTCGGCGACGGTGCGCATCGCACGCGTCTCGTCCTTGCCGGAGGGATCGCCCACCATCGTGGTGCCGCCGCCCATCAGCGTGATCGGCTTGTTGCCGGACTGCTGGAGCCAGTACAGCATCATCATGGTCAGGTAGTTGCCGATATGCAGCGAGCGGGCGGTGCAATCGTAGCCGACATAGGTGGTCGCCTCGCCCTTGGCGGCGAGCGCGTCCAGCCCCTCGAAATCGGAGCATTGGTGGATGAATCCACGCTCTTGCAGGGTGTTGAGGAAATCCGATTTAAATGCAGTCATCTGTCGGCGTGCCTGATCATTCTTATTTTACGATCATTGCGGCAAGTTGCGGAACCAGCGCCAGCCGGGCTGCCGCAAAAATGCGCGCTGTGGCATTATAAGATGTACTTGTTTGATACAAGTCAGGCGTCAGGGTAGGGGACGTCGAGGCCCGCTTGAGATGATGTTGACGGCACTCGGCTTGATGAGCGGCACCTCGCTGGACGGGGTGGATGTCGCGCTGATCGAGACCGATGGAAAACAGGTGAAGGCATTCGGACCGTCCGGCTACCGGCCCTATGGCCCGGCGGAGCGCAATCTGCTGCGCCAGGCGCTGTCCGAGGCCGTGCACCTGCCGCGGCGCGATGCCCGGCCGGGCATCCTGGCCGAGGCCGAGCGCGCGGTGACGCAGGCGCATGCCGAGGCGGTCGCCGCCTTCGTCGCCCAGAACCGGATGCGGCCGGAGGATATCGACATCGTCGGTTTCCATGGCCAGACCGTGCTGCACCGTCCCGAGAAGCGGATGACGGTTCAGATCGGCGATGGGCCGGCGCTCGCCAGGGCGATCCATATTCCCGTGATGCATGATTTCCGCGCCGCCGACGTCGAGGCGGGCGGGCAGGGCGCGCCGTTCGTGCCGGTCTACCACCGCGCGCTCGCCAATTCGCTGGAGCGCGAAGGGCCGATCGTCGTGGTCAATATCGGCGGCGTCTCCAACATCACCTATATCGACGGCAACGACACGCTGATCGCTTGCGACACGGGGCCCGGCAACGCGCTGCTCGACGATTTCATGTACCGGACCATGAACCAGGCGTTCGATGCGGAGGGTAAGTTCGCCGCGCTCGGCAACGCGGACGACGCCTGGATCGCGCGGGCGCTGGAATTGCCGTTCTTCGCAAGCCCGCCGCCGAAATCGCTCGACCGCAACGATTTCGCCGCGCTCAAGCTCGGCGAGGTCGCGCCGGCCGATGGTGCGGCGACGCTGACGGCCTTCACCGCGGCGGCGATCGCCCGCGTCATACCGCTGCTGCCGCGGCGGCCGCGGAGCTGGATCGTCTGCGGCGGCGGCGCCCGCAACCTCACCATGCTCCGCATGCTGCGGGAGCGGGTGGGCTCGGCCACCGTCGAGGCGGCCGAGACGCTGGGCTGGGCCTCCGACGCCATCGAGGCGCAGGCCTTCGGCTTCCTCGCCGCGCGCGGCCTCAAGGGCCTGCCGCTGTCCTATCCGGCGACCACGGGCGTGCCGATGCCGATGACCGGCGGGGTGATCGCCAGACCCTAGAGAGGCAGCCGAGGTCACAGCCGGTTGATGCAGTTGCATCGATCTTGACGGATATATGCAAATGCATCTATCTTGGATGCAGTTGCATCGAACCGCCGGGATCATGGCCATGACATCTTCGCTCAAGCTCATCAGCCACAAGCTTTGCCCCTATGTGCAGCGCGCCGTGATCGCGCTCAAAGAGAAGGGCGTTCCGTTCGAGCGGATCGATATCGACCTCGCCAACAAGCCCGACTGGTTCTTGAGGATCTCGCCGCTCGGCAAGGTGCCGGTGCTGGTGGTGACGACGGACAAGGGCGAGGTGGCCTTGTTCGAGAGCAACGTGATCTGCGAGTACATCGAGGAGACGCAAGCCGGCGCCAAGCTGCATCCGGCGGATGCCTTGAAGCGTGCCGAGCACCGCGCCTGGATGGAATTCGGTTCGGCGATCCTCGGCGATCTCTGGGGCCTGGAGACCACGACGGATCCGGCGACCTTCGAAAGCAAGCGCCAGGCGCTTGTCGCGAAGTTCGCGCGCGTCGAAGCCGCGCTCGGCGCAGGGCCTTATTTCGCTGGCGAAGCGTTCAGCCTGGTCGATGCGGTGTTCGCGCCGGTCTTTCGCTATTTCGATCTGTTCGACGAGCTGGCCGAGCATGGCATCTTTAGGGATGTGCCGAAGGTCCGCGCCTGGCGCGCTGAGCTCGCAAAGCGCCCGAGCGTCGGCACTGCGGTCGGGGCGGACTATCCGCAGCTGCTCCGCGCCTTCCTCGTCCGGCACGATGCGCATCTCCTCAAGCTCGCGGCCTGAGCCGATGTCGTCATCCGTCGCCTGGCTGATGCTGGTGATCGCCGGCGCGCTCGATGTGGGCTGGGCGATCTCGATGAAGTACGCAGAAGGCTACACGCGGGCGGGGTGGAGCATCGCTTCGCTGGTGCTGCTCGCAGCCTTCGTGTTCCTGCTCGGGCGCGCGCTGAAGGTGCTCGAAGTCGGCGTTGCCTATTCGGTGTGGACCGGCATCGGGGCTGCCGGCACGTTCCTGTTGGGAGTCGTGCTGTTCGGGGAAACGCTCAGCGCTATGAAGCTCGTAGGTATCGTGCTGGTGCTGATGGGGATTACCGCGCTCAAGCTGGCCTAAAGCTCCGCGGCCATCTTCGCCAGGGTGGCGATGGTGTTCATGTTGCGCGCGGTGCCGGTCTTGGCGGCGGGGATCGCGAGTTTTGACGTCCCCATGCCGTCGCCGTAATGCACGTAGATCTCGCGGCGGCGAGCTTGACCTCTTCGTCCTTCTGACCGCGAATTCCGGCGAGCGTATCGGCGGGCGGCGCCTTGTCGAGGAAGATCGCGACCGTGCGGTTGGGCGCCATTTTGGAAAACGGGTTGCCAGCCAGAACCTCTGCCATCTCGGCGGCGCTGCGCACGAGCACACCGACCGGCGCGCCGGCGAAGGCGTGCAAGCGCTTTTCCAGTGCGGCCTTGATTGCGGATTCCGATTTGCGGCTGGTGAAGACCACATTGCCGCTGGCGATGTAGGTGCGCACGGCTCCAAAACCGAGCTCTTCGCACATCGCCTTGAGCTCGGTCATCGGCAGCTTGCCGGTGCCTCCGACATTGACCGCGCGCAGCAGGGCTACGAACGCGGCCATATCGTTCTTATCGGACGTTGGCGAGGCGCATGTCGAGATACGCCGTGATGGTCTCCATCAGCGGCTCGAGCTTGGCGTCGAAGAAGTGGTTGGCGCCGGGGATGATCTGCTGGTCGATCACGATGCCCTTCTGCGTCTTCAGCTTCTCGACCAGCGTGTTGACGTCCTTCGGCGGCACCACTGCGTCCTTCTCGCCATGCACGATCAGGCCGGACGAGGGGCAGGGTGCGAGGAACGAGAAGTCGTAGAGATTGGCCGGCGGCGCGATCGAGATGAAACCCTCGACCTCGGGACGGCGCATCAGGAGCTGCATGCCGATCCAGGCGCCGAAGGAGAAGCCGGCGACCCAGCAGGCGCGTGCCTCGGGATTGATGGTCTGCGCCCAGTCGAGCGCGGCGGCCGCATCCGACAATTCGCCGGTGCCGTGGTCGAACGAGCCCTGGCTGCGGCCGACGCCGCGAAAGTTGAAGCGCAGCACCGAGAAGCCGCGGTGCGCGAAGGCGTAGTAGCACTGGTACACGATCTGATGATTCATCGTGCCGTGAAACTGCGGATGCGGATGCAGGATCATCGCGATCGGCGCGTTCTTCTGCTTGGCCGGGTGATAGCGGCCTTCGAGACGGCCAGCAGGGCCGGCGAAAATGACTTCAGGCATCGATGATCTCTTGATTGATGTGCTGGAGCGAGGTTCCTCGGCAATCAACCGATTGTGGCTTCATCGACTTTGATGCCGACGAAGCGAATGAAGGATGAGAAGGCGTGCGCCTCGCGGTGATGCGCGATTGGCGCG
This sequence comes from Bradyrhizobium arachidis, assembly GCF_015291705.1. Classification (NCBI taxonomy): domain Bacteria; kingdom Pseudomonadati; phylum Pseudomonadota; class Alphaproteobacteria; order Hyphomicrobiales; family Nitrobacteraceae; genus Bradyrhizobium; species Bradyrhizobium arachidis. The sequence continues at coordinate 5,002,956 of NZ_CP030050.1, forward strand.
CGGTGACTTGACGGCCGCGTTCTAACATAGGCTGCGGGGCAAAAAGCAAGCATCTTCAACATCAGTCAATGCGCTCAAGACGTTAGCGCGTCATGGCGGCGTCATCGCCGACCGCGGTTTCGGAATCACGGTTGCCAAGAGCGTGGCGGCGGCCCATGTCGGGGCGGCGAGGCGAGCCGACCAGGCCTCGGAAAACAAGGTAACATAATACTCAATGCCGCGCCGCGTTTATCTCGACTGGAATGCGACCACGCCGCTCCGCACTGAAGCGCGGGCCGCGATGCTCGCTGCCTGGGACCTGATCGGCAATCCGTCGTCGGTTCATGCCGAGGGGCGCGAGGCGCGACGGCTGGTCGAGGAGGCACGGAGCGCGCTTGCAGCGGCCACCGGTGCGCTGCCGCGGAACGTCGTCTTCACCTCCGCTGGAACCGAAGCCAACGCGCTGGCGCTCGCGCCGGGCCTGAAGAGTCCGTCTGGCGGTCCTGTCGAACGGCTGCTGGTCTCGGCGATCGAGCATGCCTCGGTGCTGGCAGGCGGCCGATTCCAGGCCAATAGAATCGGTCAAATCCGGGTCACGCGCTCGGGCGTGATCGACCTCGATCATCTGAAGGAACAGCTGGGCGACGGTCCGCTGGCGCTGGTCTCGATCATGGCGGCCAACAACGAGACCGGCGCGGTTCAGCCGGTCGCTGAAGCGGCGCGGATCGTCCACGAGGCCGGCGGCCTCCTGCATGTCGACGCGATCCAGGCGCTCGGCAAAATTGCTTTCAATATTAACGCGGTAGGCGCGGACCTTGCGACCTTTTCTGGGCACAAGATCGGCGGCCCAAAGGGCGTCGGCGCGCTGGTCGTCGCCGAGGGAATCGCCGGACTGGAGCCGGTGCTGCGCGGCGGCGGGCAGGAGCTGAACCGCCGCGCGGGAACCGAGAACGTCGCAGGCATCGCCGGGTTCGGTGCGGCGGTGAGGGCGGCGCTTCAGACTCTCCCGGAAGATGTGGAGCGGATGACAACCCTCAGGAATCGCTTGGAAAATGGACTTCGCGGCGTCGCCGGAGGCACCATCTTTGCCGACGACGTGGAGCGGCTGCCAAACACGGTCCTTTTCACCGCACCCGGCCTGAAGGCCGAGACTGCCGTGATCGGCTTCGACCTCGAAGGAGTCGCTGTCTCCTCTGGCTCCGCCTGCTCGTCCGGCAAGGTCCAGCCGTCCCACGTACTGTCAGCCATGGGGTATGATGCCACCGTGGCCCAGGGAGCGGTGCGTCTCAGTCTGGGCTGGTCCACGGAGCCAAATGACATCAATAGGGCGTTAGAGGCTTGGCGAAAGCTGGGTAATACCCTACTTAGAGCGTAAGCGACGAAACACGGCTTGAACGGTTCTAAGCACGTGCTTTCGGCCAGAAAACATCGTAATACTCGTCCGAGTTTGATCCACCGCGGTCCTTGAAACCGCGAGCGGAGGATGGAATGCCAGCCGTACAAGAGACGGTCGAGCGCGTGAAGCGCATCGACGTCGACCAGTATCGTTATGGGTTTGAAACCCTGATCGACTCCGAGAAGGCCCCCAAGGGGCTGTCGGAAGAGATCGTAAAATTCATCTCGCAGAAGAAGAACGAGCCCGCCTGGATGCTCCAGTGGCGGCTGGAGGCCTATCGGCGCTGGCTGACCATGACCGAGCCGACCTGGGCGCGCGTCGAGTATCCCAAGATCGACTTCCAGGACATCTACTATTACGCGGCGCCGAAGCCGAAGAAGACGGTCACCTCGCTCGACGAGATCGATCCGGAGATCCTGAAGACCTACGAGAAGCTCGGCATTCCCTTGCGGGAAGTCGCCATGCTCGAAGGCGTCGAGCCCAAGGTGGGCGAGGAAGATCCCGCCCGCCGCAAGATCGCGGTCGACGCGGTGTTCGATTCGGTCTCGGTTGCGACCACCTTCAAGGCGGAGCTCAAGAAGGCCGGCGTGATCTTTATGCCGATCTCGGAGGCGATCCGCGAGCATCCTGAGCTGGTGCAGAAATATCTCGGCTCCGTGGTTCCGACCTCGGACAATTTCTATGCGACGCTGAACTCGGCGGTGTTCTCCGACGGCTCGTTCGTCTACGTGCCGCCGGGCGTGCGCTGCCCGATGGAGCTGTCGACCTATTTCCGCATCAACGAGCGCAACACCGGCCAGTTCGAGCGCACGCTGATCATCGCGGACAAGGGCTCCTACGTCTCCTATCTCGAAGGCTGCACCGCGCCGCAGCGCGACGAGAATCAGCTGCATGCGGCCGTGGTCGAACTCGTCGCGCTCGATGACGCCGAGATCAAATATTCGACTGTGCAGAACTGGTATCCCGGCAATTCGGAAGGCAAGGGCGGCATCTACAATTTCGTCACCAAGCGTGGCGACTGCCGCGGTGATCGTTCCAAGATCTCCTGGACCCAGGTCGAAACCGGCTCGGCGATCACCTGGAAGTACCCGAGCTGCATCCTGCGTGGCGACAATTCGAGCGGCGAGTTCTACTCGATCGCGATCTCGAACGGCTTCCAGCAGGTCGATTCGGGCACCAAGATGATCCATCTCGGCAAGAACACGTCGAGCCGCATCATCTCCAAGGGCATCGCGGCCGGCAAGTCGCAGAACACCTATCGCGGTCTCGTCACCGCGCACCGGAAAGCGACCGGCGCGCGTAACTTCACGGCCTGCGACTCGCTGCTGATCGGCGACAAATGCGGCGCGCACACCGTGCCGTACATCGAAGCCAAGAACTCGTCGGCAACGTTCGAGCACGAAGCGACGACCTCGAAAATCTCCGAGGACGTGCTGTTCTACTGCATCCAGCGCGGCCTTTCGCAGGAAGAGGCTGTCGGCCTCGTCGTCAACGGCTTCGTCAAGGACGTGCTGCAGCAACTGCCGATGGAATTCGCGGTGGAAGCGCAGAAGCTGATCTCGATTTCCCTGGAGGGAAGCGTCGGGTAGGTCAGATGATCCGCAACTTCCTTGCCGCCGTCCAGTTTGGTCCGCTTGCGATCACTTTGTTCGTTGCGATTGCTGGAGCGGTCGTCGCCCTGATTGGCGGCTTTGCAGGGTGGGATGGGGTAACCGACTTCGGCAAACTAGCTGCCGGTGGAGGAGCTCTCGGATTTTTTGGCTGGCTCTTTCTTCCGATTATCTTGCGGTCGATTTAGGCCAGAAGGAAACAAAATGGCTTTGCTTGAAGTGAAAGACCTCAAGGTTCGTGTCGAGGAGCGTGAGATCCTCCACGGGCTGACGCTGACCGTGAACGAGGGCGAGGTGCACGCGATCATGGGGCCGAACGGCTCCGGCAAGTCGACGCTCTCGCACGTCATCGCGGGCAAGCCCGGCTACGAGGTCACCGACGGCCAGATCCTGTTCAAGGGCGAGGATCTCCTGGAGATGGACCCGGACGAACGTGCCGCGAAGGGCGTGTTCCTGGCTTTCCAGTACCCGGTCGAGATTCCCGGCGTCGCCACCATGACGTTCCTGCGCACCGCGCTGAACGCGCAGCGCAAGGCGCGCGGCGAGAGCGAATATTCCACCCCGGACTTCCTGAAGAAGGTCCGCGAGGTCTCGAAGTCGCTGAACATCCCGCAGGACATGCTCAAGCGCGGCGTCAATGTCGGCTTCTCGGGCGGCGAGAAGAAGCGCAACGAGGTGCTTCAGATGGCGCTGTTCGAGCCGAGCCTGTGCATCCTCGACGAGATGGATTCCGGCCTCGACATCGACGCGCTGCGCATCGCCGCCGACGGCGTCAACGCGCTGCGCTCGCCTGGGCGCGCGATGGTCGTGATCACCCACTATCAGCGGCTGCTGAACTACATCGTGCCTGATTTTGTGCATGTGATGTCGCGCGGTCGGGTCGTGAAGAGCGGTGCCAAGGATCTGGCGCTGGAGCTGGAGGCGTCCGGCTACGCCCAGTTCGAGGACGCGTAAGGATTTTTGCGATGAACGTTGCTGTGGCAAAGACCGGGAACGGCCGCGCGGTGAGCGATCTCTTCGCCAGCGCCGAAGGCCGCCTGCCGGGTTCGCCGTCCGTGATCGCCGGCCGCCGCGAGGCGTTCGAGACCTATGAGCGTCTCGGCCTGCCGCATCGCCGGGTCGAGGAATGGAAATATACCGATCTGCGCGCGCTGGTCGGCGAGGTGCTGCCGCTGGCGGCGAGCCCCGATGCGGCTGCGCTCAAAGCTGCCGCGGAGGCCGTGAAGGCGCATGCGATCGCAGGCGCCCGCAAGCTGGTGCTGGTCGACGGTGCGTTCGTGGCCGATCTCTCCGACGTCAAGGCACTCTCGTCCGAAGCGAGCCTCAGGACGCTGCGCGAGGTGCTGGCGAACGAGGCAAATCCCGCCGCCGGCGATCTGCTCCAGACCGCCGCGACCGATGCGGTGATCTCGCTCAATGCGGCGATGGCGACGGATGGCGTGGTGGTCTCGGTGGCCGACGGCACGCAGCTGTCTGCGCCGATCCAGGTCATCCACATTGCGACCGCGGCTGGCGCGTCCGCGTTCACTCGCTCGCATCTGCGGATTGGCAAAGGCGTGCGCGCCACAATCGTCGAGAGCTTCGTCGCGGCCGGGAAGGCGAGCGGCTACCAGGTCAACGATGCGGTGATCCTCTGGATTGGCGATGACGCTGACATCGCCCATATCCGTTTGATGGACGACGCGCCTGACGCGGTGAACGTCACCTCGCAATTCGTCACCGTCGGCGCCAACACCAAGCTGAACTTCTTCAACATGACCACCGGCGCAGCCGTCAGCCGCCTGCAGGGCTTCATCACGCTGGCAGGCGAGGGCAGCGAACTCTCCGCCAATGGCGTCAACCTGTTGCAGAAGACCGAGCATGGCGACACCACGCTGGTGGTCGATCATGCCGTGCCGAACTGCGTCAGCCGCGAGGTCTTCCGTGCCGTGATCGACGATCGCGCCCATTCGGTGTTCCAGGGCCGCATCATCGTCCGTCCCGATGCGCAGAAGACCGACGGCAAGATGATGACCCGGGCGCTGCTGCTCTCGGACGAGGCCGAGGCCGACAACAAGCCCGAGCTCGAGATCTTTGCCGACGACGTCTCCTGCGGCCACGGCGCTACCGCCGGCGCGCTGGACGACAGCCTGCTGTTCTATCTGAAGGCGCGCGGTCTGCCGGAGAAGCAGGCTCAGGCGCTGCTGATCCAGGCTTTCGTCGGTGAGGCGATTGAGCAGATCGCTGATGACGGATTGCGCGAGCACGTGATCGGCATCGCCGAGCGCTGGCTGGAGCGGCGGTCATGAGCACCCATCCCGCAGTCAAGAACGGCGCCTATGACGTCGCGCGCGTGCGCGAGGACTTTCCGGCGCTCGCCCTGGAAGTCTACGGCAAGAAGCTGGTCTATCTCGACAACGCCGCCTCGGCGCAGAAGCCGAAGTCCGTGCTCGACCGGATGACGCAGGCTTATCAGTCCGAATACGCCAACGTGCATCGCGGCCTGCATTACCTCGCCAATGCCGCGACGGAGGCCTATGAGGGCGGCCGCGCCAAGGTGGCGCAGTTCATCAATGCTGCGCGGACCGAGGAAGTGATCTTCACCCGCAACGCGACCGAGGCGATCAATCTGGTTGCGTCTTCGTGGGGTAGCCCGAACATCAAGTACGGTGACGAGATCGTCCTCTCGATCATGGAGCATCACTCCAACATCGTGCCCTGGCATTTCCTCAGGGAGCGCCAGGGTGCCGTGATCAAGTGGGCGCCGGTCGACGACGAGGGCAATTTCCTCATCGACGAGTTCGAGAAGCTGCTGACCGCGAAGACCAAGCTGGTCGCGATCACGCAGATGTCGAACGCGCTCGGCACCATCGTGCCGGTCAAGGACGTCGTCAGAATTGCCCACGCCCGCGGCATCCCGGTGCTGGTCGACGGCAGCCAGGGCGCGGTGCACTTGCCCGTCGACGTCCAGGATCTCGGTTGCGACTTCTATGTCTTCACCGGACACAAGGTGTACGGTCCGACCGGCATCGGCGTGCTCTGGGCCAAGTACGACCACCTCGTCGCGATGCGCCCCTACAACGGCGGCGGCGAGATGATCCGCGAGGTCTCGCGCGAGATCGTCACCTATGGCGATCCCCCGCACAAGTTCGAGGCGGGCACGCCCGCGATCGTCGAGGCCGTCGGGCTTGGCGCTGCCATCGACTACGTCAATTCGATCGGCAAGGAGCGCATCGCCGCGCACGAAGCCGATCTGACTGCCTACGCCCAGGAGAAGCTGCGCGAGATCAATTCGCTGCGGCTGATCGGCACGGCCCGCGGCAAGGGGCCGGTGATCTCGTTCGAGCTCAAGGGCGCGCACGCCCATGACGTCGCCACCGTGATCGACCGCCAGGGCATCGCGGTGCGCGCCGGCACCCATTGCGTGATGCCGCTTTTAGAGCGGTTCAACGTGACCGCCACCTGCCGGGCCTCGTTCGGCATGTATAATACGCGGGAAGAAGTCGATCATCTGGCACAGGCGCTGCTCAAGGCGCGGGATTTGTTCGCATGAGTGACACGGCCGAAATCAAAGCCAATCCGATGGAGACTCTCTCGGCGCTGCCGCCGGAGGAGACCGAGCGCCTGACCACCGAGATCATCGCCGGCCTCAAGACCGTGTTCGATCCGGAAATCCCGGCCGACATCTATGAGCTTGGCCTGATCTACAAGGTCGAGATCAAGGATGATCGCTCGGTCGACGTGCTGATGACCCTGACGACGCCGAACTGTCCGGCCGCCGGCGAGCTGCCGACCATGGTCGAGAACGCGGTTGCCAGCGTCCCCGGCGTCGGCGTGGTCGACGTCAAGGTGGTCTGGGAGCCCGCATGGTCGCCGGAACGCATGAGCGACGAGGCCCGCCTCGTGCTCAACATGTGGTGACGGTCTCGGCCCGCATTGAATTCGCTCCGCAACGGACCACATAGATAACATGACCCAGGCAACATCAGCTTCGACACCAAAGCCCCGGCGGCCCCGCCCGCAGGTGATGCGGCTGACCGATGCCGCTGCCCAGCGCATCACCGAGCTGACCCAGCGCGCCGATTCCGAGATCGTCGGCCTGCGTGTCGGCGTGAAGAACGGCGGCTGTGCCGGCCAGTCCTACACGGTCGAATACGCCCACGAGATCCGCCCGACCGACGAGGTCGTCGAGGACAAGGGCGTCAAGATCCTGGTCGACCCCAAGGCCGTGCTGTTCCTGCTCGGCACCGAGATGGACTACAAGGCCGACAAGATGCAGGCCCAGTTCGTCTTCAACAACCCCAACCAGATCTCCGCCTGCGGCTGCGGCGAGTCGGTCGAGCTGCGGCCGGCGAAGATCGACGGGTAAGCCCAGCTCTCTCCTCTCGCTCCGCCGTCGTCCTGGCGAACGCCAGGACCCATACCGCGTGATCTAGCGGTGACGTGCGGTACCAGTACCACGCTTTCTTAGCTGCCAGTCTTCGCTAAACTCCTCCCTGTGATTATGGGTCCGCGCGTTCGCGGGGACGACGGCGGGGGAGTCCAATGGACCGCGAATTCCTGATCGACCTGTTCGCCGATTTCGGTCCGGTCACCATCCGAAAAATGTTCTCTGGCTACGGCATCTCCGCCGACGGCACCAACTTCGCGCTGTCCTTGCGGGCCGGCCTGTTCTTCCGCGCCGACGAGGTGACCATTCCGGAATTTGAGGCCGAGGGGTCAAAGCCGTTCCAGTACTCGACCCGCGCCAAGACCGTGACGGTCAATTCCTACTGGGAGCTGCCGGCGCGGCTGTTCGACGATTCCGCCGAGCTTGCGCAATGGGCAAGGGCGGCGCTCGCCGCGGCCCAGCGCGCCAAGGTGAAGAAGCGGCCGAAGCGGAAGAAGGCGGCGGCGAAGAAGACTGCGAAGAAGGCCGCGCCGAAGAAAGCCCCGGCGAAGAAGCGGTCGGCCCACAAGGCAGCCAAGAAGACGGTGCGGTAGGGTGGGCAAAGCGGAGCGTGCCCACGATTAGGATTGTCATCGCGAGAAGTCGTAGGCACGGCGCGATGCGCCTTTGCCCACCCTACGAGACCTGAGAATTAGTCCGCGGCTTTCGTCAAACCAACCCGCATATCCTTCGCTACGAACACGCTGACGCCATCCGCAACCACACGGCCATCGGCAATGCCGAGCACCAACTTGCCGCGCCGGACCATGCGCATGGCGACCTCGTAGCGCACGGAGCGCGTCTGCGGCGTGATGGCGCCCGTGACCTCGACTTCGCCGACACCGATGGCGCGGCCCTTGCCCGGTGAGCCCGACCAACCGAGCCAATAGCCGATCATCTGCCACATCGCGTCCAGGCCGAGACTTCCTGGCATCATCGCGTCACCGCGATAGTGGCAGTCGAAGAACCAGTGGCCCGGGACAATGTCGAGCTCGCCGACAATGTGGCCCTTGCCGTATGTGCCGCCGTCCAGGCTGATCTCGGTGATGCGGTCCATCATCAGCATCGGCGGCGCCGGCAATTGCGCGTTGCCCGGGCCGAAATAGCCGCCTTCGCTCGATCTCAGCAGCTCGTCCCTGGTGTAGGACGGCTGCGGCGTGTGAAAGTCATGCGGATTGTTGGGCACGACGACAAATCCTCGATGCTCGGGCAGCGAGGAAGATGTCGTTCGGCAGATTGGAAAGTCAAGCGCGCGACGAGCCGCCTCAGGCCACGCGGCTGTGGCTCTCGACGGCGAACTCCGGATCGGCTTCGCAGATCACGCGATTGCGGCCATTGCGCTTGGCGGCGTAGAGGCAGGCATCAGCGCGCTCGATCAGCGCATCGGTGTCGTCGCCTTCCTTGAGCATGGAGACGCCGACGGAGATGGTGACGCGGCCGAGGATCTCGCCGGTGGACTTCTTCTTCAATTCCTTCGCCATCACCGCACGGCGGATGTGATCGGCCACGGTGAGAGCCTGGCGCAGCGCCGTGTTGGGCAGCACGACCGCGAATTCCTCGCCGCCATAGCGTGCGGTGATGTCCTGGCCCTTGATGGTCTGCTTCAGCGACAGGCCGACGAGCCGCAGCACCTGGTCGCCGGTGAGATGGCCGTAGGAATCGTTGAACGATTTGAAGTGGTCGATGTCGAACAGCAGCAGCGACAGCGGCTCGCCGCTCGCCAGCGCGCTCTGCACGGCCATGCCGATCATGCGGTCGAAATATTTGCGGTTGCCAAGGCCGGTGAGCGGATCGGTCAGGCTCTCGGCGCGGATCGCTTCCAGACTCTGCTGGAGGTTGCTGATCTCGTTCTTCGACAGCGTCAGCCGGTCTTCCAGCGCCTTGTTGGTCTCGCGCATCTCGCTGGTCGAGCGTAGCAGCGTCTCGACGATCGCCTTGATCTGGTCGCGGTTCTTGGCCGAGGCCAGCTTCGCGGTCGCGCCCGACAGGCTGGCATCGTAGGAACCGGTCATTCCGAGCGCTTCGCCGAGGACCTTCATCACGTCGTCGATCTCGCCGATGACGCGCGCGCCGACCTTGTCGATGCGGTCGGTGGTCTTGATGTGGGAGAGATAGGTCTCGTAGATCTGCTCGAGATCGGCTTCGGTCAGCTTGCCGTTGCGCGCCAGCGTCTCGTTGATGATCTTGTTGAGCGGCGCGTTGTAGCCGGTGGCGTACACGTACCAGATCTCGTAATTGCGGGGAATTGCCGTCTGCCGAAGCGATCGGATCTGACCGAGCGCTACCTCGGCGAACGCCATCGTGCGTTCGTGTTCGTCGAGCACCTTGACCACAGAACATACCCCACGGCGATCGGTACGCGGCCGATCACTGCAATGCTTAAATTATGTTCGTAGGCTAACGGACGATCGTGAACGACCCGTAAATATACGTTCACGAATGCATCTGAAAAAGTGTGTGGACGTCTGTCTCAACCAACCTGAAGCATCGCGCTTCAAGCGCCGGCGGGCGAAGAGCGCACTGGCCGGAGCAGGAACGCCGGCAGGTGCGAATGATCGCCCGGCTCGGTGTCGGCCTCGCGCTGCCGGCGTGGCTCGGGACGGCCGATCGACGGCACATGCGAATTGCTGGCCTGCTGGCGCGAGCCGTGACGCGGCTCGGATGATTGCCTGGCTTCGCGCGGAGGCCTTGCCTCGCGTGCGGGCCTCGCCTCAGCGGCGGGCCGTGCTTCGGCTGAAGGCCTTTCAGAAGCGTGTCGTGCCTCACCACGCGGCTCGCGCGGCTCATGGCTGCGTTCGCGGTCGCGACCGCGCTGCGGCTTGCCGCGGCCGCCGCGTGAGCGCTCGCGTTCCCGTCCGCGCGGACGCTCGCTCTGCTCGCCCGAGTCCGCATGGACTTCGTAGTCGCCCTCGGCGCGCGGAATGCTCTGGCCGATCAGCTTCTCGATCGCCACCATCGACTTCTGGTCGAGCGGCGTCACGATCGAGATCGCGGTGCCGGTGCGGCCGGCGCGGCCGGTACGGCCGATGCGGTGGACATAGTCGTCGGCGTGATGGGGGACGTCGAAATTGAAGACGTGGCTGACCTCGGGGATGTCGAGGCCGCGCGCGGCGACGTCAGAGGCGACGAGCAGGGGCAGCTCGCCCTTGCGGAACTGATCGAGCGCGGCCATGCGGGCCGGCTGGTCCATGTCGCCGTGCAGCGCGCCGACGCTGAAGCCGTGCTTCTGGAGCGATTTGTGAACGATCGCGACCTCGCGCTTGCGATTGCAGAAGATGATCGCGTTCTTGAGGTCCTTGGCCTCGCGCAGCAGGCGGCGGAGCAGCTCGCGCTTCTCGTGCGCCTCGCGCCCGGCGGGCACCTGGGCCTGCGTCACGGTCACGGCGGTGGTGGCGGGGCGGGAGACTTCGACCTTCTGCGGGTTGTGCAGGAAGGCCTCGGTGATGCGCCGGATCTCCGGCGGCATGGTCGCGGTGAAGAACAGGGTCTGTCGCGTGAAGGGGACCAGCTTGCAGATGCGCTCGATGTCGGGAATGAAGCCCATGTCCAGCATGCGGTCGGCTTCGTCGATGACGAGCAGCTCGACGCCGGTGAGCAGCAGGCCGCCGCGCTCGGTGTGGTCGAGCAGGCGGCCCGGGGTGGCGATCAGCACGTCGACGCCGCGCATCAGCTTGGCATCCTGGTCGCCGAACGAGACGCCGCCGATCAGTAGCGCAACGTTGAGTTTCTGGCCGGCGCCGTAGCGGTCGAAGTTTTCCTTGACCTGCGCCGCGAGCTCGCGGGTCGGCTCCAGGATCAGCGTGCGTGGCATGCGCGCCCGGGCACGACCCTTTTCGAGGATGGTGAGCATCGGCAGCACGAAGGCCGCGGTCTTGCCGGTGCCGGTCTGGGCGATGCCGAGCACGTCCTTGCGTGCGAGGACGTGGGGGATCGCCTGTTCCTGAATGGGGGTGGGATTGGTGTAACCGGTGGCCGCCACTGCGGCGAGGACTTTTTCGGACAGTCCGAGATTTGAAAAGGACATTGAGCCTCTGGTCGAAACCGCCGTTCGGAATCGAGGGTAATAAGGCTGTCGCGTTCCACCCCGAAACGGCGCGCTCTCAAAGAAGCTGGGGGTGCTGACTCACGCGGACAAAGCGCCAGGCTCAGGAATCGGTCTTCGACCTGAGCCGCGTCGCCCCGGAACATAGGCAGGAATTGGCCAAAGTCAATGGAGCGGGCGCGGGAAGACCCTAAAAAACCTGAGGTTTTTAGCCAAATACCGGGTGCGTCAGGGCTTTTCCGCCGGGCTGGAACCGCAAGGGGCGCGCCTAGCGCCCCTCCGGCCCCTGGGCGCGGAAATCGCCTGGAGCCATGCCATAGGCGGCGTTGAAGACCCGGTAATAGGTCGCAAGGCTCTCGAAGCCGCACGAGGTCGCGATGTCGGCGATCAGCCGTTCCGGCGCCTCGCGCATCAGGCGGCGGCTCTGTTTCAGACGCTCGTCGGTCACGGTCTGCGAGAAGCTCTTCTCGGCGGCCTCGAACAGCATGTGGAGGTGGCGCACGGACACGCCGAGCTGGTCGGACACCATGGCCGGCGCCAGATCTGGGTTTTGCAGGTGGCGCACGATCAGGTGCCGCGCCTGCGAGAGGCGGGCGGTCCGCAGCGCGGCCTGTCCGCGGCGGCTGCCCGGCCGCACGATGCCGCGCTCGATCAGCGCCAGATGGGCGAGGGCCTGGACGAGGGAGGTCGCGTCGGTCGCGCTCTCATCCGCGGCGCCCTCGCCGAGATCGGTGAAGCAGGCCGCGAGCAAGGGCGCCAAAGCGTGGTCGTTGAAGGTCTTCGGCGCGAGCTCGCGCATCCGCTTGTCCTGGGCCGGGATGCTGCTCATCGGGATCTTCACGATTCGCAGGTGGAAGCCCCCGGCGGCGAGCGGCGCGGTGCGGTAGGGCAGGTCGGTATGGCTGGTGGCGAAGCTGCCATTGGCAATCGCGAACTCGCTTGCGCGCATGCCGCCGAACCAGCCGCCGCTGCCGAGCTGCTGGTAGACGCAGATGGAATCGCCAGGGGCGTAGGCGATGTCGGATGCGCTGCGCTCGACCGTATAGGGCGAGGCCTTCAGCTCGACGAGGCCGGCGCCGCCGAGCTGGCGCAGCGAGAATTCGCCGAAGAAGTCCGCGCGCCGTTCGCGCTGGAGCTCGGCGGTGACGCCGAACAATCCCTTGGCCCGCACCTCGCGCCAATAGTCGAAGCGGTCATGCGGTTCGACTTCGTCAGTACACCAGCGATACACGGCAGCCCCCGCTTGCAGCGCGACGCCCTAGAAAAAGCAGATTCCGGCCGAATCTGCCATAGGCCAGATGACGGAACCGGGGCGCTCGAAGCGGGGAGCCCTTGAACCGCCGATATGGCTCGGCCGACTATCACATCAGCGGCGGAGGCTTCAATGAACGACCGTTCGAGGGAGCCGGGGACCGGCCGTTCTGCAATGGGATTTATTCGATGACGCGTCGGCTTTTCAGAATTCTGGCGGCCCTTGGTCTGGCGATGAGCCTTGGCGGCGTCGCGCTGCCCGCACATGCCGAGAAGCGCGTCGCGCTCGTCGTCGGCAACAACGACTACCGCAACGTCCCGAAGCTGCTCAAGGCCGTCAACGATGCCCGCACCATGGGCGATACGCTGAAGCAGCTCGGCTTCCAGGTGATGGTCGCCGAGAACCAGAACCGTCAGCAATTCTCCGAGACGCTGCTCGCTTTCGACCGGGCGATCGAGCCCGGCGACACCGCGTTCTTCTTCTACGCCGGCCACGGCTTCGAGATCGCGGGCCAGAACTATCTGCTGCCGACCGACGTGCCGGCAGCGACCGAAGGTCAGGAAGAGCTGGTGCGCGACGCCTCCATCCTCGCCGACCGGATCGTCGAGCGGCTCCAGAACAAGAAGGCGCGGACCTCGATCCTGGTGTTCGATGCCTGTCGCAATAATCCGTTCGAACGCGCCGGCACGCGTGCGGTTGCCGGCGGCGGCGGGCTCGCGCCGATGACGCAGCTGCCCGAAGGCGTGTTCTCGGTGTTTTCGGCAGGTCCCCGCCAGACCGCGCTCGACCGTCTGTCCAATGACGACGCCAATCCCAATTCGGTGTTCACGCGCACCTTCGCCAAGGAGCTGCTCCAGCCCGGCGAGAACCTCGTGCAGGTGGCGCAGCGCACCCGCCGTATGGTCAGCGAGATGGCCGACACCGTCCGGCACAAGCAGGTGCCGGTCTATTTCGACCAGATGGTCGACGACGTCTTCCTCAGCGGCATCGCCAAGGACGCCGCGGTGCGGCCGGCCGAGCCACCGCCGCAGAAGGTCGCCGCGCTGCCGCCGGTGTCGGTGCCGCGCGTGCCGAAGGAGGACACCACCAACGCGCCGATCGCGAGCTTCTCGCGCCACAATGGCGGCTGGAGCGTGGTGTTCTCCTTCGCCGATCCGACGCTCGGCATATCCTGGCGCATGGCCGGCAAGGGCGAGTTCCGCGAGACCGGTTTCATCGACACGCTCGATCCGCGCACCCGCAAGCGGATGCCAAACCCCTCGATCGAGCTCCCGCCGGATGCGCAGGCCGGCACCATCGAGGTCCGCTATGTTGACCAGTCCGGCGATATGCAGGGGCCGTTCCCGATCAGGTTCGATCCCGAGGCCGCGCTGATCCGCGACCAGCGCAAGATCCTCGACATGACCGCGACGAGCTGGCTGTCATTTCGCGAGTTCAACGGGCTGCTGGTCTATTACACGCACCTCGTGTCCTACCGCTGCGCCATCCGCGAGGTGCGGATCGGCATCGACACTGCCGTGCCCAATCAAGTGCTGAAGATGCCGAATTGCGACATGCGCGATCCCAGCGCGATCACTGCCGGCATGCCGCTCTACATGAAGCTCGGCCCCGCCACGCAATTCGTTTCGGTGGAGCTGACTTATCGTGACGGCAGTGTCTCGGAGATCAAGAGTTTCCGCACGGCGAACCGCAGCAACAATTGACGCCGCTCGATCATCAGCCGCGTCGTGACGCTCGGGAGCGCCTAGCCCCTGCGATCGTGCACCACGATCTACGCAGCGCCCGCGGCCCGTCGGGCGCATGCTGCTCGGACAATGCGCAACCTTAGAATGGTGGCGGGGTTGGGAAAAACCTGCAAGGCTACGTTTTTTTGCAGGTTCCGGCAGCGGAATGTGCGCCAGATATTTTAGGGCTTTTTGCTTTTGCCAGGCTACTGCCCCCGCGCTTTCCACGTTGCTGTCGGCTGGACGCAACATTCCTGCGCCATACTCCGTCGCCGGAGGTGAGACATGTCGGATATAGCTAATCAGGCCAGCTTGCGCGCGGACGCCGAGAAATTCGCTGGCAACAAGACGCCGCTCCGCGAGCGTGCCTTTGCCGGCGCCTATCTAACCGCTGTCGGCGTCGCGATGATCTGCTGGCTCTATGTCATCACCCGCGCTGCGCTTGCCGCGATCAGCTGGATGGTGTTCGGCTAACCTGCCGCCAGAAACTGACTGATCTTGATCGCCGCGCAGACGATCATACCCCACAACGCGAAATTGATCTGCAACGCCTCGGCCATTGCCATTTCCCCACCTGGTTCCCTCGAGTGCCGCGTTCATTGAGCGACGCGATCTTCTTCGGCGATACAACTTACAATCTCGCCTATGATTTAGGTCGAATCTTAGGCAACGCCGGACGGCAGGAAAATCCGTATCGCTACGGTTCGAAGAGGGTTCCTTGTGGACCGGGCGGAGCGCTAGAGCTGGTGGAACCGGAACCTTCTGCTCGCGGATCGACGAATGCGGATGGTTTCTCCGCTGCATTCAATCGTTTGAGAGAGGTCAGATATTCCTGTCTCGGCGGCCACCGACGGGTACCGCGGGCCTCCGAGGGATCTCAAATGACCGCTGCGGTCGTGTGGAACTCGGGCTAAGCTTCTCCCCATCCTCCAATCGGCAGCGCGCCACAATGACAACCGATCAAGCACCGAACCGGCTGACAAACGTCCGATGCTGCATCGTTGGCGGCGGGCCGGCCGGCATGATGCTGGGCTATCTGCTCGGACGCGCCGGCATCGACGTCGTGGTGCTGGAGAAGCATGCGGATTTCTTCCGCGACTTTCGCGGCGACACGGTGCATCCCTCGACGCTCCAGGTGATGGACGAGCTCGGCCTGATCGACGACTTCCTGAAGCTGCCGCATCAGCGCTTGCAGAAGATGGACGGCCTGTTCGGCGGCGCAAAGGTGCGCATCGCCGATCTCAGCCGGCTTGACACGAAATATCCTTTCATCGCCTTCATGCCGCAATGGGACTTCCTCAATTTCCTGCGGGAGGCCGGCAAGCGGTTCGCATCGCTCAAGGTGATGATGAATACGGAAGCCGTCGACCTGATCCGCCGCGGTGACGCCATTGCTGGCGTGCGCGCGAACACGCCGGATGGCCCGGTCGACATCGAGGCCGATCTCACCATCGCCTGTGATGGCCGGCATTCGACCGTGCGCGAGCGCGCGGGTCTTGCGGTCGAGGAGATCGGCGCGCCGATGGACGTGCTGTGGTTCCGCGTCGGCCGCAGGGCGGACGAGACCGAGAACCTGTTCGCGCGCATCGAGCCCGGCAAGATGATGGTCACCTTCGACCGCGGCGACTATTGGCAATGCGCCTATGTCATCGCCAAGGGGCAATACGAGGCGGTGAAGGCGAGGGGATTGCAGGCGCTGCTCGACGACGTCGTGCGCATGGCGCCGATCCTCAGATCCGGCATCGCCGACGTGAAGAGTTTTGACGACGTCAAGCTGCTTACCGTCGCGATCAATCGCCTGAGCCGCTGGACGCGGCCAGGATTGCTGTGCATCGGCGATGCCGCGCATGCGATGTCGCCGGTCGGCGGCGTCGGCGTCAATCTCGCCGTGCAGGACGCAGTCGCGACCGCAAACCTGCTTACGGACAAGCTTCAGCGCGGCTGCCCCTCCGAGGATGAGCTCGATGCGGTGCGGCGCCGGCGTGCGTTTCCGGTGCGGATGACCCAAGCGATGCAGGTGATCGTGCAGAACAACATCATCAGCGGCGCCTTGCAGGGCGGCGATCGGCCGCTGAAGGTGCCGCTGGTGCTGCGCCTCCTCACCGCCGTGCCGTGGTTGCAAGGCATCCCCGCGCGCTTCCTGGCCATCGGTGTGCGGCCCGAGCATGTGCAGTCGAAGGCCGCGCCGGCACTGTAATGCAAGCAGGTGGTAGGGATAATGCCGCGTTAAATCGCGCGCGGCGCGTTGCGCGCGTGCAACAGCGCAAAGGGATTCACGGCGCACTATGTGGCAATCCGGCGTCTTAACTTTCTTGATTCAAATTTGAGTAAGACCTGCGTGTGAGCGTGCGCCCATCAAAGGACACGGGGTGTACCATGCGTAACAAATTGATTGCCGCCTTCGCCTGCACGACCGCTCTGGTTTCGACCGGCGCTGCCTCCGCCGCCGATCTCGGTGCGCGCTACACGAAGGCGCCCGCCTATGTCGAGCCGCTGTTCAACTGGACCGGTTTCTATGTCGGCGGCCACATCGGTGGCGCCTGGACCAACGAGCAGTTCATCAACAACGGGACCGGCGCGCCGTTCGGCGACCTCGTTCCGGGACAGGGCTATCGTCAGCGCAGCGCGGGCATCATGGGCGGCGCGCAGATCGGCTACAACTGGCAGGCCAACAACTACGTGTTCGGCGTGGAAGGCACGATCTCCGGCCTCGACAACAAGGGCACGGTCGTGAACACCGCCTTCGGTGCTGGCGACGACATCTTCACTTGGCGCGCCAACGTGCTCGCGACGGTCGTGGGCCGTGCCGGCTTCGCCGTGCAGAACAATCTGTTCTACATCAAGGGCGGCTATGCCGGCGTGAACAACCGTCTCAACGTCAGCGACACCGTTGGCCCGGCGACGGGCTCGGGCGGTCAGACCCACTGGGCCAACGGCTGGACCGTCGGCGCCGGCTGGGAATACGGCATCACCCGCAACTGGATCGTCGGCCTCGAATACAATTACGCGGCCTTCGGCAGCCAGACCTATCAGCTCGGCGGCACCTCGGGGAACTACACCTTCGATGCCAAGCCGCGCGACATCCAGTGGGCCGTCGTGCGCGCTAGCTACAAGTTCGACGCGCCGGTCATCGCGCGCTACTGAGGACGTCAACGAAACGACCAAGCAAGCGACAAAAAACCATCACGACCCAAATTCAAAAGCCCCGGCATTGCCGGGGCTTCTTTTTTCCGCAGGACATTGCGGAAGCTCAACTCCGATGCCGAGGCTTCTTTGCCTGCGACAGGACTCCGATCCTAGGACGTGCATGGGTCAGCGTTGCCGACCTTTGCGTACCGGAAATGTCACGTTTTCCCGAATAGCGCCTGGAAACCAGCGGGAACCGCTAGTTCGTCATCGCCGTCCAAATTGGCGATGCATAAGCTGCCTCATCGACACGATTCCATTTCTCGCAGTTTTTTTTCCGAAGGGGACATCGATGAAAACGGCAATGGCTTTCGCTGCCGGAATGTCACTTCTGTTCGCGGCGACGGGCGCGGCCTGCGCAGCCGACATGGCGGTCAAGGCTCCGCCCATGCCACCGCCGGTCGCGGTGTACAGTTGGACCGGCTGCTATGTCGGCGTGGAAGGTGGCTGGTCCTGGGGCCGTGATCGCGCGATCAGCAACGGTACGAACAATGGCCTGGACAATGGGACTGCCGGAGCCCTCAAGACTTCAGGCGACGTCAACGGGGGCCTGCTCGGTGGAACGATCGGTTGTAACTATCAGCGAGACCGGTGGGTGTTCGGCATCGAGGGGGACGGATCGTGGTCTGGCAAGACGGGTAGCTCCAACCTGGTGAGCCCGCCGTTCGTGCCGACCTTCAGGGAAGACGTGTCGCAGAGCTGGATCGCGACGATCCGCGGCCGCGTCGGCTTCACTGTCACACCGACTGTGCTGCTGTACGGCACCGCGGGTGGCGCTTTCGCGGATTTGCGTATCCATGAGTTCGATCCGACGGCTGCCGCCGGTTCGCCGGCTGGTATCGGAGCCACGGAGACACAGACGTTTGCCGGCTGGACCGCTGGCGCCGGTGTCGAATGGGCCTTTGCGCCAAGCTGGTCGGCGAAGGTCGAATACCTCTATATGGATTTGGGCAGCAAGGGGTTCTTCCAGGCGACTGCGACGGGGTGCTGTACCTTCCAGTCGACCCATCTCACCGACAACATCGTGCGCGCCGGCATCAACTATCGCTTCAACTGGGGAAGCCCAGTCGTCGCGAAATACTGACGCTCGTCCACGTCCACGACATTCGATAGCCCCGGCCTTCGCGCCGGGGCTATTTTCATGGAGCGTGGCGCCTCACGCCATGACCGAGAATCCACCGTCGACGGGGATCGCGGTGCCCGTGACGAAGTTCGAGGCGGGCGAGGCGAGGAACACCGCGATGCCGGCGAAGTCGTCGATGTCGCCCCAGCGGCCCGCAGGCGTGCGCGCCAGCACCCGTTCGTGCAGACCTGCAACCTGCTGCCGCGCGCCGCGCGTGAGGTCGGTGTCGATCCAGCCCGGCAGGATGGCGTTGACCTGGATGTTGTCGGGCGCCCAGGCATTGGCGCAGGCGCGCGTGTACTGCACGATGCCGCCTTTGCTCGCCGCATAAGCGGTTGCGAAGCTCGCGCCGAAGATCGACATCATCGAGCCGATGTTGATCACCTTGCCGTTGCCGGACGCCTTCAGCGCCGGATAGGCGAGCTTCGAGCACACGAAGGCGCTGGTGAGGTTGGTGTCGATCACCTTGTTCCACTCGTCGAGCTCGAGCTCGTGCGGCGGCTTGCGGATGCTCATGCCGGCATTGTTGATGAGGATGTCGATCCGGCCGAACTCCTTGACGACACGGTCGATCATGGCAGCGACCGCCACCTTGTCGGTTACGTCAGTGGCGACCGCGATCGCCTTCACGCCGCGCGCCTTGAGGTCGGCCACGGCAGCGGCGGATTTGGCTTCGTTGCGTCCGACCACGGCGATGTCGGCGCCCGCGTCGGCCAGTCCGTGGGCGAGGCCGAGACCGATGCCGCCATTGCCTCCCGTCACGATCGCGACCTTGCCGCGGAGATCGAACCGGCTGGATGTCATGCTTGTATTCCCTGGTTTCTTCTATTGGTTGCTCTGCCAGATCAGCACCAGCCCGAAGCCGGCCATGGCGGCGCCATAGCCGGCCCATTGCAGCTGGTTGACCATGAAGCTCGATCGCGGCCAGGGAACGGTGCCCGTTCCCTGTCCGATCCAGAGCAGCCCGACGGCGAGGGCAAACAGGCCTGCTACAAGCAGAAATCTGCGCATGCGCTCCTCCCTCGGTTCTGCTTCTGTCGCGCCGCGGCATGAACGAAGTTGGCATCATTCGGCCGCCGCCACGAAAACTTCGACACAGACTAGCCGTAGCTGTGGTGCTGATACAATGGCCGTCCCCGTCGGAAGGTGCTGCCATGCACTTGAAGAGGCTACTCGTCGCGGCCGTCATCATCTCGGCGCTGCTGGCCGGCTACGTGGCCTGGCCTCGCCATGCGGATCTGCGCGCCTTCGATCCGGCCGAGATGGCGCGGCTCGAGACGGCGATGTGGCGCGACTATTACGAAGAGCGATATGGCGCGCTGTTTTATCACCTCTACGAATCCACACGAACGCAATTCGGCTTTTCGCCACTGAAGGGCCTGCGGATCGCGATCAGCGCCGCCGAGGCAGCCAGGACATTCCAGCCGACACGCTCGCGGCAGGAGGCCGACGCGGCGCTGCCGCCGCTGATCGTCTACTATGGAGAGCTTTCCTCCGCGGCGCCCACGGCGTTCGATGTCGAGGAGGCCGCGCGTCTCGAGCTCGACTGGTGGCAGGCTCGCCGCGAAGCGGTCGATCCGCGCGACTACGGCCTGACCATCGCGCGCGTGGCCGAGCTCACCTATGGCAGGATCCCGGATTCAGGCATCTGGCAATTCGGCATCGTACGGGCGGAAGCCATGGCCTATCGCGACGCGCGCGGTGCGGCCATCACCGCTTCCGATTGGGGCGAGATCGAGGCGCAGCTCGCGCGGGCCTACTGGTCGCTCAAGGCGAGTGTCAGCCGCTGAGCGAGACAAGCCCCGGAGGATCCGGGGCTTTTGACGTTTGAGACTCGGCTCGGTCAGTACCTGGTCAATATTTGGCGACCACCGCGTTGGTCGCGTTGAAGCGATAGACCAGCGAGGTGCTGATGGTCTGCACCCACGGCTTGAACGTTGTCGCCCTGCCGCTCGGTCCGCCGCCGAAGGCGGGCACGATGGTCTCCGGCAGGGTGATGCGGTCGTAGTAGGCGGAGCGGTACTCGGACTTCATGAACCAGCCGGGGGCCGTGATGCCGAAGATGTCGAGGTTGTTCTCGATGCCACCGCCGACGAACCAGCCGTCGCGACGGAAGGACGTCGTCGTGAAGGTGTCGGTGGCAGGCAGGTCGAGCGTGGACAGCGTGGTGCCTGACCACTCGGAGCCGGAGTAGCCGGCATTCACGTAGGACAGTACGCTCGGAGCCACGAGGTAGCCGAGCCGTGCGCCAGCGGCGTAGCTGGTCCGGAGCTTTTCGCGGCCTTCGAAACTGACGAAGGCATTGCTGGGCAGGGACCCGCGGATGTCGCCAAATTGACCGTCGGCGAAGACACCCGCCACCCACTTGCTGAACTGCCAGTCGTATCCGATGCCGACCGTGCCGAACCAGCCGCTGCCGCCGGCCCGTTGATCGCGGGACAGTGTCGTGCCGGCCGGCCCGAAGAAGCCGCCGGAGGTCCCATCGCTGATGACGTTGCTGTCAGCATTCCAAAGCCCGCCGCCGCCGCCGCCGAAGACATAGAGGCCGGTCCAGCTCGGAGCTGAGATGGCTGCTGGCGCCTTCGCGTAGAGCCGTGGGGCGGGATCGGCGACCGCAGCCGATCCAGTCGAGTTGAAGCGATAGACCAGCGAGGTGCTGATGGTCTGCACCCAGGGCTTGAACGTCGTCGTCGTGCCCGTCGATCCGCCGGCAAGGGCGGTTTCCGGCAGGGTGATGCGGTCATAGAACGCGGAGCGGTACTCGGTCTTCATGAACCAGCCGGGGGCCGCGATGCCGAAGATGTCGAGGTTGTTTTCGACGCCGCCGCCGATGAACCAGCCATCGCGGCGGAAGGATGGAGTCGTTGCGATGGTCGTGGTCGGCAAGGTCAGGGTCGACAGGGTGCTGCCCGACCACTCGGAGCCGGAGTAGCCGGCATTCACATAGGAAAGGACATTGGGAGCCACGAGATAGCCAAGTCGCGCGCCGGCCGCGTAGCTCGTTCGAAGCTTTGCGGTCCCCTCAGCGCCGTACACAGCATCCACGAATGAGCCGCGGAGATCGCCAAACTGAACGTCGGCGAAGATGCCGGTCACCCACTTGCTGTTGAACTGCCAGTCGTAACCGAGGCCAACCGTGCCGAACCAACCGTTGCCGCCGAGCCGCTGATCACGCGTGAGTCGCGTGCCTGCCGGCCCGTAGAAGCCAACGGCCCCGTCGCTGAAGACGTTGCTGTCCGCATTCCACAGCCCGCCGCCGGCGCCGCCGAAGACGTAGAAGCCGGTCCAGCTTGCGACCGGCACTGGGGCGACGGCCTTGAGGGGCCGGGCGCCGAGATCGGCTGCCGTGGCGGTTCCCGAGCATGCAGCCGCCGCCGCAAATGCAATCACCAGCTTCTTCATTCCTGCTCCCTCAGCCCCGATCGTCGCGCCGCAACCGCGATGCGATTCCATTCGATCTGCTCCAAAGGGATAGACGAGTTCCAGGCGGAAGACTGTTGCTGGCCAGCAACGACGCGAAATCTGCGCAACGCCTGCGGCGACGGGGCTGGGCTCCGCCGCCGTGCCCTGTATCGGAGCGTGTGCGCGGATTCAAAATCAGCGCGAGGAATGCACCGCGCAACGAAAAAGCCCCGGGCGATGCCGGGGCTTTGACGTCTGAACTTGCGTTCGGATCAGTATTTGGTCGCTCAGTACTTGGCAACGACCGGGCCGGTCCAGTTGAAGCGGTAGACCAGCGAGGTCGAGATCGTCTGGTTCCAGCTGTTGGCGCGGATGTCGCGGCCAACCAGCACGTTGCCGGCGTCGAACAGCTCGTTCTGGGTCTTGGCGTTGTAGAAGGCCGAACGATATTCGGTCTTCATGAACCAGCCGGGCGAAGAAATGCCGAAGAAGTTCAGGCTGTTCTCGACGCCGCCACCGACGAACCAACCGTTGCGGTTGTAGCCGTTGAGGTGGATGCCAGCCGGAGCGCCCGCCAGCGTCAGGAAATTGGTGCTGCCGAAGTGAGCGCCGGAGTAGCCGCCGTTGACGTAGGTGAGGACGTTCGGAGCAACCAGCCAGCCGAGGCGCACACCAGCGGCCCAGGAGTCTTCAAGCTTCTGGCTGCCGGTGATGCCAGCGATCGGATCCTGGATGGTGGCGCGGATGCTGCCGAACTGACCATCGGCGAACACGCCGGCGACCCAGGTGCTGTTGAACTGCCAGTCATAGCCGAGGCCGACGGTGCCGAACCAGCCCGAGCCGCCCTGGCGCTGGTCGATCGTCAGCGGAACGGCGCCGACCGTGGTCTGGACGCGCTGGTCGGAGTTCGAGAGGCCGCCGCCGCCGCCGCCGAAGATGTAGAAGCCGGTCCAGTTGGCGACGGGAGCCGCAACCGGGGCCTTCACGTAGGGGCGCGCAGCAAGGTCGGCCGCCGAGGCCGAACCGGTCATTGCCGCAACAGCGGTCAGAGCGAGCAAAATCTTCTTCATCTTAAAATCCCCAACCTTTGTCTGTCGTAGCAGGCGCGAGCGCACTGAAGTCCGTGTCATCTGATGCCCGGACTATAGACGGTTCTCCCCGAAATGCTGTTGCTGCGCAGGCACAGTCGCCGGAAAACGCCCTTCGGTCGGGTTTTGATACGTGATCGGCGAAAGCCTAAAAAGCGTAGTAATTACAATATTTTGTTTCGGGTTTTGGTCTGCGTGCCCTGAGTAAGTTTTCGTTAGCAGATCGCCGTTGTCCGAAATGGAGGCAGGCCTGCCTCGGCCGTTGGCGACCCTGAGTCGTTGGCCGAGTCGCCCTCTCGCGGCGATGCTGAGGCCTGGCTGCAACAAAAAAGCCCCGGCCGACGGCCGGGGCTTTCTGCAAGGCATTGGAGCCTAGTTCAGACGTCCAGCAGCTCCTCGCTCGCGAATTCGGCCTTGTCGGAGATGAAGGCAAAGCGCGCCTCGGCCTTGGTTCCCATCAGGCGCTCCACCGAATCCGCGGTGGTGTCGCGGTCGTCGGCGAGCAGCACCACCTTCAGCAGCGTCCGCTTGCTCGGATCCATGGTGGTTTCCTTGAGCTGCGCCGGCATCATCTCGCCAAGACCTTTGAAGCGGTTCACCTCGACCTTGGCGTTGGCGTTGAACTCGCTCTTGAGCAGCGCTTCCTTGTGCGCGTCATCGCGGGCGTAGACCGACTTCGAGCCGTGCGTCAGCTTGTAGAGCGGCGGCACGGCGAGGAAGAGGTGGCCCTCGTCGATCAGCCGCGGCATCTGCCGGTAGAAGAACGTGATCAGCAGCGAAGCAATGTGCGCGCCGTCGACGTCGGCGTCGGTCATGATGATGATGCGCTGATATCGCAGATCCTCTTCGCGGTAATGCAAGAGCTGGCCGCAGCCGATCGCCTGCACGAGATCGGAGAGCTGGGCGTTCGCCGTCAGCTTGTCCTTGCCGGCGGAGGCGACGTTGAGGATCTTGCCGCGCAGCGGCAGCACCGCTTGCGTCTTGCGGTCGCGGGCCTGCTTTGCGCTGCCGCCCGCCGAGTCGCCCTCGACGATGAAGAGCTCGGAGCCTTCGGTGCCGGCATCGGTGCAGTCGGCGAGCTTGCCGGGCAGGCGCAGCTTCTTGCCTGCGGTTTTCCGCGCGGTTTCCTTTTCCTGTCGCCGGCGCAGCCGCTCCTCGGCGCGGTCGATCACGAAGTCGAGCAGCCGGTTGGCCATGTTCGGATTGCCCGACAGCCAATGGTCGAACGGATCCTTCATCGCCTGCTCGACGATGCGCTGCGCCTCGGCGGTGGCCAGACGATCCTTGGTCTGGCCCTGGAATTCCGGCTCGCGCACGAACACCGACAGCATCACGGCCGCGCCCACCATCACGTCTTCGGACGTGATGGACGAGGCGCGCTTGCCCTGGCCGACGCGCTCGGCGTGATCCTTCAGGCCGCGCAGCAGCGCGCTGCGCAGGCCGGATTCGTGCGTGCCGCCATCCGGTGTCGGCACCGTGTTGGTGTAAGACGACAGGAAGCCGTCGGCATCCGCGGTCCAGGCCACGGCCCATTCGCAGGCGCCATGCGAGCCGTTGCGGCCCGACTTGCCGGAGAAGATGTCGGGATGCACCAGCGTGTCGGCGTGGATCGCGGCGGCAAGATAGTCCTTGAGGCCGCCGGGGAAGTGGAATGTGGCTTCGGCCGGAACGTCCTCGACGCCCTTGAGCAGTTCGGGCGCGCAGTTCCAGCGGATCTCGACGCCGCCGAACAGATAGGCCTTGGAGCGCGTCATCTTGAACAGGCGCTGCGGCTTGAACGCGGCCTTGGCGCCAAAGATGTCGGTGTCGGGCTTGAAGCGCGTGCGCGTGCCGCGGCGGTTGTTGATCTTGCCGAGATCCTCGAGCTTGCCCTTCGGGTGCCCGCGCTCGAACGTCATGCGATAGAGTTTCTGGCCGCGCGCGACCTCGACCTCGAGATGCGAGGAGAGGGCGTTCACCACGGAGATGCCGACGCCGTGCAGACCGCCCGATGTCTCATAGACCTTGGAGTCGAACTTGCCGCCCGAATGCAGCGTGCACATGATGACTTCGAGCGCCGACTTCTTCGGGAACTTCGGATGCGGATCGACGGGGATGCCGCGGCCGTTGTCGGTGACGGTCAGGTAC
The DNA here is from genome assembly GCF_015291705.1 of Bradyrhizobium arachidis. Classification (NCBI taxonomy): domain Bacteria; kingdom Pseudomonadati; phylum Pseudomonadota; class Alphaproteobacteria; order Hyphomicrobiales; family Nitrobacteraceae; genus Bradyrhizobium; species Bradyrhizobium arachidis. Next base: position 5,028,293 of record NZ_CP030050.1, read on the forward strand.
CCGTCGGCGCTCAGTTCGACTCCGATGAAGGTCGCGTGTCCGGCCAGCGCCTCGTCCATCGAGTTGTCGATGACTTCGGCGAAGAGGTGATGCAGCGCCTTCTCGTCGGTGCCGCCGATATACATGCCGGGCCGACGCCGCACTGGCTCCAGGCCCTCGAGCACCTCGATGTCGGCGGCGGTGTAATCGGCCTCGCCACCGCTCGCGCGCGGAGCCGGCTTCGCGGCGATCTGACGCGCTTTCGGCTCGTTGCCGCCGAATAAATCGTCTTTGCCTTTTGTTTTCAATTGCTTGGACATATATCTTGATGTGTTTTGAGGGTCGCGCAGGCGGCGAATCGGTTCGGGCGACTATGCCACGGCTCACCCATAGAGGTCACCGCATGCCGGCCAAGGGGGTGTGGGTGGGAGCCAATCCCGGCGATTTTACGCCGCAGGCCCGCCAATTCCCGGCAATTTGACGTGCCGGTCCGGTTTGGCGCCGGTTTTGTGACTTGATGTCACACAAGTCCTTGGCTTACCAGTCGTTTTCATCGAGCAGCACCTTGAGGCAGGGCGGGAAGGCTATTTCTGAATGGAGCAGTTTGCGCACGCCCTGGCCGACTTCGTGCGCGCTCACCAGGCCTGGGCTGCCCCGATCGTGTTCCTGCTCGCCTTCGGCGAGTCGCTGGCTTTCATCTCGCTGCTGATCCCGGCCTGGGGCGCTCTGGTGGCGATCGGCGCGCTGATCGGGGCGAGCGGGATCAGCTTCTATCCGGTCTGGATCGCCGGCGGCCTCGGGGCGGCGCTCGGCGACTGGGTCTCCTACTGGTTCGGTTATCGATACAAGGAGCAGGTCGCGCAGATGTGGCCGCTCTCGCGCTATCCGGAACTCTTGCCAAGGGGCGAGGCCTTCGTGCGCAGCTGGGGCGTGCCCAGCATCTTCATCGGCCGCTTCTTCGGGCCCTTGCGTGCCTCGGTGCCGCTCGCGGCCGGCATCTTCGAGATGCCGTATTGGAGCTTTCAGGCCGCCAATTTCATCTCTGCACTGATCTGGGCGGCGGCGCTGCTGCTGTTCGGCGACGTGATGGCCAAGCTGATGGAATGGCTCTGGCGCCTGTTCTGACCGGACGGCGGCACGCCGCCCGGTCAGGGCGCAAGGCGTAGCTTACAGCGAAGCGTTCCAGATCGACGGGATCCAGCGATAGCCCGAGCCGTCCTTTTCCTTCTCGACGCGGACGAGACCGGGGAAGGCGGCATGGAAGGCCTGGATTGGCATCTTCTCGGCGATCGCCATGTCGTAGAGCTTGCGCCGCGTCTCCCGCGCCAGCGGCTTGTCGACGTCGGAGGCGATGTTCCATTCGGGATGCCTCACGAACAGGAACGCCGCGCCAGCGGTGATGTCGACCTGCACCAGCACCTTCTCCGCGCCGGAGGCGACGATGAAGGAGTTATGGCCGGGCGTGTGGCCGGGGCTCGCCACCGAGGTGATGCCGGGCGCAACCTCCTTGCCGGACTCGTATTGCGTGACCTTGCGGCCGAGCGCATCGAACACGCGGCGGATGTTCTTGAAGTTGCCCTCGAGGATCGGATTGCCCGTCCCCTTGCTCATCTCGCCGTCGTCCATCCAGAACTTCCATTCTGTCGCCGGCACCATGATCTCGGCGTTGGGGAAGGCGGGCTTGTTCTCGGCCGCGAGCAGGCCGTTGATGTGGTCGCCGTGGAAGTGGGAGATGATGACGGTGTCGACCGCCGCGCGGTCGATGCTGGCGGCCGCGAGGTTGTTGTGGAACTGGCCGACCTTGCCTTTCGTCTGCGTGAACTGGTCGGGTCCGAGACCGGTGTCGATGACGACGAGCTTCGGCCCGGTGTTGACGACGACCGGATTGAAGGTGTGCGTGACCTTGTCCGTCGGCAGATGGTTTTCCGCGAAGATCTTGTTGATGTCGTCCTTGCTGGCGCCGGCCGCGTAATTGTCAGTCAGGTTGACGGTGGCGACGCCGTCGCAGACCACGGTGATCTGGTGGGTGCCGACATTCTAGCGGTAGAAGCTCGCATTCTGCGCGGTGGCCGGGGGCGCGGCGGCGCCCGCGGGCGAGGTCTTCACGAAGGGCAGGAGCGCCGAGGCGGCGGCACCGGCCAGCGTTGCGCGACGGGTAATCTCGGTCATGGCGATGTCCTGGGCTGGGTTTTCGAAAGACTAAGGACCGGCAGGCTGTGGCGCGTCGGTCTTTCTCCGGAACCCCTACGGTTAAAGGAAATTCCACTGCGGTCCGATGACATCCTGCCATCGCGCCTGCGGCATCCCGCCCTCGGGCGCCACGCATTTGCACTTGACCCTGGAACCCGCCGGCCTTATAGCCGCGCGCCATGATCAACGCCGCGACCATCCTGTTCGCCCGTCGCCGCCGCCGCAGCTGTGCGGTTTGGGCGGTCGATCGCGTTTGAGATCATCGTCTTTGCCGCTGGATCCGATCCGCGGCATTCTCTCTCCTGTCAGCGCGATCTGATCCGGCGGCTCCCCCAAGGAGACCCAGCAGGAGACCACGATGTACACGCCACCATTTTTCAAGCAGGACCGCGCCGCGAGCCTGAAATTCGCCGAGGAGCGCGGCTTCGGCACCATGTGCGCCTTCGACGGCCACAAACCGGTGGCCTCGCCGCTGCCGTTCTATCTGACCTATGCCGCCGACGGCACGCCGCAGGCCGCCTTTCATGTCGCCCGTCACAATCCGCTGCTAAAGCTTGCGGGCGGTGATGCCTCGTGGCTGCTCGCGGTCAACGGCCCCGATGCCTATGTATCGCCGGACTGGTACGTCTCGCCTGACCAGGTCCCGACCTGGCTGTACCAGTCGGTGCATCTGAGCGGGCCGGTGCGGCTGTTGTCGGGCGACGAGCTGTCGGTGCAGATCGATACGCTCAGCGACAAGTTCGAGAACTGGCTGCTGCCGAAGAAGCCCTGGACCTCGGCCAAGATGACGGCGGGCCGGCTCGAGGCGCTGAAGAAGGGGATCGTGGGTCTGGTCATGATGGTTGAAGAGGTTGAAGGCAGCTTCAAGCTCAACCAGCACAAGTCGGACGCCGACTATACGGCGATCGCCAATGCGCTCGGGGCACAGCCTGCTGCCGACGCCAGAGAGATCGCGCAATTGATGCAGGATGTGAGGCCGGAGGCCTTCGTGAACGAAACCAACATGCTCGAAAGGAGCGCGCCATGAGCCTCACGGAAACCACGAAAGCCCCGATCACCGGCGCTACGAAGAAGCCGGCCACCGTCTTCGTCGACGGCGGCTCCGGCACCACCGGCCTTGGCATCAACGAGCGGCTGAAGCTCCAGAGCGACGTCGTGGTGAAGACCATTGCCGATGACAAGCGCAAGGACCCCGCGGCCAAGAAGGCGCTGATGGAAGAGGTGGACCTCGTCATCCTCTGCCTGCCCGACGATGCCGCCAAGGAAACTGTGGCGCTGGTTGACAGCATGGGCAATTCCGCGCCGAAGGTGCTGGACGCCTCGACTGCGTACCGGGTCGCGCCCGATTGGGCCTATGGCTTCCCCGAGCTGACGCCGGACCAGGCCACCAAGATCAAGGCCGCGAACAAGGTCTCCAATCCCGGCTGCTATCCGACCGGCGGCATCGCGCTGCTGCGGCCGATCGTCGATGCGGGTCTGCTGCCTTCCGATTATCCCGTCACCGTCAACGCGGTGAGCGGCTTTTCCGGCGGCGGCAAGTCGATGATCGCAAGCTTCGAGGACGGCAGCGCGCCGTCGTTCGAGCTCTACGGCCTCGGCTTCGAGCACAAGCATCTGCCGGAGCTGCAGCTCTATTCGAACCTGACGCGGCGGCCGATCTTCATCCCCTCGGTCGGCAATTACCGGCAGGGCATGCTGGTCTCGATCCCGCTGCAGCTCGACACGCTGCCGGGCAGGCCTGGTGGTGCCGACCTCCAAGCCGCGATGGCCAAGCGCTATGCCGGGTCGAAATACGTCAAGGTGATGCCGCTGCAGAACGAGGCGACCAAGGGCGGCCGGCTCGAGCCGGAGGCCCTCAACGAGACCAACATGCTCGAGCTCTACGTCTTCGCCAGCGACAAGTACCACCAGGCGGTGCTGGTCGCCCGGCTCGACAATCTCGGCAAGGGTGCCTCGGGTGCCGCCGTGCAGAACATGCGGCTGATGCTGGGATTGCCGGAGGAGTAGGGCGCGCTTCTGCCGCGTCATGGCCGGGCTTGTCCCGGCCATCCACGCGTTGCCGCGATCAAGGAAGAACGTGGATGCCCGGGCCTTCGCCTCGCCGAAGCGGCTTCGGCCGCGCAGGCGGGACAAGCCCGGGCATGACGACTACGAGGGTTGGTGCGCTCAGTACTTCGCGATGACCGGGCCGCCGAACCGATAGTTGATACGGGCGGTGATCAGGTCGACGTCCTGGCCGATGCGCTCGGTGCGCGAGAACGTGCCGACAGGCGCCAGCGCTCCGTTGGCGCTGAGGGTGACGTCGCGGCGGCCCATGAACAGGTGGTCGTATTCGACACCGACCGACCAATTCGGGGCGAAGCCGTATTCGAGGCCGACGCCAACGGTGCCGCCCCAACGGGTCTCGTCGGCGCCATCGAACTCCGCTCCGGCCAGACCGCCCGTACCGATGCCGCGGTAACGATCCCTGGTGACAGCGGCGCCGCCCTTCACGTAGAGCAGCGCGTTATTCCAGGCGTAGCCGACCTGGCCGGTGAACAGGCCGAAGGCGTCGACGCGGGTGCGGTTGGCGACGCCGAGCACGGTGCTCGTATTCCGGCCAGAGAGATCGGCCCAGTCGCCCTGGGCTTCGAGGCCGAACACGAAGGTGCTGCTCTGCCAGCGGTAGCCGACCTGGCCGCCGGCAACGGCGCCGGTCGCATCATGGCAGCCTTCGGATACGCCGGGGGCGAAGCCGACCGTCTGGTCCCAGCACTTGCGTGACGTGCCGTAACCGCCGTTGGCGCCGATATAGAAGCCGCTCCAGTCGTAGATCGCGGCGATCATCGGCGGCGCCTTGGTGTAGGGCCGGGCGGCGAGATCTGCGGCACCGGCTTCGGTCGCGAAGGCGGCCAGGGAGAGGGCGCCAAGCGCGGATGCAATCTTCCAATTCATGTCAGCCCCGAATCAATCAATTGAGATGGGTGAATATAACTGTGGATGAGTGACAATCTGTGCGAGCAAACCGGCAGGCTGTCGTTTTCGTCCGCGGTGTTGTCGCTCGGCAACATGGCGGCGCTCGCCGGCGCCCGAAGACCCGGCTTGCACCGGTCGCGAGCCTTCCCCCGCCTTTACGCGACCGTCCATTCGAGCAGCGCATTCTGCGCGTGCAGGAGATAGGCCTTTGCCGGCGGGCTCTGGCAGGCCGGATGCGACGTCGCATCGGCGCTGACCTCCTGACCTCTGGTCACGGGCGGGCAGGGCAGGAAAATCACGTCGGGGCGGCACCGGTTCAGGGTCGCGGCCGATATCCGGTAGCTCGCCAGTTGATCGTCCTGTGCTCCGACAGGCCAGCAGTCCGTGATGATCACGTCCGCATCGAACAAGGCGTCGAGATCGGTCGTGGCGGTGAAGTTCGGGCTGGCGAGATCCCTGACATGCCAGTCCGACGGATAGGCCTGGGTCACCTTGATCGGCAGCGCGATCGAGGCTTCACCCCAGGACCGAAGGATATTGGCATCGGGCGCTACGCCAACGACCTTGAGATCGTCGAGATGCCCTCGCTTGCTCCTGACATAGGCGAGATCGCCGAGCGTCTCGCAAGGATGGTTCGAGCGCGTTCTCGCATTGATGACCGGCGCTTCGGCGCTGGCCGCGAGCTCTCGCAAGGCCGACAGCTCTCGTGTCCGCACGACCAGGATGTCGAACCAATTGTCGAGATATTTCGCGAGATCGGCGGTGGTCTCGGCGGCATTGAGCCTGACCGGCGCATGGACGCAGATGCCGCCCATCGCCTGGATGCCGAGGTCGAAAGCGGTGGTATTGCGCCATCCGCCATCGTCGACGATGAGCCCGACGCGCTTGCCGGCGAGCGGCTGCGGCATGACGCGGTCGCGCCAAGCCGCCGCGAGCACTTGCGCGCGGTCGACGATCGATCTGATCGTGTCCGCGCCGAGGTCCTGGAACTGGAGAAAGTCCCGGTTGGCTTCGTGATGCATTGCTAAGCGTTGCCGCGCGTCGGGGGCGCGCGATCAGAATACCCTGAAGATTGCCAGCACCAACACGGCCTGCGCCAGGAAGCCGACGGTAAAGGCGAGGGTGCGGAACACCGGGATGCCGAGCGCATAGACGATCAGATGCGCGACGCGCGACCAGAAATAGACCGCGCAGGCGAGCACGGTCCATTTCGAGGAATAGTCGATCGCGTTCAGGATCAGCACCAGGGGTGCGAACAGCACGAGGTTCTCGACCGCGTTGTCATGGGCGAACATTAGGCGGTTCGCCCATTCGGCTTGCGGCTTGTCGCCGCGCGAGGGGTTGGCCAAGGCGCCGCTAAGCCCCCGAACCTGGCAGCGATTGATGGTGTAGGGAATCCAGAGGATCCCGGTCAGGATCACCGTACAGGTCAGCCAGAACAATTCGCGCGTCATAACCCGGTCCCCTCTGTCGTCGCTGTGCTTGAGGCGAGCTTATACAAACGAGAAAGATTGCGCCATGCGCCTCATATTCGTTTGCGCATGATCTCTCCGGAAAACCGCTTCGCACTTTTCCGGATCATGCGCTACGCGCGGACCCTGACATAGCTGCCGGGCGCGTCCTCGATCGGGGGCAGGGCATCGCTGCCGATGCTGCGCGCGGGCACTTCCTCCGGATCGAGGCTGCCCAGCCATTCGCGCCAGTCCGGCCACCACGAGCCCTTGTGCTCGACCGCGCCCTTCATCCAGTCCGCGACCGTGACGTCCTTGATGTTTTCGTTGGTCCAGTACTGGTACTTGTTCGAGGCGGGCGGGTTGACGACGCCGGCGATGTGCCCCGAGCCCGACAGCACATACTTCACCGGTCCGCCGAAGAACTGCGAGCCATACAGCACCGATTCCGCCGGTGCGATGTGGTCCTCGCGGGTGGCGAGGTTGTAGACGGGCACCTTGACCTTGGAGAGATCGAGCAGGGTGTTGTCGAGCACCATGGTGCCGGTCGACAGCCGGTTCTCCAGATAGCAATTGCGCAGGTAGTAGGAATGGTTCGCCTGCGTCATCCGTGTCGCGTCGGAATTCCAGTGCAACAGGTCGAACGCGCTCGGCTGCTGCCCCTTCAGATAGTTGCTGACGACGTAGGACCAGATCAGGTCGTTGGAGCGCAGCATGTTGAAGGCCATCGCCATCTTCGAGCCTTCGAGCACGCCGGCCGCCTTCATGTCGTGCTCGAGCGCTGCGATCTGCTCCTCGTCGACGAAGACGAGGAGGTCGCCGGCGTGGGTGAAGTCGACTTGGGCGGCGAAGAACGTCGCGGACGACACCCGCTGGCGGCGCTTCTCGGCGAGCCAGGCCAGCGTGGTCGCAAGCATGGTGCCGCCGACGCAATAGCCGGCGGTGTGCACCTTCATCTCGCCGGTGACCTTCTCGATCACGTCCATCGCCGTGAGCGGGCCTTCCTTCATGTAGTCTTCCCAGCTCTTGTTGCCGAGCCGCTTGTCGGGATTGACCCATGAGATCACGAACACGGTGATGCCCTGGTCGACGCACCACTTGATGTAGGATTTCTCCGGCTTGAGATCGAGGATGTAGAACTTGTTGATCCAGGGCGGCACGATCAGGAGCGGGGTGCGCAGCACCTTCTCCGTGGTCGGCGCATACTGGATCAGCTGCATCATCTCGTTCTGGTAGATCACCTTGCCCGGCGTCGTCGCCATGTTGACGCCGACGACGAGGTTGTCCGGATTGGACTGGCGGATCTTCAGCATGCCCTTGCCGGCGGCGATGTCCTCGGCGAGCATCTTCAGGCCGCGCGCGAGATTTTCGCCGCTGCTCGCCACCGTCTCGCGCAGCACTTCCGGATTGGTCAGCACGAAGTTCGACGGCGAGATCGCGTTGGTGACCTGCTGGACGTAGAACTCCGCCTTGCGGCGGGTCTGCGGATCGAGCCCTTCCGCATCGCGCACCAGTTCCTGCGCCCATTTGCTCGTCAGCAAATAGAGCTGCATCATGAAATCGAAGAACTGGTTCGACTTCCATTCCGGATCGGCAAAGCGCTTGTCGCGCGGCGAGGGCGCGATCGCGGGCGCGGCGTCCTGGCCGGCCATGCGGCGTGCCGCCGTGCCCCAGAGATCGAGATAGTCCTTGGCGAGCTTGGTCTGGAGATCGGAGGAGCGGGACGTATCCGACAGCCAGTATTCCGCGACCGAGGTGAAGGTCTTGACTACTTCCGTCAGCTCGGCCGGCGGACGGTCCTGCACCTCGCCGCTCTCGCGCGGCTTGAGGTAGGCCGCGAGCGCCTTGCCGCCGCTCTCCATCGCCCGCGCGACATTCATCGCGAAGGCTTCCGCATCGAACTTGGTCTCGGGTTTGGGCGTGTCGGTCGTGACGGTACTCATGACCAGAACAGTAACGATTGATTCCGTATTCGTCACCGCGAAGCTAGCATCTTTGGCGTCAAACACTCTCGAAGATGTGTTGCGGTGCGACAAATTTTCTTGGTTCCGTCACAATCGAGCCGCACCGCTCGTCTTGGTAGTTTCGGGCTGTTTTCTCGCTCGCACCATTTCGGGCAGCAATGGTTTGAGCTTGGGCGTGGTGTCGGGTAGGCTTGCCCGAGGCCGTGCTTTGGGACGAGTAGGGGATTTCCCAAGTGTTGGCGTTTAGGGACCTGCAAAAGTCGCTACGGATCTGTGGCGCGCTGAGCGTGGCATTTGTGCTTGCCGGCTGCTCGAGCCAGCTTGCCGATCTCACGCCCGCGGATGCGCAGGCGCATCCCAAGGAGCCCGGCAGCTATCTGCCGGTACACGACCTGCCGCCGGATCGCGACCAGGCGGTCATTCCGCCGGAGCAGCGCGCCAAGATCGAGGCCGAACTCGCCGCCGCCCGCGATCGCCAGGCCACTGCTGCCAAGGATGCGAAATAGCGCAGCGCAAGGTAATCGCTGGCGCCCCCGTCGTGCCGTGCTAAAAGACCTCAGTTCAGCCGAGAGTCAGGGCGAACGACTTCAGCCACCATCGTCGAAAATTGCTCTAAGTATTTGATTTTGAGTGATTTGCGCGAGAGGGGCGGGGCGCCTTTCGAAGGCGGCCGCCATGGCCTGTCGATTCTGTCCTGACCGGTTGCCCGGAGCCCAGAGAGCCATGGAAGAATTTTACCGCATTCGCCGCCTTCCGCCTTACGTGTTCGAGCAGGTCAACCGGGCCAAGGCGGCCGCGCGGAATGCCGGCGCCGACATCATCGACCTCGGCATGGGCAATCCGGATCTGCCGGCGCCGCCGCACGTGCTGGAGAAGCTCAAGGAGACGCTCGGCAAGCCGCGCACCGACCGCTACTCGGCCTCGCGCGGCATCCCCGGCCTGCGTCGGGCCCAGGCCGCCTATTACGCCCGCCGCTTCGGCGTGAAGCTCAACCCCGACACCCAGATCGTGGCGACGCTCGGCTCCAAGGAGGGCTTTGCCAATGTGGCCCAGGCGATCACCGCGCCGGGCGACGTCATCCTGTGTCCGAACCCGAGCTATCCGATTCACGCCTTCGGCTTTTTGATGGCGGGCGGCGTGATCCGCTCGGTACCCTCCGAGCCGACGCCGCAATTCTTCGAGGCGGTGGAGCGGGCGATCGTGCATTCGATCCCCAAGCCGCTGGCGCTCGTCGTCTGCTATCCGTCGAACCCGACCGCCTATGTCGCGAGCCTCGACTTCTACAAGGACCTCGTCGCCTTCGCGAAGAAGCACGAGATCCTGATCCTGTCGGACCTCGCTTATGCCGAGGTCTATTTCGACGAGAACAACCCGCCGCCCTCGGTGCTCCAGGTGCCCGGCGCGATCGACGTCACCGTCGAGTTCACCTCGATGTCGAAGACCTATTCCATGGCCGGCTGGCGCATGGGCTTTGCGGTCGGCAATGACCGCGTGATCGCGGCACTCGCGCGCGTCAAATCCTACCTCGACTACGGCGCCTTCACGCCGGTGCAGGTCGCCGCGACCGCCGCGCTGAACGGCCCTGATGATTGCATCAAGGAGATGCGCGACACCTATCGCAAGCGCCGCGACGCGCTGGTGGAATCGTTCGGCCGGGCGGGGTGGGAGATCCCGCCGCCGGAAGCCTCGATGTTCGCCTGGGTGCCGCTGCCGGAGGCCTTCCGCAGTGTCGGTAGCATGCAGTTCGCGACCCTGATGGTGGAGAAAAGCGGCGTCGCGGTCTCGCCCGGCGTCGGCTTCGGCGAGCATGGCGAAGGGTATGTCCGCATCGCCATGGTGGAAAACGAGCAACGGATCAGGCAGGCCGCGCGCGGCGTGCGCCGCTTCCTTGAAAGCGGCATCGAAACGTTGCACAACGTGGTTCCGCTCGCCAATCGGCGCTAAGCTTCTCTTCGGCAGGTTTTCTAAGACATCATGGTTGCACCCCTGAAAGTGGGCATAGCGGGGCTCGGCACCGTGGGCGCCGAAGTTGTCCGTTTGATTGAAACGCAGGCCCGTGTGCTCGCGGGCCGCAGCGGCCGCGGTATTCGCGTCGTCGCCGTCACCGCGCGCTCGAAGGCGAAGAAGCGCGGCGTCGATCTGCGCGGCGTCGAATGGGCCAGGGATCCGATGGCACTCGCCACCCATCCTGAGGTCGACTGCTTCGTCGAGTTGATGGGCGGCGCCGGCGATCCCGCGCTCTCCGCGGTCGAGGCCGCGCTGGCCGCCGGCAAGTCGGTCGTTACCGCCAACAAGGCGCTGCTCGCCAAGCACGGCATCAAGCTGGCGAAAGCCGCTGAAACGCACGGCGGCGCGCTGAATTTCGAGGCAGCGGTCGGCGCTGCGATCCCTGTCATCAAGACGTTGCGCGAAGGTCTTGCCGGAACCGGCATCAGCCGCGTCTACGGCATCCTCAACGGCACCTGCAATTACATTCTGACCCGGATGGAGCAGGAAGGCCTGTCCTTCGCCGAATGCCTGAAGGACGCGCAGCGGCTCGGCTATGCCGAGGCCGATCCGTCCTTCGACGTCGACGGCCATGACACCGCGCAGAAGCTCGCGATCCTCGCCAGCCTCGCTTTCGGCACGAAAGTTGCTCAAAGTGCGGTGTATGTCGAAGGCATCTCCTCCATCGCGCCGGAAGATCTTCGTGCCGCCGCCGATCTCGGTTACCGGGTCAAGCTGCTCGGCGTTGCCGTTCGCACCGCCAAGGGCATCGAGCAGCGCGTGCATCCGACCATGGTTCCAAAATCCTCCTCGATCGCGCAGGTGATGGGTGTCACCAATGCGGTCACGATCGATGGCGAGGGCATTCCGCCGATCACGCTGGTCGGCCCCGGTGCGGGCGGTGCTGCCACCGCATCCGCCGTCGTCGCCGACATCGCCGACGTCGCGCGCGGCATCCGCGCCAACCCGTTCGGCCGGCCGATCGCGCAGCTCCACGACACCAAGAAGGCGCCGATGGAGCGTCACGAGGGCGGCTATTACATCCGCCTCCTGGCGCGCGATTTCCCGGGCACCGCGGCTGCGATCGCGACCCGGCTCGCGGAGCAGAAGATTTCGATCGAGTCGATCGTGCAGCGCCATCCCAATGGCGGCGCTGCGCCCAGCGACGGCAAGGCGGTCCCCGTGCCCGTCATCCTGATCACCTATGCCACGCATGAGGACGCCGTGCGCCGCGCGCTCGCCGCCGTGCAGAAGGACAAGGTGATCAGCGGACGGCCGCAGGTCATACGGATTGAGAAGAACTAGAGCATGACCCGGAAAGATGTGAAGCGGTTTTCCGAAAAGGTCATGCTCAAACAATGACACGGTTCGAACGAACTGTGGGTGTTACGAGTTGATGCGGACAGGGCGTCCTGTCCAAAACTGTTTCGAAGGAGTTAGCCGATGTCGACCCATATTGAAGTCCCTCCGCACGCATTGCTCGAGCGCATTCTCACGCTGGAGATCGTGCGGGTGACGGAGCGGGCGGCGGTGTCCTCGGCGCGACTGCGCGGGCACGGCAACGAGAAGGCGGCCGACCAGGCCGCGGTGGACGCGATGCGGCGCGAGCTCAACAAGCTGCCGATCCAGGGCACCATCGTGATCGGCGAGGGCGAGCGCGACGAGGCGCCGATGCTCTATATCGGCGAGCAAGTCGGCCTCAAGGCCGGCCCGCAGGTCGACATCGCGGTCGACCCGCTCGAGGGCACCACGCTGTGCGCCAAGAACATGCCGGGCTCGATCGCCACCATGGCGATGGCCGACGGCGGCACGCTGCTGCATGCGCCCGACGTCTACATGGAGAAGCTCGCGATCGGTCCCGGCTACGACAAGGGTGTTGTCGAAATTGATGCCTCGCCCGCCGACAACGTCCGCCGCCTCGCCAAGGCCAAGGGTGTCAAGCCCGAAGGCATCACCGTTCTCGTGCTCGACCGTCCGCGTCATGCCAGCATCATCGAAAGCGTGCGCTCGACCGGCGCTGCGGTGCGCCTGATCACCGACGGCGACGTCGCCGGCGTGATCCACTGCGCCGACCCCGACAACACCGGCGTCGACATGTATCTCGGCACCGGCGGTGCGCCGGAAGGCGTGCTCGCGGCCGTGGCGCTGCGCTGCATCGGCGGCCAGATGCAGTGCCGCCTGATCCTCGATTCCGACGAGAAGCGCGAGCGCGCTGCCAAGATGGGCGTCAACGATCCCAAGATGATCTACGGCATCGAGGACATGGCGCGCGGCGACTGCCTGTTCGCCGCCACCGGCGTCACCACGGGCTCGCTGCTCTCGGGCGTCAAGTTCCGCAAGGACGGCGTGATCGAGACCGAGACGGTGGTGATGCGCTCCGTCACCGGCACCGTGCGCTACATCAAGGCCGAACACCGCGAGCTCGCGAAGTTCCATCTGGACTAAGTCCTCTGACGTCATTCCGGGGCGACGGGACCGCGCAAAGCGCGGCCCGGAGAACCCGGAATCTCGCGCCACAACTTCTGGATTCCGGGCTCGCGACTTCGTCGCGCCCCGGAATGACAACAAGAACAACAGAGGAAGCGCACATGTCCGATCTCACCGCCGTCAAAGCCCTGGTCTTCGACGTGTTCGGCACGGTCGTGGACTGGCGCACCAGCCTAATCACCGACTTCATGTGGTGGGCGAAGGGCCGCGGCATCAGCGCCGACTGGACCGCTCTGGTCGACGGCTGGCGCGGCATGTACGTCGCCTCGATGGACGACGTGCGCAAGCATCCCGAGCGCGGTTATGTCATGCTCGATGACCTGCACCGCCGCTCGCTGGAGAAGTTGGTCGAGAAGTTCGAGATCAAGGGCCTCACCGACGCCGATCTCGACCATCTCACCAGGGGCTGGCACCGCCTCAATCCCTGGCCTGACAGCGTCGCCGGCCTGACGCGTCTGAAGACCAAGTTCGTGATCTCGCCGCTGTCGAACGGCAACGTCGCGCTGCTCACCAACATGGCGAAGTACGCTGGCCTGCCGTGGGACCTCATCATGTCGGCCGAGCTGTTCGAGCACTACAAGCCCGATCCCGAGACCTATCTCGGCGCGGCAAAGCTGCTCTGCCTTAAGCCGCAAGAGGTGATGATGGTCGCCGCCCACAACGGCGATCTCGCCGCCGCGCAGAAAAACGGCCTGAAGACCGCGTTCGTGGCGCGGCCGACCGAGTACGGCCCGCTTCAGAAGGTCGATTTCGAAGCGACCGGCAACTGGGACATCGTTGCCAGGGATTTTGGCGGGGTCGCTGACAGGCTGGGGTGCTAGGACAGCGGAACGCCCGCTCTCAAATCCTCCCGAACGCGACCGTGGCCTTGTCGTAGGTGCCTTCGCCCATCGTGCCGTCCTTGAAGATGCCGTGCTTCGCGATCCAGTCGAACGACTGCTCGTAGATCTCGCGAGAATAGGGTTCGAACACGATCCGCTCGCCCGGACCCCAGCGTCTGGTGTCCATGGCCGCGTGAAAGCGCTCCGGAAATTCGTTCTTGTAGTAGCGGGTGTAGAGCTCCGGACGCAGGTCGATGTCGCGCTGGGCCTTCTTCAGGGCGCGGAAATAGCGCTTGATGTCCTCGGGCGCCGGATCGCCGTTGATCATGGACGCGATCATGAACGTCGTGTCGATGACCTTGCGATAGCCGAGCTGCTCGGCGAAATAATAGGGGCCGTTGAACAGCGCGGCCGCCTCGCTCTTGCCCTCGAACAACAGCTCCATGCGGCGGAACAGCATGCCGTCCTCGAAGGTCAGGTTGATCTCGCCGGGCGCCAGATACGGTTCGAGCGCCTGGATCGTCGAATAATGGCTGCCTGACTGGAAGCCGACCGAGATCGGCACGCCGGCGAGATCCGACGGTGTGCGGATCCTTGAATCGGCCGGAACGAAGATTCCCGAAGGCGCGACCGAGTAGACGTCGGCGTAGAGCTTGGCGTGGCCGTTCGAGGCCGCGACATTGACGGTCCAGTGGCAGGCGCAGCTGACGTCGGCCTTGCGCCCCTTCTCGATGCTCTGGAACGCGCCTTCATTGACCTTGTTGTGGTGCTGGCCCTCGGTCGAGCGGATCAGCTCGCGAAATTCGTAGTCGAGCCCTTCGTCGCGAAAATAGCCTTTCTCCTCGGCCACCCATTCCTGCAGGCGGAAATGAGACTCGATCACGAATTTGGTCATGGCGTCCTCCATGTTCGCGTGGCCGTTCGATTGACTGCAGGATAGCAAACGGCGAAGCTCGATCCATGGCCGCAAGGGAATGTTTCATATGTCGAAAATGGAATCTTCCGGGATCGACTTCCGCGACTTGCGCGTGCTCGATGCATTGATCCGCGAGGGCAGCATCACGCGCGCGGCCGCGAGCCTCGAGACCACGCAGCCGGCGATCAGCAAGCTCCTGGCAAGATTGCGGCTGCGCTTCGACGATCCCTTGTTCGTGCGACGTGGCACCGGCGTGCAGCCGACGGCACGCGCCGTCGAGATGGCCGCCCAGGTCCGCGCCCTGCTCGAGATGGCCGACCGGTTATGGCAGGAGCGGTTGCCGTTCGATCCCGGGAAATCCGAGAAGACTTTCAGCCTGCTTTTGACCGACGTCGGCATGGTGCGGTTCCTGCCGCCTTTGGTGGCGCGCCTCGCCGAACTCGCTCCGCGGGTTCAGCTCCGCGCCATGCCGCTCGATTCCCGGCACTTCGCGCTCAAGCTGGAGGCGGGGGAGGCGGACCTTGCGCTCGGCGCCTTGCCGCGCGCGGCGGGGCATCTTCGCTCGCAGCGGCTCTATTCGGACGGCTACGCAAGCGTCGTGAGGCGAGGCCATCCGAGGCCGGCAGAGGCGCGCACGCGACGGGGATTTCTCGAAGAGAAGCATATCGTGATCACGGCGTCCGAGACCGGGCATGCGGCCCATCTCGAGACGCAGCGCGTGCTGACGCGCGCGATCGCGCACACAAATATCCTGTTGCAGGTGCCGAGCTTCATCGCGGGCGCGATCGTCGCCTCGCAGACGGATGGGGTCGCGACCTTGCCCGCCAATCTCGCCGCCATCGTCGCCGAGCCGCTCGGAATGACGGTGTTCAGGACACCGATTGCGCTACCGCGGATCGAGATCGCGCAATATTGGCATGAGCGCTACCATCGCGATCCCGCCCACCGCTGGCTACGATCGGTCACGCTCGACCTGTTCGGCAATCGCGCCTGACAGGAGAGAAGAGAAGCGCCGACGCGGTCGCGGTTCAGGATCGCGCCGGCGTTACGCTGCCGGGCGGACGGTCAGCTTCAGCGCCATCCTCCGCCGCACAGAACGTCGCAATCGCCAGGTCGATCCGCCGGTCCACCGCGCGGCGGTTGAGGCGAAAGCCGGTGTCGGTCAGCAGCCTGAAATGATCATGGCCGAACACCATGCCGAACAGCATTTCGGCGACCAGGCGCAGCGGCACGTCCTCGAAACGGGGCTCCAGGCGGATAGTCCTCAGCAGCTCGACGATATGCTGCGTGCCGCTCTCCATGATGACCTCGGCAAACATGCGCCCCAGCTCCGGCGAGGCCTGACGTTCACCGATGATCAAACGCTGCAGCGCGATCTCGCCCGGCGATAGCGCCACGTCGGCGGCCTCTCGGAGCATGTTGCGAAGCCGGGTCACTGGCGAGCCTTCCGAAGGCGCGTCGGCGTAATCGGCTTCGGGCAGGCTGCGCAGCAGCATGGCGCGAAAGAGTTCGGTCTTGCTCTCGAACAATTTGTAGAGCGTCTTCTTCGACATGCCCGCAGCGCCGGCGATGTCGTCCATAGTGGTCGCGGCAAAACCCTTGCTGGTGAAGGTGTCCTTCGCGGCCGCCAGCAATTGCACCATGCGCGCATCCGGAGCGGGAGGACTCCGTTCCGGCGCGGCATCGCTGCTGGCGTGCCTGCGATTCGCCGATGTTTTCGCCATCCAAAACCTGCCGCCAAATCCGAGCCGCTTCACGACTGCTTGAACGCAACGATGCGCGCAGCCTAGCACTTGACTTTGGGAAAGGAAACTACCAAGTTTCCACATGGAAACTGAGGAGTTTCCGGATGTTTCCGCGCGCGGTGCCCGGAAGGGGCCGCAACCTCACCCATGGATCGTCATCATGCGCCCCCCGATCGCCCGTGCTGTTCCGTTGATTGCCCTGCTGCTTGCAGCCTGCGGGGACCAGAGCCAGCAAGCCGGGCCTCCACAGATGGTGCCGGAGGTCGGCGTCGTGACCTTGAAGCCGCAGGAAGCGAAGATTTCGACGGTCCTGCCGGGACGCGTCGTCGCCTATCAGGTCTCCGAGGTCCGGCCGCAGGTCACCGGCATCCTGCTCAAGCGCGACTTCGTCGAGGGCGCCGAGGTGAAGGAGGGCGACCTGCTCTATGAGATCGACCCCGTTCAGTACAAGGCAGGCCTTGCGAGCGCGGAGGCCGCGGTGCAGCGGGCCGAGGCAACGCTGGTCAGCGTCAAGCTGAAGGCTGCGCGCAAAACCCAGCTTTTGCAGACCAACGCCGCCAGCCAGCAGGACGTCGACGACGCGGTCGCTGCCTACAAGCAGGGCGAGGCCGATCTGAAGGCGGCCGAGGCCAACCGCGACACCGCTGCGATTTCGCTCGACCGCACCAAGGTCACCGCCTCGATCTCGGGCCGGATCGGCAAATCGACCATCACGCCCGGTGCGCTCGTCACCGCGAGCCAGGCCACCGCGATGACGACGATCCAGCAGCTTGACCCGGTCTATATCGATCTCGACCAGTCGACCTCCGAGATGGAGCGCCTTCGCAACCAGATTGCGAGCGGCCGTCTCAAGCGCCCGGCCGACGGCGTGCAGGTCGAATTGCTGATGGAGAGCGGCAAGGCCTATGGCCACAAGGGCAAATACGGTTTCACCGATACCAGCGTCAACGAGAGCACCGGCTCGGTCTCCTCGCGCGCGATCTTCGCCAATCCCGAGCGCGCGCTGCTGCCCGGCATGTATGTGCGCGCACGAATCGTCGCCGGCGTCGACCCTGCCGCGATCCTGGTGCCGCAGCGGGCGGTGTCGCGCAATCCGCTGGGGCAGGCGGTGGCGATGTTCGTCGACAAGGACGGCAAGATCCAGCAGCGCACGCTCGATCTCGGCGAGGACGTCGGCGGCAACTGGCTGGTGCGATCAGGCGCCAAGGCGGGCGATCGCCTCGTCGTTGACGGCACGCAAAAGGCGCGCCCCGGCTCGCCCGTGAAGACGGTGGAGGTCGTCGTCGATCCGGCAACCGGCCTCACGGTGAACCCGACCCAGCAGGCCGATGCGCGGCCCGTTCCCACCACAACCGAGCAATAATCATCATGTCGCATTTCTTCATCAAGCGGCCGATCTTCGCCTGGGTCATCGCCATCCTGATCATGCTGGGCGGCGTGCTCGCCATCATGCGCCTGCCGATCGCGCAATATCCGCAGATTGCCCCGACCGTGGTCACGATCACGGCGACCTATCCCGGCGCAAACGCCCAGACCGCCGAGAACTCGGTGACCAAGGTCATCGAGCAGAACATGACCGGCCTCGACCATCTGCAATACATGTCCTCGTCGAGCACCTCGACCGGCGTCGTGCAGATCTCGCTGACCTTCACCAACGAGGCCGATGCCGACATCGCCCAGGTGCAGGTCCAGAACAAGCTCCAGCTCGCGACCCCCTTGCTGCCGCAGGTGGTGCAGCAGCAGGGCATCAAGGTCGTGAAATCGTCGGCGAGCTTCTTGATGGTGCTGGGCTTCGTCTCCGCGGACGGACGGCTCGCCGCCAGCGACATCGCCGATTACGTGGCGTCTTCGGTCAACGATCCCATCAGCCGCGTCGCCGGCGTCGGCCAGGTGACGCTGTTCGGCGCCGAATATGCCATGCGCATCTGGCTCGATCCGGACAAGCTGACCAAATACAATCTGATGCCCGGCGACGTGATCGCGGCGATCCAGACCCAGAACACCCAGGTCACGGCCGGCCAGCTCGGCGGACTTCCGTCCGTCGGCGGCCAGCAGCTCAATGCCACCATCACCTCGCAGAGCCGCCTTCAGACCGTCGAGCAGTTCAAGGACATCATCCTGCGCACCGCGACATCGGGCCAGACGGTCCGCATCGGCGACGTCGCGCGCGTCGAGCTCGGCTCGAAGTCCTACGATTCCACGGCGCGCTACAACGGCAAGCCGGCGGCGGGCATGGGCATCAGCCTTGCGACCGGCGCCAATGCGGTCGCAACCTCCGAAGCGGTGAAGGCGCGCGTCGCCCAGCTCAGTGCCACCATGCCCGAGGGGCTTCGCGTGGTCTATCCCTACGACACCACGCCCTTCGTCAAGCTGTCGATCGAGAAGGTGATCCACACCCTGTTCGAGGCGATCGCGCTCGTCTTCGTCGTGATGTTCGTGTTCCTGCAGAGCTGGCGCGCCACCATCATCCCGACCATCGCGGTGCCGGTGGTGCTGCTCGGCACCTTCGGCGTGCTCTCGCTCGCCGGCTACTCCATCAACACGCTGACGATGTTCGCTATGGTGCTGGCGATCGGCCTGCTGGTCGACGACGCCATCGTCGTGGTCGAGAATGTCGAGCGCGTGATGGTCGAAGAGCATCTCGGCCCGCGCGAGGCGACTGAAAAGTCCATGCGCGAGATCACCGGCGCGCTGGTCGGGATCGGCGTCGTGCTCTCCGCCGTGTTCATCCCGATGGCGTTCTTCAACGGCTCGGTCGGCATCATCTACCGGCAGTTCGCGCTGACCATCGTCACCGCCATGCTGCTCTCGGTGCTGGTGGCGCTGGTGCTGACGCCGGCTTTGTGCGCCACCATCCTGAAGCCGCCAAAACATCACGGCAGCCAGCGCGGCTTCTTCGGCCTGTTCAACCGCGGTTTTGACCGCATGGCGGACGGCTACCAGCGCGCGGCGGGCGGCGCCATCAGGCGCGTCGCGGGCGTGATCATCGCCTTCGCGGCGATCGTCGCCGGCATGGTGTTCCTGTTTCAGCGGCTGCCGAGCTCGTTCCTGCCCGAGGAGGACCAGGGCACGATCATGACCCTGATCCAGCTTCCGGTCGGCGCGACCTCGGCGCGTACGCTCGAAGTCATCAAGCAGGTCGAGCATCAGTACCTCGACAACGAGAAGGATGCGGTGGAGGGCGTGTTCGCGGTCAGTGGCTTCAGCTTCGCGGGCCAGGGCCAGAATGTCGGGCTCGCCTTCGTCAGCCTGAAACCGTTCGATGAGCGCAAGCGTCCAGGCACCTCGGCGCAGGCCGTGGTCGGCCGTGCCATGGGGGCGTTCATGAAGATCCGCGACGCCATGGTGTTCGCGGTGTTGCCGCCGTCGATTCCCGGCTTCGGCAATGCCGGCGGCTTCGACCTCTACCTCCAGGACACCGGCGGCAACGGTCACGAGGCGCTGATCCAGGCCCGTAACCAGCTGCTCGGCCAGCTCGCCGCAGACAAGCGGGTCGTGCAGGCGCGGCCGAACGGGCAGGACGACACGCCGCAATTCGATCTCGACGTCGATCAGGCCAAGGCCACTGCGCTCGGCGTCAACCTCAACGACCTCAACACCACGCTGTCGGCGGCCTGGGGCGGCGCCTATGTCAACGACTTCATCGACCGCGGCCGCGTCAAGCAGGTCTATGTGCAGAGCGATGCGCCGTTCCGCATGGACACCAGCGACATCGGCCGCTGGTATGTCCGCAATGCTTCGGGCTCGATGGTGCCGTTCTCGGCGCTCGCCACCGATCGCTGGAGCTTTGGCTCACCGCGCCTCGAACGCTACAACGGCGTTGCCGCCGTCGAGCTCCAGGGCCAGGCGGGGCAGGGCATCAGCTCGGGCGTCGCCATGCAGGCGGTGGAGGAGCAGATGGCCAAGCTCCCCAAGGGCTACGGCCATGAATGGACCGGCCTGTCGTTCCAGGAGCGGCTCACCGGCAGCCAGACCCTGTACCTCTATTCGATCTCGCTGCTGATCGTGTTCCTCAGCCTCGCCGCACTCTATGAGAGCTGGTCGGTGCCGTTCGCGGTGATGCTGACGGTGCCGATCGGCGTGCTCGGTGCGCTGCTCGGAGCGACGTTGTTCAACCAGGCCAACGACGTCTATTTCCAGGTCGGCCTGCTCACGACGATCGGCCTCGCTTCGAAGAACGCGATCCTGATCGTCGAATTCGCGCTGGAGCAGATCGCGGCCGGCCGCGGCCTGGTCGAGGCCACGCTGCATGCGGCGCGCCAGCGCCTGCGTCCGATCCTGATGACCTCGCTCGCCTTCATCCTCGGCGTGCTGCCGCTGGCGGTGGCGACCGGCGCCGGCTCCGCCAGCCAGAACGCGGTCGGCATCGGCGTTGCCGGCGGCATGATCGCGGCAACCGTGCTCGGCATTTTCTTCGTGCCCGCGCTGTTCGTCCTGGTCCGCAAGATTTTCCCGGGCAAGCAGACGGATGCAGCCGAAAATCCCGTCGCCGTTGCGGCGCCCGCGGAATAGATCACAGGCCCGGCAGACACGCGCCGCCGGGCCTGATCTTGAAAGCTATGATCGCATCCGCATCGGGCCGGCAGCGGCGCCGATATCAGCTTTTGGAGACCGCGCTCACAGCCTTGCGGATCACGTCCAGGACCACGTCCGGCTTCGACAGCATGGGGACGTGGGACGAGGTGACTTCGGTCACCGTCGCATTCATGCGCTTCGAGACGGAGCGCTGCAGCTCCGGGTGAACCGTCTGGTCCTGGGTCGCGAGCACATACCAGCTCGGCTTGGATTTCCACGCCGTGCCGTCGACCTTCTGGTTGAAGAGATCTGCCACCGGCGCGCCTTGCGTCGCATACACCAGCTTCTGCTCGGCCTCGGGCAGGTCTCCGGCAAAATGCTTGACGCCGCTTGGCTTCAGCCAGATGCGCCCTTGCGGCGCATCGAGATGGCTGAACACCTCAGTCGTCGGAAACTTGGCAAGCTGACTCTGCGAGGTTTCATCGGCATCGGGGGCGAGCGCGGCGATGTAGACCAGCGCGGCCACCCGCGGATCAGTTCCGGCGTACGTGATCAACGTGCCGCCATAGGAGTGGCCGACGAGGACCACTGGCCCTGGAACGCGGCCAAGACATGCCGTCACCGCGGCGACGTCGGTTGCGAGTGAATCGAGGCCGTGCTGGCTCGCCATGACTTCATGACCTTCGGCCTGCAATTTCGGGATCAGCTTGCCGAAGCACGATCCGTCAGCCCAGAGGCCGTGTGCGAAAACGATGCCGGGTTTGGTCATGATGGTCTCCGTTGGCTGCTTGAGGGCGAGCGCATGTGCGCGTGAAGCGTGGAGCAGGGGAGCTTCACGCTAACGCGCCATCAATTCAGCCGACAGAGGGGGCTAGGGATAATCGGGCGAACGCGAAATTGCGGCCGAGCGGGCGTGGCGGCCCTCGGCCCGCGCTCTACTTCGCCATCGGCATCACCAGTTCCGTGTCGGCTGTATCCAGCACGAACACCGCGAGCAGCTTCGCGGGCTCGCTATCACTGGCATTGGCGCTGACGGCATGACGGTCGCCGGGCCGTTCGGAAAAATTCTCGCCCTTGCGATAGACCTTGGCGGGGCCGTCATTGACTTGGCTGCGGATCGCGCCTTCCAGCACGGTGGCATAGATGAACGCGGAGCGCGGGTGCATGTGGGCCGGCGAGGAGCCGCCAGGACCATATTCGACCAGCACGCCCTTCATGCTCTTGCCCGGGACGTTGGGCAGCGTCTGGTCGAAAACGACCGTGATCTTCGCAGGCGACGCTGCCGTCTCGGCTGCATGGGCCGCCATGAAAGTCGCGGCATAAACCGCGGCTGCGATCAGCAATCTGCGCATGGGTAGTCCTTCATTGTGGTTGCAGTGGCCGCGGGATCGCGGATGCTCAGGCCGTCGCCAGCCATGTCGCGAGCGACGTTTTCCCGAGACGTGCCTCGCCGAGCGGGACCAGCGAAGTGTCCGCGATGGGAGAGCCATAATATCCTGCCTTCGCGTCACCCACGACCGGACGGCTGTCGCCGGCCGCTTTCAGACGGCGCGCAACGAACTCGTTGAAGGGCGCCTTTTCAGGTCCCGCGATATCGATCGTGCCGTTCAACGGCCGGCCCGTTGCGACCTCGGCGAGGGCAGCGGCCACGTCGTCGGATGCGATCGGCTGGAACGCCGCCGATGGGACGACGATCCGGCCTTCGGCCGCGCCCGACTCCGCGATGGCGCCGAGGAATTCGAAGAACTGGGTGGCGCGCACGATCGAGTAGGGGACCGACGATGCCTTGACGATGGTCTCCTGCGCGAGCTTGGCGCGGAAATAGGCGATGTCGGGCGACCGATCCGTGCCGACGATCGACAGCGCGACGTGATGTTTGACGCCCGCTGCGGCCTCTGTCGTCCCGAGGTTCTTGCTCGATCGCTCGAAGAATTCGAGCACGGCCGCAGGCTCCCAGGACGGCGCGTTGGCGACATCGACGACGACGTCGGCACCGGTCAGCACCGCTGCGAGGCCTTCCCCGGTCACCGCGTTCACGCCCGATTTTGGCGAGGCCGCCACCGCCTCATGGCCCTTTTGCTGCAGCTTCGCCACGAGCTTGGATCCGATCAATCCGGTCCCACCGATCACGACGATCTTCATGGCATGTCTCCTTGGCACTGCGTGAGCTTCAGATGACTAGGACAGCCGGCCTGACGCTCTCAAGCCGGTCTGCGTCATCTGGAAAGTATCTTACGCCAGATGCGACTGAGGCTCTTGCCTGGAACGGGCCAGCCTTGCCGAAAAATGCTCCAGACCGATGGTTCCGGACGGCGCCCGCTTAAAGCTCGGACGCGAGCTGCGCGACCTGTTCGCGCAGCCAGGTGTGAGCCGGATCGTGATCGTAAGAGGCGTGCCAGAGCAGCGAGACCGTGACGTCGCGCAGCTCGATGGGCAGAGGGCTGATGCTGAGCCCCAGCTCGGTGGCAAAGCGGCGCGCCAGCCGCGAGTGTATCGTTACGATGACCGGCGCGCGCGCCACCAATGACGGCACGGTGAGAAAGCGCGGCGTGGTCAGGGCGACGGACCGGCGCAAGCCGAGCTTCTCCAGCGCATCGTCGACAATGCCCCGTGGATTGCGCGCGGGCCGCAGGCTGGTCAGCACATGCGGCAGCCGCACATAGTCGTCGAGCGAGATCGGAGGCTCGATCCCGGTCTTCTCGGCATCGAACATGCACACATAGCTCTCGCTGAACAGCTTGCGGCGCTTGTGGTGGAGCTGTCCCTGCTGGAATGCGTCAAAGCCGATGGCGAGGTCCATCTCGTCGGCATCGAGCTCGTCGAGCAGGCGCGAGGCGTCGAAATTGTAGAGCCGCAGGTGAATGCCGGGCGCGACGTTGCGCATGCGCGCCAGCAGCGCCGGCATGATCAGGACCTCCATGCTGTCAGGCAAGCCGAACCTGAACGTTCGCACCGCTGTTGCCGGATCGAAGGCCTGCTCGCGCGACACCAGCGCTTCGACCTGGGCCAGCATCGACTGCACCGGCTCGAGCAACGTCACCGCGCGCGGCGTGAGGCGCATGCCGTCGGGCCCCCGCGTCAGCAGCTCGTCGCTGAACAGCTCCCGCAGACGCGCGAGGTTGTGGCTCATCGCGGACTGGCCGATGCCGACCCGCGTTGCAGCCCGCGTGACGTTCCGCTCGGTGAGCAGCGCGCCGAGATGGACAAGGAGATTCAGGTCGATACGACCAAGATTGACAGCATCGATACCCATTATCGACCCCATCTGTTTGATCAATGATCTTAGCCTGCCCATGTCCTGCCGCAAGGGAGCAGGCGGACATCGCGCCCGCCGCCCAAACCAACGGAGGGTCGCATGTCGATCCGCAGCACACTTCTCGCAGCCGCCTTCACCATCGCTTCTCTGGGAGCCGCTCACGCCGCCGGGCTGAAGCCGATCGAGGGCAGCAGCATCCGTCTCGGCGAACTCACGGGCGTTGCCTATTACACCGTCGAGCCCGCCGGATTCCGCGTCGTCACCACGCTTGCGCAGGGCGAGGCCGGGACGCCGATCCGCTTCGTGTCGGTGCTGGCGTCGGGCCAGCGCGTCCTTCTCTCGACGCCGATGGAGGCAAGCGCGCTGGAGATCAGCCGGACCGGCGATCGGCTGACCATCCGCAATCCGAACGCGATCTCGAACTGAATCCCGGGAGCCGGCGATGTCCACGATCCGTCTGCATCGAACCACCACCTTGACCCCGGAGAGGTACATCGCCGCGCTCACCGATTTCGGTCCCGATCGCTCCCATGTGTTCAGCAACAGTGCCGATGAGTATCTCGAACTGCATCATCTCGGCCCGACGCGCGCCGACGTGACGGAAGGCTCGCGCGGTATCTGGGAGCGGTTGCATTACGACTGGTCCAACCCCAACCGCGTCGTGCTGACGACGATCGATCCAATGTGTGGGGCGGCGCGTCGGGCCACACCTACAATTTCACGCGGCGGCGCGACGGGATGACCGACATCGACGTCGTCGTCGTGCGCGAAGGCAAGAACCTCAAGGGCTGGATCCTCGGCCTCGTGCTCGGCACCATCGGCAGAGGCGTCCTCGAACGAGCGTTCGAGAACTCCGTCCAGGCGATCGAAAGCCGGAACGTCATTTCAGGTCGTTTCGGAAGAGCCGCCGTTTAGTCAAAAAGCCCGACCGAATTGCACCGAGTACAATGTTCTTATTGTACTGAGGTATGTATCGGCTCATAGTCCGGGCAATCAGAACATTGCACCGCGTTCGCCCGGGACTACGGAGCTCACGAAAATGACCGTCAGTTATCTCGACCTGTTTCTCGGATTCCTCGGCTTGGTGTTTGGCGTGCCCTCGGCGCTGCCCGGCCTGTTTTTCCGGAGCGAGGACACCTCACGCCGGCGGGCTTCGTAGAGAAAGCGAGGGGTGGGATCAGCCAAATCGTGTCGGAGATGCCGATATGGAATTGACGGTCACCACCATCCTCATCGCCTTCGCCGGCGTGTTCCTGATCTGCTTCATGAAGGGCGCCTTCGGCGGCGGCTTCTCCATCGTTGGCATTCCGCTGTTGTCCTTCGTGATGGACCCGGTGACCGCCGGCGGCCTGCTCGCGCCGTTGTTCATCGCGATGGACCTGTTCGCGCTGCGCTACTGGAAGCCGTCGACCTGGTCGAAGCCGGACCTCGCGCTGCTGCTGCCCGGGCTGCTGATTGGCATCGGGCTCGGCTATGGCCTGTTCCGCGTGCTCGACCATCGCGCCGTCGCGATCGTGATGGCGGTCGTCACCCTGGTCTTTGTCGGGCTGTGGTTCTTCAGCGATCCGAAGGTGATCATCCGCCCGCGCTCGAAGCCGAAGGCGGTCGCCGCCGGCCTCGCCTCTGGTGTCACGACCATGGTGGCGCATTCAGGCGGACCGCCGCTGGCGATGTATCTGCTGCCGCTCGGCCTCAGCAAGGAGGTCTATGCGGGGACGACGAGCCTGTTCTTCACCGTCGGCAACGCCACCAAGGCCGTGCCGTGGCTGCTGCTGGTGCGCCCCAGTGGCAACGTCTGGATCGTGATGGCGATCTGTCTGTTCGCCATTCCGGCCGGCGTCTGGCTCGGCTGGCGCCTGCACGGAAAGCTCGATCAGCAGCAGATTTTTCGCGCCTGCTACGGATTGCTCGTGGTCACTGCGCTCAAGCTGTTGTGGGACGGCGTCTCCGGCTATCTCGCCTGAGGGATACGCGCGCTGGTCAATTCGGGCCCAATCGCGAACCGCCGATGCGGTTGTATTCGGCAAGAAAATAGTCGTTTGGAAGATGGCCGTCGCTGTTGCGCGAGCATTCCTTCTTCAAGCCATTGAGAAAGAACATCTCGTGCGCGCGATGGTGTTTGGCTTCGATCGGGCCTCGCGGTTCCAGCTCGAACAGGCCATTGACGTGTCCTGCCACGGTCTCCGAGACGTTGATCCGTCCGACAACGCCGAAGGCTTCCATGAACCATGCGGTGTTGACCGCGTCGCCCCAGATATCGAAGGTCATCCTGCGGTTGCCGACGACACCAGAAATGACCGGCCCGGTATGGATGCCGATGCGCAATTGCAAGGCCTGGTCTCCGCTGGCCTGGCCCTGCGCCTCCAGATGGTCCAGCCGGACGCGCATCTCCAGCGCCGCCAGGCAGACATCGATCGGGTGGCGTCGATCGGGCGAAAGGACGCCGGCGACCGCCATGTAGGCATCGCCCATGGTCTTGACCTTCTCCAGCCCGTGTCGGGCGCCGATCTCGTCCAGGGTCGAGAAACAGCGATCGAGGAGGTTGATGAGCCGCGCCGGCTCGGTTCGTTCGGCGAGCAGCGTGAAGCCTTGGATATCCGCGAACAGGATGGTCGCGGACCGCGTGTATCTGGGCCGGACCCTGCCGCTGCGCCTCAGCTCGTCGGCGATCGGCGCCGGCAGGACATTGCGCAGCAGATCCTCGGCGCGCGCCCGCTCTGCGGCGGCCTCCAGTCGTGCCTGCTCCATATCCCTGATCGTCCGGCCGTACTCGATCAGCTTCCGGCGCAGCTCGAGTTGCGCCAGCACCTGACGGGACAGCATCCGGAGCGCCTCTGTCTGCTCGAATGACAGCCGCCGCGGCTCGAAGTCCATCACGCAGAGCGTGCCGAGCGCATAGCCCTCGTCGGTGATCAGCGGCATGCCGCAATAGAAGCGGCAGGGCGGCGTCAGCATGACCATCGGGCTGTTCTCGAAGCGCGGATCGGATTTCAGGTCGGGCACGACGAGCAGCTCGGCGCCGCAGATCGTCGTCGTGCAAACCGCGCTCGCGCGGGGCGCGTCGGTGACTTCGGCCGGCAGGCCGTATCTTGCCTTGAGCCAACGCCGCTCATCATCGATGAAGCTGATATAGGACACCGGGCAACCGCATATCTGCGCCGCAAGCTGGGTGATCTCGTCGTAAGCGGATTCCGGCGCGCTATCGACGATGTCGAGCGCGTGCAGGGCGGCCAGACGTTCAGTCTCGTTTGCGGCGGCCGGTGAGGGCATGCTGGTCTCCGCGTCTGGAGAACCTGAAAGGAGAATCCGAGACAGGCCTTCCGCTCATTTGGGAAGCCCCACAGGCGCGGCAAGTGGCGGCCGCCGTGGTGGGACGAGCGTGGTTCCATCATCACGCATCCTTGGCACGCGCTGGAAGGAACGTTGCGGCATCGGGCGGGTTCGCACCCGCTGCAAGTCAATGTGTCGCAACCCTATCCGCGGAGGGAACCGCCATGACCAGCAATATGACCAGTGATGTCGCGCAACCCCTGTTCCGCGCGCCGGGGACTGGACCTGCGCTCGACGTGCTCGGCGTGACACACAGCTACAAGGCGATGGCGAGCGAGACCGGTCAACAATTCTCGATATGGGAATCGATCGTGCCGCCGGGGCGCGGCGCACCGGCGCACACGCATAGCCGCGAGGATGAAGCATTCTATGTGCTGAGTGGCGAAGTGCTCATGGACGTCGAAGGCGCGGCCGATCCACTGCGTCTCGGCCCCGGCGCATTTGTCTTTGCGCCACGCCACCGGCGCCACGGCTATCGCAATGCCGGCACCGATACCGCGCGCCTGTTGGTGTTCGCGATGCCTGGCGCCGGCCTCGATCGCATGTTCGCTGCCTTCGCAGAGCTGGCGAAGCAGAACGGACGGATGCCGCCGATCCAGAGCGTCGCGCCAATCGCCGAGCAGCATGGCGTCGTGATCCATTCGTCGGCTGATTGAACCGCTGTTTGCCGGCGCGTTCGGCGCAGGTCAGGCTGATGCTCAAGCCTTTGCCTCACGCGATCTTCAGCGTGGGCTCGCTTGCGTCGGTTTCGGCAAAGCCGGCTTGCAAGACCTCCTCGCGCTTGTGCCGCAGATGGGCGCGCAGGATGTGGGCGAGGCCGGCGCCGTCGCGCCGCTGCAGCGCGTTCAGGATCGCCTCATGCTCCTTCACCGCCAGCGCCCAGCGCTGCGGTGTCGGCGTGACGTAGCGCGCGCGGCGGATGCGCGCGGTCACGGAGGCATAGACCGCCGCAAGCGCGGGATTTCCCGCCGCGGTGACGATGGCTTCGTGAATGGCCCGGTTGCCGCGATAGTACTGGATCAGATCGCCCTCGCGATAATGCCGCACCATCTCCTCATGCGCGGCAGCGATCTCACCGATCCCGGCATCGCTGATGCGCTCGCAGGCGAGCTCGCCGGCAAGGGCCTCCAGGCCTTGGCAGACCTCGAACAGATCGCGCATGTCCTTGTCGGTCAGTTTTGCCGCGCGCGAACCGCGATGCGGCAGCAGCTGCACCAGCCCCTCTGCGGCCAGCACCTTGAGCGCTTCGCGCAGCGGCGTGCGCGAGATCTGGAGCCGTTCGCACAGCTCGCGCTCCGGGATCCGCGCGCCCGGCGGGATCTCGCCATCGAGCAGGATGGCGCGGATGCGGCCGACAACCTCCTCATGCAGCATGGCACCTGCTCCACGGTTTGAATGCAAAAATGCAATTATGCGTCGAAATCTGGAAGTTCCAGCTTGATAATCGTAAATTTTGCATTCAAAAATGTAAAAAACAAGAGGATATGAGGAAATGGACCAGGCAGTGGAGGCAAACGACCTCGTTTTTGAATGCAAGGACGGCATCGGGCGGATTACCTTCAACCGCCCGCAGGCGCGCAATGCCTTCACCTTCGCCATGTACGAGCGCCTCGCGGCGATCTGCGAGGAGGCCAACCGCGATCAATCGATCAAGGTACTGGTGCTGCGTGGGGCCGGCGACAAGGCCTTCGCGTCGGGCACCGACATCAACCAGTTCCGCGAATTCAAGACGCCGCAGGACGCCATCGACTACGAGAACCGGATCGACCGGGTGCTCACCACGCTCGAGCAGTGCCGCGTGCCGACCATCGCCGCGATCAACGGCTTCTGCACCGGCGGCGGAGCGGGCATTGCCGCGGCCTGCGACCTTCGCATCGGGACGCGCAGCACGAAAATCGGATTTCCGATCGCGCGGACGCTGGGCAATTGCCTGTCGATGTCCAATGTCAGCCGTCTCACCGCGCTGATTGGCGCCGCCCGCGTCAAGGATCTGATCTTCACCGCGCGCCTCGTCGACGCCGCAGAGGCCGCGAGCGTCGGCTTGCTCGGCGAGGTCGTTGATGACATCGCAGTGCTCGACCAGCGCGCCGACGAGGTGGCCCTGCTGCTCGCCAGCCACGCGCCGCTGACGCTGACTGCCACCAAGCAGGCGGTCGCCCGGCTGCAAAAGCGGCTGACGCGGGACGAGGGCGAAGACCTCATCCTGATGTGCTACACGAGCCAGGACTTTCGCGAAGGGCTCGATGCTTTCCTCAACAAGCGCGCGCCGCAATGGCGCGGGCAATAGGACGCCCCGATGCAAAGCTCGCAATCCACCGCCCGCCGTTCCGGACCGCTCGCCGGCCTCAAGGTCATCGATCTCACTCACGTCATGGCGGGGCCGACCTGCACGCTGATGCTCGCCGACATGGGCGCCGACGTCATCAAGATCGAGAAATCGCCGAACGGTGACGACACCCGTCATTCGGTGCCGCCGAAGATCGGCGACGAGGCGGCTTCCTTCCTGATGATGAACCGCAACAAGCGCGGCATCGTGCTGGACCTCAAGACCGACGGCGGCAAGCAGGTGCTGCGGCGACTGATCGCCACCGCCGACGTGCTGGTCGAGAACTTTGCGCCCGGCGCCATGGAGCGCCTCGGCTTCGGTTACGAGGAGCTGCACAGGCAGCATCCCTCGCTGATCTATTGCTCGCTCTCGGGTTTTGGCCGTACCGGTCCCTACAAGCACCGCCGCGGCTTCGACCTCGTCGCGCAGGCCATGAGCGGCATCATGAGCTTTACGGGCGAACGTCCCGACGGTCCGCCCGTCAAGTGCGGACCGCCGCTGTCCGACATCACCGCCGGTCTGCTCGCGAGCATGGGCATTCTGGCTGCCTATACGCACCGTCTCAAGACCGGCGAAGGGCAGTGGGTCGAGACCTCGCTCTATGAGGCCGCATTGGTGCAGACCTATTGGCAATCCACGATCGCGCTCGCCGCCGGCACCGCGCCGCGCGCGATGGGCTCGGCCCATCCGCTCAACGCGCCTTATCAGGCCTTCGAAGCCTCCGACGGCTGGCTCGTTGTCGGCGGCGCCAACAAGAAGCACTGGCTGCTGATGCTGGAAGCGCTCGGCGCGAGCGAGCTCGCCGTCGATCCGCGCTTCGTCAACGGCTCGGACCGCATGGCGAATTTGAAGGAGCTCGAAGCGGTCCTGAGCGAGCGCTTCCGCACCGAGTCGCGGGCGCATTGGTTGGCGGCGCTGGACGAGAAGGGCGTGCCGTGCGGCCCCGTGCACGACATGCTGGAGGCGCTGAGCGATCCGCAGACGCTGGCGCGCGAGATGGTGGTCGAGGTCGAGCACTCCACGCTCGGCCCCGTCAAGACGATCGGTCTTCCCGTGAAGTTTTCGGAGACCCCAGGCAAAGTGCTGTCGGGCGCACCGGTCTATGGTGAGCATACGCGCGATGTGCTGGCTGAATACGGGTTCGACCCCAAGCAGATTGAAGCGCTCGAGCAAGAAGGCGCGATCGTTCTGGCATCAGGGAGGCGCGAGGAACGCGTCGCCTGACCGGACGTCGATACGACGGATCAAACAAAACAAAAGAAGCTGGAGGAAATCATGGGTCGGACATCAACGCTTCTGCTCTCTGTGGCTGTGGCCGCGCTCGCAGGCACGCCGGCGGCGTTTGCGGCGTGGCAACCGCAGAAGCCGATCGAGTTCGTGGCCACGGCAGGGCCGGGCGGCGGCACCGACAATCTCGCCCGCGCGGTGCAGAACATCATCACCAAGTACAAGCTGACGGAGCAGCCGATCGTCGTCGTCAATAAGGGCGGCGGCAGCGGGGCCGAGGGCTATGTCTACGGCAAGGCCTCCGCGGGTGATCCCTACAAGGTGATCTTCGGCACATCGAACGCCTGGCAGCAGCCGCTCGTCTCCAAGGTCGCCTTCAACTACACCGACCTCACCCCGATCGCGGCGATGGCGCAGGACGAGTTCCTGCTCTGGGTCAAGCAGGACGCGCCCTACAAGAATGCGGGCGACTACCTAAAGGCGGCCGCGTCGGGCGAGTTCAAGATGGGCGGCGCGCAGTCCAAGGACACCGACGAGGTGCTAACGCGCATGATCGAGAAGGCCGGCAAGGTCAAGCTGACCTACATCCCCTTCAAGAGCGGCGCCGAGACCGCTGTGCAACTCGCCGGCGGACACCTCGACTCCCACGTCAACAATCCCAGTGAAAGCGTCGGGCAATGGCGCGGCGGCACGCAGCGCCCACTTTGCGTCTTCAGCCCGAAGCGCCTGCCGCAGGGGCCGAAGGTCACGGCAAGCGAAGGCTGGAGCGATGTTCCGACCTGCGTCGAGCAGGGCCTCGACATCAAGCAATATGAGCAGCCGCGCACGGTGTGGCTGCCCGGCAAGATCACGCCGGACCAGGCCGCGTACTATGTCGACCTCATGAAGAAGGTGCAGGCGACGCCAGAATGGAAGGACTACATCGAGAAGACCTCCCAGGTCGACACGTTCCTGACCGGCGCCGAGTTCGACAAGTTCATCAAGGAGGACCTCGAGCACGTCAAGCAGGTCGCGGGCGAGCAGGGCTGGCTGGTGAAGTGAGGCGGGGCTCGTGCCACAATCTCCACCGTCGTCCCGGCGAACGCCGGGACCCATACCGCGTGATCTATCGAGGACGGTTGGTCGTCGTACCGACGTGGCTTCGAGTCTTCGTCAAACGTCTCCCTGGGGTTATGGGTCCCGGCGTTCGCCGGGACGACGCTTAGTGGTGGGTAAAACACGCCATTCGACTGGAGCCCTCGATGATCTCGCGCCGCGCGCTTGAGCTTGCGACCGCCGCTCTCACCGGCAGCTTCGGTGTCGCCGTCGTCATCTCCAGCCTCGACAACGGCATCGGCTGGTCGAGCGCGGGCGTGGACGCCGGCACGTTCCCGTTCCTGACCGGCATCATCATCGTCGCTGGCAGCCTCTACAATCTGGTGCGAGGCGTGCTGCCGGTCGCCTCGCTCGCCAACGTCCCCATCGCGATCACGGGAATCGAGCTGCGCCGGCTCGCCGGGCTGTTCGTGCCGGCTGCGATCTTCGTGGCCGCGATCCCGCTGCTCGGCATGTATCTCGCCTCGGCGGGGTATGTCTTCGCAGTGCTGGCGATCCCAAGACACCAATCCCTGCCGCGCGCGCTCGCCATGGCGGCGGCCACGGCGCTCGCGCTCTATGTGGTGTTCGAGCGCATGTTCCAGGTCAGCCTGCCGCACGGCGCGCTCGCCGTCGCGCTCGGCTTCTGACGGAGGGGCGGATGGACAATCTCCAGGAGCTCCTCCACGGCTTCACCATCGCGGTCACCATGCCGCATCTGCTCCTGATGGCGGTCGGCGTGCTGCTCGGCATTCTCGTCGGTGTGCTGCCGGGACTGGGCGCGCCCAACGGTGTGTCACTGCTGCTGCCGCTCACCTTCGGCATGCAGCCGGTGTCGGCGATCATCCTGCTCTCCAGCATGTATTGGGGCGCGCTGTTCGGCGGCTCCGTCACCTCGATCCTGTTCAACATCCCCGGCGAGCCGTCCTCCGTCGCAACCACCTTCGACGGCTACCCCATGGCGCGCGACGGCCGGCCGACCACGGCGCTCGCGACCGCCTTCGGCTCGGCGGCGTTCGGCGCGCTGATCGGCGTCATCCTGATCACCTTCCTCGCGTCCTGGGTGGCGCAGGTCGCGCTCGCCTTCGGGCCGCCGGAATATTTCGCGGTCTATTTCCTGGCCTTCGCCAGCTTCGTCGGCATGGGCGGCGCGGCGCCGATCAAGACCGTCGTGGCGCTGGCGATCGGCTTTGCCATCGCTGCGATCGGCATCGACACCGTCTCCGGCAGCGTGCGCCTCACCATGGGCGTGGACGAGCTGGTGAAGGGCGTGAACTTCGTTGTCGCGGTGATGGGCCTGTTCGGCATTGGCGAGCTCTTGGTCGCGGTCGAGGAGGAGTTCCATGCCCGCGCGGTCTCCTCCAAGATCGACTGGCGCGAGGTGTTCCGTGCGGTCGGCCGGCTGCCGCGCCACAGCGTTGCGCTGCTGCGCAGCGCCGCGATCGGCTGCTGGATGGGGATCACGCCGGGCGGCCCGACCGCGGCGTCCTTCATGAGCTACGGCATCGCCCGCCGCTTCTCGCGCCGCGGTCGATATTTCGGCACCGGCGAGGTCGAAGGCATCATCTCGCCGGAGACGGCCGACCACGCCGCCGGCACCAGCGCGCTGCTGCCGATGCTCTCGCTCGGCATTCCCGGCTCCGCCACCGCCGCCGTCATGATGGGCGGCCTGATGATCTGGGGCCTCAATCCCGGCCCGATGCTGTTCGTGGACCAGAAAGACTTCGTCTGGGGCCTGATCGCCTCGATGTATGTCGGCAACATCGTCGCCGTCGCGCTGGTGCTGCTGACCGTGCCTGTGTTCGCCGCCTTGATGCGGATTCCCTTCGTGGTGATCGCGCCGCTGATCGTCATCATCTGCGTCGTTGGCGCCTATTCGGTGTCGAACTCCTATCTCGACGTAGTCATGATGCTCGGCTTCGGCATTGTCGGCTATCTCTTCAAGAAGCTGTTCTATCCCTTGGCGCCGCTGGTGCTCGCGATCGTCATCGGCGACAAGGCCGAGGATGCGTTCCGGCAATCGATGCTGATGTCGAAGGGATCGCTCGGGATCTTCTTCGCCAACAAGCTGGTGACCTGCCTGATCGTGGGCGGCATTGCGCTGCTCCTGCTTCCGCTTGCCTTGCAGCTCGCGCGCCTGTTTCGCAAGCCTGCGCTATCCGCCAATGAGACGACGACTGCTCAGGAGAAGGTGATCATATGACCGCAAAGCCGCTCATCGCGCTGGCAATGGGAGATCCCGCCGGCATCAGCCCAGAGCTGACTGCGAAGCTGGTGGCTCAGGACGATATCCGCGCCCGCTGCCGCCTGGTCGTGATCGGCGACCGCCGCATCTTCGACGAGGGCGCGCGCGTCGCGGGCGTCACACCGGAGCTGACCGGAGTGGAGCAGGGCGCCAACTTTCGCGCGACACAGGGCGATGCACTGTTCCTTGACCTCCGCCATCTCGATCCCAGAAATGTCGAGCCGAAGACCGCGACCCTTGCCGGCGGCAAATTCGCGCTCGCCAATTACCGGCACGCGCTCGAGCTTGGCCGCGACGGCCATGTCGATGCCGTCTGCTTCACTCCCTTCAACAAGCAGGCGATGCGGCTTGCCCGCGCCGAGTATGACGACGAGATCGCGTTTTCCGCAGAGGTTGTCGGGCTCAGGACGCCTGCAAGCGAATTCAACGTGCTGGACCGGCTCTGGAACGCACGCGTCACCTCGCACATTCCGCTGAAGGACGTCGCCGCAAACCTGTCCAGCGAGCGCATCCACCGTGCGCTCAAGCTGACCGATGCCTGCATGCGCAACGCCGGTTTCGCGCGGCCGCGCATCGCGGTCGCCGGTCTCAATCCGCACGCCGGCGACGGCGGCAATTTCGGCCGCGAGGAGATCGATGTGATCGCGCCCGTGGTCGCGGCCGGGCAGGCCGAGGGCATTGCCGCCGAGGGACCGTTCCCGGCCGATACGGTATTCCTGCGCGCCAAGGCCGGCGCCTTCGACGCGGTGCTGACGATGTATCACGACCAGGGCCAGATCGCGATGAAGCTGATGGGGTTCGATCGCGGCGTGACCCTGCTCGGCGGCTTCCCATTCCCGATCTGCACGCCCGCGCACGGCACCGCCTACGACATCGCAGGCCAGGGCATCGCATCGATCGGCGCCAGCCGCGCCGCATTGCTGCTCGCGGTCGAGATGGCGGCGCGCCGCGCGGCGCTCTGATATCTCGCCGCAGGACGCGACCTCATCCTGAGGGCCCGCCGTGGGCGGGCGTCTCGAAGGATGCGCCGCAGATAACTCCGCCCGGGAAAAACCGGAAACTTCTGCCCTCGCGCCGAGTTGCCATTTCGGTGAGTGTCTCCATCCCGGAGCTGGCAGATGGGCGGTCGCGTGTTGCGAAGGACAGTGATGGGCGCCTGGTCGGCCGGCCGCGCCCGCGAAATCTGCCTTGTTCTGGCCCTTGCGCTGAGCACGGCGCCTGCATTCGCGGCCGAGATCAACCCCGCCGCCATCGATTCTGCCGAGCCCTCGAAGAAGAGTCTCTCGAACGAGAAGCCGACGCCGGCGGGCGTGCGTCTGCAGGTCCTGCTCGACAGGGCGCATTTCTCGCCAGGCGAGATCGACGGCAGGTTCGGCGAGAACGCGAAGAAGGCGCTGCGGGCCTATGCCGAAGCCCGGCAACTGCCGAGCTCGGACAACCCGACCGAGGAGGTCTGGAAGGCACTGCGGGCGGACGACCGGCCGGTGACGCTGACCTACACCATCACCGAGCAGGACATGGCGGGCCCGTTCCTGAACAAGCTGCCGTCGAAGATGGAGGACATGAAGGACATCCCGAAGCTTGGCTACACCAGTCCGCGCGAAGCCCTCGCCGAGAAGTTCCACATGAGCGAGCGGCTCCTTGCCGCGCTCAACCCCGGGCGACAGTTCGACCGGGCCGGCGACACCATCGTCGTCGTCGACACTGCGAGCGCAAGCGAGGAGGCACCCGCCAAGGCCGACAGGGTCGAGATCGACAAGGTCAGGCAGACCGTCAAGCTGTTCGACAAGTCGAATGCGCTGATCGGGTTCTATCCGGCAACCGTCGGGAGCGAGGAGAAGCCGTCGCCTTCAGGTACGCTCAAGGTCACGGAAGTCAGCAAGAATCCGTTCTATCGCTACAATCCCGCTTACCGCTTCAAGGGCGTCCATTCCAGTAAGCCCTTCACCATCAAGCCCGGCCCGAACAACCCGGTCGGCACGGTCTGGATCAACCTCTCCGCCGAAGGCTACGGCATTCACGGCACGCCGTCGCCGGACAAGATCTCCAAGGCCGAATCCCACGGCTGCGTGCGCCTCACCAATTGGGATGCCGAACGCGTTGCCGGGCGCGTCGCGAAAGGAACGCCGGTCGCGTTCGTGGATGATCACTATCCGACCGCTGCCAGGTAGAGCTGCGTATCGAAATAATCCGACGCGCGCACGGCATTGGTGACACCGGCGTCCGTCATGAAGAAGTCGCTGACCTGCTGCAACCATTTCGCGACGGTTCCGTCCGCGTAGAGCCGCCGCCATTCACGCGCGGAGTAGAGTTTTTGCGCCTTGAAGGCCTCGGTGAGATCGGCCGGACGCGACCGCCTGTAGTGGGCCTGGAGCGCTTCGGCCGCGGCGGCCGGGTTGCGCACCATGTGGTCGTTCGCATCGACCCAGCCACGGATGATCCGGCTCAGGACCTCCTTGTTTCCGGCATAATAATCGGTCCGCGCCGCCCAGCCGCCGAGCACGGCCGATTGTGGATAGAACGCAGAGGCATCCACCAGCTTGACCGCCTCGGGCAGCGCTTCGCGCACGGCGACGTTGAACGGCACCCAGAGCGCGACGGCTGGCACCTCGCCGGCGATGAACGCCCCGACCGCATCCGGCATGCTCGAATTGACGATCTCCACCTCGGACGGATTGATGCTGTTGGCGCGCAGCGCCCGGTCGAGGAAGATGTGCGCCGTGGTCTTCATGGTCGTCGCGATCCGCTTGCCCCTGAGATCGGCGAGCTTGGTCACCCCGAGCGACGGCCGGCCCCAGAGCTGCGCGGTCGCAACCTCGATGTCGTTGATGAGAAAACCCCGGCCGCGACCGAGCGCAAGATAATTGGAGATGACACCGCCGGCCGAGACGACCTCGAGCTCTCCGCGCATCATCGCCTCGAAGACCTCGGGGCCGGTGTTGAACTCGTGCAGCTCGAAATCGATGCCCTCGCGGTCGAACGAGCCGCGATCGAGGCCGGTCCAGATATGACCGTCCACCGCGACCACGTGGAGATAGCCGAGCCGGAGTTTCGTGCGGGCCTGCGCAATGGCCGGTGCCGCGAGCCCGACCGACGCGACCGCCAGCGCGGCGCCCCGGCGCAACAATTGCCGGCGACTGGGCTCGCGAATGCTCATGCCGCCGCCCCCTGGGCCGAGGACCGTATTCGCTGGGCATGAAGCAGCGCGACGGAGTCCTTGGGATAGTCGTGCAGGAATCCGGAGAGCCGGACCCGGGCCGTCTCGGCCGAACCGTCCTGGGCGATTGACGCGAACACCTCGTCCCAGCGGCGGCACATCGCAATCTCGGCCTCGCCCGCCTGCGCCAGCTCCCCGCGCAGCTCGCTGACCTCGATCGGTTCGGCAAACCCCTTCGGGGTGATGTTGTCGACGCTGCGGAACAGGAACGCATGGCCCACGCGGGCACGAACAGCCGAGCTGACCAGCACGCGCGTGCCGTAGCTCTTGTTGAGGCCTTCCAGCCGTGACGCCAGGTTCACGGTGGCGCCGAGCGCGGTATAGTTCATCCGGTCGCTCGAGCCGACATTGCCGACCACGGCATCGCCGACATGCAGGCCGAAGCGCGTGTCATAGGGCGGCCAGCCCTCGCGCCTAAAGTCCTTGTTGAGGGCCTCGTTCGCCGCGAGGCAGGCGAGAACCGCGCGGCAGGCATTGGCGGTATGATCAGGATCATCCGCGGGCGCATTCCAGAACGCCATCACGGCATCGCCGATATATTTGTCGACCGTGCCCTGGTGCCGCATGATCTCGTCCGACAGCACCGCGAAATAGCGCGAGGTGTAGATCATCACCTGCGACGGGTCCGCGCGTTCGGTCTTGGCCGTGAAGTCGGCGACGTCAGTGAACAGCACGGTGACCTCGCGCCTGGAGCCGCCGAGGCGGAGTGATGAGCCGGTCTCGATCAGCTGCCGCACGATCGGCCGCGGAATGAAGCTCGCAAAGCTGCGGACCACGCTGCGCATGGTGAAGACCGAGCGGCCGAGCTCCTCGACTCGGCAATGGCGGAGTGGATGCGAGGCCGTTCCGCGATGTCGAAACGCTGGATCGCATCGGTCTCCTCGACCAGCTTGCGCAGCGGCTGCGCCATCCGCGACCCCAGCCAGAACGCGAACGGCAGCGTCGCGCCGACGAAAGCCAGCGCCAGCGCGAACAGCGTGCGCCGCTCATTGATGATCCGGGCGTAGAATTCATCGAGCGGCGCGAACATCGCGAGCCGCACATTGGCCGAGCCGGTCGTATCGAGCCGGTGAACCGCAGCGATATAGGTCCGGCCCGCGGCATCCGTGAAGAATTGCTGGGCCGGCCCGCCGCCGCGCCAGGAGCGGATGATCGGCACCAATGCAGGAAGCCTGAGCGCGCCGATCTGCGGCAGGTCGTCCTGACGCTCCGGGATCTCCGCCATCAGGCGGTTCATCTCGGGATGGCCGACGATGCGGTCGGCATCGTTGAACAGGAAGGCGAGCCCGGATTGGCCGAGCTTCTGCTCCGCCAGCATGTCCTCGAACCGGTTCAGCAGCACGTCGCCCGCGACGACGCCGCGGCGGCCTTCCTTCAGCGGCGTTCGCAGCGTGTAGCCGGGCTCGCCGGTGGCGTAGAAGACGTAAGGCCCCGTCAGCAGCGTCTTGTCGTTCCTGAACGCCTCGACATACCAGGGCCGCTGCCGTGGGTCGTAGCCGGCAGGGCCGGGGACCTCCGCGACCTCGATGAGGTTTTCGGACAGATATTGCGTGACCGGGGCGCTGCCGGCCGTGCGCGAGATCACGACCAGCCGGAATTTCGCATCCTCATCGACCTTCAGGCCCGCCCGGAACGCCGGCTTGGCGCGGTCGATCACGTCCATCTCGATGAAAGAGCCGTCCTCGTAGCCGACATAGAGATTGAAGAGCTGCGGGTTGTTGCGCAGCATCGCCGCCATCAGGCTGTATAGCCGCGAATTGTCCGCGATGTCGGCCTCCTGGATCGGCGGCATGCCGGACAGGACGTCGAGATTGTCGCGGACATTCTTGAACTGCTCGTCGACATGGTCGGCACCGAGCTGCGCCACCTTCTCGATGAAGCCGGAGGCGGCCGTCCGCGTGATCGAGGTCACGCGCTCGAAGCTGAGATAGACCAGCGTCAGGCCCACGAGCAGCACCACGCCCACGAACACCGTGATGATCGATGTCTGGAAGCCGATGCGAAACTGCCGCTTTGTCTTCTCTCCCGTCATCGGAGCTGCGTGACGCCTCCGTCAGTATTTTCGAACGATCGGCTTCGTCGCGGCCGGCGCGGGCGCTGCCGGCGAGACCGAGAAGGTGACCCAGGTCGACCAGCTGTTTGGCCGGTTCTCGGTCTCGAGGTCCTTGTAGCCGCGGATGTTGAGATAGCCCTGATAGCCGTCGGACATCGGGATCATGAAGCCGATCTGCGGGCCGATGCCGACCGACATGCCCCTGAAACCGCCGAGCTTGGCGCCGGGGCCGCTGTCGTCGGTGATCTGCTGGAAGTAGTAGCCGGTGAGCCCGACATGGACGTTCTTGCTGACGAACTGCGAGGCGGCCCAGTCGAGATGGAAGTCGATGCCATTCTGGTACTGCAGCGCGCCGTTCATGAAACTATAGGTGAGGCCGCCGACGACAGAGAATTCGTGGCCGGTCTTCGGATCGAGATAGGTGTAGCCGGCGCCCGCATCGATCGCCGGGAAGCCAAAACTCAGATTCGCGAGCCGGCTGGAATCATAGGTGCCGCTCGGGATGTTGCCGGTGATGTAGACCAGCTCGTTGTGGACGCCCTGGTTCCATTTCAGCGTGCCCTGGTAGAACACGTCGGTCAGCGTGGTGCGGTTGTCCGTGGCGCTGCCCGAGATGGCATTGCCGCGTGGCCCGGTCAGCGTCGCATCGATGCCGACGCCGATGTTTCCCGGCGCGGTGAGCACGGTGAAGCCGGCCTGGCCGCCGAGCACCGGCATCGCCGAGGTGTAGGTGATACCCATCACGAGCACGTCGGCATGAGCCTTGAGGCCGGCGGTCACCGATCCCGGGATGCCGCCGCTGGTGACGAAGTTCTGCCCGGCCCCGGCTTTTTCGTTGAGGTGAATGTACATCGTCGAATAGGCCCATCCCGGCGTCACCGGCACGGCGGCGAGGCTGCCGAAGATGCCTGGAAGCCAGAAGCTGACGCCGCCGGAATCGGCGAGGGCAGGCTGGGCGGCGAAGCCGGTGAACGCCATTGCGATGCCAAGCGTGGCGCTGCGAAGCTGTCCCGTCATGTCATTCCCCTCACGCTTGTCGTAGCCACCAATCCACGTCCCACGGTCCCGCTACTTCGTGGCGCCTCCGACGGTCGTCGCGAACCGTTCGACGTCAGGTAGCTTCCAGCTCTTCGCGAAGAGTTCCTGCTTCGGCCCGTAAAGGCGGAACATCAGCTCGAACTTGCGGGCGGGGTCGGTCGGGATCCAGTTAGCCTCCTGGCCGGCGGGCGGCTTCGGCCCGAGATAGAGATCGACGGACCCGTCAGCATTTCTGTTCACGTTGGCATTGTTCGAAGCGCGACTCGCGCGGTCGACGTTCTTGATGAGCGCGTGCGTGTCGCGATCATAGGCCGTCAGCGACCAATACTGCTCGACCGGCACATCAGGCGGAACGTGCAGGCGATACGTCGTCGCGCCGTCGTAGCTCTGGCCGTCTCTGTCCTTGATGTTGATCAGGTAGAACTGGCCTGCACCGAGCCGTTTGATGCCGATATAGGCGTACGTATAGGTAATGCCCCGCCAATCGACCGGATAGGCGTCCGGCTCCTCGAATTCAGCCGCCGCCGCCTTGAGCAAGTCGGGATGCGCCGGAACGGTCCAGTGCGTTCCCTCGAAGAACGGAGGCAGACCGGCGTCGTATTTCGCCGCCATCCATGCACGCGCTTCGACGATACCGGCTGCGAGGGCCTGCTTCACCTTCGCATCGGGCGCGAACGCCTTGCCTTTCTCGATACCGATCGCGCGCAACTGATCGATCATCGCGCGGTCGCGTGGAAGCCACGGCTCGCTCTGCACAGCGCGGTGGAGATTGACGAAGAAGCTGTCGTCGTAGCGGATCGTCGAGTCGAACACGACGTCCTTGACATCGGTAAAGACCGTCTGTGGCGGGCTGGATGCCTGGGAAATCGGATAGATCTTGATCTGCTTGCCGTAAGCGATGGAGTTCGCCACGTCGGCATCGCCATGGCTTTTCATGTTCGAGCGGAACAGGGCGTAGCTTCCAAACGTGTTGGGCTGAAGCGGCTCGAAGCCTGCGGGCACCTGGCCCGTGAAGCCGGGCGGCAGCATCACGAGCTTGACGCCGGCCCCCTTGTCGACGCCGAGCAGGCCTGCGTCTTCCAGCGGCTGCTGCCAGGCATTGACGATGTTGGCATTGAGGGAGCCCGCAGCGCCTGCCGGCGGAATCTCGATCACGATCGGACCAGCATCCTTCGTGTTGAGGAACGCCATCAAGTAGAGCGTATCTGGGTTCGGCGTCAGCGTCTGGTTCTTCCAGTCCAGCGGCTTGCCCCAATAGATCACCTGGTTCACCTTGCCCGGCGTCTTGGTCAGCATCTCCTGAAGCATGAGGTCGTAGTTGACGATCGGCATTCCCCAGATGACGGCCTCGACGGCGCGGGCTTGAGCCCGGTGCGCAGTGAGTTCATCCAAGGAGTTCGACTGCGCATTCGTGCCCATGGTCAACATGACGGCGAAAGCGGCAACGATTGCACGCTTCATGACAGCCTCCAGGGTATGCATAATGTCGCTCATGATCCGCCCACCGCCTGCGGTTCGGGGAATTTCCACTTGCTGTTCAGGATTTCGGGCCGCGGCCGGTAGAGCCGCACCGTGTAGTTCCAGCCCTTCATGATCGGCAGGCAGTTCGGGATCTTGCCGTCGCAGCCGCCGAACTGCACAGCGACGGAGCCGTCAGCAGATTTCGCCGCGGTGATGTTGTTGAGCGAATACGCGCCGTATGGGTTCTTCTCGAAGTAGCCCTCGGCATTGTAGAGGCTGATCGACCAGAAACCGTCAACCGGCACGTTGCCGGGAACGGTCAGTTTGTAGACCGTGGTGCCGTCGTTCCTTTCCGGATTGAAGCTGAGATAGGTGGCTTCCTTGTCGGGATTGCCGCCCCATCCGGCTGCGGTCCCGATCAGATGCTTGACCGGATCGACCTGCTCCTTCGATCCGAACGCATTCTTGAACCCACCCGTCGTTGCAGCCAGCACCAGAAGGGCATCCCGGACCTTCTTCTGGCTGCCGGCATCCCAGTTCGGAATGTCGAATTTGCCCGGAGACTTCTGGCTGATCCTAACCGCGTCCTGCAAGGCGTGGACTTTTTCGATGTCCTTGGGATCGTTGGGGTCAACCAGCGTCCGCAGCGCGATCATGACGTAGCGCGTGCCGACCTTGTTCTTGTCGAATGTGTAGCTCCCCGCGCCATATTCGACCTTGCCGACGACGTAGTTGTCCTCGTTGATCACCTGCATCGACCGGAATCGCTTGCCTGCATCCGGTAACGTGATCGTCGCGGGGCCGGCGTCGAGGTCGAGGACGACGGTCGAGTACAACGTGTCGCGGTTGGACCGGATCACCATCTGCTTGTTGATCTGAATCGGTTCGCGATGGTGAAACAGCTTTCCGATCCCGCCGGCATCCTTGACGCCGTTGCCGAAATAGAGATCGCTCTCTGCGCGGCCAAAATTGTCGACCGTCACCGGGACTTGCGATTGCGCATGCGCGGCAGGCGTGAGGAGAAGGAATGAAGCCGTCATCAATGCTCTTTTCATGGCGCCTCTCGCTCAGAACGGATTGACGTAATTCAGTATCGCGACCTGCCGCAGGATCACGCGACGCACGACATGGGTCGGCTTGACGTGGTCGGTATAGATCGCGGCCGTGCCGGCGCTGCCGGCCGGCAAACGTCTGACGAAATCGGCATCGTCGAGCTTGACGCGAACGACGAAAGGCGCGGCCTCGATCGCTTTCGGCATGACGGCCGTGCCCGACGTCTGGGTCTGTCCCGGCGCAATCGCCTGGAGCACGCTCTCGACCTTGCCGGCAAAAATCTGCCCGGGCGCGAATTTGAAGGTCGCCTCGACCTCCTGGTCCGGCGCGACGTAACGCGCATCGATCTGGTTGATCTCGACGCCGATGATGGTGGAGGAGGTGTCGATGAAGGCCATCACCGGCGACAGCGGCAAATTGGCGACGCGCGCGCCCTTGCGCAGCGCAAGGTTGGTGACGTAGCCGTCGGTGGGCGCACGCACCACGGTCTTGTCGAGGTTCCACTGCGCGGCCTCGAGTTGGCCGGAGAGCTGGTCCGCCTCGGACTGGCGCTGCTCGACATCGAAGCCGCGGCCGGCGTCGCGCTCGTAAAGTTGCGTCATCTGGCCGAGCCGCGTCTTGGCGAGCTTGAACTGGGCGTCGATCGCCTTGACCTGGGCGGCGTAGGGCGTCGGATCGATCTTGAACAGCACGTCGCCGGATCGGAGCGGCACGTTGGCGGCGACAGGGACGTCGGTCACTTCGCCGGCGACGTCAGGCACGATCGAGACCGCATTGCGCACGACCAGCGCATTGCCTTGCGGCGCGCCCCATCCCATCGGGATGAAGAGACAGATCAGCACGATCGCCATGACGATGAAGGGCGACGCCTTCCAGAACAGGTTGAAGCGCACGACGCCGAAGTGCACCAGAAGAAACAGCAGCACCAGGTAGGTGTTGAGGATCGCGACGGCCATCACGCATCTCCCGCCTTGCGCGCGGGCACGTCGAGATAGGCCCAGATGAAGGCGATCGGCCACAGCGCGAAGCCGAAGAACAGCGTGATCCAGCCTGCGACGGTCACGGCCTGCGCATGCGGATGGTTGCGCGACTTGGCAATGTGCCCTGGCAGCCAGCCGGCGATGCAGACGACGCCGATGGCGCTGGCGAGCAGGATCACCAGCACGATCCAGGCGAAGATGTCGTAGCCGCTCATGACGGCCGCCTCGTCATTGCAAGGCCCCTGTGTTGCTATGCTCGAACGCGAACACCGTCTTCCAGTCCTTGGCCATATCGACCACGGTCCAGCCACGCTGCACCGCTTCATCCCAGGCCTTGTCTAGCTTTCCGATTTTGGATCGCCGGTCGTAGGCATATTCGCGGGCTGAATCGGTGTGATGGACGATGCCGAGGAAACGAGCGCCAGGCTCGGCCGCGGTCCATTGCAGCATCTGCTGGTCGCCGTCCGAATTGCCGAAGGCGAGGATCGGGCGACGACCAATGAAGCGGTTGATGCCTGACGGCTTGCCG
Source organism: Bradyrhizobium arachidis (assembly GCF_015291705.1). Classification (NCBI taxonomy): domain Bacteria; kingdom Pseudomonadati; phylum Pseudomonadota; class Alphaproteobacteria; order Hyphomicrobiales; family Nitrobacteraceae; genus Bradyrhizobium; species Bradyrhizobium arachidis. Next base: position 5,073,091 of record NZ_CP030050.1, read on the forward strand.
GGGCCGTCATCGATGAATTCGACCTTGGGCAGCTTCGTCAGGAGAGGACGTCCGTCGGCGCCGATCTTGAATTGCGTGACGCCGGACGAGCCGACGACTTGCTCCGGCGGAATGCCATAGGCTTTCTCGGCCCACACCCGCATGAATTCGACACCACCGCCGGAGACGATGAAAGTCTTGAAACCGTTCGCGCGCAGATAGGCGAGCAGCTCGACCATCGGCTGATAGACCAGTTCGTTGTAGGGACGGTCAAAGCGCGGGTGCCTGGCCTGCGCGAGCCAGCCGGCTACCGATACGGCATAGTCATCCGTCGTCATGCCGCTATGTGCGGCCGCGATCAACCCCAGCAAGCCCTTCTCGCCCTGCGAGGCGAGGCCTTCCTTGTCACCCGAGAGGAATGCCTTGAACGGTTGCTGATGCCTCCATTCAGGATGCTTCGGCGCCAACGCCTTGACACTGTCGAGGCCAAAGGCGAGCTGGAAGTAAACCGGCTGCTCGCACCACAACGTGCCGTCATTGTCGAACACAGCAATACGCTCGGCAGGTGGCACGAAATCCGCGCCGCCTTGCAACGTCACGCGCGTGACGAAATCGGTGATGGCCTGCTTCGCCGCGCCGTCGTTCCAGGATGGCAAGGGATCGGTCTGGGCCGATGCGCGCGATGCTCCGACCGAGACGAGCATGACGACGGCCAGGACGACGCGGTATGACTTTCGCGACGCGATGGCGCGCCATTGCGACCAAGACGGCCGGATGCGCTCTTCACGATCCGACCGTTGCATCTCCCGCCATTCCGCCACCGTCAGTTACTCTGCGCGGCTTCGAAGCTACGTTGCATCTTCTCCTGGAGTTGATCGATGCTAAAGCTCGAAGGCCGCTGGCTGGGCGGAAACTCCTTGAAGGTTGCAAGGAATTGACCGACGATTGCAGGGCCGGCAATGAGGACGCCGGCAGCGTCCGACATCAGCCAGTCATAGTAGGTATTGGACGTGATATCGGCGCGTTCGTAAGGATCGGACCGCAGGTTAAAGAATTTCGGGACACGGAGCTTCGTGAACGGCTCGGCCCAGATTCGCATCGTTCCCGTCGCACGCTGTTCCTCGAAAACGACCTTCCAGTTCTCGATGCGCGCCGCGACGAGGTCGCCGTCATCGTTGAAGTAGACGAATTCCTTGCGGGCGCTGTTCGGCTGTTGACCGGTGAGGTAGGCGAGCTGGCTGTAGCCGTCGAGATGGACCTTGTAGGTCTCGCCGCCGATCTGATAACCGGTCAGCAGCTTCTGCTTGACGTCGGCATCGCCTGCTGCGGCGAGCAGCGTCGGCATCCAGTCGAGACCGCTGACGATCTCGTTCGACACGGTGCCGGCAGCGATGCGGCCGGGCCATCGGATCATGCAGGGAACGCGGAACGCGCCTTCCCAATTGGTGTTCTTCTCGCTGCGGAACGGGGTCGTGCCGGCATCCGGCCAGGAATTCTGGTGCGGTCCGTTGTCGGTCGTGTAGATCAGGATGGTGTCGTTGGCGATGCCGAGATCGTCCAGCGCCTTCAGGATCGTTCCGATCGTCGCGTCGTGCTCGATCATTCCATCCGCATATTCTGTCCGGGACGTCAGCCCGGGCTTGTCGCGATGCTCGGGCCGGACGTGCGTGCGGAAATGCATGCGGGTGGAGTTGAACCAGCAGAAGAACGGCGTGTTGGCCTGGGTCTGCCGCTTGATGAAATCGATCGCGGCAGCCGAGGTCTCGTCGTCGATCGTCTCCATCCGCTTCTTGTTCAGCGGGCCGGTATCCTCGATGGTCTGCTTGCCAACCCGTCCGAAGCGTGGGTGCTCGGTCGGATCGTCGCGGTCGCTGGCCTTGCAGCGCAGGACGCCGCGCGGTCCGAATTTCTCCAGGAAGCCGGGATCGCGCGGATAGAACCGGTTCTCCGGATCTTCCTCGGCGTTGAGGTGATACAGATTGCCGTAGAACTCGTCGAAGCCGTGTACGGTCGGCAGGTACTCGTTGCGGTCGCCGAGATGGTTCTTGCCGAACTGGCCCGTGGCGTAGCCAAGCGGCTTGAGCAATTCGGCGATCGTCACGTCGCGTGACTGGAGGCCGACGGCGGCGCCGGGAATGCCGACCTTCGACAATCCCGTCCGCAGCGTGCACTGGCCGGTGATGAACGACGATCGCCCGGCGGTGCAGCTCTGCTCGGCATAATAGTCGGTGAACATCATGCCTTCTTTGGCGATGCGATCGATGTTCGGGGTGCGATATCCCATCACGCCGAAAGAATAGGCGGAGATATTGGTCTGGCCGATATCGTCACCGAAGATCACGAGGATGTTCGGCTTGCGGCCGGACGACGTCTGCGACGGGTTGGGCGCTGGGGCTGCTTTCTGGGCCTGCGCCATGGCCTCGGACGTCAGGGCCGCGGCGGCGACGATGGAGGATGTTCCAAGCAGCAGATGTCTGCGATCGATCGGTTGACTGGACTGGTTGTTCTTGTTCTTCAACTCGCTGCTCATGCGATGCTCCCTATGTTGCAGCAGATCCTTCTTGTTCGCGGTGAGTGACGGGAGGCATCCGCACCACGCAGCGGAAGCCGACATGGCTGGTCGAGGTGTCGATCGGCTCGGCATGCCGCGCGGCGGGACGATAACGGCGGCAATAGTTCGGCGCGCAGAGATGCGAGCCGCCCTTCAGAACCTTGCGCGGAATGCGGATGTCCGGTTGACATGGATCAAAGCTCGCATCCTCGCGGCCGCCGCGCGGATTGCTTGGGATGCAGCAGGGTTTTGCAGCCTCGGCCGTGTGCCGCGCCGACCACCAGTCGGATGTCCACTCCCAGACATTGCCGATCATGTCGTAGAGGCCGTAGCCGTTGGGCGGGAAGGCCATGACCGGCGAGGTACGTGCGTACCCATCCTCGCCGAGATTCTGGACGGGGAAGTTTCCCTGCCAGATATTGGCCATGTGCTTACCGCCCGGCATCAGCGCATCGCCCCAGGCGAATTCCTCGCCCTCAAGGCCGCCCCGCGCGGCAAACTCCCATTCGGCTTCCGTCGGCAGCTCCTTGCCGGCCCAACGGGCATAGGCCGCCGCATCGCTGTAGGAGACGTGCACGACCGGATGATCGTCGAGGCCCCTGATGTTGCTGCCGGGACCGTAAGGATGACGCCAATTGGCGCCGCGCATGAATGACCACCACTGGCTCCAGTCGGTGAGATCGGTGATGCGCGGCAGCGGAGAGAAAACCAGTGATCCCGCGTAGAGCATCTCCTTCAGGGCGCCTGGATAGTCCTTCGGATCCGGAACGATCTGGGCTTCAGTGACATGGCGTGTCGCGTTGACGAATTGCTTGAACTGCCGGTTGGTGACCGGCGTGCGATCGATCCAGAAACCGTCGACGGCGACCCGATGGCTCGGCGCCTCCTCGGGGTAATGATGGTCGGATCCCATGCGAAAGGTTCCGCCGGGAATGAAGAGCATCTCGCCGGTCTTTGCATCGTCCGGCAACCACTCGCGATGATCGAGGTCCGCCCGCAACATGGTGGAGCTGACGCTACGGCGAAGGTTTTGGCAGGTGCCGACGACGGCGCGTTGTCCGGTACGCTGGACGCATTGTCTGGTCCCCTCTTTCTCGACGCTCGGGGAGACGAAGACGCGTCATTGCGTCAAGATCTCTTTCCTTTGCGCGCAGGGCTTCCACCACGCGGCAAAACGCCACCGCGTGCGCCCTGCCATCGACAGAGCGCTTCCGATTGAGATCGCTGAGGTTGCAAACGGTATCCGAAGAATGGGAGGCTGTGATGTGCAGTTTGTGCCAGTACGCTGAAGCAGCGGCTGAGACTTAACGCCCCATGTCACAAATCGCAGCAACTCGCGCTGAATACGGCAATCTCGCTCGCCGGATTTCGATAGCGTTTGTATCAAAACGCGCAGGCGGGTTGTCGCACCCATCTCGCGTTGTGGTGGTATTTCGCGGCCGCCTGCCGCAGAATTGTCGCGCTTGAGTAACAGAGTGCAGCCATGGGGCAGTTCCTTCTGGTTGATTCGCGTAAGCTCGACGGTTTCGAAGGACTTCACCAGGCCGTCCACGGCTCGCATGTCGACGTGATGCAGCTCGGACGCGGGCGGCTGCGGGGAACGTTGTCGCATGTTGGTATCGGCGACTTCTCGCTGAGCATCGGCACCTTCAACGTCGGCATGCGCACGCAGCGCGTCTCCAGCGACGACAAGCTGATCATCGGGATGCTGCTCGCGGCTGAGGAGCGCGTTGCGCACTGGTCGTTCGACATGCAGCTCAACGACGTGCTCGTGATCCCGCCGCTGCTCGAGCATGACGGCGTCTTCCATGGCGCGTCCGCTTACGCCGCGATGCGCTTCGACCTCGATGGAGTTGCCTCGCTGTTCGGCGGCGAGGCGCGGCTGAGCGATCCCGACACCTGGCGCAGCCGCAGCCATTTTAAGGCGGATCCCGAGAGCGGTGCGATTGCCTCGCGTCGCCTGGTCCGGATCATGTCGCATCTGCGGACGAACACGGAGGGCTTGACGCCCTCGACCGCCGAGTTCTGGAAACGGGCGATTGTGGAATGCATGGCGGCCAATGTCATGTCGTCACTGCCGCCTGACCACAGCAGCTGGCTGCCTTCGGCGCGACGGCTGATCCGCAGGGTTGAGGATTATCTCGACGAAGCCGGCACGCGCCCGGTGCATGTGTCGGAGATCTGCGCGGCATTGAGCGTATCGCGGCGCACCTTGCACCGTGCCTTTCAGGAGGTATTCGGCCTCGGTCCGGTCAGTTTCCTCCGGCACAAGCGGCTATGCGCCGTTCATTCCATCCTGCGCGAGAGCGCGCCCGGCTCAACCACCGTGGCGGCCGTCGCGATGGAGCAGGGCTTTTACGAGCTCGGCCGGTTCGCGCAATATTACTTTGCAGTGTTTGGCGAGCGCCCGTCGCAGACGCTCGGAATTGCCGCGTTGCGGGCACAACGAGCCGGGATCGCCAGGGCATAGCGCTGCCGCGGCTACTTCGGCGCGCGCGTGCCTAAGCGTTCGACGAGGCGGATCAAATAGCCATCGGGATCCTGGACCAGGAATTCGCGCTGCCCGATTTCGTCGTTGCCGACCGATCATAGGCGATCTCGAACCCGAGCAGGTCCTGCCAGAACGACAGGCTGACGTGAATGTTCGAGATGCCGAGTTCGGGCACCAGATCGGCAACGCCGTCACGAGGTGCGTTCCCTTGCTCTCGGAGGTGGCGCGGGCGACAGGGTCGAGAAGGGGTGGCTTGGTCATCAGACGCGAACAGCCTCGGCTGCCAACGGCGCCATCATCGCATCATGCCGGTGTTTTGCCCGACGTGTCAAACGGCCTTGCCCGACCTCTCAAATGGCAAATGAAAAATCGTCATGAAAACGACCCTTCCGCTACTGTGCATGGGGTTGTTTTCACGATCTGGGTTGAACAGGCTCACACCCCGCAGACGATCACGCCGTACCAGCCGAGCCCGCGATAGGTCTCATAGCCAGGCGTCGCGTGGAAGGCGATCATCGTGCCGGTCCGGTCGTGGTAAAAGCCGGAGCGCTGGCCGTTCAGCGAGAGCGAGATGCGCTCGCTGAGGATGCCCTGGCCGTCGGAGGCGGCGATCACGCGGAAATTGGAGTCGACCAGCAGCACGCGGGCCTTGTCGCTGTCGCCGACGCGGACCCCTTGCACGATCGCACGGGCCTGCGGCTCCCAGTCGAAATGGATGGCGAGCACGCCGATCGGCGCGCCGTGGGCCTCTCCGCCGGCACGGACGCTGGCGCAGTAGGTCGCGACCTGCGCGTTGCCGAGCAGCGGCTGGTTCTCGACATCGCCGGCGACATAATCGTCGCCGGAGCGAAGGGTGCGCGCCTCGCGAAACCACTTGGTGTGGGCGACGTTCTGGCCGACGACACGAAAGCGGTCGGTGCGGCCGTTGGCGATGACGTTGCCGTCGAGGTCGCAAAGCCAGAGGTCGAGATAGACGGTGTAGGCGCCGAGGATGACGCCGAGCCGCTGCGAGGCGTAGGTGACCGCGGCCGGAGCAGGGGAGGCCGCGCAATCGACCACGGCGGAATCGGTCGCCCACCAGCGCACGTCGCAGGTGCGCTCATAGAGGTTGCGGTCGATCAGCTCGACCGCGTTGAGCGACAGATCGACCATGCGCTCGCCGCGCGAGCGCTGGCTCATGCGGTCGATCGAGGCGACGAGATCGCCGGTGCGTTTCGTCAACTGGGTCTCGAGCTCGCGTGCGATGGTCTCGACCTGCTGGCCGACGCCGCGCACCTCCTGCGCCACCACGGCAAAGCCGGCGCCTTGCGCGCCGGCGCGCGAGCTCTCGATCAGCGCGTTCAGCGCCAGCATCTTCATCTGGTTGGTGATCTGCTGGATCGCCTTGGTCTTGTCGACCGCGATCTGGTTGACCTCCGCGGTGAGGCGGTTGATCAGCGCGGAAATGTCGGAATCGTCGTCGGCGGGTTCGTTGGAAACGGGCTTGGCTTTGAGACCCAGCGCAGCAGACATCGGGGAGCTTCCCTTGGCAATGAGGCCTGATCTGCAATGAACCCGGAACAACAACTCACAGATCGAATACGATTCTTTTTCGAGGATTCCGCCTAACGCCTGCTTAATTTGCTGTTTTGCGGATTGCCCAAATGATAGTCAGTCCGCGCAGCAAAGCGGCAATCCACCGCTTTGTGCGGCGGGGACATTGCAAACACCAGGGGATTCCCGGTCAATCGTCATTGTCGGCCGATCGCCGCATCGCCCTGTATCGGGTCCGCGTTCCTCAAGCCAGTTTCGATCCATGACACCGCCCGCCACCACCTTGCCGACCGAGATGCCCCAGGCGTTCCTGGGCGTCGCGCGCTCGCTCACCGACAAGCTCTGGCGCGACCGGCTGGACGCGCGCGGGGCGGCCAAGGCGCTCGCCATCGTGCAGCGGCACCAACTGCCGGAGCTGCTGGCGCGGGTGCTGGCGGGCCGCGGCGTCGACATTGACGCGGTCGCCGACTTTCTCGATCCGACCATCCGGAAGCTGATGCCGGATCCGTTCACCGTGACTGAGATGGAGGCCGCGGCGAAGCGGATCGCGGACGCGGCGGCGAGGGGCGAGAAGGTCGCGATCTTCGGCGACTACGACGTCGATGGCGCCACCTCGGCGGCGCTGCTGGCCTGGCATCTGCGCCATTGCGGGCTCGATCCGCTGATCCATATCCCTGACCGCATTTTCGAGGGCTACGGCCCCAACACCGAAGCGGTTCGCGGACTGGCGGCCAAGGGCGCCACGCTGCTCGTCACTGTCGATTGCGGCACCACCAGCATCGAGCCGCTCGCCGAAGCAAAACGCCTCGGCATGTCCGTGGTCGTGATCGACCATCACCAGGCCGGTGACGAGCTGCCGGAGGTCGATGCGCTAGTCAATCCGAACCGGCTCGATGATCTCTCGGGTCTCGGCCATCTCGCCGCCGTCGGCCTCGTGCTGGTGACGCTGGTCGCGGTCAATCGCGAGCTGCGCCAGCGCGGCTTCTGGAATTCCGAGATGCCAGAGCCCGATCTGCTGGGCATGCTGCATCACGTCGCGCTGGGCACGGTCGCCGATGTGGCGCCGCTGATCGGCCTCAATCGCGCCTTCGTCGCCAAGGGTCTGATCGCGATGCGACGTCGCGACCATGTCGGCCATACCGCGCTGATGGACGTGGCGCGGCTCAACGGCCCGCCGGAGGCTTGGCATCTCGGCTTCATGCTGGGTCCGCGCGTCAATGCTGGCGGCCGCATCGGCCGCGCCGATCTCGGCGTGCGGCTTTTGCTGGAAGGCGACAGCGTCGAGGCCGCGCGGATCGCCGCCGAGCTCGATCGCCTCAACAGCGAGCGCCGCATCATCGAGCAGGCCGCGGAAGCGCAGGCGGAAGCCGAGGCGCTGGCCTCGATCGGGCTGGAGGATAAGCTCGGCGTCATCGTCACGGCGTCTGAAGGGTGGCATCCCGGCGTGGTCGGCCTCGTCGCCTCGCGCCTGAAGGAGAAGTTTTCGCGGCCCGCTTTCGCCATCGCGCTCGAGCCCGGCGGCATCGGCACCGGCTCGGGCCGCTCGATCGCCGGCGTCGATCTCGGCAAGGCGGTGCGGCAGGCTGTGGCCGACGGCATCTTGCTGAAGGGCGGCGGCCACGCGATGGCCGCCGGCGTCACGCTGCGGAAAGAGAAGCTCGCCGAATTCCGTGCCTATCTCGAGACCGCGCTGGCGCAGGACGTCGCCGAGGCGCGCCACGTCAATGAGCTCGATATCGACGGCGCGGTCTCCGCGCGTGCGGTAACGACGGAGCTGGCGACGACGCTCAATCGCGCGGGGCCGTTCGGCAGCGGCAACCCGGAGCCGGTGCTGGCGCTGCCGGGGCATCAGCTCGTCTTTGCCGACGAGGTCGGGCAGGCGCATTTGAGGCTGCGTTTTAAGTCGGGCGACGGTTCGATCGTCAACGGCATCGCATTCCGCGCAGTCGGCCAGAAGCTCGGCAATGCGCTACTCGCCAATCGCGGCCAGCAACTACATGTCGCGGGATCATTGTCGGTCGACCGCTACCAGGGCGCCGAGCGCGTGCAATTCCGCGTCCTCGATGTCGCGCTACCGGACCAGGGGCCATCCGTGATCAGATAACGCAAGACCCGGCGCGATTTTCCGGCAAGATCATGCCGCAACGACAAAAATGAAGGGAGTGAACATGGCAGGGCAGGTTGAGGGCAAGGTCGCGCTGGTGACGGGCGGCGCGTCAGGTATTGGCGAGGCCATTGTCGAGCTGTTCGCGCGCGAGGGCGCCACTGTTGTCATCACCGATATCGACGAGCTGCGAGGCCCCGAGCTCGAAAAGCGCGTCACCAAGGCAGCCGGCAAGGCGATCTTCCTGGAGCAGGACGTCACCAGCGAGGAGCGCTGGATCGAGATCGTCGCCGAGATCGCGAAGCGCTACGGCCGGCTCGACATCATGGTCTCCAATGCGGGCATCGGCATTGCCGTGCCCTCGATCGTCGACATGACGCTCTCCGACTGGCGCAAGCAGAACGCGATCAACCTCGATGGGGTGTTTCTCTCGGTCAAGCACTGCCTGCCCTTGATGCGCAAGACCGGCGGCGGCTCGATCGTGATGATGTCTTCGCTCGCGGGCTTGCGCGGTGCGCCGGGGCTCTCGGCCTATTCGCTGACCAAGGGCGGCGTGCGGCTGTTCGCCAAGTCGATCGCGATGGAGTGCGCGGCAGCAGGTGACGGCATCCGCGTCAACTCCGTGCATCCCGGCATCATCGACACGCCGATCTGGGGCAAGATTCCGACCGGTGCGGCCGGCGCCGGCCAGAATGCGCCGATCGATCCGGAGGAGCGTGCCAAGGTCGCAACTCCGCTCGGGCGCGCCGGCCAGGCCGCGGAGATCGCCTCCGGCGTGTTGTATCTGGCTTCCGATGCCTCGCGCTACGTCACCGGCAGCGAGCTCGTCATCGACGGCGGCATGAATGCCGGCGGAGTGCCGCGTCGAGCGTGAGACGCGCAGGGCAGGGTGGCGGTCGCGGGGGCTGACGTGCAGGCGCGGCCCCTGTAGAACGCTGACAGCTTCCGACCGACAGAGGTGTCCTTCGCCATGGCGCACAGCCTTCATTCGCCGTCTTCCGCGCCCGAGCCCGTCCGCTCGAACCGGCCGGACCTTGCCACCGATGCGATCCGCACCGCGCGCGAGGATCTCGCCGCCTGTTTCCGCATGGCCGCCCGCAACGGCTTTGAGGAGGGCATCTGCAACCACTTCTCGGCCGTCGTGCCGGGCCATGACGATCTCTTCCTCGTCAACCCCTATGGCTACGCGTTCCGCGAGCTGAGCGCCTCGAAGCTGCTGATCTGCGACTTCCACGGCAACGTGCTCGACGGTGAAGGCGTTCCCGAGGCGACCGCCTTCTACATCCACGCCGAGATGCACAAGCGCCTACCGCGCGCCAAGGTCGCCTTCCACACCCACATGCCCTACGCCACCGCGCTCTCGATGACCGAGGGCGATCCGCTGATCTGGGCCGGCCAGACCGCGCTGAAATTCTACGGCCGCACCGCGGTCGACCGCGACTATAACGGCCTTGCCCTCGATAACCGCGAGGGCGCGCGCATCGCGTCCGCAGTTGGCGATGCTGACATCGTCTTCATGAAGCATCACGGCGTGATGGTGTTGGCGCCGACCATCGCGGAAGCCTGGGACGATCTCTATTATCTCGAGCGCGCTGCCGAAGTGCAGGTGCTCGCGATGTCGACCGGACGCAAGGTGCTGCCGGTCGATCCCGCGATTGCGGCCGAGACCTACAGGCAGATGCGCGAGGGCGATTCCGAATCCGCGCGGCTGCACCTCGCCGCGATCCGGCGGCAGCTGGATGCGGAGGAGCCGCAGTACCGGCACTGAGGTCGCCTACGACCCCTGCCGCAACTTGGCCAGCACCTTCAGCCCGCCATAGCCATCTGCCGGCGTGATCCCCGCGCGCTGCTGAAAATCCTTGATCGCCTTCATGGTGTCGTTGCCGACGCGGCCGTCAGTGCCGCCGGTATCGAAACCGGCCTTGGTCAGGCGCGTCTGCATCTCCTGCACCTCGGCGAGCGTCAGCGCGCGCTCGGAACCGGGGAAGGGCTGGATGAAGGGCGGCGCGCCGAGACAGCGGTCGCCGAGATGGCAGATCGCCAGCGCGTAGTTCATCGAGGGATTGTAGCTCTTCACCGAATAGAAGTTCGGTCCGAGCAGGAACGTTGGCCCGCCCGCGACCGGCGTCCACATCTGTGCGGAGGCGTTCGGCTGCGGGAACGGCTGGCCGTCGGCGCGGGTGACGCCGGCCGACTGCCACGCCGCGTAGGTGCGGCTGCCGCTTGCCTCGCCGGACGCGCGCACCTCGTAGCCCCAGTGCTCGCCGCGATGCCATTTGCCGCGATTGACCAGATATTTTGCGGTCGAGCCCAGCGCGTCGTCGGGCTTGCCGAACGGCGAGACCTTGCCGTCGCCGTCATAGTCGATGCCGACATTGAGCCAGACCTCCGGCATCCATTGCGAATGTCCCATCGCGCCGGCCCATGAGCCCTTCATCTCCTCGGGCGTGCTCCAGCCCTTGTCGACGATGCGCAGGGCGTTGATCAGCTCGGTCTCCCAATAGGCCTTGCGGCGTGGCTCGTTCCAGGCGAGCGCGGCGAGGGAGGGAAACACCGGCGTCATGTGGTTCTGCTGCACCAGCGGATCGCCATAGGCGGACTCGACGCCCCACAGCGCCAGCAGCGTGCCGCGCTCGACGCCGAAATCGCGCTCGATCCGCGCGAGCAGCGCCTCGTTGTTCTTCAGCGCGATCTTGCCGTTGATGATGCGCCAGTCCGAGACGCGGCGGTTGATGTATTGCCAGACCTGCTCGTGAAATTCAGGCTGGTTGCGCATCTGCTTGAACACGCTCATGTCAGGCTCGACGCGTCCCATCGCGCGCTGCCATGTCGTGGCCGAAATGCCCTTGGCCATGGCGCGAGCGCGAAAGCTCTCGCGCCACTCGTCGAAGCCCGGAGGTGCCGCAAGCACATCCGCGGGCGAGGCGAGCAGAGCGGCTGCTCCGAGCGCGGATTTCAGCAGGGTGCGGCGGCTACGAAGGGACGAGGAATCAGCTTGTTTCATGGTGCCATTCTAGCCGGAAAATCGCGCAGGTGAGTCGGTTCCTGGAACGCCGGGAACAGCCCATTGGCCCGGAACAAACTGTCGCACTACCGCATTCCCTCCGCACGATAATGAGGAGGAGAAGATGAGGAAGTATCTGTTTGCTGCCGCCATGGTCACTGCGATCGCGGCCCCCGCATTCGCCGATGAAGTCGGCGTTCACGTCGGTCCGGTTGGCGCCGGTGTGACGGTGGGCCAGTCCCATGAATACCGCGACCGTGATCGCGACCGTACAACCGTCATCAAGGAGCGTGCGCCCGCCGATCGCACCACTGTGATCAAGAAGGAAGATGAATTCGGCAATCGCAGCAAGACCGTGATTCATCACGACAACGACTGACGGCGCAAGGCCCCGGCGCAACGCCGGGGCCACAATCTGTTCATCGAGCATTCGGGGTGGAATGAAGATACGCGCGCATGCGGAAAGCCATGTCGTCGAACTGGATGACGGATCGCAGTGGCAGATTTTCCCCGGCGATCTCGCGACGACGCTGAGCTGGAAGCCCGAGACGGATTTGCACCTGGAGCGATGCCGCGACCGGGTGAGTTCGCATGTGCTGGTGAATGGCGCCGACCAAAGCCGCGTGCGGGTGATCGCGGCGCACGAGACCTGGCCCGACGGCGAGGTTAAGAAAGTGTTGAAGGGCGACTAGGCCGTCCTTGCGCGGTCAGGATACCCCCAACTTTTGGACTGTCGCTTTACGGTCGGTTCGTTTCCGTCTGTGCAAGATACCCGCATGCGGGAGCTGTTCAGCATCATCTACGCCACCCCCTGGCCATTCGGCGCCGGGCTGCTGGTCGTGGTCCTGATGATCATTGCCGAGAACTTTGGCCGCGGCATTCAGGGTGATGGCGGCATCGGCGGCGATTTTTCGGATGCCGGCGGATGTGACGGCGGCGGTGGCGATGGAGGAGGCGGCGACTAGGTCTCGCCCCGTGATGCTGTGAGCATTGCGCAGCTAGCCCTCCTGCAAATCCGCTGCGATCCCTGCGAGCCACCGGCGAATGCTTGCCTCGGTCTTGGCATCGAGGCCGCCGGCAAGGCGCTTCTCCAGCGCGATCACGCGTTCCCGACACGCCTTCAGCAGCGTCGCGCCGCGCGACGTCAGCATCCACTGCTGGATACGGCCGTGGACGGGATGCGGCGTCATCTCAATGGCGCCGTCGCGTTCCAGGTTGCGAATGATCACGCCGACCGTCTGCGGGGTCAGGAAGGTGAGGCGGGCGACGTCTGCCCCCGACAGGCCCGGGTACGCGTTGAGCATCGTCAGCACCGCAAATTGGGGCGATGTCACGCCGAGGTCCGCCAGCGTCCGCTCCATCGTCAGGCGGACCGCGGCGTGAGCCTGGCGCAGGAGATAACCGAGATAGCCTTGCTCGCCGCGCTTGCCCTCGCCGGGAGCGGGCACGCGAACGGTGCCTTCGTCGGCAGACATGGGCGTCTTGCGCGCGGTTTTCGATCTTGTGATGCCGGCAGACTTGCGTGACATGTAAGAGCTCTTATAAGATGTAAGTGCTATTACAATAACACGAGGTGAACGGCAATGTCTCACGCCCGCAGTGAATACGAGGATTTCAAGCGGATCGCGCCCGATGCGTATGATCTGGTGCTCGCACTGGGCCAGGTGGCGGCCAAGGCTGGCCTCGACAAACAGCTGCTCGAGCTGGTCAAGCTGCGCGCCTCACAGATCAATGGCTGTGCCTTCTGCGTGCAGCATCATGTCTTGTTGTCGGAGCGGATCGGCGTGCCCGCCGACAAGCTCCATCTGGTCGCGGTCTGGCGCGAGGCACCTATCTTTTCCGCGCGTGAGCGGGCGGCGCTCGCCTGGGCTGAGGCGCTGACCCTGCTGCCGGACGGCGTCGGCGAAGACGTCTACGCGGAGGCGAGCCGCGAGTTCTCCGAGACGGAGTTGACGTATCTCACCTCGGCGGTCGCCTCGATCAACGTCTGGAACCGTTTTGGCGCGGCATTTCGCTGGACGCCGGCGAAGCGGCCGGTCGCGGCGCATGCCGCGGCATCCTGAACGCAACGAGGAGAGACTGTCATGTCAGCAATGGATTTGGCCACCACGCTGCGCCCGGTGCCATCGCGCGCGACGGCGCTGGCCGTCGTCGGCGGACTTGCCTGCGCGCTTGCGATCGGCAAGGCGCTGCCGGTGACGATGGACACCGTTTCCAGCGCCCTGGCGCCGCTCTGCGCCACCGCCGCGGGGAGCTCGCCGCTCGACAAGGTCGAGCCGATCGGCTCCTACGCGCTGCCCAACGTGCCGGGCAAGCGTGTGACGATCGTGCGCGTGTTCTACGGCCCCGGCGGGTTCTCGCGGCCGCATCGCCACGCGGGGTCCGTCACGGCCTACATCACCAAGGGAGAGATCCGCTCCCAGCTCGGCGGCGGCCCGGTCGAGACGTTCGGCGTCGGCCAGTCCTTCTTCGAGCCGCCGGGCTCCACGCACCTGGTCTCGGCCAATGCCAGCGCAACGGAGCCGGCGGAGTTGATCGCGGTGTTCGTCGCGGACGAGGGCGCGCAGCTGACGACGTATCTGGAGTGATTGGTAAGGGCTCGGCCGCTCAATTCTCCTCGCCGCTCGAGCCCTCGCGCAAATCAGGCTTGACCACGTCCTCCGGCAGCGCATGGGCCACGGGCTGCGGCGTACCCGCGATCTCCGGGCCGACCTCGCGGCCGCGGGCGTGGATCAGGCGTTCATACGCTGAGACCAGCGTGACGTAGGGGCTGACCCAGATCCAGCCGTCGCGGGTGAATAGCTGCACGTCGAAATGCAAATGCATCGAGGTGCCGGCGGGATGGTCGAGATAGTTCGAGACCACACCGATCTTCTCGCCTTCCGTGACCGTGCGGCCATTGAGAACGCCGTCGGCGGTCAGCACCTGCGGGTTCATGTGCATGTAGCGGAAGCGGATGTGCTCAGTGCGGCTGTTGACCTCGAGCGTTACCGCCTGATCCTTGGCGCCGCGGATCACGATGGCGTCGCGCACCGCGACGACGCCGCGCTGTTTGGGATCGCAGGGCGCGCGGCCTTCGCCGGGAGGCGGGCAGTCGGCCGCGCGGATGTCCTCGCCCTGGTGGCCGTAACCGCCGGCGCATTGCCAGACCTCGAAACTGCGGGACTCGCAGAAATTGTCACGCCAGGGATAACCGATCGGACCTTCGTTCCTGTCGCGCTTGGCGTAGGATTGCGAGCGCACGAAGGCGGGCGCCTTCTCCAGCGGAAAACGGATCTGGGCATAGGCCATCACGTCGGGATGGCCACCCCTGTTGCGATAGCCTGTGTTCGGGATGATGTCGCCGCTCGGCCGATAGCTGAAGTCCGCCGAACGCTCCGAGGGACGATCAATGATGCCTGAGGCCATGTCCGTCAGCGGCCGCATGCGCTGGCCGCCGGCGATCCGCAGCGCCTTCAGGAAACGCTCGGCGACCGGATAGGCTTCCTTGCAGGCCAGCCGCCGCGGCTTGGCGACGCTGTCCAGGCACTGGATCGACACCACATAGGCGACGCCGAAGCGCGTGAAGGCGTAACGCACGTAACCTTCCCGGATGAACCTGCGCAGGTCCGGATAGGTTGCTGCGAGCGGCTTGACCGGCTCGCCCTTGCCGCCTGAGGGATCGGCGATGTCGTAGATTAGGGCCGAGCCCGTGATCTGCACCTCGACGGGCCTTGCAAACACGCGGCTGGGCATGCCGTCGCCGGCGCCGGGCTCAAGCGAGAACGTCGCGCTGTAACCGGCGGGGCCGGCATCGAACAGGTCGACGGAATTGAAATCGGCCTGGAAGCGCGACAGCGACAGGCTCGCAGGCGCGCCGCTCCGCTGCGTCTCGAGATAAGCCGCTGTATCGAACGGCAGCAGCACTGGCACGGAGCTGCGGGCGATGCCGGTGAAGAACTGCGAGGAGACCGCGTTGAGCTGCACCAGCGCCGGCATCGCGCGCGGGTCATAGCGCGGCACCGAGCGGCGAGGTGCGAAGATGAAGTCGCCCGCGATCTGGGGGCGACTGTTGATCTCGGTGCGGAGCTGGTCGAGCGTTGCGCGCCAGTCGACGCGCAGGGCCGTGAGCGAGGGGCTCCGGAATTCGTCCGCCGCCAGCGGAGAGGCGATGGGGAGCGAAAGCGGCGCCAGAAGAAGCGAGACGAAGCGGAAGCTCTTCCTACCCACTGCCTCGCCCCCCGGCGGTACCCATTCCGATCCCCGGCCCGTCGCTTAGTCCTTGGCGCGCTCGGAGTAGGAGCCGTCTTCGGTCATCACCACGATGCGGGTGCCGACCGAGATGTGCGGCGGCACGGTGGTGCGGACGCCGTTGGACAGCACCGCGGGCTTGTAGGAGGACGAAGCGGTCTGGCCCTTGGTCACGGGCTCGGTCTCGACCACTTCCAGCGTCACGCGCTGCGGCAGCGCGAGCGAGACCACGTTGACGTCGTGGGTCGACAGCTTGACGGTCATATCCGGCTGAAGATACGCGGCCGCGTCGCCGACGACGTCCTTGGAAACCTGGACCTGATCGTAGGTCTCGGGGTTCATGAAGTGGAAGCCGTCGCCATCTTCATAGAGGAACGTGTAGTTGCGCTCTTCGATGGTGGCCTTTTCGACCTGGTCGGTGGTCTTGTACCGTTCGGAGATCTTTACCCCGTCCGAGATTCGGCGCATTTCGATCTGGCTGACCGGGGTGCCCTTGCCGGGATGGATGTTCTCGGCGCTGACGACGACATAAAGCTTGCCGTCTTGCTCGATCACGTTGCCCTTGCGAATAGAACTGGCGATGACTCTCAAAGCTGTATTTCCTGCTTGCTTGGCCCGGCATCGGCCAGGACGTGGTCAAATCGATGGGGGACTTGGGGCCTCAAATCGGACCTCGGCGCCCGTTTCGGGCCGCAACATACTGATTTTGCCGTTCGATGCCAGCCTTTTGCTGGCGGCCAAGGTGGCCGGCTGATGGCTGGGGACAAGCCGATCTCGCCGTTTTGGTCGCCCGAGCGGCACCTCGACCGACGGCCCTTCCTCCAGGCACGGGGCGCCATTACCGGAGCAATACGGGGCTTTTTCGCCGAGCAGGGCTTCGTCGAGGTCGAAACCTCCGTCCTCCAGGTCTCGCCGGGCAATGAGACCCATCTGCATGCCCCCCGGACCGAGATCATGCGCCCCGACGGCAGCCGGGCCAGCCGGTATTTGCGGACCTCGCCGGAATTTGCCTGCAAGAAGCTCCTGGCGGCCGGGGAGCCCCGAATCTTCGAGCTCGCCCGGGTATTCCGCGACCGGGAGCGCGGCGACCTCCATTTGCCCGAATTCACCATGCTGGAATGGTACCGGGCCAGTGCCCCCTATGACGCCATCATGGCCGACACCGTTGTCGTTATCGACCGCGCGGCCCAGGCCACCGGGATCGGGACCTTCTCGTTCCGGGGGCGGACCGCCGATCCGTTTTCCGAGCCTGAGTTGCTGACGGTTGCGGCCGCTTTCGAGCGTTTCGCCGGCATCGACCTGCTGTCGACAATCTCGGGCGCAGAGGGTAACCGTGCCACGCTCGCCCAGGCGGCGGCCGGCAAGGTCCGCATAGCCGAGGACGACACCTGGTCGGACATCTTCAGCAAGGTCCTGGTCGAGCACGTCGAGCCGCATCTGGGGCAGGGGCGTTTGACCATCCTGTTCGAATACCCATCTCCAGAAGCGGCGCTGGCGCGGGTGAAAGCGGAAGATCCGAGGGTCGCGGAGCGGTTCGAGGTCTATGCCTGCGGCGTCGAGCTCGCCAACGGTTTTGGCGAGCTGACCGATGCCGAGGAGCAGCGCAAGCGCTTCACGGAATCGATGGCGGAGAAGCAGCGCCGCTACGGCGAGGCCTATCCGCTGGATGAGGATTTTCTGGCTGCGGTTGCCGCAATGCCGGAGGCGAGCGGCGTCGCGCTCGGCTTCGACCGGCTGGTGATGCTGGCGAGCGGCGCAACACGGATTGATCAGGTGGTGTGGACGCCGCCTGCAGAAGAAGCGTTAAGCGAGAGATGACGAAGACCAGTCTTGCACGTACCTTGCGCGAGCCGGCCGAGCTCGTGGCCGAGGGCCTCGCGCCCGCAGCCGCGCTGCCAGCGCTCGAGCGCGTTGCCGCGCGCTATGCGGTCGCAATCACGCCGGCGTTGGTCGAGTTGATCGACCCGGCCGATCCCGACGATCCCATTGCGCGGCAGTTCGTGCCGACCGCCGCAGAGCTCGAAGTGCAGCCGGGCGAGAACGCCGATCCGATCGGCGATCACCCGCACTCGCCGGTTCCCGGCATCGTGCATCGCTATCCCGATCGCGTGCTGTTCAAGCTCGTCCATGTCTGCGCGGTCTATTGTCGCTTCTGTTTCCGCCGCGAGATGGTCGGGCCCGGCAAGGAGAACGCGCTGTCGGACAGCGCCTATCGCGCGGCAATCGATTACATCCGCGCGCATAACGATATCTGGGAAGTGATCCTGACCGGCGGCGACCCCTTGATGCTGTCGCCGCGCCGGATGAGTGAGATCATGGCGGATCTTGCCGCCATCGATCACGTCAAGATCATCCGCCTCCACACCCGCGTGCCGGTGGCTGATCCCGCACGCATCAGCGAGGAGATGGTCGCAGCGCTGAAGGTTCCGGGGGCGATCACCTGGGTCGCGCTCCATGCCAATCATGCGCGCGAGCTCACGGAAGACGCCCGTGCCGCCTGCGCGCGGCTCGTCGACGCCGGCATTCCCATGGTCAGCCAGTCCGTGCTCTTGCGCGGCGTCAACGACAACGTGGCCGCTTTGTCGGATTTGATGCGAGCTTTCGTCGAATGCCGGATCAAGCCCTACTACCTGCATCACGGCGATCTCGCGCCGGGCACCGTGCATTTGCGAACGACGCTGGCAGAGGGGCAGGCTTTGATGCGGCAGTTGCGCGGACGGGTGTCGGGACTGTGTCAGCCCGACTATGTCATCGATATTCCCGGCGGCGCGGGTAAGTCTCCGGTCGGACCGAATTACGTGTTGGCGGCACAAAATACCGCACCCGACGCGGGTGATGCGGGAGCCGAAACGCGCTATCGTATCGTGGACTATTGTGGCGACGTTCATCTCTATCCGCCCGAAACCTGAGCAGGTGAGATGCGAGCCGCGCGGGACTTTAGGATTGGAGGCGGAAATGAGAAAGATCGTCGTGGCAATGTCGCTCCTGGTGGCGTTCGGCAGCGCAGGCTTTGCGCAGACCGGGAGCAAGGGTACCGGGACGTCGGGACAATCGGCAGGATCCGGCGTACTGCCCGCGCCGGTCGGTCACAGGCAGCCGCGCGCGAGCGACGTGCCGAGCGAGAAGAATCTGAGCGATCCGAACAATCCCGTGAACAAGGAAGACGCAGCGCTCGACAAGAAGATCAAGAGCATCTGCCGCGGCTGCTGAGCCGTTGCAGGCGGGGCGCGACAGCTCGCCCCGCCCGCATTTGCTTTGGCCCTTACGCCGTCCGTTCGTGCAGGCCCGCGCGCTGGGTGTTGCGGCGGATCTCGACCGCGTCGGCGAGCTGCTCGAGCACGGTTGCCGTGGTCTCCCAGTCGATGCAGCCATCGGTGATGCTCTGGCCGTAGGTGAGCGGCTTGCCCGGCACCACGTCCTGACGGCCGGCGACGAGATTGCTCTCGATCATCACGCCCATGATGCGGTTTTCGCCGCCGGAAATCTGGCCGGCAATGTCGGCCATCACCAGCGGCTGGTTCTCCGGCTTCTTGCTCGAATTGGCGTGGCTCGCATCCACCATCACCAGCGGCGCGACGCCGGATTTCGCCAGTTCGTTGCAGGCGGCCGCGACGCTTGCGGCGTCATAGTTCGGCTTAGCTCCGCCGCGCAGGATGATGTGGCAGTCCTCGTTGCCTGCGGTCGAGGCGATCGCCGAGCGGCCGAGCTTCGTCACCGCCATGAAATGATGCGGATGCGAGGCCGACTTCACGGCGTCCGCCGCGATGCGCACATTGCCGTCGGTGCCGTTCTTGAAGCCGACCGGGCAGGATAGCCCCGAGGCCAGCTCGCGGTGGATCTGGCTCTCGGTGGTGCGCGCGCCGATCGCGGCCCAGGACACGAGGTCCGCGATGTATTGCGGCGTCGTCATGTCGAGGAATTCGGCGCCGGCGGGCAGGCCGAGATTGTTGACCGCCGACAGCACGTTGCGCGCCAGCCGCAGGCCCTTGTTGATGTCGAAGCTGCCGTCGAGGTCAGGGTCGTTGATCAGGCCCTTCCAGCCGACGGTGGTGCGCGGCTTCTCGAAATAGACCCGCATCACGATCTCGAGCTGGTCGGCGAGATCCTCGCGCAAGGCTGCAAGCCGCTCGGCATATTCGAGCGCGGCCTTGGGATCGTGGACGGAGCAGGGGCCGACCACGACCAGCAGGCGGTCGTCCTGGCCGGTGAGGATGGCATGGATGGCGTTGCGCGCCGCCATCACCACACGCGTTGCGGTGAGCGTGCGCGGGACTTCCCGCATCACCTCTTCCGGCGTGCTCAGCTCTTTCAGTTCGCGGATACGAAGATCGTCAGTCGTGCTCAGCACGGCAGGCTCCTGTCTGTTCTAGAACCTGCCGGCCAATAAAAAAGCCGCCAGGTCTGGCGGCTTGTTCGGACGTTTGCTTCAATATTCAGATTGAGCGCGATCCTCCTGCCGCCAGCGAGCTGTCGTAGCTAAAGTACCAAAAATAGCTGGTGGCGACGGTGATCATGTATCGGCATATAGCGCGCCACCGGCGGGTTGTCACCCCCCAAAACGGCGCTGGCGCAACGAGGCGTCTCAGGTGTTGCTCTTGCGTGCCGCCAGCGCCATGCCGATCAGGGTGGCGCCGCCGAACAGCAAATTGATACCGACAAGGATGCCGATGGCCCATTCCGCCGAGCTCGGCAGTCCCGTGATCACCATGAACGAGATCGCGATGTCGACGAGGCCGGAGATCAGCAGCCACGACCAGCGGCCGCCGGGTTCGCGGCGGTGCTCCAACGCGTACATGATGGTGGCGACGCCTTCGGCGAGGAAATAGGCGCCGAGCACGATGGTCAGCGTCAGCACCGCCTGCATCGGGCGCGCCAAGAGCAGCATGCCGGCGAGCACGGCGAGTGCGGCCGAGATCAGCGACCACCAGAAGCCCGGCGAGCTGCGCGCCCAATAGGTCACGATCAGCCCGCCGATGCCGCTGATCAGGAACATCCAGCCGAGGACAATCGCGATCGCAAGGCTCGCGAGCGGCGGGACGATCAGCGCGGCGATACCGAGGACGGCGAGCAGGATGCCTTCGAACAGGAAGGCCTTCCAATGCGCCTTCACCGTCCGGCTCATGGCGGATTGCAGCCGTGAAAGGTCTTCGGGCGATGTCATCGGCAGGCTCCAGACTGAAAGCTGTGCGCACAATCTAGGATGCGCACACCGTGCTTGCCATCCCGCGGCTTACCCGCCGCCGTGCGCTGACGAAAAGCCCTCGCCGCTGGTGCGGATGCGGTTGCGGCCGAGAATGTAGATCGCCGTTGTGACAACCAGAAGCGCAAGGCCGAGCAGGATCGAGACGAAGCCGATCGGGATCAGCGCCAGCGTCAGATTGCGCTCGGGGTTGATCAGCCAGTGGTGGATCGAGGTCAGCACGAAGGCGAGGCCAAGGAAGCCCACGCCGCCGCCGGCGAGCAGCAGCGCCCACATCCGCCGCAACTGGCTGAGCCGCTCCCGCGCGATGTCGGTTCGGGGCGCATGATGGCGTGCAACCCGGCGGACGAGGCGGATGGCAAAGGCGATCGAGCTGAAGCCGATCAGAAGGCTCGCGCCGCCCAGCCACATCCGCAAGGTGGGATCAAGGTCGGGCATGCGCTGGAGCGTGAGCAGCGGAAAGTCGAAAGCCGAATGCAGCGCCAGGGGCCCGGCGAAGATCAAGAGGCGGCTGGAGAGGCGGGCCCAGTCGCGATGATGGCGGTTCGCGCCCAGCGCCGTGCCGGCGCGGGCGATGGTGAGATAGGCGCCGGCGATGATGCCGAGCGCGCCGTGGAACGGCACGGTCAGGACACTGCGCAAGGCTGCGAGCGAGCGCCACATCTCGGCGTGCTGCACGAGGTAAGCGAGGTTCTCGTAGGCGGCGAAGCCGAGACCGACCGCGGCACCATAGACCACCGTGTCCATCGGATTGGCAAAGGTCCGCCGCTTGGTCGAGGATACCAGCACGATGGCGATGACCTTGACGGCCTCCTCGGGCAACGCCACGCCGAACACCGAATGCATGGCCAGCGCCGCCCAGGGATTGTCGGGCGCCGCGACCATCTTGGCGAAGGGCGCGCGGGCAACGCCGAGCAGCGAAATGCTGGCCGCGCCAAGCAGGAACGCGGTCCAGACCTGGGCCGGCGGTCCCGGCCGCTCCTCGGCGGCAATGACGAGCCATAGCATCAGCAGCGCCGGGGCAATGGCGGCCGTTCCGATGACGGTGGGTAACGCTTCAATCAGGTACATCGGCGCCGAAAATAGGTTCCCTTGATCCGCTTAGCTACGTCCACCGATGCGACCATGTGTCATGCGTTTGCTGTCGCCTCGCTTAACGACAGCTGCAACTTACGTTCATACGTGCCGCCGCGAGGGTTTAGAATGCAAGCGTAATCAATTGCATGACAGAGCCTGTTCGTCAGCTGCGGCAAGAGGTTGGTCCTCTTTCGGAGGACGGGCGGCCCGGCAGGCCGGCCCATTCACGCTTCGTCGCGCTTGCGGGAGGGCGACGCAATCCGGCGGGCCCGCACCTGCTCCAGCTCCCAGAAGGCGCGCACGAGGCACGTGCCGAGGCAGGAGACGATGAGCAGCAGCAGGAAGGCCTGGTCGACGGCGGGGATCTGGATCATGACCATAATAAAGCAACGCCCGTGCCACGCGTTCCCGCTGCCGTCCGCGTGCGCTTGCAGATGCGCTAATCCGCGGCGACCGACGTTCCCCGCGCTCAATGCGTGGTGAACGGCGGCGCCTCGGGCGCTATGTCGAAGGCGCCGAGATGGAATTCCTCGCCAACCGCCTCGGGCGGCCCGGACGGTTGCGCGAGCAGCGTGAACGCGGCCTGCGGATATTGCTGCCAGATCGCGAGATCGCCGGCGGTGATGGTGAGCCAGCCGAAGGTGTACATGTAGCGGCCCGGCTCGGTGACCCGGCCGACCCTGTCCCAGGTGATCTTGTTGACTGCCATCCGGTCCCCCGATCGCAAGTCCGCAAATGTCGTCCGCCCAAGGCGCAGACCTCCAAAAAGCTGATCCCGCATTGGGGCCGCTCTAGGGCAAGCCGTAGCCGTAAACCGGCGCTCAGGCCGATTGCTGCAAGGGCGAACGGACGATCAGCCGGACCAGGTCGTCCCGCTGCTGCTTCTCGGCGAACTTGACCGCAAAGCCGTGGTCGAATTTGCGGATCACGCGCCCGACGCAGGCGCCGACCGCCAGCGCGGTTCCGACCGGCGGGTCGTACTCGCAGGATATCGCAACGCCGGCCGTGGAGACGTCGATGATGAAGCAGGGGTGGATGCTGCCGTCGGCGAGCGTCAGGAAGGTGTGCGAGACCTGCGGGACGAAGCGCGCGTCATTCCGCAGTTCCTGAATGCTGGCGTCCTTCTGCTTCTTCTCCAGCCAGGTCAGCTTTTCCGACATCCAGGCGCGCCGCGCCCGCGGCATGTCGAGCTCCATCAGGAAGCCCGACTTCAGCGTCGCGCTGATCGTGCACTGGAATTCGCCGAAATCCTGGAAATAGGAGGTCACGCGCTCGCCGATCTTGCCGACGACCGGCACGTCCACGATCATGCGGAACGGCGAGACGCGCTTGGTGCGGCAGGCGAAGGTGCGGAGCTGCCCCTCGCAATCATACCAGCGCGACAGCGAGTAGCTGCCGCTCACGGCAACTTCCACTGCGCGCTGCCTGAGGAACTCTGCGACGGACATGAGCGATGATCGGGATTTGGGAGGGCTTCCGTAGATTCACGGTAGCAATCAGATTCTAAGCAAATGATACCGGCACTCGCGAGCAGGGGTAAATTTCCGGTAAATGCGCGGGGCCGCCGAGGCTGTGGGTGAATTCACAACCGCGTCATCGCTCAGGGCGATCCGAGCAGCACCAGCAGCGCGAGGACGGCGATGACGATCACGAATTTGATCGTTGCCCAGGTCAGGCTATCCGGCCAGCTTCCCCATCCGAACCATTGCGAGGCGCGCCGCATCGCGAACGCTCCACAGGCTTCGACCGTCGCGAGCGCAAGGGCGATGCCGGCGATGAACGACCATGACTCGGATGGTGGCATCCACGGCACGAGCCATGCCGGAGCCGAGCCCTTCAGGACGGCAAGCAATGCGAACCAACCGAACCAGGATGCCGAGCCCTTGATGATGTCAGGGCCGATCGTGTCCGGCTCGAGCCGAATGCCGAGCGTTCCGAGCAGGGCCTCGATGCGCTCGCCGTCGGTGAGGAACAGAAAGGCGCCGATATAGAGGGGAACGCGCGACATGAAGATGAGCGCGAGCAAGCCGGACAGGACGATATGGCCGAGGAGATCGTGGAGGAGGTCCTGACCGCTCTTGGCTGACCGTTCCGGCGCAGTGGCGGCCTGGCGCTGCGGCAGCGATCTGGCGCGGGCCATGTGCTCCAGCATCCTGGCGCGCCGCTCCGGCGCGTATGGCCTCGCGCGGTGCATCCAGCGTGGCACCGACTTTGTCGGGGCGGGGCCGGACTGGTCTTCCGGCGTGGTTTTGGGGAACTCCATGACCTGCATCGTCTCGCGGTTCCGGCATTGGTCGTTCGCGAGCCGTAGGCAGGTTCATGCGGTACGGGCCGAAATCACATTAGGTTATTGTTTGAGCATGATCTCTTCGGAAAACCGCTTCGCACTTTTCCGGATCATGCTTTAGCCGGCAGGCCGCGCGCGAGGCATGGAGGAGGCCGGGCAGCCCGCAACTGCCGACGCCGCCGCGGAGGTCCTGATCCGCTCGTATAGCGGCAGCGGGATGGTGGATCCGATCGCGCTCTCGGGGAAGAACAGGAAGTCGCGGTGTCCGCCGAGGCCGAATTTCGGGTGGGGGACCTGCCAGCCCATGGTGTACGGACGATAGTCGTTTCCCAGGAACATCGTGCCGAGATAGCCGAGCTCTTCGAAAAACGCGAACAGCTGGCCGGCGTCCGCCGACACGCTTTCGAACTGCACCACGGGGCGACAGCGCTCGATCAGCCGCCTTGCGCCGGTGAAGACGCTGAGCTCATGGCCTTCGACATCGCATTTGATGAAGCGCGGATTTGCCAGCGCGAGATCGTCGAGAATGGCGAGAGGGACCGCGACCGTCTCATTGCCTGATCTGTCGCGCGCCATGCACAAGGAGGCGCTGCGCGCTGGCGCGTCAGCTGCGCGGTGCCGCAGCTATCGGACAAGGCGGCTTCGATGGTCTCGACATTGGCAAGGCCAAAGCACTGCTTGCGCCGCTGGATATAGCGGATCATCTCGGGCTGAGGCTCGAACGCCAAGACCTTGCCGGACGGGCCGACGGCGCGCGCCAGCCAGAAGCTGTAGATGCCCTTGTTGGCGCCGATATCGATGACGGTCGCTCCCTTGAGGTCGAGGCGCATCAGGGTCTTCAGGGGAAGCTTCTCGGTGCGCCAGCGGTAGCGCAGGCACCGGACCAGGAAATGCACGTCTTCAAAATTCATTGCGCGCAGCCTCTGAAACGAGGCGAGGCTACGCTTCGCGATCGTCGCGCTCAAAGTGCTATTTTGGGATGCGATGCAGCAATCGGATGTCCCGGGCGGTGGCCCGGTGGCGCTCCCTAGCGGAATCGAACCGCTCTCTCCACCGTGAAAGGGTGGCGTCCTAACCGATAGACGAAGGGAGCAAAGTGCCCCGCCGCTTTTCGCGGCACGGCCGCTGGCCGCCCGAGTCAGGCCCGGCGGCGTGCAGCGGGCGAACGTATAGTGGCCTTTGAGCCTCCGGGCAAGCCGTTCGGGAACGGGATCTCGGGGGCGGTGGATAGCGCCGCCCCGGGATCATTCGGGACCGATTTCAACGGTTTCTTAAGGTTCCCTGAGATAGCGCTGGAATGGGAGATCTTAAAGCCGATGCCTCAGCCGAAGAAGCGCGCCGCCCGCAAGCTGCTGTCGCAGCATGCCTGGATCACGCTCGACGGTGGATTCGCCGCGCGGCACTGCCTGGTCCAGGACATCTCGGAGTCGGGCGCGAAGATCACGATGGACGACGATGCGAGCCAGCTGCCGGGCGTGATCCGAATGGCGTTCGCACGTGATGCGCGCACCGGGCGGAGCTGCCAGGTGGTCTGGCGCCGCGGCAAGTCGGCCGGCGTCCGGTTCCTCTGACCCCCGCCCGGATGGCGCGCGGCGCCGGTCCGGGCTAGAACGGTGCCATGCGCACGCCGCTCCTCGTCCTGATCTCGGCCCTAATCTCGTCCGCAGCCGCGGCGGAGGGCTTGCGCCTGCCGACCGCCGAGCCGCCGCAGGCTGGCAAGACCTTGCCTCTGAAGAGCAACGGCGGGACCGCGAAGGCGGGCTCGTGCGCCTCCTATGGCCGTGGCTTCCATATGGTCGAGGCGACCGGGACCTGCGTGAAGATCGGCGGCGCGGTCAGCGTCGAGACAACGGTCCGGCGGTAGCTCGCATGGTGCCGGATCTGCTGCGGCCCGAGATCATCTTCCCGTTCGTGATGTATTGCGCGCTCTTGTGGTGGGTCGGACGCGGCCTGAGCTGGCCGGCGAAGCTTGCCACCGCCGTGGTGACGCTGGCGCTGATCATCTGCGTGGTGCTGGTCGAGCGCGGCTGGCGCTAGGCGTCAAACAAAACCGGCGAAAACAACCCCACGCACAGTAGCCGTCAAGCCTCAGCGTGACTCCCTTCGGCACGCGCGGGAATGCCGATTCAGCGCGGCGCCAGCAGGCTTTGAGCTGCGCTGCCGCCTCACGACATCGGCGGTGCGACGAATTGTGCAAATCCGCTGCGCTTGCCGAGCTCGGCGAGCCAGCGGGTCAGGTGCGGCTGGGCCGGGCGGGTGATGCCCTCGACGCCGAGCCAGCGCCGCGCATAGCAGCCGATCGCGATATCGGCGATCGTGAACTGGTCGCCCTCCATGAAGCGGCGCGTGGCGAGGTGGCGGTCGGCGATCACCCAGACCTCGGCGGCGGCATCGGCATCCCGCTGCACCTGGATCATGTCCCGCTCGGCGGGCGGCGTGCGCACGATACCCCAGAACACCGGGCGATCGACCGGCTGCACGGTCGACAGCGTCCAGTCGAGCCAGCGGTCGACGCTGGCGCGGCTCTTCGGTGCCTCGGGGTAGAGAGGCGTGCCGCGCCCATGCGCGAGACAGAGATAGCGCAGGATCGAGTTGGACTCCCACAGCACGAAGTCACCCTCGACCAGCGTCGGGATCCGCGCATTGGGATTCATCGCGAGATAGTCGGCCTCGCGGGTCTTGCCGAACGCCATGCCGGCGTCGATGCGCTCGAAGGGCAGGCCGAGTTCGGCGAGGCCCCACAGCACCTTCTGCACGTTGACCGAATTGGCGCGGCCCCAGATCGTCAATTGTTGGTCGGGCATCAGGCTTCCTCCCGCGGCGTGGTCGATTTGCGCGGGTGATAGCGGAATTTCGGATCGCGGAGCACGGCGATTGCGGCGCGCCCCTCATGCAAAAAGCTCCGCCTGAGGCGGAGCTTTCGTTGGCAAAGTCTCATCGCGCTTTAATGGCCGAAGAACAGCCATAACAGAATGATCACCGGGATCGGCACGCCCAGCAGCCACAGCAGGATTCCTCGTCCCATCGCGTTCTCCTCCGATTGCTTTGTCGGAGGGACAATCCCGGGCGCGAGGGCTTGTTCCTGGGAGAGGCGCCTTACCAATGGCCGGTGTTGGGCATCGAGGCCCAGGGTTCCTGCGGCGGCTTCGGCTCGCCCTTCTGCAAGAGCTCGATCGAGTGTAGGTCGGGCGAGCGGACGAAGGCCATGTTGCCGTCGCGCGGTGGACGGTTGATGGTGACGCCGGCCTTCTGCAGCTTCTCGCAGGTCGCGTAGATATCATCGACCTCATAGGCGAGGTGGCCGAAGAAGCGGTCCTCGCCGTAAGTCTCCTCGTCCCAATTGTAGGTGAGCTCGACCAGCGGCGCGCCGCGCGTCTTGGGCTGGTTGTTCAGCGCGTCGAGATCGTCTGCCGAGCACAGGAACACCAGCGTGAAGCGGCCCTTGTCGTTCTCGATCCGCCGCACCTCCTTCAGCCCCAGCGCATCCTGGTAGAACTTCAGCGCGACATCGAGATTGCGCACGCGCAGCATGGTGTGGAGGTATCGCATGGTTGTTGCTCCCTGACGTTGGAGGGTTTTGCTTTGGGCCGGACCGGCGGGAGCATCAATTAGCAGCAAAATGCGACAAAGGGCAGGGGGCCGCTCTCAGGGCTTCGGCTTCCGCTCGGGCGCAACCGACGTCTCCCACGGCCGCCGCCCATCGCCGTTGCGGTCCCAGGCGCGTTTGGTCTGGTCGGCTTCCTCGTCGGCCTTGTCCTTTGCGCGCGCGGCCTTGATCTGGTCGCGAACGGACAGGTCGCTTTGCGGAGGAGCCGCGGTCTGCGCCGTGACGGCCGCCGACCAGACGACGAGTAGCATCGTGAGGGATATTTTCATCCCTGCCGTTAACACGTTCAGCCCACGCTGTCCGATTTAGTTTGGTGCGGTCCGTTGAAGGGCTAGCGCCGTCGCTGCGGCTGCCCGTTCCAATAGGGTTGAGCCGAGGCGGCCGGAGGCACGCCTTGCCCGATCGGATTGCTGAACGGATTGTTGCTGGGCTGCGTCGCCACGGCGCAGCAGTGCCCGCCCTGCGCAGGGCGGGGGCGTCGTTGCTGCTGCTGGGCGAAGGCGGAGGTCGCGTACAGCAGGAGAGAGATCGCGAGGATTGATCGAAGCATGGGAGTGCCTTTCCGATCAGGGGAAACGCCCGCACGGGCGTTGGTGTTCCCGAGCGGGTGGTCGATGGGGGGCTCGCCTCTTCTGTTTGTGATCGCGGGTGCACTCGATTGGCGCTTTCCGCGACGCGCAGTATGGCGGCGATGCTGCGAGTTTAGTGCACTGGACTGCAATTGCGCGGGTAGTGTGAGTGAGGGGCTACTTGAGCGAGAACATCCGCCTGCTATCATCCCATTTCGAACTCGAAGGGAGCGACAGAGTGGATCTCCTGCAGATCGTTTTCGGTGCAATTCTTTTGGCAGGATACTATCTGATCGAGATTGCCTATCGCGTCGTCTACTTCATCGTGCACTTTTGGATCGTGTCGGTATTTGCTGTCATCATGCACAGCTGCCTTGATCCGGAAGCGCCAATCGGCAGGCCGTCATTCTGACAAAACTTGAAAGGTTCAGCGGCGGGATTGCGGTGACGGCGCGTTCAACCGCAAACGACAGCGAGTTGAGTGCACTGTCACGGCAATCCGGTCCCGACCATGGCGCGCTCAATGGGGAAGCGCAGGGAGCGGCGATGGTGAAGCTGCTGGCGCCGCTGGTGCGCCGTAGGATGGGGGAAATTGATGACTAAATCGCCGAGGCGGTTAAACTTGAAGGGTCCGGGAGTATGCATCTTCTGCGGCCGGGTTGCAGGCACAAAGGATGGAAGCGTTACTGTCTCCATGAGCCGTCAACATCTTTGGCCGAAATGGATGCAGACGCCGTTTCCGAAAACAAATGACACCCACGTCCAATCTCGACTCAGGCACAATTTGCTTCCGGGCAAAGGGGTCGAGCTCCGCCCATATGAGAAGGTGCACCAGGGCGACATCAAGACCCGCCAGCTGCGTATTGTCTGCGAGTACCACTGCAACAATGGGTGGATCAGCCGCGCTGAAAATCAGACGAAGGAGTTTCTGATTCCGCTTATCAATGGCGAATTCTTCACGCTCACCGAGGAAGCGCAGCAAAAGTTCGCGCTATGGCTCGCAATTGCCTGCACTGTTTTTGAATATAGCGATGATTCCACCAGGGCCATCCCAGAAGCAGACAGGAAATACATACATGGTCTGCGGCAAGCTCCGCCGCAGTGGTCGATGTGGATCGGGAACTATCGGGGCACCGAATGGCAAACGCGGTATCGGCATCATGGCGCCCACGCTGTGACGAGGGAGCTATTCTCGACGGACTATCTCGCCGCTGGTCCTCATCCGCCCAATCACCAGGTCAGCTCGCTCCAGATCGGCGAATTGTTCATGCATGTCACAAGCTCGACGGTTGCGTCCATTTGGCAGTTTGATCATGCCAACGATCCGCCGGGGATGATGCGCCTCTGGCCCGTCAGAGGGCCAATCCAATGGCCGAATCTATTCACGCTCGACGACGCTGCGGTAAACTCTATCGCCGACCGCTTGATTGCCTCGGCTATGGACAATCTCAAAACAGTGGATTGGTGACAGCCAGGATCGCATTGAGGGGCGATGAGCTTGAATGACGCTGCTCAAACGGGATAATGCACCGCCTCGCATTTGGCCGCGAGCCGGCCGCGATAGAGCCATAGTCGTCCTCGCCGAAGAACGTGCGTGTCCGGCCATTACCGCGCGGCGTGACATGGTGCGGATGACCGGGAATGAGAACACGGGCCATGAGCCATGGTATTCGGCACAGTCTAGTGGACTGTCACTGTAATTCCGGAGCAATCTCGCCGCGCGGAAGGTTTCTTGTAGCTATCTTGTGCGCTTTCATCAGGAGCGCGCTAACTGATGTGTTTTTCGCAAGATATGCCTTCAATAGTTTCGGCAGCTTCTCATTGATCAGGACTTCGAATCCTGCATAAACGAAACCGATACCCGTCATTGCAAAACCTAGGACAAAATCCTTGGCGTTTGGCGCCTGACCAAGGGTCAATTGTGCAAACGGATGGGCAATTGAGATGCCGCCAAGCGTGACCATGAATTTTGCCAGGCTCCACAAGGCAAACTTTCCGATCTGGGACACGAACTTCGGCGACGACGCAGTACCCGATATCCCACTGAGGCCATAGCTCAGCAGTTGTGGCGCAATCGCGAGCACCACAACGACGATGACCAAACGGAATTCGTCGCCCATGTTGGTCAAATAGTCGTAAAGGGCTACGCACGTCACCTCACTCGATCCGCACAGCTTGGCGAGGGGAGTATTCTTCTTCAGCGCAATTACCTCTAGGCCGTAGAAAAGCAGGAAGAAGAATGAGTTGATGTACCAGATCAGGCTAATCTCGTGCGCGTGTCTCTCCATCAAGATCGTCGTCGCCGAGTAGAACATAAAGAGATATACCGCGACGATAAGCAGCAACCCACTAGTGGTACCGAAAAAAAAGTCCATCATTGTGTCCTCCCCCAGCTATTGTTGAGGATAGCAACTCTGAGTAGAGATTAGTCAACCGATTTCCAAGAAGCCTCTTACGACATTCGGTCCCAGGCTCTAGCGAATTTACGGTGACAGTGCTCGACTGCACTGCAAGGATGACCTGCCGCCGCACCCGGAAAGAACCGGGCGCCCTGTTGCGCGCGCCGCCTTATGGAGCGCGCTAAGTCCTGCACTCGGCCGGAAATTATCTCCGGCGCAATAATCTGGCGACTTAAGGAAGTGTAGCCACAACGGGTTCGAATGGCAGCAAAGGGCGCGCGTTGAGTGCGCCGTCACTTTAGCTGCTGCCGAAGCCATTGCCATGCTTCATCTCTCCGGATTTTTCAGGAGCTGAAACGCGACGCGACCGGATTGACGGGGTCTACCTTTCCTCCGCCCCAGTCGCGGTCGCCGGGCCTTCGCCCATGATCAGCAGCACGGCGTCCTCGTCCTTGGCGCCGTCCCAATGCACCTGCTTGCCGGTGTGGGTGACGAAGCTGCCGGGTGGCATCGGCACGGTGCCGTGGTCGGGGTCGAATTTCGGGCCTGAGCCGACCCACCAGGTGCCTTGCAGCACCACGATGTAGCGGTCGTTGGGATGGAAGTGCGGGCGGCTGAAGTGATTGCCCTTGGTCCATTTGTTGTAGACCATGTAGAAGCCCGCCTTGCTGGGGTCGCCGACCACCACCGCCGTCTGCGCGCCGCGCGCGTCGACCGGGCCCCAGGGGATCTGGTCCGGCATTTTATAGGTGACGGCGGCGGGATTTAGCTCGGTGGCGGAGCCGATGCTCAGCGTGGTGACGAAGGCGAGCGGCAGCAGCAGAAGGCGCAAGGCGCGGCGTGTCGTCATGGGGCCCCCCTTGATCGGCGTCGGTTGGATTGACGCCTTGTGGTTGCAGGGGATGCTAGCCTGTCCGGCCGTCAAGGCAAGCGCACAGCGCGCATGCGTGATCGTCTGCAATCGCGTCCAGAGGTCTTGCTGATGTCTCGCCGACGATGGCGGGCCGGTTGAACCCCGCCGGAGGTGGTGGCGACCAAACGCCATGGCCGCGCTCGTTGCAGAACTCCTGTTTGATCTCGCCAGAAGCCTCATTGGTGACTGGCTGAGACAGGCCGTACTGGCTGTTGGTGCCTGGCTCGAGACGAAAATTCAGGGCCGCACGGCACGCGTCGTCGTGGGAGTCCTTCTCGGGATCGCCGCTTATTTCCTCATTCCTGTTGTCACCGGGCTATTGGGATTGTGATGCCCTCCGCGAAGACGAATCTCATCATCGCATTGGCGGTCGGGGCGCTGATCTCGGCGACGCTCCTTGCTCTCGAGCAGCCCACCGATTACGCGTTGCTGTCGCTGGAGTGGCCCGGCGTCTCCGCAGCCTATTTGTTCTGGGGAGCGGTCGGAGGCTCCGCCTCTGCAGGCATCGCCATTTCCTGGCTCGTGAATGCGCTCTGCTATGGTCTCGGTGCTTTCGCCATTCTGAGTGTTCTCAAGCTGCTGATCCCGGCAAAGGCGTAGCGGAGATTGAGGCCATGACGAGGGCGGCATGAAGCGCTGGCTTGAAAGGCTCGGCAGGATTGCGACGGTCGCGGGGATTTGCGGGACCGTCGCGTGGCTGGTGCTTTTGGCGAGCTCTCCTCAGCAGCCCGATGCCGCCCATCCCGAACGTTACGCGCACCGGCACTCGGTCCGGTATGTGAGCGCGGGGACGGACCTGGCGCTCCAAATCCTGCTCGGCTCGAACTTCATGCTGGCCCTGGTGGCGCTCGGTTGCCACTTGGCGGCCAGCGACAGGCGCGGCGGGATGTAGCGGCGCTCAGAATGATCCAAAGCCTGATCAGCGCGATCCTGGAAATGCTCCTGTCTGCCGCAGCGAGCGCCGTCGTCAAATTCTTCGGTCTGGAAAACGCCGTCGAAATCGCGACGGTGGTCATCGGCCTCGGCTTCATCGCGATCGGCTTCACGGCCTATTTGCTTGGTCACTGAAGAGGGAGCGCCGTGACGTCGATCATCCTGCACGCGATTGCGGCCATGCTGCTGGAGGAGCGCTTCGGGCCGGCGTCCGGCGTCGGCGGCGTGACGACCGTCATGGCGATCCTGGTCCTGATCGTGTGGGCCGTGGCGGCTCACGAGGCGAGGTCGGGCCCGCGCGGTGTGGTGAACTGGATCGTCAGCATCATCGCCTCGGTTATCGGCGGCCTGGCTGCGCTGACCTTCATCTCGTTTGCCATCGACATGATGCTTCCCTACCTTCCAATCGAAGGCTCGATCGACTCGTCGGAGCATCCGGTGAAGTATGTCCTGGTCGCAGTCACTGCGATCCTTGTCGTGCTGGGATCATGGATCCCGCTGCGAGCGACGAGAAGGTTTGCCAAAGAAAATCCGCCCCCGGGATTGCCAGGGGCGGCTTTCGAAAATCAGTCTAAAGCGCGATGAGATTTGGATGAAACGTCATCGCGCTTTGGGTTGTTGTTTACGCATGAACTTTCCGGAAAACCGCTTCGCACTTTTCCGGATCATGCTTTAGTGACCGGTGCCTGGCTTCGTCGTCTTCGGCGGCTTTCCGTCCTCGACGCGGCCTTCATTCCTGAGGTCACGACCCTCCTGCGCCTTCTTCTGGCTCTCGGGGGACTTGCCGTGCTCGTGCAGCTCTTCCTTGACGTAACCGGCCGCTTCCTTCGCTTTACCTTCAACGCTCATCGCATTCTCCTCATCTATGAGGAGTCAATTCGCGCGAGAACTCAGCGTTCCCGCGAACAGTTCATTGCAGCAATGCGCTTGCGAGGAACTCGATCGGCGACAGGCCAATAGAATGGCCGCGCCACCTTGTGGGAAGCGGCGCGGCCGCGAAGCAAGCCGTACAGGGAACCCGGCTTACTTCATGT
Source organism: Bradyrhizobium arachidis (assembly GCF_015291705.1). NCBI lineage: Bacteria > Pseudomonadati > Pseudomonadota > Alphaproteobacteria > Hyphomicrobiales > Nitrobacteraceae > Bradyrhizobium > Bradyrhizobium arachidis. The sequence goes on from NZ_CP030050.1 coordinate 5,107,002, forward strand.
TGCTGCGAGTCTTCGTGCCGCCCTGATCGCTGCCGGGGCCAGAGCCGCCCTGGCCGGATGCGTCAGGCCGCACCATTCTGCCGCTGCGCATATCGTCGCGGCTCATGCCGGTCGTGCCGGTGCTGGTCGAACCGCGGTCCATCTTGTTCATGCCCGGCTTTTGCATGTTGTCGGATTGCGCAGCGGGGCCGGTCTGGGTCTGGGCAAGTGCGGAGCCGCACATCAGACCGAGCGCAGCAGCGGCGATCATCATCTTCTTCATCTCAAGCTCCTGGTTGGTTTGCATGGGCCAACGGGAGCGGGGAAGCCCCGTTCCTCAACGATACGTTCGACACGAAAGAAAATACCGGTGAGTTTCTGAAACCATTTGAGTGCGCGTCTGCAGAACCGGCGTCTTGCGAACCTCGTCGTTGACATATGCGAAGGTGCGATGGTGCCGCGTTGCAACCGGCCGATGAGCGAAACCGGCTTTTACACGCCCGCACCCTGATGTAGCTTGCGCGCGAGCCGCCAACGCGGTGTGCCGAAACCGCGTCAGTACCTGACGGCGTTTGTGCCCACGGCGGGCAATGACTTCATCATTTTCAGACTCCACCGTCGTGACGTTCAACTCGTCACGATGTGCATTCTCATGATTTCAGAAGGACGACAGCCATGCATTTCTGTCTTACGGGGCAATACACGCAACGCGCTCTCAATGCCATTCTGGAAAACCCGACGACCAATCGTCAGGAGGCGGCAGCCAAGCTGATCGAAGCGGCCGGCGGCAAGCTGGTCTCGATGTACAGCGTCGCCGCCGACGGTCCCGGCGTTCTCGTGATTTTCGATGTGCCTGATCCGAGTGCGGCACCGGCCATCTCCGGCCTGACCGTCACGGCGGGCACGCTGCAGAACGTCAAGCTGATGCGGCTGTTCACCCAAGACGAGATCAAGCAGGTGCGGCAGAACGCCGCCAAGCTGCGCTCGTCCTACAAGCCGCCGGGCGGCTGATCTTTCGAGCTTACCGCTAGCAAATGCGAGACCGCCGTTCGTCGCATCGAGCGGCGGCCTTGCGAAGTTACGCCGCAATCCGCTGCTCGGCGGGAGCGGTCAGCTGCTTCAGCACTTCGGCGTGCTCGAGGTCGGGGACCGCAATGGCCGTGTGGCTGTACATCGCGGTGGTCCGCGATGTCGCGATCCTGTCGAGGATCTCCTTGCCCTTGATGACGTGCAGGCCCATGCCCTCCCGGGTGGGGAAGATCGCCAGCACCACGTCATAGGCGGCGATGACGGCTCTGAGCGCTTCGGCCTTGTCTTCGGCGACGTCGACGAAAATGCGAACGTCAGCCGCGAGTTCACGCAGCTCGTGAAAATCCAGCACTTTGGGGGTACTCCAACGCAACGATACTGACGCGGAGCTTGGAGGCGTTAGGTTACTGAAGTCTGAACAATTTTATTCGAGTCACAGGTTTCACGATGAGGTGACGCGTCGCGGGGGCAGCGTGCGAATTGAATATCTCGCCCATACATCTTGGGCTATGCTTTCGACTGGCAAATAGCGGAGGGCGGCCGTGCGAAAAGTTGTCGTGGTTGCGTTCCTGGCGCTCGGTCTGACGCCGGCATTGGCGCAGGACGCTGCGAAAGCGCCTGATGATAAAAAGCTTGATCCAAAAACGGACAATTGCTTCTACACCGTCGGGACCCAGGCCATCCAGGTCCCGATCGGCGCGAGTGTGTGTCGGCGTCAGCCCGCGCCTTACAACGACAAATATTCGCTGCTTCGATGTACCCCGCCGCTCGACGAGCTCGCGAGCGACGTCAAGCGAGGCGATGCACGCTGCGACCGCTACGACGAACGAGAGTAGTGGGCTCTGACGGCGCGATCTTCGCAGATGCGGCCTTTCAGGCAGGATCGTGCGCGGCCGTCATGGCGCGATGCGGCCGCTTTTGACGTGCTCGCGCATTTGACACCCTCCTGAAAGCCTAGATTTTGCCGCAAAGCGAGGCCTCATCCCGGGAGGCCCGGCTTGCGTTTTGGGCCTCGATGGGGTCTAAGCCGCGTCACTTCATGACCAACGGCATGAATCAGAAGCGCGCGCCGCGGGTTCGACCGCGTCCTCAGCAGAGTTGCTCGCGCGCAGATAAAGGAATTCAGACATGGCGAAGATGACGAAGACCCAATTGATTGATGCAATTGCGGAAGGCACGCAGATCTCGAAGAACGACGTGAAGTCGGTGATCGAGTTCATGGCGACGGTCGGCTACAAGGAGCTCAACGAGTCCGGCGAGTTCGTCATTCCCGGCTTCGTCAAGATGTCGGTCGTGAACAAGCCCGCCACCGAAGCGCGGATGGGCATCAATCCCTTCACCAAGGAGCCGATGCAGTTTGCCGCCAAGCCGGCCAGCAAGTCGGTGAAGGCCTCGCCGCTGAAGGTCGCCAAGGACGCGGTCTGATCCGGCCATCCTTCGCCTAACACCGCAGAAGAAAAACCCCGCGCTTTCGCACGGGGCCTTCTCGCCGACGGCGATGGGATTTCAGCGCCTGGCCGTCAGCCGTACCTCTAACTTAAGGTTGAAAATCCAAAGCGCAACAGCGCCGCGGTGACGGAATATCTTCGTCAGGCGGCGCTGCCGTATTTGACTGGGCGCTGAAATCCCCAGCTTTCATGGGTCTGCGCGACCGCCAAAAGGTTCAATGCGCCGTCCCCATAAATCGCGTGTCGAGGACTGGACTTTTTGTTCTCATTTTGTTCTAGTGAGTCATCTTCTTTGGAGGTGACTCATGACCGTGGAAAAACAGCGTGAAGTGATCAGGCTCTGGAACGAGCTGCGGAAGGTCGAGGGCCCCGCGGCAGAAGAGCTCCGCATCCAGATCCTGGAATGCTTTTCCGAGAAGGGCAAAGGCAAGCGGGCCGCGTGATCAGCCTCAGTGTAGATCGACATCCGTCAGGCGCGATCTCGTTTCGGTTACGTGCCTGACGGGCCCGTCGATGAGGCGCGATCGGCGACCGCGATGAGGCGGTCGTCTTGTAAGTCCTGTCGAGAGATTGCTGTCGCCGACGACGTGACGGCGCGCGCTTTCACCGATCGTTAGCAATCGCTCCGCGCTGATTTTCTCGACTCCGATTCGTTCTTTGCGAACGAAATGGAGTCGGATGCAGAACATCTCGTGCCTGCCGGCGCGCGCGTCTCATAACGAAGCAGCGTGATGCTTCGCACGGTCCTGTCCTCATGCCGCGCGTAGAAACATGCGCGAGGGAGAGCGAGATGGATGCGTGCTGGTTTGTCGAGATGTTCGTCGAGATCGCAAAGCTGTTTTGGTACGACCGGCATCCGCGGTTGCGCAAACGCATGCCGTCGGTGCCGCAGGTGCCGCCGCGATCAAGGCTCGAAGAGGCGAGGTGATCGCTCGGGTCGAGATTGTACGCTCGTTTGCCTACAAACGAATTGTTAAGACCTGCTCCGCGCCGATTTCTTCGATTCCGATTCGTTCTTCGAGAACGAAATGTAAGCGAAGCTGGAACAAAACCGGCCGCTGCATCCTGAGCCGCCTCCGCTTTCCGTCTCGACGCTCGCCATGTCCGGCGCTATCGTCTGATGCGTGGGCGCCGGCCATGAAGAACGGACTTTATTCCATCCACATCGACATGCTCGACGGCGTGAAGGGCCGCGACAGCGGCGTCCTGATCCTGCGTGACGGCGTGCTGCTGGGCGGCGGGCCTCACTTCTGGTCGCGGGGGTCGTACAGGGTGGGCGAGCGTGGTTCGAACAGCGGGACCTGGAAGGGCGAGCTCGCCACCAACCAGCATACGCCGTACGCAGATGCCTATGTGCGGCCGCTGTTCGGCGGGCAGGAGGCCACGAGCGGCTTCTCCGGAACGTATCGCGACGACGAGGCCGAGGTGTTCGGCACCGTGCTGGTCGCGGGCCATCGCAGCCTGAGCTTTCGCGCGACGCTGAAGCGGCTCGCCGACATCTGAGCCGCGCGCGCGAACTCCTAACGAAAGCTTGCGCCAAAGGGGCTAACCCTATTTGGTTAGGTTAAAAGCCCAATCGCGTTGCGCGCGCCGCTGCCTAGAGTAGGTATTCTTGCAAGGACAAGAACGACTTTGCCAAGAAGCAGCTTTTGACATGACGCCTTTTTCAAAACCGTCCTTTTATCAAGGCGACCGCCACACCTACCGGCGCGTCGCAATCGTCGGCTCGCTGTTTTGCCTCGCTTTCGTGGTGATCAGCTTCTCGCTGCGGCCGCAAGCCGAGGACACGCGCGTCGCGGTCAAGGCCGATCGCCTGGTGCGCACCGCCGGCCAGGCGCCGCACGCCAACTAGCGCTCGCCGCCGATGATGTGATCCTCGGCGGATTCGTCGGAGCACCCGACGCCCGTCGTCGCGAGCGCCACGAAGCCGGCATAGCCGGTCAGGTTGAGCAGGATTTCGAGCCATGCGGGCATGACTGGCCCCTTCTTCTCTTGAACCTAGCCCAACGTGCGCCGCTGGCGCATGTTCCCGGAATAGTTGCGTCAGAGCGGGGAGTCAGAGCGGGGAGGAGGGGTCGAGCCGCCGGCCGAGGGTCGCGACGGACTCGCTCGAGGGCTGCTCCTTCAGGAATTCGGCGATGGCGCGCGCGAGCTCACCGTCGCTCATCGGCGTCGGCGGCGGGCGCAGCGTGCCGACGCCGAAGCTGCGGACGATCTCGTCGTAATGCTGATCGCCGGTTCTGGGAACGAGCCTGCGGATGCGAGCCAGCAAAGTCGATATCGGCAATCTCTCCTCCTTGATCGTCCGTCCCGCTGGCAGAAGCTTGCGTCTGCTGCCATTCGCTCCCATCAAACTGAAAACCCCGCCTGCACCGCGGAGGATGCAGACGGGGTTCTTCGTGCTGTCGCCTCAACCCGGATGGCGGAGGCTTCCGCACTTGCAGGTTCAATCCGCCCGCCGCGCTTTCGTTCCCGCGAAGCAGAGATTTTTGCGGCCGATGGTTCCGCGTCCGCGCGCAACCATCGCAGGCGCTCGTGTTATTGTCGCAGTACGCGAAGGAGGAGATCATGAAGAAGACACTGGCAGTTCTGGCCACCGTCGCGGCCGTCGGCGTGACGGCTATCGCGGCGCCTGCGCCGGCCGAGGCGCGCGGTCGCGGTATCGGACCGGGCCTCGCATTTGGCCTCGCCGCCGGCGCGATCACCGCGGGCGCGGTCGCCGCGTCCCATCCGTACGGCTATTATGGACCGGGCTACGGCTATTACGGCGGACCGGCCTATTACGATTACGGCCCTGGCCCGTATGCCTATTACGGTGGACCGTACTACCGGCACCACCACTACTACCGTCACTGGTAGCGGCTGACCAAACGAAAAGCCCGGAGCCATGCTCCGGGCTTTTTGCATGCGCGGTGATCAGGCGTGCTTACGGCCAGAGCGAGGGCCGTTCCGCCTTGCGGGCATTGTCGAGCGTCGAGACGAAATACTCCTCACGCTCGCGCTTGAATTTTTCCTGCGTGGCACGGAAGGCGGCGACACGGGCGGCGATCTCTTCACGTTCGCGGATTTTGCGTTGCTCGTCCTCGGTCATTGTCAAATCCCCTCTACACCTGAGTATGAGTGCACTGCTGGACTCAAGCACTGCCGCCGCATCATCCTGAGTCGCGTAAACACGTGCATTGGCGCTTCTGATTGGGGCGTCAATGGGGAGGAGGCATTGCAGGATTGTGATATGCGAAGGGCGGAAGAAATTGCCGAGCGCATCGGGTTCGCGCTTCATAAGAGCGTCAGCGATCTTGTCGCTTGCGCCTGTTGCAGCTAAGCCAAAACGGATTCGGGAGACCGCTCATGATTGCATCGGATCTTCGCAGCGGCGTCGAGCGACTCGGCGACATGATCGCCGAAGCCAAAACCATCGTGCCGTTCACCGGCGCCGGCATCTCGACCGAATGCGGCATCCCCGACTTCCGCTCGCCGGGCGGGCTCTGGACGCGCTACCGTCCGATCGAGTTCGGTGAGTTCGTCGCGAGCCAAGAGGCGCGCGACGAATCCTGGCGCCGCCGCTTCGCAATGGAGGAGGTGTTCGCGGCGGCAAAGCCCGGCCGCGGCCATCGCGCGCTCGCCTCGCTCTACCGCGCCGGCAAGATCCCCGGCGTGATCACCCAGAACATCGACAATCTGCACCAGGCCTCGGGCTTCGCGCCCGAGCACGTGATTGAACTTCACGGAAATACTACCTATGCGCGTTGCATCGGATGCGGGCAGGCCTATCCGCTCGACTGGGTGAAGCGCCGCTTCGACGATGACGGCGCCGCACCCAATTGCACGGCGTGCGACGAGCCGGTGAAAACCGCCACGATTTCGTTCGGCCAGATGATGCCCGAGGACGAAATGCAGCGGGCAACCGAGCTGTCACAGGCCTGCGACCTCTTCATCGCGATCGGTTCCTCGCTCGTGGTGTGGCCTGCGGCGGGCTTTCCGATGATGGCGAAGAACGCCGGCGCGCGTCTCGTGATCATCAATCGCGAGCCGACCGAGCAGGACGACATCGCCGACCTCGTGATCCATCACGACATCGGCGAAACCCTCGGGCCCTTTGTCGCAAATTGAGGCATCAATTTGATTCGCGGCTGTGCAAGCTGTTCATAGGTTCCGGCGAATCTCTTTTTTATCTATGCCTCGCAACCGGGAGTGTTATCTTTTGAGTCGAAAGATTCGCGTCGCGTCGAATTGAGAACATTCTCTTAAGACGCGTGATTCGAGAGCCGCCAATGTGGCGGGTTGCATGGCAGTGTGGGGTCCGGGGTTATGGGGTCGTCGGACGGATTTGAGTCCAAGAAGGTCGGAGTTCCAGCGGTAGGCGAACACGGCGGCGCCGGTCGCGACAGCGCGCTCAGTCCCTTCACCGGACTTGGTGAGGGCAGCGCCAACCTCGTCGAGGTTCATGGCGTCATCAAATGGTTCGACGCCTCAAAGGGCTACGGCTTCATCGTTCCCGACAACGGCTGGCCCGACGTGCTCCTGCACGTCACCGTGCTCAGGCGCGACGGCTTCCAGACCGCCTATGAGGGCGCCCGCATCGTCGTCGAATGTGTGCAGCGCGCCAAGGGCTACCAGGCCTTCCGCGTCGTCTCGATGGACGAATCGACAGCGATCCATCCGGCGCAGATGCTGCCGCCGCGCACCCATGTCACGGTCACCCCGACCAGCGGGCTGGAGCGGGCCCAGGTCAAATGGTTCAACCGGCTGCGCGGCTTCGGCTTCCTGACCTGCGGTGAGGGCACGCCCGACATCTTCGTGCACATGGAGACGCTGCGCCGCTTCGGCATGACCGAGCTTCGGCCCGGCCAATATGTCCTGGTCCGCTTCGGGCCCGGCTCCAAGGGCATGATGGCGGCCGAGATCCATCCCGAGACCGGCTCGCCGGGATTGCAGTCGCACTAAAGCGCGATGAGGGATGAATCGTCATCGCGCTTTAGGTTGTTGTTTGAGCATGATCTTTCCGGAACACCGCGCCGCACTTTGCGCTAACGCGGCCCTCCGGGTCCGGATCATGCTTTAGCCCTTCCATTCCCGGAATCGTGACAAGAGGCGCGTCGGCAGGCCGGCGCGCCTCTGGCTTTTGTCATGATCGCCGCGTAAGGACTGTTCCAGTCCCACCCGCTCCGAGTGCCATTTCATGACTTTTGCCATGACTTTTCCCATGCGTCTCGCCATGGGATTTGCCAAAAGCCTTGTCGCCAGCCTTGCCGCCATCCTCGTCATCGCCGGCCTTGCCGCCGCCAATGCCGCCAGCTTCCAGCCGCTCGAGATCGTCACCAAGAACGGCGTGCAGGTGTTCTCGGTCGAGATGGCGACCACCGAGGAGGAGAAGCAGACCGGCCTGATGTACCGCAAGGAACTGGCCGACGGCAATGGCATGCTGTTCGACTTCAATCCCGAGCAGGAAGTGTCGATGTGGATGAAGAACACTTATGTCTCGCTCGACATGATCTTCATCCGCGCCGACGGCCGCATCCTGCGCATCGCCGAGAATACCGAGCCGCTGTCGACCAAGATCATCTCGTCGGGAGGGCCCGCCCGGGCCGTGCTTGAGGTGGTGGCGGGAACGGCGCAGAAATACGGCATCCGCCCCGGCGATCGCGTCGGTCACCCGCTGTTCGGCAGCAAATAGCACCGCCCGGCCGGGGGCCTTGCCAGCCTTGCTGGCGCCGGTTTGTAAGCTTGCTGGCGGCGTTTGTGAGCTTGCTGGCGCTTTGGGAAGCGTGTATCGACGGGGCTCACCGGACATTCGGGGTATAGCGCAGCCTGGTAGCGCGGCAGTTTTGGGTACTGCAGGTCGTTGGTTCGAATCCAGCTGCCCCGACCAACTAACCCGCTGAAACTGCGGCGACATTCGTTCTCCTTTCCATGATAATTGCGCCCGCACTATCTCCGGGGAAGCACCGGGGAAGCGCGAGCAACTATCTTGGCTCCTTTTTGAGCCTAGTGACACCTTCTCCGCGATCGTAGGAAAACTCAATTCGGGCCTTCGCAAACGCAGTTTCGATCGCTTGTGCAGTTGCGCGCGTGCCTGGGATAGGGCCGGGCTCTTTCTCGAGACGTTTGATTGTCGGCAGGGAAATACCGGCCTTTTCGGCTAAGTCAGCCTGTTCCCATCGCAACAGTGCGCGCGCCGCGCGCACCATTTCGCTTGTCAGCATCATTTTGATCAACTCTCCCGTTGACACCTGAAGTATAAACTTGTTATACCTGAAGTGTCAATAGCAGCCGAGCCGAATCGAAGCGGACACTCCGATCCGGCTCTAACCACAGCAGAGAAGGATCTCTCACCATGGCTAACCGCAACGGTAACATCTCGCGTCCTTCAAGTTCAAATTTCGACCTCGCCGTTTTTGCAAAGCGCGAGGTCGACCGGGCGGGAGAGGACGACACCGCTTACGAGCGCGCGATCGTCACGTTGGAAACCGCGCCGGCGACGACGCCGCAGGGCATCGCGGCGAAGTTCGACTTGTTGTGGTCGCGTATTGAGATGCTTGTGGAGGATGAGGACAGTTTGAGCGTGATCGCCGATCTTGCCCGCGGCATCGGCGACGGTCTGATCCACCTGCAGCGCGAAGCAGCTTAGATCCAAGTCAACAGCGGGGAGGGGCGACGGTGAGTCCCTTCCATCGCTGAAGCGGTCCTGGCCGGAGACCATCCCCGGCCCGCTCCCCACCCCTAGGGGGGAGCCGCCCGTTTGGCGTCCAAAAGCCGCAAAGCCGCTTCACTAATTTTTTGATTCCGAAAAGTGCGGGGTCAAGCGCTCACTGCGGGTCGTCGGCAACGTCAGCCCAAAATTCCGATTCGCTCCAGCGGGTCGATCACTTGCCTGCCTATTGAGGACCCTATGGCGCACCTCTTGAGCACGTTCTTCACCAGCTAGTATTTTCCTAAGTAGAACTTGAGCCCGCGAGCTGTCTTCCTGTTTTTCGGATCACGTTCCAGCGTTACGCTTTTGGTTGCGGCCGCGACATCCTGTTTCAGTCTCTTGAGACCGCTTTCGAAGGATTCATCTCTGCACTGCTTTGCGTAATCTTCCGGTCAAGGTCGGTGATTTCTCGCGGTTGATATTGAGGGGGCGTCGGCCGCCTGTTGAGAAGGCGCGTTATTCTGAAACGACCTCGCGTCCAACTGGCTGGGCGCGTCTCGGCTTCGGATTCGATGATGTTGGGACTGCGCTTGTGCAGTCCACAATGCCGGTGGACGCTTGCAAAGCAAAATCGCAACCGCGATGTCGCACCCCAAGGTGTGTCAACCCGTCAGTGCAGCCTAGCTAAAAAATGAGTATACTTGATTGAAGGAGCCGCGACGGAGTTACTTCATTGCAATCCGCTTCTTTAAGTTCTTCAGACCAAGCATCAAATAAAAATAAGGTGGCGTTTGATGCGCTGATTATGAAAGGCGGAGGAGTGAAGGGCCTCGCCTTTGCTGGAGCAGTTCGAGAACTCGAACGGATTTTTTGATTTCCACGCCTTTGTGGGTACCTCTGCGGGTGCGATCGCTGCCGTCCTCCTTGCCGCTGGTTTTACCGGCGAACAGCTAGAACAGAAGCTTCGTCGCAAGTCCTTTCGAGATTTTCTTGATGGAAAGGTTTGGAGTGCCCCTGTCACCTTCTGGTTCAACCGCGGGCTGCATCCAGGGTACTCCTTCATAGACTGGCTCCGTGAGCAGTTGCATGAGCGCCTGCCCAAGCAAAGCGACGTCAGGATGCAGGATCTTCCCCGGCGTGCGGTGATTTACGCATCGACAAGGGATGCTGGAGAAATTGTCTTCGACACCAATGGCGAACATAAGGAAACTGCGGTCCATACGGCTGCTCGTTGCAGCATGTCGATACCCTATTTTTTTCAGCCTCAGTGGTTCGATAACCGTCGTGTTTATGACGGCGGTCTGCTCAACAACTACCCTGTCCAGATCTTCTTGGAACAGGAGAGGCATCGAACTTTAAATGGTCCACAGCCTGAATTCCTCGCACTTTACCTCGGATCCAGCAAGCCTCGCTCCCTTAAACCGGGTCTGATCTTCGCAGATCTCATGTCGATATCGATCGACAAGAACGACACTAAACTGATCGAGCGCTATAAGTCGCAGACTTTACTAATCGACACCGATCCGATCGGAACAATCGACTTCGACCTCACAGATGGTGAGAAAGATTACCTTGTGCGACAAGGACAAGTAGCCGCCCTAAATTACCTTGGTGGAAGGGGTCTGCTGGACGCTGTTGAGTTGCAGTCTCTCGCTCAAATGCGGGCTCGGCTAGATGTGCTGCGTACTGAAATCGTAGGATCGAGGCAGACGGTTCGTAGCCGCACTCGCATGCGCAGGCTTCTGGCAGTTGCGGCGTTAGGCTGCGTTGTTGCCGTCGTCGGCTTCACTTTGCGACCCATGAGCTTCAACAAGGTGCTTCAGCCTTGTCAACTCAGGGCCACGATCGAACCGTCTTCTGGCGAAATCAGGCCACTCTTCCTGACCGTTTCAACGAACGGAAAATACAAAAGCTACCCCGTCCAACCTTCAACGCCCATCGATTTTTCTGTTCAACCAGAGAATGTTTCGCGTTATGATCTGATCATAGAGTGGTCCGATAAAACGCAATCAAATTTCAGCGCCTTCTCCGGCTGCAAGCCTGTGGATAGAAGGAAGTCAGAAGATGAGCGCTCTACCTTACGTCTTGCGCCTCTCAATTAGTCTCTCATTCTTCCTTGTCTGCTCGTCCGCGGCTTTGGTTGCGGCAGACGGCTTCGTTGGCGGTCGCGTACTGGATGCGATAACGAAGCGTCCGGTAGCGGGTGCGGACGTGCACGTCGAGTATGCATCTCAAAAGATTGGCGGCGGCAGAACGGGCACGGACGGCGTCTACCAAGTTTCTTTCGTCGTTCCACCCTCGACGTCCGCTGAAGCGTTCGTGACTGTGACTGCCGGTAGTGCTGATCACGGGCCGGAAACACGAAATTTGCGCGTGAGCAGCGGACAGTCGGCTGCTGTTTTGGACATAGAAATCTTCCCAGCCGGACCAAATCTGACCATTCGGTGATCGTTGGTAATTTCTTCCCACCCGCCGGAGCGGTGTCGGAACTATCCCGACGGATCGCCACGTCGTTGGAATTTGCACTCAAGACACGATTGCAAGCGGTTCACTTGACACTCGCGAAGCAACCGTCGTTTGAACCTTGCGAGTCGGCTAAGCCGATCACGACCAAGCTCGGTACTAACTATGCCAAGGCGCTCAAAGCTGATGCTTTCGTAGCTGGTGATGTGGCGCAAAAGGCAGGATCACCAGCATACTCGGTTAGCTTCTACGTAAGCGACGCCTATGATTTCTTCGCCGATCCTCAGGTTGCTTCGAACCCAAGTCTCGATCTTAACTCGCCTAGTGGTGCATCGGTATCAGATGCGACGCATGCTGCGGTGTTGACGTCGATTGCTGCTGGCTTAGCGAAGAAGAACGACTGTGTGAATTCAATTAAGGTTATCGCCGTCGCCGAACAACTGATGGATCCAATCCCTTCATATTTGATGAGTCTACGGAAGGAATGCGAATCGCGTACTCCCAACATCGACCTACGGAGGATCTCCCAATGAGGTTCCTTGGTCTTACTTGGGTCACCTTGATTTCTTTCGCATGTATCGTATGCGCCTCCCATGCACGGGCGGGAGAGGAAAGGTCTCTGGCCTTCGAATATGAGCGTCTGGATAGACTACAAAGACAAGTTGAGACACTACCTGCCTTTCGTGAGGCCGAACGCCTGCGGTTCGAGATACGTCAACTGAGAAGAGAGTTGGACTTTGTGAATTCACAGCGATCATCGGCGCCGTACGGAGTACCTAATAGGCTGGAGGTCGACCGTCTGAGATCGAAAATCGTCGACCTGGAAAATCAACTGGCCACGAACTCAAAAATGATCGTGGATTTCCGTGAGGCCGCTGGAGGCGGAGCTTCCGGTCGATTGTTTCCCGGGGTCTCTAACCGGTTGGCGGTGTTTACATTCGACGATCCACACGGAACACGACTTGGCGACGCGGTTTCATTCTTATTGTCCAAGAAGTTACTCTTTTCCGCGCCCGTCTCTTCCTTTGCGATCGTGAACTACCACGAAGGCGTCGAGCGATCACCGGCGGCGACCGCTTCGACCGGTCAGACTACATATTTTGACAAGGTCGATGCCGTTACGAGGGATCAAGGCTTCCTGCTGGCCGTATGGGGACGCATATCGCGTACGGAGAAGGGAATTCGGGTTGAATCCTTTCTTCAGGTTCCTGCCGATGCCAATCAGACAAAGTACATGCGTCAGATCCGGCTGCCTGACGCGATGGGTGGCGGCTCGTTGACTGCCCGACTCAAGTCGGACCGCGTCCCGATTCAGCGCATTGATATCAATGTTGGCGAGGCAGATGGCCTGAAAGTCGCAGCGTCGCAAGTCGCGATCCTGAGAGCTCGGGCGAATACCGAATCTCGCGTCGTGGGGCGCCTGGAGGGGCGTTATTCAATTATCGGTTCCGATGGTGATTGGGTTGAACTGCAACTTTCCGACGGCCGCCGAGGCTGGACCAGTGTCGAGTCCTTTTGTTCTGGGACTTGCAGAAAACTGTTGAATATCGCGGAGTTCACCAACGCGATCGTTGCGATTATTTCCGGCTCTACGCGATCAAGCCTGCCATCGGGCCTGACACGAGACGCTGCGGCTATGTCACAAGAGCTTGCTGCCGTGGCCTCGCTTCCCAATAATCCCAACCGAGCTATTGAGATCGCCCAAACATGGATTAGGAGCCAAAAGACTGCCGCTCCCGGTTTCGAGAATGTGCTCGCCGTGGCTAAAATGCAAAATGAGCTCGTGCGAGCAAGTGCCAGCGGCACGGCCTTCAGCGAGGTTCGCTTGAGCAAGGCGACAGTCGAGCAGCTGATCGAGCCGTTGGTGGAAGCGTCAATCTCCGATCCTAGCGATCGGACCATCGTGAAAAATCTAGTGCCTTTGTTTGATTATGTCGGCGATACGCGCAGGCGGGATCTGGCGGCAGAAATATCGTCCAATCTCAACTGAGTCGAAGATCAAAAATCCGGCGTCTAATGCCGTGACCACTTAGTCGACTGATGACCTTCAATCCAGGAAGCAGATATTAGAAGGTTAGGGCCTGCTTCGGTCCTGCCTACGCAGCCAATCTCCCATATCGGGCTTCCAGCTGCCGGGTCCATTTCAAGTGCCGGCCGAGGCGTGCAGTTGCGTTGTGCTCGACCTAACTGCCGTAACTTTTCGCCAACCTAATTCCTCTATAGTTATGTCCACGGACGCAACGCCGCTTCGCCGACGGCACCCACCGCGCAATCCCGCGCACTTCCTCTCACCCCGTCGGCGAGCAATGTCATCAACGCCATACGACCGTCAAACGTCCTTTGCGCTTCAGAGCGCCGAGAATCCCAAAGATCAGATTCCTGGAAATATCTTCGACGCGGAGTTCAACGCCGTCAAGCTGGCGATGGACGACACCCAACAGAACCTGTCCTTGATCCAGGACGACGATGGTGCGCTGAAGCGTGGCTCGGTTGGTCGTGCTCAGTTCGACAGCAGCGTAACCATCGGTTTCGCCGCGCCGTCGCAGTGGGCGAGCGGCGTCCTCTACACGGCCGACGTCAACACCGTTTTTTACAACTCGATCTTCTACATCGCCAACACCACCCACACGTCCGGCGTAGGCTTTGAAGCGGACAAATGGGACGAGATCGCCGATTTCACCGCGGCCGCTGCCATCTCCGACGGCTCTATAACGTCCTCCAAGCTGGCCGACGGCGCCGTCGCGGGAAACAAGTTGGCCGACGGCGTTGTGGCCAACTCGAAGTTGGCGACCGGCGCTGTATCGACAAACAAGGTCGCCGATCAAGCCATCACGAATCCTAAGATCGCTGACGCTGCCGTGAGCTTCACCAAACTGGCCCCCGACGCCAACCAAGTCATCCCAGCCGGCGCGCTGATGCCGTACGCTGGCGGTGCGGCGCCCACAGGCTGGTTGTTGTGCAATGGCCAATCGCTGCTTCGTACGGATTATCCGTCGCTTTTCGTCGCGATCGGCTCGACTTACGGCGCTGCTGACGGTACTCACTTCACTCTTCCAGACATGCGCGGCCGCATTCCGGCAGGCGTCGATGGGGGCGCAAACCGTCTAACGTCCAGCTTCTTCGGGGCCACAGCGGCCCTCGGCGCGACTGGCGGTTATGAGAGCCACACCCTGACGACGGCGCAACTGGCCTCGCATTCGCACGCGAATACGTTGAACGACCTCGGCCACGTTCACAGCGGGGCCTTGAACACAGGCGCTTTCTTTGGCTCTCCGGGCGGCGCCACTAATGTTGCAGGCAACGCAACGACCAACACGGGGTCTTCCACCACAGGCATCACGATCACCAACGCATCCGCGGGAGGCGGCGGCGCGCACAACAACGTTCAGCCGACGATTGTTCTGAACTACATCATCAAGGCCCACTGACGATGCCGCAGGTCATAGAGTTCGAGGGACGGCGCCACGAATTCCCGGATGATTTCACGCAAGCGGACATTCAGCGCGCATTGAGCACGATGGCAGGGGCCCCGCGGTTGCCTGAAGTGGGAGCATTCGGACGTCGATTTCCGATGGTCAACGGGGCGATTGCTGTTCAGGCGCCCCGGCCAATTCAAGTGCAGGGGCCCAACGGAGCGATCGTAGAATTCCCGGCCGGCACCTCCAACGAAGAGATGATCTCGGCTCTTCAAAAGCACTATGGTGGGGCGACGCAGCCGCGAATTCCACCGCTTCCTCCCGATTTCAAGCTGGATGCCCCAACGGGTGCGCCGGAGCTGCCGCCTCTTCCGCCCGCACAAGCACCCGTGCAGGCGCAGCCGAAGCTCGTTCCCGTCGACCACGATCCTTTCGCTGTTCCGGCGGCGCCCGTCACGACGCCCTCCGGTCGCATCTACGTCTCGCCGGCCAACGTCGAGCCCAAGCCCATTGAGCGCCCCGCGTCGATCCTGCCGAGCAGCGTCGGCGGCGCGGTGCGCGACTTCCAGGTCGGCGCCCAGGGCGTCGGCAAAGGCCTCACCGACATCGTCACTGGTCCATTTGACCTCGTGGCCGGCGCGCAGAACGCGCTCGTCTCGGGCATCAACAGGCTCGCCGGCACGAACATCCCGATGGCCACGCCGGCGTCCAAGCTGGTCGAGAAGGCCGTCGACGCAACCGGCATTCCGGTCATCGATCCCGCCACGATGTCGCGCAGCGAGAAGCTGGCATACGACGTCAACCGGTTCGGCACCCAGGCCGTCGGCACCGGCGCCATGCTGGCGCAGCGCGCTCCAAGCGTCGCAGCCGCAGCAACCCGCTCTGAGACGGTGCCAGAGCGAGTCTTGGACCACATGGCCAGGCCCTACACGGAGGCGCCAGCCCGTACACTGCTCGGCGATACGATCGGTGGTGCGGGTGCCGGTGTCGCCGTCAACGCATCCGACAACTACGTTCCTGACGACGCGAGCGTTTTCGGGCATTACGTCGGGCGTGGCCTCAAGGACGTCACGAACCTGCTTGCACCACTGGCCGGAGCTTCAGGCGCGAATACATTGCAGGCCAGCGTCGAAGGCCTCGGCGGCCTGATCCGCAATATTGCGTCGAAGACTTTCACGTCTGCGCCGGCTCCGATCCCTCTCAACCCAACCACCAGAGCGCCGTACGGTAGCGCCGACGTCAACCGCGCCGCGGCCAAGCTCCAATCGGCCGCCACAGGCTCTCCTCGGGCGCTGGCCCAGGATATCCGCGAGAACGCCGCCGCGCTTGCCAAGTCTGAGGAAGGCGGAGTGCCGCTCCAAGCCTCGGCTATGCCAACCTCGGGATTGCTCTCACGCGACCCCGGCCTTATCGCTGCCGAGCAGTCCGCCCGCCTGAAATCATCACCCGACTTCGTCAAGCGCGATCAGAACGTCAAAACCGCTGCGGCCGAGCGCGTGGAAGCGATGCGCGATCCGGAAGCGGACCTGGGCGCGGTCATGCGCCGCGCAGCTGAATCGCGGGCGGACCGGGTGGATGCCGCCGAACGTGAAGTCTTGCAGCGCGAGGAGGCAGTCAACTCGCTAGATCAGATCCGGCGCGACCAGGGGCTGCCTTTTGGTGCCGTGGCCAACAGCGAGGCCAAGGCCAGTGCATCGCGCCGGCTCGACCGAGCACTTGTAGAGCAGACCTATCTTCCGGCCCGCGCCGAAAAGAACCGCCTCTTCGACGCCGCACTGGGCCGCCATCAAGAGCTCCCGGCGGATGATGTGTTCGGAGCGATTGACCGCATCCGCGCCGGCGCGAATAACTTGGCACCCGGAACGCTCCCCGAAGACTTCATGCGCCGGCTGAACGAGCTGCGGCCTCAGCTGGTCGAACACCCGCCGGAAAGCGGTCAGATGGTGAATGTGGGCGGCCCCGGCACGGCGCTCGGAGGAGACCTGGCCGACCTCCGCAAGTTCATTGGCCCGGCGCAGCAGCAGGCGCAAGCCCGCGGCAACTTCGATTTGGCCGACAATCTCGGCCGGCTCCGCGCAGCCATCAACCGCACCATCGAAGGCGCCCCCGGCTACGCCGAAGCCAACGCCAATTACGGCCAGTTCGCCGAGCGCTTCCGCCCCGAGCCGAACGATGCGATGGCCAAGTTCACCAGGGCGATTGATCGCGGCGGCCAGAACGCCGACGGCGAGCTCAATCGCGGCGCCACCCGGCCGAGCGAGACCGCGGGCCGCTTCCTGAACAGCGCCGAGAATGCTGCGACTCTGCCACGTGCGCTGCAAGGGTCGCCGGCGATGACGGCTGCCGAGACAGCGCTGCGCGATCATTACCGGTCGAGCTTGGCTATGTCCGCGCTGAACCCAGACGGGACGATCAACCCGATCCGAGCGTCGGCGTGGGCAAACAGCCACTCGGAAATCCTGGCCCAGTTTCCTGCAATCCGCCGGGAGTTTGATGATATCGTCGCTCAGGCGCGGCGCGGCGAGCAGTTGTCGACGCAGGCGCGTGCTGATCTGGAGGCAGCCCGAAGTGCGCGGAAGGCCACTGAAGCCGAAGTCGACCGATCTGTGGTCGGCACTTTGATCCGCGAAGACCCCCGCGAGGCTGCGTCAAGCATCCTCAGTGATAAGTACGGGGGGCCGAAGAAGCTGGACGAAATCAATGCCCTGGTGCGAAATGACGCGCACGCGATGCGTGGATGGAAGTCAGCGATGTCGGAAGTTCTGGCCGACAAGGTTCAGGGCACGCGGCAGGTGGGCGAGACACTCGAGGTCCAGTTCGCCCGCCTGGCGAAAGAATTCAAAGACAACGAGGCTCTGCTCGCGAAGACCTTCTCGCCTGAGGAGATGAGCAATCTTCGTCAAGCGCATAAGATCCTGTCTTACTTCAAGGAGGCCGAGAAGCGCGCCACAGTTGGCTCGGACACCGCGGAGAAGATCAGTATTCCGGGCTGGGCTCAATTAGCCGTCCGTCACTTCAAAGGCGATCTCGCCGGCGGCGGCCTCATCAAGAGGTTCAAGTTGCTCCTCGAGATGCTGCCTTCAAACAAGCAGAATGCAGACGAGATCATTCATCTGGCCTGGTTCGATCCGAACGTGGCGGCGTATCTCCTTGAGCGGCCGATCAAGAACCCGAACGTGCCGCAGTACAACATCGACTTGCGTCGTCTCATTGCGGCCGCAAATGCGTCGCGCGAACAATAGGAGCTTAGATGCCTTCCATCGCGGCTTACGATCTCACGGACCAGCAGCGAACATTGGTGCGCCTTATCGTTAACGAGGGGAGACGGCCGGAGGAGGCCGCGGAGCTCGCTGGCTATCACCCGAAGTCCGTCTACAAGACAATGAGGCTGCCCGCGGTTGCCGCTGCGATCTCTGAGTCAATCCAACTCGATCTTGCAGTGGTCGGCGCGCCCTTGGCGTATCGAGTCGCGAAGTCGCTGCTCCAGGACGCCAGCGTTAGTGCCCGCGTCCGAGCTGATCTCTCGATCAAAGTGTTGGATCGGGCAGGGCACATCGCGCCGACCCGCAAGGACACTACTTTCCACCAAAAATCGCTTTCAGAAATGTCTCGTGACGAGCTTGCCGCCTTCATTGCGAACAATCAGGCCGAGATCGACAAGATCGAGGCCGAGCTGGCGTCCCGCGCGAAGGACGTGTCCTACCTCGGTTGAGCCTGCAGTTCCGCTTCACGAATTGAATCTGGCTCGAGGCTCAGCGCGAAATCCTCGCCGCGTCGCTCAGCTCCGTCGCACGTGTTTCGAAGGTCACGCGTGAAAAGGCGAGGCCGGCGGGCTCGCGAAAGAAGCGTCGCGCAGCCTGATCTACCGGCTCCGCGAAGAACAGATAGCGACAAGCCCCCGCCGTTGGCCGGCGAGGGCTGCGCGAATGGAGAAGGTGAGGCTCGCAGACGAGGTGTCACCGCCAGGACCCGCATCAGTGAAAACGCAAGTTAGACGGAAATGGTGAGAGTTCACCCGCAGTATTTCTCGGACTGGGAAAACCCGCCCGAATACATCAAGGCGCTGGAGCTTGTCCGAAGGCTCGGTACCCGTGAGGGCTGGTGTCGCGACCACGTCCTCGCCATCCAAGTCGCCATCGATCAATACGCCGAAGCCGCGCTGGGCAACCGCGAATTCTTCCTCAACAAGCCGTATGGCATCGGGCCCCGGAGCCAGACTGATATTCCGTAGTTACCTCTTCTCGGCCTGACCGTGGTTCGTGCCGCTTTCCGGTCTGATAGATGCCGGTACGCATGCACTTCTTCCTCAAGGAGACGAACACTGAACAAGAAGTGCTTTGTCGGCTGGCCAAACAGCGCAGGTCCTTCGGGATCCGAACAATCGTCGGGCAACCGCCGTGTGCGATACGGTAATTATCTTCGGCCCGGGATCAAGCCGAGGGCCAATATATCGCCTGTTTCGAGTTGGAAGTGATTTTTTAGCTGAGCCGAGAATAGCCCGACAGGGTAGTAGCCATCTGATTTTGTAGCCTTAGTCACATTCGGGTAAATCCCCGCGAGGACTGTCGTGCCTGGATTGATCGTCAAAGAAAAAGGCTCGGGGTGTCCCCGGACTTGCTTGTATTCTCTGAGAGACGAGAAAATGCGATCGCTTTTTTCCCACAAGACACGATCATTGTCGTCGTAGACGTTGTCAAGCGGCGTGTCGGATATCAACGTATAGGCAAGGAAATTGACGGGCGTTGCGTTCGTATTTTTGATAATCAGCCAAAAAGGCGTGCTTGTATCAGTTGATTTTGCAGTTAGGTTTTTGAGAGCATCTGAAAAGTCATCATCGAGTTGCAACAGGTAGTTGTTATTGAAGCGGAGCGAACGAAGCCTGAGATAGCGAGCAATAATGTCGTCGGGCCTCACCCAGCCCAACAGCGGACTGTAAAGTTTGTGACGCGGCGGACAACGAAAGTCGCCCACATCTTGCCCGCCAGTTCCCCGATAAAGCCCGAAACTAACAAGACAGATCACGCCGTCGAAGCCGGAGCAGCGGTTAACCCCGCACAAAAGTGCCGGCGTTCCACAGGGAGAAGGGATAACGGATGGCTGGGGCCGGTCCGAGATGGGGCAGCTGGGTGTCACTTGGGATATTGCGCGTGCCGGCGAAAGCAAAGCCAACGCGAGGATTAGCCAATACTTGCGCATCAGACGCCTTTGCAAGAAGTGGGCGACATAATTGCATTACGCGAAGAACATTGAGATCAGAGGAGCGAGCGCAACGGCGCTCTTGATCAGCGAGTTTAAGTTAAAGTCCGCCCCCGAGGTCACGGAAGGGTAGAAGCCGCGTGACTGAGGTTGCCCTTGGAAGGCATACGGTGCGACTCCCCAATAGGGAATCGAAGGCCTCGGGGCCCCTTGCGCACGATAGGTTCTGGGCAGGACACTGCCTCCGGAATCACGGATAAACTCGGCAAGTGAGCCTGCATTTTGATTGATGTAGCCGTAGGGATCTCCGCGCAAAAACTGTTCATCGCTGTCGCCGAGTTGCCACGGTCGCGAGGGAACGCGGGAAAACAGGGAAAAATTCTGTGGCTGATCATATGGGTTCACATAAATCGGGGCAGCCTGGGTGGGCGGGGCGTTAGGTTGTAAGAGCTGCGTGGCGGTGGAAACGAGCCCAGGGAGGCTCCCGATAGCCGGCGCGGCAATTTGCGCCGCGCTGGCGGCTAGATTAACGCCTTGCTGGATCAATCCTGGCACTATCCTGGCGGCATTATTGACAAAGCCGCCCAAGCCTTGAAGGAGCGCACCCCCGATCCCCCCGAGGTTGAAAGCCTCTGCAGAATCAACACCTCCCAGTGCAGGCAATATGATAAGTCCGGCGGCGCCCTGAAGGGCGGTTCGGCGCGAGAGGTTCATGGTCCAATCCCCTTGAGTATCGCCAACACTTACTGGACGAAACAGTCCTTAACAGTTCCGACTATTCGCCTAACCCGAACAACGTTCACCTCGGTGACAATGCTGACAGAAACGTCAAATAAGCCATCGGCCGTCTTATCGCCGGGAGACAGAACAACGTTATCGGTGTTCAACAGGCCCGGTAGATTCACTTCCCTCTGCTGGCCAAAAAGTTCGGTAGTAACATTGAGTTGGAACTGCACATATACACTGCGGGTTCGATCGACAGTGTCGTCGTCGTCGCTCGTATCGACAACCTGGTAGGCTATTTCCACCATGTTCCCCTTGATCGTCGGCTGGACGTTTACAACGCGCGCGCTGCATTGGCTGTGCGCCGCATCGACACAGCCGACGACAATCGAAAGAGCAACGAATACAACAGCAGCTGGGTGCAGCAATCTACCGGTCTTCATTTGTCACCTCGGCAATTGAGGTACAAAAACAGGCAGCCAGACCTAATGGCGCCACACGGAACGATCCATTGTGCGACCCGTGCAGGGACCGGTCAAGGGAGCTGCAGACATCCTGTTGCTGGATTAGCGGGCGGCAATCGACGCGAGGGCCGCTGACTCCCCCTCTTGGCCTCGCACCGTCTGCTTCCGAGGGCTGGACGGAAAGCCATCGTGGACACGCCGAGGGCAGCCTTTGACCCGTTGCGGAATTCGTGTTCGTACGGTCGGCCTGAACCTGCTACAATTGGAGTTGTTGGAGCCAAGCGAATTGGCCTCAGTGAAGCGACAGAGGGATTGCTTGGGCGCAGCGACAAGACACCGGCAAGCCTTCCTGCGAAATCACAAGACGTGTGCCTTCTGCGGCGGAGGCGCGCCGTCCTCGACGATCGAGCATTGCCCGCCACGCGCGTTGTTCCAGCATCGCCAGTGGCCCGAGGGCTTCGAGTTTCCCGCCTGTCAGGCGTGCAACAAGGGCAGCAGCGACCATGATCTTTTGATCGCGATGCTCGCGCGTATGGATCCGTTCGAGGACAAGGGCAACCGCGACGGGGCTGCGGAAGGTCTCATGAAGGCGGCGCACCGTCAGCATCCGGAGCTGTTCCGGAATATGATGATGCGCGCGAACCAGGCGCGCCGCGCGAACCGTGAGCTCGGGCTGCGGCCGGGGCCGGGACAGACGCATCAGGATACGCATCTTGCCAACGTGACCGACGAGATGCGTGAAGCCGTCGACGTGTTCGCGGGCAAGCTTGCGAAGGGAATCTACTACATGCACGCGGGCGCGATCTTCCCCGGGGACGGCTGTCTCGTGATGTGCTGGTTCACGAACACCGACTTGCTGCGCGATGGCAAGTTTCAGTTGTTCGACGTCATGAAGGACGTGGCCGGCGAGGCGCCGGCGTTGGCTCGATCCGGCAAGTTCTTGAACGACCAGTTCGAGTACAAGTTCTCGCTGTCCGATGAGCAGCACCTACTTGCGCTGCAGGCGAGGTTCGGCAACGCCTTCGGCCTCATTGTGTTCGGCGCCACCACGCCTGGCTGGCTAGAGCAGCACATCCAGCGTATGGAGGATACAATGGCGCGCGAAGACGGCGGCCCGTTCCGGATCCTTCAATCGACGGTGCTGCCCCTGGGCCAGAGGCCCGGCGAAAATGCCGATCGAGCAGCCAAACAAAGTTGCAGTGCGCCATGGATCTTGGCATAGCGGTTCACGGTGGGTGCGCCTTCCGTGAACGGGCTGCGTAAGTAGCGATCGCCTATGCCGCCGACGTAGACGGGGCAGAGCATCAGCGAGCACCGCGGCGGATGAGGCGATGGGCCTCGCGCTTGTCGGCCGTGCTCATAGGCGAGCCGGCATGGTGGCGGCCATGCGGGCGGCATGCTCGGGGAATTGGATCAGGACCGCGTCAATCTTGCGGACCAGCTGATTGATGGTCGGCATCACAACTCCGAAGATGTGAGGGGAAGGGAAATTCTTGCTGGGAACATGCCGACTAACCTTAGACGGCTCCGGCGCTTATCTCCGGCACATCCATGGCGATGCCGGATCAGCTTCCGAAGGTGTCCCTCTCATGTGCCCCAGCAAGGATTTAGGTGATTACCTGCCAGATCAGGGCGAGTAGGACCGCCCATCCGAGTGTACGACGGGACACGTAGAGAACCGCAAGGTGTGACAAAATGTACGCAGGGCGCCGAGCGGCCCGCTATTGCAACAGGTAATTGCAACCAGATAAACTTTAGCGTCCTTCATAGCATGGAGTGCCGGATATGGTGCAACGCATGCTCGCAGGTGGACTTATTGTTGCCGCGCTTTCCCTTTGCGCTGGTCGCACGCAAGCACAAGACTACGCAAAAGCTCTGGTCGACATCGCGGATGCCGCTGATCGAATTTGCGGCATAGTTTCTACGCACGGCGACGTAACCGAAATTCGGGGCGGCGTGAAAGCCGAAGTGGACAGTCTCGTGACGAAGCTGGCCGGCGTTGGCGTCTCGATCGATGCCAACGCTTCGAAGAAGACGTTCGACAATGTCTCTCAAAAAGCCGTCGCGGATCAACTAACGGACTCCAGGAACTGCAAATACAAGGTCTTCAACGATCTGCAAGACAAACTCATTCCCTCAGAACCAAAAGGCAGCGCGCCTTCGAGACAAAAACGCAGCGCGCTTCCCGATGGGTGCGATCCGCCGTTTACCCCCGACAATATGGGACCCGGAATGATACCTTCCGGTGTGAATGACGTCGTCGTGAAACGGAATACCAAGGACCCATGCTCGACTGGAGGCACTTGGCGCAAAATTAGCGGCGTTTGGCGGAAGATCGCAGATTGATCCTCTCCGGCTGCTAGCCGCCACTAACTGGAACACGGAGGCTGCTATAAATACGACGGCTACCGCATTCAGCTTCGCATCGACGGAGATGATCGTCGCGCCTACACGCGAAACGGCCACAACTGGGTTCACAAATTCTCCGTCATCGCCGGCGCCTTCGACATCGAAGGTCAGGCGATCGTTGACGGTGAGGTCGTCGTCGTCCACGAGGGGCGACCCAATTTCTCCGAGCTGCAGGCCGACCTCGCGAGAGGGAATCAGGATCGCTTAGTTTACTTCGCTTTCGATCTCCTTTGGCTTGATGGCCAAGACCTCCGGAGGCTTTCCCAGCTTGCGCGTAAGGAGCTGCTCAAGGAGCTAATCGAGAGCAACGAGATTAAGGATCCTATTCTCTACAGCGAACACCATGAAGGTGACGGGCAGGCGCTGTTCGAGGCAGCCAGCAGGCTTAAGTACGAGGGCATCATCTCCAAACGAGTGGATGCTTCTTACCGATCGGAGCGGGTTGAAACGTGGCAGAAGATCAAGGCCGTTCAGAAGGGAAAATTCCCTGTGGTCGGATTCATCAAGGACCCCTCGGGGGTCGCAGCTCTCTATCTCGGTAAGAAGAAAGGGAGAGATCTTGTATATATGGGCAAGGTCGGCACGGGATGGAGCCGGACCACCTCGCGCAAGATCAGGGATGCACTCGATAGTGTAGTTAGCCCCAAGAGTAGATTGAGTAAGCAACTCAAGAAGCCCAAGGCGACTTGGGTCGAGCCGAAGTTTGTTGCCGAAATCGAGTATCGCGACATAACTTCCGAAGGACTGCTACGCGCCAGCTCATTCAAAGGTCTAAGCCGGAAATAAACTTATGTTTCTGCGATCAACTGCACGCTGACGTACAAGCAATTCGTCAGAAGGAGCGTGCGATGGGATTGAAGCGCAGGCGATTCAAGCAGACAGATTCTCTCGAGACGCGGCTTGAGCAATTTGCCCAGGATATGCGAGAGCGCGCGGACGGAAAGCCTCCGGGCGACGAACGTAACGCCTTGCTCAAGCGAGCACGTAATGCTGATCAAGCAATCGACATTGAGCGGCAACTTCGTCAAGACCGCTAGGAGCGCCCAACAGAGAAGCGGTTTAGCTTGGCTCCTCCCAAGTGACCTGAATTGCTTGGGAACGAATCTCGACAATTGTTAGTTGCACGCTCAATACCCGCAACGGGGGCCACGTGTGAGAAGTGTGTCCCTCTCGACAAGCAGATTGCGCGCTACCGCTTCCTGGAGGGTCGCATCAACGACCAGAAAGCGCTAGACGGCATCAAACGATTGATCGCCGAACTGCACGACAAGAAGAAAGCCAACCACCCAGACGAGTAAGTCGTTGTGGCATGCGCCGAAACGCAGAAGAAAAAGGAGAAGTCCAGCCCTAGTGCACGAGCGGTACGACGTCTCGATCTGGGGAGCAGCGTCGGCTGGCGTGGCACGTCGCTACGCTGTCCGTCCGAGCGGCGCATCTTAGTTGTACTCGTTCTCCGGCAAGGAGCCGGCGGGCGGCTTTAGCTCCTCAATTCCCGCTTCAATGATCAACAACTCGTCGCGCACCGCCTCCAACGCCCTGGCAGGATTGATACCTACCACGGCCTCAAGCTGTGCGACCACTTTGCGACGGTGTGAGAGAAGGTCTGATAAAGCCCGCCGGTCCTTCGCCTTTACATAACCGGCGACGATCAGTTCCATTGCTTTCGACATACGAGCACACGCCTGCTAATTCAGCATTCCCTGTCGAAGCTCATTCAGGAGCGCCAATGTGATCTCGCAATTAGGCTTGTGCTTGAAGACTTCCATGTAGACGCGCAGCGCTTCCTGATATTCGCCCTGCTTGAGAGAACCATTTGACTGCAGAGTCAGAACGAGAACCTGAAAAGCGGCCGTCATTGCCTCGAAATAGGCCTTTATGACTTCAGCCGGCGGCGCATCACTGGACGGTGCGGTGGGAGAGGTCATGCTCGGACCTCCGTATCACTCGGCGAGCTCTTTGGTGGGACGTTGATCGGGAAGCCCGAGGCGACAAGCTCATCCATTTTCGAGAGCTCTTCTGCGAGCCGCCGCTCAATAAATTGACACTCCAGATCCGACAGGTTCGTCTTGAGCAGTCGACGGTAGCGATAAACGGTGTTTCTATATGCGCGCATGCGGGCCGATTGTACGTCGAGCATCGTCGTCTCTCCAGACGGTCGCTTGTGGTCCTTGATTTTCTAAAATCGGGATTGGTGTTCCCGGTGCGAAAATAGGCAGCCGGAAATTGATGTCAAGAACGATAAACCGGATCAAGTTCGAGGGTCGCCGCCAACCCGACCAATAGACCCAGGCGGCCCCAACCAGCACCATCAGGACCCATGATATCGCCACCAACGTCCAATCTCGTTTGCTAAGTCAGCCTGAAGCATCTGTTCCCCAAAGGCCGCCTCTGTTGGCGGCCTCTCAAGACTCGCTTGGTTCCCGCATCGACCGTCCCACCCACCTCGCAAACTATTTTCGCCTTCCTGCGGTGATATGGACGATCGGCCCAGCCCTGAGACCCCCGGGTCGAAGCCTCCAGGGCGGGGCCGATCTGCTGCCCGACTTCGGCGGGCGCTCCGCGAACTCACGTTTCCTTGGTAGTTGGGCCACGGCCCGATGCAGCCGGGGCCGACTTTCCGGCGGTCGATATCCCATGATCCTTCTGGGTGATCGCGTCAGCCGCGCGGTTCTTGAAGTAGCCAAGGACGTAGACGCGTATGGCAGACGACAGATTGCCATGCTGCAGGTTGCGCTCGATCTCGCTGGCTAGATCCGACAGTGACATGTCGCGCTGGCGGGAAATCTCTTTCACAGCCGTCCAGAATGCCTCTTCCAGGCTAATGCTGGTCTTATGGCCGCCGACGATGATGGATCGTTTCGCGACGTGCGATTTCATGGCTGTTCCTGGCGTTCGATGGCTTTGCGCTCGCTGCCGTTGTGACGATCATCAATTTGTGTGAAGCCTGCGCGCTAGCGGGTGATGAGCCAAGGTCCTTTCCCGCAGGCCGGGAGCCTTATGTCAGGCACGCGACCACGGCCAGAACGAGATCTGCGCCGAACTCTCCCGAAAAGATCGAAAACAGAATTCCGGCACCAATCGCGGATGCAATCACTTTGAGAGTAATCATTTTGGACTCCTCTCTTAATTCCAAAGTTCAGAGTGAGCGCGGTTTGTTTCCGGAGCGTTTCGAGACCCCGTCAGAACGGCTTCGTTCACCAAGGCGTTACATATCGGGAAAATATGGCAATCTGTGTGTCCTGATTTTCAGGCGGTCATGTCACATCGACTTGCGAAAAGAACGCCATCCAGGCATTGCCTTCGACTGACGCGGCAAAGAGACTTCAACCAACATTTGTTAGTGTCTCGGCCGCTTTAGTTTGGGAGAATCTGGCAGTGCGCGCGTTCTGATTCGCACGCGCCGGCCTCAGCATTAGGTGCCAGCCAGGGGATGCGCTAGACTGTGTTTTTTGTTTTCTTTGCGCCGACGAGAACACCAATAAAGCCGGCGACCACAAGGAACGCCCCTGCGATCATCAGCCAGTGGGGCAACCTCAGCATTGCGACCAGCGATAGCCATGCAGTCTCCGCCAATATCTCTACTCCTTGGCCGCGGGTTCACGCTCTCCGTTAATCACCCGTACCGAGAAGAATAGACGCCCGAGTTCACTGCCTGCTGGCTGCCGCCGGAATTCAGTCCGGCGCTTCACGCCCCTGGGTAGTCAGCTCGTATCGATCGCCGTTCTTCGTCAGCCAGCCGCCCTCGACCAACCTGAGTGCAAACGCTTTCGTGCAAACTGCATGAAAGGCGGCCAACTGATAGATCTGGTCGTTTCGCTCGATCAGGTAGCCGTAGAGCCGGGCCCGCCGCAGAATCCTACGTACCTCTGGCGATAGAACCAACATGATAATCGCTCAAGCATCGGTTGAGGGAGTGTTCCTAAGAATGGCGAGACATTGCGGGGTGCTCATTGCCGCACCTCGCGGTTCACGCTGGTGGACCTCTGTGCTAGCAAATTGGCGTGTCGCGCCGATCGTGCGGAACGTCGCGGCGCCGGCCGCAGGGCCGCAGGGCGGATCAGCGCCTCGCTATGTCCTGCAGCGACGGAATGAGCGGACGCGATCCAGGTCGATAGCCATGCGGTAGGGACGGGTACGATCGATTTACCGTGTACCCCACTCATTATCCGGCAGTGATCCGGGCGGAGGCTCAAGCTCTTTGAGGCCAGCTTCGATCAGCGCCACTTCTTCTTGGATTGCGATAACCGCTTTCTCTGTGGTGACGCCCGAAACGGCTTGCAATTGAGTGAGCATCTCACGGCGATGAGTCAGCAACTCCGTCAGAGCGCGCCGATCCCGCACCCTCACGTAGCTAGCGACAATTAGCTCCATGGCCCTCGACATCGCGCCGCTCCATGCAAACACTGCTGTTCGGGTGCTCGCTCTAGAAGGCTCCTGGCGTTTTCAAACGCGGTTGGGTAAGCGCCGCCAGTCCGGCTTCAGTGATGTGATACTCGATACCGGTTGCTGACGACCGCATCTCCATCCATCCATTGCGGATGAGGGTGAGCTTTGTTTTGGGTCTGTCCTCCAACTTGGAGCTCGCCACCCACTCAACGTCACGTAGCCGATCGAGAAGCTGTCGGTGGTGTTGATTGAAAGTCGAATGACGCTTCTCCCGCTTGCGCGTGTCCCGCAAGGTATGCTCGAGCGGCGACCGTTCTGCTTTCATAACCATCAACATTGCATTTCAATATTGAGGATTTCTTACGCGCCGGGAAGATCTAGCAATTATCAAATCAGCGGAAGGCGCACGACGGTTCGTCTTTACCAATGCCGGTGCGGCCAACGCATCTGGGATGAGTAAGGGTGCCTTAGTTGGCAGCCCTCCTGCACGCTGGCGGCTGTCTCACTCGTCTCAAAATAGAACGCTGCCGGGCTCGAAATAAACGTCCCGGCAGCGTTTCAGTCCCGGACTGAGCACTGAAATCCCAGTCAGCTTAGCTTTAGCAATGGCCATGCCACAGGGTTTTCATAATGCAAAACGGCCTCAGCAGTTCCGGGGCTGGCTCGGACGTTGAGGCCGTTCGGCGCAGCCCAACCGGGCGCGCGTTGCATATTTTCCTATCGCGGCCGGATTCGCAAGTAATACTTGGACTGACTGTACACTATTGGCTGACGGCAACGCGAAACGAACCCGAGAAAAGCCCCAACTCGCCAAGGACAAGTGAGCTGGGGCAGAAGTCACCTTCTGGCCCACGCATCACAAACATGCGCCAATCAGGAAAACTCGGCAAATTCATCGCCGTTCCGCTAGCGAAGAGACGCCCCGAAGGCGCTCGGCCAGCTCAATCGGCTCTTGATCACCGAAGCGACCCGGCACGCACCATCGGGCCACGGAGGGTAACGAAGCCAAGCCGTCGCCGGGCACGATCGAAGGCGTCAAGCTCGGGCATACTCAATACTCCACGCTTGCCGACGGCGTTGAAGATAGTCGTGGAAGCCCGGAAGGGCGACTTCAGCGTCTTGCGCCCTCAGTGCCGCCAGCCATCCTTGTCGAGTTCGACCCGGAAGCCCTCTAGCATGCGTGGCCGGGACGTTGCAGGCCGGGCAAGGCGCGCCGGCGCCACCGCAGCTGCAGGCCTGCGGGCCTTCCCAGGGACGATCAGGATGGTTCTCGCAGACCCAACCGGTATCGGCGCAGGTGGTGCATTTCATCGCGGCCCTCGAAGCAAGAGGGGAGCCGGCCTCGGCGGGGTTTCGACGCAAACAGGCCGAGGCCGATCCGCCAGCTCGGATGGCAGCCAGCCGGAGCCAACCGCGGCGGGAACTCTCGGTTCCTACTGTCCCAATAGATCTTGGCCGGGCGGCATCAGCTTCAGATAGGTGCCGCTTTCGTGCATCCAGAGCCAGCCGTGCTCGACGGCGTAGCTGATGCCGGCGCCGAACTCCGGATGGCCGCGGCTGCCTTTCAAGAGGGCCACGAATTGCGCGTTGATCCGCTCGATGTAGATCCGGCCGTCCTGCACGGCCGGAGTAGCGGCGGCGATCTCCACCAGCTTGCGCGCGGCGGTTTCCGGGTCGGAGTAGGGGCGGGCGTCAAGGTGTTTCACCAGCGAACCTTTCCCTCGGTCTGCGCGGCATAGATGTGGGCCCGGTGCGGGTAACTCTCATCGGGCTTCCAGCTGTCGAACGTGGTGCCGCAGGGACAGCGCATCAGGGTGCTCCGGATGATCTCGCTGGCGAGCTTCTCGCCGCGGGCGCGTTTCTGCGCCACCTCGGCGCGCCAGTCGCGATCGCGGCGCCATTCGGCAAAGGCGTTTTCACTGAGATTGGGCAGCAGGGCAGACCATGCGGCCTCGAAGGCCTCGCGGGCGGCATCGAAGCTGGAGTGGATTCCGCTTCGCTGCCTGCCCGGGTCCATGTCCGGATAGAAGCCGACGGACCAGGCCCATTGATCGGCGTGAACCGGTACGCCGGCGCGCTCGCCGATCGTGCCGATGCGGACTTCGTCGAAATAGACCAGCCAAATCTCCCCGTGCGGGTTGTCACTGCGGCGGGGGTGAGAGCGGTCATGGGGACGTCTTACGAGGTGTTGTCCTAATTGGGACATAGGTAAATCGAGTTGGTACAATAGACGGTACCGGGAAAAGGTGGAGCATTGTCCCAGTGTTTTTGCGATGCAGAGATGGCAGAGAAGGCCTTAGCCACGCCAGCCCCAGGTTGACGCAAACCCAAAAACAATAACGCCGCGGGCAAACCTGGTGCCAACGGACTACCTCCAATGATTGGCTTCAAGCTCAACTTACGAGCGCTAGAATGCGTCAAACTGTCGCGATTACCAGTGTTGGCCGCGATTTATGATGCGAGAGAACGATGCAGCGACCCGATCCGAAATCATTTGACCGCTACTTCAATACCGCAGAAAGCGGGATGGTCCGCGGAAATCATCGTTTCTATGTAAACTATCTTTTTCAAGGAATCGATTTCAAAGGCAAGACGATGCTCGATATTGGCGGAGGCGATGGGATGCTGTCGCTTTACGCCGCATGTTCAGGAGCAGAAAAAGTCATCTGCCTTGAACCGGAGATCGCGGGTTCGACCACTGGCACAAGCGCTGCGTTCCTGCGCACTGCCTCCGTCCTTGGCCAAACAAAGGTGCAACTTCTTCCTAGTCGGTTGCAGGACTATGACCCTGGCGATGGCACGTTCGACATTTTGCTCCTGCACGCATCGATCAATCACCTGGACGAAGATGCGTGCATCGGACTGGATCGCGATCGCGAAGCGCAGCGCTCGTATGACCAATTGTTTGGCAAGCTTTCCTCGCTGGCCCGTCCCGGCGCAAAACTCATCATTGTCGACTGCGCTCGGCGAAACCTGTTTGGTGACTTGCGCCTAAAGAATCCCTTTATGCCGACGATAGAGTGGCATAAGCACCAATCGCCTCAGTTGTGGGCTCGGCATCTTGCTCAGGCCGGCTTCGACAATCCGATCATTCGATGGCATTCATTCAACACCTTAAGATCCGCCGGACGGCTGCTTCTTGGCAACCGCGTAGCCGCCTACTGTCTCACAAGCTCGTTCTGCCTCACCATGGAGAAACGGGGCGAGGCCTCGGCCGGTCCGAGGCCAGCGAACACGCGATAGAATACGGTCGCGCCTATTACACCGGCTAACTTTGTCTGTATCGCGCAGTCCTGGGTGTCACTGAGATCCATGGCGCGGAAATAAAGTCACTTCACGCGAAAACAAGTCAATAAAAAATTTTCAGCAACCTATTGCAAGTGAGTTAGGGGAGACGTGCTGTCTACGGGCGCGCTTCTCACGCTTACCCCTCAGTTACGTCGCTTCGGACCGCGGCAACTCACGCGAGATCCGCCTTCGTGCCGCGGTAGAGGCCGCTGCAGCTTGAACGACTCTTCCGCCGGCGCCGTCATCCAGATTTCGTCTTCACGGGCGTCGCCCTCGGATGAATGGCACGACTTCCGCATACGCCTCCATAGTCAGGAACATGCAGGAGCGATTGTAGCTTGTCTTCGCTTACCCCGTCTTCTCGAACTCCGCAGTCTAGGGGACATGCCCCTTGAGCGGGCAAATATGATGAAATACAATCGTGGTTGTGGATGGGTGCCTTCACAAGGCGGAGGCTCTTATGAAATCCAGACTGAGGATGATTGCAGGGGTAGTCGCAGTTATAGGCACGCCATACTCTGCGTTGGCCCAAGACGTCTTAGCTCAACGCTATAATGTCTTCATTCAGCATGACAAAGTGAGCTTCATCCAGAAGACAATAAAAGAACTGAATACGCCTGAAGGGCGCGCCGTACTCTCGGCGGCAGCCGCCTATCTTGGTGTAGATCCGGCGACCGTGAACGCTGCGATCGCCGGGACAGCTGACATGGTAGTCCCTAAAGATCAGCAAGATTCGAGAGGAATTATCAGAAGCTCCGAAGGGTACACCATATGCCTCGCGAAACCCAGCAACGAAAACATGGGCGCCGGACAGCATGGGATCGAGACGCACGGGGACACTACCTTCAATACATCGTTGGTACGCGTCATACCCGGAAGAAATAACGACGACGGGTTGGTGTGGTACACGGTCGTGCCATTCAAAGCTTCAACTGATACCAGAGTCGCAGGGTCGTTCGACGTGGTCTTCGTGAAGGCTTCGCCTGGCTGGAGAGAACGATATCCGAACTGTCGCCCGTCCGGTGAGCATCCGTGGCTGGCGCGCAACAACCACACCCAGCTGAACGTCAAATGCACCGTCCCGCAATATTGCGAATGAGGAAACACGGACTACTTGCGTGAAGGCCTGCCAGGTGCGCCGAAGGCGAGCAGGCGGCTCCAGCGAGGGCTGGCCAGAAAGGCGCCGTCTCGCCCTTTGCTCGTAGAGGCACCTTGCGAGTTAGTCAGGTCCGCCGGTTCACGCCGGCGGACCTTTATCTTGAATGAAGAACATCACACCGACCCACGACGCCAGAGGACATGGTCTTGCCTGTGGCATTTACGGCCGCGCACTAGGATTCGCACACGTAGCGTAAGGTGCTACTGTCTTGGAGAGCGACACGCTGTTAGCACGATGTACGGAGCGTTGGTCCCATCTTTTAGCGGACTCGGCTTGGAATCAGATCCATCCGAAGTGTCCATCCTAGGATCGGCAAAGCCACCACCGCCCCCTCCCATCATCCGATCTCGACCGCCGCCCGCTTGAGGGACAGTGTTGACCGCGGTGTGAGAATGACGACCGGCCGGCCGGTTTTCCATGCTATCTAGGGCCGAGCCAACGGTCTTTCCGAGGGTGTCCAGATGGCTCGGATCTATCCCAACGACGTATCTGCCCCGCAGCTCATCCGCGCGACTCCAACCTTCCGGACAATCCGACCTGGTGAAGTATGCGATCATATTTTGGGGAATTGAATTGACAACGATGAAGTGCTGGAAGCGCGAATAGTAGACGCCGGTGGCGAACGCTCCTCCGAGAAGCCCCACTGCGATGCCAGCAACCCATTTCAGAACATCGTATCTCTTTTTTAGAGTCTCCAAGGCTCCGAACGCGCTTTCACCGTTTGTGGCAGACTTGCCATCTCCAGTACTCATTGTGGTTTTCCTCATAAAAATGAGGATGTCGATTATTCACAACCCTTGCGCGACTGCAAGTCGCGGCAAAGAGCATTAGCGCACTTGCTGCCAACGGGCATGCTCGTTGTGTTGGCAGAGGACCACGAGGGGCGGCTTATCTTGTCCGTATCGAGCGGCGACACAAACTTGCGGCAAGCAACACGATCTCTCCAACCTGGGAGAACGCCCTCGCGCTGGCGTTCGTGTACCGCGACTTGAAAGCCCGCCGGCTGCCAGGTCGGCGGGTCTTCCTGCCAGCCGACGGAAAGCTTCAGCGGCTCGGTAGCCGATCCACTATGTTTGACAACACCTTTGGCGGTAATCCGACCGCGGACAGCTTCCAAGTGAAGCTTTCGAAGTGCAGGCTAACGCTCCCTGCGTCCTGACTCTCGCCAAGCCTCACGGTAAACTCGACCGGCTTGACCAGCGAAATACGTCTTGCGAGAACGAAGAAGTTTGCGGCGTCGAGCTCGGCCAATGGCGACATCGTCCCAATGTTGATGTTCTCTGCGCCACTCCGAACAGTACCACTCTTCAAAAGCACCGAGAGATTTTCAGACGTCATTAGCTTGGTCGCGAGATCATCCGCGATCGTTGCGCCGAACGCGTTGATCGCCATTCGTTCGAATGGGCGTACCGGTCGCTTTTGGCCGAGACGATCAAGATACGCCGACACTACTTGGTCGACGAGCGAATGGCGAACGCGCGGCAAATTCGTCCGGGCCATCACCTCTGCAGTGTTTCCGCTCCGCACGGCCGAAATCAGGCCCAAGGTAGATACGAGAGCCGACCCGGCATAGACGGCGAGGCCGATCAGGAGGGCCGCAACGATGCCTACAAGCCACTTCATGATGCGGCAATCGGCATGGTGGGGCTTCGTTCCAATGACTTATATCGCAAGAGGCCAGCAGCACTGTTGCCGCTTGGAGACAGCTGCCGGCTTCGTGTGAGCGAAGTCGGCCTCAGAACGGACGTGACCTCAAAGATACTTGAGGCCGCGGCAAAGGGGCAACGTTCGACGGATGCGTTGAGAACGGCCAGTGGCAAGGCCCTGGCGCCAACAACGATGTGGCGTCGATTGTAGGCAGCCGGCGCGAGCCGACGGGCCGTTCACTATGCGCGAATCCCGTCCCACGCTGCTTTTTGCTTCCGTTTCTCGCTGCAGTGAT
Organism: Bradyrhizobium arachidis; assembly: GCF_015291705.1. Classification (NCBI taxonomy): domain Bacteria; kingdom Pseudomonadati; phylum Pseudomonadota; class Alphaproteobacteria; order Hyphomicrobiales; family Nitrobacteraceae; genus Bradyrhizobium; species Bradyrhizobium arachidis. Next base: position 5,141,535 of record NZ_CP030050.1, read on the forward strand.
ATTGCCCAGCCGAACGTGGGTGTTTCCAACTTTGCCCGGTCCTGCGATGGCGCGGGCGCTGAGAGGCCGCCGGCATCCCGGCGGCTCGGGCTTTTCTTGTGGCCTGGAAGGGGTAGAATGCCGTCATGGCGGAGCAGGTCACAATCTTCTTCTATGGATTGTTTATGGATCCCGAGGCCCTTCAAGCGAAAGGACTTCGGCCGCGCCAGGTTAGACAGGCTTACGTCGAGCGTTTTGCGCTTAAGCTTGGTGCACGTGCCACGCTGGTCGCGAGCAGAGATGGCCGGGTCTACGGCACGATCATGCGGCTTACTCACGCCGAGGTCGACCAGCTATATTCGGACCCCAGCGTCGTTGCCTACCGGCCGGAGCCTGTTCTTGCGCAGCTGGCCGACGGGTCAGCCGAGCTCGCTCTTTGTTTCAATCTGCCGATCCCGCCGCAGGGCGCGAGCGGCAATCCGGAATATGCCAAAGTATTGCAAGCTGTTGCGCGAAAGATGGGATTGCCAGAACCCTATGTCGCGGGGCTAACGAGCTGAGGCGGCATGTTCATGCTGCCCGGTTTCTTCGGCGAAGGCCGCAGCGATATTAGCTGCGGTTCGCCATGGTCAATGAATTGGGTCGATATAGATGAGCTGTGGGAGTAGCCCGGTTCTCCCGGCGCCCTGAGTTCCCGCTACAACAAAAGTGCGCTGGTCGGTGGTGACATTCTCCGAGAGCTTCTTTGGTGCTGCGACTTGAGCGGCTGAAATCCTCTCGGAACGGATTGATCCCGTTTCTTGTTTGCCTGTGCGCCTAGACAAACAATTTCAGTCCTCCCGCAAGAGCTCCTAGGACTCCACTGATACCGAGCAGCGGACCTTTCGGGTATTCCGCCAGCCTACGAATGGTTAGCTCCAAGCCCCTTATTGCCGCCTTGAAAGCTGGCGTAAGCCAGAGGGGCAAGCAAGCCAAGTCGATGAACCCGGTTGTTACGAATAGATAGCCGACGAACATGCCAAGAGGAACAGAGACCTGGTGGCCATTTAGATCCTTCGTCAAGTCGTAGACATCGAGAGTGACCATGGTCATCAGAACAGGAAGCCAAAGGAAACCCCATTTAGTTTCCCCGACGACAGTTCTGAGTAGCCAGGGGCCCGTGACCACTGCCGGCAGAAGCAAACCCGCGAGGCCTAGGGCTACAAGAATGCTGTCAGCCTGCCATCCCAAAACAAGAAACCCGAGGACTATGATGGCAACAGAGAAGGCAAAGAGAAGCAGAGATCGTCCTCGCAGCCAATCGAACGTTTTCCAATCCGCCGCTTGATCCAGCCAAAGCCACCATCGTGTTAAGGCGTCGAGCAATCGACGCTTTGCTTCTACTGAGAGGAAGAAATCCAGCAAAAGGAAAAGCGATCCTGCCCCGGCAAGGGCAGCCGTTAAGTCAGCAGCGACCTTCCCCATATGTGTTCCAAAGCTCACCAAAGAACGAAGATGAAAGGACCTGCAGGTCTACGCACCCGCGGGGCCCTGAGCGACGTCGATGACATGGCGGTCCGTCCCGACAGTGATCACGATCGTGTAGCTCTTCTGAGCTCCGCCCTGGTCGGTCGGCGGCGCAAGGTGAAGTTGGCCTCCGTACCATTCTCCGGGCAACAGGGTGTTGTCCTTGATCACCGTTTGCTCGAGCGCAGCCATGTTGCGCTGTCCGGTCTCCACAGTCGCGGCGATCATTGCATCGTTCTGCGCGGCGGCATTGCCTTGAGCGATCGCCGCGGCTGTCGGGCTGTAGAATGTGCCCGTCCTGCCGCTTGAGGTGGTGTACGTGCCGTATCCGGCCCGAGAGGCACTGTAAGCGTTGGCGCCGGCGGCGACGCCTGTCAGAAGCGCGGCCGCGACCTGCCGGTTCTTTTCTTCCTGCACCAGCATCTCGTAAGTGACAATCTTCATCTCGAAGTCGGATCCTGCCGCGTGTTGGACGGCTTCGACCTGTCCGACACGAAACTCGACGGGCTGTCGGCCCAGGTTATTGATGCCAACCACGAACACGGGCCGGCCGTTCGCTTGGAGCTGTCGGGATGCTGGCCGAACAAGAACCAAGGAACTCTTTTGCCGAGAGACGAGGGCAGGCTGCCCGTCCCGCATCAGAGCTTGTTGCTGCGGATTGGAGGCCTTGAACGAAACCGTTTCGCCGGCCGTCATGCAGCCGGCCAGTGCGGCGCACGAGGCCGCTACGATCAAAATGCGCATGTGAAAATCCCCCCGAAAACCCTATGCAAGCGCAACCGATGGGCGAGGGCAAGAGGCGTTTGCGCGCGTTGCAACGGAAATCCTCAATCAAAAGGTCTAAGGCGGACGTTTGTTACCGCTAGGCCGTGCGGACCGAGAAGAGGCGCGCAAAGGCGTAGCAGCGCTGGGCTGAGACGATTGGAATCCAGTCACGCTGGAGCCGTTCGAGATTGACGCTCTTGTACTGATTGACTCGCTGCCGGAAGAGCCGGGCGGCTCGAGTTAAAGTCGGAGCTTGGTGACGTGGGGCGGGCGTTCGCTGAAGCATCAAAAAGTGCGCCACGTAGTCGACCCCATTGAAGCCCGCTCGGTCATTTGAGGAGCTGCCACCCGATCAGCCGCTGTCGCTGAAGGCTGTTTGCGAGATCGTTTTCGGGAACAGCATTAGCCCGGCAACCCTTAAGGCTGAGCATAGGCGGGGCAATCTTGATCTTTTCAAAATCGGCCGCGCGTACTTCACGACGCGGCGGCATGTGGAGGCGATGATTGAAAAGTGTCGTCTTGTGTCATTTCCATCAGGCCCAGGAAATGCTTCTGCCGAAAACCTGACCGAGGTGGCAAGGAGGCGTGCTTCTTTGGCTGCTCTTAAATTGATAGTCGAAAGATTGAAGGCCGCTAGGAAGAAATCCTAGCAGTTAGCGTTAGGTCGCGCTACTTGCCGGGTTTAAGGTCGAGCATCTTTGCCATAACACCGGTCAAAGAGGCATCGGGGCCGTCATCTTTCACGATACCATCTGAAGCGGTCCGAAAGAGAGGGGCCAACACAAGCGCTCTATCGGAAGCCTCAACCTTGCCTTCGTTGCTCAGCGCCAAGTAGGTCATTGCCATTGCAACTCGCTCCTCAGCATCCGACAAGAGATGGCGATCACTCATGTAGATGCGCAAAAGAACGCGGCCTACCCAGAATAGTATGGTTGTTACCACCGCACCGATAGCAGCGAACTTCAGGAATATCGCTGTGTCCGCAGTTGACTTCGACGACGCATCCAGGGCGGTCATTGTCAAAATATACAGGCCGCCGACCAGAGCAACGCTCCCCAACACAGCAAACAAGACGAGGTTACGGCGCGACTCCTTAAGGGCGTCTCCGTGCCTGCGGCCCTTCTCTTGCCAATACTCCACCGGAGCTTGAAGCTTCATCTGCTCTTTATACGTTGCTTCGGTTGTTTGAATGCTTTGAATGGATCCAGAGACAGACTCCTGCAAGCGGCCAATTACGTCCGCCGCATCTTTTCGAGCTTTCTCGGTTTGGCCCTTAAAAGACTCGTCCGTCGCACGTAATAGGTTTTCAGCCCTCTGAGTGATCCCGTCCCATTCGGCACCCATTCTCACCCGATCTGCGGCGACCGAGGAGTTCAAGTCTTCGATAGCCTTGCTGACGATGTTCGGAGACTGCGGGTCAATGCCGTATCGGTTCAGCATCGCGGCGATAATGCCCTTTGCGGTCTCAAAGTTCAAATTACATCCGATGCCGAGAAGTGCGCCGAAGGCCGCCGCAGCGGCAGTTGGGCCTTCCTTCCGGGAAATGTCGGCGGCGATCCTCGCGAAGGGATGATCCGAGCGCACAGTTGTAGATGAAGAATAGGCGCTGGTGAACATATTGTAGAATTGCTGCATTCTCTGCGCGTTGTCGGGTTCATTTCTCCAATGCGAAAGCGACTGATTGAGGTTGTTGAAGTTGTTTTGATAGTTGTTACGGAGTTCTGATATGGCGCCGCCCGCCTGCGGCGCGCCTTCGAAGAACCAACTCAACTCCGCGCGCTCACGATTAAGCCAGTTACCGATCTCTTCGAGGCTGTAGAATCGATGGTGACTGCCATCCGAAAGATCGATGGATAGTAACGGAAGCTGTGTTTCGTTCATGGAACGTTGCCCGAGCAAATGAATCGTTTGCAAATTGTAGCTTTGTGCCGCGCGCTCAACCCGAATAAGTATTGAATCGACCGCGTTTCACGCCGCGAATGTACCCGCGCGACACGCGCTCTTCCATCTCGCGCTCTAAGAAACTCGTTCGCAATCAACAGGGCCTTCACAGCTTCGCGCGCGTCACCGCCGCAAGCCGCGATTGCCTGATCGGCAGCCGCCTCTAAAGCCTGCGCGTCCGAATGGAGCTTGGGAGCGGCAGCTTCGGGCATGGGGAAAACCAAACGGTGGGGCTGGGCAATGTTCTCATTTCGTTCTAAACAAGTCAAGGTTGCCGAAACAACCCAACTCGGGCTCAATGGAATCGAGAGGTGATGGTGGAAACTCCAAAATGGGTTCTGACGGTTTTGGCCGTTGCGGTCGTCATAACGCTGGCAAACGCCGCTATGTTGGCTCGCCAGATTGTGGCTCCAGCCCACCCCCTCTATGTGGCGAAGGAATTACAAAAAGATCGCGAGTTCAAGAAGGCGGTGGAAAGTATCGCGGAAGGTGTAGCTCAGAGTCAGGACTACGTGGATGAGGCCGAGGTGATTGCCATCGTTGAGAGATGCAGGGCGATTGTTGGAGGTCGCCTTAAATGCGATTGAGCAGCAGCGCGCTGCTGATTCTCGCGGCACTCTGCACTGGTGCCTCCGCTGATGACTTAAGAGGGCAAGCCAGCATCATTGACGGCGACACTCTCGAACTACACGGCATGCGCATCCGCCTGTGGGGCATCGATGCGCCTGAAAGCTCGCAGCTCTGCCGTGGTGACGACAGCTTGCCTTATCGTTGCGGAGCGAAAGCCGCGAATGAGCTGGATAGATTCATCGGTGGCAGGCCGGTGAACTGTGAGCCTGTTAGCCGTGATGTCTATGGTCGTACAGTCGCAACGTGCTCAGTGGGTGGCGTCGACCTAGGGGACTGGCTTGTGCGCGGCGGGCTTGCGTTCGATTGGCCTCGTTACTCCAAAGGGAGATACGACGGCGCGCAACGCGAGGCCGAGCACGCGGGGCGGGGAGTGTGGGCGGGCAGCTTCGTTGTGCCGTGGATGTATCGAGCTTGCATCGATAAAGGTGGCAGGTCAGAAGCCTGTTCAGACGACGCAAACGCCAACTGGTAGGCTTCTCCCTGTATATCCGAGGTGCTCAATGAATGAAAACGTACCATTTGAAGAACGCAAGTGGACCGAAGAGAAAGAAATTGAGCGCCGCAAATGGGAGCTCGAGCGCACGAGAAACGAAGCCGAGCGTGCTCACGACAAAAGCAACGCGTTCCATACGTATGTTAATGAGGCGACGATCGAAGCTTCGAATCTTGCGCTTCGCACACTTGTACTAATCAATGGTGGCGCGGCAGTAGCGATCTTAGCTTTTCTTGGCGCGGTTGCTTCAAAGGATAAAGTCGATTTCGATCAAGTTGGAAGGGTCGCAGGCACCCTTCGCTTTTACGCAATTGGGGTTGCATGCGCAGTCGCGGCCATGGCTTTCGCCTATCTCGCCAATTTTTTCATGGTCGCCATCGAAACAAAGAGGGATCGTGTCTACGAACATCCGTATATCCGGGACAACGCCGAATCGCGCAGAATGCGGCGATTCAATCGCATCTCCCACTTCGTTTCCTTTCTTTTTGGGCTAGCGTCACTGGCCTTGTTTATCGCAGGGATGTGGACAACGGGCAGCAAGGTAACGCAATTAATCGAGAGCCGCACGGTAAGCAAAGCTGTCGGCCAATAACAGCGCTGTAGGGAGAGCCATGAAGGTCATGTCGGTTGTGCTGATAGTAATGTTGGCCGCGGTTGCTTGGTTTGGATCGGCTGTCGTGCGTCTTGAAAACTACCATTACGCCAATTTTGTAGGCCTATGTACGCAGTTCAATATCAAAGACCCCCGAGAGCGGATTGAGCGTGAGACGTGCCTTGAGCAGGCCGAGACTCGCACAAGTTGGGCGTGGCACCTCGTCTATGGTCTGAAAATTCTGTGAGTGTGCAAAGTAGCTAGATCGGCTCGCTCGCCTGCGCCTAAAGTAGTGGCTTCGCAGGCAAGCAGTGGCCGTAGTGCACAATCCCAGCCCTATCGTTGACGGAAAAGTGCTCCTCGAACGCGCCCGAGATGCGGTCGATTTTGTAGACGTACACCATTTTCATGTTTTGAACGGCACGCGCGCAGGTGCCAGATATTCGCATATCGTCGCCGTTGGCCAAAAACTCGTAGCAAGGCGCTTTGGTCGTTCGCACTTGCACGTTGAGCGGTTGCCCTGGCGGCAACATGTACGTTGCCTTAAGCGAGAAATCGCCAGACGTTCCGCTCTTCTGGCCTTGATCATCTACCGTGAACTCGTACTTGCAGACGGCCGATATCTCCTGCGCGTGAGCGAGCGGAGAGAGCAGCATTAGCCCTAAGGTCAGTAAGCGTCCCATTATTGCGAGCCCGGTGAAGAGGATGAACCCATTCCACGCGACGGGCAAACCGCCGCGTCTTCAGAGCGCCCTCCTGCAACTTCGCGAGCGTGCTGCATGGTACGAGAGTAAAAAGCCTCATGTTCGCGTCGAATGCGCTCTTGATGAGCTGCGAAGCCCTGCACGCGTGCCATAATGCGCTCGCGCTCGGAGGAGCCGCGATCCACCGGACGCACAATGGGCGGAGAAGGTTCTACGGGAGCCGCATTCGTCGGCGCAGCCCCTGTCGTCTGAATTACGGTCTGCGGTTGGACGTTCACTGCGGCCGTGAGTGCGACAAGCGCCGCAGTCTCGCGAACCAGCGCGTCTAGTTCTTCTTTCCAGTCCATGTTGCTTAGCTCCCCGGCGTACTGTGCGACGGGGAGGGCAGGTCCGTCAAATGGACATGTGAGCTAGGGGTTTCGACAGTTACCGAGCCGACAGGGTGCATGGGTGACGGCCCCAGCTCTGGCAGGGTGGGGAGCTGGGGCCGTACCGGGTTGGCGCCCGGGGGAAGCGCCGTCGGGAAAACTTGGAAGTCCGCCGGGTGTTCCTAACTGGTTCTCAACGCGCCCAACCTGCTTCCCGCGCTTAGGAGGGAACAGCTCAAGCTTGTTCCGGTTAAGCTGAGTTGATTGCAAACTCTAAAGCCCCTCGCGGTCTTTCCGTGCGGAGTGCCCCATGGATTACCTGCCTGAAATTTCTCGACTCGAGCACCAGCTTGATTTGGCGCATCGGTCTATCCGACGCATAACCGATGCAGAGACCGTCTGCCGCCTCCAAGAATTCGCGTCGGAGATCAGCGACCGGCTGCGCGCGCTGAGAGAAGCTTGCCGGGAGGAGAAGATCAGGCGACGGGCGCACGCGCTTTGGGAAGACGCGGGGCGGCCGATTGGTCGAGACCTCGAATTCTGGTTGAGCGCGGAGCGGGAGTTTCTTCGGGGCGGCAATCTGCCCCTCCGCGCCTGAGATCGTCGACGTGGGGTAAATCGTGGAGAAATTGATAAAATCGCAAAAAGTGTCGAAATGTCAATTGCATAAGGCGGACACCCCTTCCGCCGAGCCGAAGCCTCGATCGTCTCAGCCCTTTCGGTTGCTCCGCGGCAGTAGCGGCAGCAGCGGCTTTGTTGGCCGCTTCCTCGAGTCCTTCCAGTTGAAGTGCCCGCGGGTTGGCATCGGGATCATGTAGCGTTCGCAGAGATCGCGCAGCGCAGTCTCCTTGATGCCGAGATCGGCCGCTGCATGGATCATCGTCTTGCTCCACACGAGATCGCGCAGTTTGGCTCTGCTAATTTTTATATGCGTGCCACGTATCCAAACATCGATACCGCGGCTCTGCGGCGGTCGCTCGATCCCGTGCTTCCGTTCAAAGGCCTTCGTGGCCTTGTCTTCCATTCTCGAGCGGCGCCGGGTTAGACGGCCCGGATCGGGGTAGGGGCCAGGTGCGCAGGCGTCTCTGAGCTTGTAATATCTCCGCGTCCAACGCTGCTGCTCTTCGTCGTCAAAGGGATAGAAGGGCAGATCGATTGCGCGAGCCCAGGGGGCGCCGACCGGCATATAGCTCGGTTGTTGCAGGTCGAAGTCCCACCAGATGGCGTCGGCAAGCCGGGTGCGTTGCTGCGGACCTGCGAGGCGATCGATGGTCTCGGCACAGTACCGAGGTTCGCCTGAAGGCCCGCCGGCGACTGGCGCGATGATGCCGACGTTCAGGAGCTCCTCGAGCTCGTGCCTCCTCAACCGGAGTCGGTCGAGGACCTCGCTCGCTTCGTAAAGGCCAGGGGTGGGGTTCATAGGTTTAGGCCCCGCCCACGATCCGGGTCCACCGGACTGGACGGTGAGCGAAGCTGATCCTGAAGTAACCTTTTGGAGGCGTAGGCACCTCGTAGAGCCGACATATCCGGGCGAGCACATGCTTTTTAAGCCCGAGCCGGCCGGCCACTTCCCCAAGCGGCGCGTTCCAAACACGTAAGCCAAGCTCGGCGCGGGATATGCCGGTGTACCTGATGACCTCTTCGTTCTGAAGCGCGGCCAGACGTTCTATCATTTGTTCGGCATATGCCGCGGCCAGCATCGCCTTCTTGATCTCAGCAGAGGGTTCGTAAGGTACGTCGTCACTGCGCGAACAGTGGGCGTTCGGCGGCTGTGTTTGCAGGTGTTGATCAGCCGGTGGCGAGGCGGCTTGATCAGCGGTAACGCCTGCGATGAGGTCTACGATGTACGGGACATCCAGATCTGCGCGCATGCTTTGCCTCCATGAGCCCCAGCATGCGTTTGGGATCAGCAAACGTCGGCCTCGTCAAATCGTTGGACTTGTCGACTTTGTCGGGTTTACTGAAGACCGCTTGCACCAAGCGTGCATCTCACTGTCCGGATGCGATTGCTGTCGGGTGGCCCGTCGCAAGACTCGACGAACCGGAGTGGGTCACTCCGAATCAGTAGACGTCAGGAGAGCGATCTTCCTGGCTGCGCGGGCGTCAAAATCCGCTATCTTCCGCGGCCATGTCGGTGCCTCCCCACATGTATTCGTTTGCTGCAAGGCACAAGCGCTTCTTCAAGCTGAAGGAGTGCCTTGCTGAGAATGATCAAGCCTTCTGCAGCGGACAGGTCGTCCGGGCGCATATCGTCTCGCGATCTCAATTGAGCCAGATCGCACGGAACGGCCATGTCCTTGCTGTCCCCAATGAGACGATCGCTGTCATGAAGATGCATCGGACCGGCTTTGAAGCGACGGAGGTCGGCATCGGTGATTTTTCAACGCTGAACTGCTTCTGCGCGGCGCATGACAAGCGCCTGTTCGCGCCTGTCGAAGATGTGCCGCTGACATTCTCGCCCGAGCAGCTGGCGCTGTTGCATTATCGAGCCATGATCGCTGAATTCTATCAGCGTCGCAGCCAATCGGACTCAGCTCTTTCAGAGTTGGAGGAGGATTTCGACGATCCAAGAAAGTTCAGGTTCGCCTGGATTTTCGAAGCCTCTTTAGACGCCATCGATCACTTGAACCGTCCGCTGAACCGGATGCGGCAGCTGCTCGCATCCCGGAATTTCGGGGCGGTTGCCAGCCTTATCGTACGATTCGACAATCCACCAGCTGTAATGGCGGCGGGCGTCTTCCGGCCGCACTACGACTTTGCGGCGCGCCGAGTTCAGAAGATGATCGATAGGTGCTCGTACGTGGGCATGCACCTGCTCTCCGCTGAGGGGCAGGCGGCCATGGCGTTCACCTGGCTGCGGCGCGACACCGTGGCGGAAGGGTTCGTCCGCACCTTTGCGAGCCGGCCCCACGAACAACTCGCTTCACTCGCGGTTCAGTGCGCGTTCGAACACATCGAGCATACCTGTATGTCGCACACCTGGTGGCACGGCCTGAGACAGCCGATGAAAGCCGCGTTGCTCGAATGCGTAAGACGAGCGAACTCTTTAAGTTATCGCCGTTCGCCACGGTGTCTGTCGTATCGGCTGCACTACGCGAGTTGGCCCGTTGTGACCCTGAATTTCTTCTAGCAGGCGGCGGCTTGTCGGTGGGGATGACGTCTATCGGTTTTGTGCGATCTAGCGGTTTTGAAAAGCGACTTTGGGGACGGAGGGCGAAATCTAGGCCGAATCTTCGACGCTGCGGGGTACATTTTCTTTTCATAGCTTCGAAAGATGACTTTTGCGCGCGGCGCCATGTTGCGGCGGCCCACGCACGACACGCGCGCTGGCACCTAGCAACCCGATCAGCCTGGCGGGTGAAGCTGGACGCCGGCTGCGGACATGGCGTGCAGCATTTTCTCGCGTCCGAAGAGATTGAACGGTTTGCCTTCGCTCTCCTCGATCATGGCTTGTGCCTGCAGTCTCATGAACTCGTCGGCGTATTCGCGGCCCTGCGTCTGCTCGATCGCCGTGTACTGCTCGTTTAGCCTCGCGATGAGACGATTGCCCGAACGGCGGACGATCGCCTGCTGTATGCGGACGATCCAGTAAGCCACGAACACACCGGCGCCGGCGACGAAGAGCGAGAACATGCTCGGGGTAAGCCAAGGGAGGGGCTTGCCGGGCGCACCGAACGCCGCGGCGGTCCAATAGGCTGGTTGGGGCCACCACAGCAGGGCGATCGCCGCGATCACCCCGAGCAGGCCGACCGCGGTGGCAAATCCCAAGGTGAACACCGTGTAGAACTGGCCGCGGGGCATCGGAAACCTCCGTTCTGGGGCTCAACGCCAGATTGCCGTAGCTGGAAGGCCTCTGCAAGCCCGCCAGAAGGCCGCTCAGTCGAGATAGGAGGGCCGCTGGACGCGTTGCATGGGGAGGGCGCCTCCCGGACCCAATCGAGCCCAGCCCCGCGCCACAGGGCCTTCCAATAGTGCCGGCGGCCGGGGCAACCGCATCGGCCAGTGCTTGGAAGGGCTATGGGTGGGCGTCCGCGGTGTCCGCGGAAAACCGCTTTGTAGGGATGGGGAAAGGATACCGGGGAGGAGGAGAAAATGCCTTTATGGACTCCTGCGCGCAAGGGACACCGCAGACACCTGCCCCCTGGCAAGAACTCAGTGTGTGTCCGCGGTGTCCGCGCATCCACCGCATCGTGTGCAGGCCGAAATCGCGGAAACGAAAAAGGGCGTCCCATGATTGCGCAGACAAGCGCAGACACCGCGGACGCCCTGACGGTGCTAGGGCGCCGATTTGTCGTCTTTTCGGCTCGCCCCGTCGGCGGCGATTTTGCCCCGAACAGCTGCTCGGCGCTCGGCCTCCGTTCGTCTGGTCTCGTCAAACCGGCCATCGTGAACGGCGGGATTAATCTTCCACTGCCCTGGATCGGAGTTTATCAGCCGAACCCAGCCTTCGATCTCGAGTCGGGACATCACGGCAAATAGCCGCTTTCGATTGTTGCCAAGGCGTCTGTAGTTCTTGCCGATCTCGCGAGCGGTAACCCTTTCGAGGGACCGAGTGAGAATATAAGCCGCCACCCACCGGGTCTCGTTGTCGCTCCAGCCGCCCCCCAGAACGGTGGCGTGAATGTATTGGCAGTGTGGATAGAGGAACTCCTCGATGTAGCGCCGCGCCCGCCTGGCTGTGTCTCCACTAATGACTGCGTCTGGGCCAGTCTCGATGGCGTCAGCAATCATCGCCCATTCGATCAGGTGAAAGGCCAATGCGTAGCGACCAAATTCGGCATCAGTCTTGGCGAGCCAGGTCTTCAAGCCAGAGGGAATGTCGGCCCGGCTCATCTCTCGGGCCTTGAATGTTTTAATCTGGTTGAGTTCGGCAGCCGCTCCGGGGGCGAAGTGGTAGGTCATCTCACCAAGCGACGACAGAGCCAACCCGACGCGGGGTATCATGGCCTCGATGGAAGGATCTTCAGGAATGTCATCGCCTAGACCCATCTGTCGAAGCGCTACGATCGCGAACCGCTGCAGCAGGCCGTCAGTCTCTAAGTCAGGAGCCAATTTAGCCAGCATATCGTCTTGGATGCCGCCGACGATCGATATGGCTAAGTTTGGCACCAGTATCGAGCCCCGGCCTTGCCGATCGACTCTGTAAGATCCGCCATCCTTGGCTTGTAGGAAGAATCCTCGGTCTTTGGCGCCCTTGTTGCGATATGCATCGAGGGAGCCGATCCAGCCTGCCACCTCATCGGCGTGAAGAATGATCGGAGCGACTTCGGGTGTCTCGGCCAGACGAGTGGCAAGCGCCTCACTTGTCGCATCATTCGCGATTTTGGACCTAAACTTCGGCTTCTGCGGCGGAACCGGGGCCGCTCCGGTTTCGGCGTCGGGTTGTTCCTTGGTGGCGAGGGCTTCGGCCCTCTTCTTGGGCGCGCGGGCCGAATGGGCGAGCTCAGCCCGCTCATATTCCTTCATTTCGTTGGCGAATTCGGTCGACCACTTTTTGTCGATCGCTTTGGCGAAAACTAGAGGCGCCTTAACTGCGGCCGTTTTTGCGGAGCCGGGATCGCCGACGAGAGCCGTCCAGAAGGTAGGGATGACCTGCCAGGAGCTGCGATTGTTGTACATTTGCAGCACGTTTGTCGCGGGGATCAATGACCCTAGGACGGCAACCGTGGTCGCAACCACCGCGTCCGAATTGACCCCGAATGACATCGCGCGATCGCGCCCGAATTTGACGGCAATCTGTGGGGCAATGCCGTCAAGTATATCCGCCGGCGGAGTTTGTTCTTTCCAAAGGTCTGTCGGCTCCTCCCATGTTCCGGGGGGAGGTGTTGATTGATCCTTTCGGAGATCGCTCAACTGGACCGGCTCAAGCTCGTGCTCGGGCGCCTTCACTCCAACCGCATTTTTCCGGGACTTCGAGGCGCTCTTCACCTTCTTGGCGAGATCGTCGTAGCCCCACGGCGGAATTGCCTTGGTGCGGTTCCAATACTCATCCACAAGTTCAAGCGTGGTCTCCGCGCTCAAATTGTGGTCGCGGACGCGATTGATGACCTTGATAGTGGTGTTGTCGCCGCCTTGTCCCTCGATCGCCTCGGGGGCATGGTTGACGAGGTAGTCGATTGCACGTGCCTTCTCGCTCTCGCTATCCTGTCCTTCCAGGGGAGGCTCAAGATTGAGGGCTCTGGTCGGATCAGCCTTCGGTAAGATCGCGAGAAGCTCGGGAAGAGCCTCGGCGATTGGAGCGTCGTCTTCGATGGTGTAGGCGCCGGCCGCCGTGGTCGAACCCGCACCCAAGATGTAGCCCTTCCTGTCGGCGCGAACGTCGGTCCCGGGATAGCCAGGGATCGTTCCGACCGCGTTCTTGATGAGTTTGGCAACCTCCGGCGAGCAGCGATACGTTTCGTGAAAGCCGCCTGAGGGCGAGCGCTGGGAGTAGGTGCGGGTAAGAAGACCCGCTTCCCTCATCCGCCGACGCGATTCTAGGCCTCCGTTCTTCGGGTCAAAGTCGATTGAAAAGCCGGAGTCGATGAGGCATCCGATGTTGAACCTTGGCTCGAGCTCCCAAATCGCACTGAGCTGCTCGGGATCTCTTGTCGCATAGGATTGCCACCCCTCGATGAGGGGTGGCCTCTTTTCATTGATCGTGACTGGAAAGACGCGAAAGCCCTTGGCGGCAAGATGAAGCATGCTTTCCACTTTGAATTTGCGGTGCGTCATGCTCAGGCCCTCCCCACCGGAATATGCGGGTGCACGATGTGCAACCGGTGCCGTCCCTTGAGCCTCGGCTGTAGATATTCGGTCCAAGCCTGAACATCTTGCTCGCGACACCGAAAAACAACCTGGAGCGGAGCAAGCACACGGTGTGCTTCGCCCTCGGCGAGCCCAGGCCTTTCGTCAACGCAAACCAAGACTACGTTGCAGGCTGACAGAGCCCAATCAACAACTGAGGTCCTGTAATCTTTCGGGAGTGATATGCCCCAGGGTGATGAGAACTCGATCTCCGCCCGTTCTGGGTAAACGCTGGGGTTGTCCAAGAGGGCTATGAGCTTCCCCCAAAGGCGCTTCTTTCTTGTCGACATCCGCTCGCCGGGCCTGACATAGAGGATGACACTGCTAACGTGTTCGTCGATCTCGCGCGACTGGACATCCGGCGGCGGTTCGTAGGCCTTGAGGTCGTAGATGCAGTGTCGGTAAGGCGCATGGTAGTTGCCCTCGGCGGCCGACCACACATGCTGTGGCTCTGGAAAATCCACGCGTTGCGTGGTATGGTCCTTCGTACGCAAGACAATTTCCTTCTTCGAGCCCTGTCCTCAGTCGTTCGCAGCGCTGTGGACGGGGCTTGTCGTTTCTGGGGATGAATCTCCTTCCTGGCAGCCCTGGAGACCTGCTCGCGGCGGGGCGAAGGCCGCGGCTCGAATGTGAGAACTGAAATCGCTGAGACACGGAGCGGGGTTACGCCGCTTCCGAGGTCGAGGAGCGGCGCCGGCTCTGCATCCACGCATCGAGATCGTCGACCCTGTAGACGACGCGATCCGGCACAGGATTGATATAGGTGGGGCCTCCGCCTTTCACGCGAAGGCGTTCAAGGGTTGCGGTCGACAGGCGGACATGCCGCGCTGCTTCTCGCGTGTTGAGATAATTGGACATCGGTATCAGCCATTGATGGGGAATGCTGGCCCTGTCTGTGGCCGGTGGTGGCTCCTACGCCTGGAGCGACTGCACGCGGCGGCGATCCCGCGGCTGGCAAGCCCACCCTGACAGCTCGATATGTGTGCGCGAACGCGCTTGACGGGGCTTGCAAGTGAGAGACTAGCACAGATGGATCGAGCCGTCTCCCCTTGTAAATCGTAGTGAGGGTACGGCGCACGAGGTGAGCCGTACTCTTTTAATTCAGCTGGCTACAGCGATTTTCTGTTGCTCAATCGGGACGACATTGTCGCGATCGTAGACGATTTCAGGCCTGCAATAATTCGGCTTCGTGCCGATTATCTTGCGGAGCTCGGCTTCCAGGATCGTCGCGACTTGCCTTTTCTCGGGCAGCATGTCGTACTTGTCGTAGGTCGCGGTCACGTCGCCCTCAAGGTGATCAAGGAGCGCTTTGACATCTTCGCGCTTCGCGCCTCCACGGCGCGCGATCGTCGCGGCCGTGCGCCGTAAATCGTGCGGTGTGAAGTGGGCTAGGCCTAGATGCTCCCGAATACCCTTGCGCGCCGGCCGTCGGCCTTTGGCCGGCCGGCCGTTCAGGGCCGCGGACAACGAATCACGGGTGATGGGCAAGAGTACTTGCTGCTCCGGTTCCGTCCGGTTGTTGTTTGCTCCTCCACAGGGAACTATCGCGCCAAGGGTCGACCAGGAACAGAAGACGGCGCCTTGATCGTCGCGCTTGATTGCCTCCCGAACACTGGCAAGAGCTAACACATTCAGCGGGACAATCACTTCGCGACGCTTCTTCACCCGATATTTTGGGATGTGGTACTGCGGATCTTCCCCAGTGAACCCGACCAACTCAGGGATGAGCAGGCCAGCGGACTGGCCAGGCCGAACCATACTTGCCAGAATGAACCGAAGGGCGAGAGCGACCGAGCGTCCGGCAGGCAACTCCGGATCATCCAAGCCCCACCAGAAAGTCCGGATCTCCTCATCATTGAGGACGCGTTCGCGGGCAGTTTCTTGGTAGCGCCGGCGCATGTCGGCCACCGGGTTGATCGGCACATGCTTTCGCCCGGGTTCCTTGGCCCACGAAAACAGGGTGTGCAGGATCGATTGCGTACGGTTTGCCCCCACGGGCGCCGTCGCGCCGATCTCCTCGAGGAGCTCGGCAACATCGTCGTCGGTGATCTCGGAAGCGATTCGGCGCTTCCACTTCGCCCGGGGCTTCTTTAGGTACCCCTCATCGTTCTTCCAGCTCGATTTCCGCACCTTGGCATATTGGTCAAGGTAGAGCTGGGCGAGCTCGTCGAAAGTCAACCGGTCGCGCTTGGGCCGGCTTGCTCGCTTCTCCGCGGCGGGGTCGGCGCCGTTTGCAATGTTCCCCAGCAGGATCTTGGCTTGGGTGCGGGCCGCATCTGGCGCCAACTTGCCGACGCTGGCCACGGTGAAGCGTCGGACCGGCGCCGTGCGGCCTGTGCCCGCCCGGTAGAGGATGATGTATGATTTAGCGCCGGTGGGACGGACCCGCACCCCGAAACCGGGAAGCTTCGCGTCCCATACCGTGTATTCGGACGCCTGCTTTTCCAGGCCGTCGACCAAGGTCTTTGTGATGGTTTGACCGCTCATTTTTCCTCCGGGAAGCACGGGGGAAGCACCGCGGTGCCAATCACAGCAGGCAAGGGATAGCACGAGGTTATGAGGCGACCGGTTTTCCTCGCGACGCTGGGGCGCCTGAGGGGGACTGAGGGCAGGTGAGGGAATAGCTGGTATGTTTTGGGTACTGCAGGTCGTTGGTTCGAATCCAGCTGCCCCGACCAGTCCCGAGGTTGAACCTCCTTCATTTCCCTGAGATCCCAACCAACCGGGCCCGTTTGGGTATTGCCGGCGGAACGCGGCCTGCTCCGCCCGCACGGGAGATGCGGGCATCACGCAACCTCCGCGACAGCTCGGCCCGCTAGAACCTCCGCACGGGCAATGAGGAATGTCGGGACATGTTGAAAGCTCTCGCTGGCGCGGCGCTCGCCGCTTTCTCGGTCACGGCCGCGTCTGCCGCCGATTTTGCGCTGCAAGCACCTCCGATGGCTTCCGTCGTCTTCAACTGGACCGGGTGCTACATCGGCGGTCATCTTGGCGGCGTCGCCAGCGACGATCGCACGATCAACAGCGCCGGGGGAACGGTCGACTTTGGCGCCGCCGGCTTTGTCGGTGGAGGGCAAGCCGGCTGCGACCATCAATTCGCATCCAACTGGGTCGTCGGCGCTGAAGGCCGCGCCGCATGGTCGAGCCTTTCGAGCCAGCATGGGAGCAGTGTCAGATTTCCCGCGCTCGGCAACCTCGCCGTGCCATCGCGGTTCGGCCTCAAGAACGATTTTCTCGCCTCGGCCACAGCACGGCTCGGCTATGCCTATGGCTTGGGCTGGCTGATCTATGCGCGCGGCGGCGTCGCCTGGACGCATGAGAAGATCGATGATGCGTATACCAGTCCGGCCACCGGCTTCGCGGTCGATCCCAGCGCGTCGGTCATGCGGACCGGTTGGACCTTGGGCGCCGGTGTGGAATGGGCGTTCGCGTCAAGTTGGTCGGCCAATGTCGAATATAGTTACTACGACTTCGGCACGAAGAGCCCGATACAGCTGATCAGCCCGTCCGAAAGCATCACCGTGGCCCACCTCAAGGACACGATCCATGCCGCGACGGTCGGTTTGAACTATCACTACTGACGTGATCGGGAGCGTTCGGCTGCTCGGGCTCAGAACAAGCGGCCGATCGACGCGGCGCCGCATGATCGAGGCGAGGGAATAAATCCAGCCCTGCATGGTAATGCTGGAAATGCCCAGCAATCTAATTTCTCAGGTCGACGGCGCCTGCCCGGCGCAGCTTCCGCGTTGAAGGAGGGAGCAAGGCGCGCAACCGGCGCTGCGCCAGCACTTTACTTGGGAAGAGGTTTTCATGTCGATCAGCGCGATTGCTTCAACCGCGGCGGCGGCTTCGACGTCCCAGTCGGCGGCCACGACGTCATCCTCAGCGGCGTCATCGACGTCGGCAACATCGTCGACATCCGCAACGCCGTCGACCTCGGCGACGTCGTCCTCGCAATCGGCGGGCGGCAGCTCCGGCTCGGGCGGCGGCGGTTCGGCCAAGACCGTCGTCAGCGAAGTCTCCATCACCATCGACGGCGTCACCACCACGACGATCACCTATTCCGACGGATCGACCGAGGTCGAGAAGTCCGGGGGCACGCAAAACAGTCAGGGCAGCCAGGCTAGCCAAGGCAGCCAGGCGGGGCAGACCTATAACGCGCAAGGCTCGCTCGGAGGGAATGCCCAGAGCGCATCGAGCGCCAGCAGCGGCGTCTGAACCGGCTTAATCATTGATACGGGTATGCTGCCCATCGCATCCCGAAACGCCTGCGCGATTCGCTGTCCAGTGTGTTCTGAAGCATGAGCGCTTGTTTGTCGCGCGTGGCGACTTCTGCACGATATTTCAGGGGATTGCGATGAGGCGCGCGGCGGCGAATTACCACAGATTCATCGAACCTTTGGTCGTCGCCATAGACATATGTGTGTTGGGGATTTCAGCGCCCAATGCCTAAACGGACGCCGCCAAGCGATGATACTCCGCTTGCGCGGCGTTGCGCTTTTCAAAGCATGATCCGCGATCAGTTCGAGGCGTACCAGCCGAGCGGAAACGGCAGCAATGGCCATACCAGGTGGTTGTCGTTGGCGGCCTTCGGCGGCACCTCAACGAATATCCTGATCAGCGGAGCAGACGGCGTCGAGCGCACCGCCACACGCAGACATGCACATTGCAAATTCATTGTGGTCGTCCCCGCCCGTCAATACTTTTCAGAATTCCAGCGCGCTCAAATTTCGACGTCGGCTCAAAATCGTCACGCGTCCAAAACGGCGCGCTCATTCTCAAATGGTGCACGCATTCTAGAAAAATCGGCGTCCGCTTTCAACCAGTCCGGACAGCTGCGCACGACAAGTAAGGTTGACCAGTTAGGTTAAGGCGGAGCGATTGTTGCGGATGCCCTGGTAATCACTATCAAATCGGTCCCGGCTCGCGACGGGGTACCTCCAATTGGTGCTCACACAAGATCACAGTTCGTCGCTACGCTCGTATCGTGTGAGTTCTGCGTCATGTCTTTCGATCGCAACGTCCGAACCGTCGGTTCGCAGTCGAACTGGACCGAGATCTGGCACCTCTGGACCGTGATCGTGCCGCGCCGCTCGATCAACGGGCAGCTCGTGTACGGCAAGGTGTGGCGCCGCCACGACGGCCGCGACTGGATCTACAAAAAGTTCACCGAGTTCGACGGCGAAGAGGCGGCCTGAGGCGGCCTCGCCGCCATCAGGCACAGCATCGCTGCGGCGGGCTCAGGCAGCCTTTGCCGGCGAGGCGGCCGCAGGCTTGGCGGGCGGCGGCGGCTTCAGCGGCTTGTCCTGCTTCTTCGACCAGGAAATGTAATAGGCCACCGTCGTCATGATGGCGATGCCGGCGATGCTGACGAAGAGCTGTGCGAACAGCGAGCCCGAGCTCATCGACAGCTCGAAATGGCCGACGAAGGACAGGAACACGCCGACACAGAAAACGGCGAGCGACTGCTGGCCGCAGACGATGACCGGGTCGAAGATCTTCCATTCGAGCCCCGGCCAGTCCTTCGGCAAGAAGCGGATCACCAGGATCACGATCACGACGAAGTGGATGAAGCGATAGGGCGCGAGGTTGGTCTTGTCGTTCGGGTTGAAGGCCGAGAACAGCCATTCCGGAAACATGCCACCGAAGCTCGGGAAGCGACCGGCCATGGTCATGACCAGCGCGAAGGCGAGATAGGCGAGGCAGAGCCACAGCGTGATCTGCGAGTTGATCAGCGCGCCCGAGCGCCGTGCCCCGCCCATGGCGCACCAGGCGCCGAACACGAACAGCACCTGCCAGCAATAGGGGTTGAAGTACCACTGGCCGGCCGGATAGGCGTTCAGATTCCAGCCGAAGTGACGCGCGGCCAGCCACAGGGCGATGGAGAATCCCATCGTCAGGTCGGGCTTGCGCAGCATGAACCACAACACCGGCGGAAACAGCCCCATCAGCACGATGTAGAGCGGCAGCACGTCGAGATTGAGCGGCTTGAAGCGCAGGAACAGGCCCTGGCGCAGCGTCTCGGTGGCGTTGTCGACGAGGCCGGCGACGTTGAACTCGTTGATCATCTCGGAATCGCCGAAGCGCAGCGCGAGATAGCTGATCGAGGCGATGTAGATCACGAACAGGATGATGTGGGCGACGTAGAGCTGCCAGACCCGCTTGGTCAGGCGCGTGGCGCCGACGATGAACCCGCGCTCGAGCATCATCCGCGCATAGACGAAGGAGGCGGTGTAGCCCGAGATGAAGACGAACAGGTCCGCGGCGTCGGAGAAACCGTAATTGCGCGTCGTGATCCAGTTCACGACGTTGTCCGGGATGTGGTCGAGAAAGATCGCCCAGTTCGCGACGCCGCGAAACAGGTCGAGCCTGAGGTCGCGGCCTTTCTCGGGGAGCGTTGCGCTGACGTTCAGGAAGGTCATGCGACGGGAGCTTTCGTAGGGGACGGATACGCTGAGGTCGGCGAGGCGGGGGCACCGGCCGGGATCCCAGGGCGGGCGGCGGGTACGCAATTGTCACGGTGCAGCATAATGACTATACCCGTCGGTGAAGGGCACCCAAGGGACTGGAATCACCGAACAGTTCCCAAAAGGTGTCTCTATACTATGCCCGCGGTTTCCACCAACTGCTACCGTGACGCATCGAAATCGAACGATAAAGACCAAGAGGCCCGGACCGACCATGACCGCACGCATTTTCAAGCCCGCCAAGAACGCGATGCAATCCGGCCGGTCCAAGACCAAGGAATGGCAGCTGGATTACGAGCCGGAGCAGCCGCGCTCGGTCGAGCCGCTGATGGGATGGACCTCGTCCGGCGACATGAAGCAGCAGATCACGCTACGCTTCGAAACCAAGGAAGAGGCGGTCGCTTATTGCGAGCGCAAAGGCATCGCCTACCAGGTGATCGAGCCCCAGGATTCGATCCGCCGCCCGGTCGCCTATGCCGACAATTTCTCGTTCCGCCGCGGCGAGCCCTGGACGCATTAGAGCGCCATTCTCGTCTGAGACGCCGTCATGCCCGGGCTTGCCCCGCCTGCGGGGCCGAAGCCCCTTCGGCGAGGCGAAGGCCCGGGCATCCACGTTTTCGGGGAGGGTGAACTCGGCCTGCATGTTTCGCCCGGCGATGCAGAGCATCGTCCGGAGACGCCCGCTTTGGCGGGCTCCTCACCATGAGGGTCTGATATCTTTCCGCGAAACGCGACCTCATCTTGATGGCCCGCCGGAGACGGGCGTCTCGAAGGATGGGCCGCAGGCGAGATTTCCGCCACGCTCTCAAGCCCTCCAGAAACCCAAGGTGGTTGGCATCCAGTCCGCCCCGTGCTTCGCTGCCCTCATGATACGACCATGACGAGGGTAGGGTATGGCCGGGCGTGACCAGCTCGACGGCGTCGATCTCAAAATACTCTCCGAGCTCCAGCAGGACGGGCGGGTGCGCAACAACGAGCTGGCGCTGCGCGTCGGCGTGTCCGCGCCGAACTGCCTGCGGCGGCTGAAATCGCTGTTCAGCCGCGGCGTGATCCGGGCAGTGCGCGCGGTCATCGACGAGCGGCTGCTCGGCTATGAGGTGGTGTCGTTCGTCTCGATCCAGCTTGGCAGCCAGGCCCAGCCGGTGCTGGAAGCGTTCGAGAGCTCGATCGCCGCGATCCCTCGCATCCAGCAGTGCTGGCGGATCTCGGGCGACACGGACTATCTCCTGAAATGCGTCGCGCCGAGCGTCGAGAGCATGCGTCAGCAGCTGCTGCATTTCGCCGCGATGCCCGACGTGAGGAACGTCCGCAGCTTCCCGGTGCTGGGCGTCGCCAAGGACGTGCCGCTGCCGGTGCAGGAGTTGGCGGTCGCCTCGGCGGGCTAGGGGACTTCACACTTTTACGGCGAGCCATTTCATAAAAGCCGAGACTGCGAGTCTGTCATATAGTTTAGTAACTCACCTAACTGTGACATGTGATTTACGAAGCCCTGCAATGCGCCGGGGCACGATTGCCGGCTCCCGCGTGCGGCCTAGATGCAAGGTGTGAACCTCGGCCTGTGTCGCATGCCGGGGGCGCTTTTGTGGGACCCTTTAAGCAGGAAAAGACAGCATGACTCCGACCTCGAAGACGTTCGTCGCGTCCGCCGCGACGCTGTTTGCATCTGCGTTCTTGATGATGACCGCGCCGGCTGCGAAGGCAGACGACTATTGCATCACCAACGGCGCCCAGGCCGCGCATGGCTGCGGCTATCCGACGATGGAAGCCTGCCGTCAGGCGGCCGGCGGCATCGGCGGCTCGTGCTCGCAGGCCGGTGGCTCGTCGAAGACCGGCAACGACGCGCTCGCCTTCCAGCCGAAGCAGACGAAGCAGCCCAAGGCTCGCCAGGGTGCGCAGAATTAACGCCTGACATCGAGACCCGATCCAGGACATTGCGGCCTCCGGGAGCGATCTCGGAGGCCGTCAATTTATGACAGGCCGATGATGGCGCGCCTCATCGATACCTTCCGCGAAACTCGCGCGGCGAGGCGCCGGTCCAGCTGCGGAACGCGCGGGAAAAACTCTTCTCGTTGCGGAAGCCGGCGATCTCTGCGATCCGCTTGATCGGGGTGCGTCCGCGCATCAGTTCCTGCTTGGCGAGCTCGAACTTTGCTTCCTCCTTGAGGTCGCGCAGCGAGGTTGCTTCCTCGCGCAGGCGACGGTGCATGGTGCGGGTGGAGAGCGCGAGTTCGCTGGCGACATCCTCAGCGCCGAGACTGCGGCCGCGCGCATGGCGCAGTACGCGGCGGACGCGCTCGACCAGCAGGCGGTCGCGCCGGTAGGGCAGCACGGTCAGCCGCAGCGCGCCCTTGAGCATGCTGTCGAGATCGGCGGCGCTGCGCGTGAGCGGCAGCGACAGATAGTGCTTGTCGAAGACGATGCGCGCGCCATCCGCATCGAAGCTCAGGGTCCGGCAGAAGATGGTCGGATAGACCGAGACATGGCCGGGCTCGGCGTAAGGAAACTCGGCGGCGCGCAGCGCGATCCTGGAGTCCACCGCCCAGCAGGAGAAGCCGAGCACGTAGCGGAGCAGGGTGACGAGGCAGAATTCGCGGAAAGCGCCGAGATCGCGCTGTTCGCGAATGGCGATGGTCGCGGTCTCATCACCGACCGAGAGCTCGAACAGCACGTCCTCGGTGAGCAGGCGGTGATGCCGGCACCAGCGCTTGAGCGCGACCTCGAGATTGGGCGCCGTGATCGAGGCGCGGCACAGCATGCCATAGGTGCCCCAGGGCAACCGGCGCGAGAACCAGCCGAGCGCCTCATCGTCGAGCTCGCGCATGGCATGGCCCGCCAGCGCCTCGAACTGGGCGGCGGTTATCCGCCCGTCGCTGGACCCGACCAGGTCTTCGGTGACCTGCCCCTTGGCCAGCGCGTCCGCCGGATCCCGCCCGTAGCGGCCATAGGCGGCGACCACACCGCGGACGAAGGCGGCGGGGGTCATGGCGCGGCGGGGCAATACTGTCGCAGCTTGAAAGGGCATGAAAAATCCTCGCCAAACTTGGCGGAAAATGCAACCTTTTCGACCGAAGCGGCACCCGGGCGGGGGTAGGTTCGGGCCGACAAGAAGACGGAGGAATCGCCTTGAACATCCCGAGCATCGACTTCGATCTGGGTGAAGACATCGGCATGCTGCGCGACACCGTGCGCGCCTTCGTGGAAGCGGAGGTTGCCCCGCGCGCCGCCGAGGTCGAGAAGGCCAATCTGTTCCCGGCCGACCTCTGGAAGCGCTTCGGCGACCTCGGTCTGCTCGGCATGACCGCGCCGGAGCAATATGGCGGCTCGAACATGGGCTATCTCGCCCACATCGTCGCCATGGAGGAGATTTCGCGAGGCTCCGCGGCCGTGGGCCTGTCCTACGGCGCGCACTCCAACCTCTGCGTCAACCAGATCCGCCGCAACGGCACCGACGCGCAGCGGCAGCGCTATCTACCGAAGCTGATCTCCGGCGAATATGTCGGCGCGCTGGCAATGTCCGAGCCCGGCGCCGGCTCCGACGTGGTCTCGATGAAGCTGCGCGCCGACAAGCGCGGCGACCGCTATGTGCTCAACGGCTCCAAGATGTGGATCACCAATGGCGGCGATGCCGACGTGCTGGTGGTCTACGCCAAGACCGATCCGGAGGCCGGCCCGCGCGGCATGACCGCGTTCCTGATCGAGAAAGGTTTTAGGGGTTTCACCCACGGCCAGCATCTCGACAAGCTCGGCATGCGCGGCTCCAACACCTATCCCTTGTTCTTCGACGAGTGCGAGGTGCCCGAGGAGAACGTGCTCGGCGCGATCGGCGAGGGCGTCAAGGTGCTGATGTCAGGCCTCGACTACGAGCGCGCCGTGCTGTCCGGAGGCCCGCTCGGCATCATGGCGGCCTGCATGGACGCGGTGGTGCCCTACATGCACGAGCGCAAGCAGTTCGGCCAGCCGATCGGCGATTTCCAGCTGATGCAGGGCAAGCTCGCCGACATGTATTCGACCTGGCAGGCGACGCGCGCCTATGTCTATGCCGTGGGAAAGGCCTGCGACCGCGGTGGCCACGCGCGCACGCTGCGCAAGGATGCGGCGGCCGCGATCCTCTATTCCGCGGAGAAGGCGACGTGGATGGCCGGTGAGGCGATCCAGGCGCTCGGCGGCGTCGGCTATACATCCGAGTTTCCGGTCGGACGGCTCTGGCGCGATGCCAAGCTGTACGAGATCGGCGCGGGGACGTCGGAAGTGCGGCGCATGCTGATCGGCCGCGAATTGATGTCCGAGACCGCCTGACCCCTCCACAATGGAACGGCCGCGGCGCCTTGCCCGCGGCCTCTCACACGTCACACCAGAACGCGGGACCACATGCCGCTCCATTCCAGCATCGATACGTCTTCGTCCGATTTTGCGCGCAACTCCGATGCCATGCGCACGCTCGTCGCCGACTTGCGCGAAAAGCTGAGCCAGGTCGCCGGCGGCGGCGGCGAGGCCTCGCGCAACCGCCATACCGCGCGCGGCAAGATGCTGGCGCGGGAGCGGGTCGACCTGCTGGTCGATCCCGGCACCTCGTTCCTGGAGCTGTCGCCGCTCGCGGCCTACGGCCTCTATGGCGGCGACGTGCACTCGGCGAGCGTCGTCACCGGCGTCGGGCGCATCTCGGGCCGCGAATGCGTTGTTGTCGCCAATGACGCCACCATCAAGGGCGGCACCTACTACCCCATGACCGTGAAAAAGCATCTGCGCGCGCAGGACATCGCGCGGCAGAACAATTTGCCTTGCGTCTACATGGTCGATTCCGGCGGCGCCTTCCTGCCGATGCAGGACGAGATCTTTCCGGACGAGCGCCATTTCGGGCGGATCTTCTACAACCAGGCGCAGATGTCCTCACAGGGCATTCCGCAGATCGCGATCGTGATGGGCTCCTGCACCGCCGGCGGCGCCTATGTGCCGGCGATGTCGGACGAGAGCATCATCGTGCGGAATCAAGGCACCATCTTCCTTGGCGGTCCGCCGCTGGTGAAGGCCGCGACAGGCGAGGTCGTCAGTGCGGAAGAGCTCGGCGGCGCCGACGTGCATTCGCGCCAGTCGGGCGTGACCGACCACTACGCCCAGAACGATGCCCACGCGATCGGCATCGCCCGGCGCATCGTCGGCACGCTGAAGCCGTCCACGCGGCCGAACCTCAACATGCATAAGCCGCGCGATCCGCTGTTCGGCGCGGAGGAGATCTACGGCGTGGTTCCGGTCGATGGCAGAAAACCGTTCGACGTGCGCGACATCATCGCGCGTGTGGTCGACGGCTCGGAGTTCGACGAATTCAAAAAACTCTACGGCACGACGCTGGTGTGCGGTTTCGCCCATATCTGGGGTTTCCCCGTCGGCATCATCGCCAACAACGGCATCTTGTTCAGCGAAAGCTCGCTGAAGGGCGCGCATTTCATCGAGCTGTGCTGCCAGCGCGGCATTCCCCTGGTGTTCCTCCAGAACATCACCGGCTTCATGGTCGGCAAGAAATACGAGGCCGGCGGCATCGCGCGCGACGGCGCCAAGCTCGTGACGGCGGTCGCGACCGCCTCGGTGCCGAAATTCACCGTGGTGATCGGCGGCTCCTACGGTGCCGGCAATTACGGCATGTGCGGCCGCGCCTACTCGCCGCGCTTCCTTTGGATGTGGCCGAATGCGCGCATCTCGGTGATGGGCGGCGAGCAGGCCTCGATGGTGCTGAGCCAAGTCCGCCGCGACAATATCGAGGCCAAGGGCGATAGCTGGTCGAAGGAAGCGGAAGACAAATTCCGCGAGCCCATCCGCGCGCAATATGAGCACCAGGGGCATCCCTATTACGCGACCGCGCGGCTCTGGGACGACGGCGTGATCGACCCGGCCGACACGCGCCTCGTGCTCGGCCTTGGCCTCTCGGCGGCGTCGAATGCGCCGATCGAGCCGACGAAGTTCGGCCTGTTCAGGATGTGATGCGATGGACCGTACAAAACTCTACCGGCGTTTTCGCACCCTCCTGATCGCCAACCGCGGCGAGATCGCCTGCCGCGTCATCCGTACCGCGCGCGCCATGGGCCTGCGCACGGTCGCGGTCTATTCCGAGGCCGACCGCGACGCCATGCATGTCGCGCTCGCGGATGAGGCCGTGCTGCTCGGGCCGGCACGTGCCCGCGACAGCTATCTCAATGTCGAGCGGCTGATCGAGGCCGCGAAGAAGACCGGCGCCGAGGCCGTGCATCCCGGCTACGGCTTCCTGTCGGAGAATGCCGAGTTCGCGCAGGCCTGCTTCGACGCGGGCCTCGTCTTCGTCGGCCCGACCGCCGAGATGATGACGGCGATGGGCTCGAAGTCCGGCTCGAAAGCGCTGATGGAGAAAGCGGGCGTGCCGCTGGTGCCCGGCTATCATGGCGATGCGCAGGATGATGCGACCCTGGCGAAGGCGGCCGAGAAGGTCGGCTTCCCGGTTCTCGTGAAGGCTTCAGCCGGCGGCGGCGGGCGCGGCATGCGCATCGTGCGCTCGGCGGCCGAGCTTGGCCCCGCGATCGTCAGCGCCAAACGCGAGGCCCTGGCCGCGTTCGGCGACGACCGCATGCTGATCGAGAAGTATGTCGACAATCCCCGGCATATCGAGGTGCAGATCATCGGCGACAGCCAGGGCAATCTGCTCTCGCTGTTCGAGCGTGAATGCACGCTGCAGCGCCGGCACCAGAAGGTGATCGAGGAGGCGCCGTCGCCGACGCTCAATGCCGCCCAGCGCGAAACGGTCTGTGCGGCTGCGCGAAAGGCGGCGGCCGCGGTGAACTATGTCGGCGCCGGCACCATCGAGTTCGTCTCCGACGGCAAGGACGTGTTCTTCATCGAGATGAACACGCGCCTCCAGGTCGAGCATCCCGTGACCGAGCTGATCACGGGCATCGACCTTGTCGAGTGGCAGCTGCGTGTCGCTTTCGGCGAAGCGCTGCCGCTCAAGCAGGACGAGATCAAGCTCAACGGCCATGCCGTCGAGGCGCGCGTCTACGCGGAAAATCCGACCAAGAACTTCATGCCCTCGGTCGGGCGGATTTCCACGTGGCGCCTGCCTGACGAGACCGGCGGCCTGCGCATCGATGCCGGCTATCGCGAGGGCGATACGGTCTCGCCGTATTATGACGCCATGCTTGCCAAGATGATCGCGTGGGCGCCGACGCGGGATGTTGCGATCGAGCGGTTGAACCGCGGGCTGGAGGAGTCCGACGTCCGCGGCATCGTCACCAATATCCCGTTCCTGTCGGCACTGATGACGCATCCGAAGGTGCGAACCAATGCGATCGACACCGGCTTCATCGAGCGCGAGCTGGCGGTGCTGACGACCGCAGCGCCGGCGCCGGGCGAACTCGAGCTCTGCGCCGCGATCGCCGCGGTCGTCAACGGGGAGCGGCAGGCTGCGCGGGCCGAGGCGGGGTCTCCTTGGCAGACCTTTGGCTGGCAGCCGGTTGGCCGGCGCCAGCGCAGCTTTGCCTTCCGCGTGGGACATGGTCCGGAGCAGAAGATCGCGCTGAACTATGGCAGCGGGCCGTCGACGCTGGTGATCGGCGAGCGCGAGCTGGCGTTTGCGATCGCGCCGAAGGATGGCGGCTTCGACCTGACGCTGGACGGCGTCAAATCCTCCGTCGCCGCCGTGATCGACGGCCACGAGCTTTACTTGCGCACGCGCAACGGCCGCTTCGATTTGCACTGGGTCGATCCGTTCGGTGGCGAGAGCGAGGAGCATGTCGGTGAGGACAAGATCGCCGCGCCCTTGCCGGGCACGGTCGTTGCCGTGCTGGCCGAAGAGGGAGCAAAACTCGACAAGGGCGCGCCGATCCTGACGCTCGAAGTGATGAAGATGGAGCAGACGCTGCGGGCGCCCTATGCCGGCGTGCTGAAGTCGATCAAATGCAAGGTCGGCGACATCGTGCAGGAGGGCGTCGAGCTTGCCGTGGTCGAACCTTCAGGGGAATGACATGAGCGATCCCGTCCGCATCATCGAAATGGGGCCGCGTGACGGCCTCCAGAACGAGAAGACGCCGGTCAGCGTCGAGGCCCGCATCGCCTTCATCGAGGCGCTGGTTGCGGCCGGCCTCGATACGGTCGAGGTCGGCGCGTTCGTCTCGCCCAAGGCGATCCCGCAGATGGCGAGCTCCGATGCCGTGCTGCGCGGCGTCGCCCACGTCAAGGGCGCCGAATTCCACGTGCTGGTGCCGAACGAGAAGGGCTATGACGCCGCCCGCGCTGCCGGCGCCAAGGTCGTCTCCGTATTCGCGGCAGCGTCCGAAGGCTTTTCGCGCGCCAACATCAACTGCACGGTCGCGGAGTCCATCGAGCGCTTCAAGCCGGTACTGGCGCGCGCCAAGGCCGATGGTGTGCCCGTGCGCGGCTATATCTCCTGCGTGCTCGGCTGTCCGTTCGACGGCGAGATCAAGCCGAAGGCGGTCGCCGATCTCGCCAAGGCGCTGTGGGACCTCGGCTGCTACGAGATCTCGCTCGGCGACACCATCGGCGTTGGCACGCCCGCCAAGGCGAAAGAGATGCTGCGCGCGGTCAGCGCCAACATCCCGCCCGCGAAACTCGCGATGCATTTTCACGACACCTACGGTCAGGCGCTCGCCAATCTCTACGCCGGTCTGGAGGAGGGCGTCCGCGTCATCGACGCCGCCGCCGGCGGCCTCGGCGGCTGTCCCTATGCGCCGGGCGCGACCGGCAATGTCGCGACCGAGGATGTCGTCTACATGCTCGAAGGCATGGGCATCAGGACGGGTGTCGACATGGAGAGGCTGCTCGCGGCCACCAATGAGATGAGCGGCTTGCTGGGCAAGCCGCCGGTCAGCCGCGTGGCGTCCGCGCTGAACGCGAAGAAGAAGCGGGCGGCGTCGTAAGGCCGCTTGCGGCGCGCACAGGTGCCGCAGGGTGGGCAAAAGCGCGCAGCGCCGTGCCCACCATCTTCCTCAATCACTCGCAGATGGTGGGCACGCTGTCGCTTTGCCCACCCTACGAAACCTTCGCCTAAGCCGCCTTCAGCCCGACATCCGGCAGGCGCGGCCGGTTCTTGAGCGCCCTGACCATCATGGCCTCGACCTCGGCCTTCTCTTGCGGCAGCAGTGCCAGGCGCGGCGGGCGGGTCAGGGCGGTGCCGCGGCCCATGATGTGCTCGCACAGCTTGATGCACTGGACGAGGTCGGGGCGGGCATCGAGGTGCAAGAGTGGCATGAACCATTCGTAGAGCGGCATGGCCTCGGCCAAGCGGCCGGCCCTGGCGAGGCGGAACAGCGTCTCGCCCTCGCGCGGGAAGGCGTTCGACATGCCGGAGACCCAGCCGACGGCGCCCATGGCGACGCTCTCGACGATGACGTCGTCGAGGCCTGCGAACAGCACGAAGCGGTCGCCGACCATGTTCCTGGTGTCGATGAAACGGCGCGTGTCACCCGAGGAATCCTTGAAGCAGACCACGGTCTCGACGTCGGCAAGCGAGGCCAGGATATCGGGGGTGACGTCGTTCTTGTAGATCGGCGGGTTGTTGTAGAGCATCACCGGCAGGTCGGTGGCGCTGGCGACGGCCCGGAAATGCGCGGCGGTCTCATGCGGCTTGGACGAGTAGACCAGCGCCGGCATCACCATCACGCCGTCGATGCCGACACGCGCGGCTTCCTTGGCGGTCTCGACCGCGAACGCCGTGGTGAATTCGGCGATGCCGCACAGCACGGGCACGCGGCCGGCGGCGACGGACTTCGCCGTCTCCATGATCGCAACCTTCTCCTTGCGCTCCAGCGAGGTATTCTCGCCGACCGAGCCGCAGACGATCAGGCCGGAGACGCCGTCGCGGATCAGTCCGTCCATCACCTTGGCGGTCGCATCGATATCGAGCGAGAGATCGTCGTGGAATTGCGTGGTGACGGCCGGGAAGACGCCTTCCCAGGAAACGCGGCGGCTCATGAGTTCACTCCAAGTGAGTTCTGACAGGTGTATTGCCGGCGGAGGGCTGGGGCCGCCGGCTGTGGCGAAAAGGATGGCGGATGGGATCAGAGCGTGGCGCCGACCTTGCGCAGCTCGGCGAGAACGGGTGCCTTGGGCAGCCAGATCTTGTCGAACTCGGCGATGACAGCCTCGGTGTCGCCGGCCGGGACTTGGCGGATCGGGATCGGCGCGTTCTTGAAGTTCTCGATCAGCGCCGGCTCGTTGCCGGCGAGCTCATCGATCTGCGCATCCAGCGTCGTCTTGATCGTCTTGGCGATCAGCTCGCGGTCGGCGGCGGAGAGCGTCTGCCAGACCCGGCCGGAGACCACCGCCGCCATCGGCATGAAGACGGCATTCATCTGCAGGATCACCTTCGACACCTTGTCGAAGCGCTGGTTCCAGGAGAATTCGAGGTCGGCCTCGAGGCCGTCGACCTGGCCGTTGGCCATGGCGTCGAACACCTGCGGGGTGGGGATCGGCGTCGGGGCTGCGCCGAGCGAGGAATAGAAGTCGCGGTAGACCGGGGTCGGGTTGATGCGCAGCTTCATGCCCTTGATATCGGCGAGCGAATTGAGGTCCTTGGACGAGAACACCGCGCGCATGCCGGTGATGCCCCAGCCGAGGCCGATCGTGCCGGTCTCCTGCGGCAACACCTCGAACAGTTTGACGGCCGCCGGATGCCGCACGAATTTCGCCACCGCCGGCGTCGAGCGGACGATGTAGGGCGCGTTGATCGCGGCGATGTGCGGCACGCGCGAGCCGAGCTCGGCGGCCTGGATGAAGCCCATGTCGAGCGCGCCGGACTGCAATTGCTGCATCATCGCCGGCTCGTTGCCGAGCTGGCCGGAGTGGAACACGGTCACGGTCAGGCGGCCATTGGTGGCGGCCTTCAGCTCGTCGCCGAACTTGAGCGCGGCTTTGTTCCAGGAATGGCCGTTGGGCGTGATCAGGCCGAGGCGGAATTCCTTGGCCTGGGCGAGCGCCAGCGAGGGCGCGAACACCGATGCGGCGGCACTGGCGGCGAGAAAGCGGCGGCGTGAAAGCGGCATGGTCGGGCTTCCTATTGTACGGGCCTATTTGACGAGGATCAGCGAGAGCGAGGGGTAGAGCGAGAGCAGCACGAGGAGGACGCAGGAGATGACGAAGAACGGCAGCGTCACCATGAACATCTTGCCGGGCTTGGCGCCGGTGACGGCGGCCGCGACGAAGAAGCAGAGCCCGACCGGCGGCGACAAAAGGCCCAGCACGAGGTTGATCACGACCACCACACCGAAATGCCGGGGATCGATGTGGTAGACGTCGGTTGCGACCGGCAGCAGGATCGGCACCGTCATGATCAGGCCGGGAATGCCGTCGATGACAGTGCCGATGATCAGCAGGATGACGTTGCAGATCAGCATGAAGCTGATCGGGTCCTTGGCGGCGGATTGGATCCAACCAGCGGTTTCCTGCGGCACCTTGCCGAAGATCAGGACCCAGGAGAACACGGCAGCGGCGGCGACCAGGAACAGCACGATCGCCGAATAGATGCCACTGCGCAGCATCATCTGCGGCAGCTGCGAGAACTCGAATTCCTTGGTCCAGTACTTGCCGACGAGCGCCGCGGCGACGGCGCCGACGGCGGCGGATTCCGTAGCGTTGGCAAGACCGGTCAAAATCGTGCCGACGATGACGATCGGGATCAGCAGTGTTGGCGAGGTCCGCAGGATCGTCATCAGGCGCTGGCGCGGCGTCTGATAGTCGGCGCGGGGATAGTTGTACATGTAGCCCATCAGCGCGATGACGAGGCAGAACATCACGGTGAGGATGACGCCCGGCACGATGCCGGCGATCAGCATGTCGCTGACGGAGACCTGCGCCAGCACGCTGTAGACGACGAACATCACCGAGGGCGGAATGATCGGGCCGAGCATGCCGCCATAGGCGGTGAGGCCCGCTGCAAATGTCTTGTCGTAGCCCTTCTTCTCCATCTCCGGCACCATGATCTGGGCCATGATCGCCACCTGCGCGGTCGCCGATCCCAGGATGGAGGAGATGAACATGTTGGCGAGGATGTTGACGTAGGCGAGCCCGCCCTTGAGCGAGCCGACGAATGCCATCGCCATGTCGACGATGCGCCGCGTGATGCCGCCGCCGTTCATGATCTCGCCGATCAGGATGAAGAGCGGGATGGCGATCAGGCCGTAGCTGTCGACGCCGCCGAACAGCTGGAGCGGATAGGACTGAAACAGCACGGGATTGCCTGACGCCGCGATATAGACGAGGCCGGCAAGGCACAGGCAGAGCCCGATCGGCACGCCGACCAGCATGATCGCGACAAAGGCGGCGGAAGTGACCATCAGTTGACCCCGTCGAGCTCGGAGAGCTGGAAGCCTTTCGGCGGCGTGCGCGGCACCAGCTCGAGATCTTCCAGAAGGTTGGCGAGGCCGTGCACGGTCATCGAGACCGCGAGGATCGGCAGCGTCAGATAGAGCACCCAGGTCGGCCAGTTCAGCGTCTGGGTGTGCTCGGTGTAGAGGAAGTTGAAGGTTTCGGCCGCGAGCTTGCGCCCGTCGAATCCAGCGCGCGCGAGCCCGACCGGGTCCATCCAGAGCACGCAGGTGATGCTCAAGGCGATGCCGAACACGACGACGAGGCCGGTCGAGATCACCTTGGCGATCTTCTGGTGCTGCGGCGAAAGCCGCTCCGTCAGCATCGTCACCGCGAAGTCGAGCCGCAGCCGCGTCATCGCGGAGGCCCCGACGAAGGTCAGCCAGACTACGCAATAAACAGCGGATTCATCGATCCAGTAAATCGGGAACCGCGCGTAGCGGGTGATGACGTTCACCAGGATCAGACCGGTGAGCAGGTACATCAGCCCCATCAGCGCCAGACGCTCGAAGGCGAGCAGGGCGCTCGACATCCGGACGATCGTACGTCGGACGCTGAGCGCGCGCGTGGCCGGCATCGTCTGCTCGATCATGAAGAGGCCCCAACCCCCGAAGATTTGTCGTGCGATTGCCGAATGTATAATTTATACATTTTGACTGTCAAACGGAGATTGCGGTCATTTCCGCGGCAGGGCGCGCTTTTGCTGGGCAGCTGGCTTTTGCCGGGCACCTCAACATGCAAGACAGGGACCGCTTCGGCCGAGCGAGTCGGGAAGGACAACAGACGATCAGATGAAACAGCCTCTGAAGCATCGCACCCTGTCGGCTGCGATCGTCGACCAGCTCAGGCAGGCGATCCTCGACGGCACCTATCCGGCCGGATCGCAGCTGCGGCAGGATGCGCTTGGCGAGGCCTATGGCGTCAGCCGCATCCCCGTGCGCGAGGCGCTGTTCCAGCTCGAGGCGGAAGGGCTGGTGCGCATCGTGCCGCAGAAGGGCGCGATCGTCTCGGAGCTGTCACTGGACGAGATCAACGACGTGTTCGATCTGCGCTGCATCCTGGAGCCGCGGTTGCTGGCGCAGTCGGCGCCGCGTTTCAGCGCGGAGGATTTCGAGGGCCTCGACGACATCCACAAGCAGTTCGAGAAGGCGATCAAGGCGCGCAATGTCAGCGAATGGGGTCAGCTCAACGCCGATTTCCACATGGCGCTCTACGTTCACGCTCCGCAGCCGCGCACCCGCGCGATCGTGCTGTCGCTGCTCCAGACCAGCGACCGCTACACGCGGCTGCAACTCTCCAACACCAAGGCAATGGGCACGGCAGAAAAGGAGCACGCTCATCTGATCGCGCTGTGCCGCGCGCAGAAGGTCGAGGAGGCGTGCCGCTTCCTGGAGCGGCACATCGAGGCCGTGCGCAAGGATCTGTTGCAGGTGGTGGCGCACGCACCGAAGTCGCGGCGGAAGGAAAAATCGTAGGGTGGGTCAGCCTTGCGGCTGTGCGGAGCGCATAACTCGTAGGGTGGGCAAAGCGCAGCGTGCCCACCATTCAGAAGTGGTGGGCACGGCGCTACGCGCCTTTGCCCACCCTACGGCAGTCGTGAGTGCCGCTACCTGCTCCCGTCCGGCCCCATCACGAGATCCGGCAGCCAGGTCGAGATCTCCGGCACGAAGCACAGCAGCAGCACCGCGAGCATCATCAAGAGCACGAAGGGCAGGGTGCCCCAGATCACCTCGCTCAAGGGGATGTCGGGCGCGACGTTGCGGATGACGAAGATGTTGAGCCCGACCGGCGGATGGATCAGCCCCATCTCCATCACGATGGTCATGACGACGCCGAACCAGATGATGTCGAAGTTCGCAGCGCGGAGCGGCGGCAGGATGATCGGCGCTGTCATCAGGATGATCGAGACCGGCGGCAGGAAGAAGCCGAGCACGACGACCATGACGAGGATCGCGAACAGCAGCTCCCAGCGCGGCAGGTGCATCGCGACGATGGATTCGGCGACCGATTGCGAGATGTGCAGATAGCTCATCACGTAGGAATAGAGCAGCGACATGCCGATGATCATCATCAGCATGGTCGATTCCCGGATCGTCGATCTCATGATCGGGGCGAGGTCGCCCGGCCGCCAGACGCTGTAGATCGCCGCGATCAGCGCCAGTGCCAGCAGGCCGCCGAGGCCTGCCGTCTCCGACGGCGTGGCGAAGCCGCCATAGAGCGCGATCATGACGCCGGTCAGCAGCAGCACGAACGGGATCACGCGCGGCAGCACGCTGAAGCGTTCGGCGAGCGTGTACTCGTCGCGCTGCAGGATCGGAGCTTCCGGGCCGCCTTTCTCGTAGATCGCCGCGGCGGCGGCATATTCCTGACGGAAACGGATCACGGCGTAGGCGCCGAACAGGGAGACCAGCAGCAGACCCGGACCGATGCCGGCGAGGAACAGCCGCCCGAGCGACTTCTCGGCCGCGACCGCGAACAGGATCATGGTGATCGACGGCGGCAGCAGGATGCCGAGCGTGCCGCCGGCGGCGATGATGCCGGCGGCAAAACCGCCGGAATAGCCGCGCTTGCGCATCTCCGGGATGCCGGCCGAACCGATCGCCGAGCAGGTCGCTGGGCTCGAGCCCGCCATTGCCGCGAACAGGGCGCAGGCGAACACGTTGGCGACACCGAGGCCGCCGGGCACGCGGTGCAGCCAGGCATGCAGCGCCGAATAGAGGTCCTGGCCCGCGCGCGACTTGCCGATCGCCGCGCCCTTCAGGATGAACAGCGGGATCGACAAGAGCGTGATCGAGGCCATTTCCTCGTAGACGTTCTGCGTCACCGTATCGAGCGAGGCGGCGGGCATGTAGATGCCCATGAACACGACCGCGACCGCGCCGAGGGCGAACGCGATGGGCATGCCTGAAAACATCACGAGCAGCGTTGCTATCCCGTAGGCAACACCGATACCGAAAACGCTCATGAACGCCTCGCTCCCGCGAAAGGCAGCGCAAGCTGCACGAGGATCTGGACGCAGAGCAGGCTCATGCCGAGCGCCATCAACGAATAGGGAATGGCGAGCGGCGGCGACCACATCGAGTTCGAGACCTGGCCGTCGACATAGGCTTCATGCGCCAGCGTCCAGGATTTCCAGGTGAAGAAGGCGCAGAACAGGAACGTCGCGGCATCGACCAGCCAAAGACGGATCCTGTTGGCGAGCGGCGACAGCAGGCCGACAAAGGCCTCGATGCCGATATGGCCGCGGTTCTGCTGCACATAGGCTGCCGTCATGAAGGTCGCGCCGACCAGCAGGAAGACTGCGGCCTCGTCCTGCCAGTAATTGGCGGCCTTGAACAGCGCGCGGCTGAGCACGCTGTAGCTCAGGATGGCGCAGGCGGCGACCAGCGCGATCGCGGCGAGCACGACGATGATGCTGTTGAGGATGGCGAGACCGCGATCAATCGCCGCCGCAGGGCCAGTCCCTGCGGCAGGGGTCGCCTGGTCATCACGATCCGGAAGCGGACCGTGGCTCATGCCGAGACGTCGGAGGCGAGCTTCAAGAGTTTCGCCGCCGTCGCGGTCTTGGCGCCGTAATCCTTCCACGCGGTGTCGCGGGCGATGTCGCGCCACTTGCCGACGGTCGCGGCGTCGAGCGCCGAGACCTTGGCGCCAGCCTTCTCGTAGACCTTGGCGACCTCGACGTCATCGTCCTGCGCGCCCTTGCGGCCGAAGGTTTCGAGCTCGGAGCCGACCGCGAGCAGGACGTCCTGATGGTTCTTCGGCAGCTTGTCGAAGATCGCCTTCGACATCATCAGCGGCTCGAGCATGAACCAGTAAGAGGCGCCCGCGCCCGAGGTCAGCGACTTCGCGACTTCCTCGAGACGGAACGAGATCAGGCTGGTCGAGGAGGTGATGCCGGCATCGCAGGCGCCGGTCTGCATCGCCGCGTAGATTTCGTTGGAGGGCACCGACAGCACCGAAGCGCCCGCGGTCTGGAGCACCATGTCCATCTCGCGCGAGCCGCCGCGCACCTTCATGCCCTTGGCGTCTTCAGGGGCGACGATCGGCTTGGAGCGGCTGGCGACGCCGCCGGCCTGCCAGACCCAGGTGAGCAGGATGATGCCCTTGTCGGCAAGAAAATCGGTCAGCGCCTTGCCGACCGGCTCCTTCTTCCAGCGCATGCCCTGGTCGTAGGTGGTCACAAGGCCCGGCATCAGGCCGATATTGGTCTCCGGCAGCTCGCCGCCGGCATAGGGCATCGGATAGAGGCTGATGTCGAGCGCGCCCTTGCGCATCGCGGAGAACTGCGCGTTGGTCTTGATCAGCGAGGAGTTCGGATAGATCTCGGCGGCGATGTCGCCCTTGCTGCGCTTGCTGACCTCGGCGGCGAACATGCGGCAGAGCCGGTCGCG
Organism: Bradyrhizobium arachidis; assembly: GCF_015291705.1. Taxonomy (NCBI): domain Bacteria; kingdom Pseudomonadati; phylum Pseudomonadota; class Alphaproteobacteria; order Hyphomicrobiales; family Nitrobacteraceae; genus Bradyrhizobium; species Bradyrhizobium arachidis. The sequence continues at coordinate 5,178,499 of NZ_CP030050.1, forward strand.
GAAATCGCCCTTGTCGACGGTGCCGCCCGGGAATTGGTGCGAGATCTTCAGCGTGGTCGCGGCATGCGCGGTGCCGGTGCCGAAGCGGAGAATGGCGGGTGCTGCGACGGCAGTCGCGAGCAGGTGACGACGCGTGAACATAGATTTATCCCCTTGGACGGTTCTTGACGTGATCGGGTCTTAAGAGGCCCGGCTTCAGGCCCATCCTAGCCGGTCTTGTACCCGATATTCTCTAATCTGATAGTTCGAGACCGAATGCGGCGGCAAGTCGCGGGGGGCATTGCTGCGCCGCACACTCACCCTTCGGTCGCGGGCGGCACTAGCGGGGGTCACGCAGGCAAAATTGTGTCAAACCGGTGGTCCCGCGGTCAGGTTTCGCATTGGCGAAAAAAAATTCCGCCGCACGTAACAGGTGCGGCCCGTCATCCGTCGAGCATGAGGTAGCGGCATCCGTCGCTGGCCAACATCACCTCGAAGGAAGATGACCCATGACCATTCGCACCCGCATCGCGCTCGGCATCTCGGCTGCCGCTCTCTCGCTCGGCCTTGCGCTGTCGCCGGCCGCCTTTGCCCAGGACAAAATGGGCAAGGACGACGGCATGATGAAGAAGGACACGATGTCCAAGGACGGCATGAAGAAGGATACCATGTCCAAGGACGACGGCATGAAGAAGGACCACATGTCCAAGGACGGGATGAAGAAAGACGACGGGATGATGAAGAAGAACTGATCGTCCGCCGCCGTCGCGGGCGCATGCAAACGGCAGGCGCGCGCTTCGGAAAATCTGGGGGCGGTCATTTGGACCGCCCCGAAATCACGTCGCAGCCCAACTTCAATTGGACGTGACTTTTGAACGTTACTTGCGCTTGGCCTTGCGGGCGGCGTAGCGGGCGTCGCGCTTGGCCTTCTGCTCGGCCTCGAGCGCAGCCTGCCGCGCGACCGCCTCTTCGGCCTCGCGGGCGATCCGCGCGGCTTCAGCGGCCTTGGCTTCTTCCTCGACGCGCTTCTGCTCGGCCTTTTCCGCCTCGCGCGCAGCCTTGGCCTCGGCACGCTTGGCCGAGAGCGCTTCGCGCTCGGCGCGACGCGCGGCCACCGCCGGATCGTCGGGGCCCGGCTGCGACTTGAATTTGTTCAAAAGATTTTTGCGGGCGTCCTGCGCCGCCTTTTGCCGGTCCGCGAAGCCGGGTTCCCTGAATCCACTCATCGACGAGCCTTGTCTTCCTCGCTTTCAATCCTACATCACTGCTGTTGGTACGTCGGCTGGGCATAGCAGGCGCCACGCGACGCAGAAGCGTGTACATCGGCGCGCGTCGCGAAGCCACCCATAATCGCAGCCGATCAGGTCAACGAAAAATCGCCAGCCCCGACGATCTCTCGTAACCCGGAAAAACTGCCGAATTGTGATGTCCCTCATAGCGGGCACCCGACGCCGCGCCTAGCGTGCGCCCCAATACGAGACGGAGCACGGGCATGACCATCTTCCGGCTGACCCTCAAGGCGCTTGCGCTCGCCTTCGTGGTGGCGGCGCTGGCGGGCGGGGCGTTGCTGTTCGCCCGTCCGCAGCCGATCGAGAACGCCGTCCTGGGCGCCGGCTGGGAGTGCAGCCAGACGGCCTTCGTGCTTACGACCTGTGCGCCCCGCGCGCACCAGGCGATCCCGGCTGTCGAGACCTCACGCAAGGACGCGATCCGCCAGACCCGCGGTTGAACAGCAAGGGCATGCCGGGATGTGACGCCACGCCGCAGAGGTGATAAAGCCGGCTCGCCCGTGCAATCAGGTCACCATGTCCGAGTCCAAGCCCGAACCGGGCGAGAAGCCCAGAACCCCGCCACGCTCCCCATCCGGTGACAATCGCCGCGGCGCCATCGCCGGCCTGATCATCGCGCTTCTGATCCTCGGCATCGGCTGGTGGCTCGCCCGCGATCTGACCTCGGCCAGCAAGATGCAGGATTGCCTGATGTCGGGGCGAACCAATTGCAATGTGATCGAGCCGGCTCGCTAGAAGCGGTCCAAGCACGACCGCAGGGCCGAAAAATTGCCGTGATCTTAAACATTTGTAACGGGACTTAGCCGACAAAGCAGATCAGTTATGTCGGCCGGCATCAGCCCGGCGCGAGCCGAATCGTCTATCGCGCCAGGGACCACGGCAATCGAGAGAGTAGGGGGTCTAGCACGCATGAGTGCGTCCAGCCGCATGAAGATCATCATTCCCGTGGTTTCGGCCATGTCCCTTGTCGCGCTTTCGGCGCAGGCTCAGGACGCGTTGCCGCCGAGGCCGCAAGCCCAGCCGCAGGCGGCGCCCGGCGCAGGTGCGCCACCCCCGAACAACCAGACCATGCGCAAGGGGCCGCCGCCGCAGCAGGCCGCGCGTCCCCCGGGACAGCCTGGCGGCCCGCCTCACGCGGGCGGTCCAGGCCCGGGCCCGCACAATGCCGGCGGTCCGCCGCCCGGCCGCAATTATGCCCGCGGGCCCGCACCGGCGCGCGACTGGGGCGGACACGCCTATCGCGGCAATCTCGCCTGGGACGGCGGGCGCTGGCGCCACGAGGTCCACAACGGCCGCTCCGGCTGGTGGTGGGACGTCGGCGGCGTCTGGTATTATTATCCGCAGCGGATGGCCGGCCCGCCCGCCTACATCTCCGAGGAGTATTACGACGACGTGCCGGTGGCCTATGCCCCGCCGCCGGTCGCCTATGAACCGCCACCTCCGCCTCCGCCGCCGGCCGATCCCGGCGCAAGCGCGCTCGGCGGCGCCATCGTCGGCGGCGTGCTGGGCGGCCTGATCTCCGGCAATGCCTCGGGTGCGGCCGCAGGCGCCGTGATCGGCGGTGCCACCGGCGCCATCGCCGGCGCCACGGCGGCCTCGCGCCCGGGCTATTATCTCGCCCAGGGCAATTGCTACTACCGCTATCCGAACGGCCAGTACGTGCAGGCAGATCCCCGCGCCTGCTACTGACGATCCAGACGAGCTTTGAAGCGAGGAGGCGGGCTTAGGCCCGCCTCTTTTGTTTTGGGGATTAGCTAGCTGCGCCTGTCGCCGCCGGTTCGGCGGCGCACAACAACTGCCTCCAATTATCACTGGCGCATGTCGGCGCTTCGCGCATTCTCAAAAGAAAAAAGTCGGGACGTGATTCGCGGGGGAGTGTGGATATGCTGGATGCAATCCAGGTCAGCCTGGCGCTGTGGGCCATGATCGTGTGCGGCGGGATCAAGCTGGCGCAGTTCGCGCATTGGCTGTTCTAGAGCTTGATCCGGAAAAGTGTGCAGCGGTTTTCCGAAAAGATCATGCTCAAACAACAACCTAAAGTGCGATGATCTCGTCGCGCTTTAGAGCCGTCATCGCGCGCGGGATCAAGACACCAGCCAGCTGAAGAACGCGATGGCGGCCCAGACCAGGCCGCAGATCCAGGCCAGCATGACGATGCCGATGGTCCCGAGATAGGCGATGCCGAGCAGGTCGGGGCGTTGCCGCGGCGCCGGGACGTCAGCTTCGGATGCTGTTTCTTGTGTCATGATGGGAAACACACCCATGCCCTCGTTACGCTTCTGGAAGCGTCGAAGCGCTGTTTAGCGGAGATGCCGGATGGTGGCTGTGACGCAATTCACAGATCAGTCCGAATGATGCCTGGCCTCACGGCTTCGTCATCGGCCTGAGAGTCGGAGCAACCGCGGCGGAGCAGTCCGAGCGACGCCAGCGTCAACCCGCAATGATACGGACGAAATTGCCATCCGCATGTCCAGATCGGTCGGTTAGGGTGGAGCGCATGTGTACCAAGTACGATCCACAGCACGAAGCCGAGGCCGCGATGAAGCAGGCTGCCGCCTCCGAAGGCGACGACCGGCAGCGCCTGATCCAGCTCGCTTTGGCGTGGCACCAGCTCGCCCGCGAGCGGCGCGAAGAAGAGACGGATTGATTCCGTTACGCGGGTCGATCGACGCCGCCGGAGACAAGCGCGATTGAGCTGGACGGCGCCGTCCTTGCAGCAGGTATTCCCGCGCGGCTGTGCACGACAGATATTGTCGGCACGCGACGCAGCATCGCTGCAATTCAATGGGACGAAAAACCCAATCATCTCAACGTCGCGATGTGTCCCTCTATCCAATTATGTTGTTTTTGGGTCACGCTAGATTGCTAATCGTTGCTGAGAACCCGAACAGCAATTGCCCGTCCTCCTGCGTTCGACGTATTGCTTGGCGGCACGATATTGACGGCTATTCATTCGTTTTTTCTGGATTTGATTTGGGGGTGGGCAATGAAGTCCTTGGTGACTCGCAAGGCGCTGTGGCTCGGCAGCGCGGCCTTTCTTGCTCTCGGCACGTCTGCACAGGCGCAAAACATCGACACCATGCCGCAATGGAACGGCACCTCGTTCATCTCGAGCTGGGGCGTGCCTAACACGGCGACCTACGGACAGACCTTCACGCCGACGAGTGGCCAGACCCGCCTGTCGGGCTTCAACTTCCAGCTGTCGCTGCCGTTCGGTACCGCGCCGCAGTACCAGGCCTTCGTTTACGCGTTCGATCCGACCACCCAGCACATCACTGGCTCGGCGCTCTTCAGCTCCGGTATCATGACCGCGCCGAGCGGCTCCGCGTATCAGACCGTGTCGATCAACACAGGCGGCGTCTCGCTCACGCCCGGACAACAATACGTTCTGTTCCTGACCACGTCGACGATCACGGGGCAGCCGAACTCTGCCTACCGGTGGGGTGCGCTGACCAACAACACGGCGATTCCCAACGGCCAGTTCGTGTATCAGAACAACGGCACGAATTTCGGGATGTTGAGCGCCACGTCGTGGAGCTCCATCGGCGAAGATCTGGCGATGCAGGCCTTCCTGTCCGGTGGCAACACCGGTGAGAACCTGGCCCAGGCGCAGTCCGGCGCATTCCAGCTCGGCAGCTCCTACCTCTCGCTGCTGACCGATCCGTTCGCGACCAACAAGGTCTCGACGACGGGCACGCTGAGCTATGCCGGCGAAAAGCCGGTGCCGGCTGCCGTGCGCTCGGCCTTCGGTGCCTATTTGAAGGCACCGCCGCCCGTGGTTGCCTATGCCCCGCACTGGGACGTCTGGGGCGCGGCCTTTGGCGGCGCTAACAACACCAGCGGCAATGTCGCGGCTGGCACGTCCGATCTCTATACCCGCGTCGGCGGCGTCGCCGCTGGCGCTGACTATCGCTTCACCGCGGACTCGCTGATCGGCTTCTCGCTTGCCGGCGGCAACATCAACTGGTCGGTGACGCCGACGGTTGCCGGCGCCGGCAACGGCGGTGGCACCAGCGACACGTTCATGGCCGGTGTCTACGGCAAGTACGGTTTCGGGCCGGGCTACATCGCTGCAGCCGGCACCTACACCAACTACTGGATGGGTACGAGCCGGTCCACCACGCCGGGCATCGACCTCTACAAGGCCGATTTCGAGGCCCAGGGTTGGGGCGGACGTATCGAGGGCGGCTACAAGGTCGGCCAGTACTGGAGCGTGAACTGGACGCCCTATGGCGCCATCCAGGGGCAGTGGTTCCGTACGCCGGGCTATACCGAGGCGACGGCGCTGGGCGCCGCTGCAGGCGCACTCACCGTGGTCGGCCGCACGGCCACCGCCTATCGCGGCGAGGTGGGCCTGCGCACCGACAAGATCATGCCGGTGGACAATGGCGGCCAGCTTAACCTGTTCGGCAAGTTCGCCTACGCCCATGACGAGATCAGCAATCCCTCGGCGACGCTCAGCTTCGCCGCGCTCGGCGGCATCGGCGCTGCGCCGTTCACCGTGTTCGGCACGACGCCGGCGCGCGATCTGGCGCTTACCACGGCCGGCGCCGAATGGCGCACGGCGAGCGGCGTCTCGTTCCTGGTGAAGTTCGACGGCGAATTCAGCGACCGGTCGCAGACCTACGCCGGCACGGGCCGCATTCGTTACACCTGGTAAGCGGGGGCGCTCGCTAGGGGCTGAAGGCGCGAGGCCGAGCATTGCTCGCCTCGCGCTTTTGCTTTGTGGGTTTGCATGAGAAAAACCCCGTGCTCGGGGGACAAGCACGGGGTCCTTCAAAGCCGACCGGGGCAGGCAGGTCGGCACCACTCGATTTCGTTGCAGTCAACGCCGCGGTCGCTGTCTCGTTCCGCGATCCCTTGCCAATAAGCGCATCGCTATTGCGCCGGCTCCGGCGCAAGCGGCCCGCTCGACCCGCATAGGAACATTCGTTCCGCGTCGACGTTGAGCGGCCATGACCGACCTTCAATTGCGTGCACAGTGCTTCGAGATTGCCTGGAGATATCTCGACCAGTCCGGTCTGCTCACCGGCGAGCACAAGGATTCAGCCCGCTTCATCCTGAACAAGATCGACCGCATGATGCTGCGTGGCGAGCGGCGCAGACTGCTGCTGTCGAACGCCGCGATCGATGCCTACCGGTTGCGGCCCGTGCTGGTGAGCGGATCCGCATGAGCGATCGCGGCAATCAGATGTTAAGATCTGCGGAGAGCTGATTTTCGCGATCGCGATTCGTACTGCGCGAACGAAGCGGAGTCGGACCGTGAACAGACAAGAAGCCCCCGAACGGGCTTGACTCTCTTTGCACTCTCAACGACGCAGATGCGTCTTCGTTGCAAGGGCGGCGTATTGGACCTCAGGTCCGCGCCGGACGTTGATTACGATCGAAGTTTGCTAAGTTGTCGTATCAGGGATCGTATCAAGCGTTGCATGGAGACCATCGAGGCCTATCTGGGGCGCAAGCATGAGGAGATCAGGCTCCTGAACGGCTGCCTGAGAAGCCCGCGGCACGTGCCCTGTCCGCGCTCGGTGGACGAGGTCATCGCGGCGAAATTCCAGCTGACCGCCGCACTGCGCGCCGAGCATGAGCTGGCGGACTGGAAGGCGACCGAGACATCCTGGTCGGCGACCGCCCGTCCGACCAGCGGCCCGTTCGCATTCAGCTACGACTACCAGCGCGCGGATCTGAAGGTGAGCGGCCCCTCGTTCTATGACGACGCGCGCGGCTGCACCAGCGAGGCCATCTACACCGCGTCCGGCATGTCCGCGATCGCGGCGCTGCTGCTCGCCTCGGCAAGGCTCGTCACCACGGGCGACATCGTGGTGCTGCCGGGCTCCTACGGCGAGACGCTGGAGCTGATCGAGCGCTTTGTCCCGCATTTGCGGCTTGTCACGGTGAAGCCGCCGCTGGCGGGCGTGCCTGTCGCGGGCGGCGCGCCGCGAATTCTGCTGCTCGATTCCTGCGTCCCCGCCGGCGCCTTCGAAGCGACGCTGCGCTGCGACGGTTCGCCGTTCGATCTTTTGATCTTCGACACGACGTGCTTTGCCGGCCGGTCGGGCCGCATCCGGCGCGTCCTGCGCTGGGCGCGGCGATATCAAATCCCGGTCGTGATGGTGCGAAGCCACACCAAGCTGGATTCGCTCGGCGCGGAATACGGACGGCTGGGCTCTGCGGTGTTCGTCCGCTGGAGCGAGGAGGGCGCGGAGCGTTCGTTGGCCGAACGCCTCGCGGCGGAGATGCGCGATGCCGTGCGGCTTCTCGGCGGCGCGGCGCTGCCGGCGCATTTTCCTCCGTTTGTCGGCAGCCCGGCCTATTGGGGCCTGACGAAGCGACGCGTCGCGGCCATCCTGCGCAACGGTCGTCATGCGGCCCGGCATTTCGCGCGCGAGCTCGCCTCGCTCGCGGCCGAGCTTCACTTCACTCACGGGCTCTATGTCACGCTCCGCTCAAGGTGTCCTCTCGATGAGGCGGGCGCGCGACAAGCCGCCGAGGCCATGAGCCACGATCTCAGCCGGGCCGGTTTTCCCATCCGTCACGCCGGCAGCTTCGGCTTCGATTTCGCCGCGACCGAGTGGTTTCACAGTGCGACCACGGACGAGTACAGCGTGCGGGTGGCGGTGCCTGATCTGCCGACAGAGCCGTGGAATGATCTGGCGGCGGCGATTGCGGGGTGGTGGCGGGCGCATCAGGCCGAGCTTGGCGAGGTATGACCGCCTTGCTTTGCTTTTGGCACTGATCTCAGGGAGCGGTTGGCTGGAGTGGCGGTATGTTCACCCCAGCGGGACCCTTTTCCATGCTGCATACAACAGAAGTGGGATCATCCACCAGAACGCGCCGTGATCGTAAATTAATGGCCCCTCAAATGGCAGTTGAGAAAAGAAGTAGCCAGTGACGGCCCCCATTACGGTGATCGTCGCTTGCATCGTTCCCTCATCGCCGGAGGCTGCCGCAAAGAGCCCTAAAACGATCGATGTGCAAACGAGCTCGATGATGGCGCCGAGCCATCCCTGGAGGGCAAAGCCCGTTACATGGGGACCTTGAGGCGCGGTTCCTACGCCGGAAAATCTGTCATCGAACATCGCCGCATAGACGAGATTGCTTGGCTGGCATGGTGAGCGTTGACGAAGAATTCTCGTTTCCAAGGATCCGCATTTTCCTTCGGATTTCGAGAATATTTCATAGTAGTATGGGAACGGTTGGGCCATGCGGTTGACGATGGCGCCGGCTGACAGGGTTAGCACGTTCGAAAACGATTCCCGGCTGACTTCCGCCGTTTCGGCGCTGGTGCCAAATTGTTCTCTCCATATTTTCGCTTCTGCCAAAGTTCGATTGAACTGCTCTGAAGTGGGAGACACCGGAGCGCTCTCGATGCGAGTCACGACGACAGGCGTGGAACTCGCGCGCAGAAGCAGAAGAGAGACTGAGAAGTAGCTAACTAGAGCTAAGCTGGTAAAAAGCAGTCCCGGCACTATTTTGCGTTTGGCGAAGAGCATGATCGTTGCAAGATTCGCGGCATAGAACAATACGAGAGGCCATTTCATGTTCAGTAGAATGAGGATGATCGACATCGCGATCAGATTGAATGCGGTCAATATGCTCCAGAAGTAGTCGTTTCGGCTCGTTGCCTCGACCATGCCGTAGATCGACAGAGTGAAGAGCAGGGACTTGATCGTCACTTGAGGCCAAAACCCAAGCGCTTCCATGAGCTGGAAGCGACTATCCAACGCGCTGATGTAGTCTGCCGGGCGTAGCAACAGGCGTGCTGCGTCAGCATTCCACAGGGAAAAGAGGGCATACGCATAAAGCAATCCCAGCAATAAACAGTAGGCCGGCCTGGAGAGGCTCGGCAACGCAGCGACGTACCCTCCCATCTTGGCGGCCAGCCTTCGAACGAAAATGACGATGGGCGGCGCTACTACGAATGGCAAGAACAGCAGCGCCCAATAACCTGGCGAGCGCGCTCTGGAGAAATTGCGGATATCGAAGCCCACAATGGCGGTTTTGCCCATCACTTCACCCACATTGGTGAAATAGAGCAGGTTCCCGACGACGGTGAGAACAAGGTAGCTTCCAAGGAAAACCAGCAGCGCGATGTAAGTCCGCAATGCGCTTACCCAGGGCTCCTTCGGCCTGCCGACATAAGCAGCCCGGATGCCCGCCTTGTCCGGGCGCGCATCTCCTAAGCTGTTCAACATTTAGCGTCTCCTTGGCGGCGCAGTTCTACCACCTCAGCCCATGTTTGATCTGGTGCTGCGCCTCTGGTTCTGAGCGCATCCTTCATCGCCATTGCATCTTGGTCGGAACTCATCGCGCGCGGCAGTGGCGTGCATTTTAGGGTTGAGTTGCGATATTGGCGATCGCAAGAATCATCAGCGCCAGGACAACGACACCAATCAAGCGGTTATCGATTTTCGGCACCGCGGATCCTCCAGCAGTTCCCGTGCAAATGCGCAGGAAGGTTTACCATCACCTCTCTTGGCGAGGCAATCGCGCGGCATGTGCGATCGGCGCCGTTTCCCACTGATTCAACCAGGGGCTGCCGCAGGTGCTCGACCAATATGGCGTTTCGCGGGCCGCGTTCGATCGCGACATCGCCGACGAGGTGGCGAGCCAGATCGCCTATCAACGGCTTACTGGAGCGATAAGGTCGAGGTGGCGGCGGTCTCGCGCGCGTCCTCCGGCCTGGTCCGCTCGATGTGCATGTCGAAAGGGTCTTGCAAACTCGCTTTAGTTCTGGACTTTTGCGTCGGAAAGCTCAAATGAGGCTTGACGGGGCGGGTGATGCGGTCAATCGGTTCTATCGCTTCGGCAAGGCTGATGTTGCGAATGTCGCCGCGGTGGCGGCGATCGTCGCGGGGCTGGTCGTAGTTGGTGGTATCGCGGGGATAGGCGAAGGGCGCCGGCGCAACCGCAAGCCGGAGATTTGAGGCGCCGCGGAATGGGAATGGAGTCGGTCAGGGGTTTTAGTGCGCCGTTCGTGCGTACGGCGTTGCTCCTTGTCTGTCTGGCGCTCGCGACCGCGCCGCAGGCGTATCGCTCATTTCAGAAAGCCGATGGCCTTCCGCACAGCTGGACCACTGCGAAGGTCTGGCTCGCCAGCGCGGACTGCGCCAGGGCGACGCACAAGTTTCTCGTGCTGTGCCACGGCGAGGATGTCGTGCCGATCGCCGACGGTTTCGGTGGTGACGATCTCGGCCACGCCCTGGCGCTCGAGGTCTATTCCGTCGTGAGCGGGGCTCCGGTCCGGCCCGAGCAGATCTCGCACCTCAACACCGCCTTGAACTACACGGCGCTCATCGCTGTGGCGTTGCTCCTGATGGCCTGCAATCTTCCGGTTGCCTCGCTGTCGGTGCTGACCGTCGGCGCGTTCATGGCCCGCCAGTTTCACGCCCTGACGCCACATCCTGCCCAGTTCGCGGCGGCGTGCTTCGCGGTCATTCTGCCGATTGCGATCCTTGGCAGGCCGCGATTTCGGGCTGCGTGGATCGCGGCCGGGTTTGTGGGTCTGGCCGTGGCGCTGCTGCTCCGTGAGGCGATCGGCATGATGGGCGTGCTGACCGCTTTGATCGCAACGATCTTGCTCGTCATCCGCGAGCGCAAGCTGGCTCCTGTCGTGCTGGCGCTTGCAATTGTCGCCACGGCGGCGACGCCGTATGCGCTTCTGCGCGCGCGAGACGCCGTCTATCAGCTGCCGCCGCCCGAGAAGCTGGAAAGTCACGGGACCTGGGCGAACCTCTATATGGGGCTCGGCGGGGTACCCAACCCGTTCGGGATCGAATGGAGTGACTACAGCGCGATCGACGCCGTCAAGGCCGTTGATCCGGCCGTTCCGTATCTCAGTCCGCGCTTTTACGAGATTCTGCGGGAACGCTATCTCGATCTCGTCCGCCAGCATCCGGCCGAGGTCGCCTCGATCTATTGGGCCAAGCTCGTCCTGATCCTCCACGCCGAAATGTCTGGGCTGCCGTTCGCACCAACGCTGTGGCCCGTGTTGCTGGTCCTCGCGATCTCCGGCGCTCTCGTCAGGTGGTATCGTCGCTCGGACGCTGGGATCGAGAATTTCGACGCCGTGATGGCCGCCAGCGCGTCGATGGCCGCCGGCTTCGTGGCGCAGGGCGTGCTGATCTATTTCCACATGCAATACATGTTTCCGATCCAGATGTTTCTGCTGCTGGGCGCGGCCGTGCTGATCGACGTGTTCCTCGCGGCTGGTATGGGCAGGCTGCGCAAGTAGAGCGCGGGCCGCGCAATGCGCGCGCCGGCGCCATTCCGGTGTGCGAAAATGCTCCGGGGATTTCTCCGGGGATTTTCTGCCCACCTGGCCCCATTTGGGGTCTTTGATCCCCACTCGCTCTAGCCAGGCGGTGATTCGCCTTAGGGCTTGACCGGCAAAATGTCTTTGATTGCCAAGCGGTTTGACTGGCGATCCCGGCAGGACTCGAACCTGCAACCCGCGGAGTAGAAATCCGCTATCGGGCATTGATTTGCTTTAATTATTTGGCTTCATGTTGCGCTCTTGTTGCGCCGTGGTATGTTGTAACAAGGGCGAGGGGGAGCGACATGTCGATCAGAAAACGGACATGGACCACCGAGAGTGGCGAAGAGCGGTCCGCCTACGTGGTCCAATATTCAACCGCCGAGCGCGACGCCCGTGGAAAGCGCACGCGGCACATCAAAACATTCGACCGCAAGAAGGACGCCGAGGATTTCCAGGCACAAGTCCGCATCGACGTTAAGAAGGGCGTTCACACTCCGACAAGCCGGAGCATCACCGTCGAGGAAGCTGGCGACCTTTGGATAGATGGTTGCGGCGATCTCGAACGTTCCAGCGTCGATCAGTATCGACAGCACCTAAAATTCCACATCAAACCGTATTTGGGCGCGCTCAAGCTCCCGGCACTGACTGTCGCGATCGTGCGTGACTGGCAGGACAAGCTACGAAACGGCATTCCCGCGCCGGGCCAAAAGGAAGCGGAGCCGCGCTCTGCGGCAATGGTCAAGAAAGTAACCACCTCGCTTTCCAGCCTACTCAGCGACGCTCTGGAACGCGGGAAGGTGGGGCATAACGTAGTCCGCTCGATGACTGCAAACCGCAGCAGAAAGCGCAAAGTCGAACGTCGCCAGAAGCGCAAGCTCGTCATCGGACGAGATATTCCGGAACCTCGGGAAGTTGATGCGCTGTTGCAGCAAACGGACAGCAAGCGTTGGCACGCTTTCTTTCTTACGGCAGTTCGCTGCGGCTTGCGCGCCAGTGAATTGCGCGGGCTGCGCTGGCAAGACGTCGACTTCAAGAAGAGCGAATTGCACGTTCGCCAGCGTGCTGACCGCTACAACTCTATTGGCAATCCCAAATCCGCCGATAGTCAACGTGCCGTCCCAATCCCGCCCAAGACACTCGCCGCACTTAAAGCATGGAAACTGCAATGTCCGAAGGCAGACGGGCAACAACATCTAGTTTTCCCGAACGGATCCGGGAAAGTCGAAGCACACTCGAACATCATCGAGCGCGGTCTGATTCCTGCTTGGGAAAAGGCCGGCATTACGGTGCCGGTGCTCGATGAAAAGGGAAAGCCGGAGCGAGACGCAGAGGGGAGGCCGGTCGTCAAAGCCAAGTACACGGGAGCGCACAGCCTGCGGCATTTTTTCGCCAGTTGGTGCCTTGCTCGACCGCCAATAGGGCTCGGCCTGAACCTCAAAGAATTGTCAGAACGAATTGGACACGCGTCCATTCAAATCACGATCGATACTTACGCCCATTTGATTCCGCGGGCTGATCACCACGAGGAGCTTGCAGCGGCTGAAGGGGAATTTGGTTAGGTAACGAAACGTTAACGAAACAGGTGGTACTTATCGGGCGTACGACGTAGTTTCTAGGTGGAAATTCGCGTTGCCGAGACGGCGACCCACGGGCGAGATGCCCTAGCGCGAGTAAGAAGCTGAACGACCGGGATGGTCGAGAGCGAACAGCACAACATGTGCTCGCGCCTCGGCCTTTTTTATTGCCCGAAGTAGCGAGCCTCAACGGAGACTCGCGGTCGTGAAGATCGAAATTCCAGAAACCGAATTGATTTGGGGCGCCGCTGCCATTGGCAAAGTGATCGGCCGCACCGAGAAGGGCGCTTTCCACGCTCTTCAAAGCGGCCGTGTGCCGGGCGCTCGCAATGTCGCCGGCCGTTGGGGTCTGCATGTCCCCACCTTCCTCGCCAGCTTCCAGACCGCCACAACGCCCCGCGCAAACGTCGCCGCTTGAGCGTTGACAATTTCCATTCACTGCAAACTGACGACATAGGTCGTCTCCCTCCGGTGAGGGCCGCCTTGTCGGGTTAATACCAGTGCTGTGTAACAGCCCTTATGGACAGCAATAAGTTCAGTGCTCAGATTGAACGGTTCGAGGTTGTCGAGACTGGCCGTCGCCGTCGCTGGACCGATGATGAGAAACTCAAGATCGTTCTGGAGAGTTTGCAGGCCCCGCGCGCGGTCTCGTCGACAGCACGACGATACGGCATCTCGCGCTCGCTCCTGTTGACTTGGCGACGATCGTTTGGGACGCGGACGAGCAATACTGAACAACCTCAGCCAGCGTTTGTGCCAGCGATGGTGATGCCGGACCAACCGCCGGCGCCGCCAGTAACTTTAGCGGGGCCAGCGAGCGGACGCATGGAGATTGTCGTCGGCAAGGCCTGTCGGGTGATCGTGGACGCCGGCGTTGATATGACCGCGTTGTCTCGCGTATTGGATCTGCTGGAGCGGCGATGATCCCGATCGCGGCAGGGGCGAGGATCTGGATCGCAACCGGTCACACTGACATGCGCAAAGGCATGCAGGGTCTGGCATTGCTGGTGCAGGAGGGGCTGGGGCGGGATCCTTTTGCCGGCGACGTCTTTGTGTTCCGTGGTCGTGCTGGCACCCTGATCAAAGCCCTTTGGCACGACGGGATCGGGCTGTCGCTCTACGCCAAGCGACTGGACCGTGGCCGCTTCATCTGGCCGGCGACGGTGGATGGCGTGGTATCGCTGACCGCAGCTCAGATGGGCTATTTGCTGGAGGCGATCGACTGGCGCAATCCCCAACACAGCTGGCGGCCGCAGAGCGCAGGATAGGTTGCGCAATAGTCCCGTGAGATTGCAAAAAGCGCACGCCAAATCGTCGCTTTTGTGATTCCATCGGTGCATGGGTGACGGTCCCCAGAAGCTGCCGGAAGACATTGAGGCGCTGCAAGCGGCGTTGCTGGCGACGCGCGCCGAACTCGCCAGCGTTCGCGCCCAGCAGTCCGACGACCATGCTCTGATCGCTCACCTGAAGCTGCAGATCGAAAAGCTGAACCGTGATCGTTATGGCCCTCGCTCGGAGCGTACCGCAAGGCTGCTGGATCAGCTCGAACTGACGCTGGAGGAGCTCGAGGCCTCAGCGACTGAGGACGAACTCGCTGCCGAAATGGCCGCGGCCAAGACGACGAAGGTGGCCTCGTTCACGCGCAAGAGGCCGTCGCGCCAGCCGTTCCCGGACCATCTGCCTCGCGAGCGGGTGCTCGTGCCGGGACCTGTGGCGTGCGCCTGCTGCGGCGGAGCGAGGTTGTCCAAGCTCGGGGAGGACATCACCGAGACGCTGGAGGTGATCCCGAAGTCCTGGAAGGTGATCCAGCACGTCCGGGAGAAGTTCAGCTGCCGTGATTGCGAGAAGATCAGCCAGTCCCCGGCGCCGTTCCACGTCATCGACCGTGGTTGGGCCGGCCCCAGCTTACTGGCGATGGTGCTGTTCGAGAAGTTCGGCCAGCACCAGCCGCTGAACCGTCAGGCCGAACGCTATGGCAAGGAAGGCGTGCCGATCAGCCTGTCGACCCTCGCCGACCAGGTTGGTGGCTGCACTGTTGCGCTGACGCCCTTGTTCCGGCGCCTCGAGGCCCATGTGCTGAGTGCCGAGCGATTGCACGGGGATGACACGACGGTGCCGGTCCTGGCCAAAGGCAAGACCGACACCGGCCGCATCTGGGTCTATGTACGCGACGACAAGCCTTTTGGCGGGCAGGCCCCGCCGGGAGCAGTGTTTTATTACTCGCGCGATCGCGCGGGCGAGCATCCCCAGGCCCATCTGGCCGGCTACAACGGCATCTTCCAGGCCGATGCCTATGGCGGCTATGGCAAGCTTTACGACCCGAGCCGCAACGTAGGTCCGATCCTGGAAGCGGCGTGTTGGGTCCATGCCCGACGACCGTTCTTCGTGATGGCTGATCTGGCGGAGAATGCGCGCCGCAAGGTACAAGGCAAAAAGCCAGCGGTGATCTCGCCTCTGGCACTGGAAGCAGTCCGTCGGATCGACGCCTTGTTCGAGATCGAGCGAGGCATCAACGGCGAGACGCCCGAACGGCGCCGGGCCGTCCGCCAGGAGCTGAGCGCGCCGCTGATGGCCGATCTGAAAGTCTGGATGCGTGAACAACGCGCCAAGCTCTCCCGGCGCAACGACGTTGCCAAGGCGATGGACTACATGCTCAAGCGCTGGGATGCGTTTACCCGCTTCCTCGACGATGGCCGCATCTGCCTGTCGAACAACGCCGCCGAGCGAGCCCTGCGCGGCATCGCCCTGGGGCGGAAGTCTTGGCTGTTCTGTGGCTCCGACCGCGGCGGCGACCGTGCCGCGATGATGTACAGCCTGATCGTCACAGCCAAAATGAACGACGTGGATCCACAAGCTTGGCTCGCCGACGTCCTGGCACGCATCGCTGCACATCCCGTACAACGGCTCGACGAACTTTTGCCCTGGAATTGGCGCGACCGAAATAAGCAAGTCAACCAAGCAGCCTGAGTGACCGCTACGCGGTCCTCACCGGATGCTTACCATAGGTCGAACATGCGCTATTTTGATTTTCTCGAAGCCCAAGCCGCCAGCGTTTCGGACGTTGCCGTACGGGGCGCGATGACTCGCGTTGCCAAGCTGCATCGCGAGATCCTGGCGAACACCGCCAATGTCCGCGGCAACAAGGATCTAAGCGAACAGGGCCGGACGAAGGAAGCCCGTTCTCTCCTCGGCAAAAAGGCTTGGGAATTGATCCGCGCCAACGCGACCGTGCAGCGGCTTAACGCGCGCATCGACGAGAAGCGCGCCAAGATTCAGTTGCCGGCGATCGATAAAGCCGATGCGGCCGGCGCGGTATTGCGCGGTCAGGTGCGTGACCGGCTGCCGAAGTCGAGCAAGGAGCTGCGAACGCTGATTCCGACTATGTCGGCGCTGTATCTGCAGACGCTACTCGAAGCACCTGAACTCGTCGGCGCCGATTCCGAGACGGTCGAGGTCGCACGCAGTCGTGCAATCGAACTCGTGCAGCCGGGCGTGACGGCCGCTCTGGACGCCGAGCGCAACGCGGTGCGACTGCTGGCGAACGCCACGGGCGAATTGAGCAAAGCCGCGTGCGACCTGGCAGAGCTGCCGAACACCCGTGCGCTGACCGAGTTCCTGAACCAGACCGTACCGGATCAGCGGCACATCGAAGCAGACGTTGAGCGCGAAACCGCGCTCGCCGCGTAACTCGCTCCCATCTCAAGAAAGGATCCTTTTCCATGGCTACTCTTTCCCAGTTGCAGACCGCTCGCACCAGCGCCGGGGCAACCTATGTTTCTGCGTTGGCGGCCTTCAAGACGGCGTTCGTCAATCTCGCGGCGTATGACATGACGCTTCGCAACAAGAACGTCGACAGCGTCGGGACGGCGCTGAAGTACCCCACCTTCAAAGTGCGCGACCGCCTTCAGCTAATCGCAGCGCTGGAATTGTTTGCTCACAACGAATTCCAGCCGACCGTGACCGGCGATTGGGAGGAACAGATTGTCGCGGCGCTGAACTCGAACCTCTCATCGTTCACGCCGGGTTGAGCCGCGATGAATCGGCAACAGCTCCGAGCAGAACGCGAAGCGGCCGGCGCGGCCTACGTGGAGGCTGTTAAAGCCTTTCGCGAGGCGTGGGCGCGCCTGGCCGCGATCGACCGCACCTTGGCGAATAGCAACGTAGCCGGAAACGATTCTCCGCCGCGCAGTTTCCATTTCATGCGCAACAACCTTGAGCAGGCGTTGCGATCGTTTCAACACAGCGAGTTCGCGCCGCGCATCTTGGTCAACGAATGGCACGATCGCGCGGTGCAGATCAGCGACAAGCAGATCGAGGGGTTCAGACCATGAGCTACGATTATTCCACTGGACGAGTCGAAATCGTCCCCTTTACCGCGAGCTTCACCCTGAGAAACGAAGACATTGGCAAGGCGTTTCGATACGAAGGCGCCACTAACGCCAGCGTGACCGTCCCCAACGACCTTCACTCCGGCTTCTCCTGTGGTTTCATTCAATACTCGACCGGCACGATTACGATCGTCAGCGGAGCGCATGCGACGAAGGTGGCGGGCGGAAGCGCAACCAACGCGCAGTACCAGTCCGGCTCGCTCATAGTGACGAAGCGGAGCGGCGGCAACTTCGGCGTAGTGGCCGACATCGACTACCTCGTCGGTGGTGATTTTTCGTAATCGCGAGCAAGTCGAGAGGTCCAGGTGAGCTATCAATACGCAGATTTCCGCGGAAACGTCGTCCCGTTCACTGGCAGCTTTACGCTGACCATCAACGACAACGGCAAGGTCTTCCGTTGCGACGACCCTAGCAATGTCGTCGTGACCGTCCCCAGTGACTTGCACACCGGCTTCAACGTCGGTTTCGTCATGTACAACACCGGCATAGTGACGCTCGCTGCCGCTCCGCACGCGGTCAACAAGTCCGGCAAGACTGCTCTGTCCACGCAATATCAGTCGGGCTCGCTCATGGTGATGAAGCGAACGGGCGGCCCCGGCATTCTCGGCGACATCGAATACTTGGTTGGTGGTGACTTCGCGTGACCGACGCTCTCAAACAGATCGTGCAGGAGTTCGAGACCGCTTTGCTAGCAGGTGTCCGCAGCGGTGCCGACGAAGCGGGGCTGAAATCGATCCGTGATCAAGCATTCGATCGGCTGCGCGAGGTCAAAGAAGGTTCGGCGTCGCCATGTCTCGAAACGATCTTTGATGTCGCGGGCGAGATCGGCGCGAAACTGGATATGGCACTGAAGGTGATCGAGTCGTGACCGCCAACAATCTTATCGCATCCAAAAAACACAACTGCATCTGGATCGCGACGGACGCGGCATCGTATCTGGACGACGGGACTATCACGGAGTTCAAGTCCAAGATTCACGCCATTCCTGCGTGGCCGGCCGTGATCACCGGTCGCGGCAATTCCTTCGGCCTGGACACCGCTGCTCGTGAGCTTCGGAAGCGCGCCTCCAGCTTCGACGAACTGGTCGGCATCGCTTCCCGCGAACTTCCGTTGATCGTCGATCAGTTCAAATTGGACCGGCCTTTCGAACTCCACCTGGCGGGCTTTTTCCGCGGTCGCCCGATGCTGTTCTATATCCGGACAGCCGGCGGTCATGACAGCATCGGCTTTGGCTCGACTCCCTACCTGATCTTGCCCGTTGGGCGGACGTCGTTTGGCCCATGGCCATCAGAAGAATTGATCGCGGCGACGGGCTTCGTCGAGCCGGATCCCGACGACGAGCCGGGCCAGATCGCGAACAGCCTGTGCAAGCTGCTCGAACTGCAACGCCGCACGCCCGCGGAGGATGGCTTTTCGCGAGTGGGCGGCTTCGCCGAGCTGACGACAATCACGCCCAACGCGATCGATCAGCAGATTGTCCACCGTTGGGCCGGTGACCGCATCGGCCATCGCATGTCGCTGGAGCACTGAGCAATGGCGCAGATCGGCGTTTTCCGAATGAAGGACGCTGCCAAAGCGGCCGGTGATCAGCTTCGGGCATGGCAAGACCAAGGGCTCATCGATCCGAAAAAGGTGGACGAGTTCAGCGCCGCGCTCAACTATAGTTCCAAGCAAATGGAAGACCTGAGCGATCAAGCGAAAGTCGCGGCGTCGCTGCTGCCGCAATTCCAGCAAGCCTTGAACGACGCCGGCAACGCTCGGAAGCAGCTTGATTCACTTGCATCCGAAGGGATGAGCGTCAATCGCGGCTTTTTCACCATGTTCAATCAGCAGATTCGAAGCGGCGCTAACGCGTGGGACGCGTTCAAATCAGCCGGTCTCGATGCGCTCGGCAAACTCAGCGACAAGCTCGCATCAATGGCGGCCGACAAGCTATTTGCGTCGGCGTTCGGCGGCTCGTCGGGCGGTCTCGCTTCTCTGTTCGGTCTCGGCGGCACGCCGACCATGTCCGCACCTGGTGACCTTGGCGCAGGTACGGGCGGCTTGTCGTTCCCCATGTTTGCCGATGGCGGCTATACCGGTGCGGGCGGCAAATATCAGCCTGCCGGCATTGTCCACAAAGGCGAATACGTGATGGACGCGGTAACGGTCCGCCGCGTTGGCGTTGCCAATCTGGACAGCCTGCGCGGTTACGCCGATGGCGGCCTCGTTGGAAACATGACGCGCGCAGCCAATGGCAACAGTGGCCAGGTGACCATCCATGCGGGAGATACCCACATCAACATTGAGGGCAGCGCCGACGAAAAAACCGTCGCGTTGATGCGTGCGGAATTGGCTCGCGATCGCGCGTCTCGCTACGCGGATACGGTCAAGATTGTTCAGAGCGCGAAGAAAAGGCGGGATCTATGAGCGCAAGCAGTCAAAAAATCGAACTCCATAACTTGCCCCCCGATCTCACCGAGCCACCGCCCGACGCGCGCGGGTGGCTTGCCTGGCAACCTCTGACCGGCAAAGCCTGGCGAAAGCTCGACGGCCGGTGGCTGCCGATCGCCGAAGCAAACGCCATCGTTGAAGCAAGGAAGAAATCTCAATGACCGCACTCGCAACTTACTCCACGGGCACCGCCACCGTTTCGGCGGGAGGAACGACTGTCACCGGCATCGGCACGATCTGGTCGGGAACGAACGTCAAGCCCGGCGACATTTTCCAAGTTGGTAATTTTCAATCGGTGATCTCCGACGTCACGGACACCACGCACCTGGTCATTCCCCCGTGGGGCGGCGGTGCTCAGACGGGAGTCGCTTACACGATTTGGCAAGTGTCGCCCCAGCGCTTTGCGGGCGCGCAGGCGATGCAGACCGTCAATGAACTGGTGGCGGCCTTTGAAGTCAGCGGCTTCTTTTGGTTCGTCGATGTCGGCCTAATGGCCCCCGATCCGTCTTATGGCAACGATGGACAATGGGCCTATCAGCCCTCAACCGGGGCCTATTGGCTGAAAACCGGAGGCGTATGGGTATCGAGCGGGTCGCCTGCCGCTGGTTATGGTGGTACCTCGACGACGTCGCTTATCATTGGCACGGGGTCAAAGGCATTCACCACGCAATCCGGTCTTGGCTACAACGGCGCGCGCGTGCGAGCCGCAGCCGCGAGCGACGCCACGAAATGGATGGAGGGCGTCGCCACCTATAGCGGCACGACTCTAACAATCTCGGTCGACAAGACGAACGGGAGTGGCACGTTCGCAAATTGGACCTTTGCAATCGCGGGCCAACCTGGCCCCGGCGACATGGTCGCAGCGAATAATCTATCGGATGTGGCCAGTCCTGCCGCTGCACTCAAGAATCTTGGTACTCCGGCTGTGCTGCGCTCCTATCTCGCGGGTCTTACGCTTTCGACTGCGGGAAGTTCGTCGTCTTTCGGCGTCGCCGCTGGCGTGGCGACCGACAGCACCAATGTCGATTTCCTTTCGCTAGCATCAGCCTATGCAAAAACTACCGGTGCATGGGCGGTCGGGAGCGGCAATGGTGCGCTCGACACCGGGACCATCGCCAGCAGCGCTTGGTACCATGTTTTTCTGATCAAGCGACCTGACACGGGTGTCGTTGATGTTCTGATTTCTTTGTCTGCGACGTCTCCGACCCTTCCGGCGAACTACACGTTGTTTCGCCGCATCGGCTCGCTTTGCACGGCTGCATCGCAGTGGATCAAGTTTACACAGCTAGGCGATGAGTTCATTTGGGATGTTTCGACGTTGAGCCTAAATGCAAGTCCTGTCGGTGACACTCTGGCTCACGCCCTTACCGTGAATGTGCCTACCAGTGTGAAGGTTACGGCCATCCTGTCGGTCGGTGGGATTGCTGGAAGTGGGGCAGACGGGCGCGTCTATATTTCAGAGTTTGATAAATCGGATGAAGCGCCAGGAAACTCAAATCTCAACGCGGGCGTTCAAGGGTCCACGGCGTTGCAGGGCTGGCAGCGCTTTCTAGTCCGCACGAATGCTAGCGCGCAGATTCGTTACCGCGCCTTCAACGCGACCGGCCAGCTTATCGTCAATACGCAAGGCTGGATCGACCGTCGCGGCAGAGACGGCTAGGAAACAGCCATTTGCCAGGCTGAGTCATTGGCGAGATGCCAAGGCGAGGCCGGGCAAGTGAACACTTTGGAAACGGAGACGTCCTGATTCAAAGTGTTCCGGCGATCGCATGGGCGGACGCGCCTGTGTGATCGTGTCGGGTGCGCGTCGGCGCAGTCCGTTTCAACCGCACTTGCTGGTTGGGGTGGAGCGCCAGAAAGTCGCATGTCTGCGTCGCTTGGTAAGTTGTATGCAACTCCCAGATGAACAAACCGGGAGGAGCTTAAAGATGCTACGCCTCTTCGTTTCGATCATTTTTGCGACAATCGCGCTGACCTTTTCAGCCACTGCCGCCGATCTATCCAAGAAGCCGAGGCCGGCCGATTGGTCAAAAATCTGCGAGAATTCTGGTCGCGGCAGGCCGGCTTGTAAGGCAGATTGCAGGCAGAATGGCAACAGCCAAGCATGTAGCGTCTATTGCCCCGACGGATACCATATTGGTAATTGCCTCGTGGGCGTGAGTTGTCCGTTTCAGAATTGCTGAGCCGATTTATTGGTGTGTTCTAAGTCGTCGGCTTTGCCGGCTTGCGGGCCGCCGCGACCGGTGCTGCTACCGGCGGCGGGGCTGGCGGCGTTTCCATGCTGGCTTTCAATTCATCGAGCGTCTGCTGTGTCCGGACTGCGCCTTCGCCCCCATTGACCGGAGTTATCCGTTCGAAACCCGAGCCAGGGTTGGTAACGAACATGCCAGCCGCCACAACGCGGGTAGTTTCGCCGATCGGGGCAAACGTGAACACGATCCGCTCTGCAGGGATGCCGTCGTATTTGGAGCCAAGCAACAGCGCGGCGCCGAAGTTCTCCGATGGCTTCTCGACCTGCAATAGGTACTCGGTATCCTTCGTTACGTTGAATCGCTTGTCCATTGCGAGCGATAAGAGCCTCGCCTTGATTGCGGCCGTCGGTGCGCGAATGGTCACCTCGGGCTTTCCGCTCGCGGTGTTCGGCGCTTCTGCGGCCGTCTGACAGCCCGCGAGAGCAACGGCCAGAACGGCCGCCATTGTGCAATTGCGAATAAACATGGATCGCCCCCTAAAGGGCCCATCAAAGCGCAACTTACGCGAGCGCGCAACAAAAAGTCTGTGAAAATAGGGGCTTATGCAAACTGTCAACACAAAACCCGGGGCGGCCGTGGTACCTGTCGGTTGTGACCGATTGGACCGACGAGACCCTTAGACCTTTGGATGAGTTGGCGCGCATTGCGTTTCCGGAAGGCAGTGGCGTGACAGCGGACACGCTCAAGCGTCTAGCCCGCGCCGGTAAGCTCGTCGTGTATCGACCTGGGAAGCAGCATCTGTCGACGCTGGTCAATGTGTGGGAAATGGTTCGGGCAACGCGTGTGGGGCCGAAGCCTCCGACGACAAAGAAGCGGTCACCATCCGCACCGAATGCGCTCGGGCTCACCGAGTTGGAATTGTCAAACCTAGCTCTTGAGCAAGCGCGCGAGGCGCTGCGGCGCCGTGAGGAAAAGCGCATCGAGGACGAATGGGAGGCCCGCTACGAGCGGCGAAAAGCGGCCGAGAGAAAAGCCCGGCCGCCTCGCACACCCAAGTCTCCCTAATTCACTCCGGCTTTGGCAGCTTCACGCCATGCTCCTTGGCAAGCGCTTTGAACATCGTGAACGAGCGATCGAACGCGCTCTTTGCGTTGACCATCTCCTGCGCCATCGCCATGACCGCGCGCGTGGTGAATTCCTTGTCAGCCTTCGATGCCATCCGTCTTCCCTTTCCCCAGAGCGGACTCAAACCGCCGTGTTGTTGACTTGTTAAGAATAGCAGGTGTATAGATTATTTCAACAGTAAAAACTACCGGTAAAAGTACGGGCCGCGTAACATGGCTACATCTGGCGATCTCGCGAAGGCGCTGTCGGAATTACTCAATGAGCCCTTTTCGACAGTGGATCTATACGGCCGACATCTGAGGGCGGCCGGACTCCTCAACATCAAAGGCCACGGGCGCGGCGCCGCGGAAATGACGGCACGCGACGCGGCGGTGTGGCTGATTGCGCTTGCGATCGATCATGAGCGCGGTGGAGACTTCGGCAAGGAGGTCAAACGGGTCCTCGACCTTCCGATGCACGAATATCTAATCAATCCGAAGGGCTATGCGGACGATCTCACGCACCTATCGGCAAAAACCGCCGGGCATGGGCTCGCACTTTTCCTTGGCGACATGCTGTTGCCGCGGATCCGAGAGCGCCTTGAGCGTGGCGACGATCTTGTGACGGCTAACTTTGACGCGGATGGGGTGTTCGTCTCGCTATCGATCTTTGATCGGCCGTCCGACGAAGTGGCTCAATTCGTCAACACACTTTACCAGCGGGGCGAACGGAAGCGGCGCGATGTCGAGCGTCTGACAGTATTTCACGGCCGCGTGCTGCTGGAGATTGCGAAGCTGCTTGGACTGAAAGAACCGACGTAACTCTCACCGAAAGGAGAACACAGATGAAAATTGGACGGGTGAAAAAGTGGAACGCCGACCGCGGGTTCGGCTTCATCACGACAGATGGCTATGACGTGTTTTGCCACGTCTCCGCGCTGCCGCTCGGCACTAAATCGCTCGAAGTGGGTTCATACGCCGGCTTCGAAATTGAGATCAGCTCCCGAACCGGGAAGCCGCAGGCTGCGAACGTTCGCACCGTCTAAAAGTAAACGCCCCTGCAACGGGCATTGCAGAGGCGTCGAAAGGTAGTCGTAAACTGTCGCGAGTTCACCGCTACCACACTTCGACGACGGCCGCAATGTAAATGTTGCGTGGGGCTCCAACGATTGGAGTCCACGATGAGCTTACTTGAACTCGACGAAGTCGAACGCCTTGCGACGCCGGTCGCGATGGAGGCTATGCGCGATCTCGCTGAATGGTGGGACGGCGGCCCCGAGCCGGAGATGTCGCCGCCCCTTTGCCTTGGCTGGGACATGCACCGCCTGTGGCCAACTGAGGGGTTCGCACTCTGGCGCGATCTCATGTTCGAGTATGAGCCGCCTTGCTGGATTCCGGGCGTCCACGAGCCCGTGACAATGGAGCAATACGAGGCCGCTCTAATTGAACAGTGGCAACTTTTCGATCGCGAAAAGCACTGGACCGACTCCCTCATCATCGACGTCCTTGCCAGCGAGAAGGAACATCGCGGCTACCAGCCGTGCGGCGTTGCCTGGGAACGGACTGAGGCAATCTTAAACGACCTGGCCGCGAAGGTCGGTGCCAAACGTGCAGCGGTCAAGACCGCAGAAGACGCGCGCGAAGCCAGGCGCCTGAAGCGCCTCGACCGTTTTTTTGATCTGGACGACGCCGGCTACGCCAAATGGCTGGCGGACGGCCGCCCTGAGATCAACGGAGCCAAATACGAGCGCTGGACTGAACGGCGTTTTCGCGAACTGCTGGAGAAGACACCCCCGATGCCCGTTGTTCCTTTGAAAGCTCCCGCGGTCCCGCAACCCGACCTGCTTAGGTCATCTGGTGAGTTCGTCGGCGCTTTCGAGCCACCCGACTTTCTGGTCGATGGCATCTTGCAGCGGCGTTATTTCTATAGCCTCACCGCGACCACGGGATCGGGCAAAACCGCGATCGCCATGCGGGTCATGGGGCACGTCGCAGCCGGCCGGCCGCTGAACGGCGTCGCAGTGGAGCAAGGGACCACGCTCTATTTCGCTGGTGAGAACCCGACGGACGTCCAAGCGCGTTGGCTCGGCCTGACGCGTGACATGGAGATCAGCCCCGACACGTCGGCTGTGCACTTCCTCGTCGGCGCGATGGACCTTAATCAGACGGCCGAGCGCATTACCGCGGAGGTGATCCGGAAAGGGCTGAACCTAGCCCTAGTAATCGTGGACACCGCAGCGGCCTACAATTCGTCAGAAGACGAAAATTCCAACACGCAGGCCGGCGCATACGCCAGGCAGCTCCGATCCCTTACGCAATTGCCTGGCGGGCCGACCGTCATTGTGCTCTGCCATCCGACGAAGCGGGCCGGCGACGACGACCTGATCCCCCGCGGCGGCGGCGCGTTCCTGGCTGAAGTCGACGGCAACATTGCGGTTCAGCGTCGCGACTCACTGCTCGCTCTCACCGCGCAGGGCAAATTCCGCGGCCCTGAGTTTCCCGCGATGCATTTCGAACTCGAAACGGTGCGCGATCATCCAAAGCTCAAAGACACAAAGAGCCGACCGATCCCGACGGTCATTGCGCGGCCAGTCGGTGGCGATAGGGCAAACGTGATGGAGAAAGGCGCCGACCACGACAACGAGCGTGTGCTGCGGGCTGTGAGCGATCGGCAGGGCTCGTCCCCCACTGACCTGGCCAAGGCGCTTGGCTGGACATACGGAGCGGCTATGGCCCCCAATCAAACGAAGGTGGCGCGGGTTTTGAAACGACTGCTCAAGGAAAAGCTAGTGGTCGAGCGGCTTGGCGCGTGGCGAACCACACAGACGGGGGATCGCGAGTTGAACGCGATCGACGCAAAGCGCGCGACCATGCCGGTGCCGCCGATCCCAATGCCGCGCGGGTCTACTTCATTTTGAAGTGGAAGAACGCACATACAGGGCTGTGCGTTTCTGATGCCGAGTTTCGCTCAGAACGCACAGTTTTCGCACATGTGCGTTTTGCGCTGTGCGTGTGTGCGAAAATTCAAAAAATCGTTGCGATTTCCATGGCTTCATACTTTTGGACATTGTGCGAAGACGATATTCGGAAAGGGGGACGTTTACGTCCCTTCCGATCGTACGCACACACACTCAGATCCTATGGCTGTGCGTGTGTGCGTTGCCCATGGAAAATGAGTTTCTCAGCGCAGACCAAAGAACGACAGGATGATGCCGATTATCACGACGAGCCCGACCAGGTAAATAATACTGTTCATGGTGTTGTCTCCTCCGTGTTTGTCAGTGGAGAGCAAACCTGCAAGCCTTGCTTATAGTTCCCCGTTGCAACGCCGCATCAATCCGCGCCGGTTTTTCAGTGCTTTCGCGCTCGGTTCTGTCACCCGGTCACGCGATTAACGGATTATATATCTTCTACTCTCATCCTAACTACTTGAAATAACGTCATTCCCTTGAGTTTGTCGCGCCTATGTTGTGCCCTTGGCCGGTGATGCGGGTCGGGGGCGCAATTCACATTGGAAAAATGCGAATGAAATCCGGCCCTAAATGCACCGTTTGCAGCCACGACGAGAGGTGGCGAATCGAATTGCTGCGTGCGGGCGGCGCCTCACTCGATAGCCTGGCTACGAAGTTCGGACTGTCCAAGGACGCTATCGGCCGGCACTGGCACAACCACGTCAGCGCTGAAATGAAGGCGTCCTATCTCGTCGGGCCGGCGCAGCTTGCCGACCTTGCCGCGAAGGCGGCCGACGAGGGCGCGTCGGTGCTCGACCACTTCAGGGCGGTGCGCACAATGCTCATGTCGCAGCTTGCGGCGACCACCGAAGCCGGTGACGCACGCGGGGCGGCGATCGTGGCCGGCCAGCTCGTCGGCGTGCTGGAGAAGATCGGCAAGGTGACTGGGGAGATTGCGACGATCGCGCAAGGCACTATCAACATTCAGAACAACGTGGCGATCGTGAACAGTCCGCAGTTCGCCAAGGTGCAGGCGGCAATCCTGCGAGCCCTGGCACCGCACGGAGCCGCGCGCGCGGCCGTTGTGGCGGCTCTTCACGAACTGGACTCCGAGACGGCCGACGGGGGCAGGGTGCCTGTGGTGATCGATGCTGTCGCGCTGCCGCCGCCTTGCCCTGTATCGTTACCGGAGCCCGCCCGATGACCAGCATCGCCGCCGCGCTCGCCAACGCCCTTGAGGACGGCGGATGGCGCGCCAAGGCCCGTCTGAGCCAACTGCCGCCGCCCGGCGAATGGAACGGCTGGATGATCCTAGCCGGCCGCGGCTTCGGCAAGACTCGAGCCGGGGCAGGGTGGGTGCACGAACTGGTCGAGACCCGCCAGGCCGGCCGCATCGCCTTGGTCGCCGCCACCGCGGCCGACGCTCGGGACACGCTGGTCGAGGGCGTCTCGGGCCTGCTCAACACCGCGCCGGCATGGAATAGGCCGATCTACGAGTCGAGCAAGCGCCGGCTGACCTGGCCGAATGGAGCGGTCGCGACGACCTTTTCCAGCGAAGAGGCAGACCGGCTGCGCGGCCCCGAGCACGACGCGGCATGGGCCGACGAGCTGGCAGCGTGGACCGACGTGCAGGGCACCTGGGACATGTTGCAATTCGGCCTGCGCCTCGGGAAGCGCCCGCGCTGGTTGGTGACAACGACGCCCCGGCCGATCAAGCTGCTCAAGGAGTTGTTGGTGCGCCAGGGCAGGGACGTTGTGGTGACGCGCGGCTCGACCTTCGAGAACGCAGCCAATTTGGCGCCGACTTTCCTTGCTGCCGTTCGCCAGCGCTACGAAGGCACCCGCCTAGGGCGTCAGGAACTGAACGCTGAGTTGTTGAGCGACAATCCCGGCGCCCTATGGCAACTGGATTGGCTGGACCGCGATCGTGTTTCGGCTGCGCCGGACCTGCGCCGCATTGTTGTGGCCATTGACCCGGCCGTCTCCAACAACGAGGGATCGGATGAAACGGGAATCATTGTTGCTGGCGTGACGAGAGACGACAAAATCTACGTGCTCGAAGATTGCTCCGGTCGTTATGCTCCGCACGAATGGGCGGCGGTGGCGATTGCCGCCTACCGACGGCACAAGGCCGACCGGATCCTAGCCGAAATCAACAACGGCGGCGCGATGGTCGAGGCAACCATTCGCGCGCTGGACCACCGCGTGAGCTTCAAAGCGGTGCACGCAAGCCGTGGCAAGGTGGTGCGCGCCGAGCCGATCGCAGCGCTATATGAGCAGCGGAAGGTCCACCATGTCGGCGGGTTCGACGTGCTGGAAGACCAGATGTGTGCATTTACATCGGATTTTGACCGCGCGAAGGTCGGGTATTCGCCTGATCGTGTCGACGCGCTCGTGTGGGCGCTGACTGAGCTGAGCGGGCCGCAGAACATTATCATACGGACGCCGCTGCGGATTTAACTCGGAGGAAGGACCCGATAGCGCAGTTCGACCATATCGTCGATTCCTCCGTGAAGCCGATGCCACGGCTCTGAGGATCGAACGTTGAGACGAACGATCAGTTCAAGCCCTACGTGTTTCATATTGATCGACAGCCGCACTGGAGAATTTTGACCGACGTCCCCGTTAAAGGTCATCCAATCAACACTGTAGCCACTAAAATTCGGGTCAACCTCTGCTTCCACGATAAGCTCGTCCCCGACGTATAGGTCGCCGTTTCCTTGCTGACGCACGTCGACAAAGTGCATGTTTTGGCCCGGACCATGCGCCAAGTGAAAATCATTGCCACGGTTGTCGACGACGCGAGTGAACGTTGGAACATTGAATTGCCGTTCCATGTTTTGCTCTCTGAAGTGTTGCTTGATTGAATCGATGAGGTCGTTTGAGTAGCAAACGGCACGTTCATGGTCACGGTCGCTGCACGTGCCGCCATGAGCAAGTTTATTTCGAATTTCCTCCAGCCGGTTGAGAAAGGTCCGCGCCTCGGCAGGCCCATCTGGATAAGCCGCTTTCAGTGCGTCTCGAAAGTTCCGCTGATGTAATTCAGGGTGCAGTACGATCGTAATGACATGGCCGAGATCCGCAGCGTCGATGACGCGAGCAAAGCGCCCACGATCGGATTCAAATCTCGTTGTGATCTGCCGGCGAATGTCTTTTGAGATAACCTTGCATCCACCGGCCTCATCTGGCCCGAGATAATTTGGTCCGAACCTATTTGGCAGCTTCGATTCTATAAGCCGGCGCAGCCAACTCTCGGCGGAATCGAGAAAGCGTCGAGCCACCTCTTTTCGCTCGGCTTCGGTCATCCGCGTTGCCGGTAGCCCTCGACCCACTTCTGAGCCTGAACAGCTAGAATCGGCCCGAGCAGCGTGCACGCAGTTATAACGACGTCCGATAATTTAAGAATCGATGCGGCTTCCTCAGCCATGGTCCTCTCCAAAACGAATCAACGACGGATCGTTGCATAACCGTCGCGCACGCTGGACGGCAGTTCATCGCTTCCCGACCTATTCACAGCCCATTGTCGCGCCCCGTGTCGCGCCGAGTAGCCGGGAGTTGTAGGGAATCGTTGGAAGTATTGGGGAATTTTGCGCAACAGGCGCAACACGATTTGAGGGTGGCAATACCGTCTAAGTTATTGAATTGACTGGCGATCCCGGCAGGACTCGAACCTGCAACCCGCGGAGTAGAAATCCGCTACTCTATCCAGTTGAGCTACGGGACCGTCTTGAGCCACCCCCCGGTTCGGGGGCCGGCCGTTCATCTAGCATGCCAATATGAAAAATCTGGTGTTTCGCCAAGTCTGAACCGAACCGATTTCCTCCGAGCCGCGACAAAGCGGAACGGCGGGGTGTCAGGGTGCCGGGTTGAGCGGCAGCGCAACGGACGATGGTTCACATCGCCGGGAAGCGCTGAGGAGCTTCCGGGACGCGGCCGCCGGTCGACTGGCTAGGTATTGCTGCGCCATCAGGACGGCGTGCGCGGCGATATCGCGGCCGGTCTCCTCTGGGCTTGCCTTGTCATGGCGAATGCGACGATTTGCACCTTCGGTTCCATCGCCTTGAGTCCGTCACCTTTCCGCGCATTTCATTTGCCGCCGCGGCGCTCGTCCGCGCTTTCCGGGAGTCCATCATGATCGGTCTTGTTCGCGCCGTCACACTCTGCGCCACGCTGGCGCTCGGCCTTTCGGCTGCGCAAGCCGCCGACAAGGCGTTCAAGCGCGACGATCTCGCCGATTCCGCCATCAAGCTGGAGGCCCAGATCAAGAGCGAGGCGGGGCCGGTCGCCAAGACCAATGCGACGCTCAAGACGGACGCCGACGCTGCCTTCCGCCGCAATGACTACCGCACCGGACTGTCGGTGCTCGGCCAGATCGCGGCGACCACGCCTGACGATGCCGGCAACTGGCTGCGGCTCGCCAAGGTGATCTTCCAGATCTGGCCCAAGAACTCGAGCGAGCAGACGTTCCTTTTGGAGCGCGCCTCGACCGCCGCTTACATCGCCTACCAGCGCGCCGGTAATCCGGGCGAGGAGGCTGATGCGCTCGCCGTGCTCGGCAAGTCGCTCGCCGAACGCAAGCTCTGGCGGCCGGCGCTGGATGCGCTGCGGCTGTCGCTCGAGGCGCGCGAGGTCGCCGACGTACGCGGTCAGTATGAGAAGATGCGCGACGAGCACGGCTTTCGGCTGCTCGACTATACCGTGGACTCGGATTCAGCGAGCCCGCGCGCCTGCTTCCAATTCTCGGAGGAGCTCGCCAAGCGCACCGATTTCGCGCCGTTCCTGGCGCTCGCAGGCCAGGATAAACCGGCGCTGTCGGCCGAGGGCAAGCAGCTCTGCGTCGACGGCCTCAAGCACGGCGAGCGCTACAACATCAATCTGCGCGCCGGCCTGCCGTCCACGGTCAAGGAAGGCCTGCCGAAATCGGCCGAGTTCAACATCTATGTGCGTGACCGCAAGCCCTTCGTGCGCTTCACCAGCCGCGCTTATGTGCTGCCCAGGACCGGCCAGCGCGGCATTCCCGTGGTCAGCGTCAACACACCCGCGGTCAGCATCAACGTGTTCCGGATCGGCGACCGCAACCTGATCAACACGGTGGTGGACAGCGATTTCCAGAAGACGCTGACCAAATATCAGCTCGGCGATCTTGGCGACGAGCGCGGCGTCAAGGTCTGGTCCGGCGAGCTCGCGACCGCGATGACCTTGAATCAGGACGTCACCACGGCATTCCCGGTCGATCAGGCACTCGGCGAGCTGCAGCCGGGCGTCTATGTGATGACGGCTGCCGCCAAGGGCCCGGGCTCGAATGACGAGTACCAGCTCGCCACGCAATGGTTCATCGTCTCCGATCTCGGCGTGTCCGCTTACTCCGGCAATGACGGCATCCATGTCTTTGTGAACTCGCTGGCCTCGACCGATCCGGTCGGCAAGGCCGAGGTGCGGCTGGTTGCCCGCAACAACGAGATCCTGGCGACCCGCAAGACCGACGATTCCGGTCACGTGCTGTTCGAGGCTGGCCTTGCGCGCGGCGAGGGCGGCCTGTCGCCGGCGTTGCTGACCGTCACGGGCGAGAAGGCGGACTATGCCTTCCTGAGCCTGAAGACCTCCGCCTTCGACCTGTCCGATCGCGGTGTCGCGGGCCGCGCCGTGCCCGCGGGCGCCGACGCCTTCGTCTATGCCGAGCGCGGCGTCTACCGCTCCAGCGAGACCGTGTTCCTGACAGCGCTGCTCCGCGACGGGCAGGGCAATGCCGTGACCGGCGGGCCGCTGACCCTGGTGATCGAGCGCCCCGACGGCGTCGAATTCCGCCGCGCCGTGCTGGCCGACCAGGGTGCCGGCGGCCGCACGTTGTCCGTGCCGCTCAATTCGGCCGTCCCGACCGGGACCTGGCGGGTGCGCGCCTTCACCGATCCGAAGGGCAACTCGGTCGGCGAGACCACCTTCATGGTCGAGGATTATGTCCCAGATCGGATCGAATTCGACTTGTCTGCCAAAGACAAGCTGATCAAAGCTAACGCTCCTGTGGAGCTTAAGGCGGACGGCCATTTCCTCTATGGCGCGCCGGCCTCCGGCCTTGCGCTCGAGGGCGACATGCTGATCGCGCCCGCAAGCGAGCGTCCGGGCTTTGCCGGCTATCAGTTCGGCGTTGCCGACGAGGAAACCACCTCGAACGAGCGCACGCCGCTGGAGAACTTGCCCGAGGCCGATGCCAATGGCGTTGCCACCTTCCCGGTGACGCTGGACAAGCAGCCGGCATCGACGCGGCCGCAGGAGGCGCAGATCTTCGTCCGCATGGTCGAGACCGGCGGCCGCGCCGTCGAGCGCAAGCTGGTGTTGCCGGTCGCGCCCGTTGCGGCGCAGATCGGCATCAAGCCGCTGTTCGGCGACAAGAACGTCGCCGAGGGCGACAAGGCCGAGTTCGACGTCGTCTTCGTCTCGCCCGAGGGCGAGAAGCTTCGCCGCGACGGATTGCGCTACGAGCTCCTGAAGATGGAGTCGCGCTACCAATGGTATCGCCAGAACAATTACTGGGAGTACGAGCCGGTCAAGTCGACCTCGCGCGTCGCCGACGGTGACGTCACTGTTGCCGCCGACAAGCCGGCAAGGATCTCGCTCAGCCCGCAGCCGGGCCGCTACCGGCTGGATGTGAAGTCGAACGACGCCGACGGCCCGGTGACCTCGGTGCAGTTCGACGTCGGCTGGTATTCCGACGGCAGCGCCGACACGCCTGACCTGCTGGAGACCTCGATCGACAAGCCGCAATACGCCTCCGGCGACACCATGACGGTATCGGTCAATGTCCGCTCCGCGGGCAAGCTCACCGTCAACGTGCTCGGCGACCGCCTGCTCACGACGCAGACCATCGACGTCAGGGAAGGCACCGCGCAGGTGAAGCTCCCGGTCGGCAAGGACTGGGGCACCGGCGCCTATGTGGTGGCAACGCTCCGCCGTCCACTCGATGCCGCCGCCCAGCGCATGCCGGGCCGCGCAATCGGCCTGAAATGGTTCGGCATCGACAAGCAGACCCGCACCCTCCAGGTGAAGCTGACGCCGCCGGCGCTGATCCGCCCGAACGCGGCGCTGAAGATTCCGGTCAAGCTCGACGGACTCAATCCGGGCGAGGACGCCAAGGTGGTGATCGCCGCGGTCGACGTCGGCATCCTCAACCTCACCAATTACAAGCCGCCTGCGCCGGACGATTACTATCTCGGCCAGCGCCGCCTGAGTGCGGAGATCCGCGATCTCTACGGCCAGCTCATCGACGGCATGTCGGGCACGCGCGGCCAGATCAAATCCGGCGGCGATGCCGGGGCCGCCGAGCTCCAGGGCTCGCCGCCCGCGCAGAAGCCGCTGGCGCTCTATTCGGGCATCGCGACTGTTGGTGCCGACGGCACGGCCGAGGTGAGCTTCGACATTCCGGAGTTCGCCGGCACCGCGCGCGTCATGGCGGTGGCGTGGACCGCGACCAAGCTCGGACGCGCCAATACGGACGTCGTGATCCGCGACCCCGTGGTGCTGACCACGACGCTGCCGCGGTTCCTGCTCAATGGCGACCATGGCACGGTCAATCTCGAGATCGACAATGTCGAGGGCCAGGCCGGCGACTACGTGATCAACGTGAAGACGGGCGGCCCGGTGAAGATGACCGGCAATCCCGCTACAACGGTCAAGCTCGCCGCCAAGCAGCGCAACGCGTTCTCGCTCGCGCTCGATGCGACCGCGGCGGGGCAGGCGACGCTCGACGTCGACATCAAGGGACCGAATGGCCTTACGCTGGCGCGCCATTATGCGTTCGACGTCAAGGCGGCGACGCAGGTGCTGGCGCGGCGCTCGATCCGCACCCTCGCCAAGGGCGAGAGCCTGACGCTGACCTCGGACATGTTCTCCGACCTCGTGCCGGGCACCGGCAGCGTCTCGGTCTCGGCCAGCCTGTCGACCGCGCTCGATGCGGCGACGATCCTCAAAGCGCTCGACCGCTATCCCTATGGCTGCTCGGAGCAGATCACGAGCCGGGCCATGCCGCTGCTTTACGTCAACGAGCTCGCGACCGGTGCGCACCTCGCCATGGACACCGAGGTCGATCAGCGCATCCGCGATGCGATCGAGCGGCTTTTGGCCCGCCAGGGCTCCAACGGCTCATTTGGCCTGTGGTTGGCTGGTGGCGACGATGCCTGGCTCGATGCGTACGTGACGGACTTCCTGACCCGCGCCCGCGAGAAGGGCTTTGCGGTGCCGGACGTGCCGTTCAAGAACGCGCTCGACCGCATCCGCAACTCGGTCGTCAACGGCAACGAGCCGGAGAAGGACGGTGGCCGCGATCTCGCCTACGGGCTCTACGTGCTCGCCCGCAATGGCGCAGCGCCGATCGGCGATCTCCGCTATCTCGCCGACACCAAGCTCTCCAACCTCGCAACGCCGATTGCGAAGTCGCAGCTCGCTGCGGCGCTCGCGCTGGTCGGCGACCGCAACCGCGCGGAGCGGGTTTATGGCGCGGCTCTGGACTCATTGGCACCGAAGCCGGTGCTTGAGT
This sequence comes from Bradyrhizobium arachidis, assembly GCF_015291705.1. Taxonomy (NCBI): domain Bacteria; kingdom Pseudomonadati; phylum Pseudomonadota; class Alphaproteobacteria; order Hyphomicrobiales; family Nitrobacteraceae; genus Bradyrhizobium; species Bradyrhizobium arachidis. The sequence continues at coordinate 5,213,193 of NZ_CP030050.1, forward strand.
TCGGCCGCACCGACTACGGCTCGCAGCTTCGCGATGCCGCAGCTCTGGTCTCGCTCGCGAGCGAGGGCAATGCGTCGAAGGCGACGCTGACGCAGGCGGTGTCGCGGGTCGAGACCGCGCGCGGGCTCACGCCCTACACCTCCACGCAGGAGAATGCGTGGCTGGTGCTGGCGGCGAGGGCGCTCGCCAAGGAGAACCTGTCGATCGAGGTCGACGGCCAGCCGGTCAAGACTGCGCTGTACCGCAGCTACAAGGCGGACACGCTGAGCGGCAAGCCGCTGAAGATCACCAACACCGGCGACGCACCGGTGCAGGCGGTGGTCTCGGTGTCGGGCTCGCCGGTGACGCCGGAGCCGGCCGCCTCGGCGGGGTTCAAGATCGAGCGGAACTACTTCACGCTCGACGGCAAGCCCGCTGATATCAGCAAGGTCAAGCAGAACGATCGCTTCGCCGTGGTGTTGAAGATCACGGAGGCGAAGCCCGAGTACGGCCACATCATGGTGTCCGACTATCTGCCGGCGGGTCTGGAGATCGACAATCCGAAGCTGGTCTCGTCAGGCGACAGCGGCACGCTGGACTGGATCGAGGACGGCGAGGAGCCTGAAGACACCGAGTTTCGCGACGACCGCTTCACCGCGGCCGTGGACCGGGCCGCGGATTCCAAGGCGGTGTTCACCGTCGCCTATGTCGTGCGCGCCGTCTCGCCCGGCAAATACGTGCTGCCGCAGGCCTATGTCGAGGACATGTACAACCCCTCGCGCTACGGCCGGACGGGCACGGGAACGGTCGAGGTGCGGGCGGCGAAGTGAGTGCTTGGGATGACTGACGCTCCGAACGGGCTACAAACTCCGTCGTCATGCCCGGGCTTGACCCGGGCATCCACGGACTTTGGTGCCGGGGCCAACGTGGATGGCCGGGACAAGCCCGGCCATGACGGAGCAAGGGGCAGGGGCCATCGTGTCCTCTCTGCCCTCGCACTCACTTTCATCCTCGCCATCATCGGCTTCGTCGCATGGGTCTACTCGCTCGGACCGCTTCCGCTCGACGAGGCGCGCCAGGTCTCGACCACCGTCATCGACCGCAATGGCAAGCTCCTCCGCGCCTACGCCATGTCAGACGGCCGCTGGCGGTTGCCTGTCGATGCGAAGGCCAACGTCGATCCGACCTATCTGAAACTGCTGTTCGCCTATGAGGACCAGCGCTTCTACGCGCATAACGGCCTCGATCCGCTCGCGCTCGGACGCGCCGCGTTGCAACTGGGAACGCGCGGCCACATCGTGTCCGGCGGCTCGACCATCTCGATGCAGCTGGCGCGGCTGATGGAGCCGCGGCGACAGCGCTCGCTCTATGCCAAGCTGCGCCAGATCGTGCGCGCGATCGAGATCGAGCGCAGCATGAGCAAGGCCGAGATCCTCGACCTCTATCTCGCGCTTGCGCCTTACGGCGGCAATCTCGAAGGCATCCGCGCCGCCTCGATCGCCTATCTCGGCAAGGAGCCGAAGCGGCTCTCGCTCTCTGAAGCTGCGCTGCTGGTCGCCCTGCCGCAATCGCCGGAGACGCGCCGGCTCGACCGCTATCCCGAGGCGGCGCGCAGGGCGCGCGATCGGGTGCTCGATCGCATGGTCGCGGAGCATGTCGTCAGCTCTGAGGACGCTGCGCAGGCCAAGGCCGCGCCCGTGCCCAAACTGCGCAAGCCGATGCCGATCCTGGCACCGCATGCCTCCGACTCCGCGCTCGCGACCGTCAAGGATACGCCGGTCATCAAGCTAACGCTGGATGCGACCTTGCAGAGGGTGTTGGAGCCGCTGGCGCGCGACCGCGCCATTGCGCTGGGGCCGAACATCTCGGTCGGTATCATCGTGGTCGACAATGAGAGCGGCGACGTGCTCGCGCGCGTCGGCTCGGCGGATTATTTCGACGAGAGCCGGGCAGGGCAGGTCGACATGACCCGCGCCGTCCGCTCGCCGGGCTCGACGCTGAAACCCTTCATCTATGGCCTCGCCTTCGAGGACGGCTTTGTTCATCCCGACAGCCTGATCGACGATCGTCCGGTTCGCTTCGGCTCCTATGCGCCGGAAAACTTCGACATGACGTTCCAGGGCACGGTGCCGGTGAAGAAGGCGCTGCAATTGTCGCTGAACGTCCCGGCGATCGTCCTGCTCGACCGCGTCGGCGCGAGCCGGCTGGCCTCGCGGCTGCGCCAGGCCGGCGGCAATCTCGTCCTGCCCAAGGACGAGGCGCCGGGTCTCGCAATGGGCCTCGGCGGCGTCGGCGTGACGCTCCAGGATCTCGCCCAGCTCTACGCGGGTTTCGCCCGGCTCGGCACCACCAGGCCGCTGCGCGAAGTCGTCGCGGCAAAGGATGACCGCGAGCCGATGCGGCTGTTGGACCAGGCCGCGGCCTGGCAGGTCGGCAACGTGCTGCTCGGCACGCCGCCGCCCGAGAATGCCGCCCACAACCGCATCGCCTTCAAGACCGGCACGTCCTACGGCTATCGCGATGCCTGGTCGGTCGGCTTCGACGGCCGCATGACCATCGGCGTCTGGGTCGGCCGGCCCGACGGCGCTCCGGTTCCCGGCCTGATCGGGCGCGTCGCCGCAGCTCCAATCCTGTTCGACGCTTTCGCCCGCACCGGCAAGACGCTCACACCGCTGCCCAAACCGCCCAAGGGAACTTTGGTCGCCAGCAACGCCAAGCTGCCGCTGCCGCTGAGGCGGTTCCGCCCGATTGGGGAACTCGTTCGCACCGGCGGCGAGCAGGCGCTGCACATCCAGTTTCCGCTGAACGGCTCGCGGATCGACGTCGATCGCTCCGGTGGTGCGGAAGCCGCCGCCATGCCTGTCAAGGTCGCCGGCGGTGTCCTGCCCATGACCGTCATGGTTAACGGAACCTCGCGCGGCGAGATCGACGGCCGCCGCCAGCGCCTGATCGATCCGCCCGGTCCGGGCTTTGCACGCCTCACCGTGATCGATGCCACGGGCGCCGCGGACACAGTTGTCATTCGAATTCAATGACCCTGGCTTAAGCGGTTGTGGCGATGGCGGTTTCAGCGTAAGCGGAACCAATGGCCGAGACCTACCCAACTCCCCGTTTTGGAGCGCCCCGCGAGCCGAAAACGCCCGTAAATCCGGGCAGCCGGCTGGTGTCGCTGCTCGACGTCGTCACGTCCAGCCATGCTCGCGCGGCCGGCTTCCTGGTGCTGTGCGCGCTGCTGTTGTTCCTGCCTGGCTTCTTCACCATCCCGCCGGTCGATCGCGACGAGGCGCGCTTTGCGCAAGCGACCAAGCAGATGGTCGAGAGCGGCGACTATGTCGACATCCGCTTCCAGGAGGACGTCCGCTACAAGAAGCCGGTCGGCATCTATTGGTTGCAATCGGCGGCGGTTGAAGCTGCCACGGCGCTCAAGCTGCCGAAGGCCGAGTTGCGGATCTGGGTCTACCGCATTCCTTCGCTGCTGGGCGCGATCGGCGCGGTGCTCATGACCTATTGGGCCGCGCTCGGCTTCGTGACGCGGCGCGCTGCGGTGCTTGCTGCGCTGTTGATGTGCGCCTCCGTGCTGCTCGGCGTCGAGGCTCGGCTCGCAAAGACCGACGCGATGCTGCTGTTCTGCGTGACCGCCGCGATGGGCGCGATGTCTCGCGCCTATCTGTCCTGGCAGCGCGCCGAGGACGAGACCCGTCCGCCGTGGAGTTGGCCCGCAATCTTCTGGACCGCGCTCGCGGTCGGCATCCTGATCAAGGGTCCGCTGATCCTGATGTTCGCCGGCCTGACCATCGTCGCGCTGGCGATTTTGGACCGCGATGCCTCCTGGCTGTGGAAGCTGCGTCCGGTCTGGGGACTGATGTGGATGCTGGTGCTGGTGCTGCCCTGGTTCATCGCGATCTTCTGGCGCGCGGGCGATGCCTTCTTTGCGGACTCCGTCGGCGGCGACATGCTGAGCAAGATCGGCGCCCAGGAATCCCATGGCGCACCGCCCGGGCTCTACCTCGCGCTGTTCTGGATCACGTTCTGGCCGGGCGCGCCACTCGCGGCGATGGCGGCGCCTGCGGTGTGGCGGGCGCGGCGCGAGCCCGGCGCGCAGTTCCTGCTGGCCTGGCTGATCCCGTCCTGGATCGTGTTCGAGGCGGTGCTGACCAAGCTGCCGCATTACGTGCTGCCGCTCTATCCGGCGATCGCGATCCTCACCGTCGGCGCGCTGGAGCGGAACGTGCTGTCGCGCTCGTGGCTCGCGCGCGGCTCGGCCTGGTGGTTCGCGATCCCTGCGGCGGCCTCGATCATCGCGGTGGTCGGCGCGGTCATGCTGACGCGGCAGCCGGCCTTCGTCGCCTGGCCGTTCATCGCGGCCTCGCTGATCTTCGGCCTGTTCGCCTGGTGGCTGTTCGACAGCAACCGCGCCGAGCGCTCGGTGCTGAATGCACTGGTCGCCGCCCTGATGCTGGCGGTCGTGGTCTGGGGCATCGTGCTGCCGTCGCTGACACCGCTGTTTCCAAGCATCGAGGTGGCGCGCGCGCTGCGCAACGTCAGCTGCGTCGGGCCGAAGGCGGCGGCTGCCGGTTATCACGAGCCGAGCCTCGTGTTCCTCACGGGTACGCAGACGCTGCTCACCGACGGTTCTGGCGCGGCGGATTTCCTGCGGCAGGGGAGCTGCCGCTTCGCGCTGATCGAACAGCGCTCGGAACGCAGCTTCGTGCAGCGCGCCGAGGCGATCGGGCTGCGCTACAAGGTCGGTGCACGCATCGACGGCTATAATTTCTCGCAAGGGCGGCCGATCTCGATCTCGATCTTCCGCTCGGAAGGCACCGAGTAGGATGCCTGGGACGACCGACATCGCGCCGCGTGCGGGCTATCCGGCGCAATTGCTCGCCGTGTCCGGGCGCGCGCTGGCGCAGCTCGTGCGAACACCCTCGCATTCGCGCCGTGCTGCTGCCGCGCGCAAGCTGGCGCGACATTCGCTGTGGCTGAGCGCAGTGGGCGCGGCCTTGATCGTCGTGCTGATGGTCGCGTTCGACCGGACCGAGATCCTGCTGATGCCGGCGCGCGGCACGCCAAGCCTGTGGCCGATCAGCATCCTGACCGATTTCGGCAAGGACGAGTATGTGCTCTCGGTGCTCGGGGCTGCGCTCGTGGTCGTGGCGCTCGTTGCGGCCGGGCTTCACGGCACACGCCGCGCGCTGCTGCTCGGCTTTGGCACGCGGCTCCAGTACCTGTTTCTGTCTGTAGCTCTGTCCGTGTTCGCCGGCGAGATTCTGAAATACATCATCGGCCGGGGGCGCCCGTTCGTCGGTGGCGCGGCCAATCCGTTCAATTTCGTCCCGTTCGAGGGAACGGGGGCTCATGCCAGCCTGCCGTCCGGGCATGCGATCACGGCATTTGCGCTGGCGTTCGCGGTCTCGGCGCTGTGGCCGCGGTTGCGCGTGTTCATGTTCACTTACGCAATCGTGATCCTGCTGACGCGTCTCGTGCTGCTCGCGCACCACCCGAGCGACGTCACGGCGGGCGCCCTGCTGGGCATGGTCGGCGCCATGGCGGTCCGCTACTGGTTCGCAGCCCGCAGGCTCGCCTTTGCCATCCGGGCCGACGGCACCATTGTGCCTCTTCCGGGGGCAGATTCGGGCCGTCTCAAAAGGGTTGCCCGCGGGGCATCCGCCCCATAAAAGCGGCTGCTTCCTGGGACCGCCGGTTCCTTGAGGGCAGGCCCATTCCAACCACGAGCCTCCTTTGTCGACGTCCCAGCCTTCGGTTTCCATCGTCGTTCCCGTGCGCAACGAAGCCGACAACATCGCGCCGCTGATCGCCGAGATCGGTGCGGCGCTCGATGGCCGCTGGGCCTACGAGATCATCTACGTCAACGACGGCTCGACGGACGCCACCGGCGAGCGCCTGATGGCGATGATGAAGCAGCGGGACAATCTGCGGCAGCTCCGCCACGCCAGGTCGGGCGGCCAGTCGGCGGCGGTGCGCAGCGGCGTGCGCGCGGCGCGCGGGCAGATCGTGGCGACGCTCGACGGCGACGGCCAGAACAACCCGGCGTTCCTGCCGGACCTGATCGCCGCGGTCGAGAAGGACAGCAAGGTCGGGCTCGCCGCGGGACAACGCGTCGGCCGCAAGGACACCGGTTTCAAGAAACTCCAGTCGCGCGTCGCCAATGGCGTCCGCAATTCGATCCTCAAGGACGGCACGCGCGATACCGGCTGCGGGCTGAAGGCGTTCCGGCGCGATATCTTCCTGATGATGCCCTATTTCGACGGGCTGCATCGCTTCCTGCCGGCGCTGGTCCGCCGCGAGGGCTTTGATATTGCCTATGTCGACGTGATCGACCGGCCGCGCCATTCCGGCGTGTCAAACTATGGTTTCTTCGACCGGCTGTGGATCGGCATCATGGATCTCGCCGGCGTGTGGTGGCTGATCCGCCGCAAGAAGCCGACACCAGATGTGACTGAGGTGAACGCATGATCATTCAATACGGTCAGGCGCTGAGCAATTATCTCTACGACGTCTTCGTCGCCAAGTTCGACTTCTGGCTGGCGTTCGGCCTCGTCGCGCAGCTGTTCTTCACCGCGCGCTTCCTGGTGCAGTGGATCGCGAGCGAGCGCGCCGGCAACAGCGTGGTGCCGATGGCGTTCTGGTTCTGCTCCATGGGCGGCGGCTTGATGACGCTGGTCTATGGCGTCGTGAAGCGCGAGCCGGTGATCATCCTCGGCCAGGCGCTGGCGACCATCATCTATATCCGCAACATCATGCTGATCATCAAGAACCGCGGTCGCGCGTCCAAGACGCTGGATCGCTGATCCCGGTGTCTGGTCCAAGGTCCTAGCGCGGCAACGCCGAAGCCGCGCCTGAGGCGGGCAGGGCGGTGGCCTCTGTCTCGGTCCGGCGATAGGGCTCGCCGGCCGCCTCCAGCACGGGATAGGCGACCGAGCAGATATGCGAATGGATGCGGCGCAGATCGCGCAGAACGTCCAGATGCAGCGAGGTGGTCTCGATGGTCTCGGGGCGCCCTTCGCGCAGGCGGTCGAGATGGCGCTCGACGGCGGCGAGCTCGGTGTTCCTGAGCGTGGTCTTCTCCACCAGCAGCTTGCGCGCCTCGTTGGCGTCACCCGACATGAACACGCCGAAGGCGATCCGCAGCGAGTCCATCGTGCGCTTGTGGAAGGCGGCGAGCTCCTCGGCGCCCTCGGCCGAGAATTGCAGGCGTCGCTTGATCTTCTTGGTGGCAAGCTCGCTCAAATTCTTGTCGATGATGTCGCCGATATGCTCGAGGTTGATGGCGAAGGAGATGATCTCCATCGCGCGCCGGCCCTCGCTCTCGTCGAGGCTGCCCCGCGTCAGTTTCGTCACGTAGAGCTTGATCGCCTCGTCGAGGCCGTCGACGGCATTGTCGGTCTTCGTCACCTGGTCGACCAGCGCCCGGTCGCCCGTCATCATCGCCGTCATCACCTTGCGCAGCATGACCTCGACGAGGTCGCCCATGCGCAGGGTTTCGCGGGCGGCGTCGGCGAGGGCCAGTGACGGCGTCTCCAGCGCGCTCTCGTCCAGATAGCGCGGCCGGGCCGGGTCGGCCTCCTGGATGCGATCGGGCAAGAGCCGGGTCAGGGCGCGCGACATGGTGTCGAGCAGCCCGATGAAGATGACGGCCGTACCCGCGTTGAAGGCGATATGGAACGCTGCCGTCATTTTGGCGAGATCAGGCTGCCAGGCGTGCATGTAGCCGGCGATCACGTTCAGGAACGGCAGGACGAGTGCGATTCCGGCGATGCGATTGACGAGATTGCCGACCGGCAGGCGGTAACTCGCGGGATCGTCGCGCCTTGCCCCTTCGAACACGGGATTGATGGCACTGCCGAGATTGGCTCCGAGCACCAGCGCGAGCGCCGCGTCAGGCGTGATGAACTGCGAATAGGCGAGCGACATGATCAAGAGCACGCTGGCGACGCTCGAATGCACCGCCCAGGTGATGAGTGCGGCGATGACGATGCAGAGGACGGGATCGCCCGTGATGGCCGACATCATGATGCGCATGCCGGGCGCGTTCTCCGCCGGCGCCAGCGTATCGAGCAGGATATGCAGCGACAGCAGCATCAAGCCGAGGCCGATGCAGACGCGGCCGATGTCCTTGATCCGCGAGCGCGGGCCCGAGCGAAAGGCGACGAGCCCCAGCACGAACAACACCGGTGCGGCCGCCGCGATATTGAACGAGAGCACCTGCACGATCAGCGTCGTGCCGACATTGGCTCCGAGCATGATGGCGAGCGCGGCCGCGAGGCTGACGAGGCCTTCGGCGGCGAATGAACTGGTGATCAGCGCAGTCGCCGTGCTGCTCTGGAGCAGCGCGGTGAGGCCGAGGCCGGCCGCAAACGCCTTGAAGCGGTTGCCAAGCGCCTTGCCGAGCAGCCGCCGCAGGTCCGGGCCGAACGCGCGCAAAATGCCGCTGTGGACCATGTGCAGGCCCCACAGCAGCAGAGCAACGCCGCCCATCAGATCGAGCAGAACCAACGTTCCCATTCTCCCTGTCCGGATTGAGAGTCGATTGGTGAGGCTAGCGCCAAATGCTTGAGGTTCAAACCATTTGTTGGCTCATCGGCGTTAACGCCTGCGTGGGTTGCTCGTTCCCGTCGCGGCGCGCCTTGGCGCGTCCGCGGCGCGCTGCCTTTTGCTCAGACTCACATTGCCGCTTTGAGGGCAGCAAAGCCGCGATCGAGATCGGCCTTGAGGTCGTCGGTGCTTTCGAGCCCGATATGCAGACGGAGAGTCGGGCCGCCCGGCGCCCACTTGGTCGCGGTGCGATAGTCGTTGCAGTCGAACGGAATCGCGAGGCTCTCGAAGCCGCCCCACGAAAAACCCATGCCGAACAGCTTGAGCGTGTTGAGCATGGTGTCGACGGCCTTCTGCGGCGCCGGCTTCAAGACGATGCTGAACAGGCCCGAGGCGCCGGTGAAGTCGCGCTTCCAGATCGCGTGACCGGGATCGGTCTCCAGCCCCGGATGTAGCACGCGCGCGACTTCAGGCCGATCAGCGAGCCAGCGCGCCATCTCGAGGCCTGAACGATGATGCTGCGCCAGCCGCACCGACAGCGTGCGCAGGCCGCGCAGCGCGAGGAAGACGTCATCAGGACCGGCGCAGACGCCGAGCAGGCGGATTCCTTCCGCTACTATCGGCCAGGCCTTGGCATTGGCCGAGATGGTGCCGAACATGATGTCGGAATGGCCGCCGATATATTTGGTGGCCGCCTGCATGCTGATGTCGACGCCCTGTTCGAGCGAGCGGTGATAGAGCGGCGTCGCCCAGGTGTTGTCGTCGATGACAAGCGCGCCCTTGGCATGCGCGACCTCGGCGATGGTGCGGATGTCCGGCATCTCGAACGATTGCGAACCAGGCGCCTCGACCAGCACCGCGCGCGTGTTCGGCTTGAACAGCTTTTCGATGCCGGCGCCGATCAGCGGATCGAAATAGGTGGTCTCGATGCCATAGCGGGTGAGCATGCCGTTGCAGAAATTGCGCGAGGGTCGATAGACGTTGTCGCAGACCAGGATGTGGTCGCCGGCCTTCAGCACCGAGAGCAGGGTGGTGGAGATTGCCGACAGTCCTGACGGCACGATGCCGACGCCGGCACATTGCGGCCCCTCCAGCGCCATCAGCGTCTCCTGGAACGCCTTGGTGGTGGGGGAGCCGTGGCGGCCATAGGTGAACTCGCCGCGATGGGCGTGCAGGTCCTCGGCGGTCGGATAGAGCACGGTCGAGCCGTGGAACACCGGCGGATTGACGAAGCCCTTCTGCGCCTTGGTGTCGCGGCCGGAGGTCACCAGGCGGGTCTCGGCCTGCTGCTGAAGGGGATGCGAGGAATCCATGCGTCTGCTTTCAAAAAAGCGTTTCCGCTGGCGCGCGTCGCGCCCGCAGGCTGGCCGAAAGGCCGCTGTCGTTAATAACAGAACACAGAAGAGTCCCGTCAACCCCTTGACCCGGCCCGTCAGCCGCTCTCCTATGCGCAGGTGCTATTCAGTCGCCGCATGTTGAGGGGCAGCCGCGACCTTCGATCCATCGTCTGACCGGACCTTGCGCCACAGCCACAAAGGCGGGCGCAAGCGGCGGGGATTAGGTTATGGCCTCTCGGGATCGGCGGGTGTTCGGCAAGGTTTTCCAGCATGACTCTTGCAAGGCTAGTGCTGCGACGCCTAGTCCTGGCAGAGACGATCCTGAGACAACGTTCATTGAGACGACCTTGAAAGGCCTTCAGCCCATGAAACGCGTAACCCTGGCTCTCACTCTCGCTCTCGCCGCCGGCCTGACTGCCCAGACTGCCGGTGCGCAAACGCTCAAGACCGTCAAGGACCGGGGCACGCTGTCCTGCGGCGTCAGCCAGGGCCTGCCGGGCTTCTCCTCGCCCGACGACAAGGGCAACTGGACCGGGCTCGACGTCGACCTCTGCCGCGCCGTCGCCGCCGCCATCTTCAACGATCCGACCAAGGTCAAGTACGTGCCGCTGTCCGCCAAGGATCGCTTCACGGCACTGCAATCCGGCGAGATCGACGTGCTCTCGCGCAACACCACCTGGACCATCTCGCGCGACACCTCGCTCGGCGCCAACTTCACCGGCGTGACCTATTATGACGGGCAGGGCTTCATGGTGAAGAAGTCGCTCAAAGTGAATTCCGCGTTGGAACTGAACAGCGCCTCGGTCTGCGTGCAGACCGGCACCACCACCGAACAGAATTTGGCCGACTACTTCAAGGCCAACAACATGAAGTACGAGGTGATCGCGTTCGGCACCAATGACGAGACGGTCAAGGCCTATGAGGCCGGCCGCTGCGACGTCTTCACCACCGACCAGTCGGGCCTCTACGCCAACCGCCTCAAGCTCGCCAATCCCAACGACCACATGGTGCTCCCCGAGATCATCTCGAAGGAGCCGCTCGGCCCGATGGTGCGCCACGGCGACGACCAGTGGTTTGACATCGTGAAGTGGACGCTGTTCGCGATGGTCACCGCCGAAGAGCTCGGCATCACCTCGAAGAACGTCGACGAGAAGGCCAAGATGGAAAATCCGGAGCTGAAGCGCGTGCTCGGCACCGACGGCAATTTCGGCGAACAGCTCGGCCTCACCAAGGACTGGGTGGTCCGGATCGTGAAGGCGGTCGGCAATTACGGCGAGGTGTTCGACCGCAATGTCGGCTCGGGCTCGCCGCTCGCCATCAATCGCGGTCTCAACAATCTCTGGAACAAGGGGGGTCTCCAGTACGCGCCGCCGATCCGCTGATCCCGCCTGATCCGCGGCGATGAGCACCGAGGCTCGAAAACCGCCGGCCCAGATCGCGCTGAAGATCAGGCGCATTCTGGGCGGCAAGGCAGGCTGGAACGGCGTCGCCGTCCAGTTTGCCTTCGCGGCGATCCTGGGCTGGATTGGCTACGAGATCGTCTCCAACACCCGCGCCAACCTCGAGAACCAGCACATCGCCGCCGGCTTCGGCTTCCTGCGCAACAATGCCGGCTTCGACGTCAACCAGACCCTGATCTCCTACACCGGCTCGGACACGTTCCTGCGCGTGTTCGTGGTCGGGCTCCTGAACACGCTCGTGGTCTCGGTGGTCGGCATTTTCTTCTCCACCGTGATCGGCTTCATCGTCGCACTGTGCCGGCTGTCGCCGAACTGGCTCTTGTCGCGCGTCGGCGAGATCTACGTCGAGATCATCCGGAACCTGCCGCTGCTGTTCCAGATCCTGTTCTGGTACCTGGCGGTGCTCGCCGCGCTGCCCAATCCCAGGCAAAGCATTTCGCTGCTCGGCATCGCCTTCATTAGCAATCGTGGCCTCGTCATTCCATCACCTATCGGCGGAAGCGGCCTGGTGCCGTTCCTGGCGGTATTGGCCCTCGGCATCGTGGCGTCGCTGGCCTTGCGCATCCATGCGCGGAGCGCGCTGTTCCAGCGCGGGCAGGTCATCCGCATCTGGCCCTCTGTGCTGGTCCTGCTGTTCGGCCTGCCGCTCGCCACCATACTGGTGTTCGGTTTGCCTTTCACCGTCGAGCTGCCGCAGCTCAAGGGCTTCAATTTCGCCGGCGGCTCGCGCATCATTCCGGAGTTCGTGGCACTGACGCTGGCGCTGTCGACCTATACCGCCGCCTTCATTGCCGAGATCGTGCGTGCCGGAATCCTGTCCGTGCACAAGGGGCAGATGGAGGCGGGGTCCTCGCTCGGCCTCAGCCGCGGCGCCACGCTGCGGCTGATCGTCGTGCCGCAGGCGATGCGCGTCATAGTGCCGCCCCTGACCAACCAGTATCTCAATCTCACCAAAAATTCCTCGCTTGCGGTGGCGATCGGCTATCCTGATCTCGTCTCGGTATGGGCCGGCACGTCGCTGAGCCAGACCGGGCAGGCGATCGAGATCATCGCCATGACGATGGGCGTCTATCTTCTGATCTCGCTGCTCACCAGCGCGATCATGAGCGTCTACGGTTGGCGCGTCAGCCGGAGCCTCGGCGCATGACCGACATCACCTCATCCGCCTATGTCCGGCAGGATCTGCTCACCGAGCGTCCTGCGCCGGTGAAGACGACGGGCTTCATTGGCCTCGTGCGCACGCGCCTGCTCAACTCGCCGACCAACATCCTGATCACCATCGTCAGCGCCTTGCTGCTCTGGTTCACCATCGTTCCGTCAGTCCGGTTCCTGTTCGTCGACGCGGTCTGGACCGGCAGTGACCGTGCGGCGTGCCTGACCGAGAACGCGGGGTTCGCGGTCGGCGCCTGCTGGCCCTACATCCAGGCCAAGCTGCCGCAATTAATCTATGGCTTCTATCCCGAGGCCGAGCGCTGGCGCGTCAACCTCACATTCGCCCTGGCGGCGGTCCTGCTGGTGCCAATGCTCGTTCCGCGCCTGCCCGCGAAGGGGGTGAACGCCAGCCTGTTCTTCTTCGCCTTTCCCGTCGTCGCGTTCTTCCTGCTGCATGGCGGCGGCATCTCGGGCTTCGGCGTGAGCTGGACGGCGGGCCTGCTGCAATTGTTCGACGACAGCATCATCGGCGCCGGGCAGGTCCTGCTCAGTCTCAGCAAGACCTCGGCCATCGCCCCGCTGTTGTGGGTCGTCGGCAACCTCATCCTGCTGGTCGGCAAGGCAATCTTCTGGCTGATCTTTCCCCTGACCTGGCTGCGCGACCAGCTCGAGGGCTCGGGCCAATCGGTCTGGACCGATTTTGCGATCACCACGGCCGTCGTCGCGCTGATCGCCTTTGTCCTCGGCGGCGGCGTGCGCACGGGATGGCGCCCCCTGGCATGGAGCATCGCGACTTTCATCGCCATCGCCATCGTGATCAAGCTGATGGGGCTTGATCACGGCGGACTGGCGGTCGTGCAGACGCGACTCTGGGGCGGTCTTCTCGTGACGCTGGTGGTCTCCGTCGCCGGCATCGTCACGTCATTGCCGATCGGCATTGCGCTGGCGCTCGGCCGCCGCTCCAGCATTCCGCTGATCCGGATATTCTCGATCGCCTTCATCGAATTCTGGCGCGGCGTGCCGCTGATCACGGTGCTGTTCTTCGCAACCTACATGCTGCCGCTGTTCCTGCCGGGCAATTTCACGGTCGACGGGCTCGTCCGCGCGCTGATCGGGATTGCGCTGTTCACGGGCGCCTATCAGGCCGAGAACGTCCGCGGGGGCCTCGCCGCGATCCCGCGCGGGCAGGGCGAGGCGGCGGCGGCGCTCGGGCTGTCCTGGTGGAAGACGACGTCGCTGATCGTGCTGCCGCAGGCGCTGCGCCACGTCATCCCGAACCTCGTCAACAGCTTCATCTCGCTGTTCAAGGATACCTCGCTGGTCTCCATCGTCGCGCTGTTCGATTTGCTGGGGTCGCTGCGCGCCTCGTTCGCGGACCCGAAGTGGTCGACGCCGTCGACCTTGTTCACCGGCTTTGCCTTTGCCGGTATCATCTATTTCCTGTTCTGCTTTGGAATGTCGCGCTACTCGCTCTTCGTCGAGCACCGTCTCAACGCCCACCGTCGCAACTGATCGAGGTCACCATGTCCGAGCCCATCGTCAAGATTTCCGGCCTGAACAAATGGTACGGCGACTTCCACGTGCTGCGTGACATCGACCTCGAGGTCAAAAAGGGCGAGCGCATCGTGATCTGCGGGCCCTCGGGCTCGGGCAAGTCGACCCTGATCCGCTGCATCAATGCGCTGGAGGAATTCCAGGAAGGCGAGATCGTCGTCGACGGCATCGAGCTCGGGCCGAACCTCAAGCACATCGATGCGGTGCGCCGTGAGGTCGGCATGGTGTTCCAGAGCTTCAATCTGTTCCCGCATCTGACGGTTCTGGACAATTGCACGCTGGCGCCGATCTGGGTGCGCAACATTCCTAAGAGGGACGCCGAGGCGACCGCGATGAAATTCCTGGAGCGGGTCAAGATCCCGCACCAGGCCAACAAGTTTCCAGGCCAGATGTCCGGCGGCCAGCAGCAGCGCGTCGCCATCGCCCGCGCGCTGACCATGAATCCGAAAGTGATGCTGTTCGACGAGCCGACATCGGCGCTCGACCCCGAGATGGTCAAGGAGGTGCTCGACACCATGGTCGATCTCGCCGAGGAGGGCATGACCATGCTGGTCGTCACCCACGAGATGGGCTTTGCCCGCGAGGTCGCCAACCGCGTCGTGTTCATGGACGCCGGCCAGATCATCGAGGCCAACACGCCGAACGAGTTTTTTGCGGCCCCGCAGCATGCGCGGACGAAGCTGTTTTTGAGCCAGATTTTGCGGTGATCCAAACCGTGCTGCCGTAGGGTGGGCACGCTACGCTTTGCCCACCCTACAGCAGCTCAACTTGATCTGCGGTCCGTAATCTCTTCGCAACCATATTCAGGGTTGTGCCCCCGCCGCTTCACCCGTTCGAAAGCTCTTTCTGCGCCTATGGCGCAAAAAGGGGGCGCCTGTGCTCGACCTCGTATTTGGCTTCAATACCCGCCTGGGACGCCTAAAGTTCTTCCTCGCCACGCTCGCGCTCGCGGTCGTGATGACCGCGATCTGCTTTGCGGTCGCGACGTCGGCGCTGCGCAACGTCAACCCGGCCAATGTTCGCCCCGACGATCTCCTGAAGAGCTCGGGAATGATCGCGGCGATGGTGTTCTTCGCGCTGGCAACCATCACGCTGTACTCGATGCGCTTCCGCGATATCGGCTGGGATCCGGTCTGCGTGGTCCCGGCCTGGATCGCGCTGATGATCGTTGACTACGTCGTCGCGATGAAGTTTCCGCACCTTGCGATGGGCCAGGAGCATACCGGCACGGTGGTCGGCAGCATCGTCTATCTCGTGCTGACGCTGGCGCTGTTGTTCTGGCCGGGCAGCGACCGCTACACTTAGCACACGCGGCTGCAACCGGTTCGGCCTAAACGAACGGCGGCTTGATGTTGCTGCGCTGCTCGAGCCACTCCGGCACGGGCAGGTTCTTGGCGCGCATGAAGTCCGCGTTGAACAGCTTGGACTGATAGCGGCTGCCGGAATCGCACAGCACGGTCACGATGGTCTTGCCGGGTCCGAGCTGTTTTGCGAGCCGCACCGCGCCGGCGATGTTGATGCCGGTCGAGCCGCCGAGGCAGAGGCCCTCGTGCTGGAGCAGCTCGTAGATGACGGTGACGGCCTCGGTATCGGGAATGAGATAGGCGTCATCGACCTTCGCCGTCTCGACGATCGCGGTCGCGCGGTTGAGGCCGATGCCCTCGGTGATCGAGCCGCCGGGCGTCGCTTTGGCATCGCCGGTCCTGAAGTATTCGTACATGCCGGCGCCGTGCGGATCGGCGCAGGCGATGCGGATATCCTTGTTCTTCTCTTTCAGATAGCGGCTGACGCCGGCGAGCGTGCCGCCGCTGCCGACCGAGCAGACGAAGCCGTCGACCTTGCCGCTCGTCTGCTCCCAGATCTCCGGTCCGGTGGACTCGTAATGCGCCTTGGCATTGTCGAGATTGTTCCACTGGTCGGCGAACAGCACGCCATTGGGTTCGGTCTTGCGCAGCTCGTCGGCCAGCCTGCGGCCGACATGCTGGTAGTTGTTGGGATTGGCGTAGGGCAGGGCCGGCACCTCGATCAGCTCGGCGCCGCAGAGCTTCAGAAAATCCTTCTTCTCCTGGCTCTGCGTTTCCGGGATCACGATCAGCGTGCGGTAGCCGCGCGCGCTCGCCACGACCGCAAGGCCGATGCCGGTGTTGCCGGCGGTCGCTTCCACCACGAGACCGCCCGGTTTGAGCTCGCCGCGCTTCTCGGCCTCCAGAATCATCCATTTGCCGGCGCGGTCCTTCACCGACTGCCCGGGATTCATGAACTCGGCCTTGCCGAGGACGGTGCAGCCGGTCAATTCCGAGGCGCGCTTGAGCTTGATCAGCGGGGTGTTGCCGATGGCTTCGACAACGTCGTTTCGAGTGGTCATATCGGGGGAAATCACTGGCAAGGGGTTGATCTGGTTGGCCAGAACCTAGTGCTTGGGAGGCCAAAGGGGAAGGCTTTTGCGCTGCGGCGAAATTCGCGAAAGCAATGCCGGAGATCGGCGAAATGATATCTTCGATCACCGCCTGGCCATGGAAAATAACGCAAGTCACGAGCGGCCTAGGAAAGTGAATGGCGCGCGGCGGACGGAGGACCTACATGTGCGGGCAGCGGCGCGTTCAGTCGCGGTCATCGATGGCCTTGCGAGAACCGCCGATGCCCGCTTGAGACGGAGCCAAAGCAGCATGTTGCAGATTGCTGCTGGTGCAGCCGGATCGAACGGCTTCCGCGCAGGTGTGGCGCCAATATCACATGAAATCTTAGTAAGCTTGAGCACGCTTTGCGGTGGCTCGAAAATGCAAAAAGTCTCTGCCAGACAGGCGTATCTCGCATTTTCGTAGCTCCGGTATCGATGGGCTTGGCCGACCATCTCGCACCTGCGGGACTGTCCCGCTGTTCCGCACCCGGCTAGTATGAATTCCACGGTTCCGAGAAAGCATCACCTGTGAGCGAGTTATCCAACGCCCCCCGACTGTTCCGCCGCGAATCGGTTAATCCGGCTCGGCGGTGGCGGCTCGGTCTGCCCGGCGGGGGGTGGATGTGACACAGGATGTTTCTGCGATCGCCGTGCGGCGGTCCCCGGACTCTGCATCCCGGATGCGGCACGCCGCACGCTGGCTTGCGGTGCTGTGCCTCGCGGCCGGTTCCGGCGCTTGCGTGCTGACGCAGGACCTCCCGGATCCCGCGCTCGACGTGCCCACGCAGTACAAATATGCGGGCAAGGGCGATGTGCCGCCGTCACTGGATTGGTGGCGCGGCTTTCGCTCCGCCGAGCTCACGCAACTGATGGAGGAGGCGCAGACCGTCAACCTCGACATCGCCGCCGCCGTCGCCCGCATCGTCCAGGCGGATGCGCAGGCGCGGCAGGCGGGTGCGGCGCTGCTGCCGAGCCTGTCCGGCACCGGGCAGGAGGCCTATTCGCGCACCTCGGGCTCGAGCGCCTCGGGCCTCTCCATCGGCGGCCGCGAGGTCGTCAACTACCAGGCCTCGCTCAGCGCCAGCTATCAGCTCGATTTCTGGGGCCAGAACCGCGATGCGCTGCAGACGGCGGAAGAGACTGCGAACGCCAACCGCTTCGATCGCGACACGGTCGCGCTGACGACGCTGGCGAGCGTCGCCAACGCCTATTTCCAGGTGCTGGCCTCGCAGGACCGACTACGCACCGCCCAGAGCAACATCGCCAGCGCGCAGCGCATCCTCGATGCCATCCGCGAGCGCCGCAAGGCCGGCACCGGGACCGACCTCGATGTCGCCCAGCAGGAGAGCGTTCTCGCCAACCAGAAGGCGCTGGTGCCGCCGCTGCGGCAGACGCTGGACCAGAACCGAAATGCGCTCGCCGTGCTGGTGTCGCGGCCGCCGGAGAGTGTGCGCATCGCCGGCGGCTCGCTGAACAGCATCGCGATCCCGCGCGTCACGCCCGGCCTGCCATCGGAGATCCTGACGCAGCGGCCCGACATCCGCCGGCAGGAGGCGCAGCTCGCTTCAGCGACCGCCAATATCGGCAATGCCCGCGCACAATTCTTTCCAACCATCCAATTGACCGGCAATGGCGGCTATCAGAGCTCGGCGCTGGCCTCGCTGTTCCAGCCGCATGCGGCCTTCTTCCAGCTCGTCGGCAGCGCGACGCAGCCGATCTTCGACGGCGGCAAGATCCTCGGCAATTTCGAGTTCGCCAAGGCGCGGCAGGACGAGCTGCTCCAGACCTACCGCAAGACCATCGTCCAGGCCTTCACCGACGTCGATAACGCGCTGTATTCGATCAAGCAGACCACGATCAAGTTGCAATTGCAGCGCGATGTCGTTGCCTCCTCGAAGCGCGCCTTCGATCTCGCCGAGCAGCAATTGCGCGCCGGCACTGCCGACATCGTCACCGTGCTGAATGTCCAGCAGACACTATTTCAGGCGGAAGATGCGTTGTGGCAGGCCCAGCTCGCACGGCTTCTTGCCATCGTCAGCCTGTATCAGGCGCTCGGCGGCGGCTGGGAGCCGCGCATGGAGAAACCGGTCAATGCTCTTTAAGCCGGATAGCAAGCAAGGCGCGAAGGAGGGCACGGCGAAGAGGTCGCGCGGCCGCGGCTTCGTCATGACCCTGATCACGCTCGCGATCCTCGGCGGCCTCGGTTATGTCGGCTGGATCGTCACGCACCAGCAGCAGCAGGCCAACAACCGTAACCAGCGGCCCGATTTGCCGGTACCGGTGCTGGCGGCGACCCCGCGCATCCAGGACGTGCCCGTCTATCTCGACGGCGTCGGCGCGATCCGTGCCCTCAACACCGTGACCGTGCGCTCGCAGGTCGACGGCAAGCTGATCGCGGTCAACTTCACCGAAGGCCAGGACGTCAAGAAGGGTGACGTGCTCGGCGAGATCGATCCGGCGCTCTATCAGGCGACCTACGACCAGGCCGTCGCCAAGAAGGCGCAGGACCAGGCCCAGCTCGCCAACCAGCGCATCGACCTGACGCGCTACGAGCAGCTCGCCGCCTCCAATGCCGGCTCCAAGCAGCAGGCCGACACCCAGCGCGCGCTGGTCGCGCAGACCGAGGCGCTGGTCAAGGCCGACCAGGCCGCGATCGACAACGCGGCGGCGACTCTGAGCTACACCAAGATCGTGGCGCCGCTCTCGGGCCGCGCCGGCCTGCGCCAGGTCGACCAGGGCAACATCATCCACGCCGCCGACACCACGGGCCTCGTGGTGATCACGCAGTTGCAGCCGATCGCGGTGTGGTTCAGCCTGCCGCAGCAGCAGATCATGCGCGTCAATGCGGCCGCCGCAAAGGGCACGCTCGCCGTCGACGTGTTCGGCAATGACGGCGTCACCGTGATCGACACCGGCAAGCTCACCGGCATCGACAATCAGGTCGACCAGACCACCGGCACGCTCAGGCTCAAGGCCGAGTTCCCCAACGCCAATTACCAGCTCTGGCCGGGCCAGTTCGTCAATGTCCGCCTCAAGGTCGAGACCTTGATGCAGGCGCTGGTGGTGCCGACCTCGGCGGTGCAGCGCGGCCCGATCGGCACCTTCAGCTACGTCATCGGCGAGGACAATGTGGTCTCGGCCAAGCCGGTGACGGTGACGCAGCAGAACGAGCATGACGCCGTGATTGCCAGCGGCCTGTCGCCGACCGACAAGGTCGTCACAACGGGCTTCGCCAATCTGTCCGACGGCTCCAAGGTCATCGTCGGCCGCGACGACCAGACCCCTTCAGCCGATCTCGCCCCGCGCAAGCGCTCGCGCGGGCCGCAGGGCGAGGCGCAGAAGAAGGATGGCGCCAAGAACGGCCAGAACGAAGGTCAAAAGGACGGACAGGCCAAGGACAGCGAGTTCCGCGCCAAGCGCAAGAGCAGCGAAGGCGATCAGAAGGGTCAGACCGGACCTGCGCCGGGGCCGGGGGGCTCATCCGGAGCTGGAGCCAAGCAGCCATGATCCCGACAACAGCCGCGTGAAGCGGCAGGCATAAACCATGGGTGTCTCCGAACCCTTCATCCGCCGCCCGATCGCGACCTCGCTGCTCGGCATCGCGCTGCTGATCGGCGGCGCACTCGGCTATTTCGCGTTGCCGGTCTCGGCTTTGCCGCAGGTCGACTTCCCGACCGTGCAGGTGACGACGCAGCTGCCGGGCGCGAGTCCCGACGTGATCGCCTCGCTGATCACGGCGCCGCTGGAGCGGCAGCTCGGCCAGATCCCGTCGCTGTCGGCGATGAACTCGACGAGCTCGTTCGGCGTCAGCCAGATCTCGCTCCAGTTCGATCTCAACCGCGACATCGACGGCGCCACCCAGGACGTGCAGGCCGCGATCAACGCGGCTGCCGGCGTGCTGCCGAAGACGCTGCCCTATCCGCCGACCTACGCCAAGGTGAACCCGGCGGATGCGCCGGTGATGACCCTGGCGCTGCGCTCGGACACGATCTCGCTGCGGGCGATGAGCGACATCGCCGACACGCTGCTGGCGCAGCGGCTGAGCCAGATCTCCGGCGTCGGGCGCGTCTCCGTGCTCGGCGGGCTGAAGCCGGCCGTGCGCATCCAGGCCGACCTCGCGCGGCTTGCCGCCTATGGCATCGCCATGGAAGACCTGCGCACCGCGATCGCAAATGCCAACGTCTCGGGCCCGAAGGGCTCGCTCGACGGCGCGCAGCAATCCTACATCATCGCCGCCAACGACCAGATCGCCGCCGCCGACGCCTACAAGCCCGTCATCATCGCCTACCGCAACGGCTCGCCGGTCACGATCGCCGACGTCGCCCAGATCGTCGACGGGCTCGAGAACGACCGCACCGGCGGCTGGTACCAGGGCTCCCCGGCCGTCATCATCGACATCCAGCGCCAGCCCGGC
Source organism: Bradyrhizobium arachidis (assembly GCF_015291705.1). NCBI lineage: Bacteria > Pseudomonadati > Pseudomonadota > Alphaproteobacteria > Hyphomicrobiales > Nitrobacteraceae > Bradyrhizobium > Bradyrhizobium arachidis. The sequence goes on from NZ_CP030050.1 coordinate 5,234,040, forward strand.
GCCAACGTCATCGACGTCGTCAGCCAGATCCGCGCCGAGATCCCCAAGGTGCAGCGCGCGATCCCGGCCGGCGTCAACCTCACCATCGTCTCCGACCGTACCGTCACCATCCGCGCCTCGGTGCGCGACGTGCAGTTCACGCTGATCCTCAGCGTCGTGCTGGTGACGCTGGTGGTGCTGCTGTTCCTGCGCTCGCCGCGGGCGACGCTGATCGCCGGCGTCGCGCTGCCGCTGTCGTTGATCACCAGCTTCGGCATCATGTATTTTGCCGGCTTCAGCCTCGACAATCTGTCGCTGATGGCGCTGACGATCGGCACCGGCTTCGTCGTCGACGACGCCATCGTCATGATCGAGAACATCGTTCGCCACATGGAGAACGGCGAGAGCGCGATGGAGGCCTCGCTGAAGGGCGCCAGCGAGATCGGCTTCACCGTGATTTCGCTGACGGTGTCGCTGATCGCGGTGTTCATCCCGCTGCTGTTCATGTCGGGCCTGGTGGGACGCATGTTCCGCGAGTTCGCGCTGACGCTGACCATCGCGGTCGTGACCTCGGCCGTGGTCTCGCTGACGCTGACGCCGATGATGTGCTCGCGGCTGCTGCGGCATGCGCATGAGGAGCTCGCGGTGCCAGGCCTCGCCGCGATCAGCCGCTTCATCGACCGCACGGTCGAGTTCTATCACCGCACGCTGCTCTGGGTGCTGGAGCGCCAACGCGCCACGCTGGTCGTGACCTTCGCGACGCTGGTCGCAACCCTGGTCCTCTATGTCGTCGCGCCGAAAGGCTTTTTGCCGCTCCAGGACACCGCCTCGATCACGGCAGTGACGGAGGCGGGGCCGGACGTGTCGTTCGGGGAGATGCAGAAGCGGCAGGCCGAGGCCGCCGATGCCATCAAGGCCGACCCTGATGTGGTCGGCGTGGTCTCGGTGATCGGCGCGGGCTCGGTCAACCCGACCACCAATGTCGGACGGCTCGTCATGACCTTGAAGCCGCGCGGCGAGCGGCGCGACGATGTCAGCGTGGTCGTGAACCGGCTGAAGCAGCGGGTGGCGGGCATTCCCGGCATGACGGTCTATTTCCAGCCGGTGCAGGACGTGCAGATATCGACCCAGTCGAGCCGCTCGCAATACCAGTACACGCTGACCGGCACCGATGCGGCTCTGGTGTCGGAATGGGCGCGCAAGCTGGTTACGGAGATGCGGCGCGATCCCTTGTTCCGCGACGTCTCGTCGGAGGCGCAGGAGGGCGGGCTGCGGGCGCAGCTCGATGTCGACCGCACCCGTGCCGGCCAGCTTGGGGTGAGCCTGCAAGCGATCACCGACACGCTCAATGATGCCTTTGCACAAAGGCAGATCTCGACCATCTACGGCCAGGCCAACCAGTACCGCGTGGTGCTGGAGGCGCTGCCGATGTACCAGCGCGATCCCTCGATCCTGTCAAAACTGTATCTGCCGGGCGCGGCGAGCGCGATCGCCGGCGCGCCCAACGCGCAGGTGCCGCTGTCGGCGGTGGCGACGCTGAAGCGCACCACGGCGCCACTCGCGATCTCGCACCAGGCGCAATTCCCGGCGGTGTCGCTCAGCTTCAACCTCGCGCCAGGCGCTGCGCTCGGCGATGCCGTCGAAGCCGTGAAGACGATCGAGACCCGGATCGGCATGCCCAACAGCATCGTCGGCGTCTATGCCGGCGATGCCGCCGAATTCGCCAAGGCGCTCGCGGGACAGCCCTGGCTGCTGCTCGCCGCCGTCATCACGATCTACATCGTGCTGGGCGTGCTCTATGAGAGCTACATCCATCCGATCACGATCCTGTCGACGCTGCCCTCGGCCGGCGTCGGCGCGATCCTGGCGCTGGTCTTGTGCGGACAGGACCTCTCGGTGATCGGCCTGATCGGCATCATCCTGTTGATGGGCATCGTCAAGAAGAACGCGATCATGATGATCGACTTCGCGCTCGAGGCCGAGCGCGGGCAGGGGATGTCGCCCAATGAAGCGATCGTGCAGGCCTGCCTGTTGCGCTTCCGGCCGATCATGATGACGACACTGGCGGCATTGTTCGGCGCGCTGCCACTCGCGATCGAGAGCGGCACCGGCGCCGAGCTACGCTTCCCGCTCGGCATCTCCATCATCGGCGGCCTGCTGCTGAGCCAGCTGCTGACGCTCTACACCACGCCGGTGATCTACCTCGCGCTCGACCGCATCAACCGCCGCCTGGAGCAGGCGATGCCGCCGGCCGAATCCGGCGGCCCGCCGGTCGCAGGCGCGACCGAGGGGATGCAGTGATGGCATCGATCTCGGAGCCCTTCATCCGCCGACCGGTCGCGACCACGCTGCTCTCGATCGGGTTGTTCCTGCTGGGTGTCGTCGCCTACGAGTTCCTGCCGGTCGCTTCGGTCCCGAACGTCGATTTCCCCGCCATCTTCGTCTCGGCCAGCCGTCCCGGCGCCGATCCGTCGGTGATGGCGGCGACGGTGGCCTCGCCGCTGGAGCGGCGGCTGGGCGAGATCGCCGGCATCAACCAGATCACCTCGACCTCTTCGCTCGGCACCACCAACATCCAGCTCCAGTTCGACATCGGCCGCAACATCGACAAGGCCGCCCGCGACGTGCAGGCAGCGATCAACGCCGCGCTGGTCGACCTGCCGAGCGACCTGCCGACGCTGCCGCGCTTCCGCAAAGCCAACACGGCCGGTGCGCCCGTCTTCGTGCTGGCGCTGACCTCGAAGACGCTGTCGGCCAGCGCCATCTACGACGTCGCCGACACGGTGCTGGCGCAGCGCATCTCGCAGGTGCCCGGCGTCGGCGATGTGACCGTATCGGGCGCCGACCAGCCGGCGGTACGGGTGCAGCTCAATCCCGTCGCGCTGTCGAACGCCGGCATCGCCACTGACGACGTGCGCACCGCGATCATCAACGCCAATCCGCTCGGCCCGGTCGGCATCTTCAACGGCGAGCGCCAGAGCGAGACGCTGTCGCTGAACAAGCAGATGCGCACGGCGAAGGAGTTCCGCGACATCGTCATCAAGAGCTCCAACGGAAATTTCGTCCGGCTCTCCGACGTCGCCGACATCGAGGATTCCGTCCGCAACGCCCGCTCCATCGCCTGGTTCAACAAGCAACCGGCGGTCCTGATCCAGATCACCAAGCAGGGCGATGCCAACGTCATCGACACCGTCGACCGGGTGAAGGCGCTGATCCCCGAGCTGAAGCAATGGATCCCGGCCGGCGTCGATATCTCCACCCTGGTCGACCGCACCAGCACGATCCGCGCCAGCGTGCTCGACATGCAGTGGACGCTGCTCGCGACCGCCATCCTCGTGATGGTCGTGGTGTTCGTGTTCCTGCGCCGGCTGACGCCGACGATCGCCGCCGGCATCTCGGTGCCGCTGGCGCTGGCCGGCACCTGCGCCGGCATGTGGGTGGCGGGCTTCTCGATCGACAATCTGTCGCTGATGGCGCTGGCGATCTCGGTCGGCTTCGTCGTCGACGACGCCATCGTCATGATCGAGAATATGTTCCGCAACCTCGAGCACGGCATGCGGCCGATGCAGGCGGCGCTGGAGGGCGCAAAGCAGATCGGATTCACGGTCGTTTCGATCAGCCTGTCGCTGATCGCGGCGTTCACGCCGCTGATCTTCATGGACGGCATCGTCGGCCGTCTCCTGCGCGAATTCTCGCTGACTCTGACCTTCGCGATCCTGGTTTCGACGCTGGTGTCGCTGACGGTGACGCCGATGATCTGCGCCCACTATATCCGGCAGACCACCTCCGGCACCGCGACGCTGTTCGACCGACTGATCGAGGGCTCGCTGTCGCGCATCGTCGCCTTCTACGCCCGCACCTTGCGCACCGTGCTGGAGTTTCCGCTGCTGACGCTGCTGGTGTTCTTCGCCACCATCGCGCTGACGGTGACGCTCTACATCAAGGTGCCCAAGGGCTATTTCCCGACCGATGATTCCGGCTTCGTCATCGGCGCGACGCGCGCCTCCGCCGACATCTCGTTCCAATCCATGCTCAGCCTGCAGCAGCGGCTCGCCGACATCGTGATGCAGGATCCGGCCGTCGCCGGCATCGGTTCGACCGTTGGCAGCGGAGGGGGCCCGGGCGCCGCGACCTCGAACCGCGGCACCATGTTCATCAGCCTGAAGCCGCCGGAGGAACGCAACCACGTCTCGACCGAGGTCGTGATCGATCGCCTCAGGCGCGCTCTGTTTCCCGTGCCCGGCATCCGCCTCTTCATGTTCGCCGCCCAGGACGTACGCGCCGGCGGACGGCAGAGCGATTCCGACTACCAGTACACGCTGAGCAGTACCGATCTCGGCCTGCTGCAAAAATGGGCGCCGATCGTGGCCAAGCGCATGGAAACGGTCGAAGGCATCACCGACATCTCCAGCGACCGCGATCCCGGCGGACTTCAGCTGACCTTGTCGATCGACCGGCAAAAGGCCTCGGCACTCGGCGTCCGCGTCCAGGACATCGACAACGCCCTGAACAACGCGTTCTCGCAGCGGCAGATCTCGATCATCTACACCCAGCGCAACCAGTACATGGTCGTGCTGGAGATCGATCCGAAATTCCAGGTCGACCCGTCCAACCTCGACCGCATCTACGTCGCCGGCGCCAATGACGCGCAGGTGCCGCTCTCGGCCGTGGTGCATGCAACGCGCGGGCTCGCCGCGCTCGCGGTCTACCATTCGCAGTCGTTCCCCTCGACGACGGTGTCGTTCAACCTCTTGCCCAACGTGCCGCTCCAGGCCGCGACGCAGAACATCCAGCGCGCCGTCGAGGAGCTGCATATGCCCGAGGGCATCCGCGGCAGCTTTGACGGCAATGCCGGCGACTTCGCCAGGACCAGCGGCCGCCAGCCGCTCCTGATCCTCGGCGCGCTGGTCGCGATGTATATCGTGCTGGGGGTGCTCTACGAGAGTCTCGCCCATCCGCTGACGATCATCTCGACGCTGCCGTCGGCCGGCCTCGGCGCGCTGCTGGCCTTGCAGATCACCAACACGCCGCTGACGGTGATCGCCTTCGTCGGCATCATCCTCTTGATCGGCATCGTCAAGAAGAACGGCATCATGATGGTCGATTTCGCGCTCGATGCCGAGCGTCAGCGCGGCCTGTCGTCGGCGGAGGCGATCTTCGAGGCCTGCCAGGCGCGCTTCCGTCCGATCCTGATGACGACCATGGCGGCGCTGTTTGCCGGCATTCCGCTTGTTGTCGCGACCGGTCCCGGCACGGAGCTGCGCCGTCCGCTCGGCATCACCATCATCGGCGGCCTGTTCGTCTCGCAGATCCTGACGCTGTACACCACGCCGGTGATCTATCTCTTGATCGACCGCCTGCGGCGCCGCTCCGAGCCACGCCCGCTGCCTGCGCCGGCGGAATAGGTTGTTGAAGTGCCGCGCTGAGCGTATAGCGGCGGTCATGTCGAACCTTACAGACCCAGCCCCGGCCGAGCCGATCCCCGAATGCCCGCATTGCCAGAAGCCAATGCCGCTGTGCATCTGCGACAGCGTCACGCCGATTGAGAACCGTCTCTCGCTGCTGATCCTCCAACATCCGCAGGAGCAGGACAGGGCGCTCGGCACCGCGCGCTTGCTGGCGAAGCATTTTGCCGATGCCACCGTGCGCGTCGGCCTGTCATGGCCGAGCCTGTCCAAGGCGCTTGGCCGGCCGGTCGAGAACGCCGCGCGCTGGGCCGTGCTCTATCTCGGCTCGGCCCGCGCCGCCGATCTCGAGGCCGAGGGCGAGATTGTCGCGCTCAACCGCAAGGGCGAGATCGCCGAGAAGCAGCGCGCCATCCTCGGCAAGCTCGAAGGCGTGGTGCTGCTCGACGGCACCTGGAGCCAGGCCAAGGCGCTGTGGTGGCGCAATCCCTGGATGCTGAAATGCCAGCGCGTCATCCTCAACCCCGCGCATCCCTCGCGCTACGGGCGCCTGCGCAAGGAGCCGCGCAGCGATGGCCTGTCGACCATCGAGGCCGCGGCGACGATCCTGGCCGGCGTCGAGCGGCGCCCCGATATCGCCGAGATCCTGCACGCGAGTTTTGAACGGCTGTTAACGCGCTACCGCGAGGTCCAGGCCGAGATGCCCGAACTGGCGCCGAAACCTGCGCCGAAGGGCCGCCGGCGCGACTTCAGGCGTCGCAAACGAGCCTGACTCCAGCCCACATCCTCCGTACGATTGATTGCACCGCGCCAGGCGGGCGGATAGAGAGCATCGGCCAGACAGGCCGCGCTCTGCTATCCTGTTTGCAGCATCGGAAAGTCGGAAGCGGAAGGGGCCGTCGAATTCAGCGCGTAGCGAAGGAGATCCTGGCACAGGCGGCGCGGCCCGATTGCTGGGGCACGCTCGCGCTGATGGACATTTCGCTGCGCTACCGGCGCACCGTCATCGGCCCGCTCTGGATCACGCTGACGCTTGCCGCCACGATCGCAAGCGTCGGGACGGTTTACGCGGCGCTGTTCAAGCAGGATATCACCGCTTTCCTGCCACCCTTCGCCGTTGGCCTGATCGTGTGGACGCTGATCGCGACCACGCTGCAGGAGGGTTCCAACATCTTCGTCGCCTCCGGTCATCTGATCAAGGCGGTGCCGGCGCCGCTGATCGTGCATGTGCTCCAGATGATCGCGCGCAACGTCCTCATCTTCGCCCATCATCTGGTGATCGTCGTCCTGCTCTATCTGGTGATGCCGTGGCCGCTGCATTGGAGCATGCTGCTCGTCGTGCCCGGATTTGCGATCCTGCTCATCGTGCTGCTCGGCGGCTCGGTCGCGCTCGGCATGCTCTGCGCGCGCTTTCGCGACATCGGCTCGGCCATCGTGAGCGGATTGCAGTTCGTCTTCTTTCTCACGCCGATCATCTGGACCGAGGAGACCGTGCGCGGCACGACGTTCCATTGGCTGGTCCGCGTCAATCCTTTCGCCACGCTGCTCGATCTCGTGCGCAGGCCGCTATTGTCGCAGCCGACCGATCCCGAGCAATGGTTGCTCGGGGCGCTCTATGCCGGCGTCGTCGCAATCATCGGCCTGTCCTGCTACGCCCGATACCGTCATCGCGTGGCGTATTGGCTGTGAGGCGCGCATGACGACTGCCGCCCACATTTCCCTGCGCGACGTCTCGGTGACGTTTCCGGTGCTGTCGTTCCGCGACCGCTCGCTGCGCAGCCGCTTCGTCAGCGCCGTGACGCTGCGGCGGAATGCGGCGGTCCCGCACATCGTCTCGGCCTTGAGCGGCGTCAATCTCGACATCCGCGCCGGCGATCGTCTCGCCATCGTCGGCGCCAATGGCGCCGGCAAGACCACGCTGCTGCGGGTCCTCGCCGGCATCTACCATCCGACCGCGGGCAGTGTGGACGTCAACGGCCGGTGCCTGTCGCTGTTCGACCTGTCGGCCGGCTTCGACGAGGAGGCCACCGGCTACGAGAACATCATGCGGCGCGGGCTCGTGATCGGGGCCCGCCGCGCCGAGATCGACGCTCGCCGCGCGGAGATCGCCGAGTTCACCGAGCTCGGCGACCGGCTCGACCTGCCGCTGCGCACCTATTCCAGCGGCATGATGCTGCGCCTGACCTTCGCGGTCGCAACCGCGGTCGAGGGCGAGATCGTGTTGCTCGACGAATGGATCGGCGTCGGCGACCAGCAATTCCGGAAAAAGGCGCGGCAGCGGCTCGACGAGATCGTGGCGCGCGCGGGCATCCTGGTACTCGCCTCGCACGACGTCGATCTCATCAAGGCGACCTGCAACCGCGCAATCCTGCTGGACGAGGGGCGGATCGCGGCTTGCGGCACGACCGAGGAAATTCTCGGCCGCTATCTCGGCGGCGCCAGGACGTAGGCACCCGGTCGGGGTTGCCTAAGCCATTGATCCCCTATATTGGTCCGCCCTTATGGGGCCACGTGGCGGAGTGGTTACGCAACGGTCTGCAAAACCGTGTACACCAGTTCAATTCTGGTCGTGGCCTCCATCACAAGCTTCTGAAATTACTTGCAAAAATAATTCCCTATCCGTTCCGCTGATGCGGACTGCTACCGGATTGCTACCATTCGGTTCCGGCGTCCGCGCGGCTGCCTTCAGAGCGGCATCGACCATCGCCGCGGACTGGGAAGCGCGACCGCCAGCGGCTGGCGGCGCATGCCCGCCGGCTCAGACGATAAAACGACAAGGGCGCGGGGCTTCGGTTCCGCGCTTTCATTTGACGACGCGGTTCGCCTTGGTCCGTTAGATTGAAGGGCTAGGGTATCCGCAGCGCTCACGGGTTATAAGCACGTGCCCTTGCCGCCAATTTTTGACCACGTGCCCGTTCCAACATTGATGGTGCTTTTGGGCGTAGCCAATCAACGCCAAGATAATCAAAGCTACTGCGACGCATCCGGCTACGATGTTCTGTGCCATGGCTGCCACTCCGCAGGACCACAACGTCAAAGGATAGATGAACACCCAGAGATCGCAGCCGTCAATGCGCCGCAGATCAGCCCGAGATCGATCAAGCACGTGCTGCGCCGCCGCTTCCCTGAGGGAGACTGGCACGAGGCCGCCGGTTCACGCTGGCGGGCCGCCAGTCTCACCACTTGCGGGCTACGTTTTTCACGCGTTCGAGTGCGACGATCGCAGCGCCAACCAATGACGTGTTTACAAGCGAGTCGTGAACTCTGGTTCTGAAAGGCTCTGGCGCATAAGTGATGGCGAGACCCGCAGTGGGTACGAGAACTATCAGGCCGACAATTGTGGTACGCTGCTACACGCTGCCGGAGCACATGGTGCCCGACATCTCGCACGGCCGAATATACTGCAAATGGTTGAGGGATAGTCACGGTATAGACACCGCGCCAACTTACGCCCTCGTCTACGAGGACGGTCGGAGGGTTGCGGCGAAAGCCTACCCTGAAGCCCTATTGCCGAATTTCAGGAGGCACTTCCGCGAGGAGTGCTGCCGAATCGCGCGATTGAATATTTCCGTGGGCGCGACAGCGAGGCTCTTCAGTACCTCCCGAAGCTGATCGCCGACAGCAAACCGAAGAAGCTGAACCAGGGGGCTCGGCAGCCTTGGCGAGAGCATGGGCGTCGGAGTCTGATCGGCGCCCACGAGGCAGGATCAGCGCATTATCGACGAGCTTCGGGAGTTCGAGCAGTTTTGCCTGGGGCTGGCCGAGGAGAGACAGGGCGGCGTCACCGGATTTGCCCGGGGCTTGGCGGAACCCGGCGATTCAGGCCCGATGGCATAGACTTCGCATCTGCGAAGCGATGCATTCCCCATCACCCGAGCGCTGGAGCAGCCGTGGGCGACATCGTCCGATTTGTCCCGAAATCCGAGCTGGAGCGGGCCCGTCTCATTCGCGAGGCCCGCGCGATCTATGACAGCATCTTTCCGCCGGCCATCCCCGACAGGGTGCCGCAGGACGGCGAGGAGCGCGTCAAGACCTGATCGCGGCCGCGCCGGGCTCGGCGCTTGGCCAAAAAGCAAAACGCCCGCGACTCGCGGGCGCATCGGCTCATCATGAAAGTGGCCTCAGCCGGCCGCGTACCAGCCGTCCGGAAACGGCAGCAGGGGCCAGGCGCCCTCATTGTCATTCGCAGCCTTGGGCGTCGCGTTGAAGCTCCACGAGCGGGGCACGAATTCCTCCTCCGCCGCGGGCTCAAAATCCTGATGGACCATGGCGTCCCGGACGGCATCCAGCAGCAAGTTGAATTCGGCTTCGCTCATCACACCCTCCGGCAATTCGGAGCGCGAATGTCGCAAAGCCGGTTTGTTTCCAAATTGAGCCGATCGTTCGAATTCTAACGATCCGACGATCGCGGCCCGATTGGTTAGCGATTCCTGAAAAATCCCCGCGCAAATCTAGGCAGCCCGGGCGCAACGCCAGTGTGAAAGAGATCACATTCTCGGCGGTTTATTTCTCCTACGCCTTCACACACCGGCCAATGGTGGCCGGTCGGGCAGAGCGGGAGACTGGTCATGAAGGCGAGGTTCTTGCGGTTTGCGGGTGTGAAGAGCCGGGCGCGTCGCGCCTCGACGGTCGGACTATTCCTGGCGCTGTTTGCCTCCGCCGCCCAGGCGCAGGGGACGCCCGAGCAGCGCCGGGCCTGCACCCCCGACGTCTACCGGCTCTGCGCCGGCGAAATCCCCAATGTCCGCGCGATCACGGCCTGCCTGCGCCGTAACCGGTCAAGCTTGAGCGAGGCTTGCCGCACCGTGTTCGATCAGGCCGGCGGCTGACATAGCTGACCTGTGGTTTTGTGCGCAGCAAGTGGCCTGCGCGGGCTCGCGAATCCGGCATGATCAGCCTGTGGATATGCTGCGGACAGCCTGTGGAGTGCTGTGGATACCGGACGCAGATGTGTCGGCCGCGCGCCGCATTCCCGTCGTCTGTCGTCATATCTCTGTCAAATAACTTCATCATCTGATTCTCCTGTCGCGCCAATCGATGCGCCATTCAGGATAATGTGGTTCACCCGAATTCGGAATTGCGCGCGGTAGCGTGCATCGCGCACGAACAGTTTTTGTGCAGCCCCGTGCCCAAATCGCGGGCTCGTCCGTCCAATTTTTTGTACGCCCGCGGACAAGCTTTTCGCGGGCCGCTCCACCTAGGCTTCCTTCCGGGATTTGGAACATGGCCAGCGCCATGACAATTCGAAGGAGCAGGAGATGGAGAGACGGCTATTGCCCCATGCGCGGGGGATCGCGCGCGCATCGCAGCCGTGGCGCAAGGCCGCGCTTGGTGCCGTGCTCGCTGTCGGCCTGGTCGCCGCAGCACCGCTGAGCGCGCACGCCGCCGCACCGGCCGCCTGCGCCGCACTCCAGGAGAAATATCCGGACTGGAAAGGCAAGACGCTCGTCAACGCCATCAACCCGCATACGCCGGGCTATGAGACGATCGATCCCAAGTATCCCAGCAAGTATATCGGCTTCGACATCGATCTCGGCGAGGCTATCGGCGAGTGCCTCGGCTTCAAGCTGACCTACAAGCCGGTGACTTTCGCAGCGCTCCTAACCACGCTCGCCGCCGGCCAGGCCGACATCGTGATCTCCGACATCTACGCGACCAAGGAGCGCGCCAAGGCCGCCGACTTCATCACCTATCGAAGGTGTTCGACGGCGTGCTGGTCGCCAAGGGCAATCCGAAGGGCATCAACGGCATCAACATGTCGATGTGCGGCACGGCGGCCGCCGAGAACACCGGCTATGTCGAGGTGCCCCTGATCCAGGCGCTGATCCCGGAGTGCAAGAAGGCCGGCAAGCCCGAGCCGACCATCCAGCTCTACGACAACAACGCCAACTGCATCCAGGCGATCCTCGCCGGCCGCGCCGATACCTACATCAACGACGTCAACACCGTCGACAGCGCGGTGAAGGCCTATCCGGACAAGCTGGAGAAGGCGATCGCGGTGACGATCCCGTATTCGGTCGGCATCGCCGTTCCCAAGGACAAGCCGAAATTCCGCGACGCCGTGCTCGCCGCGCTGATCGAGGTGCAGAAGGCCGGCACGCATATGGAGCTTCTGAAGAAGCATGGGTTAGACGTGAACAACTTCAAGGAGCCGGACATTCTGACGGCTGACTGATGTCGCTGTTCCTCCATTACCTGAGCATGCCGTATCTGCTCGAGGGCATCGAGCTCACCCTCGAGGTGACTGCCCTCGGGCTCGGCGGCGGATTGATCCTCGGATTGATCCTCGCCGGCATGCAGCTCTCGCGCTTCTGGCCTCTGGCGGCGATCGCCCGGGGCTACACCGTGATCTTCCGCGGCACGCCCCTGATCCTCCAGATGGTGTTCGCCTACGACGCGCTGCCGCATATCGGCATCAAGCTGCCGGCGGTGCTGGCCGCGGGCCTGGCGCTCGCCTGCAACGAGGCGCCGTTCATCGCGGAAATGCTGCGTGCCGGCGTACTCGGCGTCGATCGCGGACAGCTGACGGCCGGCCAGGCCCTCGGCATGACGCCATCCATCCTGATGCGCCGGGTGATCGCTCCGCAGGCGATCCGCACCATGATCCCGGCCTTCGGCAACGAGGCAGTCAGCGCGCTGAAAAACTCCTCGCTCGCTTCCGTCGTCGCGGTGCAGGAGCTGACCCTGCGATCGACCCAGCTGGCGTCCTCGACCTTCGACTTCTTCTCGATCTTCTTCGCCTCGGGACTGCTGTATCTCGTGCTGACCGCCACCATCAGCGGCATCCAGCTCTTCGCCGAATGGCTGCTCGACCTCGATCGCACCACGCGCCGCGAGCGGAAGCTCGCCGACTATCTCCCCTGGCGCCGCGTTGAACTTGCCACCAAGCTCGACCTTGCCGATGCGGCTGGCGCCGATCCCGAGCCCGCACCGGCTGAGCTGACCGACACCCCGCCGCTGGCCCTGACCCGCGAGGAACGCGCCCGCCGCGCCGCGACGATTGCGCGCAACAATATCGCGGTCGAAGCCAAGGACCTCACCAAGAGCTACGGCCCGCAAAAGGTGCTCGACGGCCTCGATCTCACCGTACGCGTGGGCGAGGTGGTGGCGCTGCTCGGCCCCAGCGGCTCCGGCAAGAGCACGCTGCTCCGCTGTATCAACCATCTCGAGAACTGGGACGCTGGCACCATCCGCGTCGGCGGCCGCCGCCTCGGCTTTGGCGAAGATGGCAAGCCGCTGTCGCCGCGCGCCATTGCCAATGAGCGCGCCAGCGTCGGCGTCGGCATGGTGTTCCAGCAGTTCAATCTGTTCGCCCATCTCTCGGCCAAGGAGAACATCGCCGGTCCCTTGCGCTGGGTCCACGGCATGACCCGCATTGATGCCGAACGCCGCGCCGCCGAGCTGCTCGACCGGGTCGGGCTCTCGCATCGCGCCGATGCGTTGCCGCGGCATCTGTCCGGCGGCCAGCAGCAACGCGTCGCCATTGCGCGCGCGCTGGCGCCGAACCCGAGCGTGCTGCTGCTGGACGAGCCGACCTCGGCGCTCGATCCCGAACTCGTCAACGAGGTGCTGGAGGTGATCCGCCGCCTGGCCATCGATGACGGCCTCACCATGATCATCTCGACACACCAGATCCGCTTTGCCGACGAGGTCGCCGACCGTGTCGCGTTCTTGAGCGGCGGCGCGATCATCGAGGAGGGACCGGCGCACGAGGTGCTCTCCAATCCCCGCAATCCGCTGACCGCGCGTTTCCTCAGCGTGATGGAAACCGACAAGACTCCAGAGGCGGTGCGATGAGCGCTCTCTCCATCACGTTCAAGACCCCCGAAGAGGCCACCTCATGAAGCATGTGACGCTGCCGGTTTCGCCCAAGACCGTTCACTGGGGCTATTTCTCCAAGAAGGTCGCGCCGGCTCTGACGCTACGCTCGGGAGACCGCGCCACTATCGAGACGCTGACGCATCATGCCAACGACGATTATGAACGCATGATCCAGGGCGATCCCGGCGCCGAGAGCGTGTTCCACTGGACGCGTGAGCACAAGGCAGTCGCGCGCCGCGGCTCGGGCCCGGTCGAGGGCCCGTTCATCCGCGGCGCGGGCGAGGGGATCGGCGTGCATCTGCTCACCGGCCCGGTCGCGATCGAAGGGGCCGAGCCCGGCGACATTCTGGAGGTGCGGATCCTCGATGTCCGGCCGCGGCCGAGCTGCAGCGCCTGCCACGCCGGCCGCTGCTTCGGCTCCAATGTCGCGGCGAACTGGGGCTTTCACTATCACGACCTGATCGAAGAGCCGAAGCCGCGCGAGGTCGTGACCATCTTCGAGCTCGACACCGCGGGCGAGCCCCACGCAAAGGCCGTCTACAACTACGTCTGGACGCCGCAGACGGACCCCGACGGCATCGTGCATCCGACCATCGACTATCCCGGCGTGCGCGTTGACCACGGCACCATCAAAAAGCGCGAGAACATCCTCTCCAGCGTGAAGGTGCCTGCGCGACTGCATTTCGGCACCATGGGCCTCGCGCCGTCGGAAGCCGATTTCGTCAGCTCGATCCCGCCGAGCTACACCGGCGGCAACATCGATGACTGGCGCATCGGCAAGGGCGCGCGGATGTTCTATCCGGTCGCAGTCCCCGGCGCCTATTTCTCGGTCGGCGATCCCCATGCGGCCCAAGGTGACAGCGAGCTCGGCGGCACCGCGATCGAGACCTCACTCACCGGCGATTTCGAGTTCATCCTGCACAAGAAAGCTGATCTGGCCGGCACCCATCTCGAAGGCCTCGACCATCCCATGCTCGAGACCGACCATGCCTGGTCGTTCTACGGCTTCACCTATCCGAACTATCTCGCCGCGCTCGGCGCCGATGCGCAAACCGAGATTGCCAATCATTCGAGCCTCGACCGTGCGATGCGCGATGCGTTCCGCAAACTCCGGAGATTCCTGATGACGGTGCATCGCCTGAGCGAGGACGAGGCGATCTCGCTGCTGTCGGTCGGCGCCGATTTCGGCGTCACCCAGGTCGTCGACGCCAATTGGGGCGTCCACGGCACGATCCGCAAGAGCATTTTCCGATGCGACTAATGCATTGACAGACATTCCGTTTTTGGGATGAACGCGTGAAGGACAAGCCCCGCCTGTGGCCCGTCGCGGCGACGGATGATCGCGTGCGGCTGGCACGGAGGTTGCTTCGATCGACCGCAATCTGGGTCGATCCGATGAGCTTCCGTCCGTTCACGAGCGAGTCCTACGCGCAAGACGACCGCCCCGAAGCCTGGCGGGACGTGCTGGCCGCGGTCGGCCTGCAACCCGCGGGCGCCCACAGCTTCTTCGACGGGCACGCGACGGCATCGCATCGCCACGCCGCGGGTGTTGCGCTGACGCGCATGGCCGCCGGCGCGCAGAGCATCGCGCCGCTCGCGCAAACGCATGAAGACCTTCCGATCGCGCTGATGCCGGTCGAGGACGGCATGGTGCTGAAGAGCGCTGGCGGCCATCGCATCGTTCCCGTCGGCCATCTCCTGCTGCTGCCGCGCAACGGCGACTGGAGTATCGTGTTCCAGCGTGACATGCGCGCAGTCGTGCTGTCGGTGACCTCAAAAGCACTGCACGGACGGCTCTCGGGCAAGCCGCGGCTCGGCGAGCCCCGCGTCGTCCCGCCCAGCGGCTTTGCCGATGTGTTCTCACGCCTGTTGGACGCCACCGCGCGCACGCTCGACACATTGAGCGATGCCGAATGGAATTGGGTCGCGCAGTCTCTCGTCGACCTCCTGCTGACACTCGCGCATCAACTTGCGGCCTCGACCTCGGACCCCGGATCGAGCGCGACCCAGGCTGCGCTGCTGCACCGGATCTGCCAGACCATCGAGCGCCGGCTCGACGATCCAGATCTGGTGCCGGCGCGCGTGGCGCAGGCCGAGGGCATTTCCGAGCGGTACTTGCAGAAACTGTTCGAGACGGTCGGCGATAACTTTACCCACTATGTCCGCGAGCGCAGGCTTCAGCGGGCCTGGGCTGACCTGTCCAATCCGACTGAGGCACATCGCTCGATCTCGGAGATCGCCTACGCATACGGCTTTGGCGATTCCGCGCATTTCAGCCGCGCCTTTCGCCATCGCTTCGGCCTTCCGCCGCGCGAGTTCCGCCAGCAGGAGGCGGAGCGGGCGACCTCACAGCATGGCGCAGCGGGACAGCGCGGCTGGCCGCAGGAGGCGCTGGCACAATTGCGCGCGCATCAGAGCGTGGAGGCCCGAAGCAGCATTGCGCGTCCCGGCGCCGAAGAACGGACGACGGCCGAGCGCAGGCACCACCACCTCCCGGTCGAGGCCAGCCGCGTTCATTGGGGCTATTTCAGCCGCTCGCTGCCGCCGCAGATCGAGATTGCTTCCGGCGATACCATCACCATCGAGACGCTGACGCAGCACGCCTCTGATGCTCCCGACATGATGATCGCGGGCGATGCCGGCGCCGAAAGCGTGTTCGGCTGGACGCGCGACAGGAAGAACGTCGATCGCCGCGGCGCCGGGCCAATGGATGCCAGCGTGTTCGGCCGCGGTGCCGGCGAGGGGTTTGGCGTGCACATCTGCACCGGGCCCGTTGCGGTGAAGGATGCCCAGCCCGGCGATGTGCTGGAGGTCCGTATCCTGGACATCGTACCGCGCGCGAGCCGCAATCCCGACTACGCCGGCCGTGTGTTCGGCTCCTCCGTCGCGGCATGGTGGGGCTATCACTACAACGAGTTTCTCGGGGGCCCCAAGCCGCGCGAGGCCGTCACGATCTACGAGATTTTCGACGACGAGAAAGCTCCGCACGCTCGCGCGCTCTATTCTTACCGCTGGGAGCCGCAGACCGATCCGTTCGGCGTCGTCCACACCACCTACGACTATCCCGGCGTCCCCGTCGTATCGGGCACGATCAAGCGCCGACATGCCGTGCTCGACGGCATCCGCATTCCGCTGCGGCCGCATTTTGGCGTCATCGCGGTGGCGCCGCGCGAGGTCGATTTCGTCGATTCAGTGCCGCCGTCCTATTTCGGCGGCAATCTCGACAATTGGCGGCTGGGGAAGGGGGCGACCGTCTATCTTCCGGTCTCCGTGCCCGGCGCGCTGCTGTCCGTCGGCGATCCCCACGCAGCTCAAGGCGACGGCGAACTCAGCGGCACCGCGATCGAATGCTCGATGACCGGCACATTCGAGGTGATCCTGCACAAGAAGGCCGATCTCGCCGGTCAGCCCTATGCCGATCTCTCTTATCCCCTGATCGAGACCGCGACCGACTGGGTGCTGACCGGCTTCAGCCACCCCAACTACCTCGCCGAGTTCGGCGCGCAGGGCCAGAGCGAGGTTTACGCAAAATCCTCTCTCGACCTCGCCATGAAGGATGCCTTCCGCAAGATGCGGCGCTTCCTGATGAACGTCAAAGGCCTCAGCGAGGACGAGGCGATCGCGCTGATGTCGGCGGCCGTCGATTTCGGCGTCACGCAAGTCGTCGACGGTAATTGGGGCGTGCACGCCATCCTCAGCAAGCGCCTGTTTCAGGAGGCGACTTAACAAGGACATCTCAGGTGAAATTCCACATGATCAGCGGCGGACCGAAGCCGGTCGCGCCGTTCAGCCACGCGGTGGAGGCCGATGGCTTTGTCTTCGTCACCGGCCAGATGCCGGACACGCCGCAGACGCCGGGCATGCTGCCCGACGGCATCGTCGCCCAGACCCGTGCGGTGATGGAGAACCTGAAGGTGGTTCTCGCCGGCCTCGATCTCGGCCTCGAGCACGTCGTGATGACGCGCATCTATCTGACGCGCTTCAAGGAGGACTACGCCGCGATGAACGAGACCTACCTCACGTTCTTTCCGTCAGATCGGCTGCCGGCCCGCACCTGCGTCGGCGTCACCGGACTTGCCTATGACGCGCTGATCGAGATCGACCTGGTGTGCCGTCGGCCGTGAGCTCGGCTTTCGTAGCCCAGTGAGCGAAGCGATCCCCGGGACCGCCGCTCGCACGAATCCCGGATGTCGCTTCGCTCATCCGGGCTACAAGACTACAAGCCCTTGCGGCACCCGATGGGCAAAACACCCAATTTGCGGGTCAATCAGTTCACCCAAAAAGATTCTACTTTACCGAAATTCGGCTTTGTCGTAGTCCTGTTTCACCTCATCCCTGTCAGAGGGGCGTATCGCGATCGTCACGAAACGCGGGATGAATGGCGGTGGACGCAGGCCGCGTCGGCGCGATGAGGATCGCAGGGCGGGAAACCGTGAGCGACGATCTCGCGCATACGACCGGTGCGGTCAGCGTACGGTAAAACCGTGTCGTCCTGGCGCCCGGGGTCTGTGCGCCAAGTCTTGCCGTGATGTGTGCTGCCCGACCGGGTGGGCACATCAGCCATCTGCAAGGCGACGGGGGCAATAGTGCATCGCTCCCCGGGGAGAGCTCGGCATAAGCCGTAAAGCCACTGCGCAGGGAAGGCCGGGTTGTTTCCGGCGTCACCTGTATGCCGCTGTGCAAATTTCGTAGCGCATCCTTCGCACAGTGGACCGTGGGTGCCAGCCGGCACCCGGTCTTCCCTGCGCCCTCTGACAGAAGAGGGTGTCGAGATGAAGCAACGCTCGGGCGAACCAAGCCGCGAGGGTGCGGATCTATGTCTGCGTGTTGAGATGCAAGTTAGGGCGAGAGGTGAGGCGTCCAGCCGTCATTGCGAGCGAAGCGAAGCAATCCAGAATCTTTCCGCGGAATGACTCTGGATTGCTTCGTCGCAAGAGCTTCGTCGCAATGATGATGTAGAGGGAGCCTCACGACCTCCGTCTCGTGCCCCGGACGCGGCGCATCCACGAGTGGTGCGCTCGACAGCTCCAGACCTCTCTGGCGATCATATGGGACCGATCTGGGTCACTTCGATTGAATCACGAGTGGGGAGCGGAAACCAGGATTTCGGAGATGCCGATGCGTCCGTCAAAAGTTCCAAGGACCATTGCAGCCAACTTGCGGCCTCGTTTCGAACTTAATCGCGCGCTAGCTGCATCACGTCGGAGTGAGGTTCCACACCATTTGCGCCGGCAAGCGGATAGATGTCGAAAGTGAGGCAACGGAGACCGGCGGGGCGGTGAAGGTTCGGGGTTATTCTCGCGGTCAGATGCGTATCGCATCCCGCGATGTTGGATCGGCATCCGACATCTTGAGTTCTCTGCCAATCGATGGTTGCGGTTCGACCGGGACGACAGAGATTTTCTGTGTGCCGCCCTCTTTGCTTTCAGCTTTTCCGAGGGCAGCAAAAGCGCCAATTCACAACAACAGAGCATCACAGGATTAGCGTATGAGTCCCTTGAGTGAGCAAGACCGAACTACCCCCCATGATCCACTTTACTATGCGCCCCGCCGAATTCGCGAGATGTCACGGTCGCCACTATCCGCTCTTGACGACCTGCACTTCGAACCAGACGAGGCCCCCGCTGAGCGGCGCGCTTCAGTCGAGGCGCTCGAGAATGCAGTCTACCAATCGTTGCGTCGGCCACTCGAGCCTGAGGTCATGGAGAAGCCTTCGACGCCGCGGCGCGTTCGGAATGGGCGCAAGACGTTGTTCGTGGTGGCGGCCGTTGGCGTCTCGGCGGTCGCGGCGCTGTTCTTTGCCCTGAAGGTTGAGGCTCAACAGGAGTCCGCCATCGCCGCGTCCTTCGCCGCGGCCGTGCAGTCGATGAAAACCGCGCGGCCACAGCAAAGCGCCGGCCAAACCGTTACGCCCGAGCAGTCCGAACAGCTACTTCAGCAATTCATGGAATGGCGCCAAAAGACCGGTTCCGCCGAGACGTCGCAATGATTGAAATGGCATATACGGAGACAGCGACGATGCGCGATATCGGATATGGCTTGACGATCGTGCAGAACTCGCGATTGCGCTGGATAGCGGTTGCACTTGGCGCTTTGTTCACGACCGCCGCGGGCGCCGCGCCTGGCGACAATTTGAATGTCGTGCGCGACTTGGCGGGCCGCGTGGGGCCGATCGTTGGTTCGGCGCTGGCGTGCCCGGACGTCGCGCGCCCTCGGATCCAGTTCATCGTCGACAAATTCCAGGCGGTGATCAAGGCAAACGCGTCCAACGAGACCGACCGCGACGGTCTCTCGCAGCTGTTCGATCGCAATGTCGCGGATGGCCGCAATGCTCTGACCGCAGGCCGGACCAATTGCAGAACGGCGGAACGTCAGCTTGCCGATCTCGAACAGTCGCTTGCCGGGAAGTCGGCATCACTGATCGACGCGATCGGGACGGCGCCAGTCACTGCCGCGACGGCGCCCACGGCGTCGTTGCCGCGAACGGCTCTCGCCTCCACCGCGCGCGGAGTGACCGCGAACGAAATCCGGTTCGGGATGGTGGCACCGTTCTCCGGTCCGGCGAAGGAACTCGGGCGGCAGATGAAACTCGGGATCGATACCGCTTTCAATCAGGCCAACGATGCCGGCGGCGTGGAGGGCCGGTCGCTCCGGCTGGTCTCGGCGGATGATGGCTACGAGCCGACGCGGACTGTGGATGCCATGAAGCAACTCTACGAAAAGGATCAGATCTTCGGCTTCATAGGAAATGTGGGAACGCCAACCGCTGCCGTCGCAGTACCCTACGCGCTCGAGCGGCGGGCATTGTTCTTCGGCGCGTTCACGGGGGCGAATGTTCTGCGCAACGACCCTCCCGATCGGTATGTGTTTAACTATCGCGCGGGCTACGCGGAGGAGACCGACGCCGCCGTCCGCTACTTGATAAAGCTGCGCCGGCTGCAGCCCCGACAAATCGCCGTATTCGCCCAGCAAGATTCCTATGGTGATGCCGGATTTACGGGCGTCTCAAAGGCGTTTCGTTCGCTCGGCCTGAACGACAGCTCCATTCTCCGGCTCAACTACAAGCGGAATACGGTGGACGTCGACGACGCGGTCAATCAGTTGAAGGCGCAAAAGGGCACGATCAAAGCCGTGGTCATGGTTGCAACCTACCGGGCCGCCGCCAAGTTCATCGAGAAGACGCGCGATGCTTTTCCTGCAATGATTTACACCAACGTCTCGTTCGTGGGCAGCACCGCACTTGCCGATGAATTGATGCTGCTTGGGCCGCGCTTCGCCAATGGCGTCATCGTGACACAGGTGGTGCCTGCGGTTGGCGGCTATTCCAGCGCTGTCCTCGAATACAAAAATGCGCTCGCCAAATATTTTCCGGGAGAGGCGCCGGACTACGTGTCGCTTGAAGGTTATATCGCCGCCAACGTCTTGATCCAGGCACTCAAACGGACAGGCGCGCAGCTCGATACTGAAAGACTGATCGACGTTCTTGAGAATACGCACAATCTCGATCTGGGCCTCGGCACTTCTCTCAATTTCAGCCGTGCCGAACACCAGGCGTCGCACAAGATCTGGGGAACGGCGATTGACGAAAACGGCCGCTACAAGTCCCTCGAGCTTGAGTGAGTATCGGAGCACCGGATGCAGCTGCAACCCGTCCGATGCTCCGCCTCACAGAGACAAATCGAC
Source organism: Bradyrhizobium arachidis (assembly GCF_015291705.1). Lineage (NCBI taxonomy): Bacteria > Pseudomonadati > Pseudomonadota > Alphaproteobacteria > Hyphomicrobiales > Nitrobacteraceae > Bradyrhizobium > Bradyrhizobium arachidis. The sequence continues at coordinate 5,254,928 of NZ_CP030050.1, forward strand.
GGCTTCGGCATATTCCCTCTTCAACCACGAGATCAGTTCGACGGCGAGCACTCACCAGTCATGATCGTCGATCAGACCAACCTCGCTTGCGTTCGCCGGTGGCATTGATTTCTCATCGACCCTCGCACCGGTGTCCGATCGCAACTTGAGCGACTCGGGACAAAGCAGACTGATTCCTCCGGTTTGCGCCGCGCGGGGGCGATGACACCAGAAGGGGAGTCTCATTTCCTCCTCGATCCTGTCCGCCCCCAACGAAATTCGCCATCGTATCGACACACATTGAATTCCAGTGCCGATCGGTTTCTCCGCAAGCAATTGCGGAGTTCTGTCGTGCCTCGCGGCGCCCGCTGCGAACTCGAAGGACCAAGCACCCGCAGCCTGCACATCCGGGCATATCCGTTGCGGTCTGTCGAATGCGCTTAACGATCCTGCGCGTCTCGATGGTGTGCCGGCTGCAATCAAGCTCGCACTGCGAGTTGAATGCGGGGATCGTGGGCGGCAGACCCGCCCGGTATTTGGAAATTACAGGGGAATAATCTCGATGACGACGATCAGTAGCGCTGGAGCCATGCCTCGCTCCGGAGGCGGCATTCTCGACAGGGAGCGCACGATTGCGAGAGCGGGCTTCAATCGGTGGCTGGTCCCGCCAGCCGCGCTGTGTGTTCACCTTTGCATCGGCATGGCTTACGGCTTCAGCGTGTTCTGGCTGCCGCTGTCGCGCGCGCTTGGACTGACGGCACCGAAGGCCTGTCCCGACATGACGCTCGTCCAGGAATTGTTCACAACGACCTGTGACTGGAGGGTTGCGAGCCTCGGCTGGATGTACACGCTGTTCTTCGTGCTTCTCGGCATCGCCGCAGCGGTGTGGGGTGGCTGGTTGGAGCGGGTTGGGCCGCGCAAGGCCGGGCTCGTCTCCGCCTTGTGCTGGTGCGGCGGCCTCTTCCTTGGGGCGATCGGCGTCTACACGCACCAGCTTTGGCTGTTGTGGCTGGGCTCGGGTGTCATCGGCGGCATTGGTCTCGGCATCGGCTATATCTCGCCGGTGTCGACGCTGGTGAAATGGTTTCCCGATCGACGCGGCATGGCGACCGGCATGGCGATCATGGGCTTCGGTGGTGGCGCCATGATCGGCGCGCCGCTGGCAAGCCTTCTGATGAACTATTTCAGGTCGCCGACCTCGGTCGGCGTGTGGGAGACCTTCGTTGCGATGGGCGTCATCTATTTCGTGTTCATGTTGATCGGCGCCTTTCGCTATCGTTTGCCGCCGGCGGGTTGGCGTCCGGAGGGGTGGGCGCCGCCGGCCGAGACCAACACGATGATCTCGAAGTATAACGTACACCTCAAGGACGCGCACAAGACTCCCCAGTTCTGGCTGATCTGGTGGGTGCTCTGCCTGAACGTTTCGGCGGGTATTGGCGTGATCGGGATGGCTTCGCCGATGCTCCAGGAAATCTTCGCGGGCAAGCTGATTGGATTGCCGGATGTCGGCTTCAATCAACTGACCGTCGCCCAGAAAGCGACGATCGCGGGTATCGCGGCCGGCTTCACTGGTCTGCTGTCGCTCTTCAACATCGGCGGTCGCTTCTTCTGGGCGTCCCTGTCCGACAAGATCGGCCGCAAGAACACCTATTACACGTTCTTCATCCTCGGTATCGTTCTCTATGCGCTGGCGCCGACGTTCGCGGCGATGGGTTCGAAGCTGCTGTTCGTCCTCGGCTTCGGCATCATCCTGTCGATGTATGGCGGTGGATTTGCGACCGTTCCGGCCTATCTTGCCGACATGTTTGGTACCCAATACGTCGGTGCAATCCACGGCCGTCTGCTGACTGCATGGTCGACGGCGGGAATTATCGGCCCGGTCGTGGTGAACTATATCCGCGAATTCCAGCTGGCGGCTGGCGTCAAGTCCGACCAGCTCTACAACACCACGATGTATATTCTGTGTGCGATGCTGTTCGCAGGTTTGATCTGCAATTACCTGATCAGGCCGGTCAACCCAAAGTGGCACATGCGCGAGACGGGCGTCGCAAACGTGCAGGCGGCCGCAGCAAGCGCGAGCGCATCGGGACCTTCCGGCTCGTTTGGAATCGGGCTTGGCGGACTAGACCTGAAGGCGGTCCTGTTCTGGGCTTTTGTCGGCATCCCGCTAGTCTGGGGCGTCTGGGTCACGCTACAGAGCGCGGCTAAGATCTTCTGATCACCGCTTCCAGGCCGTGCGGCCATACTCATTGGAAAGCCGCACGGCCTTTTCCGGCCACCACCACCGAGGGTAACTCGCTTGCCAGGTGCCCCAAGCCCACCCCGATCGACAGACTTACCGGAGTCCACACGTCTCAGAGCGGTGGCCGCGGCGTGGGTCCCGGCTTAGCGCAGCAACGCAACAAGCGTTGCCGCGCTAAGCCGGGACACGGGACCTTTGCAAACAGAGAGCGGCCTTGAACGTCGGCCCTAGCCACCGCGACTAACGGTAGAGTGCATCAGGATCAGCGGAACGTGATTGACCTTCCTCTTCCTAAAGCACCAAAATGGTGCTTTAGTGCTTTCCATGAGCCCGTCGCCCCGAAACGCGCCGTCTGCGCTTCGTTACAGGCTTGCCCCTGACCCGGCCGCCAGGGCCGCCATGGAGGCGACATTCCAGGCCTACGACCGCATGATGGAGATCCTGGACGAGGTCGCCCGGACCCATAATGTCGGCTCCAACGTCGTCCTGCTGCACGCCCATGCCTATGAGCCGATCCGCAAAGAGACCGCGCTGCCCTCGCGGCTGGTGACGCTCGGCCTGCGCGACCGCGCCGATTATCGCGCCGCGGCCGGCCGCCGCCTGCCGCTCGACGACAAGCTCGCCAAGATCAAGGGCCCGGCGACCATCTCGATTGCGACCGTGCAGGGACGCTTCAGCGTGCCCTTCGACTATGCCGGCTATGCCGAGGGTTGGGGGCAGAGCGTGCCCGCGCACCTGATCCGCACCGACGACGGTTTCGAAGTTCACTACGGCGTCACGCCGAACAGTCTGCCAGAGGAGGAGAACGCTATGGATACCATCGCTGCCGCCCCCGACAACTTCCTGTCCCGGGTCGGGCGCTTGATCGCCGGGATCGCTTACGACGCGATCGAGCAGGCGGAAGGCAAGAACAAGATCAAGGTGGTCGGACAGGCCATCCGCGAAATCGAGCGCGCCGAGAGCGAGGCGCGCGATGCGCTCGCCTCCGCACGCGCCGAGGAATATCGCCTCAACGCGCGCCGCACCGAGATCGAGCGCGAGATGACCGATCTCGCCGCCAAGATCGAGGGCGCGATCGCCGATAATCGCGACGATCTCGCCCGTGCCGGCATCGCGCGGCAGATGGATCTGGAGGCGCAGTTCGAGGTGCTCTCCCGCGCCATCGACGAGAACAACGAGAAGATCGAGCAATGCGTGACCTCGCTGCGCGCCGTGCTCTCGGCGCTCCAGGATGCCGAGCAGCGCCGCGCCGATCTGGAAAAGAGCGAGGCTCACGCGAGCCATCAGGCTGCCACGTCACCCCGGAAACAGGGCGGCAGCTCCGCGGCGGCGAAGGCGCTGCGCGCGGGCAGGGCGGTGGCGCGGGCCACCGGCGTGCCCGCCAGCATCCCCTATTCGAGCGACATCGACGAGCTCAGTGCGCTCCATCGCGACAAGGAGATTGCAGCGAGGCTGGCGCGGCTGAAGTCGCGCTCCTGAGTGCCGTGTCATGAGCGCACTGCTCGAACACGTCATGGCGCCGGAGGTCAGGCCGTTCGCGGTTGCGGCGGCCATGATCCTCATCGTCGGCTCGATCGAAGTGGTCTCGATGCTGGTCGGAGCCTCGCTGAGCGAGATGCTCGGCACCAGCATCGATTTCAGTCACCCCAGCGATAATGGCGTCATCAACGCCATCTCCTGGGTCAATGTCGGTGGCGTGCCGCTGCTGATCTTCCTGCTGCTGGCCCTCGGCGCCTTCTCCATCACTGGATTCCTGATCCAGGACATCGCGCGGATGGTCGCCGGTCCCTTGCCGGCGACGGTCGCGTCAGCCGGGGCCGTTGTGGTGTCGGTGCCGCTGGTCCGCGCCGCCAGCGGTGCCATCGCGCGCCTCATTCCCAAGGATGAAAGCTATGCCGTCGGCCTCGGCGATCTCGTCGGCCGCGTCGGCGAGGTCGTCATCGGTCCGCTCGACCAGGGACCGCCCGGCCGCGTCAGCGTCGCCGACATCCACGGCAACAGGCACTTCGTCTGGGCGGTTGCGGCGCCCGCATCGGGACCATTGCCGCAGGGAACCATGGTCCTGCTGGTTGATCGCGACGGCACCCGCTTCGTGGCGGTGAAGGCCGACGATGAACTCAAGCCGTCCAAGCCGACTCTAACAAGCCATCTCTAAGCACCCAGCAAGTCATTATTGGAGCAAGTCATGTTCGACATCGCAGTCCCGGCCATGATCGGCGTCGCGCTGATCGTCGTCCTCGGGATCGTCTTCACCATCCTCTACAAGCGCGCCACCCGCGACGAGGCGTTCGTGCGCACCGGCCTCGGGGGCAAGAAGGTCGTGCTCGACGGCGGCGCCATGATCCTGCCGATCTTCCACTCCTATGCCAGCGTCAATCTCAAGACGCTGCGGCTCACCGTCGAACGCAAGGAGCGGGAGTCCCTGATCACCAAGGACCGCCTGCGCGTCGACATCGTTGCCGAATTCTACGTCCGCGTCCGTCCCGACGACGAGAGCATTGCGCTCGCGAGCCAGACGTTGGGCGCACTGACCAACGACGCCGAGGCGCTGCGCAACCAGGTCGAGGCAAAATTCGTCGACGGTCTGAGGTCGGTGGCAGCGACCATGACCATCCTTGAGCTCCAGGAAAAGCGCTCGGATTTCGTCAAGCACGTGCAGGCGACCGTGGAGTCCGACGTGAAATCGAACGGCCTCGAGCTGGAGTCGGTCTCACTGACCAAGCTCGACCAGACCGACGTCAAGTTCTTCAACCCGGAAAACTTCTTCGACGCCGAAGGCCTGACCCAACTCAAGACCATCACCGAGACCCGCCGCCGCGACCGTAACGCCATCGTCCGCGACAACGAGGTGGCGATCGCGCAGAAGGATCTCGAAGCGCGCCAGCAGACGCTGGGGATAGAGCGGACCAAGAAGGAGGCCGAGCTATCCCAGGAGCGCGACATCGCCAACAAGACCGCGAGCACCCGCGCCGAGGTCGCGACCGCAACTCAGACCGCGCGCCTGACCGAGGAGAATGCCCGCATCGATACCGACAGGGCGGTTGCCGAGAAGGAGGCGGGCGCCAAGCAGGTCAAGGAAACCGCCGTGATCGAGTCCGATCTCGCCATCAACAAGCGCAAGACCGATGCCCAGCGCGAGATCCAGATCGCAACGCAGGAGAACGAGATCCAGATCGCGTCCAAGAGCAAGCAGACCTCGGAGGCCGTGGCCGAAGCCAAGGCGGCCGAAGCGTTGGCCGTCTCGGCTGAGGAAAAAGTCGTGACCGCGCGCGCCGTCGAGGTCGCCGATCGCGCCCGTCTGACGCAGGTGCTGGCCGCCCGCACCGAGGCCGAGCGCAAGTCGACCGAACTGATCGTCGCGGCTGAAGCCGAGAAGAAGGCCTCGCTCGACCGCGCCGAGGCCGTCAAGACGCTGGCGACGGCGGAAGCCGAGTCCAACAAGATCAAGGCGGTCGGTGTTCGCAACATCGGCGAGGCCGAGGCCGCCGTCATCACCATGAAGAACGAGGCGCAGAACAAGCTCGGCAGCAATGTCATCGATTTCGAGATCGCCAAGAAGCGGATCGAGACCATGCCGTCGGCGCTGGCCGAGATGGTGAAGCCGATCGCCAACCTCAAGGACGTCCGCATCCTGCATACCGGCGGCGCCTTCGGCGGCAATGGTAGCGGCGTAGGCGGCGGCAGCGTCGGCTTCGGCGAAGGGCTTGCCGGCGAGCTGCTCAAGGTGCACGCGCTGCGTCCGATGATCGACGAGATCCTGCGCCAGAGCGGCTTTGCGCCGGGCGATGATCCCGTGAAAGCGCTGGTCGGCGCGGTCACCGGAAAGAGCAACGGCGCCGCGGTGCCGGCGCCCGCACCGGAGCAAACAAACAACGCCGATCTATGAATGCCCATTCATTGCTGCGGAGAATTCGAAAAGATATGAACTCCCCCGCGCGTCTCGCGTCGCGCAACGTGCCGGAGTGCTGATCGATCGCGTGTTGAACCTTTCGATCGCACTCCGGACGATTTCTTGAGGCAACGCCGTTGGTTGCCGCGGCGCCTGCGCCGATCGACGTAGGCACTGGAGCCTTTTTCGATCGGGGGATTTCATATGAAGTATTTTCTGTCTGGACTGATCGCCGCCGGCCTTATGCTTGCCACCACGACGGCCTTCGCGGCCGACGCCCGCAACGTCACTGTCGTCAACGAGACCGGCTATGCCATCAAATTCCTGGGCTTCAATGCGCCGGACGATGGCCTCGACGAATGGGACAACGAGCTCGACAAGGTTTTGCAGAACCAGGCGAGCACCTATGTCGAGTTCGACGACGATGACGAGGGATGTGTCTGGAACATCCGCGTCGACTGGCAGAATTATGACGAGTCGGTGCTGTGGAAGAACGTCAACCTCTGCAAGTTCACCGCGCTGCGGCTGCGCTACGACCCCGGCACCAAGACGACCTCGTTCGTCGCCGAGTAATCTGACATGCCGCGGAGGAGGGGCCGCCCGGCGGCCCTTCCTCAGGCGCGTTGCGGATGATGACGAATTCGTCCTTTGCAAGCGCAAGCGGCTTTGTTATACGCACCCCGCGCGAACGACTGGTTCGCCCTTTTCCTCGGTAGCTCAGCGGTAGAGCATCCGACTGTTAATCGGATGGTCGCTGGTTCGAATCCAGCCCGGGGAGCCAAATTTCATCGCATTTGCAATGATTTACATCCGCATCCTGATGCGGTGAGCAACATTGCTCAAGTGCTGTCCAGCAGCGATCGCCTCGATCCAGCGTAGAATCGCTCAAGCTTTTGTGTGGGCGCTCGCCGTCGCGCCACGGGGGCGGCGCCAAATCGACTTAATTCAAATTGAATTTCCTAGGGCCGGACTCATACGGAGCTGATTCCCATGCCCGACATCCAGATCGACCGTGCCCACATGGCTCCCTCGATTCTGCCGGCCGACCTTCCAGAGCTCAGCGACGATGAATGCCTCGCCCGCCTGGCGCGAGCGGTCGAGACGCCCGATTCGACCCGGCTCGACGAGGTCGCAGCGCTGATCGGCCGGCTCGCGGTCACGATCGAGTAGTCCAGCGTCTGCTCATGCCGTGACTGGCGCAGCTCCGGCTTTGCCCGGGCCCACGGACGTGTTGCGTTTTCGCGGAGCCTGTTCCAAAGATGCCGCCAACTTCCGTCCGCGGCATCGTCCGCATTGCAGGGTCCGCAAATGTCCGGTTTCTCGACCGCGCGCCTCAAAATGGTCGATGGCCAGGTGCGCACCAATGACGTCACCGATCGCCGCGTCCTCGACGCCATGCTCACGGTTCCGCGCGAGGCGTTCGTGCCGGCGGTGCGGCAGGCGTTGGCCTATCTCGACCTCGATCTCGACGTGAGCGAGGGTGGCGCCAAGCGCTTCCTGATCAAGCCGGCGCTGACCGGCAAGCTGCTCCAGGCCGCCGAGATCGGCGAGGACGACAACGTGCTGGTCGTCGGCTGCGCCACGGGATACCTCGCCGCGCTGGCCGCAAAGCTTGCCCGCCAGGTCACTGCGACGGAATGCGATTCGGCCCTGGCCGCGAAGGCCAAGGACGCCCTGGCCGGCATGGCCAATGTCACCTGCAAGGCTGCGGCCTGCACCGAAGGTGATGCGTCTGCCGCTCCCTATGACGTCATCATCCTCAATGGCGCCACCGAAGTGATCCCGGAAGGGCTGCTCGGGCAGCTGAAGGAGGGCGGGCGTCTACTCGGCGTTTCGGCCCAGTCCAGGCCGCCGCGGGCCATGATCGTGACCCATACCCACGGCGAATTCGGCCATCGGGCGCTGTTCGATGCCGCAGCCCCGGTGCTTCCCGGGCTGGAACGGGCCGCCAGCTTCGTCTTCTGACCGCCCAAAGCCCATTAAAATACCATTCTGAATCAGAAGTGTGGCCGGGATGCTGCACGTGAAGAGTTTCCACCGGGAACTGCCTTCAGGTAGTTCCGTTGCGCAAATCCGCGTCCTATGTTGCGACGGGGCAACGACTCCACTCGGTAGACGTCACCCAGCTCGCGGGCACGAGTCGGGCGTTAAGATGAACGGAATTTTTGGGATGCATGGGGTGAAGCTCTTCACCGGAGCTGCGGTTTCGGTCCTGCTGCTGGCGCTTGCAGGGCCGGCGCCTGCCTTGGCGGACACGATCGAGGCCGCCTTGGTGCGCGCCTATCAGAACAATCCGCAGCTCAACGCACAACGCGCCCAGGTGCGCTCGACCGACGAAAACGTGCCGCAGGCCTTGTCGGGTTATCGCCCCAGGGTCGGGGTCAGCCTCAGCACCGGTTATCAGTATCAGGATATCCAACAAGTGCAGAGGGGCCCGGGGATCCACAGCGATCCGCCCCTTCAACCGAACAGCGCCAGCCTGACCGTCAACCAGACGCTCTACAACGGCAATCAGACCGCCAACAGGACGCGCGCGGCGGAGAGCCAGGTCTCGGGATCGCGCGAGGCATTGCGCGTGCTCGAGCAGTCGGTCCTGCTGCAGGCCGCCACGACCTACATGGACTATCTGCGTGATGCGGCAACGCTCGAGGTTCAGCGCAGCAACGTGCGCGTGCTCGAACAGACGCTCAAGCAAACGCGCGATCGCTTCAACGTCGGCGAGGTCACGCGCACCGACGTCGCGCAATCCGAAGCGCAGCTGGCAGCCGGCAGGACCCAGGCCCTGACCGCCGAATCGAATCTCACGACGACGCGCGCGAACTTCCGCCGCATCATCGGAAACGAACCGACGAACCTTGCCCCGGGCTCCCCGGTCGATCGTTTCCTGCCGTCGACGATCGCCTCGGCGGTCAATCTCAGCCTGGTGGAGAACCCCAACGTCACGGCCGCGATGTACGGCATCGACGTCAACTATCTCCAGGTCAAGATCAACGAAGGCGCGCTGCTGCCCACGGTCACGCTCCAGGCCGCCGTCAGCACGGCCTACCAGCAGAGCCTGACCGTCTTCCGGACCAATACGGCTTCCGCCATCGCGACCGCCTCCGTGCCGATCTACCAGGGCGGCGCGGAATATTCGCTGATCCGCCAGTCGAAAGAAAATCTGGCGCAGCAGCGCCTGAATCTCGAGACCACCCGCGATCAGACCCGCGCCAACGTCGTGCAGGCCTGGGGCCAGCTGGAAGCCGGCAAGGCGCAGGTGAAGTCCGCGCAGGCGCAGGTCACGGCCTCCGAGATCGCGCTGAACGGTGTGCGCGAAGAAGCAAAGGCGGGACAGCGCACCACGCTCGACGTGCTGAACGCGCAACAAGCGCTGGTGAACGCGCGCGTTGCGCTCGTCACGGCTCAGCACGACCGCGTCGTGGCGTCCTATTCGGTGCTCAATTCCGTCGGCCGTCTGGCGCCGCAGGTTCTCGGCCTTTCGACCACGGTCTATGATGCGAGCGTTCACTACCAGCAGGTCCGCGACAGCTGGGCCGGTGTGCGCACGCCTGACGGACGCTAAGTCCCGTAAGCATCCGATCGGCCTCGCAAACAGTTGAGGCCGACCGGCGCTTTGCTTGCAATCATCAAAATCCCTGACATAGCCTTGCCAAGAAGATGCGGGTCGATTCGCCCCGCACCGATGTCGTGTGCGTAAAGCTTGAGTGCCGAGGGCAGGGGCGCACCGTCGCACGTTGAGCCGTGAACTGGGGACAAGTCGGGCTCTCGCGACGAAAATGTCGGGGCGTCCGTCCGGAACCGGCCAATCCTGTCGTGCTTGGTGTAAAACAACGCATGCGAGGGCGTTGATGATGTGGAGTCGGAGATGACGCAGCCTGCAAAGGTCACAGAACCCTCGATGGAGGAGATTCTGGCCTCGATCCGGCGCATCATTGCCGACGATGAGGCGAAGCCGCCGCCCGCAGAAGCTGCAAAGCCCGAGAAGGCCGCAGCGCCCGCCGCGCCGCCGAAGCCGCAGGCGATGAACGACATTCCGCCATCGAAGGTCGCACCTGCAAAACCTGCCGCCGAGAAACCCGCGCCGCCGCCGGTTGCGAAGCCGGCTCCGGCTCCGGTGCCGCCGCCACCCGCTGCGGATGCCGGACCGAACAGCCAGGACGATATCGACGCGCTGCTCGCGGGGCTCGATGCGGCAACGCCTGCGCCCGAGGTTCGTGCTCCGGAGCCCGAGCCTGAGCCCGACGTGCTCGAATTGACCGACGAGATGGCGGTTGAGCCGACGCCGCCTCCACCGCCGCCGAGCTTCCGCAAGGTCGAGCCACGCGACGATCTCGAATTCGCCGAATCGCCGCCGCCGCGCCCGACGCCGGCGCCGTCCTATGCGGCGGTGGGCTTCGACGCGCCGCCGTTGCCGCCGCAGCAGCCGATCCTGGCGCAATCGACGGTCTCAGCGGTCGAATCCGCCTTCAACTCCCTGGCCCACACGGTGCTGAGCAGCAATGCGCGGACGCTGGAGGATCTGGTCAAGGAGATGCTGCGTCCGATGCTGAAATCCTGGCTCGATGACAATTTGCCGGGCCTGGTGGAACGCATCGTGAAGGCCGAAATCGAGCGGGTCTCGCGCGGCGGCCGCTAGCAGCCGGCCCGCAGCCCTCATAAAGCCCCGCTTGTGCGCCATGTTCGGCCTGCCGAGGGGGCGGGAAGCCCCGTTGCCGCCCGGCCTTCCCTGGACTTGTTTTCGTTGACCTTGTTTTCGTTGGCCTTGTTTTCGTTGACTTGGCCCCCGCGCGCGGCTTTCTAGCAGCCCCATGATCGAGAAAAATTACCAGCCCGCCGATATCGAAGCCCGCATGTCCGTGGTGTGGGAGGACAGCCGTGCCTTCAAGGCCGGCCGGCCCGACCGCCGCGACGCCGTGCCCTTTACCATCGTGATCCCGCCACCGAACGTGACGGGCTCGCTGCATATGGGCCACGCCCTCAACAACACGCTCCAGGACATCCTGTGCCGGTTCGAGCGCATGCGTGGCCGCGACGTGCTGTGGCAGCCCGGCACCGACCATGCCGGCATCGCCACCCAGATGGTGGTCGAGCGGCAGCTGATGGAGCGTCAGCAGCCCGGCCGCCGGGAGATGGGCCGCGAGAAGTTCCTGGAGCGGGTCTGGCAATGGAAGGCCGAGAGCGGCGATACCATCATCAACCAGCTCAAGCGGCTCGGTGCCTCCTGCGACTGGTCGCGCGAGCGCTTCACCATGGACGAGGGCCTGTCGAAGGCCGTCATCAAGGTGTTCGTCGAGCTGCACCGCGAGGGCCTGATCTACAAGGACAAGCGGCTGGTGAACTGGGACACCAAGCTGCTGACCGCGATCTCCGATCTCGAAGTGCAGCAGACCGAGGTGAAGGGCCACCTCTGGTATCTGCGCTATCCGATCGAGGGCAAGACGTTCAGCCCGGAGGATCCCTCGAGCTTCATCGTCGTCGCCACCACGCGGCCCGAGACCATGCTCGGCGACACCGGCGTGGCCGTGCATCCCGAGGATGAGCGCTACCAGAAGCTGGTCGGCAAGAACGTCGTCCTGCCGCTGGTCGGGCGCAAGATCAAGATCGTCGCCGACGAGTATTCCGATCCGGAAAAGGGCTCGGGCGCGGTGAAGGTGACACCGGCGCACGACTTCAACGACTTCGAGGTCGGCAATCGCCACGGCCTGCGCCGCATCAGCGTGCTCGACAAGGAAGGCTGCCTCGATCTCCTCGACAACGAGGATTATCTGAAGGGCCTGCCGGAAGGCGCCACGCAATTCGCCGAGGAGTTCAACAAGGTCGACCGTTTTGCCGCGCGCAAGCGCATCGTCGAGCGACTGGAATCGTTCGGCTTCGTCGAGCGAATCGAGCCGCACACCCACATGGTGCCACATGGCGACCGCTCGAACAGCGTGATCGAGCCGTATCTGACCGACCAGTGGTACGTCGACGCCAAGACGTTGGCGAAGCCCGCGATGGCGGCTGTCCGCTCGGGCGAGACGACCTTCGTGCCGAAGAACTGGGAAAAGACCTATTTCGAGTGGATGGAGAACATCCAGCCCTGGTGCATCTCGCGCCAGCTCTGGTGGGGCCATCAGATCCCGGCCTGGTACGGTCCCGACGGCAAGGTGTTCGTCGCCGAGACCGAGGAGGAGGCAGTCAGCCACGCGCTCGGCTATTACGTCGAGCAGGAGGTCATCACGGCCGAGCAGGGCCGCGAGATGGCGCTCGATCGCAACAAGCGCGAGGGATTCATCACGCGCGACGAGGACGTGCTCGACACCTGGTTCTCCTCGGCGCTGTGGCCGTTCTCGACGCTCGGCTGGCCCGACGATGCGCCGGAGGTGAAGCGCTACTACCCGACCAATGCGCTCGTCACCGGCTTCGACATCATCTTCTTCTGGGTCGCCCGCATGATGATGATGGGCCTGCACTTCATGAAGGAGGTGCCGTTCTCGACGATCTACATCCACGCCCTCGTCCGCGACGAGAAGGGCGCCAAGATGTCGAAGTCGAAGGGCAACGTCATCGATCCGCTCAACCTGATCGACGAATACGGCGCCGACGCGCTGCGCTTCACGCTGGCCGCGATGGCGGCACAGGGACGCGACATCAAGCTCGCCACCAGCCGTGTCGAGGGCTACCGAAATTTCGCGACCAAGCTCTGGAATGCATCCCGCTTCGCGGAGATGAACCATTGCGCCGTGCCCGAAGGTTTCGAGCCAGCCAAGGCCAAGGAGACGCTGAACCGCTGGATCGCGCATGAGAGCGCGCACACCACGCGCGAGGTGACCGAGGCGATCGAAGCCTACCGCTTCAACGATGCCGCAGGCAGCATCTATCGCTTCGTCTGGAACGTCTATTGCGACTGGTATGTCGAGCTCGCCAAGCCCGTGTTGCTCGGCCCCGACAGCCCCGCCAAGGACGAGACCCGCGCCATGGTCGCCTGGGCGCGCGACGAGATCCTGAAGCTGCTGCATCCCTTCATGCCCTTCATTACCGAAGAGCTGTGGGAGGTGACGGCCAAGCGCGAGAGCCTGCTGGCGCTGGCGGCATGGCCACTGCAGCCGACCGGACCGACGCCTGAGCAGCTCGCGATGCTTGCGGCTGCGGCAGGTCCTACCGATCCACTGATCTCGCCGGCCCTGGTCATGCCGATCTTCGACCATGCCGACTTCACCGATCCCAAGGCGGAAGCGGAGATCGGCTGGGTGATCGATCTCGTCACGCAGATCCGCTCGGTGCGTGCCGAGATGAACATCCCGCCGGCAACGCTGACTGCGCTCGTGCTCGCGGGCGCCTCGGCCGAGACCAGGGAACGCGCGCCGCGCTGGACCGACGTCATCAAGCGCATGGCACGCCTGTCGGACATCTCCTTCGCCGACCGCGCGCCTGATGGCGCGGTTCAGCTCCTCGTCCGCGGCGAAGTGGCCGCCCTGCCTCTGAAGGGCGTCATCGATGTCGCCGCCGAGCGCACGCGCCTCGACAAGGAGATCGGCAAGGCCGACGCCGACATCAAGCGCGCCGAGTCGAAGCTGGCGAACGAGAAGTTCGTCGCCAACGCGGCCGAGGAGGTCGTCGAGGAGGAGCGCGAAAAGCGCGAGGCGGCGCTGGCCCGCAAGGCCAAGCTGCTCGAGGCGCTGGAGCGGCTGAAGCAGGCGACGTGAGACGTACGTCATTCCGGGGCGGCTCGAAGAGCCGAACCCGGAATCCCAGAATGACCTTCACTTCGGAAACGGCTTGCTCAAGAACTTCGAGCCCCTGATGCCATAGCGCCAGGGCAGCTCGACCGCCTTGGTGATGCCGATCCGGATGCCGGCGGCGACCTCCACGTCCTCCGTCCGCGCATGCAGCGCGATCGGCGGGCGGTCCAGCGGCAGGGTGTTGTGCGCGATGGTGATGCCGAGCGCCTCGGTCAGCTTGCCGGGGCCCGAGCACAGCGCGTGGACGTCCTGGAGATGGCGGCGGCGGCGCATCGCGGCGAGGCCATGGGTCGGCTCCAGCGCGCGGATCAGCACGGCGCTGGCCGAGCCTTCCTTCTCGCAGACGAAATTGACGCACCAATGGATGCCGTAGGAGCGGTAGACATAGGCAAAGCCGGGCGGGCCGAACATGATTTGGTTCCGCGGCGTTGGGCCGTTGTAGGAATGCGCCGCCGGCTCGGTATGATGATAGGCCTCGACCTCGACGATGATGCCGCCGACGCCGTCGACCAGCATGGTCGCGCCGATCAGGTCGGGCGCGACCTCGCGCACGTCGCGGTCGAAAAAGGTCCGCTTCAGGGCTTTGCCGAGCCGTGGGGTAGAGGTCTTCGAGACTGGAGCCATTCGAGGTGAGAATCGCCAGAGAACAGAGCAGGATATTGCCCATATCTGCCATGTTCCCTGAAGCAGGGCGAGCCGGGTTGCGGCAGGCAGCCAGACCGACTAGGTAGGACCTGAACAGACCGGACAGCCCATGGTCGTTATTGTCGACACTATCTCGAACCCGTTGCGCCCACGTCACCCCGAAAAGGTGAATCGCCCTGATTCTGCTTCGCCGCCGAAGCCGGACTGGATCCGCGTGCGCGCGCCCAACACCCGCGGCTATGCCGACACCCGCAACATCGTGCGGGCGAACGGCCTGCACACGGTGTGCGAGGAGGCGGGCTGCCCGAACATCGGCGAGTGCTGGGACAAGAAGCACGCGACCTTCATGATCATGGGTGACACCTGCACCCGGGCCTGCGCCTTCTGCAACGTCAAGACCGGCCTGCCCAACGCGCTGGATGCGGCCGAGCCGCAGAACGTTGCCGAGGCCGTCGCCAAGCTGGGCCTCGCCCACGTCGTCATCACCTCGGTCGACCGCGATGATCTCGCGGACGGCGGCGCCGAGCACTTCGCCCAGACCATCGGCGCGATTCGCGCCGCGTGCCCCTCGACCACGATCGAGATCCTGACGCCGGATTTCCTGCGCAAGGAGGGCGCGCTGGAGGTGGTCGTCGCGGCGAAGCCCGACGTGTTCAACCACAATCTCGAGACCGTGCCGTCGCGCTATCTCACGGTGCGCCCGGGCGCGCGCTATTTCCACTCGATCCGGCTGCTGCAGCGGGTCAAGGAGCTCGATCCCACCATCTTCACCAAATCAGGCATCATGGTCGGCCTCGGCGAGGAGCGCCACGAGGTGCAGCAGGTGATGGACGATCTGCGTTCCGCCGACGTCGACTTCCTGACCATCGGGCAATATCTTCAGCCGACCCGCAAGCACCATGCCGTGATGCGCTACGTGCCGCCGGATGAGTTCGCGTCCTACGAGAAGGTCGCCTACACCAAAGGCTTCCTGATGGTGTCGGCGAGCCCGCTCACCCGCTCGTCCCATCATGCCGGCGAGGACTTTGCGAAACTGAAGGCCGCACGGGCAGCTAGCGCCCGCTGAACCGCCATGCCTAAATTTTCGAGCAAGCGCCGTGTCAATCACAGCGCGTCCGAGATGTTCGATCTGGTCGCCGACGTCGAGCGCTACCCGGAATTCGTGCCGCTGTGCAGCGCGCTGAAGGTGCGCCAGCGCATGGCCAAGCCCGATGGCACCGAGGTGCTGATTGCGGACATGACGGTGTCGTTCAAGCTGGTGAAGGAGTCCTTCACCAGCCGCGTCACGCTCGACCGCGCGAACTTGAAAATCCTGGTCGAATATCTGCAAGGGCCGTTCAGCAACCTTGAAAACCGCTGGACGTTCGAGCCGAAGGGCCAGCAGGACGGCAAAGACGTCTGCGACGTCGGCTTCTTCCTGTCCTACGAGTTCAGGAGTCGCATGCTGGCGATGCTGATGGGCTCGATGTTCGACGCGGCGTTTGCACGGTTCTCGATGGCGTTCGAAAAGCGCGCCGATGCGATCTACGGCCGGCCGAAGCTGGCTCCGTCCTGATCAATCCACCGCCTTCACCACATCCGGCGGCTGCGAGGCGTAATACGCCGCGGCCTGCTCGATCTCCTGCGGCGTCATCGCGCGGGCGATGTTGCGCATCTGCTGGCTGATGTCGTTGCGGCGCTCGCCGGAGGCGAAGGCCTGCAGCTGCGCCTTCATGTAGGCCTCGGACTGGCCCTCGAGCCACGGGCTGCCGGTCTTGTTGTCGAGGCTGCCATGACACGAGCCGCAGGGCGCGATGCCGCGCATCGGCGCGCCATAGATAACGATGTTCGGCTTTGGCAGTTGCGGCGTCGGGTGATAGGCCGGCAGCCGCGGCAGATAGGCGTAATAGTTGGAGAGATCGGCGATCTCCTGGTCCGTCAGGTTGACGGCGAACGGCGACATCACTGCATTGGTGCGCGCGCCCGAGCGGAAATCATGCAACTCCTTGTAGATCACGGCGGCATACTGGCCGGCGAGGTTCGGGGAGTCCGCGCGGCTGATGCCGGTCGGGCCATGGCAGATCGCGCAGCGCTGCGCCAGCGTCGCGCCGCGACCGATCGCCTCCTGGCTCGGACGCGCCAGCGTGTGCGAGGTGAGCACGACCTCCGACAGGCGCTTTGTCTGCTCGGGCGCTGCGACGTTCGCCGCGCGTTGCGGCACGCCGGCGGCGCTGCAGATCGCGTCCCAGACATTGGCGAACTGGACCCAGGGTTGCGCGAAAGGCAGCACGATGAAGCCCACAATCACCGTCACGACGAGAATTGCGGCGGTGATGCCGACGCTTCTTGTGAAATGCCAGTTGCTGAAGGTGAAGAGGTCGCGCGCGCTCATCACTGCGCTCCCACATAGACGGCCGGCACTGACGTGCCCTCGGTCAGCGCCAGCGTCAGGATCGGATAGCCGTAATTGGTGAGCGTGAGGCCGATCATCAGCGCCACCCAGAGCGCATGCGTGTTGAGCGCGATCGGCACGGTCGCCGGCTGGTGCACGGCAATGGCGAAGCGATAGGGACCCGCATCGGCCTGCGGTGCGCGCATGCCGCGCGCCAGGACCACCAGGAACAGGATTCCTGACGTGAGCAGGATGAAGCCGCCGATCGCGGAGAACGTCACCGAGAGCGCCTGCGGCGCAATCGCGGGATCGCCGAAGTCGAAATAGGCCATGCGCCGCGGCATGCCCAAAATGCCGACCCAGTGCCACGGGAAGGTGGTGACGATCATGCCGATGAACCACAGCCAGAGCTGGGTGCGGATCAGGCGGACATCGAACAGCTCGCGCCCGGTCAGATGCGGCCACAGATCATAGGCGATCGCGAAATACATGATCACGATGGCGCCGCCGAAGATCAGGTGGAAATGGCCGGTGATCCACTGCGTGTTGTGGATGGAGGCATCGAGCTGATAGCTCATGTTGATGAGCCCGCCGGCGCCGCCGAAGCCGAGCATGACGAAGGAGAAGGCCAGTGCCAGCAGCATTGGATTGTCCCAGGGCAGGGCCCTGATCCAGCCGAACATCCCGCGGCCGCCGCGCAGGCGTGCTGCGATCTCGACCGAGGCGCAGATCGTGAACACCGTCAGCAGCGTCGGCAGCGCGACCAGCGCGGTGAAGGCCGAATGGATGAACTTGAAGCCGGCGCCGACTTGCGGATCGGCGAAGGTGTGGTGCATGCCGATCGGCATTGCCACCACCAGGAACAGGATGAACGAGATCCGCGCCATGGTGTCGGAATAGATCCGGCCGCCGATCGCGCGCGGCACGAGGGTGTAATAGGCGATGTAGGTCGGCACCAGCCAGAAATAGACGATGGCGTGCAGCGTCCAGGAGAAGAAGACGCGGGCAAGGCCTGCATCGATGGTGTTCTTCAGCCCCGCCGCGACCGGAATGATCTGGAGCAGCAGCTCGAGCGCGGCGCCGACCGCGGTCCAGGCCCACAAATAGGAGCCTGCGACGTTTGCGAACATCGCCAGCGGCACCGGCGCACCGGGATGGGCCTTGCGCCAGACGCGCAAGTTGATCGACATCAGCGCGACCCAGATCCAGGAGCCGACCACGACCAGTACGACGCCGAAATAGTAGAAGACGTTGCCGATCAGCGGTGGATAAAACGTGTAGAGCACCGAGGCGCGCCCCATTGCGATCGGGATCACCGCCATGATGCTGCCGATGACGATCAGCCAGAAGCCGGTCCAGGCCCAGCGCACGCCGACAAGGCGCTGCTCCAGCGCGGATTCGCTGATGGCATAGCCAAAGCCCATCGCGACCAGCGTGGGGAACACATAGCCCATCACCGTGCCATGCGCGGTCAGCGAGCGGTAATAGAGCTCGGGATTGGACAGCCAGGTGCCGATCGGGCTGCGGATGAACATCTGCCAGGCGCCGAGCGTGAGCGCTATGCCGAACACGCCGAAGGCCAGCCAGAAATGGGCGAGAATGAGCTTCCTATTGGCCAACACAGCTCAGCCTCCCGCCACCCTTCGCACGATCAGCGAATTCGGTCTTGTCGATTACCCTGACCTTGCCCCACATGCCCTCGTGACCGAAGGAGCAAAACTCCTGGCAGGGCATCAGATAGTCGCCGGTCCTCGTAAAACGCATCAGCTGCTCGGAGACGTAGCCCGGCACCAGCATGGTGTTGATGTTGGTGCCCTGGACCAGGATGCCGTGGACGACGTCGGCGCTGGTGGCGCGCAGGGTGATCGGCGTGTCCACGGGCACCACGATGCAGGCCGGCGTGAAGGAATATTGCTGGCCGATCGCGCGCACGGTGACATTGCCATTGGCTTCCAGCACGCTGCCGAGATTGCTCTCGACGAATTCTCCGGACAGATGGATCCGTGAGGGATCGGTGGTCTCGACGCGCGGCTGTGGCATGGTCGCGCGATGGATGCCGGCGAAGGCCGCGAGCAGCGCCATCGCCACGATGATGATCACCGCAATGGTGGCCCAGCGCCGCTCGACGCGGGCCGCAACCTCGGCGCTGGCGCTACCGTTACCGTGGGTTTCCTCGGCACTCATTGCAGTGGCCCGCGCGGCAGGAACACGAACAGATAGAAGGCGAGCCACATCGCGACCACGCAGGCCGTGGCAATGCCGGCGAGCACGATCGCACCTGATGGGCCCTGGGCAACGACCTCCTCGACGGCCTGGTCGGCGGCGGCTGGGCTGGTCGGCGGATCGGAGTTGATCATGACGGATCTCTGGCGCCTCTCAGTTCAGCGGTGCGGAGCGCAGCTCGTTGGCCTCGCGTGCCGAGACCGGCGTGCCGCGATTGCCCCAGGCGGTGCGGATGTAGGAGACGACGGCGGCGACCTCGTTGTCGGAGAGGAGGCCCGCGAAGGGCGGCATGCCGTAGGGCATCGGGTTGCCCTTGGTGCCCGGCGGATAGCCGCCATTGAGCACCATGCGGATCGGATTGACCGCGGACTGCATCTCGATCGATTGGTTGTTGGCGAGTGGCGGCCAGTGCGGCGGCTTGCCTTCGCCCTGCGTGCCGTGACAGCTCGCGCAATTCTTGTCGTAGACGGTCTTGCCGAGGCTGATCAGCAGGCTGCTCTCGGTCGTCGGCAGCGCCGAGCTTGCCGGCGGCGACGAGGAGCCTTCCGCGATGCCCTTGAGGTAGACCGCCATCGCCCGGGTGTCGGCGTCGTCAAGATACTGCAGGCTGTTGTGCACGACCTCGGCCATCGGCCCGTAGACCACGCCGCGCGCGGAGACGCCGGTCTGGAGCAGGTCGGTGATGTCCTTGATGCTCCAGTCGCCGAGGCCGGCCTCTCGGTTGGAGGTGAGCGAGGGCGCGTACCAGTTCTGCATCGGGATCAGGCCGCCCTTGAAGGCGTCCGATTGCGAGGTGCCGCCGAGCGCGTTGATCGGCGAATGGCACATACCGCAATGGCCGAGGCCTTCGACGAGGTACGCGCCGCGATTCCATTCCGCCGATTTGGTCGGGTCGGGCTTGAATTCGCCCTCACGGAAGAACAGCGTGCGCCAGCCGAGGATGAGTTGGCGGTTGTCGTAGGGAAAACGCAAATCGTGCGGCTTGTTCTTCTGGTTCACCGGCGGGACCGACTTCAGGTAGGCGAAGATCGCGTCGCTGTCGGCGCGCGTGACCTTTGTGTAGGAGGGAAACGGCATTGCCGGGTAGATCAGCCCGCCGTCCGGGAAGCGGCCACTGTGCATGGTCTTGTAGAAATCGTCGGCGCTCCATTTGCCGATCCCGGTATCGGGGTCCGGCGTGATGTTGGAGGTGTAGAGTGTGCCGAACGGCGTCGGCATGGCGCGGCCGCCGGCGAACAGGCGTCCTTCAGGCGCAGTGTGGCAGGCGGTGCAGTCGCCGGCACGGGCGAGATATTCGCCGCGCGCGATGATGTCGCTGCTCTTGTCCTGCGCCTGCGCGACAGTCGTGAGCGCAGCGAGGGCGAGGAATGCGATCGACAGTTTCGAGCCCATCATCCGCCTCGTCAGTTGGGCTGGCTGCCGCAGCCGAACGGCAGCGCGTAGGTGCCTTTCGGCACGGGAGCCGGGTTGGCGGGCGCGGAACGCGTCGCGAGCCAGGCTGCGACGGCGGTAACATCTGCTTCCGTCAGGTGTCCGGCGACGAGCTGCATGCAGTCGGGCGACTTCGCCGTGCGCGTGCCGTAGCGCCAGGCGCCGAGCTGCGCGCTGATATAGGCGGCGCGCAAGCCGAGCAAGCCGGGGATGCCAGGCTGCATGCCGGTGAGGCCCGGGCCATGACAGCTCACGCACGCCGGTATGTTACGACCGGCATCGCCGCTGGTAGCCAGCAGCTCGCCCTGCGCCAAGACGTCCTTGCTGACTTCGCTCGGCGCAGGCGGCGGCAGCGGCGGATGCTCGCTGGCAAAATATTCCGCCATCGCTTCCAGATACGGATCGGGCAGGAATTCCAAGAGATAGTTCATCGGCGGGTATTTGCGCCGGCCGCTGCGGAAGGCGAGCAGCTGGTTGTAGAGATAACCGGCCGGCTTGCCGGCAAGGCGCGGAAAATAGACGTCGCTGGTGCCTTCGCCCTTGTTGCCGTGACAGGGCGTGCAAGCCTCCACCCGCGCCGCCATTGTATCCGGCGGCTGGTTGGTCGTTTGTGCGGCCGCACCATCAATGGCGACCAAGGTGATGATCACGGCGGCCGAGGCCGCGGCGCGAGCGAACACTTTCGTCGCCCTCCACAATGCTGGTCCGGTTGATTCCGGATCACAGCGTAGAGCGGCATTATTGCGCCAATATTTTCCGGCGCAAGATCGGACACGAGTGACGACGTTTGGTCGCGCCTGCACATTTGCGATCCTGATCGGATTCGACAAAGTTTGCGTGCTTTTTGAAAACCGGACATCACGCTGTGACGATCGCGATACGTCCCTCTGACAGGGATGCGCTGGGTGGAAGACGCGACAATTCCGAAATTCGGTAAAGCGAAAGATTTTTGCGCGCGGCAATTGACCCTGGTCTGTTGTGCCGGTCGGGTAACACCTGTGCTTGTACCGAGGCGCTCCGGTCCGGCGCACAACCCACAATCCAAACTCCGCACACCAGAGGTGACAAGTGCAGTTTGTGCCAAAACGCTTCGAGCTGACGGAACACCCCTTGCTGTCCGCGGCACACCTTATTCAGCTGCATTCCGGAATGGACTCAACCAAAATGAGAGCCGGGCGTGGGGGCTTTTGTAGTTGGACCCGGGGACATGGCACGCTGGAAGCAATCGTGGAGTGAGCAAGACCTTAGCAGGCTGAAGACACTGGCAGGTACCAAGCCGATCACCGTGATCGCGAAGGAGCTCGGCCGGACCACAGGGACGGTGCTGGCGAAAGCAATCGAGCAGAAACTCCCCGTCATTCATCGGACCGAGCACCCGGCGCAGGAAACCTCATAGCCCACATGGAGCCGACGGGTCGGCGCAGCGCGCCGCCCGATGACAGGCTCCGCGCAATCCGGGACCTTTGTGGCTGCGGGCAGGGATCATTTCGCAGCGCCGCGAGTTCTCTCCCGATTGTTCGGGTTGGAGCCGCCATGACCATCAATTTCGACACGCTGAAAGCGTCGCTCGTGCTCTATGGGCTGAACGCGATCTACGCGATCCTGCTGCTGGCGCTCGGCTGGTATCTGTCCGGCGCGATGCAGCGTTTCGTCACGCGCGTCCTCAGCGTCACGCACCGGGTCGATCCGCTGGTGACCTTGTTCGTCGGCAGCCTCGCACGTTATGGCGTGCTCGCGGTGGTTGGCATCGCCGTGCTGCAGCTGTTCGGCATCCAGACCGCGAGCCTTGTCGCCGTACTGGGCGCGACGTCACTCGCTATTGGCTTGGCACTACAGGGCACGCTGTCCAATCTTGCCGCCGGCGTGATGCTGCTGCTGTTTCGGCCGTTCCACATCGGCGACGACGTCGAAATTGCCGGCAAGGCGGGGAAGGTGAGGTCGCTGTCGCTCTTCATCACCGAGCTTGTCGCGGCCGACAACACGCAGATCCTGCTGCCGAACGGGCAGGTGTGGGGCGCTGCGATCATCAACCACAGCGCCTATCCCGGGACGGGTGAGGTCAAGGTGGCGTTTCCGGTCAGGGCTGGCTCGGCCAATGCGCTGGCCGACCGGATATTGAAAGAGCTGCGTGAAGATCCGCGCGTCGACGATCACGCCGCGCCGTCGGTCAATGTGTCGAAGGTGATCGCCGCCGATCCAGCTGCACCCATCGTGGAATTGACGGTGAGTGCGAAGGTGAGGCCGTCGGATGCCGATGCGGTGAAGCAGCGCGTGCTCGATCATGCGAGCGCGCTGCTGGCCGCGGCGTGAGGTGCTTCAGCCCCTTGGCGAGCGCGGCGACCTGCGCTTCACGGCATGGCGGCGCGGCGAGCGGGTCACACGGGGGCGCAGGCGGCTTGCGGCCGCCCGTTGCGGCTTGGCCTGGACCTGCGGGCCGCGGGCGAGATCCGTCAGCATGCGAAGGGCCTCGACCACGGAGCGGGCGCGCACCGCGCTGCGGCCGATCGCACCGAAACGATGCTCCCGGTGGATGATGCGGCCGTCGCGGGCGGCCGCGGCGAAGTGCACGAGGCCGACTGGCTTGCCAGGCGTGGCGCCGCCCGGGCCGGCAATGCCGGTGATGGCGACCGCGAGATCGACGTCGGCGCGCTCCAGCGCGCCGACTGCCATCGCGATTGCGGTCTCCTTGCTGACAGCACCGAAATTCGTCAGCGTGCCGGCTTCCACACCCAGCATCGCGCGCTTGGCGTCGTTGGAATAGGTGACGAAGCCGCGATCGATCACGTCAGAGGAGCCGGGAATGTCGGTCAGCGCGCCGGCGACGAGGCCGCCGGTGCAGGACTCGGCCGTTGCGATCGTGAGCTTGCGCATCCGGCACAGATCGAGCAGCGAGCGGGAGAGGGCGCGTGCGTCGCTGCCGGCCATGGCCTAGATGCTCCAGGGCAGGCGGATGGTGGCGCTCGCGGTGGCCGCGATGCCTTCCTCGCGGCCGGTGAAGCCGAGCCGCTCGCTGGTCGTCGCCTTCACCGCGACGCGCGAGATGTCGACGCCTGAGATCTCCGCGATGCGCGCACGCATCGCGTCGCGAAGCGGACCGATCTTCGGCCGCTCGCAGATCATCGTGACCTCGAGATTGGCGATGCGGCCGCCACGCGCCGTAACGCGCTCGATGGCGTATTTCAGGAACTGGTCGGAGGAGGCGCCCTTCCACTTGGCATCGCTCGGCGGGAAGTGGGAGCCGATGTCGCCGTCGGCGAGCGCGCCGAGGATGGCATCCACCAGTGCATGCAGGCCGACATCGCCGTCGGAATGCGCCAGGAAGCCCTTGCTGTGCGGCACGCGCACGCCGCAGAGCATGACATGGTCGCCTTCGCCGAAGGCGTGCACGTCGTAGCCGGTGCCGGTCCTGATGTCGCCGAGCAGGCTGGCCAGGCGCGCTTCCTCGCGCACGAAATCCTCGGGGGTGGTGAGCTTCATATTGGCAACATCGCCTTCAAAGGTTGCAACCGTCAATCCCGCCCATTCGGCAATCGCGGCATCGTCGGTGAAATCGCTGCGTCCGTCCTTTGCCGCGCGACGATGCGCTTCGAGGATGACATCGAAACGAAAGGATTGCGGCGTCTGCGCGATTCGCAAGGCGGAGCGGTCCGGCGTGTCCTCGACATCGCCGCTCGCACTGGTGAGCTTGATGGTGTCGGTAACAGGAACGACGGGGATCGCAGCACCGGTGCGGCTCGCCGCCTCGATCGCGCGCGAGATCACGCGTGCCGAAACGAAGGGTCGCGCGGCGTCGTGGATCAGGACGATATCAGGCTCGTGCTTAGCCAACGCTTCGAGACCTGCGAGCACTGAGGCCTGCCGCGTCGCGCCGCCATTGGTCGGGGCTTCGTGCTTGAGACCTGCGACTGCCGCCGTGAACATGGCGCTGTCGTCGGGGTTCACGACCGGCTGCACCACAAACACATCAGGGTGGCGGCTGAAGGCTTCCATGGCGCGATGGATCACGGGCACGCCGCCGATCGTCCGATACTGCTTCGGCCCGCCGGCGCCTGCGCGCAGGCCACGTCCGGCCGCGACGAGGACGACTGCGGTGCGCTGTGGTTTCGCCATAGGACTCAAATACTCAGTTGCTAATGAATGGAGTCGGGGAGGGTGATTGTTGGAATGCCTCTAGCACGGCAGGCCCGCAATAAAAGGGGGTTTCCCTGGATTGTGGGAAACAGCATTTTGCTGCACTGCACTTGAAAGATTTGCAGAACTGTCTAAACTGTAGGCATGACGCTTGACTGCACAAGAATTGTGCGCAAGATAGGTCTTGGCAGGTGCGATGAGGCCCTGCCCAGTCAACGAGACTCCAGTGACCGGCTCGGCAGAATCAGGCTCTAAGCCGTTGAAAATAGGCGATATCGATGTCGCCACCCCGGTCTTCCTGGCGCCGATGTCGGGGGTGACTGACTCGCCCGTCCGTAAGCTCGCCGCCGAGCTGGGGGCCGGTCTCGTCGTCTCCGAAATGACCGCCAGCGATGAGCTGGCCAACGGCCACCGGATGTCCCGTTTGCGCTGCGAAGCGACCGGAATCGGCCCGCATGTGGTCCAGCTCGCCGGCTGCAAGGCGCACTGGATGGCGGAAGGCGCCCGCATTGCCGAAGCCGAAGGCGCCGACATCATCGACATCAACATGGGCTGCCCGGCCCGTCACGTGACCGGCGGCCAGTCCGGCTCGGCCCTGATGCGCGATCTCGACCACGCCGTCAGCCTGATCGACGCGACCATCGCCGCGGTGAAGGTGCCGGTGACGCTGAAGATGCGGCTCGGCTGGGACGACAGCACCCGCAACGCGCCCGAATTGGCGCGCCGCGCGGAGGCCGCCGGCGTCAAGCTCGTCACCGTGCATGGCCGCACCCGCTGCCAGTTCTACAAGGGCGAGGCTGATTGGGATGCGATCCGCGCCGTGCGCGAGGCCATCTCCATTCCGCTTGTCGTCAATGGCGACATCACGACCTACGAGACAGCGCTCGCGGCGCTCGATGCTTCCGGCGCCGATGCCGTAATGATTGGCCGCGGCGCGAACGGCCAGCCCTGGCTGCCGGGCCAGATCGGCCGCCGGCTGAAGGGCGGGGCAGCCGAAGCCGCGCCGTCGCTCGAAACGCAGCTGCATTATGTCCGCACACTCTATGAAGGCGTCTGCGCGCTCTACGGCCTGCGCGTCGGCCTCAGGCACGCGCGCAAACATCTCGGCTGGGCGCTCGATGTCGCGGCGCAGGCGAGCCGCGCCCCGGCGGAGAAGCTGAAGGCCTGGCGCCAGACAATCCTCACCTCCGAGGATCCGCGCCTCGTCCACCAGTCGCTGCAAGACGCCTTCGACGACTTCGCATGGAGCGCTGCTGCATGAGCTCAGCCGCTGAACATCGTCGGCCGTCCGACAGCGACGCGATCCTCGACGCCTTGCCCAATCCCGTGCTGCTGATCGGGCCGGACGGCAAGATCGTCGGCGCCAATATCGCGACCGAGGCCTTCTTCGAGATCTCGACGCAGTTCCTGAAGAGGCAGTCGCTGAAAGAGCTGGTGCCGTTCGGCAGCCCCTTGCTGGCGCTGATCGACCAGGTGCGCTCCTCGAACTCGCCGGTCAACGAATACAAGGTCGATCTCGGCACACCGCGCATGGGCGGCGGCGACCGCCAGGTCGACCTGCATGTCGCGCCGCTCACGGAACGGCCCGGCCATATCGTGGTGATGCTCCAGGAGCGCACCATCGCCGACAAGATGGACCGCCAGCTCACCCATCGCAGCGCCGCGCGCTCGGTGATCGCACTGGCCGCGATGCTGGCGCATGAGATCAAGAATCCGCTCTCCGGGATCCGCGGCGCGGCGCAGCTCCTGGAGCAGCAGGCGTCCTCTGAAGACCGCATGCTGACGCGCCTGATCTGCGACGAGGCCGACCGCATCGTGACGCTGGTCGACCGCATGGAGGTGTTCGGCGACGAGCGCCCCGTGGTGCGCGGCCCCGTCAACATCCATTCCGTGCTCGACCACGTGAAGCGGCTGGCGCAGTCCGGCTTTGCCCGCAACATCCGCTTCATCGAGGATTACGATCCCTCGCTGCCGCCGGTGCTGGCGAACCAGGACCAGCTGATCCAGGTATTCCTCAATCTCGTGAAGAACGCCGCCGAAGCCCTGATCGACGTGCCCGACGCCGAGATCCAGCTCACCACCGCATTCCGTCCCGGCGTGCGCCTGTCAGTCCCCGGTCAAAAATCCCGGGTATCCCTTCCACTCGAATTCTGCGTGAGGGACAATGGACCAGGCGTGCCGGACGATCTTCTGCCCAACCTGTTCGATCCCTTCGTGACCACCAAGCAGACCGGCTCTGGCCTCGGTCTTGCTCTGGTTGCCAAGATCGTCGGCGATCACGGGGGCATCATCGAATGCGAATCTCAGCCGCGCAAGACCACCTTCCGCGTGCTGATGCCGATGTATTCCACATCGGTGAAACATGCCGATCAAAGCAGTCGCGCCGACTCTGCCGGGAAGCCGTCGCCTGCGTCACAGGGGGCGAAATGAGGATTAACGATGCCCGCAGGTAGCATTCTCGTTGCTGATGACGACACCGCCATCCGCACGGTTCTCAATCAGGCACTTTCCCGCGCCGGCTATGAAGTCAGGCTCACCGGCAACGCGGCAACGCTGTGGCGCTGGGTCAGCCAGGGGGAGGGCGATCTCGTCATCACCGACGTGGTGATGCCGGATGAAAACGCCTTCGACCTGTTGCCGCGGATCAAGAAGATGCGGCCCAATCTGCCGGTCATCGTCATGAGCGCGCAAAACACGTTCATGACGGCGATCCGCGCCTCCGAGCGCGGCGCCTATGAATATCTGCCAAAGCCCTTCGACCTGAAGGAGCTCATCGCCATCGTCGGCCGCGCGCTGGCCGAACCGAAGGAGCGGGTCTCGACGCCGGACGAGGACGCCGAGATGGAGGCGATCCCGCTGGTCGGCCGCTCCCCGGCGATGCAGGAAATCTACCGCGTGCTGGCGCGGCTGATGCAGACCGATCTCACCGTGATGATCACCGGCGAATCCGGCACCGGCAAGGAGCTGGTGGCGCGCGCGCTGCACGATTACGGCAAGCGCCGCAACGGTCCGTTCGTCGCGGTCAACATGGCCGCGATCCCGCGCGACCTCATCGAGTCCGAGCTGTTCGGCCACGAGCGCGGCGCCTTCACCGGTGCCAACACCCGCGCCTCCGGCCGCTTCGAGCAGGCCGAGGGCGGCACGCTGTTCCTCGACGAGATCGGCGACATGCCGATGGAGGCGCAGACCCGATTGCTGCGTGTGCTGCAGCAGGGCGAATACACCACCGTTGGCGGCCGCACGCCGATCAAGACCGACGTGCGGATCGTCGCGGCCTCCAACAAGGATCTGCGCGTCCTGATCCAGCAGGGGCTGTTCCGCGAAGATCTGTTCTTCCGCCTCAACGTCGTGCCGCTGCGGCTGCCGCCCTTGCGCGAGCGCATCGAGGACCTGCCGGACCTCGTGCGGCACTTCTTCACGCTGGCCGAAAAAGATGGCCTGCCGCCGAAGAAGCTCGACGCCCTGGCGCTGGAGCGGCTGAAGCAGCACCGCTGGCCCGGCAACGTGCGCGAGCTCGAAAACCTCGCCCGGCGTCTCGCCGCGCTCTATCCGCAGGACGTCATCACCGCCTCCGTCATCGACGGCGAGCTCGCGCCGCCCGCAGTCAGTCCGGGTGCGGCGGTCCAGCAGGGCGTCGACAATCTCGGCGGCGCGGTGGAGGCGTATCTCTCCTCGCACTTCCAGGGCTTTCCGAACGGCATGCCGCCGCCGGGCCTCTATCACCGCATTCTCAAGGAGATCGAGGTCCCGCTGCTCACGGCTGCGCTCGCCGCGACCCGCGGCAACCAGATCCGCGCCGCGGACCTGCTCGGCCTCAACCGCAACACGCTGCGCAAGAAGATCCGGGATCTCGATATCCAGGTCTACCGCAGCGGGGGCTAGTCTTCGCGACAAACGCTAGAGGCGTTTGCGCGGAGGTGGCTCAGCTCCCCCTACCAGAGCGGAGCTGAGCCTGTCCGGATCGCGTTGGCCGTTGTGGCTGACGCGGTGAGCAGAAGTCCGGACCGGGCTGGAATGTTCCTCAGGAACATTCGAATAGTCATGCGACCGCTGAGCGCAGTGTCGGCGCTATCTGATCAAGCGCGCCACGACCGGCTGCATGTTGGCCATCTGCGCCGTCTGGTCCTGTCTGCTCGGGCCATTGACCAGCAGGTCGGAAGCTACGATCAGCAGCAGTACGGCCGAAACCATCATTGCGAGAAAGAACCTGTCCATGCCGGTCAAGCCGGAAGGGCGGCAATCCGTTCCGGCCGGCCGGACATAGGCCTGTGGATGCGCCGGTCCGCCGCGGGACAGACGCCGCGGAATTGTCGCAATTCGGCAACAATGTGGTACGAATACATCAGTATCCGCCCGCCGCGGACCCTCGTTTTCAGCACCATTGCCGGAATGACCAGCGCAGATACCTCGGCCGCACACTTCGACACGGCCCCACCGGAAGAGCCGCGCCGTTGGTCGGTGCGGCGCTGGCTGGCTCCGCTGGCCGTGGCCATGGCGCTGCTGTCGGCGCTCCTGACGTTCCTGGTCCTGACTGGCCTGACCCAGATCGAGCCGACGCCGGAGGTGGTCCGCTCGTTCTACCTGATCAACGCCGCCACCATCCTGCTCCTCGTCGGCATCATCGTTCGGGAACTCTGGCAGCTGATCCTGGCCCGCCGCCGCGGACGGGCGGCGGCGCGCCTTCATGTCCAGATCGTCAGCCTGTTCTCGATCGTGGCCGTGCTGCCGGCGGTGCTGGTCGCCGTCGTCGCCAACGTCACCATCGAGCGCGGTCTCGACCGGCTGTTCTCGGGTCCAACCAAGGAAGTGATCCAGAATTCGCTGACGATCGCGCGGGCCTACATGCAGGACCACGCGCAACTGATCCGCGGCGACATTCTCGGCATGGCCAACGACATCGCCCATGCGAGGCCGCTCTATGACCAGGATCGCCGCTCGTTCCGCGAGCTGCTGACCGCGAGCGCCGGCTCCCGCAATCTGCCGGGCGCGATGATCATCGACAAGAACACCAACATCCTGGAATCCGCCGACACCGGCATGCGGCTGGCCTATTCGCCGCCGGCGCCGGACTTCCTCAGCAACGTCAACGAATCCGAGCCCGAGATCGCGGTACTACCGGATGCGAGCTTCGTCGCGGCGGTGATCCGCCTGCGCGCCTTCAACGACACCTTCCTCTACGTCGCGCGGCCGCTCGACCCCAACGTGGTCGCCCAGCTCAAGCAGACCGAGGTCAGCGTCGCCGAATACGCCCAGATCGAGTCGCGGCGGCTCGGCATCCAGGTCGCCTTTGCGCTGATGTTCGCGGTGATCGCGCTGACGATTCTGATGGCCTCGGTGCTGATCGGCCTCAACTTCGCCAACTCGCTGGTCTCGCCGATCCGGCGGCTGATGAACGCGGCCCACACCGTCTCGACCGGCGATCTGCATGTCCAGGTGCCCGTGCACCAGTCCGAGGGCGATCTCGCGCAGCTGGGCGAGACCTTCAACAAGATGACGCAGGAATTGCGCAGCCAGCGCGACGAGCTCGTCAACGCCAGTGATCTCATCGACAGCCGCCGCCGCTTCATCGAGGCCGTGCTGTCCTCGGCGAGCGCCGGCATCATCGGCGTCGATACCTCGGGCAGCGTCGGCATCCTCAACCGCTCCGCCGAGAAGCTGATCGGGCACTCCGAAGCGGAGACGCTCGGCCATCCGCTGTCCGACGTGCTGCCCGAGCTCGACGAGATGATGAAGACGGCGCGAGAAGGGACTCAGCGCTTGGTACAGGGCCAGATCACGATCACCCGCGACGGCACCGAGCGCAATCTGTCGGTCCGCGTCAGCGCCGAGAAGAACCAGCCGCACGACAGCTACATCATTACGCTCGACGACATCACCGAGCTGGTCTCGGCGCAGCGCACCTCGGCCTGGGGCGACGTGGCGCGCCGCATCGCCCACGAGATCAAGAACCCGCTGACGCCGATCCAGCTCTCGGCCGAGCGCATCCGCCGCAAGTTCGGCAAGACCATCACCGAGGACAAGGACAAGCAGATCTTCGACCAGTGCACCGACACCATCGTGCGCCAGGTCGACGACATCAGGCGCATGGTCGACGAGTTCTCGCGCTTTGCGCGGATGCCGAAGCCGGTGATGGAAGGCGAGGACGTCGCCGACACCGTGCGGCAGGCCGTGTTCCTGATGAAGGTCGCCCATCCCGAGCTCGATATCGAGGCCGAGTTCAAGGAAGACCCGCTGCGCGCCCAGTTCGACCGGCGGCTGATCTCGCAGGCGGTCACCAATATCGTCAAGAACGCCACCGAGGCGATCGAGCAGGTCCCGCCCGAGGAGCTCGGCAAGGACGGCGGCAAGGGGCGTATCGACGTCGTGGTCTCGCGCGAAGGCACGGACGTGCTGATCGACGTCATCGACAACGGCATCGGCCTGCCCAAGGTCGCGCGCTCGCGGCTGCTTGAACCCTACGTGACCACGCGCGCCAAGGGCACCGGGCTTGGCCTTGCCATCGTCGGCCGCGTGCTGGAGGACCATGGCGGGCGCATCGAATTGAAGGACGCCTCCGACTTCCGCGAGGGCCAGCGTGGCGCCTGGATGCGCCTGCGCTTTGCGATCTCCGGCCAGCCCGCGAAGTCCGAGGTAGCCGATGCAGCACCGCCGGCCAAGGACGCGGCCAGCGCCGCTGTCAAGGACCAGGCGCAAGAAACAAAACGACCGTCGGCCGAAACCAAAGAGCCGGCAGAAAAGACCAATGATTCAACGAAAATCGAAGCCTCAACAGGCAGCTGAGAAGACAGGCGCGACCCATGGCTAGTGAAATTCTGATTGTCGATGATGAGGCCGATATTCGGGATCTCGTTGCGGGCATTCTCGAAGACGAGGGCTTTGTCACAAGGACTGCACGCGACAGCGATACGGCACTCGCCGAGATCGCCAACCGCAGGCCGCATCTGGTGTTTCTCGACATCTGGCTGCAGGGCTCCAAGCTCGACGGCTTGCAGCTGCTGGAGCAGGTCAAGAAGGACAATGCCGATCTGCCGGTCGTGATGATTTCCGGCCACGGCAACATCGAGACCGCGGTCGCCGCGATCAAGCGCGGCGCCTACGACTTCATCGAGAAGCCGTTCAAGGCCGACCGGCTGATCCTGGTCGCAACCCGAGCGTTGGAAAACTCGCGGCTCAAGCGCGAGGTCAAGGAGCTGAAGCAGCTGGCGCCGAGCGCAAGCCAGCTCGTCGGCCGCTCGCCGAGCATGAACCAGCTGCGCCAGACCATCGAGCGCGCGGCCAAGGCCAATAGCCGCATCCTGATCGTCGGCCCCGCCGGTGCCGGCAAGGAGCTGACCGCGCGCACGCTGCACACGGCTTCGGGCCGCGCCGACGGCCCCTTCGTCGTCATCAACGCCGCCGCGATCACGCCCGAGCGCATGGAGCACGAGCTGTTCGGCGTCGAGCAGTCCAATGGCGAGCAGCCGCGCAAGCCCGGCGCGCTGGAAGAGGCGCATGGCGGCACGCTGTTCATCGACGAGATCGCGGACATGCCGCGCGAGACCCAGAACAAGATCCTGCGCGTCCTGGTCGAGCAGTCGTTCCAGCGCGTCGGCGGCACCGCCAAGGTGCAGGTCGACGTGCGCATCATCTCCTCGACTGCACGCAATCTCGAGGAGGAGATCGCGGCCGGCCATTTCCGCGAGGACCTCTATCATCGCCTCTCGGTGGTGCCGATCCGCGTGCCCGCGCTGTCGGAGCGGCGCGAGGACATCCCGGAATTGATCGACTATTTCATGGAGCAGATCTCGGCCGGCAGTGGCCTGCCCAAGCGGCAGATCGGGCAGGACGCGATGGCGGTTCTGCAATCGCATGTCTGGCCCGGCAATGTGCGCCAGCTCCGCAACAACGTTGAGAGGGTCATGATTCTGGCAGCGGGCGGCCCGGAGGTGATCATCACCGCCGACATGCTACCGCAGGACGTCGGCTCGATGGTGCCGGCGATGCCGACCAGCAACAATGGCGAGCACATCATGGGCCTGCCGCTGCGCGAGGCGCGCGAAGTGTTCGAGCGCGACTATTTGATTGCACAGATCAGCCGTTTTTCAGGAAATATTTCTCGTACGGCCGAGTTCGTTGGCATGGAACGGTCGGCCTTGCACCGGAAGTTGAAGGCGCTCGGGGTCGGGTGACGATGCGGGATACTGGTCAGCATACAGAGGACGCGTCAAAAGCGGGAATCCAGAGCCTCCGTACAGTTACCGTCGGAAATGGCTCTGGCGCCGCGACGTTGCGGCCACACCTTTAGGGATTGGCGAGGAAAATCATCTATTTCCGTAGTTTTTCGGAGAAAACGGACGTGGTCTGCCGTGTGAAGCGGCTTGCCTAATAACCCGTCCTGCCCTCTAATCGAACTGCTGTTCCTCCGAGGGGGATCTCATGAGGAGCGGCAACCGGATGAGACCCCATATTTTGAAAAGCGGGGCGCAACCGGCGCAATAAAAAGAAACTCAAAGCGAGAAAAAAACAATGGCGGCAGACCGCGCACAAAACCTACAGGACACCTTCCTTAATCACGTTCGCAAAACCAAGACGCCACTGACGATCTTTCTGGTCAACGGAGTGAAGCTCCAGGGCATCGTGACCTGGTTCGACAATTTCTGTTTGCTGCTTCGGCGCGACGGTCATTCGCAGCTCGTCTACAAGCATGCGATCTCGACCATCATGCCGGGCGCTCCGATCCAGTTGTTCGAAGGCGGCGAGGATCAGCCGGCTTGAGAGTGATCTGATTGGAACCCCGGAATTTCGACGGGGATGCCGACCGTCCGCGGTCGGCTGGGGCTAAGCAGACGGGGCGGGTGCTTGTCATCGGCCCCTACTTGCGAGCGCGCGCGGGAAGTGCCGACGCGCAATCGGAGAGCCATGTTCAGCGTGACGCCGAGGCCCGGCTCGACGAAGCCGCTGGCCTCGCGCGCGCGATCGACCTCGTCATTGCCGACGCCATCATCGCGCCGATCAGCCAGATCCGGCCCGCGACCTATATCGGCAAGGGCAAGGTCGAGGAGATCGCCGCGCTGGCCAAGAGCCTCGACGTCGAGCTCGTGGTGATGGATTGCGCGCTGGCGCCGATCCAGCAGCGCAATCTCGAAAAGGAATTGCACGCCAAGGTGCTCGACCGCACCGGCCTCATCCTCGAAATCTTCGGCCGCCGCGCCAAGACCAAGGAGGGCTCGCTCCAGGTCGAGCTGGCGCATCTCAACTACCAGCGTTCGCGCCTGGTGCGGTCCTGGACCCATCTGGAGCGCCAGCGCGGCGGTTTCGGATTCATGGGCGGTCCCGGCGAGACCCAGATCGAGGCCGACCGCCGCCTGATCCAGGAGCGCATCACCAAGCTCGAGGGCGAGCTGAAGAAGGTGCAGGCGACGCGGCGGCTGCATCGCGCCGGCCGCCAGCGCGTGCCGTACCGCGTGGTCGCGCTGGTCGGCTACACCAACGCCGGCAAGTCGACGCTGTTCAACCGCCTGACCCGCGCCGACGTGCAGGCGGCCGACATGCTGTTCGCAACGCTCGACCCGACCTTGCGCGCGCTCAACCTGCCGCATGGCGGCAAGGCGATGCTGTCCGACACCGTCGGCTTCATCTCGAACCTGCCGACGCAGCTGGTCGCCGCCTTCCGCGCCACGCTGGAGGAGGTGCTGGAGGCCGACGTCATCCTGCACGTCCGTGACATCTCGCATGAGGACGCCGAGGCCCAGCAGAGCGACGTCGACGCCGTGCTGCGCCAGCTCGGCATCAACCCCGATGACTCTGGCCGCATCATCGAGGTCTGGAACAAGATCGATCGTTACGATCCCGAGCAGCGCGAAGAGCTCTTGAACATCGCCGCGCGCAGGCCGGAGGATCATCCGGCGATGCTGGTCTCCGCCGTGTCGGGCGAGGGGATCGACGCACTGCTCGCCGCGATCGAAGAGCGGTTAGCGGCCAAGCGCACCACGCTCGATCTCTCCATCGACGCCGCCGACGGCGCCGGCATCAGCTGGCTGCATCGCAATTCCGAGGTGCTGGCGAAAGAGCTGCACGACGGCCGCTTCGACATGACCGTGCGGGTCGACGAGACCAAGCGGGATATCGTGGTGAACAGGTTCGACGCCGTGCCGCGTCTGTCGGCGTAATCCAGCCCCACTTTGTAGCCCGGATGGAGCGAAGCGAAATCCGGGATGTCACAACGCGGCGCGCCCCGGATTGCGCTTCGCTCCATCCGGGCTACGGACTTTCTGCGTAAGCCTTGTGACTCAGGACACTAGAACGGAATGGTCAGGCCCGGAGTTTTCGCTTGCGCCCTGGTATAGGCGACGCCGTGGATCTTGATCCCATGATCGTCCAGCAGCGAAATGATGCCGCCTTGGTTCGACAGTTCCATCGGCTTCTGAACGACAACGGCCAGCGTGCCGCCGGCCGCGATCGTCCCTGACAGCACCATCTTGTTCTTCTGCTTGTCGGCCAGCATCCAGCCGGTGAGATCGATGTCGCGATCGGCCGTGTTGAGCAGCGTCACGACTTCCCGCTCGGGCGTCTTCACAGCGTTGACGAGTGCCGCAATGATGCGCACGAGGCCGTCGGGCATCTGCCCGGTCGGAGGGATCGTCGGATCCGGCCGCGGTGTCGGCGTGCCGCCGCCGAGATCGATGGGATCACCGGTCTTGTCGTCGGTGTGCCAGGCCTGCGTCTGGAATTTGAGGAAGATCGCGGTCCATAGGTTCTGATCCGGGAATTCGAACACCAGCCCGCCGTCCTGCCACGGTCCGTTGTCGCCGGAGAATTTTCCGCTCGGATTTCCCTGATTCATATGGATGTCGTGAATGCCGCGTCCGGGGCGGAAACCGAAATAATTGTCCGCTTTCGGCTCGGGTCCCCATGTCTCGCCGAACGCGTACATCATCGCGTTTTCGTTCGAGAGAGCACGCTGGACGAACTGGTCGAGTTTCTCGTTGAGGTCATTGTCCGGTCCGGGCAAGGACAGCGGGAGCGGCACCATCTCCTGCGGCTGCATCAGATTTCCACGAATGAAGTCGAGCGCGAGACCGCCCGGTCTCGGCGGTTGCGCGTGCAGTCCCGGCGGCAGCGCCGCGAGCTCGTCGGTGATCGGATGGACAAAGCGCGATCGCACCAGGAACTCGACTTCGCTGCCGTCGGCCGACTGCACATTGACGGCGATGCGGAAATCCGCGTTGTCGGCCACGATATGGACTTGATAGTGCGGCGATTGGCCAGTGCCGAAACGCATCGCGATCGGGCGTCCCTTGAGGACCGAATAGTGCTTCAGTGGCATCGCACTCACCTGGGTTTCGGCTGCGCGGGCTTCGTTATTCAACTTTAGACTGCGGGTCGTGACGGTTTCATGGCTTCATCGTCTCGGCCGCATTCAGGAAAAACTGCTGACCTATCCGGAAATCACGTCAGCCCGCCGATGCCACATCAGGGCAATGCCGTAAGGCTAGCGGCGAGCCTCCTGGCGAGTCTCCGGTTTCTCCACGACCTTCGCTGCATTCCACAGCGCGTCCATCTCTTCCAGCGACGCCTGGTCCAGCGTGCGGCCCTGCGCCTCCAGCGTACGCTCGATGAACGCAAAGCGCCGCTCGAACTTCGCATTGGTCGCGCGCAGTGCGGCTTCCGGATCGGCATCGACGTGACGGGCGAGGTTGACGAGGGCGAACATCAAATCGCCGGTCTCTTCGGCAATCTCCTGCCTGTCGTTGCGGTCGAGCGCGGCCTCGATCTCGTCGGCTTCCTCGCGGATCTTTTGCAGGACCGCGCGCGGGTCGTTCCAGTCGAAGCCGACGGTGGAAGCCTTGCGCTGCAGCTCCATCGCGCGCGTCAGCGCCGGCTGGCCGGCCTTCACGCCGGACAGCAACGATTTGTGCGCGGGCATTTGCTCCGGCGGCCGGCGCGCGGCACGCTCGGCCTTCTCCTCGGCCTTGATGCGGTCCCAGACTTCCTTGACGTGGTGGGAGGCGAGATTGCCGTCCTTGTCGGCGAAGACATGCGGATGGCGCCGGATCATCTTTCGCGTGATGGCCTCAACGACATCACCGAACGCAAAGGCGTTCTGCTCCGACGCCATCTGGGCGTGGAACACGACCTGGAGCAGGAGATCGCCAAGCTCCTCTCTGAGATCGTCGAGATCGCCGCGGGTGATGGCATCGACCACCTCGTAGGCCTCCTCGATCGTGTAGGGCGCGATCGTCGAAAAGTCCTGCTCGAGGTCCCAGGGGCAGCCGGTCACCGGCGTGCGCAGCGCCGCCATGATCTCGATCAGGCGGGAAATGTCGCGGGAAGGGGTCATTGCGGGGCAGTCTCCTGGGTCCAGAGACTTATGCCAAAAGCGGGCCGCCGTTCCCAGCGCGGCGCGGCGGAACGGACCGATTTCCACCGATTGGCGGGCCGCGCCCGCAATGCTAAAGCGCGGGCCATGAGTGACGCATTTTCATCACAAACCGCGCTCGTGCTGTTTTCGGGCGGCCAGGATTCCACCACCTGTCTCGCCTGGGCGCTGAGCCGCTTCGCGCGCGTGGAGACGCTGGGGTTCGAGTATGGCCAGCGCCATGCCATTGAGCTCGCCTGCCGCGACCGTCTGCTCGACGGCATCAAGGGCCTGCGCGAGGACTGGGCTCTAAGGCTCGGCGAGAGCCATACGCTGTCGATCCCGACGCTGGCCGCCGTGTCCGAGACGGCGCTGACGCGCGACGTCGCGATCGCCATG
The DNA here is from genome assembly GCF_015291705.1 of Bradyrhizobium arachidis. Lineage (NCBI taxonomy): Bacteria > Pseudomonadati > Pseudomonadota > Alphaproteobacteria > Hyphomicrobiales > Nitrobacteraceae > Bradyrhizobium > Bradyrhizobium arachidis. The sequence continues at coordinate 5,292,296 of NZ_CP030050.1, forward strand.
GGCGCCGACGGCCTGCCCAATACGTTCGTGCCCGGCCGCAACCTGGTGTTCCTGACCTTTGCAGCAGCGCTGGCCTATCGGCGCGGTATCACGGACATCGTCGGCGGCATGTGCGAGACCGACTATTCCGGCTATCCCGATTGCCGCGACGACACCATCCGCGCCATGCAGGCCGCACTGTCTCTGGGCATGGCCCGCAAATTCGAGCTGCACACGCCACTGATGTGGATCGACAAGGCCGCGACCTGGAAGCTGGCGCATGATCTCGGTGGCGACGGGCTAGTCGACCTCATCCGCGAGCAGTCCCACACCTGCTATCTCGGCGAACGCGGCGCGCAGCACGACTGGGGCTACGGCTGTGGCGAGTGTCCGGCGTGCAGCCTGCGGGCGAAGGGGTGGCGGGAGTTCGTGGCGGGGCGCTGAGCCCACATTTTCGGTGTCATCACCCGCGAAAGCGGGTGATCCAGTATCCCAGAGGCCGTGTTTGGGCCGAGGGACCGCGGCGTACTGGATTCCCCGCCTTCGCGGGGAATGACAGTGTTGGTTGGAGCAACAGCGTCCGCAACACGACGCGGCGCTAGACTACCCCGCAAAATCCTCGTCCCGCAGCTCGATCGGCTTGCCATGCGGCGTACGATCCGCAGCATGGTCCCAAGCGTAGCGGTAGCGGTGCAGGGTCTCCATCGAGGCGACGCCTTTCCGCGCGACGAGGCCTTCCAGTGTGGCGAGCCAGTGCAAATAATACGTCTCGCCCGTATCAGGATCGCCGGCGGCCTGTGCGCGCTTGATCTCGTCGGCCAGCGCCGCCGCCCATTCGGGCCAAGTGAACACGCCGCGCTCGTGCAGGCTCAAGGCCATCGCGAAGGCATGCGCCTCCCAGGGCGCGCGGAACACCGGGCCGTCGTCATCGCGCGGAATGCTCGGGATGGCCGCCGTCGCGGCCGCGGCAGCCGTGCTGCTCATCAAGCCGGGTCCAGATAGGGCTCGAACGCGTCGATCGAGACCTTCAGCGTCGGATCGCCATCTTCGCCCCAGAGATCGCTGCCTTCGAACACCACGGTGTAGAGCCATTGCGGATTCTCGCCGAGCTCCATCGCCGCCGAGTCCGGAAACACGTGGCAGCCGTGGTTGAGCTCGACGACACCGACATGGCCGCGGACATAGCGCGGCAGCCGTGTGTGCGTGGTCGGATGGATGTTCTTGGCGCGGACGCGATCGCCGATCTTGAATCTTGCCGGCGCCGGAGCAGGGCGGGCAAACTTGCCGCGCACCATCACGCGCTCGACATTGGCGAGATCGAACTTGCCGTGCTTGAGCGCCTTTCCGGGCTGCATGGCGTGGCCGGCCGCGACTTCCTCACGCGTGAGGTAGCCCTTCTCGATCAGCATCTCCTCGAGCCCGAGGAACCATTTCTTGTAGTAGGAGCTCGAGAGATACACATGCGGCGGCAGCGTCTCGCGGTAGAAGCGCGAGGTGTCGATGTTGAAGGCGCCGGCTGCGCCCATCGCGCGCACCATGGCCAGCACGCGCGACTCCCACTCCTCATGAAACATCGGCTCGTTCGGCTCGGGCTCGACCTTGCCGAAGCCGTCCATGCCGCCCATGTCGTGGACGCCGTTCACGACGGCGCTCCAGGCTTGGCCGGAAAGCCGGTGCCGATCATGGAGTCGCGCGTGACGAGCTCGGCGAGCTGTTCCTCGCTCCAGCCTTCGGTGCCTTCGGGGCGCATCGGCAGCACCAGGAAGCGCGTCTCGGCAGTGGAGTCCCAGACACGGAGCTCGATGTCCTTCGGCAGGCTGACACCGAAATCGGCGAGCACGCCGCGCGGATCCTTCACCGCGCGCGAGCGATAGGGCGCGGCCTTGTACCAGACCGGCGGCAGCCCCAGCATTTCCCAGGGGTAGCAGGAGCACAGCGTGCACACGACCATGTTGTGGCGCACGGGCGTGTTCTCGACCACGACGAGATGGTCGCCGACGCGGCTGACATGGCCGAGCGTGCCGATCGCCTTGCTACCGTCCTCCAGCAGCGCCTGCTTGAACGCCGGATCGGTCCAGGCCTTGGCGACGACGCGCGCGCCATTATGCGGGCCAATCTTGGTCTCATAGGCCTGGATGATCGCATCGAGCGCAGCCGGCTCGACATAGCCTTTTTCGGTCAGGATCGTCTCGAGCGCGCGCACGCGCAGCTCGGTCTCGGACAGCTCCGAATGATCGTGATCGTGGTGATGATGATGGTCGTGATCGTGGCTCATGGGACGAAGGATAGGCGCAATGGTCCCCGCCTGTCGAGTATGCGTTGCGGTGCAGCCGGGTCCCATATTCGTGAGGCCCGAGGTAGGCTAGCATCGCCGGAAGCAGACTGGAGGCGCCGGTGACGAATTACGTGAAAATCGAGAAAGGCCTCGGCCCCGAGGGGCGGATCGCGGTCGTGCGATTCGACCGTAGCGACGGCATCAACGCGCTCTCGCCCGAGGCGCTGCGCCAGCTCACCGCGGCCGCACGCAGCTTCGAGGACGATGCTGCGACGTCCGTCGTGGTGCTGACCGGCAGCACGGGCGCCTTCAGTGCGGGCTTCGACCTGAAGGACGCCGAAGGACGCGCACGCAAGGACATGGACCTCGGCACGCTGCGCCGGCACCTCAAGCTCGGGCCGCGCCTGACCCATGCCTGGCAGGAGATGGAGCAGATCACGATCGCGGCGATCGAGGGCTTCTGCGTCGGCGGCGGCGTGGCGCTTGCCGTAGCGCTCGACTTCCGCATCATGGGCCGTGATGCACATCTGCGCGTGCCCGAGATCGGGCTCGGCATGAACATGAGCTGGCAGAGCATCCCGCGCATGCTGCATCTCATGGGCCCGGCCCGTACCAAGCAGGCGGTGATTTTGGCAGATGAGCGCATCAGCGCGGATGAGGCCTATGAATGGGGCCTGGTGGAGCAGGTGGTCGATCCCGGCCATGCGTTCGACGCCGCCATGGAGCTCGCCCGCAAGGTCGCCGCGCAGCCGCCGCTCTCGGTCGCGATGACAAAGCTGACGGTCAACCGGCTCGCGCATGCGCTTGACGACCTCGCCAGCCACATGGACGTCGACCAGTTCGCACTGGCAAGCCTCAGCGAGGACCACAGGGAGGGCGTCGAGGCGTTCCTGACGCGGCGCAAGCCGCGGTTCAAGGGGCGGTAGAACCAAGCCAGGCCATTGCTAGCGTGGCGGACAGTCCGTATACGCCGAACTGGGACAAAAGCAGGCCCGGCCAACGGGCTGCACGATGCAACGACAATCGAGGGGAGGGCCCATGGCCGCTGGTTCGCAGGCGCCTGAGGCAAAAGGGTTTCGCTGGAGGCTGGTCACGCCGCTGGCGGTGTGGCTGGCGATCTATCTGTGGCCGGTGCCGCCAGGGCTCAACGCCAATCAGTGGCATTATTTCGCCGTGTTCGCGGCTGTGATCACCGGGCTCATCCTGGAATCGATGCCGGTCGGCGCAGTCGGCTTCATCGGTCTCACGGTGGCAGGCGTTGCAGGCTATATCGATCCCGATCCCGGCAAGTCGCTGCGCTGGATGCTGGCGGGCTTCGCCGAGAGCACGGTGTGGCTGATCGTCGGCGCCTTCGTATTCTCGATCGGCTATCGCAAGAGCCAGCTCGGCCGGCGCATCGCGCTGGTGCTGGTGCAGAAGCTCGGCCGCAACACGCTGGGCCTCGGCTACGCGGTCGCGATGTCGGACTTCCTGCTCGCGCCGGCGACGCCGTCGAATACCGCGCGCAGCGGCGGCATCGTCTATCCCATCATCAGCAACATCCCGCGCATCTATGGCTCCGAGCCCGGGCCGACCGCCGGCAAGATCGGCACCTATGTGATGTGGACCGCGTTCGCGGCAACCGCGATCACCAGCTCGCTGTTCTTCACCGCGCTCGCGCCCAATGCGGCCGCGCTCGCCATCGCCAGGAAAACCGCCGGGGTCGAGGTGAGCTGGGCGCAGTGGTTCATGGGCTTTGCGCCGCTCGGCCTCCTGCTGATGATCGTGGTGCCGCTGCTCAGCTACGTGGTGTGCCGTCCCGAAGTGAAGCGCAGCCCGGAGATTTCCGAATGGGCGGCGAAGGAGCTCGCCGAGATGGGCCCGATGTCGCGCAACGAATGGATCATGCTGGCGCTGATCGTGCTCGCGATGTTCCTGTGGATCGCAGGCTCGAGCCCCGACATCCACGTTCCCGGGATCGGCTCGAACTTCGTCAACGCCACCACCGTCGTGTTCATCGTGATCTCCCTGATGCTGGTGACGGGCGTGATCGAGTTTGCCGACATCGTCAGCGAGAAGAGCGCCTGGGAGGTGTTTTTCTACTTCACCTCGCTCTTGACGCTCGCCTCGGGGCTCAACGAGATCGGCTTCATCAAATGGTTCGCGACCGAATACGCAAAACCGCTCGCCGGGCTGTCGCCGTCGACCGCAATGCTCCTGCTGGTCGCGCTGTTCTTCTGGATCCACTATTTCTTCTCGAGCATCACCTCGCATGCGGCGGCCGTGCTGCCGGTGGTGCTCGCGGTCGGCTCCGGCATTCCCGGCCTGCCGGTCGTGACGCTCGCCATGCTCTGCATGTATTCGCTCGGCCTGATGGGCGTGATCTCGCCTTATGCGACCGGGCCGGCGCCGATGTATTTCGGCAGCGGCTATATCGGGAAGGGCCAGTTCTGGGGCTTTGGCCTGATCTTCGGGCTGCTCTATTTCGCAGGCCTCCTGCTGATCGTGCTGCCGTGGTTGCAGGTCTGACGAGCCGGGCTGGAGGCCGCAACCTCGGCAGATGGATTTTCTCCTCCGGGGAGGGTTTTGGAAAACTTCCTCCAATTCCCCGCAAATATCTGACATTGCAAGCAGGGGCCGAACGGGCGATGGTGCGTGCTGCGGTGCAGCGCGTTCCATCCCAGCGCTCGCTCGCGGTTCCATTTCTCGTCGCTCGCTGCGACCCGGCTTGCCGCACATCTGAACGGCATGCGGGCAAGCGAATTATTGTGCATGAAGGCCGCTTCCATGAACGTCCACCAATCGCTTGCGATCGGACAACCGATCGCGCCGCCCGAAGCGATTTCATCCGCCACCGAGCCGGACGCGATGGTCCGCTTCGAAGGCATCTCGAAAACCTATCCGGCCTATCGCGGCAAGCCCGGCGTCAACGCGCTGAAGAACATCGATTTCGCGATCCCGCGCGGCTCCATCACCGGCGTGATCGGCCGCTCCGGTGCGGGCAAGTCGAGCCTGGTCCGGCTGATCAACGGGCTGGAGAAGCCGACCACGGGCCGCGTGATCGTGGATGGCCGCGATATCTCCGCGCTTGCCGGCCGCGAGTTGCGGCTGGCGCAGCGCTCCATCGGCATGATCTTCCAGCACTTCAATTTGCTGTCCTCGCGCACGGCGGCCGACAACATCGCGCTGCCGCTCGAGATCGCCGGCTGGGCCAAGGCCGACATCAAGGCCCGCGTCACTGAATTGCTTGCCCTCGTCGGCATCGCCGACAAGCACGACCGTTATCCGTCAGAGCTTTCCGGCGGCCAGAAGCAGCGCGTCGGCATCGCCCGCGCGCTGGCGACGCGGCCGAGCGTGCTCTTGTCGGACGAGGCGACCTCGGCGCTCGATCCGCAGACCACGCGCGCGATCCTCGACCTGCTTGCGAACATCAACCGCGAGCTGGGCGTGACCATCGTGCTGATCACTCACGAGATGTCCGTGGTGCGCCAGCTCGCCAAGGAAGTCGTGGTGCTCGATGCCGGCCATGTCGTCGAGCGCGGCCATGTCGCCGACATCTTCACCCATCCCAAACATCCGATCACGCAGTCCTTCCTGGCCGAGGTGATCGGCGACAGCCTGCCGGTCTCGCTGGCGAGCCGGATCGTGGCTGAGCCGTCTGCCGGCGGGCAGGCTGTGATCCGCGTCCAGGTGCGGGGGGCAGGGGCCGGCGACACGCTGGTGGCGCGGCTTGCGCGCGAACTCGGTCTCGACGTCGCGCTGCTCTCGGCCCGCATCGACGAGATCGGCGGCCAGCATGTGGGCGCGCTGACATTAGGAATTCCCGGCAGCGAGGACGCGGTGACGCGGACGCTCGCCTGGCTCTCTCAACACCAATTCGCAGCGGAGCGTCTCGGCTATGTCGCCTGAACTCCTCAACCTGATCCTCCAGGCCACCTTCGAAAGCCTGTACATGGTCGGCATCGCGGCGCTGCTCGGCACCGTCTTCGGCCTGCCACTTGGCGTGTTTCTCGCGACCAGCCGGAAAGGCGAGCTGTTCGCCGCCCCGCTCGTCAACCGCGTGCTGGGCATCATCGTCAATGCGACGCGCTCGACGCCCTTCATCATCCTGGTCGTCGCCATCATCCCGTTCACACGCCTCGTTGCCGGCACCTCGATCGGCTCAACCGCGGCGATCGTGCCGCTGACGATCGCATCCGCGCCGTTCATCGCGCGCCTCGTGGAAGGCGCGATCCGCGAGGTCGACGGCGGCCTGATCGAGACCGCAGCCTCGTTCGGCGCATCGCCGCTGCAGATCGTGTTCAAGGTGCTGATCCCCGAAGCGCTGCCGGGCCTGCTGCTGGCGCTGACCCTGGCTGTGGTCAGCCTGCTCGGCTACTCCGCCATGGTCGGCGCGGTCGGCGGCGGCGGACTTGGCGATCTCGGCATCCGCTACGGCTACCAGCGCTTCATGCCGGAGATGATGCTCGCCGTCGTCGTTGTGCTGATCGCGTTGGTGCAGCTCGTGCAGAGCGCGGGCGATTATCTCGCGCGCCGGGTCAACCGCCGGCTGCGGCATCGCTGACGCGTTCGATTATCGGGCCGACTGCTAGACCGCGGGCGGATAGTAGAGAAACTCGATCATCAGGCAGCCATCGCGGGTGAAGAACGGCCCATGCTCGACATGGGCCGGCCGCACGGCATAGGTGCCGGCCTCCAGCAGCTGCGTCTCCTCCGACACAGTGCCGATCGACAGCGTGCCCGAAACCAGAAACACCTCCTCACACCAATCGTGCGAGACCGGATGCTCCACGGACGCGCCCGCCGCCCAGCGCGACAGCCGCGTCACCGCGCCCGTCTTGTTCGGATGATCGAAGCGGCCGGACAGGATATTCTCCTCGACACCGACATAGCCGGGGACGGCGCGCCAGCCATCCGCGGCCAGCGCGTTGAAAAACTCCCGGTGGTCCTTCATGAACCGACCGAAGCCGGGCTCCGCCATTCCATACCTCCCAAGCTGACTCGGGATCGAGTCTATAGCAGGGGGGCGGCGTTTCCCATCCGATCCCCCTCAGAACGCAGCGCAGTCGCATATGAGGTTCGCGGCAGTCTCCACATCGTCATGGCCGGGCTTGTCCCGGGCATGACGACCTCTTGTGAATGATCAGATGCGATCACCCACGCTCAGAACGGATAGTGCCTTGGCCCGGTCTGCACGGTGATCCAGCGCAGCTCGGTGAACTCGTCGATCGCGGCCTTGCCGCCGAAGCGGCCGTAGCCTGAGGCCTTGGTGCCGCCGAACGGCATCTGCGGCTCGTCATGCACGGTCGGCGCGTTGACGTGGCAGATGCCGGCCTCGATCCGCTTGGCAACGCCGAGGGCGCGCGCGATATCGCGGCCGAACACGGCGGAGGAGAGTCCATATTCGGTGTCGTTGGCGACGCGCACGGCCTCGTCGACACCACTGACACGAACCACGGTTACGACCGGGCCAAAGCTCTCCTCGCCATAGATGCGCATCGCCGGCGTGACGTGGTCGACGATCGTGGCCGGCATGATGGTGCCGCTGCCGTGGCCGCCCGCCGCGAGCACGGCTCCCTTGGCGACGGCATCGTCGATCAGACCCCTGACGCGGTCGCAGGCCGCGCCGCTGACCAGCGATCCCAGCACGACATTGCCCTTGCGGGGATCACCGAAGGGAAGGCCCTTCGCCTTGGCGGCGAATTTTTCGATGAAGGCGTCGGCAACCTTGTCATCCACCACGATCCGCTCCGTCGACATGCAGATCTGGCCCTGGTTCATGAAGGCGCCGAAGGCAGCCGCATTCACGGCGGCGTCGAGATCGGCGTCGTCGAGGATGACGAGCGGCGCCTTGCCGCCGAGCTCCAGCAGCGCGCGCTTGAGGTGTTTTGCGCAGGCCAGCGCAATGAGGCGGCCGACCCGGGTCGAGCCGGTGAAGTTGACGCGGCGAATGGCGGGATGGGCGATCAGCGCCTCGACCACGGCCTGTGCATCCTCGGGAGCATTGGTCACGACGTTGACGACGCCATCGCCGAGGCCAGCTTCCGTCAGGCAGCTTCCGATCAGTCGGTGCACGCCCGGGCTCATCTCGGAGGCTTTCAGCACCACCGTGTTGCCGCAGGCCAGCGGCATCGCAACCGAGCGCACGCCCAGGATCACCGGCGCGTTCCACGGCGCGATGCCGAGCACGACACCGACCGGCTGGCGGAACGCCATGGCGAGATTGTCGGGCTTGTCGGTCGGAATGACCTCGCCGGAAATCTGCGTGGTCATGGCGGCGGCTTCACGCAGCATGCCTTCGGCAAGATGCACGTTGAAGCCAGCCCAGCCGGCCGTGGCGCCGGTCTCGGCGACCATCAGCGCAGTGAACTCCGGCGCGCGGCGCGCGAGGATGTCGGCGGCGGCGCTGAGCCGCTTGCGGCGCTCGGACGGGCCGAGCTGCGACCAGGCCGGAAAGGCGGCGGCCGCTGCGTCGGCAGCGCGCATCGCATCGTCGATCGAGGCCGCGGCGACGATGGTCGCCACCTCACCGGAGATCGGGTTGTGGCGCTGGAAGGTGCGCTGGTTGCTGGCCGACTGGTCCTTGCCGCCGATGAGAAGGTCGATGGCGTTCATGGGGCTCTCCTTGGAATGCGAGGGGGACGTTGGTGGAGGTGAGGCAGCGCGCGCCTTGCCGAGATAAGCGCGCTGGATCTCGGGGTCGTTCTTCATCGCATCGGCTGGTCCGCTGCCGGCATTGCGGCCGGACTCGATCAGATAGACACGGTCGGCGATGTCGAGGCTGGCGCGCGCATTCTGCTCGACCAGCAGCACGCCGACGCCACTGCTGCGGATCTGGGTCAGCGCACGAAACACTTCGCGGCTGAGCAGGGGCGACAGGCCGAGCGATGGCTCGTCGAGCAGGAGCAGCAGCGGGTTCGACATCAGCGCGCGGCCGATCGCGACCATCTGCTGCTCGCCGCCGCTCATGGTGCGGACGGCCTGGCTCATGCGCTCAGCAAGGCGCGGGAACAGTTGCAGGATTTTTGCGAGCCGGTTCGCTTCGCCCGCGCGCGCCCGGGCGGGATAGGCGCCGAGCTGCAAATTCTCGGCAACGCTGAGATCGCCGAACACGCCCCGTCCTTCCGGCACCAGGGCGATGCCGCGTTCCACGATCAGATGGGGCGGCAGCTCGCCGATGCTTTGTCCTTCGAACGCGATGCGCGCACCCGGCGCGGGCCTGACGAGACCAGCGATGCTCTTGAGCAGGGTCGACTTGCCGGCGCCGTTGGCGCCGAGGATCGCGACGATCTCGCCCTGCTTGATGCCGAGCGCGATTTCAGCCAGCGCCTGGTGCTTGCCGTAGAAGTGGGAGAGGGCGGCGACCTCAAGCATCGTCGCCTCCGAGATAGGCGGCGATGACCTTCGGATCGGCCAATACCTCGTCCGGCGCACCGCGGGCGATCACGCTGCCGGCGTTCATCACGATGCAATGGCCGCACAGTGCGCGGATTGCGTCCATGACATGCTCGACCATGATGATGGTGAGGCCGCGGTCGCGCAGGGTCGCGATCAACGCAATGCCGGTCTCTAGCTCGCTCGGATTGAGCCCCGCCAGCCATTCGTCGAGCAGCACGAGGCGCGGCTCAAGCGCCAGCGCGCGCGCCAGCTCGAGCCGCTTCTGGTCGATATAGGTCAGATCGCCCGCCGGCGCCTCGTGCATGGCGCCGAGGCCAACGAGATCGAGTAAATCGCCGGCAGACTCGGCAGAACCACGCATCGAGGCAGGCGCACCCCGGAACAGCCGCGCCGCCGCGACATTCTCGGCGACTGTCAAATCCGGCATCACTCGCACCAGCTGGAAGGTCCGCGCCAGGCCAAGGCGCGCGATCTGGTAGGGACGGAGGCCGTTGAGGACGGTATCGCCGAGCCGGATCGTGCCCGACGACGGCGCCAGGGCGCCGGACAGCGTGTTCAGCAATGTTGTCTTGCCGGAGCCGTTGGGGCCGATGATGCCGAGGATCTCGCCCGGCGTGACCGCAAAACTCACGCCATTGACCGCGCGGAGCCCGCTGAACGACTTGCTGACGCCTTCGGCGGCGAGGAGCGGCGTGTCCACCTTGCGGATCGTGGCGGCGCTCCCTGCGGGAATGTGACGTCGCGCCGTCCCGATCAGCCCGATCACGCCATTCGGCAGCACCATGACGATGAGGATGAAGATGATGCCGAGCACGATGCTGAAATGGTTGGGCAGCGTCGCAGTCAGGACCTCGAACAGCAGCACAAGTGGAATGACCCCCAGCACGGGACCGAACAAGGAGCCGGCGCCGCCCAGCAAGGCCATGATCACGACCTGGAACGAGATCGTCGGATTGAAGGCGATCGCCGGATCGATATAGGTCCAGCGCGGCGCCATCACCGCGCCCGTCACCGCCATGAAGGTCGCGCTCAGAATGAACACGCCGAGCTTGACCCGCGTCGCATCGATGCCGGAATGGCTGGCCGCGGTCTCATCGGCGCCGATGGCACGCAGCGCGAGCCCGTAGCGCGAGCGCCCGAGCAGCGAGCCAGTCAGGAAGACCAGCGCGGCAAGGGCAAGGAGCTGCCAGTAGAGAATGTCCTGCGTCACCGCGCTGAAGAGATAGCGGCCGACCGATCTGTGGATGTTGACTTCGTACCAGATCACGAGCTGCCGGATCAGCTCGGCGAGCCCGAACGAGAAGATCACGAAATAGATGCCGGACAGCCGCAGCGTCGAAAGCCCGGTGATAGCGGCGGTGAGTGCGCCGACGCCGGCCGCGGCCAGCAGCACGACCGGCCAGGGCATGGTCTCGCCAAGAGCCGCGGCGGTGTAGGCGCCGAGGCCGAAGAAGGCGACCGTTGCCAGCGAAATGTAGCGCGTCGGCCCCGAGAACATCGCCCAGGCGGTCGCCAGGATCGTGAAATAGAGAACGCTGATGCCGAGCGCGAGATGGTAGCCGTTGGCATACAGCGGATAGGCGACGATCGCCGCAGCCAGCGCAGCGCCGGCACACCACAATAATGCGCGCATGGCCGCGGTCATGGCGCGGCTCTCCCGAACAGGCCGGTGGGCTTGATCAGGAGCACGCCGAGAAATAGCGCGTAGGTCGCAGCCAGCGTCAGGCCGGGATCGACCAGCCGCGCTACGGCGGTCTCGACGACGCCGAGCAGCAGGCCCGCAACCAGCGCGCCCATCACATTGCCGACGCCGCCCATGATGACGACGACCAGCGCCTTCATGGTGAAGACCACGCCCATCGCGGCATTGAAGGTCAGGAACATGCTGACAAGCACGCCGCCGACGGCGACGAGGCCACCACCGAAGGCAAACGCCAGGCCCGATAGCGCGGCCACATCGATCCCGACAAGGCGCGCGGCATTGGCATCCACCGCGATGGCGCGGACGGCGGTGCCGATCCGCGTCCGCGTCAGGGCCAGATAAACTGCGCCCCCCACCAGGGCTGCGAACAGCAGCGCGACAAGCCGATTGACGGCGAGCGTCGATCCCAGCACGACGACGGGAATGGAAAGATAGCTGTAGCTGTAATACTGGCCGCCGAAAGCGACCAGCATGGCGCCCTGGATCACGAACAGGATGCCGAAGGTGACGAGGATGCTGTCGATCTCCTGCGCGCCGCGGTCCTTGCCCCGCCGCATCAGCCGTTCGAGCAGGAAGCGATAGAGCAGCCAGTTCAGCAGCATTGCCACCGGGACCGCCAGCAACAGCGCGGCGAGCGGGCTGAGGCCGAGACCGCTGTAAAGCGAGAACGCGCCGAACGCGGCCGCAACCAGCGACTCGCCATAGGACAGGTTCATGATCCGCGCCACGCCATATTGCAGCGTCAGCCCAAGCGCGATCAGCGCGTACATGCCGCCGAGCACGAGGCCCGGCAGGATGATGTCGACAAGCAGCATCAAACGGAGTCCCTTAGAGCGGACGGATGGCAGGCCTCACCAGGCGAGACCTGCCAGCCAGCGTTATTGCCACTGCGCCTTAGGCACGACCGGCGCACGGGCGCCTGGAAGCGAGGCGGGGGCGAGGGCGTAGAACTCGCCGTTCTGCCACTGGCCGACGCTCCAGACCTCCTGGAGCAGCCCGTCCTTCAGCTTGATCTTGCCGATGATGGTGTCGAACGTGCCGGAACGGATTTCGGCGGCGACCGCGGCGCGATCGAGCTTGCCGACCTTCTCGATGGCCTGCTGGAGCACCTGGAGGCTTGCATAGGTGATCGAGCTCGCCCAGCGATCCGGCTCCTTGCCGGTCGCCGCCTTGTGGCGCGCGAGATAGTCCTTCAGCTGCGGCGAGTCCGCGTTCCAGCCGCCGATCCCCATCACGCCGTCGCTGCCCGCGCCGAACTTGCCCTTGTAGAGCGGGAAGGCGGTGCCGACGCCGACATAGAAGATCTTTGGGTTGAACTTGAGCAGCTGCGCCTGCTCGGTCAGCGCGATCGTATCCGGCGGATAGCTGAAGGCGATGAACGCATCCGGGTTGGAGGCGATCGCATCCTTCAGCAGCGGCTGAAGATCCTGCGCGCCCATCGGATAGGTCTTGTCATAGGTCAGTGTAAAGCCGTGCTTCTTGAAGGCTTCGCGCCCCGCGGCGGAGAGCTCGATGCCGAACTGATCGGCGATGCTGACCATCGCGATGTTCGGACCGATCTTGCCCTCGCTCTTCAGCTTGCCCATCAGATCGGCCAGCGCTTCGGAGATCTGCGCGGAGGTGCCGAGCCAGAACGTCGCGTTCGACCAGCGCTTTGCAAGGTCCGGCGCCTTGTCGGTTACCGAGGTCACCGCGAGGTGGGGATAGCCGAGACGGTTCAGCGTAGGCCCGACCGCAAGGTTGAGGCCCGTGCTCCAGGGCGGCAGGATGAAATCGACCTTGTCCTGGTTGGCGAGGCGCTCGATCGCCTTGACGGCTTCCTCCGAGCTGCTGCGGTCGTCGTATTCGACGATCTCGATCGGCAGTTTCTTGTCGCCGAGCTTGATGCCGCCGGCGGCGTTCACGTCCTTCACCCACAGCTCGTAATTGGGCAGGGTGGTGATGCCGGCGCCGCCGGCATAGGGACCGGTCTTGGAGATGGCATAGCCGATCCGGATCTTCTCCTGCGCATCGGCTGGCGACGCAAAGGTCCCCAGCGCTGTAGCCAAAGCGGCAAAGCCAGTGACGCGCAGCAACGTTCGACGGTTCGCCGAAATCATGTCGAGCCTCCCTCGTGTTTCACTCAAGCGATCGTTCGCAAGTGATGTGACTGGATCGTTTCCTGTGCGTCCCGGCTCTTTTCAGGTGGCGTCGTGCGCCGCCGCGGCTGGGACTTGACCTAGCAAGCACCTTCGGCTTTTTTCCCTCAATGGACAAATCCGGCGAAAGATTGCACGTTTCTGGTCGCCCCCATGACCTGCGTCGAGGGGTCGCGGACCCGGCCGCAGCCCCCGCCATCATGGCCGCGGCGGGGACGGCGACGATCAGCGCCGAGCTGATCGGCTCGCATTACGTTGCACGCCGCTGGATGCTGGGCTCCATGGCCGCCCGGCCCTTCATCCATCTGCTCAGCCTCCAGGGCGGCGGCCGCGCTGCCGTGCTGAGCGAAGGGGAGACGCTCGAACTGCACGGTCCGGGCCTCATCTGGCTGCCCGCGGGATGTGCCGAGCATCTGGAGATATCGGCCGGCACGGCCGCCGGCCTGCTGCGGCTGCGGTCGGGCATGTGGCATCGCTACCTGCCGCCATCGGCGGAGGCGGCCTATCTCGCGCTCGACGGCGCCGGCGGCATCATGGCGTTGCCGGTCGAGCCAGGTCTCGTCACGACGGTCTCACGCTCGATCGAGGCGATCGCGGCCGAGATCGCCGCACCCGCGCGCAGCGGCGCGGCCTCGATCATGTCGGCGGAGCTAACGCTGTGCGTGCTGCGATTCTGGCGCCTCTTTGCGGCCGACCGCGGCCCGGACGAGGAGGGCAGCAGCGCCGACATCCTCGGCCGTTTTCGCAGGCTGCTCGAGGAGCGCTATCATCAGCAATTGCGCGTGGCCGATTATGCCAAACTGCTCGGCATGACCCCGGATCGCCTGCACGCGCTGTGCAGCCGCGAACTGCAGCGATCGCCGAGCGCGCTGATCCAGCAGCGCGTGGTCAGGGAGGCCGCGACCCGGCTCGAGGCGGGCACGGGCACGGTGAAGCAGATCGCCTTCGCGCTGGGCTTCAAGGATACCGCCTATTTCAGCCGCTTCTTCCGCAAGCACGCCGGCGAGGCGCCCGGCGCCTGGCGGCGACGCCTCGCCGCGCGCGCAAGATCCGGCCGCGCAAGGCCGGCACTGAACTTTGCCGACTGGCCGTGAGCGAAACCCTCCATCTCTGACGGATGGGCGCTTTCGCCGCACACGCCGTGCACGCGTCTGGAGGGATTCTACGATCGTTCCTATCGCGCTCCGAAAACGCTTGGGTTAGGGCGAGGCATCAAAAATCGTACCGGTGAAGCCGGCAACTGTGAAACCTCGATGAGAGCGATATTCGGCCGATTGCATCGGTGGGCGGGACTGCTCACAGCCGGCTTCCTGTTCTTCTCCGGCATCACCGGCGCGATCATCTCCTGGGACCACGAGATCGACGACGTCCTCAACAGCCATCTGTTCGACGTCACCAGCAAGGGTCCGGCGATTCCCTCGATCGAGCTCGCCAGGATGATCGAGCAGCGCGATCCCCGGGCGCGCGTGGTCTATCTCTTCATGACGCCGGAGGAGGGGCACTCACTCTGGTTCTTCATCATGCCGCGGATCGATCCATCGACCGGCAAGCGCTACGTGCTCGATTACAACCAGGTTTTCCTCGACCCCAACACGGGGGTCGAGCTCGGCCGCCGCTATTGGGGCGCGGTGTGGCCGGTGACGCGGGAGAACTTCGTCTCGTTCCTCTACAAGCTGCACTACACCATGCACATCCCGGAGTTCTGGGGCAGCGATCGCTGGGGCATGCGCGTGCTCGGCGTGATCGCCATCATCTGGACCATCGACTGTTTCGTCGGCTTCTATCTGACGCTGCCCTCGCGGCGACGCGCCAAGGCCGCGCGGGCGCCGCAGGTAGCGCGTCAGCTCGAACGCGGCTTCTGGGCGCGCTGGGCGCCGGCCTGGATGATCAAGACATCAGGCAGCGCCTACCGGATCAATTTCGACATCCACCGCGCCTTCAGCCTGTGGACCTGGGGCGTGCTGTTCATCATCGCCTTCACGGCGTTCTCGCTGAACCTTTATTTCGAGGTGTTCTCGCCGCTGATGAAGATGGTGTCGAACTATACGCCGACGCCCTATGAGCAGCGGCCGTACCGCGGTCTCGACGATCCCATCGAGCCCAAGATGACGTTCGCCCAGATCGCCGCGCGCGCGGCCGCCGACGGCAAGGCGCGCGGCTGGACCGTCCCGGTCGGCTCGCTAAGCTACGGCCCCGCCCACGGCGTCTATGCCGCCGCATTCTTCCATCCCGGCGACGATCACGGCGCCGGCGGCGTCGGCCCGGCGCAGCTCTATTACGACAGCGAGGACGGCCGTCCGATCGGCGAGCGGCTGCCCTGGATCGGCACCGCCGCCGACGTCTTCGTGCAGGCGCAGTTTCCGCTGCATTCGGGCCGCATCGTCGGACTGTTCGGCCGCATCCTGATCTCGATCATGGGCCTCGTGGTCGCCGTGCTCTCGGTCACCGGCGTCGTGGTCTGGTGGCGCAAGCGCCGCGCCCGCATTCGCGTGCGGGAGACGGCAGCGATGCGCCAGAGCCGGGAGCAGCTCGCGCCGGCGGAGTAGGGAGAAGACTATCCGAACCGGTGCTCGGTGAGGCCCTGGGCGAGGCCGTGAATGGCAAGCACATGCCCGGCCTGTGGCTCGACGCGCAGCTGCTGCCGATCCAAGAATTTCCTGGCCGTTGTCACGAACAGCGTTTTGAGATCGCTGCCTCCAAAGCAAACGCAGGTCGGATTGGTCACCGGCAACGGGACGACGGTGTCGATCTGCCCGTCCGGCCGATAGCGCACCAGGCGGCCGCCCGAGAAGAAGGCCGTCCAGAGCCCGCCCGCGACATCGACGCAGGCGCCATCAGGTCTTTCCTGCGAGGCGCTGTAGTCCGCGAACAGGCGCCGGTTGCGGACGACGCCGTCGTCGAGATCGAAGTCGAACATCCAGGTGCAATATCGCCGCGTGTCTGTGAAATAGAGCGTGCGATTGTCCGGCGAGAACGCGATCCCGTTGGTCACGATGACGTCGCCGAAGATGCGCATGACCTCACCGTCCGCGGTCACGCGATACAGTGAGCCGTTCGGACGATGCAGCTGATTGTCCA
This sequence comes from Bradyrhizobium arachidis, assembly GCF_015291705.1. Taxonomy (NCBI): domain Bacteria; kingdom Pseudomonadati; phylum Pseudomonadota; class Alphaproteobacteria; order Hyphomicrobiales; family Nitrobacteraceae; genus Bradyrhizobium; species Bradyrhizobium arachidis. The sequence continues at coordinate 5,308,845 of NZ_CP030050.1, forward strand.
TGGTGCCGATCCACAGCCGGCCGCGCGCGTCCACGCGGCCGTCGTTGAGGCGGTTGTCGAGGCCGCTTTCGACCTCGGTGACCGGCCGTGGAGCATCGGCCGAGCGGCGGTGGAGGGTCAGATCCTGCGCGAGCAGATGCGAGCCGTCCGCCGTCAGGGCCTGACTGCCGAGGAATTGGCAATCGTAGGAGGAAACCTGATGCGCGCCCGTCGCCGGATCGAAGGATTGATGCAGGCGGCCGTCGATATCGACCCACCACAGCTTGCCGGTCCGGTCGCACCACAGCGGCGTCTCGCCGAGAATATCCGCGCTGGCGACCGCGGTCTCGACCCTGGCAGGGGAAATGGAAGTCACGGTCATGCCGGAAGCGCCGTCAGCTGCCCTTCCAGGCGGACAGCGCATGCGCGACGCAGCCGTTGATGTGCTCGCTGAGAACGGTGCGGGCGCGCTTGATGTCCCGCTTCAGGGCGCAATCCAGCAAGGCCTTGTGCTGGTTGATGGTCTCGGTGCCGCGATAGCGCAGCGCATAGCGAAAGTATTTGTCGAACACGATCGAATGGGTATGCATCAGTTCGCGCGACCCGCAAGCCGAGATCAGGGCCTGGTGAAATTCGCCGTCATAGCGCTTGCGCAGCTCGGGATCGTCGCCCTCCTTGAGGACAGTGCGCTCGGTGGCCGCCAGCTTGTGATGTGCTGACACCACGCGGGCTTCCCACTCGACGTCGCCGGCCCGAAACGACTCGGCCATCGCATGATGCTCCAGGAGGATGCGCAGCTCGGCGAGCTCGCGCAGATTCTGGATCGAGACCGGCGCCACCTCGAAGCCGCGCTGGCCTTCGGCGACCACGAAACCTTCCGATGTCAGGCGATTGAGGATCTCGCGCAGGGTCGAGATGCTGACGCCGTAATCCTCCTTCATGGCATCGAGCTTGAGGCGCCCGGATGGCGTAAGCACGCCGAAAATGATGTCGGACCGGATGCGCTGATAGCCGCTGTCGCCCGCCGACAAGGCCCGTTCCTCGAGTGCCGTCATGCCGTCTGATCCCGCTTGTCCGGCTCGTTCGCCCTCCCGCAAGGCACCGAACCATCAATGTTCCCAGCACTATAGCAGAAGTTCGACGTCTGACGTCTACAGGAATATCATATGAAATGTATAATCTCCTTTGACATCGAAATATATGTATGATGTGTAAATGAGCTGAGGGTGCGGGAAATAAGCGCGTAAGCCGCCGGTCGTGCCCGAGAGAACAGGGAGGACATGATGAGCTTGTTGGTACGGGCGCTGTCTGCGACGGCGATCTGCGTGGCGCTGACGGTCGGCGCATCCGCCGCCGATGACATCCAGGAGCGGACGATCCGGTGGGGGCACCTCAACAACACCGATCACCCCGTCAGCTTCGGCGTGCAGAAGTTTGCCGAGATCCTGCTGGCCAAGAGCGGGGGCAAGATGAAGGTCCGCGAGTTCGCGGCCTCACAGCTCGGCAACGAGTTGCAGCAACAATCCGCGCTGCGCGGCGGCACCCAGGAGATGCTGTCGGCCTCGACGACGTCGCTTGCGACCGTCGTTCCGGAGTTCGGCCTGATCGATTTCCCGTTCCTGTTCAACACCACCGAGCAGGCCGACGCGCTCGCGACCGGCAAATTCGGCAAGGCGATGCTCGAGACCTTGCCGTCCAAGAATCTGATCGGTCTCGGCTATTGGGGCCTGGGCTTTCGCAACGTCACCAACAGCACGCGACCCATCACCAAGGTCGAGGACTTCAGCGGCCTCAAGCTTCGCGTGATTCCGAACCCGGTCTATCTCGAAAGCTTCAGCGCCTTCAAAGCCAATCCGGTTCCGATGGCCTTCGGCGAATTGTATTCGGCACTGGAGACCCGCACCGTCGACGGCCAGGAGAATCCCTACACGGTCATCCTCTCCAACAAGTTCTACGAAGTGCAGAAATACGTTTCTGCCACCAACCACACCTTCACCCTCAACATCATCCTGGTGAGCAAGGCGTTCTGGGACAAGCTGTCGCCGACCGAGCAGCGCCTGATGCGCGAGGCCTATGAGGAAAGCCGCGGCTACCAGAAGGAGCAGACGCGGCTGCAGACCGAAAAGGCGCTGGCGGAATTGCAGGCCAAGGGCATGCAGTACAACGCGATCGCCCCTGAGGAGACCGACCGCATGCGCAAGACGGTACAGCCGGTCGTAGACAAGATTTCCGCCAATCTTCGCGCCGAGACGGTGAAGCTGTTCAACGACGAGGTCGAGCGCATCCGCAAGGACGTGAAGTAGCCGGCTTCTCCATCACGGAAGGCGGCGGAGCCGGCCGTCGGGCGGCTCACATCTCCCATTTGCCTGGACGTCACGCATGGCGCGCTTTCTCGACCTCTATTGCTCGTTCCTCAAGGCCGTCATTGCGGCGTGTCTTGCGGTCATGGTGGTGCTGGTGTTCGGCAATGTGGTGCTGCGTTACGGCTTCAACTCCGGCATCACCCTCTCCGAGGAGCTGTCGCGCTGGCTGCTGGTGTGGCTGACCTTCCTCGGCGCCATCGTCGCACTGCGCGAGCACGCCCATCTCGGCGTCGACACCCTGGTCCGGATGCTGCCGGCCGCGGGCAAGCGGATCTGCTTCGTCATCAATTATGGCCTGATGCTGTTTGCCGACTGGCTGCTGCTCTCCGGCAGCTGGCGCCAGACCCTCATCAACATCGACGACCGCGCGCCGGCCACCGGCCTGTCGATGGCGATCTTCTACGCCGTCGGCGTGATCTTCGGCGTGTCGGCCGCGGTGATCCTTCTCTACGACCTCTACCGGGTGATCAGCGGGCAGGCGAGCGAGGAGGACATGGTGGCCGTCCGGGAATCGGAGGAGCAGTGATGTCATCCATTGCCCTCGCATTCGCTCATCCCGTTCGCGTCACTGGGATCATGCCATGACGATCGCCGTCTTCACCATCTCGCTGCTCGGCGCCATGGCGCTGGGGATGCCGATCGCGTTTGCGCTCCTCATCTGCGGCGTCGCGCTGATGAGCACGATCGACATGTTCGATTCCCAGATCGTGGCGCAGAACGTCATCAACGGCGCGGACAGCTTTCCGCTGATGGCGATCCCGTTCTTCATGCTCGCCGGCGAGATCATGAACAAGGGCGGGCTGGCCAAGCGCATCGTCAATGTCGCCCTCGTTGCGGTCGGGCACTTCAGGGGCGGCCTCGGCTACGTTACGATTCTGGCGGCCTGCATCCTGTCGTCGCTCTCGGGGTCCGCCGCCGCCGACGCTGCTGCGCTCGCGGCGCTGCTGGTGCCGATGATGGTGGCGGCAGGACACAAGAAGACCTACGCGGCCGGTCTCGTGGCCGCCGGCGGCGTCATCGGCCCGGTCATTCCGCCCAGCATCGGCTTCGTGATCTTCGGCGTTGCCGCCAACGTCTCGATCTCAAAACTGTTTCTCGCCGGCATCGTGCCCGGCCTGCTGCTGGGATTGGGCCTCTGCGGTGCATGGTACTGGGTCGTGCGCAAGGAGAACCTGTCACCGCCGCCGCGGGCCTCGCTGCGCGAGATCCTGCACGCCATCATCGACGGCTTCTGGGCGCTGATGCTGCCCGGCATCATCATTGTCGGCCTGCGCTTCGGCATCTTCACGCCGACCGAGGCCGGCGTTGTCGTCGCGGTCTATTCGCTGTTCGTCGCGACCTGCGTCTATCGCGAGCTGAAATGGTCGGAGGTCTACGCAGTCCTGGTCTCGTCCGCCGTGACCACGAGTGTCGTCATGTTCCTGGTCGCCGCGGCTTTGGTGTCGTCCTGGCTCATCACGGTGTCCGAGATCTCCGCCCAGGTCGTCGATCTTCTGAAGCCGTTCATGGGCAACAACACGATCCTGATGCTGGCGATCATGGTGGTCGTGGTGATCGTGGGCACGGCGCTCGACATGACGCCGACGATCCTGATCCTGACGCCGATCCTGATGCCGATCATCAAGGCGGCGCATATCGACCCCGTCTATTTCGGCGTGCTGTTCATCATCAACAATTCCATCGGCCTGATCACGCCGCCGGTCGGCATCGTGCTCAACGTCGTCTGCGGCGTCTCCAGGATCAGCATGGAGGACATCATCAAGGGCGTCTGGCCGTTCATGATCGCGCAGCTGATCGTCCTGTTCGCGATGGTGCTGTTCCCGGGACTGGTGACGGTTCCGGCGAAATGGTTCGGCGGCTAATCGGGCAGCGTTGGCAAAGGAGAGCGAAAATGGCCGCACGGATCATGATCCTCAATGGACCCAATCTCAATTTCCTCGGCATCCGCGAGCCCCATATCTACGGCTCGACGACGCTGAAAGAAATCGAGGACAGCTGCCAGGCGCTGGCCGGCCAGCTCGGCGTGTCGATCTCGTTCCACCAGTCCAACATGGAAGGCGAGCTCGTCGGCCTGATCCAGTCCGCCCATGGCAAGGCGGATGCGATCATCATGAACCCGGCGGGCTATTCCTTCACGTCGATCGCGCTGATCGATGCGCTGAAGATCTTCGAGGGCGTCAAGATCGAGGTTCACATCTCGAACATCCATGCGCGCGACGAGCTGCACCGCCATTCGATCACCTCGAGTGCCTCCACGGCGGTCATTTGCGGCCTTGGCCCATACGGCTATCTCGCCGCGATGCTGGCGGTCGTGCAGCGGCTTGGGCAATTGCCCGAAACGATCCCGCCGGCCCTGCATGGGCTTGCGGCGGCCGGCAAGGCGTAAGCAGGGAGCGGGCTATGCGCGGAGCGGGATTTCTCGCGATCTGGAGCGACGTCGAGGCGCACGATCTGACCGATTACCGGCACTGGCTGACGCGCGAGCACACCACCGAGCGAGTGACAACCAAGGGCTTTCTGGCGTCGCGCGTCTTCCGCGCCGCGCGGGACGACATCAACCGCTTCTTCATCCTGTACGAGCTCGAAGCGCCCGAGGTCCTCGACGGCGAGGCTTATCTCGCGCGCCTCAACGCACCGAGCCCGTGGTCGCAGCGCATCATGCCGAAGCTCGGCTACTTCATCCGCGGCGGCGGCGTCATGGTCGCGCGGGCAGGGCGAGGCGAGGGGGCCACGATCACGGCGCTGCGGATCGAGGCGTTGCCTGAAAACCCGCAGAAGCTGGCCGAGGCGCTCGTCGCCTGCGACGGAATTGCCGCCGTGCAGATCGGCGCAACCGACGAGGCGCGGACGTCGGTTCAGACAACGGAGAAAGGCATGCGGAAGGACGAGGGCTTCTTCGCGGGGCTGTTGCTGATCGAGGCGCTCGACGAGGCCTCGCTCGACGCTACATTGCAGCAGGCGCGCAGGATTGCGCCCGAGGTCATGGACCGCGCCAGCGAGGCGGAGGTATATCAGGCCATGTTCGCGCTCGACGCCCGCATCGCGGATTTCGGCTGATGGCCAGTTTCTCGCTCGCCGCGCTCACCGTGCTCGAGCTCGCGCCGCCGGAGATGATCACCCTGGCAGCCCGCTGCGGCTACGACCAAGTCGGCCTGAGGCTGTTGCCTGCCACGCCGGACGGGATCGCCTATCGCCTGATGGACGACGCGCCGCTCCTGCGGGAGACCTTGCGGCGATTGGAGTCGACCGGCGTGACCGTGGCGGATCTCGAGGTCGTTGCGTTCAGGCCGGAGACGGACGTTGCGTCCTTCACGCCCTTCTTCGAGGCCGGCGCCCGCCTCGGCGCCAGGCACATTCTCGTCGCTGCCTACGACCCGGATCTGGCACGGTTCTCCGATCGCTATCGGCAGTTTTGCGAAGTGGCGGCAAAGTACGGCCTGACGTCCGATCTCGAATTCATGCCCTGGACCTGCGTCCCGGACCTGAAGACCGCAATGCGGATCGTCGCCGAGGTCGATCATCCCGCAGCCGGCATCCTGGTCGATGCCCTGCATTTCGATCGGTCGCAAAGCTCTCTCGCGGATCTTCGCACCATCGAGGTCGAGCGGCTTCACTACTGGCAACTCTGCGACGGCCCTGCCGAACGTCCGGCGACGACTGAGCAGCTCATCCATGCCGCGCGCGAGGAGCGGATGTTTCCGGGCGAGGGCGGCATCGATCTCGTCGGCTTGACGAAGGCGATGCCGGAGGGCCTGACCATCAGTATCGAGGTGCCGACCGTCCAGCTGGCGAAGACGGTCGATGCCGATACGCGGGCGCGTCGGGCTCTCGCGGCGGGCAGGGCCGTGGTCGAAAGGGCGCGCGCGGCGGCGTGAGAGAAGGTGGCTCGGGATGGCGCAAGCCGATCGCTCCTGGGACGTTGAAACCGATCTCTTGGTCGTCGGCGCCGGTGCGGCCGGCATGACCGCCGCGCTGGTTGGTGCCCTCGAAGGGCTCAACGTCATCCTCTGCGAGAAGTCGGACATGGTGGGCGGAACCACCGCGACCTCCGCCGGGACAGTCTGGATTCCGGGCAACCTGCAGGGACAGCGCGCCGGCACGCCTGATACGGTCGAGGCCGCGCGTACCTATCTTGCCGCGATGCTTGGCGAGCAAGCGACCGACCAACGCGTGGACATGTTCCTCAAGATGGGTCCGGTCGTTCTCGACTATCTCGAGCAAAAGACGAGCGTCCGGTTCGCGGCGCCTCCGGTCCACCCCGACTACAAGCACCTTCCGGGCGCCGCGATCGGCGGCCGCGCACTCGGAGCCGTTCCGTTCGACGGCCGCAAGCTCGGCGACGATTTTGCCCGCATCAGGCCACCGCGCCGCGAGTTCATGGTTCTCGGCGGCATGATGGTCGGCAAAGCCGACATTCCCGCGCTGCTCGCTCCCTTTCGCAGCTGGGCGAATTTTCGGCACGTCGCCGGTCTGCTCACCCGGCATGCGCTGGATCGCATCAACCACAAGCGCGGAACGCGCCTGATCATGGGCAATGCGCTCGTCGCGAGGCTCTTTGACAGTGTGCGCCGGGCCGGCGTCACTGTGCGGTTTGAGACCGGGCTTCGCGAGCTCATATGCGACGGCGACGAGATCGTCGGTGCGGTTCTTTCGTCTCCGGCGGGAGAGCTGAGGATACGCGCCCGCAGAGGCGTGGTACTGGCAAGCGGAGGCATCGGCTGGAGCCGCGAGCTTCGCGAACGGCTGTTTCCGGAACCGGCGCGCCGCTTTTCGCTCGCGCCGACGTCGAACACGGGCGACGGTATCCTGGCAGCCGAGCGCATCAACGCCGCCATCACGCGTGACCTCGACAGTCCGGCCCTGTGGATGCCGAGCTCGGTGATGGCGCAGGCGGACGGCCATGTGTCGGTATTCCCGCACATCATGCTCGATCGGGCCAAACCGGGACTGCTGGCCGTCAACAGATCGGGCCGCCGCTTCGTGAACGAGGCCGATTCCTACCACGACTTCGTGGCCGCGATGCTGCGATCGAACGCACCGTCTTCAATTCCAGCCTTCCTGATCTGCGATCGGACCTTCATCAGGGATTTCGGCATCGGGCTCGTTCACCCCGGCACCCGGAACCTGAATGAGTTCGTACAAGCCAATTATTTGGTCGAGGCGGAGACGATCGCGCAGCTGGCGCAAAAGATCGGCGTCGATGCCGGGCAGCTTGCTGCGACGGTGGAGCGATACAATCGCTACGCCGACTCCGGGGTCGACGAAGATTTCGGTCGCGGTTCAAGCCCGCTCAATCGCTTCAACGGCGATCCCCTGACCGGCCCCAATCCCTGCCTGCGGCGGATCGGCCCGGGCCCGTATTATTCGGTCGCCGTGTGGCCGTCGGATCTTGCCAGCAGCGCCGGCTTGCGCACGGATTCGAGCGCACGGGTGTTGTCTCGCGATGGGAAGATCCTGTCCGGACTATACGCGGTCGGGACCGATGCTTCCTCGATCTTCCGCGGCACGTACCCGGGGCCCGGCACGATGATCGGGCTCGCCATCGTGTTCGGCTGGTGTGCTGCGATGGATGCGGCCGGAGGCAGCTGTGCTACGCCGGAGTAGGGCTCCTGCAATTCTTTGCCGGATGAACCTTCGCGCCCGGCGCCGGCACAAAGACTGGAGATCGCTCCGACCCGCCTGGAATTGCCATGAGATCGCTTGCCTTGCTGTGCCTGCTAGCCCTGGCCGCGCCTGCTCATGCGGCCGCGCCCGAGCAGCACTATCTCGACCTGCGCGACCGCTACATCGCAAAATTCTCGAAGGCCAAGGAGAACGACGAGACCTATAAGCAGCACGATGCGGCGCTGAAGGAGCTGGCCGGCGTGCTACGCGGCCTGGTCGGGCCGGTCACGATCAAGGGGCTGCCTGCGGAGGGAACGTCGAACGTCGATACGCTGTTCAAGGACGACATCGGCTTCGGCCATCTCGACGGCCTCGGCTTCGCCACCGAAGGCGACAAGCTGCAGGCCGTCGTGACCACGACCGGGCTGCTCAAGCACTGGCTCGCCGAGCATCGCGAGGACGGCATGCCGCAGGAGGCGGGCGCCGCCTTCAAGTCGGACCGCTTCTACTATCAGGCGATCCAGGACGCGGCCTTTGCCAAATATGCGGAGCTGCCAGTCACCAAGCCCGCATCCGCGAGTGCCGCGGTCGCCGTGCTCGGCATCCGCGGCAACGGCGATTTGAAGGGAGCGCCGCACGAAATCGACGTCGTCGCGATCGTGGGCGACAAGGTCTACTTCCTCGCCGCAAGCGAGGCCGTGAAGACGGCCGAGATTCCCGCTTGCGAAAAGGTCTGGAAGCAGATGATGGCCAGGAAGACCCCACAGGACGCCATGGCCAAGGAAAACCAGGCGATGGACGCCTACACCAAGTGCTTCGCCAAGGAAGCGCCGAACCAGAGCTGGTTCGCGGCCGCGGTGAAGAAGGCGCAGAGCCAGCTGGAGATGCTACTGGCGCGGTAGTTCAGATCATTTTGGTCGATGCGCTGACGGCTGGCTCCCTTAACCTCGCCCGCTTGCGGGAGAGGTCGGCGCGAAGCGCCGGGTGAGGGCTCTCTCCTCTCAGGGAGTCTCTCCAGCGGAGACACCCTCTCCCCAGCCCTCTCCCGCAAGCGGGAGAGGGGGCGCACCTTCTCCGCGGCTCGCACCAGATAGTCTGCGAGATCTAAAGGCCCCGCCCGCCCAAATTCCACCCGCGGCCGCCCTCGCCAAAAATCTCGTAGCCCGCAGCCGTCACTGCGACCGTGTCCTCGAGCTTGATGAAGCCGCGCTTCGGATGCTTCATCGTGGTCTCGATCGAGACCACCATGCCGGGCTCGAGCGGCAGGCGGGCATCCGTGTCGTCGTAGGGGACCGGACCCGTGGCGGTCAGGCGAGGGGCCTCATGGCTGACGAGGCCCATGCCGTGGGCCAGGAAGTCCGTGCAGTCGCGCTGGGTGATCTTTGCGAGCTCCCGCTCGGCCGCGACGTAGATGTCGCCACCCATGGCGCCCGGCCGGACCGCCGCAAACGCGGCGCGCTGCACCGCTTCGATCTCGGCAAGGCAATCCTTCAGCTCGCCGTCGGGCTCGCCGAGCACGGCCATGCGCGCGAGGTCGCCGATATAGCCGTGATAATTGCCGCCGGAATCGAGCGACAGCACGTCGCCTTGCTCCCAGCGTTGCGATGAGGGTGCCCGGTTGTGGCTGCTGCCGCAGGCGAGCAGGCAATATTCGAAGGTCAGGCCGCGATTGGCTTCGGCGATGCGTAAGGCATCCGACAATTGCTGCTTGGTCGTGCCGGGGCCATGCTTGCTGATCACCTCCAGCATGGAGGTGATGACGAGCTCGGAGGCCGTCTTGAGCTTTGCCAGCTCGTCCGCCGACTTCACCGCGCGCAGCCGCTCCAGCACCAGCAGCGCGTCCTTGAGCTCCGCGCCGGGCAGGGCGTCGGCCAGCGCCTTGCCGGCATCCATCGGCAGGAACGCCATCTCGACCCCGACCCGCTTCAACGGCACGCCCGCGTCCTTGATCAGGCCCACGGCCCGCGTCACGGCATCGACCGAGCCGTTGGACTCGGTCCGGACCTGCGGCACCCATGGCGGCGCCACGGCGCGCTGATGGGTCTCCAGACGGTGCCCGATATAGACGGACTTCTCCGGCGCGCCCTTGGGATAGACCAGCACCGGCAGATAGCGGCTGACGCCCATGGCATCCATGTAGTCGAAGAAGATCGCGCGCTCGGCGCCCAGCAGGTACTGCACATTGTGCTTGGAGGTCGCGACCAGCACGTCGAGGCCGGCGGCTTCCATCAGGCGGTCGAGCTTGGCGGCATCGAATGGAAGCGCGCGCGAGCGGCCTGCCTGGGCGACGTTCTCCTGCATGACGAACTCCCTGAGTGGCGGTTCAGACCGCCTTGTTGATCTCTGTTAGGACTGCGAGCCCAGTCTAGCACAACCTCCACACCAGCGCGCCCACCTGGTCGCATTCATGAAACATGGAACCAGGCCGCGGGGCGCGTTCAGCTAGCGTCCACGCCTGAGGTCTTCGGTCGCGCGCCTCAGGGTCTCGTGGAGCCAGTCATGCGATGGCTCGCCTTCGATACGTTCGTGCCACAGCAGCCGGACCTCGACAGGAGTTGTGGCGTAAGGCAGCTCGCATGTTGTGACGGCATGCGCGCGTTCGAATGCCCGCGCCAATGGACGCGGAACGATGGCTGCGAACTCGGAGTCCGCGAGCAGGGCGGGCAAAGCGAGGAAATGCGGCAGCGAAACGGCTATGCGCGGCGGCCGGTCGCTTTCGGACAGGGCGCGCTCCAGCGCAGCGCGATCGTACATTTCCGATCGCCTGGCAAGGCCACGCTCGGAGATGAAGCCTCCGATTGCGCCCTCCTGTTCGCCGCCGAAGGAGACGACGACCAGCGGCATGCGGGCCAGAGCCGCGTTGTCGATGCGGCCGAGCCTGCGCTTTCCGCCGACGATCAGCACGTCGTCATATTCGAACAACAGCGAGGTGCGGAAGCGGCTCGGCGGATCCGAGAAGACGCCGATCGCAACGTCGATACGGCCAAGGTCGATCTGCTCGGCGAGGTCGATCCGCGTCACCGGCTTGATGATGAGGTCGATCGCCGGCGCTTCAGCCTTCAGTATCTTCAGGAGCGGTGAGGCCAGCACCATCGTGGTGAAGTCGTTGGCGGCGAGGGTGAACTGCCGGGTGGAGGCCGCCGGAACGAAGCTCGGCTGTTCGACTGCCGCCTCGAGAGACCGCAGGGCCTCGCGAACCTGTGGCGCCATCGTCAATGCGCGCGCCGTCGGCTGCATGCCGGTCGCCGTGCGCACGAACAGATCGTCTTCCAGCATCTCGCGCAGCCGGGCGAGCGAATGGCTCACGGCGGATTGACTGAGGGCCACCCGCTGGCTTGCCCGCAGCACGCTGCGCTCCTCCATGACGGCGTCGAAGACCTTGAGCAGGTTCAGGTCCAGGGTCTTGAAGGAAACAGCCACGAGCAGCACACCGTCTCAAGGCGGATCGCGCGCCCGTTGCGTACCTGCGATCTGATCCAGTTAAGGCCAACCACGCAGCGGACGCAACCGAGCAGGTTGCCGGACCCGACGCCTGGCCGTTCGCCGCACCAATCTGAAGGTCGTTCAGGATCACTCTGCAAGAGTTTCACTTCCGCAATTGCGCGATCCCGTCATGATCCCGACGCCGGATTTGGAGGAGACGGGCAATGCAATCCTGCGGAATGTCGATCGGAGCTATTGGAATAGCACTGGCGCTGTTTACGGCCTCGGCGGTCGCACAGGATGGTCCGGTGAAACTCGGCGTCCTCACCGACATGTCCTCGCTCTACGCCGACAATGGCGGCCAGGGCTCGGTCGTCGCCGCGCAAATGGCCGTCGACGATTTCGGTGGTCAGGTGCTGGGGCGCAGCATCCAGATCGTCGCGGGCGACCATCAAAACAAGGCCGATGTTGGCGCGACCATCGCCCGGCGGTGGCTCGAAAACGAAAACGTCGAGGTCATTCTCGACGTTCCGAACTCCGCGGTCGCGCTGGCGGTGCAGGGCATCACGCGCGACAAGAAGAAGCTGTTCCTCGCCACCGGCGCGGCCACATCCCGCCTCACCGGCGACGAATGCTCGCCGACCGGCATTCACTGGACCTACGATACCTATGCGCTGTCACAGGGAACGACGCGGGCGATGTCGCGTCTCGGCGCAAAGTCCTGGTACTTCATTTCGGTCGACTATTCTCTCGGCGCGCAGCTCGAGGCCGACAGCCGCAAGGTCATCGACGCCATGGGCGGCAAGGTGCTCGGCGCCGCGAAACATCCGATCAACACACCGGATTTCTCCTCCTTTCTGCTCCAGGCGCAGTCCTCGAAGGCCGACGTGATCGCGCTGGCCGATTCCGGCGGCGACTTCATCAACGCGGTCAAGCAGGCCGGCGAATTTGGCATCACGCAGCATCAGAAACTGGTCGGGCTGCTGGTGTTCATTGCCGACATTCACAGTCTCGGACTGCCGAGCGCCCAGGGCCTGATGCTGAGCTCGGCGTTCTATTGGGACCTGAACGAGGACACGCGGGCGTGGTCGAAGCGCTTCATCGCAAAGACCCAGAAGGTCCCGACCATGATCCACGCCGGCACCTATGGCGCGGTGATGCACTACCTCAAGGCAGTTCAAACGGCCGGCACGCTGGATGGACCGGCCGTCGCCGCCAAGATGCGCGAGCTGCCCGTGAACGATTTCATGACGCGAAATGGGCGGATCCGGGAAGACGGCCGGCTGGTCCGCGACATCTATCTGTTTCGCGTCAAGTCGCCCGAGCAGTCGAAATACAAGTTCGACTATTACGAGCTGCTGGCGACGATCCCGGGTGACGAAGCGTTCCGGCCGATGGAGCAGGGTGGCTGTCCGCTCTTGAGGAAGCCATGACCGGCGCGGGGGCGGCTGCGCAGAACCGTATCGACGAGATCATCGCGGGCCGTTTTGCATGCCGCGATTTCTCGGGCGAGCCGGTCGGGCGAGGGACCATCGAGCAGATTCTCCGCGTGGCGCGGTTTGCGCCAAGCGGCGCCAATATCCAGCCCTGGCACGTCTACGTGCTGGCGGGCGCCGCCAAGGACAGGGTGTCGGCGGCAGTGCGCAAGGCGCACGAAACCGCCCGCGACGCGCACGTGTCGGAGTACAGCTATTACGCCAGCGACCTGCCCGAACCCTACCTGCAGCGACGACAGGAGTTCGGCCGGTTGTTCTACGGCTCGCTCGGCATCGCCCAGACCGATAGTGACGCGAGGAGTGCCCAAACCGCCAAGAACTATGCGTTCTTCGGCGCGCCCATCGGGCTGATCGTCACCATCGACCGGCGCCTGCAGGTCGGGAGCTGGCTCGACCTCGGCATGTTCGTCCAGAACGTGCTGCTGGCCGCGGCAGGCCACGGGCTTCAGTCCTGTCCGCAGGAGACCTTCTCGAAATACCACGGGATCCTGCGGCCGCTGCTGTCGATCCCGGCGGAGCAGATGGTGGTGTGCGGCATCTCGATCGGCCGCGCAAGGCATCAAATCACGGGCAGGCTGATGCCGCGAGCTGATATCGCGGAGTTCGCTTCGTTCGCAGGCTTCAAGGAACAAAGTGCAACCCAGATGGAAAGGACAAGACCATGGGAAGCCGAGACGAACTGATTGCGTGCAGCATTCCGTTTCTGCGCGAGGTCAAGGACATGACGCCCGGCGCGGAGATGGAGCGGTGGCTCAATGACAAATACGGCGAGGGCAGCCAGCTCTATCAGGACCTGGCCCGCCTGATTAAGCTCGGGGTCGCCGAAGGCTGGGCGGCGAACCAGGAGGTCGACGGTCCGAACTACCGGCGCAGCCGCATCCTGGAGCCGGTGCCCGAGACGTTCCAGTTCAGCATCACGGCCGTCTACATGAACAGCGCCGATCCGCGCCGCTTCAAGGACGAGGACGACCACGACGTTCTGCGCGGGCAGTATCACGGTCACCCCTATGGCGAGCTGAACCTGGTCGTGCCGCTGGACAAGGGCGCCGAGCTGAAGGGGCTGCAGGGCTGGCAGGGGCCCGGCTGGACCGCGCCCGATCCCGGCAGCCGGCACTATCCCGAGGTCCGCGGCGGCGCCGTCATCGCGCTGTTCTATCTGCCCGCCGGACGCATCTCGTATGACTTCGCAGCGCCGTCCTGATGGACGGCCAGACGATTTCGGGTGACGCCGTCTGCGAGCGTCACCCGATGTGAAGAAGGCACAGCCAGGTCCGCGCGGCGGCGATCCGTCGCGACGGCCACGAGCTGTAAGCCCGCTGGCCATGACCCATTGCCACACCGCTCCGCCGTTTGAGTCTGAGATGCGGGAATGGCTCAGTGTGCTCCACTCTTTCGACAACTCGACGCCGATCGCCGACATCGCGAACACCTTCGCGCGGCTCTAGGTCCCGATCGTCTCCCTGCGCGCCGTCTCCAGTAGGATGGCAAGCGCGGGCGCGTTCGTCGTCGGAAGCTCGAAGGCGAGAACTTCGAGAAGCGCGTGGCAGTCGTCGACGGCCCTGTCGGCCTGATGGAAGTAGCCGACGCCATTGAGCAGACGCGCCAGTCGACCTCGGTCGCGCTGCAGGCCCAAGAGCTCTAACAATCCTACGGACCTCGACATGCCCTGGAACCACCTGCTAGGCTGAGCGGTCCCTGGTGGACGCTTACAGGGCGGTCCCGTGTAGAGAAAGGCGTGGTAAGCCCCACCTTTAGCTTCACGGAGCACGGTATGGCCGAAATCCGAAAGATCGCCGCGATCCTTGCCGCTGATGTCGTCGGCTTCAGTCGTCTGACGAACACGGACGAGGATGGCACGCTGGCGCGGCTTCGGGCACTTCGGAGCGAACACCTCGATCCAACCGTTGCAGCCCACCACGGCCGCGAGTTCAAGTGGACGGGCGACGGCTTCTTGGCCGAATTCAGAAGCGTGAGCGACGCCGTCTGTTGTGCGCTCGACATCCATGCGGCCATGCCGGATCGCAATACGGGTTTGCCAGCTGACCGTCGCATCGAGTTTCGCATCGGAATCCACCTCGGCGAGATCATTGAAGAAGACGATGGCGACCTTATGGGGGACGGGGTCAACATCGCGGCCAGGCTCGAAAGCATCTCGGCCCCAAATGGCATCTGCATCTCAGCCGCCGCATACGATCAAGTTCGCAACAGATTGAATCACGACGTCGTCGACCTCGGCGAGCGGGATCTCAAGAACATCCAGCGCCCCGTCAGAGCTTATCTGATCGGGGGAAAGGCGAACCATGGGAGCGCCGCCGCGGAGAGGTCGATTGGCTCCGCAACGGGTCGGTCCCAGGCGGAGAGGCCCTCTCTCGCGGTGTTACCCTTCAAGAATCTCGGGGGCGACCATGAGACCGACTATTTCGCGGATGGTATCGTTGAGGACATCATCACAGCCCTAAGCCGCACGCGATGGCTGTTCGTCATCGCTCGCAATTCGTCATTCATCTACAAGGGCAGGCCCGTTGACGCTCGCCAAGTCGGGCACGAACTCGGTGTGCGCTACCTCGTCGAAGGCTCGATCCGGAAGGCGGGACAGAGGGTCCGAATCTCGGGACAGTTGATCGAGGCCGCAACGGGGCGCCATCTCTGGGCTGACCGCTTCGACGGGGATCTCGCGGACATCTTCGATCTACAAGACAGGATCACCGCTTCGGTGGTGGTAGCGATCGAACCAAGCGTTCGCCTGGCCGAGATTGAGCGCGCCCAGCGGAAGCCGACGGACAACCTGGACGCCTACGACCTGCTCCTCCGCGCGCTCCCCCCGATAAACGCCTATACGCGAGAGGGGTTCGTGGAGGCTGAAACCCTGCTGCGTCGCGCGGTGGCGCTCGATCCAGCCTACGCGGAAGCGCTCGCGGCCCTTGCGGAGTGCCTGGTACGAATGACGCTCAACGGCTGGGTGGCGAACAAATCGGCTGCAACGGCCGAAGCCGCCGACCTCGCGGCGAGAGCCGTCACCCTTGATCCCGCGAACGCCACGATTCTTGCCATTGCGGCCTGGGCCTATTCGACGGTTGGCGTGCGGTTCGAGCAATCCCTCGAGCTTGCGGACCGTGCTCTCGCGATCCACCCAAACTCCGTTCATGTCCGTTCGTTTTGCGGGTGGGTGTACAACTATTTTGGGGAGAGTCTCAAAGCCATCGAGCAGTTCGAAGAGGCGCGGCGGTTGAGCCCGATCGATCCGAAGAGCTATTTTCCAATGCTCGGGCTTGCGGTGGCCCACTTCTTTGCTGGCCACTTCGAGGAGACCGTGGCGATCACAGGCCGTATCCTGGCGGAGGTGCCGACCCACAACGTCGCGCGCCGCTACCGAGCCGCAGCCTTCGCACACCTTGGTCGCTTGAACGAGGCTCGCGCCGCGATCGTCGATCTCCTGCAAGCTCAGCCGAGTTCGAGTCTTCGGAACTCCCGCAGCAGCGTGTTTCGGGATCAGCGCATGTCCGATCTTTACATCAGCGGTTTGGAAAAGGCAGGCCTCCCCGAGTGACAGCGGGATTCTGAGAACAACCGAAGCTCTTAGGCCAGCGTTACGCCTGACGTCGTGTTCTTCACCCGAAATGCCGAGCCCCTGGAAAGGCGGCTGGAGCAGGGTGCTGTTTGACGCCCGCTGCATAACTTGTGCGGCCACTGCGCGCCGGCGGAATTTCCAGCCGGAACTGCCCGCCTCAAAGCGCTTGGGCATAGGCCGCCGGTCTGCCGAATGGCGACCCGAATCCCACGGGCTTCTAAAGCTTCGCGGCTCCTGTTTGCCCGCCAGACTCAACTTCCGCAGCCAGACTCAGAGTAGGGCTCGTCAGACCCAATTTGGGTCAATCGCCACAGCGGCACCAGCCCGTACACCCATATCCACAATTCGCATAAGGTATATTATGGAATATATTTATACGTAATTAGATCAAATATTTAGGCGGAATTCCTGACACCATGCCTTCGCTCCGGCGAGTTTTCCGGCTTCCGGCTCGACCATGGCCTCAGCGCTTGACGGCTACTGTGCATGGGGTTGTTTTTCAGATTTTGAATCCGGCGCCTGTGCCGAAAGCCGATATTGCCGTGATGATGTCCGGCTGCAATAAGCGAGGCCTCGCGAGATCGCAGATGACCTTCTGACCGTCCGTCCGTATAGGTTTGCATCTCAGAACAACAACAAACCTTCCGAGGAAGCAGACCCATGGTCTTTTCGACGCGCTTTTCCCGACGCACGCTTCTCAAGGCCTCCGCCGCGACCGCGGTCCTGGGCGGCCTCAGTGCGCCCCATGTGGCCCGCGCCCAGAGCGCCGAGTTCACCTACAAATATGCCAACAACCTGCCGGACACCCATCCGCTGAACGTCCGCGCCCGCGAGATGGCGGCGGCGATCAAGAGCGAGACGAACGGCAAGTTCGACCTCCAGATCTTCCCGAACAACCAGCTGGGTTCCGATACCGACATGCTGAGCCAGATCCGCTCCGGCGGCGTCGAGTTCTTCACGCTGTCGGGCCTGATCCTGTCGACCCTGGTGCCGGCAGCCTCGATCAACGGCATCGGCTTCGCGTTCCCGGACTACGCCACGGTCTGGAAAGCCATGGACGGCGATCTCGGCGCCCATGTCCGCGGCGAGATCAAGAAGGCCGGCCTCGAGGTCATGGACAAGATCTGGGACAACGGCTTCCGCCAGACCACGTCCTCGAGCAAGCCGATCAACGGTCCTGACGACCTCAAGGGCTTCAAGATCCGCGTGCCGGTGTCGCCGCTGTGGACCTCGATGTTCAAGGCGTTCGACGCCGCGCCCGCCTCGATCAATTTCAGCGAGGTCTATTCCGCGCTGCAGACCAAGATCGTCGAGGGCCAGGAGAACCCGCTGGCGATCATCTCGACCGCCAAACTGTACGAGGTCCAGAAGTACTGCTCGCTGACCAACCACATGTGGGACGGCTTCTGGTTCCTGGCCAACCGCAGAGCCTGGAGCGCGCTGCCGGAAGACGTGCGCACCATCGTCGCCAAGCACATCAATGCCGCCGCGGTGAAGGAGCGCGAGGACACCGCCAAGCTCAACGCCAATCTCCAGCAGGAGCTCGCCGGCAAGGGCCTGACCTTCAACCAGCCCGCCGTGGCGCCGTTCCGCGACAAGCTGCGCACTGCCGGCTTCTATGCCGAGTGGAAGGGCAAGTATGGGGACCAGGCCTGGGACCTCTTGGAAAAGGCCGTCGGCAAGCTGTCGTAACGCGTTGGGAGCCGTCATGGCTCATGTCGGGGTCGAAGCGAACGAAGTTGCGGGCGAGGCGGCTGCTCAGTCCCCTCGCCGACCTTCGCTGCTGGCATCGCTCGAGCGCTGGCTCGGCCTCCTCGTCGAAATCCCGGCGGCGATCCTGGTCGTCGCCGAGATTGCGATCCTGTTCGCCGGCGTCGTCGCACGCTATGGCTTGCACCGGCCGCTGATCTGGTCGGACGAGCTCGCCTCGATCCTGTTCCTGTGGCTCGCCATGCTGGGCGCGGCGGTGGCGTTCCGCCGCTCGGAGCACATGCGCATGACCGCGGTCGTCGCCAGCGCGGGCCCGGCGATGCGGGCCTGGCTCGATCTGGTCGCTGTCTGCGCCGCGCTGGCGTTCCTGGTGCTGATCGTCTGGCCGTCCTGGGAATACGCCTACGAGGAAAGCTTCATCACCACGCCGGCGCTCCAGATCTCGAACATCTGGCGCGCCGCGGCGCTGCCGGCCGGCATCGGCCTGATGGCGGCGTTTGCCTTGCTGCGGCTCGTGCGCGCGGCCGATTACCGGATGGTGCTGATGGCCGCGCTGTCCGTGGCCATCGTCGTCGGCCTGTTCTGGCTGGCGCAGCCTTACTTACGGCCGCTCGGCAATCTCAACCTCGTCATCTTCTTCGTCGGCGTCGCCGGCTTCTGCGTGTTCGCCGGCGTTCCCATTGCGTTCGGGTTTGGCCTTGCGATCTTCGGCTATCTGGCGCTGACGACGCGCACGCCGGTCATGGTGCTGGTCGGGCGGATGGACGAGGGCATGAGCCACCTCATCCTGCTCTCGGTGCCGCTGTTCGTGTTCTTAGGCCTGCTGATCGAGATGACCGGCATGGCGCGGGCGATGGTCGCGTTCCTGGCGAGCCTGCTCGGCCATGTCCGCGGCGGCCTGCATTACGTGCTGGTCGGTGCCATGTACCTCGTCTCAGGCATCTCAGGCGCCAAGGCCGCCGACATGGCCGCGGTCGCGCCGGTGCTGTTCCCGGAGATGAAGCAGCGCGGCGCCAAGCCCGGCGATCTGGTCGCGCTGCTGGCTGCGACCGGCGCGCAGACCGAAACCATCCCGCCGAGCCTCGTGCTGATCACGATCGGCTCGGTCACCGGCGTTTCGATCGCCGCCCTGTTCACCGGCGGCCTCTTGCCCGGCGTCGTGCTCGCGGTCACGCTCTGCATGCTGGTGTGGTGGCGCTACCGCCACGAGGACATGAGCCATGTCCGCCGCGCGACGGGTAGCGAGATCGGCAAGACCTTCATTGTCGCCCTGCCCGCACTCGCGCTGCCCTTCGTAATCCGCTACGCCGTGGTCGAGGGCATCGCCACCGCGACCGAAGTGTCCACAATCGGCATCGTTTATGGCGCCCTCGTCGGCCTCCTCGTCTACCGCCGCTTCGACTGGCGGCGGCTGTTTCCGATGCTGGTCGAGACTGCGGCGCTGTCCGGTGCGATCCTGCTGATCATCGGCACGGCCACCGGCATGGCCTGGGGCCTGACCCAGTCCGGCTTCTCGCGCTCGCTGGCATCCGCCATGACCGGCTTGCCGGGCGGAGCTGCGACCTTCATCGCCGTCTCGATCCTCGCCTTCACCATTCTCGGCAGCGTGCTCGAGGGCATTCCGGCAATCGTGCTGTTCGGGCCGCTCTTGTTTCCGATCGCCCGTGCGGTCGGCGTGCACGAGGTGCATTATGCCATGGTGATCATTCTGGCCATGGGCATCGGCCTGTTCGCCCCGCCCTTCGGCGTCGGCTATTATGCCGCCTGCGCCATCGGACGCGTCGATCCGGCTGAAGGCATCAGGCCGATCTGGGGCTATCTGCTGGCGCTGCTGGTGGGATTGATCATCGTCGCGATCTTCCCCTGGATCTCGATTGGATTCCTTTGACGTGGTTTGAGGAGGTGTCGATGAGCGAGTGGCAGAACCAGTACGATATCGGCCTCGACAAGACCCCCGCCAACTACGTGCCGCTGAGCCCGCTCAGCTTCCTCGCGCGCAGCGCCGCGGTCTATCCCGATCACGTCAGCACGGTCTATGAGGGCCGCAGCTTCACCTGGGCGCAGACCTTTGAGCGCTGCAAGCGCTTTGCCTCATATCTCGCCGGCAAGGGCATCGGCGTCGGCGACACCGTCGCGGCGATGCTGCCGAACATCCCGGCGATGAACGAGGCGCACTTTGCCGTGCCGATGACCGGCGCCGTGCTCAACGCGCTCAACATCCGCCTCGATGCGCCCTCGATCGCGTTCCAGCTCGATCATGGCGGCGCCAGGATCATCCTGGTCGATCCCGAATTTTCCGGCGTGATCACCGATGCGCTGGCGCAAATGAGCGGACCGAAGCCGCTCGTGATCGACGTCGATGATGCCGCCTTCAAGGGCGGCAAGCGCATCGGCGAAATCGAGTACGAGGCTGCCGTCGCGCAAGGCGATCCGAACTTCACGGCGATCACGCCGAGCGACGAATGGAATGCGATCGCGCTGAGCTACACCTCGAGCACGACCGGCAATCCCAAAGGCGTCGTCACCCATCATCGCGGCGCCTATCTCAACGCCGTCAGCAACATCCTCGCCGGCAATCTCGGCCAGCATCCGGTCTATCTCTGGACGCTGCCGATGTTCCACTGCAACGGCTGGTGCTTTCCCTGGACCATCGCGGCGGCCGCCGGCATCAATGTCTGCCTGCGCAAGGTCGAGCCGACGAAAATCTTCGAGCTGATCAAGCAGCACGGCGTCACCCACATGTGCGGTGCGCCGATCGTCTACAACACGCTGATCAACGCACCCGATGCGCCCAGGGAAACGTCAACCGGCAATGCCGCGCGCCGCGTCGTCGGCCTGATCGCCGGTGCTGCGCCGCCGGTCGCGGTGCTGGAAGGCGCCGAAAACATCGGCATCAAGCTGACGCATGTCTACGGCCTGACCGAGGTCTACGGCCCCGCCTCCGTCTGCGCCGAGCAGCCCGGCTGGGACGAGCTTCCCGCCGCCGAGCGCGCACGCATGAAGCGACGGCAGGGCGTGCCCTACCCGCTCGAGGAAGCTGTCACCGTCATCGATCCGCAGACGATGCAGGAGGTGCCGCGCGACGGCGAGACCATCGGCGAGGTCATGTTCCGCGGTAACATCGTGATGAAGGGTTACCTGAAGAACGAGAAGGCGACCCAGGAAGCGTTCGAGGGCGGCTGGTTTCACACCGGCGATCTCGGCGTGCTCGACGAGCACGGCTACGTCACCATCAAGGACCGCTCGAAGGACATCATCATCTCCGGCGGCGAGAATGTTTCGTCCGTCGAGGTCGAGGACGTCCTCTACAAGCACCCGGCCGTGCTGTTCGCCGCCGTGGTCGCCAAGCCCGATCCGAAATGGGGTGAGGTACCGTGCGCCTTCATCGAGCTGAAGGACGGCGCGAGCGCGACCGAAGCCGACATCATCGCGTTCTGCCGCACGCAAATGAGCGGCTTCAAGACGCCGAAGGCCGTCGTGTTCGGACCGATCCCGAAAACCTCCACCGGCAAGATCCAGAAATTCCTGCTGCGCAACGAAGTCGGCTCGGCGAAGGCGATCTCGGCCTGAGGCCGTCCCCGCGCAGAAACATTCGGAAATAAAGCTGCGTTCGCGTGACGATTGCGTGTTGTCGCGAAACCGACTGTGTACGTTTGAAGACATCGCGACACGTCAGGAAAAGATTGGAAAACGTTAGAGACGCATTTACGTTTCGCTCCAGTCGGATTCGCTGCTTCCACATGATTCGCCGCGCGGGCTGCGCGGCCGGCGACCGGCGCGGTTGGGGCGCTTCATGCGGCTGGTGTCGTGAGCATCGACGTGCGTGCGCGTCTGGCGCTGCTGCTATTGACGGCTGGACTGCTGCTGCCGCGCGCGGCTGACGCACAGGTCATGCGCGAGTTCGGCGCCTTCGGGGCGACCGAGAATTTTGGCTCGGGCCCGAACGGGCCGGCGAACGTCGTCAATTTCTATGTCGTCAACAATGTTGGCGGCGGCATGAGCGGCGGTCCCATATACGTGAGCGGCCCCATGTACATGGGTGGTGCCATCTATGGCGGCCCCCAGTTAATATCAGGAGGCGGCAGCGCCACGCTCGGCAACGGGAATGGCGGCGGCGGGATGCAGCCGAACTACGTTGGCAGCGCTGATCCGGCGGGCGTTTCCACTGCGCGCTTCGGCATGCTGCAGGTGTTTCGTGCCGGCTCCAATGGCAACGCTGCGCAAACCGAGACGGCCCAGGCGACGTTCCTTGCGATGACCCAGTTCACCCAGACCCTGCTCGATCCCGCCATTGACGGGCGTGGGATCGGCCCTGCCGAACTGGACGCAGAGCTCGCCGCCTACGCCGAGATCGGAAACGACCGCACGCATGGCGGCATCGGACGCGAGGCCTATGCAGCGACCTACGGCAAGCCCTCGCTCTCGGCGCCGCACTGGAGCGTCTGGGCTGCCGGCTTCGGCGGCTCACAAGTGTCGACCGCTGGCAGCGGCTCGGCCAGCCGCAGTTTCGGCACGGTGGTCGGCGCCGATTATTCTCTCTCGCCGCAGACGCGGATGGGCTTTGCGCTCGCCGGCGGCGGCACCGGCTTCGCCAATAATGTCTCGAGCGGCCGCTCCGATCTGTTCCAGGCCGGCACCTTCGTCAGGCATTCGGTTGGATCGGCCTATGTCGCGACTGTGCTCGCCTATGGCTGGCAGGCCATCACGGGCGATTATCAGGTGACGCCGGCGGGCACCGATCAGGCCAGCGCAGCCACCAACGCCAACGCCTATTCGGGCCGCATCGAGAGCGGCTATCGCTTCGCGACGCCATGGCTCGGCATCACGCCTTACGCGGCCGGTCAGTTCACCATGTTCCGCCTTGCCGCCAATGCCAACCAGCCGGCTTACATGGTTGACGGCACGACGACCTCATCCGGAAGCGACAGCTTCACCGACACTCGCAGCGAGTTCGGCCTGCGCGCGAGCACGTCGTTCGTCGTCGCCGGCGGCCTGCTCGATCTGCGCGGCCGTCTCGCCTGGGCGCACGATTTCAGCGCGGCTCGATCGATGCCGGCGGTCTTCCAGGCCGTCTCTTCCCAGGGCCTGATCGCGGGCAGCACGGCATTTGCAGTCGCGCCGAACTCGGCATTGTCGGGCGTCTCGCTCGAGCTGCGAGACATGAAGGGCTGGTCCGCGTCGGCGAATGTCGACAGCGAGCTGTCGAGCCTCGTGCGCTCCTACACCGGCAGGGCCGTTCTGCGCTACGTCTGGTGATCCTGCCCGCGCCGGACATCTGCGCCAGCGGCCTCGTCCGGCCCGCTGCCTTCAGTGCGTCTCCAGCCGCATCCCGTCATAGGCCGGCACGACGCCCGCGGGCAGCGATTGTCTGATAACCTCGTAATCGACATCGGCGGTCATGTTGGTGATGACGGCGCGCTTCGGCTTGAAGCGTTCGATCCAGGACAGCGCATCATTGATGCTGAAATGACTGGAATGGGTGATGTAGCGCAATCCGTCGACGATCCAGAGATCGAGGTTCTCCAGCGCCCCCCAGCTCTCGCGCGGGATGTCGTTGAGGTCAGGCGTATAGGCCGCGTTGCCGATGCGATAGCCGAGCGCGGGGATCTGGCCGTGCTGCACCAGGAAGGCCGTCATCTTCACCGCGCCGCCCTTCCCCAAGATGGTCTGGCTCTCGCCGGCCTCGATGGAATGCCGCGTCAGGATCGGCGGATAGTCGCTGCCCTCCGGCGAGATGAAGCAATAGGAGAACCGCGCCATGATGTCTTTCGCGGTCGACTGATTGAAATAGGTCGGAATGCGCTTGCGCATATGGAGCACGACCGAGCGAAGATCGTCCATGCCGTGGGTCTGGTCGGCATGCTCGTGGGTCAGGAAGACCGCATCGATGTGATCGACATTGGCGTCGATGAGCTGTTCGCGCAGGTCAGGCGAGGTGTCGATGACGATCCGCGTAGTGCCGTGCTCGCCGGCCTGCTCGACCATCAGTGAGCAGCGGCGGCGGCGGTTCTTGGGATTGTTGGGATCGCAAGCACCCCAGCCGAGTGCCGGGCGCGGCACGCCGGCGGAGGAGCCGCAACCCAGGATCGTCAGCGTCAGCGTCATGCGGCTCCCAATCTTACGCTTTCACCTTGGAGAACAGGCGGAAGAAATTGTCGGTGGTCTGGCGCGAGATCTCCTCGAGCGACACGCCGCGCGTCTCGGCGAGCACCTTGGCGACCTCGACCACATAGGCCGGCTCGTTGCGTTTGCCCCGGAACTTGCCGGGCGCAAGATAGGGCGAGTCTGTTTCAACCAGAATACGGTCCGACGGCAGTTCGGCCGCGAGCGCGCGCAGGGCCTCCGACTTCTTGAAGGTCAGGATGCCCGTGAAGCCGATATAAAGGCCGAGCGACACCGCCTTCAGCGCCAGATCACGCCCGCCGGTGTAACAATGCAGCACGGCGCCAAACGATCCCTTGGCCGCCTCCTCTTCCAAGATGCGGGCGCAATCCTCATCCGCCTCGCGTGTATGGATCACCAGAGGCAGGCCGGTCGTGCGAGCCGCGGCGATGTGGGCACGAAAGCCCCTCGCCTGCGCCTCGGGCGAGCCGTTGTCGTAGAAATAGTCGAGCCCGGCCTCGCCGAGCGCGACGACCCTGGGATGCTGCGTCAGCGCGATCAGCTCGTCCGGCGTGATGCCGTCCTCTTCATCCGCGTTGTGCGGGTGTGTGCCGACCGAGCAGTAGACGTCGTCGAACCGCTCGGCGATGGCGAGAAGCTGGTCAAGCTTTTTCACCCGCGTCGAGATCGTGACCATGCGGCCGATTCCGGCCGCACGCGCACGCGACACGATCCCGTCGAGATCTTCTGCAAAGTCGGGAAAATCCAGATGGCAGTGGCTGTCGACCAACATCGAATGAACGCCTTACGCCGCCGGCTCGATGTAGCGCGGGAAGGCCGGCGTCGGCGCGGGCAGCGTCGAGCCAGGCGCGATCCGCTTGTCGCCGCCGAGCATCGCAAAATCGCGCTCACCAGCGGGGATGCCGAGGCTGTCGAGCAACAGGCTGGACGCGGTCGGCATCGCCGGCTGGGCCAGGATCGCGATCTGGCGCACGACTTCGGCGGTGACATAGAGCACCGTCTTCTGCCGCGCAGGATCGGTCTTGGCGAGCACCCACGGCGCCTCGCCCGCGAAATAGCGGTTGGCTTCCGCGACCACCGCCCACACCGCGTTGAGCCATTGATGGATCTGCTGCGTCGCCATCGCCTCACGTGATGCGGCGACCATGCCGTCGGCCAACGCCAGAATTGCCTTGTCGTTGTCACTGAACTCGCCGGGCTCAGGCAGCACGCCGCCGAGTTGCTTGGCGATCATCGACAGCGAGCGCTGCGCAAGGTTGCCGAGATCGTTGGCGAGATCGGCGTTGATGCGCGCGACGATGGCCTCATGGTTGTAGTTGCCGTCCTGTCCGAACGGCACCTCGCGCAGGAAGAAATAGCGCATCTGATCGACGCCATATTGGTCGGCGAGATTGAAGGGGTCGACCACGTTGCCGACCGACTTCGACATCTTCTCGCCCCTGTTGAACAGGAAGCCGTGGGCATAGACCCGCTTCTGCACGGGAATGCCGGCCGACATCAGGAATGCCGGCCAGTACACTGCGTGGAAGCGGATGATGTCCTTGCCGATGATGTGCACGTCGGCCGGCCAATAGCGCCAGTTCTTGTCGCTCTCGTCGGGGAAGCCGACGCCGGTGATGTAGTTGGTGAGCGCATCGACCCAGACGTACATCACGTGCTCTTCGTCGCCGGGCACCTTGACGCCCCAGTCGAACGTCGTGCGCGAGATCGAGAGGTCGCGCAGACCGCTCCTGACGAAGCTCATCACCTCGTTGCGCCGCGCATCCGGGCCGATGAAATCAGGATTGTCCGTGTAGAGCTTCAGAAGCTTGTCCTGATAGGCGGACAGGCGGAAGAAATAGCTCTTCTCCTCGACCCACTCGACCGGCGTGCCCTGCGGCCCGAGCCGCACGCCGTCGTCGTTCAGGCGCGTCTCGTCCTCGGCGTAATAGGCCTCGTCGCGCACGGAGTACCAGCCGGCATAGGTGTCGGCATAGATGTCGCCGTTCGCCTCCATGCGCCGCCAGATCTCCTGGGTCGAGCGATGGTGCTGCTCTTCGGTGGTGCGGATGAAGCGGTCGAACGACACGTTCAGCCGTTCGTCCATTTCCTTGAACCGGCCGGCGTTGCGGGTCGCGAGCGCGGCCGGTGTCAGGCCTTCGTTCTGCGCGGTTTGGACCATCTTCAGGCCGTGCTCGTCCGTGCCGGTCAGGAAGAACACGTCCTTGCCATCGAGCCGGGCAAAGCGCGCCAGCACGTCGGTGGCGATCGCCTCATAGGCGTGGCCGATATGCGGCTGGCCATTGGGATAGGCGATCGCGGTCGTGATGTAGAAGACGTTGTCGCGCGCAGCAGCGACTGCGGGCGCGGCAGCTTGCGGAGCGGCAACGGGCTTCGGCGCAGGCGCTGCCTCAGGCTTCGTTGCCTTGGGCTTCGATACCTTTGGCTTCGACACCTTGGACATCACAGCCTTCGGCGGCGTGGCGACGGGAGCGGGTGCAGCGGTCGCGACGGGCGCAGTCACCGCCGCCTTCTTGGCCACCTTCTTTGCCGGAGCCTTGTTCGTCGCCGGAGACTTGGCCGTTTTTTTGGCCGGCTTCTTGGTCGCCTTCTTCACTGCCTTCTTTGCGACGGCCTGCTTCTTCGCAGCTTTCTTTCCGGCCTTCTTCGCCGTCTTCTTCACACCCTTTTTGGCGGCAGCCTTCTTGGTCTTCTTGACCTTCCTGGCGCCTTTGCGCGCAAGCGCCTTCGCAGCCTTCTTCGTGGCTTTCTTCGCAGTCTTCTTGCTGCTCTTGCCCTTGGCAGTTTTCTTAGCTCGCGTTGCCACGACGAATTCCTTTACCGGCTTCTCAAAATCTGGAAACGAACCTGCGTTCGGTTATTGTTTTGAGCATGATCCTTTCGGAAAACCGCTCCGCACTTTTCCGGATCATGCTCTACCGCGTTGCGTCCGCCAGCCAGTCGAACACCGAGAAAACCAAGGGCTTGCGCTCCAGATTGTAGGTTTCGGTGTCGCGCGCGGCGCGGACGATCTTTTCCCATACCTCAGCTAGGCGCGCAAGGCGCGGCAGGTTCTGGTTCGCGTTGGCCTCGTCCGCATGCAGGCGTTCCGCGATCCAGCGATCGATACCGTCGATGAAGGCGGCGAGCGCGACACGGTCGCTGGTGCCGAGGGAATCGCCGAGCGTGTGCAATTCGCGCGGATCGACCTGGGGCAGTCGCGCAAGCAGTGCCGCCGTGCGCTGCTGGAGCTTGAGCGCGTCGCCACCGAGCAGTGTCAGCGCGCGCGCAACACTGCCCTCCGAAGCCTCCGCCGCCTCGCGCAGCGCTGGATCGTTCGCATCGAGGTCAGCCGCGAGAGCTGCCGCGCCGATCACGTCATCAGTGGCGAGCGGCCGCAGACGCAGCTTGCGGCACCGCGACTGGATCGTGGCAAGCACGCGCGCCGGCGCGTGACTCACCAGCAAGAACAGCGATTGCTGCGGCGGCTCCTCCAGGATTTTCAGCAGCGCGTTGGCCGCATTCGGATTGAGCTCGTCGACGGTGTCGACGATGCAGACGCGCCAGCCTTCGGCGGCCGCGGTGGAGCCGAAAAAACCGATGGTCTCGCGCGTCTCGTCGACGGTGATCACGGTCCGCATCACGCCGCGGTCGTTGGCGGTGCGCTCCAGCGTCAACAGGCCGCCATGCGAGCTCGCGGCGACCTGCCGCGCCACGGGGTCATCGGGATCGATCGCGAGATCCTCGGCGCGCTGCACGGAAGGCGCCAGCGGCTGGCCGTGCGCAAGCACGAAGCGCGCCATGCGATAGGCCAGCGTCGCCTTGCCGATCCCCTGCGGCCCGCCGATCAGCCAGGCGTGCGGGATGCGACCGCTGCGATAGGCCGTCAGCAGTGCGCTTTCGGCCTCGCGATGGCCGAACAGCCTCGATGTCTCGCGCGGATGCGGAATGGCCGTCTCGCGCTCGGCCTGGCGCGGACTCATGCTGAGATCACCGAAGCCGGCGTGGGAAGGAGGCGGTCGCGGACCGCGGCCCAGACTCTTCCAGCGACCGTGTCGGGATCGGAATTGGCGTCGATCAGCACGCAGCGTCCGGGCTCGTCCGCGGCGATCTTGCAATAGGCCTCGCGCAGGCCTTGATGGAAAGCGAGCTTCTCGCCCTCGAACCTGTCAGGCGCGCCGCTGCCGCGCCGCGCGGCGGCGCGCTCGAGGCCGATCTCGACCGGCAAATCGAGGATGATGGTGAGGTCCGGCTTGAGATCGCCGATCGTGACCCGCTCCATCGCGTTGATCAGCCCGGCCGGAACGCGGCCGAGACTGCCCTGATAGGCGCGCGTCGAGTCGGCGAAGCGATCGCACAGCACCCAGGCGCCCTGGTTGAGCGCAGGCTCGATCAGGGTGCGGACATGGTCGTCGCGCGCGGCCGCGAACAGCAGCGTCTCGGCCTCGGGCCCGAGCAGCTTGCCCATGCCCGACAGCACCAGATGGCGCATGATCTCGGCGCCCGGCGAGCCGCCCGGCTCGCGCGTGACGAGGATCCGCATCCTCGCCGCCTTGAGGCGGTCGGCGAGCTTCTTGATCTGGGTCGACTTGCCCGTCCCCTCGCCGCCTTCAAAGGTGATGAAGCGTCCACGTCCGGACGGCCGCTTGACCGCGCTCTCACTCATGATCAGAGCTTCTCGGCGCCTGCGCGGAACATGCCGATCACCAGCTCGCTGGCGCCGTCGATCGCGCGCCGCATCGTCGAGCCGGTGCCGATCGCCTCCGCCGCATAGACCGGCGTCTCCACCGCGATGTTGCCGCTGCGCCAGACCTTGACCACGCCGACCTGCTGGCCTTCCTGCACGGGCGCGCGCACCGGGCCGCTATAGACGATGCGCGCGATCAGCTTGTCGCTGCCGTTCTTGTGCACCATCACCTTGACGGGCGTCTTGGCCACCAGCTTCACCGAGCGGCTCTCGCCGCCGAATACCTTGGCGTAGCCGACCGGCTGGTCGGCCGCGATCAATGTCCGCGTCTCGAAATTGCGAAAGCCCCATTCCAGCATCTTCTTGGCTTCGGTGGCGCGATCCTCGGGGTCTTCGAGCCCGTTGACGACGACGATCAGCCGCGTGCCGTTCTGCACGGCCGAGCCGACCATGCCGTAGCCGCCTTCCTTGGTGTAGCCGGTCTTGAGGCCGTCGGCGCCTTCCATCGAATTGAGCAGCGGATTGCGGTTGGGCTGCCGGATCTTGTTCCAGGTGAACTCCTTCTCGCCGAACAGTTTGTAGAATTCGGGGAAGTCCAGAATGATGTGGCGGGCGAGGATGCCGAGCTCACGCACGGTCATCTTGTTGCCGGGGTCGGGCAGACCGTTGGAGTTGCCGAAAGTCGATCTGGTCATGCCGAGCTCGCGGGCGCGCTTGGTCATGAAGTCGGCGGCAAAGATCTTCTCGTTGCCGGCGATGCCTTCGGCGAGCGCGATGCAGGCATCGTTGCCGCTCTGGATGATCGCTCCATGCAGGAGATCGTCGACCGAGACCTTGCTGTTGATCGCGGCGAACATGGTCGAGCCGCCCGAGGGCGCCCCGCCCTTGCGCCAGGCATTCTCGCTGATCCGATAATCGTCGGTCAGCTTCACGTCGCCCTTCTTGATCGCGTTGAAGACGACTTCCGCCGTCATCAGCTTCATCATGCTGGAGGGCGCGCGCAGCTCGTCGGCATTCTTCTCGAACAGCACGCTGCCGCTGGAGGCTTCGATCAGGATCGCGGTCGGCGCATCGCCGTCGAAGCCGGCCTCTTCCGTCTTCTTGGCGCCCTGCACGCTCTGGTTGGCGGCGTGGAGCATCCCGCCCCAGCCGACGCTCGCCGCCAAAACTGTCGCGATCAGCCCACGCGCCAGCGCTCCGGCGGTGCACCGGCTGCGACGGAGCGGAATGAGACGAAATGCCATGGCCAAGCCCTGAGAGCGGCGTTCTAACAGTTGGAACCGGCGCGAACAACACGCGGCTGGGTGCCGGCACCCGAGTTTGCACGATTCGCGCCACGCCCCTATCGTGGCACCTCATGTTTGACGACCAAACCCCTGAAACAAGGCGGAAAAGCGATGTCCTCCACCCGCGTGATCAAGGCCAACGGCATCGACCTCTTCATCCGCGAAGCCGGCCAGGGACCGCTGGTGGTGCTGTGTCATGGCTGGCCGGAGCTCTCCTATTCCTGGCGCCACCAGATCCCGGCGCTGGCAGCCGCCGGGTTTCACGTCGTCGCCCCCGACATGCGCGGATACGGCCAGAGCGCGGCGCCGGCCGAGATCGACGCCTATTCCATCCTCGACCTGGTCGGCGACGTCGTCGGCCTCGTGCAGGCGCTGGGCGCGACCAAGGCGATGGTGGTCGGCCACGACTGGGGTGCGCCGGTCGCCTGGCATGCGGCGCTGTTCCGGCCTGAGATCTTCACGGCGGTGGCGGGCCTGAGCGTGCCGCCGCCGTTCCGCGGCCGCGGCAGGCCGCTCGATCTGTTGCGCCAAGGCGGCATCACCAATTTCTACTGGCAGTATTTCCAGACGCCCGGCGTCGCCGAGGCCGAGTTCGAGCTCGACGTCGCCCGCACCATGCGCATCGTCCTCGGCGGCCGCGGCCTTGCCGATCCCAGCGCCGCGATGTTCGTGCAGGAGGGCAAGGGCTTTCTAGGCCACGCGACCAGCGAGGAGCCGCTGCCGGACTGGCTCAGCGAGGCGGATCTCGCCACCTTCACCGAGAGCTTCCGCAAGTCGGGCTTCCGCGGCGGGCTGAACTGGTATCGCAACCTCGACCGCAATTGGGAGCTGACGGCGCCCTGGCAGGATGCGCAGATCCGCCAGCCCTCGCTCTTCATTGCCGGCTCGACGGACGCCGTCATCACCGGCCTGATCGGCGCCAAGCGCATCAACGAGCTCGAGCGCGTGCTGCCCAACCTCCAGCGCAAATTGATCATCGACGGCGCCGGGCACTGGGTGCAGCAGGAGCGCCCCGACGAGGTCAACGCCGCGCTGGTGAAGTTCTTGAAGGAGAGCGCGGCTCAGTAGAGGCCGCGGCCGCTCAGGATGCTGCGGGCCTCGGCAGCGCCGTCCGAGGTATTGGCAGCGCTCTCGGTCGCATAGCGGCCGTTCTCGTCATAGGACACCGCGCGCGCGTTCTGGAGCGCCCGGCCCCGGCTGCGGCTCGAGGCCGACATCTCCGAGGTCGCATTGAGCGAGGCCATGTCGGCGGAGGTGTTGCCGAGATTGTAGGGCCGCCCCTCCGGCATCGGGACCTCGCCGCGAATGGCACCGCGGCTCGATGACGGCAATTCCGGCACGAACGGCCTTGCGGACGCGACGCGCACCATGGACGGCGACGGCGCCGGAATGCCGGTGCGCAAGGTCGCCATCAGCTGGCGGTCGTCGGAGCCTTCGAGCGGCGCCCGGCCGACATATTCGACGCGGACCTTGGCGACGCCATTGCCTTTGAATTCAAGCAGTTCGGCAGCCTTGTTCGAGACGTCGATGAGCCGGTTGCCGTGGTAGGGGCCGCGGTCGTTGACGCGGACGATCAGCGACTTGCCGTTCGACATGTTGGTGACCCGCGCATAGGACGGCATCGGCAGCGTCGGATGCGCCGCTGTCAGCGAGCCCATGTCGAACACTTCGCCGTTGGCGGTCAGGCGGCCGTGGAAATCATCGCCGTACCAGGACGCCATGCCTTCGGCACGGTAGTTGACGTCCTCCTCCGGCACGTAGGTCTTGCCCGCCACGACATAGGGCTTGCCGACGCGGTAGGTGCCGCCGCCCTTCGGGACCGGGTCGCCCCAGGCCACGACGCGCGGGCTCGAGGACACGCCGTATTTCGGATCGACGCGGCTGGCGAACTTGTTGGACGAGGCGCAATTGGCGAGCGCGAGGCAGGTTGCGACTGCCGCAACACCGCGCGCGGCCCGCAAAACCGAATCTGACCGTCGGATCCCCATGTGCCCCAAATACCACTTCGCCGGAGGCGTACCCAACCCGCTTTGGCTACGGGGGAGCGCTGTCCGGTCCTTCAAATCCGAAGCGGCCCACCACCGCGTCGGAGCAGTAAGGATAACGCAACCCGAACACGGCGGAAATGGGGAGCCCGCGGCGATCACAGCGGAATGGTAAACGGGGCGTTCGCTTCTCCCCGTTGATCTACGGACCGCAGGCGCCCTTTGCTGTGCCACGGCTGGACATGCTGTTGCGCCAAAACCTCACTCCACCCCCATTGTCGCGCGCCGCCCTGGAATTCTTTTGACTGTGCAAGGCCGCCCGCGTCTTCTCGGCTGGCAGGGGCGGATTGGAATTTAACGATGATCGAGACGGTTTCGGCACTGATGGGTCTGGTAAGCGCGGGGATCTTCCTGGCCCATGCGTTTGAAGGTTACCGCACGAGGGCCTGAGGCACTCGCGCGGTCGGCAAGCATCACCTCTTTCAAGGGCGGCACGTTCGGACATTTTTAATCAATCCGACCGAGCATCGAAAACGAGAGTGGCAGGTGTCCCATGCGCAACCATGATCTGGTATCGGATAGCTTCCTGGTGCTGACAGCCGGTGGCTTGGTCCTTCTCTGCTCGAGCCTTGTGGCCCTCGCCTTCGGCTGAGCGCGATCGCAGTTTCGCTTTTTCCGACCACGATTACGCCGCGACGCAGCATGCGGCTGCTGCCCGCCATAGCCCCTCTCCCGTTTAGTTGATTGAATTCCTACGCGCGGCGCCTCGACTTAATTTCAAGAGGCCATCACCAACGAGGGTGACGCAAATGCTTGCAGAGAAATTTTTTCTTGTTCTGGAATCTCTGATCCGCGGCGACCGCATTTACCCCGACGGCAGCCCCCGAACCGTTAGCTCCTCCCCGCACGTGCCGGTGAAGCTGCCGAACCAGAAATAACCGGCGTCGGCCGAACATCCGAATCACGCGCCGCTCAGCGCAGGCCGAGCAGCGAGCGGCGATAGAAGCTGTCGCGGGCCTCGCTCCGGCACACGAAGCTGCCGTCGAAACCCTGGCCGTAGCGCTTCTGGCCCTTGCCGTAGTAGACGCCCTTGCGGAAATCGAGCCAGACCACCTGGTCGTGCGGGCAATGGCGCTGCGCCTGCGCCTCGTAGCGAAACGGCGTCAGCGGCGTTGCCGCAACGTCCGTGGCGCCGGCGCCAACCAGGACCGCGGCCGCGAGCACAATCCCGCCCACTGCCTTGCCAAATCCATTCCAGGACACGCCCGCCCTCCCGATCCAGATCGCCTGTGCTGCGGCCGCCGGCAGGGTAACACGAGACGTCACGGTCCGCGAACGGCAGCCCCGGCCTCGCGTCTTCCACCGGCCATCTTGCCGGGGTACATGAATGCAAGGTCATTTCGCTCGCAAGGATACTGCCTGAATGTCGGTTGAGCCTGAGCCCAACACTGGCCCACATTCCCTGCCCGCGCCGCGTCTCGGCATCCTGCCGATGATCATCTTCGGCTCGCGCTGGCTGCAACTGCCGCTCTATCTCGGACTGATCGTGGCGCAGTGCGTCTACATCGCGCTGTTCCTGAAGGAGCTCTGGCATCTGTCCTGGCACGCGCTCGACCTCACCGAGCAGCAGATCATGATGAGCGTGCTAGCGCTCATCGATGTCGTGATGATCTCCAACCTGCTGGTGATGGTGATCGTCGGCGGCTACGAGACCTTCGTCTCGCGGCTCGACCTCCAGGGCCATCCCGACGAGCCGGAATGGCTTGGCCATGTCAATGCGAGCGTCCTGAAGATCAAGCTCGCCATGGCCATCATCGGCATCTCCTCGATCGCACTGCTGCGCACCTTCATCGAGGCCGGCAATCTCGGCTCGAGCCGCGCCGGCTTCACCGAGACCGGCGTGATGTGGCAGGTGCTGATCCACATCACCTTCATCGTCTCGGCGCTCGGCATCGCCTATGTCGACAAGCTCAGCGATTCCGGCATGCGCAGGCATGCCGAGTGAGGCGCAAAGGCCGGGCTTATTGCTTGTCTGCTTCGAGCTGCGCGAGCGCCTGGTGCAGGCACTCCTGAAGCTTGACCGCGACCTGCTCGCGCGCCACGCCTCTGGCGGCGAGATCGCCCGAGACCTTGTTCACGACCTCGTCGATCGTCTGGCTCCCCAGACTGTCCGTCACCAGCGCCGTCGCATAATTCGAAGCCGCATCGCCGCTGAGCCCGAGCTGGCCTGCGGCCCACAGCCCGAGCAGCTTGTTGGACCGCGCAGCGGCCTTGAACATGAGCTCCTCGTCGTGGGCGAATTTGGCTTCAAAGCCCTGCTCGCGCTTGTCGAACGTGGTCATGGTCAGCTCCATCTCGTTTTCGCGTCAAGAGGATCGAAACTGGCTGGGAGCAATCGTCTCCGTGGATTCACGTCAGTTCGGGATCATCTGAAGCTTCCGGCGGAAGCCAAACGCCGTCAAGCCTCTCCCTGCATGGCGGGAAGATCGAGCGCTGACGCTTGAACAGCGACCTTGCGGGAGTTTCGACGGCTTGACCGGGTATGCCCTTGGCAGGCGGCCCTCTCCACCCTGGACCTCGCGCGCAGCCGGTTGCTCGATGTCGCGAATGATTGCCGCATCGCAGCCGAGGCAAGCGAGGCGCTCGAGCTCGCTTTGAGCGCAGCACGGGGCGATGGCCGGCACTGGCGCCGGCACCGGCCGCAAGATCTCATCGAGAGCCATTTCGGCGCGACGCGTGGGATCCGTCAGGCCTTCGCGGCGGCGGCCTCGCGCGCAAGACGTTCGGCCTTGAGCCGCTCCTTGTTGGCGTAAAACGCCTTCTGCGCCTCTTCATGATCGCGCATGGCCTTTTCGGCCTCGATCCGGCGCGCCGCATCGCGCGCCTGGCGCTGTTCAGGGGTCAGGGGTTTGCGTCGGTAGGAAAGGTCTTCAGTCATGGCGAGACAACGCGACGGTGAGGAAAGAGTTCCGCCCCTCACCCCAACCGGGGGGCCCGGCCAAACCGAAATGTCCGCTTATTCAGGACCTTAGTGGTGACAATCCGAGTTGGACTCGAAGCCATCCGCCTTGCCGGCAGGGCGCTCAGACAAATATCGAAAACAACCCCATGCACAGTAGCTAAGTCGAGCTGGCACAACGCTTTTTCTCATCCGCCGCGGAAAGCCGTTTGACACGTCGGGCAAAACAGCGACATTCTGCCAACTTCGGAAAATCCGTCACGGAGATGCCCGCACCGCCTGCGTCGCGGCGCTTGCCTTTCCACGTCTCGCCTGACCGGACTCCTCTTGCGAAGTCGAGCGCGACCGCTAGCTCATATTGGTCATCCGGGAAGATGAGCGCGTGTGCCTGTTCCCGCAATGGCACCGGTTGGAAGAACCGGAGACATTCTGCAACGGGAAGTGAGCTGCGACACTGTGGCTACTGTCCGAAGGCGCCACTCAAATTCGATTGGCGAGAACCAAATCAGGAGGTGAACATGACTCGCCTGCTTCTCGCGATTGTATCAGCTGGCTCAATTCTGGTATCGGCGGGTTCGATCTCGCCCACGACCGCACGGCAATATCGCCAAGGCTACATTTCCCAGAGCGGCCCAGCTGATCTCTACTGCTTGCAGGGGCGGATATGGGGCTACCCCGGCAACTGCCAGTTCGCAACCTACGAGCAGTGCATGGCAACCGCATCGGGTACGAACGCCTATTGCGGTATCAACCCGCGCCATGCCTTCGCCGGCAGCGGCTATCGCGGTCAATGGTATCCCTACTAGGCCAGCGTGACCCGCGCGCGTCGGATCAAGACCCTACGCGCCCCACCCTGCGCATCCCGAGAAGGCCGATTGACGCGTCGGGCAAAACAGCTGCGCAAATGCGATTATTCCGACGTGGTCGCGCTGCCCGCCCTCAGCTCGCAACCGTGACGCCGCTTTGCCGAGACCGGCAAACCTCCACGTTACCATGGACATTGCCGAGAGCTCCCGTAATAGGCGCTGTACCGCCCGCCATTGTTGGATTGACTCGACACATCCTTCTATGGAATGGGCTACTTTTGCGGTATTCAGACGATTTCTGATACCTAAAGATGGGCTCGGATCAAGCGGTGAGACAAACCACTCACGAACCTCTCTCCCAAAAGGAGAAACTCGTTGTTGGCTCTGATCGGTCTTTTGGATGGGTGATGGCCGCTGCTCTCGCGGTCGTCAGCCTTCTCAATGTCTGGCACTCCGGCCACTTGTGGCCATGGACCTCGGCTTTGTCCGCAGTGTTCGCACTTTTCGCAATCGCTCGTCCGGCGATGCTGCATCCACTCAATCGTGCCTGGATGAAGCTCGGCTTGCTTCTGCATAGGATCGTGAACCCGATTGTGATGGGGCTCATCTTTTTTGGTGCGATCCTGCCTACCGGCCTGGTGATGCGCTTGCGCGGCAAGGACCCGCTGCGCCTGAACCGCGACGCGGGCGCGGAGAGCTACTGGATTCGCCGGACGCCCGGTCCCGCGCCCGAAAGCATGCGAGATCAATTCTAATGCTCGACTTCGTCTCCGAGATCTGGCGCTTTCTCCGCGTCCGGAAGAAATTGTGGCTGCTGCCAATCCTGGTCATGATGGTCATATTCGGTGGCCTGGCCATCCTGGCCAAGGGGTCGGTCGTCGCTCCCTTCATCTATACCCTGTTCTAGGAATGCGGATCCTCGGCATCTCGGCTTTCTACCATGACAGTGCAGCAGCACTTGTCGATGACGGCCGTGTCGTTGCGGCCGCACAGGAGGAACGTTTCACACGGAAAAAGCATGACGCCGCGTTTCCGCAGCACGCAATAGCGTCTTGCCTGGAGATATCGGGAGCAAAGCTATCCGACATCGATCATGTGGTGTTTTATGATAAGCCGTTCCTCAAGTTCGAGCGGCTTCTGGAAACCTATGTCGCACTCGCGCCGAGCGGGTTCCGCTCTTTCCAGATGGCGCTGCCGCTTTGGTTGAAAGAGAAGCTCTTTCAAAAAAGCCTGCTACGGAAGCATTTGGCTGAATTCGACCCGGAGTTCGCTCTCGATCGCCTCTTGTTCGCCGAGCACCATCTGAGCCACGCGGCATCGGCCTTTTTTCCATCGCCGTTTGAAAAGGCCGCGGTCCTGACGATGGACGGCGTTGGAGAATGGGCCACGACCTCCGCGGCGCACGGCGATGGCAACCGCCTGGAGATTTTTCAGGAGATCCATTTCCCGCACTCGCTCGGCCTGCTCTACTCTGCCTTCACTTATTACACGGGCTTCAAGGTCAATTCCGGCGAGTACAAGCTGATGGGGCTCGCGCCCTATGGCGAGCCAAAATACGCTCAGCGCATTCTCGACTCCCTGATAGACCTGAAGGCCGATGGATCGTTTCGCCTCGATATGTCGTATTTCGACTATTGCACCGGGCTGACGATGACCAACGAACGGTTCGCTCAGCTTTTTGGCGAGCCTGTCCGCGAACCCGATCAGTTGCTCACCCCGTTCCACATGGATATCGCAGCCTCGATCCAGTCAGTCCTCGAGGAAGTCGTTCTCCGTCTGACCCGCAGCCTTGCCAGCCAAACCGGCGCGCGCAATTTATGCCTTGCAGGGGGCGTTGCGCTCAATTGCGTCGCGAACGGCAAGGTGTTGCGTGACGGCAAGTTCGATTCCGTGTGGATTCAGCCCGCCGCCGGAGACGCCGGAGGGGCAGTTGGAGCTGCCCTTGCCGCTTATCACCAATTCAAGCAACAGCCGCGTCGCGTTGTGGCTGGCGACGGTATGTCGGGAGCTTTTCTGGGACCTGAGTTCTCGCAAGACGAGGTCGAGCAGCGGCTGCGCGCCGTTGGTGCGCGCTTTGACGTCCTGACCGAAGAAGCGATGATCGAGACGACCGCGGCAGCGCTCGCCGACCAACTCGCGGTTGGATGGTTCCAAGGCAGAATGGAGTTCGGACCGCGCTCGCTTGGAGCACGATCGATCCTTGGCGATCCGCGCTCCGCTTCGATGCAGAAGAACCTAAATCTCAAGGTAAAATATCGCGAGAGCTTCCGGCCGTTTGCACCTGCGGTGGCCCGCGAAGACGTCGCCGACTGGTTTGAACTAGATAGCGACAGCCCCTACATGCTTTTCGTCGCTGACGTCAGGAACGACCGACGTCTTGCAATGAGCGAAGACGAGCAGGCACTTTTCGGCAT
This sequence comes from Bradyrhizobium arachidis, assembly GCF_015291705.1. Taxonomy (NCBI): domain Bacteria; kingdom Pseudomonadati; phylum Pseudomonadota; class Alphaproteobacteria; order Hyphomicrobiales; family Nitrobacteraceae; genus Bradyrhizobium; species Bradyrhizobium arachidis. The sequence goes on from NZ_CP030050.1 coordinate 5,347,227, forward strand.
CGACAAGCTGAATATCGTGCGGTCGAGCGTCCCCGCCGTGACGCATGTCGACTACTCCGCCCGCATCCAGACGGTCAGCGCCGACACAAATCCGTTCTTTCATCGTCTGCTGGTCCGCTTCAAAAGCCTCACGGGATGCCCAATTCTGGTCAACACCAGCTTCAACGTGCGTGGCGAACCGATTGTTTGCACGCCGGAAGATGCCTTCCGCTGCTTCATGGGCAACGAGCTCGACATGCTGGTGGTCGGAACCTGCGTCCTGAGAAAGCAGGACCAGGATCCGAGCCTAAAGCAGAGCTACAATTTAGACCTGCCACCAGATTGAACGGTTACTGTCGACGCTCGGAAGCAATCAGCCGCTGTACCTGTTCAGCGACCAAATCGTTGCCTCGCTCAGTCATGTGACAACATTTGTCGACGAACACGTCGTCTTCCGGATAGTCCCTCAAGAGCCCGATCGTGTCGAGAAAGCTTGTGTCCGCGTGCCTGACGGAGAATTGCTTGGATTCATCGTTCGCCGCATCGATCGCGGAACGAAGTGCTGGAGGCCACCTCTGATACGAGCTGTATGGCACGGTGATCGGCGCAACGATGAGCTGCTTCACGCCGGCCCGGACGGCCAGATCATGTAAGCGCTCCAGCGCTTGCCGAATTTCGAGCCGGTACCGGTTGAGCGATTGCTCGTCAATTGGGGTTATCACGTCCAAACGCAGCAATTGATCACGGATCAGTTCAACTGAAGCAATGGGCTGCCACTTCTTCTTGACCAGCACTGCTTCGGTCGTCCAGTCAACTTCCGGACGCCAGTCCGCGCCGAGGCGCGAAAACTGCGTCGCAGGATCGAAAAATTGAAGATAGAGCGCGCTTATGTTGAACTTGCCCGCGATCTCGTGCTCGAAGCGCGCAACGGCCTGGAACAACGAATAGGATGGAATTGCCGCATTGATGACGCATCGAACGTCATTCGCCTTCTGCAAACGTTCGAACAGTTTACTGGGCATCGATGCGTTGTCAGGCTCGCCATACCCGAATGGAACGGAATCCCCGATGAACACGACGTTGGGGCAATCCGGCTCGGTCCGCTGTGCGCCGCGGCGAAAGCCATATGCATCGGTCGAAATTCCCCAGCCATTTCCATAATTCGGATTTGTTGAATCTGGAACTGCTGTAACGTGGCGAGCGTCGTCGACAAGCCGTGTAAACGAGCGCACCTGGAACGTCTCGGTTGCAACGGGAATCCGCGCGTTACGCACATAGCGCCAAAGCTGCGCCATGCCCTCTACCGACAGAAGGACGAACACGAACATGATGACGTAAAAGATCGCCTTCTTGGTTGGACTTAGTTCTGGCGATGTCGACTCCCGGCTACTCAACCAAAGCTCCCCAACGTTCAGAGATTCCAAACCTGCCGCACCAAAAAATCCCGCCTCTGCGCAGACTTCTTTTGCATAGCTGACAGCCGCCGGGACGGTCAACTTCCGGTGGCCCAAAAGCCGGCGATCGACGATCGGCTCGGGGAGATCGGAAGACTGATGACGTTGCGGCGAACACGATGCGATCGCGCGCGTGCTGACGCGATCAAGGTGGCTGAAGGCACGCGGCGATGATTTCGTCAGGCGGCTAGAGTACCGCAGCCAGAATATAGCTTAGAGCCAGTGGAAGCCCCGAGCTGGCCATACCAAGTGCAATTGCAAATCTCCGACGCTGCCTTTTCACAACCCTGGATGGAAATGCCCAGCTTCTGTCGCAAGTTCGGGCCGAAAACCGTCCGTCGTCACGATGCGTGTTCGGCGATCGATTTGCGTAAACAGCTAAATCCGGGGTGGATTGGCAGATTACCTGACAGTCGACAATTCATTTCCCAGCGTCTACCGAAACGCCTCCGCTAATCAAAGGAGTCGACCGCTGCGCGAGGACAGAGTACCTCGCAAGAACTTCAAAAGATCAGCTTTGCAATAATTTCGCGACTTCCAGCCGATCAAATTCGGACGTAACTTACCTCGGTACAATTTCAATATCCGCACTTGCCGCGTCGGAAGTCGATCTGTTTGGGGCGGCCTGTGCCATAGGCCATCACATTTATGGCCATCGGCCACGCCCGGCAGTCGGACAGGCAATCATTGGGCTATTCGGATCAAACAACGTCACGCGAAATGAACCAGCTATAGAACGGCGAAGTTCCTAGCGTGTGAAGTCGACTTTGGCCGCCGCCAAATTGCGGAGCCACTCAGCGGTGTTTAGGAAGCTATCTCACGCAGCGCACTTCGCCTCACCGTAGCTAGCTGGGGGTGCAGCATGAAGAGAACGGATGCCGGGATTTGTTTGGATGCGTTGTGGCGTGCGCGCGTTGCCTTGAGCACGGACATCAATCCGGTGAATACTTTTGAGGCCGCAGGGGCCCTAGATCAAATAGTCGATTTCATTGATAGCGAAGAAGTTGATGCGGCTTTGTCGCGGATCAAGGCGCGCGACCATTTCACGGTCATGGAGTTCAGATATCGCGAGGCTCCCCGATGACTGAGTCAGTGTGGTTGTACGTCAACGTGCCCAAGGGAATCGTAAAAGTCTTCGGTTCTTACGATACTGCTAACGAATGGCTATGCCAGAATGATCCCTATGGCGTAGCCGTTGAATGTCCAGTGGAAGATAAGCCTAGGTCCATCGTGCCGAAGCGAACGGACGTGCAAGTGCTGCTTGGCGCCTTTCTGGATGCGCGGGCGATTTTGAGCGCCTACCTAGTGCCAAATAGTCCTCGTGACGCGAACGCCACGGTCGAAAAGCTGATGGACGCACTCATCAGTGATCATGTGTTAGCGGCGCTCAGTCGCATTGAGAGGCGGCGTCGTTTCGGCCTGGTCGAGGTAGAGCACACCAATTAGGAGCCCTGCTGCCCGCGCTGATCTCTGATCGATTGTACCCTTGCTCGGATCGATCAAATGGCTATCGACGACTTCAGAGAGACCACGCCGCTATTTGTGCCGGAGACGTCTTTGTCGGTTGCCTAGAAGGCGCAGCCAAGCTAGGGCCGGCCATCCGGCCAGTCATATTCCAATGCGATACTGTGCATGATCTCGCTGGCCAGTTGGCCACCGTTAGCTCCGTTCGTCATGACGACAGCGCCATCTCCATTCTCAAACAGGATCATCGAGCTGAGAAAACCAGCATTGTCGCCTTCGTGCAGAAATCGTTGATGTGGTGAACGCCCGCGAACAACAAAGCCCAGCCCGTAATCGCCAAAACCGGGCGTGAGCATTTGGAGCGCCGTGGCCTGAGACAACAGGGACGTATCGCGACCGGTCCATGCATCCAGAACACCCAGCGCAAAGTGTGCAAGGTCAGTAGGTGTCGTCCACAATCCCGCCGCGGCTAATTCGGGATAGGTGTGTGGACCTCCAGGCACGGGCGCTCCCGTTGCTTGATAAGGTGTTGCGGCAATTTGAGCGTCATTTTTTGGGAGAGGCTGGAGGAAACTACTGTGAGTCATTCCGAGCGGCTTCAGGACAACTTCTTCAAGCAGGTTTTGGAATGGCTTACCGCTTACGTCGATGAGCATCTGCTGCACAATGGTATAGCCCCCGCTAGAATACTCAAACTGTGCGCCGGGCTCGTGATGGACGACAATAGGTGCTGTATTCGCCGGCGGCTCCCCGTTGAGAATGTTGCGGAGTGAAGGAATTGGTGTGTCCGCAGCGTACCCAGGAAAGCGGCGGACCGTGACACCAGCCGAGTGATTCAGCAGTCTTCGAAGTGTAACCATGGATTGGGCGCTAAAGGAGTTGGCCGGAAGCTTCCAGTTTTTGAGGGACAGATTGACATCGCCATCAAGATTGAGTTTCCCGGCCTGAGCTAGTGCAAGCGCCGCCACTGCAGTAACCGGTTTGCTGATCGACGCTGCCTGGAACAACGTTTCAGGCAGGACCGGCGGACCACCGATGCTAGCGTGCCCGAACCCGCGAGCCCGGATCGCGCCGGCGTGAATGATAGCGATGCTGACGCCAGGCACGTGCAGTTCGTTCATCCGGTCAACAAGCGTCATCGGGCGGCCGCTAGTAGCCGGCCGCAGGCCATTCACAACGCGCAGGATGCGCTGCTCGAAATCGCTGTCGCTGGCTAAGGCCGCGTTGTCCTGAGCGCGTGAAGTCGGGAGGACAACGAGGCTACCTATCATCGCGAGCAAGGCTCGATGAATGATCCTGAGAACCGTCGACTTAGCGTTCCGCGGACAGACGACAGATCGAGACATAGAACAATCCTACCATAAGGCGCAAAGCTTCCCTCGACACGTCTTGCTCGCCCGTGGTGGATCGTGGGCGAGGATCGCCATATGCCTGAAGAGGCGAATGAAACCACATTCTAGGGCCGTAGGATTTGCCTGCGCCTCCTGACCAAATGGACGCACACGGAGGGACGGCTCAGTCCAGTGCCGGAGGCGTTTTGGTCGTTTTTGCAGCGAGGTACCGGATCGGGGGGCATTATTCGAAGGGTCAGTGCTGCTTCCGTAGTTTCAGGCCACCGAACATAGTTCCGCCTTCTCGGCCGCGTTAAAACGTACAGAGCAACTGGCAGGAAAAACGATTGACGAGCACCTGCATGCTAATCCGTGGGAAGCCTCGTAAGCTCGAGACCAGTGCGTTCCGCTGCGTGTTAGCTCGCGCCGTAGCGCAGATGCGCCGATCACTCTCATGCGAATGCCAACGCATTTTGATACTGAGCATCAAATGAATTCCACGCTGGACGACGGGCTCGCGAAAGAGCCGATCGCAAGCTTGGAGGAGCAGCTGTCGAACCTGCTCGAAGCTGGATTCGCTCCTACGGCCCCGCCGGCCAGCATGAAGAGGTCTCCCGCTGCCCTCGCAACGATTCAGGCGCATTGGCAATATGTGGCTTTCGTCGGTTTGCTGTTGGCAGCATCCATGAGTGTGGCTGCCTGGTGGTGGTCATCCTCCGTTGAGACGGCAAGGATGACTGCCTCAGATCCAGCAGCTCTGACACGCGCCGTGCCGGACGCCGTCGCACCGACTGCCGTTGCACTGAGCTCCGAGTTAACGCAGCAACTCCAACCGATGGCGCGCGATCTCGCTGCCTTGAGCCAAACGGTCGAACAACTCAAGGCGAGGCAAGAACAATTGATCCGCGACAATGACAATCTGGCGAGCCAACTCAAGGCGAGCCGAGAGGAGTTGGCACGCAACGACCGTATCATCGACCAGATCAAGGCCAACCAGATCGAAATGGCGCGCCAAAACATGACGCTTACCGAGCGGCTCGACGCAAATGAGGAACAACTCGCCCGCGTCCTCACCAGCGCTTCAGAGCCAAAGGCGACACCCGAAGCGCCGCCACAAGTAAGCCCCGAAGAGCCAAAGGTGATGCCCGACATACCGCTGCCGCGTCCGCGGCAGCCGGCCAATGTTGCCCAAACGCAAAGGCCGCCGCCAACCCCGGAGCGATCGCAGGCCAAGAAGCCGCAGCCGTTATTGGCATGGCCATGGTCACAGCGCTAAAGCGGATATCGACGTCCCATAGGATGCCCGAGACCGTTCCCCAAAAGCAAACACGCCGACCTCGACGACGAAGGCCGCAGCGAAGTCAATCGCTGCGGCCCGCGCAAGGTCAAATGAACCGGGTGAAAAGATCCAAGTGAAGTATGAGCCAGCCCCGGTGCCCAAAGTAGAGCACTGCGGTGTTTCGGCCGTATTTCGTCGCGCAAGAAAATGCTGTTCCTTTTGAGGAACTTAGAAGGTGTGACATTAAGGTCAGAGCCGCTGAGGGCATCGAGAAGCCGTCGGCCTTGGCCTGCGGCATCGGGCACTCGGCGGGCCTTGCGGAGGGTAGAAGGCCCCGGCGGTGGGGGATCACGCGGCCGGGGCAAGTCACCCATCGTTCGGCTCAGATTGCCCGAGCTAAGCGTCAACCCCGTATCCGACCGAAAAGTTTCGAGAACGCCAGCCACTTCTCAATTTCTTAGCCAATTACATAATCGTTCCGTCTGGGGAACGGCCGCCATGGACGACCGCGCTCACATCCTTGATGGTGACGGGCGGATCATCGGTGTGCACGAGCTGGATTGCGCCGACGACGAGGATGCGAGACAAAAGGCAGCCCAATTTCTAGATGGTACGACTAGAAGTCTGGCAGCGAGAGCGGCGCGTCGCGCGATTGAACACCACACCAGACAATAGCGCCTAACCTACCAAGGCGCCGCCTATCTCCAAAGACATACAGACCCCGTTGCCGAATCGCCCTAGACCCAATGTGCCTTGGCGCGCCCCATTACCGTCGAGGCTTCCAACGGCTCCGGCGTTGTGCCGGGGCCGTTTTTTTGCGACCTGGCGGAAGGGGTGTCTTGTCAACCTCGTTGATTCAACTGGACTTTTCTCGCGGCTCGGAAGAATAGCTACGGTGTTTGCAACGGTCGTCCCAGCAATATCTCAACCGTAGTTTTCCGCCCGTGAGCGAGGCTTGCGCCCTGCTGCCTTTTCATCAAAAGCGGCCACGCGGCGGATTATTTTTTGTTGGTCCGAATAAAGAATGTCCCATCGGCATGCTCAAATCATGGAGAAGAGAATTTCCTCCTCAAATCTCCTCGCGACGCACTAGAGGGAGCCGGAGCGGAGTGCGATGCTTTCTTGAGACGATTCCAAGCAATAGCTGAAGCGGCCCTCGCGCTCGCCGGCAGCGCCGATCCCGATCTGAGCGCCTTGGTGGAGCAATCGCTGAAGGCCGTGGGCCCGGAGAGATGCAAGGTGACTGCCGGCCAGCAGTTGGCCTCGCCCATCCTTCCCGGAGGTGTGTTCAAATCCACAGGTCTGCTGGCAGAGCAAACCGATCTGCGCCTGCGGACTGAGCTGAGGCTCCGAGCGAATAGACTGCCGTTGATCGCAGCCATTTGTCGCCTTGCCCACCACAATTATCCGCCACTAACCCGCCCTCTATCTGATGGCCCGGGGAGCGGTGAATTGAAAATGACCGGAGAATCCCTACTCCGACCCTGAAATCGCCGCGCGCAAGCTCCTCGAACCCGCCGCGAACGTCGAGTCCGTCCAGGATGGGCGCATCCATATCGAAAAGATCAACGCGCCGTTTCTGCTTGCGCTGAAGGCCAGCGGCGCCGAATTTGGCGCCGGTATCAGGTACGCCGTCGAGCACGGCTGGCTCGAGCTGCACGAGCGGAACTTACGTCAGGCTGCTCAACAAAGACGGAGGGCGGCCTCTCTGAAGAAGCCATGGGTGCTGTTCTCATTAGGACACCCGCACATTAAATTTAGGACACTCTATCATTTGAGACTCGTGGAGTGAATCCCGGGCGGGACGCTGTCAACCGGCGTGCCGCGTTGAGTATGGTGCGTCGGGCGGTCTCGGTGCGTCTCGGTCCAGCCCCGGAGATGCCCGGGGCCGTTCGTACCCGCACAGGGGAATTAGGACACCAGATGTCGCCGGACTTCGCCGGGCTGCATGTTCAATGAAGCTGTCAGGTCCGCATCCAACTCCCGTTCAACTAGGCTCGCTGCCCAGCCTTCGGGGATGGCGTCGAGCACTCGATCCACAGCGGCGCCTCGCTCCGTCGCTGCTAGCCAGAGCTGGCGTGCGCCGCTGTCGGTTGTGACCCGAACCAAATAAACCCGTTGCATCCGATATAAGCACCAAAACGGGCGTAGGTTTCTGTGAGGCAGCCTTAGTTCATCTTGCGGCGCGGCCTGGATGATCTCGCGGAGGTCGTTCGCGTACTCCGCGAACATACGGCGCCTCCTCCATCCGGGACGGCTTGACTTCCCTTTCGGTCTGTTTCGGCGCGGTCGGACATGCCTCGATGGTCCGCTGCTGAGGCAAGCTCCGTTTGAGCTAGATCAAAGAGACACCCTACTCTGCTGCCTCTCGGACGGTGCGGATTTGCTCAGATCGACGGGCCAATTCGTCGTAGGTCTTGGCGACCTTGCGGAGTGTTTCTTTCGTCTTTGCGTGCTCCGAATTGTCCGCCTTTGCCAGAAACTCTTCCGCGCGGTCCCGAAAATACTTGGGGGTGTAGATACGCTCGATGCCCATGACGCCAATCCCGATTCGTACGTTCATGCTCTTTAATGGACGACCCCCGTCGAACTGTTCCCTTCGTCTTTAGTCGTCCCAGATCAGTGCTCCGCACTTGCATTTGAAGACGCGGATAAAACGCTTCGTCTCCATGTCCCAAATCTTGTCAGCCAAAGTGAGCGGCTGGCTGCATTTGGGGCAGCGGTACACCACAGGTGTAGGAGGTGATGAGAGAGGCATAGCCCGTCTCCTTATCCAGAGACGCACAATCGCCGCGGCCGTTCCAAACTTAACTTAGGATATTTTTGGCAGCTGCTCCGGCGACTGTCCGGAGCCCGCATCAAGTACGCGGTCGAGCGCGGCTGGCTTGAGCTGCGCTACGTTCGGCTGCTGGCGCCGAAAGTCTGCTGACGAGAGCGTAAAAGATGCGTCCTGCGCGCTACGATGGAGGTGCTTCAGGCTGCCCAACTGATCGGGACAAAGTTCGGTAGGCTCGTTCTGCCTGCTCCTTCGTCAGATTGGCTGCCCATTCGGTCCCGATCAGCGCAGGTCCCTTGCGCTCTCGATCGTAAACCATCCAACCTGTGCTTCCCCTCCGTACGATGAACCTGCTCGTCCTCTGCCCTCTTTCACTCACCATGGCCTCCCGGTCATTACTGCTCTATGGCGAGTAGGCCGCACTCGACCAGCTTCAGCCATGCCTCCTTGTCGACGCTCGATGGTACTGTTCGTCTTCGCCTCCGAGTATCCTAAGTTGATTGGGCGAGTGTCCTTAATTGGGAACGGCTCCCCTCGTGTATCGTTTGGTGGACATGATGACGCCAGCGGAATCCTTGGAATTGGCAGAGCGCTTCGCCTGGGCCGCAGATCAGGCTTGGGACCCGATCTCTAAGTCCCAACTCGAAGCCTTGGATAAAAGCTCCTCTGTGCTCGCCAAGAGCGCCGCCGTTCTAAACCGCTCCTCCCAGGCCCTTGAGATCATAGAGCAGCGCCGGAAGAAGTAAGCCGCCTCGGCCCGTGTGGAAGCGGCCTAATTTGTTCTCTGGTTAATGTATGTGCGAATGGAACACTTGGACGGATGGTCCATTAACCGGCATGGACTAGCCGACCCAGGATTGTACGATGGCATCGAGCGCAATCGTCCAACCAAGTATTGGCGCATGCGAGCGGAAGAGTTCGCCCAAGGCTGACAACGCGGAACATCAACAAACCAGAGATACTCTTCGGCGAGCCGCTGAGAGCTACGACGAGTTAGCTAAGCACTTCCATTCATGGAAGGGGACGCACCTGAGGCGGACTTAATCTGCTAGGACTTGGACCGTGGATTTGTTCGTCGCGGGAACAGCGCCTGCGGCCGGTGCAAAAGCCGCAGGCTCTGCTCTGTGCCGCAACGTTCTGCACGATCGGCTCGGCAGGCTAATTTGCTAGCACAGAGGTCCACCAGCGCGACCGGCGGCGTGCGGCAATAAGCACCCCGCACTGGCTCGCCATTCTTAGGAACACTCTCTCAACCCGATGTTTGAGCGATTATCATGTTGGTTCTTTCGCCAGAGGTACACAGGATTTTGCGGCGGGCCCGGCTATACGGCTACCTGATCGAGCGAAACGACCAGATCTATCAGCTGACCGCCTTTCATCCAGTTTGCACGAAAGCGTTTGCACTCCTCATGGTCGAGGGCGGCTGGTTGACGAAGAACGGCGATCGATACGAGCTGACTACCCAGGGACGTGAAGTGCCGACTGAATTCCGGCGGCAGAGCAACAGGCAGTGAAACTCGGGCGTGTATTCATTTTCGAAACAGGTGATCAACACGGAGTACGGGCACTCCAGCGTGAACCGGGGGCCAGGGAGTAGAGATCTTGGCGGAGACTGCATGGCTACCGCTGGTCGCAATGCTGAAGTTGCCCCACTGGCTGATGATCGCAGGGGCGTTTCTTGTGGTCGCCGGCTCTATTGGTGTTCTCGTCGGCGCAAAGAAAACAAAGAACACGGTGTACGTGAATACACACCCCGACGCTGCTACCGATACTCCGCGCCGGCAGATGGCGCCTTCCCCAGAGCTTCTCGATTCTAAAAGAAAACCCCGCAAGGATGACGACGGCAGGACATCAAAAGAGCAGGGCCCGCCAGCGTGAACGGGTCGCAGCAGCGTCAAAGAAGTACGGCTCCAGCTTGGGCAAAACCGGAGCCGCTATTTCCAATCTTCTGACCACGGGTTCGGGGGACAGAAGCTAACGGTAAACTGTGGACCTACAGATCGGTTCCCACTGGCGACCAGTAGAAAGCGAAAGGCGCCCGGCCGCCAATTGAGGCGGCCTCAACGCGCGCGTCGTTCTTCATCCTCGATAGCTGCGAGCATATCGTACTGCTTGGCGAGTCCTATGAGGCTCTTCGCGATGTTCCTAAGTACGGTGGCGGCTCGTGGATTGACGCCCGCCACCTCCGCCTTGCTCCGATAATCCATCGCTAGCGTCAGACATTCTTCGGCAGTCCGCATTTCAAGCTCCGTGCCCCATCGAGCCGGATCTACTGCAACAGACGACTTAGGAAAGTTCAAGAATGAACTTAGGGCGCTTGGCCCGCCAGCGGGAACCGGCGAAGCAGAACGTTCGCTATTTCCGAAGATTCGGCAAGCCGCGGCTGGCTCATTCGTCGCATTCAACCCGGTTGAGAGCTGGTCACGAGACTGCATCTGAAGACATCGCTGAAGAGATCGAGCGGCGAGTGGCCGCCGAAGGTCAGGATATCTCCGACGGATTAAAGGACTTCATCGAGAGCCAGCTCAGGCGCGCGGTCGGCGTGCGGGTGGCTCTGCCTCTAAGGAGCGCCAGCAATGCATGAGAAAGGAAAACCCGTCGGCGCTCGACAACCCCGCTAAGCCGACCATAACGCCCGTGCACGATCTGCGGTGAGATATTCGACATGCGCAAGCTCGACCAGGTGCTTGATCATCTGCACGGCCAGGAAGTTGAAGAACAGCCGACGCAGCACTAGCGGAAAAGAGAAAGTGACATGCGTACGTTGCGCGGATGCCCGCCGGGTGTGTGAAAGCCATCGCGACCGGCCTCGGCTTGCGGTTGCGGAGGAGCCGGCGTTCCCTGCCCCGTCTGCAACAACGCCGGCCGAATGAACTGCTTTTGTTGCCGGAGGGCTTCGAACGAGTTTCACTACGACCGAGATCGTGCGGCCGCTTCTTCGCAAGAAGTCGCGTTCAAAGCGACCACGTGACCCGACTTGGCGGCGCTTCTTTGCAGTCTTACTCTTGCTCGCCTTCTTGGCCTTTTTCTTCTTCTCGACCCGAACACCTTGAACCTCGGCGACGCGCGTTAGCGGCCTTGCCCGACGGTTGTCCTCTCTGGCTCGCGATGCCCCGCCGTATGCACGCCGCCGTCCTCGACCGATCGAGCGAGCATCACGGCGGCCGTTAGCATGAAGGCCAATATTGCAATGCGCTGCATGCCCTCAAATGCTCGGCCTGGCCGATCAGTTGCCCGCTCGCCTAGGAACGGAGGGTGGCGCTCACCCATTATCGCCCCATGGAAAACGCCTCCCAAGACCGAGACGCCCGCGAGACGACGGATGATCCCCGGCAGCAGACCGACGAACCCACCCACAGGCAGACGAACAAGCCGTGGACGGGCAACCCCGAAAAAGACCAGCTCCCCGGGACCGGCCCGATATCGACCTGGAGAAATGGCAGGAGTCCACACCCACTAAGACCGGAGTAGCGTGATGTACCAAACGAGGGAGTACCTGGAGCGCGCTGAGAACTGCGCCGAGCTTGCGGAGGAGGCCGAGACCTCTCCCGCCGCGCGCCGCTTCCAGAGGATGGAGGCCGCGTGGCGCGCGCTGGCCGAGGAGCAGCGGTGGCTGGATGGGGAAGTGCCCCCGGTGCGACTCGTACATTCGCCGGTGTCACACTTTAGCGCGTTACAACAGCCGGTGCGTCATAGCGCTGGGGTGTGCCGGGATCGACCGAATGCCGATGAGATCGTACGGAGCACGAATGGATCAACGTCGAACACCAGTGCACCCGGCCATATCCGCCATAGCTAGAGACTTCGCGTCCGCAACATCACGGCTTTCCGGAAACGATGCCGGCCTCCCGGACGATCGACGAAGCTCCGACGCTGCTCAAGCAAAAAACGCGTTTTCAGAGGACGCGAAAGAGAAAGGCGCCATGCGCTGTCCTGGTATCAGAGGCCGGTGCCGCGCGTTCCGCACCATTGGCGTGGACGAAAGCGCAGCACAACGAGACTTCGGCCTTGCCTACGGTTACACGCTGACAAGAATAAGCTGCCTGGCCTCGCGGGGTTTGTCGGAGATAGCCGCTCATTATTTTTATGCATCCGTATCATTTGATACGACGTGGATGACTTTTCTGAAGATGATACGCGCGATAGTTCATCGGCCCTCCTTGCGTCGGGCGACGCTCGGGCTGTGCCGCGCTACTTGGAACTGACGGACGAAAGCATCCGTCAGACCCGCGCCTTGCCAGCTTGTGGCATCCATCCTTGCCTGTCCACGCCCATGCTCCACAATGAAAGCAGTAAACTGTCCAACCTGTATCGCGGCGGTGAAAGGTTCACAGACCAGCAATCCCTTTAGCGCTCCCGCGGCAGTTACCTCGATAGCCGCGCATTGTGTCCGGACATTCGCCCGCGTGCTCGCGCCACTGCGGCGTCTCCGATAGGTCTCGTACGCGTTTCCTACGAATCATTTCACCGTCGACCAAGTTGTAGCAAGTCGCCGTAGAAGCATATGGGCAGTTTCAGACATTGAGCTGAAATCTGTCCAACTCCAACTACTTGCCGTGCCGAGTGTAGAGGAGTGGATATCCGCTGCATCTTGATGATGTGGGATGTACCGCCGCTAAGTCTGCTTTGCTCCAAGACCGGTAGCGATGGCCACGTCGCCTTTTGATCCTGGCTGTGTAAAAACGGCGGGCTGCTATTATGATTCTCCTGTGATGCTTTTGGGGGAATCGATGAGGCGCTTCGTTGAAGAGGCGGATCGTGGGCAGCGGACGCTGTTGCCCGAATGCCTCGATGACTTCATTGACGAGAGTAACCCAGTTCGCGTGATCGACGTATTTGTCGATGCGCTCGGTTTGGCTGAGATGGGCTTTGAGGGTGCGGAGCCGGCGGCCACCGGCCGGCCGTCGTACCATCCCTCGGTGCTCCTTAAGCTTTACATTTACGGCTATCTGAACCGAGTGCAGTCGAGCCGGCGGCTGGAACGAGAGGCCGGGCGCAATATCGAGGTGATGTGGCTGCTGGGTCGGCTCGCTCCCGATCACAAGACGATTGCGGACTTCCGCAAGGACAACGGCCTGGCACTGCGCAAGGTATGTGCGCGCTTCGTCGAACTTTGCCGCGAGATGGGCCTGCTCGCGACAGCGAGCGTCGCCATCGATGGCAGCAAGTTCAAGGCCGTTAACAACCGGGACAGGAACTTCACGCGCGCGAAGGTGGAGCGGCGACGTGCTCAGCTGGAGGAGAGCGTCGCGCGCTACTTGAGCCAACTTGACACGGCCGACCGACAGGAGCCGAGCGAGGCGCTGGCGGCGAAGGTGACGAGGCTTACCGAGAAGCTGACAAAGCTGAAGGAGGAAATGGGCAAGCTTGCTGCCTCCGAGAAGCAGATGTTTGCTTCGCCGGATCAGCAGATCTCGCTGACCGATCCGGATAGCCGTTCGATGGCAACCAGTGGCCGCGGATCCGGCGTTGTCGGCTACAATGTCCAAGTCGCCGTCGATACCGACCATCACCTGATCATCGCGCATGAGGTGACGAACAGCGGCTCAGATCGGGCACAACTTGCCAACATGGCCAGGCAGGCGAAGGCTGTTCTGAAGACCGAGACGCTCGAGGCCGTTGCCGATCGTGGCTACTTCAGCAGCCCGGAGATCCTCGCCTGCCACGAGGTCGGCATCACGGTAACTCTGCCCAAGCCGCTGACTTCGGGCGCCAAGTCAGACGGACGCTTCGGTAAGCAGGACTTTGTCTATTTGCCGGAGGAAGACGCCTATCGTTGTCCGGCCGGAGAGCTATTGCCGTATCGCTATACAAACGAAGAAGCCGACAAGATGCTGCGGCGCTACTGGACCAATGCCTGTAAGAATTGTTCGATCAAGGCCCAGTGTACGCCCGGGTCAGAGCGACGGATCGCGCGATGGGAGCACGAGGATCTGCTCGACGCCGTGCAGCAGCGGCTCGATGCGAACCCGCTCGCTATGCGCCTTCGTCGCGAAACTGTCGAGCATCCGTTCGGCACGATGAAGGCACGCATGGGAGCGACGCACTTCCTGACTAAAACCCTTCCAAAGGTCGCCGCTGAGATGGCCCTCTCGGTTTTGGCCTATAATCTGACCCGAGCAATGAACATCCTTGGGATCAGGCCGCTGATCGCCGCGATCGTGGCCTGAGGTCGGCTCAGTTTTGGCTTCAAGACTGACGGCCCAGTAAGGCCGTTTTTACACGGCCAAGACCCATAGCGGACGGGTACCGGCTAAATCGGCTACGTTTGATTAGTTCCTGAATAGTTCCGTGTGCGGATTGAAATAAACCCTTGGCCTTATCTTCTTCCTAGCTGCACATTTGTTCCATCACCGCGTATTCCGAGGCTTCTATCGGTGTGTGAACGCCAGTTGCGCTCCGCCTCTCATCAATGGAGCAGCGCCATGGGTCCAGGCAGACCCAATCTCTCGAAGAGCGGCTTGTTCAGGAAGCCAATCGACTGCGCGAGGAGAAGCCCCTGCGGCGCGGCCCCGAGCGCGAGCAACTTCTGCGGAAGGCCCGCCAGGCTGAGACCGGTTCGCATATGAGCGAGGGGTTGAGGTCGCCTAGCAAAGTCCGTCAGAAGGCGCGTACTGATTTGGAAAACGCCAAACGCTTTCGGCAAGGCCGCCGAAGCTTTACAGATGGCCGATCAAGTCGGCAATGAGTCTAGGCGCGCAACATTACAACATATCGCCGAGAGCTATAGCTCGGTCGCGCAAGGTCTAGAAGGTATAGCAAGTTCGGATGCCTCCAACGGAATGGGACCTCCACTGTGCTCTGGGTGCGGGAACATCATGAAGTGGTCCCGCTCCCAATTGGTAAAAGATGGTCCGACAATGCGTCACGTTTTTCTTTGCGCCGCATGTGGAAGTGCTATCGAGACTGAAGGCAAGGCAACCATGTCACTTGAAATCAACGGCGCGAAGTCTCATCCGATCCAGAATAACGATTTCACGCTGCGTCGAGCCGACGAAGTTGAGCAATCCAGCGTGACGCATTCTGGACAAGGCACGAGATACAGTCTCAAGTGACAGCCCGAGATAATCGGCGATATCCCGTCGCGTCATCGGGAGAGCCATGACTTGCGAAGCTTCACGCTCGTCCATTTCCACGAGAAATGCGGCCACTCGTTCAACTGAGTCCTTGCGACCCAAAAGCAGCATATGATCCTCGACGTGCTTCAGATTTAGCATCGCCATGCTGAGGAGCTCGCGGGTTACGACGGTATCTGTGTCGGCTACCGTGTCTAAAGTCCGACGCTTGATCAACCGCAGTGTGGTCTTGACGATTGCCTCCGCTGTGAACCGGTGGGTACTGGCATCAACAAGACCGAAGATATCTCCCACCAGGTGGAACGCTCCAATCTGGCGCCGGCCATCCGAGAGCAATTTGTATGTTCGCACGGCGCCTTTTTTGACTTGATAGACGTATTCGGCCGGCTCTTTCTCGCCGTAAATTTCGGTGCCCTTTTTATAGGTGATCTCGTTCAGGTTTACCGCGGCATCTGATTGGCTCGATATACCAAAGTCGCCGAGCGTACTGAGGTGGGACGTGTTGTTTCTTGTAATGCGCAGAAACATCGGCTGCTCCAATCACAATTCACATTGAAGCGCGGCTGCCGAAGCGTAAGCGGCACCTGTCCCATAGAACATTGTACCAAGGTACAAGGTATTAATTTAGACGGCGTCGAAGCTTATCCATCAATTTGCGCAGCTCATTCGCATAATCAGCAATTATGCGCAGTGCCTCGTCGGTCCTGCTCGCTTTGCGACCAGGTCTGCGCTTGCGTATCTTTGGGCCGGGCGTGGCCTTCATATTGGCAGTCTGATTCCGATACCGAGATCTCCTTTGAGCTAAATCAAAGCTCAAAGATTCTGCTTACCTGGACCCTTCAGCTCGAGGTCTGCTTATGGCCCGTTGCTGACCTTCGCTCGGAGAGCCGAAAAGTCTTCTTCCGGGAGATAAGCCGGCCAAGGTGAAGCAGCCCGCCAAGGGCAGCCTATGACCCGACTCGGACATCCTTTGATCTGGATCAACCCTGAAGTGTGCGCCGCTCCGATTTTGTGCACCTCAGCATCTGTCAAAGGAGGATCGCGCCATGAGGAACGATGACATTCCTAAAAACTCCAAGAGAGCCGAGCTGACCAGCGCAGGATTGAAACGTCGCGATTTATTATTGAGCGGTACTTCACTCGTCGCCGCTTCCGCGCTTTCGGCTGTCGGGCTCACAAGCCCGGCCCAAGCGCAGCAGCGACCGGGAGCTCCCGCAGCTGACGGAAAGCGTCCAAACATCGTCGTCATAATGGGCGATGACGTTGGTTGGTTCAACATCGGCGCCTACCATCGCGGGATCATGTCGGGCAAGACGCCGAACCTCGACAAGCTGGCATCTGAAGGCATGATGTTCACCGATTATTACGCCGAAGCAAGTTGTACGGCAGGTCGGGCGAACTTCATCACCGGCGAGTTGCCGATCCGCACTGGATTGACGACCGTAGGCCAAGCAGGTGCCGATGTGGGGATCCCGGTTGAGGCTGCGACGCTCGCCACCGCCCTGAAGGCACAGGGCTATGCTACCGGGCAGTTCGGCAAGAACCACCTTGGCGACCTGAACAAATATCTCCCGACCGTGCACGGATTCGACGAGTTCTTTGGATATCTGTACCACCTCGATGCCATGTCCGATCCGTACTGGTACTCGTTCCCCGCCAACCAGGATTATTACAACAAGAACGGCCCGCGCAGCCTGATCCATAGCTATGCGACCGATACCGACGATCCGACTGAAATGCCGCGCTGGGGCAAAATCGGCAAGCAAAAGATCATCGATGAAGGTCCGTTGCCGCCGTTCCCGGATATGTCGAACGTGCCCAACATGCACGATTTGCCCTTCCTGAAGGCGAAGTATGACATGACGACATTCGACGAAGTGTTGGTTAAGTCTTCCAGTGACTTCATGGACAGAGCCAAGAGGGACGGCAAGCCGTTCTTCGTCTGGCACAATACCACGCGCATGCACGTCTGGACGTTCCTCTCGAAGAAGTACAGCGCGATGCAGAACAGCGAGACGAACTACGGACTCGAGGAAGCCGGTATGACGCAGATGGATGACAGCATTGGTGCCCTGCTGAAGCATCTCGACGACATCGGTGAGACTAACAACACGATCGTCATCTTTACGACGGACAACGGCGCGGAGGTGTTTACCTGGCCGGATGGCGGCATGACCCCGTTCAAGAACACCAAGGGCACCGTTGGCGAAGGTGGCTTCCGCGTGCCGTGCATCATCCGATGGCCGGGCGTGATCAAGCCGGGGACCGTCGAGAACCAAATTATGTCCGGGTTGGACTGGTTCCCCACTCTGGTCGCCGCGGCAGGCAATCCCAATATCGGCGAGCAACTGCTAAAGGGCGTGAAGCTCGGCGAGCGGACCTACAAGAACCATCTGGACGGCTACAATCAGATGGATCTGCTCACCGGAAAAGGCCCGTCCAAGCGTCATGAGATCTTCTACTTCGGTGGCGCGCAACTTGGTGCGGTCCGCATCGACAACTTCAAGTTCCAGTTCTATCAGCAGCCTTGGGGCTGGCCGGGCGAGAAAACCACCACCGACATGCCCTCGATGGTCAACATTCGTCAGGATCCGTTCGAGCGGACGCCGTTCATTCGCGGCGAGTCGTCAAACGCCGGGGCATTCGGCTATGGCAACGACTTTTTCGCGCGTGAGTTCTGGCGCTTCGTTCTGGTTCAGGAGTATGTCGGGAAGTTGGCTCTGACGGCAATCGAATATCCGCCTATGCAGGACCCGGCTTCATTCAATCTGGAATCGGTGAAAAAGAAAATCGAAGAGATGGTCAAGCACCGCGAAGGTCAGTAGGTCACCTCGGATCGTAACTGCTTCCGAGAGGCAAGCGGTAGCAACAAGGGAACGTATGTCACAGATGCGCTCCCTCAAATCGCAAAGCCACGCCTATTTGTTTCTCGTGCGGCCCCTGCGCTTTGACAAATTGCTTCCCTAATCGCGATGTCTGCTAGTGGCCCGAAGCAGCTGATGGCCGATGGGCAGAGGGTGTCCGCTCTGCCCCGGTAATTCAGACATCGACCTGTTCGGCAATCGCGAGCGCGTCGTCAACTTCGATGCCAAGGTAGCGGACCGTGCTTTCGATCTTCGTGTGGCCAAGCAAGAGCTGCACGACTCGCAAATTTCCTGTGCGGCGGTAGATCAGCGTTGCTTAGTACGGCGCAGGGAGTGGGTGCCAAACACCCTCGTGTCAAGCCCGATGCTTGCCACCTATTCGGCAAGAAGGCGAGCATATTGGCGGGTTGTAATCGCCCGATCGCGCGCCCACGGCGCCCTGTAAACAAATACTCACCTGGCCTCTTGCAGGTCTCCTTCAAGAGGTCGTCGACGGCTTGCCAGATTTGATCCGTCAACTCGAACTTGACTGGGCTTCCGGTCTTCTTCTGCCGGACGGCCGCACGATCAACCGTATAGCCATTCGGAGCGACATCTTCGACCCTCAAGGCGACGACGTCGCAACCACGCAACTTACTGTAGATCGCAAGATTGAAAAGAGCGAGGTCGCGGGTTCGTCTTTCGATCAGGAGACGGGTTCGGATCGCCCAGACCTGGTTTGGTCGCAACGGCGGCTTGGCTCCGATCAGCTTGCCCTTGTTCCAGGGCGTGCGACGGGCGACGGTGGCGAGACTGTCTTTGTCGGGCATGTTCGTGCTCCTCGGTTTCTAGGGGCATCGAGCATGCGCGGCGGCGCACAGATTGGATCTGCTTTCAGAGATTTGCGGCCGTGGGGCCGCTTTTGGTCCGCGGCGAATGATCCAAAGCCGACTTGGGCCGCCCTGCTTTGACCGAGCGGTCGCCTCAACTCTAGCTCCAACCTCGCTGCGTCAAGCGCCGACCCAATCCCAACCAGTTTGCAGCTAAGAACAGGAGGATTATCGCCATGACAACAAAGAACACGCATCCGCCCGCGAATGAAGGACGATCAGAAGGCTCCGGTGCCCTTCACGCCTGCTCGCCGCGCGGGCCAATCTGTAGCTTATCACCGTAGTTGTTCACGCGAACAACGGGTCGCGTGCCGAAAATTGCAGAGTACGTAATAGTTTAGCTCAAGCGTTTAGAGGAGCGGTGATCCTTCGATCCGCTTTATTGGCGGGAGCTTGTCAATGCCTTTCCAGTGCAGATAGACGCGCGTACCGCGTGTCGCGAACCAGTTTCGGGTTAGCACCCCGTATGGCGACCAAGGCGCGATCCAGATCGAGCGGATGCACAGCACGCTCCTCGCTGCCGATGGTCATGTCGAGGAGCGTCAGAAGCGCCGACGCGGCCTCCCCGATTATTTCTCGCAAGTTTTTGCCATCGGCGTCACGCTCATAGAGCCCGTAGTCATGCAGCGACCAACAATCGAAGGGAGTTAGGAAGCGTGCGATCGCATCGACAGCTTCAGCGAAAGCAGTACCTGATTTTGCAGGAAGCCTAGCAAGTTCTTTTGAAAGGCTCGGTGACGCCAGCGTTCTCTCCAACGGCCAAATGGTTTCAAAGAATGGCACCACTACCTTTCTAAGACGGTCTTCGCGCGATGACCGACGGTCGTCGGCTTCGATAAAGACCCCAGCAATTCGTCCGCCAGCTGCACGAAGGCGGTCTGTTCCAAGCCTCAGCATCTGCTGCACGACCCTCTCCGGTATCGATGGCTCCCTGCCGTCGTTCTTATCGAGAAGAACGCGGTACACCACGCGTTCTCCTAGCCTCGCGCGGGTCTCTATCGGCAGCGCACTGGAATGCGCCACCTCGGCCATCCGCTCTCCAATTCTCAGCATTGTGTCGTAGCGAAGAACGGGATTTCGCGAGATGGCATCCCACACCTCAATTTCAGTTCCGTCGGCGTTGTTCAACGGATCCAGAAGGTTCTGGTCCGTCCATGCTTCGTCGGCGCGCCGCATGTATTCTAGCGACGACAGAAACCGATGAAGCACTTGCAGGCGGGTTGCGCCTGTCGCTCGCGCCGCGCTATCTCGCATGTCCCTGAGTGCACCACTCGCAAATGGATGCGGCACCTCATTCAAATTGGGGCACATGCGCAGAAAGGCCGTCATCATGACTCCGGCCGGTGTGTTCAGGGCGGCCGTAGCCAGGCGCTCGCCAAGGTCCGAGTCTCTCTCGCCCAAGAGGTCCGTGACCTCGTCGTCTTTCGAGGGTGTCCCGCGTTTGTTGGTGACGTCGACCGCTGGCGGCCAAGCGCGAAGCCACAGCGCTGAAAACATCGGGTTGCCCTTTAAACTCCCGGCCCAATCAGCAATCCAGCCCGACAAGCCATCAATCATAGTTTCCAGATGACGTTCCGGCACGGAGTTCAGGAGCGTCAAGATTACGAAAGCTCGCCCTCTTTCTAGTTCCGCCTGGATTGTGGCCTCTTCTGTTGGGGCGGACGTTTGGTTTGCAGGGCGCGAAAGACGTAAGACTTGGCCCCATACTCCAGGGCTGTTGGCGCTAAGCTCTGGCGAGGCGGAGAAAAGTTCAAGAATCTCTGAGAGATGGGATTCCAAGTACACTTGTGCCGCGCCGGCGTTTCCCCATCGCTCTTTGCTGAACGCGTTCTCCAAATTGCGAACTGCCGAAGCCGAATCCAAGGCTTCGAACGTTTCTTCCTCCTCCTGCATCCACCGTGTTGAAGACGTCCCTTCAAAGTCGAAATCGACGGTGGTCACATTTGGTAGTTCGTATTTTGCGGCAATATTCTCGATCCAAGCCTGGGAAATGTCACTGACTTGAGCCGGCGCTGCGAGAATTCTCTTGAACTCGATACCGGCGCGAATGTGCCGATAGCGCTCCAACTCCTTCGGCACGGGCTTATTAGTCCAGAGCGTTTTGGGGGGAAGGCGCTGAATCCTCGTTTCCAGTGCCAGTTTTGCAGCCTCATCCAGATCACTGAAGCGGCGAGCTCGAAGCTCGGCGAACTCCGGATATTCGGCGACTTTCCAAAATTCTTTGTCAGTAAGATCTGACAAGAATTTCGATAAGCATTCAGCGGAGGCCAGATTGGGGTTTCGTGCCAGCGCAGCCCACAGCCTCTTGAAAAGGGCCCACTTACTGGCGTTCCATCTAACAATCCGAAGCTTCGCGTTCTCGACGTCGATGCGTGCAAGAACCTCGATTGCCTCGTACAGAAGCTTCGTCACGGGTGCAAAGCCATGTCGATAAGCATCAGGATCGCGGCCTGAGTCCTCCTCGCTGCCAGCGAAGCCCGAGACGTGGTAAACGCGCCGCACCTCCGAGTTCGTCAAGTCGATCCCTTCGGTCCAGCCAAGCCGCTGCGCAACGTGTAAACCATCTAACAGCGCCGCCTCTAGCCGATCTGCTAGTTCGTCTGCAAGAGCAACGTTGGTGATATCTTCAAGGCCGACGTCGTGAAGGGAAATAAGATCGCCGCTGGTCATGGAGATGAAAACCAAATCTCCGAGCTTACGAGGCACTTTCGGCAAAGCGGGGCCCCCATACAGGCTCCAATCCTCTCGCCTCTTTATGCGGGGCCATGGCCGAACAAGATCGACCACCTGACGCAAAACGTCGCCATCAATGCTCTTCTGCCGCGCGCGCGCTATCAGTCCATAACGTGTATCGGGACCCGTCTGCGGCATTGCAGACCACGATTCCAGAAGCCAAGACCAGGCGGAACGAAACGGCTCCTTCATCTTGACGGCCGCACTTGTGATCAAATGCCGGATCGCGAGCCGCTCTTCGTCGTGTTCGCTACCTAGTTCCAGTGCCCATTCAATTGAGGAACGATCGTTCAATCGGTTCTGTAGGAACGCGATTGTTGTGGCTCTGATTTGTTGAGCCAGTTCGCGACCTCTAAGGGTATGGTCATCAGTCATCGTGGTCCCGCCACGTCTTCTCGCGTGATTTCATTTATATACCCGAGCCACCGCGCTGATGCTCCACCTCCGCGGAGCAAACCGGCGAACGATTCCCGTTCGGATGGTGTCGCTCTGCGCACAAGGTATCGAAAGAGTGATCGGTCGGCCTCGGATGCCGCCTCTAGGGTGGAACTCGTGATGCGCCTGATCTGCCGGCGTGACCAAGCGTCGTTAGCAGGCGATGGAATACTTTCCGCCCAATTCCTCATTAGTGATCGTAGCTGGCTGTGATTGTCGCGCTGATTATACGCGATTGGAACGATTCCTCTCGCCTGCCAATAGGCTATGTCGACGGCGTTGTCGTTCCCGACCGGAATGATTGCATACCGCGCCTTGATGTCGGCAAAATGCGTCTCATCTCCCGCGATCGCATTCATAAGATAGCGCATCGGCGCGTCGCTAAGACTGTAACCCACGAGGACCAGATGGAATATGCGTGCCGCGTCGTAGATGAACTCGGCCGCGATCCGCCGACGTAAATACACATCGCCGAAGTCTTGATCAGTCAGTACGAGATCGGAAGCGCCATCGTCTTTTCCCAAGGCGCCATGAAGGTGGAAGATTCCCTCGAATTCTTTTCGCCGGCTGGGACGAGGCATTGCACCCAACGCATAAATCTTCGGCGATAGTTTCCTGCGCGAGGCAGCTGTTCCGAGGAGGGCGTCGAAATTCGTAGTAGCGATGAATGGGCGGCCGAAACGTTGTCCCAATCGTGCGAGCGATACGTGTAGTTCGTTGGTCTGTCGCGTGCGGGCCAGGATCTCCGAAACCGCTTTGCGCATCGAGCTAGCGCTGCTGGCGCCAGAATCGAGCCTGCGCTCAAGCATGCCCAGCACCACATCAAACTCATAGCCCGTGAAGGCCCGCAACTCGGCTTGCTGACCAGCGTTCAAACCCGCGGTGTAGTCCCTCCAAGATGTTCGCGAGATGCTACCGGCATCACGGGCCTTCTGCTCTTCTTTGAAGATCGCATGCAGCTTTGCTGCAACTGCAGTATCGAGACGATCGTACACTTGAACGACAAGTTCGCGGAAGTCGGGCAGCGACGAAGGGGCTGGTCGAGATATTCCCGCTCCTGTAATGAACAGGACCTCACCACGATCACGAGCCAGAAGGAGTTTTTCGGGGATGGGGGGAAGACCGTCCCCGAAGGTTACAACATCATCCGCCATTGAAGACTCACGAACTTTCTTACCGGCAAACTCTATGGGGGCCGGCTCACTCGCTGGGATTATTGGTTGACACATGTTGCCGGCGGTTGCCGACCCATTTCAGTTTGGCGGCAGCATAGTCGGACGACTGCTCCTCAACAGTCGTGATTTTGTGTCCCCAATCCTTGGACTTCGCCTCGATCACACCGACGGCGCGCTTGTCCACGAACAACACATAATCCGCGGGGCCTGTGTCGGTGGGATATTCGCTCACCGCGATGCCGCGTCCCACGCTCCAATCCAGCGCAGCCTTGTCCTGAACGTGCCACCCCGCTTCGGCCAGCTTCGCGTCAACCCGGTCGCGCACGATTTGCTCGGGATTTTGGTTCACCCTGCCCCCACCACATCGAAATACTGGCGCGGCTTGCGCCGCGAATCGACTATTTTATGGCGCATAGAAGTGGGGATTCGGTCAATATTCTGCGTCGAAAGAATCCGTTTGAAGTGGTCTTGCGCGAAGTGCTGCTGCTTCCACCTGAACAAATGTTGAACATTCGGTGGGGCGCCCAGTGGGGCCGGGCCGTGGCCCGTCATTGCCGCCGATCACCCGCCGTAACTAAGACCCCAAGGGCGAGGCTTCGGCCTCGCCTACCCCTTTATTCTCCACCTCGCCGGCCGCGCCGCGTCCGGCTCTGGGAGACAGTTCGCGTGCTTGGCCGCCAGCTTAGGACGTGGCCTGCTGTGCTATAGAAGTATCGCTGCGGTCTATGTTGGTAGAAGATGTCTTTCCTCGAATTCCTATAGGATCAGAATGCCCGTTGATGTTTCCTGCTGGCATTTTGAGTACCTACACGACACACCGCGCGATCGTGCGCTTCGCGCACACGATCCGTCACTCGTGCCGGACGCGGAGTCCTACGACTTCCCCGACGTTGACGCCCTGCTGAAGCATCTGGACGACCCAGGCAACGACGACCGCGCCCGATTTCAGCAGAGCATCGCGGAGCGGCTTGTACAGGACCCAGATGTCGCAGCGATTAAAGCCCTCTACACGCCGCTCAAGGATCTGAGACACTTTCCGGCCTACCGTCGCCGCCAATACGATAGGTACCATGCGGCGGCCCGGCAGATTGCAGATGGGACGGCCTCGGAAAAGGATCGGAAGCTTATCGATGGGCTCGACGCCGAGATTGCCGCCTCTAGGATATCGCTGGACCATGGTCAGATATTGTTTCATGGGCGATGCAACGACCTGCTCGTGACGCAGCATCCCTACCCGAGCTACGTCTCTGCGACACTCGATCCCATCGTTGCCCTCAACAGCGCCTTTAGGCGGGCGGGCATTGATTGCGTCAATGGTCGCTCGGTTGTTCTGGTCCTCAAGTTATGCGTACCTCTGCGCGCGCTGTGGGGCCACGTCGGAAGGTCTCAAGAATGGGAACTCCTCCTGCCGCGTGGCATCGATTGGAAAGAGACCGAGCGCCGGTCGGGAAAAACCTTCGACACCATACACGCAACAGCGGTTAGCCATGGCCTCACGTCCCGTAGCTTGGCACCGTAGCTTTTGATTTTGCAGTTCGGCATCCCGCTGCAAAGATTAGCTCAATCACGCCCTTAGCTGCTTTGGGTCGGAGGAGCCCCGTTCCGCCGACCTGCCAGCGATAGCCCTCCTCGCCTCCGCCTCGAGGCTGTGAAGGTCAAGCTGGGCCTGCCCCGCAGCCACTTTCATCGCGCGGAATTCTCAAGAAATCCGTACAAACATGCGGGGTAACCTCATGGTAGGAAAAGAAAAACGAGTAAAATCTATTGCGTATCTCCGCACCTCATCAGCTGCCAATGTCGGCGCCGACAAGGACAGCGATCGCCGGCAGCGCGCTGCGATCGAAAGCTTCGCAAATGCGAACGGGTATGAGGTGGTCGGCGAGTTCTACGACGCGGCGGTCAGCGGTGGAGACCCGATCGCAGAGCGACCGGGTTTTGCAGCGATGCTCGACCGCATCGCCGGCAACGGTGTCAGGACCATCCTTGTCGAAAGCCCAGATCGCTTTGCGCGAGATTTGGCGGTCCAACTCGCCGGACATGATCATCTCCGCAGCCTCGGCATCACGCTGATTCCCGCGAGCTCGCCAGACTTCTTCATCGAGGACACACCAACGGCGGTATTAGTGCGCCAAGTGCTGGGCGCCATCGCGCAGTTCGAGAAGGCAACCACGGTGGCGAAGTTGCGCGCCGCGCGTCAGCGCAAGCGTGAGGCGGTCGGAAAGGTCGAAGGCAGGAAGAGCTGGGCGGAGCTCAGTCCAGAGCTGGTTGCCACAGCAAAGCGTCTACGGCGGCGATCGCCGAAGGGTCACCAGCGCTCGTTGCGTGAGGTCGCCGATGAACTCGCCAGATTAGGCTTTACCAACGAACGCGGAGCGAGATTTTCCGCATCTTCGATTGCTTCTATGCTTTCTGCCTAGGGCGTGACCTTACGCACCTGGCCGTAACTGATGTCCGCTCACCCTCAACAGCGGCGGAAGAGCGGACATCGCTCGAAGTCGCAGAAGGGCCAATATGCAACATCGACCTGGGTGGGCATCTTGTTCCAATTGTTGTACAGTCGCATCCAGGTCTGGATTGCGGGCGATGGTGCAAGAACGGCCAGTCAGGGTCGAGCGCAGGTTGTCGGCGATATTGGCGGCCGACGTGGCTGGCTATTCGCGGCTCATGCATATTGACGAAGAGGCTACGCACGCCAAACTTACCGCGCTCTTGGCCGACGCCGTTGTGCCTTCAATTGCCGAACACGGCGGCCGTATCGTGAAGAACACTGGCGATGGGTTCTTGGCGGAGTTTACAAGCTCAGTTGAGGCAGTCCGAGCCGCTGTGCAGTTTCAGACCCGCATCAAGGAACTTACCATCAACGAGGAGGAAGACCGGCGAATTGCTTTCCGAGTCGGCATCAATGTTGGCGACGTAATCGTCGAACCCTATGACATATTTGGAGACGGAGTTAACATCGCGGCGCGGCTTGAGGGCATCGCAGAGCCTGGCGGCATCTGCATTTCGTCTTTTGCCTACGATCAAGTATGGGGCAAGATCGGGGTTGAGTTCGCCGATTTGGGCGATCAGAACCTCAAAAACATCGCTCGCCCGGTTCGGGCCTATGCCGTGGCTCGGGTTAAGTTTGGCCCGACAATAAAGGGCAGCGGCACGACACCGATCCCCCACCCAGCGCCGCGCCTGTCCATCGTCGTGCTACCCTTCGCGAACCTGAGCGGTGATCGTGAGCAGGACTATTTCGCGGACGGTATAACCGAGAGTCTAACCACGGACCTGTCGCGCATCGGTGGTTCATTTGTAATGGCACAGGACAGCGCCGTCTCATACAAGGGCAGAGCTGTCGATGTCCGCCAAGTCGGCCGCGAATTGAATGTTCGCTACGTGCTCGAAGGCTCAGTGCAACGCAGCGGCAAGCGACTTCGGATGAATGTTCAGCTGATCGATGCCAGGAGCGGCCAGCATCTTTGGGCCGAGCGCTTCGAGAAGCCTTTCGGCGACCTGTTCGATATGCAGGACGAAATCGTGTCGAGGCTCGCCGGTACATTAGGTGCCCAGCTCATCGAGGCTGAGGCGCGACGAGCCGAGCGTACGCTGCATCCCGATGCGATGGACTTGTGCTTCCAGGGCCGGGCCTGGTTGATGAAGGGGATTAGCCTTGAATGCGTGACGCAAGCGCGGGGCTTCTTCGAACGCTCGCTGGAGTTCGATCCCGGCAACGTCGAAGCAATGATTGGTCTGGCAAATGTTGATACGGTAGTTGGAGGTAGCTTTACGACGGATGATGGGCCCGCGCGGCTTGCGGCGGCCGAGGCGATGGTGAACAAGGTATTGTCGATTAGGCCGAACAGTGCCTCAGCCCACATGGCTCGGGGTTGGGTCCAGACCTTTACGAACCGGGCCGCCCAAGGCATCCGTGAGTTCGAACATGCGTTGGCGCTGGCTCCGAATTTGGTCAACGCTCATGCGGCCCTTGGTTTCGCAAAATCCTACATAGGTCGCGCTACCGAGACCGAAGGCCATGTGCTCGAAGCTTTACGGCTCTCTCCTCGGGACGTTTTCGCCTACCAGTGGGCGTGTTTTGCGGGCGTGGCCAAGCTGCTGCTTGGTTCCGACGTCGAAGCCGTCAGTTGGCTGCGACGAAGCACCGAGGCGAACCGTAACTTTCATCTCGCTCATATATCGCTCGCCGCTGCCTTGGCCTTGACCGGCGCGCTCGATGAGGCGCGAACTGCTGCGAGAACGGGGCTTGCGCTCAACTCAGGTTTCACCATTCGTCGCTTGCTCGCAGCTCAACAAAGCGACAATCCAATTTACCTTGCCGGGCTGCAGCGCTTGTGTGAAGGCTGGCGCCTCGCTAGCGTGCCGGAAGGGTGATGAGCGCTTCGGGCCGACTTCAGTGCTTTACTGCCCTACGTCGGCTAATGGGATGGTCCGGCCGTGCTCCGGCCCTGCCAGCACGAGAAGCTGGCAAGGGGCGCTCAAGACAAGGAGCACGCCATGTCTCAGAAACTCAACGCGGCGATCGCCGTGATCGGCATCGACATCGGCAAAAACTCGTTCCACATCGTGGGTCAGGATCACCGCGGTGCCATCGTGCTGCGGCAGAAGTGGTCGCGCGGCCAGGTGGAAACGCGGCTCGCCAACCTGCCGCCGTGCTTGATCGGTATGGAGGCCTGCGTAGGCGCCCATCATCTCAGCCGCAAACTCCAAGTACTTGGCCACGACGCCCGCCTGATGCCAGCGAAATACGTGCGCCCGTATTCGAAGGGACAGAAGAATGACTTCCGAGATGCGGAAGCCATCGCCGAGGCTGTCCAACGCCCGACCATGAAGTTCGTCGCGACCAAGACCGCCGATCAGCTCGACCTTCAGGCACTGCACCGCGTCCGCGATCGATTGGTCGGTCAGCGTACCGGCGCGATCAATCAGATCCGTGCGTTCCTGCTGGAACGGGGCATCGCCGTGCGGCAAGGCCCGCATTCCCTGCGGTTCGAGTTGCCAGGTATCTTGGCAACACGCACTGATGTGCTCTCGCCTCGCATGTTGCCCATCATCGAGGGTCTGGCGGAAGACTGGCGCCGGCTGGATGAGCGTATCGAGGGTCTATCTGGCGAGATCGAAACACTAGCCCGTCAAGATAGGGCCTGCCAGCGACTGATGACGGTGCCTGGCATTGGCCCAATCATCTCGAGCGCAATGGTGGCTGCGATCGGCACCGGAGACGTGTTCTCGAAAGGCCGCGACTTCGGCGCCTGGCTTGGACTTGTTCCGAAGCAGATATCGACCGGCGACCGCACGATCCTCGGCAGTATATCAAGGCGCGGTAATCGCTACCTGCGCGCGCTGTTCGTGCAAGCCGCGTGGGTTGTTCTGGTAAAGGTCAAGTGCTGGGAGCGCTATGGCCTCAACTCTTGGATCGAAGCCGCCAAGAAGCGATTGCACCACAACGTGCTGGCGATTGCGCTCGCCAACAAGCTCGCCCGGATCGCCTGGGCGGTCCTCAACAAGGGACGCGCCTTCGCGTGCGTCAAGATGGAGGAGACGGTGTCCCGACCTGCTTGATCCTCGCGCCGTGCGCGGGGCCGTCAAGGCGCAGCCTGGCAGCAGGAGAGCAAGACGTCAGGACAGCACGACGGCCGGCTTTGACGGCCCCTTGCGCGCGGCGCGTCTGCGCGCGCAGGCCGGGACGAAGGAACGGCCGCCAGGCACGAACGAAGGAACAGCGCGAAGTGAGGAGCTATCGATGACGTAACAACCCTTACCCGCCGAGGTCTGCGAGAGGATGAGACGACGATGGAGAATCGGTCTTCCCGGCACATGTGAACCCTGGTGACCCAAATGGCCCGGTCGAGGCCTGTCCGCTAACCAGATCACATGCGCGCTGATATCCATGATGGCCCGGAGCACTGCGCTCCAAACAGAGGCCGGATACATTGATGCAAGACCGCATCTACCGGATCGTCGAAATCTTCTTGCACCCCACGGCCGGACCATACATTTGGGTCAAACCGGCGGTCAACGCAACCATCGTACGACGTCCGGTCTCCCGCAGACAGCCGACATGGCGGCGCTCCTGGGGGTGTTCAGCCGGGCGGACAGAGGCCCCAACTTGCTTGGTCCTGCCAATGACGAGCGCAGGCTTGCTACTGGCGCATCGCAGCGATCGCGGCGAGAACGCCGATATAGCAGTTGTCCCAATCAGCGCCAAAACCACCGCAGGCAGCGAGCTCGTCGTCACTAAGCCGTTCTCGGCAAAGATTTCTGACAGCCATGCCGGCGGCAAAATGGAAGAACGCCAAATTAGAACTGAGAGGAAGTCCGCGAGCGTGTAGGTCGCGAACCGTCGCAAGCATTTCGGCTGGAAGGTGGGCTGCCACATGCAGCTCGACCTTCTTCCGGACCGGCTCCGGGACCCGCGCCCACGTCTTTACGGACAGCGAGTCCATGTCGAACGGTTCGTCGCAATAAGGCAGCTCCATGGAATACCCGTTCAGTACCGATGGGAGGCGAGCGATGACGGACGTACGTCCTCCGCATCATTAGTTCAGTTGGTATTCAGATTAGCCTTTTTGCGCTCAAATCATCGAATATGGCAGTCGCGGAGCTAGATGCACTGCTGCCGTTTCCAACGAAGAGGCGGCCGCCTGCGCTCACCTCGCCTGACCCCACCCAAAGACTACGCCCGGTCGCCGGTTCAACTAGGCGAGCCCTGAAAGCCGTTTGTCGGCTGTAACGATGTATCGGGGAGGAGATTCCAGTCATTGTCCCCGACGTGCTTCCGGCCAACGCCACACTTGAAACGTTTCCGCTTCTCGTAACGGTCCCGCTGATATCGGTAGAACCAGAATACTCCGCTTGAAAAAAAGTCCCAGCGTACTCTCTGACAACGCCAGTGTCGCCAACATTAATAATTAGAACGGCATCAACATTGGTCGCAGCGAGAACTTTTCGGATTTCCGCATCGTTGTAACTGCGCGTAGGTGGGAGCAAAATATAGGCGTCGTCTGCCAGAATGCCGCGTTTAGCGGCTTCTTGCGCAATACTCGTTTGGAAACTTGTTGCTAAGCCGGTAGGCGCAACTACGTAGGCCGCCAGGTGTTTGACTGGGCGCGCCGGAGGATCTCGATCCGCATAACCTTGCATGGACGTTGTGATGCAGCCGGACAACAAAGCCGCTGCTAGGCACGGCAATATGGATGCAAGTCGCATTATGGTTGGCCCCCAAGGTATGCGTGCCTAAACTAGTGCGCCTCTAGCCATGGTTGCAAGCACCGCGTCACGGCTGACCCGTTTGCAAAATCATCTTCCGACAATCGGGAGATGCCTCGGGCCCAGAGCAAAGAAGTTTGGCGCGAGATTTGCGCCTATTGTATTCTCGTCGATCCAGCCCCAATGCCTTCGCCTCTTCCAGATCCCTCACTTCCTGATCGATCGCCCGCTGTTGCTTCTCCGCGCGGTCGACGCCCAAGAGTCCGTAGCTTGCTAGTTGAGAAGCGGTAAGTACCCTGTTGTCCTCTGGTTCAACAGCAATCATGTCATCCGCCAGTTGCGGAGACACATCCATCTCGCGAAGATAGTCGCGCATCAGGCGCAAAGCACTCTCAATCTCGTGCCGCGCATCAGAAGTATATGAAACTAAATATGGACGATGGATACCAACTTTGCCAGGGGCAAAGACGGCTCGATCGACCGCACCGGCAAGCACAAAGACGCACGCGCTGAAGCAGACGCCCTCGACCATCACAGACTCTCGTTCTTGCCGCAAGAGCCTACCAATCTTCATCGCCGCGATCACACTTCCGCCCGTGCTGTCGATCGAAAAGCGGTGACCATAGGCACTGAAATCGAGCGGTTTGCCCTTGAGAGCCTTCTCAGGACAAATCCCGCCATTGGCAATTTCATTTTGTTGCTGGTGGTATTTCGTAAATACCTCGCGGACTTCGTCGAAGGTAGCATCCTCTATTGGCCCAGTGATATCGATCGCAAAGCCAATCGATCGGCCATCGCATGAGACCTTCCCAACAACCCCTGCCTGAGCAGGATCTATAACTGAAAACAGCAAGCAATAGAGAACTAGGCTAGCTAGCGCGGTTTTGCACACCCGAATGCCCTCCCTGTGCACTATAATGCGTCGCAATGTATTGCACGGTCTGTCGCATTGTGTCCATGGCAGAGGACGTGCGACAGCTGGTTGGAGATAATGTTAGGCGGCTTCGCACTGCCGCTGGGCTGTCGCAGGCGGAATTGGCTAATCGGTTGGGTGTCGATCGCTCTTACGTAAGCGGACTTGAGCTTGGGACCCGCAACGCGACTATCGTGACGCTCTGGCATGTCTCGCAAGCGCTAGGCGTGAGCTTTCAGGAAATTTTCGCTGAAGGGACGAAGAAGACTCGAAGATCGAAGGGAGGCTGACTACCTGCAAGATGGGCGTGACCCTGAACAAGCAGGAAGCACCGGTCTGAACGCCCCAATCGGCATTACCGACTGTGCTGGCAGGTTCTAATGGTGGGAAAATCCGAACCCGAATATTACATCCAGCTGTGCGCGCAAAAGTACGCCCAGATCACTGAGAACATCGCAGCAAGCTCGTCGGCTGGCGAGATCGCCGAGATGAAACACAAGCTCGCTATCATCAAAGAAGCCGCTCTCGAAGAGGCCAAAGCTGAACGGCGATGCAGGATGTGGAAGCTCCCAGAGTTCTTGAAGGTCATTGTTGATCGAGGAGGAGCCCTGGAAAAGTCGATACCAAGAGCGGATGCGCTGAGCTTGATTGATTTTTTCGCCGTTCCGCCAATGGGCACACTGGGCTTGCTATCGAGCTCACAGCTCGACCATCTTGCCGACATGTGCGAAGGCTGGGCTTGCACGCCGAATTTGCGCGATTATGAAGCGGCCCGCCTGAACGGCATGGCAATAGGATTGCGCCGACTGGCCGAGTATCTAGGGCCTCTTCACCGGCCTCATGAACCAACTAAATCGCTTCATGGGTTAACTGAGCGGGATGCGTCAGACTGAGTAGCATTGTTTAGGTACTTCCGCGGCAGGGCGCGCGGTGACTCGCGGTGTCTCGCGAACCGAACGCCAGCGCGGCTGCAAGGCCGCGGGCGATCAGCTCTCGATGTGCTTCACCGTCGCGATCGGCCATCGACCCTCGTGCCCCGCGATCGAGATGCGGAGCCCATGCTCATCATCGAGGAAGACGCCATCGATTGTGCCAGCCTTGCCATCAGTCAAGACGACAGCCTTGCCAACTAACTCTTTCTCGGCCTCGTGCAATTCGCGCAAGATGTTCATGGCTCGTTTGTCGCCTGTGCGCGAGGCGCTCATGGTACCAACTCCGAACGGGCCGCCGATCAGTTCGTCAAGCGCGGGCGATCTCAACAACCTCGCTGACCTTGTTTTCGGCGTCGTAGATCTTGACCTGGAGCCGAGGGGATCGGTTCTTCAGCTGTGTGCCAGCTTCCAGGGCGCTCGCTTTCGCCGTGAAGGTCGCCTTGACATGACCGTCGACGATTAAGGCATAACCGGTCCGAAGAGATTCAATCGATGCCTTGGTTGTGCGGGCGGAGGTTGCTGGTGCTGCCATGCTGCGCTTCTCGCGCATGGGAGAACTCCGCTTGTCTGGGGATACTGCCGATAACTGCCCGCCGTCCCTGAGGTTCCTCTCACCGGCGGTCCGCGCGCTGCTCGAAACGAGCCGCATAGGCGGCCCGTCGAGACGCTGCTGTCGGATGGGAATTAGGCGGCCTGCTTGGCAATCTTCGCGATGGTGGCGCGGCTGCACCCTGTGGCGGCCTGGATAGCGCTCCAGGACATGCGAGCGGCGAGCATGCGAGCGATGCCAGCGTTGCGCTCGGTGTCAGCCGGGCGGCCCTTATAACGGCCCTCCGTCTTCGCCTTGGCCTGTCCTTGCGCCTGCCGGCGGCGACGGTCCTCATAGTCCTTGCGCGCGATCGCGGCGAGCATATCGAGCAGCATGCCGTTGATGGCGTCGAACATGCGGGCGGTGAATTCGTCGCCGTTGCCCACCGCCATCATCCAGCTGGTCGGCAGGTCGAGCGCGACCACGCGGAGGCGGCGTGCCGTCAGCTCGGCTTTGAGCCTTTCCCAGTCCGCTTGCGTCAGACGGCTCAGGCGGTCGACCTGCTCGATCAGCAGAACGTCACCGGGCTGTGAGTCGGCGATCAGTCGGAACAGCTCCGGCCGCGCCAGCTTGGCGCCGCTCTCGCTCTCGACGTACCAGGCGGCAATCTTCAAGCCGCGATCGGCAGCGAAGGTCTTGAGCTGATCGCGGGCGCGGTCGGCGTCCTGATCGTCGGTTGAGGCGCGAAGATAGGCTCGGATGAACATGTAAACCCCCGCGAGTCTGGTTTGGATGGTTCACATGAACATGGTTCAGTTAGGTTTGTCGAAGCATATTATTGAACCATGAATGGGGCACACCCAAATTGAACCAGACAAGCCTAAGCTGTCGCGCGCTCGAAGCGCCTCGACCGGCCGTTACCGCGGCCGGGAGAAGTTCTGGGTCAAGGTCGAGAACTGAAGTCATCCCGCGATGGGGCGAGAGCTACGGGCCGGCGGACGCCGCTCTGGTGCGGCTCCCGCGGCCCGAGCCGCGGCGTTCCGCACGATCGGCGCGGCGCAAGACCTAAGCATATCGCGCGCCAACTCCGCCACGATCTTAGGCCGTCATTAGCGAGAATCGTGTTGCTCTTGAGACGAAGCCGGTGGGGGACATACGCGGCCTTGCTCAGAGGTAGAGGCCCGCCAGCTCGCCGGCCCGGCGGGCCTCCCTCACCTTGATGCACGTTAAGCCTGCTGAAGATTGTGAATTTGATCATATTGCAGGCCAAAAAGGCTGCGGTAGGCTCAGCGTCACCGGGGCTGGCTCCATATTTCACTTAGACCTTTTCACCCGGTCGATTTTGACCATCGCGCTGGCCGCAGCAGTCCCCCTGCTGCGGCCTTCGTACTGACGGGGCCGCCCCCGATTCACTATTGGAGAGACCTTTATGCCCAAAGAGAATTGCGTGATTGTTCGTGCCGCCGGGAAACAGCTTGACCTGTTACGAGGCGAAGCTTCCCGCATCGCAAAAGCTGCTAACGTCGGTTGGTGGACCGACCGAGCCGAGATCGGCACTAGATTCTGTTTTGAAGATTCCAAATCGAAAGATTTATTTGCCCTCACCTGCGACAGCCTTGGCATCAGCTGCCAGGGGGGCTAGCTCGTTGAAGCCAGCCGATTGGTTTGTCCGGGATGGCCGCAGCTGGGCTCGAAACACTCTGCAATGCGGACGAGCGGCACCCGCCAGGAACATGGATGGGCTGAAGCGGGGATTACTCAGTAGCTGAGCGACTGGCTGCTAGGGGACATGTTTGCATCACTGACCCCGGTGTCTCACCGACAAGATGGAGGGGGGTCTCATGCTAAGTCTATCTTCTGCATTGGGTTTCCACCCGGGCGGCCTCTGAGACACCTGTCTCATCTGAGGACGCGCGGTGACTCGCGGTGTCTCACCGGTCGTTCAGAAGTATCGGTCGCCCCAAGCTCGACAGGTGTTGGGGCGGCAGGATCGGCCATTCTCGATCGGGCTCAGGTCGCTAGCCCTGCTCTGCTCCATTGACCAGGCGCGCTCCTACCAGCGCTTGATGGCGCGCATGTCGGCGTTCCACCGCAGCTCGAAGCTGTATTCGTGCTGCTGGATCTCGGCGAGCGCGGCCTGGGCCACCTCGGGAATAGAGCAGGCCCAATTCTCTTCTATCCAGTTGGGCGGCGGCGTGCCCGGCTCGGCCTCGGCCAGCCACTTCAAGCGTTCGAGCATCGTGCTGCGGTCCATGTCGTCTCCTGTTGCGGTGGCTTAGCCAACGGGTAAGCCAGTGGCTTCCCATTGGCTTGGTGTTGGCATCAGATGTCGCCTCTGTCCCAAGGCTCGTCGATGGCGCAGCCGCCCTGTCTCATCTCGGCGGTATCTCGCGCCGCTTGGCCAGAAGCCTCCTCCCGGGGGGCAAAATCTTGCCGGTGCTGACGACGCAGCCGCCCCCGGGCCTGAGACACCCCCTCTGAGGTAGCGTGCCGACTTTGGCATTCTCCCCTCAGCCTTCAGCCCCCCATTTTTCTCTCAATCCGGCCTGAGACACCTGTCTCATTCGCGGGCGCGGTGACTCGGGGTGTCTCACTGGTTCACGCGCTTCACTATCGTACGCTGTGGTTGTGAGCTGTTCTGAAGTCCGGACATAGCTCCTCCTCCGTCGTCCTCCCCTCCCCGCCACCTAGGGAAGAGACACGGTCTCGGACCACGATTTCCACTCGCTTTATCCGGGCATCGCGTGACGTGCGATCAGTCGGTCCTCCGAATGGGGATCGGACCCATTCGACAGGGGGATATGAGTTGCCTCGGTATATCGCGCGCCGATCGTGATACTGCGCGCAGGGCCGGAGAACCTGACATGCGGCTTCGTCGTCCGTTCCGCCAGGGTGAGAGCCCGCGAGATTGCCGGTGTAGCCGGCTCTAGCTCGGAATTGAGCGCCCAAGCGCGCTGCGGTCATTCATCGGCGGGAGAAAAAGCTTTGCTCTTCCGTCCCCGGCGACGAGATCATGGCCGATCTCGACTCGTCGCTACTCTCGCGACGGTCGGCCGAAGTACCTCGATTGCGGCGGGAGCCTCCGAAGCGGACCCGCAATCGCGGAGCCCACGGCCGTCCGAACGCGGCGGTTCGGTCAGCGCGTGAGCGCCGTGTGTTGGACCTTCTCCTCGCCTTGCTCATCAGGAGCGCGCAGGAGGACAAGGTTGGCACGATCGGGCAGGACCAGCGGCTGATCGGACGTGACTCCCGTGACGGCAACGCTGTCGTCACGATTGGAGTCACGGCCTTGGCGCAGCTTCTTGCGCCGGCGGCGCTGGCGTTCCGCGGCGGTCCTGTCCTTGAGGCTTGTATCGCGAGAACAAGCGTTCTCCGCAACTTCTGGCACCAGAACGTAAGGGAGCCCGACCTCCTGAATGATCGCGCGAACAATGGCTTCCGCATGCTCCGGTCGGAAGATTAGGACGTTATCTTCATCGTCCTTCCAGGAATCCGGATTGTGTTGCCGCAGCACGATGTCCCCAAAAGGGTTCGTGTACACGGCGGTTTTGTTTTGCGCCGGATAGAACGGCACGACGAGGCACCCGTCATCCCAGTCGAATTTCTCGCTCACGGACGCCCCCACATTACTGGGGCGCTTGAACGGAGCTCCTCGTTCGGGTATGCAGAATCAGCAGCTGCCCAAGTACCAAAGAAAGCCGGCGCCTCCCGATTTGCCCTCGGGGGGCGCTTTCTTTTGTCCGGCGGGTCCGGTTCAGGAATGGCTACGCCGAACTCGTGTTTGTTGAAACGGCAACGTGTGGCCGCAGACGAGCCCTCCTTACCTTCCACAGTAAGCCGTTTGGGAGGCGGAGTTGAAACACCTTGAGTTTCAATGAAGCGGGCTTGGCCCAAACTCCGGCCTAAGTGCCTTGAAAGGCCTAAAATCCTCTCTTCGCTAGGGAATGGCACCGGCCTCGTCGCGGCGTCTTTAAGCTCGTTCGAGGACACTATCGCTGCTAGAGATTCGGCCGCGGCCTGCATGAAATTACTCCCTGCCTCGCCGCTTAGATTCCTCCGCCAGACGGCGCTCGACATATGCGTCGATGCTGCTCCAAGTGATCTTCCGCGAAGCACCTTCGCGATAACTGTCCAACGCTCTCGAATGCAGCAACTCGTAGAGCTTCGCGCGACCGATCCTGAGCGCAAACATAGTCTCGTTAACGGTCGCGACTACGGCGCGTTCGCCTTCAACCTTCGTAGAATTCATCGTCCTGTTCCCAGATGTTCAGCATTGGGCAACTGAACATTTTCAGGGCGCGGACCGCAGCTCCTTTCTAACGAAGCCAACGGTATTCGACTTCGTAACAGGCCCTCACAAACGCGCGCGACCTGCTGGCGGGTTTACAGGCCGACCAAGCTATTGAAAAAAATAGCTCTTCTCAAATTCGCCAAAATAGAATTTTTTCTTACTGCGCAAGCTTTTGAAGGTGTTCAGCATTTCCAGCCGAAGTTGTGAGGGTAACTCCAGCGCGAGCCGTATTCTGCGAGGATACTCCCTCCTCTACATTCTGTTGAATGCTTGACGTTTTTCGGCGCCCAGCGCGATTGCTACGGTTGCAATCTACGATTTTGGTCTCGAAATGCGGCGCTGCGCCAGTCGCTCAAGTGAGTCACGACAGACGTCAGCTTCAAGGGTAAAAGCGGAAGTCGTAAGGTCGGCGGCCTTTGGTCTGCTTGTGACCCAAATGTATGGTCCGGCCGTGGGGTGCAAGAAGATTTCGACGATCCGGTAGATGCGGTCTTGCATCAATGTATCCGGCCTCTGTTTGGAGCGCAGTGCTCCGGGCCATCATGGATATCAGCGCGCATGTGATCTGGTTAGCGGACAGGCCTCGACCGGGCCATTTGGGTCACCAGGGTTCACATGTGCCGGGAAGACCGATTCTCCATCGTCGTCTCATCCTCTCGCAGACCTCGGCGGGTAAGGGTTGTTACGTCATCGATAGCTCCTCACTTCGCGCTGTTCCTTCGTTCGTGCCTGGCGGCCGTTCCTTCGTCCCGGCCTGCGCGCGCAGACGCGCCGCGCGCAAGGGGCCGTCAAAGCCGGCCGTCGTGCTGTC
The DNA here is from genome assembly GCF_015291705.1 of Bradyrhizobium arachidis. Classification (NCBI taxonomy): domain Bacteria; kingdom Pseudomonadati; phylum Pseudomonadota; class Alphaproteobacteria; order Hyphomicrobiales; family Nitrobacteraceae; genus Bradyrhizobium; species Bradyrhizobium arachidis. The sequence goes on from NZ_CP030050.1 coordinate 5,385,347, forward strand.
CTGACGTCTTGCTCTCCTGCTGCCAGGCTGCGCCTTGACGGCCCCGCGCACGGCGCGAGGATCAAGCAGGTCGGGACACCGTCTCCTCCATCTTGACGCACGCGAAGGCGCGTCCCTTGTTGAGGACCGCCCAGGCGATCCGGGCGAGCTTGTTGGCGAGCGCAATCGCCAGCACGTTGTGGTGCAATCGCTTCTTGGCGGCTTCGATCCAAGAGTTGAGGCCATAGCGCTCCCAGCACTTGACCTTTACCAGAACAACCCACGCGGCTTGCACGAACAGCGCGCGCAGGTAGCGATTACCGCGCCTTGATATACTGCCGAGGATCGTGCGGTCGCCGGTCGATATCTGCTTCGGAACAAGTCCAAGCCAGGCGCCGAAGTCGCGGCCTTTCGAGAACACGTCTCCGGTGCCGATCGCAGCCACCATTGCGCTCGAGATGATTGGGCCAATGCCAGGCACCGTCATCAGTCGCTGGCAGGCCCTATCTTGACGGGCTAGTGTTTCGATCTCGCCAGATAGACCCTCGATACGCTCATCCAGCCGGCGCCAGTCTTCCGCCAGACCCTCGATGATGGGCAACATGCGAGGCGAGAGCACATCAGTGCGTGTTGCCAAGATACCTGGCAACTCGAACCGCAGGGAATGCGGGCCTTGCCGCACGGCGATGCCCCGTTCCAGCAGGAACGCACGGATCTGATTGATCGCGCCGGTACGCTGACCGACCAATCGATCGCGGACGCGGTGCAGTGCCTGAAGGTCGAGCTGATCGGCGGTCTTGGTCGCGACGAACTTCATGGTCGGGCGTTGGACAGCCTCGGCGATGGCTTCCGCATCTCGGAAGTCATTCTTCTGTCCCTTCGAATACGGGCGCACGTATTTCGCTGGCATCAGGCGGGCGTCGTGGCCAAGTACTTGGAGTTTGCGGCTGAGATGATGGGCGCCTACGCAGGCCTCCATACCGATCAAGCACGGCGGCAGGTTGGCGAGCCGCGTTTCCACCTGGCCGCGCGACCACTTCTGCCGCAGCACGATGGCACCGCGGTGATCCTGACCCACGATGTGGAACGAGTTTTTGCCGATGTCGATGCCGATCACGGCGATCGCCGCGTTGAGTTTCTGAGACATGGCGTGCTCCTTGTCTTGAGCGCCCCTTGCCAGCTTCTCGTGCTGGCAGGGCCGGAGCACGGCCGGACCATCCCATTAGCAGACGTGAAGCAGCCACCCTGGCGGCATTAGGCGAGCCGCCAAACTTGTCTAGCCGAAGAGACAAGTTACCATTTCGCTGATTCTTGGTCGTTGCGGCTGGCTATGACGAAATCATCGAAACTGGTTGCTGCGAAGCGTGGCAAGGTGCTCCTCGTGAGGCGTCGGTCGGACGGCCGCTGGATGTTTCCGGGCGGCCGCCGTCGCCCGAACGAATCCGAAAAGGAATGCTTGCGCCGAGAAATCAAAGAGGAGCTGCCAAAACTCAAGCTTGGACGCGTAAGCCTCTGGAAGGAGGTCACGGCGAAAAACAAGCGGTCGGGGCGGAAGATGAGCGATGCGATCTTCGTCGCCAAGAACGCCAGAGGCAAGCTGGTCATCGGCGATCCGAAGGAGATCGACCGGGCCGTATGGCGGAAGCCGAGCGGCATCCGACTGACCGCGACCTCGCGTTATATTCGCGACAAGCTGTTTCCCAAGTAGGCCAGACGTCACGTCACCGAAGCGATCGATGAGCATCGATCCAGATTCTTCGAAGGTATCGCTTTCGGGCTGCCGGAGCGTCGACCTTTTTACCCCAAACGCGGATGACTTGCCGGGATCTACCAGACAGTTGAGCTATCTCTTGATAGCTGGCTAATCCGTTTCTCAGCATATAGAGCGCGGCCGCCTTAATGGTATCAGTCGTCGTCTTTTCGCCCAATGCAGCTCCTTCCGGCCCCGACGTTCACGAATGTAACGTCGGGAACTCACCGCCGGCAGCTAACCGTTCGGCCAAGTTGTTTCGGCATCCACTTCCCTTCCGTCGGTCGTCGTGCAACACTTCGGTTAGGGGTATGCGCTGGCCAGCACGTACTCCCGGAGGCCCGCCTCGTTTCAGGTTTCACCCTGGAGGCGGGCTTTTCTTGTGCTCGCGCGTGCCGCGCGCCTTCTCCGCGCGGTTCCGTTTGGTCAGCGCGACACTACGCCTCCTTCCACGAACAACCGACTTGCCTTTCGGTAAGACGTTCAACCACGGGAGGCCCGCGATGAAGGCAGCAATCACGGTAATCGGATTCCTCGCCGTCAGCTCGATCGCAAATGCCGACCAACCTGGTCCCGACTGGATGCCGATTGAACAGGTGAAGGCGAAGGTCACAGAGTCCGGCTACACGGTGGTCACCCGAATTGAAGCCGACGATGGCCGGTGGGAGGGCAAAGGCATCAAGAACGGACAGAAGATGGAATTCCATGCAGACCCCAAGACCGGGGAGATAACCCGTGAGAAGCCGGACGATTAATCTATGAAGGAATGACCTTGGGGCACGGAAGGTCGTTGTAGTCGATCACAAGCCCACTGCAATCCGTTCATGAATAGGTCGAGGCACTTCTCCCTTCGGAACGGCTTTTGCGACGACAGGCATCGGCAGCATGCTCGGGGCGACCGGACCTCAATCCGGATCTTGCGACTTTCTGCTCGAAGCGCGGCCCAGGCTGCGGTAACGTTCGCTCGCGCATAAGCGCCAATGATGCGACGAAAAGGAGGAAGCACATGGCCAGATTCGATGCGGTATCACGCCGTAACTTGCTGATCGGAGCCTCTGCAGTTGGAACGATGGGCGCTCTCGGCTCGCTCAGCCCAGCATTCGCCAAGGCCCCGAAGCTCGGCACCCAGGTTGCCCCGTTCTATCGCTTCAAGATCGGCGATTTTGAAGCAACGATCGTGACCGACGGGCCGCTGCCCCTCGGCGACCCCCACAAGAACTTCAATGGTCTTAGCGCTGCCGAGATGGACAAGCAGCTTACCGACAACTTCCTGCCGCTCAGCAACGCGGTGCTCCAGCAGAACGCGCTGGTGGTCAATACCGGCGACAAGCTCATCGTGTTCGATACTGGGATGGGAAGCCTGACGCTATTCGGTCCGACGACTGGCCGGCTGATGAGCAGCCTCAAGCTGGCGGGAATCGATCCGAAAGACGTCGACGCGGTGGTGATGACGCACGCGCACATCGACCATTGCGGCGGCTGCATGGCGGACGACGGATCGCGTCACTTCCCGAATGCCGAGTATTTCATCACGCAGGCGGACTACGATTTCTGGACTGACGAGACCAAGGTGCCGTCCGAGTTCAAGGTCTTTCTCGATACGGCGCGCAAGAATCTGCAGCCGAACAAGGACCGGATGCATTTCATCAAGGACGGCGAGGAAATCCTGCCCGGTGTTCATGCGATCTTGGCGCCGGGCCACACGGTCGGTCACACGGTCTTCATGATCAATTCCGGCACGGACTCGCTGTGCTACATCGGCGACCTCGCTCACCACCCGGTCCTGCTTCTGGAGAAACCGCTGACCGAGTTCATGTACGATACCGACGCCAAACAGTCGGCGAAGAGCCGGGTGCGTGTGCTCAACATGCTGGCGGAGGGCAGGACGCGCCTGCTCGCCTATCATTTTGCTTGGCCGGGGATCGGCCACGTGGCGAAGCAGGGCGATGGCTTCCGCTATTATCCGGAGGAAATGACGCTGATCCCCTTGAGCCCAACCTGATCTGTCGGGATTTTGCCAGCCAGCGAGGGGTCCCGCGCAGCCGGGGCCCTGGCGTTGCAGGCAAAATGGCCGCGGTTTATCGATTGCGCTCCGTGGCTCTCCCGCAAGCCATCTACCCGCGTCTTGCTTCCCCTGAATACGTTATCCGGAACGCCACCCGGCGGCTTATTTTTGGGGACCTTGTCCGTGGGCGCATCGACGTCTGTTGTTTGCTGCGCTGCATGAGTCCGGTCTTGGCCAGTTGCAGACCAAGCTGCCGGGCTCTCCGATGGTCAGCTTTTGACCCGAGCGGACCTGCACCTACAGGATTTCTATGAGAACGTGCTGCAGGGATGTTCAAGCAGCAGTTTGCGCTGCTAATAAGCAGTCAGAACGATATCGAAAACCGCTTTGCAGGTAATCCAAGATTGGCTCGCACTTGAGCTCGTGTCGGTGCAGATGTCGAAAAACAGGGTGCCGCAGAACGAAGGTACCTGCGGCAGGGCGATGGTCTAGGGCCTAGATCGCGCTGGAGGGGTTTACAGCGGCTTCGGTGCTTGGCCGGTTTAAGCTGGCGCGGCAAGGGCACGCCTTCTGTCAGCATCGTTCTCTACAACACCTCAGCACGAATATGGGCGACGCCAAGCTCCGTAATTCCTAAGCTTTGCGCCGCGGCGCGCGAAAGGTCTAGGACGCGGCCACGAACGAATGGGCCTCGGTCATTGATGGTGACGATGACGCTGCTTCCGCCATGGGTTACGCGGACCTTGGTGCCGAACGGTAGATTGCGATGGGCGGCCGTCAGTAGATTCCGATTGAATAACGAGCCGCTCGCTGTCTTGCTCTTGGAATACGCATAGAAGGAAGCCTTTCCGGAAAAAACTCGATTGGAAGTTCGCGCGTCCTTCAACGTATCTTGTCCGGTCGCAGGTTGCGCTTGCGGCTCGTCCTTCTTCACCTGTTCGAGTCCCTCAGGGGCCGGGTCTGCGTGGGCCTTTGGAATGATGGACCATCGATCATTGAAATCCTGTGCTGCGGCGGACTCCGGGGTCAATCCGATCCAAACAGGGACTGTCGCAATCGCGACCATTCTGACGACAGGATGCATTGTTGGCCTCATCTAAAATTGTAGATCAAACCGACAATGCAAGCTCGTGAGGCCGCGTTCCGCAACACGCGTTCGCTTCATGCAAAATGGTGATCGCATACCGATCTTGCGGAGCGGAAGCGTAGAGGCACCGCAGCAAGACACCATTTCACGCAACGCATCAAACTAGGGTGTGTACTCATAAAGGCGAGGTCAGCTGTGATGTAGAAGCGGAAAGCATCTGCTCAAGTTGAACTTTACTGCTTTTGACCCATCGGCGAAGTTGCGCCGCGCCTGATGGAGGTCCGCTCATGGCGCCAGAGCGGACCAGATTTGCTCAACCTGAGTTCTTCGCATTTTGACCCGAATGTATGGTCCGGCCGTGGGGTGCAAGAAGATTTCGACGATCCGGTAGATGCGGTCTTGCATCAATGTATCCGGCCTCTGTTTGGAGCGCAGTGCTCCGGGCCATCATGGATATCAGCGCGCATGTGATCTGGTTAGCGGACAGGCCTCGACCGGGCCATTTGGGTCACCAGGGTTCACATGTGCCGGGAAGACCGATTCTCCATCGTCGTCTCATCCTCTCGCAGACCTCGGCGGGTAAGGGTTGTTACGTCATCGATAGCTCCTCACTTCGCGCTGTTCCTTCGTTCGTGCCTGGCGGCCGTTCCTTCGTCCCGGCCTGCGCGCGCAGACGCGCCGCGCGCAAGGGGCCGTCAAAGCCGGCCGTCGTGCTGTCCTGACGTCTTGCTCTCCTGCTGCCAGGCTGCGCCTTGACGGCCCCGCGCACGGCGCGAGGATCAAGCAGGTCGGGACACCGTCTCCTCCATCTTGACGCACGCGAAGGCGCGTCCCTTGTTGAGGACCGCCCAGGCGATCCGGGCGAGCTTGTTGGCGAGCGCAATCGCCAGCACGTTGTGGTGCAATCGCTTCTTGGCGGCTTCGATCCAAGAGTTGAGGCCATAGCGCTCCCAGCACTTGACCTTTACCAGAACAACCCACGCGGCTTGCACGAACAGCGCGCGCAGGTAGCGATTACCGCGCCTTGATATACTGCCGAGGATCGTGCGGTCGCCGGTCGATATCTGCTTCGGAACAAGTCCAAGCCAGGCGCCGAAGTCGCGGCCTTTCGAGAACACGTCTCCGGTGCCGATCGCAGCCACCATTGCGCTCGAGATGATTGGGCCAATGCCAGGCACCGTCATCAGTCGCTGGCAGGCCCTATCTTGACGGGCTAGTGTTTCGATCTCGCCAGATAGACCCTCGATACGCTCATCCAGCCGGCGCCAGTCTTCCGCCAGACCCTCGATGATGGGCAACATGCGAGGCGAGAGCACATCAGTGCGTGTTGCCAAGATACCTGGCAACTCGAACCGCAGGGAATGCGGGCCTTGCCGCACGGCGATGCCCCGTTCCAGCAGGAACGCACGGATCTGATTGATCGCGCCGGTACGCTGACCGACCAATCGATCGCGGACGCGGTGCAGTGCCTGAAGGTCGAGCTGATCGGCGGTCTTGGTCGCGACGAACTTCATGGTCGGGCGTTGGACAGCCTCGGCGATGGCTTCCGCATCTCGGAAGTCATTCTTCTGTCCCTTCGAATACGGGCGCACGTATTTCGCTGGCATCAGGCGGGCGTCGTGGCCAAGTACTTGGAGTTTGCGGCTGAGATGATGGGCGCCTACGCAGGCCTCCATACCGATCAAGCACGGCGGCAGGTTGGCGAGCCGCGTTTCCACCTGGCCGCGACCACTTCTGCCGCAGCACGATGGCACCGCGGTGATCCTGACCCACGATGTGGAACGAGTTTTTGCCGATGTCGATGCCGATCACGGCGATCGCCGCGTTGAGTTTCTGAGACATGGCGTGCTCCTTGTCTTGAGCGCCCCTTGCCAGCTTCTCGTGCTGGCAGGGCCGGAGCACGGCCGGACCATCCCATTAGCGGACATTTCGAGCAGATGATGTGTTGCTGTAGCCAACGCTAACTGGCTTCGCTCTACCCGTTCTCCCTCATATGCGAAGCTTAGTGACGACAGCCTTATCCTCGCACGAGCACGATATCAAAGCTCAAAACGCGCCGCAGCGATTGCTGCGAGGTGACTTCTGCTGCCACAAGCAGTTCCGGCCGCAGCGCGGCCGCCAGCAACCTGTCGCGCTCGTTGAGGGCCTCACCTGGGAAGTACATCTGGGTCACCAGCCGCTCGTACCGTCCCTGCACCTCGAAATGAATGTGCGGTGGACGCATCCATTTCGGCCCCACCGGATAGGCTCCCGGCTTGATCGTCTTGATCGCATAGCTGCCGTCGTCATTCGATCGGATCCGGGCGTAGCCATTGAAGTTTGGATCGAGCGGCGCTCTATTACGATCATTGTCGTGGCGGTATCGGCCAAGGCTATTGGCCTGCCAGATGTTGAGCCGTGCCCCGCGGACCGGCTCGCCATCGAGATTGAGGATGCGCCCGGTCACCTCGATTACTTCTCCTTGTGGCGGGGCGTTGGCACCATCGATCGTCGTCAGGTCGGTACTCGCGGCGGCGCGAAGGCGGGTCGGGAAGAACGGACCGAGGCTTTGATCCGGCGTCCGATGCCGGTTTTCCTTGCCATGCATGCGCTCAGTCCTCAGACGAAAAGCCGGAGGTTCGGACGATCGGCCCCCACCGATCAAAGTCCGATTTGATCAACCGCGCGAATTGCCCGGGCGAGTCGGCCGCAGGCTCGATCGCAAGCTTGGCTATTCCTCTTGCGAAACGATCGCCGCTCACGACCGCGCGAATCGCTGCGTTGAGACGCTCGACGGTTTCCGGAGGTGTCTTCGCCGAAACAACGATGCCCAACCACTCCTCGACTTCCAGTGCGGGAAATCCGGCTTCGCCGACGGTCGCGACCTCCGGGAGTTGCCGGTACCGTTGGGCGCTCGTAACGGCCAGCGCGCGGATATTTCCGGACTGCACATAGGGAAGCGTAGTGCCGACGGGGTAGATCGCCGCTGCGATCCGGCCGCCGATCAGATCCTGTATGCCGTTGGGGCCGCCATAGGGCACATGCGTGAACTCAAATCCGCCTTCCCTGGCCAGAATCGTGCCGGTGAAATGTAGCATCGATCCGGCGGCCGGCGTGCCATAGGCCGCCTGTTTCGGATTGGCGATGCACCACTTTACGAAATCGGCAAGCGTAGTGACGCTGCGCGGAACCATCGGTCCGACGCTGATCAAGAGCGAATACGAGCAAACCCGTGTGACCGGGGCGAAATCCGCGAGAACGTCATAGCCGAGCCTCTTGTAGACGTGCGGAAACACGACCAGCGGCGATGCAGGGGTCAGCACCATCGACCCGTCTGCCGGACCATTCTTCAGCGTACCAAGGACCAGCCGGCCGCCCGCGCCGGGCCGGTTTTCGATAATGAAGGACGAGTTGTCTTTCAACTCCTCAGCCAGCATTCGTGCAACGACATCGACGACGCCACCAGGACCAACGCCCACCATCAAATGCGTAGGGGGCGCGCCATGCTGCGCGCGGGCGCCCTTTGGCATGACCGATGCGAGACCGCCCGCGCGGGCCAGCGACAGTAGTAGCCGTTTAGTGATCATGTGGGGCTCCGGTGTTCATGCATACCCGCGTCCGTTCGGAATGCCCTCACTCTGGTCGGAGTGGCTATTATCTGGTAGATCGAGAATCGTGGCATCCCCGTAACCTCTGGGTTAAGGCTCATGGATGGATCGGACCGCCTTGGCCGCCGCATCAACTTGCGCGATCTGCGCGTTCTGATGGCGGTTGCCGATACCGGCAGCATGGCCAAGGCAGCGGCCACGCTGAGGATTTCCCATCCGGCCGTTTCCAAGACGATCTCCGAACTGGAAGGCGCTCTCGGGGCACGCCTGCTCGATCGTTCGCCGCAAGGCGCCGAGCTGACGGCCTCCGGCAAGGTGCTGCTGCGCTGCGGCATCAACATCTTCGACGAGCTACGGCAGGGGTACCGTTCACTCGAACATCTCTCCGATCCGAACTCAGGAGAGGTCAGGCTGGGCTGCACAGACATCATCCTGCACAGCCTGGCCCCGATGGTCTTGCGGCACTTCTCGGCGAAATATCCTGGCGTTCAGGTCGATGTGAAGCTCGCCAATCCGGGCGAACATCAGCTTCGCGAATTGAGGGAGCGGAGAGTCGATCTCCTGATCACCCGCGCGACGGACCAGTCCGTCGCGGACGATATGCATTCCGAACTGCTGTTCGACGAGCCCTTTGTCTTTGTCGTCGGCGCAGAAAGCGAGTTTGCGCGCAAGCGCCGGGTGACGCTGGGCGACATCATCGGCCACAAATGGATCTTGCCGCCGCCCGACAGCTCGCCCGGCGCACTGATTGAGGGCGTCTTCAGGGCCGCAGGCTTTCAGTCTCCCGTGGCAGTCGTCAAGACAATCTCGATCGAGCTGACAGCGCAGTTGGTGGCGAGCGGCGAATTCGTCGGCATTCTCCCGATATCCGTCGCGCGTCTGAAGGCTGGCCAGACCGCATTGCGGGTGCTGCCCGTCAAGTCGGTCGGCCCGCGAATTTCCGCAGCGATCCTCGTCGTGAAAAACCGGACGCTCGGCCCCGCCGTGGAGTCGTTCGTCAACTGCGTGCGGAACGTTGTCGAGGCTTCGCGGCGCCAGTAAAGGTTCTGTTGGTCGGATCATTTATCGCTTAGCGCACCTGGAGAGTGACGCTTCATGTAAGATCGGGACTTCGGGTATTGGCCCGTGGCTGACCGCAGCCCAGAGCGCGGCGATGTCGGCTTCCGAGAGATGACCCGACCACGGGTAGGCTGGCTGCAGAGGGCAGCCTTTGACCCATTGCAAAAATGCCCTGTGTTGGCCATCGGCCGCTGCCGTGGATTTTTCCCCTCCCTGACGGCTCGCCAATTTGATATAAAATACCGGCCCGCAGTGAGTGGATAACATCGCGCTTCGTCCGTGGACGTTTGGCTCCACTGGGAGGAGAGCATCATGGGACATCGCAAATCCAAGGGCGTGACGATTGACGCCGACGTGGTCGCCGGAAACGGATTGCTTGACCGACGCGTTTTCCTGAGCGGCGCCGCCATGTCGGCAGCAACCGGAGGCATTACGTTCCCGGACACGGCAGCGGGCGATCCGTTGCCGGTTGAATCTTGGATGAAGACGCCGGGCGCGCCATTCGTCCCCTATGGGCAACCGTCTGAATACGAAAATAAGGTCGCGCGAACCTTCACGACGGCCCCGGGCACCACCGGCACCGGCGCCTCGCGAACACCTCATCATCTGCTCGATGGGATGATCACGCCGAACGGCTTGCATTTCGAACGCCACCACAGCGGAATTCCCGACATCAACCCCGATGCCCACAGATTGGTCATCCACGGCCTAGTCAAGCGCTCACTTGTCTTCACGCTCGATGAGCTCACGCGTTATCCAATGGAGTCACGGATCGCCTTCATCGAATGCGGCGGCAACGGCCAACTGCTTTATCAGAAGGAGCCCGCGCAAGTCGGAGTTCAGCAGATGCAGGGTCAAGTCTCTTGCGCCGAGTGGACGGGTGTCAAGCTGGCGGCCCTGCTGCAGGAAGCTGGCGTAGACCCGAAAGCGAAGTGGATTCTGGCGGAAGGTGCCGACGCCGCCGGCATGAGCCGCAGCCTGCCGCTCGCAGAGATCATGCAGGATGCATTGATTGCGTTATACCAGAACGGCGAGCGCGTGCGGCCGGCGAATGGCTATCCCATCCGGCTGCTGCTCCCGGGATTCGAAGGCAACATGAACGTGAAATGGCTTCGGCGCATAAAGCTGACCGAAGGCCCAACAATGACCAAGGACGAGACGTCGAAATACACGATCACGATGCCTGACGGCAAATCGCTTCAATTCGTTTTTGCGCAGGAAGGCAAGTCGGTGATCACGCGTCCGTCGCCGGGACTCACGATGAAGGAACCGGGCTTCTACGAGATTACAGGGCTCGCCTGGTCGGGCTACGGCAAGATCGCCAAGGTCGAAATTTCGGCCGATGGCGGCAAGAGTTGGGCTCCCGCAGCTCTGCAGGAGCCGGTGCTGTCGAAGGCGTTGACGCGTTTCCGCATGGCGTGGCGCTGGAACGGCGGCCCCGCTGTCCTGCAAAGCCGCGCGACCGACGACATAGGCTACGTCCAGCCGACGCGCGAGAAAATGATCGCTGATCGTGGAAGCAGGACGATCTACCACTCCAATGCGGTCACGACGTGGGGCGTGTCCGAGAACGGAGAGGTGAAGCATGTCTACGCATAACTCTGCCCTGGCTGCCGCTTGCGCACTTGGCTTACTTTCATCTGCGGCGCTGGCCGACAGCCCGAACCTCGGCAAGGTCATAACTCCCGAGCAAGTCGCCTCGTGGGACATCAGCATAAGTCCTGACGGCGCCGGTCTGCCGCCCGGCAGCGGGACACCAAAGCAGGGTGAGGCCGTGTACGCGTCGAAATGCCTCGCCTGTCACGGCGAAAAGGGAGCGGGCAAACCGAACGATGCACTGGTGGGCGGGATCGGGTCGCTTGTCGGAGACAAACCTGCCATGAAGACGGTCGGAAGCTTCTGGCCCTATGCCACAACAATTTTCGATTACGTTCGGCGAGCAATGCCCTACAACGAATCGAAAACGCTGACCAATGACGAACTCTACGCAGTGGCCGCCTATATCCTGCAGCTCAACGGCATCATCGGGGAGAACGAGACGATGAATGCCCAGACGCTGCCGAGGGTACGTATGCCGAATCGGGATGGCTTTGTGACATTCGTCCCGGCAAAGCCGAAGTAGGTGATCGCAGTAGTTCCTTCAATGCACCTGCGGCGGTCCACCATGAGGACGTATGCCGCCTTTGATGTCGTGGGATTCTGCGCGCGGTTCTCGCTGCCGCAGCCGAGGTGATCGCGTGAGGCATTGCAGCCCGCGTGCTTCTTTTGCTGCGGCGCATGAGTCCGTTTGTGTGCCATCGCTTCCATTACGGCGTACCGGTGAGTTGTCCGGAGTCGGGGGTAAAGTGGAAGCGCCCGACCGCCGGTCAAAACGCAGCTTGTGAACGGACCTCGACGCTCGATTGGCCTGGCCCCGCGGCGCCACTAACCTCAAGCCCAACGGTGTCGTCAACCCGACGGAACCATGATGCACCGCAGAGCAATTTAACCCCCGGCGGCCCCTCTTGATTTGAGAATGCAAAGATGAGGAGGACAACATGCCGTACGGGTATTGGATCGGGCGCATCGATGTGATCAAACCCGAATACACCAAAGCCTACGGCCCCGCCCTCGCGGCGGTGCTCCGCAAATACGACGCGAAATTCCTGGTGCGCGGCGGCACCTTCGAGGCGGTGGAGGGCAAGGCGCGCGACCGCAACATCGTGATCGAGTTCAAGGACTACGAAACCGCGCTCGCCTGCTACCGCTCACCTGAATACACCAAGGCGAAGGCACTGCGCGCGGGCGCCGTGGACATCGATATCATCGTGATCGAAGGCTACGACGGGCCGCAGCCCACGGATTGAGCCCACCACGCAGCTGAGTTTTGCCTCGTAGGTCGTTCGCACCGCCGCTTGTCTGGTAGTGATGCTGTGGACGGCTCCTCCACGGGCACGAGAGTGCCAAGGAGTGGGCGCCGTTTAAAGCTCCCACGATTCGGAGGAGCAGCCTATGCAGTCAATTTCGACGATCGGTCTGGACATCGCGAAGTCGGTCTTCCAAGTGCACGGCGTTGATACAGCCGGCCAGGTGGTGATACGCCGCCAGTTGAGGCGCCGGCACGTCCTGGCTTTTTTCCAGAAGCTGCCGCCATGCCTGGTGGGGATCGAGGCGTGCGCATCATCGCACCATTGGTCCCGCGAGCTGCAGGCGTTAGGGCATACGGTGCGATTGATGCCTCCGGCCTATGTGAAGCCCTACGTCAAGCGGCAGAAGAACGACAGCACCGACGCGGAGGCGATTTGCGAGGCAGTCACGAGACCCAACATGCGGTTCGTGCCGACCAAGACGGTCGAGCAACAGAGCTGTTTGATGCTTCACCGGGCGCGCCATCTCTTCATCCGCCAGCAGACTGCCGTGATCAATTCAATCCGCGCCTATCTTGCCGAGTTCGGGATCATCGCCCCTGTCGGACGCAGGGGTGTCGAGCAATTGCTGGAAGTCGTCGCCGATCCAGCCGACCACCGGCTCCCCGAGGTGGCCCGTGCGTGTCTTGCTGCTCTCGGCAGTCAGTTGCGGGCACTGAAGGCTCAAATCCTGGAGTTCGACCGACGCATCATCGCCTGGCATCGATCAAGCGCGACGAGCAAACGGCTGGACGCGATCCCCGGCGTCGGGCCGGCGTTGGCAACAGCCTTGGTCGCCAGCATTGCGGATCCCAAGGCTTTCCGATCGGGACGGGACTTCTCGGCCTGGGTGGGGCTCGTGCCGAAGCAGAACTCGAGCGGGGGCAAGGACAAGCTTGGCAGTATCAGCAAGCAAGGCGATCGCTATTTGCGCAGCCTGTTCACGGCTGGCGCGCTCGCCGTGATCCGCTATGCCAAGATCCATGGCACCGATCATCGGCCCTGGCTCACTCGATTGTTGGCCCGGCGCCCCACCAAGGTTGCCGCTATCGCACTGGCCAACAAACTCGCCCGGATGGCTTGGGCGATGATGGCCAGGAACGAACGTTACAAGGAACCCGCCGCTCTCGCGGCGTGAATGAGATCACACGGGAAAACCCGGCGTGACGTAACGGTTGGGAAGGCGAACAGCACGTAATGAAGTGCCGGTCGATCCGGCGATCAGGACAACCCACATGGGCCACAGCATCATCGAATGCGAGGTATTGACCGGGACCTGATCCGCGGAGGGCATTATGGCCAGCGGTCATGAGTACCGCACAAACAGGCCGAACACATGGCTGCTCCGACCACGCTGCAAAGTGAAGATTCTTCTTGCCAACCCGGAGCCGTCCACACATGGCCCATCAGCGAAGTCGCGGCACAAGTCACTAGGGTCCGCTTGTAGAGCGGAGCGGACTGCATTTGCCCACTCTGAGGTCTTCGCATTTTGCCCCAACTCCGACACGGCGACCTGCGTCGTCGTGCAGCCGACTAACTCGACTTCGCCGAATGAAGCCTCCGAGCTGACGCTCCAGACAGCGATCACGCGGCAACCGACAATCCTACCTGCTGAGCATACTTCCAGCGAACCCGGCGCTATTCCGACGGGGAGCGCTGCGGAAACCTGTTCCGCCTTTTGAACCAGCCGCCGTGCCGCCGGCGGAATTCCCGCGCGTCACCGCGTGCTGCCCGTCGTAATCTCTTGCGAGTGCACCGGGATCATCAGGTGCTCGTTGGGTTTGCCGGGGTACATGACGAAGGGCTGCGTCGCGTCTTTGACATCCACATCGCGCGGATAGGGACTGAGCATCTCGTGTGCTGCGCCGCCGACGATCATCACGTGTGGCCCGGTCTGGACCCAATGCTGGTGGGTGTGCCGTTCGGTGGAATCATGATTGCTCGTGCCAGTATCCCCGGCCAGCATGAAGATGAAGCCAATCTTGTTTGGCGGGGCTTGATTGGCCTGCAGAGCTTTGCGCCATTCCATGGCGTTCTGGTCATCGCATTCGGGCGTTCCGTCCTTGCCGATAAAACACGTGAAACCGTTCGATCCGGCTTGGACGGTCTTAGATGATCCATCCGGCTGCGGCATGGTGATCGTCGCGTTGTTCACGACCGACGCCGGGGCGGCGGTCTTCGCCTTGGCGATGTACTCTGGTTCGCTCTTCGGGACTTCCTCGCTTGGAAATGCCGATGCGGACGTGATGAGGGCTGCCGAAGCTACGCAGAACCCAGCCGAAGCGAGAGCGTAGAGCCTGTTCATGGCTTACCTCCTATAGTGGTCGACCAGCATGAAATTGTACCCCAGAAGCAAGTGGGTGCATCCTCTAAAAGGCATCTCAGGCGGACATCCTCGGCGAGGTGCCGCCGCCGCCAAGGCGGGAGGAACGGGCTACCGTTGGCCTAATGGAGAACCACGGTGAGCGAGTGCGGGCGCCGTTGCCGGCGCACAACACGCGGTAACTAAATCGCTAAAGCCCTCGTCCCTGCGCCCCGGCATTGTCAGTTGCCTCGACCACGGCCCCACCTTGGGCTAGCCTGTGGCGCATGGTGGTGCGATGCGTCGAGGACTGGAACAATTTCTTCCCATCGTCGTGCTCGCGCTGGTGATGCAGATCCTGGCGCCAATTGCGGCGTGCTGGGCTACCACCGTCGCGATAGTCGATCCGCTGCAAAGCGCCAGCATTTGCCACGGCAGCGCCGGCAACCGTTCGGGCGACCAGGACCGCGGAAGTTTTGCGCACGATGGACTTTGCGCGGTGTGCGTGTCGCATGCAGGAGGAGCCGTCGATGCGCCAAGAGCGCACACCGTCGCGGCTCATCCAGAGCAGGTCCTGATTGTTCAATGGCAAGCACAGGCGGCGCCCGCATGGGCCCGGATCGCCTCGAACATTCAAGCGCGTGGGCCTCCGGCGTTGGCGTGAGCATGGCGGCCTGCACTGCTGAATCTGCACGTCGACACCTGTGGAGACCTTTCATGTCCAACTTTCGTGCGCAAGCGGGCCTTTGGGGTGCCGCAATCGCGCTTGTTCCCCTTTCCGGAAGCCTGGCCCACGAGATTGTGGGCAACCGCTTCTTCCCGGCAACCCTCAGCATCGATGATCCCGGCGTGAACGATGAACTGTCGATTCCCACGGTCGATAGTTTCAAGACCGGCGACGTTCCGCCAGTTCGACAACGGGATGTGTCCGGCGAGTTTTCCAAACGAATCACCGAGGACTTCGCGATCGCACTTGGCTCGACCTACACTTTTCTCAGTCCAACAGATCCGACCATTCCCGGCGCCAACGGATTTCAAAACCTGGAGACCACGTTCAAATACCGCGTGTTCAGGGATCCTGGGCATGAGTTCGTAATGTCGGTCGGCCTCAGCATCGAATGGGGCGGCACCGGCTCTCAGAACGTCGGGGCCGATCCGTTCAACACCTACACGCCGATGCTGTGGTTTGGCAAAGGCTTCGGCGACCTGCCGGACACGTTTTCATGGCTGCGCCCGGTGGCTGTCACCGGCCAGGTCGGCTACGCGATTCCGGCCAGGAACTTCACGACGACGTTTGGGATCGACGCCGATACCGGCGAGCTTACTGCCGATACCGAATTCCACCCGCGAGTGCTGAACTGGGGCGGAACGATCCAATACAGCATGCCCTATCTCAAATCCTCGGTCGTGGATCTCGGCTTGCCGGAGTTCATCAATCACCTGATCCCGCTCATCGAAGTAAATTTGCAGACCCCGGTGGCGAACACGCTCACCTCGGGCACGACAACGACGGGTACAATCAACCCCGGCGTGCTCTGGGTCGGCAACAAGTTTCAGATGGGTATCGAGGCGCTGATCCCGATCAACCGACAAAGCGGGACCAACGTCGGCGTGATTGCTCAATTGCACCTCTACCTCGACGACATCGATCCGCGCGGTATTGGCAAGCCGATCTTTGGCGGGCCGGTGCAGCCGGCGAGCCCCTTTGCAAGGTAACAATCCATGCAACCCTCACGTCTGATTCCGGTCGCCTCGCTGCTGCTCCTGGTCACGGCCGTTGAAGTCAGAGCACATGCGTTTCTCGACCACGCCGAGCCGCGCGTCGGCAATAAGGTCGCGACGCCGCCGCGTCAGGTGACGCTCTGGTTCACTCAAAAGCTGGAGCCCGCTTTCAGCAGCGTCACCGTCACCGGGCCGGGTGGCCAGCGGGTCGATACTGGCAAGGCTCGTGTCAGCGGCGAGCAGATGTCGGTCTCGTTGAAGCCGAGTGGCACCGGAACGTATCATGTGAACTGGCGCGTGCTGTCGGTTGACACACATACGACCGATGGCAGCTTTACCTTCCAGGTCGGCCAATAGGAGATCGGCGCTGCCGATGGACTGGTCCGCGACAGGCGTAGCAATGGTCGCGGCGCGTGCGATCCACTTCGCCGCGACTGCGGTGATAGTCGGAACCCTGGTCTTTCGGACCAACATCGCGAAGGTGGCATTGCGCGAGGAAGAAAACGTCGCAATTCCGTTCTGGACACAAACGCTGCACCTGCTGTGGGCTTGTCTTGCCGTCGGGGTGATCTCCGGGCTCGTCTGGCTATTGCTGCAAGCAGTCTCGATGAGCGGTCTGCCATTCGGCGAGGCGGTAAGCGCGGACGTCCTGTCGACGGTAGTGAACGAAACCCAATTCGGGCAACTCATGGAGGTCCGCGCTGGCCTGGCAGTCGCTCTGGCGGCCTGCCTCGCGTTTGATCGCGCGGCACTCGCGGAGTGGCTTGCGCTCGCGGCGGGGCTCGGCCTCGCCGCAAGCCTTGCCTGGACCGGCCATGCCGGCTCGACCCTTGGGGCAACGGGCGACGTGCATCTCGCTGCAGATGCACTGCATTTGATCGCCGCCGCGGCCTGGATCGGTGGTCTCGTGTCGCTGGTTCTTTTCTTCGCTGCGGGCCGGAATCAGGCGACCGCCTGGGCACCCGTTGCGAGCGATGCGGCCGAACGCTTTTCGATCTTGGGCATGGTCAGCGTGGCCACGCTTTTCGTCACCGGCATTGTCAACGTCTGGATCCTGGTCGGCTCGTTTCGTGGGCTGTTTACAACCGAATACGGCCTTGTGTTGATGCTCAAGCTCGGCATATTCGCCGCCATGCTCGCAGTTGCCGCGATTAACCGATTCTACCTGATGCCGCGGCTCGCCCTGCCATCCGCCACCGGAGTGCAGTCGGACTCACTCCGGCAACTCACGCGCAACAGCGTTATCGAGATCGCGCTCGGACTGACGATCCTCGCCATTGTCGGAATGCTCGGCATGATGCATCCCGCCGTCCATCTGGTCTCGACCTAACCATTTCTATAGAACATGTCGGGTTTTGGCCCATCAGCGAAGTTGCGCTCATCTGGCGGAGGCCCGCTGCTTGCGGCTAAGCGGACTGGATTGCTCGCTCTGAGTTCTTCGCATTCTGAAGACTAGCGGACATTGGATCGTCTCATCGAATCATCTTGTAGTTCCTTCGCCTATGGTTGGCTCAGCTCGAAGGCTATCCTACCCTCCGATCGTCCAATGAGACCACCTTGGCACCAGTCAAGAATGCGGCCCAATCTTTCATCAGCGCTCGTCGCTTTTCCAGCTTCTGGCCACGTTGATAGGCCGCAGTGGTCTCGCTCTTGTATTTATGGGCAAGCGCAGCCTCGCGGACTCCATCAGGATAGTCGGTGCATTCCTCGGCCCAGGTTGCAAAGGTAGACCGGAAGCCATGGACCGTGACGTGTCCGTAGCCGAGACGATCAAGTACCGCGAGCATCGCATTTTCGGAGAATGCTCCGCCATCGGGATTAATAAAGATCAGTTCACCTTGGCTGCCATCGCCCATCTCGTCGAGCACCGCCAGCGCGGGATCTGTCAAGGGAACGTGGTGGTCTTGGTCCATCTTCATCCGCTCGCCGGGGATTTTCCAGGTGGCGGCCGGACGATCGATTTCACACCACTGCCCGTCGACGGCCTCGTTCGTGCGGCAAGCTGTGAAGATCAGGAAACGCAGCATGGCGGCAGCCGTCCCGGGCGCACCGGCAAGGAGCTGCATGAAGGCCGGCGCCTCGCTGTAAGGCAAGGCAGGATGATGGCGGACCACCCGTTTGGGGCGCTTTGGCAACTTTTCACGCAGCTGCCTTGTCAATTCAGCCGGATTGCGGAAGTCCGGATCGTCGATATCGACGTTCTTCGCGATGATCGTTTCGATCCGGCCGCGAACACGGTTCGCGGTCTCCCGCTTTTCCACCCAGATTGGCTTCAGCAGATCGTGGATGTGGCTCGGCTTGATCTCCCGGATCGTCAGCTTGCCGATGGTGGAATAGGCGTAGCGCTTGAGGGAGGATGGCCACTGATCGCGATGCTTCTCGCTCCAGGTCGACCAGTTCACCCGGATGTAAGCTTCCGCGCACTCCTCGAACGTTGGCATGACGACCTTGGTCTCTACGGCTTTCGCCTCTTCGCGCGCCTGTCGCCGTTCCAGCACAATGTCCACGCCGGCGGTGCTGCGATCGCCCTTCACGCGCAGCCGCGCAGCATCGCGTGCCAGTCGCGCGTCCTTTAGCGACACATCCTTCAAGGAGCCGAGGCCGTGCCAACGCTCCTTGCCGTCCTTCCAGAATCGGTACGACCAGCTTTTCGAAGTTGGTCCTGTGACGATCAAATAAAGCCCACCGCCGTCGGCGTATTTGCCGGGCTTGGTTTGGCGATCGACGTCGAGTGGTTTAAGCCTTCCAGCCATTGTTCCTCCAGGAAAACCGTCCTCCGAACCCACGGTCTAAAGCTACGGTCAGCGTCCCGATTAGGGAGAACACCGGAGAACTGCGAAGTACAGCTTTTCGGCGCAAGTCACTGATTTCGCTGTGGAGTTCGAACGACTGCGAACAGAGGAGAACAATATACTGGCGGAAGGGGTGGGATTCGAACCCACGGTACCCTTGCGGGCACGCCGGTTTTCAAGACCGGTGCCTTAAACCACTCGGCCACCCTTCCAAGCCCGGAATGGCTGTCGCTTAACGCAGTCGGTGCCGCAAGGCAACGCGAAGTTGGCGCCCTCGCCTCAAGCGCCTCCACACCCAGTCCGCTGTCAGGCGAGCGTCAGGCTGTTCCTCTAGCTTCACGCAACGCGTCGGCCACCGATACGGCCCGGCCGCTCAGCAATCCCGGACACCAGCGACATCTCCCAGGGCGTCGCTGGTTGCGAGGCCCGGTTTGGATTCGCCTCCGTTTCCGGGCCTCGTTTGCTGCCGCCAAAAGCAATGCGGCGCCCCCGAGGGAGCGCCGCTTGGAATTCCTCGCTGCTGCTTCGGTTCAGTAGCCGCAGGAAGCGCAGCCCATCTGCACCGGGGCGTAATAGGAATAGCCGGGCGAGACCATCTCGACGCGCTGGCGCGTCGCATATTGCGGCGGGATGCGCTCGTACTGCACGCCAGGCGGCGCGACCATCACGGTCTGCGGCACCATCACGGTGCGGTACTGCGCCGGCGTGCGGTGGGCAACCACGGAGCCCGCCGACACCATCACGGTCTCGTCGATGGTGCGGTATTGCGGGGCGACGTATTGCTGCTGGTAGCAGGTCTGGCACGGCGGCGGCGTGTAGCAATTGTAGCAGCCGGCGGAGGCTGCGCCCGTCATCGAAATCGCGGCGACGGCCGTAGAGAAAACAACAGCGAGAGTACGAGACATTGCGGTGGTGCCCCAGTTGCCCGAAATGGATTTGCGAAGGTCGCGCGCAATATACGCCGCAAACTCCTGGGCTGCCGAAGTTCGTTGGAGCATCCTTAACGCGAACGGCCGGCTTTCGCCGGCCGTTCAGGACTTGTTGACTATGCGCACGCCGTGCGAACGGCGCGATGCTCAGTTTGAGCGACGCTTCACCTCGCGCACCGCGCCGCGCGCGGCGCTGGTGGTGAGCGCAGCGTAAGCCTGGAGCGCGGTGGAGACGTTGCGCTTGCGGCCCGTCGCCTGCCAGGCGGCATC
Source organism: Bradyrhizobium arachidis (assembly GCF_015291705.1). NCBI lineage: Bacteria > Pseudomonadati > Pseudomonadota > Alphaproteobacteria > Hyphomicrobiales > Nitrobacteraceae > Bradyrhizobium > Bradyrhizobium arachidis. The sequence goes on from NZ_CP030050.1 coordinate 5,405,714, forward strand.
GCCCTTCGCCTCTTCCGCTGCGCGGCGGCTGGCCAGCTCCTCGTCGGAGACCTCAAGCGTGATGCTGCGGTTCGGAATGTCGATGGCGATGACGTCGCCGGTGCGCACCAGACCGATGTTGCCGCCTTCCGCCGCCTCCGGCGACAGATGGCCGATCGACAGGCCGGACGAGCCGCCGGAGAAGCGGCCGTCGGTGACGAGCGCGCAAGCCTTTCCGAGGCCCATCGATTTCAAATAGCTGGTCGGATACAGCATCTCCTGCATGCCGGGGCCGCCGCGCGGGCCTTCGTAGATGATGACCACGACCTCGCCGGCGACGACCTTGCCGCCAAGGATGCCTTCGACGGCCGCGTCCTGGCTTTCGAACACGCGCGCGGGGCCAGAGAACTTCAGGATCGAGGCATCGACGCCGGCGGTCTTCACGATGCAGCCGTCCTGCGCGAGATTGCCGTAGAGCACGGCGAGACCACCGTCCTTGCTGAAGGCATGCTCGAGATCGCGCACCACGCCCTTCTCGCGGTCGGCATCGAGCTCGTCGTAGCGGCGTTCCTGGCTGAAGGCGACTTGGGTCGGGATGCCGCCGGGCGAGGCACGATAGAAAGTGCGCACCGCCTCGCTCTTGGAGCGCTTGATGTCCCAGCGCTCCAGCGCATCGTTCATGGTCGGCGCGTGCACGGTCGAGACCGAGGTGTCGATCAGGCCGGCACGGTCGAGTTCGCCGAGAATGCCCATGATGCCGCCGGCGCGATGCACGTCCTCGACATGCACGTCGGCGACCGACGGCGCGACCTTGCACAGCACGGGCACGCGGCGCGACAGCCGGTCGATGTCCTGCATCGTGAAGGCCACCTGCCCTTCATGAGCGGCGGCGAGCAGATGCAGCACGGTGTTGGTCGAGCCGCCCATCGCGATGTCGAGCGTCATCGCGTTCTCGAACGCCTTGAAGTTCGCGATGTTGCGGGGCAGCACGGAGGCGTCGTCCTGCTCGTAATAGCGGCGGACGAGGTCGACGATGGTGTGGCCGGCCTCGACGAACAGGCGCTTGCGGTCGGCGTGGGTTGCGACCACCGAGCCGTTGCCGGGGAGCGCCAGGCCCAACGCCTCGGTCAGGCAGTTCATGGAGTTGGCGGTGAACATGCCCGAGCAGGAGCCGCAGGTCGGGCACGCCGAGCGCTCGATCACCTTGACGTCCTCGTCGCTGACCTTGGAGTCGGCCGCGGCGACCATGGCGTCGATGAGATCGACGGCCTTGGTCTTGCCCTGCAGCTTGACCTTGCCAGCCTCCATCGGGCCGCCCGACACGAACACGGCGGGGATGTTGAGCCGCAGCGCGGCCATCAGCATGCCGGGCGTGATCTTGTCGCAGTTGGAGATGCAGACGAGGCCGTCGGCGCAGTGCGCGTTGGCCATGTACTCGACGCTGTCGGCGATCAGCTCGCGCGACGGCAGGCTGTAGAGCATGCCGTCATGGCCCATGGCGATGCCGTCGTCGACGGCGATGGTGTTGAACTCCTTGGCGACGCCGCCGGCCTGCTCGATCTCGCGGGCGACCAGCTGGCCGAGGTCCTTGAGGTGGACATGGCCGGGCACGAACTGGGTGAAAGAGTTGACGACCGCGATGATCGGCTTGCCGAAATCTGCGTCCTTCATGCCCGTCGCGCGCCAGAGGCCGCGGGCGCCCGCCATGTTGCGGCCGTGGGTGGTGGTGCGGGAGCGATAGGCTGGCATGGCGGTTTCCGTCCTCGGGTTTGGGTGCCTGAGCGGGAAAATATGGAGCCGCCTCAGGCCTTTCCGGCCGGATAGCGCACGGGGTGATCAGGTGCAACGGGAACTTGGGCCGGACAGGGCCGGATCGGCCTTTCGCAGGCCTCCCCTGCTCCCGGCGCGGGCTATTGCAAGCTCGGGTCAGCGCCGGAGAGACGCTGTGGCTAGCGCTCCGGCTTGGGCAGCACAATTCTCCCCTGGGAGGCAATGCCACCCCACTTGGCGGACCAGCCGATTTCCGAAGCCGAGGATGGCTCAATGCTTGTCTGACCTCGGGCGCCCTGCAATGCAAACAGGGCACCCTGGGGATCGACACATCGTGCGATCCAGCAGCCATCGGGCAACTCGATCGGACCCTGGAGGATCCGGCCTCCGCCAGCATTCACATGTTTCGTGGCAGCACCGATGTCGTCGACGTTGAAGTAATGCAACCAGCTCGGCTGCGTCACGCTCGGAAGTTTCGTGAGCATGCCGCCGACCGTCTGCCCACCCGCCGAAAACAATTGATACCAGGCCGCTGGTTCGCCTTGAGCGTCCGCTTTCTGCCAACCGAATAGTTCTCTGTAGAAATCGAAGATCACGGTCCGGTCGGCGGCCAGCAACTCATGCCAGCCTACGCGCCCCTGCTCGTCCAGCCGGCCCGGTTTCCGTCGGCCATAGGTTGGTTCTTTGATCAGCCCGAACGTCGCCTCCTGCGGATCGGCAACGACTGCTATGCGGCCAATATTGGTGTCGGTCGGCGGCACAAGGATCCTGCCTCCGAGGCGCCTGATCTGCACGGCGGTTGCGTCCAGGTCGTCGACGGCGACGTATCCCATCCATCTCGGCGTCGCCCCCAATCTCCGCCCCTCTTCCGGGATATCCATAAGTCCGCCCAGCGGAGCGCCGCCGCTACGAAACACCATGTAGGGCAGTTCGGGGGTCGATTCATCCCTCACGCCCCAGCCGACGGCCTTGCGATAAAATGCGCCGGCCGCCGCGACATCCGTGGTCAGGAGTTCATACCAAGCGAAACGCCCTGATTGATCTGCCACGCGGACCTCTCCGTTCAAGATTCGATGCGCTTGCGGCACTGCACCAAGCTGCACGCGCACCAACAGCGCCGATCGTTGATGCCCTGCGTCAACTGCCCGTGCCGATGCCGTTCATGAAGATGAATACATTCTGAACGCGCAGCGCCGCGCTTTTGTGCGCGTAATTCTTGCTCGTGTTATTTCCTGAGCGTAGACTTACCGCGGCTGGGATGCTTCTAGCAATGCTCGGAGGTTGGACCATGCGGCAGGCGAAGCAGACTTCTAAACGGAAGAAGCGGGTAACCAAAGTCGCCGTGCCGGCGTTCGGAGCCGCAGGGTTGACGTTCTCGCTGGCGGGAGGCGCATCGGCGTCCGCCGTGCCGACACCCGACGTGCAGCAATTGCCGCACCTTGGAACGGGTCAGGCAATCACGCTCGATGAAGAGGAAATGGCTGACGTCAGCCTCGCCACCTTCCATCTCTTCGACAAGGAAAACGCCGGCAGCCGCGTGCAGCTGGCGTGGCGTGGATGCGGCGGTTGCCGCGGCTGCGGAGGCTGTCGGGGTTGCCGTGGTTGCCGATGCGGCGTCGGTTGCCGATGTGCAGGTTGCGCAGTTGGCTGTGCTGTCGGTGTGGTGGGATGCGCCGTATCATGCGCGGGTTGCTGCGCATCGTGGGGCCGCTGCCGCTGGTGCTAGGCCTCGGCGCGCTCCGAATGTCAAATTCACGGGTTGATAGGTCATTGGCCGGCCTCAAGAAAGGGGCCGGCCAATTGCTTGATTTCGCTCCGATGCTTGCATCGGCAGCTTGCGGGCGGCAGCTGAATTCGTTTCAATTCTCCGGGAAAATGCCGGCCTGCGGTCGCGACGATCCGTCTTGCACCGGGGATCCAGCGTGACGGCAACAGGATCAGCGTGCTGACTCAATGACTGCAACTCGCAAGACCCGCGTTGCGCGGCAGACCCGCAAAGACGTTCTCCGATTTGCACCGAACTTCACCGCTTACGTACTGCCTCCCGATGCGGTTTGCCTCTATTCCGAGGATCGCAAGTTCTTCCTGCATGGCGAGCTCTACTGTGCCTTGGCCACCGCGATCGGAAAACATGGCAAGGCTTGGTCGGAGATCATTCGCCAGCTTTCGAAGCACTTTCCGGCCGACAAGATCGAGGAAGCGATCAAGCGGCTCCTCGATCGCCGATATGTCGTTGCAGCGACCTCGAAAGCGTTTGACGGTGCCGTCGCTGGTTTCCTGGCAAGCCTAGGCATGCCCCTGGAGATCGCGGAGCAGAATCTTCGCAATTGCCCGGTGCAGGTCGAGTCGATTGACGTCAAAGGCGCCAAGGAGCTGACCGCGGTGTTGAGCAAGCTCGGGGTTCAAATCGCCAAGCGAGCGCCGAAGTTCACGATCACGCTGGCGAACGACTATCTCGACCGGCGACTTGCTGAACTGAACCAAGAACGCGTGGCCGCCAAGACGCCCTGGTTGCTGGTCCAGCCATCCGGTCCGTTTCCGTTGGTCGGGCCCGTGTTCAAACCGGGCGAGAGCGCCTGCTGGACCTGCCTGTTCGATCGCATGATCCGCAATCGGGAGATCAAGGGATTTCTCGACCGGGGACCGGCGCATGCGGTTGCCACATCGCCGCTCGTCAGGGAAAGCGTCGGCCAAGCGGGAATCCATTTTGCGGCCGTCGAGATCGCCAAGGCGATTGCCTCGGGCTTTCGCACCGATTTGCGCGATCACATCGCAAGCTTCGACCTGACCGGCGCCGCCATCGCCAAGCACTACGTGACGCGACGCCCGCAATGTCCGACCTGCGGCAGCAGGAAGCTGAACAACCCGCGCCGATCTCCGGCCCTGGTCGAGATTGCCGAGGGCAAGAGGCTCGTCATGACCAGCGGTGGATACCGCACCGTGACATCGCGCTCGACGGTGTCGCGCTTCCGCAAGCATGTGAGCCCACTGACAGGCGTGGTGTCCAGGCTCGAGCGGATCGACGTCGATCTGCCGATGAACACCAACTATTTCGCCCAGCATAATTTCTCCGCGCCGGCCCACAGCATCGACCAGCTCAGGTCCGGATTGAGCGGCGGCAGCTTTGGCAAGGGCTCGACCGCCGAGCAGGGCGAAGCCAGCGCGCTGATGGAATCGATCGAACGCTATTCGGGCATTTTCCAGGGCGATGAGATCAGGACGACGCGTCGATTTGACGATTTCGCTCCTGGCGACGCGCTTCTTCCCAACGATGTCCAGCTCTTCAGCGAAACGCAGTTCAAGAACAGGTTTCTCCAGCGACCGGACGATCCCCATCCGGTGCCCGAGCCGTTCGATCCCGCGACGAGGACCGAGTGGTCGCCGGTCTCATCGCTGCGCGACAAACGCTTCAGATATCTGCCGACGGGTCTCCTGTATTTCTTTTATGGCGGCTTTCACACGGATTCCAACGGCTGCGCGGCCGGCAACACCCGCGACGAAGCGATTGTCCAGGGCTTCCTCGAGCTGATAGAGCGCGATGCCTACGCGATCTGGTGGTACAACCGGGTGCAGCGCGCCGAAGTCGACCTCGAGCAGTTCGACGACTTCTACGTCCGGGATCTCCAAACTCAATTTGCGGAAGCCGGGCGCAAGCTGTGGGTGCTCGACATCACCACCGATCTCGGCATTCCGACTTACGTGGCGATCATGCACTGGATGCAGAATGGACACGAGAATATCGAGTTCGGCTCCGGCGCGCATTTCGACCGCCGCATAGCCCTGCTGCGCTCCCTCACCGAGTTGACCCAATTCATGTCGGTCGGCATGATGGGCGGCGCGAGCGGCGAGAAGCCGACCCTCGACGGTGTCACACCGCTGCGTCTGGAAGACTACCCGTTCCTGACACCGAGCGATCGCCCTATCATCCCCCCGGCGCCGAGCCTCAAGCTTCACGACAATACGCGAGACCAGGTCATTGCCTGCGTCGAGATCGCCGCCCGTGCAGGCTACGATTTCCTCGTCCTCGACCAGACACGTCCCGACGTCGAGGTTCCGGTCGTCAGAGTGCTCGTTCCCGGCCTGCGTCATTTCTATCGCCGCTTCGCACCGGGCCGGCTCTACGATGTGCCGGTGAAGCTCGGATTGTTGGACCGGCCGCGACCCGAAAACGATCTGACTTCATTCCTGCCACACACCTGAAGGCTGCTCTTTCGTGCGCGCTCCCAGGAAAAAGCCGACCAGGAAGATCGCGCCAGACATTGCCGCCCGATTGGGCCATCGCTTCTCCCTCCAGATGCAGCCGGACGGAAACATCGCCGCCTTTCTGGGCGACTATTCCGTCAACCTCGGACAATTCAGCGCGGCCGCGATGGACCGCGCCCGACATCTAAGTACCGGTCTTCCGCTCGCATCGTTTGCAGGCAAGAGTGTCGTCGCCAGGGAAATCGACGCCCTGGTACATCGCTTGGCGCGGCAGGGGCTTTTGGAATACCGCCTCTCCTCGTCGCATAACACCCAGGGCTTCGTGGTCATCGAGCCCCAAGTCCCCGACTACTGGCCGCGGCGCGCGAAGCTGGGCAGCCGTGACACCGTCGTGTTGTCGCGCTTTGCCTATCTGCGCCGGCGCGGCAATGAGATGGTGCTGGAATCGCCACGCGCCGGCGCGCTGTTCCGGATTGGCGATCCCGCCATCGCCGCCACCCTTGCTGCGCTGTCGCAGCCTCGGAAGATCGGCAAGCTCAACCAGAAGATAGCTTCCTCCACTGTCCCTCTCCTCGAACTGTTGCTCGACAGCCAGATCCTGCTCAAGCTCGGTGCGAAAGACGGAGAAGGCCTGCGGGTGAACGAAGGCGACGGCAACCTCGTGCTCTGGGATTTCCACGATCTGGTGTTTCACACGCGGAGCACGGAGGGTCGGCAAGCCAATCCGGTCGGCGCCGCCTTCACCTATGCCGGGGTCGTTCCGCCGTCGCCCGCGGTGCGGCCACCCTGGGCCGGCAGCAAGATTGACCTGCGCAAACTCTCCTGGCCGGAGCCGAACTCCCACTTCCCGAAGCTGTTGCGCGAACGCCATTCAACGCGGGATTTCGACGACAAGAATCCGGTCACGCTCGGCGAACTCGCGCAGTTTCTCGACACCACCGCGCGCGTCGTGTCCGAATGGAAGAGCGGGCCGTATTTCGAGGGCGGTCCCGAGGTCCCTTACAGCACGAGGCCTTATCCGTCGGCGGGGAGCGCGTACGAGCTGGAATTGTACCTTACCGTCGCGAACTGCGACGGGCTTGCGCCCGGACTCTACCACTACGATGCAGGGAGCCACGCGCTGGTCGCGATCAGCGCTTCCCCCCAACAACTCCAGGCGCAACTGGCGGCTGCCCAGTTCGCCATGGACGCGCCCGCTCAGCCGCAAATCCTCATCACGATCGCGGCGCGTTTTGGGCGGGTCTCCTGGAAATACAGCTCAATCGCATATTCGTTGATCCTGAAGGATGTCGGCAGCCTGATTCAGACGCTTTACCTGGCGGCGACCGATATGGGCCTCGGCGGTTGCGCCATCGGCAGCACCAACATCGATCTGTTCGCGAAAATGACGGAGTTGGAATTGCATATCGAGGGCCCGGTCGGTCAATTCGCGCTCGGCCGCGGCAGGACGCCGGAAGTCCAAGGCTAGGCAAATCGGCACACGCCGCAGGCCGGTCGCCCTATTGCAGGGTCGGATCGAGCCGGTCGCGCAGCCAGTCGCCGATCACGGAGACGGCCAGCGTCGTGACCACGATGGTGGTCGCCGGCGCCAGCATGATCCAGGGCGCCCGGGTGAGGTACTCGCGGCCATAGCCGACCATGTTGCCGAGGCTGGTCATCGGCGGCTGCACGCCGAGGCCGAGGAAGGACAGGCCCGACTCCATCAGGATCACCTCGGGGAAGACCAGCGTGGTCGAGACGATCAGGGTGGAGGCGATGTTCGGCAGGATGTGCCGGAGGTAAATCCGCGACGGCGTGGCCCCGAGCTGGCGGACCGCGGCCGCGTAGCCCTGCGCATTGGCCGAGATGGCAAGGCCGCGGGCGATGCGGGCGTAGCGCTCCCAGCCGAACAGGCCCATCAGGCCGATCAGCAGCGGCAGCGAATTGCCGAAGAAGGCGAGTACGGCGAGCGCCATGATCAGGAACGGCATGCTGGCCTGGAAGTCTGTCAGCATCAGCACGAGCTGCTCGACGGCCCCCCGGAAATGCGCGGCGAGGAAACCGAGCGTGGTCCCGACGATCGCCGAGATCGCGGTCGCGCCGAACGCGATCAGCAGCGAGATGCGGATCGAGACGAGGAGGCGCGACAGCACGTCACGGCCGAGCTCGTCGGTGCCGAGCCAGTGCGCGACATTGCCGGGCGGTGACAGCCGGTTGCGCAAATCGAGCTGGGTGAAGCCGTAAGGCGCGATCTTCTCGGCGAAGGCCGCGATCACCAGCATGGCGACGATCCAGGTGATCGCGAGCGCGACCGAGACCGGGATCGCCGGCAGGCTGATGCGGCGGCGGACGGCCGTGTCCTTCAGCGTGGCGTCGGTCATGCGTGCGCCCCTTTGGCGCGCAGCCGCGGATCGAGGAAACCGTAGAGGAAGTCGACGATCAGGTTGGACGTCACCATGGTCATCGCGACCAGCAGCAGGATGCATTGCACGACGGCGAGGTCGCGGTTGGCGACGGCAACCACGAGCAGACGCCCTACGCCCGGCCAGGCAAACACGCTCTCGACCACGACCGCGCCCGCGATCAGCGTGCCCACCATGAAGCCCAGAATGGTCACGGTCGGGATCGCCGCGTTCGGCAGCGCGTGCGAGGTCACCACCTTGCGCCACGGCACGCCCTTGGCCGATGCGGTGCGGATATAGGGCTGGCCCAGCACTTCCAGCATGGCGCTGCGGGTGAAGCGCGCCAGCACCGCGGCGCCGCCGAGGCTGAGCGTCGTGATCGGCAAGATGGCGTGCCGCCAGCTGTCCTGTCCGCCCGAAGGCAGCCAGCCGAGCTGCACGGCGAAGACGAGCACCAGCAGCAGCGCCAGCACGAAGCTCGGCACGGTGAAACCCGCCACTGCCGTGATCATCACGGTGCGGTCAATGGCGGAGCCCCGGTGCAGCGCGGCGTAGATGCCGGCGGGAATGCCGAGCGCGACCTTGAACACGAAGGCCGGCAACGTCAGCGCCAGCGTCGCCGGGATGCGCTCCAGCACGAGCTCGATTGCGGGCCGTCCGTCGCGCATGGAGCGGCCGAGTTCGCCCTTGGCGATGGCGCCGAAGTAATCGAGATACTGGAACCAGATGGGATCATCGAGGCCCCAGGCCTTGCGGAAGGCGGCAAGGACTTCCGGCGGCGCCTCCGGTCCCAAGATCATCAGCGCGGGATCGCCTGACAGCCGCAGCACGACGAAGGCGAAGGTGACGACGAGCACGATCGTCAGGGCCGCGCGTCCGATGCGGATGGCGAAGTAGCGTCCCATCACGCCGCGTCCTGCGTTTCGGCCTGTGGGCCCGTGACGAGATGGCAGGCGACCTGCCGCTCACCGCCGACGGCTGAGAGTGCAGGCACCTCGCTTGCGCAGCGCGCAATAGCGCGCGGGCAGCGCGGGTGGAAGGCGCAGCCTTGGGGCCGCGCCGCCGGGTTTGGTGGATCGCCTGACAGCACGATGCGGCCCGCGCTGCGGCGGCCCGGTGCGGGCGACGCCGAGACCAGTGCCTGTGTGTAGGGATGCTCCGGCCGGGCAAAGAGATCGTCGGCGCTGCCGATCTCGACAATGCGGCCGAGATACATCACGGCCACGACATTGCTGATCTGCCTGACGACGCGCAGATCGTGGCTGATGAACAGCAGCGTGAGCCCAAGCTGCGCCTGGAGATCGCACAGCAGATTGACCACCTGCGCCTGGATCGAGACGTCGAGCGCGCTGACGGGCTCATCGCAGACAAGGAAATCCGGCTTCGTCGCCAGCGCCCGCGCCAGCACGATGCGCTGGCGCTGCCCGCCGGAGAGCGCGCCCGGATAGCGCGCGCCGTGCGCGGGTGTCAGCTCGACGGCGCGCAGCAATTCGCGCACGCGCTCCTCGCGCTCGGCCGGCGTGCCGAGGCTGTGGATGTCCAGGGGTTCGCGGATTTGCGTGGCGACGGCCAGGCGCCGGTCCAGCGCGCCCAGCGGATCCTGGAAGATCATCTGCATGCGCGCCCGTTGCGCGCGCCACGCAGGCGTACCGGGCGCTGCCATCGACTTACCGCCAAACCGCACCTCGCCGCGATCGGGCGGCTCGAGGCCGAGCACGATGCGGCCGGTGGTCGATTTGCCCGAGCCGGACTCGCCGACGAGGCCGAGCGTCTCGCCCTTGGGGATCGTCAGCGACACGCCGTCGACGGCATGCACGGCGGTCGCTCGGCCGAACATTCCGGAGCGCATCGAATAGCTGCGCGAGATCGAGGATACCTCGACGAGCGGCGCGCTCATTCGGCGGCGATCCCGAGCAGCGCGCGGCGAGAGGCTTCGGCGCGGATGCAGGCAACCGCGCGATCCTCTGCGATTGGCGCGAGGGTCGGCGCCGCAAGACCACACGCCTCGGCTGCCAGCGCACAGCGCGGCGCGAAGGCACAGCCGTCAGGCATATGCGCGGGATCGGGCACGGTGCCGGGAATGGCGGTGAGACGGCGGCGCGGCCCGTCGAGCGGCGGCAGCGCGCCGATCAAGCCCTGCGCATAGGGGTGCACGGGATCGGCAAAGAGCTGGTTGCTCGGTGCGTGCTCGACGATACGGCCGGCATACATCACCGCGACGCGGTCGCAGTTTTCCGCGACGACGCCGAGGTCGTGGCTGATCAGCACCATCGCCATGCCCATCTCGCGACGGATGGTGGAGAGCAGTTCCAGAATCTGCGCCTGGATGGTGGCATCCAGCGCCGTGGTCGGTTCGTCCGCAATCAAGAGGTCGGGATTTCCGGCGAGCGCCATCGCGATCATGATACGCTGGACCTGGCCGCCGGAGAATTCGTGCGGATAGGCGGACAGACGCCGCGCCGCATCGGGGATGCCGACCAGATTAAGCAGCCGCAGCGCATCCGCTCTTACGGCATCACCCGAGAGATCGCGATGCAGCGCCAGCGCCTCGCAGAGCTGCTTGCGGATGGTCAGCACCGGATTGAGCGCGCTTGCCGGATCCTGGAAGATCATGGCAACCCGCCCGCCCCTGACCTGATCGAGCTCGGAGGCCGGCGCGCCGAGGATCTCGCGCCCGTCGAGCCGCACCGAGCCCGAGACCTTCGCGTGCCGCGGCAACAAGCCGAGCGCGGCAAGCCATGTCACCGACTTGCCCGAACCGGACTCGCCGACGAGACCGAGGGCCTCGCCCTTCTGCAGGGTGAGATCGACGCCGCGCAACACCGCGACACCGTTGAAGGCGACGCCGAGGTCGCGGATGCTGACCAGCGGCGACACCGCTTACGCCTCGAAATTGCCGGCGCGGAAATCCATCGCGAATGCCGGCGCCGCCTTCCACTTGATCGATTTCGGCTTGGCCGTGAATGTCGCGTTCTGGTGCAGCACCGTGTAGGCGGGATCCTCGCGCTCGGCGATCTCCAGCATGCGGCGGAACGCCTTCTTGCGCGCCTCACGATCGGTCGAGGTTTCCAGGAATTCGGACAGCTTGTTCAGCTCGACATTGGTCCATTCGCCGATCTGCTGCTGCTGGCCGTTCGGTCCATGCTGGGCGACCAGCGAGGAGACTGGATCGTTGAAGGCGGCCGAGTTCGACCAGTCGCGCACGGCGCGGGTCGGCGCGCGCTCCATGATCTGCGACCAGTTCTCCTTGGTCTCGATCTGGACGTTGAGGCCGACCGACTTCCACATCTCGACCAGGATCTGCGCGGTCGCGACCTGGTTGGTGTAGTAATTGTTGAGCAGGCGATACGGGATTGGGTCGCCCTTGTAATTGGCCTGCTTGAGCAGATCCTGCGCGAGCTTGGGATCGTAGGCCGGCACGCTCCAGTCGGCGTTGAACATGTCGCCGTAGAATTCCCACTGCAAACCTTTCGGCACGCGGGTGCGGCCGGCCCACAGGCTGTCGACGATCGCCTGGCGGTCGATGGCATGGGTGAAGGCGCGGCGCACGAGCGGGTTGGCGAGCACGGCGTGGTTCTTGTCAAACACGGTCAGGCGGTGATTGAGGATGGTGCCGCCCTGCACTTCGAACGCAGCATTCTTCTCGATGCCGGCGATCTGGTCCGGCGGGATGTCGCAGGCGAACTGGTATTCGCCCGAGAGCAGGCCGTTGATGCGGCTCGCGACCTCAGGCACTTCGAGGAAGCGAATGCGCTTGAGCGGCGGCCGGCCGCCCCAATATTCGTCGTGGGCTTCCAGCGTCAGCGAGACGTCGGGCCTAAGCTCGACCACCTTGTACGGACCAGTCGTGATCGGCTTGCGCGCCCAGTCGAGATAGCTTGCGGATTCCTCCCAGGCGCGGCGGTTCATGATGTCTGAGCCGTAGCGCTGCAGCCGGCCCTCGATCGTGACGTCGGGCGTCGCGTTGTAGAAGCGCACGGTGTACTTATCGACGGCATCGACGCGCACGAGGTCCGGCCAGATGCGGCGGGCGACGGCGGGCACGTCCGGCGGCAATTCCTTGCCCGGGCGCGGCGTCGGGATCTTCTCGAAGGCCTGGATGGTGGTGCGGCTCTTGGCCTCGGTCTCGCCGAACATGCGTTCGCGGCTGAAGGTGAAGACGACGTCTTCGGCGGTCAGCTCGTCGCCGTTATGGAACTTGACGCCCTGGCGCAGCTTCAGCTCGACGGTCTGGTCGTCGATGCGGCGCCATTCGGTGGCGAGGCCGGGCACGGCCTCGAGGTTGCCGCGCCAGTTCTTCGAGATCAGGCCTTCCCAGATCGAGGAGAAGAACACGCGCTCGCCGACATTGGACTGCTCGCGCAGCACGTCGAGCACGTTGGCGTTCGTCACCTTCTGCACGGCGATCGTGACCGAGGGACGGTTGTCGCCCTGCGCGATCGCAAAGCGCGGCAGCAGCAGCGTGCTGGCAGCCGCGCCGCCGGATTTCAGGATGGTGCGACGGGAAAACTTTGTCATGACGATAACCCCTGCCCTTCGTTGGATCGGCTATTCCGCGAGACCGAGCGCGGCGAGATGTGCGGCGCCGGCGCGAACGTGGTCGTGGTTGCGCAGCTCGAGGATCAGCCGCGGATTGGATGTCAGCCGGCCAAGTGCGCGGAACACGGCGACCCAGGGGATGTTGCCCTCGCCCGGCGCCCAGTGGCGGTCGGCAAAGCCGTCGGTGTCCTGCAGGTGCACATGCGTCAACATGTCACCGGCGGTCTCGACGTAGTAGTCGACCGGCGGCGCGCCGGTGGAGATGTGGGCATAGTTGGCGTGGCCGGTGTCGAGCGAGACGCGGACCTTGGCACTTTCGAGCGCCTTGGCGAGGCGCACGCGGTCGCGCGGATCCTTGTCCTCGATGTTCTCGATCACGATCTCGCAGCCGGTCGTCTCGGCGCGCGCGATCACCTCGGCGAGCGTCGCCTTGACGCGTTCGATGAGGTTGCTGCGGCTGTCGGGATAGAGATCGAGATTGTTGTGATCCCAGGTCGTGAACGGCGAATGGATCACCATCTGCGTCGCGCCGAGGAACTCGGCGGCGTCGAGGCCCTGAAGCAGGCGCTTGGTGACGGCCTGGCGGATCATCGGATCGTGGCTGTCGATCTTGAAACCCCAGAACGGCCCATGAATGCCGAGCCGGCCGGTGTGGCCCGACAGCATCTGCTTGATCTCGGCCGCGGTGCTGCGCCAATCGCTGTCGAGCAGGTCGGCGCGGAAGAAATCCTGGATTTCGAGATCGCGCTGACGTTCCAGGAGCCAGTCGCGATGGGCGGGGATCGATTTGATGGACAGCGCGGCGCCCAGCACTGGCTTCGACATGGGTTGCTCCCTTGACCGTCAGCGACGACGGGAGCAGCGCTAGACCAGTTCAATGACAGCCCCGTGAAACCGAGATTCCGCAGCGTCGAGCAGATGTGGACATCCCGCGCATCGCCAGCCTCGATGTTGTGCAGCGGCGCTGGCGTCGATGCAGGCCCGTGCAACTTGCCGCAGAAGCAAGTTGAATCGTGTCCGTAGTGATCCGGAATGGAATCCTATTTCGATGTCGCGTACATCGCGGGACATCGATCGGCGGCCAGTTCCAAGGGCATCACCCTCTGATCGCGCTACATGGGGTTGGGGGACCACATGGGGCGGGGGATTGAAGGCTGGGGCAAGGTGAACGAGGTCCGGACTCCTAGGCACTCCGGACCTCGGCACTTTCAGCATCGAATGCAATTTCGCGCCGCCGGCTTGATCAGCCGCACGGCGCGAAATCGTTTTGGGCATCCTTCCCGATCAGTTTTGCCCGATCAGATCATTTCGGCACGTTCCGCTCGAGATCCTCGAGCCAGGCCGTCGCACTCGAATCCGACGGCGCGCGCCAGTCGCCGCGCGGCGACAGTGAGCCGCCGGCCGAGACCTTCGGTCCATTCGGCATCGCCGAGCGCTTGAACTGGCTGAAGGCGAAGAAGCGGCGCAGAAACACCTCCAGCCAGCGCCGGATCTCGGCAAGATCGTAGGCCCTGCGCTTGTCGGTCGGGAAAGCTGGCGGCCATTCGCCCTTGGCGACATCCTTCCAGGCGTGCTGCGCCATGAAGGCGATCTTGGACGGCCGCATGCCGAACCGCAGCGTGTAGAACAGGTTGAAGTCCTGCAGCTCGTAGGGGCCGACGGACGCTTCCGTGCTCTGCGGCGTCTCGCCCGGCTTGACCGGAACCAGCTCCGGCGAGATCTCCGCCGACAGGATCGAGGCCAGCGTCTTGTTGACGTCGCCGGAGAACTGCTTGGAGGCGATCACCCAGCGGATCAGATGCTGGATCAGCGTCTTCGGCACCCCGGCGTTGACATTATAATGCGCCATCTGGTCGCCGACGCCATAGGTGCACCAGCCGAGCGCGAGCTCGGAGAGATCGCCGGTTCCGATGACGATGCCGCCGTGATGATTGGCAAGCCGGAACAGATAGTCGGTGCGCAGGCCCGCCTGCACGTTCTCGAAGGTGATGTCGTAGACCTTCTCGCCCTTGCCGAAGGGGTGGCCGATGTCCTTCAGCATCTGCGTCGCCGTGGTGCGGATGTCGAGCTCCTGCCAGCTCGTCTGCAACGCCTTCATCAGCGCCAGCGCATTGGTCTTGCTCTCGCTGCCGGTGGCAAAGCCCGGCATGGTGTAGGCGAGGATGTTCTCACGCGGCAGGCCGAGCAGATCGACGGCCTTGGCGGCGACGATCAGGGCATGGGTGGAATCGAGGCCGCCAGACACGCCGATCACGACGTGCTTGGTGCCGGTCGCGCGCATGCGCTGCACGAGGCCGGCGACCTGGATGTTGTAGGCCTCGTAGCAATCCTGCTCGAGCAGGCTCTCATCGCTCGGCACGAACGGAAAGCGCTCGATGCTGCGCCGGAAGCCGATGTCGGCCGCCGGCGGCTTCAGGGCGAAGGTGATCCTGCGATAAAAACCTTCGCGCTGGCGGCGGTTGTCGTCGAACGTGCCCATCAGCGCGCGTTCCTGCCTGAGCAGGTCGAGATCGACGTCCGCCGTGGTGATCTGCCCGCCCTGGCGGAACCGCTCCCCCTCGGCCAGCAGCACGCCGTTCTCGTAGATCGAGGTCTGGCCGTCCCAGGCCAGATCCGTGGTGGATTCCCCTGCTCCGGCCGCCGCATAGACGTAGGCCGCGAGGCAGCGCGCCGAGGTCGACTGGCACAGCAGCGCGCGCGAGCGCGCCCGGCCGATCGTGATCGGGCTGCCCGACAGATTGATCAGCACGCTTGCGCCGGCGAGCGCGAGCTCCGAGGCCGGCGTCACCGGGATCCACATGTCCTCGCAGATCTCGACGCCAATGGTCAGGCCCGGCACGTCCTCGGCCGCAAACAACAGGTCGGTACCGAACGGGGCATGCAGCCCGCCGAAGGCGATCGTCTCGCCGGCGATGCCGGTACCGGAGGCGAAATGCCGTCCCTCGTAGAATTCGCGATAGGTCGGCAAATAGCTCTTCGGCACGACGCCGAGGACGTTGCCGCGGTGAATGACCACGGCGCAATTGTAGATGCGATTGCCGAACCGCAGCGGTGCGCCGACGATCAGGACAGTCATCAGCGCCGAGGAGGCCTCGACGATCGCGGCGAGCCCGTGCTCGACCGCATCGAGCAGCGGATCCTGCTTGACCAAATCCTCGATCGCGTAGCCGGACAGGCACAGCTCGGGAAACACGGCGACGGCCACCGACTGCTCGTGGCAGGCATTTGCCGCCTCCAGCACGGCCTTCGCGTTGGCCGAGGGATCGGCGACATGGGACGTGGTGACGCAGGCCGCCACGCGCGCAAATCCGTGGGCGTAGATCGAATGGAAAGTCATCGCGTACCCTTAAATCTCATCGCGGCCGGTGCCGACGGCTCCTTAATCTCTATGTAACCCATCGACCCCGCCCCGTGCAGGCCATCCGCCATCATGCATAACGGATTTGCGAGGGCGGCCTGCCCGGCACCTGCCGCGGTCAGGCGCTGCGGGCCAGCACACCCGAGAGGTCGTCAAGCAGCCACTCGGCGATCCGCGGCCAGGCATGGGCGTGGGTCCGCTCACCCATGAACAGGCCCAGATGAGTGCTGGGCTCGGAGGCCGCCGCGATGAAGGCCGGCGGCGTGCCGACGAGGTTGGCGGTGGCGAGCGCCTGTGATGCCGGCACCACATCGTCGTCGAGCCCGGCCAGCAGGAAGAGCGGCGCCCTGACATTTTTCAGATCGACCGCACGGCCGAGAGCGGTGGAACTGCCGGCGGCAATCCGGTTTTCGCGGAATATCCAGTTGACGACCTCGAGATAATACCCGCCGGGCAGGTTGAGCGTCTCGCTATTCCAGTGGTCGAAGCGCGCGAGCAGCGCGGCGCCCTCCTCGTCGGTGAGGTCCCTCTGCAACGCGGCCGCGATATCCTCGCGGGTCGGCGCCTTGGACCAGAAACGCAGCATCTCTTCACCGCTGACATTGCCGCCGCCGCGCGCGACGAGTTGATCGTAGACCGCCACAGGCGTGCTGCGAACGAGCTGGGAGAGCTCGGACTCGATCGCAAGATCGACCGGCGCGCCTGCCAGCACCAGCCGCCGCACCTTGGCCGGAAAGCGCGCCGCATACAGCAGCGACAGCCAGCCGCCCTGGCACAGGCCGATCAGATCGACCGGCACGCCGATCTCGTCGATGGCGACGTTGAGATCGGACAGATAGCTGTCGATCGAGAGATAGCGCATCTCGGGCGAGGCCGAGCGCCAGTCGGTGAGATAGACGCGGTCGATGCCGCCGCTTTGCAGGGACTGCGCCACGCTATGGCCGGCCGCGAAGTCGGCGATCAGGGCGCGATGCAGCGCGTATGGCGCGCAGACCAGAGCCGGCTGGCCGGAGCGCGTTCGCGAGCAATCGCGCAGGCGCATGGTCGTAAGCTCCAGCGCGACGGAGTTGGGTGTCGTCCACGGCAGGCTGCTGTCGTTCTGCTCCGGCGAAGGCCGCTCCACCCACCAGAAGCAGGCGTCCATCGCGAGCCGTGCCGCCGCGAGCGGCCACAGCAGCGCCTCGTCCGGGACCGGTCGCGGCCCGCCCTTCTGTTTGCCTGTCGTCTCCACCATGGCTATCTCACGATCCTCACAGGAACGCCTCGAGGTTGACGACCGAAATGCCGAGGTCGCGAAAACTCTGATGCGTTGCGGCCACCGAGCCGCCGAGATCGATGCCGCGGCAGGCGTCCTCGACCACGGCGACCTCGAAGCCGGCCTTGCGGGCGTCCTCCGCTGAGAAGCGTACACAGAAGTCGAGCGCGAGACCTGCGACGAACACGGTCTTCAGTTCGCGTTCGCGCAAATAGCCGAGCAGGCCGGTCGGCGTGCGATGGTCGTTCTCGAACAGTGCCGAATAGGAATCGATGCCGCGGCGAAAGCCCTTGCGCACGACGAGGCTCGCGCAGGTGACCTCGAGGTCGCGATGAAATGCGGCGCCGGCCGTGCCCTGCACGCAATGCGTCGGCCAGAGCACCTGCGTCCCGTAGTCGAGCTCGACGGTCTGGAACGGCTGCTTGCCCGCATGGTTCGGCGCGAAGGAGACATGGTCGGCCGGATGCCAGTCCTGGGTCAGCACCACATTGGCGAACTTTTGGGCAATCCGGTTGACGGCCGGGACAACCTTCTCGCCGCCGGGAACGGCGAGCGCCCCGCCGGTGCAGAAATCGTTCTGCACGTCGATCACCAGCAGCACGTCGCGGTCTGAAATCTTCATCGCAGGGTCCCGTTCCATCCGCCCGGCGCGACGGGCGCCGAACGCTCTTTGCCAATGTCGATCTTCCCGTACGGCTTCGCAACCAACGAAGCGTTGCGCGATCTGTTCAAATTGGTCGCGGATCGTGCCCGAAATGAAACGGTTTGCCCGCGTCCGTGTTGACTAGCCGCACCCAAGGGCGGATTCTCTGATATCCGCAGCAGGCGGATTTGCGTCGATAGAGCGGAGGAAAAGGTTTCCCGCAGCCACCAAGCTGCGGAAGCCATATGGTCATGACGATCGGCAGGACAGGACAGATTCTTCTCGCCGATATCGGCGGTACCAATGCGCGCTTCGCGCTGAGCCAGGATGGCGGAAGCCAGGAGGCCGGACCGATCGACTATGTGAAGGTCGCCGATTTCCCGACCGTCCGGGAAGCCATTGTCGATGTTCTCGCGCGCAGGACCGGCGGCGCACCGCCCCAGCGCGCCGTGCTGGCCGTGGCGGGTCCCGTCACCAACAATCGCTGCGTCATGACCAACAGCCCCTGGGTCATCGACGGCAACGAGCTCCAGCCCGCCCTCGGCTTTGACACTGTGCACGTGCTCAATGATTTCGAGGTGGTGGCCTGGTCCCTGCCCGCCCTGGAGCCGGCCGACCTGATCCCGCTCGGCGGACAGGACGGCCTGCCCGGAGAGCCGTTGCTGGTGGTCGGGCCTGGAACCGGCTTCGGCGTATCCTGCCTGGTCGAGCGCCATGGCGCACGGCTGGCCGTCGTGACCGAGGCCGGACACGCCACCCTGCCGGCTGAGAACGAGCGCGAGGAGCGCGTGATCGCGTGCCTGCGCCGACGCCTCGGCCACGTCTCCATCGAGCGCGGCGCGCTGTCCGGCTCCGGCCTGCAAAGCCTCTACCAGGCGCTGGCCGAGGTCGACGGCGCCCAGGTGCCGCATCGCGATGCCGCAGCCATCACCAAGGCGGCGCTCGAGGGCAGCTGTCCCGTCAGCCGCGCGACCTTGGAAATGTTCTGCGCCATTCTCGGCTCGGTCGCGGGCAATCTCGCGGTGACCTTCGGCGCCCGCGGCGGCGTCTATATCGCCGGCGGAATCGCACCGCGCTTTCCGGAGTTCCTCGCAGCCTCCGCCTTCCGGGCGCGCTTCGAGGCCAAGGGCCGCTTCCAGGATTACTTGCGCAACATCCCGACGCGGCTGGTCACCAAGCCCGATGCAAGCTTCCTGGGCCTCAAGATGTTCGCCGATCACAATCCGGATTGAGATACGCGCGTTCGGCTCCGGTAATTCACAGCTGATTGCAGTCCACACACGGTTCCACGCAGGATCGTGCTTGCCCCTTCGTTTCCGATGAGAAACAATTCGCGCAGTGTGTAGCGTAGTTGCGGGGGCGTGACATGCGCAAGCAGGACCTAGGCTTCGACTATCACCGCTATCACCGCCTGCTGACCGAGGCGGACGACGAGGACAAGCGGCTCGCCCTGATCGAGCTCCTGATCGAGGAAAAGGCCCGCGACCGGCTGGCGGCGCAGCGTGCCTCGGACCGGGCCGCCATGACGGCTCACACCATTGCCACCGTGCTGAAGAACGGCCGCGGCTGAGAATCGGCGGTCCCGTGGCGGCGCGCGAATCCGCGATCGGATTGCGATTCCGTTAACGATCCCTCGAAAGCTCGCGTCAAACTTTTTGCTCTAAGAGTGCCCTCACCTGATGCAATTCAGGGTCAACACAAAGGGGGGAATGAACATGAGCATGATTTCGCTCGCCGCGATGCCGGCTGCTGTCGAAACGCGTATTGCCGATTCTGCCTTCAAGACCGTCGTGCTGTTCTGCTGCATGGGCCTCGTGGCCTCGTTCTGCCTGATGGCGCGCGGCATCGACCTCAGCGCCGGCCTGATGTGACATTGAATTAGACTGTTGGAATTAGATTATTGCGCCGCGAATGGCCGCCCCTAACGGGCGGCCATTTTCGTTGACACTCTCGGCGCGGCGTCTTCGCCGTCGCCAACGCGGCGTCTTCGCTCAGTGCGGCGCCTTCGCCGTTGCTTCCGGAAACATCGAATCGATCATCGCCTTGAGCTGATCGATCGAAATCGGCTTGCGCAGGATCGGCCTGCGCCGGAGCAAGGACGGCAGCAACTCCGGCCCGTAACCGGTGGCGAACAGGAACGGCTTTCCGCGGCGCTCGATCAGATCGGCGACGGGATCGACGTAGACGCCCATGAGGTTGATGTCGAGGATGGCCAGATCGTACTGCGCGGTCATGGCAAAGGCGCTGGCGTCGCGGACATTGTCCGCTTCCGCGACGACGTGGTGGCCGAGCTCCTCCACCATGTCGGCGATCATCATCCGGATCAACGCCTCGTCTTCGACCAGGAAAACGGAGAGTCCGTCCGCCATATCAACCCCGCAGTCAGCTTGCGAAGCTAATCATAACCGAATTGCGGAGAGGATACACGAATTCGTGGCGGGTGCCGTTAATTCAGGCGCGCCCGATCCGATTCAACTTGATCAATCCAGTCCGCGCTCGTGGCTGAGGCGCACCATCTCCTGGATGAAGACCTGCTTCTGCTTGTCGTCGAGGCTCGAATAGAGCGGCTCGGCGGCGTCGGCGACATTGCGCTGGTCGGCGGCGCGGTCGATCAGGAATTGGGCCTCGTTGCGCATCTGCTCGATGATGTCGTCAGGCGGATCCCGCTTGGCCCGCGCAACCCGCAGGTTGAGCCGCTCCGCACCATTATGCCCGAGGTAGTGCATGGCGCTGGAGAAGCCGTACCAGTGCTTCTCCTGGTCGGGCGTGAGATTCAGCTCGGTCTTGATCCGCTCGATATAGGAATCGCTGTTGGCGACGATCTGATCGGCGGTCAGCTGCGGCGCCCCGGTCTGCGTGAGAACCGTGACATCCTTGTTGTCCTTGCCGTCCTGCGGCGCATTCCTGGCTTCCTTGGTCGCCTTGGCGCCCTTGCCTGCCTTGGCGTTCTTGGCGTCGCTCTTGGCATCCTTGTCCCTGCCCGCGCCCTGCTGCTTGGCGTCCTTGCTGGCATCCTTATTGGCGGCCGGCGCCTGATTGCCGTTGTTGCCGACGCCGAGCACGCCGGTGAAGACGCCGACCACGCCGCCGATCGCGCCGCCGAGCACGCCACCGACGGGACCCGCTGCCTTGTTCCCGGCCGCCGCGCCGTCCTGAACACCCTTGACCAAGCCTTGAGCATTCGCCACCGCGGCGGCGCCGAGCAGCAGCGCGAGCACGGACCCCAGCGCGAACCATCGCCGCAAGTGAAGCCGCGCGGGCGGCGCCGGGTTGATCATTCTCGTCTCCATCGTCGATCTGATTGGCCTGTCGGGGTGGGAGCCACCCGCCGGTTGCAACTCTATCGTTTTCACCGCTTCGAGGTCCAGACGCAGCCGATCGCTGTCCACGCCCGAAAAGTCTTTCGCGCGAAGCGGTTATGCAGGCTTATTCGAAACTGCGGCGTAATTGCGCACGGCGTGTTCCGGGCGGGCTTGTGCGAAGTGTGCGTCGCAAAAGGAGCGCGCACGGTTGACGTTGGCCGCGCGATACCGTCGCGGCTTCAGGCACAACGTTAGTTCTAGACGGTCGCCATTCGGTTTTCTCGACAGACGCGATCAATCATGATCTGATCGCGCTACCAATTTGCCGCCTCCCGCCTGATTTGCCATGGACGCTGGCGGCAGCAACAAGAAACGGTCAACGAGAATTCCAAGAAGAAACGCCAAGAAGAAAATCAAAAACAAAACTCGGGAATGCCAGAGGAAACACCAGAACAATAAAACACCCAAGCGAGGAAACGAGATGTCACGCAAGAAACTGACGCGACGTCAATTTGTGGCTGCCACTGCAATGTCCTCCGCGGCGCTGATCACCGCGCCCTATGTCCGGGGCGCCTACGCCGCCGGCAAACTCTCGATCGGCTTCTGGGACCATTGGGTGCCGGGCGCCAACAAGGCCTCGACCGATCTCGTCAATGAATGGGCCGCGAAGGAGAAGGTCGAAGTCTCCATCGACTACATCACCAGCAACAACAAGAAGATCGAGCTGACCGCCGCCGCCGAGGCACAAGCCAAGTCCGGCCACGACATCCTTCAGATGCCGAGCTGGTGGCCGCAGGCCTATGCCGAGAATCTCGAGCCGCTCAACGACATCATGGAGCCGCTCATCAAGCAGAACGGCGAGGTGAACGGCACCGTCAAATATCTCGGACAGTCGGGCGGCAAGTGGCTCGCGACACCCGCGACACCCGGCAGCCAGATCAAGGGCCCCTGCTCCCGTATCGATCTGATGAAAAAGCATGCCGGCATCGACGTGCAGGAGATGTATCCGGCCGGCGGCCCGCCCAAGGTCGAGAACTGGACTATGGAGACCTTCCTGAAGGCGGCCGAGGCTTGCCACAAGGCAGGCTTTGCATTCGGCATCGGTCTTGGCGAGACCACCGACAGCGTGGACACCGCCGGCGCGATCTTCCAGTCCTTCGGTGCCGAGCTCGTCAATGCCAAGGGCGACATCACGGTGAAGACCGATCAGGTTCGCCAGGCCATGGAGTTCTACAAGAAGCTCATCGCGTTCCTGCCGCCCGACGCGCCGTCCTGGGACGACGCCTCGAACAACAAATGGCTGATTTCCGGCCGCGGCGCGATGATCCTCAATCCGCCGAGCGCCTGGGCCGTCGCCAAGCGCGACGCGCCGCAGGTCGCCGAGCAGTGCTGGACGCACGGCTTCCCGTCCGGTCCGAAGGGACGGTTTGCGCCGTACCTGCCCTATTTCTGGGGCGTCTGGAGCTTCGGCAAGAACAAGGAGGCGGCCAAGAGCCTGCTCGTTCACCTGTCCTCGCCAACGTCGATCGAGAAATTCGTTGCGGTGAGCGGCGGCTACGACCTGCCGGCCTACGCCAACATGACCAAGTTCAAGACATGGGAGGAGGAAGGCCCGCCGAAGGGCACGCTCTTCCACTATCCGGACCCCTACAAGCATCAGACGCTGTCGATCGCAGCGTCGCCCGCGCCGCCCAAGATCGCGCAGCAGATCTACTTCCAGGCGACGCTGACCAAGATGGCGCTGCGATATGCGCGGGGCGAAACGCTGGATCAGGCGCTCGCCTGGGCCGAAGGCGAGTGCGAAGGCTTCATGCGGAGCTAGGCCGGGACTCCGCCGAGGCGATTGACGCCGCGCGCGTGTATCGCCTCGGCATCCTCATCCGCATGACCGTGGAGCCGACCGGTATGGCCGGCCTCGTGGCTCGACAGTTTACGAAAAGCTGACCCAAGGACTCTGCCATGGCCGATGTCGTCGTTGAGCAAGGTCGCCTCGCCCGTGCGGCGGGCGCGCGCAAGGGATCGGGCCTGCGCAACGCGCTGGGCCGAAAATCCACGGTCGCGTTCTTCCTGACGCTGCCGCTGATCCTCCTGATCGCGCTGCTCGTGCTCTATCCCGCCTTCTATTCGCTCTATCTGGCGACGCTGAACAAGGCGATGACGAAATTCGTCGGCCTTAGCAACTTCACCTTCCTGTTCAAGCGCGAGACGTTCTGGATGGTGGTGAAGCAGTCCTGCATCTTCGCGATCACCGCCGTGATCTTCAAGGCGCTGATCGGCTTCATCGTCGCGCATTTCGTCCACAACATTCCCGGCAAGAAGCAGCGCAAATGGCGCGGCATGCTGCTGGTGCCCTGGGTGATCCCGCCGGCGATGAGCACGCTCGCCTGGCTGTGGCTGTTCGACCCCTCCTACAGCGCCTTCAACTACACGCTCTCATTCTTCGGTGTCGGGCCGATCCCATGGCTCGGCGACACTTTCTGGGCGCGCTTCTCGGTCATCCTTGTCAACGTCTGGTACGGCGCGCCGTTCTTCCTGATCATGTATCTGGCGGCGCTGAAATCCGTGCCCGACCAGCTCTACGAAGCGGCGGCGATCGACGGCGCCAATTGGTGGCAGCGGATCTGGTACGTCACGCTGCCGATGATGCGCAACATCATCGCCATCACCACCCTGTTCTCGCTGATCGTCACCTTCGCCAATTTCGACATCGTGCGCATCCTGACCTCCGGCGGCCCGCTCGATACGACGCATCTGTTCGCCACCTGGGCGTTCCAGGTCGGCATCCAGAGCAGCGACATTCCGCTCGGCGCCTGCGTGTCGTTGTTCATGGTGCCGATCCTCGCCGTCGCAGCGGTCTTCATCCTGCGTGATGTCACCAAGCGGGGGAACGAAGCCTGATGAGCACGCTCACAATCGACAAGGCCGGGCCTTCCCGAAAGGTCAAGTATGGCAGCATGAGCCGCGACCGCGCCTGGGCGCTGCGCTGGTCCTATTTCTTCCTGGTGCTGTTCGCGATCTTCTTCCTGACGCCGCCGATCTACATGCTGATCACTTCGCTCAAGAGCAGCGCGGAAATATCGGCGGCAACCAACCCGTGGTGGGTGTTCCACCCGACGCTGTCGAACTATGTCGAGCTCCTGACCTCGAACCAGTTTTTGCGGTTCTTCTGGAACTCGTCGATCATCTCGATCACGGTCGTGATCATCACGATGCTGATCAGCATCCCCGCGGCCTTCGCGTTGGCGCGGATGAAGTTCTGGGGCTCGGCGACTCTGGCCACCGGCGTCTTCCTCACCTACCTGATCCCGGACAGCCTTCTGTTCATTCCGCTGTTCAAGATGCTCGGGGTGATCCAGGACCTGACCGGCATCACGCTGCTCAACCGATGGTACGTGCTGCTGTTCATCTATCCGACCCTGACGGTGCCGTTCTGCACCTGGATCATGATCGGCTATTTCGCCTCGATCCCGAAGGAGCTCGATGAGGCCGCCCTCATCGACGGCGCCTCCTGGCTTCAGACCCTGACGCGGATCTTCATCCCGGTCGCGCTGCCCGGGCTGATCGCGGCGACCATCTTCGCCTTCACGGTGTCCTGGGCGCAGTTCCTCTATCCGCTGGTGTTCACGACCTCAGTGGATCAGCTCGTGCTGCCGGTCGGCATCACCACGACGCTGATCAAGGGCGACGTGTTCAACTGGGGACAGATCATGACCGGTGCGCTGCTGGGCGCCGCGCCGCCGCTGATCATCTACGCCTTCCTGATGGACTACTACATTGCCGGCCTGACCGCCGGTGCGACAAAGGGTTGATGACTCATGGCTGACGTTGCTTTGCGGAAAGTAGTTAAGCGTTACGACGACGTCGAAGCCGTGCGCGGCATCGACCTTGATATCGCCGACCACGAGTTCATCGTGCTGGTCGGCCCCTCCGGCTGCGGCAAGTCGACCACGCTGCGCATGATCGCAGGGCTCGAGGACATCAGCGACGGCGACATCATGATCGGCGGCGACGTCGTCAACGACGTGCCGCCCAAGGACCGCGACATCGCGATGGTGTTCCAGAACTACGCGCTCTACCCGCACATGACGGTCGCAGAAAACATGTCGTTCGGACTGCGCCTGAAGCACTATCCCAAGGCCGAGATCAAGGCTCGGGTGACGGAGGCCGCCCGCCTGCTCGACATCACCGATCTGATCGACCGCAAGCCGAAGCAGCTCTCCGGCGGCCAGCGCCAGCGCGTCGCAATGGGCCGCGCCATCGTGCGCAATCCGAAGGTGTTCCTGTTCGACGAGCCGCTGTCCAATCTCGATGCGAAGCTGCGCGTGCAGATGCGGATCGAGATCAAGAAGGTGCACCAGAAGGTGCGCACGACGACGGTCTACGTCACCCACGACCAGGTCGAGGCGATGACCTTGGCCGACCGCGTCGTGGTCATGAACAAGGGCCGCATCGAGCAGATCGGAACGCCGAACGAACTCTATCACAAGCCGGCAACGCGCTTCGTCGCCGGCTTCATCGGCTCGCCCGCGATGAACTTCATCCCGTGCCGACTCGAGGATTCCGGCGGGACGCTCCAGCTCCGCCTGACCGACCGCATTGCCTTCGCGCTGCCGCCGGCCCGCGCCGCGCGCTACAACGCGCTGCCGCGCACCGACAAGCTGCTGCTCGGCATCCGGCCCGAGCATCTCACCGAGTCGCATGCGCATCTCGGGCCGGGCGTCGAGACCTTCGACACCGTGCTCGACGTCACCGAGCCGATGGGCATGGAGACCCTGGTCTATTTCGGCCTCGACGGCACGCCCGTGTGCGGCCGCGTCGATCCCAATGCCGGCGCTACGGACGGGGCTCCCATGCGTTTGGCGATGGACCTCAACAATATGCACCTGCTAAACGAGGAGACCGGCGTCGTGTTGTGAGGCCGGCTCAAGAAACGCGAGCAGGCGGGGAGCAATGGCGACCAACAAGAAGAAGATTTTCGTTACACAAACTTTGTCGCAAGGAGCACGTGCCCTTCTCACCCAGCGGGACGATATCGAGCTCGTCGAGTTTTCGAACCTGATCTCGGCCAAGGATTTCGAGGCCCTGCTGAAGAGCCATGCGCCGGTCCATGGCGTGGCGCTGGGGGCGACCGCCTTCGGCGAGACCGAGCTCGAGGCGTCCAGGGACATGAAGGTGGTGACCCGCATCGGCGTCGGCTACGACGCCGTCGACGTGCCCGCCCTCTCCCGCCGCAAGGTGCCGTTGATGGTCGCGGGTAGCGCGAACTCGCCCTCGGTCGCCGAACAGGCGCTGTTCATGATGCTGACGCTGGCCAAGCGCGCCAATGAGATGCACGCCTGCGTCAAGGACGGCAAATGGGCCGATCGACTCGGCATGCTGCCGTTCGACCTTTACGGCAAGACCGTGCTGATCATCGGCTTCGGCCGCATCGGCAGCCGCACCGCCAAGCGCTGCCTGGCGATGGAAATGAAGGTTCAGGTCTACGATCCCTACAAGCCTGCAGCCGACATCAAGGCCGCCGGCTGCGAGCCGGTCACCGACCTCGACGCCGCGCTGCCGAGCGCCGATTTCGTCAGCATCCACTGCCCGAAGACGCCCGAGACCGTCGGCCTGTTCGATGCGGCGCGTATCCGCCGGATGAAGCCGAAATCCTACCTCATCAACACCGCGCGCGGCGGCATCGTGAAGGAGGCGGCGCTGTATGATGCGCTCGTCTCGGGCAAGATCGCCGGTGCCGGCATCGACGTGTTCGAGGTGGAGCCGCCGCCGGTCAGCAATGCGCTGTTCGCGCTGCCCAACGTCATCATGGCCCCGCATGTCGCCGGCGTCACGGTCGAGGCGGTCCAGCGCATGAGCGAGCAGACCGCGCGCAACATCCTGAGCGTACTGGACGGCGACCCCATCAGGCAGAACGTCATCAATCAGGACGTGCTGGGCTGAGCCAAATCCGAAGGCGGGCAGCTAAAGCGTGATAAATCATCATCGCGCTTTAGTTCATTGTTTGAGCATGATCTTTTCGGAAACCGCTGCACACTTTCCGGATCATGCATGGTCCGCCCGCCTTCGGAAGGCCAGAATGCGTCCCATTTTGGTGCAGATCGGGCCCCAACTCAGCCTTAATCGAACCCGCGTAATATATCCGGCCGCGGCGGCAGTGGGACAGACTTGCCAGCCGCGTCGAGCTGGAGGATGGACCCTTGTCAGAGATCGACCCGACCGACCACGCGCTGGCGACCATCGCGAGCATCTTGGAGGACCCCGAACCGGGCGTCATCGTCCGCGAAATCGAGATCATCCGCGAGACCGAGGTCGTCGTCGGTGAGCAGCCGGCCGCCGAAGAACATGAAGAACATGCTGACGAACATCATGCGGTCGACGAGCATCCGGTGGTCGACGAGCAGCCCTTGGTGCCTGATCACACCGATGCCGACGGCTACAGCAAGGTCGGTCCCGGACCGATGGTGGCGATCCGCCTGAAATGGACGGTCCATCGCGGCGACGACGGCCAGTACTATGTCCACGAGACCATCGGCGAACAGTCCGCGCCCGTGGTCAGCGGCCCGATGACCAGCGAGGCCGCCGTGCGCTTCGTCGACGAGCACGAGGACGAGGCGCACCGTCGCTTCGAGCTGCTGCGCAGCGAGATCGCCGGCCGCAGCTCGCTCGCCGAGCTCGAGCGCAAGGGCGACGCCTAAGGCCCATCTCTGGCCGCACGCCTCCGCACACCTCTCCCGACCGGGGAGAGGTGTACATCGAGCCTGGCGCTACTTCCTTCCCAAAAAATCCTTCTTCACGAGTTCGACGCCGGCGTGCCGCAGCAGGTCGTAGGCCGTCGTGACGTGAAAGAAGAATTGCGGGACGCTGTTGGTGAGCAGCAGCGTCCGCCCCGTGAAGGGCAGCTCGGTCCCGTTCTTCAGCCGGAAGAAGACCTTCAGCTCCGCCGCCGCGTCGATCTCGGCGCGCGGCAGGCTTTCAATGAATTCGATTGAGGTGGCGATGCGGGCCTGAAGGCCGGCCATGTCGTGCTCGAGCGGCGGCAGCGCCACCGGCTCGCACTGTGCCAGCAGCGCTGGCGCAACCACCGCGTGACGGCAGGCCTCGCCGACCTGCTGGGCCAGGTCGTACATGTTCGGCGCCATGCGCATGCCGAGCAGCACCGCCGGATTGAACTTGCGCGCCTCGGCATAGGCAACGCCCTTGTCGAGCAGGACCGACAGGTTGCGCAAATACGGCACGAAGAGGCCGACCGAGGCCTCGTACATCGAGATCGTCACGACAAGATTCCCTTCAATTCCGTCTCGCCAGCAACTGGCATCTGGTCTAAATCCACACGTCGAGGGCTGCACAATGACAGCTCGGGCATGGGTGGAAAAGAGATGATCGTTCGTATAGTGACGGCTCTGGCCGTGGTCCTGCTGGCAAGTCTTTCGGCGCACGCACAGCAGGCGGCCCCCTCGCGCCTCGACGAGATCGTCAAGCGCGGCACGTTGCGCGTCGGCATGACCGGCGACTACAAGCCGTTCACCTACCTCGACAAGGCTACGCAGCAGTTCTCCGGCTTCGACGTCGACATGGCGGAGGCGCTCGGCAAGGCGCTCGGCGTCAAGGTCGAGTTCGTGCCGACCGCCTGGCCGAAGCTGATGAAGGATTTCGAGGCCGACCAGTTCGACATCGCCATGGGCGGCGTGTCGGTGACGCTCGACCGGCAGAGGAAGGGCTTCTTCTCGACGCCGATCATGCGCGAGGGCAAGACGCCGATCACCCGCTGCGCCGACGTCGGCAAGTACCAGACGCTTGCCGACATCGACAAGAAGGGCACCCGCGTCATCGTCAATCCCGGCGGCACCAATGAGCGTTTCGCGCGTGCCAACGTTCGGGATGCCGAGATCACGGTCTTCCCCGACAACACCGTGATCTTCGACGAGATCGCCAAGGGCAATGCCGACCTGATGATGACGGACGCATCCGAGACGCGCTACCAGCAGAAGCAGCATTCGGGCGTGCTTTGCGCGGTGCATCCGGACAAGCCGTTCGACTTCTCCGAGAAGGCCTACTGGCTCCAGCGCGACATGGCGCTGAAGGCGTTCGTCGACCAGTGGCTGCACATTTCCATGGAAGACGGCAGCTACAAGAAGATCTACGCCGCCTGGTTCGACTAGAGCGTTTCGATCTCGAGTCCCGTTCCGATTCCAGCGGAACGGCGCTCCAGGCCGCGTCCTCCTGTCGCCTGCCTCTGCCAAACTTTGGACCGGCCCCAGGCCTATTGAACCCGGAACAGCGGGACGACGACTCATACCGAGACAGTGATCTAGATCACGTTTTGGAATGAAGCCGGCGCGTAAGCGTTGGTGCGGGACCACCTGTTCGGGAGATGGAAATGAGGAAGCTGTTGGCCACGGCCGCATTCCTTTTGGCGAGCACCACTGCGCAAGCGCAGTACACCTTCGAATATGGCGGGCGCACCATCCGCATCGATCCGGACCGCGGCACGGTGCAGATCCCCGGCGTGTACGACAATACCGGCCAGGGCAAGGCCAAGAAGGCCAAGAAGAACGAGACGCCCGCAGACAAGCAGCCGCCGCAGCAGGCCAAGGTCGATCCGCAACCGCCAGCCGCGCCGGCTCCCGCCGCTCCAGTCGCAGCGCCGCCCGCCGCAGAGCAAGCACCTGCGCCGGCGGCCGCAGCACCGCCGCCCGCGCCGCCCCCACCTGCTCCCCCTCCGGCAGCGACCGCCAGCAATGCCCCGGCCGAGACGGCTGTGCTGCCGCCGCCCGCCCCGCCTCCGGCACGCGCACCGGTCGAGCAGCAGGCCGCTCCGGCCGCGGCATCGCCGCCGGCCCCGACCGTGGCTGCTGCACCTCCGGCGCCGCCTCCGCCGCCAGCTCCAGCGCCCGCCCCCACTCAGTCGGCCGCCGTCGCCCCGCCGGCTCCCGCAGCAGCGCCCGCGCGCGATCTCAATTCGCCGCTCGGCGTCTGGCTCACCGAGGAGAAGGAAGGTAAGGTCCGCATCGAGCAATGCGGCAACAATCTCTGCGGCTACTCGGTCGATTCAAAATCGAACCAGAACGGCGAGCAGGTCCTGATCAACATGAAGCCCGGCAAGGACCAGAAATGGTCCGGGCGAATCCTCGATCCCAACTCCGGCTCGACCTACGATTCAACGATCGCAATGAAGGGCACCGACCGCCTGCGCGTGCAGGGCTGCGCCTTCGGCGGCATGTTCTGCGGCGGCCAGACCTGGACGCGGGTGAACTGAATTCGAGCCAGACGTTCTGACGGAGACAAAGGGCCCGCAAGGGCCCTTTGCTTTTTCCGCCGCATCACTGCGAAGTGCGGCAGCTCACACAGCATCTCGCACACGTGACAGCCCTCACATCGCCGGTTGCGCCGCCATGCGACGGTCGGCGCATGGTCAACCCCAAGGGGCGTGTCATGAACGGATTTCGCAGAGGTCTCTTCGTCAGCATTGTCGCCATCGCGTTCCCGCTCGCGCAGGCCGATGCGGCCGGCTCCACCTTCGACGGCACGTGGAATGTCCGTATCTCGTCCTCGAGCGAGACCTGCGGCAACGGCGCGACGGTCGCGATCGGCATCAGCAACGGCCAGATCGCCTCGAGCAGCGCGGCGGTGACGGCCTCGGGCCGCGTGGCGGAAGCCGGCAGCATCAATGTCACCTTGAGCACCGGCATCAAGCGCGCGGTCGGCTTCGGCCGCCTCAACGGCACGTCCGGCTCCGGCACCTGGCGCGGCGCCATGTGCACCGGAACATGGACTGCCGAGCGGATGTAGGTCGTGTGTCCCGGACGCGATGCGGCAACGCTGCACCGCTGATCCGGGACACAGAATTTTGCAGAAAGCGGAGAGCTAGCCGAGCGGCGCGCCGTATTCCTCGTCCGTCACCGGATGAAGCCAGGTCGAGAACTTGCCGTCGAGCGCTTCCTGCATGGCGATGTGGCACATGCCGTTGGTCGGCGACGCGCCGTGCCAGTGCAGCTCACCGGGCGGGATCCAGATGGTGTCACCGGGGCGGATCTCGCGGATCGGGCCGCCCTTGGCTTGGATGCGGCCAACGCCGGAGATCACGTAGAGCGTCTGCCCGAGCGGATGGTGATGCCAGTTGGTGCGCGCGCCGGGCTCGAACGAGACGCGCGAGCAGTTCAGGTGCGCCGGCTCCGGCGTCATGATCACAGGGTCCTGCCACACGGTGCCGGTGAAGTTTTCCTTGGGCGCGCGGCGGGTTGGCCGCGTGCCTGCGACGTGAATCTCCATGGGGTACCTCGTTTCCTAATCCGTTACTTTTTGCTGGCGGCGTAGCGCGCCTTGGTTTCGGCGTTCATGGGGTAGAGGCCTGGCAGCACGGCGCCGTTGTTCACCTCGTTGACGATCCAGGCTTCCATCCGTTCCTGCTCGACGCCCTCGTTGAGCACATGCTCGAGCATCGCCTGCGGGATCAGCACGCAGCCGTCCTGGTCGGCGACCACGATGTCGTTCGGGAACACGGCGACGCCGCCGCAGCCGATCGGCTCGCCCCAGCCGACGAAGGTCAGGCCCGCAACCGACGGCGGCGCGGCATAGCCGTCGCACCACACCGGCAAATTGGTGCCGAGCACGCCCTCGACGTCACGTACGACGCCGTCGGTGACGAGCGCGGTGACGCCACGCTTCATCATGCGGGCGCAGAGGATGTCGCCGAAGATGCCGGCATCGGTGATGCCCATGGCGTCGACCACGGCGATGCAGCCCTCGGGCATCGCCTCGATCGCGGTGCGGGTCGAGATCGGCGAGGACCAGGATTCCGGCGTCGCCAGATCCTCGCGCGCCGGCACGAAGCGCAGCGTGAAGGCCGGTCCGACCAGGCGCGGCAGGCCCGGGCGCAGCGGACGCGCGCCGCGCATCCACACATTGCGCAGGCCCTTCTTCAGCAGGACCGTGGTGATGGTGGCAGTGGTGATGCCGGCGAGGGTCTTGCGGGCTTCGGGGGACAGCGACATGGACGAGAACGAGCTCCGAGGTGCGGGAAAGAACGCGCGCATCTTGCGAGGTGCGCGGTTTCCGTCAAGGGCCAAAAGACCCACAAGAATGCAGGGCGGCAGGGCCGTTATGCGATGCGATAACAAGGCTTTATCGCCTCCCCTTGCATTAATTTATTGGACTTGCGGGCGCATTTACGCGAAGCAGGGAGACGCGGAACTCAAGGGCGAGCCCGCGTTCTCTCAGAAGCCCGATTTCGACAGCTCTTCGACAGCTCATGGCCGCGACGCTTCCCCCGCCCCGCCTTCTGCCCAGTGGCGACAGCGCCGTCACGGTCGAGTTCAGCCGCACCATCGACGACGACGCCAACCAGCGCGTGCTGGCGCTCGACAAGGCGCTCGCAGCAAGCCCCATCGACGGCATCACCGAGACCGTGCCGACCTATCGCTCGCTGCTGGTGCATTACGATCCCGGCAAGATCGGCTTCGACGCACTCGGCGAAAAGATCCTGCCGATCGCCACCCAGCCGCTGCCGCCCGCCACCAAGGCGCGGCGCTGGCGCATTCCGGTCGCCTATGGCGGCGAGCATGGCATCGACCTCGAGGATGTCGCGAAAGCGCTGAACACCACGCCCGACGACATCGTCGCCCGGCACGCCGGCGGCGACTACAAGGTTGCGATGATCGGCTTCACGCCAGGCTGGTCCTATCTCAGCGGCCTCGACAAATCCCTGCACATGTCGCGACGGCAGTCGCCGCGGGTGCTGACGCCGGCCGGCACGATCTCGATCGGCGGCATCCAGGCCGGCATCCAGTGCCTGGCCGCGCCCAGCGGCTGGCACCTGCTCGGCCGCACGCCTGTGCGAACCTATCAGCTCCACCGGAATCCGACCTTCCTGACCGAACCCGGTGATCGCGTGACGTTTTTCGCCATCGACCACAAGACGTTCGAGGAGCTGGACCGCGCCGCCGAGGCCGGCGAGATCGTCGCCGAGCGGGTGGACGCATGAGCCGGCTCGTCGTCGCCAGTATCGGTCCCGCAAGCTCCGTCCAGGACGGCGGCCGCCACGGCGCGCAGCGCTATGGCCTGACGGTCAGCGGCGCCATGGACCGTCTGTCGCTGGCAGCGGCGAACACCCTGGTCGGCAATGATCCGTTTGCAGCCGCCGTCGAGATCGGCCCGTTCGGCGCCACGTTCACCGCCAAGGACGGCGCCGTGCGCGTCGCCATATCAGGCGCGCCGCGCAATGCCGACATCGGCGGGAAGCCGGTCGCGATGGATACGTCGGTGACGCTGAAGGACGGCGAGACGCTGACGCTCGGCTTTGCCCGCGGCGGCGCGTTCACCTACCTCGCGATCGAAGGCGCGATCAAAGGCGAGCAGGTGTTCGGCAGCCTTGCGGTGAATGCCCGCGCCGGGCTCGGCAGCCCCTACCCGCGCCCGCTCCAGGCCGGCGACGAGTTCACGGTCGATGCCGCGAGTGGCGCGCCCGAATTGCGCATCGAGTTGCCGAAGCCTGCGAGAGGTCCGATCCGCGTCCTGCTGGGCCCGCAGGACGACGAGTTCGACGACGCCAACAAGGCGTTGTTTCTGGATAGCGAGTGGAAGATCTCGGCGACCTCGGACCGCATGGGCTACCGGCTCGAAGGTCCCGCCATCAAACATCTGCACGGTCACAACATCGTCTCCGACGGCACCGTCAACGGCAGCATCCAGGTGCCCGGCAACGGCGCGCCGATCGCGCTGATGATGGATCGGGGCACGTCGGGCGGCTATCCGAAGATCGCAACCGTGATCACGGCCGATGTCGGCCGCCTCGCGCAGACCTCCGCTGGAACCGCGTTCCGCTTCCGTGAGGTCACCATGGCCGAGGCGCAGGACGAGGCGCGCAAGTTTGCGCAATTGATCCGCAACCTTCCGGATCGGCTGCGCTCCTCCGACACCATCGCGCTCAACATCGAGGCGCTCAGCGATGCTAATGTCGCGGGCTACGCGGTAAGCGCCGTGGATGCCGGGACTTGGCAGGTCACGGCCGAGCCGTAAACGACAAGAAGACCAGAGGAGCACCCCATGAAGACGATCGATCTCAATTGCGACCTCGGCGAAGGTTTTGGCGCGTGGGAGATGGGCAACGACGCCGCCATGATCGACCTCGCGAGCTCGGTCAACGTCGCCTGCGGTTTCCATGCCGGCGACCCCGACATCATGCGGCGAACGGTTGAGCTGGCGAAGGCGCGCGGTGTTTCGGTCGGTGCGCATCCTGGATATCGCGATCTGCACGGCTTTGGCCGGCATCCGATCGCGGGCCTGAAGGCCTCCGAGATCGAGAACCTCGTCGCCTATCAGATCGGTGCGCTGCAGGCGATCGCGACCGCGGCCGGCCACAAGGTCACGCATGTGAAGGCGCACGGCGCGCTCTCCAACGTCGCCTGCGAGGACGACATGACAGCCAAGGCGATTGCCGCCGGCATCAGGGCGGTCGACCCCAGTCTGATCTTCGTCGTGCTCGCCAATTCGAAACTGGTGAAGGCCGGCGAGGACGCCAATTTGCCGCTGGTGCACGAGGTGTTCGCCGACCGCGCCTATGAGGACGACGGCAACCTCGTCTCGCGCAAGAAGCCCGGCGCCGTGCTGCACGATGCGAAACTGATCGCCGACCGCGTGGTGCGCATGGTGCAGGACGGCGCGGTGGTGTCGGTGACGGGCAAGGTCATCAAGATGCGGACGGACACGGTCTGCATCCACGGCGATACGCATGGCGCCGTCGACATCGCGCGCGGGCTTCGTCAGGCGTTGAAGGAAGCGGGGATCGAGGTCGCGCCGTTCAAACGCGGGGCGTGAGGGTCGTCGTCATTCCGGGATGATGCGAAGCATCAGACGACGGTGCGCAATTGCGCACCCGAGAATCTCGAGATTCCGGGTTCGGCTTCGCCGCCCCGGAATGACAATCTAGAACGGATGCACCGACAGCGTGCCGAACACGATCGCGGCGATGACGGCAAACGCGCTGTAGAGCGCAACATGATGCATGCTCGCACCGCTCCGACGCGAGAGCGAGCGCGCGTAGAAGTGCAGCCTGGCTTCCGCCGATAGTTCGCGCATGGTCGATCTCCAACGCCCCATTTGTGAGAGTATGAAGGATCAACCCTGGCGGGAGGCAAGACGGCGGCGGAAATAGCGATGCGCCTTCTCTGAAAGCGCCCTATCGCAGGCGCAAATTCTTTTGAGCTGCGGGTTCCGAGAATCTTATTCGTTAAGATCCAAGCCAGTTGGAACCCGCTGGATGACGCTGGGATGACAGCTCTCGTAGGGTGGGCAAAGCGAAGCGTGCCCACCACTTAGGGATGGTGGGCACGACGCGCGAAGGGCGCGCCTTTGCCCACCCCTACAGCACCGAGCAAAATCGAAACGAGTTTCCTCGTCTTGACCGAGCTGTATCTAGTACACGTCAGCCTGGAAGCGGCCGGTCTTCTTGAGCTCGGCGACGAAACTGACGGCCTCATCGGTCGAACGTGCGCCGAACTGGGCGACGATATCGACCAGCGCGCGCTCGACGTCCTTGGCCATGCGCTTGGCATCGCCGCAGATGTAGAGGTGCGCGCCTTCGGCAAGCCAGGTCCACAGCTCGCGGCCGACCTCGCGCATGCGATCCTGCACGTAGAACTTCTTCTCGCCGTCGCGCGACCAGGCCAGCGACATGCGCGTCAGCAGCCCCGAGGTCTTCATCGCGTTGAGCTCTTCCTGGTAGAAGAAATCGCAATCGCTGCGCTGATGGCCGAAGAACAACCAGTTCTTGCCGGGAGCGCCGGTCGCCTTGCGATCGAGCAGGAAGGCGCGGAACGGCGCGATGCCGGTACCCGGGCCGATCATGATCACGGGTGTCTTCGGATCCTGCGGCAGGCCGAAGGCATGCGCCTTCTGCACATAGACCTTGAGCTTCTCGCCGTCGGTGATGCGCTCGCCGAGGAAGGTCGAGGCCACGCCGACGCGCTTGCGCTTGCCGATGACGTAGCGCACGGAATCGACCGTTAGCGACAGTTTTCCCGGCGTCGCATTGTGCGAGGACGAGATCGAATAGAGCCGCGGCTGGAGCGGCTCCAGCGCCTCGATGAAGGCCTCCGGATGCGGCCTCGTGCCGGAGAATTTTTGCAGCGCCGCCATGACGTCGAGCGTCGCGGCATCGCCATCGGGGTCCTCGCCCTGCGCCAGCGCCCGCGCCTTCTCGCGCTGGGCGCCGCCGGTGATGAAGGAGATCAGCTCGAACAGCGAGTCCGGCGCCGGCGACAGCGAGACGTCGTCGATCAGCACTTCACGCAGCGTCTTGCCGTTGACCTTGGTGGTGTGGGAGGCGCCGAGCAGCGCGATGATCTGGTCGACGAGGCCGACATCGTTGCGCGCGAACACGCCGAAGCTGTCACCGACCACGTAGTCGAGCTTGCTCGCGGAGAGATCGAACTCGACGTGATAGGTCTCCTTCTCCGACTTCCCCTTGTTGAGGAGGCGGCGCGACAGGAAGGTCGCTTCGGTCGGATTGTCGCGCGAGCGGCCGGGCTCGGCGATGGTCACGGTCACGGCGGGCGCGGCCACCGTGTCCGCCTTCTCGGGCGCTTTCGCCGCGGGGACCTTGTCCAGCTCCTCGTACAGCGACTTCAGCATCCGTGCGGTTTCCTTGCCGCCGGGGACGCAGAGATTGAGCCGCGCTTCGCTGCGGCTCGCGATCGCTTCCGAATAGTCGTGGCAATTGTAGCCGCACTGGCCGCAATCCTGCTGCGCCATCGCCGCCATCATCTTGCGACGCACGGGACGGCCCTCGGCGAGCTTCATGCGATCGCCGATCGGCATGGTCTGGTCATGCCATGGCGCTTCGCCGTCGTCGCCGTCACCGCTTTGCATGACGGCCGCACCCTGCTCCGCCGACAGCGGGGTTGCGACGTCAGGCGACAGCAGCCCGGCAAAGAAGCCGTTCAGCCAGGAGCGCTGCGCGTCGGAGAACGGCGCGCTGGCCGGGATGATGTCGAGTTTCGGCGGAGGCGTGATCTGGTTCATGCGGACACCTGTGCATCGGCAAGCTTGCGCAGCGTCTCGCCGTCATGGCGGCGCGCGAAGGAGAGGAAGGTTTCATCAGGGGAAGAGCGATGGGCAAGATAGGCCTTGAGTAGCCCCTCGACCGTCTTCGGCGCGTCCTCGGCCTTGAGGTCGTGATAGACCTCCTGCCCGACATCGGCATCGGGACCGAACCCGCCGCCGGTGAAGAGGTGATAGCCCTCGACCGTGTCCTCCTCATTCACAGGCACGCGCGCCCCGATCAGGCCAATGTCGCTGATATAATGCTGCGCGCAGGAATGGTGGCAACCGGTGACGTGGATGTTGACCGGCTTGTCCATCGCGACGCGAGGTTCGCACCAGTCGCCGATCTCGGCGGCATTGCGCTTGGTGTTGGACGCCGCGAAGCGGCAGCCGGCATTGCCAGTGCAGGCGATCAGGCCGGCCTTGATATGCGAGGCCTCGACCGCGAGCCCGATCTGCTTGATCGCGGCGATGGCGAGATCGACATTCTCGTCGCGCACGCCCGAGATCAAGAGGTTCTGCCAGACCGTCAGGCGGATCTCGCCGTCGCCGAGATCCCGCGAAACTTTTGCGAGGCCCCGCATCTGGTCGCAGCTGAGCTTGCCCAGCGTCAGCGACACGCCGATCCAGTTGAGGCCATCCTGCTTCTGCTTGTGCACGCCGACATGGGCCATGCGGTCCGCGGCAGGTCGCGGCGCAAATGCCTCCTCCGGCACCCGCGCGAAAGGCGTCTTCAGCCGCTCCTCGACCAGCTTGAGGAAGCCGTCATGGCCCATGGCGTCGAGCACGTATTTCAGCCGCGCCTTGTTGCGGTTGGTGCGATCACCATGGTCGATGAAGACGCGCACGATGGCATCCGCGACCGCGGTCGCCTGCTCCGGCTTGACGATGATGCCTGAGTACTTCGCAAAATCCTTGTGGCCGGTGATGCCGCCGAGGCCCAGACGAAACCAGACGCCGGGCTCGACGCCAAAACCGTCCTTCACCTCATAGGCGGTGAAGGCGATGTCGTTGGTCTCTTCCAGCACCGCGATCCTGCCGGCGCCGTCGAAGGCGACGTTGAACTTGCGCGGCAGGCCATAGAGCGAGCGATCGTTCAGGATGTGATAGTGCCACTCGCGCGCATAGGGCCGCGTGTCGATGATTTCATGCGGATCGATGCCGGCGGTCGGCGTTCCCGTCACGTTGCGGATGTTGTCGGCGCCGGAGCCGCGCGAGCACAGGCCGAGGTCCTGGACGCCCTCGATCAGCTTGATCGCGTGCTTCGGCGGAATCTCGCGAAGCTGGAGATTGGCGCGCGTCGTGACGTGGCTGTAGGGCCCGCAGAGCTCATCGGCGAGATCGGCAAGGCCTGACAGCTGCCAATGCTTCATGATGCCGTTCGGGATGCGCAGGCGGCTCATGTAGGAGTCCTGCGTCGGCGCGACATAGAAGATGCCGTAATAGCGCCAGCGGAAATTATCCGCCGGGCTCGGCGGGGTATTGTCGAGCGCCTGTTGGCGCAGCCGCGGATAGGCATCGAAGGGATGCTCGTCGCGCTTGAACTTCTCCTGATCGGCGAGCTTCTTGCCCGACGCGATCACCTTGTCCTGCGCCTTGATGTGCACGGCATCGGGGCCGACAGGCTCGGCGTTCGCCTTGCCGGCGCCGCCACCACCTAGACCGCGACCGACGCGGCTGATCTGGAGGCCGGTCGTAAAACCTTCGAGATAGCGCTTCTGCTCGTCGGTGAAGTCGACTGAGACGGTATCGAGTTTCATGATCGGGTACGAAGCTCCTGCGGCCACCTCGGTGGCATCGACGGACATTGGCGCGACCCGCGAGGCACGCGGCTGGCCCTGGAGCCGGCTTTGCTGCCCAACGGTCCGATCAGCTTCGTTGCTGCGGGACTCGGCTCAGCAGGCACCTGTGACAAGCTGGCCGCACTGCAACATACAAGTTGCGTGCCAGCTTCAATGAATTGGAAACTCGCGCGATTTCAAAGAATTACGGAAGCGTCCGCAAAGGTACCGGCCTCGAACCTCTCACGAAATTCGAGCAGTCGGCCTAAAATTTGGTCGATGAGAACAATTGCCCAAAAGATAGGCAGCGTCGAATCAGGCCTTCCAACGACCCACGTCGAAGGCCTTCAGGTGCCCCAGAATGTTGCCGGGATCGAACACCGGGCCGGCGAAGGCACCGAGCCCTGCGGGGGCTTCATCGGGCGGCCGGCGCCCGACGGCGGCATCGTACAGGTCGGGCCTGAACACCGCCATCGCCGTCTTGACGCCATCCGGTGTCAGCGCCGTCTGCCCCCAGCGCACCATCTGCGCATAGAGCCAGGCGGCCTGGACCGGATCCGGGCGCCCTGCCCCTTCACGTCCGACCAGCAGGTAGCGGCCGCTCTCGCGGAAGGTGCCGTCGGGTGAAATCTTCAGGCGTCCCACCAGGGTTCGCCGGATCACCTCGACATCGACGCCGATCCGTTCGGGCTGTGCCAGGATCTGCGCCGCCTCAGTCAGGTTCGCCGGCTCCTCGATGAACGCGGCCGCCTTCACCGCCGCGCGGACAAGTGCTGCCACCACGTCCGGATGCTTGTCGGCCCAGACCTGCCGAAGCGCCAGCACCTTCTCCGCAGCGCGCGCGAGGATGTCGGAGGAGAAATGCAGGATGTGGCCGATGCCGAGATCGACCGCGATCGAATTCCAGGGCGCGCCGACGCAGAACGCATCGACATGGCCATTCCTGAGGCTGTCGACCATGAAGGGCGGCGGCAGCACGACCAGGCGCACGTCCTCATCGGGATCGACGCCGGCAGCGGCCATCCAGAACCGCAGCTGGTAATTGTGGGTCGAGAACGGGAAGGTCATGCCGAAGGTCAGCGGATCGGCCCCTGCCTTGCGCCGCTTGGTGACGACCTTCGCCAGCGCCTTGGCGGTTGCGAGCGGATCGAAGCGGTCGCCGTCGATCTCCTCCATCAGCGCGGCGTGGAGCGTCGGCGAGACCGTGATCGCATTGCCGTTGACGCCGAGATTGAAGGGCGCGGCGATCGGCACCTTGACGTGGCCGAGCCCGAGCGAGGACGCGATCGCCACCGGCGCGAGCAGATGCGCGGCGTCGAACAAGCCGATATTGAGCTTGTCGCGGACGTTGGACCAGGACACCTCGCGCACGAGCTCGACCTCGAGGCCCTCGGCGGCGGCAAAGCCCTTATCGACGGCGACGATCAGGGCTGCGGCATCGACCAGCGGGATGAACCCGATGCGGAGGGGAGCGGTCATTTCAGCATCTCCGACGCGGTGATGATCGACTGGGCGATCTCGCCGATTTTCTTCTTCTCACGCATCGCGGTGGAGCGCAGCAGCACATAGGCCTCGTCCTCGGTGAGCCCCTTCACCTTCATCAGGATGCCCTTGGCCTTCTCGATGATCTTGCGGTCCTCGAGCTGCGACTTGGTGCGCTCCAGCTCCTCCTGGAGTTTTGCGAAGGCGTTGAAGCGGGACACGCAGAGGTCGAGGATCGGCTTGATGCGCTCCTTCTTGAGCCCGTCGACGATGTAGGCGGAAACCCCCGCCTCGACCGAGGCCTGGATCGAGGCTGAATCGCTCTGGTCCACGAACATCGCGATCGGCCGCTTCACGGCGCGGCTGACCTGGAACATCGCCTCCAGCACGTCGCGGCTGGGGTTTTCCAGATCGATCAGGATGATTTCGGGGTCCACCGCATAAATACGGGCCAGCAGGCTCTGCATCTCGCGGATATGGACCACTTGCGTGAATCCGGCCTCCCGCAACCCTTCCTCGAGGATCGCAGCCCGGATCGGGCTTTCGTCGACAATCACGATTTTAGGCGACTGTTCGGCGCTCATGGCTCACTCACGGCAGGCGATTCATCCATAGCATGCCGGACGCCCATGCAAAGGGTTGTAATTATGGGCAATTGGGACTAGCCGAGGCCTGTCAATCAGGCAGATCAGATATGGATTAGACGGCTGCGCCCAAGGCCAGCTTCGTGTCGCTCTGGTGCCCCTGAGACAACAAATGTAAGCTTTTCGAGCGGCTCGCCACGAAAAGAAAAATTCCGCGCGAAGACGGCTGTCGACGTCTCTCGGTCCTGGCGATCAATCCCAGTCAAAGTCTCTACGCAGTCGATCGCTCGTATTCGTCGGAGATCACGACGAGGCATCGGCCGATGCACGTCGTGCCTTGGCCCTCAATCAGGAAGGCTGGCGATTCGAAGTCGGTGTTCAGTAGCGCCTGACGCGGGCCGTGTGATTTCGGGGATGCGGCCGTACCAACCTATGCAGTCCCGTCGCGTCGCCGAGCGGCGCCGGCGAGACCATCCCGTACGCAGAATATCCGCGGTTATCGTTCGAATAGATGGAGAAGGTCGGGTCCGCGGCTGCGGCCGCGGCGGGCTCCGAGGCCGACTGCCATGCCGAGGCGGGCGTCGCAAGGAGCGCGGAAAGAACGAGCGTGGCGCCCAAAACTTTGAAGCTGGTCATGCTTTCCTCTTGTTATTGGTGCGCAACCCATGCGCGCGCTGTCCATTGACATGACCGACAGCTATGCGTTGGCACTCCCCTCGCGCAGGGGTGGCGCAATCACGCTTCGGCGATCGGCGCGCCAACGAAGTGATCGAAGCTTCTCCCAATCGGGAACCTTCAGTCCGTCCACTGATTGCCGCATTTCTCTATGCGCGAGCATGACTTGAGTATCGCAATGCGCGCGTTAGTCATTGAATTTCGGCATCGGAGCAATTAGTTAGTTCGCATATCCGAACAATTCAGATGCAGGCTCCGGGCGACCACATGGACGGAGCGCCGCGTATCACGGAATCTTGGCGCCAACGATCATCTTGTCGAGAAGTGGCACGGCAGCCATCACCGCCGTCTCGTTGAGGCCGGAGACCGCTAGCCGCACGATGTAGGAATTGCCGTCCTTGTCGAGATCGGCGTAATGCGCGATCACTTCGATCGGCTGGTCCTTCAGGGACGGATTGTCATACCGGTTGATAACGATCTTGGGGCTCACCGAGGGAAGCGTGGTGATCTTGGCATTCTCGCCGGATGTCGTCGCCCAATCCCTGTCGCTTGTTGCGACCCATTGAACCAATTCGGTCCGATCCTTGTTGTAGCGGCCTTCGGCATAGATGATCACTTCGGCTTTGCCGAACGTCTTCCCGTTGGGCACGAACATCGAGGCGCCGTACTTGAGACTCGCGGCCTCGTCCCTCGTCCACCCGTCGGGTGCCTTCACGCGTGGCCTGAATTCCGGACACACTCGTTCTTGCCGATCGCAGACATGGATGATCTTGTCGACTTCAGCCCGTACCGGAAACATCGCGCCGCAGGCAGCGGTAACGAAAGCCATGCCGAAGATGAAACGGCGCATCGCAGTTTAGCTCCGTGGAATCAAGCAAGAAAGAAAATAACAACTAAAACGTGCACGTTGGAGCAATTCATCTCGGCTCCTCCACTCACGCGATCGGAACCGGCTGCTTTAGCATCGCGCCGCATAGGTTAGTTATTGAATTTCGCCATCGGTTCAATTAGTTGGATCGCTAAATCCGGACAATTCAGATCTAGGCTCCAGGCGATACCATGGACAGAGCGCCCCGCATTTCATTCACGTCACTCGGGTGTCCCAAGGCACTGGTGGATTCCGAGCGCATCATCACGCGTCTGCGCGCGGAGGGATACGAGCTCGCCCGCAAGCATGACGGGGCCGACATCGTCATCGTCAACACTTGTGGCTTCCTCGATAGCGCCAAGCAGGAATCGCTCTCGGCGATCGGCGAGGCCATGGCCGAGAACGGCAAAGTGATCGTAACAGGTTGCATGGGCGCCGAGCCGGAAGCGATCGAGCAGGCCTATCCCGGCGTGCTCTCCATCACCGGCCCGCAGCAATATGAGAGCGTGCTCGATGCCGTGCACCGCGCGCTGCCGCCGGCTCACAATCCGCATCTCGACCTGGTGCCGCCGCAGGGCATCAAGCTGACACCGCGGCACTACGCCTATTTGAAGATCTCCGAGGGCTGCAACAACCGCTGCACCTTCTGCATCATCCCGAAGCTGCGCGGCGACCTCGTCTCGCGCCCGGCCAATGACGTGCTGCGCGAGGCCGAGCGCCTGGTCGGCGCCGGCGTCAAGGAGCTCCTGGTGATCTCGCAGGACACCTCGGCCTATGGTGTCGATCTCAAATATGCCGAGAGCCCGTGGAAGGATCGCCAGGTCCGCGCCAAATTCCTCGACCTCGCGCGCGAGCTCGGCGAGCTCGGCGCCTGGGTCCGGCTGCAATATGTCTACCCCTACCCGCATGTCGACGAGGTCATCGCGCTGATGAACGAGGGCAAGGTGCTGCCCTATCTCGACATCCCGTTCCAGCATGCGAGCCCCGAGGTGCTGAAGGCGATGAAGCGCCCGGCGGCGCAGGACAAGACGCTGGCGCGCATCAAGCGCTGGCGCGAGGAATGCCCCGATCTCGCGTTGCGTTCGACCTTCATCGTCGGCTTCCCCGGCGAGACCGATGCCGACTTCGCCTACCTGCTCGACTGGCTCGATGAAGCCGAGATCGACCGCGTCGGCTGCTTCAAATACGAGCCGGTCGCGGGCGCGACGTCGAACGCGATCGAAAACCCGGTGCCGGAAGAGGTCAAGCAGGAGCGCTACAACGCGCTGATGGCCCGCCAGCAGAAGATCTCGGCGCGCAGGCTCAAGCGCAAGGTCGGCACGCGCCAGCAGATCATCATCGACGAGGTCGGCCCGACGGTTGCGAAGGGCCGCTCGAAAGCCGATGCGCCGGAGATCGACGGCGCGGTGTACCTGTCGAGCCGCCGCCCGTTGCGCGTCGGCGAGATCGTCACGGCGAAGATCGAGCGCGCCGACCAATACGATCTGCACGG
Organism: Bradyrhizobium arachidis; assembly: GCF_015291705.1. Taxonomy (NCBI): domain Bacteria; kingdom Pseudomonadati; phylum Pseudomonadota; class Alphaproteobacteria; order Hyphomicrobiales; family Nitrobacteraceae; genus Bradyrhizobium; species Bradyrhizobium arachidis. The sequence continues at coordinate 5,450,064 of NZ_CP030050.1, forward strand.
CAGCGTCGCGGGGTTCTGACGGCGCACTGACGCTCCCACAGCGTCATGGCGGGGCTTGTCCCGGCCATCCACGCCTTGACGCACGGTACGGAGAACGTGGATGCCCGGGACAAGCCCGGGCATGACGACCTGGAATCGGGTCATGTCGCTTCTCCCGACACCTGCCGTCCGTCGTGAGCCGAAAACGCCTCCTTCGCTGCGAACAGCCCGTTCACCGCCGCCGGGAAGCCCGCATAGACGGCCATCTGCATGATGATCTCCACGATCTCGTCGCGAGAGAGCCCGACGTTCAGACCCGCCTCGATATGCACTTTGAGCTGAGGCGCGGCATTTCCGAGCGCCGTCAGCGCGGCGATCGTCGCGATCTCCCGATCGCGCAGGCCGAGGTCCGGGCGGCTGTAAATGTCGCCGAAGGGAAACTCGATCACGTATCGTGCGAAATCCGGAGCGATGTCGGCGAGTGAGGCGACGACTTTTTCGCCGGCTCTGCCGTCAATGCGTGACAGGGCCCGCTGGCCGCGATCGAAGCGGCTTTCGGCTGGTGATTGGGCGTGCGTCATTTTCCTTCGTCCTCTGTTCGTCGCCGGCATAGCCGGCGATCTTGGTATCAAGGACGAGCAGGCATTCCTGGAGTTCGGCAATCTGCGTGCGAACCTGTTCCCGGTGGATTTCCAGCATCTGCCGCCGGGCTTGCCCGGTAGCTTCGCCTTCATCACGAAGCGCCGCATAACGCAACATGTCCCGGATCGGCATTCCCGTGGTCTTGAGCCGACCGATGAATGTGATCCATGTCAGGATCGATGCGTCAAAGTCACGCTGGCCGGAACGATCCCGGTCTGCGTATGGCAGCAGCCCGATGCGCTCATAATAACGCAGCGTGTGGGTCGACAAGCCGGTTCGTTTTGCGAGGTCGCCGATCTTCATGTGTGCCCGTTCTCGTACTGACGCACGTACAGATACCCCTTCGAGCGCGCTCTAAGTCAAGGGGGATCGAAGGTGCCGTTCCCGCGAGGTCAAGATGGCACGACAGCAGAAGATTTCGGCGGGCTGGCCGAGCGGCAGCATCGCGGGATGCCGAGCTTCAGGATGCCGCCAGCCATTTCGGCACCCAGCGCTCCGGGCGCGGTGCGCGGACGAGATCGGCCTGGGCTTCGGACAGCTTCGCGGGCTCGCCGTCTATTGTCGGCCGCACGTCGTATTCGAAATTCGGCATGACACGGCCGTCGGCATAGAGGCCGAATTTCATCGCGTACCACAGCCCGAGCTCGGGCTGGGCGCGACGCATCTCTTCGCGCAGATCCCGCAGCAGGGATTCGATCGAGGCGGCCTCCTCGAACGGCTGCGGCCCGCGCGACAGGACGCGCGCCTCGTATTGCTTGCCGACGATCGCGACCTCGAAATGGGTCTTGTCCCAGGGGTTCTTGCCCTTGGGCAGATGCGCGGCGAGCCGCCAGCCGAGCTCGGCCATCAGACGGTGATTGGCCCAATAGTCCTCGCGGTCGCGGCTCCATTTTTCGACAAAGCCGCGGAAATCAGGCAATTCGGAAGGCCCATCATCAGCCGCTACAGGCTCGCCAGCCGGCCGCTCGGCGAGCCAGCGCGCAAGCTCGACCGTCTGGGGCTCGACCTCGTTGCGCGGCAACAGGTCGCTCCAGGCCTTGTCGAACTGCTGCGACGTCAGCTTTGCCAGCAGCGCATCGAGGCTCGGCGCCAGCAGCTCGTAATCGCCCTCCGATCCCAGCCCCACGATCGGCGGGTTGTCCCGATCGAGGCCCGCGCCATACCAGCCGCCGACGGCCGAGCCGTCCGGCAGCCGCATGAACAGCGAGAACCTGTCGCGCAAGGGACTGCCGTCGATGATCGGCGCATGATCGGAGAACTGGCCTTGCAGGGAGAAGCAGCCGACGCTGCCCCAGGGACGCCCCTGCAGCCAGCCCGCGAATTCGACCAGCAGCGGCAACGCGTCGATGCCCGGCGGGAACGCGCCGCGAATGCTCTCGAGGTCGATCGGGTAAGGCGTGTCGGACAAGGCTGAAAACTGTCTGGTTGGTCCCGCCCCTCTTGGTCGGTTCCGTCGCACGTCCGGTTCGAACCAATTCGCGTCCCTCGATCACAAACGCGCTAGAGGCCCGTTTGTTTCTGCTCGGCAATCAAATGACATGCAATCGCAAGACCGCTACCCTGACCGCGCTGTGGACGATCGGCACCGCATTGATCCTGCTTGCGCTTCCGGCCGCCGCACAATCCCCATCGCCGGCGCAGGCCCGGCAATGGTGCTTCGGCACCGACGAGGTCAGCGACGACCAGCGCCTCGCCGGCTGCTCGGCCGTGCTCAAGACCAACCCTTCCCATGCACGGGCGCTGGCCAACCGCGGCGAGACGTTCCGCCGCAAGGGCGAGGCCGAGCGGGCATTGGCCGACCTCAATCGCGCCATCGATCTCGATCCAAAGGACGCCATCGCCTGGTACAATCGCGGCATCGCCTATGACGATCTCGGCGATCGCGACCATGCCATCGCCGACTATACCAGCGCGATCCGGCTCGATCCCAGTGACGCCCTCTATTACAACAACCGCGGCAATTCCTACAGCGGCAAGGACGACTACGAGCATGCACTCGCCGACTACAATCAGGCGATCAAGCTCGATCCGAAATTCGCCCTCGCCTATTTCAACCGCGGTACCGCTCTGCGTGACCACGGCGAGGCCGATCGTGCCCTCGCCGATTTCGACAGGTCGATCAAGCTCGATCCGACTTATGGCCCGGCCTATGGCAACCGTGCGCGCGTCTTCCGCGACAAGGGCGACCGCGCCCGCGCGCTGGCCGATTTCGACAGGTCGCTGCGGCTCTCTCCGAACAACGACCTCGACTACTATGCGCGCGCGAGCATGTATTTCGATACGCATGATTACGCGCTGGCGCTGGAGGACTACGACCGCGCGATCAAGGCCAATCCGAGCTATTCCGGCGTGTTCAATTCGCGCTGCATGACGCGCGCGATCGTCGGACGTTTGCAGGAGGCGCTTGCCGATTGCGAGCAGTCGCTGCGGATGGAGCCCAACGACCCTGACACGCTCGACAGCCGCGCCCTCACCCATCTCAAGCTCGGCAATCTCGACGCGGCGATTGCCGACTATGACGCAGCGCTGAACGCAAAGCCGCAGTTCGACAGTTCACTCTATGGCCGCGGGCTTGCGAAGCGTAAGAAGGGCGACAACGAAGGCGGCGAGCGCGACATCGCGGCAGCGAAAGCGATCAATGCCGGCATCGCCGATGCGTTCGCGCATTACGGTGTCGAGTAATTCTCTCGTGTCGTACGCGCGGGAGCAATGTGATACTATAATGCATTCACGCAGGGGTCACGGACTCGTCCTAACTCTGCCCGCGCCTTCAACGCGAGCGAGGATCTTTGATGAGCCGTCTCTCACACATGCTGCGCACGCAGCGCTTCGACGATTATCGCTTCTACCACCAGAGCACCGTCAACCAGACGCTGCATCTCGTCAGTGCAATCATCTTTCTCGGCTGCTATGCGCTGCTGTTCAGGGATCCCGCGCTCGCAGGACTGGTCGGCTGGCTCGCGATGCTGACGCGGCAGATCGGGCATTTCTTCTTCGAGCCGAACGGCTATGACGCCGTCAACGACGTCAGCAACGAATACAAGGAAGCGGTCAAGGTCGGCTACAACCAGACCCGCAAGATCATCTTGCTCCTCGTCTGGGGCAGCGCGCCGGTTGTGCTGCATTTCTATCCGACGCTGTTCGGGCTGTTCGATCTTCCCGCCGGCCGGCTCGACTTCATCCGCCATGTCGGCGCGCTCTGGCTTGCGATCGGCATCAGTGGCGGACTTGCCCGCATGCTCCAGCTGTTCGCGACGCGCAACGTCGCGACCGGGCTGGTCTGGGTGTTCAAGGTGCTGACCGATCCCTTCCACAACATCGCGCTGTACTGGTCATCGCCGCTCAAGCTGATGCGCGGCGAGCTGATCGACACCTCGATTGCGGATGCGGACTGGGACGACGAGGACACCGAGGAAGCTGCGCATTCGGCCTGATCGATGCACGCTCGGTGAGCATCGCGCAAACGAGCCGCTTGACAAGCCCTGCCATTCGGCTGTACGGACGCGCCCCATGATCAACGCTCGGACCCATCAGCGCACCGAAATGCTCCGTCGTCGCTTCCGCGACGATGAGAGGGTGCGCCTTGTCCGACGACGCCGCTGAACCACTAAAATTCAGCCGAGTTTTCGAAGGCCGCACCCGCAAGGTGCGGCCTTTCTGCTTTTTGCGCCCCTTTTTCACCCGCCTCCAGAGGAGTTCGATATGACGACGCATCCCTACGACGCGCTGATGGACATCACCGCACGGCCGAAGGCAGTGTTCGTCCGCGGCGCGGGCTCCTACCTCTGGGACGACAGCCGCAAGCGCTATCTCGATTTCGTGCAGGGCTGGGCCGTGAACTGCCTCGGCCACTCCCCGCCCGGGGTCGCCGACGCGCTCGCGTCGCAGGCGAAACGGCTGCTCACGCCGAGCCCGGCTTTCTACAACGAGCCGAGCCTGAAGCTCGCCGACGCGCTGGTCGAAAACAGCGCGTTCGACCAGGTGTTCTTTGCCAATTCGGGGGCGGAAGCCAATGAGGGCGCGATCAAGCTCGCGCGCAAATATGGCAGCCTCCACAGAGGCGGCGCGTTCGAGATCATCAGCTTCGGGGGCGGCTTTCACGGCCGCACGCTGGCGACGATGTCGGCCTCGGGCAAGAAAGCGTTCGAGCCGCTGTTCGAGCCGAAGGTATCAGGCTTCAAGAAGGCGAAGCTGAACGACATCGCCTCGGTTGAGAAGCTGATCTGCGCCAACACTGTCGCGGTCATGCTCGAGCCGATCCAGGGTGAATCCGGTGTGTGGCCGGCGAGCGATCAGTTCCTGCAGGAGCTGCGCGCGCTGACCGAGGCGCATGGGCTGCTGCTCATTTTCGACGAGATCCAGACCGGCATGGGCCGGACCGGAAAGCTCTTCCACTATGAGCACACCGGCATTGCGCCCGACATCATGACGCTCGGCAAGGGCATCGGCGGCGGCGTGCCGCTCGCAGCGCTGCTGGCGACCGAACGCGCCTCCTGCTTCGAGCACGGCGATCAGGGCGGCACGTTCAACGGCAACCCGATCATGTGCGCGGCCGGGCTCGCCGTGCTCGAGGAGGTCTCCAAGCCGGACTTCCTCAAGACGGTCACCGAGACCGGCCTGCTGCTCGAAAGCGAGTTGCAAAAGATCTCCGCCCGGCATGGCCTCGGCGGCGTGCGGGGACGCGGGCTGCTGCTCGCGCTCGACCTCAAGCTACCGATCGCGCCCGGGATCGTCGCGCAGGCGTTCGAACAAGGCGTGCTCCTGAACGCGCCGCAGGTCGACAGCTTGCGCTTCATGCCGGCGCTGAACGTCACGCGAGGTGAGATCGCCGAGATGATCGATTGTCTCGACGGGATTTTGACCAAGGCCGGCGCGGCACGGCGCGTGGCGTAGGCTTCGCGATCGGCATGGCGGAACTTCCCTCCGCCATGCCGCCACGGTTCACGCGGTGCCAAAACGCTTCGCGAGATGCGCGGCCTTGTCGGGGTCAATCTTTGCGACGATCGGGGCAAGCTTCTTGACCGGACTGCCGGCATCACGATCGAACAACTCACGGCACGGCTGTAGCGGCCAATCCGGGACGACGTCATCGCCGCCGAAGGCGCTCAGGACCCGCTCCGACAGCTCTGGAATAATGCTCCATGCAAGCACCGCCGACAGACGCACGAGGTTCAGGCCGGTGCGTGTTGCAACCGCGGCCCTGACACGGTCGGACTTGATTGCAGTCCACGGCGCTGCCTGCTGGAGATAGGCATTTGCCGCGCTCCATATTGCGCGCGTTTCTGCAGCGGCAGCACGAAATTCCAGGTCTTCGTGATGGCGACGCAGCGAGACGATGCGCTTGTCGAGCTCGGCCGCCAGCTCAAGCTCCAGATCCGAGGGCTCGCCGCCCTCGGGAATACGGCCCTCGAAGGCCGCATGCGCAAAGCTGATGATCCGGTTGGCGAGATTGCCGAAGACGTCGGCGAGGTCCTTATTGACGTCGGCAACGAAGCGCCGCACGGAAAAATCGGTGTCTGCGCTCTCCGGCGCGTTGGCGATCAGCCACCATCTCCAGAGGTCGGCCGGCAGCTCTTCCAAAGCTGCGTCGGTGAAAACGCCACGCTGTGCGCTGGTCGAGAATTTCCCGCCTTCGTAGGTGAGCCAGTGAAAGCCCTTGATGACATCGACGGTCTTCCAGGGCTCGCCTGAACCGAGCAGCGTCGCGGGAAAGCTGACGGCATGGAATGGCACGTTGTCCTTGCCGAGAAACTGGATGTATCGGACATCATCGGCCTGCCACCACCAACGCTGCCAATCACGGCCGGGCGCGGCGGCCGCCCATTCCTGCGTGGCGGCGATGTAGCCGATCGGCGCATCGAACCAGACGTAAAACACCTTGGTCTCGAAGCCCGCGCGCGGAACCGGAATGCCCCAGGTCAGATCGCGGGTGATGCAGCGATCCCTGAGCTCCGCCGTCAGCCAGCTTCTGGCCGTCGATACCACGAAGGGCGGCCAGCCGGAGCGTTGGTCGATCCAGGTCCGCAGCGTTTCGACCAGACGAGACTGACGCAGGAACAGATGTCGCGTCGGACGGATCTCGAGCGCCGTATCGCCAGACAGCGCCGAGCGCGGCGCGACCAATTCGTCGGGATCGAGCAGCGCGCCGCAGCCGTCGCACTGGTCGCCCCTCGCCTCGCGGTACGCGCAATGCGGACAGGTCCCCACCACATAGCGGTCGGCAAGAAATCGCTGATCGACCGGCGACCAGACCTGGCGCAATTCGCGTTCGTCGATCAGCCCGGCCGCGTCGAGCCGGCGATAGAAGTGCTGGGTCAGCGCCGCATTTTCTGGCGATGAGGTCCGACCGAAATGATCGAACGACAGGCCGAAGCGGCGATAGATATCGGCCTGGGTGGCGTGCTGCCGGGCGCAGAATTCGCCGACCTCCTCACCTGCTTTGAGCGCGGCCAGCTCGGCCGGCGTCCCGTGCTCGTCGGTCGCACAGATGAAGAGAACCTCGTCGCCGATTTGCCGTCTGAACCGCGCATGCACGTCGGCAGGAAGCAGTGAGCCGATGAGATTACCGAGATGTTTGACGCCGTTAACGTAAGGCAACGCACTGGTGATGAGAATCTTGGTCATGGGAAGCGCTCTTTCGCGTTGAGGTGGCGCTGAATCCGATGAAACGAAAAAGCCCTCCCGCATGGACCGGAAGGGCTGGATTCAGCTCACATTCGACGCGCCAAGCGCGCGCTATCCCCTCCGGCAAACCTCCTTGCGGTCGGGCCGGGGCATTCGATTCAAAACTCGTGCGTTGGCAAACTTCACTGCGGATACCTCTGCCGCTGAAAGTAGCATCGTTTGAGCGCGACAATCAAGCGGCGCCCAGAGGTAGCTTGCTACGGTTTCAAGATCGACGCGCCGGTGGTCTTGCGGCTTTCGAGATCGATATGCGCCTTCGCGGCGTCCTTGAGTGCGTAGGCGTGGTTGATCGGCACGTGCAGCTTGCCGTTGATGACGGCGGCAAACAGCGTGTCGGCGCCCTCCAGCAACTCCTTGCGCGTGCCGATGTAGTCGTTGAGCTTCGGCCGGGTCGCAAACAGCGAGCCGTGATTGTTGAGCTCGGCGATCGAGAACGGCGGCACCGGACCCGAGGCATTGCCGAACGAGACAAACATGCCGCGCGGTTTCAGGCAGGACAGCGAGCCGGGGAAGGTCGCCTTGCCGACGCCGTCATAGACGACGTCGCAGCCCTCGTTGCGGCTGATCTGCTTCACGCGCGCGACGAAATCTTCCTCGTTGTAGAGGATGACGTGATCGCAGCCATTGGCCTCCGCAAGCTCGGCCTTCTCGCGCGAGCCGACGGTGCCGATGACGTGGGCGCCGAGCGCCCTCGCCCATTGGCACGCGAGCAGGCCGATGCCGCCTGCGGCGGCGTGGATCAGCACGCGATGATGCGGCTCGACCCGAAAAGTCTTGTGCAGCAGGTACCAGACCGTCAGCCCCTTCAGCATCAGCACGGCGCCCTGCTCGTGGGTGATGTGATCGGGCAGCTTGACCAGCTTCTCCCAGGGGATGTTGCGCTCGCCGGTATAGGCACCGAGATTGTGGTAATAGGCGACGCGGTCGCCGGGATGGAAATGCGTCACGCCTGGCCCGACCGCGACGACCTCGCCCGAGGCCTCGTTGCCGGCGATGAAGGGCAGTCCCGGCGCCTTGTAGAGGCCGGTGCGGTAATAGACGTCGATGAAGTTGAGGCCGACCGCGTGCTGGCGGATGCGCACCTCGCCGGGTCCGGGCGCCGGCACGTCGATGCTCTCATAGACCAGGGCTTCGGGGCCTCCGACCTTGTGCACACGGACGGCTTTGGTCATCACCTGACCTCCTCTACTTTCGGCTCAGCGAAAGACATCGCGCCCGCGTTGTCAACTCGACGCTCGCCCAGCCGGCTAGGCGGATGGCTTGCCGAATTTCCTGCGATTGCGCTTCGCCAGCACGTTGAAGAATTCCACCGCCGCCGAGAACGCAATTGCGAAATAGATGTAGCCGCGCGGAATGTGGAAATGGAATCCATCCGCGACCAGCGCGACGCCGATCAGCACCAGGAACGCCAGCGCCAGCATCTTGGTGGTCGGATGCTCCGCGACGAATCGCGACACCGGCCCCGACGAAATGTACATGATCAGGCAGGCGATCACGACGGCCGCGATCATGATCTCGATGTCCTGCGCCATGCCGATCGCGGTGATGATCGAGTCCAGCGAGAACACGATGTCGATGACGATGATCTGGACGATCACCCAGAAGAAGGCGCTGCCGGCGGATTTCTGATCGCCCTCGCCGTCATCGGCTTCGACCTCGGCGTGGATCTCGTGCGTCGCCTTGGCGATCAGGAACAGGCCGCCGCCGATCAGGATGAGGTCGCGCCAGGAGAAGTCGTAACCTGCAGCCGAGAACACTGGTGCAGTCAGGCCGATCAGCCAGACCAGCACGCTGAGCAGGATGATGCGGAAGATCAGCGCCAGCGCGAGGCCGATCTGGCGGGCGCGGAGCGCCTGCGGCTCGGGAATGCGCGAGACGATCACCGACAGGAAGATGACGTTGTCGATGCCGAGCACAATCTCGAGCGCTGTCAGGGTCAGCAGCGCGGCCCAGGCTTCGGGGCTGGTGATGAGGTGCATCATGCGAAGGATCTGACCAGGCGGATCATGGCGTCGCTGAAGCTGATCCAGAGCGCGATCGCGCACATCGCGACCGTCACGCCGGTGCCGACGCGAAAGTCCATCTCCAGCACGTAGAGGCCGAGCACGGCCCAGATCGCGATCAGCGACATCGTCAGCCAGCGCAGCCGCACGACGCGGACCGGATGCAGCACGTGGAACGGCACGAAGGTCAGTACCACCAGGGCCGCGACCAGCAGCGTCGACCACAGCGGCGACCAGTGCAGCAGGAACAGGTAGAACGCCGCGGCATTCCACAGCGCCGGAAAGCCGCGGAAATGATTGTCATCGGCCTTCATGCGCAGATCGGCGAAATATAAGGCGCTGGTGACGATGATGGCGACGCCGAGCAAGGGCGCCGCGACCGGCAGCAGCAGCCCGCTGGCGACGATCGCATAGGCCGGCACGAAGACATAGGTGACGAAGTCGACCACGAGATCGAGCACGTCGCCCGACCAGTTCGGCTGCACGTTCTTGACGTCGAGCCGGCGCGCGATCGGACCGTCGATCGCGTCGATGACGAGGGCGACGCCCAGCCATTGAAACATCGCCGCCCAGTGCTCGCGCACGGCCTCGAGCATCGCCAGCAGCGCGATCGCCGCGCCGAAGGCGGTGAAGATGTGCACCGAGAAGGCCGCGGCGCGCATCGCCGGTCTCGGCTTCAGGGAATCCTGCTGGGTATCCATGGCTTCTGCTATCAGAATGGGACCGATTTGCACATAAGCCATTGCGGCGTTCGGCCGCGCAATTCGCCATAAAATGAGGGAAAAATAGGTGGGCTTGAATTTGCCGCCGGGCGTGTCAATTGTCAGTCCATGACAGACGTATCGACACTGTTTGACGCAGCCGTGATCGGCGGCGGACCGGCCGGGCTCGCGGCGGCAATCGCATTGGCGCAGGCGGGCGCGCGGACCGCGCTGGTGGCGCGGCGCGTGCCCTATGCCGACAACCGCACCACGGCGCTGCTGGGTGCCTCCATCGAGCTTCTGGAGACGCTCGACGTCTGGCCGCGCTGCAAGGACAAGGCGGCTGGCCTCGAAGTGATGCGTCTCGTCGACGACACCGGCCGGCTGTTCCGCGCGCCGGAGGTGCGTTTCTCCTGTCATGAGATCGGACTGGATGCCTTCGGCTACAACATCGACAACCGCTCGCTGATGCTGGCGCTGGAAGCGCGTGCGGCCGAATTGCCCAATCTCGTCCGCTTCGACGACGAGGCCGAGAGCGTCGTCATCGAAGCCGATGACGTCGCGATCCGCACCGCCTCCGCGCAATTCCTCTCCACCCGGCTCGTGGTCGGCGCGGATGGCCGGCATTCGCTGTGCCGCGAAGCCGCCGGCATCGAGGTGACAAGGCGCGAGCTGAACCAGACCGCGCTGACCTTCAACGTCGGCCATGCCCGCCCTCACCACAACGTCTCGACCGAGTTCCACACGCCGCACGGGCCCTGCGTGTTCGTGCCCCTGCCCGGCAACCGCTCCAGCATCGTCTGGGTCTCGGCACCTGCGGACGCCGAGCGGCTGCGCGGCCTCAGCGATGACGAGCTGTCCGCCGCGATCGAGAAGCAGTCGCATTCCATTCTGGGGCGCATGACGGTGGAGCCCGGCCGCAACGTATTCCCGCTGGCGATCGAGCGTCCTAAATCGTTCGGGCGCGACCGCATCGCGCTGGTCGGCGAAGCCGCCCATGTGGTTCCACCGATCGGCGCCCAGGGTCTCAACCTTGGCCTGCGCGATGCTGCCGACATTGCGCGGCTCGCGGGTGAAGCCATCGCGTCGGGCGAGGATCCCGGCGCGGACGAGGTGCTCAAGCGCTACGACCGGGCCCGGCGCCCGGACATTTTGAGCCGGACGTTCGCGATCGACATCGCCAACCGGTCTTTGCTCAACGACTTCCTGCCGCTCCAGCCGGTCCGCGCCGTCGGCATGCACCTGTTAGGTGCCATCGGCCCGCTCCGGCGCTTTGCGATGCGCGAGGGGCTGACGCCGACGTGGCGCAGGTAGATTGGCGGCGGTAGCTGCGGCTTAAGGAAACGCCAGCCGTCCCGTCTGGAGCAACCACATCACGCTGGTCAGCGTGACCACCGACGCAAACGTCCCGAGCAGCACCGCGACGGATGCGGATTCGATCCAGGCGTCGTTCTGGCGGGCGATCACGAACACGTTCAGCGCCGGCGGCAGCGAAGCCATCAGCACGGCGGTCGCGGCCCAGGGCTGCGCGAACGGGCCGAACGCCAGCATCAGCCCGAACGCTGCAAGCGGATGGATCAGGAGTTTGACCGCGATCACGCCGGGCACCTCCCACGGGACCCGGTCGAACGGGCGCAGCGCCACCGTCACGCCGAGCACGAACAGCGCGGTCGGCGCGGCTGCGTTCTGGAGGAAGGTGATGGTGCGGTCGAGCGCGACCGGCAGCTCGATATGCAGCGCCGCCACCGCCGCGCCGAAGCAGGCCGACATGATCAGCGGGTTGAGCACGATCTGCTTCAGCACGACGCCGAAGGCATGCACGATCGAGGGATGGTCACGATCGGAGAGCTCGATCAACAGCGGCACGATCGTGAACAGGAAGATGCTGTCGCAGCAGAAGATCAGCGCAGTCGGCGCCGCCGCCTTGGTCCCGAGCACCGCGAGCGCGAGTCCCGGTCCCATGTAACCGATATTGCCGTAGCCGCCCGAGAGCCCTGCGAGCGTCGCCTCGCGCAGCGTCAGGCGACCCAAGACCTTGCCGACGATGAGCGCCAGCGTGAAGGCCACCACTGTCGACAGCGTCGTCGCCACCAGGAACGGCGGGTTGTTCAGCTCCGCGAATGGCGTCTTCGACATGATCGCGAACAGCAGCGCCGGCAGCGACACGTAGAGCAGGAAGAAGTTCATCCAGGCGAGGCCTGATTCCGGCAGGGATTTGACCTTGCCGCAGGCAAATCCAACGAAGATCAAGCCGAAATAAGGAAGTGCCAGATTGAGGATATCGACCATTGATGAAGTGTTTTCTGAAGACCTGGGGGCTATCCGCCCAGCAAGCGGAGGTTAATTCCGGATCAGGGCACTAGCATCGGCCACAATCCTGGTCTATCGACGGGGGATGATTAAAGCGAGGACCGCCAAATTCCAGATCGGACAGGTCGTGCGCCACCGGATCTTCTCGTTCCGGGGCGTGATCTTCGACATCGATCCGGAATTCAACAACACCGAGGAATGGTGGCTGTCGATCCCCGAGGAGGTGCGGCCCCACAAGGACCAGCCGTTCTATCACCTGCTCGCGGAGAACGCGGAGTCCGAGTACGTCGCCTATGTCTCCGAGCAGAACCTGTTGCCGGACGATTCCGGCGAGCCGATCCGGCATTCCCAGGTCGCCGAGATCTTCATCAAGAGCAAGGACGGCGGCTATCGCCCGCGCAATCCGTCGCTGAACTGAGTTTCGCCGCCAGTAACCGGCCAACAAAAAAGGCGCTCGATTGAGCGCCTTTTTCGTATCCGGGATTTGCTCCCGATTACTTCTGAGCGTTCGGCGCGGCGCCGGGGACACCACCGTTCTGCTCGAGCTTCTTGCGCTGCTCGTCAGCCTTCTTCTGAAGCTCTTCCTGGAGTTTCTTCTGGTTTTCCTCGAACACCTTCGGATCGGTCGGCGGACCGTCATAGGCCTTCTGGAATTCGCCGGCGAGCGGCAGCGGCAGGGTCAGCGGCGCGCCGTTGGCATTGATCGCCTGGACAACGAGATTCTGGCCCTTCTTCATGCTGTTGATGAGCTCGGGCGTGGCCTCGTAGTCGGACATGCAGCCGTTCTGGAAGCAGATCACATACGGCTGCTGCAACGGCGCGTTGCTGTCGACGATGATGCGGGTGCCGTGGACGAGCTGCATGCCGAGCGGCAGCGTCACGCGCAGGATCTTCTTGGGCTCGCCTTCCGGCTCGATGATCACGGCCGCGATCACCGGCTGGCCCGATTCGATGCGGCCGTCCTTGCCGGTGAAGCAGACCTGCTTGGCGTTGGCGTCCTGGCCCTTGAGGCAGAACTTGGTCCAGGGGGCGTAGATCAGCTGGATCTGCTGGTCCGCAGGCTGGGCAGCGCCCTGCTGCGCCGGAGCGCCCTGGGCGGGCGCCTGCTGCGCGGGGGCCTGGGCCGCCGGCGCCGGAGCCTTGGGGGCAGCTTTCGGAGCGGCTTTCGGCGCCGCCTTGGGCGCAGGCGCGCCCGGGGCCGGCGCAGGAGCCTGGGCCTCGGCGGCAAACGGAACGACCAATGCCGTCGCCGTCAACAGGGCGAGGAGCCGCCCGCGCGGCCGGATGCACGCGGCCAAGTAACGGAAATTCATTGCGGAAAACCCTTTCTGAACGGGAAGTGCCCGAACCGCTCCGAAGCGCCGAACCTAGCCGCCTTGGGCGCGGCTCTCTCCCCGTCAATTGAGGCGGATAAGTGACGGGCTCGACGCTCTTGCGCGATTGCGTGCCTTCTTAACGTGGCCGACGAAAAGATCAATGCCGACAAGCGTCTTTGACCGCATTGAGAACCCCGCCTTGGCCTGCGCCGGGGGAAAATCCCTGTGATAGGATTCGAGGCTACCGGTCCTCGAATCAACGTGTCCGAATGTTCATGTTCCAGCGCCTGCTCGAGGGCCCCGGTGTCCGCCTTTGCAGCCTCGCCTTCGCGCTCATCGTCAGCCTGTCGGCAAGCGGCGGGCGCGCCGAGGAAGCCCATGCCATCGCCATGCACGGCAAGCCGGCGATGGCGGCTGATTTCACCCACATGCCCTACGTCAACCCGGATGCCCCCAAAGGCGGCCGTCTGACCTGGGGCATTCTCGGCACCTTCGACAGCCTCAATCCGTTCATCGTGAAGGGATTGGCCGTGCAGCCGATCCGCGCCTACGTGGTCGAGAGCCTGCTGGCGCGCGGCCAAAACGAGCCGTTCACGCTGTACGGCCTGCTCGCCAAAACGGTCGAGACCGACGACGAGCGCAGCTACGTCACGTTCCGTCTCGATCCCCGCGCCCGCTTCTCCGACGGCAAGCCGGTGCAGGCCGAGGACGTGCTGTTCTCCTGGCAGCTGCTGCGCGACCATGGCCGTCCGAACCTCCGGCAGTATTACGCCAAGGTCGCCAGGGCCGAGGCATCCGATCCCCTCACCGTCCGCTTCGACCTCACAGGGGCCAATGACCGCGAGCTGCCGCTGATCCTCGGCCTGATGCCGATCCTGCCGAAGCATGCAGTGGACGTCGCGACCTTCGAGGAGACGACACTATCGGGGCCGATCGCCTCGGGCCCATACCGCGTCACGGCCGTGAAGCCCGGCGCCAGCGTCACGCTGACGCGCAATCCCGACTATTGGGGCCGCGATCTCCCCATCAATCGCGGGCTCTACAATTTCGACGAGATCAGGCTCGACTATTTTCGCGAGGCCAACGGCCAGTTCGAAGCCTTCAAGCGCGGCCTCTACGATTTCCGCATCGAGCACGAGCCACTGCGCTGGCATGACGGCTACGACTTTCCGGCCGCCAGAAGCGGCGAGGTGATCCGCGACACCATCAAGCCGGGCGTGCCGCAGCCGTCCGAATTTCTGGTGTTCAACACGCGGCGGCCGATCTTCGCCGACATCCGCGTGCGCCAGGCGCTGGCGCTTTTGTTCGATTTCGAGCTCGTCAACCGCAACTATTTCTTCAACCTCTATTCGCGCGTCGCCGGCTATTTCGCGGGCTCCGACCTCTCCGCCTATGGCCGGCCTGCGGATGCGCGCGAGCGCGAGCTGCTCAAACCGTTTGCCGCGCAGATCCCGCCTGACATCATGGACGGCAGCTACCGCCTGCCTGTCACCGACGGTTCGGGCCGCGACCGGAACACGCTGCGCGCCGCGCTAAGACTGTTGTCGGAGGCCGGCTGGGATCTCGACGGCACCGTGCTGCGCAACCGCGGAACAAAGGCGCCCTTCACCTTCGAGATGCTGGTGACGACCCGCGATCAGGAGCGCATCGCGCTCGCCTTCCAGCGCGACCTCAAGCGCGCCGGCATCGCGGGAAGCGTGCGCACGGTCGATCCGGTGCAGTTCGACCAGCGCCGGCTCGCTTACGAGTTCGACATGATCCAGAACCGCTGGGACCAGTCGCTCTCGCCCGGCAACGAGCAGTATTTCTATTGGGGCAGCACTGCAGCCGACAATCCGGGGACCCGCAACTACATGGGCGCCAGGGATCCCGCCGTCGACGCCATGATCGCCGCGCTGCTGGAGGCCCGCGATCATACGGAATTCGTCGCGGCGGTGCGGGCGCTCGACCGCGCCCTGATCGCGGGCTTCTACACAATCCCCCTGTTTAACGTATCCGAGCAATGGATCGCGCGCTGGAATCGGATAGAACGGCCCAAGGCCACCGCGTTGTCCGGCTATCTGCCGGAGACCTGGTGGTCGAAGGGGCCGCCTTAGAGCCAGTCAAGCAAAGTGACGCCGTGAACCAGCCAGCCGCATCGCCGACGCTCGATACGCTGTTTCAGCGCACGCTGATGCGGCAGCCGCACATGCTCGCTCTGCTCGACCCCCTCAACAAGGCCCGCGTCACCGGCCACCAGCCGCGGCGGATGACCTATGCCGAGGCCGACACCGCGATCGAGGCGCTGTCGGCGCATTTCGTCGAATCGGGCCTGCCGGCCAATTCCGTCATCGCGGTCCAGCTGCCCAATACGGTCGAGTTCGTGCTCACCGTGCTCGCGGCTCATCGCGCCGGGCTGGTCGTCGCCGTGCTGCCGCTGCTGTGGCGGCATGCGGAACTGACCGCCGCGCTGAACCGCACCGCTGCGCGCGCCATCGTCACCATGAGCAAGGTCGACGGCGTCAGCTATGCCGACTTCGCGATGCATGCCGCGGCTGAAGCGTTTTCGATCCGTCACGTCTGCGGCTTCGGTACCGACCTGCCCGAAGGCATGGCCTCGCTCGACGACGTGCTGGCCCGCCCGCCCGGCATGACGCGCGCCGTGATCCAGGACGGCCGCAAGGCGGCGATGATCTCGTTCGACGTCACCGCGGAAGGTTTCCGCCCCGTGCCGCGGCCGCATTTCAGCCTGATCGCCGGCGGCCTTGCGATGTCGCTGGAGGCGGACGTCAAGCAGGGCGCAACCGTGATGGCGGCGTTCGCGCCGATGTCGTTCGCGGGCCTCGCCTCCTCGCTCGCGGTGTGGCTGCTCTCGGGCGGCACGCTGGCGCTGCATCATCCGTTCGAGAACGACGTGCTGGAGCAGCAGATCAACGAGCACGAATGCGAGGTGCTGATCGCACCGGCGCAGCTCGCGTTGCGGCTCGGCGATTCCGATCTGGCGGCGCGGATGCCATCCTTGCGCAACGTCATCGGCCTGTGGCGCGCGCCCGAGCAGGTGGCGGCGAGCGACGCCTGGATCGCGCCGCATGCGCCGCTCACGGACGTCTATCTGTTCGGCGAGGCCGGGCTGTTCGGCGCCCGCCGCGGCGAGGACGGCATGCCGGTGCCGGTCATGCCCGGGCCGCACGGCGCGCCGCGCGAGCAGTCCGGCTCCTCCATCGCCGGCGAGATCCTGCTCACGCCGAAGGGCACGCTTGGCCTGCGCGGGCCGATGGTGCCGATCGCGGCCTACGCCCCGCCGCAGCCGGTCGGCGAGACGCTGACCGCGCAGCCGCCGCGCGACTATGTCGACACCGGCTTTGCGGCGCGGCTCGACCGTCCGAGCGGCGCGATCTGCATCACCGCCCCGCCCTCGGGCATCATGGCGGTCGGCGGCTACCGCTTCCTCTCCAACGACCTCCAGGAATGGGCGCGCCGGCTCGGCCAGGGCGCCCTGCTCACCGCGCTGCCCGACCGCCTCTCCGGCCACCGGCTGGCAGGGAGAGCCCAGGACAATGCGAGGGCCCGCGAGGCGCTGAGCCAGCTCGGGCTTAACCCCCTGATGGTCGAGGCTTTTCGCGACCGCTCCGGGCCGACTTGAGCACAGTTTCGACCGAACCATTGACGCTGCATTAAGGCGGCCGGACTAGATTGCGCGGCATCTGTCGCGTGATCAGAGTCTTTTGATGTCCCAGGCGGGCCCGATCCTGTTTGTGTCCAATGCCGAGCGGCCGCCCTTCATTGCGGCGCTGGACGAGGCCCGGCTGTTTCCCGTGATCGACACCGACTGGGCCAGCGCGGCGCGCGCGGTCGAGCAGGTGCAGCCGGCCGCGGTGCTCGCGGCGATGCATGCCGGACACGAGCCGTATCTGGCGCCGCTCGCTAGGAAGATCTCCGAGCAATTGCCCTACCTGCCCTTCGTGGCGCTCGATGCGGCGGGCACATTGCCGCACAATGCCCTGCCCTTCGGCTCGCGCGGCGGCAATTCCGATCGCCTGATCGCGCGGCTGCGCGCGGCGCTGCGCGTGCGCACCCTTCACGCCACGATGCTGCGCCGGCTGCCAGAAGCCAAGGTGTCGCTGCCGGACGGCGATCCCACACGCGATGCCACCGTGCTGCTGATCGGCCGCGGCGCGGCTTACCCGGCGCTCTCCGTTGCGCTCGGCGAACGCGTCGGCGTCGTCGGCGCGCTCTCGATCGAGGCTGCCGCCAAGCATCTCAACACCCGCGACCTCGACGGCGTCGTGCTGGCCGAAGGCTTTACGGCGCGCGTGACGGATGCCTTCCTCACGGTGCTCGCCGAGGACACCCGCTTCCGCAGCCTGCCCGTGATCGTCACCGCGCACCAGCTGACGCAGAGTTACGACCTGCCCAATCTCGAGCTGATCCCGGGCGAGCCGGCCAAGATCGCCGCCAACGCGTTGCCCCTGATCCGCCAGCACGCGATGGAGGCGCAAGCGAGCCGCACGCTGCGCTCGATCGACGCCGGCGGCTGGCTCGATCCGCGCAGCGGCCTGCTCACGGTGGAAGCCTTTGCCCGCGATTTTGCCAAGGCGGTCGAGCAGACGCTGGCCCGCGGCGGCGGCCTTTCCGTGGCGCGCTTCGCCTTCGATCCCGGCAATTCCCGCGCGCAGCTCGACGCTGCGCGCATTCTCAGCCGCCTGATGCGGCAGATGGATTTTGGCGCCGCACAGAAGGACGGCTCGGTGATCGTGGTGTTCGCGGAGACCGACTTCCGCACCGCGCACATGATCGCCCGCCGCCTGTCGGCGGTGATGCGGCATACGTCGAACGGCAAGCACGAGATGCGCAGCGATCCCGTCGTCAGCGTGGACTCGCTGTCGCCGTCGGATACGGCAAGGTCGCTGCTGGCCCGGCTGTCGGCCGACGCATCAAGGGCGGCGTCGTAATTCTCGCGCTAAAGCATGATCCGGAAAAGTGCGAAGCGGTTTTCCGGAAAGATCATGCGTAAACAACAACCTAGAGCGCGATGACGATTCATCCAAATCTCATCGCGCTTTAGACGCGATGATTCGTCTTCGCGTTGGTTTGCAGAGCGGGAGCGGCAAGCAGAAAGCCCACAGAGTCATTCAGAAGCTCGTAGGCGCGATCGACGATGTCGTCCAGCGATATGGTCTTGGCGAACATCCGCTGCGCTTCAGCCAGCAACTGCTCTCGCGTCGGCATGCTGGACAGGCGTAAATCGGCGCGGTGCTGCAAGTGACTGATCGTGTCCCGCATCGTCAATTCGGTTTCATGGATCGACGCCCTGATCGCAAGCGCGATGTGCTCGGGATTAAAGCGGGCGGCCAGCTGCTCAGCCGCTTGCTTGACCACGCGCGATCCCAGCCGATGCTCGTTGCGTAGAACCTGCTTGGGCGGCATCTTCAGATCCCGGACAATGCCGAACCATGACAAGGCCACCAGGGCATAGTAGCTCAAATCGATCTCATACCAGCGGAAGCCCTGCCGCGCGCTGGCCTGGTAGGCATGATGGTTGTTGTGCCACCCCTCGCCCATAGTCAGCAAAGCAAGCAGCCAGTTGTTGCGGGAGTCATCACCGGTCACGTACCGCTTGCGTCCGTGAACATGTGCGAGAGAGTTGATGCAGAACGTTGCGTGATACAGGAGCACGGTGCTCCAGAGGAATCCGACCACGAGGCCTGACCACCCGGCAAGAAGGAAGCACAGGCCCGCGAGCACGACCGCCGGCAAAAGCTCCAGCCTGTGGAGCCACATCAGCTCGGGATACGCGGCCAGATCCGATACTTTCACCAGATCAGTCGCATCGTGCTGCCGATAGAATATCCAGCCGACATGGCTGTAGACGAAGCCCTTGTGCCGCGGTGAATGCACGTCGTGCACGGTATCCGAGTGAAGGTGATGATGGCGGTGTTTGGCCGCCCACCAAAGCACGCTTTTCTGCGCACTGCTCTGGGCAAGGAAAGCCAGGACGAATTGAAACACCCGGCTTGTCGCGTAAGACCGATGCGAGAAGTAGCGATGATATCCGGCAGTGATCCCGAACATGCGCAGCCAATAGAGAGCGACGCAAATTGTAACGGCCTGCCACGAGACGCCGGACCAGATCGCCGCGAAGCATCCGGCGTGGATCAATACGAACGGCAGGACCTGCGGATACATGACATCGTCGTGATCCGGCTCGGAGTCCGGGCCTGAATCGGTATTGAAAGACACGCGTGCGACCTCAGCTGTTTCGATATAAAAAACCGCGGCCGGAAAACCGGTCGCGGGGTGTGGATACTGCACTCAGGGGATCAATCAGCGCCTTTGATATCTGGAACGAGGGTCCGTCAGGCGCCACTTTAGCGGCGAGGCCGTTCAGCCGAAACTCGACAAACCGTACATGGCCGTTGTTCCGTCGTTCCGCAAGTGTCCAGATGTCGCTGTTTTCGGACCAGGGGGCGCCGCACTGTGTCGCGTTGCGCCGCCCCCGGAATACTACGGCCCTCACGCCGCCTTCTTAGCCTCCGCGAGCTGCGCCAGCTGCCGCATGATCTCCGTGGTGCCGGCGAGGCGTTCTTCCGGCGTCTCCCAGTCCTGCAGGAACACCACCTTCATGTCGGGCCGCACCTTGGCGGCCTGGCCGTAGCTGCGGATGAAGGTCACGAGGCGATCAGGATAGGCGAAGGAATTGTCGCGGAAGACGATGACGGCGCCCTTCGGGCCGGCGTCGATCTTCTCGACATTGGCCCTGCGGCAGAACGCCTTGATCGCGGCGACCTTGAACAGATACCGCACCTCGTCCGGCAGCACGCCGAAGCGGTCGCGCATCTCGGCGCCGAAGTTCTCGATCTCCTCCTCGGTGTCGAGATCGGCGAGGCGCCGGTACAGCGACAGCCGCACCGAGAGATCGCCGACGTAATCCTCGGGAATGAGCACGGGCATGCCGATGGTGATCTGCGGCGACCAGCGGTCGGCCGCGGGCTCGGCGACGCCGGCCTTGAGATTGACGATCGCCTCCTCCAGCATCGATTGATAGAGCTCGAAGCCGACCTCCTTGATGTGGCCGGACTGCTCCTCGCCCAAGAGATTGCCGGCGCCGCGGATGTCGAGGTCGTGCGAGGCGAGCTGGAAGCCCGCGCCCAGCGTCTCCAGCGATTGCAGCACCGTGAGCCGGCGCTCGGCCTGCGCGGTGATCTTCTGCTGTGCCGGCAGCGTGAACAGCGCGTACGCCCGCAGCTTGGAGCGGCCGACGCGGCCGCGGAGCTGGTAGAGCTGGGCAAGGCCGAACATGTCGGCGCGGTGCACGATCAGCGTGTTGGCGTTGGGAATGTCGAGGCCGGATTCCACGATCGTGGTCGACAACAGGATGTCGAACTTGCCGTCGTAGAACGCGGTCATGATGTCCTCGATCACGGCGGGCGGCATCTGGCCGTGCGCGACCGCGACCTTCATCTCCGGCACGTTCTTGTCGAGGAAGTCCTTGACCTCGGCGAGGTCGTCGATGCGCGGCACGACATAGAACGCCTGGCCGCCGCGATAGCGCTCGCGCAAGAGCGCCTCGCGGATCATCAGGGGATCGTGCGGGGCCACGAAGGTGCGCACCGCGAGGCGATCGACCGGGGGCGAGGCGATGATCGAGAGCTCGCGGACACCCGTGAGCGCGAGCTGAAGCGTGCGCGGGATCGGCGTTGCCGACAGCGTCAGCACGTGCACCTCGGAACGCAGCGCCTTCAGCCGCTCCTTGTGGGTGACGCCGAAATGCTGTTCCTCGTCGACGATGACGAGGCCGAGATCGCGGAACTTGATGGCCTTGCCGAGCAGCGCGTGGGTGCCGACGACGATGTCGACTGAACCGTCAGCAATGCCCTTCTTGATCTGGTTCAGCTCCTTGGTCGCGATCAGGCGCGAGGCCTGCGCCACGTTCACCGGAAAGCCCTTGAAGCGCTCGGTGAAGGTCTTGGCGTGCTGGCGCGCGAGCAGCGTGGTCGGTACCACGACCGCGACCTGCTTGCCTTCGAGCGCAACGGCAAACGCCGCACGAAGCGCAACCTCAGTCTTGCCGAAGCCGACGTCCCCGCAAATCAGCCGGTCCATGGGACGACCGAGCTCGAGGTCTTTCAGAGTGGATTCGATGGCCCCTAACTGGTCCTCGGTCTCGTCATAGGGGAATCGCGCGCAGAACTCGTCATAGAGGCCCTGCTGCACCGGCAGCTTTGGCGCCTCGTGCAAATGGCGCGCGGCCGCGATCTTGATCAGCTCGCCCGCGATCTCGCGGATGCGGTTCTTCAGCTTGGCCTTGCGGGTCTGCCAGCCGGAGCCACCCAGTCGATCCAGCTCGACCGTGGTCTGGTCGGAGCCGTAGCGCGACAACAGCTCGATGTTCTCGACCGGCAAGAACAGCTTGGTCTCGGCGGCATAATGCAGCTCGAGACAGTCATGCGGCGCGCCGGCGACGTCGAGGGTCTGCAGGCCGATGAAGCGACCGATGCCGTGGTCGACGTGCACGACGATGTCGCCCGCGGTGAGACTCGTCACCTCCGAGATGAAATTGTCGAGCTTGCGGCTTGCCTTGCGCGGCCGCACCAGGCGGTCGCCCAGAATGTCCTGCTCGCTGATGACAGCGATCTCGTCGGTCTCGAAACCGCTTTCCAGGCCGAGCACGGCCAGCATGGTCTCGTTGCGCGGGGTCGCCTGCACCGTGCGCCAGGAGTTGACGCTGGTGGTGTGGGCGAGCTTGTGGTCGCGCAGCATCGACGTCATGCGGTCACGCGAGCCTTCGGTCCACAGCGCGATCACCACCTTCTTGCGTTGCGCCTGCAGCGCCATCACGTGGCTGACGACGGACTCGAACACGTTGACCGTGGTGTCGTTGCGCTCCGGCGCGAAATCGCGGCCCTTGCGCGCGCCGGCGTCGACGACCGAGGTGCCGTCGGTCGGCACCGAGAACGCCGTCAGCCGCGCCAGCGGGATGTCGCCGAGGCGTTTGCCCCACTCCTCCTCGGTCAGGTAGAGCCGGTCGGGCGGCAGCGGCTTGTAGATCGCGCCGCCGCCGGGATGCTCCATCGCCTCGCGGCGGGCCTCGTAATAGTCGAGGATCTGCTTGAAGCGCTCGCGCACCGCGTCCTCGGCCTGCGGCTCGATCGCGACGGCTGCCCCTTGCAGATAATCGAACAGCGTGTCCATCCGGTCCTGGAACAGCGGCAGCCAGTGCTCCATGCCGGGATGGCGGCGGCCTTCGCTGACCGCCTCGTACAGTGCATCGTCGCGCTCGGGCGCGCCGAATTCGGCGACATAGCCCATGCGGAAGCGGCGGATCGTGTCAGTGACGAGCTGGAATTCCGAGATCGGCACGAGGTCGAGCGAACGCATGTCGAGCAGCGTGCGCTGGGTCTCGGCATCGAAGCTGCGGATCGATTCCAGACTGTCGCCGAAGAAGTCGAACCGCACCGGCTGCTCGAGGCCGGCCGGAAAGAGATCGAGGATGCCGCCGCGCACCGCATATTCGCCGGGCTCGCGCACGGTCGAGGAGCGATTGTAACCGTTATGCTCGAGCCAGGCGACGATGGTGTCCATCGGCACGACGTTGCCGGGCGCAACCGACAGCGCCTGCGCTGCGACCAGCTCGCGCGCCGGTACGCGCTGCACCACCGCGTTCACGGTGGTCAGCACGATCAGCGGCTTGTCGCTGCCGGTGAGCGAGGCGAGCCGCGCCAGCGTGGTCAGACGCTGCGCCAGGATGCCGCCATGCGGCGAGACGCGGTCATAGGGCTGGCAGTCCCAGGCGGGAAAGATCAGCACCGGCAGATCGGGCGCGAAGAATCTCAGCGCGCGTTCGAGCTGCTGCATGCGTCCGCCGTCGCGGCAGACCACGGCAAGGCTGACGGCCGGCTTCTTCGGCCGCGCCGCGATGGCCCGCGCCAGGTCGGAGACGATCAGGCCTTCGGCGCCCTCGGCGACATTGGCAAGCGTCACCGCGCGGCCGGGCGTGAGCAGCTCGGCCGGAGATTTCATGCCCGTTTTCATAGATCGCCGTCCGTAATCGGAAATGCCTTGATGCGGGCAAACAGCGCGCCGGTGACATCAGCTGGCAGCACCTTGTCACCCGTGATGGCGGCATAGAGATCGGGATCGTTGACCTCGAGCAGGGTCTCGAGCTCGGTGAGCTCGGCCTCGGACAGGTTGCCGATCTCGGCGTCCGCGAAGCGGCCGAGGATCAGGTCCATCTCGCGCGTGCCGCGGTGCCAGCAGCGGAACAGAAGCCGCTTGCGGCGGTCGTCCAGCCCGTTGCTCGATCGTGTCGTTCCCGTCATGTCTCAAATCCAGTGAAACGCAGAAAGCCCGGACGTGCCGGGCGGGGGTGATATAGCCACTCGAGGTGCCCATGTCAGCCCTTTGTTGCGACGGGGCCGCCCATCCGGTCCGTCATGGCGGGGCTCGTCCCGCCTGCGCGGCCGAAGCCGCTTCGGCGACGGCGAAGGCCCGGCCATCCACGTCGGGCTGCAAAAAAGACGTGGATGCCCGGCATAAAGCCGGGCATGACGGCGAGGAACAATCTTAGATTCCACGAATGCGCCCCAGCCTGCTCAATCCGCTGTTTGCTCCTGTGACCAGCCTGCCCGGCGTCGGTCCGAAGCAGGACAAGCTGCTGCAATATCTGCTCAGCCGGAGCGAGACGCCGCGGCTGGTCGATCTGCTGCTGCATCTGCCGAGCCAGGTGATCGATCGCCGGGCACGGCCAAAGATCCGCGATGCGGCCGTCGGAACCATGGTGACGCTGGAGGTCACCGTCGACCGCCACCGCCCGCCCCCGCCCCGCAATTCGCGCGCGCCGTATCTGGTCTATGCCAGCGACGACACCGGCGACGTCGTGCTGACCTTCTTCCGCGCCAAGCCCGGCTATGTCGAGAAGCTGCTGCCGATGGGCGAGAAGCGCTACGTCTCCGGCACGCTGCAGATGTATGACGGCATCCCGCAGATCGTGCATCCCGATCGCGTGCTCGACGAGGAGGCGATCTCGAAGCTCTCAGGGATCGATCCGGTCTATCCGCTGACCGAGGGTCTCGCGCTCGGCTCGCTCCGCCGCGCGATCGCGCAGGCGCTGCAGAAGCTGCCGGCCCTGCCGGAATGGATCAGCCCGGAGGTGATGCGCCGCTGCAATTTTCCGCCTGTTACAGAAGCGCTCAATCGCGTGCATCAGCCGGTCGAGCTGACGGACATCTTGCCGGATCAGCGCTTCTGGTCCCGCCTCGCCTTCGACGAGCTGCTTGCCGGCCAGCTCGCGCTTGCGCTGATCCGGGCGCAACTGCGACGGCCCGCCGGCGTGCGCAACGCCGGCGATGGCCATCTGCGCAACAAGATCATCGACGCCCTTCCTTACGCGCTGACGCCCTCCCAGCGCAGCGCCGCGGCGGCGATTGCCGAGGACCTGAAGCAGCCGGTGCGCATGCTGCGCCTGCTCCAGGGCGACGTCGGCTCGGGCAAGACCGTGGTCGCCCTGCTGGCGGCCGCGGCCGTGGCCGAGGTCGGCAAGCAGGCCGCGCTGATGGCCCCGACGGAAATCCTGGCACGCCAGCACATCAAGACCATCGCGCCGCTCGCCGAGCGCGCCGGGATGCGGGTCGCCATCCTCAGCGGCCGGGAAAAGGGCAAGGAGCGGCGCGAGATCATCGCCCAGCTTGCCGAGGGCGAGATCGACCTGCTCGTCGGCACCCACGCGCTGATCCAGGACGACGTCATCTTCAAAGACCTCGCTCTTGCCATCGTCGACGAGCAGCACCGCTTTGGCGTGCGCGAGCGGCTCGCGCTGACATCCAAGGGCGAAGCCGTCGACGTGCTGGTGCTGAGCGCCACCCCGATCCCGCGCACACTGGTGCTGACCTATTTCGGCGACATGGACATCTCCGAGCTGCGCGAAAAGCCCGCCGGCCGCCAGCCGATCGACACCCGCGCGGTGCCGATGAACCGGATCAGCGAAGTCATGGAAGGTGTCGGCCGCGCGCTCGAATCCGGCAAGCTGGTCTACTGGATCTGTCCCCTGGTCGAGGAATCCGAGGCCGAGGGCACCGAGCACCTGACGAATGCGACCAAGCGCTTCGAGAGCCTGCAAAAGCGCTTCGGCGACCGTGTCGGCCTCGTCCACGGCCAGATGAAAGGCATCGAGAAGGACCGCGTGATGGCCCAGTTCGCCGCCCACGAGATCGGCCTTCTGGTCGCGACCACCGTGGTCGAGGTCGGCGTCGACGTGCCCGCGGCGACCATCATGGTGATCGAGAACGCCGAGCGCTTCGGCCTTGCCCAGCTGCACCAGCTGCGCGGCCGCATCGGGCGCGGCTCGGAAGCCTCGACCTGTATCCTGCTCTATGGCGAGCCGCTCGGCGAGATGTCCAAGGCACGGCTCAAGGTGATCCGCGAGACCACGGACGGCTTTCGCATCGCCGAGGAGGATCTGAAGCTGCGCGGCGAAGGCGACGTGCTGGGCGTGCGCCAGAGCGGCCTGCCCGGCTACCGCATCGCGCGCTCGGAGGTGCACGGCCAGCTCATCACCCAGGCGAGAGACGAGGCGCTGCGCATCCTCAAGGACGATCCCAAGCTGAAGGGCGAGCGCGGCGAAGCGCTACGCTGCCTGCTGTATCTCTACGAGCGCGACGAGGCGATCCCGCTCATTGGAGCTGGTTGAGAGGGCGCGGCCGGAACAAAAGTTCCGCCGGTTGGTTCCAACACATCGCATGTTGCTCACCGGAGCCAAGCCGGTACCTTGAGAGGAATCAGCTTGCGAGAATAAGCCTCGCCGAGGGGTGGGTGACAGGTGCGTGCTTTGGGGCGTCGATGGGGAGTCTGGTTCAGGCGGTCGCTTCAGACCTGGCCTGTTTCCGCGTATCTGCTGCTGCTGGCCCTCACCACCGCCGTTCCGGTCACGGCGTGTGCGGCCTTCATCGCCTACCATTTCGTCGCCGAATCCTCCCAGCTCACTCGGGCGGAGTACGAGGACAGGCTGCGCCTCATGCGCAACGCGGCCGATCTGCGGATCGCCAACATCATCGACGATCTGCAAGTCCTCGCGCTCTCGCCCTCGCTGTCGCAGGAGCGGTTTGCGGAGTTCAGGGAGCATGCCGTCCAGGCGGTCAAGCTGATCGGCGGCGTGGCGATCGTGCTTTATGCTCCCGACGGCCAGCAGATCGCGAATACGCGCCTCCCGCTCGACGCCCCCTTGCCCAAGCGCACCGAATTCGACGTCGAGCGCCGGGCGATTGAGACCGGCCGGCCTCAGGTCTCTGGGCTGCAGCGCGCCGTGGTCGACGGGCAGACGATCGTCACGATCGCCGTGCCGGTCCGCATCCGCGGCGAGATCCGCTACGCGCTCAATATCGGACTGTCGACAAAGTATCTTGCATCGATGATGGACGAATACGTCTCCGCCGGAATGGTGGGCAGCATCGTCGATGCGAAGGGACTGCTGCTGGCAAGGCGGCCATTGCTCGATGGCGACGATCTGGTGGGACAGACGACCATCCCCGCGGTCATGGCCCATCTCGGTCAGCCGTCGGCCTGGTGGATCGAGGCCGTCTCGCGGACGGGCGTTCCCACCTACACGTCGCTGCTGCGATCCAATCAGAGCAGCTGGTCGATCAACCTTGCCGTTCCGCGCGACGTCATCGACGGTCCGCTGCACCGGACGGCTGAATCGATCGCCGCGCTGACGGTTTTCACGCTCCTGCTGGGATTGGGCCTCGCGCGAATGCTGTCCCGCCGCTTCCTGGCGGAATTCGCCGACCTCGAGCGATACGTCGCGGGTTTGCGGTCGGGCGCAACGGCGCCAAAGCTCGGCACGATCAGCGAAGTCAACCGGATGAAGAAGGTGCTGCATCAGGTCGGAAGCGAGCTCGCTGGCGCGCTGAAGCAGCAGAAGGCGCTTCTGGACGAGATCAATCACCGGGTGAAGAACACGCTCGGCACGGTCCAGTCGATCGCGCGCCTGTCGCGCGCGAGCTCAAGCGACCTCAACGAATACGCCGCCGCCTTCGAGGGCCGGCTGCTGGCGCTGTCGCAGGCCTACAATCTCCTCACCGAGAACAACTGGGTCGGCGTCAGCCTGGTATCCATCGTCAAGCAGACGCTGGCCCCCTACGCGGGGCCTGCACGTCTCGAAATTGACGGCCCCGATATCCTGCTGCCGCCCAAGCTCACCCTGGCAATTTCGGCCGCACTCCAGGAACTCAGCACGAACGCGGCCAAATATGGCGCGTTCTCGGTCGCATCGGGCAAGCTACAGATATCCTGGACGGTGGACGAGACCGGCCTCGTTCGCTTGTCCTGGACCGAACGAGAAGGCCCGCTGGTTCACAAGCCCACGCGCCGCGGTTTCGGGACGAAGATGATCACCGGCATGTTCACGGGCGAGGCGGGCTGGTCCGTGAACCTGGACTTCAATCCAGCAGGGCTTCGCTGCGTGATGCAGTTCGCGTCCCGCGACAGGACTGAGGACGATGTCACGCTGATGGAAGCGAGCTAGGCCTCGCTTTGCCAGGCATCGGCTTGTCCCGCTGATCGGGCGCGCTCACCCCCCTGCCCGCCGTCGACCGACCTCGTAGGCCGCCACATGCGCTCTGGCCAGGTCGAGCAGCGGGGTGTCGATGCCGAGCGCACGGGCGCGATTGGCCATATCGCCGAGGATATGCTCCGCCTCGGTGATCGAGCCGCGCTCGATGTCGCGCAGCATCGAGGCCTTCAGCGGCGAATCCAGCGTCGTGAACAGCTTTCGGTCAAACTCAATGAACGGCGCGCGCGGCTCGAAACCCGAAGCCGTCGCAACAGCGCAGCATTCCGCGAACAGGCGGAAGATCGATTGCTCTCCGTTCGGCACGGCCAGGATGTCTCCGATACTCGCGCGCATCAGGCAGGTAATGCCGGCGAGCGTGCTCAGCTGGACGAATTTCTCCCACATGTCCTGCATGATCGCTTCGCTGGCGCGCACGTCGATACCGGGGACCTGCAGCAGTGTCTCCAGCGCGGACACACGCTCACTGAGCGCGCCCTCGATCTCACCGAAGACAATCGTCTGATTGGCCATGAACTGGACGACGCGACCATCCGCATCGAGCCCGGCGCTGACGTTCGCGAGCCCGCCGAGAACGCAAGCACCGCCGAACCTGGCGCTCAGGGCATCGATATGTTTCAACCCGTTGAGGATCGGCAGAATCATCGTGTTGGGGCCGACGGCGGGCGCAAACTGGCTCATCGCATCATCGAGCGAGTAGGCTTTCACGCCGACGAGCACGACGTCGAACGGGTGCTTGAGATCGCTGGCCGCAAGAAGCTTCGGCTGCACGGCGAAGTCGCCGTGTGGGCTCACGACCTGCAATCCATTCCGTCGTAATTGCTCGGCCCGCTTCTCGCGAACCAGAAAGGTCACGTCGCCGCCCGCTCGGACCAGGCAAGCTCCGTAATAGCCGCTAAGCGCGCCCGCGCCGATCACCAGCACTCTCATTCGAACTCCCGCATGCATCTGCTTCAGCAAGAGAGTAGCAGATGGAGCTTGCGACGTCTCCTCATCGTCATTGCGAGGGCAGTGCCCCTCACCCGGCATATGCGCGCAAGAACCTGCCGTGCTCGGCTTCGGTCGCATCATTGGCGGGGAACATGCATTCGAGCCGCAGCTCTTCGGCCGTCACGGTCTGCGGCGTTCCGACGGTCGTGATCAGGGAGAAATAGTCGAGCCTCACGCCGTCCTTGACGAAGCTGAGCGGTATCATCGGCATCGCATCGGAGGCCGAGGGCGCGCGCCATTCCGGCTTCACGCCCGGATAGCGCGACAGCTCCTCCAGCAGCGCCCTGGTCCTGACGTCGACGACATGCCCGACCGCCTCGCGATGGACGCGGGCCAGCAGGCCGCTGGCGGTCTGCGGCCAGTTCGCGATGAAGGGGCGCATGCCGTCGGGATCGAACATCAGATGCAGCAGGTTCCTTGGGACGGGGCGTGCCGACAGGTCAATGAAGCAGTTGAACAGACGCGGCGCAGCCTCGTTGGTCATCAGCACGTTCCAATACCGGTCCATGACCATGGCCGGAAACGGCTCGTGCTGACGCAGCATGCGGCCAAGCGCGCGGTTGATGCTGGTCATGGCGGGCGCCTCGAGCGCGGGATCGGAATAGGACGGCGCGTAGCCTGCGGCCAGCAGCAGCTCGTTTCTCTCGCGCAAGGGCACGTCGAGGGCCTGGGCGAGATCGAGCAGCATCTGCCGGCTCGGGACGCTGCGACCGCTCTCGACGAAGCTGATATGCTTCTGCGAGACACCGGCATCGAAGGACAGGTCGAGCTGCGTCTTGCCGCGAATGTCCCGCCATTGGCGCAGCAGCGCGCCTGCGGATGTCGCGCGGGCCCTGAGGGCGGCGGCAGTCGCTTTCATTGTCGAACGATCCTCCTGTCGATGATGCCGAGCCGCCAACGCGCGAATCATGGCGCCCCCGATCACCCGAGGCACCATGTGGGTCGCCGATGGCGGACAATCAACCGAACGCGACGGGCCCCACGGCACCCACCCAGTGCCGAACCTTGGTCTCGTCCCGCTCGTCCATGTAGAAGAAGTGCGTCATCGTCGGATGCACCGACTTGATCGAGCGGTCGTCAGGGGTCATGTCCACGACACCGCGAAACACCTTCAACGAGCCGGCGTCCCAATATTCGGTGACGTGATGCAGCGCCGTGAAGCCGGTGTCGATGAAGGCCTTCAAATTGGCGCGGATCGCTTCCCGACCCTTCCAGTCGGCGACGCCGAGATTGCAGACGGCATCCTCGGCGAAGCAGTCGAAACCTCGTCCAAACGTCTTGTCATCGATCTCCTTCCACATGTCGAGCAGCCATTGCGGCGGCTCCTTCTTCGTGAACACGACTTGCATGTCTCTCTCCTCTCGCGGTGACGATGGCCGAAAGACTAGTCGGGGCACGAATTGGCTCAATTACATCCGAGGTAATAAAGCGGTCCTTGGACCGCGTGGTCTTTCCCCGAAGCCGATTTCGTGAAACCTTCGCTTCATGCGCCGGATCATCGTGGTTGGCTCCCAGGGAAGTGGAAAGACGCGCCTCGCGGTGAAGCTCG
This sequence comes from Bradyrhizobium arachidis, assembly GCF_015291705.1. Taxonomy (NCBI): domain Bacteria; kingdom Pseudomonadati; phylum Pseudomonadota; class Alphaproteobacteria; order Hyphomicrobiales; family Nitrobacteraceae; genus Bradyrhizobium; species Bradyrhizobium arachidis. The sequence goes on from NZ_CP030050.1 coordinate 5,480,780, forward strand.
GGCGAAAGCTTGAGCTGCCGGTGGTGCATCTCGACGTGCTCTACTGGCGGCCGGGCTGGAAGCCATCAGACAAAACCAGCTTTCGCACGCGCGTCGCGAATGCGATCGCGGGCGAGGCATGGGTGATTGATGGAAGCTTCTCGGGGCTGGCGTTCGATCTCACGATCGCTCGCGCGGACGTTCTCGTCGTCATCGACCGCCCGCGCTTGGTCTGCCAGTGGCGCATTCTCTGGCGCTCCGCTTTCCATCGCGACACAACGCGGCCCGACTTGCCGGAAGGGTGCCCGGAGCAGTTCGACTGGAAATTGATGAAGGAAGCGTGGCGCTACGACGTCGAGCGCGTGCCGGTCATCGAGGCTGAGCGCATGCAATATGGCCCTGATGTCCCGGTCGTGCGGCTGAGGCGCGACCGGGACATCCAGGGCTTTCTGGAGTCCGTCTCAGTGCACGGCGAGTGAGGCCGGCCGATCAGGATTTCTTCTGCGTGGCCCGCGCGGCAAACGCCTTCAGCAACTCCGCATCCACCGCCTCGCCATTCGCGTCTGCGGCAAGATGCTCGAACCAGCGCGCAAAGCCCTCGTAGATCTGGCTCGCCGGATGATCGGCTCCTAGGAAGCCGGAAATCTCCCGCATCTCCGCGACCCAGCGATAGGCCTTCGGGATCATGTCCGGCAATGCGACTTCGAGCCGGGCCAGGACCGCGGGCTGGCTCAGCGCAAGCTCGTCGCGCAGCGCATCGGCAGCGCCCGCTTTCGTTGCCGCAACCACCATGGCCGAACCGATGCCGGCAAGGCCCTTGACGATGCCGGCATAGGACATCTTCAGCGCCGAAGCCGCGCCGACCGGGCCTTCGACGATCCGCACGTCGAGGCCGAGGTCCTTCAGCACAGCCAATTCGCCGGCGTACTCGCCGGACATGTAGAAGGCCGGGCTCTTGCCGCCGGGCTGCGGCGGGAAGCCGATGATGCCGCCGTCCACGAACGGCGCCTGCGCCGAGCCGATGATCTCCTCGATCCGTTGCACGGTATCGACGTTGACGGCGTTGCAGTCGACCACGACCGGCTTCTTCTCACGCCGCACGATCAGCGCGGCCAGCCGTTCTGCCAGCGCCACCGCTTCGCCCGGCGGCACGATCGACAGGATGATGTCGGCGTCCGCGATCGCATCGTCCTCGGCACCGATCATGCCGGCGTCCGCCGCGCGCTTCAGCGTCGCATCGCTGCGCCCCTTCAGCGACGTCAGCACACGCGCGCCGTTCTCGCTGAGGCGGCGGGCCACGGCGCTGCCCATGGCACCGGGCGCGAGGATCGCAATGGTTTTGGACATCGTGCACTCCAAATCGAATTCCCGAGCAAGGCGCTCAGTTCAATCGGAGCATAACAGAGGATGCGAATGCCCGCGTGAAGGCGGCCATCCCGCGCGGGAATGGCCCTACTCCGCCTTCGCAGGCTCCGGCTGGAGCGAGGCGTTGGCAATGCGCGCCGCATTCGCCATGCCCGCGAGCGCGGCAGCCTTCTTCGGGTCGGGCGCCGAGCCCGGCTGCACCACGCCGGCCGACATGATCAGCGTCGCGGCGTCTTCGGCGGTGAGATCGACCTCGATGATCTTGCTCTTGGGCACATAGAAGAAGAACCCGGTGGTCGGGTTCGGCGAGCACGGCAGAAACACCGAGACATGCTCCTCCTGCCCCGGCAGGCTGCGCGAAATGTCCTCGTTCGGCGATTGCGAGATCAGCACGATCGACCACATGCCCGGCGAGGGAAACTCGACCAGGCCCACTTTCCGGAAGCTCGACCCCTTGCCTGAGAACAGCGTCTCGAACACCTGCTTCAGGCCGCGATAGATGGCGCGCACCGCCGGGATCCGGCCGAGGAAGGTCTCGCCGACATCGACCAGCGTCCGGCCGATCAGGTTGGCCGCGAGGAAGCCGACCAGCGTCAGCGTGAAGAATGCGACAATCAGTCCCCAGCCGGGCACACCGTAGGGCAGATAGGTTTCAGGGCGATAGGCCAGCGGGACGAACGGCCGCACCACGCCGTCAACCCAGGTGACGAACCACCAGACCAGGTAGAGCGTGATCGCGATCGGCCCCGTCACCACGAGGCCGGTCAGGAAATAGTTGCGGAAGCGGCCCATCAGGCCGGTATGCGGTTCCGGCAGGGGATCAAGTGGCGCAGGCGCGTCGTCGCGGGTGGTCATTCGGGTTCCAGGTCGGTCGCAGCACACAAGCTAGGGGCTTCTAGCAGGTTTTGGAAGAGTGCGGCCTGATCCCTTCTGCCTATTCCACCGTCACCGATTTCGCGAGGTTGCGCGGCTGGTCGACATCGGTCCCCATCACCACCGCCGTATGGTAGGCGAGCAGCTGCACGGGAACGGAATAGACCATCGGCGTGAACGCCGCGGCCATATCCGGCATGACGATGGTGACGAGCGAATCCACCGTCGCCTCCTCCGCGCCCTTGGCGTCCGTCATCAGGATGATGTTGCCGCCGCGGGCGGCGACCTCCTGCATGTTGGAGACGGTCTTCTCGAACACGCGGTCATAGGGTGCGATGACGACAACGGGCATGGTCTCGTCGATCAGCGCGATCGGCCCGTGCTTGAGCTCGCCGGCAGCGTAGCCCTCGGCGTGGATGTAGGAGATCTCCTTCAGCTTCAGCGCGCCTTCCAGCGCGAGCGGGAAGCTGGTGCCGCGGCCGAGATAGAGCACGTCGCGGGATTTTGCGATCCTGTGCGCCAGCTTCTCGATCTGAAGCTCGGTGGTGAGCGCGTCCGCCATCAGGCGCGGGATCTCGACGAGGCCATGGACGAGCTTGACCTCATCCTCCTCAGACAGCTCGCCTCTAGCCTTGCCGGCGGCAATCGCAAGGTTTGCCAGCACCATGAGCTGGCAGGTGAATGCTTTGGTCGAGGCGACGCCGATCTCAGGTCCCGCGAGCGTTTGCAGCACGGTTTCGCTCTCGCGCGCGATGGTCGAGGTCGGCACGTTGACGACAGCCACCGTGTGCACGCCCGCGGCCTTGGCGTAGCGCAGCGCCGCCAGCGTGTCGGCGGTCTCGCCCGATTGCGAGATGAAGATGGCGAGATCGCCCTTGCGCAGCGGCGCCTCGCGGTAGCGGAATTCGGAGGCGACATCGACCTCGACCGGCACGCGCGCAAACCGCTCGAACCAGTATTTTGCGACGAAGCCGGCATAGCTCGCCGTGCCGCACGCCGTGATATTGATGCGCTCGATGGTCTTGAAATCGAACGGCAGCTTGACCGGCAGCGAGACGCGCTCGGTCGCCATGTCGACATAGCGCGCGAGCGTATGGCCGACCACTTCCGGCTGCTCGTGGATCTCCTTCGCCATGAAGTGGCGGTAATTGGCCTTGTCGACCAGCGAGGTCGAGGCGGCGTGCTTGATCTTCTCGCGCTGGACGGCGTTTCCGTCCTTGTCGAAGATGGTGGCGCTCTTGCGGGTCAGCACGACCCAGTCGCCGTCCTCGAGATAGCTGATCGTGTCGGTGAACGGGCCGAGCGCGATGGCGTCGGAGCCGAGATACATCTCGCCGTCGCCATAGCCGATCGCGAGCGGCGGGCCGTTGCGGGCGCCGATCATGAGATCGTCATCGCCGGCGAAGATGAAGCCGAGCGCGAAGGCGCCGCGCAGGCGCGCCAGCGTCAGCTTCACCGCCTCGACCGGCTTGTTGCCGCGGGTCAGCAAATCGTCGACGAGATGCAGCACGATCTCGGTGTCGGTTTCGGTGTGGAACACCGTGCCCTTGGCCTCGAGCTCCTCGCGCAGCTCGCGGAAATTCTCGATGATGCCGTTGTGGACCACGGCGACGCGCTCGGTCGCATGCGGGTGGGCGTTGTTGACGGTCGGCTTGCCGTGGGTGGCCCAGCGGGTGTGGCCGATGCCGGTCGTGCCCTTCAGCGGCTCGGCTTCCAGCCGCTTCTCCAGATTTTTCAGCTTGCCCTCGGCGCGGCGACGCTCGAGATGCTTGCCTTCGAGCGTGGCGACCCCCGCGGAGTCATAACCGCGATATTCGAGACGTTTGAGCGAATCCACCAATTGCTCTGCAACCGGCTCGCGCCCGAGAATGCCGACAATCCCGCACATGCGGATCACTATCCCCCAAATCGTCGAAAAATCGCCTAAACGACGCGCTCGGTTTTTAGCGAAGTTCCTAAGGAACCAGATACTCAATAATTATGACGGATTACGACAGCAGCCGATGACGGCGCGTCGTCCGTCTGCGTCGATGTGGCCGGCCTTTAACCGCGCGCGTTAACGCCTTGTCAACAAGTTTGGCCAACGATTCCGGTCAGGAGAACAAGGCCATGAAAGGCTCATCCGACCGCAAGGGTCTGTCGTCGATGTATCTGCGTGCCAGCGAGACCTCGGGCACGCACCTTGCGCATTGGCCGCCCCCGATGCGCGGTAAGGAAAGCAAGCCGGTCTTCGTCAAGCATGTGCAAGGCGAGCCGGCCAAGCGCGCCAAGCCGCGTGGCTGGCGCCTGACCCGCGCGATCTTCTCCGAATTCGCGGACGACGAATAGCGGCGCGCCTCACCACCTCAGGACCGCGGCAAACACGAGGATGGCGAGGAGCCCCCAGAACACCATTCCTGCGAACAGCGAGGCGATCTCCTGCGGGCGCCGCACGCCGAACAGCTTCAGCACACCTCGTCCCGTCGCCGTAATGAATATCTCCACGAGAAAAGCGATCAGGCTGCCGATGAACTCGACCATAAGCGTGCAGTCCTAGCGACGCTCAGAAGAGCCTAGCACTCCGCCAGTCACTTCTCCGGCTTCTTGCCGCCCGTCTTCATCTCGCGATAGCGCGTCGCGCCGCCTTCCCGGACGGTCTGCTGGTTGCGCTCCAGCGCCATGGCGTCATCAGGCACATCGCGCGTGATCACCGAGCCCGAGCCGATATAGGCGCCATTGCCGATCTTGACGGGGGCGACCAGCGAGGAATTGGTGCCGACGAAGGCGCCCTGCCCGATGACCGTCTTGTGCTTCTTGAAGCCGTCATAGTTGCAGGTGATGGTGCCGGCCCCGATGTTGGAGTTGGCACCGACGGTGGCATCGCCAATGTAGGAGAGGTGATTGACCTTGACGCCGGCCTCCAGCGTTGCCGCCTTGGTCTCCACGAAATTGCCGATCCGCGCGCCGTCGCCGAGCGAGGTGCCGGGACGAAGCCGCGCATAGGGGCCGATCGAGACCTTCTTGCCGAGCGTGGTCTCGACGATGTGCGAGAACGAGTGGATCACCGTGCCGTCGGCGATCGACACGCCCGGCCCGATCACCACGAACGGCTCGATGGTCACGTCCTTGCCGAACACCGTGTCGGCCGAGAGATAAACGGTCTCGGGCGCGATCAGTGTCACGCCGGCCTCCATCGCGGCCTTGCGCAGGCGTGTCTGCATGACGGCTTCGGCCTCGGCGAGCTGCGCCTTGGTGTTGATGCCGCGCACTTCGTCTTCGCTGGTCTCGATCACCACGGACTCCCATCCCTGCTTGCGGACGATGCCGACCGCGTCGGTGAGATAATATTCGCCCTTCGAATTGGCATTGCCGATCTGCCCGAGGATGTCGAGCGCGCGGCGTCCATCGATCGCCATCACGCCGGCGTTGCACAGGTCGATCTTGCGCTCTTCCTCGCTGGCATCGGCCTGCTCGCGGATCGCGACCAGGCGGTCGCCCTCGACGATGAAGCGGCCATAGCCAGTGGGATCGGTGGCGCGGAAACCGAGGGCGGCGATTGCAGCGCCCTTGGCCAGCGGCGCGCGCAGCCGCGCAAAGGTCTCGGCCGAGATCAGCGGCGTGTCGCCGAACGCGATCAGGAGATCGTCGACGCCCGGCGCGATCGCCTCGCGCGCCGCCAGCACCGCATGCGCGGTGCCGAGCCGCTCGGCCTGCACGAAGGTGAGCGCGTCGGGCCTGATGCGCCTCGCCTCGTCCGCGACCGCCTGATGGTCGGGGCCGATCACCACGGCGAGCGAGGTGCCGGTTCCCTTGGGCGCGGCGGCGAGCACATGGGCGAGCAACGTCTGATGCGCGACCGGATGCAGCACCTTCGGCAGGCTTGATCGCATGCGCGTGCCCTCGCCGGCGGCGAGCACGATCGTGAGGCTTGAGCGGGCGGTCATCGGAATCCTGTCAGATATGGCCGAATCAATTGCGTGACGGGTGGCGAGCCGCCCTCATGGACGCCTTGCTACCTCCGCAAACGCCCGGAATTCAAGTGCGAGTGGGTTTTCCTGTTAATGTTCCCTATTGATTCGGGGACGCCCGATGGGGCTGGGCACTTAACGTTCATGGCAAAGGATTCCGACCCACTGGCGGACGCCTTCGGCACCAAGGAGACCGGCGGGCTGTTCTCCGGACTTTTGGCCGAGGAAAGTGCGTTCGACCGCCGCATGATGTGGCGGCTGGGCACGTGGGGCGTGGCGGCCGTCGGCGCCGTCGTGGTGGCGGTGATGGCCAATCAGGCCCAACTCGGCTGGCGGCGCGACCAGGTCGCCTCTGCCGATCTCGTGCGCCAGGCCGACCGGCTCCAGCTGCTGACCAAGGAGAGCCAGAACGAGGCGCGCCGGCTCGCTGCCGCCATCGAGACGCTGAACACCGATCGCGACCGGCTCTATTCGCGCGTTACCGTGCTGGAGCAAGGGCTCGATTCCGTCACCGGCGCCATCGCAAAACAGACCGCTGCGACGCCGCAGGCGGCAAAGCCCCAGGACGCCGCGCCCGCGGCCCCCAGCGTCGCGCCGGTCGCCTCGACGCCGGCCCCCGGCGGCGACAAGCCGCGCAGCGAGGCGTCCAGAGACACCGCGAAGGACGCGCAGAAGGACACTGCAAAGGAGCCGGCAAGCCCGCCGCTGCAGACCGCGGCCGCCGCCTCGCTGGTGCCGCAGGCGCCGGCAACGACCTCGGCGCTGCCCGTCATTGCGCTGGTGCCGTCCAAGTCGATCATGGCCCCGCCCGATCCGGCCGCATCGAAATTGATGCAGGCTGAGGCGACCGAGAAGGCCGCCGAGAAGAAGACCGAGCCGGTGCCTGCCCCGACCGAGGTCGCGGCCGCGTCAGCCAAGCCGCCGGAAGCCACCGAGAGCGAGGCGCCGGCGATCGCGGTCCAGCAGACGCGCTTTGCGATCGACCTCGGCGGCGCCAATTCGATCGACGGCCTGCGTGCGCTCTGGCGCGGCGTGACCAAGACCAACCCGGAGGTTGCGGGCCTGCGGCCAATCATCATGATCAAGGAAGGCGGCAGCGGCCTCGGCATGCAGCTTCGCCTCGGAGCCGGCCCGCTGATCAACGCCGCCGCCGCCGCAAAGATCTGCGCGGGCCTCACCGAAAACGACCGCCATTGCGAGACCACCGTGTTCGACGGCCAGCGGCTGTCGATGCGCGGCGGCTCGGACAAGGGCCAGGAAAAGAGCCAGGAAAAAGCTCAAGAAAAGTCGCAGGACCGGGTTCAGGAGAAGAACTCCGAGAAGAACCAGGACAGCGTTCCTCAAGCCGAGACCGCCCCTGCTCCCGCACCGGCCGCCAAGCCGGAGAAGCACCGCCGCAGCTACTCCTCAAAGCGTTCATCGAAGCGCGAAGAGCCCGCGCCTGCCCCCGCGGCGCCCCAGCAGCCGGCCGCACAGGCGCCGAAGCCGGAAACGGCATCGGCTGGATCGACGCTGTCGTCGTTCTTCAGGCGGTAGTCATCCCGATCACTTGATTTGGCCGGACATCCCTTGCGTCAATTCGCAGGAAACCCGGCTCTCCCCTGTTGCTCCCTTGCGCCATCCCGACCATATTGCGGCCATGACAAAAAAGCCCTTCCGCCTCACGCCCTACCAGGTCCAGTTCCTGATCGTCGTCGGCTTCGCATCGGTCGGCTATGCGCTTTACTTGCGCTATCTCGGGATCGAGCTGTCGACGGTCGGGCTTGCCTGCGACGCCGGCCTGCAGACGCTGATCTGCAAGGCGCGCTCGGTTTCGACCGTGCTGTTCAAGAATTCGGTGTTCGGGATCGTCGCGCTGGTGGCGGCGACGCTGAACCTGATGCGGCCCTCGATCGTGCTGCTCACCGTCGGCATCATCGCCGCCGGGCTCGGCATCGTGCTCTACAATGTCGTGCTGTCGGGCCTTGCGATCGGCCTGCTCATTCTTGGATTTGCTCGGCCCGCGCCCGCCACAGCGTGAGCGCGAACAAGAAATAGATCGCGCAGGTCCACAGCGACTGCCAGTTCTCGCGGCCCTCGTTGAACAGCACATAGACCGCCGACAGCGCGAGCACGCCTGCGAACACCGCTTCCGCGATCGGGCGCTGGCCGATCTGCGGCCGGTTCAGCATCAACAGCGCGAACGGCACCACCGCCATCGTCAGCGAAGCGTAGGGGAAGTCGTGGTAGCGGGGGTCGAACACGAAGGCGAGCGCGGTCTGCGCCGCGATCACGGCAGTCAGCGCCAGCGTGAGACCCAGCACCGCCGTCAGCTTCGACCATTTGCGTCCCTCGCGCGGGCCGAGCAGATCGAGGAAGGTCGGCAGGCTCCGGCCGATCACCATCGCCTGCGCGCAGAAGATCGGCGACAGGATGCCGGCGAGCAGCAGTGCGCCCCAATGCACCCAGCCGCCGATGCCGTAGCTCTCATAGTACATCTTGTCGGCGCCGATCCCGAGCAGGATGCCCGCTGAGGTCGCCGAGATGGCGACGCCGAGCCAGGCCGGGAAGCGCGGCGTCCAGGGCCGCCGCCGCAGCGTGAGGCCCGCGACCGCGAACACCAGCACGCAAAGGCCCATGCCGGCGCCCATGTACCATTTCCAGTACGGGAAATTGCTGATCGGCTGGCCCGGCGGATATTTCAAGTTCCTGCGCACCGAGTCATAGAGACCCCAATAGCCGCCGACGGTGCCTTCCAGCTTGCGCTTCCAGGGCTGGTCGTAGGACTCGATCAGATTGACGCGGAATTTCTGCGCTTTTGCGAGGCTGAGGATTTCCGAGACGACGCGCGCCTGGTTGGTGCGCGAGGGCAGCGCGCCGTCGCGCATGCGGCCTGCGCTCGGCCAGCCGGTCTCGCCGATCAGGATTTCCTTGCCCGGAAACGCCACCGCCATGCGCTCGCGGATCGTCTCGACGTGGGCGGCTGCGAACTTCGCCTTCACCGGGAAATCCTCCCAATAGGGCAGGATGTGGATCGTGACGAAATCGACCGCGTCATAGATCTCGCGGTTCTTCAGCCAGAACTCCCAGACGTCGGCATAGGTCACGGGCACGCTGACCTGCGACTTCACCGAGCGGATGATCGAGACGAGGTCCGCCGTCGTCATCTCGCCGCGCAGCAGCACCTCGTTGCCGACGATGACCGCGGTGATGACCTCAGGGAATTGCTTGGTGAGGCGGACGGCGAGCGATGCCTGCTCGAAATTCTTGGTGCGGTTGCTGGACAGCCAGATGCCCTGGAGCACCTTGATGCCGCCGACCTTGGCGGCGATCGCCGGCACCTGGTCGAGCCCGTTCTCCATCGAATAGGTGCGGACGCAGTCGGTGATTTCCTTGAGCTGGCGCAGGTCCTGCTCGATCTGATCGGCCTCAATGTGAGTCCAGGCGTTCAGCGGCGACTGCTCGCCGCGGAACGGCGCGTAGGAGACGCATTGAACCTTCTCGGTGGGATCGATCGGGGCGCGCGCGAGCGTGATCGGCGTGGCAAGCCACCACCACACGGCAGCGATCACCCCAAGTGAGACGAGCAGAAGCGCCAGTGGCGTACGAAGAGAAATCGGTTCCGTCCTCCGCGAAGGGCCGTCGATTACCCGCATCCACGCCGTCTGCCAAGGGGGCACCCGGCGTGGATCCATCGCTCCCCCGAGGAATTTACCTGCGGCCGTTCGACAGGGGCCTAGGATCGTGACTTTGCTGGACAAAATTCCAAATACAGGTCATGGGACTCGGCGGGAATTTTCCGCCGCATTGGAGACCCATTTGGACGCCATCACCGTCGCGTCCGCGGGATCCTGACGCGGGCGGTCAGCGGAGAAGTTGGGGAATTCATGCGGCAACGGGTGCGTCAGTTACGAAATGCGGTCCTGCGGCAGTTCGCCGCCACCTTGGCCGTTTCCTCCCTGGTGGTCATGGTCGGTTTCGGTGGCGCGTTCGCCCAGAGCGGCACGCCGGCCCCGGACCAGGGCAAGGCCGCCGCCCAGCCCGCCGATGCCGCCGCCAAGGACGCCGCCCAGAACCAGCGCCGCACCGACGAGTTCGCCGAAGCCGCCCAGGTCATCAACGGTCCGGCCGGTAACCCCGAATGCGTCTGGCTCGGCCGGCGCGTTGTCCGATTGATGTGGCGGGATGACCTCGATACCGCGTTCCGTCATCTCGACCTCTACGACCGCTTCGGCTGCCCCGGCGGCCACATCCAGGCCGCCTTCCGCTGCCTGACCCGGTTCGGCGGCCAGATCGATCCCAAGGTCGCCGAGACCCTGGACAGCCGCGTGCACGCCTGCTGGATCAATCCGGCGTCCCAGCCGCAGCAGGCGGCGGCCGCGGCCTCCCAGCCCGCGGCGGCGGCGCCAGGCAATTCGCCGGCTCCGCAGCCGGCCGCGAGCCCCTCGCCTGCGGCAAGCCCGACGCCGGCGCCGTCGAAATAGTCGCAGGCACTTTCACCCGCCGTTCAGGAACGATCCTCCAAAGAGACGGTTGGCACTGCCGCGCATTTCCTGAAAAGGCCATGCCCTCATAAGGACATGAGGCCATGACAGTTGTGAAACCGCGCGGCGGAGGTATGCTCCATTTGCCGCGGACTCGGTCGGATCTCGGGGTCGGATCCGCTTCCCTGCCACCTCAGCCCCTTTTGGTTTAGCCGCGATGCGCGTTGTCGCCGCCGTTCTGTTGCTTGTGTCCGTGCTTCACGCGGGTCTGTGGGGAGTCTTGCGCGACAGGGAGCCCGCGCCTGACTTCAAGGGCCTGTTGCCGAGCGTGTCCTACGCGCCGTTCGAGGGTTCGGCCCACCCCGATATCGACAACATCCCGACCATCGAGAAAATCCGCGCCGACCTTAAGACGCTGTCGACCATGACGCGCGCGATCCGTCTCTATTCGTCCACCGGTGGCGTCGAACTGGTGCCGCCGATCGCGGCCGAGTTCGGCCTCAAGGTCACCGTCGGCGCCTGGATCGACAAGGACAAGGACCGCAACGAGCGCGAGATCAAGGCCGCCATCGAGCTCGCCCGCAAGAACAGCAACGTCGTCGGCGTCGTGGTCGGCAACGAGGTGATTTACCGCGGCGAGCAGAAAGTCGAAGACCTCATCGACATGATAAAGAAGGTGAAGGGCGCGGTCCGCGTGCCCGTCACCACGGGCGAGATCTGGAACATCTGGCGCGACAATCCCGACCTTGCCTCCAACGTCGACTTCATCGCCGCCCACGTGCTGCCCTATTGGGAAAACTTCCGATCGGACCAGGCGGTCGACCAGGCCGTCGATCGCTACAACCTCTTGCGCAACCTGTTCCCGGGCAAGCGCATCGTGATCGCCGAGTTCGGCTGGCCGAGCCAGGGCTACAATTTGCGTACCGCAGACCCCGGTCCGTTCCAGCAGGCGCTGACCTTGCGCAACTTCGTCAGCCGCGCCGAAGCCATCGGCATGGAATACAACATCGTCGAAGCGATCGATCAGCCCTGGAAATACTTCGAAGGCGGCGTCGGTCCATACTGGGGCATCCTCAACGCCAGCCGCGAGCCGAAATTCGCCTGGACCGGCCCGGTCGAGAATCCCGATTACTGGAAGCTGATGGGAATCGCGCTGCTGGTCGGCATCCTGCTCTCGCTGCCGATCCTGCGGCTTGAAAAGCCGACCGCGAAGCAGGCCTTCCTGCTGTCGGCCACGGCCAACGGCGTCGGTGCCTGGACCGCGACCGTGTTCGCGTTCTGGAACAGCCACTATTTCATCTTCGGCTCGGCCTTCGCGCTGACGCTCGGCATGATCCTCCTTGTTCCGCTCGTCCTCATTGCGATGGCGCGCATCGACGAGATCGCGGCCGTCGCCTTCGGCCGGCCGCCGCAACGGTTGCTCACCAAGGGCAAGCCGGTCGAGAACGTGCCGGAGAATTACTACCCGAAGGTCTCGATCCACATCCCGGCCTATTACGAGCCGGTCGAGATGATGAAGCAGACGCTCGATGCGCTGTCGCGGCTGAACTATCCGAACTACGAATGCGTGGTCATCATCAACAACACGCCTGATCCCGCCTTCTGGCAGCCGATCCAGGACCATTGCCGCGCGCTCGGTGAACGCTTCAAGTTCATCAACGCCGAGAAGGTGCAGGGCTTCAAGGCCGGTGCGCTGCGCATCGCGATGGACCGCACCGCCGTCGATGCCGAGATCATCGGCATCATCGATGCCGACTATGTGGTCGACCCCGACTGGCTGACGGATCTCGTGCCGGCTTTCGCCGACCCGCGCGTCGGCCTCGTGCAGGCGCCGCAGGAGCATCGCGACGGCGACCTGTCGATCATGCACTACATCATGAACGGCGAATATGCCGGCTTCTTCGACATCGGCATGGTCCAGCGCAACGAGGTCAACGCCGTCATCGTGCACGGCACGATGTGCCTGATCCGCCGCGCCGCGATGGATATGGCCGGCGGCTGGTCGTCCGACACGATCTGCGAAGACTCGGATCTCGGCCTTGCGATCCAGGAGCTCGGCTGGGTCTCGCATTACACCAGCCATCGCTATGGCCGCGGCCTGCTTCCCGACACCTACGAGGCCTTCAAGAAGCAGCGTCACCGCTGGGCCTATGGCGGCCTCCAGATCGTCAAGAAGCACTGGCGCCACTTCCTGCCGGGCAAGAGCCGGCTGACGCCCGACCAGAAGCGCGAATACGGCCTCGGGTGGCTGAACTGGCTCGGTGCCGAAAGCCTCGGCGTGGTCGTGGCGCTGCTCAACCTCGTCTGGGTGCCGATCGTCGCCTTTGCCGACATCGCCATCCCCGACAAGATCCTGACGCTGCCGATCATCGGCGCCTTCATCGTCTCGCTGGTGCACTTCCTGTCGATGTACCGCGCCCGCGTCGCGATCAAACCCGGCCAGATGCTGGGCGCCATGATCGCCGCGATGAGCGTGCAATGGACGGTGTCGCGCGCGGTGGCGCAGGGCCTCATCACCGAGCACATTGCCTTCGCGCGCACCTCCAAGGGCGGCTTGTCGCGCATGTCGATCGAGTTCCAGGCGTTCTGGGAGGCCGTGATCGGCATCCTGTTGCTGGTCGGCGCCGGCGTGCTGGTCGCCTCCAACAGCTTCCGCCAGATCACCGAGATCTACATCTTCGCCGGCGTGCTGGTGCTGCAGAGCCTGCCGTTCCTGGCGGCGGTCGCAATCGCCATCCTCGAGCTCAGCCGCATCAACTCGTTCCAGTTCTGGCGCGACAGCGCGATCCGCACCGCCGAGCTGATTGGCCTCCGCCCCGTCGCCCTGCCGACCCCCGCCGGCACGCCGCAGCCGGTGCCGAGCGAGGTCCGGCGGGAGGCGAACTGAGGGGCGCGTGCCTTGCGGCGCGAACAAAAGCTCCGCGCCGAAGCCGCAAGTGGCAGTTCGGCGTGGATGACGGGCCGCCAATCGGGTTGAAAAATCCGCCTTAAGCCACGGACGCCGCGAGCAAATCCCCGCCCCTGGCGCTAGTTTCGGCAACCACCCGCACTATTGACCTCCGCAGCCACTGCCCCTACACAGCGCGGGCCGAAAGCATGATCCGGAAACAGCCGGTTTTCCCCGCAACGCCAAAGTCAGACGTCGCGGCAAGACATGCTTCTCAAATGTCCGAAGGCGATGGCGATTTCTTGCAAGCCATCCGCGGCCATGGGAGCGCGTAGCTCAGCCGGTAGAGCACGTGACTTTTAATCACGGGGTCCTGGGTTCGAGCCCCAGCGCGCTCACCAATTGAATCAAGCCGCCAGCATGTGTGCTCGGGTCCATATCAGCTCGCCGGGCTCTCAGCTTCTTCTGAAGAGCCCGAGAGGGTGCGGTATGCCTGGTCCGCCTGCTCTTTCGTCAAGTTGGCTGCCCAATCGGTCTCAATTAACGCTGGACCCCGGCGTACTCGATCATAAACCATCCAACCAACACCTCCCATCCGAATGAGGAACCTGCTCGCTGGCGGTGCCCTTTCGCTCACTGTGGCCTCCTCTCGCTCGGCGATTTGGGGGGCAGCAGCGTGAACCTGCAGCCCCTAGATCAACGCCATATCGTAGGTGGATTCAGGGCCTTGCGGCCCACCGTTCTCAATGCGTCGGTCGAAAGATGTCCCTGTGCCGCGGCCTCAAGGATCTTCGACGCAACATGCGTTCGGGCGCCGACTTCGCTGACGGGGATGTTTTCGCAGACTTCTTCAAGGACGGCTCTAAGGAGCGCAGTCGTTTCCGCACTGAACATGCACCAACCTCAAAATAAGAGACCGAGTTGCACACTGCTCGCGCGGAGTATGTTCGCTTGGCAGCGTTGGCAAAATGCATTCCAGTCTGGGCTCTGAAATCCCAGCCGGCAGACGCTGGCACACGTCCGTCAAGGTTTTGTGACAGAGCCCCCCAAGAGCGAGAACGGCAGATTCACAATTGTTGTGGCGGGAACCGAATGCGCCGGGAAGATTCGGCAAACCGGGGCTGGCGAATAGTTCACCTAAATCGTTTCACCCGGTTCATTTGACCGTGTCGCGGGCCGCAGCGATCAGTTCGCTGCGGCCTTCGTCATCGTGGCCCCGACGCATTGGCGGTGGCGCTTTACTTACCCTCGCCGTAGCTCGCGATCTTGCGGAGCGATAGCCGCACGGTGTGTATCGGCTCGAGCGCGAGCCCGACCACCTCCTGAGGCAGCGTAAGGGAGTTCTTCTCGATGTAGAGCCGCAGGTCGACCAACGCCTTTGGGTCGGTCGGGATTAAGTTGACCGCGCCCTCAACCTCGTCCGTTCCAACAGCCTGATCCAAAAAGCCGCGAGACACCGCGCCGGAAAGGTGTAGGATTCAAGAAAATCAGGAGGGAGCGGCATGTTTGAAATCAAGGGCTTCGACACGGCAGGCGTCGTTAGCCTCAAGCGGCTGTCACTCGCGGCGGCCCTCAAGAAGGCCAGAGAGCTCGTCCAGGACGGGTGCTGGGACGTTCAGATCGTTGATCCAACCGGCCGCATCTACACCTCGTTTGAAGAGCAAGCCGCCTAAAGCGCGATGAGATTGGGATGAATCGTCATCGCGCTTTAGGTTGTTGTTTGAGCATGATCTTTTCGGAAAACCGCTTCGCACTTTTCCGGGTCATGCTTTAGCCGCTCCGCCTTCGCCATCCAGAGATTAGTCCCCCATCGGATCGCCGGCGCGGGCTGGCGATGCAATCGATCGTTATCCCCCTCGGCCGACATTGGACGAGGCATTGTTCAGCCAGCGCTGCGTTGCTTCGTCGCTCCAGCCGGGAACTGCGAAGCGCGCCCGAGGATTCACGTCCGGACCAAAACGATCGACCGCGGGATCGCGCGGGTGATGTGCGCGGGAGCGATGCGCGGGCGCAGCGTTCGCAGCGGTGCACAGGACAATCAACAGGCCCATCAACAGCCCGTTGGCGAGGACAGAGCGCATCGTATCAGCTCCTATCGGGCTACCGCCGGGGCTGATGTGATGTGCCGCCGATCCCACCGCAACATGAGGCGGCATCACGGCTTGGCGATGGACATTGCACTTGATGCGGAGCGGTCTAGCGTTCGCCTTGATACGCCCTCAGCTCTCTGGAGCCGACGTTCGCAGATAGGAACGTTTCCACGCGTGGGGAATCTTACAGGCGCAAATCGATCCTGTGTTGCGCGTAGATCGAACGATGGAAAAAGCCCTGGCCTATGCCATCTCAGCGCTCCTCGTGGGCTTCGGTGCCTGGATACTGGTTGTTGGCCTTTCCTCCAGCTCGCCCGCCCTGTGGACCGTCGTGGCGCTGGTCCCAATCACGATCGGACTCGTGAGCGCTTTTGGCCCGACGTGACTTGATGGGGACAATCGGGGATGGGTCAGCGCGTCTGCATTTTCCGAATCGACGTTCTGTGGTCGCTCCACTGATGGGTCGCGTTCAGGGATGTAAGCGTGAGCCAGTTTCTATCGATGCTGCTGCTAGTTGCCGCCGTGGTTCTGACCGTCTGCTTCGGAGTGGCGGCCTGGCGCCTCTCTGACGAGAAGGAGCTCGAGGTCACCGGCCAAATCGCGCGTCAGACCTATGGATGGAAGGCGCCTCCGACCCGGTAACCCCTCGCGCTCGAGCTCCGCCGCCACCGGGCATCGTAGAGCCGTCAGCAGCTGAGGCGGCCTTACGGTCCAGCGTCTTTGCGCCGCTCCAGCATCGCCATCTCGACCTGTTGCGCGAGCACGGTCAGATGATTGGCCAGCCGATCGAATAGCTCGCGCTTGGCCTTGTCGGTCGCAAGATCACGGATCAGTGCGCACTCGGCCGCGTCCGTGCGCAATTTCTCCAGCTGAGCCTGATAGTCCTTCATGGCGCGCGCCCATCTGCCATCTTTTCCCGAATATTTCGACAGGGAGACAGCAGAGTCAATCCGACTCACGGAGGAAGACTTGGGAAGCCCTGACGCATCTCGACAGAGCCGCAAGACGGCCCCGGCCGTGGGGCTTTTGGGGGGGTAAGGCCGGGGCCGCTGGAGGTGCTCGGCCTTAGGGGAAGGCCCAAGCAGCTGCGAGCTTACCCTGAGATCGAAGCGGCGCTCTGTTCGTTTCAGCACATTCGAGACGTGTTCCGGGCAGGAACACGGCACGACAGCAAATTGCCAGTTTTTCCCGAATCGATTCACATGCACGAATGCATTCGAGAAAATGGTGCGGCCTACTTGGCCCGTCGCGGCAAGTAAGTGGGAGGCTATCCGTGAGTGACAGAGCGCTGGCGCAGGGCAGATTTTTGGTTCGGACGGGAGGCATCGGCTGGATGGTCTACGATCGAGAGCGCAAGGGGCCGGCACTGATCGGAACGGACTGGGCAGCCAACTTGACCAGGGAACAAGCAGACGAAGCCTACCGGATACTCTCTGAAGCGGAGGAGAGCTGAAAGGTTGATCTCAGAAGCAACGCGACAGCACGAACCGGCCGCCCCTGGTCAGGGGCGATGGCCAGCTTGATCGGGACATCGCGCCAAACGATCTGCCTTCAGCTCTCCGGAGCCGACGCCGCAGCCGGCACGCTCAGCGGAGCCCCGCCGACCGAAACAGGCCCAACAGGCCCAACAGGCCCGACTGGTCCGGAAGGTCCGGAAGGTCCGACTGGCTTCGACTGCCGCACCAGCCGCTTGCGCATCGCCGCGGACATTCCATAGCGGGCATTCGCGCGTCGAATGGACGACGTGACGTCCGACATCATCGTGTTTTGCAGCGAGTCGACTTTCGCGATCAGCGTGGACAGCTGCGAAGATATCTTCCTCACATCGACCCGCTCGTCCGTGATGCTCTGGCGCAGGGACAGCAGCACCATCGAGTCCTGCTGGAGCAGAGCCGCATTCTGCTGCACAAGATCGTTGTTCGCCTGCAGCGAAGCCGTGTGTTGCTGCTGGGCCGACTGAATGTCCTTCAACGCAGCGACGACCGGATCCGGTTTCGGTGCGGGAGCCTTCGGGCGCGGCAGCAGTTCGGCCAGACGACCGACATCCAGCGACGGCAGATCAGACGGCAGCGTGTAGATCGCCGCTGCGCCATTGATGGCCAGGGCACACACGGCCAGGACCAGCACCGATTTCCGGCTGGAAGGCCTGATCGGCAGTTCGGCTTCCGGGGCTAGGGGTTCAGGCGCTGCGGCGAGCGCGAGCGCTACGGGATCGAGTTGTTCGACAAGGCCTTGCGCTTCAGATGTCGTGGTCACGGGCATTGACCTCAAATGAGCGAGCAAAAGGAAGCCGACGCTGGAACGTCCTCGCGACGAGTCCTTTACGCAGCACCCACTTACACAACTGCCTAAAATTGTGGACTTTTTTGATTAATTCCACGTTAGCGGCGTAGCCGTCTGACGGGCCTCGCCACCCCGGCCGATTACGGGGTCCATGCGATGGAATGAAGCTGCGCCGACGATGCGCTGCCTGCGGCCCGGCGGCAGCTATAACGGATTTTCCGAATTTTGCCAGAATGCCACTGTTTTGCCCGACGTGTCAAACCGATCTTTCCGCCGGATTGCACAAGTCATTGTGCCGGCAGCACTTGCTACTGTGCATGGGGTTGTTTTCGCGTTTTGAGACGCCTACCCCTCGTCCAGCACCTCGAACAACTCCTCGACCCGCTCGAACGGCGCGTCCTGCATCTTGGCGTGATACACGACGCGATCGCCGTCGCGTTGCAGTGACTTCCCGCGCGACTTGCGCAGCCGCCCCGGCAGGAACGTTGCGGCGACCGCTCCAGGGCCGACGTCGAGGCGAACGATGCCCCTGCGCTTGCACTCGATCCTGAGCTTGGCCGCGGCGAAGAAATCGCGCGCGGCCTTCGGCAGCGAACCGAAGCGGCGGGAGGTTTCCTCCTCGAGGTCGTCGAGCTCGTCCTCGCTGCCGCATCGTGCGGCGCGCGCATAGAGCTCGAGCCGCACCGGCTCGGACTGCACATAGGTCTCGGGCAGCATGTCTCCGACCGGAAGGTTCAGGTCGGGCACCCAGACCGCGGCGCGCTCCTCGTCGACCTTCTCCGAGGCCATTTTCAGGAGGTGGCTGTAGAGCACAGGCCCGAACACCTGGACATGGCCGGACTGCTGCTCGGAGAACAGGTCGCCGGCGCCGCGCAGGTCGAGATCCCGCTCGCTGATGGCAAAGCCCGCGCCGGGCCGGCTGAACTCCTCGAGCACGGCGAGCCGCTTCTCGGACTGCCCGGACGCCGTCTCGGTCAGGAGATGGGCGAAGGCGCGGATGCCGCTGCGGCCGACACGCCCGCGGAGTTGGTGCAGCTGGGCCAGACCGAATTTTTCGGGCCAGCACACCACGATGGTATTGGCGCGGGGAATGTCGAGGCCGCTCTCGACGATGTTGGTGGCGAGCAGGACGTCGGCTTCGCCCTCGACGAAGCTCATCATGCGGTCGTCGATCTCCTCGGCCGGCAATCTGCCGTGCAGACAGACGATGCGCAGGTCCGGCGCCACCGCCTGCACCCGCGCCAGCATGGGCTCGAGATCCTGGATGCGCGGGCAGATCAGGAAGCTCTGTCCATGGCGGCGCTGCTCGCGCAGCAGCGCGGAGGCAATGGCCGCATCCGACAGCGGCGCGATCCGTGTTGCGACCGGAAGCCGGTGCACCGGGGGCGAGGCGATCACGCTGAGGTCGCGGAAGCCGGCAAGGCCCGCGGCGAGCGTGCGCGGGATCGGCGTCGCACTCATCATCAGCACATGGACGTTCTTGGCGAGCGCGGCGAGCTTCGCCTTCTCGGCCGCGCCGAAATGCTGCTCCTCGTCGATGATGACGAGGCCGAGATCGTCGAACCTCACGTCCTTGCCGGTCAGCGCCTGCGTGCCGATCACGACCTTGATGCGGCCGCTGCGCAGGCCCTCCCGGGTCTCGCGCAGCTCCGCGCCCGAGGTTGCGCGCGACAGGTTGCCGACCTCGATGTCGAACGGAGCAAAGCGCTTCTGGAACGTTGCGGTGTGCTGCCGTGCCAGCACCGTCGTCGGCACCGCGATCGCCACCTGCTTGCCCGAGAGCACCACAGCGGCGGCCGCGCGCAGCGCCACCTCGGTCTTGCCGAACCCGACGTCGCCGCAGACCACGCGGTCCATCGGGTGACCTGAGGCGAGATCGTCCAGCACGTCGCGGATCGCGTTGGCCTGATCGACGGTCGTGAAGTAAGGGAAGCGCGCGACGAACTTCTCGTAAGCCGATCCCGGCGGAACCAGCTTCTCGCCGCGCCGCCGGCGGCGCTGGCTGATGTGCTTGGCAAGGGCCTTGCCGGCGATCTGGATTTCGCGCTCGGCTTCGGTGCGGCGGGCCCACCAGGTGCTGCCGTCCGCCTTGTCGAGCGCCAGCTTGCCGAGTTCGGTGGAATAAGGCCACATCAATGCCAGATCCGGCGGCGGCACCAGCACCGCATTGTCGCCGGCAAAGGACAGCCTGACCATCTCCCGCAGCGCGCCGCCGCCGGTGTTCACGGTCTGCAGGCCGTCGAGCACGGCAAGACCGCGCTGGAGATGCACGACCACGGTGCCCTGCTCCGGAGCGTCGGCATGATCGAACGCCGTGCTCCAGGCGCGCGCCATCGGCTGGGCATGATGCGCCCGGCTGCCGAGCACGTCGGAAGCGGTCACGACCACGAGCGGCTTTTTCCCGGGCACGATGAAGCCCGCATCGAGATCGGCCAGAAGCGAGGCCTCGCCGCCCCGCCCGCTTGCGGCCTCGTCCCAGTCGTCGCAGCGCTCCGTCTTGACGCCGCTCATCCGCTCCATCACGCGCAGATCGTCCTCCTGCGCCGCGACGAAGATCAGCCGCGAGCCAGCCCGCTGCACGTCCTCGACGAAGGCGCGCAGCACCTTCCGCGCGGACGTGACTTTGGAGAAGTCCGGCACGGTCTGAAGGGCGGCCGTCCGCGGCAGCACCTTCATGCCCTTCGAAAGCTGCTTCCAGTCGCGCTGTCCGAGATATTCGCGCTCCCGCTCCGCGCGCGGCGCGGCCTCCTCGATCGTGCTCAGCCAGCCGTCGGCATGCGTGGGCACGCCTGCATCGGCGATCCATTTGGCCCGTCCGCAATAGTCGAACAGGCTCGCGCGCTTGCCGCGTTTGCCGGCAAAGGCGAGCCGCTCCGACATGGGATCGACGAGCAGCTCTTTGGTCTCGAAGATGATCTCGTGCTCCTTCGGGTCGAACGCCACGATGCGGTCGATGGTGCGATCCGAATGCTCGATCCGGAACGGGCCGAGCGCGCCCGCAGGGAATATCTCGAACGTCTGGCCGTGAAACAGCGCCCCGCCCGGATAGTCCGGTTCGTCGTCGAGATCATATCCGAGCGACTGAAGGCGCGCCTCGAGCTCGGGCTCGGAAAACGCGCCGCCCACCTTCAGGCTCACGCTGAGGCGCGACAGGCTCGCAGGCGGCGGCAGGCGCTCCATCACGGCTTCCGCCGTCGCAATGAGAAATACCGGATTCCTGGATTTGGTGAGGCGCCTCAGCACGGAGGCTCTGCGCCCTGCGAGCTCGTGGGACGGCTCCAGCTGATCGAACGGCAAGGTGTTCAGACGCGGAAACACCAGGACCTCGCAGGCCGGGTCGAGCGCGTGAATGATGCTGCCGAGCCGCTCCGCCCTGGTCTCGCTCTCGGCGAGAAAGACGATGCCGCTCTGCCCGGACTGCTTCCATTGTGCAAGCAGATGCAGCGCCAGCAAACCGAGAGGCGACGAGGACGAGATCGTGGCGCGCTGCGATCCTTTGCTCTTCTTGGGCGATGTCTTGGTCACCCGCGCTTTTTTGGCAAGCCTCACTTGAACCCGTCTCTGGTCGTCAACTGAACGCGCGCGGTCCGCATGTCGATTCGGCGGCGCGCCGCCCTGCATATGGGATTTGTCCTGCGAACGCACGCCTCCTGGCAACGTTCGGGCCGCCGTCGCGCTGCTAAATATTTAGCTGTTGACCAAGCCCAGCCGGGAACTTGCCTCTTGCTCAGAGTGCGATCGAAGGCGCGCATGGCAAGCACGAAAAACCCCAGCGCTTGGAGCCACGCTGGGGCGTTTCGTTCAAAATGAATTGGTCAAGTAATGAAGCACTCATAGCAGCGATTTCGCCCCGCGCTTGTGAACTGGTTCACATTTGGCGCGGCAAAGCAAACGACCCCAGTGCAGGGGGCTACTGAGGTCGCCAACCTTGTGGGAAGGTTTTCTCACGGCCCGGGGGCTTGGGGGGCTTGGGGATGGGCCGGGAGCCCGGAGTCTACGTTTTGCGCGCACAGTCGTTCCAATGCCGGTGTGCGGGAAGTTCGCCGGGCTTGGGCCGGCCCATGTTGGCGGAACGGGGTACCGCACCGTGCCGGTTTGAGCGTTCGCGCGCCGCGCGCTAGGATCGCGCTTTTCAAGGAGGCTCATTTGAAACAGCTCATTGTCATTGCGGCCATTGCACTGTCTTTTGCGGCGCCTGCGCGGACGCAGCCGCTGGTCGATCCCAACAAGGTTGCTCCCGAATACCGCGAAGCCGCCGAGAAGCGCCGCGCCGAACAGTTGCGACAGCGCGAATGCGCCATCAAGGCGGATCTCGAGAAGGTGCTGCCGAGGGATCGCACCGCCTATCTCAATCATTGCCTGGACATGATGGCGGCCAAGCAATAGCGGCCGATGATGTCGTGCGCGCCCGCAGGTGGCGGGCTTTCGCGGCGCAAGCACATGCCGCGCCGCGAAGGCGACGCGCGCGATGAGTCCTGGAGCGCGTTCAAACTTTCTTCAGACATTTGGGATGAGCTGATGATCCATTTCCATCAGTCATTGTTGTCCGCGCATGAGTTCGGTCCAGATTCAGTGCACGCGGTGCAAGAGCGTGTTCCGCGATCGCGCCGGGCGGTTGCAGGACGGCTATTCCAGGCAATGTCCGAGCTGCGAGGTGGTGCTGTTCTTTGCCGAGGACTCCCAGCACCCGTTCATCAAGCGTGCGATGCGGAGCGCGCGCCAGGTCCGCAAGGAGCTGCGCGAGGCCGAAGCGGCGAGGCTCCTCGCGCCAGAGACGCAAGCGGCGCCGCCACGCTCGTTCGAAGGCCGCAAACGGTCGGCCGGCAGATCGGATTAGAAGCCGCCTTGGCGCAGGCGATTTGTCGCAGCCGCACAGCGCAGCAACGACGCTACTGGCGTGACCGCTTCCTCGGAAACAGGCGATCGCGGATGTAGCGGGAGGTCGCGGTCAGGCGGATGCCGCGCGGCTTCTGCCAGGCGGCGCGATCGATCTCGTTCTTGTCGCCGATCGCAAGCCGGCCCTTGGCGTTCTTGGCGATGAAGATCGCGTCGCTCATCTTGCGGCCGGACCGCTTGTTCCTGGCCGTCACTTCCTTCCAGAGGCTGATCCTGCCGAGCTTGAGCTTGGGCAGCTCCTCCTTGATCTCCCGCCGGAGGCAGTCCTTGTCGGACTCGCGCGCACGCTTGCGGCCGCCCGGGAACATCCACAGGCCGTCCGATCGCCGTCTGACCAACAAAACCTTGCCGCGCTTGGCGGCGACCAGCTTGGAAGACTTCGCCATTACTTTCGTAGACTATTGCAGGCTCACAACCAGAATCTCGCCTATCGTAACTTGTCTAGCTCGATAGACAAGTTCGGCGGGGACATTGATCACAGCCTTGGCGGGACGCTCAGCCCTCGCCCGCCTCCGCCCGGTCCTCGGTCCTGATCCAGGCCATCATCATCTCCCAGGCGACCGACAGGATGATCGGACCGATGAACAGGCCGACGATGCCGTGGGCAAGCGTGCCGCCGATCACGCCGACGAAGATCACGATGGTCGGCGTGGTCAGCCCGCGCCCCATGACGAGCGGCTTCAGCATGGTGTCGATGAAGCCGACCAGGACGAGAAACACGGTGAGCAGCAGCGCCGTGGTGACGTCCTTGGCGGTCCAGATCCAGATGATGACCGGCAGCAGCACGAGGAAGGCGCCGATCTGCACGATCGAGAGCAGCAGCACGATGAAGGCGAGCAGGCCAGCGCTCGGCACCGCTGCGAGCTTGAAGCCGATGCCGGCGAGCAGCGCCTGCACGATCGCGACGCCGATCACACCCTGTGCCACGGCGCGGATGGTCGCGCCCGCGAGCTCGAGGAAATGCTCGCTCTGCTCGGGCACGATGCGAAACAGGAAGCCGCGGCCTGCCGCGACCAGCCGCGGCCCATGCGGAAACAGGAAGCCCGCCACGAACACCGAGACCAGAAACTGCAGCGTGCCGACGCCGGCATCGCCGGCGAGCGACAATAGCGGTCCCGCCAGCGGCTGGAGATACGGCGCCACCTCGCGCAGCACTGCGCGGATGTTGTTATAGGCCTGCTCCCAGAGGTCATAGAGCCACGGGCCAACCAGCGGCCAGGATTTGAGCTGCTCCGGCGCCGACTGGAGCGCGAGATCGCCGGTGCCGAGCTGGCGCGCCAGCTCGCGCACGCCATCCACCGCGCTGATGCCGAGCCAGGTCGCCGGTCCAATGACGATGCCGAGCGTGATCAAGGTGAGGATCGCAGCCGCGGTCTTGGGCCGGCCGCCCAGGACTTTGGCGACCCAGCTGAACGCCGGATAGAACGCGACCGCGAGCACGCCGCTCCAGGCCAGGATCGGCACGAACGGGCGAATGATCAGGAAGGTCCAGATGATCAGCAGGCCGAGCAGGACGACCCTGATCAGGAGCTGGATGATGTCCTCTCCCGTCAGGAGCTGACGGAGACTTTTCACGGGCACGACCTTCCTTGCTGCATGAACGCGGGGTTCCGAGATTTGCGCAACCTTGGCGTTATTGCGAGCCGCGCCACCGGCGTCAAGACAACCGGCCTGTCCCGCGCCCCGGCGATTAGGAACGCATCGGGCCCATCCGCATTCCGGATTGATGGCGCCCCCTCCCAGACAGCCCGATGCACACGCGGGAATCCACCGCGGCGTCCACTATTCGCTGAGACGGAACGGCGCGCCCGGCTATTGGCGCTACGCCTACGCCATTGGCGAGAAGGTCCATTCCGGCCGGGTGCAAGGCAGGCTGGCGCTGCTCGCCATCAGGCGCGTGCAGATGCGCATCGATCGGGAGATGCGGAATGGTCAGACCAACGACTGAGCTTGCGGCGGCATCGGCGCAGCGCGGCTTGGCTAACGCTCGTTAACCGGATTTCCCCGGCCCGGTTTACGCCGCTGCAAATGCCCGTGGCTACCGTGGGATCGAGGTCCCAAGAAACATTCCGTGCAAATGGCCAACAGCATCTGGACGATCGAAGAATTCACCTGTGCGGGTTGCAGCATGAACTACACTGCGACACGCGAGGAGCACGCCGAAGCGCACTCCGGCAGCTTCAAATGCAGCATCTGCAGCGGCGTTGTGCACAGCTGGTCCGGCAAGCATCACTTCTTCGGCTGGCAAGCCGTGAAGACCAAGCCCCCCGTGTTCGGACGGCGCTGGGCCGGCGTTGCGTGATAGCTGCCGGCGATGGTCTCGTAGCCCGCTCCTCCTGCCGCGAAAGCTCCACACTCCCTCATAACGGCCTGCGCGAACTGCGGCTTCTGCTACTCTGCGGCACGGGTTAGATTCCCCTTCCCGCAACTGAAGCCGATCCGCAATGACCGCTCCCTTCGTTCCCCAGATCGCCCTCTACCGCAACTGGCTCGCCACGCAGCGCGGCCTCACCTTCGCGAGCTATGAGGAGATGCGGCAGTGGTCGGTGCGCGATCTCGATGCGTTCTGGCGCAGCATCTGGGACTATTACGACCTGCAATCGCCGAGCCCGTTCCAGGCCGTGATCGCCGAACGCAAGATGCCAGGCGCGGTCTGGTTTCCCGGCGCGCAGGTCAACTACGCGCGGCAGGTGTTCCGGCATGTCGAGGCGGCCAACGCCGCCGGCCTGCCCGCGATCGTCAGCAGTGGCGAGGACGGCAACCTCACAGAAACGAGCTGGCTAGAGCTGCGGCGCAAGGCGGCTGCGCTCGCGCTGCATCTGAAGGAAAAAGGCATCAAGCCGGGTGATCGCGTCGCGGCCTACCTTCCCAACATCCCCGAGACCATCATCGCGTTTCTCGCCAGCGCGAGCATCGGCGCGGTCTGGAGTGTCTGCGCGCCCGACATGGCCGCGCCCGCCGTCATCGACCGATTCAAGCAGATCGAGCCGAAGGTGCTGATCGCCTGCGATGCCGTCACCTATGCCGGGCGGCGGCACGACCGGCGCGATGTGGTGGCCGAGCTGCGGCGATCGCTGCCGACCGTCGAGCACGTGATCCTGCACAGCGAGGCCGCTGCTGGTGCCGCTGACGCCCTGCTGTCCGATATTCTCGCAAGGACGGGCGCGGCGGTCGAAGCGTTCGAGCCGATGTGGCTGCCGTTCGATCATCCGCTCTGGATCGTCTACTCCAGCGGCACCACCGGCCTGCCGAAACCGATCGTGCACGGTCATGGCGGCATCGTCATCGTGGTGCTGGCGCTGCTCGGCCTGCACAACGACGTCGGCTGCTCCTACCACGAGAATTCTTTCGGCGAGCGCTATCACTGGTACTCTTCGACCGGCTGGATCATGTGGAACAGTCAGGTTGGCGGCCTGCTCAGCGGCACCACCTGCTGCATTTTCGACGGCAGCCCTGGCGGGACCAAGGACAAGCCGGACTCGGCCACGCTGTGGCGCTTCGTGGCGCAGTCGAAAGCGACCTTCTTCGGCGCTGGCGCTGCGTTCTTCGCCAATTGCGCCAAGGCCGAGATCGATCTTGCCGCCGCCGGCGATCTGTTGCGGCTGCGCTGCCTCGGCTCGACCGGCTCGCCGCTGAGCGCCGATACGCAGGCCTGGTTCAACGACCGCTTCGCGGCGCTGTCGAAGATCAACGGCAGCAAGGCACAGGCCGACATCTGGTGGGCCAACATCTCCGGCGGCACCGATTTCGCCGGCGCCTTCATCGGCGGCAACCGCGAATTGCCGCAGACGCCGGGCGCGATGCAGTGCCGCCTGCTGGGCGCTGCGGTCGAAGCCTTCAGCGAACAGGGCCACGCCGTCACGGATGAGGTCGGCGAGCTCGTCTGCACCGAGCCGATGCCGTCGATGCCGCTCTATTTCTGGAACGACAAGGACGGTGCGCGCTATCGCTCCAGCTATTTCGAGACCTATCCGGACAATTTCGACGACAGTGGCCGCGGGCCGGTGTGGCGGCACGGCGACTGGCTCAAGGTCAATCCGGACGGCTCCTGCATCATCTACGGCCGCAGCGATGCGACGATCAACCGACACGGCTTGCGCATGGGCACCAGCGAGCTCTACTCCGCGATCGAGGCGCTGCCCGAAGTGCTCGATAGCCTCGTCGTCGACCTCGAATATCTCGGCCGCGACAGCTACATGCCGCTGTTCGTCGTGCTGCGCGAAGGAACAGCGTTCGACAGCGCGATGCAGGCCAAGATCAACAAGGCAATCGAAGCCAGTCTTTCCCGGCGCTTCCTTCCGAACGAGATCTTTGCCGTCGCCGAGATCCCGCGCACGCTCTCCGGCAAGAAGCAGGAGCTGCCGATCAAGAAGCTGCTGCTCGGCCAGCCCGTCGAGAAAGTCATCAACAAGGAGGCGATGGCCAATCCCGCCTGCCTCGACTGGTATCTGGAACTCGCGCGCAAATATCTCGCGCGGACCATGGCATAAGCCGCCTGAAGCGCGATGAGATCAGGATAAATCGTCATCGCGCTTGAGCTTGTAGTCGACGCATGATCGTTTCGGAAACCGCTGCGCAATTTTCCGGATCATGCTTTAACCGCCGCCGAAGTTGGACGGATCCAAATTCCTGTTCTCCGATGGCGGGATCGGCGGATAGCCGGGAAACTTGTACCAGCCTGGCGGCACGGGCGCGTCCTCGGCCGGACGAACCACGACATGATGGCGCGGGTAGGCGTGACGGACCGGCGCGGCAACAGCCGGCGCGCCGGTTGCGATCACGAGAATCAGGACCAGGACAGAGCGCATTGAACCGTGCTCCAGACGTCCACCCGCAATGTCATGTAGTGCGGACCACGCTGCACCCCACGCCTCCGTGGCTCACGATCGGTCACATCGACGGCATCGACCGTGCCGCCGGTCCGAAAGATCCGCCCAATTGCGCCGACTGCATTTGGAGTCCGTTCACCGATCGCCGCTAGATCAGGATGAACTCTCCGCAACCAGTGTTTGCCATGGCCGACCTCAACGCCGTCCTCACCAGGCTCAACGACCGCCTGCTCCGCCTCGAGGGCGAGCTGTTCGTGCTGCGCTCGCTGGCGCGCGCGACGCTGACGGCAGGCGACGACCACGCCGCGCGCATGCGCAAGCTGGTCGAGGCCGCCAAGGTCGCGCTCGACGACGAGGCGAAACGCGAGCTCGACAAGCCGACGCGCAAATATGTCGATGCAGCCACCGCATTGGTGGAGGAATTGCTGGTCGAGCCGACCCCGGCACGGCCGCTGTTCACCGTCATCGACGGCGGTCGGCGCGACTAATCCGTCAGAATGGCTGGCGGCCGCCCGATGTGGCGGAATCCCCGGCCTTCAGCCGGCTGAGACCCGCCTCGATGACGGCGATCTCCTCGTCGATCTTTTCGATCGGCCGGCTGAAATCGTAGCCCGACCTACTCTTCAGATCGACCGCAAGCCGCTGCCTGTGCATCATGAGTTCGTCGAGCCCACGGCGGTTCTTCAGCCGCACATAGGCGTCCACGATCTGCTCAATTGCGCTCGGCATGAAATCGGTCCCGGCAAAAATGCCAGCGCGGCGCACCCACGCCGGCGGGACATTCTTGGTGTCGCGGTACGCAATACAAATCCGCGACGGATTCGTCGATACGACAGCCAGGTTGAAAACGTGTTACCGTCGTGTGATTTCGTGATGCACGGCATGAAAAAGCCGCTGGCGATAACGCCAGCGGCTTAAGCCGGGTTCGAAAAGGGCTTCGGATTGAAATGCAGCCAGCCCCGGTGGACGCTAGTCTAGCGGCACACTGGATGGCCTTCTGTCTGAAAAGAAACACAGGAACCGGCGCATCCGCATTTGCCGTCCGATCGTGGCCGCGCGGCAACGCTTAATCGACCACGCAAAAATACTTGCGCGGCCATTTGCGATAGGCGCTGTAGCGGTAATACGGCCGGTAGGCGTAGCCGCGATAGATCGCCGGCGGCTCCTCGCCGTAATAGGCGCCGTGGTAGAAATTATAGGGCACCCCTTCGGGGCAACGATAAACGTCCCAAGTCGGACCGATGAACGGCGCGACCCCGATTTCGGGCGGTATCGCCGGGTATGTCCCACCGGCCTGCACCGGAGCCGCCACGATCAGTGCGGCGAGAACAACAAACCACGCGCTTCGCATTCGCTCGCTCCTGGCCCTCGAAAGTGCGCCCATCGAAACGCGCCAATGGAAACACCGGCGCGGACGGCCGCGCAATCGCCGAGTTCGGCGCAGCCCCCGGCCGACGCATTGTTGATAACCGGCCGTAACGCCTCGTGGGTGGTGACAGGATGCTCCAGCGTGTTATCGGGAGTGTGACGCAGTTGCGAGAGAGATCGGACACCCATGCGCATTACCCTTGTCGGCTCCCGCCATTTCGGCGTGACCACCCTGAACATGCTCCGGGAGCACGGCGTTGGGGTCGTCCGGGTCGTGGTAGCCGACGCCGAGGACCGCCTCGCCGCAGCCGCCAAGGCGGCCGGGATCGAGGTGGCGGTGCAGGCCAATCCGAAGCTGGTGGTCGCCTCCGAGATCGCCCCCGACACCGACCTGATCATCACCGCGCACAGCCATGCCCGGATCGGCAAGGACGCCCTCGCTGCGTCGAAGCTGGGCGGAATCGGCTATCACCCCTCGCTGCTGCCGCGACATCGCGGCAAGGCCGCAGTGGAATGGACCATCAAGGAGGGCGATCCGGTCGCCGGCGGCACGATCTATCATCTCGCCGACCGCATGGACGCCGGCGCCATCGCCGCCCAGGACTGGTGCTTCGTGAAAAAGGGCGAGACTGCCCGCGAGCTCTGGGAGCGCGCCCTCGCCCCCCTGGGCCTCAAGCTGCTGGCCGACGTGATCGACTATGCCAAGGTCCACAAGGCGCTGCCGGCGAAAGTCCAGGACGAGCAGTTCGCGACCTCGGCACCAAGCCTTTCCTAAATCCCCGCCCCTGAGTCTCTCGCCTCACGTTTACAATTAACGTGAGGTCGCATTGATTTTGCTTCGAAAATTGGAGCCGGAAACGCAAATAAACTATTGTTTCCACAGGAACAATTTTCGCTTTGGCATTGCAACAAATTTCCGTCACATTTCGTCCGAATAAGCGTCAGCATCTCAGACATGTTCAAGGACGGAATTCATGCGTTTTGGTCGCATCGCGGCGTTCTGTGCCGCTTCAGTTGTCGCCGGCACCCTCGCCGCTCCCGCTTTCGCCCAGAGCCCCTATGACGGCAACTGGCATGTCACCATCGTGACCAAGACCGGCTCCTGCGAGCCCACCGCAAGCTCCATGCTCACCGTTGCCGACGGCAAGATCACCGCGCCCGGCGCTAACGTTTCCGGCACCATCGGCAGTGGGGGACTTGTGAAAGTTTCGATCAATGGTGCATATGCCAACGGTCAACTCAACGGCAACGCCGGATCGGGGAAGTGGAATGGAGCATCTGCAGGCATACCGTGCAGCGGGCGGTGGGAAGCATCGCGCCAATAAACCTATCGAGGCTCGCGCCCGAAACCGGCGGCTGCTGATCGCGGCCGCCGTTTTGTTTGCGGCAGGGCTGGCCAATTCTGAAGGCAAGGCCCAGTCCAGCCCGTTTGCTTCGCTGGCGGGGACGTGGAGCGGTGGTGGCACCGTCACGCTGGACGACGGCTCGACCGAGCGGATCCGCTGCCGGGCCAAATACGCCCCGATCGGCCCCACCATGGAGATGTCGCTGACCTGCGCCAGCGACGCCTACAAGTTCAACCTCGGCGCCAACGTGAGGGCTGA
The DNA here is from genome assembly GCF_015291705.1 of Bradyrhizobium arachidis. Classification (NCBI taxonomy): domain Bacteria; kingdom Pseudomonadati; phylum Pseudomonadota; class Alphaproteobacteria; order Hyphomicrobiales; family Nitrobacteraceae; genus Bradyrhizobium; species Bradyrhizobium arachidis. The sequence goes on from NZ_CP030050.1 coordinate 5,511,364, forward strand.
AGGCGGCGCCATCGCCGGCAGCTGGTCCGAGGCCAGCCGCAACATCTCGGGATCGCTGCAGGGCCGTGGCGCCGGCGGCAATTACGAGCTGGTCGCCTCCACCGCCGGCTTCAACGCCAACATCTCGCTGAAGACGAGTGGCAACAAGCAGAACGTCGCGATGCGCGCCGACAGCCAGTTCCGCGGCGCCAACATCTCGCTGTCGAAGTAAGACAATCAGTGACACGACAATCGACCCGGCGTCGGCGCCGGGTCGATTTTTTTATGCGACAGGCACGAACGCGGTGACCTCGATCTCGACCTTGGCGCGCTCGTCGACGAGACCTCCGATATAGAGCAGCGTCGAGGGCGGGAAATTGCGCCCGAGCGTTTCCTTCCAGGCCGCGCCGATGCCGGCGCCAGCAGCCTCATATTCGCTGCGGCTGGTCAGGTACCAGGTCAAGCGGACGATGTGCTCAGGACCGGCGCCGGCCTCACCCAAAAGCTTGATGATCCGCTTCAGCGCGGTCGCAACCTGCGCCGCCATGTCAGGCACGTAGTTGCCGGCCTCGTCGCCGCCGGTTTGCCCGGCAAGCACTACCCAGCGGCCCGGCCCCTCCACCTCAACGCCATGAGAAAAGCCGCGCGGTTTTTTCCATTCGGCCGGCTGCAAGATACGCATGAGCGATATTCTCCCGTTTTTTGTCGTTGTTCACCCAAGCCTTAGCACGCCATCCTGCATCGCTGCATCCGCAGATTTGGGCGTTGCAAACGGTGCCGATGTCGCCGATACCGGCCGTCCCCTCACGTTCGATCTCCCACGCCGCCGATGACCCCGACACCGTCCAAAACGATGGCTGCACTCTGGATGGCCGGCTGGCTGGCACTGATGCTGGTCATGGCGGTGGCCGGGCGCGAGACCACGCGCGAGCTCAACGTCTTCCAGATCATGGAAGTGCGCTCGGTGATCGGGTTCACGCTGCTGCTGCCGATCATCTACCGCAGCGGTGGCTTCAAGGCGGTCGCGACCAAACGCCTGCCTCAGCACCTCGCCCGCAACGGGGTTCATTATTTCGCACAGCTCGGCTGGTTCTATGCCCTGACGCTGATCGGAATCGGCCAGGTGGTGGCGATCGAATTCACCATGCCGATCTGGACCGCGCTGTTGGCTGCAACCTTCCTGTCCGAGCGCATGACCGTCTGGAAGATCGCCGCGGTCGTGCTCGGTGTCGTCGGCGTCGTCATGATCGTGCGTCCCGCCACCGGCGAGATCAATCCGGGTCAGCTGATCGCACTCGGCGCCGCCATCGGCTTCAGCATCTCCATGATCCTGGCGAAATCGCTGACCCGGACCGAGAGCGCATTGTCGATCCTGTTCTGGATGATCATGGTGCAGATGGTCGTGGGCCTGCTGCCGACGCTCTATGTCTGGACCTGGCCGTCGACTTATCTCTGGGGCTGGCTCTTCATCATCGGAGTCTGCGGCACATTCTCGCACTACTGCCTCGCCAGCGCGCTCCGCTACGCTGACGCCACGATCGTGGTTCCCATGGACTTCCTGCGGGTTCCGCTGACCGCGACCGCCGGCTGGCTACTGTATTCCGAACGGCTCGATAGCTGGACCGTGCTCGGCGCTGCACTGATCCTCTCCGGCAATCTGTTGAATTTGAAGCCGGCTTCGCCGGTTCCCGCCCGCGCGCAGTGAACCCTGCGCCGCCTCGCGCGACAAAACAGAGTGGTCGAGCGTGATTTGGATCACGTTGGAGAGCCCCTCCAACGTGCACATTCGGCCACACAGCAGCGGGTTCAACGAGACGTCCTGCCGTTTTGGTGGCGCGGAGTCGGGCACTTCGTGTAGCTTCGTTGTCAATTTGTTGCTGCCTGCAATTCGATTCTGGGGATTTCAGATGCGCTTTCTCACCCTCCTCGCCTCGTTGATGTGCGTGGCGTTGTCGGTCAGTGCCGCGAAAGCCGACCGCCGCGTCGCCTTCGTCGTCGGCAACGGCTCCTACAAGAACGTCGCGCAATTGCCGAACCCGCCGATCGACGCCAAGGCGATGGCATCGACGCTGCGCAACGTCGGCTTCGAGGTGATCGAAGGATCGAACCTCAGCCGCGACCAGATGACCGAGAAGCTGCTCGATTTCGGCCGCAAGGCGCAGGGCTCCGACATCGCGCTGTTCTATTATGCCGGCCACGGCATCGCCGTCGGCGGCACCAACTATCTCTTGCCCGTCGACGCCGACATCAAGTCGGAGATGGACGTCAAGCTTGGCGCCGCCATCAACATCGACCTGACGCTCGAGCAGACCATGGGCGATGCCAAGGTCAAGCTCGTGTTCCTCGATGCCTGCCGCGACAATCCGTTCGCCGCCAAGATCAAGTCGAACTCGGCGACCCGCAGCGTCAACGTGCAGAGCGGCCTTGCCGAGATGAAGTCCGGTGAAGGCACGCTGATCGCGTTCGCCACCGGCCCCGGCCAGACCGCGCTCGACGGCCAGGAAGGCAACAACAGCCCGTTCACCCGCGCGCTGATCGACAACATCACCAAGCCCGGCGTCGAGATCCAGCAGGCGATGACGTCGGTGCGCGCCCAGGTCAACGAAGAGACCCACAAGGGCCAGCTGCCCTGGGGCCACACCAATCTGATCGGCGCGGTCTATCTCAACCAGGCTCCGACCACCCAGGTTGCCAACGCGGCCCCCACCGCTGCCGGCGTCGTACCGGCGGCGAGCGGCAGCAATGACGGCGTCGAGCTCGAATACTGGCGCTCGGTCAAGGAGAGCAACAAGCCGGAAGAGCTCAACGCCTATCTCGCGGCCTATCCGAACGGCCAGTTCAAGGCGCTCGCGCTGGCGCGGATCGCCGCGATCAAGAGCGGCCCGTCGACCACGACCCGCACCCTCAATGCTGGCGTCGATCCCGCTGCCTTTACCGATGAGGCCTCTCAGCTCACCGAGGACCAGATCGGCCTCGACAAGAACCAGCGCCGCGACGTGCAGCGCCGCCTCACCGGGCTCGGCTTCGACACCAAGCAGACCGGCGTGTTCAGTGAGGAGACCCGGTCCGTCATCAAGCGCTGGCAGGCCGCGCGCGGCTATCCTTCGTCGGGCTATCTCAACAAGCCCCAGCATAAGGCCCTGCTCGCCGAGGTCGTGGCCGCGCCGCCGACCGCGAGCGATAACAGCCAGAAAGCGGCCCGCCGTGCTAGCGCCCCCGCAGGCAGCAGCGCGCCGGCTCCGGCTCCCCAGCGCAGCAGCCCCGGTGATGCGGCCGGCGCAGCCTTCGTCGGCGGGGTCGTCGGCGGCATGATGGGCGGCATGTTCCGCCGCTGAGGCAGGCCAGTTCGCGAAACACAAAAGCCCGGCTCGCGCCGGGCTTTTTTCTTTTGGTCGCTCCTCATCCTGAGGAGCGCTCCGCAGGAGCGCGCGTCTCGAAGGATGAAAGGCCCGGCCGGCAGCAGCGGGGCCTTTCATGGTTCGAGACGGCGCTGACGCGCCTCCTCACCATGAGGAGTTGAGACTTACTTCCCCGCCGCCTTGCGCAGCGCCTCGTTGATGCGATCCTGCCAGCCGGGGCCGCCTTCCTGGAAGAACTCCAGCACGTCCTGGTCGATGCGCAGCGTCACCTGCTCCTTGATGCCGGGGACGGCGGTCTGCTTCGGCGGCGCCGCGGCGACCTTGGTCGTCACCTTCTTGAACGCCGCCTCGGCCTCGGTCCTGGCATCGCCGAGCGTGCGTGGCCGCCTCGGTGGTTGATCCGCCATGTTCTAGATTCCCTCAAACAGAGCCGTCGAAAGATAACGTTCGGAGAAGGACGGCACCACCGCCAGGATGGTTTTTCCCGCAGCTTCCGGCCGCTTGCCGATCTCGAGCGCTGCCGCGATCGCCGCGCCCGAGGAGATGCCGCCGGGAATGCCCTCATGCCGCGCCAGCGCGCGCGAGGTCTCGATCGCGGTGGTCGAGTTGATCTTCACGATCTCGTCGATCACCGAGCGGTCGAGAATGTCAGGCACGAAACCCGCGCCGATGCCCTGAATCTTGTGCGGCGTGTGCTGGCCGCCCGACAGCACCGGGCTCTCCTCCGGCTCGACGGCAACGACGCGCAACGACGGCTTGCGGGGCTTGAGCACCTGGCCGACGCCAGTGATGGTGCCGCCGGTGCCGACGCCGGCAACGAAGAAATCGATATTGCCTGCGGTGTCGTTCCAGATCTCCTCCGCCGTGGTGCGGCGATGCACCTCGGGATTGGCGAGGTTCTTGAATTGCTGCGGCATCACCGAGTTCGGCGTTGTCTTCAAGAGCTCCTCGGCGGTCGCAATCGCGCCCTTCATGCCTTGCGCGGCCGGCGTCAGCACCAGCTCGGCACCGAGGAACGCCAGCATCTTGCGCCGCTCGATCGACATCGATTCCGGCATCACCAGCTTCAGCCGATAGCCGCGCGAAGCGGCGACGAAAGCGAGCGCGATGCCGGTGTTGCCGGAGGTCGGCTCGATCAGCACGGTATCGGGCTTGACGATCCCCGCCTTCTCCATCGCGATGATCATGGCCGCACCGATGCGATCCTTCACGCTCGCGGCAGGGTTGAAATATTCAAGTTTTGCCAAAATGGTCGCGTTCACGCCGTGCATGCCCGGCAGCCGGCGCAAGCGCACGATCGGCGTGTCGCCAAAGGCCTCGACGATCGAAGAATAGATCCGGCCGCGGCCGGGTTGGTGCGCTGCACCCGTGTTTGCGGCCTTTTCGGACGATGCGTCCATGATGAACTCCCTGTGGCGATATTCGCGCTTCTTTCACAGCTCTTGCGCAGTTACGGACAGCTTGCGACGGCACGCAAGCGACAATGCGGCACATGTTAAATACGCTGCATCGCAAAATTGCGTGAGCAGTAATTATCAGAAAACCAACGCATTTGTGTTGCGACCTCGTCAACTGATTCTGCTTATGTTAGACTTAGGTCTCAAGCAGGGAAGCAGGGAGGTCACCACGATGTCAGCAGTTGCTGAAGTGTTGTCGACCGTCGCGTATCATCGCGATCCGCGTTGTAGCGAGTTGCCCACCTGTCCAGTCTGCGCTGACTCCATGGTCGCCGCCGAGGCATCTGCCTACGTCTCGGACCAGATGATCTCGTATCTCTGGACCTGCGACAATTGCGGCTACGGCTTCGTGACCAAGCACGCCGTCAAGCAACGGATCGTCTGCAATTGACGTTGCGCCGTTGATCAGCGCGGGGCGATGTCGCCCCTCGACCAGTCTGCGCGCGTACGCTGATAGAACTCCTCGAACGTTCCGTGTGCGATCGCGTCCCTGATGCCCTGCATCAGGAACTGGTAGTAGGCGATATTGATCTCGGACAGCAGCATCGCCCCCAACGTCTCGCCGGCCTTGACGAGATGGTGCAGATAGGCGCGCGCGTAGTTGCGCGCCGACGGCCACGTGCTCGCCTCATCGAGCGGACGCGGATCGTCGGCGTGGCGCGCGTTGCGCAAATTGACCTGGCCGAAGCGCGTGAAGGCGACGCCATGGCGGCCATTGCGCGTCGGCATCACGCAATCGAACATGTCGACGCCGCGCTTCACTGCTTCGAGGATGTCGTCAGGCGTGCCGACGCCCATCAGATAGCGCGGCCGGTCGGTCGGCAGCGCCGGCGCGGTCTCGTCGATCATCGCCAGCATCACCGCCTGAGGCTCGCCGACGGCAAGGCCGCCGATCGCATAGCCATGGAAACCCATCTCGACCAGGCCCTGCGCGCTCGCGTGACGAAGCTGCGGGATGTCGCCGCCCTGCACGATGCCGAACAGCATGTAACCGTCAGGCGCGCTTTCGAAGGCGCGCTTTGAGCGCTCGGCCCAGCGCAGCGACAGCCGCATCGCGCGCTCGATATCGTCACGCTCGGCCGGCAGCCGCACGCATTCGTCCATCTGCATGGCGATGTCGGAGCCGAGGAAGCGCTGCACCTCGATCGAGCGCTCCGGCGACAGCTCGACCTTGGCGCCGTCGATATGCGAGCGGAAAGTCACGGCGTGCTCGCTGACCTTGCGTAAGTCGGCGAGCGACATCACCTGGAAGCCGCCGGAATCGGTCAGCATTGGCCCGTTCCAGCCGGTGAACCGCTGCAATCCGCCGAGCGCCGCAATCCGCTCCGCTCCGGGACGCAGCATCAGGTGATAGGTGTTGCCGAGCACGATGTCGGCGCCGGCCTCGCGCACCTCGCGCCAGTGCATGCCTTTCATGGCGCCGGCGGTTCCGACCGGCATGAAGGCGGGCGTGCGGACCATGCCATGCGGCGTGGTCAGGCGCCCGGTGCGCGCGGCGCCATCGGTGGCGAGCAGTTCGAAATGATTGGGTAGAGTCATGGCCGTGCTTATTGCGTGTCGGGGGATGCCGATCAACCCGCCCGGACCGCGCCATGCTCCAGACTGGGACACAACGGGCGCGGATATTTCCACGCGCCGCGCTTGTTAAATAAAACGATACAGTGTAGTTTTACCGTGGGGCTGGACGAGATGCCGCGGCAAAGTTGCCGGCGGCCTTAGATGCGTGATCGCCAGCCACCGACGATGCCCCCCGCTTCATGTTCGACCGAGATGTCCGGCCCCACGCGCGGCTGGATCACGCAGGCAGGTGCCCGCCTGACCGGCGCCCTGGCCCTGACGTGCAGTCTGGCGCTCGCGGCCTGCACGTCCCTGCCCCGCACGCCCTATACGGCAGCTGAGGCCAGCGCATCGCGTGTGCTCGATATCGACGGCCTCAGGCGCTATGCCGACGAGCCGGTCACGAAATTCAGCTTCGAGAAGGACACCAGCACCGCGACGAAAACCTATCTGGCGCTCTCGGGCGGCGGCGCCGACGGTGCCTATGGCGTCGGCGTGCTCAACGGCTGGACCGCGGCCAAAACCCGTCCGACCTTCTCGGTCGTCTCGGGCGTAAGCACCGGTGGCCTGATCGCGCCATTCGCGTTTCTGGGGCCGCAATACGACGACACGCTGAGAGAGGTCTACACCAGCGGCATCGCGGAGAGCCTCCTGAACGACCCCAGCATCGTGCGGGTGCTGTTCGGATCTGGCCTGTTCGGCAACACGCGGCTGCGCGAGCTGGTCGCCCGCTATGTCGGGCCGGAAATCCTGGCGCAGGTCGCGCGCGAGAATGCCAAGGGCCGAAGGCTGCTGGTGGTCACGACCGATCTCGACACCCAGCGGACCGCGATCTGGGACATGGGCAAGATCGCAGCCGTCGGCACGCCCGAGGCGCTCAAGCTGTTTCGCGACGTCATGGCGGCTTCCGCCAGCATTCCGCTGGTGTTTCCACCGATCATGATCGACGCCGAAGGCCAGGGCCGCAAATTTCAGGAGATGCACGTCGACGGCGGCGTGACGTCGCCGGTGCTGACGCTGCCGGAGGCCCTGCTATTCCAGGGCAGCCGCCTGCCGGGCACCGCGAAGATGGACATCTACATCCTCGTCAACAAGAAGATCGAACGCAATTTCGAGCTGGTTTCCAACAGCACCATCGACGTCGCCTCGCGCAGCCTGTCGGCGATCACGCAGTCGCAGACGCGCTCGATCATCTTCTCCACCTACGATTTCGCCAAGCGCAACCGCCTTGGCTTCCATCTGTCCTACATCGCGCGCGATTATCCCGCGCCGCCGTCGGAAGGGTTCGACACCGCTTATATGCGGGCGCTGTACCAGTACGGATATGAGAAGGCGGCGGCGGGCGAGGCCTGGACCTCGACGCTCCCATGAGCACGTCGTGACGGAACGAGGTCGTATCGAGACCGTTGACGATACGGCCAATTCGGCCAGATTCGCGATGACGCCCTCGCTCCCGCGCGATATAGAGCGAATGACAGGCAACGCGCAGGAATCATTGGGCATGGGATTGACTGCGACCAGGACAAGATCGGCAGCGCAACGGCGCGAGGTGCCGAAATCGCGTGGCGGCCGGCCGACCAAAACCGCCGCGATCGAGCGCGACCAGCGGCTGATCGAGGTCGCCACCCGCCTGTTCCTGGACCGCGGTTTTGATGCGACCTCGCTCGACGCGGTCGCCGAAGCTGCACGGGTCAGCAAGCCGACCGTCTATTCCCGTTACGGCGACAAGCGCGGCCTGTTTGCCGCCGTGCTGAGGCGCGAGATCGAGCGCTGGCTTGCGCCGCTGTCGGCGGCGGCGGAGACGCAGCTCTCCAGCGCCTCGGATATCCCTGTCGAGCAGCGCCTGGTCGAGATCGGGCGCGAAATGCTGACCTTCACCTGCGGACCCGATGCCGTCGCCTTCAGCCGCATGATGACGTCACAGGCCATCAACTTCCCCGACGTCGCCAAGCTCGGCAAGGAGGAAGGCTGGCTCAAGGCCGTCTCCACCACGGCGCGCTTCTTCGACCATCTGGTGGCGCAAGGCGCGCTCGACCTCGAGGACACGACGATCGCAGCGGAAGTGTTCCTCGACGTCGTCGTCGGCCACACCCACCGCATGGCGACGTTCGGAATGGCGCTCGAGATGAAGCCGGCGGAAAAGCGCATGCGCGCCGCCATCAAGCTGTTCCTGGCCGGTGCGCTCGGCCGTGCGGCCCGCGTCCAAGACGCGGCTAAAGGCCCGCAACGGCGGCGTCCCTCCCGCTGACAATTCCGTGAGCTTGCGATCTATCCCCTGGGCGAGCGCGCCCTTGCCATTGACCAAAATAAAACGATACGGTATGGTTTAGTTATAGGTGAGGCGAACCGCTTTTTTCACCAGCCCCAAAAGAGGTTCGTATCGCCAAGATCGCCGCGACGGGTACAGCCCGCCACGACGCTCCGCGGCCGACCGATGCCCAAGGTCGGCCGCGTCTACTCTGGGTGACCAAGCCCGCTCGCCGACCAAAGGTTTCGAGCATGACGACAGCCACACGATGGACCTTGCCGTTGCTGGCGATCAGCCTGTCCGCGCTTCTCTTGGCCGCGCCCGCGCGAGCGATCGTGACCGCGGGGACGCCGACCTCCCTGCACAGCGACACAGATGGGGATGCCGAGGCCGACCGCCAAGCGGTCAGCCGCGAGATCGAACGCTTCCGCAGCTCGTCGATCTCGATCAGCCAGGCCATGGCGATCGCCGAGGCCCGTCACGCCGGCGCCACCACCGCGGATGTGAGTTTTGACGGCGGCTCCGGCGTGCCGGTCTACCGCGTGAAGACCCTGCACAACGACCGGATCTGGCGCCATACCATCAACGCCAGGACCGGCGAGCTCGTCGGCGGCGAGGCCGCCCTTCCCCCTGCCGAGCTCGACCTCGAGGACCGCGACAACCTCGCAGCGCTCGGCGCGATCAGGCACCGCCTCGTGGACGCAGTACGCGTCGCCGAGCGCGCCGCCTCGGGCAAGGCGATCAGCGGGGGCCTCGTGCGCGAGCGCGGTCGGCTGAATTTCTCGATCGTCGTCGTCAGCGGCGACGATCTCAAGGAGGTCACCCTCGAGCCGCCGGGTGCCCGGGCCAAGTAGCGGCGGCCACATTCCCGCCGAAAAGCCATTGACGGGCGCCAGACTCTCCCGCATAAGTCGCCGCCATGTTCACGACCACCAAACGCACGACCAAAACCACCACGGCCTTCGGGGCCCGGGGAGGCGTGCGCGTGTAGTCGTCGACTAAAACGCATCAGGTCTACCGAAGCCCCGCCCTCGATGGTCCGGGGCTTTTTTGTTGTCTCAATCGATCTCAATGGAGGACAAAGTGAGTAACGATCCCGTCGTCGCGATTGTCGGCGTCACCGGTGCGGTGGGCGCCGAATTCATCGCCACCATGGACAAGCGCGGCTTCCGCGTCGGCAAGCTCAAGGCGCTGGCGAGCGCCCGCTCGGCCGGCAAGACGGTGTCGTTCCGCGGCCAGACCGTCGTCATCGAGGAATTGACCGAGCGCGCCTTCGAGGGCGTCGACATCGCGCTGTTTTCGGCCGGCAGCGGCATCTCCAAGAAGTTCGCGCCGATTGCGGTCAAGTCGGGCGCCGTCGTCGTCGACAACTCCTCCGCCTTCCGCATGGATCCGAACGTGCCGCTGGTGATCCCCGAGGTGAACGGCAACCGCATCCGCGACCACAAGGGCATCATCGCCAACCCGAACTGCGCCGCCATCACCGCACTGGTGCCGCTCTGGCCGATCCACCAGAAGAACCGCATCAAGCGCGTCATCATCTCGACATATCAGGCGGCCTCCGGCGCCGGTGCCGCAGCGATGGAGGAGCTCGTCGAATCCACCCGCGCCAATCTCAACGGGCAGGTCTATACGCCCAAGGTGATGCCGCACCCCTACGCCTTCAATCTTTTCAACCACAATACGGCCATCGACCCTGACACCGGCTACAACGACGAAGAGACCAAGGTTATCAAGGAGACCCGCAAGATCTTCGAGGACGAGAAGATCGCAATCGGTGTGACCTGCGTCCGCGTGCCGGTGCTGCGCGCGCATTGCGAGGCCATCACCTTCGAATGCGAGAAGGAGATCACCGAGGACCAGGTTCGCGCGATCATGGCGCAGGCGCCCGGCGTGAAGGTGGTCGACGACCGCGCCAGGAACTATTTCCCGATGCCGATCGACGCCTCAGGGCAAGACGACGTCCTCGTCGGCCGCATCCGCAAGGATCTCAGCGATCCCTCCGGGCATTCGATCTCGATGTTCGTGGCGGCCGATCAACTGCTCAAGGGCGCCGCGCTGAATGCCGTGCAGATCGCAGAGCTCTTGCCGCAGCGGGTGATGGCGTAACCGGTGCTGTAGGAACAGGTATCGTAGGGTGGGCAAAGGCGCGCAAGCGCCGTGCCCACCACTTCTCTCGTGCATTCAAGAAAGAAGACGTGGGCACGCTTCGCTTTGCCCACCCTACGGCGCCGGCGCTAGCCGTCTGCCCGGAACAGCAGACACGCATCCCCATACGAGTAGAACCGGTACTCATTCGCAACGGCGTGCGCATAGGCCTGCTTCATCGTCTCCAACCCCGCGAATGCCGACACCAGCATGAACAGTGTCGACTTCGGCAGGTGGAAATTCGTCATCAGGACATCGACGGCCCGGAAGCGGTAGCCAGGCGTGATGAAGATCGAGGTCTCCGCCGTAAACGGCTGGATGGTGCCGTCTTCGCTCGCCGCGCTTTCGAGCAGCCTTAGCGACGTTGTGCCGACGGCGACGATGCGGCCGCCGTTCTTCCGCGCGGTGTTGAGCCGCTCCGCCGTCTCGGCCGAGATGGTGCCCCACTCCGCATGCATCTTGTGGCCGTCGGTGTCGTCCACCTTCACGGGGAGGAACGTCCCCGCCCCGACATGCAGCGTGACGCGGTTGATGCCGACACCGCGCGCGTGCAATGCCTGCTCAAGCGCCGCCGTGAAATGCAGGCCCGCGGTCGGCGCTGCGACCGCGCCTTCATTGGCCGCGAACATGGTCTGGTAGTCCGCAAGATCCTGATCGTCGGGCGTGCGCTTGGAGGCGATGTAGGGCGGCAGCGGCGGGCTGCCGAGATCGGCGATGGCCTGGTCGAGTGCGGGCCCATGGAACGAGAACGACAGCGTCACCTCGCCCTCGCTGCCCTTGGCCTCGACCTCGGCGTCGAGATGGCCGAGCAGGCAGATCTTGCCCTCATTGCCGAAGCGGATGCGGTCGCCGGCAACAAGCTTCTTCGCCGGCTTCACCAGCGCCTGCCAGCGCGAGCCGTCGAGACGCTTGATCAACGTCGCCTCGATCTTCGGCTCGGTCTCGCGGCCGATGCGGCGACCCTTCAATTGTGCCGCGATCACCTTGGTGTCGTTGACGACGAGCTGGTCACCCGCCTTCAGCCATTGCGGCAAATCCGCGATGGACTGGTCGCGCAGCGCGCCGCCCTCCACGACCAGCATCTTCGCGGAGTCGCGCGGGCTCGCCGGGCGCAACGCGATGCGCTCGGCGGGCAGATCGAAGTCGAAGAGATCGGTGCGCATGTCTCACTAGCGCCGTCATTCCGGACGCCGCGCCTCGAGCGCGGCGATCCGGAATCCCGAGATTGTGGTGCGAGATTCCGGGTTCGCGCTTCGCGCGCCCCGGAATGACGGGCAACTATTCCTTGTCCGCCGCCATCCGCGCCTTGACGATCTTGTCGGGGTTCTGCACCGGCTCGCCGCGCTTGATCTTGTCGACGTTCTCCATGCCCTCGGTGACCTTGCCCCACACCGTGTACTGGTTGTCGAGGAAGCGGGCGTCGTCGAAGCAGATGAAGAACTGGCTGTCGCCGGAATCGGGGTTGGCGGCGCGGGCCATCGAGGCGGTGCCGCGCACATGCGGCTCCTTGTTGAACTCGGCCTTCAGCTTCTTGCCGGAGCCGCCGGTGCCGGTGCCGTGCGGGCAGCCAGTCTGCGCCATGAAACCCTCGATGACGCGGTGGAATACGATGCCGTCGTAGAAGCCTTCGCGGACCAGCTCCTTGATGCGCGCGACATGACCGGGCGCGAGGTCAGGCCGCATCTCGATGGTAACGGGGCCCTGCGTGGTCTCGAGGATCAGGGTGTTTTCGGTGGCGCTCATGCTCGTCTCTCTTGCGTTGGAGGTGAAGTCTTACGATTACGGAACTGGATCACGAATGGACGCCCCGCGGCCGCGCCGGCCATTGCATCGGTAAATGGCACTGGCGTGCAGCGTTGCAACGCCTCCATCACAGCGATCCGGTATTGCAGCCGGTCATTGTCGGAGGCCTCCGCGGATTCATAGGTAATCCTCGGATGGCCCAGAATGTTTCCGGACCGGTTAAAGCTCACGACGACGGTGATGTCGATAGGGCGGGCCTTGGCGGGCGGCGGCGGCTTCCAGCAGGTCCGCAGGTGCCGGAAGATGTCCTGGATGGTGTTGACCGGCGCGTCCTCGGCGGCCGCACTGGAGACGCCGAAGAGCAGCACCGCGGCAGTCAGCAGAAGCCTTTTGCCGCAGCGCGCCATGGCTCCATCCTTGACTACTTGATGTCGGAGGCGACCTGCACCTTCACCATCTTGTCGGGATCGGTGACGGTGCCGCCGGGGGAGCCGGGCGGAGCCTTCTTCAGCTTGTCGACGACGTCCATGCCCTGCACGACCTCGCCGATCACGGTGTACTGGTTATCGAGGCTGCCGCCGTCGGCGAACATGATGAAGAACTGCGAGTTGGCGCTATCGACGCTGTCGCCGCGCCGGGCCATGCCGACGATGCCGCGCGCGAAATGCACCTTGGAGAATTCCTGCTTCAAGTTCGGATATTTCGAGCCGCCGGTGCCGTTGCCGTTCTGGCCGTCGCCGGTCTGGGCCATGAAGCCGTCCATGACGCGGTGGAACGGCACGTTGTTGTAGAAGCCCTCACGCGCGAGCTGCTTGAGGCGCTCGGCATGCTGGGGCGCGATGTCGGTCCGCAGCTTGATGACGATGCGGCCCTTGGTGGTGTCGATCACGAGCGCATTGGCCTTGTCGAGATTGGCCGGCAGCTGCTGCGCCACCGCCGGGACCGCGCTCAAGGGAACGGCCACGAGCGCGACGAACATCGTGGCAAGAATTGCGAGACGACGGATCATGGAAACTCCGGATCAGGTGAGATGAAAAAGCGCGCCGTTATCCGGCGAATTTTGCCTTGAGCAGGTTTGCGACGAGCGGCGGGACGAAGGCCGAGACATCTCCGCCCATGCCGGCGATCTGACGCACCAATGTGCCGGTAATCGGGCGCACCAGCGGAGAGGCCGGCAGGAAGACGGTTTGCACCTCGGGCGCCATCGTGCCGTTCATGCCGGCGAGCTGCATCTCGTAGTCGAGGTCGGTGCCGTCGCGCAGGCCCCGGATCATGATGGTCGCACCGTATTTGCGCGCCGCGGTGACGGCGAGATCGTCGTAGGTCACGGCCTCGAGCGTGCAGCCGCCCTGGGCTGCCACCGGCCCACAGACGTCATGGAGCATCTTGAGCCGCTCCTCGGTCGAAAACAGCGGCTTCTTGCCGGGATGGATTCCGACCGCGACCACCAGCCGGTCGCACAGCGGGACACTGCTCCGGACCACGTCCAGATGGCCGTTGGTGATGGGGTCGAAGGAACCTGGGTAGAAGGCAATGCGCAGCATGGCCACGTCCTACCGCGCCCGGCCCGGCGCGGCAAGCCAGACAGGTTCCCTGCCCGTTTCCCGCAGATTCTACCGCCCATCCTGTCGGCGGCGGCCCATTTGTTTCGTCCTCGGGGCGGCCACGAAACAAAACGGAGCGCGAACGAAACCATTTCCGACATCCGCGAAGACGTCCGGAAACTGGCCATGGTTACTAATCCGCCCAACAAACGACGGGCCGCACACTGGGCGTCGCGGCCGCATCACAGGGGACTGTCAATGATCAAGGCTCTCTCGGCGATCGCCATCTCTGCGTGTGTTGCTGCCGCCCTCACCCTCCTGCCCGGCTTTGCCCCGAAGGTCGAGGCCAGCGTTCCGCAGCCGCTGGCCAAGAGCGACCGTCTCGATATCCGCACCATCGGCAAGGATTGCTCCCAGCAGGCCTGGCCGAATTTCGAAGCCTCGTGCCTGCGCCGCGCCGGCACCAAGGCTGATGTCCGCGAGGCGCGCCTCGTGACCGCGGATCGCACGCCGTAGTTGCGGTTGTCAGCTTCGCGTCAGAAAAGCTTCCTGATATAAATTTCATGGATATTTGCGACGTCTCGTCGCAGACTGTCTGATGTTCGCGCCCGTCGGAATGGCCCGCCGGGCGCGATCCCATCGGGGGGTCGCCATTGTCCAGTACACCCGCAATCGCCTCCGGCCATCATCATCCTGATCCGCTGCCGCTTGCCATGACCATGGGCGCCCTCGGGGTGGTCTATGGTGATATCGGCACCAGCCCCCTTTACGCCCTGAAGGAAGCCGCCAAGGCGGCAGCCCATGGCGGCACGCTAAGTCACGACGCTGTCCTGGGGGTTGCTTCGCTGATCCTCTGGGCGCTGCTCCTGATCATCTCGCTGAAATACGCGCTGCTGATCCTGCGCGCGGACAATCGCGGCGAAGGCGGCATCGTCGCTCTCCTGGCCCTGCTCCACGCCCGCAACGCCCAGTCCGGCACCTGGCGCGCGCATCTGCTCGTGGTCGGCCTCGTCGGCGCCGCCTTGCTCTATGGCGACGGCGCGATCACGCCGGCGATCTCGGTGCTGTCAGCCATCGAGGGCCTCAAGGTCGACGCGCCCTCGCTCGCGCCTGTGGTGGTGCCCGTCACCGTCGCCATCCTGATCGGGCTGTTCATGATGCAGAAGCAGGGCACCGGCTTCATCGGCCGCATCTTCGGGCCGGTGATGCTGGCCTGGTTCGCCGTACTCGCCGCCCTCGGCGTCCACGGCATTGTCAAGGCGCCGGCGGTGCTGGCCGCGCTCAGCCCGTTCTATGCCTTCAACTTCCTGATCCACCAGGACTTCCACATCTCGTTCGGAATCCTCGGCGCGGCCTTCCTCGCGGTGACCGGCGGCGAGGCCATGTATGCCGACATGGGGCATTTCGGCCGCCTGCCGATCCGGCTCGCCTGGTTCGCGATCTGCCTGCCCGCGCTGGTGCTGAACTATTTCGGCCAGGCCGCGCTGCTGATCACCGATCCCAGCATGATCGAGAATCCGTTCTTCCAGCTCTGCCCCGATGCCCTGCATTATCCGCTGGTCGCGTTCTCCGCGGTCGCCACCGTGATCGCGTCGCAGGCGATCATCTCCGGCGTGTTCTCGCTGACCCAGCAGTCGATCCAGCTCGGCTTTTTGCCGCGCATGCAGATCCGCCACACCACGAGCCATGCGATCGGCCAGATCTACGTGCCACTGGTGAACTGGCTGCTGGCGGCGGCAACGCTCGGCGCGGTCTTGAGCTTCGGCACCTCGGACGCGCTCGCCGGCGCCTACGGCATCGCGGTGTCGCTGCTGATGGCGATCACGACGCTGCTCGCCGCCCTGGTTGCGATCCAGTGGGGCTATTCGCCCTGGCTGGTCGTGGTCGTGAACGGCTTCTTCTTCGTGATCGACGTGATCTTCTTCTCCGCCAATTCGATCAAGCTGTTCGAGGGCGGCTGGTTTCCGCTGCTGCTCGCAGCGCTCGTCGCCTTCCTGATGCTGACCTGGCGCAGCGGCGTGAAGCTGGTCGAGGCCGCGCGCGGCCGCCTGCGCCAGCCCGAGGAGGATTTGATCGAGACGGCGGTGAACAAGTGCAGCGCACGGCTGCCGGGCACCGCCGTGTTCCTGGCCTCGGCAGCGAAAGGCGTGCCGCTGGCGCTGACGCAGTTCGTCAAGCACAACCACGTCCTGCACGAGCGCATCGTCCTCGTCACCGTCCTGATCGAGGAATCCCCACACATCGCCGAAGCGGACCGCGCCGAGGTGAGCGAGATCATCTCCGGCATCACCCGCGTGATCCTGCATTACGGCTTCATGCAGAACCCGACGATCTACGAGGGACTGACGCTCGCCTGCCGCCAGGGCAAGCTGCCCGGCATCGACCTCTCCGACATCACCTATTATGTCGGCCGCGAGACCATCATCCCGCGCGAGGACGTTCCCGGCATGTGGGTCTGGCGCGAAGGCCTGTTCGCCTTCCTTCAGCGCAACGCCGAACGCTCCGCCGCCTTCTTCGGCGTGCCGACAAAGCAGGTCGTGGAGTTCGGCACGGAGCTGGAGATTTAGCGCAGCCGAAGCCCGGATGAGCGAAGCGTAATCCGGGATACGGGCGCGACACTGTCGGTGTCGTCCCCGCGAACGCGGGGACCCATAACCACAGGAAGTGGTTTGGCGAAGACTCGCGGTCGCAAATCTCGCGCGACAACTTCTCCCTGTGGCTATGGGTCCCGGATCTGCGCGCGCCTAAGGGCGCGCTTGTCCGGGACGACAGTGGAGTGTGTGGGGCGCGCGCTACGCCCCGTTGCCGTTCTCGCCGTTGCCGCTCTCGGCCTCTTCCGTGATGTGCTCGACCGAGACCACGTGCTCGTCCTCGGCGGTATCGAACACGATGACGCCCTGGGTCGAGCGGCCGGCGATGCGGATGCCTTCGACCGGGCAGCGGATCAGCTGGCCCTTGTCGGTGACCAGCATGATCTGGTCCGCATCCTCCACGGGGAAGGACGCAACCAGGTTGCCGTTGCGGTTGTTGACGCTCATGGCGACGATGCCTTTGCCGCCGCGCCCCGTCGTGCGGTACTCGTAGGACGAGGTCCGCTTGCCATAGCCGTTGACGGAGACGGTCAGCACGACCTGCTCCTGCGCCGACATCTCGACATAGCGCTCCTGCGGGAGCTGGAAGCTGCCGGAGGTCTCCTCGGCCTCCGTATCCGCCGCCCCCTCTTCGGCCGCGGTTTCGCCGGCGACCGCGCGGCGCATCTTCAGGTAAGCCGAACGCTCGTCGGATGTGGTCTCGACATGGCGCAGGATCGCCAGCGAGATCACCTTGTCGCCCTCGCCGAGTGCGATGCCGCGCACGCCCATCGAGGTGCGGCCGGTGAACACGCGCACGTCGGGGACCGGGAAGCGGATGCACTGGCCGCCCGCAGCGGTCAGCAGCACGTCGTCGCGCTCGGTGCAGATCTGGACGTCGACGATCGCCTCGCCGTCGTCGAGCTTCATGGCGATGATGCCGGAGCGGCGGACGTCGACGAAGTCGGACAGCTTGTTGCGCCGGACGTTGCCGCCGGTCGTCGCAAACATCACATCCAACTGGGCCCAGGTGGACTCATCCTCGGGCAGCGGCATGATGGTGGTGATGCGCTCGCCCTGCTCCAGCGGCAGGATGTTGATCAGCGCCTTGCCGCGCGCGTTCGGCGCAGCCATCGGCAGGCGCCAGACCTTCTCCTTGTAGACCTGGCCGCGAGACGAGAAGAACAGCACCGGAGTATGAGTCGATGCGACAAAGAGCCGGCTGACGAAGTCCTCGTCGCGGGTCTGCATGCCGGCGCGGCCCTTGCCGCCGCGGCGCTGCGCCCGGTAGGCCGACAGCGGCACGCGCTTGACGTAGCCGGCGTGCGAGACGGTGACGACCATGTCCTCGCGCTGGATCAGGTCCTCGTCCTCGACCTCGCCTTCCTGCTCCATGATCACGGTGCGGCGCGGGGTGGCGAACTCGGCCTTCACCTCGGCAAGCTCGGTCTTGATGATGTCGAGGATGCGCGCTCGGGAGCGCAGGATATCGAGATAGTCGCCGATCTCGCCGGCGAGCTTTGCCAGCTCTTCGCCGATCTCGTCGCGGCCGAGTGCGGTGAGGCGCGCCAGCCGCAGCTCGAGGATCGCCCTCGCCTGCTCCAGCGACAGTCGGATGGTGCCGTCCTCGTTGATGCGATGGCGGGGATCGTCGATCAGCGTGATGATGTCCTCGACGTCGCGCGCAGGCCAGTCGCGCGTCATCAGGGTCTCGCGTGCGGCAGCCGGCGTCGGCGAATGCCGGATCACGCGGATGATCTCGTCGATATTGGCGACCGCGATCGCAAGGCCGACCTGCTCATGCGCGCGCTCGCGCGCCTTGCGCAGCTTGTACTTGGTGCGGCGGGTGACGACCTGCTCGCGGAAGCCGACGAAGATCGTCAGCATGTCCTTCAGGTTCATCGTCTGCGGACGGCCAGAGTCGAGCGCGACGGCATTGACGCCGAAAGAGGTCTGCAGCGGCGTGAACTTGTAGAGCTGGTTCAGCACCACGTCGGGCACGGCGTCGCGCTTGAGCTCGACGACGACGCGGTAGCCGTCGCGATCGGACTCGTCGCGCAGATCGGAGATACCCTCGATCTTCTTTTCCTTGTAGAGCTCGGCGATGCGCTCGACCATCGTCGCCTTGTTCACCTGATACGGAATCTCGGTGATGACGATCGCCTCGCGCTCTTTCCGGACCGTCTCGAACGTGACCTTGCCGCGCATCACGATCGAGCCGCGGCCGAGATGATAGGCGCTGCGGATGCCCTGGCGACCCAGGATGATGCCGCCGGTCGGGAAATCCGGGCCCGGAATGATGTTGTTGAGCTCGTCGATGGTCAGCGAGGGGTTTTCGATCAGCGCGACACAGGCGTCGATGACCTCGCCGAGATTGTGCGGCGGGATGTTGGTGGCCATGCCGACCGCGATGCCGCCGGCGCCGTTGACCAGCAGGTTCGGGAACCGCGCCGGCAGGACCACCGGCTCCCGCTCGGAGCCGTCATAGTTGTCCTGGAAATCGACCGTGTCGTCGTCGATGTCCTCAAGCAGCTTCAGCGCGATCTTGGTCAGGCGGGATTCGGTGTAGCGCATCGCCGCCGGCGGATCGCCGTCGACCGAGCCGAAATTGCCCTGTCCGTCGATCAGGGGCGCGCGCATCGAGAAGTCCTGCGCCATGCGCACCAACGCGTCGTAGATCGCCTGGTCGCCATGGGGGTGGTACTTACCCATGACCTCACCGACGGCACCGGCGGACTTCTTGTGTTTCTTGTCCGGGGTGTCGCCGCGATTGTTCATCGCGTAGAGGATGCGGCGATGCACCGGCTTCAACCCGTCGCGCGCATCGGGCAGCGCACGCGACACGATCACGCTCATGGCGTAATCGAGGTAGGACTTCTTCATCTCCTCGTAGATCGAGACGGGGCGAATGTCCGAGGGTTGCGCCGGCTGGTCGCCGGGCTTGTTGTCGTCGTCAGCCAAGGGGAAATCCGGTGAGGTTTTATCTGGGAATCATATAGCGCATCGCCCCCCCGATAACCACCCTTGCAGGGCCAAGGGAAGCGCTTTTTCCGACTGTTTTTCCAGAGACTTACGCACTCCGCGCCGGTGCTGGAACAAGGCTCGAAATCGGCCGGCGCAAACCGCGCCTTAAGCCCCGAAAATCACCCGGTGCATGATCCGCCCGGGCACCAGCGTGAACAGCCCCGCCACCACCAGGGCACCGGCGAAAATGAAGATCATCATCCGCCGGTGATCGGCGACGCGATGGGTGTGCGCCCGCCACACCGCGAGCGGCAGCACGACGAGCGTGAAGATCGACAACAGATGGATCGGGCTGAACGGCCCGACCAGACGGATCTGGTGGATCCAGAACGACGAGGCGGCTACCGCGACCATCAGGAGGACCCAGATCCAGCCGATGGTCCGGTGCGGCAGCGTGCCCTTGGGCGCGGCGAACTGGACGAGGCCGAGCACGAAGGCGGCCATTGCGGCAAAGGCATGCAGCGGGATCGCTGGAGCGGCCTCAAGCAGCGGCGCGAGGTTCATGCGACGCGTCCTCCGATCGGCGGGAGAGCCATGTAAACAGGATTAACATTAAGTTAATACCATTCACATCATCGCCGGTCAAAGGCTTGAAGCAGCACTTGAGGCAGGCCCGGAAAAACCGAGCCTTGCCCGCCAATTGGTAGGGATCCTGTCGCTTTACGCGAGCGGGCGCCGCTCGTGGAGAGACGCTCGCGAGCCTCAGAACGGGATGTCGTCGTCCATGTCGCTGTTGCGGCCACCGCCGCCAGCGGCCACGGGACGGCGCGGCGCGCTGCTGACGGGGCCCGAGGAGCCGAAATCGCCGCCCGGCTCGTCGCCGAAGCTGCCGCCTCCTCCGCCGCCGCCGCGGCCGTCGAGCATCGTCAGGGTCGAGTTGAAGCCCTGCAGCACGACCTCGGTGGAGTACTTCTCAGCGCCGCTCTGGTCGGTCCATTTGCGGGTCTGGAGCGCGCCCTCGATGTAAACCTTGGCGCCCTTCTTCAGGTACTGCTCGGCGACCTTGCAAAGACCTTCGTTGAAGATCACGACGCGGTGCCACTCGGTCTTTTCCTTGCGCTCGCCGCTGTTCTTGTCGCGCCAGGTCTCCGAGGTGGCGATGCTCAAATTCGCGATCGGCCGCCCGTCCTGGGTGCGGCGGATTTCAGGATCCTTGCCGAGATTTCCAACCAGAATGACCTTGTTGACGCTTCCCGCCATCGCCGCTCTCCACTCCAAATGCCACTGAATTCCGGAACGGCGCGCCCGCGCTGCCGCCTTGTTGAGCCGACCTATACGCTTACGAGCGCCGATCGGCCCGCCACACCCTCGGTTATCCCCACATATAGCATGGGCCCGAATTTTGTTCCAGATTTGTTCCTACTGAAAGATTATGCAACCCAAACGTGCATACCGGAACCCAGTGCCACTGTGCACGTCACAATGAATTGGAACCCGACCGCACGGAAAAACGCTTAACATTCATTAGGTTACTCGCAGACAATTGCCCAGCGACTGTTGCATTCCAGCGACGGATTCTGCCTGCCGGTTGAGCTAAAGTTACGTTGGAATTGTTCATATGGGCGTCGCGCCTGATTGACCGCTTTGGGGACCTCTGGAGCGGACGACACTGGGGAGACTGCAATGAAGAAAATTCTGTTTGGCACAATTGGTATCGTTGCGTTGGGTCTGTCTGCACCTGCGAGTGCAGCGGATCTTGCGGCGCGTCCCTACACCAAGGCGCCGCCGCCGATGGTTGCCACTATCTATGACTGGAGTGGCTTTTACATCGGCATCAACGGTGGCTGGGGTACGAGCCGCAATTGCTGGGACTTCGTGACGCCTGTCGTCGGCACGCTGATCACAGACGGTTGCCATGACGCATCGGGCGGCACGGTCGGTGGTCAGATCGGCTATCGTTGGCAGTCCGCCAACTGGGTGTTTGGCGTGGAAGGCCAAGGCAACTGGGCTGACTTCAGCGGAAACAACGTCAGCCCGACCGCCCCGGCTCAGCAGGACCGTACGCGGATCGATGCCTTCGGCCTGATTACTGGCCAGGTCGGCTATGCCTGGAATAATGTTTTGTTCTACGTAAAGGGCGGTGGCGCGGTCGTGGGCGACAAATACGACCTCATCGTCGGGCCAGGTTTCGTGGGTGCGGGCACTACCTTCGGTTCGGCCCGGGAAACCCGCTGGGGCGGAACGGTCGGCGCGGGTCTCGAATTTGGCTTCGCCCCAAACTGGTCGGTTGGCGTCGAGTATGATCACATCTTCCTCGGCCATCGTAACGTCGATTTCACCTTCGGCGGCGCGTTCGTTCAGACCGAACGCATCGGCCAGGACGTCGATATGGGCCTCGTTCGCGTGAACTATCGCTGGGGCGGCCCGGCCATCGCGAGATACTGATATCCATCTGATATCATTTGGAGATCAAAGGCCGGCCTCGCGCCGGCCTTTTTGCTGGATGCGGGTGGCGCGACAATCTGTCAGCAATTGTGACGTTTTGTGGGTGTCGTGGCTTTTGAGAGACACAACTTGCGGCTTTGGTGGTGTAAGCACGCCGTCAGTTGGACCACAGCGTCCGATGCCCTTCTGCGCGCGGAAGGCAACAACAGAAACTGGGACTGGGATTTTGATTGAGATGAAGAAGGTTTTGTTGGCTTCGGCCTGTTTGTTCGCTCTGGCTGCCCCCGCGTCGGCGGCTGATCTCGCGGCTCGCCCGTACACGAAGGCTCCGGTGGCTGTGGCCTCGGTCTACAACTGGACCGGCTTCTACCTCGGTATCGTCGGCGGCGGCGCCTGGGAAAACGCTTCGGGCGACCCGAAGATGAAGGGTGGCTTCGTCGGCGGCACCGCCGGCTACAACTGGCAGACCGGCAATGTCGTGTTCGGCATCGAGGCCGACGGCGCTTGGGCTGACGTCAGCGCGACGGCGACCGGCGCGACCGTCGTCCCGGGCTTCGGCGTCGTGACCGCGACCGCCACCTCGAAGACCGACGCGATGGGCACGGTGCGTGGCCGCATCGGCTGGGCCGTCAACAACGTCCTGTTCTACGGCACGGGCGGCTACGCCTGGATCGACAACAAGATCACCCTCTCCGCGCTCGGCGTGAGCGCGTCGGACAGCAAGTGGCACTCCGGCTGGACCGTCGGTGCGGGCGTCGAAGCGTTCATCGCGCCGCAGTGGTCGATCAAGGGCGAGTACCTGTATCGCAGCCTCGCTGGCGAGACCTACTTCGCCGGCGCCCTGCCCACCGGCACGCTCAACTTCCACACCGTGCAGGTCGGCGTGAACTATCACTTCGGCGGCCCGATCGTCGCCAAGTACTGATCTCAAGAAGTACTGAGCTTCGTCTCACGACCGACGTCACATCGTCACGAAAGGCCGGCCTCGCGCCGGCCTTTTTGTTTTCGCGCGACCTCGCGCCCAACCGTCATGGAATCGAGAGTGCGGTGTGCATTGCGCCGCTGATTGGCTCCGATGCGTTGGGGAATTGACATGAAGACGTTGGTGCTGGCCTCGGTCAGCTTGCTCGCGCTCGGCGCGCTCGCACCGGCCGGTGCTGCCGATCTGCCGCTGTACAAGGCGCCGGTGGCGCCCGTGCTCGCCTATGACTGGATCGGCGCCTATGTCGGCATCAATGGCGGCGGCGGCCTTGCGCACGCCTGCTGGAGCGTCGTCGCTGTCGCCGGCGTTCCCATCGACCCGGCCGTCGGCGAGGGCTGTCACAATGCGAGTGGCGGCACAGTGGGTGCTCAACTCGGATATCGCTGGCAGAAGGCGCGCTGGGTGCTCGGCGTGGAAGCTCAGGGCAACTGGGCCGACTTCAAGGGCAGCAATGTCAGCTTCGTGCTGGCGCCGCTCAACAACCGGACCACGATCAACAGCTTTGGCCTGTTCACCGGCCAGCTCGGCTACACCGTGAACAGCCTGCTGTTCTACGGCAAGGCGGGCGCAGCCGTCGCGCACGACAGGTACGACGAATTCATTCCGGGCGTTGGCGTCGTGTCCAATACCCTGAGCCAGACCCGCTGGGGCTATAGCGCCGGCTTTGGCGTGGAATACGCCTTCGCGGAGAATTGGTCCGTCGGCGGCGAGTACGACCATCTGTTCCTCGGGCATCACGGCGGCGACCTCGCCAGCGCGATCCTCGTCCCACCCGTGCGTACCGAACGGATCGGCCAGGACATCGATATCGGACTGATCCGCGTCAACTATCGCTGGGGCGGCCCCGTCGTCGCCAAATACTGATCCGCCAAAGACCAATCCCCAAGGGACTCCTCCAGGTCCTGCTTGAATGCGGATTGCCCCCAAGATCCGCATCTAAACGCGAACAAAGGGCCGGCCACGTGCCGGCCCTTTGCCTGTTCCGCGCCCTGCTCCTGCCAGATGCCGCCAGCGCGCCAACAATCCGTTGACGATTCGCAACTGCCTCTGGAAATCCGTCGCCGTTCTTCCTACGTTCGCTGCCATACCCATCGGCGCCGATCCCGGTTCCGGGCGAAGCGTGCCTTTTCGTTGGCGCGATCGCGCGCTTTTGGGATTCCTTGAGGGCAACTCGGATGGATGAAGTGATCAAGGCGAAGCGCCAACAGCAGAACGCGGGCTCGAGCCTGCGCGCAATTACGATCCGTGGCGCGCGCGAGCACAACCTCAAGAACATCGACGTCGAGATTCCCCGCGACAAGCTCGTGGTCTTCACCGGGCTCTCCGGCTCCGGCAAATCCTCGCTCGCCTTCGACACCATCTATGCCGAGGGCCAGCGCCGCTACGTCGAGTCGCTCTCGGCCTATGCCCGCCAGTTCCTTGAGATGATGCAGAAGCCTGACGTCGACCAGATCGACGGCCTGTCGCCGGCGATCTCGATCGAGCAGAAGACGACCTCGAAGAATCCGCGCTCGACCGTCGGTACCGTGACCGAGATCTACGACTACATGCGCCTGCTCTGGGCCCGCGTCGGCGTGCCCTATTCGCCGGCCACGGGCCTGCCGATCGAAAGCCAGACCGTCTCGCAGATGGTCGACCGCGTGCTGGCGCTGCCGGAAGGCACCCGCCTCTATCTGCTCGCCCCGGTCGTGCGCGGCCGCAAGGGCGAGTATCGGAAAGAGCTCGCCGAATGGCTCAAGAAGGGCTTTCAGCGCGTCAAGATCGACGGCACCTTCTACGAGCTGGCCGAAGCGCCCAGCCTCGACAAGAAATTCCCGCACGACATCGACGTCGTGGTCGACCGCATCGTGGTCCGTGCCGACATCGGCCAGCGCCTCGCCGAGAGCTTCGAGACCGCGCTGAAGCTCGCCGAGGGCCTTGCCGTCGTCGAGTTCGCCGATGCGCCCGCAGCCGCGCCTGCCGAGGAAAAGAAGAAGACCGCAAAGATCCACGACAAGAGCGGCCCCGAGCGCATCCTGTTCTCGGAAAAGTTCGCCTGCCCCGTCTCCGGCTTCACCATCCCCGAGATCGAGCCGCGCCTGTTCTCGTTCAACAACCCCTATGGCGCCTGCCCGGCCTGCGGCGGCCTCGGTGTCGAGCAGCATGTCGACGAGGACCTCGTCATCCCCGACAAGGAGCTCGCCATCGGCAAGGGCGCGATCGCGCCCTGGGCCAAATCGTCGTCGCCCTATTACACGCAGACGCTGACGGCGCTCGGCAAGCACTACAAGTTCACGCTGACCACCAAATGGAAGGATCTGCCCAAGAAGACGCAGACCGCGATCCTCCATGGGTCGGGCGAGGACGAGATCAAGTTCTCCTACGAGGATGGCGTCCGATCCTACGACACCAAGAAGCCGTTCGAGGGCGTCATCACCAACATCAACCGCCGCTACCGGGAAACCGAGAGCGAATGGGCGCGCGAGGAGCTCGCGAAATACTTCCACGACGTGCCCTGCGGCGCCTGCAACGGTTTCCGGCTCAAGCCCGAGGCGCTCTGCGTCAAGGTCGGGGCTAAGCATATCGGCGAGATCTCGGAGCTGTCGGTCAGGAAGGCCGGCGAATGGTTCGAGACCGTGCCGGCGGCGCTCAACGCGCAGCAGAACGAGATCGCCGGGCGCATCCTGAAGGAGATCCGCGAGCGCCTCACCTTCCTGCTCGACGTCGGCCTCAACTATCTCACCCTGTCCCGCTCCTCCGGCACGCTGTCCGGCGGCGAGAGCCAGCGCATTCGCCTGGCCTCACAGATCGGCTCGGGCCTGACGGGCGTGCTCTACGTGCTGGACGAGCCTTCGATCGGCCTGCACCAGCGCGACAATGCGCGTCTGCTCGACACCCTCAAGCGCCTGCGCGACCTCGGCAACACCGTGGTCGTGGTCGAGCATGACGAGGACGCCATCCGGCTTGCCGACTACGTCCTCGACATCGGCCCCGGCGCCGGCATGCATGGCGGCAACATCGTCGCCGAAGGCACGCCCGCCGAGATCATGCGCAACCCGAAATCGCTGACCGGCAAGTACCTGACCGGCGAGCTCGAGGTCGAGGTGCCGGAGCGGCGCCCGCCGAACCATCGCCGCACCATCAAGGTGGTGAACGCGCGCGGCAATAACCTCAAGAACGTCACCGCCGAGATTCCGCTCGGCCTGTTCACCTGCGTCACCGGCGTCTCCGGCGGCGGCAAGTCGACGCTGCTGATCGACACGGTCTATCGCGCCATCGCCCGCAAGCTGAACGGCGCCAGCGAAGGCGCCGCTCCCCACGACCGCATCGAGGGTCTCGAGCACATCGACAAGATCATCGACATCGACCAGTCGCCGATCGGCCGCACCCCGCGCTCGAACCCTGCGACCTATACCGGCGCCTTCACGCCGATCCGCGAATGGTTCGCGGGCCTCCCCGAAGCCAAGGCGCGCGGCTACGAGCCCGGCCGCTTCTCCTTCAACGTCAAGGGCGGCCGCTGCGAGGCCTGCCAGGGCGACGGCGTCATCAAGATCGAGATGCACTTTCTG
Organism: Bradyrhizobium arachidis; assembly: GCF_015291705.1. Lineage (NCBI taxonomy): Bacteria > Pseudomonadati > Pseudomonadota > Alphaproteobacteria > Hyphomicrobiales > Nitrobacteraceae > Bradyrhizobium > Bradyrhizobium arachidis. The sequence goes on from NZ_CP030050.1 coordinate 5,537,908, forward strand.
CCCGACGTCTACGTCACCTGCGACGTCTGCAAGGGCAAGCGCTACAATCGCGAGACGCTGGAGGTCCTGTTCAAGGGCAAGTCCATCGCCGACGTGCTCGACATGACCGTCGAGGAAGCCGCCGAGTTCTTCAAGGCAGTGCCGCGCGTGCGCGAGACTTTTCAGACATTGCACCGCGTCGGGCTGGATTACATTCACGTCGGCCAGCAAGCGACGACGCTGTCAGGCGGTGAAGCGCAACGCGTCAAACTGGCAAAAGAGCTGTCCAAGCGCGCCACCGGCCGCACGCTCTACATCCTGGACGAGCCCACCACCGGCCTGCACTTCCACGACGTCAAGAAGCTCCTGGAGGTGCTGCACGAGCTGGTGGCACAGGGCAACACGGTCGTGGTGATCGAGCACAATCTCGAGGTCATCAAGACCGCAGACTGGGTCATCGACCTCGGCCCCGAAGGCGGCGACGGCGGCGGCGAGATCGTCGCCTGGGGCCCGCCGGAGGATATCGCGAAGGCGCCACGGAGCTATACCGGCAAGTTTTTGGAGCCGGTGCTGAAGAAGGCGCGGAAGCCGAAGCGAAGGAGCACGAGCGAGGCGGCGGAGTAAGCGAACCGAGCGAAATCCGCCGACAATTGGTCCAAGGGAGATCAAGCTTGTCCGCTGGCTTTGTGCAAACCTACCGCGCCTTCGCCCACAACAATGGCTGGGCGAACCACCGGCTGCTGACTGCCTGCACCGCTTTGAGCCAAGGCGATTTTGAAGCCGAGCGAACCGGCTTTTTCCCGAGCCTGCAGCGTACGCTGAACCACATCTATGTCATCGACCTCTTCTATGTCGATGCGCTGGAGGGTGGATGGCTTGGACCTGCGGCCTGGGAGAACGAAGTCCCGTACCCATCGCTGGCCGCGTTGAAACCCGCTCAAGCCGCGATCGACAGGCGGTTGATCGCAGTCTGCGATGCGCTGACGCCGAACCTTCTCGACGGGGTCGTCAGGATCAACCGAGATTCGCGGATTCAGACCGAGCGCCGCGACCGGCTGCTCATGCATCTCTTTCAGCATCAGATTCATCATCGCGGGCAGGCGCACGCCATGCTGTCCGCAACGGCCGTCGCGCCGCCTCAACTCGACGAATTCTTCGCGGAGGGAGAAGCACCGCTCCGGGCCGCCGAGTTCGCCGAACTCGGCTGGACCGAGAGCACCGTTTGGATATCATAGCGGACGAACCTGGCAGGTTCGCCTGCCCTTGTTACCCGTCGTCAGCTCCCCGGATGCCTCCCTACACCCTCGCCATCTTCGATCTCGACGGCACGCTCGTCGACAGCTTTCCCTGGTTCCTGCGCACCATCAACGACGTCGCCGATCGCTTCGGCTTTCGCCGCGTCGCCGATGAGGACGTCGAGGGGCTGCGGCATGCCTCGACCCGGGAGATCCTTTCCCGGCTCGAGGTGCCCTTGTGGAAGCTGCCGGCAATCGCGCGGCATGCGCGGCGGCTGAAGGCGGAGGCAGCTAGCGAGATTCCGCTGTTCGCGGGTGTCGAGGCCATGCTGCGGACCCTGATCGAGAGCGGCGTGCAGCTCGCGCTGGTGACATCCGACAGCGAAGCCAATGCGCGTGAGAAGCTCGGCGATGCCGCGGCGCTGTTCGCGCATTTCGATTGTTCTGCATCGCTGTTCGGCAAGCCCGCGAAATTCCGACGTGTCATCCGGCGCGCGGGCGTAGAGCCGGGCAAGGTCATCGCGATCGGCGACGAGGTCCGCGACATCGAGGCGGCGCGTGCCGTCGGCATCGCCTGTGGCGCCGTGTGCTGGGGCTACGCGGCCCCGGCGGCGTTGCGGGCGCTTGCGCCGGATCACATGTTCGCGCAGATGGAGGAGATTGCCGAAGTGGTCTGCCGGATTTCGCAGAGCGCCTGATCCGCAATCGCCGCGCACGGCGAAGGGAGACGCCCGATGACACTCACGGACGCAAGCCGCCTCAAGCTCCTGGAGCCGCCGGTCGGCCGGTTGCGGGTCGCGCTCGACACCGACACCTATAACGAAATCGACGATCAGTTCGCGCTCGTGCAGATGCTGTTGTCGAAGGACCGCTTTGATGTCGAGGCGATCTACGCCGCGCCGTTCTTCAATGCGCGCGCGGACAGTCCCGGCCACGGCATGGAGCTGAGCTATCAGGAAATCCTGCGCCTGCTGGAGCGCCTGAACGTCGCGCCGGAAGGCCTGGTTCACCGCGGCGTCACCGATTATGTCGGCCCCGGCAAGACGGCGCGGACGGCCCCCGCCGTGGACGACCTCATCGCCCGGGCGCGCGCGGGCACGCCGGACAATCCGCTCTACGTCGTCGCCATCGGCGCCATCAGCAACGTCGCCTCGGCGCTGCTGAGAGCGCCCGAGATCATCGACCGTATCGTTGTGGTCTGGCTCGGCGGCCATGCGCTGGAATGGCCCCACACGGTCGAGTTCAATCTGAAGCAGGACGTCGGCGGCGCGCAGGTGCTGCTCGACAGTGGCGTGCCGCTCGTCCTCGTCCCGTGCATGGGCGTCACCTCGCGCCTGCACTCGACGGTGCCGGAGATCGAACGCTACGTCGAACCCCACGGCAACATCGGCGCGTTTCTCGCCATGCGCTTCAAGGAATATTCGTCCGACCACATGGGCTGGGCCAAGGAGATCTGGGACATGGCGGCGGTCGGCTGGCTGCTCGACCCCGCGTGGGCGCCGAGCGTGATCATCCCCGCTCCGGTCATCACGGATCAGATGACGTGGAGCGTCGACCGCAGGCGGCATCCGATCCGCTACGTGACCTATGTGGACCGCAACCCGATCCTGAAGGATTTTTTCGTGAAGCTGCGAGACTTCGCTGCGTCAAAGGTGCCGTAGCCCGGATGAGCGAAGCGTTATCCGGGAGCGTCCCGCATGTCGCTCCGCTCATGCGGGCTACAGCCCCCTACTCCGTCTTCCGCAAAAACGCTCCGAACGCGCGCGGGCCGTCGCCGGTCTTGACCTCGCCGATCACCTTCAGCTCGACCGCGTCGATGACATCGAGCGTGTTGCTCTCCCAGCAGGCGACGATGATGCGCTTGGCGTCGGCGGTCGCGTTGATGCCTTCAGGATAGTCGCCGACATTGATGCGCTTGACCGGCTTCAGGCTCGCAAGATCGAATACGCTGACGGTGCCGCCATACTGGTCGGTGACGAAGCCGCGGCCCTGCGCCAGCGCCACCGCATAGGGGCGCATCCCGACCGGCACGCGGCCGATCTCGGCACCCGCGGCGATATCGATCACCGAGACGTCGTCGGAGCCGACATTGGCGGTGTAGGCGCGCTTACCCTCGGCATCGATGGTCACGCCGAACGGGCGGGTGCCGACCTTGATGGTCGCCTTGCGCTGGCCCGTCGCGGCGTCCACGACCGAGACGCTGTCGTCGTCGCGGTCCGCCGAGAGCAGCAGCTTGCCGTCGGGCGTCACCGCGAGCCCCGAGGGCGAAGCGCCGACCGCGATGCTGGCGGTGAGGCGCCGCGAGGCCGCATCGATCACCCGCACCGCCGCCGCATACCAGTCGGCGACATAGACGGTGCGGCCGTCGGGCGCGACCGCAATGCCAAGCGGGCCGCCGCCGACCTCGATGCGGCCCGCGACCTGCCGCGTTGCGGCGTCCACCACCGTCACCGCCTTGGCGTCGGGGCTCGTCACGTAGGCAAAGCGCCCGTCCGGGCTGACGGCAACGCCCGCCGGCTTGCCGCCGATCGGGATGGTCGCAACCGCGCGTGATGTCGCGAGGTCCACGACCATCAGATCGTCGCTGAGCTGGTTGGTGACGAACGCCTCTTCGGCGGATGCGCAGCCGGGAACTGCAATGCAGAGGCTGGCGGTGAGCGCCGCCAGAGCCAGCGCGCGCACGGTCAGCTTCCGCTCTCGATCTTCTTCTTCAGCGCCTCGAGGCCGGTCTTGTAGAGCCCGCTCACCGCGGTCTTGGCGGCTTCGTCGCTCAGCTCCGGCGGCGGATCGTTGTTGGGATAGCCGCGGTAGAACGCACCGGCCCATTCCAGCGTCGCACCCTTGCCGTCCGCGCTCGGCGTCACCGTCAGCGTCGAGGAATAGTTGGTGACCGGCAGCACCTTCACGTCGACGGTGGTGATCCGGTAGGAATAGGTCATCGCGGCCGCGTCGAACTTGTAGAGCTCCTCATCGACCGTGGCGCCGCCGGTCAGCGTCAGCTTCCGCGTCGCGCCGATCTCGTTACCCTTCTCGCCCTCGGTCTTGGTGACGGGCGGAAGCCAGCCCATGTCCTGGAAATTGCCGATCGCCGCCCACACCTTGGCCGGGGCCGCGTTGATCTCGATGGATTCCCGCACCTTCTGCCGGGTCGGCCCGTGGGCCCAGACCGGCTCAAACACAGCCGTCAGAGCCATCCCCGCCACCGCCAGCGCCGCCACCCCGGCGATCGCCGTTCCGCTTCTCGTCCTCATACCGTTTCCTCACTCCTCAATCCGCGCGACTTGGGGCGCGCTGAGGTCATGGTAGCGCATTTTTGGACCATGGCGAGACCGGTTCGCGGCGCGGCTGTGGCGGAGGCGCTCGCCCATCCACACCATCCGTTGCGTTGCCCGACAGGCAACACACGCAAGAGCAAGGTCAATGCACCCAGGCGAAAACAATTCGCTTTATGCGAATTCGGAAATATCGCATGATTTGGACATCCCAGCCCGGGCCGAGGGGCGTATCGCGATCGTCACGACACGCGGGATGGGACGTGGTGGACGCAGGCGGCGTCGGCGCGAAGGCGGTTTGCAGGGCGGTTCACACCGTGAGCGACGGCTAGCGCGCGCACGACCGGTGCAGCCTGCGTACGGCAAAATCGTGTGGTCCCGGCGCCCGGGGTCTGTGCGCCAAGTCCTGCTGTGATGCTGCGGCCCAACCGGGCACGCGCGTCAGCGAGCGGCAAGGCGACGGGGGCAATAGTGCATCGCTCCCCGGGGAGAGCGCGACATAAGCCGTCAAACCTCTGCGCAGGGAAGGCCGGATGTTTGGCTTCACCTGTATGCCGCTGTGCAATTTTTTGTTGCCACCTTTCGCACAGTGGACCGTGGGTGCCCGGCCGGCACCCGGCCTTCCCTGCGCCCTCGGCATTTTCGGGGGCAATCGCAAAGCTCGGGCACGACCTGCCGCGAGAACGGGAAAGTGCGTCCGCGCGCTCAAACACCAAATGAAGGCGAAGCATGTCACCGCAACCTGGGCAGCGCCCGGCTAGAACATATCGGGAACACAATCCTCGCGAAAGCTGCATCTGAGAAACATTTAGAAATAAACAGAAATAGACCCGGCAAGCGTTACTGGGCGCGAACTAACACTTGAGATTGCAGGCCAGAAACGCCCCGAGACGACGTAAGACAGCTTGCTGGCATGAGGCCAGCTCCCACCTCGCGACCCCGGCAATGATTGACGGACGTCCGGGACACTAAAGCCGCGAGGAATGCGCGATGGTCACAACCTATTTCAGCTACAGCTACATCACGCGCAACCTCAAGCAGTCTCTGACGCGCGTCGAACAGCAGACGGACGTCGCGCGAGAGGCCGCCTATTACAAGGCCAACATCGGCAAGGTGAAGACCGTCGACGATTTCATGAAGGACTATCGCCTCTATCATTATGCGATGAAGGCATATGGCCTGGAGGACATGGCCTACGCCAAGGCTTTCATGAAAAAGGTGCTGGAGAGCGACCTCAACGACTCCAAGAGCTTCGTCAACAAGCTGGTCGACAAGCGCTACCAGGAGTTTGCCGCGGCATTTTCCTTCAACGGCACTGCAACGCCGGTCGCGCAATCGGACGACCAGACCGATGAGATGATCGGCCTGTACACCGCGACCAAGAAGAGCCAAGTCGACGCGCTTGCCGACGACACCAACTACTACAACGCCAAGATCGGCACCATCACCAGTGCCGACCAGCTCCTGAACGACGATCGTCTTCGCAACTACGTCTATTCAGCGTTCGGGATCGATGAAAGCAAGTGGCCGCGCGACACGATCAGCCAGGTCCTGCGCAGCGATCCATCCGATCCAAACAGCTACGTCAACACCACATTCGCATCTCAATTGACTGGCCTCAACGCCCAGCTCGCTCAAGCCAAATCGGACGTGAGCGCCACCAATACGAAGATCACCGACTACACGGCCCAACTCTCGCAGCCGGGCGCTGACGTGTCCCAGTTGAAGGTCCAGATCCTGGTCGAAAAATATCACCTGGAATCATACACGAAGAGCGTATCCGACCTCGGCGACCAGATCGCGACGATTGGCAACTTTGTAGACTTGGCCGGCGCGTTCGAATTTTCGCCTGACGGGTCGCTTCCGTCAGGCGTGTCCGCCCAGACTGCTGCAAACGTCACGCTCACGACAAAGGCGTACGACGACAGCAAGTCCGCGGTCTATGCGGCTGCAAGCCCGCTGAACGAAGCTTTCGCCATCAGGCAGTTCAGAACGGCCATCCTCACCATCAATTCGCTCCAGACGTTCGTATCGACTCCAGCCGTGTACGACTTCGCGCTGGGCGCCGTCGGCCTCGATCCCGCAAAGGTCTCGCAGGACACCGTCGAGAAGGTGCTCGAAAGCGACCTCAGCGATCCCAAGAGCTACGTCTATACGCTCAAGGACAATCGCTACGTCGAGCTTGCGCGCGCCTTCAACTTCGACGCAAAGGGCAACCTGACGACGCCCCTGGTGGCTCAGGACCCGGCTGAAGTCCTCGATATTGCGAAGGACTACGTCATTCAAGCAGTGAAGCAGGCAAGCCCCGATCAGCAGAAGGCAGTTCGGGCACAAGCCCAGAAGGACGCGACGTCCTATCAGGAAGCCATCGCTGGCATCGACAGCGTTTCCGAGCTGCTTGATAACCGGAAGATGGTCGATTTCATTCTCGTCGCCAAAGGCTTGGACCCCAAGAAGGTCAGCTCCGAATTTCTCGAGAAGATCTTCGCCTCCGATCTGAGCAATCCCAAGAGCTTCGCGAACACGCAGAGCGATCCTCGCTTTGCTGAAATCGTGGCATCGTTCAACTTCGATAGCAAAGGCAACGTCGCACGCCTGCCGATGATGGGTCCCCAGAAGCGGGATCAATTCCGGGAAACACAGGCGAACTATCTCCAGCAAAGCCTGGAGCAGCAGCAGGGTGAGACGAATCCCGGCGTGCGCCTCGCGCTCTATTTCCAGCGCAAGGCGGGTGAAATCACCTCCGCCTACGACATTCTCGCCGACAAGGCCCTCTCGGAGGTGTTCAGGACCACGTTCGATTTACCTGACTCGATGGCGGCGATGCCGATCGATCAGCAGGCCAAGTTCGTGGACAGATTCATGAAGATCACGGATCTGTCCGACCCCACCAAGGTTGCAAAGCTGTTGAACCGTTTCTCCGCGATGTACGACATCAGAAACAGCCAGAGCACAGGTCAAGGTCAATCCCCCCTGCTCAACCTCTTTCAGGGATCGAACTCGGGGTTAAGTGACTCGACGTACCTGGCCATTGCCAAGCTACGTTCGCACTGATGATCGCTCGGCGATCCCAAAGCGGGATGAGATCAGGATGAATCGTCATCGCGCTTTAGGTTATTAGTTGAGCATGATTTTTTCGGAGAATCGCTGCGCACTTTTCCGGATCATGCTCTAGCCCATGACCTCGAGCACCAGCTCCATGGTCATCAGCACGGGATTGTCGCCACGGATCAAGCGGCCATCCGCGACGCCGCCGGTATAATCGATCAAGGCAATGTCGAGCGCCGCCTCGAGTGCGCCCGAAGCGCCCGGCGCAATCGTCCCCGCCGTCACCGCCAGCTCCGTCGCGAACGGCTCGGTCACGCCGCCATGGGTGAAGCGCGCGCCGATGGTGGAGCCGACGCCGCCGTGAATCTTCGCGCGGGCGATGCCATGCGCGCGGCAGAAGTCTTCGAGGCAGCCGGCAAAATCCTGGTTGGGCCGCAGCCGCAAGGCAAAGGCGCGGCTCGTCGTGCGCGCACCGGTGCTCGCGGAAGCCAAAGGTCCGAACAGCCTAAAGTTGGTCTCCGGATCGACCTCGGCAGTGAACGCTGCGCCATCGAGGCCGAACGCCTCGACCTCGAACGGCTCGGCGACAATGGTCTCGTCCGGCATCATGTGGCCGCCGCTCGCCTTGCCGTCCGCCTCGGTCCAGAGCCCGTGGCAATGAAAGAACGGCGCACCGTCGCGCGAGCCGAGCGTCATGCTGCCGAGCTTGGTGCGCGTCAGGCCGCCCGGCCGAAATGTATCGCTGTAGAACGCCGCGTTCTCGCCGGTCTTCGACAGCGCCGGCATCACATAGGCGAACGGCCCGAGCGTGCCGCGGCCGAAATTCAGCACGCCACCGGCAAATCCCTCCGCCGCAAAGCCGCGGCGCGCGGCTTCCAGCAACGGCAGGCCGGCTTGAAGCGTGAACGCGAAGGCGCGCCCCCTCGCCTCCACCCACTGGATGCGTTCGGGAAGCGGCGCGCCCGGCTGCTTGATATTCCGCATCGCGTACGCTCAGCCCGCCTTCGTCTTGTCGAGATCGAGCAGGCCGCGCGCCTCGAGCTCGTCGCGCACCATCCGCTTCGGCACCTTGCCATAGCCCGACTTCGGCAACGCCTCCCAGAAGAAGAAGCGCTTTGGCATCTTGTAGCGCGGCACCTTCGGACCGAGGAACGCCGCCATCTCGGCCTCGCTCACGGCCTTCGCGCCTTCCCGCGCAACGCAGACGGCGACGCCGACCTCGCCCCAGGTCGCATCGGGCACGCCGAGCACGGCGACTTCGCCGACCGCGGGATGGGTCAATATCTTCTCCTCGATCTCGCGCGGATAGATGTTGGAGCCGCCGGAGATGTACATGTCGGAGGCGCGGCCGGTGATGTAGACAAAGCCTTCCTCGTCCATGTGGCCGAGGTCGCCGGTGCGGAACCAGCCGTTGCGAAACGCTTTCGCATTGGCCTCGGGATTGTCGTAGTAGCCCGCAAGCACCGCAGGTCCGATCACGCAGATCTCGCCGCTCTGGTTGGCTGCGAGCTCGCGGCCCTCATCGTCCTGGATCGACACCTGCATGGCGGTGCGTTCGAAGCCGCAGGTGCCGATCTTCGCATATGGGCCGTCCTCTGGATCGTGCAGTGCCGCCGGCAGAACCGTGATGTTGCCGGTGACCTCGCCCAATCCAAAATACTGCACGATGACCTTGCCGAGCTTCCTCAGCGCAGTCTTCTGATCCTCGCGATACATCGGCGCGCCGGCGTAGATCACGTGGCGCAGCGAGGAATGATCGTATTTGTCGATCGCGGGGTGCTCGACCATCATCTTCAGGATCGTCGGCACCGTGAAGAGATTGGCGACGCGATGCTTCCCGATCAGGCGGAAGGCCTCGTCGATGTCGAACTTCTCGGTCGGCAGCAGCACGGTGCAGACGCCGCGCGCGGTCTGCACCAGCTGATGCACGCCGGCACCATGCGACAGCGGCGCCACCACCAGCGAGGCATCCGCCTCCGTCACACCTGGGGTGAGATCGGCAAGATGGTTGGTGACGACAAAGCCCATCTGGCCGTGGGTCAGTACCGCAGCCTTGGAACGGCCGGTGGTGCCGGAGGTGAAGAAGAACCAGCAGGGATCGTCGTGCTCGACTGCGACGTTCTCGACCGCGTTACCCGCCTTCGACGCGATGGCCTCCGCGACCGACGTCTCGCCGAACGACGCCTTGCCGTCGACGCTCCAAATGAATTCCAGCGCCCCACCCTTCACCGCCGCGGCATGCTCGGGAAAATCGGCATGGCACAAAAATGCCTTCGCGCCGGAGGCCTCGGCGAGATAGCTGACCTCGTCCGGCATCAGGCGGAAATTGGTGGGAACCCAGACCGCGCCGAGCCGGAACGCGGCGAACATCGAGAAGAACATCTCGTCGCCATTCTTGGAATGGACGAGGATGCGATCGCCCTTGGCGATGCCGCGCGCGGCGAGCGCCGCGGCCAGCGCGGAGACCTGCGCATCGATCTCGCGCCAGGTCCAGGATCGGTCACCCCAGACGAAACCGGGGCGCGATCCATGCCGCCGCGCATTCTGGGTCAGCATGTAAGCGAGATTCATGACGCGGCGGGACATGCGCAGGGGCTGCATCGGGCTTCCTCTTCGAGTGCGGTCGGCGCGCAAGCCGCCCGCTCATTGAAGCCCATTTATCGCCATCGCCAGCGACGTAGCAAGACCATCGGCCGCGCGCCTGCCCTACGGCTGCTTGAATGCGAACGGCGTTGCCGTGATCGCCCTCTCCTTGACGCAGGCCTGCGTGCCAAAACCGCCGCAATAGCTACCGTGCAGATCGAAGCGGACGGTGCGCGCGGCGCCACGCTTGATCGGCGGCGCCAGGATCTTGTAGCTGCGGATATAGCCGTCGAACACCGGGCGCACGCTGCCGTCAGGCAGCGTCACCAGGATGGTCATGACGCAGCCGCCGGTTCCACAATAGGTGGTCTCGCGGTCGCCGCATTTGGCGTCGCGGAAATCGACGATGTAGTCCTCGCGGCCATCACCGGTCAGATCGACCTTGCGCACGGTATCCGAGGCGAAGGTCACGACGCCCCCATCCTGGCTCTCGCATTCCTCGTTGGCATAATGCAGCGCCTTCTGCACGGCGGGAGGATAGTCGGCCGGGTTGAACGGCTTCGCATCGTCGGCGCGCGCAGTGGAAGCGAACAGAGCGAGCAGGAGGATGAGATAGCGCATGCGCGTTTGTCGGCGGTGCGGGCACGATCGTTCAGGGAATTTTAAACATGATCAGCGCAACCTTCGCTCAGTTCTCGCGTACAGAGTGCCGCATCATGGTCAAAGCGCCCGCCCTCCTCCTGTTGTCGCTGGCGCTCGCCGGATGTGCCGTCGCCCCGCAAGCCCATCTCGCACCCGATCCCGCCTTCAAGCCTGCACGCTACGCCTGGGACGGCGCCGGCGAGAATCCCAACCAGCCGCGCTCTGCCTCATCGCGTGCAACGCGCGCCGCAGCGGCGGCCGATCGCACCAGATCGCAGGCCGGACTTCAGCCCTATTCTAGGGAATGGTGGCAGGTGCAGGACGGCATCGAGGCCGAGCAGGACGCCAGGGTCAACCGCTCCCTCGTCATCTGCCAGGGTTGCCTCCGCCAACAGCCCCAGCCGGAAGACTCCAGGCTCGCCAAGGCGAGTGATTGAACCGAACGGCCGGTCCATCGGTCTACAGAGGATACGCGCCGGCCACTCCGGCCTGTTGTCGCGCGCCGTCATCTCAGGGACAGTTCATGCTCACCCGTCGGACTTTCGTCGCCGCCTCTCTGCTTGCCGGAATCGCCCCGGCTTTCGCCGAGACTCCCGCTCGCACGGATCCCGTCGCCATCCTGACCGCGATCTATACCCGCGCCGCCAAGGGCAAGGGCGACGGTGGCGCCGCCTTCGTCATCGAGAACAAGGCAGCGAAGTCAAAATACCTCTCCAAATCGCTGGTCACGCTGTGGGCCAAGGCGGATGCGCACACGCCGAAAGGCGACGTCGGGCCGGTCGATTTCGATCCGGTCACCAATTCGCAGGAACCGGACGTGAAGTCGTTCAAGGTTGACGCTGAGAAGATGGAAGCGGACAAGGCGACGGTCGCGGTGACCATCACCGGCCACCGCAACGACCGGAAACCCGCCGACCAGATCGTGCGTTACGACTTCGTGCGCGAGGCCAATAGCTGGAAGATCGACGACATCAAGGGCTCCTCCGACGGCGAAGCCTGGTCGATCCGCAAGATGCTGACGGACTCGCTGAAGAGCTGACCGGAGACGACATGAGCGACGTCATCAACAACAAGGCCCATCACCGCTATGAGCTCGAGGTGGAGGGCCATCTCGCGACCGAGCATTACAAGCTCGACGGCGAAGTCATCACCTTCGAGCATACGGACGTGCCGAAGGAGCTCGGCGGCAAGGGCGTCGGCTCAAAGCTGGTGCAAGGCGCGCTCGACCAGGTCCGCGCGGCAGGATTGAAGCTGATCCCCCAATGCCCGTTCGTGAAGGCGTGGATCGAGAAGCATCCGGAGTACCAGGACCTGGTGAGGCGATGAGGGCACAGGCCCGCCTGTAGCCGGGCGGGCCTGCCGACGTCCACGGCCTATCGCCCGTGCTTGAGCATGTCCTGGTCAGTCAGATCCCAGTCCTGCCACAGCAGCAGCATGCCAAGGAGGACCGTCACCGCGCCGAGGCTGGTGTGGTAGATGCGCAGGAACCCTTCACCGGAATAGCCGAGGAAATAGGGCGAGGCGATGAGCCACAATCCGACCAGGATCGTCGCCACCTCCTGCCAGCGTTGCAGCGCGACATATTCGAGCTGACTGATGCCAAACACGACCAGGCCGACTGCAACCGCGTTCAGGATGACCATTGAGTCTGCGGCGATCGCGGGTTGTTCCTGGATGGGAAACCACGGCGAGACGACGATCAGTGCGCCCAGCACCATCCCGCACCAGTCTTCCCATGTTCGATGAGTATTCAAGAAACCAAAGTCCGACATCGTACCCTCCTACGACAGAGGCATACGTCTGCGGCTGGCGATCATGACACACCGAATATCTAGCGACCCTGCCTGCCGCATTCGGCGTATGTCCTGCAAAAGACGTGGGAGCCGCCGGCGACCGCGCAAGAGCGAATGCGAGGATTATTTCGATGGCCGCCGCGATGTTCGCCGGTCACCAACTCATATCGCGCTGCGGCTACAGGGCCCCGAGCCTCTGAAGCGCCTCGCGCGCGACCGGCAGGCCGGGCTTCAATTCCAGCGCCTTCCTGAAGTCGGCGATCGCGCCCTGCTTGTCGCCGAGCCGAAGCTTGGCCTGGCCGCGATTGTTCCAGGAGAACACGTCGGAGGGATCGTATTGCAGCGCCTTGTCGTAGTCGGCAAGACCGCCCTTGTCGTCGCCCTGGTAGAGCCGGATCATGCCGCGGTTGCGCCAGCCGCGCGCATCGGTCGGCGCAATGCGGATCGCCTCGCCATAGTCGGCGGCGGCGCGGTCGAGTTGCTCGCTGTCGCGATAGACGTTGCCGCGGTCGATATAGGCGAGCAGGCTGGGTGCAAGCTTGATCCGCGTGGTGTAGTCGGCGAGCGCATGCGCCATGTCGTGCCTACGGTAGTAGACCAAGGCGCGATTGGTGTAGGCCGTGGCATAGTTCGGATCGCGCTTGATCGCGGCATCGAAGTCGGCGAAGGCGCCGTCGAGATCGCCCTTGTTGTAGCGGGATTCGCCGCGATTGCTGTAGGCCAGCGCCAGCGAGGGATCGAGCTTGATGGCCTGATCGTAGTCGGCGATGGCGTGATCGAAGTCGCGCTTGAAGCTGTAGACGCGGCCGCGATTGTTGAAGGGGCAGGCATAGTCGGGAGCGAGCCTGACCGCCTCGTCGAGATCCGACAGCGCCGCGTCGAGCTCTCGCTTCTCGGTGAGACCATGGCCGCGATTGCAATAGGCGCCGGCGAGCCGGTGGCCGCTCTCGCTCCTGGTCTCGATCACGGTCGAGCACGCCTTGACCCGCTCCTCCGGCGTGCTGGTCAGCCCGACGCATGCGTCCCAGACCGGACCGCCTTCGGCCGCAGCCGGCAGCGGCGCCGTCGAAGCAAGCGCGGCGAGCAACGCCATGAGGCTGAGCGGGACACGCATTTTCGAGATATCTCCCCTGCGGCAACCTCCCTTGGTCGCACCTTGGCAAGGGCCGGTTCAGGCGCCTAGATCAGGAAAGAGGCAGCGCTTCGGAAGGATATTGCATGGCGGCATCGGTACGCGACAACAAGGAGAAGGGCCGCTTCGAGCTCGACGTTGGCAGCGAGGTCGCCTTCGCCAATTACCGGCTGACGCCGTCGGCGGTGATCATCACCCACACCGAGACGCCGCGTGCGCTGCGCGGCCGCGGCATCGCGTCCGAACTGGTGAAGGGCGCGCTGGAGCTGATCCGCCGCGACGGCAAGAAGGTGATCGCCGGCTGCGGCTTCGTCGTCGATTATCTCGAGCGGCATCCGGAAGATGCCGACCTCGTCGCCTGAAAGCAAAAGGGCCCGCGAAATCGCGAGCCCTTCTCATCCCTTAGCTCAATCCCCTTGGCAATGACCGATCAAGCGGTCAGTGCTTGATTTCCGGCGGCAGCTTGCCGCCATTGGCGGCGAGCTTGGACATCACCTGCTTGTGCAGCCAGACGTTCATGCTGGCGGAGTCATTCATGTCGCCGCTGTAGCCGAGCTCCTTGGCGAGGTCCTTGCGCGCGGCAAGGCTGGAATCGATGTCGAGCGCCTTCATGAGGTCGACGATCGAGGTGCGCCACTCCAGCTTCTCGCCCTTGTGCGCGGCCGCGGCCTTGTCGACGATCGCAGCGACGTCGACCGTTGCCGCCGGCGCGGCAGCAGGCGCCGATCCAGCCGGCGCGGCGCTGGCGGGCGCGCTGGGCGACGGTGCGCTGCCTGCGGGTGCGGCGGCAGCCGGATGGCTGCCGAAGATCGCGCCCATGATTTTCCCGAAAATGCTCATGTCTGCTCCCCGAAAAAGGATCCGTTGGAAGGGCCTTGAGTGGCACTTATAGACGAAGTTACCGCGTTGCGCCCGCGTTCCTGTGAACGAACAAGCAGCATCAGCTTATCTGCGGCGAAATGACGACCGAATGACACATTCGAGGTTGCACTGCGACATCGAATTTCACCCAAGCGTGAGGGACAGGACTCGGAAATGGGCGTACGCTTCTCGCTCAGCTCGCGATGTCTTCCGGAATTCGCGTCTGGTCGGGATCGCGCAACTCAGAGAATGGCGGCCGCTTGCGCCGTTGCCGGCGCCGAATGCGGCCGCCCGGCAAGGGAGCTAGCGACCATGGCCACATTCTACCGGGGCAATGTCCCAACGATGGCCCAGCCGACTGACGCGGCTGGACCGGTGATCCGAACCATCCAACTCTCCGACCTCCACGATGCGCTCAAGCGCGGCTGGGAAGATTTCAAGGCGGTTCCGAGCCACGCCATCATCCTCTGTGTGATCTATCCGGTGCTGGGCCTCGTGCTCGCCCGCGTGGTGATGGGCCATTCGGTGCTGCCGCTGCTGTTTCCTCTGGCCGCCGGCTTCGCGCTGATCGGGCCGTTCGCGGCGCTCGGTCTCTACGAGCTCTCCAGCCGGCGCGAACGCGGCGAAGAGGCAAGTGCCTGGGATGCCATGGAGGTGCTGCGCTCGCCCTCGTTCGGCGCCATGCTCGGCCTCGGCACGTTGCTGCTCGCCCTGTTCGTGACCTGGGTCGCGACCGCGCAGGCCATTTATGTGTCGGCGTTCGGCTATGAGGGCGTGACCGGAATCTCCGATTTCATGACGCGCGTGCTGACGACCCGGCAAGGCTGGTGGCTGATCGTGGTCGGCTGCGGCGCCGGCTTCCTGTTCGCCCTCGCCGCGCTCTGCATCAGCGCCGTGTCATTCCCGCTCATGCTCGACCGCCATGCGGGCGCGTTCGAGGCGATGGTCACCTCGCTGCGCGTCGTCGCCAAGAACCCGGTGCCGATGGCGGCTTGGGGTCTGATCGTGGCGGTGTTGCTGGCGTTTGGTACGATCCCGGCCTTCCTCGGCCTTGCCGTGGTGATCCCCCTGCTCGGCCACGCCACCTGGCACCTCTACCGCAAGGTGATCGCCTCGGAGCCCGGGTCGCGCCCGGTGCCGCCCCCGCCGCATCGCCCGCGCAAGCCGGCCGCCGACTTCCCCGCCAACCTCTTCCCCTGGCGTAACAGGTCAGACGCCTGACGCCATCGTGACATGCGATCCTGCCCGAGCCCGGCTCGGGCGGGATCGCGAACTGTCATACGCCTTGCTTTGGCCGCGGTTACAATCGAGATTGCGCCTGCCGGTCAGATCACTTCACGGAATCTATTTCATCTGATGACCCCGACGATTTCTCGTCTCGCTCTCGCAGCCCTCGCCCTCTCCGCGTCCATCCTGTCCGCCCAGCCAGCGCTTGCCGCGGTCGCCTGCGGCTCCGGCAATTTCGACGCCTGGCTTGCCGACTTCAAAGCCGACGCTGCGGCCAAGGGCATCTCGCAGCAGGCCATCACCGCCGGGCTTGCCGGCGTGACGCTCGACCAGAGCGTGCTCAATCGTGACAAGTCGCAAAAGGTCTTCACCCAGACTTTTGAAGAGTTTTCCGGCCGCATGGTGCCGCCGCGGATGACGCGCGGCTCCAACATGATGAAGCAATACGGCTCGGTGCTCTCGCGGATCGAGCAGACCTACGGCGTGCCCGGCGAGGTGCTGGTCGCGATCTGGGGGCTCGAGACCGATTTCGGCGTCAACACCGGCAAGTTCGCCACCATCCGCTCGCTGGCGACGCTGGCCTATGACTGCCGGCGTTCCGAGCAATTTCGTGCTGAGCTGATGGATGCGCTGCGCATCGTCCAGCGCGGCGACCTGGCGCCCGGCGACATGAAGGGCGCCTGGGCCGGCGAGCTCGGTCAGACCCAGTTCATGCCGTCGTCCTGGATGAAATATGCCGTCGACTTCGACGGCAACGGCAAGCGCGATCTCCTGCACAATGCGCCCGATGTGCTGGCGTCCACCGCCAATTATCTCGCCGGGTATGGCTGGCAGAAGGGTAAGGATTGGCAGCCCGGCAGCCCGAACTTCGCGGTGCTCCAGCAGTGGAACAAGAGCGAGGTCTATTCGAAGACCGTGGCCTATTTCGCCACTCAGCTCGCGCGCGCTCCTTAAGACAACACTCTGCAAACGCATAGGGCCGATCGCCCGGCGACCGGCCCTCTCTTGAGTGCGTTTACCTACCCGTTTACTTGCCCATGGTGGCGTGCATCGCCTTGTTCAAATGCGCTCCGCACACACCCATCTTGCCATTGAGGAGCGCGTCCTGCGCCGCAGCGATCTCCTTCTGCGCGACGAACTTGCTGTCGCCGTCGGCCATGGCTTCGATCGCGGTTTCGGTCTTCTCCAGATTGGCCGAGCTGCAGCCGCCCATGGCGTGCTTGGCGGCCTGGGCCGGCGCGACGGCGAATGCGACGGCGGCAATTGCGATAACCCCGAGTAACTTCGTCATGATGTTACTTTCCTTCTCTTGTTCTTGAGACAGATCCAGCGACATTGCCGGAATCTGCGGCATGACTTTCCTCCGGGCGCGGCAACTTGCCGCAATAAATTCCCCGCGAGAATTGCGTGATGTTGCGCGCTGCGCAGAGGCGCATGCGAAATTTCTGATTTTCATTACAACTTGGTAATAAAACCACACCCCTGACGTGTGCGCACCGCGCCGGGAGAGGTCAAGACGCGAACCACGCCCGGATCAGCTCCCTCTGTCCCTGCCGGTTCCTTGGTCTCCGTCGTTCGGCCCACCGGCTAAAGAGCTGACGAATCGGTGGCGGCGCCCCATCGAGGAGCTGTCTGCTCGTGCTCAGCCCGCCCCTTATAATGAATTAATGTTCATTATTTAGACTCAACCACACATGCGATTCGCGCATGCGAGACTTGGGCCCAGTAGCTGACCGGTCGCCTTGCGTGGGAGGGGAACACGACTTATTTCGGTCTCGAAGGGAACCGCGATTGTAATCATAAGCCCGTGTATTCACGGACATTTATGACAATCTGACGTCTCGCTCGCCCACTCCTTGTGCGAGCTTGCCTCCGGGTTAATCGTCCGTTACCGGCGCTATGCATCCGACGCTTAGCTGCATCGCAACATCGGAACTTTCGCAGTGCACCACTCTCATCTATATTCATTTCAACGATGAGGCCTTGGGAAAGGCTGAATCGAACTACAGGAGACTACCAATGCTGCTCTCGCTCATCCGCATGATCCAGGCTTTCCGGGACTATCAGCGCAATGTTGCCGAGCTGTCCCAGCTCAGCGATCGCGAACTGGCCGACATCGGCCTCGATCGCTCGGACATCCCGCGCGTTGCCGCCGGTCAGTATCAGGGCTGATATCGTTCAGCCCTTACCGGACGAACCGATAGCGCCCGCCTCGTGCGGGCGTTGTCGTTTCTGATGGCAGAAAACTCGATCTCGGCGATTCCACTCTCCGCCGAAAAGCGCTACCTGTCCGCCCCATGACAGGACCCCAATCGAACATCGTGCACGTGATCGGTGCCGGCCTTGCCGGTTCCGAGGCCGCCTGGCAGGTGGCGAAATCCGGCGTGCCCGTCGTGCTGCATGAGATGCGGCCGACCCGCATGACCGAGGCGCACCGCACCGACGGTCTGGCCGAGCTCGTCTGCTCCAATTCGTTCCGCTCGGACGACGCCGCCAACAACGCCGTCGGCCTGCTGCATGCGGAGATGCGCCGGCTCGACTCGCTGATCATGCGCGCGGCTGACGCCAACCAGGTGCCCGCCGGCGGCGCGCTCGCGGTCGACCGCGACGGCTTCTCGGCCGCCGTCACCAAGGCGCTGAACGACCACCCCCTGATCGAGATCGCCCGCGGCGAGATCGCGGGCCTGCCGCCGGCCGACTGGAGCAACGTCATCGTTGCGACCGGTCCCCTCACCTCTGCCCCCCTCGCCGATGCCATCCGCGAGCTGACCGACGAGAACGCGCTCGCCTTCTTCGACGCGATCGCGCCGATCGTGCATCGCGAGTCCATCGACATGTCGGTAGCCTGGTTCCAGTCGCGCTACGACAAGGTCGGCCCCGGCGGCAACGGCGCCGACTACATCAACTGCCCAATGACCAAGGAGCAGTATGACGGCTTCGTCGGCGCGCTGATCGCCGGCGAGAAGACCGAGTTCAAGGAGTGGGAGACCAACACGCCCTATTTCGACGGCTGCCTGCCGATCGAGGTGATGGCGGAGCGCGGCCCCGAGACCCTGCGCCACGGCCCGATGAAGCCGGTCGGCCTCACCAACCCGCACGATCCCGCCACCAAGGCGTACGCGATCGTGCAACTGCGCCAGGACAACAAGCTCGGCACGCTCTACAACATCGTCGGCTTCCAGACGAAGCTGAAATATGGCGAGCAGCAGCGCATCTTCCGCACCATTCCCGGGCTGGAGAAGGCCGAGTTTGGCCGCCTCGGCGGCCTGCATCGCAACACCTTCCTCAACTCGCCAAAGCTGCTCGACGGCCAGCTGCGCCTGCGCGCGCAGCCGCGGCTGCGCTTCGCCGGCCAGATGACGGGCTGCGAGGGCTACGTGGAATCCGCCAGCGTCGGCCTGATCGCCGGCCTCTACGCGGCAGCCGACGCCCGCGGCGAGACGCCGGCGAGCCCGCCGGGCACCACGGCGCTGGGATCGTTGCTCGGCCACATCACGGGCGGCCACATCGAAACCATCGAGCCGGGTACCCGCTCGTTCCAGCCGATGAACATCAATTTCGGCCTGTTTCCGCCGCTCGCGAGCGCACCGACCAAGAAACCGGACGGCACGCGGCTGCGCGGCAACGAGAAGACGGTGGCCAAGAAGCAAGCGATGAGTGCGCGGGCGCTCGCCGATCTCGATCGCTGGATCGCCGATCACCTGCGCATTGCCACCGCGGCGTGAGTTTCAGATGAGCCTCCCCAAAGACGACGCCGCGACCTTGTCGGCGCGCTGGACCGAGGGCGTTCTGCTCAAGCGCGACGTGTTCTCGACCGTCGAGCGCGGCCGCTTCCGCGGCGAGAACGGCGAGGTTGACGCGGTGCTGCGCCGGCTCGATGAAGTGCCATGGTGGTCCTTCCTGCTGGCGCGCCATCTGTTCGCGCGCGAGAAGCATGCGCTGGCGCTCGCAAAGGGCCTGAACGTCGGCCCCGAGCTGCTGTGGGCCGGACGCCGCGCGCTCGTGCGTGGCTTCGTCGACGGCGTCGCGCTGCATCTGGCAAAGCCCCATGGCGACCTCGCCTATTTTCGCTCGGCCAAGGCGGTGCTGCGCCGGCTGCGCCGCGCCGGCATCTGCCACAACGATCTCGCCAAGGAACAGAACTGGCTGGTCGGCCGCGACGGCCTCGCTTACGTGACCGACTTCCAGCTCGCAGCGTGCTTCAAACGGCGCGGCCGGCTCTATCGCATCCTCGCCTATGAAGACCTCAGGCATCTGCTCAAGCACAAGCGCTCCTACGCGCCCGAGGCGCTGACTCCGCGCGAGCGAAAGGTCCTTGCGAAGAAGTCGTTCGCCGCGAGCCTGTGGCTTGCCACCGGCAAGAAGGTCTATCGCGCCATCACCCGCGGCCTGTTCAACTTCACCGACCGCGAGGGCGGCGGCCGCCGGCTCGTCAACGATGCACCGGTGCTGGCCGAGCTGATCCGCAAGAATCCCGCCGTGCGCGATACCGCCATCGTCGCCTTCGCCGACCGCCGCTCGGGCGTCGGGCTCTATGCCTTCGTCGAGGCCGATCAGGCCACGCTCGAAGGCCAGCTCCGCAACGAGCTGACCGCCGCGAAAGGCCCGAAGCCGCCGGAACACATCCAGGTCGTGCACGCCCTTCCGCGCGATCCCAGCGGCAAGCCGCGCACGGAGATACTGCAGCTGGTCGCCATGAACCAGCTCGACCTGATCGAGCCGATGATGAGGAACGACCAGGATCGCGCCTTCCTCAAGGACATCCTGGAGCAGCGCAAGAACCTCCGCGACCGCTTCAATTTCGAGGCGGACCTGCCAACCACCTAGCGCGGGGCCCTCTGCCTTGAAGCGTCCACAATGGCGATAGAGAAGCGGTCAAACGAAGGCAGGCTTTGGCGGAATCATGGGGACGCGGGGGACGACGATGCATGGTGTGGTTGGCGGCCTGGTCGCCAGCCTTCTGCTGCTGGTGGCCGCCCCGGCCATGGCCGAGTCTCCGGCCGAGCAGATCTCGAGCTTCCGCCTCAAGCACGGTGAAGTCCGCGTCGTCCGCGACGCAACGCTGGACCGCATCGCCATGGACCAGGCGCGCGCGATGGCGGCGAAGGACGACCTCAGCCATGACGCTCTCGGCCCGTTCAACCGGCGCGTCGCCCCGGCCGGCGCGGGCCGCGCCGCCGAGAACATCGCCTACGGCTACGACAATTTCGAGAAGACGCTCGGACAGTGGATCGACTCCTCCGGGCACCGCAAGAACCTGTTGCTGCACAACGCTTCCCGCGTCGGCATCGCCAGCGCCAAGAACGCCAGCGGCAAGCGCACCTATTGGGCGATGGTGATCGCCGGCGATTACGAGCCCAAGGGCAAGAAGAAGAATAAAGATAAGGAGCCGCTGGTCGCCGTGAAGCGCGAGACTGCACCCGCGAGCAAGCCTAAATCCAGCGGCTGCCACGTCAAGCTGCTCAGCCTCTGCATCTGAGGTCGGACGATTTCAGCCGCGGCGCGCGGCCTCGATCGCTGCGACGTCGATCTTCGTCATCTCCATCATCGCATCGAACGCGCGCTTGGCCTCGGCACCACCGGCGGCAAGCGCTTCGGTCAGCATGCGCGGCGTGATCTGCCAGGAAACGCCCCATCGGTCCTTGCACCAGCCGCAGGCGCTCTCCTGCCCGCCATTGCCGACGATGGCGTTCCAATAGCGGTCGGTCTCCTCCTGATCGTCGGTGGCGATCTGGAATGAGAAGGCTTCGTTGTGCTTGAAGATCGGCCCACCGTTGAGGCCGAGACAGGCGACGCCGGCGACGGTGAACTCGACCGTGAGCACGTCGCCAGCCTTGCCAGACGGATAGTCGCTCGGCGCGCGGTGTACGGCACTCACCGTGCTGTCGGGGAACGTCGCGGCGTAGAAGCGGGCAGCCGCCTCGGCATCCCTGTCGTACCAGAGGCAAATCGTGTTCTTCGCCATCGTGTATCCCCTTCGGTTCCAAGACGATCGCACCGACATTCGTTGAGAACGGATAGTGGCGCGATCTTCTTCACGCTAGATACCCTCTTGGATGCGCGCCACCAAGGCGCGCCGATTGCCGCAGCCCTACCGTGCTGGTTCCGCCAAATCCTTGGCTTTCAAGTCGCGCGGCAGCACCGTCAGCAACAGGACTGCACAGAGCGCGCACAAACCACCGATGACGTAGAGCGCGGGCGTCGTGCTGCCGGTCCAGTCCTTCACCGAGCCGACCATGATCGGGCTGACGATGCCGCCGACCTGCCCCAGCGTATTGATGAGCGCGATCCCGCTCGCTGCGCCGGCGCCGGCGAGAATCTTCGGAGGCAACGTCCAGAAGGTTGGAATGGCCGCAACCACACCACCGCCAAGGATCGCAAGCGCGCCAACCAGCGTGACCACGTTCCGGTCGAATGCGCCGGACGCGAAGAAGCCGACCGCTGCGGCCAGGATCAGGCCCGCGACGAACTTCGGGCGCTCGCCCGAGGCATCCGACAATCGCCCGACCACGATCATGCAGATGGCGCCGCAGATGTAGGGCACCGCCGTGAGGAAGCCAATCGCAGCCGCGCTGCCGCCGCCGGCCGCCTTGATCAGATCGGGCGCCCAGAAATTGAGACCGTAAGACGCGATCTGGATCAGGAAGTAGATGAACCCGAGCAAAAGCACGCCAGGCATGAGCAAGGAGCGCCACGCCGAATGCTCGCCAATTTGGCCCTTCTGGCGATCCAGTTGCACCGAGATCAGCCTCCGCTCGTCGTCACTCAGCCATTCGGCCTGCTCGATCCCGTCATCGAAGCGCAATAACACGACGATGCCGAGCGCGACGCAAGGAATGCCGCCGGCCAGGAACAGCCATTGCCAACCGGCGAGGCCATGCAGCCCGTGCAGATAATTGAGGATGAGACCCGAGATCGGTGCGCCGATGATCCCCGAGAATGCGGTGGCGAGAAAGAACACGGACGTCATGCGGCCACGATGCGACTTTGGAAACCACAGTGTCAGGTAATAGAGGATGCCGGGCGCAAAGCCGGCTTCCATCGCGCCGATCACAAAGCGCAGCGCGTAGAACTGCCACTCGCTGTTGACGAAGACCATGGCAGCCGTCGCCAGGCCCCAGGAGATCATGATGCGGGCGATCCAGCGCCGTGCGCCGAAACGATAGAGCAGCATGTTGCTCGGCACTTCCAGGAGGACATAGCCGACCACGAACAGGCTGGCGCCGAAACCATAGGCCGTGTTGCTGAGGCCAAGATCCGCCTGGAGTGCAGCCTTGGCGAAGCTGATGTTGACGCGGTCGAAGAACGCGAAGAAGTAGCAGACGATGATCAGCGGCATCAGCCGCCACGCGATCTTCTTGATGACTTGATGCTCGGTAATTCCAGTATCGAGGTCGGCCGTCGCCGCCGTGGCAATCGTCATGGTTTCCTCCAATTTGTTTTGGGATTTTGATGGTGGCCACTCAGCCGGAGCGGCGCAGTCGTTCGGGTATGGGATGCAGATCGAGGGGACGGCCGGCCTTGGCGACCTGCCCCGGCACCTCATGTCCAACCAGTCCGGGCAATCGTAACGACAGATCGATCAAGCGCTGCAGATCGAGACCGGTCCGCAAGCCGATCTCATGGCAGAGATTGACGAGGTCTTCGGTACAGACATTGCCGGTGGCGCCCGGCGCAAATGTACATCCACCGAGACCGCCGAGGGCCGCATCGAAGCGGCGCGCGCCGGTGTCGTGGGCCGCGAGGACATTGACCAGTCCGAGCCCGCGCGTGTTGTGGAAGTGAAGCGTGAGCATGTCCGCGGGGACGAGCATCAGGACCTCGGCCACCAGCTTCGAGACCTGGTTGGGATTGGCCATGCCCGTGGTATCGGCAAGCGTGACGCCGTCGACACCGAGGTCGAGATAGCGTTTGACGATGTCGAGAACCTTCTTGAACGGCTGAACGCCCTCGAACGGACAGCCGAACGCGGTCGCAACCGTGGCGTTGACCATGGCACCACCGGCATGGGCCGGCTTCACGATCTCGGCGAGCGCAGCGAGCGATTGCGCGTGCGTCATGTTCATGTTGGCGCGATTGTGCGTCTCGCTCGCCGACATCACGAAATTCAGTTCGTCAGCGCGGGCCGCCACCGCCAGCTCGGCGCCCTTCCGGTTCGGCACGAGCGCCGTGTAGATCGTGCCCGGACGGCGTTCGATGCCGGCGAAGACGTCCGCCGCGTCGCGCAGCGACGGGACCGCGGCCGGCGACACGAACGACGAGACCTCGATGCGGCCGAAGCCGATCGCGGACAGCGAATTGATGAGCCGAACCTTGTCGCTGGTCTCGACCCATTGCGCCTCGATCTGGAGGCCGTCGCGCGGGGCCACCTCCTGGATCATGATATCGGGCGGTGTTGCCATCATTGCACCGCTCCGCTGCGGCGCAGCTGCGCGATATCGGCAGGCTGCAGGCCAAGGGCCGTCAGCACCTCGTCGGTGTGCTGTCCCAGCGTCGGGCCGGACCATCTGACCGCGCCGGGCGTGTCGGAGAGCTTTGGCGCGATGCCCGGCATCTTCACGGTGACGTCGCCCGGCAGCTCGGTCGGCAGGATCATGTCGCGGGCGGCGTAGTGGGGATCGTCAACGATATCGGCGACCGAATAGATCCGGCCCGCAGGAACATCAGCCGCATCGAGGCGCGCGAGGATCTCGTCCATCGTCCGCTCCGACGTCCACGCGGCGATGGCGGCATCGAGCAAGGCGTTGCTGCGGACGCGTCCGTCATTGCTGGCGAGCGCCGGATCGTCGGCAAGGTCCGGACGGCCGACCACCTGCATCAAGCGCTTGAAGATCGCATCACTATTGCCGGCGATGACGACGTGGCGGCCATCGGAGCTCGGATACGTATTTGAGGGACTGATGCCCGGGAGGGCCCCGCCGGTGCGGGTCCGGACGTGCCCCATGAGATCATATTCGGGGACGAGGCTCTCCATCAGATTGAACACGCTCTCGTAGAGCGAGACGTCGACGACCTGCCCTCGCCCCTGCCCGGTCTTGACGCGCAGCAGCGACATCAGCGCACCGATCACGCCGTGGAGCGAGGCGAGGCTGTCGCCGATGCTGATGCCGACGCGGGCCGGCGGACTGTCCGGATCACCCGTGGTGAAGCGCAGTCCGCCCATGGCCTCGCCGATTGCACCGAACCCGGAGCGGTCGCGATAAGGCCCGGTCTGCCCATAGCCGGAGATGCGCACCAGCGTAAGGTCGGGGTTGAGCTTCGACAGCACATCCCAGCCGAGGCCAAGTTTCTCGAGGCTCCCCGGCTTGAAATTCTCGATCACGACATCGGCTTGCGCGGCCAGCCGCAGCGCCACGTCGCGTCCATCCGGCGATTTCAGATCGATCGCGATCGACTTCTTGTTGCGCGATTGCAGATACCACCAGAGCGAGGTGCCCTGATGCAGCTTGCGCCATGTGCGCAAGGGATCACCGCTGCCGGGCTGCTCGATCTTGATGACCTCAGCGCCGAACTCGGCGAATAGCCGCGCAGCAAATGGCGCAGCGATCAATGTTCCGAGTTCGACGACCCGTATTCCTGATAGTGGTCCGTCCACGTTCGGCGCTCCTCGATCTTCTTTGATCGTGGTGTCGCCGAGCGCAGGGTCTTATGTCCAATATCCTTTGATGAACACGCGTTCGCGGATGACGAACGAGGTTGAGGCCGGCGTCAATGCGGCCTGCCAGGCGATCGCAGATGCTCGAGCATCAGCTGGCTCGTCGCCGACAATCCTGCCGGATCTCGCGCGACCAGCACCAGCTCGCGATCGGCCCAGTCGTCCGTCAGCTCGATCGCCGTCAGGTTCATGCCGTGACTGAGGACCTCGAACGCACGGTCCGGAATGAGGCCGATGCCCATGCCGGCCTGCACCATCCGGCACACCGCATCGAAACCCGGCACATGGACTCGCAGCCGGATCGACTTGCCGATCTGCTGTGCGGTGTAGTGCGAACGAAGATAGATCGAGCTGGTCGCAAACAGGCCGACATGGTCGTAGTCGAGCGTATCGGCGAACGACACGTCCGTCGCGCCCGCAAGCGGATGATCCGTGCGCACCACGATGACGAGGCGATCCCGCCGGTAGGCGAACCGCTCCAGCCCGCGGGTCGAGACATCCGCCGAGCAGATGCCAATCTCGGCTACGCCCTCCTCGACGCCCCGAACGACATCGGCGCTCGGACGCTCCTGAAGGTCGAGGCGCACCAGCTCGTGCGCGCGGAAGAAGCCGGGCAGATCGTCGGGAAGGAACTCGACGATCGACGACAGATTGGCCAGCATCCGCACATGCCCGCGCACACCCCTCGCGTGCTCGGCCATGTCGACGGCGATCTTTTCGACGTTGAGCAAGGTCACCCGCGCATGATGCAGCAGCGATTCGCCGGCCGGCGTCAGCGCCATGCCGTTGGGATGCCGCTCGAACAGGGCGACCTCGAGCATCTCCTCAAGGTCATGCATGCGCTTGCTGACGGCCGACGGCGCGATCGCCTCGCGCTGGGAGGCGCGCGTCAGATTGCCCTCTTCGCAAATGGCGATGAACAGCCTGAGGGTCGTGAGGTCGATCCGTCGGGCGATGTTGATCTTGGCCGCCCCGCTCGCTGGGCGCGACGATTGCGATTTCTCTTGCATGGTCGGTTTCTCATCCGGGAGGATATCGCGTTCGGCGCCCATGGATTTCTCAAAATCCGGGGCGGGCGCCCTCCGGTTTGGAATCTGATACCAATAGGAGGCAGCAATCTGCGATTTTGTTCCAAGCGGCGCATCGCTTGCTCGCGCTTGTGATCGCGCCTAATTCAAATGACCGGGATAGCAGTGGCGGAGACCAGCACTTGATCGACATCGACCAGATTCGTGCCGACACGCCGGCCGCCGGCCGGCTCGCGTACCTCCACAATGCCGGAGCGGCTCTCATGCCGACCGCCGTCGTCAATGCCATGAAGCAGCATATTGATCTGGAGAGCGAGATCGGAGGCTATGCCGCCGCCGACCACGAGGCCGAACAGCTCGATGCGGTTTACGGCTCGGTCGCACGCCTGCTGAATGCGGCGCCCGACGAGGTCGCCCTCATGGAGAACGCGACGGTCGCCTGGCAGATGGCGTTCTATTCGCTTCCATTTCGCCAGGGCGATCGGATCCTCACCGCCGAAGCGGAATATGCCGCCAACTATGTCGCGTTTCTTCAAGTCGCGAAACGAACTGGCGCGACGATCGATATCGTGCCGAGCGATGCCAGCGGAGAGCTCGATGTCGCCGCGCTCGAACGCATGATTGACGCGCGCGTGAAGCTGATCGCGATCACCTGGGTCCCGACCAATGGCGGGCTGGTCAATCCCGCGGCGGCGATCGGCAAGATTGCGCGGGAGCACGGCGTTCCCTACCTGCTCGATGCCTGCCAGGCCGTCGGCCAGATGGAGGTCGATGTCGAGGCCATCGGCTGCGACATGCTGTCGGCGACGGGGCGCAAATTCCTGCGCGGCCCGCGCGGCACCGGCTTTCTCTATGTCCGCCGCGCGCTGCTGCAGCAGCTCGAACCGCCGATGATCGACCATTTCGCGGCGCCGTGGGTCGCACGGAATGAATACCGGCTGCGCGACGATGCGCGCCGTTTCGAGACCTGGGAGAACAACTACGCGGCCCGGCTGGGGCTGGGCGCTGCCGTGGACTACGCCCTCGATATCGGTCTTGGCCCGATCGAGCAGCGCTGCCGCCTGCTCGCCGATCGCCTGCGTGCCGGCCTTGCATCCATTCGTGGCGTCACAATTCGTGACCTCGGTCGCACGCCGGGCGCGATCGTCAGCTTCACGATGGAGGGGCATGAAGCGGATGCCATCGTCCGCAGCGCCGCTGCGGCCGGCATCGCCATCGGCGCTTCGGATCCGGCGAGCACCCGCATCGACGCCGAAATCCGCGCGCTGCCGCCGCTCGTGCGTGCATCCCCGCATTACTACAACACGGAAGCCGAGATCGATCGGCTTGTCGATCACCTCGCGGGTTCGGCGGCGCGGTAGCGGCGCGCACTGCTCAGGTGCAGCGCGCGCTCAGTCCGGATGCACTTAGCCTCGCCATGACCTCGTCGAGATGCGCGGCGTCGCGGGTCTCGATGACGAGTTGCAGCAGGGTCGCCTTGGCCGGCAGGTCGGAGAAGGTCCGCTGATGCGAAACCTCGATGATGTTGGCGCCAGCCTCGGCCAGCAGCCCCGCCACCGCAGCGAGCTGCCCGGGCCTGTCGGGGATATCGAGCGACAACTGGGTCAGCCGCCCCTCGCGCGCGAGCTCGCGGGTGAGAACGGATGCGATCAGCCGCGTATCAATGTTGCCGCCGCTCAGCACCAGGCCAACTTTCTCGCCGGCGAAGCGGGAGGGATCGGACATCAGCGCGGCAAGGCCGGCGGCGCCGGCGCCCTCGACGACCGTCTTCTCGATCGAGATCAGGGTCGCGACCGCGCGCTCGAGCTCGGCTTCGTTGACGAGCGCGATGTCGTCGACGAGGCCGCGGACGATCTCGGTGGTGATCTTACCCGGCGACTTCACGGCGATGCCCTCGGCGAGCGTGTCGCCGCGCGCCGGCAGATTGCCGTCGTGGATGGCGTTGTACATCGAGGGATAGAGCCAGGCTTCGACGCCCAGGATGCGCAGCGACGGCTTGATCGACTTGGCGGCGATGGCGATGCCGCTGATCAGCCCGCCGCCGCCGATCGGGACGACCAGCGTATCGAGCCCCGGCACGGCCTTGAGCATCTCAAGGCCAACGGTGCCCTGGCCCGCGATCACCAGCGGATCGTCGTAAGGATGGACGAAGATCATGCCGCGGGCTTCGCCATGGCTGCGCGCAAACGCCGCCGCCTCTTCCAGAGTTTCGCCCGTGACCACCACTTCGGCGCCATGGTGCCTGGTGTTCTCGATCTTCACCATCGGCGTGCCCACAGGCATCACGATGGTGGCGGGAATGCCGAGGCGCCTCGCATGATAAGCGACGCCCTGGGCGTGGTTGCCCGCCGACATCGCGACGACGCCGCGCGCACGCTCTTCCGGCGTCAGCGCGGTGAGCCGGTTGAGCGCGCCGCGCTCCTTGAACGAGGAGGTGAACTGCAGGTTCTCGAATTTCAGCCAGATGTCGCAGCCGCAGATGTTGCTCAGCGTGCGGCTGTAGCTGCAGGGCGTCTCGACGACGGCGCCGCGGATGGTCTCGGCGGCGGCATGGATGTCGCGAGGTGTGACCGGATAGCCACCGGGATCCGCGGACGTGTTTTGGGACAACTCAGCCATAGGACAGCATAGAGCATTTAGCCGGCTCAGGCGATAAGCCGGCCGCTATTTGGTAAATTCCCGGGAGCGCGAGGCGCGCCAGAGCGTCCACAGCGTGCGCAGCCGCGAGGCCGGCTGCGGCGTAAACGGATTGCGCGCTGGCTGCGCCAGGCGCTTGAGATCGGCCCGCACCAGCCCGAGCGGCAGAAAGGCCGGCCGGGCCGCGGTTGGCAGCTCCGCCAGCAGCGATAGCGCCGTCGCCAGATGCTGCTGCGCTTCGCCCGTGAGCTGGTCCAGCACGGCACGCAGGTTCGGCGTGTCCTTGCCGGCGAACACGTCCTCCATGCTGCAATTGTGGCGCGCCAGCACCTGCTGGGGCAGGAACAATTGCCGGTGCGCCGCATCGCGCGGCAGGTTCGCGATGACCTGCGCGATGCCCTGCGCCAGCCCGGCGTGACGGGCGAGATGCTCGGCCGCGTCCGAAGGCGGCGCCATGATGCGGGCCGCGAGTGCAAACAGCGCCGACGAGGTCGCTGCCAGATAGCCTTCCAGCGCCGTCGTGGTCGGCATCGGATCGTTGTAGAGATCGAACTGGTGCTCGTCGACGAGCAGCGACAGAGGTTCGACCGGCAGGTCGAAATCGCGGATCGCGCGGAGCAGCTCTGCCGCCACGGGATTGCCCTCGGCGCTGCCATGGACATGGCCCGCGAGCAGATCGGTCCACCATTGAAAGCGGATCTCGCCCGGCAAGGGCTGGCTCACCTGGTCGCGGACGCGGACGATCTCGACGTTGAAAGCATAGAGTGCCAGCAGCGCGCGGCGCTCGGCGGCAGGCACGAACAGCGTCGCGGCATAGCGCGGAAAGTCATGGCTGCGCAGCAGATCGGCGCAGTAAGTCACGGTGTCCGGCGGCGCGGCGCTGCTCATGGCACGGCGATCAGCGCGGCCGCGACACGGCGCCGTTCGCCGATCATGATGTTGTAGGTGCGCACGGCAGGGCCGGTCTGCATCGTGTCCAGCACCACCCTCACCGCCTTGAGCGCCTGGCGCAGCTCCGGCGGCGGCAGCCAGAGCCCGGTTCCGGTACCGATCAGCAGCGTGTCGATGCCGTTGGCGGCCGCGAACACCCGGTCCAGCGAATAGCGGTCGATCTTGGCGGGATCGGTCACGTCCCAGGCCCAGATCGCGTCGGGCAGGCAGAGCAGCGAGCCGCGATGCGACATGCCGGCAAAGGCGAAACCGCCCTTGCCATAAGCCTCGATCGGCGCCGAGCGCGGGAAATGCGGAGCGTTGGGATCGCCGGCCATGAACTTCGTCCGAATGGGCTGACTACCCTCGCAAACTCGTGCGAGGGCATAGGGTTCGGATCACGCCTTGGTTTTCTTCGCCGGCGCAGCCGTATCGGGCGCATCCTCGCGGTGCTCGCCGACGCCGAGATAGATCAGGATCGGAGCTGCGATGAAGATCGAGGTGTAGGTACCGACCAGCACGACGCCGAACATCATCACCGCGGTGAAGCTGTGGATGGCATGACCGCCGAACAGCAGCAGGGCCAGCAGGGCCAATGTCACCGTGACGTGGGTGATGATCGACCGCGACAGCGTCGAGTTGATGGACTCGTTGAGCAGCTGCGGCATCGGCATCTTCTTGTAGCGGCGCAGCATCTCGCGGATACGGTCGTAGATGACGACGGTGTCGTTGAGCGAATAGCCCAGAATCGTCAGCAGCGCGGCGATGCTGGTCAGGTCGAAATCGACCTGGCTGATCGACATGAAGCCGATCGTCAGCACGATGTCGTGCACGTTGGCGATCATGGCGCCCAACGCGAACTGCCATTCGAAGCGGAACCAGAGATAGATCAGGATCGCGACGATCGCGAGCATCAGGCCGAGCATACCGTAGGCCAAAAGCTCTCCGGCGACGCGCGGACCGAGCACCTCGGTGCGCTGAATGTCGACGCTGTCGCCGAGCGCGCCACGAAGCTTCTGCAGGGCTGCCTGCTGCGCGGCGTCGCCCCCTGGCTGTTCCGCAACACGGATCAGGACGTTCTCGGGGCCGCCGAACTGCTGCAACTGGACTTCGCCGAGACCCAGGGCGTCGAGCGTGGTGCGCATCGCCGCGATGTCGGCAGTGCCGGACCTCGCCTTCACCTCGAGCAGCGTGCCGCCCTTGAAGTCGATACCGAGGTTCAGGCCGTGGGTGAAGAACAGCGTGATCGCGACGATCGACAGCACCGCCGAGATCGGGAAGCTGATGCGGCGGAAGCGCGTGAAGTCGAAATGCGTGTTGTCCGGAACGATGCGCAGCGACGGCAACAGGCCAAGCGCCGCGACCACGGTGAGAATGGCAATGAGGACGCCGAGCCCGATGAGAACGGTGTGAGTCACGATCAGGCTCCTAGATCGGCACGCTCTGCGGCCGCTTCCACCGCACCCACCAAGCGACGATCAGCCGGGTCAGGGTGAAGGCGGTGAACACCGTGGTGATGATGCCGATGCCGAGCGTCACGGCGAAGCCGCGCACCGGGCCGGTGCCGATGTAGAACAGCACCGCGGCAGCAATGAAGGTGGTGATGTTGGAATCGAGGATGGTTGCGAGCGCGCGCTTGAACCCGGCGTCGATCGCCGAGATCGCGTTGCGGCCGCCGCGCAGCTCCTCGCGGATGCGCTCATAGATCAGCACGTTGGAGTCCACCGCGATGCCCACGGTGAGCACGATGCCGGCGATGCCGGGCAGCGTCAGCGTGGCGTTGAGCAGCGACAGCAGGCCGAAGATCATGGCGACGTTGATGGTCACCGCGATGTTGGCGAACACGCCGAACAGCCGGTAGGTCAGCAGCATGAACACAATCACGAGGATCGAGCCGACGTAAGCCGCAAGCTCACCCTTCTCGATCGAGTCCTGGCCGAGGCCCGGGCCGACGGTGCGCTCCTCGACTACGGTCAGCGGCGCCGGCAGCGCGCCGGCGCGCAGCAGGATGGCGAGATCGTTGGCCGATTGCACGGTGAAGCTGCCGGAGATCTGGCCCTGGCCGCCGGTGATGGGCTCGCGGATCACGGGCGCCGAGATCACCTTGTTGTCGAGCACGATCGCGAAGGGCAGCCCAACGTTTTCCTGCGTCGCCTGCGCGAATTTGCGCGCCCCCGACGTGTTGAACTTGAAGCTGACGACCGGTTCGCCGGTGCGCTGGTCAAAGCTCGCCTGAGCGTCGGTGAGGTCACCGCCGGCAACCAGCACCTGCTTCTTGACCACGTAAGGCGTCGGCGGCGGCGAGGCGCTCATCAACAGCTCGGATTCCGGCGGCAACCTGCCCTGCTGCGCCTGATCCGGCGGCACGGAGGTATCGACCATGCGGAATTCCATCTTCGCGGTCTTGCCCAGCAATTCCTTCAGACGGGTCGGGTCCTGGAGGCCGGGGACCTGCACCAGGATGCGGTCGTTGCCCTGGCGCTGGATCACGGGCTCGACGGTGCCGAGCTCGTTGACGCGGCGCTCGACGATCTGGATCGACTGCTCGATGGTCTTGCGCATGCGGTCGAGCATCGCGGCCTGCGGGATGGTCAGGCGGATCACGCCGCCGCCGGCATCGGTCACCTCGAGGTCGCGCTGACCGCTCGATCCCATCAGACCGCCCAGCGGCTGGGACAGCTCGCGCAGCTTGGCGAGCGCCGGCTGCACGTCGGTCTCCTTGGTGATACGCACCTCGGCCGCGTCGTTGCGTACGGTGACGCCGCCGGTGAAGCCGATCTTGGCATCGCGCAGCGTCCGGCGCACGTCGTCACGGATCTGGTCGAGCCGCTCCTTCTTCACATAGGCAGAATCGACCTCGAGCAGCAGATAGGAGCCGCCCTGGAGGTCGAGGCCGAGCACGAGCCGGCGCTGCGCCCAGGCCGGCCAGGTCTTGACCTGCGCTTCGGGAAAGAAGTTCGGGACCGCGCAGAGGCACACGATCAGCGCCGTCAGGATAATCCCGAGCGCCTTCCACCGCGTGAAATACAACATCGACTGGACCTGTCAGATCAGGAGACTTGAGATGCTCGCGGCAAAGCGCTCACTTGGCCGCGGTGTCGTCCTTTGCGCTTTCCTTGGCCGGCTCGCCCTTGGCACGCACGCCGGAGATCATCTGG
Source organism: Bradyrhizobium arachidis (assembly GCF_015291705.1). Lineage (NCBI taxonomy): Bacteria > Pseudomonadati > Pseudomonadota > Alphaproteobacteria > Hyphomicrobiales > Nitrobacteraceae > Bradyrhizobium > Bradyrhizobium arachidis. The sequence continues at coordinate 5,571,088 of NZ_CP030050.1, forward strand.
CGCATCTGCCGCACGCGCACGCCATCGGAGATCTCGAATTCGATCTGGTCGTCATCGACGACCTTGGTGACCTTTCCGACGAGGCCGCCCGAGGTCACGACGGTGTCGCCGCGGCGGATGTTCTTCACGAGGTCGGCATGGTCGCGGACCTTCTTCTGCTGCGGACGCAGAATCAGGAAGTACATGATCACGAAGATCAGGGCGAACGGCAGCAGCGACATCAACATGCTGTTGGTGTCACCGGCGCCCGCAGCCTGGGCATACGCAGGGGTAATCAACATTTCGGACGATCCTCGTGAGAACGGGGGACAGCCGGTCAGGCCCTCAAAGGCGACCGGTTCGGTCAAATTCGCGCGGACTATAGCGGCCACCGCCCCAATTGCAACGCTGCCAGACCGTCGATTTGGCCACCTTGCGGCGCGCCGTCAGGCCCGATAAGGCTGCGTTCTCAGGAACTTCGGACATGCCCAAAAAACCAAGCAAAAGCCCGGCCGGCAAAGGCCCCCGTACCCCTGCCAAGAAGCCTGCCCGCCTCGCGGCAAATCGCCCCAAGGGGGCCGTCAAGGCAGCCGCGACAGCAGCCCCAGACCTTAACCAGGAGCGTGTCGTCCGCGCGCTGGAGACGATCGCGGCACACCTTGCCGCCCAGGGCAAGCCGATCGCTGAACCCGCCTCGTTCGACCGGGCGGACGCCTATGTCTGGCACCCCGATGGCCGCCTCGCGCCGGTGCCGCGGGTCAGCCGCGTCGAGCTGTTCCTGCTCAAGGGCGTCGACCGGATGCGGGACATCCTGATGGAGAACACCGAGCGTTTCGCCAACGGCCTGCCCGCCAACAACGCCCTGCTCTGGGGCGCGCGCGGCATGGGCAAGTCGTCGCTGGTGAAGGCCGCGCATGCCAGCATCAATGCGGAACGCAAGCCGGCAGACAAGCTGAAGCTGATCGAGATCCATCGCGAGGATATCGAAACGCTGCCGATGCTGATGGAGAAGCTCCGCGACGCCAGCTTCCGCTTCATCGTGTTCATCGATGACCTCTCCTTCGACGGCAATGACGCGTCCTACAAGTCGCTCAAGGCCGTGCTCGAAGGCGGCATAGAGGGCCGGCCCGAGAACGTCATCCTCTACGCCACTTCCAATCGCCGCCACCTACTGGCGCGTGACATGATCGAGAACGAGCGCTCGACCGCGATCAATCCCGGCGAAGCAGTCGAGGAGAAGGTCTCGCTGTCGGACCGCTTCGGCCTGTGGCTCGGCTTCCATCGCTGCAGCCAGGACGAATATCTCGCCATGGTGCGCGGCTATTGCAGCCATTTCGGCATCAAGGTCGACGACGAGGCGCTCGAGCGCGAGGCGCTGGAATGGTCGACCACGCGCGGCTCGCGCTCTGGCCGCGTCGCCTGGCAGTTCGTGCAGGAGCTTGCAGGACGGCTGGGTGTGAAGCTGACGGCGACGTAGCGGTCGGATCGCACCCCGGTTGCGGCTGTCTTTCCCCGAAGATGGGGAATCAAGGACGCGTACGTATCAAACCCGCCTCTGGCGGCGTTTAGGGACCTGGGGGGCCGAGTTTGTACACTGCGCTTCAACATTGATGTTGAGCAGGCGCGTGCCCTCACCCGCGAGCGCGCTTGCGCAGGTCGCGCGCAGAGCTCCCTTCTCCGGTTGATCCGCTTACTTCATCACCCTGTGCCGGGTCGGCGCAACGGTGCTTTCCGGCGCGGCGGACGAAATCGCGTAGAAGAGGCGCGATTTGCCGTAGGGGCATCGCTGATCCTACTTAGTAATAATGTGCCTCGAGCGTGTCGGCGGCGTTGCCGCCGGGGGCGAAAGATTGAACGTCAGCCAGACGTTCCAGCCCGCTGGCCGATTTTCATTGGCGAATTCGCCGTAGGCCTTCAGGTTCAGATATCCCTGCATGTCTCCGACCGGGAAAATGTAGCCGACCTGCGGTCCAGCGCCGAGCACTCGCGACCGGAAACAGCCGACGCGATCGCCGGAGCCGCTGTCGCAGCCGAGCTGCTGATAGGCGTAACCCACGAGGCCGACCTGCCACTGCTTGGTCAGGAATTGCGACGCGCCCCAGTCGAAGTGCATGTCGACGCCGCTTTGATATTGAGTGGAGGGGTTGACGAAGTTGTATGTAAATCCCAGCACCCCTGAAAACTCGTGCCCGGTCTTTGGATTGAAATAAGTATAGCCACCTCCAGCGTCGATTGCCCAATGCCCGAGCCCTAAATTTGCAAGACGATCCGACTGATAGGCCCCAACCGGGATGTCCCCGGTGATGTAGGTCATGTAGTTGTGAACACCGGCGTTCCATTTCAGCTGGAACATCGGAAGCAGATCGCCAAATGCAGTGATCGAGCTGTCGATGCTGTCGAAGCGCGAGAATGGCAATACTCCGCCTCCTGGTCCCGTCACTGTCCCCACCAGTGATCCCGCCAACGACGTCGAGTTGGAGCCGTAGACACCCAGCAGGGAGGCCTGCGCCTGCGCGCCCAGCACCGGTGTCGCAAAGGTGTAGGTCCCGACTAAAAGGCCAAGATCCACATTCGCCTTAACGTTCGCATTCACGTTGACGTTCAGATTCGCGGGAATGCGACCGATCGTGATCTCCCGTGCCCGCGCCACGTCGCCGCCGGCGGAAACCGAGGTATGATAATAAATCGAGGTCACCGACCAGCCGGGCGCCTGCGCGGGGGCGGCGGCGAGGCTGCCAAAGAAGCCGGGTATCCAGAAGCTGACACCGCCTTCATCGGCTCGCGCCGCGTCATTGGGGAGCGCGAGTAAGGTGGCAATTGCCGCCGCGCCCAGCCGACAAACGAAACCAGTCCTTGGTGTCAATTTCTTGCTCTTCATCGCGGATCTCCCATCCTTTCACGGTCTGCAACGGAGCCGGATTGCGTGACCAGAAATCTCCCAATCTCGAAGCAAGCACCTCTCACCTCTCGGGGAAGAGCAGTGACAATTCGGCCCGCAACTGCCAACTCGGCGTGCCGGTTGGACGAACGACGTTGTAATAGCCGGCTATATTTGCACTCACTGGCTGGTCGCCGATCTTGAAGATTCGGCCGAAACCGCCACCGATCGGTACGGTCCACTGCTGACCGGGGGCCGCCAGCCAGTTCGCGGTGATCACAGGTGAGCTTGTCAGGTACCACCCGTGCGCCATGTTGTAGTTGACGAACGGCTGCGCGAGAAATGCGTTTACGGGCGGCCGCAATGGATTGCCGCCAACTGACCACTGATTGTTGACCAGCACGCCGATCACCCAATGTCCGGGCGTCACGAGGGCAACGGCGGTCGGACCGAACAACACCTTACCGGTTCCGAGAATCGGATCGCTCGCGGACGGAACCGTGAAGACGGGACCGACGCCCCAGATCAGAGTGCCTGGATGGGTGGGGGTGAAAAAGAACTGCTGGGTAATGTCGCCAATTCCATTCGTGTTGTTGTTAAAAAACGGACTAGGTTGACTGATCACGGGCATGATGGTGCGCGAGATCACATTCCAGTCCGCGTTGATGCGCAGCGGTATGACTGGCTGAATGTTGAGGACTTCCTGGGTGCGATTGAACGGCCCGGCGTTGAAATTCGTATTGCTTTGGAACGGAACGCTGACGAGATCGGCGATAGGATTCTGTGATTTCTTGGCTAGGTCTTCATCTTCGGAGTGCTCGGCAGAATGCGCGGTTCTTGCCGGCGCGACCGTATCGGGAAGCCCGCTCTCGAATTTGTAGTTCGCACCAAGCTTGACCATCTGAAGGTCGCGGTTCAGCGGGATGGGCGGGACGGTGGGCGAAGTCCATTGTCCCAGCCCAATGTAATCGTATTCGAGTTTGAGCGTCCAATTCGCCTTGAAGCCGTACTCGATACCGACGCCAGCCAGCCAGCCAGAGCTGGTGTTGGACCCCTGCCAAGCGACGCCGGGGAAGTTCAACGAGGCATTGCTGCGCACCCAGCCACCGCCAAGCTTGGTGTAAAAAAGCCAGCGGTCTTCCACGAGCCCGACGCGGCCTGCCACCGTTCCGATCCAGTTCTGGCTCACCGAGCCGAGCGTAGGAGTCGGAAGCACGGGATGACCAAATGTCGCCCCATCGAAATCACCTTCCACGCCAAACAAAAGATGGCCGGCCTGGAAATTGTAGCCGGCCTGAACGCCACCGATGAATTCCGTCAGCCCGCCATATAAATTGTTGCCTGGAATGTTCAGGCTGCCGCTGGTCCAGGCCCCACCGACATTTGCGCCAAGATAAAACCCTGACCAATTGTATGGCGGCGGAAGAGCGGCCGGAGCCTTCACCGGCATATCCGCAGCACGCGCAGTGACGCTCACCAAGATAGCAAGCAGAGCCGCAAGGAACGACTTCATGGCACGCTCCCATATGGGGTAACGATATTGCCAGAATTTCCCGTCGCTTCCTCATTCAACTACAACTGGTTATTTTTGACTGTCTCTTACGGGACACACCCGGCGAGAATGTCGATCGGCTGGGTGCTTACCGCACACGAGGCCGCTTTTGGCCCGTTTGAGACAGACCAACCGGCTCAGAATTGTCCGCTTATGGGGTAGACCGGAAGCGACGGGTGCGTCGGCCATGTTCCAGGCCCGATGTCCGTTGTGAATTGGCCACAACCCGAAACTTAGTTGGCGTGCTCTGCCCAATAGCGTGCATTTAGCTTGATGGTTGATTCGCACATTCGCGCGGCCAGGAGCCTTACGATCTCGCCTCTAGTCAAACGAAAAGATCCTCTTCCAGTCCTTCTTCATGTCCACAACGGTCCACCTGTTCAGCGCTGCAGCATCGAGAGCGACATCGAGCTTGCCGAAATGTGATTGGCGATCGTAGGCATATTCACGTTCCGCGTCGGTATGGTGGACGATCAGGCCGAACCGCGCGCCGCTGGTACCGAGCGTCGCCCATTGCAGCATTTCGAGGTCGCCATCGGAGTTCCCGAAGGCGGCGATCGGACGCCGGCCAATGTGGCTATTGATCCCGATCGGCTTGCCGGCCTTGTCGTCGATGAAATCGACCTCGGGCAAGCGAAATAGAACCGGCGTGCTGTCGCGCATTTCATAGCGAGTCTTGATTGACGATCCGACGACCTGCTCGGGAGGCACTCCATAAGTCGTCTCGGTCCATGGCCGCATGAATTCGATGCCGCCACCTGACACGATGAAGGTCTTGAAGCCGTTGGTGCGGAGGTAAGCGAGCAATTCGAGCATAGGGTGATAAACGAGTTCGGTGTAGGGGCGTTTGAAGCGACCATCACGCGCGGTCGCAAGCCACTCTGTGACGATCTTCTCAAACTCCGCTGTCGTCATGCCGGCGTGAGTCACCGCCACCAGCTCGGCCACGCCCTTTTCTCCGAAAGCTGCGAGCGCCTTCAGGTCGCCGTTCAGCACGGCCGCGAAGGGCTGCTTTTCCTTCCATTCCGGATGCATGGGCGCAAGAACCTTCACGCGATCCAGCGCAAAAGCGAGCTGCACATACATCGGCTGCTCGATCCAAAGCGTCCCATCGTTGTCGAAGGTCGCGATGCGTTGATCGGGCGGTACGAAATAGGGCCCGCCACTCTCCGTGATCCGTGCGACGAAGTCGACGATCGAAGCTTTCGTCGGGCCGTCATTCCAAGATGGCAGAGGTCCGGCTTGCGTCTGGGCCATGGCCGACGTGGAACGCAGGGCGGCAGATAGAAACGGAAGCATCGCCAGAGACGAGAGCAGCGCGCGACGGTCAAGGCGTGGAAATCGCATGATCTGTTTCATTGTCGATCCGTTTTCGATTGTGCGGTCCCCACCGGCCAACATTGAAGGTGCGTGCGAGGCTGGCGTAGCGCTGCTGTTCGTCGCACGCTTGCCGATATGCTGCTTCGCGAGCAGTTGGATTCGGACCGCAGTGGATTGGCGAGCGCCGAAAGCGACGCCCGCCATTCATACTGATCCACTAGTCGCTGCGACCGGCGATTTTGGCCTGCTTGACCTGTTGCAGCACCTGCTCGAGGTTGTAGCTCGCCGGGTCCTGGAGCGGCGGGTACGGAATATAGCTCTCCAGTTCCTTCAGCCAGAGCGCCTGGCCGATGGGCAGCATGTTCCAGTCATAGACGTAGGCTGTAGAAGGGGAGCCGATGACGCCGCCCAGGCCCATGAGTGTCTTGTATTGTGCACCAATGGAGGTCTCGAACGGGTCTCGCTTGATATTGACGACCTGGGCCCAGTGATAAGGAAGCGCTCCGGCAATAAAGCCCTGCGGCGCGTCGGACACCATCGTGAAGTAGATCTTCCAGTTCTTGTAGCGCACCGCCGACGGATCCTTGCCCGAATAGTAGAAGAAGGTATCGCGCGCCGACTTTTCCGAACGTCCGGAAAGGTACTCGGCCTGATCGACGCCATCGAGCGTCGTCTTGACGATGCCGGGATATTGGCCGGCCTCGATGCGCTTCTTCAACTCGTCTCCCTTTGCGCCGCCCGCGATGCTGACAAACGTCGGCAGCCAGTCGAGTGACGCGAAGATGTCGTTCTTGATGGTACCGGGCTTGATGACCCCCGGCCAGCGAACGAGCGCCGGTGCGCGCATGCCGCCTTCCCAGGTGCTCAGCTTGCCGCCCTTGAACGGCGTGGTGCCGCCGTCCGGAAAGGTGATGGTTTCGGCACCGTTGTCGGTCGTGAACACGACGATCGTGTTGTCGAGTTGTCCCATGTCCTGGAGCTTCTTCAGCACATAGCCGACGTTGTCATCCAGCTGCTTCATGCCGGCCTCGTTGAGGCCCCAGTCCTTGCCACCGGGCTCGCCGACCATGGCCGCGTACTTGTCATTCAGCACGGTCGTGATGTGCATGCGCGCTGGGTTGTACCAGACGAAGAAAGGCTTGCCTGTCGTCTTCGGATCATTGCGATCGAGGAAGTCGATGACCTTGGCCGAGATTTCCTCATCGACACCCTTCGATCGCTCGAGCGTCAGCGGGCCCTGGTCGACGCACTGCTGAGTCCTGCCCGTACCATCGGACTTGCACGACAGGATGTTGCGCGGAGGCGTCAGGCAAACCGCCGTTTTCGGATCGACCGCGCCCGGTACCTCCGGGATGCCGGGGATCGGCGTATTCTTGCATGGCGGAGCAACCGTCTGCTGGGTGGGGGACTTGTTGATGTCAGGGAAACTCACGCCCTGCATAGCATCGAGGTGATACAGGTAGCCCCAGTATTCCTGGAAGCCGTGCGCGGTTGGCAGTGCGTCGGTGTGATCGCCGAGATGGTTCTTGCCGAATTCGCCGGTGTTGTAGCCGAGATCGAGCAAGAACTTGGCGAGCGCCGGGGTGCCGGGCCGCAAATAGGACGGGCTGCCGGGCAATTGCGGAGGAATCATTCCCGTTCGCAGCGGATGCATGCCGGTGAAGAAGGCATTGCGGCCCGCGGTGCAGCTCTGCTCGGCATAGTAATGCGTGAAGATCGCTCCTTCGTTGCCGATGCGATCGATGTTGGGCGTCTCGCCGACCATCAGGCCGCGATGGTAGATGCTCGGCTGATACAGGCCGATGTCATCACCCATGATGAAGAGGATGTTGGGCTTTTGCGCCGGCTGCTGGGCGGCTGCCGGAGTGCTGACCAATTCCTGCGACGGTATCATTATTGTCGCACTGAGCAGCGCTAGACAGGACCGCTTGATCCAGCTCCGCGTCTTGCCCGGCGTTGCAACCGAAAGCTTGTCATTGAATATGCAATTCAACATGGCATTGCTCTCCCGTTATGATGCGTTAGAGACACCTCGCCTGATGCACCGAAATCCAAGATGACTTGTGGATGTGTCGACCGGCTCGGGATGCCGCGCAGCCGGCCGGTAGCGCCGGCAGTAGTTCGGCGCGCACAAATGCGAGCCGCCTTTGATGACCTTGCGTGGAATCTTGACGTTGGTCGTTCTGGGGTCGTAGCTGTCGGCCTCGCGGCCGCCGCGCGGGTTCTCTGGAATGCAGCAGGCTTTTGCAGCGTCGGCCTCATGCCGAGGCGAGTACCAGTCGGACGTCCACTCCCAGACGTTGCCGATCATATCGTGCAGCCCGTATCCGTTCGGCGGAAATGCGGTGACCGGCGATGTCCGTTCGTACCCATCGTCGCCGGTATTTTGGCGTGGAAATTCGCCCTGCCAGGTGTTGGCCATGTGACGGCCCTCGGGCGCAAATTCATTTCCCCATGCGAACTCGGCGCCATCCAGCCCGCCGCGCGCCGCGAATTCCCATTCCGCCTCGGTCGGCAAATCCTTGCCGGCCCATTTTGCGTAGGCGATCACGTCGCTGAACGCCACATGCACGACGGGATGATCGTCCAGCCCACGAATGTCGCTGCCCGGCCCGTAGGGATGCCGCCAGTCCGCGCCTTTGGCGAAGGTCCACCACTGGCTGAAATCCTGGAGACTGACCGGATACGCGGGCGGAGAGAACATCAGCGAACCCGCGTAGATCATATGCGGGAGCATTCCGGGATAGTCCTTTGGATCGGGCGTGATCTCGGCAACGGTGACGTGGCCGGTAGCTCTGGCGAACGCCTTGAATTGCCGGTTCGTCACTGGATGGCGATCCATCCAGAACGCATCCACGGTGACGCGGTGGACCGGCGCTTCCTCCGGATAGTGCCGATCCGAACCCATGCGAAACGTGCCGCCCGGCACGTACAGCATTCCCTCATCTGCTGGATGCTGGAGCGATTGTCCGGAGTGAGGCGGTGATTTCGTATCAACCAGCTTCATGCCAATCTCCGGACCCGTGCGTCATTGGCCTGCGCCGCTACGGAAACGGAACGCCACTCTTCTAGGTTGATCTAGATCAAGGGTACCGGATCGGGTCTTTCACGCTGGCACTCTCCGCTGCGCCGTCGAAACCGAAGCAAACTCAAAACACTAGAAGATCGCACCGACAGCCATCGGCTACTTTGCATGGGGTTGTTTTTCGAAATTTGATTTTCCGCTCGCAAAAGACTCAGTGAGCCATGGTTCGAGGCAACATCTCGGCTTGGCGACCGCCGCCTCTGGAATAGTGGATCGCCCGCTCGAGTGCGCAATGCGCACAAGGCGGGCGATGACAGCATATTTGTGGTGATTGCGCGCCCGACTCCGTGGGCCCTTGCCTCACGCCCCGTTCAGGAATTGAAGCGGGTCAACCGGGCTCGATCCCTTGCGGATCTCGAAGTGGAGCTGCGGCGACGCCACCTCACCGGATTGACCCGACTTGGCAATGACCTGACCGCGCTTGATGGTGTCACCGCGCTTCACCAACAGCTCACTCGCATGGGCATATGCGGTGACGTAGCCGTTGGAGTGCCGAACCAGGACCAGATTGCCGTAACCTTTCAGCTCGTTGCCGGAATAGGCAACGACGCCGTCTTCAGCCGCCTTGACCGGGGTGCCCTCGGGCACCGCGAGATTGATGCCGTCATTGGATTTGCCGTTAGTCTTGGCGCCATAGGTCGTGACCACCTTGCCGCGCACCGGCCAGCGGAAGGTCGGCAGCGCGCCGGTGGCTTCCGCAGCCTTCGCCGGCGTCTCGACGGGCTTCTCTTCGACATTGGTAGCCTGGGCCAGACGCGCGCTCTGCACGGGAGCGGCAGCCGCCATTTTGGTCGCCGGAACGGGAGCGGCCGCGACGGGCTGGAGCGTGCCCGCAACCGGCGCAGCCGCGACGGGGGCCGGAGCAACCGGCGCGGCAACCGCGACGGTCTTGGCGCCGGGCACGTTCAGCTTGGTGCCGAGCTTGAGCTTGGCCGACGGCTCGAGGCCGTTGGCGCGGGCGAGCTCGGTCGCCGAGATGTGGTTCTTGCGGGCGATGCTGGCGAGCGTGTCGCCGCGATTGACGAAGTGGATGCTCGGCGGCGCGGCGACGGCCGCAACGGGCTTGGCAGCAGGCGCCATCGCCGGAGCCGCCGCGACCGCAGCAGGCGCCGGTGCAGCCGCCGTGGCCGGATGCGGAATGATCAGCTGCTGACCCGGCGAAAGCGCGCGCGGGCCCTTGTAACCGTTGGCGGCGAGGATCGCCTGCGGCGTGACGTGATACCGCTTGGCGAGCACGTCGAGCGTGTCGCTGGTGCCGACGATGATCTTGGTCCCGCCGGCCGGCTGGGCTGCCGCGACCGAGCGCGGCGGCACGGTGGCGGTGGTCTCGAGGTGGGGCTGTGCCGGGGGTGCATAGGAGCTGACACCCCGCCCGCCTCCGGACACGCCCCCACCCGATGTGACGGGATAGGATTGCGGTGCGGACACGGCCGGCGGCGGCAAAGGCTGCGACTGGTAGTAGCCGGGCTGGGTCTGAGGCCGCGCATATTGCGGCAGCTCACGCTGCGGCGGCGGGGCCTGCTGCACCGAACCGGTCTGCTCAGACGAGAAGGGATTGGAGAAGTTCGATTGGGACAGCCGCGACGACATGTCGGCGCTGCACCCTGCGAAGCTGAAGGAAATCAGCGCCAGCACCGCGACCTGCGGCACGCGGCGCGAGTAAAGCAACTCGGCGACGACAGACATGGTTACTCACTCGTACGCAACAGAACTGGTCTTTTAAGTAAACACCCGCCGAGTAAATAACGGCTTAACCCTCCCAATAAGATGTTGGCAGCACAGCCGATCCGGAATTCTACAGCTCCCGCGCCACGCCCGGCAGCGCGGGCACGAAGCGCACCTCGACGAGTTCCCTGCGCTCGATCCCCGCTTCGGTCCGGGTCAGCCGGATCAGGGTCTGCACACCCTGATGCGGGCCGACCGGGGCGATCAGGATGCCGCCGACCTCGAGCCGCTCGACCAGATTCTCCGGAAGCTGCTCCACCGCAGCGGTGACGATGATGCGATCGAACGGGCCGATATTGGGCGGCAGGTTGAGACCGTCGCCGAGCATCACCTCGACATTGTGACAGCCGAGCTTTTCGAGCCTGGCGCGCGCCGTGTCGGCAAGCCTGCGATAGCGCTCGACCGTCAGCACCTGCCCTGCGAGCCGCGACAGCACCGCGGCCTGGTAGCCGGAGCCGGCGCCGATCTCGAGCACGCGGTGCTGCTTCTGGAGCTGGAGCTGCTCGGTCATGTAGGCGACGACGAAGGGCTGGCTGATGGTCTGCCCGCAGGCGATCGGCAGCGCGCTGTCGCGATAGGCCCCCTCGCGATCGGCCTCATCGACGAACTCGTCGCGCGGCACCTCCTCCATGGTCCGCAGCACCGCCTGATCGCTGATGCCCCGACGCCTCAGCGTGAGCTGAAACATCATCTTTTCCGGCGGGTGCTGATTGGGGGTCATCGCTATTTGTATCGTCTCGTCAGGTCCGGATCGTCGCGCCCATTGCTAAGACCCGCGCCAAGAATCTTGTTCCTGCTCAGGAACCCATGATAGCTTTTTTGCTGGAGTATTTGACCACAAATTGGCTTGCATAGGCCTGACCGCAAAGGCCATTTTCAGGCGTCCGTTCGCCGAAACGCGCATTGCGTCGATTCGCGTTATCTGCGAACGTTTTCTGCAAATGGGCAAGGACTGAACGACAATGACTGCGACAGGGCTTTCGGGCCGCTCTGTATTCCTCGTCGAGGACGAGGTGATGATCAGGATGATGGTCGCGGACATGCTCGAAGAGCTCGGTTACAAGGTCGCCGCCGAGGCCGGCGATATCACCGAAGCCATGCGGCTCGCCCAGGCGACCGAGTTCGACATCGCCATTCTCGACGTCAACGTCAACGGGAAGGTCATCTCGCCGGTCGCGGACCTCATCAAGGCGAAGGGCTGCCCGTTCATCTTCGCCACCGGCTACGGCTCCTCCGGCCTGCCCGAGCAGTACCGCGATCGCCCGGCGCTGCAGAAGCCGTTCCAGCTCGACGCGCTCGGCAAGACCATCGAAGCCGCGCTTCGCGGCGGCTAGCCGCTATTTCAGCGTCGCGCTCAGCGCTTCGGAAAACGCCTCATTGGTGCGGTCGAGCCGGAGCGGGGTGACCGAGACGTAGCGCTCGCGAAGTGCCGCGAGATCGGTGCCGTCCGCCGGCGTGTCCATCATCGCCGCGCGCTCGAAGCCGATCCAGAAATAGGGATTGCCGCGGCCGTCCCTGCGCTCGTCGATCCTGAGGAAGCCGAGATTGCGCTTGCCCTGGCGCGTGACGCGGATGCCCAGCACATCCTCCGGCGCGCAGGACGGGAAATTGACGTTGATGACGGTGTCCTTGGGGATGCCGGCGGCGATCACCTTGCGCAGGATGTCCGGGCCGAACTTGCGCGCGGTGTCCCACGGCGGCCGTTCGCGCGTCTCGACGCTGAACTCCTGCGACAGCGCGAATGACGGCAGCCCCAGGATGGTGCCTTCGAGCGCACCGGCAATGGTGCCGGAATAGACCACGTCCTCGGCGACGTTACGGCCCTTGTTGACGCCCGACAACACAAGGTCCGGCGGCTTGGTGCCGAGGATATGCCGCGCGCCCATGATGACGCAGTCGGTCGGCGTGCCGCGCACGGCGAAGTGCCGCGGGCCGACCTCGCGCAGGCGCAAGGGGTCGTTCAGCGATAGCGAATGCGACACCCCGGACTGGTCGAGCTCGGGCGCGACGACCCAGACGTCATCGGACAGCGCCTGCGCGATCTCCTCCACGACCTTGAGGCCGGGGGCATGGATACCGTCGTCATTGGTGCAGAGAATGCGCATGCGAAAGGTCGTTTCCTGAAGCTTGGTCCGAGCCGTCTTAACCGGCTATGCCCGATCAGGCAAACCGGGCAGCCTGGGCGCATCCGGTTCCCGGACCGCCGGCTACCGGCGGATGCGCCATTGCGGCAGGAAGCGCGCGAGCCGGCCTTCGGCACGCAGCTTCATCGCCGGCACGACCGCGCTCACGACGGGAGCGTCGATCACGCCGAGTGCTTCCAGTTGCGCAACGATCGGGTCCGCGCTCGGCGACTGCGGAAAACGTTCGCGTGCCACCGTCAGCGCCTTGTCGAAATCACCGGCATTGACGCCGGGCTTGGCCCGCCGGCTCCCCACGAGATCGTCGTCCCAGAGCCGCGCGATCTCGATGTCGAGCACGCCGCGCAGCCGCTGATCGACGGCCTGGATGCCGGCACCCGTCACCGCCCATTGTCTGCCGACCCAGAAAATATCGCGGTGCAAGGCCATGAACGGTCGGGTTCGCATTGTCGGGTGGCCGGCAGGATAACCAGCCGCCCGATCTTCGCAACCAAACGTTTCTCTGGTTTCAGGCGAGCAACGCGCAATTCTTGCTTGACGCCTTTTCTTTGCGCGAGGCGGTATCCACTTCGCGCGACGACGCTCTAGGGCATGATCCGGAAAAGTGCGAAGCGGTTTTCCGAAAAGATCATGCTCAAACAACAACGTAAAGCGCGATGACGATTCATCCCAATCTCATCGCGCTTTAGTCGCGCCCGACCACTTTCAAGCCGCCCATATAGGGCTGCAGCACATCAGGCACGGCAATCGAGCCGTCCTCCTGCTGATAGGTCTCCATCACGGCGATCAGCGCGCGGCCGACCGCAGTGCCGGAGCCGTTCAGCGTGTGCACAAAGCGCGGCTTGCCGTCCGGCCCGCGCGAGCGCGCATCCATGCGCCGCGCCTGGAAGTCGCCGCAGACCGAGCAGCTCGAAATCTCGCGGAACATGCCGCCCTCGCCCTGCCCGGGCATCCAGACCTCGATGTCATAGGTTTTTTGTGACGAGAAACCCATATCCCCTGCGCACAGCGTCATCACGCGGTAGTGCAGGCCGAGCTTCTGGAGCACTTGCTCCGCGCAGGACAGCATCCGCTCCAGCTCGTCCTTGCTGGTCTCAGGCGTTGTGATCGAGACCAGCTCGACCTTGGTGAACTGGTGCTGGCGGATCATGCCGCGCGTGTCGCGCCCGGCCGCGCCCGCCTCAGCGCGGAAGCACGGCGTCAGCGCGGTGAGGCGCATCGGCAGCTGCTTCTCGTCGAGAATGGATTCGCGCACGAGATTGGTGAGCGAGACTTCCGCGGTCGGGATGAGGCCGAGGCGCTCGGTCTTCAGTCGCTCATGATCGGGTGATGCGAGAAGCTCGCCCTTGATCGCCCAGAACTGGTCGTCCTCGAATTTCGGCAATTGCCCGGTGCCGAACATCACCTCGTTGCGCACCAGCAGCGGTGGGTTGATCTCGGTGTAGCCGTGCTCATTGGTGTGCAGGTCGAGCATGAACTGGCCGATCGCGCGTTCGAGCCGCGCCAGCCCCTTCTTCAGCACGACGAAGCGCGCGCCGGAGAGCTTTGCCGCCGCCTCGAAATCCATGTAGCCAAGCGCGGTGCCGAGATCGTCGTGCAGCTTCGGTGTGAAGCCATAGCTGCGCTTGCTGCCGAACACGTGGTGCTGCACATTGCCATGCTCGTCGATGCCATCGGGGACTTCGTCGAACGGAATGTTCGGGATCGCCGACAGCTCTTTCGTCAGCTCCTCGTCGGCCGCTTTCGCGGCGGCTTCGAGCTCCGGCATCGTGGTCTTGAGCTCGGCGACCTCGGCCATCAGCTTGGCGGCGCGCGCCTCGTCCTTCGCCTTCTTGGCGTCGCCGATCTCCTTGGAAGCGGCGTTGCGGCGCGCCTGCGCCTGCTCCGAGGCCAGGATAGCCGCGCGGCGGCGCTCATCGATCGCGAGCAGCGAGGCCGACAACGGCTTCAGGCCACGCCGGGCAAGGCCGGCGTCGAAGGCTTGCGGATTGTCGCGGATCGATTTGATGTCGTGCATGGCTGTCTTCCCGTCATGGCCGGGTTTATCCCGGCCATCCACGTGTCTGCCGCCTTAGATCAAGTCGTGGATGCCCGGGTCAAGCCCGGGCATGACGAATCATGGGCTGAGCAGCGACATCATAGAGCGAAAGTGCCCCTACTCGGCCGGATTGGCCGGCGTCGACACGTCGGTGCCGGTCGCGGCCTGCGAAGCCGCCGCCTTCTTCTCCACCATCCCCACCGCGATGATCGAGCCCTCGTAGAGCGCCAGCAGGGGAATCGCGAGCGAGCACTGGCTGAGCACGTCGGGCGGGGTCAGCACGGCCGCGATCACGAAGGCGATGACGATGAAATAGCGGCGCTTCTCGCGCAGCATCTTCGAGGTGATGATGCCGACGCGGCCGAGCAGCGTCAGGATCACCGGAAGCTGGAAGGCGATGCCGAAGGCGAAGATCAGCGACATCATCAGCGACAGATATTCGCCGACCTTGGGCAAGAGCTGGATCTGCGCAGTCTCGTCGCTGCCGGCCTGCTGCATGCCGAGCGAGAAGCGGACCAGCATCGGCAGCACCACGAAATAGACCAGCGCCGCGCCCAGCACGAAGAAGAACGGGGTCGCAACCAGATACGGCAGGAAGGCCTGCTTCTCGTGCTTGTAAAGCCCTGGCGCCACGAACTTGTAGATCTGCGTGGCGACGATCGGGAACGAGATGAAGCCGGCGCCGAACAGCGCAAGCTTCAGCTGCGTGATGAAATATTCCAGCAGCGCGGTGTAGATGAACTTGGAATTCTCGGGCCCTGCGACCCACACGAACGGCCAGACCAGCACGTTGTAGATCTGCTTGGCGAAGAAGAAGCAGAAGATGAAAGCCACGCCAAAGCCGAGCAGCGCCTTGATCAGCCGCGAGCGCAGCTCGATCAGATGGTCCATCAGCGGGGCTTTGCTGGCCTCGATATCGGCGTCGGTCATGACGCTTTGGCGTCCTTGATCGCCTCGGGTGGCGCAGTGTCCTGAGTGACCGGGGTCTGGGCGGCCTGTGCCTGCTCGACCTCACGGGTGATCGCGAGCGGCTCGTTCACGGCCGCATGCACCTCGGCTTCCACGAAGGTCTCGGGCGTCGGGGCCTCCGGTGTGGTTGGCGTCGCCGGCGCCTCACTTGAAGTCGCCGGCGGCTCGACAGCAGTCGTCGTCGACGTCTCGGCCGGCTTGTCCAGCGCATCGACACGGAGCGCGTCGCTGACGTCCTTCTGGAGCGAGGTCAGCGGATTGAACCCGGTGGCTGCTTCCTTGACCTCGTCAAAGCTCTTCTTGAGGTCGGCCATTTCGGCCTCGCGCATCGCTTCCTGGAACTGGCCCTGGAATTCGGCGGCCATCTTGCGCGCCTTGCCCATCCACTGCCCGACCATGCGCAGCACGCCCGGCAGCTCTTTCGGGCCGATGGCGATCAGGGCCACGACCCCGATCAGGACCAGTTCACTCCACCCGATGTCGAACATGAGGTCTTCCGTTCACGCGAGGCCGCTGCCGGCCCAATCCCTTGCGCGCAGGATCGGGCCGCTACCCGCGTCTCGCGTGCTCTCTGGCTCAGACGGCCTTGCTGCCGACGTCGGAGCGCGCCGCGGTCGGCGCGGCATTGTGCTCGATGGACTTGGCCGGCTCGGCGGGCTTGTCGGCAGGCTTGTCGTCGTCCTGCATACCCTTCTTGAACGCCTTGATGCCCTGCGCCACGTCGCCCATCAGATCCGAAATCTTGCCGCGGCCGAACAGCAGCAGGACCACTGCGATCACCAAGATCCAGTGCCAAATGCTGAGTGAACCCATCCTGCAACCCTCCAAACGCGCATGGCCGGGGACCCGGCCGATCTTTACCGAAACCTAGGCTTGGCGGGTGTCAAAAACAAGGACCAAGGCAGCGCCAATTCGCTGTTGGCGCTACGTAATCTTGCTAGTGTTAACTGGTCGCAGGTAGCCCGCGACGGGCCCGGACATCACTCTTCAGCGCCGCCTTCGCCACCACCCTCATTGCCGCCTTCCGGCGCTTCGGGCTCGACCGCGGGCGCCAAAGCGAGATCAAGGTCCTCGCCCGGTTCCAGCGGATCTTCGTCCTCACGCAATGCCGGGTCGTCCGACGGCGTCGGCACGCTGAATCCGGTCGGTAGACGCGAATCCAGCAGGCCGGTGCCCTTCAGCTCTTCCAGGCCCGGCAGATCGCCGAGCTGTTCCAGGGTGAACTGCGACAGGAAGTCCTCGGTGGTTCCGAAGGTCAGCGGGCGGCCGGGCGTCTTGCGACGGCCGCGCGGCTTGATCCAGCCGGTCTCCAAGAGCACGTCGAGCGTGCCCTTCGAGGTCACGACGCCGCGGATCTCCTCGATCTCGGCGCGCGTCACCGGCTGGTGGTAGGCGATGATCGCCAGCACCTCGATCGCCGCGCGCGACAGGCGGCGCGTCTCGTGGCTCTCGCGCGTCATCAGCCAAGCCAGATCGCCGGCGGTACGGAAGGTCCATTTGTTGGCGACGCGGACGAGGTTCACGCCGCGCAGGGCATAGTCGGCCTGGAGCTGCTCCAGAGCGGCCTTGACGTCGACGCCCTCGGGCATGCGCTTGGCCAGCGTCGCGGTGTCCAGCGGTTCGCTCGAGGCGAACAGCAGCGCTTCCAGCAGCCGCAATTCTTCGGGACGTGCCTGGGATTCGTTCTCCATCGGCTCGGCCTCTTCTACCCGCACTTCAGCCAGGCTTGCCATGGCAGATTCTCCTTCTTGCACTTAAGCGACCGGCGCATCGGGCGCAGGAGCTGCGTCCGGAACCGGTTTAGGACGCCCTTTTCGGAAATAGATGGGCGCAAACGCCTCTTTCTGATTGAGCTCGAGCTGACCTTCGCGCACCAGCTCGAGCGCGGCGGCGAAGCTCGAGGCGAACACGGTGGCGCGCTGCGTGGGATCAGCGACATGGCGGATCAGGAAGTCGTCGAGAACGCCCCAATCGTCCTGCTCGGTGATGCTGCCGACCAGCCGCTCCAGCGTGGCGCGCGCTTCCGCGAGCGACCAGACCGTGCGCTTGGCCAGATGCACGCTCGCCAGCACCCGCGACTGGCGCTGCGCGGCATAGGCGGTGAGCAGGTCATAGAGCGTTGCGGTGTATTTCGGATGCTTGATCTCGGCGATCTGCTCGGGCTCGCCGCGCGGGAAGATGTCGCGCTGCAGTTGCGGCCTGTTCATCAGCCGGTTGGCGGCTTCGCGAATGGCTTCCAGACGGCGCAGACGGTTGGCGAGCGCCGTCGCCATCTGCTCCGCGCTCGGCCCCTCCGCACTCGGCGGCTCCGGCAGCAGCAGGCGCGACTTCAGGAAAGCGAGCCAGGCTGCCATCACGAGGTAGTCGGCGGCAAGCTCCAGCCGGATCTTCCGCGCCGCTTCGATGAAATGGAGGTACTGGTCCGCCAGCGCCAGGATCGAGATCTTGGCGAGATCGACCTTCTGCTGCCGCGCCAGCGCAAGCAGCAGGTCGAGCGGGCCCTCATAGCCCTCGACGTCCACCACGAGCGCCGGTTCACCCTCGGCGAGCTCTGCGGGCCGCCCGGTTTCAAACGATAGGATTTCTGCGGTCATGCGGATGCCGTGTTTGCCCGTGCGATCAATGCGTCCAGCTCAGTGCGCGCGGCCGTTCGGTCGAACGGCTGCGGCGGCTTGCGTGCGGCGAGCGCGGCGTTCGCCCGCTCCAGCGCCCTGCCCGACAGTTCAGGTGTCTGACCGGCGACCTCGCGCATCTCCTCGATGTTGCCGTTGCAATGCAGGGCCATGTCGCATCCAGCCGCGAAGATGGCGCGGGTCCGATCGGCGATCGTGCCCGCCAGCGCGTTCATCGACACGTCATCACTCATTAACAAACCCTGGAACCCGATTGCGCCGCGAATCACCTGAGCGATCATTGTCGCAGAAGTCGTCGCCGGATGGGCGGGGTCGACGGCGCTAAACACAACATGTGCAGTCATGGCCATCGACAGGCCCGCCAGCGGCCTGAACGCCGCGAAGTCGGTCCGCTCGAGTTCGTCCCTGGCCGTGTCGACCGTCGGCAGCTTGAAATGGGTGTCGGCGGTGGCCCGCCCATGGCCGGGAATGTGCTTGAGCACCGGCAGCACGCCGCCCTGCTCCAGGCCGTCGGTGACCGCGCGGGCGATCGCCGCGACCTTGTCCGGCGAGGTGCCGTAGGCCCGGTTTCCGATGACGGCATCGGCCCCAGGCACCGGCACATCGGCCAGCGGCAAGCAGTCCACGGTGATGCCGAGATCGGCCAGATCGGCCGCGATCAGGCGGGCACTGAGCCGTGCAGCGGTCAGACCGAGCGCCGAATCAGTGTCGTACAGGGTCGAGAATACGGCGCCTGGCGGATAGACCGGCCAGTGCGGCGGGCCCAGCCGCTGCACCCGTCCGCCCTCCTGGTCGATCAGGACGGGGGCGTCAGCGGCGCCTGCAACGGCCCGTAATTCCGCAACTAGCGCAGCAACTTGCGCCGGGGTCGCGACATTGCGCTTGAAGAGGATGAAACCCCATGGGCGTTCGCTGCGGATAAACTCCCGCTCGGCGGCGGTCAGTTCCGTTCCGGAAACGCCGGTAATGAAGGCCCGCGTGCTCATAAGGGCCGATTAACCCTGCCCTGCGAGGGGGTCAAGGAAACGGCCGTTAATTCCTCTGGACGAAGCAGGCGGACAGGCCTGCGGACTTCAGGCTGTTGCAGGCCTGCGTCGCCTCCTCGGCCGATCCATAGGGACCAGCGAAGGCGCGGTAGACGATGCCCTTGCCCTTGTCGGTAAGGTCGACCCGCTTGACGACAGGCGCGCGGGAGCCCAGCACGCTGCCATACTTGCTCTGAAGCACCCGATAGGAGGCGTGAGCGCTTTCCTCAGTCTGCTGCGAGGACACCTGCACGACGTAGCCGCCACCACTGCTGGCCGGCGCGATCTGCGTCGGAGTGGTCGCAGCCATCCGCTGCGGCGGTTCGGCAGGCGCTGCCTGCGGGGCCAGTGACATCGGCTGATTGGCGCTGGCATTGGCCGAGGTCGGCGGATTGCGCGGCGCGGCTGGTGCGGGGGCAGGCGCGGCGACCGGCTTCGGCGCCGTCGCCGCAGGCTTGGCGGCCGCGGCTTGCGACGCAGCGGTATCGGTCTGGTCGCCCCGCACAGCCACGGTCCTGATCGGACGCGGCGAATTGTTCGGCATCGTACCGTTGCTTGGAACTCCACCTGCGCTCGGCGGCACCGCGGAGGGCGAGACGCTCGCCACCGACGGCGGATTGGCGTTCTGGTTCAGCGGCGGGAACACCACGCGGGGGCCGCTGGCCTTGGCGTTGACGTCGACCGGCGCCTCTTCGCGCGGCACGATCTTCTCGGAGCCGTCGCCGCTCGCCATCCGATCCGGCACCTTGGCCGAGGAGTCAGTCGGCGCCGGCACGATCTTGGTCGGCGTGTTGTCGGCCCGGATGATCGGCGGCTCGCCGCTGCGGGGCGAGCCCACATAGGTCTTGTAGGCGAAGGCCGCGCCCGTGCCGACAACAGCGAGCGCGAGGATCGCCGCGACCGTCATCATGCCGCCGCGATGCTTCTTCGGCTCCTCCTCGTCGAGATCGGATTCGGGATAGTCGCTCTGGAACGCGTAGGGATCATCAGGATAGGCGGGATCGCGCTGATAGTCCTGCTCGCCCGCCTCCAAGCGTCCGTAGAGCGCATCGTCGTAGCGCGACGGATCGGGCTGCGGATACGGCTCCTGATAGGCTTGCTCCTGCTGGGCCTGACCGTGCTGCTGGTAGGCCTGATCCGGGTAGGCTTGAGCCTGATGAGCCTGATCCTGGTAGCCGTGATCGGGATAGGCCTGCGGCTGATGGTAATCAGGCGCGGGCGTGGCCGGCTGGGCTGAATAGCGATGCAGCGGATGAACCGGGCTCACAGAGACGGGATAGTCGGGCTCGGGCGCCGGCTGCGGCTGCACGTTGGCGCGCCGCATCCACGACGGCGGCCCGGACGGAGGCGGCGGAGCCTGCTCGGCATGGTCCTGCTGATAGTCATCCTGCGAATAATTGTCGTCGTGATAGCTCTGGCTGGGCGCCGGCGCTGCCGGCGGGCGGGCGCTGGGCTGCGACTGCGCAGCGAACGGATCGGTCTGACCGATCAGGCGGGCGAGCTCGGCCAAGGGATCGCTTTCCGTCTTCCCATGCTGGTCGCCGCCGCGACCATAGTCATCGGAAGGAAACGGTCTGTTGTGATATCGTTCGGCCATCGTGATGATGCGTCCCTTCGGGAAAGCCGCGCGCCCCTCGACCAAGGCACGGCTTTCGACCCACAAGGCTTTCAACCAAGTCTAAGCGATCCGGCTTCTGCCGGTTACCCCCGAATTCCCATTAAGTAGTTCGCCCCAAACTACCGCATCTCGTCCGGAGCATGGACGCCGAGGATGGCGAGGCCCGATGCCAGGACAGAGACGACGCCCTGGACCATGGCCAGCCGCGCCTTCGTAAGATCTGCATCATTATTGATAATGAAGCGTAAATAGGGCAAATCGCGCCCCTTCGTCCAAAGCGCGTGAAATTCGCTGGCTAAATCATAGAGATAAAAGGCAATTCGGTGCGGTTCATGGGCCGCGGCGGCCGCTTCCAGCATGCGCGGATAAATTGCGAGGCGCTTGAGAAGATCGAGCTCGACCGGGTCGGACAGCCGATCCACCGCCGACTCACTGAGCCAGGAAATGCGCTTTTCGGCGTCCTCCGGCAGGTCCGGGAACACCTCCGCCCGCGCGTTGCGGAAGATTGAGTGGCCGCGGGCATGGCCGTACTGGACGTAGAACACCGGGTTGTCGCGCGACTGTTCCATGACCTTGGCGAGGTCGAAGTCGAGCACCGCGTCGTTCTTGCGGTACAGCATCATGAAGCGGACGGCATCCTGGCCGACCTCATCCACCACCTCTCGCAAGGTGACGAAGTCCCCGCTCCGCTTGGACATTTTCACCGGCTCGCCGTTGCGCAGCAACTTCACGAGCTGGACGATCTTGACGTCGAGCGCGCCCTTGCCCGACGTCGTCGCCTTCACCGCGGCCTGCATGCGCTTGATGTAGCCGCCATGGTCGGCGCCCCAGACGTCGATCATCTCGGCAAAGCCGCGGTCGAACTTGTTCTTGTGGTAGGCGATGTCGGAGGCGAAGTAGGTATAGGAATTGTCCGACTTGATCAGCGGACGATCGACGTCGTCGCCATAGGCGGTCGCCTTGAACAGCAGCTGCTCGCGGTCTTCCCAATCCTCGACCGGCGCGCCCTTCGGCGGCGGCAGGCGCCCCTCATAGATGTCGCCCTTGGCCTTCAGGAAATCGATGGTCTCGGCGACCTTGTTGTTGCCGGTCTCGATCAGCGAGCGCTCGGAGAAGAACACGTCGTGGCGGATGTTGAGCGCGGCGAGATCGTCCTTGATCTCATCCATCATCATCGCGATCGCCTTGGCGCGTACCGTCGGCAGCCACTGCGCCTCACTCATTGCGAGCAGCTTGTCGCCGTGCTCCTTCGCCAGCGCCTCGCCGACCGGCTTCAGATAGTCACCGGGATAGAGCCCTTCCGGGATCGCGCCGATGTCCTCACCGAGCGCCTCGCGGTAGCGGAGAAACGCAGAGCGCGCGAGCACGTCGACCTGCGCGCCGGCGTCGTTGATGTAATATTCGCGGGTGACGTCGTGGCCGGCAAACTGGAGCAGGCTCGCCAGCGCATCGCCGAACACGGCGCCGCGGCAATGACCGACATGCATCGGCCCGGTCGGATTGGCCGAGACGTATTCGACGTTGACCTTGGCGCCGCCGCGGACGCGGCCGTAGTCAGCGCCCTCACGCAGCACCGTGCGCAGCGCCTCGGCCCAGGCGGCCGGCTTCAAGGTCAGATTGATGAAGCCGGGACCGGCGACGTCGACCTTGGCGATCAGCGCGTCAGCTCGCAGCCGCTCGGCGATCTGCTCGGCGAGATCGCGGGGTTTTGCCTTTGCCTCTTTCGCAAGCACCATGGCGGCGTTGGTCGCCATGTCGCCATGGGAGGCATCGCGGGGCGGCTCGACCACCACGCGGGAGAAATCGATGCCCTCGGGCCAGTTGGCGTCCGCCGCGAGCGCGCGGCAGGCGGCGTGCACGCGTCCGAGCACGTCGGCGAACAAATGCAGGGATGAGGATGTCTGGGGCATGGCCGCCGCCTAACGCAAATCCGGGGTCGAGTCAAAAAGCCGCTGGTGCTCGGTCAGGGCGAAACGGTCGGTCATTCCGGCAATGAAATTGCCGATCCGCCGGGCCCGGTCGCCCTCATTGTCCGCCTCCGCCCCCGTGAGCCATTCCGGCGGCAGCTCGGCCGGCGATGTCAGGTATTTGGCGAACAGGTCGAACAGGATCTGCTCGGCCTCCCCCATGACCCGCATCACCCGCTTGTGGCGGTACATGTGCTGGTAGAGAAAGGCCTTGATGGCGGCTTCTTCCTCGGCGACCTCGGCCGGGAACGCGATCAGCGCCCTGCTCTGCTGGCGCACGTCCTGGGCCGATTGCGGCTTCACGGCATTGAGGTTCTTCTGCGCCTCCGCGAACACCGCGCCGATCAGGTGCGAGATCAGCTCGCGCACCAGCTCGGCTCCGCGCCGGACGTCTTCGAGGTCAGGGTAATGCGCGGAGGTCTCGGCGATGATCTCCGCGGTGAGCGGCATCACCTTGAGATCGTCGAGATGGAACAGGCCGGCCCGCAACCCGTCGTCGATGTCGTGGGCGTCGTAGGCGATGTCATCTGCGATGGCGGCGACCTGGGCTTCGAGCGAGGCGAAGCTCCACAGTTCGAGGTCGTACTTCTTGATGTAGTTGGCGATGCCGACGGGGACGCCGTGCTCGCGATAGCGCCCGACCGGCGCGCCGCTGCGATCGGTCAAGGGGCCGTTGTGCTTGACGATGCCCTCAAGCGACTCCCAAGTCAGGTTCAGGCCGTCGAATTCAGGATAGCGGTGCTCCAGCGCGGCGACGACGCGAAGCGTCTGGGCATTGTGGTCGAAGCCGCCGAACTGCTTCAGGCAGGCATCCAGGGCCCGCTCGCCTGCATGGCCGAAAGGCGGATGGCCGAGATCGTGGGCGAGCGCCAGGGTTTCCGTGAGGTCCTCGTCCAGCCCAAGCTGCCGGGCCAGCGCCCGGGCGATCTGCGCCACCTCCAGCGAATGGGTGAGCCGGGTGCGGTAATGGTCGCCCTCGTGGAACACGAACACCTGGGTCTTGTACTTCAGGCGCCGGAAGGCGGTGGAATGGATCACCCGGTCGCAATCCCGCCGGAACGGGCTGCGGGTCCGGCTCGGCGGCTCGGCGACAAGCCGGCCACGGCTGCGATCGGGGTCGCAGGCATAGGGCGCGCGGGGGGCTGCCATTCCGACGGACACGACGAATTTAGTCCCTATCCATTTGATTCTGCGTATCCTTGCACTTAACTATGACGGGCGCG
The DNA here is from genome assembly GCF_015291705.1 of Bradyrhizobium arachidis. Lineage (NCBI taxonomy): Bacteria > Pseudomonadati > Pseudomonadota > Alphaproteobacteria > Hyphomicrobiales > Nitrobacteraceae > Bradyrhizobium > Bradyrhizobium arachidis. Next base: position 5,595,241 of record NZ_CP030050.1, read on the forward strand.
GGATACCAACTGAATTGGGCAAGTGAACCTGCCAAGTGAATTTGGTATGACTGCGGGACTATCGGAGACGAGCCATGACGACTGACGTGACCATCAGTGACCGCGCCGCACGCCGGATTGGGGAAATCCTCAAGGGCGAAGGCACAGGTGCGATGCTGCGCATCTCCGTCGAGGGCGGCGGCTGCTCCGGCTTCCAGTACAAGTTCGACATCGACCGCGACCGCACCGACGACGATCTCGTGATCGAGCAGGACAATGCGGTGGTGCTGGTCGATTCCGCCTCGCAGCCGTTCCTGGCGGGCTCGCAGGTCGATTTCGTCGACGACCTGATCGGCGCCTCGTTCCGCGTCAACAATCCGAACGCGACGGCGTCCTGCGGCTGCGGGACCAGCTTCTCGATCTAGTCCGACTCAAAATCTGAAAAACAACCCCATGCACAGTAGCCGGGAAGCCGGCACGATGCGCTTCTGATTTTACGAAATTAATTTGACCCGTCGGGCAAAACAGGGGTAGGATGTCATCGTCGCGAGATCCCCAAAGTTGGGGCGTTCGACCTTGCTCCCCAGGTTTCGGTCGGTAATGTCGGGGATTGTCGATAGCGGACCAGTCAGGGGTCGCGAGTATCCTAACTCGCGATTTCAAGACTAGCCGCAACGTCCTCACCTGTACGGGCAAGCCGACGCATTCGCGTGTCCTCCATCGCTGACGAAAGATCGCGGTGGCGCAAGGTGCACCGTCTTCACGACCTTGATGACGTAAGGAGGCTTGAGGACATTCATGCCGCCCCCGAAAATTGAATCTAGGAAAGCAGCCGCTATATCACCATGCCATTCCGGTGCCCCTATTGCTGCCTTGAGGGCTGATCGAAAATCATAAGCAGTTTTCCAACTGCCGGCATCGAGCTCTATTGTGAGAATAGCCATTTTTGCGCTGCTGCATTTGCGCCCCGGCACTAGGTTGATTTTTGTGCTGTCCTAGTTGCGTTCCGAGGCGACTGCAGAATTACACGACGCCTGATGCAATAACTTCGTCGGTTTGCTTTGAATGATCCCACAGTCGGACTGAGCCGTCGCAATGGCGAAGGATGAAGTTGCCGTTGAGGTCGGCGCCAATAATCGAGACATCCTTGCCATGCCACCAAGGTGCTCTCAGAGGACGCCAATCATCCCCGCGGATCAGGAAGGCAATTTTAAGCTCTCTGTCTGGACCAATCGCAAGGGCCTTCCACCGACCATCGGATCGAACTCGTTCAATGGCTTCGTGATCTCGTGTCATGTTAGGATAATTTCGGGTGCAATGCCGCCTCAGTTGGCGGCCTCCTTCCTATTACAGCCATGTCGCCTTGTGGCTCATCAGGCCGTTCCCGGGATTGATCGAAAGGGCCGGCATCGAAGGGGCAGGCTTCGATCCTGTTCGCCCCGGTCAAGCGGCATCCAGAGTCCGGCTCGGTCGAGCGCCTGAAGGCGGTCGCCGCGCGGGTCTATGGAAAGCTCTACGCGCCCGTCATCTGCCTTTCCTCGTCCGTCCACTCCACCTCAACCGGCATCAGCTCCGGCTGAAGCGGCGCGTCCTCCGACATCGCGTAACCGTCTAGCGAACGCAGCAAGGCCGCGACCAGGGTGGGCTTGCGCAAGGGCTTTGCCAGAAAGTCCGACATCCCCGCCTCGCGGCAGATCTTGACGTCCTCGGGGAAGGCATTGGCGGTCAGCGCGACGATGGGCAAGGCGTCGAAGCGACCGCCTTGCGCACGGATCGCGCGCGTCGCGGCAAGGCCGTCCATGTCGGGCATCCGCACGTCCATCAGCACGACATCGTAATCGCCCTCTGCGGCCGCCGCGACGACCTGGACACCGTCGGTCACGACCTTCAGCTCGACATCGAAGGCACCCAGCATCTTGCTCACGACCATGCGGTTGACCGCATCGTCCTCGGCGACCAGCACCTTGAGCGGCCGGTCGAGCCCGGCGATGCGCGCCTTGAGCGCGTCGGCCTCGTCGGCGCCGGCCGCCTGGTCGGATGCCTGCGCCTGGCTCCAGGGCAGCACCAGCGTGAAACGGAAGGTCGAGCCCTCGCCCGGCATCGAGGTGACGCCGATGGTGCCGCCCATCTGCTCGATGATGCGGCGGGAGATCGCAAGGCCAAGTCCAGTACCGCCGAAGCGGCGGCTGATCGAGGCATCGGCCTGCGCGAAGTCGCTGAACAGCTGCCCGACCTTCTCGGGTGCGATGCCGATGCCGCTGTCGGTCACGGTCCATTCGACGGTGGCGAGCAGGTCGCGGCGCGCCTGGCAGGTCGCAGCGATCGTCACCTCACCTTGATCGGTGAACTTCACGGCGTTGGAGGCAAGGTTGAGCAGCACCTGGCGGATGCGCGCGACGTCGCCGCGCAATGTCGGCGGCAGGTTCGGATCGAGCTCGACCTTGACCGTGAGCCCCTTGCTCTTGGCGCTGGCGCGCGCGACGGTCGCGACCGTCTCGACCAATGCCTGCGGCGCGAAGTCGATCGCCTCGAACTGGAAGCGGCCCGCCTCGAGCTTGGAGAGGTCGAGGATGTCGTTGAGGATGCGCTGGAGATTGTCGCCGGACTCGCGGATCGTGGTGACCGCCTCGCGCTGCTCCGGATCGAGCTTCGTCTCCAGCAGCATGCTGGCGAGGCCGAGCACGCCGTTCATGGGCGTGCGAATCTCGTGGCTCATGACTGCGAGGAAATCCGACTTCGCGCGGCTCGCGGCCTCGGCCTTTTCGGCGCGCCAGCGCTCTGTGACGTCGCGGCCGAAGCCGCGATAGCCCAAGAATTGCCCGTCGCGGTCATAGGCCGGTTTCGCCGTCAGCGACCACAGCCGCGCCTCGCCGCCGGCGACGACCTTGAGGTTCATCTCGTGCAGCGGCTCGGCATGTTCCATCAGGCCGACGATGTTGTAGACGGCGCTCTTGTCCTCGGGACAGAGCATGTCGAGCACGTCGGCGAATTGCGATCCCTTGAGCAGCGGAAGCGGCAGCTGCGCGACGTCGGCGAAGCGCTGGGGCACGTCGACGAGATGCCCCTCGGCGTCGGTCTGCCACAGCCAGTCGCTGGCGTTCTCCTGGAAGTCTTTCAGCAGCAGCGAGATGATCTCGGTCTGGCGCTCGAGCTCGAGCCGGGCCTTGAGGTTGCCGAGGAACAGGTTGCCCTGCGAGACGATGTTGCGCGCCATGAAGAACGCGAACAGCAGCAGAAACACCGCGGTCACCGGGTATGGCCCGCTTCCGCACAGCAATAGCGCTCCGACGCAGGCGACCGTCATGGTGGCGAGATAGACGAGGCCGGCGCGCGGGAAGGTCGACAGCGTGAAGGCGCCGCCCGACATCATGCCCACCATCAGACAAGCCAGGATGAGCTGGCTGGTCGGCTCGATGCGACTGAACAGTGCCAGCGGCAGCGTGCCCCAGATCGCGGCGAGGAAAAACGCCTGCCGCAGCATCTGACGCGCGGCGCGGGGCGAGGCCTCCTGCGGTGGGCTCTGGTGCGAGCGGCGCCAGGCGCGTACGGCGAGCGAGGCGGTGACGGCAAGGGTCATGCCCCAGATCGCGAGGAAATCGTTCCAGCCCCTGCCCCAGAACAGGATGAGCACGATGGCGACATTGAGCATGGTGACGGCCATCGTCACCGGGATGGCCCGCATCACCGCGTCGATCTGCTTGGCGCGGATCCGGCGCAGCTCGCGCTCGCTGAGGCCGGCGGTCAGGCCGTCCTCGATCTCGAAGCCGCCGAGCCAGTACAGGAACGCGCCGATCAGGCCGTCGCGCGGCTCAGTCTGTCCCAACGATTTATCCGGCCATCCCATCCGCGGAACCTTTTCCGTATCAATGGCCTGCGGCCTGCTTAAGCCGGGTTAATTTTGTGGGAGATTCTGCGGCGTCCTTGACGGGCGTGTTTGCAGTTTGTTCTAACCATGGCCCTTGGTCCGGAGCCCCACCGACATGCCCATCAGAGTTGCCACCTGGAACGTGAACTCGGTCCGGCAGCGGATCGACCTGCTGCTGACCTGGCTGAAGGAGTGCCAGCCGGACATCGTCTGCCTCCAGGAAATCAAGTGTGTCGACGAGGCTTTCCCGCGGCTGGAGATCGAGGCGCTGGGCTACAACGTGGTCACGCACGGGCAGAAGACGTTCAACGGCGTCGCCCTGCTCTCAAAACTCCGCTTCGACGAGACCAAATCGGGCCTCGCCGGCGACGACGAGGACGTCCATGCCCGCTTCCTCGAGGGCGTGGTGACGCTCAAGCGTGGGGTCCTGCGCATCGCCTGCCTCTATCTGCCCAACGGCAATCCGGTCGGGACCGAGAAATATCCCTACAAGCTCAAATGGATGTCGCGGCTTCTTGAGTATTCGAAGGAGCGCCTCAAGACCGAGGAGCCGCTGATCCTCGCAGGCGACTTTAACGTGATTCCGCATGCCCGCGACGTCCACAATCCCGCGGCCTGGACCGAGGACGCCCTGTTCAAGGCCGAGACGCGCGAGAGTTTTCAGTCCCTGCTCAGCCTCGGCCTGACCGATGCCCTGCGGGCGGTGACCGACGAGGGTGGGCTCTACACGTTCTGGGATTACCAGGCCGGCGCTTGGCAGAAGAACCAGGGCCTGCGCATCGACCATCTCTTGCTGTCGCCGCAGGCCAGCGACAAGCTCGCCAATGTCGGCATCGACAGCTATGTGCGCGGCTGGGAGAAGCCGTCGGATCACGTGCCGGTGTGGGCGGATCTGGATCTAGAGGCGGCGTAACGTTCGCAGGGTTGGTGGGCACGCTGGGCTTTGCCCACCCTACGGCACCGAGGTCGCTGCCCTACTCGCGGCGGCCCTGCACCCACTGTTCCAGCATTTGCAGGCACATGGCGCGATCGTCGTCGGAGGCCTTGGCGAAGGCGCGGTTGTAGCTTTCCTTGATCCAGGTCTCATCGGCGCCTGCGCTGTCACGCGCCAGGGTCAGCCACATCAGGCCGCGCGCAGCCTGCCGCGGCAGGCGGTCGCCGTTGAACAGCATCTGGCCGAGCAGCGCCTGGGCCTCGTGCTGGCCCTTCTGGGCGGCAAGGCCGAGCCAGCGCGCGCCGTAGCGGAAATCCTCGCGCGAAGCGTCCGGCGTCTTCAGGTAGAGCCGGGCGAGATCGTACTGGGCATCCGCATTGCCGAAATAGGAGGCCGCGTAGGAGAACATCTCACGCGCCCGGTCCTGGTCCGGCTTGACCTTGGAGTTCGGGATGCCGCTCAGATAGTAGCGGCCGAGCGCGACGAAGGCATTGGCCACGACCTGCGCCTGCGGCGCCGACGGGCTGTCCTCGGCATGCGCATTGGCGATCCGGCTGAAATATTCGAAGGCGCGGACATCGTCCTGGGCCACGCCGTCGCCATTGGCGTACATGCGGCCGAGCTTCCACTGCGCGATGGGATGACCGCCCTCGGCGGCATATTGCAGTGCGCTGAGGCTGGTCTCCTGAGGCGCGGTCACCGGCGCCGGCACCTTGCTGCGCACGGCGGGCGCGGCACCCGGCAAGGTGGTCACGACCGGGATGGTGGCGTCCTTGTTGACCGGCGCGCCATCAAAGGCGAGCGCGGGCGCGGCCAGCGCACCGGCCCCCAACACAAACGCAACAATGGCACGCCTAGATGTCCGCATAGCACTGTTTCTCGTGCGCGCCGCCCGGATGGGTTACTGCCCCTCCGACTGCTGGTCCAACCTGCTGAGCATACTTCCAGAGCGCACCCGACGTGTGGTTAGTCGCGCGAGCGCTCCATTTGGTCTTGCGCTGAGTGAGCTCAGCGTCACTCAATTTTACGTTAAGGGTACCGACGTCCGCATCGATCTCGATGATGTCGCCGTCCTCGAGCAGCCCGATCGGGCCGCCGACCGCCGCCTCCGGGCCGACATGGCCGATGCAGAAGCCGCGGGTGGCGCCGGAGAAGCGGCCGTCGGTGATGAGCGCGATCTTGCCGCCCATGCCCTGGCCGGTCAGCGCCGCGGTGGTCTGGAGCATTTCCCGCATGCCGGGACCGCCCTTGGGCCCCTCGTAGCGGATCACGATGACTTCGCCTTCGCGATAGGTGCGCTTCTGGACCGCCTCGAAAGCATCCTCCTCACGGTCGAAGCACCTGGCCGGACCGGTAAACTTGAGGTTAGACATTCCCGCGACTTTCACGATCGCACCTTCTGGCGCCAAATTCCCCTTCAGACCGACCACACCGCCTGTCACGGTGATGGGCTTGTCTGCCGGGTGCACCACGTCCTGGTGCGGATTCCATTTCACGCTTTTGAGGTTTTCGGCGATCGTTCGACCGGTGACCGTAATGCAGTCGCCGTGGAGAAATCCGTTGTCGAGCAGCGTCTTCATCAGAAGCGGTATGCCACCTACTTCAAACATGTCTTTGGCGACATAACGACCACCCGGCTTCAAATCCGCGACATAAGGTGTCTTTTTGAAGATTTCGGCGACGTCGAATAAGTCAAACTTAATGCCGGCCTCGTGCGCGATCGCCGGCAGGTGCAGTGCAGCATTGGTCGAGCCGCCGGAGGCTGCGACCACGGCAGCGGCATTCTCCAGCGCCTTGCGGGTGACGATGTCGCGCGGCCGGAGGTTCTCGGCGATCAGGTCCATCACCTTCTCGCCTGCGGTCATGCAGAAGGCGTCGCGGATCTCGTAGGGCGCCGGGGCACCGGCCGAGTAAGGCAGCGCGAGGCCAATAGCTTCCGAGACGGTCGCCATGGTGTTGGCGGTGAACTGCGCGCCGCAGGCGCCCGCCGAGGGGCACGCCACGCGCTCGATCTCGTCGAGGTCCTCGTCCGACATGGCGCCGACCGAGTGCTTGCCGACCGCCTCGAACATGTCCTGCACGGTGACCTGCTGCCCGCGGAAATTGCCGGGCAGGATCGAGCCGCCGTAGATGAAGATCGAGGGCACGTTGAGACGGACCATCGCCATCATCATGCCCGGCAGCGACTTGTCGCAGCCGGCGAGACCGACGAGGGCGTCATAGGCATGGCCGCGCACGGTCAGTTCGACCGAGTCGGCGATGCATTCGCGCGACGGCAGCGAGGAGCGCATGCCGTCATGGCCCATGGCGATGCCGTCGGTGACGGTGATGGTGCAGAATTCGCGGGGCGTGCCGCCGCCCGACGCGACGCCCTTCTTCACCGCCTGGGCCTGGCGCATCAGGGCGATGTTGCAGGGAGCGGCCTCGTTCCAGCAGGAGGCGACGCCGACGAAAGGCTGGTGGATCTGCTCGGTGGTCAGACCCATGGCGTAGAAGTAGGACCGGTGCGGCGCGCGCGCAGGGCCTTCCGTCACGTGACGGCTCGGCAGCCTCTGCTTGATGTTGGCCTTCGCGTCCATTGCAAACCAGTTTCCCCGGCTAACCCTTTCAGACCCGAAAAATCAGAGCCAAGATTTGAATCGACCAAGATTCGAATCGACCCTTGGATTTCCCGTCGCCTTGTTCGGACCGCCGCTGTCTCTCAAACTTTAGAGCGATTTTATTCATGTTCAGGTGTGGCCAAAAAGCGGCGCTGATGCGAACCGGCAGTGACGAGAGTTAAATCCGCCGTGAGTGTTGCGTGAACAGCACAATCGTTACCGGGAAGACACGGGTTGGCTTACCTTGATACCGTAGCGAAAATGACAATCCACAACTTGAGATTTTATGACACGAGCAGCGCGCCCGGCTTCGGCGCAATGACCGCGTATCCACATTTGGGTCGATCCCTCACCGTTAGTGCCGTGGAGCGGGCAAAGGCGCAAAGTGCCGTGCCCACCACCGCTCCACCCTACGATGCTGGATCGCTTCGCTGCGCTCGCCATGACGGGGTACAGCATCTGAGGTAGAGCGCAGCGAAACCCATCGACTCTCGTCGGCACCGAAGCATGATGGGTTTCGCTCCGCTCTACCCATCCTGCGGCCTCGCAGACACCTTTCCGGCCTCGCCGGCTTAAATCCGAATTTCGGTAAAGTGGAATAATTCTACAAAGATCGATTGACAGCCTCGCAGGTGTTTTGCCCGTCGGGCAACACGTCTCGATACGACAAGATCACCGTCCCGAGCGAACCAGGACTATTTCCTGTGCATGTGTCCGGACTGCGCTTCGAATCTCGCGACCGGCCGATCAAGTTGCCAGAGCTCCACATCGTGGCTGTCAACGAGTTTGGCGGCGCGAGAGATCGCCGATTCATCGTCGGTGCAGTCCATTTGAACCACCCCGATCGGTACGCTGTGGCGTCCCACCACAAATGCGCGATATGCCGGCATCCTGATCTCCGAAAAAGAATTGCAGCTCCACGTCAGAACATGACGCCGGGCAAATCTGAATTCGATGAGGATCGGAGCGCCGGTTTGTAGGGGCGGCATAGTGGCCGCACCGGTCCTATGCGGAACCTATACAATCGGGACCGCGCTCATCTCGAAATCATATCGCGACCAGCAACATATCGAGCCGGTCACGCCTGTCCGCGTGACGCATCGCAGGGAATGCGAACCGCGCGTGGCGTGGCGAGCCGCCACGATCCATCCCGCAAGCTTCGGCCTGCCCTGCCTGGCAACAACAACAACCGAACCGGTGAACTCATGTCTACCTCAGAGGTCAGCGACAGGATCATTGAACCGATGATCGCGCTCGCAGGCTGCTCACCCCGGCAGCGCATTGTCGTGGTCGGCGCGAAGAGCATGGAATTGATGATGGATCTGCAAAGGCGCGGATATTTTCTGGCTGCCTCGGCCGGCAATTGCGGCCTCCCGGCCGCCCAGTACGACGCAGCTCTCGTGGATTGGCGACGACGCCCGCTCAGCGCGCTCGATGCGGCGATGGATTGGCTCGACGGCTTCCTCGGGCCCCGTGCCGTGCTGGTGATCTGGCTCGACGCGCAGAAAGCGCAAGCGAAGGACAACCTTCGCGCCGCGGTGGCGAAGCGTGGCTTCGTCGTCCTGCAGGGCGCCGAACATCCGTGCGGCAGTGCCCTGCTCGCGCGACGATCGCAAGCCTATCCGATGCAAAAGGCGGCATAGGCACGCTGCCGATCATGGCGAGACCGGAGCAGCCGCGCGGCTTGATCCTGCCGCTCCCCGATCCGCTCTCCCTGATCCATCTCGTGGAGACCTCTCCCATGTTGAAGTCGAGGATACGGCGCGCCGTCATACGCGAGTGGATGGCACGTGCGCCCGAGCAGCGGCGATCGCTCCAGCAGGCCCTCGCTTTCGCAAGAGACGCGAGCGCGAGGCACAGGCTGCCACGCAGCCGCCAGTCGCCATGCGGCGTGATCATGCAATGGTTGAAGCCGCGCACGGGACGCGGCTAGCCGCTCAGCCCCGCCCCCGCGGGCGCTGGGCCAGGGCCCAGGCGGCGGTCACGTCGCGTGGCGGAACTTCGATGCGCTTGATCGGGGTCAGTTCGCCGGACGCGGAGACGATGGCGGTCTCCTCGCTGCGGCAGCGCGGACACACGAAACGGACCTCGTGCGGGGTCGCCGACCAACTCGAACGTTTCAGGTTCGCCGCCATCGGCCAGGCGTCACAGTGCGAGCACGACACCAGGAACCGACCGGGATCGAGCATACCCATTCCATAGGACTCCGCGTCCTGCCCGCCCCTTCAATGATTAACCCATGTGAATCGTTCCGGTGGCTGGGCACCGTCGGCCCTCGGCGAGCCGCCCCCGGCCCGCGGCTCAGTGCGCGCCCTTGAGGGTGCAGGAAGTGGTGCAGGTCACGGTGTTGCCGTGGTCGCACGCCTTGCAGGCGGCAACGCACTGGTTCATGTCGCGGGGATTGAAGGAGCTGTAGGTCCGCATCGGGCACGCCGGCGTCGAGCCGGTGATGTCCTGCTCCTGATTGCAGGCCGCCGTCATCAGCGCGAAGATGATCACCGCAAGAAGGCGCATGCGATTGCCCCAGGAGCGATCGGCAAAGGACGTCATCAGGGAACGCTGTATCGCAACGGCTCCCGGCATTCCCGCTGCGAGCCATCGCGAACCGCGACGCTCACATCCGGCAAGGATGCGTGCCAAACCTTAAGAACGGATTGCCGCCCCACGTCAGGCCGCGGCCCTGGTCGCGATCGCCCGCCGCGTGTCCAGCGCCAGCTGGCGATACTGTTCCGAGAGTTTCAGATAGAACTCGCGCTTGGCGCTGTCGGTGGCGAGCTTGGTGATGAGCTCGCATTCGGCGGTGAGCGTCTCGAACCGTTCCAGCCTGTCCTGAAGTTCTGTCATCGGCGTGTCCCCATCAAACGCCTTAGGGACAGCAAACCTAAGCCCGGGAAATAGGTCACGGCGAACATCGTTATGAAGTAGAATCAATTATTCCGGCGCGCCGCTATTTCTGCTCCAAACGCCAGGCGCCGTCCCATCCCTCGTCGGGCGGATCGGTCTCGAACTGTGCGATGCGACCGAGCAGCGTGCGCGAGGGACCGTCGCCGGGGACGGCTTCGAGCGCCGCGTTGAGGGCGGCACGCGCCTCGTCGAAACGGCAGGCACGGTAGGCGGCAAGGCCTTCGGCATAATGCGCGCGCAGGCTCGCTTGCGCGCCGGTGAGCGCGCCGGAGCGTGCCATCACCTCGAAGATCGGTTGCGGGATGGTCTGGCCCACGACCGCGAGACGGTCGATCTCGCGCAGCTCGAGCTGCGTGCCGATCGCCTCTGCGGTCGCCTGCGCGATCAGGATGCGGGTACCGTACGTCTTGTTGACGGCCTCGAGCCGCGAGGCGAGGTTCACCGCGTCGCCCATCACGGTGAAGCTCATCATCAGCTCGGAGCCGATGCTGCCGGTCAGGACCTCGCCGGTGGCGATGCCGATCCGCAGATCGCACGGCGCGGGCATGGCGCGGATGCCGAGCAGGTCAGGCAATTGCCGTTGGAGCGCCGGCACCTGCTCGGCCATGTCGATGGCGGCAAGGCCCGCGAGCAGCGCGGGCTCGTCCTCGTCGATGAAGGGCGGGCCCCAATAGGCCATCACGGCATCGCCGATATATTTGTCGATGACGCCGCGATTGCTCCTGATCGGACCGGACATCACGGTGAAATAGTGGTTCATCACCTTGACGAGGCCGCGCGGGGTCATGCCCTCGCTCATCGAGGTGAAGCCGCTCATGTCGCAGAACATGATGGTCATGACCCGGCGCTGGCCGTCGATGGCGACCTCCGGCCGGTCGATCAGCCCCTGCACCACCTTGGGGTCGATGTAGCGGCCGAAGGTCTCGCGGATGCGCTCGTTGTGGCGGAGCTGCTCGACCATGCGGTTGAAGGCGGCAGCGAGCTCGCCGATCTCGTCCTTTGTCGAGACCGTGATGGGCTTGTCGAAGCGCCCGGCCTCGACCTCGCGGGTGCCGGCGAGCAGCAGGCGCACCGGCCGCGTGATGCCGCTCGAGACCAGCATCGCGAAGACAAAGCCGACGATCGCTGCGAGCAAGGTCACGATGCCCGAGATGATGATCGCCTGATGCTGCCGGCCGATCACCGTCGACGTTGAGGCAAAGACCTGCTTGAGCATGTCGCCACGAATGCCGTCGATCCTCTGATTGAACTGGTCGCGCAGGACGTCGAGACGCTCCAGCGTGCCGCGCGCCTCCGGCATCTGCTTGGCATCGATTTGCTTGAGGAGCCTTGCATGCTCCTCGTTCATGCCACGACGCAGTTCGGAGACAGCGGTTTCGATGTGGGCGTCGATCCGCGCCAGCGCGGCATTGTCCGAGGGCGTCCTGGTATCGTCGATGATCGCGTTGATGTGGCTGCGCGCGTCCGAGGTCTCCTGCTCGATCCTGCGGTCGGCTTCCTCGAACTCCTTCAGCCGCGCCGCGTAGGCCTCCTCGTCCGGAGCCTCCTGCATCTTCATCATGACCATGCGGCGCAGCGCCACCGACCGCTCCAGCGAGCGGATATTGGCGCGCGCCAGATCGCCATAGGCGGGGATGTAGCGGTTGGTCAGCTCGTCCAGGAGGACGCCGACCTGGCTCGACATCACCATCGACAGGATCGAGGTGACCAGCATCAGGACGATCAATCCGAGGGCGATGCCGACGATCTTGCGCCGGATCGACTGGTTGAAAAGCGGCATGAGCGATTGGGACAAAGTGCTGAGAGGACGGATGGAACCCAATATACCGGATTTGGCGGCGGGAACACGCGCAATCCGGCTCTTCATGGCGCCGCCAGCAGCCGCAACCGTCGCGCGAGCCTTATTCGTTAACAAAGATTAAAGATACTGCCTTTTCCGCCGTTTCGGAAGTTCCCGTCTGCATCCGTATTTTGCCGCATTGTTGCGTGAGCGTGAGGAATGCGAGACGATGTCGTGACATCGTTTTGGTGTCGTCGTTGATTCTCAAGCCGCATGTCGTCGCGGACCTTGGTTTGTAGTGGTTTCGCAGGGGGACCATCCAATGAACCAGTGCCTACGCTCGCTCGCGTGTGTCGTTGCCGTGGCCGCGATGGCCTTCTTTCCCACTGAACTGGCGGCGAAGAGCAGTCACAAATCATCCGCGCCGAAGAAGACGCATGAGGCGAAAGCCGGCAAGCAGCGCCACGCCGCGGCCAAATCGCGGCACGGCAAGCATGCCGAGGCCAAGCGCAAATCGAAGAAGCAGGATGACGAACCCGCGGACAAGCCGGCTCCGCCGCCGCTGACCGGCGATCTCGCCGCGCTGAAGGACGCGATCGACCTCGCCCGCAAGGGCAAGAGCGACGATGCGACCGCCGCGCGCGACCGCATCGCGGATCCCGCCGGACAAAAGCTCGCCGACTGGTTCATGCTGCGTCATTCCGAGAGCACCGCACCTTTCAGGCGCTACGCCGGCTTCCTCGCCGCCAATCCGGACTGGCCGAGCAGCGCGCTGCTGCGCCGCCGCGCCGAAGCGCGGCTGTGGCAGGAGAAGAGCGACGCGGCGACCGTGCACAAATTCACGATGGACCGGCCGACCAGCGCCAAGGGCAAGTTTGCGCTGGCCCGCGTGCTGCTCAGCGAAGGCGATGCCGACCGGGCCGCTCGTCTGGTGCGTGAGGCCTGGCGCAGTGAGGAGTTGTCCGAACGCAGCGAGGAGGATTCCTACGAGGCGTTCCGCGATCTCCTCGCCGCCGAGGATCACCGCGCGCGCATGGACAAGCGCCTCGGTGCCAAAGACTATGGCGCTGCGCGCCGCGCGGCAAAACGGCTCGGCGAGGACGCGCTCGCGATCGTCAAGGCCTGCGCCGCCGTCACGGGCAAGGCCAACAAGGCCAAGGACTATCTCGACGACGTGCCGGCCGATGCGCGCGCCGATCTCGGCTATGTGCTGTGCCGCGCGCAGTGGCACCTCCAGAAGGACCGGATCGACGACGCGGCCGAGGTGATCCTCGCCGCCGCGCCCGGCATGATGGCGGCGCAAGACACGGATGCCTGGTGGCGCGAGCGGCGCCTGCTGGCGCGCAAGCTGCTCGACCAGGGCAAATTCAAGACGGCCTACGACGTGGTGCGCTCCGCGGCGGTGCCCGAGAAGGAAGTCTACCGCATCGACTATCACTTCATGTGCGGCTGGATCGCGCTGCGCTATCTCGACGATCCCAGGACCGCGATGGTGCACTTCGCCGCCATCGACGAGGGCTCGGTCAATCCGATCGCGCTGTCGCGCGCGCATTACTGGCGCGGCCGTGCTGCCGAGGCCATGGGCGCAACCGCCGACGCGCGCATGAGCTACGAGGCCGCGGCACGCTATCCGACCGCCTATTACGGCCAGCTCGCGCGTGCCAAGCTCGGCATCGACCGCATCGAGCTGCGGGCGCCCTCGCCCGTGCTGGCCTCCGCCGACACGCCGCCCGCCGACGAGCGCGTGCGCGCCGTCGACATGCTCTACGGCATCGGCGAGCGCGACATGGTGTTCTACTACGCCGAGGATTTCGCCAAGGAGAGCACCGACGTCGCGGCGCTCGAAGCGCTCGGCGAGCTCGCCGGCCGGCGCAACGACGCACGGGTGATGCTGGAGGTGGGCAAGTCGGCGCTGGCGCGCGGGCTCGCGCTCGACCACTACGCCTTCCCGACCATCGGCATCCCCGAGCACAAGCAGGTCGCGCCCGCGATCGAGACCAGCGTGATCTATTCGGTGGCGCGCACCGAAAGCTCGTTCGACCAGCGCGACAAGTCGCCCGCCAACGCGGTCGGCCTGATGCAGGTGACGCCGGAAGCGGGGCGCGACACCGCAAAGCGCTTCGGCCTGACCTATGACTGGGACCGGATGGTCTCCGACCCCGTCTACAACACGCAGATGGGCGCGGCCGAGCTCAGCGCGCTGTTGTCGGAATATCGCGGCAACCAGATCATGACGTTCGCCGGCTACAATGCCGGCCGCGGCCGGGTGCGCGAATGGGTGCAGGCGCGGGGCGATCCCAGGGATCCCAATGTCGATCCGGTCGACTGGGTCGAACGCATCCCGCTGTCGGAGACGCGCAACTACGTCCAGCGCGTGATGGAGAACGTGCTGGTGTACCGCGCCCGGCTCGAGGATGGCGGCGTGGTCGCCAGCAAGAGCGATCAGCGCGTGGTGACGCAGCAGGCCGGCGCAACCGCGCCCGTGGCGGCCGCAGCAACCGCTCCCTAGTCGGCGCCGCCGGGGCTGGACACGGCGCTCGCAAGGCTGCGTTGCTGCGGCTTCCACGCGAGTGCGGTCGCGCGGCTAGGTATCACCTCCTTCCGTCGTGATCAGGTCGCGGCCGTCCAGGTATGCGCCGGTCAAGGCTCTCGCGAAGGTCCAGGTCTGTATCGTGCAACTCCAGCACGAGATGGCACTCAGGACCGCCAACGTCTCGATCATGCTTCGGGCAGCGGCCTCGACGTTTCCGGCGGCCGGCTCTGTGCGCCCGGGCAGCGGCCATTGCATCAAGAACGTCGTGAATTCGCCGCGCCGATAGCAATCGTAGTCACAGTAGCGCTGCTGTGTCCGCACATGCCGGACATAGCCGGACCGGATCGACCGCGAACATGTGCTGCACGTGGCCGCGCACAACGGGGGCTCGTGATTGACCAGCACGAATTTCATGAAGCCGCCCTCACGCGATCTTTCGCCAGGACCTCGCAGAACAACGCGTAGCACTGATGGTCGCAATAACGCAGACCGGTCGCGATCTCGCGGAGATAGCTGTCGCTGACCGGCTCGGAGCACTGCATGCACCCGATCCGCCGGAACGGGATCCGGTCGTTCACCAGCACGAAGGCGAATCTCATGTGGCACCTCCCAAGGCGAAGCAGTAGACGCTGTCCAACGGAGACAATGCGGGCGGTGGAGCGCAAAGATGGTTTCGGCCGTCCGGATTGTCCCTGTGTCGCTCCACTTTTTGCGGCGGGACGAGGATGTACCTCCCGTCCTCCCTGCGTCGTGCAAATATCTTGCCGTCGACGTACTTGATCTCGGTCGGATAGCAGTCGGCGCTGTTGCAGCAGCTCAGGCTCGGATTGTCCGGCATGTGCCAGGTCGAATAGAATTTTTCGTGCAGCTCCTGGTCCTGGGGTGGGTGCTGGCGATGAGCGGCACCGTGTCCCGTCTCCTGCGCCTCGATCGTCGCGCTGGAGCAGAGGAGAACCACCGGCCACAAGAGCTTGCATGAGCGGCTCAACATACGGGCTCCCGGATCAGAGAACGATGTCAGCTCTCCAATTCAGCCTCACGCGAACTGAGCCCGAAACAGCCACCGGCGGTCGCGCTCGCGGCGGGTGCGGAAGCGATCCACACATGTCTTCGAGCAGAGCGCGGTGCGCCACGAGTAGTGGCGGATCAGACCAAACTTGCCGCCGCACACCGCGCAGCCATTGACTGAAGAGCAACGTTCGGACTGGGATAGGCCACGCTCAGGAAGTACGGATGCATCGCACATTGCTGTCTCCCTCTGTTGCTTGCGGTTGCCCGTCGAGAAGTGCGGCGGCCTCGTCCGTGATCGCTGCCCGACGGAGAGACGTTCTCGTACGCTCGCTGCGATCGGCTGGTCGACACTCCCGATTGGTCGTGAGGATAGTCCGCCGGGCACGAAGCGCTCAATTGTACGGAGGTAAATGCCCGACATGACTTGGATTGGAGGAGCTATACCTAGGTTTGTCCGTATTCGCCCGGGGGCGCCCGCGCTCATTCATGTTCAACGAGACGGCGCATGATGCTCCGGCTGCACGGGCACGGTGAAATCTCAGTCGGCATGGCGCACGTAACGCGCTGCGATGGCCAGTGCGGCGAGCGGTCGATTCAAGGGCGAACGCCATGACCCCAATCCGACTTTGGCCGGAATTGCTCCTCTCGCGGCAACGTGCTCTACTTGTTATCACGCAGATAGATTGCCGGGAGCGTCTGCGATGAAGCCTCGCCGGGCCGTGTCGTTCGGGAAGTCAGCCGCGCAATTCCTCGCCGGCTGCGTCAAGCAGACTGTAACCGCCAAGCCGCACACCGATCCCGATGGCGGCTTGCTCGAAGCGGTCAAGCAGTGGCAGCAAGTGTTCGAGCACAATCCGGTCATGTATTTCATGGTCGATCCGGCCGGAACCGTGATCAACGTGAATACGTTCGGCGCCGCGCAACTGGGCTATACGGCCGCGGAGTTGATCGGCCGATCAGTGCTGGATGTCTTCTTCGAGGAGGATCGCGACTTCGTCCGCGCATGTGTCGCGCTGTGCCTCGAGACGGTCGACCAGTCCCACACCTGGGAAATCCGGAAGGTGCGCAAGGACCGGTCGGTGCTCTGGGTGCGCGAGAACGCCAAGACCATGCAGCGGGCCGATGGCGGGCCAATCGTGCTGGTGGCCTGCGAGAACATCACCGAGCGCAAGGAAGCGGAGAATGCGCTGCGACAGAGCGAGGCCTATCTCGCCCAGGCGCAGGAATTGAGCCACACTGGCAGTTTCGGCTGGAGGGCTGCAACCGGCGAGATCAGCTGGTCCAAGGAGACCTATCGCATCTTCGAATGCGATGAGGGGAGCAAGCCACGGATCCCGGTCATGCTCGAGCGGATCCATCCGGAGGACCGGCTTGCAGTGCAACGCATGACGGGCCGGGCTGCGCGCGAGGGAAAAGACTACGATCACGAATACCGGCTCGTGATGGCCGATGGTTCCATCAAGTACGTCCGCGCGGTGGCCCGGGCCACGCGCGATTCCGGCGGCCAGGTGGAGTTCGTGGGATCGGTGAGCGACATCACGGCAACCAAGGAGGCCGAGCGCAGGCTTCGTGAGAGCGAGCAGCGCTTTCGCGACTATGCCGAAACCGCGTCCGATTGGTTCTGGGAGACAGGGCCAGACCATCGCGTCACCTTGATCTCGGAGCACTCCGATACCATCACCGCGCCAGCAGGCCTGATCGGGCTCACCCGCTGGGACATCGCTCCGGACGCGGATCTCGAACCCGAAAAATGGCGAGAACATCGGGCCGCGCTCGACGCCCACGTTCCATTCCGCGACCTCGTGTATCGCAGCAAGGACCGCAGCGGGCAGCCGATCTACGTCCGGACCAGCGGCAAGCCGTTCTTCGACGCCGACGGGAGCTTTCTGGGCTACCGTGGCGTCTGTACCGACGTGACCGCGGCGATCCGCGCCGATCAGGCCGAAGAGGCGCTGCGCAAGGCCCAGGCCGAGCTTGCCCATGTGACGCGCGTCACGACGCTGGGTGAGCTGACCGCTTCCATTTCCCATGAAATCAATCAGCCGCTCGCCGCAGTGATCGCAAACGCCGACGCCTGCCTCACCTGGCTGAAGCGCAGTCCGCCCGATTTCAACGCAGCCCGCCGCTCCGTGGAGTGGATCATCGAGGACGGCACGCGCGCCAGCGATGTGATCCGCCACGTGCGGGCGCTCGCCAAGCGGTCCGACATCGAGATGGCTCCGCTCGACGCAAACGCGGTCGTGCGCGAGGCGGTCGCGCTCGTTCAGCGCGAGATGGCCAGCCACGCCGTGTCGGTACGGATGGAGCTGTCGTCCGCGCTGCCCAAGATCTTTGGCGATCGGATCCAATTGCAACAGGTCCTCATCAACCTGATCATGAACGGCATCGAAGCGATGGAATGCGTTGATGATCGTCCGCGCGAGCTGGACATCCGCTCAGCGGCGTGTGACGACGAGGCGGTGCTGGTGAGCGTCGCCGACTGCGGCGTCGGCATCTGTGAACAGGCGATGGACCGCCTGTTCACGCCATTCTTCACGACGAAGTCCTCCGGCATGGGCATGGGGCTGTCGATCTGCCGCTCCATCATCGAGGCCCATGGCGGACGACTTTCCGGCGCATCGAACCAGGACCGCGGCGCGACTTTTCAGATCACCCTGCCCCGCCATCGAGAGGAAACGTCGTGACCGAGCGCGCGGAGCCTTCGCCGTCGCAGGAGGACGGCGACCAGCCGGTCGTCTTCATCGTCGACGACGACGCGTCCATGCGTCGTGCGCTCACCAATCTTTTCGAGTCGGTCGGCCTCAAGGTCGAAGCCTTCGGCTCGGCAGCGCAACTGCTTCAGGCCAGGCCGCCGGAAGTCCCCAGTTGTCTGGTGCTCGACATCCGCCTGCCCGGAGCCAGCGGCCTGGACCTGCAGTCCGATCTTGCCAAGGCAAACATCCAAACGCCCATCATCTTCATCACCGGTCATGGTGACATTCCCATGACAGTTCGGGCCATGAAGAGTGGCGCCATCGACTTCCTGACCAAGCCGGTTCGCGACCAGGACATCCTCGACGCAGTCCAGGCCGCGATCGAGCGAGATCGCAAGCGCCGCGACCTCAACAAGACGGTCTCGACCGTCAAGTCACGCTTCGAGTCACTGTCCTCGCGGGAGCGAGACGTATTGTCGCTGGTGACGTCCGGCCTGATGAACAAGCAAGTGGCCGCCCAGCTCGGATTGGCGGAAATCACCGTCAAGATCTATCGCGGCCAGATCATGCGGAAAATGGGCGCGAAGTCGCTGGCCGATCTGGTCAGAATGAGCGAGGCACTCGGAATTCGACCCAGCAAGCCCGACATACAAACCTAAGTATGAGTTTCCAATGGTGACTGGCAGGTCCACCCTGCGCGCTCATGTGTAGCCGTGGCGACGGCAAGCGCGTAACCTCGGGCTAGGAGTGGACGTCTTGTCGGTGCCTCCGGTCATTTCGGTGCTTGACGATGACCCTTATGTGCGGGCCGCGATCAACAATCTCCTGGAATCCCGCGGATACACCGTCCATACATTCGCCTCCGCCGATGAGTTTCTGAGGTCGACAGATTCGACTGACGCCTCGTGCGTGATCGCCGACGTGCAGATGCCGTTCATGACCGGCATCGATCTGCTGACGCAGATGCGTGCTCAGGGTTCGGCGACGCCGTTCATCTTCATCACGGCTTTTCCGGATGAGAGCGTGCGCGTGCGCGCGCTCAAAGCCGGGGCGGTCTGTTTTCTCGGTAAGCCGTTTGCCCCCACGGACATGATGCAATGCCTGGACCGGGCGTTGGCGGCAGGCGGCGAAACCAGGGGGTGATTGTCGGCCAGCAAACGCGACGGTCCGCCTCAATCCACCTTGATGTTCGCCGCCTTGATGATCGGCCACCATTTGGCGATCTCGGCCTTCTGGCGATTGCCCAAGGCTTCGGGGGTGAGCTGATCCTTTGGCGTCATCTCCAGGCCCTGGCTTTCGAGCTGCTTCTTCACCGCGGGATCGTTCAGCGCTTCGACGGCAGCCGCATTGAGCTTGGTGACGATCTCCTTGGGCGTCCCCTTTGGCACCCACATGCCCGACCACAGCGTCATGTTGAAGCCTTTCAGCCCCGCCTCCTCCGCAGTCGGAATATCGGGCGCCGAGGCCAAACGCTTGTCGTCGGTGATGGCGTAGGCGCGGATGGTGCCCGCGCGGACCTGGTTGATGGAGTTCGAGGTCTGGTCGACGATGACGTCGATCTGGCCGGCGATGAGATCGTTCAGCGCGGGCGCGGTGCCGCGATACGGCACGTATTGCAGCTTGATGCCGGACACGCTCTCGAAATAGACGCCGGCGATATGGCTGCCGGAGCCTGCGCCGGCCGTGCCTGCGGTCGGCGGTGACGGCCGCGACTTCAGCCATTCCAGCAGCTCCTTCAGTGAGGTCGCGGGCACCGCGTTCTTGCTGACCACGATCATCGGGTTGCTGGGCAGCAGCACCACGGGCTCGAGATCGGCGACGAGATCGTATTTGAGCTTGTAGACGGCCCCGTTGGCGACGTGAGTGCCGAGATGACCGAAGGAGATGGTGTAACCATCAGGCGGCGATTGCACGGCGCGCCCGACGCCGATCGAACCACCCGCACCTGTGACGTTCTCGATCACCAGCGGCTGGCCGAGCGTCACGCGCATGCGCTCTGCGAGCACGCGCGCCATCGCATCCGACGGACCGCCGGCCGCAAAGGGCACGATGATGGTGATGGGATGCGAGGGATAGTCGTCGGCGCGCGCGGCGCCAGTGAGAGCGAGAATACCGATCAGCCCGGCCCAGATGGCCTTCTTCATTGTGTTCTCCCCAGCGATGTCGTTGTTGTTTTTCTTCACCTCGCCCCGCTTGCGGGGAGAGGTCGAATTCGTGCGCAGCGCGAATTCGGGTGAGGGGGTACAGGTCTCACGAATATCTCATTCGCGGAGAGAGGCCCTCATCACCCCAGCCCGCTCCCCGTAAGAACGGGGAGAGGGAGAGATTTCTAGAACTGCGAGTAGTCGATCGGCTTGTGGCGATCGAGCGTGCGGGTGACCGGCGGCAGCGGGTATTTCAGGCCGCTCGCGCAGTTGAACAGCATCACCCGGTCACCCTTCGAGACGCGGCCGTCGGCAAGGCTCTCCTTGTAGGCCGCGTAGGTGGCAGCACCTTCGGGGCAGAGCAACAGCCCCTCCTCGCGCGCGACCTCGTTGAGCGCCGCCGAGATCTTGTCGTCGTCGACCGCGATGGCAAAGCCCTTGCTCTCGCGCACCGCGCGCAGGATGAGGAAATCGCCGATCGCCTGCGGCACGCGGATGCCTGACGCGATGGTGTGGGCGTCCTCCCAGCGCGTCGCATGCTCGGTGCCGGCCTCATAAGCGCGCACCATCGGTGCGCAGCCGGAGGCCTGCACTGCGACCATGCGCGGGCGCTTGCTTCCGATGAAGCCGATCTTCTCGAGCTCGTCGAACGCCTTCCACATGCCGATCAGGCCGGTGCCGCCGCCGGTCGGATAGAAGATCACATCGGGCACGTCCCAGCCGAGCTGCTCGGCGAGCTCGAGGCCCATCGTCTTCTTGCCTTCGATACGGTACGGCTCCTTCAGCGTCGAAGTGTCGAACCAGCCGACCTTGGCCTTGCCCTCGCCGACGATCTTGCCGCAATCGTCGATATAGCCGTTGACGCGGTAGACGGTCGCGCCCTGCAGCTCGATCTCGCTGACATTCACCTCGGGCGTATCGGCCGGACAGAAGATCGTGGTCTTGATGCCGCAGGAGGTCGCATAAGCCGCCAGCGCCGCGCCGGCATTGCCGTTGGTCGGCATCGCCATGTGCTTGATGCCGAGCGCCTTGCCCATCGACACCGCCATCACGAGGCCGCGGGCCTTGAACGAGCCGGTCGGCAGGCGCCCCTCATCCTTCACGATGATCTCGCCGCCGCCGAGCTTCTTGCCGAGCTTGGGCAGCCGGATCAGCGGCGTCGTGACTTCACCGAGCGAGACGATGTCCTTGCATTTGCGCACCGGCAGCAGCTCGCGGTAGCGCCACATGTCGGCCGGACGGTCGCTAAGCGCATCCTTGGTCAGCGCCTTCTTTACGCCGGCGAGGTCGTAGCGCACCAAGAGCGGCTTGCCGGCCTTGGACAGGTTGTGGACCTGGTCGGCGGCGTAATGATCGCCCTCCATCGCGCATTCGAGATGGGTGACGAAGGTCGGCCGTTCGATGGTGAGATTGTCGTTGTCGTGCATGGGTTCATTCCCTTTTGTTGTTGTGTTGTTTCATTCTCTATTCGATCCCGTCACCCTGAGGTGCCGGAGCGAAGCGGAGGCCTCGAAGGGCGGCGGGCCCGGCTGCAGGAGCTCGGCCGTGCATCCTTCGAGGCTCGCTGCGCGAGCACCTCAGGATGACGGGTCCAATCGCGGCGCGCTCGCCCATCAAATATTCAACACCCGTCCGTACGCATCCAGCACGGCTTCCTTCATCATCTCCGACAGCGTCGGATGCGGGAACACCGTGTGCATCAGCTCTTCTTCCGTGGTCTCCAGGTTCATGGCGACAACGTAGCCCTGGATCAGCTCGGTCACTTCGGCGCCAACCATGTGGGCGCCGAGCAGCTGGCCGGTCTTCTTGTCGAAGATCACCTTGACGAGGCCCTGGTCCTCGCCGAGCGCGATCGCCTTGCCGTTGCCGACGAAGGGGAAGCGGCCGACGCGGATCTCGCGGCCGCTCTCTTTGGCCTTGGCCTCGGTGAGACCGACGGAAGCGACCTGCGGCTGGCAATAGGTGCAGCCCGGGATCATGTTCTTGTCCATGGGATGCGGATGCAGGCCCTTGATTGCCTCGACGCAGATCACACCCTCATGCTCGGCCTTGTGCGCGAGCATCGGGGGGCCCGCAACGTCGCCGATGGCGTAGATGCCGGGCACGTTGGTGTTGCCGTAGCCGTCGATCACGATGCAGCCGCGATCGGTCTTCACGCCGAGCTTTTCGAGGCCGAGATTCTCGATATTGCCGACAACGCCCACCGCCGAGATGACGCGCTCGAACTCGGTCGTGACAGGCTTGCCCTTCCCGTCATCGATGGTGGCAACGACGCTGTCGGCCTTCTTCTCCAGCTTCGTCACCTTGGTCGAGGACATGATCTTGATGCCCTGCTTCTCCAGCCGCTTGCGCGCAAGGCCCGCGATCTCGGCGTCCTCGACGGGCAGTATCTGCGGCAGCACCTCGACGACGGTGACGTCGCTTCCCATGGTGTGGAAGAACGAGGCGAACTCGATGCCGATCGCGCCGGAGCCGACCACCAGCAGCGATTTCGGCATCTTCTCCGGCACCATTGCTTCAAAGTAGGTCCAGATCAGCTTCTTGTCGGGCTCGAGCCCTGGCAGCACGCGCGGCCGCGCACCGGTCGCGACGATGATGTGCTTGGCCTGATAAGTCCCCTCGCCCAGCGAGCCCTTGGGGCCCTCGACATCGGACTTCTTCACGGTGACCTTGCCGGCCGCGTCGATCGAGGCGGCGCCCCAGATCACGCTGACCTTGTTCTTCTTCATCAGGAAGCCGACGCCGTCGTTCAGCCGCTTCGAGACGCCGCGCGAACGCTGCACCACCGCCTTCGGGTCGAACGAGACGTTGTCCGCCGACAGGCCGTAATCCTTGGCATGCTGCATGTAGTGATAGATCTCGGCCGAACGCAGCAGCGCTTTCGTCGGGATGCAGCCCCAGTTCAGGCAGATGCCGCCGAGATAGGATTTTTCGACGATCGCGGTCTTGAAGCCGAGCTGCGCGGCGCGGATCGCGGTGACGTAGCCGCCGGGACCGGAGCCGATGATGATGATGTCGAAAGACGTGTCGGCCATGGCGGCTCCCATTCAACTCAAGCGGTCGTTGCGCCGCGGGCGCGGCGTTTGAAGACGAAGGTTCTGATCAGCCATTCCAAGAGAATGACTGCCGCCATGATGGCGAAGATGGTGAGCGCGATCGGCCCCCAGATGTTGCGCGACAGCGCTTCACCGGCAAAGAAGGCGGCCTCAATGATCTCGCGGCCGAACGGGCTGAGCGTGAGGATCAGCGAAACCAGCATCGAGATCCAGGGCCAGCGCGTCGTCATGCGCCATCTCAAACCATCATCATGACGGGATTTTCAATCAGCTGCTTGAACGCGCCGATCAGCTCGGCGCCGAGCGCGCCGTCGATGGCGCGGTGATCGCAGGACAAGGTCACGCTCATCATGTGCGCGATCTCGATCTTGCCGCCGCGCACGACGGGACGCTCCTCGCTGGTGCCGACCGCGAGGATCGTGGCATGCGGCGGGTTGATCACGGCGGTGAAGTGGCTGATGCCGTACATGCCGAGGTTGGAGACCGCCGTGGTGCCGCCCTGATACTCCTCGGGCTTCAGCTTGCGCGAGCGGGCGCGCGCGGCGAAATCCTTCATCTCGTTGGAGATGGTCGAGAGCGTCTTGGTCTCGGCCTTGCGGATGATCGGCGTGATCAGGCCGCCGGGCATCGCGACCGCGACGCCGACGTCGGAATGGTGATGCTTGACCATGCCGCTTTCGGTCCAGCTGACATTGCAGTTCGGGATCTTCTGCAGCGCCACCGCCATCGCCTTGATGACGAAGTCGTTGACCGAGATCTTGTAGAGCGGCTTCTTCTCCTTGTCCTTTGGCGCAGCGGCGTTGATCTCCTCGCGCGCGGCGAGCAGCTTGCCGATGTCGCAGTCGATGGTGAGATAGAAGTGCGGAACGTTCTGGATCGACGCAGTCAGGCGCTGCGCAATGGTGCGGCGCATGCCGTCATGCGGGACGATGTCGTAGGAGCCCGGCTCGAACAGCGACAGGATCTGCTTGTCCGACATGGTCGGCGCGATCGAGGGCGCGCCTGACGGCGCCGCGGCAGGTGCCTTGAGGCCCTTGCCGGACTTGGCCTGCTCGACGTCGCGCGCCACCACGCGGCCGTGCGGGCCGGTGCCGGCGACCATGCCGACATCGATGCCGGCTTCCTTAGCGAGACGGCGCGCCAGCGGCGAGGAGAACACGCGGCCGCCATGGCCGTTGGCTTGCGCGGCGGGCGCAGCAGCCTGCGGCGCAGCTGCGGCAGCAGGCGGCGGCGCAGCCTTGGGCGCGGCGGGCGCAGGCGCGGGAGCTGCAGCAGCCGCGGGAGCCTCAGCGGCTTTCGGCGGCGCGGCTGAGGCGCTCGGCTTGGCGGCACCGGCCGCCTTCACATCCTCGCCCTCGCCGGCGAGCACCGCGATCACGTCATTGACGGGCACGTCCTGCGTCCCTTCGGGCACCAGGATCTTGGCGATCGTGCCCTCGTCGATGGCCTCGACCTCCATGGTCGCCTTGTCGGTCTCGATCTCGGCGATGACGTCGCCGGATTTGACCTTGTCGCCTTCCTTCTTCAGCCACTTGGCGAGGTTGCCCTTCTCCATCGTCGGCGAGAGAGCGGGCATCAGGATGTTGATAGGCATGCTGACCTCACGAAGAACTTCTCAAAACGTCGTCCCCGAGAGCGAGGACGAACAGGACCAGGTTTAGTTGCCGATGTCGCCCTGCCACAGGCGCTCATTGGCGGGATTGGAACGCCACGTCTTCATCATGGTGATGGAGCGGTCGTCGGCAAGATCGATCCAGGGGATGCCGAACTTGTCGAGAATGTCCTTGGAGCCCTCGAAGGTGACGGATTCCCCGATCACCACGAGCTTGACCTTGAACAAAGCGAGCGCGCCGGCGCACATCGAGCACGGCGACAGCGTGGTGTACATGACGGTGTCGTGGAACGAGATCGCGCCGGCCGCACGCAGGCAGCTCATCTCGCCGTGCAGGATGACGTTGTTCTCCTGCACGCGGTTGTTGTGGCCGCGGGCGATGATCTTGTTGTCGCGCGTCAGCACGGCGCCGATCGGCAGGCCGCCCTGCGCAATCGAGTCCTGCGCCTCGCGGATCGCCTCGAGCATGAAATCGTAATGATGGGATTCGATCGCCACGGTCAGTGCCCCTTCCCGCGCGGCGTCGTCGTGCCGGTGTCGGTGGGACGCTCGATCTCGGCCTGGAACATGTCGAGGATCCGGTTCAGCGCGTCTTCCTCGGTATATTCGCTCTCGCGCGCATAGGCGCGCGCGGCGTGGCGGGCGAGATCGACCAGCAGCAGCCCCCACATGTCGGGCTCCTCGAAGGCCCGCTGGAACGCCATCGACAGCCCGCCGTCCAGCACGAACACGCGCAGGATCTCGACCGCATCCTCGCGGGTCATGACGTCGGGTGGCAGTGGCTGCTCCTTGGGGCCCGCCATGGTCTACCTGTAGCAGACGGCTTTGGCGGCCTCGACGACTTCCGCCGCCGAGGGCAGCGCGAGCTTCTCCAGGTTGGAGGCATAGGGCATCGGCACGTCCTTGCCGGAGACGCGCGTAACAGGCGCGTCGAGATAGTCGAAGGCGTTCTCCATGATGCGCGCGGCGATCTCGGCGCCGACGCCACTCTGGGCCCAACCCTCTTCCACGGTGACGGCGCGCCCCGTCTTCTTGACGGAGTTGACGATGGTCTCGGTGTCCATCGGGCGCAGCGTGCGCAGGTCGATCACCTCGGCCTCGATGCCCTCCTTGGCGAGCTCGTCGGCGGCCTTGAGCGCATAGGTCATGCCGTTCGACCACGAGATGATGGTGACGTGGGAGCCCGAGCGCACGATGCGCGCCTTGCCGATCGGGATCACGAAATCGTCGAGCTTCGGCACCTCACCGGTGTGGCCGTAAAGCACCTCGTTCTCGAGGAAGATCACCGGATTGGGGTCGCGGATCGCGGCCTTGAGCAGGCCCTTGTAATCGGCGGCCGAGAACGGCGCGACGACCTTGAGGCCCGGAATGTTCGAGTACCAGGACGAATAATCCTGGCTGTGCTGGGCGGCAACGCGGGCTGCCGCACCGTTGGGCCCACGGAACACGATCGAGCAGCCCATCTGTCCACCGGACATGTAGAGCGTCTTGGCCGCGGAGTTGATGATCTGGTCGATCGCCTGCATGGCGAAGTTGAAGGTCATGAACTCGACGATCGGCTTGAGGCCCGTCATGGCGGCACCGACGCCGACGCCGGCGAAGCCGTGCTCGGTGATCGGGGTGTCGATGACGCGCTTGGCGCCGAACTCCTGGAGCAGGCCTTGCGTGACCTTGTAGGCGCCCTGATATTCGGCGACCTCTTCGCCCATGACGAAGACGTCGGCGTCGCGGCGCATCTCTTCGGCCATGGCGTCGCGCAGCGCTTCGCGGATGGTCTGCGTCACCATCTCGGTGCCGGCGGGCACTTCCGGATCGGGCTCGGCGACGGCCTGCGGCGCGGGTGCAGCCTTGGGAGCTGGCGCCTCGGCCTTTGCGGCGGCGGGCGGCGCGGACTCCGCAGCCTTCGCGGCCGGTGCAGAGGCTTTCGCGAGATCAGCCGCGCTCTCACCATCGGCGAGAATGGTCGCGATCGGCGTGTTCACCGCGACGTCGGCGGTCCCCTCGGGGATCAGGATCTTGCCGAGCGTCCCCTCATCGGTCGCCTCGACCTCCATCGTCGCCTTGTCGGTCTCGATCTCGGCGATGACGTCGCCAGACTTGATCTGCTCGCCCTCTTTCTTGAGCCACTTGGCGAGGTTGCCCTTCTCCATCGTGGGCGACAGCGCGGGCATCAGCACTTGAATTGGCATATCGACTCCAAAAGAAAGCTTGCGCGCGTTCAGCGGTAAACGTCGGTCCAGAGCTCGGCGGCATCCGGCTCGGGATCATGCTGGGCAAAGTCGGCGGACGCATTGACGATGTCGCGCACCTCGGCGTCGATCGCCTTGAGATCGGCCTCGCTGACCTTGGCCGCGAGCAAGCGGTTGCGCACCTGCTCGATCGGGTCCTGGTCGTGGCGAACCTTCTCGACCTCCTCGCGCGTGCGATACTTTGCAGGGTCGGACATCGAGTGGCCGCGATAGCGGTAGGTCTGCATCTCCAGGATGAAGGGGCCCTTGCCGGCGCGGCACCAGGCCGCCGCCTCGTCGCCCGCAGCCTTCACGGCGCGGACGTCCATGCCGTCGACCTGCCTGCCGGGAATGTTGAAGGACGCACCGCGCTTGGAGAAGTCTTGCTGGGCAGAGGCGCGCGAGACCGAGGTGCCCATGGCGTAACGGTTGTTCTCGATGACGTAGATCACCGGCAGCTTCCACAGCTCGGCCATGTTGAAGCTCTCATAGACCTGGCCCTGGTTGGCCGCACCGTCGCCGAAATAGGTGACGCTGACGCTGTCGTTGCCGCGATAGTGATTGGCGAAGGCGAGGCCCGTGCCGAGCGAGACCTGGGCGCCGACGATGCCGTGACCGCCGTAGAAGTGCTTCTCCTTGCTGAACATGTGCATGGAGCCGCCCTTGCCCTTGGAATAGCCGCCGCGGCGGCCCGTGAGCTCGGCCATGACGCCGTTGGCGTCCATGCCGGTGGCGAGCATATGGCCGTGGTCGCGATAGCCGGTGATGACCTGATCGCCCTCTTTCAGAGCCATCTGCATGCCGACCACCACGGCCTCCTGGCCGATATAGAGATGGCAGAAGCCGCCGATCGCACCCATGCCGTAGAGCTGGCCGGCCTTTTCCTCGAACCGCCGGATCAGGAGCATGTCGCGGAGCGCCTTGAGCTCCTGTTCCCTGGTGAATTCCGGGGGCGAACCGCCGTCGGTCTTGTCCTGCGCAGCGCCTGCGGCGGCTTTCTTGGGTGCGGCCATGGGAATTCCGGGTCAGAGAAAACTTCAGCCCTCTCTAACCCAAGTCAAACGCGGTTGGAAAGCACCGCAACGGAATAGCACGATTTTCATTATGCCGCACTGCAACGTGGCCGAAACTTTGCAAAACCTTTGGCGCCGATTGGGCAACATTAGCTCCGCGCCAATACAGGCCGTGCCAGCAGATGCGGCAAGCATATCGGACACGCGCATCCCACGAGCAGAGACCCTTGGCGCGTGTCCGATTCGTACCGTCGGCCTTACCAGCCGAGCTCGCGCAGATAGGCTGTGCGGGCGGCAACGGCGGTGTGCGTGAAGTCGGTGAAGACCCCATCCACGCCGAGACGGAAAAATTTGAGATATTCGAGACCGGGATCGCCGTGATAATCGGCGGCGAGATATTTCTTCTCGTTCCGGAATGTGAAGACGTGCACGAACAGGCCGAGCTTGTGCGCGCCGGCAACGAGGCTGGTCGGCTCCTGCGTCGATGCCTCCGGGGTCGATCCCTTGTAGGGCGTGCCGTCGGCGTTGCTGTCCTTCCACGGCACGATCTTGAGCGGCACGATATAGGCCTTCCACGGCCCGATGCCGTCGGCATAGGCCTTGATCTCGGCAAGGCCCTCAGGGGTCAGCATCGCATCGTAGAGGCGCGCATCACCCGCAACCGTCCAGTCGAACGGACGTGAGCTCGTGATGTTGTTGAGCAGCACCTTGCCGGTCTTGAAGTCGATGCCGTTGCCGTCGATGAGCTGAACCTGCCGCGTCTGAAGCCCATGGCTGCGCATATATTTCAGGCTGCCGGGCTCGAAGCTCTGGACCAGGATGGGCGCATCCTTGGTGTTGAGGCCATTGTCCTTGATGATCTTGATCAGGGCATCCTCGAGCGGACGGCTGCCGGGCGCACCGCAGCCGTTTGCGATGGCCTGGGCATTGTTCCAGGTCGGGTTCTTGGTCTCGGGATAGACCAGGATGGGACGCCCGGTCGCCTTGCCCTTGGCCTTGGCGATGTCGATGACGTCCTGGAAGCTGATGACCGGGAATTTGCCGTTGAAGACTTTTGGCCGTTCGTTGGCGGCATCGTAGGTCGTGCCGGCGATCCATTCCTTCAGCTCGGCCATGGTGAAGTCGGTGATCGACCAGTCATTGGTGTGGTCCTCGCCGTCCACGATCAGCGACTTCAGCACCGATTTCGGATCGGCGGGATCCGTAAGATCAGTCAGATAATCAGCAGGCGCGGTCGGGGAAGCCGGCGCCTTGACGCGCACGCCGGGCACGGTGCGCTTGCGGGCCGCAACAGTCGCGTTGGTCTTGGCGACCTCGGCCACATTGGTGTTGTCGCTGAGCCAGGGGTTATGGCGCACCACCAGGACGCAGTCCTTGGTCAGGTGCAAATCCTCTTCGAGCGCGTCGGTGCCGAGTGCCGCGGCAAGCTCGTACGATGCCTCGGTCTCTTCGGCCACCAACCCCGGCAGGCCGCGATGGCCGAGGATCAGCGGCGGCTTGCCGTCGAGGGTCGGGACCTGCTTGGCACCAGCCGGAGCCGGGCCGGTCTGTGCGAAGGCCATCGACAAAGGAAGGAGCGCCGCGCCGAACAGCATCGCTCCAATACGCACCGTTCGACGTGAACGATTGTCCTGCATGACAAGCCTCCATCTTTGCGCAGCATCGCGTCAAAACGCCACAAGGGCGAGCCTGTCGTCTTGTCCCAATTCTCTGACAGGCGGATGACGGCGGGTGCGCAATGATAGATGCGCACAGGCGCCGCCGCCATGACGCCGCCTGTGCCTTGCCATCAGGGCTTGCCGATCAGAAGAAACCGAGCTTCTTCGGGCTATAGCTGACCAGGAGGTTCTTGGTCTGCTGATAGTGATCGAGCATCATCTTGTGGGTCTCGCGCCCGACGCCGGACTGCTTGTAGCCGCCGAAGGCCGCATGCGCGGGATAGGCATGGTAGCAGTTGGTCCAGACCCGGCCGGCCTGGATCGCCCTTCCGAAGCGGTAGCAGCGGTTGGCATCGCGGCTCCAGACGCCGGCCCCGAGGCCATAGAGCGTGTCGTTGGCGATCGCGAGCGCCTCATCGTCGGTCTTGAAGGTCGTGACCGAGACCACGGGGCCAAAGATCTCCTCCTGGAAGATGCGCATCTTGTTGTTGCCTTCGAACACCGTCGGCTGGACGTAGAAGCCGCCGGCGAGATCGCCCGCGAGCTCGGCGCGTCCGCCGCCGGCCAGCACCTTGGCGCCCTCCTGCTTGCCGATGTCGATATAGGAGAGGATCTTTGCGAGCTGCTCGCTGGAGGCCTGTGCGCCGATCATGGTGTCGGCCGCGCGCGGATCGCCCTGCTTGATCGCGGCGACGCGCTTGAGCGCGCGCTCCATGAAGCGGTCATAGATGTCGGCGTGGACCAGCGCCCGGCTCGGACAAGTGCAAACCTCGCCCTGGTTCAGCGCGAACATGACGAAGCCTTCGATCGCCTTGTCGAAGAAATCGTCGTCCTCGGCGGTGACGTCGCTGAAGAAGATGTTCGGCGATTTGCCGCCGAGCTCCAGCGTCACGGGGATCAGGTTCTGGCTGGCATATTGCATGATCAGCCGGCCGGTCGTGGTCTCGCCCGTGAAGGCGATCTTCGCAATCCGCGGGCTGGAGGCGAGCGGCTTGCCGGCCTCGAGGCCAAAACCGTTGACGATGTTGAGGACGCCTGGGGGCAGGAGATCGCCGATGATCTCGGCCCAGACCATGATCGATGCCGGCGTCTGCTCGGCCGGCTTGAGCACCACGCAATTGCCGGCGGCGAGCGCGGGGGCGAGCTTCCAGCACGCCATCAACAATGGGAAGTTCCAGGGAATGATCTGGCCGACCACGCCGAGCGGCTCGTGGAAATGATAGGCGATGGTGTCGTGGTCGATCTCGCCGATCGAGCCTTCCTGCGCGCGGACGACGCCGGCGAAGTAGCGGAAGTGATCGATCGCCAGCGGCAGGTCGGCGGCGCGGGTCTCGCGGATCGGCTTGCCGTTGTCCCAGGTCTCGGCGATTGCGAGGCGCTCGAGATTCTCCTCCATGCGGTCGGCGATCTTGTTCAGGATCGCGGCGCGCTCGGCGACGCTGGTGCGTCCCCACGCGGCCTTGGCAGCATGGGCCGCATCGAGCGCGGCCTCGACGTCCTGCGCATCGGAGCGCGCAATCTTGCAGACGATCTGGCCGTTCACCGGCGAGGCATTGTCGAAATATTTGCCGGCGATGGGTGCTGTGAACTTGCCGCCGATGAAATTGTCGTAGCGTTCGGCGAAGGGGCTTTGGGTGACGCCGAGGAATTCCACCTTGTTCATTGCTCACTCCCAATGTTGATGTTTGCGCGATCCGCCGTGTGTTCACGACTTGCGCCGACGATCTCGCGGGAGATGGTTTCTGTCAGCCCTGATAGAAACGATGGCCGGGCGGGAGTGTCGCAGTTCTGCGACAGTCGCGGGGGAGATGGGACGCTCGCGGCCTCCACATCGTCATTGCGAGGACGATGGCCTAATGCCTGATATCGAACCGCTTCAGCTTCCGGTGCAGCGTGGCGCGGCTGACGCCGAGGGCTTTGGCGGCGGCCGAGACATTGCCGCCGGCGCGGAGCAGCGCCCGCTGCAACACCGCGCGCTGGCCGCCGGCAAGGTGATCATGCGCGGCATCGCCACCGAGCAGATCGGCCGCGGGCACCGGCCGCATCGCCCTGCCCGGCGCGATCCCCAGTCCCGCGCGGGCGGTGCGGGTCGCGCCGATCACGAGATCGTCCGCATCGACCGCGACGAGGCCGATCGACTGGCCGTCCGGACCTTGCGTCAGCACGATGCGGGCATGAGCAAACGCCCGGCGAAACAAGTCGGCCTCGATGCGCCTTGCCGCCTCGCCGGCCGCGAGCGCGATCAGGCTGGAGAACGCATCGGTGCGGTCGGCGCGGCAGGAGGAGACGTCGAGCACACCGGCGAAAGCTGCCTCGTGATCGTAGATCGGAACGGCGGTGCAGCTCAGCAGCGTGTTGCGGGTGAAGAAGTGCTGATCACGGTCGATCGTCAGCGGCCGCTGCTCGACGACGCAGGTGCCGATGCCGTTGGTGCCCTCATACTCCTCGCTCCAGAGCGCGCCGGTCCACAGGCCCCAGGACTGGAACGTGGCATCGTCGGCCGGCGTGCCGCGGCGGTCGACCGGCACGCCCTCGACGTCGGCGAGCAGCACGCAGCAGCCGGCCGCGCCGACAGCCTGATAGAGCCGGTCTATGGCGCCTTGCGCGGCGGCAAGCAGCGGCGCGACGCGCTCGCGCGCCTGCCGCAACTCGGCGTCGCTGAGCCACACCGGCAGATTGCGGCCGGCGGGATCGAGATGATGCAATCGGGACGAACGGCACCATGAGGCCACCAGCGCGGACCGCGCGGCCTGGCCTGACGCAATGGCGGCCTCGACACGGGCCGCGTGATGCCGGGACATTGGCCCATTCATCACTGTTTCCTCCGGGTGGCAGTCTAGGCTGTGCCGGCACGACCCGGTTGATCTGCGTCAACTCAGGCCGACAGCGTGGGAAGGCATGAGCCCGCACCGGCACTGCCGTCAAGCGGCAGTCCGGTTCCACGCTTGCGGCTTTCGGTAGAATTGATCGACGCGTGCCGGATTTCGGCAGCGGCTTTCGATGCGGCTTTCGAATGGAGCGGAAAGCGCTACTTGGCCGGGATCATCCGAACGAGATCATGCGGATTGACGTAGTCGAGCTGGAAGCGCGCCCGCTCGTCGAGCATGTCGGGATCGATCTTGTCGGTGCGCAGCAGCGACACGCGCTGCTCGCTCCTGGCGCGCTCGCGCTTGAGCTGCGCCAGCTCGCTCGTCAGCGCGATGATCTCCTGGTCGAGCTCCTGGCGGGCGTTGAGGCCGTATTTGCCGGTATAGGCGTTGACGCCGAAATAGCCGACGATCGCGACCGCCATCGCATAGAGGGCAAGGCCGGTCAGGATCGATTTCAGGCGCGCGCGGGAGACCATCTCGGGAAGATGGGGCAGCTTGGTTAAGGGAGTGTTAGTGCGCCCTGCCCGTTCGTCGGTCTGCCGACCCCATCGTCATGGCCGGGCTTGTCCCGGCCATCCACGCCTTGGCCCGCGGCGACGAAGAACGTGGATGCCCGGCACAAGGCCGGGCATGACGGAGAGGTTGAGCAAGCTTAAGCGGAGAGCCTCAGCCGTGGTGCTTCGCGACGTGCGCGGCGAAGGCGTCGATATAGGCCTGGAGCACGGGCTTGAGCGAGTCCTTGGTCAGGTTGCCCTCCGCATCGAAGGCATCGCCGACCGCGTTCAGATAGGTCTCCGGCTGCTGCATGATCGGGCCGGCAATGCCCGGCAGGATGTTCTGCAGCGTCTTGGCCGCACTGACGCCGCCGAGCGGGCCCGGCGAGTTCGAGACGATGCCGACCGGCTTGCCGTTGAACGAGCTCTTGCCATAGGGGCGCGAGGCGACGTCGATGGCGTTCTTGAGGACGCCCGGGATCGCGCGGTTGTATTCGGGGGTGACGAAGATGACGCCGTCGGACTTCTGGAGCTTGTCGCGGAAGGCCAGCCAGTCGGCCGGCGGCGCGCCCTCGAGGTCCTGGTTGAAGAACGAGATGCCCCCGAGGGTGACGACCTCGAGCTTGAGCGAGGCAGGCGCGAGTTTTGCCAGCGCATTGGCGATCTTCAGCGAAAAGCTGTCCTTGCGCAGGCTGCCGGCGATGACGACGATGTTGTAGGCCATGGAGTGTCCTTGAGGGCTTGAGCGGGAGTGCCGGGGCGGCACTTAAGCGATCCGGATCGATGGATGCAAGTGCATGAACCGGTCCGATTTGGAAACGCTGCGTTTCGCGAAAGCAGATGGTGACCAAAAACAATCGGGCCGCCAAGTGGCGGCCCGATCTTTCGTGCGAATCTGCAAATCCACTCAGATCGTCGGATTCCACGCCGACGGGATCAGGCGATATTTGGCGCCGTCCTTCTCGACATGGCCGACCGAGGGGAAGGTGAAGTGGAAGCCGACGACAGTGGCCTTCTCCGCCGCGGCCATGTCGTAGAATTTGTGGCGGGTCTCCTGCGCCAGCGCGGGATCGTTGTCGAACGCTACGTGCCAATCCGGATTGCGCAGGAAGAATTCCGGAATGTTGGTGACGTCGGACTGGATCAGGACCTTCTTGTCGCCCGAGGCGACCGCGAACGAGGTGTGACCCGGCGTGTGGCCCGGCGTCGCGATCGAGGTGATGCCCGGCGCGACTTCCTTGCCCCACTCGTATTTCGTGACCTTGGACTCGAGGCCGTCAAAGGTCTTCTTCACGTTGGCGAAGTAGTTCTTCATCATCGGATTGGACTCGGCCTTGGCGGCGTTGTCAGCGCTGGTCCAGAACTCCCAGTCCTTGCCCGGCACCATGATCTCCGCATTCGGGAAGGCGAGCGCGCCGTCGGCGAGGCGAATGCCGTTGGTGTGGTCGGGATGCAGATGCGAGAGCAGCACCACATCGATGCTCTTGGGATCGACGCCGGCGGCCTGGAGGTTCTGCAGCGTGCGGCCGACCGCGCCCTTGCTCGGCTCGAGATTGGCGACGCCGTTGCCGGCGTCGATCAGCACCAGCTTGGGGCCGGTGTTGATGAGCTGCGGGTTGAACGGCACCGTGACCATGCCCTTGGGCATGTAGGCGGCCTCGCCTGCGGCGAGCGCCTCCTCCTTCGACAGGTTGCTGACGAATTTGTCGGGCATCGGGAAGGTGCGCGCACCGTCATTGATCGAGGTGCACTCGATGCTGCCGACCTTGTAGCGATAGAAGCCCGGCGCCTGTGTCCCGGCTGGCGGCACCGAGGCATCGGCGATGGTCGGGCGAAGCCCGGTGGCGGCAGCCGCGCCGATGGCGGCGGCGCCTGCGAGCAGATGACGGCGATTGAGATCAGTCATGGAGAGGTCCCCTTCTGAGCGCCCTGCGGTTTTTCCGCTTTCAATGGCGGCGGAATAATCTCCAGCTTCGCTCAGAAGGCAAGACCTTCTTTCGGTGACGTGCCGCCGCTCGTCACGATTATTTATTCGAAGTGGTGGGGAATTTTTCGCCAGTGGCATGTCTGCGCCAATACCGCTTCGGTGCATGGCCGTAGACGCGTTTGAAGGCATGCCCGAAGGCGCTCTCCGAAGAGTACCCGACCTGCGTCGCGGTTGCCGAACTCGTCGCTCCACGACGCAGCCGATCGCATGCAAGTCGCATGCGCCATCGAAGCAAATAGTCGAGCGGCGCCAGCCCCACCAATGACTTGAACCGCCTCGAAAATGCGGATCGCGACATGGCGGCTGCGCCGGCCAACGCATCCAGGGTCCAGGGGTGGGCGACGTCCGCATGCATCAACCTGATCGCCTTGCCGATCCTCGCATCGACCAATGCGCCGATCCATCCGAAGCCTTCGCTGGCGCTCTGATCCAGCGCCGCACGGAGCACCTGGATGAGCAGGACGTCGGCGAGCCTGTCGGTGAGAACGTCCGCGCCGATTCCCGTTCCCCTGATCTCGAGATCGAGAATCTGCAGCGTGGACTGAATGACGGTTGCCGACGGACTGCGCGACGGTATGAGCAGAAAGCGGGGCAGCGCATCGAGCAGCAATTCGGCGCCTGACGCTTCGATCGCAAAACTACCCGCAAGAAGAACGGTGTCGCTGCCCCCGCGACGCGCGACGTCGGATTGCGCCCAATCGAACGAAGCTATCCCGTCTTCGGGCGCCACGTCTTCGTCATTGGCCAGGACATAGGCCGGTGCATTCGCCAGCAGAAAACAGTCGCCGGTGGCGAGCCGGTGACTGGCTTCGTCGCCGAAGTCGATCCAGCAATCACCGCGGATGACCGCACCGAACTTCAGGGCGGGCTTGGCCGGGAACCGATACGACCAATTGCCGCCGGCCGCGAACCGCGTGCAGCGCGCGGCGCGAACATCCAGGAGCGAGAAGACTTGAGACAGAGGGTCGTGCGCTGGGTCCAAGGCTCAATCCGATACTCAATCCGATCGCTTGATCCGATCTCGACGATTTTCGAGCGCTTTGAGCATAGATCATCCGCGATCCCGATGCGAAGTTCATCTCGCAACACGCTGGAAGGAACATCCATGACGGGTATCGCAGGCAAGGTCATCGCGATTACGGGCGCGAGCAGCGGTATTGGCGAAGCCGCCGCCAGACTTCTCGCCGAACGGGGCGCCGTCGTGATCCTCGGCGCGAGGCGCGCCGAGAGGCTGGAAACGCTGGCCGCGAGCATTGCGTCAACGGGCGGAGAGGCTTTGTCTCGCGTCACTGACGTTCGACGACGCGACGATGTCGCCGCGCTGGTCGATCTGGCGAGAGACCGGTACGGAAAGCTGGATGTCCTGATCAACAATGCCGGGATCGCGCCGATTTCCCGACTGGATGATCTGAGGGTCGACGACTGGGATGACATGATAGACGTGAACGTGAAGGGCGTGCTCTACGGAATAGCTGCCGCCCTGCCCGTCTTCCGTCGCCAGGGCTTCGGCCATTTCGTCAATACATTGTCGACCGCCGGCATCAAGATCGTTCCAACGATGGCCGTCTATGCGGGATCAAAGAATGCCGTCAGGGCGATCTCCGAAGGGCTTCGTCAGGAAGCCGGCCCGGCCCTTCGGGTGACGAACATCTCCCCCGGTTACGTCGACACCGAACTGCCGTCCTCCATGACGGATTCGGCGTTACGGGAGCAAGGGCAGGCAAGCATGAAGGCGATCGCA
Organism: Bradyrhizobium arachidis; assembly: GCF_015291705.1. Lineage (NCBI taxonomy): Bacteria > Pseudomonadati > Pseudomonadota > Alphaproteobacteria > Hyphomicrobiales > Nitrobacteraceae > Bradyrhizobium > Bradyrhizobium arachidis. The sequence goes on from NZ_CP030050.1 coordinate 5,632,343, forward strand.
ATTCCGGCTAGCGCCATCGCGGAAGCGATGGCCTTCGCGATAGCGCAGCCGGATAGCGTGGACGTCGGCGAGATCGTTATCCGCCCCACCGCTCAGGCGTAAGTTCGATCAGGCCCGGACGCCGCCGCACGTCACGATTATTTATTTGGGTTGATGAGGAATTTTTCGCCGGTGGCGCGTTTGGCGTACACCGCGATGTTGGCGGGATCGAGCACCTCGGTCAGCGACACCACCTTGGTGTAGTGGCTGGCAAAGGTGGTCTTGAGCTCCGACGCCACGCGCTGGCGCAGGCGGCCGATCTCGGCCGGACCGATGTTCTGGAGGAACGGCGTCAACAGCCAGCCGCCGACGCCCCAGCTCAGGCCGAACGACCGGTTCAGCTCGGTCGGACGCGTGTCGAGGCTGCCGTAGATGTAGACATGCTTGTACACGTTGGAGCCGTAGCGGCTGTATTCCTTCGCGGTCTTGTTGGCCGCGACCTCCATCGCCGTGAGAATCTGGCTTGCGAGCTTGCCGCCGCCGATGGCGTCGAAGGCGATCGTGGCGCCGGTCTCGACCAGCGCATTGGTGAGATCGTCCATGAAGCTCGGCGCGGAGGAATCGACAACGTGCTTGGCGCCGATCTTGTGCAGGATGTCGGCCTGCTCCTTGCTGCGAACGATGTTGACGAGGCCGATGCCGTCCTTGATGCAGATCTTGTTGAGCATCTGGCCGAGGTTCGAGGCCGCGGCCGTGTGCACCAGCGCCTTATGGTTCTCGCGCCGCATCGTCTCGGTCATGCCGAGCGCGGTCAGCGGATTGACGAACCAGGACGCGCCGTCTGCGGCCGTGGTGCCCGCCGGCAGCTCCATGACGTCGCGGACCTTGAGCACGCGATACTGCGTGTACATGGCGCCGCCGATCATCGACACCGTCTTGCCCATCAGCGCTTTCGCAGCATCCGACGCACCGGTCGCGATCACCGTGCCGGCGCCCTCATTGCCGACCGGAAGTGACTGGTCGAACCTCGCCGCCATCATCCGCATCGCGCCCTCCGGCATCGTCGCGGTGATGACCGGCATCTCCTTGGTGCCGGACGCCCTGGCGGCCGACATGTCGGCCGCGCCGATCAACAGGCCGAGATCGGACGGATTGATCGGCGTCGCCTCGACGCGGACCACGACCTCGTCGTCCGCCGGCTCCGGAGTCGGGACATTCACGAGGGACAATTCCAGTTCGCCGCTCTTCTTGAGCAGCGAACGCAGTTGCAGTCCGGTCTTGCCGTCGCTCATGTCCGATCCTCCCTGTCCGTGTTTCGCGCTTCGCGCGGTGACGCTGGCTTACGCCAGCGCCTTCAGTGCCGCCTTGCCGCCATAGAGCGCCTGTTTGCCGAGTTGCTGCTCGATGCGCAGGAGCTGGTTGTATTTGGCGGTGCGATCGGAACGTGCAAGGGAGCCGGTCTTGATCTGACCGCAATTGGTGGCGACCGCGAGGTCGGCGATGGTGGAATCCTCGGTCTCGCCGGAGCGGTGCGACATGACGGAGGTATAGCCGTTCTTGTGCGCCATCTCGACAGCGGCGAGCGTCTCGGTCAGCGTGCCGATCTGGTTGACCTTGATCAGGATCGAGTTGGCGCGGCCGGCCTTGATGCCTTCGGCGAGGCGCTTGACGTTGGTGACGAAGAGGTCGTCGCCGACGAGCTGGCACTTCTTGCCGATGAGATCGGTCAGTTCCTTCCACCCGTCCATGTCGTCCTCCGACATGCCGTCCTCGATCGTCACGATCGGATAGCGGCCGACGAGGTCCGCGAGGTACTTGGCCTGCTCGGAGATCGAGCGGGTCTTGCCCTCGCCCTCATAGACGTACTTGCCGTCCTTGAAGAACTCGGTCGAGGCGCAGTCGAGGCCGAGCACGATGTCGGTCCCGGCCTTGTAGCCGGCCTTGCCGATCGCGTTCATGACGAATTCGAGCGCGGCGTCCGCCGACGGCAGGTTGGGCGCGAAGCCGCCCTCGTCGCCGACATTGGTGTTGTGGCCGGCCTTCTTCAGCTCCGACTTCAGCGTATGGAAGACCTCGGCGCCATAGCGCAGGCCCTCGGCGAAGGAGGACGCGCCGACCGGGAGGATCATGAACTCCTGGAAGTCGATCGGATTGTCGGCGTGCACGCCGCCATTGATGATATTCATCATCGGCACCGGCAGCAGCCGCGCCGAGGTGCCGCCGACGTAGCGATAGAGCGGCATGTCGAGCGAGTTCGCGGCCGCCTTGGCGCAGGCGAGCGAGACGCCGAGGATGGCATTGGCCCCGAGCCGGCTCTTGTTCGGCGTGCCGTCGAGGTCGATCATGATCTGGTCGATCTGGGCCTGCTGCTCGACGTCCAGGCCGCTCAGGGCCTCGAAGATCTCGCCGTTGACGGCGCCCACCGCCTTGGTGACGCCCTTGCCGAGATAGCGGGTCTTGTCGCCATCGCGCAGTTCCACCGCCTCATGGGCGCCGGTCGAGGCACCGGAGGGCACCGCAGCGCGGCCGAGCGCGCCATCTTCCAGCACGACGTCGACCTCAACGGTGGGATTGCCACGGCTATCGAGAATTTCGCGGCCGATAATGTCGATGATGGCGGTCATGATGTGCACTTCCGTTCGTTAGGGCTGATCGGTGCCGCGGGTCTTACACGGGCCGCAAGCAAATGTGAACGCTTGGAGGGCGGGCTTCGACTGACGCGTGAAGTGGCTCGGACTAAGCTTCACCCCGCCTGATCTGCGCGTCCAACCTCAAACTGAGACAGTCGGGGTAACGCCATGAATCGCCGCCAGTTTCTTGCCTCAAGCGCCGCCCTCCTCGCGACCCGTCCATCTTTTGCGCAGGAGGGTCCGTTCCGGACGAAATATTTCCCCATTAGCGCCGGCATTGGCCTGCACGACCTCGCCCCCGCGCCCGACGGCACGGTCTGGTTCACGGCCCAGGGCAAGGGCCTGCTCGGCAGGCTCGATCCCCGGGATGGCAGCTTCAAGACCGTCAGCCTCGGCCAGGGCGCCGCTCCGCACGGCGTCACCATCGGCCCCGACGGCGCGCCCTGGATCACCGAGGGTGGCCAGAACGCGATCGCGCGGGTCGATCCGTCTGATCTCAAGGTCACGCTGTTCCGACTGCCGGAAAAGTTCGCCTACGCCAATCTCAACACCGGCGTGTTCGACAAGACCGGCACCTACTGGTTCACCGGCCAGTCCGGCTACTACGGCCGGCTCAAGCCGACGTCGGGCGAGATGGATGTGTTCAAGGCAGCGAAGGGCGTCGGCCCCTACGGCATCGCGGTGACGCCCAAGGGCGACGTCTGGTACGCCTCGCTCGCCGGCAGCTACATCGCCAGGATCGATCTTGCGACCGGCAACGCCAGCGTGGTCGAACCGCCGACGCCGGACCAGGGCTCGCGGCGGGTCTGGTCGGATTCGAAGAACCGGATCTGGGTCAGCGAGTGGAATAGCGGGCACGTGTCGGTGCACGATCCCGCCGACGGCTCATGGAAAACGTGGAAGCTGCCGGGCGAACGCCCCCGCACCTATGCGGTTTATGTCGATAACAAGGACAAGGTCTGGCTCACCGATTTCTCCGCCAACGCGATCGTCCGCTTCGATCCCGCCACCGAGGCGTTCAACGTGTTCGCCAGCAACAAGGCCAATGCCAATGTCCGCCAACTCGACGGCCGCCCCGGCGAACTCTGGGGCTGCGAGTCCGGCAACGACCGGATCGTCGTGATCCAGACGATCGCTGCCGGTTGACGGCAGCGGCATTTGCGTCCATCCCGGCACCCTCTGGAGCGCGATCTTATCGCGTTCCGGTTTTTCGTTGAGCATGATCTTTCGGAAGACCGGATCATGCTCGAACAGGATGTAACGATGGCAAAAAAATCCCTCCAGCTCGGCCGCGCGGTCGAATGGCCGCACACGCCGGAAGAAGCCCAGCTCGACCGCGTGCCCAATCCGCAAAAGGGCACCGATTATCTGGTGCGCTTCACCGTGCCGGAATTCACCTCGCTCTGCCCGGTCACGGGGCAGCCGGATTTCGCGCATCTGATGATCGACTACGCGCCGGGCCAGTGGCTGCTGGAGTCGAAATCGCTCAAGCTCTACATCGCGAGCTTCCGCAACCACGGCGCCTTTCACGAGGACTGCACCGTGATGATCGGCAAGCGTATCGCGAGCGAGATCAAGCCGAAATGGCTGCGCATCGGCGGCTATTGGTATCCGCGCGGCGGCATCCCGATCGACGTGTTCTGGCAGACCGGCCGCGTGCCGAAGGGCCTGTGGGTGCCCGAGCAGGGTGTCGCGCCGTATCGCGGGCGGGGCTAGCGCGAGCTCAACCGCTGAGGGGCGCGTCCATATGATTATGCGGCGCCTACCGTGGCAAGCAGAGCCAGTGTTCTTCGTGATCGACCGTTCTTTCCGGAAGAAATACCGAAAGCCGGTAGCTCGATACTTCCGTCAGGCCCGCGCGTCCGACGGCGCCCGCGGCTTGAGCAGCCGGGCGCAGACGAGGCCCAGCAGCACCATGATCGCCGCGCTCACGCTCAGGGTCGGCACCTTGCCGGCATGCGCAAGGCCAAAGCCATAGGCGATCGGGCCAACCGTCTGCCCCATGAAGAAGAAGAACGAATGCAGCGACATCGCCGTCGCCCGCGCGCCGATCGACAGCTCGCTGGCGAACACCTGCAAGCAACCATGGATCATGTAGAAGCCCCAGCTCATCGCCAGCATGCTGGCGAATTGCAGCTTCCATCCGGGACCGAAGGCAAGCGCGCCGAGCTGGAGGGCGACGAGGCTCGCGCCCGCGATCATCATGCCCTTGACGCCTAGCCAGGGCAGAAAGCGCGAGACTGTGAACGTGTAGAACAGCCCGCCGATGGCAAAGCCCGCGATCACGATGCCCGCGATCGACAGCGACTTCTCGCCGAGATCGAACAGCAGCGCGGCGATGAAGGGAAACAGGCCGAACACGCAACAGCCCTCGACGAACACCGCCGAGTAGCAATAGCGCGTGTTGGGATTGGCGAAGATGGTGCGGTAGCCCTGGCGCAAGGTCTTCAGGTCGGTTTTCGGGGGCGCCGTCAGCGCGGCACCGCGGAAGCCGGCGGCCACGGCAACGGCTGCGATCAGACCGAGCCCGCCGAGGATCATGAGCACGCCGCGCCAGCCGATGAGATCGCCGATGATGCCGGAGGCACTCGCGCCGAGCAGATTGCCGGTCATCGACCCCGCCAGCGTGCGCCCGATCGCGACCTGCCGCTTGGCTGGCGCGACGAGGTCGGCGGTGAGACCGAGCGCAACCGGAAACACGCCGCCGGAGGCGATGCCGGCCAGGATGCGGCTTGCGAACAGGCCCGAGAAAGTCGTCGCGATCGCGCCGAGAATGCAGGCGACGCCGAGCAGCGCCAGACACAGCGTCATCAGGCGCGCCTTGCCGAACAGATCGGCAGCCGCGCCGATCACGGGCTGGACCAGCGCGTAGATCAAGGCATAGCCCGCCGCGATGCTGGCGGCGGTCGTGATGCTGACCGAGAAATCCTCGGCGACATGCGGCAGAACTGGATCGAGCGCCCGCGTCGACAACGCCGCCGAGAAGCTGGCGAGCGCGATGATGTTGATCGCGGGCGGAAACTTCTGATCGGAGGACGGCCCTATCACAGGCTGGTGCATCAGCGCGTGATGCCCTTTGACGTATTCTTGGCCAGCGCGTCGAACGCCATCAGCTGAGCGATCAGCCCCTCGAACTCGCGCAGCGGCACCATGTTGGGGCCGTCGGAGGGCGCCCGATCGGGATCGGGATGGGTCTCGATGAAGACGCCGGCAACGCCGACCGCCACCGCCGCGCGCGCCAGCACCGGCACGAATTCGCGCTCGCCGCCCGAGGACGTCCCCTTCCCGCCCGGCTGCTGCACCGAATGGGTGGCGTCGAAGATCACGGGCGCGCCGGTCGTGCGCGCCAGGATCGGCAGCGCGCGCATGTCGGAGACCAGCGTGTTGTAGCCGAAGGACGCGCCACGCTCCGTCACCAGCACATTCGGATTGTTCGCGCCCGTGATCTTGGTCACGACATTGGCCATGTCCCAGGGCGCCAGGAACTGGCCCTTCTTGACGTTGACGACCTTGCCGGTGGCGGCCGCCGCCAGCAGCAGATCGGTCTGCCGGCACAGGAAGGCCGGGATCTGCAGGATGTCGACGGCCTGCGCCACCTCGGCGCATTGCGTGGCTTCGTGCACGTCGGTCAGGACCGGCAGGCCGAGCGAGGACTGGATCTCCGCGAAGATCGGCAGCGACTGCGCAAGACCAAGGCCGCGCGCGGCGGACGCGCTGGTGCGGTTGGCCTTGTCGAAGGAGGTCTTGTAGACGAGACCGATGTTCAGCCGCGCGGCGATCTCCTTCAGCGCGGAGGCCACCTCCAGCGCATGCTGGCGGCTTTCGAGCTGGCAGGGTCCTGCAATGATCGAGATCGGCAGGTCATTGCCGAAATTGACCTTGCCGATGGTGACGACCGGCGCCGCTGACGTCGAAGAGCTCAAGGCAAATCCCTCGTTTCGGCGCGACCATAGCCGCCATGAGGGTCGGATCAACCCTATTCGGCGCGGGCTGTCAGAATATCAGGGTTGCGCCGGGGCTGCCGGCGCCGCCCTAGTATCGGCAGGTTCCTACTTCACCGCCGAGAAGGCCGTCGGCGTCAGGAGCTGGCTGACGATGTTGCCGACGATCTGGCCATCCGCTTCGCTCTCGGCGCGTGCTTTCATCCAGTCCGGATCGGTCATGAACTTGCCCCACTTCGTCTCGCGCTCGGCGAGCGAGTCCCAGGCCAGGAAATAGGTCAGCTCCTGGTTGGATTCGCCGATCAGCGTGGTGAAGAACCCGGCCTGCTTGATGCCGTGCTTCTCCCACAGTTTCAGCGTGACCGTCTCAAACCGCTTCAAGAGCGCCGGCAGGCGGCCGGGCACGCAGCGATAGATGCGCATTTCGTAGATCATTCTTGGCTCCTCCCTGAACAGGTCGGGCGGTTATAGCGGCTGGCCCCGACGGTGTCTTGAGCGCCGCCCGGCCGCCCCTGTGGCGTTCTGCGCATGGCTTGAGCTTCCGGTACTGCGGCAGACCCCGCAATGCTGCCGCAATGATCGGGCCGCTACAAAGGCTCAGTTGTGGTTCAGGTGCCCATACATGCGGATCTTGCTCGTCGAGGATGAGGCGGAAATGGCCGGCGCACTGGCCTCGGCGCTGAAGCGCTACGACATGGTGGTGGACCATGCCCCGACGCTCGCCGAGGCGGAAGAGGCCATTTCCGCCGACGTCCATGCCGCGGTCCTGCTCGACCGCCAGCTTCCCGATGGCGACGGCCTCGCGTTGATCCCCAAGCTTCGCGCGCGCGCCGACGGCGTGCCGATCATCGTCCTCACCGCGCGCGGCGAACTCGCCGACCGCATTGCCGGGCTCGACAGCGGCGCCGACGACTATCTTGCAAAACCGTTCGCGGTCGAGGAGCTGCTCGCACGCCTGCGTGCAGTGCTGCGGCGGCCCGCGGGCCTGTCTCCCGAAATCATCCGTGCCGGCCGCATCGCCTTCGACCTCAGTCATCGCGAAGCCAGCATCGACGGTGCGCCGTTCGAGCTGCCGCGCCGGGAGCTCCTGGTGCTCGAAGCCCTGATCCGCCGCATGGGGCGCACCGTGCTGCGCTCGGCCCTGGAAGAAGCGGTCTACAATTTCGACGACGAGATCCAGTCGAACGCGCTCGACACGCACGTCTCGCGGCTCAGGCGAAAGCTCGCGGATGCCGAGGCGGGCGTCGAGATCCATGGGATTCGCGGCGTTGGCTATCTCCTCAAGAAGCTGCCATGAGCAAACACCACGATCCCTATTGCCTGCGCTCACGGCTGAGCTGGCGCCTGCTATCGCTCCAGGCCGCACTGCTCCTTGCACTGGTTGCGGTCGTGGTCGGAGCGTTGTGCGCATCGGGCTTCGTGCTCGCCGGGCGCGACGAGGACCGTGTCATCGATGTCGTCCAGCGCGCGCTCACGCGCGATGCGCAAGGCGCGCTGGCCCTGCGGCCGACGGCCGAGCTGACGCAGTTGCGCGGCGAGACGCCCGATCTCTGGTTCCTGGTCCGCGACCGGCAGGGTCGCGTCCTCAGCGAAGGCGCCGTGCCGGCCGAATTCGCCGCGATCGGCGCCGGCCTCGACCAGATCAGCCAGGCCCGGCTCGGCTGGCAGATGTTCGAGGACGATCCGCGCAAGCCGGCGGCGCGGCTGAAGCGGGTCGACACCGATGCCGGCAATGTGCAAATCATCACGGCGACGCAGGGACGACTGACGGGCGCCAAGGCGCTGTTGACGACGTCGCTTGCGTTCCTCGGCATCGCCCTGCCCGGCCTGCTGCTGATGGGGACGGCGACATTCATCGCGACGCCGATGATCGTGCAGCGCGCGTTCAGGGGGCTCGATACCACGGCGGACGAGGCGCGGCGCATCGACATCCATCAGCGCGGCGCGCGGCTCTCGGTGGAGCGGATTCCGCTGGAAGTCGTGCCGCTCGTGACTGCGGTCAATGATGCGCTGGCACGGCTCGACCAGGGCTATGCGCGCCACAAGCGCTTCGTCGCCGACGCAGCCCACGAGCTGCGCACGCCGATCGCGATCCTGAACACGCGCCTGGAGTCGCTTGCGCCGGGGCCGGACAAGACCCGCCTGCTCGAGGATGCCGCGCGGCTCGCAACCCTTGCCGAGCAATTGCTCGACATCCAGCGGCTCGACCGCTGCGGCCATCCCTTCACGCGCGTCAATCTCGCAGCCGTCGCGCAAAGCGTAGCCGCCGACCTCGCGCCACTGGCGATCGCCGCAGGCTACGAGCTGGCGCTCGATGCCCCACCGGCACCGATCGAGACGATCGGCGATGCGGCGGCGCTTGAGCGCGCGCTGACCAACCTCGTGCAGAATGCGATCCAGCATGGCCCTCGCCGCGGCATTATCGGAATTCGCGTCAGCAGCCCTGGGAGCATCGAGGTCACCGATGAAGGCGCCGGCATTCCCGCCGATCAGCGCGAGCAGATCTTCGAGCCGTTCTACCGGCTGGCGCCGCTCGATCGCGGTGCCGGACTCGGCCTCAACATGGTGCGCGAAATCGTGCAGCTGCATGGCGGCCACGTCTCGGTGACGGACGGACCGGATGGTGGCGCCTGTTTCAGGATGACGCTGCCGCCGGCGCGACAGAGCTGATTCAAGCCGCATCCGCTTCTGGCAGCGCAATGCTGTCGCAATGCGCCTCCGCAACATTGCATCCGTCACACCTCGAATCTTTAGGAGGTGCAAACCAGATGCCGGAGTGCGCATGCCCAACGATTTTCTTTCGTTCTTCCTGTCCTGGATGTCGTCTCCGCGTCAGGTCGGCGCCATCGCACCATCGGGTGCGGCGCTCGCCGATCTCATCACGCGCGAGATCTCTGCAACGACAGGTCCGATCCTCGAGCTCGGTCCCGGCACCGGCGCGTTCACCTACAAGCTGCTCAAACGCGGCGTCCGGCCGCAGGATCTGACGCTGATCGAATACGGCTCCGACTTCATGAAGCTGCTGCAAATGCGCTTTCCCGGCGCGCGCGTGCTGTGGATGGACGCGGCACGGCTCGCAACCGAGCGCCTCTATGACGGCGCACCCGTCGGCGCGGTCGTGAGCGGCCTGCCGCTGCTCAACATGTCGAGACGCAAGGTGATGTCGATCCTCAGCGGCGCGTTCAGCTACGTCCGCCCCGGCGGCGCCTTCTACCAGTTCACCTACGGCATGAGCTGCCCGGTGCCGCGGCCCGTGCTCGACCGGCTGGGCCTGCGCGCAAAGCTCGTGGACCGCGCCCTGCTGAACGTGCCGCCCGCCGCGGTCTACCGCCTGACGCGGCGGCCGCAGATGAAGCTGATCACGGGATCGCTTGCGCCCGAACCATCAGCGCGGGTCGCGTTGGCGCCGATGCAGCAAGCGCGCGGCTATTCGACCGCGCGCTGAGCCGTCAGACCAGCCGGCTCTGCACCATCGCCGCCTGGATGAACGAGGCGAACAACGGGTGTGGCTCGAACGGCCGCGACTTCAGCTCCGGATGGAATTGCACGCCGATGAACCAGGGATGATCCTCGTACTCGACGATCTCAGGCAGCACACCGTCGGGCGACAGGCCGGAGAATTTCAACCCGTGCTGCTCGAGGCGATCCTTATAGGCGGTGTTGACCTCGTAGCGGTGGCGGTGGCGCTCGGAAATCTCAGTCGCGCCGCCATAGACCTGCGAGACACGGCTGCCGCGATTGAGCGCGGCGGGATAAGCGCCGAGCCGCATCGTGCCGCCGAGATCGCCGGCCTGCGAGCGCTTCTCGAGCTCGTTGCCGCGCAGCCATTCCGTCATCAGGCCGACCAAGGGCTCCTTGGTCGGGCCGAACTCGGTGGAGTTGGCGTCCTCGATGCCGACGAGGTTTCGCGCGGCCTCGATCACCGCCATCTGCATGCCGAAGCAGATGCCGAAATACGGCACGTCGCGCTCGCGCGCGAACTGCGCCGCCTTGATCTTGCCTTCGGCGCCGCGCTGGCCGAATCCGCCGGGCACCAGGATGCCGTTGACGTGCTCGAGGAACGGCGCCGGATCTTCCTTCTCGAAGATCTCGCTCTCGATCCAGTCGAGATTGACCTTCACCTTGTTGGCGATGCCGCCGTGCGAGAGCGCCTCGATCAGCGACTTATACGCATCCTTCATGCCGGTATATTTGCCGACGATGGCGATGGTGACGTTGCCTTCGGGATTGCGGACGCGCTCGTTGATCTGCTGCCAGCTGCGCAGCTCCGGCGGAATCCGCGAGGCGATGCCGAAGGCGGCGAGCACCTCGTCGTCGAGGCCGGCGTTGTGATAGGCCTCGGGGACGGCGTAGATGTTGTCGACGTCGCGCGCCTCGATCACGGCGCTTTCGCGCACGTTGCAGAACAGACCGAGTTTGCGCCGCTCCTCCTTCGGGATCTCGCGGTCGGTACGGCACAGCAGGATGTCCGGCTGGATGCCGATCGAGCGCAGCTCCTTTACCGAATGCTGCGTTGGCTTGGTCTTCAATTCGCCGGCGCTCGGAATGTAGGGCAGCAGCGTGAGATGGATGTAGACGGCGTGGTCGCGCGGCAACTCGTTCTTGAGCTGGCGGATCGCCTCGAAGAACGGCAGGCCCTCGATGTCGCCGACGGTGCCGCCGATCTCGACCAGCACGAAATCGTACTCGTCATTGCCGTCGAGGACGAACTCCTTGATGGCATTGGTCACGTGCGGCACCACCTGGATGGTCGCGCCGAGATAATCGCCGCGGCGCTCCTTGGAGATGATGTCCTGGTAGATGCGCCCCGTCGTGATGTTGTCGGCCTTGGTGGCCGGCCGCCCGGTGAAGCGCTCGTAGTGACCGAGATCGAGATCGGTCTCCGCGCCGTCATCGGTCACGAACACTTCGCCGTGCTGATACGGCGACATCGTTCCGGGATCGAGGTTGAGATAGGGATCGAGTTTGCGGAGGCGGACCTTGTAGCCCCGGGCTTGCAACAACGCACCGAGTGCCGCTGAAGCCAGACCCTTGCCGAGCGAGGAAACCACGCCGCCGGTGATGAATATGTACCGCGCCATGGGACTTAACCTCTAATCCCTCGAATTCGATTCGCCAAAGCGATTCGTATTCCGCCCCAAAGATTCTGCGGGCCTGTGGGTGATCCGAAACTGAGAGTGCTGACAGAGCCTTGATGGGGATTGTTGATGCAGGACGGTAGCCACCGCCCTGCATGGCCCCCCTGCTTTATTGCGAGCGCGGCACCTGCGGGCCTGACGGCGCCTGGTTCTGCTGCTGCTCGTCGGCCTTCTTCAGCGTGTCGAGGATGCCGCCCGAGGTCGGCGCCGAGATCGGCGCGCCGCCGGCCGGCTGGCTCTGCGAGGCCGGCTGGCCAATGATCGACGAAGGTGCGCGGTTGTACCCGGCGTGCCAGGACAGGAACAGGCTCGTCAGGAAGAAGCCGGCAGCAAGGATCGCGGTGGTCCGCGTCAAAAGGTTCGCGGTGCCGCGGCTCGACATGAAACCCGCGCCACCGCCCATGCCGAGGCCGCCGCCTTCCGACTTCTGGAGCAGGACGGCGCCGATCATGACGGCAACGATCATGAGGTGGATGACGATGACAACGGTCTGCATAATGTCCTTCCGTCACAAGCGGGCAGCGCCTGACGGCGGCCGGTCGCGCTTCGCGGGTTTTCCTGAAGTTGCGCGGTGTTACACGATCGGGAGGGGCATTGCCACCCCCGATCGGGCTCATGCCGACGGTTTGAAATAGCTAGGGGCAGCCCTTGGCAATCGCAAGGAAATCGGCCGCCTTCAGGCTGGCACCGCCGACCAAGGCGCCGTTGACGTTTTTGACCGCCATTAGCTCGGCCGCGTTGGACGGCTTGACCGAGCCGCCATAGAGGATGCGCATCTTCGCCCCTTCGGCCCTAAACCGTGAGGTCAGGAACTCCCGGATAAAGCCATGAATCTGCTCAACATCCTGGGCCGTGGGGGTGAGACCGGTGCCGATCGCCCAGACCGGCTCATAGGCCACGACAAGGTTGGCGGCGGTAGAGGCGTCCGGCAGCGAGCCGTCGAGCTGGCCGCGCAGGATATCCAGGGTCTGGCCGGCATCGCGCTGGCCTTGGGTCTCGCCGATGCAGACGATCGCGACCAAGCCGGCGCGCCAGGCGGCTTCCGCCTTCTGCCTGACAAGGGCATCGCCCTCGCCGTGGTCGGCGCGGCGCTCGGAATGGCCGACGATGATGGCGCTCGCCCCCGCATCCGCCAGCATTTCGGCGGCGATATCGCCGGTATGGGCGCCCGAGGCCTTGGGATGGCAATCCTGGGCCCCGACCGCGACCATCTTGCCCCGCGCCTTGTCGGCAAAGGCCGCGATCAGGGTCGCCGGCGGGCAGACCAGCAGGTCGGCCTTGGCAGCCACATCTGCCGCGCCGTTGAGCATGGCGTCGAATTCGGCAGCCGAACCTTTCAGGCCGTTCATTTTCCAGTTGCCGGCGATCAGGGGTCGGATGGCATCGGTCATGTCAATTTCCAGCAAAATGAGGTTTGCGCATGCGCTAGCAGAGCTGTCGCGGCAGTTCCAGAGACCAGAGGCCTTTAACCGCAGCTCTGGGGGACCGCCTGACCTGAGGTTGCGGGGGCAAAGCCACCACTTTATGATGATTGATCAATTTGGTGAGGCGCTTTTGCGGAATCTGCATTAAGACGCGCTCCCGTTCCCCTCCTGACCAAAACAAGTTGGACCAAATGCTTCGAGGAATGCGCAAGGCCTCATCAAACTGGGTCGGCAAGACCATTATGGCGATCGTGATGGGCGTGCTGATCATCAGCTTCGGCATTTGGGGCATCGCCGACATCTTCAAGGGCTTCGGTCAGTCCACGGTGGCCAAGATCGGCCACACCGAGATTTCGCTGAACGAGTTCCGCCAGATCTACACCGACCGTCTGCAGCAGATCAGCCGCCAGTTCGGCCGCCCGCTGACGCCTGACCAGGCGCGCGCCTTCGGCCTCGATCGCCAGGTGCTGCAGCAGACCATCGCGGAGGCCGCGCTCGACGAAGAGGCGCGCCGGCTCGGGCTCGGCCAGTCCGACGAGCAGATCCGCCAGGTCATCATGAACGACCCCAACTTCAAAGGCGTCGACGGCAAATTCGACGCCAACCGCTTCCAGGCCGTGATCCGCAATTTCGGCTACACCGAGCAGCGCTACGTCTCCGAGCAGCGCAAGGTGTCGCTGCGCCGGCAGCTCACCGGCACGATCGGCGCCGGCCTCGAGCCGCCGAAGGCGATGATCGACGTGCTGACGCGGTTCCAGAACGAGCAGCGCGCCATCGAGTTCGTCAGGCTCGACGCGGCGCAGGCGGGTCAGATCGATGCGCCCTCGCCCGAGGCGCTCGCCGCCTATTTCGAGGATCACAAGGTCCAGTTCCGCGCCCCCGAATATCGCAAGATTGCCTTCGTCGTGGTCTCGCCGGAGGAGATCGGCAAGTGGACCGAAGTGTCGGACGAGGACGCCAGGAAGGTGTTCGATCAGCGCAAGGACCGGTTCGGCACACCCGAAAGGCGCCAAATCCAGCAACTCGTATTCCCGAACGCCGCCGATGCGCAGGTCGCTCGCGAGCGCCTGGTCGCCGGCACGTCGTTCGAGGATCTCGGCAAGGAGCGCGGGCTGAGCGCCTCGGACGTCGACCTTGGGCTCGTGACCAAATCGTCGCTCGACTCCGCGGTCGGGAATGCCGCCTTCGCGCTGCCCGCAGGTGAGATCAGCCAGCCGATCCAGGGCGCCCTCGGCGTCTCCATCGTCAAGGTCGACAAGATCGAGCCCGGTGTCGAGCCGGACTTTGCAAAGGTCGCAGCCGACATCAAGCGCGAGATCGCCACCGAGCGCGCACGCGTCAAGGTCGCCGATCTCCGCGACAAGATGGAGGACGAGCGCGGCGGCGGCTCCAGCGTGATCGACGCGGCGCAGAAGCTCGGCCTCACCGCCGTGACAATCGACGCCGTCGACCGCTCCGGCCGCGCGCCCAACGGCCAGCCGGTCGCCAACATCCCGCAGGGGCTCGACGTGGTGTCGCAGGCCTTCAACACCGATGTCGGCGTCGACAACGACTCGATCTCGTTCAAGGGCGGCTATGTCTGGTACGACGTGCTCGCCATCACGCCCTCGCGCGACCGGAATCTCGACGAGGTCCGCGACCAGGTCGAGGCGCGCTGGCGCCAGGATCAGATCGCCGCCAAGCTGAAGACCAAGGCGACCGAGATGGTGCAGAAGCTCGAAGCCGGCGGCAAGCTCGCCGATGAAGCCGCCGCGATCGGCGTCAAGGTCGAGACCGCCTCGGGCTTCAAGCGCGACGACTCGCCCGCGGGCGTGCCCGCGGCCGTCGTGGCGGCCGCGTTCCGCACCGCCAAGGACGGCGTCGGGCAGACGCCCGCGAGCGGCGGCAGCGAGGTGATCGTCTTCCGCGTCACCGACATCATCGACCCCACGGTCGATGCCGCCTCGGATGCGGTCAAGAAGCTGAAGGACAGCCTCGACCGCGCGCTCACCGAGGAGCAGGTCGCCGCCTACGTCAACAAGCTTGAAACCGACATCGGGACCACCATTAATCAGGCCGCCTTCGCGCAGGTGACCGGCGCGAACCAGTGAGTTGAAAGCACGCGATGGACGACCTGAAATCGATAATTGGAAAAGTGGCGACCGGCGCCAGCCTGTCGCGTGAAGAAGCCGCTTCCGCCTTCGACGCCATGATGTCCGGCGAGGCCACGCCCTCGCAGATGGGTGGCCTCTTGATGGCGCTCAGGGTCCGCGGCGAGACCGTGGACGAGATCACCGGCGCAGTGTCTGCGATGCGCTCCAAGATGCTCACCGTCGATGCGCCGGCAGATGCCGTCGACATCGTCGGCACCGGCGGCGACGGCTCCGGCTCGGTCAACGTCTCGACCTGCGCCTCCTTCATCGTCTCGGGCACCGGCCTGCCGGTCGCCAAGCATGGCAACCGCGCGCTGTCGTCGCGCTCGGGTGCCGCCGACGTGCTGGCCTCGCTCGGCGTCAAGATCGACCTCCGGCCGGAGCAGGTCGGTCGCTGCGTGCGCGAATGCGGCATAGGCTTCATGTTCGCGCCCGCCCATCATCCCGCGATGAAGAACGTCGGCCCGACCCGGGTCGAGCTTGCGACCCGCACGATCTTCAACCTGCTCGGGCCCCTGTCCAACCCGGCCGGCGTGAAACGGCAGATGGTCGGCGTGTTCTCGCGGCAATGGGTGCAGCCGCTGGCGCAGGTGCTCAAGAACCTCGGCTCCGAATCCGCCTGGGTCGTGCACGGCTCCGACGGTCTCGACGAGATCACCCTCACCGGCCCGACCTTCGTCTCCGCGCTCCACAAGGGCGAGATCCGGAATTTCGAGGTGACGCCGGAAGAGGCCGGCCTGTCGCGCTGCGAGCCCGGTGCGCTCAAGGGCGGTGACGCCGACGCCAACGCGGTCGCGCTGCAAAACGTGCTCGACGGCAAGCCGAGCCCGTACCGCGACGTCGCGCTGATGAATGCCGCGGCCGCGCTGGTCGTGGCCGGCCGCGCCAAGGATCTGAAGGAAGGCGTCGCGATCGGTGCGAAATCGCTCGACAGCGGTGCGGCAAGCGCGCGGCTGAAGCATCTGATCGCGGTCTCGAACGGCTGAGTTTCCCATGTCGGACATCCTGACCAAGATCGAAACCTACAAGCGCGAAGAGATCGCCGCCGCCAAGCGCGCGCAGCCGCTCTCGGACGTCGAGGCCAGGGCCAAGGCGCAAGCTGCTCCCCGCGGCTTCGTCCGCGCCATCAAGGCCAAGCACGCCAATGGCGACTTCGCGCTGATTGCCGAGGTGAAGAAGGCCTCGCCCTCCAAGGGCCTGATCCGCGCCGACTTCGATCCGCCCGTGCTCGCCAAGGCCTATGAGGCCGGCGGCGCGGCCTGCCTGTCGGTGCTGACCGACACACCCTCTTTCCAGGGCCATCTAGACTTCATGGTGGCCGCACGCGCGGCGACGTCGCTGCCGGTGCTGCGCAAGGATTTCATGTTCGACACCTATCAGGTGGCGGAAGCGCGCGCGCACGGCGCCGACTGCATCCTGATCATCATGGCGGCGCTCGACGATGCCACGGCAAGAGATCTCGAAGACGCGGCGCTCGCCTACGGCATGGACGTGCTGATCGAAATCCACGACCGCGCCGAGCTCGACCGCGCGCTGAAGCTCCGCTCACCGATGATCGGCGTCAACAACCGCAATTTGCGCACCTTCGAGACCACGCTCGCCACCAGCGAGACGCTGGCGCCGCTGATCCCCGGCGAGCGGCTGATGGTCGGCGAGAGCGGCATCTTCACGCCCGCAGACCTCGCGCGGCTCGAGCGCGTCGGCATGTCGACCTTCCTGGTCGGCGAAAGCCTGATGCGGCAGGCCGACGTGACCGCCGCCACGCGCACCCTGCTCACGCGTGAGACCGCAGCGCGCGCCACGGGCACGCGCTGACATGGCGCGCAAGCCGTCTGCATCCAAGCCGTCAAGAGCGAAGGCCAGCCCTGCCCTCACCCATATCGGCGCCTCCGGCGAGGCGCGGATGGTCGACGTCTCGGAGAAGCCCGCGACCGAGCGGCTCGCCGTCGCCGAAGGCCGCGTCGTCATGACCAGGGCGACGCTCGACCTGATCGTCTCGGGTAACGCCAAGAAAGGCGACGTGCTCGGCACCGCGCGCATCGCCGGCATCATGGCGGCGAAGCGCACCTCGGAGCTGATCCCGCTCTGTCATCCGCTCGCGCTGTCGAAGGTCACCGTCGACATCGAGCCCGACAAGAAGCTGCCCGGCTGCCTCGTCCGCGCCAGCGTGAAGGTGACGGGACCGACCGGCGTCGAGATGGAGGCGCTCACGGCCGTGTCGGTCGCGTGCCTGACCATCTACGACATGATCAAGGCGGTCGAGCGCGGGGTGCGCATCGAGGGCATCCATCTCGTCGAGAAGCTCGGCGGCAAGTCGGGCCATTACCGCGCCTGAGATCTATTTCGCCTCGCGTTGCCGCTCGCGATAGGCACGCGTCTTGACGCGGTTTCCGCACAGCGTCGACATGCACCAGCGCCGCGTCGATGGTTTCGAGCGGTCGAAGAACACCCGGCAGCATTCCTCGGACGCGCACATCTTCAGTCGGTCGAGCGTTCCCAGCAGCGTGGCATCGTGAAGCTCAATCGCGATCGTCGAGAGGCCGCCAAGCGCATCCTCGCGTGCCGCCGACAATATTGCGCCGCGCCCGGCACGCGCCTCCACCCGCAATGGAAACGGCGCGAGAGCGCGGTCAAGCGCGTCGAGAACGTCCTTGTTGCGGCGCCGCTCGGCGGGCTCGCACTGCAGATAATCGCGCAAGGCGCCGCGCAGCTGTAGCGCAGTCTCGAGCATTGCGGGCGTGACACGTCCGCCCTCCCCCCCAAGACCGCGTTCCCGCATCCAGTCCGCCAGTTGCTTCGGCCCGCCGAGCTCGTCGCCCTGCGGGTGCGCCACGCCGAAATGCGTGAAATGGCGGACATCGAGCGTGTTGGCGAAGTCGTAGACGTTCGCCAGCGCGTCGGGAACCTTGAATTTGCGGGACTCTTTCGACATCGGACCACCGGGGATTGGAACACCAGTAAAACAGATTTACCGGTTGACAGCAACCAACACCGGTATAATCTTTTTACAGGCGTCGATAATGGAGAACGCGAACCGTGACCGAAGCCCTTCACTATCTCGAACTCACCGAGCTCGCGGCGCGCATCAAGGCGCGCGACATCTCCGCGCTGGAGGTGACTCGCGCGCAACTCGGCCGTATCGACGCTCTGGACCGTGAGCTCTCCAGCTACGTCCACGTGATGGCGGAAACGGCGATTGCCGCGGCGGAAGCCGCGGACGCCGAAATCGCACATGGCCGATACCGGGGCCCGCTGCACGGCGTGCCGGTAGCGCTGAAGGATCTGTTCTGGACCAAGGGTATTCCGACAGCGGCCGGCACCACAGTTCATCGCAACTTTTGTCCGGGTGACGATGCGACCGTCGTGCGGCGGCTCAAGGACGCCGGCGCAGTGGTGCTCGGCAAGGTGCAGCTCACGGAGGGCGCTTATTCCGATCACCATCCGCTGGTGACGCCGCCGAAGAATCCATGGAATGCGGCTTACTGGCCGGGCATTTCATCCAGCGGCGCGGCGGTCGCGACCGCCGCCGGGCTCTGCTTCGCCTCACTCGGCTCCGACACCGGCGGCTCGATCCGGTGGCCGGCGGCGGCCAACGGCCTGACCGGACTGAAGCCCAGCTGGGGGCGGATCAGCCGTCACGGTGCGTTCGAGCTAGCCGCGACGCTCGACCATGTCGGCCCGATCGCTCGCAGCGCGGCCGATGCCGGCGCGCTGCTCAGCGTGATCGCCGGACACGACTCGAACGATCCGACGTCGCTGTGCGATCCGGTGCCCGACTTTCTCGCCGCGGCTGCACAGGACGTGCGCGGCTTGCGGATCGGTGTCGACGCGGCTTGGAACAATGACGACGTGGAGGTCACCACACAGCGCGTGCTGGCGGACGCCATCGACGTCTTCCGCTCGCTCGGCGCTGACATCGTCGATGTCAAATTTCCCGACGTGACGCAGGCGATCGCTGATTGGGCGCCGAATTGCGCGATCGAGGCTGCGGTCGCGCACGAGGCGACCTATCCCGCCCGCAAGGGCGAGTACGGCCCGATCCTCGCCGCGGTGATCGAGGCCGGTCGCGCGCTCTCCGCGCTCGATTACCAGAAGATCCTTTTGCGGCGGCTCGCGCTGCGCGGACGCGTGGTTGCACTGTTCGAGACCATCGACGTGCTGCTGATCCCGGTGCACCCGTTGCCGCCTGTGACGCTCGCCATGATCAGCACGCTCGGCGACCGGCCGGATCTGATCGCAAAGCTGCAGCGCTACACCTGCCCGTTCGACATGACCGGTCATCCCACGATCACGCTGCCGGGCGGCGTATCGGCGGATGGAATGCCGATCGCGTTCCAGCTCGTCGCGGCCCATCTCGACGAAGCCGTGCTCGTCCGTTCCGGCGCCGCATTCCAGCGCGCGACGTCCTGGCATCGTCGCCATCCTTCTCTCACCTCGCGGAGGCAACATTGACCAATCAATCCACGCGGGCTCATCGGAGCATTTTCCACGGCTGGTTCGTCGTCGCAGCGGCATTCGCCGTCATGTTCGTCGGCTTCGGCTCCGCCTACACGTTCAGCGCCTTTCTCGAGCCGCTCCAGCGCGATTTCGGCGCCTCGCGCGGCTCGATCTCGCTGGTGTTTTCGATCGCGGGCTTCCTCTACTTCGCGCTCGGTCTCGTCAGTGGTCCCCTTGCCGATCGGCTCGGCTCGCGGCCGCTCGCGGTCGCCGGCATGATCCTGGTCGCGGTCGGGCTTGCGGCCGCAAGCATCGCGCGCTCGCTCGTCGAGGTCTATCTCGCCTATGGGCTGGGCGTCGGCATTGGGGTCGGCTGCGCCTATGTTCCCGCGATCGGCGCGGTGCAACGCTGGTTCGTGCGGCGCCGCGGTTTTGCCTCCGGGCTCGCGGTCAGCGGCATTGGGCTCGGCACGCTGGCGATGCCGCCGCTAGCCTCGCTTCTGATCGCATCGGTCGGCTGGCGCGGCGCCTATCTGGCGCTGGGCGCGATCGCACTGGTGCTCGGCGGCGGGCTCGCTCTGCTGATCGAGAACGATCCGAAGGACCGGGACCTCGGCCCGGACGGCGATCCACCTCGCGAAGCCTCCGCTGCCACCAACGCAGGCGGCGCCTCCGTGCGTGAGGCCGTCCGATCGACGCGTTTTGCCGGTCTCTATGTGTCATGCCTCGTCTGCTCCTTCGGCGCCTTCGTTCCGTTCGTCCATCTCGTGCCCTACGCGCGCGACCGCGGGGTCGCGGCATCATCGGCCGTGCTGTTGCTCGGGATGATCGGGGCCGGCAGCACCGCAGGCCGGTTCTTCCTCGGCGCGCTTGCCGACCGGATGGGCCGCGACCGCTCGCTGATCATGGTGCTGATCGGAATGGCGTTCGCGATGGTGATCTGGGCCGTCGCGGCAGATGTCTGGGCACTCGCCGCCTTCGCCTTCGTCTATGGCGTGTTCTACGGCGGCTGGGTCGCGGTCCTGCCGGCGGTCGTGATGGACTATTTTGGCGGACGCAATGTCAGCGGCATCATCGGCGTTCTCTACACCAGCGTCGCCTTCGGCACGCTGGTCGGCCCGAGCGCCGCCGGCTTTGCCTATGACTCGAGCCACAGCTACGCGCTGCCGATCCTGCTCAGCGCCGCCGCGAACATCATCGCGGCGCTGATCGTGATGGCGATATTGGCGCGCAGCGGAGCGCGCACGGTCACTTCAGCGACGAGCTGATCGATCCGAATTTTGCGCTGAGCTTGCTGCCCATCCCGTTGATGACGGTGATGATCGCAAGCGCGATGCCGGCGGCGATCAGGCCGTATTCGATGGCGGTCGCCCCGGATTCGTCGGCAATGAAGTTCTTCAAAACGTTTTTCACGATCGCATCCTCTCTGTCTCGTTCGCAGGGCTTTTCGCAAATCACGTGCCAAAGTCGCCGTAAGGATCGCCAGCAACTTAGATGGTTAAGCCTTGGTTGATCGCGGCCCGTGCGGCAGAAATTGACCGGCATGGTCGGGACGTCCGGCAATTCCTGCATCGCCATTCTCGCGCACATCGATTGCATTTGCGCGCGTTCCTTCATGTCGCATTAACCAGCCTTCCTAACTTCGCCTCCACACCGTTCCCGTAAACCAACGGATGTTTTCGGGCTCAAGAATTGACCCTGACGTGTGCACGGCAATGATCCAGCATGATGACGAGATTTGGCTCCGCCTTTTTGACCAGGCCTTTGTGCGTAGCGGACCGATCCGCTGGCTGGTGGTGGGTGGCACGCTTTTGATCGCGGCGATCGCCGTCGGCGCGACGCTGATGGCGCAGAATTTCCGCGAGCGCGCGTTGCGCAACGCCGGCCGCGAGCTGGAAAACACCGCACTGCTGCTTGCCCACCATTTCGATCAGCAACTGCAGGATTTCGCGGTCATCCAGAAGGATTTCGTCGACCACGTCCGCACCACCGGAATCAACTCCGCGGAGGACTATCGCAAGCGTCTCTCCGGCCAGGAGGTCCACCGCATGCTGCGCTCGAAGATCGAGGCCCTGCCATACATCGGCGGCGTCAACATCATCGATGCCGAAGGAAACTTGATCAATTCGTCGACGGCCTGGCCGGCCCCGAAAGTGAATGTCGCCGACCGCGCCTATTTCCGCACCTTCAAATACGATCCCTATTCGCCTGATGTCCTGATCGAGCCGCTGCACAGCCGCATCTCGGGCGCCTGGACCATCCTGATCGTCCGCAAGATCGTGGGGCCGAACGGCGAGTTCATGGGCGTGGTCGGACGCGGCATCGAGCCCGCCAATTTCGAGAAGTTCTTCGCCTCCGTCGTCCTCGGCGATGGCGCGACGATCTCGATGCTGCACCGGGACGGCACGCTGCTCGCCCGCTATCCCCATTCCGGCGAGCTGATGGGACGGAATTTCAAGACCGGCTCGTTCGAGCAGCAGAGGATTTTCGGCCTCGATCATTTCGCCGGCCGCTTCATGAGCCCGGTCGACGGCGAGGACCGGCTGGCCTCGGCACGGGCCCTGCCCCACTTCCCGATCCTGATCATGGCCACCACGACGCGCGCCGCGGCCCTGACTGACTGGCGCGAGCAGATCAGCATCCTGATCTCGGTCGCCGGCGCCTCCGCGCTCGCCATCGCCGGCGTTCTGATCGCCATCGTGCGCAAGCTGCTGGAGCAGCATCGCGCTTCCCGCGAGCTGCTGACGCTGGAGAAGCAGCGTCTCGATCGCGCCGTCAACAACATGACGCAGGGCCTGCTGCTGTTCGACGCCGAACGGCGGCTCGTGGTCTGCAACCAGCGCTACATCGAGATGTACGGACTGTCGCCGGACGTGGTGAAGCCCGGCTCCAGCTTCGACGACATCATCGCCCATCGCAAGGCGACCGGCTCCTTCACCGGCAACGTCCAGGACTATGTCGCGCGCGTGCTGCGCGACATCCATGTCCGCAACTCCATGGTGGTCGACACCGCCGACGGCCGCTCGATCCACATTCTCAACGAACCGCTCGCCGACGGCGGCTGGGTCGCCACGCACGAGGACATCACCGAGCGCCGGCGCATCGAGGAGCGCATCACCCATCTCGCCCACTACGACGCGCTCACCGACCTGCCCAACCGCGCCATGTTCCACGAGCATCTGCGCGCGGAGCTGGCTGGCGTCACGGCCGGCGAACAGGTCGCGGTGCACTATATCGACATCGACGAGTTCAAAGGCGTCAACGACGCGCTCGGCCATCTCGTCGGCGACGAGCTGCTGAAGTCGGTGGCGGCGAGCCTGAGCCGGTGCATTGGCCCCGCGGATTTCGTGGCGCGGCTCGGCGGCGACGAATTCGCCATCGTGCAGAGCGCCGTGACGTCGCCGGACCAGGTCAACGAGCTCGTCGCGAGGGTCTTTCAGGCGATCCGCGCCCCGTACGACTGCATGGGCCATCATCTCACCACCGATGCCAGCATCGGCATTGCGCTCGCACCGGAGCACGGCACCGTGCTCGACCAGATCCTCAAGAACGCGGATATGGCGATGTATGCGGCCAAATCCGCCGGACGCCGCACCTATCGCTTCTTCGAGCCGGAGATGGACGCCAAGGTGCACGAGCGGCGGCAGCTCGAGATCGACCTTCGCCACGCCATCGCGCATGAAGGCCTCGAGGTCTATTACCAGCCCTGCCTCGGCCTGAAGGACGACCGCATCACCGGCTGCGAGGCGCTGGTGCGCTGGCGCCATCCCGAGCGCGGCATGGTCTCGCCGGCCGAGTTCATCCCGATCGCCGAGGATACCGGCCTGATCAACGAGATCGGCGAATGGGTGCTGGCGACTGCCTGTCGGGATGCGGCGGGCTGGCCCGACGATATTCGCCTCGCCGTCAACGTCTCGCCGGTACAGTTCAAGAGCGGCACGCTGGCGCTGAAGATCATGGCGGCGCTCGCCGCCTCCAATCTGCCGGCGAGCCGGCTCGAGCTCGAGATCACCGAGGCGGTGCTGATCCGCGACGACGATGCGGCGCTCGCGATCCTGCACCAGCTGCGCGCCATCGGCGTGCGCATCGCGCTCGACGATTTCGGCACCGGCTACTCGTCGCTGAGCTATCTGCACCGCTTCCCGTTCGACAAGATCAAGATCGACCGCTGCTTCGTCAAGGACATCGCCGGTCCCGACGGCTCCGCCAGCATCGTGCAGGCCGTCGTCAATCTGGCTGCCGCCCGCCGCATGGCCACCACGGCCGAGGGCGTCGAGACCGAGGAGCAGCAGCGCCTGCTCCGCGCGCTCGGCTGCTCGGAGATGCAGGGCTATCTGTTCAGCGCCGCGAAGTCCGCCGACCAGGTGCTGGAGCTGTTCACCCTGCATCGCAGCCGGCTCGCCAAGCGCAACGGCGCGGAAAGCCGCCGCCGCGAGGCGAGCTAGCCATTCGGCCTGCCCGCCGTGCTTGACGGTGGCATCAGGCCAAAGTATTTCAGCACTTGCAGCCGCCGAAACGCCGCTGCCGTAGGCGTTACCGTCATCCAACGCGTCCTTTGTCGAGAGGATCCCGGCTGGGAGATCTCGATTCACGAGACGCCGCGGTCATGCCATCACTTTCCCCGCTTGCGGACATTTCCCCGTTCAAGACGTCGATTCCAGCGCGAGTCCTGTGCGCCTGGATGTTCGCGGTCTTGTCGGGTTGCTCGCTGCCGGGGTCTTCTGGGTTGCCGTGGCCTTCACCTCCATCGAAAGGCGGCAACCATGAAGATGACCGGCAACACGATCCTCATCACCGGCGGCACCAGCGGCATCGGCCGCGCGCTGGCCGAAGCTTTCCACGACCGCGGCAATCGCGTCATCGTCACCGGCAGGCGGCAGGCCCTGCTCGATCAGATCGCGGCTGAACGCCCCGGCCTGATCGGCCTGCCGCTCGACCTCGATGATGCCACGGAGCTACCGCGCCTGTCGGCTGATCTGTGCGCGCGCTTCCCCGAGCTCAACGTGCTGATCGCCAATGCCGGCATCTCGCGGCCGGAGGACATGACGGCGGACGGCTGGGATGCTTCCGATGCAGAAGCCATCGTCGCGACCAACATTGTCGGCGTGCTGCGCGTCACGGCGGCATTTCTGCCGCTCCTGAAGACGCAGCGGAACGCCACGATCATCGCGACCAGCTCGAACCTTGCCTTCGTGCCCCGCGCCGACTTCCCGACCTACTGCGCCAGCAAGGCGTTCCTGCACTCCTGGCTGCAATCATTGCGGCACCAGCTCCGCAGGATTCCGGTCGAGGTGCTGGAGCTCGCGCCGCCCTATGTGCAGACCGAGCTCACCGGCACGCAGCAGGCCAGCGACGCGCGCGCCATGCCGCTTGCCGCCTACATCGCGGAAGTGATGCAACTGCTGGAGCTGCGGGTTCACCCTCGCGACGAGGTGCTGGTCGAGCGCGACCGCGCCCGCCGCTGGGCCGAGCGCGACGGCCGCTACGAGGCGACCTTCGCAGCCATGAATCCGAGCTGAGCCGGCGCCCAAAACGAATTCGCCCGGGAGCGGTATCCACTCCCGGGCGATCGATGTCTCGACGTTGTAGGGTTTAGTTCGGCACCGCAGCCTTCGGCGCGGGCTTGGCGGCGACCGCATTCGCGGTCTGGCCGTGGAGGAAATCGTAAGCCGCGTGCAGCGCCTTGTCGTCCTCCTCCTTCGGAGGAACGTAGGACTGCGATCCGGTCTGCTCCGTGCCGTCGGCAGCCGAGAGGTGGCCGCGCATCTGCGACTCCGCCATGGTGTCCATCCGGCCCTTCAGCTCCGCCGGCACGTCCTGGAGGATCTCGATGTCGGGCGCGATGCCCTGGGCCTGGATCGAGCGGCCCGACGGCGTGTAGTAGCGCGCGGTGGTCAGCGCCAGCGCGCCGTTGCCGGTGCCGAGCGGGATGATGGTCTGCACCGAGCCCTTGCCGAACGAGCGCGTGCCGATGATCGTCGCGCGCTTGTGATCATGCAGCGCACCGGCCACGATCTCCGAGGCCGAAGCCGAACCGCCATTGACCAGGATCACGAGCGGCTTGCCCTTGGTGAGGTCGCCGCCATGCGCGGTGAAGCGCTGAGTCTCTTCCGGATTGCGGCCGCGGGTCGAGACGACCTCGCCACGCTGCAGGAAGGCGCTCGATACCGACACGGCCTGGTCGAGCAGGCCGCCCGGGTTGTTGCGCAGGTCCATCACATAGCCGACGAGCTTCTCCTGCGGGACCTGCTTGGAGATCGCGGCGATCGCCTTCTTCAGCCCGTCGGTGGTCTGCTCGTTGAACGAAGTGACGCGGATATAGCCGATGTCGCCATTCTCGACATGGAATCGCACCGGGCGCACGTGGATGATCTCGCGCGTGATCGCGACATCGAGCGGCGCATCCGCGCCCTTGCGCACGATCGTGAGCTTGGTCTTGGTGTCGACCGGCCCCTTCATCTTGTTGACGGCCTGCTCGAGCGTCATGCCCTGCACGGCCTCGCCGTCGATCTTGGCGATGAGGTCGCCGGACATTATGCCGGCCTTGGATGCCGGCGTGTCGTCGATCGGCGAGACGACCTTGACCAGGCCCTCCTCCATCGTGACCTCGATGCCGAGGCCGCCGAACTCGCCGGAGGTGGTCTCCTGCATCTCGGTCCAGGCCTTGTCGTTCATGTAGCGCGAATGCGGATCGAGCGATGTCACCATGCCCGTGATCGCACCTTCGATCAGCTTGGCATTGTCGGGCTTCTCGACATAGCTCGCCTTCACGCGCTCGAAGACCTCGCCGAACAGGTTGAGCTGGTTATACGCATCATCCGCGCTCGCTGCCGCCCGTGCCGCCCATACGCCGCCATGGGGGCTCGCTACCAGAAGGGTCAGACACGCTCCGGTGAGCGCGCCCAGGGGGAACAGCAGGGATTTCCGCATGGAGGGCCTTCTTAGCTGGCGGTTCTCTTTGGAGGTCTGGAAGCCGCCATGCAAATGGCGATCCAGCCCGCTTCTCACAACACCATTCAGGTTTCTTCATGGCCGGGCTGCCACGCTGGCGGGTGCATGGCAAAAATCCCTCTCGCCAAAAAGCCTTGGCCCGAGACCTAAACTTTTGGCAACGTTCCGAAATCGTTTCACGCACAGCGGAATCGGTCGGATGGGCCACGCCTCGCAGGTATGCGATCTTAGGATGGTTTTGCAGGTCCGGACGGGCTAAGGCGATGAGACAAGGCTTCAAATTCTCGGGAGGATAACAATGAACGAAGCACCCCGCATCCGGCCGGAACGGAACGTCGAGCTCGGCGCCAGCAACGAGCCGTTCCAAAATCTGCACGAATTCGTCCGGAAGGCGCGTGCCAACCTCAACCAGAATGCCTGGGACTACATCGTCGGCGCCGCCGAGACAGAGACCACGATGCGCCGCAACCGCATGGCGCTGGACGAGATCGCCTTCCGCCCGCGCGTGCTGCGTGACGTCCGCAAGGTCGACGGCTCGGTCGAGCAGTTTGGCCGCAGGATGCGCCTGCCGGTGGTGCTGGCCCCGGTCGGCGCGCTCGAGATTTTTGACCCCGATGGCGCCGCGAGCGTCGCGCGCGCGGCCGGCACCTTCGGTGCGGCGCATATGCTGAGCTCGGTGTCGGAGCCTGGTCTGGAGAAGACCGCCGAGGCTGCCCCCGATGCGCTGCGCCTCTACCAGCTCTATGTCCGCGGTGACGATGCCTTCGTCGCCGATGTCGTCGCCAGGAGCGAGAAGAACGCCTACGCCGCGTTCTGCCTGACCGTGGACACCGCCCATTACAGCCGTCGCGAACGTGACATCGCCAAGCGCTATGTTCGCGAGAGCCGCCTGCGCGCCACCGGGGGCGACTACCAGAAGGGCCTGGAGTGGCGGACCGTGAAGATGATCAAGGACAAGTTCAAGATACCCCTGATCCTCAAGGGCATCGCCACCGCCGAGGATGCGCTGATCGCGCTCGACCATGGCGTCGAGTGGATCTACGTCTCCAACCATGGCGGGCGCCAGCTCGATCACGGCCGTGGCGCCATGCATGTGCTCCCTGAGATCGTCGAGGCCGTGAAGGGCCGCGCCAAGATCATGGTCGACGGCGGCTTCTGCCGCGGCACCGACATCGTCAAGGCGGTAGCGGCGGGCGCCGATCTCGTCGGTATCGGCCGGCTGCAATGCTGGGCGCTGGCGGCGGCGGGCGAAGCCGGCGTCACGCGGATGCTGGAACTGCTGGAGGACGAGGTGCTGCGCTGCCTCGGCCTGTTGGGCGCCACATCCTTCGCCGAGGTCAGCAAGTCCTGCCTGCATCCGGCGACCGCGACCAATGCGCCGGGCGTGTTCAGCGGGTTCCCGCTGTTCGATCACGACCCCTACCGGTACTGAATGAAAGGATGCAGGTGACCTCGCTCTCTCCCGGCAGCGCCGATGCGCTTCTGTTCGATCTCGGGCGCGTGGTGCTCGACATCGATTTCTCCAAGGCGATCGACTGCTGGGCGGGACATGCCGGCTGCAAGCCCGAAGCCATCGTCGCGCGCTATGTGCGCGACGAGGCCTACCGGCTGCACGAGGTCGGCAAGATCAGCGACGAGGACTATTTCGCCTCGCTGCGCACCTCACTCGGGATCGGCATTTCCGACGCGCAGTTCCTGGAGGGCTGGAACGCGATCTTCGCCGGCGAGATGCCGGACATTGCCGAGCTGTTGCCGCGCGCGGCGCGGCAAATGCCGCTCTACGCCTTCTCCAACACCAACCGGCCGCACGTGGACTATTTCTCGAAGGAATATGCCGACCTGCTCGGCCATTTCCGCGAGGTCTACCTGTCCTCCAGCATCGGCCTGCGCAAGCCGGACGCGGAGGCTTTCGACCATGTCGTGGCCGCCATCGGCGTGCCGGCCAACCGGATCGTATTCTTCGACGATCTTGCCGAGAACATCGAGGGAGCCCGCGCCCGCGGCTTGACCGCGGTGCATGTGACCTCGCCCACCGATGTCGGGAACGCCTTGAAGGCACTCGGGGTTTGACGTTGGGGGCCGGTTCGGCCCGTCGCTGGGGCGCGCCGGTGCTGGACCTAATTTGGCGCAAAATGAGGAACCCAATCACTTTGTGCAATTTTGTACGGAGTTCCCGGAACGAATACCGGCTTCCGGACTCATGAGTCCGTTGGGAATTCTACATCAGGCTTATCGTCGTGTTGGGCAAAACCTACCTCACCAAGCAGGCCTCGCTGCTGATGAAATACGCCAGAACCACCTCGGATTCTGAGCTCTCCGCCAAGCTGATCAGCAAGGCCGCCGACCTGAAATCGCAGGCCGATCCGCTGCCCGACAAGGATCAGAGTCCCAAAGCGCCGGACGTCAGTCCGGACGAGCAGCCGGGGAGTTGACCGATGCTGGCCGTGGCACTCGTCCTTCTCGTCCTCGCCATGGCCATCCTCGTCCCGGTCTGTCTCGCCTTCTGGATCATGCCGCGGCGGACTTGACGTCTATCCTTCACTGCAGAGCGGACAACGCAGGATGAATCATCCTGCGTGATCGCCTTTTTGCCTCTGCGCCTGCACTCGGCTAGAACTCTCGCCGCCGATTTGCCCGAACGGGCGCAGCTGGAGTTTTCACCCGTGGCCCTGATGCCGGTTTCTGACGCGCTTGCCGCGGTGCTTGCCGGCGCAGAGCCGCTGCCTGAAGAAATGCTCGCCCTCGACCAGGCCTTCCAGCGCGTGCTTGCCCACGACGTCGCGGCGCGGCGCACCCAGCCGCCGCAGGCGATGTCGGCGATGGATGGCTATGCGGTGCGTGCGGCCGACGCCGCCAAGATCGATTCCCAGCTTACCGTGATCGGCGAGGTCGCGGCGGGGCGGCCGTTTGCAGGATCGGTCGGCGCCGGCGAAGCCGTGCGGATCTTCACCGGCGGCGTCGTTCCCGACGGCGCAGACGCGATCGTGATCCAGGAGGACACGGTTGCGGACGGCAGGCGCATCACGATCAAGGAAGCGGCCGTGACGGGACGACACATCCGCCCCGCCGGCGTCGATTTCAGCGAGGGCGACGTGCTGCTGCGCAAGGGCATCCGGCTGACGGAGCGCGACCTCGCGCTCGCCGCCGGCATGAATCACCCGTTTCTACCCGTCCACCGCCGCCCGAAGGTCGCGATTCTCGCCACCGGCGACGAGCTGGTGATGCCGGGCACCACGCCTGGCCCCGGCCAGATCGTCTATTCCAACGGCTATGCCCTGCACGCGCTCGCCCGCAGCGAGGGCGCCGATACCGTCGATCTCGGTGTTGCCGCCGATACCCTGGACGCCACCACCGCGGGCATACGCCGCGCCCGCGCGAGCGGCGCCGACATCCTGATCACCACCGGCGGCGCCTCGGTCGGCGACCACGATCTGGTCCAGCAGGCGCTGAAGGCCGAGGGCACCGCGATGACGTTCTGGAAGATCGCGATGCGGCCCGGCAAGCCGATGATGCATGGAAGGTTGGCGGCGATGCGCGTGATCGGCCTGCCCGGCAATCCCGTGTCATCCTATGTGTGCGCCTTCCTGTTCATGGTGCCGCTGATTCGGGCGCTGTCGGGCCGCTCCGTGATTCACCATCGCCGCGAGCGCGCGGTGCTGGGCCGCGACGTCGGCGCCAACGACCAGCGCGAAGATTATCTGCGCGCACGCCTGGAGACGCGCGACGACGGCACGCTGATCGCCCTTCCCGTCAATCACCAGGATTCCTCGCTGCTTGCGAATCTCGCTGCGGCACAGGCACTTCTCGTGCGCGCGCCGTTCGCGCCGAAGGCCGAAGCCGGCACACCTTGCGAGGTGCTGCGCCTGCCGGTCTGAACGCGCTGGCCACACGCGTGACGCGAACTTTGTCGCGTTCACGGTAAATTAAGCAGTTGCGGAACATGTATCGAACATATAGTGTCCGTTCATGATTTGTTTCGAGCATGCAGCGGCTTATCGCTGAATTCAGCGTCTCGGAATCGAACGACATCAACCGGGGGATTTTGGTCGAGATGTTAACGCGCAAACAGTACGAGCTCCTGCGGTTCATCAGCGAGCGACTGAAGGAAAGCGGCGTACCGCCCTCCTTCGACGAGATGAAGGACGCGCTCGATCTGCGCTCGAAATCAGGCATCCATCGCCTGATCACCGCGCTCGAGGAGCGCGGCTTCATCCGCCGCCTGCCCAACCGCGCCCGCGCCATCGAGGTGATCAAGCTGCCCGAGCTGCAGGCGGCCGCCGGCAATCGCCGCGGCTTCACGCCGAGCGTCATCGAGGGCAATCTCGGCAAGGTCCGCACGACCTCCAGCCCGCCTGCGGACGAGGGCGAGCGTCCCGTCGCGGTGCCGGTGATGGGCCGGATCGCGGCCGGCACGCCGATCGAGGCGTTGCAGACCCGCAGCCACACCATCAGCGTCCCGCCCGATATGCTCGGCTCGGGCGAGCACTACGCGCTCGAAGTGCGCGGCGATTCCATGGTGGAAGCCGGCATCCTCGACGGCGACATGGCGCTGATCCAGCGCAACGAGAGCGCCGACACCGGCGACATCGTGGTGGCGCTGATCGACGACGAGGAAGCGACCTTGAAACGCTTCCGCCGCCGCGGCGCCTCGATCGCGCTCGAGCCCGCCAATGCGGCCTATGAGGTGCGCATCCTGCCGCCGAACCGGGTCAAGATTCAGGGCAAGCTGATCGGGCTTTATCGGAAGTACTGATACCGCAAGTACTAAGCGCGCTGTCCGCGCGCTTCGATCGGCATCGCCGACCAGAGATCGGAGCGGATGATTGTCCGCTCCCGCTGGATAGTCTTTCTGGTTTCGCGCAGATTATCCGGCCCCTCCTCTAGCGCTACATCCTCGCCACGCCGCACGAAGCAGCACCGCTCCGGATCGGCTTTCGAAGGTTGGAGGAGATGTCATGCGCAAGATCATCCTGAGCACAGTAGCAGCGGCGCTGATCGCAGCATCAGCATCGCAAGCCGTTGCCGCACCATCGCACCGCCATGTCCGTAAGGAGACGGCCAAGGAAACGACCATGAGCGAGCAAGTCCGCAACGCGCGCAATGCGCTCACGCAACCATCACAACCGGTCTGGCCATACTCCGGTTGGTCGGCGCCGGCTGGCCACTGATACGCCCACCGAATGCACGAAAGCAGGCTTTGTTCCCGGGGGATTCGGGAAAGATAATGTGATCGCACGCTGCGGCAGCGAGCCGCAGATTTGCCTATAACCGGGCAGACGCTATGATGCTTCCACTCTGATAGAGGCCTGCGCCTCGTAAGACAGAGGCGCGGGTTGCTATCTCCGCATGAGGAGCACCCACGATGTGTGACTACAGCCTGCATGCCGTCGCATCGCGCCCTGCCGAGGTCGGCGAGACGATCGTGACGACAACGTTCCGCGGCACCTCGACGCGCGGCTTTGCCTCCGCGGCCGATCCGACCGTCGCGGTCTGCCTGCTGCCGGGAACGGAGCTCGCCTTCGCCGACAACGTCCGCTACGACAATCGCTGGATCTGGACGCGCACCGTCAACTCGCGTGTCGGCAAGTTCGGCAAGATTGATCCGCACATTCCCGATCGCCATCATGACGCGATCGAATTCCCCGACGGCAAATACGTCCTGGTGACTCAGCTCGTCGAAGGCCAGCAGGCAACCGTGCTGCAACTGCCCGTGACCCAGCCGCTCGGCGAGCGCGAGCACA
Organism: Bradyrhizobium arachidis; assembly: GCF_015291705.1. Lineage (NCBI taxonomy): Bacteria > Pseudomonadati > Pseudomonadota > Alphaproteobacteria > Hyphomicrobiales > Nitrobacteraceae > Bradyrhizobium > Bradyrhizobium arachidis. The sequence continues at coordinate 5,664,716 of NZ_CP030050.1, forward strand.
AGCCGCAGGTCAGTGCCGAGAACCGCCCGACAACGCCGCGTCTGCCGATCGGTTGAAGCAGATATCCCCGGCCGCCAGGTCGGAGCCCGGAATTGAGATCGCCATCGCCGGCCGCGGCCGGCGACGTGGTGTTGTTTGTGTCTCTCGATATCCCACCTTCCCGTCGCACGAAGTTTGCGCGGCGCTGCCTGAATTTTGAACGTCCGTTTCACAGGCAAATGGCCGATGCTGTTCCGGCTTGGGACGGCGGACGGACTCGATGAAAACCTTCATTCGTGTCGTTGAACTCTGGGTGCCCGACAGGACGCGCATGCGTCTGGAATTCGGCGGCGGCCTCTACGGCGAAGGGCTGTCCGCGTTCAGGGCTGTGAGCGAAGATCTGCACTTCGGATATGACGAGGGGCTCCCCGGCAAGGCCTGGGCGTCCGGCCACCCGGTGATCCTCACCAAATTCGCCAACTCCTATTTCAAACGGACCGACCAAGCCCTTGCAGCCGGTCTCACCTGCGGCGTCGCGGTGCCGGTCTTTGCAGGCGAATTCCTGCAAGCGGTGATGGTGCTGTTCTGCGGCGACGACGAGGCGCATGTCGGCGCCATCGAGCTCTGGCACAACGACGCCGATACGTCCCACGAGATGAGGCTCGTCGACGGCTACTATGGCACCGCCGACATGTTCGAGTTCAACTCCCGCCACACCAGGTTTCCGCGCGGCTTCGGCCTGCCCGGACGCACCTGGAAAGCGGGCCTGCCGCTGATCATCAAGGACCTGCACAACGCCAAGAGCTTTCTGCGCTGGGAGGACGCGGCCGAAGTCGGGATCAACCTCGGCGTCGGCATCCCCTACCGAGCCGGCACTGAGAAGACCTGGGTTCTGACATTCCTCTCCGCGCAGGCAACGCCGATTGCGCGGCGCTTCGAGATCTGGGTGCCGAACGAGATTCGTTCGGCGCTGGTCTTCCACGCCGGCGATTGTGGCGCGCAGACCGACCTCTCCGCGCTCTATGCGAACAAATCCATCGCCAGGAGCGAGGGCAGCATCGGCGGCGCCTGGGCCACCGGCATGCCCGCGCTCAATGACGATCTCGCGCATGACGGCTCGATCTCCGGCTCCGAGGCCCAAACAGCCGGACTGAGCCGGATGGTGGCGCTACCGGTGATCGGAGGTGCGGGACTCGACGCCGTGCTGGCCTGGTACTTGTAGCCGATCTGCTCAGTCATCGGCCTGCAAGTCGGCCTCGGACGGCGTTGCGTCCCGGTTGCGGAGCGTCGCCGCCTGCGGCGCAAGGCTCGTCCCGAAATCAGCCTCGCTCGCGATCGCCGGCGACCATGGACGGTCCGTGCCCCTCGCCTTCACTGCCTGGACCGCGAAGCCGTCGCCGCGATGTGTCAGGGCGAGCGCTCCTTGTGCGGCAAGACGCTGCCGGTCGACCACCATCGCCGCGCAATCCGGCGGCGCGGGCCTTGCCGTCACCACCAGTGCAGCGCGACTGCAATCATCCGCCAGCGCGTCGATCCGAAGGGACAGCGCCACCAGCCGCCCGTCGGCGAGCGGCGTGACGCAGCCGGCCTCGTCGCATGACCCGCCGTCAGCCAATGCGGCACTGCCGGCCTCGCGCGCATCGGCGTCGGCGGCGAGCCACTCCTTGAGCAGAAAACCGTCCTTGCTGGCCCTGATCAGATGCAGGCGCCCGTCCCTGCCCCGCACCGCGACGCTCTGGCCGTCCCCGGCAATCAGAATGTCGGGCTGGCGCGCCGCGAGGCCCCAGAGGATCGCCGCCAGCAGCACCACGGCGCCGGACCAGCGCAGCGGCGTGCGCAACAAACCCATCACGATGACCCCGAGGCTCGCCGCGATCAGCGGGCCTATGCCGAAGGCCGGGATGCGGCCGACCGCGCCTGGCAAGCCCGCCACCCAGCGCGAGACTGCGATCATCCAGTCGATGCCGATCCCCATCAGCCACCAGAACACGCCGTCGAGCCCGAACGGTGCCGCAAGCAGGCTCAATAGCCCGGCCGGCATGACCAGCGCCGAGACCACCGGCATGGCGCCGAGATTGGCGAGCACGCCGAACGGCGTGACGCGGTGGAAGTGGAAGGCGGCGTAGGGCGTGGTCGCAAGCCCCGCGATCAGCGAGGCCAGGAACAGCATCGCGATCTCGCGCCCGCCCCACAGCGCGATCCGCGCGGTCGTGGAATGATCGGGCGAGGCAAACAAATTGGGCATGCCGATCTGCACCAGCGCAACAAGTCCCAGCGTCGCGGCGAAGGACATTTGAAAACTCGGATGCACAAGTGCTTCCGGCGCGACCGCGAGCACGATCAGCGCTGCCACGGCCAGCGTGCGGAACGTGATGGCCCGGCGGTCGACCATCACTGCGATCAGCACCACCGCCGTCATGAAGAACGATCTTTGCGTCGCGACTTCCGCGCCCGACAGCAGCAGATAGAACGCCGCCGCGACCAGTGCCGCGGCCGCCGACCATTTCTTGATGGCGAAGCCGGCCGCAAGCCGCGGAATCAAGGCCAGCAGCGCGCGCACGGCGAAGAACACGACGCCGGCGACGACCGCCATGTGGTAGCCGGAGATCGACAGCACATGCCCCAGCCCCGAGATGAACATGGCGTCATTGACGGGCGTCGAGATCGCATCGCGCCGACCGGTCAGCAGCGCCGTCGCGATGGCGCGATTGTCGCCCTCGAGCGTCGCGCGGATGCGCGCGTCGATCGCATCGCGCAGGCCCTGCATGAACGCGGCATAGCGCAGCCGCAGGCCACCGGTATCCGGTGGCACGGACGCCGTGATCGCGCCCATCACGAAGCCGGAGGCGCCGATGCCCTGGAAGAACAGGTCGCGCGAGAAATCGTAGCTGCCGGGTCGCACCGGCGAGATCGGCGGCAACAACCGCGCCTTCAGCTGCACGAAGCTGCCGACCTCGGGCGCGGTCCCCTTGCGCACCGACAAGCGCACGCGCTCGAGTTTTACATCACTGCGCTGCGCCTCCATCGCGGTAACACGAAGGACAAAACGGTCGGTGCGCTCGCGGATGTCGCGGGTCTCGACGAAGCCCGACAGCGAGACCGAATAGAGCGGCTTTGCCAGCACCGTGTGCGCGATACGCGCCGTCTTCCAGGTCGCCACGGCCAGGCCGGCCGCGACCGTCGCGATCAGGAGCGCAGGCGCAAACCACCGGCTCCGCCGCAACAGGACCGCACCACAGATGAGCGCGACCGCGGTGGCGGCAACGACCCACAGCACCGGCTCATGATCGGCCGCGAAGTACAGCGCGATGCCGCCGCCGAACGCGACAGGCACCCACGGCAACAGCCGCCCGGCGCCGGCCTCCGCGCGCGCCCATTCGCGCAGCGTCTCGACGATCGCGGGCCAAAGGCCGGAGCCCGCCGGCGCAAAGCCGCCCGCCGAGGCGGTTCGGCCCGTCGGCCAAGTTCCCGCGATCCCTTGCGAGACACGCTGCGGCCGGCCCGGCTCCGCCATCCCCTAGCACCCTGCGATACGCGACGGGTGCCGAGGCTACCGGAACGTGCAGGCGGACGAATAGCGGTACGGATCAGGAACGGACGGAGGCCCGCCCTACTTTTCCTCTTCCATCGTCACAGCGACATCCGCTTTCGCCGACAGGCGCACCTTGTTGCCTTCGACGTCGGCAACGAGGCCCTTGTCGATGAAGTGATGGTGCCCCTTGTGGCTGCCCTCGCCGCTGTCCTTCTTGGTCAGCTTGATGCGATTGCCCTCGACCCGGTCGACGGTGCCGATGTGGACGCCGTCGGCGCCGATGACTTCCATATGCTCTGCGATGTTCTGCATGGCGGATCCTTGGTTGGGAATCCATCTCAACGCAGCCGACGCGCGTTCGTTTCCATCGTCATTCCGGGACGCGCCCCTTGGCGCGAGCCCGGAATCCATAACCACGAGCCGGAATTATGGATTCCGGGCCCGGCCCTTCGGGCCATCCCGGAATGACGGAGCCAATGGAATACGGTGCGCTAGATCAGCGGCAGCTGCGACGAGGCGTGGTGATTGACGATCTTCCAGTCGCCGTCCTCGCGCATGATGACCCAGCTCATCTTGACGATGAGATCGTCCCGCTCGCCTGCGAGGTCGAACGTGATGGTGGCTGCCATGTTGATCAGGTCAGGGCCGGCCTGCGCCGCGTTCACCTCGGAAAAGGCCGCAGATGGCTTGCGCCAGCGCGGCAGGCCGTTGAAGTAATCGGCAACGCCGTCCCTGCCCTGATAGAGCTTTGGATTCGAGCCGAAGAAGAAGGCATTCTTCGCATAGAGCGACGACAGCGCGCCGGCGTCGAGCGTTGCGAAGCCGGCGCACCATTTCGCGATGATGGCGGAAACGATGGCGTCGGCTTCACTACTCATCTCAGATCCTCAGCCTTTGGCGACTTCCTTCGCGAACGTATCACGCAGGCCGATGGTGCGGGAGAACACCGGCTTGCCCGGCGTCGAGTCCTTGTCGCGCACGAAATAGCCCTGGCGCTCGAACTGCATCGGCTCCATCGAATTGCTCTCGGCGACCGATGCCTCGACCCGCGCATCGGAGAGGATCTCCAGCGAGTTCGGATTGAGATCGGCCGCGAAGTTCGAGGCGTCCGGGCTCGGATTGGCGAACAGCTGGTTGTAGATGCGGATCTCCGCCGGCTTCGATGCTGCCGCCGGCAGCCAGTGCATGGTCGCCTTGACCTTGCGGCCGTCGGGCGCGTTGCCGCCCTTGGTCGCCGGGTCGTAAGTGCAGCGCAGCTCCACGACCTCGCCCTTGTCGTTCTTGATCACGCCGGTGCACTTGACGAAATAGGCATAGCGCAGGCGCACCTCGTTGCCCGGCGACAGGCGGAAGAACTTCTTCGGCGGGTTCTCCATGAAGTCGTCCTGCTCGATATAGAGCTCGCGGCCGAACGTGATCTTGCGCGTGCCGGCCGAGGGATCGTCGGGATGATTGATCGCCTCGAGCTCCTCGGTCTGCCCTTCCGGATAGTTCTCGATGACGATCTTGAGCGGCCTCAAGACCGCCATGCGGCGCTGCGCCGTGCGGTTCAGCTCCTCGCGGATGCAGAACTCGAGCATGCCGACATCAACGACGCTGTTGGCCTTGGCCACACCGATGCGCTTGACGAATTCGCGTAAGGCGGCCGGCGGCACGCCGCGGCGGCGCATGCCCGCCACGGTCGGCATGCGCGGATCGTCCCAGCCGGCGACATGACCGTCGCGGACGAGCTGGGTCAGCACGCGCTTGGACAGCAGCGTGTAGGTCAGATTGAGCCGCGCCATTTCGTACTGGTGCGGCTCGGACGGCACCGGCAGCTTCTCGATGAACCAGTCGTAGAGCGGCCGATGGTCCTCGAACTCCAGCGTGCAGATCGAATGCGTGATGCCTTCAATGGCGTCCGACTGGCCGTGGGCGTAGTCGTAGCTCGGATAGATGCTCCACTTGGTTCCGGTGCGCGGATGGTGCGCATGAAGGATGCGGTAGAGCACGGGATCGCGCAGGTTGATGTTGCCCGAGGACATGTCGATCTTGGCCCGTAAAACGCGGGCACCGTTCGGAAATTCACCGGCCTTCATGCGGCGGAACAGGTCGAGGTTTTCGTCCACACTGCGGTCGCGGAAGGGCGAGTTCTTGCCAGGCTCGGTCAGCGTGCCGCGCGAGAGGCGGATCTCCTCCTGGGTCTGGTCGTCGACATAGGCGAGCCCGTCGCGGATCAGCTGCTCGGCCCATTCGTACAGGCGGTCGAAATAGTCAGAGGCGAAGAACAGGTTCTTGCCCCAGTCGAAGCCGAGCCAGCGCACGTCGGCCTGGATGGAATCGATATATTCCTGCTCTTCCTTGACCGGGTTGGTATCGTCGAAGCGCAGATGGCAGCGCCCCGGAAACTCCTGGGCGATGCCGAAATTGAGCGCGATCGACTTGGCGTGGCCGATATGCAGGTAGCCGTTCGGCTCCGGCGGGAACCGGGTCACGATCTCCTTGTACTTGCCCTGATCGAGGTCGGCCTGGATGATGTCACGAATGAAATCGCGCCCAACCTCGCCTGCCACCGGTTCTGTCATTACGAAAATCCTGTAGGGAAATCAGCGGCCCTTCTGCCAAATTCGTGCCGAAAGGCCAAGCCCCATGGCAGCCCCCCGATCAAACTTCGGCGATCCTGGTGCGGACGCGTTCGACAAAGGCCGCCCGGGACGCCGGGGTGGAACGATCCATATCGTAGTGCGCCAGATAGAACGAGCGAACACCGGCGCCGCACATCGGCTTCAGCGCACGAAACAGGACTTTGCGGCCGGGGTCTTGCATGACAATCCGGGTCAGCCACCAGGGCGAGCCGTAGCTCGTCACGACGCCGAACGTTCGAATGTTGGTGAGCAACGGCCTGATACGCCCGCCCTTCAGATCGTGGGTAAACGCCGTTCCTGGCGCCCAGACCCGGTCAAAATAGCCCTTGAGCATGGCAGGCATCGAAAACGACCAATGTGGGAAGCAGAAGATGATGCCGTCGATGCGCCGCAAATCCGCAATGAGGCGTGCCACCGCACCCTCGGTATAGGAGCCCTGATAGTAGCTACGCCGCTCCGCCTCGGTCATCGCGGCACGGTAAAGGTCGGTCGCGATCACCTCATGCCGGCGCTTCAGCGTCTCGACGATGGTTTGGAACAGCGCGTGATTGTAGCTGTCCGCGAGTGGATGGCTATGAACCACCTGGATTAGCATTGGCAAAATCTCCCAACCCTATGATACACGGTCGCCCCACACCTTGACCGTCCCAGCTCACTATCGAATGACCACACCTCAAATCGTCACCCGCTTCGCTCCCTCCCCGACCGGCTTCCTCCATATTGGGGGTGCCCGCACGGCGCTGTTCAACTGGCTCTATGCGAAGAAGCACGGCGGCAAGATGCTGCTCCGGATCGAGGACACCGACCGGGAGCGCTCCACGGAAGCCGCGATCGGCGCCATCCTCGACGGCTTGAGGTGGCTCGAGCTCGGCTGGGACGGCGAGGTCATCTACCAGTTCAGCCGCGCCGCGCGCCACCGCGAGGTCGCCGAGCAGCTGCTCGCCGACGGCAAGGCCTATCGCTGCTACGCCACCGCCGAGGAGCTGACCGCAATGCGCGAGAAGGCGCGCGCGGAGGGCCGCACCCGCCTCTATGACGGCATGTGGCGCGACCGCGATCCGGCAACCGCGCCTGCCGACGTCAAGCCGACCATCCGACTGCGCGCCCCGCAGACCGGCGAGACCGTGATCGAGGATCAGGTCCAGGGCCGCGTGGTCTGGCAGAACGAGAATCTCGACGATCTCGTGCTGCTGCGCGGCGATGGCAACCCGACCTACATGCTCGCGGTGGTGGTGGACGACCACGACATGGGCGTCACCCACGTCATCCGCGGCGATGACCATCTGATCAACGCCGCCCGCCAGAAGCAGATCTATGATGCGATGGGCTGGGCGCTGCCGAGCATGTCCCACATCCCGCTGATCCACGGCCCGGACGGCTCAAAACTCTCCAAGCGCCACGGCGCGCTCGGCGTCGATGCCTACCGCGCCATGGGATACCTCCCGGCCGCGCTGCGCAACTACCTCGTCCGGCTCGGCTGGAGCCATGGTGACCAGGAAATCTTCTCGACCGAGGAGATGATCGCCGCGTTCGATCTCGCCAATGTCGGCCGCGCCGCCGCCCGGTTCGATTTCGCCAAGCTGGAAAACCTCAACGGCCACTACATCCGCAATGCCGACGATCAATCGCTCGTGAAGATGTTCGAGGACGTGCTCGACCACGTCGTGCCGGCCCGCGACGATATCAAGGCCAAGTTGAACGACACCACGCGGGCGCAACTGCTCAAGGCCATGCTGGCCCTCAAGGAGCGCGCCAAGACGCTGATCGAGCTGATCGACGGCGCCTATTTCATCTTCGCCGACCGGCCTCTGGAGCTCGATCCCAAGGCGGCCGCCCTGCTCACGCCGGAAAACCGCAAGCTGATCGGCCAGCTTCATTCCGCGCTGGAGAAAGTCGACACCTGGAGCGGCGCAACCACCGAAGCCGCACTGCGTACCTTTGCCGAGGAAAAAAGTCTCAAGCTCGGCGCGGTCGCCCAGCCCTTGCGGGCGGCGCTGACCGGCCGCACCACGTCGCCTGGTATATTTGAGGTTTTGGACGTGCTGGGACGCCAGGAGAGCCTTGGCCGTCTTAAGGATCAGGCCAAGGAATAGTCTACGACGTAAGTAGGCCATGGCTGCCATGATCTTGCAGCGCACACAGCAATAATATACCCATCTCCCCCGTACCTTCTGGAATATCCGGCCTGCCCCACCATGTCATCGGGGCCTTCCGGGTCCGGCCCGTTTCACCATACATCGGGGACCTCTGATGGACGCAAAACCAAGCAACAAGACCGCCACGCTGACGGTCGGAAACAAGAACTACGATCTTCCGATTCACAGCGGCAGCGTCGGGCCTGATGTCATCGATATCGGCAAGCTCTACGGCCAGTCCGGCCTGTTCACCTACGATCCGGGCTTCACCTCGACCGCGAGCTGCCAGTCCAAGATCACCTATATCGACGGCGACGCCGGCGTCCTCGAATACCGCGGCTACCCGATCGAGCAGCTCGCCGAGAACGGCGACTTCCTCGAGACCTGCTATCTGCTGCTCTACGGGAATCTCCCGACCGCCGCGCAGAAGAAGGATTTCGACGACCGCGTGATCCATCACACGATGGTGCACGAGCAGATGGCCCGCTTCTTCCAGGGCTTCCGCCGCGACGCCCATCCGATGGCCGTGATGGTCGCCTCCGTCGGCGCGCTCGCCGCGTTCTATCACGACTCGACTGACATCAACGATCCAAAGCAGCGCATGATCGCCTCCATGCGCATGATCGCGAAGATCCCGACCCTGGCCGCGATGGCCTACAAGTACACGGTCGGCCAGCCCTTCGTGTATCCGAAGAACTCGCTCTCCTTCGCCGAGAACTTCCTCAACATGTGCTTCGCCGTGCCGTGCGAGGAGTACAAGATCAACCCGGTGCTCGCTGACGCGCTGGACAAGATCTTCATCCTGCACGCCGACCACGAGCAGAACGCCTCGACCTCGACCGTGCGCATCGCCGGCTCGTCGGGCGCCAACCCGTTCGCCTGCATCGCCGCCGGCATCGCCTGCCTGTGGGGCCCCGCGCATGGCGGCGCCAACGAAGCCGCGCTCGCGATGCTCGCCGAGATCGGCACCGTGGACAAGATCCCCGAGTTCATCGCCAAGGTGAAGGACAAGAACAGCGAAGTCCGCCTGATGGGCTTCGGTCACCGCGTCTACAAGAACTACGATCCGCGCGCCAAGATCATGCAGAAGATGTGTCACGCCGTTCTCAAGGAGACCGGCCATGGCGACGATCCGATGCTGAAGGTGGCGATGGAGCTCGAGAAGATCGCGCTCAGCGACCAGTACTTCATCGACCGCAAGCTGTACCCGAACGTCGACTTCTATTCGGGCATCACGCTGAAGGCGATGGGCTTCCCGGTCTCGATGTTCACCGTGCTGTTCGCGGTCGCCCGCACCGTCGGCTGGATCAGCCAGTGGAGCGAGATGATCGAGGACCCGCAGCAGAAGATCGGCCGTCCGCGCCAGCTCTACACCGGCGTCACCCGCCGCGACTACGTCGCGATCAAGGATCGCAAGTAAGTCCTAGCCGAAACGGCTTTCGAAACGGCGCCATCGCAGGATGGCGCCGTTTTTGTTTGCGTCCTTGTAGGGTGGGCAAAGCGCAGCGTGCCCACCACCTCTCCGTGATGGGAACGAAACCGTGGGCACGCTTCGCTTTGCCCACCTTACGAGACCGGCCGAATCCGCGCCCGTTGCTGCCACGCACAACAACAAGTCCGCCCATCGCGCCACCCAGCGCTTGACAGTCGAAACACTCCGCGCGCAAATTCTTACTCTAAGTAAGAATGACGACAGGGATGGAAATGCCGGAGCAGCCGAGAAGTCGGCGGCAGACGCGCGCTGCCATTTTGACTCATCTGCTTCAGTCGGGCGGCTCGTTCCGGCCGCCGCTGGCCAAGGCCGTGCGCCTGTCGGAAGCGAGCCTGTCGCGCATCCTGCTCGACCTGAAAGCCGAGGGCTTGATCGAGGAGGTCAGGCGCCCCGCCCCCTATGTCGGCGGCCCGACGGGCCTCGTGTCGCTCGATCGCACCGTGGCGCTTGCGGCCCTCGAGCTGACCGGCCAGTGGCTCGGTATCGGCGTCGGCGGCTTGTCGGGCGATCTGCATTACACCGAGCGCGTGCCGCTGCCGAAAACAGTGACGGTCGAGAGCGTCGGCAACGTGTTCCGCGAAGCGCTGACCTTGCTGCGCGACTGGACGCGTCGCCGCCGCATCACGCTGGCGCAGATCGGCATCACCATTCCCGGCCTCGGCCGCCTGAGCGAGTTCGGCAACCCGATCATTCCCTGCGACGTCGGGCGGATCGGCAACATGTTCGGCGAGCTGTTCGCGGACGTTCCGGTCGCCTTCACCAATTCGGTGGTGGCGCACGCCACCTTCCATCGATGCCGCACGGAGAGCTATCCGTTCAGCGATGCGCATCTGTTCGTCTTTGTCGGCCAGGGCGTCGCGGCGACGTGGATGGACGATCCGATCGAGGAGGATACGCTCCAGCCGGTCGAGCTCGGCCACATGGTGTTCGGCGCCGACGGACCGCGCTGCCGCTGCGGCCATCACGGCTGCGTCGAAGCCTATACGTCCCTGCCGGCGCTGGCCGAGCTTCTGCGCACCAACGAAGCGGAGTTGCTCCGGCTCGGCAGTGAATGGGTGACCACGATCCCCCTGACATCGCGGGTGCGCCAGGAATTGCGGCAGCGGTTGTTCAGGCTGGGCCTTGCCATCGGCAACACGTTGAACGTCAAGCCATGCCGCGGCGTCGTCGTCAGCGGATGGCCATCGGCTCTCTCTGAAGAGGATCGCAAAGCCGTGGTCGACGGGATCGACGCCTGCCTGCTGGGCGGGCGGAAGCTGGCGCAGGTGTCGCTTGCCTTCGTGCCGCCCTCGAACGGCAACGATCCGCAGGCTGCCCTCGCCTTTGCCGCCTTCTGCCTCGCCAGCCGCGGCGGAATGCCCGCGGCCTCGACGGAGGCCGCCTGACATGTCCTGACGCGCAGCCTCAGGCACTCAACAAGAAAGTTCACACCCGGGAGGAACTTGCCATGCCGATCACAACAACAAGGCGTCGTCTGCTCGCTGGATCTGCTGCCATGCTTGCGCTGCCGGCCTTTGCCCGCGCCCAAGGCGCCGTCAAGCCGCGCCTCACCGCAATCTCGCAATGGTCGGCAGGCAGCGACGGCGCTGCCATCACCGCGCTCGGGAAGAAGTTCGAGGAGAAAGGCGGCGTCTGGCAGCACTCGCCCGTCCCCGGCTTCACCACCGAGATGATGAACAAGCTGCGCGCCCAGATCATCGCCGGCGATCCGCCGGCCTGCTCGCAGCTCAAGGGCCCCGAGATTGCGGCCTGGTCGAAGATTGCTCCGACCGTCGATCTAGACGCACTTGTCGCGGCCGCCGGCTATGAGAAGGTCGTCGCGCCGGACCTTGCAAAACTGCACAAGCCGGCCGGCAAGTGGATCGCACTGCCGCTGCAGATCTACAGCACCAACATGCTGTTCCTCTCCAAGCGCGCGATGGATAAGGCCAAGGCCGACAAGATCCCCGTCACCTGGGCCGAGTTCAATGATCTCGCCGAGAAGATGAAAGCGGGCGGCGTCGCATATCCCGTCGCCAACGGCGGCACCCGACCCGATGATGGGCAGAAGTTCGAGGCCGCTTTGGCGGGCATCAGTCCGGCCGTCTATCGTACGGCCATCATGAATCTCGACGAGAAGGCCCTGAAGGCCCCCGAGATCAAGGCTGCGTTCGTGCAGGTCCGTAAGATCGCCGATTGGATGGACCCGAACGTCGGTGCCCAGCATTTCTCGACCAATCTGAAGCGCTTCGTCGACGGCGACATGGGCATGATGATCATGGGCGGCTGGGCGCAGGGCGTGTTGCGCAACGCCGGCTTCAAGTTCGAGGACTTCATGATCGCCCCGGGCCCGAGCGACAATGGCAAGCCGGTCTTTCTGCTGAATGCCGATGCCTTCATCTTCTGGCAGCGCAAGGAGGCAGACCTGCAAGCCGGGCAGACGCTGATGGCCCAGCTCGTCATGGATCCGGCGATCCAGACGATGTACTCGCAGATCACGGGATCGATCCCAGTGCGCACCGATGTCGATCTCTCCGGTGAAGGCTGGTCGGACGGTCAACGGCGGACCGCCGCAGCTCTGAAGGACGCGATCGCCAGCAATCAGGCCGTCCTCAGTCTTGCGCACAACATGGCGCAGGAAAACGGCATGACGGCAGCGATGATCGACGTGATCACGGAGTTCGTGAAGAACAAGACGATCAAGCCGGAGCAAGCAGCCACGCGCCTCGCCGAAGCCGTCGAGAGTGCCCGTTGACCATCGCCGTCTCGACAAGACCGGGCCGGCCGGCGGCGTCTGACATGGTCCGCCGGCTGCCCGAAATTCTCACGATCTGGGTGCCGCTGCTGCTGTCCGCAGCGCACCTCATCGCGTTCTCGCTGTGGACGATCTGGATATCGTTCACACCATCCACGCTGGTTCCTGTTACGGGCTGGGTGGGTTTGCGCAACTATTCCGCGGTCGCGGCCTCACGGAACTGGCAGATCGCCCTCGACAATCTGCTGCTGTTTGGCAGCGCCTTCGTGTTGCTGAGTCTGGCGACTGGCCTCGTCCTTGCCATCCTGCTCGATCAGCGCATCCGCGGCGAGAACGTGCTGCGCTCCATCTTCCTCTATCCCCTGGCGGTGTCGTTCGTGGTCACCGGCACGGTCTGGAGCTGGCTGCTCAATCCCGGCCTGGGAATCCAGAAGCTGGTCCACGACCTCGGCTGGACCTCCTTCCGGTTCGACTGGCTGATCGACCGCGACATGGCGATCTGGACCATCGTCATCGCGGCGATCTGGCAATCCTCCGGCTTTGCCATGGCGCTCTTCCTCGCCGGCCTCCGCTCCGTCGATGCCGACCTGATCAAGGCCGCGCAGATCGACGGCGCCGGACCTATCAGGATGTACCGGCGCGTCATCCTGCCGACGCTTTGGCCGATCACCGTCACCGTCATAGTCATCCAGCTACAGTTCGCGATATCGACCTTCGACCTCGTCCGCGCGCTCACCAATGGCGGGCCTGGGATCGCGACCCAACTGCCGGCGCTCGTCGTCTATGATCTGATGTTCCAGCGCAGCCTGCTCGGCCGGGGCGCGGCCGCGGCGGTGCTCATGCTGCTCATCCTTCTTGCGGTGCTGCTGCCCTATGCAGCGTGGCGCTATATCCAGCGGCGGCGGGCGATCCATGCGTGAGCGGACCTTCGCCCCAAGCCGGATCCTGATCTATCTCGTCGTTTCGCTGATCGCCGTCGCATGGCTCGCGCCATTAGCCGTTGTCGTGCTGAATTCGCTCCGCAGCAACGAGGAGATCGCGCAGGGCTCGATGATCGGCTGGCCGCAGCACCTGGCATGGAGCAACTACGCCGCCGCCTGGAGCGGCTTCTGCGTCGCCGAGACCTGTGCCGGCATCCGGCCGTACATGCTGAACTCCGCGATCGTGACCATTCCCGCGACGATCTTCTCCACCCTGCTTGGCGCGGTCGCCGGTTACGCGGTCACGCTCTGGCGCTTTCGCGGCGACAGCTGGATCTACGGCATCGTCACGCTCGGCATCTTCCTGCCGCAGCAGATGCGCTTGCTGCCCTGGACCATCGTGCTGCGCGACACCGGCCTGATGAACACGCTCACCGGCTTGGTCGTGATCCACACGATCCAGGGGCTTTCCTTCACCACCCTGTTCTGCCGAAACTACTACGTGGCCATCCCCCCGGAGTTGATCAGAGCCGCGCGCATCGATGGCGCAGGGTTCTTTCGCATTTTCTGGCGCATCATCCTGCCGCTCTCGCCGCCGATCCTAGTCGTCACCGTGATCTGGCAGTTCACGCATATCTGGAACGAGTTCCTCTATGGCGTGACATTCACGACCGGTCAGCAGCAGCCGGTCACAGCAGCGCTGATCGCGCTCTCCGCCGCGGTCGCCGATATCCCGCAGCATGGCGTACAAAGCGCCGCGGTCATGATCGCCGCCCTGCCGACGCTGCTGATCTATCTGATCGGCGGCAAGTACTTCGTGCGCGGCCTCACCGCAGGCGCAGTGAAATGATGGATCTGTCATGACAGCACTGAGCATTCGCGCCCTGTCGAAGCGCTACGCCAATCTGGAGGTGCTGAAGGGCATCAACCTCGACATCGAGAGCGGCGAGTTCACCGTGCTGGTCGGGCCGTCCGGCTGCGGCAAGTCCACGCTGCTCAACATCGTCGCCGGGCTCGATCGCGCCAGCGCAGGCACGGTGGAAATCGGCGGACGTGTCGTCAATGACGTCCCGCCAAAAGACCGCGACATCGCCATGGTGTTCCAGTCCTACGCGCTCTACCCGTCGATGACGGTGCGCCAGAACATCACCTTTGGCATGGAATGCCGCCACGTCCCGAAGGCGGAGCAGGAGAAGGCGGTCGCGAATGTCGCAAAACTGCTGCAGATCGAGCCGCTGCTCGGCCGCAAGCCGTCGCAGCTCTCAGGCGGCCAGCGCCAGCGCGTGGCGATGGGCCGCGCGCTGGTGCGCGATCCCCTGCTCTTTTTGTTCGACGAGCCGCTCTCCAACCTCGATGCAAAACTGCGCGTCGAGATGCGGATGGAGATCAAGCGGCTGCACCAGCGCATCGGCGCCACCATCATCTATGTCACCCACGACCAGATCGAGGCGATGACGATGGCGACACGGATCGCCGTGATGCATCAGGGCAGCGTGCAGCAATTCGCCGACCCCGATACCGTGTACCGCTATCCCGCCAATCTGTTCGTCGCCCGCTTCATGGGCTCGCCGCCGATGAACACCATGCCGGCCCGGCTCGAGGCAGATAGCAGCGGGCCGGTGGCCGTGATCGGCCCTGGACGACCGGACGAAGTTCGTCTGCGCCTGCGGGGACACGACGGAGCAGCGTCCTATGTCGGCCGCGACGTCGTCGTCGGGATCAGGCCGGAATGCATCGCCGAGGCCGGCCGCGTCTTTTCCGCAGAAGCCCCCGTCCTTGTCGATGCGCCAGTTGAGATGGTCGAGCCGACCGGCGCCGAGACCATCGTCCTGCTGCGGCTTGGCGGTGAGCCGGCGCAGGCGCGCATCTCACCGGATATCCGCCCCGCGCCGGGTGCGACCGCGTCCTTCGCGCTCGACACCCGCCGCATTTGCCTGTTCGACCCAGAGACGGAGCGACTGATCGCATGACTGAAGTCACCTATTCCAGCCTTGCCGGCCGCGTGGTGCTGATCACCGGCGGCGCCAGCGGCATCGGCGCGGCCTTCGTGCGCGCCTTCGCCGCCCAGAAAGCCCGTGTTGCCTTCCTTGACATCGATCAGGATGCGGGCAAGGCGTTGGTACGAGAAGTGACCGCCGCATCCGACAGCGCCCCTCTCTTCGTGCCCTGCGACCTCCTCGATATCGACGCCTTGCGCGCTGCAATCGTGCAGGTTCAACAGGTACTCGGCGACACCGCGGTCCTCGTCAACAACGCCGCCAACGACCAGCGTCAGGCGCTGGCCGAGGTGACGCCGGCCGAGTTCGACTGGACGATCGGGGTCAACCTCAAGCACGTCTTCTTTGCCGCACAGGCCGTGGTGCCGCAGATGCAGGCGCGCGGCGGCGGCTCGATCATCAACATGTCATCGGTGGCGTGGATGCGCGGCGCGCCGCAACTGCCGGTCTATGCCGGGGCGAAGGCGGCGATCGTCGGCTTCACCAATTCGCTGGCGCGGTCCGTCGGCCCCGACCGCATCCGCGTCAACGCGATCGCACCGGGCATGGTGATCACCGAGCGCCAGCGCCGGCTGTGGTATCCGGACGAGCAAGCCATCGCCGAGATTCGCCGCACCCGACAGGCGGTCCCTGACGCGGTGACGCCGGAGGACATCGCGAGCATGGCGCTGTTTCTCGCATCCGACGAGAGCCAGCGGATCACCAGCCAGTGCTTCCGGGTCGATGGTGGCCTGGGTTAGGCATGATCCGGCCACGCTAGCGCAACATGCGCGGTATCGTAGGGTGGGCAAAGCGCAGCGTGCCCACCACCTTTCCGCAGCTAAGAGAAAAAAGGTGGGCACGCTTTCGCTTTGCCCACCCTACAAGACCGTCGTCTTAGCGCCGGCCCTTCCGCATCGTCGCCAGCACGATGTCCGCGGCGAGCACGCTCGGCGATCTGTTGCCGGTCGACATAACCTGATCAAGCTGCGCAAAGGCTTCGACCTGCTCCCGGCGCAGCGGCGAGTCCGTCAGTGCGTCGGCGAGCGCCGGCGCGAGCTTCTCGGGCGTGCAATCCTCCTGCAAGAACTCCGGAATGACGTCCTTGCCGATCACGAGGTTGGCGAGGATCACCGAGGAGACGCGGATCGCGCGGCGCAGGATGAAGGCTTCCATCGCGCCGACGCGGTACGCCGTGACCATCGGAATGCCCGACAGCGCGAGTTCGAGCGTCACCGTTCCCGACTTTGCCAGCGCCGCACGCGCCAGACGGAAGACTGCGCGCTTCTCGTTCTCGCCGACCACGATCCGCGGCTTGACCGGCCAGTTCGCGGTGCCCTCGCGCACGGTGGCTTCGAGATGCGGCATGGTCGGCAGCATCAATTCGAACGCACGCCCTTCCGCCTGAAGCCGTCCGAGGGTTGCGCCAAACACCTCGAGATGATGCCGGATCTCGCTGCGGCGGCTGCCGGGCAGCACCAGCAGCACTGGCGGGTCGGCATCGCGGCGGCGCTGCTCGTCGGCATTCGGGCGCAGCGAGGCCAATTGCTCGATCAGGGGATGGCCGACATAGCTGCAGGGCGGCCCGCCGAGCTTGCGGTATTCCTCCGGCTCGAACGGCAGCAGGCCGAGCACATGGTCGACATAGCCGAGCATGGTCCGCGCCCGTCCCGGCCGCCACGCCCAGAGCTGCGGCGAGACGTAATCGACCACCGGGATCGCGGGATTCTTCGCGCGCACGCGGCGGGCGACGCGATGGGTGAAATCCGGGCTGTCGATGATGACGAGCGCGTCCGGCGCGGCCTCCACCACGGCGTCCACGGTCTGGCGGATCAGCCGCAGGATTTTCGGCAGTTGCTGCACCACTGCGGCGAAGCCCACGATCGACAGCTCCTCGATCGGAAACAGCGACTCCAGCCCCTCGCGCGCCATGGTGCGGCCGCCGACGCCTTCGAACTGCACGCCATCGCCGAGGCGCTGGCGCAGCACCTTCATCAGGGCGCTGCCGAGCCTGTCGCCGGATTCCTCCGTCGCGATCAGGAAGATCCTGCGCTTGGGATCGCGGCCCTGCATCACGCTGTCAGCCCGATGATGAAGAGATACTTTGCGTCGGCGAGCGCGATCATCGCCTGCGGCTCGGCGGCGATGGTGTTGCCGGCGATGACGGCGATGCCGGCAAGGCCGGCCTTGGCGACACCTTCGATGGTGCGCGGGCCGATCGTCGGCAGGTCGAAGCGCAGATCCTGGCCGCTCTTCGGCGCCTTCACCAGCACGCCGCGGCCCGTGGCGGCGCGGATCCGCCCCTCCTCGCGCAGGCGTGCGACGCGCGCCAGCAGCGCGTCGGTGCCCTCGATGTCCTCGACCGCCACCACATGGCCGTCGATCACCACCGCAGCCTGACCGATGTCGAACGGGCCGAGCGCGGTCAGCACCGCGCGGCCGCGCTCGATGTCTGCCTTGGCATTGTCGGCCGGCCAGGCGCGGGTGATGCAGCCCTCGGGCATCAGCAGATCGGGCGCGACATCCTTGATGCCGATCATGCGAAAGCCATCCTGCTCGAGGATGCGGCCGACGCCGGACAACAGATGATCGTCGCCGCCGCGGAAGGCGCGGATGACGTTGCCGAGCAGACGCAGCGTCTTGATGTCGAACCTGATCTCGGAGAGCGAGGGCCGCACCAAGGTGCCGATGAAGATCAGGTCGCGGCAGCCTTCCTCGCGGAACAGCCGCATGGCGCGGCCGAGCTGGCCGACCGAGATCCAGCGATGGCGGAATTTCTCCACCCGCGCTGGATCGCAGGCCCCGCGCAGCGGGAACAGCACCGGCGTGATGCCGCGCGCGGCGAGCGAGTCGGCGACCGCGAACGGCATCGCGCCGCCGCCGGCGACAATTCCGACCGGCGATGAAAACTCCGAAGCCGCCGATGTCATGCCCGCGGCCATGTCAGGATCACTTTGCGATGGCGGGAAGACAGAGCGGGCGCTTGCCCTTGCCGATGAAGTCGAGGATTTCGGCAATGGCCGGATCTTCGCTCGCGAGCGGTCGCGCCGCCTCCAGCCGCGCGGCGAAGGTGCCGGGGCCGTAGAAAAGCTTTTGGTAGAACGCACGCACGGCGGCAAGCCGCTGCTTGGTGAATTTGCGCCGCTTCATGCCGATCAGGTTGAGGCTCTCCAGCACCGCATACTGCCCGTTGGCCAATCCGTACGGGATGATGTCGTCGCGCACGCCCGAGAGGCCGCCGACCATCACATAGGAGCCGATGCGCGTGAACTGATGCACCGCCGAGAGGCCGCCGATATAGACGGCGTCGCCGATCTCGCAGTGCCCGCCGAGCGTCGCCGACGTCGCGAAGATCGCGTTGTTGCCGACGATGCAGTCATGGCCGACATGGCTGTTGTTCATGAAGTAGCCGTCGTTGCCGACGCGCGTCTTCCCCCCGCCCTTGACGGTGCCGACGTTCATCGTCGCGCCTTCGCGGATGGTGTTGCCGGAGCCGATCTCGAGCGTGGTCGGCTCGCCCTTGTAGCTGAGGTCCTGCGGCGCGCCGCCGAGTACCGCGGACGGCGAGATCACGCAATTGTCGCCGACCGAGGTATGGCCGATGACCGTGACCTGCCCGATCAGCTTGCAATTCGCGCCGATCACGGCATGCGGGCCGATGATGCAATAGGGCCCGATCTCGGTGCCCGGGCCGACCACGGCGCCGTCCGCCACGCGAGCGGTGGGATCAATCTTGCTCATCAAGCAATCTTACTCATCAAGAAGGTCTGCTTATGTGTTGAAGTCGTTCGTTTTTCCGGTGGTTAGCGCGACCAGACCCGATCTGTCCAGTGACGTATCATATCGGCGCGTTTCACCGGCCGGTCGAAGCAGCCGCCTCGGCACGTGAACGACTTCATCCTCCGCATGAAGAAGCGCGCCGGAAGCGCCCTCAATCCGTCAGCATGGCGCCGACGTCGGCTTCCGCAACGACCTGGTCGTTGACCTTGGCGTCGCCGTGAAACCACCACATCGTCTTGCGGCGGCCGAGCGAGCGCATGTGATATTCGATGGTGTCGCCAGGCAACACCGGCTTGCGGAATTTGCACTTGTCGATGGTGAGGAAATAGACCGCGCGCGGCTTCTCGGTGCCTTCCACCGACTTGATGCCGATCACGCCCGCGGTCTGCGCCATCGCCTCGATCATCATGACGCCGGGATAGACCGGGCGCTCGGGGAAGTGCCCCTGGAAGGCCGGCTCGTTGAACGTGACGTTCTTGATGCCGATGCCGCTGTAATCGGCGCGGATGTTGATGACGCGGTCGATCAGCAGCATCGGAAAACGGTGCGGCAGCGTCTGGAGGATCGCGTTGATGTCCACCAGCTCGAACTTAACAGGTGATTCCTCCGTCATTCCCGTCCCTCGTCTTTCGGATCGGCCTTGCTGTCGCGTACCAGGCGCTCCACCGCGATGATCTCCTTGAACCACTGTTTGGTCGGCTTGGCGAAATGCCCGCCCCAACGCCCGCCCGGTGGGATGTCGTCCTTGACGGCGCTCATGGCTGTTACCTGCGCCCCGTCGCCGATCTTGAGGTGGTTGTTGATGCCAACCTTCGCTCCCAGCGCCACGTTGTCGCCGATGGTCAGGCTGCCGGCCAGCCCGATCTGGGCTGCCAGCAGGCAGTGCCGGCCAATCGTCACATTGTGGCCGATCTGGACCTGATTGTCGATTTTGGTCCCCTCGCCGATCACGGTGTCCCGCAAGGAGCCGCGGTCGATCGTGGTATTTGCACCGACCTCGACGTCGTTCTGGATCAGCACCCGACCGGTCTGCGGCACCTTCAGATGGCCTTCCGGGCCGAAGAAGATGAAGCCGTAGCCGTCCTGGCCGATCGAGCAGCCCGGGTGGATCAGCACGTTGTTGCCGATCAGGGCGCACTGGATGGCGGTGCGGGCGCCGACATTGCAGTCCCGGCCGATCTTGACGCCCGGGCCGATCACGGCGCCGACGCCGACCAGCGTGCCGCTGCCGATTTCCACGTCGGGGCCGATCACGGCCAGGGGATCGACGATCACGCCGTCCTCAAGCCGCGCCGTGGGGTCGATGATGGCGGAGGGCGCGATTCCGGCATTGCCGGTCCAGGATTGCGGCCGTAGCGCCTCGCTGTGCCATTCCCGGGCGATCTTGACGAAGGCGCGGAACGGCTGCGCCGCCCGCAGCACGGCCACATGCGCGGGCACCTGGGCCTCGAAACGCGGGCTGACGAGGCAGGCGCCGGCCTTGGTCGCCTTGAGCTGGTCGGCATATTTGAGGTTGTCGAAGAACGCCAGATGCATCGGGCCGGCTTCGTCTAGCGAAGCGAGGCCTGTGATGATCTGGCCGCCCCTGCCGGGGTCGACAAGCTGCGCCTTGGTCAGCGTGGCGACATCGGCCAGTGCTGTAGCAGGCGGTTTTGTGAAGAAGGTCGGCTGCGCCATTCCACCCCGTCGCGGTCCGGCTTCGGCATGAAGCGGCCAGGCCGCATCATGCCTCATCTCATGGATTGAGCACGATCTTTTTGGCGACCGGCCCCAAGGGAAATCCCAGGGGGCCGGATCATGCCCTGCTGATCGAATTAGAACGTGGTACCGCCGCCGAACCGGAACTCCTGGGTACGGTCGTACTTGCCCTTGCTGAGCGGCACGGCGTAGTCGAAGCGCAGCGGACCGAACGGCGACTGCCAGATCAGACCGACACCGACCGACGAGCGGATCACCTTGCTGTCGTCATAGATCAGGCCGGTACAGGTTCCCGCGCTCACCGGATTGGTGGTCGAGGGGATGCAGTTCGAGTTGGCTGGCGTGGTCGTTTCGCCGGTCACGCTCCACGTCGTCGGTCCCTTGTAGTCATACAGACCGCCGGCATCGGCATAGACCGCACCCTTCAGACCCACTTCCTTCGGCAGGAACCAGAACGGCATCTGCAATTCGAGCGAAGCGCCCCAGTACTTGGTGCCGCCGAGCGCGTCCTGCGTGTCGAACGGATTGATGTCGCGCGGACCGATGCCGTTCGGGGCGAAGCCGCGGACGAGGTTCGGGCCCATCTGGAAGTGATCGAGCATGCGCAGATCGTTGTTGCCGATCTTGTTCAGCATGCCGCTCTGCACGTGCACGAGGCCGACGACGTCGGACACCAGCGGAGCGTAGTACTTCGCATCGATCACGGACTTCAGGTAGGAGACGTCGCCGCCGACGCCGGCGAAGTCCTGACGGAAGTCGATGAGCAGACCGTCGGTCGGGTTCTTGTTGTTGTCCAGCGTGTTGTAGGTCAGCGAGTAGCCGAGCGCCGACGTCAGGGTCTTGCCACCAGCAAGCTCCTTGCGGACCGGCAGCGAGGCTTCGCCGTCGCTGTAGCAGCCGAGGCCGTTGGTCGAAGCGGCAAGGGGGATACCAGTTGCGTTGGAGAAGGCCGGGCTCGGGTTGAAGGCCGGATTCGGCGTCCCATCCGGCAGGAACTGGATGTTGTTACAGTTCGCAAGGTAGCCCGGCAGCGAGATTTCCTGCTGGTAGATCGAGTAGCGCAGCTGGAGCGCGAGATCTTCACGCAAGGAGAAGCCGAGGCGCGGCGAGAAGCCGAGCGTCTTGGTGCCGTAGGAGATGTAGCTGTTGGACAGCTGCTGGCGCTGATAGAGGTCGAGGCCGAGCGCGACGCGGTAGTCGAGCAGATACGGCTCGACGAACGACAGCGAGTAGCCGCGGGCATACTGGCCATAGGTCACCGACGCCTTGGCGAACAGGCCGCGGCCGAGCAGGTTGCGCTCGGAGATCGAGACTTCGGCCAGCGCGCCGTCGGTGGTGGAGTAGCCGCCCGAGATCGAGAAGTCGCCGGTCGATTTCTCTTCCATGTCGACGATCAGGATGACGCGGTCGCTCGACGAGCCGGGCTCCGTCGTGATCTTCACGCTCTTGAAGTAGTCGAGGTTCTTCAGGCGCCGCTCGGCGCGGTCGACCAGGGCGCGGTTGTAGGCATCGCCCTCGGAGATGTCGAACTCGCGGCGGATGACATAGTCGCGCGTACGGGTGTTGCCGCGCAGATTGATGCGCTCGATGTAGGTGCGCGGGCCCTCGTCGATGTTGAACACGACGGAGACGGTGTGCGCCTCGAAATTGCGGTCGCCGCCGGGACGGACCACGGCGAAGGCGTAGCCGCGGCGCGAGGCCTCGATCTGCATTTCCTCGACCGATTTCTCGACCGATTCGACGTTGTAGAGCGAGCCGACATTGACGCGCGAATAGGCGCGCATCGAGGTGGGATCGAAGTTCGGAATGCTGGAGCGGAAATCGACCGCGCCGACGCGATATTGCGAGCCTTCCTCGATCTTGAAGGTGACGTTGAAGCCCTTCTTCTCCGGATCGTATTCGGTGAGCGCGGCCACGACCTGCACGTCGGCAAAGCCGTTCTTGAGATAGAAGCGGCGAATCAGGTCGCGGTCGGCTTCGACGCGATCGGGATCGTAGATGTCGCCGCTGGCGAGGAAGCTCAGCAGATTCGATTCGCGGGTCTTGATGACGTCGCGGAGGCGATAGGACGAGAACGCGTTATTGCCGACGAACTCGATCGACTTGACGCCGGTCTTGGCGCCCTCGTCGATCGTGAAGATCAGGTCGACGCGGTTGTTCGGCTGCTCGATGATTTCAGGCGTGACGCGCACGTCGTAGCGGCCGGACCGGCGATAGATCTCGGCGATTCGCAGCGTATCGGACTGCACCATGGCGCGGGAGAAGGTGCCGCGCGCCTTGGACTGAACCTCGGCGGTGAGCTGCTCGTCCTTGATCTTCTTGTTGCCCTCGAAGGCGATGCGGCCGATCACCGGGTTTTCCACAACGGAAACGATGATCTGGCCACCGGCGCCGCGGTTGATCCTGACGTCCTGGAACAGGCCGGTCTCGATCAGAGCCTTGAGGCCGTCGTCGATGGCGCCCTGATCCAGGCGACCGCCCGGACCCGGCTTGAAATAGGAGCGGATCGTCTCCACCTCGACACGGCGATTCCCTTCGACGGAAATCGACTGAACGGTCTGAGCGAGCGCAGACGAAGACACGAAAACAGCCCCGACCGGGGCAACCACCGGCGCGCCGAACATGATTAGGGTTGCGAGCAAGCCCCCCCGGAGTCGCAGTCCAAACTTCATGCGCAACGCGCCCTTATCATTCCGTACCAGACCCAACCCCAACGCCGGTCTGGGAGATTCCCCAAGTTCAGGCCGCTTGTAGCCAATTTCACCGACGCCGCAAACGGCCGAGCGCGCCGCGATTTCAATTTCATTCCAAGACGTTGCTGAACAGCAACGCCATCAGTCGCGCCACAAAAAAGCCCCTATCAGGAAGCCGCCATCCGAAGGATGTCGTTGTAGGTCGCAAACACCATCAGCATCAGCACCAAACCGAGGCCGATTCGGAACCCCATCTCCTGAGTCCGCTCGGACAAGGGCCTGCCGCGCACCACTTCGGCCGCATAGAACATAAGGTGACCGCCATCGAGCAGCGGAATCGGGAACAGATTCAGCAGACCGATCGACACCGACAGCACCGCGCAGAGGTTGATCACGAACTGGAACCCGGCGCTGGCCGCCTGCCCCGACATCTTCGCGATTCCCAGGACGCCGCTGACCTCGTTGGGATTGCCCTGCCCGACGAACAGCGAGCCCAGGAACTTGAAGGTGCTGGTGATGATGAACCAGACCTGCTCGACGCCGATCTTGAGCGCTTCGCCGACACCGACCGGGGCGGTCGAGGCCTCGCCGGCCTGTGACTTGTGCTCGACGCCGAGCACGCCGACGCGGTGACTATTGCCGAAGGGATCCTTGCGCTCGAGCAGTGCGGGGGTGGCGGTCAGCGACACGATGGCGCCGTCCCGCTTCACCTGGAACGCAAGCGCAGAACCAGCGTTCATCGCAACGATTCGCTGCATGTCGGCGAAGCTCTCGATCGGCTTGCCGTCGATCTGGACGACAACGTCGCCGATCTTGAAGCCGGCCGCGGCCGCCGCACCTTCCGCAACGACGCCGTCGACGCGCGCGATCGTGCTCGGCTTGCCGTAATACAGCGCCATGCCGGCGAAGATCAGCGCGCCCAGGATGAAATTGGCGATCGGGCCGGCCGCGACGATGGCGGCGCGCGGGCCGACCTTCTTGTGGTGGAAGCTGCCGGCGCGCTCCTCCTCGGTCATGGCCGCGAGCGTCTCGGCCGACGGGGTCGAGGCCTCGCTCTCATCGCCGAAAAACTTGACGTAGCCGCCGAGCGGGATCGCCGAGATCTTCCAGCGGGTGCCGTGGCGATCGTTGAAACCGACCAGCTCAGGTCCGAAACCGAGCGAGAAGGTCAACACGCGAACGCCTGCCCAGCGCGCGACCAGGAAATGGCCGAGCTCGTGAAAGAACACGACGATGGTCAGGACGAACAGGAAGGGAACCACGTAACCGAGAAGCCCATGGCTCAAGGCATTGAAACTATGGACGAAAAAGTCGATCATCGATTCCTCTTATCCAGCGCCGCAAAGGCCCTGGCCCGAAGCCATCTAGGATGCCTTTAAGGCAATTTGAGGCAATAGGGCGGCAGCTCTATTTCGAGCAACATGGTCAACAGAGATTGCATCATCCGCGGAGGTCATCGGCGCCTGGTTGCCGCCGCGGATCCAGTCATCGAGCGTCGCCTCCACCAGCCGCGCAATCGCGCCGAACCGGATCTTGCCGGCGATGAAAGCGGCGACCGCGACCTCGTTGGCGGCGTTGTAGACGGTGGTCGCCCCCTTCCCGGTCCGGAGCGAATCGAAGGCCAGCCGTAATCCGGGGAAGCGCTCGAAGTCCGGCGCCTCGAAGGTCAGCTGGCCAATCTTGGCGAGGTCCAGCTTCGCCGCGGGTCCCTTGATCCGGTCGGGCCAGCCGAGGCAGTGCGCGATCGGTGTGCGCATGTCGGGCGCGCCGAGCTGGGCCATCACCGAGCGGTCGGAGAATTCGACCATGCCGTGAATGATCGACTGCGGATGCACGAGAACATCGATCTCGTCGGGCGAGAGCGCGAACAGATAGGACGCCTCGATCACCTCGAGGCCCTTGTTCATCATCGAGGCCGAGTCGATCGTGATCTTCTGGCCCATGCTCCAGTTCGGATGCTTCAGGGCCTGCTCGAGCGTCGCCTGCTCGATGTCGGCCGCCTTCCAGGTGCGGAACGGGCCGCCCGACGCCGTGATGATGACGCGGACCAGCTCGTCACGATTGCCCGATGCCAAGGCCTGAAACAGCGCGTTGTGCTCGGAATCGGCCGGCAGGATGCAGGCGCCCGCTTTCGCCGCGCGCTGCATGAAGAAGTCGCCGGCGCAAACCAGACATTCCTTGTTGGCGAGCGCGACATGGGCGCCGCGATCGACCGCGGCCAGAGCCGGCTTCAATCCGGCGGCGCCGCTGACCGCGGCCATGACCCAATCGGCCGGACGCGCACCGGCCTCGATCACGGCGCTTTCGCCGGCGCCGCATTCGGTGCTGGTGCCGGCGAGCGCGGCCTTGAGCTCGGCGAGCTTGGAGGTGTCGGCGATCGCGACGTAGCGCGCGGAGAATTCCTTCGCGAGCTTGGCCAGCGCCGCGACATTGCCGTTCGCGGTCAGGGCCTCGACGCGGTAGCGCTCGGGCGAGGCGCGCAGCAAATCCATCGTGCTGTCGCCGATCGAGCCGGTGGCGCCGAGAACCGTGACGCTGCGGACGTCGGACGCAGCAAGCCTGTTGTTACGCAATGGGACTGCGCTCATATCCTCACCAAACCATAAGACCGCTTCCGGCGCTATGCGCACCATGGCGAACAAAGCCGATAATCCATGCCATCAGGATAGCGGCAACAAAGCCGTCCAGGCGGTCCATAAGGCCGCCATGGCCGGGAATTAAGTGACTGGAATCCTTGACGCCGAAGCGCCGCTTCACCGCGGATTCGAACAGATCGCCGGCCTGCGATACCACCGACAGGATGGCGCTGACGAGCAGCAGCGGAATAGCTTTGCCGATCCCACAGGCCGCAAACCCGCCCGCCACCGCAAGGCTCGCCATGAAGCCGCCGAGCGCGCCGGACCAGGTCTTCTTCGGGCTGACGCGCGGCCACAGCTTCGGCCCGCCGATGCTGCGCCCCGCGAAATAGCCGCCGATATCTGTCGCCCACACCACCAGCAGCACGAACATCAGCGCCGAGAAGCCGTTGGCGAGATCCTTCCGCACCAGGATCGAGGCCAGCAGCGCCGCCGCTGCGTAGGCAAAGCCGGTCGCCGCCCACACGAACTTGCCGCGCGCGATCAGCATCACGATCACGCCGCCGATGCAGCCAACGATGATTGCGGTCTTGAGCGCGCCGGCGGCCACGCACAAGCCCATCATGGCGATGGCGATCGTCCCTGCCCCGGTCAGCGCGGTCGAGCCCGCACCCACCACCATCAGCCATTCCGCGAACAGTCCGATCGACACCAGGGTGACGAGCAGCGCCCACAGCCAGCCGCCGGCATAGGCCAGCGCAATGGCGAGCGGTGCCAGCACCAGCGCTGCGAGGACCCGCATCACGAGATTGCTCGGGGCAGGCTTTTCGCCCGCCGATGCGGCGTCGGGTTCGCTCACGAGGCGGTTTTCGCGACCAGACCGCCGAAACGGCGCTCGCGCCTGGCGAATTCGGCGATCGCGCCTTCCAGCGCCGCCTTGTCGAAATCGGGCCAGTGGATCGGCACGAACACCAGCTCGCTATAGGCGGCCTGCCACATCAGGAAGTTGGACAGGCGCTGCTCGCCGCTGGTGCGGATGATGAGATCGGGATCGGGAATGTCGGGCGCATCGAGATGCGCGCCCAGCGTCTCGGCGTCGATCGTGCTGGGATCGCGCTTGCCTTCCGCGACCTCGCGCGCAAGCTTCTGCGCCGCCTTCGCGATCTCCTGCCGCGAGCCGTAGTTGAAGGCGACGACGAGCGTCAGGCGCGTGTTGTCGCGCGTCAGCTCCTCGGCCTCGTTCAGAAGCGCACAGATGTCGCTCTCGAGCCCTTCCCGCTCGCCGATGATGCGCACCTTGACGCCATCGCGATGCAGGCTCGCCAGATCGTTGCGGATGAAGCGCCGCAGCAGGCCGAACAGATCGCCGATCTCGCTCGCCGGTCGCGACCAGTTCTCCGACGAGAACGAGAAGATGGTGAGATAGCGGATGCCGAGCTCATGCGAGGCCCGCACCACGCGGCGCAACGCCTCGACGCCGCGGCGATGCCCTTCCGCACGCGGCAGGCCGCGCGCGGCCGCCCAACGCCCGTTGCCATCCATGATGATGGCGACATGCGCAGGCGCGTCGGACCGGTCGGGTCCTTCCGTTGCGGGCGCGGCGGCGTTGGACATGGAGGCAGCCTTAAACAGTCAGGATTTCTTTTTCCTTGGCGGCCAGCAGCTGGTCGATCTCGGTGATGGTGCCGTCGGTCGCCTTCTGCACCTCGTCGGCGTGACGCTTCTGATCGTCCTCCGACATCTCGTGATTCTTCTCGAGCTTCTTGAGAACGTCGAGACCGTCCCGGCGGACATGGCGCGCGGCGACCTTGGCGGCTTCGGCGTATTTGTGCGCGACCTTGACCAGCTCCTTGCGGCGCTCCTCGTTGAGCTCGGGGATGCGCAGGCGCAGCACCTGGCCTTCGGTCGCCGGCGACAGGCCGAGATTGGAATCGACGATCGCCTTCTCTACCGCCTTGACCATCGACTTGTCCCAGACCTGCACCGAGATCAGGCGCGGCTCCGGCACGCTGACGGTGGCGAGCTGGTTGAGCGGCATGTGGCTGCCATAGGCGTCGACCTGCACCGGATCGAGCATCGAGGCGGAGGCGCGGCCGGTGCGCAGACCGCCGAGCTCGTGCTTGAGCGACTGGACGGCGCCCTGCATACGGCGCTTCACTTCGTTGAGGTCGAAATTACCCGTGGACATCACGTTTCTCCTTCAAAATCCCGGCGACCTCTCCGCGCCCTTCCTCGGGGCGCGCGAGATGAGCCTCAGCCGGCGACGATGGTTCCGTGGCCGGCGCCGCGCAGAATCGCACCGATCGACCCCGGCTCCGCGATCGAGAACACGATGATAGGCAGCGACGTCTCGCGGGCAAGCGCGAAGGCGGTCGCATCCATCACCTTGTAGCCGCCCTCGATCGCCTGGGAATGCGTCAGCCGCTCGAAACGCGTGGCCGACGGATCCTTCTTGGGGTCGGCCGAGTAGACGCCGTCGACATTGGTCGCCTTCAGCACCGCCTGGGCGCCGATCTCGGCGGCGCGCAGCACTGCTGTCGTGTCGGTGGTGAAGAACGGATTGCCGGTTCCGCCGCCAAGCAGCAGGATCCGGCCCTCGGCGAGATATTTGTGCGCCGCCGCACGGGTGAACAGCTCGGAAACCTCGGGCATGACGAACGCCGAGAGAGCCCGCGCCGGCGCGCCCTTGCGCTCGATCGTGGCTTCGAGCGCGAGGCAGTTCATCATGGTGGCCAGCATACCCATGGTGTCGCCGGTCGGGCGCGACACGCCGCGGGAGGATACCTCGACGCCGCGAAAGATATTGCCGCCGCCGATCACGACCGCGACCTCGGTGCCGAGATGGCGGGCGGCGATCAGATCGTCCGCAACCCGGTCCATGGTCGGCTGATCGATGCCAAAGCCTTGCTGCCCCGCGAGATATTCGCCGGACAGCTTGATCACGACGCGACGATAGACCGGATCAGTCATGAGCACTTTCCTTGTCCGGGCGCCGCTTCCGGCGGCACGCCGGAAGGAACGTTCCGGCGCTTACTTCTTGCCGCTGGCCGCCGCGACCTCGGCCGCGAAGTCGCTTTCCTGCTTCTCGATTCCCTCACCGAGAGCATAGCGCACAAAGCCGGCGATCTTCACAGCGCCGCCGACCTTGCCTTCGGCTTCTTTCACCGCCTGCGCCACCGACTTGCCGGTGTCGTGGATGAAGGCCTGCTCGAGCAGGCAGACTTCCTTGTAGTAGGTCTTGAGGCCGGACTCGACGATCTTCTCGATCACGTTCTCCGGCTTGCCCTGCTGGCGGTACTTGTCGGCGAGCACGTCCTTCTCGCGCTTGACGACCGCCGGATCGAGGCCGGACGGATCGAGCGCCAGCGGGTTGGCGGCGGCGACATGCATCGCGATCTGGCGGCCGAGCGCTGCGAGCTCGTCGGCCTTGCCGGGCGATTCCAGCGCCACGATCACGCCCATCTTGCCGGCGCCGTCGATGACGGCACCGTGGACGTAGTGCGACACCACGCCCTGGCTGACTTCAAGCGCAGCGGCACGGCGCAGCGTCATGTTCTCGCCGATGGTGGCGATCGCGTCATTGATCGCGGCTTCGATGGTGACGTCGCCGACCTTGGCGGCCTTGATCTTCTCGACATCGGCGCCGGCGTCGAAGGCAACCTGGGCGATCATCTTGACCAGGCCCTGGAACTGGCCGTTGCGAGCCACGAAGTCGGTCTCGGAGTTGACCTCGACCACAACGCCCTTGGTGCCCTTGGTGAGCGCGCCGATCAGACCCTCGGCGGCGACGCGGCCGGACTTCTTGGCGGCCTTCGACAGGCCCTTCTTGCGCAGCCAATCCTGCGCCGCTTCCATGTTGCCGTCGTTCTCGGTCAGCGCGGCCTTGCAGTCCATCATGCCCGCGCCGGTGGACTCGCGCAGATCCTTGACCATCGCAGCAGTGATCGTTGCCATCGTTGAAAATCCTTCTTGCCTGCCGGTTTGCCGCGGCGTGGCTCCAATTGCCCCGCCGCGGTCCATCTCAGGAATTCGCGTCAACTGAATGAAATGGTGGCCGGATCCGATCCGGCCAACCGATCGCTCTGATTATTCCGCTTCCGCGGTCAGCGCCTTGGCCTTGGCCACCCAGGCATCCGCGCGGCTCGGCAGACCGACTTCTTCGCCGATCGTGTGCGCGGTGTCGTGGTCGAGCTCGGCGAGCTGCCAGTAATGGAAGATGCCGAGGTCGTTGAACTTCTTCTCGATCGCACCCGACACGCCCGGGAGCTTCTTGAGGTCGTCGGCCGTGCCGCGCGGACCGGCAAGGCCCTGGAAGCCGCTCGAGGACGGGGCCGGCAGCTCTTCGGCGAGCGGACGGGCGGAGGCGCCGATGTCGATGCCCGAATCGCCCTGGGCGCGCGAGATGCCGTCGATCGCCGCACGCGCGATCAGGTCGCAGTACAGCGAAATGGCGCGGCCGGCGTCGTCATTGCCCGGCACCACATAGGTGATGCCCTTCGGATCCGAATTGGTGTCGACGATCGCGGCGACCGGGATGTTGAGGCGCTGGGCCTCCTGGATCGCGATGTCTTCCTTGTTGGTGTCGATCACGAAGATCAGGTCGGGCAGACCGCCCATGTCCTTGATGCCGCCGAGCGAGCGATCGAGCTTGTCGCGCTCGCGCTGAAGCGTCAGGCGCTCCTTCTTCGTGTAGGAATTGGCTTCACCGCCCGAGAGCACGTCGTCGAGATGACGCAGACGCTTGATCGAGGCCGAGATCGTCTTCCAGTTGGTCAGCGTGCCGCCGAGCCAGCGCGAATTGACGAAATACTGCGCGCAGCGCTTGGCCGCATCGGCAACGCCGTCCTGCGCCTGGCGCTTGGTGCCGACGAACAGGATGCGGCCGCCCTTGGCAACCGTGTCGCTGACGGCCTGGAGGGCCTGGTGCAGCATCGGCACGGTCTGGGCAAGATCGACGATGTGAATGTTGTTGCGGGTGCCGAAAATGAAGGGAGCCATTTTCGGATTCCAGCGGTGAGACTGGTGACCAAAGTGCACGCCAGCTTCGAGCAGCTGACGCATAGTGAAATCGGGGAGTGCCATCGTTCTAATTCTCCGGTTGGTTCCTCCGGAAACGTGTGAGCAAAACGGAGCGTTCTCGCCCCGGTTGCCACCGGACGGCCTTGTGAGCCATGTTTCCGTGTGAGATGGCGCGCTATATAGCGCCATTTCGGCCAGAAGCAAGGAAATAAGGGCCATTCGGGGGCGGTTTTCGCCCGCCGAAGGCTGTTTCCGTGAGGCCTCCGCCCTGCCCTAAAGCATGATCCGGAAAAGTGCGCAGCGGTTTTCCGAAAAGATCATGCTCAAACAACAACCTAAAGCGCGATGACAATCCATCCCAGTCTCATCGCGCTTTAGCACTTCGGCTGGTTGGGCGGGCACTTCTTGGCGGCCGCTGGTGCCGCAGGACGCGGCGCGGCCGGCCGCGGTGGCGGGGCAACGGCCATCCGGGGTGGCGGCGGGGGCGCCGGCCGGGCTGCGGGTGGCGGCGGCGCAGGCCGCGCAGCCGCAACCGGCGGAGCCACCCGGGCCGGTGGAGGCGTTGCGACGCGCGGCGGAGGCGGTGGTGCCGGGCGCGCGGCGGCTGCTGGCGGAGGCGTCGGTCTCGCCACAGCCTGGGGCCGCGGTGCTGGCGCCGAGGGCCGGGTCACCTGCGCTGGTGCCGCCGACGGAGCATGCGGCGGCCTGACCGGCTCGCGCGCAGCGGAGGGTGGCGGCGCGGCCGGTCGTCCCGCCGGGCCCGCCGATGTGCCGGCAGCCGGCGGCGGCAAGCCGGCCGGCTCGCGGGTTGCGGACTTTGCGCGATCCGCAGGCCCGGTTCCGGGCGGCACTCCCGCAGCTGGCGGCTTGGGCGCCTGGCCGGGTGCAGCCGTCGGGTTGCTCGGCGCGAGTGCAGCGGCTGGAGCGGTTGTCGTTGGCGCACCGGGATGGGTCGGCGGCGTTGTGCCGGGAGCCGTGGCGGTCGGCGCCCTCGGATGCTCCGGCGCTGTCGTGCCGGGTGCAGCCGCGGTCGGCGCGGGCTTGCCACCAGGTAGAGACCCGGCCCCCGCCGGAGGCGCGGGCGGACCGCCCTGGGCTCCGGGAACCGGCAGCGTGTTGGCCTGGGGCAATCTGGCCGGCGGCGCGGCGGCTGGCGCTGCGCTCGGGGCGACATTCGCCGGTGTCGCCGGGGGCGTACCCGGCCTTGCCATCGGCCGCATCGTCGCGCTCTGCGGCATCGGCGCCTTGCCCTGCTGGATCAAAGCGGCGCGCTGGACGACGGCCTGCGGCACCGCCGCGCCTGCGGGGTTGGCGCGACCGGCCACCGCCGGCGCAAGGCTTGCCGCTCCGGGGCTGAATCCCGGCGGCGGCGCCAGCGGGCGATTGATCACGGTGTTGATGACGGTCGTGTTGTGGATGTTCTGGTAGATGATGTTGTTCGGCGGCGGCGCGACATAGATCGGCGGGCGGACGAACACCGGGATCGGCACGAACACCGGCTGCGGCAGCACGAACAGCCCGACCACCGGCAGCGGCGGCGGCAGCACGACGAAATCCGGCGGCGGCGGCGGCAGATAATAGACCGGCGGCGGCGGTGGCGGTGCGAAGCCGAAATCGGGGTCGCTGAAGTACAGCACCGGACGGTCGACATAGACCACCTCCTCCGGCGGCGGCGGCGGCACGTCGTAATCCAGCATGGCGAAGCTCGGCGGCGGCTCGAGCGGCGCAGTCAGGATCGCAAGCCTGCGCTGTGCGTCGCCGGCATGCGGCCCGCGCGGATAGCGGCGCAGATAGGACCAATAGGCATCCGGCGTGTCGGCGCGATAACTCCGCCGCCAGGTGATCGCCTCGCGGCGCGCCGCCACGATCGCCATCACGCGCTTCGACAAGGGATCGCCGGGATAGGCCCCGAGAAACTCCTCATAGGCCGGCAGCGTGTCGCGTGCGAGCGCGGCGGCATAGGCATCCTGCACGCCGAGATCACGCATCGGCTTGCTCCGGATCGCGGCGACCTGGTCGGGCGCAACCGCCGGCGGCGGCGCATCGGGCCCGCGCTCGAAGAACGAGAACTGCGCCGAGATCTTCTGCTCGTTCCAGGGCACCTGCGCGCCCTTGGAGGATTCGTTGACGCGCAGGCGGACACGGTCGAACACGTCGGGAAGCGCCAGCCCGCCAGTGCGGATCATCTCGGCCAGCGACTGCGCATAGATGCCGTACGGCCCCGGCTCCTCCGGCGCGACCGTGCCGGGCGCGGCGTTGAAGGCGATCAGCATGTTCGCCTCGGGCTCGACCAGCGCCAGGCCGCTGGCGATCGGCTGGCCGCCTTCGATGAAGGGCTGGGCGCGGGCCGCATCGAGCACAACGATGTTGGCCTTGAGCTGGATCGACGCGAGCTGGCGCACATAGTCGCTAATGCGCAAGGCTTCGGTCGGAATGTCGGTGTCGCGGCTGATGTTGGAATCGACCGGGATGAAATAGTTCTCGCCCGCAAGCTGCACACCGTAGCCGGCCAGATAGATCATCGCGACGGTGCCGGGGCCGGAGGCCTGGGCCTTCTGGATGAAATCGCGAAAGCTCTTGCGCAGCGTGTCGCCATCGAGATCGCGCGCGCCGACGACGTCGAAGCCCGCCGCCTGCAGCGTCTGCGCGATCAGGCCGGCATCGTTTGCGGTCGTCGCCAGTGGCGATTTGGCATACGCGCCGTTGCCGACCACGAGTGCGATGCGCTTTTCCGGCTGCTGTGCGCGCGCCTGATCCGGCGCGCCCGCGACAAGGACCGCGAGCGGCAGGAGAAGACAGATGAAGGCTCTGAGCGTCCCACGCATGGCTTGCTTGCCCGGCTTTGTCGTTGAGGTGCCAGCGCGCATCAGACGCGCGGCTGGCTGAATGGCGGTTGAACGAGATGCCCGGATTGAGGCGGTGGCATGGCGCCCAGCCGACGTCAAGCGCCGGTGTCAGGCCCGCGCAAGCTTCGCATCGGCAAAGACGGCGCGAGTCCGCTCGTTCAGCCCTGCGCGATCACGTCGACCGTTCCCGTCGTGAGCCGGTAGATGCCGCCCACGACCTTCAGCTTGCCCTGCTCCACGGCCGCATTGAGGATCGGTGCCGCCGATTTCAGCTTGGCGACATTGTCGATCACGTTCTGCCGGATCGCATGGTCGAGCACCTCCCCGCCCTGCTGCATCGCAGCCTTGGCGGCAGGCGCGATCGCATCGACCAGCGAGGGGATGTGTCCCGGCGGCGACGTGTTGTCCTTGATCGCCTTCAGCGTCGCATCGATCGCGCCGCAGGCCTCATGGCCAAGCACGAGGATGAGCGGCGTGTTGAGCACGGCGACCGCGTATTCCATGCTGGCGATGGTCTCGGTGCCGGCAAAATTGCCGGCGACGCGGCACACGAAGAGATCGCCGCGGCCGGTGTCGAAGGCGTATTCCGGCGCGATGCGCGAATCGGCGCAGCTCAGCACGGCCGCAAACGGGTTCTGGCCGCCCGCCAGCGCTTCGCGCTCGTGCTTGAAATCGTGACGCCGCGCCACGCCGTCAACGTAGCGTGCATTGCCCTGCATCAGACGCTTCAACGAAGCGTCGGGCGAAAGCACGTTCTGCGGTTTCGGCGGCGGCTTGGTCTCCTTGGCCAGCGCTTTGCCGGCAAAGGCCAGGCCGAGGGCGGCGACGCTCGAGTGGATGAGCGATCTCCGCGAAGGCCCGCTGTGGACATTGCGATCACGAACGCAGGTCTCGCACATGCTTTGTTCCTCCGCACCGAGCCGCCTTCGTCGAAGCAGAGAGGCGGGCACACCGCATCTTAGTCCACGGCTTGCAACTCGGCGAGCTTGGTTCGTGCGGTCGCCTCGTCGAGCAGGACCAGCTCGGCCGGTCCCGGGTTCGCCTCTCCAGCCGTCGCGACGGACACGGCCGCAAGCCCGATCAGTCCGCCGAGCACCGCTCCGCCGGTCGCGGCGTCATGCCGGGGACTGCTCTTGATGAGGTAAAAATGCGTGCGGCCGGATTCCATCACGATCTCTCGCTTGGTGTCGCCCGGGAATAGCGCTTCGGTGACCAGCAATTCGTGACGGCCGGCCGGACGATCGGCATAGGCGTATTTGCCGGCGATGATTTTCCCGAGCGGCGCCCCGTCGAGCTTCACCTCGCAGGCGCAGAGCGCCATGCTCAGGCCTTGCCGCTTGTCCTGCAAGAAAACCACGCGCGACTGTCCCGCGCGCGGCGGACCGATCTTTTGCGACACCGATGCAAAATCGGTCCCGACCTGATCGCTCACGCATCCGGCAAGCACGGCACCAACGGCAAGCAACAGCACGCCCAATCGCAGCATGACAACCCCAGCTCATTCCCCGGGGCATGCTAGCCGGAAACAGCGAAAGGTTGCAACCAAGCCGGTATGACAACCTCGCAAGGCCCGCCCGCCACAGCGGCGCGCGGCTAGAGCTGCTGCACGTCCACGACGCCCGCGACCGCCTTGATCGCACCGGCGATCTGCGGCGAGACCTTGAAGCGGCCGGGCAGCTTCATCTCGACCTCGGTCTCGAGGTCGAGCATCATCACCAGCGAGACCTCGCCGTCGCCATTGGAGCGCGGTGCGATGCCGGGGCTGCCGATCTTCGGCGCGGCACCGTTGCTGGCCGCCATCTCGGGGCCGGCGAGACGCTTGGCGATCGACTCCAGCGGCTTGGTGTCGCGCAGGAAGATGCGCAGGCCCTTCTGCGTCTTCGCGGCGGCGTCATCGAGCGGCTCGGCATGCAGCACGCGGGCGCGAACGTCCTCGCCCTGCAATTCCGCGCCGAGTTGAAGCAGCACGGCCGCGCCCGGCTCCAGCACGTCGCGATATTGCGCAAGGCCCTCCGAGAACAGCACCGCCTCGAAATGGCCGGTGGGATCGGACAGCCCCATGATGCCCATCTTGTTGCCGGTCTTGGTGCGCCGCTCCATGCGCGACACCACGGTCGCAGCGACCTTGCCGGCGGTGGCGCCCGTCTTCACCGCGCGCGAGAACTCGGCCCATGACTGCACCCGCAGGCGCTTGAGCACGGTGGCGTAATCGTCGAGCGGATGTCCGGACAGGAAGAAGCCGATCGCGTCATACTCGCGGCGCAGCCGCTCGGCCGGCAGCCAGGGCTCGATCTGCGGCAGCATGATGGTCGGCGCGTCAGCCGACATGCCGAACATGTCGTTCTGGCCGATCGTCTCGGCCTGATGCGAACGCTGGCAGGCGGCCAGGATCGCGTCCGCACCGGCAAAGACGCGGGCGCGGTTCGGCTCCAGCGTGTCGAAGGCGCCGGCGGCAGCTAAACTCTCGATGATGCGCTTGTTGATCGCGCGCGGATTGACCCGCGCGGCGAAGTCGGCGAGCGAGGTGAACAGTCCCCGCCTGGTGCGCTCCTCGATGATCTGTTCGATCGCCTGGATGCCGACGCCTTTGAGCGCGGCGAGCGCATAGTAGATGACCTTGTCGCCGACCTCGAAGGTCGCGCCGGAGCGGTTGATGTTCGGCGGCTCGACCTTGATACCGAGGCGCTGCGCCTCGGAGCGGAATTCGGAGAGCTTGTCCGTGTTGTTGAGATCGAGCGTCATCGACGCCGCGATGAACTCCACGGGATAATGCGCCTTCATATAGGCGGTGTGGTAGGACACCAGCGCATAGGCCGCCGCGTGGCTCTTGTTGAAGCCGTAGTCGGCGAACTTGGCGAGCAGCTCGAAGATGGTCTCGGCCTGCCCCTTCGGCACGCCATTCTTCACCGCGCCCGCGACGAAGATGTCGCGCTGCTTGTCCATCTCGGCGCGGATCTTCTTGCCCATGGCGCGGCGCAGGAGGTCGGCGTCGCCGAGCGAATAGCCCGACATCACCTGCGCGATCTGCATCACCTGTTCCTGGTAGATGATGACGCCGAAGGTCTCCTTCAGGATCGGCTCCAGCACGGGGTGCAGATATTCCGGCTCCTCGTCGCCGTGCTTGCGCGAGCAATAGGTCGGGATGTTCGCCATCGGGCCCGGTCGGTAGAGCGCGACCAGCGCGATGATGTCCTCGAAACGGTCGGGCCGCATGTCGACCAGCGCGCGGCGCATGCCCTGGCTTTCAACCTGGAACACGCCGACCACCTCGCCGCGCGCCAGCATCTGGTAACTCTCGGCATCGTCGATCGGCAGCGTGGCGAGATCGACATGGATGTCGCGCGGCTTGAGCAGCTTGCACGCGACGTCGAGCACGGTCAGCGTCTTCAGGCCGAGGAAGTCGAACTTGACGAGGCCCGCAGGCTCGACCCATTTCATGTTGAACTGGGTCACCGGCATATCCGACTTCGGATCACGGTACATCGGCACGAGTTCGCTCAACGGGCGATCGCCGATCACGATGCCGGCCGCATGGGTCGAGGCGTGGCGGGTCAGGCCTTCGAGGCGCTGGGCGATGTCGAAGGCGCGCGCCACCACCGGGTCTTCGTCGCGGAACGCCTGGAGCTTCGGCTCGCTCTCGATCGCGGCGGCCAGCGTCACGGGCGCCGCCGGATTCTGCGGCACCAGTTTTGTCAGCTTGTCGACCTGGCCATAGGGCATCTGCAAGACGCGGCCGACGTCGCGCAGCACGCCGCGCGCCTGCAGCGTACCGAAGGTGATGATCTGCGCGACCTGGTCGCGGCCGTAGCGCTCCTGCACGTACTTGATCACCTCGCCGCGGCGGTCCTGGCAGAAGTCGATGTCGAAGTCCGGCATCGAGACGCGTTCCGGATTGAGGAAGCGCTCGAACAGCAGGCCGAACTTGATCGGGTCGAGGTCGGTGATGGTCAGCGCCCACGCCACCAGTGAGCCGGCGCCGGAGCCGCGGCCCGGCCCGACCGGAATGCCGTGCGCCTTGGCCCATTTGATGAAGTCGGACACGATCAGGAAGTAGCCCGCGTACTTCATGCGCATGATGACGTCGAGCTCGAACGCCAGGCGCTTGCTGTAGTCCTCCTCCGTGGTGCCCTGCGACAGGCCATGGACGCGCAGGCGGTTGGCGAGCCCCTCCTCCGCCTGGCGCTTCAATTCGGCGGCCTCGACCGCGGCGGCATCGGAGCTGGCGGCGGCGCCGACGGTGAAGAACGGCAGGATCGGCTTGCGCGTCATCGGGCGGAACGAGCAGCGCTCGGCGATCTCGACCGTCGAGGCCAGCGCCTCCGGAATGTCGGCGAACAGCACCGCCATCTCGGCGCGGGTCTTGAAGCGATGATCCGGCGTGAGCTGGACGCGATCGGTCTCGGCGATCAGCCGGCCGCCGGCGATGCAGAGCAGCGCGTCATGCGCCTCGTAATCGTCGGTCGCGGCGAAATACGGCTCGTTGGTCGCAACCAGCGGCAAGCCCTTCGCATAGGCGATGTCGATCAAGCCGCCCTCGATGCGCCGCTCCTTGTCGACGTTGTGGCGCTGCAATTCGATATAGAGGCGGTCGCCGAACAGATTGGCCAGACGCTCGCAGCGCGTCGCGGCGAGCTCGGCCATGCCGCCGGCCAGCGCCAGCGAGATCGGCCCGTCCGGTCCGCCCGTCAGCGCGATCAGGCCCTCGGTCTCGCCGTCGAACCAGTCGAACTTGATGAACGGGGCATGGGTGTCGGGCGATTCGAGGAACGCGCGCGAGTTCAGCCGCATCAGGCTGCGATAGCCGCGCTCCTGCGCCGCCAGCAGCACCACGCGCGAGGGCCCCATCGCGTTGCGCGCGGTCGGGTCCTGGTCGCCGAAATCGATCGCCAGTTCCAGGCCGACGATCGGCTGGATGCCGGAGCCCGCCATCTTGTCGGAGAACTCCAGCGCCCCGAACAGATTGTCGGTATCGGTCAGCGCCAGCGCCGGCTGGTGGTCTTTCTTCGCAAGCTCGGCGAGCTTGGCGATCTTGATCGAGCCCTTGAGCAGCGAATAGGCCGAGTGAACGTGAAGGTGGACAAATCCGGCGCTCGGCATGGTCGCGTGACGGCCTCTTGCAGATGGGATGGAGCGGTTGCCGGCTCCTCAAGGCATCATGCACTTGCCCGGCCGACTCGCCTCACAATGGTGGGGTGTCGCGCCGCGAGAGTCCACGCCGGACCGGCCGATCCGCCGCGTCGTCCCGCTTTTCCCCAACCGGGCCTGCCGAGAACTGGGAATCAGAGCTGCGGAATCACCTGCGCCCAGATCGCGATCATCCCGACGAACAGCGTGATCGAGGCGAGTGCGGCGGCTTCTTCCACGAAAATCCTGAACATGGCTGGCTCCATCACTAGAACGTATGAAGAACATTGTTCTCATTTCGTTCTTTGGAGTCAAGCAATCTCAACGACATCGAAATTTGATGGTTAACTTACTGAAATCAAATAATAAAAAAGCCCCGGCCGACGGCCGGGGCTTTCGACGATCGCTCAAAAAGAGCGATCGGTATCAGTAACGGCCGACGAGCGGGCCGCCGAACTTGTAGTTCAGACGGACGAGACCCATGTCGACGTCCTGCTTGATGTGCTCGGAGCCGGCGAAGCCAGCGAAGGTGACGTCCTTGCCCGACAGGAAGATGTGGTTGTACTCGACGCCAACCGACCAGTTCGGAGCGAAGCCGTACTCGAGGCCGGCACCGACCGTGCCGCCCCAGCGGGTGTCGCTGGTCGAAGCGAGCAGCGGACCACCGAGCGCGAAGATCTCGTACTTGTCGCTGACCACAGCCGCACCACCCTTGACGTAGATGAGCACGTTGTTCCAGGCGTAGCCGACCTGGCCGGTGATCAGACCGAACGCGTCGATCTTGGTGCGGTTGCGGGTGGCGAACAGCGCGCTGGCGTTGTCGCCGGAGAAGTCGGCCCAGTTGCCCTGGCCTTCAACGCCGAACACCCACTGGCCGGACTGCCAGCGATAGCCGACCTGGCCACCGACCGTGCCGCCGGTCGCATCGTGCGAGCCTTCGCGGCCGACGCCGACGAAATCCCAGGTCGCATGCGAGGAACCGCCGCCGCCGTTGATACCGATGTAGAAGCCGCTCCAGTCATAGATCGTCGCGACCATCGCGGGCGCCTTGGTGTAAGGACGCGCAGCGAGATCAGCAGCCAGCGCCGGCGCAGTCGCGCTGAGCGCGACGAGGCTCACAGCGGCAAGCAACAGATTCTTTTTCATTTGATTCCCGTTCCAGTTTCTTCAGTAGGCCCCCGGGCCGTGTTGTCGTCATAGCAGTGATCGACAGAATTGCTGTAACCTCGACGCCACAGTGAGAGCCAAAGGCCCTTGCTACGTTAATGCATGTTTAGCAGCGCGCGCGGGAAACTCTTTGAAACAAGTGTTTTCACGAGTTCCAATGTCGACTACACGACATTCATCGCGTGCGCGCGTAACGAAGTCGCGCGCACAAACGCGTGATTGGAGAATTGAAATGCGTGGACGAATTACTCTCCCCATTGTCGCCACATTTTCGCTCGCTCTCGCCACATTCGCGCTCGACGCAAGCACGCCCGCGCGCGCGTTCGGAACCAATCATGCGTTCTGCCTCACGGGCGACGAATGGCCGGGACTGAGCAATTGCAGGTTCGACAGCTACGCGCAGTGTCAGGCAAGCGCATCGGGCCGCGCTCTGACCTGCATCGCCAATCCCTACTTCGCAGGCCAGAGCGATGATCCCTATGCGTATCAGAACCGACCGCGCACATTCACGCCGGGCTATTTCTCGTCGCGCTGAGATGCACCGCACATCCCTTGCGCTCGTTGCGATCAGCGCGCTCTTCATGAGCACGCATGCGCGCGCGCAGACTTATGATCCGAACTATCCCGTCTGCATGCAGATCTACGGTCAGGTCGGCTATTTCGATTGCCGCTACGCCTCGCTCGAGCAGTGCAAGTTTCTCGCCGTCGGACGTTCGGCGAGCTGCGTCGTGAACCCGTATTTCGCTCAGGCAAAACCTGCTCGGCGGTCGAGACGCGCCAATTAGGGTAGCTTGCGTCATCCTCAACGTTTAGGCGCATCAGGACGTGCGATGACGGCCTTTGAATGAGTTACGTTGGAGCCCCTTAACGTTTGTGCCCGAGAATGCGGTCATGCGACGCCAGCTCATCGCCTCAGCCCTTTGTGCCATCATCTCGTATCTCGGCTCGCTGCTGACGGTCGGCGCTGTCGAGCGGATAAATGGTAACGATCCAGCCAGCCAAACGCAGGATGCTGCACCGGTGGGTCCGGGCCCGCTCAGGCTCGCAAAATTGTTTCATCAAAGGATGCAAATCGATTTCAGGCAGCTCTCGATGGTCTCGCCGGATGGTCGCGCCATCATGTACCTTCAGGGCGGCAGCCACTTCGCGGTGGAACGCAAGCTCTTGCATGTCGCGCGGCTGGATACGCAGGATGGCTGGAGCAGCTACGCATTGAACATGGGCGCGTTGTGGCAGTTCGGCGGGGCCGACAATTCTATCCCGGCTTATGGATGGGCGTCCGATTCATCGGGCATCTGGACCGCAACACGGGAAGAGATCGGCCCCGGCGGAATTTCCGGCTCAGGCCTGCAACCCCTGTTCATCTCGCTTGAAGACGGCAGCATCCGACTGTTTGATCCACCTCGTCACGAGGCGGGTCCGCTGGACGGCCTGTTGTGGGCGGGCGGCGACGGACTGGCCCTCGCCTATTTCGGTGCAAGAGGCCCGTCATATCAGCCGCAGCGCCACGATAGACATCCAACATTCGCAATGATCGATGCAAAACGCGCCGCTGTGCTGGACACGCTTCCGTTCGATGTCTTCAAGGGCCTCAAGGACGCCTACTACATCGCTAACGTCAACAACGCTGCGGTCACAAGGCTGCAAAACGGCAAGTTGCGCGCTCTGTTGAGCGCGCTCGACCAGTGGGTCGTGTGGACGCAGGGCGAACCGCCTCACATTCTCGCCAGCCCGTATCCCGATCGCGGTGAGCGCCACAACAAGATGGTCATCTCGCGCGACGGATCCCGCCTCCTGGTCGCGCGGCTCCGCTGCGACGCTGGCACCGTCGATGTCGAGACAGGCCCCCCTTTTCGTAGAAGGCCTCCCTCGCCAGCCTGCAAGCCGGTCGAAAGCGTCGTCGCGGCGCTGTACGATCTCGACACGGGGCATCAGCTCTGGGACGTTCGGGCCACAGTCAACCGACCCGGCTTTCATCCAAATCCGGCAATCAGCGAGGATGGGCGCTATGCGCTCGTCGGACTTCCGTACGAAGGCACCGATGCGCCCGCTGCAATTGCCTTGGTTGCCATGAGCGATGGAAAGGTCGTGCAGCGCATCCGCCCGCCGGGATCGGGACCGGTGGACGCGATCGGCTTCCTTGGAGGAGACCGCGGCATATGGATACACGACTATATCGAAGGCTCGACCGCGCTCTATGCTTTCGATTCCCGCGCGCAATGACGCTCGGGCGCGGAATGGCCACGCCCAAACCGGGATGCAGCTATGCGGCAGGCTCCGCATTGCAGCCGTAGTGTTGACGCGGGCTGATCCGGGTTTAAGTTCAACGGACAAATCTTGCAGGGATGGTGACGTTCGCTGGGCTGGTTCCCGTTGACGCCACCAATGCAGGACACATGACGACCTCGCACTCCGCGACCTCGCCCCGCGCGAACTCATCCTCGGCTTCCGCGCCCCCTCACCTCGCCGTCATCCTGTTCTCGCTCGCAATGGGCGGCTTTGCGATCGGAACCACCGAATTCGCGTCGATGAGCCTGCTGCCGTTCTTCGCCGCCGACCTCCATATCGACGAGCCGGCCGCAGGACACGCGATCAGCGCCTATGCGCTCGGCGTGGTGCTGGGCGCACCGCTGATTGCCGTAGCTGGCGCACGCTTCGCGCGGCGCACGCAGCTATTGGTGCTGATGGCCGTGTTCGCGCTCGGCAACGCTCTCACCGCGCTGGCACCTGGCTTCGGCTGGATGATCGCGGCACGCTTCCTCTCGGGGCTGCCGCATGGTGCCTATTTCGGCATCGCTGCGCTGGTCGCGGCCTCGCTCGTTCCCCAGCATCGCCGCTCCCAGGCGATCGGCCAGGTCATGCTTGGCCTCACCATAGCCACGATCATCGGCGTGCCGCTGGCCAATCTGATCGGCCAGGCGGTCGGCTGGCGCGCGAGTTTTGGTCTCGTCTCTGTGCTGGCGTTGCTGACGGTGTTGCTTTGCGCGCTGTTCGCGCCGCGCGACCAGGCCGGCAAGTCCGACCCGCTGCGCGAGCTCGGTGCACTCCGAAGCGGACGCGTCTGGATCACGCTGGCGATCGGCGCCATTGGCTTTGGCGGCATGTTTGCCGTCTACACCTATCTGGCGACGACATTGATCGAGGTCACCAGGGTCAGCCCTGCCGTGATCCCGTTCTTTCTCGCGATATTCGGTATCGGCGCCACGCTCGGCAATCTGTTCGTGCCGCGCTTCGCCGACCGCGCCTTGATGCCGACGGCGGGCGTGATCCTGCTGTTCGCTGCGGTCGCGCTGCTGCTGTTTCCGCTGGCCGCCGGCAATCCCTGGCTGCTCGCGGCGGACGTCTTCGCGATCGGCGCCAGCGTCTCGCTCGGCGCCATCCTCCAGACCCGGCTGATGGACGTGGCGGGCGATGCACAGGCGCTCGCTGCCGCGCTGAACCATTCGGCGTTCAACACCGCCAATGCGCTCGGTCCCTTCCTCGGCGGCCTCGCCATTCGCGAGGGGCTGGGCTGGACCTCGACCGGGCCAGTCGGCGCCGTGCTTGCGCTGCTCGGTTTCCTGATCTGGATCGTCGCCTGGCGAGACGCCAAGTCTGCGCCGGTCGTGGTCAATACCCCGCCCTTGACCTCGCCCTTGGCTCCAGCACGACCGGCGCCACCGCTTGCGCCGGATCACCGCAGCCGTGCAAAGGATCCGGTCGCATAGCGCGACTTCGGCTCAGCTTGGCCAGGGCGTGTTGCGGATGCGCGTGCACGCGTTCGGCTTGCGGAAGGAGGGATCGTGATCCTCGATGTAGTCGAAGTTCACCGTCCCGAACGTGGTCTGCGGCTTCTTCAGCGCTGAGCAGGTCTGCACCTTCAGGAACTCGTTCTTGAAATCGCCGCGCGGAAACGCTGATATCACCTGCTCGCGCTGCTCCGGCGTATACTCGTCGAACCCAACGCCGACGACGTCCACCAGCACTCCCGCGTTGGTGAGCGCGATCTCCGGCCGCATATATTGCGGAATGCCGGGAGTGGTGTGCAGCGCGATCGCCTCCCACACCAGATCGGCTTGCGCCTCGCCGATGTCGCGCGCCCGGAGGAAGTCACGCGCGGCATCCGCACCGTCGACCTCGAACCGCTTGGTCTGCGTATGGTAGTGATCGACCAGGCCGAGATCGTGGAACAGCGCCGCGACATAGAGCAGCTCGGCATCGAACTTCAGCTTTTGACGCTGTCCCTTCATCGCGCCGAACACGTAGACGCGAACGGAATGGTTGAACAGCATCTCGTCCTCGTAACTGCGCACCAGTTCTGTTGCCTCGCGCGCCAGCTTGCTGTCGGGAATCTTCACGCCGGAGATCACGCTCGTCATCTTCAAGCTCCTGCTTTGCAACAAGGTCGATCGATTGCGCTCGCGGCGCGTCAGGCTGCCTTTTCCGATACGGCCCGCGGCGTCTTGCGGAAGCTGATCGCCATGCGGTTGTACGTGTTCATCAGGCCGATCGCGATGGTGAGATCGACGAGCTCGCGCTCCTCGAACACCGTCCGGGCG
Source organism: Bradyrhizobium arachidis (assembly GCF_015291705.1). NCBI lineage: Bacteria > Pseudomonadati > Pseudomonadota > Alphaproteobacteria > Hyphomicrobiales > Nitrobacteraceae > Bradyrhizobium > Bradyrhizobium arachidis. The sequence continues at coordinate 5,709,549 of NZ_CP030050.1, forward strand.
GCCTCATAGGCCTGATCCGGCACGCCGGTATCCGCAACGCGCGTCACCGTCTCGGCCCATGCCAGAGCCGCGCGCTCGCGCGCGTCGAAGAGATCACCGGCTTCCGGCCACGCCTGCAGCAGGGCGAGCTTTTCGATCTTCAGCCCGCTCTTGAGCAGATCGCGCATGTGCAGGTCGAGGCAGTAGGCGCAGTTGTTGATCTGCGATACCCGCAGATAGACGAGGTTGAACAACGCCGCGGGAAGATCGCTCTGCATGATGTAGCCGTAGACGCCGCCCAACGCTTTCACGCCTGCCGGTGCGATGCGGTCGTAGTCGAGGCGCCCAGTCATTGTCTTGCTCCTTGATGATCATTCGTGAGGGTCTGGCCCTTTTTCTCCCTCCCTAGGTGCCCCTGCCGTAGTCCAAGGAAAAGCACCAAGAACGCACAAAAATCGTGTACCAAGGGGCATGACCAAACCGCTGCGGCTGGAGCTCGATCGGTCCGCCAGGACGCCGTTGGCAGAGCAGATCCACAACGGGATCAGGGCCGCCATCGAGAACGGCGTGCTCGCACCGGGCGCCCGTCTGCCCTCCTGGCAGGACCTCGCCGCCCAGCTTGGCGTCGCGCGCGGCACCGTGCGTTCGGCCTATGAAAAGCTCTCCTCCGCCCAGCTGATCGTCGCCGGCCGCGCGACCGGAACGCATGTCGCCGATCGGCTCTCCTTCCCCGTTCGGCAGGACAAGGCCCCGGACCCCGGCTCGTTCATGGAAATGTACCGCGAGCTCACCGCGGGGCCGGCCTTCTTCCAGATGGGCGTGCCCGGCCAGGCAACCTTGCCTGCAACGCTGCTGGCGAGGATCCGCGCACAGGCGGTTCGCGTCGAAATGAGCGCGCCGGCGATCTATCCGGATCCGCGCGGCGAGCTGGAGTTGCGGCGCGAGATCGCGGCCTACCTTGCGCTGGCACGCGGAATCGCGTGCGCGCCGTCCCAGATCGTCATCACCGGCGGTTTCAGCGGCGGCCTTGGTCTCGCGCTCCGGGTGCTCGGCCTCGAGCAGGAGAAGGTGTGGATGGAGGACCCGGGCTTCCCGTTCACCCGCCACGGCCTCGAGCTGGCGCGATTATCGGTCGTGCCGATCCCGGTCGATGCGGATGGCATCGACGTCACTTATGGGCTGCAACATGCCCCTGACGCTGCGCTGGCCGTCGTGACGCCAGGGCAGCAGGCGCCACTCGGATCGACGCTGTCGCTGGAAAGACGCGCGCGTCTGCTCGACTGGGCCGCACAGGGCAAGGCGTGGGTGATCGAGGACGACTATCTCAGCGAGCTCCAGCTCAAGGGCCGCGCCACGCCGGCGCTCGCCTCGCTCGACCGCGCCGGCCGCGTCATTCACATCGGCTCCTTCAGCAAGACCGTGACGCCGACGTTACGGCTCGGCTTTGTCGTTGCGCCCACAGCTCTCGCCTCGCGCTTTGCCGAAGCCGCAGCCTGCCTTGCGCCGGCGCCCGGGCCCGCGGTGCAGCTGGCGATGGCCGATTTCATCCGCGAGGGTCATTATCTGCGGCATCTTCGACGCACCAAGCGGGCCTACGCAGCGCAAGCCGATACGTTGCTGAAACTGCTCCGCGCCCGCACCGCCAATGTCGCACTTGCAGGATTGGCCGCAGTCCTGCGCCTGCCGAACGGAACATCCGACCTCTCCATCGCCAGGGAAGCGGCATCGTTCGGACTGGCGCCTACGCCGCTGTCGCTGTGGTATGCGTCCGAGGCATCGGCGCGGCCGGGACTGCTGCTGGGTATCGCCACATCTCCACAAAAGCGCATCGAGGCGTCCTGCGAGAAGCTATTCGAGATCATCGAACGCCAAGTATGACCGATCCGGCCATTGTCGCCAAAGCGGAGCAATGACGTCACCGAAAGTTGTAAGTAAACCGGCCCTCACGTAATATCGGCGACAACCGTTCCCCGCGTGCCCCATCACATGCTTGCCCGTATCCTGTTTCTCGTGGCTTCACTGTCGCTTCCCTGCGCATTGCACGCCGAAGAAACAGCGGCTGAGAAGGCCGGATTTGCGCCCACGTTGACGATTTATCTTGCCAGGGGAGCGCCGGACGCGTGCGGGCCGGGCTGCGACCGCTGGATCGCCATCGAGGGCAAGATCGACGAAAACGCCGCAGCGCGCGTTCGCCACTTCCTGGCCGCTGTCAAGGATACGCAGCGTCCGATCTACCTCCATTCACCCGGCGGCAACGTGGAGCAATCCTATCTCATCGGGCGGCTGCTGCGCAGCCGCAAGGCGGTCGCCCGGGTCGGCCGAACCATCGTGACCGCGTGCGCCGCGGAGACGCAGGTGGACGCTGAGTGCCTGAAGCTGAAGACTGCAGGCGGCGAGATCGAGGCCCAGCTCACCACCTACCATGCGATGTGCAACTCGGCCTGCGGTTACCTGTTTCTCGGAGCGACATCGCGCGAGGTGGCGCCCGATGCGGTGCTGGCGGTCCATAACTCCCGGCTCGTCCTCAACATTCAAAGAGAACCGCCTCCGGAGGTGCTCGCAGAAATCAGGCAGCGCCGGATGGCGACTGCCGAACGCGTCCGCGCCGCGTTCATTGCGGCGATGGGGATCAGCCGCGAGCTCGATGACCTCATCCGGACCGTAACCTACGAAAACCTGCACGTGCTGACGCGCGCCGAGCTCTATCGTTTCGGGATCGACACGCGGCCCTTTGCCGAAGGGATGTGGAGGCTGGAGACGGGGGCACGGCCCTTCATCAGCAAGATCGCCGTGACGAAGACGGAAAACGGCTCGTCATTCCGGACGATGGAGTGGCGCATGTATTGCGAAAGCAGGAATCGCGTGCCGCTGATGTTCGCGGGTGACATCGACAAGGCGAGCACCGGCAAAAGCACGATATCGATGACGGCGGATGCCGACCCGAACAAGGAGGCGGGAGGGTCTCCTGTAAACGCCGGGAAGTACGAAATGTGGAGTGGCAGCGTCGACCGCGACATGGTCTCGACGATACTGGCATCTCGCTCGCTGCATGTCCGTCAAACCACGACCATGCCGGACGAAAAGACCGACACGACAGGACTAGCCATCGACCTGACAGGCCTGGCGCCCATGTGGCCACGGCTTGTGACGGCGTGTTCGTCGGTGGCGGCCAAGCCGAAGAGTCCCTGGCCGGCAATTCCGCCGGGCGCCGGCGCCAAACCGGCGGCCGCGCCGGCGCAATAGGTGGAAGCCCCGGTTTGGATGGAGCCGGCGGATCAAAGCTCGTCAAGCAGACTGCGGACCTTGGCTGCCAGATCTTCGATCGCAAACGGCTTGGAGAGCAGATGCTTGCCGGCATCGAGCATGCCGTTATGAACGATGGCATTGCGCGTATAGCCTGTTGTGAACAGCACTTTCAGTCCAGGGTGTCGTTTCAACAGCTCGGCTGCCAGCTCGGCGCCCGTCATTTCAGGCATCACGACATCCGTAAACAGCAGATTCGGAACGGGACCGTCTTCGATCTTCCTGATCGCCTCTTTCGCGCCTGCCGCTTCGAAGACGGTGTAGCCGAGTTCGCGCAGACTTTCCGACGAGATGTTGCGCACACGTTCATCATCCTCGACGACGAGAATGGTCTCCTTGAAGTCCGCGCCGGGATGCACCGTGCTCTCCAAGGCCTCCCGAATTTTCTCATCGCCGACGAAGCGCGGCAGGTAGACCTTGACGGTCGTGCCGACGCCGACCTCCGAGTAGATTTTCACGTGGCCGCCTGACTGCCTCACGAAACCATAGACCTGGCTCAGTCCAAGGCCGGTCCCCTTGCCCACTTCCTTGGTCGTGAAGAACGGGTCGAACACCCTGCCCAGCACGTCGTTCGCTATTCCGACGCCGTTATCCGTCACGGCAATGAGGACATATTGCCCGGGCGCCAGTGCGTATTCGCGAGCATATCTTTGATCGATCGACGCGTTGCTTGTTTCGATGGTCAGCTTGCCGCCCTTGGGCATGGCATCGCGGGCATTGACCGCCAGATTAAGCACCGCGCTTTCCAGTTGCGCAGGGTCCGCTCTGACGCGCCAGAGACCGGCCGCCAGAACCGTTTCGAGTCGAATGAGCTCGCCAAGCGATCGGTCGAGCAGTTCGCTCATGCCGCCGATCATCTTGTTGATGTCCATGATTTCAGGCGCAAGCGGCTGCTGGCGGGAGAAGGCCAGCAGCCTCTGCGTCAAGGTGGCTGCGCGGTTCGCTCCGTCAATGGCCCCATCGATGAAGCGGTCGATGTTGACCTCGCCCTTTCCGAGCCGCCGCTTGGCGAGGTTCAAGCTGCCGAGAATGACGGCCAGCATATTGTTGAAGTCGTGGGCGATGCCTCCGGTCAACTGCCCCACGGCTTCCATCTTTTGAGCCTGCCGCAGCTGCTCCTCGGCTTTCATGCGTTCGGCAATCTCGTCGGCAACCCGCTGCTCCAGCTCGGCATTGAGCATCTGGAGCCGGGCCAGAAGGCGCGCATTGTCGATGGCGGTTGCGGCATGGCCGGCGATGCCGAGCAACGCGGACTCGTGTTCGGCCTGAAATTTTCCGGTTTCACCGTGACCGAAGAACAGTCCGCCGAGCACTTCACCGCTTCGCGAGACCACGGGGACTGCCAAATAGGATCGAACGGGAAGATGGCCCTCGGGCATGCCCTTCCGCGGCACATTCTTGCCATAGCGAGGGTCCTGCAGGATGTCGTCGGACCTGACCACCGCCGTCCCCTTGAAGGTCGGCTCGAACACGGCGGTGTTGCGCGGCATCGGAAAGTTTTCAAACGCGGATCTAGGCGCGCCAGACAATGCATAGAGCATGTAGCTGCCGCCGTCCTGCGTCAGCACGTTGTAGAAAAACGCCCCGAACTGCGCGCCCGACAGTTCGACGCCGGCGTCCGTGACGACCTGAACGATCCTCTCGAGCTCACGTTCGCGCGCGACCGAGGCGCCCGTGTCGTTCAGAATTCTCAGATGACGCTCGGACTTTTTCTTCTCGGTGATATCCAGGACCGTGCCGATGAACCGGACAGCGCGACCGTTGGAAAAGAGAGCATCGCCGGTGGCGGCGATCCAGCGTTCGACACCGTCCTCGATGCCGACCGTCCGATACTCGATGTTGTAGGTTGCCGGGGACTCCGGCGACAGGGCCTTGGAAACAGCCTCATGCGCGCGGTCCCTGTCCTCGGGATGCAGGCCCTTCAGGAAGGCCCCTTCATAGCTGACGTCCGCATCGGCGGACAAACCGAACAATGCCTTGCAGCGGTCGTCCCATCGCAAGACGTCGTTGATCGGGTCATAGTCCCAGGTGCCGATCCCGGCAGCGCCGTTCGCAAGACTGAGCCGTTCGGCAGCCTCCCGCGCAGCCTCTTCCGATCGAACGCGCTCGATGTGCGCCCAAGATCGCTCGGTCACCTCGGTGAGCAGAACGAGTTCGCGCCGGGTCCAAAGGTGCGGCCCGCGGTGATGAATTGCCATCAACGCGGTCAGGCGCCCCTCCTTGACGAAGGGCATGCAGATCGTGGAGCCGATGCCGATCCTCTGGAACGTGGCCGCTTCCTCTGGTGCAATCTCCTTCAGATTGTCATTGATGACGAGCGGCCTGCCGGCACTCAGCTCCTGAACCGCCTTCTTGCCGAAATCGGCGAGGCTGTAGTGCCCCACGATGTGGATCGCCCCCGGGGGCGCCCAATCCCCGCGTATGGTGAAGCCATCCTCGTCGGGGTCCATATCGGCATAGGCGCAGCTCGACACGCCGAGATGCTCACCGAGCATCCTTGTCGTCACCGCAAGGACACCGTCCGCATCGCGGGTCTTGGCGGTCGCCTTGTTGAGCGCATCCAAAAAGAGCAGGCGTCCTTCGTTCTCGCGGACGGACGTCTCCGCGCGCCGACGCTCGACGGCCGTGCGCGTGCGCTCGGCAACTTCGCGGATGAGCTCGAGCTCTTCCGAGATCCATTCCCGAGGCGTTGCATGGTTGAGGTAGAGCAGAGCCACGACCCCATCGGGCTCCGAGATCGGCATATTGACGAATGCACGGGCTGAGATCGCCTCGAGCGCCCGCGCGCGATCGCCGACGCGCGGGTCCTTCTCTGCGTCGGCACAAATGACGGTGTCGCCGCGCTTGAGGTCGTCGATGTAACTGCCATAGTCGCGGAAGTGCAGCACGCCGGCGAGGCTCAAAATGCCGGGCGCATTCCAATCGCGGTTGATGGTGATGGTTTCGGCCGACGTGTCGACCGTACCGTAGCCCGCCCGACTCACATCGAGGCTGCGGCCGAGCAGCTCCGCCGCGGCATAGGCGAGATCGTCGGGATTGCTGATCTCCCGGATGTAGTCGCCAAGGGTGGCAAGGACGGAGTTGCGATCGGTCAAATGCGCCCCGGTCGCCGTCGTCATCGCTCCACCCCCGACAATTCCCTCTCCCGGCCAAATCTGGATGGAAACGACCATTCGCGCCACTCTCCACTTCAGGAGATGGCCCACCCGACTGCCCTCTAACTACCTGAGGGCGTTTAGGTTCCCTTGCGTTGAGAGACTGCCGGCGTGCTTGCCTCGCGCTCGGCTCCCGACGTCGTCGTTGTGCTCGATGCCCCTACACCGGCGTATAGATCACGAGCTTCAGCGCGGGATCGTCATTGGCCTGGAAGCTGGTGTGCTCGAACCGGAGCAGGCCCCTGGTCGGATGGTTCATGGTCTTGAGGCCCGACGAGGTGCTGCGGATCTCGTGCGCCTCCCACCATTTGACGAACTCCGGACTGCCCTCGCGCAGCCGCATCAGCAATTCGGCGAAGGCGGGATCGCCGGCCCAGACGTCGTGGGTGGCGCGAAACATCGCGACCATGCTCTTGGCGACGTCGCTCCAGCCCGCGCCGTAGAACTTTCGCGTCTGCTTGTTGGTCAGCACCAGCAGCAGCGTATTGCGATCCTGCTCGGGCAACTGCCCGAAGGCGAAGACCTCCTCGGCGGCATCGTTCCAGGCCAATACGTCCCAGCGCCGCCCGGTGATGTAGGCCGGATGTGGCAGGCTCTCGATCATGCGCCGAATGGGCGCCGGCACGACCTCGCGCGTGAACGCGCGCTTGTCGCCGTCGCGCGCCAGCGCCTTCAGATGCGCGTGCTCGGTCTTGGTCAGGCGCAGCGCGCGGGCGAGCGCGTCGATGGTGGTGACGGAGGGACTGACGGTGCGGCCTTGCTCGAGGCGGATGTACCAGTCGACACCGATGCCGGCGAGCTGGGCGACCTCCTCGCGGCGCAGCCCCGCGGTGCGCCGCCGGCGGCCGGCCGGAAGCCCGACGGTCTTCGGTGACAGCTTCTCGCGGCGGGACCTGAGGAAGTCGCCGAATTCGACGCGGCGTGGGTCGGCCATGATGTCGCTCCTCGCGATGGAGGGTCTTTGGAATACTAGGATAATACCAGGCCTTCCTGGCCCTTCCAAGGCGGCGCATATCCGCTTCACCCGACTTTGAGGTGAAACATCATGAAAGCTGCCGTACTCAAATCCTTTGGATCGCCGCTGGTGATCGAGAATGCCCCCGATCCGGTGCTCGGCACCGGCGAGGTCGTCGTCGACGTCGTCGCGACGCGCGTCTTGTCCTACATGAACGAGGTGTTCGACGGGACCCGCAACTACGCGCTCGACCTGCCGATCATCCCGGGCCCCGGCGGCATCGGGCGGGTGCGCGCGATCGGTCCGGATGCGACCAAGCTTGCCGTCGGCGACTGGGTGTTCTGCGATCCGACCGTGCGTTCGCGCGACGATGTCGTCGCGCCTGATATCGCGCTGCAGGGGCTCACGGCCGCCGGCCCCGGCGGCATGCGCCTGCAACGGCATTTTCGCCACGGCTCGTTCGCCGAGCAGATGCGCGTGCCGACCGAGAACGTCAAACGCCTCGGCGCAATCACGTCGGAGGAAGCCACGCAATGGTGCGCGCTGGGGACGCTGCTGGTTCCCTATGGCGGCTTCCTCGCCGCCAACCTGCAAGCAGGCGAAACCGTGCTGGTGAGCGGGGCCACCGGCAATTTCGGCAGCGCTGCGGTGTCGGTCGCACTCGCGATGGGCGCCGCCTGCGTGGTGACGCCGGGCCGCAACGAAAAGATCCTCGCCGACCTCGTCCGCCGCTTCGGCAGCCGCGTGAAGCCGGTCAGGCTCACCGGCAATGAGGACGACGACCGCGAAGCGATGAAGCGCGCCGCGCCGGGGCCGATCGATTGCGTGTTCGACATCATGCCGCCCTCGGTGAGCCCGATTGTCGTGCGCGCGGCCGTGATGACGGTGCGCGCCTATGGCCGTGTCGTGCTGATGGGCGGCGTCGGCATGGCCGGTGGTCCCGGCCTCGAACTGCCCTACCCCTGGCTCATGCGCAACTGCATCAGCATCCACGGCGTCTGGATGTATCCGCCGGATGCAGCAAGCCGCCTGATCGCGCTGGTGCGGTCCGGGCTGCTGCGCCTCGACGAATACCAGACGACGGCGTTCGATCTCGACCATGCCAACGAGGCGGTGGCCCATGCCGCGGCCAATGGCGGACCGTTCAGATTGACGGTGATCAGGCCGTAATCGGCCTGCCCGCTGCGGCGATGCGCCGTCGCGGCGGGTTGACCTGACACGTCAAGGGATTGGCATGCGTCATCCCGCTTGCAGCCGGCAGTGTCCGGCTACTGTGCATGGGGTTGTTTTCGTAAGTTTGTTATTCGAGCTCGACGACCTGGCCGTTCGACAGCGACACCCGCCGGTCCATGCGGCCGGCGAGCTCCATGTTGTGGGTCGCGATCAGCATCGAGACCTGGGTCGCCTTGACCAGCTGCATCAGCGCCTGGAACACGTGCTCGGCCGTGCCGGGGTCGAGATTGCCGGTCGGCTCGTCCGCAAACAGCACGCGCGGCGCGTTGGCGACCGCGCGCGCGATCGCGACGCGCTGCTGCTCGCCGCCTGACAACTCGGCCGGGCGATGGGTGATGCGGTCGCCAAGGCCGAGATAGCCGAGGATCTCCTTGGCGCGCTTGACGCTCTCGGATTTCTTCAGGCCGCGGATCATCTGCGGCATCATCACGTTCTCCAGCGCCGAGAACTCCGGCAGGAGGCGGTGCGACTGGTAGACGAAGCCGATGTCGGTGCGGCGCAGCTGGGTGCGCTCGATGTCGGGCAGCTGCGAGGTCGGCGCGCCGTTGACGTAGACCTCGCCGGAATCCGGGGCCTCGAGCAGCCCCGCAATGTGCAGCAGCGTGGACTTGCCCGAGCCCGAGGGCGCCACCAGCGCGACGGACTGGCCCGGCCACAGCGCGAGCTTGGCGCCGTCGAGGATCGTCAGCGGCACCTCGCCCTGCAAGTACTGCCGCTTTATCTCGTGGAGATAAATGACCGGTACATCGTCAGCCCCCTGCTGCTCCATCAGCCCCTCACTCGTACCGGAGCGCTTCGACGGGATCGAGGCGCGCGGCGCGCCAGGACGGGTAGAGCGTCGCCAGGAACGACAGCGTCAGCGCCATGATGACGACCGCCGTGGTCTCGCCGATGTCGATCTCGGCAGGCAGCTTCGACAGGAAGTAGAGCTCCGGCGAGAACAGCTCGGTCGAGGTCAGCCAGGACAGGAATTGCCGGATCGATTCGATGTTGAGGCAGATCACGAGGCCGACGAAGAAGCCGACCAGCGTACCGACCACGCCGATCGAGGCGCCGGTGATCAGGAAGATGCGCATGATCGAGCCTTGCGATGCCCCCATGGTGCGCAGGATCGCGATGTCGCTGCCCTTGTCCTTCACCAGCATGATCAGGCCGGAGACGATGTTGAGGGCGGCGACCAGCACGATCATGGTCAGGATCAGGAACATCACGTTGCGCTCGACCTGGAGCGCATTGAAGAACGTCGAGTTGCGTTGCCGCCAGTCGACCAGGAACACCGGGCGGCCCGCGGCCTCCGTCACCGCCGTGCGGAAGGCGTCGATCTTGTCGGGGTTGGTGGTGAACACCTCGATCGAGGTGACGTCGCTGCTGCGGTTGAAATAGGCCTGCGCCTCCGCCAGCGGCATGAACACGAAGCCGAGATCGTATTCGGACATGCCGATCTCGAACACGGCGACGATCTTGTACGGCTTGATGCGCGGCGTCGTGCCCATTGGCGTGACCGCGCCCTTCGGCGCCACCAGCGTCACGCTGTCGCCGGCATGCAGCGACAGCTGGTCGGCGAGCCGCCGGCCGATCGCGACGCCCTGCCCCTCGTCAAAGCCCTCGAGCGAGCCCTGCTTGATGTTCTTGGCGATCGAGGTGAGGTTGTTGAGGTCGTCGGAGCGGATGCCGCGCACCAGCACGCCCGAGGCGTTCCACGGCGATGACGCCAGCGCCTGGCCGTCGACCACGGGCGCGGCAAGCCGGATGCCCTGGACCTGGCTGATGCGGTCGGCGACGTCCTTCCAGTCGGTCAGCGGGGATTCCAGCGGCTGCACCAGGATGTGGCCGTTGAGGCCGAGGATCTTGTCGAGCAGCTCTTTGCGGAAGCCGTTCATCACGGCCATGACGATGATCAGCGTCGCCACGCCGAGCATGATGCCGAGGAAGGAGAACCCGGCGATGACCGAGATGAATCCCTCCTTGCGGCGCGCCCGCAAATAGCGCGCCGACAGCATCCACTCGAATGGCGCGAAAGGCGCGGTTTGCTTGGTTTCGGTCATGGTCTCATCCATCGCTCGATAATCCCATGATTCGGGGTCAATTGTGGCCGGATTGGCGGCCGCGATCTCGGGCGATGAACAATATTCAGCCGACCAGGCGGGCGACCGCGTCCGCAGGCGACATGGTCTCGCGGGCGCCGTCATTGCGCTTCTTGATCTCGACCTTGCCGTCGGCGAGGCCCTTCGGCCCGATCATGATCTGCCAGGGGATGCCGATCAGGTCGGCGGCGGCGAATTTGGCGCCGGCGCGCTGGTCGGTGTCGTCGTAGAGCACGTCGACGCCCTTGGCGGTGAGCTCCGCATAGAGCTTCTCGCAGGCCGCATCGACCGCGGCATCGCCCTGCTTGAGGTTGAGGATCGCCACGCGGAACGGCGCCACCGCCTCCGGCCATTTGATGCCGGCATCGTCATGGCAGGCCTCGATGATGGCGCCAAGCAGGCGCGAGACGCCGACGCCGTAGGAACCGCCATGGATCGGCACGTCGACGCCATCGGGACCCGCCACCAGCGCCTTCATCGCGTCGGAATACTTCGTGCCGAAATAGAAGATCTGACCGACCTCGATGCCGCGGGTGTTCACCCGCTTCTCCGCCGGCACTTCCTGCTCGAAGCGCGCAGCGTCGTGGACGTCTTCCGTCGCCGCATAGACCGAGGTCCACTGCTTGATGATCGGCGTCAGGTCGCTGTCATAGTCGACGTCCTCGCCCGGCACCGGCAGGTCCAGCACGTCGCGATTGATGAACACGCCGGATTCGCCGGTCTCCGCAAGCACGATGAACTCGTGGCTGAGATCGCCGCCGATCGGGCCGGTCTCGGCGCGCATCGGGATCGCCTTCAGCCCCATCCGCGCGAAGGTGCGCAAATAAGCGACGAACATCTTGTTGTAGGCGACGCGGGCCGCGGCCTCGTTGAGGTCGAACGAATAGGCGTCCTTCATCAGGAACTCGCGGCCGCGCATCACGCCGAAACGCGGACGCTGCTCGTCGCGGAATTTCCATTGAATATGATAGAGATTGAGCGGCAGGTTCTTGTACGACTTCACGTAGGCGCGGAAGATCTCGGTGATCATTTCCTCGTTGGTCGGCCCGTACAACAGCTCGCGCTTGTGGCGGTCGGCGATGCGCAGCATCTCCGGACCGTAGGCGTCGTAGCGGCCGCTCTCGCGCCAGAGGTCGGCGAGCTGGAGCGTCGGCATCAGCAGTTCCAGCGCACCGGAGCGGTCCTGCTCCTCGCGCACGATCTGCTCGATCTTCTTGAGCACGCGGAAGCCGAGCGGCAGCCAGGCATAGATGCCGGCCGCTTCCTGCCGGATCATGCCGGCGCGCAGCATCAGCCGATGCGAGACGATCTCCGCCTCTTTCGGATTTTCCTTCAGAATGGGCAGAAAGAACCGCGACAACCGCATGGCAATACTCGAGGAATCAGTGAGGGCTTGCAGTGAAAGCGGATTGGGAGCGAAAACACAAGGCCGGGAATGAGGAAAAGCCGCTAACGCGGCGAAATTCCTGTCATTTTTCCGTTGCCTTCAGGTTCGACTTGAACCTCGTCTAGGGTGGCGCCACCTCGAGATCGTCCTCGAGCGTGATCTTCTCGAAATCGGTCACCAGCGCGTCGATCCGCACATGCCAGCGGCCGGCAAAGGGCAGCTCGACCTTGCGCACGTGCCAATAGCCGTCCGGTCCGAGCTCAGCATTGCGTTCCATCGGCTCGATGCCGCGCTCGGGCAGGCTCAGGGTCAAGGTCGCCTCCTTGGCCGCAAGCGGCGTCGCCTCCCCGGTCATGAGCTGGAGCACGAAGTCGTCGATGCCAGCCTTGCCCGGCGAGACCAGCACCTGGAACATCGCCTTGTCGCTATGAATGTGGATCGCCAGCGGCGTGTCCGGAACAATGGTCCGCGGCGGCGGCGTGAACCGCCAGCCGGCGACGGTGGCGAAGATGGCGAGCGCGATGCTGCATTCGAGCAGGATCGAGCGCTTGAGCGCAGGCGTCGATGTCTCGTCCCGGGCCAGAGCGGGTGTCAGCCGGAACCGATTCAACGCCGCAAGCGCCAGCAATCCCGTGACGAGTACAAGCTTGATCGAGAGGACGAGCCCGTAGCGGGTCTCGACCAGCGCTGCCGGCTTTTCGAGCTGAACGATCGCAAGCGCGAGACCGGTCGAGGCCAGCACGCCAACCGCCAGCGCAGCGAGGCGGGAGAAGCGGTTCACGACGGGGAGCGATGCAGTCGCCGGCTTCGACATCAGCGCGATGAGCGGCGCGAGGGCACCGATCCAGATGGTGACGCCGAGCCCGTGGAGAAAGATCGCCGGCCGGGTCAGCGCCTCCGGCGGAGCCGTTGCAGCGTGCCCGGTCGTGGCGAGCGACAGACCGACGCCGATGAACGCGACGATCGCGAGAGCCCGCGCGTACCATGCGCTCCGCAGCGCCATCCAAGCGAGCAGCATCGCCGCGATGGCAATGAGCAGCGCGGGGCCGGCGCTGGTCGCGAACGCAACCTTCCAGGGAGCGGCCGTCGCAAGCGCCGCCAGCGGCAGGCCGAGCAGATCGAGGCCCAACGCGCCAAGGGACGCAATTGCGCCCGCAAGGCCGATGGCGAGCGCGACGCGCGGAACGGTCATGCCGATCATCGACCACGCAATCCAGCGCGCAAAGAACACGCCGCCGACACCGACAAACAGACCTAGGTAGAGGCCGATCCGCGCCAGCCAGATCAGCGCGTTCAAGGCGCCACCCAAGGTGACCGGAGGCTTTGTCGCCGTCGGCATGCCGATCGAAAAGATCACGGATCCCGAGACGGGATGACCGTCCTGCGAGATCACGCGGTAGCTGACCACGGCCGTCCCCTGCGGCAGGTCCGGCGGCATCGCGACCGAGATGGTCTCACCCGATGCATTGACGCGCGCATCGTCCCGCGCCCTGCCCGTGCCGTCGATCAGCTGGATCGCGCCGGGCGTCACCGCCTCGTTGAAGCGCAGCTCCACCGCTTTCGGCGCGCTCGCAAGCATGCTGCCGCTCGCCGGCTCGACCGAGACGAGCGCCGCATGCGCCGACGCCCCGGTCGCGAAGCCGACAGTGAGAAGCAGCGTCGCAAGCGCGGCGATGAGGCGCATCAGGGTTTGGGCAGCAGCTTCACGCCAGGCGCGGGCGAGTTGCCCTCATGCGAATGCCCTGCCCCTTCCGCCGGGATCTCGATCCAGCGGCTGACGCCGGTCTCGCATTCCTGGACGACGGGGAAGTACAGCGTCGTGTTTGGCTTCAAGCTGTCGGTGAGGAAGCTGCTGATGACGAACTCATCGTAATTGTGATCCGGCAGCTTGCCGCCGGACCAGGCCACCTCCTTGACGCCGGAGGAGAGCTTGTTGCCGTGATAGTCGTACTCGTTGGCATATTTGCCCTCGACGACATCGACGCTCCAGCCCGCCTTCGGCATCGGCTTCACCGCGAGCACCCCTTCCGGGATCTGCACGCGGATCTTCACCGTGGGCGAGCCCTTGCAGCCGTGTGGCACGGCGAACACGGCCTTGTAATAGGAGCCAACCGCCGCCTGCTTGGTCTCCAGTGTGATATGCGCCGCCGCCGGGGTCGCGGTGAGCGCGGCCATCAGGATCAGGCAGGATCGCTTCGACATGTTCAACCTCTTCAGCGGGGTCATTTGATCAGGATCGGCGATTCAACGCTGACATGGTCGGCGTCGGAGATCGAGATTCCGAGACCCAGCATCCAACGCCCGGGCGTCAACTGCGCCACCTTCACGCGCCAGCTGTCTTCACCGTCGCGCGACGCCTCGACCGGCGCGAGCTTCCGGCCGGATTGCGTATCGACGAGGGTCACCGACACGGCTTTCGCCGAGAGCGGCGTCTCGTCGGTGGTTTCAAGCTGGATCGCGATCTCGACCGGGCCGGCGCGGCCTGGCGAGACCGTGACATTGGCCATCGCCTTCTCGGTGTGCAGATGGGTGAAGAAGCTGTCGTCGTCGGTCGCCGCCGCAAGCGGTGTGGCGGCAACCGACAGCAACGCAGCCATCGCGAGCGCGAGGCCCGCAAGATTTCGACGCGAGGTCATGGGAAGCATGATCGGCCTCATCACATCTTCATTCCCGAATGATCCGGCGTTTTCTTCATCTCATGGCCGGAATGGCCTGCATCGCCAGGCGCCTGCGCGCCGACGCCCTGCACGTCGAGCGAGACCGCGACCTTGCCGGCCTTTTCGAACTCCAGCGTCAGCGGCACCTTGTCGCCCTGCTTGAACGGCCCCTTCAGCTCTTGGAGCATCAAATGATAGCCGCCGGGGGCGAGCTTTACCGTCTTGCCGGGATCGATCACGAGCCCCTTGTCGAGCGGACGCATCTTCATCACGCCATTGTCCATCGCCATCTCATGGACCTCGGCCTTGCCGGCGATATCGGCGGACACACTGACCAGCTTGTCCGCCGTCGTTCCCTTGTTCTCGATCGTCAGGTAACCGCCGGCGACCTTGGCCCCACCCGGCGTCGCCCGGCTCCACGCCTGCGAGATGACGAGATCGCCGGCCTTGACGTCCTCGGCGGCCGCAGGTGCCGCGCAAAGTGCGAGCGCGACCGCCGCGAGCATCACATCTTTCAACATCGTCTTCATATCGGTCTTCCCGTTTTGCAGATTGAATTTCAGTGGGTGCCGAGCTGTTGGCCCGACCATTTTTCGAGATCGGCCATCTCGGCCGAGCCTTCGATCGTCGTGACGGTCCCGTCCCGCGAGATCAGCATTGTCCGAGGGATATCGCCCTGCCAGGCAGGATCAATCTCGAATCGCAAGCGCTCGACGAAGCCGTCGCTGAAGATGAAATTCTCGGTCGACGATAGCCCCGCCTTGTCGAGCATCGACTGCGTGGCGGCCGGCAGATTCGGCACGAGGTCGGCACTGATTGTGACCACATCGATCCCGGGATGGTCCTTTGCAAACCGCCCAAGCTCCGGCAGCTCGACCTTGCAGGGCCCGCAAGTCACGCCCCAGAAATGCACCAGCGTCGGGCGGCCGGCATGGCCCTTCAGCATGCTTTGCCACGTACCACGCTCAAACGGTTTGAGGGCCGGCGCCGCCGCGAGCGTAGCGGCCGACGCGACCAGGATCCCCAGGCCCAGAATGCCGGCAAATCGATATGTCATGGTTGATCCTCGATCGCTGTAAGCCGATAGCCATCCGCCTTCGTCATCCATGACAGGTAGACCTGCCGGCCATTGGACACCAGCAAGGGGTGGTCGGAGGTGTCTGTCGTGCTCGATATCGTCTTCGGCGGCGACCAGCTCTCTCCGTCATCTCGGGAGATCGTCATCTGGACCGAGGTCTTCTCGCCATCGAACTCCTTCCAGACCATCACCGTTCCGGCGGGGCCCGCGAGCACGTAGGGGCGCGTCGGATTGCGGCCGGGCTTCCCCAGCCCCATCGGCGAAGAGAACGTGCGGCCTTCGTCGCGCGAATGCGCGTAGAACAATCCCTTCCGCGCCTTGCCGTTCGTGTACCAGGCGACGTGATAGGTCCCGTTCGGCGCAACCGTGAGGCTCGGCCCGTGATGCGGGCAGGCGTTGATCTGCCACTCATCGTTGCTGACCCGGCGGATGTCGCCTGGAGTCGCGACGTCGGTGAAGGTCATGACCGCATGATCGCGGACGCCGCCTTCAAACATGTTCCTGAAAATCACGGCCGGTCGCCCAGGCGCCGCGAATGTCAGTCCCAACCGGCAGCATTCGCAGGTGCCTTCGCGCGCCAATCGGGCCTCCGCGAAGGTGGTGCCGCGGTCGCTGGACGAAGCAAAGAACAGCCCCGCCCCCTCGTACTTCTGTCCCGCCTCCTTCGCGAGAACGCGATTGCGCTTGTCGAGCCATGCCGCGAAGACCGTTCCGTCCTGATCGAGCGCCAGCGCCTCAAAACGCTGGCTCTCGTTGCTGGCGGTGATCGGCTTCAGCTCGGCAAAGCTCTTCCCGCCATCGGCCGAGCGCGTATAGAGCACCTGGCCGTTGAAGGCCTCATCCCTGAAGATCGAGAACGCGAGCGCGATGCCACCCTTGCGATCGACCACGATCTTCGGCCGCGCGTCCGGGCCCCAGTCGAGGTTCAGCCGCTTCGTCGTGACCTGGACGGGAGCCGAGAAACTCTGCCCCGCATCCCGCGAGCTTGCCACAGAGACCTGCCCGCCCGCCATCCAGACCAACCACAATGTACCGTCCGGAGCGAATGCGGGTGTCACCTTGGTCGCACAGCGTAGCGTCGGCTCGTCGCAAGCCGCCTCCGATGCATGCTGACCGTGCATCTGTGCGAGCGCCGCACCATGCAAGAACGCAAGAGTGACGATTGCGAGCAAGCCAGTTCGGATCATGGCCCGATTCCCTTCGAGAGCCCGGCTCATTTGAATGCCACCTTCATACCTGCAACGAAGGTGCGCGGCGAGCCTGCGTAGATCGAACCGGTCGTATTTGCGAGGACGCTCGCAGGATTTTGAAGGCCTGCTGCTGTCACCGTGTTGGCGATGTTGTTTGCCGAGGCAACGTAGGTGCGGTCGAACACGTTCCTGACTTCGAGAAACAGGTTCAGCGATCTGAATGTGTCCGACACAAGATCGGTCTTGTAGTGAACGTTCACATTCACCAGCTCATAGCCTGGCGCTTTCAGCAGATTCGCGTTGTCCATGTAGAATGAGTCCTTCCACTGGATCTCGACGAAGCCACCAAGGCCCGCCAGCGACCCGGCGAACTCGTCGTAGCCGACCCGGGCCGTCAGTTCGTTGGGCGAGATGCCGGGGATCTTGTTGCCTGCCCGGTTGAAGCTGAACACCGCACCATTGGTGATGTTCTCGACATACTCGGTGTAGACCTCGTCGAGGTAGGTATATGCCGCCATGAACCGCCAGCCCGGATAGAACTTCCAATCCGCCGCAAGCTCGACGCCGCGATGCTCCGATCGCGGGGCGTTGAAGGTATAGGATATGCCGTTGATCGGAGTTGCCTGACTGACGATCTCGTTGCGGAAGAACTCGTAGAAGCCGGTCGCGCTCAGCTTGAGCGCATTGTTGGGCGTCCAGTCGAATCCGAGGTCGTAGCCAAGATTCTTCTGGGTTTGAAGCTGTGTATTGTTGCCCGACAAGCCGGTCGGAAGGACGAAAAGATTAGAGACCTGCGGGGTGCCGTATCCTGTGGCGACCCGTCCGCGGAACAGCCACTCGTTGTTGAGATTGTAGAGGAGCGCCAACTCCGGCGCGGCATTCTGAAACTGCCGATCCGCCGTCGTGAGGGTTGTGGTGGTAATGCCGGTGGGGCCGGCGTATGCGTATGCCGTGTTGATACCCTTCAGGAGGGTTGTCTCCCAACCGATGCCGGCGACCGCAGTCAGTGCCGCAGTGAGCTTGAGCTCTTCCCTGGCACGAACACCATAGTTGGTGGTCTCGCTATAGAGATTGCTCGACAATCTGCCGAGCGTTGCATTGCCACCCGGCATCACGTTCCACGTATCGCTCGAGGCCGTCAGAGTATTGTAGAAGGCGCCGAAGAACGTGGTGGACTCGAGGCCGACAATCTCGCCGCGCTTGGTGACGTCGCTCATAAAATTGTATGAGGGAAAATCTCCGATGGCGCTGGTCGCGCCGGTCGGCTGGTTGATGTTCCTGTCGTCAAAGACGAACTGATTGCGCCAGGTCGTGGTGTTGTCGAAATCGTGCTCCCAGCGACCACCGACGATGGTGCGGCGATCATTGCGGCCGAGCCCGGCCTGCACAGCCGTTTCCTTGTCCGTGCCTGCCGCCGTATTAAAACCGTTGTTGAACAGCGTGACCGTACCGCATCCGGCCGCGGCCGTGGCACCGGTCGCGCAGCCCTGCTGGAACGGGTTTTGATAGTACTGGTTCAGCGACTGCCGGATCGGCAGCCGCGCGCTGAGGTCGTTGTTGATGATCTTGACCGTGAAGCGATCGTCCGGCGTCGCCTTGAGCGTGCCGAGGAAGTTGACGGTCTGCGTGTTGAACCAGCTGTTGCCGATGTAACCGTCGCCGCGTGTGTCGCTCGCGAATAGCGAGCCCTCGAAATTTCCGACCTTCTTGCCTGCGGCAAGGTAATCGTTGAGATAGCCGTAGCTGCCGCCGTCGACGCCATATTCGACGCCGTCGATCGTGCCGCCCGGCCGCGTCCGGAAATTGAGCGCGCCGCCGGTCGCGTAGTTGCCGTAGAGCGCCGACGAGGGACCACGGACGACGTCGATCGCACCATAGGCATGGGGGTCGATCAGGTCGCTCCGCGACAGGCCGTCCGGCTGCGTCACCGGAAAGCCGTCGTCGAAGATCACGAGATTGCGGATACCAAAGCCGTTCCTCGCGTTGGACCCGCGAATCGAGATGCCGAAATCGCGCGGGCCATTCCCCTGCTTGATCGAGATGCCCGGGCTGTCCCGCAGGACGTCGCTGACCGAGAACGCGGGACGATTATCGAACTGGCTGCGATCGATGGTCGTCGCGGTCTGGCCGGATGGCGCTTGATTGAGACTGTCGCGCGCTGCGCTGGCAGTCACGGTCCTGTTCTGGGTCGGCGCACCGGCGCTTGCGCTCGGCGCAACGGGTTTCGGCGCGCGGCTCGCGGACACGGATCGCGGTTTCGAGGCCCGGACGACCGGTTTGGCGCGAGCCGCCTGCGGCGCCTCGACAGTCACAGCGGGGAGCTCAGTGTTGCGGCTTTGCGCGAAGGCTCCGCTCGACGACGCAAGCAGCGCGGCCTGAATGGCAACGAGGCTCACGCCACGACGGGCATGACAAACTGACATGGGGCATTCCTGATGCCGGCTTTCGCTCCGGCCAATCGACAACATCAATCGCCGCCGGACGGACCGCGGCGATCACGAGGGTCGTCAGGAAAGATGAGGAGGCGCGCGCGCCTGGGTGTTCGAGCCCTTATCGGCGGCAACGAGGGTCACCTCGGCGGCACGCCACGACACGCGCTCGGCGTGGCGGAGGGGAACGGAGAATGCGAGCTGCGGCGGCGAATCGAGCGAGGCGCCCGCCTGCGCCAGGCAACACAACGCGCAGGCCGCGCCATGCGCGGTCGGTGTGCCGGTCCGATCGTTCGGACCACCGCCCTGTTCGCCCACGCTGTGGCAGATGACGGCGGCCGACAACGGATCGGCCACGGCCTGGCCGGCCGACCAGCACGCGGCGATCGGTGCCAGCACCTGCATCGCCAGGGCGAGCAGGACGAGAGGCAGGAATTTTTGCAGCCGTGCGCGCATCCACCGGACCGTTCGTTCGTGCGCTAACTAAACACCCGGCCGGGGGACGAGTCGAGGTCAGTTCCGCCGCCTTCTTGGTCCAGCGCAAATTTGCCGGAAACTGTGATCGGGCCGCCCCACGGGACCGGGCGCCCGGCATTTGAGGCAGCGGCCAAAGCCTGCCCTATCCACAGATTTCTTATATTTGTCATATGCTTACGAGGTAAACAGCCCGATCATTTCGTCCATTGCTCGAATTTTGAACATTCGTTGCCGAAAATGATGACAAGTGAGAAAAGTTGATCTAGCATCCTCTTGCTCAGGCCTGACCGCGAGGTCGACGTCTGGTGGTCCAAGTCTCGGGAGGAGCCCCTGGCGCGCAAAACGCAGCGTCGCCCCGTCAATCAAGATCAAATCTTAAGATCGGGGATAATAGGGTCGACACAATTTTTGAGCGGGGCCAGGGCCCCGCTCTTTTTTTGTCTGGGTGGCTCCAGTGAGCGCTTCCTCTGATCCGATCGAACAGAGTTTTGAGATCGCGGCATCGCGCTGCGCCGATCTCACGCCGCTCGTCTACCAGCGTCTGTTCGAACAGCATCCGGAAACGCACGATGTTCCGCGCGCAAGGCCGCGAGCTGGTGATGGGAGCGATGCTTGCCCTGACCATCGAGGCAATCCTCGACTTTGCGGGTGAGCGCCGCGGGCATTTCCGGCTGATCGCCTGCGAAGTCGCCTCGCACGATGGTTACGGCACGCCGCGCGAGCTGTTCATCGCTTTCTTCGGCATCATCAGGGATACGCTGTGCGATCTCCTCGGCGACGAATGGTCGGCCGAGATGGCGCAGGCCTGGGACCAGCTGCTCCCAGATATCGATGCATTCGCCACCGCTCCCGCCTGACGCTTTGCGCTGCACCAACGCAAAGCTGCGGCGATCCCGCGGCTGATTGCAGATTGAGTGGCACCAACTCTTGTGAGAGACTTTCGGACATCGGTCGCGCAAGCAATGACGCGCCGACGATAAGAGATATGGGAGCGAGCGATGTCCGGGACGAAAGATTTCTCGACGACGAGGCGCGATCTTCTTCAGGCGGCAGCGGCCGCCGGCGCCGGGGCTGCCCTCTTCGGCAGCATGGGCATAAACCCCGCATTGGCAGCCGAGGTCGGACGCAGCGAGAAGCCGCTGAAGGCGGCGTTCTCCAATGCAGGCCTCCAGGCGACCTGGTGCGCGCAAGGCAAGCAGGCCGCGGAATTCTGGGGCAAGCTGTTCAATGTCGAGGTCACCTGGTTCGACGGCCAGCTCGACGCGGTGAAGCAGCGCGCCGCGATCGACAACATGGCCTCGCAGAAATGGGATTTCGTCGCGATCCAGGCCTTCGGCATCGGCACCCTCACCCAGCCCGTGCAGAAGATGATCGACGCCGGCACGCCCGTGATCGACATGGACACGCTTATTGCTCCCCTCGATCAAATTAACGTCCACTCCTTCCTCGCCCCCGACAACGAGTTCATGGGCGCCTCGGTGACGCAGGCGCTGTGCAACGCCATGGGCGGCAAGGGCAAGATCATCATGACGCAAGGCGCGCTCGGCCACACCGGCGCGCAGGGGCGCGCGAAAGGCTTCAACACTGTGGTGAAGCAGTTCCCGAACATCGAGGTGCTCGACACCCAGCCGGCGGACTGGGACGTCTCCAAGACTGCGCGCCTCTGGGAAACCTATCTCACCAAGTATCCGCAGATCGACGCGGCGTTCTTCCACAATGACGACATGGCGCTTGCGGCGGCCAACATCATGAAGGCCCGCAATCGCACCAACATCCTGATCGGCGGCGTCGATGCCATGCCGCCGGCGATCCAGGCGGTGAGCGAGGGCCGCATGTTCGCGACCGTCCGAAATCCGTCCTGCCGCATCCATGGCGGCGCCATCATCGCGGGCGTCTCCGCCGTGGTCGGCGGCGAGAAGAGCGGCCAGGGCATCCCCAAGAACGTCGTCACCGACGGCCCGGTCGTGACCAAGGCCAACGCCGCCGGGATGCAGTGGATGCAGGATCACTTCCTGATCTGAGCTTCCATGTCAGCGGGTCGTTCGCCCATCCTGGAACTGCAGGGCATCACGAAGAGCTTCGGCGGCGTCGAAGCGCTTCGTGGTGTCGACTTCGCGCTTCATCCCGGCGAGATCCACGGTCTCGTCGGCGAGAACGGCGCCGGCAAAAGCACGCTGATGAAGATCATCGCCGGCGTGCACACCGAGTTCTCCGGCCGCTTCCTGATCGATGGCCAAGAGACACATTTCCGCTCGGCCCGCGACGCGCATGCCGCCGGCATCGCCATGGTGCATCAGGAGCTTTCCGTCGCGCCTGACCTGACGGTCGCCGAGAACGTCTTCCTCGGCAACCAGCCGACCAACGCGCTTGGCCTCGTGCAATGGCGGCGGATGGCGCGCGAGGCCGGCGAGCAGCTTGCCCGCTTCGGCATCGACGTCGATCCGATGACGAGGCTGGGTGACTTACCCATCGGGCTGCAGCAGCTGATCGAGATCGCGCGCGTGCTGTTTTCCGGCGCCCGCATCGTCATCCTGGACGAGCCGACCTCCGCCCTCTCGCCGCCCGAGGTCGAGCGACTGTTCGCAACCCTCCGGCGCTTGCGCGAGGAAGGCACCAGCATCGTCTTCATCTCGCATTTCATCGAGGACATCCTTCGCGTGTCCGACACCGTGACCGTGTTCCGCAACGGACGGAAGGTCGCGGAGACAGCAAGCGCCGCGACCAGCAAGGGCGCGCTGATCGAGGCCATGATCGGCCGTGGCGGCGAGGCGCTCGAGCACAGCTACACCGACGATCTGATGCTGCCGCAGCCGAGCGACAACGCGGTGGTCCTGAAGGTCGACCAGCTGTCGCTGTCGCGCAGCCTGAAGGACATCTCCTTCGAGGCGCGTGCCGGCGAGGTGCTCGGCATCTACGGCTTCATGGGCTGCGGGCAACAAGAATTGTCCCGCATCCTGTTCGGCAAGCTCAAGCCTGATAGCGGCACCCTTGCCGTTGAGGGCACGCCAAAATCCTTCGCCAGTACGGCGGCGGCGCGGCGCGCCGGGGTAGCGCTGGTGCCGGAGAGCCGGCGCGACATGCTGTTTCACCAGGAGCCGGTCTACAAGAACATCTCGATCAGCATTCTCGATCGCATCTCCTCCCTGCTGCTCAAGCCGGCGCAGGAGCGCGACATCGCAAAGTGCCAGGTCGAGCAGTTGCAGATCCGGCCGCCGGTGGTCGGCCTCGACC
Organism: Bradyrhizobium arachidis; assembly: GCF_015291705.1. Classification (NCBI taxonomy): domain Bacteria; kingdom Pseudomonadati; phylum Pseudomonadota; class Alphaproteobacteria; order Hyphomicrobiales; family Nitrobacteraceae; genus Bradyrhizobium; species Bradyrhizobium arachidis. Next base: position 5,732,707 of record NZ_CP030050.1, read on the forward strand.
TCGGCATGCTCTCCGGGGGCAACCAGCAGAAGGTCGCGCTGGCGAAATGGCTGACCTACCCGCCAAAGCTCCTTGTGCTGTGCGAGCCGACCCGCGGCATGGATGTCGGCGCCAAGAACGACGTCATCAACATCGTCCGCGACCTCCGCACAAAAGGGCTCGCGATCATCGTGCTGTCGACCGAGCCGGAAACGGTACTGTCGCTGGCCGACCGCGTCCTCGTGCTCAAGCGCGGCGAAGTGGTACGGGAATTCAGGAACGAGCCGGTCAGCAAGGACCGCCTGCTGGAAGCGGCGTGACGGAGAAGCACATGAGCAGCGAGACGGCTTTGGCGGCGGGGCAGCGGGCGCGGGGCCTTGCACCCTTCCTGCGCTCGCAGATGCGCAACATCGCCCCGTTCCTGACGCTGATCTTCCTGTCCGCCTTCTTCGCCTTCGCAAGTCCCTCCTTCGCCACGCTCGACAATCTCGGCAACATCCTGACGCAGGTGTCAGTGACCGGCATCATCGCCGTCGGCCTCACCTTCGTGATCCTCTGCGCGGAGATCGACCTGTCGATCGCCAGCATCGCCAACGTCACGGGCATCGCGGTCGCCTACTTCACGCTGCAGGAGTCCTACGTCAACATCGCCAATATCCCCCTGCCCGGCGCGGTCGCGATCATCCTCTCGATCCTGCTCTGCGCATTGCTCGGCCTCGTCAATGCGCTGGGGCTGACCGTGATCGGTATCCCCTCCTTCATCATGACGCTGGCAATGATGCAGATCGCGGCCGGCATCTCGGCGCTGCTGGTGCGCGGCCAGATCGCCTACAAGGTGCCGAGCCTGATCACGACGCTCGGCTCGGGCTCGATCGGCGGCATCCCCTGGATCGTCATCGTCGCCGCCATCATGCTGCTCGGCGGCCACCTCGTGCTGACCTACACGCGCTTCGGCCGCTACGTCTACATGGTCGGCGGCAATCGCGAGGCTGCCGAATATGCCGGTCTCAACGTCAAGCTCATCCTAGGCGCCGTCATGGTGATCTCGGCGGTGTGCTCCGGCATCGGCGGCATGCTCGGCGTTGCCCATTTCGGCAGCGCGCAGCAGAACGAGTTCGACACGTACCTGCTCGACTCCATCGCTGCGGTCGTGGTCGGCGGCACCAGCCTGTTCGGCGGCCGCGGCGGCATCGGCAACACCATCGTCGGGCTTTTCGTTCTCGGAGTTCTCAATAACGGCCTCGACCACGTCAACATCGACAGCTTCTTGAAGATCCTGATCCGTGGCCTGATCCTGCTGGCGGCGCTGGTCATCAACGTCTATGCGCAGCGCTTGCGAGAAAAAACGGCGGAATAGACGGCCGCCCAAACAAAAGTACGAAAACAACCCCATGCACAGTACAAATCATTGCGGAATTTGGCGCGGAGCGAGTCTGAGCCGACGCCGTGGCGACATTTGACTCGTCGGGCAAAACAGGAGCATGATGTCATCATCGGTCAAGCGCTCAAGCAGTGAGCCTAGACCGGCGGCAGCTCTTCCGTCGTGGCGACTTGTGACCTCATCCGCGCTTTCACGCCACACTCATTCCCAGGCGTTTGAATCACGACTCAACAGTTAACCAGCCAAGCTCGAACAGCCGACGGACGACATGATCGTAGGGTTGGCTCTGCGTGATCTGCTCTTTGGTCATACCGAAATTCGAAATAGCGCCGCTCTCGATCAACTCACCGACGAACCAAAGAAAAACGGCATACATCTTTGGTCGATCCGTTTCGTTCAGCGGCCCGTTCTGCACGAGCTCGTAGAGCGATTGAAGTCGCAGACGATTTGCGTCGGGCAGCAGGTGGATAATGCGCTCGCGCGGGAGCGCAAACGTGGCCTGCACGTACGACGCGACCAGAAACAGTTTTTCGAAACCGAACTGTCTGACGACGGGAAGCAGTATTGCGTATAGTTGCCGCGCCTCCGGAGGCGCGGCGGCGATCAGTGCATCGTGCGGTTGCCTTTGCCCCGTCAGGACGGGCTCTGCCACCGCGATCACGTCGGTTGATCCGGCCGGCGGATCGCCATTGTGTTGGCGGATCATGGCCATCACAGAGATGAACATGGCCTGATCCGGATTGAAGCCCAGGAAGCCGCCGCCGAAGCCGGGAGATATTCCAAGGGAGCCAAGCTGGAGGGCCACCTGGTCACGGATCACCTGATGTCGGCCGGCGGCATCGGCCCGTCGTCTCAAGTCCTCTGCCTGTGCGATGATCTCCACGGGCAGCTTTTGCCACGACCACCGCGCCAACAGGGCTGCATGGGCCACATTCTGGTGCATCCAGATGTCCCAGATTTTTCCTAGGAACCCCTGATATGGATTCTTCGGCTGGAAAAGCTTGCTGAGGATTCCGAAAATGGGAGCCTCCCATCATTGAAGTGCAATGAGCGGCGGTGACCTTTGACTTTCGCGCTTTCAGTGCCTGCGGGGGGCTCGCAATTCCTTGTCGATCTCCTCCGGCGTAACGCTCTCCAGCGAGCGCGGCCTTCCGCCGATCTCGACCTTAATAGCGCGGATCAACGCCCCACCCTCGGTGACCATTTTGCGCAAGGCAGCAAGAAGCTTTGCTCCGGCTCCAACCGCGCCGGCCATGGCAGTCAGCAGGACCGCGAGATGGGCGACCGCGACGGGATCGAGATTTGCCTCCGAATCCACGGCCATGCCGTCGATCGCAACACCGCTTACATCCCCGAGGCTCGCGCGCGCCAACGCGGTGATCTCGTCTTCGTGTTTCGCGGCGATTTTCGGATCCTGGTCCCCGTTGATTTCGACGTAAATCTGCAAACTCATCGCAACCTCCGTACGTTATGCTTTCATGCCAAATTGCACCGCCGTGAACGGGGCCCATTCGTACTTTTGCTGATGGAGAGGGTCCTTGTAGAGTTCCCGCGCTGCTCTTTGGATGCTTGTGGCGGCATCCGCACCATTGACCCAGGCGTCGTACACGAGGCCTGCCATCGACTTTGCGGCGCGGACCTTGGCATTCCAGAGCGATCCGATGACCTGGCGCGCCCCGGCGACGCGAAAGGCGGCCTGGAGTCCGAACAGATCGTCCCCGGGCCAAAATTGAATTCCCATCCCGCCGACGGCCCGCTGCCCGGAGCAGCACGCGACGAGCACGACAAGATCGGCGGGAACGCGAGATCTGGAGATCATGTCTGCAGTCAGCCGTTCCGACCCCAGTTGCAGGAACGACTCTCCGGGGACATCGCCCTGTGCGGACGTGCCATGGCAAGCCAGCAGCAAGAAGGCGGCATGGTCCAGCTCACCGCCGGCCAGCATCCCTGCAAGTGTATTGCAGACGCCCGGCTCCGTGAGCCGATTGGCCGGAAGTCCGCGAGCCTCGTGCCTCGCAACGATTTCTTCGGCGACGCCGTCAAATCCCCTGGTCGGTTGAGCGGTGGGATAATAGTCAATGCCCGCGGCAACCACGCCTTGCCCGTCGGTGACCGGTATACGACGATGGATGGCCCCGAGATTTGGGATCGTCGTCCAGGGATAACTTAAACCGAGACGACTTCCCCCGAACCTGAGCAAGCTGAAGGGAATCGCATGAAGCGACCGATGCGGGAGGATGAACAGCTTCCGGGCGTTCGCCAGTCGCGACGTCACCAGGGAGGGTAACAGCACTGGAAGCAAGACATCGAGCAAATCAGCCTCTTCGGACGTGAAGCTCCAGCCTCCGATTCCGCCGTTTCGAAGATGGGCCGAGAACGACTCCAGAATGCGCAAAGCCTCTGGATTGACCGTCACCGGCACCGACTGCAACGAATTTCGCTCGACGGTCGCGACCAGAAGCCGGCCGGCTCCCAACCAGGTGTAGACAATGGCGAGCTCGCCAATCGCCAGCGCCTTCTGAACCAGCTTCAAATCCAACGGCGGTTCACCTGGCAGCGCGGGCCGCTGGTTCTCAGCCGCCTTCAGCGCGCACGCCAGACGTCCAGCGGCCAAGGCGGCCGAGGTCGCGCTCTCGAAGATGCGAATGCGATCCAGCATCGAGGTTGCCCGGAGAATTGGATCCGTTGTTCGTTCACGATGCTGCCGGGCCAGCTCGATCGCGCGCTGCGTCAGATCGTAGGCGCGATCCGGCTGGGGCTCCTTGTCCTTCAAGGCGGCGTCCGCCTCGATCGTGAGCGAGAGCGCCGTAACGTTCGGCGCCGTCGTCTCGTCTACCAGCTCGCGCGCCTGCACGGCAAAGCATCGCGCCTTGGCAGGCTCATCATCGAGCCAGGTGTCGGACAATTCCACCAGGGAAGCGGCTTTGATAGTGCGCTGTGGCAGCGCGGCCGCTTGCGCTACGAGCCCTTCGGCCGCCGTACGCCTGTCGCGCCCCGACACGCCCGACAGGCGCTGCATTCGAACCTCAGTCAGGAGCTGGTTGACCGCCAGGAGCACGCCACTACTTCCCTTGGGTCTGCAGTTTATGATCTACAATGAGGCGGGCATAACGATCCGCCTCGCTCGGGTTGCCGAGGTTGGCCTTGTCGACCGGGCCATAGGCATTCTTCAAGCCGAAGTATAACCGGTAGAAAAGCAGCCTGAGCTTCAGGATGTTGCCGGCACGCTGCACCAGCTGAGGGCCATTTCCGGCATCGCTCATCATCGATGCCATTATCTCGTTGAAGATCGTGCCGGGGGCTGGCGGCTCCTTGTAACCTGCCTGTCTCAGGGTGGCTTCCGCGTCCTTGAATGTCGCGATCGCCGCCAGTTGATTGCGGACTTGCAGCTGGATTTCACCCAGCTGGATCAAATGAGACGCTCTCGAAACAGTGGATGGAGGTGCCGAGGCGACCGCCGCCCGCGCGCGCTCTTGCCGCTGCTCGACATTGCCGGACGCAACGTGGAGGCACGCTGCCGCGTTATCGGCAGCGTCCCGGGCTTCCGCCCAAAGGCCGGCCCTTTCGAAGATGGCCTGCGCCGCCTTGTATTGAGCCGCGGCGCGACCCGGCTGCTCCAGCACGGTATCGAGGATGAAGGCGGAGAGCCGAGAACATTCAGCCGCTTGCGCGAGAGGCGACGCCTGCCACCCGCCAGCCGGCACCGACTGACCCGCAAGAGTCAAAAAGTCGGCTTCGATCTGCTTCAATTCCACGATTGTCGTCTCGTCCACCCGCATCGACGACACTCCAAACGCTCCCGCAGCAGCTGACGGTAGACTCCAGCTCATTGAGGCGAACGTGACTTTCAGGCTCGCATGCCGAAGCCGCGCATCCGCATCGAGGAACGCATTAATTTGGCGCATGGCATCTGAGCCGGCACTCGGCCTTCGTCGAAGGCGACTGAAGACCGCGCGATAATCATTGAGCGCGGCCATGTCCGACGCGGTTCTTCCGTTCGCGTCACGCAGATCCGGATCGGCGCCATGCTCGAGCAATACCTCCACGGCGGCGAGTTGCCCCGCCGTCGCGGCGGACATGAGCGCGGTGACGCCCTGATCGCCGACAGAGTTCGGATCGGCTCCCCGCAACAGCATCAGACGGAGAACATCGACTTGCCCACGTTGAGCCAAGAGATTGAGCAATGTCGGCCCGCCCAAATAAATGTTTGGCGGCATTCCTCTGTCCAGCGCCTCGGCACCGACCGCCACATCGCCCTTGATAGCCGCTCCGGCAACTCTCAGGATCTCTTCTTCTGTCATGCGCTTGCTCACCAACTTCGCAGATTGAAGCGAGCCGGACCAGCCATACGCGATTGGCTCGTCGACGTTGGACCAGCCTTGGAAGCTCCATCAACGGCAAGAAGGTGTGGCCGGCGCTGCGGGCCACGTCCCGTCGCCTATTGTGGTTGGCATACGCGCCCCCCAAAAGTCCAAGCACGTCGAGGATCGAGAGGGTTCGCTGAAGCCGAAGGTTCTTACTCCCGGAAAGGCTTCAACAAGCATTTCCTGCGGCGCAACCCGAGGGTGAATCTAGCATGGCATACTCCGTCGTGACAGCCGCCGCCCGCTCCGCGCATCTACAACTTAAGCGCGTTTCCGCCCGTAGCGTGTGAACCAATTCACCACGAACATGCGATCTTCAGCCCGCCGAAATCGTCGCTCTTATGGCTAGCATCTTCGGCATATGACGGCATCACCCGAACGGGTGATGAGCGACGAAGACTGCAAGGAAGTGTCTCGGCCTTCGCCCTTCGAGGGCCGCTGAAGAAGCGGCCACCTCAGGGTGACGGTGATAGAGAGACGCTCGCTGCACCGATCTCGTCTGCACGCCAGCACCTCACCGCATGCCCATCGGCGCGCGTTTCCAGCACCGGCCCCGGCTCGTGGCGGCACACATCTTCGGCATAACGACATCTCGGGCTGAAGGCGCATCCATTCGGCGGATTGAGCGGATTGGGAAGGTCGCCGCCGGTCGTCGCCAGCGGCGCATGGCGCAAGGGGTCGGGGATGGCTGATATCAGAGCCTGCGTATAGGGGTGCGCGGGACGTTCAAATATCTCGCGCCAGTCGCCGTTCTCGACGATGCGGCCGAGATACATCACGGCGACGCGGTCGCTCATGTGCTCGACGACGCCGAGGTCGTGGCTGATCATGATGTAGGAGAGACCGAGCGTATCCTTCAATTCCAGGAGCAGATTGATGATCTGGGCGCGGATCGAGACGTCGAGCGCCGAGACCGGCTCGTCGCAGATGACGATCTTGGGATTGAGGATCAGCGCGCGCGCGATGCCGATGCGCTGACGCTGGCCGCCGGAGAACTCGTGCGGATAGCGGTCGGCCTGCTCGGGCCGCAGGCCGACATGCCGCAGCATGGTCGCGACGCGGTCCTCGATCTCGCTCTTTGCGGTCACGCCATGCACACGCAGGGGATCTTCGAGCGTGCGGCGAACGGTCTGGCGCGGGTTGAGCGAGGCGTAGGGATCCTGAAATACGATCTGCACGATGCGGGCTAGCGCCTTGCGATCACCGGATGGCCTGCCGGTCACGACCTGCCCGTCCAGCACGATGCGGCCGCGCGTCGGCGTCAGCAGGCCCAGGATCGACAAGGCGACCGTCGACTTGCCCGAGCCGGACTCACCGACGAGGCCGAGACATTCGCCCCGCTTCAGCTTGAGATCGACCCCGTCGACGGCGCGCAGCAACCGCCGGCCGCGGCCCAGCAAGCCGCCGCCCATCGGAAAATGAACCGCAAGATCCTCGACGCTGAGGATGAGATCGTCGTCCACCCTGCCCTCACGCGATTTGTTCTTGGGCTCATGCATGGTGGTGACACCGCACCAGACCGCCGGCTTCCAGCAAATCCGTCTCCGGCACGACTGTGCGGCAGATCTCGGTCGCCTGCGCGCAGCGCGGATTGAACCGGCAGCCGTCGGGGAAGCTCGTGATGGCGGGGACGACGCCCGCGATCTCCCTCAACCGCGTCCGGCCAAGCGCTGCGCGGCTGCCCAGCCGCGGCAGCGAGGCGACGAGGCCCTGCGTATAGGGATGCGAGGGGGTCCGGAAGATATCGGCCGAGCCGCGCTCCTCGACGATGCGGCCGGCATACATGACGGCGACGCGGCGGCAGACATTGGCGACGAGGCCGAGATCGTGGCTGATCATCAGGATCGCCGTGCCCCGCTCGGCGCACAAATTGCGCATCAGCTCGATGATCTCGGCCTGCACGGTCACATCGAGCGCGGTGGTCGGCTCGTCGGCGATCAGGAGATCCGGACCGCATGCGAGTGCAATGGCGATCATCACGCGCTGGCGCATGCCGCCTGAGAGCTGGTGCGGATAGTCGTTGACGCGCCGCTCCGGCGCAGGGACGCGGACGCTCGCCAGGGCCTCGACCGCCAGTCGGTTGGCCTCTCGCCAGCTCTTGCCCTTGTGCAGCACGAACATCTCGGCGATCTGTCGCCCCACCGGCGAGACCGGATTGAGCGCCGTCATCGGCTCCTGGAAGATCATGGCGATGCGGTTGCCGCGCAGCTCACGCTGCCTGGCCGCCGAAAGGTGCTGGATTTCTTGCCCGTCGAAGCGGATGACGCCGCCGCCGATCGACAGCGGCGACCGCAGCAGGCCGATCAAGGCGAGCGCCGTGATGCTCTTGCCGCAGCCGGATTCGCCGACGAGCCCGAAGGTCTCGCCGCGATCGATGCGGAACGAAATGCCTTCGGCGGCCGCGACACGCTTCGCCCCGTCATCAAGATCGATGCGCAAATCCTCGACTTCAATCAGCGGCGCGCCGGTCATGTCCGCCGGCTCCGCGATTGGGGATCGAGGATGTCGCGCAGGCCGTCGCCGAGCAAATTGAGGCCGAGCACGGTCAGGAAGATCGCAAGGCCCGGAAAGATCGAGAGCCACGGCGCCGTCGTGATCTGGTCGCGGGCATCAGAGAGCATGCTGCCCCAGCTCGGAAACGGCGGGCGGACGCCGAGGCCGAGGAACGACAAGGCGGCTTCGGACAGGACTGCGCTGCCCATGCCGAGCGTGCCGATCACGACGATCGGCCCGAGCATGTTTGGCAGCAGCTGCGTGACCATGATGCGCAGATCGCCATAGCCGAGCACGGTCGCCGCCTGCACGTAGCCCTGGCTCCGCAGCGACAGCGCCGAGGCCCGCGCGATCCGGCAGGTGAAGGACCAGTTGGTCAGGCCGAGCGCGATCAGGAGGCTGGTCAGGCCGGGGCCGAGCACCGCCATGATGGCGAGCGCGAAGATCAGCGAGGGGATCGCGAGCATGAGGTTGGTGAGCGCGTTGACAAAATCGTCCCACCAGCCGCCCCAATATCCGGCGCTCAGGCCCAGGGCCACGCCGATCACGCTGTTGATGAGCTGCGAGACGATGCCGACCGTCAGCGAGACGCGCGCGCCGTAGACGACACGAGAATAGATGTCGCGGCCCTGGTCGTCCGTGCCGAACCACCAGGTCCAGCTCGGGGGCTCTTCCGCGTTCATCAGATTGGCGTCGAGGACCGGATCGGTGTGCGCCAGCCAGGGCGCGAGCAGGCCGACGAGGATCGCGAGCGCGAACAGCGCGCCGCCGATGATGAGATTGGCGCGGAGCTTCATGCGTATCTGATCCTTGGATCGATCACGCCGTAGAGCACGTCGATCAAGAGATTGATCGCGAGAAAGGCCAGCACCACCACGAGAATGGAGCCCTGAACCGCCGGAATGTCGCGCTGAAGGACACTGTCGACAAGCAGCGAGCCGATGCCCGGCCAGGAGAACAGTTTCTCGACGACGACGGCCTGCCCCATCAGACCGCCGAACTGCAGGCCGACGGTGGTGAGAATGATGACGAGCGCGTTGCGCATCACGTGCCATCTCACGACACGGGTCTCGCTCATGCCCTTGGAGCGCGCGGTGCGGACGAAATCCGCGGTCATGATCTCGAGGACCGCGGCGCGCGTCGTGCGGGCAAACAGCGCCATCGGCGAGACGCCAAGCGTCACGGCCGGCAGCAGCAGATATTGCAGTCCCCCGTCGCCATAGCCGAAACTCGGCAGCCAGCCGAGCTTCAACGCGAACAGATACATCAGCACCAGGCCGAGCCAGAACTTGGCGATGGAAAGACCCGACACCGCCACCACCATGGCAAGCGTATCGACGATGCCGCCGGGCCTCAGCGCGGCGACGAAGCCAAGCGGCACGCCGATCAGAATCGCAAACGCCATGGCAGCGAAGATCAGCTGCAGCGTCGGCCATGCCCGTTTGGCGATCATGGTGATAACAGGCTCGCGGGTCCGGAACGAGGTGCCGAAATCGCCTGTCGCGAGCTTGGCGATGTAGGCGCCGAACCGCACATAGACGGGATCATCGAGACCTAGCTGCTTTTTCATGCGCAGCTCGACCTGCGGATCGCTGTCGTCGCTCATGCTCGAGACGATACTGCCGGGCACGACGCTGAACAGCACGAAGACCAGTAGCACGACGGCGAGCACGGTCGGAATGGTTTGCAGCAGGCGACGGAGCAGGAACGAGAGCATCTCAAGCTTTCCTCTCTCCCTGCATCGTTCGGCGCGATGGAGGGAGCGCGAGAGCGTATGTCACTTCGCGGGCGAGGTCTCGTCGACCCAGAGGTCCTCGACGTTCTGATGGGTCAGCTCTGTCGCATTCAGCTGAACGCCCTTGAGCCACGGCTGCACCGCCATCACCGCCTTGTTGTAGTTGAAGAACCAGACCGGCGCCTCCTCGTAGAGCAGCGCATTGGCCTTTTGCAGCAGCTCGGTGCGCTTTGCGGCGTCGTCGGCCTGCCCGGCCGCATCGATCAGCTTGTCGAACTCCGGGTTCTTGTAGTTCATGTAGTTGCAGGCCGGCTGCGGCGTCGACGAGTGGAAGCATTTGAGCGCGGCCTGGGGATCCGGGCCGCTCTGCTGGGAGTAGATGAAGGCCTGGTAGTCGCCGCTGCGAACCACTTCGGCCAGTACCGCGGTCTCGACCTGCTTGACCTTCGCCTTGATGCCGACCTTGTCGAGCATCGGGATCACGGCCGAGACGATCGGCAGGCCCCAGCTTTCGTTCTGGCTGGTGGTCCATTCGAACTCGAAGCCGGAGGGATAGCCCGCCTCGCTCAGCAGCTGCTTGGCCTTGGCGGGATCGTAGGGGTACGGCTTCATCGCCTTGTCGTAGGCGGGCGAGGTCAGCGGCAGCCAGCTGGTGGCGCGATAGGCCTTGCCCTTGACCAGCTTGTTGATGATCAGGTCGGTGTCGATCGCGTAGTTGATCGCCTGCCGGACCCGCTTGTCGGCGAACGGCTTGAAGGCGGGATTCATGCCCATGTAGCGCGTGAAGACCTCGGCGACCTCGACGATGGTGCCCTTGAGATTGGCGTCGGACTGGTAGGCGACGTATTGCGCAGGTCCCAGCACCGAGGTGTCGATCTCCTTGTTGCGGAAGGCGACGTCGCGCGCCGCGGCCTCGGCCATGATCGACACGACGATCTTGTCGGCGTAGGGCTTGCCGGGCTTGTAGAACCGGTCCCACCGCTCCAGCACGATGCGCGATCCCGGCACATGCTCGACGAATTTGAACGGCCCGAGGCCGATCGGATGCTGGATGAAGCTGTCCTTGGCGGCCTCGTCGGCGGGATAGATCGAGGTCAGCGCGGTGAAGAAGTAGAAGCCCGGATCGACCTTCTCGGTCAGCTTCATCTCGAGGGTGAAGTCGTCGATCTTCTTCAGGCCGGAGATTTCCTTGGCCTGGCCCTTCTCGACCGCAGCCGCCCCCTCGATCACGCGGACGAAGCGCGCGCCGGGAAAGGCCTTGGTGCCGTCCATGATGCGGTTGAAGGACCAGATGATGTCGTCGGCCGTCATCCTGCGGCCATTGTGGAAATACGCGTCGTCGCGGAGCTTGAAGGTGTAGACGAGACCGCCGCCCGAGACGACGACCTCCTTGGCAAGCTCCGGAACCGGCTTTCCTTCCGCGGAATCCCAGATGTAGAGCGAGCGATGCAGGGCCTTGGCGTAGATCTCGTCCTGAGCGCGCTGCGTGGTGTGAATGTCGAGACTGGTGAAGCTCGAGCCGTAAGGCGCGGTCATGCGGATGGTTCCGCCCTTGCGCGGGGTCTGGGCCTCAACGGATCCGGTGAGCGCCAGTGCCAAACCCGCGACGATCGCAATCATCCTGAACATCATGTGTCCCCCAACAACGCAGGCATTCCGATCAGGGATTTGATCATTCGTCGGCCGTCGAACGCAAGCTTCGTTTTGATGGCGACCGATGCCGGTTCCGGAAGGCCGCGATGCAGACCTCGGTCGGGTTGCATCCCCCGCCGATGCAAGCCGCCGATTGACGCGGTGCGTCATCGGGCGACCAGGGCCAGTGAACATTTTTCGCGATCGACGCGACCAAGCTCAGGATCGTTATCTGAGCCCCAGGGATCGCGGAAAAAATGAAGCGTCGAACGTTAGGTATCTTGGTCGCCGGCAGCCTGGTCGCTGCAACAGCGGCGATGGCGATCCCCGTCACGCCGGACCCTGCCCGGGACAATCCGACTGACACCATCCACGCCGGCTGGTCCCACACCTCGCGATCAAACGGGTATGTCGACGATACCTGGTGGGCGGTCAGGGACCGTTGCGCCCCCGACTATCTCGGTGAGCGCCTGCTCTGCAACGCCGTTGGCGGGCTGGCACGGGCCACAAGCCGGACCTTCGAGGGCAAGATGTCTGAATATGTGGGTCTGCCGCTCCCCGACGGCTGGGGCCTGATGACCGCGAAGAATTCGCCCTTCATCCGGTCGTCTCACGTCGAGACGCCGCTCGATCTCAAGGCCGTGCTCGGCTTCTATCGCGCCGCACTCGGCGGGCGCGGCTGGGAGGAGAATGACGGCGCGGCGGTCGAGCCCGATCGGGCCGTGATCGCCTTCACGACTTCAGATGGACCGGCCTCGCTCCGGCTCACCCGTCAGGATGGCAAGACCACCGCAGATCTTTCGCTGCGCAAGCCGGCGGTCGCGACATCAGGCATTCTGCCCGAGCCGGGGCAAGTGAGGCTGTTGCTCGGTAACAAGACCGATCAAGCGGCCGAAATCACCGTCAATGAGCGAACCATCAAGCTGGCGGCGCGCGCCGGAGAAAAACTGGCGCACTCCGACGCTGCTGCGGGCGAATTGCCTGATAGCCAGAAGATCGATCTGCCGCCGGGCAGGTACAAGGTCATCATCAAGCCGGACGGTAGCGCGGCGCAGAAGCGCGAGTTCGAGGTTGCGGCCAACGAGACCTGGGGCCTGCTGGTTGGCCCGGACGGCGTCCCGCTGCCGATGCGGCTGTATTGAGGCGCGACGATCCCTCACCTCGCGCGACGTCTTCAGCCTGACAATTCCGGCAGCCAGTCCCGCAGCTTTCGGGCAGAGCCGGTGACATCAGTGATCGTCCGGAACGCTGGCGCTTCCACCATCATCCCGCGCGCGAGCCGCACGGCGCGGGCTTCGCTGATCGCCCGCGTCTTCGGGTTCTCGATCAGCTCGAAATCGATGTTGTGGGCGAGGCCGAAGATGCGGCGGATGGTCTTGGCGGCGGCGAAGCCGACCGTGTCGGTGAAAAGCCGCTGCATGTAGGCTTGCCGCTCGGCCTCGAGGCGCATCGCGCCCTTCTCGCCGGTAAAGAGTGAGACCGGATAGGCATCGCCCGTCGGCCCTGCCCGCCAGAGGTCGAGGAATTTGCGGGCGAACTCGTTCCAGACCTGCTCGACGCTCTCCAGCACCCAGACCTCGAATTCGCGCCTCTCGCCCGGCGTCCGCTCGTGGCCGGCGGAGGCGAAATAGGCCATCAGCAGATTGGCGAGCACGGCGCCGACGTCGAACCCCATCGGGCCGTAGAACGCGAATTCGGGGTCGATGACGCGCGTCTGGCTGTCCGTAACCATGATCGAGCCGGTGTGGAGGTCGCCGTGGAGCAGTCCTTCCGGGCTTGCCATGAACTTCAGCTTCAGCCGCGAGATCGCGACATGCAGCTCCATGTCATCGCGCAAGGATGCGGCGAGGCCATCGAGATAAGGCGCGGTCCAGCGGTTCTGCTCGGCGATGCGGTAGGGATCGGTGAAGATCAGGTCCTCGGTGATCTTACAGAGCGCGTGGTTGCCGGCGAACGCAGCGATGCCTTCCTTCTTCTCGGCCGCCGACAGCGCGAGGTCGGAGGTGAAGAACAGGGTGCGCGCCATGAAGGTGGTGATGTCGTCGACGAAGCGCGGATAGTGGGTTGCCGCGACGAGCCCCTTGCGCATGATGATGTGCGGCTCGAGCAGCTCCATCACCGTCAGCGCCAGCGTCTCGTTGTGGTGCAGCAGCGCCGGCACGAGCCCGGGCGCGAGCTCGGCCTGCCGGGACAAGGCCAGGAATTCGTAGTGAGCCCGCGACAGGGGCAGCGGCCAGCTCTCGCCGACGAGCCGGACGTAAGGCAGCGCCTGCTTCACCGCGATGCCGCCGCGCGCACCCTTGACGATGAAGACGAGGTTGAGATTGCCGTCGCCGACCTCGGTGATGGCCCAGGCGGCCGGCTCGCCGCCGAGGAGCGCTGTGATGTCAGGCAGGCCCGCGAGATAGTCCCGCAAGGCCGCCTCATGCAGAATCCGATAGTCCCCCGCCTGCCCTTGCGTCATGACGATCCCATCCCATCTGTAGAGACCGGATCGTTACTCCCGCTCCAGGAAGCTCGAGCCGATCTCGGCCTTTCTTTTGATCGGATCGTAATCGCAATAGACGAGGTCCGCCACCAGCGTGTAGCTGGCGCTGATGTTGTATTTGTCGAGCTTGACCGAGTTCAGCCCGATCACCGAGGTGCTCTTGCCGCCGTTCCACTTGAACGGCGTCGAGCTCTTGGCCTGCTCGCAGGCCATCACCGCCTCGTTGAAGACGTAGCCCTCGACGAACGCCTTCAGGGTGCGCACCTGCGCCGCCATCCTCCATTCGAAATAGCCGATGGCCCCGAGCCCCGCGACGATCAGCACCAGCAGTGCGACGACGATCCGCTGAAAAGTCATTCGTTCCCCCCGAAACAACGACGCAAATCAAAAACCTAGAACGGCATTCCCATCAATTTCGACAGGCGCTCGATCGAAAGATAGCCGGCGTGATAGGCGGCCATGCCGAGGCCGTAGATGATCGCCGAGATGATCGTGGTCCAGATCAGCTTGCGGCCCATCCGGGTCAGGATCGGGGCGCCGGGATCGGTGCCGGGCGCGCCGACGCCGTCCTCATGCTGGCTGCGCACGCCGAACGGCAGCGTCAGGAACAGCGCGATCCACCAGATGACGAAGTAGATCGCGATCGCGGTCGATATCTGGATGGCCATGGGGCGGCCTTATGCCTGTTCGATCTCGACCAGCGCGCCGGAAAAATCCTTGGGGTGCAGGAACAGCACCGGCTTGCCGTGGGCGCCGATCTTCGGCACGCCGTCGCCGAGCACCCTGGCCCCCTCCTTCACGAGCGTATCGCGCGAGGCGATGATGTCGACGACCTCGTAGCAGACATGGTGGATGCCGCCGTCAGCATTGCGCTCGAGGAATTTTGCGATCGGCGAGGCTTCGCCGAGCGGCTCGATGAACTCGATCTTGGTGTTGGGGAGCGTCGCGAACACCGTGGTGACGCCATGCTCGGGTAGCGGAACGGCTTCCGAGATCTGCGCTCCGAATGCCGCGCCATAGATCTTCGCGGCCTTGACCGCGTCCCTGGTCGCGATCGCGACGTGGTTGAGGCGACCCAGCATGTTTCTTCTCCCTCAAGGCATGATCCGGAGACCACGCCCAATCTACACTGTCAGGACATGTACCAGACAGGGGGGCTTTTTGCCCCAATGTTCGTTGATCACGGCACGGACGGCGCGGCGCACCGATTCACCCAGCGCGTCCGGATCGCGCCGGCGCGCCCGCGGCAGGCCCTCGATGGTGGACATCACGGCGTCGAAGACGATGTCGTCAAAGGCCTCGCCGGCCCTGTTCTTCTCGGGGATGCCGACCAGATCGACCTCGGGATCGTCGGCGAGCTCGCCCTGCTCGGTCATGGCGATGGCGACGAAGGCGCAGCCGGAGAACGCCATGCGGCGTCGCTCGATCACGGCGCGGGACTTGGAGTCCTCCAGGATCGTGCCGTCCTTGTAGAGACGGCCCGACGGCACCTCGCCGACCACGCCGGGATCGCCCGGGCCGAGCTTGACGAGGTCGCCATTGCGGACGACCAGGACGCGCGGCACGCCGGCGGCGCGCGCGAGCTTGGCGTGCTCGTTCAGGTGCAGGGCCTCGCCATGGACGGGGATCAGCAGCTGCGGCTTCACCCAGGAGATCATGTCGCGCAGCTCGTCTCGGCGCGGGTGGCCGGAGACGTGGACCAGATGGTCGCGGTCGGTGAGGACCTCGACGCCCTGGAGCACCAGATTGTTGATGATCGAGCCGACCGCCTTCTCGTTGCCGGGAATGGTGCGCGAGGAGAAGATCACGCTGTCGCCGCGGTTCAGCGTGATCTCGGGATGGTCGTCATTGGCGATGCGCGCCAGCGCGGCGCGCGGCTCGCCCTGGCTGCCGGTGCAGAGCGCCAGCACCTTGTCCTGCGGCAGATGGCCGTAGACCTCGGGCGAGCGGAAATTCTGCACGCCGTCGAGATAGCCGGTCTCGCGCGCGACCTGCACCACGCGCTCCATGGCGCGGCCGACCACGACGACCTCGCGGTCGGCGGCTTTCGCAGCATCGGCGACAGCTTTGATGCGGGCGACATTGGAGGCAAAGGTCGTCACCGCGACGCGGCCCTTGGCGGCTTTCACCAGGTCTATGATGGTCCGGGCGACCTCGGCTTCGGAAGGCGAGCGGCCGTCGCGCACGGCGTTGGTGGAATCGCCGATCAAGGCGAGCACGCCCTCCTCGCCGAGCTCCCGCAGCCGCTTCTCGTCGGTGGGACGTCCCAGCGTCGGGGTCGGGTCGATCTTCCAGTCGCCGGTATGCAGCACCGTGCCTGCCTCGGTGTGGATCGCCAGCGCGTGCGCTTCGGGAATGGAATGCGCGACGGGGATGAACTCGACGTTGAACGGGCCGACGTCGACGCGGCCGCCGGATGGGATCACGGTGACCGGGATCTCCGGCGCATTGCGCTCGGCGGCGCATTTGGCCTCGAACAGCGCGGCGCTGAACTGCGTCGCGTAGATCGGGCATTTCAGCTTCGGCCAGAGGTCGATGATGGCGCCGAAATGGTCCTCGTGGGCATGGGTCAGCACCAGGCCCATCAGGTTCTTGCGTTCCTTCTCCAGGAAGCTGATGTCGGGCATAATCAGGTCGATGCCCGGCAGATGCTCCTCGTCGCCGAAGGAGACGCCGAGATCGACCGCCAGCCAGGCGCGCTGGTGGCGGTTGCCGAGGCCGTAGATCGACAGGTTCATGCCGATCTCGCCGACACCGCCGAGCGGCGCAAACACCAGTTCGTCGGGCCTTGCCATCACGCAGCCCCCACCGAGCGGACCGGGCCGAAGAACACCTCGCCTGCGGCCACCGGCACAAGGCGGCCCTCCGCGGTGCGGACGATCAGGCAGCCGGTGTCGTCGATGGTGTCAAAAATGCCTTCCAGCGTCATGGTTCCCGTGTGAATAGCGACGCGCTCGCCAAGGCCGGCGGCGCGCTCCAGCCACAGCTTACGGATTTCGGCAAAGCCGCGGCCATTGTCCCAAATGCCGCGGAACTCGACCCAGGCGTCGGACAGCGCCGAGAACAGCTCCTCCGCGCCAATCTGGACGCCGAGGGCGGCCAGCGACACCGCGGGCGTCGGCGTGCCCTCGGGCGCGGCGACGACATTGGTGCCCATGCCGGCGACGACCGCCAGCCGGTCGCCGATGGCCTCGGCCTCGAGCGCGATGCCGACCAGCTTCTTGCCGCCGGCGAGCACGTCGTTCGGCCATTTCAGGGCATAGCGGGGACGGCCCTCGCCGAGGCGCAAGGCGGCTTCCAGGCTGACCTTCTCCAGCGCCGCCTCCTGCGCCAGCCCGGCCGCGAACCCGAGGGTGGCGGCGACGGCCGGGGCGACGTCCATGACTTCGAGGATGCTGGCGGCGAGATTGCCCTTGGGTGCGATCCAGGCGCGCTGGCGGCGGCCGCGGCCGGCGGTCTGCTCATCCGTGACGAACCACATCGGGCCGCGTTCGCCGGCCCGCGCGTGCTCGATCGCATCGGTGTTGGTCGAGCCGGTCCGTCCGAAGGCCGCGAGCTTGTAGCCCGCGGACTGTGCGCGAGGACCGAGCGCGAATGCCATCCTAGAACAGCGACTTTGCCGCGGCGGAGGCGACGCTCACCACCGGACCCGCAAACAGCGCGAACAGCAGGTTGAATACCCCTGTGACCGCCATCACCGTCTTCACCTCGATCCGAACCGGGTCGACCTGGCCGGCCGGCTCGTCGAAATACATCGTCTTGACGATCGAGAGATAGTAGTAGGCGCCGACGACGCTGGTCAGCACGCCGATGACGGCGAGCGTGAACAGATTGGCCTTGATGGCGGCGACGAAGACGTACCACTTGCCGAAGAAGCCGGCGAGCGGCGGCACGCCCGCAAGCGAGAACAGCAGCATCGCGAACAGGAAGGCGAGCATCGGATTGGTCCGCGACAGACCGGCGAAATCGCTGATCTGCTCCACCGCCTGGCCGTTGCGCTTCATGGCGAGGATGATCGAGAACGAGCCGAGCGTCATCGCGACATAGATCACGATGTACATCAGGACGCCTTGCGCGCCCTCCGGCGTGCCGGAGGCGAGACCGACCAGCGCGAAACCCATATGGCCGATCGAGGAATAGGCCATCAGGCGCTTGATGTTGGTCTGGCCGATCGCGGCGAAGGAGCCGAGCGCCATCGAGGCGATCGCCACGAACACCAGGATCTGCTGCCACTGCGAGACGATGCCCGGGAATGCGGTCAGCGTGACGCGGGTGAAGACGGCGAGCGCGGCCACCTTCGGCGCCGAAGCGAAGAAGGCGGTGACCGGGGTCGGCGCGCCTTCGTAAACGTCAGGCGTCCACATGTGGAACGGCACGGCCGAGACCTTGAAGCAGAGGCCGGCGAGCAGGAACACCAGGCCGAACACCAGGCCGACATTCGCCATCGTCGCGGCCTGGGCGATGCCGGTGAAGGTGACGGTGCCGGTGAAGCCATAGATCAGCGAAGCGCCATAGAGCAGCATGCCCGAGGACAGCGCGCCGAGCACGAAATACTTCAGGCCGGCTTCGGTCGACTTGGCATTGTCGCGGTTCGAGGCCGCCACGACATAGAGCGCGAGCGACATCAGCTCGAGGCCGAGATAGAGCGAGATCAGGTCGCCGGCCGAGATCAGCACCATCATGCCGAGCGTCGAGAGCAGCACCAGGATGGCGTATTCGAAGATGCGGCGCGACGGATCGGACAGGAACTCGGCCGACAGGATCAGCGTCGCGGCCGAGCCGATCAGCGCCATGATCTTCATGAAGCGGGCGAAGTCGTCGACGATGAAGCTGCCGCCGAACGTCACCTGCTTGCCGGCAGGCTGCGCGTAAGCGAGCACGCCGACCACGACGAGGAGCACGACCGCCAGCGAGGTGACCGCGCCGGTCGTCCCCTGCCCGCGATAGGCTCCCAGCATCAGAAGCGCCATCGCGCCGACCGCGAGCACGATCTCGGGCAGCACCGGCGCCAGTTGATAACCTGCAGTCTCAAAGCTCATGGCGATATCCTGACCTGCCCGATCACTGGAGCAGTGCGGCGGCCTTCACGGCCGTCACAGCGGTGTTGTAGTTGTTGACGAGTTGCTGGACCGAGGCGGCCGACATGTCGAGCACCGGCTTCGGATAGACGCCGAACAGGATCGTCAGCGCGATCATCGGGAACAGCGTCACGCATTCGCGCAAGGTGAGATCCTTCATGCTCATCAGCGACGGCTTCACCAGCGCGCCGAACACGACCTTGCGGTAGAGCCACAGCGCGTAGGCCGCCGACAGGATGACGCCGAAGGTGGCGAAGAACGCGGTCGGGATCGAGACCTTGAAGGTGCCGAGCAGCGTCATGAACTCGCCGACGAAGCCGCTCGTGCCGGGCAGACCGACATTGGCCATGGTGAAGACCATGAAGGTCATCGCGTAGAGCGGCATCCGGTTGACGAGGCCGCCATAGGCCGCGATCTCGCGGGTGTGCATGCGGTCGTAGACGATGCCGACGCAGAGGAACAGCGCGCCGGAGACGATGCCGTGCGAGATCATCTGGAACATGCCGCCGGCGACACCCTGCATGGTGCCGGCGAAGATGCCCATGGTGACGAAGCCCATATGCGCGACCGAGGAGTACGCGATCAGCTTCTTCATGTCCTCCTGCATCAGCGCCACCAGCGAGGTGTAGATGATGGCGATGGCCGAGAGCGTGAAGATCAGCGGCGCGAAGTCGTGCGAGGCCAGCGGGAACATCGGCAGCGAGAAGCGCAGGAAGCCGTAGCCTCCCATCTTCAGCAGGATCGCGGCGAGGACCACCGAGCCCGCGGTCGGTGCCTCGACGTGCGCGTCGGGCAGCCAGGTGTGCACCGGCCACATCGGCATCTTCACCGCGAAGGAGGCGAAGAACGCCAGCCAGGCCCAGGTCTGCAACGACCGCGGCACGGCGGTGTGCATCAGGGTCGGAATATCAGTGGTGCCGCCGTTCCAGTACAGCGCCATGATGGCGAGCAGCATCAGGACCGAGCCGAGGAAGGTGTAGAGGAAGAACTTGAAGGAAGCGTAGACCCGGCGCGGACCGCCCCAAATGCCGATGATCAGGAACATCGGGATCAGGCCGCCCTCGAAGAACAGGTAGAACAGCACGAGATCGAGCGCCGAGAAGGTGCCGATCATCAGCGTTTCCAGGATCAGGAACGCCATCATGTATTCGCGGACGCGGCTCGTGATCGCCTTCCAGCTCGCGATGATGCAGAACGGCATCACGGCGGTGGTCAGGATCAGCAGCGGCAGCGAGATGCCGTCGACGCCCATGTGGTAGGTGATGCCGGTGGCGAGCCAGCTCGCCTTCTCGACGAACTGGAAGTCGGCGCTCGAGGGATCGAAGCGCAACACCAGGATCACCGACACCGCGAAGGTGATCAGCGTGGTCCAGAGCGCAATCCAGCGCGAGTTGCGCTTGGCCGCCTCGTCATCGCCGCGGCTGAGATAGACGATCAGCGCGCCGACCAGCGGCAGAAACGTCGTAACCGAAAGGATGGGCCAGGTTGTCATTTACTGGCCTCCAAAGCCGAACATGAACCAGGTGATCAGGCCGGCGGCACCGATCAGCATGGCGAACGCATAGTGATAGAGATAGCCGGTCTGGATCTTCACGACGTTGCGGGTGACGTCCAGCACGCGGGCGGAGACGCCGTCGGGACCGAGGCCGTCGATGATGAAGCCGTCGCCCTTCTTCCAGAGCTGGTAGCCGATCCACTTCGCCGGACGGACGAAGATGAGGTCGTAGAGCTCGTCGAAGTACCATTTGTTGAGCAGGAACTGGTACAGCATCGGCTGCTCTGCGGCGAGCCGAACGGGGATGTAGGGCCGGCGGATGTAGAACAGGTACGAGACGAGGAAGCCCAGCACCATCATCACCGTCGGCAGGAAGGCGATGGTCTCGGGGATGTGGTGCATCTCCTCGATGATGTGCGGGTTCATCTTGACGGACTCGCGGAAGAACTCCTCGACGCCGTGACCGGCGAACAGCTCCTTGAACGGGAAGCCCGCGACGATCGAGCCGACCGCGAGCACGCCGATCGGGATCAGGATCCAGAGCGGGGCCTCATGCGCGGCTTCGTAATGATGCTCGTCATGCGGCTCGCCGTGGAAGGTCTTGAAGATCAGGCGCCAGGAGTAGAACGAGGTCAGGCCGGCGGCGACGACCGTCATCAGGAAGCCGTACACCGCGAACGGATTGTGCGAGGCGTAGGCGGACTCGATGATCGCGTCCTTGGAGAAGTAGCCGGCGGTGAGCGGGAAGCCGGTCAGCGCCAGCGTGCCGACCACCATCACCGCGTAGGTGTAGGGGATCTTGCGCCAGAGGCCGCCCATGTTGCGGATGTCCTGCTCGTGGTGCATCGCGTAGATCACCGAGCCGGAGCCCAAGAACAACAGCGCCTTGAAGAAGGCGTGCGTGAACAGGTGGAACATGCCCACCGAATAGGCCCCTGCTCCCATCGCCACGAACATGTAGCCGAGCTGCGAACAGGTCGAGTAGGCGACGATGCGCTTGATGTCGTTCTGGACGAGGCCGATGGTCGCCGCGAAGAACGCGGTGGTGGCGCCAAAGAACATCACCACGGCTTGCGCGGTCGGAGCGAGCTCGAACAGCGGCGACAGGCGCGCCACCATGAACACGCCGGCGGTGACCATGGTCGCGGCGTGGATCAGCGCCGACACCGGGGTCGGGCCTTCCATCGCGTCCGGCAACCAGGTGTGCAGCAGGAACTGCGCCGACTTGCCCATCGCGCCCATGAACAGCAGGAGGCAGGTCAGGGTCAGCGCATCAGCGTGCCAGCCGAGGAAGTTGATGGTCTTGCCGGTCAGGCTCGGCGCCTGGTGGAAGATCGTCTCGAAATCGGTCGAGGCGGTCAGATAGAAGATCGCGAAGATGCCGAGCGCAAAGCCGAAGTCGCCGACGCGGTTGACCACGAAGGCCTTGATCGCGGCCGCGTTCGCCGAGGGCTTCTGGTACCAGAAGCCGATCAGCAGATAGCTGGCAAGACCCACGCCTTCCCAGCCGAAGAACAGCTGGACCAAATTGTCCGCCGTCACCAGCATCAGCATGGCGAAGGTGAACAGCGAGAGATAGCCGAAGAAGCGCGGCCGGTACGGGTCCTCGTCCATGTAGCCGATGGAATAGAGGTGCACGAGCGAGGACACGGTCGTCACCACCACCAGCATCACCGCCGTGAGGGTGTCGACACGGAGCGTCCACCAGACCTGGAGGTCGCCGGAGAAGATAAAGGGCAGCAGCTGGATCCGGCCGTCGTGGTGCATGAAGCCGACATCGACCAGCGTCATCCAGGACAGCGCGGCCGCGACGAACAACAGTCCGGTGGTGATCAGCTCGGCAGCGCGCGAGCCCGCCGCCGCCGGCTCAACCGGGCCGTGGTCGTCGTGAGCGTGATCGTCGTGACCATGGTCGTCATGAGCAGCCGACGCATGCGCGTCGCCATGGCCGTGATCGCCGTGATGCTCGACCTCGTCACCCGAGGGGTTGCGGGCATGCGCGCCGACCAGGGAGATGAGCCCGGCCAGAATGGCGCCCAGCAGGGGCAGGAAAACGATTGCCTGAACCATTTGAGAGCTCAGCCCTTCATCAGATTGACGTCCTCAACCGCGATCGAGCCGCGGTTGCGGAAATAGACCACCAGGATGGCGAGACCGATCGCGGCTTCCGCCGCGGCCACAGTCAAGACCAGAAGCGCGAAGACCTGGCCGACGATGTCGCCGAGGAAGGTCGAGAACGCCACGAGGTTGATGTTGACCGAGAGCAGGATCAGCTCGATCGACATCAGGATGACGATGATGTTCTTGCGGTTCAGGAAGATGCCGAGGATCCCGAGCGTGAACAGGATCGCGCCGACGGCAAGATAGTGTCCGAGCCCGATCGTCATTTCACCCACTCCGCCGCATCGGCGTCCGAGAGCCCCTGCCCCGATGCCACCTTGCGCATCGCCATCGCCATTTCGGGCGTGCGTGCGTTCTGAACGTTGATGTCCTGCCGCTTCACGCTCGCCTTGTGGCGCAGCGTCAGCACGATGGCGCCGATCATGGCGACCAGCAGCACCATGCCCGCGAGCTGGAAATAGTGGATGTACTTGGTATAGAGCACGAGCCCGAGCGCCTCGGTGTTGGAGACGTTGGTCGGGATCGCCGCCGTGATCGTCTTGGAGACGCCGGGGTTGATGACCCAGAAGCCGACGGTGAGCAGCAGCTCGAACAGGAAGATGCCGCCGATCACGAGGCCGACCGGCAGGTACTGGATGAAGCCTTCGCGCAGCTCGAGGAAGTCGACGTCGAGCATCATGATGACGAACAGGAACAGCACCGCGACGGCGCCGACATAGACGACGATCAGGATCATCGCGAGGAATTCGGCGCCCATCAGCACGAACAGGCCGGAGGCGTTGACGAAGGCCAGGATCAGGTACAGCACGGAGTGCACGGGATTGCGCGAGACAATCACCATCACCGCCGAGGCGACGCAGACGCCGGCGAACAGATAGAAGAACAGCGCGGGAAGGATCATGCCCTCACCTCACCGGTACGGCGCGTCGAGCTCGATCGCTTTCGCGATCTCGCGTTCCCAGCGGTCGCCGTTGGCGAGCAGCTTGGCCTTGTCATAGAACAGTTCCTCGCGGGTCTCGGTCGCGAACTCGAAGTTCGGACCTTCGACGATGGCGTCGACCGGACAGGCCTCCTGGCAGAGGCCGCAATAGATGCACTTCACCATGTCGATGTCGTAGCGCACGGTGCGGCGGGTGCCGTCGTTGCGGCGCGGCCCGGCCTCGATGGTGATGGCCTGGGCAGGGCAGACCGCTTCGCACAGCTTGCAGGCGATGCAGCGCTCTTCGCCGTTCGGATAGCGGCGCAGCGCATGCTCACCGCGGAAGCGCGGCGAGATCGGCCCCTTCTCGAACGGATAGTTCAGCGTCGGCTTCGGCTGGAAGAAATAGCGCATGGCGAGGAAGAACGCCGAGACGAATTCCGACAGCAGAAGCGAGCGTGCAGTGGCGTTGATGTTGATACCCATGGCGGGGCCCTCACTTCGGCGCGATGCCGGCGAAGTGCAGCACACCGGCCACCACGATCACCATCGCCAGCGAGATCGGCAGGAACACCTTCCAGCCGAGACGCATCAGTTGATCGTAGCGGTAGCGCGGCACGATCGCCTTCGCCATCGCGAACAGGAAGAACATGAAGAACAGTTTCAGCGCGAACCAGATGATCCCCGGCACCCAGTTGAAGGGCGGCAGGTCGACCGGCGGCAGCCAGCCTCCGAGGAACAGGATGGTCGCCATCGCGCACATCGTGACGATCGCGACGTACTCGCCGAGCATGAACAGCAGGTACGGCGTCGAGCCGTATTCGACCATGAAGCCGGCGACGAGCTCGGATTCCGCCTCGACGAGGTCGAAGGGCGGACGGTTGGTTTCCGCCAGCGCCGAGACGTAGAACACCACGAACATCGGGAACAGCGGCCAGACGTACCAGTTCAGGATGGTGAGTTGCGGCAGCCCGATCAGGCTGGCAAGGCCGCGGGCGTGCTGGGCCTCGACCACGGCCGAGAGGTTCAGCGTGCCGGCGCAGAGCAGCACCGTGATGATGACGAAGCCGATCGAGACTTCATAGGACACCATCTGCGCCGCCGAGCGCAGCGCGGCGAGGAACGGATATTTCGAGTTCGACGACCACCCGGCCATGATGATGCCGTAGATCGACAGCGACGAGATCGCGAAGATGAAGAGGATGCCGACATTGATGTCGGAGATCACCCAGCCGAGATTGGTCGGGATCACCGCCCAGGCCGCGAGCGCGAGCACGCACGACACCAGCGGCGCCAGCAGGAACACGCCCTTGTTGGCGCCGGCCGGGATGATCGGCTCCTTCAGCACGAACTTCAGAAGGTCCGCGAAGGATTGCAGCAGGCCCCAGGGGCCGACCACGTTCGGGCCGCGGCGGATCTGCACCGCCGCCCAGATCTTGCGGTCGGCGAGCAGGATGTAGGCGATCGCGACCAGGAGGACGACGAGCACCAGCACGCTCTCCGCGACCATGATGATCAGCGGCCAGAGGAAACCGGTCCAGAATGCGCTTTCAAAGAATTCCATCAGATCACGCTCACTCCGCTGCGGTCAGCATCTGCCCGGAGGCAAGCCGCGAGCATTCCGCCATCACGGCGGACGCACGCGCGATTGGGTTGGTCAAATAGAAGTCCTCGATCGCCGCCTTGAACGGCGCCTTCTCGGGCGAGCCGCCCTTCCCCGCCAGCTTCTTGATCTGGTCGGCGGAGCCGGCCTCGATCTGGTCGAGCCGGATCAGATGCGGCACCGCCTTGAAGATCGCCTGGCGCAGCGCCGGCAACGAGTCGTAGCCGAGCTTCTTGCCGAGCGCTTCCGACAGAGCACGGATAATCGCCCAGTCCTCGCGGGCTTCGCCCGGCGGGAACGCGGCGCGGCCGGTCATCTGCACGCGGCCTTCGGTGTTGACGTAGATCGCGGACTTCTCGGTATAGGCGGCGGCCGGCAGGATCACGTCGGCGCGGTGCGCGCCGCGATCGCCGTGGGTGCCGATATAGACGACGAAGGTGCTATCAGGCGCCTTGATCTCGTCGGCCCCGAGCAGGAACAGCAAGTCCAGCGTGCCGAACGTCGTCATCTGCGCGGCGTTCAGGCCCCCGGCCGAGGCGGTGAAGCCGATATCGAGCGCGCCGACGCGCGAAGCGGTCTCGTGCAGCACGCCAAAGCCGTTCCAGCCGTCCTTCACCGCGCCGACGTCGAGCGCGAGCTTGGCGGCGGCGGCCAGAATGGCGGCGCCGTCGTGGCGCGAGGCCGCGCCCGCGCCGACCAGGATGATCGGGTTCTTGGCGTTCTTGAGCACGTCCATGAAGGAATGCCTGCCCGCCGCGAGCTCACCGAGCGTGTCGGTGCCCGCGCCGAGATGGTCATAGTCATAGGTGAGATCGGCCTTGGCACCGATCACGCCGACCTTGAAGCCGCCGGCGCGCCAGCGCTTGCGGATGCGGGCGTTGAATACCGCCGCCTCTTTGCGCGGATTGGCGCCGATGATCAGCAGCGCATCGGCGTGCTCGACGCCGGCGAGCGTCGGATTGAAGATGTACGAGCCGCGGCCGAGCGCGGGATCGAAGGCGTCGCCGCCCTGCACCGCCAGATTGCTCGAGCCGAACTTGGCGAGCAGGTCCTTGAGCGCAAACATCTCCTCGACGCCGGCGAGATCGCCGGCGATCGTGCCGATGCGCTTGCCGTCGGTGCGGCCCGCCTTGGAGGCGATCGCGGCGAAGGCTTCCTGCCAGCTCGCCGCGCGCAGCTTGCCGGCCTCGCGGATATAGGGCCGGTCGAGGCGCTGGGTGCGCAGGCCGTCGACGATGTGGCGGGTCTTGTCGGAGATCCACTCCTCGTTCACGGCCTCGTTGATGCGCGGCAGCACGCGCATCACCTCGCGGCCGCGGGTATCGACGCGGATCGCAGAGCCGAGGCCGTCCATGACATCGATCGACTGGGTCTTGCCGAGCTCCCACGGGCGCGCCGCGAAGGCATAGGGCTTCGAGGTCAGCGCACCGACCGGGCAGATGTCGACGAGATTGCCCTGCAATTCCGACGTCAGCGCGTGCTCGAGATAGGTCGTGATCTCCATGTCCTCGCCGCGGCCAGTGGCGCCCATTTCGGGCGCGCCGGCGACTTCCGCCGAGAAGCGGACGCAGCGCGTGCACTGGATGCAGCGGTTCATCGAGGTCTTGACCAGCGCGCCGAGGTACTTGTCCTCGACCGCGCGCTTGTTCTCGGCGAAGCGGCTGGTGTCGACACCATAGCCCATCGCCTGGTCCTGAAGATCGCACTCGCCGCCCTGGTCGCAGATCGGGCAGTCCAGCGGATGGTTGATGAGAAGGAATTCCATCACGCCTTCGCGTGCCTTCTTCACCATCGGCGAACGCGTGGAAATCTCCGGCGGCTCGCCCTTGGGACCCGGACGGCAGTCGCGCACGCCCCAGGCGCAGCTCGCGACCGGCTTCGGGCCGCCCTTCACCTCGACGAGGCACATCCGGCAATTGCCGGCGATCGACAGCCGCTCGTGATAGCAGAAGCGCGGAATCTCGGCGCCGGCCGCTTCGCACGCCTGAAGCAGCGTGTACTCGGCGGGGACATCGATCTCTTTGCCGTCGATGATGAGCTTGGTCATGTCTCTTACTCCGCCGCGACCATGTTCACGGGATCGCGGACGCCGATATCGTCGATGTCGGCCTTGTGCGAATACTGGTCGATGCGCGCTTCGATCTCATGACGGAAATGCGCGATCAGGCCCTGGATCGGCCAGGCGGCTGCGTCGCCGAGCGCGCAGATGGTGTGGCCTTCGACCTGCTTGGTCACTTCGAGCAGCATGTCGATCTCGCGCTTATGCGCGCGACCCTCGGCCATGCGGGTGAGCACGCGCCACATCCAGCCCGTGCCCTCGCGGCACGGCGTACACTGGCCGCAGCTCTCATGCTTGTAGAAGTACGAAATACGGGCGATGGCGCGGATCAGGTCCGTGGACTTGTCCATCACAATCACGGCCGCGGTGCCGAGGCCCGAGCGCAGCTTGCTCAAGCTGTCGAAATCCATCGGCGTGTCGATGATCTGCTCGGCCGGCACCATGCGCACCGACGAGCCGCCGGGGATCACGGCCTTGAGGTTGTCCCAGCCGCCGCGGATGCCGCCGCAATGCTTGTCGATCAGCTCACGGAACGGAATGCCCATGGCCTCTTCGACGTTGCAGGGCCGCTCGACATGGCCGGAGATGCAGAACAGTTTCGTGCCGACATTGTTCGGACGGCCGATGCCGGCGAACCAGGCCGCGCCACGGCGCAGGATGTCGGGCGCAACGGCGATCGACTCGACGTTGTTGACGGTGGTCGGGCAACCGAACAGGCCGACGTTCGCCGGGAACGGCGGCTTCAGGCGCGGCTGGCCCTTCTTGCCCTCGAGGCTCTCGAGCAGCGCGGTCTCCTCGCCGCAGATGTAGGCGCCGGCGCCGTGGGCGACATAGATGTCGAACGGCCAGCCGTTGACGTTGTCCTTGCCCACCAGCTTGGCGTCATAGGCCTGGTCGATCGCGGCCTGGAGATGCTCGCGCTCGCGGATGAACTCGCCGCGGACATAGATGTAGCAGGTGTGCGCGTTCATCGCGCAGCTCGCGATCAGGCAGCCCTCGATCAAGAGATGCGGATCGTGCCGCATGATCTCGCGATCCTTGCAGGTGCCGGGCTCGGACTCGTCGGCGTTGACGACGAGATAGCTCGGACGGCCGTCGGTCGATTCCTTCGGCATGAAGGACCACTTCAGACCGGTCGGGAAGCCGGCGCCGCCGCGGCCGCGGAGCCCTGAGGCCTTCATCTCGTTGATGATCCAGTCGCGGCCCTTGTCGATGATGTTCTTCGTGCCATCCCAGGCGCCGCGGCGCCGCGCGCCCTCGAGCCCCCAATCGTGGAGGCCGTAGAGGTTCTTGAAGATGCGATCCTTGTCCTCGAGCATTTCAGTGCTTTCCGATCAACGGTTGGCTTGCTTGTAGGCAAGCCCGGCGGCGCAGACGCCAAACGTCAGCGCCCAGAGCAGGCTGGATTCCAGCGACGCGTTCAGGCTGAAGCGTTGCAGGAGAAAGATGAAGGCGGCCGCCACGGCGGCATGCATTGCGATGAAGCCCCACTTCTTCATGGCACCGCTCCCCTCCACCGAAGGCTGCGAGAGACCACGCATCAGGTGATCTCCTTCAACGTGGTCGGCCCGGTGATCGGCGCCGAGAACTGGCGGCCGTTCTGCGGGCCGGGCTTGGGCGGATTGCCCGACGCGAAGCCGTCGAGCACCTTGCCGAAGCTTTCCTTGGTCAGGTCCTCATAAGTATCCTTGCCGATCAGCACCATCGGCGCGTTCACGCAGGCGCCCAGGCACTCGACCTCTTCCCAGCTGAAATTGCCGTCCTTGGAGAGGTGGAAGGGCTCGTGATGGATGCGGTGCTCGCAGACGTGGATCAGATCCTCGGCGCCGCGCAGCCGGCACGGCGTGGTGCCGCAGACCTGGACGTGGGCCTTCTTGCCGACCGGGGCGAGCTGGAACATCGTGTAGAAGGTCGCGACTTCCAGCACGCGGATATAGGGCATGTCGAGCAGGTCGGCGACCGCGCGGATCGCGGCTTCCGACACCCAGCCTTCGTGCTGCTCCTGGACGCGCCAGAGGATCGCGATCACTGCAGAAGCCTGTCGGCCGGCCGGATATTTCGCGATCTGCTGCTTGGCGAATGCGAGGTTCTCCTCCGTGAACGCAAAGCTCGCGGGCTGGACTTCCTTCGGTGCTAATCGGCGAACGGACATCTCTTATCTCTCACTGCATACGGCGCGCGGTCTTGGCATTCAGGGTATCAATCCTGTCCTGCCAGAACGCGCTTGCGGTGCCGAAAACGTTGTAGCCGACGTGGGTCGAGACCTTGATGCGGTCGAGGATCGACAGCTCGGTCACGGTCTCCAGACGGTTGCTGCGCGGATCGAACACGATCAGCTTCAGCGGGGTCTGTTCGAGGATGTAGCGCGACACCGCATGCGAGCGGTCGCTGCCGTGCTCCTCGCACATGATGACGCTGTCGGCCTCAAGCAGCCGGGCGCCACCCTTGATCGCCTCGATCTCGACGCCCTCGACGTCGAGCTTGATCAGGTATTTGCCGGTGCTTGCGACCTTGCCGTCGTCGATCAGATTGTCGAGCGCGAGGACAGGCACTTCCTCGCCGCCATCAGACGGATCGCCGGCGATGCTGAAGGCTTCGTGCTTGGTGCCTGACAGACGCGCGGTGCCGCGCGTGGCGCCGATCGCGCACTTCATGGTTTCGAAGCGACCACCGTTGACGCGGGCATTGTTGGCGAGTTTCGGATAGTTCTGGCCCGACGGCTCGATCGCGATCGCCTTGTGCGAACCGAACGGCTTGCTCGACACCAGCACCGACCAGTAGCCGTAGTTCGCGCCGCAATCGAGCAGCGTGTAGTCGACGTCGACGCTATCGGCGAACAGCAGCTCGAGCTCGTCCTCGTAATTGTACGAGCGGTTGAGCAGCTTGCTCCAATAGCCATCGCCGTAGGGAAACTCGAACACGGCGTCGGGATTGAGCCTGATCGCGATGTTGCGCTCCGGCAGCGTCTTTCGCAGCAGGTTGGCGCAGGCGATGTAGCCCATGTGCGAGAAGTGCGAGGAGATCTTCGATCCCGTCACCAGCGCCAAGGCAGCCGTCCGCTCCCACAGGTTGGCCCCTTCAAGGGCCCCCGAGGCTCGGTCAAACTGGATTGGCGCCTGCCCCATCACCGATCGACCTCTCCGAACACGATGTCGAGCGAGCCGAGAATCGCCGAGACGTCGGCGAGCAGGTGGCCGCGGCAGATGTGGTCCATGGCCTGCAGATGGGCAAAGCCCGGCGCGCGGATCTTGCACTTGTAGGGCTTGTTGGTTCCGTCGGAGACGAGATAAACGCCGAACTCACCCTTGGGCGCTTCGACGGCGGCATAGACTTCGCCGGCCGGCACGTGAACGCCCTCGGTGTAGAGCTTGAAGTGGTGGATCAGCGCTTCCATCGAGCGCTTCATCTCGCCGCGGCGCGGCGGCGCGACCTTGTTGTCGGCGACGACGACGGGGCCCTTGCCATCCGGCGCGTTCAGCTTCTGGATGCACTGCCTCATGATGCGCACGGACTGGCGCATCTCTTCCATGCGGATCAGGTAGCGGTCGTAGCAGTCGCCGTTCTTGCCGATCGGAATGTCGAAATCCATCTCGGCGTAGCACTCATAGGGTTGCGACTTGCGCAGGTCCCAGGCCGCGCCCGAGCCGCGCACCATCACGCCCGAGAAACCCCACTCCCAGGCTTCCTTCAGCGGCACCACGCCGATATCGACGTTGCGCTGCTTGAAGATGCGGTTGGCGGTGAGCAGGCGATCGAGGTCGTCGACGACCTTCAGGAACGGATCGCACCACGCCTCGATGTCGTCGACCAGCTTCTGCGGCAGGTCCTGATGCACGCCGCCGACGCGGAAGAAGGCTGCGTGCATGCGGCTGCCGGAGGCGCGCTCGTAGAATACCATCAGCTTCTCGCGCTCTTCGAAGCCCCACAGCGGCGGGGTCAGCGCGCCGACGTCCATCGCCTGCGTGGTGACATTGAGAAGGTGAGAGAGAATGCGGCCGATCTCGCAATAGAGCACGCGGATCAGCTGGCCGCGGCGCGGCACCTCGATGCCGAGCAGCTTTTCGGCGGCGAGGCAGAAGGCGTGCTCCTGGTTCATCGGCGCGACGTAATCGAGGCGATCGAAATACGGGATCGCCTGGAGATAGGTCTTCTGCTCGATCAGCTTCTCGGTACCGCGGTGAAGCAGGCCGATATGGGGATCGACGCGGGCGACGATTTCGCCGTCAAGCTCCAGCACCAGACGCAACACACCGTGCGCCGCCGGATGCTGCGGTCCAAAGTTGATCGTAAAATTGCGAAGCTGTTCAGGTTGCTCGTTCATGATCAGGCCTTCGGTCCTGCCTTCTCGTCACCGGGAAGCGGATAGTCCGCCCCTTCCCATGGCGAGAGGAAATCGAACTTGCGGAATTCCTGGTTGAGCCGGACCGGCTCGTACACCACCCGCTTCTCCTGGTCGTCGTAGCGAACCTCGACGAAGCCGGTGAGCGGGAAATCCTTGCGCAGCGGATGGCCCTCGAAACCGTAATCGGTAAGCAGGCGGCGCATGTCGGGATGGCCGACGAAGAACACGCCGTAGAGATCGTAGGCCTCGCGCTCGAACCAGTCGGCGCCGGGGAATTCGTCGATCAGCGACGGAACCTGCGTGGTCTCGTCGGCGGCGACGCGGAGCCGGATCCGCGTGTTCAGGGTCGGTGACAGGAAGTGATAGATCACGTCGAAGCGCTTTTCGCGCGAGGGATAGTCGACCGCCGTGATGTCGGTGATGTTGACGAAACGGCAGCTCGGATCGTGGCGGAGGTGCTTGACCACCTCGACGATCTTGCTGGCCTCGACATCAACCGTGAGCTGGTTGAAGGCCACCGTGTGACCGGTGGCGGCGCCCGGAAGCGCGCTAACGATCGTTTGCCCAAGGGCGTCGAGCTTGCCGTCGTCCATGACGTAAAACCTTAGCGTTCGATGGTGCCGGTGCGCCGGATCTTCTTCTGGAGCAGCAGCACGCCGTAGAGCAGCGCTTCCGCCGTGGGCGGGCAGCCCGGCACGTAGATGTCGATCGGCACGATGCGGTCGCAGCCGCGCACGACCGAGTAGGAATAGTGATAGTAGCCGCCGCCATTGGCGCAGGAGCCCATCGAGATGACGTAGCGCGGCTCCGGCATCTGGTCGTAGACCTTGCGCAGCGCCGGCGCCATCTTGTTGGTCAGCGTTCCCGCGACGATCATCACGTCGGACTGGCGCGGCGAGGCACGCGGGGCGAAGCCGAAGCGCTCGACGTCATAGCGCGGCATCGACACCTGCATCATCTCGACCGCGCAGCAGGCGAGACCGAAGGTCATCCACATCAGGGAGCCGGTGCGGGCCCAGGTGATGAGGTCGTCGGTCGCGGCCACGAAGAAGCCCTTGTCGGACAGCTCGTGATTGACCTCGAGGAAGAACGGATCATTGGCCCCGACCGGCTTGCCGGTCGACGGATCCAGGATGCCCTTGGGGGCCGGCGCGACGACCGGACCGGTGGACGTTGCAGGGTTCAATCCCATTCGAGTGCCCCTTTCTTCCATTCATAGGCGAACCCGACCGTCAGCACGGCGAGGAACACCACCATGGACCAGAAGCCGGTCGCGCCAAGCTTGCCGAACGCCACCGCCCAGGGAAACAGGAACGCCACCTCGAGGTCGAAGATGATGAAGAGGATGGCGACCAGATAGAAGCGGACGTCGAACTTCATGCGGGCGTCGTCGAAGGCGTTGAAACCGCACTCATACGCCGACAGCTTTTCCGGGTCCGGCTGCTGGAACGCGACGATGAAGGGCGCGATCAGCAGCACCAGGCCGATGAGGCCCGCTACCCCTATAAAAACGACGAGTGGAAGATAGTTCTGTAAGATGCCGCTCATTGACGAGCCCTTTTTCCCGCAGCCTCGGGACAGCCACGGATTCGTCCGATTTGGAATTATTCTGAGCCTTAGCGCAGTGCACCAATGGGCGCAAGACACGCTCTATTTAGGCCCTTTTGCCGCCCCCTGAACCGTGGAAACCCCGGAATCACCCCGCGGCTGGTATGGAGCAGATCGACCGCCCCAGCAAGGGTGATCCCGATCAGTTCACGCGCGCTCGGCGGTGACGTCCGCTGTTGGAGCGGCTCACTTTATTTAAGCCGCGGCGCAGCAAAATCCAGCTTACAACGAAGACAGGCGCCCCTACCGTCACCCAGGCGACATATTGGCCAGGCTCGCCCCAGAGCAGCGCGGCCAGGAGGCCGGTGATGGTCGCGGCCGCGAGCAGGATAGGTGCAGCAAAGACACGTATCCACAGGCGCGATCGGTCAGAGGAGCCATGCATCACGACGGGACCGGGGCTCGTCTGGCGAATGCGTCGGACTTCGCTGACACGCGCTTGCGCCGGCGCGCCACCCAGAGATAGAGACCGCTGCCGATCACAACGATGGTGAGCAGGTCGAGCGCGGCCCAGATCACCTTCAGCGGCATCCCGCCATAATCGCCGAAATGCAGCGGCTGCGAGATCAGAAGCGCCTGGAGACAGAGCGGCAGCGCCCGGCTGTCGGCCACCTCCCCGGTCTCGCCATCGAGCAGCACCGGCTTGAGCAGCCGCGCCGTCAGCGCGGTGTCGCCGCGCATGAAGGCGGCGAAATGATGCGAGGAGGTGAAGGGCGTGCCCGGGAACGCGATGAAGGCGATCTCCATGCCGGGCGCTGTCTGTCTGGCGCGCGCAACGACGTCATCGAGCGAGGCTAGACGCGTCGGCGGCGGCTTGCCGGCATAGGGCGCGACCATGCTGGCGAGCTCGGTCGCCTTCCACTGGTTCAGCATCAGCTCGGCCCAGGTGTTGACGACGCCGGTCAAGCCCACCACCAGCGCCCAGGCGATCGTCACGACCCCGATCAGATTGTGCCAGTCGAGCCAGCGGACGCGGCGCGAGGCGCTGTCCCGAATGGTTGCAAAGCGCAGGCGGCGGGTGAACGGCCAGTACAGCACCACGCCGGAGACGATGGCGATCGCAAACAATAGGCCCATCCCGCCGAGGAACAGCTTGCCGGGCTGACCTGCAAACATGTCGGTGTGCAGCTTGAGCATGATCAGCATCGGCCCGACGCCGACCGGCCCGAGCAGTTTTGTCGAGACAGCATCGAAGGCGCGCACCGTCGTATTGTCCGGCAGCCCGTCGACGGCGCTGTTGGTAAAGGCGGTGACGATCCCGGGCTCGTCCTTGTCCCAGGAGATATATTGCAGCACGCGGCCGGGATCGGCGGCGAGCGCGGCGTCGGCGATGGCTTGCGTCGTCGCGCGCGCCGCGCCCGCATGAGCTTCGGGCTGGGGGGCATAGCCCAGGAGCTCATCGATCTCGTGATGGAAGATCAGCGGCAGGCCGGTCAGGCAGAGCAGCAGCAGGAAGACGGTCGAGATCAGGCTGGTCCAAGTGTGGACCACGGACCAGAGCCTGACCGTGCGCGCCTTCACGCCGCCCTCCCCGCGCCTGCGCCTACCATTTGTAGGAGACGCTGGCGGTGACGCGCCGGCGGTCGCCGTAGAAGCAGGACGTCGCCGACGCGCAGCTCGCGACGTAGATCTTGTCGGTCAGGTTGATCACGTTGAGAGCCGTGCGCCAGTTCTGCCACTCGTAATGGAGTGCGAGGTCGCCGAGCACGACAGCGGGAACCTCGAGCGTGTTGGCGGCGTCGGCCCAGGAGGAGCCGACATAGCGAACGCCGCCACCGAAACCGAATCCCTCGAGCGGCCCATCCTTGAAGGTGTAGTCCGCCCAGCCCGAGACCAGCAGCTCCGGCGTGTTGGTCGGGGTCTTGCCGACCAGCGACGGGTCGAGATCCCTACTGGTGAACAGGTGATAGGCCGTGAAGGCACCGATCAGCTTCAGCTCCCTGGTGGCGTTGGCCACCGCTTCGAGCTCGATGCCGCGCGAGGTCACCTCGCCGGTCTGGTTCTGCAGCAGCGCATTCGTCGGATCGGTGGTCAGCGCGTTCTGGCGCTTCAGGTCGAAGAATGAGGCCGTGAAATAGCCGTCAAATCCCTTCGGTGCGACCTTGACGCCGATTTCAGCCTGCTTGCCGGTCTCCGGAAGCAGCAGCTGGTTGCTCGCATTCAGACCGATGACGGGATTGTAGCTCGTCGCATAGGAGATATAGGGCGCGATACCGTTGTCGAAATTGTAGATCAATCCGGCGCGTCCGCTGAACCGGCTGTCGTCGCGTTGAGCGACGTTCGCGCCGGTGTCACGCGCGGCCTGCGTGGTCTCGACCCAATCGTTGCGGCCGCTGAGCACCAGCGTGAAGTTGCCGAGCTTCATCTGGTCCTGAACGTAGGTGCCGGCCTGCTTCTGCGTGATCAGGAAGTTGCGGAACGGTGCGCCGGTGATCGGAACGTTCACGCCATAAACCGGATTGAACACGTTGATCGACGGCACCGTGCCGAAGTTGAAGGCCTGATAGTCGTCGATCTGGTAGCCGCGCAAATCGACGCCGAACAGCATCGTGTGCTTCACGGGACCGGTGCCGAAGCGGTATTCTAGCTGGTTGTCGAGATTGCCCTGGTTGGCGGTGTCCTTCGCATACCAATTGTACCGGCCCATCGTGGCCGTGTTGATGTTGTCCCAGCCGTTGCCGACATAGCCGCGATAGGTCACGTCGACATGCGCAAAGCGGGCATTCTGGCGGAACGTGAGGTCGTCGGTGAGATTGCGCTCGAACTGATAGCCAAGCATTTCCTGCTCGCGCGTGAACTTGTCCACGCTGGGATCGCCGACGAAGAAGCTGGTCGGAATCTTGCCGAACGGCGCGTTTGTCACGGTGCCCTGATAGGGCAGGAAGTTGATGCCGCGCGTCTCCTGCCGCGAGGCCGAGGCCAGCACCGTGAACGTGGTGTCGGCATCCGGCTTCCAGGTGAAGGACGGCGCGATGAAATAATTGTTGTCGGGCGTGAAATTGACCTGCGTCGGGCCGTTCTGGACCTGGCCGACCACGCGGTAGAACAGCTTGCCATCCTGTTTGCCATTCTGCGGCTGCGTCGCGACCGGCCCGCCGAAATCGAAGCCGACATAGGCGTTGCCGAAATTGTTGACGCCGGTCTCGACATAGCGGATCGGCTCGGCCGGCGGCATCTTGCTGATGACGTTGACGATGCCGCTCGGGCTCGATCCGCCGTAGAGCACCGCCGACGGGCCGCGCAGCACCTCGACTCGCTCCATGTTGGGCGTCTGCAGCTTCCAGCTCGCATAAGACGTGTAGAACAGCTGCATGCCGTCGAGGAACAGTCCGACGTCGTCCGACTTGAAGCCGCGGATCAGCCACCAGTCGTTGCGCGTGTCCGCGCCGAAAGTGCCGGCGCGCACGCCGGCGGTGTAGCGCAGGACCTCGTCCAGCTTGTTCGCCTTCTGGTCGCGGATCTGCTCGGCGCCGATGACCGAGACTGACTGCGGCGTCTCCATGATCGGCGTGTTGGTCTTGGTGCCGGACGAGCTGCGACGCGCGACATAACCATGCACCGGGCCGCTCGGCGTCTCGACGACGCCGACATTGCGCTGCGGCTGCGGATTGGTTCGATTGGGGGTCTGCACCGATCGCGCCGCACGGCGCTGGGGGGCCGCGGCCGCACGGCGGCGCTGTTCCGGTGCCGCAACGGTCACCGGCGGCAGGTTCTGCGCCCCACTCTGCGTGGACGATTGCGCAAGCGATGCCTGCGGTACCAAAACCCAAGCGGATGCGGTCGCCAACACGGCCGACCGCAGCATTCCAAGACTGTTCAACGCGCCACCCCGAAGCTGCATGTTTGATGCGTCATGCCGCCGATCCCCGCGCGGCATGCGCTTGCAGCGACGCTTATGTGAGCGCGCGCGAATTCCCTAATTGAAACGTTCTTAGAAGGAGTCCAATCCGGTTCCGGCGTTCCGGATGTTTCCGCGCGCTCAGCGCGCTTCCTTTTCTGCTTCGAGCATCTTCTCGGCGGCGGCCGTGAGGCGATCGATCTGCGCCAGCAGCGTCTCGAGCTCGTTCGTGCTCAACTGTTCCAGCAATTGCCGATTGCGCTCCTGTGCGCCTTCGACGATCGCATCATGCGCGGCGAGGCCCGCCGCAGTCAGCGAGATCAGCACCTCGCGGCTGTCTTTCGGGTTTGCCGATTTCGCGATCAGCTTGCGCGACAACAGATTGGCGAGCGCGCGGCTGATCTGCCCCTTGTCCTGGCCGACAGCCTCGGCGAGACGCGCCACGCTCATCGGCGGACGGCGGCCGAGCGAGGCGACGAGACCGAACTCCACCGAGGACAATCCGGTGAGGCGCTTGTAGCGCAGGATGGCGCCGCGCTTGAGCAGGTTGGCGAGCACCATCAGCCGCGACGACAGCATCGCGGTGATCGGCGCCGCCGAGTGGCTTTCGTCCGCGTCGGACGACGCACCCCCGGCCCTGCTGAATGTCTCGCTCATGGTCCACCTCTGCCAAGAAAGCCAGGGCGTGCCAAGTCTCGGCTGAGCCTTGGTAGCGCAACCTCCCCAACCCGATCCGAATGCGATTAAGAGGCGTTCTGGAAGATCGTTGACATTGTCATCGAATTATCTTTCACTCGGTCAAAGACGAAGTTGAGACCCGGCCATCAAGGCCGCGGCGGGAGGACCAGCATGACCATCACCCAGCGGGATCGCGATCTCGGCACGGCCTATGCGATGAAGCCGGCGCAAACGCGCATCGAGCTCACCTCTGTCGTACGCGGCACCCCGATGGGCGAGCTTTTGCGCCGCTACTGGCATCCGGTCGGGCTGGTCGGTGACGCCACCGGCACGCCGAAGAAGGTGCGCGCGCTGGGCGAGGATCTCGTGCTGTTCCGCGACAAGCATGGCCGCGCCGGTCTCTTGCATGCCCGCTGCTGCCATCGCGGCACCACGCTCTACTACGGCAAGGTCGAGGAGGACGGCATCCGCTGCTGCTATCACGGCTGGAAGTTCGACACCGAAGGCCATTGCCTGGAGCAGCCCTGCGAGCCCGACGGCGGCCAGTTCAAGGACAAGGTGCGCCAGCCCTGGTATCCGGTCGAGGAGCGCTACGGGCTGATCTTCGCCTATATGGGCCCGGCCGAGAAACGCCCTGTGCTGCCGGCTTACGAGTGTCTGGAAAACATGGACGAGGGCGAAATGGTCGAGGCCGACGATTCCTCGATCGGTGGCGGCGGACCTGCCGTCATTCCCTGCAACTGGCTGCAGCATTTCGAGAACGTGGTCGATCCCTACCACGTGCCGGTGCTGCACGGCTCGTTCTCGGGGCCACAGTTCACCAACATGATGGCGTCCATTCCGGAGGTGAAGTTCGAGAAATCGCCGCGCGGCGTCCTCGTGCGCTCGGAGCGCAAGCAGGACGACGGCAAGATCTTCTACCGCGTCTCCGAGGCCGCGCTGCCGACGTTGCGCGTGGTGCCGAACCCGCGCGTCGCGCAGTTCGCTCGCGTCGAATCCATCGGCTGGGTGCTGCCGATCGACGACACCTCGTTCCGGATCTACGTCGCCGGACGCGTCAAGGCATCGGGCGAGATCGGCCGCATGCGCTCGAAATTCAACGGCAAATTCTGGTGGGACATGACCGAGGAAGAGCACCAGCAATTCCCCGGTGATTATGAAGCCCAGGTCGGCCAGGGCGAGGTCACGGTCCACTCCGAGGAGCATTTCGGCCAGAGCGACCGCGGCATCCTGATGATCCGCCGCATGCTGACCGAACAATTGGAGGCGATGGAAGCGGGCCGCGATCCGATCGGCGTCTCCTTCGATAAGAGCGCGCCGCAGGTGGAATTCGAAGCGGGGAATTACATCCGCGAAGGGTGACCAACCAGCTCCAACAAGGGCTGGACCGACAACGATAACAAAGACAGATTGGGGGAAGCGATGGTCGATGTGACGTCACAGGTGTCGGTGCAAACGGCCGCCGCGGCAAAGCCCTCGGCACGTCGCTATTACGTGCTCGGGCTGCTCACCATCATCTATGCGCTGAACTTCCTCGACCGCACGATCTTCAACGTCCTGATCGAGCCGATCAAGAAGGAGTTTGCCCTCAGCGACACCATGATGGGCCTGCTGGCCGGCTTCGGCTTCGCGCTGTTCTATTCCCTGCTCGGCATCCCCATCGCGCGGATCGCCGATCGGCTCAACCGGCGCAACATCGTCGCCGTCGCCTTCGCGTTCTGGAGCGCGATGACGGCGCTGTGCGGCGCGGCCACCAGCGTGACCTCGCTGGCGCTGGCCCGCATCGGCGTCGGCATCGGCGAATCCGCGGGCTCCCCTGCCTCGCAATCGATCGTTGCCGATCTCTTCGCCAAGAACGAGCGTCCGCGCGCGCTCGGCATCTACGCCATCGGCA
Organism: Bradyrhizobium arachidis; assembly: GCF_015291705.1. Lineage (NCBI taxonomy): Bacteria > Pseudomonadati > Pseudomonadota > Alphaproteobacteria > Hyphomicrobiales > Nitrobacteraceae > Bradyrhizobium > Bradyrhizobium arachidis. The sequence continues at coordinate 5,772,414 of NZ_CP030050.1, forward strand.
CCTATCTCGGCGTCTTCCTCGGTTATTTCGTCGGCGGCTACGTCAACCAGCACTATGGCTGGCGGATGGCGTTCTACGTCGCGGGCCTGCCCGGCATCCTGCTCGCCGCCATCCTGTGGCTGACGATCTCCGAGCCGAAGCGCGGCGCGATGCAGGAGAATTTTGTGCCCGAGCCGCTGGGGCCGACGCTGCGCTTCCTGGCGTCCCAGCGCAGCTTCATCATCGTGCTGATCGGCTTCTGCCTGACGACCTACACGAACTACGCGACCGCGGCCTGGATCCCGCCGTTCCTCGCCCGCGTGCACCATCTGTCGAGCGCTGAGATCGGCACCTATGCCGGCACCTTCAAGGGCCTCGCCGGCATGGCCGGCACCCTGCTCGGCGGCTTCGTGGTGGCGCAAGTGAGCCGCCGCGACGACCGCTGGAAGCTGTGGGCGCCCGCGATCACCTCAGGGCTCGCCGGCCCCGTGTTCGCGCTGTGCATGCTGACGCAGGATTTTGCGATGATGGTCGCCATGCTGGCGCTGACCTCGTTCCTGGTCGGCTTCCATCTCGGGCCGATCTTCGCGATCGCGCAGACGGTGGCAAAGCCCAGCATGCGGGCGCTGGCCTCAGCGCTGATCGCGCTCACCGCCACCTGCTTCGGCCAGGGCGTCGGCCCGCTCGCCGTCGGAATGGTCAATGACGCGCTGAAGGGCAGCTATGGCGCGGATGCCGTGCGCTATTCCCTGCTCTCGGCGGCGGTCACGACCACGCTCGGCGCGCTGCTGTTCATCTGGGCGGCGCGGAGCATCCGCACCGACATCGCACGGGCGAGCTGAACGCCTAAAGCGCGATGAGATCAGGATGAATCGTCATCGCGCTTTAGGTTGTTGTTTAAGCATGATCTTTTCGGAAAACCGCTTCGCACTTTTCCGGATCGTGCTTTAGGCGCCCATGAACGCGAGCATGTCGGCAAGCAGCCGCTCGCCATGCGTCAGCGGCAGCGGATGCGGCGCGCCCTCATAGACGATGAGCTTGCTGCCTTTGATCAGTTTGGCGGTCTTGGCCCCGGTCAGCGGCAGCGGCGCGCTGGCATCCTTGTCGCCGTGGACGATCAGCGCCGGGCGATCGATCCCGGCGGCAGCCTTGCGGAGGTCGGCGAACGCAATGGTCTTGCGGCACGCCAGCGCCACCGGCAGCGGCACGCTCAGCATCATCTGCCGGATCCAGGTCCGCGTGATCTCCGGCGTCTCGGCGGTGAAGAACGGGGCCTCGTTCGCCGCGATCCATTTGGCGAAGTCGCGCGCGATGGCGGCGTTGTCGGCCTCGATCATCGCCTTCGGGATCCCGTCCGGATTGTCCTCGGTCCTGACCAGGAACGGCGTCGTCGGCGCGACCAGCACGAGCCTTGCGATCCGCTCCGATCCGTAGCGCGCGAGATAGTTCACAGCTTCCGCCGTTCCCATGGAGAAGCCGACCAGCGTCACGTCGCGCAGGTCGCGCTGCTCGATCACGGCGGCGACGTCGTCGGTCAGCGTGTCCAGGTCATAACCGGTCGATGGCATCTCGGAACGGCCATGCCCGCGCCTGTCAGGCGCGACGCAGCGGAAACCCTTCTCAGTGAGCGCGGCAATGTGGCTGCCCCAGGTGCTGGCGTCGAAGGTCCAGGCCGACAGCAGCAGCACCGGTTTTCCGCTTCCCCAGTCCTGCACGAACAGCTTCGTGCCGTCCCGGGCCGTCACATAGGGTGATCGCGCGGTCTGCTGGGCTGCTGGAGCGCTCGCGACCGAGGCTGCCGCAAGGACGCTCCCAAACAGGGTGGCTTCGAGGACGGTCCGACGATTCATCGCGTGTCTCCCTCAAGATCGGTCGGCACGTCGCTTGCGGCCGACGGACACGATCATGGCGAAGGCAGCTCCCGTCCGCGATTACGCGGCAGGTAAGACATCACCCACTTCTGGGAACGACGGCCCAAGCTAGCCTCGTGGCCGCCTCGGCGGCGACCCGTTGTTTTCGTGATGGTTTTCCGTCTCAGGCGCTCTGATGCGGCCGTCCGCAGCGGACCGCTTGAAGCCGCAAGCCCGGCGAAACCAACCGGGCGTATTAATGAAACCATTTTGCGAAACCGGTGAAACCATCCGGAAACAGATGGTCCTTAGAAGATGAGCCCATAGACGGCGGCAAAGCCCGTCGGGAGGCTCAGATGAACCACTCAATTCACTCTGCTGATCGTGCGACCCACCTGAAAATCGTGGTGGTGGCGCTGATTGCCGGCATTGCGGTGGCCGGCTTCGGGATCGCAGCCCGCACCAATGCCGATTACAACCAGACCGCCCAGTCCGCCCACGTGGTCAAGGCCGGCAAGCCGGTGGCGGTCACGAGCGCGGGCACGTCCGAGATCCGCTGATCGACCAAAAAAGGTCCGATTTGACACCAAACGGCTGCCTCTGGCGGCCGTTTTGCTTTATCAGCCGTCCCCGGGCGCCCGCGTCAGACGGGTCCGTAGCTGCCGCAACAGTGCTTGAATTTTTGCCCCGAACCGAAGGGACAGGGATCGTTGCGGCTGATGTCGCTCGGGCCGTAACGCAGCCGGTTGAGGATCTTCTTGTTCTGCTCGAGGACCATCTTTCGGCGCGCCTCCTGGACGCCGATCACCGCGGTGTTGTCGCCGGGATCCCAGAACGCCCGCGGCTTCAGATGCGCGAGCTTGCCGCTGACATAGACCGGGTAGAACCAGCCGAGCGTTCCGTCGCGCAGGCGCTGCAACGTCGTCAGGTCGTAGAGGAAGAAGCCCGCCTCCAGCAGTGTCGCGTTGATGTCGACCAGTAAGGATGCACCGACTCGGTGATCTCGATCTCACCCTCATGATCGGTGATGGCACAGATGCGATAGTCCCCGCCAAGCGCCTCCTTGATGGCCCGGAGGGAGTCTTCGTAGATCCCGTTGGCATCGATGTTGAGAGGCACCGCACCGCCGAGACAGGACAGATGGTTGAGCACGAAGTGTCCATCGGCACAGCCGAGATCGACCACGGTCCCGTAGCGCACGCCCTTCGCGAACAAATTTTGCAGCGTTGCGCTGAAATCGGCTGCCTGCATGAGATGGATTCCGCCAAGTCCCGTTTCAGCCAGTCGTGGCCGTGCTCGCGTGATGCGCGATTTGTTGCGCATTGCCCGCCACAGGCAAAATCAGAAACATAGGGATTTCATCCCGACCACGTGTCGGGAAGGCTCAGGTCCGGCATGTAAGCTATTGAGATTCCGCCAAAAATGGCGCGAGAGACGGGGCTCGAACCCGCGACCTCCGGCGTGACAGGCCGGCGCTCTAACCAACTGAGCTACTCCCGCGTGACGCGTATGTGTCCGCGCGGAACGAGGGGGGAATTAAAGGCCGGACCAAGTGAAGTCAAGGACGTTGGTACCTAAAGCCGGAATAGTCCCGTCCCCCGCCGATTGCGTGCGTGCAGAGCCTCCTCCACCTCTCGCGACGTAGTCAGTTCAGCCCCGAATCGTCTACGCCTTCCGTCACTTGCGTGGTTCCGAGGCCCTCCCCGAGACCTCGCCAGGAATGGAGGAGGCCAGACATGGCAAAGAAAGCTGCCGCTCCCGCCACCATCACGCTCAAGCACCTCGCCGCCAATATCGCGGAGAGCCAGGACCTGTCGAAAAAGCACGCCGAAGCCGTCCTCACCGACATGGTCGAGCTGATCACCAAGCACCTGAAGAAGGGCGACCGCGTCCGCATCGTCGGCCTCGGTATCCTCCAGGTCCGCAAGCGCGCCGCCCGCACCGGCCGCAATCCCGCCACCGGCGAGGCCATCCACATCAAGGCCAGCAAGAAGGTCGCGTTCCGCCCGGTCAAGGAACTGAAAGAGGCGATCTGAGCGGCTTACGTCTCGTTAAGCCTGATCCCATCTCGTCCGGCCGCATCAAGGCCCGCTTTTCTGATATACCGCCTGCTTCCCCAAAGACCCGGCGGTTGACCAGAAATGTCCTCCCTCTCCTTTTCGCACACCGTGACCGAGCGCTTCCTGCGCTACGTCACCATCGACACCCAGTCCGATCCGGAATCCCCTCACTCGCCCTCGACCGAGAAGCAGAAAGACCTCGGCCGCGTGCTCGCCGCCGAGCTGAAGGCCATGGGCGTGGCGGACGCCCATCTCGACGAGTACGGTTACGTCTACGGAACGATTCCGGCCACCACCGACAAGAAGGTGCCGGTGATCTGCTTCTGCTCACACATGGACACCTCGCCCGACGTCACCGGCAAGGACGTCAAGCCGCAAATGGTGAAGAACTATCGCGGTGGCGACATCACACTACCCGGCGATCCCAGCCAGGTGATCCGCTTCAATGAGCACCCCGCGCTGAAGAACCAGATCGGCAACGACATCATCACCACCGACGGCACCACGCTGCTCGGGGCCGACAACAAGGCCGGCGTCGCCGAAATCATGGATGCCGCGCATTTCTTCATCAACAACCCCGACGTGAAGCACGGCACCATCAAGATCCTGTTCACGCCGGATGAAGAGATCGGCCGCGGCGTCGACAATGTCGACCTGAAGAAGCTCGGCGCCGATTTCGGCTACACCATGGACGGCGAAAGCGCCGGCAGCGTCGAGGACGAGACCTTCTCGGCCGACGGCGCCACCATCACCATCAACGGCGTCAGCGCCCATCCCGGCTACGCCAAGGGCAAGATGGAGCACGCGATCAAGATCGCTTCCGCCATCGTCGAGCGCTTGCCGAAGGAAGGCTGCTCGCCGGAAACGACCTCGGGCAAGCAGGGCTTCCTGCATCCGATCGGCATCGACGGCGCGCTGGAGCAGGCGACGCTCTCCTTCATCGTGCGCGACTTCACCGAGGAAGGGCTGAAGGAGAAGGAGGCCCTGCTCGAGGGCATCGTCAAGGACGTGATGAAGGACTATCCGCGCTCGACCTACACGTTCGAGATACGCGAGCAGTACCGCAACATGAAGCAGGTGATCGACCGTCACCCGCACGTGCTCGAATACGCCATCGAGGCGATCCGCCGCGCCGGCCTGCGCCCGATGCGCACCGCGATCCGCGGCGGCACCGACGGCTCGCGCCTGTCCTTCATGGGCCTGCCCTGCCCCAACATCTTCGCCGGCGAGCACGCGTTCCATTCGCGCCTGGAATGGGTGAGCCGGCAGGACATGGAAAAGGCGGTGCAGACCATCGTGCATCTGGCGATGATCTGGGAGGAGAAGGCTTAGCCTCTCGAAGACAGGGATGGCCGCGCTGGTCCCGGCCCGTCCCAGTCGCGACGCCGTTAGCCTTGGACATGCATTAGTCTTGGACATGCAAATGCAATATGTTCGGTCCGGTCGCGCCAAGCTTGCAACAGACGTGGCGGGCAACGGCACTGCCGTCGTCTTTCTTCATGCCAATGTGTGCGACCGGCGGATGTGGCGCGTCCAGCTGAATGGAATGAGTGCGACCCACAAGGCGGTCGCTTATGACCGACGCGGGTTCGGCGAGACGCGCGCCGAGCCTGAAGACTTTTCCGCCCTCGCAGACCTCGTGGCGGTGCTGGAGGCTACCGCAGACAACGGGCCCGCGATCCTCGTTGGCTGCTCCCTTGGCGGTCGCATCGCGCTCGATGCCGCCCTCCGACACCCGTCGCTTGTTCGCGCGCTCGTCCTGATCGCTCCGAACGTCGCGGGGGCACCCGATCCGGTCTACAGTCCCGACATCGAGAAACTGATGATGCAGTCGAAGGAGGCCGAGGCATCCGGCGATCTCGATCGGCTCAACGCGATGAAGGCCCGCCTCTGGCTGGACGGACCGCTGGCGCCCGAAGGTCGCGTTGCCGGCTCCGCCCGCGATCTGCTCCTCGACATGAACGGCATCGCGCTTCGCTCCCAACCCTTCGGCGCGGATGTGGACGTTGTTCCCTTCTTCCACCGACTCCATGAAATCGCGGTACCGACCCTCATCGCGTGGGGCGACCTCGATTTCCCCTATGTCCAGGATCGCTGTCGTCGGGTCGTTGCGGCAATCCCGGGGGCGGAGGGCCGTGAAATGCCGGACGTGGCTCATCTCCCTAGCCTGGAGCGTCCCGCGGAAATCACGAGCCTGATCGCCGAATTCGTGGGCCGGCGTGCGGGGACGGACAGCTAGGTCCGCGCCTCGCATGCTTACGGCACCGGCATCGCCCGCGGACTGCGATGGAAGCGGTTCGAGCTTGCCATCCAGTTCGGCAACGGCTCGCCATCGCGGTGGCGTCCGCCGGCAACGGCGGCACCCCAGGCGACTGCGGCACCGATCAGGGCCGCCGCCGCAACCGAGAAGGCCACGATGATCGAGTTGCGCCGCGCGCGGTTGATCGCCGTGTGGGCTTCCGCGATCATCGCGTCGACCCGCCGCTCGGAATCAGGCGCCGCCAATCCCGTGGCCGCAGCGACCTGCTGCACGAGATAGGTCCGGTCGTCGGTGCTGACACCGCTATGGCTCGAAGACATCATCAGGATGCGTCCCGCCTCGGCGCGGGCTTCCCGCATGTCGGTGTTGGGCGGCCGGCGCGGCGCGCGGAACAGCTTGTCGAGCTCATAGCTGAGCAGCGGCTCGGCTGAGGTGACATTACCGGCTCCGCTGCGCATCGGCGAACGGTCGAGCGCGGCCGCACCGAGGATCGCCAGCAGCGCCGCACCGATCAGCACGGCAAGAGCCCAGGACGTCAGGCCGTGCAGCCCGTCCCGTCGCTCGCCGTCATCCTCGATCGTCGTTAGCGCCGGCGCCGGTCGCGTGGTCCGGCCGGCGATGTAGCCGCCGAAGCCGAAGCTGACGATCGCCTGGATGATCAGATACAGCCCGGACAGCAGTGCCAACGCCGCCGACGCATCACGCCATGTCGGCGAGGCCGAACTGACCCCGAGGCCGATGGCAACGCCAAAGCCGACGAGGATGAACGACATCGCTCCGGCGGCGAAGGCGCCTGCCAGCACCGGGCCCCATTGGATGGTCCGGCGATCCTCGGCGATCGCCGCGCCGCCCTCCATCACGTCTTCCTGCACGAGAGTTTCGATTGTCATCGCGGCTCTCTCAGCGCAGGCCAAAGAATGACAGGATCGCCATGATCACGACGATCAAGCCGATGAGATAAATTAGTCCGTCCATGGTCCTTCCTCCTCAACATTCCCAATCGCTAATCAGGAGGCAGGAGGAACGTTCCTAATTCGGCATGGTCTTGTGGAACGAACCGGCGAGATGCGAATTGTCTGTCCAAGTCCCAAGGATGAAGATTGTGAGCACAAAAGGCCCCAGCCGGGCAGCCCCGGAGCTGGGGCCTTTCCGCGTGTGCGACCGCCTGACCTGCCCGTTTCCTGTCGTATGTTAACGACGCCGGCGGCGGGATCATCAAAGATGTGATCGGGACGGGACCTGCAAATCGGGAGAGGCGCGTGGACCGCAGAACGGCGTGCCTGCATCAGGCGGATATATTCCGGGAGAAGGCCCTCGCCGATCCCGAGCACCACGATCAATGGATCGACGAAGCCATCAAATGGCTGGAGCGGGCGATGGAGGCGAGCTGTCACGCCGTCATCACAGTCGAGGCTGACGAGATCAGCCATGTTCCGGAGCCGGCGCGCGCGACCGCGATCGACACGCTCGCCTCGCACCCGCGTGTAATCGCCCGCCAGTGAGAAGCGCTCGCAGCTCGCGCTGCTGCGGCAAATGTTCCTGGGACGTAACAATGTTGCGGGTCGACACTGTTCCCGCCGCCATGCTAGGTCGGGCCCAGACCGCAACCAGAGTGCCATCGTGCGCGCGAACCGCCAGCCCTCAGCATCCCGCCGACCGCGCAACTGGCGCGGCCTGCTGTCCGTGCTGATCGCGGCCGTCTATCTGCTCGCCGGCGCGCTGCACGGCCTGCACGACATCGACGTGACCACGCCTGCCGGCGGCTCGGAAATCGCGGCGGTACTCGATACGGCCGGACATAGCGACCACAAGGCGATCGGCGGCCATCATTGCCATGGCTGCTTCTCGGTCGCAGTCGTTCAGCCGGCACCATCGAGCACGTCGATCCCATTCGTGGCGGCTCCGCACCCTGAGCCCGAGCCCCGCCTCACCGGCATCGTCCCCGATACCGACTCCCGGCCCCCCAAGCATCTGACCTGAACGGATCAGCCGGGCGCCAGCTGCGCGCCCATCTCGTCTCCTTCACAGGTCCTATTCATGCTTTCCAGGCGGACGGCCGCGCGCATGGCATGCGCGATGGCTCTTCTCATCAGCCCACCGCTGGTGCTGACCTCACACGCCCAGACGCTGACGATGCGCGCGGCGCTATCGCGTGCGCTGGCCGCGAGCCCGCGCCTGACGGCGGCGGAGCGCGATGTCGGCATCGCCACCGGCCAGCGCATCCAGGCGGGCGCACTGCTCAATCCGGAACTGTCCTATGAGCAGGACAACTCGTTCGGCTCCGGCATCTATCGCGGCACAAGGTCGGCCGAGACCACGCTTCAGATCAGCCAGGCCTTCGAGCTGTTCGGCAAGCGCGAGGCGCGGGTCGCAGCCGGCGCGGCCGGCATCGAGGTCGCCGCGATCCAGCGCAAGGCGGTCAGGCTGGAGGTGCTGTCGGAGACCGCCATCGCCTTCCTCAGCGTGCTCGGCGCGCAGCGGCGCATCCAGATCCTCGACGAGCAGATCGCCGCGATCGACCGCCTGACGCCGCTGCTGCGCCGCCGCGTCGAGGCCGGCGCCTCCTCACCGGCCGAAACCGGCCGCGCCGAGGTCGCCTCGGCGCTGGTGAAGGCCGACCGCGAGCGCTTCAAGGCGACGCTGGCGAGCACGCGGCGCGAGCTTGCCGTGCTGATGGGCGATCCTGCCGCGAAATTCGGCGAGGTCTCCGGCCGGCTCGACACCATGGGCAAGCCGCCGACGTTCCAGTCGGTGGTCGCCGCCATCGACGCCAATCCGCAGCTGGTGCGCTGGACCGCGGTCTATGCCCAGCGCAATGCCGAGCTGCTGATGGCGCGCCTGCGGCCCTACCCAGACGTGCGCATCGCCGCCGGCTGGCGCCATTTCAACGACACCAATGACGACGCGGTGCGCCTCACCGTCTCGGTACCGATCCCCGTGTTCGACCAGAACCAGGGCAACATCCTCTCGGCGCAGGAGAGCCTCGCCAAGACCAAGGCCGAGCGCGAGGCGAGCCGCAACACGCTGATCGTGGTCGCCGGCCGCGCCTACGACGCGGTGCAAGGCTCGCTGCGCGAGCTCGCGGTGCTGCGCGAGACCGCCATACCCAAGGCGACCGAAGCGTCCGAAGCGATCTCGCAAGGCTACGGCCAGGGCCGCTTCACCCTGCTCGAAGTGCTCGACGCCCAGGCGAGCGTGACGCAGGCGCGCCTGCGCGAGCAGGAGGCCTTGCAAAACCTCCATGTCGGCGTTGCCACCATCGAAGGCCTCGTCGGCAATCCCTTCACGCTCGCGCGGGAGAGCGCACGATGAAGACAGTCTCCACCATTCTCGTTGCCGTCGTGGCCGCCGCGTTCGGCGCTTACGGCTATTCCCTGCTCGCGCCGTCCAAGGTCGCGCACACCGACCATACCGAGCATTCCGAACAGAAAAAGCCGAACGATCATGTCGAGCAGGATGAGCACGGCGCCGACCGCATCCGCATCTCCGACGTCAAGCTGGCCGCAGCGGGCGTGACGCTGGCGGAGGCCGCGAGCGCGACGCTGACCGACACGCTGTCCTTCAACGGCATCTTGCGCGCCAACCAGGAGGCGGTGGTTCAGGTCACTCCCCGCTTTCCCGGGCTTGCAAAATCGATCCAGAAGCGCATCGGCGACAAGGTCGGCAAGGACGACCTGCTCGCCGCCATCGAGAGCAACCAGAGCCTGACGGTCTACGAGCTGAAGGCGCCGATCGCCGGCACCGTCATCGAGCGCCAGATCTCGCTCGGCGAATACGCCTCCGAGCAGAAGCCGGCTTTCGTCGTCGCCGACCTCTCCACCATCTGGGTCGATCTGTCGATCTACCGGCAGGATCTGCGGCGCGTGCGCCTGAACGACGAGGTGCTGATCGACCCCGACGACGGCCGCGGCGAGATCAAGGGCACGATCTCCTACGTGGCGCCGATCGGCTCGAGCGAGACCCAGACCGCGCTGGCGCGCGTGGTGCTGCCAAATCCGGACGGACGCTTGCGTCCCGGCCTGTTCGTCACGGCGCGGCTGATCCTCGCCGCCCGCAATGTCGCGGTCGCCGTGCGCCGCAGCGCGATCCAGACACTGGAGAACAAGACCATCGTGTTCGTGCGCGAGGACGGCGACAAGATCGAGGCGCGGCCGGTCGAGCTGGGCGACTCCGACCCGCGCCATGTCGAGATCAAGGCAGGCCTTTCCGCCGGCGAGCACTACGTCGCGGAGAACAGCTTTGTGGTGAAGGCCGAGATGGGCAAGGGGGAGGCCGAGCATGATTGAGCGCCTCATCGCCGCCTCGCTCAAGCAGCGCTGGCTGGTCCTCCTGCTCGCGCTCGGCGCCGTCGCGTTCGGCGGCTGGAATTTTCAGCGCCTGCCGATCGACGCCGTACCCGACATCACCAACGTGCAGGTACAGATCAACACCCGCGCGCCCGGCTACTCGCCACTCGAAACCGAGCAGCGCATCACCTTCCCGGTCGAGACCGTGATGGGCGGGCTGCCCAAGCTCGACTACACGCGCTCGCTGTCGCGCTACGGCCTCAGCCAGGTGACGGTGGTCTTCAAGGACGGCACCGACATCTATTTCGCCCGGCAGCTCGTGGGCGAGCGCATCCAGCAGGTGAAGGACCAGCTGCCGGCCGGCGTCGAGGTCGCAATGGGACCGATCTCGAGCGGGCTTGGCGAAATCTTCATGTACACCGTCGAGGCCAAGGCGGGCGCGAAGGCACCAGGCGGCCATGATTACTCGCTGACCGACCTGCGCACCGTGCAGGACTGGATCATCCGGCCGCAGCTTCGCAACGTGCCGGGGGTGATCGAGGTCAACACCATCGGCGGCTTCGAGCGGCAATTCCACGTGCTGCCGGACCCCGGCAAGCTGATGGCCTACCGGCTCGGCTTTCGCGACGTCATGACGGCGCTGGCCGCCAACAACGCCAATGTCGGCGCCGGTTATATCGAGCGCAACGGCGAGCAATATCTGGTGCGGTCGCCGGGCCAAGTCGGCAGCATCAGCGAGATCCAGGATGTCGTGATCGGCTCGCGCGGTGGCAATCCTGTCAGGATCCGGGACATCGCCACCGTCACCGAAGGCCGCGATTTGCGCACGGGCGCGGCGACGCGCGACGGTGAGGAGACCGTGCTCGGCACCGCCATGCTGCTGATCGGCGAGAACAGCCGCACGGTGGCGCGTCGTGTCGCGGCGCGTCTCGAGGACATCGCCAAATCGCTGCCCGACGGCGTCGTGACGCGAACCGTCTACGACCGCACCCATCTGGTCGAGGCCACGGTCCGCACGGTCCAGAACAACCTTGTGGAAGGCGCGGCACTGGTCGTGGCCGTGCTGTTCCTGATCCTCGGCAACATCCGCGCCGCCCTGGTGGTGGCCTGCGTCATTCCGCTGTCGATGGCCATGACCATCACCGGAATGGTCGAGACCAAGGTCAGCGCCAACCTGATGAGTCTCGGTGCGATCGACTTCGGCATCATCGTCGACGGTGCCGTGATCATCGTCGAGAATTGCCTGCGCATGCTGGCGGTGGCCCAGCGCGAGAAAGGCGGCCTGCTCACGACCTCCGAACGGCTGCGCGCGATCCAGCGCGGGTCGAGCGACGTCATCAAGCCGAGCCTGTTCGGAACGCTGATCATCGCGGTGGTGTACCTGCCCGTGCTGACGCTGACGGGCGTCGAGGGCAAGATGTTCACGCCGATGGCGCTGACCGTGCTGATGGCGCTCGGCGCGGCGGTCTTGTTCTCCATCACCTTCGTGCCGGCGGCGGTCGCCATCTTCGTCACGGGCAAGGTTTCCGAGCACGAAAACCTGTTCATGCGGATGGCAAAGCGCGCCTATCTCCCCCTGCTCCGCTTCGCCATCGACAACCGGGCCGCCGTCGCGATCATGGCCGTCGTCATCGTGGTCGCGAGCGGCATCGCCGCTTCGCGAATGGGCGGCGAGTTCATTCCGAGCCTGGATGAAGGCGACGTCGCGCTGGCCTCGATCCGGATTCCCGGCACCAGCCTCACCCAGTCGCTGGACCTCCAGAAGGCGCTGGAAAAGCGCATCATGCAGATTCCGGAGGTGAAGGAGTTCTTCACCCGCATCGGCACCGCGGAGGTCGCCACCGATCCGATGTCGCCGGCGCAGACCGACGGCTACATCATGCTGAAGCCGCGCGCCGAATGGCCCGACCCGGACAAGCCGAAATCGGAGGTGATCGAAGCCATCGACAAGGCCGCCGACGACATTCCCGGCAGCGCCTATGAGCTCTCCCAGCCGGTCCAGTTTCGCGTCAACGAGCTGATCTCCGGCGTGCGCAGCGATGTCGGCATCAAGGTTTTCGGCGACGACCTCGACATCCTGCAAGGCGCGGCAAAGCAGGTCGAGGCGGCGATCCGCGGCATCCGCGGCGCCAGCGACGTCAAGATCGAGCAGGTCTCGGGCCTGCCGATCCTCACCGTCCGCCTCGATCGTCAGGCGCTCGCCCGCTATGGGCTCAGCATCAGTGAGGTGCAGGGCATCGTCGAGATCGCGGTGGGCGGCAAGTCGGCCGGAAAGCTGTTCGAGGGCGACCGCCGCTTCGACATCGTCGTGCGCCTGCCGGAGCAGTTGCGCGGCAATCTCGAGGCGATCCGCGCCATCCCGATCCCGCTGCCGCCGGGCGAGGACGCCGCGGCCAGCGCGCCGATCCGCACAGCGCTGTCAGGCTCTCCCCTCGCCCAGATGCGCTACGTGCCGCTGTCGTCGGTCGCAACCGTCGATACGACGCCCGGCCCCAACCAGATCAGCCGCGAGAACGGCAAGCGGCGCATCGTCGTCACCGCCAACGTCCGCGCGCGCGATCTCGGCTCCTTCGTGAGCGAGGCGGAAGCAGCCGTCGCCGAAAAGGTCAAGCTGCCGCCGGGCTACTGGATCGGCTGGGGCGGACAGTTCGAGCAGCTGGTCTCCGCCACCAAGCGCCTGACGATCGTCGTGCCGGTGGCGCTACTGCTGGTATTCCTGCTGCTGTTCATGGGCATGGGATCGGCGGCGGATGCGGCGCTGGTGTTCTCCGGCGTGCCGTTGGCGCTGACCGGCGGCGTTGCGGCGCTGCTGTTGCGCGGCATCCCGCTGTCGATCAGCGCCGGCGTCGGCTTCATCGCGCTGTCGGGCGTCGCCGTGCTCAACGGGCTCGTCATCATCGCCTTCATCGAGCGGCTGCGCAGCGAGGGTCGGCCCATTGCGGAAGCCGTTCGCGAGGGCGCCCTGACCCGTCTGCGCCCCGTGCTGATGACGGCCCTGGTCGCCTCGCTCGGCTTCGTGCCGATGGCACTCGCCACCGGCGCCGGCGCCGAGGTGCAGCGGCCGCTCGCGACCGTGGTGATCGGTGGCATCATCTCCTCGACGGTGCTGACGCTCTTGGTGCTGCCGGCGCTCTATGTGCTGTTCCGCCGTGACGCCGCGGGCGAAGCGCCTACAATGGCGGCTGACTTGGCGGAGCGCTAGAATTGGCAAGCCACGACCATCACAGCCATCACCATCATGATCATGCCGGCCACGGGCATGATCATGGTCACAGCCATGGCCATGACCACGCGCATGGTGCCGGACACGTCCATGCGCCCGCCAATTTCGGCAGGGCGTTCGCGATCGGCATCACCCTCAACACCGCGCTGGTCGTCGCCGAAGCGGTCTATGGCTATATCGGCAACTCCACGGCACTGCTCGCGGACGCCGGCCACAACCTGTCCGACGTGCTCGGCCTTGTCGTGGCCTGGGGCGCCTCGGTTGCGGCAAAGCGCGCGCCGAGCGGCCGCTTCACCTACGGTTTCCGTGCCTCGACCATCCTGGCGGCGCTGGCGAACGCGGTGTTTCTGCTGGTCGCGACTGGCGCAATCGGCTGGGAGGCGATCCTGCGCCTGCGCGAGCCGGAGCCGATCGCGGGCGTCACCGTGATGGTGGTCGCCGGCATCGGCATCCTCATCAACGGCTTCACCGCCATGCTGTTCGCAAGCGGCCGCAAGGACGACATCAACATCGAAGGCGCGTACCTGCACATGGCGGCCGACGCCGCGGTCTCGCTCGGCGTCGTGGTCTCGGCAGCGCTGATCATCTGGACCGGCTGGCTCTGGCTCGATCCCGTCACCAGCCTCGTGATCTGCGCCACCATCCTCTGGAGCACGACGAGCCTCTTGCGCGGCTCGATCGACATGTCGATGGCCGCAGCCCCGAAGGGCACTGACCTTGCGGCGATCAAGGCGTTCCTGCTGGCGCGGCCGGGCGTGTCAGGGATTCACGATCTCCACGTCTGGCCGATCTCGACCACCGAGACGGCGCTGACCTGCCATCTCGTCATGCCCGCCGGCACCGGCGATGCATTCCTGATGGAGACCGCGCAGCTGCTGAGGACATCGTTCCGCATCGGCCACACCACGCTTCAGGTGGAGACGCATCCCGACAACGGCTGCGCGCTGGCGCCGGATGATGTGGTGTGAGGGACGGCGACCGTTGTGGCGCGCATCGCTGCCGCTCGCTCGGTGTCGTCCCCGCGAACGCGGGGACCCATAACCACAGGGAGAAGTCGCGGCGCGAGCCGACGACCACGAGTCCTCGTCAAACTTCTCCCCGTGGTTATGGGTCCCGGACCTGCGCTCCGCTTGTCCGGGACGACACCGGGGATTGGAACGACGCTGAGCAGCAAACTCTCTACGCCGCCTTCGCCGTCACGATCCAGATCGCACCCTGCAGCGCCACGCTCTGCCCCTTCAGGAACGGCGCGAGCGTCTCGCGGATCGAGGCTTTGGCAGCGTCATAGGTCTCCGGCGGATGGCCTTGCAGCGCGCGGCTGGCGGGGCCGATCTGGAGCGAGCCGTCGACGGCGGCGTCGAGACCGCCGCCGATGGCGATGTCCATGGGGAGATTGTGCGGCTCCATCGCGACGTCCGCGAAGCCGGCGCCCTTGAGGATGCGCATCACGCGCTCTTCCGAGGCGAAGGCGAACGGGCCCGGCTCCTCCGGCCCGACCGGCGGCATCTTCGGCACGTGTTTGTAGACCGCCATCAGCGGCGCCATCATCCACGGGTTTTCCTTCGGCTCGCGCCAGCAGACGAAAGCGAGCCGCCCTGTAGGCTTGAGCGCACGGCGGAGATTGCTGAAGGACGCGATGGGATCGGCGAAGAACATCACGCCGAAGCGCGAGGCGAGCACGTCAAAGCTCGCCGGCTCGAACGGATGCACCGTCGCATCCGCCAGCACGAAATCGAGCGGCAGGCCCTTTGGCGCAAACGCGCGCGCCTGCGACAGCATCGGGTCGGACACATCGAGGCCGAGCGCAAGGCCATCGGGCGCAACCGCCTTTGCGAACGCGACCGTCGTCGCGCCGGAGCCGCAGCCGACATCGATCACCCGCTCGCCCGGCTTTGGTTTGGCACGGTCGATCAGGACGTCGGCGATCGGCCCAAGCAGCTTCTCCTGCACCCCATGGCGGTCGGCCCAGCGCTGCCCGCTCGGGCCGTTCCAATAGGCGATCTGGTCGGCGTTTTGCTCGTGTCCGCTTGGCTGTTCCATGGGGGCCTCTCTGGCAGCTCGGTCGAAAGACCCCGATGCCGAAAAGCAATGACGCCGTCAACCGGAGTTGCTCTGTCCACCTGCCGGCGAGACATGCCTCCGTTCTCGCCGCGTTGCACGGCGTCACCGATTGACGGACGGTGAGAGGACTTACTGCCGAGCTGCGCTATGCCAATGCGCTGCGCAAAGTCATTCGGCCGCCAGCGAGGCTCCAGTTCGCTTCGCAAGAACCCGGCGGAAGTCCGTTGCCAGCTCGTCATAATAGCGGGCAAGCTCCTCATAAAAAGCCTTGCCGGCTTCGTCGCTCGCTTCCTGAGCTGCTTTCATGCAGTGAGCGGCTTTGGACTCGTACCTTTCCAACTTCGTGCGAAGATCACTCATCACGGCGAACACGCTAATTAAGGGAACTGGAACGGTGGTTCGCGGTGCGATCTAAAAGATGACCGAAGGAAGGCAATTTTGGACCCGCCACGAGTCTCTTTCAGGGCGCCGGATGCCTGGTAAAAGCCCGCCTCCGCCCGTTGGGCTCTGGCGCGGCAGCAGGCGCCTGTGACATTCATCACACAGCGGCCTTTGCCGCGATGGCACTCTGCGACTACTCTGATCACATTGCGATTTGGGGCTGCAATGGGCGCGACTCGGATTTTTCTGGTCTTATTGACCTTCATCTGTTTGGACTGCGGAGGAGCGCACGCGGAAAAGCGCGTGGCGCTCGTGATCGGCAATTCCGCCTACAAGAGCGCGCCGAGGCTCGCCAATCCCGTGAATGACGCCTCTCTCGTCGGCGGCATGCTGAAGAGAGCCGGGTTCGACCAGGTTGATATCAAGCTCGACCTCAACGCTGCGGAGATGCGCCGGGCCTTACGCGACTTCGGTGCCAGGACGCGTGAGGCTGATGTGGCCGTCGTCTATTATGCGGGTCACGGCATCGAGCTTGACGGCGTCAACTACCTGATCCCCACGGATGCCAGCCTTGAGACCGACAGCGATGTCCTCGACGAGACGCTGCCGTTGGATCGCGCTCTGTTCGCGGTCGAGCCGGCCAAGCAACTCCGGCTCGTCATCCTCGATGCCTGCCGGGACAATCCATTCGCCAAGACCATGAAGCGGACCATGGCTGCGCGCTCGATCGGCCGCGGCCTCGCCAAGGTCGAGCCGACCAGCCCGAACACCATGATTGCCTTCGCGGCAAAGGCCGGCTCGACAGCTTCGGACGGCGACTCCAAGAACAGCCCGTTCGCCGCAGCGCTGGTCGAGCGCCTCCCCACGCCCGGGCTCGACCTGCGCAAGGCGTTCGGCTTCATCCGCGACGATGTTCTCAAGAACACCGGCTACAAGCAGGAGCCTTATGTTTACGGCTCGCTCGGCGGCGACGACGTGTCGTTGGTCCCGGCCAAACCTGCTGTCACCACAGGGCCGCAAGCGAACCCCCAGGACGCGATCCGCCGGGACTACGAGCTGGCGCTGCAGGCGGGAAATCGGGACGCCTGGGAGGCCTTCCTGCAGGCCTATCCCGACGGCTTCTATGCCGGCCTCGCCCGCGCGCAGCTGAAGAACGTTGCCGCAGAAGAAGCGCGCGCCGCCACAGCCGAAAAGGCGCGCCAGGCGGAAGAAGCCAAGACCCGTCTCGCCGCCGAGCGCGCCAACAAGGCCGAGCAAGAGAAGGCCGCGGCGGCAGCCAGGGTGGCCGAGGAGAAACGGCTTGCCGCCGAGAAGGCCAAGCAGGTCGAGGAAGCCAAGGCGGCCGCAGCCGAGCAACGCAGGCTGCAAGCGGAGGCCGCAGCGGCGAAAGTGCTGGCTGACAAGCAAAAGCCCGCAGAAGGCGAGCAAAAGGTCGCGGCGATCGCGCCGCCGTCGGCTTCAGCGCGGCCGACGATGTCGACCGAGGAGCTGACGAAGGTTCTGCAACTCGAGCTGCACCGTGTCGGATGTCACCCGGCGCCTGCGGATGGCATCTGGACGGCCTCATCGCAGGCTGCGTTGGCGCAGTACAACAAATATGCCGGAACCAAATTTGACGAAAGGCTGCTGGGCTACGACGTGCTCGATGCAGTCAAGGCGAAGCAAAGCCGGGTCTGCCCACTGGTCTGCGACCACGGCTTCAAGGCGAGTGGCGATGCCTGCGTGAAGATCGCCTGCCGCGCAGGCTACCGCGTCAACGACGACAATGAATGCGCAAAGGTGCAGGAGAACAAGCCAGACGCCGCGCGCAATGATGCAAGCAAGCGGGACATGGAGCGCAAGAAAGTGGAGTCCGCCCCGGCAAAGCCACAGGCCTCAGGGCAGGTCATCTGCAATACCGGCGGCTGTCGCCGCGTGAGACCTGGATGCCGCGTCGTCCAGAAATGGGGAGGTTCGGCCGCCAGCTACCAGGTCGAAGAGTGCAATTGAGATCGCGGATGGATCGGGGTCGGCAGCGACCGCAGTTGGCGCGACAGCCATCGCGCCCCTGTCACCGATCGGATCGGGTCTGCCGATCCGAGGCACGCCTCCAAACACCCGCCTTCGCCCCGCTGGGCTTCGGCGTGGCAGCCTTGGCTCGCTTCGCGTCAATAAGTTCGGAGGCTGGCCTGCCCAGCCGTAGTTCGCGAAGCGAGCGAAGGCTGGTGGGCGGTCGAACCGCGGACCCTCTCGGTGTACACGAGATGCTCTAACCAGCTGAGCTAATTCCTTGCCGTAGGCATCATCGGACCCGCGCACCGTGTCTCATCTGTGCGCATTGCGGCCGCATTGGTTTCACCGAACGGCCACACCGGAATCAGATGCCAACCAGATTTCCTCGATAGGTTCGCCGTTCCTCAAATCCGGAAAGGCATGACCATGCGCAGCTTCACGGCATCCGTC
Organism: Bradyrhizobium arachidis; assembly: GCF_015291705.1. Classification (NCBI taxonomy): domain Bacteria; kingdom Pseudomonadati; phylum Pseudomonadota; class Alphaproteobacteria; order Hyphomicrobiales; family Nitrobacteraceae; genus Bradyrhizobium; species Bradyrhizobium arachidis. The sequence continues at coordinate 5,790,956 of NZ_CP030050.1, forward strand.
ATCGTTGCAGTTCTCTCCCTCGGAACACCTGCTCTGGTGCAGGCACAGGGCGCATCGTCGCAACCCGGCACCGAACAGCCGTCCACACAGTCCAGCACAGTGATCCGGAGCATACAGGTTGTGGACGTCAAGGAATTGCAGCCGGCCGTGCGCGCGAAGGTCGATGAACTCGTGGCGCACACAAGCGACCAAGACATCCAGTCGCTCCGGCAGTCCATCGACGCCACACCGCAGGCCGCCTCCGTGCTCAAGGCCAAGGGCTTGAGTTCGTCGCAAGTCATCGCGATCAACATCGCCGACGGTGTTCTGACGATGTTCACCAAGACAGCCTGATATCAGACGGGAGTTGAGGCGCTGCACGGCGGCCGTGAGCACGATCGCCTCCTCGCCGGACGACGATCCGCGCTACGAAAGAGGGTTGCCCTGCAGCGGGCCCGCTGCAGGCCTGCCCGTATCGAGCATGAAACCCCCGACAAGGCCGCAAATTGGAGTCAGTTCGCGACGCGCTCGGCTCTTGCTTCGGCACCCACCGGGGCGCTAAAGAGGCGCACTTGGGCGGTTAGCTCAGCTGGTTAGAGCATCTCGTTTACACCGAGAGGGTCCGCGGTTCGAATCCGTGACCGCCCACCAGCCTGCGCTCGCGCAGCGACGTAGGATGCCACGCCGGAGCCCAAAGAGCGAAGGCCGGCTTTTCGCAGCGAGCTATGGCTAGGCAAGCCCGACCTCAATCCCTCGGCCGTCCCGGCAGCAGCGGCACCGCGTCGATCCAGACTGCAGCCGACTGGCACCAGATCTGCCTGACGGGCCGCAATTGGTCGCGCTGGCGGATGCTGCCCCAGCGGATGCCCCAATCGTCGGCCTGGTCGCCCTCGCCGCTGGTGAACAAGGGCGAACCGCACCCGGCGCAGAAGTGCTGGAAGCGCATCCGGCCGTTGTCGCCGCGCTTGCCATAGATTTTGGGCGTGCCGGCGGTGAGCTTGACGTCAGCCTTGGTGCAGATCGCGGTGACCCGGAACGGCGAGCCGGTCAGCGTCTGGCAGTCGGTGCAGTGACACACCGAGACCGCCTCAGGGTCGACTTCGGCCTCAAAGGTGATCTGCCCGCAATGGCATTGTCCGTCGACCTGCATCGCCCGCGTCCCCTTCCCTCAAAACAAAAACGGCGCCCGAAGGCGCCGTTTTATCATCTTTTTGAACTGCGTTCTCAGTGAGCGGTCAGGCCGCCGGCGGCCTCATCGCCGTCCGGCTTCACCGTCACCTTGGTGTCCTCTTCCCAGACGATCGGCACCGGCTTCTTCACCAGCGCCTTGGCGACGACGTCGTCGAGACGGGAGACCGGGATGATCTCCATGCCGCCCTTGATCGCATCGGAAATCTCCGTGAGATCCTTGGCGTTGTCCTCGGGGATCAACACCGTCTTGATGCCGCCGCGGGCAGCGGCCAGCAGCTTCTCCTTGAGGCCGCCGATCGGCAGCACGCGGCCGCGCAGCGTGATCTCGCCGGTCATCGCGACATCGTGGCGGACCGGTATGCCGGTCATGACCGAGATGATCGCGGTGGCCATCGCCACGCCCGCCGACGGACCGTCCTTCGGCGTCGCGCCCTCCGGCACGTGCACGTGGATGTCGCGCCGGTCGAACAGCGGCGGCTCGACGCCATAGTTGATCGCGCGGGAGCGGACGTAGGACGCCGCCGCCGAGATCGATTCCTTCATGACGTCGCGCAGGTTGCCCGTGACCGTCATCTTGCCCTTGCCGGGCATCATGACGCCTTCGATGGTCAGCAGCTCGCCGCCGACATCGGTCCAGGCAAGGCCAGTAACGATGCCGACCTGCGGCTCGCTCTCGATCTCGCCGAAGCGGTACTTCGGCACGCCGAGCAGCTCTTCCAGAGTCTTCTCGGTGACCTTGACCGACTTCTTCTTGGAGATCATCAGCTCCTTCACCGCCTTGCGGGCGAGTGTGGAGAGCTCACGCTCCAGGTTACGCACGCCCGCTTCACGGGTGTAGCGGCGGATCAGCAGCAGCAGCGCGTCGTCGTCGATCGAGAACTCCTTGGAGTCCAGGCCGTGCTTGGACACCGCGTTCGGGATCAGATGCTTGCGCGCGATCTCGACCTTCTCGTTCTCGGTGTAGCCCGCGATCCGGATGATCTCCATGCGGTCCATCAGCGGGCCGGGAATATTGAGCGTATTCGCGGTCGTGATGAACATCACGTTGGAGAGATCGTAGTCGACCTCGAGATAGTGGTCGTTGAACGTTCCGTTCTGCTCGGGGTCGAGAACCTCAAGCAAAGCCGAGGACGGATCGCCGCGGAAATCGGCGCCCATCTTGTCGATCTCGTCCAGCAGGAACAGCGGATTGGACGACTTGGCCTTGCGCATCGACTGGATGATCTTGCCGGGCATCGAGCCGATATAGGTGCGGCGGTGACCGCGGATCTCGGCCTCGTCGCGCACGCCGCCGAGCGAGACGCGCACGAATTCGCGCCCCGTCGCCTTCGCGATGGACTTGCCGAGCGAGGTCTTGCCGACGCCGGGAGGACCGACGAGGCACAGGATCGGACCGGTCAGCTTGTTGGCGCGGGATTGCACGGCGAGATACTCGACGATGCGTTCCTTGACCTTCTCCAGACCGTAGTGATCTGAATCCAGGATGGCTTGCGCCGCCTCCAGATCCTTCTTCACCTTGGACTTCTTGTTCCACGGGATCGACAGCAGCCAGTCCAGATAGTTGCGCACGACGGTCGCTTCCGCGGACATCGGCGACATCTGGCGCAGCTTCTTCAATTCATGCTGCGCCTTCTCGCGCGCTTCCTTGGAGAGCTTGGTCTTGGAGATCTTCTCTTCGAGATCGGCGAGCTCGTCGCGACCATCGTCGTCGCCAAGTTCCTTCTGGATCGCCTTCATCTGCTCGTTGAGATAATACTCGCGCTGGGTCTTCTCCATCTGGCGCTTGACGCGCGAGCGGATGCGCTTCTCGACCTGCAGCACCGAGATCTCGCTCTCCATCAGGCCCAGCACCTTCTCGAGGCGCGTGGTGACCGACAGCGTCTCCAGGATGCCCTGGCGGTCCGCGATCTTGACGGCGAGATGCGAGGCAACGGTGTCGGCGAGCTTGGCGAAATCGGTGATCGCCTGCACGACACCGACGACCTCGGCCGAGATCTTCTTGTTGAGCTTCACATAGCTCTCGAAGTCGGACACGACCGAGCGCGCCAGCGCCTCGGCCTCGACCGACTTCGCATCGGTATCGGCGAGCGCGACGGCGGTGGCTTCATAGTAGTCGGCGCGATCGGTGTATTTCTGCACGCGCGCACGCTCGAGCCCTTCGACCAGCACCTTCACGGTGCCGTCGGGAAGCTTCAAGAGCTGGAGCACGCTGGCAAGCGTACCGGTCTCGTAAATGGCATCGGGCGCCGGATCATCGTCGGACGCGTTCTTCTGCGTCGCGAGCATGATCAGCGCATCGTTCTTCATCACCTCTTCGAGCGCGCGGATCGACTTCTCGCGACCGACGAAGAGCGGCACGATCATGTGCGGGAAGACGACGATATCGCGCAGCGGCAGCACGGGATAAGCGTGCGCCTCGCCATGGACGATGGTTGGCCGGGGTTTTGGATTAGTCATGGCCTTTTCCTTTTGCTTTGCCCCCTTGCACGCAGCCCGCTGTCTCATGCGCAACCGCCACAAGGTGCCGAGGTGATCGACAGAGCCGGTCTACCATTCGCAGGTTGGACCAGGCTTGCCGGATCGGAACAGCGGCGAATCTTGAACGGAATTCTCGCTCGCCGCCGACATTAGGTGGCTATCGACCCGGGGGGTGTCAAGTCATTGAAATACGCGCGCCATCAGGCGCTTACGCACACCGGTAAGCGACGCAACACGGGCTGCGGAGAAGCATTCCGCAGCCCTCAACTGATAAGACGTTCGGAGCGTTCCAGCGCCGCAATTTAGGCGCTGGCGTTCTCGACCGCGCGATCGGAGCGATCGGCGTAGATGTAGAGCGGACGGGCCGTGCCTTCCACGACTTCGCGCGAAATCACGACTTCTTCCACACCTTCCAGGCCCGGCAGGTCGAACATGGTCTCGAGCAGGATCGCCTCGAGGATCGAGCGCAGGCCGCGCGCGCCGGTCTTGCGCTCGATGGCCTTGCGGGCAACCGCGCCGAGCGCCTCATCGGCGAAGGTGAGCTCGATGTTCTCCATCTCGAACAGCCGCTGGTACTGTTTCACCAGCGCGTTCTTCGGCTCGGTCAGGATCTTCTTCAGCGAGGTCTCGTCGAGGTCCTCGAGCGTCGCCACGACGGGCAGACGGCCGACGAATTCGGGGATGAGGCCGTACTTGAGGAGGTCCTCAGGCTCGACGTGACGGAAGATCTCGCCGGTCCGGCGGTCCTCCGGCGCGAGCACCTGGGCACCGAAGCCGATCGAGGTCGACCGACCGCGCGCCGAGATGATCTTCTCGAGGCCGGCGAACGCGCCGCCGCAGATGAACAGGATGTTGGTGGTATCCACCTGCAGGAATTCCTGCTGCGGATGCTTACGGCCGCCCTGCGGCGGGACCGAAGCCACCGTGCCTTCCATGATCTTGAGCAGCGCCTGCTGCACGCCCTCACCCGACACATCACGCGTGATCGAGGGGTTGTCGGACTTGCGGCTGATCTTGTCGATTTCGTCGATGTAGACGATGCCGCGCTGGGCGCGCTCGACATTGTAGTCGGCGGCCTGGAGCAGCTTCAGGATGATGTTCTCGACGTCCTCACCGACATAGCCGGCTTCGGTCAGCGTGGTCGCATCCGCCATCGTGAACGGCACGTCCAGGATCCGGGCGAGCGTCTGCGCGAGCAGCGTCTTGCCCGAGCCGGTCGGACCGATCAGCAGGATGTTCGACTTCGCGAGCTCGACGTCGTTGTGCTTGGTCTGGTGGTTGAGGCGCTTGTAGTGGTTGTGCACCGCGACCGACAGGACCTTCTTCGCATGGCTCTGGCCGATCACGTAGTCGTCCAGCACCTTGCAGATTTCCTTCGGCGTCGGAATGCCGTCACGCGACTTCACGAGCGAGGACTTGTTCTCCTCGCGGATGATGTCCATGCAGAGCTCGACGCACTCGTCGCAGATGAAGACCGTGGGACCCGCGATCAGTTTGCGGACTTCGTGCTGGCTCTTGCCGCAGAACGAGCAATATAGCGTGTTCTTGGAGTCGCTCGTGCCAACCTTACTCATTCATGTCTCCGTCCGCGGTTCGATCGTCTCGCTCGATCGCTCCATCCCGGCACGAATGGCCGGTATGAAGTTCAAATAGAGCAAATTCCGTACCAAAAAAGACCCTACGCGTTACATCCCGTGCGAATCACGGTCACTCGATTCTCCCGCGATCATAGCCGATCATGCGTAGCCAACCATGCTGTCACCCGACTATCAAGAATTCGCTAATCGGGGGCCGCCGGCTACCCGTGACAATACCGTGATTTCCGGTCTTGGCACGAGCGAAGTGATGGAAATCACCCCGGCGTTGCTGGATTGCCACGAAAAACAAGCACGAAAGCGGAACTTTGTGCCCATCGCAGCGCGCAAACGGCGTTTTTTGCGACGCGCACAGACGTCCGTAACGTCAACACCGCCTTGACGGTGTCCCGCGATCCCCGGGGTATTCACCCAGGGATCGCCACTGCAGCCCAGTAGTGTTACGGGGCCTTCGCCGGCGCCGGCTCTTCGGCGCGCTTGTCGATGACCTTGTCGACCAGGCCGAACTCCTTGGCGTCGTTCGCGGTCAGGAACTTGTCGCGCTCCAGCGCGTCCTCGATCGACTTGTAGGTCTGGCCGGTGTGCTTCACGTAGATCTCGTTGAGCCGCTTCTTCAGGTTCAGGATCTCCTGGGCGTGCAGCATGATGTCGGTGGCCTGACCCTGGAAGCCGCCGGAGGGCTGATGCACCATGATGCGCGCGTTCGGCAGCGAGAAGCGCATGTCCTTCTCGCCGGCGGCGAGCAGAAGCGAGCCCATCGAGGCCGCCTGGCCGGTGCAGAGCGTGGAGACCGGCGGACGGATGAACTGCATGGTGTCGTAGATCGCAAGGCCCGACGTCACCACGCCGCCCGGCGAGTTGATGTACATCGAGATTTCCTTCTTCGGATTTTCTGCCTCGAGGAACAACAGCTGCGCGACGATCAGCGTCGACATGCCGTCCTCGACCGGACCAGTCACGAAGATGATGCGCTCCTTCAGAAGGCGCGAGAAAATGTCGTAGGCGCGCTCGCCACGGTTGGTCTGCTCGACCACCATGGGCACGAGGTTCATGTAGGTTTCAACCGGATCGCGCATGAGTCACCTAGGGTTTTTGAGAGGCGGACATCGCCAGTCTTGGCCGCCAGTTTTGGCTGGATGTGCCGGAAGGCAGATGGACGTCCCGTGATGCAGGAACTTTCGTAGAAGAGCTAGCGACAGATATAGCCCAATTCGTGCCAGACAAGTCCTGAACGAATTAAGGCTTAATCGATCAGGCCGTTGAAGCTGATTCGCATAAAGAGGCCCAGCCGGCCATCTGGCTAGCTGGGCTCCTTCGCTGATCATCCTTAATAGAAGGCTGTTTCAAAGCTTTCAGGCGGCGGTCTTTTCCGCCTCGTCGTCCTTGTAGAGGTCCTCGCGCGAGACCTTCTTCTCGGTCACGTTGGCGAGCTCGAGGATGAAGTCGACGACCTTGTCCTCATAGATCGGTGCACGAAGCTGGGCCAACGCCTGGGCGTTGTTGCGGTAAAAATCCCAGACTTCCTTTTCGCGGCCCGGCATCTGGCGGGCACGCTCGATCACGGCGCGGCCGACCTCGTCGTCGGTCACGGTGATCTTGTTCTTCTCGCCGATCTCGGAGAGCACGAGGCCCAGCCGAACGCGGCGGTCGGCGATCTTGTGGTACTCTTCCTTCGCCTTCTCCTCAGTGGTGTCCTCGTCGGCAAAGGTCTTGCCGGCGGAGTCCATCTCGGCCTTGACCGAGTTCCACATCAGATTGAACTCCTCCTCGACGAGCGACGGGGGAGCCTCGAAGCGATGCGCCTCGTCGAGCCGGTCGAGCAGCGCGCGCTTGACGCGCTGGCGCGTCGCGGTCGCGAACTCGGCAGCCAGACGCTCGCGCGCGGCTTCCTTCAGCTTGTCGAGCGATTCAAGGCCGAGCGTCTTGGCGAACTCGTCGTCGACCGCGAGATCCTGCGGCGACTCGATCAGGGTCGCGGTGGTCTCGAACTCGGCCGGCTGTCCAGCGAGCTTGTCGTTCATGTAGTTCTTCGGGAACGACACCTTCAGCGTGCGGGTCTCATTGGCACCGATGCCGATGAGCTGCTCCTCGAAGCCGGGGATGAAGGTGTTGGATCCGATCAGCACCTGGATGCCCTCGCCGGTGCCGCCCTCGAACGCTTCGCCGCTGATGGTGCCCTTGAAGTTGATCGTAACGCGGTCGCCTGAGGCGGCCTTGGCGCCCTCGCCCTTCGCTGCATAGGTGCGGTTGGAATCGGCGATGCGCTTGATCGCCTCGTCGACGTCGGCATCGGAGACCTCGGCGACGGGCTTCTCGACCTGGAAGCTCTTGAAGTCGGCGAGCGCGATCGACGGCACAACCTCGATCGCGACCGTGTAGGTCAGATCGGTCTTGCCGTTCAGCAGCTCCTCGACCTCGGCCTGCTCGGTCGGCATGGTGATCTTCGGCTCGGTCGCAAGGCGGAAGCCGCGCTCGGAGAACAGCTGCGTGTTGGTGTCGCGGATGGTCTGGTCGATGGTCTCGGCCATCACCGAACGGCCATAGACCTTCTTGAGGTGCGTGACCGGCACCTTGCCGGGACGGAAGCCGTTGATGCGGACCTTGTCCTTGAGGTCGACGAGCTTGGCGCCGGCCTTGGCGTCGAGATCAGACGCGGGAACGCTGATCTTGAACTCGTGCTTCAAACCTTCCGAGAGGGTTTCTGTGACCTGCATGGCGTCCAATCTTCTTTTCGCTCGGTCCCGGCACATTGCGCGTCGGGACGCTGTCATTAATCGATCCGGCGCGAGGCGAATGCCTCAACGCCGGTGGTTCATCGAACCGGCCTCCGGCGGACAAAACGTCCACGAGAAGCAGGTCCTCGTAATCCGTGCAAACGCGAGAAGCGCTTGGTGCGGGCGGAGGGACTCGAACCCCCACAACTTTCGTCACTGGAACCTAAATCCAGCGCGTCTACCAGTTCCGCCACGCCCGCGTGAATTTGCATCAAGACCGGCCGCGATGCCGCGGGCGGCCGGGCTTATAACATGTGCCTGACTGTTCGCAGCAAAAAAATGGCCCGATGGAGGCAAGCTTTACGTAGGCACGATGGCTGGACTTATCCAGCGCGGCATGGTCCGGATCGCGCATGAAAACGCGGATATCTGCCCCCGATCGGCGCGACGTTTTGGCCGGGCTTGGCGCCTCAATTGGCGTCTCCCTCGGCGCCTCGGCGGCCGGGTTGATCGCCGGCGGCGCGGGCCCGCTCATGACCGCCCAGCTCGCCCTTCAGGCCAGGGCGGCAACGCTGGCTCTCAGGCCGGGACAGCCGCCTACACCAATCTGGGAGCTTGCCGCCGTAAGCCACCTTGGCGACGTCCGTCTCAAGCGTTTCGACGGCTGCCAGGTGGTGTTCCGGAACGACCTGCCTGTGCCGCTTGCGCCAGTCTGGTACGGCCTCAATGCCCCGACCGGGGCCGATCCGCTCCGGGGCCGCGCGCCGGCGGCACCGGACACGACAGAAACATCAGTTATTCCAATACCTAATGCGGGAACCCTGCTGGCCGACTTCCGGCTCTTCGAGGATGTCCAGAAGCAGCCCGCACGCCCGCTTCCGATCATCGCCACCGAGTCGAGCCGGGTCGCCGTCGATCGTGACGTGGTCCTCCTGATCGAGGAATGGCGCCTGCGGCCGGACGGGACTGCGCTTCCGCCGGGCCGAGAGGCGGACGGCACGACGCCTCTCTATACGATGAATGGAATGGCTTCATTCGAACTCTCAGCTGCGGCCGGCGAGCGGCTACGGCTGCGCTTTATCAACGGCTCCCAACGTTCTGTTCTGGCGATCAAATTGGAAAGCCATGAGGTCCGGGTCATGGCCCTGGACGGGCAGCCGGCCGAGCCGTTCCCGGCGCGCAACGGCGCCCTCGTGCTGGCCCCCGGCGGACGCGCCGACGCGTTTGTGGATACGGCCGCATCGGCCGCGTTCCTGCTGCATGATGGCAAAGAGGCACGCCAAGTGGGCAGCCTCAAGATATCAGGCCAACTGGACCGGCGAGCGCCGCTGTCATCGCCACAGCCCCTGCCGCCAAACGATCTCCCCGAGAAGCTCGATCTGAAGGGCGCCCTGCGGTTCGATGTCGCGCTCGGAGCGGCCGAGGCCGGCTGGATCAAGCCTGCAAACTTCTCGACCGCCTCGGCACCCGCCTTCCGCGCCAAGACCGGCCGCACCGTCGTGCTGGCCCTGAAGAACCCCGCCCCCATCACGACCGTCTTCCACCTGCACGGCCATCCCTTCCGCCTGCTCGACAAGCTCGACGACGGCTGGAAGCCTTACTGGCTCGACACGCTCGCCATCGAGCCCGGCCAGACCCAGCGCATCGCCTTCGCCGCGACCTCGCCCGGACGATGGCTGCTCGAATCCGTCGCGACCGACTGGGCCGCGCCGCGGCTGGTGCGGTGGTACGGGGTGGAATGAGCCCTTCGTAGGATGGGTAGAGCGCAGCGAAACCCCTCGCCTTCGCGGCGAGATTTCAGATGATGGGTTTCGCTTCGCTCTACCCATCCTACCCGGCAGCTCAGTACTCCACCCCCAGCGCATTATAGATCCGCCGGTGCACGGCCGGCAGCGTCTCGGTCAGATCCTCCGCGATCAGGCCGGGCCCCGCCTCGCTGGCCGCCTCGCCATGCATCCAGACGCCGATGCTGGCGGCTTCGAAGGCCGGCACACCCTGCGCTAAGAGCCCGGCGATGATGCCGGCGAGCACGTCGCCGGCGCCGGCGGTGGCGAGCCAGGGTGGCGCGTTGGCAGCGATCGTGGCGCGGCCGTCGGGCGCGGCGATCGTGGTGTCCGGGCCCTTGAGGAGCACGACTGCGCCGGAGCGTTCGGCGGCGGCGCGCACGCGTTCGAGCTTGGAGCGGCCCGGATGCTTGTTGCTGAGATCGGAGAACAGGCGCGGGAATTCGCCCTCGTGCGGCGTCAGCACCACCGCATTGTCCTGCGAGGTTTTGATCGATTCGAACAGCCGCTCGGGATTCGCCGCAAAGCTGGTCAGCGCATCGGCGTCCAGCACCAGATGCCGCTGCGCGCTCAGCGCGGTGTGGACGAGATCGCAGGTGCGATCGCCGATTCCAGCGCCGGGACCGATCATGCAGGTGTTGTAGCGCTGGTCGCCGAGCAGCTCGCCGAACTCGATCGCGGTGTCGACGGGGCGGACCATCACCGCGGTCAGCGCGCTCGCGTTGATCGCGAGTGCGTCGCGCGGCGTTGCCAGCGTGACGAGGCCTGCACCGGCGCGCAGCGCCCCGCGCGCGGCGAGCCGTGCGGCGCCGGTCGCGGCCGCATCGCCCGAGACCGCCAGCACATGGCCGCGTGCATATTTGTGGCCGTCGATGCGCGGCACCGGAAAGGCTGCGCCCCAGAAGTCGGGATCGTTCTCGAAGACTTGCGGCCTGATCTCGTCCAGCACCGGCGCCTCGATGCCGATGTCGGCGAGGCGCACGCGGCCGCAATGCATCCGGCCCGGGAGCAACAGATGTGCAGGCTTCTTGCGGAAGAAGGTGACGGTCTCGGTGGCGTTGACCGCCACGCCCAGCACGGCGGCGCTGGTGCCGTTGATGCCGCTCGGCAGATCGACGGCGAGCACCGGGGCGCCGTTGGCGTTGATCGCCTCGATCATCTCGCGCGCCTCGCCCTCGACGGGCCGGCTGAGGCCGGCGCCGAACAGCGCGTCGATGATCAGCGCGGGTCTTCCGATCGCCTGCGGATTGAACGGCAGCACCGGATGCTTCCAGCCGCGCGCGGCAGAGGCGGCATCGCCCTGGAGCTGGTCGCGCTCGCACATCAGGATCACCGAGACCTCTCGCCCCTGCGCGGCGAGCTCGGCGGCTGCGACAAACCCGTCACCGCCATTGTTGCCGGGGCCGGCCACGATCAGGATCGGCCCCTCCTCCACCAGCGCATTGGCGGCCTCGGCGACCGCCTGCCCCGCGCTGAGCATCAGCTTGAAGCCGGGCGTGCCCGCGGCGATGCTGAGCTGGTCAGCGCGCTGCATTTCGGCGTTGGTCAGTACTTCCATGCCACTTCCCTGGTACAAACGCCTCTTCAACAGGCATCTTTCGTGCCGATCGGACGCCGGGAACACCTGTCTGCACACATATTGAACCGTTTGCCTATTTCATAGTCTTCGGTATTTTGGGTCGGTCGGCGCCACCTATCAGAGATGCTCGTTAAAAGGCTGATAACGCTCCAATAATCAGGGCATTTGCAACTTGGCATAGACCCTGCTTTCGAGGAAGCCGCTTCGGTTTGTCGTGCTCACTGGCATTTATCAGGGTGTGGCCGGCCGTTGTTGCCGGACTGGTCAGGGATCCCGGCATAGCGAAGACACGATCGTGCGTGAGAAAAGCGCATCCTGACGAAGACGTTGCTATTTGATCGAAAGGCCGGGAGGCGCGCAGTGAAGAAAATCGAAGCCATCATCAAGCCATTCAAGCTCGACGAGGTGAAGGAAGCGCTTCAGGAAGTCGGCCTTCAAGGCATCACCGTCACCGAGGCCAAGGGCTTCGGCCGGCAGAAGGGTCATGCCGAGCTTTACCGCGGCGCAGAATACATCGTCGACTTCCTGCCCAAAGTGAAGATCGAGATCGTGATCGGCGACGATCTGGTCGAGCGCGCGATCGACGCGATCCGCCGCGCCGCGCAGACCGGCCGCATCGGCGACGGAAAAATCTTCGTCTCCAACATCGAAGAGGCGATCCGCATCCGGACCGGCGAATCCGGGCTGGACGCTATCTGAGCCGGGTGCTATCCCGAATTTTGCGACACTCTGAAAGAAAAAAGGCTGCTTCGGCGGCCTGATTTCGTTTGTGCGGTTGCTCGAACTCGCCGAAAGCGAGAACAAATCTGCTCACCTGGAAACCGACCCGCAGAGCCAAAAGGGGTATGCATGAAGACCGCCAAAGACGTCCTGAAATCGATCAAGGACAACGACGTCAAATACGTCGACCTGCGCTTCACCGATCCGCGCGGCAAATGGCAGCATGTGACGTTCGACGTCAGCATGATCGATGAGGACATTTTCGCCGAAGGGACGATGTTCGACGGCTCCTCGATCGCCGGCTGGAAGGCGATCAATGAATCCGACATGTGCCTGATGCCCGATCCGGTCACCGCGACGATCGATCCGTTCTTCGCCGAAACCACGATGGTTATCACCTGCGACGTGCTCGAGCCGACCACCGGCGAGCCCTACAACCGCGACCCCCGCGGCATCGCCAAGAAGGCGGAAGCCATGGTGAAGTCGATGGGCGTGGGCGACAGCGTGTTCGTCGGCCCCGAGGCCGAGTTCTTCGTGTTCGACGACGTGCGCTTCTCCTCCTCCCCCTACAACACCGGTTTCCGCCTCGACTCCTCGGAGCTGCCGACCAACACCGACACGGAATATGAGGGCGGCAATCTCGGCCACCGCATCCGCACCAAGGCGGGCTACTTCCCCGTCCCGCCGCAGGACTCCGTGCAGGACATGCGCTCCGAGATGCTCGGTGCCATGGCCAAGATGGGCGTCAAGGTCGAGAAGCATCACCACGAGGTCGCTTCCGCCCAGCACGAGTTGGGCATGAAGTTCGACACGCTGACGCTGATGGCCGACCACCTGCAGATCTACAAGTACTGCATCCACCAGGTCGCGCATATCTACGGCAAGACGGCCACCTTCATGCCGAAGCCGGTCTATGGCGACAACGGCTCGGGCATGCACGTGCACCAGTCGATCTGGAAGGACGGCAAGCCGGTGTTCGCCGGCAACAAGTACGCCGACCTGTCGGAGACCTGCCTCCACTACATCGGCGGCATCATCAAGCACGCCAAGGCGATCAACGCCTTCACCAACCCGTCGACCAACTCCTACAAGCGTCTGGTCCCGGGCTATGAGGCCCCGGTGCTGCTGGCCTATTCCGCACGCAACCGCTCGGCCTCCTGCCGCATCCCCTACACCGCTTCACCGAAGGCCAAGCGTGTCGAGGTGCGCTTCCCCGATCCGCTTGCCAATCCCTATCTCGGCTTCGCCGCGATGCTGATGGCCGGCCTCGACGGCATCAAGAACAAGATCGATCCGGGTCCGGCGATGGACAAGGACCTCTACGACCTGCCGAAGGAAGAGCTGAAGCAGATCCCGACGGTGTGCGGCTCGCTCCGCGAGGCGCTGGAAAACCTCGACAAGGACCGCGGCTTCCTCAAGAACGGCGGCGTGTTCGACGACGACTTCATCGACGCCTATATCGAGCTGAAGATGACCGAAGTCGAGCGCTTCGAAATGACCCCGCACCCGGTCGAGTTCGACATGTACTATTCGGGCTAAGCGGCTCGAACTCTACACGACAAGCAAAAGGCGCTCCGAGAGGAGCGCCTTTTCGTTTGGCATTGTCGTCATCGCCACGTCGCGCTTTTGGCTACGGGTTGTCGCGCCGCGGCAAGAAATGGTCGAGCAAGCCCGTCGGCAGCGGAAAAACGACGGTCGACGACCGTTCGCCCGCGATGTCGTGCAGAGCCGCGAAGTAACGCAGCTGCATCGCCTGAGGCTCCTGCGCGAGAATCCGGCCGGCCTCGACCAGCTTTTCGGCCGCCTGCTGCTCACCCATTGCATTGATCACCTTGGCCCGCCGCAAGCGCTCCGCTTCGGCCTGTTTGGCAATCGCGCGCACCATGGTTTCGTTGATATCGACGTCCTTGATCTCTATGCCGGTGACCTTGATGCCCCAGACGTCAGTCTGCTTGTCGAGAATCTCCTGGATGTCGGCGTTCAACCTGTCGCGCTCGGCAAGCATCTCGTCGAGCTCGTGCTTGCCGAGCACCGAGCGCAACGTGGTCTGGGCGAGCTGGCTGGTGGCTGCCATGTAATCGCCGACCTTGATGATAGCGCGCTCGGGGTCGACGATGCGGAAGTAAAGAACGGCGTTGACCTTGACGGAGACGTTGTCCCGCGAAATCACGTCCTGCGGCGGCACGACCTGCACCATCACCCTTAGATCGACCTTGACGAGTTGCTGCACGATCGGAACGAGGAGGATGAGGCCCGGGCCCTTCACGCCGGTAAAGCGCCCGAGCGTAAAGATGACGCCACGCTCGTATTCGCGCAGGATTCGAATGGCTTGGGATAGAAACATGATGACCAGCAGCGCGAGCACCGCATAGGTCAGATATTCCAGCATCATGATGGACCTCCCTCGCCGGTTCGGGCTGATGCGCGCCGTATCAGCAGCGTCAAATCGATGACGTTGGCGACCTCGACCCTCTCTCCGGGCTTGAAGGTTTCGGCGCCGCGCGCCTGCCAACGCTCACCGTGGGCGAAGACATGACCCTCGCTCCCGCTCCAATCGAGAACTTCGGCGGGTAAGCCTCGCATGGCCTGCGCACCGACCCGTTCGGGAGCTTTGGCGGCGCGCCGAAGCGAACCAAGCACGACGAGCACAAAACCTACGAACACAGCCGCGGTGGTGCCGATCACCCACCACGACAGCTGGTAGCCAGGCGCCTCGCCCCTGAAGAGCATCAGGGCTCCCAGCACGAAAGCGACGATCCCTCCCAAACCGATCACCACGGTCGGGTTGAAGGCTTCGACGGTGAGAAGCACGAGTCCCACCAACATCAGGGCGAGTCCGGCGTAATTGACCGGCAGCAGATTGAGCGCATAGAGGCCGATCAGCAGGCAGATCGCGCCGACGACTCCCGGGGCGACTGCACCGGGAGATATGAACTCGAAGATCACGCCGTAGATGCCGACCATCAGGAGAATGAACGCCACGTTCGGATCGGTGATGACCGCCAGGAAGCGGGATATCCGTCCGGGGTCGATGGCTTCAACGACAGCATCCTTGGTCACGAGGCGCTGCGTCTTGCCGCCTGCAACCTCCACCTCACGGCCATCGAGCTGTCTCAGCAATTCAGCCTGATCGCGCGCGACGAGATCGATGGCATGAGCCGCCAGCGCGCCGTTGGCGGAAAGTGTGGCAGCCTCACGGACCGCCTTCTCCGCCCACTCCGCATTGCGGCCACGCAGCTCCGCAAGGCTGCGGATGAAGGCAACCGCATCATTGGTCGCCTTTGCCGTCATTGGATCCTTGAGCTGATCCTTGCTTTGATCCTTGGGCTCGCTCTGCTGGTCACCGTCCTTCTTGTCCTTGCCACCCTTGTCCGGCGCACCGCCCAGCGGCCCGCCAATCTGCACCGGCGTCGCGGCACCAATGTTGGTGCCTGGCGCCATCGCCGCAATGTGGGTCGCATAAAGGATATAGGTCCCCGCGCTCGCCGCGTGGGCGCCAGAGGGAGCAACGTAACCGACGACAGGAATCGGCGAGGCCAGCACATCGGCGATGATCTCGCGCATGCTGGAATTGAGACCGCCGGGAGTATTCATTCTCAGAAGCACGACCTCGGCGCGACGTTCGCTTGCCTTGGCCAAAGCCTCCTTCACGTAGCTGGCCGACGCAGGGCCAATGGCCCCGTCGATCGAAACTATCAATGCAAGGCGGCTGTTCTCCTCCGCTGGGCTGGGACGGAGGCCGCAGATCAAAGCCACGACGCCAATCGCCGCAACGAGGGCCGCCTTCATGGTCTGCACGGCAGTGCTCCCTTGCAGAGCATATGGTGCGCGTCTTGCGAACCTCAATGTGGCCGCGTGCAGACCATCGTCGTGATTGTGCGATGCAATGGAATAGCCCTGCACACAAGGCAGTGGCGGACCATGCCTTTGGCTGATCCGCCCCTGCATTCTGCACCGCTACGGCCGCCGGACCCGCACCCCGTCCGCCCCGATCGCACCGAACGTGCCGGCGATGATCTCGCTCGTCAGCGGCGTGCCGCCGAGCGACCAGTGCGCGGGCTCCTGCTCCTCGATCCTGACCCAGACGTTGCGGCGGAAGTCCGGACTGCCCTGCCCTTCGACCTCGACCATCAGGTCGGTGATGCGCTCGAGCAGCGCCTTCTTCTGCGCGGCGTCCAGGATGCCGCGGACGGTGGAAATCGTGATATATGGCATGTCTCTCTCCAATCATGTGGTGTGACGACGGCGCGAGATTGGACCTGCCCCCGCCAACACGGCAGTGGCGGACAAGCCAGAGATCGGGCAATTTCCGCCAGCTGGCCGCCGTTCCGGTCGGATAAGGTGGGCGCACTTGCCTGGAGACGTCATGAAGCTCGCGGTTCTCGCACTGGACGGCTGCATGCATTCGGCGATTGCCGGCATCGCCGACATCCTCGCGCTCGCCAATCACGTGATGCAGCAGAGCGGCGCAAGATCGCGCTTCGCCCTTCAGACGCTCTCGCTCGACGGCAAACCGGTGCGCGCCGGCGGCGGACAGATGGTCGCGGTCGATGGCGCGGTCGGCAAACGCGGCCGCTTCGATGCGATCCTCGTCCCCGGCAACCTCGTCGATCACGTCACGGCCGAGCGGCTCCAGCCACAATATGCCCGTGCAGGAGCCTGGCTGCGGCAGCAGCATGCAAGCGGCCGGCTGATCGGCGCCTTTTGCAGCGGCGTGTTCGTCCTGGCCGGATCCGGCCTGCTCGACAATCGTCGCGCCACCATCACCTGGTGGCTGCAAAGCGAGCTACGGCAGCGCCATCCCGCGATCGACCTCGCACCCGACGCCGTCATCACCGTTGCCGACCGCATCGTCTGTGCGGCCGGACCGATGTCCTGGGTCGATCTCCTGCTAAGGCTGATCGAGATGGTCGAGGGCAAGGAGATCGCCAAATTATGCGCGGACTACGTCGTCATCGACACCGCGCAGCGCACCCAATCGATCTTCATGCCCGTCGGCTACCTGCTGTCGCAGGACCCGCTGCTGACCAAGGCGGACCTGCTGGTTCGCCGCAGCGGCAAGAGCCCGATGACGGTCAGGCGCCTCGCCGAGGCGCTCGGCCTCAGCGAACGCACGCTGAACCGGAAGTTCCAGGCGCTCACGCGCGAGCCGCCGCAGGCCTTCATCACGCGCCGCCGCGTCGAGCACGCGCGCACGCTGCTGGAGACGACGATGCAGCCGGTCAAGACTATCGCGCGTGCGGCCGGCTATGAGGACGAGAGCAGTTTTCGCAAGGCCTTCCGCAAGCTGACCCTGATGTCGCCGCAGGCCTATCGGGCACGGCGGATGGAGCGAGCGGACCTGTCGCAGGATCGGCGGGTCGCCGCCGCCTCCTACAATTCGTGATCATCATCGGGAAATGGCGGGACCTGGGGGACCTTCCTCGCACGTCTGGCGACCGGTGCTCTCGGAGCGGGCCGACCCAACTCGAAATCGTCATCAGGAAACGGCGGGACCTGCGGGACCTTCTTCTTTCCACCACGGCCGCTCCTCCTAGCCTTCTTCGGGGCCTTCGAGGACTTCTTCTTTGACGCCTTCCTCTTCAACGCTTTCCTCTTTGACGCTTTCCTCTTTGACGCTTTCTTTTTCGACGCCTTCTTCTTCGAAGCTTTCTTCGACGCCTTGCTCTTGACAGCGCCCTTCTTCGATCTCGACGTTGATCTTGCCATGGACAGCCTCCTTGATCAGCGAGCCGGTATGAGTTGAAGTTCGCGACTCTTGAGCTGGTCAATCGCCCAGACGGCGTACTTCTCAGCCAGCGTCGTGGTCACCGCGGTGACGCGATTGCCGACGGTGATGGGCGCGCCTGTCGTGGCATTCCGCGACGCAACTGCCGGGACACCCACCTCCCGCGAGAAGACGTAGGATCGAATTGCAGCGACTTCCGTGACCGAACTCGGCAGGATCGCCAGCCCAATCGTGACCTGGTGAACATCCGAACGCCGCGCGGTCCCAGTGATCGAAGCGTCGGCCACCTGGAATCCGGCGCTGACCGGCGTGAACGTCACCATCGGCGTCGCCGTAGCGTCGAGCGTCGTTGTGAACGTCAACTTGTCGGCCATGTTGGGAGCATTGCTGCCGCCCGGATTGTCCTTGTCTCCCGCCAGATTGCCAAAATAAGTCAGTTCGAGAAAAGTCCGCACGGACTTGTCCACGCCGATGCGGCCGGCGATGGGATAGACGTAGTTTGCCTGGGTGACGATGAAACCCTCGCAATAGCGCTGTTTCCGTACCTGCCCCGGCCTGTTCAGAGTCCTCATCAGGAAATCGAAGGTGTCGCTAATGGTGAAGGTCCGCTCGTTGCTGCGCTGGCGGTTTGCGTTGCCGCCGAGGCCGAGATTGAATCTCTGTGTCCACGGTCCGATCGTGTTGATGGTCGTGCCGAGGTTGTTGTCCTCGGTCATCGTGAGATCGAAATTGTAGGCGATCGCAGCCGAATAAATCACGTTGAACGCGTGCCGCACCGCCTCATATTGGGGCCCCCGAAACACCGCGGGCGTGAAATCGGCGATGGATTCCGGATCGTCCTGATATCGCTGCAAGACGTCCTGGGCGATCTTGTCGTCGTGCCTCGCCAGGGCATCGAGCCGTTCGAGAACGACCGACTTGATCGCCTCGCGCGCCTCGCAGCGGATCTGCCTCACGATGTGATAGGTGTTCACGCCGGTGACATCCTCCGGCGCCGGATGGATCGAGCAGCCCTGCAACAGAGCTGCGGCAAGGCACGCTGCAAAAATACGAACACTCATGCGCCGGCCCCCACGCCCAAGACGCAAAAAATAGTCACACCATATAGTTGGCACTGCGCACTTGCCACACTATCGCGGCAGTTGCAGCTAAGAATAGGCGCTACCTTATCCCGGATTTTGCTATCTGTCCGGAAAATTCACGCCAATCTCCGTCACCACAGGCGCCCATTTCACCAGAGTCGCGTTGTCGGAGGGCGCCTTCACGCCATCACCCAGCAACGACTTGGGCGCGGCGGATTTCTTGTCGAAGCGGATCGTGACGGTGCAGCCGCCTTGCAGCGGGCGGCCGAGCGCCCCGCCCTTCCAGTCGGTGACGAAGCCGCCATAGTCCCATTCGAAACCACTGACGAGGAACGGCTTACCGTTGGCCTTCTGCACGTCGGCAAGGCTCGATCCGATCGTGACGCCATTGACGCTCCAGAGGCTGGTCTTGCCTGCGTCGCGCAATGTCAGGCCGGAGGCGCGCATGGCCTTGTCGTCGGTGAAGGCGATTTCGATGCGGCGGTCCCTCGCCTTCGGAAACAGCACGAGGCCTTTGTACTTCTCGCCCTCGGCGCCCGGCAGGTCCTGCACCACGGCTTCCTTGCCAAAGCGCTGCTTCAGGGTTCGCTCGGTATCGTCGGGCGCAACGGGCGAAGCGCAGGTGATCGGGCCTTCCCGCGGCGGCGTGGTTTGGGCGAATGCAGGGGACGCGAGCAGGACAAAGGCGGCGGCCGTGTGGCGCATCATCGGGGTGCAATTTCAGACTTAAAAATCCGGTCAGCAACGTAGCGCGCGAGATCAGCTCGACACAACTCCGCGTCATCGCGAGGGCAGCCAGCGTCTACGCCGCTGCCTTCTGCTTCGCCACCATCGCTTCACCGAAAGCCTCGAACAGTTTCCGGTTGATCGGATTGCGCTGCGGATCGTACTCGGCGTGCCATTGCACGCCGAGCGCGAAGGTCGGGGCTTCCGCGATGCGGATCGCCTCGATGGTGCCGTCCTCGGCGACGCCCTCGATCAGCACGCGCTTGCCGGGGTCGAGGATGCCCTGCCCGTGCAGCGAATTGACCCTGATCCTCTCGCAGCCGAGCAGTTTTGCGAACGCCCCGCCCGGTGTGAGGTCGACGTCGTGGCGATCGGCGAACACCACGGTCGGATCGGGATGAATCTCGCCGTTCTCGAGCCTGGGCATGCGGTGGTTCATGCGGCCCGGAATCTCGCGGATCTCCGGATGCAAGGAGCCGCCGAAGGCGACGTTCATCTCCTGGAGGCCGCGGCAGATGCCGAACAGCGGAATGCCGCGGGACACGCAGGCGACCGAGAGTGCCAGCGCGACCTCGTCGCGGTGGATGTCGTAGGGCTCGTGCTTCTCGCAAGGATCGACATTGAAGCGGGTCGGGTGGACGTTGGCGCGGGCACCGGTGAGGACGATGCCGTCGACGGTGTCGAGCAGCGCAGCGATGTCCGTGATATCGGGCGCTCCCGCGAACATCACCGGCAGACCGCCGGAGACCTCGGCCACGGCGCGCAAATTCCGCTCGCCGACCATCTGGACCTGAAATCGATTTTCGACGCGATGGGCATTCCCGATCACGCCGACGACCGGCTTTCTCATCTCCCGTTCCGACCTCCCGCCGAGAAAAGATTCCTCAAACATGCCCTTGGGATGGAACAAATTCAACAGAGGGGATCGCGGGACGGCAATGCTATTTTCGCGCAAATGCCGCCCGGGCCTCGGCTGCCCCCAGGTCGGGCAGGCCGGCAGCCTTCAGAGCGGTTGCGGCGGGATCGCCCGGCGCAGCCAGCCAGGGCAGTTTCGCATCGATTCCGCGCGTCACGGGCTCCCCGAGCACGCCGCCGAAATCGATCGGCCAGAACCCGTTGGGCACCACCTCGGCGGTGAGACTGTGGATGGCATAGCCGTCGCCCAGAACCGCCTCCGCGTGGTCGGCGGCGACAAGGCGCGCGCTCGCAGGGTCCCTGGGATCGGCGAAGCTCACCAGCACGGGAATGAGCTCCCCCTGCACCGGGACGATGCCTGTCTGCCGGCTGATGTCGTTGAACGAGACGCGGTTGCCCCGCGCGGCGCCGTAGGCGCGGAGCGCCACATAGTTGATGTCGTCGAGATCGAGCTTGCCGCCCTGCCGATGCGCCAGCAATGCCACCAGATTCTTGCCCTGGCGGAGGTCTTGGCCGAGATCGACGAACACCGCCTCCCCACGCATCGTGGTGCGGCCGCCGCGATTGTAGTTGCGATCCGGCACGACGGCCAGAATGCCGGACCCGGTCCTGATCCCGTCGGGCGTCGTCACCTCGACCGTGAGGCGATATTTGTGGCCGGGCCGGTTGATCCGGATCTGGTCGCCGATCACGAGCACGGCCAGAAGCCCGAGCAGACCGGCCCACTTGCTGATGAAACTCAAGCGCCCCCCACCTGTTCTTCCTCATCGCTCTGCACCGTTCGCGCGGCAGCGTCAAACCAGCGCGTTGACGCGGTCTTGATCGGACGCGCGTTTGTCGAAAGAGTGCGCCACCCGGAGCCGCCGAAAAGGACATGATGTGACCATTCCAGCAGACCAACGCCCCCGGACGCGCGCCGACCTTGCCTGGGCGATCTCGGTCGGCGGCATTGGCGTCGTGCTGTTCACGGCTCTCCTGGTCTTCACCTGGTATTTTGCCGCTACGCTGCTCCTGATCTTCACCGGCATGCTACTCGGCGTCGGCCTCAACGCGCTGACGGGTGCGCTCGGCCGCCGCGTCCCGCTGCCCCATCCGGTCCGGCTCGCGATCGTCTGCATCGTGCTGGCCTTGATGCTCGCCGGCGTCGCCTATCTCGGCGGCGCCACCATCGCCGAGCAGGCCTCGGTGCTGAGCAAGACCATCAAGTCGCAGATCGGAAACGTCCGCTCTTTCCTCGAGAACCACGGCATCGACACCAGCGTGTTCGATCTCGGCAATGCCGCGCCCGCCGCCACCGGCGATGCAACGCCGACGCCCGCCCCGAACCCCGCCTCGCACGGCGGATTGCCGGGCGCAGGCGCGCTTGCCTCGAGCGGCGGGGCAATCGTCAGCCAGACTTTCAAGCTGCTGTTCGGCGCTATCAGCGCCGTCGGCAACATCTTCATCGTGCTGTTTCTGGGCCTCGCCTTCGCCGCCCAGCCGGGCGTCTATCACGATGGCCTGCTGTTCCTGGCACCGGCGAAGCATCGCAGCCGCGCCGCCCTCATCATCGACCACATCAGCGAAACGCTGGAACGGTGGCTGATCGCACAGATCGTGGTGATGATCGCAGTCGGCGCTGTGACCTGGATCGGGCTTGCCATCATCGGCATCCCCGGCTCGTTCATTCTGGGAATCCAGGCCGGCCTGCTTGCCTTCATCCCGACAGTTGGCGCCATCATCGCCGGCGTCGTCGTGGTGCTGGCGAGCCTCGCCTCGGGCTGGATCCCGGCGCTGTCCGCCTTTCTGCTCTTCATGGGCGTGCACGCCATGGAGAGCTATGTGCTGACGCCGATCCTGCAGCGGCAGGCGCTGGACATCCCGCCGGCGACGCTGTTCGCGTTCCAGATCCTGCTCGGCGTTGTGTTCGGCATCTGGGGCCTTGCGCTGGCGCTGCCCCTCGTCGCCATCGCCAAGGTCATGATCGACCATTTCAAGACGTATGAGACGCCGCCCCTGGCCGAGGCGGCGTAAGGCGTCTTGAAGTCGCTCAGGTCGTCAGCACGGTCTCGGTGTGCTCGACTTCCGGGGGCGCGGCAAAATACTGGCCGACGAGGCCGCGCCACTCGGTGAAATTCTCCGAGCCGCGGAAATCGACGGTGTGATTCTCCAGCGTCGCCCACTTCACCATCAACCGGTAGCGCTGCGGCTTCTCGATCGACTTGTGCAGCTCGAAACCGCAAAAGCCATTGGAGCGGCCGAAGGCGGCCTTGGCCTTGGCGACGGCGGCCTCAAAGTCCTTCTCGCTGCCCGGCTTGACGTCGATTTGCGCGATCTCGGTGACCATCGGTTTCCACCCTTCTTTGTTTGATGGGCGTGTCTACCGCAGACCGAGGCAAAGAAAAAGGCGCCGAAACGGCGCCCTGCCCGGCCAAAAATGCGTCGCTCTCAGGCGAACAGCAGCGCGGTGCCTGCCACGATGAGCGTGCAGCCGATAAACAGCGCGACCGGCCAGTAGCTGCGCCCTTGCGTGTAGCGCCCCTGCGCGCGCCGCTCGTTGATCAGCGCGCTCTCGTATTCATCCGCCGTGGAGAACAGGCAGGCGAAGCCGCCGCGCGCCGAGCTTGCGGCGGCTTCGAGCGACATCAGGGCAGCCTGCGGGTTCTGTCGGGGGATCGATTCCATGACCGCGATGGTAGGGATCGAATGGTAAACAGAGGCTTACCGCAGCCCCTCCCGCGCTTCAGGCGGTGGCCGGACGCGCTTGCTGCGCGCCGGTCCGCGCAGCACTCTGGCGGCGCCAGTTCTCCAGCGACAGCGGCAGCTCCTCCGCCGCCTCGACGCGGTTACGGCCGCCGCGCTTGGCCTGGTAGAGCGCAGTGTCGGCCGAGGCCAGCAGCACCTCGAGTTCGGTGCCGGCCGGGCCGCCCGCAACGCCGATGCTGACAGTGGTGTCGACCGGGCCTTCATCGACGACGACGCCGGAGGTCTCGAACGCTTCGCGCACGCGCTCGGCGACCAGCACGCCCTCCTCGAGCGAGCACGGCAGCAGTGCGGCGAACTCCTCGCCGCCGATGCGGCCCGACAGGTCGGAGATGCGCAAGTTGCTGATGACCACGGTTGAGAACAGTTTCAGCATCTCGTCGCCGGCGGGATGGCCGAAGCGGTCGTTGATCGACTTGAAATGGTCGATGTCGAAGATCATCACGGTCACGGGACGGCCGGCCTTGGCCTCGCGCTCGATCACGCGTCCGCAGGCTTCCGAGAAGCCGCGGCGGTTGAGCATGCCGGTCAAGGGATCAGTGGAGGCGGCAGTGCGGTGCGCCGTCACCGTGCGCTCGGACACCAGCATGAAGATCACGAACACGGTGCCGACGGCATAGAGGATCAGCTCGACTGCGAACACGGTGACCCAGATGCTACTGGAGAAGCCGGCATCGTGCGGGCGCAGGAAGCTGCCGAGCAGGATCGGCAGCATCAAGACGCAGCCGTGCATCACCGGCACCACGAAGGCCGGCCAGCGCCGTTGCAGGCTCTTGCGCCGCTCGACCCAGAGCTCGCTCGCGGTCAGCGCCGCATAGACCGAGACGATGGCGGCGCCGACAATCATGCGCAGCATGGACGCTGCGGGATCGAGCAGCGAGACGGCAGCGACCCAGGCGAGCGCGCCGATGAGGAGGCCCGGCCAATTCGGCTTGCGGCCGTGGAAGACGCGCGCGGCATTCCACACCATGCCGCAGGCGACAAAGCCGACCGCATTTAACGCCAGATAGAGATGCGGCCCGAGCTTGTCGCCGGCCGCGGTCCATAGCGCGACGGAGGCGGCACCGAGCAGATAGGCGGTGCCCCACCATTTCAGCGCAGGACTGTTCTCCTGCCTGCCAAAGAATACCATCATGGCGCCGAGCAGTGCGGCAACCATGGTGGCAACCAAATAGAGCGTGATGCTATCGAGCGACATCATGTCGGCCCCCTTGAAAACATAGCAGTTACGCGATCGGCACATCCGATTTGCGCGCCCTTCCGAATGCGACGCTATGTCCCGCGAGTTCCATTCAGGTTTTCGCGCGAGCCCAAGTTTTCGGGAAACACGCCATCAATTTGCGTACAAACGAACAACAAAAAGGGCGCTGAAATCAGCGCCCTTTTGCATCTCATTGAAGCCGCTTTCGCGGCGAATGTGACCGAAGCGATTAACGCTTCGAGAACTGGAAGGACCGGCGGGCCTTGGCCTTGCCGTACTTCTTACGCTCGACCACGCGCGAGTCGCGGGTGAGGAAGCCGCCCTTCTTGAGCACGGAGCGCAGCTCCGGCTCGAAATAGGTGAGCGCCTTGGAGATGCCGTGACGGACGGCACCGGCTTGGCCGGACAGACCGCCGCCGGCGACGGTGCAGATCACGTCGTACTGGCCGGAACGCTGGGCCACCGAGAACGGCTGCTCGATCATCATGCGCAGCACGGGACGGGCGAAATAGACCTCGACCTCACGCGCGTTGACGGTGACCTTGCCGGCGCCCGGCTTGATCCAGACGCGGGCGACCGCGTCCTTGCGCTTGCCGGTGGCGTAGGCGCGGTTGAACTTGTCGACCTTCTTCTCGTGCTTGGGCGCCTCGGGCGCGGCCGCCGTCTTGAGCTGCGAGAGCTGGTCGAGCGACTGGATGGATTCGGCCATGTTATGCGGCCCTCGTGTTCTTGCGGTTCAACTTGGCGATGTCGATCTTCTCGGGCTGCTGCGCCTCGTGCGGATGATCGGCGCCGCCGTAGACACGGAGGTTGCCCATCTGCACGCGGCCGAGCGGACCACGCGGGATCATGCGCTCGACGGCCTTCTCGAGCACGCGCTCGGGATGCTTGCCCTCGAGGATCTGGCGCGCGGTGCGCTCCTTGACGTGGCCGACATAGCCGGTGTGCTTGTAGTAGGTCTTCTGCTCGCGCTTGCGACCGGTGAGGACCGCATGCTGCGCGTTGATGATGATGACGTTGTCGCCGCAATCAACGTGCGGGGTGTAGGTCGGGAGGTGCTTGCCGCGCAGGCGCATGGCAACGATGGTGGCGAGGCGGCCGACGACCAGACCCTTGGCGTCGATCAGCACCCACTTCTTCGTCACCTCAGCCGGCTTTGCCGAAAAGGTTTTCATGTCAGAGTTTCCGTGGACGGGGAGCATCGGCGCGAACACCGCACCGGACTGCGCGCGTTTCTAGAGAAGAGCGGCGCAACGGTCAACGCCCGAAGTCGTAAATTACCTATGTAAAATCAATATCTTAAAAATATGGTGCTATATTACCTGCGAAAAGGTCAAACATTTGGAATGGAATAGGTCGAGGTGACATGGGCAATCGGGTCGGCTGAGGTCCCGGACAACAGGTTCACCTCCCCGACGGCCAGGCGCTTGCCGAGCTTGAGCAGCCGGGCTTCCGCCAGCACGTCCTGCCCGGGCTGGCCTTTGCGCAGGAAGTTGATGTTGAGATTGGTGGTCACGGCGAGCCCGATCGGTCCGATCGCGGACAGGAGCACCACGTACATGGCGAAATCGGCCAGCGCCATCAGCGTCGGGCCGGACACGGTTCCGCCCGGCCGCAGCATCCTTTCGCTGAAACGCTGGCGTAACAGGCAGGTCTGGCCATCCGCGCTCTCGATCGTGATGTCGTCGCCGCTGAAGGCCTGGGGAAACTCGTCGCGGAGAAACTGCTCGACCTCCGCCACGGTCATTTTCGCTGCCGCCATGCTGTTCCACACCCTCGCTTCACTTGCCCTGTTACATTAAGTTATCTGCGTCATCCCATTGCAATCATCCAACGGAAACCGCGTCAATGTCCGTTCAGGCCGCCCGCACGCCCTCCCCGCACCCGCCGATCCTGCTGCGCGAGACCGTCGGCCCCATCGCGGTCCTGACGCTGAACCGTCCGGCCGCCCGCAACAGCCTGTCCGCGGCGATGATCGCCACCCTGCACGCCGAGCTCAACGAGATCCGCGACGACAAGGCCATCCGCGGCGTGGTCATCGCCGCCAATGGCCCCGCCTTCTCCGCCGGCCACGACATGAAGGAGCTGACCGCGCGCCGCACCGACCCGGATCGCGGCCGCGCCTTCTTCGCCGAGATGATGAACGCCTGCAGCGCGATGATGCAGGCGGTCGTGCATCTGCCCAAGCCCGTGATCGCGTCCGTCCAGGGCATCGCGACCGCGGCTGGCTGCCAGCTTGTGGCAAGCTGCGACCTCGCGATCGCCTCGGAGGATGCGAAGTTCGCAACGCCCGGCGTCGACATCGGCCTGTTCTGCTCGACGCCGATGGTGGCGCTGTCGCGCAACGTCCCGCGCAAGCAGGCGATGGAGATGCTGCTCACGGGTGAGCCTGTTACCGCCGACCGTGCCCGCGAAATCGGCCTCGTCAACCGCGTGGTGCCCGCCGGCACCGAGCTCGGCGCCGCGATCGAGCTTGCGCAGCAGGTCGCGTTGAAGTCCGCCTACACCGTCAAGCTCGGCAAGGAAGCATTCTACCGCCAGGCCGAGATGAGCCTTGCGGACGCCTATCGCTATGCCGCAGAGGTGATGACCGAGAACATGATGGCGCGTGATGCCGAGGAAGGCATCGGCGCGTTCATCGAGAAACGCGAGCCGATATGGCGGGATGAGTGATTTGTTGCGCAGTCATTCCGGCGGCTCGAAGAGCCGACCCGGAATCTCGAGATTCTCAGGTGCGCCATTGCGCACCATAGTTCGATGCTGCGCACCGCCCCGGAATGACGAATGAAGGATCACATGAACCACGACGCCTATCCCGACAATTACATCCGCAGCATCCTCAACAGCGTGAAGTCGATCGCGATGGTCGGCGCCTCGCCGGTCAATGTGCGGCCGAGCTATTTCGCGTTCAAATATCTGGCCCAACGCGGCTACGACATGATCCCGATCAATCCGGGCCATGTCGGCAAGGAGCTGCTCGGAAAACCCTTCGTTGCCTCGCTCTCCGACATCGGACGCCCCGTCGACATGATCGACATCTTCCGCAATTCCAGCCACATCATGCCTGTCGTCGACGAGGCGCTGACGCTCGATCCGCTGCCGAAGGTGATCTGGATGCAGCTTGGCGCACGCGATGACGCCGCCGCAGAAAAGGCGGAAGCGGCCGGGATCAAGGTCGTGATGAATCGCTGCCCCAAGATCGAATATGGCCGTTTGTCATCGGAGATTTCCTGGATGGGCGTGAATTCGCGCACGCTCAGCTCCAAGCGTCCGCCGGCGCCGACGCAAGGCATGCGGCTCTCCCTCAATCGGATGAGTGTCGGCGGCGGCGACACCGCGGCCTCCGATCGCGCGGCCAAAAACAAGACCGAGCAAAGCTGAGACAATCGCGAAGGATTCCTTTCGCGAACGCGACAATGCGTAGCAAGATCATGCCCAAATCATTCTGATGTGAAGCGGCAGCTTGACGGCAGCCACGGCGGCCATCAGCATGCCGCGCGATTTCAGACCACAAGAACAGGACGCCCTCAATGAGCGATCGCCTTCCGGGATTTTCAACCCTCGCCGTGCATGCCGGTGCACAGCCCGATCCGACCACCGGTGCGCGCGCGACTCCGATTTATCAAACCACGTCTTTCGTCTTCAATGACGCCGACCATGCCGCCTCGCTGTTCGGCCTGCAGGCATTCGGCAATATCTACACCCGCATCGGCAACCCCACCAACGCGGTGCTGGAAGAGCGCGTCGCCGCGCTCGAAGGCGGCACCGCCGCGCTCGCGGTCGCCTCGGGCCATGCCGCGCAGGTCGTGGTGCTGCAGCAGCTGCTCCAGCCCGGCGACGAATTCATCGCTGCGCGAAAACTCTATGGTGGCTCGATCAACCAGTTCACGCATGCGTTCAAGAGCTTTGGCTGGAACGTGGTGTGGGCCGATCCCGATGACATCGCAAGCTTCGAGCGCGCGGTGACGCCGCGCACCAAGGCGATCTTCATCGAGTCCATCGCCAATCCCGCCGGCAGCATCACCGACATCGAGGCGATCTCGACGGTCGCCCGCAAGGCGGGCGTTCCGTTGATCGTCGACAACACGCTGGCCTCACCCTATCTGATCCGCCCGATCGACCACGGCGCCGACATCGTCGTGCACTCGCTGACGAAGTTTCTGGGCGGCCACGGCAACTCGCTCGGCGGCATCATCGTCGATGCCGGCACGTTCGACTGGTCGACCGGCGGCAAATATCCGATGCTGTCGGAACCGCGGCCGGAATATCACGGCATCCGCCTTCAGGAGACCTTTGGCAATTTCGCCTTCGCGATCGCCTGCCGCGTGCTGGGTCTGCGCGATCTCGGGCCGGCGCTCTCGCCCTTCAATGCCTTCATGATCCTCACCGGCATCGAGACGCTGCCGCTGCGCATGCAGAAGCACTGCGACAACGCCAAGGCGGTCGCCGAATTCCTCGCCGGCCATCCGGCGGTGGCCTCGGTGAGCTATGCGGGCCTGCCGAGCGACAAGTACAACCAGCTCGCGCGCAAATACGCGCCGCGGGGCGCGGGCGCGGTGTTCACCTTCAGCCTCAAGGGCGGCTATGACGCCGGCGTCAGCCTGGTGTCGAAACTGCAGCTGTTCTCGCACCTCGCCAATGTCGGCGACACCCGCTCGCTCGTCATCCACCCGGCCTCGACCACGCACAGCCAGCTCGACGACGCCGCCAAGGTCAAGTCCGGCGCCGGTCCCGACGTGGTGCGGCTCTCGATCGGCATCGAGGACAAGGAAGATCTGATCGCGGACCTGGAGCAGGCGCTGGGGGCCTAGTTTTCCGCTGTCATTCCGACCGGGATGGTCCGAAGGACCAGACCCGGAATCTCGAGATTCCGGGTTCGGTGCTTCGCACCGCCCCGGAATGACGGCCGCGCTGTTTGGCGATCGCCCCCGTTAACAGTCATTAACCATATCTGCCCCATACATCGTTCGAGGATCGCCCCCCTTGATTCGGAGCCGACGATGTTGCGCTGGACGCTGCCTGCCCTCGCGGCGATGCTGACGGTTTCAGCCGCTGTCGCCGCCGATTTGCCGGCCACGCCGAAGCGGCGCGCCGTCGCTCCGCCGCCGGAACCGCCGACGGTCTATGTCGAGACCGATCCGGATGCGCTGATCTCGCCGGCGTACGGCATCGGCAGCTATATCCGCAACCTGCCGGGCACGCCGCTCCTGCCCGGCTCCAACACGTTGCCGGGCTATTACGGCCGCCCCTGGAGCTACGATTATCAGGGCCCATACTACGGCGGACCGCAGGTCGGCTATTTCTGGCGGCTGCCCTATGCGTGCGGCATCTACGGCTATTGCTGATCAACCTGCCTGGCTAACCGGAACCGCACTCGGCTGCGTCGCAGTCGACTGCCGCGAAGCGAGCCGCTCCACCTGTATCACCGCGAGTGTGAGCACCACGATCGCAACAGCCTGATGCGAAAGCGCGAGATCAATCGGCACCTGATTAAGCAGCGTGAGAATGCCGAGCACCGCCTGCAGGCCCACCGCCGCGAGAAGCAACAGCGCGCCACTCGCCGCTGCACCTGCGCGCGAGCGCGCCGCGTCGATCGCATGCAGCGCCGCCAGCACGAACAGCGCGTAAGCCGTCATGCGGTGCTCGAACTGCACGGTGAGCACGTTGTCGAACATGTTGCGCCACCACGGCGTCTCGAACCACAGCCGGTCTGCAGACGGGATGAAAGCACCGTCAATCTGCGGCCAAGTGTTGTAGGCACGGCCCGCGCGCAGGCCCGCAACCAGCGCGCCGAAATAGATCTGCACAAAAGTCACGACGAGGAGCAGCGCGCTCGTGAAACGCAGCCGCGTGGGCGCTGCGATCTGCGGGCGCTCTTTGAGCCGGCGCACCGTCCAGACGATGCCGGCGAAGATCAAGAGCGCCAGCATCAGATGCGTCGCCAGCCGATATTGCGAAACCTCGACGCGTTCGGTGAGGCCCGAGGCCACCATCCACCAGCCGACCGCGCCCTGCAGTCCGCCGAGCGCGAACAGCAGCCACAGCCTCCGCTTCAGCTCACCGGAGAGGCCCCCCCGCCACAGGAAGAACAGGAACGGCAGGAGATAGGCGATGCCGATGAAGCGACCGAGCAACCGGTGGCTCCATTCCCACCAGAAAATCTCCTTGAACTCGGACAGGCTCATGCCGGCGTTGAGCTCGCGATATTGCGGGATCTTCTTGTAGGCCTCGAAGGCCTCGGTCCACTGCGCCTCCGAGAGCGGCGGGATGCTGCCCGTAACCGGTTTCCATTCGACGATCGACAGGCCGGACTCCGTCAGCCGCGTCGCGCCGCCGACCAGCACCATCAGCGCGATCAGCGCGGCCACGGAGATCAGCCACCAGCGCACGGCGCGATGCGGCTCGGACGGGGCGGAAATCGGCGTCATTTCAAGGGCTAAACCAGGTCTATAGCTAAGAGACTTGAACCGGACTGCGTGCCCCTTATAGTCCCCCGCTTCCGCAGTGCAAGTTACGCGAAAGCCGCAGTCATCCGCCATGACGATCCGCACCCGCAAGTTCTTCGGCGCCATCCTGCTCCTGGTGCTCGCCACCGTCTGGGCCCTGCTCGGCATGGCGGCCGCGCAGATGCCATGGATCGCCGAGTCCGGCTGGCGGCAGGCGATCTATTACGTGGTGGTCGGCATGGGCTGGGTGCTGCCGGCGATGCCGATCGTGAGCTGGATGCAGCGGCCCGATCGCGTCAAGTCGAGCTCGTGACGCTGCCCGTCGGTTTCACCGGCGCAAAGGCGACACCCGACATCAGCACGCGCAACATGCGCAGTGAGCGCACGCGCCCGTCCCAGGAAATCCGCGGCAGCGCGCGCAGATTGGTGCGGCCCTCCGCATCGACGATGCCTGGGATCGTCGACACAGCGCTGGCAAAACCGGCCTCCTCCGCCATCACGACATGGCTGCGCCGGAACGACGAGCGGTCGCCGAACGGAAAGGCGAGATGCCTGACGTCGCTGCGAAAGGCAGCTTCCGCGACGGCCTTGCCCATCGTCATCTCGCGCAGCGCGGCTGCATCCTTCATGTTGGCAAGAACGGGATAGTTCACGGTCGCGCTGCCGATCGTCACCAGCGGGTCGGCAGCCAGCTTCGCCAGATCCTCCCAGTCCATCGACGCTTCGCGCGAGAGCGCGGCAAGATCGATCCGGTAGCGCGTGCAGAGATCGGCCATCGCCGCCGACAGCTCCGCCGGCGAAAGCGAGCGCAGCCAGCCTTCAAGATACGAAAACAGTGCCCGCTTCTCGGCATTGCCCGTGACGGTGAAACGCTGCTCCTTCTCGCCCATCATGAGGCTGATGCGGCTCTCGCGCGCGATCACCTGCTCGAGGCCGAGCCACCAGGCTTCTCCGACACCGTCGGGAAAGGCGGTCGGAACATAGATGGTGAACGGAACGGCGTGGCGCGCCAGCACCGGATAGGCGAAGCTGATGAGGTCCTTGGGCGCGCCGTCGAAGGTGAGCGCCACGAAGCGGCGCTTCTCCCGCAGCGTCACCGCACGGCGGCAAACCTCATCCATGCCGAGGAAGTCATAGCGCCACCGCTTCAGCGCGCGAATGGCGCGGTCGAGGAATTGCGGCGTGATCTCGTCCTCTCGCAGCGGCTGGAATCCGCCGCGCCGCCGCGGCCGCACGCGCGAAAACCGCAGGATGGCGCCGGCGCCGCGGCTGCCCAGCGCAGCCTGGCCGGTGAACCAGGCCAGCTCGAGGCGCAGCCGCTCCAGCCATCTGTCGTCTGATGCCAATATCCCACCTTCGCGTTCGCCGGCGGCCCGTTCCCGCAGCTATTGTCATTACCCTTTGTTGACATTTCTTTGCAAAGGTCGGCCACAGGCCGAATTACGCATTTTTCGTTTCTCGACAGGTTTCGCGAATGACCATGGCTGCGGCGATGCAAAGCCGGACGGCAGAAGCGCCAGCGCGGTCGAAAGCGAGCCGTATCGCGCATGTCGAAATCATCACCGATCTCGCCGAGGCCGAGATAGCCTGGCGCGCGTTCGAGGAGAGCGACCACCTCTTCACGCCCTATCAGCGCTTCGACCTGCTGGGCCCGTGGCAGCGCCTGGCCGGCTGCGAGGACTCGCGCCCCTTCATCGTCATTGCCCGCGACGCCGATCGCCAGCCGCTGCTGCTGCTGCCGCTCTCGCTGCGTCAGGGGCACGGCCTGCGCACGGCCTGCTTCATGGGCGGCAAGCATACGACGTTCAACATGGGCCTGTGGAACGCCGAATTTGCCGTGCAGGCCACCGTCGCCGACCTCGACGCGCTGCTTGCGCCGCTGCGCGAGCATGTCGATGTGCTCTCGCTGACGCAGCAGCCGCTGCGCTGGAACGACCAGCAGAACCCGTTTGCGGCTCTGCCGCGGCAGAGCGCAATCAACGGCTGCCCGCTGCTGGTGATGGAGCCCGGCGGTCCGCCCACCTCGCGGATCAGCAACTCCTTCCGCCGCCGTCTCAAGAGCAAGGAGAAGAAGCTCCAGGCGCTCGCGGGCTATCGCTATCACCTTGCCACCACGGACGCGGACGTCACCCGCCTGCTCGACTGGTTCTTCCGCGTCAAGCCGGCACGGATGGCGGAGCAGAAGCTGCCCAACGTCTTCGCCGAGCCCGGCGTCGAAGCATTCATCCGCAGCGCGTGCCTCGCCCCGCGCGGCGACGGCCGTGTCATCGACATCCACGCGATCGAATGCGACGACGAGGTGATCGCGATCTTCGCCGGCGTCGCCGACGGCCAGCGCTTCTCGATGATGTTCAACACCTACACGATGTCCGAGCACGCCCGCTACAGCCCCGGGCTGATCCTGATGCGCTACATCATCGACCGCTACGGCGAGCGCGGCTACCGTTCGCTCGATCTCGGCATCGGCTCGGACGACTACAAGCGCATGT
The DNA here is from genome assembly GCF_015291705.1 of Bradyrhizobium arachidis. Lineage (NCBI taxonomy): Bacteria > Pseudomonadati > Pseudomonadota > Alphaproteobacteria > Hyphomicrobiales > Nitrobacteraceae > Bradyrhizobium > Bradyrhizobium arachidis. The sequence goes on from NZ_CP030050.1 coordinate 5,824,325, forward strand.
TCTGCAAGGACGATGAGGACATCTTCGACAGCTTCGTTCCCCTGACCTCGCGCGGCAAACTCGCGGCGATGGCGATGTCCTCGCTGAGCCGCGGCAAGCGGCTGGTGAAGCAGAACCAGATGCTGTTTGATTTGGCCCGGCGGCTGCGGCAGGCGTTCGGGTAGTTCTCTTCCCTTCTCCCCTTGGGGGAGAAGGTGGCGCGAAGCGCCGGATGAGGGGTATCTCTCCGCTCGCTAGACTGTTCGTGAGGAGAGAAACCCCTCACCCGGCTTCGCTTTCGCGAAGCCACCCTCTCCCACAAGGGGAGAGGGTAAGAACGTCACGCCGCCACGACGCGCGGGGCTTCCGGTGCGTTTGACGGCTGCACCGGCCTAGTCAGCATCGTCACCTCGCTGAAGCCGACGCCCCTCAGTTGCTCGCACATCAGCGTGCGCGCATCCTGCGCCATCGACGCATCGGGCACCACGACGGCGCGGGCATGCGCCGTCAGCAGCTCCGCAGGCAGGTCCGAAGCGCTACCGGCGTCGAGCAGCACGTGGTCATAGGCACGGAGTAGCGCGTCGACCGCGAGCGTCACCCGCGGCGATTGCAGCAGGCTGCGGTCGAAGCCGGGACGGCCGGCCATGACCAGGTGCAGCCGCGAGAGCTTGTCGCGGGTGATGACCTGCGCGAACGAGGCTTCACCCTGCATCAGCTCGGCAAGGCCAGGTGCCGTGGTATCGACGGACACGGCGGCGATGGTCAGCGACGCCCCGGCGAGATCGACCACGACGACCCGCGCGTCGCGCGCCAGATGCCGGGCGAGCGTCAACGTCGACAGCGTGATGGCTTCGCCCGAGGCGGTGCCGAGCACCGTGACTTTCTTGGCCGCAGCACCAGCCGCGCGCAGGCGCTCCGCCAGATGCTCGATCTCGGCGAACTCGCTGACATCGGCATCGGCCGTGATCTCCGGCTGGAGCGGCGCGGGCTCCGCCATGACCGGATCGACGAGCGGTTCGACGACCGGCTCGACCACCCGCTCCTGGCGCACCGGCGTCGGTGCCGGGACGACCGCCGCCACTGCGCGCGGCGCGGTCTGGCGCAGCAGCTCGCCGGTGACGACGACGCCGGACGACAGCAGCAAGGTCGCGATCGTCGCGATCAGCACGATCGGCAGCTTCTTCGGATAGGCCGGCGTGTTCGAGACGATGGCACGCGAGATGATGCGTCCGTCGGTCGGCGCGGTGTCGATGGTCTCGCGGGTGTTGGCCTCGCGGTATTTGGCGAGATAGGTCTCGAGCAGGTCGCGCTGCGCCTTGGCTTCGCGCTCGAGCGCACGCAGCTGTACGTCCTGACCGTTGGTCGAGGTCGCCTGCTTCTTGAGCTGCTCCAGGCTCGCCGACAATTCCTGCACCCGACCGCTGGCGAAGCGCGCGTCGTTTTCCAGCGAGCGGGCGATCTTGGCGGCCTCGTCGCGGATCTGGTTGTCGAGATCGGCAAGCTGCGCCTTCAGCTCCTTGATGCGCGGATGATTGCCGAGCAGCGTCGAGGATTGCTCCGCCAATTGCGCCCGCAGGGCTACGCGCTGCTGGGATGGCCCACGAATCGATTCCGAGTTCAGCACCTCGGAGGCCTCGATCGGCTTGCCGCTCTGGAGCATCTCGCGGATCAGCCGCGCCTTGGCCTCGGCATCGGCCTTCAATGCGCGCGCATTGTTGAGCTGGGTGTTGACCTCGCCCATCTGCTGGTTCGACAGCGTGGTGTTGTTGGTGCCGACGAACAGGCTCGACTTGGAGCGGAAATCCTCGGCCTTGGCTTCGGCCTCGGCGACGTTCCGCCGCAGCTCGTCGATCCTGCTGGCGTACCACTGGCTCGCGTTCTTGGCTTGATCCTGGCGCGCATCCTGCTGCAGCACCAGATAGCCGTCGGCGATCGAGTTGGCGACGCGCGCGGCAAGGTCGGGATCGGCGGACTGGAATTCGACCACGATGACGCGCGACTTGTCGACGGCATAGGCTTGCAGGCGCTCGTAATAGGCGTCGAGGACGCGCTCTTCCGGCGTCATCGAGAACGGATCGCGGCCGATGCCGACCAGCGCGGCCAGTGACTTCAGCGGCGAAACGCCTTGCAGCACCGGATCGAATTCGGGCCGCTCCGCAAGCTTGTTCTTCTTGATGATCTCGCGCGCGAGTTCGCGCGACAGCACGAGCTGCACCTGGCTGGTGACGGCTTCGGCGTCGAGCGCCTGCCGCTCCTCGGTGCGGTCGCTGTTCGGCCGCAGGAACACGTTCTCGCGGCCGTCGATCAGGATGCGCGCCTCGGATTTGTAGCGCGGCGTGACGAGATTGACGGCGGCGATGGAGGCGACGAGCGCGAGCACCGTCGGCACGATGATCCAGCCGCGCTTGCGCGCCAGCGCCGCGCCAAGCGCGTGCAGGTCGATGTCACCGGATTCGACAGGCGCCTGCTTCGGGGCAACAGGCGCAGGCTTTGCTTCGACCCGGGTGGCTTCAACCTCGGATGCGGCTTCGGCTTCCTTGGGTCCAGCCTTAGGTTCGGTCTTGGGCTTCGAAACAGCCCGCTCGATCACAGCCTTGTCCTTGCCGGCACGCCAGAACGCTAAACGCATCGAACACTCCCGCAGGGCAATGCTGCGACTCTACCTCAACCACGGCGATTACACTCCATTAAGGTTGCCGCTGGGTTAATCGCGCCGCACAGCGACCGGCGGACTTGCACCCGACACCGTTTGTTAACCACGAGGGCTCTTAATCCATCTCGATATTTCGAGAATTGTTCGAGCATCGCCTTCGAGCGCTGGTTCTGATCATGCCCCCCTCTTCCGACCGGCCGCTCCGCATCCTCCACGCCGTACGCGCGCCCGTCGGCGGCATCTTCCGCCACATCCTCGACCTCGCCAACGGGCAGGTTGACCGCGGCCATCATGTCGGCATTCTCGCCGACAGTCTCACCGGCGGCGAGCGCGCCGAGAAGGCACTTGTCGAGCTCGCGCCGCGGCTCAAGCTCGGCGTGCATCGGCTCGCAATCCGCCGCGAACCTTCTCCGGATGATTTCCTGGTGTGGCTGCGGATGCGCCGCCTGATCGCCGGCCTCAAGCCCGACGTCATGCACGGTCACGGCGCCAAGGCCGGCGCCTTCGTCCGGATGCGGCGGCGCTCCGACGACACCATTCGCATCTACACCCCGCATGGCGGCTCGCTGCATTACCCTCTCCACACGTTCAAGGGCGAATTCTACGCACGCCTGGAACGCACGCTGATGGATGCGACGGACCTGTTCCTGTTCGAGAGCGCCTTTGCCCGCAACACCTATCAGCGCATCGTCGGCACGCCCAAGGGCGTGGTGCACTGCGTCTTCAACGGCGTGACGTCGGAGGAGTTCGAGCCTGTTATCACCGCGGAGGATGCCACCGATCTCGCCTATGTCGGCGAGTTCAGGCACATCAAGGGCGCAGATCTGCTGGTCGATGCGGTGGCGCGCCTGCATGCAGGCGGCAGGAAGGTGACGCTGACGCTCGGTGGCGATGGCGAGGAAACGGCGACCTTGAAAGCGCAGGTCGAGAAGCTCGGCCTCGCCGGTGCCATTCGCTTCATCGGCCACGTCAAAGCGCGCTACGGCTTCTCCAAGGGCCGGCTGCTGGTGGTGCCTTCGCGCGGCGATTCCATGCCTTATGTCGTGATCGAAGCGGGAGCGGCCGGCATTCCCATGATCGCCGCCCGGGTCGGCGGCATCCCCGAGATCTTTGGTGCCGACAGTCCGGCGCTGTTCGCGCCGAGCAATGCCGAAGCGATGGCGGAAGCAATTGCAGCCGCGCTGGACGATCCACAAGGAACCGCACAGCGTGCATCCTCTCTGCGCGAGCGCATCTCCGCGCATTTCTCGCAGCAGGCGATGGTCGATGGCGTGCTCGCGGGCTATCGCGACGCATTTGCCAATCATTAACATTGTTCGGGTCGCTTTAGAAAATCTTCCGATTTGTTCGATAATCGACGTGCCAGGGATGCTCACCCGGGGCGCAAAGTCGCTGCCCGCGGGTCTTTGGAATGGACGTGGACGCCCGTGGAACCGCTCAACGCACGCTCGATGCTCGATGCCGCGACCAGCGCCGCGGCCGTCCCGGTTGATAAACCCTTCGTCGAACGACGCCGCCGGCTTTCGCCGGCCGCGCTCGATGTCGTCAACCAGAAGGTCGCTCGCGCCTATTCGCCGATCGTGATCACAGGCTTCGTGCGCGCGGCCGACTTCACGCTGCTGAGCCTCGTCGGCGCCGCACTCTATGTCGGCTATGTCATGCCGCTGTCCGGCTTCAGCTGGGTCTATCCTGCGCAGATCGTTGCCGTCGCGGTGGCCGCCGTGGTCTGCTTCCAGGCTGCCGACATGTACCAGGTGCAGCTGTTCCGCGGCCATCTGCGGCAGATGACGCGGATGATCTCGTCCTGGTCGTTCGTCTTCCTGCTGTTCATCGGCGTCTCCTTCTTCGCCAAATTCGGCAGCGACACGTCGCGGCTCTGGCTCGCCGCCTTCTTCTTTCTCGGACTTGGCGTGCTGATCGGCGAACGCCTCGTGCTGCGCTCGCTGGTGCGCAACTGGGCCCGTCAGGGTCGCCTCGACCGCCGCACCATCATCGTCGGCTCCGACCGCAACGGCGAGGAGCTGGTCGAGGCGCTGAACGCGCAGGAAGACTCGGACATCCACGTGCTCGGCGTGTTCGACGACCGCAACGACAGCCGCGCGCTCGACACCTGCGCCGGCGCCCGCAAGCTCGGCAAGGTCGACGACATCGTCGAGTTCGCGCGTCGCACCCGCGTCGATCTCGTGCTGTTCGCGCTGCCGATCTCGGCCGAGACCCGCATCCTGGAGATGCTGAAGAAGCTCTGGGTTCTGCCGGTCGACATCCGCCTCTCCGCGCACACCAACAAGCTGCGTTTCCGGCCCCGCTCCTATTCCTATCTCGGCGAGGTGCCGACGCTGGACGTGTTCGAGGCGCCGATCACCGACTGGGATTTGGTGATGAAGTGGCTGTTCGACCGCGTTGTCGGCGGCCTTGCGCTGCTCGCGGCGCTGCCGGTGATGGGACTGGTGGCGCTGGCGGTGAAGCTCGACAGCCCCGGCCCGGTGCTGTTCCGCCAGAAGCGCTTCGGCTTCAACAACGAACGCATCGACGTCTACAAGTTCCGCTCGATGTACCATCATCAGGCCGACCCAACCGCCTCGAAGGTCGTCACCAAGAACGACCCGCGCGTCACCCGCGTCGGCCGCTTCATCCGCAAGACCAGCCTCGACGAGCTGCCGCAGCTCTTCAACGTGGTGTTCTCCGGCAATCTCTCCCTGGTCGGCCCGCGCCCCCATGCGGTGCAGGGCAAGCTCCAGAGCCGCCTGTTCGACGAAGCCGTCGACGGCTATTTCGCCCGTCACCGCGTCAAGCCTGGCATCACCGGCTGGGCCCAGATCAACGGCTGGCGCGGCGAGATCGACAACGAAGAGAAGATCCAGAAGCGCGTCGAGTTCGACCTCTATTACATCGAGAACTGGTCGGTGCTGTTCGACCTCTACATTCTGCTGAAGACGCCGATCTCGCTGCTGACCAAGAACGAGAACGCGTATTGAGTTGAGTTGCTCTGTCATGCCCCGCGAAGGCGGGGCATCCAGTACGCCGAGACGCCGGGGCTGAACCTCGCTGCCGCGGAATACTGGATCGCCCGGTCGAGCCGGGCGATGACAGCGGTGTTTGTGGCGTACCAGTTGCGTAAGCGTATGAGCGTGTGATGGCGTATGCGGCGACAGCCGGTGGAGTGAACGTAGCCGGGCCGGCTGCGCCTGGCGTGCTGGCGCTCCAGCGTGCGCTGGTGTGGCTGGTCGGCGCCTCCGGCGCGATCGTCTTCATCGAACCGAGCCCCTACGAAATCGCGACGCTGCTTGCCACCGTCGCCTTCTTCGCCACCGGTTTGCGGCTGAAGCTCGTGCTGATACCGCTGGTGCTGATGCTGGTCCTGCTCAATGTCGGCTACACCATCAGCGCGATCCCGCTGTTCGAGCAGAGCGAGGTGGTGAGCTGGATCGCGACCTCCTGGTACATGGCAGTCACCGTGGTGTTCTTTGCGATGATCACCTCAGAGGACACCGCCGCCCGGCTCGACATGCTGCTGCGCGGCCTCGTGGTCGGCGCGATGGTTGCCTCGCTCGCGGCGATCGCCGGCTATTTCCACCTGGTTCCGGGCGGCGACGATCTCCTCACCCTCTACGGACGCGCGCGCGGCACGTTCAAGGACCCGAACGTGCTCGGCGCCTTCCTGATCCTGCCGGCGCTGTTCGCGCTCCAGAGCGTGGTCTCCGACAAGCTGGCCAAAGCGCTCCGGAACGTCATCGCCTTCGGCATCATGTCGCTGGCGATCCTGCTCGCCTTCTCCCGCGCCGCTTGGGGCGGGTTGGTGCTGACCTCCGCCTTCATGCTGGCGCTGATGGTCCTGACCAGCCGCACCAATGCGCAGCGCTCGCGCATCGTCGTCATGGCGATCGTCGCCGCCGTGCTGAGCCTCGCGCTGATCGCGGTCCTGCTGTCATTCGATTCCACCGCCGAGATGTTCAAGCAGCGCGCCAGCTTCGACCAGAGCTATGACGAAGGCCGCTTCGGCCGGTTCGGCAGGCACATCCTCGGCGCGGAGATGGCACTCGACCTGCCGCTCGGCATCGGCCCGCTGCAATTCCACCGCTTCTTTCCCGAGGACACCCACAACTCCTATCTCAACGCCTTCATGTCGGGCGGCTGGCTCTCCGGCGTGTGCTATCCCGCGCTGGTCTTCACCACCGTGATCATGGGCTTCCGAAACGTCTTCGTCCGCGTGCCCTGGCAGCGCGCTTATCTTGCGATCTTCTCTGCCTTCGTCGGCACCGTCGGCGAGAGCTTCGTGATCGACACCGACCACTGGCGGCACTTCTGGATGATGCTGGGCGCGATGTGGGGCATGATCGCCGCTGCGCAGGCCTACAAGATCAAGGTTTCGGACGAAGCTTCTTCAGCTTGAGATCAGGACGCTTCTCCGGCGGCGTGTCGAGCAGGCCCTTCAGCGCCTCGGTCGCCGCCAGCACGCCCTTGTAACCCTCGGTCGCGAAGCGCAGCAGCAGCCGCAGTTCCTCATCGGAATAGGCGCCAAATACCTTTTCCATCGCCTGCTGCATCGGCACGTAGAGCTGGCCGATTTTCATCGCCTTCTCCGGCACGACCGAAATGAAGACCTTGCGCCGATCTTTCTCGTCGCGCTCGCGGCGCACCAGGCCGGCCTTCTCGAGTCGGTCGACCACACCGGTGATCGCGCCCGTGGTCAGGCCGGTGACCTCGGCGAGCCGGCCTGCGGTGACGCGGCCCTCCAGATACAGGATGTCCATGCATTCGAGGTCGGAATTGGCAATTCCGGCAACGTTCGCAACGGTCTGGCCATAGAGCACGCCCTGCGCGGACGACCTGCGCATTGCCTCCTCGAGCTCCTGCAACAATGCCACGCGCGCTTTCGTCCTTGACAAGGCTGGCCTCGTATCTTAGTCGATATATATCTTAGTCACTAAGAGATTTAGCAACTTTAATTCCTCCTAGCACCACGGAAACGTCGGGAGCAAGCCATGTCCAGCCCTCCACGCAAGGCCCTGATCATCGGCGCCGGCATCGCCGGGCCAGTCGCGGCGATCCTGCTTCGCCGCGCCGGCATCGAATCCGCGATCTACGAGGCATGGCCCTATTCGAAAGGCATCGGCGGCGGGCTTCAGATCGCGCCGAACGGCATGCAAGTCATGGACGAGATCGGCCTTGCGGGCGAGCTGATCGGCCGCGGCTCGGTCGCGGAGTCCTTCGACTTCTACTCGCAAGGCGGCGAGCGGCTCGGCTCGATCAATCGCGACATGGAACGGCGCTTCGGCCAGCCGGCGGTCAATGTCTGCCGCGCTACGCTGAACGAGATATTGATCGACAAGGCCTGGTGCGCTTGCGTCTCGCTCTATTTCGAAAAGCGTCTGATCAAGATCGAGGATCGCGGCGACCAGCCGATCATTGCCTATTTCGCTGACGGCACCACAGCCGAAGGCGACTTCCTGATCGGCGCCGACGGCGTGCATTCCATCACCCGGCGCCAGGTGGTGCCGGACGGACCGCAGCCGTTCAACACCGGCCTGATCGGCTTTGGCGGCTTCGTGCCGCACGCCGTGCTCGACGGCCGGCCGATCGGCCGGCACGTCGAGACGACGTTCGGCCAGAGCGGGTTCTTCGGCTACGGCTATTGCAGCCCGGATCCGACCGACGGCGTGATGTGGTGGAGCACGCAGCCCGCCCACGGCATGGATGCCGCGATGTTCCGCGCGCTCGACCAGGCGACGCTGAAGCAGCATCTGCGCGGCTTCCACCGCGGCTGGCACAATCCGATCCCCGACATCATCGAAGCCGCGGAGAATATCGTGGTCACCGATACGCTGGACGTCGCGACCCTGCCGACCTGGTCGCGCAAGCGCTCGCTGTTGATCGGCGATGCCGCGCATGCGACCAGCCCGCATGCCGGCCAGGGCGCCTCGCTCGCGCTCGAGGATGCGATGAGGCTCGCACGCCTGATGCAGGACGGCCAGGAGCTCGGCGCCACCTTCCAGGCCTTCGAGGCCGAGCGCCGCCCCCGCGCGGAGAAGATCGTCGCCATGGCCCGCCGCAACGGCAACAGCAAGCGCGAGTTCAGCGCGACCGGCGCGTGGATGCGCAATCAGATGATGAAGTGGCTGCTGCCGCTGGGCGCCAAGAGCATGGACTTCATGTACGCGTATGACGCGCGGGCGGCGTAGCGGCGCACTACCGTAGTAGCGACACCCTGCCGTAGGGTGGGCAAAGCGCAGCGTGCCCACCACTGAGAGAAGGTGGGCACGGCGCGTTGCGCCTTTGCTCACCCTACGAGAGCTACGATGCCAAGCTAGCTCTCCACCTCAAACCTCAGCCCAGCGTTCTCGACCAGCCGCCTGATCAGCTTGTGCTGCATCGCTGCGCCCGGCGTCCAGAGACCAGCCGGCACGTCAGGCGTGTCGCGCAACAGGCAGATCGCGCATTCGGAGACGATCTTCGCCGTTGACGCATAGCCGGGATCGAGATCGCCCTTCACCGCCGCGCGAACCTGACGGCCGTCGGGCGCAATCGCGACATAAAGCAGGTCGTAGTGACCGTTGTCGCGCTCTTCCTTCGTGGGGCCCTCGCCGGGCTTGAGCGCTTCAGGACCTGTCTTTTCGCTGTTGGCGGCCATGACGCGCTTGGCGTTGGCCTGCCCTTCTTCCCCCGCTCCCGTCAGCACCATCTCGTCGTAGACGAAATCCCTGCCATACGGGAATCCCATCAGCATGTTGGAGCGGTGGACGTTGCGCGTATTCAGCGTCGCCATCGCGAACGGGGCGGACCACGATTGCAGGTCCTCCTCGAAAACAGGCCTGTTGCCGCGCGGCTGTTTCGGCCCCTCGAAGCCAGGCGTGAATGCGAAGGGGTCCTTGAGGATCGACACCAGGCTGAGATCCTGCGCGACTGCTTCGAAGGTCACCCTCGCGCTCGCCGAGGTGCCGCCTGAGAACTTCCAGCTGAGGTCGCGGACGCGCCCCTTGACGCGCGGCACTGGCGCTCCGAACACGCGCCTGGCTTCCTCCTGCACGAAGAACGCCCCGAGCTCGAACGGCACGGAATCGAAGCCGCAGGAGAAGATGATGCGCGCACCGCTCGCCTTGGCGGCCGCCTCATGCCTGTCGATCATCTGCTTCAGCCAGATCGGCTCGCCGCAGAGATCCATGTAGTCGGTGCCATCAGCGACACAGGCCGCAAGCAGATCGGATCCGTAAAGCTGGTACGGGCCGACCGTGGTGACGACCAGCCTCGCTTGATCGACCATCGCCCGCAGCGACGCGGGATCAGCGGCATCGGCAACGATGAGGGGCGTGTCCGCGGGGGCTCCGATCGCATCGAGAACGGAGGCGAGCTTGTCCCTGCTGCGCCCGGCGAGCGCCCAGCTCGGCGAGCCTTCACCGACATAGTGCGCGGCGAGATACTCGGCGACGAGCTGGCCGGTGTAACCGGTTGCACCGTAGACGACGATGTCGAACTTCGCTGACACAGATCACGCCTTCTGCAGGACCGTGGGCTCTACGCTTCCACCCTGAACGTCAGCCCCGCGTGGTCCTGCAGCCGCTTGATCAGCTTGTGCTGCATCGCTGCGCCCGGCGTCCAGAAGCCGGCGGCGACATCAGTCGCATCACGCAGCATGCAGATCGCGCATTCGGAGATCATCTTCGAGGTCGAGCCGTAGCCGGGATCGCGGTCGCCGGTGACGCCGGCACGCACCATGCGACCGTCCGGCGCGATCGCGACATAGAGCAGGTTGAACAGACCGTTCTCCCGCTCTTCCTTCGACGGCCCCTCGCCCGGCTTGGGCGCGTTCGGGCCGGTCTTCTCGGCGTTGGCCGCCATCACACGTTTCGCGTTGGCCTCGCCTTTTTCGCCGGGACCGGTCAGGACCATCTCGTCGTAGACGAAGTCCTGGCCGTAGGGGAAGCCCATCAGCATGTTGGAGCGATGGACGTTGCGCGTGTTGATCAGCGCCATCATGAACGGCGCGGCCCAGGATTGCAGATCCTCCTCGAGCAGCGCCCTGTTGCCCTTCGGCTGTTTCGGACCGGTGAAGCCCGGCGTCAGCGCGAACGGATCGTTCAGGATCGCAACGAGGCTGATATCCTTTGCGACCGCATCGAAGGTCGCCTTCGCGCTCGCCGCCGTTCCGCCCGAGAGCGTACCGCGCATGTCGCGCACGCGCCCCTTCACGCGCGCGGCGGGAGCGCCGAACGCGCGTTTGGCCTCGTCCTGCACGAAGAACGCGCCGAGCTCGAACGGCACGGAATCGAAGCCGCACGAGAACACGATGCGTGCGCCGCTCTGCTTCGCCGCCGCCTCGTACTTGTCGATCATCTGCCGCATCCAGACCGGCTCGCCGCACAGATCGAAATAATCCGTGCCGCCAGCAACGCAGGCCGCGAGCAGGTCCTCGCCATAGAATTGATACGGACCGACCGTCGTGACGACCGACCTCGTCTGCGCCACCATCGCCTTCAGCGAGGCGGCATCCGACGCATCGGCGACGATCAGCGGCGTATCCGCGGGCGCGCCTATCGCATCGCGCACCGTTTTCAGCTTGTCGAGGCTACGGCCTGCCATCGCCCATTTGAGCGCCTTGTCGTCCTTGTAATGTGCCGCCAAGTATTCGGCGACGAGCTGGCCGGTGAAACCGGTCGCACCGTAGACGACGATGTCGAATTCCTGAGAGCTCATGGTCGTCCCTTACTTTTTCGCGTAACTCACGCCCATGCCGGCACGGACGTCGCTTTGAATACCATAGGGCGGGATCGGATAGCGCAGGCCGTTCTTCGCCAGCGCCTTCATCCCCTCGATCGCCTTGGCGAGATGGGAGGGCTTCAAGGCCATCAGCATCTCCTCGTCCGGCACGCCGCCATAGCGCCGTTCGGCATAGCATGGCAAGGACAGGCTGGGCTCGCCGGTCTTGAGCGCCCTGCCCCAGGAATCCGCGCAAGCGGTCTCGCCGACCACGCCCCATTCGAACTTCTTGTAGCCGGTATACTGCAGGCCGTTGATCAGGATGATCATCTGCCCGGGTGTCGCGTAGACGAGGCAGATGTCGGGCGGATCGAGCCGGCCGCTCTGGAGCGGACTGACCGCGAGCGCCTGGTAGTGCCCGAACGGCACGACGTCCAGCGCCTCCTGGCGCTTGCGCGCATCTTCGGCCGTGCCGTGCCATACGCCGACATAGTTTTCGCCGGCGAGCCATTTTTCGTCCTGTGGCGCGAGGCCGATCACCGCACGGCACTGTGCGCCGACCAGATCGTCGCCGGTGATGCCGACGGTCCAGCCCAGACGCGCGGCCATGCTAACGATCTGGTCGGTGGTATGGATCGCGTTCGGCCGCCGGATTTTCGGGATCGCCTCCATCTCCGCGGCTTGCGCGAACAGCTTCATGCCGATCACCGTCGTCTTCAGTCGCAACAGGCTATTGAGATCGGCGACGAGGCCGGCAAGATCGATCCTGTCTGCGCTCTGCTGCTGCATGGCATCCTCCGGGGCCGGCGATCGCGCGCCGGTGCTGTGTTCTTGTTTTGCAGCCCCCGTTCTAGTCCTTGCCCGGTCCCGGAAGCAACTCGCCGGTCCGTCCCGTGATGCGGTACGCCACAAGGCCGATCCATTCGCGCATGGCGACGTCGGTCTTGCTGAGGCCCTCCGCGCCGTTGCGGGTGAAGGCGAAAAGCGCGTCGCGCCCGCCCATCCGCCAGTCGACGGGATAGGCCTCGACGTCAAATCCGGCCTTGCGGAAGGTCCCCATCGCGCGCGGCATGTGGAAGGCCGAGGTGACCAGGAGCCACCGTTCGCCCGGCTTCGGCATCACCAGCTGCTTCGTGAAGATCGCGTTCTCCCAGGTGTTGCGGGACTCGCGCTCGAGGATCAGCCGCTCCTTCGCGATGCCCAGGCTTTCCAGGATCGGCGCGGAATAGTCGGCTTCCTTGGCCTCGGTCGAGATCAGGTTCGCCGAGCCTCCGGTGAAGACGACGCGCGCATTCGGATAACGGCGCGCGAGCTCGGCCGGCGCAAAGAAGCGATCGGCGGCGTGCGAGACCACCGGCGTGCGGTGCGCCGCCGACAAGTCGGAATCGACGGAGCCGCCGAGCACGATGATGCCGTCGGGCGCGCCGCGCGAGGAGTCCCACGCCGGAAACCGCGATTCCAGCGGGTACATCAGGAGATTGCCGAGTGGCGAAAATGCAACCAACGCCAGCAGGACCAGCGTGGTCACGGCCAGCTTGCGGCCGAGCGATGCAAAGCGCGTCACCATCAGCAGCAGCGACAGGATTCCGAGCTCGATCAGCAGATTGATCGGCAGCAGCGCGGTGCCGAGCGTCTTGGAAAGGACGAAATACAGGGGAGCCTCGCTGGAATGATCATGCCGGACTTGACCGGCCCATCCTTCTTCAGAAAATCTTCTTGAAAGAGGATCGATCGCCGGGTCAAGCCCGGGCTTATCAGGTTCTCATGACGAGCTCTGATGAAACCGGACGGACGCGACAAATGACCCATCATCACCTGCATTCAAGCCCCGAGACCTGCCATTGGGGCTTCTTCGAAGCCGCCCTCAAGCCCGTCCTCACCATCGCGAGCGGCGACGAGGTGACGGCCGACACCATCAGCGGCGGCCCGGACGTGCTGCCCGACCGCAACAAGTTTCACATTCCGCCGGAGATGCACGAGGTTCATGCCAAGAACGAGCGCATGCTGCCCGGCCACATCCTCACCGGCCCGGTCGCGGTCGAGGGCGCCGAACCCGGCGACGTGCTCGCGGTCGAGATCCTCGACGTCCAACTCCGGCAGGACTGGGGCTGGAACATGATCAAGCCGCTGTCGGGCACCCTGCCCGATGATTTCCACGCGACGCGTGTTCTCAACATCCCGCTGGACCAGACGCGGATGGTTGGCCGCATGCCGTGGGGCCTCGACCTGCCCCTCAAACCGTTCTTCGGCGTGATGGGCGTGTCGCCGCCGCCGGCTTGGGGCCGCATCTCCTCGCTGGTCCCGCGCGCGATGGGCGGCAATCTCGACAACAAGGAGCTTGGTGCGGGGGCGACACTGTACCTGCCGGTGTTCGTGCCGGGCGCGCTGTTCTCCTGCGGCGACGGTCATGGTGTGCAGGGCGATGGCGAGGTCTGCGTCACCGCGATCGAGACCGGGCTCCGGGGCCGCTTTCGGCTGACCCTGCGCAAGGATCTCAAGTTCGACTATCCCCGCGCCGAGACGGCGACGCACTACATCACCATGGCGATGGACCCCGACCTCGACCAGTGCGCGGTGCGCGCGCTACGCGACATGATCGTGCTGCTCGGCGAGGTGCGAAACCTGTCACGCGAGGATGCCTACACGCTGTGCAGCCTGGCGGCCGATCTCAGGGTGACCCAGACCGTCAATGGCGCCAAGGGCATCCATTGCATGATCGAAAAGGCGATCGCGCACGGCTGAGCCAAACCGCCTTCCCTGACCTGCTGACGCCACGCCGCCGCCCTGCCTTCCGGGCGGCGCGCTGAGCCGCGCCAAATTTCACGTGTGATTCCAACGGGCTGAGCCACGAACTCAACCTGCATTTGACTTCCACCCCTGAACCTAAATAGAGTCTTAATCGTTACTTTTATGTACCCGAGTAAGAGGCTAGCGTTCGGCCATGGCCACCGAAAAAGCCGAGACTGACCGCATTCCCGTAACCTTGGCGCTCTCGACCATCACCTACCTGGAGAAACTGGTGAGACAGGGCACCCATGGCACCAGCGTTCCCGGCGTCGCGCGGACATTGATCGAGGAAGGCATCCGTCTCGCCATCAAGGACGGGCTTTTGTCGATTCGCGACAATGGCAGGACGTGAGCGCGCAGCGGACGCGAGGCGGACGGATCTTGCGATGCGGATGGCCAACATCTGCAACCTGGGACCGTTACAATGCCTGTTCTCTCACCTACCTGGACTGACGAGCGAATTGAACTTCTGAAGCAGCATTTCGAAGCCGGCCTCTCCTGTCGCGAGATCGCGGCCGATATCGGCGTCAGCCGCAATGCCGTGATCGGCAAGCTGTCCCGGCTCAATCTGACGCGCAGCCGCGCGGTCGAAGACCGCAGGCTCGAGCGAAGCCTTGCGCCGCCGGCCCGCGCGACCCGCGCCGTACCGCGGCTGCAATACGAGATGCTTGCCACGATCTACGGCGAGACCGGCGCGCCCGTGATGGCCGGGCCGATCGATGACACCAATCGCTGCTCACTGCTCGAGCTGTCCGAGAATCGCTGCCGCTGGCCGATCTCGTCGCCGGGCGAAGAAGATTTCTGCTTCTGCGGCAACGCCGCGCCCGACGGCCAGCCCTATTGCGCCGGCCACAGCCGCCTCGCCTACCGGCCGAATTCGCGTGCCCGCGTGATGCGCGGCTAGCTTGTTGGTTGGCGCGTTTTCCTGACGCGAACCGGTATCGACTTCGCTCGAAAACGCTTTCCCCCCAAAAACGAAAAACCTCCGGCGGGGCATCACCGGAGGTCTCTGGAGGCTTAGCGTGAAGCTAAGAGCCGTGACTTTCGTAATCGGCTGAAGAGAATATAGCTGATCAACTCAGGTAAGTAAATAAGTTTGAAGACGATCGAATCGCATGGCTCGTCTTCGTGGCCTGCAGAGGCTGCCGGATTTTCCGAAATCCGTCCCTGCCAGAAGGCCCCTCTCGCAAAAAAGCCCCGGCGGTGTCCCGCCGGGGCTAAGGTCAGATCAGACAGACCTTGAGCTTACCAGTTGCGCTGGGCGCGCAACAGCAGGCTGTAGGTGTCCTGGTCCTTCAGCTCGTAGGTGGCCGCCGGCTTGGCGACGCTCGTCAGAGCACCGGTCGTGATCGTGCCCGAGTACTTCTGGTCGAGATGGCTGTAGGTGAAGTCGGCCGAGAAGGTCAGGTTCTTCACCGGCGTCCAGCGGGTGATGACACCCACCTGGCCGATGTTGAAGTCCGGGTTGCAGGTGCCGGTCAGGGTGGCGAACGCGGCGCTGCCGCAGATCAGGCCCTTGGCCGTGCCGCTGTAGTTGACCGCAGCCCACGCGCCGTACAGCGCCGTGTTCCAGTACGGGCTCCAGTTGTGGGTGTAGGCACCACGGAAGCCGTAGGTCTTGGTCAGCTCCATGCCACCGCCGGGAGCGAACACAGCGTCAGACACGCCGGCAAAGCCGATGCTCTGATAGGCGGCGTTCGAGCTGCCGAACATCGAGTAGCTGGTCGCGGCCAGCTCCTGGAAGTTGTAGCGGCTCGCACCGTCGGTGTAGACGCCCGAGATGTTGATCACGTCGCCAGCGCCGGTCGGGATGTTCTTGATCTGCAAGGCGAGCTGAACGGCCCAGCCCCACTTGTCTTCGGGGTGACCGGTGATTTCGCTCGCACCGTAGTAGGCGGCGTGGTTGTCGTGCGCGGCGACCGACGCCTGGAACAGACCCCAAGCCTGATCGACGCGGACCATGCCGACGAGGTCCGGAGACCGGGTGCCGCCGAGCGTGTTCGAGCCGTAGGCACCGCCGAGAACGCCGGTGGTGGACATGCCCGCGGTGTTCCAGATCGCGGTCTGGAAGACCTGCGTCTGGTCCTGCGCCGAGAACGCAGCCGTCACGCCCTGACCGAAATCAGCGGTGTAGGTGATCTGGGCGACGCCGTTGGTGGTGCCGCTGCCGCCGACCAGCTGGTCGAAGTTGTTGCCGGGATAGTTGATCCAGGGCGCGTCGAACTGCGACACGGCCTTACCGAGAGTGAAGCCGGCGAACTGGATGAAGGCGTAGTAGACGCCGAGCGCGCCGCCCGAGATCGCACCGTCGGTGCCGTTGACGGCGCCGCCGGTCGAACCGACGAGGCCGGTGCCGGCCGCGTTGAGGCCGAGCGTGCCGCTGTACTGGGTCCCGCCAGTGCCCGAGCCGGTGCCGACATAGTTGCCGGTCGTCCAGGTGAAGACCGCGTCGAAATAGGTGCGGACCACGCCGTATTCGGTCGCGGTGCGCGTGTCGATGTTGAGATCTTCACGAGCGCGCATCGAGTAGTAGTTCGTCAGGCGGTTGTTGGCCGCGAAGACGTTGTTGTAGGAAGCGCTGTAGTTGCCGCCGGAATTCAGCGCGACTTCGGCACGCAGATAGCCGCCCAGCTTGATGCAGGTGTCGCTGCCCGGGATGTAGTAGAAACCCGCGCCGTAGAGCGAGCAGACCTTCACGTACTCGACCGCCTTGGCCTTGACCGGAAGATCAGCCGCCTGAGCTCCACCGACGGCGATCAGACCCGCCGCAGTGCCGAGCAAAAGGCTCTTCACCACTTTCATTTAAAACCTCCAAGTTCTCATTTTACGGAGACCGGACCGTGAGGCCCCCCAGATCCCCATCTCTTCAAATCCGCTCGGCCGCTTCGCGCTTTCGGACACACCCGCATTCGACGCGAGGGACGTGAGCGAACCACCTGCAACGGGACGATCGAGTACCCCCCACCGTCACGGAGCAATATGCCTGCGCCGTTCCGCTAATCAAAATAGTTTATCTGCTCAGCTTTGTTGTTTCATTAAACCTGTGCCCCGCGGGCAACACCAGGGTCGACCGATCTGCTGAGTCGGTCATCTTTGTAATTTTAGTGACAAAATTACCCTGCTCTGCACTTGCGTCAGAGCAGGCTTGCGTGGACTATGGCCTTCCACGACACCAGCCCAGAAGAATCAGATCACGGGAGTGACGCTGTGTCCGCAACGAGGAAGGAAGGAGCGCGCCTGCGCTCCATCGGAAATCTCGATATCATCCGGCGTTTCACCTGGGAGATATCGTCGATCAACATGTATCTGGAAGAACTGCGTCAGTTCTGGGCCAGAACGCTCGGCATCAGCGGCCCGCAATGGCTGATACTGATGGCGATCTCCGACCTCGACAAGGACGACGGCATCCCGGTCAACGTGGTCTCCAAGCTGCTCCACGTCGATCCGTCCTTCGTCACGACCCAGTCCAAGCTGCTCGAGAAGAAGGGCCTGTTGCGCCGTCGCCCCTCCCCGACCGACGCCAGGGTGGTCCGCCTCTCCCTGACCGAGAAGACGCAGAAGCACCTGGCGAGCCTCAACGAGCAGTACAAGACCATCAAGGAATTCGTCTTCCAGGAGTTCGACGAGAACGAGCTCACCGAGTTTACCGCCAAGCTAGCGACGCTGAAGACCCGCTTGGAGAAGGCCTGCGTCCGTCTCAGCCTCGACTTCTGACGCGCGACGCCGCCGCTAGAGCATGATCCGGAAAAGTGCGCAGCGGTTTTCCGAAAAGATCACGCTCAAACAATTGCCTAAAGCGCGATGACGATTCGTCCTGATCTCATCGCGCTTTAGATGCGCGCGGCACCGAGCCGCGATTCGAGCCAGTCGAAGATGTATTCGTTGGCAAGACTCGGATTATCCGCATGCGCTTGCGCTGCGCCGGTCTCCGCCGCGGTGAACACCTTGAGCATGACATCCGAGCTGCCGAGCCGGGAGGTCTGAACGATCTGACGGGCCCGATCGGCCTTGAGCCAACCGTCCTCGCCCAGCGTGATCAGCACCGGACAATCGGCGCTGGACGCCATCAGCGGCGCGTGCGGCACCGGGACGATGCTGACGTCGCTCATGGCAAACCGGCTGGCGAAAAAGGCGCGCTCGTGCAGGTCCCACAGTCCGCCATCGCAGACGGCAGCGGCAAGCCGCGGCTCCTGCAACACGGCGCGCGCCACGAAGGAAGAGCCCCAGCCATCGGCGACGATCGCGACGCGGTCGAAATCGACGTCGCGGCGGGTCTCCAGATAGTCCATGACGCCCGGAATCGCGCTCTCGAGATCCCGCCGCCGCAACAGCACGTCGAGATAATCGTCGCGCTGCTCGCCGAACAGATCCAGCGCCAGCATCGAGAAGCCGCGCTCGCGCGCATGCGGCGCCAGCTTGAACAGGAACTCCTCCTTGCGGTGGCCGGGCTCGCCGATGCAGATCACGGTCGGAGCCCGCCCGCCTGCCGCCGTCGCGGGCAGGAAGTAGCCCTGCAAGGCATGATCCTCGATCCAGGGTATCGTCACGACCTCGCCGGACGGGCTGCGCGCCGTGAGATAGCGGCGAGCGCATTCCTGCATCGCGAGCACTGCAACCCAGCGACGCTCGTCGGCCTGGTCCAGCGGCATCGCCGCTGCGCCATAGTAGTTCAGCGCACGCAGCCAATTGCGCTGCGCCGTCGCCATGTGGCCTTCGGCGAACGCGGCTTCGGCACGCTGACGGTTCACTTGCGCGAGCTTCTTCCACTCGCGATGCCAGGATTGCTCGTCGCCCCGCTTGAGCTGGCGCGCGATCATCAGACATTCTGCGATCGTGGCGCCGCCCTCCTGGGCCGCGGTGAGGAGCCGCGTGAATTCAGCGGAGATGTCCTCTCTCTCCGGGCAGAGGGTCCAGTCGTCGGAGAGGCATGCGGGTATCATCGGGAGCTACGCTCTATCATCGCGTTACCCCTGATTCACTAAACTATTTTGGTTCCCTGACCAAGACGCCGTGCGCCGAATGAGACCCGTTTAACATCACCATCGCTTGAACGATGCTTGATAGGCAGCGGTGTCGCATGCGTGACATTCCAATTCGTCATAAGGCGCCGGACATTGGCAGGAGGTGGCACGTAAAATCACCGGCGCACCTCTTGCCATGACGCGCATCATACATAGGTCCGCGCGCCATCGTTGACGGTGTCAGCGGGCAGGTTCAGCCGAGACGCCAGCCGACCTCCTGCGTGAAACTTTCGTAGAAGGCGCGGTCATAGGCTTGCTCCGGCGTGGCTCGCACGCGCTCGTCAAGACGCTTTGCATCGTCGCCCACAAGAATCCGCCATTGCTCCGCCCTGACCCCGTCGAGAATGATCTTGGCGGCCTGCGCGGCGGTCGTCGGCGCATCCTCGAGGAAGCTGCGGGCGCGCTCGGCGAACACCGCCTGGATATCCTCGTCCGACATCCTGTCGGCATCCGGCACGCCGGCCACAACCATCCGCTTGCGGGTCAGCGCGACCTCGTCGGCGTTGAGGCGGTCGGAGCCGTCACTGCTCTGCACCTTGCGCGAATTGGAAACGATCGAGGTGCCGATGTGGCCGGGCATCACCACCGAGCATTTGACGTGCGGTGCATGCAAGCGCAGGTCGTTGATCAGCGCCTCGGTAAATCCCTTCACCGCGAACTTGGCCGAGCTGTAGGCGGTGTGCGCCTGGTTCATGCCGATCGAGGCCCAGAAACCGTTGACGCTCGCGGTGTTGACGATGTGGGCCTCATCCGCGGCGACCAGCATCGGCAGGAAAGTGCGCACGCCGAGATAGACCCCGCCCCAGCAGATGTTGAAGGTACGCTCCCACTGCTCGCGCGTGTTGGTGAACAGACTGCCGCCGCCACCGATGCCGGCATTGTTGAACAACAGATGGATCTTGTCGGTCTTCTGCTGCTCGGCGAGCTCGTCGCGAAAACGCTTGAGGTGATCCTCGATCGCGACGTCGGCGACATGCGTCGTGATGCGCAGTCCCTGCGGCAGCTTCTCGACCTCGCAGAGCCGCCTGGTCTCGGCCATCGCCGCTTCCGAGACGTCGCACATCGCGACATTGCAGCCCTCGGCAACGAGCTGCCGGGCGAGCTCGCGTCCCATGCCCGTGCCGCCGCCGGTGATGACGGCGATCTTTCCTGCAAAATCCTTCATGGGACGTCGGTCCCTCCCCTTGTCGGTCTGTTTCTTTGTGGCCGCGCCACCGATAGCGGCGCGCGCAAAATGTAGCAGCACCGCTTCTGCGCGCAAAAGCGGATCGACACGGCGCGCCGATCAAACATTGCGCCTTATTTCGACGCGCGGACTATTCCGCGCGAATCCGAGACGTGACGAGCTCGGCACGACCCGCAGCTGCCGGCTGACCACGCGATGCACAGCGTATCGAGGCACTGGCCGCCGCTGTGGCGCGGCCGCCACAGGCGATTGATCCCGCCGGTTCCCCGTATTTGTCCGGCTTCGGTTTAAGGGCAATTTTTTTACAATCCGAATCGCCCACTGGAACCGGACGCTGGGTCGAGTCGGCCAGGTCAGCGTGTTGTTTGCGTCACAGGCTCTGGCACTCCGCTTGCATCCTCTTCGTGGTCAGAAACTACCGATGAGGTGACTGGAATGTTCGTGACCGTCGTAGCCGTGCTCTGCCGGCTTGGTGCATCCGCCACAGGCGGCTGCGTCGAAGAAATCGTGACCGACAGCAACATGACGCCCGAGATGTCGATGATGCAGTGTGCGGTCGGCGCACAGGCCCCCTTGGCGAAATGGATGGGCGAGCATCCGATCTATCACGCCAATTGGCGCCTCGAGCGCTACAAATGCGTGCCGGGCCATTACGAGATCAAGGGCCACGCCTAAGGGCCCGCAAAACGACGTCCATCCGAGGAAACGCCCGGGGGCTGCATTGTCCCTCTATGCGGATACTAACAGCGCCAGACTCATCGAGACGGCGCCTTGCGTGACAATGGTCACGCCTTTCCCTCAAGCCACCGCTCGCAAAATGATCCCGCGCGCTTGCCGCCCTTCCGGCGTCGGCATCAGCGCATAATTGTGCGGCTGGTCACGGAGCAGATGCAGCTCGACCGGCACGCCCACCGCCCTCGCCCGCTCCGCAAGATCGACGCTGTCGGGATAGAGCAGATCGCGCGTGCCGGAAAAGATCGTCATCGGCGCAAGCGCGCGGAAGGCGCCATTGAGCGGGCTGACGAAGGGATGGCCGACATCGAGCTCGCCGGCATAAAGGCGCGCGGCCTCGACGATCCCCGGGATGTCCTGGATCGGATCGCGCGCCGCGATCGCCGTCTGCTCCGGGCGGCTGACCGAGGCCTCGGCCGCAGGCGAGATCAGCATCAGCCGGTTCGGCTGCCGATGGCCGCGATCGCGCAGCCATTGGCATGCGGCGAGCGCGAGGCTCGCGCCGGCCGAATTGCCGACCACCGTGACCTTTGCCGGCCCGGCATCCTCCAGCAGCATCCGCAGCAGCTCGGCCGTCGCCGGCACGACGTCCTTCGCCGTGGCGCGCGGAGCCAGCGGATAGATCGGCACGACGCACACGACGCGCGCCTTGCGCGTCATCTGGCCGATGAAGCGCCAATGCGCCGGCACGATCTCGTTGATGTAGCCGCCGCCATGCAGGAACATGACGAAGTTGCAGCCCTCATGACCCGACGACGGCGCTGTGTAATAGACCGGCCAGCCGCCCATCTTGGTCAGCGTCGCCTCGACGCCGCGGCCAAGTCCCGTCGGCTCGAACGAGGCCGGCTGCAACGCGAGCTTCTGCACATGGGCCTGCACCGCCTCGGCTGACGCGAGCTGCTCCTTATACGGAAGCTGCCGCAGCAGCAGGTTGAAGGCGCGGCTTTGCAGACTCGGCGCCGGATCGCGCGGCGCCTGCGCACCGAACATGCAACCGCCGGGGCAAAACTGCAAAGCCGACACAAGTCTTGCAACGCTCATGGTCCGTTCTCCGCCTTGGCTCAGCATCCATATGGCGACAAAGCAGCTTGCCGGAAGGCCGCACTTCGCCGTTATAATGCGAGTGATCGCTCGTTTTTCCTGCTCGCATTTGGATTCGACGCCATGGCGCGCAGGCCGCCGACAAAACCCCGGAAAAATGCCTCGCAAGCGCGCTCGCGCGCCACCGTCGACGCGCTGATCGAGGCAACCGCTCGCATTCTGGTCCGCGAAGGTTTCGAGAAGACCAGCACCAACCGCATCGCCGAAATCGCTGGCGTCAGCGTCGGCTCGCTCTACCAGTATTTTCCGAGCAAGGAGGCGCTGGTCGCCGCCGTGATCGACCGTCACAACGACGAGATCATGCAAATCGTCCGCGCCGCCTTCGTCGAGGTCGCGGAGATGCCGGTCGAGAAGGCGGTGCGCCGGCTCGTCACGGTCGCGATCGAGGCCCATCACATCGATCCGAACCTGCATCGCGTCCTCGCCGAGCAGATCCCGCGCTCGGGGCGGCTGGCCGAAGTCGAGGCCTTCAATCACGAGGTCCACGCCCTCGTGCGCGCCTATTTCGAAAGCCGTCGCAAGGAGATGCGCAAGATCGACCTCGATATGGCGACCTTCATCTGCGTCAGCGCGATCGAGGCGGTGGCGCACAACACGGTGCTGCACCAGGCCGACATGCTGTCCGATAAGACGGTGAAGGTGCTGGTCGACGAGACGACAAGGATGGTGGCGGGCTACTTGCGTCCATCCGCTTAGCACGCGCCGCCCTGTTACAGATCTGTCGCACTTCAAGAAAGCGTGCGCGAGCCTCGTCGAGGTCTTGAACTTGGCGAAAAAGCCCCACTTATCCGGCGAGCGACAAAATACCTGAGAAAGTCAGCTAATGCAGTCACCAGAATGGAAGGCAATGAGCGTCGCCGGAACGATTGCGCTCCTGTCGGTGACCCTGCTGGCCGCCGACGCAACGCTCGACCTGAGCGCCAGCGGGTTCGCCAAGCGCCTCGAAAGCGCGCAGGCGTCCATCGTGGACGCGGTGGGACCGCGCCAGCTCGCCTTCGCCGTCCGGACCTGGGCTCACGGCAAGCCACTGCCCGAGCAGCAGTGCCAGCATAGCGCCGCGATCGCGCAAAGCTTTGGTCCATTTGAGAAGAAAATGGTCGGAGCGAGAGGATTTGAACCTCCGACCCCTAGTCTCCCAGACTAGTGCGCTAACCGGGCTGCGCCACGCTCCGAATGCCGTTCCATTAGCTAGGATCGCCGCGTTGCGCAAGGCGAGGTCACACCATTTTGGTGTCGCGATCTGACAGGCCCCGAGCCCAGCTTCCCGGAACTGCCCGCAAAGCCGGCGAAAAGCGCCTCAGCCGTCCTTCAGCGCCTGATCCAGCATCTCCCGGCAGGCGACGAGGTCAGCGAGCGCACGCCCGAGTCGCTCCCGGTCGACGGCGCTGGGGCCCGCCGGCGCGGCAGCGCCGCCCTTGCGGAAGGTGGTGAGGATTTCCTCGTCATCGACCTCCGTGAAGCGGAAGTCGATGCCCTCCTCCTCATCCCCCTGGTAATCGTCATCGTCAGCGTCAGTGATGCCCGTGATGGGAGCCTCGTCGTCCGGCTCCATCAGGCTCTGGCCGATGGCGTCCTCGATGGCCCCGAACGAGACCGCAGCCGCACCGTCTGCGAGGCCCTGCACCGACTTGACGCCATGCTCCTTCAGGATCCGCTGCACGCCGCGGATGGTGTAACCCTCGCCGTAGAGCAGACGGCGGATGCCCTTGAGCAGATCGACGTCGTCGGGGCGGTAGTAGCGGCGGCCGCCGCTGCGCTTCATCGGCTTGATCTGGGAGAATCGGGTCTCCCAGAACCGCAGCACGTGCTGCGGAATGTCGAGTTCCTGCGCTACTTCGCTGATGGTTCGGAACGCATCCGGCGCCTTGTCCAAATGCCAAATCCTTATCCGGAGGGCGGTTACGCCTCGGGTTGAACCTTGCTGCCATCGCCGTTGGTACGGTGCTGGGCGTTGATCCGTTGCTTCAAGATCGCCGACGGCTTGAACACCATCACCCGGCGCGGCGAGATCGGCACTTCGGTGCCGGTCTTCGGGTTACGGCCGATGCGCTGACCTTTCTTGCGCACCATGAAGGAACCGAACGAGGACAGCTTCACCGTCTCGCCCTTTTCCAGGCAGTCGGTGATCTCCTTCAGCACGAGTTCCACGAAGGCGGACGATTCCGTACGCGACAGGCCCACCTTCTGGTAGACGGCTTCGCAGAGATCGACACGCGTTACGGTTTTACTTTGATCGGTCATCGCCCTGCCCCACATCACGGCGAACAATTGTTGTCTGAAATTATGAGGTTACGGCACGGCGGTCAACAGGGCTCATCAATGCAGACGCATCGATAATCGGCGCTGATTCCGGCAAAATTTTATCGACTGTCGCTACCAGCGCACCAGCGCGGAGCCCCAGGTGAAGCCGCCGCCCATCGCTTCCAGCAGCACCAGGTCGCCGCGCTTGATGCGGCCGTCCTTGCGCGCCACCGACAGCGCCAGCGGGATCGAGGCCGCCGAGGTGTTGCCGTGACGGTCCACCGTCAGCACCACCTTCTGCGGTGCGATATGAAGTTTGTGCGCGGAGGCATCGATGATTCGCTTGTTGGCCTGGTGCGGCACGAACCAGTCGATGCTGTCGGCATTGAGCCCGGTCGCCTCGAAGGCATCGACGATCACGTCGGTGATCATGCCGACCGCATGCTTGAAGACCTCGCGGCCCTCCATGCGCAGATGGCCGACGGTCTGGGTCGAGGACGGTCCGCCGTCGACGAACAGTTTTGCCTTGTGGCGGCCATCGGAGCGCAGATGCGTGGTCACAACGCCGCGGTCGGTCGCGGCCTTGCCCGGCTGCTCCTGCGCTTCCAGCACCACCGCGCCTGCGCCGTCGCCGAACAGCACGCAGGTGCCGCGGTCGTTCCAGTCGAGGATGCGTGAGAAGGTCTCCGCACCGATCACCAGCGCACGCTTGAAGGCGCCGGTGCGCAGGAAATTGTCGGCGGTGGCGAGTGCGAACACGAAGCCCGAGCACACCGCTTGGAGATCGAACGCGGCGCCATGGTTGATGCCGAGCCCGTGCTGCACAGCGACAGCGGTTGCCGGGAATGTATTGTCGGGCGTCGAGGTCGCCAGCACGATCAGCTCGATCGATTGCGCGTCGATGCCGGCATCGGTGAGCGCGGCCTGCGCCGCCTTGATCGCCAAATGCGAGGTGAACTCGCCCTCGGCCGCGATGTGCCGCTCGCGAATGCCGGTGCGCTGCACGATCCACTCGTCGGACGTGTCGATACGCGCCGCCAATTGGGCGTTGGTCACCACCTGCTCCGGCAGGTAGGAGCCGCAGCCGAGCACGACCGAACGAATTTGAGTCACGAAACAGCCTCCTGCGCGGACTGCACGGAATTGAGTGCACCACCCTCGCGGTTGAGCATCTGATTGATCTTGTTCAGGAGATCGTAGTGAGCCATCTCATAGCCAACATCGATCGCATAGGCAAAGCCTTCGGCGTTGATTCCGCCATGGCTTTTGACCACCAGTCCGTTGAGCCCCAGCAACACCCCGCCGTTGGACTTGTTGGGGTCCATCTTGTTGCGCAGGGCCTGGAAGGCGCTGCGGGCAAAGAGATAGCCGAGCTTGGACAGCCAGCTCCGTTGCATCTCGTTGCGGAGTAATTCCGCCATCTGCCGTGCGGTTCCCTCGGCGGCCTTGAGCGCGATATTGCCGCTATAGCCTTCGGTCACGATGACGTCGGCCAGCCCCTTGCCGATGCCGTCGCCCTCGATGAAGCCGATATAGTCGAGTTCCGGCAGGTTCCGCGCACGCAGGATTTCACCGGCCTCGCGGATCTCCTCGTGTCCCTTGATTTCCTCGGTCCCGATGTTGAGCAGGCCGACCGTCGGGCGCGGCTTGTTGAACTGCACGCTCGCCATGGCCGCGCCCATCACCGCGAGCGCCACCAGATGCCGCGCGTCGCCACCGATGGTGGCGCCCAGGTCGAGCACGACGGATTCGCCGCGCCTGGTCGGCCATATCGCGCTGATGGCCGGGCGGTCGATGCCCGGCAGCGTGCGCAGGTGGAAGCGCGACATCGCCATCAGCGCGCCGGTATTGCCGGCGGAAACCGCGACATCCGCCTCGCCCTTCTTCACCGCGTCGATGGC
Organism: Bradyrhizobium arachidis; assembly: GCF_015291705.1. Classification (NCBI taxonomy): domain Bacteria; kingdom Pseudomonadati; phylum Pseudomonadota; class Alphaproteobacteria; order Hyphomicrobiales; family Nitrobacteraceae; genus Bradyrhizobium; species Bradyrhizobium arachidis. The sequence goes on from NZ_CP030050.1 coordinate 5,850,617, forward strand.
AAGCCACATCGAGGAGGTCTTGCGGCCGCGCCGCAGTGCCTGGCTCGGCTTGTCGGAGCCGCTGACGGCAACGTCGGTGTGGATGATCTTCGAAGTGGTCTTGAGGGCGGGATGTTTCTCGAGTTCTGGCTCGATCCTGGCGCGGTCCCCGACCAGCAGGAATTCGGTGTTGCGATGCCTGCCAAGCGAGATGGCAGCGCCTGGAATGACCACGGCGGCGCCGGCGTCGCCCCCCATGGCGTCCAGCGCGATGCGAACCTTACTTAGCATGAAAGTCCTGGAAACCTGGTCTGGTGCGGTCTTGAACGAGCGGGGCCGCGAAATGGGTTCGCCGTTGATTTGGCGACCGGCCAAGCGCCCCGCCGCACCCGGACCGCGGCGCGACAATAGCGTTTTGTTATCCCGAAACAACCTCTTGCCCCCAGCCTTTTGCATTCAGGACGATCGGCTGGCGGGTGGTCAAATTCGAGATAAAGCACAATAAAATCAAATGGATGAAACTGCTCTTCAAACCATCCCGGCAAACGCCTCGCGCTCCCTCGCAAGGCGCTCACTTGGAAATGCCGGGCTATCGGCCTTTCTTCTCGTCCTGAAGCGCCTTCAGCGCCGCGAACGGATGATCCTCCGGATCGGGAGCGGTGACCTCCGCCTCGAACACGGCCCCCGGCTTGCGGGGATAGGGGTCGATCGCCAGGAACAGCGCGTCGGTGGCGAGCCGGCCGAGATCGATGATGCCGCCGACGATGGCCTCCGGCGGATCGGCGACCTCCGGAGGCTCCTCGTCGTCCTGGCCCTCCTCGATCAGGTCGGCGAGGCGCCGCGCCTCGGCTTCGGGGGCGAACATCAGGTCCACCTCCTCCTCGATCTCGTTCTCGATCGGATCGAGCGTCACCACGCAGGTCTGGCCGATTCTGGCGCGGACGTGGCCCGTGACCTGGTAGCGGCCGCCGCTTTTCGGCACGACGTCGAAGCTGGCCTTGGCGGACAGGATCTCGCGAAGGCCGGCGAGCTCTGCCATGGCCTGCCGCTCAGCGGCCGACGCCTCGAGCTCGCGATAGAGGCCGGTGTCTGGAATCTGCGCAACGATGACAGGGGCCCGCCAGGGATCGGGCTCGGTTCCGGTGTGCGGTCGGCTCATGGCGAAAGATCCTCGGAAAGCGCCGGGGGAAACTTGAAGGACGCGCGCAGCAGCGCGGCCTCGCTGGTCCGAGCAAGATCGGCCTCCGTAGCCCGGGCGTAAGCCGCGAGCCGCCGTGCCTGGTCCAGACCGGACCCATTCAAGATATTCTTGCAGATCGCCGCCGCCAGCGCCTCACCGCCGACTTCGATCGCCTGGTCGTAGGCCTGCACCCGGCCGTAAAACGCCTCGCCGAAGGCCCGCATCCGCTTCGGCACGGTCTGGTCGCCGACCCCCATCTCGCGCAGATTGTCGTCCATGTCCTCGCAGAAGCGGTCGAACAGCGCCTGCGACAGCTCGGTGGCGCCCTGGACTGTGCGCAGGCGGCGCAGCACCAGCCAGAGATGCAGCAGCAACAGGTCGAAACGCCCGTTAACCGTATCGGACACGCCCAAGTCGCGGTAAAATATGGGTTCTCGCGCCTGCGTCACGATCATGCCATAGATGGCTTCAATGGTGCCGGCCGGGGCTAGCCGGGGTTTCCTGAAGTGATTGAACGGCCAAAGCATTGTGGTTTCCGCAAGCGGGCGAGCGCGTGTTGCATTCAGAGCCTCCGCCCGGTACTTCAGCGCCTCGCGCGACGCAAGGGGACGGAATCAGTTCCACTATGACGATAACGAACCAGACCAGCCTGCGCGCAAGCCAGCCGCGCGGCCTTTTTGCACGCTGGCGCGGCTTGCGCATGGCCGCCGCCGTGGCCCTGGTCGGCGCGGCACTCGCGGGCTGCACCGGCGAACAATTCCAGAAGGGCTACATCCTTCCTCCCGGCGCGCTGGAGCAGATTCCGATCGGCGCGAGCCAGGACCAGGTGCTGATCGTGATGGGCACGCCCTCCACGGTCGCAACCCTCGACGGCGAAGTGTTCTACTACATCTCGCAGCGCTCGGAGCGCATGGTCGCCTTCATGAACCAGAAGGTGGTCGATCAGCGCGTGATCGCGATCTATTTCGACAAGAACCGGCGCGTACGTCGCCTTGCAAATTACGGCCTGCAGGACGGCAAGATCTTCGACTTCATCAGCCGCACCACGGCGACGTCGGGCCAGGAGATGAGCTACCTCGCGCCGCTGTTCAAGCTGCTGAGCTTTAACTGATCTTTCAGCCTGCGGCGTCCTGCCGCTGTCCGCACGGCGCTTGCCGCCGCGCGCGACTTGCCGTTGCGCGCGGCCTTCCCTACGCTCCCTGCAAAACAAGAAGCAGGGAGTGGATTCGTGCCCAATCGTTTGTTGTCCCGCCGTCGCGTGCTGACCGCTGCTGCCGGCCTCTCGGCCGCGGCGATCCTGCCGCGCTCGAGCCTGGCGGACTGGAAGCCCACCGAGAACGTCCGCGTCGTCGTGCCGGCCGCGGCCGGCGGCTCGACCGACGTCATGGGCCGGCTCTTGGCCGCGCATCTGCAAACCGCCTGGGGCCAGTCGGCCGTCGTCGAAAACCGCTCCGGCGGCGGCGGCACGATCGGCACGGCCGAAGTGGTCCGCGCCAAGCCTGATGGACACACCATCCTGATCGGCAATCCCGGTCCGAACGCCATTGCCTACAGCATCTTCAAGAACCTCACCTACAAGCCGGACCAGCTCCAGCCGGTCTCCAACATGATCCGGATCCCGAACATCGTCTCGGCGCATCCGAAGACCGGCATCAAGTCGGTCGCCGAGCTGATCGCATATCTGAAGGCCAATCCGGACAAGCTCAGCTACGCCTCCTCCGGCGTCGGCCAGAGCCCGCATCTCACCGGCGCCTGGTTCCTCCAGCTCACCGGCCTGAAGATGACGCACATCCCGTTCCGCGGTGCCGGTCCCGCGCTCCAGGCCGCGCTCGCCGGCGACATCCAGATCCTGTTCGACAATCTCTATCCGAGCCTGCCGCAAGTGCAGAACGGCACCCTCACCGGTCTCTGCGTGACGACGCCAGAGCGCAGCGACCTCGCGAAGGACCTGCCGACCATGCGCGAGAGCACGCCGGAGCTCGCCAATTTCGACGTGTCGTCCTGGTTCTCGGTGTTCCTGCCGAAGGGCGTCCCCGCCCCCGTGCTCGACGCGCTCAATCTCCAGGTCAAGGCGATGCTGGAGCGCGACGACATCAAGAAGCAAATCGCCGCCATGGGCGCCCGCGCCGATTACGGCACACCGCAGCAGTTCGCCGACTTCGTGGACGCCGAGACGAAGAAGTTCGCCGGCATCATCCAGAAGGAAGGGCTGCAGATGGACGTGCAGTGACGCCCGCTCAAGAGAGGTCGGCACAAGGATAGCGCCCAACACACCGCTGTCATTCCCCGCGAAGGCGGGGAATCCAGTACGCCGCGCCCTATCCGTATGCCATTATGGCCTCTGGAATACTGGATCGCCCGCCTGCGCGGGCGATGACGGCGAGGTTGAGGCTGCGCAATGACGGGATGACAGGTATCGGCCTCCCCAAACAAAAACCCCGCGGCTCGCGCCGCGGGGTTTTGTCTTTCACGTCTGCGCCGCTCAGTGCGCCAGAATCGCCAGCAGCAGCAAGGCCACGATGTTGGTGATCTTGATCATCGGGTTCACGGCGGGGCCGGCCGTGTCCTTGTAGGGATCGCCGACGGTGTCGCCGGTCACCGCGGACTTGTGGGCATCAGAACCCTTGCCGCCGAAATGACCGTCCTCGATGTACTTCTTGGCGTTGTCCCAGGCGCCGCCGCCCGAGGTCATGGAGATCGCGACGAACAGGCCCGTCACGATCACGCCGAGCAGCATCGCGCCCACCGCCGAGAACGCCGCCGACTTGCCGGCAACGCCGCCGCCCGCGATCGCGTAGATCACGAAATAGACGACGATCGGGGAGAGCACCGGAAGCAGCGAGGGGATGATCATCTCCTTGATCGCCGCGCGGGTGAGCAGGTCGACCGCCTTGCCGTAATCAGGCTTGTCGGTGCCCTGCATGATGCCCGGCTTCTCGCGGAACTGACGCCGCACCTCCTCCACGATCGCGCCGGCCGCACGGCCGACCGCCGTCATGCCCATCGCGCCGAACAGATACGGCAACAGGCCACCGAACAGCAGGCCGACGACCACGTAGGGGTTGTTGAGCGAGAAGTCCGGATTGACGCCGGCGAAGTAAGGATGCTGCGCGGAGTCCGCGACGAAGAACTTGAGGTCCTGGTTGTAGGCCGCAAACAGCACCAGGGCGCCGAGACCGGCGGAGCCGATCGCGTAGCCTTTGGTCACCGCCTTGGTGGTGTTGCCGACCGCGTCGAGTGCGTCGGTCGACTTGCGCACCTCCTTCGGCAGGCCCGCCATCTCGGCGATGCCGCCGGCGTTGTCCGTCACCGGGCCGAAGGCGTCGAGCGCGACGACCATGCCGGCAAGCGCCAGCATGGTGGCGGTCGCGATCGCGATGCCGAACAGGCCGGCGAGGCTGTAGGTGACGAGGATGCCGGCGATGATCACGATCGCGGGCAGCGCAGTCGCCTCCATCGAGACGGCAAGGCCCTGGATCACGTTGGTGCCGTGACCGGTCACCGAGGCCTGGGCGATCGACTTCACCGGACGATAGTCGGTGCCGGTGTAGTATTCGGTGATCCAGATGATCAGCGCGGTAACGACGAGGCCAACCACGCCGCACTCGAACAGCGCCATGCCGGTGTAGTCGACGCCATCGAGCTTGCCGAAGCCGATCAGGGAGTAGATCACTACGGCAATGCCGATCAACGACAGGATGCCGGTTGCGATCAGGCCCTTGTAGAGCGCACCCATGATCGACTGGCTCGGCCCGAGCTTGACGAAGAAGGTGCCGATGATCGAGGTGATGATGCAGATGCCGCCGATGGCGAGCGGCAGCGTCATCATGTTGGCGAGGATCGGCGTCTTGGCGAAGAAGATCGCCGCGAGCACCATGGTGGCGACCGCAGTCACCGCATAGGTCTCGAACAGGTCGGCGGCCATGCCGGCGCAGTCGCCGACATTGTCGCCGACGTTATCCGCGATGGTCGCGGGATTGCGCGGATCGTCCTCGGGAATGCCGGCTTCGACCTTGCCGACGAGGTCGCCGCCGACGTCCGCACCCTTGGTGAAGATGCCGCCGCCGAGACGGGCGAAGATCGAGATCAGCGAGGCGCCGAAGCCGAGCGCCACCATGGCGTCGACCACGGTACGGCTATCCGGCGCGAGCTTCAGCGAGTGGACCAGGAAGCCGAAATAGAGGGTGACGCCGAGCAGCGCGAGACCCGCCACCAAGAGGCCGGTGATCGCGCCGGCCTTGAAGGCGAGCTCGAGGCCGCCGGCCAGCGACGTGGTCGCCGCCTGGGCGGTACGCACGTTGGCGCGGACCGAGACGTTCATGCCGATGAAGCCGGCCGCCCCCGACAGGATGGCGCCGATGGCAAAACCGATCGCGACATAAAGCCCAAGGAAATAGGCAAGCAGCACGAAGATGACGATGCCGACGATACCGATCGTGGTGTACTGGCGCCGGAGATACGCCTGTGCGCCTTCACGCACCGCTCCCGCGATCTCCTGCATGCGCGGTGACCCCGCATCCGCACTCAACACCGAAGACGTCGCCCAAATCGCGTAGACGACGGAAAGCACTCCGCAGAGCACTATCAACCATAATGCTGTCATGTGATTTTTGCCTCAGATCCTTGATGTACCCCCGGCGCCTTTTGTTGTCCGTCGTGCGGTATGGCGCCTTGATTTTGAACAAAGCCGCCCCCAGGCGGCTTTAGTCGGTTGCGAGCTTGCCAAAATCAAATTGAGGGTGCAACGCCGGATGAGGCCGAAAAAGCCGATCTCGGCAAGTATTTAGACCAAATCCTGAGCAGCATTTGGCCGCTGACTTGCCCAGTGCATGCGAAAGACCGCTGAACCGGGCTCAGCTCGACCGCGGCCATGTTCAGGCCGCCGACCTCACGGGGTGACGGGAAGAGGACGCGATCTCGAAGGTCTGACCATCATCCGTCTTTCGGGTTGTCGAGACCTTGATCTCGTAGACGCCACCGTTCGGACCGGGCTCCAACCGAACCGCGATCGTTTGCTGGGGTGTCAGAGGACCGAGCGCCACATCCTGGTCAGGCAATACGAGCGTCGCCTGGTCATTGACGAAAACGACGACGTACATGCCTTTCGGCATGTTCTTGGTCGCCCATTGCCGCAAGTGGTCGTGATAGGGCTGACGGCTCCATGCCGAAGGCAGGCCTGGATCCACCTGGATCTGGGTGTTCCGGGTGAGTGGATGGATGGTGACCACCATCTTCGCCTGATCCGGCTTCCATTCCGCCGGCATCGCCGCGTCCGTCCGCCAAAGGCAATTGAATTCCGCGCACTGGCTCGGCAGGTTGTCGTGAATCTTGCAGCCGCGCCCGGGCTTGCATTGCCCGCACCATTTGCCAGCGGCTTTCTAGATCTCGGGAACGTTGTAGACCTTGCAGCACAGCGTGCAGCTTACGCATTCTCTGCCGGGCACAGGCTGCAGCGTGCCCGCGGCTGAAACCGCCGTCATCCGAATCAAGTCCGTCAGTTGCGATTGCCGATGTTAGCCGGTTATCGCGGAAAAGCAGAGGGACTGCGTTCGCTGCGGACGCAAGGTCGCACCCGAATCTAGAAATGGCTGTACGAGAGCCGTTGCAGCGCGATCTCGTTGCCGTGCGCGTCCGTCCAGCGCGGCGCGGCGCGGCCGACGACGACGGTGCCGATCGCCGAGACGGGAACTCCCGCCTGTTCGGCCTCGCGCATGAAATCAGCGCAGCGCGCGTCCGGAACCGCGCACAGGACTTCGTAATCGTCGCCGCCCGACACCAGCTTCTCAAGGCCGACGGCGGAGATGGCGAGAGAGGCGGCAGGTGATTTCGGAATGCGGTCAGCCTCGATCAAGGCGCTGACGCCGGAAGCGGCGCAGAGCTTGGCGAGATCACCTGCCAGGCCATCGGACACATCCATCGATGCATTCGCGTGGGTGAGGACCGCTCCCGCCAACGCATTGCGCGGCCGCGGAACGCGATAGCGCTCGATCAGGTAGTCCTGCGCGGTTTGGTCCTTCAGCACAGCCGCGACCGCCCCACCCGTGAGCACGTCGAGGCCGAGCGCAGCGTCTCCGATTGTCCCCGTCACCAGGATGCGATCGCCCGGCTTTGCGCCGATGCGGCCGACCATCCGGCCCTTCGGCACGCGCCCGAACGCCGTGATCGAGATCATCTGCGGCCCCGGCGTCGACACCGTGTCGCCGCCAAGCAGCGGGCACGCGAAGGTTCTTGCGTCCGCGCCGAGCGCATCCGCGAACGGCCGGAGCCATGCATCCTCCTGGCTGCGCAGCGCCAGCGTCAGCACGAAGCCGGCAGGCACGGCCCCCTTGGCGGCGAGGTCCGACAGGTTCACCCGCAGCGCCTTGCGCGCAATCGTATCGGGGGGATCGGTGGCAAGATAATGCACGCCTTCGACCACGGCGTCGGTGGTGACGACGATGTCGTCACCGGACGAGGACAGGACCGCGGCATCATCGACCAGTCCGAACGCGCCGGGATCGGTCGCCAGCGGCTTGAAATAGCGCGCGATGAGAGAGTCTTCGGCGGAGGGCTGTGTTCTGTCCTGTGTCACGACAGTAAACCCGTCATCCCTGCGAAATTGCGAAGCCATTTTCGCCGGAGGTGCGAACCCTTGCGAGCCTCGAAGGATGCACGGCCGAGGTGCACCTTCAGTGGCACGCCGTCGTCCTTCGAGGCCTCCGCTTCGCTACGGCACCTCAGGATGACGGCTACTGCCAAAGTCATCGTCCCGTCCTACCCCCGCCCGAACTCGTCACCGCGAAACTGGCGGCCGATCTGGTCGAGCACGGCGTTGACCATCCCGGTCTCCTCGCGGTCGACGAAGGCGTTCGCGACGTCGACATATTCTGACACGACGACGCGGCCCGGCACGTCCTTGCGGTGCTCCAACTCATACGCCCCTGCCCGCAGCACCGCGCGCAGGATCGCCTCGATCCGCTTCAGCGGCCAGCCCTTCGACAGCGCCTCGTCGATCAGGGGATCGAGCCTCTTCTGGTCGCGCACGACGCCGGAGACGACGTCGCGGAAGAAAGCGGCTTCCGCCGGCAGGTAAGTGTCGCCCTCGACCTCGTTGCCGAGCCAGTGGCTCTCGAACTCGGCGAAGATGTCGTTGATGCCGGCGCCGGCGATGTCCATCTGGTACAGCGCCTGCACGGCGGCGAGCCGCGCGGCACCGCGCCGGTTTGCTTTCTTCTCGGTGGCAGAAGCCGGTTTTTTGGTGTTGTCAGCCATTGTTCAGGCCCGCGCCAAGCGGCGTTTGATGCGCAGCATCGCGAGCGCGGCGCGCGCGGCATCGCCGCCCTTGTTCAGTTCGCTGGCGCGCGCCCGCGCCCAGGCCTGGTCCTCATTGTTGACGGTGAGGATGCCGTTGCCGAGCGGCAGCTTGTGCGCCACGGCGAGGTCCATCAGCGCGCGCGAGGATTCCTGCGAGACGATCTCGAAATGGATGGTGTCGCCGCGGATCACGCAGCCGAGCGCAATCACCGCATCGTAGGGCTTGCCGTTCGCCGCCGCCGCATCGACCGCGATGGCCACCGCCGCCGGTATCTCCAGTGCGCCGGGAACCGTGATGACGTCATGGGTCAGGCCGGCCGCCTTCAGCTCGGCGACCGCGCCGTCCAGCAGCGCGTCCTGGAGATCGTCATAGAACCGCGCCTCGACAATCAGCGCCCGCGCGCCGGAAATGTCGGTCTGGTCCTTCAGGGGTGCGCGCCGCGCGTCTGCCATCGTTCAATCCGTTTCGAAAGGGGTTGGCGCGCTATGTAGTCGCCGCCACAGACTAAGCCAAGTTCAAAGAGATTGTCATTCCGGGATGGCGCGCGAGCGCCAGACCCGGAATCTCGAGATTCCGGGTTCGATGCTTCGCATCGCCCCGGAATGACCGGCTTCGCCGGTCACTTCATTTCCGTCAGCCGCGCCGCGTAGCGGGCCATCAGGTCGACCTCGATATTGACCTCGTCGCCCGCCTTCCAGCCGCCGATCGTCGTGACATCAAGCGTGTGCGGGATGATCAGCACCGAAAAGGTCACGTCCTTCACCGTATTGACCGTCAGCGAGACGCCGTCGAGCGTGATCGAGCCCTTGGTGGCGATGAAGCGCGCGAGCTCCCGTGCGGTCGAGAGCTCGAACCGTGCCATATCGGGCAAGTCCTCGCGGCTGACGAGGGTTGCAATGCCGTCGGCGTGGCCCGCGACGATATGGCCGCCGAGCTCGTCGCCGATCTTCAGCGCGCGCTCGAGATTGAGCTTCGTGCCCACCTTCCAGTGCTTTGCCGTCGTCAGCGCCAGCGTCTCCGCCGCCGCATCGACGTCGTACCAAGTCCTGCCGCCTGCGACGCCGGAAGCAACCACGGTCAGGCACACGCCGTTGCTGGAGATCGAGGCGCCGTCGGCGATGGTGGTCTGATCGTAGCTGCAGGCGATGCGCAGGCGGTGCAGCTGGCCCTGCGCCACAGGCGTGAAGCTGACGATCTCGCCGATGTCGGTGACAATGCCGGTGAACATGTTAGGCGCGCTCGTAGATGGTGAGAGTATCCTTGCCGAACGTTTCGCTAGCATGAACCTTGTAGGCCTGCGACTGCGTGATTTTCGACAGGGGCATTGCATCGAGCGCATCGACGCCGCCTTCGCCGACCGCTTCCGCCCCGCGGAACAGCCAGATCTCGTCGACGAGGTCGGCCGCCACAAAGGCCGCAGCGACGCGGCTGCCGCCCTCGACCATCAGCCGCGAGATGCCCCTCCCGGCCAGCCCATGCAGCACGGCCGGAAGATCGAGCCCGGTCGCGCTGCCCGGGGCTACGCGAATGATCTGCGCGCCGGCTGCGCCAAGCCGTGTCGCGGCCGCCGCCTCGGCGAGCTCCGAGCCCACCACCCAGAGCGGCGTCTCGCGCGCTGAGCGCACGAGCTGGCTCGATGCGGGAATCCGCAGGCTCTGGTCCAGCACCACGCGCACCGGCGAGCGCGCCGCCATGCCCGGCAGGCGGCAGTTGAGCTGCGGATCGTCCGCCAGCACCGTGCCGATACCGACCAGGATGGCATCGCTCTGGGCGCGCAAGAGATGCACGCGATCGCGCGCGGCATCGCCCGTGATCGCGACCGGCTTGCCACCGGCCGCGCCGATCTTGCCGTCGGGCGAGACCGCGAGCTTCAGGATCACATGCGGACGTTTGTCCCGGATACGGCGGAAATGCCCGGCGTGGTCGAAGGCGGCCTCCGCCGCGCACAGGCCCACCTCCACCGTGATACCGGCTGCACGCAGCCGCGCATGGCCCTGCCCTGCGACCTCCGGATTGGGGTCCTCGATCGCCGCTACCACCCGCTTGATGCCGGCGGCAATCACCGCATCCGCACACGGCGGCGACTTGCCGAAATGCGAGCACGGCTCCAGCGTGACGTAGAGCGTGGCGCCGCGCGCCGCCTCGCCCGCGCGCCGCAGTGCTTCAGGCTCGCCATGCGGCCGTCCACCCGGCTGGGTCCAGCCGCGGCCGACGATCACGCCGTCTTTCACGATGACGGCGCCCACGGCCGGGTTTGGCCAGGTGCGCCCCTGCCCGCGCCGGCCGAGCGAGAGTGCCAGCTCCATGAAGCGTCGATCGGCGTCTTTGGCCTCGCGGGCCTTCTGCGCGAACTGATCTTCCAGGATGCGGAAGATCATTTGCGGATCGCGGCGAGCCGCGCTTCCTCCTCACCGGAGAGCTCGCCGAGCACGTCGGCGAAATCCTTGGCCTCGCGGAAATTGCGGTAGACGGAGGCGAAGCGCACATAGGCGACGTCGTCGAGCGTGCGCAGATGCTCCATCACGGTCTCGCCGATCACCTCGGAGGAGATCTCGGCCTCACCGCCGGTCTCGAGCTCGCGCACGATGGTGGAGACCATCTTCTCCACCCGCTCCGGCTCGACCTGCCGCTTGCGCAAGGAAATCTGCACCGAGCGCATCAGCTTGTCGCGGTCGAACGGCACGCGGCGGCCGTTGCGCTTGATCACCGTGAGCTCGCGCAGCTGCACGCGCTCGAAGGTGGTGAAACGGAATTCGCAGGCGACGCACACGCGCCGCCTGCGGATGACGGAAGAATCCTCGGTCGGACGCGAGTCCTTTACCTGCGTATCGAGACTGTTGCAGTTCGGGCAGCGCATCCGTTTGCCTTGACCTTACTGATAGATCGGGAACCGGTCGGTGAGCGCCTTGACCCGTTCCTTGATCGCGGCCTCGACCAGCGGCGCCTTGCCGTCGTCGGACTGCGCGATCGCGTTGAGGACCTCGGCGATCATGCCGCCGACCTGCTGGAATTCAGCGACGCCGAAGCCGCGGGTCGTCGCCGCAGGCGTGCCGAGACGCAGGCCCGAGGTGACGAACGGCTTTTCGGGGTCGAACGGAATGCCGTTCTTGTTGCAGGTGATGGCAGCGCGAACCAGCGCCTTCTCCGAGACATTGCCTTTCAGGCCCTTCGGCCGGAGGTCAACCAGCATCAGATGGTTATCGGTGCCGCCCGAGACAATGTCGAAGCCATGGCTCTTCATCGCTTCGGCCAGCGCCTTGGCGTTCTCGACGACGTTCTTGGCATAGACCTTGAAGTCCGGCCGCAGCGCCTCGCCGAAGGCGACGGCCTTCGCCGCGATCACATGCATCAGCGGACCGCCCTGGAGGCCCGGGAAGATCGCCGAATTGAGCTTCTTGGCGAGCACCTCGTCGTTACTGAGGATCAGACCGCCGCGCGGACCGCGCAGCGACTTGTGCGTGGTCGTGGTGGTGACATGGGCATAGGGCACGGGCGAAGCATGCACGCCGCCGGCGACGAGGCCGGCGAAGTGGGCCATGTCGACCAGCAGATACGCGCCGACGCTGTCCGCGATCTCGCGGAAGCGCTTGAAGTCCCAGGCCCGCGAATAGGCCGAGCCGCCGGCGACGATCAGCTTCGGCTTGACCTCTTCAGCCTGCTTCTGGACCGCGTCCATGTCGATGATCTGGTCCTCGCGGCGCACGGTGTAGTGCGCGGCCTTGAACCACTTGCCGCTCATGTTGACGGGCGAGCCGTGGGTGAGATGGCCGCCGGCCGCAAGATCGAGACCCATGAAGGTGTCGCCGGGCTGCAGCAGCGCCAGGAACACCGCCTGGTTCATCTGGCTGCCGGAGTTCGGCTGCACGTTGGCGAAGTTGGCGCCGAACAGCTTCTTGGCGCGATCGATCGCGAGGTTCTCGGCGACGTCGACCCACTCACAACCGCCATAGTAGCGCGCGCCCGGATAACCCTCTGCGTACTTGTTGGTCATCACCGAACCCTGCGCTTCCAGCACGGCCCGGCTGACGATGTTCTCGGAGGCGATCAGCTCGACCTCGTGGCGCTGCCGGCCGAGCTCGCCCTTGATGGCGGCGGCGATTTCCGGGTCGGCCTGCTCGAGCGAGGCGGTGAAAAACGAATCGGGCGCAGAGGCGGTTTTGGCGAGGGTCATCTTGCGAATATCTCCACCGCCGCAGCCTTTTGGCAGGCTACGGGCGGGTCTGGTGTGGCGATCGGAAGCACGCGCGATCTACCACATCGCCCGCCCCCGGCCAAGCATTTGCGGGTCGGGCCTGATATTTATGCAAGATATGGTGGGGATTGAAGGTTTTCCGCCCCAAGGCGGGTTCTATGAATTCGCTCCCTTGCCGATCTCTCCGAAGAGGCCGTTTTGGACCTTAAATTCCCCCATACCGGCCCAAGCCCGATGAGGGCCAGATCGCCACTACAGCCCCGTGTACCCCGCCTTCACCGGGTCCACGCTGCCGTCGAGCTGGCGCAGATAGGTCAGGCCGCAGACGGTCAACCTGTGGGTGTCCTTCTCGCCGGCTTCCACCAGAATATTGAGGTAGTTCGTCACCTTCATGCGCGCCTCCTCGCTGGCCGCAGCGGTGCGGTTGGCGAGCAGGTCATAGGTCTGCATGATGCGATCGATGGCAGCTTCCATGGCACCCTCTGGTTCTTCCAATTTCGGGGAGTCTTGATCAGGCAACCGCGCGGGCCTCGGCCTCAGCCTCGAACCGGACGATCGCCTTGTTGGCGAGCCTGATCTTGTTGAATTCGCCGTGCTGGAGCAGCTTGATGATGATTCCGAGCAGGCGCTCGTCGGTGACGAGGGAGTCGGGAATCGCGCCAGAACGGCGGAGGTAGTTCGCAGCGATGGCGTAGGCCTCGCTCACGAGTTCCACGTTCATCGCCTGAAGCCCGCGCTCGACCAACATCGACATTTCTCCGATCCGAAGGAGATAAGCGGCGAGCCGGACGCTGGTTCCGCAGTGCCGTCGATTTTTTTCGCAGTCGCAAAAAGCAAAACGCACCGGTCCGGGCAAAGCCGGGCCGGCGCGCTTGGGGAAGTTAGGCACGTTCGGGAGGCTTGCCGGTCTTGTTGTGGGGCCGGCTTGGCCTTGATCCCTCGGAAAAACTCAGAGCCGGTACAGGATCTGGTCGGTCCAGAACCGCTCGAGACGGTGCAGCGACTTGTTGAGCGTGGAGAACTCCTCGCCCGAGATGCCACCGACCTGCTCGACCGTCTTGACGTGCTTCTGATAGAGCGCGTCGACGATGCGGCGGACTTCCTGGCCCTGCGGGGTCAGGCGGATGCGCACCGAGCGGCGATCAACGCGCGAGCGCTGATGATCGAGGAAGCCGAGCTCGACGAGCTTCTTCAGATTGTAGGAGACGTTGGAGCCGAGATAGTAGCCGCGCGTGCGCAACTCGCCCGCGGTCAGCTCCTTGTCGCCGATGTTGTAGAGCAAGAGCGCCTGCACCGAATTGATGTCCGCGCGGCCGCGGCGATCGAACTCGTCCTTGATGACGTCGAGGAGACGGCGATGCAGCCGCTCCACCAGAGTCAAAGCTTCCAGATAGAGCGACTGCACCGAACCTTGCTGGCCGGAGACGCGCTCTGCCGTATCTGCCGCAGTTGCGACGGCTTTCATCATGACACTTCCCCTGTTGTCGTTTTTATCGACACTTATTCGACGAAACTTGTGTCCCGCCTGATAGGTGCAACTTAAGGGGGGCGTTTGAAGATCGGCTTAAATAAGAGAATAAAGAGATCATGAATTTAAGACAGTGAATTGCGGATTAAGCCTGTGCCAGAAGGACTTTTCGCAACCCTCTGTTGACCCTCGCAAGGTCTTGTTCACCCTCCGTCCGCCACATCTGTCGCATTCCAGAACAGCCCCGCCCCGTTTCGAAACGGCCGCGTAACAGCTGTGGCGGAACAGACTGGTCAATGAAAACTTACCGCGAATTTTAGGCAACCAGCGGTCAACCAACGCGCACGACTTCGCGAGCTTCGCTCTCGTGTCCCGGAGTTGAACAGATCGTAGGATGGGTAGAGCGAAGCGAAACCCATCCTCGTCGTGAGACAGCATCGATGGGTTTCGCTTCGCTCTACCCATCCTACACGAAGCCTGCGCACGCGATCGCTACGGCGGCCGTTCGCGCGCGGCCATCCAGGCGAGCGCGAGATAGGCGGCGAGCATGAAGGCCTCGACCCCGACCACGATCAGGCTGCCGCCGTAGATACCGGGGAACATCAACTCGATCACCGCCATCGACACCACGGTGGTGAGCCACACCACCGCGCCCCACGGCGTTGCCAGCCAGAGGCCGACCGCGGCGACGAGCTCGATCACCGCGAAGTAGACGGTTGCGGCCTGCCAGGCCATCGGCTGGTTCTCGAACGCCTCATCCTCGCCGCCGACGAAGCCGGTCACCTGGGCCCAATGATAGAGGCCTTTCAGGATCGAGAGCAGTGCCATCACCCGCAGGAACAGCACGAGCCGGCGCGTCCAGACATTGTCGTCGGACTGAGCCCGCTCGGAGGAGATCGCCGCGACCGATATCGCATGGTCGCGCGCAGCGTCCCTTGCAAGGGCGCTGTCGCGGGCCGCATCGCGGGTGGATATCTCGGACATGCCCCTTTCTGGCTGCTTTGCCCCGCAAAATCAATCGGCCGCCATCTCTTGCGGCAGGTCAAGCCGCGGTGGCGGGAACCATGCGAGCTGGTATAAGAATAATTCCAGCCGGAGGAAGAGTGATGGCGATCAAATACGGACGTCCGATCGAATTGCGCGAGGTGTCGCGCGGGACCGGTACCGCGGTGCCCCATGCCCTCGATCTGACGGTCCGCCCGCGCCGCAACCGCAAGGCCGAATGGGCCCGGCGGATGGTGCGCGAGAACGTGCTCACCACGGACGATCTGATCTGGCCGCTGTTCCTGATCGACGGCAACAACAAGCGCGAGCAGATCGCCTCGATGCCGGGCGTCGACCGCCTCAGCGTCGACCAGGCCGTGCGCGAGGCCGAGCGGGCGATGAAGCTCACCATCCCCTGCCTCGCACTGTTTCCCTACACCGACCCGTCCTTGCGCGACGAGGAAGGTTCGGAAGCGACCAATCCGGACAATCTGGTCTGCCAGGCGGTGCGCGCCATCAAGAAGGAGTTTCCTGAGATCGGCATCCTTTGCGATGTCGCACTCGATCCCTTCACCAGCCACGGCCATGACGGCCTGATCTCCGACGGCAAGATCCTGAACGACGAGACGGTCGCCGTGCTGGTGCGCCAGGCGCTGGTGCAGGCCGAGGCCGGCTGCGACATCATCGCGCCGTCCGACATGATGGACGGCCGTGTCGCGGCGATCCGCGAGGGGCTCGATCGCGCCGGGCTGCTCGACGTGCAGATCATGGCCTATGCCGCAAAATACGCGTCCGCCTTCTACGGCCCGTTCCGCGACGCCATCGGCTCGGCCAAGACACTCACCGGCGACAAGCGCACCTATCAGATGGACAGCGCCAACACCGACGAGGCGCTGCGCGAGGTCGAGCTCGACATCGCCGAGGGTGCCGACATGGTGATGGTGAAGCCCGGCATGCCCTATCTCGACGTGGTCCGCCGCGTGAAGGACACGTTTGCGATGCCGACCTTCGCCTACCAGGTCTCCGGCGAATACGCGATGATCGCGGCAGCAAGCGGCAACGGCTGGCTCGACGGCGAGCGCGCGATGATGGAGAGCCTCTTGGCGTTCAAGCGTGCCGGCGCCGACGGCGTGCTCAGCTATTTTGCGCCGAAGGTGGCGGAGAAGCTGCGGGCGCAGGCGTAAGAGCGACGCCGTCATTCCGGGGCGATGCGTCAGCATCGAACTATGGTGCGCAATTGCGCACCTGAGAATCTCGAGATTCCGGGTTCGGTCCTGCGGACTGCCCCCGAATGACAACGGTAACCGCACCGCCCCCGAATCGCCGGAATATTTCGGCTTGTTGACACCCTCGCGCCCTTGGCACGGGGATGGCCTGTTCCCATGTCCTGCCCCGAGGGTTTTCCTCCGGAGGACGGATCATGTCGTATGACTCGGGTAGTTCAGGCGCCTGGCGCAATGACGGCGCGATGCAGCCGCATGCCTATGACCCTGACCTGCATCCGGAACTATTCCGCGGCGTTGCGACGCGGCGGGCGTTCGCCTTCCTGATCGACCTCGTCATCATCTCGGTGCCGGTGATCCTCGGCTACATCTTCATTTTCGTGTTCGGCGTGGTCACGCTCGGCGTCGGCTTCCTGCTGTTCGGGATCGCCTGGCCGGCCTCCGTGGTCTGGGCCATCGTCTATTATGGCGCCTGCATCGGCGGTCCCTCGTCCGCAACGATCGGCATGCGCCTGATGGATCTGGAGCTGCGCACCTGGTACGGGGCGCCCGGCTATTTCGTGCTCGGCGCCACCCATGCCGTGCTGTTCTGGGTGACGGTCTCGTTCCTGACGCCCTTCGTGGTGCTGGTCGGCCTGTTCAACGGCCGCCGTCGCCTCCTGCACGATTTCGTGCTGGGAACGGTCGTCATCAACAATTCCGTGCGCGCCCCTCTGCCGCAGGCAGCCAGGACCTACTGAGAGCCCGGTGATCAACGACCTATCAACCCGGATCCACTAAGCTGCCTGATCTGATCTGCCGAGCAGGCCAATTGACCAGGGACTTCCGTAGCGCGATGCTTATGTTCAGTTCGGAGGCCCACGACGTCCCTTGACCCAGCACTCGCGCGATACCCCGCAATTCTACCTCACGGCGCCGTCGCCCTGCCCCTATCTGCCGGGCCGGCATGAGCGCAAGGTGTTCACGCACCTCGTGGGTGACCGCGCCGGCGACCTCAACGACCTTCTGACCCATGGCGGGTTCCGCCGCAGCCAGTCGATCGCCTACCGCCCGGCCTGCGACCAGTGCCGCGCCTGCGTCTCGGTCCGGGTCGTTGCCAACGAGTTCCGTCCGTCCCGCAACTTCCGCAAGGTGCTCGCGCGCAACGCCGACATCGTCGGCGAGCAGCGCAGCGCGGTGCCGACCTCCGAGCAATATTCGGTGTTCCGCGCCTATCTCGATGCCCGCCACCGCCATGGCGGCATGGCCGACATGACCGTGCTCGACTACGCCATGATGGTCGAGGACAGCCATGTCGAGACCCGTATCATCGAATACCGCAAGCGCGGCCCCGACAGTGGCATCACCGGCCGCGGCGAGGAGCTGATCGCGGTCGCGCTCACCGATGTGCTCAGCGACGGCCTGTCGATGGTCTATTCGTTCTTCGACCCGAGCCAGGTCAGTCGCTCGATGGGCACCTTCATGATCCTCGACCACATCGCCCGCGCCCGCCGGCAAGGCTTGCCCTACGTCTATCTCGGCTATTGGATCGAGGGCTCCAAGAAGATGGACTACAAGGCCCGCTTCCTGCCGCAGCAGCGCCTCGCGCCGTCAGGCTGGCTGCGCATCGACGCACAGGGCGATATGGCGTCCGAGCCGCAGGATTGAGCGGCGAATGATGAGTGGCGAATAGCGATTAGAACTGCATTCGCCACTCGCCATTCGCGCTTCTCACCCAAACAACGTATCCACCAGCAGCTTCACATTCAAAACCACGATCACGCCCGCGACGATCCATGCGACGGCGGCAACTGACATCGGTATCGCGAACTTGCCCATCTTGCGGCGGTCGGAGACGAAGCGGACCAGCGGGATGACGGCGAAGGGCAGCTGCATCGACAGCACGACCTGGCTGAAGACCAGCAGATCGGCCGTGCCGCGCTCGCCATAGATCGCGGTGACGATGATCACCGGAATGATGGCGATGCCGCGTGTGAGCAGGCGGCGCGCCCAGCTCGGCAGGCGCAGGTCGAGAAAGCCTTCCATCACGATCTGGCCGGCGAGCGTCGCGGTCACCGTCGAGTTGAGGCCGGAGGCGAGCAGCGCCACCGCAAACAGCGTCGAGGCGATGCCGAGGCCGAGCAAGGGCGAGAGCAGCTCGAAGGCCTGGCCGATCTCGGCGACGTCGGAATGGCCGCTCTTGTGGAAGGTCGCAGCTGCGACGACGAGGATCGCGGCGTTGATGAACAGCGCCAGCATCAGGGCGATGGTCGAGTCCGTCGTCGCCCATTTGATCGCTTCGCGGCGGCCGGTGTCGTTGCGCTCGTAGGCGCGCGTCTGCACGATCGAGGAGTGCAGATAGAGATTATGCGGCATCACGGTAGCGCCGATGATGCCGATCGCGATGTAGAGCATCTCCGAATTGGTGAAGATCTCGGTCTTTGGCACGAAGCCGTGCAGCACGTCCGCGACCGGCGGGGCAGCGGCGACGATCTGGACCGCGAAGCAGACCGCGATCACCGCGAGCAGCGCCATGACGAAAGCTTCGAGGAAACGGAAGCCGCGGTTCATCAGGAGCAGCAGCAGGAAGGCATCGAGCGCGGCGAGCAGCGCACCGCCGATCAGGGGAATGCCGAACAGCAGTTTCAGCGCGATCGCGGTGCCGATGACCTCGGCGAGATCGCAGGCGATGATCGCGGCTTCGCAGGCGAGCCAGAGCAGGAAGTTCACGGCCGGCGAATAGGTCGCACGGCAGGCCTGCGCGAGGTCGCGGTCGGTGACGATGCCGAGCCGCGCCGCCAGCGACTGCAGCAGGATCGCCATCAGGTTCGAGAGCAGAATGACCGAGAGCAGCGTGTAGCCGAACTTGGAACCACCGGCGAGGTCGGTCGCCCAATTGCCGGGGTCCATATAGCCGACCGAGACCAGATAACCCGGACCGACGAAGGCGAGCAGCCGCCGCCACCACGCCGCCGCCGCCGGGATGGCGACCGTGCCATTCACTTCGGCGAGGCTCTTGGTGGTGGGCGCATCGGCGCGCCAGCCGGCGGCGTCGGAGCTCAGGTCAGGCGATCGGGCATCCATGAAGCCAGAATACCGAAGTCGAGGCTTATTGCAACTCATTTGCAACTGCATCTAGCCGGATCGGTTCCCGCAGAGCCTCCTTGCTGCCCCGGACTTGTCGGGAAGCGGGTGGGTTTGGCCGGCCGTCGAGGCCGATACTGGCGCCAATCCGACTTTGCAGGAAATGCGCCATGTCAAATCCGCCCCGCCTCCCCGACACCTTCAACCGCCTCGCCTGGTCCAATCTCGCGGCTCAGTCGGCCGAGCAGATCGCGCTGGCCGCGGCCCCCATCGTCGCGGTGCTGACGTTGGGCGTGGCTGAGGGCCAGACCGGCCTCCTCCAGACCGCCCTCACCCTGCCCTTCGTCCTGTTCGCCATTCCCGCCGGCCTGCTCGCCGACCGCATCTCCCGCCGCTCGCTGATGGCGGGCGCCGAGGCGCTGCGGGCCGCCGCGCTCGCAGCGATCGTGCTGCTGCTCGCGCTCGGCGCGCTCAATCTGCCGCTGCTGGCGCTGCTCGGCTTTGCCGCGGTGTGCGGCACCGTCGTCTACAGCGTGGCTGCGCCGGCGTTAGTGCCCTCGCTGGTGAGCGCGGACCTCTTGCCGGCAGCCAATGCCCGGATCGAGCTTGCGCGCACCATTGCCTTCGCCAGCGGACCTGCGCTCGGCGGCGCGCTGGTGGGATGGTGGGGCGCGAGCCCGGCCTTCGCCTTTGCCGCGGCGCTCTCGGCGATCGCGGTCGTGCTGCTCTCCGGCATCTACGAGCCCGCGCGTACGCCCGCCCCCCGGCGGCATCCGTTCCAGGACATCCGCGAAGGCGCAGCCTTCGTGTTTCACCATCCGCTGCTGCGGCCGGTGTTCATCACCCAGTTCATCTTCAACACCGGCTGGTTCCTGCAAATCGCCGTGTTCGTTCCTTACGCCGTGCGCCATCTCGGCCTGACCGCCGCCGGCGTCGGCACCGTGCTGACCATGTACGGCGTCGGCATGGTGATCGGCGCGCTGTTTGCCACGCGCGTGATGCAGCGCATCGCGTTCGGTACCGTGGTCGGCCTCGGCCCGGTCACCGGCTTCGTCGCCGCCGTCGTGATGGCGCTGACGGTGCTGGTCCCCTCGCCCTGGCTCGCAGGTCTCAGCTTCTTCCTGCTCGGGGTCGGGCCGATCCTGTGGGTGATCTCGACCACGACGCTGCGCCAGTCGGTGACGCCGCCACGCCTTTTGGGGCGCGTCTCCGCCATCAACATCATGAGCTACGGCGCCCGCCCGCTGGGCTCGGCACTGGGCGCGATCGTCGGCGGTCTCTGGAGTGCGGAAGCGTGCCTGTATCTCGCGGCGGCCGTGTTCGGCGTGCAGGCGCTGATCATTTGGCTCTCGCCCGCGGTGGCGCTGGATCGGCAGCCGAGCATGGTGGGGGATGAGGCTGTGGCGAGGTGCTAGGACGTCGCCGATGCAACAATCTCGATCGTCGTCCCCGCGAACGCGGGGACCCATAATCACAGGAAGAAGTTTGACGGAGGCTCACAGTTACAAAGCAATTTGTTGGAACTAGCACCGTACGCATTTGATAGGTCACGCGGTATGGGTCCCTGCTTTCGCAGGGACGACAGAGAGCTAATTCGCCAGGTACCGCTCGTAACTCCCAGCCACCGGCTCGCTCGCATCGACTTCCGGATCGAGCGTGTAGAGATCCTGCGCGCGGCCGATGCCGCGCAGGGCGTATCGGCCGGTGGAGACGAGGTAGCGCCGGCCCGCGGCGTCGAGGCCCTTGTAGAATTCCGCTGAAGCCAGCAGCTCGCGGTCGACCGAGCGGCTCATCGAGGCGATGCGGCTGACCTCGTTCACGGTGGGGCCGACCACGGTGAAGTCGAGCCGGTCCTCGCTGCCGATATTGCCGTAGAAGACCTCGCCGACATGCAGGCCGATATAGGCCGACGTGGTGGGACGGCCGTCGGCAGTGCGACGCACGTTCAGCGCCGCGACATTCTTGCGAAAGAGGTGCTCGGCCCGGAGCGCCGCGCGGCGGGCATCCGCCATGTCCTCGCCGGTGAACATCGCGAGCACGCCGTCGCCGATCAGCTTCAGGACGTCGCCGCCGGCGTCATGGATCGCGTCGATCACGGCCTGGGCGTAGTCGTTGAGGAACGGGATGATCTCATCCGGACCAATGCTCTCGCTGATCCCGGTCGAGCCGCGCAAATCCGAATACCACAGCACGGCGTTGATGCGCTCGGTGACGCCGCGCGAGATGCGTCCGCGCAAGACCTGTTCGGAGGCATCGCGGCCGAGATAGACCCGCCCGAGCGTGCGTGCGATGTCGACCTGCTGCGCCGACTTGATCGCGAGCCCCAGCACCGGCACGAGATCGCGCAGGGCCTCCAACCCCTGTTCGCCAAAGCCTTCCGCGCGGCGCGTGGTCCAGCAAGAATAAAGGCAGTCCATCAGGCCGAGCGCGCCGTTCTCGCCGAAGCGATGCACGAAGGCGAGATAGTGCTTGTGGCCCTTCTCGGCGAGCTCGCCGATCTGCGAGAAATCCATCGAGGGGGCATCGGCGAGATCGATCACCATCTCGTCGTGGCCCTGCTCGAGCATGTGGAAGAACACCGAGCGGCGCCAGCTCCTGGCCGCGTCGCCCTCGGCGGTCGAGCCGTATTCGAAGGCGTCGCTCTCGTTGCTGGGGCGGTCGCTCCAGCGAAAGCCGCGGCCCTCGTAGATCGGATGCAGCGTGTCGATGACGACCATCCCGCGCGACAGTTCCAGGCCTTCCGCGCGACAGCGCTCGCAGAAGCCGCGGAGCAGGTCGATTTCGGGCAGGCCGGTGAGCCCCTGGCCGGTCAGCCAGTTCATCAGCGCAAGGCGGGAGGTGAGTTGCATACGCCATTATGGCGTGCATTCGTGACGAGCGAAAGGCGGAAACCACGCGCAGTCCGTGCGCAAGGCTCCCGTCCCTTGCAGGTCGAACATGCCGCTGCCGTGGTTGACGCGCGCGCGAGGCGGGCGGCAAATGCCTCACATGATGATTTCGTCGGCCAGAATCGGAAGTGCGCGAGGATGAGCCAGCGCCAGCTTCCGATCATCCTGGCGCTCGGCACCACGCAGACCCTGGCCTGGGCCTCTAGCTATTATCTGCCGGCGCTGCTCGCCGATCCCATGGCGCGCGACCTCGGCGTCTCCTCCAACTGGGTCTTCGGCGCTTTCTCTGCCTCGCTGGTGATCTCAGCCATGCTCGGCCCGCGCATCGGGCGGCAGATCGATCTGGTCGGCGGACGGCAGGTGCTGTCGGCCTCCAACCTGACCATCGCCGCCGGCCTCGTCCTGCTCGGCCTCTCGCAATCGGTCGCGGTGATGGCGTTCGCCTGGCTCGTGCTCGGCATCGGCATGGCGATGGGACTTTACGACGCAGCCTTCGCCGCGCTCGGCCGCATCTACGGCACGGAAGCCCGCGGCTCGATCACCGGCATCACGCTGATGGCGGGCTTCGCCTCCACCGTCGGCTGGCCCCTCACCGCCTGGGGCCTCGCCCATATCGGCTGGCGCGAGACCTGTTTTGCCTGGGCCGCCGCCAACATCCTGATCGGCCTTCCCCTCAACTTCTTCATGCTGCCGTCGATCAAGGGCGCGAGGCAGGCGGCCGCGACTGCGGAAAAGCCGCATGTGCCGCTCGACCGCACCATGATCCTGCTCGCCTTCGTCTTCGCCGCGGCCTGGACCGTCACCGGTGCGATGGCCGTGCATTTCCCGCGCATCGTGGAAGCAACCGGCGCGACGCATGTCGAGGCGATCGCGGCCGGTGCGCTGATCGGTCCGGCCCAGGTGGCCGCGCGCGTCCTCGAAGCCGGCTTCCTCAGCCGTTTCCATCCGCTGTGGTCGACGCGGCTTGCCTGCCTCACCCATCCGATCGGAGCGGCCGTGGTGGCCATCTTCGGAGGCGCCGCCGCAAGCGCCTTTGCGCTGCTCCACGGCTCGGGCAACGGCATCCTGACGATTGCCCGCGGCACGCTGCCGCTGTCGATCTTCGGCCCCAAGGACTTCGGCTACCGCCTCGGCATCATCGGGGCTCCGGCGCGGATGGCGCAGGCGGTGGCGCCGCTGGCCTTTGGCCTCTTGATCGACGTCATGGGCGCCAAGGTGCTGATCGTTTCCTCCGCGCTCAGCCTGTCGGCACTGGCGGCGTTGTTCCTGATCCGCGCCGCGCCCCGGAGCTAGGCTTTCTTCGCCTCGCTGGTCGCGATCCAGATGCCGGCGAACACGGCGATCAGCCCGACCAGAAGATTGGGCGTGATCGGCTCGCCGATCAGCAGCGCCGCCAGCAATGCAGCGGCGATCGGATTGACTGTCATGGTATTGGCGACCCGGGTCGGCGTCGCCCGCGCCAGCGCCATGACCCAGAGGATGAAGGCGAGCGCGCCGCCGCCGATCCCCAGATAGATGCCGGCGATCCACTGTCCCGTCGTGAAGTGATCGAGTGCTGCAAAACTGCCCTTCACAAGGCCTGCCAGCACCAGCACGAGGGCGCCCGCGCCCATGCCGACCGTGAGAAAGCCGAGCGCGCTGGAGCGTTGCATCAGCGGCCGTGACAGCACGTTGTAGAATGCCATGCAGAACACCGCCCCGGTCATGATCAACTCGCCGCGCCAGGCCCCCGGCGGGCTCTGCGCGAGGCCCGCGGCCAAGGCCGCTGTCACGCCGAGCACGGCGATGGCAACGCCCGTGATCTTGCGCACCGTCAGCCGCTCCACGCCCAGGATCGCACCGACCACCATGGTGTGGAGCGGCAGCGTCGCCAGCGCCAGGCTGGCGCGGGCGGCGGTCGTATAGGACACCGCGATGTTGTAGAGGATGAAGAACAGGCCGAAGAAGCAGATGCCGAGCAGCGCCACGGAAGGCCAATCGGCGCGCGGCGGCCAGCGCACACGGAGCACAAGCGCACACGGCAGGAGGCAGAGAAAGCCGATGCCCCAGCGCAGGATCGCAAGCAGGATGGGATCGGCCCCGCCGACCAGATAGCGTGTGATCGCCGCGGCGGTGCCGCCGATGCTGCTCGAGACAAGCGCGATCGCAACCCCAAACCACTCGCCCACGCTTCGTCTCCTGTTTCGGAGCTTCGCGGAGGCGGCTAGCACATTCCTGCTGCCAACGTCATGGCAGCAGGAGCGTGGCGCACGTCAGTCGTAAAACTCCGGCGCCATCTTCTGACCGTCGCGCTGGACCTTGTCGTGGTTGATCCAGAGCTGCGCCTTCTCCTTGTCGAGCGTGTCGGCGATCTTCTGCATCGAGGCCGCGCTCATCTCCTTGTTGGCGTTCATGCTGGGGACGCGGCGGTTGTCCCAATTGTCTTTGAAATGGACGGCGTCGCCGGAGAGCACCACCGCGCCGGTCTTCGGCAGCCTCACCAGCAGCGACTGATGTCCCGGCGTATGACCGGGTGTCGACAGAATGGTCACGCTGCCGTCGCCGAACACATCCTTGTCGCCCGTCAGCACCTCGACGGGATGCGACGGCTTGAACCGCGGCTCGTTGTTGGCGCCGGGCCAGTCATATTCAGCCTTCTGGACGTAGAGCGTCGCCTGCGGGAACAGCTCGACATTGCCGATATGGTCGGGATGCGTGTGCGAGACCGCCATCGCCTTGATGTCGTCAGGCTTGAGGCCGAGCTGTTCGAGCTGCGCAGCAAGCGTCTTCGGCCGACGCCAGGTCACGGCCTTGGGATCGGCAGGCGCAAGGCCGTTCGGCATGGCCGCAACGGAGTCTGCGATGCCGGTGTCCCACAGGAACCAGCCCTTGGCGTGCTTGATCAGATAGCAGCTGTCGACGAAGTCCATCGACTTGCCTTCGTTGAGGCCGGGCGTCCAGCGCGAGATGTCGCCGGCTGTCCCCTCGCCGCAATTGAGGACGTAGAGCTTTTCGACGCCGGTCTGCGCGACAGCTGCCTGGCTTGACAAGGCGAGCGTGGCAACGACGAGAGCGAGCTTGAGTCTGGGCATCATCCTTGGTCCCTCCTTGGCAAGCGCCCTGCAGGGGCTGCGACCGAGGATCAACCCCGGCCGCACCGCTGAATTCCGCTCGCGCGGATCACGTCAATGTGGGCAGGTCTCGACCTCGACCGTGATGTGGCTGAGCCGCTTCAACCCGGCGAGCCGCTTCTTGTAGACGGCCGGCTGCTTCGGCTTGTCCGACACCAGCGAGACCAGCACGGCGCAATGGCCGGGGCCGACCTGCCAGAGATGCAGGTCGGTGACGCGGTCCTCGCCGACCTCCATGCGCGCGCGGATCACCCGCTCCAGCTTCTCATCGGCGCGCACGTCGAGCAGCACCGCCCCTGACGACTTGATCAGACCGAAGGCCCAGCTCGCGATCACGACGCTGCCGATCAGGCCGACGGCCGGATCGGCCCAGACCCATCCTGAATACATCGCGACCACCAGCGCGCCGATGGCCAGCACGGAGGTTGCGGCATCCGCCATGACGTGGACATAGGCAGCGCGGAGGTTGTTGTCGTGATGAGGGTGGTGATGATGATCATGATCGTCGTGGTCATGATGCGCATGGCTGTGGCCATGATCATGGCCGTGATGATGGTGATCATGGCTGTCGCGCAGCAGCCACGCGCTGGCGAGGTTGACGCAAAGGCCGAGCGCGGCGACCGCAATCGCTTCGCCGTAGACGATCGGCACCGGCGTGATCAGCCGCAGCACGCTCTCATAGGCGATCTCGACCGCGATCAAGCCAAGGATGATCGCGCTGGCGAAGGCGGCGAGATCGCCGAACTTGCCGGTGCCGAAGGTGAAATGCGCATTGCCGAGGTGCCGGCGCGCGAAACGGTAGGCGAAGGCCGCAATGCCGAGCGCGGCCGCATGCGTGCCCATGTGCCAGCCGTCGGCGAGCAGCGCCATCGAGCCGAACAGCGAGCCGGCGACGATCTCGCCGACCATCATGACCAGCGTCAGGACGACCACGAACCAGGTGCGCCGCTCGTTCTCGTCGTGTTTTTCTCCGAGGAAGGCGTGGTCGTGGGTCCACTGTTCAATGGAGTGGGAATGCATCGAATTCTCCAGACAATTCAGCTCAGTCAGTCAGCAATATAGACCGGCAGACAGCAATTTTCTAAGGCCCAATCGCCTCGCGCATTGACAGTTCCGTTTAGTTTAGCTGTAATCAGCCTATGGGGATTGAGCGATCTCCCCACGAGGCGACATGCCCAAGTATCGCGTCCCGTTCGGTTCCTACGAGGACGCATCAACATGTC
Source organism: Bradyrhizobium arachidis (assembly GCF_015291705.1). Classification (NCBI taxonomy): domain Bacteria; kingdom Pseudomonadati; phylum Pseudomonadota; class Alphaproteobacteria; order Hyphomicrobiales; family Nitrobacteraceae; genus Bradyrhizobium; species Bradyrhizobium arachidis. The sequence goes on from NZ_CP030050.1 coordinate 5,877,221, forward strand.
TACTTTCACGACCATATCGTCCGACAAATTGGCGCGCCTGATTGGCACGGCCAATGCTCCTGTCCTGATCGATGTCCGCACCGAGGAGGATTTCGCCGCCGACCGGCGGCTGATCCCAGGCTCGATCAAGCTCAGCCACGAGACTGTTGCGGAATGGGGCGGCGAATTTGCCGGCCGCTCCGCCATCGTCTCCTGCCTGCGCGGCGCCAAGCTCGCACAGGGCACGGCGGCCTGGCTGAGGCAGCTCGGCGCTGACGCCGAAACCCTGGAAGACGGCTTCGAAGGCTGGAAAGCGGCCAAGCTGCCACTGCTCGACACGCGGAAACTGCCGCCGCGCGACGCCAAAGGACGCACCGTCTGGGTGACGCGGGCACGGCCGAAGATCGACCGCATCGCCTGCCCCTGGCTGATCCGTCGCTTCGTCGATCCCAATGCGGTGTTCCTCTATGTGGCGCCGTCCGAGGTGGTCGCCGTCGGCGAGCGCTTCAATGCCGCCCCGTTCGACATCGAGAACGTGTTCTGGAGCCACCGCGGCGAGCTCTGCACCTTCGATGTGATGATCGAGGAGTTCGGCATCGCCACGCCGCCGCTGCTCCGGCTCGCAACCATGGTGCGCGGCGCTGACACCGCGCGGCCGGATCTGGCGCCGGAGGCCCCGGGCCTGCTCGCCGCCTCGCTCGGGCTGTCGCGGATGTATGACGACGACCTCGAACAGCTCAAGGCCGGCATGCTGCTCTACGACGCCTTCTACCGCTGGTGCCGCGACGCCACGGCCGAGACCCACAATTGGCCGACCAACAAGGTGAAGGCGTAATGGACACCCGCGCCAAGCAGACGGGAGCTGATGCCGGTCACGGCATCAGCTTCAACGAGGCCTTCCGCGTCTGGCTGCGCGTCGCGTCCTTGAGTTTTGGCGGCCCCGCGGGCCAGATCGCGGTGATGCACCGCATCTTGGTCGAGGAGAAGAACTGGATCTCCGAGGGACGTTTCCTGCATGCGCTGAACTACTGCATGCTGCTGCCGGGACCGGAGGCCCAGCAGCTCGCGACCTATGTCGGCTGGCTCTTGCATCGCACCGCCGGCGGGCTGATGGCGGGCGGACTGTTCATCCTGCCCGGCATCATCGCCATCATGGGCCTCAGCTACATCTATGCTGCCTTCGGCAATGTCAGCTTCGTCGAGGCGCTGTTCTTCGGCCTGAAAGCCGCCGTCCTCGCCATCGTCGTCGAGGCCGTGGTGCGCGTCGGCAGGCGCGCGCTGAAGAACCGCATCATGATCGCGCTCGCGGCCGCGGCCTTCATCGCGATCTTCTTCTTCGCGGTCCCCTTCCCGATCATCATCATTGCCGCGGGCCTGATCGGCTATATCGGTGCACGAGCCGGCCGACCCGAATTCGCTCCCGCCGCGCACGGCCATGGTGGCAGCACCGCCGCGATCGACAGCATGCTCGGCGAGGCCGTACCCGAGCATGTGCGGCCCGACACCGGACGCGCAATCCGGACCGGCGCGGTGTGGCTGGCGCTCTGGCTGGTGCCGGTGATCGCGCTGCTTCTGATCCTTGGCGAGGCCAACGTGTTCAGCCAGATCGCGCTGTTCTTCTCCAAAATGGCGCTGGTGACTTTCGGCGGCGCCTATGCGGTGCTGGCTTACGTCGCCCAGCAGGCGGTCGAGCACTATCACTGGCTGAAGCCGCACGAGATGCTCGACGGTCTCGGCATGGCCGAGACAACGCCGGGCCCGCTGATCATGGTGCTCCAGTTCGTCGGCTTCATGGCTGCCTATCGCGATCCGAGCGGGCTGTCGCCGATGTTAGCTGCGACCCTCGGCGGATTGCTCGCGACCTGGGTCACTTTCACGCCCTGCTTCCTCTGGATCTTCGTCGGCGCCCCCTATATCGAGCGCCTGCGCGGCAACACGGGGCTCGCCGGCGCACTCGGTGCGATCACCGCCGCCGTCGTCGGCGTCATCCTCAACCTCTCGATCTGGTTCGCGCTGCACACGCTGTTCAGCGAGACCGTGCCGGTGCACGCCTTCCCACTGGATTTCGACATGCCGGTGCTGAAGAGCGTCGACATTCCCGCACTCGTGCTGTCGATCGCAGCTGCGACCGCGATCTTCCGCTTCAAGCTGGGAATGCTCACGGTGCTGGCGGGCAGTTGCGCCGTAGGCGTGGCGCTGCGGCTGGCCGGGGTGATCTAGTCGGATAATCATCGGGTTCTTCGCATCCGATTGCTGCCGAAGGGCGCCGGCCGCACAGGGACTATTGGCTGTTCTGTCCGCCCTTCGCGCCCGCGGCTTGACTTTTGATCTAGATCAAAAGCATCAAGCGAGCCGGGACAAGATTTACTTGGAGCGGGCGCAATCGATACGGCTCTCGCGCGCCTTTGTTCGCGGCCGGGGGACGCGCCCGACAATTGGGCGCGTCTCAGGCAACAAGGTCTTGCGTCGAGCGCAAAAGGCCGCAGGCACCATGGATCATTCGTCGCGAATCCGCTTAGCCGGCGCCAATCTGCCGAGATGGCTTCGGCTCCTCATCCTACTGATGCTGGCGTTGCTGGTCGGGGGTACGAGCCTGTATGCTTACCGCTGGTACGTCCGGCCCGTGACACTTTCGATCGCAGTCGGCTCGTTCGACGGCGATGCCACCAAAATCGTATCGGCGCTCGCGAGCAGGCTCGCCGTCAACAACGCGCCGGTGCGGCTGAAGGTGGTTGAGACCACCGGCCCAATCGAGTCTGCGGATGCGTTTTCGTCTGGAAAGACAGACCTTGCAGTCGTCCGAGGAGATGTCGGCGACCTTTCCCAGGCACAGGCGATCGTCGTGCTGGCGCAGGCCGTGGCGATGCTTGTCGCACCGCCGGGCTCTCCACTCACGGACATGGCCGGCCTCAAGCGCATGACAGTGGGGGTCGTCGCGGGCGACACCAATCAGAAGATCGTCAGCGTGCTGAGAAAGGCATATGACCTCGATCGCTCCAATGTTGTATTCAAGACTGTCGCACTCGATCAGGTCCGTCGAGCCTTTGAAACCAAAGAGATACGTGCCGCACTGTTCGTGATACCGCTTAGCGACAAGTACCTGTCTCTGGTGCGTGGGCTATTCCCACAAAGTGCGAAGACCGCTCCGGTCCTGATCCCGATCGAAAACGCGGGGGCGATTGCTGAGAAAGAGCGCGCTTACGAAAGCTTCGACATCCCGAAGGGTACTTTGCGTGGATCGCCTCCCGTTCCCGAAGACGACGTCACCACGTTGCAGGTTTCCTTCTATTTGATCGGCAGGAAGAGCCTTGGGAACGATTTGATTGCCAACTTCACTCAGGCGCTGACGACCGCTCGCAGAGATGTCTTGCCCGAAATGCCGATCCTCGCGCAGTTCAAGGCGCCGGATATCGAGACAGGCGCCTATCTTCCTGTTCATCCTGGCGCCGCTGAGTTCTACAACGGGAACCAGCAAACCTTCCTGGACAAATGGAGCAACGCCATCTTCCTCGCGCCAATGGGGCTCGGGGCGCTTGCCACCGTGCTCACGGCGGCCTGGCACTTTTTGCGATCTGGCGACCTCAAGCCGAAAGAACCGGCGCTGGATTCGCTCTATGCACTGGCGCGACGAATAAGACTCGCCGGAAACGAAACGGAACTGTTGGAGATCGAGAACGAGATCGACAAGGTACTATCTGCCCAGCGCACCCAGGTCAGCGAAGATGAGGCCGGCCTCGATACAGCCACGCTGAATGTAGCGGCCCATCGTCTCGAAAATCTGATACATGATCGCCGGATCGCGCTCGCAGCGCCAAATCCCGGGGACCGCTAAGAGAACATTTTGCTGGCACGCAGCGCGAGAGTCCGGCAGCATCCGCCCACCGAGGCTCGTCGTCACGCGAGACGCGACGAGCCTCGCGAGAGCCCGCTAATAGCAGGGCGGATACGGCGCGTATCCGCATGCCCGGCGATAGTTATACGCGCCATAAGCCGCAGCCCCCGCCGCTGCCGCACCATAATAGGCGCGGCGGTGCACTCTGCGGTTGACCCCAGCTACGCTCATCGGTGTTAGAGGCCTTCCGACTCGCGCTTGCGCTTCGTCAACGGCAACGGACGGCCCTTCCGCCACCGAGTAACGGAGCGACAACGGAGCTGCCGCGAAGAGTGCGGTGGTCACGATCAGACCAAGTAGCTTGGCATTTCTTGTCATGTCATTTTCTCCGCATGGACTCACTGGCAGACGTCAGGCCGGCGCACACGAAAGTCGAAACGGCAATCAGCACACGCTTCAACACATCCATCGTTTCCCTTATGAGAATGATGTCTGCTCTGCCCGGCAAGTTACTTCGGGGCGGCTCCAACCGTGCCGGTTGTGCTACCGGCGCTTCCCGTCGTGGTGCCGCCGAGACGGTTCTCACGGCGATCCTCGCGTGCGTCGCGCCGATCTTCACGGCGATCCTGCCGGGCATCGCGTCGGTCTTCCCGGCGATCGCGTCGCCCTTCACGCCGATCCTGACGCCGTTCCATGCCGGCCGTCTGGGCTTCTGCGTCCGTCGGCGTCAATGTCGAAGGAAGCGCGATCAGCCCAAACGCTGTCGCCCATCCGAGAGAAGAAAGAGCATTTCGCCGAGAAATCATCTGATCCTCCTCTGCAATAGCTCTGCCCTTTTTAATTCTTCACTCCAGGCTGGACGCTTCGGCTTGATCTAGATCAGTATCCTTGCGTGCATTACGCGATCGATGGTCATTCAGCAGCCTTGACCTAACTTGCGGATTCGATGCGTTGGAGCGGTACAAGTGGTGCGAGCTTCTCTTCCGCTAATGGGATGGTCCGGCCGTGCTCCGGCCCTGCCAGCACGAGAAGCTGGCAAGGGGCGCTCAAGACAAGGAGCACGCCATGTCTCAGAAACTCAACGCGGCGATCGCCGTGATCGGCATCGACATCGGCAAAAACTCGTTCCACATCGTGGGTCAGGATCACCGCGGTGCCATCGTGCTGCGGCAGAAGTGGTCGCGCGGCCAGGTGGAAACGCGGCTCGCCAACCTGCCGCCGTGCTTGATCGGTATGGAGGCCTGCGTAGGCGCCCATCATCTCAGCCGCAAACTCCAAGTACTTGGCCACGACGCCCGCCTGATGCCAGCGAAATACGTGCGCCCGTATTCGAAGGGACAGAAGAATGACTTCCGAGATGCGGAAGCCATCGCCGAGGCTGTCCAACGCCCGACCATGAAGTTCGTCGCGACCAAGACCGCCGATCAGCTCGACCTTCAGGCACTGCACCGCGTCCGCGATCGATTGGTCGGTCAGCGTACCGGCGCGATCAATCAGATCCGTGCGTTCCTGCTGGAACGGGGCATCGCCGTGCGGCAAGGCCCGCATTCCCTGCGGTTCGAGTTGCCAGGTATCTTGGCAACACGCACTGATGTGCTCTCGCCTCGCATGTTGCCCATCATCGAGGGTCTGGCGGAAGACTGGCGCCGGCTGGATGAGCGTATCGAGGGTCTATCTGGCGAGATCGAAACACTAGCCCGTCAAGATAGGGCCTGCCAGCGACTGATGACGGTGCCTGGCATTGGCCCAATCATCTCGAGCGCAATGGTGGCTGCGATCGGCACCGGAGACGTGTTCTCGAAAGGCCGCGACTTCGGCGCCTGGCTTGGACTTGTTCCGAAGCAGATATCGACCGGCGACCGCACGATCCTCGGCAGTATATCAAGGCGCGGTAATCGCTACCTGCGCGCGCTGTTCGTGCAAGCCGCGTGGGTTGTTCTGGTAAAGGTCAAGTGCTGGGAGCGCTATGGCCTCAACTCTTGGATCGAAGCCGCCAAGAAGCGATTGCACCACAACGTGCTGGCGATTGCGCTCGCCAACAAGCTCGCCCGGATCGCCTGGGCGGTCCTCAACAAGGGACGCGCCTTCGCGTGCGTCAAGATGGAGGAGACGGTGTCCCGACCTGCTTGATCCTCGCGCCGTGCGCGGGGCCGTCAAGGCGCAGCCTGGCAGCAGGAGAGCAAGACGTCAGGACAGCACGACGGCCGGCTTTGACGGCCCCTTGCGCGCGGCGCGTCTGCGCGCGCAGGCCGGGACGAAGGAACGGCCGCCAGGCACGAACGAAGGAACAGCGCGAAGTGAGGAGCTATCGATGACGTAACAACCCTTACCCGCCGAGGTCTGCGAGAGGATGAGACGACGATGGAGAATCGGTCTTCCCGGCACATGTGAACCCTGGTGACCCAAATGGCCCGGTCGAGGCCTGTCCGCTAACCAGATCACATGCGCGCTGATATCCATGATGGCCCGGAGCACTGCGCTCCAAACAGAGGCCGGATACATTGATGCAAGACCGCATCTACCGGATCGTCGAAATCTTCTTGCACCCCACGGCCGGACCATACATCTGGGTCAGAGCCCTCGCAGATGACCAAAGGGGGCAGCTTCCGCTCTGCCTTCATGAGCTGCCTTGGCGAGCGCCCGCGCCGCTTTGCTGCATCAAAGCATCTTCGCGGACATCACCTCCGTCACTATCCCGGGAACAGCTCCGGCCGCTGTTCGGCCTGGCCGTCGAAAGGTAGATAAGCCCCGGGGCCTCGGCCCCCACACGGCTCCCCATCCGTCGGGCAAAACAGTCGCAACGGGCCCGGCTCATGGCCCGTCAAGCCCACCCCTCACAAATATTCCACTTTACCGAATTTCGGATTTATCGTACAAGCGAAACACCCTGGCCCGAGACAAGGGGCGGATCGCGATCGTCACGAACCGCGGGCTGGGCAGCGATGGACGCGACGGCGTCGGGCGCGATCGGCATTGCAGGGCGGCTTCGCTGTGAGCAATCGCTTCGCGCGTACGACACGACGCCGACAGCGTCTTCGTATGGCTTCGGGTGTGAGCACGCGCCAGCCCTCGAAGGTCCCAGCGAAGACGTGCGCGGACGGAGAAGTCGTGTGGTCCTGACGCCTGGGGTCTGTGCGTCAAGTCTTGCGGTGATGCGGCGATCCGACCGGACACGCGCATCAGCCATCCGCAAGGCGACGGGGGCAATAGTGCATCGCTCCCCGAGGAGAGCACGAAGGACACCGTTAAAACCATTCGCGCAGGGAAGGCCGGGCGATCCGGCGAACCTGTGGTCCACCCCGTGTGCATTTTTCGTAGCGCACGGATCTGCGGGTGCCAGCCGGCGCCCGGCCTTCCCTGCGCCCTTGTCGCTACGAGGGCGTTGCGACGGAGCAGACCTCGGGCGAAAACGCGCCGCGAGAAGGCGAACGTTCGCCCGCTGTTTAAAACGTGTAGCGGAGTTAATCCTACCGCATCATCATTCGCGCGATCGCCTCGCCGATCACCACCGTCGTGAAGTGGGTATTGGCGCGGCAGTCGGACGGCATGATCGAAGCGTCGGCGACGCGCAGGCCGCTGATTCCTTTCACCGTGCCATCGGGATTGACCACGCCATCGCCGTCGCCAGCGCCGCTCATGCGGCAAGTGCCGGCGGCGTGCTGGATGTCGCCGGTCTCTCGTCGCAGCAGCGCATCGAGCTCGTGATCGGGCAGGCTGGCTGCCTGCGGCAGCGTCAGGTCGGTGTCGGTCAGCCTGATCCAGTCGGCGATGCCTGATAGCGCCGGCTGCGAGGTGATCACGGCAAGACGCCTCACCGCGTCCATCATCCGCAGCATGTCGCGCGGATCGGCCAGCATGTTCTCCTCGACGATGGGATCGATGGATGGGTCGGTCGAGGCCAGCTTGAGCGTGCCGCGCGAATAGGCGTTGAACAGCCCGGTGCCGATCGCGCCGGGCACGCCGATGCCGCGATGGTTGAACGCGATCAGGATCATGTCGCGCTTGCCGCCATTGGCAAGGCCGGAGGAATAGGTCACGCAGCAATTGGTGTGGCGGGTGTCCGGGTCGGTGGGCCGCAGGTTTTCGTGGAGCTGGATCGTGGCGCGAAACAGCGGGTGGTCGAAGAAGTGGCGGCCGACCGGCAGGTCACGCTCGACCGCGATCCCCATCGCCTTCAGCTCCTCGGCCGGCCCGATGCCCGAGCGCAGCAGGATCGCCGGGCTGTGGATGGCGCCGGCGCACAGCACGATCTGGCGCGCGCTGATCTCCTGGGTGCCCTGCCCTTCGAAATGGACACGGAGGCCGGTTGCCCTTCCGTCGCTGATCAGAACGCGATCGACAAGCGCGTGCCCGCGGATCTCCAGATTGGCGCGGCCGCGTGCGGGCTCTAGATACCCCTCGTTGGTGGTGATGCGGCGCAAGTTGCGGCTGTTGATGGGATAGCAGGCGACGCCCTCGCCGTCAGGACCGTTGAGGTCGGCGCACCAGGGATAGCCGCTCGCCAGCGCAGCGTCGCGCAAGGCCCGGTCGATCGGGCCCCACTTCTCGGGCGGCGCACGATAGACCGGCAGCGGCCCACCGCGTCCGTGGCCTGCGGTGTCGCCGAACTCAAGATCGTCCTCGATCACGGAGAACAGCGGCATCACCTCTTTCGCCGACCAGCCTGTGCAGCCATTGGCCGCCCATTCGTCGAACGCGTCGGCAACCCCGCGGATGGCGATCTGGCCGTTCATCATCGATGAACCACCGAGCCCCTTGCCGCGCCAGTAGAAACGCGGCTCCTGCCCCGCCACGCGGCGCGTCAGGAGATCAGGCCATTGCCATTTCTCCTGAAACTCGCGCTTGTGGATGATCGGGATGGGATTCGGCGTCCTCACCTCCCAGGGCGCCTCGTCGGCGCGCCAGTCGAGGCCCGCCTCCAACAGCAGGACGTGCCGCGCCGGATCCTCGGAGAGCCTGGCCGCCACGGCGGCGCCGGCGGAGCCGCCGCCGACGACAATGACATCGTACATCGCGTTACTTCTCAACGTTCCAGAACACGGGGATGGCGGACGGGATCAGGTTGCGCCACTCGGCACGATAGGCCGCCGGCTGGGCGAACTGGCCCCACGGAATCGCCGGCGCCTGATCGTACATGACGGCCTGGATCTCGGAAGCGATCTTCTTGCGATCCTCCTCGGCCGGCGCCTTGGCGAAGGCTTCCATCAGAGGGGTGATGCGCGCATCGCATTGCCAGCCGGTGAAGTCGGCGCAATTGAAAGCGACCATGACGTTGGTGAGCGGCGAGCCCAGGTCGTAGCCGCCGGCGTGGACGCCGTAGACGCTCCAGCCCTCCTTCTTGGCGCGGCGCGCCAGCACGCTGGCCCAGTCCATCACCTGCAGGTCGACATTGAACCCTGCCTGCTTGAGCCGCTCGGCCAGGACCTGCGCCGAGACGCGCGGGGCTTCGAGATCGTTGGCTTCCATGACGACGACGGGCTCGCCGGCATATTTGGTTGCTTTCAGCGCAGCCTTCGCCGCTTCGATCGACGGCTTGGCGGCGGCTTCAATGCCGGCCTTGCTCTCGTAGGTGGTGCCGCAGGTGAAGTAGGTCGCGCAAGGCGTGGCATATTTGGCGTCGAGCCCGAGCGCATCCAGCACTTCGCGCTGATCGACCAGCTTCCACAGCACGCGCCGGATCGCGGGATCGTCGAATGGCTTGGAGGCGGCGTTGAGGCGATAGGCGCCCGCGAACATGTTGCCGCCGGTGAAATTGACGAGCTTGACGCGAGAGCTCTTCTCGAGCTGCGGCAGCAGATCGAACGGCGCGTATTGCATGAAGTCGACCTCGCCGGCCTGCAGCGCCGAGGCGGCGGTCGCACCATCGGGAATGACGCGGATCTCGAGCGTATCGATGTTGACGCGCTTGCCGCCGGCGAGGAAGTCGGCGGGCTCGGAGCGCGGCACATAGTCGGCAAACTTCTTCAGCATCATGCGGTCACCGGTGCGGTGATCGGCCTTGCTGTAGACGAACGGGCCGGAGCCGATGATCTCGGCGATGCGCTGGTCGCCGGGCGTTTTCGCAATGCGCTCGGGCATCATGAAGGCGACCGGGCTGACGGGATTGCCGAGCGCGTCAATGACGAGGCCGGACGGCTCCTTCAGCGTCAGCACGAAGCTTTTCGCGTCCGTCGGCTCGAGCGAGGCCGTGATCGCAAGGATGCGGCGGCCGAGCGCGCTGCGCGTGCCCCAGCGGCGTAGCGAGGCCACGCAGTCGGCCGCCGTCACCGGCTGGCCGTCATGCCATTTCAGGCCATCGCGCAGCGTGAACGTATAGGTCAGGCCATCGGACGAGACCTTCCAGTCCTGCACCATCTGCGGCTTGATCTCGCCCTTGGAGTCCTTCGCGAACAGCGTGTCGAACACCATGTAGCCGAACGTGCGCGAAATATAGGCCGTGGAGAAATGCGGATCGAGCGTGACGATCTCCGCTTCGAGCACAGCGACGAGATTGCCCGCCGCATGCGCCGGCGCCACCAGCGCAAGTCCGAGCAGCGCCGGAATAAAGGCCTTCAGTTTGAACATTGGTGGTTTCTTGCCTTTTGACTGAAACGTTTGCAGTCGCCAGCAAAAAGCAATGTTCGTGCCCATACGGCGGAAGCACGTATGCGCTCACGACTATCTGCCACGCGTTTGCGGGCTAAATGCTCACTGTCGTCGCCCGGCTTGACCAGGCGACCCAGTATTCCGAGACCGGCGTGATCGAACCGAGAAGCTGCGGCGTACCGGATGCCCCGCCGTCGCGGGGCATGACACCAGTGGTGTGGCGACGTCCTGCCCTACCCGATCCCCCTGCCGAACTTGTTCGACTTCGGGAAGCCCTTCGGCGGCAGGCGGCCGGCATCGGCGCGGGTGCCCTGCCATTCGGCGAGCTCTTTCATGCTCGCGCTGAACTCGCGCCCTGCGGAGTCCTTCCAGGTCAAGCCCGCCTTGGCGTCGAACACGGCAATATCCGAGAGACCGCCATCCTTGTACTTCTGCAGGCGCACGCCGCGGCCGCGGGCCATCTCCGGCACCTGCTCGAGCGGGAACACGAGCATCTTGCGGTTGTCGCCGATGACCGCGACGGTGTCGCCGAGCACTTCGGTGATCGCGCGCGCCTCGTTCGGCATGTCGACGTTGAGGACCTGCTTGCCCTTCTTCGTCGTGCCGACGCAGTCGTCCTCGTTGACGACGAAGCCCTGGCCCTCGTGGCTGGCGACCAGGAATTTGCGTCCGCCCTTGTTGACGAACAGCGCGACGGGCGCGGCCTCCTGCTCGAGATCGATGAACAGGCGGATCGGCTCGCCGTGACCGCGGCCGCCGGGCAGTTTCGCGACATCGAGCGAATAGAATTTGCCGTTGGTGGCAAACAACAGCAGCTTCGAGGTCGTCTCGGCGAAGAAGGCGAAGCCGAGCTTGTCGTCCTGCTTGAAGGCGAGCCCTGAGAGATCCTCGACATGGCCCTTCATGGTGCGGATCCAGCCCTTGTCGGAGACGACGACCGTCACCGGTTCGCGTTCGACGAGGGCTTCCTCCATCGCAGCGAGATCGTGCTCGGGCGCATCGGCAAAGGTGGTGCGGCGCTTGCCGAGCGACGTCTTCGGCCCGAACATGTCGCGGACCTTGCCGACTTGCTCGCCGACCTTCTTCCATTGCTCGGCTTCCGAGGCGAGCACCGCGTTGATGCCCTTGAGCTCGGCGCGGAGGTTCTTGTCCTCAGTGCGGATCTCCATCTCCTCGAGCTTGCGCAAGGAGCGCAGGCGCATGTTGAGGATGGCTTCAGCCTGCACCTCGGTGAGCTTGAACGCCTTGATCAACGCCGGCTTCGGTTCATCCTCGGTGCGGATGATCTTGATCACCTTGTCGATGTTCAGATAGGCGATCAGGAAGCCGCCGAGGACCTCCAAGCGGTGCTCGATCTGCGCCTTGCGGTAGTTGCTGCGGCGGATCAGCACGTCGCGCAAATGGTCGAGCCATTCGCGCAAGCACTCGGCGAGTCCCACCACCTTCGGGATTTTGCCCTTGATCAGGACGTTCAGGTTCAGCGGAATCTTGTTTTCGAGCTCGGTGAGCCGGAACAGCGATTCCATCATCAACGCGGGATCGACGTTCTTCGACTTCGGCTCGATCACGATGCGGACGTCTTCGGCCGACTCGTCCCTGATGTCGCCGACCAACGGCAGCTTCTTCTGGTCCAGCAGCTCGGCGACCTTCTCGATCAGGCGCGACTTCTGCACCAGGAACGGAATCTCGGTGACGACGACGACCCAGGTGCCGCGCGCGCCCTCTTCGTGCGACCACCTGGCGCGGACGCGGAACGAGCCGCGGCCGGTCGTGTAGGCTTCAGCGATCGCCTGCTTGGAATCGACGCAGATGCCGCCAGTCGGGAAATCCGGGCCCTTGACCCATTTCAAGAGCGCCTTGGACTTCGCGTCAGGCTTCTCGATCAGATGCAGCGCGGCGTCGCACAGCTCGGCGGCGTTGTGCGGCGGGATCGAGGTCGCCATGCCGACCGCGATGCCTTGCGCGCCGTTGGCGAGCAGGTTCGGGAAGCCGCCGGGCAGCACGACCGGCTCTTTCGACTGGCCGTCGTAGTTGGCGCGGAATTCGACGCCGTCCTCGTCGATGCCCTCGAGCAGAAGCCGCGCGACGTCGGTCATGCGCGCTTCGGTGTAGCGGTAGGCGGCGGGGTTATCGCCGTCGATATTGCCGAAATTGCCCTGGCCGTCGACCAGCGGGTAGCGCGAGGAGAAATCCTGCGCGAGACGCACCATGGCATCGTAAATGGCCTGGTCGCCATGCGGATGGAACGAGCCCATCACGTCGCCGACGATTTTGGCGGACTTCTTGAAGGCCGTGCCGGGGTCGAGGCGGAGCAGGCGCATGCCGTAGAGGATGCGCCGGTGCACCGGCTTCAGGCCGTCGCGCGCGTCCGGCAGCGCGCGATGCATGATGGTGGAGAGCGCATAAGCGAGATAGCGCTCTTCGAGCGCCTCACGCAGCGGCACCTCGTGAATTTCGGCCGGTTCTTCCGGCGGAACGATTCGCTTTCCCATGCCGCCCGGTTAAACCGTGGAAGCGAATCGGGCAAGGATCGAATGGTTCCTTGTGGGCAGCCTATTGCCCAGCCCAGCCGGCGGTCACGGGCGGGGTCGTGGTCTTAGCCGGCGCCGGCACGTTGGTCAGGCAGCGGCGGGCGGCCTCGATCTCGGCTTCCGTGGCACCATGGGATCGCGCCCATGTCTCTGCGGCTGCAGCAGAATATTTGGCCACATAGTACCGGACGACGGTGCAGGAGGCGCGCCGAAACACGCCCGGCTGCGGTTCGCCGGCCGTTGCTTCAGGCGCGAGCGCGACCAGCGCCGCAGACAAGGCAAATCCCCTGATCAACATTTAGGCTGTCCCCGTTGTGGAACCCTGCGAGACGGAACTCGATCGGGGCGATTTGGTTCCGTGAGAACCCGTGTCGAAGGGTAAGCCTGCCTCCCGCTTCGCTCATGGCGCCGGAATTGCCGCCCTCGCCTGCTGCCGCATCAGGGCGTTGATGAAGCCCGCGCGCGCGTCGGAATGGCCCTGCCCGCGCGGCTCCAGCACATGGCGCAGCAGGAACAGGCCGGTGAGGCGGAAGCCGTCCTGAAGGTCCTGCTCGGTGAGCTCGCTCGCGGCTTCGCCGTGGCGCAGGAACGGCGGCAGCCGCAGCAGCCGGTCGCGCCACGGCTCGCCCGCGCCGCGCGATACTGCGCCGCCGGATTTGGGCGAGACGTAGATCAGGTCCGTGGTCTCCCCCGTCACCGCGCAATTCTCCAGCGCCAGCCCGAAGCCCAGCTCGGCGAGCATCGCCAGCTCGAAATGAATGAGATGCACGGCGGCGCTGCCGATGTCGTCGAAATCGTCGAGCGAATGCTCGAGCAGCGCAAAGATATCCTCGTGCGGGTCGCGCTCTGGCAGCAGCCGCGCGATCGAGGCGAGATGGGTGACGCCGTAGACCCCGTGGGAGGATCCGAGCAGCGTCGCCGCGCGCAGCTTCAGACCCTCGATCGCATAGGTCCCGAGATGCTCGTCGAGCCGCGCCCGCCACACCGCGCTGACGCTGTTGCCGGGCTGCAAGAGCGGCCGCAGCCGCGAGCTGGCCCCGCCGCGCACGAGCCCGAGATGCCGGCCGTGCGCGCGGGTCAAGAGCTCGACAATGGCGCTGGACTCGCCATGCCGCCGCACGCCCAGCACGATGCCTTCGTCGGTCCATTCCATGGAGGAAGTCTAGCGCATTTCGGGAGGCCGTAGGGTGGGCAAAGCGAAGCGTGCCCACCATTTTGATCCACGGCGCGATGATGGTGGGCACGGCGCGCAAGAGCGCGCCTTTGCCCACCCTACGGCACTGCGCGAGAGTCACGCGTTGAACCAGCCCTGCGCGTCGCCGGTGAAGGAGAAATACAGTCCGATCGCCGTCAGCGCGCAGGAGACGATCTCGATGGCGCTGTCGAGCTCCATGCCCTTCTCGCCGATGATCTGGCCGAGCGAGATCACCGAGAGAACGAGTGCTGCCGCCAGCACCCAGCGCGGCCAGTTCTTGCGCCAACGCGCCGCCAGCCAGACGAAATAGACCAGCAGCAAGATCATCACGCCGGCGAGCAGGGTCGCCGTCATGATCATCTGCTCGGTCATCTCGGCATTGGGCGTGCGGTCCTGCACCGCGACCGACAAGGCATCCAGCATCAGTGACGCATAGAGCAGCGCTTCGAAGCGCCGGACATTGCTGGGCACGCTCATCAGATACCGATCTTTTCTTGGTTATTCTTTGGGAAAGTCCAGGCCCATCTCGCGGTAGCGATCGGGATCGTCGCCCCAGTTCTCGCGCACCTTGACGAACAGGAACAGATGCACCGGCACGTCCAGGATCTGCATCAGCTCTTTGCGCGAGTCCGCGCCGATCGACTTGATGGTGGCGCCGCCCTTGCCGAGCACGATCTTGCGCTGGCTCTCGCGCTCGACGAAGATCGTCTGTTCGATGCGCACCGAATGGTCCTTGCGCTCCTCCCACTTGTCGGTCTCGACCGTGGACTGGTAGGGCAATTCCTGGTGCAGCTTCTGATAGATCTTTTCGCGCGTGATCTCGGCCGCCAGCTGCCGCATCGGCGCGTCCGACATCTGGTCCTCGGGGTAGAGGAACGGACCCGGAGGCACCATCTCGGCGAGCGTCGTGCGGATGTCGTCGACGCCGTCGCCCGAGATCGCCGCGATCATGAAGGTCTTGGCGAACTTCATCCGCTCGTTGGCGGCCTGCGCCAGCGCCAAAAGCTTCTCGCGCTGGACCAGGTCGACCTTGTTGATCACGAGGATCTTGTCGTGGTTGACGCTGGCCGCCTTGGCGAGGATCGCCTCGGCCTCCTCGTCGATGCCGATCTTGGCATCGAGCAGCACGCAGACGAGATCGGCATCATGCGCCCCGCTCCAGGCCGTCGAGACCATGGCGCGATCGAGCCGGCGCTTGGGCGAGAAGATACCGGGCGTGTCGACCAGGATGATCTGCGCGTTGTTCTCGATGACAATGCCGCGGATCAGCGCGCGCGTGGTCTGCACCTTGCGCGAGACGATCGTCACCTTGGCGCCGACCAGCGCATTGACCAGCGTGGACTTGCCGACATTGGGCGCGCCGATCAGCGCGACGAAGCCGCAGCGCGTCGCGGTCGGCGCCTCGCCGCTTGCTTCAGCCGTCATTGCCGCCGCCAACGCCTTCGCGTTCGATCATGACCGAGGCCGCCACCTTCTCTGCCGCACGCTTGCTGCCGCCGACGCCTTCGGCCGACGCCAGTCCAGGCAGGTCGACGGCGACGCGGAATTGCGGATCGTGATGCGGGCCGGTGCGCTCGACCTCGCGATAAACCGGCGTCGGCAGTCCCTTGCCCTGCGCCCATTCCTGCAGCACGGTCTTGGGATCGCGCAAGGGCCGCCGCGGCTTGTGCATGCGCTCGGTCCAGTTGCGCTTGACGAACTCGGCCGCCGCCGCATGACCACCGTCGAGGAAGATGGCGCCGATCACGGCTTCGCAGATGTCACCCAAGATGGATTTGCGCAGCCGCGCATCGGCGCTGGATCCGACTGACCCCAGCTTGATGTCGTCGAGCAGGCCGAGCGATTTTGCGACATCGGCGCAGCTCTCCTTGCGCACGAGCTCGGCGAGCCGCTTGGACAGCTCGCCTTCATCGGCGTTCGGGAAGGCGTGATAGAGCATGTCGGAGACGACGAGGCCGAGCACGTGGTCGCCGAGGAATTCCAGCCGCTGATAGCTGTCGCCGCGCTTGCGTCCCGACTTGAGCGCCGAGACATGCGTGATCGCCTGCATCAACAGGTTCGGGTCAGTGAAGCCGTGGCCGATGCGCGCCTCGAGCGCCGCGTTGGCATCCGCCTTGGCCTTGTCCTTCTTGCTGCTCCGCGCCCGCTTCTTCTTGGCAGGCGTCTTCGTCGCAGCTTCGCCCTCGGGAGCGGCTTGCGCCTCGATCGATTGGGTCGCGATGTCCTTGGCTTCGTCTTTCATCGGACGATTTTGAAGAAGCGATTCCAGCGCACCGACCACGGCCAGCGCCAGAACATCCAGGCATGCTCGCCTTGGCCGATCGAGAAGAAGATCATCTGGGCGCGGCCGATCAGGTTCTCCTGCGGCACGTAACCCACCGCCGACTGCACGCGGCTGTCGGTCGAGTTGTCGCGATTATCGCCCATCATGAAGAAATGGCCGGGCGGCACGGTGTAGACACTGGTGCTGTCGTAGAAGCCGTTGTCGACGCAATCGAGGGTCTCGTAGGAGACGCCGTTCGGCAGCACTTCCTTCCAGCGCTTCACCCGTGCCGTCGTGACCCGCTCCGTGTCGGACGAGCTGCAAGGATCTTCGCCGACGAAGTCGCTCAGCCGTTCGCGCTGCACCGGGACGTCGTTGATGTAGAGCAGCCCGTCTTTCATCTGGATGCGGTCGCCGGGAAGGCCGATCACGCGCTTGATGTAGTCGGTGGAGTCTTCCCTCGGCAGGCGAAACACGACGACGTCGCCGCGGTTCGGGTCCGCGCCCCAGATTCGTCCCGAGAACAGCGGCGGCGAGAACGGGATCGAGTAGTGGCTATAGCCGTAGGAATATTTCGAGACGAACAGGTAATCGCCGACCAGCAGCGTCGCCTTCATCGAGCCGGACGGGATGTTGAAGGGCTGGAACAGGAAGGTGCGGATCACCAGCGCGATCAGGAGAGCATGGATCACGACCCGGATCGTTTCGCCGACGCCGCTCTCAGTTTTCGTTCCCGAAGTCACGCTCATTGCTCTCTCAATTCCGGCCGGCGATCACAGAGCGCCCTCCTCCCGCGAACAGCCCATCGCTCGCAGCCCAAGGAGATTGTCCTGATTCTGATAATGAGGGCCAATTCCGGCGTAAAGCCGAATTCGCCCAGCCTGATTTGCGTCCGCGAACTTTTAGACGGTTGTCGGAGGCCACGCAATCAAGGATCGCATCAAAATCGCATAAGATATTGATTTTTAATATGAATTATAAAATGGGCGCGGAACGGTCAGGGCTTGGCCAGCGGGACAGCCGAAATGACGACGAAGGCCTGGGCGAGCGGCCAGTCGTCGGTGATCGACAGGTCGATTCTTGCCTCGAATCCCTCCGGCGTCAGGGCCTCGAGCCGGGCCAGCGCGCCGCCGGTCAGCTGCATGGTCGGCCGCCCGCCCGGCAGGTTGACCACCCCCATGTCGCGCCACCACACGCCGCGCCTGATACCGGTGCCGAGCGCCTTCGAGCAGGCCTCCTTGGCCGCGAAGCGCTTGGCGTAGGTCGCCACCACCATCCTCTCGCTCTTGGCG
Organism: Bradyrhizobium arachidis; assembly: GCF_015291705.1. Taxonomy (NCBI): domain Bacteria; kingdom Pseudomonadati; phylum Pseudomonadota; class Alphaproteobacteria; order Hyphomicrobiales; family Nitrobacteraceae; genus Bradyrhizobium; species Bradyrhizobium arachidis. The sequence continues at coordinate 5,894,898 of NZ_CP030050.1, forward strand.
CGCCGCTCCGCCTTGGCCCGCTCGGCCGCGGTAAAGATGCGGTCGAGGAAGCGCTCGCCGTGGCGCTCGATCACCTTGGCCACGCGGGTGATGTCGATCAGGTCGGAGCCGATGCCGATGATCATGCCCGGCTCCGGCCGCGATCCATCGCCGCGCGCATGCTGCGCACCGTCTCGGCGAGGCCGACGAACAGCGCCTCGCCGATCATGTAGTAGCCGATATTGAGCTCCATGATCTCCGGCAAGGCAGCGATCTTCTCCGCCGTCGCATAGTCGAGACCGTGGCCGGCGTGAACCTCGAGCCCGGCTTGTTTTGCGAGCTTCGCCCCCGCCACGATCCGCTGCCATTCGGCTTCCGCCTTGTCGGTGTGGCCGTCGACGACGGCGTCGCACCAGGCGCCGGTGTGGATCTCGATCACGGGCGCACGCAGCCGCGCCGCCATCTCGATCTGGGCAGGATCGGCGGCGATGAACAGCGAGACGCGGATGCCGGTATCGTTCAGCCGCGCGATATAGGGCGCGAGCGCATTGTGCTGGCCGACCACATCAAGCCCGCCTTCGGTCGTCACCTCCTGGCGGCGCTCGGGCACCAGGCACACCGCGTGCGGCTTGGTGGCGAGCGAGATGCGCATCATGTCGTCGGTCGCCGCCATCTCGAAATTCAGCGGCTTGGAGATCCCGGCCTTCAGCCGCGCCATGTCCTCGTCACGGATGTGCCGGCGATCTTCGCGCAAATGCGCGGTGATGCCGTCGGCGCCGGCCTCGATCGCCAGCAGCGCGGCGCGCACCGGATCGGGATGGCGGCCGCCGCGCGCATTACGGACGGTCGCGACATGGTCGATATTGACGCCGAGGCGGAGCGGAGATGCGGGCATTTCAGGACTCACGAAGTGACATTTCTCAACCCGTCATGCGCGGGCTCGACCCGCGCATCCATCTTCTTTGAAGAGATGGGTTGCCGGGTCAAGCCCGGCGACGACGAGTCATCCATTAACACGTTCGACTTTGGCAACGACCGCCTTGGCACGGAGCTGGGCCAGAATTGCGCTCAGATGCTTGAGGTCGTAGACTTCGAGATCGATCGTCGTTTCCGTGAAATCGGGCGAGCGGCGCTGCATGCTGATATTGTCGATGTTGCCGTCGTGCTCGGCGATCACGGTCGCGATCTGCGCCAGCGCGCCGGGCTCGTTGACGTTCTCGACCTTGATGCGGGCCGGGAAGCGCTGCGGCGCGGTGTCCTCGATGTCCCAGCGGACGTCCAGCCAGCGCTCCGGCTCCTCCTCGAAATCCTTCAGCGCGGGCGCCTGGATCGGATAGATCGTGATGCCCTCGCCCGGCGTGACGATGCCGACGATGCGGTCGCCCGGCACGGCGCCGCCGTTCGGCGCGAACTTCACCGGCAGGTCGGAATTGATGCCGCGGATCGGGATCGCGACCGGGCTGCGCGGCGGCTCGGACGATTTGTCCTTGAGCTTGGCGGCAAGGCCCTTCTTGACGCCATAGCGTGCGACGCGCTCCTCCTTGTAGTCGGGGTACATCGCGCGTGCGACGTTGGAGGCCTTGATCTCGCCGCGCCCCACCGCTGCCATGACGTCTTCGATCGAGGTGCGCGCCAGCCGCGGCAGCGCGCCCTTGAGCTTGTCGTCGGCATATTCGATCTTGGCGCGCTCAAACAGGCGCTCGACGATGCGGCGGCCGAGACCGGCATATTGATCGCGCACGGCGGTGCGCGTGGCGCGGCGGATCGCGGCGCGCGCCTTGCCGGTGACCGCGAGCGTCTCCCAGGCCGATGGCGGCGCCGATTGCGCTTCCGAGGTCAGCACCTCGACCTCGTCGCCGTTCTGGAGCTCCGAGGACAGCGGCGCGAACTTGCCGTTGATCTTGCACCCCACAGCGCTGTTGCCGACGTCGGTGTGCACCGCATAGGCGAAGTCGATCACGTTGGCATGGCGCGGCAGCGCGATCAGCTTGCCCTTGGGGGTGAAGCAGAACACCTGGTCGTGGAACAGCTCGAGCTTGGTGTGCTCAAGGAATTCTTCCGGATTGGCACTCTCCGAGAGGATGCCGATGGTGTGGCGCAGCCAGGCGAACGCGTTGGACTCGCGCTTGAGGAACTCGGTCGGCGAACCGACGCCCTCCTTGTAGAACACGTGCGCGGCGATGCCGCGCTCGGCGATCTGGTCCATCGCTTCGGTGCGGATCTGGAGCTCGACGCGCTGGTTGCCGGGCCCGATCACGGTGGTGTGGATCGAGCGGTAGTCGTTCTGCTTCGGCGTCGAGATGTAGTCCTTGAAGCGTCCCGGCACGACCGGCCAGGTGGTGTGTACGATGCCGAGCGCGCGATAGCAGGACTCGATGTCGTTGACGACGAGGCGAAAGCCGAAGATGTCGGACAATTGCTCGAAGCCGACCGACTTGCGCTCCATCTTGGTCCAGATCGAGAATGGCTTCTTGCGCCGGCCATAGACCCGCGCCCCCAAGCCGCGATGGCGCAGATTGTTGGAGAGCTGGTCCTCGATCTCGCCGATCAGATTGCGGTTGCGCTCGGCCAGCGCGTCCAGCCGCTGCATCACGACCGAATAGGCTTCGGGATCGAGGGTGCGGAACGACAAGTCCTCCAGCTCCTCGCGCATCTCCTGCATGCCCATGCGCCCGGCGAGCGGCGCATAGATGTCGAGCGTCTCCTCGGCGATGCGGCGGCGCGATTCGGTCGGCACGAAATCGAGCGTGCGCATGTTGTGCAGGCGGTCAGCGAGCTTCACCAGCAGCACGCGGACATCGTCGGCGATCGCGAGCAACAATTTGCGCAGGTTCTCGGCCTGCTTGGCCTCGCGCGACACCAGCTCCAGCCGCTTCAGCTTGGTCAGGCCCTCGACCAGCGCGCCGATCTCCGGGCCGAAGATCTGGTCGATCTCGGCCCGCGTCGCCTCGGTGTCCTCGATCGTGTCGTGCAGCAGCGCGGCGACGATGGTGGCGTCGTCGAGCTTGAGGTCGGTGAGGATCGCCGCCACTTCGAGCGGGTGCGAGAAGTAGGGATCGCCCGAGGCGCGGGTCTGCGAGCCATGCGCCTTCATGGCGTAGACATAGGCGCGGTTCAGCAGGTCTTCGTTGGTGTTGGGATTGTAGGACCTGACGCGCTCGACGAGGTCATATTGACGCATCATGCGCGCGCGGGGCTTGGCTGGACGGGCCACCGGCGCAGTCGGGGCCACGGCAACCGATTCGGTTGCGGCCAGCATCTGCGTTGGTCTGCGGCGCCGATACACCATGCCATCCTGCCTTCGAACGGACCACGAGAGAGCCCGTTGTATACATCTTAGCTCCGATCCCGCGCGCGTCCCGATCAATTCGAGGACAGGCCGCGGCGCGAACCGGCAACGCTATGGTAACCACGAAAACGCCAACAAAAGCAAAGGCCCGAACAACGGTTCGGGCCTTTGATAAGATCACAAGAAGTCGATGACTGCGATGGGACGATCTACTCGTCTTCCTCGGGCTGCTCCTCAGGCGGCGCGAGGCCTTCGAGACCCTTCAGGAGCTCCTCTTCGGTCATGCGTTCGACGGCAACTTCGGTATCGTCCGCATCGACGCTGGCGCCGGCGGAACCGATCAGCGGCACGGTGTCCGGCTCGGGCTCGTCGACCTCGACGAACTTCTGGAGCGAGTGCACCAGCTCCTCGCGGAGGTCCTCCGGCGAGATGGTCGTGTCGGCAATTTCGCGCAAAGACACAACAGGGTTCTTGTCGTTATCGCGGTCAACCGTTAGTTGTGAACCGGACGAAATCATGCGGGCACGGTGGGCCGCCAGCAGGACCAGGTCAAACCGGTTGTCGACCTTGTCGATACAATCTTCTACGGTGACGCGAGCCATGGACTGTCGCTCCGTTGTGGGTGGGACGAAATATGTGGATGATCGGGGCTAGTTATAGGGGCCGGGGCGGTTTCGCAAGGCCAAATTGTGATTTGGCCTCGCCAAACGGCTCTGCTACCCCCACATTGGGGCTGGGTCGAGTGATTTTCCGGGCTGTCGGACGGGGCAGCGCCGGGTGTATGCACGATCGCCATAACTATACCTTGATTGCCCCGACTTCTCCGGATTTGCGGTTTCGACGGGCTTCGGCAGCACTTTAGAAGTGCGCGGCGTGCTGCCGCCGCGCCAACAATAAACGATCAATCACGAACACTACGCGAGCAACTGAATGTCACCTTCCCCTACCAACAAGATCGCGCTCTTCATCGATGGGGCCAATCTCTACGCCACCGCGAAAACCCTGGGCTTCGACATCGATTACAAGCGCCTGCTGAAGGAGTTTCAGAGCCGCGGGACGCTGCTGCGGGCGTTCTACTACACCGCCATCATCGAGGATCAGGAATACTCCTCGATCCGCCCGCTGATCGACTGGCTGGATTACAACGGCTACACCGTCGTCACCAAGGCGACCAAGGAATTCATCGACGCCTCCGGCCGCCGCAAGGTCAAGGGCAACATGGACATCGAGCTCGCGGTGGATGCCATGGAGCTCGCCGAGCACATCGACCAGATGGTGCTGTTCTCTGGTGACGGCGACTTCCGCTCCCTGGTCGAGGCCGTCCAGCGCCGCGGCGTGCGGGTCACCGTGGTCTCCACCATCGCCAGCCAGCCGCCGATGATCGCCGACGAGCTGCGCCGCCAGGCCGACGTCTTCACCGACCTCGTCGAGCTCCAGTCCAAGCTCGGCCGCGACCCGTCCGAACGCCCCGCCCCGCGTGACCGCGGCGAGCGTGGCGAGGGACGCCACCACGCCCCGCAATTCCTCCAGCGCGCAACCACGATGGCGCCGAGGGGCGATGACGACTTCGAGGAGTGAGGCGGCCCGGTCGAGCCGCCAGCCTCTCACCGTCGTCCCCAACCGTGATTGTTCGCTCTGTCCGCGCTTGGTCGCCTTTCGCGAGGCGAATCGGGCGCGCGAGCCGTTATGGCACAACGCGCCGGTCCCGCCCTTCGGCGACATCAAGGCGCGCCTGCTGATCGTCGGCCTCGCCCCGGGAATGCAGGGCGCCAACCGCACCGGCCGCCCCTTCACCGGCGACTATGCCGGCGACCTGCTCTACGCCACGCTGCTCGAATACGGCTTTGCCAAGGGCAGCTATCAGGCCCGTCCCGATGACGGTCTCAAGCTGATCGACTGCCGGATCGCCAATGCCGTGCATTGCGTTCCGCCGCAGAACAAGCCGCTGCCGGTTGAGATCAACACCTGCCGCCAGTTTCTCGCCGCCAACCTCGCGACCATGCCGAACCTGCGCGCGATCGTCGCGCTCGGACGGATTGCGCACGACACCGTGCTCAAGCCGCTGAGTCTGAAAGGCTCGCAGGCCCCGTTCGGCCACGGCGCCGTGCATCAGGCCGGCGCGCTCAGGCTCTACGACAGCTATCACTGCTCGCGCTACAACACGAACACCGGCGTGCTGACGCCTGACATGTTCCGGTCCGTGTTCGCGAAGGTGAAGGCGGATCTCGACTAACCACTATCCCTTGGCGGGATGCGCCTTCAGCCAGTCCAGCACATCGCCGGCGTTCCGGTCGGGCGGGAACACCGGATAGAACACGTGCGTGATGCGGGCATCGTCGATGATCAGCGCGAGGCGCTTGATCAGCGTCAGCCCTGCGACCTCCATGGTCGGCAGCTTCAGGGCGCGCGTGAGCGCCAGTTTCTCGTCCGAGAGCACGGGGAACGGCAGATGCAGCCGCGAGGCCATCTCGGTCTGGTATTCGTTGCTCTGGGTCGAGAGGCCGAACACTTGCGAGGCGCCGGCCGCCTTCAGCTCGGCGAACAGATCGCGGAAAGCGCAGGTCTGCGGCGTGCAGCCGCGTGCGCCCGGGATCATGTCCCAATCGTCGACCAGCGCGATCTTGCCGGGCTCGCCGGTGCGCGGATAGGCGAACACCACGGTTCGGCCTGACAGCGCCGACAGCGTGACTGACGTATCGTCGGTCGCGAGCAGGGTGATCGCCGGCAGCGTCATGCCCTTGAGGTGCGCAGCGCCGCCGTCGTCGGCCGGCGCGGGAATTTGGCTCCAATCGACCTCGAGCAGGTTCTTCTGAGACATCCCGTCCTCTTGCCGCTATCCTCTAGACGCTATCCCCTCGCCCGCATCAAGCGGCCCTTTTCGCGGCTCCAGTCGCGCTTCTTCTCGCTCTCGCGCTTGTCGTGCAGCTTCTTGCCCTTTGCAACCGCAAGCTGCAGCTTGGCCCGTCCGCGCTCGTTGAAGTAAAGCTTGAGCGGGATCAGCGTCATGCCCTCGCGATCGACCGCGCCCATCAGCTTGTTGATCTGCCTGCGATGCAGCAGCAGCTTTCGCGGCCGCTTCGGCTCGTGGTTGAAGCGGTTGCCCTGGAGATATTCGGGAATGGTGGCGTTGATCAGCCAGATCTCGCCGTTCTTCGAGTCCGCGTAGGACTCGGCGATCGTGCTCTTGCCGTTGCGGATCGACTTCACCTCGGTGCCGGTCAGCGCAATGCCCGCTTCGATCGTGTCCTCGATCGCATAGTTGAAGCGGGCCTTGCGATTTTCCGCCATGACCTTGATCGGACGTTCGTTCTTATCGGCCATGCGAGTGAAACCTGGAGTCAAACCTGATCGAGATGGGCAGCAAAGCTAACAGTTTGGGTGAAGTGCGTGCGTCACTTCTTGAGGAGATCGCGGATCTCGGTCAGCAGCACGACCTCTTCCGCCGGCTTCGGCGGCTCCGCGGGCTTGGTCTCTTCCTTGCGCTTTAACGTGTTCATGGCGCGGATCACCAGGAACAGCACGAAGGCGATGATGATGAAGTTGATCGTCAGCGTCAGGAAGCTACCGTAAGCAAGGACCGCGCCTTGCTTTTTCGCATCCGCTAAGTTGGTGGCGGTCACGGTCTTCGACAAGGGGACGAAGTAGTTCGAGAAGTCGAGGCCGCCGGTCGCCGCACCAATGATTGGCATGATGATGTCGCCGACCAGCGACGTGACGATGGCGCCGAAGGCCGCACCGATGATGACGCCGACCGCGAGGTCGACGACGTTGCCCTTCATGGCGAATTCGCGGAACTCCTTGAGCATCTGCCTGCCCTTTTCGTCGGCGCTCATGGACGGCTCCCCCGAATTGTCACCGCGTCAATTGATCAGGCCGGCATGCACCATGGCGCTGCGCACCGCGGCGCGGGTCGGTTCGGAGACCGGAACCATCGGCAGCCGCAGCGTCTCGTCGAACTTGCCGAGCAGCGACATCGCGTACTTGATCGGCGCCGGATTGCTCTCGATGAACAGGTTGTTGTGCAGCGGCATCAGCTTGTCGTGGATCGCGAGCGCTGCCTTGGTGTCGCCCTTCTGCCAGGCGGCGTGGAACTCCGCGCACAGGCGCGGCGCGACGTTCGAGGTCACCGAGATGCAGCCGTGGCCGCCATGGGCCATGTAGCCGAGGATGGTGGCATCCTCGCCCGAGAGCTGGTTGAAATCCTCTCCCATCGCCGCGCGCTGCTGCGACACGCGCACCATGCTGGCGGTTGCGTCCTTGACGCCTGCAATGTTCTTCAGCTCCCACAGCCGCTTCATGGTGTCGACCGACATGTCGATCACCGAGCGCGGCGGAATGTTGTAGATGATGATCGGAATCCCGATCGCGTCGTTGATCGCCTTAAAGTGCTGGTAGAGGCCTTCCTGGGTCGGCTTGTTGTAGTAGGGCGTGACGACCAGCACGGCGTCCGCGCCCGCCTTCTCGGCGTGCTGGGAGAGCTCGATCGCCTCTTTGGTCGAGTTGGAGCCGGCGCCCGCAACGACGGGCACGCGGCCCTTGGCTTCAGCGATGCACCATTCGACCACCTTCTTGTGCTCGTCATGGTTCAGCGTCGGGCTCTCGCCGGTGGTGCCGACCGGGACGAGGCCGTTGGTGCCCTCGGAGATCTGCCAGTTGACCAGCGAGCGGAACGCCGCCTCATCCAGCGAGCCGTTCTTGAACGGCGTGACCAAGGCGGTGAACGACCCCCGGAATTTCGTCTTGGCTGCCATGGACTTCCTCCGTACGCGGCGATCTCTTGAGAGCAAGCCCATACATATCGGGTCTATCCCGCCGGTAAAAGACCTGCTTCCGCGGGACGCACCGTTTAGGCCGCGATTTTGCCGCGGTGCTGGTGCAAATCGGGCGGAGGTAAGCGGCTGTTGGTATTTTGTCCGCATATTCAATCAAATACAGCTAGATCTTGAGCCAACTGACTGATTCGGGGGCGACGAAACGCCGTGATCTCCCTTCCGTGTGCCATGTGGCGATCCATTGGTCTGGTTCTGTGCCTGACGGCAGGGCTGTCGGTCGGCTGCGCCGCTCTCGCCAAGTCCAACGAGACGACCGCGGACGGAACCAAGGACACCGCCAAGGACACTGCTAAGCCCGTCGCCAAGGACAGTCCGAAGGCACCTGCCAAAGGACCAGACAAGGGAACCGGCAAGAACAGTTCGAAGGACACAGCCAAGGGCGCGAGCAAGGGTGCGGCGACCGCCCCGGCCAAGGATGCCGCGAAGAAGCCGACCAAGGATGCAGGCAAGAGCGCCGGCAGGGAACCCGCGAAGGACAAGCCCAAGGACAAGCCCAAGCCTGCCGCTGCAGCGGCGTCCGCACCGAAATCAACGCCGAGTGCCGGCACCTCGTCGCCCAAAGCCGCACCTGCGCCGGCCGCGACAGCCACGATCAGGCCGACTGCCCCCGCGCCCGTCAAACCGATCGCTGCGCCCGTGCTTGCTCCTGCGACGCGCCAGCATGCTGCGCCGCGCAAGCCGGTGACGCCGGCCGCGGTCGCTGCGACCTCCTCGACGTCGCAGGCAGACAAGGACACGCTGGAGACCGTCATCGAGCTCGTGCGCAAGCGTAAGGCCGGCGATGCCAGCAATTACGCCGCCTCGATCTCAGATCCCGTCGCGCGAAAACTCGCGGAATGGATCATCCTGCGCAGCGAGGACAATGGCGCGAGCGTCGAGCGCTACCGCGCCTTCCTCTCCGCCAATCCGAGCTGGCCGTCGCAGACTTTCCTGCGCCGCCGCCTCGAGGCCGCGATGTGGGACGACAGGCGCGACGATTCCGTTGCCTGGTCCTGGTTCGAGAACGAGTCGCCGATCTCCGCCAAGGGCCGCTTCACGCTCGCCAAGGCGATGCTGGCGCGCGGCGACCGGGCCAATGCCGAGCGGCTGGTGCGCGAGGCCTGGCGCAGCGATCCGATGTCGGAAGAGACCGAGAACAACGCGCTCGACCAGTTCGGCGCGCTGGTGACGCCGGGCGATCAGAAGGCACGGATGGATACGCTGCTCTACGGCAGCGAGAACGAGGCCGCGATGCGCGCGGCCAAGCGCCTAGGCGCCGGTTATGTCGCGCTGGCCAAGGCCCGCATCGCCGCCGTCAAGAAAGCACCGAACGCACGCGCGCTGCTCGACGCCGTGCCGCGCGAGCTGCACAACGATCCCGGCTTCATCTTCAGCAAGATCCAGCTGTTGCGCCGCGAGGAGAAGTTTGCGGAAGCCGCCCAGCTGATGCTGTCGGCACCGAAGGACCCGGGCCGGCTCTACAATCTCGACGAATGGTGGATCGAGCGGCGCCTCCTGTCACGCAAGATGATCGACACCGAGGAATTCCGCAGCGCCTATCTGATTGCGCGCGATGCGGCCCTGCCCTCGCGCGACATCTACAAGACCGAGCAGGAATTCACCGCCGGCTGGATCGCGCTGCGCTTCCTCAACGACCCCGCGACCGCCGCCCAGCATTTCGCCCGCATCGGCGTCGGCAGCGCCAATCCGACCACGCTGGCGCGCGCCGGCTATTGGCAGGGCCGCGCCGCGGAGGCCGCGGGCCGTCAACAAGAGGCGCGCAACGCCTATGCCCGCGCGGCCGAGCAATCGACCAGCTATTACGGCCAGCTCGCACGCGCCAAGCTCGGCCTGCCCCAGATCGAGCTCAACAGCCAGCCGCGCGGCCGCGGCGCCGAGCGGCTGGAGATCGTGCGCGCCGCGCAGCTGCTCTACGAACTCGACGAGCGCGAGCTCGCCGTGCCTCTGCTCGCCGACATGGGCGAGAACGGCGATCCCGAAGCGCTCGCGGGCCTGGGCGAGCTCACCCAGCGCTACAGCGACGCACGCGGCATGCTGCTGCTCGGCAAGGCCGCGCTCAACCGCGGCCTGCCGTTCGATTTCTACGCTTATCCCGTCAACGGCATTCCGCACTTCACGCCGATCGGCCCCGAGGTCGAGCGCAGCATCGTCTACGCGATCGCGCGGCAGGAGAGCGCGTTCAACCCGTCGGTGGTCTCGCCGGCGCAGGCCTATGGGCTGATGCAGGTGACGCCGGACGCCGCGCGCTATGTCTGCAAGCGGCACGGGGCGACCTACGATCTGGCGCGGCTGAAGAACGATTCGGTCTACAACGCCACGCTCGGCTCGGCCGAGCTCGGCGGCCTGCTCGAGGATTATCGCGGCTCCTACATCATGACCTTTGCCGCCTACAATGCCGGCCGCGGCAGCGTGAAGAAGTGGATCGACCGTTACGGCGATCCGCGCGACCCCAAGGTGGACGCGGTCGACTGGGTCGAGCTGATTCCGTTCTCCGAGACGCGCAACTACGTGCAGCGGATCATGGAGAACCTTCAGGTCTACCGCGCCCGCTTCGGCGGCGGCACGCGGTTGCAGATCGAGGCCGATCTGCGCCGCGGCACCGGCAGCGTCGAATAGAGACGGCCCTACTCTCGATTCGCTGCCGGGAGCATCGGTGGCGAACGGCGGACATGCGCCGTCGTCCGGCCTGAGCCTTCAAGGACTATTCTCAAGGTCTGGCCCACCCCTCAGGCGAGCCCTCCCAATCCCGGCGTACGCCGAGGGCTGCCGATGCCGCGGGTCAGACCGGCAGCTCGCGCCATTCCCGGGCTTGGGGCACCCGTCGCCGCTTGGCCTACTTGCCAGCGTGCGACTGCATCGCCTTCTCGATCTGCTCCTTGACGGCTTCCAGGTTGAAGCTCGCACCCTTCTGCATCGGTGGGAACTCGATCGCCGTCTGGGCGAGCTTGCCGACCTCCTGCTGCACGAACTGGAACCGCCAGAACTCGTAAGCAAACCAGTTATAGAATGCCAACGACCCCTGCGCGCCGTTGGGCAAGTTCGTCCGTTCGAAGGGATCAAGGCGGATATTGGTGAGGATCGGCCAATCAACCTTGACCGTGCCGCCTAACCAGCCGCTCGGCTGATCGGTGAAGCGATATTTGAAGTCGTCGATGCGCACAGCGCTCAGTGTGCCCTCCGTGAAATAGAAGATCGAGTGGCGGGCAGACGGGCCTTTTCCGGTAATCAGGTCCATCTGATTGTACCCATCGAGGTAGACCTTGTAGGTCTTGTCGCCGAACTGCTTTCCCTTCCTCAACTCGTCGGCGATATTCGGATTGCCAGCGGCGGCGAGGAAGGTCGGGAACCAGTCGAGTCCGGACATGATGCCGTTCTCAACCTTTCCCGCTGGCACCTTGCCCGGCCAGCGGATCATGCAGGGCACGCGAAATCCACCTTCCATGGCCGTTCCCTTGCCGCCTGCAAATGGCGTCTGTCCGCCATCAGGCCAGGTGAAGTTCTCCGCGCCGTTGTCCGTTGTAAACGCGACGATCGTGTTGTCGTCGAAGCCCTCGTCCTTGAGCTTCTTCATGACGGCGCCGACGATGTCGTCGAGCTGGGCGAACCCACCCTCGGAAACCGACCAGCCGTTTTCCGAGTTGCGCATGTTCTCGTATTTTTCAGACAGGTGGGTGACGACGTGCATGCGCGTCGGGTTGAGCCAGACGAAGAACGGCTTGTTGTCCCGCTTGGCCTTGTCGATGAAGTCGAACGTGATCTTCAGGATTTCGTCATCCACCGTCTCCATCCGCTTTGGATAAAGCGGTCCGGAGTCCTCGATCCTTTGCTTACCGATCTTGCCCCAGCGCGTCTGCACCGTCGGATCGTCGACGTTGGTCGCCCAGGAATGAACCATGTTGCGCGGACCGACGGTGGCCAATAGCGCTTGCGGATAGTTGCGGTGGGCCGGGTCTTCCATGGCGTCGAGGTGGTACAGATAGCCGAAGAACTCGTCGAAGCCGTGCATGGTCGGCAGGAATTCGTTGAGGTCGCCGAGGTGGTTCTTGCCGAACTGCCCTGTGGCGTACCCCATGGATTTCAGCGCGGTCGCAATGGTCGGCGCTTGCGCCGGCATGCCGATCGGGGAGCCTGCCTGGCCGACCGTGGTAAGCCCGGTACGGATCGGCAGCTCTCCAGTGATGAAGTTGGCGCGGCCCGCCGTGCAGCTGGCCTCGGCATAGTAGTCGGTGAAGCGCATGCCTTCCGCGGCGAGCTTGTCGAGGTTCGGTGTCCGGCTTGCCATGATGCCCTGGTGGTAGGCACCGATATTGAACCAGCCGATGTCGTCACCCATGATGAAGACGATGTTTGGCCGCTGGCCGGCCGCTGCGGGCGCTGGTGCCGGTTGCTGCGCCTGCGCCGGGCTCGTCAATCCGACGGCCGAGAGCGCCGAAGCAGCGACGAGAGAACTACCACTCAACAAGAGATCGCGGCGTTTCAATCCTCCGCGGACCGATCCCGTGCTCATCTCAGGCTTTTCCAGAATCCTATCTGTACTCATGATGTGATCCTCTTCCTGGTGATGCACCTGAAGCCGAGATGGCTTGCTGAGGTGTCGATCGGCTCGGCATGACGCGCGGCCGGACGATAACGGCGGCAGTAGTTGGGAGCGCAAAGATGCGAGCCGCCTTTAAGCACCTTGCGCGGAAGCTTGAGGGTCGGCCGACAAGAATCGTAGCTCGCGCCCTCGGGCCCACCGCGAGGATTTTTCGGGATGACTGGATTCTCAGACGATTGTCCGGGGCCAGACAACGACTTCGTATCAGCCAGATTCATGACGCCCCCCGGGCGCGTGCATCAGCGGCCTGCGTTGCTTCACACCGATGCGAAGAGTTGCTTCGCTTGATATGGGCTTTTCGATAGTGGGATCGTTGACTGATGGTGAGGCGTACAGAAACGAAGCGGCACTCCCCCCGGGTTGATCCAGATCAAAGGTCCGGTTCGGGTCAAGCAGACAGCGCGGAGATGCCGCGACCTGAGCCGTAGCGAGCGACCGGTCACAGAAGCGGGGCGCTGGCGCGGCTGACATTGCCGGGCCCGTTCGCCAAAAGAAAAGCCCCGGCGGTTTCCCGCCGGGGCTCTCTGTCAGGTCGTTAGACCGAACTTACCAGTTGCGCTGAGCGCGGAGGAGCAGAACGAGCGAGTTCTGGTCCTTGACCTCGTAGGTCGCAGCCGGCTTGGCGGGAACAGCGGCCAGCCCCGCCGCAATTGTACCTGTGTACTTCTGGTCGATGTTGGTCCAGGCCAAGTCGGCCGAGAACGTCAGGTTCTTGACCGGGGTCCAGCGGGTGATGATACCCACCTGCCCGACGTTGAAGTCGGGGTTACAACCCGTAAGACCAGGTTGCCCGACGGTGAGCAGGCCACCAGCGCCGCAGAGGAAGGTCTTGGCCCCCGAGCCGAACTGCGCCTGAGCGTAGGCACCGTAGATCGCGGTGTTCCAGTAGGGATCCCAGTTGTGCGTGTAAGCACCGCGGAAGCCCCAGGTCTTGATCGTCTCCTGCTGGCCACCCGTGACGTACACGGTGTCCGGAGCGGTGACAGCCGCGAGGCTGCCGTAAGCGCCGGCGAGGCCCGAGCTGCCGTACATCACATACGTGCTGCCCGCGAGGTTCTGGAAGTTGTAGCGGGTCGCACCGTCGGTGTAGACGGCCGACACGTTGATCACGTCACCCGCACCGGTCGGGATGTTCTTGATCGACAGAGCGAGCTGAACCGCCCAGCCCCACTTGTCGTCGGGGTGACCAGTGACTTCGGACGTGCCGTAGTAACCGACGTGGTTGTCATGCGCAGCGACCGACGCCTGGAACATGCCCCAAGCCTGGTCGACACGAACCATACCGACGAGGTTCGGCGACCTGCTGCCGCCGATGGCATTGCTGCCGACAGCACCGCCGAAAATGCCAGCCGCAGTTGCGCCAGTCAGGTTGATGTTACCAGCCTGATAGTACTGGGTGGCGTCTTCAGCCGAGAAGGCTGCCGTCACGCCCTGACCGAAGTCAGCGGTGTAGGTGAACTGGTTGACACCGGTGACCGTGCCCGAGCCACCGACGAGACCGTCGAAGTTGTTGCCGGGATAGTTGGTCCAGGGCGCGTCGAACTGCGACACCGCCTTACCCATGGTGAAGCCGGCGAACTGGATGAAGGCATAGTACACGCCGAGCGAACCGCCCGAGGTGTTGCCGTCGGTCTGGTTGACCGCGCCACCGCCCGAGCCGAACAGAGCCGGAGCAGCTGCACCGACCGGGGTATTAATGCCTAGCGTGCCGCTGTACTGGGTGCCACCGGTCGCGCTGCCGGTGCCGACGTAGTTGCCGGTGGTCCAGGAGAACACGCCGTCGAAGAAGGTACGGACAACGCCGTACTCGGTCGCGGTGCGCGTGTCGATGTTGAGATCTTCACGAGCGCGCATCGTGTAGTAGTTCGTCAGACGGTTGCGTGCACCGTTGGCGCCCTGGGTCGAGACGTTCTGGTTCAGGGTGAAGTCCGAGTTGGTGCCCAGCGCGACTTCGGCGCGCAGGTAACCACCCAGCTTGATGCAGGTGTCAGTGCCCGGGATGTAGTAGAATCCGGCACCGTACAGGGAGCAGATCTTCACGTATTCGACCGCCTTGGCCTTCACGGGCAGATCAGCCGCCTGCGCTCCGCCCACGGCGATCAGACCCGCCGCTGAGCCGAGCAAAAGGCTCTTAACCAACTTCATGTTAAACCTCCAAGTTGCTCTTCAGGGAAGGTCACTGACCGGACGGCCAATGCCCCAACCCCCTCTAAATCACCGCTTTCGGCTCCTTCGCGCCTTCGGACACACCCGCATGAACGCGAGGGACTTAAGCGAATGACCTAAACGGGACGACCTCGGGATGCCCCCCTCCGTCGCTCGGTCACAATTACCGAACGACCTTGCACACACAACAAGAGAACGCACCGAAACGGGCATATGCAGCGCGTTTCCCGGAGAGTGTTGCACAAATAACACGCAGATGTGATCGCGACGGCTCTGTAAGATATTGTTTTTGTTGACGTTTTTTAACCGGTTCCGTTTGCCCTCGAAATTCCTCACCTGAGGCGACGCGCGCGGAACAACGCGACTTCGCGGTTACGACACCGTCGAATCGTGGAATCGGCAGGAGACTCAAGACGGGACACGGTCGGCCGCGAACTGGGCATGGCACGGCCGAGACAGCAGCCGCCCAAAGGGCGCCAGTCACCAGCAGATGGACATTCATATAAGTGGCTCGAGGCGATGCTGGGCTAACAGGCGGCCCGCCGAAACGGCCGGCATCCAGGCAACGCCCTCTCCTTACCGTCAGCGTCCTCGAAGCCCGCCCCGGCAGTGGGGAACCCGGGTCTGGGCGGCGCATTCGCGTGAGCAATGGCCGGCGTATTATGCCGGCTTGCTCATCCAAGCGCCTGAATTTCGATAGGCTCCGGCGGCAATCCGGCCTGGTGTCTTTGATACATCGCCTCGTAGGACGCCTCTAAATGCTTGGTATAGAGCGCCGCGTCGAACAGCGATGTTTTCGCGCGGTTTTCTCGCAGCCGGTCGCGAATGAGCTGAAGCCGTTGCTTGTCGAGCGCCAGCTCGATCGCGAGCGCCTCATAGTCCTCGCGTGTCCGCGTGATCAGTTCAGGTAGGCCCGCGGCGTCAAGCAAGCTCGCGGCGACGCGGCCTGCGAAACCATTTCCGATTTGCGTCAGGACCGGCGGACCGGCCCACAACGCATCGCTGGCCGTCGTATGCGCGTTGTATGGCAGCGTATCCAGGAACAGGTCGGCAAGGCGATGGCGCGCTAGATGCTCCGATGACGATGGAAGACGCCTAGCGAACACCAGGCGATCTGGATCGATACCGCGGCGTCCCGCTTCCTTTCTCAGGTTGGATTTTGCGTTTTCCGCCATGTCGGACAACCACAACACCGACTGGTCCACACGCTTGAGGATATTCATCCAGCTGCCGAAGACGGATGGATTGATTTTGTAGGCATTATTGAAACCACAAAACACCGTCCATTCCAGCCGCAAACCGTGATCGGCCCTGTCGCAGGTGATCTGGTCGACGGCCTGCCCCCTGACATCGCGCGGCATGAAACTGCCGGGCAGCGCACGACTTTCTCTTCGAAGAACCGGTCGTTCGATGCCGGCACCACGACGCGATCAGCGATGATGTAATGCGAGAGATCCTTGCTCCCCAACGTTCCCGCGAATCCGAGGTAATTGACGACGATCGGCGCCGGGCCGGAGGCAAACAGGGACAGCCTGGCATTCTGCGTATGCCCGGCGAGATCGACGAGGATGTCGATCTGCGCATCGTTGATCGCCTGCAGGATGTCACTGTCGGTCTTGTGCTGACAATCGATGAAGCGGTGGAAGGAGCCTTCCAGCCGCTTGCGCAGATCGCTGTCATCTCCCGGGCCAATCGAAAAGGCGTAGGTCTCGAAGCGATGGGTGTCGTGGCTCTCGAAAATGCCGGCGGTCATTCGCTAAGCCCATTCCTCCCTCGGATCATCCGCTCAATCATAACAACCGCTCCGGTGAAGGCATAGCAACCGGCCGGGCCGGCGCTCGTCCAGTCCAATTGGCAAGGCGCGTCGTCCTCGCGTCGTCGACCTCTCAGCCAACAGCTTGCGCCGCGCAACCGGAACCTGACTAAGAAGCTGCCTGTACACGCTCCCGAGCACCGTTGCACTTGTCAGAGGTGGAGCTTTCCCGGTCCCTTGCTCTGCGCGGGCCTGCCCTGATGCACAACAGTCCTTCGGGTCAGCAGCTCGGGCCTCGAAGGCGAAAGAGTGAAGCGGGGCAATGCCCATGGCCGACTAGGCACCCCAATGAAATTTTGCGAATAAAATCAAATCCTTGCCTCTATCAAAGACGATTGAAGGTGAGAAATCGCCCTGCGCCAGGCGCCAAACGCTCTGTTCAGCATCCGTTCTTTTGAACGTCCATCCTCAGCCCGTGGGCAGCCATTCTGATGGCTCATCCCGACCGCTACGACATCGCTGGGAATAATCGAGCGCAAACACGCCCTTCCAAATTGACCGTGCCTACAAAATCGATACATAAGGCTCGCACCGGAGAGGTGGCCGAGTGGCTGAAGGCAACGCTTTGCTAAAGCGTCATACGGTCTCAAGCTGTATCGAGGGTTCGAATCCCTCCCTCTCCGCCATCCACCAGCGGAATCTAGCCCGGCTCGGTTCTTTCACCTGAAGAGCTCGTGGCGCCGGCGCAGAAAGCTTGGCGCAAGGACGCGCGCGGCTGAGCTCAGCCGATTCGCGTTCTCTTATATATGTGTGCCCACACCTAGGTGCCGGATCGCCAGATCCGCCAATGCGAGGGCGCGATCAGCACCGCCTCGCCGGCCCAGACATTGAACCAGACGCCGGCTCTGCGCCGGCAGGGAAAGGTGAGCGGCAAAATGCCGGTCTTGTGCGGCCGTCCGAGTTCCAGATCGCAATCGTCGGGCGCGATCTGAATCGGCAGCCTGTGACCCGTGACCGAGTCATTCTTGTCGGGGTTGTTCATGCCGTACGAGTTCTGAAGCGGCGGCACGATGCTGGGCTTGATTCAGCGCAACCAAATCGCCCGTGAGAACACGGGCCGGATGCGATGCCCGGCTCAGTGAGCCGAAACCCACGCCCTCGCATCGCGCTGGGCGGCCGCGATCTCGGCATCCGACATCTGGCCCGCGACTTCCTGGCGCAGCGCCACGGCGTCCTTGCGGCCCTTCAGCGCGGCGAGATTGAACCATTTGTGCGCGGCGACGAGATCGACGAGGCCGGAGCGGCCGCTCGCCCAATAGATCCCGCGCTCGAACAGCACGTCCGACAGCGCGCTCGCATCGATCGGCGTCGCGGTCTCGATATCGAAAGTACCCTGAAACATAACGCATCCCCTTTTTGTTATGCCGCCTCGTTCCCCCGAGCGCGGCTCCCGTCCAACTCTGATGTGCATGACCCTTCCCGGGATCGTGCACTGTTCAACTCATCCCCAATGCCGTTTGCCGGCTTGTTGAAGGCGATGATGGCGGGCAAATTTGAATGGCAGTTTAAGTATCGCGATGAAGCAGACGTAAACGCGAGCGCGCCATCCGCGCGCTGAATTCAAGAAGTCCCCGTTTTGCAGGCACTTCTGCGATTCGTCAGATTCGGTTTACCTTGGGATTTTGGGACATCGATAACCATCGCGCGCAGTGGCGCGCGTGCTGCGGTTACAATTTGTGGGAGCGGATCGCTGGAAAGGCGCGGGTCACCGCCGCGTGCGGCGGCACCGGCGCCCGTCATCCCGACCGGCGCAGATCGAGGCGCGAGAATCGATCGCAGTGGCTTTGCACCGAGCCCGCGCGAAGGCCGTCGCAGCGACAGCTCGCCGCAGCCCTCACCCGCCCCAAAGGCAGTGCGGCCATGCAGTGCGGCCGAGGCAGCGCGACGACGTCGCGGTCAGATCAGCAATGTGAGGGAAAGGGAATGCCGGCAATACCCCGGCCTCAACAGAACGAGGGCGTCGGCGAACACGTCAGGATCAGATTTCACGTTGGCCCGAAGGGCGCTTGTGAAATTGCGGAGCCCCTTACGGAGAACCGCACCGAACGAAGAAAACTTGTTTCTTCTGCCGGATCGTCAAGGAGAACGATCCGACCGTTGACCTGATGTCTCGCCGACACCCTCTATCGTCGACCAGAACCTCTGGGAGGCGCTGATGACGTGCCGGCCGCTTTAAGAGCCGGCAACTTCAGAAGCGAAGTTACTTCTTCTTCTTCGCGACCTTGCGGGTCTTCTTCGCAGTCTTCTTCACTGCGCTCTTCGCCTTCTTCGCCTTCTTCGCTTTCTTGGCCATGTTGCCCTCCGATGTGTGAGATGGCTTTAATCGCTGCGCGCATTCGGGGATCGAATGCACTCACCCCGAATACACCAACACGACGAAAAAAACATCTTCTGACTTAAGGAAGTGTTGACGGCGCAGTGCGCGTGCGCCAGCCCCGCCTGATTTGCCGGCGCGCAGAGACACGTGTCCGCAATCGCAAATGCTTCGCGCAGCATCGACGTCGGCGAGCGCAGCGATTGCAAGAAAACCCTATGCAGCAAGTAATATTCTGCGCACGCGCATCATGCGTGGTCAGTGCGATGACGCGCGCTGCAACGCGCGCGATCGCGTCGCGGGGCAGAGTCGCGGACTCTGAGTCGTGAATTTTGGCAACGAAATTATTTTCATGCTTAACGGCGGAAGCGCTCGTCAGATCGTCTGCAAGTCGCCGTTTCGCGCGAATCGCGCGGGCCGCGATTCGGTGGCACTGCGCGCCCTTGAGCGGATGATGATCGCCGTCGATGACGCGCGCGGGCGTCGCATCGCAAGGTGAAGCGAGGTGACGAAGCATGTCGTCACCTCGTTCGAACGCGTGAGGCTAGACGCCGAGCTTGGACTTGAGCAGGTCGTTGACGCTCTGCGGGTTGGCTTTGCCGCCGGACGCCTTCATCACCTGGCCGACGAACCAGCCGAGCGACTGCGGCTTGTCCTTGACCTGCGCGGCCTTGTCGGGATTGGCCGCGATGATGTCGTCGACAACCTTTTCGATCGCCGAAAGATCCGTCACCTGCTTCATGCCGCGGCTTTCCACCAGCGCACGGGGATCGCCGCCCTCCTGCCAGACAATCTCGAACAGATCCTTGGCGATCTTGCCGGAGATCGTGCCCTCGCCGATCAGGTCGATGATCCCAGAGAGCTGCTCGGCGCCAACCGGAGAGCCCGCAATATCCCGCCCCTCCTTGTTGAGGCGGCCGAACAGCTCATTAATCACCCAATTCGCCGCCATCTTGCCGTCGCGCGCGCGGTTGGCGAGCTTGTCGAGCACCGTCTCGTAGAACACCGCGCTCTCACGCTCGGCGACCAGCACGCTCGCGTCATAGGCCGACAGGCCAAAGTCTGCGACAAAGCGCGCCTTCTTCTGGTCCGGCAGCTCCGGCAGCTTCGCCTTCAGCTCGTCGACGAACTCCTGGCCGAACTCAAGCGGCAGCAGGTCGGGATCGGGGAAGTAGCGGTAGTCGTGCGCCTCTTCCTTGGACCGCAACGACTGCGTTTCGCCCTTGTTGGGGTCGAACCGACGCGTCTCCTGCGCGATCACGCCGCCATCCTCGATGATCTCGATCTGGCGCCGCGCCTCGTACTCGATCGCCTGGCCAATGAAATTGATCGAGTTCATGTTCTTGATCTCGCAGCGCGTGCCGAGCGGCCCGCCGGGCTTGCGCACGGAGACGTTGACGTCGGCGCGCAGGTTTCCCTTCTCCATGTCACCGTCGCAGGTGCCGAGATAGCGCATGATCGAGCGCAGCTTGGCCACATAGGCCTTGGCCTGCTCGGCGTCGCGGATGTCCGGCTTTGAGACAATCTCCATCAGCGCCACGCCGCAGCGGTTGAAATCGATGAAGGACAGCGACGGCGACTGGTCGTGCAGCATCTTGCCGGGGTCCTGCTCCAGATGCAGCCGCTCGATGCCAACGGTAGCGGTCCTGCCGCCCTCGAGCTCGACGATCACCTCGCCCTCGCCGACGATCGGCGACTTGTACTGGCTGATCTGGTAGCCCTGCGGCAGGTCCGGATAGAAATAGTTTTTCCGGTCGAACACCGAACGCAGATTGATCTTTGCGTTGAGACCGAGCCCGGTCCGGACAGCCTGCCTGACGCATTCCTCGTTGATCACGGGCAGCATCCCCGGCATCGCGACGTCCACGAGCGACACGTGGCTGTTCGGTTCACCGCCGAAGGCAGTGGACGCGCCCGAGAACAGTTTCGCGTTCGAGGTCACCTGGGCATGGATCTCCATGCCGATGACCATCTCCCAATCGCCGGTTGAGCCTTTGAGGAGCTTGTGGGAAGTGGCAGGTGCGTTCATGGCATAACTCGTTTGTTGGCTGCGCGCCGGTCGCTTGCTTCGAGAAGCCCGTTCAGCGACTGAAACACGTCGGCCGGCCGGCGTTGCGCGATCTCGCCGCGGCCCATCACCTCGATCTCTCCGAACAGCGCGTCGACCTCCGGCGAAGACGCAAACACGAAGCCGTCGAACGAGGTGCTCTGCTCTTCGAAATCGCTGGAGATCTCGACACGGTAGCCGTGCGCCTTGAGGCGATCGACGACGTCGTAGTGGAGGGCCTGCGAATGAGTTGCAACGAAGAGATAATCGACGCGGCGCTTGCTCAGCACGCTCTCCGCGCCCTGCAACATCTCGACCTCGAAAGCCTGGATATCGGCATGCAGGATGTCGAGGCGCTTGATCTTCCGGTCCCGGAAAAAGGCGTCGACCTCGAACTTGCCGGTGCCGACGAAGGCCTTGATGAACTCGCCCTTCAGTCCGTTGCGCGCGAAATTGTCCTGACCGGTCTTGAGGCAAGCGGGGTCGGGCTCGACCAGGATGACCTCTGCCTTGGGCCGCGTCCTCTTCAGCCACATGGAATAATGGCTCCAATAGGCGCCAAGCTCGATCATCGCCGGCGCCTCGCCGAGCCGCTTCAGCAACTCCTGGAAGACGTATTCCTCCAGCGGCTCATGGACGCCGCGATTGATGATGAGCACACTGCTGAAGGGGCCGTAATACGCCCCCGGCCCGATGCCCGGGACCTTCAGGCCGTTATGTAGATAGACCTGGTCGCCATCGATGAGACCGGCCATCGGGACGCGCTCGATCAGGAGGTTGAGCGGATCGGAAACGATCTCGCGAAAGCGGCCGAACAGGTCCTCCGGCTTCGCCTTGGCCCCCTTGAAACCTGGCTCGCTCATGTGCGCGCACTCCCCTCCAGCGCGGTGACGATCCGCTCCCATTCCGCCTGCAGCGAATCCTTTGCTGCGGGCTGCCCGGCCTGGCGGTACCAATAGCCGGCATTGCCGAGATCGCCTTCGACGCGGTGCAAGTACGCGTGCACCCAGGCCGCCTCGCGGCTGCTCTCGTCCTGAACGATCTTGTGCGCCTGGTCCCAGTCGCCCTTTGCCGCCCACCAGAGACCCGTGAGCGGCGCGCTCAGCTCCGGCGCGGGCGCCGCGCCGTCGAGGCTCGCGATGAAATCAGCGACATTCACCACCACCTCGCGGGCGTGAAGCGGCCGGCGGCCTGCTCGATCACCTCACCGAGCGAGAACAGCGTCTCCTCATCGAATGGACGGCCGATCAGCTGCAGCCCGAGCGGCAGACCCTGCGAGTCCTTGCCGGCGGGCACGGCGATGCCCGGCAGGCCCGCCATGTTCACGGTCACCGTGAAGATGTCGTTGAGATACATCTCGACGGGGTCGGCGCCGCCCTTCTCGCCGATGCCGAAGGCAGCTGACGGCGTCGCCGGCGTCAGGATCGCGTCGACGCCCTTGGCGAAGCTATCCTCAAAATCCTTCTTGATCAGCGTGCGCACTTTCTGGGCGCGCAAATAATAGGCGTCGTAATAGCCGGCCGACAGCACATAGGTGCCGATCATGACGCGGCGGCGCACCTCCGCGCCAAAACCTCCGGCGCGGGTGTTCTCGTAGAGCTCTGTGATGTTCTTAGCTTGCTCGCGCAGGCCGTAGCGAACGCCGTCATAGCGCGCGAGGTTGGAGGAGGCTTCCGCGGGGGCCACGATGTAATAGGCCGGCAGCGCGTATTTGGTGTGCGGCAGCGATATCTCGACGAGCTCTGCGCCCGCGGCTTTCAGCCAGGCCGCGCCCGCTTCCCAAAGTTTCTCGATTTCGGCCGGCATGCCGTCGAGACGATACTCCCTGGGGATGCCGATCTTCATGCCCTTCACGGACTTGCCGATCGCGGCCTCGTAGTCCGGCACCGGGATGTCGACCGAGGTCGTGTCCTTCGGATCGTGGCCGGCCATCGAGCGCAGCAGCATCGCGGCATCGCGCGTTGTGCGCGCGATCGGACCTGCCTGGTCGAGCGAGGAGGCAAAGGCGACGATGCCCCAGCGCGAGCAGCGGCCATAGGTCGGCTTGATGCCGACGGTCGCGGTGAACGCCGCCGGCTGGCGGATCGAGCCGCCGGTGTCGGTCGCGGTCGCGCCCATGCAGAGCAGCGCCGCCACGGCCGAGGCCGAGCCGCCGGACGAGCCGCCCGGCACCAGCGTCGTGTTGCTTCCCTCGCGCCGCCAGGGATTGCCGACGGGACCGAAGCACGAGGTCTCGTTCGCCGAGCCCATGGCGAACTCGTCATTGTTGAGCTTGCCGAGCATCACCGCGCCGTCGCGCCAGAGCTGCGAGGTCACGGTGGACTCATAGGTCGGCACGAAATTGCCGAGGATTTTTGAGCAAGCCGTGGTGCGCACGCCCTTGGTCGCGAACAGGTCCTTGATGCCGAGCGGGATGCCCGCGAGTGGGCCCGCATCACCGTTGGCGAGCTTTGCGTCCGCCTCGCGCGCCATGCTGCGCGCCTGGTCCGGCGTCTCCATCACGAAGGCGTTGAGCACGCGCGCGGCTTCGATCGCGTTCAGATGCGCGTCGGTCAGTTCGAGCGACGTGAAAGTCTTGTCGGCGAGACCCTTGCGGGCCTCGGCGAGCGTCAGCGATGTCAAATCGGTCATTTATTGATCGGGCTGCAGAAGAACGGGGACAGGGTCTTGTCGTTGGCCGGGTCGTCTTTTTTGGTGGCCGCATTGGCGGCGGCCTCGAGCTCATCGAGCACGGCATTGACGGCGACATTGAGATCGGCAGCCTTGCCCTGCCGCTCCATCTTGTCGAGGTAGTTCATGTAGGCCTGATAGGCCTTCTCATCGTCGCAAAGCAGGCACATCGGACCACGTCCTGAGACTCTTTATTTGACGCGTTTTCTTCACGCGAACCGGGCTCCACTTCGCTCGAAAACGCTATGCTACTCGACGACCTTCGGCACCAGGAAGAAATGCCCCTCGGTCGCGGGCGCGTTGGCAACGATATCGTCGGCGATCTCGCCGTCATTGACCACGTCCTGCCGCTTCTTCATCTGCATCGGGGTGACCGAGGTCATCGGCTCCACGCCCTCGACATTGACCTCCGAGAGCTGCTCGACAAAGGCGAGCATGGCATTGAGCTCGCCCTGAAGATGCGGAACCTCGCCCTCGGAAACCGCAATGCGCGCCAGATGCGCGATGCGGCGGACGGTAGCGGCGTCGACGGACATTATATAAGGCCTCTCAAGGCAAAACCTATGTGCCGTATAGCAGAGGCCGCTTTTGCGCCGCAACCGGCCCTGGCGCCCTATCCAGCCACCGCTTTTAGGCGGGCCAAGGCCGATTTGGCGAGATCCCGGGTCAATTCGGCCGCAGGGACCTCGCGGCCGAGGGCGACGGCCTGGCCGGCCCAGAGATTGGTGAAATCCACCCTGCCCTGCTTTTCGGCAGCCGTCTTGAGCGGCCCGAGCGCCGTCGCGGCATGGGGGAACGGCGGCGCATCCGGCGAGATCGGACCGGCTTCGCGCATCAGGCGGTTCTGCACACCGCGCGCCGGGCGCCCGGTCATGACATTGGTGATGACGGTGGAATCGTCCCGCGCTTCAGCGAGCGCCTTGCGCCCGCCTGCGCTGACCTTGGATTCCGGACAGCGCAGATAGGCGCTGCCGATCTGCACGCCGGATGCCCCGAGTGCGAAGGCTGCGGCAATGCCGCGCCCGTCGGCGATGCCGCCGGCCGCGATGACAGGCACCTTCACGGCATCGGCGACCTGCGGCACCAGCGCAAATGTGCCGGGCTGCTCGGCGATCTTGTCGGTCAGGAACATGCCGCGATGGCCGCCCGCCTCGGCGCCTTGCGCGATCACGGCATCGACGCCGCGCTGTTCCAGCCAGACCGCTTCCTTCACCGTCGTCGCGGAGGAGATGATGAGGCAACCAGCCGCCTTGACGCGCTTGAGCAGCGCGGACTCCGGCAGGCCGAAATGGAAGCTGACGACCTCCGGCTTCAGCTCCTCGACGACCTCGCAGAAGGCGGCGTCGAACGGCGCGCGGTTCGCAGCGGCGACCGGCGCCGCCGGATCGAGCCCGTGCTCGGTGTAATAAGCCATGAGCCGCTGCTTCCAGCGCGCTTCGGCCTCGGGCGTGAGATCGACCGGCGTGTGGCAGAAGAAGTTCATGTTCAGCGGCGCCTTCACCCGCTGGCGGATGATGTGGACCTGCTCGCGCGCCTTTTCCGGCGACAGCAGCGCACTCGGCAGCGACCCCAGCCCGCCGCCTTGTGCCACGGCGATCACCAGCTCCGCATCCATCACGCCGGCCATCGGCGCCAGCACGATCGGGAATTCGGTCTTGAAGAGGTCGATCAGTCGACGGTCAGGCCACATGGTTGTTCTCTCTCGTTGGTCCTTACCCTCCCCGGGAGGGGGAAGAATTCTGTGCCGCGACTATCGAATTGCGCCGCCCAGCGAGCAGCTGCTCCGCCTCCACCGCAATCCGCTCGACGATCTCGGCCGCCGGTGAAATATCATGGATCAGTCCGACCGCTTCGCCCGCGATGACGGCGGCGACATCAAAATTCCCGGAGGCTTTCGCCGCGGCATACTCCGCCGCGACTACGGCGACATTCTGCATCAGCTCGACCTCGCGACCGATCCAGCGCCTGGCGTGATCGTTGACCAGACACCGTCCCGTGAACGGCGCCGGCCAGACATTGTTGCGGGAGAGATCGAAGATGATGCCGCGTACGGTCGAGCCGCTGTTCGCCGCGCAGATGCGCCGCTTGGCTTCCTCGGCACCATCGGCCTCCTGGCTCGCATAGAACCGCGTACCGAGCAGCACGCCGCTCGCGCCCAGCATCATCATCGCAGCGAGCCCGCGTCCATCGGCGATGCCGCCGGCCGCCACCACGGGCACGCGGCCCGCGGCGAGATCGACGATTGCGGGCACGAGATCGACGGTGGTGCGGGAGGCACCATGACCGCCCGCCTCCGTCCCCTGCGCGATCACGATGTCGGCGCCGGCATCGAGCGCCTGCCGCGCCATCGCTTCGTCCTGCACCTGGCAGATCAGACGCGCGCCTGATGACTTGATCCTGCGCGCGAACGGCGCGGGATCGCCAAACGATAACATGATCGCGGATGGCTTTGCGGCAAGCGCGACATCGAGAAGCTCCGGCCGTTTCGCGAGGCTCCAGGTGATGAAGCCGATGCCGAACGGTGCCGACAGTCGCGCGAGCTTCGCCGTCTCCTGCTCCAGCCACGCCCGCTCGCCATAGCCGCCGCCGAGAATGCCGAAGCCGCCGGCGCGGCTCACGGCCGTCACCAGACGGCTGCCGGCGACGATGTCCATCGGCGCCAGCAGGATGGGATGCCTGATCTCCAGCAGCGTGGTCAGCGAGGTCGTCATTGGCACGGCGCTTCCTCCGATCTGGACAGCAAGACTAGGGCCGACTAGCATTCTCGAAAAATGAATTGTTGCGAACGTAGCCATCTCGAAAGCGAAACGACGCCATGGAACTCAGCGACATCCAGACCTTCGCCGCGGTCGCTCGCGCCGGAGGCATCACCCGCGCCGCGGAAGAGCTGAACACCGTGCAGTCCAACGTCACCCAGCGCGTGAAGGCCCTGGAGGCGGAGATCGGCACGGCGCTGTTCGAGCGCCACAGCCGCGGCATGACGCTGACCGGCGCCGGCAAGCGCCTCCTGCCCTATGCACAACGGATGGCGGCGCTGTCGCGCGAAGCGCTGCTCGCCGCCCGCGACGACGGCGAGCCGAAAGGGCCGCTGGCGATCGGCTCGATGGAGACGACGGCAGCGGTGCGCTTGCCGCCGCTGCTGGCTGATTTCCACCGCCGCTTTCCAGCCGTGCGGCTCTCCTTGCGCACCGCGACCACGGCCGACCTCGTCGCCGGCGTGCTCGAAGGCGCGCTCGACGGCGCCTTCGTCGCAGGTCCCATCGCGCATGCCGACCTCACGACGACCAGCGCGTTCCGCGAAGAGCTGGTGCTGGTCAGCGCGCGGCGCTGGGCCTCGCTTGCCGAGCTGCGCGCCGGCACGCCGGAGTCGGGTCCCACCGCGCTGGTGTTCCGCACCGGCTGCACCTATCGTCAGCGGCTAGAGCAGGTGTTCGTCGAGTTCGGCTGGCCGTCGGCCGCACGCTTCGAACTCGGCACGCTCGACGGAATGATCGGCTGTGTCGCCGCCGACATGGGCGTGACGCTGTTGCCGCGGGCGGTCGTCGAACGCAGCGCGATGAACGGCAGCGTGTCGATCCACGCGCTCAGCGCCGCGCATGCGCGGGTCGAGACGCTCTTCGTCCAGCGCCGCGCTGGGCATCAATACAGCGCGCTCCAAGGCTTCATCGCCTGCCTGAAGAAGGACGACGACGTCATCGCGGCCTGACGCGGCGCGAACGTTCCACGCGACGAAATTCGTCACAAATCCATCGCGCTTGAATCAATCCGCGCTGCGTTCAGCCGCCGCATCGCAGCACATCGAAAAGCTTTGAAGCCCGCGATCATTCTACGTTAGGATGAGCGACTGGCCAGCGCGAAACCATAATCGAAGCCAAAACATCGGCAAGAAACACTGGGAGGACTATCGATGCGCAATACGCTCGTGTTGTGCTGCGTCGCCGCGTTGTCGGCGATATCAGGGACTGCAAGCGCTCAGGACTGGACCAAATCGAAATGGGGGCCCAACGACGAGATCGGCGCCGCCAACTACATGACGCCCGACCTGGTGGTAAAGGCAGCCTCGCTGGTGAAGACCGGCAAGACCTACGCCCTCGGCATCCCCGTCACGCCGCAGACGCCGGCCTATCCGCCGCGCACCTTCAAGCTCACCATCGTGCAGCCGGGACAGGCCGGCAGCCCGGGTCTCGGTCCCAACAAGGCCACCTACAATGACGACATCCTCGACACGTGGGTCGGCATCGGCAGCCAGCTCGACGGTCTCGGCCATCTCGGCGTCGAGCACGTCTATTACAACGGCAACAAGCTCGCCGATTTCGCCGACCCGAACGGGCTGAAGAAGCTCGGCATCGAGAAGGTGCCGCCGATGGTCACCCGCGGCGTGCTGCTCGACATGGCCGCCTACTTCAAGACCGACGTGGTGAAGGAAGGTACCGCCTTCAACGTCAAGGAGATCGAGGAAGCTGCCAAGCAGCAGAACGTCGAGATCCGCCAGGGCGACGTCGTCATCTTCCACACCGGCTGGCTCAGCCTGATCGGCAAGGACGACAAGCGCTACTCGGCGGGCGAGCCCGGCCTCGGCGTCGAAGGCGCGAAGTATCTCACCGGCAAGGGCGTCGTCGCCATCGGCGCCGACACCTGGGCGCTCGAGGTGCTGCCGTTCGAGTCCAAGAACGTGTTCGAGGTGCACCAGATCCTGCTCGCGATGAACGGGACCTACATCCTCGAGAACATGGACACCGCGGCGCTTGCGCGGGACAAGGGCTATGAGTTCCTGTTCGTGCTGGGCCAGCCGCGCTGGACCGGCGGCGTGCAGGCGATGATCAACCCGATCGCGATCCGCTGATCTCGATCGCGATCCGCTGATCCAAGACCCGGGCGAGGAATCCGCCTGCCATCAGGCAGGCTCCTCGCCCGATCCCTCCGTCAGCGCGGCCTCAGATGCCATCGACGCAGCGCGACGACGGCCCAGATCGCCTCGACCAGGCCGAACGGCCAGGCGCCCTGGAGAAAGCCGTAGGCCGAGCCGAGCGCGCAGGAGCCGGCGAACAGCAGCACGTACCAGTGGCTGCGGTCCTCCAGGGCATAGCAGACCAGCATCGCCGTCACGGCAAACAGGCCGAATAGTGTCAGTGCGTCCATCGTCGAGGGTTCACTCGGAAGCGTTGCGCGTGATATGCGCTAAATCCATGCCGGCTCTTATCCTGCCTCTCGTCGATGCTGCAACCCACTGGCCCGAACGCGGCGCGCTGGTCGGACTTGATCTGGGCACCAAAACCATCGGCGTGGCCGTGTCCGACCCGGACCAGCGGCTCGCCACCGGCGTCGAGACCATCCAGCGCAAGCAGTTCAAGCAGGACGCCGCCCGGCTGCTCGCGATCGCCGCCGAGCGCAAGGCGGCCGGCTTCGTGCTCGGCCTGCCCATCAACATGGACGGCAGCGAGGGTCCGCGCGCGCAATCGACCCGCGCCTTCGCCCGCAACCTCGCCGGCCTGACCGCCCTTCCCATCGGCCTCTGGGACGAGCGGCTGTCGACCGCCGCGGTCGAGCGCGAGTTGATCGGCATGGATGTCAGCCGCGCCAAGCGCGCCGAGGTGATCGACGAGCACGCCGCGATCTTCATCCTGCAAGGCGCGCTCGACCGCCTCGCGAACTTGCGCAACGGAGCCGGCTGACCCCATGGCCGTCGTGATCGCGGCGCTGCTGCCGGTCTTCATCCTCATCGTGTTGGGCGTCGTGCTGAAACGCACGCTGATGCGGCTCGACACGCAATGGCACGGGCTGGAGCGGCTGACCTATTTCGTGCTGTTTCCGATGCTGCTGATCCAGACGCTGGTGAAGGCGGACCTGTCGAAAGTGCCGGTCGCCGGCGTCGGCGGCGCGCTCTTGCTGTCGGCGCTCGCGATGTCGCTGCTGTGCCTGGCGCTCCGCCCGGCCCTGTCGCGGCTCGACATCGACGGCCCGGCCTTCACCTCGATCTTCCAGGGCGCAACGCGCTGGCAGACCTATGTCGCGCTGTCCGTCTCCGCCAATATGTTCGGCGATGTCGGGCTGGCGCTGGCTTCCGTGGCGATGGTCGCGATCATCCCCCTGGTCAACGTCTTCAGCGTCGCCGTGCTCGCGCATTATGCCGCGCCGGAAAAGCAGTCCGCGCGTGCGATCGTCATGACGGTGATCCGCAATCCCCTGATCTGGGCCTGCGTCATCGGCCTCGTCATCAACGTCATCCATTTGCCGCTGCCGAAAATCTGGCACGAGGTGGCCGATGCGCTCGGCCGCTCCTCGCTCGCCATCGGCCTGCTTGTGACCGGCGCGGGATTGCAGCTCAGCGGCCTGCTCCGCCCGAGCATGGGCGCGAGTATCGGCGTGGCGTTCAAGCTGGTGCTGATGCCCGTGCTCGCGCTGGTGCTCGCCGCCTGGTTCGGGTTGACAGGCAACAGCCTTGCGATCGTCGCGATCTGCGCGGCGGTGCCGACATCGCCCAGCGCCTATGTGTTGGCCCGCCAGATGGGCGGCGATGCGCCGCTGCTGGCGCAGATCATCACACTACAGACGATCCTGGCCGCAATCACGATGCCGGTCACGATCGCGCTGGTTGCCTAGCTCCCCAGCCACATCGTCAGCACCACCGCGGTCAGATTGTTCAGCGCATGCAGGATGATCGTGAGCCAGAGCGAGTTCGCGCGATAGCGCATGTAGCCGAACCACAGGCCGATGCTGAAGACCTCGGCGAGGAAGTACATGTCGTATTGCAGATGGACGATCGTCCACACCAGCGACGACAGGACGATCGCGCCTGGTACGCGCAGGAAGCTCGCCGACCAGCCGCGGAACAGAAAGCCGCGCGCCAGCACTTCCTCCGACATCGGCGCCGCCACGCTGAAGGCGATCAGCAGCATGAGTGCCGCGCCCTTGTCGCGGCCCGATTTCAACAGATCGGTCATGAAGCCCGGCGTCGCCTCGCGGCCGAGCGATCGCGACACGACCTCCCAGGCCAGCACGATCAGGACGAGACCGACCGCGCCGAACAGCAACTGCCTCCAGGACGGCCAATAGAGCGCGAGGTAGTCGGTGAACGACGCCTTCTTGATGCGGATGGCAAGCCACACCGCCGCCAGCGTCGCCGGCAGCCCCATGATCACCGAGAGCGCCAGCGCCTGGGGCTCGTGACCGATCGACTGGAGCGAGGCGAGGTCCATCGGCAGGCCACGCAGCACCACCAGCAAAACGATAGCGCCGATCTGCCCGACGAACATCGCGACGAAGATGAGCAGGCCCCACAGCGCCGTGCCCCAGAACTTCCAGACGCGCGGCGGCGCGGGCGTCTCGATCAGCGGCGGATGGTCGGGATTGAGGGAGTCCATCAGAGGGCTTTCGTTGGGTAACGCAAACTATCAAGAGATCGTCATGCCCGGGTCAGGCCCAGCCATGACGTTGTGGAGAGACCGCGCCCACTCACGGCAGCGCCCTCGCGAGCAGCGCGCGGATGTCGCCGCTGTCCAACTCGACCGCGCCGTACATGCTGGCGTGATTGGCCGCGAGACGCGTGGCGGCGAAGAGTTCGGCGTGGCGCGACGAGACGCCGTTAAGCGCGGCCGCAGCCGCAAGCAGCGCGAGCTTCTCGACCGCCAGCCGCGCTACGCGTTCGCCATCGGCGCGGAGGAACGTCTTGCCGACGAAGGTGGCCGCCTCGCCTGCCCCGGGCAGCCCCTTCGTCTCGGCCGCGAGCGATTGCATCACCGCCATTGCCGCCTCCGGCTCGCGCGAGAGCGCGCGGAGCACGTCGAGGCACATCACGTTGCCGGAACCTTCCCAGATCGCGTTGACCGGCGACTCCCGGTAATGCCGCGCCAAAATGCCGTCCTCGACATAGCCGTTGCCGCCGAGGCACTCCATGGCTTCATAGAGGAAGCTTGGCGCGCTCTTGCACGTCCAATATTTGATCGCGGGCGTCAGCAGCCGCATGTAAGCCGCCTCCGCCGCATCGTGCGGCGTGCGGTCGAAAGCGCGGCAGAGCCGCATCACCAGCGCCGTGCTCGCCTCGACATGCAGCGCCATGTCCGAGAGCACGGCCTGCATCAGCGGCTGGTCGGCCAGATGCTTCTGGAACACGCTGCGGTGACGGGCGTGATGCAGCGCATGTGCGAGCCCCGAGCGCATCAGGCCGACCGAGGCAATCGCGCAATCCTGCCGCGTCAGCTGCACCATCTGGATGATGGTGCGAATGCCCTTGCCCTCCTCGCCGACCCGTTCCGCATAAGCGCCGACGAACTCGACCTCGGAAGACGCATTGGAGCGGTTGCCGAGCTTGTCCTTCAGCCGCTGGAACTGGATCGCGTTGACTGATCCATCCGGCGCAAAGCGCGGCATGAAGAAACAGGTGAGCCCGGCATCTGCCTGCGCCAGCACCAGGAACGCATCGCACATCGGCGCCGACATGAACCATTTGTGGCCGGTGATGCGATAGGCGTCTCCGTCGCGCTCCGCGCGCGTCATGTTGGCGCGCACGTCGGTGCCGCCCTGCTTCTCGGTCATACCCATGCCGAGGGTCATGCCGCGCTTCTCCGACCACGGCACGAAGCGCGGATCGTAGCTCTTGGTCGACAGCACCGGCATCACACGCGCGAGCAGATCGGGCTGCATCGCCAGCGCGCCGACCGAGGCGCGCGTCATCGTGATCGGGCAGAGATGGCCGGTCTCGACCTGCGCGGCCATATAGAATTTTGCCGCACGGATGACCTCGGCAGCATCGCCCGCCGGCTTGCCGTCGGCCGTCCACGTCGAATTGTGCACGCCGGCGTGCGCACTGTGCGCCATCAGCTCGTGATAAACAGGATGAAACTCGACCTGGTCGCGCCTGTTGCCTTTGGCGTCGAAGGTCCGCAGCTTCGGCGTGTTCTCGTTCGCCGCGCGCCCGCGATCGGCCATCGCCGCCGAGCCCCAATGCTTGCCGAACTCGGACAGCTCCCGCTCCGCCACAGCGCCGCCATTGGCCTTCACGGCTTCCACCAGCGGCCGGTCGACGGCGAACAGATCGACGTCCTCGAACGGCGGCGACTGGTTGAAGACCTCGTGGGTCGCAAAGCTGGGCTGGGTCATCTTGCGTCCTCGGCGCGGAATCAGTTCCGCCGCGGCTGGATCGGGAAATCATAGGCCGCCCCGCCCGCCCCCGGCAGGGAAAAATGCCACCACTCCTTCGAATAGTTCACAAAGCCTTGCCTCGCCATCGCAGCCACCAGCCGCTTGCGCCAGGCGCGCTGCTCGGCCGTGATCGACGGTGCCGCGGTATGGCCTTTCGCGTCGGTGCAGTCATAGCCGGTGCCCATGTCGACGCTGCCTTCCGGCAGCCGCGCCGCGACCGGCGCCGTGCAATCCGCATAGGTCTTGGACGGATCGATTCTTGCGGAATTGTCGGCCTTGAGATCGACCAAGGTGAGGTCGAGCGCCGCACCGGTGGAATGCTGCGAGCGGCTCGCGATGTAGCCGAGCCGGAACAGCTCGGTCTTCGGGATCTTCGGATTGTAGCGCCGCTCGGCGGCGGTCTCGTTGCCGTTCTGCGACCACTTCACCATGTCGAGCGAGGCCCGCGCCGGCCGGTAGCAGTCGAACATCTTCAGCGACAGGTTTTGCGCCGCCAGCTCCGCTTGAACCGCCTTCAGCCGCAGCCCGACCTCGCGCTTCACCACGCATTCGCCGGCGCCGTAGCCGGCGAGCGGACGGCCGACGAAATTATTGGCGGTGGCGTAGCGGATATCCTGGATGATGCGGGGATCGACGTCGCGGAGATAGACGAAGCCGCCGGGGAGCGATTGGGCGTGGGTGGGTGAGATTGAGGCGATCGCGACAAATGAAATCAAAGACGTTCTGATCAAGCGCATTCGCTCTCCCCTGTCATTCCGGGGCGGCTCGACGAGCCGAACCCGGAATCTCGAGATTCCGGGTCTGGCGCTTGCGCGCCATCCTGGAATGACTTCGCGACCGACAGATCAGGGGATAACTCCCGTCCCGCCGATTGGCCCTTGCCCACCCCGCCATCCCCGCCTATAGCTCTGCTTTTAATGACATCGAAATCGACCTTCGTCCTCGGCCACCGGCATTTGCTGGGCATCGAGGGCCTTTCCGCGGCCGACATCACCGGCCTGCTCGACCTGTCCGAAGAATATGTCGAGCTCAACCGCCAGGTTGACAAGAAGCGCACCGTCCTGCGTGGACGGACGCAAGTAAACCTCTTCTTCGAGGCCTCCACCCGGACCCAGTCCTCGTTCGAGCTCGCGGGCAAGCGGCTCGGCGCGGACGTCATGAACATGTCGGTGTCCTCCTCGTCCATCAAGAAGGGCGAGACGCTGGTCGACACCGCGATGACGCTGAACGCCATGCACCCTGATATCCTGGTGGTGCGCCATCACGCCTCTGGCGCGGTGGAACTGCTGGCGCGCAAGGTCGACGGTTCCGTGATCAATGCCGGCGACGGCGCGCATGAGCATCCGACCCAGGCGCTGCTCGACGCGCTCACCATCCGCCGCAACAAGGGCCGGATCGAGGGGCTCGTGATCGCCATCTGCGGCGACGTGCTGCATTCGCGCGTCGCCCGCTCCAACATCATCCTGCTCAACGCCATGGGCGCCCGCGTCCGCGTCGTCGGCCCCTCAACGCTCTTGCCGCCCGGCATCGAGCGGATGGGCGTCGAGGTCGCGCGCGACATGCGCGAGGGCCTCAACGGCGCCGACATCGTGATGATGCTGCGGCTCCAGCGCGAGCGCATGAACGGCTCCTTCGTGCCGTCGTCCTCCGAATATTTCCATTACTTCGGGCTCGACCAGAAGAAGCTCGCCTACGCCAAACCGGACGCGCTCGTGATGCATCCAGGTCCCATGAACCGCGGCGTCGAGATCGACACTGCGGTTGCCGATGGCGCGCAGTCCCTGATCCGCGAACAGGTCGAGATGGGCGTCGCCGTGCGCATGGCGGTGCTGGAAGCGCTCGCCCGCAACTTGCCGAACGCGTGATGCCGATGCTGACCGACCGCCGCCCCGTCCTGCTCGCCAACGCCCGCGTCGTCGACCCCAGCCGCGACTTCGACGGCGTCGGCGACGTCCTCATCGCCGACGGCATCATCCGCGAGACCCGCCGCGGCATTGGCGCGGCCGGCGTCCCCGAGGGTACCGACATCGTCAACTGCTCCGGCAAGATCGTTGCGCCCGGCCTGATCGACATGCGCGCCTTTGTCGGCGAGCCCGGCTTCAGCCACCGCGAGACCTTTGCCTCCGCCAGCCAGGCGGCCGCGACCGGCGGCATCACCACCATCATCTGCCAGCCCGACACCTCTCCGGTGATCGACAATTCGGCGACCGTCGACTTCGTGATGCGCCGCGCCCGCGACACCGCGATCGTCAACATCCAGCCGATGGCGGCGCTGACCAAGGGCATGCGCGGCGAGGAGATGACCGAGTTCGGCCTGCTCAAGGCTGCCGGCGCGGTCGCCTTCAGCGACGGCGACAGGAGCGTGACCAATTCGCAGGTGATGCGCCGCGCGCTGACCTACGCCCGCGACTTCGACGCGCTGATCGTGCACCACACCGAGGACCCCAACCTCGTGGGCGAAGGGGTCATGAACGAAGGCGAGTTCGCCTCGCGGCTCGGCCTGATGGGCATCCCAAAGGCAGCCGAAGCGGTGATGCTGGAGCGCGACATGCGCCTCGTCGCGCTCACCGGCGGCCGCTACCACGCGGCATCGCTGACCTGCATCGACTCGCTCGAGATCCTGAAGCGCGCCCGCGACGCCGGCCTCGCCGTCAGCGCCTCGGTGTCGATCAACCACCTTGCGCTGAACGAGAACGACATCGGCCCCTACCGCTCCTTCCTGAAGCTGTCACCGCCGCTGCGCACCGAGGACGACCGCCGCGCGCTGGTGGAGGCGATGGCCTCAGGCCTCGTCGACGTCATCATGTCCGACCACAATCCGCAGGACGTCGAGGTCAAGCGCCTGCCGTTCGCGGAAGCCGCACCCGGCGCCGTCGGCCTGGAGACCATGCTGCCCGCAGGTCTTCGGCTCGTGCACAATGGCGAGATGGAACTGGCGACGCTGATCCGGGCGATGTCGACCCGGCCCGCCGAGCTGCTTGGCCTCCCAGGCGGAACCCTGCGCACGGGCGCCCCGGCCGACCTCATCGTGATCGATCCGGATACGCCCTGGATCGTCGATCCCGGCGATCTCAAATCGCCCTGCAAGAACACCCCGTTCGACGAGGCCCGCTTTACAGGCCGCGTGGTGCGCACCATTGTCGGCGGACGGACGGTGTACGAGCATGTCTGACGTGCGCAGCTGCGGCCAGGAACTTTGCAACCATGGGGCTTGAAGCATTTCTGCCGGTGGCCTTCGTCATCGGCTACCTCCTCGGTTCGATTCCGTTCGGGCTGATCCTGACGAGGCTCGCCGGCACGCAGGATATCCGCTCGATCGGCTCCGGCAGTATCGGCGCCACCAACGTGCTGCGCACCGGACGTAAGAGCCTTGCCGCCGGCACCTTGCTGTTCGATGCGCTCAAGGGCACCGTGGCGGTCGTGATCGCCGGCTACATCGCAGGGCCCAATGCCGCGATGGTGGCCGGGCTCGGCGCCTTCCTCGGCCATCTCTTCCCGGTCTGGCTGAAGTTCAAGGGCGGCAAGGGTGTCGCCGTCTATATCGGCATCCTGCTCGGCCTGTTCTGGCCGGCCGCACTGGTGTTCTGCCTGCTTTGGCTCGCGACCGCCTTCACCACCCGCTATTCTTCGCTCTCGGCCCTGGTGGCGTCCTTCATCACGCCGATATTCCTGTGGTGGTTCGGCCACCTCGCGCTCGCCTCGCTGTTCGCGGTGCTGACGCTGCTCTTGTTCTACGCCCACCGCGAGAACATCAAGCGGTTGCAAGCGGGCAAGGAAAGCCGGATCGGAGAAAAGGCCTAGAGCATGATCCGGACCCGAAGGGCCGCGTGAGCGCAAAGTGTGCAGCGGTTTTCCGTAGAGATCATGCTCACACTATAATCAACATCCGGAAAAAGTACGGATACCGCCGCACCACCTCCGCATTATATGCCAAATTCTGTTCGCAACTCCGAAGCTGCTCGCGGCCGGAGTGGCGAACGAGCTCCAGGCCTGTCATGCTGACAGAGAAGATGGCGTTACGCGGTTGCTCAGAATGAGCGAGAAGATTGACGGCACGCATGACGGGGTCGGTTTGCGAGGTGCTTCCAGCACCGCGGCAAGCCGGCTGCTCTCGATGACCAATATCTGGTCCGATGCGCCCTTGCCGCCCCCTGAGCCCGAGCCGGCACCTGTCCCTCCACCACCGCCGCCTGCTCCCGTCGCGAAAGCCGTCGCTGCAGTCGAGGTCACGACCGCGGCCGCACCCGTCGTGCGCGATCAGGTCCGCTCCGAACAATGGCCGCCCCGAAAACTGTCGCTGGCGCTTCAAGGCGGCGGCACCTTCGCGGCGTTCACCTGGGGCGTGCTGGAGCGGCTCCTGGAGGAGCCGTCCATCGCATTCGACACCGTCAGCGGCGCCAGCGCCGGCGCCATCAATGCGCTCCTGCTCGCCACTGGCCTTGCCGAAGGCGGACGCGAAGGCGCCCGTTCACGGCTGAACCGGTTCTGGGTCCGCCTGATGCACGAGGCCTCGTTCCGCTCGCTGATGCTGGTCGGTGGCTTCTCGCCGGCGGGAAGCTCGGTCGCGTTCGGCCCGACGCTGCGCTCGGGCCAGTTCGACCCGTTCGACCTTGATCCGCTGCGGCAGGCGCTGTCGCGCGACATAAATTTCGCCATCTTGCGCGATGCGGCCTGCCCAAAGCTGCTGATCGCGGCGACGCGAATCCGCGACGGCCAGCAGCAGGTCTTCCGCAACGAGGCAATCACGGCCGACGTCGCGCTGGCCTCGACCTGTCCGCCCCTGGTTCATTGCGCCGTCGAGATCGACGGCGAGGCCTATTGGGACGGCGGTTTTGGCGGCAACCCGCCGCTGGTGCGGCTGGTGCAGGAATCTGCAACCGCAGACCTCCTGCTGGTCCAGGTCACGCCGGCCCGCGACAGCTACGTACCGATCACGCTCGCCGCGATCGACCGCCGGCTCGACCAGATCGCCGCCAACGCCGCGCTCAATGCCGAGATCGCCGCGATCGCATGGGCGCAGCCGCACATCGCACCTGCGCTGCGGCTCTCCCGGATCGCGGCCGAAGACTCCGTTGACGGCCTCGCACAGCGCTCATCGACCGATCTCGGCCGCGGCTTCATCCGCACGCTGCACCGGAGCGGCCGTGAGGCCGCCGAGCGCTGGCTCGGACAGGACGCGACAGGCGCCGAAGCCCAACGCACCATTTCCGTCGCAGAACCTGCGCTAGCCTGATTTCACCAGCGCGTTCTCCAGGAACCACGCCGCGGCCAGCGCGCCCGGGTCGTTGCCGAAACGCGCGATCACCTGCACGCCGATCGGCAGGCCACCCGCCTTCAGCACCGGCACGTTGACGCAAGGATTGCCCATCAGCGTCCAGAGCCGGTTGTAACGGGGATCGCCCGTGGTCGCGAGCTCCTTGGCCGGCGGCGTGCCCGGCGCCGAATAGGTCAGCAGCACATCGACGTCCTCGAACAATTCGCCGAGCTCGCGGCGGCCGCGGCGGCTGATCCGCCTGGCCTCGTCATAGTCCTTTGGCGTCAGCCCGACCGACGCATCGAGGCTGGCGCGCAGCATCGGCGCGATCTCGTCGTGGCGCTCGGTAAATTCCCAGGCGAGCGCGCGATGCGCCTCGAACTCCTGGATCACCGGATGGATGCGCCAGGCCTCCTGCACCGCTTCAGGTAGGTCGATGTTCTGCACGCTGGCGCCGGCCTTCTCGGCCGCCTTGATCGCGGCTTGCAGCCCCTCTTCGGCGGCCGGCTCGACCGCGCCCGCGAACTCCTGCCTGACCACGCCGATACGCGGCGACTTCGCCGGCACAATGCCGGAGAACTCGCTGCGGCCCGTGATGGCGAGCAGTCCGCGCGCAAGGTCCTCCGCGCGCGCACCGAACAGGCCGACCGTGTCCAGCGCCCACGAATAGCACTTCACGCCGACCGTCGGCAGCATCCGGAACGACGGCTTGATCGCGGCCGTGCCGCAATAGGCCGCGGGCCGGATCACCGAGCCGCCGGTCTGGGTGCCCAGCGCCAGCGGGATCATGCCGGCGCCGACGGCTGCCGCCGAGCCGGAGGACGAGCCGCCCGGCGAATGGCCGAGATTGTGCGGATTGAGCGTCGGCGTCGGATCGCGCGAGGCAAACGCGGTCGTCGTGGTCTTGCCGATGATGGTGGCGCCTGCCCGCTTCAGCATCATCACGACAGGCGCGTCCGAGCGCGGCTGCCAGCCGCGATAGATCTCCGAGCCCATCTCGGTCGGGAAATTCGCGGTGTCGATGATGTCCTTGATCCCGACCGCAATCCCGCGCAGCGGGCCGGCGGCTTGCGCCTTCGCGGCCTTGTCGTAGCGGACGAAGGCGCGGACGTCCTTCTCCTTGCTCTCGATCGCCGCGAGCGACTGGGCGATGGCGGCGTCGGGCGAAAGTTCCCCCGCTTCGATGCGGCGCTGGAGGTCGGCGAGTGAGATCATGGCAAAATCCTTCTTATTGGGATCGCTTTTAGCATCGGGGCAAGGTCGCGCAAGCGCACGTCGCTGTTGCGCAACGCCCTCAGGTTGTTCCATGCTGCTCCCACAAGGAGACCGGCGTGGACGCCATCAATCCCAGCGTGGAGCTGACTGAAGCCGAGCGGACTGACCGCCTGCGGCTGATCCGCTCCGACAATGTCGGGCCGCGCACCTTCCGTTCGCTGCTCGATCATTTCGGCAGTGCGCGCGCCGCGCTGGAGCGGCTGCCTGATCTGGCGCGCCGCGGCGGGGCGCAGCGGTCGGGACGCATCTGCAGCGCGGATGAGGCAAAGGCCGAGCTCGCCGCGAGCCGCAAATTCGGCATTGCCTGGCTCGCGCCCGGCGAGGACGGCTATCCGGCGCGGCTGGCGATGATCGACGATGCACCGCCTCTGCTCGCCGTGCGCGGCGATGACGCAAGCTTGATGCGCCCGATGATAGCCATCGTCGGCTCGCGCAACTCGTCCGGTGCAGGTCTGAAATTCGCCGGCCAGCTTGCGCGCGAGCTCGGCGAAGCCGGCTTCATCATCATCTCGGGGCTCGCGCGCGGCGTCGACCAGGCCGCGCACCGCGCGAGCGTCGAGAGCGGCACGATCGCCGTGCTCGCCGGCGGCCATGACCGCATCTATCCGCCCGAGCATGGCGACCTACTCACGGCGATCCTCGACCAGAGCGGCGCAGCGATCTCGGAGATGCCACTCGGTCACGAGCCGCGCGCCCGCGACTTTCCCCGCCGCAACCGGCTGATCTCGGGCGCCGCGCTCGGCGTGATCGTGGTGGAGGCGGCGCACCGCTCGGGCTCGCTGATCACCGCGCGCATGGCGGCCGAACAGGGCCGCGAGGTGTTCGCCGTCCCCGGCTCGCCGCTCGATCCGCGTGCCGCCGGCACCAACGATTTGATCAAGCAGGGCGCAACCCTCGTCACCGAGGCTGCCGACATCATCAACGCGGTTCAGCCGATCATGGAGCGGCCGCTGATGAGTCCTGCGAGCGAGCCGGACAGCGAGCCGTTCGAGAGCGATCCACAAGGCCATGACCGCGACCAGATCACCGGCCTGCTCGGCCCGGCGCCGATCTCGATCGACGATCTCGTGCGGATGTCCGGCGCCTCGCCTGCAATCGTGCGCACCGTACTGCTGGAGCTCGAGCTCGCGGGGCGGCTCGAGCGCCATGGGGGTGGTCTCGTTTCGCTTCTTTAGT
Organism: Bradyrhizobium arachidis; assembly: GCF_015291705.1. Lineage (NCBI taxonomy): Bacteria > Pseudomonadati > Pseudomonadota > Alphaproteobacteria > Hyphomicrobiales > Nitrobacteraceae > Bradyrhizobium > Bradyrhizobium arachidis. The sequence continues at coordinate 5,935,448 of NZ_CP030050.1, forward strand.
CGCCGTCGTTGCGCCGATCGAACTGCCTACGCGCAGCCTCGATCTGCATCAGATGGTCCATGGCCCACTGTCCGAGCGCCTTCACCGGCTGCTGCAGCCCTCGGCCGAGATCGGTCAGCTCGTAATCGACGCGCGGCGGAATGGTCGGAAAGATCGTGCGCGTGACGAGGCCGTCGCGCTCGAGGCCACGCAAGGTTAATGTCAGCATCCGCTGCGAGATGCTGCTGATCATGCGCTTCAGTTCATTGAAGCGCTTTGGCCCGTCGCTCAGGTTCATGATGACGAACACGCTCCATTTGTCGCCGACCCGCGAGAGGACCGACGCCACGCCACGGCAGTCGGCATGGTCGGGATGCGGCCGCGGCGGCGCAGGCAAATCGGTGTGTGCAGGTTTCAATGATGTGCCCATGGCTCAAAAAAGTGCGTTCTTGCGGGGATTTCGACAGTCACTCATGTAGTCCGGGTTACAAATCTATACCATGGGTGACCCCAATGAAACTCCTCCATATCGACTCCAGTGTCCTCGGCCCCCACTCCGTCTCCAGGCAGGTTTCCGCCGCCATCGTCGACCGGCTCCGGCAGGCGACGCCTTCGCTCGACATCGCCTATCGCGACCTGACTCAGACCCCGCTCGCCCACCTCTCCGGCTCGCACCTCGCGGCCGCGCAAGGCGCGCCAGCGCCGGCGGAACTCGGACCCGACCTTGCCGCGAGCGCGGCGGTGCTGAACGAGTTCCTCGACGCCGACATCGTCGTGATCGGCGCGCCCATGTACAATTTCACCATTCCGAGCCAGCTCAAGGCCTGGATCGACCGCGTCCTCGTTGCTGGGAAGACCTTCAAATATGACGCCAACGGCCCGCAGGGCCTTGCCGGCAGCAAGCGCGTGATCGTGGCGATCTCTCGCGGCGGCTATTACGGTCCGGGCACCCCGGCCGCCTCGCTGGAGCATCTCGAAACCTATTTGCGCGGTGTGTTCGCCTTCATGGGCATCACGAGCCCCGAATTCATCGTTGCCGATGGCATCCAGGTTGGCCCCGAGCATCGCGAGAAGGCGCTCGCCGGCGCGCTTGCGGCGGCCACCAGCCTGCGCGCGGCGTAAGGCTCACGCCGACAACAGCCGCTGCCGGCCTTTCGGCGGCGGCTGACAGATCGAATGGACCTAAAACCAGGCGCCCTGGATTCCCAGGATGACGGCGACAAGCGAGATGAACAGCCCGATGCCCGAGAACAGAGCCACCCCGATGAATTCGGACGTGTCGGAGCGCTTGGTGGAGATGCTGGAACGTTCGGTGTAAATACGCGGTGCTGAAATCGACGAAAAAATGCGAGCTGCCTTTGGCATCACGGGCTCCTTTGAAATGAGTCTTATGACCCCCGCCCGTAGAAAGGTCTTGGCAGCGTGCGCCAAGGTTCAACGCCTCACATAAGGTTCAACAAATACATTCCTCCTGATGTAGGAACCGGCCGGCGCAACCGCCTGCGACGAGCGCCGACCGATTCAATTTTCATCGAGATTGATCAACCACGATAGATCGGCGCGCCGCTCGGCGAGGCCACTGCGCCGCCGTCGACGAAGATCTCCTGGCCCTGGATGTGCGCGGCATCATCGGAGGCGAGGAACAGCACCGTCTTCGAAATGTGATCTGGTTCACCAATGCGCCCCAGCGGCGTCGACAGCGCAATGCGCTTCTCGAATGCTTTTTCCGCTTCAGGCGTTGCGATCGCCGCGCCCCAGATCGGCGTGCGGATCGCGCCGGGCGCGACGACGTTGACGCGGATGCCGCGCGGCGACAGTTCCGACGCCATGATGCGCGCCATCGCGCGCACGCCGGCCTTGGCGGCGCCGTAGGCGGAGTAGCCGGGAATGCCCAGCACGGAGATCACCGAGCCGTTGAGGATGATCGAGGCGTTGTCGTTGAGATAAGGCAGCGCCGACTGCACGGTGAAGAACACGCCGGTGAGGTTCGTGCTGATGACCTTCTCGAACACCTCGAGCGTCGCCGAACCCAGCGGCGTGCCGCCGGGAATGCCGGCATTGGCGAACACAATGTCGAACTTGCCGAACTTGTCGGCGCCCTTCTTGATCGCGGCTTCCGTCGCGGCGACGTCGGTGGCATCGGCGACGAGCGCAAGCGCGTTCGGGCCGAGTTCCTTCGCCGCAGCCTCCAACGTCTCCTTGTTGCGCCCGGTGATGACCACTTTCGCACCCTCGGCCACGAACAGCTTTGCCGTCGCAAGTCCGATGCCGCTATTGCCGCCAGTAATGAGTGCCGTCTTGTTCTTCAGTCTCACGCTCGCCTCCAGTGGTTGCATAATGAAACTAAGTTGCCATCTAGGGCATATGGTTTTATGATGCAACCACACAAGCACGTGATCAGCGCCGAAATCGTGCGAACGCGACAGGACGACAGACCATGGTCAAACGAACCAGCTTTGCGGGGGATGCCTGCCCGATCGCACGGTCGCTGGAGGCGATCGGCGACTGGTGGTCGCTGCTGATCATCCGCGAGGCGCTGTTCGGCCTGCGCCGCTTCGGCGAATTTCAGCGCAAGCTCGGCATGGCCAAGAACATCTTGTCGGTGCGGCTACAGTCGCTGGTCGACCACGGCATTCTCGCCACCGCCCCCGCCTCCGACGGCAGCGCCTATCAAGAGTATGTGCTGACGCCGAAGGGCCGCGGCGTCTTCCCGGTCCTCGTCGCGCTGCGCCAATGGAGCGAGGAGTTCGACGACCATCCCGAAGAGATCGCAACCATCCTGGTCGACCGCGAGAAAGGCCGCCCGGTGAAGAAACTCGAAATGCGCGCCGAGGACGGCCGCCTGCTCAGCCCCGCGGACACTAGGCTGAAGCCGCGGCCGGCGCCGCGAAGGCGGTCAGCCTGATTGCGCTCAACTGCCACCACACCGTCATTGCGAGCGCAGCGAAGCAATCCAGACTGCCACCGCGGAAAGACTCTGGATTGCTTCGCTGCGCTCGCAATGACGACGCGGAGGGACTTGTACAAAATACAGTCAGCGCCGAAGATAGCTAGATACCGCAACGCGGCACCGCCATGCCTCTGCTCGCCATCGTCTATTTCTCCATCACCGGCACCACCGAGAAGCTCGCGCATGCGGTGGCGCGTGGAGCGGATGGCATAGCGGACGTCGCGCTTTGTCGCATCACGGGCGACGACATCGTGTCAGGCCGCTTCCAGAATGAAAGCCTATTTGAAACGATCGACCACGCCAGCGCAGTTGCATTTGGTAGCCCGACCTACATGGGCGGAGCCGCGGCTCAATTCAAAGCCTTCGCAGACGCTTCAAGTGACCGCTGGAGCCAGCAGCGTTGGACCAACAAGATCGCAGGCGGCTTCACGACGGGTGCCTGCGCGAGCGGCGATCAACTGCACACGCTGACCTACTTTTCCATTCTGGCTGCGCAGCACGGCATGCTCTGGTGCGGACTGGATATTCCGGGCGGAGAGGATCCTGGCGGCCGTAATCGTTTGGGCAGCCAACTCGGCCTGGCGACACACCTCATCGACGACGACTTGCCGCCGAGCGACCTCAGCACGGCCGAATATCTCGGCCGAAGACTGGCCAAAATGGCAAGCCGCAACTGCTAGCCGCACCGTCATTGCGAGGAGCCCTTGCGACGAAGCAATCCAGACTGCCGGCCGCGGAAAGACTTCTGGATTGCTTCCCTGCGCTCGCAATGACGGGGTTAGAGCAGCGCCCCGTATCTCTCACCGTCACCCTGAGGTGCTCGCCTCTTCGGCGAGCCTCGAAGAGCGACGGCCCTGCTGCAGCGGCGGGGCCGCTCATCCTTCGAGGCTCCCGGCGCGATGCTCCGCATCGTGCCGCTCGCACCTCAGGATGACGGGGCGGCAAGTGAGCCCACCCTCACGACAGCTTGCGCTTGCTCCGCAGGCGCAAATGCTCGTCGGCCTCCAGCTTGGTCATCCCCAGGAGATAATGCAGCACGTCGAGCTTGTGGCGCTCGGCGAGCTTGCGCAAAGCGCCGGCCTGCTCGGAGATGAAGGCGACCGCCTCATCGGCCCCACCTTCCCCCGGCTCCTCGTTGCGCGTGCGTGTCGGCGCGCGCGATGCGGCGCGCGCCCGTTTCCGTCCCGGCTTCGTCACCCGACCCCACCCCGAATCCATGCCCCGGAGGAACTTTACGCCGATCCCGCGCAACTCCAAGGTGGTATTTTGCAACTTTCTCGATATGAAACTTTTCCCATTTGGAACCCTCTCAACACCCCTCGATTTGACAGCGAGGGCCTCACCACCCATGTTCGGATCGAAACGGCCGACCCGAGTCCTTTCGTTTTCGGCCTAAGATTTTCCCGTAAGTTACTGGAACTACATGAATATCGTCATTGTGGAGTCGCCGGCGAAAGCCAAGACGATCAACAAGTATCTGGGCTCGTCCTACGAGGTTCTGGCCTCGTTCGGCCATGTCCGCGACCTGCCCGCGAAGAACGGCTCCGTCGATCCCGACGCCAATTTCAAGATGATCTGGGAGGTCGACCCCAAGGCGGCCGGCCGGCTCAACGATATCGCCAAATCCCTGAAGGGCGCCGACCGCCTGATTCTCGCCACCGACCCTGATCGCGAGGGCGAGGCCATCTCCTGGCACGTGCTGGAGGTGATGAAGGAGAAGCGCGCGCTGAAGGATCAGAAGATCGAGCGCGTGGTGTTCAACGCCATCACCAAGCAGGCGGTCTCGGAGGCGATGAAGAACCCGCGCGAGATCGACGGCGCGCTGGTCGATGCCTATATGGCGCGCCGCGCGCTGGACTATCTCGTCGGCTTCACCCTCTCCCCCGTGCTGTGGCGCAAGCTGCCGGGCGCCCGCTCGGCCGGCCGCGTGCAGTCGGTGGCGCTGCGCCTCGTCTGCGACCGCGAGCTCGAGATCGAGAAATTCGTGCCGCGCGAGTACTGGTCGCTGATCGCGACCCTGCTCACCCCGCGCGGCGACGCCTTCGAGGCGCGCCTCGTCGGCGCCGACGGCAAGAAGATCCAGCGTCTCGACATCGGCACCGGCGCGGAAGCCGAGGACTTCAAGAAGGCGCTGGAACTGGCGAGCTACGCCGTCACCGCGGTCGATGCCAAGCCGGCCCGGCGCAATCCGCAGGCGCCCTTCACTACCTCGACGCTGCAGCAGGAAGCCAGCCGCAAATACGGCTTTGCGCCGGCGCACACCATGCGCATCGCCCAGCGCCTCTATGAAGGCATCGACATCGGCGGCGAGACCACCGGACTCATTACTTATATGCGTACCGACGGCGTGCAGATCGCCCCGGAGGCGATCACCCAGGCGCGCAAGGTGATCGGCGAGGATTACGGCAACGCCTACGTGCCGGATGCCCCGCGCCAGTACCAGGCCAAGGCCAAGAACGCCCAGGAAGCGCACGAAGCGATCCGCCCGACCGACCTCTCCCGCCGCCCCGACAGCATGAGCCGCAAGCTCGATGCCGACCAGGCCAGGCTCTATGAGCTGATCTGGAAGCGCACCATTGCCAGCCAGATGGAATCGGCCGAGCTGGAGCGCACCACGGTCGACATCACGGCGAAGGCTGGCGGCCGCACGCTGGAGCTGCGCGCCACCGGCCAGGTCGTCAAGTTCGACGGCTTCCTCGCACTGTACCAGGAAGGCCGCGACGACGAGGAGGACGAAGACTCCCGCCGCCTGCCGGCCATGAGCCCGAACGACGCCCTGAAGCGGCAGTCGCTCGCCGTCACCCAGCACTTCACCGAGCCGCCGCCGCGCTTCTCGGAAGCATCCCTCGTCAAACGCATGGAAGAGTTAGGCATCGGCCGGCCCTCGACCTACGCCTCGATCCTCCAGGTCCTCAAAGACCGCGGCTACGTCAAGCTGGAGAAGAAGCGCCTGCACGGCGAGGACAAGGGCCGCGTCGTGGTCGCGTTCCTCGAAAGCTTCTTCGCGCGCTACGTCGAATACGACTTCACGGCCAGCCTCGAAGAGCAGCTCGACCGCATCTCCAACAACGAGATCTCCTGGCAGCAGGTGCTGAAGGATTTCTGGACCGGCTTCATCGGCGCCGTCGACGATATCAAGGATCTGCGCGTCGCGCAGGTACTCGACGTGCTCGACGACATGCTGGGCCAGCACATCTATCCGCCTCGCGCGGACGGTGGCGATATCAGGCAGTGCCCGAGCTGCGGCAGCGGCCGGCTGAACCTGAAGGCTGGCAAGTTCGGCGCCTTTGTCGGCTGCTCGAACTATCCGGAATGCCGCTACACCCGTCAGCTCGCCGCCGACAGCGAGACCACCGCCGACCGTTCGCTCGGCCAGGATCCCGATACGGGCCGCGATGTCTGGGTCAAGGCTGGCCGCTTCGGCCCCTATATCCAGCTCGGCGAGCAGAAGGATTATGAGGAAGGCGAGAAGCCGAAGCGCGCCGGCATCCCGAAGGGCACCTCGCCCGGCGATGTCGACCTCGAGCTTGCGCTGAAGCTGTTGTCGCTGCCGCGCGAGATCGGCAAGCATCCGGAGACCGGCCAGCCGATCACGGCCGGCCTCGGCCGCTTCGGGCCGTTCGTGAAGCACGAGAAGACCTATGCCAGCCTCGAGGGCGGCGACGAGGTCTTCGACATCGGCCTCAACCGGGCGGTCACGCTGATTGCCGAGAAGGTCGCCAAGGGCCCGAGCCGGCGCTTCGGCGCCGATCCCGGCAAGGCGATCGGCGATCACCCGACGCTCGGCACGATCACCGTGAAGAGCGGCCGTTACGGTGCCTATGTCACCGCAGGCGGCATCAACGCGACGATCCCGGCCGAGATCGAGAAGGACGCGATCACGCTGCCGCAGGCAATCGCTCTGATCGACGAGCGCGCCGCCAAGGGCGGCGGCAAGGCGAAAGCCAAGAAGGCGGCCAAGCCGGCTAAGGCCAAGAAGACCACAGAGAAGGCCACGGACGGCGAGGACGCCGCGCCGAAGAAGAAGCCGGCCGCGAAGAAAGCCGCGGCCAAATCCAAAACCGAATCCACCAGCAAGGCGCGCGCTGCCGTGTCGTCGACCGCCAAAACGTCGCCGACCAAGACCGCCGCCGCCAAGGCTCCGGCCAAGAAGAGTGCCGGCAAGACTTAGATCAAGAATTAGAGGTTAAGTGAAACGCAAGCATGACCATGGCTTTCCCGACAGGCAAGCCATCGTCGCCTTCATCAAGGCAAATCACGGAAAGGTCGGAACCCGCGAAATTGCGCGCGAGTTCGGCCTGAAGAACGCCGATCGCGTCGAGCTCAAGCGCATGCTGCGCGAGCTCGCCGACGACGGGATCATCAAGAAAAAACGCCACAAGGTGTCCGAGCCGGACGCGCTGCCGCCGACGCTGCTCGCCGACATCACGGGGCGCGACTCCGACGGCGAATTGATCGCCTCCCCCGCCGAATGGGACGAGGTCGAGAGCGGCGAGCCGCCCAAAATCATCATCGAGATGCCGCGCCGGGCCAAGCCCGGCACCGCCGCCGGTGTCGGCGACCGCGCGCTGCTGCGCGTCGAACGCAACGACGAGGACGAAGGCCCGGCCTATCGCGGCCGCATCATCAAGGTCATCGACAAGGCCAAGAGCCGCATCCTCGGCGTGTTCCGCAGCCTTCCCGAAGGCGGCGGACGGCTCGTCCCCGTCGACAAGAAGTTCGCCGACCGCGAGCTGAATATCGCCAGGACAGATACATCAGGCGCGCAGGACGGCGATCTCGTCAGCGTCGATATCGTCCGCACCCGCGGCTTTGGCCTCGCCTCCGGCCGGGTCAAGGAGAAGCTCGGCTCGGTCAAGTCGGAGAAGGCGATCAGCCTGATCGCGATCTACGCCCACGAGATCCCGCTGCAATTCTCCTCCGCCGCCGAGCGCGAGGCGGAAGCCGCCGAGCCCGCCAACCTTAGGGGACGCGAGGACTGGCGCGACGTCCCGCTCGTCACCATCGATCCGCCCGACGCCAAGGATCACGACGACGCGGTGCATGCGCAAGCCGACGAGGATCCCAACAACAAGGGCGGCTTCATCGTCAACGTCGCGATTGCCGATGTCAGCTTCTACGTCCAGCCGGGCACCGCGCTCGACCGCGACGCGCTCGACCGCGGCAACTCGGTCTATTTCCCCGATCGCGTCGTGCCGATGCTGCCCGAGCGCATCTCCAACAATCTCTGCTCGTTGGTGCCGGGCGAGCCGCGCGGCGCGCTCGCGGTGCGGATGGTGATCGGCCCCGATGGCCGCAAGCGCTCGCACAGTTTTCATCGCATCCTGATGCGCTCGGCGGCGAAGCTGAACTATGCACAGGCGCAGGCCGCGATCGACGGCCGCACCGATGACACCACCGGCCCTCTGCTCGATCCGATCCTGAGGCCGCTCTACGCCGCTTACGCCTGTGCCAAGCGCGCGCGCGACGAGCGCGATCCGCTCAATCTCGATCTGCCCGAGCGCAAGATCCTGCTCAAGAGCGACGGCACGGTCGACCGCGTCGTCGTGCCCGAGCGTCTCGATGCGCACAAGCTGATCGAGGAGTTCATGATCCTCGCCAACGTCGCAGCGGCCGAGATGCTGGAGAAGAAATCGCTCCCGCTGATCTACCGCGTCCATGACGAGCCGACGCTGGAGAAGGTGCACGCGCTCGCGGAGTTCCTGGAGACACTCGACGTCCCCTTCACCAAATCAGGCGCGTTGCGCCCCACCCTGTTCAACCGCGTGCTGGCCCAGCTCGAAGGCCACGACTATTACCCGCTGGTGAGCGAGGTGGTGCTGCGCGCCCAGGCGCAGGCGGAATATTCCTCGGAGAATTACGGTCATTTCGGCCTGAATTTGCGCCGCTACGCGCATTTCACCTCGCCGATCCGCCGCTACGCCGACCTCGTCGTGCACCGCGCCCTGGTCCGCGCGCTCGGCCTTGGCGAAGGCGCCCTGCCCGACAGCGAGACGCCGGAGAGCCTCGGCGAGGTCGCCGCGCATATTTCGCTGACCGAGCGCCGCGCGATGAAGGCGGAGCGCGAGACCGTGGATCGCCTGATCGCGCATCACCTCGCCGACCGCATCGGCGCCAGCTTCCAGGGCCGAGTCTCCGGCGTCACCCGCGCCGGCCTGTTCGTGAAGCTCTCCGAGACCGGCGCCGATGGCCTGATCCCGATCCGATCCCTCGGCACGGAATATTTCAACTATGACGAGGGCCGTCACGCGCTGGTCGGCACGCGCAGCGGCACCATGTACCAGCTCGGTGACGTCGTCGATGTCCGCCTGATCGAAGCGGCCCCCATCGCAGGCGCGCTGCGGTTCGAGCTGCTGTCCTCGGACAGCGAGAGCAGCCCACGCGAGCGCCGGCCGTTCCGCGCCCAGCGCAAATCCGCCAAGGCGCATCCGGGACGCAGCCCGGAGAGAAAACGCAAGCCGGAGAAGCAAAAGTCCGGCAAGGGCAAGAAGCAGAGAAAGAACAAGGGTAAGAGCAAGAAGGGCAGCGCGTGGTGACAATGAGCACGGCCCCAAAAATCTGGACGCGCGAGACTGGTCTCGTCGAGAAGCGCGACGTCTGGACCGCGATGAAGCGCGGCTTTCGCAGCCGCTGCCCGCGCTGCGGCCAGGGCAAGCTGTTCCGCGCCTTCCTGAAGACCGCGGACAATTGCAGCGCCTGCGGCCTCGACTTCACGCCGCACCGCGCCGACGACCTGCCCGCCTATCTCGTCATCGTCATCGTCGGCCACGTCACGGTGCCGGCGATTCTCTGGATCGAGACCAATTACACGACGCCGGTCTGGCTGACCTTCGTGGCCTATCTGCCCTTCACATTCTTTGCTTCGCTCGGGCTGCTCCAGCCGGTCAAGGGAGCTGTGGTCGGCTTGCAATGGGCTCTGCGCATGCACGGGTTTGACGAGAACCCGCCGGATGGTATTCCGCCGGTGTAAGCAATAAGCAAAAAACGCTCTGGGTGAGGACATGACGGATATTTCGCAGGCCGAAGACAAGGCCAAGATCCACGAGGGCAAGGAAGCTGACCATCATCCTTATTTCCGCCCAAAGGACGCCGCGACGCTGATCCTGGTCGATCGCAGCGGCGCCATTCCAAAAGTGCTGGTCGGCAAGCGCCACGACAAGGTGGTGTTCATGCCCGGAAAATTCGTGTTCCCCGGCGGCCGCGTCGACAAGGACGATCACCGCGTGCCGTGTGCTGCGCCGATCACCGCGGAGCTGGAAGCCAATCTCGCCAAGGGCAGCCCGAAGACGCCGGCCTCGCGCGCAAAGTCGCTGGCGATCGCCGCGATCCGCGAAGCCTGTGAGGAGACCGGCCTCTGCCTCGGGCGCAAGGTCGAGGGCAAGGCCAGGCTCGAAGGTCCGTGGAAGCCGTTCGCGGATGCAGGCCTGCTGCCCGATCCCTCCAGCCTGTTCTTGATCGCGCGCGCGATCACCCCGCCCGGCCGCGTCAAGCGCTTCGATACGCGCTTCTTCACCGCCGATGCCTCCGCGATCACCCACCGCGTCGAGGGCGTCATCCACGCCGATGCGGAGCTGGTCGAGCTGGTCTGGGTCGAGCTCGGCTCGAAGCCGCTCGCCGAACTGCATCCGATGACGCGCAATGTGCTCAACGAGCTCGATACCCGCCTTGCCACCGGCCCGCTCCGGCACGATGCGCCGGTGCCGTTCTTCCATTTCTATGGCGGCAAGATGCAACGAGATGTGCTAGGTGAAGGAAAGGGCGCTTAAACGACTGGGAGGGTCGGATGACGCGGTTCGCAAGGCCTCTGCTCGCTTCCGTCGCGTTGTGCAGCCTGCTCTCGTTGCCTGCCCATGCAGAGCTCGACGTCGCCAGATTGAAGCAGACGATCGAGACCTCCTTCGAGAGCGACTATCCGAAGCTCGATGCGCTCTACAAGGACATCCACGCCCATCCCGAGATCGCCTTCCAGGAAGAGAAGACCGCGGCGAAACTCGCCGCCGAGATGCGCGCGATCGGTTTCGAGGTCACCGAGCGCGTCGGCAAGACCGGTCTTGTTGCCATCTACAGGAACGGCGACGGTCCTACCATCATGGTTCGCACCGAGCTCGATGCGCTGCCGATGGAAGAGAAGACCGGCCTGCCCTATGCCAGCCGCGACAAGCAGGTCTGGCAGGGCCGCGAGACCTTCGTCGCCCATAGCTGCGGCCATGACATCCACATGGCGAGCTGGGTCGGCACGGCGAAGACCCTGGTCGGCATCAAGGACCAGTGGCACGGTACGCTGATGTTCATCGCGCAGCCCGCGGAGGAAGAGGTCGCAGGCGCAAGGGCCATGATCGATGATGGCCTGTTCACCCGCTTTCCGAAGCCCGACGTGGGATTTGCCCTGCACGACGGCAATGGAGCCTACGGCTCCGTGACCTACAGGGTCGGGGTCGGATCGTCGAATGTCGACGGTCTCTTCATCAGATTTATCGGCCGCGGCGGCCACGGTGCGATACCGCAGGCGACCATCGATCCCGTGATGATGGCATCCCGCTTCGTCATCGACGTGCAGAGCGTGATCAGCCGTGAGAAGGACCCGACCGAATTCGGCCTTGTCACCATCGGCGCGATCCACGCCGGCACCGCCGGCAACATCATTCCCGACGAGGCCAGGGTGATCGGCACGATCCGCAGCTTCAAGCCGCAGGTGCGCGCCAGGATGCTGGCCGGGATCGAGCGCACGGCGAAGGCAGTGGCGGCGATGGCGGATGCGCCCGCGCCCGAAATCCGTCTCGACGAGGGGACCAAGGCGGTGGTGAACGATGCCGCCGTCGTCGGCCAGGCCGAGCGGGTGCTGAAAGCGGCCTTCGGCGACAAGTTCAACGTCACCCCTGCGAACACGACCAGCGAAGACTATTCGGAATATGTCAATGCCGGCGTGCCTTCGATGTTCTTCAACATCGGCGTCTATGAGCCCGACCGCGTCGCGGCCGCGCGTAACGGCAGCGGCCCGCCGCTTCCCGGCAACCACTCGCCGCAATTCGCCCCGGTGCCGAAACCGACCATCCAGACCGGCGTCACCGCGATGACGCTCGCCGTGCTCAGCGCCTTCGATCAAAGGGCGCGGGGGCAGTAGTCCCCCCTCGCCGTCAGTGTCTGCGGTTTGATGGATTCCGGGCGCGCCGCTTCGCCGGGCTTCGGAATGACGCGAACGTGCTGAGAGTTGATCGAAAAACGAAAAATTCTTCCCGGCCCTCCCAATGGCGGAGTTCCTCCGCGTCCCTATGTCTTTGCGGACGACACCCAGAACGGATACGGGGCGATGGCACAACGGCAACTCAAGCTTGGCGCGTTCATGCGCCCGATCAGCATCCACACCGGCGCCTGGCGCTATCCCGGGGCCTGGCCCGACGCCAATTTCAACTTCGGTCACATCAAGCAGCTGATCCAAAAGCTCGAGGCCGGCAAATTCGACGCCTTCTTCATGGCCGATCACTTGGCCGTCTTGAACATGCCGATCAATGCGCTCAAGCGCAGCCACACCGTGACCTCGTTCGAGCCGTTCACGCTGCTGTCGGCGCTCTCCGCCGTCACCGAACGGATCGGCCTGATCGCGACAGGCTCGACCACGTTTGACGAGCCCTATCACGTCGCCCGCCGTTTCGCCTCGCTCGACCATCTCAGCGGCGGCCGCGCGGGCTGGAACATCGTCACCACCTCGAACCCGGACGCGGCGCTGAATTTCGGCCTCGACGACCACATGGAGCATGCCGAGCGCTACAAGCGCGCCCGCGAGTTCTACGACGTCGTCACGGGCCTGTGGGATTCCTTCGCCGACGACGCATTCGTACGCGATGTGGAATCCGGCCTGTTCTTCGATCCCGCCAAGATGCACACGCTCGACCACAACGGCAAATATCTGAAGGTGCGCGGTCCCCTCAACATCGCCCGCCCGGTGCAGGGCTGGCCGGTGATCGTGCAGGCCGGCGCGTCGGAAGACGGCAGGCAGCTCGCGGCCGAAACCGCGGAAGCCGTGTTCACCGGCGGCGGCAGCCTCGCCGACGGACAGAAGCTCTATGCGGACATCAAGGGCCGCATGGAGAAGGTCGGGCGCGACCCCGAGCACCTCAAGATCCTGCCCGGCGCCTTCGTCGTGGTCGGCGACAGCGTCGATGAAGCCAAGGAGAAGCGCGCCCTGCTCGACGGCCGCGTGCATTACGACAGCGCCATCGCTTCGCTCTCGGTTATCCTCGGCACCGATGCGTCAGGTTTCGATCCCGATGGGCCCCTGCCCGAGATCCCCGAGACCAACGCCAGCAAGAGCGGCCGTCAGCGCATGGTCGATCTCGCCACCCGCGAAAAGCTCACCGTGCGCCAGCTCGCCCAGCGCGTCGGCGGCTATGGCGGGCTGTCGTTCGTCGGCACGGCGAAAACCATCGCCGATCAGATGGAGGAATGGCTGGTCGGGCGCGGCTCCGACGGCTTCAACATCATGTTCCCGTTCCTGCCCGCGGGCCTGGACGATTTCGTCGACAAGGTGGTCCCGGAGCTCCAGCGCCGCGGGATTTTCCGGAAAGAGTATGAAGGGCCCACTTTGAGAGAGAATCTCGGCCTTCCGCGGCCGAAAAACCGCTTCTTTGAGGCCTGATGGGCCCGATTTGAGTGGTTTTTGGCCCTAGAGCCCCGTTCCGGGCTCTAGCTCTTTGTTTTTGACGCGTTTTCTTGACGCGAACCGGTGCCCGCTTCGCTCGAAAACGCTCCGAAACCTTGACTTCCCCCGGTTTCTGGCTAGGTTGCCGGCCAACGCGGGCCGTTTGGCCGGCTCCAGATTCCCCAATTTTCTGAGGTTCAGAACATGGCCAAAGCGGTCACCATCAAGGTCAAGCTCGTGTCCTCGGCTGACACCGGCTTCTACTACGTCGCCAAGAAGAATTCGCGCACCATGACCGACAAGCTGGTCAAGAAGAAGTATGACCCGGTCGCGCGCAAGCACGTCGAATTCCGCGAAGCCAAGATCAAGTAAGATCGCGGACGCTGAAGACTTTTGCGGGGCCCTTTCGGGCCCCGTTTTATTTTGCCACGCGCGTTGCTTCCCTCAACTGCCCGCGATGCCGGCGACAGCCAGTCCTTCGGCGAAACGATCGATGAAGCCTTGGTCGTTGCAAAAGAACAGCTCCTGCCGCGCTGTCTGCGTTGTGTAACCCGTCTTGCGTTGCAGAAGCTCGGCAGCTGCGGCGTTGGCCTGGGCCTTTTCGTCGAGACGGCCAAGGGACGCAGCCAGCGTCGCGAAAGCCCGATACGTGGCATTGGGTTGCCTCGTCGCCCTTCGAGCAAATTCCACGGCAATATCGTACTCACCAAGGGAAAAATGCGTCCACGAACGTACGTGGTGAAAGCTCCACAGATGGCTGTCGCGCGGACTGAGCATTGTCGCCCGATCGAGCAGCGCTTCTGCTTCGAGCTCCCGCCCGCACCACAGCAGATTGAAGCCTTGTGCAAAATATCCTTGCGCGAAACTTGGGTTGAGCTCCAAAGACGTGTCGATGGCAGCGAGCGCTTCGTCGTTCTGGCGGGTCAAACACAGTGCTCTTCCGAGGGCGCAATGGCAAAAGCAATCGAGCTCGTCGAGCGTCACGGCGAGACGTGCCTGGCGCAACGCCGTTTCCAGTCGCGCTGGCCGATCCCTGGGATCATCATAAAGCGAGCGCTGAATATTGACGTAGCTGAGCGCGCCATGCCCACGTGCGAACTTGGGATCTGCTGCGATCGCGCGCTGGAAATAGTCCTCGGCTGAATCGAATCCGGGTGTGGTAAATCGCCAAAGATTCCACAGGCCGCGCTGGTAGCAATCCCACGCGTCGAGGCTTTCCGGCGCCTTGCGCGCGGCGAGTTGCTGCTCCACTTTCGACAATTCAGGTTCGATGGTGGCCGCGATCTGCTTTGCCATCTCCTCCTGGATATCGAAGATATTCTCGAGTTGAAGTTCGTATTTGTCGGACCAAAGCTGCATCCCGTCCGCGGCCCGGGTTAGCTCCGCCGTGATCCTCACCTTATCGCGGCTCTTGCGAACGCTGCCGGACATCACATAGCTGACGCCCAGCTGCGCGCCGACATCGCGTGCGTCAACGATCCGTCCCTGGAATCCGATCGTCGAGTGGCGCGAGATCACGGAAAGCCAGCGGTTTCGGGCAAGAAGCCGGATGATGTCTTCCGTCAATCCGTAGCTGAAATAGTCGTTCTCGGGGTCACTCGACATGTTCGCGAACGGAAGCACCGCGATGAACGACCGTGAATTGGCTTCTGCCTTCACCGCTTCCGAGACGACGTCGTCGAGATGCGACACGTCGGTGGAAATCGACGCTTGTCGGCGAACGTCGGTGGCCGCGCCGTGGTGCGGAGCGAGTCGGATTGCGTCGGCATCAGCCCCCTCGATCGCCTGGACCTGAGCGACAAACCGGAAGCCACGCCGATGCAGCGTCCTGATGAAAAGCTGCTCTGTTCCGTTGTCGCCGAGCACGCGCCGGGCGCCATTGATGCGACTGGAGAACGCGGCCTCGGAGATGATCCGGCCATTCCAGACGATGTCGATCAACTCATCCTTGCTCACAACCCGATCATGGTTGCGCACCAAATGAACGATGAGATCGAAGACTTGAGGCTCAATGTGGACGGGCGCACCTTCACGTCGAAGCTCTTGCTGGCTCAGGTCGACCTCAAAACCCGAAAATCGGTATTTTGTTACCATCACCCGCTTCCCTACCGAGGCTCGCCTCCCGTTTCGCGTCGTGGTCGAGTCTGCAATTCAGGAAAAACAAACGACTCCCGAAGAACTCCGCCAAGCGTGAGGGATCAGTCGAGTTTAGAGACCGGTCAATCATCGTTCAACCGGAGATGCCACATGATCCGGGCACCTGATTTTCATCTCTACCGACAGTCCGCCAGATGGTTTGCCGTTGTGACCCATCGCGGCTCATTGCGGGCACTCGCATCCCTCCCGCCGGCGACGACGCCGACCATGAGGAAGAAGATACTGTGGCTGGCCGCGCGGCTCAGGCGATTGTTCAATGCAGGTGCTGCGGCGGCAATCGCTCGTCAGGCCGCTTTAGCCGCCCGGCAGGCGCGGGATGATCCCCGAGCCTGATTTTGCTGCAGTGGCAGCCGATGCCTGCGGTCGTCTGGAACATCGGATCTCCTCTTTTTGCTGCGACCGCGATGACGGGCGGCTCTTTAGGCTGGCTTATCGTGCTCTACAGCACCTTCCTGATCAGCCATTTTGAGCTGTTCGGATTGACGCAGGTGATCACCCGCTTTGCCGGGCGTCGCGCTGGCTTTTTGAGCGAACAGTTCGATGGTGGATTAGACATCTTCGCAACCCTTGATTGCGCAATCCCGAACGTATGCTAGCGTGCACTCACCGGGCGGCATTTCCGGCCCGGGTTCGGGAAGGACATGGTCATGAGATCATCATTAAGCCTTGTCGTGCCTTCAACCATCGCTGCCTTGTCAACTGTCTTGCTGTGCGCTCCGGCAGCGTCACAAATTCCAACAGGCTCCGGCGCCACTCTTCCTCCTGTTACGGTCGACGCGCCGAAGCAGGCGGCAAGGCCGCATCGACAGGAGCCAACGGCAAGCGCCGGGGCGTCATCACGTCGCACTGCGTCAACTGCTCAAAGGTCAACGTCAGGCACACGCACGCCTTCGTATGCGCCGGGTTCTGTGATGGGGAGGATTGCCAGCCTCGAGGCACGCGCCAGCAGTTGCAACGGTGGCTGTGCATCAAGCTTCCCAAGCGGCAAGGAGCCCTGGATTGGATGTAGCGAGTCGGGCGGCAACATCGACTATGGACCTTTCTCGCCAACGTGCCGAGACACCATCACCCATGCATCCTACGAGAATTGCGTCGAGACGAAGGTGTTCCTGGGTGAGCATCGAAACAAGGCCCACTGGATTTGCAGCAGCCTGCAGGCCGGCAACAGGTTTAAGGTCGCCGATCTCAAGCGTCCGGGACGTCGCTAGTCCGTAGCTCCGGCAAGCTAGCTGCACACGCGTCGAATTCTGCGTATCCGGGATCAGGCAGGTCGCAGGGCGCTGAAGAACTTTTGCGGGCCCGATGGGCCCGCTTTATTTCTGTCCCGTCGCCTCAGCGATGTCGCCTGATCGAGCGGTACGCCGAAGCCTGGCGAGCCGCCCGGCATTTCACCGGCAGGCATCGCGCCGGCTTTTTGAGCGACAAATTCGATGGTGAATTATTGAGCGGACATCCTCGCAACCCTCGATTGCGCAATCCCAAATGTATGTTAGCGTGCACTTACCGGGCGGCATTTCCGGCCCGGGTTCGGGAAGGACATGGTCATGAGATTGTCATCAAGCCTTGTCGTGCCTTCAACCGTCGCTGCCTTGTCTACGATCCTGCTATGCGCTCCGGCAGCGTCACAAATTCCAACAGGCTCCGGCGCCACGCTTCCTCCTGTTACGGTCGACGCGCCGAAGCAGGCGGCAAGGCCGCATAGGCAGGAGCCAACGGCATCCACGGGGCAGTCATCGCGCCGGACTGCGTCAACCGCCCAAAGAACGTCTTCAGTCGCACGGACGCCTTCGTATGCGCCGGGTTCTGTGATGGGGAGGATTGCCAGCCTCGAGGCACGCGCCAGCAGTTGCAACGGTGGCTGTGCATCAAGCTTCCCACACGGCAAAGAGCCCTGGGTTGGATGCAGCGAGTCGGGCGGCGGCCTGAACTATGGACCTTTCTCGCCGACGTGCCGAGACACCATCACCCATACATCCTACGAGAATTGCGTCGAGACGAAGGTGTTCCTGGGCGAGTTTCGCAACAGAGCCCACTGGTTTTGCAGCAGCCTGCAGGCCGGCAACAGGTTCAAGGTCGCAGAGCTCAAGCGGCCGGGACGTCGCTAGTCCACGCCTCTCTCAGACTTGATCACAAGGCAGCACGGCGTCCGCAGAACATCCTCAGCGGACGCTTGCGACCGCGCGCCCCGCGCCGGCTCCGACACTGGAGCGAGTGGCTGCGGCGGCCGGTTCAGCAACAGCAGCGCCGGCCGACCAAGTGTGACCCACCTCAAAGAACGTCATGAAGGGATTCAATATCTCCAGCGGGATTGTTGCATGAACCTGGTCCATTCCCGTGAAAAGCCATTTGCCGTTGCTGGATCCGCTGCGCTTCGCAGCCGCGCTCGGAGTTGCCATTTTTCACCAGATGTTCTGGTCCTGGGCCTGGGCTTCGATCGGCGTCCCAGGCTTCGAGCGCACCGTCGCCGCCGACGTGCTGTACCCGACCGCCGCGCCCTTCACATGGTTCGGCTGGGTCGGCGTCGAGATCTTCTTCGTCATCTCCGGTTTCGTCATCGCGAACTCGGCGAGCCA
This sequence comes from Bradyrhizobium arachidis, assembly GCF_015291705.1. Taxonomy (NCBI): domain Bacteria; kingdom Pseudomonadati; phylum Pseudomonadota; class Alphaproteobacteria; order Hyphomicrobiales; family Nitrobacteraceae; genus Bradyrhizobium; species Bradyrhizobium arachidis. Next base: position 5,953,743 of record NZ_CP030050.1, read on the forward strand.
GTCTTCGCCGGGCGCGTTTCTGCTTGGCCGCGCACTCAGGCTCTATCCCGCGGTCTGGATATGCGCCACCGCGACCTTCCTCGTGCTGCTTCTGTTCGGGAGTGGACCGGCATCCGAATTCATCCTGCCTTACGTCCATGCCATGCTGATGGTGCCGAAGGGCGTCACAGGTCAATGGCTCGACGAGGTCTACTGGACGCTAGCCGCCGAGACGGCGTTTTATGGCCTCGTGTTTTGCGCGATGCTCACGAAGAGGATCACCCTGCGGCACCTCGCCTTCGGTCTCACCATCTACAGTGCAGTGTTCAACGCCGTCGCGCTGCTCGTGCTGTCGAGCATGACACCGTCCGACCTGCCCTATCTGATCATTCTGATGTTTCGGGTGCCGTGCGCGGCATTCCTGTTGACCCACGGCTGCTTCTTTGCGCTGGGGATCTGGCTATTCATTTCCGCGAACAGGCAATTGACGGCGCTCGAGCTGGCCGCCATTGCCGTCGCCTGTCTTTCAGGCGCCGCAGAGATCTACTCCTTCGCCTCGTTCTTCCTGACGTCCATACCCGCCATCGCGGATCAATCAGCCCTTGTGCCGATCATGGTCTGGGCGGCTGCGGTGCTCCTGATTGCCCGTGCCGCGAACCGGAGCAGGCGCTCTGCGGGCACCACTTCCCCTGAAACACCGGCTTACTTGAGAACGCTCGGACTGATCACCTATCCGCTCTATCTCACCCACAACGTCATTGGCTCGGCGATCATTCGTACGCTGGTCGAGGCCGGCCTGGATGCCACCGCGGCCTTATGGATCGCGCTGAGCATGCTGGTCCTGGTCTGCTGGTTCATTTGCGCGAAGGTCGAGCCGGCCGTCAGATCCGCGCTGGTGCAAACGCTCTCGCATTTTGGCAGGCTGCCCCAAAGGCAGCCCGCATTCAGACGCCCGGCGTTGGCGCGCGGGCTGCGCCTTCCCCTGCCCGTCTCCGTGAAGGCGAACGTCGTGGCGTCGTGGCCGCGATAGGCGTCTGCCGCTCGAGCAAGGAGCAGTCCTCGTTCCTGCCTGCCCGATCGCGAAGCTCTTGCTGATCGTTGCCAAAGCGCAGCGGATTACGCAGGCTTTGGTTGCACTTGCGCTGTCACCAACACGCTGACCGGCATGGGCGTACGCCGCCAGGAATTCATCGAAGCTGGGGAGTGCACTCTGGGTGAAGATTGACAAAGGCTCGTAATGTAATCCGCCCCTTCACATCCCATCGACCGATCTGCGCTGAAGTACTGGATCCTGATTCAAAGACATCTTCCAGATTTAAACCAGAAGGTCATGATGCGCAGGTACAATGGCGTGATGCGGACCACCATTGCCGTGGTTGTTCGCGTGTTCGTCCGGTGCAATCGCGACCATTTTGGCAATCGCCTCGAGGTCCGCTTGCTGACCGGGCGGAACGTGTTGATGGAACGGGTCATCAAATTTCTTAGGCGCGACGATCGCAACGAGAGTGGATGGAGCTGCCTCGCTATCGAAGCGGAACACCTGTTCTTGATCTGCACCGCCTGTCACGGCTGCGGCTTTGGCCGGCTGCGCGTCGTCAGATGCGATTGCAGCAGATTGCGCAGGGTTTTGCGAGTTGCCGCGTTCGGCTTTACCGCCGGATGCAACGCTCGGATCGGCGACTTCGGCTGCTTCCAGTGTGTTCGCGGCGGTTGAGTGCCCCGAATTGCCGTGGTCCACGGCGGCCGTTTCTGCCGTCTTCACTGCCGCCGCCGCGCTCGCAGGGTCGGAAGCCGGAGCATGTTGCTCGGCCCCATTGCCGACGCCGCTGCCCGGCTTGGAGTCGGATTGGCTCGGCTCCGTTGCTACCGCCTTTGCAGGCCCAGGCTCCGAAGCGTGCTGCGAGTTACCGCGTCCGGCGTTGCCGCCGGTTGCGACGCTCGGATCGACGATCTCGGCTGCTTGCGGTGCGTTTGCAGAGGTTGCATGCAGATCGTGCTCCGCGTTGCCGTGTTCCACGGCGACCGGTTCTGCCGTCTTCACTGCTCCTGCCGCCCCCGCAACGTCCGAGGCCGGATCGTGATGCTCCGCGCCATTGCTGACGCCGTTGCCCGGCTTGGAGTCAGCTTCAGTCGACTCCGTGGCTGCCGCCTTTGCAGACCCTGGCTCCGACGTGTGCTGCGAGTTGCCGTGGCCCGCGCCGGCGGCCGTCACGACGGTCGGATCGATCTCGCTTGCGTCAGGCGCGTTTGTGGAGCTTGAGTGCCCCGAGTTGCCGTGTTCGACACCGCTTGTTTCGGCCTTCTTCGCTGCCCCTCGCGCAGCGTCCGAAGCCGCAGTGTGATGCTCGGCCCCATTGCCCGGCTTGGAGTCAGCTTCAGTCGATTCCGTCGCTGCCGCCTTTGCAGAGCCCTTCTCCGAATCGTGCTGCGAGTTGCCATGGCCCGCGCCGGCGGCCGTCACGACGGTCGGATCGATTTCGCCTGCGTCAGGCGCGTTTGCAGAGTTTGAGTGCCCCGAGTTGTCATGTTCGACGCCGCTTGAGTCTGCCTTCTTCGCTAACCCTCGCGGAACGTCCGAAGCCGCAGCGTGATGCTCGGCACCCTTGTCCGACTTGACGCCAGCCTCAGTCGATTCCGTGGCTGCTGCCTTTGCCGCCCCCTTCTCCGAAGTGTGCTGCGAGTGGCCATGGCCCGCAGTGGCGGCAATTGCGACGGCCGGATCGATCTCGGCTGCGTCCGACGCCGTTGCAGAGTTTGAGTGCCCCGAGTTGCCATGTTCGACGCCGCTTGAGTCTGCCTTCTTCGCTAACCCTCGCGGAACGTCCGAAGCCGCAGCGTGATGCTCGGCGCTATGGCCGCCCCCATTGCCCGGCTTGACGCCAGCCTCAGTCGATTCCGTGGCTGCCGCCTTTGCAGATCCCTTCTCCGAAGCGTGCTGCGAGTTACCATGGCCCGCGCTGGCGGTCTTAGCAACGCCCGGATCGTTCTCGGCTACGTCCGGCGCCTTTGCAGAGTGCCCCGAGTTGCCGTGTTCGACACCGCTTGAGTCTGCCTTCTTCGCTAACCCGCGCGGAACGTCCGAAGCCGCAGCGTGATGCTCGGCGCTATGGCCGACCCCTTTGCCCGGCTTGACGCCAGCCTCAGTCGATTCCGTGGCTGCCGCCTTTGCAGACCCCTTCTCCGAAGCGTGCTGCGAGTTGCCGTGTTCCGCGCTGTCGGTCTTTGCGACGTCCGGAACGTTCTCGGATGCGTCAGGCGCATCCGTCGATTTTGAGTGCCGCGAGTTGCCGTGTTCAGCTCCGCTTGATTCTGCCTTCTTCGCTAACCCTGGCGGAACGTCCGAAGCCGCAGCGTCATCCTCGGCGCCATTGTCGACGTCATTGCCCGATTTGGAGTCAGCTTCAGTCGCTTCCGGGGCCGCCGCCTGTGCAGGTGCTGGCTCCGAAGTGTGCTGCGAGTTACCGCGGTCCGCGCTGTCGGCTACTGCGACGCCCGGTTGGACGGTCACGTTCAACCCCGGCGACGAAACGCCGGTGTCCGCATTGATCGGACCACTGTTCGATGTGACGTTTCCAACCGCCGGAGCCGCCGCGCTATGAGCATGCACGATCGATGATACGCGAACCGGTTCGGCAGATGCACCATTGCTTTCTGCCGTTGCTTCCGCCGACTCGCCCGTGGAGGTTCTGAACCTTGCCGTTCCCTCTGGGCCGATCCGAGTGTGCGCGAACTGGAACATCGAGCCGCGGTCGGCCAGCATGGCCCAAACTCCAGCCGTCCCGAGCGTGCTCTCGCTCGCCTCGATGCGGGCCTCGGCACTGTCCTTGCTCAGAACAGCCTCATCGATGGCGCTTGCCGATGTCAGCGCTTCTTCGAGCTTCTCCAAGGTGATGGCGACAGGTGCGCCGTCTCGCTGGTCGACGACATCCGATTCCGCGACGGACACAATCCCCTGCAGATGGATTTCCAGCAGGCTGCGATCCCCGATATCAAGGACATGATCGGTCGGATTCACGTAGACGATCGTTTCATTGCTTGCGGCGTCGTAGATCCAGGCGAGGGTATGTGGCGGTATGGACTTGCTCGCTGCGGTCATATGCAGGCACGCAAGCGCTCCGAAAGCCGCAAGATTGATCCTGCCCGACCCGGAAGCGAAATCGAAGGCGGATTGAGACGAGGTAGAATTGGAATCGGTCGAGGAGCGATGAACAACGTTTCCATCAACGCTGCCGCCGCCCATTAATTGACCGCGGCTTTGTCCGTCAACACTGGCATCGTGACCGGCGTCGACCAGGCCAACAGGTTTCTGGAGTGAATCACCCTCGGCACCGTGACTCACGCCAGGACTCACTTGGATCCGAGCGTCTTCTGCAGCGACGCTTTCGTTTCCAGTGGTCACATGCGCGGAAGACAGGCGGGCATCGTGCGAAGGCAGGCCCGGGGCCGAGTTGTCGACATGATTGGCGTCGACATGAGGGATCGCGGCCAGTTTTGTGGTCGCATTCTCTCCGGCGACGGTCACGAAGCTCTCGATCGACGCCTGACCCAGCTCATGCGCCTGCACGGCGTGATGGGGATCGTGCAGTGCGTAGATCAACGCACCGGCGAGAGTGGCGAAGGTGCCATACCCTCCCGGAATCGACATCGGATTGGAAGCAAGCCGGGGGAAATGATGATCCGCGGTCAGATCACCGGCCATCTGCGTGTCGCTGGTTGCTCGCTGCAGAGGCGCAGGAAGATGCGGCGCGCCCGATCCAACAGGACCGTCGATTTTCGACGGCTTCGAGTCCGCAGATTGCTCGGCTGCGCGCAGCGCTTCCATTGCCGCCGGCGCGTTCGCGACCTGGCTCAGCTTGGCCAAAAAGTCTCTCTGGCTGAGCAGGTGCGTCTCACCGGCTTCCCAGACGATGAGGTGCCGGAGAATGGCTTTTTTCCAGGGCTCATATTTCCAAGGCTCATATTGCTCGTGCCCGGCGTGCTCTCCCGCGTGGCCGATGCTGTCGTCATCCGGAAGCGTATCGTTCGCTTCCGACGCCTTGAGTTCGTCCGCAATGGCGATAGCCAGAAAGGCCAGCGCGAGCGTGCCGAAGCCGGAAGGATGCTTCAACAACGCGAGGGCCGCGAGCACAGTCCTATTGGTGACCTCGAGCTTCTGAAAAATATTGTACAGGTGTACTTTGACGGTCCCTGGTGAAACCTTTAGCGCGCGCGCGATCTCCTTGTTCGACATTCCCTCCGACACCAGTCGAACGATTTGACGTTCGCGGTGCGTCAATAGCTCCAGCTTCGTTTCGATTTTGCCGGCGCCGACGGCATGCTTGCCGGTTGGCGAGAGATCGAAATGCTCGGGCGACACACCATGCTTCGTCAACAGCCGCAGCAGTCGCAGCATGGCGTCGGGCGAGACGTATTTCGAAATTGCGCTGCAGGCGCCGGCAGCAATCGCGGCGGCTAGTTCGTGGTTGGCTTCGCCCTCGGTAAAGAACACCAGGCGCGTTGGAACAGTCTCGGCCTTCGTAATCGACAGGATCTCGGTGACCGTCAGGTCTGGCAGGGTGTCGGCAATCAGCGCGACGTCGGGTGTCAATTTCCTGATGGCTTCGAGGCCGCTCGTCGCATCGCGGCATGATGCGACAACGTCGAAGTCCTGCTGTGCTCCGAGTATCGATTTCAGCCCCTGTAGAACGATCGGCTGTCGATCGACGATCACAATACGGTTGCGCTGAAATATGCCTTGGTTCGCAGACACGTCTAACATGGACACTGCCTCGGCCCGGCCATCTATGTACTTCGGCATATGGCCGAGACCGGGCGAGATATTAAAATACAATTAATCGAACGAAGAAAGAGGCTTAGCGGGTTAACGTTACATTGGAACCGCGAGCTTTGAGGGCATTTGGGCGAGAAAATATGTCATTTGACCCGATGGCGGCTGCGATTGACTGGCTCGATGCCTACCGTGCCGGCGATATCGAGGCGATCCTGGACATGCATGCCGAAGATGCCGTGGTTCATTGCGGCTGTGGCTGCGCCGTCAGAACCATTACGAGCCGTGAGGCGCTTCGTGCCTATTGGATCGATCGCCTCCGAGAGCATCCGGCAGGCAAGTTGGACGATCTCAATCCCTCGCACAACGACGGGACCATTATCTCCTACCTCACCAATGCCGGTGTCATGAGCGCGCTTTTTGCCTTTGACGCCGCCGGACGGATCAAGGAACTGAGCTGCAATCCCTCACATTGGCCCTGTGGCGTGATCCAAGTCCGCTTCGGCTGCGATCGCGCGCGCTGAGAGCCAGACAGGCGTGCTTCCCTAACGCAAATCCGCCCGCGTGCTATTGACTCGCATCGCGAATGGGCAAATCCTTCCAGCAACGCAATTTGCCATTGTCGATCTCAGAGTTACGAAATTCGGCGCCCGGCTTTTATCGGCGCCATCTGACCAAATTTTTTCGAAACAGAAGCGGAGGGGCCGATGCGTGCGCTCGCCTTGAGAACAGTCTCTCTTCTCGCCCTCGCTACCCTCGGCTCGATCTCCGCCTCGCCTGCCGCACGCGCGGAGGACGGGACCGACGAGCAGTTTGGCAAGGTTCATTTCCAGACCACCTGCAACGAGGTGGCGCAGCGGCGCTTTGACCGCGGGATGCGCTATCAGCACTCGTTCTGGTACCGGCCCGCGAAAGAGATCTTCGAGGAGACGTTGCAGGCCGATCCGGAATGCGCGATCGCCTATTGGGGCATTGCCCTCAGCCTGCTGTACAATCCGCATTTCCCCGCGCCGAAGGAAAACCTCGCCGAAGGCCTCGCCGCGCTGCAGAAGGCCAAGGCACTCGGCGCCAAGAGCGAACGCGAACGCGACTATATCGACGCGCTGCTGGCCTTCTATTCTGGCGACGACAAGACGACGTTTGGCCAACGCGCGCAGGCCTATCTCAAGGCAACCGAAGCCGTCGCCGCGCGCTATCCCGATGATGACGAGGCGCAGATCGCCTACGCGATCACGCTGAATGTCACGGCCTCACCAAACGACAAGACCTATGCCAACCAGCTCAAGGGCGCGGCCATCCTGGAGCCGATCTTCAAGCGGCAGCCGCGGCACCCCGGCGTCGCGCATTACCTGATCCACCTCTACGACTATCCGGCGATCGCAGCGCAGGGTCTCGACGCCGCCAAGCGCTATTCCGAGATCGCGCCGGCAGCGCCGCACGCTCTGCATATGCCCTCGCACATCTTCACGCGCGTCGGCTACTGGAACGAATCCATCGACGCCAATAGCCGTTCAGCCAAGGCCGCCAAGGAGGGCAAGGACCCCAGCGAGCAGCTGCATGCCGACGACTATATGGTCTACGCCCTGCTCCAGCTTGCGCAGGACAGCCGAGCCCGCGACGTCATCGCGGACATGGTTGCGACCACTGGCTATGCGCCGGCCGTCCGTGCCGGTCCCTACGCGATAGCGGCGAGCCAGGCGCGCTATATGGTCGAACGCGGCGATTGGCAGGGCGCTGCCGCGCTGAAGGTCGAGCCGAGCCGGTTTGCCTATGTCGATGCGATCACCTATTTCGCCCGCGCCCTCGGCGCCGCGCGATCCGGCAATGCCGACGCAGCGACGCCGGACATCGCCAAGCTGGCGGAGCTGCGGGACAAGCTGCAGCAGGACAAGGACGCCTATTGGGCCGAGATCGTCGACATCCAGCGGCAGGTCGCCACGGCCTGGCAGCTCAACGCCCAGGGAAAACAGGCGGACGCGCTGGAGGCGATGCGCCTTGCCGCTGATGCCGAGGACAAGACCGAAAAATCCATCGTGACGCCGGGACCGCTCGCCCCGGCACGCGAGCTTTACGGAACCATGTTGCTCGAACGCGGCATGGCGACGGAGGCATTGGCCGCGTTCGAAAGCACCATGCGCAAGGAGCCGAACCGCTTTGGCGCGACGATTGGCGCCGCTCACGCCGCCGAGAAAGCGGGTGATGCCGCCAAGGCACGCCAGTACTACGCAAAGGTCGTCGACATGGCACGAAATGGCGACTCCTCGCGGGAGGACCTCGCGGCCGCACGAAAGTTCATGGCTCAGAATTAGCAATTCATGGCTCGCAATTAGCAAAAGTGCCGCGGCGGCTTCCATGCGCCTGACAAGCAAATTCGTCGCGATCAGCGCAGCCACCCTCCTGCTCTGCGCAGCCGCGGCGGTTTGGATATCGCGATCCGGCGATCCGGCGCGCGCAACGGCAGCGTCGGACGGGATCCGCCCGGTGTGGACGGAAACCGACTGGCCTTTCGCCGCAGATCCGTGGGGGAAAGGCAAGGCGTTCCGCTGCAAGGCCGCCGATTGCGGCGGCGAGGTCCTGCTCTACGTTCGCGCCAAGCTCGGGTTTTGCAACTGCGCCACCGGCGTCGCCGACGATGGCGACCTCGAGCAGATGGGCGACCTGGTGTTGATCGGCAAGGCAACGCCGACCGGTGCCGGTCGAGAGATCATCGTCGGCCCGATGCGCGGCCGCAGCAGGGCCTATCGCATCGAGGGAAATCCTAACACCGCGCTCTCACTCGCCTTCAATCAGCGCTGCGACATGGTGGCCGCGACGGCTGTGGTTGGACCGGGCGCGCCCGCGTCACTGGAGCCGGCGGTGCTGGCGTTCCTCAACAGCGAGCGCATGTTGAAATGGGCCGAGGTCGCGCTGGGGTTATAGCTAGTCCGCTCGCGGCCGGAAAACCGACGTTCAGGCGCTTGAGACGAAAGACAATCAAGGGCCAACTCCGGACTGATGCGCCGCAGAAGAGTGCTGCTATTCGATCACCTCGTCGACATGTGAGGCTACTCGGGCAACCCCGCTTTGCGAAAACCCTCAATCATCAGCTTCGCATTTATTGGTAGCCGGCTCCGAGCGATCCACGCCGATATTGTAAAAGCGGGGTCGACCTCAAGCATACCGGCCGCCGCCTCACGGGCCTCAGCGTCACGCCCGAGATGGGCGAAAGCGGAGGCGAGACAGCGATATGGTCCTGGATAGGACGGATTCTGACGCAGGGCTTTCTTTCCTGCAACGATGGCCTCGTCAAAGCGACGAAGCTCAATAAAGGCATACCCCATCCCGGTTAACGCTGTGAATTGTTGCGGGTCCACCGGGCTCATTCGCATGGCGCGTTCAAAGCTCCGGATCGCTTCCTCCGGCTGCCCCGCAATCTTGTAGACCCAGCTTCTGCAGTTCCATGTGTGAGATGAATTTGAGTTGAGCGCGACCGCTCGATCGGCCAGCTCAATTTCAGTTTCAAAATCGCCGACCAACAAAGCGGTGATCAATGCAGCAGTTGCTAACGTGTTTGGGTCATGATCGTCGAGGCTCAGTGCTAGGCGCATGAGCCGAACGGCTTCCTTGCGTTCGAATTGTGGGTCAGTCGCGTAGCTCCTAAGAACGTTTTCCATATGACAGGCACCTGCCAAAGCGGCAGCAGCCGCAAACCCTGGGTCAAGCTCCAGGGCACGCTGGACCAGTCGAAGTGCCTCGACCAAGCTTTCGCGGGACGATCGGTCGGCTTGCTGTACAGCCTGGAGATAAAGATTATATGCGGTGAGGTCTTCCGGTCGCCGCCGCGTCGCCAGTGCAATTTCTGCTTGAAACAACTTCGGCTGAATAGCTGAGACAACGGCGAGCGTGACCTCGTCCTGCAACGCGAAAATATCTGTCATGTCACGCTCGAACCTATCCGCCCAAATGTGCGCGCCCGTGGCCGCTTCAATCAACTGGCACGTGATGCGAACCTTCCCCGAAGCCTTGCGCACGGCTCCCTCAAGCACATAGCGGACTCCAAGCCTGCGTCCGACCTCCTTGATATCGACGGCTTTGTCCTTGAAGGTGAAACTCGAATTGCGAGCGATCACGAACAACCATCTGAACCGCGACAGCGCGGTCGTGATCTCCTCAACCATCCCGTCCGCGAAGTATTCCTGCTCGGGATCGCCAGACATGTTCGCGAACGGCAGCACGGCGATGGAGGGCTTGTCGGGCACTGCAGGAGCGCTCTCGGGCGCATCGCCCGGGTCTGGGCCCGCAACGTCTCGCGCCTCCCGCACCTGTCCGACGAAGCGGAAGCCCTTGCGCGGCAGTGTCTTGATGAAGCGCTGTTCCTCGCCGGAATCGCCGATTGCACCCCGGGCGGCATTCAGGCGGGTTGTCAGCGCCGCGTCAGATACGCTGCGCCCATTCCAAATGGCTTTGATGAGCTCGTCCTTGCTGACAACCCGCTCCCTGTTGCGGATCAGGTAATCGAGCAGGTCAAAAACCTGCGGTGCGATCGACACCGCTTCAGTCCCCCGATGCAGCTCGCGCCGGTCGGTATCGAATGCATATTCCTCGAAAAGATAGCGCAAGCTGCCGTTCCTTCTCGGGGTCGCCTCTGTACCAGCGCATCAAGAATATGCTGCCGGTAAGAGAAATGTAACCCGCCAGTTAAGCGCGCCCGCTCATCTTGCGGCAACTTCTGCCTAGAGCATGGTCCGGACCCGAACGGCCGCGTTAGCGCAAAGTGCGCAGCGGTTTTCCGAAAAGATCATGCTCAAACAATAACCTAACAGTCCAGACAGGACACGCCCTGATGAGCACGATCCGCGGGACCACTGAGCTGGGACCGTTAACCGCAAGGCGGCAGGTCTACAGTCCTCTCGAACCATATTGGGATGCGTTTCAGGAGTGGCGCAAACGCCAGACTCTACTGGCCAAGTTGTGCGCCCTGAGTGACAGGGAGCTGATGGATATCGGTATTGCGCGCAGCGAAATCGCCTACCTCGCCTCGCATCGAGGTTGCGATGCGCGCGGCGCCCTCTCCGGCGGACAAGGCACGACCATGGCTGGCAGCCAAGATGACGGGAGCGTTCTCTCTTGCCCGCCCGCGGCATTTGGTTGCGACCGGTAGGAGTACGTGCGATGCGGGGATCCCTCGGGGAGAAGATCAACCAGGGCGGCACGGCGGACATCCACGCCTGGGCGCCAGGTCAGGTCGTAAAACTGTTCAGGAGAGGTTTCCCGCCGCGGGTCGGCCAGCAAGAGGCGCGGATGATCCAGGCAGTCTTCGTCGCCGGCGTGCCGGCGCCGGAGGTGTTGGGCGATGTGACGCTCGACGGACGCTTCGGCATCGTGCTCGGCCGCCTCGACGGACCGACACTGCTGCAGGTCACGCGCAGTGGCGCCGTGACGTTCGCCCAAGCGGGTGCGATCCTTGCATCCCTCGGCCTGTCCGTTCACAGAATGTCGCCGCCGCTGGAGGCCTTCCATCTGCGCAGCTGGATGGACAACGCCTTCAGGCTCTCGGGCGACATCGTGCCCAGGCACATCGCCTCAGGCATCCTCGCGCTGATCGACCGCCTGCAGCAGCCGGGGGACGGGCTGTGCCATGGCGACATCCATCCTGGCAACGTGATCATGACGGCGGACGGTCCGCGGCTGATCGACTGGACCTTTTCGATCCGCGCGCCCGCGGCCCTCGACCACGGGCTCACTCACATCAGCCTGACCGAGTTTGCCCTCGACGTCGCCGACAATCCTCAGCGGCCGCTTGCGGTCAATGCGGCCGCGCAATCCGAATACGCGCGGCTGTCCGGCAAGCCGGTAGCGGCGCTGAGGCAAGCGATGGAGACCTGGCTGCCGATCGCGATCGTCCGCTATTTCCTGCTCATGGGCGGGCCGACAAGCGAGCGATGGCGGCGGATGATGCAGCGCGCCGAAGCGGCTCTGCGCCCGCAGGGCTGAATTCTTCATCGCGCGCTTGGCCGTCGATGCGGCTGCACTCGGTGTCGGCTTCGGAACCAGAAGCCGACTTGCTGGCTAATGCTTCGCCATGAAGGCCAGGACGGCTTGATCGTAAGCGCCCGGATTCTCCCATGGCGCGGTGTGCGAGCTCGCAGCGATCTCGATTCTTTCGTTGTTCGGCAAGCAACGCTCCAATTGGTCGACGATTCGATGAAAAAATCGCGGGCTTCGTTCGGTCGCGGATAGGAGCGTCGGAGCCGCAATGGCCTTGGCCATGTCGCAGGTAAAGACCGGCCTTGGCCGCTTGGTCGTCGCATCCGCCTGATATGATGCAACGTTGTCCAAGTTCATCTTTTGATGGGCTTCGGAGCGACGTTCATATGCGCCCGGCCCGCCAACGCCATTGACGAACAGGGGAATGCCGCGTTGCACATCGCCGATTTTCAGGGCTTCTCTGGCGGGGGCGAGCGTTGCACCCAGCTCTTTCAACATGTCACTGCCGTCGGGCAGACCGTTCAGGATGCCAAGCGCAGGCGGTTCATTCACGGCGAGACTGACGACCATGTCGGGATGCGTTGCGGCGAAGAAAAGCGCCGCGTGGGCTCCGGATGAATGCGCCACGACCCTGGCTTTGGAATACCCCAGAGCGCGCACGAGACCTGCAAGGTCCTCACCATGCACATCGGCTGCAGCATCGGGTGTACCGTCCGGACTTGTCTGATTGGGATAGTTGTTTCGACGACTGTACGCGATCGCGCGATATCGGGCTGCGAATTTCGGAAGCTGCTCGCTCCACATCCGGTAGTCCTGCAGACCACCGTGGACGAATATGACGGGATCGCCTTGGCCCGCTTCAACGTAGGCGATTTCGTATCCGTTGGCGGAGATTCGCTTTACGTCGTCAGCCATGGCCAAACTGCTGGCTATCGCAGCAACTGCAAAGAGGACGGAGCCGACGACCTTTTGAAAAGACATTGTGGCCTCGCAAATGCAATCATAGGGAGAAACATGTCTCTTCAGAAGCTTATACGCTTCTGGCCGGTTTGCCTCCTATGCGTCACAAGCGCCCATCAAAGCCAGCGCGACCGGTGTCCGCTATATCGACGGTAGCCGACACCATAATGGGCTGAACCTGGTTCGGCTCAGGGCCACAAGCGGAAGTCATCCAATCACTTTTGTGGTGAGGACCACGGATGCGGTGGCAACCTTTTCAAAAAATACGATAATAGAACCCGTTCACCTTCTTTAAAGACACAGACATACGAGGTGGGAGTCTTTGGCTTGTCTTCCCCCAGACGCAGCAGAAGAACATGATTTGCGTCGTTGCGATCCCGAAACCAAAAGTCGCTCGCGCCCAGCTTTCGGTTTATTTCTGATTGGCCAAAATGTACGTCGTTGTACCGAACGTAAAAGGAGGCCTTTATGATTTTGCCGGGGCCATATTGCTGATCGCCAATATTATCTTCGACAAGGAAGCTCACCTCAGACGGCCAGCCGGGACCGACACGCGCAGCCACCCAGGAAATTTCCCCAACAAACCGCACTTCGAGCCGCGAGCAGGTCTTTGTGCCCGAAGGCAATTCAAACTCTTCGCCGTCTGGGGCGGTCGGCGACCACCAGTGAGTGTAAGCCGTTTGCCCGGTTTTTGGGTGAAGGGAATCCAGAGCATCGTTCATCGCATAGACCCTTTCAGACGGCGCGGTTAAGCAGAGAAGGACAAACAAGGCCACCCAGCACGTACGAAGGGTTGAGCCCTGCGCGAAACCCTTCACCTTCGCTGCTTCGTCAAAAATCATCGACATCGATCACGCTCCCTGTTCCTTGCTCTCCATCTCTGCCACCGGCTGCACAGGGGTCGCAGCGTCGGCTTTGCGCTTGGCCAGTTGCCAAAACTATGGGGCCAAATCGTAACATGGAACGCAATAGAGTTTCGGAAGAATGGTCCGCTAATGGGATGGTCCGGCCGTGCTCCGGCCCTGCCAGCACGAGAAGCTGGCAAGGGGCGCTCAAGACAAGGAGCACGCCATGTCTCAGAAACTCAACGCGGCGATCGCCGTGATCGGCATCGACATCGGCAAAAACTCGTTCCACATCGTGGGTCAGGATCACCGCGGTGCCATCGTGCTGCGGCAGAAGTGGTCGCGCGGCCAGGTGGAAACGCGGCTCGCCAACCTGCCGCCGTGCTTGATCGGTATGGAGGCCTGCGTAGGCGCCCATCATCTCAGCCGCAAACTCCAAGTACTTGGCCACGACGCCCGCCTGATGCCAGCGAAATACGTGCGCCCGTATTCGAAGGGACAGAAGAATGACTTCCGAGATGCGGAAGCCATCGCCGAGGCTGTCCAACGCCCGACCATGAAGTTCGTCGCGACCAAGACCGCCGATCAGCTCGACCTTCAGGCACTGCACCGCGTCCGCGATCGATTGGTCGGTCAGCGTACCGGCGCGATCAATCAGATCCGTGCGTTCCTGCTGGAACGGGGCATCGCCGTGCGGCAAGGCCCGCATTCCCTGCGGTTCGAGTTGCCAGGTATCTTGGCAACACGCACTGATGTGCTCTCGCCTCGCATGTTGCCCATCATCGAGGGTCTGGCGGAAGACTGGCGCCGGCTGGATGAGCGTATCGAGGGTCTATCTGGCGAGATCGAAACACTAGCCCGTCAAGATAGGGCCTGCCAGCGACTGATGACGGTGCCTGGCATTGGCCCAATCATCTCGAGCGCAATGGTGGCTGCGATCGGCACCGGAGACGTGTTCTCGAAAGGCCGCGACTTCGGCGCCTGGCTTGGACTTGTTCCGAAGCAGATATCGACCGGCGACCGCACGATCCTCGGCAGTATATCAAGGCGCGGTAATCGCTACCTGCGCGCGCTGTTCGTGCAAGCCGCGTGGGTTGTTCTGGTAAAGGTCAAGTGCTGGGAGCGCTATGGCCTCAACTCTTGGATCGAAGCCGCCAAGAAGCGATTGCACCACAACGTGCTGGCGATTGCGCTCGCCAACAAGCTCGCCCGGATCGCCTGGGCGGTCCTCAACAAGGGACGCGCCTTCGCGTGCGTCAAGATGGAGGAGACGGTGTCCCGACCTGCTTGATCCTCGCGCCGTGCGCGGGGCCGTCAAGGCGCAGCCTGGCAGCAGGAGAGCAAGACGTCAGGACAGCACGACGGCCGGCTTTGACGGCCCCTTGCGCGCGGCGCGTCTGCGCGCGCAGGCCGGGACGAAGGAACGGCCGCCAGGCACGAACGAAGGAACAGCGCGAAGTGAGGAGCTATCGATGACGTAACAACCCTTACCCGCCGAGGTCTGCGAGAGGATGAGACGACGATGGAGAATCGGTCTTCCCGGCACATGTGAACCCTGGTGACCCAAATGGCCCGGTCGAGGCCTGTCCGCTAACCAGATCACATGCGCGCTGATATCCATGATGGCCCGGAGCACTGCGCTCCAAACAGAGGCCGGATACATTGATGCAAGACCGCATCTACCGGATCGTCGAAATCTTCTTGCACCCCACGGCCGGACCATACATTGGGTCAAAAGCTGCCGTGGCGCACCATGCCGCGATTGGTCCGCTAAGGGCCAACAGGCGACATCAAGAATTTGCGATCGACCCGGCAACCGGCGGTCGGACCTCTGGAACTTCCAGGACCTGCGGCTGTTGTAGCACACAGAGGGCCGCATGCATGGACATGATCACGCGCGCTCCCGCTTCGGATGCCGTCCCATCGGACCGAGTTTCTCCGGTGAACTCACACAACGAGTGGGACACGCTGGAGGAAGTGATAGTCGGAAGGCTCGAGGGTGCGGTTATCCCGTCCGATCATTCGGTTGTCACCTGCAACGTCCCGGGAATGGCAGCGCGTGCCCAGTCGCTGTTCGCAGGCTTCCGTTACCCAAAGATCATGATCGAACCGGCGCAGCGTGAGCTTGATGGCTTTGTTGCGCTGCTACGGTCGCTGGACATCGTCGTGAGGCGGCCGGACGCCGTCGACCACAGAAAGCGCTTCAGCACGCCGGAATGGTCCTCGCGCGGCTTCTGCAATTCCTGCCCGCGTGACAGCATGCTCGTGATCGGCGACGAGATCATTGAAACCCCAATGGTTTGGCCCTGTCGCTACTTCGAGACGCACTCCTTTCGTCCGATTCTGAAGGATTATTTTCAACGTGGCGCGCGGTGGACGGGCGCGCCCAGACCGCAACTGACGGACGAACTGTTCGTCCCTGAATTTCGCGTCCCCAAAAGAGGCGAGCCGATCTCATACATCCTCACCGAATTCGAACCGGTCTTTGACGCCGCCGACTTCTTTCGCTGCGGGCGCGACCTGTTCGTGACTCGCAGCAACGTCACGAACGCGTCTGGTATTGAATGGCTGCGGCGCCACCTTGGCGACGGTTATCGCATCCATGAGATCGAGAGCCGCTGCCCCAATCCGATGCACATCGACACCACCATATTGCCGCTTGGGCCCGGCAAGATTCTGATCAATCCCGAATACATAGACGTCGACCGTCTTCCAGCCATCTTGAAAAGATGGGACATCCTCGTGGCCCCCGAGCCCGACCCGATAACCGATCCTATGCTCAGGATCACTTCGCTATGCGGTAAATGGCTCAACATGAACGTACTGATGGTGGACGAGAAGCGCGTCATCGTAGATCCACATCATACCGCAACGATGCGTGCGTTGGAGAATTGGGGATTCGAGCCGATTCCCTGCGAGTTCTTACACTATGCGGCATTTGGTGGCGCCTTCCATTGCGCCACGCTCGATGTCCGGCGGCGCGGCGCGTTGGAGAGCTACTTTTGAGCCGACTTCTAACGGCCGGCGCCAAGTCGGCCCGGTCCAGATAAACCTTTGCCCATGGCATCCGGATGCTGGACACGATTGATATGGTATCAAATATCAGCCACCATTGCGGGCGATTGTTCCGGGCTCAGATGGCTTGGCGGCCGGGCCCTGTCGGCTCAGACAACAACTGACGCCCCCCGAGCCCGCGCCGACGCTTGGTTGCCTTGAGCTAGCGTCGCTACCAGCAGGGTTGCGCTATGCTGAAACACTTGCTCATTGAAGTCATTGGTCACGTTTCCGGTCTCAGCGACGCGCAGCTTGAACAAATTGAGCGGTCATTGCCAGCGACCAAGGCGCTGATCGATCTTCTCAATAAGGCACATCCGATCATCGAACAGGCACATGCGCTCTACATTGAAGCGCAGCCGCTGATCGATCAAGCCAGGATAGAGTTGCAAACGGTCGGCCCCGCAGCGCAAATTCTGATTGATGTGATTTCACATCATCTCAACAAAGGCAGTTCGCCGGCGGAGGCGGCTGAGGCAGTGCGCGCTGCGCTCGGCGGGTCAATAGAGAACGTCGCACAGGATCGTGGGATGGACCGGGGAATGAACCGCGTGACCGTGTTTGGGGGAACGGGCTTTGTTGGTCGTCGCGTTGTGCACCATTTGAGCGTCTCAACCGTTACGGTCCGCATAGCCTCGCGGCATCCTGTGCGGGTCGAGGGAGACAACGTAGAAAAGATCACAGCCGATGCACATGACGAGCGCTCTGTAGAGGCCGCCGTTATGGGTGCCGACGGCGTCGTCAACGCCATCAGCCTTTACGCCGAGCATGGAGGCGACACATTTCATTCGGTGCACGTCGAAGCGGCCGCCAGGATCGCTAGAGTGGCGCGGCGGGCCGGGATCAAACGGTTTGTGCACCTATCAGGAATAGGCGCTGACCCCGCATCGCCTTCGCCCTATATTCGCAACCGCGGTGAAGGCGAGGCGGCCGTGCAAGCCGCATTCCCTGGCGCAGTCGTTATCCGCCCGGCGGTAATGTTCGCACAGGACGACGCCTTTCTCACGACAATTCTTTCGCTGCTTCGGATCCTGCCGGCTTATCCGCTGTTCGGCGACGGCAGGATGAGGCTTCAGCCGGTATACGTGGACGACGTCGCCGAGGCGATCGCACAAGTCCTGCGGCAAGCGCAAAGACCGTACCCAATCTACGAACTGGCCGGCCCGCGTATTTACTCATACGAGGAGCTGTTGCGGACCATTGCGCGCACCGCTGGATTGCGGCCAATGCTGGTGCGAATACCCTTCGCTTTCTGGAGTGCAGCCGCGGGCCTCGCTGAGATCCTGCCGCACCCGCCGCTCACGCGCAATCAGGTTGAGCTTATGCAGATCGACACGACGGCCTCCGGCAGCCGGCCGGGATTTGGGCTAGTCGGAATTTCGCCGCGATCGCTCGAGGAAGAACTCAAGGCGATGCTCCAGCATGCAAACGAGGAAACTCAAAAGGCAAAGAAGGCTCGGACCAGGTAAGCGCCAGATTTTGTTACTATGTTGCGACGTGACTACTGATGTCGGGAAGTGGCTCGCCTCCGAGATCGCCCACTAGGCGCGATAGATCGATGGTCGGCCCAGGGCGTCACGAGGTGTAATACTCGCCGCCAGCAAATCACGTCGCCTCTATCTGCGGCGGGTGGTCGAAGTGCTTCTGTGGCGAGCCGATCCCGATTGGCTGCGAAGAGCACATCCACACTGTTCACCGGGGGTATCGGCACCAGCTCGACGGCCCGATCTTCCAGCCCACGAAAAAACGCACGTTAAAAGAGATGTCGCGAGGATGCGGAAACAAGCAACCCAGGCGATAGATCCGCCCCGCTTTCTGGGCCAGCGCTGCGAGCGGCAACGCCACCATCGCGCCGCCGACAAGCGTCATGAAATCGCGCCGTCGCATTACGTCGCCCTCAAGGCCGAACGACAGCCTAACATGTACTTCAAATCCCGCCGGTATCGTGCATCACAGCAATATGCGCGCTGATGTCGCAGATGGGTCAAAAGCTGCCGTGGCGCACGATGTCGCGATTGGTCCGCTAAGGGCCATGAGCCGACAACGGTGGCGCGCTTGAAACGCGGCTAGCGCGCTGAGCGCAGCTCGCGATGCCACGCGGGAATGATGGTCTGGCTTCGTTGAGATCTGCCGTCCAGTACTCCGATGTCTTTTTTGGGTCATAATGCGAAGAACTCAGAGTGAGAAAATCTCGTGGCCATCGTTCGATATTGACTCGCCTCTTGCGGCACGGACGATCTGGCGGCAGATTTCACAGATCAAGTAGATACCGGCGGACGATGATTTCTGTTGTTGTCGGGTCACAACAGCATGCCGGTTGACCGACGATCTCTACGTTGGAGGGTCGATCTATCTCGCTTCGCACGCCTGTGGCGCTTCTCATCATATCCCTGGGTGCGATCGCCGCGGTGTGGTGGTGGCTGGCCATACCGATTGACTTGGCGCGCGCACCGATCGATCCGAATGCCAAACTGCAATGCATATCCTACGCGCCCTTCCGCAACAACCAAACGTCAGAGTCGCCGACACCAGTGCCGCGAGACCAGATCGCGGAAGATCTCGCGCAGCTTGTCAAAATAACCGACTGTATCCGTACCTATGCGACTGATCTTGGTCTCGATCAGATCCCCGAACTCGCGTCCAAGGTAGGGCTGAAAGTCATTCAGGGAATTTGGCTCGATAGGGACCGACAGAAGAACGCGACGCAGATATCCACGGGCATACGCCTCGCCCAGCAATATCCGGAAACCATCACCGCACTCGTGGTTGGCAACGAGGTTCTGTTGCATCGGAAGATGACGCCTTCCGACCTTGCTGCCTTGATCCGCTCGGTCAAGGCACAGGTGCCGGTCCCCGTCACCTATTCCGACGTCTGGGAGTACTGGCTGCGCTATCGGGAACTCGATGACGCCGTCGATTTCGTCACCGTTCATATCCTGCCATATTGGGAAAATGTCCCGGTCCCGGCGAAATCTGCCGCTGCTCACGTCGACGCCATCCGAAAGCAGATGGCGTTGGCGTTTCCGGGCAAGGAAATCCTGATCGGAGAAACAGGTTGGCCAAGCGAAGGGCGGATGCGCGGCTCGGCGCTACCGTCGCGCACCAATCAGGCGCGAGTGATCTCGGAGATCCTCGATCTTGCCCGGCGCGAGAATTTCCGCGTCAACCTGTTCGAGGCGTATGATGAATTGTGGAAGCATGAGTTCGAGGGCACCGTCGGCGGATCGTGGGGCTTATTCGATTCCGCGCAGCGCACGCTGAAATATCCGCCCGGCATCCCCGTCAGCAATTATCCGCTCTGGAAACTGCAAATGAGCAGCGGAATGGCGCTGGCGATCCTGGTGTTCGGGACTGCGTGGCTGACCTCGCGCCGGACGCCCTCGCAGCCTCGGCTCGCCTCATGGTTTGCGGTCGGAATATCGGCGACCACCGCCGGAGCCCTGTTTGGGGTGGCCGCTCAAAAGATGTTCTATGAAAGCTACGACGCGGGCAGCTGGCTTCTGTGGGGCGCACTTCTGGTGGCGGCAACTGCCTCGCCGCTATTTGGCGCTAATGCCCTGATCTCCGGGCGCGCACCGCCCACATTTCTGGAATTGCTGGGTCCGGAGGACTTCCGGACCCCATCGGGGCTGGCGATCATGCACGGATTGATCTTGATCGTCACCATCCTGATCGGCACGCAGACCGCGCTGGGCTTCATATTTGACCCGCGCGAGAAGGATTTTCCTTTTGCGGCCCTCACGATGGCGGCGGTCCCTTTCGCGGCTATGACTCAGCTCAATCGCCCCAAGAAAGGAATCCGCCCCATGGCGGAAGCGATATTTGCCGGCATATTCTTGGTGGCGGCCATCTATGCAGCGCTTAGCGAAGGGCCGGATAATTGGCAGTCGCTGTGGACTTGTGCTGCCTATATCCTGCTTGCAGTTACGCTGTGGCGCGCGCGCGCTTGAGAAAACCTGGTCAGCCGACTTCCGTTAATGGGATGGTCCGGCCGTGCTCCGGCCCTGCCAGCACGAGAAGCTGGCAAGGGGCGCTCAAGACAAGGAGCACGCCATGTCTCAGAAACTCAACGCGGCGATCGCCGTGATCGGCATCGACATCGGCAAAAACTCGTTCCACATCGTGGGTCAGGATCACCGCGGTGCCATCGTGCTGCGGCAGAAGTGGTCGCGCGGCCAGGTGGAAACGCGGCTCGCCAACCTGCCGCCGTGCTTGATCGGTATGGAGGCCTGCGTAGGCGCCCATCATCTCAGCCGCAAACTCCAAGTACTTGGCCACGACGCCCGCCTGATGCCAGCGAAATACGTGCGCCCGTATTCGAAGGGACAGAAGAATGACTTCCGAGATGCGGAAGCCATCGCCGAGGCTGTCCAACGCCCGACCATGAAGTTCGTCGCGACCAAGACCGCCGATCAGCTCGACCTTCAGGCACTGCACCGCGTCCGCGATCGATTGGTCGGTCAGCGTACCGGCGCGATCAATCAGATCCGTGCGTTCCTGCTGGAACGGGGCATCGCCGTGCGGCAAGGCCCGCATTCCCTGCGGTTCGAGTTGCCAGGTATCTTGGCAACACGCACTGATGTGCTCTCGCCTCGCATGTTGCCCATCATCGAGGGTCTGGCGGAAGACTGGCGCCGGCTGGATGAGCGTATCGAGGGTCTATCTGGCGAGATCGAAACACTAGCCCGTCAAGATAGGGCCTGCCAGCGACTGATGACGGTGCCTGGCATTGGCCCAATCATCTCGAGCGCAATGGTGGCTGCGATCGGCACCGGAGACGTGTTCTCGAAAGGCCGCGACTTCGGCGCCTGGCTTGGACTTGTTCCGAAGCAGATATCGACCGGCGACCGCACGATCCTCGGCAGTATATCAAGGCGCGGTAATCGCTACCTGCGCGCGCTGTTCGTGCAAGCCGCGTGGGTTGTTCTGGTAAAGGTCAAGTGCTGGGAGCGCTATGGCCTCAACTCTTGGATCGAAGCCGCCAAGAAGCGATTGCACCACAACGTGCTGGCGATTGCGCTCGCCAACAAGCTCGCCCGGATCGCCTGGGCGGTCCTCAACAAGGGACGCGCCTTCGCGTGCGTCAAGATGGAGGAGACGGTGTCCCGACCTGCTTGATCCTCGCGCCGTGCGCGGGGCCGTCAAGGCGCAGCCTGGCAGCAGGAGAGCAAGACGTCAGGACAGCACGACGGCCGGCTTTGACGGCCCCTTGCGCGCGGCGCGTCTGCGCGCGCAGGCCGGGACGAAGGAACGGCCGCCAGGCACGAACGAAGGAACAGCGCGAAGTGAGGAGCTATCGATGACGTAACAACCCTTACCCGCCGAGGTCTGCGAGAGGATGAGACGACGATGGAGAATCGGTCTTCCCGGCACATGTGAACCCTGGTGACCCAAATGGCCCGGTCGAGGCCTGTCCGCTAACCAGATCACATGCGCGCTGATATCCATGATGGCCCGGAGCACTGCGCTCCAAACAGAGGCCGGATACATTGATGCAAGACCGCATCTACCGGATCGTCGAAATCTTCTTGCACCCCACGGCCGGACCATACATTTGGGTCAAAAGCTGACGCGGCGCGAGCGACACGATGACGGCATCGGGTCATTTCGACGGTTTCAGCGGAGATAGTCGGCTGGCTGATATCCGCTTCTACCCCCAAGCGTCCAACCGGGGCCTGCCCGGAAGCGTTGCGTCTGGCCAGACCCCTGTGATTCAAGCTTCCAAACTGGGGGCACGAATCATGCGCTACGAACTGGCCGATTATGAATGGATTGCCATCAAGCCCATGCTGCCGAACAAGCCGCGTGGCGTTCCTCGGGTTAACGACCGTCGTGTCCTCAATGGCATCTTCTGGGTCCCGCTCCGGAGCACCTTGGCGTGATCTGCCCGAGATGTTTGGTCCGTACACCACATGCTACAACCGCTTCGTGCTCGGAACCACACAGGCACTGCGCTGGTGCAAGCGAGGCAGTGAGCGCTTCAGCCGAGCGCCCATTTTAGTGGTTCGGCAAGCCGTAGCATCGGTCAGCGCGCCTGCCCTTTCTATCGATAAGCAACGAACACTCAGGTTAGGCGGTCGCCCGTCACAGCCGGTTTAGTTGCGCTCTGTTATCCGTTATACGGTGTGCCGTGGATTAGGTTTGCGAGCCATGGTGCAAGAGCGGCCAGTCCGGATCGAGCGCAGACTGTCGGCAATATTGGCCGCCGATGTGGTTGGTTATTCGCGGCTAATGCACGACAACGAAGAAATTACTCATACCAAACTTACGACGCTCCTGACGGAAGCTGTCGGCCCCGCGATTGCGGAGCATCGTGGCCGCATCGTGAAGAACACTGGCGATGGGTTCTTGGCAGAATTTCCGAGTGCGGTTGAAGCAGTCCGAGCTGCTGTACGATTCCAAATCCGAGTTGGAGAACTTACAATAGGAGACGCGGAAGACAGTCGCATAGCCTTCCGGGTGGGAGTCAACATTGGAGACGTAATCATCGAGCCCAATGACATATTCGGCGATGGCGTAAACATCGCGGCGCGGCTTGAGACGATCGCAGAGCCCGGCGGCATCTGCATCTCGTTGTCTGCGTATGATCACGTCCGAGGCAAAGTTGGCGTCGAGTTCGCCGACATGGGTGAGCAGAGCCTTAAAAACATTGCTCGCCCGGTCCGGGCCTTCTCTATCGTCTGGGAAGAGCAAAGCCCCGCGACCCACGGTATGCGCGCAAAGTGGGACACGGCTTCAGCGCCTCACCTTTCCATAGTAGTGCTTCCTTTTACGAACCTCAGCGGTGATCCGGAACAAGAGTACTTCGTGGATGGGGTGACCGAGGCCCTCACTACAGACTTATCGCGCATCGGTGGCGCGTTTGTGATTGCGCGCAACACCGCCTTCACGTTTAAGGGCAAAGCCCTGGACGTAAGGAAGCTGGGACGTGAGCTTAGCGTCCGTTATGTGCTCGAAGGTTCTTTGCAGCGAAGCGGCAACCGCCTCCGTGTGAACGTGCAGTTGGTCGACGCCAATACAGGCAATCACCTCTGGGCCGAACGCTTTGACAAGCCTGTTGCCGACCTCCTTGACATGCAGGATGAAATCGTATCGAGACTCGCTAACGAGCTTGATGCCGAACTTGTTGCCGCGGAGGCGCGGCGGGCCGAGTGTTCACTGCACCCAGACGCGATGGACTTGGTGTTCCAAGGCAGCAGCTGGTTCAACAAGGGGCAGACCCCCAATTGCCTGACACGAGCGCGCAGTTTTTTCGAGAGGGCCCTTGCGCTCGATTCCGAAAACATTGAGGCCATGGTCGGCTTGGCGCGGGTCGACACCTCAATAGGGGCTTCCTTTATAGCCGATGACCATTCAGCGCGGCTTGCTGCGGCGGAGACAACCATAATGAGGGTACTATCCCTCGCGCCAAACCACGCTTTGGCTCACTTGACCTTGGGCAACTCGCAAATATTTACGAAACGCGCAGTCCAAGGCATCGCGGAGTGCCAGCAGGCATTGGCGCTGGATCGCAATTTAGCCCGCGCTCATGCTCTCATCGGCTTGGCCAAGTTCTTCCTTGGTCGAGGCGCAGAAACCGAAGCTCACATAAACGAGGCGTTCCGCCTTTCTCCTCGCGACACCTATGCCGCTCGTTGGATGGGATATGTTGGCCTTGCCAAGGCGCAGCTCGGTGTCGATGACGAGGCGGTCATCTGGATGCGTCGGGGCCTCGATGCAAACCGCAACCATTCGTTCGCCCACTTCCCTCTCGGAGCAGTGCTTGCGTGGCTTGGCGAACTAGACCAGGCGCGCGCCACGGTACGAGCGGGACTTGCGCTTGATCCAAGCTTCACCATCTGTCGGTTTCGCGCTCACGTACCGAGCGACAATCCGATTTTTCTTGCTGTCCACGAACGCCTCGTTGAGGGAATGCGGCTGGCGGGGGTGCCGGAAACGGCCCCAACCTTGCTCGGCTAAGGGCCACACAAGCGGACGGCGCTACAGGGGGCACGCCTACCATCTGCTAGCGCGACGTACAAGCAGAACCACCACGCACATCGTCGCAATCGAAATGGCAAAGGACAGTGGCACTACCGGAAATGCACGCGACGAAGTTCCGCTCACAAACAGGTATTGCAGCGCAATCGCTATCAACTTCCAAATAAAGAACCAAAGTATCCCGATCCCAGCAGCAGCGATCAAGGTCGTGCCCGCGCCACAAGCTTTGTGGGTGGCGGGGTTTGCTTCGACCGGAGCCAATGCTTGTTCGCCGGTTAGGCTGTCAGTGGGTATCGGTGTTCGCAACAGTAAGAACGCCAATGCCGTGAAGATAACTATGATCCCGACCGCTAGGGTTAGAAGTGCCAAACCCAATTTGCCGTCCTCCGTCGCTACTTCCAACACATATACCGGCAAATCAGCTTTTGGTTGTGTGTGCGGGCGCGTCAATCGATCGTGCCGCAGATGCTCAATTTTCTATAAACGGGTTCGTCCGCTAATGGGATGGTCCGGCCGTGCTCCGGCCCTGCCAGCACGAGAAGCTGGCAAGGGGCGCTCAAGACAAGGAGCACGCCATGTCTCAGAAACTCAACGCGGCGATCGCCGTGATCGGCATCGACATCGGCAAAAACTCGTTCCACATCGTGGGTCAGGATCACCGCGGTGCCATCGTGCTGCGGCAGAAGTGGTCGCGCGGCCAGGTGGAAACGCGGCTCGCCAACCTGCCGCCGTGCTTGATCGGTATGGAGGCCTGCGTAGGCGCCCATCATCTCAGCCGCAAACTCCAAGTACTTGGCCACGACGCCCGCCTGATGCCAGCGAAATACGTGCGCCCGTATTCGAAGGGACAGAAGAATGACTTCCGAGATGCGGAAGCCATCGCCGAGGCTGTCCAACGCCCGACCATGAAGTTCGTCGCGACCAAGACCGCCGATCAGCTCGACCTTCAGGCACTGCACCGCGTCCGCGATCGATTGGTCGGTCAGCGTACCGGCGCGATCAATCAGATCCGTGCGTTCCTGCTGGAACGGGGCATCGCCGTGCGGCAAGGCCCGCATTCCCTGCGGTTCGAGTTGCCAGGTATCTTGGCAACACGCACTGATGTGCTCTCGCCTCGCATGTTGCCCATCATCGAGGGTCTGGCGGAAGACTGGCGCCGGCTGGATGAGCGTATCGAGGGTCTATCTGGCGAGATCGAAACACTAGCCCGTCAAGATAGGGCCTGCCAGCGACTGATGACGGTGCCTGGCATTGGCCCAATCATCTCGAGCGCAATGGTGGCTGCGATCGGCACCGGAGACGTGTTCTCGAAAGGCCGCGACTTCGGCGCCTGGCTTGGACTTGTTCCGAAGCAGATATCGACCGGCGACCGCACGATCCTCGGCAGTATATCAAGGCGCGGTAATCGCTACCTGCGCGCGCTGTTCGTGCAAGCCGCGTGGGTTGTTCTGGTAAAGGTCAAGTGCTGGGAGCGCTATGGCCTCAACTCTTGGATCGAAGCCGCCAAGAAGCGATTGCACCACAACGTGCTGGCGATTGCGCTCGCCAACAAGCTCGCCCGGATCGCCTGGGCGGTCCTCAACAAGGGACGCGCCTTCGCGTGCGTCAAGATGGAGGAGACGGTGTCCCGACCTGCTTGATCCTCGCGCCGTGCGCGGGGCCGTCAAGGCGCAGCCTGGCAGCAGGAGAGCAAGACGTCAGGACAGCACGACGGCCGGCTTTGACGGCCCCTTGCGCGCGGCGCGTCTGCGCGCGCAGGCCGGGACGAAGGAACGGCCGCCAGGCACGAACGAAGGAACAGCGCGAAGTGAGGAGCTATCGATGACGTAACAACCCTTACCCGCCGAGGTCTGCGAGAGGATGAGACGACGATGGAGAATCGGTCTTCCCGGCACATGTGAACCCTGGTGACCCAAATGGCCCGGTCGAGGCCTGTCCGCTAACCAGATCACATGCGCGCTGATATCCATGATGGCCCGGAGCACTGCGCTCCAAACAGAGGCCGGATACATTGATGCAAGACCGCATCTACCGGATCGTCGAAATCTTCTTGCACCCCACGGCCGGACCATACATTCGGGTCACAAGCGGGCTTCCTGGCACCGTCCACCTGTAGTCCGCTCGCGGCCGGAAAGCCGACGTTCAGGCGCTTAAGAGGAAAGGCAGCTTCGGGCCAGAAGCTGAGTTGCGAGGGGCGGCCGGTATTGGCGCAAAGCGGCCACTATGCAGCGAGCGCGCAGGAGGCGTTCGAGCGATTAGCCGCAGGCCCAGTCAAGCTTCATGTTCAAGAAGTCGAGCTGGCAATTTCCGGTGCCGAAATTGTAGCCACCGAGATATTCCGCGAATTCGAGATAGAACGGGCTGAAGCGCGGCGTCGCCTGGGTCGGGCGCATCGTGCCGCCGATATGATTGGGCGCATGGTCTTTGGTCCAGGCCTGGTCGAGATAGTTCTCGCCTTCGTAATAATAAGGCTGCTGATAGCCTGCGGCCTTGTCGCCGGTGAACGGATCTTGCGGCGCCTTGCCGGCGTTTGGATCGACCGCACGCGGCCGCCAGCGCAAGCCGCGGCTCCAGGCGAGCTTCGAGTCGGGCGCGCCGCCCAGAACCTTTGGCAAGTAGTGCTTTCGCGGATCCGTTGAGCCGATCAGCTCATCGAAGAAGGCGCGAGCGCCCCCAATCTCGAGCCACTTTGGCGCCGCGTGGCAGCTCAGGGCGCGCGCGGCCGCCGTGTCCGGCGGCCGGCACAGCGGACCATTGAGCTCTGACTCCGTCAAGAGAATGACGGCATAGTTGTCATCAAGGATGTCGATCATGCGGTGCAGCCGCGGATGGCTGTTTTGGACAGCGGTCCAAAACGGGAGATAGCGCGGGTCCGCGGGCGCAGCGGCCCCGGTCATGGTGGCGTGAATGGTCTCGTCCGGGCTCGTGCCGCCCTCGCTGTGCTCGTTGCAACAGCCGAAAAAACTCAGGCCCGTGACATCCGGACCGTGGCAGCGATAGTCCGGCGGCAAGCGCAGCGTAAGACCGTGGACAAGCGGATAGCCGGTGAGCGGATCGAGCGGCCATTGCTCGGCCGAGATGCCAGGCGGCAGCCCGAAGCACCAGCCATGGCTCTCCGGGCCAGGGCGCCCCTCCTCGTGCAGGAGCTCGAGGTTATAGGCTTGCGCCGGCAGGGCACAACTTGGCAGCGACATTCGCGTGTTTCCGTTGGTTGAGGCGGGCGCAATCCGGCTCGTTGCTCAAGCCGCCAGCGATTGTTCTCCGCGAGGATTGGTCGCACAAGGCGGCCGAAGCGTTCAGCCGAATTTTGAGCCGCCACGCCGCCGTTGTGAGCGAAGTCGTCATTTCCCACTTGATCGAGGTCGGCCTGGGGTCGCAAGCGGGCTTCCTGGCACCGTCCACCTGTAGTCCGCTCGCGGCTGGAAAGCCGACGTTCAGGCGCTTAAGAGGAAAGGCAGCTAAGGGCCAAAAGGCGACATTGGATGCATCGTGACCCAATCGAGCCCGGCAAGGGCCCAACCTGCAGCACTATCAGTGCGAGGCGGCGCGCCGGAGCGCGGCCGCCCGGAAGCGCTCGATCGTCCGGCCGAGCTCCCGGAAAACGGCATCAACGATATTGAACGAGATGCAACAGTTCAGTGCTTTGCAATGAATGCAAGCACCGTATCATTGAAGGCTTGGGGGTTCTCAACCTCCATCTGATGAGATGCCGCCGGAATCGTTGCACGTTCGACGCTCGGCAGGCAGTGCTCCAGCATGTCGTCGACGAGACGGAACACCTTAGGGCTGAGCTCCCCGTCGACGAGCAATGTTGGCGCCTTCACCTTCTGCACGTCCTCGCATGTGGTGGGCGGGAAGAGGTCTCGCGATGAGGCTTCGCCTTTCAGTTCTTGAACATTGTCCATGACGCGCTTCAGAACGGGAGGTGGGATTTTCTCGTACGAACCATCGCCCAGTACGCCGTTCACAAATCGACGCACTCCTTCTTCGTCATTCCCCTGCTTGAATGCTTCGCTCGTAGCGATTGACCTCGTGATAATGGCGCTAAGAAGAGCATCTCCTTCAGGAGTCGTTTTCAGTAACGGCCATACGGGCGGTTCGCCCAGCGTCAGACTGCGAATGACCTCCGGGTGATCTCGTGCGACCAGGAACGCAATGAACGCCCCATACGAATGACCAACGAGATGAACCGGGGGTAGATTAAGTGCCTTGATGAATGCAGCCAGGTCTTTTGCATGTAGCGTGACGGAAAAATCCGTTGCAGCTTTGGGCCATTCATTTGGATAGTGGTACCGACGACTGTACGAGATCAGTCGATATCCCTTCGAGAACGCCTCGAGCTGTCCATCCCACGTGCGGTAATCCTCCAGTGTGCCGTGCACCAACACCACTGGAGTTCCTTGCCCGAGCTCAATGTAATGGAGTGTGAGGCCATCAACTCCCACCTCTTTTGTTTTCATCTCCGAAGAAGACGCACCTTTCTGCTGCGCGAACGACGGACTCGCGACGAAGAACATGGCTGCTACCGATATGAGGACGATGTGTTTCAAGAGGAGCGTTCTCGGTTGCATATGACTCTCCTGGTGTTGTGAGACCTTTCTGCTTCGGTTTCGCTTAGTAAGCTGTGGTCTAATCCGCGATTCTCGGCGGTAAGGTGGGACTCTAGGAGTCGGATTACGCCCTATGAATCCGGTGGCTCGGGGTTCGAGTCCCCGTGGCCTATACGCGCGACGCGGCCAGAGTGGCCGATCAGGCGGGTCTGGTGGGCAGGGCGCCGGATCGGCAAGGGGCAATGAGGTGAGCCCACCGCTACCAATACTACCAGTTCAAACACACGCAGGGGGTGCACAAAACGTCACACCGTTCCCCAGGATCGCCTCGCGAGCGATTGCGCAGCTGACGGCTGGTCGACGTCGGCTCAGGGTCAAAGGCTGCCCTCGGCGTCTCCACGATAGCTTTCTGCTCAGCCCTCGGAAGCGGACTATGCGAGGCCAAGAGGGGAAGTCAGCCACGGGCCAACAGGCGACATTGAAGGCTTGGCTCGGACCAACAGAACCTCCCTCTCAACGCCTCGCGGTTGTTCCCGCGTCTCGAGCCTCCACCTCGGCTTATCGGAACGGCCTCGTTATTCGTTCACGCACAACTCGCCGCGAGCGTGCGAATCAAATCCGCCAGCCTGCCGACCGATGCCGGTGAGAAAAATGAGCCGACCGGTGGAGTTGCTGAATCGATCGGTTCCCTTGACGATCTTATCCAATTGGCTGAACGCCGGCGGCTCGGTTTCGTACACGCCAACAGTGCTGGTCGTGAATGTTCCCCCTTTTGCCGTGACTAGCACCGTTCCCGCGTAAGATTGCAGTGTTTTGGGCAACGAAGGCAGTCCAGCGGTTTCGGCCATCCCGTGCGCCGTGAAAAGCCACGTTGCGCCGTTTAGAGCGGGCTCGTTGCTCATGACTGTTCCGACAGTGCAAAGGTCGATCTGGCTTAAGCAACCTTCCTTGGTCATCTGAAGCGCAATTGTAGCCTCGAAGTTTCGGCACTGCGCGGGCTGTTGTGCGAAGCCGGCGCTTGTCGAAAGTGCAAGGATCAGGGTTGAAAGAAAGGCAGTCTTCATCAGGCCCTCCTACCTATGTGCACTTCTTACCCGCGAACCCAGAAAGCGAGCCTGGCGGCTGGTCCCTACCATCCGTTATTGCGTGCGACCCACTGTTTCCTTCGGGCATGCGGTTTGACTCACTGGGGTTACAGGCTGGTATTTTTTCTCGATGACAACGAATTGAATCGTGGTGTCTCCTACGTTTGCAAACTCGTGCCATGGGGTCGGAGGTACATCTAACAATGCGCCGGAAGTTACATTGATCTTACGCATTCCTTTCTCGTCCCGGATCTGTCCTTGGCCTCCGCTCACCACATAGCTTAGGTAACCCGGGTGTGAGTGGCAGACGTGCACAGCCCCCGGTTGGAACGTGCACCGGACCACGCTGACATTTGCGTCGTCAAAAAGCTTCTCGCAAGGTTTCTTGCCTTGCCACTCGACGGATAGCGCATCAGGCACGTCGTCGGCCTTTGCCATTTCGACGGCATTAAGGACACCGACCGCGCCGAGCGCGGCGATGCTCAAACCAATCTTGCTTGCAAGCGTCATGATACTCCTCCTCGTCTTTTCCAAAGGAGCCTCAGCGAACCGAGGGCGTTGCCTGCACAATCGAGCGCTATCCCGCGCCCGCGCGCATTGCGGATTGCCCACAAGTAGACCGGCGCAAAAGAATT
The DNA here is from genome assembly GCF_015291705.1 of Bradyrhizobium arachidis. NCBI lineage: Bacteria > Pseudomonadati > Pseudomonadota > Alphaproteobacteria > Hyphomicrobiales > Nitrobacteraceae > Bradyrhizobium > Bradyrhizobium arachidis. The sequence continues at coordinate 5,984,565 of NZ_CP030050.1, forward strand.
GTCGGTTTAAGGAAGTGCGATGCCCGCCGAAGGCATTCCTTGCTGCATTCACCTCGAACGGAGACGTCGGCACGCCCCATCTCGAAAAGCAGCTCTAAAGAAGACTACAGCATCCCGCGCCGGCCCAAAAGTCCCTCTTATCGGCGAAGAGACGCCAAAAAAATCCGGTCCAAGCCATTGGCTCCGATGTCCGAGTTGGGTCATTCGCGTCGATCTGGCGGCGTTCTCGGCACGTCGGGTCTGGCTTCCACTGCTGAATACCGAGCGCGACCGCGATCTTCACCTTAGGGCCACAAGCGGTCTTCTCGCATCTCGCCAAAGCGAGTATCACTTTCTAACCGAACCATTAAGAGTGGAGGCGCAACCCTCCGGTTAGCCACTATGGTCACCCCACGATCGCATTCGCTGCTGATCTCGTTTCTCTTCGCCGTCTGTTGCGGAGCAGCGTCGAGTACTCCGCTGCTTGCAGCATCGACCGAGTTGCCTGTAGCGCTAGAGAGAAAATCGGAGTTGTTGGAGCTCCGATTTGGAGAGACCACAATTGCCTTTGAACCGGGTGCAATCCGAGCCGATCGTGCGTCAGCGGCTCTTCGTCAACTACACGCGTTCAGAAACTGAATTTCGGGATATCTCGCGACTTATGCCGCCATCCGGGCGGCCGCGGCTGGATCTATATCAATTCGATGCCACCGATCTGAAAGACTATTGGGGCGAGCAGATAACCTTCTACCGCCAGCCCCCGATGACTCACGTCAAGATACAGCTGACCCACGACGTGCAAATGCGTTTTGCAGCTACGGTCGAGCGATGCTTCTTCGAGTGCGGCGAGGCGACTATCAGGCAATTGATTTCATTCGTGAACAGCAAGGTCAAAAACTAGGAAAATGGCTAAGTCCGCAATGGGTCACAAGCGGCCATCACGTCCAAGCAGCGTGACGTCCGCCATCCAAGTTGACGAGAGTGACCACACCGTTCACCTACGCCGCCTTCAACACCGGCGCCGGCGGCTGCGACGGCCGGATCAGCGCGAAGGCGACCTGGATGATGCCGCCGGCAAGGCCGAGCGCCACGCCGATGCGCCAGGCCATGGTATAGGAGCCGAGCGCGTCGTAGAGGACCCCTCCTCCGTAAGCGCCGAGGAAGCTGCCGATCTGGTGGCTCATGAAGGCGAGGCCCTGGATCATCGCCTGCCAGCGCAGGCCGAACATCTCGGCGACCGCGCCCGCGACCAGCGGGCCAACGCCCATCCAGAGGAAGCCCATGATCGCGCCGAACAGCAGCGTCGAGAACGACGTCGCCGGCAGCATGAAGTACCAGGCGAGCGCGAGCGAGCGCAGGATGTAGATGCCGCCCAGCAGCGCCAGCTTGTTCCAGCGCTGGCCGGCCCAGCCGAAGAACAGCGAGCCCAGCACATTAAAGCCGCCGATCATGCCGAGCGTCTGCGCGCTGAGCATCGGATCGAGGCCGCAGATGGCGAGATAGGACGGCAGATGCGTGGTAAGGAAGACGAGCTGCATGCCGCAGACGAGATAGGCGCAGGTCATCACCACGAAGGGAGCATTTCCGAACGCCGCCTTTGTCACCGACGCGGCCGTGGCATCGCCGATGTCGTCGGCGGCCGGCTTCGGCAGCGGGATGGCGTCGATGCGGCCGGCATACCATGCCGCGGGGATCATCAGCACCGACATGATGACGAAGCCGGCAAGCCCGATGCGCCAGCCAAAGCCCTCGTTCAGCATCTGGCCGATCGGCGCCGACAGCAAGGCGCCGAGCGAGCCCGCGCCGGAGACGATGCCGAGCACGGTGGAGCGCACCGTTTCGGGCACCGCGCGCGCCGCCACCGACATCGCGATCGCCGCGGCGGTGCAGGCGAGCGAGGTGCCGATCAGCACACCGGCGCCGATCATGATGCTGACGAGCCCGTTCGCGATGGCCATCAGCGCGAGGCCGACGATATACATCAGCGCGCCAACGATCATGATGGGCCGGAAGCCGTAGCGCACCGTCATCGCGCCGGCGAGCGGCTGGAGGAAGCCCCAGGCGAGGTTCTGCACGGCCAGCGCCAGCGTGAAATCCGAGATCGAGATGTGGATGTCATGCGTCAACGGCTGCATGAAGATGCCCAGGCTCTGCCGCAGCCCCATGCTCAGCGTCAGCATGATCGAGGCGCCGATCAGGATGGGCAATGTCGGACGCAGGACCTGCAATAGGGGCATATCTTTCTCCCTCGTCGGCGCGGCGCACGCGCCGGCGTCTGCAATTCGCGATCATTTTGGTTACACAGACCTGTGTACTTAGGCTATAGAAGGCTGTTGCTGTCAAGCGAACAGGATGCGCGCTACCGCATGGCTCCCCTGCCCCCTCCACAGACGATGAAAGAGCGGATCCTTCAGACCGCCGACAAGCTGTTCTATCTGCAAGGCATTCGCGCCATCGGCGTCGACACCATCGCGGCCGAGGTCGGCATCTCCAAGCGCACGCTCTACAACCATTTCCCATCCAAGGACGCGCTGATCGCGGCCTATCTCGAGCGCCGCTTTGTAGCTCAGCGCCCCTCCGACAAGCCGCCCGCCGAGCAGATCCTCGCCACCTTCGATTCGCTGGAGCGGCGGTTTGCGGCCAAGGATTTTCGCGGCTGCCCGTTCGTGAATGCCGTGGCCGAGCTTGGGCCCGCGGATCGCGCGGTGAAGAAGATCGCGATCGCCTTCAAGGAAAGCCGCCGCGTGTGGTTTCGTGATCGCTTGACCGAGCTTGGTGTTGCCGACGCAGAGGCGCTGGCGACACAGCTCGTGCTGCTCGTCGACGGCTCCATCGCGCAGGACCTCGTCCGCGACGATCCCGCGATGGCCCGCGCCGCGAAGGAGGCGGCGAAGGTGTTGTTGCGGAACGCGGGGGTGGATGTCGGTGGGGATGCGAAGGCGGTGAAGCGAGGCAAGCCCGCGCCACAATAACAGCTGTCGTCCCGGACAAGCGAAGCGCCGATCCGGGACCCATACCCACAGGGCGCAATTTGACGAAGACTTGGAGTTACCAGCTCGCGCTATAACCCCTCCCTGGGGTTATGGGTCCCCGCGTTCGCGGGGACGACAGCTGAGGATGTGGCGACGACACCTGACTGCACGTCAGCGCCACTTCGCGATGATGCCAACATGCCCCTGTTTTGCCCGACGAGTCAAGCAAAATTCCAAAAATCCGAATGCCGCTCTTCGTGACCGGCACCCCCTCGATCCGACCAGCTCCGGCTACTGTGCATGGGGTTGTTTTCGCGTTTTTATGCGCAGCCGGCCTCACGCCGCCTGCGACACCACGCGATTGCGGCCGTCGTGCTTGGCGCGATAGAGCGCGGTGTCGGCGCGCTTGAGGACGTCGGCGACCGCCTCGCCCTTCTGTTCCAGCGTGGTGAGGCCGATCGAGATCGTGACCTCGATGCGCTTGGTTCCCTTGTGGACTGCAAAGGGCTCGCCCGCAATCGAGCGGCGCAGTCGCTCGGCGACCATGCCGGCGACGTGCAGATCGGTCTCCGGCATCACGATGACGAACTCCTCGCCGCCATAGCGGCAGGCAAGGTCGATGCCGCGGATCGATTTGCGGACGCGCACGGCAAACTCACGCAGCACGTCGTCGCCGGCGTCGTGGCCGTAATTGTCGTTGATCGACTTGAAGTAGTCGATGTCCAAAATCATCAGCGCGAGCGGCTTGCCGCGGATCGAGGCCTGCTCGGCGAGGGTCGCCAGGTGACTCTCCATGTAGCGGCGATTGTGCAGGCCGGTGAGCGCGTCGGTGATCGCCATCTCGATCGAGTTCTGCACGTTGTCGCGCAAATGATCGGTGTAGCGGCGGCGGCGGATCTGGGTGCGCACGCGCGCCAGAAGCTCGGTCTTGTCGATCGGGCGCAGCAGATAATCGTTGACGCCGATCTCGAGGCCGCGGAGCAGCCGCGTCGAGTTCTCGGGGTCGGCGATGGCGAGGATCGGCACGTGGCGCGTGCGCTCCAGCGAGCGCGCCTGGCTGCAGAGCCTGAGGCCATCGAAATTGTTGAGGTCGAGCGAGACGATCAGGAGGTCGTAATTGCCTTCGGCGGCGTGGAACAGCGCCTCCGTCGGATTGGGCTCGACGTCGATGGTGTGCTCGGCGGCGAGCGTCGTCGCCAGCCGCTCATAGGAGGACTGGCGGTCGTCGACGAGGAGAATGCGGCCGCCCTTCCCCGTGTCGGCCACGGCGCTGCGCTCGGGCGCCTGCATGCCGATCTCGAGCGAGGTGATGGCGCGCATGCGCAGCTCATCGGTCATCATCTTCAGCCGCGTCAGCGAGCGCACGCGCGCGATCAGCACGACGTCGGAGACGGGCTTTGTGAGGAAATCGTCGGCGCCAGCTTCCAGGCCGCGGTTGCGGTCGGCCGGGCTGTCGAGCGCGGTGACCATCACGACGGGAATGTGGTGCGTCGCCGGGTCGGTCTTGAGCCGGCGGCAGACTTCAAAGCCGTCCATATCAGGCATCATGACGTCGAGCAGGATGATGTCGCATTCGGCGCGCCGGGCCATCGCCAGCGCCTCGGTACCGTTCGAAGCGGTCATCACGTCGAAATATTCGGCGGACAGGCGGGCTTCGAGGAGTTTGACGTTGGCGGGAACGTCATCGACAACCAGGATACGCGCGGACACTGTGAACTCACTTCCTATCCGATAAAACGCCGGACCGTCTCAATGAATTTGCCGACCGAGATCGGCTTGGACAAATAGGCTTCGCAGCCGCCCTCGCGGATGCGCTCTTCGTCGCCCTTCATCGCGAACGCCGTGACCGCGACGACGGGAATGGCACGCAGCTCCGGATCGTCCTTGATCCAGCGCGTCACCTCGAGGCCGGAGACCTGCGGCAGTTGGATATCCATCAGCACGAGGTCGGGCCGGATCTTGCGCACGAGGTCGAGCGCCTCGTAGCCGTTGCTGGTGCCGGAGGTCTGGTAGCCGTGCGCCTCCAACAGGTCGCGGAAGAGCTTCATGTTGAGCTCGTTGTCTTCCACGATCAGGACGGTCTTAGCCATCCCGCCCTCCTGTTTGGTCCGAGAGACCGATACATGTGACGCCTCAGGCGCCTCTTCCCGGCGCTTCGAAAACTGGATTCAAACTAGCCTCAGATTCGCTCTAGTTTCGTTAAACCCGAGGGCCCACTTTCTGCGATGTGGTTTCCAGTTGCTTGTCCCGGGCCGCAAGACTCAAGGCTGAGACTCGGGCATGATCCAAAGTAGACACCGAAAGTTAACGGAAAGGCAAATTGCGCCATTGAAAAAGCCTGTTCACAACCCCCGCGAAGTTGCTGAAATCGTTGCGATTCAGGCGCTATCCTTCGTCGCCAGCGAGCCCGAGCGGCTGGGCCTGTTCCTGGCCGAGACAGGGGTCGGTCCGGAGACCCTGCGCAATGCCGCCTCGGACCCCAATTTCCTCCTCAGCGTGCTCGATTTCGTGCTGCGCGATGACGACACCGTGAAGGCCTTCGCCAAGGCCTCGGAACTGCACCCGACCAACGTCGCCGCGGCACGGCAGGTCCTTGGCGAGGCGCTCGGCGACCCCAATTGGGAGCGCGACGTGCCGTGACTGCTCCTGATACGGCCGGGCCCCGCTGCTTCTGCCGGGATTGTCTGGCCGATCTGGATATGGGCGTGCGGCGCTGTTCCGCCTGCGGTTCCCCCCGCCTCGTCCGCCACCGCGCACTGTCGGGCTTGACCATCGCCCATATCGACTGCGACGCCTTCTATGCGACGGTCGAGAAGCGCGACAATCCTGACATCGCCGACAAGCCCGTCATCATCGGCGGGGGAAAGCGCGGCGTCGTGTCGGCCGCCTGCTACATCGCGCGCACCTATGGGGTGCGCTCGGCGATGCCGATGTTCAAGGCGCTGGAGGCGTGCCCGCATGCGACCGTGATCCCGCCCGACATGGCCAAGTACGTCCGCGTCGGGCGCGAGGTGCGGCAGGCGATGCAGGCGCTGACGCCGCTGGTGGAGCCGCTCTCGATCGACGAAGCCTTCCTCGACCTCTCCGGTACCGAGCGGGTCCACGGCATGATCCCGGCCAAGGTGCTGGCGCGCTTTGCCCGCAACGTCGAGCGCGACGTCGGCATCACTGTCTCCGTCGGGCTGTCCTGCAACAAGTTCCTTGCCAAGATCGCCTCCGACCTCGACAAGCCGCGCGGCTTTGCCGCGCTCGACCAGGAGGAAGCCCGCACGATGCTGGCGGAGAAGCCGGTCGGCTTCATCTTCGGCGTTGGACCTGCGACGCAGGAGCGCCTCGTGCAGCGCGGCTTCCGCATCATCGCCGACTTGCAGAAGGCCGACGAGATCGAGATGATGCGGCAATTTCCGAGCGACGGCCGCAGGCTGTGGCGGCTCGCGCGCGGCATCGACGACCGCCGCGTCGAGCCTGATCGCGGCGCCAAGACGATCTCCAGCGAGACCACCTTCGAGACCGACATCCGCGATTTCGCGAGCCTTGAGAAGATCCTGTGGCGGCTGTGCGAGAAGACATCGTCGCGCCTCAAGAGCAGCGAGCTCGCCGGCTCGACGGTGACCCTGAAACTGAAGACCGCCGATTTCCGCCAGCGCACCCGCTCGCAGTCGATCGCAGCCCCGACCCAGCTCGCCGCAAAGATCTTCTCGATCTGCCGCGAGATGCTGGCCAAAGAGATCGACGGCACCGCCTTCCGCCTGATGGGCGCCGGCGTCAGCGCGCTGCGCGACGGCTCCCCCGCCGACGACACCGACATGCTCGACCGCCGCGCCGCCCATGCCGAGCGCGCCGTCGACAGTCTGCGCAAGAAGTTCGGCAGCGCCGCAGTGATCCGGGGCATCGCCTATGACGGGCCGGAGAAGGCGCAGGAGTGATCGTGCCCTGCTCAACTCAGTCGCATTCGAAGATCCGTGCACCCGGATAGGCGCGCCTGGCATAGCGAACGACCAACTGCCGATCCTGAGTTTCCAGGAACGGCGTTCGGATCTGGCAAGACCCGACGATGAGGTGCCACAGGCCGTTGAGCTTCCGAATGACGACGTTCATTTGAGCCTTTCTCGCAGTGACCCGAGTGGACTCAAATTGTAAGAATCTCCCGCCGTCGCTCAATTGTACCAGCGTAAGATCAGGGTATGAGAAGGATTAGAGGGGATATACAAAGGTATGTTGCGTCTAGCTTCAGCGGCCGCTGGCGCCAACAGCTTCGCAGGGGTTCAAACGATCCTACCGGTTCGGAGGCTGGCACCGTGACAGGCGAACGCGATCTCGACGCGCTGCTGAGCAACATGAAGCCGGAGATCATGGACGGAATCTTCGTGTTCTGCACGCTTGCGCCAAGCGCGAGCATTCCGGCCACCATCAGCCCGATGCTGACGTTCCGCGAACGCGAAGGAACGACGCTGGTGATACTGCACGAGGACGCTGAACGTGCCGGACTACGCCACGAATTTCTCTCGCGCTTGATCACCCTGACAGTTCACTCCGCGCTCGATGCGGTGGGCTTTCTCGCGGCAATCACGGCGCGTCTGGCCGAATCCGGCATCAGCGTGAACGCCGTGTCGGCGTTTTATCACGACCATCTCTTTGTACCTGTCGAGCAGGCCGATGAAGCGATGGCTGTTCTCCAGGAGATGTCTGGCGGGAGGCACGCGTAGCCCGGATGGAGCGAAGCGCAATCCGGGCTACGGACTCACGGACACAGCGGAAGCAGTTGGTCGCGTGTCAGAGGCGCGAGTTTGACTGCTCCCGGCGAGGACGGATCGAGCCACAGGATCTCCTCGATCTCCGCACCGGGACTGACGGAATGCGCGATGACGATGCGGAAAACCTCCGCATCGACCAGCCGGCCCGGCTCATTCGCCGCTGGCGCGGTGTATCGCCCGAGATAGGTCATCTCGTTCGGATCGATATCGATCCCGAGCTCCTCGGACAATTCCCGCCTGAGCGCGACTTGCGGATGCTCGCCGGCCTCGATCTTTCCGCCAGGTTGCATGAAACTCTCGGTCGCCTTCTTCCTGACAAGCAGGACGCGTCCATCGCTCCTGCTCATCAATGCAGCAGCTATCCGAATGGCACTTTGCGACGTCATTCCGTCCACACCTCAATCCGCAACCGCGATCGCTTCGATCTCGATCAGCCATTCCGGCGCGGCGAGCGCGGAGACGCCGACGAGGGTCGAGGCCGGCGGCTCCATGCCTTCAAAAAAAGCCGAGCGGGCCTTGCCGATGATCGGACGCAGCTCCGGCTTGTAGCCGACCACGAAGGTCGTGATCTTCACGATGTTGGCATAGCTCGCGCCGGCCGCCTTCAGCGCGTGGCCGAGATTCTGCATCACCTGCGTGGTCTGCGCGGCGAGATCGCCCTCGCCGACGATGCGGCCCTCCTCATCCACCGACACCTGCCCGGAGATGTAGATGGTGCGCGCGCCGGAGGCGGTGACGACGTGGGAATAGGCTGGATTGTGATGAAGGCCGCTGGGGCGGAGATGATCGAGCTTGGGCATGGGGGCTCCCTGGCGTTTTGTTCGTCGGGCAGCCTATCCGGATCGTGAGATCGGAGCCAGCGGGAAGATGCGGCGCACGATGCTCCGCTATCTCTCCCGCATGCTCTCGTGCCGATAGCGCGCAAGCGGCGACAACAGATAGCTGATGATCGAGCGCGTCCCGGTCTTGATCTCGACCGTCACGGCCATGCCGGGTGAGAGATTGACGGATTTGTCGTCGATCAGCATCCGGTCCTTCGCGGGAGCGATCCGGGCCGAATACACCAGCTCCTGCCCCTTGGGCTCGCTGCTGTTCTGTTCGGTGCCCAGGGATTTGTCGCCATTCTTGTCGGCAGGCTTGTCGCGGGTGATGGCATCGTGTGACACGCTCGTGACCTTGCCGTCCACCAGGCCATATCTGGTGAAATTGAAGGTATCGATCTTGATCGCGACGTCCTGGCCGACCTCGATGAAGCCGATGTCGCGGTTCGACACGATCGCCTCGATCTCCAGCCGGCTCTCCAGCGGTACGATCACCATCAGCGACTGCGCGGGCGTGACGACACCGCCAACGGTGTGGATGGCAAGCTGCTGGATGACGCCGTCGACCGGTGCGGTCAGGCGCTGAAAACTCCTCCTCTGCTCGGCCTTGACGACGTCCTGCATCAGGCCCGCGGCCTTCTGCTCGGCCTTGGCGAGGTCGTCCGACAGCGAGCGCTGATATTCGGCCGTCGTCTTCGTCCCGGTTTCGACCAGTGCAGCGAGGGCCGCGTCGGCCTCCTTGGACCGGCTCCTTTGAACCACGAGCTCCTGCTGCTGGCCCACCAGATCCTGGAGCTCCTGGAGATAAAAGATCTTCGATCCCAGTTCCTTGTCGAACAGCTGCTTGCGCATGTCGACGCGTTGCTGGAGCAGCGGGATCGTCGCCTCGAGCTTGCCGATCGTCGCCGTGATCGTGGTCCGCTCGGCCTCCTTCTGCGCGACCTGGTGCTCGATCGAGGCCAGCTTGGCGGCCTGCTCGGCGGCCTGGCTCGCCAGAAATCGGCGCTGGACCTTCACGAGTTCGGCGGGAGCGCCTTCCGGCGGATGGAAGCTGGCGACCGGATCGCCGCCGCCGGCAAGCGCCGCGCGCAGCCGCGCCGCCTCGAGCTGCGCACCAACGAGATCGCTCTTGAGGTGTCCGAGCTCGGCCTCGTTCATCGTGGAGTCGAGATCGACCAGCACATCCCCTGCCCGCACCGTCTGGCCATCGGCGACCTGGATCGCGCGCACGACGCTGGTCTCGAACGGTTGGATCACCTTGGTCCGGCCGCTCGGGATCACCTTGCCCGGCGCCACCGCGACGATATCGACGGTGCCGAGGCAGGCCCAGGCGGTCGCCACCGCGAAGGCGGCGACGATCACGGCGCCGACGGCGCGGCCGACCGGATTGGGCGGCGCCTCGACGATCTCGAGCGCGGCCGGCAGGAAGGCTATCTCGTCCTTGCTGCGCACCGGAGCTCTGCTGGCCGGAAACGGCACGACCTTGCTAGCTGATTTCATGCAAGCCCGCCTGAAGCCGGAACAGCGTGGCGTAGCGGCCCCCTGTCTTGATCAACTCGTCATGGGTGCCGTCCTCGATCAGGCGGCCGCGATCCATCGTGATGATGCGGTGGGCCATGCGCAGGGTCGACAGCCGATGCGCGATCACGAAGACCGTGCGCCCCTTGGCGATCTGCGCCATGTTCTGCTGGACGATCCGCTCGCTCTCGTAGTCGAGCGCGCTCGTCGCCTCGTCGAGGATCAGGATGCGCGGATTGGTCATCAGCGCCCGCGCGATGGCGATCCGCTGCCGCTGGCCGCCGGACAGCGTGCTCCCCTGCTCGCCGACGATGGTGTCATAGCCTTCCGGAAGCTCGAGGATGAAATCGTGCGCGCCGGCGAGCCTCGCGGCTTCGATCACGCGCTCGATCGGCATCGTGGGATCGGCGAGCGCGATGTTGTTGCGGACCGTGCGATTGAACAGGATGTTCTCCTGGAGCACGATGCCGATCTGCCGGCGCAGCCAGGTCGGATCGACCATGGCGAGATCAGTGCCGTCCACTAGCACGCGCCCGCTCTCGGGCACGTACAGCCTCTGGATCAGCTTGGCGAGCGTGCTCTTGCCCGATCCCGACGTGCCGACCACCCCGACGAACTGCCCCGCCGGCACGCTCAGGCTCACATCGCTGAGAATCTCGGGACCGTCGATCCGGTAACGAAAGGTGACGTGCTCGAACTTGATGTCGCCGCGGATCGCCGGCAGCGCCGCGCGCCCCGGCGTGTAGACGGGCTCTGCCGGCGTGTTCAGGATGTCGCCCAGCCGCTGCACCGACAATCGCGCCTGGTGGAAATCCTGCCAGATCTGGGCCAGACGAAGCACCGGCGTGCTGACGCGGCCGGCCAGGAGATTGAACGCAACAAGCTCGCCTACGGTCAGATCGCCGCCGATGACGAGCCTTGCACCGAAATACAGGATCGCGGCCGTCGCCACCTTGCTGACGAACTGGATCGCCTGGCTCGCGGTATTGCCGAGGCTGATGACGCGAAAGCTCGCCGCGACGTAGCTTGCGAGCTGCTCCTCCCAGCGCCGCTGCATCTGCGGCTCCAGCGCCATCGCCTTGAGGGTCTCGACGCCCGTGACGCATTCCACCAGGAATGCCTGGTTCTCCGCGCCACGCTGGAATTTTTCGTCGAGCCGCCAGCGGAACGCCGGACTGACGCCGGCCGAGATGGCGATATAGAATGGAAACGAGGCCAGCGTGACCAGCGTGAGCAGCGGCGAATAGACCCACATCACCGCGATGAAGACGATGGTGAAGAAAAGATCGATCGCGATCGTCAGCGCGGAGCTGGTGAGAAAATTGCGGATGTTCTCCAGCTCGCGCACCCGCGCCACGGAATCGCCGACCCGGCGCGCCCGAAAATATCCGATCGGCAGCGCCAAGAGATGCCGAAACAGCCGCGCGCCCAGCTCGACGTCGATTCGATTGGTCGTGTGCGAAAACAGGTAGGTCCGGAGCGCGCCGAGGATCGTCTCGAAGATCGCGATCGCGACCAGCCCGGTCACGACGACGTCAAGGGTGGTCATGCTGCGATGGACCAGCACCTTGTCGATCACGATCTGGAACAGCAACGGGGAGACCAGCGCGAACAGCTGGAGGAAGAGCGAGCCGACCAGTACCTCACCGAGCAGCCGCCGGTATTTGTGGATCGCTCCCAGAAACCAGGTGATGTCGAAACGCCGGGAAAGGTCGGTCAACAGCGAGCGCTTGGCGACCAGGATCACCCGGCCGTCCCATACGGCTTCGAACTCGGCCCGGGTCATGAGGTCCGGCTTCGCGGCATCCGGCACCTGCACGATGATCTTGTCCTCCCCGGCCTTGCCGAGCAGCAGAAAGCCGCCGTCGCGCAAGACCGCGATGCATGGCATCGCTATCCCGGTGAACCGCTCCCACCTCGTGGAGACCGTTTTCGCCTTCAGGCTGAAGCCCTTTGCGCAACGCAGGATCTCGGTGACGCCGATATTGTTGCCGAATTGATGCCGGACCTGGTCCGGGCTCGCCCCCACGCCGTTCAGACGCAGCAAGGCGACGATCGCGTGAAGGCCCGGATCGCCGGACGACTCGCGTGCCGCGTCTTCAGCCATGTGCCGCCCCGTCATGTCTCAACTCAGTCACCCGCGGACACCTCGACGGCCGCGCGGCTGCTCCCAACATCCCTCGTCGGGCATGAGGCGAGCGGCCGCGTAGAAATTCATATGATATTCTTGCGATATATGTTATATGCAACAAGCACGACTCACATACGAACGTAAATTCAATTGAACGGCGATCCCGACGCCCGCGATCAGGGGGATCTTACTCAACACCGACGACATTTGGGTGAACCTTATCCTCAGGCCTGCATCGCTCTCCGCATCAACAAAATAGGCCCTATTTGGCCTCATGATCGAAAATGCACCGATCAGATTCTCATGATCGGCGCGACACCCTTGCGGCGTCGTTCGGCGCGGCCCGACGCGTCAACGCGACGCAACATCACATAACATTGGACGGGAATAAACCATCACTCACTGTGTTATGATAACAAAATTGATGCGCATGTCGTAATTGCCTACCCGTCGCCGCGACAGCGACGGCCCGGTCGTTGCGATAGCGACCGCAAGCCATTCCGCGCCAAAACCGTCAGATGACGTCCATTTTGCCGACCACTCACCTATGAATATTGCGCACATCCCAACAGCTGCTCCCGGTACGAACGGCTCGTCCCGGCCTCCGGCACCCGCGCAGGGCGATGCCGCGCCGTTGCCGCAGAGCGCGCGGTCACCGTCGGCGGGGCCGGACAAGCCGCCATTCCGTCCGCCGGCCGACATCCCGACCCAGTCCGGCCCGCTCGGCATCCGCTTCGACTTCAACGACGGCTGCCGGGTGTTGCTCCCCGACGGCAACGGCCCCTACCAAGCCAGGCTGAGCGATATCGACAGCGGCAATGTCCTGTTCGAAACCGAGATCAAGTCGGGCCGCATCAATTCGACCAAGCGCTACTTCGTGCGCATCCGTCTCGAGATCCGGGTCAAAAACGAGGTTGTCCTCCAGCACGACTATTCGGCCACAGATCGCGACGTCCTGATCCAGCTTCCCGAGATGACGCTCGGCGATACGATCGGGTGGTTTCCCTACGCGGACCGATTTCGCGAGCGCCACGGCTGCCGCCTGACCTGCACGATGTCCGAAAAGGTCATCCCACTGTTTCGCAAGGCCTATCCGGACATCACGCTGCTCGGTCACGGCGAGGTCGATCCCCGCCGCTACTACGCGACGTACAACATCGGGCTGTTCTTCGACGATCAGGACCATGTGTATCAGCCCAGCGACTTCCGCCATGTCGGCCTGCATCGCACCGCAGGCTACATCCTCGGCGTGGATCCCGCCGAGCAGCCGCCGCGGATTGCGGTGGCGGATGACACGCCACCCATCGCCGGGCCCTATGTCTGCATCGCCGTGCAGAGCACGACCCAGTGCAAATACTGGAATAATCCACACGGCTGGCGCGAGACCGTCCGCTTCCTGAAGCAAGCGGGCTATCGCGTGATCTGCATCGACCAGAAACCGGTTCACGGCTCCGGCGTGGTGTGGACGCAGATTCCGCACGGCGCCGAGGACGAGACCGGAGATCGCCCGCTCCAGGAGCGTGCGCGCTGGCTCAAGCACGCGGACTTCTTCATCGGCCTGTCGAGCGGGCTGTCATGGCTTGCCTGGGCGAGCGGAACGCCGGTCGTGCTCATCAGCGGCTTCACGCATCCGACCAACGAGTTCACGACGCCCTACCGCGTCGTCAACTATCACGCCTGCAATTCCTGCTGGAACGATCCTGTTCACAGGTTCGACCACAAAGACTTCCTGTGGTGTCCACGCCACAAGGATACGCCGCGACAATTCGAGTGCACGCGGTTGATCACCTTCGACCAAGTGAGACGCACGATCGAGACCATCCCGGGCTTCGGGACGCGAAACGGACATAGGACACAGTGAATTTTACCAGGAGAAATGCGATGACTGACGTAGTACAGCCGGGCGACACTCTGGCGGTCGGCTCCGGGGCGACCGTCGACGGGACCTTGGTCCTGTGGAGCGGTACGCTCGAGATCCACGCCGGCGGCACCGCCAACGGGACGGTGGTCAACGGCGGCGGCGTGCTGGTGGTGGACGCCGGCGGGACGGCTGTCGACTCTTTCCTCGGCGGCCTTGCCGTCGAGAACGTGTTCGGCACCGACATCAACGCGACGATCGCCGGCGGCGCCGTCATGAACATCTTCAACGGCGGCAAGGCGATCGACACCACCTTGGACGGCGCCACGCAGAACGTCTACTCCGGCGGCACGGCGAGCGGCACGACCGGCGGCGGCGTTCAGGCCATCTATGACGGCGGCATCGCGACCGGAACCAACCTGAGCGCCGGCGCGCAATGGGTCTATTCCGGCGGCGTGGCCAGCGGCACGACGCTCGGCAACGCCATCTACCAGGCCGTCTATGGCGGCGCGACCGTGAGCGGCACCACCATTGCCGGCGGCCAGCAGGACGTCGTCGGCCTTGCGATCAACACGACGATGACCAGCGGGTGGCAGTTCATCGGAAACGGCGGTGTCGCGAACAACACCGCCATGAGCGGCGGCTTCGAATATGTGCTGGCCGGCGGCACGGCCAACGGCACGCATATGAGCGGTGGCGCCCAGATCGTCTGGGACGGCGTCGCCAACAACACGGTGATGACCGGCGGCACGCAGACCGTGCTCGGCGGCGGCGTGGTGAGCGGCACGACCCTGACCAGCGCAACGCAGCAGGTGCAGATCTACGGCTTCGCGGTCGGTACGGTGGTCAACCGCGGCGGCTACGAAGTCGTCACTTCGGGCGGCGTCACCAGCGGCACGATCGTCAACAGCGGCGGCTACGAGTTCGTTAGCGCAGGCGGAAGCTCGTTCGCGACCACGGTCAATCGTGGCGGCTACGAGATCGTCAGCGCCGGTGCCACCTCGACGAACACGACCGTGAATTCCGGCGGCTACGAGGTCGTCGACACCGGCGGCGTCTCGAAGAATGCCACGGTGCTGGCCGGCGGCTACGCCATGATCCAGGTCGGCGGCCTTGCGATGAACATGGTCATCAGCGCCGGATACCAGTTCGTCTACGGCACTGCCGACAACACCACCAATCTGGGTGGCATCGAGTACGTCTATGGCGTCGTCGACGACACCGTGATCGGAAATCACGGCAAGGAGAACGTCATGGGCATCGCCAACGACACGGTGGTGAACAGCGGCGGCCTCCAGACCGTGTCCGGCGGCATCACCAACGGAACGATCGTCCACAGCGGCGGCGTCGAGCTCGTGAACAGCGGCGTCGCCAACGGCACGATCATCTCCGGTGGTCTCGCGCATGTTGCCGTAGGCGGGGCTGCGGTCGACGTCACGTTCGAGGGCGAAGGCGGCACGCTTCAGCTCGACAGCTCCGACCTGTTTTCGGGTCAGATCTCCGGCTTCGGCGACACCGATATCATCGATCTCCGCGACATCGCCTTCGGCGCGGGGACGACGCTGGGCTACGCAGCCGATCCCGGCAACGGCGGCGGCACGCTGACAATCAGCGACGGCGTCAATTCAGCCTCGCTGGCCCTGCTCGGCCAGTACTCGGCCGCGAACTTCGCGCTGGCTTCGGATGGACATGGCGGCACCATGATCACCGAGCACATCGCCGTGCAGCAGGCGAACCTCGCGCCCAACGCGCTGGCGGCTTGATCGCGAACGGCGGCGGAGCCTCGGCTCCGCATGCCCTGAAACATCGAGGGCGCAGCCTTTCCGAGGCTGCGCCCTTTTTCTTCAAGCTGTTGGCGCGCAAATGCTCGCCGGGACTTGGTGCCTAATTACAGGGCTTGCTGTCCTTGACGTCGAATTTGCCCATGGCGCCGGAAATGACGAAATCGTTGTAGTCGAGCACGAGCTGGCGGGAGACGCCGTTCTCGTAGAGCTCGAACGCCATCGCATAGACCGGCGTCTGCTCGCCTTCCTTCTGCTGGGACTCGCGGTCGAAATAGCTGACGGTGACGGGCCAGCGCCTGAGCGACTTCATGTGCTCGTCGGAGGTCGACGGATCGGATGAGGTGGCGGCGCGGTCGGCAGGGATCGGCTGGCCGATCACGGTCAGCGTGTTGTAGACCTTTTGGCCGTCGTCCGAGCCGTCATAGACGGAGAGCTCGAGCAGCGACTTGCCGTCCTTGGCAGCAGCGATGATGCGCTGGATCTGCTCGGTCGGGAACACGATCTTGCCGTCGAGGGTGAAGGTCTTGGGCGCCGGCAACTTTAGCTTGACATTGATGTGGTCGCCGTCGCGCTCCGCCGAGCCGTCGACCCGGCCGGCATCGGCCTCGTTCATCCGCGTCTCGATCTTGAAGCGGTAGCTTTTTCCCGCGGCGTCTTCCCAGGAATTGGAGCGGAGGTCGCTGAGCGTGACCTTGCCCTCGCCGCTGTCGAGCTCGGAGACCTGGCGGAATTCGGAGGTGTAGCCCTCGCAGGAGCTCCCGGTGAAGTTGTAGAGAATGCGGCCGCGCGCGCTGTTGACCGAATTGGAGCGCGATTTCACCAAGCTCAAATCATACAGCGCCTGGTGCGCGAGGAACGGACCGTTGGCGGCCTGCGCCCCGCAGCCGGGGCCGAAACTGGCCGCCGCGAGCGCCATCACACCGAGCGAAGTCCGGAAAAGGTGCACCATGTCTGTTCCTTGGAGACGCGTCCTTGGCGAAAGCGCAGATTCGACATTTTAATGACTGTTCCATTGCGTCGCAACTGAGGCCGTTTCACGTAAAGTTGCGGCCTTTGCGTTGAACCGCCTGCCCTGCCTCAACAAAATGCGTCGCCTCCGGTTGCTTGCATGTGGCGGTACGATGGGCGAAACAGGACGTGCCGGGCCAACAGATAGCGCCCCGGCTGACGAATCCTGGACGAATTTTTGGACAACGAGGTCGAACATGGCGGGCACGGTCGAGCAGAAACTGGCGGAACAGGGCATCAAGCTGCACGAGGCCCCCACCCCCGTCGCCAACTACGTGCCGTTCGTGCGCACCGGCAATCTGCTGTTCGTCTCCGGCCAGGTCTGCTTCGACCCTGCCGGCAAGCTGATCGCCAAGGGCAAGCTCGGCGCCGGCGTCTCGATCGAGGACGGCGCTGCGGCGGCGCGCGGCTGCGCGGTCAACCTGCTGGCCCAGGTCAAGGCTGCCCTCGGCGACCTCGACAAGGTCGTGCGCGTGGTACGCCTCGGCGGCTTCATCAACTCGGCGCCGGACTTTCTGGACGGGCCGAAGGTGCTGAACGGCGCCTCCGACCTGATGGTCGCCGCCTTCGGTGACAAGGGTCGCCACGCCCGCACCACCGTCGGAGTCGCCTCGCTGCCCGCGGATGCGGCGGTCGAGGTCGAAGGCGTGTTCGAGGTCGCCTGACGCGCATGCGCGCTCCGGATTGGCTGACAGCCCGGCCGGTCGCCCATCGCGGCCTGCACGACATCTCCCGCGGCATCGTCGAGAACATGCCGGGCGCGGTGCAGGCTGCGATCGCCGGAAATTTCGCGATCGAGGTCGACATCCAGCTCTCCGCCGACGGCGAGGCGATGATCCACCACGACCACGCGCTCGGCCGTCTCACCGAGGCGACCGGCGAGGTGGTCTCGAAGACCGCGGCGGAGCTGAGGGCGATCAAGTTCAAGGACACCGACGAGCGGATGATGTCGCTCAGCGATCTCTGCGCCATGGTCGCCGGCCGCGTGCCGCTGGTGATCGAGGTGAAGAGCCATTTTGGCGGCGACCGCAAGCTGGTGAAGCGGATGGCCGAGGTGCTGGCGTCCTATGACGGCCCCGCCGTCGGGATGTCCTTCGATCCCGACCAGGTGCTGGCGCTGCGCGAGCTATTACCGAGCCGCTCGCGCGGCATCGTCGCGCAGCGGACCTATGAGGACGAGTACTGGGCCTACCTGACGCAAGAGCAGCGCGACAGCATGCTGTACCTGCGCCACGGTTTTCAGACCCAGCCGCATTTCGTCGCCTTCAAGGTCGACCACCTCCCGGCCCCCGCCCCCTGGATCGCCCGCAACGTGTTCGGCTGCGCCCTGCTGGGCTGGACCGTTCGCACACCCGAGCAGCGGACGCGGGTCGGGCAGTATGCCGATCAGATGATCTTTGAGGGATTCGTGCCGTAGGCTTGCCAACGGCGCTTTCGTGTCCCGGAGGCGCTGCAACGCGCCAGCGTTGCTGCGCAGAGCCGGGGCACGAGAGCTGTGTTCCCCCGCCTCTTGAAGTCGCTGCTGCAATGCACGATCTTGGGATCGATGGCATCATCTGAAATCACGCTCGAGGCGGTCCCTTCCATTGGCGAGGTGTCTGCCGAGGATTGGGACGCCTGCGCCAATCCCGGCGGCAAGTGCAATGGGCTTGGCGCGGGAACCTCATCCGCTCGTCCAGGCGGCTCCCTCGGCCTCTCAAAACCGGCCTATAACCCGTTCGTCTCACACGCATTTTTATCTGCCGTCGAGAAATCGGGTTCGGCAACGATCCGCACCGGCTGGGGACCGCGGCATCTCGTGGCCAAGCTCGACGGCCGCGTTGCCGGAGTTGTGCCCTGCTATCTCAAATCACACAGCCAGGGCGAATACGTCTTCGACCGCGGCTGGGCTGATGCCTATGAGCGCGCCGGCGGACGGTACTATCCAAAGCTTCAGGTCTCGGTTCCCTTCACGCCGGCCACGGGCCCACGGCTGCTGGTGCGCGACGGCGTCGACCATGAGCATATCACCGAGGCGCTGGCGAGCGGGCTGGTCGCGCTGTGCGGTGTCAGCAAGGCTTCCTCGGTGCATGTCACCTTCGCCCGCGAGACGGAGTGGAAGCTGCTGGCCCAGCACGGCTTCCTCCAGCGCACCGACCAGCAGTTCCATTGGCGCAACGAGGGCTTTGCGAGTTTTGACGATTTTCTGGCGACGCTGAACTCGCGCCACCGCAAATCGATCAAGCGCGAGCGGCGCGATGCGCTGGCGGCCGGCATCAGCATCCACTGGCTCACCGGCAAGGACATCACCGAAGACGCCTGGGACGCGTTCTTCGAATTCTACATGGAGACCGGCTCGCGCAAATGGGGCCGGCCGTATCTCACGCGCGAATTCTTCTCGCTGGTCGGCGAGACCATGGCAGAGGACGTGCTGCTGGTGATGGCCCGCCGCAACGACCGCTGGATCGCGGGCGCGATCAACTTCATCGGCTCGGACACGCTGTTCGGCCGCAACTGGGGTGCGGTCGAGCATCATCCCTTCCTGCATTTCGAGGTCTGCTACTATCAGGCGATCGATTTCGCGATCAAACGCGGCCTCACCCATGTCGAGGCGGGCGCTCAAGGAGAGCACAAGATCGCGCGCGGCTACCTGCCGCGCACGACCCATTCCGCCCATTTCATTGCCGATCCCGGCCTGCGCCGCGCCATCGGCGATTACCTCAAGCGCGAGCGCGCCTATGTCGCGGAAGCCGGACGAGAGCTCGCCGAGCTCGGCCCGTTCCGCAAAGGCATCGGCGAGGCGCCTTGACGGTTTGCCGTCGCTGGTGACAGTAAGCGCAAAATTCCAAGCTCAGAATTCCTGGGAGCCGCCATGACCGCCTACGACACCAACAACATCTTCGCAAAGATCCTGCGCGGCGAGCTGCCCTGCAACAAGGTGTACGAGGACGAGTACGTCTTCGCCTTCCTCGACATCATGCCGCGCGTGCCCGGCCACACCCTGGTGATCCCCAAGGCCCCCGCCCGCAACATCCTCGACATCAAGCCGGACGACTATGCCCATGTCGCGCGCGCCGCGCACAAGATCGCAGCGGCCGCGATGAAGGCGTTCGACGCCGACGGCATCACCGTGCAGCAGTTCAACGAGCCTGCCGGCGGACAGGTGGTGTTTCATCTCCACATGCACGTGATGCCACGCCATGACGGCGTCGCGATGCTGCCGCCGGCGAGCCGCAAGGAAGACGTCAAGGTGCTCGAGGAGCATGCGGCGAAGCTGATTGCGGCGCTGAAGGGCTGAGCCTCATTCCGTCTGAAAGTCCCCCGGCTGCGGCGCGGCCAGCGGGGTGAATTCGCAGCGATCGGGCTTGATGTCGATCAGCGGCGTGTTGTCGATGCAGTCGAGGCCGCGCACCAGAATCGTATTTCCCTCGATGCCGACCAGCTTCACGATCGAGGTGCCGATCGGATTGGGCCGCACCGGCGAGCGCAGCGAGAAGGTGCCGCGGGTCTTCTCGTTGTTCTTCGGGCTTTGCAGAACGATGTCGCGGCGCGACTTGTCGAGCCAGTACAGCACTTCGAGATTGCTGTAGAAATCGACGCCCTTGATCGCGGGCACGAACGGCTCAAAAATCTCGAGGCGGCAGATCGGGCCGTCGTGACGCCCCTGTCGCGGCGTCTCCAGCCGCGAGGTCCAGGGCGTACGGATGCGGCCGATGAAGACGAGGCCGGCATCCTCCACAGGCGGCAGCTCGATGGCGACCTCGCCCTCGCGGAGCTCGTTTTCGCGAACCATATTTCCAGTTCCTTGGCTGTTCGCCGGCGGTTTTAGCCCAACCACCATGTGCCGGCCAGCATGAAGAGTTCGCCCGTCACCACGCCCGCGAAAATCGAGCGGCGGGTCAGCAGGAAGACGACGAGGCCGGCGCCGACCGCACCGTAGCGCAAGGCATCCGGCACGCTGGCCAGCGCGCCCGGCGGCTGGACCACGATCTGGGCGATGACGCCGGCCAGGATCGCGGTCGCGACCGCCCTCACCCAGACCAGCAGCTCGGAGCCCTCGTCGATGCCGCCGCCGAACCACAGGCCCAGCATGCGCCAAATCTGGTTGGGAACGACGCCGGCGACGAACAGCACGACGAGCGCGTGCCAGTCGCCGATCAGCTGCGCGTAGCTCATGCGCGCACCTCGCGCCACCAGTGCACGCCATAGGCGATGGTGCCGGCGACGAGGCCGCTGACGAGGATGTCGAGCCCGGAGTTCATCTTCGCCGCCAACGGATAGAGCAGAACCCCGAGCGCCAGCGCGACGACGTCGGCGACCTCACGGCTGTTGCGCGCGGTCGAGAACAGGAACGACAGCGGCGTCAGCATCAGGATCGCGGCACCCAGCGTCTGCGTCAGGTTGGCGGCGAGGAAATAGCCGACCGTGTTGGCGGTGAGGCACACCGAGACCAGACCGAAGCCCAGTCCATTGACGAAGGCGATCCGCCGCTCGCGCGGCACCTGCGGCAGGAAGCGATGGCACTCGACCCATAGCGTCACGGCGGTGAGATGCGCCGCGAAGAACAGCTCGCGCCGCTTGGTCGTCGGCGTGCGCATCAGCGGCAGCACCGAGACCACCATGGGAAACAGGCGGATGGCGCTGACGGTCACCGCGATCGCCGACTGGATGATGGTCGCACCCGACCCGAGCGTGGTGATCAGGATGATCTGCGCCGGACCTGCCCAGACGAACAGCGTCGAGCAGAGCGCCCACAGCAGGCTGAAATGGCTGTCATGGGCGAGCGCGCCGATGCCCAGATAGGTCGCGAACAGGACGAGCGTGAGGATCGTCTGCGTGATCGAGCGCAGCCCCCAGCCGAAGGCGCGCCAGGGACTTTGCCATTGAGGGGAATCGAGTGGAGGAAGCGCCAAGGGACGGCCGGCCGAGGTTGCGGAATCGTGCCTGCATAACGGGCAATGCGGCGGCCCGCGTCAAGGAAGCGCGCGGCGGGGCTGGCATGCGCGGGTGGCGCCGGCGCAGCATCACCGCTGTCATTCCGGGGCGCGCGAAGCGCGAACCCGGAATCCATTGGGCCGCAGATACTGCCGAGCGATGGATTCCGGGCTCGCGCCCAGAGGGCGCGCCCCGGAATGACGAGCGGAGCTACCCGCTCACGCCCCTGTTCTTCAGCACGAAGCAGGCGCCACCGGCCTTGCGGATCTTATTGCACAGATCATCCGCCTCGTTGCGGGTGTCCGCGCCGATGCGCACCTGGTAGAACGCGCGCGTGCCGCGGCTGCGCATCACCGAGCTCAGCAGGCTCGGATCACGCTCGCCGATCACGGCGCTCAGCTTCGTGACGGCCCGGGAATACATCGCCAGCGCCTTGTTGCGGTCGAAGCCGGCCGCGAGCTGCACGCCCCAGATCTTTGCGGCGGCGAGCTCCACATGCTGCTCGAGCTCGGCGACGAAGGGATTTGGCGCGCGCTTGAGCAGCGCCATCAGATCGCGGCAGCTGGTCGGCGGCGAACTCGGCGGCGCCTTGCCGGTGCTGCCGGCCTTGGCCCATGCATCGACGCTCGCGCCGGTGATGGCATAGACATAGTTGCGAGTCTGCTCCGGCATGCCGCCGGTGCCGGCGAGCCATTCCTGCACCCGGCGCGGTCCCGCATTGTAGGCGGCGGCCGCGAGTCCGAGATTGCCGAACTGGTTCCGCAGCTCGTTCAGGAATTCGGCCGACTTCGGCAGTGCCTGCACCGGATTGAAGGGATTGAGCAGCCCGCGCTCGCTCGCGGTGCCCGGCATGAACTGCGCGATCCCCTGTGCGTGCTCGCCGCTGCGCGTCATCGGTCCCACCGCATCGGCCTGGAAGCGGCTCTCCTGCCAAATAACGCGGGCGAAGAACTCCAGCGGCAGGTTGGCATCGCGGGCCGCAGCTTCGACGATCAGGCAGATCGATTCCCGCGTGTCACTCTCGCGCGCATCCGCCGGCTTTGGCGGCGGCATCGCAAGCTCCTCGACGCTGGGAACAGCAACATTGGTCTTTGCCGGCGAGCTGTCCCACGCCGCCGCCGGCGACGTCGGGACGAGCAGCGCGACAACGAGGATTGACGCAATTCGCGCCAACTCTGCCCAAGCAACGCTGTGGCGCCTACCGGCGCCACATGCGACAAGATGATCCGCCATGTTGTGGCATCGTGCCATGGTTCGACGAGTTGCCAATATATGCTGCCTGACCTGTTTCTCCCAATGCACTACCCCGCCAAACGGATCCGCGCGATCCTGGCCCTAGCCGCCCTCGTCCTGTCCGCCGCGCCGGCACTGGCGCAAGTCAGCTGGCGGATGACCACCGAATACCCGCAAAACAACATTTCCGGCATTGGCCTCACCACTTTCGCCGATCGCGTCGCAGTGCGCACAAACGGTTTCGTGACCGTGACGAGCGCGTTCGACAACGAGCTCAGGATCAATTCAGGCGAGATGCCGCGAGCGGCGCTGGATGGCCGCATCGCCGGTGGCGATGCCTTTGCGGGCGCGCTGTCCGGCCTCGACCCGGTGCTCGGCCTCTCCACCCTGCCCTTCCTGGTGCAATCGGTCGACGTCGCGCGCGCCACCAATGCGCGGGCCCGCACGCTCTACGAGAAGGCGTTCGCCGCTCGCGGGCTGAAGCTGCTCTATGTGACGATCTGGCCGGCGACGGGCCTCTGGTCCGATCATGCGCTCGGCGGCGCCGACGATTTGCCGAAGCTGAATTTGCGCGCCTACGACGCCAATTCCAGCGCGGTGATGCGCACCGCCGGCGCCAATGCGCAGTTCCTACCGATGGACAAGGCGCTCGCCGGACTGAAGGAACACCAGCTGAACGCCTTCCTCACCTCCGGCGATGGCGGTGCGGGACGCAAGCTCTGGGACTTCCTGCCGCATTTCACGGCCATCAATTATGCGATGCCGATCTCGATCGCCTTCGTCCGCAGCGAAGCGTTCGCGGAGCTGTCCGAGCCGATGCAGCGCGAGGTGATGGCGGCCGCGGCCGAGACCGAGCAGAGCCAGTTCGCGCTGCTCGCCCATCGCACCGCCGAGAATTACGCGCGCATGCGCGACAACGGCGTCACCATCGCCGAGCCCGCGCCGCAATCTCTCATCGGAGCGCTCCGCAACGCCGCGACCGGCACGATCGCCACCTGGGAAGCCCAGGCCGGTCCAGACGCCGCAGCGATCGTCGCATGGGCCCGGCAGCAATGACGCGACGGGCCTTGACTTGACGCCTGATCCGACTAGCAACGGACCCGTCTTACCCCAAGGGGACGGGCCCGGATGCAAACAATCTATTTTGATCTTGACGGCACGCTGACCAACCCGAAACCCGGGATCACCCGCTCGATCCAGTACGCCCTGGAGCGGCTGAACGTCGCGGTGCCGAGCGAGGACGAGCTAGTCTGGTGCATCGGCCCGCCCCTGCATGCCAGCTTGGAGAAGCTCACCGGCAGCTCGGAACTCGCCGACCGCGCGCTCCTGCTTTATCGCGAGCGCTTCAGCGATGTCGGCCTGTTCGAGAACGAGGCCTATGGCGGGATCAAGGACACATTGTCCTCGATTGCCGCGACGCATCAGCGCATATTCGTGGCGACCAGCAAGCCGGCAGTCTATGCCACCCGCATCATCGATCATTTCGGCCTGCGGCCCTATTTCGAGCGCGTGTTCGGCTCCGAGCTCGACGGCACGCGCGTCGACAAGCGCGACCTGCTGCGCTACGCGCTCGATGAAGCTAGGGTCGATCCCGCCGACGCGATCATGATCGGCGACCGCAGCCATGACGTGGTCGGCGCGCGCACCAACGGCATGACCGCGATCGGTGTGCTCTACGGCTATGGCAGCGAGGCCGAGCTGCGGGATGCCGGCGCGCATCACATCTGCGCCGCGCATCCCGAGCTGCTCGGCCACTGCGTGGCCTAGGCGCTGACGGTTTCCACCGCCGCAAGCATGCCGGTCCTCGCGTGGCAGTTCCGATACTCGAAGAACTGCTCGTCCGCGGCAGCCACCGTGACCTCGTGATAAAGCCGCAGCTTGGCTGACGGCCCGAGCGTCGAGAGGTACTTCATCGCCGCGCCGAAGATCCTGACGTGGGTCGGATGCGACTCCGCCCAGCGCTCGAGCGCAGCGAGGCTCTTCCACCAGCTCTGGCCGTAGGACTTTTCGCTCGCGCTGCCGTCATCCGCGAGCACACGCATGTAGCGGTTGGCGTAGCAGCCGATGCCAAGGCCGTCGTCGCGCAGAAAATCCATGCCCTCACGCAGCACCGGCTCGACGTCGTCGAGATAGAGCTTCCGCTCGGACGCCTCGGTATCGCTCCAGTCCTGGCCGGAACGGATCAGGCAGAGATTGTCATGCGGTTTCACGCGGAGCCGCGCGCCATCACGGATCAGCTCGGGAGTGCCGCCCGGCGACATCGGATCGGTCTGCGACAGCGGAATGCGATCGCGCATGCCGCCCCAATAAGCGTGCTCCTGTATCTCGCCGCTCATGCCGCCTGCGATGACGGCGACGCCTTCGGGCCGGTCGGGCGAGGAGAACAGCGTCTCGTGCCGCGCGACGGCAGGACGCAGCACCTCGATGAAGGTGCCGATGCCTTCGCGCGGCTTTCCAGTCCAGGCGCGCCGGCGCAAACCAGGCGTCGAAGCGCGCGACGTCGTCCCAATAGGCCACCGAGACGATGGTCTCGTAGCCGGCCTGGTCGACATAATGCGCGCGGTCCCAATGCGATGGGCCGTTCTCCACGAAGAGCCCGGCGATGTCTTCCAGCGCCGCTGTTGCGGCCGCCGGCGCCGCGCCCCGATATTGGATACCGAAATAAGCCATCACGACGCGGCTCACGGCCGGCTTGTAGCGCGCCACGAAGGACGGATATGGCGGCTGGTAATCATCGGGCACGCGCTTGTGGCGCGTACGCGCCGTTTCGAGATGCAGAGGAATTGCGGATTCCATGATCGTGCTCTCCCCTTGCTCTCGGCGATCAGCTCGCCGCCGCGCCGATGTCCGTGGGCTCGACGGTATCGACCGGCAGTGCAAACTGCTCGACGCGCTTGTAGGGCTTGCTGTTGAGCAGGAGCCGCGTCACGTCCGGCCGCGAATAGTGCCCGGCGGGATCAGCCGCATTCTTGGCGACACCGATGGCTCCGAGATCGATCTCGGCGATCAAGAGGCCCTCCTGGTCCGGCGCCAGCTTGTCACCGATCTGGCTGCCGTCAGGGCCGTAGATCGCGGCAAAGCCGCCGCCGGCATGCAGCAGCGCGTGCTTGTCGGGCCGGTCGCAGAGCTCGTCGATCATCGCCTGCGAGACGGTCGCGCAAGGCGCGAGCACGAAGCAGGAGCCTTCGACCGCATAGACGCGCGAGGCCGCGTTGTTGACCTCCGCCCCGAGCGCTGGCGCGAACGGATCGTAGAGCGAGAAGCTCGGCCAGGCCGCGACATGCACCTGCTCGTTCTGGGCATACATCGCGTATTTCGACAGCGGCTGGAGATGCTCCCAGCAGCACAGCGCCCCCAGGCGCCCGATGTCGGGCCGCGCGTGGACAGCAAGATCGCTGCCGTCCCCCTCGCCATAGACCGTGCGCTCGGCATGGGTCGGCCGCAGCTTGCGGCGCTTTGCGATGGTCTCGCCGTCGGGCCCGATCAGCCATTGCGCGAGATAGAGGCTGCCGCCGTCGCGCTCGGACAGGCCGATCACAGCGGTGAGCCGCGCTTTCCGCACGGCCTCGCGCAGCCGCTCGGCCTGCGGACTGTCATAGGCCAGCGAATTGTCGAAATAGCGCTGCACGAAGCCGCGGCCGATCGCCCAGGCCGGCGAGTCCATCCAGATGTGCCAGGGATAGCCGGGTATGAAGGCCTCGGGAAAGGCGATCAGCTTGGCGCCCTTCTCGGCGGCCTCCCTGATCAGCGCGACCGACTTGTCGATCGAGCCGTCGAGATCGAGCCAGACCGGCGCCGCCTGCACCACCGCCACCTTGTATTTCGGATGTTCGATGCCCATTCCCGCCTCCATTGCCGGTTGATCGGAAGCCACGTCCGATGCAGTCTATTTGGCCAAGCCGGGCGGCCGCGCGCTCGACCGCGGCGGAACAAAAACTCGACTGGACGGAAGCGCCGACCCGGTACGGAATTTGCCTCCGCCAAGGCTCGATCCGCGCCAGCATGCAGTTTTGCAGGATGTGAAAGGGAGGCTTGCCGATGCCAATCCAGTTCACGACAGACGGCAGCCCCGGCTACCGGCGGCTGGCGCTGTGGCAGGACATCGTCTGCGACGTCTTCGTCGGGCTCGACTGCAAGTCCGATCTCGGCAGCGCCTTTCGCGGCTCGGTCACGCAGGCCCCGCTCGGCAAGGCGGTGTGCTCGGAGGTCTGCTCCGACCGCCAGCACGTGTTCCGCACGCCCTCGCGCATCGCGCGTTCGGATCAGGATTTCGTTCTCATCGCGCTCGGCAACCGCGGTCACGGCGGCGTGGTGCAGGACGGCCGCGAGACCGTGATCCATCCCGGCGAATTCGCGCTCTACGACACCACGCGGCCCTATGAGCTGAAGTTCAACGACGCCTTCACGCAGACCATCTTCAAGGTGCCACGGGAAATGCTGCAGCGCCGGCTCGGCGCCACCGAGACGCTCACTGCGATGTCGTTCGGGGCTGACGCACCGCTGGAGCGGCTGGCGTACGATTTCATCTTGCGGCTTTGCCAGAGCGCGGACCAGCTTGCGCCGGATCATGCCGCGGCCTTGTCGGAGCAGGCCGTCGATCTGTTGGCGATGGCACTGAGCGAACGGCTTGGCAAGGCATCCCTGCCGTCCTCGACTCACCGTTCCGCCCTGCTCTACCGGCTGAAGGCGCACATCCGCGCGCGCCTCTCCGATCCCGACCTCTCGCCGGCGGAAACCGCCGCCGCACTCGGCATCTCGCCGCGCTACGTCAACGATCTGCTCGCCGACGAGGACATGTCGTTCCAGCGCTATGTGCTTGCCGAGCGTCTCGCCCAATGCAGGCGCGACCTCGCTTCGCCCGTGCTTGCGCACCGCCACATCAGCGAGATCGCGTTTGCCTGGGGCTTTAACGACCTCTCGCATTTCGGCCGCGTCTTCCGTGAGCATTTTGGGATGTCGCCGCGCGACTTCCGGCAGAGCCAGTTACGGCACTGACGGTCAGCCATCACCACGAGCCTTCGCCGTAAGCGAAGGCAATGCTCGCCAATTCCAGATTGTCTTGCCTCGCAGCCTGGATCAGGCTGGCTCACATGAGGACTCACGGCACGATAAGCGGATCTGAGCTGCTGCTGGGTGTGATCGCGATCCGGCTCGCAGTCCTCGTCCTGGTGGGCTGGAGCCTGACGCTCCTGCCGCGGCAGGCGCGTGACACCGAAGTTGCCTGTTTCCCCTCGCCGCCGATACGGATCGAGGCGCAGTCTTCGGCGAAGACGCCCGGTCCACGCGTTGCCGATGCCGCACTCGATGACATGCGTCTGCACGACTAGGCCGTTTCCAAGCAAGGCCGGTATGTGAGCGTGGCGTAGGACAGCGCGCGTACTTGCATTACCATTGCACCCCAAGGCCGCACTGATCAATCAGCGGCCGGCCGAGGAGCAGATCAATGGAATACCGACGCTTGGGCCGGTCAGGCCTCATGGTGCCCGCTTTGAGTCTTGGGACCGGCACGTTCGGCGGCGTCGGCCGCCTTGCCGCCTGGGGCACGACGGACGCAACCGAAGCGCGGCGCCTTCTCGATATCTGCCTCGAGGCTGGCGTGTCGATGTTCGACACCGCGAACGTCTATTCGCTCGGCGAATCCGAGCGCGTTCTCGGCGAAGCCATCAAGGGCCGCCGCGACAAGGTGCTGGTCTCGACCAAGGCGACGTTCCGCTTCGGCGATGGCCCCAACGACATCGGCTCGTCGCGGCAGCATCTGCTCACCGCCATCGACGCCTCGCTGAGCCGGCTCGGCACCGATTACATCGACCTGTTCCAGCTCCACGGCTTCGACGCCTTCACGCCGCCCGAGGAGGTGCTCAGCACCCTCGATGTGCTCGTGCGCGCCGGCAAGATTCGCTATGTCGGCGTCTCGAATTTTTCGGGCTGGCACCTGATGAAGTCCCTCTCCGTCGCCGACAAGCACGGCTTCCCGCGCTACATCGCCAATCAGACCTACTATTCGCTGATCGGACGCGACTATGAATGGGAGCTGATGCCGCTTGGTCTCGACCAGGGGCTCGGCGCCGTTGTCTGGTCGCCGCTCGGCTGGGGACGCCTCACCGGAAAAATCCGCCGCGGCCAGCCGAAGCCCGAGGTGAGCCGCCTGCCCAAGACGGCCGAGTTCGGTCCGCCCGTGCCGGACGAGCACGTCTATCGCGTGGTCGATGCGATCGACGAGGTCGCGAAGGAAACCGGCAAGAGCGTGTCGCAGATCGCGCTGAACTGGCTGCTCCAGCGTCCGACGGTGTCGACACTGATCATCGGCGCGCGCAACGAAGCGCAGCTGCGCGAGAATCTCGGCGCGGTCGGCTGGTCGCTGACCAAGGACCAGATCACCAAGCTCGATGAGGCGAGCAAGGTGACGCTACCCTATCCCTATTGGCACCAGCGCGTGACCTTCACGGACCGTAATCCACCGGCGGTCTAGCCGCCGGTCGATCTGCCTCGGCGCGGGCTTATTGAGCTCTACATCTGGCGCAAGATGACCGCGCCGGTCGTGGAGACCGGTTGCGGAACTATCGCGGTCCTGTCCGGTTGGCGCAATACTCCGCCAGCTGGCACGTTTGATTCGCCAAACCAGACGCCGCTCACAATGTCGACAGTCACGATCGAGCAGGCCGACGGCCTGCCGCTGCCGCAGCGCCGATGGGCCATCCTCACCATCGCGCTCGGCATCACGATGTCCGTGATTGACGGCGCCATCGCCAATGTGGCGCTGCCGACCATCGCGGCCGACCTCAAGGCGAGCCCGGCCTTCTCGATCTGGATCGTCAACGGCTACCAGCTCGCCATCACCATCTCGCTGCTGCCGCTCGCCTCGCTCGGCGAGATCGTGGGCTACCGGCGCGTCTACCTGGCCGGACTTGCACTGTTCACCATCGCCTCCGCCCTCTGCGCCGTCGCGCAATCGCTGCCGATGCTGACGATCGCGCGCATCATCCAGGGTTTTGGCGCGGCCGGCATCATGAGCGTCAACACCGCGCTGGTCCGCTTCACCTATCCGCATGCGCTGCTCGGGCGCGGCATCGCGCGCAACGCGCTCGTCGTGGCGGTATCGGCGGCGGTCGGGCCGACGCTGGCATCGGCCATCCTGGCCGTCGGCAGCTGGCCCTGGCTGTTCGCGATCAACGTGCCGATCGGTGCGGTCGCGGTCGTCCTCGGCGCGCGGTGCCTGCCGCACACGCGTCTGGCGGCGCATTCGTTCGACTGGCAGAGCGCGGGGCTGAGCGCCGTCACCTTCGGCGTCGGCATTTTCGCGGTCGACAGCGTCGGCCATGGCGAGCCCCTTCTCACCTGCCTGATCGAATTCGCCGTCGCTGCGGTCGCAGGCGCCGCCCTGATCTGGCGCGAGACGCATATGGCCGCGCCGCTGCTGCCGGTTGATCTGCTGCGCATCCCGATCTTCGCGCTGTCGATCGCGACCTCGATCGCCTCCTTCTGCGCCCAGATGCTCGCCTTCGTTGCGATACCGTTCTACTTGCAAAGCCGCTTCGGCTATTCGGCCGTGCATATGGGGCTATTGATCACGCCCTGGCCGATCACGGTCGCGTTCGCCGCCCCGCTCGCCGGGCGGCTGGTCGAGCACTACCCGGCCGGCCTGCTCGGCGGCATCGGCCTTTTGCTGTTCGCGGGCGGGCTCGCCTCCCTCGCCATGCTGCCGGCCGAGCCCGGCGCCTTCGACATCGCCTGGCGCATGGCCCTCGCCGGCTTCGGTTTCGGCCTGTTCCAGACGCCGAACAACCGCACCATGATCGCGGCCGCCCCGCGCGAGCGCACCGGCGGCGCCAGCGGCATGCTCGGCACCGCCCGGCTGCTCGGCCAGACCACCGGGGCCGCGCTGGTCGCGCTGTTCCTCGGCCGCTATCCGCAGGAAGGAACCAGGATCGCGCTGCTGGCCGGCGTCGGCTTTGCGCTATGCGGCGCGCTGCTCAGCATGTTGCGCCTGTCGCCCACCGGCGCGCGCGGCGCCGAGCATGTGCGGGTGCAGGACGGGCAGCGGATGAAGGGGGATTGAGCGCACGACACCTGGTTTCAAGCGAGGCGCTGCCGGCTTCGCCAAAACAAAAGGCCGGCTTTTCAGCCGGCCTTTTCGATTCATGTCGCTCGCGATCAAGCCTTGACCAGCGGGCCCTTCGAGGTCGGCCCCTTCGAGCCGCCGGGGCCGCCGCCCGGCTTGGACTTGCCCGGCGGGCGCTTGCGGGTGCCGGGCAGCTTTTCCTGCTTCGGCGTGACCGGCCCTTCGACGAACTCGAAGCCGATCTTGTCCTTGGTCTCGTCGGCCTCGTCCTTGACGAGAACGACGCGGACATGGCCGCCGCCCTTGAGCTTGCCGAACAGCACCTCGTCGGCCAGCGGCTTCTTGATGTGCTCCTGGATCACGCGTGCCATGGGACGCGCACCCATCTGCTCGTCGTAACCGTGCTGGACCAGCCAGGCCTTGGCGGGTTCGGACAGCTCGATGGTGACGTCGCGATCGCCGAGCTGCGCCTCGAGCTGAAGCACGAACTTCTCGACCACGGTGCCGATCACCTCGACGCTGAGATGGCCGAACGAGACGATGGCATCGAGACGGTTGCGGAATTCCGGCGCGAACTGCCGGTTGATCGCCTCGTGGTCGTCGCCTTCCCGCTTCGAGCGCGTGAAGCCGAACGCCTGCTTGGCGAGATCCGCCGCGCCCGCATTCGTGGTCATGATCAGGATCACGTTGCGGAAGTTGACCTGCTTGCCGTTGTGGTCGGTGAGCCGGCCGTGGTCCATGATCTGGAGCAGCACGTTGTAGAGGTCGGGATGCGCCTTCTCGATCTCGTCGAGCAGCACGACGCAATGCGGATGCTGGTCGACGCCGTCGGTGAGCAGGCCGCCCTGGTCGAAGCCGACATAGCCGGGAGGCGCGCCGATCAGGCGCGACACGGTGTGCCGCTCCATGTATTCGGACATGTCGAAGCGCAGCAGCTCGACGCCGAGCGTCGCCGCGAGCTGCTTGGCGACCTCGGTCTTGCCGACGCCGGTCGGACCCGAGAACAGGTAGCAGCCGATCGGCTTCTCCGGCTCGCGCAGGCCGGCACGCGCCAGCTTGATCGAAGCGGCAAGGGACTCGATCGCCCTGTCCTGACCGAACACGGTGCGCTTCAGGGTCTGCTCGAGATGCTTGAGCACCTCGGCATCGTCCTTCGACACGCTCTTCGGCGGGATCCGCGCCATCGAGGCGATCGTGGTCTCGATCTCCTTGATGCCGATGGTCTTCTTGCGCTTGTTCTCGGCCACCAGCATCTGCGCCGCACCGGACTCGTCGATCACGTCGATCGCCTTGTCGGGCAGCTTGCGGTCGTGGATGTAGCGCGAGGACAGCTGCACCGCAGCCTCGATCGCCTCGTTGGTGTATTTCAGCCGGTGGTAGTCCTCGAAATAAGGCTTGAGGCCCTTGAGGATCGCGATCGCATCCTCGACCGTCGGCTCGTTGATGTCGATCTTCTGGAAGCGCCGCACCAGCGCGCGGTCCTTCTCGAAGTGCTGCCGGTATTCCTTATAGGTCGTCGAGCCCATGCAGCGGATGGTACCCGAGGCGAGCGCCGGCTTGAGCAGGTTCGAGGCGTCCATCGCCCCGCCCGAGGTCGCACCCGCACCGATCACGGTGTGGATCTCGTCGATGAACAGGATGGCGTTGGGATGAGCCTCGAGCTCCTTCAGCACCTGCTTCAGGCGTTCCTCGAAGTCGCCGCGATAGCGCGTGCCGGCGAGCAGCGTGCCCATGTCGAGCGAGAACACGGTCGCAGCCGCCAGAACCTCCGGCACCTCGCTGTCGACGATGCGCTTGGCGAGACCTTCCGCGATCGCGGTCTTGCCGACGCCGGCTTCGCCGACGAACAGCGGGTTGTTCTTCTGCCGGCGGCACAGCACCTGGATCGCACGGTTGATCTCGGAATTGCGTCCGATCACCGGATCGATCTTGCCGTCGCGCGCCTTCTTGTTGAGGTTGACGCAATAGGTCTCGAGCGCCTCGCCCTTCTTCTTGGCGTCCTCGTTGCCCTTGGCCTCGGTCTCCTCGTCGACGCCGCGAACCGGGCGCGCCTCGGACACACCAGGCCGCTTTGCGATGCCGTGGCTGATGTAGTTGACGGCGTCATAGCGCGTCATGTCCTGCTCTTGCAGGAAATACGCTGCATGACTTTCACGTTCGGCGAAGATCGCGATCAGCACGTTGGCGCCGGTCACCTCTTCGCGACCGGACGACTGCACGTGGATCACCGCGCGCTGGATCACGCGCTGGAAACCGGCCGTCGGCTTGGCATCGTCGGCGCCATCCGTCACCAGATTCTCGAATTCGGTCTCAAGATAGTTGACGAGGCTCGTGCGGAGCTTGTCGAGATCGACGCTACAGGCGCGCATGACCGCAGCTGCATCGGAATCGTCGATCAAAGAGAGCAGAAGATGCTCGAGCGTCGCGTATTGGTGATGACGCTCGTTTGCGATCGCCAGTGCACGATGCAGGGATTGTTCAAGGCTTTGGGAAAAAGTCGGCATTCGCGTCCTCTATGGCCCCCACCATCATGATCGCCATCGCCCGGTCAGGCAACAACAACCTTTGTCACATATAGTTATACAAGATCGCGGCGAAAGACCGGTTCCGCGACTCGGCAGCGACACGCCTGCGGTATTTTCAATGCAAAACCCGTTCCGATTTGGGCAGGACTACCCATTTGGGCAGGATTGACGCGCGCGCCGATGTTCGCCGGATCATGCAGCGGGATCTGCTGCCGTCACACACCACACAAACAGAACCACTCTAAGGAACGCGACGCGCGATTACTTCTTTTCCATCACGCATTGCAGCGGATGCTGGTGCTTGCGGGCGAAATCCATCACCTGCGTCACCTTGGTCTCGGCAATCTCGTAGGTGAACACCCCGCACTCGCCGATGCCGTGGTGATGGACGTGCAGCATGATCTTGGTCGCAGCCTCGACATCCTTCTGGAAGAACTTCTCGAGCACGTGGACGACAAATTCCATCGGCGTGTAGTCGTCGTTCAGGATCAGCACGCGATACAGGTTCGGCCGCTTGGTCTTGGGCTTGACCTTGGTGATGACCGACGTGCTCGGCGCAGTCGGGCCGCCCGAGCGGTTGTCGTCATTGCTCATACGCGGAGCGTGGGCAGCGGCTGGCGCGGACAGGTCGAGTCTGGAAGACAGGTGCGGCATGGCTCAGGTGTTCAAATTCCCAACGGAAGCGGATAACGGCTCGCCGCGCAACCCCGCCCTCCGGAGCTTCGCACTGGCGCGCCGCCTTGTTGGATCGCCGCTCCCGACGGATCCGGTCCAGCCGGATCGTTCGCTAGCAATATGGGCCTGCCCCCGGCTCGCCGCAAGCGTGCAAAGGTCTGGCCGATGCGGCCGCGGCGGTCCCGACTCCGGTCCGGGCGATCCTGGCCAAGGTTAATCAATCCGGATCGATTTGACAAAAATTTCCGCCCACCCGTTTAGAACCTGTTGACCAGGAACCCGGCTGCAACGCGGCCGCGACGGTTTCTCGCGGGGTATCTCCGGTTTTCTACGGCCCCGTTTACCTGCCGTTCAAGGGCTTGGCGCGAAATCGGGCAAAATTTACAGATTTCGGGGATCGTCATGTTTCGCCTGCCCGTTATCCGCCGTCTTGGTCGACAGCTCGCCCGCTTTGCAGCGGCCGAGCAAGGCAATATCGCCGTGATCTTCGCCATCGCGCTGGTCCCGGTGCTGACATTCATCGGCGCCGCGGTCGACTACAGCCGTGCAGTCCAGGCCCGCACCTCGATGCAGGCCGCCCTCGACTCCACCGCGCTGATGCTCTCCAAGGACCTGTCGACCGGCGCCATCACCACGTCGCAGCTGAGCACCAAGGCGCAGCAGTATTTCAACGCGCTGTTCACCGGCACCAACGCGATCCCGACCGTCAGCGTCGCGGCCACCTACACCGCGAGCACCAGCATGGGCTCGACGATCCAGGTCACCGGAAGCGGCACCTACACGACCAGTTTCATGAAGATCGCCGGCTTCCCGACGCTCGACATCGGCACCACATCCACCAGCGCCTGGGGCCTGGTGCGCATGCGCGTCGCCATGGTGCTCGACAACACCGGATCGATGGCCGACGACGGCAAGATGCCGGCGATGCAGACCGCCGCCAAGAACCTCGTCGATCAGCTCAGCGCCCTCGCCAAGACCAATGGCGACGTCTACATCTCGATCGTGCCGTTCGCCAAGGACGTCAATGTCGGCGCCAGCAATTACAACAAGTACTGGATCGACTTCAGCGACTGGGACGCCGCCAACGGCAGCTGGAGTTGCACATCGGGCAGCAACAATAATTGCAACAATTGGAAGTGGACGCCGGCCGATCACAGCACCTGGACCGGTTGCGTGGTCGACCGCGACCAGGACTACGACACCAAGAACACCACGCCGACCAGCGGCAATGCGGGGACGCTGTTCCCGGCCGACCAATATTCGTATTGCCGATCCGGAAGCTCGGCCTATTTGCAGCCGATCGTGCCGCTGAGCTACGACTGGTCCTCGCTCAAGACCGTGATCGACAACATGAAGCCGACCGGCAACACCAACCAGGGCATCGGGCTCGCCTGGGGCTGGATGACGCTGTCGACCGGCGATCCCATGAACGCGCCGGCCAAGGACACCAACTACACCTACAAGGACGCGATCGTGCTGCTCTCGGACGGTCTGAACACGCAGAACCGCTGGTACAACAATGCCTCGCAGATCGACGCGCGGCAGAAGAAGCTGTGCGACAACGCCAAGGCCGCGAACATCACGATCTACACGGTGCAGGTCAACACCGGCCACGATGCGACCTCGAGCGTGCTGCAATATTGCGCCAGCAGCTCCGACAAGTTCTATCTGGTGACGTCGGCGGACCAGACCGTCTCGGTGTTCAAGGACATCGGCACCTCGCTGTCCAAGCTGCGCGTGGCGCGCTGAGGCCACCCGCCACAACAACAAAAAAAGCCCGGCTGGATCAGCCGGGCTTTTTGATTCCAGGATGACCGGGAAGGCTTAGTTGGCGGCCGGGGTGAACTTCGAGACGATGGTCTCGACCGGCTTGAACGCCTGCTTGGCGAGGTCGCTGTAGAGGCCGGCGATCTTCTGCGATTCCGCCACGAAGGTCTCGTAGGCGGAACGGGCGAAATCGGTCTGGGCTTCCATGGCCTTGTCCAGCGACTTCACGCCGGAAAGCTTCTCGACGAAGGACTTGGTGTCTTCGAACGACTTCTTGGTGTAGTCGCCATAGGCGCTCGCGATCGCCTGGAGGCCGTGCTGCACCGAGGTCGCGGAGGCGACGCACTGCTCGAACTGCTCTTTCCCGTAGTTCTGGAAGTCTTCAACCTTGAACATTTCGCAATCCTTTTCCCTGGCTCTTGTCGGGAAGCCCCGGCTCCCTGACTCTGCCCACAATTAGTGCAACGCACAAAAATGTCAAGAATCTTGTGCGACGCACAAAAACAGATGCACGCATAGATGCAAGTCGCGGAAATTCCCGGGCTTTCTCGCAATGGTTCCTTAAGCTTTTGGAAACCGCGGCCCCCTACCCTGATTCCCTGGACGTGTTCAGCTTCCGCAGGCGGTCAAAAGCCGTTTGAGAACATCACCTTAGCCAGAACAGCGGCTCAGGCCGAACGTCTCCCGTGGCGAACGCCAGCGGAGGGACAGCTTGA
Source organism: Bradyrhizobium arachidis (assembly GCF_015291705.1). Classification (NCBI taxonomy): domain Bacteria; kingdom Pseudomonadati; phylum Pseudomonadota; class Alphaproteobacteria; order Hyphomicrobiales; family Nitrobacteraceae; genus Bradyrhizobium; species Bradyrhizobium arachidis. Next base: position 6,021,279 of record NZ_CP030050.1, read on the forward strand.
GCAGGTAATGATCCCGGGTCCAGTGGGCACAATTTCGCCTCACGAGCCGGTGATCAAGTGAGAAACGGGGACGGGGTTCCATGCTTCGTAAAAGCTTGTCTTCCTCGCGCTTGGCGCGGGTCGGCGTTTTCGGGCTTCTTACAGTCACCACTGCAGTCATCTTCACCACCGACGCGGCCGAGGCGCGGCGCCATCGCCGCCAGCACGTGAGCCATCGGGTGCAGCGCGATGTCTCCGAGAGCTCCAGCCCCAAATTCGCGTCTATCATCGTCGATGGCAATTCCGGCTCCGTGCTCCAGGCGACCAGCCCCGACGGGATCCGCCACCCCGCCTCGCTGACCAAGATCATGACGCTCTACCTGCTGTTCGAGCGCCTGGAGTCCGGCAAGATGAAGCTCGACACCGAGATGCCGGTGTCGCAGCACGCCGCCGATCAGGATCCGACCAAGCTGAACCTGCGCGCCGGCCAGACCATTCGCGTCGAGGACGCGATCAAGGGTCTCGTCACCCGCTCCGCCAATGACGCCGCCGTGGTTATCGCCGAAGCGATCGCCGGCGACGAGGACGATTTCGCCGCGATGATGACGCGCAAGGCGCGCTCGCTCGGCATGTCCAGGACAGTCTACCGCAACGCCAACGGCCTTCCCAACGACGAGCAGGTCACGACCGCACGCGACCAGGCCACCCTCGGCCGCGCCATCCAGGAGCGCTTCCCGCGCTACTATCGCTATTTCGCGACCTCGACGTTCAACTGGCGCGGCCAGTCGATCCGCAACCACAATCACCTGCTCGGCAGCGTCGAGGGCGTCGACGGCATCAAGACAGGCTACACCCGCGCCTCCGGCTTCAATCTCGTGAGCTCGATGCGCCGCGGCAACCGCCACCTGATCGGCGTGGTGCTCGGCGGCCGCAGCGGCGGCTCGCGCGACGCGATCATGCGCAACCTGCTCGCCGAGAATCTCGAGAAGGGCGCAACCACCCACACCGTCGCCGCGGTCGCCGAACGCAACGGCGCAGACGCGAGCAGCGACGTTGCCGATGCCTCGGACACCCCGGCCCGTCCCGCGCCGCAGGTTCAGGCCGCGGCCGCCCCGGCTCCCGAGACTGCCCAACAGCGTCTCGCCTCGCGCCTGTCGACGCTCGCCGCTGCGACCGCGGCGATGCCGCCGGCTCAGCCCAAGCCTGAAGTCCGGCCGACCGAATCCAAGATCGAGCCCGCGCCGCTCACCAATGGCGTGATCTCGAGCCAGCCGCTCTCGATCATTCCCGGCTCGTCCGAGCCGATGAAACCGGTCCGGGTCAAGACCGTCCAGGTCAAGGCCGGCGCCGTGAAGGTCGCCTCCGCCGCCCCGGCTCCGGTCGCTCCGCAGGTTACCAGTACGATTGCGGCTCGCTCCGACGTTGCGGAAACCTCCGGTGCCGTCGTCGCCCGGGCCGATTTGATCAATAAGCCCGAGCCCCAGAACCAGCCGGAAGCGCCGAAGGCTGAGGTCGCCCGCGCCGAGCTGCCGCGTCAGCCGGCGGGCTTTGGCACCGGCAACGGCATCCTCGGCGTGCTGCCGGCCGGAACCGCCGCCGCTCCTGCCCCGGCGGCTGCGAAGCTCGCGTCCGCCGATCCGGCGCCGCAGCCGATCCAGATGAGCGCCACCACCAAGCCGGTCGTCACCCATAGCGGCTGGATCGTCCAGGTTGGCGCGCTCGAGAGCGAGACCGAAGCCCAGCATCGCATCGACGCGGCGCGCAACTCGGCCCGCGGCCTGCTCAGCAAGGCCGATCCGTTCACCGAGCCTGTGGTCGCCAAGGACAATCGCAAGCTCTACCGCGCCCGCTTCGCCGGGCTCGAGCGCGACCAGGCCGAGGCCGTCTGCCGCGCCCTCAAGCGCGCCGAAATCTCCTGCATCACGGTCCGCAACTGACCTGCCGGACCTTTCCCAGAGCAAATGCCCGCGCCTTGCGCGGGCATTTTTCGTTTGCGATGCGGTGACGCCAAAGGCTGTTCCACGACAACCTCTCGTCAAGATTTTACGGTTAAAACTTTACGCAAGGGATCGACCACGCCGATAATGGCGGGCATCAGGGCGACGGTAAACGGAGAAGCGGAGCTGACGCGGTACGGGCGTTTGTGGCGTGTTGCCGGAGTTAGCCGTTATGCGTACGAAGCAGAGTATCCTTGGCCTCGTTTACACGGGCAGCGAGATACGTCGAGCCCCCCTGGTCGGGATGGAGTTTCTTCATCAGGGACTTGTGAGCCCGGCTGATGTCGTCGCGCCCCGCGCCCGGCTGCAAGCCAAGGATCTGATAGGCTTCCTCCGCCGTCATTTTGCCGCCCGGCGCCGCGCCGCGCTGCCGCCCTGCCGCATCGCTTTGCGCGTTCTGACGCCAAGCGGGAAACCGGCGGTCCAGATAGCTTTCAAGTAAGGCCACGCTCTCGGCGTCGAACGCCGGGACCATCGCCAACAGACCAGCGAGATCGAACTCGTCGAGGTCGCGCCCGGCATTGGGCCCGGCGACGATCTGGCCCGCGAGCTGGCCGGAATCGTGGTCGAGCCGCATGTCCAGGAACTGCGAGCGCACGCGCGAGGCCTGGCCGGTCGGACGCGTCCCGCCGCCGCCGAACAGCCCGCCGACATTGCCGAAGCCCGCGTTGGCCAGCGGCGTCCAGCCGAGCAGCCCAGCTCCCATGATTCCGAGCGGGATCGCCACCGCCAACTCACCCCGCAGACCCGTGAAGGCCGCGACGGCCAGCGCGACGACGCCGCCGCCAAACTTGATGGTGCGCGCCAGCACCGCCGGATTGGCGGAGCGGAACATCTGGAGCAGCAGATAGAGCGTGATAACGGCGACAGCGCCGGCGATCAGGGTCATGGCCGGAATATAGTCGCCCTGTTGTCAAAAAGCATGGCGTCCTTCGCTCACGTCCACGATCGGCTGATGACACGAGACGTTCGTTTGCCGATAAGCGCCCTGTCCGATCATTCCGGCACGCCCAGCGGTAACTAGGACCGCATCAGCACCGTAGAGGTATGAGCGAGCTGTTGGGGGAGACCATGAGCAACGGATTCAAGCCGCCGATCGTGCCAGCCGCCTTCTTCGGCATCGTGCTTGGGCTTGCGGGCCTCGGCAATGCCTGGCGCGCGGCGCACCAAGTCTGGCAACTGCCGGCGATCGTCGGCGAAATCCTGCTCGGCCTTGCGTCCATCGTCTGGGCGCTGCTGATCGTCCTGTTCGCCCTGCGCTGGATTTTTGCGCGTGCCGAGTCGCTCAGCGAAGCCCATCACCCCGTGCAGTGCTGCTTCATCGGTCTTGCCGGTGTCTCGACCATGCTGATCGCAATCGCAGCCGAGCCCTATTCGCATCTTGCCGCCCTCATGCTGTTCGGCTCTGGCGCCGCGTTCACACTCGGTTTCGCGCTGTGGCGGACGGGGCTGTTGTGGCGCGGTAACCGCGATCACACCGCAACGACACCGGTCCTTTATCTGCCCACCGTTGCCGGCGGCTTCGTCACCGCTGGCGTTGCCTCGGCGCTCGGCTACCCCGATTGGGGACAACTGGCTTTCGGCGTCGCCTTCTTTTCCTGGCTAGCGATCGAATCCGTGCTGCTGCACCGGCTCTACACCGCCGCGACGCTTCCCGTCGCGTTGCGGCCGACGCTTGGCATCCAGCTCGCGCCCCCCTCGGTCGGCGCGGTCGCCTATCTCGCGATGAATGGCGGCGTGCCCGACATGGTCGCGCATGTCCTGGTCGGCTATGGGCTGATGATGGCGCTTTTGCTGCTCCGCCTGCTGCCCTGGATCATGGAGCAGCCGTTCTCGGTGTCCTATTGGAGCTTTACGTTCGGCGCGACCGCGCTTGCGATCGCACCGGTCCGGATGGTCGGACATGGCGATACCGGCGCGACCGCACAGCTTGCGCCATGGCTGTTTGGCGCCGCGAACATCGTGGTCGGACTGACCGCCCTCGGCACGCTGCGCCTGATCCTGCAGGGACGGCTGTTGCCGCCGCCGGTCGCGGCGCCATCTCCGGCGCAGGCCGCGCCGGCTTAAAGCGCGATGAGATCAGGATGAATCGTCATCGCGCTTTAGCTTGTTGTTTGCGCATGACCTTTTCGGAAAACCGCTGCGCACTTTTCCGGATCACGCTTTAGCCTACTTCATCTGACCGATCAGCCTGGCCGCGCCGCTCTCACCCTTCGCCAGTTTCAACAGCGCCTCGCGGCCGCCGACAGCGTAGGCCGCGGCAGCGCGCAGCAGCTCGCGCAGTTGCGCCGCCGCGCCGGGATCGAACCGGCACCAGGCGCCGCCGGTCAGTCGCGCGATCTCGCGAAACGTCCGCTCGGCCACGGTGTCATCGCCTTCCTGAAACAGGAACACCGGCACCTTGAGCATGCCGAGCTCGCCGGCCTTGGCGCAGAGGTCGTCGACCTTCTCCTCCATGGCGTCGCCGACGAAGACGACGGCGCGCACGCCGGAGACGACGGCCTCGCGCCGCGCCTCGCTCAGTACCTTTCCGATCTGGGTGTCGCCGCCGCGGCAATCGATCTTGCTCATCAGTGTCGCAAGCTTGCTGCTGTCGGAGATCCACCCCGTGGCGCGGCACTCGTTGAAACCGCGATAATAGACCAGCCGGATGTCGAGACTGCCGAGAGCCGCGGCTTCGCGGAACATGTCGGCCTGGAGCGCGCAGGCCATGTCCCAGGTCGGCTGCCGGCTCATCGTCGCATCCAGCGCGAAGATCAGCCGCCCCTTCGCGCCGGGCGCATGCGGCGACAGGGAACGTGCCCTGGCGACGAAGGCGGCGATGTCCTCCGAGGTCGATGTCCTCGCCTTCGGCAGCCCACCGTCCGCTCGCGCCGAGACGGCCTCGCCACCATGCGGTTTGATCGGTTCGCCCGACATCTCTGCTCTTCGCCTTGCGTGAGCAGCTAATGTGGTCAGCAACGACGGCCCGGTCAATGTGCAAAGCCCCCGCGGGCGGGCGCCGACGGGGGCTTCAAAGATCGGATCGGCCGGAGCGAGAGGTCAGCTCTTGGCAGGCGCCATCAGAGCGACCGGACCGGGCTCGAGAATCTTGGGCGGGGACGATTGCGTGTCGACCGGCGCCACCTCGCTGTCAGTCGAGCTCAGGAACTTGTCGAGCATGCCCTGGATCGAGTTCTTGGCGTCGTCCGGACCGGTGTCGCGCATGTCGTTATGCTGGAAATCGGTCTTCACGACCTGGATGCCGGCCTTCTCGCACTCCTCGTCCGTGGGGATCACGCCCGGATCGGTCTTGAATTGGGGATCCTTGGAGCGGAACGACAGGATCTTGAACTTGCCAGCGGTGACGAAGGGCACACGGAGATTGTCGAGCGTGACGACCTTCTTGACCTCGTCCGGATACTGCTTGGCGAAGTACATCGTGATGTCGCCGCCCATGGAGTGGCCGACCATCGTCACCTTGTCGTAATCGGCGTTGGGCTGAACCTTCTTCATCTCCTGCATGGCGAGATGAATGTTGGCGACGCCGCGCAGGATCTGCGGCAGCCGGCCGACATAGAGCTCGCCGGGCTTGGTCACCATCGGAGGATCAGTCGGCAGATCATGCTGCGGGCTGACGACGAGATAGCCGCGCGCCGCGAAGATGTTGGCGAGGAAGCCGTACTCGGTGTTCTTGACGGTGTTGCCGTGATTGATCACCGCGACCGGCAGCGTGATCATGCCGGCAGTGGCCTGCATTTCCTTGTCACGGCGCACCGCGATGTCGACGGGCACAGGACGGTTGTCGCGCGAAGCGTCGTAGAAAGTGATGGTCTCGTGTTTGATCGCCCACTTGCTCGCCGTGAAATAAGCGATGCCGCAGAGGGCACTGACCGAAACCAGAACGGCAATTCCACGCTTCATTTTCGTCCTCAGCCTCAGGCTCTTGCGGCCTGAATCCCTGTTGAAAATCGTGTTCTTCCGGGGCTCTTTGGCCCCTTGTCGCCTATTCCCTAATATATGTCACAGCCACGTGACAGGAAGCGTAAATATTGTGAGCTGACAGCCCTTTCATTGTGCGCCGCACACGATTCTTGGGCAACCCGTACTTCTACGGCTACGTCAGCGTGCAGGTCCCTATCGGACGCAACCCGTCTCGATCGGGTTCAATTTCGCAGCGAACGTAGGTGAAAACGGGCGAATGCGGGCCCGGTTCCGTTGGGAACTGACCAAGCGGATCGATGCGGAAGTAGTCCTATACCGCCCCTCGTCAGGCGCCGAGGATGTCGTGGACCTCGAGCGGCTTGTCGACCTGACTGAACCACTCGGCCCGGTTGGCGGCGCGGCGGCGGCCGCGCTCGTCGAGCGGCAGCTTGAGCTGGCGGAGCAGGCTGGTCACCTCCTCCCGCGCGGTGAGATGGCCGAGATTGGGCCGCATGCCGAGCGTGGCCTCGTCGATCTCGTCCAGCGCGGTTAGGCCGCGCGGGAAGAACTCGCGATAGACGACACGTTCGGCGAAGCCGTCGACGTAGCGGAAGCCGAGCCGCAGCGACAGATCCTTCAAGCCGTCGGCAACGAGTTGCTTGTTGCGGGAGCCGAGCATCGACAGACGGTTGCGGACGACGATCCAGTCGGTGGTCGCGCCGTCGAGCTGGCGGCGCTTGCGCCTGACATCGCGCACCATCTCGGCGTAATGGCTCTCGCCCGTCACCGCGTAGTTGGCGGGGTCGACGGTGCCGAGCACGTCGAAGTCGAGGAAGCTGTCGTTGATCGGCGTCACCAGGGTGTCGGCCATCGAGTGCGCAAGCCGCATCAGATAGCTGTCGGTGCCGGGCGTATCGATGACGATGAAGTCGAAGCTGCGCTCGACCGCCGAGACCGCCTCCATGAACTGCTGGAACTCGGAGTTCTCGTTGTCGGCGATCTGCATGGTCTCGCCGAGCTTGATGCAGCGATGCACCGGCAGCTCGAGGCCGAGCCCGGTGCGGCGGGCCCAGGCGGAGCGGTTGCTGATGTAGCGGGTAAAGCTTTGCTGGCGGCAATCGAGGTCGATGGTGGCGACGCGCTGGCCGGCCTTCAGAAGCGCAACGGCGATGTGCAAGGCGGTGGTCGACTTGCCGGAGCCGCCCTTTTCATTGCCGAGCACGACCACATGCGCCGAGCCGGACTGGCCTTGGCTAGCTTGCACAAGCATTGCGATCCTCAACACCCCTAACGAATATCTTCGAGTTGACCGCGTCTGCGGTCAAGTGAAATGCGTGACAGGTAATGCAAATCGCAACGCGCCGTTCTTCATCATGAGTAGCAGTGCCGCTGCGCGTCTGTGATCCAGCCCACACACGCGCGACATCGCGCGCGGCTCGATGCGAATTGCTGTGCCGCATCCGGATGCATGGCGTCCACGACCGCCGCTTGTTAAGGTTAGCCGGCCGGCCGTCGGGCCGCGCCCCGCACCGATTCCCAACCCCTTCGAGTCCCGATGTCACGAAGCCCCTTGATCGCCCGCACGGTCCCCACCCTGCGACGCGCCGTCGACAATCTACTCAAGCGAAAGGCCACGATCGCGCTGGTCCCGACCATGGGGGCACTCCATGACGGGCATGTGTCGCTGGTGCGCCTCGCCAAGCGGCGCGCCACCCGCGTCGTGGTGTCGATCTTCGTCAACCCGACCCAGTTCGCACCGACCGAGGATTTCGGTGCCTATCCGCGCACCTGGAAGGCCGACATCGCCAAGCTCGCGGCCGAGGACGTCGACATCGTCTGGCATCCCGGCGTCGAGGCCATGTACCCGGACGGCTTTGCCACCCGCATCGTGCCGGAGGGACCAGCGCTCGCCGGCCTTGAGGACCGCTTCCGGCCGCACTTCTTCGGAGGTGTCGCCACCGTCGTCGGCAAGCTGTTCACGCAGTGCCGGCCGGATGTTGCGATCTTCGGCGAAAAGGACTTTCAGCAGCTGCGGGTGGTGACGCAGATGGCGCGGGATCTCGACCTCGGCGTCAGGGTGATCGGCTCCCGCACGGTGCGCGAGCGCGACGGGCTCGCGATGTCCTCGCGCAACGTCTACCTCTCGGCGGAGGAGCGGCAGACCGCGACCACGCTCTACCGTGCCATGAAGGACAGCGCCGGACGGATCAAGGCGGGCGAAGCCCTCGGAAGCGCGATGGCGCGCGGCGCCGAGACGATCAAGGCGGCCGGTTTCGCGCTCGACTATTTCGAAGCCCGCCACGCCGAGACGCTGGCGCCGGTCACCTCGCGCAAGGACGGCCCCTTGCGGATCCTGGTGGCGGCCAAGCTCGGCACGACGCGGCTGATCGACAATATCGCGGTGTAACCGGCGGGATCGACTTGCACGCGCCCTCGCCCGGATGGATGATCGGCGCGAGGGAACGAGCCGAGCGGCAAGGCATGTCATCCATCCGCACGATGACCTTGAGCGGCCTATTGGCGCTCGTCGCAGCGACCGCTGCGCCGGCGCAGCAACGGCCGCCGATCGGCCCGTACGGCTCACCGCCGGACGCGATGATCTTCTACGTCGCCCACGGCCCCGCTGGCGCCTGCGGATTAGGCTGTTCCGACTGGATCGCTGCCGAGGGAACGGTGCAATGGGACAGCTACAAGCGGTTGATCGCGATCCTCGATCGCCAGGCGGGACACAAGCTGCCGCTCGTCATCCATAGCTGGGGCGGGTCCAACCTCAATGTTGCGGTCAGCATGGGCCGCATCCTGCGCGACCACGGCCTCGATGCCACCGCAGGCGCGACCGAGGTCGAAGCCTGTGCCGGCAAATCCGAGACGGAGTGTTTTGCGCTGAAGCGTCCGGGCGGCCCGCTCGACGCCAAGGTGTCGATGCCGGATCCGGCCTGCGATCTCGCCTGCGTCCTCATGCTCGCGGGCGGCGTGCATCGCAGTCTCCCTGATGGCGCCAAGGTGGTGCTGACGGGCCGCTCGATCCGCAACCGCCGCGCCCCCAATGTCGCCCCCGAGCAGCGCGAGAGCCTGACCGTGATCTTTGGCGAGCAGTACCGCAAATACCTGCTCGAGATGGGCGTCGAGCCCGCACTGGTCGACATCGTCGACGGCATCGGCGAAGGCGGACGCCCGATGGTGATGGCGCCGGCCGACCTGGCGCGGCTCCACATCGTCACATCGCCCTAAGCGGGCTCGTCAGAGCAGCCCGAGATCGCGCAGCTCGCGCCGCATCGGCTCCGGCATGGCCGCGATCGAGCCGGCGGCGGATTTGCCGAGATCGGGCGGCACGGAATCGTCGGTGAGATAGCGCCAGCCCTGGAACGGGCGCATCGGCCGCGGCGACACCGAGATCACCTTCGGCTGCATCACGATCCGGCAGCGGCCGATGCCGTCCTTGTCGCGGAACGGCTCGATGCCGATGATCTTTTCGCGCGCGGCGATCTCGCCCTTGATCACCCAGTAGAGCGATCCGCCCGCCAGGATCTCGGCGTCGCGCTTGGGGACCATGCGCGTGATGTGGATGTGACGTTGCGGCAGACCCTTCTTCTTGGCGGTCTGCATCCGTTCGGCCACCCACTCCTTCAATTCCTTGACGGAGTCGCAGCCGACGGCGAGCTTGATCAGATGGAGTGGCATGCCCCAGCATTAGCCGGGCGGCCACGCATTGGGAATGCCGATCTATTCGTTATCCGCAGCCGGCGGAGCCGGTGTCGAGGCCGGCGGCGCAAGCGGAACCGGAGCAGCGGCGGGCGCGCGCTTCGCGGCAGGCTGCTTCTTGGCGGCGGCCGCCGGTGCCGCAGGCGCAGCGGCTTGCGCCGAGGCCGCCGCCGGTGCGCGCGGGGCTGGCGCGGCGTTTGCGGCAGGCGCGGCCTGGCGTGGCGCCGGCTCGGGAGTCATGATGCTGACCGGCGGCGTCGATGAGGCGCTCGGGAACTCCGCATTGGTCGGCTTGCCCGTCGGCATCGATGGCGGCAGCCCGGCGAGCGCAGCATTGGCCGGCAGCGCCCCCGGCGTCGTGGGCGCGCCCCAGGTCGGCGCGTAGCGCGCGACCAGCTGATCGTAGAGATGGGAATCCATGTTGGCGGCGACCTGCTGCTGATCGGTCAGCGAGCGGAACGCGGGGCAATCGAACTGCGTGCAGCCGTCGCGCGCGACCAGCACCTGGGCGACGAGGCCGTAGCGATCGTGCTCCAGCGTCTTGCGCAGCAACTTCATGTCTTGTGTCAGGCTCTTCTCGGCGGTTGCGGCATCGCCGAGCGCGGTCAGCCGGTCGATCCGGCTTGCCGTATAGACGACGGCGGCGGCGGCCGCGTCGGGCGCGCCGAACAGCGCCCTCTCGCAGCCGGCGGCCACGGTATCGCCGGCGAGCTCGTCGAGGCAGGACAGCGCCGGCGGGCCCGCGACGACCGTGGCCTGCGCGCGGCCTTCAGCAACCGGCGTCTCGTGCCCGAGCGACCCATAGAGGCGCATGGTGGCGGCGACGGCGATAACGATGGCGAGCAGCGCGATCACTGCCAGCGCGCCGTTGGCGACCGTTCTCTCGGCGCGCAGCAGCGTGATCAGCAGAATCAATCCGAAGAAGCCGGCAGCGGCCAGCGTCATCCACATCGGGAAAGCCGACGAGCGCCAGGTTTGGTCGAGCGAAGTGGCCCAAGCCCAGTCCATGCGCGACGTCCCCTCACGCGAGCTGAGAGCGAATGGTCAAGCGAGCACCGCGAGTCGGCAACTGGCCCCGGCTCACCTTGCGAAGGTGAAGCGGCCTTTTGACGGCGGCAGGATACAAATTCCTTGAGGCGCGACAAGGCGCAGGTAGCCCTTAGGACAGCGCGAGCTGGCTTTCCTTGGCGACGCGTTCGAAGGCTTCGGTCGAGCTCTTGATGCGGTACTGGCAGTCGTCGCCTTCCGTCGGCAGCAGGCGGATGATCTCGTACGAGCCGCTCGCAGCAGGGCGCGCGACGTTGCTGGCCGTGAAAAGTACGCGCGCTCCCACGGGGAATTTATGCTTCAACGCCCATCTCCATCACTCAAACAGCGCCGGCCGTGCCCAGGGTCCCACTGCGACGGACCGGCTAAACCCGGGCCGCTGTATAGCACGCGGCCGGCCGCTTTGGCCAGCAGTATACAGGCATGGCAAACACCCCGATCTGTCAGTGTTTTCAGGATGATGGCCAGGGAACCGGGCGGCCGCTGGTAACGCCGGAACGGCCCGCTTCAGGCGGTATGGGGCAAATGGCCGTCGGGGCTTGCATGATCCACCGCCTTGGGCAGTTCCTGGGCGAGGATCTCGCCCAGCTGATCGACCGGAATGTTGTAACGCGCGGCCAGCTGGCGGACGGTGTCGTTGCCAAGGACGGCCCGGAGCTGGTCGGCCGAGATCGGCAGGTTCTGGCCATTGCCGAGCCAGGATTTGACCTGCTCGCCGAAGCCGGACTGCTGGAGCTTTGCGACGATCGCGCTGAGCCCGCCCTGATTGTTGCTGCCGAGCACCTCGTTCAGCACGGCCGGGAGCACGGCGGCGCCGAGCTGGCCCAGCGCGCTGCGCAAGGCGGGGTTGTTTTCCAGCGAGTCCAGGATTCCCATAACGATGCCCTCTCCTTGCATTCCCTGGCGATTGGGCGCCGCCCTCGCACAGGGCGTCAAGCGGCGCGCAATCACATTCATGAGTTAAGCAGTCTCGAACTTTTCGATGACAAGCGTTTCGGCGATGCCGTCGCGGGTCCATTCCTGAAACGCCGGCATCGCGATCATCGTGTCCATGTAGGCCTTGGTCTCCGGTGTGACCTCGATGGCGTAGGTGCGGAAACGGTGCACGACCGGGGCATACATCGCATCCGCCGCGCCGAAGCGGCCGAACAGATACGGTCCGTTGGCACCATAGCGGGTCCGGCACTCGCGCCAGATCTCCTGCACCCGCGCGATGTTGGCCTTGGCGTCCGCCGACAGCGTCACGGGGCGCACGGGGCGGTGCAGGTTCATGCCGCATTCGTTGCGCAAGGCCATGAAGCCGGAGTGCATCTCGGCGCACACCGAACGGGCATGAGCGCGGGCCGCGACGTCGTCGGGCCACAGCTTCTTCTCCGGATAGCGCTCGGCGATGTATTCGATGATGGCGAGCGAATCCCACACGGTGATGTCGCCGTCGACCAGCACCGGCACCTTGCCGGCGCGGCTGAAGGAGAGGATCTGCTCCTTGTCCGCGGGATTGTCGGTGTAGAGCGGAATCACGGTCTCCACGAACGGAATGTCGTTGGCGCGGAGCGCGAGCCAGGGCCGCATCGACCATGACGAGTAGTTCTTGTTGCCGATCGCGAGTTTCAGCGCTGCCATGTCACTGGTCCTTCCCGAGTCTTCTGGATGCAGCCGCTTTTAGCGCCATCGCCTGCCGCCAATCAATCGTTGCTGCGTCCCGCCATGCATGGCAATCGTTGCCGCTCCGCGAGGAGAGAGACATGAGCAGGCACTGGGTCGACATCACCGCCGTCGGCTTCTTCATCATCGAATGGCTGGTCTATGCACTGACGCTGGAGCATTCGGCCTATGGCCGCGACAGCCTGTCGGCGCGCATGAACCGCTATCGCGAGGTCTGGGTGCGCCGCCTGCTCGATCGCGAGGCACGGATGGTCGACATGCAGATCATGGCCTCGCTCCAGAACGGCACCGCCTTCTTCGCCTCCACCAGCCTGTTCGCGCTCGGCGGTGCACTGGCGCTGCTGCATGCCACCAACGACGCCATCACCATTTTGGGCAAGCTGCCGATCGATCTCAGCACCTCCCCCGCCATGTGGGAATTGAAATGCGTCGGCCTCGTGCTGATCTGCGTCTACGCCTTCTTCAAGTTCGCCTGGGCCTATCGCCTGTTCAACTATGTCGCGATCCTGTTCGGCGGGATGCCGCCGGCCTCGCAGCGCGGCACGCCGGAAGCCGAAGCCCATGTCATCCGCACCACGCGCGTGTTCGAATCCGCCGGCCGCCATTTCAACCGCGGCCAGCGCGCCTTCTTCTTCGCGCTCGGCTATCTCGGCTGGTTCGTCAGCCCCTGGGTGCTGTTCGTCAGCACCGCGGCGGTGGTGGTCGTGACCTGGCGACGGCAATTCGCGTCCAACGCCTGGGCTGCGATGGCGCCGGAGGTGGTTGCGGATGGTGGGGACGTTCAGAAGCGCGGTCATTGATCTCAAAGGCGGGCTCTCAGGTTTCCGCTCTCGTAGCCCTCGATCGCCACATCAAGCTTCCGTTTGCCGGTCTCGATCCCGGCACAGATCGTGGTATGCTTGCCGATCTTCGTCGATCCCTCCCTTGTGATGCGAACCTTAAGTTCGTTCAACCATTCGGGTCCCGATGAAGTGCCGATCGCGATCTCGCTACGTTAGACAGCCCTCTTGACAGCCTCGCGGGTGTTTTGCCCGACGGGCGACGCACAGACGCTCGCAGCTCCAGCGGAACAAAGCGAAATCCGAGGCATCCGGAGGCGCTTACGTGCCCGCACCGAGTTTCGTCGACGACCTCGCCTCCGCCCCTAGATCATAAGACCAAACGCGCGATGACGCGAGCGCGCCCTTGAGGGGACCGCCCCTTTCAAGCCTCAAGTTATTTTGGGGCCCGCAGTCACCGGGGGTACGCGCGACCGCGCTGTGTGAGGATATTTGCAGTTTTTGATTTCGCGCTTTCGTTTTGTACCAATTCGCACAGAAATGGGGTGCGCGGAGTGGCTTACGCAAGCCGTGATCTTCACGGTTGGAACGCGGAGACCGACACAAGGTTTACTTTTTGCGTATTATCGCGCTGCGCTGACGGACGCGCGCTGCATTGGAGGCGCTGCATGAAAGTCATCGTTGATGAAACCGGCGAGGTCATCGCCATAGCAACGGATGATCATATTCTGCTCGGGGGCCACCATCGCCTGGCGGTGGCGGGCAGCATGGGCAAAAGATTGTTCTGGCGAGATACCGGCGAACCTGTGAAGCTTGATCTCTTCTTCAAGCACCATCCGCATGGAAAATCCCGCCGTTCAGCCTGAGCCGTTCGCCCTGGTAGTCTTTGAGTGGGTGAAGAACGCGAAGCATCCGGCATATCGGCGCGTGCAGGATCAGTTCTGATTTGCAGCACTCTCGCTAAAGGTCAGGCATTGGCCCTTTTTCCCGCTCAGGTACTGTGCTGAAATACCGCTCTCTAGCGCTGGGGAAGTAAGATGAGGCATGACCGGATCGTAACGGCCGCCATCATTGCGATCGGTGCCCTCAACACGGTGCTCGCGGCAATAGCGTTTCTGTCCCTTTGAGCGTCTGCCTGAAGTGTGCACCGCAGGTCTGACATGGTGCAGCGTGGTCAGCGGCTGCTGGCCGAATTAGCGAGGCTAGTCGAAACGTCGCCACAAGAGAACCCACTTGCGTACGACCGCCCGGCCCGGCTCATCCGGAGTAATCGCCTCCAAGCTAACATGCCGACCAACGATTGCTGCTAGTCGAAGCTGATCCCGCCGCCAACCGAAGATGATCCCTACAAGGACGAAGCCTACCGGCTGTGGGCGGTCAAGCAGCAGAGCAAGTAAGCCCCGCCGTCGAAGGATCAGCGCGATTTTCGCTTGTGTGTTTGTTTGCGGCTGAGCCGTTTGGCGTTGGCCGCAACCTTCCTTCGATACTGCGCGACAATCTTGTCTCCGGATGCCCCGGCCATCAGGCTTTTACCGGCCTTCGCCGCCGCAAAGAATTTCTCACTCACCATGAGTTGGGCTTCACGTTGAGCGGCTTTGCCGCCGCGCATCAGCTTCGCCATCCGCAGGCCGATCACGCGGTTGCTTTCCAGCCCGAGCATCATCCAGTTCCACATGCGGCGATATTCCTAGCCAAGCAAAGCCTCGGATCGCATGAACGACCCCGGTGTGCCTAGTGTCCAATCAAAGCCGCGTGGCCTATCACGACGGCAATCGCTGCGGATCATTCTGCCGGTAACGCGCGTCCTTACGAGCTAAAGGGTTCCTTCACCTTGCTTTAAGGAACACCCGAACTGGTAATAGCTCGGCCCCATTTGGCGCGGAATATCAGACCGCTGCTGCTGGGGGCTAAACGGAGATGTCCGATGGGTGCGGCAGGTTTGCGCTTCGCGCATATGAAGAGAACTCTTCGCTTGCGGGCAGTCTTTATCAGCGTGCTGGAAGAGTTGCCCTTTATCTGCCCGGTGGCGGTCGCAATCGGCTCGCTGATCATGATCGGCATCACTCTCTGCAAGGATTGGCCGCAGTGAGGCCTCCATCATCTACCGAATGATCTGCAGTCTTCTCGTAGCGGCTACGCGGAAATCTTCTCGGGCCGTTACGGAATTTCGCGCATCATCGCAACCTCGATGCGAACCGTGTCAGCATCGAAAGTCTGACGGGAAATTCCTCGTCATTTTCTTGAAGTCCTCCCTTGTAATCCACCTCACACCTGCACCGAAGCGCAGTCCGATATAGTCCAGTCGCTCTTGCGGGGTTGGGCGCCGAAACGGGAGACCGGCATGTCAAACTCATCTGCGCTTTTGCGATGGTCGACCGAGATGCTGCCAGAGCGCGCTCGGTTCTCCACGTTCCGAGAGGAGTTTGCGCGGCTGAACCTTGCCTTGGACGTGATAGATCACAACGGCGGCCGCCCACGTATCGACGTCACCTACTTGTCGCTCGGCGCGGTTGGCGTTTGTAGCATTGTCACCACGCCGGTGGAGTTCATCCGTTGCAAGCACCACCTCAAGGATAGCCGTGACCAATTCGGACTGAACATCGTCGAGGCTGGACCGGTCCAATTTGCAAATGCTGGCCAGGAAAATGTCTATGACGCTGGCTCCGCTTGTTTGATTGACCGGGGAAGGCCTCTGCGCGTGTTTGGGCCGCGTGGCGGCAGCGTCAAATTCGTGACCGTGCAGGCTGCTGCCCTTAGGTCTCTGGTTGCGCAGCCGGAAGATCTTTCAGGTCGGCCGGTGCATCGCGGACCGGCGCTTAGATTGCTCGGTCGCTACCTGCGGTCGCTCGCATCCTTCAAACAACCTCCGTCATCAAAACTGGCGTCCACCGTCGGCGTACATCTCCTCGATCTCGTGGCCGCGACGCTCGGGCCGACCGCCGAAGCTGCAGACATGGTTACGGAGCGTGGTGTGAAGGCGGCCAAGCTTCAGGCGATCCTGGCGGAGGTCGCGCAACGCTTCGGCGATCCCAATTTCGATCTGGACAATGTTGCTGGAACGCTCGGTATGTCGCGGCGATACGTGCAAAAATTGCTCGAAGGGACCGGAAAGTCGTTCACCGAGCACCTTGCAGGGTGTCGGCTTGAGCGTGCCTTCGCGATGTTGGATGACCCGCACCATCTGCATTTGGCCATCATTGATATCGCGTTTGCAGTCGGCTTTGGTGACCTTTCTCATTTCGATCGCTCGTTCCGCCGACGCTTCGGCGAGACGCCATCAGGTGTGCGCGCCGCATCAATCGGGCGGCAGAAGTCATCCAGCGCCCCCTGACAGCGCCGTCTGTCCGCGCGAAGCTCTGGGCTCACGGAGAGCAATCCGCCCTGCCCGCACTTTCGCGCCCGACGCTGCCGCGTCCACCGCAAGCCCGGCTCGCGACCATGCGACCACATGATCGCCCCTCAAGGATGAGCCGGGATGGACGATATATACGACAAATCCGAATTTCGGTAAAGCGGAATATTCTCAAGGGTTCGATTGACAGCCGCGCGGGTGTTTTGCCCGTTGGGCAATCCGGGACCCGTAGTCCCCAGGGTGAGCTAAGACCCGAGATCCCGCGGCGAGAACGGCAGGTCCATCACCTTCCATTCCCCGTACAAATTGGCCGGCAGCATCTTGTAGGGCTGGCAGGCCTGGAGCGCGGCCATCGCGGACTTCACCAGCGCCACGCCCTTCGCCGACGGCGGGGCCTCGATCAGGATCGGCTCGCGTGCCAGCGTGCCGTCGGTGGCGAACACCGTGCGCAGCTTGATGTGGACATTGTCGGTGGGCGTGAGCCCGGCCGGCAGCTTTGCGCAGCTTCGCAAGTGACGGCGCAGCTCGGCGACGACCTCGGGCGGCAGCTTGGCCGCAATCGAATCCTTGGCGTCGCCGCCATCGTCCTTAGGGGCGTTCTTCGGCTCGGCCGGCAATTCAGGCGGCAAGCCCAGCATGACGCCGTATTTGACGGTGACGTCGGGCTCCGGCGCCTGATAGGCCGGCGGCGGCGCGGCCTCCGGCTGCGCTTGTGGCGGCGGCTGCGCCGCTTGAGGCTGCATTTGCGGCAGCGGCTGCTGCGGCGGCAATTGCGACGGCTGCGGCTGGGGCTGCGAAGATTGCGGCTGCTGAGGCTGCGACTGCTGAGGCTGCACGTTGGCCTCGCGCTGCTTCGCCGCCTGCGAGGGTTGCGGCTGCTTCTGCTGCGGTTCGGGCGATGCCTGCTGCTTCGGCGATGCCGCGGCGGCCTTCTCCTTGGCCGCAGGCTTCGGCGCCGCCTCCGCCTTGTCCTTGTCGGTGAAATCCAGCTTCGGCAGCTTCAGGTCGGGAAGCGGCTCTTGCGGCTTTTCCTTTGCCTCCTCCTGAGCCTTCTCCTCGGCCTTGGCCTCCTCCTGCTTCACCTGCTCGGGCGTGACAATGTCGACCGAAACGGTCTCGGGCGCGGCCGCGTGAAACGGATGGACTTCGCTGATCACGATGATCAGCGCCACCAGCGTCAGATGCGCGATCGCCGACGCCGCAATGTCCGTCCGTATGATCTTCCGCAGTTCCATCGACCGATCTTGGGTTGCCGTCGCGGTCCTAAAACGCGGTGAGGCTGGGATCAACCGTCATTGCGCTTTAGGCTTCTGGTCGGGCATGATCTTATCGGAAAACCGCTTCGCACTTTTCCGGATCATGCCTGGCATACCCCAGTCCCCCCTCAATCCCATTTCGGCGCGAAGCCGAAATCGGTCAGGCGGCCCTTGGGGCTCGCCAGCGCGGCGATCTCCGCCATCTCCTCGCCCGAGAGCTCGAAATCGAAGATATCGATGTTTTCCGACAGGCGTTCGACGCGCGAGGTGCGCGGGATCGCCGCAACATTCTGCTGCGCCAGCCAGCGCAGGCAGGCCTGGGCCGGCGTCTTGCGATGCGCGCGGCCGATGGCGGCGAGCCTCTGGTCGGACTTGATACGGCCCTTGGCGACCGGGCTGTAGGCGACCAGCGCAAGGCCATGCTGGTCGCAGGCCGCCCTCACCTTCGCCTGATCCAGATAGGGGTGATATTCGACCTGGTTGCAGACCAACGGCTCTGATGACAACGCCACCGCCTGCTCCATCAGCGCCACGGTGAAGTTGGAGACGCCGATGTGACGGGTCAGGCCCATGCGCTTGGCATGCGACAGCGCGCCCAGCGTCTCCGCCAGCGGCACATGCGAATTGGGCCAGTGCAGCAGCAACAGATCGACGGAAGGAAGCCGCAGGCGCGCCAGGCTCTCCTTGACCGAGCGCTCGAGATCGTGGGGCGCGAAGTGATTGGTCCAGACCTTTGTGGTGAGGAAGATATCATCGCGGCGCACGCCGGAGGCGCGCAAGCCGTCGCCGACCTCGCGCTCATTGTCGTAGACCTGCGCGGTGTCGATGTGGCGGTAGCCGAGCCGCAGCGCCTGCTCGACCACGCGGGCACAGGTGCGCCCTTCCAGCTCCCAGGTCCCGAGCCCGATCGCCGGGATTTTTGCGCCACTGGCCTCGACGAACAGCATGAGGAATCCTCTCTGTTGCGGCAGCCCCTGATATCATTATGGACCCGGTCGGTGACACTGCCAACGAATGCCGCGGCGCTCGGGCCGGATATTCAGGGCAATGCTAACGGGAGGTTCGCGTCAGGCCTTGGCGATCAGGCCTTGGCGATCAGGCTTTGGCGAGCGCCTGGAACACCGTCTCCGGCGCGTGTGCGATCACGGCGAGCAGAGCGCGGGCGGGTCCCCGCGGGGCGCGCTTGCCCTGCTCCCAATTGCGGATGGTCTCGACGGGAACGCCGAGCTTTGCGGCGAACTCCATCTGGGTGAGACAGGCGCGGCGGCGCAGGTCGCGCACCGCGAGCGAGCCGGCGTCGCCAGGTCCGGCATTGGCGCTCGGCTGGACCGGATATTCCTGCCCATCCCGCAATTCGACGATCCGTCCGTCCGCCTTCAGCCGCAACCGCATGTCCATTCCCTCAAGCGGGCATGATGATGCGGCAGGTCGCTTAAGTTCGGATTAAAGATAACCGCCTCTGGCCCGGGAAGTCAGGGGTCCCGGTTCTGCGCAGCTCTCTCCCCGTCATTGCGAGGAGCCCTTGCGACAAAGCAATCCAGGCTGCCGCCGCGGTGGGATTCTGGATTGCCTCGCTTCGCTCGCAATGACGAGGAGAGAAAGGCGGCCCTACTTCAACCCGAACCACAACGTCGCGATACCGAGGAAGGAGAAGAACCCGACCACGTCGGTCACCGTGGTGACGAACGTGCCCGACGCCACCGCCGGATCGGCCCGGACACGTTCGAGCGCCATCGGGATCAGGATGCCGCCGAGCGCGCCGGCAACGAGGTTGCAGATGATGGCGAGCCCGATGACGATGCCAAGGCCCGGGATCTTGAACCAAGCCACCGCGGCGATGCCCGTGATCACGGCAAAGGCGAGGCCGTTGACGAGGCCGACCAGGGTCTCACGCATGATCACGCGCCAGGCATTGGAGGAGCCGAGCTCGCGCGTCGCCAGCGCCCGCACCGCGACCGTCATGGTCTGGGTCGCGGCATTGCCGCCCTGGCTCGCCACGATCGGCGCCAGCACGGCGAGCGCGACCATCTTCTCCAGCTGGCCCTCGAACAGGCCAAGCACCGAGGACGCCAGGAACGCGGTGGCGAGGTTGACCAGCAGCCAGTTGAAGCGGCCGCGCGCGATGGTCAGGAACGTGTCCGACAGCTCTTCGTCGCTGGTGACGCCGCCGAGCGCCTTGAGGTCCTCGTCGGCCTCTTCCTCGATGACGTCGACGACGTCGTCCACCGTAATGACGCCGACGAGGCGGTCCTGGGTGTCGAGCACGGGGGCTGCGACAAGATTGTACTTGCCGAACATGCGCGCCACCTCCTCCTGGTCCTCCAGGACGGAGACGCGGCGGCGGTCCTCATCGGTCAATTCGGTGAGCGGCACCGGGCGGCGCGCGCGCAAGAGCACGTCGAGCGGGACTGCGCCCTGCCAGTGCTGATCCTTGTCGACGACGTAGATCTCGTAGAAGCGATCGGGCAGATCCGGCGTCTCGCGCATGTAGTCGATCGCCTGCCCCACGGTGAAATCATGGGGCACCGCGATGAACTCGGTCTGCATGCGGCGGCCGGCGGAATTTTCCGGATAAAGCAGGCTGCGCTCGAGCGCGACGCGCTCCTGCAACGGCAGCTTTTCGAGGATCTCCTCCTGATCGGCCTCGTCGAGGGTCTCCAGCAGCTCGACCGCATCGTCGGATTCGAGCTCGCGGACGCCTTCGGCGACTGTTTCCGGCGGCAGCTCCTCGAGAATCTCCTCGCGCACGGCCTCGTCGACCTCGTTCAGCGCGGAGAAGTCGAAATCGCGGCCCGTGAGCTCGACCAGGCGGACGCGGTCGTCGGGCTCGAGCGCGCCGATCAGGTCGCCGAGATCGGCCTCGTGCAGCTCGGCGACGCAGGCGCGCAGCGCGGCGCTGTCGCCGGCCTCGATCGCATGGGCGATTTCCTCGACGAATTCGTGCCGGATTTCGCCGTCTTCATTGCGCATCGGCACGTGGTCGAGTACCGAGGCCTCGGCGGATGGAGCACCGTCCATATGTTCATCCATGGTGCGCCTCGCCGTTTGACAGGTTGGAACGTGTGATCTGAGCTGATGGTTCAGGCAATACCCACAAGGCAACTCCGAGCGCAATGACAAAGATGCTTCGACTGCGGTGGACCTCGATGTCGCTGGGCGTGGTCCTCGCGGCCCTCGGCGGCATCGCCTCTGCGGAGGCCGCCGACTGCCCGCGCAAGGATGCGCTCGGCACTTCGCGTGTCCTCAGCGTCGACGCCAAGACCACGCCGCGCGTCGGCGTGAAGAGCTTTCCGCAGACGTTGCCGCTTGCCGATCACGAGGTCGTGCTGACCTTCGACGACGGCCCGCATCCGCCGACGACGTCGAAGGTGCTGGCAGCGCTGGCGCAGGAATGCGTGCGCGCGACCTTCTTCCTGATCGGCCTGCACGCAGCCGAGCATCCTGAGATGGTCAAGCGCATCGCGCGCGAGGGCCACACCATCGGCCACCACACATGGTCGCATCCGTTCATGGCGCGGATCCCGTTCGAGAAGGCGAAGAGCGAGATCGACCGCGGGATTGCGGCCGGCGAGATGGCGCTGCACGGGGTCTCGACCACGACGCCCTCGACGCCGTTCTTCCGCTTTCCCTATTTCGAAGCGACGCAAGCCGAGCTCGACCTGCTCCAGTCGCGTGGCATCGTCGTGTTCGGCGCCGACCTCTGGGCCAGCGACTGGAACGAGATGACGCCGGAGCAGGAATTGAAGCTCATCACCGAGCGCCTCGCCGCTGCCGGCAAGGGCATCATCCTTTTCCACGATCCCAAGGCGCGCACGGCCGCGATCATGCCGGCCTTCCTGCGGTATCTGAGGGAGAACGGCTATCGCGTGGTTCACGTGGTCCCGGCGGGGACATCACAGAAGAACGCCGACGCGCGTTGATGCCGGAATGTCACGTCGGCGCAAAAAGGGGTGATTTGAGCCCTATTAACACTCTGTTCATGCTACGCCATGCAAAGATGGCTGGGGACTTGCGCCTGAACCGTTTCGGGGCGTCTCCGACCTACTAAGACGGCAATCTTATGAGGGCAGACCGAGTTTCATGATCGGACGTAGCGTTGTTTTCCGGACGCGATCGTGGGCCGTCCTTGGCGTAGTGTTGGGATTGCTGGGCACCGCCTCGCAGGCGGCGCTGGCGGCCGAATGCCCTGGGCATCCGGGCGCGCTCGGGACCTCACGCACCCTCGTGGTCGATCCGCGCGAGCATCCGCGCATCGGCACGATGCAGTACCGCGAGACGCTGCCGCTGAAGGACCACGAGGTCGTGCTAACCTTCGACGACGGTCCGCTGCCGAAATATTCCAACCAGGTGCTCCAGATCCTCGCCGACGAGTGCATCAAGGCGACCTTCTTCATCATCGGCCAGCAGGCCAAGGCGAACCCCGAAGGCGTGCGCAAGCTGGTGGCGGCGGGCCATACCGTCGCCACGCACAGCATGGACCATCCGCTGACCTTCGACCGGATGCCGGCCGAGAAATTCGAGCCCGAGATCAACGGCGGTATCCAGTGGACCTCGGCGGCGATGACCGATCCGACAAAGCTCGCGCCGTTCTTCCGCATTCCCGGCCTGATGCGCGCCGAGGGCGTCGAGAACTATCTGATCTCGCGCGGCATCCAGGTCTGGAGCGCCGACTTCCCGGCCGACGACTGGCGCCATGTGTCGTCCGATCGCGTCTACCAGCTCGCGATCCAGCGGCTGGAGGCCAAGGGCAAGGGCATTTTGCTGCTGCACGACATCCAGCCGCGCACGGTGGCGGCCCTGCCGAAGATCATCCGCGACCTCAAGGCGAAGGGCTATCGCATCGTGCACGTGGTGCCGGCGACTGCTGACCAGCCGGCGACGCCGACGACGGCAGTGGAATGGCTGCTGCATCCGCCGACCGAGACGACGCCGATCGCGCGCTGGCCGGCCGTTCCGACCTTCGTGTTCACGGAGACCAAGTCGCTGCCGGCGCCCTCGCTCGCCGATCTGAACGCGGAAGCCGCGCATCAGCCGCTGCTGCCGCGCCGGACCAGGGCCCAGATGGATGTCGCATCCACCCTCGCCGCGCCGGGCCGCGATCTGTTCGCGATCCCCGAGGGCTCGGTCGAGGTGCTGCTGTCGACGACCTTGTCGCGGCGCGCCGCGACGCGGCTGGCGATGGCGGCCGAGACGCCGCAGGCGGCCAAGGGCAAGGCCGCAAAGTCACGCGCGCCTCGAACCGCGCACGCCGCGCATGGCACGCTGAAGCATGCAGCGCAGGCAAAGGGCACCACGCCCCGCCCGACCCGCATTGCGACCGGCGTGAAGAAGCGCGCTTGAGTTGTCATTGCCGCATGATGGCGGCGACGCAGAGCAGCACGATCAGCGCCAGGAAGAACAGGTCCATATAGGACTTGAGCTCGCCGTCGCGCCGCAGCCGCGCGACGTCGGCGACGACCTGCTTGCGCGCGTTGGTTCCACCCGAGCCGTCGTTGATCGGCGCCTGGAGGCGGCGCGTCTCGGCCTCCAGCTTCTCAATCTTCTGGAAGAAGTAGAACGCGCGCAGCGTCGAGGCCGCGCGCATGGCGGAATAGACCAGCACCAGGATCGCCAGGATCGCCCGGTTCGGATACTTCTCCATGAAGTTCAGGCTGAAATAGACCACCGCCAGGAACGCGAAGTTCGTGACGAAGCGGTAGACGAAGCTGAGGAAGACCATGCTGGCTTGAGCCTTGAGGGGTGCGCAACCGGATCGGGTTGCGGGTACGGGATCAGGGAAACCCAGAGCGGAACAGCCGGCCTGGACGCCGTGCAGGTCCCTCTACGCCAACTTCGTTTCAAGAAAGATACCGCCGCGCCCGCAACTCGCCGCCTTTTAGCCACGCTCGGCCATAATGCAAGCTGGCGCCCGGCCGCCGGCAATGGAGATTTGGCCGAAGTCGCGATAGACTGGCAGCGCCACATGTGGGGTCTGCCGATGCCGAAGAAGGGAATCACGGGCCACGACGAATGGGTTCTGACCGAGGCGCTCGCGACCGCGCTGGTTGCGCTGGAGCAGCTCGAACCTAAGCACCAGCCGAACGCGCATATGGACGATCTTCGCAAGATGCTGGCGAACGGCAAAGAGCCGGCGGCGGTGAGCCTGCACCTCGCGCAGGCCAAATGCCGCCTGTTTCCCGACCTCGATCCGCTGGAGATCTACCGGGAATACGGCATCGGCGAGGAATATGGCTGAGGCCCGCACGCGGCGGCGCGGACGCATCGGCTGCGATTTCAAGCGGTTAAGGATGGAGCCTTACGGCCCGCCGGCAACCGATCCCGCGATCACCATGGCAAGCGCGGCAAGATCGATCCGGCCGTTGACGATCAGCTCCTCCGAGCCTTTCGCGTCGTCCCCACCCTCGACCTTCAGCGCCTGCGGCCGGTTGGCCGCCTGCCGTTCCAACTCGCCGATGATGGCTTCCTTGAGCTTCTCTTCCAGCATGGGCTTGTCCCTCAGGCCGCCATGGCGCGGCAGGATTGAGCGCAGGAGCGGCACATCGCGACGCACTCGTCCATGCCGCCGATCCGCTCGCAATCGGCGGCGCATTCGTCGCAGATTTCCGCGCATTCGCCGCAGGTGTGCCGGTGATGCGGCGTGTTGATCAGCACGAAATGCGCGGCCGTCCGGCACATTTCGGCGCAGGCCATCATCAGGCGGAAGTGTTTTGGCTCGACGTGCTTGCCGCCGGTCTCGAGGCAGTGGTTCATCGCCGTGCCGAGGCAGGTCTGGTAGCAGCTCATGCAGAGCGCGATGCAGCGGTTCATGTCTTCGGATTGAGCCATCCGGTCTCTCCAATTGCGCCTTCGATGCGGCCCTGCCCGCTCACGCTCAACCAAGGCGAGGCTTCGATCGTTCCTGCCGGCTGGCCGATTGTGAGATCCGGGGGAACCGCGCGGACGGCGCTAGCCGAAGCGCCGCGCGCGCACCGCGTGGAAGCGGGCATTGGTCTGCGGCTTGATGAACAGCGCCGCCACGCTCGGATGGCGCTTGCGGATCTCGGTCTCGATCGAGACTACGCATTGCTCGATGTCGTCGGCGCGCTTGTCGTCGGCAAACTCGACGCTCAGGGCCGCCACCACCTCGGCCGGCGACAGCTGCACCGTCAACAGGCCGTTGGCCCGCAGCACGCCGGGCGAGTGGCTTGCGATGTCGAGGATGGCGCGCGCAAGCTCGGGATCGGCGGGCTCGCCGATCAGGAGGCTCTTGCTCTCACGGGCAAGGCCGATCGAGGCGATCGTCAGCAACAGCCCGATCAGGATGGAGCCGACGCCGTCCCAGACCGGCTGCGCCAGCCACACTGCGGCCGCAGTCGCTGCGGCGGCAATGACGATGCCGACCAGCGCCGCGCTGTCCTCGAGCAGCACCATGAAGGCCGGAGGATCCTTGCTGCGGACGAAGGCCTGATAATATCCGAACCGCCGGGCATCGGCGCTGAAGCGCCGCACCGCGACCAGCCAGGAGCCGCCTTCGAACAAGAACGACAGTCCGAGCACCACGAAGCTGACGGTGGGATCCTCGATCGGCTCGGGCGCGGCGACATGCATGATGCCCTGATACAGCGAGACGCCGGCCCCGAGCGCGAAGATCAGCAGCGCAACGATGAAGCTCCAGAAATACAGCTCGCGCCCATAGCCGAGCGGATGGGCTTCGTCGGGCGGCCGGCTCGCGCGACGGTAGCCATAGAGCAGCAGGATCTCGTTGGTGGTGTCGACGATCGAATGCACGGCTTCGCTTGTCATCGCCGAGCTTCCTGTCCAAGCCGCCGCGCCGATCTTGGTGATCGCGACGAGGATGTTGCCGAACAACGCCGCGTAGACCGAGGTCTTGGTGGATGATCCTGCCGTCATGTTCGCCGATGTCGGGGCCCCGCTTCTCATGCCAGCCGCCGCGGCAGACTGCTGTGGATGGTGCAGGCGGCGATTGCGGCGTGGCCGAACGCGACCGAGATCTGGTGCAGGTCGGTGACGACGTCGCCGATGCCGTAGAGACCTCCGGCCGACGTGCGTTGATGGTCATCGACTTTCAGGTAACCGTCGGCGGTATGCTCTGCGCCGAGCGACACCGCGAGCTTTGAGCGCACCTCTGCGCCCATGACGGGATAGACCATGTCGAATTGCGCCGTGCTTTCGTCCGCAAACACGGCTTCGATCCTGTCCGCCGCGCGTCTCAAGCGCAGGTCGGGCGCGAACACCACCTCGACACCGGCCTCGGCCAGCCGCGACATCGCGGCCTCGTCGTCACCCTGCCCGGTTGCGAGCAGCGTCACATCGGGCGAGTAGCCGCGCAGGAACAGCGCCTTGCCGGCGGCACGCCCGAGCGGGCCGACACCGACGCGGCGGCCGATCGCCTCGAAGGCGTCGCAGACCGGACAATAGCGCAACAGCCCGTCCGCGACGGCCACGCGCCATTCGTCGAACGGCGGATGGGTGTCGACGATGCCGCTGGCGAGGACGACCGTAGCGGCCTCATGCGCGCCGCCGCGCCAGCTCGCCTGAAAGCCGTGCGCGAGCCGCTGCAATGCGGTGACCTCGGCCTCGACGCGCGTGACGGCGAGCTCGTCCAGCTGCGCCGACATGCGCGCGATCAGCTCGGCGCCGGACAGGCCGTGCACGAAGCCCGGCACGTTATGACTGCGCGGGATCAGCGCCGCCCGGCTCGCGCCGGTGTCCGCGATACAGACGCGGCGGCGAAAGCGCGCCAGATAGATCGCGGCCATCATGCCGGCCGGGCCGCCTCCGACGATCAGGCAATCGATCGGTTGTGCACCGGTCATTTGGGATTCGGATCCTGAAGACCCGCGCCGGGCTCCTCAAGGCGCCCGCTCCGCGCCAGCTTGACGGCGTCGCCGAGCGCGCGCGCCGCATTCATGACCTCCTGCTGAAATTCGCTGTTCTCGTCGAGCTCGTGGTGCGAGGTGGCGTATTGGTCCATGTAGCCGATATAGCCGTCGAGCTCGGCGAAGCGGCCCGCGGAGATCAGGTGCATGTCGGTGAGCCAGTCGGACAGGGCCCGGCGCACGCCCTCGGCGCCGACGGCATCGCCGTGAACCACGAGGCCAAAGTGACGGCCGGCGAGATGGCGCGGATACGGCCAGCCCTTCAGCTCGATCGCCTTGGCTTCCTTGGCCGTCTTGCCGTGGGTCGAGGTCGGATCGGGATTGCCGCCGTCGGCGCAGACCATGCGGTCCATCATCGCCTTGAGCCCGGACGGCACGTGATACCAGTTCACGGGCGTCACGATCAGGATGCCGTGCGCCGCGACCCAGAGCGGATAGATCTCGTTCATCCAGTCGCTGGTCTGTCCCAGCGAATAGTTCGGATAGCAGCTGCACGGCCAGTGGCAGAGCGGCATCGCGGTCGAGACGCAGGACTTGCAGGGATGGATGGTCTTGCCGAATTCGGAAGCAAGGCGCGACAGATCGAGGATGTCGACGGCGAAGCCCATCTCGACGAAGACCGGCTCGGCCAGCTTCACGAGGCGCCAGGTCTTGGACATCTCGCCCGGACAGGTGTGCTCGCTGCGCGCCGAGCCGTTGATGATCAGGATGCGCGGCGTCTCGCTCGCATCGTCATGCCGCCGCTGCGCCGCCAGCAGCGCGACGCGCGCATCCAGCCAGTCGAGGGCGATGTCGTAGTCGGGATCGGCAAATCCGGGGCCGGCCTTGCGCGTCAGCGGTGCCTTGCGCGAATGGCTGTAGGCGTCCCAGGCGGCACTGACGATGGCATCCAGCTCGCGCCCGAGCGGCGCAAAGGCGGGATCGATGAACTGGCTCTTGTAACGGTGCTCGAACTCCTCGCGCGACAGCTTGACGGGCGGCATTCCCTTGCGAACGTCGGCTTCCGTCATGCTGGCTCCCTCGCGAAGTCGGTCTCATGCGACCAACCCGGGGCGCCGTGCGCGGTTCCGCTCCACTCTACTGGTGAACGGCCTCCTGCGGCAGATCGAATTGCGCAATCCGCTGGTCCAGCCGCCACAGCTCGATGCGGTGGACCAGCACGAGCGCCGCGGCCTCGCGCTTGGCCTGCTCGTCATTGTCGCAGACGAGATTGATGCAGCCGAACACATGCCCGTCCGGATCGATCTGGAAGGCGCGATAATGCTTGATGCTCCGCATGATCATTCTCCTCGTCTTGGGTAGACGGGCGCGCTGAGCCAGTCTGTCAGGTTTGAGGTCACCTCGTTCTGCTTGGCGCGTCGCAGCAATATCTCGCGCTCCTTGCCGGGCGGCAGACTGCGCGCGCGCTCGCGGGCGTTTTCGGCGAATGCGGTCAACCTCTCCTGAAGCGATTGGGTCTGTTTCCTGCGGTTGCGTTTGGCGGTCATTTGGGCTTTCGCGGATGATTTCGGATCGAGGGAAATAGGCCCCGGCGGGGGATCGGGCGCCGGGGCCCAAGTATCTGTCAGTTGCCTGCCGGCCAGGGGCGGCCCAGTCCGGCAGCGTCAGTAGCTTCCGCCCCGGCAACGGGTTCCAGCATTTCAATAAGTTAACGCTGGGTGATTTTGCGCAAGGCGCGTGCGCACTGCGGCACCGGTTCGTCGACAGCGTGAATATGCGCGGCGAGAGGCGGTGCATTGCGAGACCGAATACGCCGGAACCGAAATGCTGATTCGCTGGTTCATGAAGGACCTGAAGGAGGATCATCATGGCGAAAGCAGCATGGAAGCGGCCGGGCTCACCGATCGGCCGCAAGGGACCACGCAAGGCAAATCCCGCGTACAAGCGGCGCGCGCGCCAGCCGTGGACGCCTGCGGACGTGAGCAAGTTGAAGCAGCTCGCGAAGGGAAACACGCCGACGGGCGCGATGAGCGTCAAGCTTCAGCGTCCGGTCGCGGCCATTCGCAGCAAGGCGCAACGCGAGGGGATTTCGTTGAGGCCGACCAACCGCTCACCCTATAACAGGCGAACCAAAGCGGCGAAGCGGCGTTGACCGGAGGCACCGCCGGGTGACAACCGGACGCAACGGGGACGATGGACGTGGTGCTCATTTTTCCGGTTTCTGCCCACGACATCAGCGCATCGGTACGCGCCGACATCTGACCCGTTCCCGGCGCGTGCAGCTCGCACTTCATGCGCGTCTGCACGCGCCCGGATCGCCGTCTAGTTCGGCGGCTGCAAGCCGGGCGAGCGCAGCCATTCGCTCATCTGAGACCCCGTCTCCGCCTGGCGTGCCTTGCGCAACATCTCGTCGCGCGCGGCCCCGGGCGGAAGCGTTTTGGCTTGCTCGCGCAGCCGCTCCGCTTCGGCAGCCAAGCGCGTCTCCAGCAAGTCGGTTTGTCTATATCGACGCCGTGTCAGCATGAGGCGTTCTCCCTGACCATGAGGCAGAGCGCGTCGTTGCGTTCCGGTCACAGGGTGGTTGCCAAAGCCGGATCGGCATGGCGAGCCATCAACGTCCCACACACCAAACGGTTGCTCGGGTTCCGCGAGTTGTCCGTCTCGGCCCTCAATCAGGTTCGTCTGTTCGATTGTCGCGATGGGCCTTGATCTCCGAGCGCGCCATCGCGCTATCCATCACCGCAAGTCGCGCAGCAGCCAAGGTCCGGTCGTGCTGCTCCGTCACCTGCCGGTGCTGGTCGCGGAGAACGCGGCTTGCTTCGATGGCGCGGGTCGCGCGGGCAAAGAGTGCGTTTTGCATTGCCCATCATAGGAGCAGCAGCCGTATCCCGCCTTTGCGTAAGTTACTCAAACGACGTCATTGGCTCAAAACTCTCGCGTTCGCCTAACCTGGATCAAGATTGGGGATTAGGCACGCCGCCTTTCGAACATAAATCGATCAACTGCGCCGATAGAGTTGCAGGTAGCTCGGCGAGAACAGCGCTGCGTCCTTGAGCGCGCCGAGATCGTTGATGGTCAGCGTGCGGTCGCGCAGCACGATCAGGCCGGAGGCGCGCAGTTCCTGCACGGTGCGATTGAGATGGACCACCGACAGCCCGGTGGCGTCGGCGAGATCCATCTGCGTGATCGGCATGATGCAGGAATTGCCGTCGATCATGCCGACGGGGCGAAGCCGCTCGAAGATCTCGCAGAACAGATGCGCCACACGCTCCAGCGCAATGCGACGGCCGAGGTTGATCGCCCATTCGCGCTGGATGGCAGTGTTGATGAGGGTTTCGCACAAGAACGCGTCCGCGAGCGAGCGATCGCCCGCCACCAGACTCTCGAACCGCGCGCGCTTGATTTCGGCATAGATCGCCGGCGTCAACGTCGCGATGGAATGGTCCATCACCGACAGCAGGAACGCGTGCGCATCGCAGCTCTCGCCGGGGAAGATGAAATTGACGATCTGGCGCCTTCCGTCCTCGAGTGTCTTGTAGCGGCAGAGCCAGCCCGACAGCACGATGCGGACGCTGTCGACGGGATCGCCCTCCGAGATCAGGTCCTCGCCGGCCCCGGCGCGTTGCAGGCCTTCGAGCATGGCATATTCGAGCAATGCGCGGGCCTCAGTCGACAACGGCCTCAGCGCGCTCAGCCGGCGAACCACCGGCTCCACCAGGCTTCGATCGGAGGTCGACAGAGTCATCAGCCAGCCACCACGGGTGTGTGGAATGCGCGCTTGCTGAGGGGAATCATGATCGTGCATTGCAACCCGGCCGGATTGAATGCCATCGTGGTTTGCCCCTTGAACTCGAACGCCAGCGTGCGTTCCAAAAGCTCGGTGCCGAAACCCTTGCGCGGCGGCGGCGTGACCCTTGGCCCGCCGCGCTCGCGCCATTCGAACACGAGCTCCGCCGGCTCCGTGCTCTCGTCGAGGCGCCAACTGATTTCAATGCGCCCGGCCGGCTGGCTCAAGGCGCCGTATTTCAGCGCGTTGGTCGCGAGCTCGTGGATCGCGAGCGCGAAGGTCTCCGCGGCCTTGGGCTGGAAGCGCACCTTGGGGCCGGAGACGCGCATCTGCTCGCCTTCGCGAGCGTTGTAGGCGAGCAGCTCCTCTACCACGAGATATTCGAGGTCGACGCCGCCTTCGGGATCGCGGGTCACCAGCGCCTGGGTGCGGGCGAATGCGTTGAGCCTGCCGTCGAGATGGGAGGCATATTCTTCGACGGTGGTGCTGGAATCGGCCGAGCGGCGGGCGATCGAGCGCACCACGCCGAGCGTGTTGCGGACGCGGTGCTGAAGCTCGGCCAGCAGCAGGCGCTGCCGCTCCTCGGCGCGGGTGATCGCGGTGACGTCGATGAAGGTGATGACGACGCCGGCGATGAAATTGTCGATGCTGCGATAGGGCAGGATGCGCACGATGTAGCGCGTGCCGCTGTCGGGCGCGCTCAGCTCGCGCTCGGCGGCGGCGAGCGTGCGCAGCACGCGACGGACGTCGTCGTAGAGCTCCTCGATCGGGATGCGCGCCTTGATATGGGCGATCGGGCGGCCGGTGTCGGTCTCGACGAGATGCAGCACCTGCGTGATCGCCGGCGTGAAGTTCATCACGCGCAGATCGTTGTCGAGGAACACGGTCGCGATCTGCGTGCTCTCGAGGAAGTTCTTGAGGTCGCTGGTGGCGCGCGTCAGCTCCTGGACGCGGTGCGCCAGCTCGCCGTTGACGGTGGTCAGCTCCTCGTTGACCGACTGCAACTCCTCGCGCGAGGTCTCGAGCTCCTCATTGGCCGATTGCAGCTCCTCATTGAGCGACTGGTATTCCTCGTTGGAGGATTTGAGCTCCTCGTTGGTGCTTTCGAGCTCCTCGATGGTCGCCTGGAGGCGCTCGCGCGTCGCGCGCAGCTCGCTTTCGAGACGCTCGACATGCTCGGTGCGCACCAGCACGTTGGGATTGCCCTGGTTCGCCTCCATCGTGCGAACCGGGCCGTCCTTGAACAGGACGACGAAGTTGCGCTGGCTGCCTGCGCCCTCCTGGATCGGCTCGACGGTGATGTCGACCAGGACGCGGTGGCCGTTGACGCCGAGCTGCACCTGCTCGGCATGGGCCGGCTCGCCCGTCTCCGCCGCGCGGCTGAGTGCGGTGCGCAGCTCGAGCCTGAGATCGCGATGCACGAGTTGCAGGAGGTCGAGCGTGGCGGCGCCCGCCGTCGGCTCGATGTAACGGCCCGTCCGTCCGGAGAAATGCAGGATCTGGAAATTGTCGTCGGTGATGACGTAGGCGGGCGCATAGCGCTCCGCGATCCGCTGCGCGCGGCGTTCCAGGCCGACGTCGGGCCCAAACGAGCGCACCGGCGGCACTTCGACCGGCGCCCTGCCCGCCGCGGTCGTGATCGGAAATTCCGGCGGCAGCCGCGTTCCGGTCTCGAGCTTCTTGAAGATGCGGGCACGGCGGTCGACCGGCGCGAACAGCTTTGGATGCCGCGTCACGTTCTCGGAATTGCCGAGGAACAGATAGCGGTCCGGCAGCAGTGCGAAGTGGAACAGGGGGATCACCCGGTTCTGCAATTCGGCATTGAGGTAGATCAGCAGGTTGCGGCAGGAGACGATGTCGAGCTTGGAGAACGGCGCGTCCTTGATGACGTTGTGCTGCGAGAAGATGCACATCTCGCGCAGCTCCTTGACCACGCAATAGGTGTCGCCCTCGCGCACGAACCAGCGCGCCAGGCGCTCGCCGGTCATGTCGGCCTCGATGTTGATGCGGTAGCGGCCGACGCGCGCGGCGGCGAGCGCACGGCCATCGATGTCAGTGGCGAAGATCTGCACCTGCGGCGCGGAGTCCATCCGGGCCATGTGCTCACGCAGCAGGATGCCGATCGAATAGGCCTCTTCCCCCGTGGCGCAGCCGAGCACCCAGACGCGCACCTGCTGGCCCGCGGCCTTGCCCTCGAAGATCCTCGGAATGATCTGGCTCTCAAGCACCTCGAACTCGCGCTTGTCGCGGAAGAACTCGGTGACGCCGATCAGGAGATCGTTGAAGAGGTTTTGGGCTTCGTCCTTGTCGTTGCGCAGGAGATCGACATAGGCGGAAATCTCGTCGATCTGGACCACTTGCATGCGCCGCTGCACGCGGCGCAGGAAGGTGTTCTGCTTGTAGCCGTGGAAATCATTCCCGGTCTTGTTGCGCAGGATGTCCGCGATGCGCGACAGCGAGGTCGCGGCCGCGGCGAGCACCTCGTCGAAACCCTGCTTCTCGTCCAGGCGCCGCAGATGTCGAGCGTAGACCTGGATATGTTCCGGGATGTCCTCGGGCGACAGCACGTAATCGGCGATGGCGGCGGGTCTATTGCTGTCGTGCAGCTGGTCGGCCTCTTCCTGGCTCACGACTTTCTCGGCGATGGCGAGGCCGCCGTGATCCTTCAGGGTCGCGGTGCCGAGCGTGCCGTCGCCGCCGGTGCCGGCGAGAATGACGCCGATGGACTGCTCGGCGCGCTCCTCCGCCAGCGACACCAGGAAGCTGTCGATGGTGGCACGCTCGCCGGGCGCCTGCTCGGCCTTGCGGATCGCGAACCGCTCACCCTGGATCGTAGTGATCATCGCCGGCGGGCACAGGTAGATGGTGCCGCCCTCGATCGCATGGCCATCGCCGATATCGGCGACCTTGCTGCCGTTGGAGTCCTGAACGATCCGGCGCAGCCGGGCTTCGTCGAAAGCCTCGTGATGCTGAAGGGCCAGCACAATGGCCTGATCCGTGCCCACGCTGAGCTTGGCGAAAAAACGTTCGATGCTGTCCAGCGCGGCGGGCGAGGCACCGACGCCGATGATCAGCGGGGACTTGATCTGACGCTCTCCCTCGACCGGCTGGTCGCCGATTTCATTCATGGCTCTGGCAGCTTTCGTTCACCGACCGGAACCAACAGGGACCGGCCCCTGCAAATAGCAGAAATCGATATTACCCCAACAGATCAAAGGCCAAAATGTCCCGAAGTGTTACTCACGCCCGTACCAGGCGTGGTCGGTCGGTTCCAGCCCGAAAGCCCGGGCGTGCCCGGCTTGGCAAAAGCCGCAATGCAACGAAAACGGCCGAGGTTGGAGCGCCGGATACGCAGCCAGGGCAGCGGCCTTCAGTTGCCCAGATCGACCTCGCGCTGGAGATATGCCACGCGCTCCTCGATCAGCGTCCGGTGACGCTCCCACTCGACCAGCGTCTCCTTGAGCAGTTGCACCAGCCGCTCCGCCTGACGGGTGTCGTGGCCGCCGGCCATGAGTTCAAGCACGCGTTCTTCCTGATCGCGGATGCGCTGCCAGCCTTCCTCGATGTCGTGGTCGGCCTTCACCAGGAGGCTCTGCTCGGCATTGAGCTGCGCGGTGCGTTCGGCAGGGGAGATGGCCATGGCAAAGCCTTCACGCCTCCCGCTTGCGAACGGGAGGATCGAGCGATTTTAGCACGACGCGCCGGATCATGTCGGCATATTCGCGGTATTCGGCAGCCCTCACCTCGTACATCTCCGCGACAGCGGCCCGCCCGGCACGCCGGCCCTCGGCCGCCATGCGCTGCACCAGTTCCGCCCGCTCCTCGATGATACGCAGCGCGACCCGCAAGGCTTCATCCACCCGCCCTTCCTGCTCCTTAGCGAGCGTATCGGCGGTGAAGCCATGCCCGACCTGGCAGCGGAAACGCGTCGGACGGGCATCCTTGACCTGGGACAGGACGCCGCCACAGGCCGGGCAGGTCAGCGCGACTGGATCGGCCATCACCATCAGGCTGTCGCTGCCGATCCGTTCGCCGGCGGCAATCTCGACCTCGAGCCTGATCTCGGGCGGGATCGGCAGAGCGGCGCCGGCCTGCTCCCTAACGAGTTCGGACAGAACGTCTCCCATACCGGCGCCGGGAAAACAGAGATCGATGGTGGTCGCCTCCATCGCGCGCCGCGGCATCTCGTCGGCGATGGCGTCCGCGGGATCCTGGACCACGGTCATCCCGCCGCAGCGCTTAATGGCGTTGAGGCCGGCGACGCCATCGGAGAGAAGGCCGCTCAGGAGCACCCCGATGACCCGCGGCCCGTGGTTGAGGGCCGCGGAGCGGAACAAGGCGTCGATCGCCGGACGAACCATGTTCTCACGCGGGCCGCGGCCGAGGAAGACGCGATCCTCAGCGAGCAGCAGATGATGGTCGGGCGCGGCCAGATAGATCCGACCCGGCTCGATCTTCATACCGTTCTCGGCCTGCCGGACCGGAAGCGGGCCGGCATTGCTGGCGACGGTCGAGAGGATGCCGATACCTTGGGCCGGAATGTGCAGGACGACGAAGACGGCGGCGGGTAGGTCCGCGGGCAGACCACCCAAGATTTGCTTCAACGGTTGGGTGGCTCCGGCGGAGCCCCCGATGACAATGATGTCTCGGTTGCGCATGGAACCGGCCTCCGTTTGCATCGTTTGCACCAAGGCGGGCCACCGTCTTATGTTCCTATGGGCTCGAAGCGAATGCCGGAGGCACCATGGCGGTATCGCCGACATCGTCACGTCAACGCGCGCAACTGAGTGGGCGGCGCATTTTCGTGGTCGAGGACGAATATTTTCTCGCCGACGACATCAGCAATACGTTCCGCGCGCTCGGCGCGGAGATCGCCGGTCCCGTCGGTCACCTCGAGGACGCGCTCAAGATCCTGCACGACGGCAGCGTCCTGGATGCCGCCGTGCTCGACGTTAACATCCGCAGCGAGATGATCTTCCCGATCGCGCGCGAGCTGAAGGCACGCAACGTGCCCTTCCTGTTCACCACGGGATACGACAAGATCACCCTCGGTCCGGAATTCCAGGACGTGCCGCTGCTGGAAAAACCGATCGATCTTCCGGCGATGGCGCGGAAGCTGGCCGCGCTCATCGCCGATCCGCAGGCCTGACACGCAACGAGGCGTCTTGCTTTGCACTTCTCAACGCGCAAGGAGCCGTCGATGATCTATGTACCGGACTCTCCCCTCGACCGAAAACTCCTGAGCCATTCGCACGACCTGGTTCGCGAGGCCATGGCACTGCTGCGCAGGAGCGACCATCTGGTCAGCGGGCAGCGTCTGCGCGACGAATTGGAGCAGGAGCGCCGCAACGCGGCGCGCCGCGACAGGCAGAGAACCGCACGAGACCGCTGAGTTCAGAGGTTTGCGGGATCAGAACAGATGCGCGAAAGCGAGCCAGACGGTCACCGCCAGGCACAGGAGAACCGCAGCATAGGGCAGCGCGACGCGCAAGACAGGCCTCCCCGCTCAGCTCACCATCATCCAAACGATTGCCACCAGCATCACTACAAAACCCGTGATGGCGGTTGCCACGAACGCCTGTTCGACGCGATCCATTGCCATCGCAGCCCCTCTTCCAGCCAGGGCAGTCTGATCGCTTACGAGCCCCGGCGCATTAGGGTATGTGAATCGACGCCCTCCATCTGTTTGGCCGCGCGGAATTTGCCGCATCGCTGCGCGGAAATTGCAGCGCCCTGGCCTTACGACTTGGCCGTGCCCGGCTCGGCCATCTTGCGATGCTGCTTGGCCAGCATCTCGTTCGTCGTGACGTTCGCCACCGTGGTCTGGATCTTGTTCTTGAGCCCCGTGACGATATCCGCGTCGCGCAAATGGCACTGGCAAGGCCATGGCCGCCTGCTGATGTCGACACATCCGGACCGACCGCCCGCGCCGCTGCCGGACGCCACCACCCTGCTCCAGGGCAATGAAGGGGTGATCATCGGGCTCGAGACCGGTAATCACCGCAGGAACCATCGGCGCATCAGCGAGTCTCATCAACGCTTCCGGCGTCCCCCCGCTTCCGGAAGCGTACTAGACCGCAGCCCCGGCGCTCGCCCCCCCTTCACGCGCCGGGGCTAGCGGCGTGAGCCTGGAGGCAGGCCATATCGGAGGCAGCTCATGGGCAAGACCAAGGGTCTTCGCGAGCGGATCGTCGGCAGGGCCAGGCAAGCCGTCGGCGAGCTCATCGGCGATCAGGATCTCCACGACGACGGGAAGGCGCAAGCCGAGCGCGGCCGCGACGAGCAGGGCCAGCCGAGCGAGCTCAATCCGCTGAAGAAGCTCAAGCAGCTCACGTGAATCGCCGTGCAGCCGGCTATCTCCCTTCAACACACTGGCGAGAGCACCTCATTACTCTCCATACGTCGGCGGCATTCACGCTGGATCGCCGCTGCCGCGCTCGGCCTCATCAGCAGCAGCTTCTCGACCATCATCAGCCAGCTCTTCGCCGCCCGGATCGGCCGCGATGCCGCGGTCGACTGGATGACGGTCGCGGCCATTCCGGCGCGCGACTGGGCAATCAGCTCCGAGCCGTCGTGGAGCGCGATCCTCGCCGGCATCGCCTTTCACCAATGGGCGGATTTTTCCTGGGCGCTGGTCTTCTTCGGCGCGCTCGGGCGCTGGACCGCCGATTTGCGGCCGCTGACGATCCTGCTGCTCGCGCTGCCCTGGGCGGTGTTCTCCTCGGCCATGGAATGGTTCGTGCTGGTGCCGCTGTTTCCGTTCTGGCAGCCCTTGTTCACTCTGCAACAGCCCTACTGGATCGGCCTGCTCGTCCACGGCTCATCCGCCGTGATGTATCCCCTGTTCGCGTGGCTGCGCTGGATGCCGGGCGACGCACCGGCACGAGACGTGCGCTTCACCAATGCCTGGGTCACCGGCGCGGTTGCCGCGATTGCAGTGCTCGGCACGATCGCGCTGCTCGGCAGCATCGGCTACGAGTTGCCGTGGATGGGCCGCGACAAGGATGCCGACCAGGCCTATCTCCGCCACATGACGACGCATCACACGCAGGGTATCGAGCTCGCGCAGAGCGGCGCCGAACGCGCCCGCGACCCGCATCTGCGCAAGCTCGCGATGCTGATGGTCGCAAGCCAGTCCGGTGAGAACAGGATTTTCGAGACCTGGTGGCTGAGCTGGTTCGACACGGACATGCCGGATTGCAGCACGGACGAACGTGCCGCCATGCCGGGCTTCCTGACGCCGAACGAGATGCGGCAGGTCAAGACCGCGCCGGCGGACCAGTTCGACGCGTTGTTCGTCGCAGCGATGAGCAAGCATCACAGAGGCGCGGTCAGGATGGCTGACCAGATGTGGCACAGCCGCGGTGATCTGCGCCTGCGCATCATGGCTCATGCCATTCGCCACGAGCAGCAGGGCGAGATCGCGCTCATGCAAGGCGTGAGTGGCGTTGCCGCCGTCATCACCGCCTTCCGCAACATGCTCGGCGACAACGTCAATTGAACGCTGGGAACCTTGGTTCGGCGAGCCGATTGACGAACACAGTTCCCTGACCTCACGCGATCATGCGACATGGCTGCTCCCGGCCCATTCGTCGACGCAAACGTATCAAAGGTTAATGCTTTCCGCCGTCCATCTCGGCCAAAGTCCGACGCGGGCGGCGGGCCATCGGACATCGCATGCAAGTAGGATTGCTTACTCGAGGCTCGCCGATCGTCTGGCGAGCCTTGCCGACCTGACCGCCGACGATCTCGACCTTCTCGCGAACATGCCGAGCGGCATTGCGCATGTCGGCGCGCATCAGGCCATTCTTCGCCATGGCGACGAGACGACCCAATGCTGCCTGCTGCTCCAGGGCTATTTGTCCTGGCAGAATCCGGAAAGCGCGGATGGGCAGATCACATCGATTTGCGTTGCCGGCGACATCGCCAACCTGCACACGCTCCATCGCCCGCGCGTCGACGGCAATCTGATTGCGCTCGGCCCCGCGATCGTCGCCCTCGTGCCGCATCGCTTCTTTCGCGAGTTGGCGGCGCGTTCGCCGGCGATGGCGCACGCCCTGCTGCTGATGCTGCTGGCAGATCACGCGATCCAGCGCAACTGGACCGTCAACCTCGGCAGCCGCGATGCGTTGACGCGCGTGGCGCATCTGCTCTGCGAGATCACCACACGTTTGCAAACCGTCGGCCTTGCCAGGGATTTCAAGCTGTCCTCGCCGTTCACCCAATCCGACATCGCGGCCGCTTGCAGCATGTCCCCGGTGCACGCCAATCGCACCATCCAAGAGCTTCGCCGCTGTAACTTGCTGCAATGGCAAGGCAAGACCATGACGATCACGGATTGGCCCGGCCTGGTCCGGCTTGCCGGCTTCGACCCGGCCTATCTGAGCATGCGATCCGGGGAGAGCGATCCGCGGCCGGCGCGACCGAGAGCGGTGCCGGCCGACGTTGCGCTCGCATGAGCTGGTTCGATTCGTGCATTCTACGCGCGCCAGAACTCCGCCAGCTCTTCGGCGGTCACGAGATCCACCTGGCCGTGAAAGCGGGTGCGGTACATCGTCATCAGCGCATCGTGTCCGACGTCGGATGAGCTGCACAGCGCGTCCTCGACGATGACGACCCTGAAACCGAGATCGACCGCGCTAAGGACCGTCGACAGAACGCAGACATCCGTCTCTGCCCCGGTGATGACGACCGCGCCGACGTGCTTTTCGACCAACAGGGTCGCAAGACCGGGATTGCTGAACGCCGAATAGGCCGGCTTGTCGATGACGACGGCCGGCGGAACGAACCGGCCGAGCGCCGGCACCAGCTCGAGCGCGGATAGCGGCAGGTGCCGGCGC
Organism: Bradyrhizobium arachidis; assembly: GCF_015291705.1. Lineage (NCBI taxonomy): Bacteria > Pseudomonadati > Pseudomonadota > Alphaproteobacteria > Hyphomicrobiales > Nitrobacteraceae > Bradyrhizobium > Bradyrhizobium arachidis. The sequence continues at coordinate 6,060,405 of NZ_CP030050.1, forward strand.
GTAGCCTCGCGCCAACGGTGAAAATAGCTCTGCCATTGTCCGGGCCGATCTTCCGGACCCTGCGGCGTGATGAAGCGCGTGAAGATCGTCCTGGCCTGGTAGCGCGAAGCGATGGCGGCAATCGTCGGCAACACCCGTTCCATCCACGGCGTCGCCCACAGCCCGCCGGGCGCGAAAATATTCTGCATGTCGATGCAGAGGTGAACGGCGTTCGTGATATCGGCGACTTTCGACGTGCTGTCCCTCATCGTCCTCAACCGCCAGCTCGCGTTCAAGTCGCCGAAATCGGAGCGTCTTCGTCATCGAGGATCTCGGGCGGGATGTCCTTGAACAGCCGTACCGGAACGGATTTCGCCGCGGGGACCTTGCTGCCCTCCGCATAGTGCCAGAGCGGTATCAACACGTTGCATTCCGGATAGTAGCCCGCGACGCTCCTGCGTGGGATGCCGTAGGGCACGACCTGGAGCTCGCTCAAGCTGCGCTCGACGCCGTCGCCCGCTTCCGTCACCAGCGTGACGGTATCCCCCGACTTCAGCCCGTCGTCCTCCATGTCGGCAGGATTCATGAACACGACGTAGCGACCGCCCGTGATGCCGCGAAAGCGATCGTCCTCGGTATAGATCGTGGTGTTGAACTGCCCGTCCGCGCGCATCGTCATCAACTCGTAGATGCCGTCGCTTTCGCGCGGCGGCGCGAAGGCCGCCTTCGGAACCGTGAAGTTCGCTTTGCCGTTCGGGGTCTTCCACTTCCGTTCGCGGGCCGCGAGCGGCCGCGCAAAGCCGCCGGGCTCGAACATCCGCGCATTGAAGTCCTTGAATTGATCGGGATAGGTGCGCTCGATGGCGTCCCTAACCTTCGAATAATCGGCGACCCAGGCGTCCCAACCGACATCGGGATTGGGCTTCAATGTCGCTTTGGCGAGACCGGCAATGATCGCCGGCTCCGACAGAAGATGTTCGGCCACCGGCCTGCGCTGGCCGCGCGAGCCATGGATGCAAGCGGTGGAATCCTCCATCGACACCGCCTGCGCGCCGCTCGCCTGCTGGTCGATCTCAATTCGGCCGAGGCACGGCAGAAGGTATGTGATCTCTCCAGGCACGAGATGGGTACGGTTGAGCTTGGTCGCGATCTGCACCGACAGGCGCAGGTGTGACCATGCGGGCTCCATCAAGGACCGTTCGGGAACAGCGCGCAGGAAATTGCCGCCAAGGCTGACGAAGCCGCGAACCTCGCCCTTCAGGATGCCCTCGCAGGCGTCCACCGTCGACAAACCATCCCATCGGGGCGGCTCGAAGCCGTAGAGCTCGGCAAGCTTGTCGAGCGGCACGAGCTTGGTCTTTTCGGAGATGCCGACCGTGCGCTGGCCCTGGACATTGGAATGGCCCCGGATCGGCGAGATCCCGGCGCCACGCTTGCCGATATTGCCACGCAGAAGCAGCAGGTTGACGATCATCTTCGCCGTCTCAACGCCGTGCCTGTGCTGGGTGACGCCCATGCCGTAATTCGCGATCACGGCGTTCGCCGCCATGTAGGTGTTCGCGGCCGCCAGCATTGCCGACTGCGGCAGGCCGGACGCCCGCTCGATCTCGTTCCAGTCCTGCGCGCGGCAGAATGCGGCGAACTCGTCAAAGCCAGAGGTGTGCTGCGTGATGAAGTCGACATCGATCACGCGCGGCTCGCCGGATTTTACGGCGCGATCATCCGCCTCGATCACCAATTTGCAGATCCCGATGATGGCCGCAGCGTCGCCGCCGACCCGCACCTGATAATATTGCGAGCTGATCCGGGTCCCGCCCGCAATCATCTGGACCGGATTTTGCGGATTGACAAAGCGCTCCAAGCCGCGCTCGCGAAGCGGATTGAAGGTCACGATCGGCACACCGCGCTGCGCCGCCTCCTGGAGCGGATGCAGCATGCGCGGCGCGTTGGTCGTGGTGTTGTGGCCGAAGAAGAAGACGCAATCGGTGGTCTCGAAATCCTCCAGCTGCACCGTGCCGACGGGAACGCCGATCACCTCCGGCAGCGCCACCGATGTGGTCTCGTGGCACATGTTGGAACTATCGGGGAAATTGCTGGTGCCGTACATCCGGCCGAACAATTGGTACATGTAGCTCGCTTCGAGCGAGGCACGACCGGACGTGTACATGATGACGGAACGCGGATCGAGGCGGTTCAGCTCGGCGCCGATCTCGCGGAAGGCCTCGTCCCAGCCGACCGGCAGATATTTGTCGCTGGCGCGATCGTACCGCATCGGCGTCGTCAGGCGCCCCTGCTCCTCCAGTTGATGGTCGGACCAGGTTTGAAGCTCGGCCAGCCTGTGCTGTGCAAAAAACTCCGGCGTCACGGTCTTGCGCGTGATCTCCCAGGCCGTTGCCTTGGCGCCATTCTCGCAGAACTCGAACGGACGCGGTTTCGCCGGCTTGGCCCAGGAACAGCTCACGCACATGTAGCCATCGGACTTGTTCTGCTTGAGCAGGATCTCGCTGCCGAGGATCGCGACCTCTTCCTGTGTCAGGATGTGAGCAACGGCGTTGAGCGAGCCCCAGCCACCTGCCGGAGCATCATAGGTCTCGACCTTTGCCTTTTGCCGCATGACATGTCCTTCGATCGTGCAAGCCCTGCACGCGAAGAACCCGAGATCCGATCGCAAGTTCCTGGACGTTTCGGAACCTTGCTCGCGCTCGCGCGTCGATGAACAGACGTAAGGCAAGCATTCATGCACGGCTCCCAATTCAGCGCACGCGATCGTGCCTCTGCCCCCAAGGCCTCGGTGAAAATGCCCCGGCTCACGTCGAGCGGCATGCATGACGCGCGCGTCATGGCCGAGGAATATCCAGTGGCGCTCGTCTACGACGGAACGACCGCCGCCGTGCTGATGGCCAGCCCCGGCGATCTGACCGACCTCGCCCTGGGATTCAGCCTGACCGAGGGGATCATCACGGACATCGGCGAGATCGAGGAGCTCACGGTCGTGCCCAGCGCCGACGGCATCGAGCTGCGGCTATGGTTGCGGCCGAACGCGGGGCGCCTGCTGAAGCAACGACGCCGGCACCTCGTCGGACCGACCGGTTGCGGCCTGTGCGGCATCGAAAGCTTGCATGAAGCCCGCCGCATCGCACAGCCAGTCGAGCGGCCGACTGGCCTCACGTCCGAACAGGTCAGTTCGGCCATCGCGGCGCTCTCCGAGTCGCAAATCCTCAATCACGTGACACGCGCCACTCACGCGGCCGGATTTTTCGAGCCGGGCAGCAGGATCATGATCGTGCGGGAGGATGTCGGCCGCCACAATGCGCTGGACAAGCTCGCCGGCGCTCTCGCGCGCGAAGGGACATCCGGGCGCGCGGGCGCCGTCGTTCTCACCAGCCGCATCTCGGTGGAGATGGTGCAGAAGACCGCTGCGATCGGTGCCGGCGTGATCGTCGCCATGTCGGCGCCGACCGCACTGGCCGTGCGAACGGCGGAGGCCAGCGGCATCACGCTGGTCGGTGTCGCGCGGGGGAACGAATTCGAAATCTTCAGCCATCCGGCGCGGGTGTCGATGTCCGAGGCCGAGGCAGATGCAGCGTCGGGCTGAGCTGCGCAGCCGAATTCACGCGTACATCCCGCGTCCTTCTTACCTGGGAGGTAATCGACCGGCCTCGGTCGCGTGATGCATCCTCACCTCGACTGGCGGCAATTCCCGCCAGGGCGAACATCAAGGCAATTCACCCATGCCGGTTACCTACGCCATCAAGTTCGACGTCGTGCCTGAGCAGCGCGAAAATTTTCTGCGGTTGCTCGGGACGGTGCTCGATGCGATGCGGAACGAGCCGACATTCCACCAGGCGGTCCTGCACCGCGATCCGGCGTCCGAATATCGCTTCATGCTCTACGAGACCTGGGAGAGCCATGAAGAGGTCCTGAATGTCCAGATCAAGCGATCCTATCGCGACGCCTGGCACGAGGCGCTTCCCGGGTTGCTCACGCGCGATCGCGATATCGAGATCTGGGAGCCGCTGCGGAGCGACCATCGTTGAATCTTAACTGAAATCACACCATAGCCGCCCCGGCGCGAGAGCTTTCGCGCCGATCCATTCAATTTGAAACAATTGCTTAGCGGGATCGCGAGCGGTCTTTGCGAACCTCCCACCCGGAATCCGGTGGGGAATGGGCATGACGAAGTTCTGCATGGAGGGGCGGACCGCCAGACGGCTTCGCGCGTGGACCGCCGCCGCGGCTGCCGCGGCCGCCCTGTTCGTCTGGGATGCGCTCCCGGCTCACGCCTTCCTTGCCCGTCCGGCGCTGTTCGCCGCGATCGGCAACGCGACCAAGGCGCCCAATGGCTGGCTCCAGCTCTGCGCTGCAAACGCCGACGAATGCAAGCCTTCGGCCGATCAGGCGCGCGACGTGACGCTCACGCCGGAGCTGCTCCAGCAACTCTACGACATCAACAAATACGTCAACGATCGCGTGACCTGGACCAGCGATACCGAGCTCTATGGAAAAACCGAGCGCTGGGCCTACCCGCTCGACCGCGGCGATTGCGAGGACATGGTCCTGCTCAAGCGCAAGCTGCTCGCGAAGACCGGCTGGCCCCAGGGCGCGCTGCTCATCACCATCGTCGAGGAGCGCGGCCAGACCAGGACACGCCATGCCGTCCTGACCGTCCGGTCCGATCGGGGCGAAATGATCCTCGACAACCAGACGCCAGAAATCCTATTCTGGTACGAGACGAACTATCGCTATTTATCGCGCCAGAGCGCGACGGATCCAAACGTCTGGGTATCGTTCGGTGCCGAGCCGGCCAAACCGGCCGTTGAGCTCGCGTTGTCGGCTTCGCCGCTCCCCGCGTCCCTTGCCTCGTCCTTCCCCTTGCCTCCCCCTTTGGGGATCAGGCCCTAAAGCGCGATGAGATGAGGATGAATCGTCATCGCGCTTTACGTTATTGTTTGAGCATAATCTTTTCGGAAAACCGCTGCGCACTTTTCCGGATCATGCCCTAGCGCCATGCCCGTTTCGAGGACATCGGAACGGGGCTTCCGGATTCTCGTTTTGACGCACTTTCCCGATGTGAGCCGGCGTTCACTTCGCTCGCAGACGCGCTAGCCCTTCTCGGGGCGCCGGAGCCGCGGCTCCTGGCGTGCGCGCAGCTCCTCCTCGTACTTCAGCTTCTCGAGCAACATGTCAGTTACAAGACGTCGCAGTTGCGCGTTTTCCACCTCGAGGCGCTTGATGGTGTCTTCGGAGCTGGCATCGCGCGGAACGCTCGAGCCGATCTCGATCGCGCCGCCTGTCCCATCCATCGCCGGCTCGGGAGATTTGAGCATCTTCTTCCAGCGATGATAGGTCATGATGCTGACGCCGAGCGCCTTCGATATCTCGCGCTGGGTCTTGCCTCTGGCCGCGAGTTGATCCGCCTGGGCCAACTTGTCCGAAATTTCCCGCGAATCATGTCTCCTGCCGACCATCTCGCCCTCTCCGGCCAATGTCCCCGCTTTGCCCTAGCAAAGCGGGATTAGTTAACCTTTTCAACTTACTAATGAAAAGTAGCTTCGTAGCGACAGGCTTGGCGCGAATTGTCCCCACAGTAAAGCCTTCTGCGCGGCCATCGCATTGCCGATGGTTAATTTGCGCTCGCCCGATGCCCCCGGCCGGTCCCGCGGCCCTGTTAGCACACACCGGCGTCCTGCCAAAATTCCCCTCCAGACTCAGGTCGCCTTCAACCCCTGGAGCCTGCATCGCAAATTCGATCGCGGATTTAAAGGAAAAATCGGAGCTGCGGCCAGCGGCCGGTAATCCCGCCCGCCCGCACGGAGCCACAGTGGGTCCGGAAGATGAGGATGATCTTCTGTTACCCTAATCTGAGGTTGCGATTGAGCGCAGCTTCAACTTTTAATAATAGCCGTTCTGGCCGCCGACGGCATCCAGCGTCTCATGCCGGCTGAATTCCTTGAGGTCGACCTTGTTGAGGACCACACCGAGCAACCGCTCGTAGATCTCGGGAGCTCCGAGCAACTGCTGTCGCACCGTGTTCTTGCGCGATCGGCCCCACTCGATCACCTGAACATATGAATCGATCATACCTGCCGTTCCGCGCACCTCGGCGACAGGACCGAGCGGCGGCAGGTCGATGATAATGTACTCATATGTCTCCCGCAGCTGCTCGATCAGCATCTTGAGCGCCTCCGAGCCGAGAAGCTCTCTGCCGTGAGCATCACGGGACCCGAGGACCGTCGGCAGGAAGGCGGGCCCGCGCGCGGTGCGAACGGCATCGTGCAGTCCGACCTCTCCGGCGAGAACCTCGAGCAGGCCGCTCGCCGCATCCGGGGCCATCGCCCGGCTCAGCGTCGGATTGCGGAGATCGCCGTCGACCAGAATGACCTTCTTGCCGACATGCGCGATCAGCTCCACGAAATTGCTGGCGATCGTCGACTTGCCTTCGTCCGGCAGCGTCGAGATCAAACCGACGACCCTGCTGCGCTGGCCCGCGGTGCTGACTTCGACCGCCACCTTGATCGAGCGCAACGAGGCGGCAAACAGCGACGATGGATCGAGCACCACCCGGCCGAGCATCGCATCTGCGCCGGCGGGCATGACGGCAGCATCCTGCATGGCGTTTCGCCGCCATCGCGCGAGCAGGCGCGATCGCGGCGGAGCGTCGAGCAGCGGCACGACGGCGAGGCATTTGACCTGAAGGGTTTCGTGGACTTGCCGCCTGCTCCGGAACACCGGATCGAGCGCCTCGCGCAGGCCGGCAACCGCAAGACTCAACGCAATGCCAAGCACCGTTGCGACGCCCAGGACGACGGAGGCCCGGGGGCTGCTCTTCTGCTTGGGCGCGGTTGCCGCGCTGATGATGCGGGACTCGGTGATCGGGAACGATTGCTGCTGGATCGCCTCCATATAGCGCTGGAGGAAGCTGTCATAGATCGTATGGATCGCCTGGGCGTTGCTTTCGAGCTCGCGCAAGCCGATACGCTCGCGGTTGGTGATGCGCGCATCCGAGACCATGTCCGCCAGCTTGTTCTTGATCGACTGTTCCCGAGCCGTCGCGATCTCATAATCGCTCTTGGTGCTTTCGGCGATGCGGCGCAGCTCGTCGGTGATGGACTGGCGGATCTGGTCCATCTGGGCGCGCACATTGATCGCGGCCTGATGGTCGCTTCCATAGCGTTGCGAGAGGAGGCCTTCGCGCGCGGCGAGATCGAGATACTGGTTGCGCAGCCGGATGACGATCTCGCTTCGCAATGAATCCACCACGGAGGCATCGGGGATCTCCATCTTGAGGACCTCCTGGATGCGATCGAGCCGCGCCTTCGCCTCGGTGCTCGCGGCGCGCGCGGTGCTCAGCTGGCTGGAAATCTCCGCAAGCTGCTGTTCCTCGAGCGAGCGAGCGCTGGCGCTGGCGCCGCCGGCCGCAGGAGCGACGGCGATGTCGAAGATCTTGTTCTTTTCCTTGTAGTCGAGCACGGCGCGATCGACGGCCGAGACCTGCTCGCGCAGCTCGGTGATCCGGTCCTGGAGCCATTTGCTGGCGCGCCGCGTGGCCTGGTATTTCGATTCCAGCTGATCGACGATGTAGGCCTCGGCAATGCCGTTGGCGATCTCAGCGGCGCGATTCGGGCGCAGCGAGCTAAAGGCAATGTCGAGGACGTAAGTGCGGCCGACCCGGCTGATGCTGCGCTGACGCAGCAAGGCATCCAGGGCCTGGGACTGCCGGCTTTCGGCGTCCTGCGCCGAATTGCCGGATCCCCAAAGCCGCGCTCCGTTGCCTGCGAACTCCGGGTCCTCCGTCAGCCGCATCTCCTTGACCACGGACAGCCCGAGTCCTTCGGATTTCAGCACTTCGACCTGGGTTTCGACCTGCGTGGTGTCGAGCGGCGTGTCCGAGAACGACACCTGCTGCGGTTGCAGGACACGCAATTTGCTGGAGTCGATCTGCATCATCGCATGCGCGGTGTAGCGCGCAGGCGTCGTCAGCAGATAGACGAGGCCAAGACCGATCGAACAGGCGGTGACGATGACAAAGACGAGATATTGGCGGCGAATGAAGCCCCATATCTGTTCGACCAGATCGGACACGGAAATGGTACCGCCGAGACTCTCGCGGTCGATCTGATCGATTGGCTTGGCTGGTACTGCCGTTCGGGTATCCATCGTTGTCCGCCGAGGATCCGCGCCAACGGCGCGCCCTCGTCCAAATCCTCAACCTTCCGGCCGCGTGACGAGCGTCTTGGGCCACCGGAAACGCTCCGCCGAAGCCGATCGTCCGGTCCCTACGCACAAGACGTATCGTCGCCCGCTTCAACGAAATAAAACAGACGACGTCAGCGTCATCTGCACGTCACAAGTGGCGAGGGCACATGCGATCGCTCTCGCCACTGCGTTCCGATCAGCTCGACACGGCTCAACCATGAACCGGCGTGATCGTCTCGAGATCGTCTACCGGACCGGTCCGCTGGAGAGTCACCTCTCGATGACGTTGACCGTGTTGCGCCGCTCGGTCGCCAGCAGCACGCCGCGGTCGATGACCAGGCCCACGCGCGACGATCCAATGACGTTGTCCTCCACGACGACGTCACGCACGCCCGGAAAGACCGGCGTTACGCCGGTCACCTCGATATGAGCGTCGTTGTCCATATGGTTGCCGCGCACGATCACGGCACGGACCAGTGGCGGTTGCTTCAACATGCCCGGCGGTCGTACCGCCTGAACGGCGATCAAGGCTTCGCCGGACGCAATCGTGCGATCAGGCCCAGCCTGATATGCGTTGCCTTCGGTAATTCGATTGTTGAGGATCTGCACCTGCCAGCTTGGCTGGAAGTGGTGATAGATCAAGGCGCGGTCGAAGAACCCTCCGGTCCTCGTAGCGACGTTGCCGGCAAGCACGTGATTCAAGCCGGTGCCATAGAACTGCGCGGCAACGCCGACGTCTTCGAATGTGTTGTCGACGATGAGATAGTTCTGATGCATCTGGACTACGGTGACGACCGACGACGCATCGAGTTCGACCGCGAGCTTGCGGTCCAGCGCAACCGACATCGGCCTATCGTTGCCGGCCGGATCGAAGGCCGCAACGCGGGCGAATTGGCCGGCTCCCCGCCCATCCGCGACCATGACCACGGCGCCCACCCAGGTCGTTGCGATCACGCGCTCGTTCGCCGGCCCCGGCAAGGATAGCCGGTCCGGCGCGACGCTCGAGGCAGGACCGAAATAGAAGCCGCCGCCTCCATCACTCGACACCGCTTCGCGATCCCAGCCGTATAACGCCTTGAACACATTGTTGGCGAAGAACACGTTTTCCGAACCGGTGACATCGGGCGAAAGCGTATTGATCGACCCTCCCGTGCCCTGAAGATCGGCCGCCGTGACGGTGTTATTCTCGAATATGATGCGATTTGCGCCAGTGAACGAGTACCACCCGAACCTGCCGTTGTTCAAAACATTGCCGGATATGACGGTGTTGCTCGGCTTGAACAAGTAGAGCGATCGGCCCGATCCGACGACATCGCAATCGGTCACCGTCAATTTGTCGCCCGTCAGACGAATCGTATCCAGCGATTGGCCGTATTGCCGGTCGATCTTCAGCATCCGCTGAAAGGTTTGCTCCGGAGACATGTGGCCGCGAAAGGCCGAAGCGCGAATGCGCACGCGACGAACGGCGATGTCCGATGCGCTCGGAATCGGCACACCGTTCAGAAAGCCACCAACCACGACGTGGCCGTGCCTGGAGGCGTAGATCGTCAGATCCTCGATGGCGAAATGCGACGTACCGGCGATCAGCGCTTCCGGCGGATCCTCCACGTCCTGCCAGACCAGGTTGACGAGATCCGTGCGCTCGCCCCTGAGGGTCACATTGGATGGGATCAGGAGCGGCCCCGTCATCAAATACCGCCCGCGCGGAAGGTAGACGATGCCGCCGCCACTCTGTTGGGCGGCACTGATCGCCGCTTTGACTGCCCGCGACGCGTTTATGATGCCATCGCCGAATGCACCATATTCGCGAACGTTGAAAATCGACCGTCTCTCCGCGGCGGCGGCAACGACGTGAATGCGTCCGGCGTCGACGAAATCATCTTCGTCGCCGTCGCCGTTCGAGAGACGCAAGCGATAGCCACCCGGTGCAACCGTGTCCGGAAGACGAAAACCTCCGTGCCAGAGGCTCCCTGCGGCGGCCGTCAACGTGACCGGCTGGCCCGCACCTTCGGGGAGCAGAACGAGCTTTGCCCGCTCCGGCTGCCGCACGATGTTGCGCCCGAACACGCGCACCGTTCCGCCCGACGACACGGTGTCGCCGAGGCTCGCCTGCACCCAATAGACCGCCGGCCTGTTGAGGCGGAGAGAAACCTCGCCTTCCGGATAAGCCAATGTGAAGCGGTAGATTCCCGGAGCAAATTCCTTTGGAACGACAAACTTCACGGATTGCGCGTCCTGCTGGATCAACTCCACGGACCGCGGTCCGGCTGCCTGCCCCGACGCGCCGCCCGGAACGCGGCTGATGCTGATCGCCCTGACTGCGTCCAGCCGCGAGCCGGTGACGATGACTGTCTCATCCGGACCGACGGGATCGTTGTACCAGAACACGTGCGGCTGCGCGGCTGCGCCCGCAACCGTCAGTCCGATCAGCGCGAATGCGATGCAGACCGATCGAAACATCGCGGGCGCGTTCTATTTACGGGCAACGGCGAGCATCGATTTCGCCAGCGGGGGGATGCGGCCGACGCGATGAAATTCCACGTCGTGCAGACCCGCTTCCTCGAGAAGCTGGCGAAGGGTCTTGTACGACCAGAACTTGATATGCCCATGGTCCCACAGGGCAGTAAAATGGTGGTCGAGCCTGCCCGTAACCGCCATCGTCAGGTTTTTCCAGTATCCGTGATAGGGCGTGCTGATGATCGCGGTGCCGCCCGGCTTGAGCAGACTATGAACGGTGGCGGCAAATTTGCGCGGGTTGTAAAGGTGCTCGACGACCTCAAGGCTCACGACGAAGTCGAACTGGCCATATTTTTCCATTGCGTCGTAGGCCGAGCCGCGGTCGATCTGGAGATGCGGATATTTCTGCCGCGCATACCGGATGCCGGTTTCGGAGGGATCGACTCCGACGACGGAATGACCGCGACGATGCAGCAGCTCGGTGACCGCTCCGTTGCCGCATCCGAGATCCATGACGCGCGTCCCCTTCCCGCCCCGCTCATCGAGCACGGCAAGCAGGCACGGCAGCAGGATGTCATGCGATCCGTTCAGCTCGGCATCGTCAAAGGTATATCCAGAGATCGACTCGAGCTGTTCCATACACGTCTCCCAGCCGTTGCGCGGCCACGCCCTTCAATGCAGAACGACCGGCGGACATCGATCGCCGATCGGTACGATCATTAGACGAGCGCCGTGACATGGCGGCGAAATCGCAACAACGAGATCGCCATTTTACATCCGCTCCCGCAAGTTATGTTATACATGAGATCATTTTCTATTACGATCTCGAGGCGCTTGGCAGGTGGGTTGACCTCCTTTTTGGCCGTATGAACGATCTGGGTCTGCCGGCGGCGAGCCGTGACCGCATGCCGCGTCCGCTACGAGGTGATCCCCGCAATCTCATGGCATGTTACTGGTTATATGATTGTCATCCCGCGTGTGATAGAAGCTGGTCGCGCGACCAGATCGGCGGCTTCGCGGTCGCCTTCGCGCCACGGAATGCCGCTGGTTGGGCAAAGCACGAGCGATGTCGTCGACGTGCGACACCGCGACCAGACTCCAGGAATGGCCAGATCCCATGAATGTCGCCGCTCGTCGATTCCAAACCAAGGACGATTGCCCGTTGTGTCATTCCAACGATCTGGGCGATCACCTCATGCTCGACGGCATCAGAGTTGCGCACTGCAATGCATGCGACTTCATGTTCTCGCGCGAAACGATGCAGGCCGTGGCCATCGATCAATTCTACATCGACGGTTATCACGACCAGCGCCACATGGATGGGCAACGGGTCAACGCGACCATCAACATCAACGTGCTGCGCCGGTTCTGCCCGCAGCTCTCTGGCCGTTCGCTGCTGGACGTCGGCTCGGGATACGGCTTCCTGCTCGACAAGGCGCGCGACTGCGCGAGCATTGCCGGGGTCGAATTGTCGCGGGCACAATATGACTATTCGACCAAGACGCTTGGGTTGAAGACCTATCGCAGCCTCGAAGATCTCGCGGCCGAAGACCGCTTCGACATCATCACCCTGTTCGAAGTGATCGAGCACATCCCTGAGCCGCGCGAGTTCGTCTTGCGGATATGCGAGCATCTCAAGCCCGGCGGCTCGCTCATCATCGGCACCGATAATTTCGCCTCAAATGTCGTCAAAGTACTCGGCGGACAATTCCCGAAATGGATTCCGCATGAGCATGTCAGCTTCTTCACCGGCACGACGCTGACCGGAATGCTGGAGCGGCTGGGACCGTTGAAACTCGCGGGCGTACGCTCGTTCACGCCATGGGAATTGCAGGCGCGACGATTGATGTTCAGCGCGACGGCGGGGCGCAAGGGTGGCAAGACCTACAGCTACGAGACCGAGCGCAATGTCGACGAGGCGGCAGGATATCGCTTCTTTCCGCTCCGCATCGCGATCAACCGCATCTGGTTTGCTCTCGCGAGTGGATCGAACCTCAACGGCGAGATGATGTACATCCACACGATCAAGAGATGATCGTTGCGTTGCCGTGGCGGTCGGTTACGACCGTCGGCACATGACGCGCGTCAGCACTGCCAGGATGATCATTTCGACGAATGTCAGCCCAACCACCGAGCCGAGCGAGCCGCGGACCAGGATGGGCGCCGACGCCATGAAGACGAACGCGCGCAGATCCAGCCCGTGCACGAGAACCGCTCGCTTGATCCCGAAGAATGTGAGCAGGAACGACACAAATAACGCTCCGATGGCAACGCCGACGATGCCGAGATCGGCGTAGAAATCGCCCGCAACGAAGCCCGACAGGTTCGGCGTTCCGGCCGTCCCGAGGTCGGCCAGGACAAGCCCCATGTCGCTGGCCAGAACGGTCTCCTTCCCCGGCCAGAGACTGCGTGGCACGAAGAACAACACCAGGCCCAGCGTCTTGGTCCCCCAGAAAAAGTCCGACAGCTCCAGATAGCGTACTTCGTAAACGAGCATGTCGAGCACATCGAGGCCGGGGATCGTGAGCACGCTCGAGAAGTCGACGGCCTCGACGGCCTCGGCAAGCGAGGCGCCGGACCTCGACGTGAGATTGAGCATCGGCATGAGAACCACGAGGCCGACCAGCACGCCCAGATAGAACGTCTTGATGCCGAGTCTGCCGGAGATGAAGACCAGAACGATCGGCAGCCAGGCCATCAGGAAATAGAACCGCGCCGTATTGTACGGATTCTGGGCAATAAAGAGCATGGCGAGCGCAAGTGAGGTCGAAATGGCGACGACCACCGGGCCGGCATTTTGCCGGTAAGGCATGAACTTCGCGTGGACGCAGATCAAGAGGCAGGCCACCATCTGCAATGCCAGCGCGGAGGCGCCTGCCGTTCCCATGGCGCCGTTGTCCGACAGTTCCTTGGAATATCGATCCGCCAGGACGTTTCCCATGCCTCCTTGGGCGACCACGAACATGGCAAAACCGAGCACGCAGAGCACGAGCAGCACAGGCAGCGCATTGTCTTTCAACCGATAGCGCACGGGCTCCGACGCCGATACGAGCCGCCTGACCAGGACGCTCGTTACGGTAGCGGTCAGGAGGAAGACGAAGACGACGACGAACGCCGTTGCGATCTCGCCGTTGGTGAAAAAGAACCCGGTGACCGGTCCTTCGTTCTCGAAATGCCCGAATCTGAGAGTCTGGCAGGGAGCGATCACGAAGAACACGTACATCAGCAGCCAAAGCATGTCCTCGACGCTCGCGCAGGATCGTCGTATTCGCAAGATGTTGTAGCAACAGATCAAGAACGATGGAAACGTCAGCGCTGCGACGAATTTGTCCGCCGCGAACAGCACGTTCAAAGCGTAGTACCCGACGAAGAAGGTCAGCCTCAGGACCGTCGCGGAGGCGAGGAGCCGATGTCCTTGCAGCGCCGCAGGCTTGCCGGCGAGGCTGCGCAACCTTGCATCGGCTGCCGCAATCACGGCTGCGGCCCCATCGCCGCAACCCGCTGCCTGGATCTCCCCAGCCGCAGCGCGAGCAGCAGGATGCCGAGCAAGGTCGATACGATGTCGGCCGCGATGAAAGCGTATACGCCCAAGCTGTCCAGCAGGACGTAGCTGGCCGCAACCCCGACGAGGTGGAAGATCGCGATATCCAGTGCAAGACCCTCATAGGCCCCGCTTGCGGCCAACCCCTGCATCATCATGATCACCGCGGTGACAGTCAGGATTGCCGGTGAAAACGCGCTCAGGAGCGGTGCGACCGCGCTGAACCGGCTCTCCGGGAATTGTGCCGCGACCAGTCCTGCCGTCGACACCGCCGCCGTGAAGGCAAGTCCCGTAGCGGCCACCAATTTCTGCGCCCGGAAGACCGTCGCCAACGGATTCTCGTTATGACCGGACATGCAAGCAACCAAGGTCGGGAATTCGACCCGTTGCACGAATGCGATGACCTGAAGAGCTCCCGTGATTATCTGCTTGGCGTAGAGAAAGAGAGCCGTCGTCTCGGCACCGAGCCAAGCCGCGCTCAACACCACTTGCGCACGGCCATAGAGTTGTGCCGGCAAGTGGACACAGAGCATGGCCCCACCTTCCCGCGCGGCCCTCCGCAGGCCGCTCAACGTCGTGGTCCGCGCATGCGGCCGCCAGCCGAGATTGCCGAGCGCAATCCACTGCGTCGCAACCATCAGCAGGCATCCAGCCGAAAAAGCGGCGCCGAGAGCGGCGCCCGCGGCATCCGGCGAGGCGTGTCTGGCAGCGATAACCAGGACGAGAGCCGAACTTGCATAAGGGAATGCCGCACTCATTCCGCTGATACCGCTGAACTTGAATCCATCCAGCAATCCGGCCGTATTCCAGGCGACGAACATCAGGCCGGGCGCCGCGGAGAGCGCATAGTTGCTGGAGAATCCGTCTGGCGCGAAAGCAAATGCATAGATGCTCGCCGCGACGGCCAGAGTGAGCGCAAGAAGCAAACGAAATACGGTCGTGTCCCAAAACGCTTTCGAGAGATCCTGAGCGCCGGTCTCGCGGCAAGATGACGCCGCGTGGCGCGCCAGCGTGGTGCACGAGCCCGCATCGACGACGAGGCTGCCAAGCACGGCAAACAGGAAATGAGTCCCGAAGGACGCGAGCAAACGATACTCGCCGACGGCTATCAACCAGGTTTGGGCAAGGAACACGGCTCCCTGTCCGAAGCCGTATCCGCCGAACAGGAGGCCGATATTGGCGGCCGCCGACAACCGTGCCTTCACTGGCAATTCCTGTTTCCGCATCCTTCCGGGACGATCGACCGAAACCGCTGACGCTCCGGTCTGATCGTCCCCACCCGCACTGTTCGGCGCGACCGCGCGATGCGCCGTTAGTTCGGCGCCTTCACCTTGGCGTCTTCACTCGGCGTCTTGGCGGCCTGGTCCTGCGGCTGCTCGAGGCTATCCATCCGCTCGATTTTCGCGTCCGCCCGCAGCTTCTCCATCGCCGCTAGTTGAGCCTTCCGCCCGACGACCACGGCGAACTTTTCCCGTACGATGTTAAATTCCAGCGGCTTGCGCGCCTGCTTGTCCTCGATCTTGAGAACCTCCCAGCCCTGCTCGGTCCTGATCGGAGCTGTCGTGCTTCCGACCTCGGTCGCGAACGCGACTTTCGCAATTTCCGGCTTCATCTGCTGGCGATCCAAGTAGCCCACTTCCTTGAGCGTGGCCGGCAGAGACGTTCCCGTCATCTCCTCGGCGACCTTGGCGAACTCCTCACCCTTCTTGACGCGGGCGGCGGCCTCATTGGCACGGTCCTCTGCGGTCTTGACAGCCTTTTCATCGTTGGTCGCGTCGACTTTGAAGAGCATGGTCCGCATGCGGATTTGGGGCTCGCTCGTGTCCTTGACCACCTGATCGTATGCCGCACGAACCGAATCGTCCGTGATGGCAGACTGCGCGACGGTGCCCAGCCAGCTCTCCATCAGCGCCTTCTTGCGCAGGAAATTGAAATTGCGCTGCAGGGCAGCCTCATCCACTTTCAGATCCCTCTTCTGCGCATCCTTCGACATCAACGCGACGTCGATGAGGTACTGCACCAGAAAGTCGCGACGCGCCTTTTCATCCAGTCCTTTCAAGTCGTGCGCAAACATCTGCTGGGCCAATTCGTAGTCGCGGCCGTCGATCACCACGCCGTCAACCTTCGCGATGATCAGGTCGCCGACCTTGGCGACGACCGTCTGGCTTGACTGTGCATAGCCGGATCCGCTCGCGGCCCAAAGGCTCGTCGCGACTGCGAGTCCCACTACCATTCGAGAATACACACCAGACGACTGCTGGCGGCGACCACGACAGAGAACCATCATACCCTCGATCAGATTTCGAAATGCATCATCGCGGGCTGCGCGGCAGAACGCGATGCCGCTGCAACTGCAGCCGGTCGTACCCGCTCGGCATGACCAGGATGCGTCTGTAATGATCCAAGCCTGACGCTAATATAATGCGGAGAAGAATGATTTGTGACCATCAACTCCCGTTATGTTATTCGCTCACGATCGACGTTGCCGGCGCAATGCGGAGATCGGAAGCCGCAGCAATTGCATCGCACGAAATTGCGAACGCCGGCGCAACGTGATTCGCAGCAAGGCAAGGCGAATGCGACGTTGTTTTGCTTTCAGCGCCACCGCGAAAATTTCACGACAGCGCACGCGAGCGCGGTGAAAACGCAAGGAGTCCTGCACATCGATAAATGATGTTATCTAGTTCACAAATGTAACGTTAAAACATAACAAAGCCTGACTAGGGTCCGCCGCGCCCGATACGATGCCCGTTGGGGGAAAAGGTCGGGAGTTAAGAAATTGAACAGGAGTCTCTAATGAGAAACTGGAAAGCGTATTTGCTGGCCACGGCTGCCATCGGCACTTGCGGCCTGGCTGCGCCGGCTCAAGCTCAGCTGGTTTACGCGGGAGGTGCGTCGTTCCCTGCACCGGTGTATCGCTATCTCTTTGACTGCCATTCGGTGCAAGTCGACGGTAACCCCGGCGGCCCGACCTGGCCGTACCCCGGTGGTGCGTTCGAGCCCGCCTATCCGATCCACCCGTCGTGCCCGAGCGCGACTGGCGACTTCAGCGGCCTGTTCATGCAGATCCTCTACGTTCCGGTTGGCTCCGGCGGTGGCAAGCGCGCGCTGATCGCTCATGACGGCTCTTCCAACGCGACCGGTTTCGGTGCTGCGCCCGCCGTTCACCTGCCGATCGTCTCGAGCTGGATTCCCGGCTGGACCGACAAGTACGGCTATCCGTCCGTGCAGTTCGTCGGCAGCGACGACGTCTGGAATGCGACCGACGCGACCAACTACGTCAACTCCGGCAACCAGGCCAAGTACGGCAATATCATTCAGATGCCGGCCATGGCTGGCGCTGTCGTGATCGCGTTCAACGGCAACGACGGCAACGGCACGCCGCTCAACATCCAGAACTCGGTTCCGGCCGGCGCTACCGCCGACAAGGCCACGTTCGGCTATCCGGGCAACTACTCCGGTCTGAACCTGACCCGCAAGGCGCTGTGCGGCATCTTCACCGGCCACATCACCGCCTGGAACGACCCCGAGCTGAAGAAGTCCAACAACAACGTTCAGCTCGGCACCGGCGCGATCAAGGTCGTGCACCGCTCCGACGGCAGCGGCACGAACTTCCTGTTCGTCAACGCCCTGTATCGGCAGTGCCAGGGTGTCACTGGCCCGCTCAACACGACCGACGCGCTCAGTGCAACCCCGTCCACCCGCTCGTGGGAGTTCCGGTTCAGCGACCGCACCAACGCGGCCTGCCCCGACGCTCTCTACCGCGCGAGCAACCTGACCAACTGGCCGGACTTCACCAATGACACCTGCTCGCCGGCTCAGCCTCTCAACAACAATCCCGGCGGCGGCACCTTCATCGCCGGCAACACCAATGGCGGCGTCAAGACCGCGATCGAAAGCAACAACGGTGCGATCGGCTACTCCACCACTGACTTCTCGCAGCCGGTTCTCTCGACCGGCATGAAGGTCGCCAACGTCCAGTCGCAGTATGACGTGGACAACAACACGGGCGCCTTCCAGTGGCCGTCGCCGACCCGCATCAAGAACTCGATGGCTGCCGTCAACCCGATCCTGCCAGACGCCAATGCGATCGCCAACCCGCTGAACTGGAGCTCGCAGTCTCAGGTTCCGAACCCGGCCACGCCGAATTCGTACCCGATCGCTGGTTTCACCTGGCTCGACATGTACCAGTGCTACAGCCAGACGCGTGACAGTGGCCTCGGCGCTGGCACGTTCCAGAACCTGTTCAACTACATCGGGTTCCACTACTACGACGCGGCCGCGACTGCGATCCTCAATTCGCAGGGCTTCTCGGCGATCCCGAACACCTGGCGCGACCCGATCATCCCGCTCATCACGGGCGGCCCGTCGATGATGGGTAATGCCGGTGATCCGAGCAACCCGGGCTGCTCGAGCAAGCAGGGCGCCTGATCTGCCGTTCAAGGCCTCCTTCAAACGAGGCATGTGCACCCGGCTTCGGCCGGGTGCATTTTTTTTGCTCTCCTCGGACACATGCGTGGTTCGGCCGCGCAGGATCAAGCCAGCCATTCGGCCGCGCGACGCCGGCCGCGGACCGTATGGACGTATTCCAGACGGCATGCGCCTTACGACAGGCGGATGGAAATCTCGGCTGCCAGTCCGTGAACGAAAGGCGGGAAGATCATGTTGGCGTGGTTCCCGTCGACTTCGACCACTTCGAGCTCCGGCACCTTCGGCCGCCATGTTTCGACGGGATCGACGAGATCCCGTTTGGCCGACTCCCACGACTTGAACAGCACGACGGGAAAATCGACCACGGGCGGCACGTAGCGTTCGTAGGCGACGAGCGCGAGGTCCTTGACCACCTTGATCCTGTCGTCGAGTGAGGATTCGTAATAGCGCGTGAATTCGGCACCGTAGGTGAATTGGCCTATCAGGCGGCGGATCAGCGGGCGCACGATATTGAGCAGTGTCTGCCAGCGCTGCTCCGACGGCGCCTCGAATAGTCCCAACACGCGCAACTGCGAACGCCGGGCCACGTATCGCAATCGTGTCTTCAACGACCAGTGTCGTTCCACGACGTTAGTGTCGATGAGGCCGACCAATCCAAGCTTTCGATTGTCCGAGCGCAGGGCCCTCGCCATCTCGATCGCGATCTCGCCGCCCATCGAGTATCCAACGAGATTGACCGGCTCGGCGGGATCGCCGGCGAGGTGCCTGACGTACCAGGCCGCCGTCGCCTCAATCGACTCGAAGCGCGGTGTGTCGCCCTCGAAGCCGGGCGGCTGAAAACCCCAGATCTTGCCGGGGAATGATGACGACGCCCGCGCTAGCGCCACGACTTCAAACAGAGTCCCGCGAACGCCGGCAATCAGATAGAGCGGCGGGCGATCGTCGCCACCCTTCAGCAGCAGCAACGGCGAGGGCTCGGGCCACCGATCCGTCGCGATCGCCTCCGCAATGGCCTCCGGCGTGCCCAGTCTCAACGCGGTGCCGATCGGAATCCTCTTGCCCAGCGACCATTCAATCTCATCCAGCAAACGAACCACCCGCCTCACGCCGATCCCTATGTGGCGAAGATCGGCATTCGCCTGCTGTCCCTTCGGACCCGTCGTGCGCTCCCAGATCGCGAGGACCGTCTCCTTGACGGAAAGTGATTGCCGTATCGGCGCCGACCCGACCCGTGCGTTGGGTGTCATTGCGTCGCTCATCATCGCATCCTTTTGCCGGCAAACCGTCCAGCCATCCCGCCGGTTTGCGCGGCCCCAGCCCGTCCGTCGCGATGCTCCCGGCGAGCCCCGCAAGTGTTGCCAGCGCACCGTGATGGCAGCCCTCATTGACAGTCTGATGAATCCGGCCGTGCCGGGAGCGCCGCTCGGCGCAATCCTTGATACGGCAGCGATCATTTTGGTATCGCTTATCCATCCATATGTCGTATGCATCATATCCGGATGTGAAGCCTTCAATGAAATCATCATTGCGCATTCTCGAGATCATAGCATCGGTCGACCCGCGCGGCGGCGGGGCGATCGAGGGCCTGTTGCGCCAGGCGGAGGCCCGGCGCGCGTACGGAATGGACACGCACATCGTCAGCCTCGACGGCCCGGACGACCCCTGGGTCCGCGAATGTCCGGTGCCGACCTTCGCAGTTGGGAGCGGCATGCTGAGCCGTCCATCCGGGCCTTTCAACTGGCTGTGGACCCACTACGGCTATGCGCCCAAATTCTCGCCGTGGCTCAGAGCGCATGCCGGCGACTACGACATCGCGGTGGTCAACGGACTTTGGAATCATTCGAGCTTCGGAGCGCGGCAGGTTCTGCCACGATCCTGCATTCCCTACGTCGTATTTGCCCACGGCATGCTGGATCCATGGGCGCGCGGAGGCCTGAAGCATGCGATGAAGCAGGCGCTCTGGGCCTTCTCCGAGGGCCCGCTGCTGAAGAATGCAGACGCCGTGCTGTTCACCACCGAAGACGAAATGATACGGGCCCGCAATACGTTCTGGCCCTACCGTGTCCGCGAGCGGATCGTCGGCTATGGGACTGCGGACATCCAGGGGGATTGCCAGCAGCAGATCAGCGCCTTCCGCGGATCCTTACCTGCTCTTGGCGACCGGCCGTTCCTGCTGTTTCTCGGTCGTATCCATCCCAAGAAAGGTTGCGACCTCTTGGTCACGGCGTTTTCCAGGATCGCCGCCGAGCATCCCGAACTTGATCTCGTCATCGCGGGCCCGGATCAGATCGGATGGCGGGGACAACTCGAGGCCCAGGCACGAGCGGCCGGCATTGAACGTCGTATCCATTGGCCGGGCGCGGTGTTCGGCGACGTCAAATGGGGCGCCCTGCGCGCCTGCGATGCTTTCGTGCTGCCGTCGCATCAGGAGAACTTCGGTGTTGCGGTCGCGGAGACGCTTGCGGCCGGCAAGCCGGTCCTGATTACCGACAAGGTCAATATCTGGCGCGAGGTCAAGTCGGACGCCGCCGGACTGATCGCAACGGATGACGCCGCCGGCGTCTGCGACATGTTGGCGCGCTTCGTTTCGATGCCTCAGTCCGCAAGGACTGTTATGGGCGCGGCCGCCCGCGACTGCTTCTTGCGCCGCTTCGAGATCGGCATCCCGGCCAGGCAGCTTGGCCGCCTGCTCTCCGAGATCGCGATGGCTCACGGTCGGACAATCGAAACGGCCAAGGCGATGTTGTGAAAGGCAACGCCATAACTGTCATTGCCGTCGACATTGCTGACCGCCGCTCCCACCTTCGGCCCGGCGAAGCCTGCACGCGGTCAGGCCGCGCGGCGCGAATTCACGTAGAGGCTGTCGGCAACGTTGAGCAGACCGGGAAGCGCCCTGGACACACCGCGCAGGGCTTCCGATGCGTCGACGACCAACCTCTTCGAGAGCGGCAAGAACTTCCGATCAGATGCCTGAACGCCAAGCCCGAAGAAGCCGTCGATGCTGAGCTCACTCGGGCCGAAGCTCGAGGCGAACAGGTTTCGGAGATATCCGGGTGAATAATACCGAACGTCGAAGCCGGTGCCGGACCTGAATCCGCGCCGCGCCTGATGATAGAGGCAACGGATGCCGAACTTGTTCGGCATTTGCATCAGCAGAGACGCATCCTTCTTAGAGACCTTCGCAGCCTCGCGAACAGCGAGCTCGGCGTTCTCGTAGGAGAAGTGCTGCAGCACGCTGTTGGAATAGATGTGGTTGAACGTGCCGGGGGCGAAGGGAAGCCGCAACGCAGTGCCGACCACGAATGTCACGTCGAGCCCCAGCTTCTGCGTCAGACGTTTGGCCGCCAGGACGCCGCCCAGCGATGGATCGATACCGACGACCGAATATCCCTTCCGTGCGGCCGCAATCGACCACCTCCCCCAGCTGCAGCCGATGTCCAGCAACAGGCCCTCACCCTGCGGCAAGCGGATCTGCGGGATAGGCACCTCCTGGAGAGTTCCAGCGAGATCGCCGTACAAGTAGCCATTCGTGGCAATCATCAAGAAGGAAATGACGGGATCGACCTTCTCCTCGCCCGCGCGACGCAAACGCTCCTTCAGCGCCGGCAACTCGTGCGGCAGCACAGCCACGGTCTCGGCCTGGTATGGATCCTCGGGATGCTTGCGCGCCGCCTCGTAGGACGCCTTGACGACCCACAGCGTCGGGTCGTCGGTATTAGACAGCAGCACGGGAACGCCACGAACGATCGGATATTCCCTGCCGGATTTGGATATCAGCAGATCGCCGCGGCGCGTGAGTTCGTCTCCATTCACCGGACAACGAAGGCTCGGTAGAATCTTTTCCAGTGACATTCCATCATTCCTCATTGTCGCTAACGCTGCTTCGCGGCGATGCTCACATATCGTCGGTACCGACGCAGGCGGCCCTGCCTCCGCAAAGGAGATCGAGCCGCATGACGGAGCATCAAGTCGCCGCAGCTTCCTGCGACCTACACACGTCGCGCACGAGCGCCTCATGCTCCGGCTTTGCGACGATGTAATTCCCAAGACACAGCGCATCCAGTCCGGTTCGCACGAAGCAGCTCACGGCCTGCTCCGGCGTGTCGACGATCGGCTCGTTTTCGTTGAAGCTGGTGTTGAGAACGATCGGAATGCCGGACTGCCGTCCGAACGCCTCGATCAAGTCAAAGTACAGCGGGTTCGTCTCGCGCTCGATGCTCTGGAGACGGCCGGTGCCGTCGACATGCGTGATGCCGGGGAGCTGATCGCGCCACTCGGGACGCACTTTCACGACGTGCATCATGAACGGACTGAAGACGTCCTGCTCGAAATACTTCCCGACCTCGTGCCGGACGATGGTCGGCGCGAAGGGACGGAATAGCTCGCGGCGCTTGATCTTGGCGTTGATGAGATCCTTGATGTCCGAGCGGGTCGGATCGCCGAGGATCGAACGGTTGCCGAGGGCGCGCGGCCCCCATTCCGACCGGCCCTGATACCAGCCGATCACGAGACCCGCGCGGATCAGCCGGGCTGCCGCCTCGGGGAGCTCGGCGCGGGAGACCTGATGAACGGGGAAGCCGGACGCTTCCGCGGCCTTACGCACGACGCTGTCCGAATATTCCGGGCCCCAATAAGCGTGCTTCATGTAGAAGCGCTCCGATCTGCCGGCCACGTTGTGCCAGGCCCACATGGCAGCCCCGATGCACAGGCCGTCGTCGGATGCGGCCGGCTGGAGATAGACCTTCTCGAACGGGGTATCACGCAGCAGGCGTGCGTTCGCCACGCCATTGAGCGCACATCCGCCGGCATAGGCGATCTGGTTGCTGCGAACTCGATCGTGAAGCTTCTGGAAGCAATCCATCGCGACGTCCTCGAACCGCACCTGGCACGAGCGGGCAATGTCGCGTTCCCGTTGCGTCAGCTCGTCGCCGCGCTTGCGTGGCGGGCCGAGCCGTTCGATCCATTTGTCGGTGTAGAGCGTGCCCGTCACGATCGCGTTGCGCTCGTCCATTCCGCCGCTCTCGCCGCCCGAATGCATCCCGAGCCATCCGGGTGCAAGACGGAACCAGCCGTCGTCCGGCGAGCTGACGAGGTCGCGCATGAACTCCGCGTGGGTGTTCTCCCCATACGGGGCAAGGCCCATGACCTTGTATTCCTCGCCGAAGCCGTCGAAGCCGATGTACTGGCAGCAGGCGGTGTAAAAGAAGCCGAGGCTGTTCGGCAGCGACACACGATCGAGCACCTCGATGCGACTGCCCTCGCACCGCGCCGCCATCGCACTGACGAAATCGCCGCTGCTGTCGAAGGAAAAGCCGGCGGTAACGCCCTCGAACGGCGAGCAATAATAGGAACTCGCGATATGCGCGATATGATGCTCCACGTTGACGACCTTGGCCCGAAGCGAGCCAGGCGCCACGCCACAGGCTTCCGCAACCCGGTCGGCAGTTCCCTTCTCGGCATTGGCGCGACGCAGATGCTCAGCGACCGCCTGCGCCCCCTGCCGGGGATTTTGCAGGACATACAGCGCCTTGCTCAATCGATTTTGCTGGGTATCGCGAGGCACCGCGATGAAATCGATGTCCTTGGCGCTCACGCCGCCGATCGCAAGGACCGACCTGATCGCGTTCTCCGGGAACGACGGGTCATGCTTGATGCGACGTGCGAAGCGTTCTTCGGCGACGGCGGCGACGACCTTACCGTCCAGGATCAGCGCGGCCGATGCGTCGGCGTGATTGAAATTCAGCCCCAGGATCGCGGTCATCTGCCCACCCGTCTCCTCTGACGCCCGCCGCACGGCTTCGTGCGTCGGCGCGTGTGTTACGCGGAACGTTATGCGCGAGCCCCGGGCACGCACCTCACAATTACCAGCACGCTTTCGGTCCCGGCAACGCGGGCACGGGATACACCAGGTCATATTATGTTACGATGACATGAGAGCATCGCCTTCACATCACAGCGTCATCGAACCTCGTGACGCACGTTGCTGCGCATGCGGCATCGCCGGTCGCGCAAATCTGCGCCTGCCGAGGCTTTCGGCGACATGCACCGCCACGACGACTCCACGTGTTCTGTGAACCTCTTTCTAACTGATGTTGTGATGTCGCCCCGATGTCACAGACCAATGTTAATCGAATGTTAACTGTGAAGCAGCCGCCCGGAGCACCTGCTGACGCGGCGAATATCTATTAAATGACAAGGGATTAGACGGTATATTGCCATGAGATCATTGCGCATTCTGCTGGTGGATCTGGCGTTGGTGTCGATCGCGCTGGTCGCCTCGTCGGTGCTCCGCGAAAATCTCGAGTTTTCGAGCGATCATCTTCTGGCTCTGATCCCCTACGGACTTCTCACGATTTCCACAGCCGCGATCGTGCTGCCATTGTCCGGCGTCACCACGGCGGTGTGGCGTTACAGCTCTCCACAGAACTATCGTGACATCGTCGCTGCGGTCATCGCGATCGTAGCCGGTGCCGCCGTACTGACCTTCATCGCCAACCGGCTCGACGGGGTCTCGCGAGCCCTGCCGCTGCTGCAGGTTCTGATCACCGTCACGCTGATGATCGGGGCGCGGATCGGCAGCCGGCTCTGGCACATGCGGCGCTCGCCGCGCGATTGGCCGCGTGACGTGATCGTCCCTGCTGCCGAATCCGTCCTCCTCGTCGGTGTCAACGAGCTCGCCGAACTCTATCTGCACTGCATCACCCGCTATGCGCGCGATCGCGTGCGCGTTGTCGGCCTCCTGGATGCCCAGGCTCGCCGCGGCCTCTCGCTGCTGTCGCATCGCGTGCTCGGCAGCCCCGAAGACGTTGCCGACGTGGTCCGTACGCTCGAAGTCCACGGCGTCGTCATCACGCGGATCGTGCTCGCGGTTCCGCTGCGCGAGCTGTCGATCCAGGCCCGGGAGGCCTTGTTTGCACTCGAAGCTTCCAACGCGATCCCGCTGGAATTCCTCGACCAGAAATCGCATGGGAACGTCCGAGCCCCGAAGTGGCGCGCGGCGACAATGCGTCGGGGACGCGGGCGCAGACCTACGCATTCAACGCAAAAAGCAACGAGGGCCTGGCGAGTTCGCCCTATCGCACCGTCAAGCGGCTCCTCGACATCGTCCTGGCGACGCTGCTGCTGGTGATGTTGGCGCCCCTGATGGGCCTCGTCGCGATCGTCACGATCGTGGACGTGGGATTTCCGGTGCTGTTCTGGCAGGAGCGTCCCGGGCTCGGCGCCCAGCCGTTCAAGGTCTTCAAGTTCCGCACCATGGCCGCCGCGCATGACGCGCAAGGTCGCCGCAGGCTGGAGTCGCAGCGCATGTCCGCGATCGGCAATGCGCTGCGCCGGACGCGGGTGGACGAGCTGCCCCAGCTGATCAGCATCCTGATGGGCCGCATGTCGTTCGTGGGGCCACGTCCACTGCTTCCGATCGATCAGCCGGCGGATTATTCGGCCCGCCTCCTGGTCCGTCCGGGTCTGACGGGCTGGGCCCAGATCAAGGGCGGACGGGCGATCTCGCCGACCGACAAGGCGGCGCTCGACGTGTGGTACGTCAAGAACATGTCCTTCATGCTCGACCTCAAGATCATGCTCGGCACCGTTCCGATGATCTTGTTCGGCGAGAGAGTCGAGAACGACGCAATCGCGCAGGCATGGCGCGAGCTGGAAAAATCGCAGGCGTAAGGCTGGAACTCACGGAATCACCGCGCTTTCAGTCGTCCCTGGCGCGGATCGTCGCGCGTCGTGAAGGCGACATGTTAACATCATAACATCACTCACAAATTGCCACATCAACCCTCGGATCAAATGTTGTGTCACTCGAGTGCCCCGATATGCGCACGCGACGCGCATGGTGTCTGACCGGGCGCGGCTTGGACCAAGCCCCGAGCGGCAATGACTTCGGGCTGCCGATTGGCCGCCACCTCACCGCACGAAATCACTGAGCAGCCGCCGCCATCATGTCCGACTCCCGCCTCGTCTACATCTGCGATTGGCTTCCGCCCGACTTTGGCGCGGTGGGACAATATTCCGTGCTGTTCGCCCGCGAGCTCGCGCGCGACCGCGGCCTGCATGTCACGCTCGTCGGCCTCACCTCCGGCGAGCTGACCAGTTCGATCGAACGTTTCGACCGCGGCACGCTCGAGATCGTCAAGGTGCCGGTCCCGGCCTACGACAAGGCGAAGACGTCGGCGCGCATCCGCTGGACGGTCGCGACCAACACCAAGCTGCTGCGGGCCGCCCTGCCCTTCATCCGCAAGGCCGGCTCGGTCCTCTTCACCGGAAGCCCACCGCTGTTCCTGCACTGGATCGCACCGCTGAACGTGCTGCTGGGCAAGCGGCTGATCTATCGCATCACGGATTTCCATCCCGAATGCGCGATCGCCGAACGCGGTAGCGCCAGCCTGTTCCTGAAGCTCGTCCTCACCCTCACCCTGTTCTGGCGCCGCCGGGTCGACACCTTCGAGGTGCTCGGCCATGACCAGGCGATGCGGCTCGGCGAGATCGGGGTGAGCAAGGAGCGCATCGTCCTGAAGCGCGATCCCTCCCCGATAGCGATCGGTCCGGACACGCCGCCGCTCGCCCGCCCGGCGCAGACCGAAGGCAAGTTCCTGCTGCTGTACTCGGGAAATTGGGGCATCGCGCACGACACGGCGACATTCGTCAACGCCTATATCCAGCATTACAGGCAGGGATCGGGAACGGTCCTGCTCTGGCTCAACGCCATCGGGAAAGGCGCCGCGACCGTCGCCGAGGCGCTCGACGCGGCCAAGGTGCCCTACATCCGCACCGATCTCGTGCCGCTGGATCAGCTCGCCTCGCTGCTCAGGACGCCCGATGCGCATCTCATCACCTTGAAGAACGCGTTCGTCGGCTACGTGCTGCCGTCCAAGGTCTATGCCTGCGTCGATTCCGATCTACCGGTGATGTTCATCGGCCCCACGGAATCCGACGTTCACCTGCTCTGCGACCAGCGCAAGTCGAGCTCGTACTTCCATGTCGATGTCGGCGACAGTGAGCGATGCACGCAGCTGCTCGAAGATTTCGGTGCGAGCCAGAACGCATCGTCAACAAAGAAACTACGATTGGTCAGGAGCAGCGTATGAAGAAGGCATTGGTCTGCGGCGCAGGCGGGTTCATCGGGTCCCATCTGGTCAAGCGCCTGAAGGCGGAAGGTTTCTGGGTCCGCGGCGTCGACCTGAAATATCCCCGCTTCAGCCCGACCCAGGCCGACGATTTCATCGTCGGCGATCTCAGGGATCTCGCGGTTTGCCACGAAGCCGTCGATACGCGCTTCGACGAGGTCTATCAGCTCGCCGCCGACATGGGCGGTGCCGGCTACATCTTCACCGGCGAGAACGACGCCTCGGTGATGCACAATTCGGCGCAGATCAACCTCAACATCCTCGAGGCCTGCCGCCGCCGCAACAGTTTTCGCATTTTCTACTCGTCGTCGGCCTGCATCTATCCGGAATACCGGCAGCTCGAGGCCGAGAACGCGGGCCTTGCCGAGAGCGATGCGTATCCGGCAGCACCCGATAGCGAGTACGGTTGGGAAAAGCTGTTCAGCGAGCGCCTCTATGCCGCCTACGCCCGCAATCACGGTTTCGAGGTCCGCGTCGCGCGCTATCACAACATCTTCGGGCCCGAAGGCGCCTGGAACGACGGCAAGGAAAAGGCGCCGGCGGCGATCTGCCGCAAGGTCGCGCAGGCCGGCAATCCCGGCGAGATCGAGATCTGGGGCGACGGCGAGCAAACCCGCTCGTTCCTCTATATCGACGAATGCCTCGAAGGCACCATCCGCTTCATGCGCTCGGACTGGGCGGGACCGGTGAACATCGGTTCGGAAGAAATGGTCTCGATCAACCGCCTCGCGGCGATCGCCGCCGAGATCGCCGGCAAGACGATCACCCCGCGCCACATCCCCGGCCCGCTCGGCGTGCGTGGCCGCAACTCGAACAACAAGCTGATCTTCGAGAAGCTCGCCTGGCGCCCATCGCAGCCGCTCGCAAGCGGCATCGCCAAGACCTATGCCTGGATCGACCAGCAGGTCCAGAAGACCCAGCGCCCCAAGGAAGCGCCGAAGCCGGTGGTCCGCCAGCCGGAAATCGTCGCCGCAGAATAACGAACAAAAGAACGGGTTGATGTGGACTGTGCCGCATCCGGGATCGGATGCGGCATTCTTTTGATTCACACGATTGGCTGCGCGTTGGTCCGCGCGAGCGTGGCGTCGCCACACAATTACGCGTACCACAATCGGAACCGATCGATCTGCTCTCGCCGGTTCGCGACGACAAACTCCAGACGAACTTGCGTGCGATTAGTGTGCGACAGCCCGCTCGCG
Source organism: Bradyrhizobium arachidis (assembly GCF_015291705.1). NCBI lineage: Bacteria > Pseudomonadati > Pseudomonadota > Alphaproteobacteria > Hyphomicrobiales > Nitrobacteraceae > Bradyrhizobium > Bradyrhizobium arachidis. The sequence goes on from NZ_CP030050.1 coordinate 6,089,339, forward strand.
GCTACGCTCGCCCTCTGCCGCGACAATGCGCGGCAGTGGCTGCGCCGGCGCCGGTACCGCGACGTTCGGGTCAAACCCGGTCGCCAGCCGCACCGCCTCGCTCACCGGAATCCGCCGCCGTTTCGCCAACGCCATGACCTCGTCGAGCTTGGCATCGATCAGGGTGCGGTACCAAAAGCCCTGGAGGACGTGGAAATAATAGCCCTGTTTGCCGTCGAGGAAGCCGAGCCGCGCGACATAGCGGTAGAGGAAGAACAACAGCGGCCGCACGCCGCCGGGCAGCTTCTCGTAGACGCGTTCCTTGACGAAGCGCTTGAGCTTGGCCTGCCAGGACGCGCTGTGGCGCTGGATGTCCATATTCTCGCCGAGCAGCCCGCGCGAGGCGAGGATGTCGATCACCTCGCGCGAGGCGTAGCGATTGTGCTTGCTGGTCCACCAGTCGAGCGAGTTGAGGTTCTCGTCGACGAGATCGATGTTCGATCGCACCACCCTGCCGGTGACGATGATGTGCTCGTCCATCCAGCGCTGCTCGCAGGAGCCCTGCCCGGCGCGCCAGAGCCTGAGCTGCCAGCTCGGCTCGATCGCGCCCCATTTGATGCGGCGGCCGAGAAACACGATCTGGCGGCGGACGACGATGCCGCCGACGTCGCGCGGCTGCCGGTCCAAGAGGTCGTGCAGGCCGGCCGCCGATTCCGGCGTGAGATATTCGTCGGCATCGATGCGCATCAGCCAGCCGGTCTTGCCGGCGCAGGCCGAGATCGCCTTGTTGGTCTGGGTCGCATAGTTGATCCAGGGATTTTCGATCACCTCTGCGCCGAGGCCGGCCGCGATCTCCCTGGTGCGGTCCTTGGAGCCGGAATCGACGACGAGGATGCTCGCACACTGACTGCGGATGCTCTCGATGCAGCGCGCGATGTGCTTCTCCTCATCCAGCGTCAGGATGATGGCGTGGATGTCGGTCATCGCGCGGTCCCCCGGGCCCGTGGTGTTGCGCGCAGCCCCGCTCAGGGCTGCTTGCGCTCCTTGTCATCGGACTCGGTCCCTTGCCCGCTGCTGGACGGATTGGAGCCCTGACCGCCATTCTCGCCGCCACCATAGCCGACCACCTCGACGATGAAGACCGAGGCGCGATCGTTGTTGCCGCCGGCGGTCGGCGGCTCGGCCGACTTGGCCGCGGCGCCGGCGGTGTTCGAGGCCGCGCTGAGCGCGCCGATGTTCGGAGCCGTGACGGTCGGGATGCCGGTCGCGGTGCCGCCAACCTGGATGTTGCCGGCATTGACCACGTTCACCGCCGCGAGCGTCAGGTTGCCGGAGACGCGGATGCCGGCTTCGCCCGCGTCGACGGTACCGCGCGGGGCGAGCAGATAGGCGTTCGACTTCTTCGCAAGCTTCGAACTCTGGACCGCCGCGATGCCGGCGCCGCTGACGAGGCCGCCGAGATCGACGCTCTGATAGTCGTCGGAGTTGAACACGACCTGCAACGGCGGGAAGGACAGTGTGGTCTGGGCGCCGCGGCCGGCGTCGAGGTCGCCGTTCGAGCTCCACATCAGGATGTCGCCGCCTTGCTGGGTCATGATGCGGCTCGAATTGACCAGCACGCTGGCATCGGTGAACGTGTTGATGTCGCCGACACCGAGCGTGAGGATGCCGAGATCGTTCGGCTTGAGCAGCGGGTTCGGCTCGAGCGCGAGCGAGCCGACGCGGATCGTTCCGCCCGGACCGAAGATCGAGATGTCGCCGCCGAGCCTGGTCTGGATCGTCGCGTGCAGCAGGTCGAGATCGCCGGTGTGCTTGAGCGCGTTGGCGCCGTTGGTGCCGCCCCCCAGCGCGTTCTGCGTGTACCCGAAGTCCGACGGGAACATGGTGTTGATCGCCTGGTAACCGCGCTGGTAGTTGCCCGATGTTGCCGATTGCGCCTTGCCGACGGCCTTGAGCTCGGCGAAGAACACCTTGTCGGCGAAGACGTGCTGAAGATCCTTCGGCAATGACTGGAAGATGCCCCATGCGTCGGCGTCGCTGCTGGCCGACCTGCCGATGCTGACGAGGAAATCCTTCAGCTCGCCGATATAGTTGTGATCGACGCGGGAGGCGTTGGCGGGATCGATATAGGTGCCGATCACGCCCGGATGATAGACGGACTGATTGGTGGCCCGGTCCACGGTCGAGTAGCCCTCGTAGTTGATGCCGTTGGCGACGCCGAACATCGTGATGATGTCGGCCCCGGTGCCCGGAAGCAACTCGTTGCGCTTCTTCGTGATCGCGTTGACGGCACCGAGCAGCGTGATGTCGTAAAGGCCACTCGAGCCCAGGCTGACAAATCGGTTGCCGACCGGCCACAGGCTGGCGTTACTGACCGAGGCGATGCCCTCCTGGTCCGGGGTGAAGGCGCTGCTGTCGCGCGTGACGGGCAGGAACGGCCCGAGGTCGCGCCCGGCCTGCACGACGAGGAAACCGGAGCCGGCGATCTGCAGGCCAGGCCCACCGAGAACACGCCTGAATGTGAAACCGGTCGGGGCCGGGAGATTTAAAGCCGATGTGACGTTGGAAAACGTCGCACCGTAGTTGTACAAAATGTCACGTCCCGCCTCAATGGTCGTGACGTCGTCTGCAGCAACGTTCTGCGCGATAAGATTGAGATTGAGAATGTCGCGGCCGGCATAGATTTTTGCCGGCCGGTTGAGTTCGACCCTCGAATAGTCAACCGGCGTGGCCGAGGAGACGATTGAACCAGTCGGTATGAGGCTTGTCGTGGTCGCCACCGCCGAGATGTCGCCCGATACCGCGTAGATGCGTGCAGGGTTGGTATCATGGTCGTTCCGGTGGGCGAGCAGTGCGGAACTGGAGGCGCCCGTCATGCCGTTGTTGGGCTGGTATGGGTCGAACGCCGTATCGAGCAACGATGGCCCCGCCGAAATGGACGGCGCGGCCGTAGCCAGATTGGTATAGCCGCCGGTCAGGTCAATGCTACCCTGCGCAAGCAGTTCAAACCTACCATTCTCCGAGCCCGTCAAGACGATGCCGGGCATAACGGATAGGGTATTAGTCGTCGAATTGGGCGCGAGCCCTTTTGTGGTGATGTCCCCGTCCGCTGCGATCGCGGTGAAGCTCGCAGGATAGGTCAATCCGGTGATCCAGGCGATCGTACCTGTCTGCGGCATCGCGATGTTCAGGTTTCCAGTGGATGCCACGACGTTGACCGCACTGTCCGGTCCATAGGTGTTCATGAGCAGCCCGGTGGTTGCCGTGGTCGCGGAATTGGCCGCCGTGCCCGACTGAAGGTGCAGCTGGGCGGGGTTGACCACGCCGCCGATCGCCATCGATCCGCCCGAGAGCATGCTGATCTGGCCGGTGTCCACCGCGAGCAGGGTGTAATTGGGCGCGCTCGTTCCGTCCCTGAGCGTGATCGTGCCGTTTGCGTCCACGACGCCGCTGACCTGGATGCTCGCGTGCCCCGAGCCTTCGTAATATGAACCGCCCAGCAGATTGCGACCCGCTCGCACCGTCATGTTGCCGCTGCCATAGAGCTGGGTTTGCGGTGTGCTCGCCGAGGAAAGCCCGCCGGTGACCCGCCCGGTCGTGGGCAGTGAGACCGAGACGTCGACCAGATCGCGGCCTGCAACGACATTGACGTTGCCGCCAGCAGAGAGAATGCCCTCCCGGAAGCTGGCGTACTGGATCCACCAGGCGGTCTGTGATGCAATGCTTGCGGAAGGAGCGAATACGCCGGCACCCACGGTTGGGGCGCCGACCGAGCTCGTCACGCCGGCATCGGCGATGAGCCATGGCACATAGTAGGCATTCCACAGGGTTGTGGTGACCTGACCATTAAGTGGGTTCTTCGTCGTCGTCGTGACGTTCTTGTAGCCCTTGATGTCCTGCTGTGCGATGACCGACACGTCACCCGCAGCAGTGGGGAAAGCTGCGTTGGTTGGCGCGCCATAGATCGCTTCCACGAGGGTCGAATTCGTGCCGCTCTGTGTCGGGCTGCTATAGCTCAACAGCTGCGGCTCGAGGAAGCCGTTGGCATCCGTCACATTGCCAGACGCATCGTAAGGGTTGGCGTATCGGGCGGTGTTCACGCCCGCGGCATAGATGACGCCCGGCGCGACCGTATCGGCGAAAGTGACGTCGCGCGCGGCCGCGACCGAGATGCTGCCAGTGCCGGTCCGCACCATGGTCGGGAGATTGAGATTCGCCGCGATGGTCGATGCCAGCGCGTGCCCGCTCACGACGACGTCGCCGGCACCGCGGCCGTTCACGCTTGCGAGCGACTGCATCGCGTTTGGATTGGCGCTTCCCATGTCGGCGCCGGCCGTCAGACGGTAGGACCACGAACCGGGATTGGTGATCGCGGCTAGGTCATCCGATGCGGAGTCGGCACCACAATGGCTGACACAGACATTCAGCGTGTGCGGGAACAGGTCCGCTTCGTTGAGGTCAAGCGCACTCGCGCTGACGCCGTTGGGATCGCCGGTCGTGCTGTTCGTTTTGTACGGTGCGATCGGTGCCGGCTTGGAGGTGTTCAGGTTGGCATTATTGTCGATTCTGCGTGCAGCGGGGTTACCGAGATAGGCCGAGACGGCAGACGTCCTGTAGGTCGAGTTCAGATAATCCCCGAACTGGAAGAACCCATCGGAGATCGAGGCGTTGACGTTGATGTTGTTGAAGGCGCGCAGCGTCAGCGCGCCGGCTTCCACCCCGTAGCTCGGCGCGTCCAGGCTACCGTAGTTCGCCAGATAGCGGTAGGCAAAATCGACGTAACTTATGCTGGGATCGAAGTACTGGGTCCCCGCTAGCGAGCCGGTGTTGTTCTGCAACTTCCCGACCGTGCCGGCCGCCAGATTCCAGTTGCTGGCGACGGTGATGTTGCCGCCGTTGATGGTCGGATCCGGATTGACGAGGTCGACGCCGGGCCGCAGATGCACCGCCGAACCGAGCTCGTTGGCGAGCGGCTTCACGATGCGATCCATGGCACCGCTGAAACCGAAGTGCTTGACCTCGGTGCTGGTGTTGTAGGTCCAGTTGCCCTGCACATATTGCCGCAGTGTCACGGCGGCAAAGGCTCCCGTGCCCGTCGCCGCCGCCGTATCCATGTCTGCCGTGACCGAAGCCGCCTGCGTCGCGCCGGCACCGCCGCCCGAGAAGCTGACGGTGGCACTACTGCCGACGGTGTACCCCGCACCGGCGTTCGTCACATTGACGCCGACGACCGTCATCACGGTGCTGGCGAAATCGGCGGCGCTCAGGTGCCCGGTGAGAATGAGCTTGCCACCCTGATAGAACAGGATGGTGGACGGCGCGCCCGTAAAGCCGCTGCCGGCGCCGGTGATGGTGAAGGTCGGAACGCCGTTCGCGTCCGTCGTCACGGTTCCGGTCGCCGAAGCGCCGCCCGAGGCGGATTGGATCACCACGTTGCCCGAGAAATTGGGATCGAGGTGATACCAGTTGCTCGTCGTGGCGATCGAGATGCTCTTGAGCCCCATCACCGCGGTGCCCTGGGCCTGGCCGGCCGTCGTCAGTTGCGCGCTGGCGAAATCGCTGCCCGTCATGTGCGCGGTAGTGACAAGAACACCCTGGCTGTAGAAGCGGATCGTCGCAGGCGCACCGGTGAAGCCGCTGCCCGGATTGGTGATGGTGAAGGTGGGAACGCCGTTCGCGTCGGTCGTCACGATGCCGCTCGCGGCGAGACCGCCCGTGGGCGCCTCGATCACGACCTCGCCGACAAAATTGGGGTCGAGGTGATACCAGCTGCTGGTCGAGGCGATCGATATGCTCTTGAGTCCGGTCGCAGATGTCGCTGGCGCAGAGAAGATCACGTCGGGAACCTGAGTGTACGCCCCGCCGCTGCCCGGAGGCACATACACCGTGTTGACCTTCAGGCTGGTCTTCGTCACCGAGCCGCCGGGATCAAGCACGCCGTTCCAGCCGAGCGAGGACGCATCGATACCGCCCTGGCCGTTGGTGCTGAAGCTGACGAACGACTCGATCGTCACATCGCGCGCGCCAGTGATCGTCGATGCGATCTCGGTGATGTAGACATCGTTGCCGCCGTCATTGGGCGCACGGATCAAGACCGTGCCGCCGCTCAAGCCGCCCTTGGTGCCGCCATGGACGTCGATGCGCGAGCCCGGCTGCAGGTCGATGCCAGCATTGCTCTTGGTGCCCCAGCCGATCGCGATCGTCACGTCGCCGCCGCGTTCATCGCGGTGCTCGGTGGATGCGTTGAGGACGCCCGTTGGCGTGAGGTCGATCTCGTTGGCGGCGTAAAGGTTGATTTTTCCGCCGGCCTGCCCGGTGCCGTCGGCCGTCTTGCCGGCATAACCGCTGGCGTCGATCGTGCCTGCGATGACGATGCGTCCGAACTGCTGCGTCGGATCGCCGCCGTTCCAGGTCTTGTCATCCGCCGTGAGCGTGACCGAGTTGGCCTTGAGCGTGTGGCCCTCGGACAGGATCAGATCGCCGGTCCGGGTGTGGATGTCGACCGCCCCGGTGAAGCCGGCCGCCAGCAACTTGTCCGCCAGCGGATCGAGCGCCACTCTTGGCGTGAAGCCCTGGCCGTCGACCTGAAGTCTGTTGGCGTCGATCAGCAAGCCGCCGCCGAGACCGTTGCCGCCCTTGCCGCGGAGATCCCCGAGCACCGTGGCTTGGCCGGCGGTCGCGAAAATCTGGACCTGTCCGCCATAGCCCATGCCACCGTCGGTCTGCGCCACGTCGATCACGCTGGCGTCGTTGCCGTTGGCCGCGCCGCTGGCGCCGCGCGTGACGACGTTGCCGAGATCGGCCTTCAGCACGATTTTCCCGCCAGCCAAATAGGTCGTGGTATCAACCAGGTTCTTGGCGTAGCCGCGCGCCGACAAATAGGCATTGTTGTCGAGCCTGACGTCTCCTTGCGTGGCCTCGAGCGTGATCGAGCCGGATTGCGCCTGGATGACCGCGCCCGAACGCTGCCTGCCCTGATCATCGGCAAAGCCGCCAACATTGACGCTGCCACCCTTGATCAGCAGGCTGCCGCCGGTGTCGCCGCTGTCCTTGGGCGGATTGGCGCGAACGGGCGGATTGCTGGGATCGACGACGGCGTCGCCGATGTTGACGGCGCCGGAAGTAGCAACGACGAACGATCCGCCGCCCTTCGAGGTGTTGCCGCCCACGGCAACCAGCGGCGTGATCATCTGGAGACCGACCACGTCGTTGCCGGTGCCCAGCGTCAACGTGCCTTGATTGCCGAACAGCACCTGGTCGCTGGCAGCGAGATTCACGTGCGAGAATCCCGCGATGGTCTGGCTGCCGCCGCCGAATACGACGTTGGTCGCGGTGACGTTCAGACTTCCACCGACGCCGGCCTGCGCCGACGTGCCGGTCGCGCCGCTGGTGTTGACCAGCGTCAGGGTGCCGCCGACCTCGATCCTGCTGTTGCCGCCGGTCCCCGTCACCGCGCGCGCGTCGAGCGTCAGCCCCTGCATCATCGTCTGGATCAGGTTGGTGCCGTAGAACGTGATGTCGCCGCCGGTTGCGGCGAGCGTCAGGTTCTTCACCCCGCCGAGCTGGGCCAGATTGCCCTGGCTCAAGATCACGCTGTCGTTCGCGCCCGCGCCGATCCCGATGCTGCGGCCGGCGATCTTGGCCTGGTTCGCGGTGATGGTCGTCGCCGGCAGATTGGGATTGCCCGCGACCGCCTTGTTGAGAATGATGTTGTTGGTGGTCGCGGACGCCTGCATGAACAGGTTGTTGGTCGTGATGTGCGCGCCCGCCTCGATCTCGATACGACCGACATTGCCGCCCGGCAATGTGATCGTGGCCGGACTGCTGCTGCCGTCGGCGCTACGCACCGGGAGGCCGCTGCTTGCCAGCGTCGTGAACTGGATGGTCAGCGGCGAGCCCGAGGGTCCCGCGACAGCAAGCGTCGAATCCTGAGACGCGACGAACAGGGCGCCAAGACCCTGGCTGGAATAGCTGGACAACACGGCCGTGGACGACGGGGTGCCGTTGGCGTAGCCCGCCCCCGGAACGCTGACGGGGAGCTTATTGATATCGGCACCGGTGATGACGGTGCCGGTGGAATCCAGCGTTCCGCCGAGAGCCGCCGCCACTTGCTGTGCCGTGGTGCTGCCGCTCGCATTCGAGCCGACGTAGAAGTTGCGTCCCGCGCCGGTATGAACAGTCCCGCTGGTCGTGATCACGCTGCCGGTGGCGATCGAGATGGTGCCGGTGCCCGTCGGCACAGTGGCGTTGAACTGGGTCGTGCCGTCGACCCAATTGCCACTGACGTTGACCTGGAATGACGACGAGACAGTCTGTTGAGTCGCTCCCGGCTGGGTGACCAGCATGACTTCCGGAACGATCAGGCCATCCGGCGTATCGACCACGAGCTCAGATGCGGTCCCTGTGATCAGCGTGCCCTTTGACGTATCACTGCGCAATCCGCCGATCAGGACACTTTCGAAGCTCGCGAGCTGCTCGCTCGCCACGACGACATAGCCCGCAGCCGTATAGCCCTGTTGATTGACGCTGGAGCTGAGCACGGCCAGCTTGCTCGCCGAAATATCGAGCTCGCCGCCGCGACCGCCATTGGCAGGTGCGTTCAGCTCGGATGCCGCGAGCAGGAGCGATTGCTGGGCAATCACTGCGATGCGGCCCGCATCGAGCGGAAGCCGCGGGATCGCGACGCCGTCGTGCTTCGCCTTGTCGGTGAAATAGCTGTTGGCGGTGCTGAAGCTGTATTCGCTGTATTGACGCCAGACGCTGCTGCTTTGAACCGCGAACAGCTCGCTGCCGGACGATGAAGTTCCAGGCCGCACCGATTGCGTGTAGTGGCCCGACACCAGCACCGTGCCATCGGGCAGCGTCGTGCCCGATGGGATGTTGCGCCCGAGATTGCTGCCATAGTCGACCACGCGCAAGGCGCCCGGCAGGGTCGCATAGTGCCCCGGGTAGAGCGTATAGGTGCCGGCCGGAACGCCGCTGCTGCCATCGAGATAGATTTGCTGTCCCGCCAGCGGATAGGCATCGCCCGCCTTGACGGTTTGGCCGCCATCGAGGCTGCGCGCCGTGGTGAAATGGATGTCGAAGGCTGCGACCGGATCGTTGCTCGAGGGAACGAGCGCATAGACGGTCTGGCCCGAGGGCGTCGTCGCGAGGGTGTCGCGCGAGCCGCCCTTGCCCTGGATCCACTCGGCGGCCTGAAGATCGCCGCCGCCGCGCGTATCGATCGTCGAGCCCTGCTTGACCGCAACGCCCTTTCCGTTCAGCACGAGCCCCTTCGACGGCAGCACCGGCTCGGTACCGTTTGCTGCGGCCAGCACAGGGTGGAGACTGGCGTTGTAGTACCAGTTCACGCCGTCGATCGTTTCGCCGTAGGGCACGACGGTGTCGGCGAGCGTGACCGAGGTCAGGCTGCCGGGCTCGAGGGTCACCAACGTGGTCTGTATTTTCGACGTGTTGCCGGCCGCCGTGCCGTCATCGCCGAGCGTGATCCTGCCGAGCGGGGCAAAGATATTGCCGCCCTGATCGATGGTCGCGGCATAGACGCTGAGCGAGCCGCCGGCCGACAGCGGATTATCGCTGCGGCCGCCCGCGGTAGCCTGGAAAGTGACGTTGCCGGTCGTCTGAATGGTGAAGTCGACATCCGAGACGGGGTAGATTCGCTGGGCGTCGAGGACAATGTTGGCGCCGCCCGCCGCGATCCGGCCGCTGAACCGCGCAGCATCGGTCGAGCTGCCGCCGTTGGTAACCTTCGGGGTGCTGAGACGTATGTCGCCCGAACTTTTCAGCTGGATATCGTTGAAACCGGCAAAGGCGGTATTCTCGATGTCGATCGTCCGGGCGACGATGACGTCCGAGGTCGGATCACCCGCTTTGGTGCGTTCGAAGCCCAGATGCAGCGAGCTGCCGGCGGTGCTGCTGGCACCGCTCCCGCCGGTGAGCAGCATATAGGGTGCGGCCAACGTCACCGTGCTGCCGGATTGCGTGGAGCTGATGGTGTTGGCCGCGATGTAGAGCCGGGACAGGCCGTTGTCGGATGTCCAGGTCACAGAGCCCGAGATCGACAATGGATTCAACGTCGGCGCGGCAATGCCGTAGGTGCTCCCCGACAGACCCGTAAAGATTCGCGCGGCTCCATTTTGCGCCGTCCCACTGTAGAGGAAGACGTTCTCGAACGCGCTCAGCCGATCGACTGCGGCGAAGATCGAAGACGAAGTACCCGACGCCGACGCAAGCTGATTGACGAGCGAACTCGAATTGCCCGCGAGGTTGGCAAGCGTCGCCGGACCGCCTGCAAGAGTTCCGGCCAGTGCAGCCATGACATTGGCGGAATCCTGCTGCAGCAGCATCGCGCCGCCGCCGAGCATGAGGGTCCCGCCATTGGCCAGCGGCGTTTTGCCGTCGGCCGACATCACCTGCGTGCCGTCGGCCGAACGTCCACCCTTCGCCTCGAAGGTGCCGCCCCAGACGAACGCAGCGGCATCGACCTTGACGGTGCCGGCATCGCTCCAGGACTGAACCGTGACCGCGCCGCCGTGGCCGTCCTGGGCCTGGATCGACGTGGCGTAACCGGACACGTCGACCACAGCACCTTGCTCGGCGACGACATAAGTGCCGGACGGCACAGTACCGGGCGTGTAGGTGTTTGCGAGAGTGCCGACCTGAACGTTTGGCGCGGCGGCCTCGATGGTAAAGGTGCCGCCGCCCAGGACCGTACCGCTGACAAGCTGGCCCTTCGGCTGGCCAAAACGTGAGTTGGCCACGAATGTTCCGGAGACGTCGACCTTGGCCTGGGGGCCAAGCCAGGTCTTCTGCGCGTTCACCACGACCGTGCCGCCATGATCGATCACGCTGCCGCGCAGCAGGACGTTCTGGGCTGCCTGCTCCCGGGTCGGATCCAACACAGTGTACTGCGGGATGCCACCAAAGCTGACCTTGGCCTGCGGATCGGTCGTAATCACGGCACCCGTGTCGAGCAGGATGTTGTCCGATTTCAGCGTGAGATCCACCGCCTTGCGCTGATCGTCCGGCAGGCGCGCCCGCGCCGCGACGTCCGCAATCTTGCTGCCGGTCCCGACCTTGCTGTAGTCGGCAATGCTCGAAAGGTTCTGCTGCTGGAGCGTCAGGTTCACCCCGGCGGCCACGGTGATTGTCGCCTTCGTGCCGGTCCAGCCGTCGGGGGTCGATTCGATCACATAGGCGCCAAATCCGCCATCCGTCAGCCGGGAGGCCGCGAGCGTGACCGACGTGAAGCCCGCGCCGGTCGAAGTCACGATGCCCGAGTTCGCGTCGGCGCGCGTGGTGCTGTCGATCGTGATCGTCTTGGCCGCGCCCAGCGTCAGCGTGCCGTTGCGCTCAAAGCCGTAGGCCCGTAGCGTACCGTCGAGCTGGAGCTGCGCGACGTTGCCGCTGCTCGGCCTCGCCGGCCCCCCGCTGTCGGTTGGGTCGACAAACGCGGTACCTTGATAAGTGAGGAGTGAAATGCTGCCCCCGCGCCCGGCCATGACGCTCGTCGAGACGGTCTTGGCAACACCAGTCGAGGAAATGTATCCGCCGCTCGAGGCGTCCAGCAGCGATCCCTGCGCGAGCAGAATATTGCCGGTGGTGTCAATTCCGTTGCTGTTCGTATTCGTCGCAATCGAAATCGAGCCGCCGTCGATGTATCCTGGGCCGCCCATATCGGTCCCGCGCCGGCCGGTGTCGTTCCCCCAGCGACCGCTGACGTCGAGCGTACCCTTAACAAAGATGTCGGCCTTGCCGGATACAGTCTGCGCCGAGCGGAATAAGGGATTGTTTCGAGCCGAAAAGCCGTCGGTCACCAGGCTGATCTGGCCGCCGGCCGCCGTGATATTGCCCGCGATACTGATCGCGCTGCCGGTCTTAGCGGAGAATGTTCCACCGGCCGCGAGGTTGAGGTCGGGCACTCCTGCCGCGTCGTTCGCCGAATTGTGCGTGACCAGCAGATCGTTGCTGTTGATCTGCAGCAGGCTGAGACCGTAGCTCGACAACGTCGCGGCCGACAGCACGGTCTGGTACACGCTGGTCGGGATGAAATCATCGCCCTTCACAACAGGCGCGAATTCCGACGGGTCGGGTACGCCCGCGATATGCCCGATCTGGTTCGTCACTCCCAATCCGCCGGACCTCGAATCCGGGCTCGTGCCGATCACGACGCTGCTCGCGAGATTGAGAGTTAGATATCCTTGCGAGGGGAGCTCGTCGCCCTTGGCTTGCGTGGCGGTGACGCCATTCGTCGCCGATGGCTTGAGGCCGAGGGAGATTTGCCGTTCGCCAGCCACGGACCCGAAATACATCTGGCCCTGGAGCTGGGGACTGACGGTGGTGACGTTGATGCCGCCAGCGTCGTGTCCCTCGGTATAGCCAGGCTGATAGACCTTCGTCGCAGTCGACCAGACCTCCTTCACGCCCCAACGCGAGTGATTGACCGTGAACGTGCCGGCGAGCCCGAGATAGGTCATGTTGGGATCGGCGTTCGCGATACCGTATCTGCGGCCATCAGCCCCGAGCAGCACGCTGGTCGAGACCATGCCCGGGAGATAGGTGACGTTGCCACCCGCGACGTTGATCACCGAACCGGACTGCGTGATCACGCTGCGGCTGGGGGTCCCGCCGTCCGTCGCGGTCTGGTCCGTTTGCAGGGTGACGGCGCCCCCGCTGGTCATGAGTTGCTGAATGCTGCGGCCGTAAGCGTTGATCGTGCCGCTGGCATCGGCGACTGGCGTTCCCACCCATGTCGTGCCGTCGCTTCGCGTCCCGGAGGCGCGGATGTCGATCCACAATGTCTGGCCGTACAGGGCGCCATTGCGCTGCAGCGGCATATCGGCGAATTCATTGCCGCGCGGCACGAACGGAATGAAATTGTAGCTGGCCGGGAGCACGACGTTCTGCAGCCCTGCAACGTCGACGGTTGCGCCGTCCTCCAGCAGGACCTGCTGCGGGCCGGTGATGCTGGAATTGAGCGTCCGCAGGACGTTGGTGCCATAACCGAATAACGAGTTCGTCGTGACACCGGTCGCGGTTGACGAATAGATGCTCTTGGAATTGCTCGAACCTAGATCGATCGCGCGCAGATTCAAGGTGGCCGACGGGGCCGATATCAGGCCGCTGGAGCCCACCGTGACCGAGTTCTGGGCAGACAGTTCGACATAGGCCGGGGCGAAGGTCTGCACCGTGCCGCCCGCGCTTCCGCCTTGCGGCAGGCTGCTCGTCAATGGATCGTCGTAGGGAAGTGAGCTGATCGTGCCTTGCAGGTCGACGCTGGTCGCAGCCCGCAACAGGACCATGCTGTTGCGGGTGATACCGGTATCCGCCGAGATGACGCCGGTCTGGCTGACCGTGATCCGATCACCGTTCATCTGGGTGATGCCGCGCGGCGTTTCGATCAGACCGCTATTGCTGATCAGGCCCGTTCCTGCAGCGTATTTCGTCGTAAGCGACTGACCGAGGACATCAGCCGACAGGAGATAGTCATCGGCGAACTGGGTGATCTGAAAATCGGTGCCGCGATAGGCCACGCCGGAAGGAAGCACCGCCGACGGCAGCTTCCAGTACCCGCCCGAAACAAGATCGATGGTACGGGCCGCCACCATGGCAACCTCGCCGGCAGGAGACGTGAGCGTCCCCGCATTGGAGACGTTGCGGCCGAACAGATAAATGAAGCCGGGCGAATCCAGATCGACCACACTGGTCTTGATCGATGCGCCGGCCTGGACCGTTACGTCACCCCAGTGGTTGTTCTCAGCTGAGTAGCCCGAGTCGGCCGGCTTCAACGTGGTAGCAACGGAGAACGAGTTCGCACCATTAATGCCGGTACCCAGAAAATACTGATCGCGTGCGCTCTGCGTCAAATTCAGCGCGCCAACGTCCAGGCTCGAGGCCACCAGCGCGTGAACATTGACCTGCGCCCCGGCGCCGAAAATGATGCCGTTGCGGTTGATGACGTAGACGCCGCCGAGCGCGCTCATCTGCCCGAGAATTTGCGTCGGCGAGCCGGTCGGATCAGTCACGCGATTCAGCACGGTCCAGTCGGCGGATTGCTGCTGGAACTTCACGGACGTATTGCGGCCGATGTTGAACGTCTCCCAGTTCAGGATCGCCTTCTGCTGCGTCTGGGTGATGTCGACCGAGTACTTCCCGTCCTTGACCGTCTGGGTGAACGTCGTGCTGGCGTTCTGCCACGAGGCCGGCGTGTTGAGTTGCAGGGTCGAGCACGAATTCCCGCATCCGCTCTGTGCGGTGACGTCCTTCACGCCGCCAAGTGGCATCAAGCCGTTCTTGATGACGCCATTCACGGTCGAGGCGGCTTGCGCGGCGGCCGCAGCAGCGTCCTGCTGCGCCTGGCGTGCCGCCGAAAGTGCGGCCGCGGCGCGCGCGAGAGAGACTTGCGCCTGCGCGCCTGCGGCAGCGGCTTGCGCCGCCGCCTGTCCGGCGGCCAGCTGGGCCGCGGTGGCGGGGGCTACCGATGAATTGCCCGGGGTGAGGCTGCGTGCCTGGGCCTGATGGCTGATCAGTCCGGGCAGAATGGCTGTCGAGGTCAGCAGCGCGGCCCGGATGCTGCGCCAACGAAGCGAAAAGGCCGATGGTTTCCGATCGATAGTCACGCGTCACACTCCAGCGGGAATGGGCGTTGCTTAGGGCGGCCCACCGGCCGCACCGGCCGGCTTCGCGGCCGCCGCTGAGAGCACGCAACGTGCGCGTCGGGTATCACATATACTGTTACATTTATATGATATTTAACTAACGATTAACGATATGTCCGATGGAGCAGACAACAACACGGCTCACCGATATCCGCCTCGTGCCGACGCAGTTCCAGGGCGCAAAAAGCCCGGCCAAACCGCGCTGCCGCAATCTGGCCGGGACTGATGAGACAGACGATTGCCTAGCGCGACGGCGCGGCGTCGGGCTTCGCCTCGAGCAGCTTGGAAAGCGCGATCTCGTTCACGACCGGGGGAGACTGCTTGAGCAGTTCCGCGACATAGGCGCGACGATTGGCCTCGATGCGCTCGGCCCGCATACGTTGCACCAGGGCATCCCTCACCTCCGCAAACGGCCGCGTATGCGCAGCCTCGGTATCCAGCAGCTTCACGATGTGCCAGCCGTCATCAAGCCGGATCGCTTCGGTGATGCCTGATTTTTGCAGTCCAGTGACCTGACTGCGAATTTCGGTCCGCAGATCGGGCTCGTTCACCCAGCCGATCTCGCCGTCACGCTCGGCCGACGAGGATTCCTCGGACGAGCTGCGCGCAATCGCCGCGAAATCCGCACCCGATTGCTTGACCTTCTTGACGACGTCATCGAGCTTCTTGCGTGCGGTGTCCTCAGCGGCCTTATCCGCATCCTTCGGCACGGCGATCACGATCTGGGCAAGGCGGAAGCGGCGCGGGACGAGGAGCGCGCTGGCATTTGCCTCATACACGCTCTTGACCTCGGCCTCGCTTGGAAAGCCGTCGGGCGGCGCCGTCACGGACTGGAGATAGCTTTCGACGATCAGGCTTTCGCGCGCACGCGCGAGCTGGGCGACGACCGCCGGCTGCTGCTCCCATTTCTTGGCGGTTGCCTCCTTGAGCACGAGGCGATTGGCGAGGATTGCCCGCACCGTCTGGCTGAGCAGGGCCGGATCACGCGCCATCGCGGCCTGCTGGCGCGCGTCCAGAAGCATGATCGTCGCCTTGACCTCGTCTGCGTTCACGTCGCTGCCGCCGACCCGTGCGATGACCTCGCCGGTCTTCACCGCCGAAACGTCCTCGGCGGCCGGCGCGCGCGCGGGAGCTGCAGGCGCGGGACGCGCCGGTGCGGGTGCGGGCGCCGGCTGGGGTGCATTGCGGGTCTGCGCCGTGGCCATCGACGAGCTGGCAGCGATGAGCGCGCCGGCAAGCATGGCGGCTTTGAATGCGTGATCGGTCATGGCTTGGCCTTCTGTTCGAGGATCTTGTCGCGGAAGTCCTGGGCCGCATTCTGGTGCTCGACCCGCTTCAATCCAAATACAGGATCGTGGTCGAGAACCTTCTCGAACGGATCCATCGCCTCGTATTTGGTCACGACCTCGTTAGCCGTCTTCACGAGCTGGACGTTTTTGGCCTCGCAAGCCTTGGTGCTCGCCTTGAACGCGGTGGCCTCAGCTTCGAATTTAGCCCGCTCGGCGTCCTTGGCCCGCGCGACGCCCGCCGCCTCGCCATAGGCGACCTTCCACTTTTCGAGTGAATCGTCGCGTTCAGACAGACGCTCGTTGAAGTCCTTCACGGCCTGACGATAGGCCTGCTCCGCTTCCTTGACCTGGGCACGGTAGGCCTCGTTCTGCTTGCGCAGCCGGTCACGTTCCTGCTCGGCCGAGGTCAGCTTGGCCTGGAGCGCGGCGCGTTGATCTTCCGCCGCCCTCGCCTGCGCAGTCGCGGTGCGCAGCGCCTCGCGCAGGCGATCGCCTTCCTGGTCTGCGTGCGCGATCGCGGGGATAATGAACGCCAACGCGGCAATGGAGGAGAGACGCAACAGCCGCATGGTCAGAACCTCGCATTGAGATCGAGCTGCACGATATCGACTGCATAGGGCAGGCCCGCGATATTGTTAGCGCTCATCCAGCGCACCGAAGCCCAGATGTTCTCGCCGAGGCCGACATTGCCGCCGATGAAGTAGCCCTTGAGGTTGGTGCCGCCGAGACCGAAGTCGGAATCGACGAACGCATCCACCATCGCGTCGGACTCGAGATATTTGTAGCCGACATGCGCGTTCCAGTCCCAGAGATGCTTGATCTCCTTATTGCCGACGGTGAGGCGCGTGAGCCAGCCCTGGTTGCCGCCGTTGAACGGGCCGGCCGAGCCATCAGGCGTTCCCGCGAAATTGTTCACCGCAACAGCGGAGACCGCTCCACGATTGAACGCCGTGTTCCAGATATATTCTGCGTCGAGGATGACGTGAATTGGATTGAACTGGGCGAAGTCGAGCTGAGCGCTGGCGACAACCGGACGGAAGTCGCTCGCCAGGCCGTAGTACTGGTAGTTCAGAGAGCCATCTGGCGGAAAGGACGCGGGCAGCACCAGGGGAATGTTGCGCAGTTGCATGTAAGTGTTGCCCTTCTGGGCAAATGAAGGCCGCAAGATATCCGTGTCGCAGACATCGGTTGCAGCGCCGACAAGGCATGGCGAGGAAAGCTTGCCGCGCATGTTCGTGAAATCATAGTAAGCGACCGCCATGGTCAGGCTCGTTTCGGGATCGAACCGCGCCCCGAAGCCGCCCTGCGCACCGAATAGCCATTTGTCGCGGCTCGGAGTCTTGATCGGTCCATTCAGGTTCGCCGTGTTGAGCCCGGCGTTCAGATCGGTGTTGAAGACGGGGAACGCGCCGCCGACGAAGAAGGGCGTAAATCCTTCAGCGACCTCCTGCTTGGCCTGGATGGCAAAGCCGTCGAAGCCGATCTCCTTGTACCAGACCAGATCCGTCGGCGACCAGAACGGGTTGTCGAACCGGCCGACCGAACCAACGAAGTCCTGCACCGGCTGATATTTGATGAACGCGCGATCGAGCCAGAGCGCGTACTTCGAGAAATCGCCGCCATTGTTGCCGAACGTCTGATTGGTCGAGACCGGCGAGCTGTTCTCCCCCGTCGCAATTCTCAGGCCTGCGGTGAAGCCGTCATACAGATCGACATCGGCACCGAGCCGTGCGCGAAATCGGAAGCGATTGCGATCCTGCGTCGTGTTGTAGGTCGGAGGAAAGTACCGATTGACCGCGTTGAAATTGTCCTCGAGGAACGGACTTCCCGTGTTGGTCGCATTGTAGTTCTGCAGCGGCCCGTTTCCGGCCGGGAAATGGTCCCCCTCATACCGCACCCGAACGTCGCCATAGAAGCGGATCCGCTGCGCCCATTCCGGATACTTGCCCGGCGAGGCCCAGTTCTCCTTCTCCGCCTTCGCCATGACCTCGGCGCGGATTTCGTCGCGCAGCTGCTTCTTGACGATCTCGGGGACATAGGTCACGCGTTTGGTGCCGGGCGGCGAGACCGCGTCCGTCGCAGTCGCCGCCGCCTTCTCGGCGCCCTCGGCTTTCGTCGTGGCGTCGCGCGTGGCCTGGCGGGCGACATAGGCCTCGTCGTCCGCCTGCTTGATCAGCGCTGCCGCCTGCTCCTCACTGAGCGTGCCCTGCTTTACCAGCAGGTTGATCAGGTTGACGGTCGCATTCGACGACGGCGGCGCGTTGCGCGATACCGTCGGGCGCTTGCCCGGCGGCGTATCATCCTGGGCCGACGCGGGAACGGAAAGCGCAAGCAGGATAGCTGCGGTTCCCGCGAGCTGTCGCTTTGTCATCTCTGCACGCCACATAACGTCGACCCTTCTTCACTCTCAAACTCGTTTGCGCGGACGGCTCTCTCCGTTCCGCGGTCTTCTCAGCCCGGACTGCGCGCCGTGACCTGCATCACGATCGGCATCGGCATTTCCCTCGGCGGCGGCTCGCGCAAGGTCATGCCGCTGAGGACCTGATCGCGGATCACCGCGTCGAGCTCGCTGTTGCCGGTCGAGGACACCAGCTGAACGCGGGTGATCCGGCCGGTCGCATCCGGCCATAGCCGGACCCTGACCCGCATCACGGCGTGACGCGTCTTGTCGTTCGCGCGCAGCGCGGCCTCGATCTGCGCCTGCACGATGCTGGCGTACCAGCCCCATTTGCTGCTTCCGCCGCCACCACCGCCGCCGCCTCCGATGAGGCCGCCCTTGCCACCCTTCAGCGTCCCTGGACCCGTGGTGTTGGCTTCGAGCGATGGCGGACTGTCGTTGGCATCGCTCGGCGCATCCGGCGGTGCTTCCTTGGGGATGTCGATCGGCTTCTCCTCGATCATCTCCTGCTTGACCGGCGTCTGCTCGACCATCTTCTGTTCGGGCTGTTGCTCCGGTGGAGGCGGCGGCGGAGGTGGAGGTGGCGGCGGCGGCAGGATCATCGTGACCTGAAGCTCGTTCACCTTGCGCGGCGGATTCTTGTCGCCGCTCATCACGACCATGATGCCGCCGACCATGAGCGCAACGACGAGCAGACCGCCGCCGCCCAGCAGCAGATAGCGCCGCCAGGCCGGTCCCTCGCTCTCGTTGCTGTTGTCGCGCTGGTCCATCGGCGTCACATGCAGCCAGGTTCACCGCGCCACCGGCTTCGTCGCCATGCCGACCTGGGTGAAGTTCAGGCGGCCGAGCATATCGAGCACGTCGACGACGTTCTGGTACTGGGTCTGGGCATCGCCGCGCACCACGATCGGAAACTCCGGCGTCAGCGCGCGCTGTTGCACCAGCCGCTGCTCGAGCTCGGGCAGCGTCACGGGGATGGTATCGAGGAACAGCTTGCCGTCATTGGCGACCGTGATCGCCTTGGTGGTCTGCTGCGCCAGTGACGGCGCTGCGCTCGCCTTCGGCAGGTTCACCTTCATGCCCTGCACCGTCGCCGTGGTCATGATGATGAAGATCACCAGCAGCACGTAAGCGAGATCGAGCATCGGCGTGATGTTGATGTCGTCGTACGGCTTGCTCTCGGATTGGACTTGCATGGTTTCACTCCGCCGCCTGCTTCACCGGCTCGTCCGGCAGTTCATAGGACTCCGCGATCCGCGTGATGAACTCGTCGACGAAGACCTGCATCTCGCTGGAGACGTCCTTGATGCGGATCGTCAGGTAGTTGTAGGCAAACAGCGATGGGATCGCGACGCCGAGGCCCGCGACGGTGGCGACCAGGGCGGCTGCGATGCCTGGCGCAATGGCGTTGACGTTGACGTCGCCGCTGGCCGCGATCGCCGCGAAGGTGATCATGACGCCGACGACGGTGCCGAGCAGGCCAAGGAACGGGCCGCCGGAGATCGCGATGGTGAGCATCACCATCAACCGGTTGAGGCGCTGACTCTCCCGCACGAAGCCGCTGTCGAGCACGGCGCGGATCGATTGGATCGCCTGCGGCGACAGCCGGCGATAGCCACCACCCGCAAAGCGCTTGCGAATTTCCTGCGCGCCGGCCGCGAATATGCGATAGAGCGGCGCGGCATGCACCCATTTGCGCTGCTTCTTTCCGAGCTCGCCGCCGAAGCTCGGATCATTCTCCTGACTGTCGAGCTGAAGCAGACCGCTGATGTCGGTCGAGGTCTCTCGGAAGTGCTTGAGAAAGATCTCGTTGCCGCGCGCAACCCTGTTCAGGTACGAGACGCGGTCGACCATGACGTACCAGCTGATGAACGCCATGATCGCGAGCAGGCCGATGACGACCCAGCCGTCGAGCGTCACCGAGCGCAGGATCACGCCGAAATAGCCGCCGCTGAACCAGCCCGAGGTTTCCTCATCGACGCTGAACGAGATCAGCTTGGCCTGCTCGGGCCCCTGCCCGATCGCCGCGAGCTTGATGAAGCCGGCTGGGCGCGCAATCTTCGCGATCTGGAATTCATCGATGTCGCCGGCAAATCCGGCAGCCGCGCCGACCGGAGCCGGCGCCGGCGTCTGAGCAGCATCGCCTGCGGGCGCGGCCGGATTGGCCGCAGCATCCGCAGCCGGAGCCGCTCCCGCGCCGCTGGCGGCAGCACCGAGTTGCGCCCCACCGGTCATGGTGGGCAAGCCAGCCGCGAGCGCTGCGGTCTGATTGCCGTCGACATAGAGCGTGATCTGGCCGCCCTTGGCCGTGAAGGCGACATGGTGCCAGGTCGCGGCCGCGATCGCGGCGCCGCCGGCGGCGCGCTGGGTGTTGCCGCCGTTCGCGACCTCGACGAACGCGACGCCGTTGTCCAGTCCGACCGTCAGCCCGTTCGCGCCCTCGGTGCGGGAGAACAACACGGCGCCCGGCTGCGGCGCGGTCATCTTGACCCAGATCGACCAGGTGAGCTCGCCGCCCTCGGCGACGACGAGCGACGGCGAGCCTGGAAGCGTGAGCGCAGTCTGACCGTCAAGGCGCGCGCCCTGCCCGATGATGGCACCGTCGGCCGCAGGCACCGCGTTCTGCGCGGAGTTCGCCCAGGCCGTGATGTCCTGCGCCGGCGTCGCGCGGTCGTTGAAGTGATAGACCAGCAGCGTGTCCGGATCGTAGGTCCCCTTGGCGTCGACTGCGGCCGGCGCCTTCTGGTTTCCGTAGTAGAGCCAGATGTCGTTCTTGGTCCCCGGCTTCAGATCGGGAACGCTGACCCACACCAGTGCCTCGCCGAGCAGCGAGTCGTATTTCTCGACATGGTGCTTGAGCGGTGTCTTGTCGTCACCGGCGACGAAGCGGAGATCGCCGCCGTCCTCCTTGGCCGCGCCAAAGCGGAAATTGCCGACGTGGAGCCGGACCAGGATCGGCGTCGTGCCGATCGCGTCGCTGACGCCGGCACCGGACTGACCGGTGTCGATGGTGATCTTCTTGCGCAGCGTCCACTGATCGTTCCACCACGCCGATGCCGGGCTCGGCCACAGCGCCGCGAGGAAGACGAGAGCGAGCATCACCGGCGCGCTCAGGCGAAATCCGGGACGTGATCCAAAACGAAGGAGCGA
The DNA here is from genome assembly GCF_015291705.1 of Bradyrhizobium arachidis. Lineage (NCBI taxonomy): Bacteria > Pseudomonadati > Pseudomonadota > Alphaproteobacteria > Hyphomicrobiales > Nitrobacteraceae > Bradyrhizobium > Bradyrhizobium arachidis. The sequence goes on from NZ_CP030050.1 coordinate 6,110,815, forward strand.
CATCTAGAATTCTCCCCAGACCCGAAAGCTGAACCGCGGATGATTGGCGACGGTGACCTGCTGGCTGGTCAGCGGAACGCCGACGAAAACGATGCTGTTGAGATAACGAAGCGTCTTCATGCGCATGCCGACGCCATAGCTCGCCAGATCGAAATGCGACTGCTGGTCCGTCAGTGGCTCGTGGATCCTGGCATTGCCGCCATCGACGAACGCAAAGAAGCGCCAATCGTCGAACGCGTTGTACTTGATGGGATCGCCGAGCGGATTGGGCAACTTCTGCTGCATGTACTGCGCGAGGTTAGGCGTGCGCAGCTCCAGCGTTCCGGCGACGCCATAGTCGCCGAGCACCTCGGATTCGAGATAGCCGCGCACTGTGTCCTGGCCGCCGAGGCTAAACTGCTCGCTGGATACCAGCGGCTGATCCGCCGCCTGGCCCTGGAGCTTGGCGTAGAGCTGGAAGCCGCCGGCGAAATCCTGGGTGTGCGAGATGTCGGCACGCAGCGTGATGAAGCTCGCGGTCGCGTCGAAGCGCTTGGCGTCGAACTCGTCGCGGTTCGAGCCGATGCCGCGCAAGCCGGTGGTAACCGTCGCATTGAGCTGCGTGAGATGCCCGTCGCCCTGCCAGGTCGCGCCGTAAGTGCCGACGAGCGGCACATAGGTCACGGGGGAGCTGAAGGCATCGCTGCCGAGCTGGAGCGTCTGCTTGAAGTCCTTGTAGTCGACGCCGAGCGACAGCGTCTGGAACAGATCGCCCCTCGACGGCAATGTCAGGACGGCGCGACCACCGACGACCTGGCCGGGACCAACGACGTTTGCGCCTCCGACCGTCGCCACCGAGCTGTCGGAAACGAGGCCATAGACGAGAACGCTGAGCCAATCGATCTCCGTGCGCGCCAGATACGAGCCGGAGACGACCATCGCGTCCTTCGGATTCATCGGCGCGACCTGGTAGGTCCAGGTCATGGAGTGGCCGAGCTGCCAAAGGTTGTCGTAGTGCATTGAGACGCTGGCCCGCAGCGGAGTGGTGCTCGGGCTCTGCTTGTTGTTGAGCTCGATGCTGCCATGCAGCGGATAGGTGTCCTCGACGTTGAGATCGACATCGACCGTTCCCGGCGCGACACCCGCCCGCAGCGCCGGCGTGATGCGCCGGTCCGACCAGCGATTGAGTGCGACGATGTCCTTGGTCACGTCCTGGAAGTTCGGCAACGTTCCTTCCTTCAGCGAAGGAGCGTTGTCCTTGATGTTCTTGAGGTCGAAATAGCGGGAGCCCTTCACGCGCAAACGTCCGACCCGGTTCTCGGCGACCTTGAGCACGATGAAGCCGCGCTGCGCATCCTGCTGGGGGACGGCCACGGTCACGGTCTGAAGACCCTTATCGTGATAGGCCTTCTCCACCGCGGCGCGCGCCTTCTCGACGTCCTGCGCGCTCTTGTGCGGGCCGAGAAAAGGATAGACCGCGGCCTCGACCTCGATCTGCGGCAGATTGTCCGCTCCTTCGATGCGAAACTCGTCGATGTCGAAACGAGCTTCCGGAGCTGCCGGCTTTGCGGCATCGGCGGCACCTTTGGCCGGCGCGGTCTCTGCCGGCGCGGCCGCAGGCTTTGCTGCAGCAGGCTTCCCGGCATTGGCCTCGGGCTTCGCCGCCGCCGGTCTCGCACATGTCGCGCAGATCACCAGACCGCAGATTGAGAGCCGCAAGACGCATGCGACGACCGCCCGGCCTCTCCGTGCGGCGCGCAACCGAAGCGGCGTATGGCGGCGTGCGCGCCTCTCGTGCAGATCACGCGAATTCACCTAAGCCTCGATTTCATGCTCGCATTGCGGCCAGCTCGTCGCTGCCGCATAGATATTCGGACAGCCCGAACCAACCGGGACAGCCAGTCGGCCGGGCCTTACCCGATAGACGTCGCGCTCGCAGTCGACGCGAAAAGATTCTCGCGCTCATCGCACGACGCTTCGCTTGATGTGATGATTCCTCGCAACATAACGCAACTATCGTGAGATGATCGATACTCAATAACAACTCGTCACATTATCGTTGTGCGGCCTCACTACGGTCCCGCAAAAATTCGGGGCTTAAAAAAATTCGGGGCTTAATAAGTGGGGCGTAACATGACTAACGATAGCATCTCGAGCCTGCGCAGCTTGCTGCTCGCCGAATATGTCGATTTCGATCGGCGGCTGACGCGCCGTCTCGGCTCGCCCGACCTCGCCTCCGAGGCGCTCAACGAGACTTATCTCCGTCTCTCCGGCATGCGGGAAATCGGACCGGTGCGCAGCCCCAAGGCCTATCTGTTTCGCATCGCGCTCAACATCGCCACCGATCGCCGCCGCGCCGAAAAGCGCCGCCTCACCGCGGACGAGGTCGACAGCCTGCTCGAGATTCCCGATGACCGGCCGGACGCAGCTCGCGTGATCGAGGACCGCTCCGAGGTCGAACTGCTCAAGCGCGCGATTGCCGAGCTTCCAGAGCGCCGGCGCCGCGTCCTGATGATGTCGCGCATCGAGGGATTGCCGAACCGGGAGATCGCCGCACTTCTCGGTGTGACGGTTCGGACCGTCGAGACCGATCTCAAGCAGGCAGTCGAGCATTGCGCCGACCGCCTCAAACGTCCCGCCCGCAGCAAATTCGGTTTTCAGCGCGTTGCATCGTCTCACCTACAGAGATATGTCGATCGGGGCCATCCGCTCATGACCGGCATGGGCGGGAAAGCGCTGGATTGTGACGAAGCGAAACCATCAGGTCGATCACTTAGATCCCTTAATCCGTGAGGCACTGTCGTGGATCCTGCGCCTCAAGTCGGGCGAGGCCACGATTGCGGACGCCGAGCAACTGATGGATTGGCGCGGCAAGAGCTCTGCCCACGAGCACGCCTTCCGTGATGCCGTGAAATGCTGGCAGGCCATCGGCCAGGCGCTGGCGACCAGCCGCCCGGCCCCCGCCGCCGTGCGGCGGCGGCGTCCATCGCGAAGCAAGAAGCGCGCATGAGACGACAGGCCTGATTTCCAGGCCGCCGGTCGTCTTCAGCAAATATCCTGTTCGGCAAATATCCTGTCAGCGCAGATCGGACGGCGACTTTCGCTCGGCCGCGCTGCGCAGGCGCGTATTGAGCTCGGCAAAGTTGATAGCGCCTGTCCCCGACAGCACGCGACCGCGCGTGGCTGCCCCGGCCGGAGCCCGGCCGAGCGCAGGAGATCGGCCGAATGTCGGCTGCGGCACGGAGCCGGTGACCGGAACGCCGTTGGCGGTCAGATGGGCGCGGACACGCGTGCAGTACTCGACCGACAGAAACGAAAAGCGCGTCTCGCCATGGCCGGCGCGATACTTCATGGTCGCGGTGCAGAGATCGCCGTGAGCGAGACGCCAGGCTCCCGCGAGATAGCGGACACCGTAATGCACATTGACGTCGGGCGTGGCAAGCTCCGCTGACGTTCCGGTAAAGCCCATCATCCGCGCGGTCGGCAGCATCACCTGCATCAATCCAACCTCGCCATCCATTCCGACCACGGCTGTATTGTAGCGGCTCTCGACCGCCATGACGGCATCCACGAGGGCGGGCGGAAGGCCGAAGGCGAGCGATTCACGCTCGATGAGCTGGCGGTATTGCGCCCGCCCGGCGCGCCAGTCGCGGCCGAACAGTGCGCTCGTCCGATACGTGGAATTGGCGTATGTGGAGCCGGCGAGAAGCGGATTTGCCGGCGGAAAATCGGCGGCCGTGAGCGGTCGCGGTGCAAACGGCTCGAGCACCAGGGGTTCGAGTACGCTCTCGTCCGTCTCCGTTGGGGAAGCCGTGACTTCGCTGATCTCCTGCTTGCCGCCACTTTCGTCGTCTTCCGCCCTCGCCTGCCCGTTCAGAGCGATGAGCAGACACAGCGCGGCCGACGACCACAATCGGCATGTGGCCCCAATCGACGTCGCGCGCGGAGACGGCTTCGACATCATCGATGCGGCAGCACGTTCGAAATCGGCGGCGGACGATAGGGAATGACGGAGCGACCGTAGTTCGAGCCGTATTGCTGGCGCACGGCTGCTTCATTCGCGTTGCCGACCCGCACGTCGGACGAGCGCGCGTCGATCGGCGGCAGGTTGAGCGTCGGATTGACCTTGTCCACCTCGCGCCGAAGCTTCTCGTTCAGACAGCCGAACGCGCTGTCGCCTCCGATCTGCACATCGACGCAGCGATGAAGCGTCGAGCCGCTCGGCTGGCCGCCGATGACCGTGCTCTCACGCCGTTCAGCCGGACCAGGCGACTGAGCCATCGCCGAGACCGTCATGACGGCGACGACACAGGCGACAAGCCCGCTACCGCTCGCAAATCTGAACCCTGATAGAGCATCGCCCATGCTGCGAAGCCTCCAATAGCCAGCGCGCTTTTCTCTCGTCGCCCCGCGTGGGGACAACATTGCCGACCAGCCGATACCGTATGAGAATCCCACATTATCATAACTCGTCGAAACCGACTTGTCTCGATATGAAACGAGGCACTCCCATCTGTACCCGCCGTCGCTCAGAGCTTGCTTCGAACCACCTTGATGTCATTGACGAGGGTCACTCCATCGTCGGCGGTCACGACGGCGGTGTTGATGAAGTTCAGGACCTTGGTGATGTCCGCCGCCGGTGCATTGGCGGCGTAGAGCACGTCAAACGGACGCATCTGCATCTTGGTGGCGACAAAATACCCCGCCGGGTCCTGGAAATTGACGTTGAACACGACCGGGACGGTATCGCCGTCGTATTTCGAGCAGTCGATCCCGAGCTGCTTTGCCACGTCGCGCGGCTCGCGGCGGTAGAGAAAGACCGAGGCAGGGTCGGCCTGCAAGTCGAGCAGCCCGCCGGCCTTCGCGACCGCCTGGGTGAGATTGATGCGCCAGGCGTCGAAATTGAACTCGCCCTGCTGGCCGGTCGCGCCAAAGGCAACGAATTTCATCGGCTCGCGATAGAGATAAATTCGATCGCCCGGCTGCACGAAGATGTTGCTCGCGGGGAAATAGACCAGATTGCCAAATGGCACCGTGGCGCGCTTGCCGTTGCGCTCCAGGACCACCCAGGTCTCCCAGCCGGCGCCGCTGATGCCGCCGGCGCGGGTGATTGCATCGGTGATCCGGTCCTGCGCACCCGCCGCCGGCATGGGGAAGCGCACCGGCGTCCTGACCTCGCCGAACACGCTGACCAGCGACGACCGCTGCTGGCTCGATGTGACGACGACCTGCGGATCGATCGCACGCTTCTTGATCTGCGCCAGGATATCATCCTGGATCTGCACGTTGGTGCGTCCCGCCGCGCGTATCCGGCCGGCATAGGGCACCGTGATATTTCCGTCGTTATCGACGGCCTGATCGGGGAGGCTCACGAAATTGCCCGGTCGCACGCCGGCCTCGAGCGGCACGTACAAGCCGCCGGCGGAGGCTTCGAAGATCGTAACGCTGACGATGTCGCCGATGCCGAAGCGAATGCTCGAGGGAGGACGACTGTCGGACAGAGCTCCAGGCAATCCGCTGGGTTCGAACTTCTCGAGCAGATGCACGATGTCGGGCGTCAGCTTGACGACGGCGAACGGCAGCACGGTCGTATTCTCGGCCTTGACGTCGATGCTGGCCGGCCCTGACATCGAAATGAATCCGCAGCCACCGAGCAGAGGGGAGCAGATGAGACAGCATGCGATCGCCAGGTAGTTTCTCAATCGCATGACCGTTTCGTACCCAGCCGAAGTACCGTTCGCCGCGCGTACACGGCGCGACGGCACGCTCTCCGCAGAGAAGCGCGGATCAGAATGTGGTTCCTGCTTCATAGACGCCGCACGCGCGGCGACCACGAAAACAAGACGCACAACATTGTTCGGAGGGTGCGTGCGGGACGTCCCGCATGGAGCGGCCGCAAAGGAAGCCGCCAGCGCGGCGCGCAAGGATGCGGGCGGTGGGGCCCGCCTATCGGCGAGCACCAGTCCGATCAGGTCCGCTTGGCTGTCTTGCCTGCCGGTCGCCGCGGCCGCCCATGCGGCCGACGGCGCGAATTAGCCGACCAGAAAAGTCTTGGCCGTCACACCACGGACAGCAGCTCGCGCAGGCGCGCGATGTCGATCCGGGTTTCCTCGACCATGCGCATCAGTAGCGCGTTCTCAAGCTTGAGGTTTTCGATGCGGCGAAGTCTGCTGCTTTCGTCTTGCTTCAGACCGAGGCTGTATACGTTCTCGTTCGACTCTGAACACGCGGACTTTAGGCAAGCCAAATCGATCGCATTTGTCGCGCGCATTTCAACCCCCAAAAACTACAAACACAGACTCGGCTTTAAACGTCTGCACAAGCAGCAGCCCACTGCCCGCTACGCGATGCCTATTTCCCATCCTTGTAAGAATGTTTCTTATCGTTGCTGTGACCAACATTAAAAAATGACTTCAAATTTAAGATGGAAAGCGGCCGTTATGTTGGGCGAAAGGCGGTCATTACGTGGCAAGCGCAACAATCTCGGACGAGTTGGCTTTCGCGTCCCGGCAGCATTACGCGGCCGTTGGTCGCACCAGCGGCGCAGCTTTCGATGGGCTCCAGCATCGCAATCCTGCATTCGCCTGCGTCGAGCTGTTTCGTGCGCATCGCTAAAAGGCGCGGGTCTGCGCGTCAACCCGAGTTTCACCTAGCGAGGCCTCTGCTGTATGCCCGGACTTCCAGGTGGTTGGGGCACCTGTAGTGCGCGTTGAACGCCAGCGCTCGTCAATGTTTGAAGCGAGCCTGTCGCTTTGATTGCGTTGACGAGAGCCGCTGGCGGCGACGATGCGGCGGACGCTGTCATTGCCGTTCCCGGAGCGGCCATTGGCGCGGCCGTCCCGGCAAGCATTGGTGCGGATGGCCCTGGCTTGAGATCGGGGGGTGCCAAATCGAGGATCGCATTATCCAGCCCCTTCGCCAGTTCGACTTGACGGGGGCGGACACTACGCAGCGTCCATCCCCGATGGTCTTCGCCCGCCTTCAGGCGCAGAACTTCCTTGCTTGCGGAATCGATGAACAGGCCAATCCGTTCGCGCGACCCTGCAACTGTGCCAAGCAAGGAGAGCTCGGGCTTCTCAGGTTCTGGCGGCTTGGGGGGTGGACCGACCGGCGCCGCCACGGGCCTGATCATCTCCAGCGGCGGCGCCGGACGCCGCGACGGTGCAAACAATGGCTGATCGCGCGAAGCCGTCAGACGCGCGAGAGGAATCGCCCATAGCGGATTGCCGCTCGTGATGTGCTCGACCGGAGGCGCAGTCGTAACAGCAATCGCACTCGGCTGCGACGCTGGCGGCGCAGTGCTGGCGGGTGCCGCCACAACCGGCCTCGGTGCGAACAAATCGCCGCCGCTCTGATCGATGGTCTGGGCATCGACCGTCAGCGGCGCGTTCGTGGCCAGCGCTTCGGCGTTACCGATCAGCACCAAACCAATCAGCAAGGCCAGAGCGCGCATTTCCGCGCCTTTCTCCAGGGGGAACATGGAGGCGAGCAATAACGTTTGCATCTCTCGTAATTGTGACATTATCATCATAGCGCTAACATAACGATCCGATCAAGCGACATCGAAATGCGACATCCGACAGATAACGAGCGCGCGCCGGGCGTCTGCTGAGCCCCGCATTGTTCATTTCTGGCCCTGCCGCTGTCCGGACACACCAAGCAGCACACGCAGCTTGCCGCCCTGCGTCGACGCCGACGGCGCCTGCACGACCAGCTCGTCGACAAACAGAAACGGCATTCCCGCTTCGAGATCATACAGAAGCGGCTGGAGCTGGGCGGGATCGATCTCAAAGTTCGAGGTCGCCGTAATGAAGCCTGCCTTGGATTTCGAGCCCTGAACATCGACCTGGGACGACAGCGTGTTGCCGTTCACCCGCTTCGTCGCCGTCACGAGGCGTTGCAGCAGCGCGGCGCCGGCAAGCGAGGCGGTCCCGCCCTCGATGAATGGCGAGCCCGGCGGGACACTGACGGCAGCCTGCGCCGCCGGGGCACGTCCCGGACCGCGCGCGTCCAGGCGCTCGAGGATTTCCAGGGCGGCCCCTGCCGCTCCACGTCGCTCCAGGACGTCGAGCGTCGTGCTGATCGTGATGAACAGGAACATCACGATCAGGGCGACGTAGGCGGCCGCCGCCGCGATCGGAAATCGTACGAGAAGGGATTCAACCCGCGGCATGCTGATCATGTACCGGACCCGAAATAAGGCTTGAGCTTGGCTTCGATGTGAAAACGCTCGCCAGACTCGTTGGTGGCGTGCGTCGTCGGCGCGAAGAAACCCGCGCTGGAAAAGTGTGGTGACTGCTCCAGGATCGAAATCAGCGATGGCGCGTCGCGGGTGACGCCAACGATCTGCAGTTTGTCGCCCTCGATCCGGACCTCGGTCGCGTAAGTATCCTGAGGCAACAGCGCCGACAGCGCTTCGATGACGAGCACGCTGGAGGGCGAGCCCTGCTTGCGCCGGATCAACAGGTCGAGCGGGCTGCCGCCCGAGCCGGCCTGATTGCCGCGCATCACCGCGCGCCGTTCCGCGATCCGCTGCTGGGTTCGCTGCTGCTGCGCGTCGTAGGAGTCGGCGACGAAACCGCCGAACCCGAGCGACAGCATCGCCAGCAGAGCAGTCGCTGCGAGACCTGCGACCAGGGCGGTGCGGACCCGGCGATTTTCCGCCTGCTTGCCGCTCCGCTGATCGAGGACCGTAATCCGGCCGTGCTCGGGTGTCCCGGTCACGATCTCGACGCCTGCTGCTCCCAGGTCGGAGAATGCCTGCACGAGAGACGAGGCCGCGGCGCGTCCGGTGGCCACCACCGTCGTTTCGATGCGGTCGCCGGCAATGCCTTGAGGGGGCGTCCAGTGGAAGAGCGCCTCGCTGGGGGCCCAGGGCGTGATGCGATCAATCTGAGCACGAATGATGCCGTCGAGGAACTCGGCGGCGCGGCTCGGCAGCTCGATGGGGCGGAAAACAAAGCGGGACGGCTGCAGCCGCAACTCGACCACGCCCCCCCGCACCGCGGCCGCCCATTGCGGCGAAAGCGGACCGCTGACGGTGCCATCGCTGACGTCGACGCGGCAGGGGGAGAGATCGCCGTCTGCAACCTTCGTTCTCGGCGCAAGACGCATGGAGAAGGCGCCGGACTCGTCCTCGGCGACTTCGATCCGGCGAACCGGTTTCACATTGACGAGCCGCGCGCTTACGACAGCGGCAACAGAGTCGATCCATAACGACAACGCTGCCGTGATTTCACTGACGACGCTCATCTCTGCGCCCCTCCTGTCGACGGGTCGATCTCGTCTCGCCATGTGAACACCCGGTAGGCGCTCTTCGTGCCTCGATCGGGAAGCATGATGACCCCTTCCGACCTGCTGTCCCGGCCGTCGGGAAGAATGATGCGCATGCGAATGCGGTAGGCATTGCCTACCGCCACCGTGGCGCCGGCCACCCTGCCGCCGAGAATACCCAGGACGAAATCCGGATCGTTCGAAGACAAGGAGTCGCGCTGATTGAGGAATGCATCGGCCTTCGCGGAGGTCATGTCGGGAAGCGCGGCGAGGACTTCCGGAGCGGCCTCCAGGACGTTGATGCCGGCCATGCCGCTGTACAATGTCAGGTACGGCCGCGCGCGCTCCACCAGCTCCGGAGGCATTCCCATGACGAGCGAGAGCTCGTCGATATTGCTGAAGGCTGCGTGGCGCGGCCGGTACTTCAAGCCGGCAGCGGCGTAGCGGGAGTCCTCTTCGTCCTGGAAATTTTGCCTTGGCGGATTCCGCCACGCCGCCACCCGATCGGCAAGCTGGCCGGCCGCGTCCGACCCGACGCCGAGGGCTGCAAACAGGCCCGCGATAAAGGATCGAGGCGCCATGTTCAGATTGATGCGCGCCGCCTCCGACTGGTACTCGACCGCTACCCTTGCGTTCGCGAGCCGGAAGGTGAAGCTGCCCCGAGATGGGCGTGCCTCCGGCGCGACACCGGAGAGCTGGTACGCAGCCAGCTCGACGCCTCCCGTCGATATCATTTGCAGCTGCGTGGCTGCATCGAACGCGCTGAGCGCGATCGCCGATTGCGTCATGTACAGCGAGCCCACCAGAATCAACCCGGCCAGGGCGGCGAGCAGCCAGAGCGTCGCCACCACGATGAAACCGCGCTCGCTCATCCTCAAGCCGACCTTTGAACGGTTCATGGTCACCTGACCCCGATGGCGTTGTTATTTGCCGCCTGGCTATCGCCAGGGCGAGCATCACTGACCGGCTCCGACTGAGGTGCCGCCGTGTTGGCGCGGACGCGCGTTGCGGTCGAAAGCACGATCGCTCCTTCGGCGTCATGAAGGTCGAAACGCACCGTCGTCGGCAGGCCTGCCCAGGCAGGCCAATTGGCGAACCAGTCACCACGAGGGCCGGCGTAGGCGAAGGTGATACGAAGCGGCGCGCGCAGCAACACGACGGGGTCCCTGAACGGTATCGGATCGACCGCAGGATCACCGCTCGGCAGCAAGACGAAGGGCGCTTGGGCCCGCACCAGCGCCCGCCCGGTGCGATCGGCCGTCTCGGCAATGCGCACGATCTCCAGGCCCGGACGGTTGTTCGGGCCAAGCGCCGAGCGCACGAACACGATCGAGGACTCATCGCCACGGAACAAGGCAGCGGTGCTGTCCCGGTTCGGCGTCACAAACTCGGCCGCAGACAGGTCCGCGGCCAGGCGATCGAGGGCGATCGTGACCTGCTCATTGCGCTGAGTCTGGAGCAGGCCACGATTCCAGGGTGGCAACCATCCTCCTGTCACGCTTGCCAGCACGCCGAGAACCAGCCCCATCAGCGCCAGGGCGACGAGAGCCTCGAACATGGTGAAGCCCGCATTCGACCTCCACATCCGAACGAGCGACGGGCTCATTGGCGCCCGTCCCGATATTGCAGGCGCACGGTCTCGAGCGCGACGATCGCCCCGGTTGGCGATTGCACGCGCAACTCGACTCGCTGCGGAACAAACGGCGAGTCCGGAATCGCCGTGTCCGCATCCACGAACGGCGATATCCGCATCTGCCAGCGATAGCCGGCTTCCCGGCCCGCCAGTTCAGTCGGAAGCGGTTGGCCCTCCTGCGGCAGACGGGACGCGATCAGACGCGCCGTCTGCATCAGCGCGGTGTGCTGCTCGAGCTGCTGCGCGCCGCGTACGTTCCGGGCCACCAGCGAGCCGATTGCCGCCAGCACGATGGACAGCATCGCGAGCGCAACCACCGCCTCGATCATCGTGAAGCCGGCCTCACTGTGCCGCCTGGACGACATCCTGCGCGACAATGTCCACCCCTCCCGTCAACCAGTTCACCCGCACGTCGAACCCGCTGCCGAACCGCGTCAGCCGTATGACTCCGCCGCAAGACATTCCGCTCGGCAGAAACGTAATGGCCGAGGCAACCTCCCGACCATTGCAGCGCTGCGGCAGCAGCGCATCGAACACGACGTCGTCCGGCACCTTGACAAATCCCGCACGCGAGCCGGCCCGAACGGTTCGCCCGGGCGCATCGACCACGGCGCGGACCGAAAGCCGGCGTCCCATCGCCGCATTGCGGTCGGCCTTCAGCAACGTTGCGATCTGGATCGCGTAAGCTTCCAGCTTGGGACGCGACGTGGCCAGCGGCATTCGCGGAAGCGAGATCGCGACGAGCAGCGCCGTGATCGCGAGAACGCAAACCATCTCGAGCAGGGTGAACCCCGCTTCCCCGCTGTCGAAGCTACTTCGCCGCCGAGGAGATATCTCCAGCGGTTCCCGTCCCGCCTTCCTGGCCATCCGAGCCGAGCGAACGAATTTCGTAAGGGTCCCTCTCGGCGGGTTGCTTGTAGACATAAGGGTTGCCCCATGGATCATTGGGAACGCTGCCGCCCTTGACGTAAGGTCCATTCCAGGACGCCACGCCGCTCACCGGATGCGCGAGCGCGCCCAGCCCTTCCGAGCTGGTCGGGAAGCGGCCGGCGTCGAGGTAGAACAGGTCGAGTGCGCTGCTGAAACTCTGGATCTGGATCTTGGCCGCCTTGACGCGTGACTCGCTGAGATAGTTGAGCACCCGCGGGCCGACCAGCGCCATGATCATGCCGATGATGGTGATGACGACCAGCATCTCGACCAGCGTAAAGCCCTCCTCACCGCGACGGCGCCGACGCCGCCCCGGCGAAGCGAACAGGCCCCTCAGCGAAAAGCCGATCATGCGCCTCCTCCCCTGCTCATCCGACAACTTGAGTGACCGACAGCAGCGCCGTCATGACCGACACGATCAATCCGCCGACGACGACGCTGATCAGGACGATCGCCGCCGGGCCGATGATGGCGACGACGCGATCGAGCTGCCGCTGCAGCTTCTCTTCGTAGAATTCCGCGACGCGGCCCGACAGCGTCGGCAGCTGGCCGGTCTCCTCACCAAGCCGCAGCATGCGCACCGCGACCGGTGGCAGCACGGCCGAGGCGGCCAGGGCATCGGCGAGCCTGCCGCCGTGACGGACGCGGTCGGCCATCGCCGCCCATGCCGGGACGTCGCCGGTTGCTGTCATGATGTCGACCAGGATGCGAAGCGTTGCCGTCAGCGTCACGCCGCTGCCGAGCAAAATGCCGAGATTGCGCGAGAACAACGTGGCCCGATGAAACTCCACGACGGTCGAGATGACCGGCAGCCGCGCCAGCTGGGTCACGACGCGGGCACGGACGGCGGGCCTCCGCCACGCCAGCCATCCGCCGATGACGGCAATGCCGACCACCGCGCCAACCTCGAACCCATGGCCGCGCAAAATGTCGGAAAGCGCAAGGAAGACCTCGATCACGGGATCGGTCTTTGCGTTGAAGTCGCGCAGCACCGCGGAGAACTGCGGTAGCACGAAAGTGACGAAGAAGATCAGCACGCCGCCGGCCGCGAGCAGCACGAACGCGGGATATTGCAAGGCTCCCGTCACCTTGCGGCGCAGGGCCTCGGCGCGCGTGCGCTCGGCCCCGAGCGTCTCCAGGATGTGGTCGAGCCCGCCGGACATCTCGCCGACCCTGACCAACGCGACATACATCGCCGGAAACAGCACCGGCTCGCGCGCGAGCGCTTCCGCAAAGCTCTCGCCGGAGAGGATGGAGTTCTTGATGTTATTGATGACCGGACGCAGCCGGCCGACATCCATGTCGTTGGCGAGCAATTCGAGGGCGTCGTTGAGACGCGCGCCCGCCTTCAACAGCAACGCGAGGTCACGGGTGAAGATGGTGACGTCCGCAGGTCCCGGCTTCGACAGTGACAGCGAGGCCAGCGACAGCGACCATCCCTTTGTTTCCTCCTCAGGGCCGGCATCGATCGCGACCAGACCGAGATATTCGATGCGCTGCGCGACCTCGGCGAGATCAGCCGCGGAGATCGAGCCGGAAACGACCTCGCCCTTCTGGGTCAATGCGCGATAGCGGAAGTTCGGCATCTCGTCACCTTACGGTGGTCACGCGCAGGATCTCGGCCGCCGAGGTCATGCCCGACAGGCATTTGGCAAGGCCATCCTCGATCATCGTCGTCATGCCGTTGCGGATGGCGACCTTGTCGATGGATTCCCAGTCGGACTTCTCATCGAGCAGCGAGCGCACTTCCTCGTTCATCTCCAGCACCTCGAACACACCGATACGGCCGCGGTAACCGACGCCGCCGCAGCGTTCGCATCCGGCGGGCTCGAAGATAGTGTTGCCGACCGCAAGGCCGACCGCGGTGTAACGCGGGTCCGCCTCGACGTCGGCCTGGCTCAACGGCCGGCTGGTCTTGCAACGGTCGCAGAGCTGGCGCACCAGGCGCTGCGCGATCACCGCGCGGAGCGTCGAGCGCAGCAGGAACGCCTCGACACCGAGATCGAGAAGGCGCGGGACGGCCGCAGCCGCCGTCTCCGTGTGCAACGTGGTGAGCACGAGATGGCCGGTGAGCGCAGCGTGGATGGCGACGTGGGCCGTCTCGGAGTCGCGGACCTCGCCGACCATGATCACATCAGGGTCCTGGCGCACGAACGAGCGCAGCGCGGTGGCGAAGGTCAGCCCGATCGACGGCTTGGCCTGGGACTGGCAGATGCCCGGAATCTCGTATTCGACGGGGTCCTCGATCGTCAGGATCTTGCGGGTAGGCTCATTGAGCAGCGACAGGACCGTTGCGAGCGTCGTCGTCTTGCCGCTGCCGGTCGGGCCGGTGACGATGATCATGCCGTGCGGCAGCGCCAGCATGCGCCGCAATTTGCTCTGGTCGCCGGCAAGAAAACCGAGCTTGTCGATCGACAACAGGGCCCGGTCCCGCGGCAAGAGACGGATGACGGCGGACTCGCCGTGCTGTGTCGGCATGATCGCCACGCGAACGTCGATCTCCGAGCGCGCGGCCCGGACCCGCGCGCCACCGTCCTGCGGCAGACGACGCTCGGCGATGTTGAGACCGGCAAGGATCTTGATGCGGGAGATCACCGCCTGCGGCGGAACACCGTTGGGCGTCGCCACGTTGCGCAGCAGCCCATCGACGCGCATCCGCACGATCAGCGACGTGCGGCCCGGCTCGATGTGGATATCACTGGCGCGCAGCTCCACCGCAGTCTCGAACATGTCGTTGACGGCCCGGACGACAGGGGCGCCACTCGCCAGGTCGCGCAGATTGTCGATGTCGTCGTCCTGAACGGTGGCGCTGACGGCGCTCTCGGCGCTGGCACTCTCCTCCTCGCCAAGGCGCTGGTCGAGCACGGTGGCGATATCCTCGAACGAGGCCACCTTGATCGTGGGCGGCGCGCCCAGCACGATTCCGGCCGCTTGAATGGAGGCACGGTCGGTCGGGTCGGCCACCACGAGGACCGGCGATGCGCCGGCCGGCTGGCACGGGAACACGGCCATTTCCCGCAGGAAGCGGCGCGAGAACTGCTGCGACCTGGACTCCGCCGCCATCATGTCTTGAAGCGTCAGGCGCGGAAGCTCGAAGAAGAGCGCAACTTCGTCGGCAAACTCGCTGGCCGACAATTCGCTCATTTCCCACAGCTTGCGCAGGCCGCCTTCTGCAGGCCCGGACCCGTTCAGCCTGCCGAGCTTGTCCGCGTCCGCCTTCAGGCCGGCCGTTCGGCTGAAACGAGCTGCGAACTCATGCGCATTCGGGGAAGCCATGAACGTCTACCGGAAAACTCTGACAGCCGCTCGAAGCGGCGAGCGCGCCGTTTACCGTACTTATTCGATTGGAAATGTGACGTTATGATCATCCACATTATCAGCGCCGACGATTCACAACATAGGTGCAGTCGACAGCCTTGAAATTTCAGCGCGATTTCCGCGGATCTCAAACGCCGATAACATTCAGATTACGATCGTCGCGTGACCACGCAACGTTTGTAACACATGGCTGTCACAGGAGAGAGTTAAGCAAACGGCATTCGGCTCGACCCACCTTAGAAGTGGCAACGGGCGGCGCGTGAGTGAGGCAGTCGGTGAGCCGAACAGCATTCCAGATCGGCTTGTTTGTCCAATGCGCGATGATCTCGGTGCTGCTTGGATCTTGCAACACGGTGGGCAGCATCGCCGATGCTGACAACAACAGGGATCCTGACGTCTTCGACAAGGTGCGCTCGGTCGACCTGCTGCCGCGTTATCCGCAACAATTGCCGCAGCGGCAGCTCAGCACCGGTCCCAAGGCCAAGACTGCGATCTACGCCGCGGACCCCGGTGAAGATGCCGCGACGGCCACCTCGGCGCAGGCCGCAACGACGAGTGCGGACAAGTTCGAGCTGAATTTCGACAATTCGCCGATCGCATCCGTCGCCAAGATCGTGCTCGGGGACATTCTCGGTGTCGGCTACGTCATCGATCCCCGCGTCCAGGGCAATATCAGCCTTTCGTCGGGGCGGCCGATCCCGAAAACCGACGTCGTGTTCGCGCTAGAGAACGCCCTTCGCCTCGTCGGCGTCGCGCTGGTTCGTGACGATACCGGTTACCGCCTGATGCCCCAGGCCGACGCGGTCGGGGTCGGCACGGCGGATGCGGCCGATCGCATGACGCCCGGCTACGGCATCACCGTGGTGCCGCTGCAATATGTCTCGGCACAGACGGTCATCAAGCTGGTCGACAGCTTTGCCACCAAGCAGGGCATGATCCGCGCCGATACCAGCCGCAACCTCATCATGATCCAGGGCACCGGCAGTGAGCGCCGCAACGCGGTCGATCTCGTGCTCAGCTTCGACGCGGATTTCCTCAAGGGACAATCTGTCGGCATCTTCCCGGTGCAGAACAGCAATCCAGGCCCCATCATCGTCGAGCTCGAGAAGATCGTGGACTCCGGCGAAGGCGGGATGACGCAGAACCTCATCAAGTTCCAGTCAATCGCGCGCATGAACGCGGTGCTCGCCGTGACACGCAAGCCGGAATTGCTCCAGCGCGTCGAGACCTGGGTTCGCCGCCTCGATACGACCAACACGGGGCGATCCGCGGTTCACGTTTATCGCGTGAAGTTCGGCGATGCCAAGCAGATTGCACGGGTGCTGAACGACGTCTTCGGCGGCAGCAGCTCGTCGGGAGCCTCGTCATCGCCGCTGGACAGTCCGGCTGGACAGGTCGCACCCGGCTCCGGCGCGTCGGCAAGTTCGAGCGGCGGCTCCGCGCTCAACCGGCTCTCGGCTTCCCCTACGGGCCAGTCGTCGGGGTCAGGAGGGTTCGGATCGAGCGGACGCGGCTCCGGCAGCTCCGGCAGCGCAATGACAGCAGATGCCTCGTCCGGCAATCAGGCGAGCTACGGCGCGGGCTCGAGCGCGCAAGGCGGCGGCAGCCTGTTCGACAATTCCGCCTCGAGCCAGAGCGGAGGACGAGGAGGACCCGGCGGAGCCGGTGTTCTCGACGGCGTTCGCATCACTGCCGACAGCGTCAACAACACGCTCCTGATCTATGCGAGCCAGGAACAGTACCGCACCATCGAACAGACGATCAAGGAGGTCGACCAGCCCCAGCTTCAGGTGGCCATCGACGCCACCATCGCCGAGGTGACGCTGACCGACGATCTCCAATACGGCATCCAGTCCTACATCATGAGCCGCGATCTCGGTCTCAAGCCCAACACCGGATCGTTCGGCTACAACGGCGCAAGCGCAGTTGCCGCTGCGGCAACCGACGTGGTGCTTCAGCGCGCCATCCCCGGCTTCAACTTCCTGGTCGGCTCCGCGCAGACGCCGAGGGCGGTGCTCAATGCCCTGCACGCCATCACCGACGTCAAGGTGCTGTCGAATCCGTCCGTGGTCGTGATCGACAATCAGATTGCGACGCTCCAGGTCGGCGACGAGATTCCGATCCAGACCGGCAGCGCGACGGTCCTGACCGGCAGCAACACGATCGCCAACACGACGGACTATCGCAGCACCGGCATCATCCTGCGCGTCGTGCCGCGAATCAATGCCAACGGCAATGTCCGGCTCGACGTCGAGCAGGAGATCTCCAATCCCGTCAGCAATTCCTCGTCGGGCTCCTCCTCGACCTCGACCAATTCGCTGACCCCGACGGTGTCGACCCGCAAGGTGCGCAGCTCCGTCGCGGTCGCCAGCGGCCAGACGGTGCTGCTTGCAGGCCTGATCAGCGACAGCCAGACCAAGTCCCGTTCAGGAATTCCGGGGCTGGACCAGATTCCCGGGCTCGGCGAGGTCGTGTTCGGGCAGACCGACAAGCAGGTCAAGCGTACCGAGCTGATCATCTTCATCCGCCCGCAGATCATCCGCGACGGCGCCGACGCGCACTTCGTCGCCGAGGAGCTGCGCACCAAGCTGCGCGGCACGATCAATGCGATCGGACCGAAGCAGACCGGCCCGACCACGTACCGCTGAGCCTCCGGCGGCCCAACTACCCTCCGTTCTAGCCAGCGCGAGCGAGATCATGTCGCAGTCGACGCTCACCCCACAGGGGTTTACCTCGCACATGCGTTATGTATAACATAAAAATAACATAACGAGACGGTAGCAACGCTACACGCATCATTTCCGGTTTGATCCGGAACGGACGATCGCGGTAAGCGGAATTTGGAGATGCGAACGAATGTCTCAGGCGGATCGAGCGAAGACCCCACCGAAAGCGATGACACGTCGCATGATTTTCGCCGCGGCGGCCGCACTTGCGGGCTGCGGGGTCGGGCCCGCCCGGGCCTATTACCACGGCAAGAACTGCTTCCTGAAAGGCACTGGGATCGCGACGCTCACGGGCGTTCGCAGGATCGAAGACCTCAGCGTGGGCGATATCGTCCCGACCGCCTTCGGCGGAGCACGGCCGATCGAGTGGATCGGGCGATTTCGGCGGACCAGGCGCGATGCAAGCAGACCGTGGGACCAGCATGCGCGTCCCGTCCGCATCGCTCGGGGCGCGCTCGCGCCAAATGTCCCTTCGGCCGACCTGTTCGTGACCGGGGGGCATGCGTTGCTGATCGACGGCGTGTTGATCCCGGCGGAGTGCCTGATCAACGACACCACGATCTCGCGCTACCCGGCTCATGAGCATGACGAACTGGAATTCTTCCATATCAAGCTCGATAGCCATGATGTGATCTATGCCGAAGGCGCGCCCTGCGAGTCCCTGCTGCGCGTCGACGAAACCATGAGCAACGCGTCGAGCTATCTTCGCGAGCACGGGCAAACGCGGGACGAACACTGCGCGCCGATCGTCGGCAACGGCCTGCGGGCCCAGATCAAGACTGAGGTCAAAGGCCTGCTGTCGCCATCGCGGGGCGAGCGGCAATTGGACCTGGTCCGCGCCCGGCTGGACGCCCGTGCGGCCGCCCTCGCCGCACAGCTGCCGGAAGCGGTAGCCTGACATCGATCATAGACCGCCGGGGCCGCACTTTGCGGCCCCCTGATCGCGATGTGAGAGCCGCCCTCCGGCTGGCCGCCCGCCTGTGATTCCATGCCGGCCGACCAAGGCCCTCGGCGACGCCCAAGACCAATGCAAGCTGTGAACCGACCCGGGATATCCTTGTGGATAGCCTGTGGAGAAGTCACGCCAAAGCGCACCCCGCCAACCCGGAAACATCAGTAATTTCAAATGTTGTGCGCTCGGAGGGCTGCTTCGCTCAGATGTGAGGGTGGTCAAAATGAAAAACTGGCCTGTAAACCAGCGCTATGTTTCGAGCAGCGCTCGAGCGACTTGCTCGTCAGTGATCAGAACGTGACAGAGCTTGGCACGGATTCCGGCGCGGATGATGGCGAGCTTCTGGCGGCCGCCGGCGGCAAGCACGATCTGGGGGACCTTGAGAAGCTCTTTCAGCGGAGGATTGACCACGCGCGCTGCCAGATCATGGACAATCAACCCGCCCTCCGCATCGAGATAATGTCCGCAAATGTCGCCGACCGCCCCCGCATCGAGAAGCGATCGCCAAACTTTGGGATCAATGAGGCCATACTCCAGCGCCTTCGAGCTTTCGGACAAATCGACGGCTGCGAGCAGCGCCATATCGAGATGAGGAACCATCCCCAGCACAGTCTGCACTGGCCCGCTGGCGACGAACGCGTCCCTGAGCACTGCCGTGTCGGCGAACATCGGCGCGGTCACGTAATAGCACACCGCATCCAGAGCCCGCGCCATCATCGCTGCATTGTCGTATGGGTTGATGCGGGTGCTCTCTGCCAGCCCGCCGCATAAGAGTACGACGCGATTGCCGCCGCCACACCGCCGCTGCAGGTTCTGCGCGGCCGCGTTGATCGTGCCGCCCCAGTTGATGCCGAGGGTGCCCGGCTCGGGCAAATGCTCGGACACATAGTGGCCGGCTGCTGCGCCGATGATGGGCCGCGCGTCTCCTCCGTCGATTGGCGATGGCACGACGATCGCGCGACGCAGACCAAATCTCTCCACCAGGCCGCTTTCGAGCGCTCCAAAAGCGCTCACCCCACTGTTGATGGTGATCTGCACGAACCCCGTGTCGCGCGCCTCCGCCAGGAGGCGATTCACACGCTTGCGGGTCAGCTGGAGGTGTTGGGCGATCGCATCCTGGGTTTGCCCCTCCTTGAAGTAGTGCCAGCAGACCCGCGCCATCAGCGCAGAGTCCGCGGTGTTCTCGTTTTCCGGTTTGTTGGATTGGTCCAGCACGTCCAGGCTCCCCGTTGCTCGATCCATATCGCAATTCTGCATTCGGCACAAATGTACCAACGGTGTCACAAAAGCGTCGCCGGCCGCCGTTAGGAGTCCGAAGCAGGACCCCGCCTCCTCTCAGGCACGATGGAACGGCATGCAGCGTGGTGAACCGACGCCGATCCGGCCTGCTCAAAACACAAACCGAAAATTTTGCCGCTTGCGTCCCTTCGTGCCGCTCAACGTGAAAGCGTAAACATGCGCCGCGCCATCCTCGTTGTCCTTGACGGCCTGCGCCGGGACTTCGTCGCCCCCGAGACCACACCGCATCTGGCCGCCTTCGCTGAACGCGCCGAGCAATTCTCGGCCTACAGCACGGTCTTTCCTTCATGCACGCGCGTGGTTTCGGCAAGTCTTGCCACCGGCTGCCTGCCGGCTCGCCACGGTCTCCAGGGCAACACCATGGTCCTCGTCGAGGACGACCATCTTGTGCGTCACGACGCCGGTCGGCCGGATTTTCTCCAGCACAAAAGGCGTGTCACCGGATGCAGCCTTGCCGTTCCGACGCTTGCCGAGCGCCTGCGTGAGCATGGCGGTGCAGTGATCTACAGCAACGTGTCTCCTGGAGCGGCCTATGCTCACGATCCCGACGGCCACGGACGCATCTATCATCGCGCCGGCTCCTTTGGGCGAGGCCGGATTCCGTTGCCCGAAGCCGAACAGCTTCGCGTGACCCTGGACGTGGCTGGCGATCGGGCCATGACCGAACGCTTCATTGCCGAGGCTGTGCTGGTCCGGAATCCTCCTGCCCTCGCTCTGATGTGGCTGGGCGAACCCGACTCCTCGCAGCACGCACTGCCGCTGGGCTCGCCCGAACATCTCGCCGTCGTGAAGGAAGCCGATCGGAACGCGAAGCGCGTCATGGACGCGGTGGCGCACCTGCCCGACCGCGATGACGTGCTCTTCCTGCTTGGATCCGACCACGGCCATCAGGTGGTGAGCGGCGTCATCCACATCGAGGCTGAGCTGGTCGCCGCAGGCCTCAAAGAAAGTCTCGATTCCGGCGACGTGGTGGTCGCCTCCAACGGCACGTCGGCACTTATCTACCTTCACCGCAACGCAGCCGGCCGCGAGGCGGCAATCACCGACTTTCTGGCGCGCCAGGACTGGGCCGGTGCTGTCCTGCCCAAGGCCGAGCTGCACCGTGTTGGGCAATCCGCCGATAACGGACTCGCCTGCGCTGTCGCCATGCGTGCGACCGACGCTCCCAATCGCTTCGGCGCTGTCGGGACCAGCTTTGCCGCCAAGCGTTCCGAAGGCAAGGAAGACGTGATCGGCGCGGGTCAGCATGGCGGGCTCGGCGCAGCGGAGCAGTCTCCCTTCCTCATGATCTCAGGGCCGGGCTTCTCGGCCGGAGCGGTGCGCTCCGAAGCAAGCTCGGTCATCGACATCGCGCCCACAATTCTCGCTCATCTTGGTCTGTCCGCCTCCGGGACGGACGGCAACGCGCTCCAGCGAGGCAGCCGTGGCTGAGATAGAGCTGCGCGGCATCGAAAAGCACTATGGCGAGACGCCGATCCTGAAGGACGTCTCCCTGAAAATCGAGGACGGGGAATTCCTGACCCTGGTGGGACCGTCGGGCTGCGGCAAGTCGACCTTACTCCGGATCATCGCGGGGCTCGAGGATCAAGACGCCGGTGAGGTGAGCGTGGGCGGCCGCCCCGTGGACGGAGCCCGTCCAAAGGACCGGGATGTCGCGATGGTGTTCCAGTCGTATGCGCTCTATCCCCATCTCACCGTATTCGACAACATCGCTCTGCCATTGCGCACGCGGCAGCTCTCATTCGCACAGCGCCTGCCGCTGATCGGCCCGCTCGTGCCGGGTCGCGCCGGCATCGAACGGAGCATTCGCGTGGAGGTGGAGCAGGCCGCCGTCATGCTCGACGTGGCTCATCTGCTTCACCGCAAGCCCGGCCAGCTTTCCGGCGGGCAGCGCCAGCGAGTCGCCCTCGGGCGCGCGATGGTGCGACGCCCCACCGTCTTCCTGATGGACGAGCCGCTATCCAATCTCGATGCCAGGCTGCGTGTGCAGATGCGTACGGAAATCACCTCGCTGCACCGCCGCCTCGGCGTGACCTTCGTCTATGTGACGCACGATCAGTCAGAGGCCATGACGATGGCGGACCGCGTCGCCGTGATGATGGGCGGCGAGCTGCTTCAGGTCGGCCCTCCGGAAAAGCTCTATCGCGACCCGCAGGATCTCAGAGTGGCCGAGATGATCGGCAGCCCGAAGATCAACATCGTCACGCGCGCTCACTGGACGGACAATCGATCAGGTGTCTTGGCAGCCCTCGCGCCCCAGACCAGGCGCCTTGCATTTCGTCCCGAAGCGGCAATCCTGACCACGCCGGCCGATGAGCTCCTCAACGGCACGGTGACGAACCTTGAAAATCTCGGTTCCGACATCTTCGTGCATGTCGCTCTCCGTGACGGCTCGGAAACCGCGGTGGTCCGCACCTCGCCCGACGAACGGCGCTTTTCGCTCGGCTGCAAGGTTGGGCTCAAGGTCGACGCCGCGCGGCTGATGCAGTTCGACGAGGCCGGCAGGCGTTGCGGCAACATCGAGCGGGTGGCGGCGGCATGAGCCTGACGGCTTCGATCCAGACCCCCATCCGCTCGGCTGTCCGTCGTCGGCATCGGACTGAGGAGGCCGCTATTGGCTGGCTTGCAGTCTCCCCGGCGTTGATACTGCTCATCTGCCTGCTCTTTGGCCCCGCTGCCGCGGTGATCCTGTTCTCGTTCACCGACTGGCAATTGGGTGCCGCGACGTTCCGTTTCATCGGCACCGAGAATTTTGCTGCGTTGTGGGCGGACCCGCCATTTTGGAAGGCCCTGATCAACACGTGTCTCTACGTTGCGATCGTCGTGCCCGGAACGGTGGGACTTGGCCTTGCCACAGCTCTGCTCATCGAGGCGAGCCCTGCCCTGCGCGGCTTCTATCGCGCGGTGCACTTCCTGCCGGTGATGTCGACCATGTCAGCCATGGCGGTGGTGTGGGGCACCATGCTCCATCCCAGTATCGGCCTCGTCAACCGGGCACTCGCCGCGTTCGGCGTGACCGGGGTCAATTGGCTGCGGGACGAGCACACCGCCCTCCTCGCCCTCGCCCTCATCGGCATTTGGCAGGGTTTCGGCTTCGCCATGGTGCTGTTCGTCTCCGGCTTGAAAGCGGTCCCTCAGCAGCTCTACGACGCCGCCGCAGTCGACGGCGCGGACGGTGTCCTTGACCGGCTGCGCATCGTAACTCTCCCGATGCTGGGGCCGGTCACCATGTTCGTCGTCATCCTCACCGCAAGCCGCGCCTTCGAGGTGTTCGACAGTGTGCGCGTCCTCACCCAGGGCGGCCCGAACTACGCCTCGGAGGTTCTGTTGAATCGGCTCTATTCCGAGAGCTTCGACTATCTGCGCACGGGTTACGGCGCGGCTCTCACGGTGGTTTACCTTGCGATCGTGATTGCCCTCACACTCGCCCAGGCGCGGTTCATCGAACGCCGCGTGCACTATTCATGAGCGCACACCGCCGATACCGGCTTGCGGGGCGCATCGCGCGCCATGCTTTGCTGGCCGTCTCCGCGACTTTCGCGCTGCTGCCTTTCGTGTGGATGATCAGCCTGTCGCTGAAACCGCCCGACGAAATCTTTCAACCCGACTTCCATCTCTGGCCCAAGACCTTCGTGGGAGTCGAGAATTATCGCGTTGCGCTGACCGCGGCGCCGATGCTCCGCTTCCTGCTCAATGGCGTGTTCGTCTGCGCGACGATCTTCGCGCTTCAGCTCATGGTTTGCGTGCCATGCGCCTACGCGCTCGCCAAGATGCGCTTCCGCGGCCGCGACACGCTGTTTTCCGCTGTGCTGGTCGCGCTTCTCGTCCCACCTCAGGCGCTGGCCATCCCCCATTTTGTCCTGCTCCATGTCTTCGGGCTGCTCGACACTTATGCGGCTCTCATCCTTCCGTGGATCATCTCGGCCTTCGGCATCTTCCTGCTGCGCCAGTTCTTCCGATCCATCCCGGGCGAGATCATCCACGCTGCCCGTCTCGATGGGCTTGGCGAGATCGAGATCATCTGGCGCATCATGATGCCCATGAGCGCGCCGGCGCTTGCCGCCTTCGGGGTCTTCTCGGTCGTCGCCCACTGGAACGACCTGTTCTGGCCACTCATCGCGGTTCGGACGGAAGACATCTCGACGCCGGCGCTCGGCATTCTCCTGTTCCGCGATGACGAGGCTGGTCAATTCCTCGGGCCGCTGATGGCCGGCGCCACCATCATCGTCGCTCCGCTGCTGCTCGCCTTCCTTCTTGCCCAGCGCCGTTTCATCGACGGGCTGGCAACCACCGCCATGAAGTGACCCAAGGGAGATCGTCATGATCGACAAACTGCTGCCGCGCCGCGTGTTGAGAGTTGTGGGTGCCGCGTTGCTGGCCGCTTGCGCGGTCACCCCCGTCCATGCCGAGGAGATTACGCTGGACGTCCTTTATACCACACCAGGGACCTTCAATGCTCTTCAGCAGGAACTGGCCAAGCGCTTCACCGAGGCCCATCCCGACATCAAGGTCAAGTTTCGCAATCCAGTAGCCGGATACGAAGAAGGGGCCCAGCAGATCCTGCGCGACCAGATCACCGGTCGCCTGCCGGATGTCGCCTTCAACGGCATCAATCAGATCGGCTTGTTCGTGGATCGCGGCCTCGGCGCGCCGTTCGATTCTTTCGTGGCGGCGGATGGTGGCCTCGACAAGCTTGGCTACTACCCGACGCTTGCGACGCTCGGCCGCTGGAAGGGAAAGCTCTATGGCCTCCCCTTCGCCGTCTCGACCCCAGTGCTGTACGTGAACGCCGACCTCGTGAAGAAGGCCGGCCTCGACCCGGCCGACCTGCCCAGAAGCTGGCCCGAACTTGTCGCCGCCGGTCAGAAAATCCAGACGATCGCCGGAGCCGGCCTGACCGGATTCTATTATCAATGGGACCAGACCGGAAACTGGCTGCTCCAGTCGCTCATCACCAGCCGCGGCGGACGTATATTGAAAGCCGACGGCTGCACGGTTGCCTTCGATGATGCTGCCGGCATGTGGGCCCTCAAGATCCTGGAATCTTTTGGCAAGTCGGGAATGCCCAATCTCGGTATCAGCCAGGCGCGTCAGGCGTTCGTCGCGGGCAGGATCGCCATCCTCGTCGATTCCACATCCTACGTCGCTGCGGCGGACCGCCAGATCGGCAACCGCTTCGATTTCAAGACCGTCGCATTTCCGCTATCGGCGCCGGAGGGCAAGTTGCCGGCGGGCGGCAATGTCGCCATGGTCTTCGCCAAGGACGCCGAGCGGCGGAAGGCTGCGTGGGAGTACGTGAAGTTCGTCACTGGCCCGAGCGGTCAGACGCTGATGGTGAACTATACCGGTTACATGCCCGGCAACGAGATCGCTGTGAAGTCGTCCGACCTCCTCGGCTCGTTCTATGCCAAGAACCCCAATCACATGACCAGCATTCAGCAACTGCCGGTGCTGACGGACTGGGCATCATTTCCGGGTGGGAATTCCCTGAAGATCATCGAGGTCATCAAGAACCACACGGAGAGCCTGGTGACGGGCAAACATCCGGCTGAGGAGGTGATGCCCAACCTGGTGCGGGATGTGAACAGCCTCATGCCCAAATGCAGCGGCTAGAGCATGATCCGGACCCGGAGGGCCGCGTTAGCGCAAAGTGTGCAGCGGTTTTCCGAAAAGATCATGCACAAACAACAAGCTAAAGCGCGATGACGATTCATCCCGATCTCATCGCGCTTTAGAGCTGGGTGTGCCAGGCAAGCCGCAGTGATCCGCGCAGTTGGCTCAGCCTTGGCCTCTCTCGCTGCCCCACCGACGAAACGGTCAGCTTCAAATTCGACGAGCGAACTTGCATTCGAAAGATAGCCCGAAAAGCCAAGCCGCAAAACACCAACAACTATAGCTAGTTCCGAGGTGGTGCGCTCGGAGCGGCGGACTCATTTACTATCATTTCAACGGGTTACGGTAGCGGAAGGCGAGTTTTGGTGCATTTCACGCTCAAAAGTGCCCTTCAGCCCACTCGCTGTAGGGGAACCCTCCCCTATGCGAGGTCAGGTTGGCCCCCCACCGCTCATAACGGCCTGGTTGCAGGTTCGAGTTCTGCCGGGCCCACCATTGAAATCAATCGCCACCACACCAGCGAGGCCAACGACACATCATTTGCATGCGCGACCGCCGGATATCCTGCAGGCAGAAAGCCGTGTTGAATTTCAAACAAGCTGCCGCGCGACCAGATCGGCGAACAAGCCCTTGACCGCCATCAGCTCGTCGTAACGGCCGGTTTGCACCACCTTGCCGCGGTCGAGAACGATGATGCGGTCGGCGCTCTTCACGGTGGTGAGGCGGTGCGCGATGACGAGGCGCGTCACCGCCAGCCGGTGCAGGCTGTCGGTCAGGCGGGCTTGCGTCAAATTGTCGACGGCGCTCATGGCCTCGTCGAGCAGCAGAATGCGCGGCTTGCCGACGAGGGCGCGGGCGAGCGCAAACCGCTGGATCTGGCCGCCGGAAAACGCCGCTGCGGCTTCGGTCACGATTGTGTGCATGCCCATCGGCATGGCGTGGATGTCCTGGTCGACATTGGCCTGCCGCGCGGCCTCCCAGGCCTGCTCGAGCGTGCCCTCGTGGGTGCCCATGATGTTTTCATAGAGCGTGCCGGGAAACAGCGCGGTGTTCTGCAACACGCCACCGATCTGCCGCCGCACCATTTCGATGTCGAGATAGCGCAGATCCTGCCGGTCGTATTGCACCGTGCCGCTCGCCGGCATCTCAAACCCGAGCAGCAGCCGCATCAGGGTCGACTTGCCGGATCCCGACGGGCCGACCAGCGCGACGTGCTCGCCCGGCGCCAGCGATAACGAGACGCCCTGGAGCGCGAACGGCGCATCGGGGCCGTAACGGAAATAGACGTTGGTGACATCGATGTTGCCGGTCAGCACGCCCGGATCGCGCTTCGATCCGGCGACGTCAGGCGCGACGCGCAGCAGGGGCGCCACGCGCCCCCAGGAGGGTTGCGAATTCCAGGCGGCGACGACACTGCGTGCCAGTTGAAACGAGGCGCCCATGTAGGCGCCATAGGCGGCGATGAAGGACACGAACGCGCCGGTCGAGAGTTCGTCGCGCGACAGCTGCGACAGGATCAACAGGATGAGCGCCAGCGCCAGCAGCTCGAAGACCACCAGCGCCGTTTCGAACAGGGTGCCGAAGGTCCGCGCCCGGTACATGCGGGAGCGCAGCTCGGCGAAATCCATGGCCCAGCGCGCAAAGCCGCGCTGCTCGGATCCGGTGGCGCGCAGAGTCGTGATGCCATGCACGAGCTGGAACACGATGCCGTAGATATCGGAGAGGATTTCCTCCCCGCGGCGCAGCGCATCGAGCTGATGATAGCCGCAGAACGCCGCAATCGCGGCGATCAGGGCGAACAGCCCGATCGCCGCCCCCGCCGCCGCGGGCGAGTAGTAGAACATCAGGCCAATGTTGCTGACGAAAAAGAACAGCGCCGAAATCGAGCCGAGCATCAGCGAATAGGCGCCGCGGCGCAATTGATCCGCCGCGACGAGGCGGCTCGTGATATTGCCGGGGCTCATGCGCAACGCACTGTCAGGCAGCCGCAAAAGCCGATCCATGAAGGCGGCCTGCAAGGCGCCCGCCCCGCGCCCGTCGAGCCGCAGGCTTGCGATGTCGAACACGAAACGAAAGCCGGCGGCGATGAACGCGGCCAGCACGAGGCCCATGCCGAGGGTGAACAGCGACAGCGTCTGGTGGCCCGGAATGAAGCGATCGAACGCCAGTTGCATCGCCATCGGCGTCGCGAGGCCGAGCAGCGCGGAGGCCAGCGCCATGGAGACGGCAAGCGCCGTATCCCACCGGTTGCGCAGCCAGCCGAAACCGATGAACTGCCGAAACCCGATCGGCCCATCCGGGAATGGCGGATAGAGCATGTGCGCCTGCGGCGCGAGCCGGGCCGCTAGCGTGGCGTCGACCGGCTTCGGCCTGGCGTGCTCCGCCTCGATCATCACCCAGCGCTTCGCGTCGGTCGGGATCAGCGCCACCGGGCGCCGCGCATCGTCGAGGAAACCGATCAGCGGACCGAGATCCTGCTGCAGCCAGTCGCCGCTCAGCACCACCTGCCGGTTGCGCAACCGCACCGCGCGCGCTGCGTCGTCGACATTGCGCGCCCGCGACAGCTGTTCGCGCTGCCGGTTGGTGAAGTCGAGCCCGAGCTTGCCCGCAATGGTGACGAACGGCGCGACGAACGGCTCGTCGCCGACAGGCTCGGCGGCCGCTTGCGGCGCGACCTTGCCCAGCACCGCGTCGAATCGCGTGAAGGCGCGATTAACCGTGCGGGTGGTGCGCGCCATCCGGCCCTGGACCGCCTGGCGCAACGCGTCCTGGCGGGTGTCGTGTGCGCGCCGGACCAGCGAGAACAAGGTGGCGTGGGTGAACTCCAGCAGGCGCTGCCATTCCGACAGGCGAAGGATATCGGCGGTGCCGACCGCATGAACCTCGCAGGGCCGTGCCGGCGAGATCCAGATGCCGCCGGCCACCGCCGCCACCTGCCGACGATTCATGCCGGCGACCGGCACGCCGCCACAGCACGACAGGTCGGCGCCTAGCGCCGTCAACCAGACCACGCCGCCACGGGTCATGAGCGCGGCTTCGCCTGCGGCCTTCTCCTGTTCGCCGGGCGCGAACGTGACGATATCGAGCGGCGTCGGGCCGACCATGCGGCTCACGGCGGCGCTCAGATGACTAAGCCACCCGTCGATGGATGCGGCCACCGCGTTGTGCTGCTGCTCGGAGCCTTTGGCCTGGATGGCCAGCGTGTCGGTACGGATGGCGGCGATCGCGCTGGTCTCGACCGCCACCGCGGTCACCAGCAGATCGTCCTCCACCACGATCGGCGCGATGTACTCGCCGCCGCCGAGTTCGCACAGGAACATGCGTCCCGACAGCTCGTCGCCGCTCTTCACGGTGAGATAGATCTCGACCCGTCCGGCGGCGATGATGTGGCCTTGCCGGGTTGCGCTGAGCGCCAGGGCCTCGCCGGCCTCGAGATTGATGCTGGGCGCGGCCGCGAACGGCGCGGCCAGCATGCCGTCACTCGACGCCAGGGTCAGCACGGGTGGGCGGGGCGCCATCATGCCTCGACCTGCTTCTGGTATTGGCGATGCGCCGCCATCAGGGCGGTGTGGCGGCCGCGCTCGACAATGCGCCCCTCGTCCAGGACGATGATTTCGTCGCAATCGCGCAGGGTCGAAATGCGGTGCGAGATCAGGATGCAAGTGCAGCCACGGCGGCGGATATTGTCGATGATTCCCTGTTCGGCGATGGAATCCAGCGAACTCATGGCTTCGTCGAACACGATCAGCACCGGATCGACAGCAAGCGCCCGGGCGATGGCAAGGCGCTGACGTTCGCCCGCGCTGAAATTGCGGCCATTGTCGTCGACGCGCGTCTCGTAGGCCATCGGGCGCGACGCGATCATTTCGTGCACCATCGCGTCCCGGGCCGCCGCCACCACGCGATCCTCGCTGATGGTCAGATCCCACATGGTCAGGTTTTCGCGCACCGTACCGCCGAACAGCGTGGTGGTCTGGTCCACATAGGCCACCGCCGAGCGCAACACCGGCGCCGACAGCCGGGCGAGATCGATGCCATCGATCCGGATCACGCCGTCGCGCGGCGTCATCAGGCCAACCATCAGCCGGGCGAGCGTGGACTTTCCGCTGCCGGTGGCGCCCGTGATGGCGACGCGACCGCCGGCCGGCACTTTCAGCGAAATGTCGCGCAGGAACGGCGCCGTCACCGTCGTGTAGCCGAAGGTCAGGCCCTGGATATCCAGGGCGCCATGCAGCGCCGGAATGACGCCCGACTCATCAGGGGCCTCGAGAATTGGATCGACGCGCTGCCGGCCGACATCGCCGAGCCGGTCGATATGGCCCCGCGCCTGCTGCAATTGCGCGGTCAGCCCCATCACGCTGGTGACGGGCGCGTTGAAATTGGCCATCAGCGCCTGGAACGCCACCAGCATGCCGATGCTGATGGTGCCTTGCATCACGCCGACGCCGCCGATGAACACGATACAGGCACCGGCGATCGTGCCGAGCAGGATTGGCAGGCCGGCCAGAAGCCGCTGCCAGAACGCCATGGCCTGCTCGGCGCTGACGACTTTGGCGTGCTCGCCGGCCCAGCGCCGGAAGAACAGGTTGTCGGCGCCGCTGGCGCGGTAGGTATCAAGATTGGCGAAGCCGTGGATCATGGTGGATTGCATGCGGGCTTCGTCCTGCAGCATGCGCCGGTTGGCGTCCGACAGCCGGCGCGACAACCAGACCAGCAGCGCGAGGTTGAGTGCCGCGAATGCGATCACCACCAACGCCAGCGGCACGTTGTAGGCCAGCATGACGAGCGCGTAGATCACGATCGACAGCAGGCCGATGAACGTGACCGCGAGACTGCCCGAAAGCAGGCCGGTCAGGCGGTCGCTGACCATGAGACGATTGGTGATTTCGCCGCTGTTGCGCTGGGCGAAGAACGCCATCGGCAAGCGAAGGATGTGCCACAACACACGGCCACTGGTGTCGACTCCGAGCTTGACCTGGAACCGCGCCAGCGTGCGCTGTTGCAGAAAGGTCAGCAGTCCCTTCGCCAGCGCGATCGCCGCGATGCCACCGACCAGCCACCACAGCCAGCGCGACAATCCGGCAATCATGTAGTAGTCGACGAACGCGCGTTGCAGACCGGGGATCATCAGGCCCGGCACCACCAGCAGGAAGCCGCCGAGTACGGCGGCCAGGATCGGCGCCTTGAAGCCCGGCAGGGTCTGGCGGATGCTGCGCACCAGGTCAGGCGCTTCACCTCCCGCAGCAAAATCGGGGCCCGGCTTCAGGGCGAGTATCACCCCGGTGAACGCCCGATCGAAATCCTGCGTCGTGAGAACACAGGGACCGGTCGCCGGATCGTTGATCCAGACTTTCTCGCTGGTGCGGCGCTCCACCACGACGAAATGATTGAATTCCCAAAATACGATGCATGGCAGAACGTCGTCGGTCAGATCGTCTGGACCGACGGTATAGCCGCCGCCCTCAAGTCCGTAGCGCTCTGCGGTGAGCAGCAGATTCTTCGCATTGGTCCCGTCGCGGTTCACACCGGCGACCTCACGCAGCTCCTCGATCGGGACCCACCGGCCGAAATAAGCGAGCAGGATGGCGAGACACGCGACGCCGCATTCAGCTGCCTCGTACTGAAGGATCGTAGGTGTCCTGTGCACCGAAGCGTCGCCGATGCGTGCCCGCAGCGTTGGCCACGCGAAATACAACAGCAGCGCCGCGCGCGACGTCGCCTCGGCGATTTTGGTTTTCAGCGCAAGCAACGCCTTCACGAACCGCTTCCCAGAACCTGCCGCAGCGGCGGGATCAACAGGCTCAGGGCCGGCAACGACATGGTCTCGATGTCGCTGCCGACCGTCGTGCCGGCGTTGATGCTGAGATCGGGGCCGCGCGAGGAAGACCAGCGATAGCCGCTCGGCGTGTCCCTGGCGGCGAACAGGTCCACCACGACTTCGTAAGGGGCGCCGTCCTTGGCGAGCGACTGTCCCAGCTGCCGGTTCTTCAGCGTGCGGTACATGCCTTCCGCGGTCGCCGGCACCTCCGCCACGGTGCGGACGCGGCCTTCGATGAAGCCGAACTCTTCCCGCCGCACCGTCGAGGGCGACAGGCGCACGTTCATGCCGGGGCGGACCTTCTTGCCGTCGTTCGACGGCACATAGACAACCGCATAGAGCGGCCCGATCGGGTCCTTGTCAGCCTTCGGCAGCGCCTCGGCGACCTTGTCGGGAATCAGCGAGAACAACGCGGCGTTGCGATCGACGATTTCGCCCGGATTCACCTTGAGTTCGATGACAGTGCCGTCGTACGGGCTCAGCACCACGCTCTGGCGGTCGAGCTTCTCGCGCAGCGTGCGGATCTTGCGCTCGGCGGCCGCGACCTTCAGTTCGACATTGAGGCGTTCGCGCTCATCGTCGGTCTGCGCCTTGGTGGCCTCGAAATCGAGGTTGCGAATGCCGTCCTGGGCCTGCGCGCGCTGCGCCTCCGCCTTGCCGATCTCGACGCGGGTCTCGAGCGCGCTCTTGCGCGTGAGGATCTGCTTGTCCATCAGCACGGCGTCGCCCTTGGCGATCTCGTCGAGCCAACCGAGTTGCTTTTCAAGAAACGCGATATCGTCCTTGTAGCCCTGCCGGCGCTGCGCGATCGAGGCGGCGAGTGCCGGCCCGCGGCGCTCCTGGAATTTCACGATCTGGTCGCGTTCACCGACGGCGTCGCGGTATTCGGCTTCCGCGTTGATCAGGTCTTCGCGAATTTCCGGCTGATCGAGCCGGGCTACCGCCGTACCGGCCTTGATCTTGTCGCCGACCGCCACGCTGAAGCTCAACAGACGCCCGGGATTGTCGGCGGTCACGTCGAGCAGGCCGCCTGGCGATAGCAAAATCCCCTGCCCCGGCACCGTGACGGGCACCGTCAGGACGATGCTCCAGATCAGGCCGCCGACCACGAGACCCGCCAGCGCCAGCAGCGCGACCCAAGTCGGACGTCCGACAATGCGGAGCCCCTGGTCGAGCCGCTCCGGCGCCGACAACCTCTCGAGTGCTGCTTCGCGAAAAATGCCCTCGTTCGCCATGCCCGTTCGCTACGCCTGGCCGCGCCCGTCCTGATCGGGTGGCCCGCCATATTTACACCAATGGCCTTGCGGCGCTTCAGCTTTTTGCCGCGGATGGTGAATTCCGCGGCGGCTGACCTGACCAACGCCGTCAGTTGTCCTTTCGCGCGCTCTCGGCGGCGACCGCAGGCGCCTGAGCAGCCGCTTTTTTCGCCTCCTCCACCGCCGCAGGCAGCTTGCGGGCGATATTTACCATCAGGCTGACATACTGGGCGATCCGCGCCCGGTAGGCGTCGCCGTTGGGCTGGCCTTTGGTCAAAATCGCCAGCACGGCCCCGAGCTTGTCGGTCTCGATGGCCGCGGTCCCCGGCGACAGCGCCAGGACCGCAGTCATCGCCAGGATGGCAATCTGCTGCGCGTCGTTGGCGGCGGCCAATTGCTGGAGGGAGAGGCCCAGCGCCGTGCCCAAGGCCTCTGCCGCCTTTGGGTCTGCGGGATCGGCGGCCTTGCCGGACGCCGGCACTTCGGTCTGATCGGACACGTGAACTCCTAATCCCAAACCTGACGTCTGCCTCACAGCCAGCTGAAGGTCGACTGAAGGGTTTGATAGAACGTCGCCGAGTTGAGGCCCAGCGGCTGCACGGTGGTGTTCGGAGGCAGCGCACTGGCCTCGGCCAGCCAATCCCCCAGGCTCTCGAACGCATTGGCAACCCTGTTCAGGCCAAGATCGTCCTCCACCTGCGTGGCGTAGGTGTTGAGCACAGCGGCGGCAGCCTGCAGGTAGGGATTGCTCAGGATCAGCCGGATCGCGTCGCCACCAAGCGACAGCACGTCGCTGGCGAGGCTGAGCGGATGCCCGGTGAACAGATCCTGGAACGCGGCGCCGACATCCTGCGCGAGATTCTGCACGGCCGGGAACTGGAAGCCCACCGAATATTGGAACAACGCCTCACCCAGCGCCGCACCATCTGCAGCGATCTTCTGGGTGTTGCCGATGTCGGCGAAAATATTCACGATGTCCGTACCCATCGTATAGATCTGCCCCATGTAGGTGAGCGCCGTGGTGTTCAGGAGGTTGGTGACGAGGTTGCAAGTATTGGCGATGAGCCTAAACGCGCCCAGCAGAGGCCCCGAAATATTGACCCCGTCCGGATGGAGGTCGAAGTACTTCGCCGTGGCGTCCGCGGTCATCAACGAGACCATGCCGTTCGACGCCAGCTGAACCATCGTGAATGTCATGGCCGGGCTGAACTCGATAAGCCCGCCGCCACTGAGCTCCACCTCGAATTCGCCCGCCTCGCCGGCGCCGCTTCCGGTCAGACCCTTGCCATAGCCGAAGCTGATCTTTTCCCAGGCGTCCCTGAGCACATCGCCGAAGCCGTTGGCCATGTCCTCCGGATCGACGAACTCGCTGGTGGTGCCGAAGATCTGGTTGATCAGCGCCGACTGCATGGATTGGACGTTCTTGCCGAGCCCGAGAGCATTCAACAGCGGCCCCTGCCCGATCGGCAGGCCGCTCACCAGCAGATTTGACAGCAGATCCATGTAGCCTTGCGCGGCGGTCGCATTGCCGACGATCTCGCCGCCGATGATGTGCGACAGCGGGAAGTTGGTCCACGCCGTGGTCCAGGCCTGCTGGTACCAGGCCGCCGCTGTGTGAGCGGCCTGGGCCACGTCCGTAACGCTCGCATTGGCCGGCAATATCAAGGAGATCCACATCTGGCTGAGGTGACCAGCGAGATCGGTCTCAACGGAGTAATTGGCCGCATTGCTCTCGACGGCATTGACGGTCGCAATGCCGGTCAGCAACGACTGGATGGTCGTGAGGCCGCCGCTTTCGATCTGGCTCTGCACCGCCAGCGCGGCGTTGTGGATCGAGAGGGCGCCGGAGTTGGCAATGTTGTTGGCGACGATGTCGATCCAGGCATACGCCACGCTGTGCAGCGCGCTGTTTTCGGTCGTCGAGGCATGCACCAGCGCGGCCGTCAATTCGCTGTTCAGGAGCGCCATCGCCTGGGTGTACGACAGGTATCCGCCGGTGATCGCGCCCACCAGGCCGATTTCGGTGGTGCCGGTACCGAGGCGATGGCCCAGCGCCACCAGAATTGCGGCGTTCGCCGCGGTGAGGGCGTTGTAGGCGTTCTGGACGGCCTGGAGATCTGCCGGGGTATAACCGCCCAGCTGCTGCAGAAGCGTCAGGTTCGGCGCCGGGCCGACGCCGGCGTTCACCAGCGTCGACAGATGCATCAGCGCCACGTCGACCACATAGGGGAAGGACCCGCTGTAGGCTTCGACGTTGGCGATCGCCGTCGCAGCGGTCATTGTTCCGGCGATGACGGCGGGGGCGTCCGTATAGGCGATGACATCCTGGTTCAGCAGATCGATCGCGGGAACGAGAGCCTGCTGCAAGGTCATCGGCGCGGTGATGCCGCCGGTGACGCTGGCCGAATAAGGTCCGGTCGCCGGCACGTTTGGCAGATTGAGGACCGGCGTCGGAATGTTCGACCACGCGGCGGTCAAGGCCTGCGTGACGATCTGTTGGGCCATCGTCAGGGAGAGAATGCCCTGCGAGACCAGCTGGGCGAGGCCACTCTCCGCGGCATCGTTGTTGATGCGGTTGTAGATCTCGGTCGCAAGCGCGTTGGCGGCCGTCGTCAGGCCGGCGCCCTGGCTTTCGATCAGCGCCACGCTCAGCAGCACGTCCGCCGGAACGCTGGCGGTCGAATAGGTTTCAAGATCGGTGATCACCTGCGCGGCGGTCTTCTGGCCGCTGGCGAGCGCGACGAACTCACCCGCGGCGTACGTGATGGCGGCCTGGAATTGCGTGGTGCCGAGGACGGCGCCTTCGAGGCTTGCGACTTCGTTGGCGACACCGGTCAGCAGCGTGGCATTGCCATGCGCGTTCGCCGCAATGCCACCAAGGACCGCGATCGCCTGGCTGGCGGACAACAGATTGCCCGTGACGGCGGCATCGAGATCGCTGATCGCCTGCGCGGCGGTGATGCGGCCGCTGGTCACCAGCGTGGCGATTTCGGCACCGATCAGCGGACTGGTCACGTGAGCGGCGAGGCCCGAGAGCAACCAGATCGCCCGGTCGGCCCCGAGCACGTTGTTGCTGACGTCGTTGTTCACCTGCGTCACGATCTGCGCGACGGTGGCCAGGGGCTGACCCTGGCTGTTCAACCGCGTGAGAAGATCGGCGAACGCCCCGGCGAGCGCGCCACAGGCGGTCATCGACGCCGACGACGCACCGACAAAGGCGTCGATCTCGCCGATCGCCGCGACACCTGCCAGAGCGGCGATGTAGTTGGCGAGGTTGTTGATCGCGTTGACGCCCGGCTGTCCGGCGATGCCGACGGACTCGATGGCCGATGACGGAAGGTTGGCGATGGTCGCCGCGAGCACATTGACGCCCTGGGCCTGGGTCAGGGCGCCGCTCGTAATCAGCGGCGTGATGTTGAACGTGTAGACCGTGAGCTGCTGCTGTACGACCATCGAGGCGAGCGCGGCGCCGGCCAGCATCGTGTTGGCGGCGCCGGTGGTGGCAACGCCGGCCAACAGCTGGGCCATGAATTGCGCCACCTTGGAGTTTACAAAGTAGATCGACCCTTCGAGGTCGGAGAAGATGGTCTGGACCTGGCTCGAGGTAAGCGTCGCCTGGATTTGCGCGATGATCTGGCCCCCACCGACGAGATTGGCCAGCGCGCCGATCTCGTTGAGGATGGCCGGATAGGAAGTCGTCGGCGCCAACGACTGCAAAGCGCCGAGCAGGATGACGGCCTGAGAGCTGGGCAACGAATTCGACGTGACGGCCGTCGTGATGTCAGCCATCAGCGCGGCCGGCGTCATCAAGGCACCCGACCCGTTGCCGGCCAGAAGCGCGGTCAGTTCCTTGACCACGGTCGCTTGCAGCAACGTACTGTTCTGCCCCCAGAGCGGCAGCAGCGCTCCAACCGCCTGCTCGGCGGTGATAAGGTTTGTGGCGACGAGATTGTTGGTGACCCACGCGGCGAAGAGCGCGGAGTTGCCCTGCCCCGTTTGGACCTCGTAGTTGAAGACAGTCATCTCCATGCTGGCGAGCACCGCGACGGCCTGGTTGGCGCTCAAGGTATGCGAGGTCACGGCCGCGACGACCGCGGCGACGCCGTTGATGCTGAGATAATTGGGGCTGTAAGAGCCGCCAACCCACGGATCCATCGCGGCGCCGACGGCGAGCGCAAGCGCGGTATTGCCACCTGCGGCCACGCCAATCAGCATCGACAGCACCTGGCCGTTCGACATCGTTCCGGCTGCGAACGCAAAAAGGAGCGCGCCCGTCACCTGGCTGGGCGTGATCTGGTTGCCACTGACGAGGGCATCGAGTTTGGCCGTGACGGCGCTCTGGGCCGCGGTGTTTTGCGCCGCGACTAACACCAGCATGCTGGCCGCCTGGTCGCCGTTGAGGCCCGCGCCGACAGCATTGCCGATGCCGGAGACGACCTGCGTCACGGTGAGCTGATTGCCCGTAAGCAACGTGACGATCTCGCTGACCACCGCCGCCTGCACGGTACCGTTGCCGTCACCCGCAATGGTGATGAGCGTCGGCAGCGCCTGCGTTGCCGTGAGCTGATGGCCCGTGATCAGCGTTGCGATCTCGCTGACGGCCGCCGTCTGCACGGCGGTCGGGCCTTCGCCCGCGACGGTCGCCAACAGCGACAGCGCCTGCGAGAACGTGATCTTGCTTTCAACGAGCAATGCACCGACCTCGCCGATCACTGCGGTCTGCTCGCTGGCATTGCCTCCGGCCGCAACGGCATTGAGCACCGTGAGTGCAGCGCCGGCCGGCAGAGCCGACGCGGCGACCGCGTGGTCGATATCGGTCATCGCCTGCGTGGGCGTGATCTTGCCGGCGGTCACCAGCGCGAGGATTTCATTACCCACCGCCGTCGCGGTTGAACTGCCGGTGGCGGCGATGCCCGCCAGCATCGCCATCACCTGGTCGGCGGTCATGCCATTGCCGATCGCGCCGCCGATGGCGGTCGCCGCCTGCGTCGCGGTGATCTGATTTTGCCCGATCAGTGTGGAGATTTCGGTGCCGGCCGCGGACTGCACCGCCGTTGTGCCGATTTCCGCAAGGCCGACCAGCAGCGACAACACGTGGCTGGCGTTAGCGGGCGCGGTCGTGGCGTTCACCCCGACGCTATCGATGCTGTAGGTGTAGATGTAGCTAGGCCCTTGATATTGGGTGGTCGTGACGCTGCCGAACTGCGTCCGATAAATCCAGTATTGTGTCGCCTGATCGGTAAAGCCGAGGGTGGGGACGCCCGCGATGGTTGCGACATCCGCCATAGCGGCGGCAGCGCTCAACGCATTGTTGGCAATCAGCGTGGTGATTCCGCCGAGGAAGACCGACTGGGTCGGCGCGACGTAGTTCGCGGGGATACCGTTGCTGAAGATCGTATAGTAGCCCGATTGCAGGATATTGGCGGCGAATTCGGCGCCCGCGGCCAGCATGACCACCGCAGGTCCTGCGCCAAGCGCTCCCGACGTGACCGCGGCGGTGATGTCGCCGACCGCCTGCGCAGCCGAGATCCAGTTCAACTGTGTGAACACGAAGATCGTGTCGCCGGCCGCGACCTGGACGGCGGCGCCCGAATGCGACGAGATCGCGGTCAGCAGCGCAATCGCCTGATCCGGCGATATGGTCCGAATGTCGGCTCCCGTGCGCGCCCAGGGGTCGAGACCCGCGGTCCACTGCGAATCGACCGCGCCCAACATGTCCGACATCACCTGAGCGATGCTGGCCTGGTTGCTGGTGATCAGCGACGCGATCTCCGCGCCGCAGCTGGCTTGCAGCGCCGCGTTGCCCTGCGCGCCGACAACGATGAGCAGATTGATTGCCTGATCGGCACTGAAATTTTGTCCGATGGCTGCGGCGATATCCGACGCGATCAGCGGAACAACGCTGGGCGTCTCTCCGGCGAGCTTGAGAAGTTCGGTCGTGACCGCCGACTGCTGCGACGGATCGCCGGCGAGCAGATTCAGAAGCGCCGGAATGGCGGCGGCGGCCGTGATGCCGTGACTGGTGACCTGCGCATCGATGCCCGCGACGCCCTGCAGGTTCGCAACCTCGATGGCCACCGCGGTCTGCACGGTCGACGATCCGGCGCTCGAGAGCGCGCTGAACAGCGCTGTGACCTGGGTGTTGGTCAGCGTACCGGCAGCGAGCGTGTTGCCGATATCGGTCATCGCCTGCGCGGCGGTGATCTGGCCTCCGGAAATCAGTGCGAGAATTTCGGTGACAACGGCGCCTTGCAGCGTCGCATCGTTCTCGGTCCACAGCACCGCCAGCATTGCGACGGCCTGGTCGATCGTGATGCCGTTGCCGACCGCATTGGCGATGTCGGCCATCGCCTGGCTGGCCGAAATGACCGGATCCATCAGGACCTCGATCTCGTCAGCGACCGCGGTCTGCACTGCCGTGCTACCGTTCGCCGACATGCCGGACAGGACCGTGACGCCCTGGTCCGGCGTGAGCACGCCGTTGGCGATGGCGGTGTTGATGTCGCTGATCGCCGCCGTGACGGTGATCTGGTTGCCGGCGATCAGCGCCGCAATGCCGGCGCCGATGGCGGTCTGAATCTGGGTCGTGCCGTCGCTGGCGACCACGGCCATCAGGGCGATAACCTGATCGGCCGTCAGCGCGCCCGCAGTAATCGCAGCGCCGAACTGCCCGGCCGTGACGTTGCCGTTGGTGATGAGTGTGACCAGCTCCTGAGCGACAGCGCCCCGGACCGTCGTGCCGCCCTGCAGCCACAGGCTCGCCAGCAGCGTCACGTCCTGATTGGCGGTGAGCACGCCGCCCACCATGCCGCCGATATCAGTCGCAGCCTGAACCGCGCTGAGCCTGGCCTCGGTGACCAGCGCGACGATTTCGCTGACCACGGTGGCGGGCACACCAGTGCCGCCAGCAAGCCAGACGCCGGCCAGCACGGTGATGCCGCGATCGGCAGTGATTGCACCCGCTGCGACCGCGCTATCGAGATCCGTCATCGCCCGCGAGGCGGTGATGCGGTTCGCTGCGATCAGCGCCGCGATTTCGGCACCAACCGCCTGCTGCTGCGCCGCGCTGCCGGCATTGGCGAGAGCCGCCAGCACGCCGACGGCCTGATCGCCCGTGAGGGTGCCGGCCGCAACGGTGCCGCCGACGTCGATGAGCGCCTGCGCAATGGTGATCTGGCTGTTCTGGACCAGCGTGAGAATGCTGCTGATGGCGGCGGCTTGCAGCGCCACCCCGCTTTGGCCGCCAACGCCGGCCAGCAGAGCGACTGCCTGGTCGATCGTGAGAGACGCACCGATGGTGCCGACGATATCGGTCGCAACAGAGGCGGCCGAAATCCTGTTCGCGCCGACCAACGCGGCGATTTCGGTGACGACGGCACCCACCACCGTGGAGCTGCCGGCAGTCGCGAGATTGGCGAGCACGGCGACCGCATGGTCGGCGGTCAACGTACTGGAGGTGATCGCCGTGTTGATATCGGTCGTGACCTGCGTGGCGGTAATCGTGGCCGCGGCGATCAGCGTCGCCAGTTCGGCCCCGATGGTGGCCTGTTCGGCCGCGGTGCCGGAATTCGCCAGCAGGGCGAACACACCGATGGCCTGGTCGCCGGTCAGCGTTCCGGCGGTGATGGCGTTTCCGATATCGGTCATCGCCTGCGCGGCGGTGACCTGATGGTCAGCGATCAAGGCGAGAATTTCCGTCGCGGCAGCGCCCTGCAGGGCCGCATTGCCCTGGGCCGCGATACTGGCCAGCAGCGCGACCGCCTGATCGGCCGTGAAGCCGGTGCCGATGGCGCTGCCGATATCAGCGCCGACCTGGGCGGCCGTGATCTGGTTGCCGCTGACCAGCGCCGAGAGCTCGCCAATGGCCGCAGTGCGCACCGCGGCGCTGCCCGCAAGGGCTTCGCTGCCGAGCACGACAACCGCCTGGTCGACCGTCAGCGCGTTGGCGGTGATCGCAGTGGCGAGATCGGTGTTGACCTGGCTCGCCGTCAGCTTGGCGGCGCCGATGAGGCTTGCGATTTCGCTACCGATCGCGGCCTGTACCGCCGCATTGCCGCTTCCGGCAAGGCTCGCCAGCAGCGCCATCGCCTGGTCGCCGGTCAGCGTGCCGGCCGCGATGGTGTTGCCGATATCTGTCATCGCCTGCGCGGCCGGGATCTGATTGCCGGTGACGAGCGAGAGAATCTCGGCATCCGCCGCGGATTGCAGCGTCGCATTCCCCTGGATCGACAGGACCGCCAGCAGCGTGACCGCCTGGTCGACGGTGGCGCCGCCGGAGCTGACGGTAGTGATGATGTCGGTCATCACCTGCGCGGCGGTCGTGGCGTTGTTGTGCACCAGGGTCGCGATTTCGCTGGCGACCAGGCTGTTCGAGCCAGTGCCGTTGCCAACGAGGCTCAGCAACAGGGCGACGCCATGATCCGCGGTGATGATCTGATCGCTGATCAGCTCGACGATGCCGGCGGTGGCGTTGGGGCCGAGCCCCGAAATCGCGCCCTGAAGGGCCGTCTGTAGCGAATCCGTATATCCGCCATAAGCGCTGCCGACGTTGGCGCCGAGCTGATAGAATACGACCGCTGCCTGTGCGGGCGTGAGTGCGCCGCTGGCGACCAACACATCGATGTCGCCGACGACCTGCCCTCCGGAGAGAGAGAGCGGCGTATAGGCTGCGATCCAGCTCGCCACCGTGGCTTGCAACGACGGGCTGGCGCTGGGCGCACCGATCACGCCGGCGTACAGCTGGACCTGCTGATCGAGGTTGTACTGCGAAGGAATGAAATACGTGTAGTCGCCTGCGTACAACTTGGTGAAGACGAGCGAAGATTGCGCGATCGCGGCCACCATGCCTGCGCCGGCGGCAGCCTGCGTCACGTAGCCCGAGCTCGCCAGATACGTCATCATGTAGGCGGCCTGATCGGCCGAGATCAGCCCGGCATTCAGGCCGTTGACGATATCGGCGACCGCGCTTGCGCCGGTCACCTGGCCATGGCCGATGATCGCTTCGATTCCGTTGATCACGGCGGCGCCCAAGATCCGCCCGACGTCGCCCGCGTTCGCGCCGAATTGGGCGCCGAGGCCCGCCATGGCGACCAGCGCCGTCACGGCCTGATCGCACGGCTGCGTGACGATGGCATTGGCGGCGATTTGCGGGTCCTGATTGGCTTGAGCCTGCGTCGTCGCAGGGGTCTGATAGGCAGTCCAGAGGATCGCCTTTCCGATCTCTGCAGCGACCGCGGAATTCGCTGCCGGCAGCAGCGCTGCGAGAGACGGGAGATCGGGCACGGTGCCGGTGAAGAGCTGGGTCCTCAGCGCGGCGTCGAGCGCCGAATTCCCCCCCGCCGCATTGACCAGCAGGGCGTAGGCCTGATCGAGTGTGACACCCTGCGACGTCGCGCTCATCACATCCGCGACGGCCTGGGCGGCCGTGGCCAGACCGGAGTTGACGAAGTTCGCGATGCCGAGTCCGGCCTGATACACCTGCGCCTGCGACGATGAGGCCACCAGGATCGCTGTCAGCGTGATCACTTCGTCCACGCCGAGCAGACCAGTGGCGACCGCAGTGCCAAGATTGGCGATGATCCGCGCTGCGGTGGTCTGGTTGGCGGCAATCAGGGTGTTGATTTCGGCGACGACGGCCGCCTGCAATGCCGCAGAGCCCGTCGCGGCAACGCCCACAAGGTCGATGACTGCCCGGTCGGCGGTGATCTGGCCGCCGGTGATCAGCGTGGAGATCTCCGCGCGGACGGCGGTCTGCACGGCGGCCGGCGCCGAAGTGGCAAGATTGATCAGCAGCGTGACGGCTTCGTCCGCCGTCAGCACCGACGGCACCGCGGCGCCGATATCGGCCGCCGCCTGCGCAGCGGTGAGGAGGTTGCCTGAAATCAGCGTGTTGATTTCGCTCGCCACCGCGCCCTGCACGGTCAGGCCGTTGGCGGCGATGGCGAGCAGTTCATTCATCGCCTGCGTGACGGTGAGCCCGCCGATCAGGGTGTTGATCTCGGTCACCGCCGCGGTCTGCATCGCGGTCGATCCGGTCGCCGCCAGCGTGGCAAGCACGCTCAAGGCCTGGGTCGCGGTGAGCTGGGACGCCGTCACCGCGTTGTTGATGTCGGCGATGAGCTGCGCGGGCGTGACGAGAATCTGCAGTTCGTGCGCTGCCGCCGAGGCCGCGGCCGCATTGGTGCCGACCGACATACCAAGCAGGATCGCGACCGCTTGATCGGACGTGAGGCTCGACGATGTGACCGCATTGCCGATGTCGGTCGCCGCACTGGTGGCCGCAAGCTGGCCGGCCGCGATCAGCCCGACGATCGATCCGCCGGCCGCGAATTGCACACTGAGCGTGCCTTGCGCGGCAATGCCCACCAGCAGCGCCACCGCCTGATCGCCAGTCAGCGACGCACCGTGCACCGCCGTGGCGATGTCGGTCATCGCCTGCGACGTGGTGATGATCGAATCCGCGATCATCAGATTGATGTCGCCGACAACCGCCGACTGGATGCTGCCGTTGCCGACGTGTGCGAGCTGCGCCAGCACCGCGAACGCCTGATCCGCTGTCGCCGCGGTGATGGTCGCGTTGCCGACCAGCAGATTGATCTCGCCGGCCACCGCCGACTGCATGGCGCTGCTGCCGCTCGCGAGCTGCGCCAGCAAGGCGAGCGCCTGAGTGATCGTGATCGACGACGCGCCCAGCGCGCCGTTGATGTTGGTCATGACCTGTGCGGGCGTCAGGGTTGTCTGCAGCGCCGGGTCGCCGCTCAACGCCATCCCGATCTGGATATTGAAGGACTGGCTGGCCGTGATGATCGATGGAACCGCGGCCGCGATGTCGGCCGTCGCCGCATTGGCGCTCAGAGCGTTCGCCGTCACCAGCGCGGCGAATTCGCCGCCGACGGCGACTTGCGTCGTCACACTCCCTTGGCTCGCGAGGCCGAGCAGGATGTTGGCCGCCTGGGCGCCGCTCAGGACCGTCGACGTGACGGCAGCGCCGATGTCGGTGATCGCACCGGTCAACGTGATGGTGCTGTTGCCGATCAGCGCAGCAATCTCCGCACCGACCGAAATCTGGGTCGAGGCGTTGCCGGCCGCGGCGAACGCCGCCAGCACCGCAAGGCCCTGATCCGCCGTGATGGCGCCGGCGTAGATCGCGGTGTTGATGTCGTTGAAGGCCGACGCGGGGAATTGGATCTGAGTAAGGCTCAGCATCTCCTGCGCAACAGTGCTGATGTTTGCGCTGTTGCCGCTGACCAGCATGCCGATCAGCACGCCGAACGACGCGTCGGCAGCGCCGAGCGCGGCGACGAGCGCGACGGCATCGGACACACTG
This sequence comes from Bradyrhizobium arachidis, assembly GCF_015291705.1. Classification (NCBI taxonomy): domain Bacteria; kingdom Pseudomonadati; phylum Pseudomonadota; class Alphaproteobacteria; order Hyphomicrobiales; family Nitrobacteraceae; genus Bradyrhizobium; species Bradyrhizobium arachidis. The sequence goes on from NZ_CP030050.1 coordinate 6,154,938, forward strand.
ACACTGCCGACCTGGATCAGCGCGTCGATCTGGCCGCCGACCACGATCTGGGCGGCGATGCTGATGGATCCGGCGCCGACCAGCACCTGAACCGCTTGGCCGCCGGTCAATTGATGGGCGTTGACCGCGGCAGTGATATCGGCTGTCACCTGGGTGAGCGGGAGCCCGTGGGCGGCCGTCAGAGAGGCGAAGACGCTGCCAATGGTGTTGAGGTAGACGGTGCTGTTCGCGCCGCTGGGCACGTCGGCCGCCAGCGCCAGCAACAGCGCCGCTTGCTGCGTGACATTGAGCGCGGCGTTGCCGTTGACGGCAGGGTTCAGCACGACATTGAACGACGCGAACTGGCCGCCACTGACCATGGACCAGATGGTGCTGGCGACAAGCGAATTGACCGTCGGGTTGTTGTACGCGGCGAGCGCTCCGAGCGCTGTCGCCATCTGGGGTTGGGTGATCGGCGTATTGGGCCACGCGGAGCCAAGCTGGGCGGCGAGCGCCTGTTGCACGGCAAGCGCCTGGGCGACAGTCAGTGCGCCGCTTGCAACAGCGTTGACGATGTCGGCATTCACCTCGGCTGCCGAAACGTTGTTTCCGGGGAAATCGCGCATCATGTGCACGATGCTCGGGACGTTGCCGACAGCATTGGCGCCATTCAGCGACGAGACGACGAACTGATCGAGACTGCTGGCGCTGTAGAACGGCGCAACCAGCGACGACAATTGTGCGATGACGGCGCTCTGCAGGCTCGCATTGCCGCTTGCGGCGGTGAACATCATCACCGGGATGGCCGGCAGAATGCTGGTCGGGGTGATGGTGTCGGTGGTGCCGAAGATGTCTGCGACCGCCTGGCTGGCGGTCACGGTACCGGCCGTGACCATCGCGGCGATATCGGCGCCGACGGCGGCCAGCACCGCCCCGGACCCGGACTCGGCCAGATACGTCAGCAACGAGATCGTCTGGTCCGCGGTCAGCGCATTGGCGGCGCCAGCGGCGGCGACGTCGGCCACCACCTGCGTGGCGGCGACCTGGTTCGCGGCAATAAGCGCGTTGATGGCGGAGAGCGCGAAGACCTGCATCGCCGCCGTGCCGCCGGTGAGGAGACCAATCAGCGCCGTGGTCGCCTGATTGCCGGTAATGTAGCCGCTGCTCACCAGCGCGGTAATTTCCGCTGCGGCAGCGTTTTGCACCGCCAACGAGGCCGGCGCCGCGAGATCCGCCAGCACGTCCACGGCTTGCGTTGCCGTCAGAACCGACGCCGCCACCGCGTTGCCGATATCGGTCATCACCAGCGCCGTGGTGATCTGGTTGTTCGAGATGAATGTGCCGAGTTCGGCGCCGACAGCCGCCTGCATGCCGGTGACGGCCGCGAGCTCGAGCAGGATGCTGACCGCCTGCGGGACCGTCATCGCCGAGCTGTTGACGGCCGTGGTGATGTACTGGGTCGCCTGCCCGGGCACGCCGAGGCCAGCCATGACGACGGCGGCGGCGCTTGCGGTCGCGCTGCTGCCATTGAGCGCGATGCCGGTGAGGATATAGAATGCTTCGTTGCTGCTGATGGTGCCCGGGGCGAGGCCGCCGACCTGCGCAATGGCGGCGCTGGCGGTGATGGCCCCGGACTGGATCATCGCGGCGATGTCCTGGCCCGCGGCGAATTGCGCGGTGATGGAGCTCGCCACATAGGCGAATGCGTTGATCGCTTCCACCGCCGTCAGCTGGCCGTTGCCGACCGCCGTGACGATGTCCGCCACGGCCGCCGTCGCGGTGATCTGCGAGGGAACCAGCGCCGCGAGCGCCTGATAGATTCCGGTCGGGCCGAGCGGCGAATTCGGATTGACGTTGCCGCTGATGCCGAGCATCGCCGCCAGCAAGGTGATGCCTTGGTCGGCGGTAATCGCGCCGTTGCTCACCGCGGTGGAGACGCCACGGGCGGCCTGAGTCATGCTGAATGTCTGGGCGTTCAGCAGGGACACGATGGCGGCCGCCACCGCATTGTCGAGCGTCAGGCTGTTGTTCGACGCAAATCCGGCCAGCACGACCACCGCCGTCGCCGGCGTGAATCTCGACGAGATCAGCCCAACGATGTCGTTGATCGCGGCCGTGTTGGAGACCTGCCCGGCCGCAACCAGCGCGCCGATGGTATGCGACACGAAGTTCGTCGTGAACGACGCCACGCTGCCGCCTTCGCTGCCACCAGACCCGGTGAAGACGCTGGTCAGCCCCGCGATCGCCTGCACGGCCGTGATCTTGCCCCCGGTGACCAGCGCGACGATCTCTGCCGACATCGCGGTCTGCGTGCTCGTCGACCCCAACGAGCCGAGATTGGTCAGCAGGTTCACGGCCGCGGCTGCGGTGATAGCTGAGGCCCTAACGGCGCCGTCGACCGCAGCGGTGATCTGCGTCGCCGAGACCTGGCTAGCGCTCAGCAATGTCGAGATTTCCTGGGACATCATCGTTTGCCAGGAAAACCCGTCGCCGGGTGACGACGGGATGACGGAGAGGTCTACCAGAATGGGCAGCGCCTGCGGCGCCGTGATGGCGGACGCGTTCAGCACCGCGATGATGTCGAGGCGCGCCTGCCCCGGCGACACCAGCGTGCTGATGTCCGCGACGGCCGCACTCGTGGTCGCGGCATTGCCGCTGACCGCCATGCCGATCAGGATGTTGAAGGTTTCGGCCGAGGCGAGGCCACCGATCGCCGTAATCGCAGCGCTGGCGGTGATCGCGCCGGTCTGGATCAGCGCGGCAATCTCGGTCCCGGCGGCGACCTGGACGCCGATGGACCCGCCGGCAATCAGGCTGATAAAGGCCGAGATGGCCTGCGCCGCCGTCAACTGACCACCACCCACGGCCGTGACGATGTCCGCCATGACGGCCGACAGGGTGAGCGAACCGGAGACCAGTTGACCGAGCGCCGTGACGATCGCGGCCTGGTTGATGGCGTTGCTCCCGACGGCGCCAAGCATCGAGGCGAACAGCGCCACGGCCTGGTCGGCGCTGATGGCCTGGGTGCTGACCGCCTGCGTCACGTCCGCGATCGCGGAGGTGATCGACAACGCGCCGCCTCCGACCAGAGACAGAATCGTGCCGGCGACCGCATTGTCGAGCGCGGCGTTGTTGCTCGCGGCGAGGCTAGCGAGGAAGGTCACCGCGGTATCGGCCGGGAAGGTCGCCGAAATCAACGCCGCGATGTCCGCGTTGATCTCCGCGCGCACCGACGCATTGCCGCTCGCCGCGACGTTCATCAGCTGCACGATCGCGAGTTCGATCGAGGCGACACTGCTCGTGTTGGTCGAGTGGGTGATGGCGGCGACGGCATTGGTGGTGGAAATCGAGGCCGAGCCGATCAGCGCCGCGATCTCGGCGCCGGCCGCGGCCTGCATGGCGGTCGATCCGGTGGCGGACAGCATGTTCAGCAAGGAGACGGCCTGGTCGGCGGTCAGGACATGCGCGGTCACGGCGGCCGCAATGTCGCTGACGGCCTGAATGGCCGTGATCTGGTTCGCGCCAACCAGCCCGTTGATCTCCGCGACCACGAATGCCTGCATCGCTGTGGTGCCGCCAGCAAAGACACTGGCCAGCGCACCGACCACCTGATCGGCCGTGATCGCGCGGCTCGTCAGCAGTGTCGTAATTTCGGCGGTGGCCGCATTTTGCACGGCCGTCGGAGCCGGGACCGCGACATAGGCCAGCAAAGTCACGGCTTGCGCCGCCGTGAGGACGGACGACGTCACCGCCGCGCCAATTGCGCTCATCGCCGCACTGGCGGTGATCTGATTACTCGCGATCAGTGAATCGATTTCGACGGCGACCGCCGGCGTCATGCTCGCACTGCTGGCGAGGTCCATCAGCAGACCCACTCCCTGCGCAGCGGTAATCGTGAATGTGGCAATAGCGGAATCGATGTCGCTGACCAACTGCGTTGGCGACAGCAGGCTCGCCATTCCCGCGGTGGCGGCCCTTGCGGTCGCTGTGTCGCCGCTGGTGGCCAGGCCGAGCAGGATATTGAATGCCTCCGACCCCGACAGGTTGAGGCCAGCGATGTCGGTAACCGCCGCACTTGCCGTGATCGCACCCGACCCGATCATCGTGGCGATGTCGGCCCCCAAGGTGAATTGCAGAGGCGTTGAGTTGGAAGCCAAAGACGCCAGCAGGGCAATGGTCTGACCGGGGTTCAGAACATGTGAAGCACCTGCGGCCGCGATGTCGGCGAACGCTTGCACCGTCGTGATCTGGTTCGCCGCGACAAGCGCGCCGATCTCCGTCGCAACGAATGACTGCATCGCAGCCCCGCCGCCCGCGACAAGACCAGCCAGCGCCGTGACCACCTGATCGGCGGTCAGATTGCCAGCGGTCACCAGAGACGCAATTTCCGCTGTGACGGCGGTCTGCACGGCAGTGGACGCCGGCGCCGCGATGTCTGCCAGCAAGGTCACGGCTTCCGTCGCGGTCAGGGCCGATGAGGTCACCGCGCTGCCGATGGCGGTCATGACCTGCGACGTGGTCAGCTGGTGGTTCGAGATCAGGGAATCGATCTCACCGGCGACAGCCGCTTGCGTACCGGTCGAACTGGCGAGATCGACCAGGATACCAAGCGCCTGCGTCGGCGTGATCGCGGTCAGGCCAATGGCGGAATTGATGGCGGCGATCGCCTGCGACGGCGAGCTTACGCTCGGCATTTCCGCAATCGCGGCGCCCGCGATCGCGGTGTTGCCGCTGCTCGCCATGCCGAGCAGGAAATTGAACGTCTCCGTAGTGGACCAGTTGGAGCTGACGATGTCAGCAATGGCCGCATTTGTGGTAATATAGCCCGACCGGATGAATCCGGCGATGTCGCCACCTGCCGTGATCTGCGCGACCGTGGAGCCGGCGGCAAGGCCGCCAAGCGCGGCGATGGCCTGCCCCACTGCCAACCGACCGGAATTCACTGCGGCGACGACGTCGGAAAGACTCCCCGTCTGCGCGCTCGCCGGCGCCAATTGATTGAGTACGGCATCGACCGAGAGCGGACTACCGACGTTGTTCGCAAGATTGGAGTAGTTCGGCGCGAGGTTCACCAGCGAATTCAGCAGCGCAAAGCCCTGATCGCCGCTGATGGCGTGGCTGTTGATCTGTTGCACCAGATCCGCAACGGCCGTCGTCAGCGTGAGGCCGCCGGCATTCACCAGCGACAGCACACTATTGGCCACTGCGTTGTCGAGAACGGACTCGTTGCCGTTGGCGACGGCGTTCTGCATCGTGGCCAACAACGGCTGGAAACCCGCCAGAGCGCCATAATCGCCAGCGATCACCGCATCCATGGTCAGGGTTTTCGCGACCATGATCATGTTCATGTCGGCGGTCGAATCGTGGCTGATTCCCGAATAGGAATGCGCCGCTGCGGCACCAATATCGGCGGTGATGTGGTTGCCCGTGGTCAGACCGCTCGCCATCAGGCTATTGTACTCGCTCGCGACCGCGGCGTGCATCGCCGGCGTACCGGCTGCATCGTTCAGGACATTGATAACTTGATCGAGGGTCAGCGCACCCGCCGCACCATTTGCGTTGACGATGTCGGTTACGGCCTGTGTTGCGGTGAGGCTGCCCGCGGTCACCAGCGCCGCGATTTCCGTTCCAGCCGCGGCCTGAACGCTCGCGGAAACCGGTCCGCTCATACCCGCGAGCATGGTGACCGCCACATGGCCGGTCGACTGCCCTGCGGTAACCGCTCCCGCAATGTCCGATATCGCCTGCGTGGCACTCACCTGCCCCGCGGCGATCAGATGGCCGATCTCGGCGCCGACCGCATACCCATCATTGCTGTGGCCCGAAGTCTGCGTGATCGCGCCGGCAAAGTCAGCAAGCGCCTGAGTGGCGTGAGTCTGATCGTAGGCAGCCACCGCCTCGATCAAATGCATGGCCTGAGTTTCGGTCGTCTGGTGATTGACGACGGCCTGCGCGATCTCCTGGGAAGAGACGCCGGCGAGCATCGAGTTCGCATCGAGATTCAGATGGGACGTATCGAAGCCCGCAATCGAATTGAATTGACCGGGAGGCGGCGTGATATTTCCACCAACAATGCCGTTGAGGTCGTCCGCGCTCAGGGGCTGGAATTTGGCGGTCGTGTCGCTCGACGATTTGCCTGTGCGTTTACCCTTCGCCTTCACCGCCATCCTCCCGGTTACCGTCGGCTGAATCACCTATCGTTTACGTCAGTCTCGAGCGCAAGGCAGTTCAGTCGTCATGCGTGGGGCAAAGCACATTTCAGCAGGCCGAAGCCCAAAAATGAGCAGATGCAGGACCTTGTTTGTGAATGCACGTTCGCAATGACGCTCCGCAATAATCGGCGTCCTGCAATATCCGCGCGGCGTGGCCGAATCGTCTGAATCGACTCCCTGAAATGCGCATGCCGCGAACGCCACTAACTTTCACATAGTGGTGGTGTGCGCTATTTTCGGATGCTAGGGTCAACCACGAATTGCTACCATTCGTCCGTTGCCGACGAAGCGTTTTCTGGAGGGGGCATTGAACAAAGTCGCGCTCAGTATTCTTGGCCTTGCGGCTCTCGTCACGACGCCGGCGATTGCGGCGGACATGGCCGTCAAGGCGCCCGTGGTCGCCGCACCGCCGGCGCTCGGCTGGACCGGCTTTTATATCGGCGGCAACATTGGTGGCGTCAGCAATTCGAATTCGGGAACATCGAATTTTACGGATACGCTCGCCAACCTCTCATTTCCGGCCGGCAATCGGATCAACGCGACCGGATTTATCGGTGGCGCTCAAGCAGGCTACAATTGGCAATTCGCTCCGCGCTGGCTTGTCGGCATCGAAGCCGATGGTGATTTCACCAATGCCAAATACAGCTTCTGCCGTGGGACCATTGCGCCGGGTGTCTGCGGCGATACCGGCTTCGGCACCGACTCGCTGAGCAGCAAGACCGCTTGGCTCTCGACGGTGCGCGGCCGGTTCGGCACCATCGCCATGGACAAATTCCTGATCTACGTCACCGGCGGCGCTGCTTGGGGACGCGTTGATACAACGGCAACACAAAGCTGTCTTGTCGGCGGCTGTGGCGTGTCGCCCTTAGCGACCGCGGGAACGTCGAGCAGTTCGGTGACGCGGTCTGGTTGGGCGGCGGGCCTCGGCGGCGAATGGAATATCGACGGCAATTGGTTTGCGCGCGCCGAATGGCTTCATGTCGATCTCGGCAACGTCACCAGTTCGGTATCAACTGCCGGATTTGCGGGCAGCACCCAGACCTTCAGCTGGTCGCGCGGCGAGCGGTTCGACCAGTTTCGTATCGGTCTTGACTATCGGTTCTGGCACGGCTGATCCTCGCGACTTTCGCGATGAGCGGCATCATCGGGATGCCGCTACGCTGCGCGCCTGATCGCCAGCGCCATACGCGCGACAGGCTTCGAAAGCCGACTCGATGATGGCGAGCTTCACCGCTTGGGCGGCGTGATATTCGCGCCAGAATTCGGCCGAGACCCACAACGCGGATTTGCCGCGGGCGCCCGACCAGCCAAGACTGCCCATCGTCTCGGCGACGACGAATTTGCGGGCGAGCTGGCTCCGCGACAAATTGAGGCCCTGCGCCAACCGCGAAACCGACGTCACGTCGGTCGGAATGCGTGACAGAGCGATCGAATCCTGCTGACACCCGACGATCAGGCGATCCATCACGACGCCGCCATCGTCGATCCAGGTAAACAGCGAGAAGGTTCCGTTCGGCTCCCGAACCGCGCGCGATGCCAGCAGGCCATCGGCGATCAGCGGCTGAATCGCGCCGAGCAGAGCCGGCCGCTCACGCAGTTCAGCCGACCTGTTGCCGCCATCGAGCCCGTCCAGCGCCGTCAGATGCGCCGCCAGCCAATGCGACAACACTGCAAGCGCCAGCGGCGACGGCTCGATCGGCCGATAGCGCCGGCCTTCGCTCCCCGCAACATGGCGCACGGTGCCGTATTTCAGCATCTCGTTGACGAAGGCTGACGCAGTGTTGCGGCTTGCGAGTCCGTGGGCGACGATCGGATCGACCAGTCGTGCGGGCAGAATTCCGGAATCGGTCTGCTGTGCCTCGTTGCGAAAATAAGCCGCCAGCATCGCCTGACTCATCAGCCAGCGCTGCTGGGTCGCGAACGGCGACGAAGTTCGCGGGCTGGCCTCCTGTATCGCCAGCATTGCCTGAGCCTGGCCGCGAACGCAGCTCTCCAACGCCGGATGCGACAGGATATCGTCTGCAGTCATCACCATCGGTGTCGCGACAATCCGGCGGAAGGTCCGAAACCGTCAATCGCAAGAGGTCCCAAGCCCCCTCCCTCGGCTCACGGACCGCCAACGGCGCGTGACAGCCTTCTCAAACGCATTCTTAAAAACGAGCAGCGCGGCGGCTCCGATCCGAAACCTGAACCTATCGACTACCACCCCGCGCGCGCGGCACTGCGCCCGCTCATGCATCTCATGGAGTCGGGCCGACGTCTGCAAAATTTTTCTGAAGTCCCGCTGAGAGAGACAATCCCAGGAGCAATGGGGAGCTACCGGCCCCCGCTAAGGGTCTGGATTAACGGGAGAAAGAAGCAGGCAGCGCATGCTCCTCCTTGAAGGCTAATGACACGATCTGAAACCTGATGAAACGTGCGGCCCGGATGCCAAGGCGATCGGGCTCCGGCGTCGACCACCTCCGAAAAGGTTGTCCAGCTAATGCCCTTCGCCTCCTTCAGGCCTTCGCACATGAAGCGGTACTCAATGGTCTCGCCCGAACTCAGGATGACCGCGGCGCCATCACGCATAAGACAGGCGTAGCGGTCTCACACGCCTTTCTGAGTGCTTCGCATGGGCGGCCAAACTGAAGAAATACGCGGTCCTGGCCGCCGTGAACGAACCGAAAAAGAGCGGCCATGGCGTCCGCAAGGCTAGAGCCAAAGTGGCTGCCTATGCAGACTGCACCGAAAGCCAGATGATGGCGATGGTCGGCCGGACCGCCCGCCCACTACACCGCGCAAGCCAATCGAGAGAGGCTTGGAATCAGTGGGATTGAGAAGATCGTCACGTTCGATCAGAGCCAGTCACTCGAAGACTTGCTGGCAGCGCCTCGGGCGAACGGCACGCGAACGCCTAGCGAGAACGGAGTCGTAACATTTCCGGGCAGGACCCAGAAAAAAGCCTAATAATTTCAATGTGAAATGTGCATCTATGGTGCGCTCGGAGGGACTCGAACCCCCACGGTGTTACCCACTGCCACCTCAAGGCAGCGCGTCTACCAGTTCCGCCACGAGCGCTAGGAGATGCCGGCCTGAGGTCGTTCGGGTGGCCGGATCAGCGGCCGCCGATCTAACAAATCCATCAGGGGGATACAAGCCTGCAAGGGCCCCGAATTCCACAGCTTAGCGGGAAAAATCCCTAATCCCTGCCCGGATCGGCCCTATCGGGTGCCAAAGCCTTATCAAGGACTTGGCCGCTGCCCTGTGCCCGAACCCTACCGGGTCCCGGGCGAGCGGGGCAGCATCTGCTTGACCTCGACCGCGATCCGGTTGCGGTCGACCAGCACGACGCCGGAGGCCACCGGCAGATTGTTGGCGAGGACCTTGACCTCGTCGGCCTCGGTTGCATCGAGCTCGATGATGGCGCCGCGGGAAAGACGTAATACTTGATGGATTGGCATGGTGGTCGTCCCGAGGACGACCATGAGATCCACGGTGACTTTATCGAGAGTGGGCACTGTCAGGACCGCCGCAACCTGGGACTCAACGCCAAAGGACTTGGCATTTGCGCCTGCAATCATCACCACGTTATGGTTAGCCAATGGTTAATTCGCCTCAAGACCCCCGCCAAAGCCAACGTCAAGAGCTCGATTTGACGTCGTTTTCCGCCTCCGGCGGCACGCCCGTCGAATGGCGAATCTCGGATGCGCCGGTGCCCTACCCGGACGCCGTCGCCGAAATGGAAGCGCGCGTCGCCGCCATCGCGGCGGGCGAGGCGCCGGAGCTGGTCTGGCTGCTCGAGCACCCCCCGCTATACACCTCCGGCACCTCGGGCAAGGAAAGCGACCTGCTTGATGCCCGATTCCCGACCTTCGCCACGGGGCGCGGCGGGCAGCTGACCTATCACGGGCCCGGCCAGCGAGTTGCCTACATCATGCTCGACCTCAAGCGCCGCCGGCCGGACGTGCGGGCCTATGTCGCGAGCCTGGAGGAGCTGATCCTGAAGACGCTCGCCGCCTTCAACGTCCGCGGCGAGCGGCGCGAGGACCGGGTCGGCGTCTGGGTGAAGCGGCCCGACAAGGGGCCTGAGCACGAAGACAAGATCGCGGCGATCGGTGTGCGGCTGAAGCGCTGGGTCTCGTTCCACGGCATCGCCATCAATGTCGAGCCGGAGCTGTCGCATTTCGCCGGCATCGTTCCTTGCGGTGTCGCCGATCCCCGCTATGGCGTCACCTCGCTGGTTGATCTCGGCCAGCTCGTGACCATGGCCGATGTCGACATCGCGCTACGGCAGGCGTTCGAGGAGCTGTTCGGGCCGACCAAAGCGTTGGTGCCGGAAGCGGCCGTCTAGCGTTTTCCTGTTCGAGCCCGACCGCGCGTGTTCTCCGCACGCCACGGAATCGGCTATGCTCGATTCCGGCGCCGCCCACGCCTCCCCCCTCCGCCGGGAAAGCAGACATCATGCCGGGCGACTCAACATCGGACCGACTGTTCGAGCGCCAGGCATAAGGAGGGATTGCGCTTTCTGCTCGCAATGGGAGGTTTTGACGATGAAGCTTTCTACGCCGATCTACCATCTCAAGCGACGAGCCAAGCGCCTGTCGCGCGAGCAAGGCATTCCGCTGCACGCCGCGCTCGATCGCATTGCTGCGACGGAAGGGTTTTCCGCCTGGAGCATGCTCGCGGCGAAGGCGACGGCGATGACTCCGGCCAACAAGTTGTTCCCGCAATTCCAGCCTGGCGACCTCGTGCTGGTCGGCGCGCGCCCCGGCCAGGGCAAGACGCTGATGAGCCTCGAACTCGCCGTCGAGGCGATGAAGTCGGGCCATCGCGCAGCGTTCTTCTCGCTCGAATATACCGAGAAGGATGTGCTGGATCGCCTGCGCGCGATCGGGGTGGAGCCGGCGCAATTCGACGAACTCTTCGAGGTCGACTGCTCCGACGTCATCAGCGCCGATTACGTCGTGAAGCAGATGGCGACGGCCCCTCGCGGCACAATCGTGGTGATCGATTATCTGCAACTGCTCGACCAGCGGCGGGAAAACCCGGACCTGACCGTTCAGGTGCGCGTGCTGAAATCTTTCGCGCGCGACAAGGGGCTGATCGTCGTCTTCATCTCGCAGATCGACCGGTCCTACGATTCCTCCATCAAGCCCTGCCCCGATCTCAGCGATGTCAGGTTGCCAAACCCACTGGACCTGAAGCTGTTCGACAAGACGTGCTTTCTGAACAATTCGGAAGTTCAGTTCCGCGCGGCGAGCTGACAATTCCAAGCGACGCAGGCCGCGGGTGAGACGGCTCACCCGCGGCTTGCGGCGTCACGCCGCCTTCAGCGAAACCTCGAGCTTGCCGGCGATGTAGCGCCGCTCCTGGGTCAGGCCGCCAAAGCCGTAGGCGTCGCTCTTGACCTCGTCGACGTGCAGATAGGTCTCGGGATGCATCGGTCCCAAAATCTCGGCCATGCGCTTGAACATCGCGGCGAGATAGGCCGCCTTCTCGTCCTTGGTGTTGGTGCCTTCGCTGACATGGATGTCGATCCAGTAGCTGGCGAGCTTCTGCTCGGCGAGCGACTTGCCGCCGGCGAACCAGTCACTGGCATCGACGGCCTTCACGATGATGGCGGTGACCGCGGGATCCTTGTGCAGTATCTCAGCGGTGAGCTCGGAGACAGCGTTCGCGATGTCGGCCTTCAGCGAGGGCGACTGGCGGGAGGTGGCGTAGGACACGGTGATCAGCGGCATTGTCGTTCTCCTCAAGATGCTGCGCTGGTTGCGCGGCGTTGATGAGAAGCTAGATCTCCTCCGGTCATTTTGGTATCTTATCTCTGTTGATACCAGTGATAACAATTCAAAATGACCGCCACACTCGACATCGCCACCGTCCAGGCCTTCCTGCTGGTCGCCGACCTCCAGAGCTTTACCCGTGCCGCCGAGGCACTCGGCACGACCCAGGCCGCCGTCAGCCTCAAGCTGCAACGGCTGGAGACCTTGCTGGGGAAACGCCTCGTCGAACGCTCGCCGCGTGCAGTCCGTCTCACCGCCGACGGCGCCGGCTTCCTCGATCGCGCTCGGGTCCTGATCGCGGCGCACGACCGCGCCCTCTCGGGCGAAGCACCGGCCGCGCAGTCGCTCTCGCTCGGCATCTCCGATCACGCCGCAGGCCCCGAGCTCGTTCCGCTGCTCGAACGCCTGCACGCGATGTCGTCAAATCTCACCCTCGCCGTCACCATCGGCTTCTCGCGCGAGATGCAGGATGCCTATGATGCTGGCGAACTCGACGCCGTGATTGTCCGCCAGGAAGGCAGCCGCCGTGGTGGCGAGAAGCTGACCGAGGACGAGTTCGGCTGGTTCGCGTCGCGACGCTTCACCTTGCCGAAGGGTGAAGCCCTGCCGCTCGCAACCCTCGCCCCGCCCTGCGGCGTCCGCGCCGTCGCCGTGCGCGCGCTCGACAAGGCCGGCCTCGCCTGGCGCGAGCGCTTTGTCGGCGGCGGTGTGACAGCGGTAGTGGCGGCTGCGCTCGCCGGGCTTGCGATCGCACCGCTGGCGCGGCGGATTGCGCCGCCCGGATTGGTCGATATCGGCCCTGCGCACAAGCTGCCAAAGCTCGGCAGCTCGAAGGTCATGCTGCATTCGAAGGTCAGCGATCCCGCGAAGCTTGCGGCGCTGCGCGCAGTAGCGGCGACGTTTCGGAGCGCCGCGGGAGCTAACTAGCGCCCGCGTCCTTTCCTGCAGCGGACCAATAAGCGACCCCGGCCAGACATCCAGCCAACGCAAACAGCCCATCCATCTCAAAGAGCGTCCCGAAGATGCCGTTCGCAATCAGGGCTCCGATCGCAGCGCCAGCGGCCGCGTAAAACAGCACTGAGCGAATTCGAAGTGACTCACCGAGCCATATCACAAGCGCGGATGGCATCCCGCTAAGCAGGCAGGTGAGAATCAATGTGATTGGCAGGACAATCAAGATCAGGGGGACGATGGGAGCCAGGCCCTCGGGAAAGCCTCGATCTGGAAGAGATAGAATTGCGGCGAGGACTGGCAACGCCCCCAATGTCGCGGTCGCCGCCAGGCATCCACGAAACCAGCCGTCCAGAGCACGAGGGCATGCAGTGCAGCCATAACATCACCTCACAAGATCGCCTCGAACGCACTCCGCAGCGTCTCATGCCGGAAGACAAAGCCGCGGCTCAGCGCTTTGTTCGGCAGCACGCGCTGGCCGCCGAGCAGAAGCTCGTCGGCAAAGCCGCCGCCGATCCGGCGCAACAGGCCACCGGGGATGCGGAATATGGCGGGCCGGTGCAACCGGCGCCCGAGTTCCTCGGTGAACTTCGCGTTGGTGACGGGGATCGGCGCGGTGGCGTTGACGGGCCCTGCAAGATCGGGGGTCGCCATCACATAGGCGATCAGGCGAATGAGATCGTCGCGCTCGATCCAGGACATCCACTGCCGCCCGGTGCCGAGCGGGCCGCCGAGGCCGAACTCGAATGGCGTCAACATGCGGGTGATGAAGCCGCCCTCGGTGCCAAGCACGAGGCCGATGCGCAAGTACACCACGCGGACGCCAAGCTCCTCCGCCGGCCGCGCCGCCTTCTCCCAGGCCGCGCACAGCTCGTGGCTGAAGCAGGCGTGCGACTTGGCCGACTCCGTCAGCACCTGGTCGGCCCACAAGCCGTACCAGCCGATCGCGGAGCCGCTGACGAGCACCTCGGGCTTGCGCTCGAGCCGCGCGATCAATTTTATGACTTCACCGGTCATGTCGACGCGGGAGCCGATGATCTTCGCGCGCTTCACTTCGGTCCACAGACCGTTGCCGATCGGCTCTCCCGCGAGATTGACGATGGCGTCGATTGGCGTGTTCGCGGCAAGCTGATCGAGGCTGGTGATCAGCGTGACCGGCGGCGGCAACATCTCGGCCTTGGCGGGATTACGGATCAGCGCGATGACGTGATGCCCTGCCCCGCTGAGGCTCGCCGCAAGGCGGCTGCCGATGAAGCCCGTCGCGCCAGTGATCAGCACTGTCTTGCGGCCCGGGAGCTTCTCGACAAGGCCTTCCGCAGGAACGCTTCGCATGCGGCCGAGCCGGCGCATCGCCGCAAAATCCCTGACGCCGCAGAGCGAGGCGCCGACCGCGCAGGCGGTCGCGGCGATGCTGAGCAGGCCCTGATAGACGACCGTCACGCCAAACGGCTGCATCGCCCAGTCGATTAGCACCGGTAGCAGCAGCACCAGGATGGCGCCGTAATTGATCGCGAGCAGCGTGTGATTGATGCGCTCGCTCGGCGGCAGCTTCCGGCTCAGATCCTCCTCGACGAAATCCATCAGCGTGATGACGATCTCGGCCACCAGCACCACGATGATCAGCAGCGCCAGTACGCCATAGACTTCCAGCCAGCCGAGCAGCAGGAACAGCAGCGCATAGAGCATGTTGCGGATGCCGTGCAGTTTCAGCTCGAAGCGCTGCGACGGACGCCACGCCAGGCGCTCGGTGAATTCGTGGTGATAGAAGGTGTCGAACACGCCCATCACGATCTGGATGGCGATGAGCGTCCACAAGAGCGGGGTCATGACACGGCCTCCCTGAACACGGCGGACTGGTGGATCAGCGCGCCATAACGCGGATGAATGACATCGAGGGTGAAGCGGAACGCCCCCTCGCCGAGATCGCTGTGCGTCACGGTCAGGTCACCCGGCGTGAGCCATCGTGGCAGCGGGATCCAGAGCCGCCCAAGCTGCAACCCGTAAGCAGCGCTGCGGAACGTCAGCGCCTGTCCCTCGACCGCGATACGGAGCGCCATCGAGACGCCGAAGCCGACATACTCCTCGAGCCCGGTCGGGCCGGCGAAGCGTTTCGCCGAATGGATCACCTGCGGAAAGCCGCGCTTGCGCGCGCAGATGCGGGTCCAGGTCTGGCCGCCGGTCGCGCCGTCCTCGGTAACCGTCACGATCATGGGCACGCCGGTGTCGCGCCCCGTGGGAAGCGGCCCGCCGATCAGGCGCGCGGCCTGTGCGAACCACCAGCCGATATCGCTGAAGGCGACCTCGTCGACGACACCGACATAGACCACGCTGTCGCCGTCAGCGACGCGCTTGGAGAAGCGCCGCCAGGTCGCGAGCGGCAGGCGGCCCCAATCCTCGTCCGACAGCAGGGTGCGAAAGCGGCGGTCGTCGAGCAGTTTGGTGTGAGCGGAGGTTGGTA
This sequence comes from Bradyrhizobium arachidis, assembly GCF_015291705.1. NCBI lineage: Bacteria > Pseudomonadati > Pseudomonadota > Alphaproteobacteria > Hyphomicrobiales > Nitrobacteraceae > Bradyrhizobium > Bradyrhizobium arachidis. The sequence continues at coordinate 6,170,303 of NZ_CP030050.1, forward strand.
CGTTGGAGCCCGATAATCTCGCCGACGTCATCGCAACCTCCTCGATACTATTTGGCCTTGCCCAGCGGCAGCAGGTTGGCGATCTTCTCGCCAAGCCGCATCAGGGCGACCAGCCGCGGCCGCGGCACCTTCAGCATCTGCATGAACCAGTGATCGGCGAGCTCGGTGAAGGCGAGCATCTCCTTCAGCCGTTTGCTCGCGACCGGACTGATGGTCGGATCATCCGTCGCATCGGACACGCAGGCCCTGAGCGCGACGATGGCCGGATCGATCTCCCGCTCCTTGCGCCGCGCCGCGATGCGGGCCGCGACCTCCCAGATGTCGGTCTCGGCTTCGTAATGGTCGCGGCGGTCGCCGAGGATCGGCACCCGCCGGATCAGGTTCCAGGCGAGCAGTTCCTTGAGCGAGTTGGAGACATTGGACCGCGCCATGCCGAGCGTGTCGGCGATGTCCTCGGCCGTCATCGGCGCCTCGGCCAGATAGAGCAGCCCGTGGATCTGGCTGACCGAGCGATTGACGCCCCAGCCGTCCCCCATGTCGCCCCAATGCAGGATGAAGCGCTCGACGGCGGCAGGGAGTTTCTTCTTTCCTGTTATTTCTGTCATAACAGAAATATCTGATGGACGCGATTGATTGTCAAGTGCGTCAGGCCGCTGATATCGCTGCATACCGTCCGCGAGATTTGCCTAAAAATATCCCAGGCACGGGAACAATTCGCTGCCTGTGACGTTTGCCCGGGTTCAGGCAGGGTCCCCGAATGGTCGAAAAGTTCAGTCAGCAGAGAGACTTGTTCGAGAGCGAGCGCAGTTTCCGGCTGTTGGTTGAAGGAGTCGCGGACTACGCCCTGTACATGCTGGATCCCAATGGGATCATCACCAGCTGGAATATCGGCGGCGAGCGCATCAAGGGCTATTCGCCCTGGGAGATCCTCGGCCAGCATTTTTCCCGCTTCTATACCGAGCCCGACCGCGCCAACGGCAAGCCCGCCCGTGCGCTCGGCATCGCCAGGGAAAAGGGCCGCTACGAGGAAGAAGGCTGGCGCGTCCGCAAGGACGGCACGTTCTTCTGGGCCAGCGTCGTGATCGATCCGATCTACGAGGATGGCGAGCTGGTCGGCTTCGCCAAGATCACGCGCGACATCACCGAGCGCCGCAACACGCAGCTCAAGCTCGAGGCGATGCAGAAGCAGCTCGCCGAGTCCCAGAAGTTCGATGCGCTGGGCCAGCTCACCGGCGGGGTCGCCCACGACTTCAACAACCTCCTGATGATCATCAGCGGCAGCCTCCACGTGCTGAAGCGGGGCGCCGACGACGAGGCCAAGCTCAAGCGCGCGATCTCGGCCATCGAGACCGCCACCAAGCGTGGCGCGGCGCTGACCAACCAGCTCCTCACCTTCGCGCGGCGGCAGAGCGTCAATCCGCAGGCGATCGATTTCGCCGACCGCATCTCGGCGATCCGCGAGGTGCTCGATGCCGGCGTGGGCAGCTCCGTGCGCCTGGCCTTCGAAGTCAGCCGCGACGTCTGGCCGATCAAGGCCGACGTCTCGGAACTCGAGACCGCGTTGCTCAACCTCGTCATCAATGCCCGCGACGCGATGCCCGACGGCGGCACGGTGACGATCCGTGCGCGCAACGTCGTGCTGGATGAGGCGACCCTCGCCGGCGAATTCGTCGCGATCGACATCGCCGACACCGGGCTCGGCATTCCCTCGGACGTTCTCGACAAGATTTTCGAGCCGTTCTTCACGACCAAGCCGATCGGCAAGGGCACCGGCCTCGGCCTGTCCCAGGTGCACGGCTTTGCCCATCAGGCCGGCGGCACGGTGAAGGTCGCAAGCGAACTCGGCAAGGGTACGACCTTCACCATCCTCCTGCCGCGCGGGGAAGGGGCGCCAGCGCGCGAGACCACGGGAAGTGCGTCGTTCCGCGGCAGCGGCACCGTGTTGCTGGTCGAGGACAATCCGGACGTCGCCCTCGTCAGCATCGGCCTTTTGGAGCAGCTCGGCTACCAGGTACGGCGCGTCGCCGATGCCGAAGCCGCCTTGCGCGAGATCGAGAAGAACAGGGTTGACTTCGTGTTCTCTGATATCGTGATGCCCGGCAAGATGGACGGGCTCAGCCTTGCCCATCGTCTGCGCCAGATCCGCCCCGGCCTGCCGGTCCTGCTCGCCACCGGCTACAGCGACGTCGCCTCCGGCGTGCGCGGCGATTTCCCGATCCTGCGCAAGCCGTACGAGATCCACGAGCTGAGCGAGGCGATTTCGAAGCTGCCGCGGTGACTGTTCACTTTCCCACCTACGCCGTCATGGCCGGGCTTGTCCCGGCCATCCACGCCTGGCCCCGCTGCACGAAGAACGTGGATGCCCCGGGACAAGCCCGGGCATGACGACCTCTTGTGAGATCGCCTACACCGTCGGCAACACCGAGAACTTCTCCCCTGCCCCGCGCAGGTTCAGCTCGTCCGCACTCGCGGTCTCACTCGTCACGCTGTCCACACGCGCCGACGGCGGTCCATGCCGGCACAGCGCGACCATGTCGGCGACGTGCTTCGGCGTGCCGGCGAACAGCGCTTCCACGCTGCCGTCGCGACGGTTGCGGACCCAGCCATCGAGGCCGCTGGCGGTGGCCTGGTACTCGACCCAGGCGCGATAGCCGACGCCCTGCACACGCCCGCGGATCATGACCTGGAGGATCGCCCGGCTCATTTTTTCAGTCCGAGAAGATCGGCGCTGCGCGCTTTTACCTCGGCGTCGCGCATGACGCGATTGGTCAGTTCTGCTGACGGCAACCCCTTGAGTGCCTTCGGTGCCGTGCCCTCGCGCAGCGCCTTCTGCGTCTCGTAGACGGCCTGCGTCGCCGCCGCGATCGGCGCGTGCCCCTGGAGCGCGATGCGCACGCGCTGGCCGGCGAGATAATCGGTCGCGTTCAAGTCCTCGGGCGCGCCGCCGAGCACGATCGGCAGGCGCGTCGCAGCCGTAATCGCCTCCAGCTCCGCGCGCGACTTGATGCCGGTGAAGAACAGCGCATCGACGCCGGCAGCCTCATAGGCCTGCGCACGGCGGATCGCATCGTCGAGCGAGGTGATCGAGGCAGCTCCGGTGCGCCCCATGATGACCAGCGAGGCATCGCTGCGGCCATCCAGTGCGGCCTTCATCTTGCCGACGCCCTCCTCCAGCGAAATCAGCTGCGTCTTGGTCTCGCCAAAGGCGGCCGGCAGCAGCGTGTCCTCGATGGTGAGGCCGGCGGCGCCCGCGGTCTCCAGTTCCTGCACCGTACGGCGCACATTGAGCGCATTGCCGTAGCCGTGATCGGCATCGACCAGCACCGGCAGCGCGGAGGCGCGCGACATCCGCCGCATCTGCTCGGCGAGCTCGGTGAGCGTGATCAGCGTGACATCGGGGTCGCCGAGCACCGCGAGCGAGGCGACCGAACCGCCGAACATGCCGAGTGGAAAGCCGAGATCCTCGGCGATGCGGATCGAGATCGCGTCATAGACCGAGCCGGGATGGACGCAGGCCGAGCCTGAGAGGATCGAGCGCAGCTTCTCGCGGCGGGAACGAAAGGCCATGGGTGCCTCACTCCAAAATCGTCATCCTGAGGAGCGCGCCCTTGAGCGCGTTTCCTCAAGGTGAGGGTCGACTATCGTGCGCCGGAGCGCTTACGCAAACTCCAAAATCAGCGCGTCCACCGCGAGCGTCGCGCCGGCGCTGGCGTGGATCTTCTTCACGGTGCCGTCCTGCTCGGCGCGCAGCACGTTCTGCATCTTCATGGCTTCGACCACGGCGAGCGTCTCGCCGGCCTTGACCTCCTGCCCCTCGATCACCGCGATGGAGACGACGAGGCCGGGCATCGGACACAGCAGCTTCTTGCCGCTGTCGGATGCCGTCGTCACCGGCATCAGCCGGGCGGAGGCAGCTTCCGCTTCGGTCCAGACATAGACCGGAACCTCGACGCCCTGATGCGCAAGGCGGATGCCGTTGGGGATTGGGCGCGCCTGCACCGCCACGAAATGGCCGTCGATGGTGCCCTGCCAGACCGGATCGCCCGGCTTCCACGGCGATTGCAGCAGATGGACGTTGCCGGCCTTGCCCTCGGCATCGATGAAGCGGATCGCGATGGCCTCGCCCTCGCGGCCGACCTCGAGCAGGATCTCCTGGCGATCGAGCCAGACCGCGCGGCGGCGCTCGCGCTGCACGACCCGGCCGCCCATCTGGCCAGAGATCTGCCGCTTGCGCTCCCCGAGCACGTGATCAATGGCGGCGCCGACCGCAGCGATCCGCCGGGCGACCTCGCCTTCGGGCACGCGCACCGCAAAGCCCTTGGGGAATTCCTCGGCGATGAAGCCGGTCGACAGGCGTCCCTCGCGCCAGCGCGGATGATGCATCAGCGCCGACAGGAACGGAATGTTGTGCCTGATGCCGTCGACATAGAACGAGTCGAGCGCTGTCGCTTGCGCCTCGATCGCGGCCGCGCGCGAGGGCGCATGCGTGACGAGCTTCGCAATCATCGGATCGTAGTGGATCGAGATCTCGCCGCCCTCCTGCACGCCGGTGTCGTTGCGGATGGTGATGCCGTCCTGGCTGGCTTCCGCCGGGGGGCGGTATTTCACGAGGCGCCCGATCGAGGGCAGGAAGTTGCGGAACGGGTCTTCCGCATAGAGCCGCGACTCAACGGCCCACCCCGTCAGCGTGACGTCCTTCTGCGTGATCGCGAGCTTCTCGCCGGCGGCCACGCGGATCATCTGCTCGACGAGATCGATGCCGGTGACGAGCTCGGTGACGGGATGCTCGACCTGGAGGCGCGTGTTCATCTCCAGGAAGTAGAAGCTCTTGTCCTGCCCCGCGACGAACTCGACCGTGCCGGCGGAATCGTAATTCACGGCTTTCGCCAGCGCGACCGCCTGCTCGCCCATCTTGCGGCGCGTAGCCTCGTCGAGCAGCGGCGACGGCGCTTCCTCGATGACCTTCTGGTTGCGGCGCTGGATCGAGCATTCGCGCTCGCCGAGGTAGATCACGTTGCCGTGCTTGTCGCCCAGCACCTGGATCTCGATGTGGCGGGGATCGACGATGAACTTTTCGACGAAGACGCGGTCGTCGCCGAACGAAGCCTTGGCCTCGGCCTTGGCAAGGTTGAATCCTTCGGAGACCTCGGCCTTCGAATGCGCGATGCGCATGCCCTTGCCGCCGCCGCCGGCGGAGGCCTTGATCATCACGGGATAGCCGATCTCGTCGGCGATGCGCACCGCGTGCTTGTCGTCCTCGATGACGCCGAGATAGCCCGGCACGGTGGAGACCTTGGCCTTCGCGGCCGCCTTCTTGGATTCGATCTTGTCGCCCATCGCGGCGATCGCGCCAGGGTTCGGGCCGATGAAGACGATGCCGGCGGCTTCCAGCGCGCGCGGAAATGCCTCGCGCTCGGACAGGAAGCCATAGCCGGGATGCACGGCTTCCGCGCCGGTCTTGCGGCAGGCCTCGACGATCTTCTCGATCACCAGATAGCTCTCGGCCGCCGCGGGCGGGCCAATCAGCACGGCCTCGTCGGCCATCTCGACATGGAGGGCATCGCGGTCGGCCTCGGAATAAACCGCGACCGTCTGAATTCCCATGCGGCGCGCGGTCTTGATGACCCGGCAGGCGATTTCGCCGCGATTGGCGATCAGAATGCGTTTGAACATGCTTTTCTTGAGTCTCGACCTTGGGCGGGACCCCTTCCCTGGCCGTTGCAGCCTATGGAAACGGGCCGTGTGGCTCCCGTGGTACATTAAAATGAGCCGGAGGCAACGGTCTAAATCCGGCCCCTCTGGCGTACCAGCGCAAGACCGAAACGGTCGGGACGCGCCCCCTGGGGCCGCCTACGGCCTGCCGGCCTTGGCCACGCCCCGGACGAGGCTCTGAATGAAGCCCAGTTTGGCGACCACGGCGGACGACAGGATGAAGGGATAGAGGTCGCGCAGGCCCATGGCGCGATTGACGCTGTTCATGGCGAAGGTGAAGGGCAGCCATGCGTCGATGAGCGCCTGGACGTCCCTGACCTCGTAGGGGTTGAAGCGGATGCGCGCCGTCAACTCCCCGTCGCGGTCGACCTTGGGGCGCACCTCCATGCCGAACTCGGCGGCCATCTCCAGGGTGTCGACGATATGGAGGTAATGCGCCCAGGTCTCCGCGAAGTCTTCCCACGGATGCGTGGTGGCATAGGCCGAGACGTAGTTCTGCTGCCAGTCCGCCGGCGCGCCTTCGGCATAATGGCGCTGCAGCGCCTCATCGTAATCGGCGGAATCATCGCCGAACACCGCGCGGCATTCCTCGAGCTTGCCGCCGTCGCGCACCAGCACGTCCCAGAAATAATGGCCGACCTCGTGGCGGAAATGCCCGAGCAGCGTGCGGTACGGCTCGCCCATCTCCAGCCGCCGCCGCTCGCGCTCGATGTCATCGGCCTCGGTGAGCGCGATCGTGATCAGGCCATTGTCGTGGCCGGTCATAACCTTCTGCCCGCTGTTCGGATCGTCGGCGAGGAAGTTGAAGATCAACCCGTGCTCGGGGTTTTCCTGCCGGGTCTGAAGCGGCAGCTTCCAGCGGATTAGCGAATAGAACAGCCGGTGTTTTGCGATTTCCAGTTCGCGCCAGCGAGCAAGCTGCGCCGGATCGGAGAGGTCAGGCACGATGCCGTTGTGGCGGCAGGCGCGGCAGAAGCCGGTGGTATCGTCCGCATCCGTCAGCCAGTTGCAGGCGTCGTAGTCGGCATTGCTGCAGAGCATGCGGCTTTCGCCCTTGTCGGCCAGTACCTTCCAGCCGTCCCCGTCCGGCTCGATCGCCGACATCGTCTCCCTCTCCGGCTGAAAGGCGACCCGATGGCCGCAGCGTTCGCAGGCGCGGTTCTCGAAATAGAGGACGTTGCCGCAGTCCTGACAGACAAAGAGCTTCAAGATTTAGCCTCTTGGGAAAGGGAGTTTTATGAATGAGAGTTGTGGCGCTCCGCAAAGACGCCTCGGCGGGCCGATCGTTCCAGTCCTCGGAACAAATTGCCAGCGCCGGCGTTTGGTGCATACCCACCGCTATCCATTTGATGACGACTTTCCGACTTATTCCTCTTTGAGCAATGGCTATCACGCTTTGTCTGTGTGAATATCGGCCCGGCACGCGCGCTCTTGCATCACAACGGCCGACGCCTTGAACGACAATACGCCCGAGACCCTTGCTGCCGAAAGGCTGCGCCAGCACCTCGAAGACATCGCGCGCGAGCGCGATGAAGCCTATCGTGCGCTTCAGGAGCGCGAGGCTGAGCTGGCGCGCATCCAGCGCATCGGCAAGGTCGGCGGCCTCGAGGTCGACTTCCGCGAAGGTTTTCGGAACCGCCGCTCGCCCGAATACCTGATGATCCATGGCCTGCCCCCTGAGGCCGCCGACGAGACGCACGAGGATTGGGTCAATCGCATCCATCCCGACGACCGCGATGCGACCGTCAAGCATTTCTTCGATGCGCTGGCAGGGACCAGCGAGGACTACACGGCCGAGTACCGCATCATCCGCCCCCGCGACGGCGAGACCCGCTGGATCCGCGTCGTCGCCAAGATCGAACGCGACCGCGACGGTCGCGCGATCCGCCTTGTCGGCGCCCATATCGACATCACCGACCAGGCGCTGGCGCGCGAGACGCTGCGCGAGAGCGAGGAGCGCTTCCGGCTGATTGCCGACAGCGCGCCGGTGCCGATCTGGGTCACCAAGCTCGACCGTACACGCTCCTTCGCCAATCAGGCCTATGTCGACTTCGTCGGCCTGCCCTACGATCAGGCCATCGCCTTCGACTGGCGCAAGGTGCTGCATCCGGACGACCTGCCGCATGTGCTGCAGCAATCGGTGCAAGGCGAAGCCTCGTTGAAGCCGTTCGTGCTGGAGGCGCGCTACAAGAATGCCAGCGGCGAATGGCGCTGGCTGCGTTCGGAATCGCAGCCGCGCTGGGATCCGACCGGCAAGCATATCGGCTTCATCGGCGTCGCCCACGACATTACCGTCGCCAAGCAGGCCGAGATCGAGCTGCGCCGGCTCAACGAGACGCTGGAAGAGCGCATCGTCGAGCGCACCGCCGAGCTCGAATCCAACGAAGCGCGGCTGCGCGCGATCCTGGAGACCAGCAACCAGTATCAGGGCCTGGTCAATCTCAGGGGGGAACTGCTCTACGCGAACAACACCGCACTCGACGGCATCAAGGCGGGCTCCGCGGACGTGATCGGCAAGCTGCTGTGGGAAACGCCGTGGTTCACCGGGACCCACGGCATGAGCGCCGTGGTCCGTGAGGCCTTCGACACCGTGCTTCGCGGCGAAGCCGTGCGGATGGAGATGCGATTGCGCCTGCCCATCGGCGATCGCGATTTCGAATTCAGCATGCGTCCCGTGCTCGACCGCCACGGCAACATCACCGGCGCGGTGCCCGAAGCCGTCGACATCACCGACCGCCGCCGCGGCGAGGAAGCGCTGCGGCAGTCGCAGAAGATGGAGGCGATCGGCCAGCTCACCGGCGGCGTCGCGCACGACTTCAACAACCTCCTCACCATCATCCGTTCGGCCACCGACTTCCTGCGCCGGCGCGAGCTGCCGGAGGAACGCCGCCGCCGCTACGTCGATGCCATCTCCGACACCGTCGAGCGCGCCTCCAAGCTGACCGCACAGCTCCTGGCCTTTGCACGAAGGCAGCCGCTCAAGCCGCAGATCTTCAACGTCGGCAGCCAGGTGGAGGGCGTGGCGCAGCTGGTGCGGCCGCTGGTCGGCGGCCGGATCGAGATCGCCGTCGAGATCGACGATGCCGACTGCTTCACAGTCGCCGACATCGCGCAGTTCGAGACCGCGCTGATCAATCTCGCCATCAACGCCCGCGACGCCATGGAGGGCGAAGGCCGTCTCACCATCGCGGTGCGCAAGGTCTCCGGGATTCCGAGCCTGCGCGCGCAATCGGCGCGCAGCGGCGACTATGTCGCGATCTCGGTAGCCGACACCGGAAGCGGCATTGCGCCCGAAAACATCGACGCCATCTTCGAGCCGTTCTTCACCACCAAGGAGGTCGGCAAGGGCACCGGGCTCGGCCTCAGCCAGGCGTTCGGCTTCGCCAAGCAGTCGGAAGGCGACATCGCGGTGATGAGCACGCAAGGCAAGGGCGCGACCTTCACCATCTACCTGCCGCAGGCGCAGTCGCCGACCGCCGAGAAGGAAGCTGCAGCGCTGACCAGCGAGGCCGCAACCACGGGGCGTGGCTACCGCGTGCTCGTGGTCGAGGACAATGACGATGTCGGCCAGTTCTCGACCGAGCTTTTGGAAGACCTCGGCTATGTCGTCCGCCGCGTCGCCAACGCCAATGCCGCGCTGTCGATCCTCGGCGAGAACGAATTCGCCGTCGACCTCGTGTTCTCCGACGTCATCATGCCCGGCATGAACGGTGTCGAGCTCGCCGGCGTGATCCGTGAGCGCTATCCGGGCCTGCTGGTGGTGCTCACCAGCGGCTACAGCAATGTGCTCGCTGAGAACGCCCATCGCGGTTTCGAGCTGATCCAGAAGCCGTATTCGGTGGAATCGCTCTCGCGCATCCTGCGCAAGGCGATCACCGAGAAGCTGTCGGTGGCAAGGTGAATGTACGCCAGGCAAAACGCTGTCGCCCGGACAAGCGCGCCTCAAGCGCGCGCCGATCCGGGACCCATAGCCACAGGATTGTGTTTGGCGAAAAACGACGACGTATGTGCCCCAAGAAAGATTCCGCGGTATGGGTCCGGGTCTGCGCTTCGCTTGTCCGGGACGACAGCCGAGTGTTTGGCTAGCACCCTCAACCCCGTCACCTCGCAAAACTTGATCCGGCACCCCCAATGAAACCCGCCCTCCTCTCCGCCTGGCAGACCTGGGCGCTCCTCTCCGCCTGCTTTGCCGCGCTGACCGCGATCTTCGCCAAGGTCGGCGTCGAGAACATCAATCCGGACCTCGCCACCTTCATCCGCACCGTCGTGGTGCTGCTCGCCTTCTCGGTGCTGCTGTTCTTCACCGGCCAATTCGCCATGCCCTCGGCGGTTTCGTCGAGGACATGGCTGTTCCTGGTGCTATCGGGGCTTGCGACCGGTGCCTCGTGGCTCTGTTACTTCCGGGCCCTGAAGCTCGGTCCCGCGACGCTGGTCGCACCAATCGACAAGCTCAGCGTCGTCCTGGTGGCCCTGTTCGCGTTCGCCTTTCTCGGCGAGCGGCCGACCGCGCAGGGCTGGATCGGGATCACCATGATCGGCGCCGGCGCAGTGCTGCTGGCCGTGAAGCTTTAAGTCCGGGAACAAAGCTGCCGTGAGATCGGTTTCTGCCGGAGCGATTCCGAGCCTCGATCGAGAGACTGATGTCGAGCGAAAAACCCGATCAGGCAAGGCAGGCTGGCCGCGCGTTGGATGCGGCGAACTTCTTCCTTGCCGACGTCCGCGACGGGCTCGGCCCCTATCTCGCGGTCTATCTCCTCACCGAGCAGCACTGGGACGAGGCGCGCATTGGCCTCGTGATGTCGATTGCGACCATTGCTGGCATCGTGGCGCAGACGCCCGCCGGCGCGCTGGTCGACGCGACGCGGGCGAAGCGGCTGGTGATGGTCATCGCCGCCATCATGGTCACGCTCGCGTCCCTGTCGCTGCCGCTGTTTCCCGCCTTCCTGCCGGTCGCGATCTCGCAAGGCATCGCGCAGGCCGCCGCCGTGGTGTTTCCGCCGGCAATCGCGGCCGTCTCGCTCGGCATTTTTGGTCATGCCGTCTTCACCCGGCGCATTGGCCGCAATGAAACTTTCAACCATGCCGGCAACGCGGTCGCGGCCGGACTGGCGGGCCTCTCCGCCTACTGGTTCGGCCCGACGGTCGTCTTCTACCTTCTCGGCGCAATGGCAATCGCGAGCCTCGTCAGCATCCTCGCGATCCCCGCCGGCGCCATCGACCATGATCTGGCCCGCGGGCTACACGATGCCGACACGGAGACCCAGCGCGAACAGCCTTCGGGTCTCGCGGTACTGCTCACCTGTCGCCCTCTGCTCGTCTTCGCGATCTGCGTCCTGCTCTTCCATCTCTCCAACGCGGCGATGCTGCCGCTGGTCGGACAGAAATTGGCGCTCCAGGATAAGAACATCGGCACCAGCCTGATGTCGGCTTGTATCGTTGCCGCACAAGTCGTGATGGTGCCGTTTGCGATGCTGGTCGGCGCTCGGGCCGACCGCTGGGGCCACAAGCGCTTCTTCCTCGCCGCGCTTCTGATCCTCCCCATTCGGGGGGCGCTCTATACGCTCTCGGACAACCCGTTCTGGCTGGTCGGCGTCCAACTGCTCGACGGCGTCGGCGCCGGCATCTTTGGCGCGATCTTCCCGGTCATCGTTGCCGACCTCATGCGCAACACCGGCCGCTTCAACGTCGCGCAGGGCGCGGTCATCACCGCCCAGAGCATTGGCGCGGCTCTGTCGACGACGCTAGCTGGCCTCGTTGTGGTTGGCGCGGGCTACAGTGCGGCCTTCATCACGCTCGGCGCGGTCGCCGCAATCGGCGCCGTGGTCTGCTTCCTTGCTTTGCCCGAGACGCGGCAAATCGCAGATGGCGGTCCGCGCCCGCAGGGGAAGACAGCAAGGCCGGCTTCCGCTATCGCTGCCAAATGAATCCATTCCACCTCAAGGACTGAACGTGCCGTCTGACGCCATCTGGGCCTGGAGCATCATCGTCGCCGCGACCGCGTGCGTCATTATCCGCCCGTTCCGCCTGCCCGAGGCGATCTGGGCCGTGATCGGCGCCGCGGCGCTGGTGCTGCTCGGCTTCCTGCCCTGGCAGGACGCGCTGACCGGCATCGAAAAGGGCATCGACGTCTATCTCTTCCTGATCGGCATGATGCTGATTGCCGAGCTCGCACGGCTCGAAGGCCTGTTCGATTACCTTGCCGCGCTCGCGGTGGAGTATGCAGACGGCTCGCCGCAGCGGCTGTTTTTACTGATCTACCTTGTCGGCACGCTGGTCACGGTGCTCTTGTCGAACGACGCGACCGCGATCGTGCTGACGCCGGCGGTCTATGCCGCAACGCGTGCGGCCGGCGCAAAGCCGCTGCCCTATCTTTTCGTCTGCGCCTTCATTGCAAACGCCGCAAGCTTCGTGCTGCCGATCTCGAACCCCGCCAATCTCGTGGTGTTCGGCTCGCGCATGCCGCATCTGACCGAATGGCTGCGTCAATTCGCCCTGCCCTCGCTCGCCTCGATCGTGCTGACCTATATCGTACTGCGCCTCACCCAGCATCGCGCGCTGAAGGAGGAGAGCATCGAGCGCCGCGTGCCGCACAAGGTGCTCAGCCGCGGCGGCAAGCTGACCGCGATCGGCATTGCCGCAATCGGCGTCGTGCTGATCACGGCCTCCGCGCTCGACAAGCAGCTTGGCCTGCCGACCTTCATCTGCGGCGCCGTGACGACCGGCCTCGTCCTGCTGCTCAGCCGTCAATCGCCCGTGCCGGTGCTGAAGCACGTGTCCTGGAGCGTGCTGCCGCTGGTCGGCGGGCTGTTCGTGATGGTGGAGGCGCTGATCAAGACCGGCGTGATCGGACAGCTCAGCGCGCTGCTGCATCAGGCCGTCGCCCAATCCGTGCCGAAAGCCGCCTGGAGCGTCGGCATCGCCACCGCGATCGCCGACAACATCGCCAACAATCTTCCCGTCGGCCTTGTCGCCGGGTCGATCGTGGCCGCCGATCATCTGCCCACATCGGTCGTCAGCGCCATCCTGATCGGCGTCGACCTGGGGCCGAATTTCTCGATCACCGGTTCGCTCGCCACCATCCTGTGGCTGGTGGCGCTGCGCCGCGAGAAGATCGAGGTCGGCGCCTGGCCCTTCCTCAAATTGGGACTGCTCGTGACACCGCCGGCCCTGATCGCGGCACTGGCGGCGGCGATCCATTAACCGCGCGAGACTTTGCGGCGCATCAATGTGGGCTGTAACGGCCGGCCTATACTTCACCTTGCCGCGCAGCTCATGAGCCGCGGCAAGGAGGTCGATCATGCAAATTCAATCGAAGGCATTGCCGCAGAGCTTCTCCCTGCGCCGCCTGTTTCAGAGCTCTCCCGCGAAAGACGGGTCGTCGCACCCGTTGCTGATCTTCTCGGTGGTGGTGCTGCTGGCCCTGTTCGCGATCGTGGAGATCGACCTGCACAGTGCCCAGCTTCAGGAGGTCGGCCTGCTCGGGCACGGCGCCGGGATCAATCCCGTTTTCCTGAGCCCGTAGCAAGGAAGGCCCGATCGCGGCCATGAGGCCGCGACCGGGTAACGAGCATCCTCAGTCGTTCTCGTAGCCGTAGACTTCCGGCAGGATGAAGATCGCGGCGAGCAATCCGATCAGCGGGAAGATCGCAACGAACAGCGTGGCATTGGCCTGCCCGATCGCTGCGAACAGCGACGGGAACAGGAAGATCGCCAGGAACGACGGCAGCTTCACGAACATGTAGGCGAAGCCGCTCGCGGTGCCGCGATATTTCGGCTTGGCGACCATGGTCGGGATGGTCATGCAGTTCGATGCGTCCCAGTAATGGCCCCACAGCATGGCAGCCGCCGCGAACGGCAGCAGCATCTTGTTGTCGGTATAGAGCGCGAACGCCGCCACCAGCAGCGAGGCCAGCACGATGCCGAACCCGGCGATCGCGATGCCACGATGGCCGATCTTCGGCGTCAGGAGCGGGCCGACCCAGCCGGACAGTGCGGCGAAGCAGAACAGCGCCATCGTGACGAGGTTGTTGCCGAGCACGCTCGACACGCCGACCATCACGAACAGCACCGGCAGATAGAACGCGAAGGTCGAGAACTCGCTGCCTTGCGCGAAGCAGGCGATCCATCCGTACAGCGTGGCGCGCCAGCGGATCGGATCCTTCTTGAGGTCGGCGAGGAAGGCGCGGGTCGAGACCTTCGGCACTTCCACGTCGTGATCCGGCAGCATGTCGAGATTGTCGTTGAACATCTCGCGCGCGACCTGCTTGGCCTCGCGGTAGCGTCCCTTCTGCACCAGCCAGACCGCCGTCTCCGGCACATCATGGCGCATGATCAGGATGATCAGCGCCGGCACCGCGCCGAGGCCGAGCGTCACGCGCCACAGCATCTCGTGCTGCATGTCGATCAAGAGGAAGATCACGATGACGCCGATGGTCAGCACCTCGCCGACGGCAAACATGAACTGCCAGCGGTTGCCCATGACCTCGCGCTCACCCTTGGCCATGGATTCCATGATGTAGGTGTAGCCGGTCGAGATGTCCGAACCGAGCGGGATGCCGAGCAGGAAGCGGATCACGACGAGCCACGTAACGTTCGGCACGAAGGCCTGCGCCAGCGCCAGCACGATGAACAGCACCATCGTGACCAGGAACATGACGCGGCGGCCGATCTTGTCGGACAGCCAGCCGCCGAGCAGCGCACCGATCAGCGCGCCGCCCTGCGTGCCCGCTGCGGCAAGACCGAGCATCAGCGGGTCGGGATTGTACTGCTCGCGGATGAAGATCAGCACGAAGGCGATCGAATAGAGGTCCCAGGCCTCGACCAGGATCGAGGCCATCATCAGCCAGCCGACCTTGTTACCCTTGGGACTGTAGTTCGTGATGAGGTAGCGGACCGCGGCTTCGCTCGCGGTCGGTTGTGGCATGGCCATCGTTGACATTCTTCTTCCTTTCTTCTGAACTCTTTACGTGCCGAGCAGCGGCTCGATGCTGCAATCGAGCAGGCGCGGGTCGATCCCCGCCTCCATGCCCGTGAACATGGAGCCCATGTAGTCGATCAGTGCATCGCTCGCCTTGACGGCATCCTCGGCGCGGCGGTTCGCGACTGCGTTTAGAATACCGAGGTGATGATCGATCGTTCCTGACAGATCGGCCTGCCCTGGCATGAAGCGGTGGTGGATGTAGCCGATGCGGCGGTAGAGCGTGTGCAGCGGCCGCAGCGTGTGCACCAGGAACGGCTCGCCGGCGGCCTCCAGCACCAGCGCGTCGATACGGCGGTCGAGGCTGTTGAACTCGTCGAGGGTCAAAGTTGCGCGACGTTCACGCAGCAGCCGCTCAATGTGCAGCGCCTGATTGCGGTGGGAAAGGCTGGCGCGATCCGCCGCGAGGCGAATGACAAAACGCTCCATGTCGCGGCGCAAGGCCAGCAGCATCCGCTCGCGCGCAAGATCGATCGGCGCGATGTGCAGGCCGTGGCGCGGACGGATGATAATGAGCGTGTCGGCGGACAGACGATTGACGGCGTGATGCACCGGCGTGCGCCCGAAGCCGGTGATGTGCTGCAATTCCAGCATCGTCATGAATTGTCCGGGCTTGAGCTCGCAATGAACAAGGAGCTCTTCGATCTTCTGATAGGCGAGCTCGAAGAAGTTGAGCCGATTGCGTCGCGAGGGCTTGCCCTCGCCGTCGTCGTCGTTTCTCACCACCTCGAGCGCGCGCTTGCGCCGTGCCATGTCGTCCTCTCCCGTCAGGTCCGCGCTCTCGTTGTCGGGCGGCGCCTTATTTGTGGCACCCTTAAAACATGTTGTGATATATTACAAGCAGGCGTAAGACTTCCGCGCGATCTGCAACATGTTGCAATGCAAAATGAGAAGTCGGGCGCGAGGCGCCTTTCGATGGGAGGATAATGGCCGTGAAGATCACGTCGATCGAGACGCTGCGCACCGAGGAATTCTCCAACGTCATCTGGGTACGCATCCACACGGATGCGGGCGTGATCGGTCTCGGCGAGACCTTCTATGGCGCAGGCGCCGTCGAAGCGCAGATCCACGACACGTTCGCGGGCCGCCTGCTCGGCCGCAATCCCCTGCACATCGAGGCGATCCATCGCGACATGCTGAACCTGCCGATGGCGCAGTCCTCGACCGGCGTCGAATATCGTGCGGCGTCAGCGATCGACATCGCGCTGTGGGACCTGTTCGGCAAGGTCTGCAATCAGCCGGTTCACCAGATGCTCGGCGGCCTCTGCCGCGACAAGCAGCGCATCTACAACACCTGCGCCGGCACCCAATATGTCCGCTCCACCAATATCAGCCCGGTCGCCAACTGGAATCTCGGGGCGTCCAAGGGTCCCTATGAAGACCTCGACGGCTTCATGAACCACGCCGATGCGCTCGCCGAGAGCCTGCTTGAAAGCGGCATCTCCGCGATGAAGATCTGGCCGTTCGATCCGGCGGCTCAGGAGAACAAGGGCCTCTACATCACCGCAGCCCAGATGAAGCAGGCGATCGAGCCGTTCGAGAAGATCCGCAAGGCCGTCGGCGACAAGATGGAGATCATGGTCGAGCTCCACTCGCTGTGGAATCTGCCGACCGCCAAACAGATCGCGCGCGCGCTCGAGCCCTACAAGCCGACCTGGTACGAAGACCCGATCCGCATGAACTCGCCGCAGGCGCTGGCCGAATATGCCCGCTCGACCGACGTCTGGGTCTGCGCCAGCGAGACGCTCGGCTCGCGCTTCCCCTACAAGGACATGCTCGACCGCGACGCCATGCATGTCGTGATGGCGGACCTGTGCTGGACCGGCGGCCTCACCGAGGGCCGCAAGATCGCGGCCATGGCCGAGACCTATCACCGCCCCTTCGCGCCGCACGACTGCATCGGCCCGATCGGCTTCATCGCCGCCATCCACATGTCGTTCAGCCAGCCCAACACCTTGATCCAGGAATCCGTGCGCGCCTTCTACAAGGGCTGGTACAATGAGCTCGTCACCACCATGCCCACCATCAAGGACGGCTATGTCTTCCCGATGGAAGGACCCGGCCTTGGCGTCGATCTCCTGCCCGCCGTCTTTGACCGCACCGATCTCACTGTGCGCCGCTCCAACGTCTGAGGAATTTTGAGATGAGCACCACCCTGTTCGACCTCTCCGGCCGCACCGCACTCGTGACCGGCTCCTCGCGCGGGCTCGGCCGCGCCATCGCCGAGGGCATGGCCAAGGCCGGCGCGAAGATCATCGTCAACGGCGTCGATGCCAAGCGCGTCGAGCAGGCCGTCGCCGAATTCCGCGCTGCCGGGCATCAGGCCGAAGGCGCGGCCTTCAACGTCACCGACGAGCCCGCCATCGTCGCCGCCTTCAACGACTTCGACAGACAAGGCCTCGCCGTCGACATCGTCGTCAACAATGCCGGCATCCAGCACCGCAAGCCGCTGGTGGAATTCACCACCGACGAATGGCGCAAGGTGATCGAGACCAACCTGACCAGCGCCTTCGTGATCGGCCGTGAGGCGGCCAAGCGCATGATCCCGCGCAAGCACGGCAAGATCATCAACATCGGCTCGCTCGGCAGCGAGCTCGCGCGCCCGACCATCGCGCCCTACACGGCCGCCAAGGGCGGCATCAAGAACCTGACCCGCTCGATGGCGGTGGAATGGGCCCAGCACGGCATCCAGGCCAACGCGATCGGCCCCGGCTACATGCTCACCGACATGAACGAGGCGCTGGTCAACAACGCCGACTTCAACAACTGGCTGATGGGCCGCATCCCGTCAAAACGCTGGGGCAAGCCGGATGAGCTGGTCGGCGCCGCGATCTTCCTCGCCTCAGACGCATCCACCTATGTCAACGGCCAGATCATCTATGTCGATGGCGGCATGATCGCCGCGATGTAATCGCCAACAGGGAACGAGACCATGCGCGCCGTCGTCATTCACGCCCCGAAAGACCTCCGGATCGACAGCTATCCCGACGCGGAGCCCGGCCCGGGCGAGGTCCGCGTCAAGATCGCCAATGGCGGCATCTGCGGCTCCGATCTGCACTACTACCATCACGGCGGTTTCGGCGTCGTGCGCATCCAGCAGCCGATGGCGCTGGGGCATGAGATCGCCGGCGTGGTTGCGGCGGTGGGCGACGGCGTCACCAGCGTGAAGGCAGGCACCCGCGTCGCGGTCAATCCGAGCAAGCCGTGCGGGGCGTGCCTGCATTGCCAGGAGGGCATGCGCAACCAGTGCCTCGACATGCGCTTCCTCGGCAGCGCGATGCGCTTTCCACATGTGCAGGGCGGCTTTCGCGAGTTCATCACCGTCGACGCGACCCAGGCCGTGCCGATCGCGGACAAGCTCTCGCTGGCGGAAGCCGCGGTCGCCGAGCCGCTCGCAGTGTGCCTGCATGCCGGCAAGCAGGCCGGCCCTCTCCTCGGCAAGCGCGTGCTGATTACCGGCTGCGGCCCGATCGGCGCGCTGATGATTCTTGTCTCACGCTTCGGCGGCGCGTCCGAGATCGTGGTGACGGATGTGGCCGATGCGCCGCTCGCGGTCGCCAAAAAGCTCGGCGCCACGCACGCGATCAACGTCGCGAGCAATGCCGCCGCGCTCGATCCCTGGCGCACCGGCAAGGGCGTGTTCGACACGCTGTTCGAGGCCTCGGGCAATCAGGCCGCGCTGCGCACCGCGCTTGACGTGCTCAGGCCCGGCGCGACGCTGGTGCAGCTCGGCCTCGGCGGCGAGATGACGCTGCCGATCAACACCATCGTCGCCAAGGAATTGCAGCTCCGCGGCACCTTCCGCTTCGATCCCGAGTTCGAGCTGGCAGTGCGGCTGATGGGCGACGGCCTGATCGACGTCAAGCCGCTGATCACGGCGACCATGCCGTTCGAGAACGCGGTCGTCGCCTTCGAGCTCGCCAGCGACCGCTCGCAATCGATGAAGGTGCAACTAACCTTCTAAGCTACTGGCTCTCGACCAGGCTTTCGCTCACGAGCCGAACGGCCCCTCGTTTCCACGAATAGTCCGCGCCCATGCGCAGACCGCTATCCCCGCGCGCCAGCACCGCGCCGGTCCTGGCATCGCGGACCTGGAAGCCCAGGGTATATTCGGTGCGGCTGACCCGCCGCACCACGCCGATCAGCGACTGATCCGCGCCGAGCTTCTGCGCGATCGATGCCTCGCAACCGTTGCAATCGCGCAAGGCGTGCGCCTTGGCCGCCTCGCCGCCAATCTCGACGATGCGATAGCGGCCGGATTGACTGAGCACCTCGCGCACGCCGGCCGTGACTTCGGTGAGGTACGACGCATCCGACGCGGCTGACGCGCCCGCTGATGCGGCGGTCGTGTCCTCCAGCTCGAAATCGAACACCGCAAGCGCGACCGGCGCGGGCGTGCCGAGCGCGGCCATCACCTCGCGCGAGACAAAAATCTCGGCGCGCTCCCATGATTCATCATTGTCGCCGCGAAAAGTGTAGAGCTTGTCCATCACCAGCTTTTTGGCGCCGACGTCGATCACGGCGACCTTGGCCCATTGCACCAGCGTGCTGGTCTTCTGGATGCCGCCGATCACCTTGAACGCCGCGCCGTCCTGGGCCGACGGCGCCAGCCGATAACGGCCGTCCGCGCCGATGTCCCGCCTGAGCGCTGCCATGAATGCCGACAGCCGCCGCTCGTGGGCGGCGGTCTGGTTGGCCGGTTCGGCCGACGTATCGGTATAGCTGAAATCGTCCATGGCGACGCCAATGGCGGCCTCGGCGCCGGCCGGCGAAGTGGCCACCGGGAGGACGAGGAAGAAAAGCGCAGAGAGGATCAATCGGGTGCGGTGCATGCGGGCCTCATGTGATGGAGCGGCGGCGCAATCTGGCGGGCAGCCCCGCGCCATGCAGCCGCACCGGTCCCGATCAGCGCCGGGAAAATTTCACGACATTGCAGTGCGGTAAAGCGTAACGCTTTGCGCGGCTTGCGTTCTGCCGTTTAATGCGCGGGCGACAAACCCGTTCGCCAGGTGCCCGCCGATGTGGAACCGTCCGAGGTTCGATCTCAAGGTCCGACTGACGTTGCGCGTGGCCGCCATATCGGCCGCCTGCTTCGCCGCGATCTCCGCCTATTTCCTCATCACGGCCGACCGCGCCGCCCATGCGCGGATCGACAGCATCGCCGCCATCGTGGCGAAGTCGCTGGAGCTGCAGCAGGGCAAGGTCCAGTGGGTGGCCGCCCCGCGCGCGGACTTTCCGAATCTCGATCCCGTGGCGGCCTATGTGATGACGCCCGGCCTGTGTCTGGCCGTCCGCGGCACCGACGGCGACATGCTCCAGCGCTTCTGTAGCGGTGTGCCTCCGGCAACGCCGCCGCCGCAGGCCTTCACGGCGTTCTATCGCAGCCTGTTCGACCCCGGCCGCGAGGCGGCTCGGCCGGTGATCGTGCGCGGAGCAAAGCTCGGCGATGCCGTGGTCTGGCTCGATCCGACGGTGCAGACGGCCGAAGCCTGGCACGAGGCCGGCCGGCTGATGCTGGCGCTCGCAATCGCCCTGCCGCTATTGTGCGTCCTGGTTTACGCCGCGCTGGCGCGGGCGCTGCGCCCAACCCACATGATCCGCACCGGCCTCGAACGGGTCGCCGCCGGCGACCTCACCGCGCGGCTGCCGCCGTTCGACCTCGCCGAGCTGTCCGCCATCCGCGACGTCTTCAACCATCTCGCCGAAAGCCTCGACACTGCGCTCGCCGAGCGCAACGAGCTGACGCGTAAACTGATCGCGCTCCAGGACGAGGAGCGCCGTCATCTGGCGCGCGAGCTGCACGACGAGTTCGGCCAGTCGCTGGCCGCCATCCGCGCGCTCGCCTCCTCCGCCCGCCAGACCGCCGCGCAGGATTGTCCTGCCCTGCTCGGCGAATGCGATGGCATCGCGCGGACCGCGACCGGCATGATGGAGACGCTGCGCGGCGCGCTGTTCCGGCTGCGCCCGCCCGACGTCGAGGAGCTCGGGCTCGTCGCCAGTCTCGAAGGCCTGGTCGCAGGGTGGAATGGACGCAGCCGCGGCGAGACGCGCTTTGCGATCCGTTTCGACGGCACGTTCGAGACCCTGCCGGCCACGATCAGCGCCAATCTCTACCGCATCGTGCAGGAGGCGCTCACCAACGCCGCCAAGCATGCCGGCGCCACCAAGGTCAGCCTGGAACTGACGATGCGCCCTGAGGAGATCGCGCTCGCGATCGACGATGACGGACGCTCGGCCGATCCCGCCGGGAAATCCGGAATGGGCCTGCTCGGCATGCGCGAGCGTGTCGCGGCCTTGCGCGGCCGGCTGAGCTTCGAGCCGGGACCGAACGGCGGCTCGGCGCTGCGCGTCGTCATTCCGCTTGCGGCCGCCGATCGGCCGGTGCTGGAGCACGCGGCATGACCGCGACGATTCTGCTGGTCGACGATCATTCCGTCGTGCGCGAGGGCTACCGCTCCGTGCTCGAGAAGCAGCCGGGCCTGCGCGTCGTCGCCGAGGCGTCCGACGGCGCCGAGGCCTACCGGCTGTTCAAATCCGAGGCGCCCGACCTCGTCATCATGGATCTGAGCATGCCCGGCATCGGCGGCATCGAGGCCGTCAGGCGCATCAGGCAATGGGACAAGTCCGCACGGATCCTCGTCTTCACCATGCACCAGAACGCCGGTTTCGCCGTGCAGGCGATCCGCGCTGGCGCGCGCGGCTACGTCACCAAGATGAGCCCGCCGGAGACGCTGGTGCGCGCGGTGATGGACGTGCTGGCCGGCAAGATCGCCATCAGCCCCGACATCGACCACGAGCTGGCGCTGAGCCGCATCAGCGGCGAGAGCTCGGCCGCCGACGTGCTCACGCCGCGCGAATTCGAGGTGCTGCGGCTGTTGCTCGCCGAGAACACGACGGAGGAGATCGCCGAGACGCTGCATGTCAGCCCAAAGACGGTCGCCAACCTGCATTCGCTGATCAAGGACAAGCTCGGCGTCGGCTCCGACATCGAGCTGGTCCGGCTGGCGTTGCGTCAGGGACTTCTGACAGAGGTCGATCTCGGTGAGACTCGATCGATCAGGCCAGATAACGCGTGAGATAGCCTTCCATGGCGTAGAGCGCGCAGAGCGCGAGGCTCGACCACACCGCGGCGCTGAAATACAGGAACATCCAGGTCAGCTCGCCCTTCCAGTGCGCGATGTCGTGGGTCACCACCCAGCGCGTCGAGACGTCATGCAGGCCTTCGAGCAAGCCAAGGAATCTGTTGCCCTCGGCGTGCCCTGCCCGCCAGCGGCTGAGATACATCGGCACGTCGACGGTGACGAGGAAGGCGAGGAAGCAGGCGATGCCGACGATGCCGGCGATCAGCGCCCAGCGCACCGGCCCCTGGAATTCCGGCATCAGGCGGCACAGCGCGATGCCGGCGAGGAAGAAGGTCACCGCCCACAGCGAGTTCTCGATCGCGTTGTAGAGGAAGTTGGTGGTCACGACCGCGTACCAGGAGAAGCACTCCGCGACGATGATCACCGGCACGATCAACCACGCGATGGTCACCACGGTTTCCGCGCCGGTCATGGTGCCAAACTGGTGCAGGATGATGGCCCATTGTGCCGCGAAGCAGACTTCGGCCACGGTCGCGACCGTGCGACCGACGAAGACGCTCGACAGCCAGGTGTCGAACAGGCAGATGCGCTGCACGTCGGCGCGCGGCAGCACCGAGCGGAAAGCGCAGCCGAACACATAGGCGGCGCAGAGCAGGAACATCAGGCCGATATCAGAGCCGCCGCCGACGCTCCCTGCGACCGTCGGATAGAACTCGCGATACAGCATGAACCAGACGAGGATGTTGGCGGCACTGACCAGCGTCAGGGACCCCCACCACCACGCGAGGGGATTTGACCGCGCCTGCCACTGCAACATGATTCGCTCCGCTGTAATCGACGTGACATGTCCTCGTAATAATAATGTCACAAGACGCCACGCAATCACGACAAAAATTTGTGCGCTTGAGCGTTCCGGGCGCGCTTGGGGCGACACCGAAGACGGCGAAACGCCGTCCGCATAGTGGACGGTTTTGGAGCCATCTTCGATTTTATTGGACAAAGTCGCACCCCACGTTCGATATTCGAGCATGTCCCGCGCTTCCTCATCCAAACGGCGTCTTCCACACGCGACCGCCGCCGCGGTGCTCGCGGCGAGCACCGATGACGCCGCCTTCGCAACCACGCTGGCAAAAGGTCTCGTCGTGCTCGAGGCCTTCAAGGCCGGCACCACCCTGCTCGGCAACATGGAGCTGTCGAAGCTGACGGGCATCCCGCGGCCGACCGTGGCGCGGCTGACGCATACGCTGGCCGAGCTCGGATACCTCCGCTACGAAGCCGCGCGGACGAAATACCGTCTCGCTGCACGTGCGCTGCGGATAGCGCACCCGCTGCTTGCCGACATGCAATTTCGGCAGCTGGCGCGGCCGATGATGCAGGAGCTGGCGCAGAGCGTGCGCGGCACGGTCTCGATCGGCCTGCTCGATGCGACCTCGATGATCTACGTCGAGACTGCGCGCTCCGGCGATGTCGGTCCGCACGTCCCCGACGTCGGCATGCCGATTCCCGTCGTGATGACCGCGATGGGCCGTGCCGCGGCAGCAACCTTGCCGCTGGCCGATGCGGAGCGGCTTGAACGGCAGATCGCAGCCGAAGACGCCGAGCTGTGGGCGGCCTTCCGCGACAAATACCGCGCCGGGCTCGCCCAATGCGCCAGCCGCGGCTTCTGCACCTGTTTTGGCGAGTACATCGCCTCGATCCATGCCGTCGCTGCGCCGCTGTTTCACGCGCGCGAGCTCAATCAGTCCTTCTCGATCAATTGCGGCATCCCTGCGTTTCGGCTCCAGCCAGGTCAGCTGGAGGGCGAGATCGGCCCGCGGATCGCCGCCCTTGCCGACAGCATCCGCGGTGTGGTCCATGCGGCGGAGCCTGCCGTCGAGATGCGAAAATCAAACAAGAAGAGCGCCAATCGATGAACAACAAAACTGGCGCTCCACGCCCGGGAGGCCAACATGACCATCACGCGCCGAACATTGCTGGGGACTGCGCTTGCGCTGCCCTGCGTCCCATTCGCGGCACGCGCTGAGGACGCCTGGCCCTCGCGCCTGGTGCGGCTGATCTCGCCCTACGGGCCGGGCGGCTCGAACGACATCTCGCTGCGCCTGCTCGCCGAAGAGCTCGGCCGCAGCCTGCATCAGCAGTTCATCGTCGAGAACAAGCCGGGTGCCGGCACGCGCATCGCCAACGACACGGTCGCGCACGCGCCGGGCGACGGCTACACGCTGCTCTATGTCGCCGCCCCCTATGCCACGGCCGAAGCGCTGTTCGGCAAGCTGACCTACGAGCGCCGGGATCTTCAGCCTGTCGCCATGGCGGTGATCGCGCCGCTGTTCCTGATCATCAGCGCGGAGGCGCCGTACAAGACCCTGCCGGAGCTGATCGCCTACGGCAAATCAAAGCCGGATGGGCTGACCTTCGCCTCGCCCGGCGCCGGCTCGCAGCCGCATCTTGCCGGCGAGCTCCTGTTCCGCGATGCCGGTGTGAAGGGCCTCAACATCCCCTTCCGCGGCGATGCAGCCTCTTACACCGAGCTCCTCGCCGGCCGTGTCGATGCCACGCTGACGGCGCTGCCGACCGCACTGCCTTACATCCAGAGTGGCAAGTTCCTGGTGCTCGGCGTCGCCTCGGCCGAGCGCAGCGCGCTCTACCCACAAGCACCGACCTTGCGCGAGCAGGGCTTTCCCAACGTTGTCGCCGCCGGATGGTACGGCTTCATGGCGCCCGCGACCACGCCGCGTGCAACCGTTGACAAGCTTCAGGCCGAGGTGCTGCGCGCGCTCGCCGAACCCGTGATCAAGGACAAGCTGACGGCCCAAGGGCTGGAGGTGCGGCCAGCCAGTGCCGCCGCGTTCGGTCAATTCATCGACAACGAGACGCAGAAATGGAGCGCGCTGATCCGCGAGGCCGGGCTCAAGGGTGAGTAGCGCGCCGCCGCGTCGGCATCCCAGGCATGTCGCATCGGAGGCCGGCGCTCAACGCCCCTCGCCGCCGCAGCCGCCGCAGCGCATGAGGTCGTCGCTTTCATCGGCGTGCTGCTGGTATTCGGAGATCGCGCGGTTGGCCATGCGGATACGGTTGGTTTGGCCTTGGTCGACCATCACGGCAATGCGCTGCGCCAGGAACACGCAGGCTTCGAACTCATTGCGAATGGCGCCGGCCCGCGTGAGAAAGTCCCAGGCGATCTCGTAGGCCTCCTCGGCAGCCGTATTGCGGTAGTCGCTGAAGATAATATGCGTCATCACCGCCAAAGCGAAACGGCCGCGATCGTTCCTACCGGTGCCGGTTCGCCGCAGCTGATCGGCCGGTGTTCCGATCCTCGGACCCGACGCTAACCTGCGATAGCCGAACACCAAACCAGTTGCGCTCGCAGGAACGCCGCCCGTGGACCGCCGTTTCGGCAACATGGGGTCGCGCGGCCGCTTTTGCGTTCTGCGGTCGCCCCCCTCGCTTATCATTCGGTGAGGTTGCCGTGTGTCCGCACCAACGACTCTGACCACGCCTCCCGTAGGAACGGGTTGGCGTCGCACACGATTGGTCATCACGTGTCAAAACCTCGAGGAGCAGCAATATGCGTAAGACAGTGCTGACGATCTTTACAGCCGCGGTGCTCGCGGGCGCTTCGGTCGGCGCAGCGTTCGCACAAGGTGCGGGAGGCGGTGCTGGTGGTGGCGCTGGCGGCGGAGCCGGTGGCGGCGCTGGCGCCGGAGCTGGCGCGGGCGCGGGTTCAGGCGGATCCGGTTCGGGCGGGAGCGGAGACGGTGCAGGCGCAGGAGGTGCCGGCAGTGGCGGTGGCGGCATCTCGCATGTGGAGCGCGGCGGACAAGGCGCCTCCAGCTCTCCCGGCATGCGCAACGAAACGACCCCGCCTTCCAACGGAGTCACGCCGCGGCGCTAGCTGATCACGGATCGCGCATCGAAGCCGGTCCCTTTTCAAGGCGCGCGCAAGTGCGGCCCCAGCGAGATTCCTCCCCTCGCTGGGGCCGATCCATGTCGAAGCCTTACCGCTTCATTCCGGACACATATGCCGCCAGCTTGTCCAGCGTCTGGTAGCCATATTCGACCGCGCCGAAGCCGATCATGCCGTCGCGCTGCTCGGTGCTCGATGCCAGTTGCCGCATCATCAGCACCGTCTTGCCGTTGCTCTGCTCGGCAAAGGTAAGGGTGAAGCGGAACATGCCGGGATCGTCGTCCTGGTCGACGCCATGGTCCATCTCCATCAGCGACGGCCGCTCGATGCGGCGGAAGCGCATGCGGTTGGGATAGACCGTGCCGTCGGGGCCGATCATGTTGAAGCGCCAGACGCCGCCGACGCGGACATCGATCTCGAAGGTCTCGACCTTGAATCCCTTCGGTCCGAACCATTGCGGCAGATGTTTCGGGTCGGACCACGCCTCGAACACCAGCTCGCGCGGCGCGTCGATCACGCGCGACATCACGATCTCGCGGTCGAGCGACCATTGCGACAAGGCGGGATTGGCAGAACTCGTCATCGTCAGGTACCTTTCCGTTTGGTTGTTCGGGACGGCCGTTTGGCGGCGGCCGCCTCCTTCTCCTTCTTGAGCTTCATCACATAGGCCTCGAACCGGTCGAGCCGCGCCTCCCAGATCGCGCGCTGCTGCTGGAACCAGTCCTCGGCGCCGACAAGTGCATCCGGACTGAGACGACAGGTGCGCACGCGGCCGGATTTCTCGGACTGAACGAGCCCGCTCGTTTCCAGCACGTGGATGTGTTTCATGAAGCTCGGCAGCGCCATGTCGAAGGGATCGGCGAGCTCGCCGACCGACGCCTCGCCTGCGCATAGTCGCATCACGATCGCCCGCCTGGTGGGATCGGCAAGGGCTGCGAAAACCTGGTCGAGATGGGATAATTGGTTAGCCATGAAGCTAACTAATCACGGCAGCGGCCGGACGTCAACAATTGTTATCCGATTGGCTAAGTAAAATCTCGTGGCACCGTAGCCCGGATGGAGCCGAGCGCAATCCGGGTTACACGCCCCACGGAACTCACAACGCGCAATCGTGAATTGGGACCTCGCACCCTCACCGCTAGAAGATACTTGGGGGCGCACAAGCATGATTCGTCCGAGCGCGTGCCGCCTGTTGTCACATCATCCTCGATCACCCGACGAAGCTTCGCCCGGGCTGCGCTCGTTCCGCTGGCGATCGCGCTTCGCCCGCGGCGCGCATTTGCGGATTCCGACATGATCGCGCAGATGCGCGACATCGTCGCCGCCGAGCTCGCGCCAACCGCGACGCCGGACCATCCGGGCGGTCTTGCCGCCGCGCTCTATGCCGGGCGCCATGTCGAGTTCTTCACGTTCGGCTTTGCAGATGACGCGACGCGCAGGCCGGTCACGCCGGGCACGCTGTTCAACCTCGGCTCCCTGCGCAAACCGTTCGAGGCGACGCTGGTCGCGCTCGGCACGCTCCGCGGTGAATTGCGGCTCGACAATGCCTTGCCGAAATATCTGCCTGAGCTCACGGGCGATTATGTCCGCCGCGTTACCGTCGGTCAGCTCGCCGCGCACTCATCGGGACTGATGCTGCCGACCGATCATCCGCCCTGGCCGAACGAGTCGTTCACCCAGGCGCAGTTCATCTCCATGCTCAACGCATGGACGCCGCAGGCCGGCGAAGCGCCCGGCAGGCAGCGCGTCTACAGCCATGCCGGCTACGTGCTGCTTCAGCTCGTGCTCGAGCGCCGTTACGGCACCCCGATCGCGACGCTGCTCGAACAGCGCATCCTGAGGCCGCTCGGCATGGCCGCGACCTCCGTGCCCGAGCGCGGGCCGGACAACCGCGCCGTCATGGACGCGGCCTGGATACAGCGCGTCGTGCAAGGCTATTCGGATCAGGGCATGGCGATCGGCCCGCCCGGCAACCAGCAGAGCTACTTCGATTTTCCGGGCACCGGCCAGATGTTTTCGTCCGCGCGCGACCTTGGTGCATTCGTCGCGGCCTCGGTCGACGGCCGATCGGTCGACCCGCACCTGCGCGAGGCATTGCGGATGACGCAGCACGAGGTCTTCCGCGTCGACGAGAAATTCGGACAGGCCATGGCCTGGGAGAATGTGCGCCTGCCCGGCGTCAGCATCGTCGACAAGCCGGGCGGCCTCAACAACGCCTCCGGCTATCTCGGTCTCGTGCCGGCGCGGCGGATCGGTATCGTCCTGCTCGCCAATCGCAGCGAATATCCGCACGAGATCGCCCGCTACAAGATCTTGCCCGCGCTGGCGCATCTGGTGGCGTCACACACAGGCTGAGCTTCGAAACAGAAAGCCTCTTCAAAATAGAAAGCCCCGGCTGAGCCGGGGCTTTCCACGTCAGGACGGAACGGGATGATCTTAATACCTGGCGACGACCGGTCCGCCGAACTTGTAGTTCAAGCCAACACGCACGATGTTCGACTTGATATCGACCGAGTGGGTGTACACGTTGCCTGGGAAGGTGAGCCCGAAGTTGGCCAGATTGGTGCTAGTCGTGGTGGCGCGGCCGAGATCGACATAGAGATATTCGGCCTTGAGCGACCAGCCATTGCCGACCGCGTACTCACCGCCGACACCAGCCGTCCAACCGACGCGGGTGTCGCGGATCGCGGCGGATTCGGTCGCGCCAAATGTGTCGGTGAAATTGAAGTTGCCCTTCACCTCTGCGATCGCGGCACCGCCGGTGGCGTAGATCAGCCAGCTCGGCGCGGCGAGGAAGCCGAGGCGGCCCCGAATGGTGGCGAGCCAGTCGGCCGAGACCGAGGAGTTGACGGTGAAGGCAAAGGGTGCACAGCAGGGATACAGGGCCGAGCCGGTGGCACTGCCCTTGAAGCCGAAATAGTTGATGTCGCCCTCGAGGCCGAACACGGCGTTGTTGACCTGCCAGTTGTAGCCGGCCGTGAAACCGCCGGTCACGCTGGAGCTGTTGACGTGCTGGGCGCCGACCGCATTGACGGCGGGCACGCTGGTGGTGAAGAAATAGCCGGCAGGATCGTAGACGGTCGAGGTGCTCGGATTGGCGCTACCCCACTGCCCGCCGACATTGCCGCCGACGTAGAAACCAGTCCAGTTGTAGGCCGGCGCCATCACCGGCGCCTTGGTGTAGTGCGCCGCGAGGTCGGCCGCCTGCACGGATGCGGTGCCGAGCACAAGCGATGCGACCGCCAGCAAAAACTTCTTCATTCCAGTCTCCTTGCCCCGCGCGACTGAACTCGCGCTTCGAAATGCGCGCGGGCGGAAGCCGTCCAGCGCAGGTTGGGCATAGGGCGTGGATCGCCCATCGTCTTGGGCTGCGGCGAAGTTCGTTGGGACTGTGACGTAGTGTGAGCCGCGCTACGCGCGAACGCATCGCGAGTGTGACGCAAAGGCCACGCAGCATCCATCGCAAGCGACGCGCGATGCAGGGCCGCGTCGCATCACGACACGGCTGCAAGAATGCGATTCGATCGGCAGCCTCAGACCGAGCGCGTCAGCCCGCCGTCGACGCGGATGTTCTGGCCGGTGATATAGGCCGCGCCGTCGGAGGCGAGGAACGCGACCGTCGCGGCGATCTCCTCGACCTTGCCGTAGCGCCGCATCGGCACGCTGTCGCGGCGCGCATCCGTCTGCGGCAGGCTGTCGATCCAGCCCGGCAGCACGTTGTTCATGCGGATGTTGTCGGCGGCATGGGTGTCGGTGAAGATCTTGGTGAAGGCGGCGAGCCCGGCACGGAACACCGCGGAGGTCGGAAACATCGCGCTCGGCTCGAATGCCCAGGCGGTCGAGATATTGATGATGGCGCCGTTCTTCTGCGCCTGCATCACCGGCGTCACCAGCCTCGTCGGCCGGATCACATTGAGCAGATAGGTATCGAGGCCGGCATGCCATTGCTCGTCGGTGATCTCCGTGATCGGCGCGCGCGGCCCGTGGCCCGCGCTGTTGACGAGCACGTCGATGCGTCCCCACTTGGCCAGCGCGCCGTCGACGAGGCGCTTCAGATCGTCGCTCGACTTGTTGGAGCCGGTGACGCCAAACCCGCCGAGCTCGGCCGCCAGCGCCTCGCCCTTGCCGGAGGACGACAGGATCGCGACGCGAAAGCCGTCGGCCGCAAGGCGCCGCGCAGCCCCTGCCCCCATGCCGCTGCCGCCGGCGGTGACGAGTGCGACCTTCTCTGCTGCCATGTCCATTATCCCTGTGTTGAGGCGAGCCGCACGCCCGGCCTATCATGAGGCCTTCTACTGCCGGACCTGCCGGCAGGTCCACCGCCGAGAGCATCCGTCATGAACGACCTGCAGATCCGCAATCTGCGCCCAGACGAAATTTCCCTCGCCGCCGACTGGGCCGCGGCCGAGGGCTGGAATCCGGGCCTCTCCGACGCCGCCTGCTTCGCCATCCCCGACGCGAAGGGTTTCTTCGTCGGCGAGATCGATGGCGAACCGGTCGCGACGGTCTCCTGCGTCAATTACGATGATCGTTTCGCCTTTCTCGGCTTCTACATCGTGCGCGCCGATTTTCGCGGCGGAGGCCACGGCCTCAGCATCTGGAACGCGGCGATCGCGCATGCAGGCACGCGCGTGATCGGCCTCGACGGCGTCGTCGCGCAGCAGGACAACTACAAAAAGTCCGGCTTCCAGCTCGCCTATGCCAACATCCGCTATGGCGGCGTCGTCGCGGCTGCATCGGCACGAGCCGATGTCGTCGCACTCGACACGGTCCCGTTCGCGCTGGTGGAAGCGGACGACGCCACCGTGTTCCCGGCCCGGCGCAGCGCGTTCCTGCGTGCCTGGATCGGGACATCGGGCCATATCGGCCGCGCGCTGATGCGCGACGGCAAGCTCGCCGCATGGGGCGTGATCCGGCCGTGCCGGAGCGGCTGCAAGATCGGCCCGCTCGTCGCCGATGATCGCGCCGCGGCGGAAGCGATCGTGCAGGCCTTGGTCACAAGCGTCGGCGGCGGCGATATCTTTCTCGATGTCCCCGCCGTCAACCGCGAGGCGATCGCGCTCGCAGAACAGCTCGGGCTCAAACCAGTGTTCGAGACGGCGCGGATGTACACAGGGCCGATCCCGAGCTTGCGGATCGACCGCGTCTTCGGCGTGACGAGTTTTGAACTCGGCTAACTAAGCCGAATGCGCTGCTCAGTAGCAGCGCATGATGTTGACGGTGTGCTCGCCGCCGCCGCGGCCGGGCACCGTCACCTGCTCGGTCGGGCAGCTCGGCACATAGGGCCGGTCCGACGGCACGACGTTCGGCGGGAAGCGATGCGTCCAGTCCCAGGGAACGTCATAAGTGTAGGTGTAGCGCACGTCCGTGGAGGCCGGCTGCCCGATATCGGCAAACGGCTGGCTGTAGCCCGCGCCGTCGTAGAAGAAGCCGCCGCCGCCCGGCCAATAGACCCAGGGCGTGTTGCGGCCCCGGAACCTGGCACCCGGCGCGATCGGCGGACGCGCCACCGCGGCCGGCGGCGCGGCAGCGCTCACCATGCCATGCGGCGCGGCGCCGCCGGGTCGTGCAAAACTGTCGCTGGGACTAAGGAGCAGCGCGGCTGCGCTGAGCGAGGCGAACAGCGCCCCATATGATCTGGACATCATGATACGCACCAACTCGTTTGGCTTCGCGAAAAGCGGCTCCCCACCGCACGCTAGGCCGGGCCGTCACCCACCCGCAAACGTATAATTAATGTTTGGTTAAGGCACGGGATGAACGCGGGACAGGGTGCGGCAGAACGCCCGGAATTCTTTACGCGCTTCAGGCGCTTCGTTCCACGCACGGCCCTTCATAACCAGTTGATCGGAGTTGATCGGCACCGCCAAAATACGTCCGGAACGCTCCCCCATCGCGGTCGTTGGCCCCGACAAGAAAAGGAGCATCCTCAATGCAGAACAAGTCAAAACTCTTCTGCCTGATCACGGCATCGCTCGTCGCGGGCACCACGGCCGCATCGGCGCAGGGCTATGGCTGGAACGGACCACGCGCCGGCTGGGACGCTCCCGCCTATGAGACGGTTCAGCCGCGCGCATATTATCCTGAGGTCACCGGGCCATACGGCACGCTCAACGGCAGCAACCATCCGGCGCCGAGCTCGACGCAGGGCGATGTCGGCCCGGCAGGGAATAACAACGGCACGCTGACCGGCGTCTATCGCTGGTAGCCTCAGCTCACGGCCAGGGCCCATCGTCCTTCCACGGACGGTGGGCCTTCGCGCGTCAGCGGCCCTGCTGCTTGCGCAGCCAGTCGAGCATGTCCTGCGCGTTTCCGGGGCCATTTCCGGTGCCTTGGGTCACGATGGCCGTGTTTCCGCCGCTGCGGCGGTAGACCGTCGTACGCCCGGGCTCCTTCTCGATCTTCACCTCGGCCTGCGCCGGATCGCCGCTCTGCGTGATGACGGAGGTGCCGTTCTCGTCCTGAACCACCGTCGTGTGACCGTCGGCAGCCCCGGCCGGCGCCGTCGCGATCACGCTCATGATTCCTATGCCGGATGCGAGCAGGAATAATCTCATGTCAGACTCCTTCATCGGCCAAACTGGAAGATCGCCAGCCAGTTGAAACGCCCGAACTGCCGCACCGCTCCCGTATTCATATCACCGATCTGGAGCAGGAGCGCATTGGTGGAATTGCCGATCTGGGTGATGTCGGCGGTGTTGCTGAGGCCGGACTGGCCGACCGCCGCATTGGTGGTTCCGCCCACCTGGATCACATTGGCATAGTTGCGCACCCCGTTCTGGATGATCGTCGCGTCCACCGTGCCGGTCCCGCCGATCTGGATCACCCGCGCGATGTTGATGCGGCTGTTTTCCTCGATCGTGACAGGCTGAACATCGTTGCCGAACTGCACGATCGTTTCGATGCTCACGTTCCGATTGGTCAGGGTGCGTTGGACGGACCCCGCCGGCGCCTGCGTCGCCGTGCCGACGACGGCAAGCAACGTCGCCGCGGCCAACACGTGCCTCAAGACAGGTCTGCCCCATCGCATCGCGCTTCTCCGCTTCGTTGTCGATGCCCGCGAGCTCGTGTGCTACGGGCTGTGTTGACCAACCGTCGACGAGTTGATCATGCCAAACTGGGCGATCGCTCCCGTATTCATGCTGCCGAGTTGCGACACGACGCTCGTCGCCGACTGACCGGTCTGGCCGACGAAGGCGAAATTAGTCATGCCGGTCTGCCCGACCGAAGCCGACGTCACCCCACCGAATTGCAGGATGCCGACAGCATTATTCGAGCCGTTCTGGGTGACAGTCGCGCTGGTGTTACCGCCGACCATGAACACGCCGGCCAGGTTGGTCGAACTGCTCTGGTTCAAGACGACCGGCGGCCCGTTGACCGAGACGATCGTCTTGATGTCAGCGCTTTGCGCCCGCGCAGGGCCGTTCGCGGCAAAACAGGAGAGGAGGATCGCCGTCGCAACGACCAGAAGATGCTTATTCATCATATGCCTCCACGCTATCTGTGCCGAGCCAAAACACGATCTCAGGTTAGGGAGCCTGCTGCAAAATCGTGGAGCCGTTCAGAATGCCAAGCTGGGACACCCCGGCAGCGTTGTTCAGGCCAATCTGGCCGATCAAGCTCGTGTTGGCGCCGCCGACCTGACCGACCGCTGCGTTATTGGTCGCGGTGGGGGTCGTGCCGCCCTGTCCTATCGTCGCCGAATTGGCCGAAGCCAGCGATCCCAACTGCAAGCTCGATGCGGTGTTGGTCGCGCCGAATTGC
Source organism: Bradyrhizobium arachidis (assembly GCF_015291705.1). Classification (NCBI taxonomy): domain Bacteria; kingdom Pseudomonadati; phylum Pseudomonadota; class Alphaproteobacteria; order Hyphomicrobiales; family Nitrobacteraceae; genus Bradyrhizobium; species Bradyrhizobium arachidis. The sequence continues at coordinate 6,203,742 of NZ_CP030050.1, forward strand.
AGCGTCGTCGCGGTGTTGTTCACCGGGCCGGTCTGCACTGTGGACGAGAGATTTGTCGCGCCGAACTGCAACACGCTAATCGAGTTGGCGGCTTGGGCATCGACACCACTCAGCGCGCTCAGCATGACGACCGTCGTGACGAAAAATTTCCTGCGCATGTCATAATCCTCCGCGAAATGTCAGCCGCCGACCCGCCGCCCGTTCAGGCAACCTGATCGCGGTGATTTCGAGTATGGCCTGTCGAGTATCACCCGGACGCGCCGCTCGGTGGACGCGCCCGGGGCCGACATGGGGCTGGCTTAGTGCTGCGTAATGGTGCTGGAGTTGATGCCGAGGCCGAGCTGCCCAACGGCGGCAGCGTTGTTCGGCGGGAGGCCGAAGAGCGTGGACTGGCTGATCGAGCTGGTGTTGTTGCCCGTGGCAACCTGCCCAGTGGTGGCCGAGTTGCCAAAGACGCCAACCTGAGTCACCGAGCTCGCATTGTTGAGCGACGGAGTGGTCGTGCCCTGCATGGTGGTCGCGGAATTCAGGAAGCCGAGCTGGGTGGTGGTCGAGGAGTCGTTCACGTGGCCCTGCTGGTTCACGCTGGAGCCGTTTACGATCCCGACTTGCACCGTAGTTGCGGTGTTGGCAGCCTGCGCCGCGGAGGACAGAGCGAGCACGGCAACGGAAGCAAAAAACAATTTGCGCATGGAGTATCCCTTTCTAGCCAAGTTGTCTGACTGGGTTCAGATGCCGTCTTGGAGGAGGTTGGCATCACAGGGATGACTTTGGACTGATCGTGCTCCGTGCGACAGACTGCAGTTCATGCTAGTCGGTACGGACTAGACGTTGCGCAGGATCTCGTTTCGCGCAGGCTCGGATATGCGGTTATTGCAACGGCTCACGTTGCCTCCGCTTCGCGGCTGATGCTGTCGATCAATCTCACCACTTCGATCGGCGATCGCAGCTCCAGCTTTCGCATCATCCTGGCGCGATGGACCTTCACCGTCACTTCGCTGACGCCGAGCCGTGCCGCGATCTGCTTGGCGACGAGCCCTTCGGCCATCAGCAGCATGATGTCGCGCTCCCTCGCCGTCAGCGTCTTGAGGCGCTGACGAGCCTCACGCACGGTGTCTTCGCGCTCCAGCCGCCTGCGGTCACGCTCGATGCCGTGCCGGATGGCATCGAGGATCTCCTGCTCGCGAAAGGGTTTTGGCAGAAACTCGACCGCGCCGCGCTTCATGGCCTCGACCGAGACGCGGACATCGGAATGACCGCTGATGAAGACGATCGGAATGGGCACCCCCGTCTCCGCGAGCCGACGCTGAAGCTCGAGGCCGGTCGGCGCGGTGCCCGGGAAGCGGACATCGAGCACGAGGCACGAAGGCCCCCCGGACATGCGCTCGGCAAGGAACTCGTCTGTCGATGCAAACAACCTCACCTTGTGTCCAGTCTCTTCGCAAAGACTCCCGATCGCGGTTCGAATCTGAATCTCGTCGTCAACGACATAAACTGTGGCTTGATCTGAACTCATGACAACAAACTCCCCAGCTCGGGGCCCGATGACCAAGCAACGAGCCATCCATTCTTTTTGTGACCGCAAACAAGGTGCTTGGATGAGTTGGAGCGGATCGAGCGAGGCGCGTCGATCCGCCGATTCGACGTCTTAGAGCCAATACTCGCCCAAGACGAGTGAAGGCGTTCACATCTCGAACTTTCTGATTGCAAGGAATCGAGCGCGCCACAGGCATCACGGCGGGGCATGTATCGCGGATGCCGCCATCCGGCCGCGTGCGCGGTATCGCCAACTGAGTCATGGCGTCGCCATCCATGTGCCGACGTCGACGCCGGCTGGCAGCTGCTTTTGGGCAGACCAGACGCGACGTGCAGTCAGCTTATCGAATTCGATACCGCGCGCGTCATATCGAATACTCCCGGTATATGATCCCAGCAAATCACGAAACGTCGCACCCGCAGGTTTTACTTCTGGATCATGCAACGCGCCCGACCGTCAGCCCGGGACCAGCGACATACTGCCGAGACGATCGGGATCGCTTGGGAAGATTTACAACCATAGCGCGATCTCTCGCGATGCCCCGCAACCATTTCAAAGAGGCGGGTTTTGATATGCGATTTGTGCCAGTCATTGCCTTGTTCGGAACTGCATGTGGCGTCGCCGCGCTCTACGCCGCCGGGCCGGCCACCGTCAGCGGCGCAGCCGGCAGCGCCGCCGAGAAAGCCGCCCGGGCCTATGAATCAACCAAGCGCCTGCTCGTGCCCGTCGGGCGCGAGGCCCCGACCTTCGGGGTGGATGCGCCTTTGTTCCGCTACGCCTCGATCCAGCGCGGCAGCATCGAGCAGACCGTCACCGTCACCGGCGCGTTGCAGCCGGTCAAGACGATCGAGGTGGGATCTCAGCTGTCGGGACAGCTCGCCCGGGTCTACGTCGATTTCAACGACAGTGTCATCAAGGATCAGCCGCTTGCCCTGATCGATCCACGCAGCTTCGCGGCCAAGGTGGATGAAGCCAAGGCCTCGCTGGCGGTCGCCAGCTCGCTGGTCGAGGTCGCGCGGGCCAAGCTCGATCGCGCCAGGATCGATCTGCAGAACGCCAAGGGCAGCCGCGACGTGCTCGCCGCCAAACTCGAGAGCGCGCAGGCGGTCAAGAGCTCCGCGCAGAAGACACTCCAGCGGAAGCTGGCGCTCCAGTCGCAAAACGTGGTGGCGACGACGACGGTCGACGATGCGCAGACTGAATTCACCGCCCGCCTCGCGCAGGAGCGCGAGGCGGAGGTGATGGTGTCCCTCAACTCCTATTCGGTGGATGGGGCGCAGGCCGACGTCCGCCGGATCGAGGCGGAACTGCAGCAGGCGCGCATGGCCGTGCCAGAGAAGGCAGCCGTTCTCGCCGCGGCGCAGGCCGATCTCGACCGCACCGTGATCCGTTCGCCGATCGACGGCGTCGTCGTCGGCAGGTTCGTCAACGAGGGTCAGACGCTCGCGGTCGGGCTGGAATCGCGCACCACCTTCGTGGTCGCGCACCGCCTCGAGGACATGGAAATTCACGCCCAGGTCGACGAAGCCGATATCGGGCGCATCGCCTCCGGACAGCACGCCTATTTCACGGTGGATGCCTACCCGGACCGCCGCTTCGAGGCGGTGGTGCGGCAGGTGCGCAAGGCGCCGCAGAACCAGCAGCACGTCGTCACCTACACCGTCGTCCTGGCGACCTCCAACCTGGACGGCGCGCTGCTGCCCGGAATGACCGCCCTGGTGAAGATCGTGATCGAGCGGCATGACGACGTCCTGAAGGTCCCGCTCGCCGCGCTGCGATTCCAGCCCTCCGGCACCCGGCCGGACGCCGCAAACAGCGGGGTGTGGGTTCGTACCGCGAGCGGCTCGCTCCAGCGCGTTGCCGTGACGGTCGGCGCGGCCGGCACCGAACAGGTCGCGCTCAAGAGCGGAGACCTGGTCGAGGGCAGCCAGGTTGCCGTCGGCCAGGCGATCCGTCCGACAGGCATGGAATTTTTCGGCATCAGGTTCGGATCATGACCGCCTCTCCGCCCCTCATCAGCCTCCAGTCGGTCTCCAGAACCTATCGCACCGACGGCATAGCGGTGGCTGCGGTACGCAATGTCAGCTTCGACATCGAGCAAGGCGAGATCGTCGCCGTGATGGGACCATCCGGTTCCGGCAAGTCGACGCTGATGAACATGATCGGGCTGCTCGATCTGCCGAGCGCAGGCGCGGTCTTGCTCGAAGGCGCCAACGTCGCCGATCTCTCGGAAGACCGCCGGTCGTCGCTGCGCGCCCGCAGCATCGGCTTCGTGTTCCAGTCTTACAACCTCCTCGCCCGCCACAATGCGATCGAGAATGTCGCGCTGCCGCTGGTCTATTGCGGCGTCGGCCGGAAGGAGCGCCTGGCGCGTGCCGAGCAAAGCCTGGAGGCCGTCGGCATGCTGCACCGGGCCCATCATTTCCCCCGGCAGCTCTCGGGCGGCGAGCAGCAGCGCGTGGCGATCGCGCGCGCCCTGATCGCCTCTCCATTGATCGTGCTCGCCGACGAGCCGACCGGCGCGCTCGACAGCCGCACCGGCGCCGAGATCCTGGCGCTGTTCGCCGCGCTCAACCGGACGGGCCAGACCATCGTGATGATCACGCATGATCCCGGCATCGCGACGCAGTGCCGGCGAACGATCCGCCTGCATGACGGCGAGGTGATCGCCGATGAAACCCTGGCTCCGGTCCTGCCGAAACGGAGCGCCGTATCATGACGATGCTTCAGGGCTTTCAGATCGCTCTTCACGCCTTGCGCCTCAATCCGCTGCGCAGCTTCCTCACCATGCTCGGCATCGTAATCGGTGTCGCCTCCATCGTGACCGTGTTTGCGATCGGATCCGGCGCGCAGCTTCGCCTCCAGGAGCAGATCCGGTCGATCGGCGCCAACGTGCTGATGATCACCCCCGGCGCGGTCTACCAGGGCGGCGTGCGCCTCAAGGACGGCAGCAAGCTGACCATGACCGAGAGCGACGTGCAGGCCATCCTCGAGCAGATTCCGGAAGTCCAGGCCGCGGCTGGCTCGATTGCCGGAACCGCGCAAGTGATCCACGAGGGCAAAAACTGGAATACGACGATCAACGGCACGACGACCGGCCACTTCATAGTGCGCGACTGGCAGCTCGCGACCGGGCGCTATTTTTCCGGCGCTGAAGAGGCCGGCGCCGGCAAGGTCGTGATCCTCGGCAGCACGGTCGCGCGCGAGCTGTTCGCGCCGGGCGACGATCCCATCGGCGCGCAGGTCAGGATCATGAAGGTTCCGCTCGAAGTGATCGGCGTGCTCGATCGCAAAGGACCAGCGCAGGACGATGTCGCTTTCGTGCCGCTCACCACGGCCAAGCTGCGCTTCCTCGGCAGCGCGAGCAACATCAACCGGGATTCGGTGGCCTACATCATCGCCAAGGTCGCCGCTGACGGACAGATGGCAGGGGCGCGATCGGAGATCGAAGGCCTGCTGCGGCAGCGCCATCGCATCCCCGCCGGCCAGGAGGACGATTTCAAGGTCCAGGATCCGGCCGCCGCGATGGAAGCGCAGCAGGGAGCGATCCGCACCGTCGCGCTCCTGCTCGTCGCCATCGCCTCGGTCTCGCTGCTCGTCGGCGGCATCAGCATCATGAACGTCATGATCGTGTCGGTCACCGAGCGCACCCGGGAGATCGGCATCCGCCGCGCGCTTGGCGGACGGATGCGGGACATCCGTCTCCAGTTCCTCTGCGAGGCGCTCGTCCTCTGCCTGCTCGGCGGCGCCATCGGCGTCGGCGGCGGGGTCACGCTCTCGATGACGGTCGCCCGCATGGCCGGGTGGATCACCTCGATCGACGGCCAGGCGATCGGCCTTTCCCTCGTCTTCTCGATCGCCACCGGTCTCGTCTTTGGTTTTTACCCCGCCCACAAGGCATCCAAGCTCAGCCCAATCGAGGCGCTCAAGACGGAGTGAGAAGATGCTGGGGCGCCAAAATCAATTTGTAGGCCAAGGGAGGAGGAAGCCATGAGCCGGGATCCGAAGGATTTGATTGCGCCGACACCGCGCGAACGCGAGCTGATGATGCTGATTGCGCGGGGACTGCAGAACAAGAATATCGCCTACGAGCTCAAGATCTCCGAAAACACTGTGCGGGCGCATATCGGCAACATCATGCGAAAATACCGCCTCCAGAACCGGACCCAGGTCGCAATGATTTTTGCCCTGCATACGGCGCCGCCATCGCTGCGCCGCGATCTGGTCAGTGGCGGCGATTATGCAACGACGACGACGACGCCGGCGCAGGCGGTCGCGCAGGCGACGCGGGTACCGACCGCGCCGGATTGACCGTCCTGACCACAATTGCTTGCACTGCGCCGGGACGAAACACCGATATCCGGGTCAACGGCACGGCGACAATATAATTCTCTTTATTAGAATTCGGATTTTTGTTAGATATTGCGTACTCCGGCCCGAGGAAGAGGGCGTATCGCGATCGTCACGAACGTGGACCGGGCGGCGGTGGGCGTGGGCCACATCGGCGCGAAAAGCTTCGCAGGGCGGGCAACCGTGAGCGAAGACCTCGCGCCTGCGACAGATGTGGTTCACGTACGGCAAAATCGTGTGGTCCTGGCGCCCGGGGTCTGTGCGCCAAGTCTTGCGGTGATGTGGCGGCCCGACCGGGCACGCGCATCAGTCATCTGCACGGCGACGGGGGCAATAGTGCATCGCTCCCCGGGGAGCGCACGACATAAGCCGTTCCAACCACTGCGCAGGGAAGGCCGGATGTTTGGCTTCACCTGTATGCCGCTGTGCAAATTCTTTGTTGCCACCTTTCGCACAGTGGACCGTGGGTGCCCGGCCGGCACCCGGTCTTCCCTGCGCCCTCTTTCAGTTGAGGGTGAGGTATCGAGGCAAAGCTCGGGCGAAATGCGCCGCGAGGATGCGAAGGTGTGTCGGGAGGCCGTAGGATGGGTAGAGCGAAGCGAAACCCATCATGTTTCAGCGAGGAGAAAGTCGATGGGTTTCGCTTCGCTCTACCCATCCTACAAAGTACGCTCGCAATGACTTGTCCGTGAGGCTGAGGCCCCTCCCCCAACCCTATTGCATGCTCGTCCGCCCTTGTAACAAAACTGTCATACAGCAAAACTAAACGAAGGCGGGGGCCGCGGTCGGCGGCCATGCCGCCTCACCGCTAGGAGACTTCGATGCGCCGTTCACTGGTGTTGCTGTCAGCCGGACTGACAGTGCTGTCCACCGGATTTGCCTCCGCCCAGAACAACACGCCCCGCAACCTGATCCTGTTCATACCGGACGGCCTGCGGGCGCTGAAGGTCACCCCTGAAACGGCGCCGGCGATGGCCGAGGTCCGCGACAAGGGCGTCAACTTCAAGAACTCGCACTCGCTGTTCCCGACCTTCACCATGGCCAACGGCTCGGCGATGTCGACCGGCCATTATCTCGGCGATACCGGCGTGTTCTCCAACACGATCTGGACCAACTACACCTCCGTTCCCGCCGGCGACACGGTCGTCCCCTTCATCGAGAACGACGCCGTGCTCGGTGACATCGACGAGCATTTCAAGGGCGACTATCTCAACGAAGAAACCGTTTTGAAGATGGCCCGCGACAAGGGCCTCAGCACCGCGGCGATCGGCAAGGTCGGCCCGACCTACCAGTGGGACCACACCGACCACCCGGAGAAGCCGGGCCAGCACTCGATCGTGATCGACGACTCCACTGGCGGCAAGAACGGCGTGGCGCTCTCGGACGAGATGAAGGACGCGCTGACCAAGGCAAGCCTCCCCCTCACCACCCCGAGCCGCGGCGACAACGGCAAGGCGGGCGATGCCAAGACGCCGGGCACCACGGTCGCCAACGTCGCCCAGCAGGCCTATTTCGCCGACGTCACCACCAAGGTGGTGCTGCCGATGTTCAAGGCCCGCAACAAGCCGTTCGTGCTGGTGTTCTGGTCGCGCGACCCTGACGGCACCCAGCATAACCAGGGCGACAGCCTCAACCAGATCATGCCGGGCATCAACGGCCCGAGCACGATGGCCAGCATCAAGAACGTTGACAACAACCTCGCCCAGATCCGCAAGGCGCTGGACGAGCTTGGGCTCGCCGCCAACACCAACATCATGATCCAGGCCGACCACGGCTTCTCGACCATCTCCAAGGAGAGCAAGACCAGCCCCTCGGCCAAGCTGAGCTATGACGACACGCCGAAGGACTTTTTGCCGATGGGCTTCTTGGCGATCGATCTCGCCAAGGCGCTCGACCTGCCGCTGTTCGACCCCAACGACAAGAACGCCAAGGTCGAAGGCAACAAGCATCCCAAGGCCGGCAACGGCGTGCTCGGAGCCAATCCGGAGAAACCCGATCTCGTCATCGCCACCAATGGCGGCTCGGACCTGATCTACCTGCCCAACAAGGACAAGAAGCTCGCCGCGAAGACGATCAAGGCGCTGCTCGAGCAGGACTACGTCTCGGGCCTGTTCGTCGACGACTCCCTCGGCCGCTTCCCCGGCACGCTGCCGCTGTCGAGCATCAACCTGCGCGGCAAGTCGGCGACGCCGACGCCAGCGATCGTCGTCAACTTCCGCTCCTATGCCAGCGAGTGTGGCGAGGCGCCGACCAACTGCTCGGTGCAGGTCGCCGACACCGTGCTGCGCCAGGGCCAGGGCATGCATGGCAGCTTCAGCCGCGGCGACACCATGAACTTCATGGCGGCCATCGGTCCGGACTTCAAGACCGGCTATGTCAGCGAGATCCCGGTCAGCAATGCCGACGTCGGCATGACCGCGGCGCAGCTCCTCGGGCTGCGCAGTTCGGGCAACGGCGGCCTCGTCGGCCGCGTGATGTCGGAGGCGCTGCCGAACGGCATCGTGCCGAAGGCCTACAAGACCGTGGAGCGCTCGAAGAAGAAGTCCGAGAACGGTCTGGAGACCGTGCTGAACGTCCAGCGCGTCGGCAGCCAGCGTTATTTCGATGCCGCAGGCTTCCCCGGCCGCACGCTCGGCCTCGAGCCGGACACCGGCAAACAAAAAACGGCGGGGAAATAACCCCGCCGCTTCGCTCGCGCCCCGCAAGGGGCGCGAGGACATCTTAGTCTAGTTGTTACATGCCGATGTCGAACACGTTCGGCAGCTGGCCCGCCAGAGGCAGCGCGGTGGCGCCGAGGAACGTCGCCACCATCGCCATCAGGCGACGGTTGTTGTGGCGCTTGCCGCGCATCTGGCCGGCGATCCACTCCAGCATCTCGCTGTTGACCTTGGAGGCGTAGGCCGGCGCCCAGCTCTCGATGTCGGTCTCGGCCGAGAGCGCGACGCTGCGCGGCGGCACTTTCAGGCCCGAGGCGCTGGCCGCGTAATGGGCGACAGCCTTGGCCAGGAGGTCGTCGAAGCGTCCGCCATCGGTGCGCTCGGTTGCGGCCTCGTTGATCTCGAACAGGACTTCGGCCTCGGCGCGGCTGACCGGCTGGTCGTTGACGGCGGCGGCAGTCAGGATGCGGGCGCACCAGGCAGTGTCATCGGCATCGAGCGCGCGCGAGAAATGGACCCGGCCCTTGGTGGTCGGGCCTTCGCCCGTGATCACGCCGTCGCGCACGATGGTCAGTGCATGGGCCGAGGTATCGCGGCAGGACGGCTCGAGGGACGGCAACTTAGGCGCAGGGGCAGACATAGTTCACTTCCAGATTTCTTCCGACCGACCAGCATTTTCATGCGGACGTAAAGGGGTGGTTAATGATTGACTAGGGGGATCGCGACTTTTCTCAATGGTTGCCGATTAGTCGCTACGAGGACCATTTCGGTTCCGGAGAGCGTCGGGCGAGCGTGATGCGGGTCATAAAAGGCTTTATCGGGGCAATCGAGACCGTGTGGCTCCGGTGGAGGTGTTTCGCCGCAGGCGCCCCTGTAACAGAAAGGTGCTAGAAAATCGGCCCTTCAGAGAAGGAATTCACATTTTACTTGAGCCCGTTCACTTGAGCTCGCTCACAGCCTATACTGACGGCCAGGGCTAGAGACGAATTCCAAAGTAAATTCAATGAGATGAGGTAGAACCATGACACTTCCGATCGGCGCCACCGCACCCGACTTCGAAGCCGAGACCACCGAAGGGAAGATCAAGTTCCACGACTGGATCGGCAGCAGCTGGGCGCTCCTGTTTTCGCACCCCAAGGACTTCACGCCGGTTTGTACGACCGAGCTCGGCGCGCTCGCCAAGCTGAAGCCGGAATTCGACAAGCGCGGCGTCAAGCTGATGGGCCTCTCGGTCGACCCGGTCGACCGTCACGCCAAATGGTCCGAGGACATCAAGGAGACGCAAGGCGCGGCTCCCAACTATCCGATGATCGGCGACACCGATTTCAACGTCTCGAAGCTCTATGAGATGCTGCCGGCTTCGACCTCGGGCGATCCCCTCACCCGCACCCCCGCCGACAACCAGACCGTCCGCAACGTCTTCATCATCGGGCCGGACAAGAAGATCAAGCTGGTGCTGGTCTATCCGATGACCACGGGCCGGAACTTCCAGGAAATCCTGCGCGTGATCGACTCGCTCCAGATGACCGCCAAGCACCGCGTCGCGACCCCCGCAGACTGGAAGCAGGGCGAGGACGTCATCATCGCGGGCTCGGTCTCGAACGATGAGGCCAAGACGATCTACCCGCAGGGCTGGAAAGAGCCGAAGCCCTACATCCGCATCGTGCCGCAGCCGAAATGACTTTTGGCGGTCGCGGGTAGCGACCGCAAAAAGTCATCCCGGGATGGTCCGAAGGACCAGACCCGGGATCTCGAGATTCTCTGGTGCGCAATTGCGCACCAGAGTTCGGTGCTTCGCACCGCCCCGGAATGACCGGGTGAAAACTAGGCCGCGTGCACGCGGTCCAGAAAGCCGTCGACCTCGGCCTTCAGGTGCAGGCTCTCGCCCGACAGCGCCTGGGCCGATGCAAACATCCGGCTCGACGTCTCCCCGGTCTCGCTCGCGCCCTTGGCTGCGTGCCGGACATTGACCGCAACATCGGCGGTGCCCGAAGCCGCGGCGCGCACGCTGGCCGCGATGTTCTGGGTCGCGCTCCGCTGCTGCTCGACCGCAGCCGAGATCGAGCTCGCGATGCCGCTGATGCGCTCGATGGTCTGGCCGATGCCCTTGACCGCGGCGACCGATTCCTCGGTTGCAAGCTGCATGCTGGCGATCTGGTTCGAGATCTCGTCGGTCGCTTTCGCGGTCTGACCGGCGAGCGTCTTGACCTCCTGGGCCACCACCGCAAAGCCGCGGCCGGCATCGCCCGCGCGCGCGGCCTCGATGGTGGCGTTGAGCGCCAGCAGGTTGGTCTGCTCGGCGATCGACGTGATCAGCTTGACGACGTCACCGATCCGCGCGCCTGCCTCGGAGAGCTGCGCGATGCGCTGATCGGTCGCTTCGGCCTGCCGCACGGCTTCTGCAGAGATCTCGTTCGATTCCTGCACCCTCCGGGTGATCTCGGAGATCGACTGGGACAGCTCGTCGGAGGCAGAGGCCGCCGAACGCACGTGATCGGAGGCGCTTTCGGACGCCCCGGCCGACTGCGCCGACAGCTCTGCCGTGGAGCGCGCGGTGTCGGTGAGCTGCCGCGCCACCCGCTCGAACTCGCCTGACGATGTCAGCACCTTGTCGAGAATGCCGCCGACGCTGCTGCGGAACTGCTCGACGAAATTGCGCAGCTCCGCCTTGCGCTGCTCGGCCGCGGCAGCCGTGGCCGCCGCCTGCTCGCTGCGCAGGCGCGCCCGCTCCAGTGAATTGCTTTTGAATACCGCGACCGTGCGGGCGATCTCCCCGATCTCGTCGGCGCGATCCTCGCACTCGATCGTGACGTCGCTTTGGCCTTCGGCCAGCGCCGTGAGCGAGCGCGCGACCGAGGTGAGCGGCCGGGTGACGCGGCGGACGATCACGAGAGTGAGGACCAGCACCAGCAGCGCGGCAAGCCCGGCGGCGGCCGCCATGCTCTCGATCGCCCGGGCCAGCATGCTCTCGAACTGGGCCATGGGGATGCCGACATAGAGAATGCCGGCGACCTTGCCGGCCCCGTCCACGACCGGGAAATAGGCGGTCATGAAGGACTTGCCGAACAGCGTGGCCGGCCCCTTATAAGCTTCGCCCCGGCGCAGCAGCGCCTGGCCCGGATGGTCGGCGGCAAGCTGGGTGCCGACGGCGCGGTCGCCATTCTCCTTCTTCACATTGGTCGAGCGGCGCACGAACTGGCCGCTCGCATCGTCGAACACGAACAGGGTCGCATTGCCGCCGACATAGGACACCGCGCGATCGACGATGGCGTGATCCCTGAATTCGGGCATCCTGGGGATCTCGGCGCGCACCACCGCGCCGTCCCTCACCGTGATCTTGGCGTCGGGAGCGGTCTCGGCAAAAGCCAGCGCCAGCGTGCGCAGATTGACCTCGATGTCGCGGAGCGCGCGATCATTGAAAGCGGAGGTGAGCGACCAATAGCCCGCTCCAACCACCAGCGCCGTGTTCACGGCGATCAACAACACCGCGCACAGCACGGCCTTGGTGCCGAGCTTGAACTGCGGCAGGAACTTCGCCGTTGAAAGGCTGGACATGAATGGAATGACCCCCGTAATTCCTGCATATTGGTGCAATTGGCTTACGGCCCCATTAACGACGGTTCACAGCGCGGCCCGCGGCATGGTTTCCAAATTGTAAACGAGGCCCTCCTGACCCCGCCAAGCGCGCCGCCCATCATCGTCTGGTTCCGCGAAGACCTCCGGTTGTCGGATCACCCTGCCCTCCATGCCGCCGTAAAGGCCGGCGCGCTGGTGATCTGCCTCTATGTGCTGGACGAGACCGCTGGACGGGCGCCGGGCGGCGCGGCGCGCTGGTGGCTGGCGCAGTCGCTGCGGGCGCTCGGCGCCGAGATCATCGCGCGCGGCGGATCGCTGATCCTGCGCAGGGGAGCGGCGGCCAAAGTGATCTCCGGACTGGCTCGGGAGAGCGGCGCCCGCGCCGTCTATTGGAATGTGATCGAGCAGGCGCCGCACAAGGCGGTTGAGAGCGAGCTCGAAGCGGCGCTGGCAAAGCTCGGCGTGGACTCGCAATGCTTTCCCGGTGACCTGCTGGCCCCGCCCTCCGCGATCCGCAACAAGGAAGGCCGGGGCCTGCGCGTGTTCACGCCGTTCTGGCGGCGCGTGCTGTCGCTCGGCGATCCGCCAAAGCCGCTGCCCGCACCGAAGCAGCTACATCCTGCACCGACGATCGCCGGCGACACATTGGAAAGCTGGCGGCTTGAGCCGGCCAAGCCGGACTGGGCGGGTGGCCTACACGAGACATGGACCCCCGGCGAGGCCGCGGCCCACGCGCGGCTGCGCGACTTCCTCAAGCACACCGCCCGCTCCTATGTCGGCGATCGCGACCGTCCGGACCGCGAGGGCACCTCAGGCCTGTCGCCGCACTTGCGGTTCGGCGAGCTCAGCCCGCGCCAGGTCTGGCACACCGCTCGCTTTGCAGCCGCGGAGGATCCCGCGATCGGGCCCGGCATCGAAAAATTCCTGAGCGAGCTCGGCTGGCGCGAGTTCTGCCGCCACCTGCTGCACGATCATCCCGACCTCGCCACCGAAAACCTGCAAGCCAATTTCGACGCATTCCCCTGGAAGCGCGACAAGAAAGCGCTGGCCGCCTGGCAGCGCGGGGCTACCGGCTACCCGATCGTCGATGCCGGCCTGCGCGAGCTCTGGCACACTGGCGTGATGCACAACCGGGTCCGGATGGTCGTCGCGTCTTTCCTGGTCAAGCACCTCCTGATCGACTGGCGCGACGGCGAGAGCTGGTTCTGGGACACGCTGGTCGATGCGGATGCCGGCAGCAATCCCGCCAACTGGCAATGGGTCGCCGGCTGCGGCGCCGATGCTGCGCCCTACTTCCGCGTGTTCAACCCAACACTCCAGGGCGAGAAGTTCGACCCTGACGGAACCTATGTCCGGCGCTGGGTGCCGGAGTTGAAGGAGCTACCGGCAAAGCTGATCCACCAGCCTTGGCAAGCAACGCCGATCGAACTTGCCAGCGCCGACGTCACGCTCGGCAAGACCTATCCGAAAGCAATCATCGATCACACCAGGGGACGCGAGCGCGCACTCGCGGCCTACGCAAAGATCCGCAAAGGTCGAGCGTTGCTTTGACACAATTATGAAACCCGCTATCGTCATCGCTCCATACAAACCGTGGGGGACGATATGGACGAAGAGAAGCCGATCACCGAACAGGCGATGGAGACGATCACCGCCGCCGTGGAAACGACCAAGGATGCCGCAGTCACTGCCGTCAAGCAGGTCCGGAAAGCCGCCAAGAAGGTCGCGAAGAAAGTAGCGCGGAAGAAGGCGAAGAAGTCTTCGAAGAAGGCCGCAAAGAAGTCGTCGAAGAAGGCGGCCAAGAAGACCGCGAAGAAGGCGGTGAAGAAATCCGCGAAGAAGGCCGCAAAAAAGAAAAAGAAGGCCAAGAAGTCCAAGCGTTGATCGCAAGGTCGAGCACGTCTCCGGGTGCGGGCGCGCCCGGAGACGGCTCCAGCAATACCTACCCCCGCCGTTTGGCCGCCCGCCGGCCCGGGTGATGCTCTCCTTGCGGATCGCGGAATTCGCTGCGATGACCGCGCCGGTCCTCGGCGTTGAAGCGCCGCCGCTTTTCGGGCGAGCCGAACGCCTTGATCACCTTCCTGCCGTTGACCTTCTTGATGACGTAGCCGCCCTCGGTCATCGAGAACGGCTCCCTCAGTGTACCCTTGTGGTCGAACTTGGTGCCGCGGGGATGCTTGAATGGCTCGAACCAGGACGGGTAGACGAAGTTCGACATCTCGAAGCCGCCGACGCGGAAGGAATCCTCCTCCACGGCGTCGCAGACCTCATAGGCATATTGGGTGTTCGGATTCTTGTCGGCCCAGAGATTGGCCATGGGGTCGAGCACCATCTCGAACAGCTCGTGCGAGGCAGCGACGCTGACCGGCTCGTCGCCGAGCGCCTTGACGAATATTTTCGAGATCGGCTGGCCGCGATGGGTCAGCTCGTGGCGCCCGAGCATGTTCTTGTGCGAGGCATCGTCGAAATAGACCAGCTGCCAATCCGTCGGCTTCGGCGTCCGGGTGACATAGAGATCGACCGGATAGCCCCATACGGGCAGGAAGTGCTTGTCGTAGCATTTCTGCAGCGCCGCGGTAAGCCGGCTCATCATGCGGCCGCTGATCGACTCCTCCGCGTAGTTGATGCAGGCAATCCGGACCGGTTTCAGGGACCGGCCGAGCAGCGCACGTCTCGCCTTCTTCATGGAAATCACCGTTGCGAAAGGGGAAGCTGAAATGGGTTCAGCCTAACACGGCGCATCCTGCACGTCAGGGATGTATTCCGCCGCACCTCACCATCCGCCTAGAACCGTCGGTTGACCACGAACACCGCGGCTGCGCACATCGCCATGCCGGCAATCGCCAGCGCATCGAGCTTCTCGCCGAACAGCAGATAGGCCATCAGCGCGGTCACCGCCGGCACAAGATAGAACAGGCCCGCAACCGAGGTCGCCGCGGCGTGGCGGATCAACCAGTACAGCAGCCCGATCGATCCGATCGAGAGCGCGACGGCGAGCCAGGCCAACGCGAGCACGAACTCGCGCGTCCAGTGCACCACGCGGTCCTCGAACAGGAAGGCGCCAATTGCGAAGAAGACGGTGACGGAGACGTATTGCACGAGATTGCCCGCGCGCCAGTCGATGTGGTTGCAGTAGCGGCGCTGATAGAGCGTGCCGAGCGTGATGCTGATCAGAGAGACCACCGAGGCGAGCCAGCCGAGCCCGGCTTCGCCGGTCATCGGGCGGTTGTGCAGGATCATCACCACGCCGCCGAGACCCAGCACGAGCCCGCCCCATTGCACCGGCGTCACCTTCTCGCCGAGCCAGCGGTTGGCGATGGTCGAGGTCAGGATAGGCTGCAGACCCGGAATCAGCGCCGAGAGTCCGGCCGGGATCGAATGCGCGATCGCGATCGCGGTGCCGCCGAGATAGAAGCCATGAACGAGGATCCCGGCAACTGCGCTATGCGCAATGCCGGCACGATCCGGCCATTTCGGCCGCGCGATGCCGGCGATGATCGCCATCAGGCCGACCACGATCGCCATGCGGATGGCGAGATAGGTCAAGGGATCGGCGTTGTTGATGACGTATTTGGTGCCGATGAATCCGGTGCTCCAGAGCACGACGAACAGGATCGGCGCGGCGCGGGCGGTCAGGGCTTCTTGATTATGGTTCATTGCCGCCCTCATGCCTCATGGGGGCCTATGCGGCAATGCGAATTTGTACCTGAGCGGTGTTGCGCTGCGGCAGGCGGCTCAGCTCAGCCGCTCACCATTCTTCCGGACAGGGGTCGATGATCTTCCAGAGATCGACGCCGTTTTTGATCTTCTTCATATCGGTCGTGAGCCCGCCATTACGGCGAATCCAGTCCTTCACTGAATCAGGGTAGTAGGACATCAGGTCGGACGTCCCCTCCGCGCTGGTGACCTTGATGCCGAAGGTGAAGGCCTTGTCGTAATAGGCCTGGTGGAAGCCGAGGCTCGCCTTCGGCGTCACGCAGATCTTGTTCATCGGCACGATGCCGAGCACCAGGGTGCAGGCCGAGTTGCAGATGCCGTCGATGATGACGCGCTCGCCCTTGTCGCGGACGCGCTTGTACTTGACCTTGTACTCCTCGACATAGCCGCCGTGATCACGGGTGATGTGCAACTCGGCTCGCGCCGGCGTGGCGGCGGCGACGGAGAGCAACAGCAAGCTCAGAAGCGTGATGCGCATGGCGGCGTGACGGCGACAGCCTTCAGGAATGGACCGGCCTCAAAGGAGCCCCATAAGGCCGGCGGCAGGATTCTTGATCGAATTCTCTTTGGTCATACTTGTGTGGGGAATTCGTTAAGCATCCCGAAAAGGCCAAAAATGGGCAGCCCTGGAGGCCATTTCCGGCAATTCTGTCACACCCTCCCCGGAATCTGCAGGATTGGCCTCGTTTTCGGACCTTCGGACGGGTGCCCCGGCGGCCCGAAATGGCTATAGATGAGCGACCTATTCGCGCGGGTTCCGGAGAATCGAGATGAGCAAGTTGACGCTTGTAGCCGCAGTTGCTGCCCTGTCGGCCGCAATCCTGGTCCCTGGCCTTGCAGAAGCGCGGGGACATCACCGGTACCACCGCTATCACGCCAACCCGCTGCCCTACCCGATCAGCTATCTGCACAATTACGGCCCCGGCATCACGCCCGGCACCTTCGCCTTTTACGACGGCCCGTCGACCAACCACTGCTACCGCAGCGCCGCCGCCTATGTCGGTCAGGACCGCCGCCGGCACCCCTGCTTCTGAGGGGCGCCAGCGCGGGCATCGCTATCGGCCGGCGCCCGACCGCAGCAGCTGCTTCTCGATCTCGTAGACCGGCGGCTTGACGAGGTCCTTGCCGACCTCGCCTTGCAGCGCCTTGCGCAGGACGTCCGAATAGTCGGCGCGGATCATGCCGAGCGCGCGTGGTGAGGCTACCATGGTCAGGGCCGAGGTCTCGCCCGTACTGACGGCGGCATCGAGCCGGCCAGCAAGGCTCCGCAGGAAGGCGCGCTCGGCCTCATCGTGCCAGTCGGTCTGCTCGACCGAACTGCGAGCGCCACCGGCCGCCCCATGCAATCGACCCGGCGCATCGCTTCCTTGCGCGCTGGTCGCCGGATTGGGCTGCTCGTGCACCTCCCTGGTGTGGAGGTTCGGAAACATCTCGTCGCCGCGGTTTTCCAGAATGAGCGCCTTGCGCCCGTCGCACACGACCAGCCAATTACCCTTGTCCAATCTCATTTTATCCATTTGCACAGCTCCAAGCATCTTGCGGGCCCGTCCTTCGCGTTTCTCGAAAGACTGGTCACCGCGACAAGACTAGGGATGAAGCCGCATAGATGAATTGCGCAAGATCAAGCATGACCGCGATGTTCTGCGGGCCAACAGCAGGGCAGATGCAGCATTGGTCATGTGTGCGAACCTGGGATAGTCTGGCGAGACTAAACAAGTTCAGACTTGGGGCGAACGGCTGAAGATTTGTTCATCAGTATTACATTTCGGTTCCGCCACAATTTGATCAGAACAACTTCGATATCCTGCATCGCGTAAGCAGAGAAAGACATCATGAATCTCAAGATTGGCCTCGTCGCCGCGTCCCTGTTCGGTGCTCTCGCGGCATCGCCGGCGGCGTCCGCCATGCCCATTGCGCCCGCGCCTGCGGCACCGCAGGTCTCCGGCGTCGAGCAGGTCCGCATGGTCTGCAACGCCTGGGGACGGTGCTGGTGGCGCCCGAACTACTATGGATATTACGGGCCACGGCCATATTACGGCCCACAGTATTATGGGCCCCGCTATTACGGTCCGCGCTACTATGGTTATTACGGCGGCTATCGCCGCTGGTGACATTCGAAGGGGCCCTCGAGGCCCCTTCGCTTTTGCGGAATCGAAAACTGCCTATGCGTACCGGCGCGATCGCCTGGAGCGCTTACAAAACTGATCTAGATCAAAGTGGAAATCCGCCAAGCCGTCATTCTGCGACGATGGCCGATTTGATCGTTTTTCGATGCCCGCAGACGGGCATGAATGTGCAGACGCATCTGGAAAGGCAGCAGAGACAGGAGGGACGCAGCTTTGCGTCCTTCGCCTGTCCCGCCTGCACGCGGCTGCATTTCATCGACCTCGCCTCCGGCCAGCCGATGAGCCGGGAACGTTGACGGTGACATTGGCCTGACCACCCTTGGCATGATGTCCGCAATACTACGGCCCGGAATCCGGTTTACTGAAGCCGGATGTTTCGCCATTGATGGCAAAGTGCCGACATTCATTTCATTGTCACATTGCAGCAGCCGGCCTGACGTATGTTGTTCGACGCCCTTGTCCCGTCCTCCGCGCTTCAACTGATCGGCTTTGCCGACGTCGATGCGTTTCGGCCGATCGAGTCGATGGAGGACGCGAGAAGCATTCCGCTCGACGTCTCGAACTTCGCCGCAGCCCGCGCCGTCGTTTCGCTGCCGGCATGCCGCATCATCGTGATGAAGTCATTCGCGCGCATCCTCGACGCTGCCTATCGGATGCCGGGCGGGATGGTGATCCTGTCCATGACCGACGACCTTCAGGTCAATGCCAACGGAATGGATCTCGACGCGCGCTTCTTCGTTGCGCTCCGCGGCAACGAAGAGTGCCATTTCGTCGAACCGCAGACCAATCATTATGCGATGATCATCTTCTCTCCCGGCCTGAAAGACCGGGGTTGGTTCGACCATGCCGACGATCTGCGGGCCTATGTCGCCAACAGGCCCGCGCTGCTGCACACGCGGCAGCTGCTGCTCGACATTCTGCGAACCGCATCGGTGCAGCCGTTCCTGTTCGAAACCACCGAGGCCGCCGCCCATCTCCAGGAGGGCCTGCTGCTCGCGCTCGATGACTTGTTCCGGATCGAGCCGCCCTCGCATCGGAGCGCCTCGGTTCAGGCCGACCGGTCGGCCAAACTGGTGCAACGGATCGACGACTACGTCGCAGCCTATCCGACCGCCCCGATTTACACCGCCGATCTCGCCGGCGAGTTCGGCGTCTCGATCCGCACGCTCGGCGGCGCGGTCAGCCAAGTGCGCGGCATGAGCCTGCACCAGTACATCCGTCTCAAAAGGCTATGGGCCACCCGCGCCCGGCTCCTGAAAGGCGGCGGTGCCACCGTCGCCACATGCGCGCGCGCCCAGGGTTTCCATCATCTCGGCGAGTTCGCCGCGGCCTATCGCGCGACGTTCCACGAGGCGCCCTCCGACACGCTGGCGCGGGGCCGGCAGACCAGGTTTTCGGCGGACTGACCGGCAGGCCTTGCGGCGATGACCCGGAACCCGGCACGCGGGCAGGACAAAGCAAAGGCGTGGCGCGCTCGGAAGGATTCGAACCTCCGACCCTCGGAATCGAAATCCGATGCTCTATCCAGCTGAGCTACGAGCGCCCTGGCCCGTCCGTAGGGCCGCAACCGAGAAGCGCCGGGGACCGCGACTGGCGAGCCAGCAAGGCGGGCGGCGTTCGGACGGCTTCGAATTAGCAGAGAGACTGGCCAATAAAAAGCCCTCCCGGTCTCGTTTCGAGCCAGCCGGGTCAGAGCCGTTCTTACCAGGTGCTGTTGAAGAAGCCGAACTGCGGCCGCTGCGCCATCACCATCATAGGCTGACCGCGCTGCGGAGCCGGATGCGCCCGGGCGACCTTGCGCTTGACCGGGGCCTGCGGCTTGAGGTCGGCTTTCTTGGTAGCATCAGCCTTTGAGCCTGGGGTGAACTGGGCGAACGTCTCGCGTACCCGTGCCTTGGCCGACATCTCCGCAAGGGCGGCTGCCGACGCGGCGTCCGGCGGCTGAGGCGCCGCCACGGCTGTTTTCACCACAGGCGCCGCAATCGTCGGCTGGGTGGTGTCGAGCACGACACGCTCAGGCAGGTGGCGATCGGACCTGATCCGGATCAGCGGTTGATCATTGCTTGCGGTGGCAACAGCCTGTGCCACGGGTGCCGCCGGCACCAGGTAGCTGACCGCGAACAACAGTGCGAGCAAAGCTCCACCGACATAGACGAAATACCGAAAGATGGGCATTGGCCGCACTCCGCCCCCCGCATCCCCGCGTGGGCTCTCCGCCTTAACAGGCGATACTCTAATTGGTTCCTAGCCCGGCCCTTTGGTTCAATTGGCAACGCCAAGATTTTTGGCCAAGGGGTGCGGAGGGCTGCGGACGGTAACTTTTCCGCTACCGGAGGACGCCGTCTTTCAGGTGCGCCGTGCTGCGACCAGCGAACATTTCGCTTGATCCGCGTTCACGTTGACGAAGCCGACGGAGACGCGCGCAAACGTCTTGCGGCTCTTCATGTTGACGGGCTCGGCCAGCACGCGGGTGCGATCGGTGAGATGGCTGCCGTCGCGTCGTGCGAATGCGCAAACGATCTCGATATCCTTTACGGCATAGTCGTTGTCGTTTCGCAGCGTGAACGTCACCAGTGCCTTCGAGCCGAGGCCGCCGCGGCGCCAGGTCTGTGATGAAATCCTGAGATGACCGAGTTCGGCCATTGCCGACGGCGCCTGGGCTTCAGAAGCCGGCGTGACCGCTGCTGATGCATCGCCCGAAGGCGTCGTCTCGACGGATGCAAGCTCAGGCTTCGCCGGCTCGGCGCTGTTGCCCTTGGAAAGAGGCAGCAGCATCCAGACACCGCAGCCGACGATGATGGCCGCCAGCAACCATAAAAGACTGCGGCCGAATGAGACGCTCGCGATCGTCACGCTCCGCGCCAGCCGCTCGCCGCTCCCGGCGAAACGTCCCAAACCGATACGGTCAAGCCTGGCGTTCATCGTTGCACCGATAGCGACCACAGCCCGTTGGACGACAGATCTGGCCGCTGTTTACCTTAATCCGGCAGACGAACTAAGGTTCCCGCGCTTCAGCCGAGTCGGCAAGGGCGGTGGCGATCATCCTCCTGGGCCGCTAACATGCACTGCAACATCGAAAGACCCTGTCGGGAGAACAAGACATGCCATTCGTCGTCACCTGGGATCACGTCCATCTGCGCAGCCCCGATCCGGAGGCCACGGCGACCTGGCTGCGGGACGTCTTGGGTGGTGAGATCGTGCACGCTCCCGGGCGGATCGACGTGAACCTCGGCGGCGCAAAAATCTTCATCGCGCCGCTTGAGGGCGACAACGCCGTCAACCCGCCGCCCCCGCACCCGCATCAAGGCCTCGACCATTTCGGCCTCACGGTGAAGGACATCGATGCCGTCGCGGCCGAGATCAAGGCCAAGGGCGTCACCTTCACGCGCGAGCCGACCACGATCCGCCCCGGCGTGCGCATATGCTTCATCCGCGGCCCGGAAGGCATCTCCATCGAGCTGCTCGAGCGCGACAAGAAATACACCTGACGCAAGCCGCATCAGGCATCAGCCGCCGCGCGAGCACCGTGCGGTGGCGCTACGTCATGCTACCGGGCATGAAGCAGCGGATGGTCACGCCCATGTAGCCGTAGATCGGCCACACCATGGTGCGCCCCACCCGGTTCGGCTCCGAGATCACGGCCTCCTCGGGCACGTCGACCCAGACCATCTCCTGCTGCTGCTGGCGATCGAGCATGGAGCCCGAACGCGGGATGCGGACGCGATAGTGCCCGTCCTTGCTCTCCCAGTCGGTATCCGAGAGCGCCGAGCCGTCGGCATCGGAGCAACACGGCCCCTTGCCGCTGCGCAGGCCGTCGAACCAGGCCTTCAGATCGGCGTTGGTGTTGACGAACTGGCCGCGGTCGCGCGCGTGCCCGAACGGGGCAGCGAGCGCGATCAGCGCGATTGCGCAGGCCAGCTTCGTCACACCTCGCCAGCGTGCCGCGCTGCCAATCCGCCATCGTTCGTTTTTGCAAATCGTGGGACGCGCACTGTATAGACGCGGCTCATCGCCGCCGGAATCGATCCAGTTGCTCACGTTTGTCTTGCTCCAGCACCCCGCGGCCAGTGCAACAATGGTTATGCATTTCGCGGGCCAACTTGATTCGCAACGACTGGCCTCGCCTCATGATGAGACCGTCATATCGGTGTCACAGACAAGTCGGGACAATTACGGTGCGCGTTGCGGGGACAGCTTGGCGGCCGGCAAACTGCCGCGTTGCGCGCGGGATTGCGCTTTGGCATAAAAGCTTTACCGGTTGCGCCATTGGGCGATGGCGGCCGGCCTACGGGACGTTATGAAGAACGGCCTCTATTCGATTCACGTGAGTCTGCTCGATGGTCGAGTCGGCAAGGGCAGCGGCGTGATTCTGTTTCGCGACGGCAGGATTCTTGGCGGAGACGCCTACCTGTTTTACACCGGCAGCTACACCGTGAAGGACAACACCTTCAAGGGCGAGGTGCTGGTGCAGCGCCACACCTCGCCGCGGGGCGATGACAATCCGTTGTTCGGAGGCCCTGCCCCAGTCGGCATCGGCGTCAGCGGCACCTTCACAGACACTCGCGCGGAGATGACCGGCACGGCTCTCGTCGGCAAGGCCAGCCAGATCTTCGGCGCCACCCTGCACCGGCTCGCTGACGCCGATTAGCTATTCCGCGGCCTGCTCAAGCGGCGCGGTGCGCGGCAGGATCATCTGGATACGCGTGCCGCCGCCGGGCTCGGAATCGAGATCGAGCCGCCCGCCGAGGCGATTGGTGACGATGCTGTAGACGATGTGCAGGCCGAGGCCGGTGCCGCCCTGGTCGCGCCGGGTCGTGAAAAACGGATCGAACGCGCGGCGGCGAACGTCGAGCGACATGCCGCAGCCATTGTCCGAGAAGATGATCTCGACATTGTCCTTGCCGGACTCGCGCACCTGGATGTCGATGGTCCCGGGACGGCCGTCCGGGAAGGCGTGTGCCACCGAATTGAGAAACAGGTTGGTCAGCACCTGGCCGTAGGGACCGGGATAGCTGTTCATGGTGAGATCCGGCTGGCACTCGACGTTGAGCGTCAGATTGTGCTTGCGCAGGCCCGGCCGCAAACTCATCACCACCTGCTCGGTGAGGTCGCCGAGATCGAAATTGCGCTGGTCCGAATAGTTGCGGTCGGCCGCGACCTGCTTGAACGACTGGATCAGCTCGGCGGCGCGGTTGAGGTTGGAGACGAGCTGCGAGGAGGCATCGCGGCTGGTGTTGAGGAAGTCGTTGAGCGTGGAGCGGCGAAGCTCGCCGCGCTCGACCTCGGAGGTGAACGTCGCGGTCTTGCGCTCCAGCGCGGAGGCAACCGTCAGGCTGATGCCGACGGGATTGTTGACCTCATGCGCGACGCCGGCGACGAGGCGTCCGAGCGCCGCGAGCTTCTCCGCCTCGATCAGCGAGGCCTGGGTCTCGCGCAGATTGCGCAGCGCGGTCTCGGCGGATTCCTTGGCTTTGCGCATCTCCTGCTCGCCGCGCTTGCGCTCGCCGATGTCGAGCGCGACGGTGACGATCCGCTCGATCTCGCCGTCGGCGTCGAGCAGCGGCAGCTTGTTGACCAGCCATTGCCGCATGTTGCCGGCGGCGTCCTTGTACTCCTCCTCGTAGAAGCCGAGCCCCTTGCGCAGCCTGAGCACGCGCTTGTCGTTCTCGTCGGTCTTGGCCGCGCCGTAGCGCGACATCAGGTCCGCGGTGGTGCGGCCAAGCGCGTCACCGGGCTCGATGCCGAAGATGCCGGCCATGTAGCGGTTCATCAGCACGTAGCGCAGGTCGCGGTCCTTGACGTTGATGACCGCCGGCACGGTATCGATAACCTGCTGGAGCAGGCGCCGGCCTTCGGCGATGGCGTCTTCCGCCCGCTTCTGGTCGGTGATGTCGCGCAGCGTGCCCTCGTAGCGGACGATGTTGCCCTGCTCGTCCCGCACGCCGGTGGCGCTATCGGAGAGCCACAGGATGTTGCCGCTGCGCTGGCGCACCTGGTACTCGAACTCGCGCACCATGCCGTCGCGCGCCATCAGCCGTTGATACTCGTCGCGCGCCTCGGGAAGGACGTAGATGGTGTGGGCAATGTCGTTGATGCTGTCGATCAGGTGCTGCGGGCTGTCATAGCCCATCATCCGCGCCAGCGCCGGATTGGCGTTGAGGAGGTCGCCGGCCGGCGTCGTCACGTAGATGCCGTCGACCGAGCCCTCGAACAGCTTCCGATAGCTCTCTTCCGCAAGGCGCTGCTCGGTGAGCGCGCGCACCGCCGCCTCGCGCGCGGTGTCGGCCTCCTCCAGCGCGCGGCGGAACACTTCGGCTGCGCGCGCGATGTCGCCGATCTCGTTGTCGAGGTCGGCCGAGGGAATCGAGGTGTTCTTCTCGCCGGCCGCGAGCGCGCGAATGGATCGCGCGATCTTTGCCAGCGGCCGGACGGTCCGCCGTACCACGAAGGCGGCCGCGACCATGCCGATCAGCACGCCGACGCTGCCGAGCACGATGCTCTGCCACCGCGCCTCCGCAAGCGTGCGGGCGAAGTCGCGCGACAGCACGTGGCCGCGGCGGTCGCTGACATCGCGTAGCAGCTCGGTGACGCGGCCGATCAGCCGGCCTTCGGTGCCCAGCACCTCGCGGTCGATGTCGGCGATCTGCCGCTCCCGGACGGCGACCGCGATGATGGCCTCGGCGTAGTCGTTAACGGCCGTCTTCAACCCGCTATCGGCGATGTCCATCGTCCGCATGCCCTGCGCCGCCTGCTCGGCCGCGGAGGGATTGCGCGCCAGCAGGCCGAGCGCGATCCGGCTCTGCGCCTCGGACAGGCGGGAGGCCAGCTCGCGGTCCGCGGTGCCGGAGACCGCTGCGTCGAACCGGTCGCGCAGCGGCGGCAGGCCGGCGAGCAGCTGGGCGCGTCGGTCGATCAGGGTCGAGATCCGCTCCAGGCCGCTGCGATAGGTCGCCAGCCGCTCGGTGACCCCGTCGATCATGTCCTGCTGCTCGGGCGCGAGCTCGATGCGGGTCTTCTTCAGGATGTCGCTGAGGGTCGAGGCCGCCTCGCCCACCTGCTTGAACTGGATGCCGGCGCCGGGATCAGTGACGAAGTCGCGCGCGGCGAGCCGCAGCTCGTTCATGCGGCGGTCGATGTCCTCGGCGAGGTCGCCGACGCTCTGGAGCCGCTGGAGCTCGGCGAAGGTCGTGTCGATGTGCCGGATCGCGATAACGCTCGCGGTCGAGGTGACGAGGATCACCGCCAGCACCAGGAGGAAGCTGCCGAAGGTGAGCTGGCCGATGGAGAGCGAGAATGTTCGCTTTTTCTCAGGGGTCGGCGTCAATTCGGCGGACATTGGTGTTTTGAGGACCGGGCTACTGGTAGCCCAATATACGACGTATTGCAGGCCCGGGGGAACATGCCTCGGGACGTCCAATATCCTTAAATATTCCGGCCTACCGCCCTCCTCCGTCTCGACTTTATGACGCCCTGGCGCTGGCCCGCCGGCCAGCCGGGATCGTCATGGCGGCGACGCCGAGGACGACGCAGGCGAGCCCGATCCAGGCGGTCCGGCTCAGGGTCTCGCCAAGGAAGGCGACGCTGATGGCGACCCCGATGGGAACACGCAAGTACGCCTGCGCGGTGGTTCCGACCGAGCCCAGGGTCTGGATCAGGCGGAAGTAGATCGCGAACGCCGCCGCGGTCGAGAATACGGCGAGCGCAAGCAGGGCCAGCACCGAGCTCAGCGAGGGCGTTACCATCCAGGGCTGCTCGACGACCAGCGAGGCCGGGATCAGCACCGCCGCCCCCGTCAGCAGCGAGCCGGCCGCCGGCGCCATGGGATCGAGGCCCTTGAAGCTGCGGCCGAAGATCGCGGCGCAGGCATAGCAGATGGTGGCGGCGACGATCGCGGCCTCCGCAACGATGCCGCCGCCGATGTCATGAACCGCATCGACGCCGACGATCAGCAGGATGCCGGCCATGCCTGCGACCACGCCGAACAGCTTTCGCGGCGTCGTCGCCTCGTGGCGGGTGACGATTGCGGTGAGCAGGAAGGTGAAGATCGGTCCGGCCGAGTTGAGGATGGTGGCAAGCGCGGCATCGACGTGGCGCTCGCCCCATGCGATCAGCGTCCAGGGAATGACGCTGTTGAGCACGGCCTGGAACGCGAAGCGCTGCCAGGTCGCGGCATCCGTCGGCATCCTGATGCCCCTCACCCACATCACGAGGAGCAGCAGCAGCCCCGCGATCGCCGTGCGCGCCGCGATCAGCGTGATCGGCGGGATGGTGGCGACGCCGAGCTTGATGAAGGTGTAGGAGCCGCCCCAGAGCGTTGCGAGCGCGACCAGCAGCGCCAGCTCGACGGCGATGTTGGTGTCCTGCCTGATATCCATCGTCCGTCCCGTCCATTTCGCAATAGACGGAACCTAGCGCGTCCCCGCTCGCTAATACTTCGTTGTGTGTCGAAGTGTATCAGCCGACCGCGCCGACCTCGAACACCTCGCCGTCATAACCTGCCTCGCGAGGGATGCGGAGCTGGCGCCCGGTTTCGGTCTTGGTCATCACAGGCATCACCGTGATGATGGACATGCCGCGGGCGTGCTCCATCGCAGCGTTCACGTTTGGCTGCTTGGCGAGCCGGATCAGATTGCGCGTGGTCGGGAACGGCAGCTTGAAACGGCCGCTCTCGCCGCCCTCCACCGCCTCGCGCGGCGAGACCCAGATGGAGTCGGTGGACTCACGGCCGTCATGCGCGCCGAGCTGGTCGGGCGGCGCTGCTGCGAGGAAGAACCAGGTGTCGAACCGCTTCGGCATGCCCTCCGGCGTGATCCAGTGCGCATAGGGCACGAGCGTATCGAGCGCGAGCTGGAGGCCGTTGTCGGCGAGAATGCTGAGGAAGCTGATCTTGTGCTCGTTGAGCGCAATGCGGTGCGCGTCTGCGATCTCGCCAGCACGCTTGGCATCGATTGGCGCGCCTGTGTCCTTCGACCGCGCCAGCAGGATGCCGCTCTCCTCGAAGGTCTCGCGGATCGCGGCGATCCGAAAACCGCGGCCCGCTTCGCTCAAGCCCTCGCCGCCTGAATAGAGGTCGGCGCGGGCGACGATCTCGTTGTCGCCGGCATCGACGCTGCCGCCCGGAAACACCAGCGCGCCCGAGTTGAACTCGATCTGATGATGGCGGACCATCATGAAGACTTCGATTTCCTTGACGCCATCGCGCAGCAGGAGGATCGTCGAGGCCGGGCGTGATGCTGATGTCTCGGGCATTCAACTAACCTGCAGCGCTGGATTGCGGGCCGAGATTGGCGCGCTTGTCGAAACGGGCGACGCGCGACAAGAGGTAGTCGACCTCCGCCTTTGCCGTCGCCGTCATGGTCGCGCCGGGCTTACGCTGCGCGCTGGAGGCGATGATGCCGCGCTTCTGCAGCACGTATTTGCGTACGGTGAGGCCGACGCCGGGCTGCTGCTCATAGCGGATCAGCGGCAGATGCGCGTCGAAGATGTCATGCGCGGCGTCGCGCTTGCCGGCCTTGGAGAGGTTCACGACGTCGATCAGCAGCTCGGGGAACGCGTAACCGGTCATGGCGCCGTCGGCACCGCGCTCCATCTCGAAATCGAGGAATGTGCCGCCATTGCCGCAGAGGATCGAGAGCGGACGCAGCGAGCCGTCCTTCTGGAAGCCGCGCAGGGTCGAAATCTTCTCCAGGCCCGGCCAGTCCTCGTGCTTGAGCATCACGCAGTTCGCATTGTCCATGACGATCTTGCGGATCACAGCGGGAGTGAACACGACCGAGAGGGTCAGCGGGTAGTCCTGGAGCACCCAGGGAATGTCGGGGCCGATCGCCTCGGCCGCCTGCTTGAAATAGCCGACGATCTGGTCGTCGGTGCGAAGCGAGGGCGGCGGCGCGATCATCACGCCGGCCGCGCCGGCGTCCATCGAGGCTTTCGCCAGCGAGCGCATGGTGGCAAAGCCCGGTGCGGAGACGCCGACGATCACCTGCATCTTCTTGGCGCGCTTGACGTAGCGCACCGCCACCTGCTCGGCTTCAGTGGCATCGAGCTTGGGAGCCTCACCGAGGATGCCGAGCACCGTGACGCCGTCGCAGCCGACCTCCTCGTAGAAATCGGTCAGGCGGTCGATCGAGCGCTCGTCGATCCGGCCGTCGTCGTGGAACGGCGTCGGCGCGATTGCGAAGGTGCCCTTGGCGTCGGCGGTGAGTTTCATCAGTCTCTCTCTCTTTCTCCGTCATTCCGGGGCGCGCGCAGCGCGAACCCGGAATCTCGAGGTTCCGGGTTCGATGCTTCGCATCGCCCCGGAACGACAACAACAGCTAAAACCTCCGCGCGCCCATCTTGATCTGCTCCTCGGAGAAGAAGATCTCCTTGGCGTGATCGACGATGTCCTGGGCGTTCCAGCCCGAGTGCGGCGGTTTCCAGCCTTCCATCTCCATCATCCGCATTTCGCGCACGCCGCGGGGCCCGGACACGCCCAGCACCTTGCCGGTCTGGTCGCCCGACAAATCGCTAACCATGTATAGCACGGCCGGCGCGATGCCGTCCGGCCCCAGCGCCGCGCCGGGGTTCTCCTTATAGCGGGGCAGGTCTGCGGTCATGCGGGTCAGCGCGCCCGGGGCGAGCGTCCAGATCCGGATGTTGTACTTGCGGCCCTCGATCGCCAGCACGTTGGAGAGGCCCCAGATGCCGCCCTTGGCCGCGCCGTAATTGGTCTGGCCGAAATTGCCGATCAGGCCCGAGGTCGAGGAGGTGTTGACGATGACGCCGCCACCGTTTTCCCGCATCCAGCGAAACACCGGCATGGTGCAACAAAAGGTGCCCTTCAGATGCACCTTGATGACCTTGTCCCAGTCGGCCTCGCTGGCCTTGTGAAAGGTCTGGTCGCGGAGGATACCCGCGTTGTTGACGAGGATGTCGGCGCGGCCAAAGTGCTTGATGGCGTCGTCGAACACCGACTGGCCGCCTTCCATGGTGGAGATGTCCGCACCGTTGGCGACCGCCTTGCCGCCCTCGGCCTTGATCGCATCCACCACCTGCTGCGCCATCGACTTGTCGGCGCCTGAGCCGTCGCGGGGGCCGCCGAGATCGTTGACGACGACCGAGGCCCCTTCCCTCGCGAACAGCTTGGCGTAGGCCCCACCGAGCCCGCCTCCCGCGCCGGTGATCAGCGCGACCTTGCCGTCGAGTAGTCCCATGGTGGCTTCTCCCTGTTTGTTTTTTTCTTCACCTCTCCCCGCTTGCGGGGAGAGGTCGATCGCGTAGCGATCGGGTGAGGGGTACAGGTCTCACTACAGTCTCGGTTCGTGGTGAGAGCCCCTCACCCCGCCCTCTCCCCGTAAGAACGGGGCGAGGGAGCGAGACATCGGCGCCCGCCTAACCCAGCACCGTCTTGCCGTTCTTGATCACGGTGACGCCGCGCGACTTCACCTTGGCCTCGAACGAGATCACGTTGCCGTCCTTCCAGAGGTCCATGGTCACGGTCTCACCGGGATAGACGGGCGAAGAGAATCGCGCGACGTGCTGGCGGAACGCGCTGGCGTCGTAGTCGGCATAGGTCTGGAGCACGCCGCGGCAGGTGATGCCGTAGGTGCACATGCCGTGCAGGATCGGGCGCGGGAAGCCGGCCTTCCTGGCGAATTCGGGATCAGAGTGCAGCGGATTGCGGTCGCCGCAGAGGCGATAGACCAGCGCCTGGTCCGGACGCGTGACGATGTCGATGGTCTTGTCGGGCGAACGCGTCGGGATCTTGTGCGGATCGGGCTGGGTCAGGTTTGGCCCGCCGAAGCCGCCGTCGCCGCGCGCGAAGCGCGAGGCAACCAGCGTTGCCAGCTTCTCGCCCTTCTCGTTCTTTAGCACGGTCTGGTGGCTGATGACGACGCCCTTATCCTTGCCCTTGTCGTAGACCTCGAGCACGGAGGATTCTGCGGTGATGTTGGCTGCCACCGGCAGCGGCTGATGGAAGGTGATGTCGCGCTCACCGTCCACCACCATCACCCGGTTGAGGTTCATCTCGCCGGGACCCGAACCCCAGGCCGCAACGGAGGCAAAGGTCGGCACCACCTTCAGCGGCCGCGGCGTGAACGTGCCCTCGTTGACGAAGGCGAGCTCGTTCTCGTCCATGGGGTCTGCACCCAGGCCAATGCCGTAGGCGTAGAGCATGACCTCGCGATCGCCGTAGGCGTATTTCTGACCGAGGTTTTTCAGGCCTTTGAGTTCTTCGTATCTGGCGGACATTTTTCTGGTTTCCTCCCGGTATTCCTCTCAGCGAGCAACGGCGGTTGAGAATGTGCCCTCTCCCCTTGCGGGAGAGGGCAGCACCGCCCTTGCAACAAACTCACTCGGGTGAGGGGTTGCCTCCGCAATGACACTTCTCGTGTGGAGAGAGACCCCTCACCCGGCAGCCTTCGGCTGCCACCCTCTCCCGCAAGGGGAGAGGGTTACGTCTTGCATCACATCAGGCCGGCGTGAAGAACGGCAGCGGGGCGCCGTCGGTCGGCTTGAACACCACCTTCACCTTCTGGCCGATCCTCAGCTTCTCGAGATCGCAGTCGACGAAATTGGTCTGCACCGACGGTCCTTCCTTCAGCGTGACGTAGCCGATGGCGTAAGGACCGGTCGGTGACTTCCGCATCAGGCTCCAGGTGTAGATCGTCCCCTCGCCCGACGCCTCTTCCCACACCGTCTTGTCGGAGTAGCAGAACGGGCAGATCGAGCGTGGGAAGTAATGCGCTTCGCCGCAGGCGGTGCAGCGCTTGATCATGAACTTGCCCTGCTTGGCCGCATCCCAGAATGCGGCGGTCTCGGGGTTCGTCACCGGGGCCGGATACTTTTTCGCTTCGCTCATCACACGCGCTCCAGAATGGCCGTCGAGGCGGCGTGGCGAACACCCAGAAGGCCGCCGGTGCCGTGGGCGATGGCGAGATCGCAATTCTTGACCTGCACCTTCGGATGCGCTTCGCCGCGCAGCTGCCTGACGGCCTCGATGATCTTGGTCATGCCGCCGCGGTTGACGGGATGGTTGCTGCAGAGGCCGCCGCCATCGGTGTTGAACGGCAGCTTGCCGACACCCGAGATCAGATTGCCGTCGGCGACGAACTTGCCGCCGTCGCCCTTCTTGCAGAAGCCGAGGTCCTCGAGCTGCATCAAGACGGTGATGGTGAAGCTGTCATAGATCGAGGCGTATTTGATGTCCTTCGGCGTAATGCCGGCTTCCTCGAACGCGCGCGGGCCGGACCAGACGCCGGCGGAGTATGTGAGGTCGAGATCCTTGCCGCCGCGCGGGCCCTTCATGGCCTCGCCATGGCCGATCAGGCGGACCAGCGGCTTCTTCAGGCTCTTGGCGATTTCCGGCGTCGTCACGATCAGCGCGCCGCCGCCGTCGGAGACGACGCAGCAATCCATGCGATGCAGCGGATCGGAGATCATCGGCGAGTTCAGCACATCCTCGACGGTGACGACGTCCTTGAGCATCGCATGCGGATTGTATTGCGCGTGATGCGAGGCCGCGACCTTGATCCACGCGAGCTGCTCGCTGGTGGTGCCATAGTCGTGCATGTGGCGCATGGCACACATGCCATAGGCATTGTGCGTGGTCGCGCCATACGCGGACTCGAAATCGACCTCCGCGCCGGCCGCACGCGGCGGCATCACACCGGTACGCGGCTTGCCGGCGAGCGTGATCAACGCGATCGAGCACTTGCCGGCGGCAATGGCTTCGGCGGCGTGGCCGAGATGAATGATGTAGGAACAGCCGCCGGTCTCGGTGGAATCAACGTGGCGGAGCTTTTTGGTGTTCAGGCCGAGATAATCGACCATCGGCCAGGCGCCACCGGGCGCGTCGCCCGCGCAGAAATAGCCGTCGACATCGTCCTTGCTGATCCCGGCATCCTCGATCGCGCCCTTGGCGACCTCGGCATGGAGCTGGGCGGTGGATTTGTCCGGCGCATGCCGGGTCGGGTGTTCGTAGATCCCGGCAATGTAGGCCTTGCCCTTGATGGTCAAAACAGAGGTCTCCGCTCGCGTTTCTTCTTGGCTCTTTTTTCTGAACCGCACCGGCCTGATTGGCAAGCGCGGAAATATTCCGTCGGACGAGAGGGCAGCGGCTTGGCGCAACTCTCCCGCCCCGTCATCCTGAGGTGCGAGCGGCGCGACGCAAAGCATCGCGCCGCGAGCCTCGAAGGATGCACGGCCGAGCTGCATCGACACTCGCGCCGCGAGAGCCGGGCCGTCGTCCTTCGAGGCTCGCCGAAGAGGCTCGCACCTCAGGATGACGGTGACCCATTGCCCGTTTGCCTCGGCACCGCCATTGCGAATTCAGCGAAGCAATGACGAGCGACAGCAAAGTCCTAAAGGTGTTTTGCCCGACGGCGCAAGCGCCTTTCTTTTTATCAGAAGAGGCCTTCTTTTGAAAACAACCCCATGCACAGTAGAACGGTGGTTGATTTCAAAGAGGAAATTGTAGGGTGGGCTAGCCGAAGGCGTAACCCACCTCCTCAGTCGCTAGGCATGCAGAAGGGTGGGTTACGCTCACGCTAACCCACCCTACGGGACTGCCCTACTCGGCTGCAATCTGCCTTGGTGCCGGCGGCGGGCTCGCCAGATCCGCTGCGAGCTGGGCATAGCGGGCCTTGGCGTCTGCCACCGCCTTCTCCTTCACCGGACCGTAGCCGCGGATGCGGTCGGGCAGTGACAAGAGTTCAACCGCTGTATCGATCGTGACCGGCGACAGCAGGCCGAGCACGGTGGCGACGTCCTTCTCGTAGCCGGCGATCAGGTCGCGCTCGAGCTTGCGGTCGGCGCTGCGGCCGAAGATGTCGAGCGGGGTGCCGCGCAGGAATTTGAACTTTGCCAGCACGCGGAAGGCCTTCAGCATCCACGGGCCGAAGGCGCGCTTTTTCGGGCGGCCGAGCGCATCGACCCCGGATGCCAGGATCGGCGGGGCCAGGTTGAAGCTGAACTTGAAGTCGCCCTCGAACTGGTCGCGCAGCTGCTGCTCGAAAGCACCGTCGGTGAACAGGCGCGCGACTTCGTACTCGTCCTTGTAGGCCAGCAGCTTGGCGTAGTTCACCGCAACCGCGCGCGGCAGCGCTTCGTCATAGCCGCCCTGCTTGGCGGCATCGCGAACCTGGTCGATCAGCTTGCGATAGCGTTTGGCAAGGCGGCCGTTCTGGTAGGCGGTCAGGTGCTTGGCGCGATGCTCGATGACTTCGTCGAGTGTCATGGCATCGAGCGTCTTCGGCGCGACCACCTCGTCCGTGCCCTTCAGCATCTCGGCAAGGCGCGCGGGATCGGCGACTGCGAGGCGGCCGAGGCGGAAGGCCTCCTTGTTCATCTTGATCGAGACGCCGTTGACCTCGATCGCCTGCTCGATCGCTTCAGCCGACAGCGGCAGCAAGCCCTTCTGATAGGCGTAGCCCATCATCATCATGTTGGTGGCGATGCTGTCGCCGAGCAGCTGCTCGGCGGGCTTGGTGAAGTCGAAGAACGCCGAGTCCTTATGCAGCGCCGTCTCGAGCAAGCCGGTCAGCTTGCGGGTTTGGAAATTGAAGTCGCGGTTGAGGATGAAGTCAGCGGTGGGAATGACGTGGCTGTTGATGATGCCGCGGGTGCGGCTGGTATCACACAGCGAGATCGTGTCCTTGGCGACCGCGACCACCTCGTCGGCGGCGAGCACGAGATCGGCAGTGCCGGTGACGATGCGCGAGCAGGTCACCTCGGCCGGATGGTCCGACAGACGCACGTGGCTGAGCACCGCCCCGCCCTTTTGCGCGAGGCCCGACATGTCGAGGATCATCGAGGCCTTGCCCTCGATATGAGCGGCCATGCCAAGCAGCGCGCCGATCGTCAGCACGCCGGTGCCGCCGACACCGCCGACCGCGATGTTGTAGGGTTTTTCAAGCGTCGGGCGCGAAGCCGGCTCGGGCAGCGCACCGATATCGGCGAGCTCGGCCGGCGCGCGATGGCGCGGCGCCCCGCCATCGATGGTCACGAAGGACGGGCAGAAACCCTTGAGGCAGGAATAGTCCTTGTTGCAGGAGGACTGGTTGATGGCGCGCTTGCGGCCGAACTCGGTCTCCAGCGGCTCGACCGAAATGCAGTTCGACTGCACCGAGCAGTCGCCGCAGCCCTCGCAGACCGCCGGATTGATCATGACGCGGCGCGCCGGATCCTCCATCAGGCCGCGCTTGCGGCGGCGGCGCTTCTCGGCGGCGCAGGTTTGCACGAAGACGATCGCGGACGTGCCCTTGAACTCGCGGCACATCTTCATGACGTTCTGGAGCTCGTCGCGGTGATATTTCTTCACGCCGGGCGCGATGGTGTCGGCGGGATAGGCGTCGGGGTTTTCCGAGACGAGATAGATCTCGCGGATGCCCTCGGCGTGGAGCTGGGCCATGATCTTCTCGGGCGATAGATCACCGTCGTGACGCTGGCCGCCGGTCATGGCGACGGCGTCGTTGTAGAGGATCTTGTAGGTGATGTTGGCCTTGGAGGCGACCGCCTGGCGGATGGCGAGAATGCCGGAGTGGAAATAGGTGCCGTCGCCGAGGTTGGCGAAGATGTGGTTCTCGTTGGTGAAGGGCGCGATGCCGACCCACGGCACGCCCTCGCCGCCCATATGCGTGAAGGTCTCGGTCGAGCGGTCCATCCACAGCGCCATGAAGTGGCAGCCGATACCGGCGAGCGCGCGGCTGCCTTCGGGGACCTTTGTCGATGTGTTGTGGGGGCAGCCGGAGCAGAAATACGGGGTGCGGGAGACCGGCGCGACCGCCTGCATCTGGGTGGCCTGGCGGCCGTTGAACCAATCGGCCTTGGCGCGGAGCATCTCCGCGATCTCGGGGTTGAGATTAAGTCGAAGCAGGCGTTCGGTCAGTGAGGTCGCAAGCGAGGCGACGCTGAGCTCGGCGGCGAAAGTGAGGAAGCGCTTGTCGTGCTCGTCCATCTTGCCGACGATGCGCGGGCGCACGTCGTCGCGCCAGTTGAACAGCTCCTGCTTGACCTGGTTCTCGACGATCTCGCGGCGCTCCTCGACGATGAAGATCTCTTCGAGGCCGACGGCGAAGTTGCGCACGCCCTCCGGCTCCAGCGGCCAGGGCATGCCGATCTTGTAGAGGCGAAGGCCGATTTTTGCGGCAACCTCCTCGGTGATCCCCAGCTCGCGCAGTGCCTGTCGGACGTCCTCGTAGCTCTTGCCCGAGGCCATGATGCCGAAGCGGGCGTTCGGCGAGTCCATGGTGATGCGGTTGACCTTGTTGGCGCGCGCAAAGGCGATCGCGGCAAAGCCCTTGTAGTCCTGCAGGCGGCGGTCCTGCTCGAAGCGGTCGTCGGGCCAGCGCAGATTGAGCCCGCCGGGCGGCAGCTCGAAATCGGTCGGAATGATGAAGGGCTTCATCTCGTCGGTGAGATCGATCTCGGCGGTGGTCTCCACCGTCTCGGTGATCACCTTCATGCCGACCCAGCAGCCGGAGTAGCGCGACATCGCGATGCCGAGCAGGCCCATCTCGATCATCTCGTGGATGCTCGAGGGATAGAGATACGGCATCAGCGCCGAAATGAAGGCATGGTCGGACTGATGCGGGACGGTAGAAGACTTTGCGCCGTGGTCGTCGCCGGCCAGGCACAGCACGCCGCCGTTCTTGGCGGAGCCGGCGGCATTGCCGTGGCGGAACACGTCACCGCAGCGATCCACGCCGGGGCCCTTGCCGTACCAGATGCCGACCACACCGTCGTACTTGGCGCCTGGCGAGAGGTTGAGTTGCTGCGAGCCCCAGACGGCAGTCGCCGCCAGGTCCTCGTTCACGCCAGGCTGGAACTTGATGTTGTACTCTTCGAGATGCTTGCGGGCGGCGAAGAGCTGCTGGTCGTAGCCGCCGAGCGGCGAGCCGCGATAGCCGGAGATGAAGCCCGCTGTGTTGAGGCCGTTAGCGCGGTCGCGCCGGATCTGGGCCATGGGAAGGCGGACCAGGGCCTGGATGCCCGTGGTGAAGACATGTCCGGTTTGCTGGGTGTATTTTTGGTCAAGACTGATCGGACCCTGGTTGATTCCCATGCTGTCCTCGTTTTGCCGCCCTGTTCAGGCCCTTGTTGCTTTAGGTCGCTTAAGCCGTTGCTTGCCCGTTGTTTTTAGCTAGGGCGCGCCGACCACCTTCGCCACTCTATGTCGGATATTTCACGCTCCGCATCACAAATCTGGACCAAAGGGAGCGCCGGGTAAAAATCGCAATTTCGTGGCCGGAAGCACACCGGGGATTTTCAATTTGTGTCACCATACCCCCGTCGTCGCGAAATGAATCGATGCCCGATCCTACGGGATGCGGGCCATTGGTCGCAGGAGAGACCGGGCATGCGGACGATTCTGGCTGTGATCGCGTTGTGCAGTGCAGTTGCGAGCGCGGCTTTCGCCGCCGATCCATCGCCGGAGCTGATCGCCTATGGCAAGGCGCTGGTCGAGGCCGGCGGCTGCGGGGGCTGCCACACCGCCGATCCGGCGAAGCCGTTTGCGGGCGGCAAGCGCATCGACACGCCCTTCGGCGCGGTCTATGCGCCGAACCTGACGCCCGACCGCGACACCGGGATCGGCGCCTGGGCGGATGCCGATTTCACCCGCGCGCTCCGCACCGGCATCGCGCCTGACGGCTCGAACTATTATCCGGCGTTCCCCTATCCCTACTTCACGAAGATGACGAAGGACGACACGCTGGCGATCCGTGCCTATCTCGGAACGCTGGCACCGGTGGTGAACCGCAACAAGCCGCCGGAGCTGCGCTGGCCGTTCGGCTATCGCCGCCTGATGCGGGTCTGGAACGCCTTCTATTTCAAGCCCGGCCTGTTCGAGCCGGACCAGAGCCAAAGCGCGGCGTGGAACAGAGGCGGCTATCTCGTCACCGGGATCGCTCATTGCGGCGCCTGCCATACGCCGAAGAATTACTTCGGCGCGGACAAGCAGGCTCAGGTCCTCTCCGGCAACGAGGTCGGCGGCTGGTACGCGCCACGGCTCGACGGCGCCGCGCGCACCGGGCTGAAATCGTGGAGCGTCGAGGACATCACCGAGTATCTCCAGAGCGGACGTAACGCCAGGAGTCATGCCGATGGGCTGATGGCCGAGGTGGTCGTCAACTCGACCTCGAAGATGAGCGATGCCGACGTGACGGCGATCGCGGTCTATTTGAAGAGCCTGCCGCCGTCGCGGCGCGAGACCATCGTGACGCCGCCTGAGGATGCCGAGATGAAGGCCGGCCAGGCCGTCTACGCAAAGCTCTGCATCGCCTGTCACGAAGCCGACGGCTCCGGCGCGCCGCGGATCTATCCGCCGCTGCCGGGCAATGCGCTGCTGCAATCGGTCAACCCGTCCTCGACCTTGCGCCTCATCCTCGACGGCGCCCATACCGTGACGACACCGCGCGCGCCCAATACCGGCGAGATGCCGGCCTATGCCAAGCAGCTGTCGGACGAAGAGATCGCGGCGGTGACCAACCATATCCGCAATTCCTGGGGCAACGCGGCACCGCTGGTGACGCCGGCGCAGGTCGCGAAGGCAAGGAAGTGAGGGGCGAATGGGGAGTAGTGAGTGGCGAATGGCCAGATCTATTCGCCATTCGCCATTCGCGCGCGACAGCGCTTACCTCCCCTCGTCCTCCGTGAAGACGAATTTCGGCATCTCCCATTTGTAGCGCACCGCCAGCAGGCGGAAGCTGATGCCGAGGACGAAGGTCAGGATGGTCCAGAGCTCGGCGTTGAGCTTGAGGCCGAAGGCGGTGGCATAGAACAGACCGGTCACCACCGAGACGCTGGCATAGAGCTCGGAGCGGAACAGCAGCGGCACATCGTTGCACAGCACGTCGCGCAAGATGCCGCCGGCACAGCCCGTTACCATGCCGGAGACAATGACGATCGGCAGCGAGGCATCCATCTGCCAGGCGACGTCGCAACCGGCCATGGTGAAGACGACAAGGCCGATGGCATCGAGCACGATGAAGGCGACCTTGAGCCGGTGCACGAGGCGGGCGGTCAGGATGGTGAGGAAGGCAGCGCCGCCGGCGAGCGCGAGATAGATCGGGTGCTGCACCCAGACCAGCGGATAATGCCCGAGGAAGAGATCGCGCAGCGTGCCGCCACCGAGCGCGGTGATGCAGCCAAGGAAGCAGACCCCCAGCCAGTCCATGCTGCGGCGGCCGGCAGCGAGCGCGGCCGTCATGCCTTGCGCTGCGACCGCGACCAGCGACAGGAAATGCAGCACGCTATCGCTCGGCGGCAGGCTCCACATGATCTTGTTCCCTTCCTCCACTGGTGGAACTCACGCTTTCGGTTCCCCAGGCGAACAGGTTCCCGATTCCCGCAGCCGGGGCAACATGCGACGAAAGCATAAAGGAGGCGGAACGGAATCTCGCAGCTGAGGGTTGTCCCGGCGTCATAACCGAGGAGACCAATCGATGGCTGACGACCGTTTTCCCAACGATCCGTACCGCCCGAACCTCGCCGACGATGAGTATCTTCGCGCGGCGCGCCGGGATGCCGACCTTCAGGCGGATCCCGAGCTTGGCGAAGGCCCCGCCTCCAGCGGCAAGGTCGCGCTGTTCGCGGTGGCGATCGCCCTGGTGCTGGGCGCCGTGTTCTATGGCTTGAACAACACGACCACGGGCAACCAGGCGAGCAACACGCCGGCGACACAGACTGCGCAGCAGTCGCAGCCCGCCAATCCGGCTGCACCTCCCGGCATGCGCGACGTGACGCCGCGCAACAACGCCGCGCCGGGCGTGACCACGGGCGCCGCGCCGAGCAAGCCGGCCGCGCCGGCAGATACGCCTGCGGCAAAGCCAGCGCCGGATACGCAGACTCCGTCTGACGGCGCGAAGTAAGACGTAACACGATAGCTGTCGTCGCCCGGCTCGACCGGGCGACCCAGTACTACGAGACGGTTGTGATAGAGCCGAGAAGCCTCGGCGTACTGGATGCCCCGCCTTCGCGGAGCATGACACGAGAGGATGAGAGAGCGGCGGGACTCAACATCCCGCCGCTTTCGTTTGCCTTCAGCTGAACATCTTGTTGAGCTCGCCGCCGGAATAGCCGCTGCCGAGCTCTGCAAAAGTCCCCTTTTCCGCCATCTCCTTTGCGGCGCGCATGAAGCCGCCCCAGGCGGCGCGGGCGAGCGAGCCGCCGACGCTGATGCGGCGCACGCCGAGATCTTCGGCTTCCTTGAGCGACAGGCCGGGACCGCCGATCAGGAGGTTGAACGGCTTCGGTGCGACAGCCTTCACCACCGCGGCGATGTCCTCGCGTGTCTTCAGGCCCGGCGCGTAGAGGCAATCCGCGCCGGCGTCCGCATAGGCGGTCAGCCGGTCGATGACGAGCTTGAGGTCGGTCACGCCCCACAAATAGGCCTCGCAGCGGCCGACCAGCAGCGTGCCGCTGTCGCCGATCGCCTTGCGCGAGGCCTTGATGCGCTCGACCGCGAGCGCGCGCTCGTAGATCGGCTTGTCCTTGTCGCCGGTGGAATCCTCGATCGACAGGCCCGCGACGCCGGTGCGCACACCGCGCTCGACGTTGTCGGCGACCTTGTCCGGCTCGACGGCGAAGCCGCCCTCGAAATCCGCATTGACGGGAATGTCGACCGCCGAGCTCAATGCTGCCAGATGTTGACAGACGTCCTCGACGGTGACGTGATTGTCGGCCTTGCCGATGGTCCAGGCAAAGCCCGCGCTCGATGACGCGATCGCCTTGAAACCGAGATGCTGCAAGGCTTTCGCGCTGCCGACATCGACCGGATTGGGCAGGATGAAGCAGCCGCTCTCGTGCAGCTTCCTGAACGTCGCGCGCTTGTCAGCGGTCGTCACATGCATGTTTCTCTCCCTTGTTGGCCGCGCAGACATGGGGATGCGTCGCGGCCGGCGCTAGTGCGCGTCGTGCACCGCGCGGCTGTCCTTCGGCGCCTGCTCGCGATCATTCATGCCGTAGTCGCGGATGACGCTGGCGATGCGCAGGTGATAGTCGGCGAAGATCTGCGCCCTGCCCTTGGCCTGGGTGCGGCGATGCTCCATCGTGTTGCGCCAGGCCTGGACGGCGGCCTCGTCCCGCCAGAACGAGACCGACAGGATCTTGCCCTTCTCGGTCAGGCTCTCGAAGCGCTCGACCGAGATGAAGCCGTCGATGGTTTGCAGGAGCGGCTTCAGATCGGCGGCGAGATCGAAATAGTCCTGGCGATGTTCCGGCTTGGGCCAGACCTCGAAAATCACGGCGATCATGGGCGTCTCCTTAGCGTTGGTGGCCTACACTACCACCTTGCGCAGGAACGTGCGCTCCTCCGCGAGGATGAATTTGTTCTCCTCGGCGAAATGGAAGTTCGCCATTCCCTCCGCATCCTGCCGCAGCCGCGCGCGATAGGCCTCGTAGGCGGCAAGGCTCTCGAAGGTGATCAGCGCGAACGCGGTGTTGTTGGTGCCCTCATGCGGCATGAAATAGCCAATGAGGTCGCCGCCGCATTTCGGGATGATGGTGAGCCAGCGCTTTGAATATTCCTCGAACTGCGCGCGCTTGAACGGATCGAGCTGGTAACGGATGAAGACGGTGACGGACATGGTGGTCTCCTGATTTGTCTTCGTCATTGCGAGCGCTGGTCTCGTAGGGTGGGCAAAGCGAAGCGTGCCCACGTCCTTTGTCCGCAACGACGATTGGTGGGCACGTCGCTACGCTCCTTTGCCCACCCTACGGCGCTGGATTGCTTCGCTCGCAATGACGACGTAGTGAGAAGCTACGCCCTTGCCCGACCACAATGCTTCGGCTACCATCGAAGCATGAAATCAGGTCCCGACATCGCCATGGTCGCCTCGCTGGTCGGCGATCCCGCCCGCGCCAACATGCTCACGGCGCTGATGAACGGCCGCGCGCTCACCGCAAGCGAGCTCGCGCAGGAGGCCGGCATCACGCCGCAGACTGCGAGCTCGCATCTGGCAAAGCTCGAGGCCGGCGGCCTCGTCGAGCCGGAGAAGCAGGGCCGGCACCGCTACTACCGTCTCACCGACGACGACGTCGCCGGCGTGCTCGAGGGCCTTGCGGGCCTTGCCGCGCGCACCGGCCATATGCGCGTGCGCACCGGTCCGAAGGATCCGGCGCTGCGGCGTGCGCGGATCTGCTACGATCACCTTGCCGGCGATCTCGGCGTGCAGATGCTCGACACCATGCGCGAGCGAAATCTGGTCAGGCAGAAGAAGCAGGAGATCGAGCTGACGGCCGACGGCGAGCGCTTCCTCGCCAAGAATTTGCAGATCTCGCCCGACATGCTCAGCCATCCGCGCCGTCCGGTCTGCAAGGCCTGCCTCGACTGGAGCGAGCGGCGCCACCATCTCGCTGGCACGCTGGGCGCGGCAATGATGCAGCGGTTCGCGGAATTGAAATGGGCCGCGCGCGATCCCACGCCCGGCAGCCGCGTCGTGAATTTCACTCGCACCGGCGAGAAGCAGTTCGCGGCGCTGTTCGGGAATGGGAAGGACTAGTCACGCAACCGTCGTGAAATCACACGTTCGCGTGTGAACTCTCACTTCCATCATGGCCGGGCTTGACCCGGCCATCCACGCGTTTATGGGCACGGTCATTCCGGGGCGGCTCATCAGAGCCGAACCCGGAATCTCGAGGTTCCGGGTTCGACGCTTCGCATCGCCCCGGAACGACATTGTCAAACACGAGACCCCAATGACCCGCCTCCTCTTCCCGGCCGCGCTCGCCGCTGCCCTCCTCGTCCCACTCTCCTTTGCCTCAGCCGCCGACACGCCCCAACGCGAACCCT
Source organism: Bradyrhizobium arachidis (assembly GCF_015291705.1). Classification (NCBI taxonomy): domain Bacteria; kingdom Pseudomonadati; phylum Pseudomonadota; class Alphaproteobacteria; order Hyphomicrobiales; family Nitrobacteraceae; genus Bradyrhizobium; species Bradyrhizobium arachidis. Next base: position 6,245,475 of record NZ_CP030050.1, read on the forward strand.
ACGGCGTCGCGCTCGAAGGCTTTGCCTATCCCTACCCCGTGCACCTGCTCCCCGTCGTCAACGACGGCGAGCAGCTCAGCATGGCCTATATGGACGTCGCACCCGCGCAAGCAAATGGCCGCACCGTCGTGCTGCTACACGGGCGCAATTTCCCGTCGAGCTACTGGGCGCCTGTCGTCAAGATGTTGAGCGAGGCCGGCTATCGTGTCGTGGTGCCGGACCAGATCGGCTTCGGCAAGTCCTCCAAGCCGACGGGCGAGCTGCATTTCGACAATCTGGCGCGCAACACGATCGCGCTGCTCGATCATCTCAAGATCGACAAGGCAGATGTCGTCGCCCATTCGCTCGGCGGCATGCTCGGCGTGCGCATCGCCCGCGCCTATCCGGACCGCGTCGCCCATCTGGTGCTGACCGCGCCGATCGGGCTCGAGGACTACCGCCTCTACGTGCCGCCGACGCCGACCGAGAAGATCATCGAGACCGAGGACAAGCTCACCGCCGACGGCTACCGCAAGCAGCTCCAGACCAACTACGCGATCAAGCTGCCGCCGGACGCGATCACGCCGTTCATCGACGCCCGCTTCAACATCAAGGGCAGCCCGGATTATCCGCGCTGGCTGCGCGCCTTCGTCTCGTCCGGCCAGATGATCTATCGCGAGCCGGTGGCGCACGAGATCCCGCTCATCACCGCGCCGACGCTGTTCATCATGGGCGCCGACGACCACAACGCGCCGGGCCGGCCACTCGCGCCCGAGGCGTTGCGCGCCAAGATGGGGCAGAACGCCGAGCTCGCCAAGCAGCTCGCCACGAAGATGCCGAATGCGCGGGCCGAGGTGATCCCGGACACCGGCCACCTCGTCTTCCTGGAGGCGCCCGAGAAGTACAGGGAGCTGGTGTTGGGCTTTCTCGGCCGCTAAAGCATGATCCGGAAAAGTGCGAAGCGGTTTTCCGGAAAGATCATGCGTAAACAACAACCTAAAGCGCGATGACGATTCATCCAGATCTCATCGCGCTTAGCGACAGATGAGTGTCGCCTCAAGCAGCATGCAGGGAACGTTCATGCCGCATTCAGGTCATGATTGGCAGGTTTGCATCGCGATGCACGTTGCTTCCCCGATTTAACGTGTCGAATCGTGTCTTTTGATTCATTGTGCGCCGCAAGCGCCAAGCCCTGAAGATTCGCCCCCCCAAAGCCCTGCCCCAAGGACGAGAAGGAAGACCAAATGAAATATCTCTTCGCCGCCGTCATGCTCGCCAGCGCGGTCGTTGGTTTCAGCGAGGCGGCCAGCGCTGCTGGCGGCTGCGGCCCCGGCTGGTATCGCGGCCCCTATGGCGGCTGCCGTCCGATGGCCGCACGTGGGCCGGTCGTCGTCGTGCCGGCGCCCGCACCCGTCGTCGTGGTGCGCCCGCGCGTTTGCCCCTATGGCTTCCGCTGGTGGGGTGGCCGCTGCCGTCCGATCTGATCTCGTCTTTTCGCACTGCGAAGTGGCCGCGCAGGACAGCCTGCGCGGCCACTTTGTTTTTGAAGGCCCTTCGACCCATCATCTCACCACGGCGTCGAATCAAAACGGGGACCGCGAACCGCGATCCCCGTTCAAGGCCTGGCTTGCGCGAAGCTTACCAATGATGACGACGCCAGTGTCGGCGACGCCAGCCCCAGTGACGGTGACGCCAGCCCCAATGGCGGTGATGCCAATGGCCGTGACCATGGCCCCAGCGAACCTGCTCGGGCTTGAGCTGCGCGGCTTCATCGCTGGTGGTGACGGCGGGATGGGCGTCGGGATTGCCTTCCGGCATGCGCGCCGGGCCAACCGGCTGCGGCGACAATGGCGCGGCATGCGCGGTCGCTGCGAAGGCAGCGGCGCCCGCCGTCACACCCAATGCAAGTTTCAAAAAGTTCCGACGCTCCATGACATATCCTCTGGTCTTTCGCGCAAGTGATGCAGAGGAAGTGTCGCGGTCACGACATGAACCAGAGCTGAATCGCGCATTCAGGTTCGTTGCGAACGTGACAGGATTTGCAGACCTACTTCACAAACTCCTGCGCCAGCACCAGCGTCTCGCGCGAGCGCTTCACATCGGGCCAGTCCCGCTTGAAATCGGCGACGAGCTGCTTCAGAGCATCGCCCTTCAGCATCGCCGCGAGCGCTGCTTCGTCGTCGAACTGATACATGGCCTGGTGCAGCGAGGGATCGTCCAGGCTCCAGAACCGCCAGGCTTTGCTCACGCCGAACGCCTTCACCGCGTCGGGCACATGCTCGGTCTCGTACCACCGGTCGAAGGCGGCGCGCTTGTCGGCATCGGCGACGATGGCGCGGACGACGAAGTAGGCAGCGGGCATCGGGTTTCCTCCTGTTGTTTGGCCTCAGCATAGACGGTTATAGTGGCGGCAACAAAAAGCCCGCGCGGCGGATTTTACGCTGCGCCTACCTAAGGGAAGGAACGGCCATGCGCAGGATCATCTCGGGTCTCGTTGCGATCACCTGCCTGTGGCCGGCGGTATCAGTCGCCGAAATCGTACGCTTCGATGTTCTGGAACGCGTGCCCGCCTTTGACGGGCGCAGCTTTGGCAATGTCGGCACCTATGAACGCATCACCGCGCGCGCGACCTTCGCGCTCAACCCGGCCGACGATCGCAATGCCGTCATCACCGACCTTGCGCTCGCGCCGCGCAATGCCGACGGCAAGGTCGAGGCCACCGCCGACGTCGTGATCCTCAGGCCCAGCGATCCCACGCATGGCAACGGCACGCTGCTGCTGGAGGTGCCCAATCGCGGCCGCAAGCTGGCGCCCCAACTGTTCGACGATTCCGCCCAGCCCGGCGCCAACAATGCCGACAAGGCCGAGGATGCCGGCATCGGCTTCCTGCATCGCCAAGGTTTTACGATGGTCTGGGTCGGCTGGCAGGGCGACATTCCCTCCAAGCCCGGCCAGATGGCGCTGGCCGCACCGGTGATCAAGAACATCAGTGGTCCCGCGCGCGAAGAATTCGTCTTCGACAACACGACCAATCCCGCGCGTGCCACGCTGACCTGGCCGGCGGCTGAGGCCGCCAACCTCCACGTCACCGTGCGCGCCGCCTGGGCCGATGCGCGGCAGACGCCATCAGGCCTTTCGGCAAAACTCGTCGATCCCACTGCGGTGGAGATCACGCGCCCTGATGGCTTTGATGCCGGCGCGCTCTACGAGATCACCTACACCGCGCGCGATCCGGTGCCGCTCGGCATGGGCTATGCCGCGGTGCGCGACGTCGTCAGCTTCCTCCGCCATGACGAGACGCAGGCCAACCCGCTGCTCAATGGTTTGCATCCATCGGTGAGCCGCGCGATCGGCTTCGGCGTCTCGCAATCCGGCCGCTTCCTGCGCGACTTCCTCTATCTCGGCTTCAACGAGGACCTATCGGGCCGCACCGTGTTCGACGGATTGATGCCGCATGTCGCGGGCACGCGGCGGATGGCGACCAACGTCCGCTTCGGCCAGCCCGGCCGCAACCCGCGCCATCTCCAGGACCCGGCCTGGCAGGCCGATCTCTTCCCGTTCACCTATGCGAGCCTCAGCGATCCCTATTCGGGCAAGACCGACGGCCTGCTCCGCCGCTGCTCGCTCTCGGCGACCTGCCCGAAGGTGATGCAGACCGACAGCGAGCACGAATGGTGGGCCTCGCACGCTTCGCTCCTGGTCACCGATCTCGCCGGCAACCATCTCGATCTTCCCGACAATGTCCGCGCCTACATGATCTCGGGCACGCCGCATTTTGCGGAAGCCGCCGACGTGATGAAGAAGGGCGTGCCGGCGATGTCGCTGCCGCAGAACCCTGTTCATGCGGGCATGCCGATGCGCGCGCTGCTCACCGACCTCAATGCCTGGATCAGCGACGGCGTCAGGCCGCCGGCAAGCCGCGTCCCCATGCGCGCCCACGGCACGCTCGTGCCGGCGCAAGGCGCCGTGCCCACCGATATCCCCGGCCTGCCCTATGCCGGCATCCACACGCTCGCCGCCTTCTCCGACCAGAGCGTGCTGCCGCCGAAGGAGATCAGCCGCTATCCCGTGTTCGTGCCGAAGGCGGATGATGACGGCATGGCCATCGCAGGCATCCGCCAGCTCGCTCTCGCCGTCCCGCGTGCGACCTACACGGCATGGAATCCGCGCGCGCAGGGGTTTGGGCCGACAGCGCTCTATCCATTGCAAGGCGCGGTGGTGCCGTTCGCGCCGACGGAAGCCGCGCGGAAGGAAGTGCATGATCCCAGGCTGTCGATTGCGGAGCGCTATGCCGACGACGGCGCGTATGTCGCCGCGGTGAAGCGCGAGGCAGCGCGGCAGGTGGCGGAGCGGATTTTGCTGCCGGAGGATGCCGAACGCGCGGTGGAGGCCGCGAAGCAAGGCAAGCTGGCGAAGCTTGGGCCATGAGCACCGGCCCGTAGGATGGGTAGAGCGCAGCGAAACCCATCATTCCACCCGCGGGAATAGCGTTGATGGGTTTCGCTTCGCTCTACCCATCCTACGAGATCGCCTTTTTTTCTGTCCCCGCTGTCGGAACGTCCGCTCCTCATCCGTCCTATGCCCAGACAACACGGAGCCCCCACATGCCCAATCTCATCCTCACCACCTTCGACTGGGTTCCCGAGATGCCCCGCGGCTTCGTGCGCGACCTTCGTGTACGCTGGGCGCTGGAAGAAGCAGCCCTGCCCTACCGCGTCGCGAGCGTGCCGTTCAACCCGCGCGATGCCGCGCACTTCGCGCATCAGCCGTTCGGCCAGGTGCCGTGGCTGACCGACGGCGACCTCTCGATCTTCGAGAGCGGCGCGATCCTGCTGCATCTGGGTCAGCGCAACCCCGAACTGATGCCGACCGATCCCCGCGGCCGTAACGAAGCGATGGAGTGGGTGTTCGCCGCGCTTAATTCGGTGGAGATGCCGGCCCTGCCCTGGACGATGTTCAAGTTCACCGGCAGTTTCGATGGCTCGCCTGCCGTGAAGTTCGTCGACGACTTCCTGAAACTCCGCCTCAAGCACATGGAGACGGTGCTTGCGACGCGCGAATGGCTGGCGGGGTCCTTTTCCGTCGCCGACATCCTGATGTCGGACGTGCTGCGCGTCGTCGATAAGTTCGGCGGCTTGTCGGAGCACCCGGCCTGCCGCGACTACGTCGCGCGCGCCACGGCTCGCCCGGCGTTCGCCAAAGCCCACGCCGACCAGCTGGCGCATTTTGCCGCGGCCGATGCGGCGCGACGATAGAACGGAACAGCTCGTAGCTCTCAGGATGGGTGAAGCGAAGCCGTAACCCACCTGGGTCTGCCCGAACGAATGGAGACGTGGTGGGTTACGCTGGCGCTAACCCACCCTAAAGCGCGATGGCATGAAGATGAATCACCATCGCGCTTTAGGTTATTGTTTGAGCACGATCTTTTCGGAAAACCGCTACGCACTTTTCCGGATCATGCTCTGCGCACCTCTACGCCTCGCCGCTTCACACCAACTTCATTGGCGCATCGCCTTGCGGTTCCCGCGCACGCGGCGTAGCCTTCCACCACAGGTAGCTCGTTCGAAAGTGATCTGTCGGGTTCGGCCTAGCAGGAGGAAGCGATGGTGGACCAGGTCTCATCTCAGGTCTCATCTCAGGTCTCGTGGCAGCTTTCCGGTGACTATTTCGAAAATTGCAGTTGCAGCATTGTGTGCCCGTGCCTCGTGTCCGCGGCTGCCCCGCTGACCGCGCGACCGACCGAGGGCTTCTGCAACGTGCCGCTGATCTTCCACATCGAGACCGGCCGTTACGGCGACGTCGCACTCGACGGACTGAACGTCCTAGTCATTCTCCATGCGCCCGGAGTCATGGCTGACGGGGACTGGTCGCAGGCCACCTATGTCGATCAGAGCGCCGACGACCAGCAGACCGAGGCGCTGGCTGCGATCTTCAGCGGCGCGGCCGGTGGTCCCATGGCCGCGTTCGTACCGCTGATCAGCAAGAACCTCGGCGTGAAGAAGGTCCCGATCTCATTCCGGATCGACGGCAAGACGCGGTCCGCGGAAATCCCGGGCATTCTCCAGATGTCCGTCGAGCCGTTGCCGACCATGCACCCGAGCGGCGAAATGTGGGCCAACATCGGTCACCCCGTCAGTCCCGACAGGATGGTGATGGCGGTCGGCGCCGCCGGCAATACCTACAGCGATCATGGCATGCGCTGGGACAATTCCGGCAGGAACGGCCTCTATGCGCCGATCCAGTGGTCGAACCAGGCTTGATGCCGCTCCTGATGTGACGGTCTGCGGGAAGGCCGGCAACACGCATCACAAATGACCGACAGCGCTCTCGAAACTGTGCTGCGCCACGACCGCTGGATCGTCGGCAGCGCGATCCTGATCATCGTCGTGCTGGCATGGGCCTATGTGCTCTGGCTCGCCAACGACATGGACATGGGCGGCATGGACATGACCGGCTTCCGCATGATTCCGGCGGGGATCGGCATCATGTTGCCCGCCAGCGAGCCGTGGCGAACGATCGAGTTCGCCTACGTGTTCCTGATGTGGGCGGTGATGATGGTCGGAATGATGGCGCCCTCGGCCGCGCCCATGATCCTCATGTACGCCAGCGTCGGCCGGCGGGCGAAGGCACAGGCCAAACCGTTCGCGGCAACCGGGTGGTTTGCCGCCGGTTATCTCCTCGCCTGGACCGGCTTTTCACTTGTCGCAACCCTTCTGCAGTGGGTGATCGATCGCGCAGCCCTTCTCGACTCCCGGATGACGCTCGCCAGCAACCTCGTCGGCGCAATCGTGCTGATCGTGGTCGGCATCTATCAATGGACGCCATTCAAGGACGTCTGCCTCGTCCAATGCCAGTCGCCGTTCCTGTTCCTGATGCGCCACGGCGGCTTTCGCGACACGCCGCGAGGCTGCCTGCTGCTGGGACTTCGGCACGGAAGCTATTGTGTCGGCTGCTGCTGGCTCTTGATGGCACTCCTGTTCATCGGCGGCGTGATGAACGTGCTCTGGATCGCGCTGTTGGCGCTGCTCGTTCTATTGGAGAAGCTGACGCCGGCCGGACGATGGATCGCGCGCGCTGCTGGCATTGCATGTGTGGCCGCGGGCGTTTGGCTGCTGACGTCCTCGCTGCGGTGATGCGTTGCGCGCGAGACATTCAGCGCACCATTAACCCGTTGTTATCCATGTCCCCACCACCGCCGGAACGAAGCAATTTGCTTCAAATTATTCCTGCCAGAGGTGACACATGGCCCGCATCGACTATCTCAAAGAGCAGGTTGCACGCGCCGAACGCCTGGCGAAGACCATCCTCGACCAGGAAACCGTGGAGCGGCTGCAAACCTTCGCCGCCGAATGCCGCGCGGAATTGATGGTGCTGACGCTGCGCCCTGCAGCGTGACGCGGTGCGTCACATCAGCTTCAGCGGTGCATCGGCGACCAGGCGCAGATCGATCGTTCCAATCAGCGCCGCGCGCCGCGCCTCCGCAGCACTGATCGCCTCGTCCGTCTGCCGCAACGTGCTGATGTTCGAGCCGAGCGACACGATCCCGCCCAGCACCAGCGCGATCGATCCGAGCGCGGCGGTTTGGCCAGTCCCGAACAGCCCGAGGATCGTGATCAGCAGCAGCGCAGCACCGCTGCCGATGGCGATCTTGGAGGCCAGGATATACTTCCGGCATCGCTCGGCGATCTCGGCTAGCCGCTCGATCCGGTCTTCGATGTCGGAGATTTCGTCGGTCGGATCGTCTTCGGTCATTGGGTTTTGATCAAGGATGCCGGATCAGAAACGAACCTGGTAGCCCGCATGAGCGAAGCGCGTACAGCAACTGCTGAACGAGAACCCGGATTTCGCTACGCTCCATCCGGGCTACGTCCACCTCACAATGGCAAATTGTCGTGCTTCTTGGCCGGCGCTTCCACCTTCTTGTCCTTCAGCATCGCCAGCGCCCTTGCGATCCGTTTCCGCGTCGAGTGCGGCATGATGACGTCGTCGATGTAGCCGCGCTCGGCCGCGATGAAGGGCGACAGGAAGCGGTCTTCGTATTCTTTGGTGCGGGCGGCGATCTTGTCGGGGTCGCCGATGTCGCTGCGGAAGATGATCTCGACGGCGCCCTTGGCGCCCATCACCGCGATCTGGGCGGTCGGCCAGGCGTAGTTCATGTCGGCGCCGATTTCCTTGGAGGCCATGACGTCGAAGGCGCCGCCATAGGCCTTGCGGGTGATGATCGTCACCAGCGGCACGGTGCACTGCGAATAGGCGAACAGCAGCTTTGCGCCGTGCTTGATCAGGCCGCCATATTCCTGCGCGGTGCCCGGCAGGAAGCCCGGCACGTCGACGAAGGTGACGATCGGGATGTTGAAGGCATCGCAGAAGCGGACGAAGCGCGCCGCTTTCCGCGAGGCATCGCTGTCGAGCACGCCGGCCAGCACCATGGGCTGGTTGGCGACGAAGCCGACGGTACGGCCGGCGATGCGGCCAAAGCCGGTGACGATGTTCTTGGCGAAGGCATCCGCGATCTCGAAGAAGTCGCCCTCGTCCACGACCTTCAGGATCAGCTCCTTCATGTCGTAGGGCTTGTTCGGATTGTCGGGAATCAGCGTGTCCAGGGAATCGTCGAGGCGCTCAATGGAATCGAAGCTCGGCCATTCCGGCACGCCGTCGGTGTTGTTGGACGGCAGGAAGTCGATCAGGCGCCGCATCTGCAAGAGCGTCTCGACGTCGTTCTCGAACGCACCGTCGGCGATCGAGGAGCGCGTCGCGTGCACCGAGGCGCCGCCGAGCTCTTCGGCGGTGACGACCTCGTTGGTCACTGTTTTCACCACGTCGGGGCCGGTGACGAACATGTAGCTGGTGTTCTTCACCATGAAGATGAAGTCGGTCATGGCAGGCGAATAGACGTCGCCGCCGGCGCAGGGGCCCATGATGACGGAGATCTGCGGGATCACGCCGGAGGCGAGCACGTTGCGGCGGAACACGTAGGAATAGCCGGCGAGCGCGGCGACGCCTTCCTGGATGCGGGCGCCGCCCGCGTCGTAGAGGCCGATGATGGGCGAACGCGCCTTCATCGCCATGTCCTGGAGCTTCGTGATTTTCAGTGCGTGGGTCTCGGACAGCGAGCCGCCGAACACCGTGAAGTCCTTGGCGAAGACAAACGTCTTGCGGCCGTTGACGGTGCCCCAGCCGGTGACGACGCCGTCGCCCGGCACCTTGGTCTTCTCCATGCCGAACTCTGTGGAGCGGTGCTCGACGAACATGTCGAACTCCTCGAACGATCCCTTGTCGAGCAACAGCTCGATGCGCTCGCGTGCGGTCAGCTTGCCGCGGGCGTGCTGCGCCTCGATGCGCTTCTCCCCGCCGCCGAGCTTTGCGCCGGCACGACGATCTTCAAGGGCGTCCAGGATATGTTTCATTTGCTCCCGCCAGTTCTTAACTAAGCCACGCTTGCCGGGGGTTCTAACACGGCATTTTGCGGAGCGGGAAGCGGCTTTCGGCGCCGCAGGGCTGCCCTGCCACAGCGTGAAAGCGCAAGGAATTACAGAGTTTTGCCTGGGAGGCGACGATGGACGAACAAGCTGCCGAGACCGGGGCTGCGACAGGTGGCGTCAACATCCTGCTCCGCCTAGAAGGTCTGACCCTGTTCGTCGGCATGGTGATGCTGTACGCGGCCTGGGGCGGCTCCTGGCTCGTGTTTGCCGTGCTGTTCTTCGTGCCTGACCTGAGCTTCCTGGCCTACCTCGCCGACGCAAAATTCGGCGCGATGGTCTACAACGCCGCCCACAGCTACATGGCGCCGGTGACGCTGATGACGCTGGGCTTCGGCTTCGCCTCGCCCCTCACCCTCTCCATCGCCTTGATCTGGCTCGCCCATATCGGCATCGACCGGGCGCTCGGCTATGGCCTGAAATATTCGGCCGGGTTCGGCTTCACCCATTTAGGGCGGATCGGCCGGCAGAAGGACGCCTGACCCCAAATTTGGCGGGCCTCGCCGGTTGACCGGGCCGGCCGATTCAGGCTTGCTCGGGTCCTCGATCAGGCGCCGAATGTTGCGTGAGCCCAGTCGGTACGGCGGCGGTCATTACGCCCTGGCATCCCCCATGTCCGCGACGGTCGTCCCACTGCCGCCGAACTCATCGTCCGAAACCGTCGATTTCCTGCGGCGCATGGCCAGCATGGTGTCGGGCCGGAACGGCGCCATGCTGCTGCGTGCGGCCGCGCTGATCGAGTCGCTGGCGCAGCGGGCGATGTCGGCCGAGCGGCTCTATCACGAGACGCAAGAAGAGAACACGCGCCATGTCGAGCTGCGCGAGGCCGCCGAGCTCGCCTCCGACTCCATGGTCGGCCAGATCGAGGCGATGCGCGCGCAGCTTGTCGAGGTGACCGCGGCGGCTGCCGCCGAGCGCACCGCCTTCAATGCCGAGCGCGTCAAGCTGCTCGGCCTGATGCAGGATGCGGAGAGCCACATCCGCAAGCTCACTGCCGAGCTGGAGAGCTTGCGCGCCTCGGTCGACAGTTTCAACGACACCGTCGTCTCGGTGCCGATCGAGGTGCTGCGGCTGGCGCGGACCCAGTTCGACTATCTCTCCAGCGGCTTTGCCAGGCGCGGCGACGTGATCTCGCAGGCGATGAGCGAGATCGGCGGCTTTGCCATCGACCAGGCGCTGACGGCGAAGAAGACCGACAAGGCCTGAAACATTTGGAGCCGTCATACCCGGGACAGCGGCCTACTCGGCGTCAACACGGTTTTGCAGGCGCTGTTCAAGCTGGGTTAGGTGCGGAAGCAGCTCGGCTTGCACCGATGCCGCAGGTGGGCAAAGCGGCTTGTCCGCCGTAGCTCGAAGAGCGAAGGCGGAAGCGTGCCCACCAATCGCGGTAGCACATAGAGAGATGGTGGGCACGGCGCGATGCGCCTTTGCCCACCCTACGGCATCGCAATTTTGTCGCGGGTTCTCGCGCCTCTTACGGCTCACCCGGCCTGAACGGCTCCTGCTTGTCCGGCGGCACCGTTTCCTCCGCCATCGCCAGCAGCATCGCCACCATCACGTAATTGCCTGATACTGCGGTGAGGTCGACGATCTGCTGATCGCTGAAGACCTTCTTCGCGCGCGCATAGGTCTCGTCCGTGACCCTCTTGGTCGTGGTGATCTCGGTGACGAAATCGTAGACCACGGCCTCATCCTCGGCCATCTTCGACGGCCGCTTGTTGGCCTTCAACTCCGCGATGATGTCGGGCGACAAGCCCGCCTTCGCGGCGAGCGGCGCGTGCGCGAACCATTCCACCTGCGAGCGCCACTGCCGTCCGATGATCAGGATCGCGAACTCGTTGAGCTTGGTCGGGACCGAGGTCTCCCAACGCAGATAGTAGAACAGGTCGAACAGGCGCTGGCCGAGCACGGGGCTGCGGATCATCGGATTGTAGGGCCCACCGATGCCGACGCTCGACACCTTCATGATCTGCTCGCCGAGCGGCTTCTGCTTGGGGTCGAGCTGGTCCATGGTGAGCTGCGGAAAGCGCGGCTCCTTGCTGGTGGCGGGTGCGGTAAACGTCGTGGCAGCGAGCCAGCCGCCCGCTGCGGCCAACGCGAGCGACGACAGCCAGAGTGGCGTTGAGTTCATTGTTATCCTCCCGACCTTTGTTTTTGCTTGGTCGGGATGATGCTAGCAGGTTCGAGGACGCCAGCTAGATCGCGCCGATCTCGGCAAGGCAGGCTTGCGTCAGGCTCATGCGGGCCTCGATGTGGCGCGGCTCCTTGCAATCGATGTTGAGCGCGAACACCGTGTGCGCCTCGCCCTTTTCGGCCCAGCCGACCATCCAGCCCAGCGACGGCTCGCCGCGCTCGGCGCCCAGGAGGCCCGACTTGGCGCGGATGACGCTGTCGCCGACCTTCGTCACCGGCAGGATGTCGGCGACGAGATCCTGGCTGCGCTTGCCGATCGGCAGCGCGCGGCGGCGCAGCCGGTCGACAAAATCGATCTGCTCGATCGGATCGATGCGCAAATTGCCGGTGAGCCAGAACTGGTCGATGCCACCGCCGATGTCGCGATTGCCGTAGTCGAACTCGTCGACATATTTCTGCATCCGCTCCTGCCCGATGCGGCGCGCGATCTCCTGATAGACCGGCACCGCACTCACCGCGATCGCGCTGCGCAGCGTGTGATCCTTGTTCCAGGCCTCGATCGGCCGCTTCACGCCGTCCCACGGGAAGACGTCCTTGTCGGGATCGGCGACAACGCCGGTCTCGAGCGCGATCAGCGAGTTCGGGATCTTGAAGGTCGAGGCCGGCAACTTCCCCTCGCCCGAACGTTCCTTGTCGCTGGCGACGATCAGATAGTCCTCGACCTTGTAGCCGACGAAGGTGCCTGACGTGCCGAGATCGGTGAAGCGTTTTGCCAGGCTGTCGCGGATCTCGTTGCGCGGTGGTGCAACATGGGCAAACGCGCGCTGCGGCAGGATCGTGGCTGCGGCAAGAAGGCCGAGGGTGGAACGGCGGGAGAGCAAGGGCGGTATCCGTTAAGCAATGAAGACAGGCGCGACCATGCCGCCGCTACGTGGTGAAACGATGACAGGTGGCTTCTACCGCCCTCGCCCCGACAGCCGCAGCACGAACACCAGCACTTCAGCGACGGCCTTGTAGAGGTCGGGCGGGATCTCCTCGCCGAGCTCGACCTTGGAGAGCGCGCCCGCGAGGATTTCGTTCTCCTCGATCGGGATGTCGTTGGCTTTCGCGATCTCGACGATCTTTTCGCCGATCGTGCCCCTGCCCTTGGCGACGACGACGGGCGCGCCAGAGCCCTTCTCGTAATGCAGAGCGATTGCGAGCTTGGATGGATCGCTCATGTGGCGCGATCCAGGAAATGGCCGGCGCGGGCCGGCGCCGGCTGCGGCGGCGTGCCGTCGCGGACCAGGATGTCGCCGGGCTTGAGCTCGGCCCGCATCAAGGCCTGATTGAGCTCACTGACGCCGGCGCGGAGCTGCTGCGCGGTCGCCGGCCGCTCCGCCCACATCCGCACGAAGGTCTTGTCGCCGTTCAGCGTGATCAGCGCGTGGACGGGACCGGCCGGCTCGACGTTGAGCGTGAAGCGCGCGCGCCAGGCGCGGTTGGCGGGATCGGCGGACTCATTGCCGCCGTCGCGCGAGATCTCGAACTGCGCCATCGCGGTGCCCTGCGGCGTCGCAAACGGGATCTCGAAATTCCACTGCGGCACGGTCGGGTCGATGCGATGGCCGGATGCATCGGTGCGGTCGGGAAGCGAAGCGACCTGCAGCAATGTCTGCCGCGCGATCGCGGCATCGGTGTCGTCGAGCAGGCGATGCACTGTTGCGGAAAGCGGCGTGTCAGGCGCGAGCGACGGCGAAGCGACCGCCTGCGCTGCCGGCAGCGCACCGCGGAACGGCGGCGGCGTCGTGCGCCCCGCGGCCTCGAAGGTGCGGCCGTCGGGCACGGCCTTGTTCGAGCCCGGCACATTGCCGGTCAGGCGCGGCAGATTCTGCGCGGCCTCTTGCAGCAGGCTCGCGGCGAGGCCGGCCGACATGATGCGCGGCATCGCCGCCTGCGACGCGCCGGGGGCTATGTCAGTCAGGACCGCCGCCGCAAGACTGGCGCCGCGCGGCATCTGATGCGGCTGCGCGATCTCAGGCTCGGCCACCAGCAATGTGGCCTGCGGCGTCTCGCCTGCCGCCGGTGCCGGCGCTGCGGCGACCCGCGGTGTCGCCGCGGCGTTCGTCGGGATCGTTCCGCCCTGCGCCTGCGGCGCGGCGCTCTCGAGCGTCGCCAGCGTCTGGCGCAACACCAGCAGCGCGGCCTTCAGGTCCGGCACATTGCCTGACGACGGCGTTGTACCAGCGGCGAGCGAAGCTTCGAGAAACAGCCCGGACTTCTGGAACGCGGATTCGATATCGCCGCCGTCGAGGGCGGTGTTGAGCGGCGTCTGCTGCGCCAGCACGTCGAGCACCGCCTGCTTCAGGCCGACAGGCAGATCGCTGCCGGTGACGACGGAGGCGAGATTGGCGAACAGCGGCGCCTGGCTGCCCTGTTTTGTGACCGCTTCGGCCGAAGCGGCGGTGACGGCGACCTGCTCCAACGGCGTGAGCGTATTGCGCGCCGCGGTCGTGGACGGCGCCAGCGACGGGCTGTCCACCAGCGAGGCCGCAGCCGGCGTCAGGGTGAGCTGATCGGCGCTCGCCTCGCCTGCCCCGTTCATGACGGCAAGACGGATGGTGCCGTCGTTCTGCGACACCGCGAGCTGGAGGTTTTGCCCCGGTGTCAGCGACACCTCGGACATCACGTCCATCGAAAGGTTGGCGATCGCGATCCGCACCAGATTGTCGGCGAGCACGCTGACGACTTTGGCGTCGACGACGCTACCGGCCTGAAGCACGAGATCGGGCGTCGCCGCATCAGCCACAGGGCTGGCGGCACTGACCGGTACGATCGAGCTTATCGGTGTCGGCATTTTGCGGCCCAGGGAATGCGCTTCCCACCCTAGGGCCCCGTCGTAAACCTCTCGTTAAGGACCTGTGGCCGCTGGCGGCTTCAAGGCGGTCAGAACCGCCACGGCGGCCTCGAAATCCCTGAGGCGGGTAGCGCGGCGGGCGGCCGCCTCCTCGTCCACGCCCCACTGATCGATATTCCAGTCCTCGTCGACATGGGCAGCGGCCCAGACCTGGCCGGCATCGCGCGCGCCATGGGCCAGCGCCAGCGCCAGCAGCGCTGAGCCGGTCAGGGTCGTCACCACATGGAGGGCTGCGACCGACCAGGGATCGCTTGGCAGCGCATCGCGGGCCGCCTTCAGCGCCTCGTCCGGCTGCTTCACATGCATGATGCCCTCGGACAGGATGAAATGCGCGCCCAGCGTTTCCGAGACCCAGAACAGCACGGGATCCCAATGCGCGGCCTCGCGGGCGACCAGCCCTTCCGGGTGGCCGGCGCGATAGAACAGCAAATCGGACTCGAAGTATTTTGCGAGGTCGTCGCTGACGAGCTCGACGCGGTCGACGACGCCCTCGACCACGCTGTTGGCGATCCGGGTCAGCGGCATGGTCACGGGATCGATCGCCTCGCCCTGGGCCGCCCATTCGCCGGCCACGGCATCGGCCAGCGATCGCGAGGGGATCACCACCTGGCGGCCGGACGGCGTGCGGATCGGCTTGCCGTCGAGCGTGATGGCAAAACCGCCCTCGGCCTCGGTGACGCCGGCCTCCTTGTAGAAGCGCTTGCGCAGCGGCGTGCGCGCGGAGGCACGCGCCGAGTCCCGCGGATCCGGCGGAGGCTGGCTTGCTGCTTCTTCGAACAATTCGCGCATGTGAGTTTTCGGTCCCGGTCGCTGGATGCTAGGCTTTCAAGATAAGCGTTTAGGCCAGTACTTGCAGCCGATAAAGCGAGCGGCAGGCATGAGGGAACTTGCGGGCATTGTGGCCCTGTTCGCCGCGCTTTGGCTGGCCGCGGCGGAGGCCGGCTTTCGCACCCCGGAATCGCTGGTCCGCAACGTCTATGCCCATTACGGCCAGGGCGCGCCGGAGCTGTCCAAAGGCCTGCCGCGCGATGCCGCCACTGCCCGGCAGTTCTTCGATCCTCCCCTGCGCAAGGCCTGGAGCGCGCCGCGGGCGGAGCCCTATGACTTCCTGGTGCAGAGCCAAAGCTGGAAGCTCGGTCCGGTCGCGATCGCTATCATCCGCAGGCAATACGACAAGACCTATGTCGCGGCGAATTTCGACAATCGCGGCCGGCCGGTGACGCTGAACTTCATCCTGGTCAACGGTCCCGAGGGCTGGCTGATCACGGATGTCGAAAGCCCGCATGACAGCTTGCGGATGTTTCTGGAGCAGTTTCGGAATTGAGCCCCGCCGTCATGCCCCGCGAAGGCGGGGCATCCAGTACGCCGCGGCGTCTCGATTCAACAATGACTGTCTCTGGAATACTGGGTCGCCCGGTCAAGCCGGGCGACGACACCGGAGAGCGCCCCTACTCCTCCGGCGCGTTCTCGATCGGATCGAACCGGCTCGCATCCAGCCCGAGCAGATTCCACGACTGCTGCATGTGCGGCGGCAGCGGCGCGGTGGCGTCGATCACGCCGCCGCGCGGATGCGGGATGACGATACGGCGTGCCAAGAGATGCAGCCGGTTTTGCAGGCCGCCCGGCAGCTGCCAGTTCTCGATGTTGAAATATTTGGGATCGCCGACGATGGGGTGGCCGATATGCTCCATATGGGCGCGCAGCTGATGGGTGCGTCCCGTCACCGGCTTCAGCGACACCCAGGTCAGCTTGTTGCCGGCGGTCTCGACCACCGCGTAATACGTCACGGCGTGGCTGGCGCCCTCATCGCCATGCTGGGCGATGCGCATGATGGTGTCGTCCTCACCCTCCTCCTTGGCGAGGAAGGTCGAGATGCGGCCCTGCTTCGGCTTCGGCAGGCCCGGCACCAGCGCCCAGTAGACCTTTCGTGCCGACCGCGAGCGAAACGCGCCGGTCAGATGCGAGGCGGCAAAGCGCGTCTTGGCGATCAGGAGGCAGCCCGACGTCTCGCGGTCGATGCGGTGCACGAGGCGCGGCTTCTGGCCCTTCGAATCGCGCATCACCTCCAGCATCTGGTCGATGTGCCGCGTCATGCCCGAGCCGCCCTGCACGGCAAGGCCGGCGGGCTTGTTCAGGACAAGGACGTCGTCGTCCTCATAGATCGTCATCTCCTTCAGCGCCTTGAGCGTCTTCTGCGCGGCCTCGGAGAGCTCGCCGACGACCTTCGGCGCGTCGAGCTTCAGCGGCGGAATGCGGACGCTCTGGCCCTCCTCCAGGCGGTCCTTGCTGTCGACGCGCTTGCCGTCGACGCGCAGCTCGCCTTTGCGGACGACGCGCTGGATGTGGGAGAACGACAGGCCGGGAAAGCGCGCTTCGAGGAAACGATCGACGCGCATGTTGTTCTCGTCAGCCGTCACGGTGACGGTCTGCACCTTGGTCGGCAGCAGCGCCTCGACGGGCTTTTCGGGCGCAGGCCTTTCCGGCGCAGCTTTTGGCGGACGCCGCTCTGCACGCTCGGGGCCACGCCGCTCGGGACGCTCTCCGGCAAAGCGCGGCGGCTTGCTGCCGGGCTTACCGCCCGGCCGCGGCCCGGCCTTCTTCGCGCCGCGCGCCTGATGCGGACGTGAGTCGTCGCGCTCGTCACGCGAACGGGGCTTTGGATTCATTCTCTTGATGCGGCGGCTCATGCTTGCCTGCGTACCCTAAAAGCGGCCTTCCGTCACGACGAAATGGCCACCTCTAGCGCGAGCCGCCCCGCTCCTTGCGCAGCTTGGCCCAGTAATCCAGTCGCTTCCTGATCTCGCGCTCGAAGCCGCGCTCGGGCGGGTCGTAGAAGGTCTGCCGGCCGAGGGCCTCCGGGAAGTAATCCTGACCGGAGAAGGCGTCGGGGGCGTCGTGGTCGTATTCGTAAGCTGCGCCATAGCCTTCCGACTTCATCAGCTTGGTCGGCGAATTGAGGATGTGCTTTGGCGGCAGCAGCGAGCCGGCCTGTTTGGCAACCTGCATCGCCGTGCCGAAGGCGGTGTAGACCGCGTTCGATTTCGGCGCGGTGGCGAGATAGACGACGGCCTGCGCGATCGCGAGCTCGCCTTCGGGATGGCCGAGGAAGTCGAAAGCGTCCTTGGCGGCATTGGCGATGACCAGCGCCTGCGGGTCGGCCAAGCCGATGTCCTCCACCGCCATGCGCACCACGCGGCGGGCCAGGAACAGCGGGTCCTCGCCGGCGTCCAGCATGCGCGCGAGATAATACAGCGCGGCGTCGGGATCGGAGCCGCGCACCGATTTATGCAGCGCCGAGATCAGGTTGTAATGGCCGTCGGCCGACTTGTCGTAGATCGGCGCGCGGCGCTGCAGGATGTCCTGCAATTGCGCGGCATTGAAGATCTCGTCCGCCCGCGCCGAACGCCAGACCTCTTCGGCAAGCGTCAGCGAGGCGCGGCCGTCGCCGTCGGCCATGCGCACCAGCACCGCCCTCGCCTCGGCATCGAGCGGCAGCTTCCTGCCCTCGACCGCCTCGGCATGCGCGAACAGCTTCTCGATCGCGGCGGCATCGAGCGAGCGAAACACCAGCACGCGCGCGCGGGACAACAGCGCCGCGTTGAGCTCGAAGGACGGGTTCTCGGTGGTGGCGCCGACCATCACCACCGTGCCGTCCTCCATCACGGGCAGAAACGAGTCCTGCTGGGCGCGATTGAATCTGTGCACCTCGTCGACGAACAGCAGCGTGCCCTTGCCCATCTCGCGGCGGGCCCGCGCGGCGTCGAACGCCTTCTTCAGGTCCGCGACGCCGGAGAACACCGCGGAGATCTGCTCGAAATGCAGATCGGTGGCGTCCGCGAGCAGCCGCGCCACCGTGGTCTTGCCGGTGCCGGGCGGGCCCCAGAACACCAGCGAGCCCAGCGTGCGCGTCTCCAGCATGCGCGTCAGCGCGCCGTCGGGCCCGAGGATGTGATCCTGGCCGACGACCTCCGACAGCGCACGCGGGCGCAGCCGGTCCGGCAGCGGATGCGGCGCCTCGTGGTCGAGCCCCGCCGCGGCAAAGAGGGTCGGCGTCTCCTGTGGTCGCTTCGGACTCATCCGCCCAGCGTGACGTTGATCTGCTGGCCGCCGCGCACCACCGTGATGCGCCAGATCCGCGGCCGCTCGCCCGCGGCCTTTTCGAGGTCGCCGGTCTTGCTGATCTTCTGGTTGTTGACCGCCAGGATAATGTCGCCCTTCTGGAAGCCGACACTCGCAGCCGCGCTGTCGCCGCCGAGATCGGTGACCACGACGCCTTCGGTGTCGGCGTCCAGATGCAGCTCGTCGGCCACCGCCGGGGTGATAGTCGAGACCTTGGCGCCCTGGAACGGCGAACGCGCGGTGATGACGAGCTCGTTGCGGCCGGAGTCGGGCGCGGTCTCCAGCGCCACCGTCAGCTTGAGCGGCTTGCCGCCGCGCTGCACGTCGAGCTGCGCGGTGCCGCCGAGCGGACGGGTGGCGAAACGGTAGTCGAAGGCGTTGGGATCGTCCACGGTCTGGCCGTCAATCCCGGTGATGAGGTCGGAGGATTTCAGACCGGCCTTCGCCGCCGGGCCGCTCGCGACCACGCTTGCGACCAGCGCGCCGGTCGGCGAGCGCAGGCCGAGGCTCTCGGCGATCTCGGGCGTCACCGCCTGCAGCTTGGCGCCCAGCCACGGCCGCTTCACCGCCTTGCCGCCGCTCTTTGCGGAGGCGACGACGACGCGCACCATATTTGACGGGATCGCAAAGCCGATGCCCTGCGAGCCGCCGGAGCGCGAATAGATCGCGGTGTTGATGCCGGCGAGCCGGCCGTTCATGTCAACCAGCGCGCCGCCGGAATTGCCGGGGTTGATCGCCGCATCGGTCTGGATGAAGAACTGGTAGTCGGTGATGCCGACCTGCGTGCGCGCCAGCGCCGAGATGATGCCGTGGGTCACGGTCTGGCCGACGCCGAAGGGGTTGCCGATCGCCATCACGACGTCGCCGACCATCAGCTCGTCCGAATTGGTGAGTTCGAGCGCGGGAAACTTCTCCTTGGTGTCCTTCAGGCGCAGCACGGCGAGATCGCTGCGGGAATCCTTCAGCACGATCTCGGCCTCGAACTCGCGCTTGTCCGACAGCGACACCTTGACCTGGTCGGCGCCTTCGATGACATGGACGTTGGTGACGACCAGCCCGGCCGCATCGACGATGACGCCCGAGCCGAGCGAGCGCTGCACCTGCTCCTGCTGCTGGCCCGGCACGCCGAAGAAGCGGCGGAAGATCGGGTCATCGAGCAGCGGATTGCGGTTCTGCACCACCTTGGCGGCATAGACGTTGACGACCGCCGGCTGCACCCGCTGCACGATCGGCGCATAGGACAGCCGTAGCTCGGCCTGCGAGGACGGAACGCGGCGGTCCTGTGCGGCGGCCGGATTGAAGTGGGCTGAAAACGCTATGCACAACGCCGTGATGATAGCTGCGGGACGGATCGATCGAAACATTCCTACCTCTCGGAAAAGACGACGGAATATAGGCGCGTTCGCCGTGCAATAGAAGGGCGCCGGGGCAATATTGCGCCCTCCTCAGGTGTGTCCGGCCTGCAAGCACGGCGTGCGAAATGACAATCCGCCTGGGGTGGTGGATTGGCATGATGCGCATCATCCAGCATGCTACCCGGTGGCGGATTCGGTTGCGGCGAAATTACATCAGTGGGAACCCGCGCAACCGAGGCGCGCCGTCGCGGGGCAGTCATCGACCATTCCTAGGCTCTCGCCTGCGACTTGGGGAAGTTCGTCAACCGATGGAGTGATGACGTGAGCAGGACAAGAATTGCAGCCGCGGCGATTGGTTTCGCCGGCGCGCTGGCGGCCTCGCAGGCCCAGGCCCAATCGGCCAGCAGCAGCGAACAGGAGATCGCGCTGCTGAAGCAGCAGTTGAAGATGCTGGAGCAGAAGCTCGACAAGCTCCAGAGCCAGACCGCGGCGAACACCGCGGCCACGGCGAAAGCAAAGGCCGAGGCGAAAGCCGAAGCGAAGGCCGAGGCACGCTCGGAGGCGAAGGCGGTCGTCGCCAATGCCAATGCGGCGATCCCGCTCAAGACCCCGCCGCCTGCGTCCGGTGTCGTGGTGACGATGCCGAACAACCGGCCGACCATCTGCACCGCCGACGGGGCGAACTGCGTCGCCATCACGAGCCGCGTGCATTGGGACGTCGGCGGCTACGACTTCCGCCCCAACACGGCGGCAACTGTGCCGCAAAAGCTCGACAGCGGCGAAAACGTGCGTCGCGCGCGCATCGGTGTCGTCGGCAAATTCCTCGAAGACTGGAATTTCGCGCTGATCTACGACTTCGGCGGCTCGTCGGACGGATTTGGCGGCACGGGAGCCGCCGGCGCGACCCCCGTCGGCTTCCTGCCCGGCGGCGGCACATCCGGCATCGAAAACGCGTTTGTGAGCTACACGGGACTGAAGCCGTTCGGCGGCAAGATGGCGATCGAAGCCGGCATCATGGATATCGCCTGGACCATGGATGAATCCACGAGCTCCAACGACATCGCGTTCATGGAGCGCGCCTCGGTCGGCATCATCGCGCAGAATATCGCCGCCGGCGATTTCCGCTCTGCCGCCGGTGCCCGCTGGTACAACGACGTGTTCTACGCCGGCGCTTATGTGACTGGTCCGACCACGGGTGCCATTCACTCGGCCTCGAGCGTTTCACCTCCCGGCACCAGCGAGCAATACGGCGCAACCGCCCGCGTTGCGGGCCAGGTCGTGAGCGGCAACGACTACTCGGTGCATCTCGGCGCCGACGCCCAGTGGCTGATCCAGCCGCCGCGCAATCTGGTCGCGAACACGCAAACGCTCACGCTCAGCGATCGTCCCGAGCTGCGCATCGATCCCACGACGCTGATCTCGACCGGAGCGATTGCGAATGTGTCGGGCGCACAGGTCTATGGCGTGGAAGCCGCAGCCACCTACGGACCGCTCTGGGTCCAGGGCGAATACTACTGGTTCAACATCGATCGCGATGCGAACACAGCCGTGCCACCCATCGGTACGTCGAGCCTGAAATTCCAGGGCGGCTACGCGCAGGCGGCCTATGTCCTGACCGGTGAAAGCCGCAAGTACAATCCGGGCAACGCGGCCTATGGCGGCGTCAAGCCGAACAATCCGTTCTCGCTCAGCGGCGGCGGCTGGGGTGCCTGGGAGATCGCCGGTCGATACTCGACCGTGGATCTGAACGATCAGCTCGCGACCGCTGCCGGCATCGCCGGCGGGCGGCAAACCGTCTACACGCTGGCGCTCAACTGGTACGTCAACGGCAATGTGCGCTTCATGCTCGACTACCTGCACGGCACGGTGTCGAAGCAGGCCTCGGCGGTGTCGGCGGCGGACACGGGCTCGAAGTTCGACGCGGTCGCGTTGCGCACGCAGTTTGCGTTCTGAGGCTCGCTGTCGTCCCGGGGCGCGCACCAGCGCGAACCCGGGACCCATAGCCACAAGCTGGAGTTTGGCGAGGACTCGGAGTTGCCGGCTCGCGCCAAAACTTCTTCCTGGGGTTATGGGTCCCCGCCTTCGGGGACGACACCGAGGGTGGCGCAACAACTTCGCAGCAAAATCACGCCGCCCGCTTCGGCTTCTTCACGACCACCGGCGGCGGGGCGCAGGACAGCCGCTGCTGGTGGCTCTCGCCCCACGCCTTCAAAATATCGATCACCGGCTTAAGGCTCTCGCCTAGCTCGGAGAGGCAGTACTCCACGCGCGGCGGCACCTCGGCATAGACCTTGCGGATGACGAGCTTGTCCTCCTCCAGCGCGCGAAGCTGCTTGGTCAGCATGCGCTGGGTGATGCCGGGCATCCGGCGGCGCAGTTCGCCGAAGCGCTGGGTGCCGCTTTGCAGGTGATAGAGGATCACGCCCTTCCACTTGCCGTCGATCAGGTCCAGCGTCGCCTCGACCGAGCAGCCCGGCCGGCGGGCAAAATCGCGCCGTTTCATGCGTGTTTTCCCAATAGTATCCAAACAGGGACTATATCCCTGAATTTACAGTACTTGCCAAATGGAGGCCAGCGGGACAGTTAGCAAGCCGGGCGCACGTCACAGGCTGGGCGCCAACTGATGGAGACAAGCCATGAAGGCCGTCGGCTACAAAAAGTCGCTTCCGATCGAGGACGCGGATTCACTGATCGACTTCGAGACCGCAAAGCCGGAGCCCAAGGGACGCGACATCCGCGTCGCCGTGAAGGCGATCTCGGCCAATCCGGTCGATTACAAGGTGCGCAAGCGCACCGCCCCGCCCGAGGGCGAGACGAAGATCTTGGGTTACGACGCGGCCGGCGTAGTCGATGCCGTCGGGCCCGAGGTCACGCTGTTCAAGCCGGGTGACGAAGTGTTCTACGCCGGCTCGATCCTGCGCCAGGGCACCAATGCCGAATTCCATCTGGTCGACGAGCGCATCGTCGGCAACAAGCCGAAGAGCCTGTCGTTCGCGCAGGCCGCCGCCCTTCCCCTCACCTCCATCACCGCCTGGGAATTGCTGTTCGACCGCCTCGGCGCGGTACCCGGCAAGAGCGTCGATCCGCGCACGCTGCTGATTACGGGCGGCGCCGGCGGCGTCGGCTCGATCCTGATCCAGCTGGCGCGCCGCCTCACCGGCCTCACGGTGCTCTCGACCGCGACGCGGCCGGAGTCGCAAAAATGGTGCCTCGACCTCGGCGCCCATGCGGTGATCGATCACGGCAAGCCGATGAAGGAGCAGATCGAGAAGCTTAAGCTGCCGCCGGTCGCGTTGGTGGCGAGCCTCACCTATACCGACCAGCACTACAAGAGCATTGTCGAGTTCATGGCGCCGCAGGGCCGGTTCGGCCTGATCGACGATCCGCCGGAGTTCACCATGAGCACGTTCAAGGGCAAGGCGATCTCGGTGCACTGGGAATCGATGTTCACGCGCTCCTCGTTCCAGACATCAGACATGATCGCGCAGCATCATCTGCTGAACGACGTCGCCGACCTCATCGACAAGGGCGTGCTCCGCACCACGCTCGACCAGACCTTTGGCACGATCAATGCGACCAACCTCAAGCGGGCGCACGCGCTGCTCGAGAGCGGCAAGTCGCGCGGCAAGATCGTGCTGGAGGGGTGGTAGACGCCGCATACCCCGTCATGCCCGGGCTTGTCCCGGGCATCCACGGACGTTGTCGCCTTGGGCGACACGTGGATGGCCGGACAAGCCCGGCCATGACGAATGCCGTTACGGCGCCACGCCCTCGACGAACAGCAGCCGCCGTTCCAGTGCACCGGCGCGGATCTTCAGCGCCTCGGCATATTCCGGCGAGGCGTACCACTCCTTCAGCCTCGCCATCGAGGCGAATTCGACGATGACGATAGCCTTCGGCGGAAGATTGCCTTCCGCAAGCTCGGCCTTGCCGCCGCGAACGAGATAACGTCCGCCGTACTGCGCGATCGTCTTTGCGGCGAGCGAGCGATAGGCTTCGAACCCATCGGGATCACGCACCTCGACCTCAGAGATGACGTAGGCTGTCATGCTCGGCCTCAGGCGATCGTATTGACGATACCGCCTTCCGCGCGCAGCGCGGCGCCGTTGGTCGCGGACGCTTCCTTCGAGGCGACGTAGACCACCATATTGGCGATCTCATCGACGCTGGCAAAGCGCTGGATCAGCGAGCTCGGGCGATGCTGCTTGACGAAGTTGGCGGCGGCCTCGTCCACCGACTGACCGTTCTGCCTGGCAAGGTCCTTCACGAAAGTCTCGACGCCTTCCGACATGGTCGGCCCGGGCAGCACGGAATTGACGGTGACGCCGGTGCCGCGGGTGAGCTGCGCAAGGCCGCGCGCGACCGAGAGCTGGGCCGTCTTGGTCATGCCGTAATGGATCATCTCGACGGGAATGTTGAGCCCGGATTCCGAGGAGATGAAGACGACGCGGCCCCAGTTGCGCTTGAGCATGCCCTTCATGTAGGCGCGCGACAGCCGCACGCCGCTCATGACGTTGACCTCGAAGAAGCGGTTCCAGTCCTCATCCGGAATGTCGAAGAAATCCTTCGGCTCGAAGATGCCGGCATTGTTGATGAGGATGTCGACGTCGGGAAGCGCCGCGACCAGGGCCTTGCAGCCCGCAGCGGTCGAGACATCGGCGGCGATGCCGCGCACCTTGGCGCCGGTCCCTTCCAGCTTACGCACGGCCGCATCGACCTTGTCCTGACCACGGCCGTTGATCACGACGCTGGCGCCGGACGCAGCAAGGCCCTTGGCGATGGCGTGGCCGATGCCGGCGGTCGAGCCAGTCACGAGGGCGGTCTTTCCGGACAAGTCGATCTTCATGCGTCGTCTCCATTGCGGTTGGTGCGGATATCGTGCGCAGCACAGACGGATGCAATCATCTCTCACCGACGCGTGAGGATCGATCGCCACAACAGCAAGCGCCGATTGGTGTGCACGGCGCGCGACGAGCGCGCGCCTTTGCCCCCCAATGGCACCTATTTCTTCGGCGGCAGCGTCCTGACAAACGCGACGATGGCATCGAGATCCTGTGGCGTCATGCTGGCATAGGCAGCATACGCCATCGGCGGCTTGAGCTTGCGACCGTCACGCGCGATGCCTTGCGTAATCGCACGTTTGATTTCGTCGTCGCTCCAGTTGCCGAGACCGGTCGCGGGATCCGCGGTGATGTTGGGAGATACGGATTCACCCCACGGACCCCTAAAGGTGCGACCGCCCTTGCCGCTCGCCGCGGTGAAATCGTGCACGGCGGACGGGCCTTCCGGCGTGTGGCATTCGAGGCAATGGGCGATGGTCAGGAGATAGCGGCCGCGCGCGAGCTTGTCGGAGAGCTCGGCCTCGCTCGCCTGCCTGCCGGCATAGGTCGGCACTTCCGGCTTCAAGGCGATCCTGTATTCCGGCGCCGGCGTTTCGTGGCGCACCGGCGGCACGGAGCGCAAGTACGCCGCGAGCGCGTCGAGATCGCGGGCCGTTAGCACCGTGTAGAACTCGGTCGGCATGATCGGCGCGGCCTTGGTTCCGTTCGGCTTGATACCGCTCACGAGAAACCGCTTCAGCTCGGCATCGGTCCAGTTTCCGACGCCGGTGTCCTTGTCCGGCGTGATGTTGGAGCCGGTGACCTTGAAGGCCGGCTCGTCGAACGTCTGGCCGCCCGAGAGTGCGTGCGAGAGATCAAGCCCTTGCGGGCCGCGCGGCGTGTGGCAGTTGTGGCAGACCATCACGCTACCAACGAGATAGGCGCCGCGCTCGGTCAGCGTCTCGCCCATGGCCGGCGCCATCAGCAGCGCGAGCGCAATGGAAACCGCAGCTCTCATGGAATCCCCCAAACGAAATCAATTCTGCAAAATCATCGTGCACAGCATGAGAAATTGCTGCGCCATACAAAAAAGCGGCGCCCAGGGGCGCCGCTTTCTGAAACTTCCATACCGGTCGGCTTACGCCGCCTCGGCTTCCTTCTCCTGCACCGGACCGGAATCCTGGCCCTTGGCATCGACGTCGCGATCGACGAACTCGATCACGGCCATCGCGACGTTGTCGCCGTAGCGGAAGCCGGCCTTGATGATGCGGGTGTAGCCGCCCTGGCGATCCTTGTAGCGGGTCGCGAGCGTGTCGAAGAGCTTCTTGACCATGTCGACGTCGCGCAGCTCGGAGATCGCCTGGCGGCGCAGCGACAGGCCGCCCTTCTTGCCGAGAGTGACGAGCTTCTCGACGATCGGGCGGAGCTCCTTGGCCTTGGGCAGCGTGGTGACGATCTGCTCGTGCTTGATCAGCGCGGCCGCCATGTTGGCGAACATCGCCTTGCGGTGCTCGGCCGTACGATTGAGCTTCCGATGAACCTTGCCGTGACGCATGTGTGTAGTCCTTACGTTAAAACTGCCGCGACGGTTCGTCGGACATGTTGCTCAGGTGGGCTGCCTGCGTTCGCCCTGGGTGATGAATAGCGAATGGCGAGTAGCGAATAGAATTACTATTCGCCATTCGCCACTCCCCATTCGATCAGTAATGATCCTCGAAGCGCTTGGCCAGCTCGTCGATGTTCTCCGGCGGCCAGCCCGGCACTTCCATGCCGAGGTGCAGACCCATCTGGG
The DNA here is from genome assembly GCF_015291705.1 of Bradyrhizobium arachidis. Lineage (NCBI taxonomy): Bacteria > Pseudomonadati > Pseudomonadota > Alphaproteobacteria > Hyphomicrobiales > Nitrobacteraceae > Bradyrhizobium > Bradyrhizobium arachidis. The sequence continues at coordinate 6,272,048 of NZ_CP030050.1, forward strand.
CCAGCACTTCCTTGATCTCGTTCAGCGACTTGCGGCCGAAGTTCGGGGTGCGGAGCATTTCCGCTTCGCTCTTCTGCACGAGGTCGCCGATGTAGACGATGTTGTCGTTCTTCAGGCAGTTGGCCGAACGTACCGACAGCTCGAGCTCGTCCACCTTCTTGAGGAAGGCCGGGTTGAAGGCGAGGTCCGGGATGATCTCCTGGGCGACTTCCTTGCGCGGCTCTTCGAAGTTGACGAACACGTTGAGCTGATCCTGCAGGATGCGCGCGGCGTAAGCCACGGAGTCATCCGGCGAGATCGCGCCGTTGGTCTCGATCGTCATGGTCAGCTTGTCGTAGTCGAGGATCTGGCCCTCGCGGGTGTTCTCGACCTTGTAGGAGACCTTGCGGACCGGCGAATACAGGCTGTCGACCGGGATCAGGCCGATCGGCGCGTCCTCGGGACGGTTGCGCTCGGCGGGCACGTAGCCCTTGCCGGTCGAGACCGTGAACTCCATGCGGATCTCGGCGCCCTCGTCGAGGGTGCAGATCTGGAGGTCCGGGTTGAGCACGGTGACGTCGCCGACGGTCTGGATGTCGCCGGCGGTGACGACGCCCGGGCCCTGCTTCTTCACGACCATGCGCTTGGGGCCTTCGCCCTGCATCTTGATCGAGATGTCCTTGATGTTGAGCACGATGTCGGTGACGTCCTCACGGACGCCAGCGATCGAGGAGAACTCGTGCAGCACGCCGTCGATGTGCACCGACTGCACCGCCGCGCCCTGGAGCGAGGAGAGCAGGATGCGGCGCAGCGCGTTGCCGAGGGTCTGGCCGAAGCCGCGCTCGAGCGGCTCGGCGACGATGGTCGCGAAACGCGTGGGGTCACTGCCGGGCGTGACCTGGAGCTTGTTCGGCCGAATCAGTTCTTGCCAATTTTTCTGGATCGTCACTGTTTCACCCATACAGGCCAGTCGAACTGCCGTTGCAGACACTGGCGTTGGAGAAAGGCCGCAGGCTGCACCCGCGGCTTCGTACAAAAGTCATTGCGGGCGCCGATGCACCCGCAACTTGGTATCAAACGCGCCGACGCTTGCGGGGACGGCAACCGTTGTGCGGGATGGTGGTCACGTCACGGATCGAGGTGACGGTGAAGCCCGCGGCCTGCAGTGCACGGAGCGCCGACTCGCGGCCCGAACCGGGACCGGCGACTTCGACTTCCAGCGTGCGCATGCCGTGCTCCTGCGCCTTCTTGGACACGTCCTCGGCGGCCACCTGCGCGGCGTACGGGGTCGACTTGCGCGAGCCCTTGAAGCCCATCGTGCCGGCGGAGGACCAGGCAATCGTGTTGCCCTGTGCGTCGGTGATGGTGATGGTCGTGTTGTTGAACGACGAGTTCACATGCGCAACGCCGGAGGCGATGTTCTTGCGCTCACGACGGCGAACGCGGGTGGCTTCCTTGCCCATTGATGACCTTTCCTGGAGATCTCAAACGCCGCCGTAATGCCAGCGGCTACACCTGTGAAAATGCGAGTGGCGAATGGCGAGTAGCGAATGAAATCCATTCGCCACTCCCGATTCGCCATTCGCGTCGAATTACTTCTTCTTGCCGGCGATGGCCTTGGCCGGACCCTTGCGCGTACGCGCATTGGTGTGGGTCCGCTGACCGCGCACCGGCAGACCGCGACGATGACGCAGGCCGCGATAGCAGCCGAGGTCCATCAGACGCTTGATGTTGATGCCGACCTCGCGACGTAGGTCGCCCTCGACGAGATAGTCGCGGTCGATCACTTCGCGGATCTGGAGCACTTCGGCGTCGCTGAGCTGATTGACGCGACGATCCGAGGGGATCTTCACCTTCTCGATGATGTCACCGGCGATCTTCGGGCCGATGCCATGGATGTACTGAAGCGCGATCAGCACGCGCTTGTTGGTGGGAATGTTCACGCCGGCAATACGGGCCACGGCCTTCTCTCCTGTTGCCGATCCCTCGTCAGAGATCGGGCTTTAAGTGCTTGCTTTCTCGGGCAGGTGTTCACAAACGCGAACACGACGCCCACCCCCGGTCTTCCTGGGGCCCGGCATCGTCTGAAACTATCCGACTTGGATGCGGGGCTTATTAGGGGATTCCAGGGGCTTTCGTCAACCGCTGCTAGCGCTTGGCTCGCTTTTTCGTGACCTTTTTTGGTCCCTTCTTCGAACCTTTTTTGACGGCCTTTTTGGTGGTCTTTTTGACCGTTTTCTTGGCTGTCTTCTTGGCGCCCTTCACGGCCTTCTTGGCCGCCTTTTTGGCGGTTTTGGCCGATTTGGCGGCCTTTTTAGCCGCTTTGGCCGGCTTTTTAGCCGCCTTCTTGGCTGCCTTGGCCTTCTTGGCCGGACCCGCCTTGGCCGCGCTGCGGGCATGGGTCTTGGGTTCCACCGCCCCAAGCGCCAGCAGCTGGCGGTGGATGGCACGGGTGACCTCGTCGATGGCCATCATGCCGTCGATGGTCGAGAGCTTCCGCCGCTCGGAATAGTAGTGAATCAGCGGCTCGGTCTGGCTGCGGTAGCTGGCCAGGCGCTTGGTCAGGACCTCCGGGGTGTCGTCGACCCGGACCTCCTCCCCGCGCTCCCGCATCTGGGCGACGCGGGTCTCGACGCGGCTCAGCAGCGCGCTCTCGTTGACGCGGAGCTCGATGACGGCGTCGAGCTTGAGATGCTTGTGCTTCAAGAGATCGTCCAGCGCCTCGGCCTGCGGCACGGTGCGCGGGAAGCCGTCGAGGATGAAGCCGCCCTTGGCATCCGGCTGGTCGATGCGATCGGAGATGATTCCAACCACGACGTCGTCGGGGACGAGGCCGCCGCCGGCCATGATCTCCTTGGCCTTCAGCCCGACCGGCGTACCAGCCGCCACAGCCGCGCGCAGCATCTCGCCGGTCGAGAGCTGGACGATGCCATAGCGCTGCACCAAGAGCTGCGCCTGGGTCCCCTTGCCCGACCCCGGCGGTCCCAGAAGTATAATTCTCATCGGCGTACGCCCCCCGGATTGGTGAGCGATACGTCGCGCACCCGTGTTTGAAAGTTCGATAACAGTGCAAACCATAATCGGCGCTGCACCGCTACCCATATCATAGGGGAGCGAATGCCTGGACGCCAAGAAGGCCTTTGAAATCAGTGATTGCGTCGCGGTGAGAGCTGCTCTGTCGATGCGACCGAACGTCCGGCTGGTCACTTCCGTCAGCGCCGCGCGTTGCTCGCGCGGCGAATCGGCGGCGCTGTTGCGCCGCCTTCGCAGGACACAGCGCTCAGCGGCGGCGGCCGCGCAGCTTCGACTTGCGGATCAGGCCTTCGTACTGATGGGCCAGCAGATAGCCCTGCACCTGCGCCACCGTATCCATGGTGACGCTGACGACGATCAGCAGCGAGGTGCCGCCGAAGTAGAACGGCACCGAGGCGTAGGAGATCAGGATCTCCGGGATCAAGCAGACGATCGCGAGATAGATCGCACCCAGCACGGTGATGCGCGACAGCACGTAGTCGATATATTCCGCGGTGCGCTCGCCCGGACGGATGCCCGGGATGAAGCCGCCGTGCTTCTTCAGATTGTCCGCGGTCTCGGTCGGGTTGAACACGATGGCGGTGTAGAAGAACGCGAAGAACACGATCAGCGCGAGATAGAGCACCAGGAACAGCGGACGGCCGTGGCCGAGCTGGGTGGTGATCCACTGGAACCATTCCGGCCCGCTGCCGGCATTGAAGTTCGCGACCGTGGTCGGGAGCAGCAGCAGCGAAGACGCGAAGATCGGCGGGATCACGCCCGAGGTGTTGAGCTTCAGCGGCAGATGCGAAGACTGGCCCTCGAACATCTTGTTGCCGACCTGGCGCTTCGGATACTGGATCAGCAGCCGGCGCTGGGCGCGCTCCATGAACACGATGAAGGCGATCACGGCGACGGCCATGATGATAACGACCAGGATCAGGCCGGTCGACATCGCGCCCTGACGGCCGAGCTCGAGCATGTTGGCGAGCGCCGCGGGCAGCTCGGCGACGATGCCGGAGAGAATGATCAGCGAGATGCCGTTGCCGATGCCGCGCGAGGTGATCTGCTCGCCCAGCCACATCAGGAACATGGTGCCGCCGGTCAGCGTGATCGCGGTCGACAGGCGGAAGAACATGCCGGGGTCGCTGACGACGTTGCCGGCGCCTTCGAGGCCCACCGCGATGCCGTAGGACTGGAACGCGGCCAGGATCACCGTCAGATAGCGGGTGTACTGGTTCAGCGTCTTGCGCCCCGCCTCACCCTCCTTCTTCAGCGCCTCGAGCTGCGGCGAGACGGTGGTCAGGAGCTGGATGATGATCGAGGCCGAGATGTACGGCATGATGTTCAGCGCGAAGATCGCCATGCGGTGGATGCCGCCGCCGGCGAACATGTTGAACATGCCGAGGATGCCGCCCGCCTGGGACCTGAACACCTGCTCCCAGATGTTGGGATCGATGCCCGGCAGCGGGATGTAGGTTCCGAGCCGATAAACGAGCAGCGCACCCAGGGTGAACCAGATGCGCTTCTTCAGTTCGTCGGCCTTGGCGAACGCGCCGAAATTGAGATTGGCTGCCAGTTGTTCCGCTGCAGAGACCATCTTGGACTTTCTCCCGCCGCCTGTTGCGCCGTCATGCCCGCGGCCGGGCTACATTAGAGCGGACGCCGGACATTATCTGGGGCTCGGCTTCGATAAGTCCATCGTCCCGCATGCGTAAAGGCCCGCGAGGCGCGGGCCAATGACGCAGTTGTTACGCCGCCTCGCCTTCTTCCTTGGCAGGGGCGAGGATCTTCACCGAGCCGCCGGCCTTCTCGACCGCCGCGATCGCGGTCTTGGTGGCGCCATGCACCTCGATGTTGAGCTTGGACTTGAGTTCGCCACGGCCGAGCAGCCGCAGGCCGCCCTTGGCGCGGCGCAGCACGCCGCCCTTCACCAGGGCCTCGACGTTCACGACGCTGCCGGCGTCGATCTTCTTGGCATCGACCGCTTCCTGGAGCCGGTCGAGATTGATCTCGGCGAACTCGACGCGGAAGATGTTGTTGAAGCCGCGCTTGGGCAGACGGCGATGCATCGGCATCTGGCCGCCTTCGAAACCCTTGATGCGCACGCCCGAACGCGCGGTCTGGCCCTTGCCGCCGCGGCCGGACTGCTTGCCCTTGCCCGAACCAATGCCGCGGCCGACGCGCATGCGCTTCTTGCGCGAGCCGGCGTTGTCGGCGATATCGCTGAGCTTCATCGCCCTTCTCCTTGTGTCTTGCGCATGATCGTCACCGAAGACCGGCACCCGGTTTCGGGATCATGCGCCCTGCTTACTTCTCGTCGACGATGCGGACGAGATGGTGAACCTTGTCGATCATGCCGCGCACGGCCGGGGTATCCGGCAGTTCGCTGGTGCGGCCGATCTTGTTGAGCTTGAGCCCGATCAGGGTCGACCGCTGCGAGTGATGGCGGCGGATCGCGCTGCCGGTCTGCTCGAGCTTGATCGTCTTGCTGGACTTAGCGGCGTCCTTGGCCATGGGAGTCTACTCCGAAAGCTTCCGTTAGTCGGCAGCCGCCTCGGCATCGCCGCCGATACGGCGGGACTGCAGAGTGGACACCTTGATGTTGCGGCGGGCTGCGACCGAACGCGGCGAATCCTGATGCTTCAGCGCGTCGAAGGTCGCGCGAACCATGTTGTACGGGTTCGACGAGCCGATCGACTTGGCCACCACGTCCTGGACGCCGAGCGTCTCGAACACGGCGCGCATCGGGCCGCCGGCGATGATGCCGGTACCGGCCGGAGCTGCACGCAGGTAGACACGGCCCGCGCCATGACGGCCGGCGATGTCGTGATGGAGCGTGCGGCCCTCGCGCAGCGAGACCCGGGTCAGATTGCGCTTGGCGGATTCAGTCGCCTTGCGGATCGCCTCGGGCACTTCGCGTGCCTTGCCGTGACCGAAGCCGGCGCGGCCCTTCTGGTCGCCGATCACGACCAGCGCGGCGAAACCGAAGCGCTTGCCGCCCTTGACGACCTTGGCCACGCGGTTGATGTGGACCAGCTTGTCGACGAACTCGCTGTCGCGCTCCTCGCGCTCCTTGCGTTCACGTCCGCCGCCGCGTTGATCGCGTCCACCACGTTGTTCGCGTTCTGCCATTTTTCCAATCCTTCAGAGGCTTACGCCTCAATCCTCAAATTCCGTTAGAAGCTCAGCCCGCTCTCACGCGCCGCGTCGGCGAGAGCCTTGACGCGCCCGTGATAGAGATAGCTGCCGCGATCGAACACGACTTCCTTGACGCCCTTCTCGGCGGCGCGCTCGGCCAGCAGCTTGCCGACCGCCTTCGCCGCATCGATGTCGGCGCCGGTCTTGCCGCCGTCGCGCATCGACTTCTCGAGCGAAGAGGCAGAGGCCAGCGTCTCGCCCTTCAGGTCGTCGATGACCTGGGCGTAGATGTGCTTGGACGAGCGGAACACCGACAGACGCGGACGGCCGCCACCGGAGCGGCGCAGCTTCAGCCGCACACTCCGCTTGCGCCGGGCATTCGTAACCTTGGCTTTGGACATGACCGGCTCCGTTACTTCTTCTTGCCTTCCTTGCGGAAGATGAATTCGCCAACATACTTCACGCCCTTGCCCTTGTAGGGCTCCGGCGGGCGATAGCTGCGGATCTCGGCGGCGACCTGGCCGACGCGCTGGACGTCGCTGCCCGACACCGTGATCTCGGTCGGCTTCGGCACGGCGATCGTGATCCCTTCCGGGATCGGATAGATCACGTCATGGCTGTAGCCGAGCGCGAGCTGCAGGTTCTTGCCCTGCATCGCGGCGCGGTAGCCGACGCCGGTGATCTCGAGCTTCTTCTCGAAGCCCTTGGTGACGCCTTCGACTAGGTTCGCGACCTGGGCGCGAGCGGTACCGTACAGCGCGCGAGCGCGGTTGGTCTCGGCCCGCGGCTTGACCTTGATCTGGCCGCTCTCGAGCTTCACCTCGACGTCGTCATGGACGACGAACTGAAGCTGGCCCTTCGGCCCCTTCATCTTGACGGTCTGCCCATCGACGGTCGCGGTCACACCCGACGGAACCGCCACAGGCCTTTTGCCAACTCGTGACATGGATCAAAAATCCTTCTCAGAACACCGTGAAGAGGACTTCACCGCCCACATTCGCGTCGCGCGCGCTGTGGTCGGCCATGATCCCCTTCGGCGTCGACAACACCGAAATGCCGAGCCCGTTGTTGACCCGCGGCAGGTTCTTCACCGAGGCGTAAACGCGACGCCCGGGCTTGGAGACACGTTCGATCTCGCGGATGACGGGCTCGCCGTCGAAATACTTCAGCTCGATCTCGATTTCGCTGCGGCCCGAGGAATGCTCGAGCGTGGCGTAACCGCGGATGTAGCCCTCGGACTTGAGCACCTCGAGCACGTTCTCGCGCATCTTCGAGCCGGGCGTCGAGACCTTGGTCTTGGAGCGCATCTGCGCGTTGCGGATGCGGGTGATCAGATCGCTGATTGGATCGTGCGTAGACATCTAAACGACCCTCCTTACCAGCTCGACTTGACGAGGCCCGGGACCATGCCCTTGGAGCCAAGTTCGCGCAGCGCGATACGGGACAGCTTGTTCTTGCGATAGTTCGAGCGCGGGCGGCCCGACAGCTCGCAGCGCAGGCGGATGCGGGTGGCCGACGAGTTGCGCGGCATTTCCGCCAGCTTCAACGTCGCAGCGAAACGCTCTTCCATCGGCAGCTTCTTGTCGGCGATGATCGCCTTCAACCGCTCGCGCTTGGCGGCGGCGTTCTTCACCATCCGCTTGCGCCGGTTGTTCTTCTCGACTGAACTCTTCTTTGCCATGCTTGGCTCCTGGGTATCCGCGTTTGAGAGGCTTTAGGTCAGCGTCTCACTGCCGGAACGGGAAATTGAAAGCGGTCAACAAGGCCCTCGCCTCTTCGTCGGTCTTGGCCGTGGTGCAGACGGTGATGTCCATACCGCGGGCTTCCGTGACCTTGTCGAAGTCGATCTCGGGGAAAATGATGTGCTCCTTGATGCCGAGCGAGTAGTTGCCGCGGCCGTCAAAGCTCTTCGGGTTCAGGCCGCGGAAGTCGCGGACGCGCGGCAGCGCGACCGTCACCAGGCGATCGATGAACTCGTACATGCGGGCCTTGCGCAGCGTGACCTTGCAGCCGATCGGCTGGTTCTCACGCAGCTTGAAGGTCGCGATCGCGATACGCGAATAGGTCACGATCGCCTTCTGGCCGGCGATCTGGGTCAGCTCGGCGGCGGCGGTCTCGGCCTTCTTGCGGTCGTTGACGGAATCGCCAACGCCCATGTTCAGCACGACCTTGTCCAGGCGCGGAACCTGCATCACGTTCTCATAACCGAACTTCTCGGTCAGGGCGGTGCGGATCTTCGCGTCGTATTCCGCGCGCAGGCGCGGGGTGTAAGCGGCCTCAGCCATCGATCTCAGCTCCCGAGCTCTTGGCGATGCGGACCTTCTTGCCGTCCGCCAGAATCTTGAATCCGATGCGGGTCGGCTTTCCGTCCTTGCCGACATACGCGATGTTGGACAGTTGGATCGGCGCCTCTTTCGAGATGATGCCGCCCTCCTGGGCCTGCGTCTGCTTCTGGTGACGCTTGACCATGTTGACGCCGCGCACGAGCGCGGTGCCGGCGTCGGGACGAACCTCGAACACTTCGCCGGTGCGGCCCTTGTCGCGGCCGGTCAGCACGACGACCTTGTCGCCCTTGCGGATCTTCGCAGCCATCACAGCACCTCCGGCGCGAGCGAGATGATCTTCATGTGGTTCTTGGCGCGCAGCTCGCGCGGCACGGGCCCGAAGATACGGGTGCCGACCGGCTCGGACTGGTTGTTGATCAGCACGGCGGCGTTGCGGTCGAAGCGGATGACCGAACCGTCGGCGCGGCGGATGTCCTTGCGGACGCGCACCACGACGGCCTTCATCACGTCGCCCTTCTTCACCTTGCCACGCGGAATCGCTTCCTTGATCGAGACGACAATGATGTCGCCGATCGTGGCGTAGCGGCGCTTGGAGCCTCCGAGCACCTTGATACACATGACACGGCGTGCGCCAGAATTGTCGGCCACGTCGAGGTTGGTCTGCATCTGAATCATTGATGCACCTCGTCCTCTTTCTAATTGCGCCAGCCCAGCCGGCGCTCAACATTTCCCTGAAGTCAGTCGGCTAAAGCCAACAGATCAGGCGCTTTTCTTGTGCTCGCCCCGGATCACGACCCAGCGCTTCAGCTTCGAAATCGGCTTCGATTCCTCGATCCACACCATGTCGCCCGGCTTGAACTCGTTGCTCTCGTCGTGCGCGTGGTAGTTCTTCGAACGGCGGATCGTCTTCTTGTAGATCGGGTGCGTGAAGCGGCGATCGACGCGCACCACGATGGTCTTGGCCTGCTTGTCGCTGACGACCACGCCCTGCAAAGTACGTTTCGGCATCTTCGTAAGCCTCTTACTTCTTCTTCGCGCGCGTCTGCGCGGCGACGGTCTTGATCCGGGCGATGTCACGGCGGGCCTCGCGCAGGCGCGAGGTGTTCTCGAGCTGCCCGGTGGCGCGCTGGAAGCGCAGGTTGAAGCGCTCCTTCTTCAGGTTCAGGATGGCGTCATCCTGCTGGTCGGGGCTCATCGCGCGGATGTCTTCGATCTTCATCTGTGCCATGGCCATTACTCCGCAATGCGCTCGACGAAGCGCGTCTTGATCGGCAGCTTGGCGGCCGCCAGGGTCAGCGCCTCACGCGCCGTCTGGGTGTTGACGCCGTCGATCTCGAACAGCACCCGGCCCGGCTTGACGCGCGCCACCCACAATTCCGGCGAACCCTTGCCGGAGCCCATGCGGACTTCGGCCGGCTTCTTCGACACCGGAACGTCGGGGAACACGCGGATCCAGACGCGGCCGGCGCGCTTCATGTGGCGGGTCAGCGCGCGGCGAGCGGCTTCGATCTGGCGCGCGGTAACGCGCTCAGGCTCGGTCGCCTTCAGGCCGAACTGGCCGAACGCCAACGTCGCGCCCGAAGACGCAACGCCGTGGATGCGGCCCTTATGCGCCTTCCGGAACTTCGTTTTCTTAGGTTGCATCATGGCTTTAAGCCCTCAAATTCCTGTCTGGCTTTAGGCTGCAGCCGTTTCGCGGCGCTGACGGCCACCACGATCGCTGCTGCCGCCGGTCTCGCCTTCGGCCATTCTCTTGTCCTGGGCCATCGGATCGTGCTCGAGGATCTCGCCCTTGAAGATCCAGACCTTGACGCCGCAGGTGCCGAAGGTCGTGAACGCGGTCGCAACGCCGTAGTCGATGTCGGCGCGCAGCGTGTGCAGCGGCACGCGGCCTTCGCGGTACCACTCCATGCGCGCGATTTCCGCACCGCCCAGACGACCCGAGCAGTTGATGCGGATGCCTTCCGCGCCGAGACGCATCGCCGACTGCACGGCGCGCTTCATGGCGCGGCGGAACGCCACGCGGCGCTCCAGCTGCTGCGCGATCGATTCCGCCACCAGCGTCGCATCGAGCTCCGGCTTGCGGATCTCGACGATGTTGATGACGACGTCGGACGAGGTGATGTCCGCGACCTTCTTGCGCAGCTTGTCGATGTCGGCGCCCTTCTTGCCGATCACCACGCCCGGACGGGCCGAGTGGATGGTGACGCGGCACTTCTTGTGCGGACGCTCGATCACGATGCGGGCGACGGCCGCCTGCTTGAGCTCCTTGTGCAGGATCTCGCGGATCTTGACGTCCTCGTGCAGCAGCTTGCCGTATTCCTGCTTGCCGGCGAACCAGCGGGAATCCCAGGTCCGGTTGATGCCGAGACGCAGACCGATCGGATTGATCTTTTGACCCATCGTGTTCTCCTGCGCCCTTAAGCCGCTGCTTCGGCTTCGACCTGACGAACGATGATCGTCAGCTGCGAAAATGGTTTGTAGACGCGGCCCGAACGGCCACGGCCGCGGGCTGCGAAGCGCTTCATCACGAGGCCGTTGCCGACGAAGGCCTGCGCCACGACGAGATCGTCGACGTCGAGGTCGTGGTTGTTCTCGGCATTGGCGATCGCCGATTCCAGGCACTTCTTCACGTCGACCGCGATCCGCTTGCGCGAGAACTGCAGGTCGGCGAGCGCAGCAGCCGCCTTCCGGCCGCGAATGAGCTGGGCGACCAGGTTGAGCTTCTGCGGACTCACCCGCAGCATCCGGGCGACCGCCTTGGCCTCGTTGTCGGCGAGGCTCCGTTCGCGCTTAGGTTTGCTCATCGTTTAATCCTCAAGCCTTCTTGGCTTTCTTGTCGCCGGAGTGGCCATGGAAGGTCCGGGTCGGCGAGAACTCGCCGAACTTGTGACCGACCATTTCCTCGTTGACGGCCACCGGCACGTGCTTCTGACCGTTGTAGACGCCGAAGGTCAGGCCGACGAATTGCGGCAGGATCGTCGAGCGACGGCTCCAGATCTTGATGACGTCGTGACGGCCGGACGAACGGGCGGCATCTGCCTTCTTGAGCAGAGAACCCTCGACGAACGGGCCTTTCCAGACTGAACGAACCATGTCCGGCGTTCCTTACTTCTTCCGCTTGTGGCGGCTTAGGAGAATGAATTTGTTGGTCGACTTGTTGGAGCGGGTCTTCTTGCCCTTGGTCGGCTTGCCCCACGGGGTGACCGGGTGGCGGCCGCCCGAGGTACGACCTTCGCCACCGCCGTGCGGATGGTCGATCGGGTTCATCGAAACGCCGCGATTATGCGGCTTGCGGCCCAGCCAACGGTTGCGGCCGGCCTTGCCGATCGAGGTGTTCATGTGATCCGGGTTCGACACCGCGCCGATCGTGCCGCGGCAACGGCCGTGCACCAGACGCTGCTCGCCCGAGTTCAGGCGGATGATGACGTAGTCCTGGTCGCGGCCGACGAGCTGGGCGTAGGTGCCCGCCGAACGAGCGAGCTGGCCGCCCTTCCCGATCTTGACCTCGATGTTGTGGATGATCGTGCCGACCGGCATGTTGCCGAGCGGCATGACGTTGCCCGGCTTCACGTCGACATAGTTGCCGGCGACGATGGTGTCGCCCACGGCCAGGCGCTGCGGCGCCAGGATGTAGGCCTGCTCGCCGTCCTGATACTTGATCAGCGCGATGAACGCAGTGCGGTTGGGATCGTACTCCAGCCGCTCGACCGTCGCGGGCGCATCGACCTTGTCACGCTTGAAGTCGACGATGCGCAGCGTCTGCTTGTGACCGCCGCCGCGGAAACGCACGGTGATGCGACCGGTGTTGTTGCGACCGCCCGAGGAGTGCTTGCCTTCGGTGAGCGCCTTGACCGGCTTGCCCTTGTAGAGGGCCGAACGATCGACCATGACCAGCTGGCGCTGGCCCGGCGTCGTGGGATTGAATGTCTTCAGTGCCATCGTCGTACGACCTTACAGACCGGTGGTCACGTCGATCCGATGGCCCTCTTCGAGGGTCACGATCGCGCGCTTGGAGTTCGACTGCGAACCGAGATTGCCGCGGAAGACCTTGGTCTTGCCCTTGCGGACCAGCGTGTTGACGCTCTTGACCTTGACGTCGAACAGCTTCTCGATCGCTTCCTTGATCTGCGGCTTGGTCGCCTTCGCGGCCACCTTGAACAGCACCTTGTTGTGCTCCGAGGCGATCGTGGCCTTTTCGGTCACGACCGGCGACAGGATCACGTCGTAGTGGCGAGGCTCGATGTTCTTGCTCATTTGAAGCGCGCCTCCAGCGCATCGATGGCGGCCTTGGTCAGAACGAGCTTCTGACGGCGCAGGATGTCATAGACGTTGATGCCCTGGATCGGCAGCACGTCCATGTTCGGGATATTGCGGGCCGCAGCGGCAAAGCCGTTGTTGAGCTCGGCGCCGTCGATGATCAGCGCGTTGGTGAGCCCCAGGCCCGAGAAGTGACCGAGCAGCGCCTTGGTCTTGGCGGCTTCCAGCGCGGCCTTCTCGATCACGACGAGATCGCCGTCCTTGGCCTTGGCCGAGAGCGCATGCTTGAGCGCGAGCGCGCGGACCTTCTTCGGCAGGTCCGTGGCGTGCGAACGCACCACCGGACCGAAGGCACGGCCACCGCCGCGGAACTGCGGCACGCGGGCCGAGCCGTGACGAGCACCGCCGGTGCCCTTCTGCTTGTACATCTTCTTGCCGGTGCGCCAGATCTCGGCGCGGCCCTTGGCCTTGTGCGTGCCGGCCTGGCGCTTGTTGAGCTGCCACTGCACGCAGCGCGCGATGATGTCCTCGCGCGGCTCGAGACCGAAGATGGCGTCGGACAGCTGGACGGAGCCGGCTTCCTTACCTTCGAGGGTGGTGACCTTCAGTTCCATCTCACGCCTCCTGCGCAGCCGGAGCGGCTTCCGCGTCGCCAGCGACCTTGAACTTGCCGGGCTTCGGAGCTTCCTTCGGCAACGGCTTCTTGACGGCGTCGCGCACGCGGATCCAGCCGCCCTTGGAGCCGGGAACGGCGCCTTCGACGAGGATCAGGCCGCGCTCGACATCGGTCTGGACGACGCGGAGGTTGAGCGTGGTGATGCGGTCGACACCCATGTGGCCGGGCATCTTCTTGTTCTTCCAGGTCTTGCCGGGGTCCTGACGACCACCGGTCGAACCGATCGAGCGGTGCGAGATCGACACACCGTGCGTGGCGCGCAGACCGCCGAAGTTCCAGCGCTTCATACCGCCGGCAAAGCCCTTACCGACCGAGGTGCCGGTGACGTCGACGAACTGGCCGACGACGAAGTGATCGGCCTGGATCTCGGCGCCGACCGGGATCATGGCATCCGCGGTGACGCGGAATTCCTCGACCCGGCGCTTCGGCTCGACCTTGGCGACCGCGAACTGGCCGCGTTCGGCCTTGGGCATGTAAACGGTCTTGCGGGCACCAGAACCGAGCTGGAGCGCGACGTAACCGTTCTTCTCTTCGGTGCGGTGGCCTACGACCTGGCAATTGCCGAGCTTCAGCACGGTCACGGGGATATGTTCGCCGGCCTCCGTGAAGACCCGCGTCATCCCGACCTTTTGTGCGATCACTCCGGAGCGCATCGGCTTGCTTCCTGTTCTTTCTGTCCGCTTACGCGAACGGGATCCAAAATCTTAGAGCTTGATCTCGACGTCGACACCGGCGGCCAGGTCGAGCTTCATCAAAGCATCGACGGTCTGCGGGGTCGGATCGACGATGTCGAGCAGGCGCTTGTGCGTGCGCATCTCGAACTGCTCGCGGCTCTTCTTGTCGACGTGGGGCGAACGGTTGACGGTGAACTTCTCGATGCGGGTGGGCAGCGGAATGGGTCCGCGGACCTGCGCGCCGGTGCGCTTCGCCGTGTTCACGATCTCGCGGGTCGACGTATCGAGGATACGATGGTCGAACGCCTTGAGACGGATACGAATGTTTTGGCCGTTCATTGCCGATTCTTTCTTAGTGAGTGGCGAGTAGCGAATAGCGAATAGAAACTATTCGCCACTCGCCATTCCCTATTCGCGTGGTTACTCGATGATCGAGGCGACGACGCCGGCGCCGACGGTGCGGCCACCTTCGCGGATCGCGAAACGGAGCTTCTCTTCCATCGCGATCGGCACGATCAGGTGCACTTCCATCGCGATGTTGTCGCCCGGCATCACCATCTCGGTGCCTTCCGGCAGGTGCACGACACCGGTCACGTCGGTGGTGCGGAAGTAGAACTGCGGACGGTAGTTGGTGAAGAACGGGGTGTGGCGACCGCCCTCTTCCTTGGTGAGGATGTAAGCCTCAGCCTTGAACTTGGTGTGCGGCTTGACCGAACCCGGCTTGCACAGCACCTGACCGCGCTCGACGTCTTCGCGCTTGGTACCGCGGAGCAGAGCGCCGATGTTGTCGCCGGCCTGACCCTGATCGAGCAGCTTGCGGAACATTTCGACGCCGGTGACGGTGGTCTTCTGGGTGGCGCGGAGACCAACGATCTCGATTTCCTCGCCGACCTTGACGATGCCGCGCTCGACACGGCCGGTCACGACGGTGCCGCGGCCCGAGATCGAGAACACGTCTTCAACCGGCATCAGGAACGGCTGGTCGATCGGACGCTCCGGCTGCGGGATGTACGAGTCGACGTTCTTCATCAGCTCGAGGATGGCGTCGTGGCCGAGCGCCTTGTTGGAGTCCTCCAGAGCGGCCAGCGCCGAGCCCTTGATGATCGGGATCGTGTCGCCCGGGAATTCGTACTTCGAGAGCAGCTCGCGGACTTCGAGCTCGACGAGCTCGAGCAGCTCCGGATCGTCGACCATGTCGCACTTGTTGAGGAACACGACGAGCGCGGGCACGCCGACCTGGCGGGCGAGCAGGATGTGCTCGCGGGTCTGCGGCATCGGGCCGTCAGCGGCCGACACGACCAGGATCGCACCGTCCATCTGGGCGGCGCCGGTGATCATGTTCTTCACGTAGTCGGCGTGGCCGGGGCAGTCGACGTGGGCGTAGTGGCGGTTCGGCGTCTCGTACTCGACGTGCGCGGTCGAGATGGTGATGCCGCGCGCCTTCTCTTCCGGCGCCTTGTCGATCTGGTCGTACGCGGTGAACGTCGCACCGCCGGCTTCGGCGAGAACCTTGGTGATCGCCGCGGTCAGCGACGTCTTGCCATGGTCGACGTGACCGATGGTGCCGATGTTGCAGTGCGGCTTGTTACGTTCAAACTTTGCTTTGGCCATTTGACTCTCCGTTCAATCGTCAGCTTTCAGACCGACGACAATCAGGCAAACTTCTTCTGGACTTCTGCCGACACGTTGGCCGGCGCTTCTGCGTAGTGGTCGAACTGCATGGTGAAGGTCGCGCGACCCTGGCTCATCGAGCGTAGGTTATTCACGTAACCGAACATGTTCATGAGCGGCACCATCGCGTTGATGACGTTGGCGTTGCCGCGCATGTCCTGCCCCTGGATCTGACCGCGCCGGGAATTCAGGTCGCCGATGACCGAGCCGGTGTAGTCTTCCGGGGTCACCACTTCGACCTTCATGATCGGCTCGAGCAGGACGGACTTGCCCATCTGCAGCGCTTCGCGGAAGCAGGCGCGCGAAGCGATTTCGAAGGCGAGCGCCGACGAGTCGACGTCGTGATACTTGCCGTCGACGAGCTGCACCTTGACGTCGACCACGGGGAAGCCCGCGACCACGCCGGACGAGAGCACGCTCTCCAGGCCCTTTTCGACGCCGGGGATGTATTCCTTCGGCACCGCGCCGCCGACGATCTTCGACTCGAACTCGTAGCCCTTGCCGGCTTCGTTCGGCTCGACAATGAACGACACGGCCGCGAACTGGCCGGTACCGCCGGTCTGCTTCTTGTGGGTGTAGCTGTGCTCGACCCGCTTGGTGACGCGCTCACGGAACGCAACCTGCGGCGCGCCGATGTTGGCGTCGACCTTGTAGGTGCGCTTGAGGATGTCGACCTTGATGTCGAGATGGAGTTCGCCCATGCCCTTGAGGATGGTCTGGCCGGACTCGTGGTCGGTCGACACGCGGAAGGACGGATCCTCCGCGGCGAGCTTGGCCAGTGCCACGCCCAGCTTCTCCTGGTCGGCCTTGGACTTCGGCTCGATCGCGATCTCGATGACCGGCTCGGGGAATTCCATCTTCTCCAGGATCACCTGCTTGTCGGGATCGCACAGCGTGTCACCGGTGCGCGCTTCCTTCAGGCCGGCCAGCGCGACGATGTCGCCGGCATAGGCTTCCTTGATGTCCTCGCGGTTGTTCGCATGCATGAGCAGCATGCGCCCGATGCGCTCCTTCTTCTCGCGGGTCGAGTTCACGACGCCGGTGCCGCTCTGCAGGATACCGGAGTAGATGCGGCAGAAGGTGATGGTGCCGACGAACGGGTCGTCCATGATCTTGAACGCGAGCAGCGCCAGCGGCTCCTTGTCGTCCGCCTTGCGCACGACTTCGTTGCCCTTGTCGTCGGTACCCTTGATCGCGGGCACGTCGAGCGGCGACGGCAGATAGTCGACGACGGCGTCGAGCAGCGGCTGCACGCCCTTGTTCTTGAAGGCCGAGCCGCACAGCACGGGATAGAACGCGCCGGTCAGCACCGCCTTGCGGATCAGGCGCTTCAGGGTCGCCTCGTCCGGCTCCTTGCCGTCGAGATAGGCGGCCATGGCGTCGTCGTCGAGCTCGACGGCGGCTTCCACCATCTTCTCGCGGTATTCCTTGGCCTGGTCGACGAGGTCTTCCGGAATGTCGACATAGTCGAACTTCGCGCCGAGCGATTCATCGTTCCAGACGACGCCCTTCATCTTCACGAGGTCGACGAGACCCTTGAAGTTGTTCTCGGCACCGATCGGCAGCTGGATCGCGACGGGCTTGGCGCCCAGACGGTCGACGATGTCGGCCAGACACTTGAAGAAGTCGGCGCCGATCTTGTCCATCTTGTTGGCGAAGACGATGCGCGGAACCTTGTACTTGTCGCCCTGGCGCCAGACGGTCTCGGTCTGGGGCTCGACGCCCTGGTTGGAGTCGAGCACGCAGACGGCGCCGTCGAGCACGCGCAGCGAACGCTCGACCTCGATGGTGAAGTCGACGTGGCCGGGCGTGTCGATGATGTTCAGGCGCTTGCCGGCCCAGAACGCGGTGGTCGCAGCCGAGGTGATCGTGATGCCACGCTCCTGCTCCTGCTCCATCCAGTCCATCGTCGCGGCACCTTCGTGCACTTCGCCGATCTTGTGGCTCTTGCCGGTGTAATAGAGGATGCGCTCGGTCGTCGTGGTCTTGCCGGCGTCGATATGCGCCATGATACCGAAGTTACGGTAGTCCTCGATGGCATGTTGGCGGGGCATGGGGTGTTCCTTGCGAGTCCGTTTGTTTCGCCGTTACCAGCGATAGTGCGAGAAGGCGCGGTTGGCTTCCGCCATCCGGTGCACGTCTTCACGCTTCTTGACGGCGTTCCCCCGGTTATTCGATGCGTCCAAGAGCTCCGCCGAGAGCCGCTCGGTCATCGTCTTCTCGTTGCGCTCGCGCGCAGCCGCGATCAGCCAGCGAATGCCAAGCGCCTGCCGGCGGGTCGAGCGAACCTCGACCGGAACCTGGTAGGTCGCGCCGCCGACGCGGCGGGAGCGAACCTCGATCGTCGGCATGACGTTCTCGAGCGCCTGCTCGAACACGCCGAG
The DNA here is from genome assembly GCF_015291705.1 of Bradyrhizobium arachidis. Classification (NCBI taxonomy): domain Bacteria; kingdom Pseudomonadati; phylum Pseudomonadota; class Alphaproteobacteria; order Hyphomicrobiales; family Nitrobacteraceae; genus Bradyrhizobium; species Bradyrhizobium arachidis. The sequence continues at coordinate 6,290,130 of NZ_CP030050.1, forward strand.
CGGGTTCTGCTTGGTCTTGCTCTCGATGATACCAAACGCACCATAGACGATGCCTTCGGCGACCGACTTCTTGCCGGCGTACATCACCGAGTTCATGAACTTCGTGACGATGATGTTCCCGAACTTCGGATCCGGGAGAACTTCGCGCTTTTCCGCTGAGTGGCGACGAGACATTGAGCTGGTTCCCGCTTACTTCGGACGCTTGGCGCCGTACTTCGAACGACGCTGCTTACGGTTCTTGACGCCCTGGGTATCCAGAACGCCGCGGAGGATGTGGTAGCGCACGCCGGGCAAGTCCTTGACGCGGCCGCCGCGGATCATGACCACCGAGTGCTCCTGGAGGTTATGGCCCTCGCCGGGGATGTAGCCGATCACCTCGAAGCCGTTGGTCAGGCGCACCTTGGCGACCTTACGAAGCGCCGAGTTCGGCTTCTTCGGGGTCGTGGTGTAGACGCGCGTGCAAACACCGCGCTTCTGCGGCGACTGCTGCAGCGCCGGCACCTTCTTGCGCGACTTCTGCACTTCACGCGGTTGAGCGATCAGCTGGTTGATCGTCGGCATCCTGGCCTTACCCTTTGTTCTGTCGCGGCCCCTTCCGGGCCCGCTGTCTTGGCGCGGTCCGTCGCCGGAACCGCAAATTCTTCTCGGGCCACCTGCCCGACGAGGCCGCCTTTTGCGGAACAATCCGCACAAAGCGAAATTGCGCCAACCGCTCCATCAACGAGCGGAAAGCGCTTCGACGCCACAGAGGACCGCGATATTGAGGCCGATCAGCGTAAAGCTGCGGCCTGCGCACCGAGGTCATGCATCCGAATTCGATCTCAAGAGAACGAGCTCAAGAGAACTAAAATCGCACTGGCATTGCCTAGCTATGATCGACAGCGTTTGAGCGGCATTCGTCGAGGTTGGTGCCCGCTTAATCGATCCCCGAGATATGGTCCCTGGCGATCAACGGGTGGCCCGTTCCGACGTTGGCGATGCTCACCGCCTGTCGTTAAGTGAGGCGCTTTCTATAAGTGAGAATCGCTCAAGTCAAGGTGAAACGACAGTCAGAAAACGCTTCTCGCGACTGTCGAAATCGCTGTTTGTCGCACTCACCGCGTCATCCGGATATGGGCATGGGTTTCCTGTTCCGCTACCCCAGCGACCCATTTACATCCGGGCGAAATATACTTTTATATCTCTTGCTAAGGCTTTTTTTCCTGTTGATGCGGCAATCTGCCGCCTTCGGCAGAGATTTACGCCATGCGGTACACCGACATTGCCATCATCGGCGGGGGTTTGTCCGGCTCGACCACCGCTGCGATGCTCGGCCGCGCCGGCATTTCGACAGCCCTGATCGATCCGCATGAGAGCTATCCGGCGGATTTTCGCGTCGAGAAACTCAGCGGCCATGTCCAGGTCGAGCGATTCCTGAAGACCGGAATCGGAGAATCGGTGCTGCGCCGCGCCACCTTTGCCGGCGAGAACTGGATCGCGCGTTTCGGCCGTCTGCTCGACAAGGCGCCGAGCCGGCAGTTCAACATCCTCTACGATTCCCTGGTTGGCGCCGTCCGCGACGAGATCCCTGCGAGCGTCGAGCGCATCTGCGCCAAGGCCGTTGCGGTCGAGACCAGCCCGGAGCGGCAGCGGGTCTCGCTCTCCAATGACGAGACGATCTCGGCCCGCCTCGTCGTGCTCGCCAATGGCCTCAATGTCGGCCTGCGCCACCAGCTCGGCATTGCGCGGAAGGTCGTCAGCGCCTGCCATTCGATCTCGATCGGATTCGACGTGGTGCCGGCGGGGCGGAATTCGTTCGATTTCCCCGCATTGACCTATTTCTCGGAGCGGCCGAGCGACCGCATTCCCTACATCACGCTGTTTCCGATCGGCCCGCGGATGCGCGCCAATCTGTTCGTCTACCGCAGCTTCGACGATCCCTGGCTCGGCGAGCTGCGTCGCAGGCCAGCCGGGACGCTGAACGCCGCCCTACCCCGGCTCAAACACATCACCGGCCCATTCGACATTCCCGGCGAGATCAAGATCCGCCCGGTCGATCTCTATGTGAACGATGCAAGCGGCCAGCCCGGCCTCGTATTGGTGGGCGATGCCTTCGCGACCTCCTGCCCCGCCGCAGGCACCGGCTGCGACAAGGTCTTCACGGACGTCGAGCGGCTCTGCAATGTCTACATCCCGCAGTGGCTCGCCTCCGACGGGATGGATGCGGCGAAGGTCGCCGCGTTCTATGCCGATCCCGTCAAGCGGGCCTGCGACGAATGGTCGGCGGCGAAGGCGTTCGATTTCCGCTTGGTCTCGACCGCGACAGGCCCCTATTGGACGGCACAGCGCTGGGCGCGCTTCATGGCCTGGTCGGTTCAGGGGCTCTTGCGGCCGCTCGGAGGTGCCTTCGATCTGGAGCCGAACTTCCTCGGTCACTCCTCCTCGTCGTCCTCGTCCTCATCATCCTCAAGGTCGTCGTCTTCCTCGTCGTCATCCTCGCTGTCGTCATCGGCCTGAGCCGCAGCGCTGTGCGGCTGGTGCATCTGGTCGTTCCACAGCTTGCGATAGGTGCCGTTCTTCGCGAGCAGCTCGGCATGCGGGCCGCGCTCGATCGCCCTGCCCCCTGAAATGACGATGATCTCGTCCATCTCGACCACCGAGGTCAGGCGATGCGTCGACCAGATCATGGTGCGGCCCTTGGCGACCTTCAGCAGAGTGCGATTGATCGCCGCTTCCGTGGTCTGGTCCAGCGCCGAGGTGGCCTCGTCGAGCAGCAGCACCGAGGGATTGCGGATGATCGCGCGCGCGATCGCGATGCGTTGGCGCTGGCCGCCCGACAAGGTGTCGCCGCGCTCGCCGACCGGGGTGTCGTAACGCTGCGGCAGGCTCATGATGTAGCGATGGATCTCGGCCTTCTTCGCCGCCTCCTCCACCTCCTCGTCGGTCGCGCCCTCCTTGCCGAGCCGGATGTTCTCGCGGATCGACATGTTGAACAGCATGTTCTCCTGGAACACGACCGCCATGCTCCGGCGCAGCGAATCCAGCGTCACCTTGCGGACGTCGACGCCGTCGATGGTGACGCGCCCCTCATCGGGCACGTAGAGCCGCAGGATCAAATTGAGCAGCGTGCTCTTGCCCGAGCCCGAGGGCCCGACGATGGCGATGCTCTTGCCGACGTTTAGCTTGAGGCTGAGATTGTCCAGCACCGGCGTCTGGCTGCCTTCGTACTGGAAGGTGACGTGGTCGAAGGTGATGTCGTTGGTGATGCGCGGCAGGTCGGGCGCGCCCGGCCGATCGGCGCCGCGGGTCGGCTCGTCGAGCAGCTCCTGGATGTGGCGGATCGCGGCGGCCGAGGAGATCGACACCGGGATGAAGTGCATCACATGGGCGATGTTGTAGGAGACCTCCCAGAACGCGCTCTCGAAGGTGACGAAGGTGCCGATGGTGATCTGGCCCTTGGTCGCCAGATAGGCGCCGATCGCGAGCACCACGAGATGCAGCATCAGCACCGAGATGGTGACCGTTCGCTCCACCATGGTCGACAGGAACGCCGCGGAGGCGATCTTGTTGCGGGTCTCGTCGTTGCGGAAGCGGAAGAAGCCGAACATCTTGCGCTGCAGGCTGAACGCCTTGATCACGGCCTGCGCCGCCACGTTCTCCTGCACCATGCCGAGCAGCGCACTCTCGTTGAGCTTCTGCTCGTAATTGGCCTGCACCGCCTTCGGGGTGAGGATGCGCGGGCCGATCAGCGTGATCGGGAACACCAGCAGCGCGACGACGGCGAGCTGCCAGTTCAGGAACACCATTAGGACAATGCCGGCGACCAATTCCAGAAACGGCAGCGCCGCGCTGTTGGCGAAGGTCTTGACCGAGCCTTCGAAGGCCGAGAGGTCGACCGAGAAGCGCGACAGGATCTCGCCGCGCTTGGAGCGGCCGAAATAGGCCGCCGGCAGGTCCTGGACGTGCTCGAACAGGCGCTTGCGGACGTCGGAGATGATGCAGGCGGCCAGCCGCGCGTCCCAGCGCTCGTACCAGACCGCGACGATAGAGGTGAAGATGCCGGCGGCCGCGAGCACGCCGAGGATCTTGTACAGCGCCTGGAAATCCTCCTCGCCGAGCGCGTCGTCGATCAGGTATTTCAGGCTGAGCGGCATGATGACGTTGAACAGCGTCTCGACGACGACGCCGAACGCCACGAACGACAGCATCCGCTTGTAGTTGGCGAGGAAGGGCTTGATGAAACCCAGGATGGTCGCGAGCGCGCCGGCCGCCTCGCGCGCGGTAAAGACGACGAGGTCCTCGTCCTCATCGTCGTCATCGAGCTCCAGCTCGTCATCCTCCTCGTCTTCATCGTCCTCGTCGCCTTCGAGGTCCGGCTTGGCGGCGGCGGCGAGCTTGTCGTCGAGCTCGGTCGCCTCTTCGGCGGCGAGCTTCTGTTTGTCGGGCGAGAGAGGCTTGGACGCCATGATACCAACCGATGCTGACGGCCGGCATGACCGCAGAGAAAGCAGGAAATAGCGGAGAGCCGCTATTGCACCGATTCTATGCGATCAAAATGAATTCGGCAAAACAATTGGCGAATTCACCCGATCCTTGAGCGCTAGTCGTCGTCCTCGTCCTCGACCTTGTCGAAGAACGAATAACGCAAGCTGTCGGCGTCGGCGTACCACTGGCCCGGGCCCTTGCCCGCGGCGAGCGTCGCCTCCCAGAGCGCGTCGGTGCAGTCCTTGCGGTGCATCGACAGGTCGAAGCCGTTGCCGAAGAACAGCTCGGACCATTCCCACCAGGTGCCGAGCTTCTTGACCCCGCGCAGGAGGTCGTAGCGGTCGATCACCACCGAGGCCATGTCCGAGGTGATCGAGCCGAACACGAGTCCGGTCTTGACCACGCGGTTGAGCTCGCGGATCGCGCGGACCACCTGCTTCGGGGACACGTGGCAGAGGCTGGTCTCGAACACGAAGTCGAAGCTGCCATCCTTGAACGGCATGTCGGTGATCGAGCCGAGCTTGTTGTACTTCTTCAGCGCCTTCGGCGTTTTCGCATGGATGGCGCGGTTGCTTTCGATGCCCCAGGCATCGATGCCGCGCTCGCGCAGCGCGCCGACCAGCTCGCCGCTGGCCGAGCCCGCGACCAGGAGCTTTGAGCCCTTGGCCTTGCCCCAGACGATGCCGATCAGCTTGGACAGGTAATCGGGATCGGTGAAGTGCTTCCAGGCTTCGTGATAGGGACCGAGGCCGCGATAGTTCTCGAAATAGTCGCGATCGATCTTGTCGGAGACCTGCGCCTCGCCCTGCGCGCGCTCGCGGCGCAGGCGCATCATCTCGGTCAGGATGATGTCGGTCGCGGCATCCGAGGAATCGAGCAGGCCGTTCAGCGTGGAGTCGAACAGATAGTCGCCGACCACCACGATGCCGGGATGTTCCTTCGGCTCGGGGCGATGGTTGGTCATGACGTCGCGCACCGGCAGACCGCCCGGCAGCGCGTTCACCGACGACAGCCAGCGGTGGATCTTGCCTTCCAGGAAATGCGCGCGGGCATCGCCGAGCGAGGCGGGCAGCGATTTCAGCGCGGCGTCGATCAGCTCCTGGTCCGAGAGGTTGGCGAAGGCCAGCGCATCGGAGCCGGGAATGAGCCAGTTCAACACGCCGTGCTTGCCGACGTCGTGGCGCGCGCCCTCGTTGTAGACGCAGCAGCCGCCGAAGGCCTCCGACATGAACCAGGCGCCGGGAATCTTCTCGCCCCAGAACGGGGCGTCGAACAGGATCGAGACACGCAGATAGTGCGCGGGACGGTCGAAATAGGAGACGTGCTTGACCATCGACTTGCGCAGCTGCTCGCCTTCCCACCCCATCGTAGCGAGCCAGGAATGCGGCAGGCAGACCAGCACGAGGTCGAAGTCGCGCGTCTCCGGACCCTTGCCATTCATCATCTTGAGCTGATAGCGGCCGGTCGGCGCCTTGCCGACGGTGAGCACGCGGTGATTGAGCTGGATGTCGGCGTTGACCTCCGACTGCAGGCACTCGATCAGCTGCTCGTTGCCGTTCTGGATGGAGTAGAGGCCGATATAGCCGTCGACATCCATCAGGTAGTTCTTGAGCGCGTTGAGGCCGTTGGTGTTGTGGCTTTCGGTCGCGATGTCCGAGCGCGCCATCACCTTGAAGAAGCGCTTTGCGGTCTCGTCCTCGACCTCCTCGTCGAGCACCTGCTCGGCGGTCTTGTAGGCCCAGGGGTTCTCGTTGTCGTGCGCGCCGACGCCCTCGTAATATTCGATCGGCGACATCATTTCGGCGCAACGGTTGCGGAACGCCTCGATCGCAGCGGCGGTCTTCGCACCGTATTTGCGGCGCATGCCGGGCACGTCGTCGAGCAGCTCGCCGCCGAACTGCACCTGCTCGGCGTCCATCGGGATGGTCTGAAGTCCGAAATGCTGGATCAGCTCGCGCAGCGGGTCCGGGCCCGTCATCGAGTAGTCGTAGATCTCGGCAACGCCGGCCTCGTACATCGCGGGCGCGGAATCGAATTTGCGCGTGACGATCTTGCCGCCGAGCCGATCGGACGCCTCGAAGATGGTGATGCGGCAGAGGTCGCCGAGCTTACGCTTTAGATACCAGGCACTCATCAGCCCGCCGGGGCCGCCGCCTACGATTGCGAGATCAAGCATGTCAGTTCCGTGGTCTCCGGCCCTGCCCCCGTCACGGGATCCACCGGTCTAAGCTGCCCTAGCAGAAGCGCTTTTGCGCCTGAAGGAAAGATGAACAAAGGTTGATCCCGCACCGCAACAGGGAAACAAAGCAGCAAAAAGGCCGGCTTGCGCCGGCCTTTTCATTGTCCTCGGTATTCTTACGGATGAACGATCATTCCGCGGGCGGCAGCGCAGGAAGCTCCGCTTCCGGCGCCGGCGACACGACGGCCGCCTGCTTCTCGCGCTCATCCAGGATCAGCTTGTCGCGCTTCATCGCGACTTCGCGGATCTTGGCCATGGAGGCGCCGGTGCCCGCCGGGATCAGCCGGCCGACGATGACGTTCTCCTTGAGGCCTTCGAGCGGATCGATCTTGCCGTTGACCGCCGCTTCGGTGAGGACGCGGGTGGTCTCCTGGAACGATGCCGCCGAGAAGAAGGAGCGGGTCTGGAGGCTCGCCTTGGTGATGCCGAGCAGAACCGGCGTACCCGTGGCGGGCTTCTTGCCCTCTTCCTTGGCCTTCTCGTTCAGCGCGTCGAACTCGATCTTGTCGACCTGCTCGCCGGAGATCATGTCCGTATCGCCCTGGTCGGTGACTTCCACCTTCTGGAGCATCTGACGGACAATCACCTCGATGTGCTTGTCGTTGATGAGCACGCCCTGGAGCCGGTAGACCTCCTGGATCTCGTTGACCAGATAGGCCGCGAGCTCCTCGATGCCCTTGACCGCAAGGATGTCGTGCGGCGCCGGGTTGCCTTCCACGATGAAGTCGCCCTTTTCGACGACGTCGCCGTCCTGAAGGTGGATGTGCTTGCCCTTCGGGATCAGGTACTCGCGCGGCTCCTCGGTCTTGTCCATCGGCTCGATCGAGATGCGACGCTTGTTCTTGTAGTCGCGCCCGAACCGGATGGTGCCCGCGATCTCGGCGATGATCGCCGCATCCTTCGGACGCCGTGCCTCGAACAGTTCCGCCACCCGCGGCAGACCGCCGGTGATGTCACGCGTCTTGGCGCTTTCGGTCGAGACACGGGCGAGGATGTCGCCCGGATTGACCTTGGCTCCGACGTCGACCGAGAGAATGGCGTCGACCGACAGCATGTAGCGGGCATCGCCGCCACGGGCGAGCTTGAGCACCTTGCCGTCCTTGCCCTTGACCACGATGGCCGGACGCAGGTCCGAGCCGCCGCGGGTCGAGCGCCAGTCGATGACCACGCGCTTGGCGATGCCGGTGGCCTCGTCGAGCGTTTCCGAGATCGACTGCCCCTCGACCAGGTCCTCGAAGCCGATCGTACCTTCGACTTCGGTGAGGAGCGGACGAGTGTAGGGATCCCACTCGACGACGCGCTGGCCGCGCTTGACCATGTCGCCCTCGTCGACGTGCAGGCGCGAGCCGTACTGGACGCGGTGCGTCGCACGCTCGGTGCCGTCGGCATCGACGATCGCCACCACCATGTTGCGCACCATCGCGATCAGGTGACCTTCGCTGTTGCGGGCGATGGCCTTGTTCCTGATCACGATCTTGCCGTCGAAGCTGGCTTCGACGAAGGACTGCTCGTTGAGCTGCGCCGCACCGCCGATGTGGAACGTGCGCATGGTGAGCTGGGTGCCCGGCTCGCCGATCGACTGCGCCGCGATGACGCCGACGGCTTCACCGTGGTTGACCGGCGTGCCGCGGGCGAGGTCGCGGCCGTAGCACTTGCCGCAGATGCCGTTGACGAGCTCGCAGGTCAGCGCCGAGCGGATCTTCACCTCCTGCACACCACCCTGCTGGATGGCTTCCAGATGGCTCTCTTCCATCAGCGTGTCGCGCTTGATGATCACCTTGCCCGAGCTGTCACGGATATCCTCGCAGGCCGTGCGTCCGAGGATGCGCGAGCCGAGCGAAGCGACCACGGTGCCGGCATCGACGATGGCGCGCATCTTGATGCCGAGCTTGGTGCCGCAGTCGGACTGCGTGATGATGCAGTCCTGCGCGACGTCGACGAGACGACGGGTCAGGTAGCCCGAGTTCGCGGTCTTCAACGCGGTGTCCGCGAGGCCCTTGCGGGCGCCGTGGGTCGAGTTGAAGTACTCGAGCACCGAGAGGCCTTCCTTGAAGTTCGAGATGATCGGCGTCTCGATGATCTCACCCGACGGCTTGGCCATCAGGCCGCGCATGCCGGCGAGCTGGCGCATCTGGGCCGGCGAACCGCGGGCACCGGAGTGGGCCATCATGTAGATCGAGTTGATGTCGGCATCGGCTCCGCTCGCCGTCTTCTTGGTGGCGGAGATCTCCTTCATCATCGCCTTGGCGATTTCTTCCGTGGCCTTCGACCAGGCGTCGACGACCTTGTTGTACTTCTCGCCGTGGGTGATCAGGCCGTCGTTGTACTGCTGCTCGAAATCCTTCGCCAGCGTACGGGTGGTGTCGACGATCTTCCACTTGCCGTGCGGCACGACCATGTCGTCCTTGCCGAACGAGATGCCGGCCTTGAACGCGTTGTAGAAGCCGAGCGCCATGATGCGGTCGCAGAAGATCACCGTCTCCTTCTGGCCGCAGTGGCGGTAGACCTGGTCGATGACGCCAGAGATCTCGCGCTTGGTCATCAGCTTGTTGATGATCTCGTAGGTGACGCGCGGGTTCTTCGGCAGCAGGTTGCCGAGCATGACGCGGCCGGCGGTGGTCTCGATCCAGCGCTTGGAGATCTTGCCGGTCTCGTCCATGCCTTCCCACCGGTACTTGATCTTGGTGTGGAGGTGGATGACCTTCGCATGCAGCGCGTGCTCGAGCTCGGCCATGTCGCCGAACACCTTGCCCTCGCCGGGCAGGCCTTCGCGCATGATCGAGACGTAGTAGAGACCGAGCACGATGTCCTGCGACGGCACGATGATCGGCTGACCGTTCGCCGGATGCAGGATGTTGTTGGTCGACATCATCAGGACGCGCGCTTCCAGCTGCGCTTCGAGCGACAGCGGGACGTGCACGGCCATCTGGTCACCGTCGAAGTCGGCGTTGAAGGCCGAGCAGACCAGCGGGTGAAGCTGGATCGCCTTGCCCTCGATCAGCACGGGCTCGAACGCCTGGATGCCGAGACGATGCAGCGTCGGGGCGCGGTTGAGCAGCACCGGATGCTCGCGGATCACCTCGTCCAGGATGTCCCAGACCTCGGGCCGCTCCTTCTCGACCAGCTTCTTGGCCTGCTTCACGGTGGTGGACAGGCCCTTGGCGTCAAGCCGCGAATAGATGAACGGCTTGAACAGCTCGAGCGCCATCTTCTTCGGCAGGCCGCACTGATGCAGGCGCAGCTCGGGACCGACCACGATCACCGAACGGCCCGAATAGTCGACGCGCTTGCCGAGCAGGTTCTGACGGAAGCGTCCCTGCTTGCCCTTGAGCATGTCGGCGAGCGACTTCAGCGGACGCTTGTTGGCGCCGGTGATGACGCGGCCGCGGCGGCCGTTGTCGAACAGCGCATCGACCGCTTCCTGAAGCATGCGCTTCTCGTTGCGGATGATGATGTCGGGCGCGCGCAGCTCCATCAGCCGCTTCAAGCGGTTGTTGCGGTTGATGACGCGGCGGTAAAGGTCGTTGAGGTCAGAGGTCGCGAAGCGGCCGCCGTCGAGCGGCACCAACGGACGCAAGTCCGGCGGGATCACCGGAACCACGGTCATGATCATCCATTCCGGCTTGTTGCCGGAGTGGCGGAACGCTTCGACGATCTTGAGGCGCTTGGCGAGCTTCTTGTGCTTGATGTCGGAGTCGGTCTCCTGCATCTCGACGCGCAGCGTAGCCTCGAGCTTCTCGAGGTCCATGCCCTTGAGCAGCTCGCGGATCGCTTCGGCGCCGATCATGGCGGTGAAGCTGTCCTGGCCGTACTCGTCCTGCGCCTTCAGATACTCGTCTTCCGACAGCAGCTGACGGTCCTTGAGCGCGGTGAGACCCGGCTCGAGCACGACGTAGTATTCGAAGTAGAGGATCCGCTCGAGATCCTTCAGCGTCATGTCCAGCAGCAGGCCGATGCGCGAGGGCAGCGACTTCAGGAACCAGATGTGAGCGACCGGAGCGGCGAGCTCGATATGGCCCATGCGCTCGCGCCGGACGCGCGACAGCGTGACCTCGACCGAGCACTTCTCGCAGATGATGCCCTTGTACTTCATGCGCTTGTACTTGCCGCACAAGCACTCGTAGTCCTTGATCGGCCCGAAGATGCGGGCGCAGAACAGGCCGTCGCGCTCGGGCTTGAAGGTACGGTAGTTGATGGTCTCCGGCTTCTTGATCTCGCCGTAGGACCAGGACAGAATCTTCTCTGGGGACGCGATCGAGATCCGGATCTGGTCGAAGACCTGAGCCGGCGTCGTCGGGTTGAAGAGATTCATAATTTCTTGGTTCATCGTCTTCTCCTCGCGTGCCGGTCGCCTCCGGCCGCAAATTCGAAAATCACTCGAGCAGGGCGCCCTGCCCTCAAGGCCTCAGGCCGGGCGCCGATGCCCGGCCGTCGAAGGCCGGGCATGAAAGGTCGAATTACTCGGCCGCTTCCGACGTCGGCGCCGGTCCCATCTTGGAGTTGTGCAGGTCGACGTTGAGGCCGAGCGAGCGCATTTCCTTGACCAGCACGTTGAACGATTCCGGAATACCGGCCTCGAACGTGTCGTCGCCGCGCACGATCGCCTCGTACACCTTGGTGCGTCCGGCGACGTCGTCCGACTTCACCGTCAGCATCTCCTGGAGCGTGTACGCCGCGCCGTAAGCCTCGAGCGCCCACACCTCCATTTCGCCGAAGCGCTGGCCACCGAACTGCGCCTTGCCGCCCAGCGGCTGCTGGGTGACGAGCGAGTACGGACCGATCGAACGCGCATGGATCTTGTCGTCGACCAGATGGTGCAGCTTGAGCATGTAGATGTAGCCCACCGTCACCTTGCGATCGAAGGCATCGCCGGTGCGGCCGTCATAGACGGTCGACTGGCCCGAAGCGTCCAGACCGGCCAGCTTCAGCATCTCCTCGATGTCGGCTTCCTTGGCGCCGTCGAACACCGGTGTTGCGATCGGCACGCCGCGGCTGAGGTTATGGCCGAGCTCAAGCAGCTCGTTGTCGTTGAGCGTCTTGATGGTCTCGTCCTCGCCGTAGACCTTCTTCAAGGTTTCCTTCAGCGGCTTGATGTCCTGCTTCGACAAATAGGCATCGACCGTCTGGCCGATACGCTTGCCGAGGCCGGCGCAGGCCCAGCCGAGATGGGTCTCGAGGATCTGTCCGACGTTCATGCGCGAGGGCACGCCCAGCGGGTTGAGCACGATGTCGGCGTGCGTACCGTCTTCGAGGAACGGCATGTCCTCGATCGGCACGATCTTCGACACCACGCCCTTGTTGCCGTGGCGGCCGGCCATCTTGTCGCCGGGCTGGATCTTGCGCTTCACCGCGACGAAGACCTTGACCATCTTCATCACGCCGGGCGGCAATTCGTCGCCGCGCTGGAGCTTCTCGACCTTGTCGAGGAAGCGCTGTTCAAGCCCCTTCTTCGACTCGTCGTACTGCTTCCGCATGGCCTCGATCTCGGCCATCAGCTTGTCGTTCGGCGAAGCGAACAGCCACCACTGCGACTTCGGGTACTCCTCGAGCACCGCACGGGTGATCTTGGTGTCCTTCTTGAAGCCCTTCGGACCGGCAATGCCCTGCCGCCCCTCGAGGAGCTCGGCAAGACGGTTGTAGACGTTGCGGTCCAGGATCGCCTGCTCGTCGTCGCGGTCCTTGGCCAGACGCTCGATCTCTTCCCGCTCGATCGCCAGCGCACGCTCGTCCTTGTCGACGCCGTGACGGTTGAACACGCGCACTTCCACGATCGTGCCCTGCACGCCCGGAGGAACGCGCAGCGAGGTGTCGCGAACGTCGGAGGCCTTCTCGCCGAAGATGGCGCGCAGGAGCTTCTCTTCCGGCGTCATCGGGCTTTCGCCCTTCGGCGTGATCTTGCCGACCAGGATGTCGCCGGCACGCACTTCCGCGCCGATGTAGACGATACCGGCTTCGTCGAGGTTCTTCAGCGCTTCTTCCGAGACGTTCGGAATGTCGCGGGTGATTTCCTCAGGTCCGAGCTTGGTGTCGCGGGCCATCACCTCGAACTCCTCGATGTGGATCGAGGTGAAGACGTCTTCCTTCACGATCCGCTCGGAGAGCAGGATCGAGTCTTCGAAGTTGTAGCCGTTCCACGGCATGAACGCGACGAGCACGTTCCGGCCGAGCGCGAGCTCGCCGAGATCGGTCGACGGACCGTCGGCGATGATGTCGCCCTTCTTGACGATGTCGCCGACCTTCACCAGCGGACGCTGGTTGATGCAGGTCGACTGGTTGGAGCGCTGGTACTTCATCAGGCGGTAGATATCGACGCCCGACTTGGTCGGATCGAGATCTTCCGTGGCGCGGATGACGACGCGGGTCGCGTCGATCTGGTCGATCACGCCGGAACGGCGCGCCGCGATCGCGGCACCCGAGTCACGGGCAACGACGCCTTCCATGCCGGTGCCGACGAACGGCGCCTCGGCGCGAACCAGCGGCACCGCCTGGCGCTGCATGTTCGAGCCCATCAGCGCGCGGTTGGCGTCGTCGTTCTCTAGGAACGGGATCAGCGCCGCGGCGACCGAGACGAGCTGCTTCGGCGACACGTCCATGTAGTCGACCTTGTCCGGCGTCACCGGCAGAACTTCGCCGGCGTGACGGCAGACCACGAGGTCTTCGGTGAAGCGGCCCTTCGGGTCGAGCGGCACGTTCGCCTGCGCGACCGTGTAGCGGCCCTCTTCCATCGCCGAGAGGTACACGACCTCGTCGGTGACGCGGCCGTCCTTGACCTTGCGGTAAGGCGTTTCCACGAAGCCGTACTTGTTCACGCGCGCGAAGGTCGCGAGCGAGTTGATCAGGCCGATGTTCGGACCTTCCGGCGTCTCGATCGGGCAGATACGGCCGTAATGGGTCGGATGCACGTCGCGGACTTCGAAGCCGGCGCGCTCGCGGGTCAGACCGCCCGGTCCAAGCGCCGAGAGACGACGCTTGTGGGTGATCTCCGAGAGCGGGTTGGTCTGGTCCATGAACTGCGAGAGCTGCGAAGAGCCGAAGAACTCGCGCACGGCGGCAGCCGCGGGCTTCGCGTTGATCAGGTCCTGCGGCATGACCGTGTCGATGTCGACCGAGGACATGCGCTCCTTGATCGCGCGCTCCATACGCAGGAGGCCGATGCGGTATTGGTTCTCCATGAGCTCGCCGACCGAGCGCACACGGCGGTTGCCGAGATGGTCGATGTCGTCGATCTCGCCCTTGCCGTCGCGCAGGTCCACCAGAGTCTTGATGACCGAGAGGATGTCTTCCTTGCGCAGCGTGCGCTGGGTGTCGGGCGCATCGAGGTCGAGGCGCATGTTCATCTTGACGCGGCCGACCGCGGAAAGGTCGTAACGCTCGGCGTCGAAGAACAGCGACTGGAACATGGCCTGCGCCGATTCCAGCGTCGGCGGCTCGCCCGGACGCATCACGCGGTAGATGTCGAACAGCGCGTCCTCGCGCGTCATGTTCTTGTCGGCCGAGAGCGTGTTGCGGATGTAGGGGCCGACATTGACGTGGTCGATGTCGAGCAGCGGCAGCTCCTTGTAGCCCTGCTCGTTGAGCGCCTTCATCAGCTTGTCGGTGATTTCCTCACCGGCTTCGGCGTGGATCTCACCCGTCTTCGGGTTGACGAGGTCCTCGGCGACGTAGTTGCCGACCAGTTCCTCATCCGCCATGCGCAGCGCCTTTAGCCCCTTCTCCTGGAGCTGGCGGGCGGCACGGACGGTGAGCTTCTTGCCGGCCTCGAGCACGACCTTGCCGGTGTCGGCGTCGATCAGGTCGTTGACGGTCGAGTAGCCGCGGAAACGGTTGGCGTCGAACGGAACGCGCCAGCCTTCCTTGGTCCGCTTGTAGAGGATCTTCTTGTAGAACGTGGACAGGATCGCTTCGCCGTCGAGGCCGAGGGCGAACATCAGCGACGTCACCGGAATCTTGCGGCGACGGTCGATACGCGCATAGACGATGTCCTTGGCGTCGAACTCGATGTCGAGCCAGGAGCCGCGATACGGGATCACGCGGGCGGCGAACAGCAGCTTGCCCGAGGAATGGGTCTTGCCCTTGTCGTGGTCGAAGAACACGCCGGGCGAACGGTGCATCTGCGAGACGATGACGCGCTCGGTGCCGTTGACGATGAAGGTGCCGTTCATCGTCATGAGCGGGATATCGCCCATGTAGACGTCCTGCTCCTTGATGTCCTTGACCGACTTCGCACCGGTTTCCTCGTCGATATCGAACACGATGAGGCGCAGCGTCACCTTGAGGGGAGCCGCGAAGGTCATGCCGCGCTGGCGGCACTCGTCGACGTCGTATTTCGGCTGCTCGAACTCGTAGCGGACGAATTCCAGCATCGAGGTGCCCGAGAAGTCGGAGATCGGGAACACCGAGCGGAACACCGCCTGCAGACCCTCGTCGAGGCGGCCGCCAGTGGGTTCATCGACCATCAGGAACTGGTCATAGGACGCCTTCTGAACCTCGATGAGGTTCGGCATCTCGGCGACTTCCTTGATGTGTCCGAAGAACTTGCGAACGCGTTTGCGACCGGTGAATGTCTGCTGCGCCATCGTGGCCTCTCATTTCGTCGCCCGCTCTGGGCGCGCCGTCCGGAACGCGGCTGCCACCGCTTCCCGGGTTGAATTTTTCGAACCCGTTTTGGGGGTCGGAAACTCAGTTTCAGGCGGGAATGTCCTGAATCTGTTCTTCAGACCTTCAAAACGCAAAACGACGCGCGGGGCGCTGCTGCGCGCCCGCCCGTCACAACGATCGTCTTCACGGACTGCAAAAGCCCGAAATAGCCTGCTCTCCCAACGGCTTACAGGGAAATCCGGCCTCCCTGCCCACCGCGCTTTCGTGCTGTCGACCCGATATGGGGCGACAATAGTGTAGATTCGAGGGTTAAACCCGCAAATCCCCACACTTTTTCGTGTTCGGCCTACGTCGGGGCGTTCCGTCGCACGCCTTTTGCATCCGGCCCGCCCCCTTGGAGGGTGGACCAAGATCCCGGGCTGAGCCGATGCTCGCCCGGGATCCCGTACCAGTAAGCCGTGCTTACTTGAGCTCGACCTTGGCGCCAGCCTTCTCGATCTGGGCCTTGATCTTCTCGGCTTCTTCCTTGTTCACGCCTTCCTTCAGCGGCTTCGGAGCACCCTCGACGAGGTCCTTTGCTTCCTTGAGGCCGAGACCGGTGATGGCGCGGACTTCCTTGATGACCTCGATCTTCTTCTCGCCGGCAGAGGCGAGAACGACCGTGAACTCGGTCTTCTCTTCCGCCGGAGCGGCGGCAGCGCCACCACCAGCCGGGCCGGCCACGGCGACAGCCGCGGCAGCCGAAACGCCCCACTTCTCTTCGAGGAGCTTCGCCAGTTCAGCGGCTTCGAGCACGGTGAGGCTCGAGAGGTCGTCAACGATCTTCTGCAAGTCAGCCATTGTTCAGTTTCCTTACGTGTATGTCTGGTTCGGGTTTGAGTTTTGCGAAGGGCGTCAGGCCGCTTCGCCCTTTGAGGCATGAGCCTGGATGACGCGCGCGAGCTTGCCCGCGGGCGCGTTGGCGAGCTGAGCCAGCTTGGTCGCCGGGGCCACAAGCAGGCCGACGATCTTGCCGCGCAGTTCATCAAGCGACGGCAGCGAGGCAAGTGCCTTCACGCCGTCGACATTCAGGACGGTCTTCCCCATCGATCCGCCGACGATGACGAACTTTTCGTTCGCCTTGGCGAATTCAATGGCGACCTTTGGCGCCGCTACCGGATCGTTCGAGGTGGCGATCACGGTCGGCCCCTTCAGCATGGGGCCGATGGCAACGACGTCAGTGCCTTCAAGAGCAATTTTGGCGAGACGGTTCTTCGAGACCTTCACCGCAGCGCCCGCCTGCTTCATCTGCTGGCGCAGCTTCTGCATCTGGGCGACGGTGAGGCCGGAATATTGAGCAACGACCGCGACGCTCGTGGTCTTGAAGACCTCATTGAGCTGTTCGACCGCTTCCTTTTTTGCCGCTCGTTCCACAGCAAGCTCTCTCCGGTTGGCGGTCATCGCGAAAAGCGGGACCGCCGGGTTGCACCCATCGTCCCGCCCAAACCTGAACCTCCGGGCCAAAACCCTTCGGACGCGCCGGGCAAGACGACAATTCAAAGCCTGCCCTCCGGGAACCCCTTAGAGGTCCACGGCGTGTCGAGGTCCGAACCAGACCCGTTTCGCAAAGCCAGCCCTTAAAGCTGAGTGCGAAGTGAAATCCGGTCTTCACCCGTCTATGCAGGCCATGCGATTAAGCCGTTGAGAAATCGAAATTCCCCGCGGGCGCCTGCAGTCTTGGACAGGACAAGGTCAGCCGGCGAACCGCCCGACCTCTGCCCGCATCCCTTCCGGCCGACAGTCTTTCCTTCCTTTTCGGGCAAATCCTCGCGGACGTCCTGAAAAGGAATGAGCTCCTGCCGTGTCGGGTTTTCGGAATGCGTGCACGAACGCGCCAGCCGAGGCCGGCACGTCCGGAAGCGGTTCTTTAACCGCTCTCTGCCGGCTTGCCAAGAGCAAAATTCGCACCAGTTCCGATCCGATGCCGGTGGGACTGGAACCCCGCGCCAAAGGCGTGGTCCCGCCGAGGGTTAGCGAAGTCTTTTCGCACAATGCCGCATCGGAATGCACGCCTTACGGATCAGGCAAGGCTTCTCAGCTATGGGTTGAGCTTCGCACCCTCTTCTCCTCCAAGTTCCCTCTGAAGCGCAAATCGACAGGGATCAATGATCCGGCACACCGTCACCCTGCTCCTCGGACTGGCGATCCTCGCGGCGGCCTATTGGGTGCTGGCAAGCTGGCCGATCATCGCGCTGGTCTTCTTCTTCCTCGTGCGGGATGTCGCTGGCGGCCTCAACGTCCTCTGGTTGGCCGTCATCGTCGGAATGATGGCTTTTGGCGCGACCCGAAGACATCCCGGGCTCGTCGCGGCGCCGCTGCTGTTCTTCGCGGCCTGGTTCGGCGTCTCCGTCGTGGACCGCTACAAGGCCGAGGCGGAGACCGATCCGTCCCTTGCCGTCCGGACCATACCGGCGGAACTGAAGGACATCCGCACCGTCACCCTGGTCACCCGCGGGGTCCGGGGCTGCTGCGGACAGGTCTCGCTGCTGGCCGATCATCTGGTCGATCGCTATGTCCATGCCGCCGACGACGAGAAAGGCCATATCGGACCGATCCAGATGACCGAGCTTGCCGCGGCCAAGGATTGCACCGCTGAGGAGCTCCGCCGGTCCGAACTGCTGCAACGCGCCGGCCGGATCGGCGAATGCCTGAAGACAACGACGATCGACAGCATTCCCGACGGGCTCGTAGTTAGGATGCAGCCCAGGCCCTACTATCCCATGGTCGGTTGCTGCACCGTCGGCACGCTCAATGTCCGGCAGAACGGCGAGGAGCGCGTCGCGGCGACCTGGCACTCCGGCCGGCGCGTCGTGCGCAGCTACGCCCCGCTATTCGGGAGGCCGAACGCACCCGATCCGACCGTGTCGGTGTGGTCGGGATTCGCGGGCGGTCCATCGCAGATGGTCTGGATCGGCGGTCCCACCTTCACCGCCGAGGACCTCGCGGCCGCGGCCTACGGCATCGACTGGGCTGCACCGCCGAAGACACCCGACGTCAGCATCGCCGAGCTGATCCGCCGCGCGGTCGAGATTTCCAAGGGCCCCACCCGCACCGCCGCCCTCGACATCGCGCTGGCCGTGCAGGCCAAGGGCGGCGTCAATGACGAGCTGCTCCGCATGATGGCCTCCTTCATCGAACTGTCGAGCAGCCACAGCCCCGCCTATCAATCGATCCAGAAATTCTGGTTCAAGCTTGATCCCGGCCGGCAGCGCCAGTTCATCGACCTGATCGTGGCGCGCATGAAGGACCCGGCCATAGGCTTCGACTACAATCGCGCCGAGCTGCCGTTCCACTGGGATGCCGCGAAATTCCCCGGCATCCCGGATCAGGCGCTGCTCGTCTTTGAGGAACGACGCGACCTGAAGACCTGGCAATATGAGCTGGCGCTGCGGCTCGCGGCCAAGGCCGCCTTCGGATCGGATCAATATGCTGCCGAGCAGCGCCAGCGCTTTGGCTTGATCCGGGACGATTCCAGCGACGCATTCAGCAGCCGCGCGCTGGCGTTCAAGCGCGTCTACTTTCTGGGCAATGACGAGCAGCGCGAATTCTACGCCGACCAGCTCGATCGCGTTCCTGATGCGATGCTCGAACAGTTCCTGATCGCGACCGGCTGGCATCGCAGCCCGCATGAGCCGAACGCGACGGTTACGACCCGGATGCTGCGCGAACGCGCCGCGGCCCGCATCGCGGCGGTGACAGACGACAAGCTCAGGCGCGATCTCCAGGAGAGATTCCGCCTCGATCGCGCCAGCTAGGTCTTGACCGCGTAAGGCAGCGGCTTGCCCGCGAAGAATGCGGTGAGGTTCGCCAGCACGCAGTTCTGCATGGCGACGTGCGAGTCCAGGGTATGGCCGCCGATATGCGGGGCGAACACGACGTTGGGCAGCGCGGTCAGCGCGTCGGGGGCGTGCGGTTCCTTCTCGAAGACGTCGAGGCCGGCGCCGGCGATGGTCTTGTCGGTGAGCGCCGCGACCAGGGCCTTCTCGTCGATGACAGAGCCGCGGGAAATATTGACGACATAGCCATCCGCGCCGAGGCGCTTCAGGATATCGGCGTTGACGACGTGCTGGGTCTCGGCCCCTGCCCGGACCGCGATCATCAGCACGCTGCACCAGTCGGCCAGCGCCTCCAGCGACGGGAAATACTGATACGGCAGATCGTATTGGGTGCGGCTGAAATAACCGACCTCGCTCTCGAAGGCGGCGCAGCGCGCGGCGATCTTGCGGCCGATCTCGCCCATGCCATAGACGCCGATGCGGCGGCCGGGCATGCCGGCCTGCGGCCGCATCATCGGCGACTGTTTTGACGCGGCCCAGTCGCCGCTGCGGACATATTGGTCGGCCACCAAGATCCGCCGCGTCGTCGCCAGCATCAGGGTCATCGCGATGTCGGCGACCGAGGCGGCATTGGCGCCCGGGCTGTGACCGACCGCGATGTTGCGGCTAGCTGCCGCCTTCAGATCGACACCGTCATAGCCGGTACCGTAGCAGACGATGGCGCCGAGCTTCGAAAACAGGTCCATCGCCTCCGCGCCAAGCGGCGAGCCGCCAGCGGTCAGCATCGCACGGATGCCGCCGAGCTCGTCGGCCGGAAACACCTCATGCGCCGGCTTGCCACCGGTGTCGAGCAGCTCGAACTGCTCGGCGAAGCGCGCCATCATCGTCTTGGGAAAGCGCGAATAGATCAGGACCTTGTCAGCCATTGTTCTTGTTTCCAATGAATCCCGCAGACAAACGAAAGGGGCGGAATCGGTTGCCCAATTCCGCCCCTCGCCTCATGCAATTTCCAAACCTCAGCCGAGAATGGTGCCCGGCTCGACCTTCACGCCCGGGCCCATCGTCGAGGACACCGCAACGCGCTGGATGTAGGTGCCCTTGGAGCCGGCCGGCTTCGCCTTCGAGACAGCATCGGCCAGAGCCTTGATGTTCTCGACCAGCTTCTCCTCGGAGAACGAGGCCTTGCCGACGCCGGCCTGCAGGATGCCGGCCTTCTCGACACGGAACTCGACCGAGCCGCCCTTGGCACCCTTCACCGCACCGGTGACGTCCATGGTCACGGTGCCGATCTTCGGGTTCGGCATCAGGCCGCGCGGGCCGAGCACCTTACCGAGACGGCCGACCAGCGGCATCATGTCCGGGGTGGCGATGCAGCGGTCGAAATCGATCGAGCCGTTCTGCACCTTCTCGACCAGGTCCTCGGCGCCGACGACGTCGGCACCGGCGGCCTTGGCTTCATCGGCCTTGGCGCCGCGGGCGAACACGCCGACGCGGAGCGTACGGCCGGTGCCGTTCGGCAGGGTCACGACGCCGCGGACCATCTGGTCGGCGTGACGCGGATCGACGCCGAGATTGATCGAAACCTCGATGGTCTCGTCGAACTTCGCTTTCGCGCGCTCCTTGACCATCTTGATGGCGTCCGCGAGCGGGTAAAGCTTTTCGCGGTCAATGCCTTCGCGGGCTTTGTTCAAACGCTTTCCGATTGCCATGACCGCTTACCCCGCAACTTCCAGACCCATCGAACGGGCGGAGCCCTCGACCATCTTCATGGCCGATTCGATGGTGTCGCAATTCAAGTCCTTCATCTTCTTCTCGGCGATCTCGCGCACCTGCGCCTTGGTCACCTTGCCGGCCTTGTCACGGCCCGGCGCCTTCGAGCCGGACTGGATCTTGGCGGCCTGCTTGAGGAAGTAGGACATCGGCGGCGTCTTCATCTCGAAGGTGAAGGAACGGTCCGCATAGATGGTGATGATCACCGGGATCGGGGTGTTCTTCTCTTCCTTCTGGGTCTGGGCGTTGAACGCCTTGCAGAACTCCATGATGTTGAGACCGCGCTGACCGAGCGCGGGACCGATCGGGGGCGAAGGATTCGCCGCACCGGCCGGGACCTGAAGCTTCAGGTATCCGGTCACTTTCTTTGCCATGTATCACTCCTGTTGTGCCGGCTAGGCCGGCGGTTTCAGGTTCGTGGTCTGGGTCGGATGCGGCTGGCAACCGCCCTCTCCCTCCCACGGCCTCTCTTTGCGCAAGACCTTACGGCTTTGCGCGCTACCCGATCAGACCTTCTCGACCTGACCGAATTCCAGTTCGACCGGCGTTGCGCGGCCGAAGATCGACACTGCGACCTTCACGCGCGAGCGCGCCTCGTCGATTTCCTCGACCACACCCGAGAACGAGGCGAACGGGCCGTCGGCCACGCGCACGTTCTCGCCGATCTCGAACGACACCGACGCCTTCGGCCGTTCCACGCCCTCCTGCACCTGGTGCAGGATGCGCATGGCCTCGGCTTCCGAGATCGGCATCGGCTTGTTTTCCGCGCCGAGGAAGCCCGTGACCTTCGGGGTGTTCTTGATCAGATGAAACGCCTCGTCGGTCAGCTTCATCTTCACCAGCACGTAGCCCGGGAAGAACTTGCGCTCGGCGTCGATCTTGCGGCCGCGGCGCACTTCCGTGACCTTCTCGGTCGGAACCAGCACCAGCTCGAACAGCTCCTCGAGCCCGCGCTGCTTGGCCTGCTCGCGGATCGATTCGGCGACCTTCTTCTCGAAGTTCGAATAGGCGTGGACGATGTACCAGCGCTTGTCGGTCAATTGAGCGGTTGCTGTTGCCATCAGTGAATGCCCAAGAGGAAGGTGATGAGATAGCGGATGATCTGGTCGGCGGCGAAGAAGAAGACCGAAGCCACGGCGACCATCACGAACACCATGATGGTGGTGATCGTGGTCTCACGACGGGTCGGCCAGGTGACCTTGGCGGTCTCCGAGCGCACTTCCTGCAAGAACTTGAACGGGCTGACTGCCATCGCTTGAATGTCCAACGTCCGTCGCCAGACGCGCATGAATTTCGGGGACCCGAACAGCCGCCGTTGGCCCAGCCCTCTGTCGCGAAGGATGAGCCGGAAACCGGGCTCGATTGTTCGGGGATTTAAAGCCGCGCCGGATATCCGCATCTCAACGGGCCGGCTGCGAGTGCCGGGTAGATACTGCGGATGGGGCCAAAGGTCAAGGTGTGGCCGAGCCCGGATGCCCGCGGCAACCGCGCGCGGACCTGATCCGGATCAATGGGTTACCCGACCTGCCTCTATCCTGATTGGCTGGATGGACTGGCAGGAGTGGCAGGGCTCGAACCTGCGACCCCCGGTTTTGGAGACCGGTGCTCTACCAATTGAGCTACACTCCTACGGACCCTCGCGTCGCCACGCGGATCAGGGGCGCTTTCAAGCACAGGGGGCGGCTGGTTTGCAAGGGTGAAGCGCGCTGGCTTCGCTTGTTTGTGCCGCGCCTTCTGGGTCACAGTCCGTTCCCGATAATAATGTCCCCCGGGAGTGACCATGACCGCGACTGCCGCCGCCCGCCCCTCGACCGCGCCGAAAACCCCGCCTCTGCCCGAGGCCAAGCCCGAGACGCTGGGCCTGTCGCGGCCCCGTCTCCAGGCGATGTCGGATGCGTTCAAGCGCGAGATCGACAAGGGAACCGTGCCCGGCGTGACTGTGCTGGTGGCGAGGGGCGGCCAGGTAGGCTGGTTCGAGGCGCTCGGCAAGCAGAGTCCGGCGGGGTCCGCGCCGATGGCGCTTGATTCGATCTTCCGCATCTTCTCGATGACCAAGCCGATCGTCTCGGTCGGCATCATGGCGCTGGTCGAGGACGGCCATCTGCTGCTCGGCGATCCCGTTGCCAAGTTCATCCCGGAGTTCGCCGATCAGAAGGTCGCCGTCGTCAGCGGTGGCAAGCTGGAACTGGTTCCGGCCCGGCGGCCGATGACGGTGCAGGATCTGCTTCGCCACACCTCGGGCCTGACCTACGAGCACCAGGGCGACGGCCCCGTGCACAAGCTCTACCAGGAATCCCGCGTCCGCAGCCGCAAGATCACCAATGCCGAGCACGCCGCGCTGGTGGCGAGCTTCCCCCTCGTCTGTCAGCCCGGCGACGAGTTCAACTACAGCCGCTCCACCGACATCCTCGGCCGCATCATCGAAGTCATCAGCGGCAAGTCGCTCGGCGCGTACCTCGCCGAACGCATCCTCGCGCCGCTTCAGATGACCGAGACCGGCTTCTCGACCGCTGAGACCAATGCCAACAGGCTCGCCGAGGCTTTCGCATCCGATCCCTGGACCGGCGACAAGGTCGCGCTGTTCAACATGCTCGAGCAGCCGGTGATGGAATCCGGCGGCGGCGGTCTGGTCTCGACCACGATGGATTATGCCCGCTTCGCGCTGATGCTGCGCAATGGCGGCACACTCGACGGCAACAGGATCATCGGCCGCAAGACGCTGGAGCTGATGGCATCAGATCATCTCGGGCCTGATGTCGTTACCAACGGCACTCTGCTCTCGCCCGGCCACGGCTTCGGCCTCGGCTTCGCCGTCCGCCGCGAGGCCGGCATCGCGCCCTTCCCCGGTAGCGTCGGCACCTATTTCTGGAGCGGCATTGCGGGCACGTTCTTCTGGATCGATCCGAAGGAGGATCTGTTAGCGGTGTTCATGAGCCAGGGCCCGGGACAGCGTGATTTTACGCGGACCTTGGTGCGCGATCTGGTTTACGCGGCGGTGGAGTGAAGGGGCGCCGCATCTCCACCCTCACTGTCATGCCCCGCGAAGGCGGGGCATCCAGTACTCCGCGGCAGCAGTTCGTTCACACCATTTCCGCTGCGGAGTACTGGATCGCCCGCCTTCGCGGGCGATGACACCTGTTGTTGGGTCAACTGCGTGGCCCTTCCCGCTCTATCGCGTCAACTGATCGTCGCACCGCCGTCGATCACCATGGTCTGGCCGGTCATGAAGTCGCCGGCCTTTGAGCCCAGGAACACGGCGGCGCCCGCGATCTCGTCGGGGATGCCGATGCGGAGCAGCGGCGAGCGCGAGGTCGAGGCCTTCAAATTCTCCGGATTGTCCCACAGCGCCTTGGCGAAATCGGTCTTGATCAGGCCGGGCGCGATGCAGTTCACGCGGATGTTGTGCTTGCCGTATTCGCAAGCGAGGTTGCGCGCGAGCTGCATGTCTGCGGCTTTCGAGATCGCGTAGGCGCCGAGGATGGTCGAGCCTTTCAAGCCGCCGATCGAGGAGACGATGATCACCGAGCCGTCCTTGCGCTCGATCATCTGCGGCACCACCATCGAGATCAGCCAGTTGTTGGCGACGATGTTGTTGTCGAGAATTTTTCTGAACTGATCGTCGGAGATGCCGGCGAGCGGACCGTAATACGGATTCGACGCGGCGTTGCAGACCAGCACGTCGATCTTGCCGAAGGCGCGGTTGCTCTCGTCGACGAGGTTTTGCAGATTCTCTTTCGATGAGATGTTGGCGGCGATCGCGACCGCGGTGCCCTTGCCGTACTTGTCGTTGATGTCTTTGGCGACCTGCTCGCAGACGTCGGCCTTGCGCGAGGAGATCACGACCTTGGCGCCGTGCTCGGCCATGCGCTCGGCGATCGCAAGCCCGATGCCGCGCGTCGATCCCGTGATGACGGCGACTTTCCCCTTCATGTCGAACAAGGTCATGCTTTCCTCCCAAGGTACGATTTGATTTGGCCTGAAGTCTACGCCGCGTCCGCTTGCGCGGACAGCGGTCTCAGGCGAGCTTCTTGACTTCCGGTCCCGCCGGCTGATGCATCGCCGCGTGCGCATCGTCCGCGATCCACGGCTGCTGGTTCACCATCGGCAAGCGCCAGACGCTGCGCTCGGGGCTGGCGAAATAATCGAGCCGCGTCACCGAGACGTTGTCGATATCGAATGCGAGCCCTTGCTCCGGCAGGTCGCCGAGCGCAAGGCCGACCGCCGCCTTGATGGTGCCGCCATGGGCGACCGCGATGATATCCTGGCCAGCCGCCTCATTGTTGATCCGCTCGATGGTGCGGCGCGTGCGGTTGTAGAGATCCATGAAACTTTCGCCGCCGGGTGCCGGCTCGTTGATGTCGGCGAACCAGCTCGTGCCGACCGGGCGGCTGGCGACGAACTCGGCGCGGTTCATGCCCTGCCATTTCCCGAGATTTTGCTCGGCGAGATCCGCCTCCCACTTCATCGACGCCGGCTTCGGGAAGCCCGCCGCCCAGATCGCTTCGGCGGTCTGGTGCGTCCGCATCAGATTGCTCGAATACCAGACCGCGTGACGTGGCAACACCTTGGCAACAGCGTTGAACACATAGGTGTCGCTGGTGTCGCAGGCGATATCGCTCTGCCCGTAGATGTTGCCGCCGTCATTGCGCACCGGCGCATGACGAACCCACCACCACCGCGTCGTGACGACCTTCTTGCCGGAGCCGGACATCATCGAAACCCTTCCATCCCGTGTGATGTCGCTGTACGTCAGTAGCGAACGTGTCTCAAGACACTTTACCGTTTCAAATTCTGTTTGAAATTCCGTCGCGCGGCAAGCGTCGTGCACGAACCCAGGGAGAAGCGCATGGGCCGCCTGCAAGGCAAATCCGTCATCATCACCGGCGCCGGCAGCGGCATCGGCCGCGCCGCCGCACTCCTCTTCACCAAGGAAGGCGCAAGGCTGATCGCAGTCGATCGCACCGAGGCGGTGAAGGAGACCGTCGACGAGGTGAAGAAGGCCGGCGGTGTCGCGGAAGCGATGGTCGCGGATGCCGGCTCCGAAAAGGACGTCATCGCGGTGATCGACAAGGCCGTGAAGACGCATGGAAGGCTCGACGTGATCTGGGCCAATGCCGGAGTCTCCGGCGGGCTCGTTCCGCTTGCCGAGCAGACCGTCGAGCACTGGCAGGAGATCTTGCGCATCAACCTGATCGGGCCGTTCCTCGCGGTGAAGTACGCGATGCCGCACATGGTGAAGCAGCAGTCCGGCGCGATCGTGCTCACGGCGTCCGTCGCGGGCCTCAAGGCCGGCGCCAGCGGTCATCCCTATGCGGCGAGCAAGGCCGGCGTGATCTCGCTGGTGCAGACCACCGCCTATTCGCTCACCGGCACCGGCGTGCGCATCAACGCGGTGTGCCCCGGCCTGATCGAAACCGGCATGACCAAGCCGATCTTCGATCGCGCCAAGGAGCGGGGGACTCAAGACAAGATCGGCCAGCTCAATCCGCTGAAGCGTCCGGGCCAACCGCATGAGCTCGCCGCGATGGGGCTCTTCTTGGCGAGCGACGAGGCCTCGTATGTGAATGGGCAGGCATTCCCGGTGGACGGCGGTCTGACGGCGTCGATGCCGTATACGGGTAAGCCGGTTTAACAAGGACAGTCTCGTGTCCCTGACGCGGTGCGGCGCCATAAGCGCGTTCACGCGCGTCTTCGACGCGCTATGGTGCCGCTCCGCAGAGCCGGGACCCAAAGTGCCACAAGCATGGGCCCCGGCTCTGCAGCGCACCGCTGAAGAAGCGCTGCGCTGCGTCCGGGGCACGAGACCTGAGTTTTCGTCCACACCTTGTTCCAACATCGTCATTGCGAGCGCAGCGAAGCAATCCAGAATTATTCCGCACTGGCAGTATCCATTCCGGCATCCTGAGGTGCGAGCGTAGCGAGCCTCGAAGGATGAACGGCCTAGGTGCAGCTGGGCTGTCGCCCTTCGAGGCCTCCGCTTCGCTTCGGCACCTCAGGGTGACGGTCACGGGGTGGTGCTCGCCGCAACGTTAGCATTTCGATCTTCAATTGCAGACACACCTTCGCATCCTCGCGGCGCATTTCGCCCGAGCTTTGCCTCGATACCTCACCCTCGATTGAAAGAGGGCGCAGGGAAGACCAGGTGCCGGCCGGGCACCCACGGTCCACTGTGCGAAAGGTGGCAACAAAGAATTTGCACAGCGGCATACAGGTGAAGCCAAACATCCGGCCTTCCCTGCGCAGTGGTTGGAACGGCTTATGTCGTGCGCTCCCCGGGGAGCGATGCACTATTGCCCCCGTCGCCGTGCAGATGACTGATGCGCGTGCCCGGTCGGGCCGCCACATCACCGCAAGACTTGGCGCACAGACCCCGGGCGCCAGGACCACACGATTTTGCCGTACGTGAACCACATCTGTCGCAGGCGCGAGGTCTTCGCTCACGGTTGCCCGCCCTGCGAAGCTTTTCGCGCCGATGTGGCCCACGCCCACCGCCGCCCGGTCCACGTTCGTGACGATCGCGATACGCCCCTCTTCCTTGGGCCGGGTTGCGGCGACACATACGCGATTTCCGAATTTCGGTAAAGTGGAATATTTTTGGCGCGCGGCGTTGACCGATGGTTTGGGTGTTTTGCCCGACGGGCAACGCAAGATCTCGTAGCCCGAGGCCTTGTAGCCCGGATTGCGCGGAGCCTGTCATCGGGCGCGCATTCGCGCGACCCGTTGGCTCCATCCGCGCTACGGAACCTCCGTGTTGATTTGCTCATTGGACCTTCACGTTGGTATGGTTCATGCAAGCAACTTCAGCCTCTCCAATCCCCGACAAGAAAAGACAATGCCGAACCCGATCTTCCCGAGCTCCAGAGCCGATCGCATCCGCCACCTCCTCGCCGACCTCGTCGACTTCGACACGATCAGCGATCGCACCAATTTGCCTTTGATCGCCCACATCGAGAGCTATCTCGCCTTCCTCGGCGTCAAGGGCGAGCGCATTGTCGACGAGACCGGGCAGAAGGCTTCGCTGTGGGTCACGATCGGGCCGGAGGATCGCCCCGGCCTCGTGCTGTCCGGCCATACCGACGTCGTGCCTGTTATCGGCCAGGACTGGAGCCACGATCCGTTCAAGCTGGTCGAGCGCGACGGCAAGCTCTTTGGCCGCGGCACCACCGACATGAAGGGCTTTGTGGCGGTGTGCCTTGCCATGGTGCCGGAGATGCTGGAAGCCAAACTGAACACGCCGATTCATCTCGCGATCTCCTATGACGAGGAGATCGGCTGCGTCGGCGTGCGGCCGATGCTGCGCGAGGTGGCAAAGAAGAAGGTCAGGCCGCTCGGTGCCTTCATCGGCGAGCCGACCCACATGCAGGTCATCATCGGCCACAAGGGCAAGCACGGCGTGCGCGCCACGTTCCATGGCCTCGCCCGCCACTCCTCGATCGCGCCCGACGGCGTCAACGCGATCGAATATGCCGCCGAGCTGATCGTCGAGATCCGCCGCCGCGCAGAGAAGCTCGCGGCCGCGCGGTCGTCGGACAGCCTCTACGACGTTCCGCATTCGACGCTGCTCACCAGCATCGTGCATGGCGGCGCCGCGCTGAACATCGTGCCCGACACCTGCACGGTGGATTTCGAATGCCGCGGCATCGGCATCACCGAGTCGCGCGAGGTGACGGATGCGATCGTCGCCTGGGCCAAGGCCGAGCTCGAGCCGGCGATGAAGGCGAGGAATCCCGAGTGCGGCATCGATTTCGAGGAGATCCTCGACTATCCCGCGCTCGACACCGCCGCCGACGCCGGCATCGTCACGCTCGCCAAGAGCCTTGCGGGGCGCAACGACCACGCCAAAGTCGCCTTCGGCACCGAGGCGAGCCTGTTCGCCAGCATGGCCGATATCCCGTCGGTGGTGATCGGCCCGGGCTCGATCGCGCAGGCACACACGCCGGATGAGTTCGTGGAGATGGCGGAGCTGGAGAAATGCGCAGGCTTCGTCGAGAGATTGATCGCGCATTGTGCGAAGGGGTAGCCGCAAGCGACCCTGCCGTAGGGTGGGCAAAGCGAAGCGTGCCCACGACTCTACTATCATCGCGAGGAAACCGTGGGCACGGCGCTGCGCGCTTTTGCCCCCTACAAGAGCGACGCGCCTCAGCGCTCCTGCAAGGCCAGCCTGATGCCGACGGCGCAGTAGATGGTGCCGACCACCTTGCCCTGCCATTTCACCACCGCGGGATGACGGCGCAGGAGATTGCCGAGACGGCCGGCACCGACGGCGAACACGACGGTGCTGAGCAGGCCGAGCAGCACGAAGACGACGCCGAGGATGGCAAGCTGAAGCGCGGTCGCGCCGTGCTCCGGCTTCACGAATTGCGGCAGGAACGCCAGGAAGAACAGCGCGGTCTTGGGATTGAGCACTTCGGTCAGGACGGCCTGCCGGAAGGCGCGGCCCGCGCCGATCGCCGGCGCGCCTCCGTTCAGCTCGATCGGCGCCTTGTCGAGCATGGCGCGAATGCCGAGATAGACCAGGAACGCCGCGCCGGCATATTTGACGATGCTGAACAGCAGCGCGGAGGTCGCGATGATCGCCGACAGCCCGACGATCGCCATCGAGGTGTGGATCAGATCGCCGGCCGCAATGCCCGCCCCCGTCGCGATGCCGACCTTCGTTCCCGAGCTTGCCGCCCGCGCCATGGTGAGCAGCGTCGCCGGGCCCGGGATGAAGACGAAGCCGAGCACGATGAGGATGTAGGTGATGAGGGTCGCGTGGTCGATCATGTGATCAGCATTTCTTTCGCGAGTGTCCCTACGAAGCCGATGTCATGCTCCGCGAAAGCGGGGCATCCAGTACGCCGCGGCTTTTCGGCTCAAGCACTGCTGCCTCTGGCATACTGGATTGCCCGCTTTCGCGGGCAATGACACTGAGCTTGTGGAAACAGCAGCGCACCAAAGCAAAAGGCGCGGCCATCAGCCGCGCCTTTGTCGTTCCTAAACCGCGCCCGCCTTCTGCGCGTACTCCCATGACGCTTTCGACAGCGGCACGGTGCGCTTGGCAGATTCGAGCGCCTTGGCGTTGGCGGCGGTGCCGTCGCGGATGCGGCCGGCGATACCTTGCGTGATCCCTGCGAGGCGGAAGAGATTGTACGAAAAATACCAGTTGAGATCGGGCACGCTCATCCTGGTGACGTTGCAATAGATCTGCGCCGCCTCTTCCAGGCTCGGGATGTTGAGCGCCTCGATGTCGACGCCCTGCAAGCCCGGCATGATCCACTGCATGAGCAGATAGGTGAAATCGGCCATGGGATCGCCCAGCGTCGACAGCTCCCAATCCAGCACGGCCTGCACGCGCGGTTCCGTCGCGTGGAAAATCATGTTGTCGAGGCGATAGTCGCCATGGACGATCGAGACGCGCGCCTGCTCCGGCACGGTCTTGGGCAGCCATTCGGCGACCTTCTCGAACTCCGGAATGTGCTGCGTCTCGGACGCCCGATACTGCTTGGTCCAGCGGTCGATCTGCCGCGCAAAATAATTGCCGGGCTTGCCGAAGTCGCCGAGCCCGATCGCGACGGGATCGAACATGTGCAGCTTGGCCAGCGTCTCGATCTTGCTGGTGAAGATCTTTCGCCGCGCATCGGCGTCCTGGCTCGGCAGCGTCGGATCCCAGAACACCCGCCCCTCCTCCATCGACATGATGTAGAAGGCAGCGCCGATCACGCCGTCGTCCTGGCACAGCGCGTAGGCGTGTGCGACCGGAAATCCCTGCTTTCCAAGGGCCGCGATCACGCGATATTCGCGATCGACCGCGTGCGCCGACGGCAGCAATTTGCCAAACGGCTTTCTGCGCATCACGTAGGAACGCATCGGCGTGTTGAGGCGATACGTCGGGTTGGACTGGCCGCCCTTGAACTGGAGCACGACCAGCGGGCCTTCAAAACCCTCGACGTTCTCGCGCATCCACGCCTCGAGGCGCAGCTCGTCGAAACGATGCCGCTCCTCGACCGGCTTGGTGCCCGAGAACTCTTCGTCTTTCCTGACGCCGTCAGCCACGGTGACGCTCCCTCTTCAGTCGGGACATGATCCTAATCGGTAACCGCTGACGCACTTGCGTCAAGCGGTCACCTCGATCGTGCCCTGTCGTTTCTTCAAGTCGGGAGCGCCGCTTTGGCTCTCCCTCTTAATGACTGGGAGAGTTTGCATACTTCCGAAGTTCAAGTCTGGCAATGGCGCGATTGTGCACCTCGTCCGGACCGTCGGCGAGACGGAGCGTGCGGATATGGGCGTAGTCCTTGGCAAGGCCCGCTTCATCCGAGACGCCGGCACCGCCAAAGGCCTGGATCGCCTGGTCGATGATCTTCAAGGCCATGTTGGGACCTGCGACCTTGATCATGGCGATCTCGAGCTGCGCGGTCTTGTTGCCGACCTTGTCCATCATGTCGGCGGCCTTGAGGCACAACAGGCGGTTCATCTCGATGTCGGTGCGGGCCTCGCCGATGCGCTGCTCCCACACACTGTGCTCGATGATCCTCTTGCCGAACGCGGTGCGCGAGGCGAGCCGCTTCACCATCTTCTCCAGCGCCTCCTCGGCCTTGCCGATGGTGCGCATGCAGTGATGGATGCGGCCGGGGCCGAGGCGGCCCTGCGCGATCTCGAAGCCGCGGCCTTCGCCGAGCAGGATGTTCTCCTTCGGCACCCGCACGTTCTGGAGCAGCACCTGGGCATGGCCGTGCGGCGCGTCATCGAAACCGAACACCGGCAGCATCTTCTCAACCTTGATGCCGGGCGTGTCGAGCGGAACCAGGATCTGCGACTGCTGCTGGTGCTTGGCGGCCGACGGATCGGTCTTGCCCATCAGGATCGCGATCTTGCAGCGGGGATCGCCGACGCCGGACGACCACCACTTGCGGCCGTTGATGACGTAGTGGTCGCCATCCTTTTCGATCCGGGTCTCGATGTTGGTCGCGTCCGACGATGCGACCGCCGGTTCCGTCATCAGGAAGGCCGAGCGGATCTCGCCGTCCATCAGCGGGCGCAGCCATTTGCGCTTCTGTTCCTTGGTGGCGTAGCGGATGAACACTTCCATGTTGCCGGTGTCGGGCGCGGAACAGTTGAACACCTCGGAAGCCCAGGTGATGCGGCCCATCTCTTCCGACAGCAGCGCGTATTCGAGATTGGTCAATCCCGCGCCGCGGAATTCGTCGTCCTCATGCTCGCTCGGCGGCATGAACATGTTCCAGAGGCCTTCGGCCTTCGCCTTCTTCTTGAGGTCCTCGAGGATGGGGATCACCTTCCAGCGCTCGCCGCTGCGATCCTGTTCGTCATAGATCGGCACCGCCGGACGCACGTGCTTGGCCATGAAGGACCGCACGCGGTCGAGCCATTCCTTCTGCTTCGGCGACAGATCGAAATCCATGGGACGCTCCTCGTTTTTCTCTCACTGGTCGTTTTGCGCCGGACTGTCCTCCCGCCGCGCACGGCCCGCAAGCGCGACTTGCGGGCGTTTCAGTGGAACCGGCCCGCGAGTTGCGAACGAGTCCCGATTGCGGATTGACTTTTCCCGGCCTTCAAACGATAGTTTCATACAACTGTTTGAATTGCAACTCCCGACGCCTCGTGTCTCGCACGTCATTCCGGGGCGACGCGAAGCGTCGAACCGGGAATCCAGAGATTGCGGCGCGGGATTCCGGGTTCGCGACTGCGCCGCGCCCCGGAATGACGAGGTCCAAGCCATGGCCAGCGATCACACCAGGTCCGCCATTCTCGCCGCCGCCGAACGGCTTTATGCCGACCGCGGTTTTGGCGACGTCACATTGCGCGACATCGTCGCGGAGGCCGGGGTCAACCTCGCCGCGGTGAACTATCATTTCGGCTCGAAGGACGAGCTGATCGCGGAGCTGTTCGTCACCCGCTCGATCGCGACCAACCGCGAGCGTCTGCGCGAACTGAAGGCGGCGGAAGAGCAAGGCGGCGGCCGCGCACCGATCGAGGTGATCCTGCATGCGCTGGTCGGCCCGACCTTGCGCGGCTGCCTCGGACCCGAGAACCAGCGCTCCACCGCGGCGCGCTTCATGATCCGCGCCTCGATCGAATCCGTGCCGCCGATCCGCCGCATCAAGAACCGCGAGATCGACCATTTGCGCAAATTCGCCGGCGCGATGCGCCGCTCCCTGCCCGACCGCAGCGAGGTCGAGATCTATTGGGGCCTGAACTTCGCACTCGCGATGGCGCACCACACCATCCGCGAGAGCGAGCGGCTGACGAAGCTGTCGGAAGGTAAATGCGATCTCGACGACGTCGAGGACGTGGTGGAGCGGGTCGTCAGCGTCGCGACGATGGCGCTGACGGCGGGACGGACGGAGGCGAAGGCGCCGGCGAAGATCGCTGCGCGCTAAACTCTCGTTTGACGCGTTTTCTTTACGCGAACCGGCATCCACTTCGCTCGAAAACGCATTGATCCTCACATCATCGCGATGCAGTCGATCTCGACGTCGAAGGGGCCGAACCATTCCGGCGTGCAGACGAAGATCCGCGCCGGCGGATCATTGGGGAAATAGCGGGCATAGACCGCGTTGAACGCGGCGAAGTGTTTGGTCGAGGTGCAGTAGACGTTGCACTTCATGACGTTGTCGAGCGAGGCGCCGGCCGTCTCGAGGCACAGCTTCATCTGCTCCATGATGATCTCGCTCTGCCGCTCGATCGGCATCTCCGCAAGCTCGCCGGTCTCGGGATCGAACGGCGGCAGGCCGGCGACGAAGATCATGTTGCCGGCGCGCGTCACCGGCGAGGTCGGCGCCTTCCAGCGATCGAGAAAGGACGAGATCGGTTCGACGCGGAGCGCTTCGCGTTTCATGGACCACCTTCGGTTCGAGCGATACTAGCGCCTGACTACATTATTCTGCAGCCAGCATGTTTCGCTTCTGATCGAAGTGTGGCGGCGGGTCAGCCCCGCTGCGGCATCTCCTCGGCCTCTTCCTTGGCGAGCAGCAGCAGCATCTCGATGCCCATCTCGCCTTCCTGCGGCGAGCGGATGAACTTGATCTCGTCGGCGCTCTGTCGCAGCGCGGCGATGATGGCGACGGCCTGATTGGCGGTGGCCGCCTCGGTCGCCAGAATTGCCTTCTGGTCCTTGGCCTGGAACCCGATCGTATAGGACATGCGCTTCCCTCCCGACTTACGGGAGGAGATCAGACTCGCGCGCGAAGCGGAAGCCTGTGCGACTACGGACCGGGTTTATCTGGGGATTGCGCGCAAGCTCTACGCAAGGCCCGGTCTGCGCCACACTGAGGTCACCAATCCATGCTCAACATTCCGGCGCCGGCGTCGTGCTACGCTAGGCCCAGCATCGCGCGCGCGTCCTGCGCGGTCGCAACGCTCGCGCCGAGGCTTTTTAGAATGCCGGCGGCGTGCGCGACCAGCTCGGCATTGGTCTTCGCAAGCACGCCCTTGGACATATAAAGATTGTCCTCCATGCCGACGCGGACATGGCCGCCGAGCAAATAGGCCTGCGCAACCATCGGGAACTCGGCGCGGCCGATACCGAAGCCGGACCAGATCGCGCCCGGCGGCAGCAGGCTGCGGGCGTAGAACATCGTCTCCGGCGTCGCGGAGAAGCCGTATTTGACACCGAGCACGAGCGAGAACAGGCCCGGCCCCTTCAGCGAGCCATCAGCGAGCATGTCGCGCGCCAGATGACAGTCGCCGGAATCGAACAACTCGATCTCCGGCAGCACGCCCGCCGCCTTCATCCGCTCGGCCATGATCCGGACGTTGCGCGGCGTGTTGATCACGACCTCGCCGCCGGAATTCATGGTGTTGAGGTCGAGCGTGCAGATGTCGGGCTTGATGAGCTCGATATGCGCGACGCGCTTTTCAGGTTGAAGCAGCGTGGTGCCGGGGGCGGCGACACGAGGATCCTCGACCGAGGGCACGAAACGGCCGCCGGGACCAGTGGTGAGGTTGATGATGAGGCTCTTGTTGCGGGCGCGGATGCGATCCACGACATCGCGGTAGAGATCGATCTCCATCGATGGCCGCCCCGTCGCGGGATCGCGCACATGAATGTGCGCGATGGCGGCGCCGGCGTCGGCGGCTTCCAGCGCCGAGGTCGCGATCTGCTCGGGCGTGATCGGCAGGTACGGCGACTGCTCGGGCTTTGTCAGGTTGCCGGTGATGGCGCAGGTGATGATGGTTTTGCCGGTCATAAAATCAGATGATCCCCTGCTTCTTCAGCTCCTCGATCTTCCCCGCATCATAGCCGAGCTTGCCACCGAGGATTTCCTGGGTGTGCTCGCCGAGCAGCGGCGGGGCGCGGTAGGTCTCGATCGGGGTCTCCGAGAGGGTCAGCGCGTTGCGGATCAGCGACAGATCGGGCTCGAAGGGATGGTCGACCTTCACGCGCATGCCGCGCGACTGCACGTGCGGATCGGAGAACACCTGCTCGAAATTGTTGATCGGGCCTGACGGCACGCCGGCCTCCTCCAGCTTCTCCAGCCAGTACGCCACCGGCTTTTTCAGGAACAGGCCGGCGAAGATCGCCATGATCTCCTTGCTGTGCACGACGCGGTCGTTGTTCTTGATGAAGCGCGGATCGGTGGCGAGCCCGGGCTCGCCGAGCACGGCGCATGTGCGCTGGAACTGGCCGTCATTGCCGACCACCAGCATCAGTTCGCCGTCGGTGCAGCGGAACACGCCGGCCGGCATGCCGCCATTGCCCCAGGTGCCGCGGCGCGGCGGCATCTTGCCGTTGACGAGGTAGATCTGCAGCCAGTGCGACAGTGAGGCGATGACGGTGTCGAACAGGCAGACGTCGATGTGCTGCCCCTGCCCGCCATTGACGTCGCGATGGTAGAGCGCCGAGAGGATGCCGATCGAGGTGTTCATGCCGGTCATGTAGTCGACGATGGAGGGGCCGACCTTCATCGGGCCCTCGCCCGGCTCGCCGTCGATATGGCCGGTGACGCTCATCAGACCGCCCATCGCCTGGAGGATCGCGTCATAGCCGGCGCGCGGCGCGTAAGGGCCGGTCTGGCCGAAGCCGGTCACCGAGCAGTAGATGATCTTTGGGTTGATCGCCTTGATCGTCTCATAGTCGAGGCCGTAGCGCTTGAGATCGCCGACCTTGTAGTTCTCCATGAAGACGTCAGCGTCCTTGGCAAGCTCGCGGATGATCGCCTGCCCTTCCGGCTTGGCGATGTTGACGGTCACCGATTTCTTGTTGCGGTTGGCGCAAAGGTAGAACGAGTTGTTGTTGTTGGCCTTGCCCTCGGGATCGGTCAGGTAAGGCGGGCCGAAGGCGCGCGCGTCGTCGCCGGTGCCCGGCCGCTCGATCTTGATCACCTCCGCGCCGAGATCGCCCAGCATCTGGGCCGACAGGGGGCCGGCAAGCACGCGGGTGAGGTCAAGGATCTTGATGCCTGAGAGCGGCAAGGCCGACATGTAAGTTTCCTCCGGGAACTGGTGTTGGCGCGGCGGCTCGAGCCAGGCCGCGCTCCCTGCGGATACACCATTTTCGTTCCCCGAGCACTGCGCTCCAGGCATACGGCCATCCCCGCCCCGGCGGCAGCGAATTTCCGCGCCGCGAAGATAGCCTCAGGTCGCGACCGCCGCAGCCACCTGCGGCCTTCGCCGGCCGAGCAGCACCAGGATCAGCACCGTGGCGCAGGAGAACACGAAGGTGAGACCGAGCGCGCCGCGGCTGCCGAACTCGGTGAGCAGGCCGGCGAGCAGCGGCGGCGAGATCGCCGAGGCGAGATTGAGCGGCAGCGCGATCATCGACATCGCCTTGGCGAACTCGGCCTGGTCGTAGAACACCAGCGGGATCGTCGCCCGCGCCACCGCCATGGCGCCGCTGCCGGCGCCATAGAGCAGGATGAAGACCGCGACCGCCCAGGTCGCCCCCTCGCTCAGCATTAGGAGCAGCATGGCGACGGGCAGCGCCGTACCGGCGACGAGCCCGGTCGTGATGCCGTCCCAGCGTCCGCCGCCGAGGAAGTCGAGCCCGCGGGCGCTGACCTGGATCACGCCGAGCATGGAGCCGAACGCGATCGCCTGCGCCGGCGCCAGTCCCTCCGCCCGCAGCAGCTCGATGAACACGGCGCTGAGGCCGAAATTGACGAAGGCATTGAGGGTGATCGCAGAGACGACGAGGCCGAACGTGCTCCGCGCAATCCGCGGCGCCTCCGCGCGCTTCGCCGGCGCAGCACCGTCGTCCTTCGCGACGGTCCGGCGCGGTGCTGCGAACGCATAGAGCGGCAGCGACACGAGGATCAGCATCGCGGCATAGACGAGGCAGGTCCCGCGCCACCCGAGATGGCCGCTGAGGAACGACGTGGCCGGCCAGAAGATGCTGCTCGAGAGGCCCGTCACCAGCATAAGCGCGCCGATCGCGCTCTTGGCCTGCCGCCCGGCGATCTCGTTCAGCATGATATAGGCGCCGGTCGAGAGCGTGGCGCTGCCGGCGACGCCGAAGATGGTCCAGGCGGCGAAATAGAGCACCGGCTCGCGCGCGAAGGACAGCAGCACGAATCCGGGCACGGTGAGGACCGTCCCGACCATCATGACCTTGCGCGCGCCATGCCGCGCGAATGCCTTGGCAAGCCAGGGCGCGCACAGGCCCATCGTGACATAGAGAACGGAGGTGCCGCCGAACACCGCCGGCAGGCTCATGCCGAGGTCAGCCGCAAGATCGCGCCCGACGATGGCGGGAAGCCCGATCGTCCCCCATCCAATGAGTTGGGTGATCGCCAGCACCAGCAGGACGCCGATGAGCCTGCTGTCAGATTTCAAGAACCGCATTCCAACCGTCGCCTGCCCGGCAGGCGCCGATCACGCCTGTGACGCCCGTCTTACCCGGAGACTCAGCGCGGGGGAACGCCAGCCGCCGAATGGCAGAATGCAGCCGGGAGCATGTCAGCAGGAGGCAGTAGCCCCTACCCCGCGAGCCCGAGCAGGGATCGCGCCTCGGCCGAGGTTGCGACGCGCCGGCCGTGGCGTGCGACAGCCTCACAGGCGACGGTCACGAGCTCGGCGTTGCTGGCGGCCAGGCGCGTCTTGTCGATCCTGATATTGTCCTCGAGCCCGGTACGGACCGCATCAGCGCCTCGCGCGAGCGCCCAGCCCATGACCTCGGCCTGGTGGCGCCCGATCCCGGCCGCGGTCCAGGTCGCCTTCGGGATCAGCCGTTTCAACTCTTCCAGAAGGATGTCGAGCACGTGCTCGTCAGCCGGCATGGCGTTCTTGACGCCCATGACGAACTGCACATGCGGACGCTGCTCCATCAGCCCCGCCTCGATCAGGCGGCGAGCTCCATGCAGATGCGACAGATCGAAGATCTCGATCTCCGGCCGGATGCCATTCGTCTTCATGCCGGTGGCGAGGGTCTCGACCAGGGCGGCGCTGTTCTCGTAGACGATCGTCGGAAAGTTCACCGAGCCCGTGGACAGCGAAGCCATGTCGGGCTTCAGATAGAGCGACGATCCGCGCGCCGAGGGATCGCGGCCTCGCCCGCCGGTCGAGAACTGAACGATCATTCCCGGGCAATGCTTTTTGATGCCCTCCTGCACGAGGGCAAAGCGCTCGGGGTCGGAGGACGGCGTCTCGTCATCGTTGCGAACATGGATGTGGGCCAGCGTAGCGCCGGCCTCGAAGGCTTGTTGCGTCGATTCGATCTGTTCCGACGGCAGGATGGGCACCGCCGGATTGTCTTTCTTGCGCGGAACGGAGCCGGTGATAGCGACAGCAACGACGACGGGGTTCATCCCTTGACCTCATGATGATCGCGCTCGCGCGCAGAAGGTTCGAGTGGGCAATTAGCAATTACGTAATGCGTCGAGCCTGCCGCTGCAAACATCATCGCTCGCAGCGGCATGGCTCCTTACACTCTTCAGGTCGGAATTGCGGCCGCACCGCCCGCCGCCTCCGCGCGCTGCCGCTCATAATCGGCCCGCGGCATCGGCACGGCCTTGGGATTGCCGAGATCGTCGATGCTGATCCGGTAGGTTTCCCGCGCGGTGACCGCCGCCAGCGCCGCGATGACGGTGATGCCGAAAGCGATCGCCCCGACCGTCAAGGGAATGTTGGCCGAGCCGGGAGGCGCCACGGTCGCGAACAAGGCCGGGAGCAACGCGGTGATGGTCGTGCCGATGTTCTGCGAGATCGCCATTGCCGACACGCGGGTGCGGGTCGGAAACAGCTCCGGGTAGAAGCTCGGGAAGATCGCGTTGTAGCCCTGGTAGACGACGCCCCACATCAACAGCGACAGCAGGATCGCGAGCGGCACGTTTCGGATGCTGATGGCATAGAGGTAGCCGAACGCGAGCAGACCGGAGAGCAGCGCGCCCACGATGATCGGAGGCTTGCGGCCGACCTTGTCGGAGAGATGGCCGACGAAGGGAATGACGAACACGGCCAGCATGTTTCCGAGCACCGGGATCCAGAGATAGACGTCCTTGGCGAAACCGATGCCGTAGGCGGGCTGCACCGCGTAGGCCGCACCGAAGATGGTCGCAACGACGGGGATGACGTTCATCAGCGCCATGCAGATCACCCTGAGCATGTCGCGCCAGCTCAGCTTGATGGCCTGGACGATGGGCGCCCGCGGCGTTTCCCCCCGCTCGCCCTCGCGGGCAAAGGCCGGGGTCTCGTCGACTTCGCGGCGAATGATGTAGCCGGCGACGATGACGAAGAAGCTGAGCAGGAACGGGATCCGCCAGCCCCAGCTGTTGAAGGCTTCGGTCGGCATATAGGCCGCCAGCGGCAGGAACACGGCCGCCGCCAGGATCTGTCCGGCCTGCACGCCCTGGAGCGCGAAGCTCGCATAGAAGCCGCGCCGTCCGAACGGTGCGTGCTCCAGGATCATCGAGCTGGCGCCGGAGATTTCACCGGCCACGGCAAAACCCTGCACGAGGCGGAGGATGACGAGCAGGATCGGCGCCAAGATGCCGACCTGCTGATAAGTCGGTAGAAGCCCCACCGCCATGGTCGAGATGCCCATCAGGAACATGCAGACGATGAGCACGGTCTTGCGGCCATGGGTGTCGCCCCAATGTCCGAGCACGAAGGCGCCGATCGGCCGGGCCACGTAGCCGACGCCATAGGTCGCCAGCGATGCGACGATGGCAACCGTGGGATTGTCCGACGGGAAGAAGATTTGCGGGAAGATCAGCGAGGCGGCGGTGGCGTAGATGAAGAAGTCATAATATTCGAGAGCCGAACCGATCCAGCCGCTGGCAGCAGCCTTCCTGGACTGACTCGTCTGACGGGTCGCGGTCATCTCAAAATTCCTCCACTGGGTTTTTCTGACGTCCCGCTGCCGGGCTTCTTGGAGCAATTGGGCAGCACTCTCCGCCCGCTCTGCGAAAGCTTCGCGAGCGCTTGTCACTGCCGATAGGTGTCTGATTGGTCGCGACAATAGGCTATCGCTGGGCTAACACAATTACCCAGTTATGCGAGAAACCTAACATGATGTTATTTGCACGCGAAGGCTCACCCCCCACAGCATGGGCGCGGACCGACCCAACAAGCTGTTACAGAGAGATCAACTCAGGCTGATTGAAGGTATGGCGAAAGACGCCGATCAGACTCAGCTCGGCTATCAGCACACCCATTCATCGCCATTTCCGCGGCGGCCCCGGCGCGGCACCGGCCGGTTGACTGTCGTCGTGCAGTGCACGCCATCCGCGGCTTCCAGTCACACAGGACCAGCAAACGCGCAGTCAGGCAGTGTGGCCGGGATCGACCTGCTTCGGCGTCTTCTTGTCACGCTGAGGCGTCATCTTCGCCGGGTCAGGTGCGTTGGGCACACCTCGGGGGCCCAACTGATCACGCTGGATGTCGTCTTCGGACCGTGAAGGTTCGACGCCGTTCGGCTCACGAGGCTTGCTCATCATGAGCTCCTTGTTTTTTGCGGGTCCGCTGTCGGACGCCTCAAATTCCCAGCGCGTTCTCGCCGGCGTCGCGGCCGGGCACGCTGACATGGACTTCGTGGCCCTCACGCAGCGCCAGGGACGCTGCCGCGACCGCCGACTCGAATGCGGCTTCCTTGGTGGCATATCTGCTCTTGACGTCGCCGTCGTGCAGCACGCCCCATTCGTCCTGCACCGGCACAATCGCGTATTGAGCAAGGCCCATGGTCTCCTCCTCCAGCTCTTTCCAATCCGTGTCTATCGCTGCGTGAGCTGCGGGTGCGCGGCAGTCACGCGCCACACCGTGTTGCCGCTGTCATCCGCGACCAGCAGCGCACCTGATTTGTCGATGGCGACGCCGACCGGGCGGCCACGCGCGTGGTTGTCGTTGTCGACGAAGCCGGTCACGACGTCCTGCGCCGGGCCGCTCGGCTTGCCGTCCGCGAACGGCACGAACACGACCTTGTAGCCGTTCAGATTCTGCCTGTTCCAGCTGCCGTGCTCGCCGACAAAGGCACCGCCCCGATAGGCGCTCGGCAGGCTGGTGCCGGTGGTGAAAGCCATTCCGAGCGGCGCGACATGCGAGCTCAGCGCGTAATCAGGCACGATCGCCTTGGCGACGAGATCCGGTCGCTCCGGCTTGACGCGGGGATCGACGTGCTGGCCGTAATAGCTGTAGGGCCAGCCGTAGAAACCGCCGTCCTTCACCGACGTCATGTAATCGGGCACGAGATCGGGACCGAGTTCGTCGCGCTCGTTCACCACCGTCCAGAGCACGCCGGTCTGCGGCTCGAAGCTGAGGCCGTTCGGATTGCGCAGGCCGCTTGCAAAGATCCGCCAGCGCCCGCTGGCGCGGTCGACCTCGAGGATGGCGGCGCGATTGTGCTCGGCTTCCATGCCGTTCTCGGTGATGTTGCTGTTGGAGCCGACGCCGGCATAGAGCTTCGAGCCATCGGGGCTCGCGACCAGACTCTTGGTCCAGTGGTGATCGATCGGACCGCCCGGCAGCTCCGTCAACACCGTGCCCGGCGCGGTGATCTTGGTATCGCCTTCCGTGTAGGGATATCTGACGATCGCGTCGGTGTTGGCGACGTAGAGGTCGTTGCCGACCAGCGCGACGCCGAAGGGCGAATTGAGGTGATCGAGGAAGACGCTCTGCGCATCAGGCACGCCGTCGCCGTTGCTGTCGCGCAACAGCGTGATGCGATTGCTCGATCCGGTATCGCCGCCCGATGTCGCCCAGGACTCGACATAACCCATCACGATTTCCTTGGGCCGCTTGATCGGCGCGGATTTCGGCGCCTTGGATTCCACCACCAGCACGTCGCCGTTCGGAAGCACGTAGAGGAAGCGCGGATGCTGCAGGCCGGTAGCAAAGGCCTTGGCCTGGAGCCCCTGCGCAACAGTCGGCGTCTCGTCCTTCTTCCAGCCGACGATGCGCGCGATATGCATCGGCGGCAGCAGATATTGCTGGATGTCGGGCAGCTTCGGGTTGGCGCCGATCTGCGCCTTGGGATCGCCGCTGCCGTCATTGCACCCCGCGAGGCACAGCAGCGACGAGCATACAAGCGCGTGGGCAATTGAGAATTTCATCGCGCAACTCCTACGCCGTGGCGGTACACCATGGCCCAGCCGAGCCAACCAGTGACGGGCAGGATCAGCACGGTGATCGCCGAGAGGATGAGCCCGGTCGGCCACACCGAGGTCCAGGCATCGCGCGTGTGGATCAGCAGGTTGAAAATCGCCAGGATCAGTGCCACGGCGTTGCCGATCAGATGCGGCCAGGCCGGCGGCTGTGCCCGCACCAGGCGGTTGCCAAGGAAATCGGTCAGGCCCGCGATCGCCGCGAGCACGCCGAAGATGACGCCGACGACCAGGAGCCAGGCGGAAAAATTCGCCCACATGATCTCGGCGCTGACGACATAGGCGATGTCGGTCAAGAGCGCGCCGATGAAGCACGCAATCGGGATCGGCACCAGCATTGGATGAATTGGATGGCCTGCGATTTGCGCGGTGGAGCGCACGCGCACAGCTTCTTGCACGGTTGGCCTCATGTGGCTTTCGCCCTGCCCGACCGGCCAACTCGTGCTTGCAGCGAAGGTTCCTACACCTGCGCAGTCATGCCAGGCCGGCCAGATAGGCCGCATAGGCGCGCTTCA
This sequence comes from Bradyrhizobium arachidis, assembly GCF_015291705.1. Lineage (NCBI taxonomy): Bacteria > Pseudomonadati > Pseudomonadota > Alphaproteobacteria > Hyphomicrobiales > Nitrobacteraceae > Bradyrhizobium > Bradyrhizobium arachidis. The sequence continues at coordinate 6,333,061 of NZ_CP030050.1, forward strand.
AGCCATCGTGAAGCGAGGTGGTCGCGCGCCAGCCGAGCCCATTGAGGCGGCCGACGTCGAGCAGCTTGCGCGGCGTGCCATCGGGACGCGAGGTGTCGAAGCTGATCTCGCCGCTGTAGCCGACGATCTCGGCCACGACACGCGCGAATTCGGCGATGGCGATATCCTCGCCGGTGCCGATGTTGATGAGCTCAGGCCTCGAATAGGTCTTCATGAGGTACACGCAGGCATCCGCCATGTCGTCGACATAGAGGAACTCGCGCCGCGGCGTGCCGGTGCCCCAGACTACGACATTCGTCGCGCCGGACACCTTCGCCTCGTGGAAGCGGCGGATCAGGGCGGCGACCACGTGGCTCATCTCAGGATGATAGTTGTCGCCGGGGCCGTAGAGATTGGTCGGCATCACGCTGATGAAATCGCTGCCATACTGGCTGCGATAGGCCTCCACCATCTTGATGCCCGCGATCTTGGCAATCGCATAGGGCTCGTTGGTCGGCTCCAGCGGGCCGGTCAGCACGGAATCCTCGCGCAGCGGCTGAGGCGCCAGCTTCGGATAGATGCAGGACGAGCCCAGAAACATCAGCTTCTCGGCACCGTTCTGGTGCGCGGCGTGGATCACGTTGGCCGCGATCGCGATGTTGTCGTAGATGAACTCGGCGCGCAGCGTGTTGTTGGCGACGATGCCGCCAACCTTGGCGGCGGCAAGGAAGATCACCTGCGGCCGCACGCGCGCGAACCAGTCGAACACGGCGGCCTGGTTGCAGAGATCGAGCTCGCGGCGGTCCACCGTGACGAGCCTCGCATCCTCCCGTTCGAGCCGGCGCACCAGCGCGGCTCCGACCATGCCGCGATGGCCGGCGACGTAGACGCTTTTGCCTTTCAGCTCAAACGCTGTGCTTGCCACGGCCGGCGTCCCGTTTCGCGTCCGCCAGATCGCTCGCTACCATCTCCTCGACGAGTTGTGCAAACGTCCGCTTCGGCTTCCAGCCGAGCACCTGGCGCGCCTTGCTGGCGTCACCGACCAGGAGATCGACCTCGGTCGGGCGGAAATAGGTGGGATCGATTCTCACCACGGCCTTGCCGCTCGTCTCGTCGACGCCGGTTTCGTCGACGCCCTGCCCTTGCCACGCGATGCGGCGGCCGACCTGCGCAAAGGCCAGTTCGACCATCTCGCGCACCGAGCGCGTCTCGCCGGTGGCGAGCACGAAGTCATCAGGCTTGTCGGCCTGGAGGATCATGTGCATGCCTTCGACGTAGTCCCTGGCATGGCCCCAGTCGCGCTTGGCTTCGAGATTGCCGAGATAGAGCGTGTCCTCGAGGCCGACTTCGATGCGGGCGACGGCGCGGGTGATCTTGCGGGTGACGAAGGTCTCGCCGCGGATCGGGCTCTCATGGTTGAACAGGATGCCGTTGCTCGCGAACATGCCGTAGGCTTCGCGGTAGTTCACCGTGATCCAGTAGCCGTAGAGTTTGGCGACGCCGTAAGGCGAGCGCGGATAGAACGGCGTGGTCTCCTTCTGCGGGATCTCCTGCACGAGGCCGTAAAGCTCGGAGGTCGAGGCCTGGTAGAACCGCGTCTCCTTCTCCATGCCGAGGATGCGGATGGCCTCCAGGAGGCGCAGCACGCCGATGGCGTCGGCATTGGCGGTGTATTCCGGGCTCTCGAAGCTGACGGCGACGTGGCTCTGGGCAGCGAGATTGTAGATCTCGGTGGGGCGGATCTGCTGCATCAGGCGGATCAGATTGGTCGAATCCGTCATGTCGCCATAGTGCATCAGGAACGGCACATTGCCGACATGCGGGTCCTGGTAGAGGTGATCGACGCGCGCGGTGTTGAACGAGGACGAGCGGCGCTTGATGCCGTGCACGACATAGCCGAGCGACAGCAGATATTCGGCGAGATAGGCGCCGTCCTGGCCGGTCACACCGGTGATGAGAGCGATCCGCTCGGTCATATGGCCCTTAAGCTCCCGGCGGCCACCCGACACGGGCGGTCCGCGCGTACGTGGCATCCGTCGATTTGACGCCCTTCTTGGACAGAACGGCCGTCAGCGTCAACTCGTATGGGACCAAAGGGGGATTTGGAACGGGCGAAGGGACTCGAGCCCTCGTATCCAGCCTGGAGGACAGGCATTTCCGAGGGCAAAAACAGTCACTTAACCTCATCGAGAACTGGCACGATCGCCGCAAAGCGACGCATCTTGCTTTGCTTAAGAGCAAGGGCGGGCTTCTCGATCAGGAACCAAGATGCCGCGGCAAAGGAGAGACCGATTCCGTAACAGGCCGGGTAAAGCCACCAATGTCCTTTGATGCCGAGACCAAGGAACACGGATACGCCGAGCATGTGCCACAGGTAAAGGCCGTACGACAGATCGTTCCCGTGAAGAAGCGTGGCACAGCTCTTCGCGGTATATGCGAGAGAAATGACAGTTGCGCCCATTACGACGACCCGCACCAGGGTGATGATGTTCGGCTCCATTTTGTATTCAAGCTTGATGGGCTCCCCGAGAGCTACGACGGAAACGACAATCAGGAAGAGATACCCCGCCAGCCAGAACAGAGCGCGCCCTTCAAACCATCGGCTGATGTGCTCCCACCACAGGCGAATGAGAACGCCGATGCCGAAGATCCAAAAGTATGGAGTCACGAGTTCGTTCAACGCGGGGTGCGCCTGGGAAAATGCATCGTCAGTCACATGCGCGATCGAAAACGATCCAATCATCAAGATTGCAATGAAAAGCGATCCCGCTTTCTTGGATACCGCTGCAAGGCTGAGGACAAATGGTAGAACTACGTAGAACGATAGCTCCACCGTCAGTGTCCAGAGCACCCCGCTCGGGTACCCCTGGAAAAGCCACGACTGGGCGTAGATCGCGTCGGGAAACACCGTCCCGGCGAAATGAATCGAGGCGGTCGGCAGGTAGACGATGAGATGTTTCGCGTAGGCCCAGGCGGTCGTGCTGATGCCGCCTGTCGCACCAAAGACGAGTTCGAGGACGAGGAGATTCACGATGAGCGCGGGGTAAATCCGCACGGCTCGCTTCCAGGCGAAAGACGTCACGCTGGTGCTGCGCAAATATGAATCCGAGACCAGAAAGCCGCTGATCACGAAGAATACTGCAACTCCCGGAAATTGTAGCAGCACCTCGAACAGTCCGGCTTTCGGCAGGAGCAGATGCCCCGAACTGTGCATGAATACGACCTGACAGGCCGCGAAAAGTCGCAACAGATCAAAATTGTTCCTGCGGTCCATCATGTCTCCATCCACGGCAACTTAAAGCGCTTCGGCCGGGGAAAGAAGGGGACATTTGTTCGACCAGGCAGACCATCGTCCGCATAGAACTTGGGGATGCGCCGAGCGCGGCGAATGCGGCCCGCCAGCCCCGGCCGATCAGGGCTGTCCGAACCGGAAGTTCACGCCGACCGTCGCCATATGGACCTGGCGGCTGGCATCGACGAAGAACGAGGCGCCGTCGGTGTTGCGCGTGTAACTCGCGCGGTGGGCACCGACATCGATGTAATTGTATTCCGCGAACACCGACCAGTTGCGCGTGAGGAGATATTCGAAGCCGGCGCCGACGGTCCAGCCGAAGTCGCTGCGATCGGGCGTGGTGTAGGACAGGATGATTCCGAGCGCGGGACCGGTGCGGTCATCATGCGTCCGCACCCACGCGGCACCGCCCTTGAGATAAAGCAGAGCCTGCGGGGCGACGGTGTAGCCGACCCGGCCGGTCGCCGTCGCGAGCCACGAGATCTTGCTCGTCCAAACCAGCGGGAATGCGTTGATGGGGTCGAGATGGCTGCCCTTGATGTCGGCGGCGTCGAACATCGCCTGGGCGCCAAACACCCAGTTTCCGGTCTGGTAATCGCAGCCGACCTGTCCGCCGCCCACAACGCCCGAGCCATTGTTAGAACCGAGGCTGCTGCCGTTGAAAGCTCCTTGCGTGGGGTCGTCGACCCGATAGCCGGTGTGCGCCCAGCCGCCGCCGACATTGCCGCCGACATAGCAGCCCGTCCAGACAAAGGGGACCGGCACTGGTGCCTTGTAGATCGGTGCCTTGGCGGCCATGTCCGCGGCCAGAGCAGGAGCGCTCGCGACCGCAAGCGCCGCAACGAGACCAAAGCAAAGCTTTTTCATTTCAACCTCGGTTCAAGTATCGGCAGGATCATACCCGCCTCGGGAACCGAAGGCTGTTGCCGCACGGCCACGATGACCGGAATGCATGCGGCAACCGTGCATTGAAATTGGACTGGAGCGTCATAAGGAGGACTGGAGCGGGTGAAGGGAATCGAACCCTCGTATTCAGCTTGGAAGGCTGCTGCTCTACCATTGAGCTACACCCGCATCGGTCGATCACCTAACACGGCCGGTTGGCGGTCTCAACTGCCGCTGGCCGGTCTTTCCCGCCTCTCGACCGGGCATGTTCCCCTCTCCTGGCCCTGCCCCTTAACGACAAAGCGGTTTCGCCCTATATTGAGGGTCCCGAAACCAACGAAAGGAGGTGATCCAGTGTCTTATCTCAAGCGCTGTCACCTCGCTGGGATCGCCCGCTAAGCTCTAAGGCTTGGCATCGGGGCGCTCTCAGCCCTGGACCAGCGAGCAAGAAATCGGGCGCGACGGGGCTTTCCCGCCGCGCCTTTTCTTTTGAGTCTTTGCCTCGGGAGGGCCGGCTCAGATGGCGCGGAGCCGCTCGCGCACCGCCACGGCGGCGATCAGGATGCCGACGCACCAGGCCATCACCGCCCGGTGCGGCTCGTCGCCGAGCAGCACGGTGAAGACGCCCGCGAGCAGGCACGGGGCGATCGCCTTGCTGGTCCGGCTCGCGAGCGAGAGCAGGAACGGCATTGCGGCGATCGATATCTGCAAGAGGTTCATTGGCGCGCGCCAGTCGTGGCGTCGGGCTTAGAAGCCGCAGACGTTCAGGGCGCGCGGCTGCTTGCCGCGGCGGCTTTCGACGATGCGCTCGCCGCCGTTCTCGGCGGAGCTGCCGTAATAGCGGTGATGGCCGCTCTGGTCGTGCAGATCCGCCGGCTCGGCCTTCCCCGCCCGGCGCGCGTCGCAGATGATCTTGATGGTCGACATGGCCGCCTCCGAAGTGTTCTTGGTGGCCATCAGTCGCGCCGGTTCCGGGCGGCGTTCACACCTCCGAGCGGCAATCGGGTTTCCGGACGGTTTCGTCGCCGGCCCCGCGATGCAATATTTTCCCCAGCGCCATTGTCGGCGCAGGCTGTGGTGATACGTCCTTTGGACGGCGCGCGCGCAGTAGAAATCAACGAGGTGACGATGCTTTACGCCATCCTGGCCTACCATGTGGAAGACGAGGTCCTGTCCTGGTCGCCGGAGCAGGACGCTGCGGTCGTGGCCAAGGTCATCGCGGTGCAGGAACCCATGAGGGCCAGCGGACTGCTTGGTCCGGCCGCGCGCCTCGACGAGACCCGAAAGGCCCGCACCTTGCGCGGCCCCGGCGCCGGCATGGTGCTGGACGGTCCGTTTGCCGAGACCAAGGAGCAGCTCCTGGGCTTCCACCTCGTCAACTGCGCCGGGGATGACGAGGCCGTCGCGGCGGCACGGAAGCTGCGTGAGGTCAATCCGACCGCGGTCTACGAAATCCGCCCGGTCATGCTTTACGTCCCAGCCGACGGGTTCGGCGCGACGTCGGGGTGACCCGCGCGCGCCTTACGAAGCCTGGTCCGCCGGCGCGGCATAGAAGCGCCGGATCAAAATCCCGCCGAAAGCGATGAACCAGAGGAAGGGTGCGATGTGCGGCGCGAACGCCGCCACGATCGTGCCCGGAATGAACACGAGCAGCGGAAACAGCGAGGCCATCGTTTCACGCCGCCAGCCGCCCAGGATCGTCCACCACAGCCAGGCATTGAGGCCGGCGATCGCGGTCAAATGCAGGCCGTAGAGCACCGCCACCGCGCTGCTCATGGCGTAATTGGTGTAGAGGCCGTTGGTCACCGGCAACAGCACGATCGAGAGCAGGAAGAACAGATTGAGGATCACCGCCCCGCGGGTGCCGACCGCCTGGCGCGCCAGCCGGCGGTGATGGCTGATCCAGAACAGGCCGGCGATGATGAAGCTGAGCGCAAAGCCCGCGAGCTTGCCGGAATAGGCCTGGGCGAGATCGCTCCAGCCGGGCGCGCTGGTGAACACCGTGGCCCTGGGCAGGTCATAAGCGAGCAGCGTCATGGCGACGCCGAAGATGGTATTGCTGAGCGATTCCAGCCGCCGCATCTCGAACTGGTCGGGCTTGAGCTCGGTCATGCCGGTGCGTGCTTTTGGGGCTGGAACCTTGGGCTGCGTTGTCCCTAGGACTTAACACCGGTTCCGTCCAGCCGCATTGCGATTCGCGTTGGGATCGCCGACTCTGTCGCCTTTCACCGGGGCGATTCGTGGCGACATATCTGGACACGCTCAATGCGGAGCAGCGCCGCGCCGTCGAGCATGGCGTGGCCGACGGCGCGACCGTGGGCGCCCCCCTGCTCGTCATCGCCGGCGCGGGCTCCGGCAAGACCAACACGCTGGCCCATCGTGTCGCGCATCTGATTGTCGCGGGCGCCGATCCGCGCCGCATCCTCCTGATGACGTTCTCCCGCCGCGCCGCGGCCGAGATGGCCGGCCGGGTCGAGCGCATCGCGCGCAAGGTGCTTGGCGAGAACAACGCCGCGATCATGCGCGATGCCCTGACCTGGGCCGGTACGTTTCACGGCATCGGCGCGCGGCTCTTGCGCGAATATGCCGAGCGGATCGGCGTCGATCCCGCCTTCACCATCCACGACCGCGAGGATTCCGCCGACCTGATGAACCTGGTGCGGCACGAGCGCGGCCTGTCGAAGACCGAGAGCCGTTTTCCGGCCAAGGGCACCTGCCTGTCGATCTACTCGCGCTGCGTCAATGCCGAGATGGAGATCGAGAAGGTGCTGGGGCAGCATTATCCCTGGTGCGCCGGCTGGGCCGCGGAGCTGAAGGGCCTGTTCGCCGCTTACGTCGAGGCCAAGCAGGCCCAGCACGTGCTCGATTACGACGACCTCCTGCTCTACTGGTCGCAGATGATGGGCGATGCGCTGATCGCCGAGGAGATCGGCGGCCGCTTCGATCACGTCCTGGTCGACGAATATCAGGACACCAACCGCCTGCAATCCTCGATCCTCCTGGCGCTCAAGCCCGACGGGCGCGGGCTCACCGTGGTCGGCGACGACGCGCAGTCGATCTACTCGTTCCGCGCCGCGACCGTGCGCAACATCCTGGAGTTTCCGCAGAGCTTCTCGCCCCGCGCGGAGATGATCACGCTCGACCGCAATTATCGCTCGACGCAAGCCGTGCTGGCGGCGGCCAACGGCGTCATTGGTCTGGCGCGCGAACGCTTCACCAAGAATCTCTGGACCGACCGCAGCGCCGGGCAGAAGCCGCAGCTCGTCACGGTTCACGACGAGGCCGACCAGGCCCGCTACATCGTCGAACAGGTGCTGGCCAATCGCGAGCAAGGCGCGCTGCTCAAGCACCAGGCGGTGCTGTTCCGGACCTCCTCGCATTCGGGCCCTCTGGAAATCGAGCTCACCCGCCGCAACATCCCGTTCGTGAAGTTCGGCGGGCTGAAATTCCTCGACGCCGCGCACGTCAAGGACGTGCTGGCCTTGCTGCGCTTTGCCGAAAATCCGCGCGACCGCGTCGCCGGTTTCCGCATCCTGCACCTCTTGCCGGGCATCGGGCCTGCGACCGCGCAGCGCGTGCTCGACCAGATGGCGGAGAGCACCGACCCGCTGCACTCACTCAGCCAGCTTCCGGTGCCGCCGCGCACGGGCGCGGACTGGACCGACTTCGTCCGCACGACCCAGAATCTGCGCTATTCGGAATGGCCGGCCGATCTCGAGCGCGTGCGGCTCTGGTACGAGCCGCATCTCGACCGCATCCACGAGGATTCCGAGACCCGCCGCGCCGACCTGATGCAGCTCGAGCAGATCGCGAGCGGCTATGCTTCACGCGAGAAATTCCTGACCGAGCTGACGCTCGATCCGCCGGATGCGACCAGCGACAAATCAGGTCCGCCGCTCCGCGACGAGGATTATCTGATCCTCTCCACCATCCATTCGGCCAAGGGCCAGGAGTGGAAGTCGGTGTTCGTGCTCAACGTCGTCGACGGCTGCATGCCGTCCGATCTCGGCGCCGGCACCAGCGCCGAGATCGAGGAGGAGCGCCGCCTGCTCTATGTCGCGATGACGCGCGCCAAGGACGATTTGCATCTCGTGGTGCCGCAGCGCTTCTTCACCCACGGCCAGCAGGCCAAGGGCGACCGCCACGTCTACGCCTCGCGCACCCGCTTCATCCCGGAGCAGCTGGTCTATCTGTTCGAGCGCACCGCCTGGCCGAAGGCCGCCGCGGGCGCGGCGCGCACCGCGGCGCAGGGACCGAAGATCGACATCGGGGCAAAGATGCGCGGGATGTGGCGGTAGTTACGCTTTTTTGACGCGTTTTCTTTACGCGAACCGGTATCCACTTCGCTTGAAAACGCTCTAGGCGTTCAGCCTGTCGAACTGGACCTTGCCCGCCTTCATCACCATTGGGATGTGCTCGCCCTGGCCGAGCAGGCAGGCGACATCGCGCAGCGGATTGCCGTCGACCACCAGCAGGTCCGCGATGGCTTCGGGCGCGATGCAGCCGAGCTTGCCCTCCATGCCGAGCACCTCGGCGCCGATCAATGTCGCGCTGGCAATGACGGCGCGCGGGCCGAGGATCTCGGCACGAATGCGAAACTCATCGCTCTGCAGGCGCTGGGACGGTCCGAGCAGATCGCTGCCGAACCCCATCTTCACGCCGGCGTCGCGATAGATCGCGAGCGAGCGCAGGCCGGCGTCGCGAACATCGGCGATCTTGGCCACGCTCTCCGGTGGCAGGCCGTATTGGGCGCCTTCGTTGGCCAGCGCCTCGTAGGTGACGAGGGTCGGCACCACATAGGCGCCCTTCTCGGCCATCAGGCGGGCGGTCGGAGGATCGACCAGATTGCCGTGCTCGATGGTGCGGACGCCGCAGCGAACCGCGCGTTCGATGGCGGCAGCGGTATAGGCATGCGCGAGCACGTAGGTCTGCCGGCCCCGCGCTTCCTCGACGATGGCGCGGATCTCGTCCTCGGAGTAGCCGAAGGCACCCACCGGGTCGGTCGGCGACGCCACGCCGCCGGAGGCCATGATCTTGATCTGGTCGGCCCCCATCTGCAGTTCTTCGCGCGCCGCCCTGCGCACGCCGTCGACGCCGTCGGCGACGCGCGCCAGCGCGCCGACGCGCACGCAGCACGGACACGGCGCGTCGCTCGCCAGATAATCCGAGCGCGCCCGCATGTCGCCGTGGCCGCCGGTCTGGCTGAGTGCGCGGCCGGAGACGAACAGGCGGGGGCCATCAGTCAGGCCGGTGTCGATCGCCTGCTTCAGCGCATGGCCGGCGCCGCCGGCATCGCGGACGGTGGTGAAGCCTCGCCGCAGCATCCCGCGCAGCAGCAGGGTCGAGCGCAGCGTCACCAGGACGTTGGGCATGTGCACCTGCTGCGCCAGGTTGAGCTCGACGGCGATGGCATGCACGTGAAGATCGATCAGGCCGGGCATCAGCGTCTTGCCCTTCAGATCGATGGTGCGATCCGCAGCGGCCTGGATCGGGCGGTCCGAGACCTCCTTGATCAGGCTGTCTTCGACCAGCACATGGTGCCCCTCCAGCAAGTCCGGCTGAAGCGGATCGAGCAGTGCGGCGTTCTTGAAGAGGATGCTTGGCATCGCGACAGTCCTGTCAGAGATCGGCCGGCGCAAGCAGCGCCGGCAAGGTGAGCTGGGCAAAGGGAAGGCACGCGGCGACATCATCTTCGCCGTACCAGCGCGCCTCGTGAAGCAGATTCAGCGAGCCGAGCGTGCGCCCGCGCCAGCGCACGGGCATGTTGAGCACACTCTCGCAGCCGAGCGAAGCGATCAGCTCGTGATCGGAGAAGACGCTGCGCAGATCATCCCGCGTGCGGCCGATATAGGCCTCGCCGCGGTCGAGCACGGCTTCGGTCCACGGCCCCGGCGCGAGGCGCTTGCGCCCGCCGGTCGGGTAAGGTCCGGGGAGATTGGAATAGATCCGCGCCGCTTCGCCGCTGTTGCCATCATAGGTCAGGATCGTGAACAGCTTGTGCCCGATCGCCGACTTCACGGCCTGGTCCAGCGCCGCGAACAGCGCATCCGGCTGGTCCGCCCTGCCCTGCGCCGCCGCGACGGCGCAGAGGAGCGGATCGGCCTTGGATCTCGTCCGCGTCATGCCACCTCACCCGCCGCGATCTCTTCCAGCGAGCGGCCGCGCGTCGGCACGCCCATCAGCACGACGGTGACAGCTCCGAGCAGCAGCACGGTGGTGGTGACGCCGAACACGCCGCCAAAGCCGAAGTTCGGATAGAGATAGCCAACCAGAATCGGCGAGACGATCGCGCCGATACGGCCGATCGCCGACGCAAGGCCTGCGCCCGTGGTCCTGACCGGCGTCGGGAACACCTCGGCGGTGTAGGCATAGACGCCCGCATAGGTACCGTTCATGAACAGCGACAGGAAGATTCCCGCCGCCATGATCTGCTGGTCGCTCTGCGCGAAGGCGAGCCCGAGCGCACTGACGCCGCCCAGCACCATGTAGGTCGCGATCGTCGCCTGCCGGCCAATGCGCTCGTTGAAATACGCGGCGCTGAAATAGCCGGGGATCTGCGCACAATAGATCGCGATGGAATAGGCAAAGCTCTTGGTGATGCTCATGCCGTTCTGGACCAGCAGGCCGGGGATCCAGACGAAGAAGGAATAGTAGCTGAAGGTGATCGCAAGCCACATGATCCAGGTCATGATGGTGATGCGCGCCTGCCGGCCAGCGAGCAGCGCGGCGAAATTGGCGAGCAACGTCCCGCCGGCGGCCGGCACTGTTGCTTCGACGACCGGCTGCGGCAGGACATGACCCTCGCGCGCAAAGCCCGCCTCGATCCTGTCCAGCAAGGCTTCGGCTTCCTTGCCCCTGCCCCGGCTTTCGAGCCAGCGCGGCGATTCCGGCAGCGACCGGCGCCACCACAGCAGCATGACGACCGGGACTGCGGTGATCACCAGCACGATACGCCAGCCGTTGTCGGAGGTCGGCACGATGAAGTAGCCGAGCAAGGCCGCGGCAACGAAGCCGAAGGAGAAGAAGCCGGCCAGAGCCCCGGTGAAGCTGCCGCGGTAACGCCGCGCCACGAATTCCGCGAGATAAGGCGCGATGATCGCGCTTTCCGCGCCGGTGCCCATGCCCGCCACGACACGGGCGGCGAAGAAGGAAGGCCATGTGTCGACCGCCGCGCTGACGATGGAGGCCGCGCAATACAGCGCCAGCGCAGACATCATCACCGCGCGCCGGCCGATCAGGTCGCCCAACGTGCCCGCCAGCAACGCGCCGAACAGGAAACCGATATAGGTGCTGCTGCCGAGCACGCCGATCTGGACGCTCGACAGATTCCAGGCCGTGCGCAGCACCGGCAGGATGAAAGCCAGCACCGCCGCGTCCATCGCGTCGAACATGTAGCCGAGCCCGCCCATCAGCAGCAGATGCGTGTGGAAGCGTGCGAACGGAAGGCGCTCAATGCGCGCCGATATCATCGACATGAAAGTCCCCCTGATTGTCACGGGCCCGGCGCGCCGCTCGGGTGCGAACCATAGACAAAGCAATATTATCGTCATAATTTATAATCATGATCTGATATATCACTGTGGTGAATGTTCGTGTCGTTCCGCGCACTCGACCTCAATCTCCTGAAAGTCTTCGAGGCGCTGATGACAGAGGGCAGCGTCACGCGCGCGGCGAATGCGCTGCGAATGACCCAGCCGGCGGTGAGCAACGCGCTGACGCGGCTGCGGGACGCACTCGGCGATCCCCTGTTCGTGAGATCCGGCACCGGCATCCGCCCGACCCAGCGCGCCGTGGTGCTGTGGGAGCCGATCGGCGAGGCGCTGGAAAGCGTGCGCGGCGCGCTTGACGTGCAGGTGTTCGATCCCGCACGTGCGCAGACCGAATTCAGCCTGTCGATGTCGGACTACGTGTCTTCGCTGGTGATGCCGAACCTGCTCGGCCATCTCGGCAAGATTGCGCCGAAGTCGCGCGTCCACACCGTGCCCAATACCGTCATCGAAATCGCCGACCAGCTCGAGGACAACAGGGTCGATTGCGTGCTCAGCGTCTATGTCAACGAGGCGCAGCAACCGGCCGCCATTCGCTCGCGCTTGCTATGGACCGTCGAGTATGCCTGCTTCATGCGGCGCGGTCATCCGCTCGCCGCCCAGAAACGGCTGAGCACGCGGACCTTCCTGAACGCGGGCCATGTCGACGTGAGCCTCGCGGGCAAGACCATGCCGTCCTACGACCTCTTCCTCGCCTCGCGCGGCCTGTCGCGCAACCTGGTCGCGACCGTCAATCACTACAGCGCCGCCTACGAGGTCGTACGCCAGTCCGACCTGATCGCCGTGCTGCCGAGCGACCTGCGCTCGCAATCCCGCCATGCGCCATTCCTGCATGCCATGCCGCTTCCGCTCAAGGCGCCGCCGCGCATCGTCAGCCTGTTCTGGCACCAGCGCAACGACACGGTGCCGGCCCAGCGCTGGCTGCGCGAGACCCTCGTCGAGATGTTCGCCGAGTCCGGCTGAGCACGCGCGCGGGGCCCAATGCGCTCCAAAGAGGAAACGGTGCGTTTCTCGCGGCAACATTGTCGCACGGGCCGCCGCGGCCTAGCTCCACCCCAAACAATCCCTTCCACCGTGACACGCGCAAGCTGCGCCCATAGAGACCTCATCGATGACCGCACCGCTCGAATTCGGACTGGATACTTTTGGCGACGTCACCAGGGACGCCTCCGGCGCCACGCTTGCGCATTCACAGGTGATCCGCAACGTCGTCGACGAAGCGGTGCTGGCGGACGAGCTCGGCCTCGATTTCATTGGGCTCGGCGAGCATCACCGCTCAGATTTTGCGGTCTCCTCGCCCGAGACCGTGCTGGCTGCGATCGCATCGCGCACGAAGCGCATCCATCTCGGCTCGGCCGTGACGGTGCTGAGCTCGGACGATCCGATCCGCGTGTTCCAGCGCTTTGCGACGCTGGATGCGCTCTCGAACGGACGCGCCGAGGTGATCCTCGGGCGCGGCTCGTTCACCGAATCCTTCCCGCTGTTCGGCTTCGACTTACGCAAATACGAGGAGCTGTTCGAGGAGAAGCTCGACCTGTTCGCCGCGCTGCTGCCGCAGCAGCCGGTGACCTGGCAGGGCAAGCTGCGTCCGCCGCTGAAGGATCAGCTGGTCTATCCGCCGGTCCAGAACGGCCGGCTCAAGACCTGGATCGGCGTCGGCGGCAGCCCGGAATCGGTGGTGCGCGCCGCCCATTACGACCTGCCCTTGATGCTCGCCATCATCGGCGGCGATCCCGCGCGCTTTGCGCCTTACGTCGATCTCTATCACCGCGCCTTCAAGGAGTTCGGCCGCCCCGCGCAGCCGATCGGGGTGCACTCGCCCGGCTACGTCGCCGAAACCGACGCGCAGGCGCGCGAGGAGCTGTGGCCCGACTACAAGGCGATGCGCGACCGCATCGGCAAGGAGCGCGGCTGGCCGCCAATGGGCCGCGACGAGTTCGTCAGCGAGGCCGAGCACGGCTCGCTCTATGTCGGCTCACCGGAGACGGTGGCGCGGAAGATCGCGAAGACTGCCAAGGCGCTTCGTATCTCGCGCTTCCAGCTGAAATATTCCGCGGGGCCATTGCCGCACGAGAAGCTGATGAAGAGCATCGAGCTCTATGGGCGGAAGGTGGTGCCGATGGTGCGGGAGATGATGGAGTAGCGATCGAGGCAGCCGCTACTTCATCAGCCCGAGCCGGCTCGCGCCGACATAGAGCGAGAGCACCGCGGCATTCGAGACGTTGAGGCTCTTGATCTCGCCGGGCATGTCGAGCCGCGCCACCACGCTGCAGGTCTCGCGGGTCAATTGCCTGAGGCCCTTGCCTTCGGCGCCCAGCACCAGCGCAAGCGGCTCGCGCAGTGCGACGTCCGAAAGGTTCTCGGTGCCCTCGCTGTCGAGGCCGACAGTCTGGAAGCCGCGTTCGTTCAGCGCGGTCAGCGCACGGGCGAGGTTTTGCACCGTCACCATCGGAACCAGCTCCAGCGCGCCCGAGGCGGCTTTCGCCAGCACGCCGGTCGCCTCCGGACTGTGGCGCGCGGTGGTGACGATCGCCTTGACCGCGAAGGCCGCGGCCGAGCGCAGGATGGCGCCCACATTGTGCGGATCGGTGATCTGGTCGAGCACCAGCACCATGCCTTCCTGCTTCAGGGTCTCGATATCAGGCGAAGGCAGCGGATCGGCTTCCGCGAGCAGGCCCTGATGCACGGCATCGGGCGACAGCAGACGGTCGATCTCCTGGGGCCGGACGATCTCGGGCGCAACACGGGTCTCGATGTTGTCTTCCGCGAGCCGCCGGGCGGCGTTCTCGGTCAGCGTCAGCTTACGGATCCGCCGCGCCGGATTAGCCAGCGCCATGGTGACGGTGTGCCAGCCGTACAGGATGACGGGCCCGTCGGGTCCCGAATCGCGGTCGCGCCAGGACGGGCGGCTGGCCGATTTTCCGGGCCGGTTGAAGGGCTTAGCCCCGCCACGCGGGCCTTTCGGTGCAAATTTTCGATCCTTCATGGGCTCGCTTGTGTCACGGGTCCCGGAATATGGCAATTTGGGTGCGAATGGAGGCGATTTTAGCTGTTCGCCTCGGTTGACTTTGCCCCACCGCTTCGCCCATAAACGCGCCCGGTCGCGCCCCCATCCGGGCTGTCGCGGCCTTCACGTTCCATGGCCGTCTTCGGTCCGCCGGCAAGGTCCGGCCCGATTGTGCTGCCGTCGAGCGGGGGAGTGTCCCGAGTGGCAAAGGGAGCTGACTGTAAATCAGCCGCCTCATGGCTTCGCAGGTTCGAGTCCTGCCTCCCCCACCAGCCTTCGCTCGCTTCGCGAGCTTCGGCCAGGCAAGCCATCCCAGCTCAACATAAAGCGAAGTGAACGAAGGCTGACGCGCCGCAGCCGACAGGCGTAGGCGGGCCATCACAACGCTGTACGGTTCACGCGCAAAAACAAAACGCCTGCCCGCATCGCGCGGACAGGCGCCTCGTCAACTCGACCGATCAGAGATCAGTAATAGCGGCGCAGCACGCGATGGCCGCCGTAGTAGTACGGCGCGTAGCGATGGGCGTAGCCGTAGCGCGGACCATAGCCGTAATGCGTGCGCGGCAGGTAGCCGTAGCGCGGGCCGTAGCCGTAGCGATACGGACGGTAGTACGGGCGGTGATAGGGATAGGCGGCGGCGCGATAGCCATAGCCATAGCCGTAATTGGCGGGCGCAACGACCGCGTCCTCACGATAGGTCGGATACGGCGCGAAGGCGCCCGGGCCGGTATAGGTCGGGCCCTGGTTGACGTAATAGTACTGCGTGGTCGGCTCGGCGAGGCGCTCAAAGGCGCCATAACCGTATCCATAACCACCGCAGCCGGTGTTGCAGCCGGAATAGACCGGTGCGACCGGCGCGCAGGTGGTGAAGCCGCAGGCCGCGGCAGGCGCGGTCGCGACGAACATCACGGCAGCCGCCGCGACCAGTCCCGAAATCATTTGACGCATTACTCTCTCCTGTTGAATTCCGTCTTTTGGATTTTGACGTTTCTTAACCCGGCGGCCTGCCGGGAATGTTTGCACGCGGCCGCGGCCGATGAGGCCGCGGATGGCCGTTGAACTCGGGCGCGTAGATCACCGGCGGCGGATCGACCGGCACGTCCATCTGCGCCGGCAGCGGCGCCGATTGCGCGCCCCAGCTCTGGTGATAGCTCTCGGCGGGTTTTGGCAATTTGCGGTTCGCGGGCGGCTCGACCTCGAGCCGGCCATAGCCCGGGCGCAGGCCCAGCGTCGGATAATAATGACCGACGTCGTCGGGCTGCCGCTCGGCGATATAGCGCCCGCCATAGATGGTCGGCTGCACCTGGACGTTCTTGCCGAGGCCCCAGACACCTTCGACGACGCTGTAGGACGCGTCGATATTGTTGATGATGATCGGCACGCCGGGACGGCCGGGCACGACGATGTCGAAGCCGCCGCCGGCCAACGCCGTCGCGGGCAGTCCGATCAGAAAGGCGGCGAGCGCCATGGCGCGCATGAGGAGGTCCCGGTTATCCGGAACACAACCTAACCGATCGTGACACCGAGAGGGTTAAGGCCCGCTCACCAAATTCCGGTAAGCCTAATGTGTAAGGATTGTGCGCCGCTCAAATGCTGCAAAGCGGGCTAGCGAAGCGTTAACGGCGATCCACCGGCCGCCCCAACGACGAACGCCGAGACCATGCGGATTGCTGGCACGAACTGCACATCCTCTGCGGGTTCACGTCGATGTGACGCAACCCACACGAAACTGCGGAACCACCCCATCACCGGCACGCTTAGCAACCGTTGCAACCAACATGGAGTCAATGCCATGACGAGCCTGAAACTGATCGGCGCGGCCGCGATAGCCGCATCCACACTTGCAGGCCCTGCAATGGGTCAATCATCCATCACCAATCCCGCCGCCTGCGAATCCATGTTCGCCAGCGCCAATTGCCTGAATGCGGGCGCCGGCAGCCCCTATGCCACCAGTCGCCAGGAGCGGCAATATCGGAGGACGGCCTATCGGCAGCAGAACCGCAACGACAGCGGCTTCTGGCCGGTCGACACCGCAGGCGCAGTTGCGGGCGCTGCCGTCGGCACCGCTGCAGCCGTAGCTACGGCGCCGTTCCGCGGCTGGGGCAACTCCTATGCCTATGACACTTCCGGCGGCTATAACGGCAACTACAATCGCGGCGAGATGGGCTGGTACGGCAACTGGGATACCTACGCGGCCCGCAACGGCATCGTTTGCCGGCCCGGCACCTGGGTGAAGGGCGAGGACGGCCGCCGGCACATCTGCCAGTAACACATCTGCCAGTAAGGCGTCTCAATCGCGCGCGACAGAGCAGGCGGCCGAAAGGCCGCCTGTTTCCTATCCGCGATGCGCGTTGCGGGTTCTGGCACTTCCCGAGCAAGTCTGGTAATGCGGCGCGCGGGCGGGCGAACGCTCCGGCCCATGCCGGGCCCCGCCCCGGTTCCTCGGCGTCGCCGGCTTAGCTCAGCGGTAGAGCAGCGGTTTTGTAATTAGAATTCGGCGAATTTGGCGCTGTTTGGCTCGATCTTATCGCAATGATTTTAGCGGTGAAATTGCTGTTGATTCAGTAGTTTATAGTTCCGTTGAGCATCGGCTCGTGTATGGTTCGGTATGCCTCTATAAGGCCGCCGGAATTACCCGGCCGGTTACCCGGACAAACCGATGCTCCCCGCACAACACAAGCGCGCCGCTGCATTCATCAAGAATTTGAAAGCTACCGATGCCCGTCAGGAACTACCTGACGACGCTGTGAGCGGCCTCTACCTCATTGTGCAGCCCTCTGGAGCGTTGTCCTGGGCGGTTCGGACCAAGCTGGACGGCAAGGCCGCCAAAGTCACCCTAGGCCGCTATGACGAAGAAGGCTCAGGCCTAGAGCGGATCGACCGACCGTCCAGCAAGCAAGTTCTAAACGTCACCGAAGCGCGGGCATTGGCCGAACGCGTGAAGGCTGATGCAAAACGCGGGCATGATCCACGCCAATCGAAAACCGAGCGCTTTAGCCTCGAATACTGGTTTGATGAATTCTTGAAAGCCGCCCGCTCAACCGGGTTCAAAGGCCGCCCGGTCAAAGCATCCACAGCGGACGAATATGACCGCATCATCAAAACGGACATCAAGCCGCATTGGAAGCACGTCACGGACATTCGAGCACTCGACTATCGCGACGTTGAAAAGCTGATCGACAAACTTGATCCCGGTGCGCGACGAAACGCGTTTGCGCTCTTGTCTACATTCTTCCGTTGGAAAGCCGTCATTCGCATCATCGGCCGCAACGTGATCGAACTTGCCCACTCGCCTCCTAAACCGCAAAGCCGCGACCGTGTTCTTTCACACGATGAAATCAAAGCTGTGTGGAACGCCGCAACAGCCTGTGACTATCCATTCGGGGCATTGGTCAAACTGCTCTTGTTGACCGGTCAGCGACGCGACGAAATCGCGAACCTGAAATGGTCCGAACTGTCTGACACGTTCGATACAATCACGTTCGAAGGATCGCGCACTAAGAACGGACGCGCTCATATTGTGCCGCTTCCGCAACTGGCAAGCGCGATTATCAAGACGCTGCCGCGAGTGGCAATATCACCCGACAAAATGTCCGATTACGTTTTCACAACGATCGGCACCACACCATTCAGCGGCTTCTCTAACGGAAAGATTGCCCTCGAAAAGCACTACAAACCGGCATTGCCGGATTGGCACCTCCATGATTTGCGTCGGACGGTTTCAACCGAACTCGCAAAACTACGCGTAACACAGGAAGTGACTGAAGCGATTCTGAACCATAAAACGGGCAAAGTCAGCGGCGTAGCAGCGATCTACAATCGCTATGAATACGCCGATGAAAAGCGCGAAGCCTTGAACCTATGGGCAGATCGCTTGCAGGAAATCCTCATCGATCGTCCACGCCCAAGGCTTGTTGTGTCTCAAGGATGAACTGGGCCGTCTACTTATTAACCGGCTGGCCGCCTGATGTCCGCTCAGCCCCCAACAGCGGCGGAAAAGCGGACATCTCCCGAGGTCGTTGAAGGGCCATTTGCGGAACTTGCTGCACGTCCGAACCTTCCAGCTCGCGGGAAACAATCTCGCCAGCCTCCAATGACCCCCGTCATTAGATTGTCCGTTCTTTACTTTGGCGGCGTGGAACCATCAAACGGCGCAACCAGCGTGTTCTGAAACGCTATGAGTCGCCACGCACCGTCGCTTTCCTTCGACAGCACTCGCAGACTCAGTTCTTGGTGTGCCGGCAGCGTTTGCCCGTTTGCATTTACAAGGCCGCCAAGCTCGTTGGTAACATGAACAAGTGCGACGTCGGGCCGGACGAAACGTATTTTCATTTTCAGGGTTTTGAGCGAAGCGTTCCTGGCTCTTGTTGCGAGGATAGCTGCGAGCTTGGCCTCAACATCGGTTGCGCCGTTTGCCGCCTCTCCGCGGACGCTCACAAAATCGCCGTCCGGCGCATACATTCGAGTAGCTGCCTTCGCATCGTGATTGTTAAAGCCATTGGTCATTTCGGCCATGAGGTTCTTTATGGCTTCCTCATCATCAGAAGCGCCGATGTTCTGCGCGATGCTGAGCGCGATCAGCGGACCAACCAGGAGTACCGCAAGAATAGACAGGAGCGAAATGCGACGCATTGGCGACCTCCAAAGTAGAGATGAAAAAACGCCGCCCGCTTAATGTATCGCAGGCGGCGGCTTCCAGCCCCGGGTGGGTTTGCAAAACCCCGGTGCGTCACGAATAGCATATCCCCATCGTGGGGTCTGAGCAAAATTGCTCACTCTGAGGGCTGTAGCCCGGGCGAGTTTAGCCATTCGCTTAGGTGAGCGCCGATCTCAGCCAGCCGCGCTTCTCTTTCCACGACAGAGCGTAGATGACCATGCGGAAGCATTTCGGCTTGTTCGTGCAGGCTCTTCGCCTCTTCGGCGAGACGTTCTTCAAGGGATGCGATGTGTGTGAGACCGCGTCGCTGCATGGCGCTGCTCCATTCCTGAGAAGGCGGGAGCGCGTGATGGCGTTCTCATCACCGATAAAAGCCGTGGGCCACGCGGTGATGGTTTTTGTTAACACCTGTGGCAAGCCAGGGTCTGAGCAAAATTGACCAGCGCATCAACAAAGCAGACTAGGCCACTCCCCAAACCAAATTAGGCCACTGCGGTCGGAAACAAGGAGCCCTTGGGATCGGAGGTCGACTTTGGGTCAACCTGCGAAGAACTCAGGTTGAGCAAATCTGGTCCGCTCCGGGTCAACGAACGGACTACCGACCGCCGAGGCGCATACTTCGCCGATGGGCCAACAGGCGACATTAGATGCCGCCGACTGAGGCGGCCTTACGGTCTGCGGACGATCTTAAAGGCGAACTCGACTTCCATCACAGGGCCGCTTTTATCGCGGACGGCGATTGCCATTTGATGGATTTGCGAGCTGTTGAAACTTGCCATGCTATCCCATGCAAGTCCCGCCAGAGCGCGGGCCGCCTCTCTTTGCACTGCGATCATGTCGCGCAAGTCCAGCCCTTCTTCATCGAGGATGAGGTTTTCCCCATCGCGGAAGTCGAAGAAATAGAGGCCCATTCGGCACTCCCAACGCAGGCGGGAGCGCGCCGCGTCTCTCAGCCACCGACGCCTACGGTCAGAGCCCCGGCCGGTGATGCGGGAAATCTGTAACAGCAACTTCTGTTCCAAAAATTGTAAAGGAGGTGGAACCTAGATTAACCTATGTTGGTTAAACAGGCATGCCCACGCAATGAATGCCGAAATGTTCGCGCGTGCTTCCGCAGCGATTGAGGAGGCTAGACGGCTAGCGGCTGAAAACAGCAGATGGCAGACCGAACTTCTCTACAATCTACGGCGCATGGCTACTCGGACGTGCTTTCATCCCCGGAGCCTGACATTCTATTCGCCACTGGACTTTCCCGAACTGAAGCTGCCCTATCAGCCATTTCCAAGCGAAACCGATAGTCCGGCATAGCGCGTAGCACCCTCAGCGTGGCCCTAACGCGCCGGGCGGCCCTGTATGCTCTCTCTAGATTTTCGCGAGCCTGTTTCCGCGTAACTTGGCACTCGCGGATGGCTTTGTCAGCTCGCCGAAAAAGCGGATCATCTTGCATCGGACTGAAAAGCACGGCGTTCTGCTTCGTTCCTAAACGAAAAAGCGCCTGTCCCAAACACAGCCCCTAAATGTCGGCGTTGGGTCACATGTGGGCGTCGCGACCACATTCCTCCTATGTCTGTTCATGCGCCCAAGCCGACGCGGGAGCGCAAAACCAGAGAGGCAGCAAGGGCCGGAACGGGCAGCGGCCAATATCGCTTTAGATCGAAAGATCTAACGAGCTATCTGAGCATCAGTTATAGAATTTGGCAGCGCTCGGAATCACCGCGTTGAAGTCATTGCTGTTCGGCGCGGCGGCGAACTGACGGGGAACGCAACGGGTAATTCAGTCTTCGCGCGTTGTTGATTTTTCGCACCTCGCGCTTGACGAACCATACTCATTGAATCATTTTCGATTAGTCACGACGCGGATGCGTTGAGGCGTACGGGCCGGATGGCCTTAGCCGCAGGACGAAAGCGGCGCGCGGCGGCCGGATGGCTGCAAATCCCCTCAACACCATCATCAGGTCACCCGCCATGACATCAACGGTCTTGCTCGTTGACGCGAGCACGCACGCGACCTTCGCGCCCAGCGACATTCTCGTTAATTCCAAGGCAGCCAGGACAATGCTCGGGAACATCTCGCACGCGACGCTGCATTGCTGGCAGCACGGTCTACACCATCGCACGCGCAACAGGATCATCCCCCCGCTGGCGGACTTCCCCGCCCCAGTCATGATCAGCGGTCGGCGCTACTGGCGTAGGTCCGATCTTGAAAAATTCATCAACGACCGCGCCAGCGCCGCCTGAAAACGAAAGAGGCCCGCGTGGTGTCGCGAACCACGCGGGCCTAGCCTTCTGACCAATCCCCGAACTTCCGCTGAAGAAAGAACAGGCACTATGCTTATAAGCTCGCCCGCCGAATTGATCAAGCGTCGCCCGTCGCCGATCCGTGTCTTTGACAGCGGGCCACTACCTCAGGTCTCTTTTACCTACTTTGCGCGTAACAACGATGCTCAAGGCACGAGATATCACAATGACTGGCCCGCGCTTTGCGCTTGGATAGAACAGAGCGCACCAACCGCAACGACTAAAGACGAGCTTCCGCTAATCAAGCTTGCAACATTCGCGAACAACTATCGTAGCAATGCCAGCATTGAAGCGATCTACGGAATTGAATGCGATTACGATGCAGAATTGATGCAGCCACAAGAGGCCCAATTCCGATTGACTGCGGCAAACATCATCGCGTTTATCTACACCAGCCCGTCACACACACCGGAAAAGCCTAGGTGGCGTGTAATTGCACCAACATCGAAACCGCGCGGCGTATCCGATCGACATAATTTAGTTGGACGGATCAACGGCATTTTAAGCGGTGTTCTCGCCCACGAAAGCTTTACGGATAGCCAATCCTACTATGTCGGACGGCTAATCAACGGCCAGCCCATTCAATGCTTCCGCGTGAACGGAACCCGCTATATCGACACGGTTGACTGCGTGATGATCGCGCCAGCGAAAGCTAACGGATCGACCGGACGCAAACCGCTCGGCACAGATCGCGCGCCGGATTTCCAACTGGCAACGATCGCTTTAAACAGCCTTGATGTAAATTGTGACCGCAATGAATGGCGCGACATAAGCTTTGCTTTTCGTCACGCCGTAACCGGCCTCGTTCATGACAAGGCCGCTCGTCTAGTTTGGGACGTATGGAATACAGGCTTTTCCAAACCGAACGAACCGGGCGCAAACGATAAGCAATGGCGATCCGCTGACAACGGAACGAATTTTGGTTGGTCCTACCTCCGACATCAAGCAATCAAAAGCGGAAACCTTACTGACGATCAGCGCGCCCGAATGACGCTTGGCGGTCCATCACCATTGCTCACCGCGCCACCTACGCCGGAAACATCGCAACTCTCAATCTTTGATCAGTCCTATAATGGCCCCTTGGCATCGTCCGCTGTTTCAACAGCGCTCGCCACGTACATCAGGCAGCATCTTCCGATCGCTTTCGACACGTTCAAACACCGCATGGTCAAACGCCAAGCGATGCCGTGGGACAACGAACCAACCAAGAAATACCCCGCGCTTTGGGGCGATGTGGATGACGCGTATTTGCAGAGTTGGTTTCACCATCTTGCGCTCAAACCGACAACGGAAGCGGTCCGCAACGCCTCGACCATTGCAGCCCATCGCAACAAATTCAATCCTGTGGTGGATTATCTGAACTCGCTGCAATGGGACGGCGTTTCCCGCATCAACGATTTGTTCGTGACGTACTTCAATGCGACAAACGAAGCATTCGCGCGCATCGTCGGATCAAAATTTCTGATCAGCATGGTTGCACGCGCATGCAATCCCGGTTGCAAGGTCGATACTGTTGTCATTTTTGAAGGCGAACAAGGCAAACTAAAATCGACCGCGCTAAACGTTCTCGCTGGCGACGAATATTTTAGCGATGGATTGCCGGACATCCACCACAAAGATGCCGCCGACCATTTGCAAGGCCTATGGCTTGTCGAGATCGGCGAAATGGCTGCCGTCAAACGCTCTGACATCGCGGATGTGAACCGCTTCCTTACAACACGCATTGATAAATTTCGCCCCTCATATGGACGGCACACGATCGAAAGCCCACGGACAAGCGTCTTTGCCGCAACGACCAATGCGGATGCCTATCTAAAAGACCCTACCGGCGCACGGCGGTTTTGGCCGATCGCTGTAGGCAACACGATCAATCTGGACGGCTTGCGGCGTGATCGCGATCAACTCTTTGCAGAAGCGGTCAGCCGATATCGACAAGGCGAACCGCATTGGCTTAACGATGCAGAATACGAAATTGCCAAGCACGAGACATCCCAACGTCAGGAAGACATGCACCCGTGGCACAACGTCGTTACCGCGCATCTTGAGTTCAAGAACATCGTCTACGTTGACAGAATTCTTTCCGACATCCTGAAACTCAGCACCGATAAGCAAACCAAGAGCAGCGAAATGGAAGTCGCGAAGATCATCCGCTCGACTAAGCAGTTCAAACGAGGGGAAGATCACAACCGCAAACGATGTTGGAAACGAATTGCACCAATGCCGATGGTCGGTCAGTGACCGAAAGCGGACCTATTATGCTCAATCCGAGTTCTTCGCTTTTTGACCCTAATGTATGGTCCGGCCGTGGGGTGCAAGAAGATTTCGACGATCCGGTAGATGCGGTCTTGCATCAATGTATCCGGCCTCTGTTTGGAGCGCAGTGCTCCGGGCCATCATGGATATCAGCGCGCATGTGATCTGGTTAGCGGACAGGCCTCGACCGGGCCATTTGGGTCACCAGGGTTCACATGTGCCGGGAAGACCGATTCTCCATCGTCGTCTCATCCTCTCGCAGACCTCGGCGGGTAAGGGTTGTTACGTCATCGATAGCTCCTCACTTCGCGCTGTTCCTTCGTTCGTGCCTGGCGGCCGTTCCTTCGTCCCGGCCTGCGCGCGCAGACGCGCCGCGCGCAAGGGGCCGTCAAAGCCGGCCGTCGTGCTGTCCTGACGTCTTGCTCTCCTGCTGCCAGGCTGCGCCTTGACGGCCCCGCGCACGGCGCGAGGATCAAGCAGGTCGGGACACCGTCTCCTCCATCTTGACGCACGCGAAGGCGCGTCCCTTGTTGAGGACCGCCCAGGCGATCCGGGCGAGCTTGTTGGCGAGCGCAATCGCCAGCACGTTGTGGTGCAATCGCTTCTTGGCGGCTTCGATCCAAGAGTTGAGGCCATAGCGCTCCCAGCACTTGACCTTTACCAGAACAACCCACGCGGCTTGCACGAACAGCGCGCGCAGGTAGCGATTACCGCGCCTTGATATACTGCCGAGGATCGTGCGGTCGCCGGTCGATATCTGCTTCGGAACAAGTCCAAGCCAGGCGCCGAAGTCGCGGCCTTTCGAGAACACGTCTCCGGTGCCGATCGCAGCCACCATTGCGCTCGAGATGATTGGGCCAATGCCAGGCACCGTCATCAGTCGCTGGCAGGCCCTATCTTGACGGGCTAGTGTTTCGATCTCGCCAGATAGACCCTCGATACGCTCATCCAGCCGGCGCCAGTCTTCCGCCAGACCCTCGATGATGGGCAACATGCGAGGCGAGAGCACATCAGTGCGTGTTGCCAAGATACCTGGCAACTCGAACCGCAGGGAATGCGGGCCTTGCCGCACGGCGATGCCCCGTTCCAGCAGGAACGCACGGATCTGATTGATCGCGCCGGTACGCTGACCGACCAATCGATCGCGGACGCGGTGCAGTGCCTGAAGGTCGAGCTGATCGGCGGTCTTGGTCGCGACGAACTTCATGGTCGGGCGTTGGACAGCCTCGGCGATGGCTTCCGCATCTCGGAAGTCATTCTTCTGTCCCTTCGAATACGGGCGCACGTATTTCGCTGGCATCAGGCGGGCGTCGTGGCCAAGTACTTGGAGTTTGCGGCTGAGATGATGGGCGCCTACGCAGGCCTCCATACCGATCAAGCACGGCGGCAGGTTGGCGAGCCGCGTTTCCACCTGGCCGCGCGACCACTTCTGCCGCAGCACGATGGCACCGCGGTGATCCTGACCCACGATGTGGAACGAGTTTTTGCCGATGTCGATGCCGATCACGGCGATCGCCGCGTTGAGTTTCTGAGACATGGCGTGCTCCTTGTCTTGAGCGCCCCTTGCCAGCTTCTCGTGCTGGCAGGGCCGGAGCACGGCCGGACCATCCCATTAACGGACGTCGCCACTTGAGCACAACGCGTCATTGGCGCGGTTCGTGGTAAAGCGCTTAGCCGACGGAAGGGGTATGTTTCCGTTTTAACCGCCTGTGCTTGCGCGGGGCATCTAGTTCTGTCAGGCCAGCGGCATTCAGAATGACGATTTGGCGTTGCCTTGAGTCATCCAAGAACTTCAGGTGACCCTTCCGCTCCAATGCGCCAAACATACGTGACACCGTCTCCAAGGTGAGGCCAAGATAGTCCGCAATGTCACGGCGGCCCATTGGAAGGGCGATGACACCTGCTGATGTCAGGCGGCCATTCATCTCGAGAAGAAACGCTGCCACGCGTTCTCGCGCAGTGGTGCACCCCAAAAGGAGTATGTGATTCTCGACGTGCCGAAGATTGGCCGTCGTCATGGTCAGGAGGCTCAGAATCAGTCCAGGGTCGGACTTGGCCACCCGTTCCAGGCTTTGGCGTTTAACAAGGCGAACTGTAGTGTCGACGATGGCTTCGGCTGTGAACCGATGGAAATCGCCGTTGTCGAGACCGAAGATATCGCCAGGCAAGTGAAACGCCCCAATCTGGCGGCGACCGTCAGATAACAGCTTGTAGGTCCGAACCGCGCCTTCAATCACCTGATAGATATAGTCCGCAGGCTCCGCTTCTCCGAAAATCTCGGTACCCCGGCCATATTTGAACTCGCCTGAACTGACTTGTGCATGAGACAGGTCACCGAGCTCGCCAACAAGTCGAGGCTTTATATTGGGGTCGGTACTGAGGTTTATAAACATAAAGATCCCCAATCCCATACTGGTGCGGTATGAACCGCAGGTGGCGGCGATTGTGACACGCTACCTTAGTATGGTGTATTGCCCCCTTGGGGCAATAGCCTTGACCGCTGTCGATGAAGTAAGGCGACGTCTGCCCTGGGTGGACCATTGCCACACCGTTCGCCTGCCGCGCGATTCAAGCGCCTCCCGCGCGGCGGCTCTTGGCGCCGATTTGAGCAATTCACCCTTTAGGCGCAACATTTCCGTTGATTTGAATCAAGGGTCCCCGATTGGCTAGTTGATTTCTTGCGCCATGATTGACGAAGAGCCCCGCCAGCCTAAGAAAGAAACGGAAACCAAGCCGCCGCGTCTCGAAGAGATTCGGCAGAACCTTGAGGTCTACGTGAACGATCTGCGGGCGATCATCGAGAGACTTCGCAAGAAGCTCAATTGAGCCAAATTGCCTGATCGAAATTCTGCGCAACTTCTTGTCGGGCTGCGCATCAAAAAGGCGTGGTGTTTCCGCTTCGCTCGTTAATTGTAGGCAAGATCAAGTCACGTCCGCAGTTGGCCCTTGGCGGGCCTCCGGCTTCGAAACCGCGATGTCTGCTTTCGGAGGTGAAACAGACGCCCCCGTTCGGACGGGACGGGGCTTCGCTCGCTAGCCGATAATTTCCATTTCTCCACCCACCCCACCGCCAAACACCACCCCACCACCAGTTCCTATAGAGTACCCAAGCGCTATAGGTAAAATTATGGAATTACATAATTCCTCCTGCTCTCTTTACTCTCCTAACTAATAGGTGGTGGAGGTAGTGGAGAGGCTGCAAAAACAGCGCATTGCAGTTCACCACCTATACCACCGCCGTCCAAAGGCGGTGTTGAGCACAAATGCCCGTCCGATCACGCGACGGTCGGTTGCGTCGATAAACATCCCCCATTCGTTACCCGCGTAAGCCCGTCATCACGCAAACGCTGCGACTGAAGTGCTTTGCGTGGTCGCGCTCTCAGATTGCTGAACCGATGCTCCTTTCCTAGCGCGTCACCACCATCACCACCGCAATAAACACCGCTTGACCATCGCAAGTACATCGCAATATTCACCGCAAAACTCAGGTCAACAGAGGCATTAACGAGCCCAAGACGTTGCCGCTTCGCACGCCGCGCTGATGGCCGTCGATCCGGCAACAAGCGCAAATGCCCATCTGAGGGCGCGCGCAATGGCATTATGTGACAGCGCTGACCGGCCGGCAAGCCATCGCGATTGACGACAACACGCCGTATGAGACAACGGCCGCATTGATCGAATCCGGTGCACTGGCGGCCGTGAGCGATCGTGCACGCGATGCCGCGACCACACGCTATATGGCTCAACGTCTAATCGCAAAATCTGGATCAACCGCAGCGCACCAGATCGCGCCCACTTATGGACGCCCTCTCGCAACCGGACCGGACCACCGTGCCGCGCGCGAAGCCGCCACGCGCGAACTCGATAAATTGAGCGCAACCGCCGATGCCTGTTGCGAGTGTGTGCGATGTTCTATCGACCGCGACGAATTTGTCACCGCACGATATCTACAAAACGCTCGATCGCAAATAACAGCGCAATGGCCGGGCAAAAAGCATTGCCCGGGCACCGTCATCAGTGATCAACGTGAAGGTTTTGCAATGAGAAGCGAGCGCCGTCCAGATTTTCCGCGCGGGGTGGTGCTGCCAGCGACGCCGGAGATGGACGCCGCGACGCTTCAAAATTCCTTCGTGCGGTCGCGCGCGGTCTTGTCGCGATGGAGAGTGGTGGAAAACTTCCCGGTTGCGACGCGTCGCGGCAATGTGTGGTGGACATCTGTATCGGAGGTTGCACAGTTCTGCGACCGTAAGCAGATCAAGGTGATTTGGGTTTAGGATCATGAGCAACGTCATGCCGATGCCAACCGATGTTAACGGCCGCGATGGCAAGGGTAGGTTTGCCAGCGGCTCCGGCAATATCGGAAGGCCCCGTGGCGCGAAATCGCGACATGCCCGAGATCTATCTGCACTCGTAAGAGCCCTTTCAAATCGTGCTTATGAAGCCCTGGCAGGGGCGATCGACAAGAGAGAGCGTTGGGCAATCGAACTCTATTTCAAACTTAGTCTTCCACACGGTCTCACGATGGAAATGCACGGGACCACCATTGAAGATATCGAGACCGCAACGGCCGACGGAGATATCTCATTCGAGCAAGCGAAGGCGCTGATTGCAAACAAGAGGGACGGCAAGGCAATCAACGAACTCGATGAACACCGCGCAATGATGAAAGAGATTTTGGAGAAGTTGCCAAAGCGATGATCACGGAGCGGGACAAGAGACAGCTTGCGGCGATCATTGCAATTGTAAAGCCTGCTCATAGTCTCGCCGCGCGACTGGATGAGTTAACCAATGAACAACGCAGTTGTTACGCCGAATGGCGAGCAAGTTATGAGAAGTGGATCGAAAGATGCAGGGCGCAATGCCCGGAAGATGATGACCCGGATGCGTGTCTTTATTGCCGATCTCTTGAAGATGAAGATTATGGGCCAACGCTACCCCGCGAAAATTACGAACCAAAGCTTCGACGCGATGTGAGAATTGCTCTGTATGGTCTAGACAAGTTCATTTGGGCCAATGCAACCGAGGAAGAAGCTGAGCGGATTTACAAGGATTATTGCGATGAACAACGTTGATAGACTTCCCGAAGGTTGGCACATGATCCGCGTAGAGCATCCTACGCCGATCATCTACACTTTCGGCGCTGAAGTCGATCCGTATACATGGCAGTCGTCACCATCAACGTTTAGATTTTTCGTAACGGCAAAGCAATTCAACCGCAAGCACGGTCAGCATGAAGCAAACAGGCGACCAAACATTCAACATGTAACGGCGTTGATATTGAGCGGGATGGCCGAACCATTTCGCATCGCTAAAGATGCTCTTGGGCATGACAATCTGTTGGTCAACGCTGAAACGTTGCTCAAGATCGTTACGTTTCACTCTATGCGCAAAAACAATCCGGGCGGCGCATTCAAAGCTCGTGAGCTTGCACTATTGTTCGAAGAGTACACCAACCAGAAAAACGATGCTCTCGACTGGCTCAAAACGATTACTCCACGCGACCGCGCGCTCGCCTTTTTGACGATTTTGCATGAAATGATTGAGTGGAAACAGCGATACGGTTTATCAGACGAACCGTAGTATTTTCCAATCCGAAACAACAGAGGATGGCCTCGTCCATCACGCCAAACTTAGCCTTCCATTTGTGGATGCTGGCGTCGCTGACGCCGTGCTTGCGGCAAAGATCGGCTACCGAAACCCCGGCCGCGCACTCCTTCAAGCTCCCGATGATCTGCTCTTCCGTAAAACGAATACACTTCATGCTCTGGTCTTCGTGGTGGGCCAGAGCGAACTTCAAACTGGATTAAGCCCTTGCGGCACGGTCAGATTGGTAAGCATGAAACAGCGGTGTGCTTGCCAAAGCTGGAGCGAAAAAATGTGGAGCGATGGCAGTCCGGCTCAACCCTGGCCGACGATCGAACCGGCGAGCAAGGGTTTTTCCCGCGGGTCATTCAAGAGGCTGCTTCAATAGGGCGCCCAAGTGTGCAACCAAGAAGTGCAAACTGCTCTTTGCCATCAATGCGCAATACTTGCTCTAGTCCGTCTTCCACGAACGCGGCAATTGGACATGATCCCAGTCCTAATCCCTCTGCGGCCAATTGCAAATTCTGCCCGAGGAATCCAATATCCATACACATATAGCGATAGGATCTAGCACCATACTTCCATTTCACCCGCGCGTAGTTACCCACAAGTACGATGACGACTGCTGCGCGATCAACCGCTCGATTTTGAAAAAAAATCGAAGCCAATAGAGATGAATAGTCACCACCCTCAATCAGCTCCAGTGAGCGACTCAGCGAATGATATCGGTAGAGTCCCATCGCCAATCGCTCAACGCTTCGCGCGAATAGGTATACGTCGGGTGACTGCAGCCCTCCAGTCGAGGGAAAGGTGCGAAGAGCCAAATTCTGGTATCCATATGCCGGCGCCGTACCAGTTACGCCACATGCGTGCTCCAACAACGTTGCAAGCTCCACGAGCCGAACGGCACTCTCCGCATAGTCTCGTCGCGAACGCCTGTCACGAAGCAATTGTGTCAAGCTAGTCAGAATCGGCTGAGGGGTCGGCAGCTGTATCCATCGGGGGTCGCGTTCAAAGTTGGGGACCGAAACGGGGGCGTAGTAACTCCCATTATTCTCCAACTCAGCGCTAACAAGTCCAGTATGGCCGCGATCCACGCTCAAGTGTCGTGTCTTTACATACTCGTTGTAAAATAGACCTACGTCCTCTTCCCAAAACCGTTCCCCGGACGCGACGTCTTTTATTGTTGGCAGAAGCCGTAGCGCTTCTGGCTCCGAGAGCAACTCTACTAGGCTACAAAGTTCTTTTTGAGCGGAAACACGCATGCTCTTGTAAGCAACAGAACTCTCCACATGACCCGAATCAACTGGCGTCTCGATACCGTATTCAGGTGTAGCTGCGTTCCCCTTGCCGCTATCGATGCGATGGCTTTCTGACATCCACTGAGAAAGTTGATCTATTTTTATTCCGAACTCCTCAGCGAAACGCCGCATTATTTGCTGTCTTGACGAAGCCCGCTTTCTGCTTGCCGTTTTAGCTATCCGGCTTTTATTTGCTGTTTTAGCTATCCGGTTTCTGTTTGCCGTTTTAGCCATGGAGTTTCCTCACCTGACACCATATACCCAAACGAACTTAGCTTATCATCGACTTTTCCCTTCAACGTCGAGAGCAAAGAAGCGCAACAACGCACTCTTCTAAACCGTCGCACTCCATAGTCTGGTCGACATCCGCGTCTATGAACTCCAAATAGCAGTCCAAGTCGATCCCACCGGCCGCTGCTGCTCTAGTAATTTCGCGGCAGAGCTGGCCAGCTTCCATGAGGGCGTGCCGATACCCTCGGGCTCCAAACAAGAGATCATTTCTGGCGAAGCTTGCGACTACCGCAATCAGCGGGAATGATAAGTCTTCACTAGGAGTATTTCCCAAAACCGCCGTCGATCTCTTCAGACTGTCCAGGTGAATTTCATCTATCTGCTTGGCTATGTAAACTACTCCGGAAACCGGCTCTAAGATACCAATGGTCGCATTTACAACCACCCGAACCTCGCAGGTGTAGTAAAATTGGAGTAGCGCCGGATGAGCCAGGCTCGACAACAGTGCTTGCCACGGCGGGTCGACCTTGAGCATCGTGTATTCTGATCGTCGAAGGATGGCCGATCGGCGCCTCGTGAAGTCTGCTCGGAGTGAAGCCGGATCGATTGATGCGGCACCTACTTCACTTGCCATGGACGGAAAATACTTGCTATTTGCGTGATAGAGTTCCGCGACCGAAACATTCGGGGACAAGGAACGCTGTCTGTAATCGGACACGCTATGCTTCTGAATCCGTGTTGTCTTCAAAGGCCATTCGATCGGAGATAAAAGAAGCTCTTCGTAAAGATCCTTTGGGGTCCTCGATCGCTCACCCAACTCACGCATTGGACGCCCTTCCCTTCGCAGAAAGAACACCGGGATCCTATACTTTCCGCCTCGCAGGTCCCTAAGGGAATGGAAGCGGAAGTCGATTCAGTTCGTCGTAAGTTAGTCTGCCGTGTTTTAGGCCCAATTGCATGGGGACATCGTAATATCTTGGATGTCCGAAATATCCATGTGAGGGTAAGTGCGCGTGGGTCAATTGTGGCATGAAAACTTTTATCAAGTGCGCGTCAGGCCAACATGAATCGCTAAAGTCAAAGAGGATCGGGTCTATATTGCGTTGCAAAAGCAATTCTCTGACCGCGTCATACTCTCCATTCAGATCACTGCCCGAGATCGACGGCACTTGATCCCAGGCCACCCGGGCTGGACCATCCGCATACCATGACAGCAAGGACAGATTCTCCTTGAAGCCATAATATATCAATGCATAGTAAAAATCTGTTAGATCTGAAAGTTGGCTGTCGGGCCTAATGTGGTCCCACGCGTGCGGCGTCAGCGCGTAGCCAATCTGCGCCTGACCGATCTCAAAGACAGCCTGTATCAAGGCGCGATCGGGTTTTCCCCATCCGCCCCCGCCCGCTAAAAGGGCCCTTCCGTCCCGCGACTTATCAAAAGTCATCACTGTGAAGACCGGAAGGGGAATATCAAGCGTGTTCAGGAGTACTCGGGCCTTCTGAATATACGGGGTCATCATCCGAGGAGCGCTTTGCTCAGTGTTATTTTTTAAAAATTCAACCAGATCAATGTCAACAACTGCGGGCGGCAGTTTGCAGTACCAGGACAGATTTATCGCGTCCCTTTCCACGTTCTCGTAGATCCCGTGTAAAACCGCTTGACGAAAGTTCGTATGAAAGACCAATCCCCCGCTCGTCGCGTAGCCGATGCGCGCCTCTTGAGGAAATGCGCACCAATGAAAGGCAACGAGCTGGGCAGGAACATACACATCTTGGGCGGCAAAGAGGCGCTTGCCCTGTAACCATGCGACCGGAGTATCTTCTGTAAACGGAGCAAACGGAAATTCTTCCTTGGCATACTGTTCCACCGCGAATAAAGGAAGCTCTCCTGGTGGAAGCGCCGGAAGCCCACGCGCTTTTAGTTCGTCGTATGTACCGAACTCGGCGCGGTCTCGTAGTAGTCGAGTTTGAAGGGCTGCCAAGATACGTTCACAAGCCTCCCCCATATTTCCGAGGAAAGCCTGCTTCATTGTAGGGCCCTTGCCACCAATTGGTATAGCCACTGAATCCCAGAGTGGACTCTTGCCGACAAGATCGCCGAGCAGGCGACCAACAGGTGAGTGGCGGCAAGAGGTGCCGTACATTGAGAGGTCAAGGAGTTTCGGACGGTGGATGCTGACGGCTGTTACCGGGCCAATAGATTGATTGTAAAGCCGCGGCACAACTTCATATTGCAAGCGCCGATTCTCGTCATAGAACGAGTCGAAAAGTTCAATTCGCTCGTTAAGATTTGTTGCTTCTAACACCATTCTGCGCCTGATGTTTTCCTTGATGAAACAACTCAAGCGGTTCCGGACTATCTATATCTAGAAGGTCGAGAGGCAGCGCGGCCGTATACTCGGGTCTGTCGCGGGAACACACCGGGCACCGCGGCAATCTTAGAACGTCTTCAACGTCCACCAACATGCGATCAAAGTAGATCGACTGCACTCGCCCCAGTACAAACGACTTGTTCTGCAAAAGAAATTGTAAAGCGGCAAAGGAAGCATATCCTCCGACGACCTCAGCAAACGCTGGTAGCCCCGGAAAGTACGAGCAAGCTCCGCGCCGGATAATGTGTTGCCTATACCTACGCGACATTTGCTGACTGATTACAGGCGCCTCGCTCAGCGTGCGCAGACAGTTGTAACATGCTGTGTAAGGGGGCAGAAACGCGGGGCCTACTAACCCGATATTACCATCCACCATCGCCATCATCCACGGTCGACGGTTTTTGACGCAAACCCGATTGATCAAATGTAGGAGCCGCAAGTCGGTCTGCTCCAATGCAACTATCGTCAGATCGGCAGCCAGGATCGCCTGTTGTACCCCATCGACATCCAATTTCGCGTCGATAGCCGCAACTCCACCGCTACCTGCCGCGGCGAGTAGGGCAGCTGCGGTATCGTGAGCCTTTCCATCAACAATTTGGTGGCCTAGTCCAAAAAGCGGGAGAGAAGCTCTCCACACTTCGTCCACCTTTCGGTCATCTAATAGATTGAGCTGAGGGACACCACTTTCAGCCAATCCGTGGGATATGCGAATGCCTACCGGTCCTAAACCTACTATGCTGACCTTCTTATTTTGAAGAGAGGATTGGTCCCCGTAGGTGTACTTCAAGTACTGCTGCACCGGCGATTCAGTTGCGGCTGTGAGCAGCCCCTTCGCTACGAGATCCACTACAATCCGGCGCACCTTTTCTAACGGAACACCCAACGATTCTCCTAAGTGTTCCATTGTCTTAGGAGATTCGGAGATCGAGTCGAGAAGGCGGCCAAGGACACCTGTAAGTCCGGCGTCACGGAGTAGTTCCGCAGGTTTGGAGCGCGATCCAAATTGAATGAGCACTTCATCGGCGCCAAGGACAACTACATCGAGCCCCTGCGCGACGGCCAAATACGCACAGTCCTCTGCGCAAGACGGTTGCTTCATCGACATACAATTAGCCCTACCTGAGCGGGCTCAACCTGAGCTGGCTCAAACGCCTTCGACGGTGACCGTGCCTTCAGAGATAACACCGTCCCGAGCAAACTGAGCCGCTCGACGTGTTTGTAGAGCAGACCTAATAACCGGACCGCCACTCCTTGCCGACAGGTTAGCCGCCCATGCATCAACCGCCCGCGGCAGCTGCCCTGTCACCGCGTGCTGTTGGTGCGGACATGCTCTTGACCGCGAAGGGTCCACTCGACCATTAGGACTGACCGCCGGCTCCTTGAGGCCCTCGCATACCACTCACAGCAAGATCCCACCCCCAACACCAACCGCCCCCGGCTGCGGCCTGACCTTGAGGGCCTTGAGGCGCCCGCATACTACTCACAGCAACATCCCACCCCCAACACCAACCGCCCCCGGCTGCGGCCTGACCCTGAGGGCCTTGAGGCGCCCGCATACTACTCACAGCAACATCCCACCCCCAACACCAACCGCCCCCGGCTGCGGCCTGACCCTGAGGGCGTTGAGGCGCTCGCATACTACTCACAGCAACATCCCACCCCCAACACCAACCGCCCCCGGCTGCGGCCTGACCCTGAGGGCCTTGCGGCGCTCGCATACTACTCACAGGGAGATCACTCGACCAAGACCAGCCCCCCAAGGCTGCAGATTGACCACCTTGTCCAGCTGGCGGAAATACGTTGTCAACCATTTGGGGTTCCTCCTTAAAGACATTTCGCGTCAATGCGGAGAACGAAAACGATTCCACAACCAGGGTGAGAATGCAAGTTTTCAATGGCGCGATCGTTTCGTCGCCGCTCAACTTTTTGGGATGCTCTTCCCACTTGAAGGGCATCGCGAACCTTGCTCGACTTCTACTGCGCGTGGGCACGTATGGTGCTCAAGACGAGTTCCCACTTCGCCCAAGACAACTGCGGAGCTTGCCAAATTGGTCGCCCGACTGGCGCCCTCGCCCACAGACGGCGCACTCGAGTCGAAACCAAGGTTTCGGGTGTTGCAGACGTCCGCACGCCGTGTAGTGGATTTTAGTCACCAATGCGATCCTGATTGACAGCCAAAATAGATTTTCGCTGGGCACGGTCCTCTCCCCCGACCGGCGACGACCGAGATGACCCGCGGAGCCGGGGCCGCTTGAATCGGTTTGTTAGCTGGCCGCTCTTGATCCCTTTCTATCATGCTGCCAGAGACTCTCTGTCTGTTGCTGTTGCTGTGGGCTTGTGGTCGAGCGTCAGCGTTGTCCATCGTGTCCAGCCTTGGCGGCCTGCTACGTTCGCGCCAGACCGGCATCGGTGCGGATAGCCGAGTGCCTGATGAAGGCGACGACCGTTGCAGCATGCGATCCAGTTTGCGATTCCTGATTTGGCCTCGCAGCGGTCGGCATACTTCCAAGATAGATGTCCTCATCCTTGAGCGACCGCGACAGTCGCGTCGATAAAGACGTTGTCCATCCTACGACCGCGGCCACCCATGGGAGATCTTAATTCCTGCGCCCGCCAACGCGCCGGTGAAGGTCGCACCGGTGAACTGGCTGCCCTGGTCGGTGTTGAAAACCTCCGGCGTGCCGTACTTCGCCAGCGCCTCTTCCAGACCCGCCGCGCGTGTTCGACAACCGCCACGCCAGAACCGCATCGCTCGCCCAGTCGCTGACGGCGACGAGATAAAGAAAGCCGCGGCCGATGGGCAGATAGGCGATGTCGGCCGCCCACACCTGGTTCGGCACAACGATCGTCATGTTGCGCAGCAGATAGATCTTGTGGCCCGACGCTGGCTTGGTCTGTTCGCCTTCGGTCCCAGCGCCGCGATACCCATCTTGCGCATCAACCGCTGCACGCGCTTGCGATTCAGCATCGCGGTCATTCGCCGCGAGCCCAGGAACCGGCCAGGCGGCGAACAGCTCGTCGATCCGCCGCGTCAGAGCAAGGTCGTTGTCGTTGGCCCGCCGCGCGGCGGGCGAATGGATTCCGACGACTTATGTTGATCGTGACGCCGTCGCAGTCGGTTGGCTGACGACGCCTCCACTCACGCGGGCCTTAAAGAACACAACGATATTATCTATGATGAACGTGTCGCGCGACTCTTCGTTGCCGAGATGGATTATGACCGATTCAATGTGCAGGACATTGTTTTCCCTCAGCACATTGGCATCTACGACGAGTGAATGACTTTTCCAGGCGGGGATTGTTATGGGAGCGGGGACAGAACCAATTTGGATAGAAGCAATTGCCGGTCCAGGAGTTATGCCGCCTGGAATGCTTACACCATTGATTTGTAGAATATTCCGGTCTCGATCGTTCGTCCGGCCGCCCGCCGTAACGCCGAGAGACTCGAATTGAAGCACCGCCATCTGACTTGGATCAACGTTGGGGCAGGAGAACGGAAAGTCCTTTGCTATACCAACGAATGGTGCCTCTAGCTCGACTTTGGTTTCGAACGCAGTCACCCGGTTCCTGTCTCCAAATTGTTGCCGTACCGGTTGGATCACTGTGAAGTCTATGGGCATTTGGTCTTCTCCTTTTGATAGTAGGTGTATGCCTAGCTAAGAACTTGATGATTTCGGACCTAGGCGCGATCAGTTGCGAAGCCCGATTTGCCTCGACGATCCGACATCGTCAGCTTGCCCGCAAAGTCTTAAAAGCATCGGACGCTACTTCGATTTGCTAAACGCCGCCGCGCTCGGAGATGGAATAATTCGGGGGTATTACTTTGCTCTCGCTTCCGACCTAACACATCTGTGGTACTCAAGACTGAGATGCGAAAACTGATAACCACGTCGATCATTGCGGGGCCGCTCAAGTGGTCTTCAGCACGCGACAAAGCTCCGTTGTTGCCGCCTGCTTAGTGCCGTAAACATAGCACGCCACGCCCTCTCTGGTATGTCCGAGATTGTTAAATGTGTTGTCGTCTTCGGCGACCGACGTAGTGTATGAGTGATCGCCGTTGGCGGGGTTCAGCAGTCGATAGAGTTCTGTGGTTCCCGCCTGCTTGTTGTTGTAGACGTAGCAGGCGACGCCCTCGCTAACATAGCCGATCTCGCTGACTGCGTTATCGCGTTCGACGGTGGAAGTGGTGTAGAAGTGGTCGCTGGCGACAGTGCGCGTCCCATAAAGTGAGCGAATCCCTGCGATATCGTCAAAGTGCAGAAAGCGCTGCACGGTATATGCAGCCCACATGAGGGCTCCGACACGTTGCTATGGTCAAGTCCCAGTGCGTGCCCGAGTCTCATGGGCTGCCGTGTTAACGAGATCGAAGCTGCCTTCGGGAACGGGACGCGCCACGCTCCAGGTCTCGGCGTCGTAGAAGTGGATGTCACCAGAGTATATCCCGCCACCGGAAGGCGGATAGGACGGCTGTCCGCTGTGGGTCTTGGTCATTCCGACCGAGCAGTGACCACTTGCTCCTACGCGCCAGCTTCAAAAAGTTCTGCCCATCATGGGTCCACAACTGCATATCGTCATGATGGGGAGGAACGCCCCTAACGCGCATCGCTCGTGAGGCTGTGGCCCGACGACGCAGACGTTACTCGCTCGCGGTTGCTGCGCCCCAGGCGCTTGCATACCGGTCCCCGGTTGGACTGGACCGGCCGCAAACGCGGTACTATTCTGTTGTCGCAAGGCTTCGGCAAACCTATTCTCGACCTCGTAAGCCGGGTCTTCAACGCCGCTCCAGCTCCGCATGTATTGGACGGCGAAACTGTGCACACCCCATTGGGCTATTGTTGCACGTGCATCATTTCATGGGCCCAAAGTGCGTGGTTGCTGGCCTCGCTCGGACCTCTAAATACAATCACGTCAATCAGGGTGACTGCGAGCGCATCTCCAAAACGCATTGAATTGTTGGCGAGGTTGAGTTCCCCGCCGTCCCTCACCTTAAACCGCACTAGGCTCATCAAGCGTATCTCTCCGGCGAAGGCCGCCTTGTGTAGTTTGCGAGGCGGCCTGAGGATTTGACCTTAAGTCTAGCTTTAAGGTCACGCCGGGAATGCAGGTCAATGTGTTGGGCGCCGAGCGTCGGCGGCGATGGAGTTACGACGAGAAGGTCCGCCTTGTCGAAGAGACCTTGCAGCCCGGCGAGACGGTCTGCGGGGTGGCACGCCGGCACGGGGTGGCTCATAGCCTGCTGTTCACCTGGCGTCGACAAGCGCGCCAGGGGCGATTGGGCGGAGATGCTGCGCCTGCTCTTATTCCCGTCGAGATCACACCTGTAGCGGCTCCGATCTCGAGCGGCGCACCACAACTGGCGTCTTCACCGCCTGCGCAGCGTGCAAGGGCTGGAATCATCGAGATTGATCTCGGGGGCGGTTGTCGTGTTCGCGTTGACCGTGACGTGGACGTTGAGGCGCTGCAGCAGGTTCTTGAGCTGTTGCGACGACGATGATTCCGATTCCGAGCGGCGTCAGAGTCTGGATCGCGACCGGCCACACCGATATGCGTCGCGGCATGCGAAGCCTGGCTCTTACGGTTCAGGAGAGCCTGAAGCGCGATCCCCATGCCGGCGATCTCTACATCTTCCGGGGCCGCAGCGGCGATCTGGTCAAGATTCTTTGGCATGATGGGTTGGGTATGTCGCTCTATGCCAAGCGCCTGGACCGAGGCAAGTTTATCTGGCCTTCGGCGTCGGACGGCGCGGTATCGATCTCAGCGGCGCAGATGGCCTATATGCTGGAAGGGATCGACTGGCGGAATCCACAACTGAGCTGGCGACCGAGAAGCGCTGGTTGAGCACAAAATCCAGCAGATTTTGCATTTTTGGGGAGTCCCAACGCTTCCAATTTGTGATTCACTATGTCGCATGGATGCTGAGCGCGACGCTGTTCCGGATGACATTGCCGCCCTGAAAGCGGCGCTGGCAGCCGAGCGCGCGAAGGGTTTGGAGATCGCAGCTGAACTTGCGGTCGCCCGTGCGAAAGCGTCTGAGGACGAAGCGCTGATTGCCCAGCAGAAGCTGCAAATTGCCAAGCTAAAGCATCAGATCTACGGCCAGCGGTCGGAGCGTTCGTCGCGCCTGATCGAGCAGTTGGCCTTGACGTTCGAAGAGTTGGAAAGTGACGCCACTGAAGACGAGCTGGCGGCGGAGCGCGCTGTGGCCAAGGCGACGACGGTGCGCGGATTTACGCGCCAGCGCGGCGAACGCCAGACGTTCCCTGA
This sequence comes from Bradyrhizobium arachidis, assembly GCF_015291705.1. NCBI lineage: Bacteria > Pseudomonadati > Pseudomonadota > Alphaproteobacteria > Hyphomicrobiales > Nitrobacteraceae > Bradyrhizobium > Bradyrhizobium arachidis. Next base: position 6,372,730 of record NZ_CP030050.1, read on the forward strand.
GCATTTACCGCGCGAACGAGTGGTGATCGAACCGCCGACGGCTTGCGAGTGCTGTGGCGGCAATCGTCTGCGCAAGCTCGGCGAGGACGTGACGAGGACACTGGAAGTGGTACCACGCCAGTGGAAGGTGATCGAGACGGTGCGGGAGAAGTTCTCCTGCCGCGACTGCGAGAAGATCAGCCAGGCCCCGGCGCCATTCCATGCCGTCGCACGGGGATGGGCCGGCCCGAGCCTGTTGGCCATGATCATGTTCGAGAAGTTCGGCCAACATCAGCCCTTAAACCGCCAGGCTGAGCGCTACGCCCTGGAAGGCGTGCCGATCGCGCTGTCGACCATGGCGGACGCCGTGGGATCGGTCAGTGCGTCGCTGGATCCCCTGCTGCGCCTGGTCGAAGCCCATGTCATGGCGGCCGAGCGCCTGCATGCCGATGATACGACGGTGCCGGTGCTGGCCAAGGGCAAGACCGATACGGCACGGTGCTGGATCTACCTCCGGGACGATCGGCCGTTTGGCGGCGCCGGGCCGCCGGCGGCGATGTTCTACTACTCCCGCGACCGTAGGGGCGAGCATCCCCAGGCGCATCTGGCGGGGTATGCCGGCATCCTGCAGGCCGACGCCTATGACGGGTACAACCAGCTCTATCTGGCGGGACGCCACCCTGGACCGATCCGGGAAGCGGCGTGTTGGGTCCATGCGCGGCGCCCATTCTTCGCCATGGCCGATATCGAAGAGAATGCGCGTCGCAAGGCCACCGGCAAGAAGGAGATCCCGCTCTCGCCCATCGCGGTCGAGGTCGTGCGGCGGATCGATGCGCTGTTCGAGATCGAGCGCTCCATCAATGGCAGGAGCCCCGAAGAGCGTCTGGAGATGCGACAGACGCTGAGCCGGCCCCTGGTCGAGGACCTGCAGGTCTATATGCGGGAGCAGCTCGCCAAGCTGTCCCGTGGGCACGACCTGGCCAAGGCGTTCAACTACATCCTGAAGCGGTGGGCGAGCTTCACGCGGTTCCTGGAGGACGGCCGAGTCTGTCTCTCGAACAATGCCGCCGAAAGAGGCTTGCGAGGCATCGCCCTTGGACGAAAATCCTGGTTGTTCTGCGGCTCTGATCGCGGCGGACGGCGCGCGGCTTCCATGTATAGCTTGATCATCACGGCCAAAATGAATGGCGTCGATCCACAGGCCTGGCTCACGGATATCCTTGCCCGCATCGCCGCCCACCCAGCTCACCGGCTGGACGAGCTTCTGCCCTGGAATTGGACGCCGGCATCAGCGTTCTCCGCTCGAGCGGCATGACCACGCACGTCAACAAGGTTCATCACGTCACCACCATCACCCAGGTCGCAAAGGACCTCGGTGAAGACGAAGACTGGCTGGGCGACATTGCCATCGAAATGGAGATCGAGGACGGCCTGATCTGGGTCTATGGCGTCGGCGAAGATGGTGTTCAGGCGTTCACCGACTTTGGCATCGAAAACCTGATCGAGCTCGTCAGGTTCTACAAAGAAAACCCCAAGCTGCTCACGCGCTGGCAACGGGAATGATCCAATCAGCCTGCGGCCTACGCCGGATGCGTACCATCAAGCCATCATCGTACCAACCTTGCAGACTCTGCCTGATTTCAGGTGGCATCGGCATCGCGCCATTCGTTGCATCATTGCGCGACTGGATGATCCATTGCTCCAGCGCTGGACCTGTAAACACGGACGACTGAAATTCTAGTCGCATGCGGTCTATGTCGCGCCCGAACTGAGTAATCCTTGGATCGATGCGGTCGAGGCCGTTGCTAAGATCAGTACGTGCCTGATTGAAGGTGCGGCCTGTCTCGCGACCGACATCCTGCCCGGCCTTCTCAAGGGTTTTGCCAACGTTGCAGGCAACGTCCCACGGGCCGCCGCAAGAAAGCGCGGGAGTACAGGTGACTAACGAGAGAACAACTATCGAAATGGCATTTCGGCATCTGCGCATGATAACCTCCACGTTGCCTCCACACGCGTGTCTATGTGTCGGCCGAACTGGATCGTCTGCGGTGCGACAAAGTATCACCTCACCAATAGTTGTTTGAACCGGTCAATGATCTTGTCGGATGCGCCATTGAGACGCATCGAACACCAACCGAGCGCATTGAGTTGAGACATCGAGTCTCGGCATTGGGCTCCCACCTTCGGCTGTCGCGAACGGGACCCTTGAAGTTGGTCAGGTAGCAGTGAGGCGACAGCTTGTAGGTAACGTAGAGGACCAACCCCACCGTGACCATCTTAAGTCGCTCGCTGAGTCCTCGGGTGTGTACCCATAGTTCCAGCGCGAGTCTGGTCGACCTCTGAAAGCAGACATCACGTCGTCGAAGACTGAGGACCGCTAAGGGCAATGACCGGACTCATGCACCGCAGCAAACAACAGATGTCGATGCGCCAACGGACAAGGCCCCAAAAGCCGACGGTGGCGTTCCGGATAACGTATTCAGGGGAAGCAAGACGCGGGTAGATGGCTTGCGGGAGAGCCAGGGAGCGCAGTCGATAAACCGCGGCCATTTTGCCTGCAACGCCAGGGCCCCGGCTGCGCGGGACCCCTCGCTGGCTGGCAAAATCCCGACAGATCAGGTTGGGCTCAAGGGGATCAGCGTCATTTCCTCTGGATAATAGCGGAAGCCATCGCCCTGCTTCGCCACGTGGCCGATCCCCGGCCAAGCAAAATGATAGGCGAGCAGGCGCGTCCTGCCCTCCGCCAGCATGTTGAGCACACGCACCCGGCTCTTCGCCGACTGTTTGGCGTCGGTATCGTACATGAACTCGGTCAGCGGTTTCTCCAGAAGCAGGACCGGGTGGTGAGCGAGGTCGCCGATGTAGCACAGCGAGTCCATGCCCGAATTGATCATGAAGACCGTGTGACCGACCGTGTGGCCCGGCGCCAAGATCGCATGAACACCGGGCAGGATTTCCTCGCCGTCCTTGATGAAATGCATCCGGTCCTTGTTCGGCTGCAGATTCTTGCGCGCCGTATCGAGAAAGACCTTGAACTCGGACGGCACCTTGGTCTCGTCAGTCCAGAAATCGTAGTCCGCCTGCGTGATGAAATATTCGGCGTTCGGGAAGTGACGCGATCCGTCGTCCGCCATGCAGCCGCCGCAATGGTCGATGTGCGCGTGCGTCATCACCACCGCGTCGACGTCTTTCGGATCGATTCCCGCCAGCTTGAGGCTGCTCATCAGCCGGCCAGTCGTCGGACCGAATAGCGTCAGGCTTCCCATCCCAGTATCGAACACGATGAGCTTGTCGCCGGTATTGACCACCAGCGCGTTCTGCTGCAGCACCGCGTTGCTGAGCGGCAGGAAGTTGTCGGTAAGCTGCTTGTCCATCTCGGCAGCGCTAAGACCATTGAAGTTCTTGTGGGGGTCGCCGAGGGGCAGCGGCCCGTCGGTCACGATCGTTGCTTCAAAATCGCCGATCTTGAAGCGATAGAACGGGGCAACCTGGGTGCCGAGCTTCGGGGCCGTGGCGAATGCTGGGCTGAGCGAGCCGAGAGCGCCCATCGTTCCAACTGCAGAGGCTCCGATCAGCAAGTTACGGCGTGATACCGCATCGTATCTGGCCATGTGCTTCCTCCTTTTCGTCGCATCATTGGCGCTTATGCGCGAGCGAACGTTACCGCAGCCTGGGCCGCGCTTCGAGCAGAAAGTCGCAAAATCCCGATTGAGGTCCGGTCGCCCGAGCATGCCGCCGATGCCTGACGTCGCAAAAGCCGTTCCGAAGGGAGAAATGCCTCGACCTATTCATGAACGGATTGCAGTGGGCTTGTGATCGACTACAACGACCTTTCGTGCCTCAAGGTCATTCCTTGATAGATTAATCGTCCGGCTTCTCACGGGTTATCACCCCGGTCTTGGGGTCTGCATGGAATTCCATCTTCTGTCCGTTCTTGATGCCTTTGCCCTCCCACCGGCCCTCGTCGGCTTCAATTCGGGTGACCACCGTGTAGCCGGACTCCATGACCTTCGCCTTCACCTGTTCAATCGGCATCCAGTCAGGTCCAGGTTGGTCGGCATTTGCCATCGAGCTGACGGTGAGGAATCCGATTACCGTGATTGCGGCTGCCTTCATCGCGGGCCTCCCGTGGTTGAACGCCTTAACCGAAAGGCAAGTCGGTTGTTCGTGGAAGTAGGCGTAGTGTCGCGCTGACCAAACGGAACCGCGCGGAGAAGGCGCGCGCGGCACGCGCGAGCACAAGAAAAGCCCGCCTCCAGGGGGAAACCTGAAACGAGGCGGGCCTCCGGGAGTACGTGCTGGCCAGCGCATACCCCTAACCGAAGTGTTGCACGACTACCGACGGAAGGGAAGTGGGTTCCGAAACACCTTGGCCGAACGGTTAGCTGCCGGCGGTGAGTTGCTCAAAGGTCTCCTTCGTCGCTCAGGCCCACGACAAATTCGAGGCCGAGAACCGTCTGATCATAGACGTAGGCCACGCTCTCAGGGGCGCAATCGATGCAGCAACAGGTGGGTCCTAGCACAACTGAACGTCCGCTTGGGCTCAGAATGCGAAGAACTCAGCGCGAGCAAATCCAGTCCGCTAAGCCCTGCTAAGCGCACCTCAATGAGCGGTGTCGTCACTCCGCTGATGGGCCAATAGCTGACATACCCAGGCCGTGCCGGAAGGGCTCAAGGGGCCTAATCGCCGGTTGGAGTAATGCGAAACTCAACTACCTCGGGCAAGCTGCGCAAATGCTTGGCCAGCCTTTCCGCATTAGCCCTGTCCCGGCTCTTGATGGTCATCCGGTATTCGAACTGCTGCCCGCCCTCGCTGAGGCGGGATGACAGGTTGGCGATCGTAAAGCCGTGAGCCCCGATCAGCTTGTGGATCTCACTTTCGCCCATAACGTTGTCGCGGGCGAAGCGCAGCATGTGGTGGGCGTAGAACTCACTCGGCAATCGCGCCTCGATGACTCTGAATAACGCGAGCACCATCAGGGTCGCAACGGCGCCAACGAACGCCGCAAACCAGAATCCAATTCCAACCAGAATACCAATAGCTGCGGTGACCCAGATGGACGCGGCAGTTGTCAGTCCCCGGACAGTCAGTCCCTCTTTGAAGATGACGCCAGCGCCTAAAAAGCCGATGCCGGTCATAATTCCCTGGGCCATGCGGGTTGGGTCAGTCCGGATGGCGTCGTGTTCAAGCAAGGTCATCCACTGGTGCTGATAAACCGTGACGATCATTAGAATGGCTGAGGCAATGCAGACGAGGGAATGCGTTCTAAAACCCGCAGGGCGTCCATGAAAGCTACGCTCGAACCCGATCATGGCGCCAATAGCGAGAGCACCCGCAACTCTAACAATAATCACCAATTCATCATGCCCCATGGCTCACCAGCTCCGTGACGCGGTCCGTCGCAAACCGCGCCAACCTAGGTCATTTCAGGACATGCTCTACGGGAATGGGCGGTCAGCCGCGCGACTGTTTAGCGCGAGTCCAGGCTTGTTGGAGATGCCGCTTTCGGGCTTTAGGCGCATCAACTTTGATCCCCCAAATCCTGACCACCTGCTTCGAACAACCGGAAAGCTCCGCAATTTCCTTGTAACTGGCAAGGCCATTTCTGAGCATGTAAAGCGCGGCGGACTTTGTCGCCTCCCATTCTGGCCTGCGTGTTTTCACCGATAGCCTGTCGCCGACGTTCGAATTGGAAAACAACCCGCCTCCTAAGGAAACTTAGAGGCGGCAAGTCAAAGTCACAGGGAGGTGTCGCTAACCTCCCTTGAAAAAAGGCTAACACACCGACCGAAAACGCCAAGAGTATACTTGAAGCCGAAGTCATGTGTGAGCCATACAGGAGATCATTTCGCACTTGCACAGCAGTGCGCGAACCTCGTCGCTGCGATGCAAAGACTGCGCTCGGCCGGCTCGCGGCATCGAGCTCACGCCGACCTCCCGCTATTCGAAAAGGCTTTTTCCCGAGGCGAGGCGAATAGGCCCAGCAGAAAAAAGACGCCCGATTCCACACACCTCAAAGCCGTGGGATCGGGCGTTTCTTAGTTGATCGGGAGGACACCGTTGCGGGTATCCTCGCCACCTTGATTAGCATCATTGTTGGTTCGGGACCACCATCCGCCCGATCCTTGGAAACCTTCGAGACTCTCAATCAGCTGCCTCTTACTGGAGGAGCTGTCGAGAAGGCCCAGCGACCGTCACTTTTCCTTGGTAAGCACGGTAAGCACCCGGATGGCCTCGCATCTCACAGACTTAGTCGTCTAACTTCTCTTGCACTATGACCCCTGTTTTGGGGTCCGCATGGAATTCCATCTTTTGCCGTTCTTGATGCCTTTTCTCTCCCATCGGCCATCGTCGGCTTCGAGCTTGGTAACTTGAGTGCAGCCCGATTCCATAATCTTCGCCTTAACTTGGTCCATCGGCATCCAACCCGGACCCGGCTGATCAGCTCGCGCTGCCGAACCAACAGCGAAAGCACCGACACGAGAACTGTGGCGAGCTTCATTGCGGTCATCCTCTGAATGACTGCGGGAGCCTTGATCAGATTGTTCGTCTTACTCGCGCACGGACACTATTTGCGGTAATGTGCCTTGCGAAACCTATCGGGCGAGCGGAGCGGGAGCAAGGCGAACGAGACTCCGCGACATGGCACGCTAGGGGCGGCGCACCTCGAAGTAGGTTTTGGCACCACGCTGGAACCCTGCCCTCTCGTAGAAGCCTAGCGTTGCCTCCTGTTTTGAACCTGTCGCCAAATGGACTTTGTAGCAATCGGCCCGAACCGCGATATCGATAGCGTGAGCAAGAACCCGTCGGCCAAGTCCTAATTTTCGGTACTCGGCATGGGTGACTACATTTTCGATCACTCCATACGATCGTCCGCCGCGAGATAGGTTAGGCACAATGGCGAGAGTGCATGAAGATACGAGCAGTTCTGCTGCTTGCGCCACAATCACGGTCATGAAGTTGGATGTGAGCAACGTCATCCAGATGCGCTCGGCCGTAGCGGCCTCCAGTTGGGGCTCATTCGGATGAAGGTATCGGTAAAGTCGCAACATCTGGTGCAAATCGTCTTGCGTGGCAGAACGGATAATGGCGTCGGTCATTCAACAATCCATGATCGGTGACGGTCGGAGCTACTAGGTAAGGGTCAATTAGCCCGCAAGCGATTTGTGCGGAAAAGATCGATGCTGACCACGCGGGCGCTTCAGCCAAGCCATTCGTAAATTGCGCGTGCTTGAAAGGTGTGCGTCTCCAATCACGCCCCACGACGACAGACGCCGCAATCTTCGGAGCCTAAGTCAATCACGGGCCAATTGCAAAAGTGAGCAGCTTCATTGTAGGTTAGGTGACTTCCGCTCTGCGTACATCTATCCAGATGCAATATAGAAAGAAGTTTCTATCCGACTTGGCTGATCGCCTTGTCGCAACCTCGCCAGATCGAACGGCCCGCGTCGCTATCGACGGCGTCGACGGGGCAGGAAAGACCACATTCGCTGATGAACTCGGAACCCTAGTTGCGACTAAGGGGCGGCCTGTCATTCGAGCGTCGGTAGACGGATTTCATAATCCAAAAACGGTCAGGTATCGGCGTGGGCGACATTCACCGGAAGGCTTTTTTGAGGATTCGTACAATTACACGGCATTGAAGCAATACCTGCTGGACCCGCTGAGCCCCGGTGGTTCTCGCATGTATCGTCGAGCGATCTTCGATCATGTGACCGATGACAGTGTACCTGCCGATGATCTGGAGGCACTGCCGTCTTCCATTTTGCTGATAGACGGCATCTTTCTGCATCGGCCAGAACTGCTCACCTACTGGGACGTTTCGATTTTCCTCCGAACAGACTTCGCTGTATCCGTTGCGCGGTGCGCTTCGCGCGATGGCTGGTCGCTGGACCCTGCAGCTCCATCGAACCGACGCTACGTTGAGGGACAGCGGCTCTATCTTCTGAACTGCCAACCGGAAGCGAAGGCTACCATTGTGATCGATTACAACGACCTTTCGGCACCCTCGCTCGTAGTCTGAGGTCAAGCGGCCCGCGAAGGGTAATCACAAAAGTTTATCCGATGGGTCTCCACTACCGGGCGTGTCGCTGCGCCCATCGCTATAGTCTAGGAGCTCACATGGGTATTTCGAAGTCGCCGAGCAAAGCCTCCGCGAGATATAGCCGTCACTTGCCTCCAGTAACATCGAGAAACGTGCCAGTAACGAACGAAGCTTCGGTGCTGGCCAACCACAGGATCGCACTCGCAACCTCTTCAGGCCGCCCTCCTCTTCCCATCGGGATTGACTCCTTGACACGATCTACCCGTCCCGGCTCTCCGCCGCTCGCATGCATTTCGGTGTAGATGTGTCCGGGGCGAATGCAGTTGACGCGGATTCCATCGCGCGCGACCTCCTTGGCGAAACCGATGGTGAACGTTTCCAGGGCCCCCTTCGATGCGGCGTAGTCGACATATTCGCCGGGACTGCCGAGCCGAGCTGAGGCCGATGAGAGATTGATGACCGAGCCGCCCGGCCCGTTGTGTCGGTAAGACATCCGCTTCGCGGCTTGCTGTGCGCAGAGAATGGGCCCGATCGCGTTCACGGCGAAGATCCGTTGCATCCGATCGAAACCGAGATCCTCCAGCCGCGACTGTCGCGCGAGGACAGCCGCGTTGTTCACCAACACATCAATTCGGCCGAACTTTTGGTCGATCGCTGCAAAGAGTTGCGCCACCTGCTCGGGATCCGCACTATCCGCACATATGGGCAACGCCCGGCGCCCCGCGGCTTCCACATCTGCCGCTACTGCAAGGGCGGCAGCCTTGTTGGAGACGAAGCTGATCGCGACGTCGTAGCCCTGTGCGGCAGCAAGCCGAGCGGTTGCCGCACCGATGCCACGGCTACCACCCGTTACAAGCATCACCGGCGCTTGAGAAACGGTTTCCATTGAGCGAACCTCCATGTTGGCATGATGATGATCGGACCTTGGCCGCCCGGAATCGGGACGGTGCGGCCACTTCGGCCGTCCGTCGCCTGCCCGCAACTCATCAAACGGCTTTCTCGGAGCTGCGCAGATAGGGTCGCAACGCTAGTACGAGTGGGACGATCAGGGCGGCAGTTGCCGACGAGGCCAGCAGCCCAATCGTTCGGCTGCTGTGATCGGCAATCGTGCCATAGACGATGGGCGCGAAACCTCCTGCGCCGATGACGCTTGTATAAAAAACTGCGAAAGCTCGCCCGGTATCGCCGTCGGAAAGCTCCGGCACAGTGCCATAGAGCACCGAAGAGGTGCCATTCAACACGATGCCGAGCAACGGGAGCAGGATTAGCGTTGGCGTCAGAGTCGTGAACAGCGTTGCCGCAATGAGCAAGGCGGTCGCTGCCTCGGTGATTACAACGGTGCCAATGACACCAAACCGCTCGCCGAGCCAGGCGCATGTCGCCTTGCCGAACGCGCCACCGATGAAAAGCAGGGCGAGCGCGACACCAACAACCGGCAAGTCGCCCCCCTGTCCATGGATAAGAAAGGGCAGAAAGAGCAGATACCCCATACGCGTCGCCGTATCCAGCGCACCGATCGTCGTGAGTATGCGAAAGCCGCCGCGACCGCGGCCGATCGCGGCATCTCCAACGACATTTCTACGAACAGAAGCAGCCGGTGTCAGCAATGCCAGTGCGACCACCAGCACCATCCCAAGCGCCGCCATCAAACCCAGCACCGATTGCCAGGCGCAGACCGGCAACAGGACTGCGACAAGCGCCGGCAAGGCGGCTTTTCCTAGATCGCCGGAAAAGTTATATATCCCGAGCGGCCGTCGGGAGGCCGTACCATAGCTGTCGGAGACGAGCTTCGAGCCGCGTGGATCCTGGATGCTTGAACCTATGCCGGCCACGACGAGTCCGACGCAAAGACCCGAAAAGCCGAACGGCAGCGCCATAATCAGCAAGCCCGCCGTGGCAACAACAGTAGACAGGCTCAGCGCTGCACGCGGCGACAATCCGCGAAGAACCCGGTCGGCTGGGATCTGCAGGCCCCCCATTGTTCCGAAATACAGTGCGCGCACTACGGCGAGCACCGCATAGGACAGGCCGAATTGCGCCTGCCAGACTGGCATGAAGGCATAAAGACCGTCGGTATAGCCGTCATGGAGCGCATGGGCGAGGCACGCGGCCAGCAGACTTCGCAAATTCCCCTTGCCCGTTAATCCTAGTGCAGTTTCGCGCGAGTGGCTCGTTGCCGCCGTTGCCGCATCGTTCATGTCAATTTCCTCGGCTTCACGAAGCGAGACTCGGCTCAGAAAATCTACATCATGACGCATTTCGGCTTCCTCAATGCGCCTTCAATACGATGAACCATTGAAAGGACTGGCGCAAACCAGTAATAATCGTCGTATGAGTTAGGATTTCTAACAATGGTTCAGCGCAGGACCTTGCCGCCGCTCAACGCCGTTCGCGCTTTCGAGGCGGCAGCTCGCCTTGGCAGCTTCAAGGACGCCGCAGTCGAATTGGGCGTAACGCATGGCGCAATCAGCCAGCAGGTGCGTCTCCTTGAGGACCGGCTAGGAGCGCCCGAGCTGTTCCGGCGAGCGACGCGGCGAGTCACGCTCACACCCGCCGGCACGGCGTTGCTCGACGAGGTCGGCCCAGCGCTCGACCGCATTGCCTCGGCTGTCCAGCGCCATCGCGCCACGCGCGGCGAAGTGCCTGCCGCTGTGCTGCGCGTTAACGCATTGGCCACATTCAGCATGCGCTGGCTTCTTCCCCGGTTGAGACGTTTTCGGGACGAGCGACCCGACATCGAGGTTCGCCTCACCACGTCCAACGACCCGATCGACGCGCTTGCCGATACGTTCGACGTGGTCATTCGCGGCGGCCCGGATTCGTTTTACGGCTTTACATCCGGCTTTTTCTTACGGAGCGCCGTTTGCCGGTCTGCAGCCCTGCACTCGCCGCGACGCAGCCGCTGGATGACATTTCTGATTTCGCTCGGCACACTTTGCTACACGTCACTTCGATGCCGCGGCTTTGGCATGATTGGCTGCTACAAGCCGGACAGCCTCGCGTCACTCCGGCGGCGACGCTGACATTCGATCACTTCTTTCTGACCATTCAGGCCGCGATCGATGGATTGGGTGTGGCGATGGGACCGACCGCCCTGATTGGCGACGACGTCGCGGCCGGCCGCCTGATCGCGCCATTTCCCGGTGTCAGTCTTCCAGCAAGGAGCTACTTCGCCTACTTGCCCGTGGAGAGCGAAAACGGCTCCCCGACCGCCGTATTTTGCGATTGGCTGGTACAAGAAGGGCAGCAATCCGCCCGCAACGCAATGTCCGGGCGCTGAACACCGATCGTTCCGCTTAACTGTCAAAGCACTCGAACGTTCAAAGAGGCAAAAGCCGGTATGGATCATTTGCCGCTTGCTGCCAGCAAACCTCCCTCGGCGACCTCTCACATCATTCGGTGCTGTTTCTGAAGCGGCCTCGAATGGAATTCTTCGAAATATGCGGCAGAATCGCGCGTGAAACTGCTCACCTTGCTAGCAGCGAACAAGGCCCCGGTTTGTCCTAGCACTTCGCTTGGCCGGGCTACCGCCATATCCCAAGCCGATGCAGATGATGCTGCGATCGAAATGGTCCGGGAGGCACATAGCTTCCCGGGCCTCTCTTTTTTCTGCCGCAGCATGATCACCCTCGGAACGTCATGGCTTCATAGCGCCCTGCGCACTAGTATAGACGGCGTAGAGCGAGGACGAGCCGCAGATGTAAAGCCTATTTCGTTGCTGACCGCCGAAGCAAACATTTGCGACGGTTTCTGGTATGTGGATCTTGCCGAGCAAGTCGCCGTCGGAAGCGTAGCAGCGCACGCCGTCCTCGTTCGGATCGCCCCAACCCACGGAGCACCAGATACGGCCGTCGCGGTCGCAACGCATGCCGTCGGTAATGCTGGGTTTGGGCATTTCCGCAAAGACCTTGCTGTTCGAAACTTTGCCGGAGCCTATGTCCACGTCGAATACGCGGATATGAGATGGATTGTCTGGCCCGTCCGTAAAACCGGTGTCGATGACATAGAGCTTCTTCTCGTCGGCTGAGAAGGTAATGCCGTTAGGCTCCACGAAGTCATCGACGACAACCTTGATGTCACCGGATTTCGGATCGACGCGGTAGACATTGTTCTTAGCCTGCTCCTTCTCGGCTTTGATTCCCTCATAATAGCCGCCGATGCCATAGCCAGGATCGACGAACCAAATCGAACCATCAGAGGCGACGACCAGGTCGTTAGGCGAGTTAAGTTTTTTTCCATCGTATGTGTCGGCGATGATCGTGATGGAGCCGTCGAGTTCGGTTCGGGTGACTCGCCGGCCGCTATGCTCGCAGGTCAAAAGGCGTCCTTCCCGATCGATCGTGTTGCCGTTCGAGTTCATCGACGGTTGGCGGAATACGCTGACGTGGCCGTCATCCTCCGAAAAGCGCATAATGCGGTTGTTGGGAATGTCACTGAACATCACGCAGCGCCAAGCCGGGATATAGACGGGGCCCTCGGCCCAGCGAAAACCGGTCGCGACACGCTCAACTGCCATGGTGCCGGCGAAGGCCGGGAAACCGGTAGGCCCGAATGAGACCTTGGGCTTTTTCATAGACTCCAGACGGGAATCCGGATAACGGGCTCCGGGGAGTGGTCCCAGGGGAAGCGGGGTTTGCAAGGTTGGCGCACCCGTTTGGCCGAATGGCGTTACGGTCGCCCCAGAAGCAGCCTTGATGGTCGCAGCTGCCGCGGCAGCCGCCGTTGTCGCCAAAAAATTGCGTCTGTTCATTGTTACCTCCCTAGAGAACTCCTCCGAACTCCCACCGGGTTTGTACTGGTAGGATGGTTGGGGGTTAGCAACCGTAGCACGAACAGAACTCGCGTAAGAGCCGGTCGTCGTCTGGTCCGCGCAGCAGGGAACTTCTTTTGGTAGGCGGTGGAAGGGAAATTGGGGAATTCGGATGTAGCGGAGATAGGCATTACAGGCGCGAAAGCGTGAATCTAGTCTGGGAAACTAGACGCTTCTGCGGTTCCGCTCACTTTTGGCGGGGTCTGCGCTGGCTCCCTTTGATACCGTTGCCGTTTTGCCTCCCATTTGGCGGGCGACGGAATCTGACGACGCCTGAATCGAAGCCCCTATTCTCGACCGTGTCCCCTGAGGAGCGGGTTTCTCTGAGACCAATTTCATTTGATCGCGATCGACAACCACGCACCGGACCGGACATCACAGCGGGACGCCTCTCTGGCGAGATGGGCGCAGCAGCTGCGCAATGGGCTCAAAGACGATTGACACGACTAAGGCGATCGCGCTGATGCTGAGAAACGGGTTAGCCAGCTGTCAAGCTCAACTGTCTAGTAGATCGCGGCAAGTCATTTGCATTCGGGGTTCGACGCACCGGCAGCCCGAAAGCACTACCTTCACTCTGGATCGATGCCGGTCGATCGCTCCGCTGACGTGACCTCCGGCCTACTTGGGAAACAGCTTGTCGCGAATATAACGCGAGGTGGCCGTCAGCCGGATGCCGCTCGGCTTCCGCCATACAGCCCGGTCGATCTCCTTCGGATCGCCGATGATCAGCTTGCCTTTGGCGTTTTTGGCGACGAAGATCGCATCGCTCATTTTCCGCCCCGAGCGCTTGTTTTTCGCGGTGATCTCCTTCCAGAGGCTTATGCGTCCAAGCCTGAGTTTTGGTAGCTCCTCTTTGATTTCTCGGCGCAAGCAGTCCTTTTCGGATTCGTTCGGGCGACGGCGGCCGCCCGGAAACATCCAGAGACCGTCCGATCGACGCCTCACGAGGAGCACCTTACCACGCTTCGCAGCAACCAGTTTCGATGATTTCGTCATAGCCAGCCGCAACGACCAAGGAATCAGCGCAATGGTAACTTGTCTCTTCGGCTAGACAAGTTTGGCGGCCAACCGTGACGATCGCAGACAAGGTCTCTTTTTCCATCGTGGCCCCGTTCCATCGCGAATGATTGCTGCTACTCATCAACTATACAACCAAAGGATGATGTGAGGAATATGGACCGTGCAATCAGCGCACTGACCACCTTGCACCCCACGCCCGATTACGTTTCGATACACTCGTAGGTACCAAGGGGAAAAGGTCAATGAACCGGCTTCAGAAATTCGTTGAGCAAGGCGGATCCGGTGAGAGGACCGGCCGAACAGCGTACGCCTTCAACGCCTCGAATTTGCCCGAGGCGACTAAAGGGCTCGATTGGCGACCGATCACTGGTTTTAGCCCGGCCGATGAGGTTTTAGAGAACCCTAACCTGAAGCAGGTCTTCGAGGCGGCGTTGAAGCAAGGTTACGCACTGGTCACCCCTGCTTAGAGGAGCGCCTGAATAGAAGCGGCTTGATGGGAAAGCGAAGGTGTCGAAGGCTATGGAACTTATTGTCGCCGGCTAACTGAAGGTGCGCGACCGACGCGCCTTGAAGAACTTGCTGGCTCATCGCCGTAACGTCCTAGGTCAGCTGCAAGGCGTGTCAGGCATCAATCCGGAAAACGCGGTCAAAGCGATCCAAGAAGAGCTAACGCTGATCGAAGCTGGCCTCGAAGAACTCAAGCCACCGCCCGGCTCACTGCCTGACAACGAGTGGAGCCAGTGAGATCGCCTCAGTTTGGCCGGTTCATCTCGCGTTTGTAACCGGTTGGAAACCAATCTCAGCTAGGCTGCATGTCAGCGCCCGTTATCGGACAAGGCGTTACGCATGGGCAGGAGGAGCCCGCTCCCGAAAGGTGAGCGGGTTTTTTTTGGGTTGATCAGGAATGCGCGTAAATAAAATCACGTGGGATAAAATCGGCAGAGCGACAGAGCCGGGCCGTTACCAGTGCTTCTTCGGGTACCTGACCGTAACCGCCGAAGACATTCAGGTTTGGAGACGATACCCCGACGCAACGTTCACGTTGATGGCGCGGCCGGCGACGCAACAATCCGTTGCTGAGGACTACTACCTAGGCGCGTTCGATATCGGCAATCCTGAGCCGTAGGTTCCAGAATTAACTGTTTTCACGGACATCAAGCTTACTTCGCGACTTCGATTGCGAAGTCTTTTGGCGCCGATAGGTTTGTCTGCACCGGACATTGCCCCGTCCGGGTTCGGCATGGCGAGGTCGTCGCGCCAAGATACTCGGCGCGGCGGCTTCCTTTATCCGCCGCAACGGTGTGAGCTTCATTTTGACAAATAAGCCCGACAATGAACCCCTCGACCTCATTGAGATGCGGCGCCAGATCAGAGCTTTGCGCTCGCAACATTCTGATGATCTTCGGATCGCATCGCTGTTGAACCGCTTTCTTGTGAAGGTGGCATTTCTGACCGAGCCAACGGACCTCGCGCACGAGGAGTATCTCCGATCGGAGTTCGAAAGAACGCTGACAAAGGTCAAAGAGATTTGCGCACGGACCAAATCAAGCTGAACCCACACCTCCGCCCGGACGTTGGCCCATCTTTCCTCGACGATCAGATCGTGTTGCAGCTGAAGGCAACGATCGATGCTATGATGCAACCGCGCGGGCGTTCACGTCTCGCGTGCCTGCTTCCTTCCTTCGCTGCGAGGCGCCATTGCCGGCGCAAGCGAGGCCCGTCCATGCACCTCAGATGCATCGGTCATGGCTTGTCGTTGGTCAGCGTGGCCCGCATGTGCTCGATAGCATCGATCACCTGCGTGAGTTGCTGGTTCTGGAAAGCAACAACTACATACTCTCTTAGTGCGGGAGCGTTGTGGGCCACGAAATCGATGAATGATGCTGCATACGGCGCAGCATATGTCGTGGCAGCTATCATTCCACCTACCGTGGCCGTTCCGGCTCCGCGCGCCACTCCCTTCTGGTACTCGGCAACCAGTGCCCGATCCTCATCGCTGCGCGCATCGGCAAGCGATTGACAGGTCAAGTAAGCACGGCGGACAAGCTGGACGATCAGATTTTTGGACGTTCCTGCGACCAAGTCCTGGGCTTGCTTCGCGTTGATATTGTCGGCTGTTGCGGCCGCCGCCTGCAAGGAAGCGCTTAGAACCTTGCCAGTTTGCTCAGTCGTGATACCCCGATCGACAGCGGCGCTTTCGACGATTGGTTTGGCTGCGCCGATGTTGTTCAGGACTGAAGTATGCTCCTGAGGTCCCACCCTTGTTGCGTCCAGCTCAACCAAATCCGGATTGCCGAGAACAAAGACATTCCATGCCTCGACGGGACGCCGCAATGCTTCAGCGACGGACGGGGGGAGCTTCGCGTAATACGGCTCGGTGCTGCTTTTGACGGCGTCGTGTTGGGCCACGACATTCCGTAGTGAGTTGCCGCACAACCAGAGGACCTTTTTGAATTCGACCTGCGGCCAAGTGGCCGGCTGCTCAAGAAAAGTGGTCCAGTGCGTCGTTTATTTGAGCGCGCTCTTGACTGGGAACATCCTCCTTGAGCTTGCTCAGCTGCTGACGAATGCGCACGTAGAGTTGGGATTGCTCGGGGTCGTGCGGGTCGCGAGGAGGATCAGGCAGCAATTCCAGAGGTCCACGGCGCGATGGACGAAACGTGATAGCCTTTTCGTTCTGATCAGGGATTGCCGTGATAGGTGGAAATGATAGCCGCTGCGGAGTGCCCGAGCGCTCTTGCGCGCTCCCCTTGGTCGCATAAGGATCGAACTCCGCCATCGATCGAGCGATTTCTTCGAGAGGGTCGCTCGCTATTCGCTTCAGTCGCGGCGAGCCGTTGCCTTGTTCGCTGAGCCGCCTCCCTTGCACGTTGCGCGGCCTCGCCCTCAACTTTGCGGACGGCCTCTTCCAGGGAAAGGCGTTCGCGTGTTCTCTCGCTCTCAGACAGTGGTGGCTGCACGCTTCTGAGTTGTGCAATTAGAGCATTCCGTGCGCGTTCGTACAGCGCGCGACGGCTCTCACCCGGAGTGTTAGGGTCTAAGGCCTCGATAGCGCGTTTGACCAATGGGTAGTAATCGGCCAACGTATTCTCCCTCTGCGATCACTTTCCTATTTAGCGCTTTGCGCGGATACGTAAAGGCGGGTCGACATTCCTGCGTTGCCTTCTTCCACGGCCCCAACTTAGGGCGAATGTGGCTTCGAAACCTGCCCCTTGCCGTGGACCTTATATTCCCGATCAAAGAACGCCTTGACGGCCGGCACGTACCGCCCGACCATCAGTCCATCGATCTTCGGAAGCCCCGGGCTTCGAGTAAGGTGACCACTGCGCGCCAATGCGAGTAGCTGCCGCGCCCAAGGACCGCCTCGCTCAACGATCGCTCATCCGCGAAAAGTGGCAGGTCTTGAATTGTGATCTGGCGCATGCGCTTGCGCGCCGGCGACATCGGATATTACCCGCCCGGCCAACGCCGGTATAAAAAGAAATTATGGGAGCTGAAGCGCAGTTAGTGGTGCCGGCGGAGAGGATCGAACTCCCGACCTTTGGTTTACAAAACCACTGCACTACCGCTGTGCTACGCCGGCCGTCGCCTGCTCATACAAAATCGCGACGACTGCGGCAACCGCGCTCCCGCGAAGGACTGAGCGCGCACGGAGGCGCGCGCCGATCAATTTACCCCACTGATTACCCTAGAAATATTTCATAGACCTATCCAACTGAAATATCGACGATAATTCTTATAAAGCTCCTGTTTTGTAAACCGAAGGTCGGGGTTCAATCCCCTCAGCCGGCACCATTCGACTATTCCCAGCCTTCGCCAGACTTCGTTTCAGTGACAGAAATTGCTGAAACATAGGTGATTTTCCCTTCGTAGACGTTCGCTATCGTCCGCGAGCTGCCGCGCGTTTTGTTGGTATCCGTGTTGGTATGCGCGCTTTTGAAGCCGAGGAGATACCAACAACTGTTCGGGGAAAACAAAAACAGAGGGGGGATGATGGCTTTGACGGACGCCCCCTGTCGAGCCGCCAAGAAGGCCGAAAGCCGTACAAGTTGAGCGATAGCGGCCGCTTTCTTTAAGGGGGATGAGCGGCTTTGAGCTTGCTACATCGTCGTAGGCGAAGATTCCCCTTCGGAGCTTTGCCCTCCGCGTATTAGCGGCTTACGCAGCGCGGGACCTTTGGCCGACTCCGAGGCGCCGAACCAGGTGATATAGAGCGTCGGGAGGAAGACGAGCGTAAGAACCGTGCCAACCAGCAAGCCACCCATGATCGCGAAGGCCATTGGCCCCCAGAAGACTGTTGGTGCGATAGGGATCATTCCAAGGACAGTTGACACAGCGGTCAACATGATCGGGCGAAATCGGGAGCCGCTGCCGTCGACCGCGGCTTCCCAGGGCGTCTTCCCTAGGGCGCGTTCGGCGTCAATCTGACCAATCAGAATGACCACGTTCTTGCTGATCATGCCGAGAAGCGCCAGCACACCAAGAATGGCGACGAAGCCGAGCGGCCTTCCTGAGAGCATCAAGGCGGCAACGACACCGATCAGACCAAGCGGCGCCACGCTGAGGACCATGAAAAGTTTCGGAAAGCTCTGGAGTTGCGCCATAAGGATAGTGAACATGACGAACAGCATCACCGGAACCACGGCCAGCACAGATGCCTGGGACTTCTGGCTCTCTTCCACCGTGCCACCCACGACCACGTCGTACGACGGCGGAAGCGTCTTTCTGAAGCTCTCGATCGCCGGCCACAGCGACGTGACCACGCTTGCCGGCAACGTGTTGCCGACGATAGCCGCCTGGACGGTCAAGGTCGGAACGCGATCGCGTCTCCAGATGAGTGGAAATTCTTGATCATATTCGAAGGATGCAAACTGGCTGAGAGGAACGGTTTGCCCGCTCGGCAAGGCCACCTGCAGATTGCGCAGGCTGTCGAGCGAAACTCTCTGCGCGTCGGTCGCACGCGCGACCACGTTGACCAGGTAGATATCGTCGCGAACCTGGGTTATCGGTATGCCGGTCATCACCGCGTTCAACGCGGTTGCGATCGCCTGCGAGCTGAGGCCGAGAAGGCGGGCTTCACTCTGATCGATGCGGATGCGCACCTGTCGATCGGGCTCCATCCAGTCGAAATTGACCTGCTTGGTCTCCAGACTCGAACCAACGATCCGTCCAACATCGAGCGCAATCTCTCGTACCCGTTCTACGTCAGGCCCGCTGACGCGGAACTGTACTGGCCATCCAACCGGAGGTCCAAGCTCGAGCGGAGAAACGAACGAAATCGCTTTGGGAAATTCCTGAGCCAGGAGCTTTTCAAGCTTGGCATGCAGCCGTTCGCGGGCCGCGACGTCCTTGGCGACCACGACGCTCTGGGTGAAGAAGTCATTCGGTAGTTGCACATTGAGCGGCAAGTAGAAGCGGATGGCGCCGCGTCCAACATAGGTGCTCCATCTTGCGACATCGGAATCCACCCCAAGAGCTGCATCCAGACGCTTCGCCGCCGCCTCGCTCGCATAGATTGACCCGTTCTGCGACAAACTGATGTCTACCAGCAATTCCGGACGATCCGACGACGGAAAGAACTGCCGCGGGATCAACGGCATCGCAAGGACCGCGGCTACTAGGAGCGCCACCGAGATCGCGATCGTCAGCCATTTCCCGCGCATGGCGAATGTCAGGAAGCTCCGGTACATCCGGAAAATCCTGCCCGGATCCGCGGAGTCGCGTTGCCGCGGCGGGACCAGGATCGCAGCGCCGAGCAGTGGCGTAAAAATGACCGCCACGAACCACGATACCAGCAGCGCGATCGTGACCACGGCGAACAGCGAGAACGTGTATTCGCCGGCCGAGCTCGCCGCAAACCCCACCGGGATAAAACCCGCGATCGTCACCAACGTGCCCGCGAGCATCGCCATCGCATGGGTCCGGTATGCGAAAGTTGCCGCTTCGACCTTGCTGGCGCCCTCCGCCAATTTGCTGAGCGTCGCATCGGTCGTGGTCATCGCGTCGTCGACCAGCAACGCGAGCGCAATGATCAGTGCGCCAAGCGATATGCGCTGCATGTCGATGCCGAGTAGCGCCATGATCGGAAACACGATCGCCAGCGTGAACGGTATCGCAAGCGCGATGATCAGGCCTGGTCGTACGCCGAGGCTGATGAAGCTCACCACCATGATGATGGCGATCGCCTGCATCAGCGAGACCATGAACTCCCGGATCGCGTGCTCGACAACAACGGGCTGGTCCGCGACCAAGCTGGGCTCAATTCCGATCGGAAGTTCCGCCTTGATCCGGGCCATCGCCTTACTGAGGTTGGCGCCGAGCGCGAGGATGTCGCCGCCATCCCGCATGGCGATTGCAAGTCCTATTGCCGGCTGGCCGTTGACACGAAACATCGGGTGGGGCGGGTCGGTGTAACCGCGCCGTACGCGGGCTATATCGCTCAAGCGCAACATGCGGCCGCCGGCCGAGAAGTTGATGTTGGCGATGTCCTGCTCCGACTGGAAGCTTCCCGACACCCGAATGGAAATGGTTTCCGAGCTTGTCTGTATCGTTCCGGCCGGACGCACGATGTTTTGCGACTGGAGCGCTGCAATCAGGGCGGATCGATCAACCCCGAGGGCCGCGAGCTCCTTGGTAGAAAATTCGACGAAGATCACTTCATCCTGCTCGCCCAACAGCTCGATCTTCGACACGTCGGGCACGAGAAGCAGCCTCGAGCGGATCTCCTCGACCCGATCGCGCAACTCACGCTGGCTGAAGCCGTCGCTGGTGAAGCCGTAAATGATCCCGAACGTATCGCCGAATTCGTCATTGAACCCCGGTCCAATCACGCCGTCGGGCAGCGTATGGCGCATGTCGCCGATCGACTTGCGCACGTGGTACCATGTATCGGCAACCTCTCTTGCGTTTGCGCTGCCCTTCAGATTCACGAAGACGGTCGAGACGCCGGCCGTCGTGAAACTTCGCAGGAAGTCGAGATGCGGCGTCTCCTGCAGTCGACGTTCGAGGCGCTCCGTCACCTGCTTCACCGTTTCCTCAACGGATGCGCCGGGCCAGGCGGCCTGAACGACCATGGTCTTGATAATGAAGGCTGGATCTTCGTTGCGCCCCAAGCGGAAATAGGACAGTACGCCGGCAATGACCGCAATGATCATCATGTAGACGACCAGCGAGCGGTGTTTCAGCGCCCAATCGGAAAGATTGATTCCGCTCATAGCCCTGATCCGAGAACGCGGACTGTCTGACCCGGGTGAAGCGCCTGGACGCCGGCGGTGACGATGACTTCACCGGTGTCTAGTCCTTGCGAGATCACCGCTTGAGCTTCGTCGAACCGTAGCACATCCACATTGCGAACTGAGACAGTGTTGTTGGCGGGATCGACGACCCACACGGCGGGGCGCTGGTTCATCCTGGTCAGGGCGGAAGAAGGAATATCGATCATCGGCCCGGCGCTCGTGTTCACCCGTCCGACGACCGTCGCGCCCAGCCGCATCGCCGGCGGGGGATCGGTCAGACCGACTCTGACCTCGAAGGTCCTCGTCACGGCGCTGGCCTGCGCGGCGACCTCGCGAACGCGCCCCCTCGCCTTTATTGTCTGATCATCGGCTAGGCTGACTTCGACCTCCGGATCCGAGGAAGCCGACCTGACCAATTGAGAGGGAACGTCGAAGACGGCATCGCGGCCGTCTTGTCGCGCGATCCTCGCAATCATCTGCCCGACCTGGACCACTTCGCCGGCTCCCGGGCCGGTGGCGGTTATCACGCCGGGCGCATCGGCCGTCAGTTCGGTGAAACCGACGAGGTCATGTGCGGCACTCAGTTGCGCCTCAGCCGCGTCGACCTGCGACTGCGCGGTTTGCCGGGCCTGGGTGGCAGCATCGAAATTGGCGCGCGTTGTCCATCCCTGCGCCAAGAGCGTCTCCTGACGGTCGAAGTGATTGCGCGCCTGCGTCAACTGTCCCTGCGCCGCAGCGAGGGATGCCTGCGCCTGACGCAGTCCATTCAGTTCGTTCTGTGACTCCAATCGCGCCAGCACTTGGCCGGCTTTGACCCTGTCGCCAATCTTGGCGTCGTTGCTCAGCAGTCGCCCGGATATCCGGAACGCAATATTCACTTCATCTTCGGCCTCGATCCGCCCTGTAAATGTCAGGGGTGTTGTGACCTTGCGCTTTTCCACAGTCGACGTGCGCACGATTCGCGGAACCGGCGTGTCATTCGTTGCCTGTTCTCTGCCGCAAGCCCCCAGGCTCAGCGAGAATGCCGCCACGAACGTCGACGTGACCATGTATCGGAACGTGCAACGGCTGCCGCTCATAGACATCACCTCTTGCGTTCCAAGGCTGTCTTGCGTTCCAAGGCTGTCTTGCGTTCCAAGGCTGTCTTGCGTTCCAAGGCTGTCGCCCTGGGTATTTTGCCGAACGGCTCCAGCGTTAAAATCGGTAAATCTACTCGGTGCAGCTGGATATAATCGTGGTTTGCCGAGGTGAGTTCGTAGGGAATATCCTGAGAGGTGATCAGGCCTTCACCCGATATCGCCAGTTCTGCTGCCAACACATGATGAGAGCGTGAGATGGAGCATGGCGCGCGGCGGAGCCGTCGCGCGCTACTCGCGCTTCACTCGGATCGGCGCCGTTGATCGCCGCAGCGCAGACGCTGACGCAAGTCGGAAACGAGCCAGGAAGCGGCCATGAAAGGTCCCTCGGCTGATCCAGATGCATGCGCCGCCGCCGCTGGTCGATTGTGGCCGGTCGCGACGTACCGAGCGGCATTGTTCTTTTGCCTGTGGCTGGTGCTTGCCGGTGTCGATGTTGCCGATCTTCCCGCCGCCGCGGCCGCGATTGCCGCGGCAACTTGGACGAGCCTGCACCTGCTCGAGCCGAGCCGCGCGCGGCGATCGGTTCGCGCCATCGCCCGCCTGATCCTTCTTTTCCTGTATCACTCGGTGGTCGCCGGAGCAGACGTTGCAGGGCGCGCACTTAATCCCCGATTGCCGCTGCACCCGGGATTTGTGACCTATCCGAGTCGGCTTTCGCCCGGGCTGCGGCAGAACGTGTTCACGACGCTCACCAGCCTGCTGCCCGGGACGGTGCCGGCGGGCGAGGAGGACGGAGAGATTGTCTATCATTGCCTCGACATCCGGCAGCCGGTCGTGACCGATCTTGCCGCCGAGGAATTGGCGCTGGTTCAAGCCCTATACAATGACTGAGTTCCTGACCGCCGCAGTCGGCTTGATCCTGGCCCTGCTGGCACTCGGGCTGGTGTCGATATTGCGTGGTCCGGGCGATGCGGACCGTATGATGGCGGCGCAATTGATCGGCACCGCAGGCATTGCCGTGTTGCTCCTTCTCGGTACCGTGACGGGCGTCCCGGCGGCCATCGACGTGGCATTGATCCTGGCGTTGCTCGCCACCTTCGCGTCCATCGCGTTCGTCAAGAAGGGGCTTTCCCGCCTCGAAACCGACGGGCTTGATTCAACGGGGGACAGATGAACCTCGCACGCGACGTCGTGACGATTGCCTGCGTGTCGGCGGGAGCGTTCTTCTTCCTCGCCGGCACCGTCGGCCTTCTTCGCTTTCCCGACACCCTGACCCGCCTACACGCGCTGACCAAGGCAGACAATCTCGGCCTGGGCTTCGTCGTGCTTGGCTTGCTCCCACAGGCAGGAAGCCTGCGCGACGGGTTGAAGCTGATCTGCATCTGGATGTTCGCACTGCTTGCCGGCGCCACCGTTTCCCAGTTGATCGCGCGCACGGCGCGCCAGAGCGGAGCGGCCAAATGAGTACTGCAACAGTCTTCGAGATCGCACTCGCCGCCGTGGTGCTGGGCCTCGCCATCTGGACCATCGCCGTCCCCGATACCTATTCGGCGACCGTCGGGTTCGTCGCCTACGGCCTCCTGGTTGCGCTGATATGGGTGCGTCTCGACGCGGTCGATGTCGCACTAACGGAGGCCGCCATTGGCGGAGGTCTCGGCGGCGTGATGCTGTTAGGGGCGGCCGCCAGACTGCGCGGTAGCGAGGTGGCAACGGCCGGACGTTGCAGCCCAACCGTGCGTCTCAGCGCCGCCATATTGTCTGCATCGACGGCGGCGATGCTGGCTTTCGCAATCTTGCTCCTGCCGAATCCGCCACCAACGTTGGCACCGGCGGCCGTCTCGAATGCGGGAGCAACCGGAATGGCCAATCCCGTCACCAACGTGCTCATGGCCTTCCGCGGGATGGACACCATGCTCGAGAAGGTCGTGCTCCTACTTGCCATCGTCGGTGTGTGGTCGCTCGCGGCGGACCGCAATTGGGGCGGTCGTCAGGGACCGCGCCACGAGGCTGACCCCAAGGGCGTTCTCGCCTTTCTCGCGCGCCTCCTTCCTCCCGCGGGCATTGTCGTCGGCATTTACATGCTGTGGACGGGGGCCGATCACCCCGGCGGAGCATTTCAGGGCGGCGCGGTTCTCGCGTCGATGTGGCTCTTGGTCATCATGGCTGGTTTGGCGGATACGCCACCCGTGAGCAGTCCACGGCTGCGGCTGGTCCTAGTGGCCGGGCCCGGCCTGTTTCTGGCCGTCGGCTTCGGTGGACTTTGCTTCGGAGCGGCGTTCCTCGCCTACCCGGTTGCAATCGCTAAACCTCTGATCCTTGGCATCGAGGTCGCGATGACCCTGACGATTGCAGCGACACTCGCCCTCCTGCTCGCCGGCGCGCCGGAAAGGAGTGTCGAGCCATGAGCGGCGTCACGGTGTTTGGATCATTCGCAGCTGCGGCGATTGGACTTGGGCTCTACGGCCTGATTACCAATCCGCGACCGCTTCGCAAGATCATCGCATTCAATCTGGTCGGCAGCGGCGTCTTTCTGCTGTTTGGCATCGTCGGACGAAGGGGCACCGCGGCGGGCGTTGGCAATGATCCGGTCCCACAAGCCCTGGTGATCACGGGAATCGTGGTGGCGTTTTCCGCAACGGCCCTGGCGATTGCCTTGCTGCTCCGATTGTTCCAGACCGGCGGCCCCTTGACGCTCGGCAGTCGCGCGCCGCCGGGCCCGCGGTCAGATCCATCCGGTGACTAATGTTGCCTCCTGCCTCAGCGCTGGCGACGACGACGTCCGGCTTCCTGCTAGTCCTGTCGATCGCCATACCGGTCGCTGGCATCCTGCTGGCGTTCACTCTCGGCGACCGTTACGTCCGGCAGGTAGCCCTCGCGGTTGTACCGTTGGGGTTGGCGATTGCGGGGGCCATTCTCCTGGCCGTGCCGCAGGGCGGCGGCCTCATAGTCTATCTACTTGGTGCATGGTCGCCCCCGCTAGGAGTGGCCTTGCGCGCGGACGGACTGTCGGCGGTGATGCTCGCGACCACCGCGATTGTGATCTGCGTGGTCGCCGTCTTTGCCACGACTGACTTTCGTCCAGCATCGGACGCACGCACATCCTTCGCGTTCTGGATCCTGTTGCTTGCCGTTTGGGCAGCGCTGAACATGATCTTCGTTGGCGGCGATCTCTTCACCCTGTATGTCGCGCTGGAGTTGCTGACATTCGCCGCAGTCCCGCTGGTCTCCCTCGATGGCCGCGCGGAGACGCTTCAGGCCGCGTTACGCTATCTTGTCTTTGCGTTGCTCGGCTCGGTTCTCTACCTGCTGGGCGCGGCCCTGCTCTACGGCTTTTATGGGACGCTCGACATGGTGCTCATGTCGCGTGTCGTCTCAGCGCAGCCGGGCGTGCTCATTGCCGTCGCATTGATGACGATCGGCCTCCTCGCAAAGACCGCGCTCTTCCCGTTGCACCTTTGGCTGCCGTCCGCTCACGCCGGCGCGCCGGCCGCGGCGAGCGCAATTTTATCCGGCTTGGTCGTGAAGGGATCGTTTTTCATTCTTTTGCGGCTTTGGTTCGACGTGATACCCGGCTTGCCCAGCTTCGCTGCCGCGCAATTCCTGGCGGCACTGGGGACCGGCGCGATCGTGATCGGAAGCGTGGTCGCCTTGCGGCAGGAGCGCCTCAAGCTGCTCGTAGCATATTCGACGTTGGCTCAGATCGGGTATCTCTTCTTGATGTTTCCGCTCGCCGTCAATGCCGTGGGTCAACTCGAGACCGGGCAGGCCCTTGCGGCGGGATTGCTGCAGACGATCTCTCACGCCACTGCCAAGGCGGCGATGTTCCTGGCCGTCGGATCGATCTACACCGAGCTGGGGCACGACCGCATCACCGGGCTGGGCGGTGCCGCACGTGTCCTACCTCTCAGCGTACTGACCTTCGCAGTGGGTGGCCTCGCGCTGATGGGCGTTCAACCCAGCGGCGCAGCCTTTGCGAAAGAGCTTCTGCTGCAGGAGGCAATGAGGACAGGACAGTGGTGGTGGGCCGCGGTGCTGCATGCCGGTGGAATGTTCACGACCGCCTATGTCCTGTTGGTTCTGGCCTTTGCGCTCGCGCCTTCCGATCAACCGATCGCGCCCATCCAGACGGCGCTGCCACGCCGCGACCTAGCCGCGCTCGCCCTGGCGACCTGTTCGCTGCTGCTTGGCTTAGTACCCTGGGAACCATACCTGCCGATCTCACATGATGTGATGCCGAAATTGTTCAGTCGCGATGGGCTCGCAAAATTGCTCCTGTCTGTGCTGGGAGGTGCGACGCTCGCGATCCTGCTAAATCCCTGGCGGCATCCGCTGGCTGCCTCGTCCGGTTGGAAAGCGATGGGCAAGGTGCTCGAGCCGCTACGGCGCATCTGCTTTCGATTCGGCGACCTGGTCGACAAAGCCGATAGTATTCTTCGTCAATGGGCCGCGGCAGGCATCTCCCTGCTACTGCTCGGCCTGGCCCTCGCCGTATTGATGTTCGCCGCAAACTGAAGACACACCGTTCGGATTGATCCAGCCCGGCAGCAGTTGGTTCTGCCGCACACCACCATCATTCGCACCGGGTTCGCTTTGCAAGCGAGACATCAGCCCAGCCAAGCGGATCAGCCTCAGCACTCCGACTTCGCAGGAAGTGACAGTGTTTGTATTTCTTGCCGTTGCCGCAGTAACACGGCTCGTTGAGTTTCGGTTTGCCGGAACTTCGCATCTCGCTACCCCGGAAATTTGACCAATCACCATATAGGTGGCGTCAGTGGACAGGGGCCGCGGGTTGCCGGCGTTTTCCTCAGCGAAACTTCGCCTGCCTTCGCGATCTGTTGGTATCCGCATTGGCATGCGGCTGAGTTGCCATGCAAAAGATACAATAATCTCAACTAATTAACACCAATAGTTCATCCCCTCAGCCGCACCATTGGTTTAGTCGCCACCGCGTCCTGGCCTGAAGCGAGAACCAAATCTTCAGGTCGGCGTTATCCTTGGGCTCTAGAGCCGTCTCGCGGAGGTCTAGCGATGGACCCGAATGATCGGACAGCCTTGGCCCTATCCGCTGTCGCCTTGGCCATCGCCCTTGTGGTTGCAACGACAGTCACGTTGGAGCGCGTCAATACCCGCACCGCCGGCAACGACTCGCCTCCCGGAACGGTAGGCCTCGCTCGGCCTCACCCGCCGCTGGACCGTGCGCCCGGCGAACCGATACAGACGACAGGAGCGCCGTCTAACGGAAGTGTTCGGCAGCGTCCCTGAGCGAACGTCGGCCTCAGCCTGAACCCTTGCGCGCGCTGCTCTGTTCGAAGTGCTCGACACCCGTGCCGGCGATCTCGACCCAGGCATGTTTCGACTGCTCGAACACGGATCTGACCGGCGCCGGAAAATCCGGGTCCGCGATGGCGCCGACGGCAACGCCGATCATCGCCGGCAGATTGTCGGCCTTCCAACAGACCGTCGAGCCGCAATCGGAGCAAAAATAGAAGCGGACCTCGCCCCCGCTTGCGGCGGCGCGAACGTATTCCTTCGGTGCGCCGGAGATCGTGACGGCTTCGATCGGATAGAACGCAGCGACACCGAACGGTGCCCCGGTTCGCCGCTGGCAGTCGATGCAATGACAGGCCGCGACCAGCTTGGTCGGTCCCGGAAGCGAAAGTGAAACAGCGCCGCAACTGCATCTGGCATCGATCATCGGACATCCTCCAGCCGCCACAGCCCAAGGCTCTTGTCGCGCCAGCCGCCTCCGCCCTCCTCGCAGCGCTCGTTGATCAACTCGCGCGGCGCGGGCCAGTTGAACGGCGCCTTCACCATGTTCAGCGCGCGCCAGTCGCCGTCCTCGCAATCCCTATTGTCGTCCCATTCGGGAAACGTCGTGAGAAGCAGGAAGCGCGCGCCGCTCGCGCGGAAGTTCGCGACAGCGCGAGCGATGTTGGCGAAACTCAAATGCACCAGGCAGTCGCGGCACAGGATCAGATCGGCAGACGGCACCGCATCGCGGGTGATGTCGGCGACTTGGAAGCGACCGGGAAGTTCACCACGGGCCGCGCGCTCGCTGTTGGCCGCGATCAACGACGGCACGATATCGATGCCGGTGTAGCCCACGTTTAGCTTCATGCTGCCAATCCAGCCCGCATCGCCGCAGGGCGCATCGAGCAGCGCGCGCGCGCCGAGTCGTTGCAACAACGGCGGAAGCGCGTCCCGGATCGCGGCGGTGGCGCGGTCCTCCGAGCCGAGGCCCGACACTGACGTGGCCGCGCCCCACAGGTTGGTCCGCTCGATCCGCTCGAACCGCGCGGCGAGATCGAGGCCCGCGAAACTGTCGCGGTCGGCGACGAACCGCTCATGGGCCAGCACGGGTGGACGTTCGGGGATCATCGGACCTGCACGAGTCAAACTTCCGTCGCAAGGCCACTATACAGCCGGTGTGCCGCGCCTGAAATCTCCTTGAAGCGAGCCTGCCGATGATCACCCGACGAATGGCCATGGCCAGTCTCGCCGCGCTGCTGTTGCCTGCCACGGCGCGTAGCGCGCCAAACGAGCAGTTCAGCGTCGCGGCCGGCAACGAGAGCCTGCCCGTCTTGCGCTATGCGGCGAAGGTCACCGGAAAGCGCCCCGCGGTCATCTTGCTGCACGGCTCGCGCGGCATCGAGCTCAGACGACGCGCCTATGAGCGCTATGCCGATGCGCTGTCGGCCGGAGGCATCGACGCCTATCTCCTCCACTACATGACCACCACCGACACGGCCGCGCTCGATCCCAAGACGAGCACGCAAGCGAACCGCAAGGCCTATGACACGGGGCGCTTCGACGGCTGGTCGGACACGGTCTCCGCCGCCATCACGACCATTCTCGGCCGCCCCGACAGCTCCGGACATATCGGCCTGCTGGGCTTTTCACTCGGTGGCTTCATCGCCGCCAATACTGCTGCCCGTGACGAGCGCGTTGCCGCGCTCGCCGTACTCTATGCCGGCTTGCCCGACGCGATGGCCAGCAAGATCAGGCATTTGCCGCCGATGATCGAGCTACACGGTGAAGCCGACCGGAACGTACCGATCGCAAACGGCAAGAAGCTGATCGCGCTGGCGAGGTCCGTCGGCGCGGAAGCCGAATTCGTGCCCTATCCTGACAAGGCCCACGGCTTTGATTTGTCTGATACCAACCCGGCGACTTTTGACGCGATCGGTCGCGTCACTCGTTTCTTCCACAGCAGGCTCGCCGCCTGATCGCGTCGTGGCCGGCTGCCGTCCACGGATTGGACCTCGGTTCAACATGCGCTAGCATCCGGCGCCATGCGCCCCAGCACCACAAAACAGAACGCCAGGATTATCGCCGGCGCCGTGACGGCCGTCATCATGACGGCCGTCCTGTTTGTCATCGCGCTTGCATTTCTGCTGGCACGATAGAGGTGGTCAGCGCGGCGGACGGGTGCCGCCGCGCGCCCTTACGCCGCGCGCACGGTGCGCAGGAATTTTCCGACTTCGTCCTTGAGGCGGTTGCTGTCGGTCGCCAGCATCTTTGCGGTCGAGAGCACCTGCGAGGAGGCCGAGCCGGTCTCGGCCGCGCCGCGCTGCACGTCGGTGATGTTCGAGGAGACCTGCTGGGTGCCGTGGGCGGCCTGCTGGACGTTGCGGGAGATCTCCTGGGTCGCGGCGCCTTGCTCCTCGACGGCGGCTGCGATGGTCGAGGACACTTCCGACAGCCGCTCGATCGTCGCGGAGATGTCGCGGATCGCGTTCACCGATTCCTGCGTCGCGGTCTGGATGCTGGAAATCTGCTGGCTGATCTCGCCGGTGGCCTTCGCGGTCTGCTCGGCCAGCGTCTTGACCTCGGAAGCGACGACCGCAAAGCCGCGGCCAGCCTCGCCGGCGCGCGCCGCCTCGATCGTGGCGTTCAGCGCCAAGAGGTTGGTCTGGCCGGCAATGGTGTTGATCAGCTCGACGACGTCGCCGATGCGCGTGGCCGCAACCGACAGCTCGCTGACGCGCTCGGTCGTGGTGCGGGCCTGGGTGACGGCTTCGCCCGCCATCCGCGCCGATTCCTGCACCTGGCGGCTGATCTCGTTGACCGAGGAGGACAGCTCTTCCGTCGCGGTCGCAACCGATTGCACATTGCCGGTGGCCTCGCCCGACGCGGCGACGACGACCGAGGTCAGCTCCTGCGCGCGATGCGCGGTGGTGGCCAGCGTCGAGGACGACGCCTCGAGCTCGGTGGACGCCGATCCGACCGTCTCGATGATCTCGCCGACCGCCCGCTCGAAGCCATCGGCAAGGTTGATCATGTCGCGGCGGCGCTGCTCAGCCGCCTGCTTCTCGGCTTCGGCCTGCGCCGCCTTGAGCCGCTCGACCTCGAGCCCGTTGGTCTTGAACACTTCGACGGTCTTGGCCATCTCGCCGATCTCGTCGTGGCGGTCCTTCTCGGGCACCTCGGTCTTGAGATCGTTGCGGGCGAGGCCTTCCATGGCGAGCTTGAGGCGGGCGATCGGCCGCGACATCGCGTTGAAGCCGATGAACAGCGCGATCGCGATACCGAAGACCAGGCCGCCGGCGCTGACACCCATCACGGTCCACGTCGCGGACCTGGCGTCGCGGGTGATGGCTTCTTTGCGCTTGCTCGTCGCCTGCGCGGTCTCGGTCACGAACGTGACGATGCGCGAGAGAGCCGCGTCCAGCACCGGATCGCACTCCTTGTGCGCGCGGTCGGCAGCCTTGGCATTGTCCTCCATGCTGCTTGCCTGCGCGCCGGCCTGGAGCACCGGATCGCAGCTGGTGAACGCGGCCTTGAGCTGATCGCCGATGCTCTTGACCTGGCTGGCGCGAGCGGGGTCGTCTTGCACGGCGGCATCGAGGTATTGGCCGATTTCGTTGCGGTTCTGGTTTGCGGTTTTGAGGCGGGCGGCGTTGCCGGCTTCGGTCGCCTCGGTGAAGACCGCATAGAGCGCCGCATGGTAGGTCTCGGCGCGGCGCTGGGCCCGGGTCAGATTGAGCGCCGAGGATTGTGCGGCGGAGAGCTCGGCGAACCCGTCCACGGTCGCCGAGAGTTCGCGTGCGCCAAAGCCTGCGACCGCGACCATCGCGCAGCCCATCACGGCCACGATCAGCGCGACCTTCCACACGATCTTCAGATTGTTCAAAAAGCTCATCTCAGCCGTCCAATGATGTTCCGCCCAGGCGTAAGCCCAGCAACGTGCATTGGAACCCGGTATCGTTAAGAATTGATGCCAAATGGCCCGAGTAGTCATACGGAAAAATAACCTTCTGCTGCGCACCCGTAAGCTCGGCGTAAGCTTCAGCGCATTTTGTCGGCATCTCGAACAATCCAGCCCGCGGAACGAATTGCGCGCGTCGATCGTTTTCGGCCCATGCGGATCTGGGAAGAAAATCGAAACATGCTTCTGCTGGGGACCGTGGCGCTTTGTTGCGCCCTCATCGCCGGCACGCTTGCGCTGCTGGAGCCGGTCTTCGGACCGCCGCCGGAGCGGCAGGTCGCTGACAGAGGACCGATCGATACGGCAGCGCCGGGGACGGTCCGGGTGATCGGTGCGCCCTTCGTGCCGAACGTCAATCCGCGCGAGCGGTAGCACTCACCTCGCCGGCGCGCCGTCACCTTCGCCGGCCTGGGCATGAAGACGGACCAGCTCCTCGACGAACGCGATCACCTCCGCCCGCTTGTGGGGCGGCAGCAAGAGGAAGGCGCGGACCAGCCTCAAGCCTTCCACTTCGTCCAACTCTTCTTTTTCTTGTCCGGCATCCATTCCCGCACTGTCGGGCGCACGGGAAAAATATGCAATCCCTTGCGGGATACCTTCTTGATTCATCCCTCGCGCTTTGGTGGAATGGTCGCAGCAAGGATGGGGTGGCCCATGAAGTGGATCAGAGAGCGCGACGCACTGATCGCGCAGACACTGGCCTTCGTCCAATCCGTAACCGGCAAGAAGGATGAATTCCATCCGCCGGAGCGCCCGACTGCTGCTTTCGAGGTGACTCCGGACGCGACCATCAAGGCGGTCACGATCGAAGCCGAGCCGCAAGCCGCATCTCCTCCGCCGGAGCCACCTCGGACCCTGCAGGTCCCGCCACCCCGCATGAGTGGCGATTTCCGCACCGAGATGCAGGTCCGGATCGCGAATTTCCGCAAACATCAGGAGCGGTTCGAGCGCGAGCGTGAGGATTACTGTGCGGCAACCCTGACCAAATTGCGCGCCGCCATTCGCGACGGCTCTACCCGTCCGCCGGCCGAAGAATAAGGCCGGCTCCGCGATTGGGACCTTACAGCCAGGACCAAACCAGCAAGAGATTGGTTGCGCACGCGCCAAACAGTGCCAGCGTCAACGGCAGGAGCATGTGCCCGCAGCAGGTTTTGAGGTCGCTCGTCATGACCAAAACATCCGCTGATTCCGGCTGGAGAGTCCCAGGGATTCTTTTTTTTGGGATTCAGGACTCGTTTACGACTCAAGGCTTGGCCGCCCCGATCACGGCGCCGTGATCGTACGGTCGGCCGGAACCCTCCCCCAGCGCAATCGTTAACGGGCTTTCCCGGAGCGGAAAGAATGCCCTACGCCCTGTTCTGCAACGACGCTCAGATCAGCAAAGCCTATCCTGATGAGTCCGACGTCTGGAAGATCGCACAGCGGAGCGGCCTGGTCGTCGATATCACGACCGACGAGGAGCGACACGGCCCGCGCCGGGTGCTCGACAACGACTATGAGATCAAGCCGTGCCGGGCAGCCCAGGGCGAGGACCCCGCCAGGAACAAGGCTGAGGCCGAACGGGACTCGCGCCTGGAGCTTGAACTGAATTCCTAGGATGCGGCCGGAAGCCCAGAGGATCTCAAGAAGAGATCAGGGTGTCGCGGTCGCCAGGGATGCCTGCTCGCCCGCCAGGGCGACACAGGCCTTGCGCCGATGCAGCCCGCGGATGGCGCCCGTCACCTTCAGCACCTTGCCCGACGGGCAGGACGCGTCCTTGACGAAGGCCACCTCATAGGGTGCCAGCATCAGAGGCTCCGATTTGAGGATTGTCTGTGCAGAGCACGGCAGGCAGGTGAAGCATGAGAGCACTACTGCCGACACAAAGATACGCATGTCCGTCGTCCCACCAGCCCGGTAATTCTCATATAACGCGCCCCGGAGTGCGAGTTCCGTAAGCGGCAAAAATTATTTTTGCTTTACCCCAGTCCCATGACGCGCGTGAGAAGGCGCGCGCCCGAATGTTTGCTTGCAAATGACGCGCCAGATGGTTCACGCAAAGCAAACATCGGCGGCCGGCAAACGAAAGGCCGGCGCGAGGCCGGCCTTTGTCAGATCCTGGATGGCGGTGGCCGGGCTCAGTAGCGCGAGCCCGCCGGCCCGCCCCAGCCGAAGCGGTAGTTCACACCGACCTTGACGGTATGCTCGTCCTCCCGGCCGCGAACCCCGACGATGTCGGCCGGGCCGGAGGTGAAGGTCGTGCTGCCGAAATTATAGTACTGGTACTCGGCCTTGGCCGACCAGTTCGGGGCGAACATGTATTCGAGGCCGGCACCGACGGTGTAGCCGTCCTTGTTGTTGCCGGTCGCGGTGAAGCCCTGCGGCACGCCGGCGATGTTGACGCCGAGGCCGCCATTGCGCCAGGCGTAACCGCCCTTGGCGTACAGCAGCGTCGGGCCCCAGGTGTAGCCGATGCGGCCGGTCACCGAGCCGAGCTGGTCGGTGTTGGACGTCACCTGCGTGCCCAGCGGGAACGTCACGCCGTTGTTGTTGGTCGGGAGCCAGGAGTACTGGGCCTCGACACCCACCACCCAGTTGGGCGCGAACTGGTAGTCGAAGCCGCCCTGCACGCCGCCCAGGAAGCGGGCGTCGCTGGACTGAAAGCTGCTGTCGCCGGCGAACGCGCCGCCGACATGGCCGCCGATGTAGAACCCGGTCCAGTTGTAGATCACCTGCGGCGGCGTATAGGCCGGCGCCTTGGTGTAGGTGCGCGGCTGCATGTCGGCCGCTGCGGCCGGCGCGGCCAGCGCAAGCAGGGCAACAGCGCCCAGCAAAATCGTCTTCATGGTCATCCCCGTTCTTTCATACGACACTCTGGAAACAACGTGGCGTGAATTGGGTTGCTTCGCGGCGATGCCGGAACGTTGATCGTTCGCGACTGTGACGGGGTGGCAACAACGCGATTTTGTTCCGTCGCATCTGCTGGCGCCGACAGATTCTGTCGTCGGCGCGAGACCCGCCGTCACCATTTGTCGCAAGGCGAAACCACCCCGTTCAAAGCTCGCCGAAATGTGATCCAGCAGCTCCGGCAGCGTCCGCTCTAGCACGCGGTGATGAAGGCCGGCTTTGCGCTACCGTGTCATCTTTTCCAGTTCCGGAAAGGCTGCGTAAACCGCGCCAGCGCAGAGCTCGGTAGTCCGGTCGACGACGCGGTCCGCCCGGCCGTTGACGAAGATGACGGCGCGCTCGCGCATGGCCTTGTAGCTGCCGTCGCTCTCGCGCGGGGTGAAATGCAAGCAGCTGATATAGAACTGCCGACCGCCAACCTCACGCTGCACCGGCTCGGCCATGCTGGCCTCGCGCACACCGACCGGATTGTTGAGGTAGGTGCGCATCAAGGCGAGCGTGTCGCTGCGGAAATTGTCGGGAAACGGCTGCGGCCCTCCGGCCTGGGCCCCGCCCATCAGGGTTGGACGGTCACCCTCGCTGCCGAAACAGGCCGCGAGCGCCAGCGGCAGCACCAGGATCGCCGCACGTTTCGTCAATCGCCCCAAGGACTACATTCTCCGGCCAGTCAGACTCGGACAATGTTCTAGAGCATTTTCGGTTCTGATTGAATCAGAACCGAAGCTCTAGATTCTTGTCTTGACGCGTTTTCTTCACACGAACCGGCGTCCACTTCGCTTGAAAACGCTCTCGCTCCAAGGTTGCGCAAAGGGAATTCGCTTCGCAATCCAGCCAGCACGGCGCACCGGCCCGCCGGCCAGCACCCGTGCTACCGCGCGGGGCATGACGAACGGGCCGGGCCTGAATTCCGCACGCGGCGACAGGGCAATGCCAGGGATGCCGCCGCGCGGGATCAGTCGTTAGCTGCGCTTCTCGGTCGTCACCGGCTTGGTGACATCCGGCTGCGTCTTCAGCGACTTCTTCGACGACAGGTGCTTGTGGTGATGGCGATGGGTACGCACGGTCTTGTGCTCGTCGGGCGTCACGGCCGCGTTGGCATTCATCGCCTTCGACTTGGTGTCGGCCTTGGCATCCGCCTTGACGTCGGCGGCCTTGCTGTCGGCCTTGACGCCGGCGTCCGGTTTCGCGACCGTCGTCGACGTCTTGGTCTGGCTCTGGTCCGCCTTGATCACCGGGGCGGTCGTGGTGGTCTTGCCGGCCTCAGCCGCGAAGGCCGGGGCTGCGATGACGGAAGCGGCGAGCAAGGCTGCGGAAATGGTCTTCAGCATGGTGGTCTCCTCTTGGAAGGATCTTGAGGCGGCGCCCTCTCGCCGACCCTTCGATCGTAGGTGGGAGGCTAGGCGCCACGCACTGAACCCAGTCTGAAGCCGGTTGCAGGCTTCCGTTCATCTCGATGACAAGTTTGTCATCTGGCTTGGGGAGAATAGATCGTGCGAAGCGGGAATGTTTCTGCCCAATGGGTGTTCCGGTCTTCGGGCAATCGTGTAGGATCGCCACGTTCCATACGGGAGAACTTAGATGCGCAAACTCTCAATGCTTCTTGTGCCGGGACTAGTCGCCATAACGCTGGCGGCCGCACCGGTGCTGTCCAGCGCCTATGCCGCGGGCAGTGACGAGCCCTCCTCGCCGCCGAAGTCGGACTCCTCGTCCAAGAAGGGCAAGAAGAAGAGCTCCTCCGTCAGCGATCCCAAATTCCTCGCGGCCTATCGCACCGCCTATACCGCCATCTACGACAACCACGACTACACTGGCGCGATCGGCCAGCTGAAGTCGCTCAAGCGCGACGACGTCGCCGACGTTGCGAACCTGATCGGCTACTCCTATCGCAAGCTCGGCGATTACCAGTCGTCGAAGGTCTATTACGAGATCGCGCTGAAGGACGATCCGAACCACGTCCGCACCTGGCAGTATTACGGCCTCTGGCAGCTCGAGCAGGGCAACCGCGAACAGGCGCAATATCACCTCAACAAGATCGCCTCGCTCGCGGGCACCGACAGCTCCGAATATCGCTCGCTGGCCGCAGCGCTCGACAAGCCGACCGGCGCGACGCTCGTCTACTAAGACAATCGCATCTTGCAACTTCGCGAACGGGCACAACCTTTCGGTTGTGCCCGTTCCGCTTTCTCGGCTAGCCTTGCGTACCAATCCTCCCCTCGCAAATTGGTGCGCAATGGACACGTGGCTGCGATCCGCGATCGACTACATTAGCTCCTGGATCGAATTTCAGCAGACGACATTCCAGCAACCCGGCGCCATCATCGCATTCGTCCATCGGGGCGAAATCGTCGCCGAGCATGCGTTCGGCCTTGCCAATCTTGACACCGGCGAAAAACTCACCCCGCGCCACCGCTTCCGCATTGCCTCGCATTCGAAGAGCTTTACCTCAGCCGGCATCATGAAGCTGCGCGAGCAGAAGAGGCTGCGGCTCGACGATCCGGTCGGCCAATATGTCGGCGGCCTCAATCCGCGCATTGCCGAGACGACGATTGCGCAGGTGCTCTCGCACAGCGCGGGGCTGACGCGCGATGGTGCCGATTCCGGCCAGTTCATCGACAGCCGGCCCTATCTCAACGTGAAAGAGCTGCTCGCGGAATTGAAACTGCCGACCGCGATCGAGCCCGGCACGCGCTTCAAATATTCCAATCACGGCTTTGGCCTGATGGGCCTCGTAATCGAAGCCGTGACGAAAGAGCCCTACTCCACCTGGATCAAGCGCGAGATCATTGCGCCGGCGGGCCTGCGCGAAACCGAACCGGACGCGCCGCCGCCGAAGGGCGCCGCATTCGCGCGCGGCCATACGCGGAAGCTGCCGTTCGGCGAGCGCTGCGTGATCCCGGGGGACAATCCCGCGCATGCGATGGCATCGGCCGCGGGTTTCGTCGCCACCGCCGCCGACACTGCCCGCTTCTTCGCGCAGCTCGCACCCAATGCCAAAAAGAGCGTGCTGTCGGTTGCCAGCCGCCGGGAGATGACGCGACAGCATTGGCGCGTTCCGCAGAGTTTCGAGGCCTATTACGGCCTCGGTGTCAACGCCGGCAAGACCGACGGCTGGGACTGGTTCGGCCATGGCGGCGGTTTCCAGGGCTACATCTCGCGGACCTGCTCGATCCCTGCCTGCGAGCTGTCGATCAGCATCCTCAGCAACTCCATCGACGGAGCGGCGCCGTTCTGGATGGACGGTGCGATGCAGATCCTGCGCGTCTTCAGGAGCCGCGGCGCACCCGACCGACGTGTGCGAGACTGGACCGGCCGCTGGTGGACGATCTGGGGCGCGAACGACTTCGTGCCTGCGGGCAACCGCGTGCTGATCGCCAATCCGCAATTCAACAACCCGTTCATGGACGCCGCCGAGATCGAGGTCACCGGGCGCGACACCGGCAAGCTCGCCTGGGCCGCCGGCTATTCCAGCCACGGCGAGCTGGTGCGCCGCGCCCGCGACAAGCGCGGCAAGGTGAGCGACATCTGGATCGCGGGTGCCAATGTGAAGCCAGCGAACGTCGTGGCACGCGAGATCGCACGCCGCTATCCCCCGCGCAAGCGGCGGCCTACTCCCTGATCAGAGCCTCGACCTCGCTGCGGAACGCCTGCCGTGAGCCGTCGCGCGAATAGAACATGTGGCCGCCGGGATAGACCACGAACTTGACGCGCTGGGTCGCGAAGGCCGGGAGCTGGTCGAGCACCCGCCTGGTTCCGAAATAGGGCGTGGCGAGATCGAACAGGCCGTGTCCGACCAGCACGTTCAGCCTCGTGTCGGTGGCAAGGATCTGGCGCAGCTCCGACACCGACTGCGGCGGGTTGATGCCGCGGCCGAAGTCCCAATGGCCCTCGACGGCGCCGTTCAGGACTTCGTAGGAGCCATCGGGCCGCCAGTTCAGCTTGCGTGTGAGCACGTCGACCGCGGCGCTCGTCAGCGGCGCCTGGAGGGAGTCGCCCGAGGGATCGCCGAAGCGCGAGCTGCTCGAATCCGGATAGGGATCGAGGCCGCGCACCGAACCGTCATAGCGCCCGGTCACCTTGCCGTTCTTGCGGTCCAACTCGCGGCGGAATTCGCCGACGTCGAAGCGGCCGGCGAGCCTGCGGCTGACCGCCTGGTCGATGCCGGTGAGCTCGGCGACCTTGTCGGCGAGCCTGTTGGCGGCCTCCCTGTCCGCCTCGCCCTTGACGAGGTCGGTCAGGAATTCGCCGCGCGCATAAGCCTCGACGTCGGCGAGATCGGTGCGCGTGACCGGTCCTTTGGCCTCGCGCGCGACCGCCACGTAGCTCGGCAAGGTCGCGACATATTGCAGGAGGCTGGTGCCGGTGAACTCGCGGAAGTCGAGCAGCGGCGACACCAGGATCAATCCCCTGACGCCGACGCCATGCTGGAGCTGCAACTGGCGCACGACCTTCGGCCCGCGGATGCCGCCATAGCTC
The DNA here is from genome assembly GCF_015291705.1 of Bradyrhizobium arachidis. Taxonomy (NCBI): domain Bacteria; kingdom Pseudomonadati; phylum Pseudomonadota; class Alphaproteobacteria; order Hyphomicrobiales; family Nitrobacteraceae; genus Bradyrhizobium; species Bradyrhizobium arachidis. The sequence goes on from NZ_CP030050.1 coordinate 6,411,465, forward strand.
TCGCCCGCGACATATTTCGGCGAGGTTAGCCGGTCGTGCTTCTCGAGCCAGCGGCGGATCACCAGCGCGATCGCATTGGCGTCGCCGTCGACCGAGTAGAACGATTTTCGCGCATCTTCGCCGCTGGCGACGAAGCGGCTGTAGCCGGTGCTGACGGGGTCGATGAAGACGAGATCGGTGAAGTCGAGCCAGGTGTCCGCGTTCGGCTTCACCTCCGGCGAGGCCGACGGTGAGAGAGCTTCGCCGTGAAGCGGCAGCCGCCACGGCCCGGCCGCACCGAACTGGAGCCAGGCCGACGATGCGCCGGGTCCACCGTTGAACAGGAAGGTCACGGGGCGCGTCGCGCGGTCGGCACCGCCGAGCTCGTAGGAAGTGTAAGCGATGTCGGCCAGCGGCTCGCCCTTGCCGTCGAACACGCGGATCGAACCGGCGGTCGCGGCGAAGCTGAGGGTGCGGCCGGGCAAATCGAGGGTCTGCTGCGTGGTGGAGTCCGGCGGGAGACGATGCAGTTCGGCAGGCGACGACGAATTCTGTGACGCGCTTTGCGGGCCGCTGCCGCGTCCGCCCTTCTGACCGGCTGGCGCGGCCGTCTCGGCGCGCGGCTGCGGCGGATCGTCCGCACGCGCAACGCCCGCGACCGCGAAGATCGACACCGCCAGCACCAGGATCGCGCGGCGCGGGTCCCGCAAGGTCGTAACCATGAGCGTTCTCCCTGCCCGGCTATGAGAGCCGGTGCACCTCCGAAGGCTAGCGAGCAAATGCGACGGTTTGGGGGACCGCCGGTTCAGCAACGCCCGAGGAAGCCGGCCGGGCTCAAATCGAGCCGGTTTGTCCGCAAATCGAGATGGACAATCGTCCGTTTGCCTTGACGAGCGGTCCTCCTCGACAATGCAGGCCCAGGTCGTATAGACGAGCCGGGCGGAACTTTCTCCAGCCAGCGGCCTTGCCGGAAGCCATGACCAAGCCCATGCGATATGACCGGATCGCCTTCGTGGCGAGCCCAAGTAACGAGGCGCAGACCGCCTTCAACCAGCTCACCAAGGACTATGGCAATTGCGATCCGCAAGATGCCGACGTCGTGGTCGCGCTCGGCGGCGACGGGCTGATGCTTCAGACGCTGCACCGGAACATGCGCACGGGAAAGCCGATCTACGGCATGCACCGCGGCACCGTCGGCTTCCTGATGAACGAGTATTCGACGCACGATCTGCGCGCGAGACTCGCGGCGGCGCATGAGACCGAGATCAACCCGCTCCTGATGCGCGCGACGGACGCCAACGACCGCGTGCACCTGCATCACGCCATCAACGAGGTCTACCTGTTCCGGCAGACCTACCAGGCCGCACGCCTGCGCATCCTGATCGACGAGCGCGAGCGCATGCCCGAGTTGATCGCCGATGGCATCATTGTCGCGACGCCCGCAGGTTCGACTGCCTACAATCTGTCGGCGCAAGGCCCGATCCTGCCGATCAACGCGGCGCTCCTTGCACTGACACCGATCAGCGCCTTCCGGCCGCGGCGCTGGCGCGGCGCCCTGCTGCCCAACAGCGCCTATGTCGTGATCGAGGTGCTGGAGGACGACAAGCGCCCGGTCGCGGCCGTCGCCGACCATGAAGAGGTCCGGAGGGTCCGCCGCGTCGAGGTGCTCTCGGACAGGTCCATCTCGATGCGCATGCTGTTCGATCCCGGCCATAGCCTGGAAGAGCGCATCCTGCGCGAGCAGTTCGGCTACTGATCCCCAGCTCACTGGCCGCAGGGCTGAACCGCGTCCAGGCCTCCCGCCATGGCGGGATCGCTCAGCAGGTCAAAATCCCTGACGACCGGAACGAAGCTCTTCGTCTCCGATGTCATCAGATAGATCGTCACCAGCAGCGAGGCCTGCGGGCCCGCATTCGTGCGGCAGAATTCCTTGGCGGCGACGCCAAGTCCCATCGATCCGCGCTTACCGTTCCTCCCCTGCTCGACCATCGAGGCGCGCAACGCCTCGAAGCGCGCGGCATCTTCCGGCGACAAGCGAAAGGCGTAGATGGAGGAGTTCTGTGGCTGGGCAGGCAAGCCGCCCCGCTCGCGTGCGCTCAGCTCCATCATGGCGAAGCTCGTCTTGGCCTCAGCCTCCCCCGCCAGCTTGGTGACGACGTCGAGCTTGACCCCGCCCGAACGCGGCCGCAGCGCGTCGGGCAATTGCACGGCGACGCGCAGCATCGACAGATCCGTCGTCCTGGCATCGATGCGGGCGAGCGGCGGGATCGACGTCAGCGGCACCGAGCCGCATCCGCCAAGCATGAGCGCAGCCGCGCTCGCAAGAACGCGCGCAAGGCCGTTCATCGCAGGCTTCTCCGGTCTGGATTAACGAGTTGGCTAGGCCGATTTCCGGCCGGCCGTGCGAGGCTCCAACGCATCGTCCGCATTGTCAGGGACGTATTCCAGGATATCGCCGGGCTGGCAGTCGAGCACGGCGCAGATCCGCTCGAGCGTATCGAAGCGGATGCCACGCACCTTGCCCGATTTCAGCAGGGAGACGTTCGCTTCCGTGAGCTCGATGCGGGCCGCAAGCTCACGGGACCTGATTTTGCGCCTGGCGAGCATGACGTCGAGATTGACGACGATCGGCATGGTCAGATGATCTCGCTGTTCTCGTGCCACAAGCGAACAGCATCCACCATCACGGTCGCGAAGGCGATGAGCGCAAGCCCGCTCAGCACCGACAGCGCATGCGACTGATCGATGCCGAACATCACCACGATCTGGCCGGGCTGGTTGGCCCGCGTCAGATTGACCGTCGTGAGCATCTGCACCAGCGGCGAGATCAGCGCGCCCACGATCAGCGCAAGGCCCATCCGGCGGATGCGCCAGGCGTTCTCGGTCACGAAGACCTCGCCGCGCGCGAAACGGGAGAACAGCATCGAGAGCTGCAACAAGGCGTAGAGAACAGGCGCAAGGCCGATCAGGCTGATCAGCGCACCGGCGAAGCGCGTGCCGGGATTGAGGGTGAAGGGCTGCGCCCCCAGCGGGGACTGGGTGGCGATCCAGTGCCGAAGCACCTCGTCGCTCGACCAGAGCAGCGGCACCGCAATCACCGCGCCCGCGACGCAGACGAGCGCGCCGACGGCGACGATCCGTCCGATCCGCCGCAATCGCGGCTCGGCCGGCACGGGATAGGGAAACGCGATCACGCTCATTGGACGATGCTCCCGCTCGATTAAGTATTTTTATTGTTTTACGATAAAAAATGTCAGAATTACGATATCACACAGCCCTTCTTCCGATCCGCCGCGAGATGCAAGCGCAACCGTTCATTAACCCCCGACGCGATATGGTTAACGAAGGTTGACCGCTTTGGCCCGGGCGTCATGTTCCGCATCGATTTCAACAAACTGCGCTTCCTCGTCTGCGACGACAATCCGCACATGCGCCGCATCCTGCGGACGCTGCTGCATTCGTTCGGCGCGCGCGAAGTTTACGAGGCCGAGGACGGCGCCACGGCGCTGGAAATGTACAGCCATTACGTGCCCGATATCGTCATCACCGACTGGGCGATGCCGATCTTCGACGGGCTCGAGCTCGCGCAGATGATCCGGCAGCCGGAGTCCAAGGGCAATCCTTACGCGCCGATCATCATGCTGACCGGCCACTCCGAGAAGCGCCGCGTCACCGTCGCGCGCGATGCCGGTGTCACCGAATTCCTGGCCAAGCCGATCTCGGCGAAAGGCCTCTACCAGCGCATCCTCAACGTCGTCGCCAATCCCCGGCCCTTCATCAAGACCAAGACCTATTTCGGTCCGGACCGGCGTCGCAACACCAACTCCGCCTATATGGGCCCCGAGCGCCGCGTCGGCGAAAAACACGAGGTGCTCCAGCAGCCCTCGCTGCTCGACAAGGCCCGGTCCTCCATCTAGCGCAACGTCTCACACGGGGCCGGCATCATGGCGAAGAACAGCGCAAAGGACATCGAGGTCACGGCCTTCGCCACGCATCAAATCATCACGCAGCCCAATCCGCTGCGCAAGGTTCTGCGCCGTGTCGAAGACCAGGACATGGACGATCCGATCGGTCGCGCCGAGCAGGCGCTCGCGGGTCTGTCCGGCGAGTTCAAGGACTGGATGACGACCGAGGTCAACCGCCTGTCGGCCGCCTACGTCGCCATCCGCCATGACAGCTTCACCAAGGAGCGGCGCGACGAGCTGTTCCGCGCCGCGCATGACATCAAGGGCGATGCCGCGACGTTCGGATTTCCGGCGGCCGCGGGAGTCGCCGAGAGCCTGTGCCGCGTCATCGAGCACGCGCCCGATCTGGAAAAGGTGCCGGCCGAACTGTTCACCCACCACATCAACGCGATTCTCGCCATCGTGCACGAGAACACCCAGCTCGACAGGATCAGCGTCTCCGCCGAGCTCAGCCGCCGTCTGCGCAAGGTCGCCGACGATTATCTCGCCCAGGTCAACCGCGACCGCCCCGAGCATCTCGAGGCAATCCTCGCGCCGAGCATCGTGCCGGTGGAGTAAGACTCGTCTCTATCTGCACGATCCGTATCGTAGGGTGGGCAAAGCGAAGCGTGCCCACCAATCAGCTCGAATTGTACAGATAGGTGGTGGGCACGGCGCTTTGCGCCTTTGCCCACCCTACGGCATCTCGCTAGGCGGCAATCAGATCATCGTACACCGGATCGATCGCATCGTCCGCGACGATCTCGTCGCAGAACAGCCGCGCCTCCTCGCGCGCCGATTCCGTCGCGAAGCGGCGGAGCAGCACCATCAGCGGCTCGGCGGCGCCGCGGTCGGTCTCGCAATGGGTCAGCACGCGCTCGACCATGCGCCGGCGCAGCCGCGCCGCACCGTCGTCGCTGTCGACAAAGCCCTGCTCGTGGCAGGCATCGAGCGCCACCTGGAACGCGGCGAACGTCGCCTCGGGCAAGCCGGCGCGGCGGAGCAGCGCATGCAGGCTGTTGCCGCCGCGGTCGTGCAGCAGCGCGGAGACACGCGCCAGCGGCAGATCGGCGAGCTCGGCCAGCGCCGCGTCGAACAAATCGAGATTGCTCGACAGCAGCGCGCGCAGAATGAGACCGGCGGTCAGCTGGCCGGTGACACGGAGGTGATGCACCAGACCCTGCATGTCCTCGCCGCGCGAGCGCGCCGCGATGTTCATGGTGGAGCGGTCGCGCGCCTCGATCGTCACGCGCTCGGCGCGGTCGGCGCTCAGCCAGTTCCGGGCGACGACGAATTGCGCCAGCGTCTCGGACAGCTTTGCCACCAGCGCGGCACGCGTTGCCGCCGGCAGATCCTCCAGCACCAGCATCGCCTCGCGGATCGCGGCGAGATGGCCGTGACGCTCGACGATGCGATTCCACGAGAACGGCGCCAGCTCGGCATGGGGATTTTCGATCAGTTCGAGCGCCGACGCCGCGCAGCCGACTTCGGCGATCGCCGCGCAGACCGACACCGGCAGCGCGATGCGGCGGGCGACCGCGCACTGCACCTCGTCATTGCCGGTGGCAACGATGTCGACGAGATCGGCGTCGATCAGCAGCGGTGAATGTTCGAGCACGGGCAGCGCGACGGTCGGCTGGTCTGCCGACAGCGCCCGCACGATCGCGGCCGGCGCATCGAGACTGCGCGCAAACGCCTCGGCCATCGCCTGCCGCACCAGCGGCGAGGGATCGTCGAGCTGCATCAGCAGCGCGCCTTCGGCGGCGACGCGGTCGTCTGTCGAAAGGTCTGAGATCAGCCAGGCCCGGGCCAACGCCCGCGTCGCCTCCGCCCGCTCGCCAGCGGGCGCGGTCCTGATCCAATTGATGAACTGCCGAACGATCATGCTGCTTCCGGCTTACACAACAAACAAAAATGGTGACGGCTCGTCACCTGCAACACAAAATAAACCACGACGCTTAACAAAGCGTTCACCATAACTGGCTGGTTTCATTGACGTTTTGTTAAGGGAACAAAGACGGCGGCCGCACGCTGCGCAGCACGTAGAGGTGCGCTGACTAGCTCGAGAAGGTGCCGCTGCGATCGCTGAAGAGATCGAGCGGTTGCGGCGGACGCACGTCAGGCGTCACGGAAGCGACCGAGGCGTTGTTGCCCCACAATTTCTGCACCGTGGTCGAGACCGGCTGCGTGATGTCGCCTGGCTGATAGATCGAGCGGAATGCGGGGGTGACCGGCGTGTTATCCGCAACCGTCGTCGACGATATCGTGCTCACTGGCGTGACACCGCGTGCATCGGGAAAAGTCTGGAGATAAGCGGCGTTGTCGATGACGGGCGCGGTCGGCTGCATGCCATTGGCGCTTGCGACCTGCGTGGTCGACGGCGTGTCGCCATACATCGCCATCGCGCTGCGAGTGAGTTTCGAATTCGCCGCGCTGGCGTAGCGCGCGTCGAGCACCGAATAGACTTCCGAGACGCTGCGGGCGCGGCCGTCTCCGGCGTAGAAGATCGAGCGGTTGGCGGAGGCCGCATTGGGAAACAGCCGCGCGCCGACGGCCTGCGGGTTGTCCTCGGCATTGGCGATCAGTTTTGCCGCTCCGCCGACGCCCATGAAATGGGCCATGTAGAGCTCGCTGTCGGACGGCCTGCGGCCGAGCAGACCGGTCAGCTTGAAACTGTTCGACTGCGTCAGCGCCGCCGCCATGCTGGATGCGGCTTCCGGATCGTCCCGCAGCTTCATGATCGACCGCTTCATGAAGGGATCGTCGACGGTGTAGCCGCCGGACGAGGTCCTGGTGATGGCGTTGGCGTAGTTGCCATAGCCGAGCTGGGCGCCCGCCTCCTTCACGGTGCCGAGCCAGGTCTGGTCGATGAACTGGTAGAGCCCGTGCGCCGACGATGTGGTGGCGCCCGCCGTCGGATCGAAATCCGACTCCATCTTGGCGGTGGTCAGCATGTACTGGAAGCTGACGCCGGTCCGGTTGGAGACGTCCTTGATCGCACCGGCGACGCGCGCCCGCGTCGGGTCGAGAGCGACCGTCTGCGTGGCACTGGAATTGTCGAGCGACATGATGAAGTGCCCGCCCCGCGCGGCGTTGAGCGGCGCCGGCAATTCGGCGCCCTATCGTCTCACCGTGGGACAGGTATGGTTAATGCGGGGTTAATTGGGCTTCGCCCGTCGGCCCCCGAGTCATTCCCGGGCATCGCGAAGCGATGAGCCCGGAATCCATTCCACCGCACGTTATGCCGTACGATGGATTCCAGGCTCGCGCTGTGCGCGCCCCGGAATGATGGCGGCTACTTCTTATAGACGTCGCTTGGATCGAACAGCCTGTCAGCATCTACGAAGACCAGCCTGGCGCCACCGCCCTCGCCTTCGACCTTGCGATAGAAGCACGACCGTCGCCCGGTGTGGCAAGCCGCGCCCACCTGCTCGACCTTGATCCACACCGCATCCTGATCGCAATCGGTGCGCATCTCGACGACGTGTTGGGTCTGACCTGAGGTCTCACCTTTTCGCCACAAGGCATTGCGCGAGCGGCTGAAGTACCAGGCCTCGCCCGTCGCGATCGTCTTGCGCAGCGCTTCATCGTTCATGTGCGCGACCATGAGCACGTCGCCGCTGACGATGTCGGTCGCGACGACCGTCACGAGGCCGGCTGCGTCGAACTTGGGGAGGAAGGCGAGGCCTTCCTCGATCTCATGGGAGTGAGCGGACACAGCAACCCTCGCCAGTTATTCGCGAGGTCAGCGCTGCAGGCCTCGCACCAGGGACAGGAAACGGGCCTGCTCCGCCGGATTGTCGCGGAACATGCCGGTGAAGCGGCTGGTGAAGGTGGAGGCGCCGTGCTTGGCGACACCGCGCACCGACATGCAGGTATGCTCGGCCTCGATCAGCACTGCAACGCCGCGGGGTTTCAGGATCTCGTCGATCGCCGCCGCGATCTGCGCCGTCAGATGCTCCTGGGTCTGGAGCCGGCGGGCGAAGATGTCGGTGAGGCGGGCAAGCTTCGACAGGCCGACCACGCGTTCCACCGGCGTGTAGGCGATGTGAGCCTTGCCGTAGAACGGCATCATGTGATGCTCGCACTGCGAGGTGAACTCGATGTCGCGCACCAGCACGAAGTCGTCATAGCCGGCGGTCTCGCCGAAGGTGCGGTCGAGCACCTCGGCCGGGCACTGGTGATAGCCCTGATAGAGCTCGTCGAAGGCCTCGACCACGCGGCGCGGCGTGTCCAACAGCCCCTCGCGCTCGGTGTTCTCGCCGATATAGGCGAGCAGCGTCTTCACCGCTGCTTCCGCCTCGGCGCGCGCGGGGCGCGGCTGGTCGGCGCGGACGGCGACCGCGAGGAATTCGGCAGGGTCAAGCTCGGCCGGGCGGCTCTCGGGCTGCCGGTCAGCGGGCTTGTTGGGGCGGATGGATTTGATGGTAGCGTCCATGTCTACTCCGTTCGACGGCCTCAACGGCCGGAGTGTCACCGGCAGACGGGGCGGCAAGCCGCCGGACGCCTGAAGAGAACAGTTTTGACGAAAAAGGCTCCTGCGTCATCACGCTGGCAGCGCAGGTCTGGATCATCCCCACCGCACCGCTGGACTGTTTTTCCGCCAGTTCCGTCCCTATATAGGACCCTGGGCGGCGGCCGCCAAGGCCGATCCGGTAGGTAAGTGCTGGACTCCATCACATGCTGAACGACATCTATAACAAGCGGATCATCGAGCTGGCCGGGAATATTCCGCGCCTCGGGCGGTTGTCCGACGCCGATGCCACCGCCACCGCCCACTCCAAGCTGTGCGGCTCGACCGTGAAGGTCGATCTCAAGATGGAGGGCGACATCGTCACCGACTTCGCCCATGACGTGAAGGCCTGCGCGCTCGGCCAAGCCTCTTCATCCATCATGGCAAGTCACGTGGTCGGCTCGACCGCGAGCGAACTCCGTGCGTTACGCGAAACCGTTCGCAAGATGCTGAAGGAGAATGGCGCGCCTCCTGAAGGCAAATGGGAAGAGATCAAGTTCCTCGAGCCGGTCCGCGACTACAAGGCGCGGCATGCCTCGACGCTGCTGACCTTCGATGCCGTGGTCGATGCGATCGACCAGATCGAGGCGAAGGCCAAGCAGCCGGCCGCGGCGCAGGGTTAATTCCATCGGTGTCATTCCGGGGCGTCGCCAAGCGACGAACCCGGAATCCAGAGCTTGCCGATCGAGATTCCGGGTTCGCGCTGCGCGCGCCCCGGAATGATCTGCCAGGATTTAGGAGCTTACTTCTGCACCGCCGCAGCCGGCGTGGCCACGCTGCCGGTCGGCACCAGGGCTTCCGCCGTCTTGGTCGACTTGGCGGCCTGTGGCGCCTGCTCCGGTTCGGCGCCGAACCTCGCCTGCGTTTTCGGCGCCAGCTCAGCCATTGCCGGCGCGGAGACGTCGACATGCGGCAGCACGTCGGCCACGAGATCGGTCGTCACGAGATTGGTGAGCTTGAGCTCGCCTGCGTCGAGTTCGTGCAGGTCTTCCCACGGCGGCACGCTAAGCGCGAGCGACAACAGATCGCCGGCACCGCCCATGTCAAAGGTGTATTTGGCGAGCCGGCCGATGTCGCGTTCCACGATCATCAGGTCCTGCGCGCTGTAGCTTGCCGCCTTGGCATCGTCGGCCCGGTCGCCCATCCAGATCTGGTGAACCCGGACATGGGCCGCATCGGGCACGTAGCGCTTCTTGCCGGCCAGCAGCAGGAACACGCACATGGATTCGCAATAGGCTTCAGGCGCCACCGCCGGACGGGCCGACTGCCCGCCGCGGTTCTGAACGCTGATCCCGACCGTGGTCAGAAGGCCAAGATTGCGGAAGCGCCGGCCGAGCGTGATCGCATCGTTGACGGAGCCGCCGCTGGAGTCGAGCACGACGGTGGCGCCGCCAAGCTGACGCGCGCGCGCGAATTCCTCGAAATCCTTGGGGGTATCGGACGTGATGATCCCGACCGCGCTGACCCACCCACGGCAGTTGGGCTCGCAGGCGACCCAGTTGAACTTCATCGGCAGCTTGCGCTCTTCAAGCGCAGCGCCAGCCCGGGCAGACGATCCAAACGTCGCGATGGCCCCCGCCAGCGCGATACCACAGACGGCGGTTCCCACAAGCAACCAGCCGCGAAGATTGAGCGACGTCAGAAGTTTCAAACTGGTCCCTTCCCCAAGCCCCAAAGCGATTCAGGCAAGCCCCGTTTTGCGTTCCATGAGTCTACACACGGACGTCATAAAAATGGTATCCGGGGGAATACAGATCGTCCATAGGTACTTGCTGCACTGCTCCCAAAAAGCACGTAAAATATGGCGCGCAAACAACAGCTTGCGGTTCCCTGCACCGGAACCGTGCAGCACCTCGCTCAACGTCGCGGCAAAGCGCACATGAAGCATTCAGCCTGCGAACATTGTTCCAATCCAGTCGAGGGCGCACTCCGGCTCCCACGCAGATTCGGCCGCGCGCTGATCTGGCTCTACCGCCACACGCTCTCGCCGCTGGTCGGCTACAATTGCCGGCACCTGCCGACCTGCTCCGTCTACGGCGACGAAGCAATCGGGCGGTTCGGGCTTTGGGCCGGCGGCTGGATGACGCTGGCGCGCCTGCTCCGCTGCAACCCGTTCGGCACGTCAGGCATCGACAACGTGCCGCTCAACGCACCGCAGGGCGCGCACTGGTATCTGCCCTGGCGCTACGGCCGCTGGCGCGGCGTCAACGCCCAGTAAAGCGTGCGCATTTTCCCGATCACGCCGGCGTTTGCTGCGGTGCTCTGCGCATCGCTGCCCCGAGCGGAACCGGAACTTTCGCCTCGCGTTGTTGTGATGCTCCCCCGGGAGGAGACAACAATGCGCTGGAAAATCAGCCCTCATTTTCACTTCAAGCCTGGTCCCCGTTCCGGTCCCGGCGGGCATCATCATAATCACGATCCCAGAACCCTCGACATGCTCGCTATCATCGCCCTGCTGGTGCTCGCGGCCGGCTCCGGCTGGTACCTGGCAACGAGCTTCGCCACGCCGCCGAGCTCCACGGCCTTCATCGTGCCGAGCCAGAGCGTGCACTGGTAGATCAGAGATCAAGCACCAGCCGATCGGCGTCCGATCCTACGACGCAGACCATGAGATAGCGCTCGCGCTCGTAAGGCGACAGGATGCGGTCGCGGTGCACGGGCTTGCCCTCGATCCAGCCGACTTTGCAGGCGCCGCAGATGCCGCCGCAGCACGAGGTGGCGACGTCGACGCCGCCTTCCTGCAACGCGGCCAGCATGGTCTGGCCGGCCCGCACCTCGATCTCCATGCCGGAGCGCGCCAGCAACAGCGTAAAGGGCTTTGCATCCGGATCGATCACAGGTGGCGGCGCGACGAAGCGCTCGACATGAACATTCGCCGCGGGCCACGCTGCCGTTTGCCGCTCGAAATCATCGGTCATGCCTTCCGGGCCGCAACAGGCGACCAGCGTGTCCGATCCCCCCTCCCCTACGAGCGCTGCGAGATCAGGACGCCCGGTCCGGGACGTTCGATGCACGACCACGCGCCCCTCTTCGATCAGCGCGCCGAGATGCGCGGCCAGCGGCACCTCCTCGCGCACGATCAGATGCAGTGTGAAGCCGGCCTGCTCCGTTCGCTCGAGATGCCGTGCCATGGACAGGAACGGCGTCACGCCGATGCCGCCGGCCACGAACACATAGCGTGCGATGCGCGCATCGGGCGTCATGCCGCCGCGCGGCAGCGAGACGCCGATGACGTCGCCGGGCCTGACCTCGTCGTGCAGCACGCGCGAGCCGCCGCGCCCCTCCGCCTCGCGCTTCACGGCGATGACATAGCGCGTATTGTCGGCGGGCTCGTTGCACAACGAATAGGTACGCACGAGCCCGTTCGGCAGATGCAGATCGATATGCGCGCCGGGCTTGAACGGCGGTAGTTCCCAGCGATCGGGATCGACCAGGGTGAACAGCTTGATCCCGCGGCCTGCCTCCTCGATGTCGGCGACGACCGTCTTGACCGTCGTGATCGGACGCACCTTCATGCCGCGTTCCGCACGATGTCGCCGACCTTCACGAGGCCGCCTTGCAGGATTTTGCAATTAAGGCCCGAGCGGTTGATCAGGGGATCGAAGATCGCCTTGCCGGTGATCTCCTCGATGTGTCGGCACGGCACCGACAGCCGCGTCGCCTCCAGCAAGGTCTCGCCCAGCCAGAAGCGGCGGCCGACCAGATGGTTCAACGGCACGCCCTCGACCGTGACGTTGCGCCGGTGTTCCTCCGGTCTGAGCTCGATGCCGGCGTCGCGCTTGAGCGCGACCAACGTTTCGAGCTCGAACAGGGTGACCTGCCGGCCCTCCTCCGGCTTGTGCGAGTAAAACCCCTCTTCGTTGCCGATCATATAGCGATCGCCTTCAATGCCCCGGCCGGCGACGAGATTGATTTGCTCCGCCGCGCGCATCGGCAGGAACGCACGCGGGGTGAAATGAAGGAAACGCACCACGCCGGTCCAGCCGAGCTGCGTTGCGTTGTGCGCCGAGCCGGCACTGACGGTATCGAGCATGACAATTCCCCTTGGGTGAACGATGGCGCGCCGCCGGCAGCGACGCGCCGCGGGATCAGGTCAGTTCCTTGTTCGCCATCTCCGGCGCGAAACTGGTTGCAGTCGCGGTGATGGCGGCGCAGGCAATGAGCAAGAGCGAGACCGGCCAGGTTGCGCCCCCACTCCAGGCCATCAGAGACGCCGCAATCAGCGGCGTCAACCCGCCGCTCAGGGCCGCACCGACCTGGAAGCCGAGCGATGCGCCGCTGTAGCGCAGCCGCGCGGAGAACAACTCGGAATACCAGGGCGCACCGATGCCGAACATCACCATCTGACCGAACGTGATCGCGACCACGATGGTGCAGACGACGATGGCGGGATCGCGGGTGTCGAGCAACCAGAACAGCGGGAAGGCAAACAGCGCCGAGAAGGCGCAACTCGCATAGAACATCGTCTTGCGGCCGACGAGGTCCGACAGCCAACCGAACAGCGGAATGGCAAACAGCGCAACCAGCGATGCGGCGAACGCACGGTTCAGGACCACCGCGCGCGGCAGCCCCAGATTGGCCGTGGCGTAGGACATCACGAACACGCCGCCGATGCTGGCATAGGCGATCTCGGAGATCTTCAGACCGACCGCGGTGAAGAACGGCCTGCGGTGATGCCTGAAGATCTCGACTAGAGGCATGCTTGCGACTTCCCTCTTGGCCTGGACCTGACGGAAGGCGGCGGTCTCCTCCATGTTGAGACGGATGTAGAGACCGACGCCGACCAGGAGGATCGAGATCAGGAACGGAATGCGCCAGCCGTAAGTCATGAAGTCGCTTTCCGGCAGGCTCGCCACCAGCGCGAACATGCCGATCGCGGCCAGATTGCCGATGGGATTGCCGACCTGCACCATGCTGCCGAGTAGTCCGCGACGATGTGTCGGACAGTTCTCGACCACCATCAGCACGGCCCCGCCCCACTCACCGCCGAGACCGATGCCCTGGAGAAAACGCAGGCCGATCAGCAGCAGCGGCGCGGCGATGCCGATCTGTTGGTAGGTCGGCAGCAGGCCGATCAGGAAGGTGCCGATACCCATCACCATGATGGTGATCGCGAGCATCGCCTTGCGGCCGACCCTGTCGCCGTAATGACCGAAGATCGCAGCACCCAGCGGCCGCGCCAGGAAGCCGACCGCATAGGTGCCGAAGGCCGCGATGGTGGCGAGCGTGGGATTGCCGGCGGCGAAGAAGACCTTGTTGAACACCAGCGCGGTCGCCGTGCCGTAGATGAGGAAGTCGTACCATTCGACCGCGGTGCCGATCACGCTCGACCACACGATCCGTCGCAAGCTCGCCGCCTCGTCCGGCGCTACGTTCAGGGTTACGTCGTCTGCTACGGTCATCGATCTCTCCAAAAGGTACCGGCGCCTGGGAAAAGCAGTTGGTTCGGTCCGTGGAGCCCATCGGCAGCCAGGACGGTAAAAATCGATCATGTTTACTATTGGAAATCAACGCCACGGAACGCGGCAACTGCCGTCGATCACGGCAAAGGGCATGAAATGCACTAATTTTCGGCTGATTTCTGCGATATACCAGCAAGCCTGCTCACATTATCCGCGTCATTGCCTGAAATTTCTGCGCAAGAGTTTTCTATTGGAATACGCTTGCGGGCAGCCGGACCGGCCGATCCGCGCCATCGGGCTGGCAGTTGGGCGGCATCTGTTGCAAAAGAAGCCCCAGCAGTTCGGGAGATTCATGCGTGCTTGACGTCAGCAAAGCGACAGCGGTCGGGGCCAATATCCGCCAGGCGCGGATTGCCAAGGGCTTGACACTGGACCAGCTTGCCAAGCAGAGCGATCTCACCCGCGGCTACATCTCCCTGGTCGAGCGCAACCTGAAGATCCCTTCCCTCGCCGCGCTGCTGCGGATGGCCGCTGCGCTCGAGGTCAATGTCGCGAACTTCTTCGATCCGAACGCCGAGCCCGCGCCGCGCTATACGCTGTTCCGCCGCGAAGGCGGCAACGTCCCGCTGTTTCAGGACACGTTTGGTGTCGTGCCGCTGGCGACCGGCCGCACCCGCAAGATGATGGAGCCGTTCCTGCTGAGCCCGCCGCACAAGGCGGCAACGCGCGCCTCGCATGCCGGCGAGGAACTACTGTTCGTCATCAACGGCAAGATCGCGATCAAGCTCGACGGCGAGGAGCTGACGCTTGGCAAGGGCGATTGCCTGTATTTTTCAGGAGAGACCCCGCACGAGGTCAGGAGCCTCGGCCGACAGAAAGCGGAAGTGCTCGTCGTCGTGGCCCAGACGCCCTGACGCCTGATTTCAGCAAACAGCCCAAAGCGCGATGAGGTTTGGATGAACCGTCATCGCGCTTTAGCTTGTTGTTTACGCATGATCTTTCCGGAAAACCGCTTCGCACTTTTCCGGATCATGCTTTAGCGGAACCAGAAGAAGCGCCCGGGCGGCGGCGGGATCGGCTCGGGCGGACGCGGTCGCTTCGGGCGCGGTGGTCTCGGCGGCGGCTCGGCGGACGAGGTGGCCTCCGCGGCCGGCACGATCTCGCTGCCCGGCACCTTCACCGACAGCAGCAGATTCGATTCATTCATGCGCCAGCGATAGCCGACGCCGAAGTCGATCGGCTGGGCGCGCGTGAACAATTCGGCGTAGCGCTCCTGATAGCGCCCGGGGAATTCGTCGATCGGTCCGAGATAGCGGCCGAACGGGAAGAACCGCCACTGCCGCGCGCTGTAGTTCGCAAGCGGAATGCCGGAATCGTCCTGGATGATGGTCGCGCTGTTGGCGAGCAGCCAGTCGCGCGCGACGGTGAAGTTGCCGGAGTGCAGCAGATACGACGCGCTCTTGAGCAGGCTGTTGCCGGGCCCGAGCGTCTCGCAGAACCTCAGGAAGCCCGCTGCGCGCGCGCTCGCGTTGGAGAGATCGGCGGAGAAATAATACAGCGTGCGGGCTTCCCCATCGGGGCCTGCAAAGGTGATGCGGACGCCGCGCGTCGCGCTCGGTCCCGGATTGTCGTTGCCGACATGCATCCCGCCCTTGTTGTCGAGCGCGACCATCTCGACGTTGCGGATGGTCTTGCCGGAGCGCGCGAGGAAGACATAGAGGATCGGCAAGGTGCCGCTGACCTGGTTGGTGTGCAGGTCGACCTTCATCTGCTTGGTGATGAAGAAGGAGAAGCTCAGGATCGAGCCGAGCGAGCGCTCGACGTTGTAGAGCGCGGCGCCGACCGAACCGCGCGGCAACCGCGTCAAATCCGGCACGGTGCCGACCGGCTCCAGGGCGCCGAGCACATAGGTGCTGGCCTTGGAATAGAAGGCATCAGCGTAGAGGAAGTCAGGTCCGCTGAACAAATAGAACATGGTCGGCCTGGGCGCGGTCAGATTGACGTCGGCCCAGCTCCGGATCTTCGCGAGCTGGCGCTGCTCGAGCTGGGCGAAGGCGCCGTCGAAGAATTTGGCGTGGCGTTGCCAGCCTGGGTCCCTCGTGAGCGGCACCAGCGGCGAATCCGCCGAAGGCTGCATGCCCGCAAGGAAGCGCGCGGTGTCGTCGAAGGTGACCTCGGCCGCACGCGCCGACGCGATGGCCGCAGCCAGGAGGGCAAGAGCGACGGCCGCAACTCTCATGGGTCGAAACATGTCTATTCGCGATTGTGTGACGTGCCAGCGGCGACCGGCCGCCTGCGGAAAATAGCATAAATCAACAAGCCCGAGACCATGACGAGCATCCCGGCGAGCGACTGAATAGGCCGCTCGGTCAACAGGTAGTACATCATGAAGGCGGTCACGAGCAGGAAAACGAGCGGCGTGAACGGGTATCCCCAGGTGCGATAGGGCCGCGGCAGCTCGGGATTGGTGATGCGCAGCTTGATGACGCCGGCAACCGTGAAGAACGAGCAGAACAACAGCGCGAACTGGATGAAGTCGAGGACAGCCTCGAAGCTGCGCGTGAACAGCAGCAGGTTGGCCACCGCGAGCTGAAACAGGATGGCATAGGCCGGCGCGCCGCTGACCGACCGCTTCGAGAACACGCGCAGCGCCGGAATGTCCTCCCCCATCGTCATCATCACGCGCGGGCCGATCCACATCATCGCGCTGATCGAGGAGATCAGGCCGACGCAGATCATGGCACCGACGATGCGGCCGCCGAGGCTGCCGAAGATCGCTGTGCCGGCGACGCTGGCGACGTCGAGCTGGCCGGCGAGCGCGCTGACGGGCGTTGAGTAGAGGAATACGGCGTTGAGCGCGACATACAGCACCAGCACGATCAGCGTGCCCGCGAGCAGCGCGCGCGGCAGGCTCTGCTGCGGCGTGTTCATCTCGCCGATGATGTAGGTCGCGGCGTTCCAGCCCGAGAACGAGTACATCACGAACACGAGCCCGATCGCGAAGGGAGCGCTGACGATATGCACGAGATCGCCCGGCTGCGGCGTGAAGGCAATCGGCTGCGGCACGCCGATGATGAAGCCGGCAACGAGGAAGGCGACGATCAGCACGACCTTCAAAATGGTCGAGATCAGCTGGAAGGTCGAGGAGTGCCTGACGCCGGTCAGCTGCACGAGCGAGACCAGCCACACCACGCCGATGGCGAGCGGGATCGGCTGCAGATCGGGGATGACCGATTTGGCGTATTCGCCGAACGCCATCGCCGCGAGCGCGACGGGCGCCGCAAAGCCCACCGTCGCCGAGACCCAGCCGGCGAGAAAGCCGAAGGCGGGATGATAGGCGCGGCCGAGGAAATTGTACTCGCCGCTCGAGCGCGGAAACATCGCCCCGAGCTCGCTGTAGGAGAATACGCCGCACAACGCGACGACGCCGCCGACTGTCCACAGCAGCAGGATCGAGAAGCCGGACGGGATGTCCTTGACCTGGAAGCCGAGGCTGGTGAACACGCCGACCCCGATCATGTCGGCAACGACGATGGCGGTTGCGACCAGAGCGGAGACCCCCGACCCGCGTCCGGTCAGCCGGCCAGTCCAAGGCGCAGTACCCGCATCTGATGCCGTCATCGGGGTCCTTAAACCTCAGGCGTCGCGCCTCCTCGGAGGCATCGTGCAGATTGGTCCAGTCAATTCAAGCAGGGTTAACAAGGGTTAAATGAGGCGAACGCAATAGGTAAATTAACACCTTTCATGCATGGTCTTGGGCAATAAATCCGCCCAAACACCGGGAAATCCCGTTTTCCTCCCCCACAATCAGGACACGATTGCATGGTCCTTTTGAGCGTTCCGGATGTGGGGAAGTTTCTCCGGACGCTTAACGTTACCTAAACGCCGGTCGGCTCAATTGTCTCAAGCTTGCCGATTGACTTGAAGTGCCTTGGGGTCATGGGTGGATGGTCGGGGCCGTTCCGAACGTGAGAGCTGACACGCGTGCCGATCGGACGAATTCCGGTCGGCACGGCCGTGCGCTCCGGATCGGTCTGGTCTCAGCCTTGGTGCCCCTCGCGCTCGCGCTGGTTCAATGCGGCAAGGCGTCCAATCCGGCAGCGCTCGCGGCGAACTCGCAGGCCAACGTCCAAACCAACGTCCAAGCCAATCAGGTCGTCGCCAAGACCAATCCACAGGCCTCCAACCGGCAGGTTGCGAGCGGCGACAGCTTCGAGGATCGCTTCCCTGCCCCGCAGTTCACGGAGCGCTTCCCGTCGGCGAGCGAGAGTTTTCTGCAACGGCAGATGTCGGACTTCTCGCCAAAGCGCGCGGTGCAGCAACAGCCGGAGCAAGCTCCCTACAAGGTCGCCTCGCTCGAGCCTCAGGTCCCGTTCAAGCGCCCCGCACGTGACGACCTGACGACGCTTGTCAGCATGAAATCGTCGGCGTTCCCCTATTTCGGCAACAATCCCGCCTCCGATGCGCCGTTCCTCAACATCTCCAAGGGCGACCGCCGCGGCCACCGCAGCTATTCGGGGCGCGTCTACTGGCAGGACGAGACCTACAGCGACAGCCGCGTGCTGGTGCACGTGCCCGAGCATTTCGACGTGCACAAGCCGGGCGTGATCGTGGTGTTCTTCCACGGAAATGGCGCAACGTTGGAGCGCGACGTGCGCAACAGGCAGCTGGTGCCGCAGCAGATCACCGATTCCGGCGCCAACGCGATCCTCCTTGCTCCGCAGATGGCGGTCGATGCCGCCGATTCCAGTGCCGGCAAGTTCTGGCAGGCCGGCGGCTTTAAGCGCTTCATGGAGGAATCGGCGAACCACCTCGCCCGCCTCACCGGCGATCCCAACAGCGCGCGCGCCTTTGCCAACATGCCGATCGTGATCGTCGGCTATAGCGGCGGTTTCCTGCCGACGGCCTGGAGCCTCGAGGTCGGCGGCATCAGCGACCGCGTCCGTGGCGTCGTGCTGCTCGACGCCGTCTATGGCGAAATGGACAAGTTCGCCTCATGGATCGAGAGCCACCGCTCCGGCTTCTTCGTCAGCTCCTACACGCACTACACCGCACGACGCGACCGCGAGCTGATGAGCATGCTCAGGCAGAAGGGCATCAGCGTCTCCGAAGACATGGATGGCCCCTTGCGTCCCGGCAGCGTGGTGTTCGTGGAGACCGGCGAAGGCATCACACATCGTGACTATGTGACGCGCGCCTGGACGCGCGATCCGCTCAAGGACGTGCTGGTGAAGATGTCGGCGACGCCGGCGCTCTCGCTCACGCGGGTGGCCTCCACCAATCCGGCACCGAGCCGCTAGGGCAGCGTTTTCGAGCGAAGTCGATACCGGTTCGCGTCAACAAAACGCGTCAAATTGAGAAAGGTGGAGATATTGCGCCAGCCGGCATTTGGCTGCGCTGCCTGCAATTGTCTCAAGCCTGATCAAAATGTGATGTTGACGGCCGACAATTCCCGGGGGTCACCGGATTGCTTCCGCTGGCGACGACCATAATTTGCCGGCCGAGCTGCGATTGGACTCTTGTGGGGACGAGCCGTGCGTCAGGGATTGTACAAGGTCGACTTCCACACCGTTCACGGAACCGGCTGCGGCGTCGTCTATGTGGTGGATGGCAAGATGCGCGGCGGCAATTCCGCCTTCGCCTTCATCGGCACCTATACGGGCGAAGGCGACAGCATCAAGGTTCAAGATCGCGACCCAGCGCCACAACGACGACCCGGCCTTCAGGCCGCTGTTCGGCATCGACCGGATCACCCTGACGCTCGCCGGCCGCGAAGACGGCAACACGGCGGAGTTCGAAGGCACCGCGCTGCAAGTGCCGGGCGTTGCCTTCAGGGCCGTCTTGAGCCGCATCAGCGATTAGCCGTCCAGCTTGCGGACTTAGTTCTTGGGCAGCTTCGGAATGCTCTCGGCAAAACCGTTGAAGCAGGCCAGCCGCTCGTCCTCTTCCTTGAAGAAACGGCAATCGGCGTAGCCCTTGGCCTTCGCCGGCTTTGGCTTCGGCGCCGGCGGGATCACCGCGTCGTAGCAGTTGAGGCGGTCCTTGGTGCCGTCGTCGATGTCGAGGCAGGCCTGGAGCCGCGCCGCGACCGATTGCGGCTTGCCCTTCGGCGCCGGCGCGGCCGTGGCGGCCGCCGTCTTGGTCCCTTTGGGCTTGACCTGCACCAGCGGCTTATCCCCCACCATGGGTGGCTTGTCGGTCTGCGCAAACGCGGAGGCTGAATAGAGCACCGCGGCAACCGCCAGAATCATCCTCATCTCAGTCAACTCTCTTTGGTCCCCATGACCGGCCTTCTAGCGCTCCGGCGCGCGGTTTGCCAAGCACCTTGCGCACAGGAAAACGCTGGAATTCAGGCGGTGGCGGCCGCCGCCGGCCGGGTCAGGACCACCAGGATCAGCGCCAGCACGACGAAACCGACCGCGACGAAGCCGAGTGTGTGCAATAGCTCGCGGGCGAACAGCAGCCCGCCGGTGGCGGAGCCGACCGCCTGGCCGATATAGAGAACAGAGGTGTTGAGCGCGACGGTCGCCGATGCCAGCGGCGGCGCGGCCGCGACCAGGCGGACCTGCTGCATCGAATTGGTCGAGGCGAAGCCGAGACCCCAGACCGCCACCGCGACCGCCATCAGCACGAGGCTACCCGCACCGAGCGCCCAGCCGGTTATCCCCGCAAGCAGCAGGCAGGTGAACAGCAGCGAGGTTCGGAACGGTCCCCAGGTATCGACGATGCGGGTTGCAATCACGACGCCGAGGAAACCACAGACGCCATAGACGGCGAACACCATGCCGATCGCATCGGGGCTTGCCCCGGTCAGCTTCTTCAGCAGCGGCCCCATGAAGGTGAACACCACGAACTGCCCGGACATTTGCAGCATGGTGATCGCAAGCAGAAGCAGGATCGCCTTGCTGCGGCCGACCGCAACCCAGGTCTTCAGGTCGACGGGCACGCCCTTCAAGCCGCCCGGCAGGCGCATCAGCAACAGCACGAAGCTGACGCAGCCGAGCACGCCGATCTCGCCATAGGCCGCACGCCAGCCATAGCGGCTCGCGATGAAGGTGATCAGCGGCAGGCCGACGGCGGCCGCGAGCGACCAGCCGAGAAAGATATAGGCGATGGTGCTGCCACGCCGCTTCACCGGCACGATCATCGCCGCGGTGCCGGCTGCCTGCGGCGTGTAGAGCGCGCCGATCGCGAGCATGACGAGACGGATCACCAGAAGGCTGGTGTAGTCCGGCGCAAAGGCCGAGGCGAGATTGCCAAAGGCGAGCACGGCGAGCGTCGTGGTGAGCAGCGTCCGCCGCTCGATCCGGCTGGTCAGCCACGCCGTCAGCGGCGAGCCGATGCACAGCGTGATCGCGCCGAATGTGATCAGTAGCCCGGCCGCATGGATGGTGACGTCGAGCCCGCTCGCCAATTCCGGCAGCATGCCCGCAGGCGCCAGCACCGAGCAGCCGGTGACGAGATTGCCGAGCATCAGGGCGGTCGGCGCAAAGCGCCGGGCGGCGGGGGCATTTTCCATGCAAACGCATGTAGCGGCGGCTTGTGACGAGTTAAAGGGCGCTGAGCCAAATAGTTGGTGCAAGGCCCCGCTTTTGCGCGCCACTTTCTTGGAATTGCCGGATTGCGCAGGCCGAATCGCCTGATATATCGCTCGTTCCCGCTTACCTGCGCTCGTTCGCAGGAGTGAGCCTCAGGAGAAAAGCAATGTCCGACCAGCCCAAATCCGAGTCTGGCTTCCAGTACAGCCTCTCCAATCTGAAGCCCGTGACCCCCGCCGCCAAAGTCACCCTCACCTTCCCCGACGGCGCCCAGCGCCAATATGACAAGAGCATCACCGGGCTCGAGATCGCCAAGGGCATCTCGCCGTCGCTGGCCAAGCGCACGGTGGCGATGGCGCTCGACGGCGTCGTCGCCGACCTCGACGATCCCATCGAGGCCGACGCCAAGATCGAGCTGATCAACCGCGACGATCCGCGTGCGCTCGAATTGATCCGCCACGACTGCGCCCACGTGCTGGCAGAGGCCGTGCAGACGCTGTGGCCCGGCACCCAGGTCACCATCGGCCCCGTGATCGAGAACGGCTTCTATTACGACTTCTTCCGCAACGAGCCGTTCACGCCGGAAGACTTCGCCGCGATCGAGAAGAAGATGCGCGAGATCATCGCGCGCGACAAACCCTTCACCAAGGAGGTCTGGGACCGCGAGAAGACCAAGCAGGTGTTCCGCGACAAGGGCGAGGCCTTCAAGGTCGAACTGGTCGACGCCATTCCCGGCAACGAGCCGATCAAGATCTACTACCAGGGCGACTGGTTCGATCTGTGCCGCGGCCCGCATATGACCTCGACCGGCAAGGTCGGCAACGCCTTCAAGCTGATGAAGGTGGCCGGCGCCTATTGGCGCGGCGACAGCAACAATCCGATGCTGACCCGCATCTACGGCACGGCCTTCGCCAAGCAGGAGGACCTCGACGCCTATCTCAAGCAGATCGAGGAAGCCGAGAAGCGCGACCATCGCAAGCTCGGGCGCGAGCTCGACCTCTTCCATTTCCAGGAGGAAGGTCCGGGCGTGGTGTTCTGGCATCCGAAGGGCTGGACCATCTTCCAGCAGCTGATCGCCTATATGCGCCGCCGCCTCTCCGGCGACTACAACGAGGTCAACGCACCGCAGATCCTCGACAAGGTGCTGTGGGAGACCTCGGGCCATTGGGGCTGGTACCGCGAGAACATGTTCGCGGCGCAATCGGCCGGCGACGAGGCCGAGGACAAGCGCTGGTTTGCGCTGAAGCCGATGAACTGCCCCGGCCACGTGCAGATCTTCAAGCACGGCCTGAAGAGCTACCGCGACCTGCCGCTGCGCCTCGCCGAGTTCGGCGTGGTGCATCGCTATGAGCCGTCCGGCGCCATGCACGGCTTGATGCGCGTGCGCGGCTTCACCCAGGACGACGCACACATCTTCTGCACCGAGGACCAGCTTGCGGACGAGTGTCTGAAGATCAACGATCTCATCCTGTCGACTTACGCCGACTTCGGCTTTACCGGCGATTTGACGGTGAAGCTGTCGACGCGGCCGGAAAAGCGCGTCGGCACCGATGCGATGTGGGATCACGCCGAGCGCGTGATGGCGACAGTGCTGCGCGAAATCCAGACGCAGAACAACCACATCAAAACCGAGATCAATCCGGGCGAAGGTGCCTTCTACGGGCCGAAGTTTGAATATGTGCTGCGCGACGCCATCGGCCGCGACTGGCAGTGCGGCACCACGCAGGTCGACTTCAACCTGCCGGAGCGGTTCGGCGCGTTCTACATCGACCATGACGGCAGCAAGAAGCCGCCGGTGATGGTGCACCGCGCGATCTGCGGCTCGATGGAACGCTATATCGGCATCCTGATCGAGCACTTTGCCGGCAACTTCCCGCTCTGGCTCTCGCCGGTGCAGGCGGTGGTCACGACCATCACCTCGGAAGGCGACGAATACGCCAAGCAGGTGCTGGAACAGGCGCGGCGCGCCGGGCTGCGGGTCGAGCTCGACCTGCGCAACGAGAAGATCAACTACAAGGTCCGCGAGCACTCGCTGGCCAAGATTCCGGCATTGCTCGTGGTCGGCAAGAAGGAGGCCGAGACGCATTCGGTTTCGGTCCGCCGGCTCGGCAGCGACGGCCAGAAGGTGATGACCACTGAGGAGGCCATCGCCGCGCTGGTCGACGAGGCGACCCCGCCGGATGTCAGGCGGGCCCGCGGCGCCGTCTGATCCCTGAAATCGATCTAAACTCGCTTTCGGTTGCGGGCGTGCATCCCTATCTGGGGATTGCACGCCCGAAGACGACCAGCCGATGAGGAAACCCGCTGTGCCCGATGCCATTGAACTCCTGAAGACCCGCCGCTCGGTCAAGCCGCGCGAGATGACCGGCCCGGGTCCCTCCGCGGCCGAGCTCGAGACGATCCTCACCATCGGCGCGCGGGTGCCTGATCATGGCAAGCTCGCGCCCTGGCGCTTCATCGTCTTCGAGGGCGACGCGCGCCAGCGCGCCGGCGAGGTGATTGCCAAGGTCTTTGCGCGGAAGAATCCCGGCGCGCCGGCGGCTGACGTCGAGACCGAGCGCAATCGCCTGATGGACGCCCCGCTGGTGATCGGCATCGTCAGCTTCACAAGGCCGCATCCCAAGGTGCCGGCGTTCGAGCAGGAATTATCGGCGGGCGCGAGCGCCATGAACATCGTCACGGCCGCGACCGCGCTCGGCTACGGCGCCTGCTGGCTGACCGGCTGGTTCTCGTTCGACCGCGACGTGCTCGACGGACTCGGCCTCAAGCCGGACGAGAAGCTCGCCGGCTTCATCCATATCGGCAAGCCGACCAGGCCGAGCGAGGACCGCCCGCGACCGTTCCTTTCGGAAATCGTGACGCGATTTTAATCGAAGGCTTGTTGACGGCTTCGACATCTTGCGGCTTTGATCCCTTCCGCGAGGGAGGAGGCCCGGATGAAACGCCGTGAATTTCTGGTCGGGGCCGCGCTGCTGGCCGGCACGATGGCGCGAGGCCGCGCCGCTGACATCCCCGCTCCCTCGCCCGAGGGGCTCGACCGCATCACCGCGTATTTCGACAACGAGGTCACGAGCGGCCGGCTGCCGGGCGCCGTGATCCTGGTGCAGCAGCACGGCAAGCCGGTGTATCTCAAGACGTTCGGCGTGCGCGACACCAGGACCGGCCTTGCGATGACGCCGGACACGATCTTCGCCATCCACTCCATGACCAAGCCGATCACGTGCCTCGGCGCCATGATGCTGATCGACGAGGGCAAGCTCGCCCTCACCGACCCCGTCTCGAAATACGTCCCCCTCTTTGCCGACACCAAGGTGGGCATCGAGGTCACCGAGCCGGACGGCAAGCTGAAGCTCGATCTGGTGCCGCCGGTCCGCCCCGTCAACATCGAGGATCTGCTGCGGCACACCTCCGGGATCAGCTACGACTATATCGGCGGCAAATGGGTCGAGCAGGCCTACAAGGCCGCCAACATCTTCGAGGGTCAATTCAACAACAGGGAATTCGCCGACCGCATCGCCAGGCTGCCGCTGGCGCGCCAGCCGGGCACGCTGTGGCGCTACGGCCATTCCACCGACGTGCTCGGCGCCGTCATCGAGATCATCTCGGGCCAGACGCTGTACGAATTTTTGAAACAGCGCATCCTCGATCCGCTCGGCATGAACAGCACCAAATTCGCGCTGGCGACGGAAGGTGAATTGGCGAGGATGGCGCGACCACTGCCGAACGATTTCATCCTGCTCGCCGGCGAGCGCGACCGTCTCGACCATCCCGAATGGCAGTCCGGCGGCGGCGGGCTGCTATCGACCATCACCGATTATCAGCGCTTTTCGCAGATGCTGCTCAACGGCGGCGAGTTCGAGGGCAAGCGTTACTTAAGCCCTGCGGCTTTCAAGGCGATGACGACCGATCATGTCGGGCCCGGCTCCGGCGTCGGCCGCGACTATTTCTATTTTCCGGGCGATGGTTTCGGCTATGGCTACGGCCTTGCCGTGCGCACCGATCCCGGCAATGCGAAGCCGCCGCCGCCGGGCTCGCTCGGCGAATTGAAATGGGACTCAGGCAGCGGCACCTATTTCGGCGTCGATCCCAAGCTCGACATGGTCTACCTCATGATGCAGCAGACCCAGAACGAGCGCAGCCGCATCACGCCCGCGTTCAAGGCGCTGGTCTACGACTGCTATCCGGAGGGGCTACGCCGCCCGTGAGGCGCGCTGGCCGAAATCTGCGAGCAGCTTTGCGATCTCCGCGGCAGGCCGCGCCGCGCTGAACAGGAAGCCCTGCACCTCGTTGCAGCCCTCCGCACGGAGCCAGTCGAGCTGATCCTCGGTCTCGACGCCTTCCGCGGTCGTCGTGATGTTGAGGCTGCGGCCAAGGCCCGAGATCGCGCGCACGATCGCGCCACAATCGGGCCGCTGCGCCAGATCCTTGACGAAGGAGCGGTCGATCTTGATCTTGTCGAACGGGAAGCTGCGGAGATAGCTGAGGCTGGAATAGCCGGTGCCGAAATCATCCATGGAGATGCCGACGCCGAGCTCGCGCAGCTGATGCAGGATCGCGAGATTGGCGTCGGTCTCAGCGAGGAAGATCGATTCGGTGATCTCGAGCTCGAGCCGCTTGGGTGACAGGCCGGACTGCGCCAGCGCCGAGATCACGACCTGAACCAGATTGCGGCTGCGAAACTGCGCCGGCGAGAGATTGACGGCGACCTTGACGTCGCTCGGCCATTTCACGGCTTCGGCGCAGGCTTCGCGCAGCACCCACTCGCCGAGCTGGGTGATGAGGCCGATGTCTTCGGCAACGGGGATGAACTCCGCCGGCGAGATCATGCCCTTGTCGGGATGACGCCAGCGCAGCAGCGACTCGAAGCCTGAGATGCGGTCGGAAGCGATCGACACCAGCGGCTGGTAGTGCAGCTCGAACTCGCCATTGGCGAATGCGCGGCGCAGATCGACCTCCATGTCGCGGCGCTTCTGCGCCTGGAGATCCATCTCGCGCTCGAAGAAATGGTGCACGCCGCCACCGTCGGACTTCGCCCGGTACAGCGCCATGTCGGCGTTGCGCATCAATTCTTCCGACGTCGTCCCGTCGCCCGGCGACAGCGCGATGCCGATGCTGGCGCCGATCACCATCTCCTGGCCGTCGATCTCATAGGGTGCGCGCAGCATGTCGATCAGCAAGGTCGCGCAGGCGCTGGCCTCGTTCGGCGAGACGTCGGCGGCCAGGATCACCGCGAACTCGTCGCCGCCGAGCCGGGCCGCAAGATTGCCGCCGCGGACGGCGGTGGTGAGCCGCTCGGCAACCTCTTTGAGCAGGCGGTCGCCCGACGGATGGCCGAAGGAGTCGTTGATGTTCTTGAACAGGTCGAGATCGATATAGAGCACGCCGACGCGCTTGCCGCCGGCCTGGTCGAGCGCCTGCTTCAGGCGCTCCTGGAAATATTCGCGGTTCGGCAGATCGGTGAGCCCGTCATGGTGCGCCATGTGGGCGATCCGCGCCTCGGCCTTGCGCCGCTCGGTGATGTCGACCACTGCGACGAGATAGCCGTCGCGGTCGTCGAAGGTGACGAGACGGCCGAACGTAAGCACCTCGATCTCGCTGCCGTCGGCGCGCAGATGTCGCCAGTTGCGCGAGGAGTGATAAGTGTCGCCGACGCGTTCGAGCGCCTCGGCATGGCTCTCCCATTCGTCCTGCGGCCAGATCTCGTGCAGCTTCATGCGCAGGAAGGTGGCGCGGCTGTAGCCGTAATGCTGGACCGCGGCGTCGTTGACGCCAAGGAACTGCTTGGTCTCGGCGTCGAACACCCACATAGGCATCGGGTTGTTGTCGAACAGCAGGCGGAACGAGGCGTCGCGCCGCTTCAAGGCGGTGACGTCGGAGATCGTCAGCGAGACCACGTCGGCAAAGGCGGTGGCGCTGAGGCGGAGGTATCGCCCCTCGTTCTCGATCTCGAGCTGCTCGCCGCGGCCGCCCGAGACGGCCTTGAGCAGGAATTCCATGATCTCGGGGGCGGCCAGCAGCGTGCTGCCTTCGCCGATCCGCCGCCACAACAGGCTTCCGGTCGCGAGCTTCAGCAGCGCGCCCGCGCTCTTGTTGTGGTGCACGACCTGGAGATCGAACGGCTTGCCTTCGGCATCGCGCAGCGTCGCCAGCGAAACCACCGCATCGTCGGTCGAGGAGAAGATCGCGTCGAGGAGATTGTATTGCGCGCCGCGTTCGTTGACATAGGCGCCGATCAGGGTCGCGCCCCAGCGCGAGGCGGTCGGCAGCGCGAGCACGTCGTAGGTCCGGACCATGCCGTCGCGCACGCAATGCGCGCTCGCCTGGTGAGGCCGGCCGTTCGCGAGCGCACTCGCCACCGCTTCCGACAGCGCCGTGGCGCAATCGGGCGACAGTTCGGCGACCGGGATGTCCCAGCGCTCCTCGCCGAGCCATTTCTGCACGTAACGTCCGCTGCGCGACAGCTCGAGCGCGCCGTCATTCCTCAGCAGCGCAATGTGGTCGGCGAGCCGTCCCAGGCTGCCCAGCATCACGTCCTCGTAGCGCGGCAGCCGGTCCCCCGGCTTCAACGCGGCACGCCATTTGCGTTGAAGCACCGGGATGTCGTCAAACATTTCGGCGGCCGGTTTCCCCGACGCTTTCTTCGCGGCAGTCATTGTAGTCCCCAACGCACATTCCCCGCGCATCCAATGCAGCGGCGCTTAATGGCGTGTAAAAAGGACGCAGATGCGGGTTCCGATTTAGTGATTATGACAGTTTTAAGTCAGGTGTTGGTTAGTGGGTGTTAGAGACTATGACGGGCGTTTGAAATGCGGTGCTTGCAATGACGGAGTGTGGATCGACAGCTCGTAGGGTGGGCAAAGCGAAGCGTGCCCACCATTGCCAGATGTGATCGCTGAGAAATGGTGGGCATGGCGCGCAAAGTGCGCGCCTTTCCCACCTACGGACCGTCATGCCAGCCGCTCAATCACCACATCCAGCAGCGCGCGCAGGCGGGCCAGCCGCCGCAAGTCGCGGTGATAGCCGACATAGGTGTCGCGGCCGGGCGGGCTCACGCCGATATCGAACGCGACGAGCCTTCGATCGCGGTCGCCGAGCGGGCGCGGCAGCACCGCGAGCCCGCTACCGCCGGCGCAGAGCTCGGCCTGCGCCTGCCTGTTGTTGCTGCGCGCGGCGACTTCCGCCTTCGGCAGTGTGCGCTTCAGCCAGACGGCATCGGGCATATCGGCGAATTCGGTATTCATGGTCACGACGCGGACACCACTGCCGTCGCTCGCGTGCGGCGGCTTGCTGCCCTTCCTGCCGTAGAGCGCGTAGGGAATGTGCAGCAGCTTTCGCGAGATCACCTCGGGCTCGCTGAACGGCTTGATGCGGAAGACGAGATCGGCCTCGCGCCGCGGCAGGCTGTAGAGACGCGCATCGGTCAGAAGCTCGACGATCACCTTCGGGTGGCGCTTGCCAAAGGCAGCGATCACCGGCGACAGCATCACCGTGCCGAACCAGTCCGACGACGACAGGCGCAGCATGCCGTCGAGCTGCGTCTCCGCGCCGGAAGCGTGCCGCTCGAGCGCGAGCGCCTCTTCCTCGATCCGCTCGGCATGGCGCAGCACGGCCGTGCCTTCGTCGGTCAGCACGAAACCGTCCGCGGTGCGCTGAAACAGCACCTGCCCCAACGCCGTTTCGAGCGCGCGCAGCCGCCGGCCCATCGTCGGCTGGGTCTGGCCGATCTTTCGCGCGGCAGCACCTAGCGTGCCTTCACGTGCAATCGCCAGGAAGATGCGCAGATCGCTCCAGTCCATCCAAGAACCCATCATACAAAAACGCACGATCATCGTACATCCTTGTTGCTTTCCATGCAAAGATTCATGGGCCTATTGAAGGTCGACAACGGAGCAAGACGATCATGACGAGACCTTCGACGATGCGCGCGGCCGTGCTGGAGACCCACAACGCGCCCTTACGCCTCTCAACGATCTCCACGCCCGCCATCGGCTCGCGCGAGGTGCTGGTGCGGGTGCACGCGAGCGGGGTCAATCCGCTCGACACCAAGATCCATTCCGGCGCAGCCGCACATGCGCGCCATCCTGTCCCGGCGATCCTCGGACTCGATCTCGCCGGCGTGGTCGAACAGACCGGGCGCGAGGTCTCGCGGTTCAAGCCGGGCGACGAAGTCTATGGCATGACCGGAGGCGTCGGCGGCGTGCAGGGCTCGCTGGCCGAATTCGCCGCCGTCGATGCAGACTTGCTGGCATTGAAGCCGGCCAATCTGAGCATGCGCGAAGCGGCCGCCCTGCCCCTGATCTTCATCACGGCGTGGGAAGGCCTGATCGACCGCGCGGCGCTGAAGGCCGGCCAGAAGGTGTTGGTCCATGGCGGCGCAGGCGGTGTCGGCCATGTCGCGATCCAGATCGCGCGTGCGTTCGGAGCAGACGTGTACGCGACGGGCTCGGCGTCGCAGCGCGCCACCATCGAAGGCTTTGGCGCGGTCTTCATCGACCGCAGCACCGCTGTCGACGTCTACGTCGCGAAGCACACCGGCGGCGGCGGGTTCGACATCGTCTACGACACTGTCGGCGGCAAGGTGCTCGATGCCTCCTTCGAAGCCGTGCGCCGTTTCGGTCATGTCGTGAGCGCGCTCGGCTGGGGCACGCATGCGCTGGCGCCGCTGTCGTTCCGCGCCGCCACCTATTCCGGCGTGTTCACGTTGCTCCCGCTGCTGTCAGGCGAAGGCCGCGCGCATCACGGAGCGATCATGGCGGAGGCGACGCGCCTGGTTGAGGCCGGCAAGCTCGTGCCGCTGGTCGATCCCAGGCATTTCACGCTGGAGAGCGTTGACGAGGCCTATGCACTGATCAGGGATCACGCGACGAAGGGCAAGCTAGTCGTGGATATCTGAGATCGAGTTCGCGGCCTGCGCCGCTAATCCTCGCTCGAGGCCGCGGAGCGGTTGCGCAAATGAGCCTGCGACAGCAGGAAGAACAATGCGCGCTCACCATGATATTTGGCGGCCGGCCGGGTGCGGTCGAACCCGTCGGCAAATATCTTGCCGGACTGGTCGCACACCTGCCACCGCCAACCGAACCGTTTGCGCCTGGTGAGGATCACTTCGAACATGCCGACGGGCTTGGTCCCCTGCTCCTGCCGGTCCTGCAGGTTCATCAACCTGCGCCGGCCTCCCCCATTGGACGGATGCCCGACATATCACGCAGCAGGATGGAAAGAGAATAAGTTTGATTATCGGAAATACGCATCTTCCACCGGCACTTGCGCTGGCCGTAACGAAGTCGCGACACGTCTGGAATAAGCCTTTGGCAGTGGTGTTTTCTTAACCCCCGAACCGCAGCTTGGTAGCGCTGACAGCAATATTCAGCGCCGAACACAAGCAAGCGGCTACGATCTGCTTCTGCTCACTTGTGCACACAAGCGCAGAAAGGTAACGGGAGATAGAGCATTGATGCGCCAAGTGAGAAATATTGTGCCGGATCCGAAGCCCAACGGCAGATCGCATACGGACCATGCGGCATCGCCGCAAAAGCGCCTCAGCGCGCCACGACTTCGACTTCGCCGTCGACGCCGTTCACGACGTTGAAGCCGCGCTCGTAGACCTTGCCCTCGTTCTTGGCGATGGCGCGGTATTCGCCCTCGGAGAGCACGACGCGGGGGAAGGCGCCGATCGATTCCTTGATGACGTCGCCGCCGGGGGTCAGCACCGACCAGGCGGTGTTGGCGAGCGCCTCGCCGCCCCGGTCGCTGACGAGCTTCAGCGTGATGACGGCGGCGCGGTGGGTGATGGTGACGTCGGTGAGCTTGCCGGCCTGGACGCGGATGTCCGAGCGCACCACCGAATTGGCGTCGCCATAATTGGAGATGATGTAGTAGGTGCCCTCCGGCAGCAGCACGACGTCGCCGGCGGCGACGTTCGGCACCAGCGAGGCGCGCTCGCCGGATTCGAACTGGCTGCCCTTGTAGATCGCGAACGAGATCTGGTTCTGCGGAATGCGGCTGGTGCCGACGCGGCCCTCGATGCGCAGGCCCCCGGCGGGCAGCACGAAGGATTCGCGGTCGGTCTCGGCCTTCAGGCTGACGGTGCGCACCGCGCTGACGAGGCCGAAGGCGACGTGCACGACGTAGTTGCCGGGCGGCAGCACGATGTTAGGCGTGGCGTTGCGATCTTCCTTGATCAGTTTGAAGGTGCCGTTCTCGTCGGGACGGTCGGCAAACACCCGCCAGACCAGGCCGCTGGTGATCGCGGCCGAGTCCTTGCCGTATTTTGCGGTCAGCGACAGCACGCCCTGGCCGGGCACGGCCGCGTTGAGCGGCGCGGCCGGCGGCACGGTTGCGACCGCGGGCGGTGGCATGCTGGGCGTCACCGGCTGGGTCAGGGTCGGCGGCAGGCTCGGGGGGCCGGCGCCCTGTCCGGACGGCGCCAGCTGGATGGCGTTACCGGGGTCGGGGACCGACGCGGGCGGCACCGGGGGCGGACGATCGGAGAAAAGCTGCGCCTGCGCGGCGTTTTGGCTTGAAGTGACGACGAACGCGGCAAGGATCAGCGCCGGCAGCAGCCTGCCGCTGCGCCGCCATCCGATGATGCCGTCACCCCCGCGTGTCATGTCACCTGCTTTTCACCGAAAACGCGGCAAATTCAAGCCTTGGAACGCCTGGGAAATACGGACTTTGGAACCGGGCTGACGCCTGCGTGATTAGACCAAAGGCAGCCGGCCCTCGCCACACTCCTGCCCCCTGCTTCCCGAACGGTATAAACCATGCTTGGCCCTCGTTCTGGCGGAGCGGATATACGGCGCCTACTCTGGTTGTGGGGGCTGGCCCGGGTAGGAGAGTTTCGGTGCTTGAGATCTTGAAGGGCCGCGGCGCGAACGGCTCCAATGGCGAGAAGGTCGGCCTCGGTAGCATCCGCCGGCCAGTTGTCGGCCTTGCTCTCGGCGGCGGCGCGGCGCGCGGCTTTGCCCATATCGGAATCCTGAGAACCCTTATCGCCAACGGCATCGTGCCTGATGTCGTGGTCGGCACCTCGATCGGCGCCGTCGTCGGCGGTGCCTATGCGGCCGGCCAGCTCGACACGCTGGAAGATTGGGGGCGCAGCCTGCAAGGGGTGCGCACCATCCTCGGCTATCTCGACATCCGCCTCAACGGCTCCGGCCTGATCGGCGGCGAGAAGCTGGCGACCCGGCTCGAGGAGGCGATCGGCCAGACCCTGATCGAGGACCTGCCGATCAAGTTCGCGACCGTCGCGACCGAGGTCCGAACCGGCCACGAGATCTGGCTGACGCGCGGCCGCGTGGTCGATGCGATGCGCGCCTCCTATGCGCTACCCGGCATCTTCTCGCCCGTGCTGATCGGCGACCGCTGGCTGGTCGACGGCGCGCTGGTCAATCCGGTGCCGGTCTCGGCCGCCCGCGCGCTCGGCGCCGAAGTCGTCATCGCTGCAAATCTTTCCAGCGACATCTTCACCCATTCCACGACGATCTATGCGCACGGCGCGATGCCGGAGCCGATCGCGCCCGTTGCCGAGGAGCCGGCCGCCAAGCGGCGCTTCCCGCGCTTCTTCTCGCCCGAGAAGACCATGAAGCGGGAGTTCTTCGGCGGCGGCGGACGGCCGGGCATCTCCTCGGTGATGGTTGACGCCTTCAACATCATGCAGGACCGCATCACCCGCGCGCGCCTCGCCGGCGATCCGCCGGACATGCTGATCACGCCGCGGGTCGGTCAGTTCGGCTGGTTCGACTTCCATCGCGCCGAAGATCTGATCGCGCACGGCACGCGCGCCACCGAGCGCGCGCTGGAGTCGATCCAGGAGGCGATCGAGGTGCTGGCGCCGGCGCCCGCGGGCAACGCACCCAAAGCGGGCGAGTAAGGCGCGACGAGGCCAAATCCTCATCGCGCTTCATCTTGTTGTTGAGCATGATCTTTCCGGAAGACCGCGACGCGCTTTGCGCCAACGCGGTCCTTCGAGTCCAGATCAGGCCGTCTTGATGTAGTCGCGCAGGGCTTCCTGCTCGTTCTCGTATTCCTGGACGCGCCGCTTGACGATGTCGCCGATCGAGATCAGGCCGACCACCTTGCCGTTGTCGATCACGGGCAGATGGCGGAACTTGCCTGTCGTCATCATCTCCATGAGCTCGGCGACGGTGTCGGTCTCCTTGCAGGTCACGACCTTGCGGGTCATGACCTCCGAGACCGGCGCCTCCAGCACGGCGGCGCCGCGATCGCCGAGCACGCGGACGATGTCGCGTTCCGACAGGATGCCCTCGAGTCGGCTCTGGTTCATCACCAGCACTGCGCCGATCTTCTTCTCGCCGAGCAGCTTGATCGCGGCCGACAGCTTGGCGTCGGGCTCGACGCTCATGATCTGGTGGCCCTTGGTGTTGAGAATGGAACGTACCGTCATTGCTGCCTCCCTGAATCGGAGCCCTCCGCTTTGCGCGGTCCGGACTTGTTCGCGAGTCTTCAACTAACAGTTTTGGCGCGGGTTTCACGCTCGCGCGCTTGTCGAAGCGTTGCCGCTATGGGCTTGTCGCTTCGGAACATTCTTCGCGCAAATGATGGATGAATTCGGGCCGCGCCGCAAGCGCTGCTTCAAATACGGTCTGAAACGTCCTGTGATGACGCATCCGCAGCATCGCTTCGCACGCGCGGCACGGGATCGAACAGCGTGAACAAGAGCAGGCCGGCGAAGAAGCCGCCGATATGCGCCTGCCAGGCGACGCTCGTGGTTTCGGCATCGACGCCGATCGCGCCGACGCCAAAGATGATGTTCACGCCGAACCACACCGCGAGGAAGCCGAGCACCCGCCCGTCGCGCAGCGCGCGCGACAGCGGCAGCGCCGGAACCTTCGCGGCGGTATCGGCGTCCGATCGGCTGAACGACAGGAAGCTGCCACGGACGAAGGCGAAGCGGATGGCGGCGGCCATCGCGCCGGACACCGAGGCCGAGGCGCCGATCATCGGCGCCACCGCATGCTCATGGGTGACGAGGTGGGCGAGCGCGCCGGCCGCCGCCGTCACCGCCATGAACACGAAGAACCTGACCGCGCCGAAGCGCCGCGCCAGCGCGCTGCCAAACGGCAGCAGCCACAGCACGTTGAAGCCGAGATGGGTCAAATTGGCGTGCAGCAGCGAATAGGTGACGAAGGTCCAGACCTTGGCGCCAGCGCCGCCCGGAATTTGCAGGTTCAGCAGCGAGGCATCGTAGCGCTTGGGGATGAAGCCGAAGACGTCGATGGTCCAGTTCTCAAGCTCCGGCGGCAGCAGCACCCGCAGATGGATCACCGCGAGCAGAACGATATAGGCGGTCAGCGCCACCGGCAGCGTCAGGATCGGCTCACGCGAAGCTTCCCCAGCGGCGTTCGGTACGGCCGGCTGAGAGTCTTGCGGAGAATTTGGCGGGGAATCCAAGGCAGCTTCGCTTTCGGGCGCGATCGGAGCGTTACGCTTGGAGATAGTCGCCTTTGCCGGCCTTGCGCAAGTGCACAAAAGGAAAAGGCAGGGCCCTAGGAAAGCCCTGCCTGTCCGTGTCGACCTTCCGATACCGGGGGAATGAAGGTGTATCCCCACCCCTCCCCGGCCCGTGGCCAAACTGTTTGACGCCTGTGTACAGGCCTCGCCGAGAACCTGGATGAAAGCGGCGAGGCTTGCGACCGCGATCACCATAGCAGGCGAGCAGGCGGCGCAAAGTGCATAGTTAACTTAACGTTAACGCCGCAAAGGCCGGCTGAAGAGCGGCGAAAACGCCGCTCCGGCATGGACGCTGCAAATCCCCTCCTGCACAACAACGAAAGGGATCGCGGGTGCACTGAAGCGGGACAGGACTGTCCCGCGAGGTGGCGCCCCGGGGTAAGCGTTCAGTCATGAAACATCCGTCGAGCCGCGCATTCTTCGCGTATTGGGACAAGAAGCGCGGCGCTGCGCGGGCCCCTGACCGGGCCAACATCGATCCGGCCGCCGTCCGCGGTCTGCTCGGCGACATCTTCGTGCTGTCCTGCGAGCCCAAGCTCGGCTTCCCCTTCCGCGTCGCCGGCACGCGGGTCTGCGCGCTGGCGGGAGCGGACCTCAAGGACGCGAGCTTTTCGGCGCTGTTTGGCGAGGCCAGCCGCGGCGAGATCGAGGAGATCACGACCGTCGTCGCCGACGAGACGCTGGGCGCGATCGCCGGCGTCACCGCCGCGCGCGAGGACGGCAGCAAGGCCCATCTCGAGCTCTTGCTGCTGCCGTTCAACGCCCGTCCGCACACGCCGGTGAGCGTCACCGGCGTGCTCGCGCCGTTCGACGACGAATGCGGCGCGCTCGGCCCCTTCACCCTCACCTCCTGGCGCTATCTGCACCAGCCCGAGAAATTGCTGCCGCGCGCCATCCGCAAATTGCAGATCGCCCGCGGGCTGATGGTGTATGAGGGGCTGCGCTAGGAGCAGCCTTCGCGTCTGACGCGTAGCTTCGCACAGTCCGCGGCCGATCCTGGAAAGTCTGATCGCGCAGACGCGACCGCGAGCTTGCCAATCCATCACGGGAACCTTAGCTTTGAGGATGCGTTTGGCCATTGCCGTGGCAAGCAACAACGCGGCTCGGTTGGTGAAGATGCGTCTGCCGGGCCTCCGTCGAGGGACGATTCCCGTGATGGAGCACGCGACCAGAGTTGGTAATCGATTGTTAGCTGCGCTACCGCCGGCCGATTTCGCTTTGCTTGCCCCTCATTTGCGAAAAGTGCCACTCGAGCACGACCAGGTCCTGGTGCGATCAGGCGACAAGATCGAGCATCTCTGGTTTCCCTGCAGCGGCGCGATCGCCCTCATCATGGAGCTGCCGAACGGACAGACGGCAGCAACCGCCGTGATCGGCAACGACGGCGGCATCGGGATCATGACCGCGTTCGGCCCGACCCGATCACCCATGACCGCAATCGTCCGCGTTGCCGGGACGGCGCTGCAGATCTCGCCCGCGCGATTTCACGTCGCGCTCGAACGCAGTCCCGCCATCGCAAGTTCGGTACAGCTTCTCACCAGGGCGATGCTGACGCAGGTCCAGCACGTCGCGGCCTGCAATGCGTTGCATTCCGTCGAAGCGCGCCTCGCCCGCTGGCTGCTGCACATCCACGACCGGACGGATGGTGGTGACATCCTGCCCCTGACACAGGAGACGCTGTCGGAATTGCTCGGCGTCCGGCGCACCACGGTCACGCATGTGGTGAGCGCGTTGCGCACATCACGGGCAATCAAATCCAACCGGCGCGGCCAGCTCGAGATCGACAGGCGCCGGCTCGAGGTCATCGCCTGTGAGTGCTACAAGGTGATGAGCCGCAGGATCGATCGGATCGTCTTGCAGGATGCGCCAAGGGTCCTTCACGCCGCGCCGGCGCGGATTGGCTGCCTCCCCCCAGACCCGCCCTTCGCCGAGACCGACTCGTAGACCCAAGCCTCTCTGGCGAACCATTCGTGCGTCGCGGCGCATATCCGGCAATAGGTGCGCGAAAAAAACACCGCACTGCACCGAAACCTTTCACGATCCATCTCGATGCCCGTCGGAATGGCATCTCCCGTTTCCGGGCACTTGATCATCACCATACCCATCCTGATTTCCTCCAGCTTGGCATCACCTCGGCAATGAGGGGGCCGCAATCGGCTGGACGGCGTCTCTTCTTGCGAAGACGCTCGTCCAGCCGATCCGCGCGGCCAACCGCTTCGATTCAAGCAGCCCTACGCAGGACCCGGTTGAAGCTCTGCTTGATCGGCTCGGCCGTTTCGGTCGCGACCTTCTGGGCGAGGTCCCAGAGTTCGCGGTTCTGTGCCGACGTTGCTTCCAAGGTCTTGCGGCTGTGGGCCGTGGAGAGGTTTACGAGATCGGCAAACGACCTCGCATCGACGAGCTGGGAAATGAAATCCAGCGTGGAGCTAGTATTGATATGGGAAATTTCGATCAGCTTGATGCCGTAGTCGGAGGCTCGCTTGGCGTTGGTCGAACAGGCATCGCAGACGGCTGCGGTGATCTCCTCCGACGTCGCCCTCATCTTGGCAAAGTTGGCCTGGGCCCGCGTGGCGCCCTGATCGGCGAGACCGCCGAAGATCGTCTGCATGTTGAAGAAGGGTACGTCGAACCGGAGCTTTGCGCTTCCGTTGGCCCCCACGTCTTGCGGCGTGGCATTCGTTTCGACTTTCACATTGGCATCATTCACGGGCTTTCATCCTTTCAAGCGAAACTAGATAATGGATTGAAGACTCCCCGATGGGGTCGCGGTGCATGCCGCACCGGGACACCAGTACTCCGATTTTCAATGCGGTGGATTGCTGCGGATAACCGCCCCCGCCCCCCTTTACGAAGCCAACTATGCCAGACGAAAGTCGCAGGTTCGGTTCGCTTTCAGACTCTCCGCGTGAATTTATTCACTTCGTGCGACGAAGACGGCGCAGACCGCGTCCTGCATCTTTGAAGTTGTTGCGATCGCATGCGCCAACTTGAGATTAGCGCAGCAATTCCCGTCATGAAGTAAACGATCGCGCTTGCGGCATGACCTTTTTTGCCGGATTTGCGTCATTCCCGATGCCGTCGCCAGCCGATAGCTTCCGCGCCGTATGAGGCAACCGCGATCGGGTGAAATCATGATCTGGCGCATTCTGGCATGGAGCGCCCTCGGAGGCCTGGCGGCGCTCGCGGCGATCGGCGGAACCTGGTTGTTGCTGCTGCCCGGCGCGCCGGCACGGGGAGCCGCACCCGCCATATCGAGCGAGGAGTCCGAGGCGACGCTCGCCGCATTGAAACCGCCGAAGCGAAGGCGTCCCCTCATCGCCATCATCGGCATCAACGACAAGAGCGAGACGACCGATTATCTGATGCCCTACGGCATCCTCGCGCGCGCCGATGTCGCCGACGTCGTGACGCTGGCAACGCAGCCGGGTCCCGTGACCCTCTATCCCGCGCTGAAGGTGCAGCCGCACGCGACCATCGCCGCGTTCGACGCCGCCCATCCCGACGGCGCCGACTATGTCATCGTGCCGGCAATGACGCCGGAAGACGACGCGGCCGCCTTGCAGTGGATCCGGAGCCAGGCCGGCAAGGGCGCAACTGTCATCGCCGTCTGCGTCGGCGCCATGGTCGTTGCCAATACCGGGCTGCTCGACGGCAAGCGAGCCACGACGCACTGGTATTCCGTGGGCGATCTGAAGAAGCATTCCGCGATCCGCTATGCGGCCGACCGCAGGCTCGTGGTCGACCGCGGCGTCGCGACGACGACCGGCATCACGGCATCCATGCCGATGGCGCTCACCCTGATCGAGGCCATCGCCGGCCGCGCCAGGGCCGAAGCGGTCGCCAGCGAGATCGGTCTTGCGGCATGGGATGCACGCCACCGCAGTGACGCGTTCCAGTTCACGCGTCCTTTCGCGCTGACGGCGATCGCAAACACGCTCGCATTCTGGCGCCGAGAGCAGCTCGGGATCGCGCTGACACCAGGCATCGACGAGGTGTCGCTCGCGTTGATCGCCGATGCGTGGTCGCGGACCTATCGCTCCCGCGCCCTCACCTTCGCCGCCGCGGAGCAGGCGCAGACGAGCCGCAGCGGCCTCGGCATCCTGCCCGACAGGATCGCGGCCGACTGGCCGGCGGCGCAGACCCCGCCGGCCGCAACCGGATTGCCGCCGGTGCAGGCGCTGGACCACGCGTTGCGCGCCATCGACGCGCGCTACGGGCCGCGTACAGCCGATTTCGTGGCGATGCAGCTCGAATATCCGAGATAACCGGGCCGCACGCGGCCCGGCGCTCTCGCAAAAAGCGACGCAGCGCGCGATTGGTCAGGGCATCGCCAGATGCCAGGCACCGTTCAGAAAGCCGTCGCCGGTGACGTCGCCGGGCTTTGTGTCCTTGGCGAAGGTGTAGAGCGGCTTGCCCTTGTAGGCCCACTGCTTCGAGCCGTCGTCGCGCGTGATGATAGTATAGCCGTTGCCGGCAGCATCGCTGGCCTCGGCCTTCAGCACCGGCCAGTTGGTCGCACAGGGACCATTGCAGGCCGACTTGCCGTCCATATCCTTGTCGAAGGTGTAGAGCGTCATGCCCTTGGCGTCGGTGAGCACGGTGCCCTTGTCGGTCTTGCCGGTCTTGGTCGGCGGCGCAGCGAAGGCCGCGGGGATGATTGCGAGCGAAGCTGCGAGCGCGAGCGCGAAGCGGATCGATGGTGTCGTCATGATGTCTCCTGTCATGCAATTGGCTTGCATGAGTAGGACGCCACGCGACGCCACCTATTCCTGAGAGCGCTGCAAGGATATTTTTCGCTGCGCGCATCGTCGCGGAGGAATAAATTGGGATGATCGAGATGGAACGACGGACCGAGATGAGCAAGCCGCATTGGCGTCCCGCACGTGCATCGGATCTGCCCGCGATCAGCACGATCGCAGCGCGCATCCATCCTGATCTGCCCGAACGCCCCGAGGTGCTCGCCGAGAAGATGCGGCTCTATCCCGACGGCTGCCGCGTGCTGATCGCCGGCGATGCGATCGTCGGCTACGGACTCGCGCATCCCTGGACGCAGCACCACATTCCGCCGCTTGACGGCTTCCTGCAAACATTGCCTGACGGTGCGGACTGTCTCTACGTGCACGATGTCGCCGTGCTGCCCGACTTTCGCGGCGGCGCTGCGCGCGACTACGTCACGACGATCGAAGCGCTGGCACGCGCCTCAGGCCTCACGACGCTCGCGCTGGTCTCGGTCTATGCCACGCGTCCGCTATGGGAACGGCTCGGCTTTCACCCCGTCGCCGCAGATGAGCAATTGCGCATCAAGCTCACATCCTACGGCGAAGCCGCGACCTACATGCTGCGCGACCTCGCTGCGACGTAACGCCTCTCCCCTCCGGCCCGGCTCACGCGGGCGTGAAGCGCCTCGCTCGAACCGGCTTCGATCAGCTCCCGTCGAAAGGCTGTGCGGACCGTTCCGGTCTCGCCGAACCGAGACTGGAGAATGTCCATGAAACTCACATTGTCGAAAGTTGCTTTGATTGCTTTCGCTGCAACGGCCGCATTCAGCGCGACCAGCGCCAACGCCGCGCAGTACCGGACTTATGGCTGCGATACCGCCTTCTTCGAAGGCTGCACGGGCTTCGTTGAAGCGCCGCAGCAGGGCGGACGCCGCGTGGTTCGCATCACCAACGACATCTCCCCCATCTACATGCGGCAGACCGATCCGCGTTACAACACCTCGCTGCGTGATGCCGGCGGCGGAGGTGGTGGCGGCGGGGGTGGTGGCGGTGGCGGCGGCGGCCGTTGAGCTCTCACCAACTTTTCAGATGATGTCGCCGGCACGATCCGGCGGCATCATTCACGCCGAACGGTGTCCGATCAGCCGCGGCGCTTCTTCCTCGCCTTCTTGCCCGGCGCGCCCTTCATGGGCCACGGCGTGACTGACGGCTCTGCGTGCCCCGGCTTGTTCTTGTGCTTCTTTTTCTTTCCGAACGAAGGCGCAGCGTCGAATTGCGGCCCGCGCTCGCCGAGCGCTTTGCCGCGCGGCTTGAACTCACGTGCATCGCGCGGGCGATCGCCTTGACGTTCGCGGTGATCACCGTCCTCCCTCTCTCGCCGCGGCGCGTGTGATCGCTCCTCCGACGGCGCCTGCCGCGCCGGCGCATCCGCCATCGGCTCGATGCGGATGCTGTCCTCCTTGTCCGGACGCTTGATCTTCGCGGCGAAGGCGTCCGCGACCCGCTCGGAGATCTCGAACTCGGTGGTGGTGTCCATGATCTTGATCGCGCCGATGTCGCGCTTGTCGATGCCGCCGCGGCGGCAGATCATCGGCAGCAGCCAGCGCGCCTCTGCATTCTTGCGCCGCCCGATCGCGGCACGGAACCAGACGCTGGCCTCCGCCATGCCGTGCTTCGACGACGATTTGCCGGACTTCGATCGCGGCTTGGCGCGATCCTCGCCGCCTTCAAATCTGTCGCGCCCGCGATCCGGCCGGCCTGTTCGCTCGCCGGGATCGATGATGTCCTCGGGCGACGGCAGCCGCGCGCGATAGAGCCGCGCCAGTGCAGCTGCGATATCCTCAGCCGACCGCTCGGCGAGCAGCGCCTGAGCCAGCGCGAGATCGTCGGCGGTTGTCTCCTCGGTGAACAGCACGTCCTTCATGCGCTCGTGATCGAGCTTGCGGATCTCCTCCGCCTGCGGCGCGGTGCCCCAGGCTGCATCGATGCCGGAGAGATTGAGCAGCAGCTCGGCGCGCCGCCGCCGTGCCGGCGGCACCAAGAGCACGCTGGTCCCCTTGCGCCCGGCGCGCCCGGTGCGGCCCGAGCGATGCTGCATGACCTCGGCGTCGTTGGGCAGGTCGGCATGGATGACGAGGTCGAGGCTCGGCAAGTCGATG
This sequence comes from Bradyrhizobium arachidis, assembly GCF_015291705.1. Lineage (NCBI taxonomy): Bacteria > Pseudomonadati > Pseudomonadota > Alphaproteobacteria > Hyphomicrobiales > Nitrobacteraceae > Bradyrhizobium > Bradyrhizobium arachidis. The sequence continues at coordinate 6,453,188 of NZ_CP030050.1, forward strand.
CCGCGGGCGGCAACGTCGGTCGCCACGCAGACGCGCGCGCGTCCGTCCCGCAGCGACTGCAGCGCCAGCGTGCGCTCGTTCTGCGTCAGTTCGCCCGACAGCGCGACCACGGCGAAGCCGCGCTCCAGCAGCGCCGCCTGCAAGTGCCTCACGGCATCGCGCGTGCTGCAAAACACCAGCGCGCTCGGCGCCTCGAAGAAACGCAGAACGTTGACGACCGCGTGCTCGACATCGCCGGGCGCGATCCGGATCGCGCGGTAATCGATGTCGGCGTGGCCGCCTTCGTCGCCGGCGACCTCGATCCGAAAGGCGTCGCGCTGATATTGCCGCGCCAGCGCAACGATGCCGCGCGGAAAGGTCGCCGAGAACAGCAGCGTCCGGCGCGTCTCCGGCGTGGTTTCGAGGATGAACTCCATGTCCTCGCGAAAGCCGAGATTGAGCATCTCGTCGGCCTCGTCGAGCACGACCGCGGCGAGTTCGGAGATGTCGAGGCGGCCGCGGCGCAAATGATCGCAGAGACGGCCGGGCGTGCCGACCACGATGTGCGCGCCGGCGGCGAGCTCGCGCTGCTCACGCCGCGGATCCATGCCGCCGACGCAGGAGACGACGCGTCCGCCGGCATGACCGTAGAGCCAGGCCAGCTCGCGCTGGACCTGAAGCGCGAGCTCACGGGTCGGCGCCACGATCAGCGCGAGCGGTGCGGCCGCGGGTGCGAACTGCTCGGCGTCATCGAGGAGATTTTTGGCGATCGCCAATCCATAGGCGACCGTCTTGCCGGAGCCGGTCTGGGCCGAGACCAGAAGGTCGCGGCCGGTGGCTTCGTGGGCGAGCACCGCGAGCTGGACGGGGGTCAGTGAATCATAGTTCCGCTCGGCCAAAGCTCGGGCGAGCGGCGGGGTCAGGGCCGGAAGAGACACGAGATAGGAAACCTTGGTTGATTCAGGCGCGGAATGGTGAGCCGGCGGACCTGAGCTGGCGTGCGCGGCAATCGGCCCGGCCGCACGCTGGCGATGTGATTGAGGGCTCTTTACGCCAAGCGCAGGGAAATCACCATGCCTGTGATGCATGGCTTTTCGACAAGAGCCGCGCCTGAAGGTTGCAGCGGACTTTCGCGGCCACCTCGATTAACCTGAAGCCAACCAGCTCCCAAGGGAACGACCGCGTGACGCCTTCCATCAAACGCGCCTGCGGCGATTGCACGCTTTGCTGCAAGGTGATGGCCATCGAGGCGCTGGCTAAACCGGCGGGAAGCTGGTGCCGGCACTGCAAGCCCGGCCAGGGCTGCGCGATCTACGCCGAACACCCGGCCGAATGCGCGAGCTTCAGCTGCCTCTGGCTCGTCAACGACCTCCTCGACGAGCGCTGGAAGCCGAGCCGGTCAAAATTGGTCCTGACCACGTCCGAGGACGGCATCGAAGTCCGCTGCGACCCCGGCTCTCCGAACGCCTGGCGCAGGGAGCCCTACGCCAGCGAGATCCGCGCCTGGGCTGTAGAAGGCGAGCGCAACGACATGACGGTGGTCGTGATCGCCGGCCAGCGCGTGATCCTCGTCACGCCGGAGCGCGAGTTCGATCTCGGCAGCGTCGGGCCGGATGATCGCATCGTGCGCGAGCTGGAGGGTGGGCGTGACGGTGAGCAGCGCGGCAGCGAGTGGGCACGGTTCGGCCGAGAGCGAACCGTCGGCTCGGCGCATTGCGTTAGGCTCCGGACACGATCGAGGTGACCAGCAGGCCTGGAACAGTTGGCTTGCACTCGAGCAGGCAAAACAGGTGACCAAATAATGTCCGACAACAAGACAGCAGAGGCCATTTTGGCCGACCTCAATCGCAACTACGTCCGCGCCGTTGACGAGGCCGACGTCGCCTGGTTCGACGCCAATCTCGCGTCGGACTTTCGTAACACCAATCCGGACGGCACGCTGATCGACCGGTCGACATTCCTGGTGCAGATCGGCCGCGGCTCGACGGTGCGCGACATTCGCGAGCACGACGTGATCATCCGTGTTCTTGGAGACTTCGCCATCATTCACGCTCGCACCAGCTATCGTAAGCCTGACGGCAGCGAAGGAGCCGGCCGGTACACGGATGATTGGCAATTCCGGGACGGACGTTGGCAGTGCGTCTCCGCTCACGTGTCGCGCGCATAGGCAAGACGGCCGCAGGCGCCCGGCCTCACGTTCGGGCTGGAGCGGACACGCCGGCGGCCGGCCTTGCCACATCCGCCATTCGATCCCAAATCGTACCGCACGAAAGCCGGGATGATCGCGATCAGCCGTGGCTAATTAGTGAATGTCCTATCAGCCGATGCTAGATAAGTCCGGTGACCTGGCGCAGTTGAATTCAGGCAACACGGCATGGGGAGCACGACGATGCGATTGGCAGTCATTTCCGATATCCACGGCAATCTTGCTGCGTTGGAAGCGGTGCTGGCCGACATCAAGGCGCGCGGTGTCGATCGTACGGTCAACCTCGGCGATTGCGTCACCAGCCCGTTGTGGCCAAGGGAAACTTTCGAAGCGTTCCAGTCGCTATCGGTGCCGACCGTGCGCGGAAACCATGATCGCTGGATCGAGGAGTTTCCAGACAACAAGCTCTCGCCGGCAGGTCTGTTTGCGCGCAACGCATTGACTGCGGAGCAGCGTCGCGCACTCCACAGCCTCCCCTCCCGAATATGGCTGGATGACGGGATCCTGGCCTGCCACGGCACGCCCAACGACGACATGACCTGCCTGTTGGAAGAAGCACTCGAGGACGGCCGTTTCGTGCCGGCACGTTGCGACGTGCTAACCGCGCGTCTTTCGAGCGAGCCAACGGCGCGCGTGGTCCTTTGCGGTCACAGCCACCGCCAGGCGGCCGTTCAAGGGCCGGGCGACTGTCTGGTTCTTAATCCCGGGAGTGTTGGTTGCCCCGTGTTCGCGGACATTCCCTTTGCCGCAAACCTGGAACACCGCTCGCCCCACGCCCGTTACGCGATCCTCACGAAGCGAACAAGAGGCTGGCAAGTCGAACTACTAGCGCTGGAATACGACTGGGAAGCCGCCTCCGCACAGGCGCTCGCCAACGGCCGTCCGGACTGGGCGCAAGCCATGTTGACCGGACATGTCAAATAGCCGGCCTTGCCGCACCGTCCATTCGATCTCAAATCGTGTCTCATGAGAGAGCAACAGGGAAACATGGCTGACAGCATATCGCTTGCCGACAAGCTCGCGACCTTCGAGGATTTCTGGTCGCCGCGCACGGTCACGACCTTCAACGATTGCGACGTGATGGTGGTGAAGGTGAAGGGCGAGTTCACCTGGCACAAGCACGACGACACCGACGATTTCTTTCTCGTCCTGAAAGGCCAGCTGGACATCGAATTACGCGATCGCACCGTGACGCTCGGGCCGGGCGAGCTCTACGTCGTGCCAAAAGGTGTCGAGCATCGCCCGGTAGCGCGCGAGGAGGTTCACCTGATGCTGATCGAGCCGACCGGCACGCCGAACACGGGCGACAAGGCGACCGCCGCCGCGCGCAAGCTCGCCTAGAGAGCACCGTCCGTCGCCGCCCTAATCTTTGGACGTCACCAGTCTGTTGAAGCTGCCGACCAGCCTTGCCCGTGCCCGCACGACATAGTCTTTTGCCGCCCGGCTCAAGGCGCGGACCATGCGCCAGGCTTCGGTCGCTTTCAGCCACGCCCTCACCTCGGCGAACTTGCCATAGGCCCAGGCGAACGCCGGAATCCGCATCAGCTTGTCACGGGTAAGATGGAACAGACGCTCGACCAGCACGAGCTTGAGCAGCTCGCCGATGATGAACGTCACAGCACCGCTCACGATCTGGCCGGTCGCCGCGAGGTAAGCCGCCACCGGCTTGATCGGCTCGAGGATGATCACCGGCACGGAAAACAAGGCCAGCGACGGGTAAGGCGGCAACGATCTGATCCACTCACGCAACCGCCTGAATTCGAAATGACGCCCGATCCAGCGCGCGATCGGCCTCGCCACGGCGATGAAGACCGCATCCACCAGGAAGTAGATGGCGGCCAGGATGTAAGTGACGGGTTTCAGGATTCGCTTCACTGGACCTCTCCCGCGAAGTGAAAGCCGGAACTTGGGCCTAAGTTTCACAGCTGCGCGGATAAGTCGCGGATATTGCATGGAACTTTCTGGGCATCCGCTTCCGCTCAGATCTCCGCATAGACCTCCAACAGATTACCATCGGGATCGCGGAAGAACAGCGTGCGATGTCCGAAGGACTGATCCGTCGGCGGCGACAGCAATACCACGCCCTGACGCACGAGTTCGTCGGCGCATTGATCGACCTCGGCCGCGGACACCTTGAAAGCCAGTTGCAGCGAGGCAGTCCCCGCCGGCACCGGCGCATCGGCCGCGGTCCGGCTCGATCGTGCCAGAGCCAGTGTGTTGCTGCCGAGGCCGTATTCGATCCAGTTCGGCGAGAGCTCGCGCAGCAGGGACAAGGCCAGGACACCCTCGTAGAAGCGCCGCATCGCCGCCATGTCGCGCACGAAGATGACGGTGTAGTCGATCGCGCGGATGGCACGGAAGGGCGAGCTGGCGGGTGGAGTGGGTTCGGCTGTCATCTCGTTCTTCATTCGAAACTCTGACTTGTAGCTCGCATGAAGCTAACGGGTCGGCGCAAAGCACCGCCCGATGACAGGCTCCGCGGAATGCGGGACCGGCGCCCCGGAATACGCTGCGCTCGATCCGGGCTACAGATCCTATTCCACCAGCTCCGGCCACGGCACGATGGTCGACTTCACCGTCTTCATCGCCATCGCGTCCCTCACCGCCTGTGCGACGCCGTCTTCCGTGAATGGATAGATCGTCTGCATCTTCAGCCAGGGATATTTGCCCGCCGTGCGATAGAGCATGTCGACGCCGAGCGGCAGATCGTTGCCGGTAAAGCCCCAGGATCCCAGCACGTTGAGGTCCTTGGTGCAGATCCGGTGCCAGGACGTATCGATCGAGCCGGCATCGGTGAACTGACCCATCTCGACATAGGTGCCGCCGTCGCGCAGCATCTCGATGCCTTCCGGGCCGGCGGTCGGATGGCCCGAGCAATCCATCACGAGATCGGCGCCGAAGCCGCCGACAATCTCGCGCACACGCGCGATGCGCGCCTCGGGCAATTTGATCTCCTCGATGTTCACCGTCGCCTCGGCGCCGAACTCGCGCGCGAGCTTGAGCCGCGGCTCCTCCGGCGCACCGACGCAGATGACGCGCCCTGCCCCCATCTCCCTGGCGGCCGCGACCGCCAGAATGCCGATCGGCCCGGAGCCCTGGATCACCACCGTGTCGCCCCAGGAAAAACCACCGGCACGGGTCGCGCGGTTGAAGGCGCGGATGCAGGAGGTGAGCGGCTCGGACAGCGCGCCGAGCCGCAGCGACATGTCGTCGGGCAGCTTGTAGATCTTGGTGCCCGGCAGCATGTCGAGATCGACATAGACATACTCCGCCCAGCCGCCCCACATGTGCGGCGCCTTGTCGAAGCCGAGATAGCGGCCGTAATAGACCGGTGTCAGGCACTTGTTGGCCGTCTGCGGGTAGTGAATGCAGTAGTAGCAGCGTCCGCACGGCATCAGCGGCGGGATCATCACCTTTGATCCGACCTTGAGCGGCTTGCTCATGAAGTCCTCGGTGAACTCGTCGCCGCATTCGACGATGATTCCGCCGAGCTCGTGGCCGAGCGTGAACGGCCAGGGCAGTGGCTTCGGCCAATGCCCTTTCAGGATATGCAGATCGGTGCCGCAGACGCCGCAGGCGCCGACCTTGATCAGCGCGGCCTTGCGACCGACTTGCGGCCACGGCACTGTTTTGATGACGGGCTCGCTGCCGGGGCCTGCGTGGGTGCAGACGCGGATCTGGTCCATGGCGGTTTCCTCGCTGCCCGCTTGTTATGATTGCTGGTGCGGGTCTGTGATCAGCCTATGACAGCCATGCGATCTTGGAAATACGCGAACGCGCCCCTCAAAGCGCCCGAGCAGGTCGTGCTCCGCTCAATTTGTGCGTGGAGGCGCGCTCTCAAGACGTTCGACGGTCATGCCCTGCTCGCTCAGGAGCCAGACCGCAGGGCTTGCACTTTCACCGAACATGGTGGTCAGCACATCCAATCCGCTCGTTTCTCGTTTCAGGCCGCGGACCTGGGCACGATGCACCACGCGTCGAAATGCGACCGTCGGCGTCGTATCGCGCCCATCCTTGATCATCACCCAAGTGCTCAATTTGTCGTCGACATAGGCGGTTGTGGTTCGCCTCAGGGCTTCGAGATCGACGTCGTTGGCCTTCATCACCCCCGAGGCATCCGGATCGTCCAGCAGCGCCAGCAGGAGGTGTTCCAGCGTCGCGAACTCGTGCTTTCGCGCAGTGGCGTAAGTGATAGCCCTGTCCAGAGTCTGCTCGAGCTCGCGCGTAAATTCCGAAGGCCATTTGATGCTTGCACGCGGCGGCTGCACCGACGCTGGCTCGGACGCTGACGATCCGCGTCGAATGGCGGCAGCAAGCGTGTTCCAATCAGCCAAGCCGAACAGCTCGGCAGTCAGTTCGAGGCTTTCGGCAACCGAAATCTTGAGGCCTTTGGAGACGAGAGAGGCGCGCAGCGTTTGCGCCATGGCTTTGGCATCGCGGAAGTCGCGCATGGCTTACTCCTTTGCTTGAACAATTCGGAAAAGCCAGTGCTTGCGTTGCTGGCCCGTTGTTCAACAAAGGGGCCAAGACGATGCGTGCGATACGTTCACCGTCCCCGAAGGGTGCAAGCGGCAGGTCGTATCTACCGGAGAGAAAGGTGGCGCGCCGAACGCAAGGTGTCAATAGTGACAGCATGAGCAACCGCAAATAGGCATGCGAAGCTATTGATCTCGTAGTCCGCATGGAGCAACACGGAATGCGGGGCCGGCTCCGCAGGATTGCGCTACGCTCCATCCGGGCTACGGTCTCCACCGAGATAGGCGTTGACACGCCTCAGTTGTGTCCGCAGGCTGTTTGTGCCGGAGCGCGGCCTGCTTCGGCTGGGATCAGACCATGGACGTGCGACCGGGCTCCGAACGCATCTTCGTCACACCGGACACCGATCCGCTGGACGGACACGTGCAATGGGCGCCGGCAAAGTCGCTGTGGCTCGCGGGCATGACGGCCGCCGCAATCGTCCTCGGACCGGTTTGTTTCTCGGGGTCGGCGTTCGTGCTCTTCCTCGCGACCAGCGCCGTCACGCTGTGCTGTGGACATTCCGTCGGCATGCATCGCAAGCTGATCCATGCAAGCTTCGACTGTCCGTTCTGGCTCGAACGCCTTCTCGTCTATCTCGGCACGCTTGTCGGCATGGCCGGCCCTTATGGCATGATCCGCCTGCACGATTTCCGCGACTGGGCGCAACGCCAGGCGGCGTGCCACGACTATTCCTGCCACCGCGCCGGCTTCTGGCGCGACGCGTGGTGGCAATTGCATTGCCGGCTGGTGTTGCGCCATCCCCCTCGCTTCAGGCTGGAGCCGCGACTGGCCAATGACCGCTTCTACGCCTTCGTCGAGCGCACCTGGATGTTGCAGCAACTGCCATGGGCCGCACTGTTCTTCGCGATTGGCGGGATGGACTGGCTGGTGTGCGGCATTTGCGTGCGGGTCAGCGTCTGCGTGACCGGGCACTGGCTGGTCGGCCATTTCTCCCACACCAGGGGCGAGCAGGTCTGGATCATCGATGGCGTCGGCGCGCAGGGCTACAATGTCCGCCTCGCGGCGCTGATCAGCATGGGCGAGAACTGGCACAACAACCATCACGCCTATCCCGGCTCGGCGAAGATGGGACTGTTGCCGGGACAGGTCGATCCGGGCTGGTGGCTGATCCGATTGCTCGAAGCTATCGGATTGGTCTGGAACGTCCGGACGCCGCACAATCTCCCGGAGCGGCCCGGCCTGTGGCGGCTGGCGGGCGCGACGTTGCGCGACGGGGTCGCCGATGCTGCGTGACTATCAGGCAACGGATGCCGAAGCGATCGTGCGCGTCGCGCTCGCCGCATTCGCGGAATTCGAGCCGCACTTTTCCGACTGGCCGCTGTTTAACGCCAATGTCGCGAAGATGCCGGGGCTTGCCCAGACCGGCGAGATCATCGTCGCCGAAGATGACGGACGCATCGTCGGTGCCGTCGCCTACATCGGGCCGAAAGCGAAGAAGCCTGCGTTCTTCGATCCGGCGTGGCCGGTCATCCGCATGCTGGTGGTCGATCCCGCCGCGCGCGGCAAGGGCGTCGGCCGCCAACTGACGGAAGAGTGCCTGCGCCGCGCCGAGCGCGACCAGGCTCAGGTCATCGCCCTGCACACGACGCCGATCATGACCGTCGCGCTGCCGATGTATCTGCGCATGGGATTTGTGAAGACCGGCGAGGCACCGGATATTCTGGGCGTGCCCTATGCAGTCTATGTCAAGACGCTGGCGTAAGATGATGTCGGGATCGATTCTTTGACAGTCGGTTGAATGACAAGCTGGACTAGCAGAACCTGCGCAGCAAATGGCATCGACATCCATTATCTGCGAACCGGCGGCAACAAGCCCGCCCTGATTGCGCTGCATGGACTGACCGGAAGCGCGCCTGCTGCACGCTACTGGCCCGCGCGCTCCAGGATCGCTACGACCTCATCATGCCGGACGCGCGGGGCCACGGCGCATCGAGCGCGCCTCGGCTCGGATATCTGTACCGCGACCTCGCAGACGATGTCATTGGGCTCATCGCGATGCTCGGGCTCGAAGCACCGGTGCTGCTCGGCCATTCCATGGGCGGCATGACGGCGGCAGTCGTTGCGAGCAGAATGGGCGCGGCCATTCGCGGCGTCGTCCTTGCCGACCCGACCTTCCTCAGCGCCGAGCGCCAGCGCGAAGTCTACGAAAGCGACGTTGCCGAGCAGCATCGGCGGCTGCTCGGTCGGGACAGGGATGCGGTGCTGGCCGAAGCGCGGCAGCGGCAACCGCACCGGTCGGGCGAATTGCTCGAACTGATCATCGACGCGCGGCTGCGGACCGAGACGCGTGCCTTCGAGGTTCTCACGCCGCCGAACCCGGACTATCGCGAGTTGGTCAAAGCGATTGCGGCCCCGAGCCTGCTTGTCATCGGAGACAATGGCGTTGTCTCCGTCGAGACGGCGCGGGAGCTGCAGGAGCTCAATCCACGCCTTCGCCATGAGGTGATCGCGAACGCGGGCCATGGGCTGCCCTACGACAGGCCGGATGAGTTTGCGGCGGTGGTCAGGTCGTTTCTGGAGACGGTGGATGTCCCACACACCCAATTGTCTTGAGCGGCCGCCAGCGAACGTGTAAGGCCCGAGCAGTCCCATCCTGGTGATCGCTTGAACCCCCTGCCCCAAAATCCCGTCGCTGCGTCCGGATCGTTCGCGGCGATGAAGTCCGTGCCGTACCGGCTCCAGTTCATCGCCTACGTGCTGGCGATGATGGCCGACAATATCGAGCATGTGATCAGCTATTGGGTGGTGTTCCAGAAATTCCACTCGCCAACGCTGGGCGGCTTTGCGGTGCTGTCGCACTGGCTGCCATTCCTGCTGTTCTCGGTCGCGGTCGGCGGGCTCGCCGACCGGTTCGATCCGCGCCGCATCATCCAGTGCGGCATGCTGCTGTTCATCGCGGCCTCCGCCGGCTGGGGCTTCTTCTTCATCACCGACACGATCCAGATGTGGCACGCGATGCTGCTGCTGGTGATCCACGGCTGCGCCGGAGTCCTTTGGCAAACACCGAACCAGCTGTTGCTCTACGACCTCGTCGGCCCCGCCGACCTGCCGAGCGCAGTACGGCTGAACGCGATGGCGCGCTATCTCGGCATCCTGGTCGGGCCCGCCGTCGGCGGAATCATCATGCTGACGCTCGGCACCTCGCACGGCATCATCTTCAACACGCTGTTCTACCTGCCGATGCTGCTGTGGCTGTTCTGGGCGCCGGTCCGCGACAGCAGCGTGGCGGTGCGACGCTTCGCCGTGCGCGGCTTCGCCGACATCCTGCTCACCATCCGCGCCATCGGCACCCAGCCGGTGCTGACGGCGATGACATGGCTTGCCGGCCTCACCTCCTTCATGATCGGCAACGCCTATCACGCGCAGATGCCGGGCTTTGCCGGCGATCTCGGCCACAGCGATCCCGGCGTCTCCTACAGCGTGCTGCTCGCCGCCGATGCCGCCGGCGCGCTGCTCGCCGGCATCGCGCTGGAATCCTGGGGACGCCTCAAGGGCACACCGCGCACGGCGATCACGCTCGCGATGCTCTGGAGCGTTGCACTGCTCGGCTTCGCCGCGGTGCGGATCTATCCGCTCGCGATCGTGCTGCTGTTCTTTGCCGGCTTCTTCGAATTGTCGTTCAACACCATGGCGCAGGCACTGGTGCAGCTGAACGCGCCGCACGACATCCGCGGCCGCGTCGTCGGCCTCTACAATATGGCTGGGCTCGGCATGCGGGCCTTCAGCGGCATCACCGTCGGCGTATTCGGCGCTGCGATCGGCATTCACTGGTCGCTCGGCCTCTCGGCCGCCGTGCTGCTGGCATTACTATGCCTGCTCTACGGGCGCGCGACGACGAAGCCAACCGGTTGACTCCGGCCTCTCCCGACCGCACCCTCGGCTGAGGGGCATGGGGAGATGAGCCGTTGCGCAATCGCTGGGGCATTCTTGCGATCCTGTTCCTGGTGCGCCTCACCATCGCGTTCCAATTCCAAAGCGTGGCCGCGGTAGCGCCGCTGCTGCAACAGAGCTTTGGCGTCGGCATCGCCGATATCGGCATCCTGATCGGACTCTATTTCACCCCCGGTATCGTCCTGGCGCTGCCGGGCGGCGCGATCGGCCGATTTCTCGGCGACAAGCCGACGACGATTGCCGCGCTGCTGCTGATGACAGTGGGCAGCCTCGTCATGGCGGCCACCGATGTCTGGGGCTGGCAGATGGCGGGCCGGCTTACCTCCGGCGCCGGCGGCGTGCTGCTCACAGTGCAGCTCACCAAGATGGCCGCCGACTGGTTCGCAGGAAAGGAGATCGCGACCGCCATGGCGATCTTCGTCAATTCCTGGCCGGCCGGCGTTGGGATCTCGCTGCTGCTATTGCCGGCGCTCGGCACCGCCTATGGCGCAAGCAGCGTATTCCTTGCCGCAGCCGCGCTTACCGCGATCGGCGTTGTGCTGATCGCATTCTACCAGCCGCCGCCCGCAGCAATAGCCGGCCCGGCGGGCTCGGGCCGCCTCGATCCCCTGGCGCTGCTGGCGGTGATCGTCGCGGGCGCGATCTGGGGCCTCTATAATGTCGGCTTCGCCATGATCTTCTCGTTCGGCCCGTCCCTCCTCGCCGAGCGCGGCTGGAGCATCGCCGCCGCAGGCTCGGCGATCAGCGTCGTGATGTGGCTCTCGGTGATCTCGGTGCCGGCCGGCGGCTATCTCGCCGATCGCTTCAAGCGACCCTTTATACTGGCGATCGCGGCGAGCCTCGTCGTGGCCCTGCTGCTGGCCTGGCTACCGAGATCGGACGCCGTCATCACCATCCTCGTTCTGATTGGCCTGATCGGCGGCCATCCGGCCGGCCCGATCATGAGCCTGGCCGCGCGCGTGCTCGCCCCCGAGACCAGGGCGATCGGGATGGGCGTGTTCTACACGCTCTTCTATGCCGCGATGATGCTGGGGCCGGCCATTGCAGGCCGGCTCGCCAAATCGGCCGGCACCGCCGCGGTCGCGCTCGACCTCGGCGCGCTCGCAGTATTGGCCTGCCCGCCCCTGATGTGGCTTTTCGAGCGCATTGTTTCTGTCCGTCATCGCCGCGCGCAATCCTAACGCGGCATTAACCCTATGCACCTTAGGGTCGTCCCGGACTCCGCCAGGCGGGGGGTCGGGTTGTGAAAATGGCGTTGGCGAACAAAAAATTTCTTCCGGCCGCCGAGGAACGTCGGCGTTTTCAGCGGGTGAAGGTTCACCTGCTCGGTCGCTACATGCTGCCGGACCGCCGTGAATTCCCCTGCCAGGTGATCAACATGTCGCCGGGGGGTCTTGCGCTGCTCGCGCCCGGCATCGGCAATGTCGGTGACCGCGTGGTCGCCTATCTCGACCATATCGGCCGCGTCGAGGGCAAGATCACCCGCATCATCGACAATGGCTTTGCCATGACGATCGGCGCGACGCCGCGCAAGCGCGACAAGCTCGCGGCGCAGCTGACCTGGCTCGCCAACCGCGACATTCTCAATCTGCCCGAGGATCGCCGCCACGACCGTATCGTGCCGCGCAACCCGATCGCGGTGCTGACGCTCGAGGACGGCACCAAGATGACCTGCCGCATCATCGACCTGTCACTGTCCGGCGCGGCGATCGCCGCGGAGAACCGGCCGCCGCTGAAATCGACGGTTTTCCTCGGCCGGGTCCAGGGCCGCGTGGTCCGCAACCTCGAAGACGGCTTCGCGCTGGAGTTCATGCACGAGCAGCCGGCCGAGACACTCGAAGAGAGCGTTACCGCGCGGTAAAGCGCAACCGCACCAAAACCACTGTTTTTCCAGACCAAGAGGCGGCCTCCGCGATGCGGACGCCGCCTTTTTCATGCGGCCTGACAGCCTAGCGCGGGTTAACGCCGGCGCGCTTGCGCGCGGAAACGGCGGTTCCGCCAGCGTTTCCGCGTTAATCCCTAAAATTTGAATCAATTGCAGTATTCTCAAATTTTATTCGAATTTGGCTCAAGTATAGATCGAATTCTCCGCCAGTTTTACTTGCATTCGTCTCGACTTGACTTGGCCGACTTAGCGGCAACTCAAAAGCTCCATGCGAAACGTGGTCCCAACAAGAAACGGGGGCCGCAATGTTGGACTTCAGGGGACAGGGGAAAGGCTTGGCGATCGCCGCCATGCTCTTCGGGATCAGCGCGACAGCGCAGGCCGGCGAAGGCCGTCTGCTCTACGCGAGCCTCGGCGACACCACGCGTGCGCCGATCGGCTGGGTCGAGTTCTGTGCGGACAATGCCGCGCAGTGCCAGAGCGGGCCGACGCAGCCGCGCGACATCGTGATGTCGCAGACGGCTTGGCGCGACCTCGTCAAGGTCAATCGCTGGGTCAACGAGACCGTCAAGCCTTTGACCGACCAGGAGCACTGGGGCGTGATCGAGAAGTGGTCGCTGCCGACCGACGGCTACGGCGACTGTGAAGACTACGTGCTGCTGAAGCGCAAGATGCTGATGGATGCCGGATGGCCGCGCGAGGCCCTGCTCATCACCGTCGTGCGCGACAAGAAGGGCGAAGGACACGCGGTGCTGACGGTGAAGACCGACAAGGGCGAGTTCGTTCTCGACAATCAGAACGAGAACGTCGTGGCCTGGACGGAGACCGGCTACCGCTTCGTCAAGCGCCAGTCGCAGAGCGATCCCAACGTCTGGGTCTCGCTGGGCGACACCAAGCCGGCGGTCTCCACCGCCAGCGCGCGAGATTAGGAACGAGACAACGAGTTACGCGACCCGGTCACATCCCCACCCCTCCCCGTCCCAGACCGGTTCGCGCGCGGCCAGCCATCCCCCAATGGCTGGCCGCAACTTTTTTGGGATGCGATCAGTTCTGCGACACCCACGGCACGCGCGCGGTGGTGAAATCGCGCCACGTGCTTTGCAGGGCGGGCTGCACGCCGACCGAGGCGCGCGCCTGCCAGCCGGCGATCGCGGCAGCCGCGATGGCGCTGTCGGAGGACTCGCCACCGAGCCTATCGAGCAGCGAGGCCGTGACCGCCATGTCGTTGAAGGCGCCGAGCTCCTCCTGCAGGCCGGCGAGCCGGCGCGAGTAGCGCCTGGCGGATTTGCGATCGGCAAACAGCGGCAGCAGGAACTCGCTGAGATAGCGCAGCCGCTTGGCCGCGAGCCGCACCCGGTGCACCTGCTCAGGCGACAGCGACTTGAACCGGCGCCCGCGCTTGAGCACCTTGGCGTGCTGCTCCGACAGGATGCGCTGCGCGAAATTGACCGCCGGCTCGGCGAGCTGGCCGAGGTCTTCGGCGGCGACGTCGTTGCGCCAGCCGCGCGTCTCGATCCAGCCGCCGAGGCCGATCAGGAACAGCGCGCAGCGGCGATCGCCGAGCGCGCGATGCGCTTTGCGATAAGCCTCGGACTGGCGCCTGGCCGCGGCTCGGCCGAGCGTATCGAAGCCAGCGACCGCAGGACAGGCCGAGGCGATCGTCGGCAAGGTGTCGAGCTGGAACACATCCCAGTCGCGCGCAGCCGAAAGGTCCTGCGCCAGCCATTTGGTTTCAGCCCGCAGCGCATCGAGATTGCTGAGCGCGCCGACCGACGCCATCAGATCGAGCGCCGAGCGAAGCCTCCGCAGCGAGACGCGCAGCTGATGCACGCCTTCCGGATTGCGACCGTCCTCGGCCGCCGGCAGCGATTGCAGCAAATGGTGGAAGCAGGACCGCAGGATGGTCTCGAAGGCCTCGTCGAGCGTGACTGACGGATCGAGCTGAAGCTTGCGCGGCCGGCGCGCCGCCGGCGGCTTGTCGGCGGCAAGATCGAAGCCGCGCGCCGACTTGCTGCGGATCGACGGCTTCACCGCGCCGTGCTCGGCAAGACGCAGCGCGATCTCGTAGATCGTGCTGGCGCTGCCGCTCTTCAGCTCAAGCTCGATCTCGCTCACCGGCAGCGACCGCTCGCCGGCAATCAGCTCGCCCTGATCGAAGGCGATCTCGACGGTGCCGGACGGCAGGTCGATCATTCGCGCGTGGCGATGGATGTCGGCGGTGAAGACGGGTTCAAGCGGCTGCGTCTCGAGCTGCTCGCGGAGCTTCTCCGGAATGAAAGGCATCGCCAGAGCGAGATCCGGCGCGAGCGAGGGAACGCTCGCCTCCAACTCGCCACGGCGCAGCGGATCGTCCGCGGCGTCGGTCTTCACGGTCTGCACGAAGCGCGCGCCGTTCTGGCGCACGCGCAAGCTGAGGCCGCTCTTCCGAAGCGCGCGCTCGGGCGTGTCGTAGTAGACCGATTTGAGATGCTTGCGTGCCCCCTTGTTGCGCGCGTTGCTCGCGATGATCGGCGCGGCATTGAAATGCGCCATGCGCTCGGCATCGACGAGAAGCTTGAGCTCGATCTCGGCCGAGACGCGCGCGGCGACAGTCGATTGGGTTGGCTCCGGCGCGGGCGTCGCATCTTGCGACGGCGTCTGATCACTCACAGCGCCCTCGACGGTCTTTGGTTCCGCGCCGGCCTCGGCCAGATCAATCTGCCTGAGGAAGCCGGCGGCGACTTGCGTTCTCTTGTTGTCCTTTGGGACAGGATTCCCATCCGGCGCGCCCGGAGTCTTGCGGGCCGGCGTTGCGTCTGACTTTAGCATTTTACGATGACATGACAGTTCGATGACAGAACGTCAGCATATAGCGGGTGCGGTGCGCGAGGAATAGTAACGTTACGCTGCGGCGCATGATCGTCCACACGACGTTCAGGCGCAAAAGTCAGGCAAAGCTTGTCACAATCGGCTTGACGCCGACGAATTAAATTGCCGCGGGGCCCGGCAAGTGATCGAATTGACAGCGAATCTCGTCGCTCTCGAAAGCGAGATGAACGCGTCAGCGAGCTTGACTCAATGCTAGCCGAGAAATTCTTCCTGGTTCTGGAAACGCTTAGAAGTCACGCATCCGATGACCGGCCCGAAATTGTGACAAGTCCTGCGAGGCCGCCTGCGATCCCGGAGATTGCATCCACCTCGCCGCGCAAGAAGCCGGCATCTGACGATCGCAACTAGAAGCGTTCCAATGTCGCAAGGCCGCGCGACGCGCCATACGCGTCAATGTGCAAGACTGTTCTTGTAGATCCTGCCGCCCTTCATGATCACGACAAAACTCTTCGCGGGATCTTCGACGAGCGCGATGTTGTCGAGCGGATTGCCGTCGACGAGCAGGAGATCGGCGAGTGCGCCCTCCTCCACCACGCCGAGCTTGCCGGGATAGGGATTGCGCAGGCCCGAGAGGCTCAACAGTTCCGCATTGGCCGAGGTCGCCATGGCCAGTGCTTCGGCCGGCGTGTACCAGCGCGTCAGCGCAGCCAGCATCGAGCCCTGCTTCTCCGCCAGTGCCTGCGAGAACAGCACGTCGGTGCCGAACGCGGTCTTGATCTTGTACTTCTTCGCCAGCGCGTAGACGCGATCGGTGCCGGCGACCACTTGCCGCATCTTGTCCTGCTCCGCAGGCCCGAGCGCAGCGGCACCGGACAGATCGAGGAACGGCTGCGTGCTGAGCCAGATGCCCTTCTCTGCGATCAGTTTCGCATTCGCCTCGTCCATGAGATGACCGTGCTCGATGCATCTCACGCCGGCCGCGATCGAGCGCTGGATCGCGACCGGCGTGTAGGCGTGCGTCGCAACGTAAGTGCCCCAATTGTCGGCGGCTTCGACTGCCGCGCGCAACTCGGGCTCGGTGAAGGTGGAGACGTCGAGCGGGCTGAACGGCGAAGCGACGCCGCCGCCGGCGGTGAGCTTGACTTGCGAGGCGCCCTGCATCAGCTGCTCGCGGGCGCGGACGCGCACCTCGTCGGGACTGTCGGCGACCATGCTGCCGCCGATCTGCTCCATACGGCTGAGCATGCCGCCGATGGTCCGCGGCAGGTCGGAGAGCTGGCGGAAATCGCCGTGTCCGCCAGTGATGGTGATGATGGCACCGGATGGATAGATGCGCGGGCCAGCAACGAGGTCCTCGTCGATGGCCTGCTTGAGGCCGAAGGTCGGCCCGCCCATGTCGCGAATGGTGGTGAAGCCGCGCATCAGCGTCGCGGTCGCTTCGCTCGCGGCAACCAGATTGTTGTAGCCAATGTCGCCCGCGAGCGCCGCCATCGGCGTCGGACGCACCAGCATCGCGTGCCAGTGCGCGTCGATCAGCCCCGGCATCAGAACGCGTCCGCCTCCGTCGATGATTTGTGCGGCTACCGTCGCGTCTCCCGTCGCAATCTTCTCGATGGCACCGTTCCTGACGAGGACGCTGGATGGCGCCGAGAGCGCGCTGGCCTTGCCGTCGAAGATCCGGACATTGCGGAACAGCACCGCGGAGTCCTCGGCCGCTGCTGACGAGGGGCCGCCGAGCCCCATTGCAGTGCCGACAAGCCATGCTGCGAACGCGAAAACTTTGGCCGACATCCTCAAACCCGACATATCCAGCCTTCCACTGAGGTCTTAGGGCTACGCGAGGGGCGATGGCAGGCACGCAACGTCTGGTCGGCAGTTGACCCCGACGTTTAGCTTCCGTCAACGTACAACCATGGCGGCAAGATGCAGCCCTGCTATCTGCGATGACGGGGATCGGCGCGATCAGCCGCAATTGAATCAAAGAGGTCGCGCGTGACGTCCGGCCGCGTCCCGCTCAGGCGCCAAGCACGTCCGCGAGCCGCAGCTCGTCGGCCGCGGGATCCTTCAGGAACAGCTCGGCCTCGATCTCTCGCAGATGCGACAGCATCTGCGCCCGCGCGGCCTCCCGGTCGCGCTTGCGGATTGCGGCGACGATGCCGGCGTGATGATCGGTGCCGCAGGCCGGCGTGTCGTGGCGGCGATAGAGCAGGATGATCAGCGAGGAGCGCGCGATCAGCTCCTTGAGGAAGCCGAGATAGATGCTGTGGCCGCTCATCTCGGCAACAAGCCGGTGAAACTCGCCGGAGAGCCGCACGGAGGCGCGGGCATCGCCGCGCAGCTCGGCCTCGCGCTCTTCGGCGAGATGTTGCTGGAGACGATCGATCCAGACCGGTGACGCCGCATCGATCGCATGATCGACGATCGTCGGTTCGATCAGGCGGCGCGCCTCGAACACTTCGCGAGCATCGGCCGGCGTCGGCCGCGCGACGAAGGCGCCGCGGTTCTTCTCGATGTTGACGATTCCCTCATGTGCAAGCTGTTGCAGCGCGGTGCGCACCAGCGTGCGGCTCGCGCCGTAGATCTCGCCGATCTCGTCTTCGCCGAGCTTCGTGCCCGGCAGCAGGCGATGCTCGAGGATCGCGGCGGTCACGCCTTCCCTGATCCGGCTGACGCGATCGCTCGCATCTGGCGCGTCGGATTTCTGGCGGGTCTTGGCAGCCATGGGGTTGAGGGCTCGATCGGCGAATATCGGGCCAAATGTTAGTCGACGAGCTGTATCCAATCACAGGCGAAACTTTATACAATTTGCGCCTGTTTTGTGTGCAGGTGGCTGCGCGCGCGCCGGGCAGCCCGGATGCGCCGAATTCGATCTAACGATCTGACTCCGCAGCACACTTTCTGGGATTTGACGGACCGAAGCCTGTTGGCACGGACCTTGCGGAGAGAGGCGGAAAGCATCGCCCTCCCCCTGGACACGCCATGGCCACTCCCGCCGCTCTCGAACTGGTCGCCGTCACCAAGCGCTACGACACGACGCTGGCGGTCGACAACGTCAACCTGAAGATCCCGGCCGGCACCTATTGCTGCCTGCTCGGCCCCTCCGGCTGCGGCAAGACCTCGACCTTGCGCATGATCGCAGGCCATGAGGCGGTCAGCGCGGGCGACATCATTCTCGGCGCGCAGAACGTCACTGATCTCGAGCCCGCCAAGCGCGGCACGGCGATGATGTTCCAGTCCTACGCGCTGTTTCCGCACCTGACCGTGCTCGACAACGTGGCGTTTGCCCTGAAAATGCGCGGCGTCGATCGCGCGACGCGGCACAAGCGCGCAGGCGAGCTGCTCGAGCTCGTGGCCATGAGCCCCTATGCCGGCCGGCTGCCGGCGCAGCTCTCCGGCGGCCAGCAGCAGCGCGTGGCGCTCGCCCGCGCGCTGATCACCGAGCCGCAGATCCTGCTGCTCGACGAGCCGCTCTCAGCGCTCGACCCGTTCCTGCGGGTCAAGATGCGTGGCGAGCTCAGGCGCCTCCAGCGCGAGCTCGGCATCAGCTTCATCCAGGTCACCCACGGCCAGGAGGAGGCGATGGCGCTCGCCGACCACATCGTGGTGATGAACCACGGCAGGATCGAGCAGCAGGGCCCGGCCCGCGACATCTTCCACCATCCCCGCACCGAATTCGTGGCGCGCTTCATCGGCGGCCACAACGTCCTCAGCGACGCCGGCAACCTCATCGCCGTGCGCGCCGATCAGCTCGGCATCGTGCCGTTCGCCGACGGCGCGTTCGGCGCGCCGGCGCTGCTGACCCAGACCGAGTACCAGGGCTCCTACATCGCCGTCTCGCTCACGCTCGACGACGGCACCGCCCTGTTCTCCCACGTTCCGGAAGCCACCTTCGACGTTCACCCGTTCCGTCCGGGCGATCGCGTGCTGGCCACCTGGGATCCCGCCAAGGCGCAGCGCCTGCAATAGCGCCGATCAATCAGTGGAATGCGCAACAGAGGAGTGACTGATATGACCGAGACGACCAAGAAGGGTTTTAGCCGCCGCACCCTGCTCAAGGGCAGCGCGGGTCTCGCCGGCCTTGCCGCCGGCTCCGGCGCGATCACCGGCTTTCCCTATGTGCATTCGGCCGAGCCGAAGGTGCTGCGCTATCTCGGCACCGCCGTGAACGAGGGCGACGACATCTCCAAGCAGTGCCTGAAGGACACCGGCATCAAGATCGAATACATCACCGCGACCACCGACGACGTCACCAAGCGCGTGATGACCCAGCCGAACTCCTTCGACGTGCTGGACACCGAATATTTCTCGCTGAAGAAGATCGTGCCGTCGGGCAACATCCTTGCCCTCGACGCCAAGAAGATCAAGGAATTCGACAACATCACGCCGGTCTTCACCAAGGGCGAGACGCCCGGCGGTAAGAAGATCGGTGGCCAGGGCACCGCGCCGTGGAAGGTGCTCTATCTCGAAGGCAAGGACTCCAAGAAGTTCGCGACGTCGGCGACCGAATTCGTCACGCTGATCCCGACCGTCTACAATGCCGACACCCTCGGCATCCGCCCCGATTTGATCAAGCGTCCGATCAGCACCTGGGCCGAGCTGCTCAACCCCGAGTTCAAGGGCAAGGCCTCGATCCTCAACATTCCCTCGATCGGCATCATGGACGCCGCGATGGTCGTCGAAGCCAGCGGCAAATACAAATATGCCGACAAGGGCAACATGACCAAGGAAGAGATCGATCTCACCATGAAGGTGATGACCGAGGCGAAGAGGGCCGGCCAGTTCCGCGCCTTCTGGAAAGATTTCAACGAGAGCGTCAACCTGATGGCATCAGGTGAAACGGTCATCCAGTCGATGTGGTCGCCAGCGGTGACGAAGGTGCGCTCGATGGGGATCGCCTGCACCTTCCAGCCGCTGAAGGAAGGCTATCGCTCCTGGGCCTCGGGCTTCTGCGTGTCGAAGGGCGTGTCGGGCGCGAAGCTCGACTGGGCCTATGAGTTCGTGAACTGGTTCCTGTCCGGCTATGCCGGCGCCTATCTCAACCGCCAGGGCTACTACTCCGCCGTGCTCTCCACCGCGAAGGCGCACATGGAGCCGTATGAGTGGGCGTACTGGATGGAAGGCAAGCCGGCCGAGAAGGACATCAAGGCGCCCGACGGCTCTCTGCTCGAAAAGGCCGGCGCGGTGCGCGACGGTGGCTCCTATGAAGATCGCATGGGCGCGGTCGCGTGCTGGAACGCGGTGATGGACGAGAACGACTACATGGTCCGCAAGTGGAACGAGTTCATCGCGGCGTGACGGACATGTCGGAAGAGGTTTTGCAACAGGCAACCCCGGGCTTGATCCCGGGGTCGGGCACAGCGCGCGCCGCAAAAGCGACGCGGCTGTCGCCCTCCTTCATCTCCTGGCTCCAGGCCGGGCCGATGATGCTGGTGTTTCTTGCCTTCTTCCTCATTCCACTCGTCTTCGTCGTCATCGTCTCCTTCTGGGACTATAACGAATACCAGCTGCTCCCGGCCTTCTCGGGCCGCGGCTACACCGACACGTTCGAGGGCTGCATCGCGCAGCTCCCCGATCTCTGCACCATCGGCAAGACCTATCTGAAGACGCTGAAGTTGTGCTTCCTGGTGTGGGCGATCACGCTCTTCATCGGCTTCTGGGTCGCCTACTTCCTCGCCTTCCACGTGAAGTCCAAGACCTGGCAGATGGGATTGTCGTTGCTCTGCACGATCCCGTTCTGGACCTCCAACGTCATCCGCATGATCGCCTGGATCCCGCTGCTCGGCCGCAACGGCCTCGTCAACTCCGGCCTGATCAAGACCGGCTTGATCAACCACCCCGTGGAATGGCTGCTGTTCTCCGAATTCTCCGTCGTGCTCGCGCTCGTCCACCTCTTCACCTTCTTCATGGTGGTGCCGATCTTCAATTCGATGATCCGCATCGACAAGTCGCTGATCGAGGCCGCCTATGACGCCGGCGCCACCGGCCTCCAGACGCTGGTCAATGTCATCATTCCCCTTGCAAAACCCGGCATCGTGATCGGCTCGATCTTCGTCATCACCATCGTGATGGGCGACTTCATCACCATCGGCGTGATGGGCGGCCAGCAGATCGCCGCCGCCGGCAAGATCATCGAGACGCGGCTGAACGCGCTGCAATTCCCGGCAGCGGCGGCGAATGCCGTAATCCTGCTCGCAATCACTTTCCTGATCATCACCATGATGTCGCGCATCGTCGACATCCGGAAGGAGCTGTGATGAAGGAAGGACGCCCGCGCTCTTTCTACGTGCTCGCGATCTTCTTCGCGGCATATGTGCTGTTCCTCTACGGGCCGATGATCGCGATCTACGTGCTGTCGTTCCAGGGGCCGCAGGGCGGCCTCACCTTTCCGATGAACGGCGTCTCGACCTTCTGGCTTGCAAAGCTGTTCGAGGGCACCGGCATCGTCGATCTCGGCGCCGCCTTCCGCCGCTCGCTGCTGCTCGGCCTCGTGGTGATGGCCGTCACCGTCGTGCTGTCGGTTGCCGCCGGCATGGCGTTCCGCAGGAAATTCAGGGCGCAAAGCATCCTGTTCTACTCGGCGATCGCGAGCCTCATCGTGCCCTCGATCATCACCTCGCTCGGCATCTCCCTGGAATTCCGCATCATCGACGATCTGATCAAGGCGCATTGGAACGAGAATTTCGAGACCTCGATGGGCCTACTCACCTCGGGTCTCGGCGCGCACCTGACCTGGACGTTGCCGTTCGGCCTGCTCATCATGTTCGCGATCTTCAACCGCTTCGACCCGCGCCTCGAGGAAGCCGCGCGCGACCTCGGCGCGACGCCGTGGCAGACCTTCCGCTACGTCGTGCTGCCGATCATCCTGCCGTCGGTGATCGGCATCGGCCTGTTTGGCTTCACGCTGTCCTGGGACGAGCTCGCCCGCTCCAGCCAGGCGATCGGCCCGGTGAATACGCTGCCGCTCGATCTGCAGGGCCTCACCACCACCGTGACCAAGCCCGACATCTACGCGCTCGGCACCGTGATCTCGGCGGTGTCGTTCGCGGTGATCGCGCTTGCGCTCGGCACCATCCACATGCTCAACAAGCGGCAGGCGGCCATGGGCTCGGACGCCGGCAAAGGGCTCGTCTGATCGCGATGCGGCTGCACATCGTCAATCCCAACACGACCGCGTCGATGACGGCGAAGATCGCCGCTGCGGCGCGCAGCGTTGCGCTGCCCGACACCGTGATCGATGCGCGCCAGCCGTCGATGGGCCCGGTCTCGATCGAAGGCTTTTACGACGAGGCATTTGCGGTGCCCGGCATGCTCGGCTGCATCCGCGAGGCCGACCGCGACGGTGCGGATGCGCACATCATCGCCTGCTTCGATGACACCGGCATCGACGCTGCGCGTGCGGCCGCAAAGACGCCGGTGATCGGCATCGGCGAAGCCGGCTTCCACATGGCGAGCCTGATCGCAGCGCGCTTTGCCGTGGTGACGACGCTCGGTGTCTCCATCGTTCCGATCGAGCATAACTTACGGAAATACGGCCTCGCCGAGCGCTGCGCCCGCGTCCGCGCAGCCGAGGTGCCGGTGCTCGCACTCGAGGAGCGCAACACTGATGCGCTTGGAAAAATCTCCGCGGAGATCACCGCCGCGATCCGCGACGATCGTGCCGAGGCCATCGTGCTCGGCTGTGCCGGCATGGCCGACTTCGCCGCTGAACTCGCCGCCACGCACGGCCTCCCCGTGATCGACGGCGTCGCAGCGGCCGTGACGCTGGCGGAAGGATTGGTGCGGCTCGGACTGCAGACGTCGCGGCTCGGGCCCTACGCCGCGCCGCGATCGAAGACCTATTCCGGTCCGTTTGCGCCGTTCCAGCCATGAGCCCTAACCGGCGACCGGCAATCCCGATCAACTTTTATGTTTCTGTCATAGAGCGCACTGTTTTCGCGCCAACCCCATAGGAAGCCGCACCAGTATTTCTACGGGGCTACTATGAAAAAGAACGACGTGACGTGTTCCGCGTGCGGGGCCGGCTTTCGGCGACTGGAACTGTCGACACCGCCGGCCAACAAGGGCGAGTACCGCTGTCCCGCCTGTGACGAGGTCGTGGAGACCTTCGACGGCAGCGCGTTCATCGCCTATCGCATGACGATTCAGCCTTCGATGAAGGCTGCCCGTCCCTAGCGGATTCGTTGCATGAACACGGGGCCGTCCCCGGATCGCTCATCGTACCTCAATACCCGCTCATGCCGAATTCGGCGTGGGCGGGTATTTTTTGGGCACACCGATCCCGGTCACGGGAAGCCGCCGGGCTTGTGATAATTACGTTTTCCGGCACACGGCCTCTTTTTGGTCCCATTCCTTGCGGAAACGTAACGTTTTCGGGACATCCCCGGCCGCCTCTTGTTCTGCGTTCTTGGGTTGCCGGTCTTCGCCACTCACCAAGTTTCAATTTGGGTTTTGTCAGCGATGATCGATCTCGCAGAGAACACATCATCAAACCCTCTCCTTCGGCTCGGCGCCCAGCCTATCGCGCTGACCGCCGCCGCCCTCCTCCTGCTCATCGTCGGCGTGACCTCGATTGCGATGTGGCGCGCCTATACCGGCGCAGCACCCGAGACCGACCGGGTGGTGGCGTCGCGGCAACTCCAGGTCCGCACGGCCCAGGCGTCCGAGCAGCTGGTCGAGAAGACCAAGGGGCTGGAGGCTACCCAGCAGGAATCGATCGACCAGCTCCAGGTCGTGCAGGACCAGCTCCAGACCATGAAGCGGCTGATGGCGGCGCAGCAGGCCGACACCAAGCGCCTCTCCGAGCAGGTCGCAACGCTCAACGAGTCGATCGACGGTTTGCGGCAATCCTTCGCCAGCGCGCGGGCGACAGAGGCGGAGACGCCCTCGGTTACCCGCAGGAAACCGGCACGGTACCGCGTGCACGCCAGCGGCCGCAAACGCTCGCGCGGCTGAGCAACCACGGCGCGACTTTATTTTCGGCACTTGTGAACTGGATCACATTCCCCCGTATGATTCCGCGCCATGCTGACCGTCACCGGATGGCGTGAGCCGATTTCAATATCCGGGGCTGGCAAGGTCGTTGACGGTATACTGCGTCAACGGCCTTGTTTTTTCAGGGTCCGGCCGGTCACCCGGCTATTCGCAGACGTCGACGCGGCGGTATCGCCATCCCGCGGGCGTCATCACGCGCTTGCGCACGACGTAGCAGCCGCCATAGCCACCGTCGTCGTAACCGGTCCCATAATAGTAGGGGTCGCCGTAATAGGGGGATCCGTAGCCGTAGCCATAGTAGCCGCCGTAAAGGCCGGCGCCGGCAATTCCCGCCCCGATGGCGACGCCGGGCCAGAAGCCGCCGCCATGCCAGTGGCCGCCATGGCCCCAGCCGCCGCCACCGTGCCAGCCGCCACCGCCGTGGAAGCCGCCGCCATGTCCGAAACCGCCCCTCGCCTCAGCTGCCTGCGGCGCCGACAGCCCGACTGCCGCGACGGCCAGCGCCGCCATGATCATCTTGCGTAACATTCACTTGATCCTCCGCGTGGACACGCTCCACGCTTCAAAGCGGGATCAAGCTAGCGTCCCTTCCGCATTCCCGACAGCCACACTGTCTCACTTCCGCGCGAGCATCAGCAGCCGCGGCAGATGCTCTTGAGCTTCTTGTCCAGCATGCGGTTCTCGGCGTTCACGGCGGCATCGGTCGACCCACCGTTGCCGGTGCCGGTGGTGGCTCCCGAGCCCGGGCCGGATGATTGAGCCGTCCCCAAACTATTGGTCCCGGGCGGCGGAGCTGGAGAATTGGCGACACCGCCGGTCGATCCGCTTGATCCGGTCGATCCGGCAGAACCCGCGCCGCCGGTTGCTTGCGCGAACGATGCAGCGGGCATCACCGCAAGACTGAGGATCACGATCAAGCTCTTCATTGAAACGGTTGGCGATCTAGCCATCGGACATGCTCCTTTGGTTGACCAACCGCCCCGGCAAAGACCGGTTCCGGAACAAATGTAGCCCCACCAGCTTGAACCGGGCAGACAGACGCGCTCATGCGCGAGCTGATGACCGCGACCTCGCAATCATGGGAAGGCAAAGTTCACGATGACCGATCGCGATCCTTTTGCAGAAGGCGAACGCGCCGCGCGCGACAACATTCCACCTGAAGCCAATCCTTATTCAGACGGCAGCGACGAGCATGCGCTGTGGTCGGCGGGACACGAGAAAGTCGCAAGCGCCATGGAGGCCCGCGAGTCCGAAGGCAGCTAGCCGATCCGCTTCAGGCCTTTCTTGAAGCGCGGACCGTTGGCGACGTAGAACCTGGCCGCGCTTCCCATCTTCTGGACCTGGGCGTCGTCGAGCGTGCGGATCACGCGCGCCGGCGAGCCGATGATCAGCGAGCGTTCCGGAAATTCCTTGCCCTCGGTGATGACCGAGCCGGCGCCGACGATGCTGTTGCGGCCGATCTTCGCACCGTTCATCACGATCGAGCCCATGCCGATCAGCGCGCCCTCCTCGATCGTGCAGCCGTGCAGGATGACGTTGTGGCCGACGGTGCAGTTTCGGCCGATCACCATGGGAAAACCAAGATCGGTATGGCAGGTCGAGCCGTCCTGCACATTGGCGCCCTCGCCGATCTCGATCCACTCATTGTCGCCGCGCAGCACCGCGCCGAACCAGACGCTGGCGCCCGGCTTCAGGCGCACGCGGCCGATCACGGTCGCGGTCTCCGCGATGAAGTAATTGCCGTCAGCCGGAAGATCGGGCGCCTGCCCGTCGAGCTCGTAGATCGCCATGGAGGTCTCCTGTCGCGTTGACCTCAGGCATAGCGAAACGGCGGCGCGGAGGCAAAGGGCCGCCGCGCAGCCCTGCAGAACGGCGTCAGACCAGCACGCCGGCCGCGCGCAGCGTCATCAGGAAGAAGGTGCCGCTCATCATGCTCCAGAAGCCGGCGATGAGGGTCGCCATCATCACGAACTCGAAGCGGCGGCTTTCCAGCCGCATGCCGCGCAAGGTGTTGCGCATGATGATGAAGGGCGCCGCGAACACCAGGAACGGCACGGCCGCGAAGGTCGTCGGCGCGACGCCGGCCTGCAACAGGCCGAACCCGGCGGGCCGCTGCGTGGCGGCCTGGTATCCGTTCACGAGGGCGCCGGCGAGGGCGAAACCGATGCAGATCGAGAAGAAGGTATTGAGAGCTTCAGGTGTCATCGGAACAGTCCGCCCTTACGCAACGCGAGGAGCCTTCCTGTGACAAAAAGTGCTGGTTAGCGCTACATTATCCTTAAGGGAAGGTTAACGCCGCCGGCCGGCCCGCGCAGGGCCCTTCCCGTTCCCCGCAGGTGCGGGACGCTGCGCGAAATCGCCGCCGCGTGGCATATTCGCCGCTGATTCGTCGGCCAGCGGCCGACCTCCGGCTCGCGCAACCCATGACGATGTTTTCGGCAGCTTCCCTCAGGTCCCCCCGGACGCGCCCCCGGGCGCATGTCGTCCCGATCGTGCTCGGCGGCGCCGCGGCGGCGTGCGCGGTCGCGCTGGTGGCCTATCTTCTGTGGCCGACCTGGGGCGTGACCGGCGCCAACGCGCCGGACAAGCTGCCGGTGAGCGTCGGCGGCACGCTGTTCAATCTGCCGGCGGCGGCGATCCGCATGAAGATCCAGCGGCACACCGGGCCGCAGGAGCGCATCGATCTCGACTTCCTCTATCCCTCACTTGAGCCGCCCGGCGCGCCGAAGCACGTCACAGCCGACACCGTGGAAGTGGCGGTGCACTCGATCGACCGGATCTTCCTGTCGATCGCAGCCCATCACGATGCGCTCTCGCCCGAGCAGCGCACCGCCACGATCTATCCGCGCTATCTCGACCAGGCTGCAACCCAGCCGGAGGACGGGCTGACGATGCGGATGTTCCGCGCTGACACGCCTTACGGCAGCGAGGATCTCTACTCTGCCGCAAGCCCGGCGCTGACCGCGCGCTGCACCCGCGATGCGTCCACCCCCGGCATGTGCCTCTCCGAACGCCGCGTCGGCGGCGCCGACCTCACCTTCCGCTTCCCGCGCAGCTGGCTGTCACAATGGCGCGACGTGGCCGAGGCGATGGACCGGCTGACCGCGCAGCTCCGCGGGCCGAAGGGCTGAGCGCCCTCTCCGCTGCGGGATCGGCTTGCAGGGACGCACCCGGAGCCTCCCGACAAAAAATCGAAAACAACCCCATGCACAGTAGCCAAGCGTCTTGTCACGGCTTTCGCATTTTCAAAATTCGTCTTTTTCGAAATCGCGCTTGACCCGTCGGGCAAAACAGTGGCATGATGTCAGCATGGGGCGATCGACATGAACGATGCGGCAACACCTCTCCCACCCGGCGCCCAGCTGCTCGGACGCGAATGGCTTGGCTTCGACGAGAGCGGGCGTGCGCTGATCCGCTTTAGGGCTCAGCAGGCATTCACCAACAGGCACGGGACGATCCAGGGCGGATTTCTCGCGGCCATGCTGGACTCCGCTACCGGAATTTGCGCGCTGGCGGCGCCCTCATCCGAACTGACCGTCGTCACAAGAAATCTCGATACGCGCTTCCTGAAGCCCGCATCGGTCGGGCCGATCACGGCACGTGCGCGCATTGTCGAACAGACGGAGCGCGACATGGTCGTGCACGCCGAGCTCGTCGATACGAGCGGCATCATCGCCGCCGATGCCACGGCGCGGCTGCGCATTCTCGCGAGGAAATAGAGCTATCGAGCCGTAGCGCTGATGCTCGTCATTGTGGAGAGAGCGCGCCCCGATCTCCGATGCGTGCCCCGGAAGCAGCGCAGCGTCACTTCGACGGTGCGCTGCAGAGCCGGGGGCCCATGTTGCAGAGATGCGCTGTGTAGCTTCTGGGTCCCGGCTCTGCGCAGCAACGCTAAGAGCGTTGCAGCGCGTCCGGGACACGAGAAGACGCCTCGCGGAGCCCACACGGCTTCATTGCGAGCCCAGCGAAAACGCCGCTTCGCTCGCAATGACGGCGTCGAAAACTATTCCTGATCGACGAGATCGTCCTCGAGGATCGCCATCTGGAACTGGAACGAGCGATCGTCGTCCTCGTCGTCGACGAAGAGCACGCCGATGAATTCCTCGCCGATATAGACCTCGGCGGAATCATCCTTCTTCGGCCGCGGCACGACGCGGATCTTGGGATTGCCGAATACGCGCTTCAGATACGCGTCCAGCTTTCTGACTTCTTTGACGTCCACGGCAAGTCTCCGATCGAAATTGGTCGGCGGGTTTTAGGACGAGACGCGACGAACCGCCAGCATGAATTGCCAAAGAATTTGGGGACGACAAGCGCCGGAAAATCCGGCGCTTGCTCGCGCGCTCAAAGCCCCATCGCGTTGATCATCTGATCCATGGTGCGTGACGGCTCGGCGCAGCCGGCCTCACCGACGATCTTGGCGGGCACGCCCGCGACCGTGACGTTATGCGGCACGGGCTTGACCACGACCGAGCCGGCAGCGATGCGCGCGCAATGGCCGATCTCGATGTTGCCGAGAATCTTTGCGCCGGCGCCGATCAACACGCCGTGACGGATTTTCGGATGACGGTCCTCGTTCTCCTTGCCGGTGCCACCGAGCGTGACGCCGTGCAGGATCGAGACGTCGTCCTCGATCACAGCGGTCTCGCCGCAGACAAAACCGGTGGCGTGGTCGAGGAAGATGCCGCGGCCGATGCGCGCGGCCGGATTGATGTCGGTCTGGAACACCGCGGAGGCGCGGCTCTGGAGATAATACGCAAAATCCTTGCGGCCCTTCAGGTAGAGCCAGTGCGCGAGGCGATGGGTCTGGATCGCGTGAAAACCCTTGAAGTAGAGCAAGGGATCGATGAAGCGCGCAGTGGCGGGATCGCGGTCGTAGACGGCGACGAGATCGGCACGGAACGCGTTGCCGAGATCGGGATCGTCGCGGAGCGCCTCGTCGTAGGTCTGGCGCACCAGATCGCCCGACAGCGCGGAGTGATCGAGCCGGTCGGCGAGACGATGGATCACCGAATCTTCCAGGCGGCTGTGATGCAGCACCGTCGAATAGATGAAGGTCGCAAGCTCGGGCTCGCGATGGACGATGTCCTCCGCCTCGCCCCGGATCCGGTCCCAGATCGGATCGAGCGATGCGAGCTTTCCTCCCGGATTGACCTGATGCACTGCCATGGGATCTGCTCTTTCGAATGGGCTGGTTTTGTTGGCTCTATAACACAGTCTAGGCGACAAAGTCCTGACGGGCTTGCCTGAGAGTGAACAGCGCCTTGCCCCGCGAAAGCAGCCAACGCGTTGAAACACAACGGTTTCTTTTGACGCCCCCAAGCGGCAAGGTGGGCTCAAAATGGTCAGGCTTTGGCCAAATTCAAGCCGGGCGGCGTCAAACTATTGGTGAATTCCGTCTCGACGGTTATTGCGGGCATGGTCCCCGGGGGACGACGGAGCAATCTTGAGCATCACCACCGATCAATTGCGCGCGCGCGCCGCGGGCTCGTTTTGGCTGCGGCTGGCGGCGGCAACCCTGCCCCTCCTGCTGATCGCGCCGGCGTTCTGGAACGGCTATCCGCTATTGCAATGGGACACCGGCGGCTATCTGGCGCGCTGGTACGAGGGCTATCTGGTCCCGAGCCGCTCCACCGTGTTCGGCCTCTACCTGCACTATGGCGAGAGCTTCAGCTTCTGGATCAACCTCGCGGTCCAGTCGCTGGCAACGCTGTGGCTGCTTCAGCTCACGCTGCGCGTGCTCGGCCTGATGCAGACCTTCCGCTTCGTCGCGATCAGCCTGCTCCTGATCCTGTCGACCGCACTGCCCTGGCTCGCCAGCATGCTGCTCACCGACATCTTTGCCGGCCTCTCGATATTGTCACTGTTCCTGCTGGTCGTCGGCGGAGAGCGCACATCGCTGCTCGAAAAGATCTCGCTGTTCGTCTTCACCGCCTTTGCCGCCGCGACCCACAGTGCCACGCTCGGCGTGCTGCTCGGCCTCTGTGTCGTCGGCTGGACGGCGCGGCCGCTGCTGGGCAGCCGACTTCCGCTGGCCGGATTGGCGCAGGCGAGCCTGACCATCGTCGTGGGCGCCTTGATGCTGGTGTCGGCGAACCACGCGCTGTCGGGCAAATGGGCCTGGACCCCCGGCGGCTACGGCGTCGCCTTCGGCCGCATGATGCAGGACGGCATCGTCGCACATTATCTCAACGACCATTGCCCGCATGAGCACTACAAGCTTTGTCCCTATCGCAACGAGCTGCCTGCAACTGCCGACGAGTTCCTGTGGGGCAAGAGCATGTTCAACACGCTCGGCCGCTTCGAAGGCATGAATGACGAGATGGGCACCATCGTGGTGCATTCGCTCGCAGACTATCCGGCCTGGCAGGCCGGCGCAGCGCTCCGAGCGATGGGCCAGCAATTGCTGCACGTGGCGACCGGCGAAGGCGCCAGTGTCTGGCTCGGGCACACCTGGGGCATCATTGAGCGCTACATCCCGGCACAGGTCGCGCAGATGCGCGCGGCGCGCCAGCAGAACTGGGGCCTCGATTTCGACTATGTCAACTGGCTGCACGTCCCCGTCGCGCTGGTCTCGATGCTGGCGCTGGTCGCACTCCTCGCCCATGCGCTCGCAAACCGCCGGCTCGACGATCTGACGCTGCTGGCTGCGACCGTGATGCTGGCGCTGCTCGGCAACGCCTTCATCTGCGGCGTGATCTCGGGCCCGCATGACCGCTACGGTGCGCGGATGGTGTGGGTCGCGACCTTCGTGGTGCTGATGGCGCTGGCGCGCGCGTTCGGTGATGACGACGAGCCTAAGACCCGACGAGATTAGGGCGTGTACTCATAAACACTTGCCGAGGATCAGCGCCTCGATGTCTGCTCTACCCCCGACAGCGGCGGAATAGCGGACATCCCTCAACTGCCGCTTGGGGCCATGTGCAGTCAAGCCCCCTTTCGCCCCGCCCTGTGATTGATGTAGCCTAACTACGGAGCTGCTCAACGGGATGTGCCGAAGTCTCCGTCTATTGTGATGAGCAGCAATTGTGCCGTCGGCGGGCATCGCGTTCTCTACTGATCGCATTTTTTGCAGCGCCGTCATCTCACGCCAAGTGTGTGTTCCGCCGCGGAACACCACCGGAGAAGCACGAGGGCTCAATCATGAATAGGTTCGAGGGCGCGATGAAAATCGCTAGAGCTGTCCTTGCGTCGGCAGCAATTTGCGTAGCGCTACCCATCACCACAGCCACGGCGGGCGACTCACCGCCACGATGGGCTTATCCGGAGAACAATCCCAACTACAAGCCGCCGGTCGATGACGGTAACGTTGTGCGTGTGCCGAACAGCACGGCCGGTTATACCTGGAGCCAGCTCCGGGACCGATTCATCGCGCCGATCTGGCACCCGGACGACCATCGGCCACTGCCGGACATCGTAGCCAACGGCCGCAAGCCCGACGTATTCGCCTGCGGGTTTTGTCACCGCGCTGACGGACCTGGGGGTCCGGAAAACGCCGACCTCGCAGGTCTTCCGAAGAGCTACATCATCCGACAAATGGCCGAATATAAGAGCGGCCTGCGCGGCACCGCTGTCGCTGGCCGTTTGCCGCCGAGCTTGATGATCGCCCTTTCCAAGCCGATCACCGATGCCGAAGTGGAAGCAGCTGCGACCTATTTTTCTGGCCTCCAGCCGCGCAAGCGCATCAAGGTGGTCGAGAGCGACACCGCGCCGAAAAGTTACATCGCGGCGTTGCTCTGGGCAGCGGTGGAGGACGGTGAACGTGATCCGCTTGGGCAGCGCATTCTCGAAATTCCCGACGACCTGCACCGTTTCGAGAGCCGCGATCCGCGCTCGACCTTCACCGCCTATGTGCCGGTCGGTAGCCTGGCGAAAGGCGAGGCACTGGTGAAAAGCGGGTCGGGAAAGACGGTCGTATGCGCACCGTGCCACGGGCCGGAGCTCAAGGGGCTCGGGCCAGTGCCGAGCATCGCCGGCCGCTCACCGAGCTATATGTTTCGCCAGCTCTACGACTTCGGGCATGGCGCGCGGAACGGCGAGTGGAGCCCGCTAATGACGCAGGTGGTGAGCAACCTCGACCAGGACGACACGCTGGCGATCGTTGCCTATCTTGCTTCGCTCGATCCGTGACACGGGGCGGAGCCGCCCGACCGGAAGCAGGGCCGAGGCCAAGTGCAAGCGTGGCTCGCAATGCCGACGATTCAATCAGGCCTGTTTTAGGTCAAACTGCGAAGAACTCAGGTTGAGCAAATCTGGTCCGCTCTGGCTTGATGAGCGGACCTCCGTCGAACACGACGCAAGTTCGCAGGTGGGCCATTAGCAGACCTCGCTAGGTAGCGCGCTATTATGGTAATGTTACGCGGGATGCGTTCTGGCTCAAGTCGAGACCCACTCCATGAGAGATGAAAAGCCAAGGGGAGTTCTTAAGCTCGTTAGCGAGAAGCCTGGGCCCTCGCACGACCCGGGGCCGATAGTCGCTCACGAGACGATGTGTAGCAGCGCCGAACTCGATCCGCTCGTTAGGCTCGTCGCAGCCAATGCCTCCCTAATGAAAAGGTTTCGAGAGACTGTCGGCTGCAACGACGAAGCTCGTGTACGCGCCGTGATCGATGAAGTTAGAAGTTATGCCATCAGGATAGATCCCAATTTGACCTATGCCGAAGGCGCGAAACTCGCTCTTTTGCTTGCAGACTATCGATGAGCTGAATGGCCCGGTCGATAATCCTAAAGGTTTTCAGAGGTGTTGGCCTGTTTTGCTTATGCATCGTGGGGGTTGCCGTCGTTGTAGCCCCCTTGGAGCTTGTCGCTTACCCTATACTGAAATCCATCGGGTGCAGCTTGAGCGAGGAACAGCAAAGCTTCACTTGCGGAGGTGGCTGGGTCGGTAACTTCATCTCGACCGCTCTCAACCTGCCGATACTGTTCTCTGACGCGCGAGAGTTTACGTTCGGGGCGGGAGCGTCGTTCGGGCGCGGATTAGCGGTCTACCTGTTCGACGCGATTTTCATTCTCGCGCTGGCATATCCCCTACTGATACTCTTTGCGCGGAAAGGCGGCCGCCGAAGCAGCTAATGTCGGCAACGGGTCAAAACCAGTAAAGCTCAACCCGAGCAGATGCTTTCCGCTTGGCCGTCAGCAGCCGACGTTGCCTTTATGAGTACGCTCCTTAGCTAGGATGAATCGTCATTGCGCTTTACGTTGTTTGTTTAGGCATGATCTTTTCGGAAAACCGTTGCGCACATTTCCGGGTCATGCGCTCGGGACGAGACCTCAGCCGCGGCGTGACAGGAAATCCAGCACGCCGGTCTTGTAGACCTTGTCGCCGACCGCGCGCATGTGGTCGCGGCCCGGAATATCGAGCACTTCCGAACCAGGGATGATGGCGCCGAGCGCGCTGGCCGAGCCCGCGACGTCGTCGGTCGAGCCGACCGCGATCAGCACGGGCACGTCGATGCGTGCGGCTTCGCCCTTCGTCATGAGATCTCGCGTCCCGCGCAGGCAGGCGGCGAGCGCACGGCGGTCAGAGCGGGTTTGGTCTGCGAATGCACGAAAGGTGCGGCCGACGGGATCGCTGACGTCGTCGAGCGAAGGCGCCTCCAGCGCCTTGGCGACGTTCTCGCCGGGCCCGGTGCCTTCGATCAGGCCGCCAATGCCGATGCCGCCGAGGATCGCCGAGCGCAGCCGCTGCGGCTCGTTGAGGGCGAGCCAGGCCGTCATCCGTCCGCCCATCGAATAGCC
This sequence comes from Bradyrhizobium arachidis, assembly GCF_015291705.1. NCBI lineage: Bacteria > Pseudomonadati > Pseudomonadota > Alphaproteobacteria > Hyphomicrobiales > Nitrobacteraceae > Bradyrhizobium > Bradyrhizobium arachidis. The sequence continues at coordinate 6,487,225 of NZ_CP030050.1, forward strand.
CATCATGTCGGCCTGCGGGATGGCGAGATGATCCATCAGCGCGAGCACGTCGCCGGCCATTGTGGGGATCGAGTATTGCGCGGGATCGTAAAGTTTTGCGCTCTCGCCATGGCCGCGATTGTCGAGCGCGATCACACGGCGGCCGTTCTTGCGCAGCTCCGAGACCCAGGTCGGATAGACCCAGTTCACGTTCTTGCTGGAGGCAAAGCCGTGCACGAGGATGATCGGATCGCCCTCGCCTTCGTCGAGATAGGCAATTTCAACGGCGCCGTTATGAAAGCTCGGCATCATCAGTTCCGCAAGTCTTGAGGGGGAATGGGTGATCTTAGAGCATGATCCGGAAAAGTGTGCAGCGGTTTTCCGGCAAGATCATGCTCAAAGAATAGCGCGTTCCGCTTCAGGCCGTGACGGCCGTGTTCGCAAGAGCAGCCTGGGCTGCAATCTGGGCACGGCGGAGGCGCCGCGCCCGTCTGCGATCGCACCACGCCTGCGTCAGGCGCTCGGTGGTCGCCTTGATCGAGGACAGAAGGCCGAACAGCGTCAGTGCCGCACTGAGCAGCCAGAGCGCAAGATCGAACGCGCCGCCGATCAGCAGCAGCGCGCCGCGACCGAGCAGCTTCATGATCGCGCGGGTCTTGCCGCCCTGCGCTTCCGCAAGCCGTGCCGCGCGCGCGACATCCTTCGGACCCTCGGCGATCCGCAAGCTATCCATGGCGCCGCGCGTGCCGGTCTTTTCGGCGACGCGCGTGACATCCTTGCCGAGCCGGACCAGCGCGCCGGCCTTCTCGGCCCGGAACGCCGCCCTGATCGCGCTGACGGTCTCGCCGGGGCGGAACACCGAACCCTTGGCGACGGCGTTCTGGAGCATCGGCGCATCGACCACCTCGCGGGCGGACCGGCCGGCCCATGCAGCGAGCCCCTCGCCGAGCCGCCCGACCTTGCGGGCATCCTTCACCAGCGTCAGCCCGGCGCGAACCGGCGCAGCACCGCCAACGGAGACATAGGTCACGGCAGTGACCGCAAGGCCCGCGGTCGCAAGGCCCAGCACCAGACGGTCGGTGTCCTCGCCCATCGCCAGATGCTTGCCCTCGCGCACGACGTCCCTGATGTCACCGATCACGAAGAGATCGCCGGCGACGGTTCCGGACAGACTCGCGACATCGTCGGCGTTGCCGGTGATGAGGCCGGTTGCGAACCGTTTGGCGAAGTGCGAGGTGGAATTCTCGGCCTTGACCGCATCGCTCACGCGATTGATGAGGTCATCGGGCAGCGCGAGGTTGCGGTCACGCGCGAGCGCAACGAAACTGTCGGCGAGATCGGCATCGCCTGCGGCGAGCGCGGCCTCGATATTGTCCTGAACCAGACGGTCGTTCTGCCGGAGCAGCGCATCCAGCTTGAGCTCGGAGAGCGCGGCCGGATCATCCTGGGCGGTGAGAATCGCGCCGGCCTCGCGGGCATGCGGCGCTACCTGCACGAGCATGAAGCTGCACGCCGCGATCCCGGTCAACGCTGTGGTGATTCGCAGCCACTTCATGCGGAAAGCCTGGACGGTCCTGAAATCGTCTTGAAATCGTCTTGCGCCTGATGGTTCGTCTTTCGTCGCAACTTGCGCTTGCCCCAGACATAGTATGCCAAAATTGCGACACAACGTCCCCGACGAAAGAAGGGCTTCTCTCAGGCCGCAAGATTGTGTCGAATTTGCATGAGCAAATGAGCATGGGGCAATGCGAACCTTTCGGTTCCGCTGGACTAGCAATCATCAGCACCCACCATTATGGTCCGCGGCGCCTTAAAGATGCCGCGTCAGTTTTTGATTGTGTCTGCCGCCATTGCCACTCCAGGATGAATTACGATGTCCGACCATGTCGTCCCGCACTTCCATAACGATGCCGGTGTTCCCGTCATCGAGATCGGCTCGCAAGAGTTCATGTGCGTGGGCGCTAATCCGCCGTTCGATCATCCGCATGTCTTCCTGGACCTCGGCAACGACAACGAGATCATCTGCCCCTACTGCTCGACGCTGTACCGCTTCGCGGCGGACCTGAAGGCGGGCGAAGCCCGCCCGCCGGAATGCGTCTTGAAGGACAAGGTGGCCTGACCGTTCCCATCGGTCAGGGGTGGCGCTCTCCCGAACGATTGTCATCACCGGTGCCGGTATCGGTGGCCTGACGGCCGCGCTGGCGCTCGCGGCCCGCGGCTTCCGCATCGTCGTGCTGGAAAAGACCGAGCGGCTCGAGGAAGTCGGCGCCGGCCTGCAACTCTCCCCCAATGCCAGCCGCGTGCTGGTCGAGCTCGGCCTCACCGAGCGCCTCAAGCTGCGCGCCGTGACGCCGGAAGCGGTCTCGATCATGAGCGCGCGCGCCGGCGGCGAGCTCTTGCGCATGCCGCTCGGCGAGGCGGCGTCCGCGCGCGCCGGCGCCCCCTATTGGGTGGTGCATCGTGCCGACCTGCAATCGGCGCTGGCGGGCGCTGTTGCCGATCATCCTGACATCGACCTGAAATTGGGTGCGACCTTCGAGGACGTCGCGCCGCACGCCAAGGGGCTGACGGTGGTCCATCGCAGCGGCACGATCCGCCGCAGCGATCTTGCGAGCGCGCTGATCGGCGCCGACGGCATCTGGTCGACTGTACGCCAGCATCTTTTTCCCGAGGTGCAGCCACGCTTCTCCGGGCTGATCGCCTGGCGCGGCACGCTGGACGCCACGCAGCTGCCGAAGGACTACACCGCCCGCCGGGTGCAGCTCTGGATGGGCCGGAATGCCCATCTTGTCGCCTATCCGATCGCGGGCGGGCGCCAGATCAACGTGGTCGCGGTGCTGCCGGGCACCTGGAACAGGCCGGGCTGGAGCACGCCCGGCGATCCCCTCGAGGTGATGGACGCCTTCGCCGCGCCGCGTTGGCCGCCGGCGGCGCGGATGATGCTGGCCGCGGTCGACAGCTGGCGCAAATGGGCGCTGTTCGGCGTGCCCGACGGCTGCCCCTGGAGCAAGGGTCCGGTCGCGCTGCTCGGCGATGCCGTGCATGCGATGCTGCCGTTTGCAGCCCAAGGCGCCGGCATGGCGATCGAGGATGCCGCCGTGCTGGCGCAGCATCTCAGTCCGGAAGCTGCCGAGAGCGCAGCCGGCATCACGGCGGTGCTGAAGCAATATGGCCGCGCGCGGGCGGCGCGCGTGCAGCGGGTGCAGCGGACCGCGCGGCAGCAGGGCCGCATCTACCATTTGGGCGGGCCGCTCGCGCTCGCGCGCGATATTGCCATCCGCGCGCTCGGCCCGGACCGCATGCTGGCGCGGCAGGACTGGATCTACGGCTGGCGGCCCTGACGCAGGCTCGATTGCGCCGGCTCAGCGAGCGGCGCTGCCGGGTTTCGGCGCGGGCTTGATGTCCGGCCGCTGCGGCGTCGAGGGCGATGGCGGCGCATTCGGCGGCGTCTCCCGGCACCTGTTGCGGCGCCAGGCGTCGTCGGCAAGCTGCGCCGAGCCGCGCACTGCGACGTAGTCGTTGCGATAGGCGAGCTCGGACACCACGGCGCCGCCGGTCCCCGTCTCCGCCTTGTCCATCAGCCTCTGCAGATCGGCGGTGCGGGCCGCGAGCCCCTTCCGCTCGGCCTCGAGCTGCTTGCAATCGTACAATTCGTACTTGCCGGGATCGGCAAAGGCCGGCGCGACCGTCTCGCTCATGCTGGCGCAGCCGGACAGCGCGGCGCCCGCCGCGAGCAGCACAACAAGCGCGCCGCAGCAGCGCAGGCGGTGGGAAAACGAAGCAGCCATGCCGGATGAATAGTCCCCGTGGATTGAGAATGCCTAAAGCAGCAACAGATGTCCGGATTGAGGCTTTGCCTTGTGCGCCCGGCTCGCTTAAGGAAGAACCGCCCCTCCGGCTGCGCAAGCGCCGATTCCAGACCGCCGGAGGTGGACTTAAGTGTTTGATCTCGTTGGATCAAGCGGGCATGGCGGAATTGGTAGACGCAAGGGACTTAAAATCCCTCGGTGCGCAAGCGCTGTGCCGGTTCGACCCCGGCTGCCCGCACCACCTCAGCTGACGACGCCGCCTGCGCCCGCAGCATGATCCAGAAGCACACCAACGCGGCCGCGATCTGGACGAAGCTGCCTTCGATCGGCATGCCCGACTGCGAGACCAGTGTTGGGACGGCAACGCCGATGGTCAGCACGGCGACAAGGGCTGCGCCAGGAAGATCGACGATGAGGATGGCGCCATAGAGCGCCAGCTCGAAGAAGGCATATTCCTTCAGGCGCGGCGCGCAGAGATAGAGCCCATACATCGCCAGCACGGTGATCCGCAGGGCCTCGTGCGGATGGTCGATCAGCCAGCGATCGAGCCGGGCAAGGAAAGAGGCTTCAATGCGCGCGAGGCCACCGGCCATGCGCAGCACGACCAGAGCAAACGGCGCCAGCACCAGCGCGAATGCCACGACCGCGTAAGCCACGAACACGACCGGCTTGCTGCCGCCGAGCCCGAATTGGTCCAGCGCGCCCTGCGCCAGCAGCAGCAGCGACGGCGTGGTGTCCATCACATAGACCGTATGCTGGTCGGGAATTTGACCCTTGATCGCGAGCAGCCAGCTCGCAAACAGATCGGGATAGAGGACCATCGAGAGCAGAACCGGCAGCCCAAGCCCTGCGGCCGCGGCTGCGATCAAGCCGATCTTCTGCCGACGCGGCAGCGGCAGGAAATACAGCGCGGCCAGCACCGGGCTGTACACCAGCTTGAACGAGGCAACGAGGCCGAGCAGCGCAGCGCCGACGATGCGCAGGCCGAAGCTTCGATCATCGTCCGCGTCCGGCGAAGGGAAACGCAGCAGCAGTGCCAGCGCAGCCGCGCTCAGCGTGCCGCTCATGATGGTAAAATTGCCCGACGCCAAGACCCACTCGAAGCCGAGGAAGGCGCCGAGCGCCCAGAGCAGCCTGAGCGCAATATCGCGCGAGCCGCCGCGGTCGCGGCCGAGCCCCGGTAGCAGCAGGCCGCAGAGCATGGCCAGCAGGAGAAACACGCCGCGGTGATGTCCGAGGAGAAAGCCTCCCGCGCAGAGCGGACGGAACGCGTCGAGCGTCACCGGCAGATAAGGATAGGAGAATTTCGTACCCTTCAGATTTTTCACGAAGTAGGGATCGAGCCCATCGACATGCGCATCGACAGCCGCGCAATTGACGCGCACGTCCCAGCCGAAATTCACATCGAGCGTGAGGTCGCTGACGAGATTGCCGAGCACCAGCAGCGCCACCAGCGCGACCAGGCAGTCGTGCCAGACATTGCGCTTCCCGGCCATGCCCGCCGGCCCCACCCATCGTGCTGTCCCGGTAACGTCAGACACGTCCAATCCTGCCTGTGGCTCGAGTTCCCTCGGCGCCTGACCGGCGTCCGGTCAGGCCACACTGGACAGGATGCGTTGCGGATTCATCTCCCCGATGGGCCGTCCTCGCTGTTATGGTGAATCCCTGGTTTCCAGACTGCGCCTAAAGCGCGATAGCATGAAGATGAATCACCATCGCGCTTTAGGTTACTGTTCGAGCATGATCTCCGCGCAAACGCGTTCCGCGTTTGTCGCGAGGGAAAACCGCTACGCACTTTGCGCTAACGCGGCCCTTCGGGTCCGGATCATGCTCTAGCGCGAGCCGCGGGCGGCGAGCCAGGCGTCGAGCGCCTCGCTTGTGTCCTGCGTCGCCGCCATGCGCGCGAACTGCTCGCTCTCGATGGCGAGGCCTTCCGTGATCGAGCTGTTGAGACCCCGCGTCGCGGCCGTGATGATGCGGGCGACCGCGAGATGCGAGTGCCGCGTGATGCGGTCCGCCAGCGCGAAGGCTACGTCCAGCAGCTGCTCATGCGGCACGATGCGGTTGACCAATCCCATCTCCTGGGCTCGCTGCGGTGAAAAGGCATCGCCGGTCAGAAGATATTCCAGCGCGCGCTTGCGGCCTGCGAGCCGCGGCAGGCGCTGCGTGCCGCCGAAGGTCGGCGTGATGCCGATGGCGATCTCGGGCTTGGCAAAACTCGCCCGCTCGCTGGCGATTGCGAGATGCACCGCTTCCGTGATCTCGCAGCCGCCGCCGAAGGCGATGCCGTTGACGGCGGCGATGATCGGCTTCGGAAATGCCTCCATGCGCGCCGTCATGCCCTGCCCGCGCCGCACGAAGGCCTTCACCGCAGCGTCGGGCCCACACTTCACGCTCTCCGAGAACTCGGCAATGTCCGCGCCGGCCGAGAAGGCGCGCTCGCCCGCGCCGGTCAGGATGACGGCGCGGATGTTTGCATCGTCCTCGATGCGGTCGAGGATCGCCATCAGGCGGTCGATCAGCGCGTAGCTCAGCGCATTGAGCTTGCTCGGACGGTTCAACGTCAGCAGCGCGACGGCGCCGCGCGTTTCGCAGAGTATCAAGTCGGACAAGTGGCCGCTCCTTCCAGGTCGATCAGGGTCCGGAAGTCAGCCACAGCGGCCTTGTCGTGTATACTCACTAGGCAGTATACATTGCCGATGTCCGAGAAGGGTGACAGCACACGTGAGCAGATCGTCACTGCGGCGACGCGGCTGTTCTATGGCGAGGGGATCCGCGCGGTGAGCATGGACGCCGTCGCCGAGAAGGCCGGCGTCACCAAGAAGACGCTCTACTATCACTTCACCAGCAAGGACGAGCTCGTCGCCGCAACCATTGCGGCCAGGGATCAGCCGACGCTGGAGCTCTACAAGCGCTGGTTCGCCGAGACCGACGGCACCGTCGCCGACAAGGTCCGCGGCCTCTTCACAAAGCTCGGACGCTCCGTCGACACGCCGCGCTGGCGCGGCTGCGGCTTCCTGCGCACCATCGCCGAGCTCGCCAATACGCCGGCCCATCCGGCCGTGAAGGCCGGCGCGGCGCACAAGAAGCGCTTCGAAGCCTGGCTGGAGGCGGAGCTGAAGCAACATGGCGTTCCCGGCGCGGCGGCGCTCGCGCGCCAGCTCCTGATCCTGCTCGATGGCGCCACCACGGTGATGCTGATCCACCGCGATCTCGCCTATGTCGAGACGGCGGGGCAATTGGCGCTCGGCCTGGTCGAGGCGGCCCGGAAGACAGCTCGCGCCTAGAGCCGCTTCACCAAGTCGTGTCCGCCGCGGTTCCGCCGGCCTGCCATCCCGAAACATGGGTTGTGCGACGCAGCATAACCGCTCAGAAAGCTCCTGATTTTCAGAGGTGAGCTGCTTGTCCGACGTCAATGCCGACGATTGGGTGTCCTCCGGACACCGCCCCATGGGTTTTCCCGAATTCGTCATCGTGATCGCGTCCATCATGGCGCTGAATCCGCTTGCGATGGACATGATGCTGCCGGCGCTGCCCAATATCGGGGCAGCCTTCCAGATACCCGTCGCCAACCATCTCCAGCTCGTGCTGTCGACCTTCCTGATCGGCTTCGGCGCGGGCCAGTTCGTGATGGGGCCGTTGTCGGATCGCTTCGGCCGCCGCCCGGTGCTGCTCGGCGGCATGGCGGTCTATGCGGTGGCGAGCGTGCTGGCGGTTGCCGCGCCCTCGTTCGAGACGCTGCTGCTGGCGCGCGCGCTGCAAGGGCTCGGCACCTCGGCAACGCGCGTGATCGCGACCTCGATCGTGCGCGACTGCTATGTCGGCCGCCGCATGGCAAGCGTGATGTCGCTCGCCATGATGGTGTTCATCGCGGTGCCCGTGATCGCGCCCTCGTTCGGACAGGCGGTGCTGCTGGTGACGGCGTGGCGCGGCATCTTCGTCGTGCTGATGCTCTACGGCCTGCTCGCGCTCGCATGGTGCGTGCTGCGGCTGCCCGAAACCCTCCCCGAGTCGGAGCGCAGGTCGCTGGCGCCGGCCGACGTGCTCTCGGCGTTCCGGCAGACCGTGACCAATCGCCAGACCATCGGCTATGCGACGGCCGCCGGAAGCGTCATCGGCGCGCTGTTCGCCTACGTGTTCTGCGCCCAGCAGGTGTTCACCGGCGTCTATCACCTCGGCCATTACTTCCCGCTCGCCTTCGCCGCGATCGCGGCGGGCACGGCGGTGGCCGGCTTCCTCAATTCGCAACTGGTCGGACGGCTCGGCATGCGCGTGATCTCGCATGGCGCACTGAGCCTCTATGCCGCGGTGGCCGGCATCATGCTGCTGACGGAAATTCTCGGCGTGCTGCCGCTCTCGCTGTTCATGGTGCTCTCTGCGCTGATGATGTTCTCGTTCGGCATGATGGTCGCCAACTTCACTGCGCTCGCGATGGAGCCGCAGGGCCACATCGCCGGCACTGCGTCCTCGCTCTACGGCTCGATCACGACGCTGATCGGCATCGTGGTCGGCATGGCGATCGGCCAGAGCTTTGACGGCACGCTGCTGCCGTTCTCGATCGGCTTCTTCCTGTCGACGCTCGCCGCGCTCGCGATCGTGCTGGTGGTGGAAAAGGGACGGCTGTTTCGGCCGCATCATCGTCCCATCGGTTGAGGAACTTCCCGGCGACGGCGATGTTGTACTGCAGCAATTTCGAAAGGCTGCCTCTATGGAACTGGAACATCGCGAAGACCGTACCGACAGGGATGCGCAGGCGGCGAAGCCATCCGTGCCGAATGCCGATCGAACGGCATTCACTCCGCCCTTCGCGAGCGAGGGCCTCGAGCAGGTGCGCGACAGCCACTGCTAAAGCTTAAGGCGCAGGACGCCTGCTGGCACCGAACTCGTCGGCCGCGCTCTCGGGCGCCGCGCCGCTGTCGCGCGGCGGCACCATCAGCACCACGACGTCACGCATCACGCCGGGCCTCCCCCACAGCGTTGCCTGCACGGTGAACTCGCGCCGGACGAAGTGCCCGGCTCGCCCGGACACTGATTCCATCCACCTGCCGCAATGATCCTGGCCGTGGAAACACAGCGCGGCCCAGCCGCGATCGAGCGTCGTCTTGCGCGGCAGGCCCCATTTGTATTGGTACTCGAACGGCCGCGCGTAACGGGGATGGTCAGGGCTGTAGAACGCGGTGGCAAAGGCCAGCGAATCGTCGCCGCTCACGGCACTCAATGGCTCGCCGGTCAGCTCCCGCCATTGCCGCGTCAGCTCGTTTGCCGCCTGCTCGTAGAAATTCCGCCCCTCTTCGTAGCCGTGATTGTTGCGATAGACAGCGTGGATCGGCGCTGCGACGAGGACGGCGGCGAGCGCAACGCCGATGACGATCACCGTGACATTGACGGTGTAGAAGCGCTCGATCGGATAGCGCGCGCCGCAGACGATGAGCACGACGAACAGGAACAAGCCCTGCAGCGCCCATAGCGAGGGCAGATCCGTTCCCATCGCGACCGACGTCAGCACCGGCAGCACGATCGTGCCGATCGCGACATAGAACAGAAGCCGCAGGCCCGGACTCATGGCCGCGAAATCAGCCGGAAACTGCTTGAGCCGCGTCCCCGCGATCAACACCCAGAGCACCGCGGACACGCCCATGGCCGCCGTCAGCCCCAGCACGAAGTTCTTCACCTCGATGAGCGAGCTTGCGGCATTGCCGTTGGCGTGGGCCATTGCATAGGTGAAGGTCGACGCCCCCGTCGTCGCCAGCCAGTAGATGTGCGGCGACAGCACGGCGAGCCCGGTCACGGCCGATATCCAGGGCGAAGCCGAGCTGAAATAGGCACGCCGCGCCGGATGAGCCAGCGCCGCAAACGCGAAACTCGCGACCAGGAAGATCGAATAATACTTGCCGACCATCGCCAGCGCCGTCGTGCATCCCGCGGCAAGCGCCCACAGCGCGGTGCGCGTCTCGAACGCGCGCAGGAAGCAATAAGTCGCGAGCGGCCAGACCGCGAGCAGCACCGAATTGGCATTGAAGCGCTGTGCGTGGAATTGATAGGCCGGCGTCAGCATCAACAGCAGCAGCACCAGGATGCGCTTGTGCCCGGTCACGAACTGCCGCGCGACCAGATCGACGCAGAACAGCGCGAGCCCCGCATTGGCCATCGACATCAATTGCAGCGACCAGTCGCTCAGCGGAAAGACCGAGGTCCAGCTCGCGGCAACCCAGCCCATCAGCGGCGGATGCTTGTGATAGCCGAACGCGAAATTCCGGCCCAGCGTCCAGGCCTCGAGTGTATCGGGGTGCAGCCCGCCGCCGGCATAGGCGATCGCAAGATAGAGCGTCCAGACCGCAACGAAGCACGCAATGAGAAGCGGCACGGCCCAGCCCGCCTCGACGGCGTCGAGCCAGCGCAGGAATGGCCGGCGCCATCGCGCTGGCGCGCGATCGGACTGTTCGGCCATCGCCTGGAATGCAAAATCGATCGGCACGGGAATCTGATGAAGGAAAGTGATGTGCGAGCTGCGCACATCTATTTCAATTCAGAAACAAATAGCAATGATTGGAAACTGGAAGGGTTAAAAGCTGACACGAAGCTGACAAGCCAAAGCGCGCTGCAACGCTTCCGGCGGGCCCCTATTGGACGCGTTCGTCGGCCTCATCCAAAAGCCATGCAACGAATGCCTTCACCCGAGCATCACTTGCCAAGACCGCGGGCCAGCGCACGAGGTGTACCTTCGTCGACGGCATGTCCCAGGTCTCAGGCAGCACGCGCACAAGGCGGCCGTCGACGAGCGCGTCGCGCGCGAGGAGTGAGCGCGTTAGCACGACGCCGCTGCCTTGAAGTGCGGCACCGATCGCCGTCGCCATGTTGGCGTAACGTAGTCCAACCGGCGGCGGCGCGTTGAGGCCAAGTCGCGCGAACCACGTCGACCAGGACCACTCGGTTCCCGCGTTCGCGTCTTCGCCAGCCCCCTTATGGATCAGCGGCAGCGCGGCGATGCGCATCGGGTCGTCGAGCGGCGCGGACGGCAATAGTCGCGCGTGGCAAACGGGGAAGACCTGCTCGCGGAACAACACGCGCTGCGTCGAGGTCTCGCGTGCCTCGCCCTCGAGGAGCCAATGGATCGTGATGTCGAGATCGAGGCGGATCGCTTGCGCCGTGCTGTCGACGATGATCAGTTCGATCGGCGTCGATGGGGCCTTGAACATCGGCAGGCGTGCGACGAGCCAATAGTCCGCTAGCGCCGCGCTGACGCCCACGCGCAGTGGGCCATTGTTGGCCGCAGCGCGGCATCGCGCGCGTAGCTCTCCGAGGCCGGTGAGGAGCTCCGCGAGGCCGGATGCAAGCGCTTCACCCGCGGGCGTCGGCCGCATGCCGCCCGAAGTCCGCGTCAGCAGCGGCAAACCCATAAAGTCTTCCAGACGGCGCAACCGGTGGCTCACTGCGCTCTGCGTCACGCCGAGGTCGCTTGCTGCGGCGGTGACGCTGCCTAGACGGTGCACGGCTTCGAAGGCAATCAGGGCATCGAATGGAGGTTGGGCGGTCATGCCGGCATTATGAAGGAGATTCATGCCGAGTTGAACACTCCGCATACGCCGCGAGCGCAAACCGATGATACCAAGCGGGCATCGCAGCGCTTCTGCGCGGCACTTTCCCAGTTCGGCAGAGGATTTGTGAAGACGGCACCCGCCCTATGCGCTTGTGATCTTTCCGTTGCCCTGACACTCGGACTCGGTGCGTTCTTCACGAATCTCGACGTCACCGCCGTCGTCGTCGCGCTGCCTGCGATGGCGCGTACCCTCAGCTTCGGCATGGACGCGACGGCGTGGGTGATCGATGCGTATTCGCTCGCTTTCACGGGAATGCTGCTCGCGGCTGGGGCAATCGCCGATCGCTTCGGTCGCCGCCGCGCTTTGCTGACCGGCAATGTGATCTTCCTTGTCGCTTCCCTTGGCTGCGGCCTCGCCTGGGACGGTCCGTCGTTGTGGCTCGCCCGCGGTCTGCAAGGCGTTGGCGCAGCGTTCGTCGTCACAGGCGCCTTGGCGCTCGTCGCCGGCGCGTTCCCGGATGCCGCCGTCAGAGCGCGTGTGTTCGCCTTGATGGGCGTCGTCTCCGGTGTTGGGATGGCCGTGGGGCCGACGCTCGGTGGCGTGATCACGGCTTGGACCGGGTGGCGCTGGATCTTCTTCATCAACGTGCCGTTCTGCGTGGCTCTGGCCATTGCGGTGCCGCGGTTCGTCGCCGAGAGCCAGGCCGCGGAGAAGCGCCCGCTCGATATTGTCGGCGTTGCCCTGTTGACGACGGCACTCGCGCTACTGATTGACGCGACGTTGCGCCTGCGTGCCGACATGATCGGTGCCGCGAGCCTCGGCGGCGCAGCGCTTCTGCTGTTGGCAGGCTTCGCGCTTCAACAGCGTCGGCGCGCTGTGCCACTCCTCGACGCGGCCGTGTTCGGGACACCCGCGATGATCGGTGTCGGCCTGCTGCTGATTGCGGTCTCCGTCAGCTACTGGGCCATCCTTGTTTATCTGCCGCCAGCGATGCAGAGCGCATTCGGGTGGCACGCCAATCGTACTGGCCTCGCGCTGCTCGCTGCAACGGCGCCGATGCTCATCGTGCCGCCAATTGGCGGCCACCTCGTGATGCGCATCGGTTGGCGCTGGCACTTCGCGCATTCTCTCGCGATACTCGCGGTCGGCAATCTCCTTTTACTTGCATCCCTCTGGCGGACCGATACGGCCGAGACCCTCGTCCTTATGCTCGCGGGCATGGCAGCGATCGGCAGCGGCGCGGCGCTCGCCCACCCGCAACTTTCGGGTGCCCTGCTTGCGCTCGCCCCGCCAGACCGTTCCGGCATGGCCTCTGCCATGACGATCGTGGCGCGACAGGGTGGCTTCGCGCTTGGGATCGCTGCGCTGGCCGCAGTTGGTGGCGGGCAAGCCTTCGAGGGCATCTTTGCTACCGCAGCGTCAACAGCAGTCTTGGGAGTTCTTGCAGCAATTTTCCTGCTTCCCGCCGATCGGTGAGCGCGTGAAATATGGGTCTGGTTTGACGCGCGACCATCGGCGATCGGGCAGCCGCGCTCGGAGACGCACTTGCTCCCGGAGATGACATGCTTTCCGGCTCAATGTCCCGAACTGATGCGTCGCTTCTTGTATCCGATGCGTTTGCGGATCGGTAGCTTCCTGCATTATATCGACCGTTGGCTGCCTCGATCTGCGCTACCGCACGTACTTGGTGGCTATTGGAACAAAGCGGACCTCGTCACCAGTTACGTGACGCCGCTGGGTTCATAAGATACACGGCCTAGTGGTGGCGCCGCCGACTGGCGCTCTGGCCAAGGGAGCCTTCATGAGCCGATCGGTGCATGTTCCTGTCGGAATCTTCGATAGCTTACGCTACGGTTTCGCGCAGGTTGCTACTGTCCCCACACCGTTTGGCGACGTTGTATATGTGTCCGGCCAGGTTGCTTGGGACGCAGACCAGAACGTCGTTGGCACTGGCGACATCGGCCGTCAACTCAGCAAGAGCCTAGAAAATCTTAGCGTTGCGCTGGCATCGGTTGGTGCGAAACTCGATCAGGTGGGTGCGTTGCGGCTCTACATCAAGCAGAGCCATCTACACGAAGGCAAAGCGATTAGCGGCGCCCTCAAAGCGGCGTTCGGCGATAATCCGCCGTGTACAACCTGGATTGGAGTGCCAAGCCTGGCCAAGGATGAGTTCCTCATCGAGGTGGAGCCTTCTGCAGTTTTCCTGGCGCGAAACGGCTGATGCCGATCGTGGCTATGATCGCCGACTGAATTAGACAACACGCTACGACAAGCTGGCAGCGAACTACCTCGCTTTCGTTCAGCTTGCCTCGATCAGGCTATGGCTACGCCTTATCAGTCCACGTCCTACTCGGATTTGTCGATGTTCCAGAACACCGGCGTTGCCGGACCGTCGATCACGCCGGAGAGCGACTTCCGCCACGCGCTCGGCGCCTGATACTGGCCGAGCGGAACGTAGAGCACCTGGTCATAGGTCTCCTTCTGGATCTCGGTCGCGATCTTCTTCTGATCGTCGAGCGAAGCCGCGCGAACGAAAGCGTCCTTGAGTTGCTCGACCTTGGCATCCTCCGCCCAGCCGAACCAGCCGCCCTTCTTGCCTTGCCCGCCGACAGCGATGTTGGAGATCGGGTTCGACACGTCGGCGCTGACCCAGTTGGTGATGAACATGTTCCAGCCGCCCTCTTTCGGGGGCTTCTGGCTGGCGCGCCGGCTCACCACCGTCTGCCAATCGGTGGCCTGCAAGTCGACCTTGAAGCCGGCTTCGCGCAGTTGCTGGGCCACCACAATCGGTTGGGCCTTCAGTGTCAGCACGTCGCCCGGCGCCATGAGCACGACCGGCGTCCCATCGTAACCGGACTCGGCGAGCGCCTTTTTGGCCGCAGCCATGTCGCCGCCCTTGGCGAGAGTCTCCCCGCCAACCTCCGTCGCGAACGGCGTGTCGCAGATGAAGACCGCGGCGCAAGCCTTGTAGTACTTGGGATTGCCGATCAGCGCGTCGAGCACGTCCTTCTGGTTGACCGCCATAAGTGCCGCACGGCGGACCTTGACGTTGTCGAATGGCGGATGAAGGAAGTTCATCCGGGCGCCCGTCTGGTAGCCGAACTTGTTCAGGATCTCGAGCTTGAGCTCTTTGTCGGCTTCAATGGTGGGCAACATTTCGATGGCGGGATTTTCCATGAAATCGATGTCGCCCGACTGCAGCGCGTTCAGCGCGGTCTGCGGGTCCGGCATCGTAATCCATTCGACGCGATCGACCTTCGCGACCTTGCCGCCGGCGGTCCAGCTCGCCGGCTCTTTGCGCGGCACGTAATCGGTGTTCTTGACGTAGACCGACTTCACCCCGGGCTGGAATTCCGACTGCACGAACTTGAAGGGGCCGGAGCCGATCTGCTCGGATATCTGCTTGTCCGCCGGCGTCTCGGCGAGACGCTTCGGCATCATGAAAGCCACCCGCGAGGACGGCTTGCCGATCGCTTCCAGCACGAGCGCGTACGGCTCCTTCAGCTCCAGCGTGATGGTCTTGGGGTCGGTCGCCTCGATGCTCGCGGTGAACAGCATCATCTGCTGACCCATGCTATCGACAACGGCCCAGCGCTTCAGGGAGGCAACGCAATCTTCCGCGGTGACCGGCGTACCGTCGTGCCACTTCAAACCGTCGCGCAGCGTGAAGGTGTAGGTCAGCTTGTCGTCGGAGATCTTCCAGTCCGCCATCTGCGGCTGGATCTTGAAGTTCGAATCCGTCGCGATCAGCGTGTCGTAGATCATGTAGCCATGATCACGCGAGATATAGGCGCTGGTGAAAATCGGATCGAGGACGCGCAGATCCGAATGCATCACGGCGGTGATGGTCTTGCCTGCGGCAAGAGCCGGCGAGGCCAGTGCCGAAAGCGCCACGACTGAAATCGCAAGTAGGGAGACGAACGCCCGACGCCGCCGGCGCATGAGTTGGAGCACTGAAATTCTCCTGGCAAGTTTTCTTGGGTGGGTCTCTTGGGAAGTTCTCCTGGAAGCTCGTCTGGCGAGCGGCGCCGCTGGTGACAGCGGCGCCGCGTGACGATCGGTACGAAGGGTGCGGGAGCGTGCCCTCGCCTCACTCGGACTTGTCGATGTTCCAGAACACCGGGGTGGCCGGGCCATCGAGCACGCCGGTCAGCGACTTGCGCCAGCCGCTCGGCAGAAGATATTGACCGAGCGGAATGTAGATCACCTGGTCATAGGCTTCCTTCTGGATCTCGGTCGCGATCTTCTTCTGCTCGTCGAGCGAGGCGGCGCGGACGAAGGCGTCCTTGAGCTGCTCGATCTTGGCGTTTTCCGCCCAGCCGAACCAGCCCTTCTTGCCCTGGCCGCCGATCGAGAGATTGGCGATCGGATTGGCGACGTCGGCCGCGACCCAGTTGGTGAAGAACATGTTCCAGCCGCCCTCCTTCGGCGGCTTCTGGCTGGCGCGGCGGCTCACAACGGTCTGCCAGTCGGTCGCCTGCAGGTCGACCTTGAAGCCGGCTTCGCGCAGGAGCTGGGCCGCCACGATCGGCTGCGCCTTCAGCGTGGTGACATCGCCGGGCGCCATGACCACAACTGGCGTGCCGTCATAGCCGGATTCGGCGAGCGCCTTCTTGGCCTCCGCCATGCCGTTGCCCTTGATCAGGGTCTCGGCGCCGACATCGGTCGCGAGCGGCGTGTCGCAGACGAAGAACGCGCCGCAGACCTTCTGATATTTGGCGTTGCCGATCAGCGCGTCGAGCACGTCCTTCTGGTTCATCGCCAGGAAGGCGGCGCGGCGCACCTTGACGTTGTCGAAGGGCGGATAGAGGAAGTTCATGCGCCCGAGCGTCTGGTATCCGAACTTGTTGGAGACGTCGATCGTGAGCTCCTTGTTCGCCTCCAGCACCGGCAGCATGTCGTAGGGCAGATTTTCCATGAAATCGATGTCGCCCGACTGCAACGCGTTCACGGCCGTCTGCGAGTCCGGCATCGTGATCCACTCAACGCGGTCGACCTTCACCACCTTGCCGCCCGAGGTCCAGCTCGACGGCTCCTTGCGCGGCACGTAGTCGGTGTTCTTGACGTAGACCGCCTTCACACCCGGCTGGAATTCCGACTGCACGAACTTGAAGGGGCCGGAGCCGATCTGCTCGGGGATCTGCTTGTCCGGCGGCGTCTCGGCAAGACGCTTCGGCATCATGAAGGCGACGCGCGACGAGGGCTTTCCAATGGAGTCCAGCACGAGGCCGTAGGGCTCCTTCAGCTTCAGCGTGATGGTCTTGACGTCGGTCGCCTCGAGGCTCGCGGTGAAGTCCATCAGCTTCTGGCCCATGCCGTCGACGGCTGCCCAGCGCTTGAGCGAGGCGACGCAGTCTTCCGCCGTCACCGGCGCGCCGTCATGCCACTTCAGGCCGTCGCGCAAGGTGAAGGTGTAGGTGAGCTTGTCGTCGGAGACCTTCCAGTCCGCCATCTGCGGCTGGACCTTGAAGTTCGAATCGGTGGCCACCAGCGTGTCGTAGACCATGTAGCCATGGTCGCGCGTGATATAGGCCGTGGTGAAGATCGGATCGATGATGCGCAGGTCCGAATGCATCACGGCCGTGATGGTCTTGTCGGCCGCAAGCACCGGCGACGCCAGGCCGACCGAAAGCGCGACGACCGACAGCGCAAGTTTGGAGGCGAACGCGCGAGGCCTCCGGCGCATGAAGTGGAACATGGAAAGTTTCTCCTGACGTGAAACTGTTCAAAGGCAGGTTATTGGTTGAGCATCCGGTCCGTTCTTTGGGCGAACCAACCTCATGCAATGCCTTTATCTTTTCGAGACTTGCAGACAGTCTTGAGCGCGTCAATCCGGTTTCACTGCAAGCCCTGGCGGCGCGCGCACGGGCTCCACAAGGATCGGTTTGGCTCTACAACTCTCTCCGCTCGTCCCACTGCACCGATGCAATGTACGTTCCATCTTTCGAAGCCTGAGAGACATTGAGATGAATCCAGCCAATCTTCCCTTCGATTCCGAGGCCATGCTCGAAGGCCTGCGTACCTGGGTGGAATGCGAGAGCCCGACCTGGGACGCGAACGCGGTGAACCGCATGCTCGATATCGCAGCGCGGGATATGGCGATCATGGGTGCGACGATCGAACGCATCGCCGGCCGCCAGGGTTTCGGCGGCGTCATCCGCGCGCGCTTCCCGCACCCGAAGCAGGGCGAGCCGGGCATCCTGATCGCCGGCCACATGGATACCGTCCACCCTGTCGGCACCATCGAGAAGCTGAAATGGCGGCGCGAGGGCAAAAGGTGCTACGGCCCCGGCATCTACGACATGAAGGGCGGCAACTACCTCTCGCTTGAAGCGATCCGGCAGCTGGCGCGCGCCGCCTTCACCACGCCACTTCCGATCACCGTGCTGTTCACGCCGGACGAGGAGGTCGGCACACCCTCGACGCGCGACATCATCGAGGCGGAAGCCGCGCGCAACAAATACGTGCTGGTGCCCGAGCCCGGCCGCGCCGACAACGGCGTTACCACCGGACGTTACGCAATCGCACGATTCAATCTCGAGGCGACGGGCCGGCCGAGCCATGCCGGTGCGACATTGTCGGCAGGACGCTCGGCGATCCGCGAGATGGCCCGGCAGATCCTCGCCATCGACGCGATGACGACGGAGGACTGCACCTTCTCGGTCGGCGTCGTGCATGGCGGACAATGGGTCAATTGCGTTGCCACGACCGCGACCGGCGAAGCGCTCTCCATGGCCAAGCGCCAGGCCGATCTCGATCGCGGCGTCGAGCGGATGCTGGCGCTATCGGGCACCACCAACGATGTCGCCTTCAAGGTCACGCGCGGCGTGACGCGTCCGGTGTGGGAACCGGATGCCGGCACCATGGCGCTCTATGAAAAGGCGCGCGGCATCGCCAAGTCGCTCGGCGCCGAGCTGCCGCATGCGAGCGCCGGCGGCGGTTCCGACGGCAACTTCACCGGCGCGATGGGGATTCCGACGCTCGACGGCCTGGGCGTGCGTGGCGGCAACGGCCACACGCTGGAGGAGTATATCGAGGTCGAGAGCCTGGTCGAGCGCGGCCGGCTGATGGCGGGGCTGCTGGCGACGCTGGAGTGATGGGGGTCGTCATTCCGGGGCGATGCGTTGGTTCGTAGGGTGGGAAAAGGCGCTCTTGCGCCGTGCCCACCATTTCCGTCCGGTGGGCACGCTTCGCTTTGCCCACCCTACGAAGACCGCTGAGAAGACCGGCCCTGCAAAACCTGTGGCCCGGATGGCACGGGAATTGCTGAAATGTTAGGCTGATGGCAACCTGCCGAAGGCCCTGCCGCAATTTGTCTCTAATCTGACGGATCCAACTTGCTGGGATATCTCGTTCGCCGAATTTTCGCCGCCGTGCCCGTGATGGGCGTCGTGGCGCTGTTCGTCTTCCTCCTGCTCCGCCTCACCCCCGGCGATCCCGCCGCGATTCTCGCCGGTGACAACGCGACGCCGGAACGGCTGGAGCGCATCCGCGCCTCGCTCGGCCTCAACGAGCCGCTGATCGTGCAGTTCATCACCTGGGTGAACAAGCTCTTGCACGGCGACCTCGGCACATCGCTGATCTCCAACCTGCCGGTCCTGAAGATGATCGGCCAGCGCGTCGAGCCGTCGATCTCGATCGCGCTGTCGACGATCATCCTCGCCGTCATCGTCGCCGTGCCCCTGGGCGTGATCGCGGCGTGGAAGCACGGCACCTGGATCGACCGTTTCGTGATGGGCCTGTCGGTGCTCGGCTTCTCGGTGCCGGTGTTCGTGGTCGGCTACATCCTGATCGAGGTCTTCGCGATCGACCTGCGCTGGGTGCCGGTGCAGGGCTTCAAGAGCATCTCGAACGGCTTCGGTCCGTTCTTCGAGCGCATCATCCTGCCGACCTGCGCGCTGTCCTTCATCTACATCGCGCTGATCGCGCGCATGACGCGGGCGGCGATGCTCGACGTGCTCGGTGAGGACTACGTCCGCACCGCACGCGCGAAGGGCATCAACGAGGTCGCCGTGATGATGCGGCACGCGCTGCGCAACGCCGCCGTGCCCGTGATCACCGTGATCGGCACCGGCTTTGCGCTGCTGATCTCCGGCGTCGTCGTCACCGAGAGCGTGTTCAACATCCCCGGCATCGGCCGCCTCACCGTCGATGCGGTGCTGGCGCGCGACTATCCGGTGATCCAGGCGATGATCCTGTTGACCTCGCTGATCTATGTCGTCGTCAACCTCCTGATCGACGTCGCCTACACGCTGCTCGATCCCCGGATCCGGTACTAGGGCTTAAGGATAACAACAACGATGTCTGTCGATAGCCTTCCCCGGTCCTCCATTCCGATCACCTCGCCGCTGCGGCCACGGTTCGGATTCCTCACCTCGACGCCGATCATCGCGGCGGCCACGGTGCTGCTCGCCCTGATCGTGCTGATCTCGATCGTGGCGCCGCTGATCGCGCCGCACGACCCGATCCAGCTTGCGCCCTCGCAGCGGCTGAAGCCGTCCTCGGCGCAGTACCTGCTCGGCACCGACGCCTATGGCCGTGACCTGTTGTCGCGCGTCATCTATGGCGGCCGGGTCTCGCTGCTGATTGGCATCGGCTCGGCGATCCTGTCGATCGCCATCGGCCTTTCGATCGGCCTCGTCTCCGGCTTCTTCAAGCTGGTCGACGCCGTCATGATGCGCATCATGGACGGCCTGATGGCGATGCCGAGCATTTTGCTCGCGATCGCCGTGGTGTCGCTGTCCGGCGCCAGCATCTGGACCGTGCTGGTCGCGATCACCATCCCCGAAATTCCGCGGGTGGCGCGCCTGGTGCGCTCGGTCGTGCTGTCGGCACGCGAAGAGCCTTATGTCGAGGCGGCGATCTCGGTCGGCTCGTCCTTGCCGAAGATCATGTGGCGGCATCTGATGCCGAACACGATCGCACCGCTGATCGTCCAGGGCACCTATGTCTGCGCCTCCGCGATCCTGACCGAGGCCATCCTGTCCTTCCTCGGCGCCGGCATCTCGCCGGAGACGCCGACCTGGGGCAACATCATGGCCGAGGGCCGCCAGTACTTCCAGATCAAGCCATCGCTGATCTTCTGGCCGGGCCTTTTGCTCTCGATCGCGATCCTCAGCATCAACCTGATCGGCGACGCCGCCCGCGACGCTCTCGATCCCCGCATGAAGCAGCGGGAGGGGAAGTGAAACCAATACCGCTGTCATTCCGGGGCGCGACGAAGTCGCGAGCCCGGAATCCATTTCACCACCAACACTGCGGCCCGATGGATTCTCAGGTGCGCAATTGCGCACCGTAGTTCGCGCTGCGCGCGCCCAATGACGGCGGAGAGAATTGAAGTGACCAACACCGTCCTCGACATCAACAACCTCGTCGTCTCCGTCGGCAAGAGGCCGGGCGGCGCGAAGATCATCGACGGCATCTCGATCCAGGTGCGCGAGCGCGAGACGCTGTGCCTCGTCGGCGAAAGCGGCTCGGGCAAGTCGGTGACCTCGCTCACCACCATGGGCCTGTTGCCGAAGGGCACGCTGGTGCCGACCTCCGGCAGCATCAAGCTGGTCGGCGAGGAGCTGCTCACCGCGACCGACCGCCGCCTGCGCCAGCTACGCGCGACGCAGATGGCGATGATCTTCCAGGAGCCGATGACCGCGCTCAATCCGGTCGTGCCGGTCGGCCGCCAGATCGACGAGGTGCTGCGCGCCCACACCGATCTCGACGCCAGGGCGCGCAAGAAGCGCATCCTCGACATGATGGAGCAGGTCCGCCTGCCCCAGGTCGAGCGCATCTTCGCCTCCTACCCGCACCGCCTCTCCGGCGGCCAGCGCCAGCGCATCATGATCGCGATGGCCCTCGTGCTGGAGCCGAAGCTGCTGATCGCGGACGAGCCGACCACCGCGCTCGACGTCACCACGCAGAAGCAGATCCTGACATTGATCCGCGACCTCCAGCGCGATCACGGCACCGCCGTCTTGTTCATCACCCATGACATGGGCGTGGTCGCCGAGATCGCCGACCGCGTCGCGGTGATGCGGCAGGGACGGCTGGTCGAGACCGGCCCGCTCGAGACCGTGCTGCGCAAACCATCGATGGACTACACCCGCAATTTGCTGGCGTCGGTGCCGAGCCTGGTGCCGCGGTCGCCGCGCGAGGAGAGCCGCGAGCCCGTCGTGCTCGAGACCAACGACCTCAGCAAGATCTACAAGGAGCGCGCCTTCTTCGGCAAAGGCCGCGAGGTCGTCGCCGCCGACAAGGTGACGCTGACGCTGCGCAAGGGCCGCACGCTCGGCATCGTCGGCGAGAGCGGCTCGGGCAAGTCGACCGTGGCGCGCTGCATCGTGCGCCTGATCGATCCGACCTCCGGCGGCGTGCGACTTGCCGGCCGCGAGATTTCGGACATCTCGCGCCGCCTGCTCCAGCCGCACCGGCAGAAGATCCAGATCGTGTTCCAGGATCCCTACCGCTCGCTCAACCCGCGCGTCACCGTCGGCGAGAGCATCGCGGAAGGGCCGATCAATTACGGCGTCTCGCACGCGGATGCGATGAAGCGCGCCCGCGAATTGCTCGAGCTGGTCGGCCTGCCGGCCGACGCGGTGTCGCGCTATCCGCACCAGTTCTCCGGCGGCCAGCGCCAGCGCATCGCCATTGCGCGCGCGCTCGCGCTTGATCCGGACGTGCTGGTCGCGGACGAAGCGGTCTCCGCGCTCGACGTCTCGGTGCAGGCGCAGGTGCTGGAACTGCTGGACGAGATCCAGAAGCGGCTCGGCATCGCCATCCTGTTCATCACCCACGACTTGCGCGTCGCCGCGCAAATCTGCGACGAGGTCGTAGTGATGCAGCACGGCCGCGTGGTCGAACAGGGCCCCGCCGCCGAGGTGCTGACGCATCCAAAGGAGGCTTATACCAAGGCGCTCCTCGACGCCGCCCCCGGCCGCAACTGGGATTTTGCGAACTTCCGGCCGGTGTCGGAGGGCGTGGCGGCCAGCGTGTAATCTCTCCACTGTCATTCCGGGGCATCGCGAAGCGATGAGCCCGGAATCCATCGCGCGGCAGAGTCTGCCGCCTGATGGATTCCGGGCTCGCGCCAAGTGGCGCGCCCCGGAATGACGGCGGAGCAGCATTCCCAAAACAGCTTGACCCTATGCATGGCGCGATTGCTTCCCGCCTTGCTCTCTCCTCAAGGCCAAGGCTAACGTCGCGCCTTCTTGATCGACTGGACCTGAATTGATGACACGTATCGCCGTCGGCGGCTTCCTGCACGAGACCAACACCTTCGCCCCGACCAAGGCGACGTTCGCCGACTTCCAGCATGGCGGCGGCTGGCCCGCGATGACCGAAGGCGCCGACGTGCTGAAGGTGATGCGGCGCATCAATGTCGGCCTTGCCGGCTTCGCCGACAGCACCGAGGCCAATGGCTGGGAACTCATTCCGACCATCGCCTGCGGCGCGAGCCCGTCCGCCCACGTTACCAAGGACGCCTTCGAGCGCATCGTGAAGGTCATGGTCGACGGCATCAAAGCCGCCGGCCCGATCGACGCCGTCTATCTGGACCTGCACGGCGCCATGGTGACCGAGCATCTCGACGACGGCGAAGGTGAAATCCTGGCGCGCGTGCGCCGCGTCATCGGCAAGGATGTTCCGCTGGTCGCAAGCCTCGACCTGCACGCCAACGTCACGCCCGAGATGATGGAGCATGCCGACGCGCTGATCGCCTACCGCACCTATCCCCATGTCGACATGGCCGACACCGGCCGCGCCGCCGCGCACCATCTCGCGCTGCTGCTGAAGACGAAGCAGCGCTTTGCCAAGGCGTTCCGGCAATTGCCGTTCCTGATCCCGATCAGCTGGCAGTGCACCAACGACCAGCCGACCAGGGGCATCTACCAGAAGCTCGCTAGCCTCGAGAGCGATGCGGTTCCGACCCTTTCCTTTGCGCCGGGCTTCCCCGCCGCCGATTTCCGCGACTGCGGCCCGAGCGTGTTCGCCTATGGCAGGACGCAAGCGGACGCCGACCGCGCGGCGGACACGATCGTCAAGCTGATCGAAAGCCACGAGGACGATTTCGACGGCAAGATCTGGTCGCCCGACGACGGCGTGCGCCACGCCATGGAACTTTCGAAGACCGCGAGCAAGCCGATCATCATCGCCGACACCCAGGACAATCCCGGCGCCGGCGGCGATTCCGACACCACGGGCATGCTGCGCGCGCTGGTGCGCAACAAGGCAAGCGCCGCGACCGGGGCGATCTACGATCCGGAATCGGCCAGGGCCGCGCATGCGGCCGGCGTCGGCGCCACTGTGACGCTGGCGCTCGGCGGCAAGTCCGGCATTCCCGGCGACGAGCCCTATCGCGAGACGTTCGTCGTCGAAAAGCTCTCCGACGGCCGCTTCATCGCGCCCGGCCCCTATTATGGCGGCCGCGAGATGGAGATGGGCCCCTCCGCAGCCTTGCGCATCGGCGACGTCCGCGTCGTCGTCTCCTCGCACAAGGCCCAGCTCGCGGACCAGGCGATGTACCGCTATGTCGGCATCGAGCCGACGCAGGAGAAGATTTTGGTCAACAAGAGCTCGGTGCATTTCCGCGCCGACTTCGAGCCGATCGCGGAAAAGCTGATGATCTGCGCCGCGCCCGGCGCGATGCCGGCCGATACCGCCTCGCTGCCCTGGACGCGCCTGCGTCCGGGCATCCGCATCAAGCCGAACGGCCCCGTCTTCAATCCTCCTTCACGCTAACCGGACAGGAACCCATGCCCACGATCGACCGCATCGACGGCTACGCCGACGAACTCACCGCCATCAGGCGCGACCTCCACGCCCATCCCGAGATCGGCTTCGAGGAAGTGCGGACGTCCGGCATCGTCGCCGACAAGCTCACGAGCTGGGGCATCGAGGTGCATCGCGGTCTCGGCGGCACCGGCGTGATCGGCGTCATCAAGGGCAACGGTTCGGGCAGCAAGCGCATCGGCCTGCGCGCCGACATGGACGCGCTGCCGATGGAAGAGAACACCAATCTGAAATGGAGCTCGAAGATCCCTGGCCGCTTCCACGGTTGCGGCCATGACGGCCACACCACCATTCTGCTCGGCACCGCGCGCTATCTCGCCGAGACCCGGAATTTCGACGGCACCGTGCATCTGATCTTCCAGCCGGCCGAGGAAGGCCTCGGCGGCGCCCGCGCGATGATCAAGGACGGGCTGTTCGAGAAGTTTCCGTGCGACGAACTCTACGGCCTGCACAACGCGCCCGACCTCAACCATGGCGAGATCGCGATCCTGCCCGGCCCCGCGATGGCCGGCGCCGACTTCATCGATCTCCGCATCACCGGCTATGGCGCGCATGGCGCGATGCCCGAGCGCTCCAAGGACGCGGTGATCATCGCCACCACGCTGGCGCAGGCGATCCAGACCATCGTCAGCCGCAACGTCGACCCGCTGCAGGCCGCCGTCATCTCGATCACCCAGATTCATGCCGGCTCGGCCTACAACGTCATTCCCGGCGATGCGCATCTGTGCGGCACGATCCGGACCTTCTCCAATGAAGTCCGCGCCCTGATCGCCGAACGCATCCGCACGATCTGCGCCGGCGTTGCGGCCGCTTATCAGTGCGAGATCGAGGCCGACATCCGCGACACCTTCGGCGTGCTGGTCAACCAGGTCGAGCAGTCCAAGGTGGTCGAGGAGGTCGCGCGCACCGTGGTCGATCCGGCCAACGTGATCACCCGCGCCCAGCCGAAGATGGGCAGCGAGGATTTCGCCGACATGCTGCAGACCATTCCCGGCGCCTATTTCTGGGTCGGCCATGACGGCTCGGTGCCGGTGCACAATCCCGGCTTCGTGCTCGACGACAAGATCCTGCCGATCGGCGCCAGCATGTTCGCCCGGATCATCGAAACGCGCATGCCGGTGAGCTAGCAATGCACAAGAGCGTCGACGAAGCCATCACCTCGCTGCACGATCTGTCCGCGGTCGACCTGATCGCGGGCTATCGCGCAAAACAATTCTCGCCGAGCGAGGTGCTGGAGGACGTGCTCGCGCATGTCGCTGCGTGGGAGCCGCACCTGAAGGCGCTCTATGCATTCGATCCCGACAGCGCGCGCGAGGTCGCCAAGGCCTCGACCGCGCGCTGGACCGGCGGCGAACCCTCGGGCCCGCTCGACGGCGTGCCCGTCACGGTGAAGGACAACATCGCCACCAAGGGCGTGCCGGTGCCGCTGGGCGCGGCCTCCGTCAAGCTTGTGCCAGCCGAGAAGGACGCCCCGCCCGCCGCGCGGTTGCGCGAGGCAGGCGCGGTGATCTTCGCCAAGACCACCATGCCCGATTACGGTATGCTGTCCTCGGGGCTCTCCTCTTTCCATGCGCTCGCGCGCAATCCTTGGGACCTCTCCAAGAATCCCGGCGGCTCCAGCGCGGGCGCGGGCTCTGCTGCGGCGGCCGGCTACGGCCCCTTGCATCTCGGCACAGATATCGGCGGCTCGGTGCGCCTGCCCGCGGGCTGGTGTGGCCTCGTCGGCCTGAAGCCGAGCTTTGGCCGCGTGCCGATCGATCCCACCTATGTCGGCCGCGTCGCCGGTCCGATGACCCGCACGGTCGATGATTGCGCGCTGATGATGAGCGTGATCGCAAAGCCCGACCGGCGCGACGGCATGAGCCTGCCCGCCGAGCCGCTCAACTGGAAGGGACTGGAGAAGTCGCCGCGAAAACTGCGCATCGGCCTGATGCTCGATCCCGGATGCGGCATGGCGCTGGAGAAGCCGGTGCGCGAGGTCGCGGTGAAGGCCGCGAAGGCATTCGAGTCCGCAGGCAGCGTCGTCACCGAAGTCGACGGCATCCTCACCCGCGAGATGCTCGACGGCCTCGACAATTTCTGGCGCGCGCGGATGTGGGACGACCTCGCCAAGTTGACGCCGGCCGAACAGGCAAAAGTGCTGCCCTACATCTTCAAATGGGGCGAGTCCGGCGCGAAATTGTCGGGCGTCGACGTCATCCGTGGCTTCAACCAGACCATGGCGATCCGCGCTGCGGCGTCAAAGCTGTTCTGCGAGCTCGACTACGTGATCTCGCCGACCGCGCCGAACGTGAATTTTCCGGCGGAATGGGCCTCACCGATCAACGATCCCATGAAGCCGTTCGAGCACATCGCCTATACCGTGCCGTGGAATATGTCGGAGAACCCGGCCGTCTCCATCAATGGCGGCTTCGATGCCAAGGGTTTTCCCATCGGCGTGCAGATCGTCGGACGCCGCTTCGACGATATCGGCGTGCTCGGCATGGCCAAGGCCTTTGAGGGCCTGCGCGGAACGCAGCGGCCCTGGCCGAAGCCGCCGGCTCATTAAACGCACCGTCATTCCGGGTTGCGCCCTCTTGGCGCAAGCCCGGAATCCATTCATGGGCGCTACTGGCGCGGAGAGATGGATTCCGGGCTCGCGCTTCGCGCGCCCCGGAATGACGTGCTAGAGAAAACGACAAAGAGACAAGGGAAGGACCCCCCATGGCGTATGAGACGATCAAATACGAGGTCGCCGAGCAGATCCTCACCATCACGCTGAACCGGCCCGACAAGCTCAACGCCTTCAACGCTCAGATGCAAGCCGAGCTGATCGACGCGTTCGACGCCGCCGACAAGGACGACAATGTCCGCGCCATCATCGTCACCGGCGCCGGCCGCGGCTTTTGCGCGGGCGCCGATCTGTCGTCAGGCGCCGACACGTTCGATCGCGACGCGCGGCGCGGGCCGGTGAAACGTTTCGCCGACGGCAAGGTCGATTACAGCGATCCGCAGGTGCGCGACGGCGGCGGCCAGGTGACCTTGCGCATCTTCAAATGCCTCAAGCCCGTGATCGCCGCGGTGAACGGACCTGCGGTCGGCATCGGCGTCACCATGCAGCTCGCGATGGACATCCGCATTGCATCCGAAGCCGCGCGGTTCGGCTTCGTGTTCTCCCAGCGCGGCATCGTGCCGGAGGCGGCCTCGAGCTGGTTCCTGCCGCGCATCGTCGGCATCTCGCAGGCGCTGGAATGGTGCTATTCGGGCCGCGTCTTCCCCGCGCAGGAAGCCCTCGCCGGACGCCTCGTCAGCAAGGTCGTAGCTCCCGATGATCTGCTGCCCACCGCCCGCGCGCTCGCCAAGGAGTTCGCCGCCAAGACCGCCCCGGTCTCGGTGGCGCTGATCCGCCAGATGATGTGGCGCATGATGGGCGCCGACGATCCTATGGAGGCCCATAAGGTCGACAGCCGCGGCATCTACACCCGCGGCCGCTCGGACGATGTGAAGGAAGGCGTGGTCTCGTTCCTGGAGAAGCGCCCGGCGCAGTTCAAGAACAAGGTGTCGAGCGATATGCCGGACTATTTCCCGTGGTGGACGGAGCGGGAGTATAAGTGAGGCTTTCGCGACTTCTCGTAGGGTGAGCAAAGCGAAGCGTGCCCACGTTCTTTCGTTATCATTGAGAGATGGTGGGCACGGCGCAAGAGCGCCTTTGCCCACCCTACGGCACCGTCACCACGGCACCGTCACTGCATCACCAGCGCCACACGCCCGATCGCCTTGCGATCGATCAACAGCCGCATCGCCTTCGCGTAATCCTCCAGCGGCAGGCGGTGCGAGACGTTGGGACGGAGCTTGCCCTCCTCCGCCCACTGCAAGAGCGCCTTCAGGCGCACCTCGCCCAGCGCGGGGTTTTTCCGCACGGCTTCGCCGGCGCGCACCCCTAGCACGCTGGCGCCCTTGATCAGCAGCAGGTTGGTCTTGGCCGAACCGATGCCGCCGGTAAAACCGATCACCAGGAGCCGGGCGCCCCAGGCGATGCAGCGCATCGAGTTCTCGAAGACCTCGCCGCCGACGGGATCGAACACCACGTCCGCGCCGCGGCCGTCGGTGATGCGCTTGACCGCATCGCGGAACGGCTCGCGGTCGTAGCGCACGAGATGGTCGGCGCCGCGCGATTTCGCGATCGCGAGCTTCTCGTCGCTGGAGGCGGTCGCGATCACGGTCGCGCCGAGCATCTTGCCGATCTCGACGGCGGCAAGACCGACGCCGCCGCCGGCGCCATGCACCAGCAGCACCTCGCCCGGCTCGACCCGGCCGCGATCGATCAGCGCGTGATAGGCGGTGCCGTGGCCGGCAAGATAGGTCGCAGCCTCCGCATAATCGAACGTCGACGGCATCGGCGTGAGCTGCGCCGGCGTCACCACGGCCTCATCGGTGAAGGCGCCGTGGCGCATTTTCACGATGACCTTGTCGCCGACGGCAACGCCCCTCGCCTCCGCACCGACCTCGGTGACGTCGCCGGCGGCTTCCATGCCCGGCGTGAACGGCAGCTCGGGCTTGAGCTGGTATTCGCCGGCCGCCATCAGCACATCAGGGAAATTCAAACCAGCGGCACGGATCGCAACGCGCACCTCGCCCGGCTTCAGGACGCGCGACGGAAACTCCTCCAGCCGCAAGGTTTCGGGCGCGCCGAGCGCGCGGCAGACAACAGCGCGCACCATCAGGCCGCGCTCGCCTTGCTGCGCAGCAGAGCCTCGCGGATCAACGGCAGGCGATCATTGCCGAAATACATGTCGATCTTGTTCACGAAGATGGTCGGCGAGCCGAAGCCGCCGCGCGCCACGACCTCCTCCGTATTGGCCTTGAGCTGATCCTTGATGCCCTGCTCGGAAATGCCGGCGAAGAACTTTTGCTCGTCAATCCCGACCTTCTTGCATATCTCAGCCAGCACCGCGTCCTGCGAGATGTCCTTGTCGCCGCCCCAATAGGTCTCGAACACTGATGTCGCGAACGGCACCATCTCCTTACCGAGCCAGATGCAGCCGCGCATCGCCTTGACGCTGTTCACCGGAAACACCGTCGGCGGCATCTTGATGGCGAGGCCCGCCGAGCGCGCCCAGTCGGAGAGGTCCTTCTTCATATAGCGCGCCTTCAGCGGCACCGGCGTCTCGCGCTGCGCGTAGACGCTTGGGTTGACCGTGTTGAAGATGCCGCCGACCAGGATCGGCCGCCAGACGATCTCGGCGCCAAGCTCCTTTGCCAGCGGCTGGATGTTGTGGAAGGCGAGATAAGTCCAGGGGCTGGAGCAGTCGAAGAAGAATTCGATCATGGCGTTTCCTTTGTCTGTCTGTCATTCCGGGATGCGCCGCAAGGCGCAGGCCCGGAATCCATTTCGCCTGTTGTTCTGCGGCCCGATGGATTCTCAGGTGCGCAATTGCGCACCGTAGCTCGCGCTTCGCGCGCCCCGGAATGACGGCTACTTCCTTCCCAGCACTTCCTTAGCCCGTTGCCCGAACATGATCTTGCGTGATTCCTCGTCGAACGGCTCCTTCACGAATTTTCCAATCGCAAGCCCTGCCTGCACCTGCGGCCGGGCGCGCACCTCAGCGTACCAGCGCCTCACGCTCGGATAGTCGTCGAGGGTAAAACCCTGCGCCTTGTGGGTCATGGTCCAGGGAAAGCAGGCGATGTCGGCGATGGAATAGTCGCCGGCGAGATAGGCGCCGGTCTTGCCGAGCTGCCGGTCGAGCACGCCATAGAGCCGCGCCGCCTCGTCGCGGTAGCGCTCGATCGCGTAGGGAATTTTCTCTGCCGCATAGAGCGCGAAATGACCGTGCTGGCCGAGCATCGGCCCCAGCCCTCCCATTTGCCACATCACCCATTGGATGGTGGTGGAGCGGCCGCGCAGATCGGTGGGTAGGAAACGGCCGGTCTTCTCCGCCAGATAGATCAGGATTGCGCCGGTCTCGAACGCCGAGAACGGCGCACCGCCATCGGCCGGGTCATGATCGACGATCGCGGGAATGCGGTTGTTGGGGGAGATCGCCAGAAACTCGGGGCTGAACTGCTCGCCGGCGCGGATATTGACCGGCTTCACGGTGTAGGGAAGCCCGAGTTCCTCCAGCATGATCGAGATTTTCCAGCCGTTCGGCGTCGGCGCATAATAGAGGTCGATCATGACCTGTCCTCTGGCCTTTCCTTTGGGCCTTTCCCTTCGGCCTTCCCTGGCGTCGCCGCTGGAATAGAGAGCGACTTTCGTTGTTCTGTACCTCGACGTTAGGACATGGCAGGAAGGGGCGCAACTCAACCTGCCGGGAGGGCCGCCATGCTGTTTCCAACCACGATCGCCGGCTCCTTGCCGAAGCCCGAATGGCTCGCCGAGCCCAACATGCTCTGGGCGCCCTGGAAGTCCCAAGGCGACGAGTTGCTCCGCGCCAAGCGCGACGCGACGCTGATCTGGCTTAAGGTCCAGGAGGACGCCGGCATCGACATCGTCACCGAGGGCGAGCAGGCCCGCCAGCACTTCGTGCACGGTTTTCTGGAGAAGATCGAGGGCATCGATTTCGCCCACAAGGTCGAGATGGGCATCCGGAAAGATCGCTACAAGGCGATGGTGCCGCAGGTGGTCGCCCCGCTCCGGCTCAAGGGCCGCGTCCACGCCTTTGAGGCGCAAGTGGCACGCACGCATACGAAGAAGAAGCTGAAATTCACCCTGCCGGGCCCGATGACGATCATCGACACGATCGCCGACCGTTATTACGGCGACCGCGTCAAGATGGCGTTCGCCTTCGCCGAGCTGCTCAACGAGGAGGCCAAGGCCTTGCAGGCCGACGGCGTCGATCTCGTGCAGTTCGACGAGCCCGCCTTCAACGTCTACATGGACGAGGTCAACGACTGGGGCATCAAGGCGCTGGAGCGCGCCGCGCAGAGCCTGACCTGCACCACCGCCGTGCACATCTGCTACGGCTACGGCATCAAGGCCAACACCGACTGGAAGGAGACGTTAGGCAGCCAATGGCGGCAATACGAGCAGATCTTTCCGGCGATCGACGCCAGTCCGATCCAGCAGGTCGCGATCGAGTGCCGCAATTCGAAAGTGCCGCTCGACCTGCTCGCGCTGCTCAAGAACAAGATCGTGCAGGCCGGTGTGATCGATGTCGCCAGCGACACGGTCGAGACCGCCGAGGACGTCGTGCAGGTGATCGACGCCGTCTCGAAGTTCGTGCCGAAGAGCAACATCATCGCCACCACCAATTGCGGCATGGCGCCGATGCGGCGCGAGATCGCCGAAGCCAAGCTGATGGCGCTTGGCGCCGGCGCCGCGCTGGCGCGCGAGAAGCTCGGCTGATGGTGGACGTCCGGACGCTGCTCGTCGCCGCAGTCTTTGCGGCGATCACCTCGCCTATGCATGCGGAGGATCGCTCCGTGCTGCTCAACTGCAAGACGATGGTGGAACGCGCCGAGAAGGCGGCCGGCAGTGTCAGCGAGGCCGAACTCACCCGTTGCCGGCAGATCATCCGCGAATGGGCCCTGCGCGACGCGCGCACGACGGTCGACGAACAGGGACGGCCGCTGAAGTAGCTACGCGGCGTTCTGTGCACTAGGATGCATCGTGATCTCGTAGCCGGCATTCATGGCGCGCAGCGTCGAAGGCGGCGTCAGCAGTTGCGCGCCTTCAAATTCGCGGGCATCGGCAACATAACCCGCCGGCGACCACAGCAACGCCCTGCCCTGCACCACCAGAAAACTCTCCTCGCCCTGCTGCACCATCGCGCCGTCAGGGAGCTGGTCGAGCGGCACCAGCAGCGCGTGCAGCCGCTTCCTGCCCTGATCGAGCCGCTCGTGGTGCAACACCGTGTCGATGTCGTGCATGCGCACATTGTGCACGCGATTGCCCTTCTCCCATGCGCTGCGGAATCGATTGGCATCGTCGCGGCGGCAGTAGAAGCAGGGGCGATGGCCGGCGGCGAGCGCGGTGGCCTCGTCCAGGAAGAACAGCTCGGTCCAGCTTCGCTGCGCCATCACTTCGCGATGGCGGCCGCGGAATTCGCAGGTGCAGGTGAGCCAGGCTGGCGTCGACCAGCGCTTCTTCAGAAGCGTCTTGGTGGCGGGATCATGGATGATGCCCCGATTGCCGGTGAACATGCCGCGATGCGGGGTGGCGATGATGTCGCCGGTGGGGGTGACGCGGTTTTGCAGGGGCATGGTGCGGCTCTTCTCCTTCTCCCCGCGTGCGGGGAGAAGGTCGGGATGAGGGGGAGCCTCCGCAAACTCGGTGAGAGCTGGACTCGCGGAGAGTCCCCCTCACCCGCGCCTACGGCGCGGCCTCTCCCCGCACGCGGGGAGAGGCGAAGAAAAACTACGCCGCCCCGTCGCGCAGCGGTGGATGGTACGACAGCGCGGTGTCCCACGGGAAGAATATCCACGTGTCCTGCGACACTTCGGTGATGAAGGTGTCGACCAGCGGACGTCCCATCGGCTTGGCATAGACCGTGGCGAAATGCGCATCCGGCAGCATCTCGCGCACCATTCTGCCGGTCTTGCCGGTGTCGACGAGGTCGTCGACGATCAAAAGCCCCTTGCCGGTGCCGTTGCCGAGCTTCATGGCCGCCTCGGAAATGCCCTTGAGCACCTGAAGCTCGCCCTGCTTGTTGTGATCGTAGCTGGCGATGCAGACCGTATCGATCACGCGCACGCCGAGCTCACGGGCCACGATCGCAGCCGGCACCAGACCGCCGCGGGTGATCGCGATCACCGCGTGGAACGGGCCGACCTCGTTGAGGCGCCAGGTCAGCGCCCGGCAATCCCTGTGGAACTGGTCCCAGGACACCGGGAAGGCCTTGCCGGCCTTCTCCTGCGCATTCAGTTCCGGTGCTTCACCAGCCATTGTCGTCTCCTGCTTCGTCACACGTCCGGCAAGCCGGGCGCGAAAGCATGATCCGGAAAAGTGTGCAGCGGTTTTCCGACATGATCATGCTCGAATAAAACGCTAAAGCGCCGCGCCCGGCGCTTTAGCGGGTGATGTTCAATCCCGCCAGCATGTCCTTCACCGCCGCCATCGCTGCCGCCAGCTTATCCGCATCGCGCGAGCGTACCACCAGATTGGTATTGGGCTTCTGCTCTTCGTCCATGAACGGATAGCTGCCGATGATGGTGTCCGGGTGAGCCTCCGCGATCGCCCGCAGCGGGCTGCCGATGTCGCCTTCCCGCGCATTGGCGCGGACCGATTCGGACAGCATGCGCACGCCGGATTTCAGCTTGGGCGAGACGATGTCCATCATCGCCTGCATGATCGAGGGCACGCCGGCCATGACGATGACATTGCCGATCTTGAATCCGGGCGCGAGGATGGTCGCACTCTGGATCAGCTCGGCGCCGTTGGGGATGCGGGCCATGCGCAGGCGGGCCTCGTTGAGATCCTGCTCGCTCCAGCGCTCGCGGAAACGGGCGACCACCTCCGGGTGATGGTCGATGCCGACGCCAAAGGCCTTGGCGACGCTGTCGGCGGTGATGTCGTCATGGGTCGGCCCGATGCCGCCGGTGGTGAAGACATAGGTGTAGCGATGCCGCAGCGCATCCAACGCGGCGATGATGTCGGCCTCGTCGTCGGAGACGACCCGGACTTCCTTCAGGTCGATGCCGATATTGGTCAGGTATTCGGCGATGAAGCCGATATTCTTGTCTTTGGTCCGGCCGGACAGGATTTCATCCCCGATGACCAGAATGCCCGCCGTGACGATCTCGCTCATTGCCTTCAGTCCCTCACCTGTCGTCTCGACTTTGCCGAGGTAACGCGTTGAAGTCACGCGGTTTTGCTGCCGAAATAAGCAGTCCTCAGCCATTTTTTCAGGCAAGCCGCCAGTCGTCCCCGGCAAATGCCCCTCCACCATGCTTATCGCGCTGGCCCGGCCCTTGCTACCACATGAAAGTCATGCACTCTTGCCGCATGGCCACAGGACGTTGCGGTCTGCACCTGGACCTCACCGACCTGACCATTGGCGCAACGCCTTGCGGAGACAAGTCGGGATCTATGGCAATCGCGTTTGACGAAATGAATATTCCCGGCGGGGACCTTCGCCCCGCCTATCAGGAGCTGGCACGCTGGCTCAAAGAGACGCCGCCCGAGGCGCTCGAATATCGCCGCCAGGAAGCCGAGCTCCTGTTTCGCCGCATCGGCATCACCTTCGCGGTCTATGGCGAGGCCGAGTCCACCGAGCGCCTGATCCCTTTCGACGTGATTCCCAGGATCATGTCCGGCAAGGAATGGGCGCTGCTGGAGAAGGGCCTGAAGCAGCGCGTGCGCGCGCTCAACATGTTCCTGCGCGACATCTATCACGGCCGCGACATCCTGCGCGCGGAGGTCGTGCCTGACGATCTGATCTTCCAGAACCCGGTCTTCCGCCCCGAGATGAACGGCCAGCAGGTGCCCCACGACGTCTACGTGCACATCGCCGGCATCGACATCGTCCGGGTCGACGCCGAGGACTTCATCGTGCTGGAGGACAATGCGCGCACGCCGTCGGGCGTGTCCTACATGCTGGAAAACCGCGAGATCATGATGCGGCTGTTTCCGGATCTGTTCGCTCGCCACAAGGTGGCGCCGGTCGAACGCTATCCGGACGAGCTGCTCGCGGCCTTGCGCTCGGTCGCGCCGCAAAGCGCCTCCGGAGAGCCGACCGTCGCGCTGCTGACGCCGGGCGTCTACAATTCCGCCTATTACGAGCACTCCTTCCTCGCCGACAAGCTCGGTATCGAGCTGGTCGAGGGCCGCGACCTCATCGTCAAGAACAACGAAGTGTTCATGCGGACGACGGAAGGGCTGAAGCGGGTCGACGTGATCTATCGCCGCGTCGACGACGATTTCCTCGATCCCCTCACCTTCCGCCCCGACTCCGTGCTCGGCGTGCCCGGGCTGATGTCGGCCTATGCGGCCGGCAATATCACGCTCGCCAACGCTGTCGGCACCGGCATCGCCGACGACAAGGCGATCTACTCCTACATGCCTGACATCGTGAAATTCTATCTCGGCGAGGAGCCGATCCTGAAGAACGTGCAGACCTGGCGCTGCCGTGAGCCGAAGGATCTGGCTTACGTGCTGGACAATCTCGGCGAGCTCGTCGTCAAGGAGGTGCACGGCTCCGGCGGCTACGGCATGCTGATCGGCCCCGCCGCGACGAAAGCGACGATCGAGGCGTTCCGCGAAAAGCTCAAGCGCGAGCCGGAAGGCTTTATCGCCCAGCCGACGCTGGCGCTCTCGACCTGCCCGACCTGCACCGCAAGTGGCCTTGCGCCGCGCCACGTCGACCTCAGGCCCTTCGTGCTCACCGGCAGCAAGCGCACCACGATCGTGCCGGGCGGGCTGACGCGCGTCGCGCTGAAGGAAGGTTCGCTCGTGGTGAATTCGAGCCAGGGCGGCGGCACCAAAGACACCTGGATTCTGGACGAGTAGAGAGAATGCTGTCGCGTACCGCCGAAAACCTCTACTGGCTCGCCCGCTACGTCGAACGGGCCGAGTATCTCGCGCGCACCATCGATGCGACCTTGCGCGTCACAGCCCTGCCGGCCGCCTATATCGGCAAGACCAATGAATGGGACTCCGCGCTGCTCACCGCCGGCGTCGCCGCCAGCTTCTACCAGACCTATGAGGAAGCCAACGAGCACAACGTCGTCGACTATCTCTCGTTCTCCGCGGACAACCCGTCCTCAATCCGGAACTGCATCGAGGCGGCGCGGCTGAACTCGCGCTCGGTGCGCACCGCGTTGACCAGCGAGATGTGGGACACCATCAACTCGGCCTGGATCGAGCTGCAGGCGGTCTGGAGCAAGGGCACCTCGACGCGCGAGGACCTCGCAAAGTTCCTGCGCTTCGTGCAGGAGACCTCGCTGCGCTTCGACGGCTCGGCCTACCGGACCATGCTGCGCAACGACGCGTACTGGTTCTCGCGGATGGGCGTGCATCTGGAACGCGCCGACAACACCGCGCGCATCCTCGACGTGAAGTATCACGTGCTGCTACCCGAGGAGGAGCATGTCGGGGGCCCGCTCGACTTCTACCAGTGGAGCTCGATCCTGCGCTCGGTCTCGGCGCTGACGGCCTATCACTGGGTCTACCGCGAGACGCTGAAGCCCTGGCTGATCGCGGACCTGCTCATCCTCAACGACACGCTGCCGCGCTCGCTTGCCAGCTGCTACGGCAATCTCGTGCGCAACCTCGACCAGATCGGCGTCGCCTATGGCCGCCAGGGCCCGGCCCAGCGCCACGCCCGCGGCATCCGCAACCGGCTGGAACACAGCAACATGAACGACATTTTCCAGCACGGCGTGCATGAATTCATTCAGGAATTCATCGCGGATAATTCCAGGCTGGGCGAAATCATCACGAAGCAGTATTTGATCTGATACACGCCGTCATTCCGGGGCGGTCCGAAGGACCGAACCCGGAATCTCGAGATTCCGGGTTCGATGCTGGCGCATCGCCCCGGAATGACGACGCCAGAACAACGGTCCACCATGCGCCTGCGAATCCAGCACACCACGACCTATCGCTACGAGCCGGCAGCGACCAGCGTGATCCAGATCCTGCGCATGACGCCCGGCAGCCATGACGGGCAATATGTGGCGGAATGGCAGATCGACGTCTCCACCGACACCAAGCTCGACCCCCATGAGGACGCATTCGGCAACGTCATCCATGTGCTGTCCTGCGGCCCCGTCGGCGACATCAGGATCACCGCCGAGGGCCTGATCGAGACCCACGATACCGGTGGCGTGCTGCGCGGCGCCGACGAGCGTTTTCCGGCCGGCATGTTCCTGCGCACGACCGACCTCACCTCCGTCAATCCGGCGATGATGGCGGTGGCGCGCCAGCTGCGCAGCGAGGCCGAGAACGACACGCTCGGCTTCCTGCACACGCTGATGACTGAGATCAGCGACCACATGACCTTCGACGAGGACCCGACCAACAGCGGCACCTCGGCGGCCGAAGCCTTCACGCTCAAGCGCGGCGTCTGCCAGGACTATGCGCACATCTTCATCGCCTGCGCCCGCACCGGCGGCGTGCCGGCCCGCTTCGTCTCCGGCCATTTCCTCCGGGCCGACGGCACGGTGCACCAGGACGCCGGCCACGCCTGGGCGGAGGCCTACGTGCCTGACCTCGGCTGGGTCGGCTTCGATCCCGCCAACAGCATCTGCGCCACCGACGCCCATGTCCGCGTCGCCATTGGGCTCGATTATCTCGGCGCAGCGCCCGTGCGCGGCACCCGCTACGGCGGCGGCATGGAGACGCTGACGGTGGCGGTCAAGGTCGACCAGGCCGGCCGCGGCGGCCAGTCGCAATCGCAGTCCCAGCGGCAGGGCTAGGCGCAGCGTTACAGCTGTAATCGACGACCGTCGCGCTGAAACCGCGCCGTAGCGCCATCCGTTCAACCTTCGTTGCGATCCGTTTCCGCAACAGAGGTTGAGACAGATGCGGCTTCAAGAAAAGACCAAAACACATTCCGTGCAACTGCGCGATCCCCACAAGGACATGCTTGCGGGCATCCAGAAACTGGCGCCGTCGATCAAGGCTCGCGCCGCCGAGATGGAAGCCGCGCGCTGCGTCTCGCCTGATATCGTGGAGCGGCTGAAGGCGATCGGGATCTTTCGCATGTTCGTGCCGCGAAGCCATGGTGGGCTGGAGCTGGATTTTCCGGCCGGAATGGAGGTCATCAGGGCACTTGCCCGTCTCGACGGCTCGATCGGCTGGATCACGGTCGTCGCCGGAGCCAGCAGCCTGTTCGTCGCCGCGTCACGCCCGGAATTGTACAAGCGCATCTATCAGGACGGGCCTGATACGGCGATCTGCGGCTCGTCCCAACCCGGTGGAACGGCAGAGCGCGTGGACGGCGGCTATCGCGTCAAGGGCCGCTGGCCGTTTGTCAGCGGTTGCACGCATGCCGAATGGATCGGCGGGTTCTGCATCGTCACCGAGAATGGCAAACCGATCCCGGGCGCGCAGGGCAAGCCGCAGGTTCGCGTCGTGGCGCTGCCGGCGCGCGACTGGGAGATCGAGGACACCTGGCACGCGGCGGGGCTCAAGGGCACCGCCAGCCATCACGTCACGCTGAAGGAGACGCTGGTTCCCGAGGCGGATTTCATCGATCTCGAAGCAGGCCCGCAGCAGCCGGGTCCGCTCTATCAGGCGGTGCGGCAATGGCTGCCCCTGGTGCACGGCGCAGTCACGGTAGGCATGGCGGAGGGCGCCGTCGATGAACTGCTCGCGCTTGCCGATACCGGAAGGCAGCAATTGTATGCGGCCGTGCCGATGCGGGAGTCCGAGACCTTCCATTACGAGCTCGGCCGGATTTCCGCTGACCTCGCTGCCGCGCGGGCGTTTCAAGAGGCCCAGGCCGCCAGCCACTGGCGTCACGCGGTGTCGGGAACGCTGAACGACGAAGACCTCGTCATCGAAGGGGCTCGATCCGCGACCTGGCTCGCCACGACCTGCGTCCGCATCGCCGATGCCTGCTTTGCGCTGGCCGGAAGCAGCGCGGTCTACGACACTTCGCCGTTGCAGCGGCGTCTGCGCGACCTCCATGTCGCAGCTCAGCACGCTCACGCGCAGCAGAGGCAGTATGTCGACATCGGCAAGCTGGCCTTGCGTCGTTCGACCGCGCATGCCGGCTGACCGTGCGAGCCGTGCTACACTCGCGGGATCAGACCTGACCCCGCGAGGACCCCCATGGCGACCGTGAAGCTGCTGTCGGACGATGAACTCTCCACCGAGGCGCGCGCCGTTTTCGACGATATCCGCAAGGTGCGGAAGTCGGACTTCGTCAACAATTTCTGGCGCGCGCTGGCACATGATCCGAAGACGCTGCGGCGGACCTGGGAGAGCATCAAGGAGGTGATGGGTCCGGGCGCGCTCGATCCCAAGGTCAAGGAGATGCTCTATGTCGCGGTGTCGATCGCGCACGGCTGCAGCTACTGCTTCCCCAAACACTATAAAAATAGCTGTTTTATCCAAAACGTCGGTTTTACCGCCGATCTATATGCCAAAAACCATAGGCCGGTCAGTCGATCGCCGTCGCCTTGATCGCTTCGATAAACAGCGCGACGCGCGGGCCTGTGAGGCTCAATCGTTCGTCGGTAAGCGCGGTTTGGACGTTGTGCTTTAGATCGCGCATACCGTGGTTCGTTGCCAGCATGGCGCGGACCTTTTCGCGTCCCATTCGTTCACAGAATTGCTTTGCCAGCGATGGATAGTCTGGAACGCGCTGATGGGCGTAGCGCTCAATGATCGGTGCGAGGGTTATCGGTGTCAGCCCGGTATCTCTGCTGATTTTGAGAATTTCCGTGCCGTGTTGTGATGGTGGTAGCGAAGCGATTTTCGCGCATTGCTCTTGAACGCGGTTGAAGAATGCAAGCGTTCCTTCGTTACGTCCGGTCATTGTGGTCTTTTCTCGGAAATACAAACCCCGCTTGCAAGCGTACTTCCGGCCTGCAAGCGGGGTGCATGAACCAGCAATGGAGAAGCGACTAACCTTTGCCGGTGCATTCAATTTTGGAAATAACGAACCTATCGAGACTGCGCATGTGGTCGGCGTGCAAGATGATGATGGCTTTGTCGCCGTCCTGTGCAAGCAATTCCTGCATGTACTCGAAAATGTGTGCTCCAATTTCGCGGTGATCGTTGTCGCTGAGTTTCGTTGCCATGGGTGTTATCCTATTGGACGTTGTTAGACGGCCGTCCGGATTGCCGCATCTGCGCGAGCCATGCTGCGCGGATTTCTTCAAATTCATGCTTGTGCGTGCGACGAACGCGTCCGCAAAAATGCGCATCCTCGCCATATGCCAGATGTTCGTTATTGCTGATGCATCGCATCAATGCGCACATCACGTCGTTGACGTTCATCGAACCGGGAAAGAGATCAAGCAACCGGTTCATGTATCCCTTTTCTGTCGCGCTCGGATACTTACGGTAGAGCCATGCAGCCAAATCGGTCAGCGCAAGCCAATCGAGTTGTAGTGTCTTTGGCGCGCGCGTGACGTGCAGGCGCTCAAACGTCGCGTCAATAAATTCGCATTCGATGTCGGGTGTTGGACGGCGACCTTTCGCGATGCCGAGAATAAATCCGTCCTCAACTTCGAAAGTCAAATTAGCTTGTTCAACATAAATCGTAATCATTTCTGCGCCTCACCAAACCAGATTTGTGCTGCCTCAACGTCGCTCATCGCGGTCGGTATCCGGGGTGCCTTTCCGAATAGCGCTTCATCGATATCGCGGCGCAATCGCGGTGACGTATCGTGTTCAAGCATGCGAGCATAAGGACGTGCGTCCGGCTCGTTGTCGTCATCGAGCACCAAACATCGCCTGAGCCAATCACCGTATCGTTGGTGCCAATACCAGTAGTAGTCGCGTTGTTCATCGGTGAGTGTTTCGAAGCGTGCAGCAAGCGAGTTAGCGGGCTTCACGATTGCAATAAGTGCAGCAAGCCTGTTGCGGTCGCGATCACTTACCGGCATTGAGCAGTTGTTCCAGTTCACTGAGGCGGTTGCGCAAGTCGTCGATATCCGCAACTGATTTCAGTTTCTCAATTGCGGTTGCGATTGCTTTCATTTCATCCGCTGAAATGTCGCCAGCGACAAATGCTTCCTTGATATCTTCCGGGTCCGCGCCGTGCATTTCCTGCGTTCGCGCGCTCGGAAGGCAGTAACGAAGCACCAAGATCGTTGCCCATTGCTCTTTAGCGTCCAAGGCATCGGATAAATTGGCGACGGCGCGATTGCCCATCGCGCGAACAATCTTCATCAATTCGGCGGATTGCTTGTTGCGAGCACCAACCGGCCTCCCGGTGTTGGCCGGGCCGGATACGAAGCGGCCCCGTTCGTCCTTCGCGGCCGTTGATTTACCGTGGATAACGGAGAGGTTGGGCGGTGTGGTCATCGGTCTACAGCCATTCGATTGAAATTCCGCGCGACGCGCACCAGCCTGCAATTTCAGCGGTGCGGGTCATCACAGCGTTGCCGGTGCGAAAGCCTTGCGGAAAGCGATCGTGCTTGCGCCACCAACAGATATTGGAACGGCTGGCGTTCAACGCGGCGCGGACCTGTGCGGCGTCCATAGCGTCGACCGGCCGTAAGCAAATCGAGCTAGGAAGTTTCACAGGGCCGCGCGCGTTCGCCATGGTGATTAGGCCTGCCGCGTGATCAGATCGAATGCCTGTCCGACCGGGCACTGACACGCGATCGAAACATAAGCGATGCAGTCGCGTGCAATTTGCGAGCAGTTCTCGATTTTCTTCGTTAGAGCGCGGACAGCGGCAATCATCGCTTTTGCCTCGCTTTCAACGGCATCGTTGTTGATGCCGCTCGGGATCGGATTATCTGGCTTGGCGATTGCGGGATACTTTGATGCAATCCCGTATTTGCTGG
This sequence comes from Bradyrhizobium arachidis, assembly GCF_015291705.1. Lineage (NCBI taxonomy): Bacteria > Pseudomonadati > Pseudomonadota > Alphaproteobacteria > Hyphomicrobiales > Nitrobacteraceae > Bradyrhizobium > Bradyrhizobium arachidis. Next base: position 6,528,722 of record NZ_CP030050.1, read on the forward strand.
CGTAGGACAGCATCAGATAACGATCCATGATTGCCGATTGCGCGTTGTCGGGCAGGATCGAAAGTGCGTCCACTTCGACGAGGCCTTGCAACTGTGGAAGGGTGGCATTCGATGCAAACCTGATCTGGTCAGCGATCGTTGGCGCGGTATCGAACATCTGAACGGCCCGCTGCCGAATTGCCGCTGTGGCAACTGTGCTTGCCGGGACCGCGCCAAGGTCTGCAACGACTTTCTTATTTTCCCGTGCCGCCGCGCCAACCGCATCAACGAAGCCCGCATATGGGCTCCCGAGCAGGCCAGGAACGGCTTTCATCATGTGCGGCCCAATGAGTTCCGGCAGCAGAGTGGAGGAAGCGCGTGCGGCCTCGCCGTTGAGCAGCGTGTAGGCGGCAAGCAACCTAGCGGCGGGCTGATCGACACCGGGCGGCAAATCTTCGGGAATGAACAGCAACTGTGTCTGATTGGTATCGGCATTCGTCATCGAAAGCATGGGACCGCGCGGGGTCTCGGTTGATCCAGATCGAAGTGCAGCCATTTCAAAATCCTTTCGGGTGTCCGGTTCGCGTCCAACGTTCAAAGCGCGTCGCGCGGTGCTCAATGACTAGATGCTTCGTAGTATTCTGGCAAGTATTAAGGTGTTGTAATTACTCGCGATATTCACAGCTAAACCAAACTAGACCATCGCAATACTGATCTAAATGTAAGCCGCAAATAATCACGAAGTATTTCTGCATGATCATCGCTTGACCACGGCGACATCAACGCAACGATCATCGCTATCTAGGTTGGTAGATTGGTCGCGCGGACCATCGCTAATGAATTGAAATGATTCAGCGTGTGGCTGAGGGGAGTACAGCCGCGCTGATCGGACGGGCGGCTAATTTGTCGATCTCATAATTATGGAAATTATGGGCGGTGGTCGTGACCCAGGTGACCCATGGTCTGTACCGCTAGGGAAAATTGGACGTGCTGCGGCCTTACATGGTTCACATGGTTCACATGGTTCACAGGCACTGAAGTATAAGGGGTTTTGCGTGAACCATCAGTGAGCCATGTGAACCATCAGCCCGTCCGAAAGAACGAATTCCAAAATTACTGATCGCTAGCGCTAAATTATAGAAGGGACGCCTGAACGCGCGCAGCAAAAAGCCCGGCTGTTACACCGGGCTTTGCGATGATCGATCGCGTTGATGCTAGTGCATGAGCACCCATACATTGCCGGTTCGCGTGTGATCCGGTTTCAATCCGATCTTTTTTAGCGCGTTTCCAATGCGTCGATTTGTGCGGGTATCCAGCGGATTGAAGGCGATGCCCAACTCATCACACACGTTTTGCATGGTGATCGGTTTGTTCTGCAAGGTCATCTTTCCATAGGCTTCGCGAACGCTCCCTTCTAAAGGATCAGCGCTGATCAAGATCGCTTCCGCTGTGCTAGATGTTTTCGGTGCTTGCATCGGAATGTCGCCGCGTTCGATCGGGTACGTCATCAACCAATCGGTGACGTGCGCCAATCCATTACCAGCACCCAATAGATAGTGACCGTAAAACCATTTGAAATATGCATCGTTCATTCCACGAAGCATCTTGTCTTCCGGTCTTTGGAGCGCGGAAAAGAATGGCGCGTAGCGCCGTTCATCCTGCGTGAACGGTATGGCCTCTTTGTAGTTGGTGAAGAAAATCCAGTTCGCAAAGTTGTCGTCTATAATTTGATTGGCGCCTTTGCCTTCAATCTCGATTTTTATTTCGGTAATCATCGGCTTGAGTTTTTCGGTTAGGCCGCGCTTGTCGCGCGTATCAATCTCATCGACGACGATGAAAAGCTTTTCGCTCATCCACGCGTTGAACTTTGCGCCGCTATCTGCCAATTGGTCAGCTTTTGGTTGACAGGTGTAGTGATCGCCGATCGCGTATTCCATCACCCATTTGACCGAATTCTTACCCGCGCCGGGCGTCGATTGGATTAGCGGTGCCCATGGGATTTTGTAGCCGGGGTATTTCACGTTGTGTGCGAGGTAATCGAGCAACAATTTTCGGTCGTTCGCATTCGGAAACAAAGCGGCGAGGTGGTTGAGCCACGGCGCAACGTCGCCGGGAACGGCATGAACGATGACCGGCTTATAGGTGTTGTAACCGTCACGCCCGCGCCCGTCCTGAATGATCGCGCCATGCGGCTTTGACGGCACAAAGCGCGTGTGATCAACCTTTGGAATGGTTGAGTTGGTTGAGCCGATCGCCGCTTCCCATGGATCGCTGCCGGTCTTGCCAATTTCATCAATGATGAATTTCTTGCCTTTGTATTTGGCGTTGAATTTCGTTTGGTTCATGAACCGCCCGGTAGGCGTGAGGATTTCGCCACGACTTTCGATCAGAACGCAGTCGGCGAAATATACGGCTTGCTCTTGCGCGGTTAGCAATGACCCGAGTTTTGGCACCGGCAATCCGATATGGGGAAGCGACGGCATTGGATTTCGTTCACCGAACAGTCGCAAAGCGTGCAAATGTCCGTTACGGCGTTCGATTGAGGGCCACCCTATTTGGGTGTGGCGGAGACTATCCCAGTGTTTCACGTTTTCGGCGGGATTGTTGCGATCGTATCGCTCGCACCATTTCAGGAATACGTTTCGCAATTCGTTCTTATCAGCAAACCAGTTCCAAGCGGCTTGTTTGATCGCGGCCATGAACGAAATCCATTGGCCGCGATCCATTGCATTCGGATCATGCAAGCTGAGTGCATAAGCGATCCAATCCCTGCCCGGTGCGGTCAACGATGGTTCACCTAGCTCATGCCTGTCGCCGCTTGTGTTCGTGACATCAACGGTTGCCAATGCGATTTCGAGAATACCGGGGTCGATCGGTTTTCCATAGTTGCTCAACGCCCAACACGTAACTAGGTGCGGTTCAGCCTTGCGATGAAAGAAGCCGGGCAATCGCAGCACGCGCGACGGATCGGTTACGCGTTTGTCGCTGTCGAAATACTGGATCAATTTCCGCTGCAATAGCGTGAAGCGGTCGCGATCAAGGTGTTGATGCGTTTGCCAGTATACATGCAGCTTGCCGGGCGACGTTTGGACGGCGAACGAGGGCGCCGGGTTGAATTGCGTTGCGCGTTCGTAATTCTGTTGCGCGCTCAGATTATCTAGGTCTATGGCCTGACAACGAATTGTTTTGACGTTGGCGATCTCACGCCCGCGACCGTCCATTTCCGAGATGTTCGCGAAGATGCCGTAGCCAAGATCGTTCCACGCGCACAACTCTGGAAAGAGGTCAGGAAGCGTCCCGCGTCTCGGGATCGCTGCAACGGTATCGTCGCGATCATGGATCGCGCGTGCATCAATCAAGGTTGTGTTGGGATCGCCTTGACACAAGGCGCTGATAAACGCGAAGGCTTGATCGTAGTTCTGCCGTGGTGTAGACATGCTCAGTCTTTCTTGATCGGAAGGCATCGGAAGTGGTTAAAGGCCGAGCGGTTCGCGACACCGCTCGGCCTCTTCGTTTCAGGCAGCCTCAAGGGCTTTGCGCGCGGTGTGGGCGGCTTCAAGCACGCCCCGGAAGACTTCCGGCCCGGCCACGCTGGCGCGCTCCAGCATCGTATCAATGGCAGCCAGGGCGACTTTCTTGCTTGCCTGCCGTTCGATGCGCCGACGCGCTTGATACTCTCGAAAATATGCGTTCCTGTTTTCTGACATGCCGCCTCCGTTGGTGTTAGGTCACGGTGACAACAGTCATCAGTGCTTCGTGCACAGCGCGCAAGGCGGCGAAAACGTGCGCTGCACTGTCCCGCACGGTCCTGCACGGATCAGACGAAAACTTTCCACAGCGCCGTTCGATCGGCGATGACGGCTGATCCCATGTCAGCCAAGGATCGCAGAAATTCCCGTGAATTATAGAGCTTGCGAGCTTGCGCTTGCGTCGTACCTGCCAATCCGCGCGCCGTCCCGGCGTTGCGAGTAGCGCGGCGACAGGTTTATCGGATGGCCTGTTCAACGAAAGGGGTGCTGGCCAACGCATCGGTAGGTTGTATAGTCGCCTTTTTGGATTTGAGGCGGGGAAATGGACGAGGCCAAGGACGCGAGTGCCAAGGGCACTCGCCAAGCATTCCAAGTTGCCTATCACGGGGACGACCCGGACGACCATACGATCGGTGTTGAGGCGCTGGTCCCAGCGTTGAGGGGATTCGATCGGCTTGTCCGGGAATCGAACGCAATTCTCAACGGCGATCGGTCGCGAATGCGGGTGGTTGTCGCCTCAGACTTCGAGCACAAATGCTTCCATATCAACTTCGATGTTATCCAGCACGCGATCGAGGTGACGAAGACATTTTTGCAAGATGATTACGTCAAGACTGCGAAGGACATCCTTCAAGTAATTGGCGTAATTCGCAGCGTGGCCGGTACTACTTCGTTGCTCGACTATTTGAAATGGAAGAAGAACAATCAAGTTGAAACGACTAAGCCGTCCGAAGCGGCAAGACCTGCCGATGGACGGCAAACCCACGTTACCATTCAAATTGTTGGCGGTGAGCGCAATACGATCAACGTTCACCCCGATGTTTTGAAGCTAGCGGAAAACCATCGTGTTCTAAGCGCGGTTAAAGACACTCTTGCGCCTATTGAGATGCATGAGGCGTCACGCCTTGAATTTCGTGATGATGCTAAGCTTGTTTCGAGCATCGATGAAACTGATGTTCGCGATATCGTCCTTGCAGCTGACGCGCCCAAGAACATAGAGGACCCCCCCGAAGAGCCACCCCCGGAGACGATCGTTGCAACGCTCTTTGTATATTCACCCGTTTTCGACGAAAAGGCGGAGCGTTGGCGATTTGTGTATGGGGACAAGCACATCTATGCCGACATCAGCGAAACGTCGATCGGAGTAGATGCTTGGACTCGCGGTGGTTCGTTCAGGGATGATCGCTATCGAGTACGAATGGAGGTGACGCCTCCGGCGACGCCAAACGGCGAAGTTCACTATAAAATAGTTGAAGTGTTGGAATTCACATCTGCGTCCCAACAACCCGGGCTTCCATTGCCCGTACCCAAACAACGAAAGCGACGCGCACAAAAGGCAACAAAGAAAGCATCCAAATCGAAGTCGAAGGGGCCAAGCAGACGGTCCTGATTGTCTAGGGTGCGTCTCATAAATCCGCAATGTCTGCTTTGCCCCTATAGCGACCGACTTCGTGCGGCAGCGCAATATGTCGCGGTGGGGCCAGAAGGGGACAGCCTAAGGTCATCATTAGCGGGTGTTAGTGAGGCAACGCCGAGTCTCATCAGCTATTGTCCGGGGCCCGCGTTCGCTTCCGCAAGCACCTGGTCGCGTAAGACCATGGGGCGACGTTCGCCGCGCTGGGCTAGCTCGATGACTCTCACAGCGATGATCTCGCGAGCCCGCGCGTCGCCATTGATACGAAGACGATGGCAGACTTCCTCACAAGCCAGGGACATCGCCTCAATATCGTCAGGCTCGAACGCGCCGGCTGATACGAACGGAAGGATGACACCCATAATTCAGCTCCTCTGTTACTGGGACGCCTCTTGGTTCGGCATCTCCATAACGAACGAGTCTGCGCACATTTGGAGCCGAAGTCTGAGCTTTAGTGCTCACTTGGCCGCCGGGGACACGTGCCACGACACTGCCACCGACATCCGGGCCGGGTTTCCCTGATGTTCGGTTTGCCCTAGAATGAAGCCAGTTGATAATTAAAGGCGGGAAGCGTGGCCAAGGTAACGAAGAAGCAGCCCTTCGACGTCCAGGAGTTCCTCCACACCGTGGCCTCGGGGAGGACCGTTTCAAACTATCGGAAGAATCGGAAGGTCTTCTCTCAGGGAGACCCCGGTGATGCGGTCTTCTACATTCAGGAGGGCAAGGTCAAGGTCTGCGTCGTCTCCGAGCAGGGCAAGGAGGCGGTCGTCGCGCTCCACGGAAATGGGGACTTCTTCGGAGAGAGCTGCCTAAATGGGCATCCGCTGCGGGTGGCGACGGTCGTGACGGTGACGGAGTGCGTCATCATGCGGCTCGAGAAGGCAGCCATCGTGCGTGTGCTCCGCGACGAGCCGAAGTTCTCTGAGATGTTTATGGCTCACCTGTTGTCTAGGAACGCCCGAGTCGAGGAGGACTTGGTCGACCAACTTTTTAATTCCAGTGAGAAGCGTCTGGCGAGAGTGCTGCTCCTGATGGCCAACTTCGGCAAGGAGAGTAAGCCCGAGCCGGTCATAACGAAGATAAGCCAAGAGACACTTGCGGAGATGGTCGGGACCACAAGGTCGCGCGTCAGCATGTTCATGAACAAGTTCCGCAAGCTTGGGTTTATCAAATACAACGGATCACTGGAGGTCCATAATTCCCTGCTGAACGTGGTCTTGCACGACAGTCCTCACTTGAGGAAGCGTGCCGAAAAGGAAAAGTAAGCTATACATTCCCGACGTTGCGCCTCTCTGGCCTAGCTTCCGCACCAGCATGGACCATTCGATTCTTCCAGCTAGCCGCTTGTGAATCTGGCGGCCCCACGTCCGGTTCGGCTCAAAAGCTGACCTCCGCATGTTGCAGGAGCTTTGTCCGTGCACCGCCTAGCAGCAGACATCGGGGTGCTCCAGGGGATGGTCGGCTACGGGCCAGAAAGCGACATCTGAAATGAAAGAGGCCGCCAACTGAGGCGACCTAGTCGGCAAGCTTGTAGACGTCGCCGGGCTTGAGTTTTACCTCTCGAAACAGGCGTCGCTGCCTTTCCGTCAAATTGGCGGGCAACACTTGCGCTGTCCACCCTTCCGGCACAGCGGTAAGAACCAAGGTCAACGCTTGATCCGGCTTAGCCAGAGCCAGCCACAATTCCTTCTTCGGTTCCGGGTCGTCCGAAGCCACTTCAACGATTGTTAATTCGTCGCCGAATGACTCTGCCATGCCAACCGTCCTACTCTCCGGGGTGTAGGATTTTCTTTTGTGCTTCCAAGTCCCCGATCAGCCGCTTGATGCCTTCAAGGGTTTGCGGATCGGTGACGCGTTGGCTCAAGTCGTGGTAGTGAGCGATCCGCTCGTCAAGGGGCTTGCACTTTTCGCACATAGGGACGCTCCGCATTGGCGCGGGAGATTGGCTTCATTGCCAATCCTTCACTATGACGTTGGAGCGGCAGAATTGTTTCCTAAGAGCGTTGCGTTTGGCCGGGACTACCCTCGCAGCTAACACGTTAGCAGCCGAACAACTACGAAATCACCGTGAAAAACAGGCCGGTCGTTCATCGCGTCCGGCCTTATCTATCATCGCATCAATCAACGCAACTAGTCTTCACCCTTGTCAGTTGGTTGCGCGGTCTCGCGACTTTCGTATTCGCGCACCTTTTGTTGTAGCTCTTTCACTCGCGCGATAAGCCGCCTCTTGGGTGCAATACGGATTTCGTGAACCTTTTTCAGGAACTCCGTGAGTGGTTCGACAGCGTCAACAATGCTCTCCCCGAAGCTGACCGTTTCGGAAAAGCTCATCCGTTTCTTCTTTACCCACTTTTTCCGTGAATCTGCTTTGTAGGGCTCCAGACTTGGCAAAAAGTCATCTGAGTTAAACTCGGTGATGTCCAATGGGAAATCCAAGATATCCTTTCCTGAGCTAAGCCCGTGGTGTGCAAGCCGAACTCGAATATCATTCAAGGCGAACAACCGCCTGCTTATTTTATCCCAGTCTTGGCCGAGATTTTGAAACCGCTCATCTACGCGGACGATCTCGCCGATAACCTCCAACATCTTTGCAAAAGGAAAATTGTAGAAGATCACGCCTCCAACTTCACTCTCCGCGTCAATAATCGCCGAAGCGATCTCGACAACTATTCCCTCTAAAGACGACCACGTCGTGATCGCAAACCCAATCGCTGTATGCAGTGATTTTTGAACCTCCCGATCGGTCTGGGCGATCTCCGCCCTCGTCTGCTCTATTTCGCGAATAGCCGCGAGGTCTTCCTCATCGAATGGTCCACCCTGTTCGATCAGACTGCGAATGGTTTCGTGCGCTTTCTCGTTAGACATTACCGCTCCCCAGCTTTAGATTGGAGATACTCCTTCCGTTCGAAGCGTTCAACGTCGCTCAATCGAAACCGCGTCACACGAGCCGACAATTTCACGGGCTGCGGATACGTGGGCGTCTTCTTCGCATTGCGCCAAATGGTGGAGGGGTGGACGTGCCAGCGCGCGGCAAGCTGTAGATCAGTAATGAACCGCTCCGGGCCGGGCGGTTCGCTGTTGGCGAATGCAGCCAGGGTGATCGGCTTGTGCAATAGGGCGGCGGACAGTCGGGTTGAAATCATCGGGCGTCCTTCTGTTACTGCGCATCCGTGCGCATCCATGCCGCAAGACGCATCTATAGTGGCAAGAATATGCCCGCTACGCTGGTAACGTAGCGGGCTGCTGAAATACAAATTGTTTGCTGTGACTATCGCGTTGATCAATTTGCTGATCGACTGTTTGCTGTAATCGCCCATGCGACAATGAGGGCCGCGATTATGATCGGAGGGGCACCGGATAGAGCACCGTAGACCGCGACCAACGCAACGCCGCACAATACGAGGATGGCCGCCAAAAGCAGGAAACTGAATAGCCGTTTGAATATCCACGCGTTGACATTCGGCGCGATCATTTCGACTGCCAGCCAAATTAGGCCGATGGTTAGAACGATGACCGTCACATAGGCGGTAGTATCCATTTCTCTCATTTGTAGGGCCCCTAGCGCTTCACTCGTTTCTTCGTTGCGGTGGTCATGTCAATTACGTTGTCGGATTGCGCGCGTTTGCCGTACAGAAAGTTGGCCCAATCCTGCATCATGTGTCGGCGCTTTTCGAGCATGTCGCTACGGCTATAGGCTCTTTCGGTCTCATTGCCGACTTTGTGCGCAAGCGCCACTTCACCCATCTCGCGGGGATAGTTGGTGCGATCGCCAACCCAATCGCGGAAAGTCGATCGCAAGCCATGCGGAACAGCGGACTGTTTTGATCGTTTATCGCAAAATTGACTGCCGTCCGGTTTCGTCATTCGCTTCATCAATTGGCTGACTGCCATATCGGTGAGCATCCCATTCGACGGTGATGGAAACACGTATTCGACGCCGTCCAGTCGCGGTTGATTTTCGAGGATCGCAATCGCTTCTTCACTCAACAGAATGCGGTGTTCTTTCTCCATTTTGATGCGATCGGCTGGAACGGTCCATATCTCCGTTTTGGCGTCGTATTCTGACCATTTCATTCCGCGCACTTCGCCCGATCGGGATGCGTTAAGCGTGATGAACATCAGCGCCTTTGCAGCGGCGCCGTTTTGTTTGCGCAGCGTGTCAAACCATAGTGGTGCCTCATCAATGGCGACTGCCGGATGGTGTTCAACTTCGCTGATTTGGGACGGCTTCGCCAGCACCTCTTTAAGATTGCCTCTCCAACGCGCGGGATTGTCGCCTGATCGATGACCGTTGACGAATGCCCAATCTAGCACTCTTTCGATTTCGGAGCGAAGCCGCGTTGCTGTTCGCGTTTTGGTGTCCCATATCGGCGTCAGCACGCGCAAAACGTCTTGCACGGCGATATCGTTGACAAGCAGCCGTCCAAGTTCAGGAGTCGCATATGTGTTGAGCATCGATTCCAATGCATCTTTGTTTTTCTGACTTCCTAACTCTGGTAGTCGTTTCAGCAACCATTGTTTCATCGCTTGATCAAACGTCATTTCGCGTTTCTGTTCGGCGATAAGAGCGGCTTTGTTTTTCTTTTTCTCAACGATGGGGTCACGTCCATCGCGAACAGATGCCTTGGCTTTGCGAGCTTCGTTGCGCGCGTATTCCAAAGTGACCTCTGGGTAGCTCCCCAATCCCATGTTGCGGCGCTTACCACCCATGGTCGTTCGTAGCACCCATGACCGGCCACCGTTGGGAGTGATCTGCAACATGAGCCCGGCAACTCCTCCGACCGCGAAATACGCGTTGAAATCGCCGCCGCTGCCCGGCACGTCGGGCTTGGCCGGCTTGGGATGTTTCAGTTTGGACACGGCTAAAGCCGTCAGCTCTTTTGCAATCTTAGGCATTTCCGAACCCCCGATGGTCGTTGCGTCGATCGTAGCGATGACCTTTGTAAACCAACTTATATGCCAAAAACAACGCGATTTGTTGCATGGACGCGCACGGGAGCGCACGGGAAAGTTTGGTCGGATTTCAGGCTAAATAGCTGAGTTTTCGATAGTTATGCAATGGAATGCACGGAAGCGCACGGGGAGTTTCGGCTGCAGCTACTGCATCCATTCCCACACCGCCGCCGCAAGGGCCAAGGGCATGACCGAAGCCGAATATGGCGAGCTGCTCGCCATCGTCGGCATGGCCGCCGAGACGAACCGGCTGGTCACGGCGCTCGGCGTGCCCGTCGATGCGGCGTTTCTGGTGGATGCGGCGGATTGAGCTAGCTGTCATTCCGGGGCGCGCGCAGCGCGAGCCCGGAATCCATCAGGCGGCACAGGTTAGTGGACGAATGGATTCCGGGCTCGCGCTGACGCGCGCCCCGGAATGACGGCCTATCCCCCCGGGAATCGGGGGGTTTCATGCCTCCCCGAAATTGGCTAGTAATTCCGCGCAAACGCGTTCGGGGACTGGAAATGACCTATTGCTGCGGAATCCTGGTTCGGGACGGTCTGGTGATGATCGCCGATACCCGCACCAATGCCGGCCTCGACAACGTCTCGACCTTCCGCAAGCTGCACATCTTCTCAAAACCCGGCGAGCGCATCATGGCGATCGCCAGCGCCGGCAACCTCGCCATCAGCCAGTCGGTGCTGTCCACCCTGACCGAAGGCCTGGAGGACCCCACCACCGGCGAGGTCGAGACGCTGATGAATGCGCCGACCATGTTCCAGGCTGCCCAGCGCATCGGCCGGGCGATCCGCGCGGTGCACGCCACCGAAGGCCCGGCGCTGAAATCCGAGGACGTGTCCTTCGACGTCTCCTTCCTGTTCGGCGGCCAGATCAAGGGCGCGCGGATGCGCCTGTTCATGGTCTACACCGCCGGCAATTTCATCGAGTGCACCACCGACACGCCCTACTTGCAGATCGGCGAGCACAAATACGGCAAGCCGGTGCTCGACCGCGCCATGCATTACGACGTCGAGCTCTACGAGGCGCTGAAGACCGGCCTGATCTCGATGGACTCCACCATGCGCTCCAATCTCGGCGTCGGACTTCCGATCGACGTGCTGGTGGTGCGCTCGGACGCCTGCGATGCCGATCTCAACCACCGCATCGAGGCGGGCGAGCCCTATTTCCACGACCTGCGCTCGCGCTGGTCGGCGGCCTTGCGCGCGGCGCATCAGAACATCCCGCGGCCGCCCTACAAGAACGACAAAGAACCCAAAACCTGACAGCAAGAGAAAAGGCAGGAAACGATGAGTGAAGCGAAAAAGATCGCATTGGTGACGGGCGCCGGCACCGGCGTCGGGCGCGCCGCGTCGCTGGCGCTGATGAACGCCGGCTTCACCGTGGTGCTCGTCGGCCGTCGGCTCGACATGCTCGAGGAGACCGCCAAGCTCGGCCCCGCGGGCAAGAGCCTGTGCGTCACCGCCGACATGACCAAGCCGGATTCCATTGCCGCGCTGTTCGACAAGGTGAAGGCGACCTATGGCCGCCTCGACGTGCTGTTCAACAATGCCGGCATGGGCGCGCCGGCCGTCAACTTCGAGGACCTCAGCCTCGAGCAGTGGCAGGCCGTGGTGAACACCAACCTCACCGGCCCGTTCCTGTGCACCCAGCACGCCTTCCGCATCATGAAGGACCAGAACCCGCGCGGCGGCCGCATCATCAACAACGGCTCGATCTCGGCGCACGCGCCGCGGCCGTTCTCGGCGGCCTACACCTCGACCAAGCACGCCATCACCGGCCTGACCAAGGCCAGCAACCTCGACGGCCGCATGTATGACATCGCGGTCGGCCAGGTCGACATCGGCAATGCCGCAACGCCGATGACCGACCGCATGGTCAACGGCCCCGGCGTGCTGCAGCCCGACGGCACCACCAAGCACGAGCCGCGCATGGATGCGAAGGCGGTCGGCGACGCCGTCGCCTACATGGCCGGCCTGCCGCTCGACGCCAACGTGCTGACCATGACTGTGATGGCGACGAAGATGCCGTTCGTGGGGCGGGGCTGAAGTAAGAGCTGAGAAAACAACCCCATGCACAGTAGGCGTCAAGGGGCGCTTACTGTGGGGGTGACGTCGACTAAAGCTCCGCGCCGCCTCCGCAATCGTCATTGCGAGCGCAGCGAAGCAATCCAGGGTCTTTCCGCGGAGGGATTCTGGATTGCTTCGTCGCTTCGCTCCTCGCAATGACGCGGAGAGAGCGGTGGCCCTACTCCAGGCTCTCCACCTGACGGAGGCTGGGGAACAGCTTCATCCACAGCAGCGCGACCGCGACGGTGCAGACGCCGCCCAGCACGGCCGCGGGCATGGCGCCGAACAGAGCCGCCGTCAGGCCGCTCTCGAACTGGCCGAGCTGGTTCGAGGCGTTGATGAACAGGAAATTCACCGCACCGACGCGGCCGCGCATCTCGTCGGGGGTGGCGAGCTGCACCAGCGAGAAGCGGATCACGACGCTGATCGTGTCGGCCGCGCCCAAGACGGCGAGCGAGAGCACCGACAGCCACATCCAGGACGACAGCGCGAACACGATAGTGGCGAGGCCGAACACGATCACGGCCTGGAACATGCGCAGGCCCACATGCCGCGAGATGGCGTGACGCGCCAGCACCACCGTCATCAACAGCGCGCCGACCGCGGGCGCGGCGCGCAGCACCCCTAACCCCACTGGGCCGGTCTGGAGGATGTCGCGGGCATAGATCGGCAGCAGCGCGACAACGCCGCCGAACAGCACCGCGAACAGATCGAGCGAGATGGTGCCGAGGATCGCCGGATTGCTGCGGATGAAGCGGACGCCGGCGAAGATATTGTCGGCATCGTCCATGTCCTTGGCGATCGCCTGCGGACGCGGCCGGATGAAGCCGGTCAGGATCATCCCGAGAATCCAGAACAGCACCATGACGGCATAGGCCAGATGCGGCGCGATGGCGTAGGCAAAGCCGCCGAGCGCGGGACCGGTGATGGTCGCGACCTGCGCCGCGCCGCTGGACACGGCGGTGGCACGCTGGAGCGAGCCCTGTGGCGCGATCAGCGGCAGCAGCGCCGCGGTGGTCGGGCTCTCGAAGGCGCCGGCGATGCCGAGCACGAAGGTCGCAACGAAGATCTGCACCTCGCCGACCGCGCCGAGATAAGTGATGATTGCGAGATAGAGCGCGGTGGCAGCTTCCACCAGCTGGCAGAGCTGGACCACGCGCTTGCGCTCGAAACGGTCGGCGGCGTGGCCGGCGACGAACACCAGCAGGGCTGTGGGGAGGAACTGCACCAGGCCGACCATGCCGAGATCGAACGCCGAGCCGGTGAGATCGTAGATCTGCCAGCCGATCGCGACCGCCGCGATCTGGCTGGAGAATCGCGACAGGCTGCGCGACAGCAGGAAGAACAGGAAGGCGCGGTGGGCGAGGAGCTGGCCGGCCGTCACCGGCGGACTGGCCGTCACCGGCTGCGCTTCGCTAAGCGCTTCACTTGCCTTTTGGCTCACCTTCCGGACCATCCGCGCCTGATATTGACGATGCCCCGCGTGGCTGACGCGGACGGGCTTGTCAACAGCGGGCGGCTCCGGTGTCCTTCCGGCATTGCGTTTGCAACGCAAGCGCGGCCATAATCATTGAGGGTTTGGGGACATCATGCTGCGGCTGCAATCGGCACTCGGCATTTTCGCATTGCTGCTGCTCGCCTATGCGTTGGCGGAGAATCGGCGCGCCGTCTCGCTGCGGCAGGCCGCGATCAGCCTTGTCGTGACCTTCTTCACCGCGCTCGTGCTGTTGAAGCTGCCTGTCGTCGCGCACGCCTTCGGCGCCATCAACGACGCGGTCGGCGCGATCTCGGCGGCCTCGCGCGCCGGCTCCGCCTTCGTGTTCGGCTATGTCGGCGGCGGCACCCTGCCCTTCGACCTCAAGGTCCCGGGGGCCGATTTCATCCTGGCTTTCCAGGCGCTGCCGATCGTGCTGGTGATGAGCGCGCTGACGACGCTGCTGTTCTATTGGCGCGTGCTGCCTCCGGTCGTGCGCGGCATGGCCTGGCTGCTGGAGCGCACGTTAGGGGTCGGCGGCGCGGTAGGCCTGTCGACCGCCGCCAACATCTTCCTCGGCATGGTCGAGGCGCCGCTGTTCGTGCGGCCGTACCTGAAGCAGATGACGCGCAGCGAATTGTTCCTGGTGATGACCGGCGGCATGGCCGGGATCGCCGGCACGGTGCTGGTGCTCTATGCGACGCTGCTGGCGCCGCTCATCCCCGACGCAGCCGCCCATTTCGTCATCGCCTCGGTGCTGGGCGCACCCGCCGCGATCCTCGTCAGCCTGATCATGGTGCCGGAGACGAGTGACAGGCGCACCGGCGGCGCGCTGGAGGATCCTGATATGGACGTCGCCAGCACGATGGACGCGATCGTGAAGGGCACCACCGCCGGCCTCGAGCTGCTGCTCAACATCGTCGCGATGCTGCTGGTACTGGTGGCGCTGGTCTATCTCGTCAACGCCGCGCTCGGATTGCTGCCTGATATCGGCGGCGCCGCGATCTCGCTGCAGCGTCTGCTGGGCCTCGTGATGGCGCCGGTGTGCTGGCTGATGGGGCTGCCGTGGGACCAGGCGATCACCGCCGGCAGCCTGATGGGCACCAAAACCGTGCTCAACGAACTGATCGCCTATGTCGATCTGTCAAAACTGCCAGCCGATGCGCTCGATCCGCGCTCGCGCCTGATCATGCTCTACGCGATGTGCGGCTTTGCCAATTTCGCCAGTCTCGGCATCATGATCGGCGGCTTGGGCGTGATGGCGCCGGAGCGGCGCGAGGAGATCAATGCGCTCGGACTGAAATCGATCGTATCAGGCACGCTGACGACGTGTCTGATGGGGGCGGTGGTGGGGGTGCTGAGCTAGCTCTCTCCACTCGTCATTCCGGGGCGCGCATAGCGCGAGCCCGGAATCCATCTCGCGACACGCATTGCCGCCTGATGGATTCCGGGCTCGCGACTTCGTCGCGCCCCGGAATGACAGCAAACTCCCGCTCAACCGCACAATTTGTGCTTCTGCAAGATGCGACGCACGTCGGCCATCTTGGCCCCGCACGGCTCGGCCGCCATGGCTTTCGCCTCGCTGGTCCGTCCCTGCACCAACAGCAACACCGCCATCAAGCCCTGCGCCCCGGAGCGCACCGGTCCGCCCGCCACATCCGAGGTCGCGAGCGACATGGCGGCCCGCACTTCCGCCTCGGCGGCACCGAGATTCTCCTGCTCCAGGAAGTAGACCGCACGGAAAAAATGAGCCCGCGGGTCTTTCGGGTAGCGCGTGACCAGATCGAAGGACCGGTCAGCCACCTTGGTACCCTTGTCGGGGTATTCCGAAATCCGGACATACTGCCTGGCGTCGGCCATGTAGGACGCATAATGGGCAGCGGCGAAGCCGGCGCAGATCAGAGATCCGACGCATCCGGCGAGCAACGTCATGCTCGCGCTCCGTGGCAGGCTGTCATAGGAACGGAAGAGAAGCCACGGCATGATGGCCAGCACACCGCCGGCCAGCGCACCACCTGCATGGGCAAAATAGTCGACATTGCCGGAGGCGCCAAAGGCAAGCGGCAGCAGCGCAGGAACGCCGAAGAAGAGCGACGTCTTCAGTCGCGATATCGTCTGATCGGCGTCCGCTTCCGGATCGAAGCTCGAGACGAACAGCGCGGCGATGAGCCCGGTAATGGCGCCGGACGCACCGACGCCTGGCTGGCCGGGCGCATTGCCGAGGAGCGACCCCGCCTCGCCGACCAGCGCACTGGCAACAAAGATCAGCGCAAACCAGCCACGGCCGATCAGAGGCTCCAGCCTGACGCCGACGATGAACAGCGCAATGCAGTTGCCGATGAGGTGCCAATCGCTGCCATGCAGAAGCGGCGCGAGGCCGATCCGCCACCACTCTCCCCTTCCGACAACCAGATCGTAGCTGGTCGCGCCGTAAGCGATCAGCGAGCGGACATCGAGTGAGCCGTCGCGCGCAACGTCGATGGCCAGACTGCGTTGCAGGGCGAAGATCAGCAGCAGACCGAAGATCAGGCCAATGGTGAGGAAGGGGATATCGGCCAGCAGCTTGTTGTCGGCAAAGAACGTCCCCTCGCTGGGCAATGGCCGAGGCGCGATCGGCGCGGCCACGGGTTGAAGCGATGCGCGTTGAAACGATCCACTTGGTGGTGGCGCCACGACGCCGCGTCGGCCAAAAGTGTTGGTCGCCATGAAAGCATGT
The DNA here is from genome assembly GCF_015291705.1 of Bradyrhizobium arachidis. Taxonomy (NCBI): domain Bacteria; kingdom Pseudomonadati; phylum Pseudomonadota; class Alphaproteobacteria; order Hyphomicrobiales; family Nitrobacteraceae; genus Bradyrhizobium; species Bradyrhizobium arachidis. The sequence continues at coordinate 6,545,074 of NZ_CP030050.1, forward strand.
CCTGCATGTTCACAGCCCTGAGTTGACGCGAGGAATATTCTCGACTGGTTACCACCAGCGCTGCAGGTGGCTGGAACCTTTCAACTAGTAACGGTCCGGTTTCTCGGATCGCGTGGATTTTAGGGATTATCGCGCGCTGTCATTCCGGGGCGCGACGAAGTCGCGAGCCCGGAATCCATCAGGCGGCAGCACACGCGGTGAAATGGATTCTCGCGCTGCGCGCGCCCCGGAATGACGGCTGAGAGAGCGTGCCTACGCCTTCAGCTCCACCGTCTTGAACTCTGCCGGCAAGATCACCTCCAGCAGCTCCACATCGTCCGAATAATCCAGGATCATGTGCTTGATCTTCGGCGGCTGGGTCCAGGCGCTGCCTTCCTTCATCAGGCTCTCGCCCTGGCCGTCCATGTAGGTCTTCACCCAGCCCTTGAGCACGTAGACCATCTGGAATTCGACGTCGTGGAAGTGCAGCTTTGAGACCTCATCCGGATTGCAGGGACCCTGCAGGCGGATCACATGGGCCTGCGCGAGGCCGTGGGTCGCATCTGAAATGCCGAGGTCACGGTATTTGGCGTAGGTGCGCAGGCCGTCGGCTTTGAAATCCTCCTCGCGGTGATGGCTGATGGCGATGCGCTGCTTGGGGCGGGCAGGCTTTTTCGGAGCCGCCGTGCGGGCCTTCGCCTTCACTGCCTTGCGCGCCGTGGATCGCGCTGCGGCCTTGGTGCCGCTCCGCTTCTTGATCGCGGTCTGCGCAGCGCTGCGCGATTTTGCTTTCTTGCTTGATTTCTTGGCCATGGGCCGCCTCCCGTTGTTGTTATGGGCGGAGGCTAGCACAGAACGAAGGTCCGTAGGATGGGTAGAGCTCTTGCGAAACCCATGATCTCTCGGCCTGCCAAGGCGATGGGTTTCGCTTCGCTCTACCCATCCTACGCAGCTCCAACGCGAATATCGTAGGGTGGGCAAAGCGACTTGTCCGCCATAGCTCGAAGAGCGACGGCGGAAGCGTGCCCACGTTCCGCGCGCGTTCGGAGAGAGATGGTGGGCACGGCGCGCGAAGAGCGCGCCTTTGCCCACCCTACGCGACCGGTGTTCGCCTCAATGCAGCCGGAACACGCCGTCCACGGCGCGCAGCTCGGCGGGCTTGATCAGCTTGGAATGGGCGACCGTGACCGAATGCAGCGGGCCATCGAGCTTCTCCTGCCAGAAGGCCAGGAAGTCGGTCAGCGCCGGAAATTTCGGAAACATGTCGTAGTTCTGCCAGACATAGGTCTGCAGCAGCGACGGGTGATCCGGCATCCGGTAGAGAATTTGTGCCGTCGTCAGCCCGTAACCCAGCATCTGTTTCCGGAAATCCTCGGAAACGCCCCCAACGCGCAGTCCCATGCCAAACCTCCTTTGCAGGAGCGCATTCGGGGAGTGGCTTGATCGGTGCCCCGGGAGCCACCCGGAAACGATGCGCTCACATGAGAGAAATGTGACGCAAACTGACAATCCATCTCAAGCCCAAAAGTTTAACAAGCTGTTGAAATTCAAAGCGTTAGCAGCAGATGCGCCCCCGTGCTAATACGGCCTCCACGAGGCCCTCGCGTTCGTTAACGATGGTAAAGAGATTCTGGCACTTGGGCCTTCTGAGTGCCGATTTTTCTGCTAGAAGCCCTTGCCCCCGCAAAATTCCTGTCCTATTTCAGCCTCGCCCGTGCTAGCACTCGCGGGCAACGATTGCTAACAATCTCAAAATCCTCAACTCGTGCAAATGTTTAGGAGGACTGCATGAAATTCCGTCCGCTTCACGACCGCGTCGTGGTCAAGCGCATCGACGCAGAAGAGAAGACCGCAGGCGGCATCATCATTCCCGACACTGCCAAGGAAAAACCCTCCCAGGGCGAAGTCGTCGCCGTTGGCCCGGGTGGCCGCGACGAAGCCGGCAAGCTGATCCCGATCGACCTGAAGGTCGGCGACCGCGTGCTGTTCGGCAAGTGGTCCGGCACCGAAGTCAAGATCGACGGCGAAGACCTGCTGATCATGAAGGAAAGCGACATCATGGGCGTCCTCGACGTCCCCGCTTCCAAGAAGAAGGCGGCCTAAGAGCCCCTCTCTCCCTCCAGTCAACATCCTCAAGGAAAATTCCAGATGGCAGCCAAAGAAGTCAAATTCTCGGTTGAAGCGCGCGACAAGATGCTGCGCGGCGTCGACGTTCTCGCCAACGCGGTGAAGGTCACGCTCGGTCCGAAGGGCCGCAACGTCGTGCTCGACAAGTCGTTCGGCGCTCCCCGCATCACCAAGGACGGCGTCACCGTCGCCAAGGAGATCGAGCTCGACGACAAGTTCGAGAACATGGGCGCCCAGATGGTGCGCGAAGTCGCCTCCAAGTCCGCTGACGCGGCCGGCGACGGCACCACCACCGCCACCGTGCTGGCCCAGGCGATCGTGAAGGAAGGCGCCAAGTCGGTCGCCGCCGGCATGAACCCGATGGACCTCAAGCGTGGTATCGACCTCGCGGTCGAGGCCGTCGTTGCGGACCTCCAGAAGAACTCCAAGAAGGTCACCTCGAACGAGGAGATCGCCCAGGTCGGCACCATCTCGGCCAACGGCGACCAGGAGATCGGCAAGTTCCTCTCCGACGCCATGAAGAAGGTCGGCAACGAGGGTGTCATCACCGTCGAGGAAGCCAAGTCGCTCGAGACCGAGCTCGACGTCGTCGAGGGCATGCAGTTCGACCGCGGCTACATCTCGCCCTACTTCGTCACCAACGCCGACAAGATGCGCGTTGAGATGGACGACGCCTACATCCTCATCAACGAGAAGAAGCTCTCCTCGCTGAACGAGCTGCTGCCGCTGCTCGAGGCCGTGGTGCAGACCGGCAAGCCGCTGGTCATCGTCGCCGAGGACGTCGAGGGTGAAGCGCTCGCGACCCTGGTCGTGAACCGCCTGCGTGGCGGCCTGAAGGTCGCGGCCGTCAAGGCTCCGGGCTTCGGCGATCGTCGCAAGGCCATGCTGCAGGACATCGCGATCCTGACCGGCGGCCAGGCGATCTCGGAAGATCTCGGCATCAAGCTCGAGAACGTCACGCTCAACATGCTCGGTCGCGCCAAGAAGGTGATGATCGACAAGGAGAACACCACGATCGTCAACGGCGCCGGCAAGAAGGCCGACATCGAGGCGCGCGTGGCCCAGATCAAGGCGCAGATCGAGGAGACCACCTCGGACTACGACCGCGAGAAGCTCCAGGAGCGTCTCGCCAAGCTCGCGGGCGGCGTCGCGGTGATCCGCGTCGGCGGCGCGACCGAGGTCGAGGTGAAGGAGCGCAAGGATCGCGTTGATGACGCGATGCATGCGACCCGCGCTGCGGTCGAGGAAGGCATCGTCCCGGGCGGCGGCGTCGCCCTGCTCCGTGCCTCCGAGCAGCTCAAGGGCCTGCGCACCAAGAACGACGACCAGAAGACCGGCGTCGAGATCGTGCGCAAGGCGCTGTCGGCACCCGCTCGCCAGATCGCGATCAACGCCGGTGAAGACGGCTCGGTGATCGTTGGCAAGATCCTGGAGAACAAGGCCTACAATTACGGCTTCGACTCCCAGACCGGCGAATACGCCGACCTCGTCAAGAAGGGCATCATCGACCCGACCAAGGTGGTCCGTACCGCGATCCAGAACGCAGCCTCGGTTGCCGCGCTCCTGATCACCACGGAAGCCATGGTCGCCGAGCTGCCCAAGAAGGGCGGCGCCGGCCCGGCGATGCCCCCCGGCGGCGGCATGGGCGGCATGGACTTCTAAGGTCCGGTCATCTCAAGCAAAGTCGAGAAATGCGAAACCCCGGCAGCAATGCCGGGGTTTTTGTTTTGGGGCACATCATTCCGGGGCGCGCCCTCCTGGGCGCGAGCCCGGAATCCATAACCACGAATGCTAGTTGGTTATCCCGGGATAGAGATCATCCCAATTTGGGTTCTGCTCCTCGATCAGGCGCGTCTTCCAGTCGCGACGCCACTTCTTGAGTTCTTTCTCGCGGGCGATGGCGGTAACTGCATCGTCGTAGATCTCGAACAAGACGAGCTTATCGACGCCGTACTTCGTGGTGAAGCCGGGGACGGCCTTCGTCTTATGCTCGTACACACGGCGCACGAGATCGCTGGTCACGCCGATGTAGAGTGTGCCGTGCTTCTTACTTGCGAGGACATAGTAGGCCATTCCATCCGCCTGTGGTTATGGATTCCGGGCTCGCGCCCAAGAGGGCGCGCCTCGGAATGACGGGTGGAGAGGCCTTCTCACCACACCTTGCCGAGCCGCTCCATGTGCGGCTCGCCGTCTTCGTCGAGCGACCAGAAGATCCGCGTCACCTTGCCGACGAGATTGTCCAAGGGGATGAAGCCCATCGCTGCCATGCGGCTGTCGGTGGAGTTGTCGCGGTTATCACCAAGCACGAAGAAATGGCCCGGCGGCACCGTGAAGACGTTGGTGTTGTCGAGATAGCCGTTGTCGATGCAGTCATAGGTGGCGTAGGACGCGCCGTTCGGCAGTGTCTCGCGCCAGCGCCTGACTTTCGCGGCATCGTCGGTCCCGCAGGCGGAGCCTGCGACAGTCTCCTTCAGAGCAACGCGCGTCACCGCACGGTCATTGAGAAAGAGCTGCCCTCCCCGCATCTGGATGCGGTCGCCGGGCAGCCCGATCACGCGCTTGACGTAGTCGACCGCAGTGTCCTTCGGCGCACGGAACACAACGACATCGCCGTATTCGGGATCAGCGGCGCGGAAACGGCCTGAGATCCATGACGGCGCAAATGGGAAGGAATAGCGGCCATAGCCATAGGCATATTTGGCGGCGAAGACGTAGTCGCCGACCACCAGTGTCGGCATCATCGAGCCCGAGGGGATGTTGAACGGCTGATAGAGGAAGAAGCGAAACAGGAACGGCGGCGACCACAGCACCGGGATCAGCAGGATCAGCACGACGATCGCCTTCCATTCCCCGGATTTGGCCGAGGGGCGGATGGTTTGCTCGAGAGTGGTCATGCGCCCTTCCTGGTCGAGACTGCTGACGTTGCGAGCTTACGCAACCTTCGCGCGCACGCAATCCCCGCTCGGTATCTTGGTCGCAGCGGCGCGCTCGCGCGTTCATCGCCGGCGATGACGACGAAGATGTGAAGGGCCGCCCGTAGGCGGCCCTTCTCGTTTGTCATGCGCTCTCGGGCGCCTTCAGGCGTACGAGCCGGGTCAGGAGGGCGAGAAGGTCGGCCGCATCGACCTCCATGCCGCTGGCGACGAGGGCCTCGATGCCGCCTTCGCGGACAGCGCGGCGCGACGTCACTTGCGTGACGTATCCTGGAAGCACGCCCTCACCCAATCGATGGTGACGCGTGTCGCGGCGTCGCGCTTGAGATGATTTTGCACGAGCAGCCAGACGTCGCGCCGCTTCGGCAGCAGCGTGGCGCGCAGCCGGCGATCGCCAAGCAAGTCCGCGCAGACATATTCCGGTAGCACGCCGGCGGCCTGATGCGCGCGGATCAGGTTGCGGATGACGCGGACGTTGTCGGTGACGCAGCGCGTGCGGGCTGTCCTGGTGCGCAGGAATTGCATCTCGGGAATGGTGCCGAGTTCGTCCGGATAGACGCACAGCATCGGCTCGCCCTCGATCGTGACAGGCTCGAAATAATAGAGCTTGATGTCGCCGAGCTTCGAGATCGCGAAGTCGCCCTTGTCGGGCTTGCGCAGGCGGATGGCGAGATCGGCCTCCCAGCGCGAGAACCTGACGTTCTCGCTCGAGGTGAGGAATTGCAGCGTCAGGCCGGGATTGGCGCGCAGGAAATCGCTCGCGCGCGGCGACAGCACCTCCTCGCCGACCGTGTTGGTCGAAGCGATGCGCAGGCGTCCCACCGGACCTTCAAGGCTCTCGCTGAGGCGGCCGATCTCGGCGGCATGTCCGGCCATCGCCTCGACATGCGCCAGCACCGCCTCGCAACTGCGCGTCGGCCTGCGGACGCCGTCGGCGGCTTCGAACAGACGCAAACCGAGTGCACGCTCGATGCGCGACAGCCTGCGCCCGACCGTGGTCTCGTCGATGCGCAGCCGCGCGCTGGCGCCGGCATAAGTGCCCTCGTCCCTGACGGCGGCGATGATGCGAAGATCGTCCCAGTTCATGGCCTGAGGCTATATCGCGCCGCGCTCACCTGCAATATCGCAGCCACCCGCTGCAATATCCCTGCATATCGGCAGGCACGCCCGGGGCTATGGTCGGCCAGCATTTCGCTCCGGAGATTTCAGAGATCATGACGACCGCAAAGACCCTGCTGCAGCTCGCCGGCGCCGACCTCAACCCGCCGCGTCTTGGCGACGCCGCACTGGTGCTGATCGACATCCAGAACGAATATCTCGCGGGCCCCCTCGCTTTGCCCGACGCCAAGCCCGCGATCGCGCGCGCAGCCGCCCTGCTGGCGCGCGCACGCGAGGCCGGCTCCGCCATCATCCACATCGCCCATCGCGGCAAGGCGGGCAGCCTGTTCGACCGCAGCGCCGACCGCGGCGCCATCGTCGCCGAGCTGAGCCCCCGTGCCGGCGAGCTGGTGATCGAGAAGCAGCTGCCGAACGCGTTTGCCGGCACCGATCTGCAGGCGCGACTTGCCGCGACCGACAGGAAGAACATCGTGCTGGCCGGCTTCATGACGCATATGTGCGTGTCCTCCACCGCCCGTGCCGCGCTCGACCTCGGCTTTCGCACCACGATCGATGCCGACGCCTGTGCCACGCGGGACCTGCCCGACGGACACGGCGGCACGCTCAACGCCCGGACCATCCATGAGGTCGCGCTCGCCGAGCTATCCGACCGCTTCGCGATCATCGCGCGCGGCGATGCGCTGAGATAACGGAGCAACGCGATGCTGCAACTCTATTTCGCGCCGATGGCCTGCTCGCTTGCGAGCCGCATCGCGCTGATGGAAGCGGGCCTCGAGGCGCGCTACCATCTGGTGCAGCTCCGCACCAAGAAGATCGTCGACGACGACGGCGATTTCCACGGGATTTCGCCGAAGGCCGCGGTGCCGGTGCTGGTGCTGGAGAACGGCGAGCGGCTGACCGAGAGCGCTGCGGTGCTGCAATACATTGCCGATCTGAAACCGGAGGCGGGTCTTGCACCCCGCCCCAGTGAGCCCGACCGCTACCGCCTCCAGGAATGGCTGAGCTTCACCGGCGCCGAGATCCACAAGGCGTTCCTGTTTCCGACCTTCTGGTACCAGGACGACGGCTCGCTGGCGAAGCCGCGAGCAAGGATCGTGCAGACGTTGCAGGTGCCATCAGCGCATTTGGCGGACCGCGAATTCCTCGTCGGCAACCGCTTCACCATCGCCGACGCGCATCTCGCCTGGGCCTTGCTGCTGCTCCGCCCTGCCGGAATCGACATCGCGCAATGGCCGCCGCTCTCGGCCTATCTCGCGCGCATGCAGGCGCGCCCCGCGGTGAAAGAGGCGATCGCCATCGAGATGGCGCTGCGCAAGACGATGACGGCTTAAACGTCCCTAGTCGACCCGCGCCAGCACCGCGAGCTTGCGGATGCCCTTGTTGCGGTAGGCGTCGAGGAACGCGTAATAGTCCTTGAACGACACGCAGCCGTTGGAGTCGCCGTTCGGCCCGAGCATGAAGGTGTGCGCGAGCAGGCCGTCGCGGCCGTAGATCGCGTTCTCACCGCCGATCGGGGTCAGGCGCAGCGCCGGCACGCCGTGGAACAGCGCCTCGCGCGGCTTCAGCGTGTAGATGTGCGGCGGCGTCACGCCGCGCATGCGGACCTTCGAGGAGCGCGGATCGTCGAGATTGGAGCCGAGGCCGGAATGCGCCTCGAGCTTGGTGCCGTCGGGCAGGTAAACCGTCCTGGCGGTGATGTCGTAGACGGCGGTGTCGCGCTCATAGGGCGGCGCGCCGCCGAACATCGGGTTCTGGTCCTTCGGCGCGATGGACGCGGTCACGCTGGCATCGGCGGAGGCATAGGCGAGCAGCCCGCCGGACGGCTCACGCTTGCCCCAGAGCTTTTCCACCATCGACTGCCGCGGGCCGGTGATCGACATCACCGCGGCCTTGGCGCGGTCGGCGAACGATTTCGGCTTGGCCTCGGGCGCCGGCACGATCTCGGCCGGATCAGCCGAAGCCAGCTGCACCTGTGCATCCGGTGCGCGCTTGGCCTTCGCGGCATCCGCGGTCTTGGCCGGGGCCGCCGGCTTCAGCACTTCAGCGACCTTCGCGATCACGCTCTGCTTCGGGGCGTCGGCGACCTTGGTCGCAGGCGCGGCGCTGGCCGCCTTCGACTCCACGCCCTGCGTGGCAGCCGCGGCGAAGCGCTCGTTGAACATCTCGCGCGAGATCGGGGCTGCGACCTGCAAGCGGTCGGGCAGCAGCGCAAAGGCTTCCTTGATGGCATCGCCCGCCTCGCGCAGCGCGACCTTGGGCGCACGCTTAATCACGGGCTCGTCGTAACCGGCGCTGCCGACGGACGGGTAGACGCTGGCGGCGAAGATGTTGTTGTAGACGGTCCAGCCGGCAAGCACGACGCAGCCGATCACAGCCGCGCCAAGCACGTTTTGGGTGGTCATTTTCCGGGAAGGCTTCCGATGTGAATGCTTGCCAGGATTGTTGGACTTCCGTGCCGCGTTACTCTGCGCAGCGATACTCGTACTCATTCGCCTTGCGTCCAGGACGGTGTCACTCAGTCCCCCTTCGAAGTGCCGCTGGTCACGATCCGGGAACAGCATCTCGCAGGAGGTCGGAGCGTCATTAAGGCGACTTTTAGTTAAATGCGGATTAAGTTCGGGCAGATGTAGGGCAGCTCGCCAACGCTGTGCCATTTCGAGAAAAAAGACCGCAGAATTACGGACTTAGGCGCAACTGTTAACCATAATTCTCGGCCGGATTGGCGGGGTCAGCGGAGGCGTTCCGGCCGCCTCTCTAAACGCACCAACCAAGTCCTTTTCGTGGTCTTCAATGCCCGGAAGATAGCGGGGAAGCGTTGCGCGAGGCTGGTGCGTGCTGTGCCTCTCCGGGGCGTCGGTGTCAGCAGCACGGCGGTAGCTCACGCACCTCACAAAGCGCGCACAGATGCTCACGCAACACGGCGCCCTGACTGAAAGTTGATCGTGCCGCACTGGAAAATACCGCGGCGAGAAAATAGCTGCGAGAGCGGCACTTTTCAGCAGCCTCTGCGTGTGATACGGTACCGTATCAACATCGCCTTGAACTGTGCCACGCACGCAAACGGAGGCTGGCATGAGAAGGTTTTCGCGCGCCGGGTTTTTCGCTCTGGCGTGGTCGTTTCTGTTGATTGGATCTGCGACTGCACAGCCTGCCGCCAATGCGGGCTGCACCGCATCGCCAGCGGCCGCCGGCACGCAACTCTGGCGCTGCGACAACGGCATCACCATCGTTGCGGAAAATGGCGCCAGATTTGAACTTAAGGACGCCAACCGCGACGGACATATTGACTCCGTGGAGTTGAGCAGCAAGGCGCTGCTGGTCGAGGTGCCCAAGAAGCCCGGCGGCAATCCCTTCAAGGTTCTGACGCCGCAGGCGATCGCCGCCGTGCGCGGCACCAAATGGGTAGTCGATGTCGCCGAGGCCAAGACCTCCGTGTTCGTCGCCGGCGGCCGTGTCGGCGTGAGCCGCAGGACACGCGGGCGCGGCGTCGTATTGGGCCCCGGCGAAGGCGTCGACGTCGAGGCAACCGGTCCGCTGACCGTCAAGACATGGGGCCAGCCGCGCGTCGACGCGCTGATGGCGAGGCTCGGACAATAAGGTTCGCACGATAAGCCGAGTCAGTCGGACCCGGCCAATGAGATTTGGACACTGGAAGATTGCAGAACGAGCGCAAAAACGACCGCATGAGTAGCCGACGCGTTCAGATCCTGATGGCACTCGTTCTCACCGCGCTGTGGGGCGCGGGCATCTTTGCCGCACGCGCCAACGGCCATCTGCAGTTTCTCGACCGGATCGAAGCAACGCTGACCGATCTGCGGACCCAGGTCCGCGGCGTGCAGCATCCGCCCGATCTCGTCACCATCGTCGCGATCGACGACACCGTGATCAAACGCGGCGGCAGCTATCCGCTGCCGCGCGCCGATCTCGCCCGCGTCGTCGACACCATCGTGCAGTTCAAGCCGAAGGTCGTTGCGATTGATTTGCTGCTGGTTGACCGCAGCGCCGCGATCGGCGATGCCACGTTGGCGAATACGCTCGCCACCGGGCCCATGGTGCTCGCCGCGGCCGCGATCTTCCCGTCCGCCAGCGAGACCGTGGCGCCCGCCAGCGAAGGCCCGCTCGCCGTTCTGCCGCAGGCCGAGCGCTTCCTGCTGCCGCTGCCGGCGTTCGCCGACCATGCCGAGGTCGGCGTCGTCAACGTCGCGACGGGACAATCCGGCTCGCCGCTCTCGGTGCCGATGCTGTTCCGGACGCGCGACAAGGTCGAGCTGTCGTTTCCGCTTCGCGTGGCGACGCGCGCGCTCGACAAGCCGCTGACGATCGCGCCGGATCATCTCATGCTCGGTGACCGCGCGGTGCCGACCGACACCGACTTCGCGCTGCCGATCACCTATTACGGCCCGCGCCGCACCATCCGCACTGTCAGCGCGCAGAGCATCTTCGACGGCACGCTCGACCGCGCCGCGATCGAGAACCGCATCGTCGTGATCGGCGCCGCGGTCGCCGGCGGCGGCGACTTCTATCCGACCCCGTTCGATTCCCTGATGCCTGGCGTCGAGGTGGTCTCGACCGCGATCACCCATCTCGTCGCCGGCGACGGCATTGTGCGCGACCGCAAGGTGCACATCATCGACGCGCTCACCGCGATCCTGCTGCCGATGCTGCTGGTCGGCCTGCTCGCCTGGCGGCGCAGCGCGCTCGGCATCATGGCGGCGGCGATCGTGATGATCGCCTGGGCCGGGCTCAATCTGTTCGCGTTCACGCACGGCATCTGGCTGAATGCCGCAACCACACTCGCGGCCGCGGTGCCGCCAGTTGCCGTCTTTGCCGGCGTGCAGCTATGGGCGGGCGGCCGCCGCACGCAATATCTCGCCGCCAAGAGCCGCTCGCTCGCGCGATTCCAGGCCCCCGCCCTGCAGGAGTGGCTGGCACGCGATCCGGACTTCCTGTCCAAGCCCGTCCGGCAGGACGGTGCCGCCGTCTTCATTGATCTCTCCGGCTTCACGACATTGACCGAACGGATTGATCCGGACGAGCTCCAGGACGTTCTCGAGGCATTTCATGTGTTGATCGACAAGACTGCGGTCGATTGCGGCGGCATGATCACCAGCTTTCTCGGCGACGGCGCAATGATCCTGTTCGGCCTGCCACGCGCGATGCCGGACGACGCCGCGCGCGCGCTGAAATGTTCGATCGAGCTCTATCGCAGCGTCGATCGCTGGATCGCTTCGTTGCCGCCCGCAATCCGCAGTCAGCTTGGTTTCAAGATCGGCGCGCATTACGGCCCGATCGTCGCCTCCCGTCTCGGCGAAAGCCATCAGCACATCACGGCCAACGGCGACACCGTCAACGTCGCGAGCCGCCTGATGGAGGTTGCCGCCCAGAACTGTGCGCGGCTCGCGCTCACCGACACGCTGCTGGATGCAGCCGACTTCCAGGGCTCTCCAGACGGCATCCTGTCGGGCCCCCTGCTCACCCAGGTGCGCGGCCGCTCCGGCGTCGTGACCGTCTGGTTCTGGCGCGACCGGAACGGGCCGAACCAGGCCAGCACCAAGGCCGAGATGATCGATTAAAGCACGATGAGATCAGGATGAACCGTCATCGCGCTTTAGCTTGTTGTTTGCGCAGGATCTTTTCGGAAAACCGCTGCGCATTTTGCGCTAACGCGGCCCTCCGGGTCCGGATCATGCTTTAGCGCCGCTGCGCCTTGCGCCTCAGCACCCAAGCGCCGCGAGCTCTACCGACTAATTCGGCTCGAGAACGAGCCTCTTGAGATGGGCCGCCACGCTCTGGTCGGGAACAGCATCGAGGCGCAGCCCCTGCTCGGCCCACATTTTTCCCCAGAGATGGACGCCCGTAACACGGGGGTCGCTCAAGATCTCGAAGCCGTCCCGGCCTTCGGAGACCAGCAAGTCGACTTCGCAGTCGTCGATCGCATTGAAGGCCGTCGGCGGCAGGATCGACGACCGGAGCTTCTCGTCGTCTGACAGAAGCAGATATTCGCTGAGCAGCAACGGCCCCACCGCGCCGTATTCGACGCGCCGCTCGTTGAAAAGCCGCTGGAGCGACAGCGCATACAGATTGGCCATATGCAGCGAGCCCTTGGGCGCGCGCATCACGCCGCCGACGCAGACATGGCCGTTCTCGACTCCCGACCATTGCGTGGAAAACACGTGCTCCGATGCGAAATCCAACGGCTTGACGAGGACGATGTCCGCGTCGAGCCACCACCCGCCGAACTCTTGAAGGACAGCATAGCGGAAGATGTCGCTGAAGTAGCGGACCTCGCTATGAACGAGGGCATGATGGTAGGTCGACTTCGGCACGACGCTTTCGGCGTCGGCCACCATGACTCCAGGCGGCACGAGCGCCTGCATGGTAGCTACGTCGTCGTAAGTGTACAGCTTGACCGGATGGCCCTGGCGGATCATCGACTGAAGCGAGAGATACGACATGTCGTTCAGCAGCGTGTCCGACCAGAAGCAATGGATGGGATCGCGGGCCGCATCCGACCGCGCGAGGTTGCGAAGGTGAGGATTGAATTGCTCCGTCAGGGCATTCCAGCCGCTGCGAGGAGCAGAATCGCATTCCGCCAGGAACGGCATTCTTTGATAGGCCCGTGCGATCACGAAGCAAAGGTTCGCCTGGTTGCCGTGCCCCGTTCTGCTCAAGGCGTGGCCATAGTTCTCCCAGATTGACGGATCGACGGGATCGAGCTCCACCGCGCGCTGAAACGCCTCCAGCGCCTGCTCCTGCATCCCCTTGCCCTGCAAGGCGGTCCCGAACGTTGCGAGATAGGTCGCCTTCATCTCGTTGGTGAGAGCACGGCCGGCCCACTGGATCGCGGCATCGTAGTCGCCGTTGAGCAGCGACACACCGGCCATCAGATGCAGCAAGCCGGCATGATTTGCGTCTGCGGCCAGCCCTTCCCGGCAACGCGCTTCGGCCTGTGCAAGCTCGCCTGTCTTCAGGTGCCGCAGGCAGATCTGATAATATTCATCCCGCGTCAGCGACGGCGGCTCTGCCGAGATCTGGGTTGCGCTTGCGAGAGTGCCGTCGTGATAATTCATCGGAGACCTTCCAGATCATGGGACAGCAGACAGCAACCCACCTCCCGATTCTTCGGGAAGCTCGCCGCCATTCAACTATCCCGCCTGTAGCTTGCACGAAGCTTGACACCGCTTTCGCCTCACCGCTCCGCCGCGTGGCGAATCAAAGGGGGCGCTGATATGGCAGCAAATAGCGACCGGCGCACCTTGTCCGGTCTTTCGATCTGCTCTTCGGTGGAGAGGACGGTCATTTGGCCACGAGCAATCAACTGGACGTCCATGTCGCGGCCTATCAAGGCAAGAACATCTACGATTTCGACAACGAAATTGTGCTGACCTGGTATCCGAAACGGATTGCTCACGTCGTCAAGGATCCGCGCTCCGTTCTGGATCTGGGACTGGGGCATGGTTTTGCCACCGAGATTTTTTCGGACCGATGCGCGCGCCATGTCGTTCTTGAAGGCTCTCCCGCCGTCATCCAGAACTTCAAGCTGAAATTTCCGGACAACAGAAGCGAAGTCATCGAAACCTACTTCGAGGAGTTCGATACCAAGGAACGATTCGACCTCATTGTCATGGGGTTCATCCTCGAGCATGTCGACGACCCCCTTGTGATCTTGAAGCGTTTCAGAAAGTTCCTGACACCTACAGGTAAGCTCTTTGTCGCGGTCCCGAACGCCGAGGTCATGAACCGGAGGCTGGGACATCTGGCGGGGATGCTGCCCGACATGGAGGCTCTCTCGGAGAACGATCTCCTCCTCGGGCATCAGCGCTACTTTACGGTCAGCTCACTCACCAAGCTGGTGAGCGATGCCGGTTACAAGATCGAAAAACTGGAAGGTATCTATCTAAAACCCCTCGCGACCAGTCAGATCCTGGCGCTGAATCTCGCGGACAACATCATTCAGGCCCTGTGCGAGATCGGAATTGACTACCCGGAACTGTCCTGCGGGATGCTGGCCCAGCTCACTCCAGTCGATCCGGCGCGATCATGAGAGTCCTGCTCGTTGGGGGGACCTCTTCGCTGGCTCAGACGCTCATCCCGCTTCTTCGTGAACGGTGCGAGCTGTTGACGGCTGGGCGCAAGGGCTGCGATGTCGAATTGGACTTGTGTTCGCGCGACATTCAAATTCCTGACGGAATCGACTGCGTCGTGAATCTGGCCGCGGCTTTCGGCGGCAAGGAACCGACCGACATCCTGCAAACGATGGATGTCAACGTGCTTGGTGTGATGAAGCTCTGCCATGCCAGCTCGAAGGCGGGCGCAAAGCACCTTGTGCACATCTCCAGCATTTTTTCGGATCTCGGGAGCGCGTCTCCCTTCTTCGGCGCTTACTCACTCTCAAAGAGGCATTCGGAAGACGTCGCGCAGTTTTGCGGCCGGGAATTCCACCTGCCGGTCGCGGTCCTGAAGCCGTCCCAGATTTATGGTGTGGGACCAGGGTTTCGAAGGCATCAGCCATTCCTGTACACCATCATGGACAAGGCCCAGGGCCATGAAGACATCAATCTGTTTGGCTCGATTGACCCTTTGCGGAACTTCATTCACGCGCAGGACGTAGCCAAAATCATCTCGGCCGTCATTGCGAAGAAGATTGAAGGCACCTACCCTTGCGTGCACCCCGACAATGTCACCTACTCGCAAATTGCGGCGGCGGCCATTTCCGCTTTCGAGAGCAAAAGCAAGGTCGCCTTCCTGAAAGACAAGCCTGACATCCCGAGCAATGGCTTTGCTTGTGACGAGACGCTGTTCCGACTGCTCGACTATTTTCCCCGCATCTCCACGGCGCAGGGAATGCAGATGGAAGCGGCTCATCGAAGGCAGGCGTCATGAGAACGATATTGGTTTCCGGCGCCGCGGGAATCGTCGGCTACGGAATCTTGCGCTCCCTGAAAAGATCGAACAGCCCGATGAAGCTGATCGGCACCTCGATCTATACCGACTCGGTGGCATCAGGGTTCTGCGACGTCTTTGAACGGGTGCCCAGGACGGATGCGCCGGACTACCTCGATTGCCTTCTCGCGCTGCTGCGCAAGCATCGCGTCGACGTGGCGATCCCCGGCATCGATGCAGACATGTACAAATGGGCGGACCGACTGGCCGAGATTGAATCGACCGGGACCAGGGTCGTCCTGAATTCACCCGATCTAATCTCCAGATGCTCCGACAAATGGGCATTTTACCAGCGCCAGCTCGAACTGAAGCTGCCCTATGCGATCCCGAGCCATCTGGAAATGGACTTCGATTTTCTCAAGGAGAAATGCGGCCTGCCGTTTCTGCTGAAACCTCGCCGGGGTTTTGGCTCCAAGGGAATCGTGGTGGTCGCAACTGCGGAGCAATTTGCCGGGATCGATCCCGCGACAAAGCCGACCTTGATGGCCCAGCCCATCGTCGGACGCGACGACGAGGAATTCACGGTGTCCGCGTTTTGCGATGGCCGTGGACGCTATTCGGCGATCATGGCGCTTCGACGGAAGCTCTCCAAGGACGGGTTCACGGAAAAGGCCGAGGTTGTCGACGAGGCGGAGTTTTCCGAAGCGGTTCGGGATCTATGTCAGGCGTTCTCTCCGGTCGGACCGACCAATTTTCAATTTCGCAGGACCAACCACGGCCTGAAGCTGCTCGAGATCAATCCGAGGATATCTTCGTCCACGTCGATACGCGCCGCCTTTGGATACAACGAAGCACTGATGGCGGTCGACATGGCCATCGACAACCAGATGCCGGTCCAGCCGGACATCAGGCGCGGTCGAGCCGTCCGCTATACGGAGGATCATATCTTCTATGAAAATAGCGTTCATCTCTGACATCCATGGGAATTTCGAGGCGCTGACGGCGGTTCTCGCCGAGCTCGACCGCATGCGCGTCACCGAGATCTTCTGCGTCGGCGACGTGGTCGGATACTATTCCCAGGTGAACGAATGCTGCGACGAGCTGAAAAGGCGCGACATCAAAAGCCTTCTTGGCAACCATGACTGGTACCTGGGCTTTGGGGGCTTTTGCATTCGATCCAAGAGCGTCAACGAATGTCTGGTCTATCAGCGGAAGGTGATCACGCCCGAGAATCTGAACTGGCTAAGGACGTTTCGGGTGCACATGCAGGTGGGGGACGCTCAAGCCGTACATGGCGGATGGTCGGACCCGATCGATGAATACCTAAGGGAGCCCGACGAAGCCTATTTTGCGCGCCTGTCCGGCAGCATCTTTGTCAGCGGCCATACCCACGTGCAAAGTGTGCATCACTTCGGCGGCAAGAGCTATTGCAACCCCGGATCGGTCGGACAACCGCGCGACGGTGATCCACGGGCGGCGTTCGCGACTTTCGACGGCAAGAGCTTCGAACTGCATCGGGTCGAGTACAACATGCCAAAGGTATTCGAGCTGATGGAAGCTGCAGGCTTCAATGACTACTACTACGGCGGACTGAAGACCGGCGCGAACCGGCTTCGACGGCTCGAGGATTGAGATCAGACCATGCTGCAATGGGAAAAGCTTGGAAAGCTCTTTGACCCCCGCGACCACAAGGATCATCCTTGGATGCGCGAATTCGCGCAATCTCCGAGCGTCCTGATTCTCGACGATGTCATCAGAGTCTATTTTTGCTCGAGGCCTGCGCCGGACGAGCTCGGCCAATACAAGAGCTACATTGCGTTCATCGAGTTGGACCGAAGAACGCCGACGCGGGTGGTTCGGATTTGCAACGAACCGGTGATGAGGCTCGGCGGGTGCGGAACCTTCGACGAATTCGGAACGAATCCGGTCTCGGTGATCCGGCACGACAACCAGATCCGTGCGTATTATGCGGGGTGGACGCGATGCGAGTCGGTCCCCTTTAACGCCGCGATCGGCATCGCCATCAGCAACGACAATGGCGAATCCTTTGAGAGGGTTGGCCAAGGACCGGTCCTTTCATACACCCCGGATGAACCGTTTCTCCTGGGAAGCCCGCGGATTCGAAGATTCAACGGCCAATGGTACCTCTGGTACGTCGCGGGCAAGCGGTGGCTGAAGACTTCGGGCAGGCCCGAGCCGGTCTACAAAATTCGCATGGCCACCTCCTCCGACGGATTGAGCTGGCGAAAGGCGGGCGTCGACCTGATCGAAGACAGGCTGGGTGAAAACGAATGCCAGGCGGGCGCCGACGTCATCGAACGGGCCGGCCGTTTTCACATGTTCTATTCCTATCGGCAAAGCCAGAACTACAAGGGCCGGGAAGGCGGATATCGCATTGGCTACGCTGTTTCCGAGGATCTCGTGAACTGGAAGAGAAATGACGCGGTCGCGGGAATGGAAGTTTCCGCCGAGGGCTGGGATTCTGAAATGGTGAACTATGGCCACGTGTTCGGTTTGGACGGCGAGACGTACATGATCTATCAGGGAAATGAGATGGGCCGCGCAGGCATCGGTTTGGCTCGCCTGCAAAACTCCCCGGATTGGTTCAAGCCATGAAGTGGAGGAAGCTCGGGAAGATCTTCGACCCCACCGAACATAAGCTGCCAAACGATTGTTTGGAGTTTGCCCAGTCGCCGCAAGCGCTGGTTCTGAAGGATCGTGTGCGGGTTTATTTCTCAACTCGCAGACGAGACGAGGTCGGGAAATATCTAAGCCACGTCGCCTACGTGGATTTCACCAGGAACATGGGCGAGATCCTCGATGTCTGCGAGCACACGGTCATAGAGCTGGGAGAGCTCGGGGCCTTCGACGAGCATGGCATTTTCCCCATGCATGTTTTTGATGACGGCGACAGAGTTCTTGGATTCACCACGGGATGGAATCGAAAGGCCTCGGTCAGCGCGGATTCATCGATTGGCCTTGCCGTAAGCACGGACGGCGGACGGACGTTTCAGAAGCACGGAACGGGTCCGGTCATGACCGCCTCTCTGCACGAACCCTTTTTGATCGCCGATTCATTCGTGATGTCGATCGGTGGCATTTACTACATGTGGTACATTTTCGGAACGAGATGGAAATCGTTCTCCGAAACCGACCCACCCGACAGAGTCTACAAGATCGCCTGCGCCACATCCACGGATGCGATCAACTGGCAAAGGAATGCCACGCAAATCATCGCTGATTGCATCGGCGACGATGAATGCCAGGCTTTGCCGACGGTATTCAGCCGGGATGACGTCTATCACATGTACTTCTGCTTCCGTCCCTGCCACGGCTTCCGGGAAAAAGGCAGAAATAGCTATCGTCTCGGATACGCCTATTCGCAGGACCTGATCAGCTGGACGCGAGACGACTCGAAGGGCGGCATCGACCTTTCGCAGGATGGCTGGGATTCGCAGATGCAATGCTATCCGCATGTTTTCGCCTGCGATGACAGAATCTACATGCTCTACAATGGGAACGAGTTTGGCAAATTCGGCTTTGGATTGGCCGAATTGGTATAACCGCAGAATCTTTGAGAGACCCTTATGTCGCAAATGAGAGACTACAATCGCGAGCTGAACGACACTGGTAACGTGGACAATCAGAAATACGCGTACCAGTTCGATTTCGATGTGATGCAGCCATTCATGATCCGGTCCTTTGCGCCCTTCTTCAGAGGCGAAAGTCTTCTCGAGCTGGGAAGCTACACCGGCGAATTCACCAAGAGGTTTCTGCCTTTCTTCAAGGATATAACCTGCGTCGAAGCATCGGATGTCGCGATTGCGGAAGCCAAGAGCCGTTTCGGCTCCAGGATCGAGTTCATCAACTCGACATTCGAAACCGTGCAATTGCCGAGGCGATACGACAATATCGTGATGACCCACGTTCTCGAGCATCTTGACGATCCCCAACTCGTCTTGCGCTTGATCAACGAAAAGTGGCTTTCAGAAAATGGGAGATTGTTCTTGGCATGCCCGAATGCGCATGCCCCATCGAGACAGATTGCGGTCAAGATGGGACTGATCTCGCACAACTCCGCCATTACTCCTGCGGAAGCTGAGCACGGGCACCGCATCACCTATTCGTTGGATACGTTGGAGCGTGATGCGGTTGCGGCGGGGCTCAATGTGATCCATCGCTCCGGGGTGTTTTTCAAGGCCCTGGCCAACTTCCAGTGGGATCGCTTGCTGCAGACGGACATCATTTCCGAAGCCTATCTCGAGGGCGCCTACAAATTGGGCCAGCAGTATCCGGATCTATGCTCGAGCATTTTCTTGGTTTGCGAACCTGGACGATCAAAAGCCTGACCCGGCGATTTTCTTTCGGAGCTTTGGCGGGTTTGGGCTAATCCGCCTATGTTTCCGGTGCGAGGATCTCTGCGCCGCGCACTGTTTTCGTGCGAGGACCAGCTCCCGCCATTTAGCCAATGGCGGGCTCTTTCATGCGAGAGCGATCTCCGCGCGACGACCGCCGATCTGTGCTGCACGCACGGGCTCAGCCAACCGACCTTCTACACCTGGGGGAGCAAATCCGGCGGTTCGGAGCAAGCGCCTCCAACCAGGTCATAGTTGCCGGCTATGACTTCCCTGAGCTTGGCCACCGAATTGAACATCAGCAGATCGACAATCGAAAGATACGGCACCTGAGCCTGGCCGAATTGTTCGTAGGGAAACGGCCTTGTTCGGAGAGCTCTAAATTCGACTCCACGGGCTCCAAAAGCGTTGGGATCATAGAGCTCCAGGCCGCCAATCGCGTTGATATACTTTCGCGCCCCCATCGCTTCGCACAATGCAAGGACCTTGTCCTGAAACTTGAGCGAATGGTCGATGGGAATCTCGGACGAGATCTTGAGGGCGGTCTTTAAGCCCAGATGCTCGCAGGTCATGCGCAGCGAATTGAAGATATAGCGAAATAGATTGGGGTCCTGAAAACCGACAATCTCTTCCAGGAGCGGAAAGGTCTCCTTGAAGAAAGGCGCGGTGCGATAGGCTCCCCGCCACTGATTGAGCAGCTTTGCACGATCGAAATCGGCCGCCAATTCCCTGTGACGAATATCCAGGGCATCGGAATCCTTCTTCAACGAAAGTGAAAACAGGACATCCTTTCCGTTGACCAGCATCCGGTTGCGGTTGATCCATCCCTTCTTGGTATATTTGATGTTGTCGTAGACGACAAAAACATCGACCGCAGCAATGAGCTGATAGTAGCCGATGTAGGGAAGAAAATACGGCTGCATGATCGCGAGTTTCATTTCGTGCAACGCCCTGCTACCGTGAAGAAGCTCATTCGCAAACTTCGCCCGCCCCCGCCGAATCCATATTGGGGTAAACCGGCAGACAAGCCGCCCGTCCAACCCGCGGAAAACGCACTCAGGCGATGACGACCGACTCTCGACCTGCGTTCATCAGCTCCGCACCTCCGTAAAGCTGATGTGCATCCGGCCCCAGATCCTAACCCCAAACCCGCGCCGCACTCGGGATATGACTTTGAGTCGTTGAGGTCGCATTATCGTTGCGGGGCACCACAAGCGGTGCGAGACAAGTATACGCCTTGACGAAGCGATAGATGCTGTTCCCCATCATATCGGCCCCGTACGTCGTCATTGCGCGGTTGCCAAGCGCCTCGATGGTCACCAGCCGGTTGTCCATCGGGAGCCAATACGGATACATTCTCCGCGCTCCTGCAGGGGATAGTACGTACCCGCCCGGGCCAAAACAGCAGTTCAGCCTGAAGGCCGCAACCTGGGACGTCGCTCGCTGGAAAGCGGCGTCGCTCACGTCATCCGGGCGCTGAGGCCGAAAGACCATCATCGACTTCATGCCTGGCGCCAGCTCAATATCGAGTACCGAATCTATATTGCAGCCGAGTACCAGGATATCCCAGTCGCCAAGCGACGGCAGAAGCGTCTTCAGGCGCGCGAGAATGTCGTGACGGATCGTGCAATCGTCCTCAAACACGAGGGCCGGCTGATCCTGCTCGGCAACCATCTTCCATATCCGCGACATCGAGGCGGTACCGCCGACCGCGCCCGGGGCGAACCGCGAACCGGGAGCGACAATCCCCATCGCCATGACTTCCTCATCGGTCAATTTCAATCCGTCAACAGCTGGGAAACGTTCGAAGGCGATTCCGCAGCCTTCATTCCGCTTCAGGAATCTTTCGAATTTCTCCGGCTGGCGATCGAGATTAACGACGAAGTTCTTCATGTTTTTCCAACAATGGCGTTAAGGCGACGGATGCCGATGCGATCCATTAGCCAGCAATCGATCCTGATTCGCCATACCCGCACCATTCCAAATGTGCGTGATTTCGGAAAATCCCCGCGACGCGGCATGCTTCGCGCAAGCTAGGGACGATATCGATAACCAATAGACATCGTGGACTCGAGATGACTGACGCGGCCGCCACGCATGAAATTCGGCGACGCGGAGTTCAGCCTAGAACTCGGGCCTCCATGGCCTTGCAACGCGTTGCGAACAGGATTTCGAATGCGCACTATTCTGGTTACCGGGGGTGCAGGGTTTATCGGTGCAAACCTGGTTCACTACCTCATGGAGAAGTATCCTCTCGATAGGGTCGTGGTCCTCGACGCGCTGACCTATGCGGGCGCCGTCGAAAATCTTCCGCACGATATGGTTCGCTTGCACGATTCTCGCGGGTCACTCTGGTACGGCGATGTTTGCAACGCCGCACTGGTCGACACGCTTGTGGCAGAAGCCGACGTGGTGATCCATCTGGCGGCAGAGACCCACGTCACGCGCTCGATTCACGATAGCCTCCAGTTCTTCCAAACTGACGTGCTGGGGACTCAGACGCTGGCGAATGCTGTTGCCAGGTTCGGGCGCAACATCAAACGCTTTATCCACGTCTCGACATCCGAGGTGTATGGAAATGCGGTTTCGGACATGATGGATGAAAACCATCCGCTGAATCCGATGAGCCCTTACGCAAGCGCCAAATGCGGTGCCGACCGGCTGATCTATTCTTATTGGGCGACCTACAATATTCCCGTCGTGATCGTTCGGCCTTTCAACAATTTCGGCCCGATGCAGCATCTCGAAAAGCTCGTCCCGCGCTTCATAACCAGCGCGATGCTCGACGAGCCGCTGACGGTTCACGGCGGTGGCGTGGCCGCCCGCGATTTCGTCTACGTTGAGGATACCTGCCGCGCGATCGATCTTGTCCTTCAGGCCCCCGGCGAGCTCGTCCATGGCGAAGTCTTCAATGTCGCGACCGGCCAACACCGCACGATCAACGAGATCGCCCACGACATCATATCCAAGATGAATTATTCGCCCGCCAAGATCGAATTTGTCGGCGACCGGCCCGGACAGGTCGTGAGACATACCGGTGATTGGTCGAAGATCAATCGCGTGCTCGGCTGGAAACCAAGCTTCTCCTGGCAGGATGGCCTCAGCCGGACGATCGATTGGTATCGCGAAAATACCGAGCGCTGGTCGCGACAGCTTTGGCTGCGGAGAATCCCGATCACGTCGGCGTCCGGAAAGAAAGAGTATCACTAGTCGACCTGCTTCCCTATTCGACGTCGTTTGTCAGGTGACGCGCGCAAGCTGCTTGTGCATCAAGTCCGCAGCAGCTCAAGATGTGCATGGTTGCCGCGAGCTGATGTCAGTCGCGAGTACCCGTGGCGTGGGCATGCCACATCACCATGGAGCCAAAGTTGCAGGACTATATCGGTATTCGTCGTAGACTCGAGAGGACTGACGCGGTGGCGCCTGAACTTCCGATGCCGCGGGCACAAAATCCTCTCAATATCGTGCGTCCAAGCTTTCCAAAAACAGAGCAGTTCCTGGCCGCCTTTGAGACGGCACTGGAAACCGGCCAGGTCGCGAACAATTCCCGTTGGGTTGTCGAATTTGAGCGACGTTTGAGCGAATATCTCGGTGTCCCGTCCCTCGTCTTCTGCAATGGCCAGATCGGGTTGATGGCCATGCTACGGGCCGCTGGAGTCACCTCTGGCGAAGTGATCGTGCCGTCGTTCACGTTCTGCGCCACACCTCATGCTGTGGAATGGGTGGGCGCCGAACCGGTCTTCGCGGATATCCTTGACGACCTGACCATGCGCCTCGATCCGGAGGACGTGGAGCGCAGGATCACGGATCGCACCATCGCCATCCTTGCCGTCGACGCTTACGGAGTAGCCAGCGACTACGCCTCGCTCGCCGACATCGCCAGGCGCCACAGGCTCAAATTTCTCGTCGATAGCGCGCCCTCGTTCGGTACCCGCGTTAATGGCCAGCCGGTCGGGAGCTTCGCGGACGCGCAGATGTTCAGCTTCCACGCCACCAAGACCTTCTCGACGATGGAGGGCGGATGCGTCTGCAGCCACGATCCGGAATTGCTCGCCCGCGTCAAAGCGATACGCAACTTCGGGCAAGTCGACAGTTCCGATTGTGGTGAGCCGGGCCTGAACGGCAAGATGCTGGAAATATCGGCCCTCATCGGCATCGAGCAGCTCAAGACGTTCGAGCTCGCCGTTGCGACGCGCCGTCGGGCCGTCGAGCGCATGCGCAGCGGGCTTTCCGAAATTCCCGGTCTGCAGGTGGGGCGAGAACCCGCAGGTGTCGAGGCGAACTGGCTATTCCTGCCGGTCGTTGTCGACGCCGAGCAGTTTGGACTCGACCGTGAAGCGCTGGCATCAGCGCTCGAGAAATGTAACGTCTTTGTCCGGAAGTATTACAGCCCGCCATGCCACCACATGACGGCTTACAAGACTCAGAACGACGTGAAATTGGACGTGACGGAGCGAACTGCCTACAACGTGATTGCACTACCCGTTTATAACGACATGACCGATGACGAGTGCGATCTCATCGTCGCCGCCCTGCAGTACGTGCACCAATCGTCGCGTGGCGCGAGCAAGCCTTAAGCACGAAGAGAAATCGACACCACCCCGGACATGACCGCTCAAGGCACGAGTTCAGGCGGCGGCGAGCGGTCCAGCACATCGCCCCTCGCGCCTTCGAGCAGATCGATGCCGTAGGTTTCGACGACGAGCGGCCCGCGCTTGCGCTGCAACTGCGCGACCTGCGTCACCTGCGTGAAGAAGTCCTCGAGGACGGGATGGCCGCCCTCGCGCAGCTCGTCGACATAGATCAGCTTGCCCGCCAGCAATTTGGGATCCGGCTCAGGCATGTTGACCCAGCGGATGCGCTGGTTCTGCTGCGCTACGCAGGTGCCGCGGGGCAGGTAGAAGGCGAGCCAGCCGGTCGTGCCGTAGTCGGGCGCAAGCACGCAGCTCGCGCCGGTGCGGATGCGCACCGCCTCGATCTCGGCCGCAAGCTCGCGCCAGCCGACGCCGACGCTGCGCACGGTCGCATCGCGGCGATACCCCGACAGCCAGCCGGTGTTGGCCTGCACGATCAGCGCGGCGAACATCACGGTGCCGACCGGCGCGGCCCAGCGCAGGCAGAAATCGGCGAGGCGCCGCTGGCGCGGCTGCCACGGCACGAGATTGGCAGCGGCCGCCGCAGCGACGACGAAGGGCGGATAGACCGGCGCGAACCAGTTGGCCTCGACGCGGGCGTGCAGCGAGTGCCAGACGAAATAGACGACGATGGTCCAGAACATCGTCTCGATCAGCACGCGTGAGGCCAGCGCGCCGGCTCGGTGCCAGGTCAGCGCGTGCAGCCCCATCGCGCCGAGGAGGAAGACCAGCGGGGTAGCGAATGCGATCTGGGTCGGGATCAGCTCGGCGATGAAGACCGGGCGGAAGTCCTCGATTTTGGCGCGGCCGAGCTGCTTTGCGAACGAGACCCATTGATGGTCGGCGTTCCACAGGATCACCGGCGAGAACAGCGCCAGCGCAACGAGCCCGCCGAGATAGGGCCAGGGCGAGAGAAACCAGCGTCGCAGTTTCGGCACCGCGGCGAGCCAGATCAGGATCGCCGCACCAAAGAACATCGCAGTGTACTTCGACAGCAGCGCCGCGCCGACCGCGGCGCCGACGGCTAACCACCAGACGCCGCGCCCGGTCTCCAGCACTTTTGCGAGGAAGAACAGCACGAAGCTGGAGGCCACCAGCAACGGCGCATCCGGCGTCACGATCAGCGTGCCCACGGAGGCCATCATGGTCACGTTGAGCAGGATGGCGCTGGTCGCCGCCACCCGCGCCCCGCCGAACAGGATCGCGGCGGAACGATAGATCGCGTAGCTCATCGGCAGCGCGAGCAGGATCGACACCAAGCGGACGCCGAGCTCGGTGTCGCCGGCGATCATGGTACCGGCACGGATGACAAAGGCGACCATCGGCGGGTGGTCGTAATAGCCGCCTGCCAGGCTCTTCGACCACATCCAGTAATAGGCTTCGTCGAAGGTGATCGGCGTGAACGCGGCCGCGACGAGGCGCAAGGCCACCAGCGCGACGATCACCAGCGCGGTGTTGCGGACGATCCGCGCGTCAGCCCCGCCCATCCTCAGCTATTTCTTGCGCCAGACGAACAGCCCGGACATCGCGTAATTCCACACCACGCCCATCAGCGCACCGGCCATGCCGGCCAGCCACCAGATCGGCTCCTGGTCGTAGACCGAGAAGGCGACGCCGACATTGGCGAGCAGCCCGACGCTGCACACGATGTAGAACGCGATCAGGCCGCGCAGCAGCGCAAAGCCCTTCAGCCGCTGGTCGCGATAAGTGAGGAAGTTGTTGAGGACGAAGTTGCTGGTCATGGCGACGATGGCGCCCGCGGCCTGCGCCTCCGCAAACGGCACCTTGACCAGTTCAAGGGCGATGAACAGCGTGGTGAGATGCACCACGAGGCCTATGCCGCCGACCATCGCGAACAGGATAAAGCGCAGCGAGACGATGTCGTTGGTGAGCTTGGCCAGCAGCAGGCCGAGGAAGTCGAGTGCGACCATGGAGTCCAGCTTGCTCTCGCCATGCTGGCGGGCGCCAAAGGTGTAGGGAACCTCGACCGTGCGCAAGCCGCCATGCGCGCTCGCGACGACGTCGAGCAGGATCTTGAAGCCGTGCACCGACAGTTTCGGCGCGAGCTGCTCGAAACGGTCGCGGCGCATCATGAAGAAGCCGCTCATGGGATCGGCGATCTCGACCCGCAGCATCTTCCTGGCGAGCTCGGTCGCCAACGCGCTGGCGCCGGCGCGCTGCTTGTTGAAACCTTCGCTCTTGTAGCCCTCGATGTAGCGGCTGCCGACGACGAGCTCGGCCTGCTCGCTTGCGAGCAGCAGCAGCATCTTGGGCAGCTGCGTCTCGTCGTGCTGGAGGTCGGCGTCGATCACGGCCACATAGGGCGCGCTGGAGGCCAGGATGCCCTCGATGCAGGCGCCGGACAGGCCGCGGCGGCCGATGCGCCGGACGCAGCGCACGCGGCTGTCGCGCTGGGCCAGCGCGCGCACGACGTCCCAGGTGCCGTCGGGCGAATTGTCGTCGACGAACACGACCTCCCAGACGACGTTGGCGAGGGTCGCCTCCAGCCGTCGGTACAGCACCGTGACGTTGTCGCGCTCGTTGAAGGTCGGGACGATGACCGACAGTTCCGGGCCTTCGTGGGCCTGCGGCGGGCTGTCGGCGCCCGGTCTGATCGCTTCATTCATGACGGCAGCGTATATCCGCCACGTCCTGCGCTGCCAAGCCGGGGTTTTTTCTGGGGAATGGACCAAAGGGGCCCTAAAATGCCAACGACCCCGGAACGGCGGACCGCGCGTACATCCGGCGCAGGCCCAAGCTATTCCAAGGTCGTCCCAGCGCCGGAGTTTTCGCTCAACGTCGCCGTTAAAAGCTAGATAGGAACGACAAACCCGCTTCGCAAGGGGCGAAAGGGTCGATTTTCGGCCCTATTGGTTGGGGACTTCCTTGATCACCGGGCCACGCGGCGCGGGCGCGGCGGGGGCTGCGGGTGCCGCAGCCGGGGCAGGCTCGACCTTCGGCTTGGGCGGCTTGCCGTACTGGCCGATCGGCCCGAGGACCACGGCGACCGCAAGCACGATCGCCGCGACGATCGCGCCCAGAATGCCCCCCACCGACTCAGACGACATGGAAACCCTTCCGTGTTCCAGATGCGGCGAGTGATACCACGGATGCGCGCTGCACCGGAAGGCCCCGGGCAAATGGCGCGGAGCGAATGAGGAAGGCCTGCCCTTTTTGCCCTATTCGCCATGGGCCATTCGCCACTCGCCTACTTCGCCGGCGCGCGGCGCTTGACGAAGGCCGTGACGATGTCCTTCTGCGCCGACTCGACCGCCCTGTTCGCGGTGGCGAGATGCGCGCCGGAATCGATGTTCGGGTATTGCGTGGTGAGATAGTCAAGCAGCGCCACCCGGTAATACTGCCGTTCCGACGGACAGGCGCCGGCGACCGAGCGGCCGAAATCCTGTTCCGACAGACCCTGATTGCTGTCGCGCGAATATTCCCGCGCCAGGCAATGCCAGTAATCGTCGCGGCCCTGCTGGGCGAGCTTCTGTGCGCTCTTTGCGTCATCGTCATCCGCCATGGCCGAAGATATCATGGCAGCAGATGTCATCATGACGAGCGCCGCTCCCACCACCAGCATCCGCATCTTGTTCTCCTTTTTCGCGGGTCACCTCGCAAGCTTAGACCGGGGGCGGCAACTGGCCAATCACATCTGGTTTGATTAGGATGAGGTCCCTCCCCGTCGATGCGAGATTCCTCCCGTGGCCAAAGCAAAAACCGCGTCCAAAAAATCCGGCAACATCTTCATCGGCATCGGCGGCTGGACCTTCGAGCCCTGGCGCGGCGTGTTCTATCCGGAGAAGCTGACGCAAGCGAAGGAGCTGTCCTATGCCGCTTCGAAGCTGACCTCGATCGAGATCAACGGTACTTATTACGGCTCGCAGAAGCCGGAGAGCTTTCGCAAATGGGCGAGCGAAGTCCCTGACGGATTCGTATTCTCCGTGAAGGGGCCGCGCTTCGCCACCAATCGCCGCGTGCTCGCCGAGGCCGGCGATTCCATCAAGCGGTTCTACGATTCCGGTGTGCTGGAGCTCGGCGACCGGCTCGGGCCAGTGCTCTGGCAGTTCGCGCCGACCAAGAAGTTCGACGGCGCCGATTTCGGCAAGTTCCTGGAGCTGCTGCCGCGCAAGCTCGACGGTCGCGCGCTGCGCCACGTCGTCGAGGTCCGCCACGACAGCTTCTGCACGCCGGATTTCATCGCGCTGATCCGCGAGTTCGAGACGCCGGTGGTGTTCGCCGAGCACGGCAAATATCCGGCGATCGCCGATGTCGCCAGCGATTTTGTTTACGCGCGATTGCAGAAGGGTAACGACGAGCTGAAGACCTGCTATCCGCCGAAGCAGCTCGATGCCTGGGCCGAGCGCTTTCAGGCCTGGGCCTCCGGCAGTGAACCGGATGACCTGCCAAAGGTTGACAAGGCCAAGCCGAAGAAGGAGCCACGCGACGTGTTCGCTTATGTCATCCACGAGGGCAAGGTGCGCGCGCCGCACGGCGCCATGGAACTGATCGCGCGGGTGAGCTGAGGTGATCGATGGCAAAGGCGAAGAAGCTCTTCACCATCGGCTATGAGCAGACGCCGCCCAAGGCCGTGCTGGACGAGCTGGAACACGCCGGCGTCAAGCTCGTGGTCGACGTGCGCGCGGTGACGTCGTCGCGCCGGCCGGGCTTTTCCAAGAAGCAGCTCGCCGCGGGCTTGGACGAGCGCGGCATCGCCTATGTCCATCTCGCAGCCCTCGGTACGCCGAAGGAAGGCCGGCTTGCCGCGCGTAGCGGGCAATACGACGTGCTGGAGAAGATCTTCTCGAAGCACCTGAAGGCGCCCGAGGCCAAAGAGGCGATGGACGAGCTCTCGGCGCTGGTGAAAAAGGCGGGGCCCGTGTGCCTGCTCTGCTACGAGCGCGATCACACCCACTGCCACCGCCAGATGATCGCGGAGATCATCGAGGAGCGCGATGGGGTGGCGGTGAAGAATCTGGCGGGGCGGCAGGTGTAGCCACCTCCGCCGTCATTCCGGGGCGCGCGCAGCGCGAGCCCGGAATCCATTCATCCACCAACTCTGCCGCCCGATGGATTCCGGGCTCAGCGCTTCGCGCTGCCCCGGAATGACGAGCGGAAAGAGCTCACCCCTCCCCCGCCAGCTTGAACGTCCCTTCCATCATCTGCACGCAGCTGCCGCCGACATGCGCGGACACGATCTTGCCGCCCTGCTTGCGCACGCGCGTCTGGAGGATGCTGGGCCGGCCCATGTCGAAGCCCTGGCCGATGGTGAGCTTCAATTCACCGTCACGCGTGGGATCGAGATCGGCAAACAGCGCCGCGGCGGCGACCGTGGCGCTGCCGGTGGCGGGGTCCTCGACGAGACCGCTGGCGCCGCGCATGAACATCCGCGCCTGCCGCTCGCAAGGCGCCTCCGCCGGCGGCACGTCGCGCGTATAGAACCACACCGAGCGGGCACCGTCGCGCGGCAAGACCTTGCCGTAGGCTAGAGCGTCGGGCCGCGCCCGCTTCAGCGCCTCGCGCGAATGCAGCTCCATCACCACGAACGCGTTTCCGACGGTAACGACATGTGGTGCGTGGTTGTCGGTCTTGACGTCATCCGCACTCAGCGAGATGCAGCTTGCGGCTTCAGCAGGCGACAGCGGCACATGCCGCACCAACGGCTGCGGTGCGGTGAGCTCGGTCCTGATCACCCGGCCCTGCTCTCGCACGATCTCGACCGGCACGAGGCCAGCCTTCTCCTCGAACAGCAGGCGCGGTTTCGGCTCTTTCGCCATCGAGGCCAGCACGAAGGCAGTGCCGACATTGGGATGGCCGGCAAAGGCGATCTCCAGCACCGGCGTGAAGATGCGAACCTCGGCGTCATTGGCCTTGTCGCGCGGCGGCAGTACGAAGGTCGTCTCGGAATAGTTGAACTCGGTCGCGATCGCCTGCATCTGCGTGGTCGACAAGCCGCCGGCATCGAGCACCACGGCGAGCTGATTGCCGCCGAAGGCGCGGTCGGTGAACACGTCGACGGTGATGTAGCGGCGCTGCATCGTCACTTCCCCATGCAAGTCGCGGCCACGACCGGCCGCATCGCGCGGCAGTCTACAGGCCGGCGACATCGTCCGTCATGCCCCAAAATTGAGTGCAATCGGAGCAATGGCGCAAGGGGGAGTCAGAAGCGGAAGAGCGACCGTGGTGACGCCAACACTTGCGCCCGCTCGCTCGCTTCAGAAATCAGCGTGTCGAGAAATTGCCGGTTCTTCTGGTAGCTCTGCGAAGCCTCGAACTGCGTGTGCGGCCAATCGCTGCCCCACAACAGGCGATCCACGCCGTAGGCGTCGCGCAGCAGCGGATAGGCCGCCTTCGCAAAATCTTCGCCGATCGCGCCGTTGCGATACGGCGCGGAGATCTTGACCCAGACGTTCTTCGTCGCGCCGAGTTTCAGCACAGACCGGAAGCCGGGATCGGCGATACCGAGCTTCGGATCCGGCAGCGCGTAGTGATCGAGCACGACGGTAACACCGTGATCGAGCAGCTGCGGCGCGAGCACCGCGAGATCGGACGCATTGCGCTGGACCTCGACCTGCCAGCCCATGGCTTTCACGTTTGCGAGCAGCGCCGTCCATTCGCGGGCGGCGAGATCAGGCAAGGGCTGGCCGACGAGATTGAGACGAATGCCGACCGCGCCGGCGCGGTCGAGCGCGCGCAGCTCGTCCGCGGTGATGGTGGGATCGACCACGGCAATGCCGCGCAGGCGCCCAGCCGCCTGCTTCAGGCATTCGACCAGATAGGAATTGTCGGTGCCGAGAAAGCTCGGCTGCACCAGCACGCCATTCGTCATGCCGTTGCGATCGAGCTGCTCCAGATACAGCGGCAGCGGCGCGTCGTAGTCCGGCGCATAGCGCCGGCCCGGAGCGAGCTTGAGGCCGCGGTGGAAGACATGGGCGTGGGTGTCGATATCGGGCAAGGCCGCCTCACTCCTGGCTGTGGTCGCAACCACCGTGGCGAGCGACGCAAGGCCCGCGCCGAACTGGCGACGCGTGAGGCCGCGCTGGGCGAATGTCATGGTGGCTACTCCCCATCTGTCGTCAGGCGCGCGTCGCGGCGGTCTGCTCAAAAACCTTGCCGCGGGTCTCGGGGAGCATCAGCACCGCGATCAGCACCAGCGAATAAGCAAACGCCGCATCGATGCCGATCGCCGGTCCAAGCCCGATGTGATCGCTGAGGAAGCCGACCAGGAAGGGGAATGCCGCAGAGACGACGCGGCCGAAATTGTAGCAGAAGCCGACGCCGGTGCCGCGCACGCCGGCGGGATAGAGCTCGCTGAACAGCGCCGCCATGCTGGCCGGGATGCCGGCCGAGAAGAAGCCGAGCGGAAAGCCGAGCACCAGCATCTCGCCATTGGTCAGCGGCGCGAAGATGTAGATCAGCACCGTGATGATGCAGGCGCTGGCGAACAAGGCGACATTGGCCCGGCGGCCGATGCGGTCGCTGATGATGCCGCTCGCGACGCAGCCGCAGAAGAAGGCGACGATGATGACGGCGAGATAGCCGCTGGAACCCAGCACCGACAGGTGCCGCACCTCGCGCAAGTATGTCGGCAGGAAGGTGGTGAGCGCGGCATACCCGCCATGGGCGCCGATGCCGAACAGGCCGCCGATCAGCGTCGAGCGCAGCACGTCGCGATGGAAGATGCCGGAGAGCGTGGCGAAGAACGGCGTCTTATCGGCGGCCACAGATCGCGGTGGCTCCTTCAGGCCGCGCCGGATGAAGATGATGAGGAGCGCCGGCAACAGCCCGAGCGCGAACAGGAGTCGCCAGGCGATGTCTGCCGGCGCATAGGTGAACACGAGCGCCGAGAGCAGCACGGCGGCGCCCCAGCCCACCGCCCAGGCGCTCTGCACAGAGCCGAGTGCCTTGCCGCGATGCTCGGGCCGGATGATCTCGGCCATCAGCACCGCGCCGCAGGCCCATTCGGCGCCGAAGCCGAGGCCCTGGATCGCCTTGAGGATCAGGAGCTGGGTGTAGGTCATCGCGAAGGCGCAGGCGAAGGTCGCGAGCGCGAAGGTCGCGACCGTGATCTGAAGCGCCTTGACGCGGCCGAAGCGGTCGCCGAGCGCGCCGCCGATCCAGCCGCCGAACGCGCCGAAGAACAGCGTGATCGAACCGAGCAGGCCGGCATCGGCCTTGCTGATGCCGAAGGCCGCGATCAGCGCGGGGATGGCGAGGCCGAACATCTGCACGTCGAGCGCATCCAGCGCCCAGCCGACAAAGCTTGCCCAGAACGTGCGCCGCTCCAGCGGCGAGCTTTCACTGTACCAGTTCGACATGTTTCCACCCCTGTACTCGTTGTTGCTTGATGTCGTTGAAAGGCCGCGTCAGCGGATCTCCGCGTGGTAGCGGAAGCGATCCGCCGGGCCACGCGAGCGGCGCCATTCGATCGGCCGCCGCTCGAGGTCGAGCGCAAGGCGTTCGATCACGATCAGCGGCGCGCCGGTCTCGAGCCTGAGCAGGCGCGCCTGCATCTCATTGGCGGTCTCGACCGTCAGGATTTCCTCGGCGGAGACCACCACCTCGCCGCAGCGCTCCTCGTAGAGCGGGTACAGCAAGTCGCCGAACTCGGCGGTGTCGATGTCGAGGATCTTTGCGAAGCGCGACTGCTGGAGCCAGATCTCTTCGGCGAGCAGCGGCACGTCGTCGATCAGACGCAGGCGCGACAGGCTGATCACGGGCTCGCCGACGGGAATGCGCAGCGCGGAGGCGACGGCCGAATTCGCCGGCACGCTTTTGCGGCGGATGATGCGGCTTTTAGGCACGCGCCGCTCGCCGCTCTCGGACTGGAAACGGAAGAAGCGGAACAGCGAGGAGTTGAAGCGCGCGCGGCGCACGAAGGTGCCGCGGCCCTGCTGGCGCTCCAGCACGGCATCGCTGACGAGCTGGTCGATCGCCTTGCGCACGGTGCCGATGGCGACGCCGTAATGCGCACCGAGCTCGGCCTCCGACGGGATCGGCTCGCCCGGCCGCCACTCATTGCGGTTGATCCGCGCGGCGAGGTCGTCGCGCAGGCGCTGGTAGCGCGGCAGGCGGTCGTCGTGCGGGGCTGCATTCATCTAGTCATATAGATGACTAGATGAGATGGGAGTCAAGCACTACGAAAATACCGCGCACGGGGAGAAGGTGGAAAGCGATGTCGGGCCGGCAGACCTGCCGGCCCGACGCCGCTCGCGTCAGTTTGTTGCCTTGGGCATGCAGGGCGGCTGCTTGTAAGGCGCCGAGGCAAACGCCCCTGCCGCTGGCGCTCTCACGCAATCCGCAGTTGCCGAAGGCTGGGCGTGGCGCGGGATCACGTCGCGGGCGGCAGCGGCCTGCATCTGGCAGACGGCCGCAGCGATGAGGATGGCTGAGACAAGGGTCAATCGGGACATGGATCTTCTCCGCATGGCAAACGGAAGCCGAGAGCTTTCGACTTCCTGAGTGCGAGAGCGGAAAACGAGGCGGGATATTTCATCACGCGAATTCAACGAAATGCGAGCAGTCTATCCCAGTTGAAACACCGGCACCGGCCGCTCGTAGCCGCGCACCTCGACTTCGCCGAGCGCGACGGCATCCTTGCCGTCATCGCCGAGGGCCTCGCGCACCGACGCGGAGATCAACAGCTGCGAGCCGAACTCCTTGTTCAAAGCTTCCAGCCGCGAGGCGAAGTTCACGGTGTCGCCGATGACAGTGTATTCCTTGCGCCGGGGCGAGCCGATATTGCCGGCGACGACCTCGCCAAAATGGATGCCGATGCCGATCCGCAGCGGCCAGCTCGTCTCTGCATTGATGCGGTCCATCGCGGTCAGCATCTCGCGGCCGGCCGCGACCGCGCGATGCGCGGCATCCGAGGCCTCCAGCGGCGCGCCGAACAGGGCGAGAAAGCCGTCACCGAGAAACTTGTTCACGATGCCGCCCTCGCGATCGAGGATGTCGACCAGCACAGCGAAGGCGCCGTCGAGCCGGTCGACCACCTCCTGCGGCGTGCGCGACTGCGCCCCGGCGGTGAAGCCGCGGAAATCGACGAACATCACGGCGACGCGTCGGATATCGCCGCTGGCGCTGGTGCCCTCCGCCATCAGCCGTTCGACGACCTGCGGCGAGACGTGCTGGCCGAACAGGTTGGTGACGCGGTCGCGCGCGGTGGCCGCCGCGATGCTCGCGGCAAATTGCCGCCGCAACCGCGCGCCGACGGCTCCCGCCAGCACGCCGCAGATCAGGAGGATGACGCTGCGCACCGCGTGGAAATAGGTCTGTGGCTCGCCGACGCCGCTGTCAGGATCATAAATCAGCGCGACGGCGAACAGCTGCGACGCCGCGACAAAGCCAGTGAAGGTGGACAGCCAGAAATCGAGCCGCAGGGTCGAGAGGATGACGAAGATGAAGTAGACCAGCGGCACCGCGAAGCCGAGCGCCTGGCTCGCGCCCATGGTCCGGATTTGCAGAAGGAGGATGAGCGTGGGCAGCGACGTCTCGATGAGCGCACCGATGTAGCGCCGGGCCACCGGCAGATCGCGATTGAGCCTGAGGTTCCGCCTGATCTGGGCGTAAATCCACACCTCGAGCAGGATGAAGCCGATCAGAAGGCCGTATTCCTTGACGAGCCCGCCCGTACCACGCCAGACCCGGTTCACGACGGCAGGGTCGATCAAATACATCGTGGTGAGGAGGATGATGATGACGCATCCGGTCATGATCAGCGCCCGCACCCGCAACAGCTCGGTGCGCAGCACCTCCCGCGTCAGCTCGCGCTCGTAATCCTCCGAGAGCACGGCATGCTGCCGCGCCTTCCTGCTCGCAAACCTGGCCATTCCACCCCCTACTCATTCCGGGGCACGCGCAAGCGTGAACCCGGAATCTCGAGATTCCGGGTTCAATGCTTTCGCTTCGCCCCGGAATGACTCTCAAGGGGCAGTTTGCCTCAATCCAGCGTGCGGCGGAAGCGCGTCACGGCGATGACCATGGCAAGCAGCATCAAGGCCGCCAGCGCCAGGGCGTCGAACCGCAGATTCTGCATGGTCGCGCCCTTCAGCATGATTGCGCGGACGATGCGCAAATAATGCGTCAGCGGCAGGCCTTCGCCGAGATATTGCGCCCAGGCCGGCATGCCTGCGAACGGGAACATGAAGCCGGACAGCAGAATGCTCGGCAGGAAGAACATCATCGACATCTGCATGGCCTGAAGCTGATTCTGCACCACGGTTGAGATGGTGTAGCCGATCGCGAGATTGGTGGTGATAAACAGTGTCGAGAGCAGCGCCAGCAGAAACAGATTGCCGAGCACGGGCACGCCGAACAGGAACACGCCGATGCCGATGATGAGGAAAGCCTGGACGAAGCCGACCAGCACGTAAGGGATGATCTTGCCGAACATCACCTCGACCGGCTTGATCGGCATCGACAGCAGGCTCTCCATGGTGCCGCGCTCGACCTCGCGCGTGACCGACAGCGCGGTGAAGATCAGCATGGTCATGGTGAGGATGGTGCCGACCAGGCCCGGCACGATGTTGAGGCTGGAGGCCGCCGCCGGATTGTAGCGGGCATGCGCCCGGATCTCGAACGGCATCTCCGGGGGATCGCCGATATAGAGATCGTGCGCGAGCGCGGTCTGCACCACCATGCCGAGCGAGCCGAGCGCGGAGCTCGCGGCCACCGGGTCGGTCGCGTCGGCCGCGACCAGCAGCGCCGGCTTGTCGCCGCGCCGCACCGCCCGCTCGAAGCCGCGCGGGATCTCGACGCCGAACAGCACCTTGCCGGATTTCAGCAGATTGTCGAAATCGTCGACGTCGTGCACCTCGTAGATGAAGCGGAAATAGGCGGTGTTCTCCAGCGCCTTCAGGATCGAGCGGGCAAGATCGGAATCCTCCTGAAGCAGCACGGCACTGGGCAGGTGGTGCGGCGTGGTGTTGATGGCATAGCCGAACAGCAGAAGCTGCATCACCGGCAGCATCACGATCATCGCGAACGAGACGCGGTCGCGCCTCAGCTGAATGAACTCCTTGATCAGCATCGCATAGGAGCGCTTCCAGAAGCCGAAGCGTTCGCGGATTTCGTGCCGTGGTGTGGCTTGATCGACAGCGCTCATTGGAAATTGTCCTTGGAGCGGCTCATCAGCTCGATGAAGACGTCTTCGAGCGAGGGCGAGGATTTGTGCCAGTGCAGGCCGCTCTTTTCGCGCCAGGGCGCGATGCTGGCCTCTAACGCGGTAACGTCGCGCCCCGAGACGTGCAGCGAGGTTCCGAACGGGGCCACCATGTCGATCCCGGGCTTGCCGGTGAGCTCGGCCGTGAGGCCGTTCAGGTCTTCGCCCGTGACGGTGTAGGTCGAGAGCGCGGATCCCGCGATCACCTCCTCGACCGTGCCATGGGTCAGCAAATGGCCATAGGCGATATAAGCGATCTCGTGGCAGCGCTCGGCTTCATCCATGTAGTGGGTCGAGACCAGCACGGTCAGCCCTTCAGCCGCGAGCGCGTGGATCTCGTTCCAGAAATCGCGCCGCGCCTTGGGATCGACGCCGGCGGTCGGCTCGTCCAGCAGCAGCAGCTTTGGATTGGGCAGCGTGCAGGCGCCCAGCGCCAGCCGCTGTTTCCATCCGCCAGAGAGCTCGCCTGCGAGCTGCTCCTCGCGGCCCGAGAGCCCGAGCCGCTTGATCATGTCGCGCGCGGCGCCGCGCGCATCGGTGAGGCCATAGAGCCGCGCGACGAATTCGAGGTTCTCGCGCACCGAAAGGTCCTGATACAGGCTGAAGCGCTGGGTCATGTAGCCGACCTGGCGCTTGATCTTCTCGGCGTCCTTCAGGATGTCGTAGCCGAGGCAGGTGCCCTCGCCGCTGTCGGGCGTCAACAGGCCGCAGAGGATGCGGATGGTCGTGGTCTTGCCCGACCCGTTCGGCCCGAGGAAGCCGTAGATCGAGCCGCGCTTCACCTGCATCGACAGATCGTGCACGACCTCGCGCCCGCCGAACGATTTGGTCAGGCCCTTGACGTCGATCGCGATGTCGTTGCGGCCATTCATCGCTTGTCCGCCACCGGCGTCTTGGGGTTGAGATAGACGTTGATCGGCTGGCCGACGCGCAGGGCGTCGGGGCGCGAGGGCCGCGCCTGGATCAGGTAGACCAGCTTGTTGCGCTCCTCGAGGCTGTAGATGACGGGCGGGGTGTACTCCGCCGAGGTCGCGATGAAATAGATCTTGGCGGTGAGGTCGGCGGCGCAATTGTCGCAGGCGATCCGCACCGTGTCGCCGATCGTAAGCTTCGGCAGCTCGGTCTCCGGCACGAAGAAGCGCAGCTTCATGTTGCCGGGCGGCATGATCGACAGCACCGGCCGCTGTGCCGCCACCATCTCGCCCTCACGGAAATAGATCTGCTGGATGGTGCCGGCGACCGGCGCAAAGCCCTTGCGCCGCGCCATCCGCGTCTCCGACGTCGCCACCCGCGCTTCGGCAACGCGCAAGGCCGACACCGCGGAGTCGAGATTGGCCTGCGTGCCCGATCCGGTCTTGCTCAGCGAGGCCG
The DNA here is from genome assembly GCF_015291705.1 of Bradyrhizobium arachidis. Taxonomy (NCBI): domain Bacteria; kingdom Pseudomonadati; phylum Pseudomonadota; class Alphaproteobacteria; order Hyphomicrobiales; family Nitrobacteraceae; genus Bradyrhizobium; species Bradyrhizobium arachidis. Next base: position 6,582,638 of record NZ_CP030050.1, read on the forward strand.
CGCGGTCATAGGTCTGCTGGGCGTTCGCCAGCGTCGCCTTGTTCTGGTTGAGGTCGGCGAACTGGAGGTCGTCGTCGACCGAATAGAGGTGATCGCCGACCTTGACCTCGTCGCCCTCGCGCACGTTCAGTTTCGTCACCCGGCCCGCTTCATCCGGGCTGACGAAGATCATGTCGGCCTCGACCCAGCCCTGGAAGCCGGGATCGCGCTTCTCCTGGCAGCCGGCGAGGCCGGTTGCGAGCACGAGGGCCGCGATCGAACAGAAGCGCGGCAGATACTGCTGTCGATCCCTCACCCTGAGGAGCTGCGAAGCAGCGTCTCGAAGGGCGAGGAGCCACAGCCGGGCCTTCATCCTTCGAGACGCGCGTTCCGCGCTCCTCAGGATGAGGTGAGAGATGGTTCGCGACGACCTCATGTCGTCCTCCGTTCGCCAAAAATCAAATCGAGATGGACGCGCAGCATGTCCTGCGCATCGAGCGGCGCGTGCCGCGCAAACAGGCTCTGCCAGATCACCGCGATCATCGCGGGCGCGACCAGGATCTGCGGATAGCGCGCGAGGTCCTTCTCCTGGATCTCGCCACGGGCGATGCCGAGCTCGATCAGGGTGCGCATCGTGGCGATGCCGCGCGAGACGACCTCGCGGTAGTAGAAGTCGGCGACGGAGGGAAAGCGCGGCCCCTCCGCCACGATCAGGCGCACCAGATCGCCGCGCCTGGTGCCGATCACTTCCTTCAGGAAATTGCGGGCGAAGGCCTCGACGAGATCGCGCACCGAGCCCGCTGGCGGCGGCAACTCCGTCAACCGCGCCACCACGGGCACGATGACGATCCGCACCAGCTCCTCGAACATCGATTCCTTGTCCTTGAAGTGCAGGTAGATCGTGCCCTTGGCGACACCGGCGCGCTTGGCGATGTCGTCGAGCCGCGTCGCCGCGAAGCCACGCGCGATGAACTCCTCCATCGCGGCCTCCACGATCGCCGCACGCCGCTCCGCTGCGCGTGTGGCACGGTTCGAGGCAGGTCCCTCCTCGCTAGCTGCGGGGACGTTCGCGCTGGTGCGAGCTGCGGGGGACATGGCGGCTTTGGTCGACTTCTTTGGCATCCTCAATTTATGACTGACTAGTCAGTCATAGTCAAGCCAGGAACGCAACGCAATTCGGCCAACGAATTAGTGTTGACTAATTCATTAGCATTCGCTAATTGAACTCGCATGATTGAGCCCGCCCCAAATCCCGTCACCACCGTGATGCGCGCCCTCGCCGATCCGACCCGCCGCGCGGTGTTCGAGCGTGTGTTCGAGAGCAAGGAGATCAGCGTCGCTGAGCTGACCCGTGGCAGCGGCGTCACGCAGGGGGCGATCTCGCAGCACCTGAAATCGTTGAAACAGGCCGGCCTCGTCGCCGAGCGCGCCGAAGGCCGCAACGTCTATTACCGCGCCGCGCCGCAAGGCCTCGCGCCGCTGGTCACCTGGATGGACCATTACGGCGTGTTCTGGCGCGAGCGCTTCCAGAACCTGCGTGACCTCTTGAAGGAGATCGACCCGTGAGTGCAGCCGCGTTGCAAGCCGAGACAAAAGACATCGTCATCGACGAGGTGCTCCCTCATGCGCCGGAGACGGTCTGGAAGGTGCTGACCAGCGCGCAGCTGATCGCGCGCTGGCTGATGCAGCCGACCGGCTTCGAAGCGGTCGAAGGCAAGGCCTTTACGTTCCAGACCACACCGGGCGGCAATTGGGACGGCGTCATTCATTGCCGCGTTCTCGAAGTCGTGGCTTTCAGGCGCCTCGTCTACGCCTGGAAGGGCGGCGATGCGCGCAACACCGGCTACGGCGCGCCGCTCGACACCGTCGTGACCTGGTCCCTCACCCCGGTCGAGGCCGGCACGCGGATCCGGCTCGTTCATGCCGGCTTCGTCCTGCCGAGGAACGAGTCGGCCTACACGGTCATGAGCGGCGGCTGGAAGAAGGTCGTCAAACAGCTCGATGAGATCAGCGGCGAAGAGTGAGCGGGAGATTTTTCGATGACAAAGCTCTTTACCGGCGGCTGCGCCTGCGGCGCCATCCGCTATTCGATTCTTGGCGAGCCGCTGTTCAGCAATCACTGCCAGTGCCGGGACTGCCAGCGGGAAAGCGGCAGCGGACACGGCTCGTACGCGACCTTCGCGCGCGCCGGCGTCACACTGACCGGCGAGGCGAAGCACTGGGACATGGTCGGCGACAGCGGCAATGTGAAGACGCGCGGCTTCTGTCCGCAGTGCGGCCTGCCGGTCTATATGACCTTCGCCGCCATGCCCGAGATCTTCACCATCCGTGCCGCCAGCCTCGACGAGCCCGCCCGCTACAAGCCGCAAGCCGTGACTTACGCCGCGCGCGCCCACGATTGGGATCGCCTCGACCCCAACTTGCCGACATTCGCAGGCATGCCGCCGGGCTGAGGCGCCAGATTCCCGTTTCGACGCGTTTTCTTTATGCGAACCGGTATCCAATTCGCTCGAAAACGCTTCAAGCAAAATCCAGCACCATGCGGCCGTCGATCTTGCCGGCCTTCATCCGATCGAAAACGTCGTTGATTTGCGCAAGCGGCACCTTCGCCACCTCGGCCTTGACCTTGCCGTCGGCGGCGAAGGCGATGGCTTCGTCGAGATCGCGCCTCGTGCCGACGATGGAGCCGCGCACGGTGATGCGCTTGAGCACGACGTCGAAGATCGGCGTCGGGAATTCACCCGGCGGCAGGCCGACCAGGCTCACGGTGCCCTTGCGGCGCACCATCTTCAGGGCCTGCGCGAACGCGGCGGTCGAGACCGCGGTCACCAGCACACCGTGGGCCCCTCCGCCGGTTGCCGTCAGCACCTTGTCCACGGCATCGGCTTCAAGCGCGTTGACCGCGAGATCGGCGCCGGTCTCGCGTGCGAGCGCAAGCTTGTCCTCGGCAATATCGATGGCGGCGATCTTGAACCCCATCGCCTTGGCGTACTGGACCGCGACATGACCAAGCCCGCCGACGCCTGAGATCGCGACCCACTCGCCGGGCCGCGCGTCGGTCTCCTTCAGTCCCTTGTAGGTGGTGACGCCGGCGCAGAGGATCGGCGCGATGGCGGCGAAGTCGATCGTCGCCGGCAGCTTGGCGGCGAAGGCGGCCGAGGCGATGACGTATTCGGCGAAGCCGCCATTCACGCTGTAGCCGGTGTTGTGCTGGTGCTCGCACAGCGTCTCCCAGCCGGTCTGGCAATATTCGCAAGCCATGCACGCATCGTGCAGCCAGGCGACGCCGACGGCATCGCCGACCTTGAGATTTTTCACGCCGGGCCCGAGCGCGGCCACGATGCCGGCGGCCTCATGGCCGGGAATGAAGGGCGGCGCCGGCTTCACCGGCCAGTCGCCGGCGGCGGCGTGCAAGTCGGTGTGGCAGACGCCGCACGCTTTCACCTTGACCAAGACCTCGCCGGGGCCGGGCTGCGGCACCGGCACGTCCTCGATCACCAGCGGCTTGCCGAATTGTTTGACGATGGCGGCTTTCATGGTCGGCATGGGTCTGCTCCGTTGCAAGGATTGGAGCAGACTAGCGATGCCGCGCGGCGTGCCCTTGATTGGAGTCAAACGGCGCAAATTTATGCGCCGCGGGCAGCATGATGACAGGGACGTGATGGCGCAGGCTAAGTGGACACCGCGTCAGCTATGGAACTTCAATCCATCGACGATCTTGTCGATCACCTTGCGCTCGGCGCGCATCGCGATCCCGACGAGGTTGAGATCGGTGCGCGCCACGGCCCTCACCGCCTCCCGATTGGCGGCATCGTGCGTGGTCTTGAACATATCCTCGGTATAGACCGCCGGCTTCACGTTGCGCGTCAGCGCGCGGTCGAGCGCCCGCGACAGCGCGGGGCCGTCGGCGGCGTAGATCAGAATCGGCTGGCCGATCAGCGACTGATATTTTGTACCAGAGGCGTCCTCGTAGGGCTCACCGATGCATTCGGGAAATGCAGCGGCGATGCCGCTGGTGAGAAAGGACGCGACGTTGAGCTTCTGCCAGGCCTGAAGATCGGTGCGGATCACGACGGCGATCTTGGTGTCGAATTGCATGCATGTCTCCACAAAATGTCATTCCGGGATGCGCCGTCAGGCGCAGACCCGGAATCTGGAGATTGTTGCACGAGATTCCGGGTTCGCGCTACGCGCGCCCCGGAATGACAGCGAGAGGATTACCCCTTGGCGTCGCAGGCCCAGGCGCGGATCACGCATTCCTTGCCGCCATATTTGTAGCATTCGCGCGTGGCGGCATTGAGCGAGGCGGAGATCTTCGGCTTGACGGCGTAGCCATAAGCGCCGCAGGGGTTGGCGAGATCGACCGACATCGCGGCGCAGGCGCGCTTCATCGTGACCGTCGTGCATTCACCCTTGCACTGCTTCTGCGCCGCGGCGCGCGCCTCGTGCTCGGCGCCGTAATCATAGGCCTGGCCATAGGCGCCACACTTGCCGACCGCAATGGCGCCGGCCGCGTGCGCATCCGTAATGTGGCGCGCCCCAGCGACACACACCGACAGCGCAAAGAAAAACATCGCGCAACGGCGCGCGACGGCATTCGAAGTCATGGAAAGCCCCTCCCCCCAAGGCAGGTGGAGGGGACTCTAAGCGGCGGTCGTTTCCACTTGGTGAACGAGTGGTTGAAATCCGCCACTTTGGAGGTGCCGTAGGGTAGGCAAAGGCGCGAAGCGCCGTGCCCACCATCCACATCGTCATTCAAGATCGGTGGGCACGCTTCCGCCGTCGCTCCTCGAGCTATGGCGGACAAGTCGCTTTGCCCACCCTACGGCAGCGTCATCCGCGGCGTGCGGCTTCCAGGGCCTGCGGCGTGTCGATGTCGAGGAAGGCGCTCTCGCCATCGACAGGCACTTCGGCGACCGCCTCGGTGTGCTTGGCGATCAGATGCCGCGCGCCGACATCGCCGTCGAGCGTCATCAATTCCTTGAAGAAACGGCGCGACCACAGCACGGGATTGCCGCGGCGGCCTTCGCTGACGGGCACGACGATCAGGTTGCCGCGGTCGGGCGCAAAGCCGTCGATCAGGCGGTCGATCAGGCTGGCGTCGATCAGCGGCATGTCGCCGAGACAGACGATCGCGCCGTCGCAGGTGTCGGGCACGGCCGCGATGCCGGCCTTGACCGAGCTTGCGATGCCGCCGGCGAAATCCGGGTTCTTGACGAAGCGCACCTTCAGGCCCGCGAGCGCCTGCTCGACCAGCTCGGTCTGATGGCCGGTGACGACGATCACCTCGGATGCCTTGGACGCCAGCGCCTGCTCGGTGGCGGTCCGCACCAGCTTCTTGCCGTCGAGTTCGGCGAGCAGCTTGTTCGGCCCGCCCATACGGGTCGAGCGGCCCGCCGCGAGCACGATGGCCGCGACCTGGCTGTTGCCCTCGGTCTCCGGCTTTGCGCGCGGCTGCGGCCGCGTCACGATCTCCATCAGGAGGCCGCCGACGCCCATGCCCATCAGCTCGGAGCGCGTCACCTTGATGCCGGCAAGCAGTCGCATCAGCACCCAGTCAAAACCGTTCTCGACCGGCGAGCGGGCGCAGCCCGGCGCGCCCAGCACCGGCACGCCGCCTGCCCGCGCGATCAGCAGCAAATTGCCGGGATCGACCGGCATGCCGAAATGCTCGATTTCGCCGCCGATGCCGGTCACGGCCGCCGGAATGACGTCGCGACGATCGGCGATCGCGGACGCGCCGAACACGATGACGAGCTCGGCCCCTAATCCAAGCAATTCCTTGATCGCCGCCGACAGCGCGTGTTCGTCGTGCTGGACCCGCCGCTCGGCGATGATGCTGGCGCCGGCCGGCGCGAGGCGCTCGGCGGTGACGCGCAGGGTCTTGTCGACGACCTTCGACGACAGGCCCGGCAGCAGCGTCGAGACCACGCCGACGCGCTTGATGACGTACGGCGCGACCTTCAGCACGTCCTTGCCGGCCGCCTTCACCGCGGCATCGCGCAAGGTCCCCTCGACACCGAACGGGATGATCTTGACGGTGCCGACCATCTCGCCCTCGACCACGGGCTTGTAGGCGGTGAGCGTCGCGAAGGTGATGGCCTCGTCGATATTGTTGATGCGGTCGACCGCGGCGCGGTCGATCACCAGCACGCCGGGCTGGGCGGCGAACAGATTAGCGCGGCCGGTGAAGGCGCGCTCGACATGGATGCCCTCGCCGCCGACCGCAAGCGCGATGCTGGCGGCCGCGACGTCCTCGGAGACGTCGCCCGCCTCCATCCGCACCACGACGATGTCCTTGATGCCGGCGCGCGTGAGCGACTCGACCTCGGCAGGCCCGATCGTCGTGCCCTTCTTCAGCACCAGCGGTCCCTGGCGCAGGGTGTGGACGGTCACCCCGCCGATCGCATCCTTGGGGCTCGCCGGTCCGAACTTCATGCCGCTTCTTCTTTTTCTTTGGGTGGCAGGCGGAGCACCGCCGTGATCTCGGCCATGATCGCTACCGCGATCTCGGACGGCGAGACCGCGCCGATCGCAAGACCAATGGGCGCGTGGATGCGCGCGATGTCGCTGTCCTTGGCGCCCTGCGCCCGCAGCCGGTCGCCGCGCTTGGCGTGCGTCTTCCGTGAGCCGAGCGCGCCGATATAGAAGCAGTTGCGCTCGAAGGCGTGCAGCAACGCGGGATCGTCGATCTTGGGATCGTGCGTCACCGCGACGAAGGCGGTGTAGGCATCGACATTGAGCGGCGGCAGCGCCGTGTCCGGCCATTCGGCGACGAGCGGAATGTCCGGGAAACGCTCGGGGCTGGCGAAGGCGGTACGGGGATCAACGACCGTGACGTCGTAACCGAGCGAGCGCGCCAGCGGCGCCAGCGCCTGGCTGATATGGACCGCACCGATGATCACGAGCTTTGCGGTCGGCGCGTAGACATTCAGGAACAGCTTCTTGCCGCCGGCCTCGACATTGGCGCTCTTGCCCATGCGAAGCTGCTTGTCCAGCTCAGCGCGCAGCGGGTCTTTTGCGAAGTCCGCAGCCTTCACCAGGCGCTGCTCGCCGCTCTCTGTGTCCGTCACCAGAATGACGGGCCGGCGCGCGGCGCGCTCGGCATTGAGTTCGTGCAGGATCGCGAGCTTCACGGCTAGCCGACCTTCTCGACAAAGACGCGGATGGTGCCGCCGCAGGACAGACCGACATTCCAGGCGGTCTCGTCGGCAACGCCGAATTCCAGCATCTTGGGCTTGCCGCTCTCGATCACGTCCATGGCCTCGGTCACCACGGCGCCCTCGACGCAGCCGCCGGAGACTGAGCCCAGGAACGTGCCCTCGTCGTTGATGACGAGGCTCGAGCCCGCCGGGCGCGGGGCCGAGCCCCAGGTCTCCACCACGGTCGCCAGCGCGACGCCACGGCCGGCCTTCTGCCAGTCCTCCGCCGCCTTCAGGATATCCTCGTCGCGATCGAGCATGGGTGGCCTCTCAAGCTGCGGAGCGGATCAGGCTGCGGTGATGCGGCGGCAGCGGCTGGGAGAGCGTGGTGATCAGCTCCTGGATCGAACTCAAATTATGTACCGGGCGGAATTCGTCAACGTGCGGGAGCATCATTTTGATGCCCTGGGCCTTGGCTTCGAAGCCCCCGAAGCGCAACAGGGGGTTCAGCCAGATCAGCCGCCGGCAGGAGCGGTGCAGCCGGTCCATCTCGAAGGCGAGCCTGGAATCGGCCTCGCGCTCCAGCCCGTCGGAGATCAGCAGCACGATGGCGCCCTGGCTCAGCACCCGCCGCGCCCACAATTTGTTGAAGTTGTGCAGCGAGGCCGAGATCCTCGTGCCGCCGGCCCAGTCCTCGACCGAGGCCGAGCAGCTCGCCAGCGCCTCGTCCGGATCGCGCTGGCGCAGCGCCCGTGTGACATTGGTGAGACGGGTGCCGAACAGAAACACCGACACGCGCTTGCGCGCGTCAGTGATGGCGTGGAGGAAGTGCAGGAACAGGCGAGTGTACTCGCTCATCGAGCCCGAGATATCGAGCAGCGCGACGATCGGCGCCGGCTTCTCGATCCGCCCGAGGCGATGGATGTCGATGATGTCGCCGCCGGTGCGTAAGGACGCGCGCAGCGTGCGGCGCAGGTCGAGGCGCAGCCCACGCGGATCGCGCTGGTGCCGGCGCGTCAGGAGCTCGGCCTGCGGCAGGTGCATCCGCTCGACCGCGCGCAGCGCCTCGCTGATCTCCGCCGCGCTCATCTGCGCAAAATCCTTCTTCTGAAGGATCTCCTTGTCGGAGACCGACAGGCGCAAATCCTGCTCCTGGTGCTGCGGCGTCTCGGTCATGCGCGGCTGCGACATCGCCTCCTGCACGCGGCGGGCGCCGGCCTGCGGCTTCTTCTTGGCCTGCTCGGGCAGCGGTACCGAATCCAGCATGTGCTTCCATTCCTCGGAGGCACGGAAGAACAGGTTGAAGGCCTGCCTGAAGATCTGCGCATGCTCGTGGCGCTTGACGAAGATCGCCTCCAGCGTGGTGAAGACGTCGGACCGGTTGCCGATGTCGATCACCTGCAGCGCGCTCATGGCATCGATGACGGCGCCCGGCCCGACCGGCATTCCGGCCGCACGCAGCGCGCGGGCGAAGCCGACGATGTTGTCGGCGAACTGCTCGGTTTGCTCCGGAGCAAGGTGGTTGATGGCCATGGTTTCGTATCCATCCCCTCGTCATTCCGGGGCGCGCTTTCTTAGGCGCGAGCCCGGAATCCATACTCCCGATCGCGGTTATGGATTCCGGGCTCGCGACTTCGTCGCGCCCCGGAATGACGGGAGCAGTTATGGCGCGAGATCAATTCTCGCTCGTCGCGTCCTTCAGCACCTTCTGCAAGGCATCGCCCTGCATCCGTGTGATGTCGTCCTGGTACTTGAGCAGCGCGCCCAGCGTGTCGCCGACCACTTGCGGGGTCAGCGAGCGGGCATCGAGCTCCGACAAAGCGGTGGCCCAGTCGATGGTCTCGGCGACACCAGGCGACTTGTAGAAATCCTGGTTGCGCAGGGCCTGCACGAAGCGCACGACCTGCTGCGAGAGTTTTGCCGAGATGCCGGGTACGCGCGTCTTGACGATCGCGAGCTCGCGCTCGGCGGCGGGATAATCGACCCAGTGGTAGAGGCAGCGCCGCTTCAGCGCGTCGTGGATCTCGCGGGTGCGATTGGAGGTGATGATGACGATTGGCGGATGCGGCGCCTTCACGGTGCCGAATTCGGGGATGGTCACCTGGAAGTCACTGAGGATCTCGAGCAGGTAGGCCTCGAACGCCTCGTCGGCGCGGTCGAGCTCGTCGATCAAGAGCACCGGCGGACCGGCCACATCAGGCTCCAGCGCCTGGAGCAGCGGCCGCTTGATCATGTAGCGGTCGGCGAAGATGTCGCTCGAGAGCTGATCGCGATCGGTATCGCCGGCGGCTTCCGCCATCCGGATCGCGATCATCTGCGCGGCGCTGTTCCACTCATAGACCGCGGAGGAAACGTCGAGGCCCTCGTAGCACTGCAGACGGATCAGCTTCCGCCCCAGCGCCGCCGAGAGCACCTTTGCGATCTCGGTCTTGCCGACGCCGGCCTCGCCTTCGAGGAACAGCGGCCGGCCCATGCGCAGCGACAGGTAGGTCACCGTCGCCAGCGACCGCTCGGCGAGATAGCCGCGCGAGGTCAAGAGTTCGAGCATCGCATCGACCGATGCCGGCAAAGCACCGGAAGAATTGGCCGCTGAATTCATGAAAAAGCCAGTCTCGCTACGCCCCACCAGGGACAAGTTTGGCCGAGGCGTGAGGTTCACTCACGCCTTGGCGTTGGCGGCGTCGAGGGCACGCCTCGTCAGCACTCCGATGAGATGCGCGCGATATTCGGCGCTGCCGTGGATGTCGCTGTTGAGGCCGTCCGCCGGCACCTCGATGCCTTCGATCGCCTTCGACGCGAAGCGCTTCTTCAGGGCTTCCTCGAACGCGGTGACGCGGAACACGCCCTCGGAGCCGGCGCCGGTGACGGCGACCCGCACGTCCGACGGACGCCGGGCCACGAACACGCCGACGAGCGCATAGCGCGAGGCCTGGTTGCGGAATTTGACGTAGGCCGCCTTCTTCGGCAGCGGGAACATCACCTTGGTGATGATCTCGTCGGCTTCCAGCGCGGTCGAGAACAGGCCCTGGAAATACTCTTCCGCCTTGAGGCGGCGCTTGTTGGTGACGATGGTCGCGCCCAGCGCGAGCACCGCGGCGGGATAGTCGGCGGTCGGATCGTTGTTGGCGAGCGAGCCGCCGATCGTGCCCCGGTGGCGCACGGCGGGATCGCCGATCTGGCCGGCGAGATCCGCCAGCGCCGGAATGGCCTCGCCGACGATGGCGGAGGTCGCGACCTCGGCATGCTTGGCGGTGGCGCCGATCACCAGCGACCGGCCCTTCATCTCGATCGTGTTGAGCCCCTCGATATGGGAGAGGTCGACCAGATGCGGGGGGCTGGCGAGACGCTGCTTCATGACGGGAATCAGCGTATGGCCGCCGGCGATCACCTTGGCGTCCTCGTTCTTCACCAGGAGGTTGGCGGCCTGCCGCACGGTCCCGGGGCGATGATATTTGAATTCGTACATCTGAATGTCCTGATCGCGGGATGCGCGGGTTAGGCGAGATCGGATTTCGCCATCGCCTTGGCGCCGGCGGAGATCGAGGCGACGATGTTCTGGTAGCCGGTGCAGCGGCAGAGATTGCCTTCTAGTTCTTCCCGGATCGTATGGTCGTCGAGCTCATGGCCCTTGCGATGGACGATGTCGATCGCGGTCATGATCATGCCGGGCGTGCAGAAGCCGCACTGCAGGCCATGGTGCTCGCGGAAGGCCTCCTGCATCGGATGCAGCGGCGCGCCGTCGGCAGCGAGCCCCTCGATCGTCTTGACCTCATGGCCGTCGGCCATCACCGCAAGCGTGGTGCAGGACTTCACGGCCTTGCCGTCGAGATGCACGACGCAGGCGCCGCACTGCGAGGTGTCGCAGCCGACATGGGTGCCGGTCAGCCGCAGATTCTCGCGCAGAAACTGCACCAGGAGCGTGCGGGGATCGACATTGGCCGTTACAGGATTGCCGTTCACGATGAGGGAGATTTTTGCCATAAGCACTCTCTATCAGCACCCCGACGGGTCCCGTCGAAGCGTTCTTATAATTATTCCAACCCATCATATGGGCCATTGTCCCCTGGGGCAACATCGCCCCGGACGCAAGCCGCCATGCCGAAAGGCGATAGGTTTCAGCCCTGTACCGCCTTGGCGAAATTCGCGAAAAACTCGTCGGCCAGTTTCTTGGCGGTGCCGTTGATCAGGCGCTGGCCGAGCTGCGCCAACTTGCCGCCGATCTGCGCCTCGACGTCGTAGGAGAGCAGCGTGCCGCCGTCCTTCTCCGCGAGCTTGACCGCCGCACCGCCCTTGGCGAATCCGGCCACGCCGCCCTCGCCTTCACCTGATATCTTGTAGCCGTTCGGCGGGTCGAGATCGCTCAGCATGACCTTGCCCTTGAAGCGCGCCGACACCGGCCCGACCTTCATTTTGGCCGTTGCACGGAAGCCGCCGTCCTCGGTCTTCTCCAGCTCCTCGCAGCCGGGGATGCAGGCCTTGAGCACCTCGGGATCGTTGAGCTTCTCCCAGACGGCCTCGCGCGGCGCCGCAAGCTGGACTTCGCCGTTCATCGTCATGGCCATGGGGCGCCTCCCGGGATATCAGACTTGGATTGCATCAGAATAATATTGCTCAAGTAACGCACGGAGGCCGCAAAGGAAAGGGTGGTCCCCCGGTCACGTGCAATGCATATTCGCAACTGCAAAAGGCTTGCGCTGATGGTTGGGGATTGGCACAGGCGGGTCATGGTGGTTAGGTCCCGCATAATATGAGCACCTCCCTCTCCCCCCTGCTCGCGCCGATGCTGTCGAGCCCGGCCATGCGCGCGATCTGCGACGACCGGTCGACCCTCCAGAACATGCTCGATTTCGAGGCAGCCCTGGCACGCGCCGAGGCCGCGACAGGCGTGATCCCCGCATCCGCGGTGAGACCGATCGAGGCGGCGTGCAAGGCTGATACCTTCGATATGGCCGCGCTGGCCGAGGCCGCGACACGATCCGGCAATCTCGCGATTCCCCTGGTCAAGGCGCTGACCGCCAATGTCGGCAAGGCCGATGCGGAGGCCGCCCGCTACGTCCATTGGGGCGCGACCAGCCAGGACGTCATCGACACCGCGACCATGCTCGGCTTGCGCGCCGGCATCGACGCGCTGGATGCCGACCTCAGCCGCGCCATCAAGGGCTTTGCCGCGCTGGCGCGCAAGCACCGCAACACCGCGATGGTGGCGCGGACCTGGCTGCAACACGCGCTCCCGATGCCGTTCGGACTGAAGGCCGCAGAATACGCATCAAGCGTTGCCCGCGCGCGCTGCCGGCTGCGGCGGCTCGCCCGCGAGGGCCTCGCACTGCAATTTGGTGGTGCCGCCGGCACGCTCGCCGCGCTCGGCGACAAGGGGCTCGTCGTTGCGGAGCGATTGGCGCAGGAGCTGAACCTGCCGCTGCCGGAAGCGCCCTGGCACACCCATCGCGACCGGATCGCCGAGGCGGCTTCCAGCTTTGCGATTCTCGCCGGCAGCTGCGGCAAGATTGCGCGCGACGTCTCGCTGCTGATGCAGACCGATGTCGGCGAAGCGTTCGAGCCCGCCGGCGAAGGCCGCGGCGGCTCCTCGACCATGCCGCACAAGCGCAACCCGGTCGCCGCCGCAAGCGCGCTGGGCGCCGCCACCATGGCGCCGCAACTCGCCGCGACGATTTTTGCAGCCCAGGTGCAGGACCATGAGCGCAGCGCCGGTCCCTGGCACGCGGAATGGCCGACGCTGCCGCAACTGATGCTGGTCGCCTCTGGCGCGCTTGCCGCCGTCGTCGACATCGCCGAAGGCCTCGACGTCGATGCCGCGCGCATGCGCAGCAATCTCGATGCGACGCATGGACTGATCATGGCCGAGGCCGTCACCTTCGCGCTCGCCGACAAGATCGGCAAGAGCGACGCACATCATCTGATCGAGGCCGCCAGCAAGCGCGCAGTTGCGGAGAAGAAGCATCTGCGCGAGGTGCTGTCGGCCGATTCGCAGGTCACTGCGCATCTGGCGCCGGAAAAAATTGCGGCATTGTTCGAGCCGATGGCCTATCAAGGCGCCTCGCAGGCCCTGATCGACCGGCTGCTAGCTTCGTTGGATCTCTCCTGATGTCATTGCCGGGCTTGACCCGGCAATCCATCATCGGAGAAACATGCATTCGAGATGGATGCGCGGGTCAAGCCCGCGCATGACGAGGAACATATCATGCCCATGATCGATGCCGACGGTTGCCTGATCAACGTCTCCGTCGAGGGCCGCGACGGCGGGCCGACCCTGATGCTCTCCAATTCGCTCGGCTGCACGCTGCAGATGTGGGAGCCGCAGATGAAGGCGCTGACGCAGGTGTTCCGCGTCATCCGCTACGATCGCCGCGGCCACGGCAAGTCCAACGTTCCGCCCGGCCCCTACACGATGGAGCGCTTCGGCCGCGACGTGCTCGCAATCCTCGACGACCTCAACATCGAGAAGGTGCATTGGTGCGGCCTGTCGATGGGCGGCATGGTCGGGCAATGGCTGGGCGCGAATGCGCCGGAGCGCTTCGGCAAGCTTATCCTCGCCAACACCTCCTGCTATTATGCCGAGCCGACCAAATGGCTGGAGCGCATCGATGCCGTGAAGAAGGGCGGCATCGCGGCGGTCGCCGATGCCGTGGTCGCGGGCTGGCTCACGGCGGATTTTCGCGAGCGCGAGCCTGAGATCACCGCGAAGATGAAGTCGATGCTGCTCGCCACCCCTGTCGAGGGATATCTGGCCTGCTGCGAGGCGCTGTCGACGCTCGACCAGCGCGCGCTGCTGCCGAAGATCAAGAGCCCGACACTGGTGATCGCCGGCCGCCACGACATGGCGACGCCGATCTCCGCAGGCGAATTGATCCGCTCCAGCATTCCCGGCGCCAGCATGACCATCATCGACGCCGCGCACATTTCCAATGTCGAGCAGCCGCACGCGTTCACCGATGCGGTGGTGGGCTTTTTGACCCAGCGCTAGCTGCCCCCCGTCATCCCGGGGCGCCTCGAAGAGGCGAACCCGGAATGACTGATCCGGAGGAAACACCATGGACGACCAGAAGCGCCGCGATGCCGGCATGAACGTGCGCCGCAAGGTGCTGGGCGATGCCTGGGTCGACAAGTCGATCGCCAACCGCAACGCGTTCAACACCGACTTCCAGGACATGATCACGCGCTATGCCTGGGGCGAGATCTGGACGCGGCCGCATTTCGACGAGCGGACGCGGCGGGTGCTCGTGATCGGCACCATGGTCGCGCTTGGGCAATGGGACGAATTCCGCCTGCATGTGCGCGCGGCGCTCGCGGAGGGCGGCTTCGCGCCCGACGACATCAAGGAAATCCTGTTGCAGCAGGCGATCTATTGCGGCGTGCCGGCGGCGAACCACGCCGTCAAGGAAGCCTCAGCGATTGTGCAGGAGCTCGGCCTGCTCAAGAGCTAGCGGCGCGGGGGCCTCGGCGGCCTTCTGAACCATCTTGGGCGCTTCCGCCGGCTTCTCGATCACCACCACGATGGCGGCGCCGAGCAGGAGCAGGAGCTCGGTGGCGTGCAGCCGCAGCGCGGCCATCTCGCCGACCTTGGAGGCCATCACCATGCTGGCGAACGAGATCAGGCTGCCGATCGCAAGCGCGATCCCGAGCGCCTCGTCGCTGCTGCCGCTCTTGCGGGTGCGTGGAATGCTCAGCAGCACGAGATAGATCGCGAAGAACGCCACCACGGTCGCCCGGCCGAGCGCCAGCAGCCAGGCGGCGCGCACCGTGTCCATCCCCGCCATCTGGAGATGGTCGCTGAGGAACAGGGCGACCGCGACACTCGGCCGCTCGTAGAGGCCGTGCACCGGCGCCAGCATGATGTTGAAGGCGACGAGGGCCCAGGCCGGAATGAAATAGGCCGCCAGCAGCGCGCCGTTGACCGAGCCGATCCGCCAGTTCCTGAACATGCCGCTTCCCGCTTCGCCTGCCACGCGCCTTCATTGGGAAGGCGCTGCCGGGAGCTAACTCGCATCAGACTGTGGCGGCAATTTAAACCCTTTGTTTACCTTAACCGGCCCGGCGCACCGCCTGCCAAAAGAAAAAAGGCCCCGCCTTTCGGCGGGACCTCTCTTACTGCTCTTCGCTCCTGGACTCCCTAAGTGGACTCCCTTGGGCTCCCAAAATTTATTCCTGATCGCGCTGGCCGCTCTGCTGGCCGGGGCGCTCGCCCTGCCGCATCGGATCCTGCTGCTGCTGTCCGGGTTTCTGACCGCCGCCCTGCTGCTGTTGCGGGTTGCGCTGGCCGGGGTTCTGACTCTGCTGGCCCGGATTCTGGTTCTGCTGCTTCGTCATTCGGGGAAACTCCCTTGTTGGACGTCAGAGCGGAGATAACGGGCCGCCCGCATTTTGGTTGCCCTGCGGAACCCGGTTCCTCGCACCTGCGGAACCGCCGAAATGACGTCCGTAACCGAAATGACCTCTGTACAAGCCTTTATGCCGAGCCCTGGGCTGTTGCGGCGGCCAGTTCCCTCCTGTTAGAAAACGAGACGAACGCTCAAGGGCTGCCGGGGCCCAAGAACTCTCTCTCAAAGAGCTCCCTTTGAGCCGCCTCAGGTTGGTACGGCAGTCCATGGATTATTTCGCCCAGCAGCTCATCAACGGCCTCGTGCTCGGTTCGATCTACGGCCTGATCGCGATCGGCTACACGATGGTCTACGGCATCGTCGGCATGATCAATTTCGCCCATGGCGATATCTTCATGATCGGCGGCTTCATCGCCCTCATCACCTTCCTGATTCTGGTCTCGCTCGGCCTGACCGCGATCCCGGTCATCCTGCTCGTGGTGCTGCTGGTCTCGATGGCGATCACGGCGCTCTATGGCTGGACCATCGAGCGCATCGCCTACCGGCCGCTGCGGCATTCGTTCCGCCTCGCCCCGATGCTGTCGGCGATCGGCATGTCGTTCGTGCTGACCAACTATTCGCAAGTTGCGCAAGGCGCGCGCGTCAAGCCGATCCCGCCCTTCATCACCGGCGGCTACACCCTGCATGAGAGCGCGGACGGCTTCGTCATCCAGCTCTCCAACATCCAGATCATGGTGGTCGTCACCACCATCGTGCTGCTGGCGATCTTCACCTGGCTGGTCTCGCGCACGAGGCTCGGGCGCGACATGCGCGCCTGCGAGCAGGACCAGACCATGGCGGCGCTGCTCGGCGTCGACGTCGACCGCACCATCTCCATGACCTTCGTGATCGGTGCCGCGCTCGCCGCGGTCGCCGGCCTGATGTACCTGCTCTATTACGGGACGGTCGATTTCTTCATGGGCTTCGTCGCCGGCATCAAGGCGTTCACCGCAGCCGTGCTCGGCGGCATCGGATCGCTGCCCGGCGCCATGCTCGGCGGCCTCGCGATCGGCCTGATCGAGACGTTCTGGTCGGCCTATTTCTCGGTCGGATACAAGGACGTCGCGGCGTTCTCGATCCTGATCGTCGTGCTGATCTTCATGCCGACCGGCCTGCTCGGCCGTCCCGAAGTCGAAAAAGTCTGACGGTCCGCGCGTGACAGCCCTCTCGCCAGCAACCGCATCCGCAAGTCGCTCCGCCGGCATCCTCCCCCTTCTGAAGACAGCCTTCGTCAATGCGCTGGTCGCGCTGGTTCTGTTCTCGCTGATGGTCGGCATCCGCACCGAGGCGGGCTCCGACGGCCAGCTCACCTACTGGACACGCTTCGGCGAGCTTGCATCCCTCGTTGCCGCGGTGTTCGGCGGCTCGATCGTGATCGAGCTGCTGCGGCAATGGATCGGTCCGACCGGCGCCGAGAAGCTGGTGCCGCCAGCCGTGCAGAGCGGAATGTCGTTCATCGGCCGCTATCTGGCGCCCGCGCTCTTGATCTTCACGCTGCTGGTGCCTGTCATCTTCTATAACCAGCGCTACATCCTCGACCTTGCCATCCTCGTGCTCACCTATGTCATGCTGGGCTGGGGATTGAACGTCGTGGTCGGCCTCGCCGGCCTGCTCGACCTCGGCTACGTCGCCTTCTATGCGGTCGGCGCCTATTCCTACGGGCTGCTCGCCACCAATTTCGGCTGGTCGTTCTGGATCTGCCTGCCGCTCGCCGGCATCCTCGCCGCGTTCTGGGGCGTGCTGCTGGGCTTCCCCGTACTGCGGCTGCGTGGCGACTATCTCGCCATCGTGACGCTCGCCTTCGGCGAGATCATCCGTCTCGTCATCATCAACTGGCAGGAGCTGACCGGCGGCCCCAACGGCGTCTCCGGCATTCCGCGTCCCTCCTTTTTCGGAATCCCGCTCGACAACAGCGACGACGGCTTGGCGGCCAAGCTCGGCATCGAGTACTCGCCGACCCACCGCATCGTCTTCCTGTTCTATCTGATCCTGGCGCTGGCCCTGCTCACCAACTGGGTGACGATCCGCCTGCGCCGCCTGCCGATCGGCCGGGCCTGGGAAGCATTGCGCGAGGACGAGGTCGCCTGCCGCGCGCTCGGCATCAACACCACGACCACCAAGCTCACGGCGTTCGCGACCGGCGCAATGTTCGGCGGCTTTGCCGGCGCGTTCTTTGCCACGCGCCAGGGCTTCATCAGCCCAGAATCCTTCACCTTCCAGGAATCGGCGCTGGTGCTCGCCATCGTCGTGCTCGGCGGCATGGGCTCGCAGCTCGGCGTTGCGCTCGCGGCGCTTGCCATGATCGGCGGCTTCGAGCTGTTCCGGAGCCTCGAGGGCTACCGCATGCTGGTGTTCGGCATGGCCATGGTGCTGATCATGATCTGGCGGCCGCGCGGGCTGATCGGCCATCGCGCCCCGACCGTGTACCTGACCAAGGCGCAGGCGATCTCCTCCGACCTCGTCAAGGAAGGGCACGGATGAGCGGCGACAAGATCCTCAGTGTCGACCGGCTCACCATGCGCTTCGGCGGCATCGTCGCCGTGCAGGACCTCTCTTTCGCCGCCGAGCGCAAGAGGATCACCGCTTTGATCGGGCCGAACGGCGCCGGCAAGACCACCGTGTTCAACTGCATCACCGGCTTCTACAAGCCGAGCGGCGGCGCCATCCGTCTCACCCATGACGACGGCAGGGTGATCGCGCTGGAGCGGCTGAACGATTTTCGCATCGCCAAGCAGGCCAAGGTGGCCCGCACCTTCCAGAACATCCGCCTGTTTCCCGGCATGACCGCGCTGGAGAACCTGATGGTGGCGCAGCACAACGCCTTGATGCGCGCCTCCGGCTTCACCTTGCTCGGCCTCGTCGGCGCTCCGGTCTACCGGGAGGCCGAAAAGCAGGCGATCGACCTCGCCACCGACTGGCTGAGGCGCGTCAACCTGCTCGACCGCGCCGATGACGCTGCCGGAAATCTCGCCTATGGCGACCAGCGCCGGCTCGAGATCGCGCGCGCGATGTGCACCGAGCCCGCGCTATTGTGCCTGGACGAGCCCGCCGCCGGCCTCAACGCGCGCGAGAGCGCCGCTCTCAGCGAGCTGCTGCTCTCGATCCGCAACGATGGCACCTCGATCCTGCTGATCGAGCACGACATGTCGGTGGTGATGGAGATCTCCGACCACATCGTGGTGATGGATCACGGCGTCAAGATCGCCGAAGGCTCGCCCCGCGAGGTCCGCGACGATCCCAAGGTGATCGCCGCCTATCTCGGCACCGACGAGGACGAGGCCGCGGCGGTGATGGAGAGCGGGTCGTGACGTCGTCCACTCCCCTGCTCGCGATCCGGTCCTTGCGCGCCGCCTACGGCAAGATCGAGGCGCTGAAGGGCGTCGATGTCGAGATCAATGCCGGCGAGATCGTGGCGCTGATCGGCGCCAACGGAGCCGGCAAGTCGACGCTGATGATGACGATCTTCGGCAAGCCGCGCGCCCGCTCAGGCCAGATCCTGTACGAAGGCCGCGACATCACCGGCGTTCCCACCCACGAGATCGCGCATTTGCGCATCGCACAGTCGCCGGAAGGACGCCGCATTTTCCCGCGCATGAGCGTCGCCGAGAACCTCCAGATGGGCGCGGACGCCACCGGATGCACGGACGCCGAACGCGAGACGACACTGCAACGCGTCTTCACGCTGTTCCCGCGGCTGAAGGAACGCTACGCCCAGCGCGGCGGAACCCTGTCCGGCGGCGAGCAGCAGATGCTGGCGATCGGCCGCGCCTTGATGAGCCGGCCGCGCCTGCTGCTGCTCGACGAGCCCTCGCTGGGGCTGGCGCCGCTGATCGCCCGCCAGATTTTCGATGCGATCCGCACCCTGAACCGGCAGGACGGGCTGACCGTGCTGATCGTCGAGCAGAACGCCAACCATGCGCTCAAGCTCGCCCATCGCGGCTATGTCATGGTCAATGGCCTGATCACGCTGGCTGGCAGCGGCGCCGAATTGTTGCAGCGCCCCGAGATCCGCGCCGCCTACCTCGAAGGCGGCCGGCACGGCTGACGGGTCCGGAATGCGACCGCGTGCGGCGGAATGTGGCGAGATATCTCCACACATGCCCGTATTTTGCCGGTGACTTCTCCTCGAATTCATTCAAGAATGGCGCCGGTTTGGACCGGGCATGCCCCGGCAACTTCCACAGGCGACCACCCGCGAGGTATCTCATGAAATCACTGAAGCTCATCGGTCTGGCATTCGGCGCATCGCTCGCGCTGTCGAGCGCGGCATTCGCGCAGGATGTCACCGTCGCAGTCGCAGGCCCGATGACCGGCGGCGAGTCCGCCTTCGGCCGCCAGATGAAGAACGGCGCCGAGATGGCCGTGGCCGATATCAACGCCGCCGGCGGCGTCAACGGCAAGAAGCTCGCGCTCGACGTCGAGGACGACGCCTGCGATCCGAAGCAGGCGCGCTCCGTCGCCGAGAAGATCGCCAGCGCCAAGATGCCGTTCGTCGCCGGGCATTACTGCTCCTCGTCGTCGATCCCGGCCTCGGAAGCCTATGCCGACGGCAACGTGCTCCAGATCACCCCTGCCTCGACCAACCCGACCTTCACCGAGCGCAAGCTCTGGAACGTGGCGCGCGTCTGCGGCCGCGACGATCAGCAGGGCCTGATCGCGGCGCAGTACATCGCCAAGAATTTCAAGGGCAAGAACATCGCCATCCTCAACGACAAGACCACCTACGGCAAGGGTCTTGCCGACGAGACCAAGAAGGCGCTCAACAAGGCCGGCATCACCGAGAAGATGTACGAGTCCTACAACAAGGGCGACAAGGACTTCAACGCGATCGTCTCGCGCCTGAAGCGCGACAACATCGATCTCGTCTATGTCGGCGGCTATCATCAGGAGAGCGGCCTGATCTTGCGTCAGATGCGCGACCAGGGCCTCAAGACGATCCTGATGGCCGGCGACGCGCTCGCCGACAAGGAGTACGCCTCCATCACCGGCCCGGCCGGCGAAGGCACGCTGTTCACCTTCGGCCCCGACCCGCGCAACAAGCCGACCGCCAAGAAGATCGTCGAAGCCTTCAAGGCCAAGGGCATCGATCCCGAAGGCTACACGCTCTACACCTATGCGGCGATGCAGGTCTGGTCGCAGGCGGCCAAGAAGGCCGGCACCACCGACGCCAAGAAGGTCATGGAAGCGATGAAGGCCGGCAAGTGGGACACCGTGATCGGCCCGATCGAGTATGACGCCAAGGGCGACATCAAGCAGATCGATTATGTCGTCTACAAATGGGACGCCAAGGGCGGCTACGCCGAGGTCAGCGGCCAGGGCACGTAAGCGCGCTTGCCGGGCCTCAAGGCCGCCATCACGATCATCAAAGCGCCCCGGCTCGCCCGGGGCGTTTCTTCTTGCGGCAAGCTCAGACGGCCTTGCGGCAAGCTCAGACGGCCGCGGGCAGCTCGCCGCCGGCCGCGGCCTGGGCCTTCCGCAGCGCTTGCAGCAGATCGTTCGGCCGAAACGGCTTTTGCAGGCAGACCACGTTGGCGAGGTGGGACGATTGTTCCATGAAGTCGAGTGCCGTCATCCCGGACGCTGCGATGACGGGGAGCCCCGGCGCACGCTCGCGCAGGGTCGCGATCACCTCGACGCCGCTGGTGTCACCAAGGAAGATGTCCACGATCGCCGCGTCGAACGGCTCGTCCGCAAAGGCTTTCAGCCCCGCAGCGCCGCTCTCCGCCTCCACGACCTCGAAACGATTGACCCGCAGCACGATCGCGATCATCGCGCGGACATCCTTCTGGTCGTCGATGATGAGAACGCGGGGCATGGGGACCGACTCCCGACAGCAAGATCGAAATCGTCTGATTTAAACCTGGAACCCGCCGCAGCGGAGGGGCATTATGACACCGTTCAGTAAAGCGCATCTTACCCGCTGCCCATTCCGTGTTCCCATCCCCATTAAGTAAGCTCTAACCTTCGGTTGAGTCGCGGTCGCAAAGGCTCGGGATTCGAGCCCAGAACCCGCTACCATGGAGCAAGGCTGCGGGACTCCGGATGAAGTCGGCGAAGATGGCGAAGACCGGTCGGCGAGAGGTGGACGTGCCCGCAACGATAGACCGAAGCACATTCCTTTCGACCCTGCCGGCCACCTCGACTGACCGCAGCGCAGCATTGTGGATCGTCGGCGTGTCCTCGGTCCTGTTCGCGCTGGCTGTTCCTTTCGCGGGTATCCCGCTGCTGCCGGTCCCGGCTTTCGTGGCGAGTTACCAATCCGCCCTCGCCGTCAGCGATATCGTCACGGCCGTGCTGCTGCTGTCGCAGTTTGCGGTCTTGCGGACCCGCGCGCTGCAATGGCTCGCGACCGGCTACCTGTTCACCGCCGCAGCCGCGCTGGTCCATGCCCTCACCTTCCCGGGCCTGTTCGCCCCGGCCGGGCTTTTCGGCGCAGGCAGCCAGACCACGGTCTGGCTCTACATGATCTGGCACGGCGGCTTCCCGCTGTTCGTGCTGGGCTATGCCTGGCTGAAGGAAAAGGACGGCGGCCCCAGGATCCAGGGCACGATGAGTGCAGCGATCTACGCCTCCGTCTTCGGCGTCATCGCCGCGATGGGCGTGTTCGCCTGGATCGTCACCACTCAGCACGATCTGTTGCCGGTCCTGCTGCGCGATGGCCGCTACACGCCGACCATGATCGGCGTCGTGTCCTTCGTGTGGTCCTTGAGCTTCGCTGCGCTCGTCTCGCTCTGGTTCCGCAGGCCGCATTCGGTGATCGACGTCTGGCTCATGGTGGTCATGTGCGCCTGGCTGTTCGACATCGCGCTCTCGGCGATCGTCAACGTCGCCCGCTTCGATCTCGGCTTCTACGCCGGCCGCCTCTACGGCCTCTGCTCGGCGACCTTCGTTCTGGCCGTGCTGCTGGTTGAGAATGTCCGTCTCCAGGCGCAGACCGCGGGCATGGTCGACGCATTGAAGCGCCAATCGGATGAGGAGCGCAATTATCATGTCGAGCGCGAGCGGTTGTTCACCGCCGTCGTCGCATCCTCCAACGACGCCATCATCACCAAGTCGCTCGACGGCACTATCACGACCTGGAACAACGCGGCCGAGCGCGTCTTCGGCTACTCCGCCAACGAGGCGATCGGCCGTCCCATCGACATCATTATGCCGGAGGATCAGCGCGACGACGTCGCCGAGAACCTGGCCCGCACGCGCAACGGCGAGGTCATCGACCAGCAGGAGACGGTGCGGCTGCACAAGAGCGGCCAGCCGATCGACGTGGTGCTGAGCCAGGTCCCGCTGCGATCGACCGACGGCAAGATCATCGGCGCCTCCAAGGTGGCCCGCGACATCACCGAGCGGAAGCGGACCGAGACAGCGCTCAACCGCGAGATCGAGGAGCGCCAGCGCATCTTCGAGACCTCCCAGGACCTCATCCTGGTCACCGACGGTTTTGGCAATTTCATCCAGGTCAGCCCCAGCGTGAAGGCCATCCTGGGCTTCAGCCCGGAGGACATGGTCGGGCACAGCGCCGTCGAGTTCATCCACCCCGATGACCTCGAGAACACCCGGAACGAGATGCGGGCGGCCCGGCGCGGCGCAGTCAAGCGCAGCTTCGAGGCGCGCTACTATCACTATGACGGCCACGAGGTGACGCTGAACTGGATGGGCACCTGGTCCGAGCCGGTGAAACGCCATTTCTTCATCGGCCGCGACCTCACCGAAAAGCAGGCCGCCGAGGCCCAGCTCAGGCAGGTCCAGAAGATGGACTCCATCGGCCAATTGACCGGCGGCGTCGCCCACGACTTCAACAACGTGCTGACGGTCATCACCGGCACGATCGGAATCCTGGCCGACGCCGTCGCCGACCGACCCGAGCTTGCCGCCATCACCAAGCTGATCGACGATGCCGCCGAGCGCGGCGCGCAACTGACCAAGCATCTGCTCGCCTTCGCCCGCAAACAGCCGCTCCAGCCGCGCGAGATCGACGTCAACGCGCTGGCGCTCGAGGCGGCCAAGCTGCTGCATCCGACACTGGGCGAGCAGATCACGATCATGCCGCAGCTGACCGAGGATGCCTGGCCGACGCTGGTCGATCCGGGCCAGCTCTCCACCGCGATCCTCAATCTCGCGTTGAACGCGCGCGACGCCATGCCCGACGGCGGCACCCTGGTGCTGGAGACCCGCAACGTCTTCCTCGACGACGGCTATGCCAGCATGAATCCCGACGTCGCCGCCGGCAATTACGTGATGATCGCGGTCAGCGACACCGGCAGCGGAATTCCGGCTGAACTGATCGACCGCGTGTTCGATCCGTTCTTCACCACCAAGGAGGTCGGCAAGGGCACGGGCCTCGGGCTCAGCATGGTGTTCGGCTTCGTCAAGCAGTCCGGCGGCCACATCAAGATCTACAGCGAGGAAGGCCACGGCACCAGCGTGAAGATCTACCTGCCGCGATCGAGCGGCGTGCAGGAGACCGAGTACGAGGCGCTGCAGAACGTGCCCATCGCCGGCGGCGACGAGAAGATCCTGATCGTCGAGGACGACGCCTTGGTGCGGCAGTATGTCGTGACCCAGATCAAGAGCCTCGGCTATACCGCGCTCGAAGCCGGCAATGCGGCCGAAGCCCTCACCATCATCGACGCCGACGACAACATCGACCTGCTGTTCACCGACGTCATCATGCCCGGCAACATGAACGGGCGGCAGCTCGCCGACGAGGCGGCGCGGCGGCGACCCGACCTGAAGACGCTGTTCACCTCGGGCTATACCGAGAACGCCATCGTCCACCACGGCCGGCTCGATTCCGGCGTGCTGCTGTTGGCCAAGCCCTACCGCAAGTCCGAGCTCGCCAAGATGCTCAGGACGGCGCTGGTGAGTTGACCGGCGCGAACGTCTTGTGCGGCGTCAACAGGCTCAGCACGAAGAAGACCATCACACCGGCGACTGAAGCGGTGATGCTCACCATCTTGATCTGCGTCAGTACGCTCGCGATACGCACCTCGCCGGTGGAGATCCTATTTGCCGTGAAGAGCCGGGCGAGCATGACATCCTCCGTGACATCGGCGATGCCGTAAAGCACGCTGCTGGCGGCGAAGATGATGACGAGCAGGCGCGCAATGCCGGTGGGCTCGAACTGAAGCAGGACCCACAGCCACAGCGAGGCAGAGAACACAGCTATCGCCACCGCGAATACGATGTCGTTCCAGTACAGGACCGGGCTGACATAGACATCGAGCAGCGTCCGCCGATCGTCGACGAGCTCGCCGTGGAGGCGCTGTTTCACCTGCCGGACCTGATCCGCATTGTAGCCCCTCGGCAGCATTCGCTCCGGAGCTTTCAGATCGGGTTTGAGAGCATGGTCGATCTCGTCGCGATAAGGCTGGTTCGTGACGTAGGCGATACCCCCGACGATGAGGGCGATGAAACTGACCGCGGGCAAGACGTAGCGGAGCGCATCGGCCAGACAGCTCAGCATCTCCAATCTCCCATTCGATGGACGGTTGGCGCAGTCATCTCGCGACATCCCTAGATTGTTCGAGCGCGGCTGCACCGTCAAGCCGCGCGCGTTCGCCGCGCCACCGCGATTGACGGGTTCGTCCGCCGGCGGATAATGCCGCCCTTCGCATCGCAAAATCGAACGTGAGGGAATCGCCATCGTGAACAACCTTCTGACCGACATCGCCGGCGTCCGCGTCGGCCATGCCGAAGATGCGAAAATCGCCTCGGGCGTGACGGCGGTCGTGTTCGACCAGCCGGCCGTTGCGGCGATCGACGTGCGCGGCGGCGGCCCCGGCACCCGCGAGGATGCCCTGCTCGACCTCGCCAACACGGTCGAGCGCGTCGATGCAATCGCGCTGTCGGGCGGCTCGGCCTTCGGACTGGAGACCGGCGGGGGCGTCCAGGCCTGGCTCGCCGAGCAGGGCCGCGGTTTCCGCGTCCGCGAGGCGCTGATCCCGATTGTGCCGGGCGCAATCCTGTTCGATCTGCTCAATGGCGGCGACAAGGCCTGGGGGCGCTTTGCGCCCTATCGCGACCTTGGCTACGCCGCGGCAGCTTCGGCCGCCGCATCCGATTTTGCGCTCGGCAGCGTTGGCGCCGGTTTTGGCGCCACGACGGCGACCCTCAAGGGCGGGCTCGGCTCGGCGTCCGCCGTCACGAGCAGCGGCGCCAGGGTGGCGGCCATCATCGCCGTCAATGCGGTCGGCAGCGTCACCGTCGGCGACGGCCCATGGTTCTGGGCGGCGCCGTTCGAGGTGACGGGCGAGTTCGGCGGACGCGGCCTACCAAACAAGTTCACGGAGGACATGCTCCGGATGCGCATCAAGGGCGGCCCCGCCGCAGCCGAGCGCGAGAACACCACGATCGGGGTCGTCGTCACCGACGCCACGCTGACCAAACCCCAGGCCAAGCGCCTTGCCATGATCGCGCACACCGGTTTTGCCCGCGCGATCTATCCGGTGCATGCGCCGAACGACGGCGACGTGCTGTTCGCAGCCGCGACCTGCGAGAAGCCGGTCGAGCCGCTCGTCGGCCTCACCGAGCTCGGCATGGTCGCCGCCAACGTGGTCGCGCGCGCGATCGCCCGTGGCGTCTACAGCGCGACCGCACTGCCGTTCCCGGGCGCGCAGCCGGCGTGGAAGGATCGGTTCGGCTAACCGCCGTGGCCGCGACGTCGGTGCGCTCCCTCGCCCCGCTTGCGGGGAGAGGGTTGGGGTGAGGGGGACTCTCCGCGAGGAAGGTGAGAGTTGAACCCGTGGAGAATCCCCCTCACCCGGAATTCAAGCTCCGCTTGAATTCCGACCTCTCCCCGCAAGCGGGACGTGGTAAGAAGCTCACACGCTCATCGACATTGACGAAGCTGCGGACCCCGCCGCCGACTGCGCCTGGCGCTGCATCATCTGTCCGAACCAGTCATAGGGCGAGTTGCCGCCGCCGTTCGCATTGGACGAGCTGGAGGCGCCCGGCACCGTGGTCGACATCTTGAAGCCGTCGGCATAGGTGACGGTGGTAGTGGTCGAGCCGTCGGCATTGGTCGTCGTGGTCGAGGTCGATCCGCCGCTCGACGAGGACGAGGAATCCGAGCCGCTGCCGGAGGCATCGCCTGAGCCACTCGCCCCATGCGCATGGTGGCCGTGATGGCTGCTCTTGAGCGCCTTCGACATCTCGTCCAGGCTGACGCTGCCGTCGGAATTCGTATCCATCTTCGAGAAGACGTCGTCGGCCTGCGCCAGATTGGTGCCGCCGGCTCCGAGCGCGTTCTCGAATTCCGACTGGGTGATGTTGCCATCGCCGTCCGCATCGATCTGCGAGAACAGGTCCTTCAGCGCCGCGTCCCGGCTCGTCGACGTCGAGGAGGTCGAGCTCGACGAGGTCGAGCTGGTCGCGCTGCCGGTCGTGTCCGACGACTGGCTCTGCGCCGCGATCAGCGCGCTCATCGTCTCCGGCGAGATCTGCGCGCAATTGCCCGCATTGACCGACGAGGTCGCGCCGCTGCTCGTGCTGTTGCCGCTGTCGATTGCGAACGGATTGGTCGCTGCGCCTTGCGAAGATCCGGTCTTCTGCGTCGAGGAGGACGATTTCGAGTTCGTCAGCGATTGGATCGCGTCGAGCGCGCTCGATACGGCACCAAGGGCGAACAACATTGCACAACTCCAACCGATGCGGCATGCCGCGGCCAATGTTCTGGACGTGAAGTCAGCAAGCGTCGTGCCAGCGCGAAAAGCTCAATGAAATCCGCCCTCGCCGCGCCTGGCGGGGGGCGGGAACACCGGCAATTCATGCCGGTCGAGGCAGAAATTTCCGCCCACAGGAAGCACGCCTCCCCTGCATTGCCCGGCCGAGATGCCCATGTTAGGCGGGGCCTGATCTTCCTACGGCCGCCACGGAAACCGCGCCATGACCCAAGCTTTCGCCCCCCGCCCCCTGGCCATCGCGCCCTCGATCCTGGCTTCGGATTTCTCCAGGCTCGGCGAAGAGGTGCGCGCGGTGGACGCTGCCGGCGCCGACTGGATCCATCTCGACGTGATGGACGGGCACTTCGTTCCCAACATCTCCTACGGCCCCGACGTCATCAAGGCGATGCGCCCGCACACCAAGAAGGTGTTCGACGCTCATCTGATGATCTCGCCCTGCGATCCCTATCTCGAGGCCTTTGCGAAGGCCGGCTGCGACCACATCACCGTGCATGCGGAGGCCGGTCCCCATCTGCACCGTTCGCTCCAGGCGATCCGCGCGCTCGGCAAGAAGGCCGGCGTCTCGCTGAATCCGGGCACGCCGATCGGGGTGCTCGAATACGTCCTCGACCTCGTCGACCTCGTGCTGGTGATGTCGGTCAATCCCGGCTTCGGCGGTCAGGCCTTCATCCCCTCCGCGATCGGCAAGATCCGCGACATCCGCGCGATGACGGCGGGCCGTCCGATCGACATCGAGGTCGATGGCGGCGTCGGCCCGGACGTTGCGGGCGCGCTGGCAGCAGCCGGTGCCAACGCCTTCGTCGCCGGCACCTCCGTGTTCAAGGGCGGCACGCAGGACACCTACAAGACCAACATCGCCGCGATCCGCAACGCCGCGCTCGGGGCCCGCGGCGAAGCGATCTGAGCTGCACTCAAAAGCTTGACGCGACAGTGCAAACGTTGCGGCTCTTGCCGCAGTGCAGCGCGCAATTCGTCAAATTACAACCAAATTCCGTACTCCTCCGGACTTCCCTGATTCGCGCAAATCACCGCAAGTGACTTCTGTCTGCTTTTGACGGGAGCACATCATGACGACGACCCTGGTTTGGACTGGCGTGGCGTTGTGGCTCGGGTTCAATGCTGCGATTGCGGCTCGCTGCATCTACGTGACGCGACCGGTGAAGGTCGCGGCTTCCGCCCGCATCATCCACCTTCATCGTCGCCGGGGCTGAGCGCCATGCAGATCGCACTCGTGAAACGCCAGCCGAAGCGCAGGTGCCGGATCCCACGTCGCCCGCATCCGGGCCTCGACTATTTCTTCGGCCGCCTCGAACGCACCGATGCCACGCTGGATGACGATGCCGGGCTCGACAATCCGGATCTGGACCAACGCCGCCACTGAGACTTCCTCTTCCGGAACGCCACCATGAAGCCGCACTGCCCGAACTGCCTGAAGGAAATGACCAAGGCGTCCGCGTCGCGTAACCTGTTCAATTGCGAGCCCTGCCGCGAGATCATCCAGTATTTTGGCGGCAGCGCAGATCACGGCGAACCGGGCCCGCATTTCTCGTGGCCGATCCGCCGCAAGCGCGCCGCCCACACCGCACACGCGGCGTGATCTAGCCCCACACCACGCCGGCCTCTGGTTTCGCCGCGGCCATCCGCGGCGGCCGCACCACGGTCACCGTACAGGTCGCCTCCGCAGCCACCTTGGCCGAGACGCTGCCGAGCCAGGTACGCCTGAACGAATTCTGCCGCGCCCCGATGATGAGATGGTCGACCGAATTCACCTCGGCGAATTCCAGCAGCGCGGTAGCAGGGTCGACCGCCTCCAGCACGTGAACCGACAGTCGGCTCTCGTCGAGCTTCAGCGGCGTGGCCCAATGCCGGAGCGCAACCAGGCGGTCGATGTGCTTGTTGGAGCCCTGCTCGTCCAGCGTCTTGTCAATGGCGATGCGGTTGAGCTTGAGGACATTGACGCAGGCAAGTCGCGCCGAAGGTAACGTGGCCAGAATGCGCTCTGTGGTAATGCGCAGCGCCTCGTTCAGCTCGGGGGCGCCTTCGACGGTATCGAGCGCGACCGCAAGGATCGGGCTCGATGCGATCTGTTCCGCGACGTCGGATTTGGCGCGCGGCCGCATCACGCCCTGATTGAAGCGGCGCCGCCAGGCGACGCTGAGCGGATCGCGCTTCAACCGCTCCGAGCGCGCGGTGAGCTTGACCTGGTCCGGATGAGCGAGATCGAAGGCGAGCTGGGACGCGGTCGGATAGCGCCACACCGGCTCGATCTCCAGACACCGCAGCACCACCTCCTGGAGCCAGGGCGGATAGTCGGCGCGCAGTGCCCGCGGCGGATGCGGATCGCGCCACAGCCTGCGCCGCATCGCGCGCAGCGTCTCGCCCTCGCCGAACGGACGCTCGCCCGTGGTGAAGAAATAGAGCAGCACGCCGAGCGAGAACAGATCACTGCGCGGATCGTCGCGCACACCCAACAGCCGCTCCGGCGCCATATAGGGCGCAGTGCCGTAAGGCAGGCGGAACTCCTCCTGCAACAGGTCAGGCAGATGGTCATGGTGCGACAGGCCGTAGTCGATCAGCACCGCCTCGCCGCTCTCGCGGAACATGATGCTGCTCGGCTTGATGTCGTGATGGATCACGTTCTGCCGGTGCAGGTCGGCGAGTGCGGTCGCGACCTTGGCGACGAGCTGCCGCGCCTCATCGTAGGGCAGCGGCAAATCGGGCAACCGCTTGTAGAGCGTGGTGCCGGCGATGCGCTCGATCACGACATAGGCCTGATGCGCGAAATCGCCGGTGCCGAAGCACGAGGGCACGTGCGGGCCCGCGAGCCGCGGCAGGATCATCATCTCCATCTCGAAGGAGACGATCGCGGCGGGGTCCTCGCCCTCCGACACCCGCGGGATCTTCATCAGCAGCGGCACGTCGATATCGGGATGGGTGACCGTCCACAGCGTCGCCATGCCGCCGGCATGGACGCATTCGCCGATGGTGTAGCCGTCGATGACGGCGCCTGACTTGACCAGGGGTTGGGGCATCGGCCGCTAGCGCCCCTGCGACAGCCGGTCGGCCAGCCAGTGCGGCAGGCCGTTGTCGCGGATCCGGCTCGCGGCCGCCTCGATGTCGTAAGGCGCGCGGCAATAGGTGATCACGCAGGAGACCGTGTCGAACAGCACGAAGGCCGCGGAGGGATCGCCGTCGCGGGGCTGGCCAACCGAGCCGATCACGGCGAGCCATTGCCGTCCGCGCAGCAGCGGCACGGGGACATCGGTCTTGGGCACGAGGCTCGTCATCTTCGCCGTTACCGACATCGAATAGAGCGCCGGACGGTGGATGTGGCCGCAGAACGTGACATGGGCGGGCGTCGCGATCAGGCTCTTGGCCGCATCCGCCGTCGAGCGGACATAGTGCCAGCGCTGCGGGCTGGAGGCTTCCGAGTGGACGTAAAGGCGCTCCTTCTCGTCGACCGCCATCGGCAGCCCGGCCAGGAACCGCCGCTGCACCACGTCGAGGCGGCCGCGTGTCCATTCGATCGCGATCTGCGCCTCGGCATTCATGGTCTCGGTCTTGGTGTTGACGGCCTCGTCATGATTGCCGCGGACGGCGATGGCGCCCTCCGCGACCAGCGCCATCGCGGTTTCCACGACCCATTCCGGATCGGCGCCATAGCCGACGAAATCGCCGAGCAGCACGAACCGCTCCGCGCCCCGCGCACGGGCCGCTTTCAGGCAGGCCTCGAACGCCTGCCTGTTGCCGTGGATATCCGAGAAGACAGCGAGAAGCACGCACCCTCCAGCCTCAAACCTTATTGGTAGCCGATAAGGCCAAATTGAGGGAGGTCAACAGGATGCGCCAGCTGGGTGCGGTTTTCCAGGGCGGCCGTGACGCGATGGTGAAGGACCTATTGCTCGTCTTTCGGCGGCATCCGGGGCGGCGGAATCGGGGTGAACACGGCGCCTTGCGCGCCGGCCGGCGGGGCATTGAACTCGCCGGTCGAGGAATCGCCGCCGCTGGTCTCCATGATGGTCTTGGGCGTCACATATTCCCGAACCATGTCGATCAGGCTGCCATCGCCGCCGCCGAAATCGGCGGCGCGGCCGCCCTGCGGATGCCCAGCCGCGATCTCGTTCTCCGCCGCGTGGGTCTTGTCGGCGAGCCGGTCATTGTAGGGCACGCGAAAGGCGCGCGGGATGCCGCTCGGGCGATTGTCCTCATCGAGCTGCTCGACCCAGAGGTAGATCGAACCGGGATCGCCTTCCAGCGAATGCGGCTCGACAATGCGCGCCTTCAGCAGCTTGAAAGTGGCGGGCAGCCGGTCCGTGCTGGCCCAGCCGAGCAGCCCGCGCATCTCGGTGAAGCTGACGACATAGAACGCGCTGGTCACGACCACCGCGACCGCCTTGAACGACCAGTGCAGCCGCGCATAGACCAGCACGACCAGCAGCAGCGCCCCGATGACGGCGTAGGCGATCGACAGCGTCAGGATCACCGTCTGCAGATCACTCACGGCGCACCCTCACCCGGGTCTTCGGATCGACATCGGCGCCGTTGCGCCAGCTGCTGCGGAACGTCTCCAGCAGCGATTTCGGCCGCTGGTCCACATTGACGACCTTGCCCTCGGAGTCGAGCCGGAACCGCACCGCGGTCTTCTCGTCGCCGGTGTGGTCGAGCGTGAACTTGTTGTCGAAGATCACCTGCGCGGTCGGATTGAGCTTCTGCACCTTCACATTAGCGGTGACAGGCTCACCGGTCGTGGCGACGAAATGCGAGACATTCACCGTATATTCGCCGGCGAGGATGCCGCGCACGGTGACGATCTCCTCGCGGATCGGCGAAGCGATCTTCTTGCCGGCGACCATGATGAAGTCGTTGGCGCCGCCGCGGTCGTCGCGGTCGAGCGTGAGGAAGCCGGCCTCGCGGTGGCGATACCAGGCGATGTTGCCGGCGGGATCCTGCACGAACAGGTCGAGATCGTCGGGGTGGTTGTCCGGCCAGTCCAGCGTGATCATGAACTCGGCCTTGGAGTCGATCTTGCCGTCCTTGGCATCGGGCGAGATCGCGAGCAGCGCCAGAAAGAACAGGAACGCGATCACCTGGAGCGCCTTGAACAGCATCACGCCGAGCGGATCGAACGGCTCCTCGCGCGGATAGAGACCAAAGTCATCCATCATGACGAGGTTCCAGCGCCTCTGATTCCGGCGCCTTGGCGCTCGAGCACCGGCGTCACATAGGTCTCGGTCAGCACAACCGCGTCCGAGAACACCCGCTGGGTCGCGGCATCCAGCATGTAGTACTGGATGCGGACCAGGATCGAGCCGACCAGGCCGGCAAGCGTCGTGTACATCGCGACCGCCATGCCGTCGCTCATCAGCCCCATGGAGGAGCGCATCGCGACCTTGTCGGCGGCATCCAATCCCGCGATCGGCGCCAGCATGATGATGAAGCCGATGATGGTGCCGAGCAGGCCGAGCTTCATCAGCGTGTCCGAGACGAAGGCGCCGAACCCGTTGGAGCCGCGCAGCCGGTCGGCGAGCGTCCGCAGCAAGAGCGTCTGGTCGACCGGACGGTAGTCCTGTGCCGCGGCCTTTGTGACGAGGCTTTCGATGTGATCGCGCACCAGCCCGCGCGGCAGCGCCGCCGCGCGCGCATCGAGCACCTTGCTGCCGTCAGGCGCTGCGAGCGCCGCCCGGCAGCGCCGGGCCGCCGCGCCCTCCCGCGCGATCGCCCGTGTGCGCAGGAAGCAATGGCCGCAGGTCAGGACATAGAGCACCGCGATGACGCTGGAAATGTAGGTGCGGTCCGAGGTCAGCATCAGATGGATCAGGCCGAACCGCCACAGCAGCACGACCGCGAAGACCGAAAGCCCGGTGAAGATCATCCAGAACAGCAGCGCGCTGCGTTCGGACGGGTCGGCAGCAGACCCTGCAATCGGTCCAATCGTCATCGAACTCATGCTGCACCGCTCCTCGCCCGCAACGACGGGCTGCAAAGATTCCATCCCGATTAGATCAAAGCCGCCGCGCCCGGTCCAAAGAGCCATGCCCAATCAGGATTGGGAAATTTGCCCGAGCTACGATCCGGTCCAAACCCTGCAATTGGCAAGGCGCGGCGGCATTGTTAGGCTGAGCTTACCAAACGTCGGGGATGATCGCATGCGCCTCGTGCTTCAGCTTGTCGCCCGTCTGCTTCTCATCGTGGTGCTGTGCCTGGGAGCGGCGACCGTGTGGGCCACGTTCGATGCCTATCGCAGCGTCGACCGGGCGACTGCGGCATCCGCCCAGCGGGTCGCGCAGGCGCTGCAGGCACTGTACTGGCACGAGTTCTTGTTGCGTAGCAGCAGAACTCGCGAGCAGCTTCTGCCGGTTCCGGAGTGGCGCACGCTGGAGACGATGAAGTTGATCTCGCCCGGCGTCTGCGTCGAGTTCCAGCCGGCCATCGCATTCGAAAAGCCGCTCTGCGGCCAGAGTCAGGGCATCGGTAAGACGCCGCCGCGCTGGTTCGCCTCGATCGTGCCGACCTTCCTCGGCAGCCATGCCGAGGTGGTGCGGCCGGTCAGCCCCCGCGCCGCGTCGGCCGGCACGGTCGTCGCGACGCCCGACGCTGCGGCGGCGATCTCGCTGGCCTGGGAGTACATCCTCAACGTGATCGACGTCGCGCTGCTGATGGCGGCGGCGATCGCGATCCTGGCCTCGCTTGCGATCGCGCATGCGCTGGCGCCGGCGCGTGCAATCGTCACCGCGCTCCAGCGCATGGCACGCGGCCAATATCGCACCAGGCTGCCGCGCTTCCGCTCGA
This sequence comes from Bradyrhizobium arachidis, assembly GCF_015291705.1. NCBI lineage: Bacteria > Pseudomonadati > Pseudomonadota > Alphaproteobacteria > Hyphomicrobiales > Nitrobacteraceae > Bradyrhizobium > Bradyrhizobium arachidis. Next base: position 6,616,604 of record NZ_CP030050.1, read on the forward strand.
TGGAGCTGGCGATGATCGGCAGCGCCGTCGGCGAGCTCGGCGGCCGGCTGGAGGAGGCCACCGAACAGCGCGCGGCGCTGACGCGGCGCCTGATCGAGATCCGCGACGACGAGCGCCGGGCGCTTGCCCGCGAGCTGCATGACGAGTTCGGGCAGAACCTGTCCGCGATCCTCGCCTTCGCCAACACCATCGAAACGGCCAGCGCAAAGGACAGCAAGGACAACAGCATCGCGCAGGACGCGCGCATGATCTCGCAGGCCACCCATCATCTGATGGCATCATTGCGCGATGCCTTGAAGCGGCTGCGCAATCCCCTGCCCGAGGAGCTTGGGCTGGAAGCAAGCCTCGTCAATCTCGTCGACAGCTGGCGCTCGCAGAGCGCGGCGCGGCCGACGATCCAGCTCGATGTCAAAGGCGATCTCACCGACATCAGCGGCCCGGCCGCCACCACCGCCTATCGCGTCGCCCAGGAATGCCTGACCAACGCGCTGCGTCATAGCTCGGCGCGCGAGATCTCCTTGCGTGTCGAGCGCCGCGCCGGCGAGGACGACGCACTGCTGATCCGGGTCGAGGACGATGGCGGCGGCGATGCGGAGCGCGTCGCGCAGTCGGCCGGCTTCGGCCTCACCGGCATCCGTGAGCGCGTCACGGCGGCCGGCGGATCGCTGTCGATCCTGCCTGCGCGCGGCGGCCTCAGCGTCGCCGCGACGATCCCGCTCGCCGCATGAGGCCGGCATGAGCGAAGTCGCGGCAACAGGAATCTCCGTGCTGCTGGTCGACGATCATCCGATCGTGCGGCAAGGCTACCGGCGGGTGCTGGAGAGCCAGGGGGACCTGCATGTCGTGGCGGAGGCCGACAACGCCGCAGATGCCTACGGCGCCTTCAAGGCGCACGACCCCGACGTCATCGTGCTCGACATCTCGATGCCCGGCGCGAGCGGCCTCGAAGCCATCCGCAACATCCGCGCCCGCAATCCGCGCGCGCGCATCCTCGTCTTCACCATGCATAACGAGGCCGTGCTGGTCAAAGCCGCCTTTGCCGCCGGCGCGAGCGGCTTCGTCACCAAGAGCAGCGAGCCGTCGGCGGTCGTCACCGCAATTCGCAGCGTCGCCCGCGGCGAGCGCGCCATGAGCGACGACATCGCGCACATCCTCGCCGAAGACAGCCTGTCGTCAGGCTCGGTGCTCGATCAGTTAGGGGAGCGCGAGATCGAGATCCTGCGTCAATTCGCCGGCGGCGCCACCACCGAGCAGATCGCGGCGCATCTCAATCTCAGTGTGAAGACGGTCCAGAACTATCACTATTTGATCAAGACCAAGACCGGCGCGCGCACGGATGCGCAGCTCGTGCGGCTGGCGGCAAGTTGCGGGCTGACGAAAATCTAGCAGCGGGGCTGCCGCTTTCCCCGCTCGCTTGAAGATCTGGAATCTGCCGAGCGGGATGGAACGCAGGCCATCCAGCTCCTGTTAGTAGTGGAGTGGAGGAGTAAATCGCCATGCGGAAGGCTCATCACAAGGCAATCGACCATCCCCCGATCATCACTGTAGGCGAGCTCATCGACGAACTTTGCCGCCTGCCCGATACGGCCGTCGTCCACTTTCGCTGCCCCATGCTCGAGCAGGAGCTGACATTCTACCGCCTTCGGAAGCGATCAAAGGATGCCGTCGAGATCGCGGTCAATGTATATCCGGAGAGCCCGCCGGTCGTACCGGCGGCCAACGGCGGGATGCACCCGCGCAGGCACGCGACTGCCTCGCCCACCATTCCGGAGAGCGCGCTTCTTCACAAGGCAAGAGGGTAAGTCAGGAGTCGCAATCTAGCAGGCCTTCAACCCGCGGAGCAGCAGCGCGAGCGTCGCATCGACGCGCGCAGGCAGTTCGGCGTCCTTCCACTCGTCGGCATGGGCCGGATGGTGGAAGCGGCAGGTCGCATCGAACAGCGCGCGTGCCGTCGTCTTGACGTCGTCCACGGCAAACTCGCCCCGCTTGACGCCGTCGGACAGGATCGCCGCGATCTGGTCGATCATGGTGTCCTTGTGGCACTTGACGGCCGCGCAGGCCTCGCGCGCCAGCGTCAGGTAGGTCTCGAACATCTCGGGGTCGTCGAGCACGCGCGAACGCTTGGCGGCGAACAGCGTGCGCAGCCAGCGGTCGAGCCTATCGGGCGCAGGGCCCTGCTCCCTGGCGATCGCCAGCAGCGGCGCGTCGATGCGATCGAGCCAGCGTTTGGCAACGGCCTCGCGCAGCGAGGCCTTGCTCGGGAAATGGCGATAGACGCTGCCGTGGCTCACATCGAGCGCACGAGCAACGTCGACCACGGTGGCCTTGGCAAGTCCGTAGCGCCGCAAGACATCCTCGGTGACTTCGAGGATCCGCTCCGGCGTCAAGACAACGGCTTCATTCATGCCAGCACCTTGTTCCCGTTCAGGGTTCGTCCGGCGATAGGGCTGCTTCCGAAGCGCCCGTGCCGGTCGTTTCGGAAAGCTCTCGCCTTAATGAGGCAGTTTTGCAGCCTGCGCCGCGATCTGGCGCGCCACCAGCAAATTGAGCCAATGCCCAATCGTGCCAGTGAAATTGAGGATTTCGGTCGTCATTTTCTTAAGTCTCCATTCGTCCGCGGTCCCCACCCCCAAATTACGCCCCTCGATCCGGTATTTTGGACCTCGGGCCCCCGGGACGGGATAACCACGGGACGCCCAATCGGAGCGTCCGAGAACGGATATACACGTCTCGCTGACAGATTTCAATATCTGTCAGTCAATGATCCGTGATTGACAGTTAATTTTTGCCGGCGCCGTGGCCATGGCCGGGACTGGCAGGTCGGCCCGCCGGCCCACGCATCCCCGGCAAACCTCGTCCCGCCATCCGTTTCGCCCTCCCCCTCCGCCAAATCCGGGCGTAGAAAGCCGCTTCGCTCATCCGGGCGCCAAGACCACAGAAACGGACCCCTCCCATGCCCATCGTCAACCGCGTTGCCGCCCTCACCGACGACATGGCCGCCTGGCGCCATGACTTCCACGAGAACCCCGAGCTGCTCTACGAAGTCCACCGCACCGCCGGCATCGTCGCGGACAAGCTGCGCGAGTTCGGCTGCGACGAGGTGGTGACGGGCGTCGGCCGCACTGGCGTCGTCGGCGTGATCCGCGGCCGCAAATCCGCCTCCGGCAAGACCATTGGCCTTCGCGCCGACATGGACGCGCTGCCGATCATGGAGACGTCGGGCGTGCCTTACGCATCGAAAGTCCCCGGCAAGATGCACGCCTGCGGCCATGACGGCCACACCGCGATGCTGCTCGGCGCCGCCAAATATCTCACCGAGACGCGCAATTTCGACGGCACCGCGGTTCTGATCTTCCAGCCGGCCGAGGAAGGCGGCGGCGGCGGCAAGGCCATGGTCGAGGACGGGCTGATGACGCGCTGGAACATCGAGGAGGTCTACGGCATGCACAACATGCCCGGCCTGCCCGAAGGCCATTTCGCCACGACGGCGGGCGCGATGCTCGCCTCCTCCGACAACATCCAGATCACGGTTCACGGCAAGGGCGGCCACGCCGGTGCGGGTCCGCACAAGGCGGTCGACAGCGTGCTGATCGGCGCGCAGATCGTCGGCGCGCTGCAATCGATCGTCGCGCGCAACATCGATCCGCTCAAATCGGCGGTGATCTCGATCACCATGTTCAATGCCGGCACCGCGACCAACATCATCCCTGAGACCGCCGAGCTGAAGGGCACCGTGCGCACGCTCGACCCCGAGGTGCGCGATCTCGTCGAGCGCCGCATCAGCGAGGTCGCCGACAGCGTCGCGCGCGCCTATGGCGGCTCGGCGGAGACGAAATACATGCGGATGTATCCGGTGACGATGAACCATCCGCGCGAGGCCGGCCTCGCCGCCGACGTCGCCCGCGACATCGTCGGCGCCGAGCGCGTCAACGACAGGTTCGTCCCCATGATGGGCGCAGAGGACTTCTCGTTCATGCTGGAAGCGCGCCCCGGCGCGATGGTGCTGGTCGGCATGGGCGACGGCAACGAGTGCCACCACCCGGCCTATGTCTTCAACGACAACATTCTGGGCCACGGCGCATCGTTCTGGGCCCGCCTGGTCGAGACGCGGATGCCGGCGGGTTAGCGTCAGCCTCGATCTCGTAGGGTGGGCAAAGCGAAGCGTGCCCACCACAACGATCTCGACTGGAAAAGGTGGGCACGGCGCTTTGCGCCTTTGCCCACCCTGCAAGCTTCGTCTTCAGTTGCATATTTCGGCTGGTATTTTAGCCGCGGGATTGGAGGGATGATTGGCTGTTCCGAGCCGGCACCCCTTGGCGATCGGCCTGCAACCGGCGCTGTTGCAGATCACCTGCCCCGACGCCTGCGGCGCTGATGGCGCGGCCTCCGTTTGTTTTCGATCGGTGTCACGCCTCCGCGAATCCTCGCGCGTGGCAGCGGGCTTTCTCTCGGGAGCCTTCTCGCACTCGTTGTCGTCACCGACGTGATAGCCGGCGCGGCAGGTGATCTTCACGCATTGATCGCCGTCGGCCTTGAAGCCGAAATTGCACACCAGCGGGCAGACCCGTCCCGGCTTCGCCTTCAGCGCATCGAGTGCGTCGACGCTGGCAAGCTTCACGTCGAACTGGGTGCCGGCATATTTGTTGAACAGCGTCAGCGAACGTTGCGCGGCCGAGGTCCACTCGCCTTCCGCAGCCGAGGTGAGGCAGCCGACACGGCGCAACTCGCTCTGCACGGATTTCGCAAGGTCGGCCGCGGGCAATGGCGATGTCGATCCGGGCGCCAGCGCCGCGACTTTTTGCTCGACCTCGGGCATCTGCCGGTCGGCTGCCGGCTTTGCAGCCTGCTCCGCTTTCTCGGCCGCCTGCTTTGCGGCAAGCTCGGCCCTGGCCTTCTCCGCCGCCTGCTTCTCGGCCAGCGCTTTCGCAGCCGCCGCCTCCGCCGCCTTGCGCTCACGTTCGGCCGCTTCAGCCTTCGCCTGTTCGATCTCCTTCTTCCTTTCAGCCGCGATCCGGGCGTCCTCGGCCGCCTTGGCCGCGGCGGCCGCCTTCTCCTGCTCCGCCTTCTGGGCGCGCTCGGCAATGAGCCTTGTCTTTTCCTGCTCGGCCGCCCTGGCCTTTTGCTCCGCCGTCACGCGCGTTTCTTCGGCGCCGATCTTGTTCAACTGGCCCTTGGCGAGGTTGGCGTAGAACCCATCCGGGTAGGCCGCCAGAAACGCTTCCCAGCCGTCGCGCGTGGCAAGTTGGAGCGCGAGCTCATAGTCCCGGCGAATGGCCTCCTGCGGGTTGGCCTGTGGACCGGTTGCCGCTGGTTTCACGACGAGGGGCACGTCGTCGCCGCCGAGCGAGCCGTAGACATAGGGCTCCTGCTTGTAGCTGGTCGCCTTGAGCACGTCGTCGCGCACGAAGCCGAAGGCCTTGCGCAGATCGAGTCCGGGTTTCGGCAGGTGCTCGACCAGCGCAGCTGCGAACGGGCTGTTTCTGGCATCGCCGTCCGACGCGGTCGATCCCGCCTTGGCGGCGAAGGCAATCATGGTGTTCGGGCTGGTCGGCTCGACCTTGGCGAGGCCGCGTCCGATCGCGCGCGAAGCCAGCGTGCGCTTCATCGTCTTCGCGAATGGGTTGTCGCGGCAGGCGTCCAGGATGATCAAGCGCAGCTGCTTGGCCGGCTCGACTGCGAACAGCGCACGCTCGACCGGAATGGTCTCGTCGAGAACGTCGCCGTCGGTCTCCAGCGTGGCGTCGATCGGAATGAGATAGTTGTTGCCGTCGAGCTCGATGCCGTGACCGGCGTAATAGATCACCGCCATGTCCGCATCGCGCGTCCTGCCGGCAAACTCGCGCAACATGCGCCGCATCTCGCTGGCGCTGAGATCCAGCCTGACGTCGACGGAATCGAAGCCGGCCTTCTTGAACATGCCGCCGACCAGCGTGGCATCGTTCACGGGATTGCCGAGCTTGGGCGCGCTCTTGTAGGCGGAATTGCCGATGATGAGCGCGACCCGCCGGTCGGCATGCGCCGGTCCGCAGGCAAGGCTCATCGCAAAAATCACAAAAGCAAATAGCCGAACCGGAATCACTTGCGTCCCCCCGGATGCAATTCCATGAGACTATTCGGAGTATGGCCGAATGCCAATTCTTCCCTATGTGACAGTCATCACACAAGGTGTTCGGACGGCTTGCCGATCGTGCGGCGAAGCGTCGCTCTCTCCAGTCCGGCCGGGCCGAGCTCTGATGCCGCCTCATCTCCTGCGGTTGCACCAGGGCCGGATCACCAAAGGGCGCGTGCAGCGTGGCCGGGTAACCGCAAAAGAAAATACGTTACGCGGCCCCCGTCAGCGGGCCACAGAGCGCAGGCCCGTTGGCTCGTCCGCCTCCAACAGGCGCGATGTGGTTTCGTCTGACGCGAGAGGCAGGGTGAACTGAAAGATGGCGCCCCGAGGCTCGTTTGCGCCGGCCCACATCCGCCCGCCATGCGCCTCGATGATCGAGCGGCAGATGGCGAGGCCCATCCCCATGCCCGTTGGCTTGGTGGTGTAGAAGGCATCGAACAGGGACTCGACATTCTTCGGATCCAGTCCCGGACCAGAATCCCGCAACGCGACGTGAACGCCGTTCGATGCATCCCTTTCGGTGCTGATCAGCAACTCGCGTCCTCCCTCGCCGACTGCAGCCATCGCCTCGATCGCGTTGACAATCAGGTTGAGCAACACTTGCTGAAGTTGAACCCGATCTGCCTGAATAGGCGGCAAGCCTTCGGCAAGCTGCGTTCGCACCGAGACTTCGTGCTTGAACGCCTCGCTGCGTGTCAGCGCGATGACCTCAAGTACCGCCTGGTTGATCTCCATATTCTCCTTTTGCGGGGGCGCGTTCCTGATCATCGCCCGGATCCGGCCGATGATGTCGCCGGCGCGCATGCCGTCGCCGGCGATGCGGTCGAACGTCTGTCGAACCCGCTCCAGATTTGGCGGTTGAGCCTGCAGCCAATTCAACCCGGCCTCGGCGTTCGCCACGATCGCGCCAATCGGCTGGTTGACTTCATGGGCTATCGAAGCGGTGAGTTGCCCCATCGTGGTGACGCGACTGGTGTGCGCTAGCTCCATCAGGACTTCACGGTAGCGCCGCTCGTGCTCGCGGCCTTCGGCCTCCGCCCGCTTGAGAGCCGTCAGATCGAGGACAAAGCCGACCCCTTGATCCCCGCCTTCTGCAAACATCGTCCCGCCGATCAGCACAGGCACACGGCTTCCGTCCTTCCGCACATACTCCTTCTCGAATGGGTGGGCCGTCCCGACCCGCTTCAATTCCGCCACGGTTTGTACGTCGCGGTTGCGCCATTCCGGCGGCGTGAGGTCGAACCGATGCAGGCGCCCAGAGGTGAGATCATCCCGGTCGTATCCCACGATGCGCAGGAATGCATCATTGGCCTCGAGAATGCGCCCTTCGACTTCCCAGATGATGATGCCGATGATGTTGGCGTCGAACAGGCGTCGGATCTTGATATCCCGCGCTGCAAGATCGCTTTGGAGTTGAATGTTCTCCTCGGTCGCCTGTCTGCGCCGCTTCGCTTCGAGCCGCGCGAGCGCCAACGCCGCTCCGGCCAGCGCGACGACGAGGACGACGGCGCCCGCGATCAGCCAGGTCCAGCGCTGCTCGAATGCTTCGGCGTGCGTCTCCCGGTCGGCGAGCCGAAAGCGCTCGTGATCCACCATCTGGTCGATCTGCGAGCGGATCTCATCCATGCTGCGGATCATCGCCAGCGCCGCCTGCCCGGACGTGCCGGCGGTCCTCACCATCTCGTCGATCTCGCGCAGCTTGGCCGAAACGGTCAGCGCCAGATGTTGAGCGCGCAGACTCTGCAACGGATCGTCCGCAACCAGCACCTGCAGCGCCTGCGCCTCGCGCCGCACACCTTCGTCGGAGATGCCGTAGGCCTTGAGGTAGGTGGGGTCGAGGGTCATTAGATACCCGCGCCGTTCGGTCTCCAGCTCGGCGGTGAGCGCGCGCAACCGATCGAGCGTTTCGAGCACCTGGCGGCTATGCCCGAGCAGGTCATGGGCCGCCTGCCGCTCCTGCCGATATTGCAGGCCGAGAAACGCGGTCGCGGCAAACAGCGTCAACAGCGCCACGACCGCCACGATCAGCGGACGAGCAAGCCATCGCAAAGACGGGACCCGAGCACGGACTGACATTGGCCTTGGGTCTTCGGTGTCCGTGTGACCGCGCGTCTTCTGGTGTCGACGCCAGAGCATGATAGAATAATAGCATGGTTAGGTGGGTCGCGAACCCGACATTCTCGACCCCAAGGTTACACCGGTTTGGGAGCCCATCAGTCGTCGCGCGAGGGCCGCAACATCACCGGTAAGGCTAGCTCGCGTGTTGCGAATGATTGCCCTTCGCGAGGAGAGCATGACGTACGCACAGAGCGGTCGAACGCCGACCAGCCGTCGCAACTTCGTCAAGGGACTGGGGGCCGCGGGCGCAGTCTTGCCGGCCCTGGCCGCGCTGCCGCGGTGGAGCTTTGCCGAGGATCGCGCTGCGACGTACGCCAACGCGAACATCGATTGGAAGCAGTTTGCGGGACAGACGATCACCCTGGCGGGCGCGATCCATCCCTGGTCGAATGCGATCACGCCGCTGCTGCCGGAGTTCACCAGACTCACCGGCATCAGCGTCACCATCGATTTCCAACTCGAAACCACATATCTCGGCGCCTTACCGATCAGGCTCGCCCGCGGCAGCACAACGCCCGACGTCTTCATGTTCACGACCTATGGCCAGGGCATCTCAGGAGGATGGCTCGAGCCGCTGAACGGCTATTATTCCAACAGATCGCTGACCGATCTCGGATGGTACGACGAGAACGACCTGCTCAAGACGGCCCGGGCCTTCCCGCTGTGGTCTGACGGCGAACGGTACGCCTTCCCGATCACCTCCGAAGCGATGACCATGTTCATCAACGGGGACGCGCTGGCAGCCAAGAATCTGCCGGTTCCACAGACGTTCGAAGAGCTGCTTGTGACTGCCAAGGCGGTCAAGTCCAGCGAGATGTCGGGGATCGCTATGCGAGCCCAAGCCGGCGGCAATTCTTCCCCGCCGGCGATGGGCTTCGTATTCTCTTACGGCGGCGCCATGGTCAAGGACAACAAGGCCGTTTTCGCAAGCTCCGAGGCGATCGCGGCCGTCGAGATGTACGGACAGCTGCTCAGCCAGGCCGGACCTGTCGGCGTCGGCAGCTACGAATGGTACCACGTGCTGGACGACTTCCTGCAGGGGCGGGCTGCACTCGCGATCGACAGCAGCAATTTCGCGACCGACATCTCCAATCCAGCCAGGAGTCGCGTCACGAAGCAGGCCCAGTTTGCGGTCTTTCCGCGTGTCCCTGGTCGCACACCCGTGCCCTTCATGTCGCACTGGCAGGCCTGCATCAATTCCAAATCACGAAACAAACGGGCGGCTTTCCTGTTCCTGATCTGGGCGACGAGCAAGGCAACCTCGCTGCAGACTGCTGCAGCGGGGCTGGCGACGACACGCGTGTCGGCATGGTCGAGCGACGGCTTCAAGAAGGCGTTCGGCTCGCAAGCCGCCGAGGCCGCGCTGACCAACTTGCAGAATGCCGACGTCGATCGTGCCAAGGCTATTCTTTTCCATCCGCAATCGAGACCGATCCTCGACGCCTTCATGATCGGCGTCAATGAAGTGGTCAACGGTGAGAAATCGGCGAAGGATGCGATGACGGGCGCAGCCGAAAGGGCCAATGCGGCGATCCGAGGGTAGCGGCGAGGCGTTGTCCAATCGGAAGAGCTGGCCACGGCAGAAAAGCCGCCAACCCACCTTGTGCGGTGTTCATCCCTGATATTGCAGCACGTGCATGCCGGCGTTCCAGTCGGAGACGAACATCAGCCCGTCGGGCCGGACATAGGCATCACAGGTCTTGGCTGCGAGCGCGACGTTCGGGCGCGGATCGACCAGCTTCTTCGGCGTCGGCGGCACCCAGTAGGCGATCTCCTTCGGCGCGAAAGCGTCCTTGATGTCGAACACCCTGACGCCGGCATTGTTGTAGGTCGCGAAGATCGTCTCCTCGCTCTGGAACGAGCCCGGGCGGTTCTCGTGCAGATTATGCGGGCCGAAGGTGCCGTTGCTGCAGAAGTCGCGGTCGCGCGGCGTCGGCAGGGTCGCGATCGGCACCGGATTTTGGGGCGCGCGCACGTCGAGCACGAAGGTGTGGAACAAGCCCTTGGCACACTGGTCCGCATTGGCTTCGTCCGCGACGACCGCGAGCTGACGCTTCGGCAGCGGCAGTGGCGTATGCGTGCCGCCGGCAAAGGGCGGCGACCAGTTGATGTGCGACAGCAATTTGGGACCCGCGGGATCGCTGATGTCATGGATGGTGAAGCCGCCATCGCGCCAGGCAGCATAGCCGCGATCGCCTGCCGTGATCATGTGATGCAGCGCAAAGCGCTTGCCCTTCGGCGTCGCCGGCTCGCCGGCCGCGCGGTTCATGCCCGGCAGCCACCATTTTGCGATGATCTCCGGCTTCGTGATGGTCTTGAGATCGACGATGCACAGGATGTGGTCGGTGAAGCCGTCGAAATGCGCCGACACATAGGCATAGCGGCCGCCCGGCCACCACAGCCGGTTGATGCCGAAGCCCGGCATTTCCAGGAACGCGATCTCGCGCATCTCGCCCGGCTTCGAGATGTCGTGGATCGAGAGGCCGGAGCGGAATTTCTTGGCCTTGGTGATGCTGTCGGCCAGCGTGTTCTCGAAATAGCCGCGCATGTTGTCATAGGACTGCATCGCGACGATGTTGGCGCCGTTCGCAAGCAGCAACATGTCTTCCGCCACCTGGAGATGGTGGGTGCGGGTGTATTGTCCGGCGGTGAAGAAATTGACCGGCTTGAGCGCACGCGGATCGGACGCATCCAGGATGGTCACACCGTCGCTGAACATGTGCCCGACATAGACGTGCTGGCGGTTGAACATCACCTGCACGCTATCGGGCCGCCCGCCAATGTCGCTGTAGGAGATGTGCTTGATGCCCTTGCCGATGCCCTCGGGCGGGATGTCCGGCTCTGAAGCCCATGCCGGCCTCGACCATGTGGGCAGCACGGCGGATCCGACCACGGCCGACAATTGCTGAAGGTGCCGGCGGCGCGAGAGTTGAGGCATCGTTTTCCCCCCAATTTTTTGGGGATGATGCGCGCTTGCGGCGAGGCGCGCAAGCCTCGCCGCGCGCGCCCTCACCTAGGTATGCACCACCTCGTGCCGCATCACGAATGGGGCGAGCAGCGTGTGCACCTCGCCGGCGACGATTTCGCGCTGGCCGGCCGGCAGCCCGGCGAGCGTCACGGTCGCGATCGAGCCGTGGCTGCCGTGCGCGCCGACCTTCACCTTGCAGTCGATGCCGCGCTCGGTGAGCGGCGTCAGCACCTTGGTGAACACGCGTTGCGCCGCGTCCCAGCGCAGCTGCGGCTTGAACACCTTGCCGACGCCGGTGACCGGCATCGGATCGATCGGGATGACCTGCACCGGAACGGCAGCACGCTCAGGCGTGCGCTCGCGCACCCAAGTCTCGAGCTCACCCGGCTCGACGCTCGCGCCCGGCTTCAGCTGCACATAACCCACCGGAAGCTCGCCGGCATAGGCGTCGGGCTGTCCGACCACCGCGGCGAAGCCGACGGCGGGATGGCGGAACATGATCTCCTCGATCGGCGCCGGATCGATGTTATGCCCGCCGCGGATCACGAGATCCTTGGCGCGGCCGGTGATCCAGAGATAGCCGTCGGCATCGAGCCGCCCGAGATCGCCCGAATTGACCCAGACCTCGTCGACGAAGGCGCCCTTGTTGTGCTCGTCGTTGAGATAGCCGCCGAACACGCCGGGCCCGGCCATGATGACGACGCCGATCTCGTCGGGCTTGCAGTCGCGGATCAGGTGGCCGTCAGCATCCAGCTGCACGATGCGCACGCGCGCGTAAGGCATGGGAAGGCCGACCGAGCCGAGCCGGATCGGCCGTGACGGATAAGCGAGCGTGTGCACGCTCGAGGTCTCGGTCATGCCGTAGACCTCGACAACCGGCAGCTTGAGCTTGTCCTGGATCGCAGAGCCCACCGCGACGGGGATCGCGGAGCCGCCGCCGGCGGCATATTTCAGGCTGGAGATGTCGGCATTGCCAGGTGGCACCCCGAGCGCTGCCGCGAGCACCGTCGGCACGCTCGACAGCGCCTCCGGCCTATAGCGCTCGACCAGCCCCCAGATGTTCTTGACCGAATTCGGATTGCGCCAGCCGCTCGGCGACAGCACGACCAGCGAGCCGCCGCTCGACAGCATCAGCAGCACCTGCGTCAACGATCCTCCGACGTGAAACAGCGGCATGCCGAACAGCAGATTGGCGCCGGGCTTCCCCTTCAGCAGAAGATTAAGCGCCCAGGCCTGATAGACCTGGTTGGCGTGAGTGTGCCGCACCAGCTTCGGCGTGCCGGTGGTGCCGCCGGTGTGGAAATAGGCGGCGATGTCGGTGCCCGAAATCTTGCGCCCGCTGACAAGCCGGTCGGAGGGCTGCTGCTTGATCAGATCGTTGAACGCAAAGATGCCCTTGTCGGGATCGCCGCCGCCGAACACCTGCACGATCGCCTTGAGGTGCTTGAGCTGCGGGCGGATCTGCTCGACCTTCTGCCAGATGTCGGTGCCCGGCATCGGCCCGAGCGCCACGAGGACTTTGGTGTTCGCAGCTTCCAGGATTTCCGCGATCTGATGCGGCTCGAGCAGCGGATTGACGGGATTGGCGATGCCGGCCGCCTCGGCACCGAGCAGCGTCACGAAGGCATCGGGCACCAGCGGCAGCATGAAGCTGACGACGTCGTCTTTTTCGACGCCGAGCGCGTGAAACATGTTGGCCGCCTGGGTCACGCGTGCGATCAGATCGCGATACGTGACCACCACCGGCGTATCGGCCGGATCGGCATTTTGCAGGAACTGGATCGCCGCACCGTCGGGATTGAGCGCCGCGCCGAGCCTGACGGCATCATAGGTGCTCGCGGCGGCGACGCGATCGGCATAAGGGACCTGCTCGAAAGCCCGAACCTCTGCGTCCGTGAAAAAGTCGGGGTAGTCGTCGCCGATGAATCGATCGAGCGCGTGGATGCCCGCCATGGAATTCCGTCCTCCCTCAGATGCATGTCCCCGCCCGCTGTCTTTTGACGTTTGGTTCAGGCGGAGCCTCGACCGATGGCCGGTCGAGCGCGGACAGAATGATGGATGATTTGGCGTTCGTCCATGGCTTAGCGGCTACGGTCGTAGCACTCGGGTTCACGGCGTTTGAACCTTCGCTGCCGATCGGGGCACCAAGAACAAGCATTGGATTCGTCTGTCAGCGTCCTGCCGCAAGACTCGAGGTGATCATGACCACGCCCCTGCGGGACCGCATCGCCCGGCTGTTCGCTGCGCTCGCCATGACATCGATGATCACGGCGTCGGCGATCGCCCTGCCCCGCGCGGCGCTCGCCGAGGACAGCCAGTTCGACAAGATGCGCACCAGGATCGCCGCGTTCGTCGGCGACAAGATGCAGAAGCTCGGCGGCTCGCGCATCGTCTACAAGGTCGACACCGACGGCCTGCGCGAGAGCGTGGTCACGGACTTGCGCGACGACGTCTACAAGATCCTGCGCGAGGGCAAGATCGCGTTCTCCGGCCTCGCGATCCGCGATGGCGGGGTCGAGGCGAAGATTGCCGATGCCAAGGGCCGCGACGAGCTGAAGCGCAAGCTCGCCGCAGCCGCGGAAGGATTGCCGTCGCATGCACTCGCCGTGACCGACGCCGGCGACGGGCTGATCAGGCTCGCGCCGACCGATGCCGCCTCCGCCGCACGGCTGCGCGAGCTGGTCGAGGATTCCGTCGCCATGATCGAGCAGCGCCTCAAGGACGCCGACATCACGCTCGCGAGCGTCCAGCCCGACGGGACCGACCGCATCCGCATCTTCATCCCGGGAATGATGGAACCGGAGCACGTGACCGCGATCTTCGCGACGAAGGTCAAGGTCAGCTTCCGCATGGTCGACATCTCGATGTCGGCAGAGCAGGCGCAATCGGGCACGCCGCCGGCGGGCACGGAAGTCCTGCTCGGTTTCAAGGACAAGCGCCCCTATCTGGTTGCCAAGGACAGCGCGATTGACGGCGACGACATCAGCTATGCCGGCCCGGGATTTGCCAGCGGCACGAAGGACCCGATCGCCTCGTTCCGCTTCAACGGCCGCGGCACGCGCCGCTTCGCACACGTCACCGAGGAGAACATCGGAAAGCCCTTCGCCATCGTGCTCGACGGCAAGGTGATCTCCGCCCCCGTGATCCGCGAGCCCATCACCGGCGGCTCGGGCCAGATCTCCGGCAATTTCACGCTGGAGGAAGCGAGCAGCGTCGCCATGCTGCTGCGCGCCGGCGCGCTGCCGGGGCACCTTGCCCTGGTCGGGCAGCAGGTCGTGCAGCCCGCCGCCAAGCCGTAACGCCAAGATCGCCTCGCGCCCGCCTCGCCGAGGCGCCCAGGATCGACCACGCCGGCGCCCGTTCCGGCTCCCGAATCACGGGCACTTCAAATACGCCCAACCAAGGGGCAATTGCCGAAACGCCCGATCAGGCTAAAATTTGCCTCTTGCGGCAGGGCGACCGAAGGCTTCATTTCAAGCGGTCGTCATTCGATTTCGGCTATAGCTGTCGCGAATACCGACCAGGACTGAAGGCCTTACGCGGGGTTAGTACCATGCCGTCCGGCAGCGCAGACATTTCGTCGATCCTCGACCGCATCCTCGACGCGGCGACGGATAACCTCAGGATCGCGAAGATCCTGGTCCAGATGGGCCTCGATCCCAACAACGTCACCTACGACGCGATCTTCAACCGGCTGCTGGAGATCTTCGTCCACAACATCACGCTCGCCAATCTGTTTGCCGCGGTCGGCGCCGGCTTCTTCGTCGCCACCCTCTTGATGCGGACGATGGTGCCCCTGCGAGTCGCCAACATGATCGGCTGCGCGTTCTTTGCCATTTTCGGTGCGCTCTCCGCCAACGTCTCGACGTTCCTGCTGTATCTGCTGCTGCTTCCGATCAACGCCCTGCGCCTGCGGCAGATGCTCAAGCTGGTCAAGAAAGCGCGTCATGCCGCCGAAGGCGACATGTCGATCGAGTGGCTGAAGCCGTTCATGACCGAGCGCAAATATCGCCGCGGCGACACGCTGTTCAAGCTGGGCGATCCGGCCAAGGAGATGCTCCTCACCGTCACCGGCAAGTTCCTGGTCAAGGAGATTAGCGTCGAGATCGGGCCAGGCGCGCTGATGGGCGAGCTCGGCTTCCTCACGCCGGACAACCGCCGCACCGGAACGATCGAATGCATCGAGGACGGCCAGGTGCTGACGATCACCTATGACCGCCTGCTCGAGATCTATTTCCAGGACCCGCAGTTCGGCTACTATTTCCTGGTGCTGACCAGCCAGCGCCTGCTGCAGAACATCGATCGCTTGCAGAAGCAGCTGGCCAGCGCGCGGGCGACCACCACCAACAGGATCGCCTGACCCGCCGCTCAGCTCAGGAGCAGCGCCATGCCCGGATCGCCCTTCTCCATCGCGCGCCGGTAGGCCGGCCTCGCACTGACCCGGCCGAGATATTTGACCACGTTCGGGCAGCGCTGGAGATCATAAGGCTGGAAGTAGCGCATCGTGGTGAGCGAGAAGCCGATCATGATGTCGGCGGCGGTGAAGGCCTTGCCCGCCAGATATTCGGCATCGCGCACGCGCGCATCGACCAGATCGAACGCGCGATCGACCCGCGCCCTGGTCGCGGCCAGCATCGGATTGTCGTCGGCAAGCTTGAGCCGGTTCAGCATCATCAGCCGGCCCATGCCGGCCTGCAGCGTGCCGTTGGCGAAGTGAAACCAGTACAGGAACTGCGCGAAGTCGGGATCGTCAGGGCGGAGCGCGAGACGGCCGTTGCCATGCTTGGCCATGATGTAATCGACGATGGCGCCGGATTCGGCGAGCACGAGATCGCCATCATGAATGACCGGCGCCGCTCCGATCGGGTGCAGCGCCTTGTAATCAGGTGGCGCGAGCATGGTGACGGAATCGCGGGTGTAGCGCTTCAGCTCGTAGGCAAGTTCGAGCTCCTCGCAGAGCCACACGATGCGCTCGGACTGCGACTTGCCGAGATGATGGACGGTGAGCATGGGGTCTTCCTGAGACTGTTGGATCAGTCGTGACGCGACATCATAGCATCACCGTCACCCTGAGGTGGCCGCTTCTTCAGCGGCCCTCGAAGGGCGACGGCCCGGCTCTCTCTGCGCGGCTGCAGCGGTGGCCGCTCATCCTTCGAGGCTCCCCATGGGACGCTCTGCGTCCCACGTCTCGCACCTCCAGCGACATCCGCTTCGCGGTTGCGCAGGGATGACGGATTGAGCACACACTATGCCCGCCCTACCTCGCCTCGTCCGCCACCATCCGCGCTACGACGCGGTCGCGGCGGATGAAGTGGTGCCAGAGGGCGGCGACCACGTGAAGCGTGATCAGCGCGAGCAGCACATAGGCAAACAGGATGTGGCGGTCCTCATAGGCGTTCGCCGCCGTACGATCCGGCGTGGTGAATTGCGGCACGTGAAACAGGCCGAAGAAGTCCGAATAGTCCGGCGAGTGCGCGCCGGAATGCGCCCAGCCGAGCATGATGACGACGATCACGGCGAGATAGAGCGCGCCGTGGCTGATGCGGGCGGCGAGCTTCTGCCAGGGCTGGCTGTCGGCCGGCAGTGTCGGCGTCGGGTTGATGACGCGCCAGACCAGGCGCAGCAGCGTGAGCAGCAGGATCACATAGCCGATGTCGGCATGGATCGAGCGATAGAAGAAGCGGTCCGGCCGCGCCGGGATGTGGTTCATCCACCAGCCGAAGCCGATCATGCCGACGATGGCCAGCGCCAGGATCCAGTGCAGCCACCGGGAAACGCTGCCCCAGCCGGCATTTGTGTTTCTGATCATGTCAGCCCCCGGAATTTTGCGGATATGCCCCCGATCCGCAGTGCAATATCGCTGCCTGATAGCGGGACAATGCGGCAAACGCGAAATTGAATCGTTCCAAATTGCCGGCGGGGCCGGCCCGCCGCAAAACCGCCCCAAAAACCGAATGGTAACCATGGCGAGCTAGGGTAAAGCTGTGACCAATTCCTCGACGATCCTGGTGTTCGATTCCGGCCTTGGCGGGCTCACGGTGCTGCGTGAGGTCGTGGCCGCGCGCCCGGACGCGCATTACGTCTACGTCGCCGACGACGCCTTCTTCCCCTACGGCCACCACAGCGAGGACGAGCTCGTCGCCCGCGTCGTGCCGCTGATGGGGGAGCTGATCGGCACCCATGATCCTGACCTCGTCGTCATCGCCTGCAACACGGCGTCCACCCTGGTCCTATCGCATTTGCGCGCCGCTTATTCCCTGCCCTTCGTCGGCACCGTGCCGGCGATCAAGCCGGCCTGCGCGCAGTCGAAGACCCGCCGCGTCTCGGTGCTCGGCACCAAGGGCACCGTGAAGCGCGAATACACCAAGGCGCTGATCCGCGATTTCGCGCAAGGCTGCGAGGTGACGCTGGTCGGCTCGCCCGAACTCGCTTCGCTCGCCGAAGCCGAGCTGAGCGGTCATCCGATCAGTGACGACGCCATCCGCGCCGAGCTCGCGCCCTGCTTCGTCGGCGCGGAGGCGGGCGCGCGCACCGATACGGTCGTGCTCGCATGCACCCATTACCCGCTGTTGCTCGACCGGCTGAAGAAGCTCGCGCCCTGGCCCGTCGACTGGATCGACCCGGCCCCCGCCATTGCCCGCCGAGTCTCCGACCTTCTCGGCGCGAGCGTCAGCGGCATCGCGCAGTCCGGCGCCGAGATGATCTTCACCTCGAACCGCGTGCATGGCCTTTCCGCAACCTTGACGCCGTTCTTCGGCGGGCGCGCGGTGGCCTGACTTTTCGCAGACACGGCGCGCTGCTAGGCTTTGCCGTCGTCATCTCTGCGCAGGTCATCCCATGCCGGTCCCCGCAAAGCCGCTCAATCGCCTCCGCCAATTGTGGAGCGAGGGCCGTCCCGCCTTCGGCGCGATCGCGACCATCCCCAGTGTGCAGATGGTGCAGATCATGGCGCGCTCGCTCGACTGGATCATCGTCGATCTCGAGCACGGCCCGATCGGCCTCACCGAAGCGCATGCGATGATCGCGGCGACGACAGGCACGCCGTGCACGCCCCTGGTGCGGATTGCGGCGAACGAGCCGTGGCTTGCGAAAGCGCCGATGGACATCGGCGCCTTCGGCATCAATTTCCCGATGATCACCAATCGCGACGAGGCCGAGAAGGCGGTGCGTAGCGTACGCTACCCGCCGCGCGGCGATCGGCTCTGGGGTCCATTCCACGCACCGTTCCGCTGGGGCCAGTCGATGCCTGATTATATGGCTTCTGCCGACGACGAGATGATCTGCATGGTCACCATCGAGCATGTCGATGCCGTCAACCGCATCGACGAGATCATGGCGACGCCCGGCATCGACGTCGCCGTGATCGGGCCCGGCGATCTCGCCACCTCCATCAACAAGCGCGGCCGGATGGACGATCCAGAATTGCTGGAGCTGGTCGCCCGCGCGGAAGCTGGCATCCTCAGAAGCGGCGTGCCGATCGGCGGCGTCGCCCGCACCGCCGACCAGGCCAACGAGCTGATCGACCGCGGCTACCGCGCGATCGCGCTCGGCTTCGACTGGTCTCTCTTCCAGCGCGGCATCATGGCGGCGTTCGACGGGATCAGGCGCTGAGCAGCCGATTACCACCTTGCCGGGAACTGCCGCGCTGCTAGGGTCGGCGGCTCCAGGGAGGAAAAACAACCATGCTCAAGAAGACTTTGCTCGCTCTGTCCTTCGCAGGCCTTGCCTTTGCGGCCTTCGCCCAGCAGCCCGGCATCAAGCGCACCCCGCTCCAGAAGGTCGAATTTCCAGACGGCTACAACACCATCACCGCGATCGCGGAAGTCCCGGCGGGCGGCGCGGCCGGACGCCATACCCATCCGGGGATCGAGACCGGCTACGTGCTCGAAGGCGAGTTGACCCTCCTCATCGATGGTCAGCCGGACAAGACCCTGAAAGCCGGCGATTCCTACCAGATCCCGGCCGGCGTCGTGCACGACGCCAAGGCTCATGGCGATAAGTCCATGAAAGTGCTTGGAGTTTACGTCGTCGACAAGACCAAGCCGTTGGCCTCGCCGGCGCCCTGATGCGGCGAACCGACTGCTCCCGAGCGGGTTGGTTCGTGCTAGAGCAGGCGGCGAGCGGGACCCCGCTCGCTGCCCAAATTTTCATCCACAGGAACCGAAAGAGCCGATGCGCGGGACGCCCAAGACCATTTCGCTGCGCCGCCGCCTGATTTGCGACCTCATGCACGCCTCGATGGACGTGCCGTTCGTCTCGCTCTCCCGTTCACTCAATGTCCGCCCGCTGCTGGAGGCCCGCGCGGGGGCGATGGCGCCCGCCGGCTGGGCCGCGATGTTCGTGAAAGCCTTTGCCGTGGTCGCCAGGGACGAGCCGGTCCTGCGCACGGTCTACGCCAAATGGCCCTGGCCGACGCTCTACGAGCTCCCCCATAGCGTAGCGTCGGTCGCGATCGCCCGGGCCGATGACGGCGAGGAATGCGTGATGCCGCAGCGGATCGCGGCTCCCGAGGCCATGACGCTGGCGGCGGTCGATGCCGAGATCCGGCGCGCCAAGACGGCCCCGGTCGACGATGTTCCGATGTTCCGCAAGATCATGCGCGCCACCCGCCTGCCGCTGCCATTGCGGCGGCTGTGCTGGGCCGTGGGCCTCAATTTCGGCCGGCAGCGCGGCAACTGGTTCGGCAGCTTCGCCGTGAGCTCGGTGGCCGCCTATGGCGGCGGCGAGCTCCACCCGATCACGCCCGGCCCCTTCATCGTCAGCTATGGGGTGGTCGAGGGCGACCAGACCATCCATGTCGTGATCCGCTGGGACCACCGGGTGACCGACGCGGCCCCCGTCGCCCGGGTCCTGACCCGGCTGGAACAGGTCCTGAACACTGAAATCGCTGCCGAATTACGGACGGCCGGGCCAAAGCCGATCCGGGCGGTCGGGACATAGGTACGTCGTTCCGGGGCGGCTCGCAGAGCCGAACCCGGAACCTCGAGATTCCCAGGTGCGCAATTGCGCACCATAGTTCGCTCTACGAGCGCCCCGGAATGACGGGCTAAAGAATTGACAGCGAACCCCGAACTCCCCTAAAAGCCGCCTGCTCGCGGGCCGATTTCGGCCCGCGAAGCGTTTCGCGACCCGTGGTCGGCTCCCTCTAGCTTTGGGGATCGGACCTGTCGGTGCCGGGATCATCCCGTCACACAGGAGGGCGCGTTTCCTCAAACCATGCAACCGAAGAGGACGCGATGACTAAGCGCAGTGAGGCGAAGTACAAGATCGATCGCCGTATGGGCCAGAACATCTGGGGCCGCCCGAAGAGCCCCGTTAACCGCCGCGAATACGGCCCCGGCCAGCACGGCCAGCGCCGCAAGGGCAAGCTCTCGGACTTCGGCGTGCAGCTGCGCGCCAAGCAGAAGCTGAAGGGCTACTACGCCAACATCAGCGAGCGTCAGTTCCACGGCATCTATGTCGAGGCGAGCCGCCTCAAGGGTGACACCGGCGAGAACCTGATCGGCCTCCTCGAGCGTCGTCTCGACGCGGTCGTGTACCGCGCCAAGTTCGTCTCCACGATCTTCGCTGCCCGCCAGTTCATCAACCACGGCCACGTCAAGGTGAACGGCCGCAAGGTCAACATCTCGAGCTACCAGCTCAAGGTCGGCGACGTGATCGAGGTCAAGGAAGCCTCAAAGCAGCTCACCCACGTGCTCGAAGCCAGCCAGCTGCCCGAGCGCGAGGTCCCCGACTATCTCGAAGTCGACCACGGCAAGATGACCGCCAAGTATGTGCGCATCCCCGGCCTCTCCGACGTGCCGTTCCCGGTGCAGATGGAGCCGCATCTGGTCGTCGAATTCTATTCGCGCTAAGATCTGAATATCGAAAGGCCCCGGTTCGCCGGGGCCTTTTTGCTTAAGAGCCACACTTCAGTGGCCGTTATGCCTTCAGGAGGCGTCGCATGCTCTACACCCCTCCCCCGATCGATCCCAAGGCGCCGCCGGTGCGCATCAATCTGCTCTCGGATACGCAGACCAAGCCGACGGCTGCGATGCGCGAGGCGATGGCGCGGGCGGAGGTCGGTGACGAGCAGGTCGGCGACGATCCGACCGTGAATGCGCTGTGCGAGCGCGTTGCGGATCTGCTCGGCAAGGAAGCGGCGGTCTACATGCCCTCGGGCACAATGTGCAACGTCACCGCGACGCTGGTGCATTGCCGTCCCGGCGACGAGATTCTGGCGCATGAGACCGCGCACATCATCGCCCGCGAAGGCGGCGCGCATGCCGCGATCGGCGGTTTTCAAGTGACGCAGCTCAAGGGGCCCGACGGCCAGTTCACGCCGGAGACCTTTCGCAAGGCGCTGCATCCGCGCACACGCTACCAGCCGCCACAGACCGTCGTCAGCGTCGAGCAGACCGCCAATATCGGCGGCGGCACGATCTGGAAGAAGGCCGCGCTCGACGAGATCGTCGCGATCGCGAAACAGCACGGCCTCGTCACCCACATGGACGGCGCGCGCCTCCTCAACGCCACCGTCGCGAGCGGCATCTCCCCGCGCGACATGACCGCGGGCTGGGATTCGGCCTGGATCGATTTCTCCAAGGGCCTCGGTGCGCCGATCGGCGGCGTGCTCGCAGGCACGCGCGCCTTCATCGACGCGGTCTGGCAGTGGAAGCAGCGCCTCGGCGGCTCGATGCGGCAGGCCGGCGTTTGCGCCGCCGCCTGCATCTACGCGCTCGACCATCACGTCGACCGCCTCGCCGACGACCACGCCAATGCGCGCGCGCTTGCCCGCGGTCTGTCGCAGATATCAGGCATCGAGGTGCAGGAGCCCGAGACCAATCTCGTGTTCTTCAGGCCGGACGGCGCCGGCGTTGCCGGCGACAAGATGGTCGCGGCGCTGCGCCAGCGCGGCGTCACGCTCGCGATGATGGACGGCCGCATCCGCGCCTGCACCCATCTCGACGTCAATGCGAGCCAGGTCGAGGAGACGATCGGGTATGTGCGCGAGATCGTGCGCGGTGCATGAGTCCCGTAGCCCGGATGGAGCGCAGCGAAATCCGGGGCAGTCTTTCTGTCGGCGCTAATCCCGGATTACGCTTCGCTCTATCCGGGGCTACAAGGCAGCACCCTCGCGCTCACCGCCCCATCGCCTGATAGATCAGCGTCTTCAGCGCCAGCTGAATCCGGCCGCGCTGCGACGGCGTCTGCACCATGAAGATCCCGAACAGATCGTCCTCGGGATCGATGAAGAAGAACGTGCCGCCGACGCCGTCCCAGCGATATTCGCCGAGCGGCCATGAGGTGCCTGATGGCACCGAAGTACGGACGGCGAAGCCGAGGCCGAAGCCGCTCGTCCCACCGGGATAATAGTTCCGGTCGTGCCCGATCCTGGTCTCGGGCCCGATATGGTCCGACGCCATCAGCGCGATGGTCTCTGGCTTGAGATAGCGGCGGCCGTCATACGTGCCGCCGTTCAGCAGCATCTGCGCGAAACGGGCGTAGTCGCCGATCGTGCCGACCATGCCGCCGCCGCCCGACTCCCATTTCAGCGGCAGCCTGATGTCGCGCACCTGCGTCGTCGGATTGATGTTGCGATCCGCCGGCATCGGCTCGGCAATGCGCGCGAACTTTTTGGGATCGGCGACGAAGAACGCGGTCTCGCTCATGCCGAGCGGATCGAGCAGCCGCTCCTTCTCGAACTGGAGCAGCGTCTTCCCCGACGCCACCTCGACGACGCGGCCGAGCACGTCGGTGGAATAGCCGTAGTCCCACATCGTGCCGGGCTGCTCGACCAGCGGCAGCGTGGCGATCTTCGCGGCGAACTCGGCATTGCTGAGATTGCTGTTGAAGAGATTGGCCTCGGCATAGAGCTCGCGCACCATGCCGCCGCCGACATAGCCGTAAGGCAGCCCGGAGGTGTGGCGCATCAAATCCTTGATCGTGACCGGACGATTCACCGGCTCCAGCACCAGCGAGACCTTGCCGTCCTCGGCCTTTGTCTCGACGCCGACCTTCATCGTGCCGAAGGCCGGAATGTACTTGGCGACGGGATCATCGAGCGAGAGCTTGCCCTCCTCGACCAGCATCATCGCCATAACCGATGTGATCGGCTTCGACATCGAGTAGAGACGGAAGATCGTGTCCGCGCTCATCGAAAGCTCGGTCGCAACGTCGCGGACGCCGAAATTCTCGTAATAGACCGGCTTGCCATGCTGCTGGAGCAGCAGGATCGCGCCTGGAAACGTGCCGGCGGCGATCTCGCTCCGGATGTAATCCGAGACCTTTGCCAAACGTTCGGGCGAGAGATTGTGCGCGCCGCGCCCCTCCGAGCCCGCCTGCGCACCGACTGCACCCAACAAAAGGACGAGCGCCGCAATCAGCGTGCGGCGCCCGAACCTGTCAATTCTCCATGGCTTCATAGACCAACTGCTTCAATGTCCGCTGCACGCGCTGGCGCTCGGTGGGGGTCTGTTCGAGCAGGACGAAGAACATGTCCTGCTTGGGGTCGATCACGAAATAGCAGCCGGAGGCGCCGTCCCACTTCAATTCCCCGAGATCGCCGGGCGGCGGCGGCTTTGCGTTGCCGGGATCGGTGCGGACCGCGAGCCCAAGGCCGAAGCCGAAACCATCGCCGGGGAAGTAGAAATAGTCGCGATCGACGCCTGATTTCGGCCCGATCTGGTCGGTCACCATCAGCTTGAACGTCTCGGGCTTGAGGATGGTCTTGCCGTCGAGACTGCCGCCGTTGAGCAGCATCCGCGCAAAGCGCTCATAATCGGCCATGGTCGTGACCATGCCGCCGCTGGCGAACAGGATCTTCTTGACGACGGTCGGATCGTTGATCCGGCCAACCCGGAAATCGCTGTCGTTCGGCACCGGCTGCGCCAGCAGCTTCTGCTTCTCGGGAGCGGTGACGAAAAAGCCGGTATCGACCATGCCGAGCGGACCGAGCAGCGTCTCCTGCTCGATATCGAGCAGCGGCTTGCCTGCCGCGACTTCCATCACGCGCGCCAGAATGTCGGTGGAATGGCCGTATTGCCAGAGCGCGCCGGGTTGATTGTGCAGCGGCAGCTTGGCGATGCGCTCGGCGAACTCGGCGAGGTCGAAATCGCCGTCATAGATCTTGGCATCGCGATAGGCCTTGCGGACCAGGCTGTCACCATAGAATCCGTAGGTGACGCCCGAAGTATGCGTCATCAGATCCTTCACCGTCATGGGGCGGTTCGGTGGCACCAGCTCGAGCGACTTGGTACCGTCGTCAGCCTTCTTCTCGACGCCGACCTTCACATTGGCGAAGGACGGGATGTACTTGGAGACGGGATCGTCAAGCTTGATCTTGCCGTCCTCGAGCATTTTCATCGCGACCACCGAAGTGATCGCCTTGCTCATCGAGAACAGGCGGAAGATCGTCTTGTCGGTGATCGGCGCTTTGCTGACCACATCCTGCACGCCGAAGGCTTCGTGATAGACCGGCTTGCCGTGCTGCTTGATCAGCACGGTTGCGCCGGCGATCTTGCCGGTCGCAACTTCGTTCTTGAAGAAGTCGCTGATCTTGCCGAGCTTCTCCTGGTTGAAGTGCGCGCCGGCCGGAATCTCGTAAGTGCCCTCGGCGCGCGCGAACGACGTCGCACTCAACGACACCAGCGCGCTGCAAACCAGCGCACGCAATCCAGATTTTGAAATCATATCCCCTCCCCGGAACATGGCCAGCCGGAGTGTACCGGCCGCGCCATCAGGCACAAGGGCTGGCGTAGCGCGCCAAAACGTCCGTATGGAGGGCGGCGCTCGCCTCCGAGAAACAGCAGAATATGACGCGGCCGACCAGCGGCGCGGCCGGCAGGGCGTCAATGGTCGTATGGACCGCGATCTTCGCGGCCCGGTCGGCC
The DNA here is from genome assembly GCF_015291705.1 of Bradyrhizobium arachidis. Classification (NCBI taxonomy): domain Bacteria; kingdom Pseudomonadati; phylum Pseudomonadota; class Alphaproteobacteria; order Hyphomicrobiales; family Nitrobacteraceae; genus Bradyrhizobium; species Bradyrhizobium arachidis. Next base: position 6,641,673 of record NZ_CP030050.1, read on the forward strand.
GGAAAGCGGTAAATACCAGTCGAAATCGCGGGGAATGCCACCGAGGTCAGCTCGTGCTTGCCGCACAGCTCCATCGAACGGCGATAGCAGGAGGCGAGCAAATCATCCTCGCCGATTGTGCCGCCATTCCAGACCGGCCCGACGGTGTGGATCACATGCGCGGCCTTGAGGCGGTAGCCCTTGGTGATCTTGGCATCGCCGGTCTTGCAGCCGTGGAGCATGCGGCATTCGGCGACGAGCTCGGGCCCGGCCGCCCGATGGATCGCACCATCGACGCCGCCCCCGCCAAGGAGCGACGAATTTGCGGCGTTGACGATGGCGTCAACGCCGAGTGTGGTGATGTCGGCAACGATGACCTCGAGCTCCGCGCCGCCAATCCGGCGCGTCAGCGCGGTCACGCCTCAGGCCGCGACAGCGACGCCCTTTTCGGTGAAGAGCTGCTGCAATTCGCCGGCCTGGAACATCTCGCGGACGATGTCGCAGCCGCCGATGAACTCGCCCTTCACATAGAGCTGCGGGATGGTCGGCCAGTTCGAATATTCCTTGATGCCGTTGCGCAGCTCGGCGGATTCGAGAACGTTGAGGCCCTTATAGCCGACGCCGATGTGGTCGAGGATCTGGACGACCTGGCCGGAGAAACCGCACTGCGGAAATTGCGGCGTGCCCTTCATGAACAGAACCACGTCGTTCGACTTCACTTCGTTGGCGATGAATTCCTCGATGCTCATATCCGTGTCCTTCTGGGGCGGAGCCCTCAACGATTCCCTCGGGCCGGCTCAGCCGATCTAACCCGATCCTTGCCTATATATGTAGCCCAAACCGTTGTGCATCCAAAGTAAAATGGCGGCGACGGCCGGCCGGGACCGCCCCGGGCCGATAGGCTGATGACACTAATATTAACGGCGGGGAGGACTTTTATCCCGTAACGGAGGCCCCATCTAGGACGAACCTCGGTTTTGGAACCGGGCAACGCCAACAACGTTCTCTTGTTCTGTCTGGAGAAAAACGTGACGAAAACAGCCTCCGCCACGGCCACCGCCCCGCTTTCGTCACTGTCCTCCGCCCCCGGCAACCTCGCCCAGCGGCTCCAGGACGCGTATCTTGCCGTCCGCAACGAGACCGAGCGCCGGGCCGCCCCGCTGTCGCCTGAGGACCAGCAGATCCAGTCCATGCCGGATGCGAGCCCGGCGAAATGGCACCGGGCTCATACCACCTGGTTCTGGGAGCAGTTTCTGCTCGGCGAGCACGCCCCCGGCTACCGGCCCTTCCACCCCGACTTCGCCTTCCTGTTCAATTCCTATTACGTCAGCGCCGGCCCGCGTCATGCCCGTAATCATCGCGGCGACATCACACGTCCCAGCGCGGACGAGGTCGGCGCCTATCGCCGCTATGTCGATGCGGCGGTCGTCAAATTCTTCCGCGAGGCCGCTGAGGACAAGCTTCGCTCCGTCGCGCCGCTGGTCGAGGTCGGGCTCAACCACGAGCAGCAGCATCAGGAATTGATGTTCACCGACATCCTGCACGCCTTCGCGCAGAACCCCGTCTACCCGGCCTATGATCCGGACTGGCGCTTCCCGTCCGCGACCGGCAGCAGCGAGGACTGGCTGACGCTGAACGAAGGCATCCACACCGTCGGCCACGTCCACGACAGTTTTCATTTCGACAACGAGAAGCCGGCGCATCGGGCCCTCGTCGGACCGGTCAGGATCGCCCGCAATCTCGTCACCAATGCCGAATGGCTCGCCTTCATGCGCGACGGCGGCTACGCGAAAGCAACGCTGTGGCTCATGGACGGCTTTGCCGCGGCCAGCAAGGAAGACTGGCAGGCGCCCGGCCATTGGCGCGAGGTCGATGGCGGATGGCAGGTGATGACGCTCGCCGGGCTCAAGCCGGTCGATCCGGACGCGCCGGTCTGCCACATCAGCTACTACGAAGCCGATGCCTTCGCGCGCTGGGCCGGCAAGCACCTGCCGACCGAGATGGAATGGGAAGTCGCGGCTCGCACGGGCCAGCTCAACGACGCCTTCGGCATCGTCTGGCAGTGGTCGCGTTCTTCGTACTCGCCCTATCCCGGCTACCGCGCCATCGAAGGCGCGCTCGGAGAATATAACGGCAAGTTCATGGTCAATCAGCTGGTGCTGCGCGGCTCCTCGCTTGCAACTCCCGAGGGCCACAGCCGTATCACCTATCGCAACTTCTTCTATCCGCACCACCGCTGGCAGTTCACGGGCCTGCGGCTCGCCCAGTACGACTAGTTCTTATCCGACGACAATGCGCGCCGGACAGCGCGTTCAGGAGAGTATCATGAATGTGCACGCCAGCGCTTTGGCTGAAGCCCATCTGCCCGACGAACAGACCACCGCTTTCGCTCGCGAGGCCATCGAGGACCTCTCGCAGCAGCCGAAAAAGCTGTCGCCGAAATATTTCTATGACGCGACCGGCTCGGAGCTGTTCGAGGCGATCACGAAGCTTCCGGAATATTACCCGACCCGCACCGAGCTATCGATCCTGAGGGAGCGCGGCAGCGAGATCGCAAAAATCATTCCGGAGCACGCGGCGCTGGTCGAGTTCGGTGCCGGCGCGACCACGAAGGTCCGCCTGCTGCTCAACCATTGCAAGTTCTCGGCCTATGTCCCCGTCGACATCTCCGGCGACTTCCTGACGGCGCAGGCCAACGGCTTGAAGCGGGATTTTCCAGCGCTCGGCATCTATCCCGTCGCGGCCGACTTCACCACGCCGTTCGAACTGCCCAAGGCTGTCGCGTCGATGCCCAAGGTCGGCTTCTTCCCGGGCTCGACCATCGGCAATTTCGAGCCGCAAGAGGCGCAGGCCTTCCTGAAGAGTGCCCGCCAGATCCTGGGCAAGGGTGCGCAGATGATCATCGGCGCCGATCTCGAGAAGGACGAGCGCGTGCTCTTCGATGCCTATAATGACGCCGCTGGTGTCACCGCGCGTTTCAACCTCAATGTGCTCGTGCGCATCAACCGCGAGCTCGGCGGCAATTTCGATCTCTCCGCCTTCACCCACCGCGCGATCTACAATCGCGAGCGGCACCGCATCGAGATGCACCTGATCAGCAAGAAGAGCCAGACCGTGCGCCTGCTCGGCACCAGCTTCTCCTTCCGCCCGGGCGAGAGCATCCACACCGAGAACAGTTATAAATACAGCATCGAGCGCTTCGCGGCGCTGGCGCACGGCGCCGGCTGGCGCGTGCGCGAGAGCTGGACCGATGCGGCCAAGATGTTCTCGGTGCACGCGCTCGAGGTCGCGGAGTAAACGCTTCGGCCGTCACTTGCGGCGCATCCTTCGAGACGCCCGCCTTCGGCGGGCTCCTCAGGATGAGGACGGAGTGCGGGGCAGCAGGTTCAACGGGTACCTATGCTGATTAGCCTCGTCCTGAGGAGACCGCGCAGCGGTCGTCTCGAAGGACGAGGCGTGCGCTCCGGCCGCCCGCGCTCTAACGCTCCTCAGCCTCCTCCGCCGTCGACCCCAGCGACACCGACTCCCACACCGCGACCACGATCATGATCACGCTGGTCGCGACCGACAGCCAGAGCGGCGAGAGGTCGGCGGCGAACCACCACAGCGCCAGCAGCAGGATGATGCCGATGCCGTGCGAGAGCTGGAGGAAGCCGCGGATCGAGTGCTTGAACAGGATGGTGCCGATCAGGAACAGCAGGGGACCGCCGATCGTGCTCACGATGGTGCGCAGATCGGAATGGCCGGTCGGATGCTTCAGCACCAGCTCGTCCGAGACTGCGGTCAGGATGATGCCGGCGACGATCGGCATGTGCAGATAGGTATAGGCGAGTCGCGCCAAGCGGCCGGATTCGGCAGATTTCGAGATGCGCTCTGAGCCGGCTTCGGCGCCCTTGTGGAAATAGACCCACCACATCGCGATGCTGCCGACCAGCGCCGCAACGAAGGCCAGGATATTGTCCGCGGTCCACTCCAGCTCGGCAAAGGTCGCGCCGTTGACGACGATGGCTTCACCGAGCGCGATGATGATGAAGCCGGCGCAGCGTTCGGCCATGTGGCCGCCCTCGACGGCCCAGGCCTCGACCGACGAAAAGCCCAGCTTCGGCACCCAGAAGCGGACCGCCGGCGAGACGTACTCGATCGTGAGCGCCACGATCCAGAACCACAGCCGCTGCTCCCCATGCGCGAGGCCACCGAGGATCCAGAAGACCGCGGAGCCGCAGAGCCAGACCAGGATGCGGATCGCGTTGTGCCGCACCGCAGTGCGGTGGCGCGGGGTTGCGAACATCCAGAACGCGGTGCGCCCGACCTGCATGGTCGCGTAGGCGATCGCGAACCACAGGCCCCGCCCCTCGAAGGCGGTCGGGATCGTCGTCGACAGCACGAGCCCGCCAAGCATCATCAGGAAGAGCAGGATGCGGACCGGCGTCAGCTCGGGATTGAGCCAGTTGGTGACCCAGGCGGTGTAGACCCACACCCACCACACCGCGAGGAACAGCAGCGTGACCTCGACCGCGCCGAGCGGCGTGAAATGGTGCAGCAGCGTGTGCGACACCTGCGTGATCGCAAACACGAAGACGAGGTCGAAGAACAGCTCGGCATTGGTGACGCGGCTGTGCTGGTTCGGCACGATGACGCGAAACATCGCGCCGCGCGGATTGTCCGCAGCCATCGTCGTCCCCCGTCGCGCTGGTCAGATCAGGTGCTCGTCAATCAGGCCCAGTCGGGTCAAGTCCCCGGCACCCCGGTCTGCAGCGCCAGCGCATGCAGCACGCCGCCCATCTGGCCGCGCAGGGACTGATAGACGATCTGGTGCTGCTGGACGCGGGACTTGCCGCGGAAAGATTCCGAGATCACGGTCGCGGCGTAGTGGTCGCCATCGCCGGCGAGGTCTCGGATGGTCACCTCGGCATCGGGGATTGCTGCCTTGATCATCGCCTCGATATCGTGGGCGTCCATGGGCATTCGGGTCTAGCTCCTTAATCTCGGCTTGGATCAAGCCTCACCGTCGAATCGCTGCCGGGGTCCCCTCGCCGGCAGGGACAAACTTAGCGTGAACGGGCTTCTGCGTCACGCTTTCCGGCACTATATCCCTCATCCCATCAGGATAAAGGCACGACAAAGTGCCGCGCGCGGCAGATTGATCGAAAAGGCGTGAAATCATGAAGCTTCCAGGGCCCGACCACCCCATCACCATCACCCAAAACCCCCGGCGCGTCCGCGTCACGGCGGGCGACATCGTGATCGCCGAGACCAGCAGGGCGCTGACCCTGAAGGAGGCCAAATATCCGGCAGTGCAATATGTGCCGCGGGAGGACGCCAACATGGCGCTCCTGGAGCGCACTAACCGCGTCACGCACTGTCCCTACAAGGGCGATGCGAGCTATTACAGCGTCAAGGCCAACGGCGAGACGCTGGACAACGCGATCTGGACCTATGAGACGCCCTACCCCGCGATGACCGAGATTTCCGGCCATCTCGCCTTCTATCCGGACAAGGTGAAGATCGAGGAAGTGGGGTAAGCTCATAGGTGCTGTGACCCCGGGGGACGACACGGATCGCCTCCCCGCGTCGACTCAAGGCACGCGATGCCGCGCAAGGCCGCAAGACTGATTGGGGTCTCGTTGCTGGGATTGGCCGGCGTCCTCGTTATCGTGGCCGCTGCCGGGCTGGGTGTTCGTGCCTATCGTCAGCATCTTGCTGCCGAAACTCTCGCGATCCGCTCGCCGAACGGCGTGCAGGAGGGTGCATACGTCGACATCGGCGGCATCAAGCAATGGATCCAGATCCGCGGCGAGGATCGGGACAACCCGGTTCTCCTGTTCGTCCACGGCGGGCCTGGAGGCTCCACTTTGCCGATCTCGTCGGGGTGGCGCCCCTGGGAAAAGCATTTCACCGTTGTCCAATGGGACCAGCGCGGCGCCGGCCGCACCTATGGCGCCGCTGGAGATGCGCTTGCGCCAACCATGACGTTGGAGCGAATGACGCAGGACGGCATCGAGCTGGTCGAGTATCTGCGAAACCATCTACACAAGGACAAGATTGTCCTGGTCGGGCATTCCTGGGGCTCGTTCCTGGGCATTCACATCGTCAAGCAGCGCCCGGATCTGTTTTATGCCTATGTCGGCACGGGACAGGTGGTCGGCAGGGTGACATTCGAGAAGTCATTCGAACTTGCGATCACGCATCTGCAAGAGTTGGCGCAGTCCGCAAGCAACAGCGAGGCCCTGGCGGAGTTGGCGCCAATCGTTGCGCGACCTCAGATTACGCCACAGAACCGACTGGTTGCAGACAAATGGAGCAAGTCACTGGGGCTGCCCTCGATCGAGAGCTTCCAGTTGGCGGGCCCCGTCCCACCCCCATTTATGCCGGATTTCTCGCTGCTCGACTGGTACAACTGGCGCAAAGGCATGACCTTCTCCGCAAAATATCTGCGCGGACGAGAAGGCCCCATGTTCAAGCGCGACGTCGCCGCACTGGGGCTCGCATTTCCGATCCCGGTGGTCTTCATTGAGGGCGATGCGGACTACAACACGCCGAGCGGGCCGGCCGAACAGCTCTTCAATCAGATCATCGCTCCGCATAAGGAATTCGTCCGGGTGCGCGGCGGGGGTCATTTCATTCCATTCGATCGTCCCGACGAGTTCTTGGCGGAACTGGTCGCCTACGTCAGACCTCTCGTGCCAAATTGAACGGCCGGCCTGAGGGCCGGCACGTCCTGTCAGGTGTCGCGTCAGCCCGGCTGCGCCCTGAAGATCGTGAGCCCGAGGATCAGCAGCACCAGGAAGATCACGACGAAGATATAGAACAGGAAGCGGGCGATATCGGCGGAGGCGGCCGAGATGCCGGTGAAGCCGAGCACGCCGGCTACGATCGAGACAAGTAAGAAGATCAGCGCCCATTTCAGGATCGTCATCGGCAGCTCCAACTCTGGTGCCGTTTGCTCGCGGCCCTCAACGCTTCCGGCAACCCTAACTTCGCTGTGCGGAACTGGTTCCTGACGGCTTGGCACTGCCGCGGCCCGGCACAAACGGCGCTTGCTGAATCGGGTTCCCGGCGGCACAGTCGTCGGGGGGTAGGAACGCAGGGCGGCCATGATCACGATGTCACATTCCGCGACGATCGGCGCAGAGGCGCATGCCGCGCCGAAGGCCAAGGTGCGCAACCTGTCGCTCGACCGCGCCCGCACCTTCCTGACGCTGGTGGTGCTGCTGCACCACGCCGTCATTCCTTACACCCATTTTGGTCACACCGATCCGGCGTCCTGGATCGGTTTCGACGTCGTCGTGCTCGCCACCGACAGCTTCTTCATGGCGATGTTCTTCTTCCTGTCCGGCCTGTTCACCTGGCCGGGCATTGCGCGCAAGGCGCCGTCGGTCTTCCTGCGCGACCGCCTGCTGCGGCTCGGGCTGCCGTTCGTGATCGCGGCTCTCACCGTCATCCCGCTCGCCTATTACGCGATCGCGCTGCGGCAGGATCCGGAGCTGAGCTTCGCTTCGTTCTGGTGGAAGACGGTCACGGTGGGTCCCTGGCCGAGCGGCCCGATCTGGTTCGTGTGGGTGCTGCTGGCGTTCGACCTGACCGCGAGCCTGCTCTACCGGGTCTCGGCGCATCTGGTCGATCCCGGCAACCGCGTCTCGCTGCGCGGATTTGAGCAGCCCGCCGTGTTCTGGCTGATGCTCGCCGCCGTGAGCGTCATCGTCTATCTGCCCGCGCTGGTCTATTTCGGTACCAACAAATGGTTCGAGTTCGGGCCGTTCTCGGTGCAGGCGAGCCGCATCCTGCTCTACTTCGCCTATTTCTTCATCGGCGCCAGCGTCGGCGCGGCGAATTTCGATCGCGGCATCCTGAGCGCCGAGGGGCAACTGCCGAAGAGCCGCTGGCTATGGGTGATCATTACGCTGATCCCCTACTGCCTGATGTGGTGCATGATCTACATCAAGCGGGAGATCCTCGGTAATCCCGGTCACCTGCCGCACTGGTACCATGTGTTCTACGGCACGTTCTTCGTATTGTTCTCGGCCTCGATCCTGCTCGCGATCCTCGCCTTCTTCCTGCATTCGAAGGCGCCGGGCCCGACCCTGCTCGACCGCATGCAGGCGGATGCCTACGGCATGTTCCTGGTGCACTACCCGATCGCGCTGTGGATCCAGTACGCGCTGTACGACTACGGGCTGCCCGCGATCGTCAAGGCCGCGATCGGCTTCGTGCTCACGGTGATCCTGAGCTGGGGCCTGACGGCGGGCTTACGGAAGATTCCAGGCGCCTCGCACGTGTTGTGACCGACGTCATTCCGGGGCGCTCGAGAGCGCGGACCCGGAATCTCGAGATTCTCAGGTGCGCAAGGGCGCACCGGAGTTCGATGCTACGCATCGCCCCGGATTGACTATCAGGCCGCCTTGCCGCCCATATACTCCGGCAGCCAGCGCTCGAATGACTTCCGCAGCGCCTCGATCGTAACCGGCGCCTCGCCCGCGATCGCGATGGCGTCGCCGCCGGTGGTGCCGATGCGTACGCAGGGCACCTCGCAGCCGCGCATCTTGGCAAGCACGCGGCCGGCTTCGGTTTCCGGCACGGTGACGAGATAGCGCGCCTGGTCCTCACCGAACCAATAGGCCTGCGAGACCAGCGAAGTCGGCGCCGCCAGCAGCTTTGCGCCGATGCCGCCCGCCATCGCCATCTCGGCGAGTGCGATCAGAAGACCGCCGTCGGAGAGGTCGTGCACCGCGGTCGCGGTGCCCGCATGGATCATGCCGCGCACGCAATCGCCATTGCGCTTCTCGGCGGCGAGATCGACCGGCGGCGGCGCGCCTTCCTCACGACCGCAGATGTCGCGCAGATAGACGGACTGGCCGAGCCAGCCGTGGGTTTCGCCGATCAAGAGGATCGCCTCGCCTTCGGCCTTGAAGGCGAGCGAGGCCGACTTGGTGAAGTCGTCGAGCAGGCCGACGCCGCCGATCGAGGGTGTCGGCAGGATCGCGCGGCCATTGGTCTCGTTGTAGAGCGAGACGTTGCCGGAGACGACCGGGAAGTCGAGCGTGCGGCAGGCTTCCGAGATGCCCTTCAGGCAGCCGACGAACTGGCCCATGATTTCGGGCCGCTCCGGATTGCCGAAGTTGAGGTTGTCGGTGATCGCGAGCGGCTTGCCGCCGACCGCGGTGATGTTGCGCCAGGCTTCCGCCACCGCCTGCTTGCCGCCCTCGAACGGGTCCGCCTCGCAATAGCGCGGCGTGACGTCGACGGCGAGCGCCAGCCCCTTCGGCCCGTCCTGCACGCGCACCACGGCGGCATCGCCGCCCGGGCGCTGCATGGTGTTGCCGAGGATGACGTGGTCGTACTGCTCCCAGACCCAGCGCTTAGAGCACATATCCGGCGTGCCGATCAGCTTCTCCAGGGCAGCGCCGACGGCCATTGGCGCCGGCACTTCGCGCGCATGCACGATCGGCAGCGCGGCTGACGGGATGTGCGGGCGGTCATAGACCGGCGCCTCGTCGCCGAGCTCCTTGATCGGAAGGTCGGCCATGACGTCGCCGCCATGCTTGACGACGAAGCGCTTGCTCGGCGTCGTGTAGCCGACGATCGCAAAATCGAGCCCCCACTTCGTGAAGATCTCCTCGGCTTCCTTTTCCTTCTCGGGCTTGAGCACCATGAGCATGCGCTCCTGGCTCTCCGAGAGCATCATCTCGTAGGCGCTCATGCCGGTCTCGCGGGTCGGCACCGCGTCGAGATCGAGATCGACGCCGAGGTCGCCCTTGGCACCCATCTCGACCGCCGAGCAGGTCAGGCCGGCCGCACCCATGTCCTGGATCGCGATGACGCAGCCCTTCTCCATGATCTCGAGGCAGGCTTCGAGCAGCAGCTTCTCGGCGAAGGGATCGCCGACCTGCACGGTCGGGCGCTTCTCCTCGGACTTGTCGTCGAACTCGGCCGAGGCCATCGAGGCGCCGTGGATGCCGTCGCGCCCCGTTTTGGAGCCGAGATAGACGATCGGCATGTTCACGCCGGAGGCGGCCGCATAGAAGATCTTGTCGGCATCGGCGAGGCCCACCGCCATCGCGTTGACGAGGATGTTGCCGTCATAGCGGGTGTGGAAGCGCACCTGGCCGCCCACCGTCGGCACGCCGAAGGAATTGCCGTAGCCGCCGACACCGGCGACGACGCCGGAGACCAGATGCCGCGTCTTGGCATGCTCGGGCGCACCGAAGCTCAGCGCATTGAGGCAGGCGATCGGGCGTGCCCCCATGGTGAAGACGTCGCGCAAGATGCCGCCGACGCCGGTGGTCGCGCCCTGATAGGGCTCGATGTAGCTCGGGTGGTTGTGGCTCTCCATCTTGAAGACCACGGCCTGGCCGTCGCCGATGTCGATCACGCCGGCATTCTCGCCGGGGCCCTGGATCACCCAGGGCGCCTTGGTCGGCAGGCCGCGCAGATGGATGCGCGAGGATTTGTACGAGCAGTGCTCGTTCCACATCGCCGAGAAGATGCCGAGCTCGGTGAAGGTCGGCTCCCGCCCGATCAGCTTCAGGATGCGCTCATATTCGTCGGGCTTGAGCCCGTGGGCGGCAACCAGTTCAGGGGTGATCTTGGGTTCGTTCTTCATGGATTCGGGGCTTTCGGCGGCGGTTTGGCCGTTCTTAGGAACATCGGATGGCTTCGAAAAGCCCTTTATGACGCATTTTCCCGCTGTCCCACGTTTTGCGGCCGGTGGCCTTGCGGGAACAGGAATTGCACTGCGGGATCGGATCGGATTTAAGGGCTAAAGACCCGTAATTGAAGGCCCATTTCCTTGCACGAATTGACCAAAACGGCCGCTTCCCCCCGCCCCGACCTGCATGTCGCCACGGAAGGGGAATTTGCGGGCTGGCAAACCTGGATCCGCGACAGCTTTGAGACCCATGTCGGCCCCTTCTGGCACCGCCTGGAGGCGGACGGCAGCGTCCGCTGCGCCTTCCGGGTCGAAAAGAAGCACCTGAACGGCTCCGGCAACGTCCATGGCGGCTGCTTCATGGCCTTCGCCGACTATTGCCTGTTCGCGATCGGCCGCCACGCCCTGAACGGCAAAGGCGTGACCGTCAATTTCGGCTGTGAATTCCTCGATGCGGGCCACGAGGGCGAGCTGATCGAGTGCACCGGCGAGGTCACCCGCGCCGGCAATTCGCTGATCTTCCTGCGCGGGCAGATGCGGAGCGGCGAGCGCCTCCTGTTCACCTTCTCCGGCACGATCAAGCGGGCGAAGTGGAAGTCGGCACCTCCGCCAAACGCATAGCTCACGCCTTCCCTTCCGGCGCCCCCTCGCCCAGACTTCGGCTCGCGCGGTCGCGCCGGGGAGCCAGAACAAGGTGCCGCAGAGCACATCGCCGACGGGGCGCGCAGCGGCCTCGGTATTGCCGTCCAAGCCCGCCGCCGGCGCGCGCAGCTGGCGCGACTACGCGCTGCTGCTCGCGCTGGCCTGCTGCTGGAGCTCGACCTATCCGCTGGCCAAGCTGGCGCTTCCCACCATCCCGCCCATCACCTTCATCTCGGCACGCTCGCTGATCGCGGCCGCGTTCCTGTTCGCGATCCTGTGGATGCGCGGCACGAGGATTCCCACCGACGCAAAAGCCTGGAAGCTGTTCGCGACCCAGCAGTTGATCAATTCGACCTTCCCGTTTCTGATCATCACCTGGGCGCAGCAATATGTGCCGGCCTCGAACACGGTGGTGCTGGCCTCGACCACGCCGATCTTCGCTTTCCTGATCACACGCCACGAGCCGGCGACGCTGCTCAAGCTCGCGGGCGCGATTTTGGGACTCGCCGGCACAATCGCCATCATTGGGCTCGACGCGCTCCGCGGCTTTGGAAGTGACATCATCGCCGAGATCGCGATCCTGCTCGCTACCATCTCCTTTGCCTGCGCCACGATCTTCGGCCTGCGGCTGTCCGAATACGACCCGATGGTGGTGGCCGCCGGCTCGCTCTTGTTCGGCGGTCTCGTGCTGTTGCCGCCCGCGGTGATCATCGATCAGCCCTGGACGCTGCATCCGACGCCGACCGCGATCGTGGCCACCATCGTCATGGGGCTCGTCTCCAGCGCGCTCGGATTGATGCTGTTCTACGTCTGCCTCGGCCGGCTCGGCACGCTGACGACAAACGCGCAAGGCTATTTGCGCATCCCGATCGGCGTCGGACTTTCCGTTCTGCTGCTCGGCGAGAGCGTGCCGTCGAACCTGGCGCTGGGGCTATTGCTGGTGATGGCCGGCGTCGCCGCGATGACGGTGCCGGCGGAGCGGCTGAAGGGGCGGTAGCGTAAAAGGCCGTGCCTGGCTTCACCCGCCTGCATGGCGCGGGCCGAGGCCGCGCCACTGTCCATGACATGGGCGCAGTCCCGGTCGCCGCCGGTTTCCTTCGGGTCAGATACGCCTATCAAGCAGCCATGTTCGGTTGCCGGAACGCCGCTTCCATCTCGCGGCGCACCCGCACGGCAAGACTGTCGGGATCGTACTCCACGTCCTCCCATTTCAGGCGCTGACCTTGCTCGATATTGGTCTTGAGCTTGACATGGTGGGCGAGGCCGAGCGGCAAGTAACCCTGCTTCAGTGAAGCGTCGGCAGGGGTCTGCTTGCCCCAGACGCAGAAGCCGCCCTCGCCATCGAGCATCTCGCCGGCCTTCAGCTTGCGCTTGGCGGTCGCGACGACGTCCGAATTGAATACGATCGGCGCACCCGTCGGCTCCTTGCGCAACGCCGCGGAGGCGACGGAGATTCCGAGCTCCAGCCCGATCATGTGGATCGGGCGGTACAGCGAGGCATATTTGCCGGTCTTGTCCGGCAGCATGCTGTATTCGCGGAAGCATTCCTCGGAATAGGCGCTGTCGGTCTCGAATACGACATAGGTCCCCATCACGAGGCTCTGCGGCACGTCGGAGCCGTCACGATAGACCGAGGACGTGACCTCGGTGACGCCCGACTTCTCCAGCATGCCGCCGTCGGCTTTCGGCTTGCAGATCTCGGCGTGCTCGAACCGTGTCGCCGGCGGGAACGACAGGCCCTCGCTCTGCGCATGCAGCCCGGTCGCATTACACACGGCCGTCATCTCGATGCCCGACTTGGTGCCGTCGACGAAGGAGTTGAACATCTTCGGGTTGATCGAGTTGCGATCCTTGATCTTCATGTATTTGTCGAGGATGTCCCAGACCGTATCCGGCGTCGACTGGTGATAGGTCGGGTGGTAGCGCGTGCCCTTGCCGGCCGCGACGACCTTGAAGCCGGCCGCGCGCGCCCAATCGACATGATCTGCGATTAGCGCCGGCTGATCGCCCCAGGCGAGTGAATAGACGACGCCGGCCTGCTTTGCCTTGCGCGCCAGAATGGGGCCCGCGACCGCGTCCGCCTCGACATTGACCATCACGATGTGCTTGCCGTTCTCGATCGCCTTCATCGCGAAGCGGATGCCGGCACCAGGATCGCCGGTCGCCTCGATGATCACCTCGATCGCCGGATGGGTGATCAGCGCGTCGGCGTTGTCGGTGACGACGGTGCCACCGTGCTTGAGCGCGTCGTCGATGGAGGTTGCCGCGTATTGCTCTTCCGGCCAGCAACCAAGCTTGAGTTGAGCGCGGGCGCGGGCAGTGTTCAAATCGGCGACACCGACGAGATGCATGCCGTCGGTCTGGCGCACCTGGGACAGGAACATCAGCCCGAATTTTCCGGCTCCGATCAGGCCAATGGTAACAGGCTTGCCGGCTGCCTTGCGTTCCAGCAGCATGCGATGGAGATTCATCTGGATTTCCTTGAAATGTTTCCTCGGGTGACGGCGTTGTTGCAGCCGTGACGTCCGGCCGCGCTCGCCTTGTACGGAAACGTTAGGCAGCGGCGAATCCGAGGGCAATTCAGATTATCTGCGGCGACGATGTAGGCACGCTAAACAATCGACGTGCCCTGCTGCGCGCTCCAGGCGTCGCGTTCCCCGCGCAGCCAGTCGAGGAAGGTCCGGGTCTTGCGGTGGCGCAGATGACCGTGCGGGCAGACGATCCACTGCGTGGTCAGCGCGACCTCCGGCGGATTCTTCACGGGGCAGACCAGCCGCCCGTCGCGTAATTCGCGCCAGGCCAGCAGCTCGCTTTCCAGCCCGATGCCGAGGCCGTCGACGGCGGCGTCGATCGCCATGTGGCTGCGGTCGAACAGCACGCGCTTCCAGCGTTCCGCAGGCTCGATGCCGGCCTCCGTAAACCAGCGGGGCCATTGCATCTGCGATTTCACCGAATGGATCAGCCGGTGCTCGAGCAGGTCCCGGGCTGCGAGGCTGCCCGCCGCGAAGAACGAGGGTGCGCACAACGGAAAGAAGCGCTCCTTGCCGAGGCTTTCGACGAACAGGCCGGGCCAGCCGCCTTCGCCGTGGCGGATCTCCAGGTCGACATTCTCCTTGCGAAAATCGGTCGGCTCGTTGGTGCCGTCGAGTCGCAATTCGATGTCCGGATTGGCGTCGACGAAGCTGGCAAGCCGCGGCAGCAGCCATTTACTCGATACACTCGGCGCTGCGCGCACCGTCAGCGTGGTGGCGGAGCGGATGCCACGGACATGCCGTGTCACGTCGGTGACGTGCTCGATCTCGCGGCTGATCATCTCGAAATAGCGCTCGCCGGCCTCGGTCAGCGTGATGTTGCGCCCGACGCGCGAAGTCAGCGCCGTGCCGAGATGCAGCTCCAGCGCCTGGATCTGCTGGCTGACGGCCGACGGCGTCACCCGCAATTCGTCCGCCGCACGGGAAATGCTGCCCGCGCGCGCCACCGCGTGGAAGACGATGATGGCGCGGAACGGTATCTGCATCAGAAAACCTTTTAGGCCAGCTAAAGTGACGGCGAATATAATTCAATTGTCGCCCATGGCCAGCGATCTAGGCTTGGCTCAAGGCAATCCGCGACAGACGGGTGCCATCGAGGAAACAGGACGGCGCCGAGCGCCGGCTCGCCCCGGGGGAAGGAACGCAAGACCAGCCCTTTCACCAGACAAGCGATTTTGACGGCACCGGCGCAGCCAGGCCTGCGCGCGGCAACGAGCACGTGCGCCGGCAAAGGCGCCACACGAGACCATCAGGGAGGACCAACGATGTCGGGCAAGCGCCACAGGATCTCACGCCGCAACTTCATGGTGGCGGCTGCCGCCGTTCCACTGGTCGCCATTCGCACCAGGCCGGCGCAGGCCGCGGAGTTCGAATACAAGCTCGCCACCGGCCAGTCGCTGACACAGCCGATCAACACCCGCCTCGATCAGGCCGCAAAGCGGATCAGGGAGGCGAGTGGCGGCCGGCTGGAGATCAAATTCTTTCCGGCCTCGCAGCTCGGCTCGGACACCGACCTGTTGACCCAGATCCGCAGCGGCGGCGTCGATTTCCTCAACATCGCCGGCTCCGTGCTGTCGACGGTGGCGCCGATCGCCGGCATCGCCAATGTCGGCTTCGCATTCTCGGACTACGGTCAGGTCTGGAATGCGATGGACGGCGACCTCGGCAAGCTGATCGCAAGCCAGATCGAGAAAACCGGCGCGCTGGTGATGGCCAAGCCCGCCGACAACACGTTCCGGCAGATTTCCTCGTTCACCAAGCCGATCAAGACGCCGGCCGATCTCGCCGGCTACCGCATCCGCGTGCCGGTATCGCCGATCTTCACCTCGCTGTTCAAATCGCTGGGCGCC
The DNA here is from genome assembly GCF_015291705.1 of Bradyrhizobium arachidis. Classification (NCBI taxonomy): domain Bacteria; kingdom Pseudomonadati; phylum Pseudomonadota; class Alphaproteobacteria; order Hyphomicrobiales; family Nitrobacteraceae; genus Bradyrhizobium; species Bradyrhizobium arachidis. Next base: position 6,657,320 of record NZ_CP030050.1, read on the forward strand.
AACCCGACCTCGATCAACTTCAACGAATTGTACACGGCACTTCAAACCCATCTCGTGGACGGCCAGGAGAACGGCCTCGTTACCATCGAGGCCGGCAAGATCTACGAGGTGCAGAAATACATCTCCGAGACCAACCACATCTGGGATCCCTTCTTCATCCTCGGCAACCGCCGCTCGGTGAAGGCGCTGCCCGACGAGTTGCAGGGGATCGTCCGGCGTGAATTCGACCAGGCCGCAATGGAGCAGCGCGCCGACACCGCCAAGCTCAATATGACACTGAAGGACCAGCTGGTCGCCAAGGGCATCACCTTCGAGGCCTCCGACAAGGAGGCGTTCCGCAAGGGGCTGTCGACGGCCGGCTTCTACAAGGAATGGCGCGGGAAGTTCGGCGAGGACAATTGGAAGACGCTGGAGGCCGCGGCCGGAGCACTGGCATGAGCGCCGTGATCGACATGCAGGAAACGGCGAGGCTCGGCAAAGCGGAGCCGTTGCCCGGACGCTGGCTGGAGCAGTCGCTGCGCTGGCTGGTGGAAGTTCCGGCCGCGATCGCCGTTGTCGCCGAGGTCATCATCCTGTTCGCCGGCATCGTCGCGCGCGGAGTCTTCCACCGGCCGATCATCTGGTCGGACGAGCTCGCCTCCATCCTGTTCCTGTGGCTGGCGATGCTGGGCAGCGCGATCGCGGTGCAGCGCTCGGCGCACATGCGCCTGACCTTCTTCACCTCGTACCTGTCGCCGCGCGCCGAGGCCTGGGCCTCGACGCTCGCGGCCGGCGGGGTAGCGCTGTTTCTCGCGATCATCCTGCATCCCGCGCTGGACTATGTGGAGGACCAGGCCTTCGTCGAGACGCCGGCGCTCGGCTGGTCAGGCATGGTCCGCGCTGCGGCCATCCCGGCCGGCTGCATCATCGCGCTCGCCAGCATCTGCCTCACCCTGGTCAAGCGGTCGGCGAAGGACCTGCTCGGCGTCGCCGTCCTGTTCGCGGCGATGGCCGGCGTGCTCTATCTCGCAGGTCCCTCGCTGAAGTCACTCGGCAACTGGAATTTGCTGATCTTCTTCGTCGGCCTGCTCGGATGCGCCGTGATGGCGGGCGTGCCGATCGCGTTTTCCTTCTGTCTTGCGACCGTCGCCTTCCTGCTGACCACGACACGGACGCCGCTCCTGGTCGTCGTCGGACGGATCGACGAGGGCATGAGCTCATTGATCCTGCTCGCGGTGCCGCTGTTCGTGCTGCTGGGACAGCTGGTCGAGCAGACCGGCATGGCGCGCGTCATGGTCGCGTTCCTCGCCTCCGTGCTCGGCCATGTCCGCGGCGGACTGTCCTACGTGATGCTCGGTGCCATGCTGCTGGTCTCGGGCATCTCCGGCTCCAAGACCGCCGACATGGCTGCGATCGCGCCGGTGCTGTTTCCCGAGATGCGCAAGCGAGGCATGAAGGATGGAGAGCTGGTCTCGCTGCTTGCGGCGTCGGGCGCGATGAGCGAGACCATTCCGCCGTCGATCGTGCTAATCGCGATCGCCTCCGTCACCGGCGTGTCGATCGCGGCGCTGTTCACCGCTGGCATCCTGCCGGGGATCGTGCTGGCGATCGTGCTCGGCTTCGTCGCGCGCTATCGGGCGGGCGCGGAGGAGAATGCAGCGATCAGGGTCGCGCGGGCACCCATGTCGGTCGTGGCAAAGACGTTGTGGGCCGCGCTCCCGGCCCTGGCCTTGCCGTTCCTGATCCGCAGCGCGGTGGTGGAGGGCTATGCGACCGCTACCGAAGTTTCGACCATCGGCATCGCCTATTGCCTCGTGCTCGGCCTGATCGTCTATCGCGGCAGCCTGACCTGGAAGAATGTGCTGCCGATGCTGGTGCAGACCGCCTCGCTGTCCGGCTCGATCCTGTTCATCGTGGGGGCTGCGAGCGCGATGGCCTGGGCGCTGGCGCAATCCGGCTTCTCGCATGATCTGGCCGCGCGCATGGCCGGCGTGCCCGGCGGCGCCTGGGGCTTCCTGCTGATCTCGGTGGTGGCCTTCATCGTGCTCGGCAGCGTGCTGGAGGGCATCCCGGCGATCGTGCTGTTCGGCCCGCTGCTGTTTCCGGTGGCTGCGCAGTTCGGCATCCACGAGGTGCATTATGCCATGGTGGTGATTTTGGCGATGGGCCTCGGCCTGTTCGCACCGCCATTCGGCCTTTGCTACTACGCCGCCTGCATCATCGGCAACGTTCCGCCTGACGCAGGCATGCGCAGGATCTGGTTCTATCTCGCCTGGCTGTTCCTCGGCCTGCTGCTGATCACCTTCGTGCCCTGGATATCGCTGGTGTTTCTATGAGGCTCGCAAGTGAGGCCGTTCCGCGCGGCACCTTCCGTCAAGCCGAAATCTGCTTCTCTGCGATGTTCAGCCATTCGGCCTGCGCGTCGCGCAGATATTTTGGCGCGCGGCGCATCTGGATCAGGAGCTCGTTGAAGACGACGCGCGCCTCCTGGGTGCGGCCGACCATCTGCAGCAGCATGCCGTAGCGCACCCGCGCTTCGGCGCCGGGGAAATAGCCGGCGACGGCGTGATATTCCTCCAGCGCCTCGTCGAGCCGGCCGACCTCCGCAAGCGCGCGGGCATAGAGCAGATGCGCGTCGGCGGAGTCGAAATCAGGCCATTGCTTCTGCAGATCGTCCAGCGTCGCCAGCGCATCGGCCGGGCGCTTGGCTGAAAACTCGGCCTGCGCCTTGCCGAGCGCATAGGCGGGATCGTGGCCCATCGGCAGCGCCAGGATGTGATCGTAGTGCTGCTCGGCTTCACCATAGCGGCCGATCTTCGTGCACTCTTCCGCGAGCGCCGCACGGTTGGCGATGGTATCGGTGACAGCCAGCCGGTCAGACAGCTCGCGATAACGCTTCTCGGGATCGAGCCGGTTGGCGACGCGCTGGCGCGCCTGCCGTGCGCCGGGGCTCGAAAACCATTCCGGGATGAGCTCGACCGCGATATAGGCGAGCGCGCCCATCATCGGCACCAGCAGGATGATGAAAGCCCAGGGCCGCAACCGCCCGGTACGCGAGGCGTGATAGATCAGCGTGAGATCGAGCAGCAGAACGATCAAAGCGACGGGCATGTGACATCCACGAGCACAACGACAGCGCAGGCCTCCTGATATCGCAACCGCCGCGTTGAGACAACTTAGAGTTGCTGCCCTGTGCTGAAATCCGCGACATCCGATGCATGCGCCTTGATGGCGACGAGGATTCAGTCGTCCTGAACGCGATGGAGGTTCACGAGGGAATCGGCATCATGCGCGGCAAACTGCATCGAGCAGCAATCCGCTCGCCAATTGTCGAAACGCGTCCACGGCCTTGTTCAGCACGGTTCTCGGATCGTCGGCTGCGGCGACCCATAAAGCGGCACTGAGCGCGGCGCCGTTCAGCAATCGCCCCGCCGCTTCAACATCCACGGGCTTCACCACCTTCTCCTCGATCAGTGACCGGATCGTTCGCATGGTGATATCCAGGCAGGCATTCTCGCCGGGCCACTTGGATGGATCGCCGAGTACGGCAGGCCCATCCAGAAGCATGATGCGCTGAATTTCAGGATCGAGCGCCATTTCGATATAGGCACTGCCCTCTGCGAGCAGGCCTTGCCACAAGGTGGGCGCTTGCTCGCGGATCGCCCGCAGCCGTTCCGCCATTTCGCCATCGATCTGCTCGACCACGGCCCAGAGCAGCCCCTTCTTGTCTTCGAAATTGTGATAGAGCGCGCCCCGCGTCAGCCCGACCGAGGCCGTCAGCTCATCCATCGACGCGTCTGCATAACCCTGCGTGGCGAACGCCCTGCGCGCGGCGCGGATGAGCTTGGCCCGATTTTCCGCCATGGCTGCGGCCCGCTTTCCCTCGACCATGCTCGCTCCGTTTTCCTATTGACATACGTCGCGTATGTGAGAAAGAAGCTCACATACGAAGCGTATATGAACGATGTCGCGGCCGGCACCGCAAGGCAATTCGGCCGCCTGCCCTCTATTCTTTCGAAAGGCTCAAAACATGCTCCAACGCGAGGCAATCTTCCCCGCCAACCGCCATGCGCTTTACCAAGCGCATCGGTATTCCCCAGCGATCCGCTCCGGCGACCTGCTCTTCGTTTCGGGGCAGGTCGGCAGTCGTGACGACGGCTCACCCGAGCCGGTGTTCGAGGACCAGGTCCGGCGTGCCTTTGCCAATTTGCGCGCCGTGCTCGCAGCTGCAGGATGCACCCTGGACGATGTGGTGGATGTCACCACGTTTCACACCGACCCTGAAAAGCAGATCGAGACCGTGATGGCCGTCCGCAGCGCGGAAATCGGTGATGCCCCGTATCCGAACTGGACAGCTGTTGGCGTGAATTGGCTTGCCGGGTTCGACTTCGAGATCAAGGTCGTCGCCCGGATTCCTTCAGCCGCGTAAAGCCGTCTCCCGCCTATGCGGGAGCCGCCTACGGCTTGGCGTCATCAGCCAGCATCTTGCGATACTTCTCGACATCGCGCGTCACGAGCTTTTGCAAGACCTCGGGCGTATGCTCATCGGGATCGGGCGCAACCGTCGAGAGGTCCGCAAACCGCTTCTTCACCGCTTCGGTCTCGACCGCGGTGCGCGCGGCAGCATTCAGCTTGGCGATGATGGCCGGCGGCGTGCCCTTGGGCGCGAACAGGCCGTTCCAGCCTTGCGCTTCGAAATCAGGCAGACCGGCTTCAGCCGACGTCGGCAGATCCGGCAGCGTCGCGAGCCGCACCGTTGAGCCGACGACCAGCCCCTTCACCAGCTTCTCGTTGATCGACTGCGAGACGGAAGCCGCGGCGTCGCAGACGCCGTCGATCTGGCTGCCGACCGCATCGGTGAGCGCGGGCGCGGCGCCGCGATAGCCGACCAGTGTCGCGTCGATTCCCGCCGCGGTGACGAAGCTCTTGCAGATCAGGTAATTCGAGGAGCCGACGCCGGCATGGCCGAGATTGATCTTGCCCGGATTGGCCTTGGCGTAAGCGATGAACTCGTTCAAATTCTTCGCCGGAAAATCCTTGCGCAGCGCGATGATGCCAAACGTCTTCGCCACCATGGCGATCGGCACGAAGGAGTCGGGCGTGAACGGCAGTTTTGGATAGATCGTGTAGGTCGCGGCATTGGTGCCGGCATTGCCGATCGCGATGGTGTAGCCATCAGGCTCGGCGCGGGAGGCGCGAGCCAGCGCGGTCGAGCCGCCGGCGCCCGCAACGTTCTCGATCACGATGGTCTGGCCGAGCGCGATGCCCATCTGCTCGGCGACCGTGCGCGCGATCACGTCCGAGGTGCCGCCGGCCGCGAACGGCACGATCATGGTGATCGGACGCTTGGGGAAATCCTGCGCGAATGCGGCCGTTGCAAACGCAACGACGGCAATGGCGGCTGACAGCCGCTTCACCACGAACGAGATCACGCGGCCTTTTCCAGATGTGCGGTGAGGCCGGCGAACAGGCCGCGGCCGTCGGTGCAGCCCATGATGGCTTCGACGTGGTTTTCCGGATGCGGCATCATGCCGAGCACGTTGCCCCTGTCGTTGACGATCCCGGCGATCGACTGCGCGGCGCCGTTGATGTTGCTGATGTCGTCGATGCTGCCGTCAGCCGCGCAGTAGCGATAGAGCACCCTGCCCTCGCCTTCGAGCCGCCTGATGGTCTCTTCGTCCGCCGCGTAATTGCCCTCGCCATGGGCGACGGGCACACGGATCACCTGACCGGCATTGTAGCCGCGCGTGAACGGCGTGTCGGAGCGCTCGACGCGCAGATGCACGTCCTTGCAGATGAATTTCAGCCGCGCATTGCGCATCAGGATGCCCGGCAGCAGGCCGGACTCGCAGAGGATCTGGAAGCCGTTGCAGACGCCGAGCACGAGCCCGCCCTTGGCCGCATAGTCGCGCACCGCGTCCATCACCGGCGAGCGCGCCGCGATCGCCCCGCAGCGAAGATAGTCGCCGTAGGAAAAGCCGCCCGGCACGACGACGAGGTCGGTGCCCGACGGCAGCGACGTCTCGGCGTGCCAGACCATCGCCGGCTCATGGCCCGAGATCAGCCTCAGCGCGCGCGCCATGTCGCGCTCGCGGTTGATTCCGGGAAAGACGAGGATGGCGGCTTTCATGTTCGGGTTCCGGCGGTGCTGGGAATCGGGCTGGCCGAAGGGCCAATTCGCGAAGAGACATAGCCATTTGACGGGGATTTTACCAGTGCTAGCCTTGCCGGGCGGCCTTGTACACAGGCCATAGCCACGGCACTTTGCCCGACGATCTTGCCCGGGATTGAAGCCATGAACGTCCCGTCGCGGCCCGCATTCCCCTCCGAGCCGGTGTCCACCGAAGGCGTCGTCGCTGCCGGCGCCTATGTCGACGGAAGGCGCGTTGCCAACATCGCCATCAGCGAAGCGTCGAGCTGGCGGGCCAAGCCCGGCCACGTGGTCTGGATCGGCCTGCATGAGCCCGACATGGCGCTGCTCGGCGCCGTGCAGAAGCAGTTCGACCTGCACGAGCTCGCGATCGAGGACGCCAACCACGCCCATCAGCGGCCCAAGATCGAGCAATATGGCGAGGCCCTGTTCATCGTGGCGCGCACCGCGCAACTGATCGAAGGCCGCATCGCCTTCGGCGAGACCCACATCTTCGTCGGCGACGGCTATCTGGTCTCGGTGCGCCACGGCGCCTCGACATCCTACACGCCGGTGCGCGAACGCTGCGAAAGCTGCCCGCGGGCGCTCGCCCGCGGCGAGGACTACATCCTCTATGCCATTCTCGATTTCATCGTCGATAATTACTCGCCCGTGCTGGAGAGCATCCACGAAGAGGTCGAGGGCATCGAGGACGACGTGCTCGCCCACGCGATCACCAATGCGCAGATCGAGCGGCTCTACATGCTGCGCCGTGACCTGCTACGGCTCCGCAACGCGATCGGACCGCTGGTGGAGGTCTGCCGCCGGCTCGAGCACGACGAGCTGTCGATGGTGCGCGCGACGATGCAGCCCCTGTTCCGCGACGTTACCGACCACGTCAGGAACATCCAGGAGCGCATCGATTCCATGCGCGAGGTGCTGGCCTTCGCCTTCGAGGCGAGCCTCCTGGTCGGCCAGGCGCAGGAGACGGCGGTCTCGAAGAGGCTCGCCTCTTGGCTCGCGATCCTTGCCGTCCCGACCGCCGTCGCCGGCATCTATGGGATGAACTTCAAATACATCCCCGAGCTGCAGTGGGAATACAGCTACTTTGTCGTCATGGGGCTAATGGCGCTCGCCTGCGTCGGCCTGTACTGGCGCTTCCGCCGCGTCGGCTGGCTGTGAGGCGAGGCCGCCTGGTCGACATCGCGACCAGGCTCCTCGGTAGACTTATACGATCTCGACCCGATAATTCTCGATCACGGTGTTCGCCAAGAGCTTGTCGGCGGCGTCCTTCAGCACCGCTTCCGCCTTGGCCTTGTCGGCGCCGGCGAGCTCGATGTCGAACACCTTGCCCTGGCGGACGCTGGCGACGCCATCGACGCCGAGCGACTTCAGCGCGCCTTCGATGGCCTTGCCTTGCGGGTCGAGGATGCCCGTCTTCAGGGTAACGGTAACACGTGCCTTCACGTCAAAATCCTCTTCAGCTCTTCACCAGCACGGGACCCGTGCCCTGCGGACGCTCGTTCTCCATGAGGATGCCGAGGCGCTTGGCGACTTCCGTGTAGGCCTCGAGCAGGCCACCGAGGTCGCGGCGGAAACGGTCCTTGTCGAGCTTCTCGTTCGACTTGATGTCCCACAGACGGCAGCTGTCCGGCGAGATCTCGTCGGCGACGATGATGCGCATCATCTCGTTCTCGAACAGCCGGCCGCACTCCATCTTGAAGTCGACGAGGCGGATGCCGATGCCGAGGAAGAGGCCGGTGAGGAAGTCGTTGACGCGAATGGCGAGCGCCATGATGTCGTCGATCTCCTGCGGCGTCGCCCAGCCGAACGCGGTGATGTGCTCTTCCGACACCATGGGGTCGTTGAGCTGGTCGTTCTTGTAATAGAACTCGATGATCGAGCGCGGCAGCTGCGTGCCCTCCTCGATGCCGAGGCGCTGCGACAGCGAGCCGGCGGCGACGTTCCGCACCACCACCTCCAGCGGCACGATCTCGACCTCGCGAATCAGCTGCTCGCGCATGTTGAGGCGGCGGATGAAATGGGTCGGCACCCCGATGTCGTTGAGGTGCTGAAACAGGTACTCCGAGATCCGGTTGTTGAGGACACCCTTGCCCTCGATCACCTGGTGCTTCTTGGCATTGAACGCGGTGGCGTCGTCCTTGAAGTGCTGGATCAGGGTGCCGGGCTCGGGACCTTCATAGAGTACCTTTGCCTTGCCTTCATAAATGCGACGCCGACGGCTCATGGGGATGTACCGTGTTTTGTTGAAATCCATGTATTTGGTGTGCTCCGGTTACCAGGTTACGACCCACAGCGGAGCTGCCGTGAACGGCCCGGAACCCATCTGAAACCCAAGGAAAACCTGAGGAAACAGAACGGGAACTAAGCCTTCAGGCAACCTATCCGATTGGCTGTCGCAGCACAATCGATCCGGCTTGTCCGAGGCTGACTTATACCGCCTTGCCTGCGGCTTAACGGCTCGTTGTTTTGCCGATTCCTGCCCTCTATCTAGGCATGCGCATGGGCCCCCGCAACGAGGCTGACCGGGCCCGGAAAGCTAAGGAATTGGAAGAGGCATGAGCGAAATCAACAAGCGCCAGGAAGGCTTTGAGAAGAAGTTCGCCCTCGACGAGGAGCAGAAATTCAAGGCGGAAGCCCGCCGCAACCGGCTGCTCGGGCTGTGGGCGGCCGAAAAGCTCGGAATCACCGGCGAGGCCGCCACCGCCTATGCCAAGGAGGTCGTCGCGGCCGATTTCGAGGAGGCCGGCGATGGCGACGTCCTGCGCAAGGTCATGGGCGATTTCGCCGCCAAGAACGTGGCCGTCACCGAGCAGGCGATTCGGACCAAGATGAGCGAGCTGCTCGCGGTCGCGGCCGCCGAGGTGAAAGCCGGGACATAGCCCCCGAAAGCATGATCCGGAAAAGTGCGTAGCGGTTTTCCCTCGCGACAAACGCGTAACGCGTTTGCGCGGAGATCATGCGCAAACCACAAGCTAAAGCGCGATGACGATTCATCCTGATCGCATCGCGCTTGAGATCGACCAACGACGCGTGGCGAAGACAGCAGCTCTCTTCGCTACCTCGCCACGCGCTTGCTCGAAAACTCCCGCCGGATGATCTCCAGCAGACGCCGCGAGGCGGCACTGAGGAAGCCGCCGCGTCTGACAACCGCGACGACGTCATGACTTGCGGTGAGATTGCCGACGCGAATCGTCGCGATCGCGCCCGAGCCCAATTCTTCCGCCGCGTTGCTCTGTGACAGCAACGCGATCCCGAACCCGGCTTCGACCAGGCGCTTCTGCGCGGTGAGGCTGTCGACAGCGGTCCATTCGATCTCGCCGAGCCCTGCGCTCTGGAACAGCGCAAAGACGTGCGAGGCCGTGATCTCACGGCGGCCCGGCACTTCCGGAAAGGCGATCCATTTCTCGTCGCCGAGATCGGCGAGCTTCGCCACCCGCTTGCCCGCCAGCGGATGATCCGGCGCGCACACCACCTGCAGCGGCTCGGCAAACAGCAACTCGCAATCAAGATCGGCCGAGCGGTCGCGGTCGTAGCGCAGGCCGATGGTCGCCTCCCCGCGCCGGATCAGATCAGAGACCTCGGCGCTGGTCGCCGTGCGCAGCGTCAGCGCCACATCCGGATGCCGGGCGACGAAGCGCTTGAGCACCCGGGAGAGCCTGCCGCCCGCGAGCGTACCGGTCACCGCCAGCGACACCGGCCCGGCACTGTCGCGCAGCAGCGCACGTACCGCGTTCTCGGCGTCCTGCGCCGCTGCCACCGCCCGTTCGGCATAGGGCACCATGACGCGGCCGGCATCGCTGAGCCGCGTCTTGCCCGCGACCCGCTCGAACAGCGGCACGCCGAGCTCCTGCTCGAGAAGTGCGATGCGCCGCGAGATCGCCGGCTGCGAGCGATGCAGCGCCTTTGCAGCGTTCGAGATGCCGCCGCGCCGGTGCACCACCAGGAACGTGTTCAGCGCGTCGCTGTCCATGCCGGACCTCATGCAAAAAGCTGATGATATCGAGAGGAATAACAAATTTGGCTGATGGACGAAACCGTCCTATCGCTGCTGTGCGACACGAGACCGACAGGAGCCCCCATGCGCACCCAGGCCGACAAGGCAGCACGATTTCGCGAATTGCATCAGCGCCCCGGCGCCTTCGTCATCCCGAACCCCTGGGATGCCGGCACCGCAAAACTGCTGGCGTCGATGGGGTTCGAGGCGCTGGCGACGACGAGCCTTGGCCTTGCCAATACCCTCGGCACCACGACCGTCAGCCTCGACGCCATCCTTGAAAACTGCCGGATCATCGCCGAGGCGACCGATCTTCCCGTCAATGCCGACCTCGAAAACTGTGGCGCCGACGATCCGAAGACCGCGGCAAAGGCCATCACGCGCGCGGCGGAGGCCGGGTGCGTCGGCGGCTCGATCGAGGATTTTACCGGCGATCCGCGCAAGCCGATCTACGATTTCCACCTCGCGGTCGAACGCGTGCAGGCCGCCGTCGAGGCTGCGCGCGCGCTCCCCTTCCCATTCACGCTGACGGCCCGCGCCGAGAACCTGCTGAAGGGCAGCAGCGATCTCGACGACACGATCCGGCGGCTACAGGCCTTCGAGGCCGCCGGTGCCGACGTGCTGTATTCGCCGGGGGTCCACGACATCGAGACCATCCGCACCGTGGCCTCGTCGGTCAAAAAGCCCTTCAACCTGGTGATGGGCTTTGCCGATCCCACGCTGACCGTCGAGCAGATTGCCGCCGCCGGCGTCAAGCGCATCAGCGTGGGCGGCGCCATGGCCCGCGTTGCGCTGGCAGCGTTCCTCAATTGCGCCCGCGAAATGAAGGATCGGGGCGCGTTTACCTATGTCCGCGAAATGGCCCCGATGAAGGAGGTGCGGGCCGCATTTGGCTGACCGCCCCCGGCCGGCGCGGAACAGCCGCGTCGCCTCGGTCCGGCGGGGAATGTGGATGGATGTGCCATGCTGGCGTCCCGGGGCCGGCTCGCGACTTGCAGTCGGCCCCCGGCAGTGCCAAATGAGCGGCATGCCTCAGGATCAAATCTCGAACGTCCTCGCCGAACGCTATGCCTCGCCCGCCATGCGCGCCATCTGGAGCGGAGAAGGCAAGGTTCGCCTCGAACGCGACTATTGGATCGCCGTGCTGAAGGGTCAGCGCGATCTCGGCATCCCGGTGCCGGATGGCGTGATCGAAGCCTACGAGCGCGTCAAGGACCAGGTCGACCTCGCCTCCATCATGCGCCGCGAGCGTATCACCCGCCACGACGTCAAGGCGCGCATCGAGGAGTTCTGCGATCTCGCCGGTCACGAGCACCTGCACAAGGGCATGACCAGCCGCGACCTCACCGAGAACGTCGAGCAGCTCCAGGTCTATCGCGGGCTGCAGCTGATCGAGACCAAGAGCATCGCCGCCCTCATTCGCTTTGCGAGACACGCAAAGCAGTTTCGCGACATGCCGTTCACGGCACGCACGCACAACGTCGCCGCGCAGGTCACGACGCTCGGCAAGCGCATCGCCATGTTCGGCGAGGAGATGCTGCTGGCGCATCAGAGCCTGGTCAATGTGCTCAACACCTATCCCGCGCGTGGCCTGAAGGGCGCAGTCGGCACGCGTCTCGACCAGATCACTTTGTTCAACGGCGATGCCGGCAAGGCCCGCGCGCTCGAGCAGCAGATCCTCAAGCATCTCGGACTGCCCAAGAGCTTTGATGCCGTCGGCCAGGTCTATCCGCGCAGCCTCGACTTCCGGGCGGTCAGCGTGCTGGTCGATCTCGCCAGCGGTCCGGGCAGCTTCGCCAAGACGCTGCGCCTGATGGCCGGCCACGAGCTCGCCAGCGAAGGGTTTGCCAAGGGCCAGGTCGGCTCCTCCGCGATGCCGCACAAGATGAACAGCCGCTCCTGCGAGCGCATCAACGGCCTGCACGTGGTGCTGAAGGGCTATCTCGCGATGGCCGCAGGCCTTTCCGGCGACCAGTGGAACGAGGGCGACGTCTCCTGCTCCGTGGTCCGCCGCGTCATGCTGCCCGATGCATTCCTCGCGATGGACGGCCTGCTCGAGACCCTGCTCTCGGTGCTCGACCAGATGGAGATCTTCGACGCTGTCGTCGCGACCGAGCTCAACCGTTATCTGCCCTTCCTGCTGACCACCACGGTGATGATGGAAGCGGTGAAGAAGGGCGCGGGGCGCGAAGGCGCGCACGAAGCGATCAAGGAGCACGCGGTCGCGGCCATCCGCGACTTGCGCACCGGCAAGATCGTGCAGAACGACCTCTTGCAGCGTCTCGCTGCCGACCAACGTCTTGGCCTGAGCGAAGCCGAACTGCAGCGCGTGCTCGATCACGGCCGTGCCAATTCCGGCGATGCCGGCGCGCAGGTCGATCACTTCGCCGAGCAGGTCGACGCACTGGCGAAGGCGAAGCCTGAAGCGGCGAGCTACGCGCCGGGCGCGATTTTGTAGGCGAATGGTGAGTAGCGAGTAGCGAATGGAGAAGAAGGTCCATTCGCTACTCGCGATTCGCTATTCGCCCTCTTTAAATCCGTATTCCGGCACGTTGCCGCTGGCGCCGTAATATTTGTACGGCAGGAATTTGCCTGACATCGTGATCTTGACGCGGTCGCCCTTGGGATTGGCGACGCGCTCCATGGCCATGTCGAAGTCGATCGCCGACATGATGCCGTCGCCGAATTCTTCCTCGATCAGCGCCTTCCAGGCCGGGCCGTTCACCATCACCATCTCGTAGAAGCGGTAGATCAAGGGATCGGTCGGCGGCATCGGCGTGCCGGTGCCGCGCATCGGCACCTCGTTGAGCATCGCAACTTCCGCTTTCGACAGCCCGAACAGCTCACCGGCATTCGCCGCCTGCGGCTTTGTCAGTTTCATCTGGCCGAGGATCGCGCCAACGATCAGAACTTCGGAGTAGCCGCCGATCTTCTCGCAGATGTGTTTCCAGCTCCAGCCCTTCTCGCGCTTGATGTCGAGCAGCTTTTCGGTGAGGTCTTCGCGTTTCATGTCAGGGTCCCCTGGCCAGGCACTGTGCCGCCTGCCGCCTTCGGAGGCACGAAACGTGCCAATAAATCAGGCTAGCGCCTCACACCGGCGCCCTCGCCTCGCTTCGCCAAATCCTCCGTAAACCGCTTGATCGCCTCCAGCACCGGCCGCTGATCGCCGGCAAAGAACCAGTGATCGCTTCCCTCGAGCTCGACGAATTGCGCGCTCTTGATCCGGCTCGCGATATCGCGCCCGGCAGCGATCCGCACGGCCTTGTCGTCCCGCCGATGCAGCACCAATGTCGGCACGGCAATTTGCGCCAGAAGATGCCGCACATCGGCGTCGCGAAACGCATCCAGCACCGCCGAGATGCCGCCGGGGCTGGAGGCCGCGCGCAGCAGCCCGGCCCACCAGGCGCGCGCCTGGGGATCGCCGGCAAGGCTCGGCGCGAAGGTTTCGATTCCGACCGGGCCGCCCCATTGCGCGATGAGGTGCTTGCTCCAGGCATCATACTGGCTGGCGCGGAGCGCGTGCGGATAGTCCTGTGACCAGCAGCCCTTGGCCAGCGCGCCGAACAGGATGAGGCCGGCCACGAGCCGCGGTTCATCGACCGCGAATTTGATGCAGGCCGGCCCGCATTCGGATGCGCCAAACAGCACCACGCGACGCGAGTCCGCCGCCCGCAGCACGGTGCCGATATCCTCCGCCGTGACGTCGATGCCGGGGGCCGATCCGACCCGGTCGGACAGTCCGATGCCGCGACGATCGAGAATGATGAGCCGCCCGAGCCTCATCAATGATGCCAGAAACGCCCGGCTCGCGGGATGCTCCCAGACGCGCTCCACATGCGACACGAAGCCGGGCATGACCAGGATATCGAGCGGACCGCTTCCGTAGGTCTGATACGCCAGATGCACGCCGGCGCCCTTGACATAGCGTGTCGTCGGAACGGCATGCGGCGCCGTAGCCGGGATGAGAAGCGCCTCGGTCTCTGCTTCCGGTGCGACCCCGAGTTCGTCGTGCAGCCGCTGTATCAGCGCCGCATGATGCCGTTCCGCGGCGCTGCGGTCACCGGCCAGCAGCAGGCTGCGGATCAGATGCCGACCGTAGACTTCGCTGAGCGGATCAAGCTCGACCAGGCGTCCTGCAAACGCCGTCGCGGCAGAATGGTCGCCGCCGGCATTCTTGTCCTGCACCAGGCGCTCCAGCGCATGCACCAGCCGTCCTCGCAGCGCCTCCCGGCGATAGAACGCCCAATCGTCGAATTCAGGCGAATCGTCCGGAGAGAAACCTGCGAGGAAATCGCCGCGATAAATCCGGCACGCCTCTTCGAAGTCACCGCGGTCGCAGGCGCTTTCGAACAATTGCGAATCCAGCTCGAGCTCGACGTCTGGGGACAAACGCACGCTGGTGCGGTCGGTCTCGAACACCGGTTGGCCAAGTGTGAGCTCGATGCGGTGAAGCAGGCGCCGCAATCGCGCAAGGCCTGTCTCACGGGGCGTCTCCGGCCACAGCAGCGTCGCCACGACGTCGCGCGCGACGGCGCCCTTGGCCTCGGCGAGAAAGACCAGCAGCGCAAGCCCCTTGCGCAAGGCGAGCTTGATCGGGCGACCATCGGCGTGAACCCCAGGGAACCCGAACGTCCCCAGCGAGAAGGCCGTCATTGGAAAACCTCTTTCCCCGGCCGGCGTCCCCGGGGGACGCGCAGGGGACGGTCCGGCGATAGCAGTCAGGACAGATCGAGCCTGACCGCCCGCGAGTGGTTCAGGCTCCTGCATGCGGCAGCGCTGCCATCGGCACAACAGGAAAAACCATGTTCGCACGCCTCGCAATCCTGCTCTACGCCATCGTGAGCTATGGAATATTCACGGTTTCATTTCTCTACGCCCCCGGTTTCGTCGGCAATTATGTCGTGCCCAAATCGATCGACGAGCCAATCGACGTCGGCAGCCCCATCCATCTGAGCGAAGCCATCGTCGTCAATCTGCTGCTGATGAGCCTGTTTGCGATCCAGCACAGCGTCATGGCGCGGCCGGCCTTCAAGCGATGGTTGGTCAAATTCCTTCCCGCGGCCTGCCAGCGCAGCACCTATGTGCTGCTCTCGAGCCTGATCCTGCTGCTGCTGTTCTGGCAGTGGCGCCCGATCCCGGCACCGGTCTGGCAGGCCAGCGGAGTTGCAGCCTGGCTGCTGACCGGCGTGCATTGGCTCGGCTGGCTGATCGTGTTCGCCTCGAGCTACATGATCGATCATTTCGATCTGTTCGGCCTGCGTCAGGCTTTCTCCGCACTAAAGGGCTCCGAGATATCGGGTCAAACCTTCAAGACGCCCCTGCTCTACAAGATCGTCCGGCATCCGCTGATGCTCGGCTTCCTGCTCGCGTTCTGGGCCACGCCCGCGATGACCGCAGGCCATCTGCTGTTCGCGATCGCCAACACCGTCTACATCCTGGTCGCACTGCAGTTCGAGGAGCGGGACCTGATCGCTGAGTTCGGAGAGACCTATCAGCAATATCGCCGGCGCGTTCCCATGCTGGTGCCGCGCCTGTTCGCGCGCCGCCGGACCGACGATCGCCAGTCATCCTGGCCTGTCGGAGCACCGCAATGAAAGCCGTTCTCTGCAGCTCCTTCACCGGCCCGCAGGATTTGCGCGTCGGTGAGATCGACGAGCCGAAGCCGGCCGGCGACGAGGTCCTGATCGACGTCCACGCCGCCTCCGTCAGCTTCATGGACCAGTTGATGGTCTCAGGCCTTTACCAGATGCGGCCACCAACGCCGTTCGTGCCGGGCACGGAGGCATCCGGTGTCGTCGTCGCAGTCGGCGCCAAGGTCACGACATTCGCACCGGGCGATCGCGTGGCGTGCAGTAGCTGGACCGGCGGCTACGCCGAACGGATGACAGCGAAGGAATCGAAGACGGTGCGCTTGCCCGATGGCGTCGCGTTCGAAACCGCGGCGACGGTGCTGCACAATTACGGCACGGCCCATTATGCGCTGGTCGAGCGCGCGCAGGCACGGCGCGGCGAAACCGTTTTCGTTACCGGCGCGGCCGGCGGGGTCGGACTTGCCGCCGTCGACCTCGCTCGCCATCTCGGGCTGCGCGTCATCGCCGGTGTCGGCTCCGATGACAAGGCGGCCCTGGTGCGCGGTTACGGCGCCAGCGATGTGATCAACTATCGCAGCGAGGATCTGCGCGACCGGCTCAAGTCGATCACATCAGGAGACGGCATCGATGTCGGCTTCGACAATGTCGGCGGTGCAATCTTCGAGCAGATGGCCCGCCTGATGAAATGGGGCGGCCGGCTGATGCCGATCGGCTTCACCGGCGGGGTGATACCACAGGTCCCGATGAACCTGCCGCTGCTGAAGAACTATTCCATCATCGGCGTTTTCGCCGGCGCCTGGGCCGAGAAATTCCCCCATGAGGCCGCGCGCGTGAACGACACGCTGATGCACTTGCTGGCCGAGGGACAAATCCGTCCGCACATCGACCGCGTCCTCCCTTTGGAGGAGGCCGGCAACGCCATGCGCGCCGTGGCCAACCGGACGGTTCAGGGAAGAATTGTGCTCAAGATCAGGTAGAATGCGCGGCGAACGGCAACAGAGGAGGGCAGGACGTGACCGAGATCATCATCGCCAGGCGCTTCTGCGGCCCTCCGAACTCCGGCAATGGCGGCTATGTCTGCGGCCGGCTCGCCCGGCACATTCCCGGCGGCGCCGAGGTGACGCTGCGCGCGCCGCCTCCCCTGGACACGCCGCTCGATGCGGTCGCCGCCGAGGATGGTGCTTGGGAGCTTCGCGATGGCGCCAAGGTCGTTGCGACCGGGCGCGCGGCGAGCGTCGAGCTCGCGCAGCTCGAGACGGCCAGCTTGCAGGAAGCACGCGCCGCCGAACTGCTGGCGCTGTTCGAGCCGCACGAGCATCCGCTGCCGAACTGTTTCGTCTGCGGTCCCGCGCGAGCGCAGGGCGATGGCCTGCGCATCTTCACCGGGCCGCTCAAGCGTCGTGCGCAGAACGCCGTTCTCGCCGCAACCTGGACGCCCGATCCGAACCTCGCCGCCGAGGGCGGCCTGGTCGCGCCGGAATTTGTCTGGTCGGCGCTCGATTGTCCCACCGGCTTTGCCAGCAATTGCAATCCGCAGAGCGGCAGCTACGACAAGACGCCGCTCCTGCTCGGACGGATGTCGGCGCGGATCGAGGCCCGCCCGCGCCCCGGCGCCCCCTGCATCATCACCGCCTGGCCAACCGGCCGCGACGGCCGCAAGCGCACGGCGGAGGCCGCGCTCCATGATGAAGCCGGGACGCTGCTGGCCGTGGCGAAGACGACATGGATCGCGGTGGAGCGCGACGTGCTGCTCGGGCGCGGGTAAAGGTCTCGTAGGGTGGGCAAAGGCGCGCAGCGCCGTGCCCACGACTTCTCTCTCAGCGTCATCGATAGACATGGTGGGCACGCTCCGCTTTGCCCACCCTACGAGATCTCCCCGGCCTTACGCGCCCTGCTCCACCATCTCCTGCAGCCGCACCAGCTCTGCCTCGAGATCCCGCTCCACATCCGCCGCGCGAATGTCGATCACCCGATAGTCGCGCGCCTCCAGCCATGCCCGCCGCGACGCGCGGTCGGCGGCGATGGCCTCGCCCTCGCCCGGGTTGACCAGCTCGATCGCGATCCGGTGCGGGAACGAGACGAAGTCGGGGATGTGGCGGCCGACCGGGGTCTGGCGCTTGAACCCACCTGCGAAGCGGCGGTCGCGGGTCAGGGCCTGCCAGAGCAGGCGCTCGGCATCGGTGGGGTTGCGGCGGAGCAGGCGCGCGAGACCGCGCACGGTCGAGCCGCTGTCGGGCGCGCCGCCCGCCTGCCCATGCTCGGCGAGCAGCGCGCGCAGGCGCGTCGCCTGCTCGCCGTCGAGCACGCCGCCCTTGGCCGGGCCCTTGCGTCCCTCGGCGATCGCCATGACGACCCCATGAAGGGTGTGCATGTCCTGCTTGGTCGGGTCCATGCGGGTGAAGATGTTGCGCAGGTTCACCAGCATGGTGTCGCGCTTCTCGGCCGGCCGCAGGAATTCGACCTTGTCGAGCTCGCGGACCAGGTTCTCGAAGAAGGCCTGGATCTGGTGCTGCGAGGCGCGCTCGGACCGCTCGGGCATGGCATGCGGCAGCGCGCCGGCTGTCGCCCGCTTGAACCATTCATAGCCGACCAGCAGCACGGCCTGGGCGAGGTTGAGCGAGGCGAAGCCCGGATTGACCGGGAAGGTGATGATGCGGTTGGAGAGCCCGACCTCCTCATTGGTCAGCCCCCAGCGCTCGCGGCCGAACAGGATGCCGCACCTGCCGCCGGTCGCGACGTGACCGGCGATTTCGCTCGCTGCGGCCTCCGGCCCGACCACGGGCTTGGCCTGATCGTGGGGACGCGCGGTGGTGGCAAACAGGAGGTCGAGGTCGGCGACCGCCTGCTCCACCGTGTCGAACAATTCGACCTTTTCCAGAATGTGGTCGGCGCCGGCCGCCGCGCGCTGGGCCGCGATGTTGGGCCAGCCGTCCCTGGGATTGACGATGCGCAGGGCGCCAAGCGCAAAATTGCCCATGGCGCGCGCGCACATGCCGATGTTCTCGCCGAGCTGCGGCTCGACCAGGATGACGATGGGACCGTCGAGGGAGAGGCCCGCCTTGCTCTTGTCAGTCCCCGACATCTCGCTTCGCTTTCACACTGTCTCTCAAGGCCTTGGCAGGGCGCTCTCAGGAATTGATTCAAAGGCCGGCCGCAGGGCCGGCCATGGCCGTCAGCCTGTCGTTTGCCTGTCCTGACAAAATTCTCAAGGGAAATAACGGGGTTAGAATCGACTTTTGAATCTCCTCTGAAGGCTGAGGCCCGCCCCCGCGCCAGGGCCGCTCCCCGCCCCCCATCTGGGCAAGCTGGATGAGCTAAAAGTGCATAATCCCTTGGCTTTCGCCCGCCGCGGTCCGGTGCTAAGAGGCGGCGGATATTCACGTTGGCGCGCTTCTGGCGCCGTTCCCAAGAGGGCTTCCCCGATCATGGCAAAAATCAAGGTATCCAATCCCGTCGTCGAACTCGATGGCGACGAGATGACCCGGATCATCTGGCAGTACATCAAGGACAAGCTGATCAACCCGTACCTTGACGTCGAGCTGCTGTATTTCGACCTGGGCATGGAATACCGCGACCACACCAACGATCAGGTCACCATCGACGCCGCCGAGGCGATCAAGAAGGTCGGCGTCGGCGTCAAGTGCGCCACCATCACGCCGGACGAGGCCCGGGTGAAGGAGTTCAACCTCAAGCAGATGTGGAAGTCGCCGAACGGCACCATCCGCAACATCCTCGGCGGCGTGATCTTCCGCGAGCCGATCATCTGCAAGAACGTGCCGCGCCTCGTTCCCGGCTGGACCAAGCCGATCATCATCGGCCGCCACGCCTATGGCGACCAGTACCGCGCCACCGACATCAAGTTCCCGGGCAAGGGCACCCTCTCGCTGAAGTTCGTCGGCGAGGACGGCACCGTGATCGAGAAGGAAGTGTTCAAGGCTCCGGGCGCCGGCGTCGCCATGGAGATGTACAATCTCGACGATTCCATCATCGACTTCGCCCGCGCCTCCTTCAACTACGGCCTGCTGCGCGGCTACCCGGTGTATCTGTCGACCAAGAACACGATCCTCAAGGTCTATGACGGCCGCTTCAAGGACATCTTCCAGGAGATCTTCGACAAGGAGTTCAAGAAGGAGTTCGACGCCAAGGGCCTGACCTACGAGCACCGCCTGATCGACGACATGGTGGCCTCGGCGCTGAAGTGGTCCGGCGGTTATGTCTGGGCCTGTAAGAACTATGACGGCGACGTGCAGTCCGACACGGTGGCGCAGGGCTACGGCTCGCTCGGCCTGATGACCTCGGTGCTGCTCACCCCCGACGGCAAGACCGTCGAGGCGGAAGCCGCCCACGGCACGGTGACCCGCCACTACCGCGAGCACCAGAAGGGCAAGGAGACCTCGACCAACTCGATCGCGTCGATCTTCGCCTGGACCCGTGGCCTGTCGCACCGCGCCAAGCTCGACAACAATGCCGAGCTCGCCAAGTTCGCCGCGACCCTCGAGAAGGTCTGCGTCGACACCGTCGAGGCCGGCTACATGACCAAGGACCTCGCGCTGCTGGTCGGCGCCGACCAGCGCTGGCTCTCGACCACGGGCTTCCTCGACAAGGTCGCGGAAAACCTGACGAAGGCGCTGGCGGCCTAAGCTGCCATCCGCAATTTCGCCCGACTGGGTCAGACATCATCACGGGCCGCGCCAAAAGCGCGGCCCGTCTTTTTTTAGAGACCTTTCGCGGAGATGCGACCATGTCGATCAAGTCTGTCGTCCCCTGCCTGCTACTGCTCACCGCCATGGCCGGGCCGGCTGTCGCGGCAGAGGCGCTCCCCGAAGCCATCGCCGTATCAGGCGAGAGCGTCGTGCTCAGCGTCCACGCCGAGGGCGCGCAGGTCTATGAGTGCAAGGCGGCCGCCGACGGCAAGCTCGCCTGGGCCTTCCGCGAGCCGATCGCGACGCTGCTATCCGAGGGCAAGACCATCGGCCGCCACTATGCCGGCCCGAGCTGGGAGCTCGCCGACGGCAGCGCGGTGGTCGGCAAGGCCATCGGCAACGCGCCGGGCACCACGCCTGCCGATATCCCCTGGCTGAAGCTGGAGGTCGCCTCCCGTCGCGGCAGCGGCACCCTGACGCCCGTCACCACCGTCCAGCGCATCAACACCCACGGCGGCAAGCTCGAGGGTTCTTGCGACAAGACCGGCGATTTCAGGAGCGCGCCCTATTCGGCCGACTATATCTTCCTGAAGAAAGGCTGACCGCTCAGCGGTCGGTATCCTCGCGCTCCGCCTGCGCCAGCTCTGCCGCGGCAAGATCGCCGGTCTCCTCCAGCCGCGCTTTTGCGGTTTCGTGGACATGGGCGGCGAGCGTCGGCATGCGCGCGATCAGGGCGTGAAAATCCTGGGCATCGAGCAAGAGCAGCCGGGTCTTGCGCGTCGCCGTCACGGTGCCGCTGCGTTTTGTCTTGTGCAGCAGCGCGATCTCGCCGAAGAAGGTGCCGTCGCCGAGCCGCACCTGCTGGCTCGGCAGCGATATCTCGACCTCGCCGGCGGTGATGAAATACATCGACGAGGCGGCATCGCCCCGCCGCACCAGCACCTCGCCCTGCTCGATGGTGCGCGCCCGCAACAGGCGCATGATGTCGGCGATCTCCGCGGCGGACAGATGCGAGAATAGCGGCACCCGCGCCAGCATGCCCCAGGTCACGACGAAGTCGCGCCGCCTCACCTCCTCCGCGAACGCCGAGGAGATGATCGCGACCGGCAGCGCGATCATGGCAAAGCCCGAGATGATCGCGAACACCGAGATGAATTTTCCGAGCGGCGTCACCGGCACGACGTCGCCATAGCCGACGGTGCCGAGCGTCACGATCGCCCACCACATCGCATCCGGAATGGTGCCGAGCTTGCCGGGCTGCACGTCGCGCTCGACGGCATAGAGCAGCGAGGCGAAGGTCAGCACCACGCCGAACAGGATGACGACGCAGCCGATCAGCGCGCGCCGCTCGGCATGCACGGCCGCCAGCAGCGAGCGCATCGCCGGCGAATAGCGGATCAGCTTGAAGAAGGGCAGCACGCCGAGCCCGGCCAGGGTCGCGTGCCGGCCGGTGGCGAGCACGACCGCTGCGGGGAGGAATGCCATGAGGTCGATGATTCCGAGCGCGGAGAAGGCATAAGAGAGCCGGTCGGACAGCGCCGAGCCGTTGCGCTGGGTGTGCCCCGCCACCGTCCACAGCCGCGCCAGATATTCGAGCGCGAACACGATGACGGCGAAGACGGCGATCGCGCCGAACAGCGTGTCGAACCGCGCGTCCAGCTCCGGCACCGAGGCGAGGACCATCGCGGCGACGTTCAGCACGATGACGCCGATGATCAGCTGGATGAAGCGCGATCCGACCGAATAGGCCAGCGGATCGTGCTCCAGCAATTCGTAGAGGCGATCCCTCAAATCGGGATCGGAAAGCCCAATTCCTCGCGGAACGAGGCGCATCGGCCTCTACGCGCTCGCCATCGCTTTTTCGATCGCCGCCAGCGCCTCGGTCGCCTTGGCGCCGTCGGGGCCGCCGGCCTGCGCCATGTCGGGCCGGCCGCCGCCGCCCTTGCCGCCGAGCGCTTCGGAGGCGACGCGGACGAGATTCACGGCGTTGAAGCGCGCGGTGAGGTCGGCGGTGACGCCGACCACGACACCGGCCTTGCCGTCCTCGGTGACGCCGACGATGGCGACGACGCCCGAGCCGATCTGCTTCTTGCCGTCGTCGGCAAGGCTCTTGAGATCCTTCATCTCGATGCCTTCGACCGCGCGCGCCATCAGCTTGACGCCGCCGGCCTCGCGCACGCTGGCCGCTGCGCCATCGCCGCTCGACGCGCCGCCGCCCATCGCGAGCTTCTTGCGGGCGTCGGAGAGCTCGCGCTCGAGCTTCTTGCGCTCCTCCATCAGCGCAGCGATGCGGGCCGGCACATCGTCGAGCGACGTGCGCAGCTCGTTCGCCGCAGTCTTGGCCAGCGCCATGGTGTCGTTGGCGTGCTTGCGCGCATAATTGCCGGTCAGCGCTTCGATGCGGCGCACGCCGGAGGCGACCGCGCTCTCGCTGGTCAGCGTGATCAGGCCGATGTCGCCGGTGCGCTTGACATGCGTGCCGCCGCAGAGCTCGACCGACCAGCCGAGCGCATTGGCGCCGCGCTCGCGCGCGGTCCTGCCCATCGAGACGACGCGGACCTCGTCGCCATATTTCTCGCCGAACAGCGCACGGGCGCCGGCCTCGCGGGCCTCGTCCACGCCCATGACGCGGGTGGTGACCTCGTCATTCTCCAGCACCACGTCGTTGGCGATGTCCTCGACGCGGGCAAGCTCCTCCGCCGTGATCGGCTTCGGATGCACGAAGTCGAAGCGCAGCCGGTCCGGCGCGACCATCGAGCCGCGCTGGGCGATGTGATCGCCGAGCACCTGGCGCAGCGCCTCGTGGATGAGATGCGTCGCCGAGTGATGCGCGCGGATCGAGGAGCGCCTGCCGTGATCGACCTCGAGCTGCAGCGCGGTGCCAACCTTCACTTCGCCGCTCTCGACGGTGCCGACATGCACGAAGAAATCGCCGAGCTTCTTCTGCGTGTCGGTGACGCGGAATTTGAGGCCCCCTTCACCGGTCAAAACGCCGGTGTCGCCGACCTGGCCGCCGGACTCCGCATAGAACGGCGTCTGGTTCAGCACGATCGAACCCGTCTCGCCGACCTTGAGGCTGGCAACCTCCGCGCCGTCCTTCACCAGCGCGGAGACCACGCCTTCAGCGCTTTCTGTCTCATAGCCCAGGAATTCCGTCGCACCGAGCTTCTCGCGCAGCGGGAACCAGATCGCCTCGGAGGCCGCTTCGCCAGAGCCCTTCCAGGACTCGCGCGCCTTGGCCTTCTGGCGCTCCATCGCGTCGGTGAACGCAGCCTGGTCGACGCCGATGCCGCGCGACTTCAGCGCATCCTGCGTCAGGTCCAGCGGGAAGCCGTAGGTGTCGTACAGCGTGAAGGCGACGTCGCCGTCGAACATGTCGCCCTTTTTCAGGGACGCACTCTTCTCATCAAGGATGGCCAAGCCGCGTGAAAGAGTCTTGCGGAAGCGGGTCTCTTCGAGACGCAGCGTTTCCTCGATCAGATTCTCCGCGCGCATCAGGTCGGGATAGGCCTGGCCCATCTCGCGGACCAGCGCCCAGACCAGGCGATGCATCAGCGGCTCCTTGGCGCCCAGAAGCTGCGCATGGCGCATCGCGCGGCGCATGATCCGGCGCAGCACGTAGCCGCGGCCCTCGTTCGAGGGCAGCACGCCGTCCGCGACCAGGAACGCCGAGGAGCGCAAATGGTCGGCGATGACGCGGAACGAGGCGACGGTCTGCTCGTTCGGCCCGGTACCGAGCGCCGACGATGTCGCGTCGATCAGATGACGGAACAGATCGGTCTCGAACACGCTGTCGACGCCCTGCATGATGCAGGCCATGCGCTCGAGGCCCATGCCGGTGTCGATCGAGGGACGCGGCAGGTCAACGCGCTCCTCCTTCGTCACCTGCTCGTATTGCATGAACACGAGATTCCAGAATTCGAGGAAGCGGTCGCCGTCCTCCTCAGGAGAACCGGGAGGGCCACCCCAGATATGGTCGCCGCGATCGATGAAGATCTCCGAGCACGGGCCGCACGGGCCGGTGTCGCCCATTGCCCAGAAATTGTCGGAAGTCGGGATGCGGATGATGCGGTCGTCGGAGAAGCCGGCGATCTTCTTCCAGAGCCCGTGCGCCTCGTCGTCGGTGTGGTAGACGGTGACGAGCAGCTTGTCCTTCTTCAGCCCGAAGTCCTTCGTGATGAGCTTCCAGGCAAGCTCGATCGCGCGCTCCTTGAAATAGTCGCCGAACGAGAAGTTGCCGAGCATCTCGAAGAAGGTGAGATGGCGCGCGGTGTAGCCGACATTGTCGAGGTCGTTGTGCTTGCCGCCGGCGCGCACGCATTTCTGCGACGTGGTGGCGCGCTGGTAGGGCCGCTTCTCCACCCCGGTGAAGACGTTCTTGAACTGCACCATGCCGGCATTGGTGAACATCAACGTCGGATCGTTGCGCGGCACCAATGGCGAGGACGACACGATCTCGTGGCCGTTCTCGGCAAAGAAGTTCAGAAAGGTCGACCTGATCTCGTTGACGCCGCTCATGTTCATCCAATCGGGTGTGCTTGGACCCGCTGATTTGCCATCCAAACCTGTCGATTTGGGCTGTTATCTGCGGGCCAAAGCGCTTTTAGACAAGGCAAGCTTCGCTGTCCAGAAACTGTGCAGAGAGATCAGTGGGTTGCCGCAGGCGCTCAATCCCGTTGAAAGCCGCAAGGTCTGCGTTGACAGGCTTGGCCGGCCTGTGGTCTGTACCCATCTATATCGTACGGCCACGTCGGGAGAGACCGGCTTCATTGCCGGCGCCGAAGGAGCAACCGCCCCGGAAACTCTCAGGCAAAAGGACCGCGTGGCTTTGACGACATCTGGAAAGAGGCGCTGGCGGGCGTAAGGCCCGGATAGCGTCCGCCGACGGGATAATACTCTCAGGCACAGCGACAGATGGGGCTTCGACTGGTTTGTCTCGGGGAATCGTCCCCGGGGAACCGCCGAGGACCCCTGTGATGGTTGCGCCAGACGACAAGAACTCCCTGAAACGTACCCCCCTTTACGACCTTCACGTGTCGCTCGGCGGCAAGATGGTGCCGTTCGCGGGCTATGACATGCCCGTGCAGTACCCCGCTGGCGTGCTGAAGGAGCACCTCCAGACCCGCACCCAAGCCGGCCTGTTCGACGTCTCCCATATGGGCCAGCTCGCGCTCCGGCCGAAATCCGGCAAGATCGAGGATGCCGCCCGCGCGCTGGAACGGCTGGTGCCGCAGGATATCGTGGCGATTGCACCTAGCCGGCAACGCTACGCCCAGTTCACCAATGAAGACGGCGGGATTCTCGACGATCTGATGGTTGCCAATTTCGGCGACCACCTGTTCCTGGTCGTCAATGCCGCCTGCAAGGACGCTGACGAGGCGCATCTGCGCGCGCATCTCTCGGACGACTGCATCATCGATTCGCTTGAAGACCGCGCGCTGATCGCGCTGCAGGGCCCGAAGGCGGAGTCAGCACTGGCGAAATTATGTGCAGAGGCGCCCGCCATGAAGTTCATGGACGCCGGCCCGCACACGGTTGCCGGGCTCGACTGCTTCGTCTCGCGTTCCGGCTACACCGGCGAGGACGGTTTTGAGATTTCAGTCCCCGCGGCCGACGCTGAACGTCTCGCCAAAACACTCCTGGAAAACCCGGACGTAATGCCGATCGGCTTGGGGGCTCGCGACAGCCTGCGGCTCGAAGCCGGGCTCTGCCTCTACGGCCACGACATCGACACCGCGACGACGCCGGTCGAAGCTGCGCTGGAATGGTCGGTGCAGAAGAGCCGTCGCAGCGGCGGCGCACGCGCCGGCAGCTTTCCTGGCGCGGACAAGATCCTCGCGCATTTCGACAACGGCGCATCCCGCCGCCGCGTCGGCTTGCGCGCCGAGGGCCGCGCGCCGGTGCGCGAGGGCGCGCTGCTGTTTGCCGATAGCGCGGGCGGCGAGCCGATCGGAAAAGTCACCTCGGGCGGCTTCGGCCCGAGCCTGAATGCGCCGGTCGCGATGGGCTATGTGCCCGCGGCCCTGAGCGCGCTTGACACAAAAATCTTCGCCGAGGTGCGCGGGCAACGTTTGCCGCTCACCGTCGCCGCCATGCCCTTCGTGAAAAACACCTACAAACGCTGAGGACAAGACAATGACCACGACGCTGTACACTTCCGACCACGAATGGCTCGCCATCGACGGCGATGTCGCCACCGTCGGCATCACCGATTATGCGCAGCAGCAGCTCGGCGACGTCGTGTTCGTCGAATTGCCCAAGGTCGGCCGCGCGTTGAAGAAGGCCGAAGCCGCCGCCGTCGTGGAATCCGTGAAAGCCGCCTCCGACGTCTATGCGCCTGTTACGGGCGAAGTGCTCGAGACCAACGATGCCCTCGCCGCCGAGCCGGCGCTGGTGAACTCGGACGCGCAAGGCAAGGCGTGGTTCTTCAAGATCAAGATTGCCGACAAAAGCGAGCTCGGCGGCCTCATGGATGAAGCCGCCTACAAGGCACATACGGCGTGAAGATCATGAGCCGAGCCGCCGCCCCACACTCACTGTCATGCCCCGCGAAGGCGGGGCATCCAGTAAACGCAGCCGGTTCGGCTAGACCCGAGAGGCCGCGGCGTACTGGATCGCCCGCCTTCGCGGGCGACGACAGCAACTCCTAGCGAGGACCCATGATGACCGCGCACCGCAAATCCAACGGCGACACCGCCACCTTCGTTCGCCGCCACATCGGCCCCTCCGCACGCGACGTCACCGCCATGCTCGAAGCCGTCAGCGCCAAAAGCATCGATGCGCTGATGGGGGAGACGCTGCCGGCCTCGATCCGGCAGGCCGCCCCGCTCGATCTCGGCAAGCCGCTCAGCGAGACCGAGGCGATCGCACACATGACCGAGCTTGGCCGGCAGAACCAGGTCTTCACCTCGCTGATCGGCCAAGGCTATTCCGGCACGATCCTGCCCGCGGTGATCCAGCGCAACATCCTGGAGAATCCGGCCTGGTACACGGCTTACACGCCCTATCAGCCCGAGATCAGCCAGGGCCGGCTGGAGGCGCTGCTCAACTTCCAGACCATGATCTGCGACCTCACCGGGCTCGACGTCGCCAACGCTTCACTGCTGGATGAGGCGACCGCCGCGGCCGAAGCGATGGCACTCGCCGAGCGGCACTCGCAGGTCAAGGCCAAGGCCTTCTTCGTCGACAAGGACGTACATCCGCAGACGCTGGCTGTGATGCGCACCCGCGCCGAGCCGCTCGGCTGGAATCTGGTCGTCGGCGATCCCCTCACCGATCTCGACAAGGCGGACGTGCTCGGCGCGCTGCTGCAATATCCTGGAACTTCGGGCGCGGTGCGCGACCTCAGGCCCGCGATCGCGGCGCTGAAGGCCAAGGGCGCGCTCGCGATCGTTGCCGCCGATCTGCTCGCACTCACGCTGCTCGCCTCGCCGGGCGAGCTCGGGGCCGACATCGCGATCGGCTCGGCGCAGCGTTTTGGCGTTCCGATGGGCTATGGCGGACCGCACGCGGCCTATATGGCGGTGCGCGATGCGTTGAAGCGCTCGCTGCCTGGCCGCATCGTCGGGCTATCGGTGGATTCGCGCGGGGCTCCCGCCTATCGCCTCGCGCTGCAGACCCGCGAGCAGCACATCCGCCGCGAGAAGGCGACCTCCAACATCTGCACCGCGCAGGTGCTGCTCGCCGTGATCGCCTCGATGTATGCGGTCTATCACGGCCCCGAGGGGCTGACGCAGATCGCGCGCAACGTGCATCGCCGCGCCGCCGTGCTCGCGGCGGGCCTGCGCAAGCTCGGCTTTGCGCTGCAATCAGAAAGCTTCTTCGACACGCTCAGCGTCGATGCCGGCGCCAAACGCGCCGAGATCATCGCGCGCGCAGCGGCCGAGAAGATCAATCTCGGCGTCAGCGAGACCAATTTGCGCATCGCGCTCGACGAGACGACGACGCCTGCGACCGTGGAAGCCGTGTGGCGTGCCTTCGGCGGCCAGCTCTCCTATGCCGAGATCGACGCGACCACGCGAGAGGCGCTGCCGGAGGCGCTGAAGCGCACGACCGACTTCCTCACCCATCCCGTCTTCCACGCGCATCGCTCGGAGACCGAGATGCTGCGCTACATGCGCAAGCTCTCGGATCGCGACCTCGCGCTCGACCGCGCCATGATCCCGCTGGGCTCCTGCACCATGAAGCTGAACGCGACCACCGAGATGATGCCGCTGACCTGGCCGGAATTCGGCTCGCTGCACCCGTTCGTGCCGCGCGAGCAGGCGGCCGGCTATCATGCGCTGTTCGCCCGGCTGGAGAAGTGGCTGTGCGACATCACCGGCTATGACGCGATCTCACTCCAGCCCAATTCCGGTGCGCAGGGCGAATATGCCGGCCTGCTTGCGATCCGCGGCTATCACGCCGCACGCGGTGAGAGCCACCGCAAGATCTGCCTGATCCCCTCCTCCGCCCACGGCACCAACCCGGCATCGGCCGCGATGGTCGGCATGGACGTGGTGGTGGTCGCCTGCGAGAAGAACGGCGACGTCGACGTCAATGATCTCCGCGCCAAGGCGGAAAAGCATTCGAACGACCTCGCCGCCGTCATGATCACCTATCCCTCGACCCATGGCGTGTTCGAGGAGCATATTCGCGAGATCTGCGACATCGTGCACGGCCATGGCGGCCAGGTGTATCTGGACGGTGCCAACCTCAACGCGCAGGTCGGCCTGAGCAGGCCCGGCGATTACGGCGCCGACGTCAGCCATCTCAATCTGCACAAGACCTTCTGCATCCCGCATGGCGGCGGCGGCCCCGGCATGGGCCCGATCGGCGTGAAGGCGCATCTGGCGCCATTCCTCCCCGGCCATCCGGCGACGCAGGCGGATGCCCCGGTCGGCCCGGTCTCGGCCGCGCCGTTCGGCTCGGCCTCGATCCTGACCATCTCCTACATCTACATCCTGATGATGGGCGGCGACGGCCTGAAGCGCGCCACCGAGATCGCGATCCTCAATGCCAACTACATCGCAGCGCGCCTCGATCCGCACTTCCCGGTGCTCTACAAGAACGCGAGGGGCCGCGTCGCGCATGAGTGCATCGTCGATCCCCGTCCGCTGAAGACGACGAGCGGCGTCACCGTCGACGACATCGCAAAACGCCTGATCGACTACGGCTTCCACGCCCCGACCATGAGCTTCCCGGTGCCGGGCACGCTGATGATCGAGCCGACCGAATCGGAATCGAAGGCGGAGCTCGATCGCTTCTGCGACGCCATGATCGCGATCCGGAAAGAAATCGCCGAGGTCGAGGCCGGCCGCTTCAAGATCGAAGCATCGCCGCTGCGCCACGCCCCGCACACCGTGCACGACATCGCGGACGACGACTGGAAGCGCGCCTACACCCGCGCTGAGGGCTGCTTCCCCGACGGCGTCTCGCGTACTGACAAATACTGGTGCCCGGTCGGTCGCGTCGACAACGTCTATGGCGATCGCAACCTGGTGTGCTCGTGCCCGCCGGTGAGCGATTACGCGGAAGCCGCGGAGTAAGACGCAACGGAGGTTTCGTAGGGTGGGCAAAGCGCAAGCGTGCCCACCACCTTTCGGCACGTTGGAATATGGTGGGCACGGCGCTACGCGCCTTTGCCCACCCTACGGTCCGATTTAGGGGACAACCAGTTTCGTAGGGTGGGCAAAGCGGAGCGTGCCCACCACCTTTGCATGCGGTGAAAGATGGTGGGCACGGCGCTTACGTGCCTTTGCCCACCCTACGGCTGCGAAAGCACCTCGAGGGCACAACCAGCGACCGGCTTTCGCGATCCCATCGCAGAGCCGTTCGTTGGTGAGGTGCGTGCCACCCCACTGTCACGCCCAAAACGAAACGGGCACTGAAGACGTCGGCAACTCAACGTCCTCAGCGCCCGCTCCTCGCGAAAACTCTTCGCGTTAAGGCTTACTCCTCCGCCGGCTCCTCGCCGTCGGCGTCGCTCTCGGGCGTGCCGGCCAAAATCTGCTCGGAGATCAGGCCGGAGTTCTGGCGGATCGAGGTCTCGATCTTGGCGGTGATGTCGGGGTTGCCCTTCAAAAACGCCTTGGCGTTCTCGCGGCCCTGGCCGAGACGCTGGCTGTCATAGGAGAACCAGGCGCCCGACTTCTCGACGATGCCGGCCTTGACGCCGAGGTCGAGGATCTCGCCCATCTTGGAGACGCCCTCGCCGTACATGATGTCGAACTCGACCTGCTTGAAGGGCGGCGCCAGCTTGTTCTTCACCACCTTCACGCGCGTGGTGTTGCCGACCACTTCGTCGCGCTCCTTGATCGCGCCGATGCGACGGATGTCGAGACGGACGGAGGCATAGAACTTCAGCGCGTTACCGCCGGTCGTGGTTTCCGGCGAGCCGTACATCACACCGATCTTCATGCGGATCTGGTTGATGAAGATCACCATGGTGTTGGACTTGTTGATGGAGGCCGTCAGCTTGCGCAGCGCCTGGCTCATCAGACGTGCCTGCAGGCCCGGCAGCGCATCGCCCATCTCGCCTTCGAGCTCGGCCTTCGGCACCAGCGCCGCAACCGAATCGACCACCAGCACGTCCACCGCGCCCGAACGCACCAGCGTGTCGCAAATTTCCAGCGCCTGCTCGCCGGTGTCGGGCTGCGAGATCAGGAGCTCGTCGATGTTGACGCCCAGCTTGCGGGCATAGACCGGGTCGAGCGCGTGCTCGGCGTCGATGAAGGCGCAGATGCCGCCCTTCTTCTGTGCTTCCGCCACCGTGTGCAGCGCCAGCGTGGTCTTGCCCGAGGATTCCGGCCCGTATATCTCGACGATGCGCCCCTTCGGCAGACCGCCGATGCCGAGCGCGATATCGAGCCCGAGCGAGCCGGAGGACACCGCCTCGATGTCCATGGACCGGTCGCTCTTGCCGAGCTTCATCACCGATCCCTTGCCGAACTGGCGCTCGATCTGGGAGAGCGCGGCAGCCAGGGCTTTACTCTTGTCCATGGAAGATCCTTCGACGATACGCAGGGCAGTGGCGGACATTGGGTCGTGCTCCTTATGGCGAGGATTCGCGTGTGGGACAAACGATTGGGCGGCGGGTCGTCGATAAAAGTATGTACCCTATCTGTTCTATGTTCGCAATATGTTCTTTCGCGAATTCGGGTGCTGTCCGTATTTGACCCTCGGTGTCCCAGTTTGTTCTAGCGAGTGTCCTAAGTTCAATTTTGAACCAATGCGGCCGGTGGTAGTTGAGGCCGCATCACCGGCTTCGGCTCTGCCCGTAGGCGTCGGTGGCTGAGAGACCGAGAGCGCTCCCGCCTGCTACCAGGGAGCGCCGCTATGCCGGACTATTCTCACCGAATCGCCGTTCAGACCGCTCTAATCGCCGCAGAAATCGAGCGAACCCAGCAGATTTGCAGACGCTCGATGGAACTGCTCCGGCTTCCGCTTCCGAGCACATTCCTTGGAAACAGACTCAATCCGCCGCCAGAAGAAGAGAATGAGGAGTAAGACCGCCTGAGTTGGAGACCTCTTTCGGTCCTCATCCAAATTGCGACAGGAACGTTCAGCGGTAGCCTTGTCGGCTTGGCGCGGGTGTCCCGTCAGATGACACAAAACCTTGGCATAGGTTGTGCAGACTAACCGTCACCGGGGAATTGCTCATTCCCACCCGGGGCTGGAAAGCCGCCGCCCGCGCTCAATTTAAGCGGGCGGCGTTTTTGCTTCGCCCGTGAAATCTTCCACTGTCCTAATTCGATTTGCCGGGTGTCCTAATAGGAGCGCACCGCAGATCGCGGCCTTTCGAGCCTCCTGAAATTGAATTTTGAGGTGCCGTGCTCCTCTGGCTGAAGCGCCGGCCATCAAGCGGTGGGAGCTTGTATTTAAATGCTACAAATTGTAACGCTTATATTTGTAGCGCTACGAGACGTAGACAATTTCAGGAGGAGACATGAAGTCGATGATCAAGATCGCGCTCGTGCTGGCCGTGTTCGCCGGCTCGGCGGCGGCTTACGCCCACACATCGTGCGGTCCGATGTCGTCGGGCGCTCCGAAGGTCGGCATGAAAATCACGAAGCGGTGGCAGCTGCACGACGGCTGTCACAGCCGCTACGCGCAGATGCTGGGCAAGCCCTGCCACTAAAGCGCGATGAGATTTGGATTGGCTTGTTGTTCACGCATGATCTTTCCGGAAAACCGCTTCGTACTTTTCCGGATCATGCTTTAACGCGCGAGAGGCTCAAAGACGGCGAGAGGCCGCCTCAGCTGTCGGCCTCTTTGATTTTTCCCGATCCGCCGCATCTGGTGCAGGGACGAAACTCGACCTTCTCACCAAGGTGCATCGGCTTCATGCCGCTGTCCCGGCCCGTCCCGTCGCATTCGGGGCAGTTGTGCTCGACATCCTTCTGCTCGCTCATGTGCGCCTCTCGCTAAAGCATGATCCGGAAAAGTGCGTAGCGGTTTTTCGAAGAGATCATGCGCAAACAACAAGCCAAAGCGCGATGATCACTCATCCTGATCTCATCGCGCTTTAGGGCATTCGAGCGGATCTCATCGCGAGGTTAGCCGGCTGGCAACCTTTCTTTGGGCCTGACGGAAGATTCAATCTTGCCGTGCCCCCTCTTCCATTGAAGCTGACGCGCAGCAAAGACGCAGCCGCCGGCCGCCGTCATAAATCCGCAATCCTGCGGCACCGAACCTTTGCGCGGTTACCGGCTTTGTCGGGACGGGGCCGCTCTAACGGGGAGCTCTGTCATGGCGGAAGACACGCACCACGATGCGGCGAGGCGCAATCATTTCCTCGAGGCGGCGCTCGAGGAGATGGCGAAGTTCGAGCGCAAGGAAAACGAGTTCCGCAAGAAGGACCGCGAGGAGCGCGCCGCCGAGCTGCGCCTGCCCGTGGGCGAGATCAAGGTCCATTAGGCCGCGCTTGGACCTGTTTGGACCGGCCCTGTTTGGCAACCGGCTTCGGAGCTGACCGGCCCTCCCGGCGCGGCTGATCGCGCGCGCGTGCCCGCCAGGGGACCGCTTCGCACGCGGCGGCGAAACCGCACTGAAGGTATCGAAACACCTATATTAAGCCATTGATTGCACAGCGAAATTGCCCAGCGCCCTACTGTGCATGGGGTTGTTTTCAGCTTTTGAAAGCCGCCATCGTGCCGGGCCCGATGCCTCGGACCCGCTTTCCGCGCGCCCGACGCCGCCCTACAGCAGCATCAATAGCGCGATGCCGATCACCAGCACCACGAAGCCAGCCGCCGTCGCGGCGGCAAATGACCGCTCTACGTTATCCATGATGCCACCCCGTTCTCGGCGCGCCACGTTTCCCCCATGGCATCGTCGAAGCAGTGAATCTCGCCCGCGGGTGTGGCTCCAGTTGTGCGATCGGATGGCCAAATTGGGACCTGTGCGGGGCCAGTCTGCGGCCTCGTGCCGCGCAAGCTTTAGCTGCCTCCGTCAGGCGCCTGTAAGCCGACTCCCCTAGTTTCATTTCGCCCGGTGGACCAACACCGGGCCTCCATACCCAGTCGATGACCCCGCTCGGCCCCGAGCGGGGTTTTCTGTTTGCGGGGGCAACACCGGAGCGACCGCGATCTGCCGACGTGTCAGGCTGCCGTAAGCTGAGGCCGCTAGGGTCATCGGGCTATGGTGTTGCAGCCCAGCACCTCAGCCTCCAATAACCTCTCACCCGCTTGGCTCTCCCCAAGCGGGTTTTTTCATGCCTGCCCGCCGGTTCGCGGGGCGGTCTCCTCCCGCGTCAGCCTTAGCGAGAAGGCGCGGATCGCGGGCGCGGCCACGAGCACGATCGGCAGCATCGCGGCCCATGCGACCAGCCACGACAGCGTCCAGTGCCGCAGGAAGAGCATTGCGCTTGTCGCCGGAAAGCTGGCGATCCCCGCCGCGATCAGCGAGGTCAGGCCGGACTGGATGACACCGAAGACGAAATGACTGTAGCGGCGGGGAATGCCGAGCATGAGTGCCTATGTCCTTGCTTGCTGCTGCCGTCATGAGGCGAAGCAAGGCACGTGCCGTGAGTCGCATAATAGATGCGCGCTA
The DNA here is from genome assembly GCF_015291705.1 of Bradyrhizobium arachidis. Lineage (NCBI taxonomy): Bacteria > Pseudomonadati > Pseudomonadota > Alphaproteobacteria > Hyphomicrobiales > Nitrobacteraceae > Bradyrhizobium > Bradyrhizobium arachidis. Next base: position 6,691,712 of record NZ_CP030050.1, read on the forward strand.
CCGCGCGCTGGCGTCGATCAGTGTCGCGCGCGGAACTCTGTTCATGGTCGGAGAACCACGGAGTACCGGCGCTCGTGCAGGGTATCTTTCGGAATTCGATTTCGCTTGTTGCGGAGCGCGCGCGTTCTCGGGATAGCCGTGAACCCTCCGGGGCTTATCGTCAGATTTCGCTTGTCGCGGGAATATTAAGACGCCCAACATGTTTGGCATCTGATGAAGGTGAATCGTGGGAGGTGGCCATGAATCACAGGGGCGTCGAGTTCACCGTCGCCAAGACGGCAATCCCCGGGGTCTGGCAGTGGCAGTTCCGGATCGGCGAGCAGGTCAAGACCGGCAAGACCGAGACCAAGATCGATCTGCTGGCGATCCGGCGGGTGCAGCTGCGCATTGATCGGGAGCTGAAGGCGATCGGGCGCAAGACCGCTTGAGCAGGCAAGGCGGCGCGAGTCGTTCGCCCCACAGCATGCCATGCGGGGCCTATTCCGTAGCCGCCCGGAATTGATCTGGGGATGGTTTGGGACTGCACTGCGCGCCCATGGCCTTGGGGGCGGGGCCGTCACGCGTGATCGGTGCCAGCCAATGCCGCTTTACTTCTTTCGAATCCGGAACGGCCGTTATTCCGGCTGTGCGGACCAAGCGACGGAATTTGCCGATCGCGATTCGGCCTGGAGGGAGATGACCAGCGTCTGCGCCGATATGGCGGCCGGCATCGCCCGCAAGCTGCAGCAAGACTCCGAATGGCACATGGAGCTGCTCGACGAGGCCAAGGAGCCGGTGTTCCGGATCCGCATCGTCGCAGAAACCCTCGAATAGGGCCCGCTCCTAATCCGCGCTGGGCAGCCGCCGCATGGTGAATTCGATGTCGCCGCCGGGCAGCTCGCGCCAGGTCTCGACGGCGCTCATATAGCCGGCCTTGGGGTAGCGGGCGAAGAAGGCCTCCGCCCGCGCCCGTGCCGCCGGGCGCGGCAGGGTGAAGGTCTCGCGCAGATAGCCGTCGCCGGTGGTCGCGCCCGGCCTGCCACCGGTCTTGCGACGGCGCGCCATCCGCTCGGCGAGATCCCGCGGCCGGTCGGCCATGTCGGCCCTCCTCTACGCAATACTGACCGGCTCAATGTAGGAAGCGGGCCGCCTGAAGAGGAGTCCTGTTCCGGAGGCGTCATTGCGGCCTCCGACGGGGGCGATCAGTTGGCAGCGGTGCCGGTCTTGCTCTTCTTCGGCGCGCTGGTTGCGGCCGAGGCCTTCGGCGCCGCCGGCTGCTTCGGGGGATCGGAGCGCATGCCGCCCCAGGGATCACTGGACGACTTGGCGTCCGGAATCTTCTTCAGCGTTTCCTTGTAGGCCTTTTCACGCTCGGCATCCGCGGCCTTCTCCTCGGGGGTCTTGCCCGGGCCTTCCTGCAGCAGGTTGAGATTGGGCATTTGCGCGTAGGCCGGTCCCGCCACCACGGCCAGCAGCACCGCCGCCATACGGAAAAGCTTCATCACTCACTCCTCGATCATTCAATCAGGGGCGGATCAACCGCGCCTCGTCATCCCTGTCAACAGCCCGCTCGCGGCCGAATGGCGCGCTAGAGCCGGTCCGACCGGCAAGATTTCGGCGCGTTCAGCCAATCGTCCCAGATCGGGCCGCATCTGGTGCAGCCGTCCAGCACGAGGCCAAGCGCTATCAACGAAAACACGAGGACACACCGACGCAACATCGTCCACCCGCTCCCAAGCGAGCTATCATATCGGGCGAAGTCGGGCATTTTCAAGCCGACGGGCCAGCGCTGGACCGGGTGACTTTGCCGCGCCGATCCGCGCAGAATGGCCGAAACATCCGGCAACAATGGAGGACACGACAGCAATGCAAACGCAGCCAGAAGCCGGGTTCGGCATCGCTGATGCGAGACGCATCCTCGGCGAGGTCTTTGCGCCCTGGGTCCAGGATCTCAACCTCGCCGTCGAGCGCATCGAGCACATCCAGCCGGCGGACGCGCCGGACTGGCAGCCCGGCGCGCTGCTGCGCATGCCGTTCTCGGAGCGGCTGTGCCGCAACGGCGGCGTGGTCTGCGGCCAGGCGCTGATGGCGCTCGCCGACACCGCGATGGTGATCGCGAACCTCGCCGCCAATCGCGGCTACCGTCCGATGACGACGGTCGACCAGACCACGCATTTCATGCGCGCGGTCTCCTCCTCGGACGTGCTCGCAGACGCGCGCGTGGTGCGTCTCGGGCGCACCATGAGCTTTGGTCGCGTCACGCTGCTCTCGGCCGCCGACAACAAGCAGGTCGCGATGGTTTCGAGCGCCTTCGCGATGCTGCCGGGCTGAGCATCCGCCGAAAAAGAAGAGAGCCGCGAGAGCGCAAAAGCGCGCCGCGGCTCTCCATCACGTTCGCGTCCGCCGAAGCGCGATTGCATCCGCGCTACGGTCGGCACACTTCAAGAACTACTTGCCGAGGATCTCGTCGGCCGCGGTGACGACGCTGACGGTCGGATTCTTTCCGCAATAGGCACCGAACTTCTTGGCGTTCTCGATGAACACTTCGGTGTCGATGATCGCGTTGTCCTCGTCGCCCTTGTACCAGCCGTCCATCCAGGTCAGCACGACAGCGATGTTGTCCTCGCCGCTCTCGAGGAATTGCTTACAGGTCATGGTCGAGAGGTCCCACTTGACGGCGTGGGCGGGCATCGATGACAGCGAGAATGCTGCGGCGAACAAGATCGAAAGCGTGGTCTTCATCGGAATCTCCATCGGCGCGTAACGCCATAAAGGAAAGGCTTGTGAGGAAAGTCGGCGGAGTGAGTCACCGCTCCAACGTCGTAAACGAAGTCTGAAGCGCTGTGCAAGTAGCGCCAGTATTGAGTTTAGATCAACGCAATTTCTATGCACTATTTCACAATCGTCGTTATGGATTAATGCCGATGATCGAGAAACGTGCAGCGCAGCGTCACCGTGTTTTCAAGGGTGGGACGATCACCTTTGAAAACAGCGGTGTAGCGTGCACCGTGCGAAACATGTCCGAAGGCGGCGCGGCGATCGACCTCGATTCACCCGTCACACTGCCGCAATCATTCACGCTCTCGATCGCGCGCGACAATTTCGTGCGGAATTGCCGCCCCGTATGGCGCAGCGAGCGGCGCGTCGGCCTCGCTTTCGTACAATAATTCGCGCGATGTGAACGAGCGTTCGCATCGCATCCACATCGCGATTAAGAGGGCGTGATACGACGACGGCGTCGCCAGCGCAGAGCTGCGATCACAAGCGCGATGATCGCGAGAGCGATCGTCGTCGATGCCGCAACAAATCGTCCGCCCGGACGATCGATCGTGCGCGACCATAACGATGGCGCCTCGCCGGGCCGCGCCAGGCGAAACGCAACGACGCTGTCGCCGATCGAGGTGCCCGCTTCGGAATGGCCGCCGGCGCCGATCGCGACATATTGCTCGCCCTTCCAGAGATAGGTCATGGGATTGGCGACGCCGGGCACCCGCAGCCGGCCCTGCCAGAGCTCCCTGCCGCTGCGCGCATCGAAGGCACGCAGATAAGCATCCATCGCGCCGGTGAAGACGACACCGCCGGCGGTGACCGCGGGCCCGTTGAGGAGCGGCGCGCCCCAAGGCAGCGGCACGCCCAATGGCGCAAGATCCTCGGTGGTACCGACCGTCGAGCGCCAGAGGATTTTTCCGCCCTTCAGATCGACCGCGACCATCTCGCCCCATGGCGGCTTGTTGCAGAGCATGCCGAGCGGCGACGTCACCATCGCACGTGACATCGCGAATGGCGCACCGCGCTGCTGGCCGAAATCATGTCCGGGCGGCGGATTGAATCCGGCCGCCTCAGCGCGCGGGATCAGCTTGATGAGATGCACGGCGCGGCTGGTGTTGACATAGAGGATCTGACCAGCCGGATCGAACGCCGCGCTGCCCCAGTTCACACCGCCGCCGGTGAATGGAAATTCCAGCGTACCCTGCACCGAAGGCGGCGTGAACAGTCCCTCGTTGCGCGCCTCTGCGAACTGCCGTTCGCAAGACGAGCGGCCCAGCCCGGGCAAGAGCGAGAGCGCATCATCGGTCGAGATCGTTTGCGACGTCAGCGGCGGAACATGCGTTGGGAACGGCTGCGTCGGCGACAATGCTTCGCCTTCGGCGCCGCCCTGCGGCACGGCGCGCTCCTCGACCGGCCAGACTGGCTTGCCGGTGTCGCGGTCGAGCACGAACACAAAGCCCTGCTTGGTCGGCTGGATCACGACGTCGCGCTGGCCCTCGCCGGTGTCGAGGCGCGCGAGCGTCGGCTGCGCCGCCAGATCGTAGTCCCAGACGTCGTGATGCACGGTCTGGAATGCCCATACGAGCTCGCCGGTCTCGATGCGCAGCGCAACCACCGAATTGGCGTGCTCGTTGTTGCCCGGCCGCTTGCCGCCCCAGAAGTCCGGCGACGGCGATGTCGTCGGCAGGAAAACCAGCCCGCGGGTTTCGTCGACCGACATCGGCGCCCAGACATTGGCATGGCCGGCTTCGATGCCGGCGCGCTGGAGCGGCTCGAAGGTCCAGCGCGCCTCGCCGCTCCGCGCATCGAACGCGCGCACCCTGCCGCTCGGCGCATCGATGCGGCTGTTGTCGGCGATCGCGGAGCCGACCACGACGACACCGCGGCCAACTGCCGGTGGCGAGGTGATCTGGAATTCGCCCGGCCAATCCAGCCGCATGCCGATATCGAGCTTGATCTCGCCGCCCTTGCCGAAACCGGCGCAGGGAATGCCAGTCTTCGCATCGAGCGCGATCAGGCGGACATCGTTGGTGCCCATGAAGATACGCGATCGGCAGGCGGCATCCGGCGGCGCCTGATCGTCGATCCACCAGGTGACACCGCGGCAGACATAGCGATTGGCAGGACGCTGATTGGTCGCGATCTTCGGATCATAGCGCCATTTCTGCGCGCCCGTGCCGGGATCGAGTGCGATCACCTCGTTGAACGGCGTGCAGAAAATCAGGCTGTCCTCGACGAACAGCGGCGTCGCCTCGAATTTGGTTCGTCGCATCACCTCGGGCGCGCGCGCGGCGAGATCGCCGGTGTGATATTCGAAAGCGCGGATGAGCTGGCCGACATTGTCGGGCGTGATCTGTCGTAGCGGCGCGAAGCGCGAGCCACCGGCATCGCTGCCCCAGCTCTCCCAGGCCCCGCACGGCGGCGCGGCAAACAAGAGCGCAATGAGCGCGACGACGATATGCAGGCGGGTGCGCAAACGCATCGCCCGCCACGCTTTATTTCGGCTTCTTGGTGGGCTCGGTGGGGCGAGCCCCGCCCCACGGGTCATACTTTTCCTTGGGCTCCGGAATGCGCTCGAGCGCGGCCTTGTAGGCCTTCTCGTCGACCTTGGGCTTGTTGTCCGCTTTCTGGCCGCCTTCATTGGGCTGACCTCTGCCGCGCCCCTGCGCCTCGGCCGAGACAGCCGTCAGTGCCAGCACGGCGGCCGCAATGACCAAAATCCTCATTGGAGCAATCCCCCACCTCTGGGGGTACAAACTAGCCTGCAATCCCGTAATAGCCAATGCCGCGACATCGCGGCCTTCAGCAAATCTTGATCGACCGGGACTTCGCCGGATCGCATTCGTGCCTATCTCTTGGCCCGCGGGGGACCTCCAGGGATGTTGCGGATCATTGCTCATGCGGCGCTGCTCGCCGGCGCGCTCGCGCTCGGTGCCTGCGGCTTTGCCGACAGCCGGGCGCCCGTGCCCGAGTTCATGCGCATGAAGGAAGCCGAGGTGCCGCCGCCCGAGGCGCCCCCTGACGTCAAGCGCGTGGTGCGCGAGCAGATCGACGTGGTCTTCCTCAACACCTCCTATCCGCGCGAGGTGCATGTGGCCCCACCCCATCATCAGGTGCGAGGACCCGGCTGGACCGCCTGCGTCCGCGCACAGCTCACCTCGGCGACCGGCACGGCGCTCGGCATGCAGACCTACATTGTGACGATATCAAGTGGAAAGGTGGTCGATCGCCGGCGTGCCGAAGCCGACGACACCTGCGGAACGGAAACCTACGAGCCCATCTAGGACCGACACGCATAGCGCAGTTCCGGGAAAAACCTGTAAATGGGCCGGAACGATCCCCGCCTCCCCTTCTTGTTACCGCCGAGGGCAGTATCGAGGAGGACGTGATGAGGACGTTTACGATTGCACTGCTGGCTGGCGTCGGAGCCCTGGCAGCGGCGAGCGGCGCAAAGGCCGCTGACATCTATACGACCAGCGAATACACCAACCCGGATCTGATCCAGGAAGTGCGGCTCGTCTGCGACGATGCCGGCAATTGCTATCGCACCCGTGGCGGCGCGCGCGTGATCGTGCGCGACTCCTACGCCCGGATGCCGCGTGAGCGCTATTATGAGCGCCGCGCCTATCGCGACTGGGATGACGGTCCGCGTGGCGGCGTCGGCATTCACACGCCGGGCGTCAGCGTGGGCGTCGGTGTCGGCGACCGCTGGTAATCGATGAAGCGATGAAGGGCGGGACCGGGCGAGACAGCTCGCCCGGTCCCGTCGATGTCAGGTCTCGAGCGGATCGGTCGGCGCGGCGACGCGCGCCGATGACGGAAGGTTCGCGATGAAACGCGCGAGCATCATGCCAGCGCACATCGCAGCGACGAAGACGAAGGCCGACCGCGAACCGAATCCGAGCGCGGTGAGCGCCGGACCGGGACAAAAGCCTGCCAATCCCCAGCCGATGCCGAAGATCGCGGGACCAACAACAATCCTGGGATCGATGTCCTTTCGCGCCGGAACGTAGAAGCGCTCGGCGAAGAACGGACGCGGAAGCTTCAGGACATGGCTGAAGCCGATGAAGGTCACTGCGACCGCACCAGCCATCACGAAGGCGAGGCTGGCGTCCCAAGTGCCCGCAGGGATGCCGCCGACGTCCAGGAAGTTCAGCACCTTCGCCGGGTTGGACATGCCGGAGATGATGAGGCCGAGGCCGAAGATCAGGCCGATCGCGAATTGAACGAGGATTGTCATCGTCGTCAGCTCCAGTGACGGATCACAAAGACGGTGGCGATGCCCGTCGCCATGAAGGTGATGGTCGCAACCAGCGAGCGCACCGACAGTCGCGACAGGCCGCAGACGCCATGGCCGGACGTGCAGCCGCTGCCCCACACCGAGCCGAAGCCCACGAGCAATCCGGCGATGATCAGCACCGGCGTTGTCGCGGCGATCGTTTGCGCCGGCAGGCGTCCGGTCACAAGCAGAACCAGCAGTGGTGCGGCGACGAGGCCTGCGACGAAGGCGAGCCGGCCGGCGAGCTCGCGGTCCTCGTAAGGCGGAAATAGCCGCGCCGCGATGCCGCTGACCCCGGCGATCCGCCCTGTCGCCCACATCAGGAGCACGGCAGACAGACCGATCAACGCGCCGCCAAGGAGCGAAGCAACCGGCGTGAAAGATGTCGCGATCATGATGATCCTCCGGAGCGAGAGCAATCGTTCATCCACCGATACGGCCAGCGATCGTCCGCCCGGATGCTGAACGGGGTGTTAATATTACCACTCGAATTGAAGCGGCGTCCCAACGGTATTTTCCAATCTTTGCGCTAAGCATGACCTCCTGAACGGGGAACGACGGGACGTGGTCGATATCGCGCACCAGGCTGCGATCAATCCGGCATCGGCAAGGCATGCCGCGGCCATGGGCGCGCGCGTCCCGCTCACTGCGATCGACCCCGGCCAATGGCGTGCGCTGGCGCAGCGCGCGGTCGAGCCGAACGGATATTATCTGCCCGCCTGGGAGCTCGCTGTCAGCGCAAGTGCGCGCGGCCGCACGGATGCCTCCGCGCTTGCCGCATATGATGGATCCTCAGTGCGGCTGACCGGGCTGATGCCGGTGATCTCGCTCTGGCGCGCCCTGAAGATCCCCCTGCCCGCGCTGGTGAGCGCGCATCCCTACGGCACGCTGTGCAGCCCGCTGATCGACCGCGACGCTCCGGTCGAGGCGGCCGCGCGCTTGTTGCAGCAGGCACGCGAGGCCGGCGCGCATGCGCTCGTGCTGAACGACGTCGCCCTCGACGGCGCGGCGATGAATTCACTCCAGCAAGTTCTCAACCGCGACGGCCTGAAGCCGCGCGTGCTCGGTTCCTACATCCGCGCCAGCCTCGACGCGACGCAGGATGGCGAGACGCTGCTGCGCGAGGCGCTCGGCACCAAAAAGCTCAAGGAGCTGCGCCGCCAGCGACATCGTCTCGAAGAGCATGGGCCCGTCGCCTTCGAAGTCGCGCGCAATCCTGACGAGATCAGGCTCGCGCTCGAAACATTCTTGCAGCTTGAAGCCAGCGGCTGGAAAGGCAAGCGCGGCACTGCGCTGATCCAGGATGCGGGTGACGCAACCTTCATCCGCCGCGCCGTGCCGGCTCTGGCAGAAACCGCACAGTGCGAGATCGTCAGCTTGCGCGCCGGCACGACGCCGGTCGCCGCCGGCATCGTGCTACGTCACCGGGACCGCGCCTTCTTCTTCAAGCTCGGCATCGACGAGCGTTTTGCAAAATATTCGCCGGGCGTGCAGCTCACGCTCGACCTCACCCGCCATCTCTGCGCCGATCCGGCCATTGCGAGCGCGGATTCCACCGCGAGTGCCGACCATCCCATGATCAATCCGATCTGGCGCGGACGCTTCGCGATCGGCGACGTGCTGATCCCGCTGCGGCGGAACGATCCGGTTGTGGCGCTCATTCACGGAGCGCTCGCAGCGCACGGCGCCGCCTACGCGGCGGCGCGCCGGGCAGTTCACCTGCTCCGCAAATAGGCCAGCTACTCCGCCGCCTGCGCGTTGATCTCCTCCGACACCTGGCGGATGGCACGGGCGAGCAGGTTCGGATCCTGCGCGCCGGAGACGGCATATTTCTGCGCGAAGACGTAGGTCGGCACGCCGGAGATGCCCTTTTCGGCGGCCTCCTGCGCGTCGGCAGAAACGCGCGCAACGTCCTCGTCGGTGGCGAGGCGCTTGCGCACGTCGTCGGCGTCAAGGCCGATATCGGCGGCCGCCTGCACCAGCACGTTGACGTCGGTGAGATCGCCGCCGTCGCGGAAGTACAGCTCCATCAGGCGCTGCTTCATCTCGGGCGCCTTGCCGATCGACTCGGCCCAGAGGATCAGGCGATGGCAATCGGTCGTGTTGGGCTGCCGCGCCACCAGCTCTGGCTTGTAGACGAGGCCCTCTTCGCTGGCAGCCGCGACGACGCGCCCGGCAATGCCCTTGTACGCTTCGACCGAGCCGAACTTCTGGGTGAGATAGGCCTCGCGGCTGATGCCCTCGCGCGGCACCCAGGGATTGAGGAAGAAGGGACGGAAATTGAGCTTGACGGGAACGTCGGGCACGAGCGCCAGCGCGCTCTCGATCCTGTGCTTGCCGATATAGCACCACGGGCACACCACGTCGGAGACGACGTCGATCTGAAGCGGTTTGAGCGTGCTCATGTCAGGCGCCTCCTTCGGGCGGTGCGAGTTCGCCCCAAGATAAGCCGAACACGCCCTGAGGCAAGGGCGCCGGATATAGCACTAGGACATGGCTGCGGCCATCTGCTTGAGCCGCTCGGCCGTGCGTTCATCCGCCGGGAAGAACGTCTCCAGCGCCAGCTCGGACAGGGTGATGTCCACGGGAGTGCCGAACACCATGGTGGTGGAGAAGAAACTTAGTATCTCTCCATCATGGCGCAGCTTGAAGGGGATCGCGACGGCGTCGCTGGACAACGGCGCCGAGCGCGCTGGAATGGGATAGCTCTTGAGGTCGTGATAGAGCTTGATCAGCTCGGGATCGGCGGTGGCCTCGCATTGACGGTGCAGCCGCTCGAGCAGATGCGCGCACCATTCCGCGAGATTGACGGTGCGCGGCGCCAGCCCCTCCGGGTGAAAGGCGAGCCGGAGCACGTTGAAGGGCTGGCCGAGCAGCCGCTCCGTGATGCCCTCGAGCAGCGGCGCGACCATGCGATTGGCGGAGACCAGGTTCCAGTGCCGATCATAGGCCAGCGCCGGATTGGGCTCATGCGCCTTGAGGACGAGGTCGATCGCCTGGCGGGCTGATTTCAAGGCGGGATCCTCCAGCGGGCGCTGCGGGAACGCGGGCGCGAAACCGGCCGCGACCAGCAGCACGTTGCGCTCGCGCAAGGGCACATCGAGACGCTCCGCGAGTCTGAGCACCATATCGCGCGAGGGTGCGGCTCGTCCGGTCTCGACGAAGCTCAAGTGCCGCGCCGAGATTTCGGCCTCGCCCGCCAGATCGAGCTGGCTCATCCGGCGGCGCTGCCGCCATTCGCGCAAATGATCGCCGATATGGACCGGCTGGCTGCGTTCGGCCTGTGCCGTGGATGCGTGTGCGCTCATGGTCGAAAACCTAGCATGCGGATTTCAGCCCTTCCATTACCCGCGAGGTAATCGAATTGGGGCGCGGGCGCACGCATCTTGGGTCGCAACAGGAGATGATCATGATCGCGCTGCTGCTCTACCGAACCGTCGTGGACCACCTTCTTCCATGGGCGATCGCGCTCGCCACCCGCATGCTGGCGCGCAGCCTCAACATGCCGGAGCCGCTGGTGCATTCGACCGGCCACTATGTCGTCGCCCAGGTTGTCGCCTTCGAGTACGGCGTCGGCAGGAGCCTCTGCCCGTACCGCATCGCCCGCTTGCTTCGCGCCTGGTGGCGCGGACTGCGCTGAATCCCACCCCGAGCCCAACCAGCCAAGGAGACCTACGATGATCGACGCATCCACCTTCCTGCGCCGCGCCCTGCTCGCCGATGCCATCTTCAGCGGCATCGCCGCCCTCGGCTTCACCTTCGCCGCAGGCGCGTTTGCTTCGCTGTTCAACCTGCCCGAAGCGCTGCTGCGCGAGACCGGCCTGTTCCTGGTCGCCTACACCGCGCTGGTCGGCTGGCTCGCCTCGCGCGCCTGCCTTGCAAAGCCGCTCGTGCTGCTGGTCGTGATCGGCAACGCAGCCTGGACGATCGCCAGCATCGCGCTGCTGCTTTCGGGCGCGGTGTCGCCGAACCTTGCCGGCGAGCTCATGATCGTGGCGCAGGCGGTCGCAACCGGCGTGTTCGCCGAGCTGCAATATGTGGGATTGCGGAAGAGCGGGAGTGTTGTGGCGGCGTAAGGCCACATCCGCGGCTGTCGGCGCCCGGCCTTGTGCGCAATTGTGCACTGGACCGGGGCGACCCAGTATTCCAGAGACGCCGTGGATACGGAGAAGCTGCGGCGTACTGGATACCCCGCTTTCGCGGGGCAGGACATCGCGGTTAAAGGCTATGCCCGCGCGCGGGCCTTGACGAACGCGTGACCGTTCAGCTTCTTCTTTTTGGCGCGCTTGACGGGCGCCTTCTTGGCCTTGGCTTCCGTGCGCGCCTTCACCTTGGCGCGTTCGACCCGCGCCTCGGCACGCAGCTTCTTGCGCTTGTTCTCGCAGGAGGCGCATTTGCAGCCGATCGGCTTCAGATACGCCTTGAAATAGTCGGTACCGTAATCGTAGTTGATCTCGTCGCCGGGCTCGATGTTCTTGATGGCGCGGATGAACACCTTGCGCTCGCGCGGGCGGACATCCGACTCCGCGTTGGGCCGGCAGGAATGGTTGATGTAGCGTGCGAGATTCTTGCGCACTGAGCCGTCGATGGTCCAGCGGCCGTTGAGCTCGAACAGATATTTGTTCTCGATCTCGTCATGCGCGGGAATGCGCGAGTCCAGGATCGGCCCGAAATAGCGGATAATCCGGGTGCCCTTCTTGATCGGCATGGTGGCGAAGAGGCCAAGGCCGGTCTTGGAACGGCCGACGCGATAAGCTTTGCTGGAAGCGATGGCTGGCATGATCGAATGAGTGACGCGAACGAGATGCGGCAAGCGCGGGCGGAAGCCGCCCTTCTAGAACGATTCCGCGCCGCTGTCAGGTCTATCGCGCCGTTGTTTGAACCTTGCCCACAATGAAGACGTCTGATGGAAAGGTTCCCGCGACTTGAAGGTGTCATCATGAACCGTATGACCCGCACGGGCTTGGCCGTCCTGATCAGCTGCATCGGCCTCAACAGCGCAGTCGCCCAATCCATGGGCAGCTCCTACACGTCGACAGCGCCAAAGGACTGCCGTCAGGTCGGCAAACCCAGCGAGCTCGACGGCAGCACGACGCGGGTCTGCCCGGGCAAGGGCGGCCTGATCGTGCTGATCGACGGGGACGATCTGCGCGAGATCGTCTCGTTCGGCCGCAGCCGCAAGGTCGCTGCGGAGGAACCGGCGGCACAGACCTGGTTCGCCCCATTCAATTCATCCGAGACCACCGTCGAATGGCGGACTGCGGGCGCAAAGCCGTTTGCGATCATCCAGCGCTGGCACATCGCCGACAACAACGATCCCGACAAGAAGGGACGGCCGAACACCAAGGCCCTGCTGGTCGTGACGCGGCTGCCGCCGGGCCCGGTCTGCCATGTCGCCTATGTCGATGCGGTCGCCAATCCCGACGCCAACAAGCTTGCGCGCAAGGCCGCCGACGATTTCGCCCGCAGCTTCACTTGCGGCAAGGACGAGGTGAAGATCATCGGCAATCGCGGCCGCGCTGTCGAGCTCGCAACGATGCGCTAGGTCCTCGCTCAAGCGCTGGCCTTGATGCGGCGATAGCGCGCGAGCAGACGCTCGCCCTTTGCCGCGATGCGCCGTGCCGCCGCAACCGTCCTCGGGACGGGCTCGCCCCAGGCATGCGCCGAGAGCGCATGTCGGGTCGGCTGGCCCTGGGCATCGACCAGCGGCGGCAATTTCGCGCGGCTGTAGAAGCGAACTGCCCAGCTGCCCTTGCGCCGCATCTCCTGCGGCGTCATCTCGGACTCCTTCTTGGTGACGCCGGGCCGCAAGTGAGCGCCCTGCTTGCGCGCAAAAGCCTTGCGGCCGGCTGCGGTCAGGCCGCCGCGCGGATCCTTTTCCCGCGCCGGTGACTTGCGCTTGCGCGAGGACTTTGCCGTCTTCTTCGCGGTGCGCTTGCGGCTCTTCCTCGTTGATCTTTTCTTCGCTGACGTCTTTGCCTTCGAGGATTTGGAAGTCTTCTTCGCTGCCATGCGCATGTTGTCCACGAGGTTGGGATAGCGGCGGCCGGCGCGGCGGGCGCGCGTCTTCGCCGCCGATTTCTGCGCGGGCGTGAGGTGCTTGGATGCCTTGCCCGCGCGCTTGCGCGGATTGGGGCGTTTCCAGGGAGCGCGCGGTGATCTTGCCATGCGGCGTCAACGCCTGACCACGGCAAGGGTTGCCTCGCCCGTCGATCAGGGCCCTGGCAGCTTGCCCGTGATGGGCGCGGTCAGCATTGCCTCGAGCAGCCGTTCGGCCGTCGTGCCCTCGGGCAGACGCTCCAGAATGTCCTCGAGGCGCCCGTCGAGCAGCAGCATGGTGAAGCCGTGCACCATCGACCAGGCGCGCGCGATCGCCGCGCCCTGGTTCAACGTCAGCGCATCGCCGCTGATCTGCTCCTGGCGCATCGCGCCGATGGCATTGGCAAGTCCGGCAAACGAAGCCTCAGCCGCCTCTTGCAACGACGGTCGGGAGTAATCGAGCCGCTCGGTGCGAAACATGATGCCGTACATGCCGGGATGCGCCTGCGCATAGGCGACATAGGCCTTCGGCCGCGCCAGCGCGCGCTCGAGCGGCGTGGCGGCGGCCTCGCAGGACGAGGCCATCGCCGCGTTGAACTGGCGGAAGCCGACGGCCGCGAGCTCGCTGAGCAGACCGGTGAGATCGCCGAAATGATGCGTCGGCGCGGCATGCGAGACGCCGGCCTCGCGCGCCACCGCCCGCAACGTCAGGCCGCCAAGCCCGTCGCGCTCCAGCACCCGTTCGGCGGCCTGGAGCAGCGCCTCGCGCAGGGCGCCGTGATGATAGGGCGTATCGGTCTTCGCACTCGCTGGGCGGCGCGCCGGGCGCGACGCCGCGGTCGAGGTTGTTCGTCCGGGGGCACGTGGGTGACGCGCTGTTTCGCCCTTGGTGTCGCTCTTGGCCATTTGCAAGCTATATGACGCAATATTTACAGTGTAAAGATTTCACTTGACGGAAGCCGCGATCGGCCCTATCCAATCTTGACGATGTAAAGATACGGAGGGCTACGCCGTGCAGCAGGACGGTATCGCCGAGCGCCGCCATAACCTCGGCCCGATTCCATTCGAGGCCGACGCCCCCTTCCTCAAGATCGTCGGCGAATTGCCGCGCGAGCTGAACGGCACGCTCTATCGCAACGGGCCCAATCCGCAGTTCGATTCCCCCGGTGCGCACTGGTTCGTCGGCGACGGCATGCTGCACGCCTTCCACCTCGAGAACGGCCGCGCCAGCTATCGCAACCGCTGGGTCCGCACGCCGAAATGGCTCGCCGAGCATGATGCCGGCCGCGCGCTGTTCGGCGGCTTCGGCCGCAAGCTGCCGGATGCCCCGGCAAACCTCACTGATGGCGGCGTCGCCAACACCAACGTCATCTTCCATGCCGGCAAGCTGCTTGCGCTGGAAGAAGCGCATCTGCCGACCGAGATCGAGCCGGGCACGCTCGCGACACGCGGCTATCACAACTACCAGGGCCGCGTCGCCGGCAGTTTCACCGCGCATCCGAAGGTCGATCCCATCACAGGCGAGCTCGTGTTCTTCGGCTACAACGCCGCGGGGCCGCTGACGCCTGCCCTCTCCTACGGATCGATCGATCCCTCCGGCAAGGCGACGCGCTTCGAACGGTTCGAGGCTCCCTATGCCAGCATGGTGCACGACTTCATCGTCACCGCGAACCATGTGCTGTTTCCGATCCTGCCCATCACCGGCAGCATGGAGCGCGCGATGAGCGGACGGCCGCCTTATGCGTGGGAGCCGGACAAGGGCGCCTATGTCGGCGTGATGAAGCGCAGCGGCACGGCGAAGGACATCGTCTGGTTCCGCGCTGAAGCCTGCTACGTCTTCCACGTCATGAACGCGTGGGAGGAGGAGAACCGCATCATCGCCGACGTCATGCAGTTCGAGGAAGCGCCGCTGTTTCCGCATCCCGACGGCCGGCCGACCGATCCGGAGAAATCGCGCGCCCGACACTGCCGCTGGACGTTCGATCTCTCAGGGAATACCGACCGCTTCCAGCAGACTTATCTCGACGATCTCACCGGCGAATTCCCGCGCATCGACGATCGCCGCGCCGGGTTGAAGAGCCGTCACGGCTGGTACGCCTGCGCCAATCCAAAACTGCCGATGTTCGGCGCGCTCTCGGGCATCGTCCATGTTGACGGCAACGGCCGGCGGCTCGGCCATTATCTGCTGCCCACCGGCGATACCATCTCCGAGCCGGTGTTCGTCGAACGCTCGCAAGATGCGCCCGAGGGCGACGGCTGGCTGCTCGCCGTGGTCTGGCGCGCGCGGGAGAACCGCAGCGACCTCGCGGTGTTCAACGCCTCCGATATCGAGGTCGGGCCCGTCGCACTGGTGCAGCTCGGCCACCGCGTGCCCGATGGCTTTCACGGCAACTGGGTGGGAGCGGCGTAGCGCCCGGTCATTCCGGGGCGCGACGAAGTTGCGAACCAGGAAACGACGGAAAGAGGAGTTTCCCATGCACATTTCCTCGGTCACCGCGGGCTGCCTTGCCGTCCTCGCCCTGACCGGCGCCGTACTCGCGCTCCAGATGATCCGACTGCGGCGACGGGACCATGCCATTTTCAATGGAGGCATCCTGCTGGCCGTCGGCCTCCTGGTTGCCTCCG
Organism: Bradyrhizobium arachidis; assembly: GCF_015291705.1. Taxonomy (NCBI): domain Bacteria; kingdom Pseudomonadati; phylum Pseudomonadota; class Alphaproteobacteria; order Hyphomicrobiales; family Nitrobacteraceae; genus Bradyrhizobium; species Bradyrhizobium arachidis. The sequence continues at coordinate 6,707,403 of NZ_CP030050.1, forward strand.
CGCTGCCGGTCCTGTCGCGCCTGCCCTGGGCGGAATTGGCCGACGAGGCGTCCGACCAAGCCGTTGCAGCACTTCACTTTCTGGAAGTCACCTACACGATTTTGACACTGTAAAGATTTTGCTTGACCCAACGTCGCGCCTGGACTACTGATCTTTACATCGTAAAGATCGACCTGACCGAGGCGGCCCATGGCGATTTTCCTGATCCTCGCGCCCTACGGCGCTTTCACCTTCCTCATGCTGGTGACGTCGGCCGCGGTCAGCGTGTTCGCGGCATCCGCGATCTGCCTCGCCACCGTTGCGATCGACGTGGCGCGCGGCCGCTCGGTGAAGGTGCTGGCCGTCGGCTCGGCGATCCTGTTCGCCGCGATCGGCCTCTATCTCACGCTGCTCGACCCCGCGCTCGGAACGCTCGGCGTCAAGCTGTCGGTCGATATCGGCATCTTCGTCATCTCACTCGGCTCGATGCTGCTCCGCCGTCCCTTCACGCTGCAATATGCCCTCGAAGCGGTCCCGGCCGAGACCGCGGCGATGCCCGGCTTCCGCTATGCCAATTACATCATCACCGGCGCCTGGACCGTGGCCGCGCTGCTCATGGCAGGCGCCAATCTCGTGTTGCTCTACGTCCCCGGCCTGCCGCTCTGGTCGAGCCTTGCGGTGGCCTTCGCCGCCCGCAACAGCGCGATCTACTTCACAAAGTGGTATCCTGAGTATCGCCAGATCAAGTACGGTACGCCGTCCGGCGCACTGCCCGCCCCTCGCTGAACAGGACCGACGATGAAGGACGTATTCGCCCGCCTCGCCTCCGACTTCCTCTCCGCGATCATCTTCCTGGTCATCTATCTCGTCACCGACAACGTCATCCTGGCGACGTCGGTGGCGATTGCCGGCGCGGTCGCGCAGGTGATCTACGCCCGGATCAAGGGGCAGCAGTTGAACTTCATGACTTATGCGAGCGTCGCGCTCGTTGTCGTGCTGGGAGCCGTCACGCTTTTGACCAACGATCCCCGCTTCATGCTGGCAAAGCCCTCGATCGCGCATTTCGCGATCGGTGCCATCATGCTCAAGCGCGGCTGGATGCTGCGCTACATGCCGCCGATCGTCACCGAGACCGTCCCGGAATATGTGACGGCCGCAGGCTATGCGTGGGCGGCGCTGATGTTCGCGATCGGCGCCGGCATGATCTTCGTGGCTTCGACCGGCGATCTGAAGCTGTGGGCGTTCTACATCACAGTGGTCGCGGGCGGCGCCAAGATCCTGGCCTTTGCCGTGCAATATGTGGTTCTCAGGCTCATCGTCACCAGCCGCCGCCGCGCGGCTGCCCGCGCCTAAATGCCTCCAATGCTGGGTTAGGCAGGCCCCGCGAGTTGCGCTATACGCTCGACCCAGGACTGGCCGCGGATTGTCGTGGCCCGCCGGGATTTGTTCGGGAGACGGGAATGGCCGTAGACGGCAACTGGAATCTGACGATGACGACGCCGATGGGCGAGCGGCAGGCGACACTGACCCTGCTGAGCTCCGGCGGCACGCTGACGGGCACGCAGGGCGCCGATGGTAATTCCGCCGAGATCTTCGACGGCACCATCAGCGGCGACGCCATCAACTGGAAGGTCTCGATCACCAATCCGATGCCGTTGACCCTCGAGTTCATCGGAAAGGTCTCCGGCGACAGCATGAGCGGCGAAATGGGCATCGGCCCGATGGGCAGCTTCCCGTTCACGGGCGCGCGGGCGTAAAGACCGCGCTGCATCATGCGTGCGCTCCGTCTCATCGCGGCAACGATCCTGTGCGTCGCGACACTGGCGGCGCGCGCGGATGACACCGAACCGGCGTGGCGTGCAAGCGCGCTCGCCATGGTGCCGGCGGGCTACGTCGCAGGCCTCGCCTACCGCACCGAAGGCTCGACCGGCTATCTCGCGGTCTATCCGGCGCCATCAAACGATCCGAAGACGCCGGCAAGCGTGTTCGCCGCGCGCCAAGTCCTCGTCGTCACGCTGACGGCGGACGCGACGCGCGCGATCTCGGCCGCGTTGAAGCCGCGCACCGAGCCGGCGCCCGACAACGACGACGCCGACTTCGCAAAACTGCACGCCGATCTCGCCGCAAAACGCGCCAGCCTGCCCGAAGGCACCGAGCCGTGCGATCTCGGCGCCTGGTCCATCGACAAGGACCCGAGCGGCCTCAACGTGCGGGCTGAACCTTCCGTGAAAGCACGCGTGCTCGGCACGCTGCCGCCGCCCTACCGGCTCAAGCTCGGCGGCGCCGAGAACACGCCCGACGGCGGCTGGCTCACCGAATTCCGCATCGTCGGCTTCAGGGACGGCTGGTTCCTGATCGAAGGCGCGAGGGCCCCGGGCAAGGACTACGAGGACGAGAAGCGATATCCGCGCAGCGCGCCAAAACCCTATGCGGGCCGCGGCTGGGTCGCGTCGAACAAGGTCGGCGCGAATTACGCCAATGGCGCCACGCGCATGGGCGGACTTTTCCAGGCGCCCTTCGTCGATGCCAAATGGATGCCAGCTCAGCACGAGCTTGGCGGCCCGATTGACGGCGACGGCGGACCGAAGCGGCTCATGGCGTGCAGCGGCGTCTGGGGCCTCGTCGAGAGCTACGACGGCGTCCACGGCTGGTGGCGCGCGCTGTGCTCCAACCAGGTCACGAATTGTAGTTAGAGGCTTCGCCGATAATACATCTCGTCATACGCGGGCCTGCCCCGCGTATCCATCAAAGAACGATGGATGGCCGGGTCAAGCCCGGCCATGACAGCTCAGCCCAAATTCAATTCCTTGAAGAAGTCGTTCCCCTTGTCATCGATGATGATGAACGCCGGAAAGTCGACGACTTCGATGCGCCAGATGGCTTCCATGCCGAGCTCGGGATATTCGAGCACCTCGACCTTCTTGATGCAGTGCTCGGCGAGGTTCGCCGCGGCACCGCCGATCGAGCCGAGATAGAAGCCACCATACTTCTTGCAGGCCTCGCGCACCGCCGGCGCACGGTTGCCCTTGGCGACCATCACCATCGAGCCGCCGGCAGCCTGGAACTGGTCGACGAAAGAATCCATGCGGCCCGCAGTGGTCGGACCGAACGCGCCGGAGGCGTAGCCCTCGGGCGTCTTGGCGGGGCCGGCGTAATAGACCGGATGGTTCTTGAAATAGTCAGGCAGCGGCTCGCCCTTCTCCAGCCGCTCGCGCAGCTTGGCATGGGCAGAGTCGCGCGCGACGATCATGGTGCCGGTCATCGATACGCGGGTCTTGATCGGGTACTTCGAGAACGTCGCCAGGATGTCCTTCATCGGCTGGTCGAGGTCGATCTTGACGACCTCGCCGCCGAGCGACTGCTCGACCTGCGGCAGATACTGCGCCGGATTGTGCTCGAGCTCCTCGAGATAGATGCCGTCCTTGGTGATCTTGCCCAGCACCTGGCGGTCGGCGGAGCAGGACACGCCAAGCCCGATCGGCAGCGAAGCGCCATGACGTGGCATGCGGATCACGCGCACGTCGTGGCAGAAATATTTTCCGCCGAACTGCGCGCCCACACCCAGGCTTTGCGTCATCTTGTGGATTTCCTTCTCCATCTCGACGTCGCGGAAGGCGTTGCCGTCAGGCGAACCGTGGGTTGGCAGCGCATCAAGATAGCGGGCGGAAGCGAGCTTCACCGTCTTCATGCAGAGCTCGGCAGAGGTGCCGCCGATGACGATGGCGAGGTGATAAGGCGGGCACGCGGCGGTGCCGAGCGTCAGGATCTTTTCCTTCAGGAACGCGAGCAGCCGGTCCTTGGTCAGCACCGAGGGCGTCGCCTGGAACAGGAAGCTCTTGTTGGCGGAGCCGCCGCCCTTGGCCATGAACATGAACTTGTAGGCGTCGTCACCCTCGGCGTAGATCTCGCACTGCGCCGGCATGTTGTTGGCGGTGTTCTTCTCCTCGTACATCGAGAGCGGAGCCACCTGCGAGTAGCGCAGATTGCGGCGCAAGTAAGCATCGCGCGCGCCTTCCGACAGCGCGGCCTCGTCGTCGCCGTCGGTGATGACGTTGCAGCCCTTCTTGCCCATGATGATCGCGGTGCCGGTGTCCTGGCACATCGGCAGCACGCCGCCGGCCGCGATGTTGGCGTTCTTCAAAAAGTCCAGCGCGACGAACTTGTCGTTCGGGCTCGCCTCGCCGTCTTCGAGGATCGCGCGAAGCTGCTTCAGATGGCCGGGGCGCAGATAGTGATTGATGTCGCCAAAAGCCGCCTCCGACAGCGCCCGCAGCGCTTCGCGCGACACCACCAGCATGTCCTTGCCCAGAACCTTCTCGACCCTGACACCCTCGGACGAAATCTTCTTGTAGGGCGTCTCGTCCTTGCCCAGGGGAAACAGCGGGGTATGCTTGTAGGGCGGAACGGGCTTTGACGGGTCGGGGAAGGCGGTGGGAGCGTTCATGGGGCAAATCTCGGGGTTTTGGAGCCCTGGCGGGCCCTAGCATAGAAGCGTTCTAAGCTTTTTTGACGCAAAGGGAAGGCGTTCCGGCGCGGCCGGGGCATCCGGATTCGGCAGCCTGACGGCCCTCTTTCTGCGATGTCAGCGGAGCCGCATGGCCATCATGATGCTCGGAAGACCTGGGTGCACCCCTTGCGCTCCGGGCGCGACAAAGGTTGAATGCGCGCCCTCAGAGGCTTTTCATCATGATTTTCAAACTGAACCTCCGCGGCGCGATTCTTGTCGCCGCCGCCGTCACCGGCCTTGTGACCCTCACCTCGCCCGCGCGCGCCGACCGCTGCGATGACAGTGCCAAGGAGCTGGCGAACCAGATCGATCGTCTCAAGGTGAATTTCCGCGCCGGCAACATCGTGTACCTGACGCATCCCTCGGCCAAGGAGCTGTCGGTGGGTTGCCGCGGCGACAAATATTCGATCGAGCTCTATGCCAAGGGCGACCGCAAGCCAACGCCGGAGTTCTTCGCGCTGGTGGGGTCGATGGCGGCGATCGTCTTCACCGTGACCAAGGACGACACCACCACGGGCGCGACACGCTGCCTGAAGCGGATGGGTCTCTTGCGCGGTGACAAGATCACGATGCGTTACCGGCGGCTCAACATGGACTGCACCCGCACCAAGACGGATGCCTCCATCGCGATCACGCGCGGCAAGGACGAGTAGGCAAGCCTCGCTCTCTCCGCACGCTCCGTCATTGCGAGCGCAGCAAAGCAATCCAGAATCCCTCCGCGGAGGCAGACTGGATTGCTTCGCTGCGCTCGCAATGACGAGGAGAGGTTCGTACGCTTCCTTGCACAGCGCGATGAGGCGCGAAAAGGCGCATTCCACCGCACCATTCCTCGCATTTTAACAATTGCCTTGAAGGAAATTTCGCTCCTCCCGGGGCAGGGTCAATTGTTTCCATGTGTGAGGATTTGTGGATGAGCGTTTCTACCGTTGCGCCGCCGCCGATCGCGATCGTGGTGCCGAGCTACGACGCGATCAAGCAGCAGGACGATCAAACCAAGGCCAAGGACAACGACCCGACCTACAAGCCGCAGCCGCCCGCGCCGCTGCCGCCGGGCCAGGGCACGCGGATCGATCAGCTCATCTGATCGCGTCCTTCTGAACTTGAAACGCCCGATCCCGGTCGATCGGGCCTTTCGTATGTCCGGTCGCATCTTTGCCGGTTAGCCGGGTCGATATCGTGCGCGGTTGACCCCGCCCCCCACGAGCAGAACGCGATCCTCTTCATCCCGGTGGCCCGCTGTTGTTCGCGTCCGCCGTGCCCTCCATTGGCCACCGGCCCGGCTGTTCCTCGCCACGTCCGCCCTCCTCGCCGCCAGCATCCGGCCGGCCTCGTTCAGCATCCGCAAAGGCGGCGCTGAACCGAGCGGGCACCTGCCCAGTCACATCAAGTGTGACCCGGCTCATCACGATTCCGCATCCGGCGTGCTCATCTGCGAGGCCGACGAGTCCGTCTAGGCGCCCATGAGACACCCAATGGAACTGCAAGCCAATGGAACTGAATGACAAGCTGCTCTCGCTGGTGACGGACATCTACGATGCCTCGCTCGACGATTCCCGATGGACGACCACGCTTGGCAGCATCATCGATCTAGCGGGCGGCCAGAGCGGCGGTCTGGTCCGGATCGGGGCCGGCGGCGAGGCCGTGATCTCGCACGCCGTCGGCGTCGAGCCTACCTATATTCAGTCCTACATCGAAACCTACGAGCCATTCGATCCGTCGCGCGGCGTGCTCCACGCGCCGGTCGGCCAGATCCAGACGATCCGGGACTGGATCGATGTCGACGAATTCTGGACGACCACGTTCTACAACGAATGGACCCGGCCGCAGGGTCTCGAGGACGCCGCCAATATCCTGCTCGACAAGTCCGCCGACGGGATATCCCGCCTCTCGATCATGAAGGCCGGAGGTCCTGTCGATCGCAGGATGTACCAGGTGATCTCTTACCTCACGCCGCACATGCAGCGCGCGATGCTGGTCCGGCAGAAGCTCCAGCAGCAGAACGAACTCGGGACGGCGTCGGCCCGGACGCTCGACGCCCTGCGAACCGCCGTCCTGCTGCTCGATGGCAACGGCCATATCACCCATTCCAATGAAAGCGCGCGGGAGCTTCTCGATGGCGCCGACGTGCTTCGCTCGGTCCACGGCCGGCTCGCGACGTCCGACCTCAATGCCGATCGTGTGCTGCGCCAGGCGCTGACGGGGACCGCTGTCGGCGACCGCGCGATGACGAGCGCGAGCATCTCGCTGCATCTGACGGCCCGCGACGGCTCGCATTATGTCGGGCATCTCCTGCCGCTGACCGCCGGGCGCCGGCAAATGTTCGGGGCCAGCTATGAGGCCTGCGCCGTCCTGTTCATCAGCAAGGCAACGATCGATACGATCGTCGCGCCCGACCTCATCCGCAAGCTGTTCAAGCTGACGCCGACCGAGCTGCGCGTCTTCCTCGCCATCGTCGAAATCGGCGGGGTTCCTGACGTAGCCAGAAGCATGGGCATCGCCAAAACGACCATCAAGACCCATCTCACCCGGATCTTCATCAAGACCGGCACCAAACGGCAGGCGGATCTGGTTCGGCTCATCGCGGCCTTTACACCGCCCATCAAGATCTGAAGCCGGCCCATCGCATCGGCCGCATGTTTGCCGGAAAAAATCGCTATACAACAGTCCGGGATGGAGCCGGATCGAGCATGATCGCCCGACTGCTGTTGCAGAACACGATCTTCACCGTCGCGATGGGCGCATTGCTGTTCGCTTGCGCCGGGACCTTGCACTGGCCTTCGGCCTGGGTGTTCCTCGTCACCTCTGCCTTGCTCGGCCCGCTCTGTGGCTGGTGGCTCTACCGGCTCGACCCGGCGCTGCTCGCCGAACGTCTGCGTCCGGTCATCCAGCGGGACCAGCCGCCCGCCGACAAGGCGTTCATCACAGTGTTCATCGTTGCGATGCTGGCCTGGCTGGTCGCGATGGGCCTCGACCGGCGGCTGCTTGCATCCGACGTACCGCTCGCCCTGCAGATCCTCGGCTTCGTGTTGTTCGTGCTCTGCATGCTGTTCACGATGTGGGTGTTCCGCGAGAACTCGTTCGCGGCGCCCGTGGTGAAGCTGCAAGCCGAGCGCGCACAGCGGGTGATCTCGACGGGTCCCTACGCTCATGTGCGCCATCCCATGTACAGCGGCATGGTCCTGTTCTTCGCGGGCCTCCCGCTGCTGCTTGGCTCGTGGTGGGGACTTGCGATGGCGCCCCTCTTCCTCGCGCTGTTTGCGGTCCGCATCGGAATCGAGGAGCGCACGCTGCGCGAGGGCTTGCCGGGCTATGCCGATTATGCGGCGCGAGTGCACTACCGTTTGCTGCCGGGCGTGTGGTGAGCGCGCATCACGCCTCAGCACCCTAAACGGAAAAACGCTGCCCTCCTTCGATCGACTGACGTCGCCGGATGCGAGCCTCGCTAGAGGAAACGCGCACCCACACAACGAAAGACGCGACAATGTTCTGCAAGCCGCCCTGTCCCGACGAGCACGACCTTGCGCCCGATGAGTCAAGCGAGCGGGCTGGTCACGATCGCTCACAATTTGCCGGAAGCCATCAGGTTTTCGGGCGCTTGATCGCGCCCGAAACGGCCGGTCCGGAACGGGGGCTGCCGCCAGCTTCCGTCCGGACCGGCTAATTGTCGAGCTCGCGATAGCGGCGGAAGATGCCCTGCTCGTTGAAGGGAATGCGGCGCTCGCTTGCGAGATAGGCTTTGATGTTCGGCCGCGCGGCGATCCGGTCGTGCAGGCCGACGAGACCCGGAATATCCGTCTCGAACGCCTTCATGCGCTTCGGAAACGCGTAGCGCAGCCCGGCGACGATCTGGAACAGCGAGAGATCGACGTAAGTGAGCCGGCGGCCGGTGACGTAAGTGCCGCCATTGCCGGCGAGCAGCTGCTCGAAATAGCCGAGATATTTCGGCACGCGCTCGTCCCAGAAGTCGGCGGTGCGCTTCTTCGCGGCCGGCCGCGCGTCCTCGTAATATAGCGAAGGTCCGAGCGGATGATGGGTGTCATGGATCTCGACTACGAGATCGGTGATGGTGAGCTGAAGCTGGTGCACCCAGAGCTGGCCTGCTTCCGTCTTCGGTGCGAGGCCGTGGCGGCTGCCGAGATAGAGCAGGATGTTCGCGGTCTGGCCGATGACGAGCTTGCCGGCTTTGAGGAACGGCGGCGCAAAGGGCGGGGTGCCGCCATCCGCGTCCATCATCTTCATCATCGCACTGGTGCCGCGCGGCCCCCGCGCGACGTCGACGTAAGCGGCCCCTGCCTCCTCCAGCGCCAGCCGCACATATTCGCCGCGGCCCTGGATCTCGGGCCAATAGTAGAGCTCGTATTTCATGGGAGGGGTCCGTGAGCGTGAATGCTGCGGAACCAATGTAGCATGTGGCTCGGGGTTCCGTCAGGGCGAGACGGAACAGCCGCGCCACAAGCACACTGTCATTGCGAGCCAACGGGTCCGCGCGAAGCGCGGCCCGATGACAGGCTCCGCGAAGCAGTCCAGAATCTTTCCACAGAGGCAGTCTGGACTGCTTCGTCGCGGAGTCTGTCATCCGGCCCGCCGAAGGCGGGACCGGGTGGCTCCTCGCAATAACGGGAGTCTCAATTCGCCGCGAAGCAATACAGCAGCCCGTCGCCGCCGGTGCTCTTCAGATCGGCCTGCGAGCAGCCGCCGTCGGGACCACGCGAGGGGTGAGAGCTGTTCCAGGACTTTGACGGCTCGTCATCGCGCAGACCCTTGCGATCCGCGTGACCGACGACGGCAGCGCCCTGCGTGCTCGACGTCCAGTTCTTGCAGGTCTTGTCGTCGCCGGCCGAAAACGCCGTGCCGTCGGGTTGCGTTCCCGTGAGGATGTCGTGCCGGTTCGGCGCATCGCCGGCGCCGTTGTTGACCTCGCCCTTCTCGCTGAGTGCCGTCTGCTTGGTGAGATTGTTGGCCGGACCATGCAGGTCGGCAACGTCCTTGGCGATGACCGTGCCCTTGGCATTCTGCCACGGTCCCTTGCCGATGCGATCGCGGGCGTTGACGGCCGGCTTGCCGTCGGCCGCCTGGGTCGAGAGATAGGCGCGCCAGGTCTTGGCACCGGCGCCGGCGGCCTGAGCGAGCCTCGCGCACTGCGCATCGGCTCCTTCCAGACCGCCAAGATCGGCGCCCTTGCCCGGGCCGCTGGAGGTCACGAAGAACGTCATGTCAGCTGACTGCGCTTGCGCGGATGGCGCCGCGAGCAAGGCCAGCGTGAGCGCGAGCCCTGAAATCGTCACGGATCTCTCGATACGGATCATCTTGTCCTCCCAGGAGTGTTTTTGGTTCGCCGCCTGACTCCAACCCGAGCCGCGCCCGCTTATTCCGATGCCGCGCTGCAAGACGCCCAAAAGAAAAGGGCGCCGTGCCGAAGCACGACGCCCTGGTTTCTCATCTCGTCCGCGATCAGTTGGTCTGCTGGATCGCCGACAATTCCCAGCCGCCGCCCGGACGACGGGCGAAGGTCCAGATTTCGGTCGCCTCGCCCGGCTGCTCGCTGCCGGCGACGATCGCGCCGGTGTTGCGGTCGAGCGTCTTGTCGGTGAGCGCGAAGCGCAGCGCCACGGTGGCGTACTCGGTCTCGCCTTCGCGCCAGGCTTCCGCGAGGTCGCCCTGGAGCAGCTTCACGTTGGTGACCTTGTTCACGGCGTTCCGCGCACGGTTCTGGGCAAGGTCCTGCTCGAAATAGGAGACCATTTCCGGCGTCGCGAGCGTGTGCAGCTTGGCCACGTCCTCGTTCGACCAGGCGGTCTGGATATCGCCGAGCAGGCGCTCGAACGCCTCATAGTCGTCGGGCTTGATCTCGAGCGGCGCATTGTTGTGGGCGCCGAAGCCGAAGCCGCCGAGACCACCGCCAAGTCCGCCACCGAGGCCGCTGCGATAGTTCGTCTGCGGTCCGGGACCTGCGCCTGCGTCAGCATTGGCATAGGCCGCCTGCGGACTGTGGCGGCGCTGCCACCACGACATCGCCAGCCGCACCACGAACACCACGAGCACGATCTGGATGATCAGGCCGAGGATCGAGGACAGGCCGCCGAGGCCGCCGAACAGGCCGCCGCCGAACAGCATGCCGAGCAGGCCTGCGCCTAGGAAGCCGGCCGCAAGGCCGCCGAGGAAGCCGCCGCCGCGGCCGAACAGGCCGCCACGCGCCGGCGCGGCCGAATTCATGCCTGCGCCCGGCTGGGTGTAGGTGCGGTTGAACTGCGAGGTCGAGCCCGGCGCGGTCGTGGTTGACGGCGGCGCCGAATAGGTCCGCGAGCCGCGCGACCCCGACGACATGCCGCCGCCGACGCGCGCATCGGCAGACGAGATGGCGAGCGCGGTCGGCAGCGCAAGCGCCAGCACGACAGCGATCGTCTTGAAAAGACTGCGGGAGCGTTGCGAGAAATTCATGTGCGTTTCCCAAATCCCCGGCATGGGGACGTGCCCCTAAGATGGGCAGACTTCCCGAAAAGTGAAGACGGTTTCGGAACCCACAGCTGCGGCCCTCAGTCGCGGGGATGTGGCAAAAGCCCATATTTGGCGGGGGTTTGCCGGGGTGGCGCGAGGGAACCGTGGTCGCGGGTTACCACTGGCTTAACGAGGTGAATTCCGCTTTTGCCCGTGAGTGCGGACTCCGTCATTGCGAGGGGCCCTTGCGACGAAGCAATCCAAAGTCTTCCCGCGGAGGGATTCTGGATTGCTTCGCTACGCTCGCAATGACGGAGCATTGCAGAAGCGGCGCAGCGCCTCTTAGCCCTCACCCCTGCTTCGTCATCGTCTCCTTCACCGCCGCCACGAGCTGGCTGAGGGTGAACGGCTTTGGCAGGAAGTCGAACTGCTGGCCCTCGGGCAGGCTCTTCTCGAACGCGTCCTCGGCGTAGCCGGAGACGAAGATGAACTTGATGTCGGGATTCTTCTCGCGCATTGCCTTGAGCAGCGTCGGGCCGTCCATCTCTGGCATCACGACGTCGGAGACGACGAGATCGATCGCACCGCTCTGCTCGTCCAGCACCTCCATGGCTTCGACGCCGTTCTCGGCCTCGACCACGGTGTAGCCGCGCGAGCGCAGGCCGCGGGCGTTGAGCGCGCGCAGGCCCTCTTCGTCCTCGACGAGAAGAATCGTGCCCTGCCCGGTGAGATCGGTACGGGGCTTCGCCTCCGCGGCCGCGGGCGCGGCCTCCTTCGCGGCGCCATTGGTGGCGCTGACGGCCGTGGCCGGCGGCTGCTCCACCTGCACCTCCGCCTCGGGATGATGGCGCGGCAGGAAGATGTGGAACGAGGTACCCTGCCCCGGCTCCGAGTCCACGTAAATGAAGCCGCCGGTCTGCTTGACGATGCCGTAGACGGTGGAGAGACCGAGGCCGGTGCCTTTGCCCACCTCTTTCGTCGAGAAGAACGGCTCGAAGATCTTGTCGCGGATGTCGGCGGGAATGCCGGTGCCGGTGTCGGCGACCTCGATCCGCACGTAGTCCGCGGCCGGCATGCCCTTATAGGCGAGCTTGGCTGCTTCCTCGGCGGTGACGTTGGCGGTGCGGATGATCAGCTTGCCGCCGTCGGGCATGGCGTCGCGCGCATTCACCGCGAGGTTGACGATGACCTGCTCGAACTGGGAGACGTCGACCTTGACCGGCCAGAGATCGCGGCCGTGGATGGTCTCGTGCTTGACCTTTTCGCCGATCAGCCGGCGCAGCAGCATGGCAAGGTCGGACAGCGCGTCGCCGAGATCGAGCACCTGCGGCCGCAGCGTCTGCCGCCGCGAGAACGCCAGCAGCTGCCGCACCAATGTGGCGGCGCGCGTCGCGTTCTGCTTGATCTGCATGATGTCCTGGAACGACGGATCGGTCGGCTTGTGCGCGTTCAGCAGGAAGTCGTTCGCCATCATGATGGCGGAGAGCACGTTGTTGAAGTCGTGCGCGATGCCGCCGGCGAGCTGGCCGACCGTCTCCATCTTCTGCGACTGGTTGATCTGGTTTTCCAGCGCACGCCGCTCGGTGGTCTCGAGCATGTGCACGATGGCCGCTTCCGCCTCGTTCTCGGCGGCGTCCACCGGCGTGACGAAGAATTGGCCCCAGCGCTCCTTGGTGCCTTCCAGCGCCACCTCGACCGGCGCGACGTCGGCCTGGCCGTCGGCGGCCTGGTTGATGGCCGCGATCAGGAGCTGGCGGTCGCGCGAATTGACCGCGCGGAAGATCGACTTGGAGGCGCTGTCGAGGCCGAGCGCCTGGCCGAGCTTGGCGTAGCGCGCGTTCGCCCGCACGACATTTCCGGCGCGATCGACGGTGGCGATCGCCATCGGCGTGTGGTCGAAGAAGCGCATGAAGCGCACTTCGGCGGCCCGATCGGGATCGCTGCGCTCGTCGCGGGCGCGGCTGATGACGAGCGTGCGCGACGGCCCCGGCGCGCCGTCGGCGCCGAAAGCAAGCTTGTGATAGAGCCGCACCGGCATGGTCTTGCCGGTACGCATGCGCAGATCGATGTCGAAGACCTCGGTCTTCACCTCGCCCGGAACCGCCACGATCGCGGTGAGCAGCGAGGCGCCGTCGCCGGAGACGATGTCGGAGAGCTTCAACCCGCCGGAACCGATCTCGGCGAGGTCGTAGTCGAGCCAGTTCGCCAGCGTCGCGTTGACATAGGCAAGCTCGCCGGCCGGATTGACCGAGAAGAAGCCGCAAGGCGCGTGATCGAGATATTCGATCGCGTGCTGGAGCTCCTGGAACACGTCCTCCTGGCGCTCGCGGTCGCGGGTGATGTCGGCGATCGACCACACCGCGTATTTCGCCTCGCGCTTGCCGCTGCCGAGCGGACGTACCCGCATCCGCAGCCAGCGGCCCTGGCTGCCCTCGTGCCCGGAGATGCGCACCTCTTCCTGCTGCCGCTTGCCCTCGCGGGCAGCCTTCAGCAGGCGGAATACGGCCTCGGAAACGTCAGGGTTGCCGATAAAGACGCGCTCGACGGGCCGCACGTCCTGCGGACCGGCAGCGCCCGTCAACGTCAGATAGGCCGCGTTGGAATAGACCACATGGCCGCGCGGATCGGTCACGGCGAGGCCGTCGAAGGCATGATCGGAGATGCGGGCGATGATGGGATCGTCGAGATTACGGTCGGCGAAGCGGATGATGCCGGCGGCGAAGGCGAACAGGTTGAACAGGCCGACCATCGCCAGCACGGCGAGGATGCCGAGGATGTAGGGCTGCGCCTGCGCGCGCCCGAGCGTCATCAGCCCGATGGCGACCGCGACGAGACCGGCGGCCACCAGCAGCACCAGCGCAATGCTGCCCGAGCGCGGCGACGGCTCGTGCGCCGCAACGGGCTCGCGTGTGAGGTCGTGGTTGGTCTCAGCAGTCATCTCAAGCTGGCGCAGCCTGTTGGCAGAGAATCAACGCGCCGCCGCGCGCACGGGGCCTTCCCTGCCTCAATCGGACCCGGAGGCGCAAGGGCAGCAGGGGCGAAAGGTACGCTGATTCCCAGATTACGGCCATTTCCGGTACTTTTCGGGTGTTTTATCCCCGCCCGGCGCCGAATCCGCGCTTCAGCCGCATGACGTAGCCGATGACTTCGGCCACCGCATGGTAGTGCTCGGTCGGGATTTCCTGGTCGATATCGACGGTGGCGTAGAGCGCGCGGGCCAGCGGCACGTTCTCGACGATCGGGATGTCGTGCTCGCGCGCGATCTCCCGGATCTTGAAGGCGAGGTTGTCGACGCCCTTGGCGACGCAGATCGGCGCCGACATGCCGCGCTCGTAGGACAGCGCCACCGAATAGTGGGTCGGGTTGGTGATGATCACGGAGGCCTTGGGAACCGCGGCCATCATGCGCTTCTTGGAACGCTGCTGGCGCAATTGCCTGAGCTTGCCCTTGATGTGCGGGTCGCCTTCGGACTGCTTGAACTCTTCCTTGATCTCCTGGAGCGACATCTTCTGCCGCTGGAACCAGCTGCGATACTGGAAGAAATAGTCGCCGATCGCGATGATCGCGAGCGCCGCGACCACCGCCCCGAGCAGATGGATGGTCATGCTGGTGGTAGCGCCCAGCATGGCGGCCGGATCGAGCTTGACCATCGCCTCCATGCGATGCCGCTCCGGCCATAGGACTATGGTCATAACCGCGCCGAGCACGACGAGCTTGCCGAGCCCCTTGAGGAAGTTCGCCGCCGCCTGCTTGCCGAAGATGCGCTTGAAGCCCTCGGCGGGCGAGAGCTTGCTGAACTTCGGCTTGAGGGATTCGGCCGACCACACCAGGCGGTGCTGGAGCATGTTGCCGGCAATCGCCGCCAGCACGAGCATCAAGAGCGGCACGCCGACCGCGGCGAGCACGGCGAACTCGATCTGCTGCATCAGCGCGAGCAGGTTCCTGCCGTCGGTCCTGATCATCCAGGAATTGGCGAGCAGGTTGCGCATCGGCGTCACCAGCCCGCTGCCGACCGATCCCGAAAAGGTCGAGACCACGAGCGTGCCGCCCGCGATCATGAACCAGGTATTGATCTCCTGGCTTTTCGCAACGTCGCCGCGTTCGAGCGCCTCGTCGAGGCGCTTTTGTGTCGGGTCTTCTGTTTGACTTTCGGGATCGTTGTCTTCCGCCATCGATCACCTATTTGAGCGGCATCATCTGGTGCATGACACCGATGAAGTAATCCAGATACGTGCCCATCATCGCGGTGAGCACCACGGCGAGCACCAGGAAGCCCGCGAAGATCGACAGCGGCACCCCGACGAAGTAGACCTGCATCTGCGGCATCAGCCGCGCCAGCACACCGAGCCCAATATTGAAGACGAGGCCGAACACCAGGAACGGCCCGGAGAGCTGCAAGCCCAGGCGGAACGCGGCGGCGAAGGCGCGCGTCGCCAGCGAAGCGACATCGCCGCTCGACACGGTCTCACCAGGCGAGAAAATTGAGTAGCTGTCGTTCAGCGCCGCGATCACGAGGTGATGGCTGTCGGTGGCGAACAGCAGCGTGACGCCGAGCATGGTCAGGAAGTTGCCGACCAGCACGCCCTGCTGGCCCTGTGTCGGATCGACCGAGGTGACGAAGCCGAGCCCCATCTGCTGCGCGATCACAGAGCCGGCGACTTGCAGGGCCGACAGCGTCACCCGCGCGGTCGCGCCCAGCACGATGCCGATCACGATCTCATGCAGCATCAGCACCAGAAGCGGCGCCAGCGATCCCATGTCGACATGATAGGCATTGCGGTGCAACGGCAGGATGATCAGCGTGAGCAGCAGCGCGATCGACAGTTTTATGCGCGTCGGGATGTTGGTCTCGCCGAGGCCTGGCAGCAGCATCACCATCGCGCCGACCCGGGCGAAGGCGAGCATGAAGGACGCGGCGAGCGCCGGCAGCAGCGAGACGTCGATGCGCATGACGGGCGCATTGTGCCTCAGCCGCCGATGATTCGCGACGAGATCCGCAGCATGTGCGCGTGGAGCGAGTCGGCCATGAATGGAAGCGCTAATAGCATCGTGGCAAAGATGGCGAGGATCTTCGGCACGTAGATCAGCGTCTGCTCCTGGATCTGCGTCAGCGCCTGGAACAGCGACACGATGACGCCGACCACGAGGCCAACCACCATCAGCGGCGACGACACGATCACGATGGTCCAGATTGCATCGCGGGCGACGTCGAGGGTTTCGGGTCCGGTCATTTTGAATTCTCGCTTCCAGTAGTTTCCGCCATTCCGGAGCTCGCGAAGCGAGAACCCGGAATCTCGAGATTCCGGGGGTCAGTGCTTCGCACCGCCCCGGAATGACGTGCCCAAAAATCAGATCGGCATCTTCAGGATGTCTTCATACGCGGCGATCACGCGGTCGCGGACCGACACGAGCGTGGACACCGCGACGTCGGTGTCGGCGACCGCCGTCACCACGTCCATCACGTTGGCCTTGCCGGCGGCCATCGCCACCGTCTGCGCGTCGGACTTGCGGCCGGATTCCATGACGCTGCCGACGGCGTCTTTCAGCAGCGAGGCAAAGGACTGCCCGCTCGCTTCGCTGCCCTTGCCGGCGCCGCTGTTCTCCAGCACGCGGGCGAGATTGGCGTAGGCATTGGCGGCGATTGTCGGTGATGCCATGGCTCAAATGTCCTGTTCAGCTCTTGAGGATGTCGAGCGTGCGCTGGATCATCCGGCGCGTCGCACTGATGATGTTGAGGTTGGCCTCGTAGGACCGCTGCGCATCGCGCATGTCGGTCATCTCGACCACCGAGTTCACGTTGGGATATTTGACGTTGCCGGTGGCATCCGCCGCCGGATTGTTCGGCTCGTATTTGACGCGGAAGTTGGACTGGTCGGGCTTGATCTTGCCAAGGGTGACGACCTGGGCGTCGAGCGTACGATCGAGCGCTGAGGAGAAGGTCGGCACCTTGCGCCGGTAGGGATCGCCACCTGATGTCTGCGAGGTCGAGTCGGCGTTCGCGATGTTTTCCGAGATCACCCGCATGCGCCCGGCCTGCGCGCGCAGGCCGGAGGTCGCGATCGCCATCGAGCGGGCAAAGTCGCTGCTGTCATTCGCCATGGTCTACCCCTGCGCTAGCCCTTGCCGATCGCGGTCTTGAGCAGATGCAGGCTCTTCGAATAGAGCGAGGTCGCCGCCGCGTAGTCCATCTGGTTGCTGGCGGCCTTCATCATCTCCTCTTCGAGATTGACGGCATTGCCCGCGGGGCGGGTCTCGAAGCCCGCATTCTTGTTCTGGTCGAAGCTGGAGGCCGCGCCCGACGGCGTCATGTGCGAGGCGCTGGTCACGGTCATCGCCAGCGGGCCCATCGAGCCGGTCACCGCGCCGGATTTGTCGAGCTTCGGCTCGACCAGGTCGCGCGGGCGGAATTTGGGGGTGTCGGAATTAGAGACGTTCTCGGACAGGACGCGCTGGCGCTCCTGATGCCACTGCATCTTGGTACGAAGCGCCGACAGCACCGGGAGGTCGTTGATGGACATCGTTGCGGCTCCTTCCGCCGTCGGACCTGTGTCCGAAGCTAGGCAGAATTTGCCGCGTGTATGGTTAACAGGTGGTTAAGGATGCCGGGAACGCATGATGCTCGCTTGTCCCTTGCCGGGACACGAATTCGCTGCCCCGTGATTCTACGTTCCCAAAAGTGGTATTAACCCAACCGCTTGGCCGGGCGTGCACAGGCCAAGAAGTCGTTTTGGATCGGGCGATTCATAGGTTAATAAGAGTTTGGGGACGGCAAAACTTGCCGTGGGACGTTAAGAGATCGCAGTTTGGGGCATCGTACGCCGGTGGTTGGCGCATCTGACCATGGGCGCAAGAGAAGCGCCATTTGTCGGGGACATGTATGCAAGGCAGCCCTATCACCTTCATCCTCGCGTTCATCGTCGTTCTGGCGTTGATCGGCGTCGCTGCATGGCTGGTGCGCCGATTCGCCGGTAACCGGCTCGGCGCCAACACCCAGCGCGGCAGGATGCCCCGGCTCGCCGTGATCGATGCTGCCGCGGTCGACGGCCGGCGCCGCCTGGTGCTGGTCCGGCGCGACAATGTCGAGCACCTCCTGATGATCGGCGGCCCGACCGATATCGTCGTCGAGCCCAATATCGTTCGCGCCGCCCCGGGCCGCGACCAGCTTCCGCAGCGTTCCAACGGCGCCGAACCGCCACGCCTCGCCCCGATGCCGGATGCCGGCGGCTGGGCCGATGAGGCTCCGCGGCCCGAACTGCTCGATCATCCCGAGCCGCCAATACCCGAGCCGCCGCCGCGGCCTGCGCGCCCCTCCTTCGCCGACGAAGTGCGCCGGCCCGCGCCCGCTTTGGCCGAACGCCGCAGCGAGCCGTCGCTGCCCGGCTTTCCGCCAGAGCCGATCGCGCCGCGCCCCGAGCGCGAGTCGCGTCCCGAGCCGCTGCCGCCGCCGCGCATTGCCCGCAGCGAGCCGCCGCTAATGCCGCGTCCGCCGCGCCAGAGCGAGCCCGTAAAGGTGCCGCCGGTGCGCGCCGATCGCCCGGCCGCACCGCCGCCGCCCGTGCCCCAGGCACCGCCGGTTCCGCCGCCGGGCCCCGCTGCTGCGCCCTCGAGCGCAGAGCAGAATCTCGCCGAGATGGCGCAGCGTCTCGAAGCTGCGCTGCGCCGCCCGGGCGGCGAGACGGTCGCGCCTCCGGTTGCGCCCGAGCCGCCCGCGGCGCCGCCCCGCGCAGCCCGCAGTGAGCCGCCGGCGCCACCTGCCCCGCCGCCGAAGCCGGCCGCGGAGAAGACCAGCTTTGAGAATCTCGAAGACGAGATGGCCTCCCTGCTCGGCCGTCCGAAGCCGTCTTCGTGAGGCTGCCGGCCCTCCCGCGTAGAGTTGTTTTTCTTTCTGTCCTGATCGGCGCGGCTTCGCTCGCGATGCCTGCCTATGCGCAGGACATCAGCATCAATCTCGGCGGCGGTGCTGGCGGCGGCGGCGTCACCGAGCGCGCGATCCAGCTGATCGCGCTTCTCACGGTGCTGTCGATCGCGCCGTCGATCCTGATCATGATGACCTCGTTCACGCGCATCGTGGTGGTGCTGTCGCTGCTGCGCACCGCGATGGGCACAGCGACCGCGCCGCCGAACTCGGTGATCATTGCGCTGGCGATGTTCCTCACCTTCTTCGTGATGGGACCGGTGCTGCAAAAGTCCTACGACGAGGGCATCCGCCCGCTCGTCGCCAACCAGGTCAGCGTCGAGGACGCGCTCCAGCGCGCCTCCGTGCCCTTGCGCGGCTTCATGCAGAAGAACGTGCGCGAGAAGGACCTCAAGCTGTTCCTGGATCTCTCCGGCGAACCGCCGCCCGCCACCCCCGACGAGCTCGCATTGCGCATCCTCGTCCCCGCCTTCATGATCTCCGAGCTGAAACGCGCCTTCGAGATCGGCTTCCTGCTGTTCCTCCCGTTCCTGATCATCGATCTCGTCGTCGCCTCGGTCCTGATGTCGATGGGCATGATGATGCTGCCGCCGGCGACGATCTCGCTGCCGTTCAAGCTCATCTTCTTCGTGCTGGTCGACGGCTGGTCGCTGGTGGCGGGGAGCCTGGTGCAGAGTTACGGGGGGTAGCGGCCGCGATCTCCGCTGTCATGCCCCGCCTAGTGCGCAAGTGCGCACAAGGCGAGCGATGACACCGAGAATGTGGCGCACAGCGAGACGACGTTTACAGTTCGCCCCTACCCCTTCACGTCATACTGCTTGCTGAGGTGATCGCCGATCTGCACCAGCATGGCGACACTTTCCGGGAAGCCTGGCTTGTCCCTCGTCGCCTGATCGGCGTCGGCGCGGAACTCCCAGCTGTCGCCGTCGCGGACGATGGAGATGGCGAGGTCGTCCGGGCCATCGGCATGGGCCTTCAGTTCGGCCCGTGCCATCGCGATGAGTTCGGCTTCGGTCTTGGCAGGCTTGCTCATTTCAACGCTCTCCCGGCATGAAGGGGTACAGGTTGCCGCCTTGCGCGGCACCTGTCGAGAGGCCGAGAGGTAGCAGGGTTCCTAAAGCATGATCCGGAGAAGTGCGAAGCGGTTTTCCGAGAAGATCATGCTCAAACAACAAGAAGCCAAAGCGCGATGACGATTTATCTCAATCTCATCGCGCTTTAGCGCGTCATCTTGATCTGCCGCACGACCGGGATCGTGGGCAGCGAGCCGGTGTGGTCGGTCTCGTCATGGGCCTGCGGCGCGGCCGGCGCGCGGGCGGTGGCGTCGGGGAAGCGCTGCTTCATCTCGCGCAGGAAGCCGTCGAGCGTGTCGACGCTGGCAGCGAGCTTCGCGATCTCGGCGAATTCGGCGCTGGAGGCCGCGGCCGGCTTGCTGGCAATGTCAAAGGCGACGCGGTCGGCGCTCTCGCTCATCAGCGGCGCGTATTTCTCGCGGAAGCGCGACAGGCCGATCGAATCGTCGGCGAGCGCATAGCCGACGGCGGCGCGGATGATGTCGCTCTTCTCCACCGCATTGAGCGGCTTGAAGTCGCGGAAGCGGTCGCCGTAATAGAGCTCGATCTGCTCGGCGGACTCGCGCCAGCGCCGCGCCGCCCAGAAGATGTCGGAGCGAAGACGCAGCACCTCGCGCCCGGAGACGTTGGAGACGATGTCGAGCGCGAGATCGTGGCGGCCGACGTCGCTCTGCGCCCGCGCTTCCAGCAGCAGGCGCTGCTGCCTGAGCTCGCCGGAGAGATCGCTGATGCGGCTCGCGCGCAGCGCCGTGATCGCCATGTCGGGTTTGCGGTTGGCGAGGTAGATCATGGAGAGGCGCGCGGCGACCTGCGCGCGCGCGGCGCCCTCGAGGCGGTGGTCGACCTGGTATTGCAGCAGTTCGGCAGCCTGGTCGAGCAGGTCGATTGAGGCGAGACGATCGGCGAGCCGGCGGATCAGCTCGTCGCCGCGGCGGCCGATCGGCGTCAGCTCGCGGAACTCGTAGAACATCCCGAGCGCCTCGACCGGCGGCAGCTCGTCGCCCTTCGGTCCCAGGAAGATCTGCGTGAACAGGTCGGAGGCGAGGTCCTGCGCCTGCCGCGAGGCTTCCGCGTTCGGCTGGAGCCTCGTTGCGGTGCGCGCCGCGGCGAGCGCATCCCGATAGCGCCCGCTCTCGGCATACATCTTCGACAGCATCTGGAGCGTCTTGACCTCGATCGAGTCGCCGCGCCAGGTCATCGACAGCGTCTCGAGATCGCGCAGCGCGTCTTCCTTGCTGATCTCGTCGCGCTTCTGGCGCAGCGCCACTTCCAGCTGCTTGGCCTCGGCCGCCGCCTGGCGGTCGTTCGAGGCAACCGCGAATTTGTAGTCGTCGAGCGCGTCCTTGTCATGGCCGAGCGCCTCGGCGAGCCGGCCGCGCAGCACGGCAAAGCCGGGCGCCGCCTCGGGCGGCACGCCGACCACCTCGATCTCGCCGCGGCGCTTGGAGGCGCCGGCATAGTCCTTCACCTCGAGCGCGGCGCGCATCGCGTCCATCGTCACGATGCGCTGGATGTCGAGCGGCAGCGAGGCGATGGCGAACTCGACGTTCTTGAATTTCTCGCGGGCGTCCGCCCATTTGCCCTGGCGCGCATAGGCGAGCGCTTTCCAGAGCTGGGAATCGTGGCTGTTGCCGATCACGGGATTGGCGAGGTCCTTCAGACCCTGCGCCGGCCGGCCGATCAGGATGCTCGCGATCGCATGCATGATCAGCGCGCTGCTCTCCTCCTTGTTGAGGGGATCGCTCAGCATCACATCTGTCACGGACTTGGCTTCGTGGTACATGGCGCGCGACATGTAGAACTGCGCGAGGTCGAGCCGCGGCAGCGAACGCTGCCCCGGCTCGACCGCCGAGATCGCCGTCACCAGATCGCTCTGGCGTGTCCAGAAATTCTCCGACTGGCCCTTGCGCCAGCCCTCGGGGCTGAAGATCGGGCGCACCGCGGTCGGCGCGCGCTCGGACGAGATGTCGACCGGCGACAGCGTCAATCCGCCCTTCTTGCCGAGGATGACCTTGTCGGACCCGACCTCGACGCCGACCTCGTCGGAGTTCGGCCGGATCGCGATGCCGTGCGCGGATTCCAGCAGCGACAGATCGACGAGATCCTGCCGTTTGATGAAGCCGCGCACCGGCCGCTGCGCGGTGACGACATAGAGCGTGTCGCCAGCGTCGGGATCGGTCAGCTTATGCAACAGGCCCGGATTGGCGAACGGGATCGCGAGATTGGCGAGCGCGGGATCGGTGATGTTGCGCGACATCATCAGCGGCAGCGGCGTCGCCTGGATCTTGTCGGCGAGCGTGAGCAGCCAGTTGGTCTCCTTGCCGACCTCCTCGCTGGTCAGCGAATAGACCAGCGGCCGGGTGAGACGGATGCGGACCGCCTGCCCCTTGTCGAGCGGCACGCGGCCGACCTCGCCGATCATCGCGCCGCCCTTGGTGCGGATCGCCTCGACATCGATCGGCTTCGGCGTGTCGAACACCACCCAGACCGTGTCGCCGCGGCGGAACGCCGCCGCAGCCGTTGCGACCTGAATCGGGAACGTCACGCGCAGACCGTCGCTGTCGCGGCGCGCATCGACGCTGGCAATCGCGGGCTGCGGCGCGGCCGGCGCCTCGGCTTTGACAGGCTCCGGAGCAGCTTCCTTGACGATCTCCTTGACGATTTCCTTGGGCGCCTCGGCGACTGCAGGCGCCATTGGCTTGACCGGAGCGACCGGTACGGCGGCTTCCGCCACGGGAGCAACAGGCTTCGGAGTTTCCTTCTGCAAGTCCTTGGGCGCTTCCGCAGCGTGCGCGGCTTCAGCCGCGGGAGCCGGCGCCGGCTTCGGCGCTTCGACGGGCGGCATCGCGGCGGGCGCTTCCGGCTTCACCTCGGGCTTCACTTCGATCTTGGCTTCGCGCGCGATCGTCTCGGACGTCGGCGGCGCGATTTCGCGATGGGCCTCCTTCGGCTTCTCGGCCACAGGCTTTTCCGGCGCAGGCGCAGGTCCATGGCCTTGGGCCGCGGGCTTCGCCTGCGCGATCACGGACTCGGCCGTCGCCGCGGTCTTGCCCTTCTCCGGCTGGAATGAGATGTCGACGACATAATTTTTGTCGTCGCGGAAGGAGTGCACGTCGGAATCGCCGATCAGCGCGATCTCGACATTGGTCTGGTCGATGTCGGCCTTCTGCTTGATCGAAGCGACGTTCGGCGGCGCCGCGACGACGGCATCCGCCAGATCGAAATTCAGGTTGGCATTGAAGGCGAGCGTGAGCTTCTGCTCGTTGAGTACGGAGGAGACACCGACGCCGTCGGGCATCTCGAACACGAAGCGGACGAAGGTCGGCTGGATCGAAGCGCGCACGCGGATCTGCGGACGCTTCTTGCTCTCGGCCGCGGCTCGCTGCGCACGCAGTGCGCGCTCGGCTACACGCGCGCGCTCGGCGAGCTCCTTGACCACGTCCATCGGCAGGCTCGGCGGCGGTCCCTTCCAGCCTTCCGGCAGAAGGTCGATGAAGGTGCGTTCGCCGGCATTCATGGTGTTGACGGTGACGCGCCGGGCCAGCGACAGACGGATGGCGCCGCCATCAGGATCGCGCCGGGCGGAATTGACGTAATCAGGCGCGCCTTCCGGAACGCGATCGACGGGAACGTCGACCGGCCGGTCGAACCGGACGATGAGGATGGAGCCCGCGGTCGTCACCTCGGAGGGAACGTCCTCGCCGAGCTTGATCACCAGACGGGCAAAGCCGCCGCCGGCCGAGAAGGTTGCCTCGCCGCGGATCGGATCGGCAGCCCGGGCCGTGCCGTCGAAGCCGAGCATCAGGCAGACCACCAGCACCGGCGCCTTGCTGACATGACGCGACAGCCCCCGCGCCAAAGCGCGGGCTCGCGACAACAATCCAGCCTCTCGCGCCATTGGCGGCATGTCTTCCGATTTCGACGATCCACGCCGGCGCTAAGGCCGGCTCCTGCCTTCGAATGTAGGTTTTGCCAATTAAGGACTTCTTAAGTATGAGCCTTCAATTCGGCTTTTGGGTCGGCTTGCCGTCGATCTTGGGCAGGTCACCGGCCGAAGCGGAGAGATCGCCGCCGCCATTGGCTCTTCGGGCCATCTCGACCGTCAGCCGCTCGGCGGCTTCCGGCGACATCAATCCGAGGATGTCCGACATCTTGCGCGGCGCAATGGCCGAGGCGATCTCGATCAATACGCCCATCTCCAGCCGGTCGAACACCCGCGCCGCGTCCTTGGGCTTCATGCCCTCATACATGGTCACGAGGCCCTTCATGCGCTGGGCTTCGGCGGCTTTCTGCTCGGCCTGCGTCGCGGAGATGCGAGTCTCCACCGCCTTCATCTCCTCAACCTTGTTCTCGATGCGCTTCTCGGCCGACTTGAGCAGGCTCTCGCGGATGTCGATCTCGCGCTGGCGGGCCTCGATCTCCTGGCGGCGCGCCTGCAAGCGCTCGAGGATCGCGCGCTCGGAGGCCGAGACCTGCGGCTGGGCTTCCTCCACCTTGACCACCGTGCCTTCGGGCTTGGTCTCGGGCGCAGCGGGCTTGGGCGCCTCCTTCGGCGCGCCATGGGTCGATCCCGTGATGTCGGGGTCCTCGCGGCCGGTCGGGAAGTTCAGGTTCTCCTGCGCCCAGGATTTCTTGATCGGGTTCGGCTGATAATCGAACACATAGCCGCCATTGATCACGAGACCCGCGACCTTCAGCGTGGCGAGACCTGCGACGGCGACCAGGACGACCGGAATGACGCGGATGTTACGAAAGGACTTCATACCCTGACTTCATGCGGCAAGGCCGTTGGATCGGCGGCGCTCGGAGAAGGCTTCGGCCGCCGCCGCCACGGCCTTCGCCGAGGCGGGCTTGGCTGCGGGCGCTGCGGCCGTTTCCGGACTGGTGACGGGGCGCGCGGCGATCGCGATCTTGGACAGGCGCCGCACCACGTTATCGGCCTCGCCGAGCTGCTTGTAGAGCTGGTCGGACATCTGCGTCGCCGCCGCGAGCTGGCTGCCGAGGTTCTCGTTGACGTCGCGCACTGCGAGCTTCAGCCCGCCGATCGCGCGCTCGGCGATCTCGGTCGCGGTGATCAACTCGGCGATGACGGCCTTCAGCGAATGCTCGTCGGCCTTCAGCCGCGTCAAGCGCTTGTTGAGCAGGATGCAGTAGCCGATTGTGAGCATCAGCAGGATAGCCACCAGCGTCTCGATCGCCATTCCCAGGGAGTGGTTCATGGGGCCTCCATCATCTTGTTCTGCTCGTCCACCTTCTCGAACATCGCAAGTGTCGTACTTGGCTTGCGCAAGGGTTTCGTCACGCGGATCGCGACGCGATCCCCGACCCGGCCCATCCGTCCCTCGGTCAGGGTGACGTCGCCGCAGCGCACGGTGACGTTGGCATCGGCGCGCATGTCGAGCGGCAGGGTGTCGCCGACCTTGAGCCGCATCAGCTGCTTGAGCGGAATGTCGGCCTCGTAGAGCACGGCATCGACGGCGATCTCGGCCTGGACGATCTCGGTGGCGAAATGGCCCTCCCAGATCGGGTCACGGCCGAACTTTTCGCCCATGAACATCTGGAGCAGGACGCCCCGGATGGGTTCGATGGTGGCGTAAGGCAGCAGCAGCTCGATATTGCCGCCGCGGTCTTCCATGTCGATGCGCAGGCGCACCAGGATCGCGGCATTGGCGGGACGGCTGATCGCGGCGAAGCGCGGATTTGTCTCGAGCCGGTCGATGGTGAAGGTCACCGGCGAGAGCGGCCGGAACGCCTGCTCGGCGTCGGCCAGCACCACCTCGACCAGCCGCTTGACCAGCTCGGTCTCGATCGTGGTGTAGGGCCGGCCCTCGATGCGGAGCTGGCTGGTGCCGCGGCGGCCGCCCAGCAGCACGTCGATCATCGAGTAGATCAGGTTGGAATCGACCGTCGCCATGCCGAAATTTTCCCACTCCTCGGCCTTGAAGACCGAGAGCACGGCGGGCAGCGGGATCGAGTTCATGTAGTCGCCGAAGCGCACCGAGGTGATGCGGTCGAGCGAGACTTCGACGTTGTCGGAGGTGAAATTGCGCAAGGAGGTCGTCAACAGCCGCACCAGACGGTCGAAGACGATTTCGAGCATCGGCAGACGCTCGTAGGAGACCATCGCCGAATCGATGATCGCGCGGATGCCGCTGTGGTCGTCGAGCGTGACGTCGCCGACGGTGAAACCGAGGAGATTGTCGATCTCCTCCTGCGACAGCACCCGCTCGCCGGAATTCTTGCCGGTGCCGAGATCGCGGCTGCCGTCCTCGACCATGGCCGCCCATTGCAGGGCCATGGTCTCCGATAGTTCGTTTTCGGCAGCGGCCTTCGCGGCCTCTGCGGGATCCTCGGAATCGAGCGACGCCTCCCATTGGGCGGCAATCGCATCCTGGTCCATCTGCTCGTTGCCGGCCATGGTGCTAGCCCGTCACCCTCACTGGACCACGACTTCCTTGAACAGCACCGCGCTGACCTGGATCGGCGCGACCGCCGCGTTGACGCGCTTGGTCAGCTCTTCCTTGAGGCGGAAGATGCCGGCGGAGCCGTTGAGGTCGGAGGGGCGCAGTTCACGCACATAGGTCTGGAAGATGTCGGTGACGCGCGGCATCGTCGGCTTGATCGCCTCGATCTGCTTCTCTTCCTTCAGCTCCAGCACGATCTTGAGCCGCAGATATTGCACGCGCTCGCCCGGCGCGCCGGCGAGGTTGACCATCATGTCGGGGACGTCGACGAAGGCCGGCGGCTTGGGCGGCGGCGCCGCCTCGGCATGATGCTCGTCCTCGCCATGGCGGAAGAAGAAGAACCAGGTCGCAGCCCCGCCGCCGAGGACGGCGAGCAGGCCGACGGCCATGATGATGAGCTTCAGCTTGTTCTTCGGCGGAGCGGCTTCTGCGCCCTCAGTGGCTGCGCCGCCTTCCGCTTCATTCTCTGCCATGGGTCGCCCGGCTCATCTCTCAAAGGAATCGAAAGAGCGAAGCCTCCTGGCAGACAGTGACGCGATACAAATGCCCCAGCGCAATGCGCTCCTCTTACACGCAAACGCTACGGTAATAATGGTTAACGGAACCTTTCGATTGGGCCTCTGCTAGGAAAAATCTGCCGGGCAAACATGGCTAACAGAACCTTTCTGCCGCCTGCCGGCGCGGCTGAAAAATCGATAAATCATTGTAATATCTAATTTTTATGAGTTGGCACGGCTTTCGCTGAGAGAGGGGCGAGACCGAACGGTTTGGGAGAACCTGACAGTCTCGTTCACGGGTCCGCCAAGGCGCTTGGGAGAGCGAGGTGGCAGGCCCACTCAGGGGAGATTTCCGATGCAGAACGCGCTTCTGATCGGCCTGTCGCGGCAGATGACGTTGGAACGGCAGATGGATGTCATCGCCAACAACGTCGCCAATGCCAACACCAACGGCTTCAAGGCCGACCATTCGCTGTTCGAGGAGTACCTCAACTCGAACGCGCGCGAAGACAATTTCGTCGGCTCCGACCGGCGCGTCTCCTATGTGCAGGACCGCGGCACCTTCCGCGACGTCGGCCAGGGGCCGATGGAGGAGACCAAGAACCCGCTCGACGTAGCGATCTCGGGCAACGCATTCTTCGCGGTGCAGGCCAACGGCGCCGAGCGCTATACTCGCGACGGCAAATTCACGCTCAGCAGCACCGGCCAGCTCGTTACCTCCGACGGCAACCTCGTCCTCGGCACCGGCGGACCGATCACGTTCCAGCCGACCGACCACGACATCAACATCGCGCCCGACGGCACCATCACCGTGCTCGAGGGCACCGCCAAGACCGACTCGATTCGCGGCAAGATCCGCATGGTGTCGTTCGACGATCCGGCCAAGCTGAGCAAGCTCGGCGCCAACCTCTACAGCGCGGGATCGGCGACCCAGCAGGCCGACACCAAGTCCACGGCGCAGCAAGGCTACATCGAGAAGTCGAACGTGAATGCGGTCGGCGAGATGAGCCGCATGGTCGAGGTCATGCGCAGCTACACCGCCATCGCCAACCTGCTCCAGCAGCAGAGCGACCTCCACAAATCGGCGATCGAGAAGCTCGCCGACGTTCCGGCCTGATTAGGAGAGAACTGACATGCAGGCGCTTCACACCGCAGCGACCGGAATGGCGGCACAGGAACTCAACGTTCAGGTGATCTCCAACAACATCGCCAACTTGCGCACCACCGGCTTCAAGAAGCAGACCGCGGCGTTCCAGGACCTGATCTACGAGCACGTCCGTCGCGTCGGCGCGCAGGCCTCCGATCAGGGCACCATCGTGCCTGTCGGCGTCGACATCGGCGGCGGCGTCAAGACCGTCGGCACGCCGCGCAGCATGACGCAGGGAACGCTGTCGCAGACCGGCAACGATCTCGACCTCGCGGTCTCTGGCGAAGGCTTCTTCAAGATCCTGATGCCCGACGGCACCTACCAGTACACCCGCGACGGCACCTTCCAGATGGACAATCAGGGCCGCGTCGTCACCGCGCAGGGCAACCCGGTGCAGCCGACGATCACGATCCCGAACAATGCCTCGGGCCTCGCCGTCAACGAGCAGGGCCAGGTCTCGGTGACGCTGCCGGGCTCGTCGACCTCGACCGTGCTCGGCCAGATCGGCCTCACCCGTTTCATCAACAAGGCCGGCCTTCAGCCGGTCGGCAGCAATCAGTTCACCGAGACGCCCTCCTCCGGTCCGCCGCAGGACGGCACCGCGAACTCCGAAGGCTACGGCAAGATCACGCAAGGCAGCCTGGAGCAGGCCAATGTCGACGTCGTCTCGGAGATGAGCGACCTGATCGCCGCGCAGCGCGCCTACGAGATGAACGCCAAGGTCATCAGCGCCGCCGACCAGATGATGCAATCGACCACGGCGCTGTTCCGCTGAGGTGATGACGATGATCCGCACCACAATCGCCACGATCTCCGCTCTCTTGATGCTGGCCCTGCCGGCGCAGGCCGCCGACGACGTCATCGCCGTGCCGATGCTGCGCGCCAGCGTCACCGTGACGTCGGACGTGGTGCGGGTCGGCGACCTCATCGACAATGCCGGCTCGGCCGCCCTGATCCCGGTCTACCGCTCGCCCGATCTCGGCACCACCGGCGCGCTGCCGGTCGCCCAGGTGCTGAGCGTGCTCCGCGCCAAGCAGGTGATCGGCGTGATGACCGGCGATATCAAGGAGGTCCAGGTCACCCGCCTCGCCCGCACGCTCGCGAACAAGGATCTCGAGATCGCGGTCGCCTCCGCGCTCGATCGCCGCTTCGGCCTTGGGGATGCCGCCAACATCACCGTGACCTTCGACCGCGGCGTCTCCGACATGCGGCTGGATGCCTCCAACACCGGCGCGCTCCAGCCGGTGGCGACCCGCTACGACGCCCGCAGCGGCCGTTTCGACATCGCCTTCGAGGTCAGCAACGACAGCAATCCGACGCCGACCAAGCTGCGCTTCACCGGCACCGCGATCGAGACGGTGGAAGTGGCCGTGCTGACGCGCGACATCGACCGCGCGGACCTCCTCAAATCCTCCGACATCTCGCTGGAGCGGCGGCCCAAGGCGGAAGTCACCGGCGAGCCCGCCTCGCGCGAGCGCACCATCGGCATGCAGCTGCGCCGGCCGATGCGCGCGGGCACCCCGATCCGCGTCGCCGACATCGTCAAGCCCGACTTCGTGCAGCGCGACCAGAGCGTCACCGTCATCTATCAGGTGCCCGGCATCTACCTCACCACCCGCGGCAAGGCGATCGAGAGCGGCGCCGAGGGCGACACCGTGAGCGTCCTCAACCTCCAGACCAAGCGCACCCTGACCGGTGTCGTCACCGGCCGCGGTCAGGTGACGGTCCAGGGCGCGAGCCAGTCCGCACCGATGGCACCTGCGGTCGAGCAGACCTCCTCGCTGAAGCGGGACGAAGCGCCCGCACCCGTCGACACAGCGGCTCTCGTCCGGAACCTGGTCCAGGCTCCCGCATCACAGGCTCAGGTCGCACAAGCCCAGATCCCGCAAACTCGCGTCTCGCAAGCTCCAGCCAAGTCAGAGTAAGTCATGTCCTCGTTCAGTTCGGCTTCCCGTTTTCGTCGCATCGCGATCTCTGCCCTGCTGCTGACAGCCAGCGCGCTGGGCGGCTGCTCCTCGATCGACCGGCTGTCGCAGATCGGCGAGCAACCGAAATTGTCGGCGATCGACAATCCGACGACGCAGCCCGGCTACAAGCCGGTGCAAATGCCGATGCCGAAGCCGGAAGTCGCCTCCTACAATCCGAACTCGCTGTGGCGCAACGGCAGCCGCGCCTTCTTCAAGGACCAGCGCGCCCACCAGATCGGAGACCTGCTCACGGTGACCGTGAACATCACCGACAAGGCCAACATCGCCAACGAGACCCAGCGCAGCCGCACCAACTCGGAAGATTCCGGCATTACCGATTTCATCGGGTCCAAGACCATCACGCAGGCGAACAAGATCCTGCCCGGCCGCATCCTCACTGCCGACTCCTCCGCCTCCAGCGACGGCAAGGGCTCGGTCAACCGCACGGAAGCGTTGCAGACCAACGTCGCCGCCGTCGTGACCCAGGTGCTGCCGAACGGCAACCTCGTGGTCGAGGGCAAGCAGGAGATCCGCGTCAATTACGAGATCCGCGAGCTCGTGGTCGCCGGCATCGTCCGCCCCGAAGACATCCAGAGCGACAACACCATCGATTCCACCAAGATCGCACAGGCCCGCATCGCCTATGGCGGCCGCGGCCAGATCATGGACGTGCAGCAGCCGCGCTACGGCCAGCAAGTCATGGACGTGCTGCTGCCCTTCTAAGTCTCTCCCGAGCTCCCACATCGTGTTCGCGAACCTAGGCGCGAACGACGGTGTACTACGCGGCCCTCGCTAGCTCCCCTGGCGAGGGCCGCATGTGTTTTCGCGATCTATGCTTTGCTTGCAGCGCGTGACATCAGCGCAATTGTAGCGACGTCGCCGCCTCACACCCCGTCATTGCGAGCGCAGCGAAGCAATCTAGTATCCCTCCGCGGAAAGACTCTGGATTGCTTCGTCGCTTCGCTCCTCGCAATGACGACGCGGAGAGCTCACGTAAACTCCACCTCGACCACGCCCAGCCCATCCAGCTCCATCCGCACCTTGTCGCCGGCTTTCAGCCACAGTGTCTTCACAAGACTGCCGGTCAGCACGAGCTGCCCCGCATGCAGACCCTTGCCTTCTGCGGCGAGATGATTGGCGAGCCAGGCGAGCGCGTTGTGGGGATGGCCGAGCACGTCGGCGCCGGTGCCGTGGCTGACCTCCTCGCCGTTGACGATGGCGCGGCCCTTGACCGCTTTCAGGTCCGGCACCGACGAGCGCGGCACCGCCTCGCCCAGCACGCAGCCGGCGGCGAAGAAATCGTCGGCGATCAGTGTCGGCGCGCCCATCGTCTCCCATTTCACATAGCGGTCGTCGACGATCTCGATCGCGGGTTGATAGGCCTCGACCGCCTCGGCGACCCATTCGGCCGTGAACGGCGCCTCGCCGGCGGCGAGGTCGCGCTGCAGCCGCACCGCGATCTCGCATTCGACGCCGACACGGACATAGTCCTTGGCGGCAAGCTTCGCGCCGCTGTCATGCACTCCCTTCTCGAACACGCCGCCACCGCAAGGGTGCGGGATGCCGATATAGTCCTGCATCACCTGGCTGGTGCAGCCGATCTTGTAGCCGACCAGCGGCCCGACATGCGGCAGCAGCAGATCGTGCAGCGCCCGCTGGACCCGGTAGCCTTCGGCCTCATCGGCGGGAGGACGCTCCAGCGCCGCCAGCGGCGCATGGTTGCGGCGCGCCAGCGCGATCGCCTTTGCGCCTGCGAGAATCTTGTCCATCGGCGCCGTCTCCCACGCTACCCAATCGAGGACGGCACTTCAGCATCCCCGCCCGGGCCTGACAAGCGCGCCCGGGCGGCCTCAACTCCTGACCAGGCCAAGCCGGATCAGGCTTTCGGCGGTGGCGAGGATCGCCTCGTCATTGGAGCGGGGCTGCCAGCCGAGCACCGACCTCGCCTTGGCGCTGGAGGAATGCCTGACACGTCCGAGCATCGGCACCACTGCGCGCAGCAGCGGGACCCGGGTCGCGGCCAGCCGCACCAGCCAATCCGGGGCCTGGAACCGCGGAACCCGCCGCGCCCGCGGTCCCAGTTCCCGCCGCAGCACCTTGCCGATATCGAGGATCGACATCGTCTCGCCGGAGACCGCGATGAAACGCTCGCCCTTCGCTTCAGGCGCCATCATCGCCCGCAGGTGCAGGTCGGCGACGTCGCGCACATCGACCACGCCGAAATAGACCCGCGGCACCGCCGGCATGGCGCCATCGAGCAGCGATTTGACGATCTCGATCGAGCCGGAGAAGTCCGGCCCCAGCACGGGGCCGAAAATGCCGGCGGGATTGACCACCGACAGCTCGAGCCCGCCGCCCTCATGCGCGATGAAATCCCAGGCCGCCCGCTCGGCCAGCGTCTTGGACTTGATGTAGGGCTGCACGTCGGCGCCCTCGAGATTGGTCCAGTCGGTCTCGTCGAACGGTTTTTCGCGCGGCAGATGGCCATAACCGATTGCACCCAGCGACGAGGTGATGACGACGCGCCTGACGCCAGCCTCGCGCGCGGACCGCAGCACCCGCAGCGTGCCGTCGCGGGCCGGGATGATCATCTCGCTCTCGTCCTCGGGGACATTGGTCGAGAGCGGCGAGGCGACATGAAGCACGTAATCGCAGCCGGCGGCTGCCTCGCGCCAACCGTCGTCCGCGGTGAGGTCGGCGGTGAAGAACGACAGGCTCTCCGGTGCAGCCGCCCCGCCCTCGCGGAGCATGGCCAGCACGTCGTCCCGCCGGTCCGGCCGGCGCACCGTGGTCCGCACCTTGTGGCCGGCGGCCATCAGTTGCAGGACGACGTGGACTCCGACAAAGCCCGAGCCGCCAGTGACCAGAACAGTGCTCATTCCCAAATTCCCTCGCTGCTTAGGCCGGCGAATTTGGTTCCGCCATGGCCCTGCTCAAGGCCGCATCTGGTCACTATGTCCTGGGGGAACAAGTAGAATGGATTTCGAGACCGGTATGGAAAACCTGACCAGCGTTTGCGATGGCGACTGCGATTGCAGCCCGGACCCTACCCTGCTCGCCGACTTCAAGCGGGCCATCCATGCCCTCGGCGGCAAGTGGAAGCTGGAGATCCTGTTCGCGCTGATGAACGGTGCGGTTCGTTTCGGCGTGTTGCGGCGATCGATCGGCGGCATCACCCAGCACATGCTGACGACGCAACTGCGCGAGCTCGAGCAGGATGGCCTCGTAACGCGAACCGTGTTCGCGGAAAAACCCTTAAGGGTCGAGTACGAGCTGACGGATGCGGCTTACGGCCTGTTGCCGGCGTTTAAGGAAATGTTGAGCTGGTCCAGGCTCTATGGCGATGCGCGCCTTGCGGCGTCGCGACAGGCCTGATTGCAGCGATGCGTGATGCAGCTCGTTCAGCGCCGCAAGCTTGGAGTCGATCTTGTTGACGCGACTCGCAAAATCTTCCCCCACCTGAAGTGAAGGCTGTTTCTCATCCGAACTCACGTGAGCTCGGAGGAAGTGACTCTAGCCCATTGATCGCGATTCACTTTTCGCGATTGCGCTCACACATTGACGTGCGCGGCCGCAGGCGACAGGCAAAAAGCTGGTCCCGGCGCGAAACGGCGCCTTGCGTCCCAAAAACAAAGAGCCGCAACTCTGCGGCTCGGGCTCTATTCGTCGCGATAGACCTTCTCGCGTTTCTCGTGGCGCTCCTGCGCTTCCACCGAGAGCGTCGCGATGGGTCGGGCTTCGAGCCGCTTCAAAGAGATCGGCTCGCCGGTGTCCTCGCAATAGCCGTAGGTGTTGTCCTCGATACGCTGGAGCGCGGCGTCGATCTTGGCGATCAACTTGCGCTGGCGGTCGCGGGCGCGGAGTTCGATGGCGCGGTCGGTTTCGGACGATGCCCGATCGGCAAGATCGGGGTGGTTGACGTTCTCCTCCTGCAACGCTTGCAGGGTGAGCTTGGACTCTTTGAGGATCTCATCCTTCCAGGCGAGGAGCTTCAAACGGAAGTACTCCTTCTGCCGGTCGTTCATGAAAGGCTCTTTTTCGGTTGGTCGGTAGTTTTTCAACTTTTCCAAGGGCGGCCCATCTGTCTAAGCAACGACTCGCTAACGGAACGGGGTCCGTTGAGCGGGGCCTTATATAGCTACGTCCTGTGACAGACAATATTGTCCTGATCGCCCAGGTGCCGCCCCCAAGCCCTTGCACAGGAAGGTTTATCCTGGAGAGCCTGGGGGGCGGCCGAAGGCCTAGTAGCCGACCGTGAAGCGCTGCCTCAGATGGGCCGGGCGCTCGATCTCGTCGGCCAGTGCAATGGCGTAGTCGGCAAAGCTGATCCAGCTTTTCCCGTTCGCATCTGCGAGAAGCTGATCGGTCCCGAGCCGGAACTTGCCAATGCGCTCCCCCTCGACGAACAGCGCCGATGGCGAGATGAAGGTCCAGTTCAGGTCTTTCTCCTGCCGCAGCAGGTCGAGGAAGTTGGAACCCTTCTCGGCCTCGGCCTTGTACTGGGCGGGAAAACCGGGGGTTGTGACCAGCTTCACGCCGGGAGCGACCTCCAGGCTGCCCGCGCCACCGACGACGAGGTAGCGGCTTACGCCGGACTGCTTCGCCGCACCGATCAGCTTGAGCGGGTCGCTGGCGAGGAAGTGCACGGAACTCACCGCAACGTCGTGCCCCGCCCACAGCTTGGCGAGGCCGGCCTGGTCGAGCACGTCGCCCTTGGTCGGCGTGACATTCGGCAGAGCCGCGATCTTGTCGGGATTGCGGGCGATGGCCGTGACCGCGTGGCCGCGGCGCGACAGTTCCTTGGTGATCTCCGACCCGGCCCGGCCCGAGGCGCCGGCGACTGAGATTTTCATGGAAGGCTCCTTTGCTTCTATAGTAACTATCGGTGACTAGATATCGCAAAGAATGCTGGTGTTAAGAGAGCACTTTGTGCTTACCTGATTACGCCGGAGTAACCCGCGTAACCGCCGGAACGGAAATGGATCTGAGGACCCCAATGATGAAACCCGACGTCTATGCAGCGAACTGCCCCACGCGCCAGATCCTCGATCGCGTCGGCGACAAATGGGCGGTGCTGATCCTGTTGCTGCTGCGCGAGGAGCCGATGCGCTTCAATCAGTTGCGCCGGACGATTGAAGGCATTTCGCAGAAGATGCTGAGCCAGGTTCTCAAATCGCTCGAACGCGACGGCCTGATCAAGCGCCGCGCCATCGCGACCGTGCCTGTGACGGTGGAGTATTCGATCACGCAGCTCGGCATAACCCTCGCCGCCGCAGTCGATCCCCTGCGCGACTGGGCCGAGCAAAATCTGAAAGACGTCCTCGCCGCCCAGCGCCGCTACGACGCGCAGCTGAAGGATGAAGCGGCTTAACAGGACGAGTGGCAGACCCGTCATCCTGGGGTGCGAGTGGCGCGATGCAAAGCATCGCGCCGGGAGCCTCGAAGGATGTACGGCCGAGATGCTTCAGCGGGGCCGTCGCCCTTCGAGGGCCGCTGGAGAAGCGGCCACCTCAGGCGACAACGGCTTCGCCGTTGCGCGGGGGTGACGGATAACGATCAGGCCTGCCCGGCCTTGGCCAGCTCGACCTCGACGCGCAGCTCGATCTCGGCAAGCACGGCATCCAGTCCGGCATCGCCCGAGGACGACTTCAAATTCGCCGCCGCATCGCGCAGCCGCATCACGGTCGAGGCGTCGAGATTGCCGGAGAGAAGCCCCATCTTGAGATCGTCGAGCACGTCGAGCGCGGTCTTGCCGCGGGCGACCGAGCGCTTGCGGCGCTCGACCGGATCCTCCTCGATGCCTTGCAGCGCGATCAGCGCGTCGATATTGCCGGCAGCCTTCGGTGCGGCGGCGCTCCGCGTCTCCTGCGCCGACGAGGTGTCGGGCAGCACGAAGGTGCCCGAGCCCGTTCGCCTGGCCTGGCTGGCCGGCGCTCCAAGCGTGGTGCCGTTCGGTCCGTAGATGCGCATCGGAAGCAATCCGGGTGATCGATGCCTCACCTTCGCTGTTTTATGGTTAACGGGACGTAAACAGCCCGGCAAAATCTGCCGACATGCGGCAGTTTCGCTCCTCAGAGACAACGGCCGCTGACACCGGTCGAAACAGATTTATTCAACCTATTCAGCGATCTAGCTCCACTGCGCCGGGTTGGCACAGCGCTCGCAAGGAAAGCGTCGGACCAGCTCGTCATGGGAGTGTCGCAGAAGGTCCTTCGATTTGAGGAGGCTTTTTGAGGGGCCTTGGGGAGCAGAGAATGCCAGGCGTTCGTTGGGTGAGGATTGTTGGGGTGGCCTGCGCCGCGCTGTCGGCGCTGGCGCTGTCGGTCAGTTCGGCGGCTGCGACCTCGCGCATCAAGGACCTCGCCAACATCGAAGGCGTGCGGCAGAACCAGCTCATCGGCTACGGCCTCGTCGTCGGCCTCAACGGCACCGGCGACACGCTCAACAACATCCCCTTCACCAAGCAGTCGCTGCAAGCGATGCTCGAGCGCATGGGCGTCAACATCCGCGGCGCCACCATCCGCACCGGCAACGTCGCCGCGGTGATGGTCACGGGCAATCTGCCGGCCTTCGCCACGCAAGGCACGCGCATGGACGTCACCGTCTCC
Source organism: Bradyrhizobium arachidis (assembly GCF_015291705.1). NCBI lineage: Bacteria > Pseudomonadati > Pseudomonadota > Alphaproteobacteria > Hyphomicrobiales > Nitrobacteraceae > Bradyrhizobium > Bradyrhizobium arachidis. The sequence continues at coordinate 6,743,995 of NZ_CP030050.1, forward strand.
GCGCTCGGCGATGCCAAGAACCTCCAGGGCGGCACCCTCCTCGTCACGCCCCTGCTCGGTGCCGACGGCAACGTCTATGCGGTGGCACAGGGCTCGCTCGCGATCTCCGGCTTCCAGGCCGAAGGCGAAGCTGCAAAAATCGTGCGCGGCGTGCCGACCGTGGGCCGCATCGCCAACGGCGCCATCATCGAGCGCGAGATCGAGTTCGCGCTCAACCGGCTGCCGAACGTGCGCCTGGCGCTGCGCAATGCCGATTTCACCACCGCCAAACGGATCGCAGCGGCGATCAACGACTATCTCGGCGTCAAGACCGCTGAGCCGATCGATCCCTCGACGGTGCAGCTTTCGATCCCGCCGGAGTTCAAGGGCAACGTCGTCGCCTTCCTCACCGAGATCGAGCAGCTCCAGGTCGACCCTGATCTGGCCGCCAAGATCATCATCGACGAACGCAGCGGCATCATCGTGATGGGCCGCGACGTCCGCGTCGCCACCGTCGCGGTGGCGCAGGGCAACCTCACGGTCACGATCTCGGAGAGCCCGCAGGTCAGCCAGCCCAACCCACTGTCACGCGGCCGCACCGTGGTCGCGCCGCGTAGCAGCGTCTCCGTCACCGAGGACGGCAGGAAACTGGCTCTCGTCAAGGACGGCGTCTCGCTCCAGCAGCTCGTCGACGGCCTCAACGGCCTCGGCATCGGCCCGCGCGATCTCATCAGCATCCTCCAGGCGATCAAGGCCGCCGGCGCGATCGAAGCCGACATCGAGGTGATGTGATGCAGACGAGCACGATCAACACCCCGCACCTCACCACCTACTCCCCGGCCTTCTCCGTCGAGAGCCGGAACGGCCGCCCCGATTTCGAGCTCGCCGCCGCGCTGCAGAAGGTCTCGCCGCAGCAGCAGGCCAAGGCGCAGAAGACCGCCACCGATTTCGAGGCGATGTTCCTCAACAGCATGTTCTCGCAGATGACCTCGGGCCTGAAGGGCGAAGGCCCATTCGGCGACACGCCGGGCACCGGCGTGTGGCGCTCGATGCTGACCGAGCAATATTCCAAGAACTTCGCCAAGGCCGGCGGCGTCGGCGTTGCCACCGAGGTCTACCGCACCCTGATCATGCAGCAGGCGAAAACCATCCGCACGGCATAAGGTCAAAACGAGATGAACCAATTCACCGCCGCACGTCAGCCGATGCCAGCGCAGCGCCCGAACACCGCGCCCGGCAGCATTGAAGCGCGCAAGCTCGCCGAGAACCTGATGGATGCGATGAACGCCCTGCTCGGCCTGATCGAACGCGAGACCGAGCTCGTCCGTGCCGGCAAGGTCCGCGAGGCGATGACGCTCGAGAGCAGGAAGCAGGAGCTGTCGAAGAACTATGTCGTCGCCGTCAGTGAATTAAAGGCCAACCAGGCCCAGCTGGCGAAATCCGCACCCGAGCTGCTCTCGACGCTGCATCGTCATCACGACGCGTTCCGCGCCATGCTCCAGGTCAATCTCACGGTGCTTGCCACCGCACATGCGGTCTCCGAGAGCGTCGTGCGGGGCGTCAACGCCGAGATCCAGAAGCGCAACGTCCCGAACACCTATACGGCCGCAGGACGCCGCGCCGCTCCCGGCCCGCGCCACATCACGCCGCTCGCGGTCAGCCGCTCGCTCTGAGCGCGCGCAACAACAAGCGACAATTTTACGAAAAACCGCGCGGCGATCTCGTCGCGCGGTTAGGCACGTTTCCTTACCCGGTCTTCAATCCTGGTGTTCCATGGTTGCGCATTGAGAGGGGTTGGGATTTGACTCGCGTAAGGCAACCAGGAGGCTGCCATGAGTACAGATTTCAGCATCCGGCCGGTGGGGATACCGGCCCCCGCGCAGATCGTGACGACGTCGAATTCGGCGGCGAACGAGGCCGTGCAAACTGATTTGCCGGTGAGCCAGACGGTCGCCGCGAGCGATACCAGCGCGGCCGTGCGCAATGATCTCCAGAACAATCAGAACATCTCGCGCCAGGTCGTGTTCGACCAGGCGGCCGCCTCGTTCGTTTTTCAGGTGGTCAACGAGAAGACCGACGCAGTGGTCAACCAGTTTCCCGACGAGGCGATGCTGCGCCGGCGGGCTTACTTCCATGCGGAGGATCTGAAGGCCCAGCCCTCGCGTCCGCTCAATACGGACCTCAGCGCCTGACGATCAGGTGTCGCGCATAGCAAGCGCGGTGCCGAGATAGGTTGAGCCGGTCGCGGGGAGCACCGTCCTTACGGGCGGCCGGACAGACCGGCGGCAATGTTGCGGTTGATCTCGATCAGCGGACGGAAGTGATCGAACTGCGGGCTCATCTGGAGCGCGGCGGTCTGGCTCAGCACGAACACGCTGATATTGGCGATCTTCTGCCGGACGTCGAGCGGCTGCGGATTGGTGTCGCGCATCGCCTCGCTGAGGAAGATCGTCCAGAGCTTGCGATTGAACATCAGCGCCTGCATGGTCTGCTCGCTGAGCGGATCGGCGCTGTTGACGGCATCCTGAAGCTTGTTGGCGGCCTTCAGCAGGGTTTGCGCTTCGATGTCCCGGGGAGAGGCGGTGGTCGTTGCGACACGCGCGTAAGCCGAGGCAGCGGAATTCGACATCAATCACACCTTGGAGGTTTACCTAGCCCGTTGAACGCGCTTAAGGATTTCTTTCCCAACCCTAGGCAGCACCGCTTAAGATTTGCTTACGTGTCTGCTTGGAAGCCCTCCGGACTATTACGGGTCGCGGAGTCCTTCGTCATCGCGAAGCTAGATGTGCACATGCGCGCTGTAAACACGTCTCGCATGATGCGCATCGATCTCGGCTAATCCTGCCTTAGCGATCTCCATAAAAACGGCGGAGCATGAGCTCCGCCGCGACGTTACGATTCAATTTCTTACGCCGCGAGACTAGCGGAGCAGCTGGAGCACGCTCTGCTGCGACTGGTTGGCGAGCGACAGCGCGGAGACCGCGATCGACTGGCGGGTCGACAGCGCCTGGCTGTTGGCCGCTTCCTCGTTGGTGTCGGCCAGCGTCAGGTTGGACGAGCCGGTCTGCAGCACGTTGATCAGGTTCTTCGAGAAGTCCTGACGCACCTGCACGATCGAGAGGTTGGAGCCGAGCGCGGAACCTTCCGAGCGCAGCGTGCTTGAGGCCGCATTCAGGCTCGCCAGCACCTTGTTGGTCGCACCGTTGTCGATGAAGTCGACGCCGTTGACGAGGTTGCTGAGGCCGAGGCCGGCCGCGTTGAACACCACGCCGTTGATGCTGAGCGTCGAACTGCCGGTCTCGTTGAAGACGAGCTTCAGCGTGTCGCCGTTGAGCAGGTTGACGCCGTTGAACGAAGCGTCCTGCGAAGTGGTGTCGATCTGCGCCAGGATGTTGTTGAACTGGTTGACCAGATTGGAGCGCGCCGTCTGCGCCACGGGATCCTGGATCGGCGGCTGCGCGGTCGTGAAGGCAACCGTGCCGGTGATCGTGCCGCCGACGACGCCGCCGGCGGTCACCGAGCCGAGCGTCGAGGAGGCGTATTCGTTGACGGTGGTGATCGTGAGCACGCCGTTGGCGTCGATCGTCGCCGTCAGGTGGTTGGCTTGAAGCTGATTGTTGAGCTGGTCGAGCGTCTTGACCGTGCCGTTGGTGCCGTCGCCGAAGGTGACGTTCACGGGCGTGCCGCCGTTGAAGGAGGTGAAGGTCAGCGTCTTGCCCGAAATGCTGCCCGGACCCGGCGAGCGTCCCGCGGTGAAGGCGGTGCCCGTGCCGGTCGGACCGGTCAGCCCGAACGCGGACAGCGCGTTGCCCGTTCCGGTGATCGACAGATCTGCGGTGGTACCGGTGCTGAGCTTGAGAGCGCCGTTGACGACGGTGGACAGCGACGAACCGCTGGCCGCGACCACGGCGCCGCCACTGACGATACCGGCGCCCGACGCCAGATCGACCGCGTTGAGCGAATCCTGAACGGTTGCGCCCTGGAGGTAGACGACGGAGTTGCCATTGTTGTCGGTGACGATGTTGCCGATCTTGGTCGACCCGGTCGGCGCGGCAGCAGGCGCGGCCGCGTTCTTGAACGTGACCGTCTTGCCGTCGACGTTGAGCGTGGATCCGTCCTGAACGAGCGTGCCCAGCGTGGCTGGGGCGGTCAGACGCGCCTTGGTCACATTGACATTGCCGGAGCCGGTCGCGGTGGTCAGGCCCAGCGCCTTGAGGAAGTCGGCCTTGCCCGTGATGCTGAGATCGGCGCCGGTGCCGGTGGTGAGGGTGAGCTGGCCGCCGGCGATGGAGGCGTTGGCGCCCGAGGAGTTCGACAGCGTTGCGGTGCCACCCGTGATCGCCGCGGTTTGCACGCCGCTTGCGAGATCGATCGCGTCCATCACGTCCTGGACGGAGGCGGCCGGGGCGGCAGCTGTTCCGAGGTAAACCGTGGAGTTGCCATTGCCGTCGGTGACGACGTTGTTGTTCTTGCCTGAGCCGGCGGGAACGTTGGCGACCGCAGGGGCGGCCCCTGCCCGGAAGGTGATGGTCTTGCCGTCGACAATCAACACATCGCCGTCGGATGGTGCGCCGTTCGCCGCAATGGTGGTGGCGCTCGGCGTACCGAGCAACTTGAGATTCGGCGCAAGGCTGGCCGCCGTGCCCGCACCGTCGGGAGCGGCGTTACCGGTCAGGGCTTGCGAAACGCCGCCGAGCGTGGTGCCGGTGGTGATCGGAGTCGTACCGCCGCCCGTGCCGTTGGTGACGACGTTGCCGGTCGCGGTCGCATAAGTGTAGCTCGTGGTGCCGCGCAGATCCGCCGGCGTCGCGCCGGGGATCGTGGTCGAGATGTTCGACTTGGTCGAGTAGCCGACCGTGGTCTGCAGCGCCTGGTTGGCGATCGACTTGGCGCTGTCGATCAGCTTTTGCAGCGAGGTGATGCCGGTGTTGGCCGCCTGAAGCACCTGCACACCGTTGTTGATACCGTCGAGCAGGTTGCTGATGTCGCTTGCCCGGTTGTCCAACCCCTGCGCGGTGAAGAAGTTGGTCGGGTTGTCCAGCGCCGTGTTCACCTTCTTGCCGGTCGACAGTCGGGACTGGGTGGTGGCGAGCAGGTCGGCCGTTGATTGCAGCGACAACAGGTTCTGGCGAACTGACGCCGAGAGAACGATGTTGGACATTGGCGGTCTTCCTTTTGAACCGGATACGAATCGGGCTCGCCGATCTGGAAAGCGGGCTTTTGTCGAGTTTTAGGGGCTGTCCTTTAAAGTATGGTTAACGGCGACTTAAGGGATAGGGTTAATGCCGGGTTAGCGCCCTCCCCGGCCCGGAACACGGGCTCGATCGAGCCCCTGCACGAACGAAAAAAGCGGCGGGGCCGAAGCCCCGCCGCCAGTTTTAGTTCCGTGATTTCAGGCGCTTATTAGCGGAGCAGCTGGAGCACGCTCTGCTGCGACTGGTTGGCCAGCGACAGCGCCGAGACCGCGATCGACTGGCGGGTCGACAGCGCCTGGCTGTTGGCCGCTTCCTCGTTGGTGTCGGCCAGCGTCAGGTTGGACGAGCCGGTCTGGAGCACGTTGATCAGGTTCTTGTTGAAGTCCTGACGCACCTGCACGACCGAGAGGTTCGAACCGAGCGTCGAGGCTTCCGACCGCAGCGTGCTCGAGGCTGCGTTCAGCTTGGCCAGCACTCTGTTGGTCGCGGAGTTGTCTATGAAATCGACACCCTGTACCAGGCCGGCCAACCCCAGACCCTTCGAGTTGAAGGTCACGCCGGTGATGTTCAGGCTCGATTTGCCGGTCTCGTCGAACACCAGCTTGAGCTGATCGCCGTTCAAGAGGTTCACGCCGTTGAAGGACGAGTCGACCGAGGTCGTGTCGATCTGCGACATGATGTTGTTGTACTGGGCAACCAGGTTCGAGCGGGTGGCCTGGGCAACTGCGTCGACGGTCGGCGTCGTCGCGTTCGTCCAGGTCAGTGAGGTCGTGATCGTGCCGCCGATCGTGCCACCAGCGATCACAGATCCGATCGTCGAGGACGCATAGTCGTTGGTCGCCGAGATCGTGAGCAGGCCGTTGGCGTCGATCGTGGCCGACAGGTTGTTTGCCTGCAGCTGCGTGTTGAGCTGATCGAGCGTCTTGACCGTGCCGCCGGTGCCGTCGCCGAAGGTGACGTTGACCGCCGTGCCGCCGTTGAAGGAGGAGAAGGTCAAGGTCTTGCCCGAGACACCGCCGGCCGATGCGGCGCGGCTCGCCGTGAAGGCGGTGCCGGTGCCGGTGGAGCCGGTCAGGCCGAGCGCCGACAATGCGTTGCCCGAACCTGTGATCGACAGGTCCGCGTTCGCACCGGTCGAGAGGTTGAGCGCGCCGGCCACGATCGACGAGTTCTTGGCGCCTGCGGTCGTCTGCAGGGCACCGGAAGCACCCGCCGTCTTGACGGTCTGCACACCGGTCGCGAGATCGATGGCGTTCAGAACGTCATTGACGTTGCCGGCCTGAAGGTAAACGGTCGAGTTGCCGTTTCCATCCGTGACCAAATTGCCGACCAGGGTGGAGCCCGTTGCGACTGTGGTGGGCGTCGCCGCGTTCGAGAACGTGATCGTCTTGCCGTCCACGTTCAGCGTCGAGCCGTCCTTGATCAAAGTGCCGAGTGTGCCTGAGGCGGTTGAGCGCGCCTGGGTCACAGTGACGCTACCGCTGCCCCCTGCCCCGGTCAGGCCCAGGGCCTTCAGGAGGTCGGCCCGGCCAGTGACGCTAAGATCAGCACCGGTACCAGTCGTGAGGGTAAGAACACCACCTGCGCTAACGGAAGCCAAAGTGCCCGAGCCGGCGACGACGGCATTACCAGCGCCGTTAAGTTTCCCAGCTCCGGTCGCCAGATCGATCGCATTGAGCAGGTCCTGCACCGAGCCGGTTGGAGCCGTGGCACCCGTGTAGACGGTAGAGTTTCCGTTGCCGTCCGTAACGATGTTGCCAACCTTGCTCGAGCCTGAGGGCGCCGCGGTCGGAACGTCGGCCGCCTTGAAGGTGATCGTGTGCCCATCGACCGTCAACGTCTCGCCGTCCGAAGGCGCGCCCTTGGCGGCAATGGTTGTCGCTGAGGGGGTGCCGGCGAGCGTAAGGGTCGTAGCCAGTTTGGCCGCAGTTCCTGCACCGTCAGGCGCCGCGGATCCGACCAGCGAAGCGGACCCGCCGCCGAGCGTGGTTGTTCCGGACGCAACGGTGGTACCGCCCGCACTACCGTCGAACACCACGTTCGAGAGAGCAGTCGTGCTGGTGTAGGTCGTGGTGCCGCGCAGGTCGGAGGCCGTTGCGCCAGCAATCGTGGTCGAGACATTCGACTTGGTCGAATAGCCGACCGTGGTCTGCAGCGCCTGGTTGGCGATCGACTTCGCGGAGTCCAGCAGCTTCGACAGCGAGGTGATGCCGGTGTTGGCGGCCTGCAGCACCTGCACGCCGTTGGCAATGCCATCGAGCAGGTTGTTGATGTCGCTGGCGCGGTTGTCGAGCGACTGTGCCGTGAAGAAGTTGGTGGGGTTGTCGAGCGCCGTGTTCACCTTCTTGCCGGTCGACAGACGCGACTGGGTGGTGGCGAGGAGGTCGGCGGTGGACTGGAGAGAGAGCAGGTTCTGACGAACCGACGCAGAGAGAACAATACCGGACATAACTCTTACCCTTCTGGTTTACGCGTCTTCGTTCGATCGCTTCGGATCGAGTGACGGGCACAGCCTGCGCGGACATGGCTAACAAAGGGTGAAACCTTCTCACGAGCCGTAAGCGCCGGTTCACCATAAGGCTCAGAGAGCGGGTCAAGATCGTTGACGATCGACCTGAAACTCCTCACGTTTTTTCGGCGTTTGCTCCCTGTTAACCATAACCAAGAGTTACTTTTCGGAGCCGCCAGACCACCTCTCGATCGGCTGCGCAAAAAGAAAGCGGCGGGGCCGAAGCCCCGCCGCCATGACTTGATTGCGATGTCAGCCGCTTATTAGCGGAGCAGCTGGAGCACGCTCTGCTGCGACTGGTTGGCGAGCGACAGCGCCGAGACCGCGATCGACTGGCGGGTCGACAGCGCCTGGCTGTTGGCCGCTTCCTCGTTGGTGTCGGCCAGCGTCAGGTTGGACGAGCCGGTCTGGAGCACGTTGATCAAGTTCTTGTTGAAGTCCTGACGCACCTGCACCACCGAGAGGTTCGAACCGAGCGTCGAGGCTTCCGAACGTAGCGTGCTCGACGCCGAGTTCAGGTTGGTCAGGACCTTGTTGGTGGCCGCGTTGTCGATGAAGTCGGTGCCCTGCACCAGCGAGGCGAGACCCAGACCCTTCGAGTTGAAGGTCACGCCCGTGATGTTCAGGTTGGACTTACCGGTCTCGTCGAACACCAGCTTGAGCTGGTCGCCGTTGAGCAGGTTGACACCGTTGAACGAGGCGTCCAGCGAGGTCGTGTCGATCTGGGTCAGGATGTTGTTGTACTGGGACACCAGGTTGGTACGGGTGGCCTGAGCAACGGCATCGGCAACCGGCGCGGTGGCGTTCGACCAGGTCAGAGCCGAGGTGATCGTACCACCGATCGTACCACCGGCGGTGGCAGATCCGATCGTCGAGGACGCGTAGTCGTTGGTGGCCGAGACCGTGAGCAGGCCGTTGGCGTCGATCGTGGCCGACAGGTTGTTCGCCTGCAGCTGCGTGTTGAGCTGATCGAGCGTCTTGACCGTGCCGCCGGTGCCATCACCAAAGGTGACGTTGACCGCCGCGCCGCCGTTGAAGGAGCTGAAGGTCAAGGTCTTGCCCGAGATGCCACCCGACGCCGCGGAACGGCTCGCGGTGAAGGCGGTGCCGGTGCCGGTGGAGCCGGTCAGGCCGAGCGCCGACAGCGCATTCTTGGTGCCGGTGATCGACAGGTCCGCGTTCGCACCGGTCGAGAGGTTGAGCGCGCCGGCCACGATCGACGAGTTCTTGGCGCCTGCGGTCGTCTGCAGGGCACCGGAAGCACCCGCCGTCTTGACGGTCTGCACACCGGTCGCAAGATCGATGGCGTTCAGAACGTCGTTGACGTTGCCGGCCTGAAGGTAAACGGTCGAGTTGCCGTTGCCATCCGTGACCAAATTGCCGACCTGGGTGGAACCGGTTGCGACTGTGGTGGGCGTCTTCGCGTTCGAGAATGTGATCGTCTTGCCGTCCACGTTCAGCGTCGATCCGTCCTGGATCAGGGTTCCGAGCGTGGTCGAAGTGGTCGAACGCGCCTGGGTGACGGTGACCTGGCCGCTGCCGGCCGCGCCCGTCAGGCCGAGGGCCTTCAGAAGGTCGGCCCTGCCGGAAATGCTGAGGTCAGCGCCGGTACCCGTGTTCAGGGTGACCTTGCCGGCGGCGATGCTGTTAGCAGTGCCGCCGCCGCTCAGGGTAGCAGTGCCACTGGCGATCGAAACCGTCTGAGCTCCGCTGGCAATGTCGATGGCATTCAGCAGGTCCTGCGCACTACCCGTGGCAGCCGTAGCGCCAAGATAGACGGTCGAGTTGCCGTTACCGTCCGTGAGGACATTGCCGACGGTGCCGGATCCCGACGGGATATTCGCGCCGGTCGGAACGTCCGCGGCCTTGAAAGTGATCGTGTGGCCATCGACGGTCAGCGTTTCACCGTCGGTTGGTGCCGCACCGGAAGCGATGGTCGTCGCACCGGCGGTACCGGCCAGCTTCAAGGCGCCGGTGAAGGCGGTCGTACCGTCGCCGGCCACTGCAGCCGAGCCGGTCAGGGCAGCGGTGACACCGCCGAGCGTCGTCGTTCCGGTCGCAACGGTCGCGCCACCGGACGCGCCGGAGAACAGCACGTTGGAGAGCGCGGTCGTGCTGGTGTAGGTCGTGGTGCCGCGCAGGTCGGAGGCCGTTGCGCCAGCAATCGTGGTCGAGACATTCGACTTGGTCGAATAGCCGACCGTGGTCTGCAGCGCCTGGTTGGCGATCGACTTCGCGGAGTCCAGCAGCTTCTGCAGCGAGGTGATACCGGTGTTGGCGGCCTGGAGCACCTGCACACCGTTGGCGATGCCATCGAGCAGGTTGTTGATGTCGCTGGCGCGGTTGTCGAGCGACTGTGCCGTGAAGAAGTTGGTGGGATTATCGAGCGCCGAGTTCACCTTCTTGCCGGTCGACAGACGGGACTGGGTGGTGGCGAGGAGGTCGGCGGTGGACTGGAGGGAGAGGAGGTTCTGACGAACCGAAGAGGAGAGAACGATACCGGACATACTGTTACCTTTCTGGTAGCTACGCGTCCTGTTTGACCGAGATTGATCAAACGACCGGCGGACGGTGCCTCCGAGCCTCTAACAATCCGTGAAATGAAACCGCCGGTTTGTCCGCGTCGGGCCCCAAGCGCCGTCCCGCACGCTTGCAGCGCAGCTCTTTGCAGCCGCTCAAGCCATTGAGATCGTTACGCTCTTCAACACGACCGCGAATCTTTACGACCCGTTAACCACATTCAGCAAGGATTGGACCCAAATCAGGGTCGGCAGTTGTCATTCACCGGGACGCGCGCCGCTCGTTACAAAATAGTTGATGGAGAACAGGCATGGCTCTCAAGGTCGAGCTCAAACCGCACGAACGCATCATCGTCGGCAACTCCGTGATCACCAACACGGACCAGCGCGCCCGTCTTCTGATCGACGGCGAGAACGTGCCGATCCTGCGCGAGCGCGATATCCTCACGCCGGAGACCGCCGACAGCCCCGCCAAGCTCGTCTATCTGGCGGTCCAGCTGATGTACATCTCGCCGGATCCGCAGACCCAGCACGGCACCTACTTCAACCTCGTGCGTGACATCGTCACCGCAGTGCCGAGCTCCTGGCCGATCATCGAGGGCATCAACAACAACATCATGAGCGGCGACCTCTACCGGGCCCTCAAGGAGGCCCGCAAGCTGATCGCCTATGAAGACAAGCTGCGCGACCAGTACAAAGCCACCCATCCGAACGGCGACGTCAGTTCGGCCGCTTGATCGAGCCGCATCCTCCGCCTGAACGACAACGGCCCCGGATCACCTCCGGGGCCGTTCGCTTTTCATCGGCGTTTCGTGATCACTGCGCCGCGATTGGCGGCGCCTCGACCTCGATCACGCCGCCGCTGCGCTGCGCGCCGAACTTGAGCACGGCCGCAACCAGCGCATCGATGTCGGTCTCCTCGGTGCGATGATTGACGATCGCCGCGCGGATCGCGAACTTGCCATCCAGCGTCGTGCTCGACGGCGCCGCGATGCCGGACTCCTGGATGTCGGCGACCACCTCGCGGTTGACCGCGTCGGCGGCGCGATAGCGGAAGCAGACGATGTTGAGATTCACCGGCGCCAGCAATTCCAGCCGCGGCTCGGCCAGAATGCGCGCCTCCAGATATTTTGCCAGCGCACAGCTCCGCGCGATCACCGCGCCGAGCCGATCGGTGCCGAACGTCTTCAACGTGAACCAGGTCTTCAGCGCGCGGAAGCCGCGCGACAGATCGGGGCCGAGATCGCACGGCCAGACCGTGCCGGCCGCAAGCCCCCTCGCCTCGCGGCTGAGATAGGCCGCCGGCTGCGCAAAGGCCTGCCGATGCTGCTCGCCATCGCGCACCAGCAGGAAGCCGGCATCGTACGGCACCTGTCCCCATTTGTGGAAATCGAGCGCGATGGAATCGGCGAGCTCGATGCCGCCGAGCAGTGGCGCGAGCTCAGGCGAGAGAATTGCGAGCGCACCGAAGGCACCGTCGACGTGAAACCAGATGCCTTCCTCGCGGCACAGCTGCGCGACCGCCCCGAGGTCGTCGATCGCGCCGATATCGACCGTGCCGGCGGAGGCGACGACGAGGAACGGCTTGAAGCCGATCTCGCGGTCCGCGGCGATCTGCGCGCGCAGCGCGGCGACGTCGATGCGATGATCGGCATCGACATCGATCTTGCGCAGCGCATCGGTGCCGAGCCCGGCGATGTCCATCGCCCGCGAGACGCAGCCATGCGCGGCACGCGAGGTGTAGGCGGCGAGCAGCGCGCCGTCATTGCCGATACCGTGCTGTCGCGCCAGCGTGCCGAGCGCTGCCGTGCGTGCCACCAGCACCGCCATCAGATTGGCCATCGACGTGCCCGTGACGAAGATGCCGCTGGCGCTGTCCGGGAAGGCAAACAAATTGCGCATCCAGCCGACGATCTGGCGCTCGACCTCGATCGGCATGTGGTCGCGCCCGCCGAGATTGGCGTTGAGGCCGGCCGCGAGCATCTCCGCAAGCATGCCGACCGCGGTGCCGCCGCCATGCACCCAGCCCATGAAGCCGGGATGGACGTTGCCCGTCGCATAGGGCGCGACGTGCTCTGCGAATTCGCGATAGACCTCGGCGAGCTCGCTCGCCCCGCGCGGCACGTCGCTCTTCAACGCCGTGCGGACCTCGTCGGGGATCGGTTGCCACACCGGACGCGAGCGAATGTTGGCGATGCCGTCGATGGTCTCATCCAGCATGCGATGGGCGAGCGCGCGAAATTCGCTCCAGTCCTGCGGATCGAGCGAGCCGTTCGTGATCGAGCTCTGCGTGTTGCGGATGATCTCGTTCATGCTGCACTCTCCGCGCCGGCGCTGGCGTGCCGCGACAGCATCGCGGTGAACGCAGCAAAGATCTTGCGCATCTGCGGCGGCTTGTAGGGAAACACGGCCGGCGGATCCATGTTGTGCACGACGGCGGTGTTGTCGGCTTCGAAGACCAGCAGCTCGCCATCGCGGTTCTCGGCGCAATCGACGATGAAATAGTCGAGGCCGACGCGCTTGCTCATCTCGGCGAGTGCGCTGCGATGACGCGCGGCGAAAGCGTTGTCAAAGTCGAGCATGAAGGTGGCTTCTTCAGCGCGCTTCTCCTCGCTGAACGCCATGTAGGCGTTGAGATACCAGATGTCCCAGCGGTCGGCGATCGCCATGTGGCAGGCGTAAGGCTTGCCGTCGACCATGGTGAGACGATATTTGCGGTAGAGCCCGTCGGGGTTCGCATAATCGACGAAACGCGCGACGAAGAAGTCCTGCTCCTGCCGCTCGGCGAGATAGGCCTTGAGCGCCGCTGCATCGTCGACCTTCGCGAGTCCGACACCGGCATGCGTGCCGCGTGGCCGCACGATCATCGGAAAGCGCAGCTCACCGGTGATGTCAGCGCAGGCGATCTTGCCTTCCAGCAATTCGGACAATTGCGCGCGCGTTGTGTGGACGGTCACGGGAATGTCGAGACCGGGGATATCAGCCAGCAACCGGTACAGCTTGTCGCGATCGAGATTACCGATGAGCTCGGGGCGATTGAGCAGCGGCCGCGGCCAGCGCGGTGCAGCCTGCTCGATCACCGCGAGCGTCTCGCGGCATTCCTCGGAATCGGAAGCGACCACGATGGCGACGTCGTGATCGGGCAACGTCTCGGGCAGACCGACTCCCTTGACCACATACAGCGTCAGCAGCTCGATGTCGGAGCCTTCGAGCAGGAATTCGATCGGGGTGTTGCCGCCCATGTCGATATCGGCCGCGAGCGCGAGCACGCGCAGGCGCGGCTTGGCAACCGCGCACGGCGTGCGAAACAATTGATGGAAGGCGAGCACCTCGGTCTGGATCACGAGCCCGGCCTCCTTCTCACCGAGAAGCTGGGCAATCAACGACAGGTCGAGGCCCTCGCCCGCCTCCGCCGTTCCTTCCGCGATGCGCGCCAGCAGATGCTCGCGCAAAGGATGCAGATCGCCGCCCTCGAAGGCCCGCCGCGTCAACTGCGCAAAGCCGATGCGGTCGGAATAGTTCGGCGTGGTCACGCTATCAGGCGCGGAAACAGGATTCAGCATCTTTGGGCCTCGAGCACAAACTTCCCCGGCGCAGCCGTGACACGGTCAAGCAGCAGCTCGATCTTCACCAGGACGTGGGCGATGCGATCGAGCACATGTTGCAGATTGCGTTGCGCCTGTGCGGGATCCGCCGACCAGGCTTCGGTGACGAGCCGCGCGCCGACGCAAAGCCGCAATGCGGCCTGCGGCGCCTCGCCCTGCCGCTCGAGCCGGACCGGCTGGCCGACCAGGCAGCGTTGTGCGGCGACCTGCCGGTCCGCCGCGCTGCCGCTGAGCTCCTCGTTCATGTCGCGGGCGAGCGCCCGATGAACGGCGCTGGTCTCGGCGAACGAGACAGGTTTGCCGTCGCGCAGCAGCATGAACGGAAGGATCGTGGCGCGGGCGAATTCCTCGTCATCTGCACCGATGTTCTCGGTCGCTGCTGGAATGGAACGCAGCGACGGCGACAGCGCGATCATGCTGTCGATGCCGGCCGCAAGCTCGGCCAGCGCCCTGGCGCGGAAAGCGCCAGGCACTGCGTAGTACCTGCCGATCTCCGCGAGCGCGGCTTCCCACCGCAGCCACTGACCGAAATTCGGCCGGCGCTCGAACCGCGAGCGCAGCACCGTCCAGGCCGTCGGCCAGTCGCCGCGGCCGGCATAATCGAAAATGCCCGGCGCGATCGCGCCGATCCGGTCGATCGACCGCGACAGGCCTTTCGGCACCAGCAGCGCACCGCTGAAGGCAGGTCCGCCGAAGAACTTCGAGCCGGTCATCAGCACCATGTATCCGCGGTCGAGATAGCAGCGCAGCCGGCGGCGGCCGAGCCGCGCCTGACAGGCATCGACGACCACCTGAACCTTGCGCGGCCAGCGCCGCGCGATCTCATCGAGGCAGGCAGCACTCGGCGCGCGCCAGCCGAGTTTTGACGAATCCATGATGTGCAGAAGAACGCAGCGGCCTTGCGCGAGGCTGGTCTCAATGGCACGCATCACCGCAGCATCCGTATCCGCGCGCATCGCGATGCCGGAGGCGGCATCCATCAGCGGAACCGCGATGCTGTCGGCGGAAAGACCCGCAACCGCGGCATCCTTGCGCACCGCAACGCCGCTCGCCGTCATCGAGCTGAAATGGTGTCCACGCGCGGTATGAACCGTGCCGCTGCCGGTCTGATCCGTGCCGACCACGATCGTCACCGGCGGCGCGCCGAGCACCGCGCTCGCCAGGAACAGCGCGTGAAGCTGGGAGTCCGTGCCGGAGGGCGAGAACACGACGTCGACCCTCGGCGAGAGCTGAAGGTGGCCGCGCAGCTCCTCGCGCATACCCTCGCAGCGCGCGTCGAAGGCGATCTCGACCTCGTCGAACAGGCACCTGTGCATCAGCTCCTCGCGCGCCAGCGCGGCGCGGTCATAGGCCGCTTGCGAGATGGTCGACGCGGTCGAGGACGCGAAATTCCAGATCTCTGGCTCGGGCGAGGCCGCACAGCCATAGGCGTTGACACGATCCCGGGGATCGAGCACCAGGCGCGGGTCTCCGCCGGAGACCAGCAGCGTGTCCAATGGCGTGAAGAGATCGCGCAAGAGGTAGCGCGAACCGCCGTCGGGCGCGCGTTCCGAAGCTGACGGACGGGATGCGCCGGTGCTCATCCCGCAAGGCTCACGCCGCGTCGGCCGCCGCCGCCGCAGGCGCGGCTGCGAATTGCGAGGCGATGTCGCCGTGAAACACCGATGGCCCGACATGGTCGAGCGAGCTCTGGATGTCGGCCCAGATCTCGCCGCCGATGTCAGTCCAGCGCTTGCAGAAGGCGAAGTCCTCGGAGAGATACGTGCCGGTCGCAGGATCAATCATGCATTCGAACAGCGCGAACCGGTTCTGGCTCGCCGCCAGCGTGTCGTGCGAATGCTCGCGGAAGAACTGCAGATTCGCGTAGGCCGGATGGCGACACATCGCCTCCAGCACGTGGCGGCGGATCATCAGGAAACCGGTGCCGGCGTAGCGCACGCGGGTGAAACCGTTGACGACCACGATGCGGTCGGGGTCCTCGACCTCGAGCACGTAGTCGAGCGCGGCGGCCGGCAGATCGATGCGGCGGGCCTCGATCGCCCGCTTCGCCTTGTCCCAGTTCACCCGCTTGATCGGATAGCAGCCGGCGACGACGTCCGCCCCGCACTCGATCAGCCGGAACACCTGCTCCGGCCTGAAGCCGATGTCGGCGTCGATGAACAGGAAATGCGTCGCCTTGGGATCGTCCAGGAACATCGCGACCAAATTGGCGCGCGCGCGCGTGATCAGCGCGTCGCCGTCGCGCAGGTGCACCTTGAGATCGAGATTGGACATGCCCTGCACGGCGCGCTGGAGCGCAAAGATCGAGCTGGCATAGATGCTCGAGACCTGGCCGCCGAAGCACGGCGTCGCCACCACCAGCTGCATCCTGTCCGACATCGGCCGCTCCGCCCCGCTCCAATCCTCACCAAGAGGTAAAGAAGCATGGTTAACGACGCCTTAACGTATCCTTACAGGAACTTGACGAGCGAGAGCTGGGCGAGGTTCGAGGTCACCTGATAGGACGCCTGAAGCGCGTTCTGGAGCGCCAGGATCTCGCTCGCCACCTGGTCCTGCGGGGCCGATTCCGCCTGGTCGATGATGGACTGGAGCTGCGCCTTGGCCTGGGTCTGGCGCGTGGTCGCGTCCTTCATCGTGTTCTGGGCCATCGCGATGTCGGTCTGGATGTCCTCAATGCGCTGCTGTCCGGGCTGCTGGGTCAGCGCCTGGGTCGTGCGCAGGCTCAGCGCGGCGACCTGCCCGCCCGAATACTGCCCGCCCGGGGTCGTCGAAAACGTGCCGAACACGGCAATCGCCTGCAACTGCCGGCGGATCGCGTCCTCGTCCGCCTGCGCGCCGTACTGCACCGTGACGGAATCGTCGACCCGCGCGACCGCGGTCGAACGCGGCGAGCCCGGTCCGTCATTGCCTTGGTACCATTTAATGGTGTTCGCCGAGCCATTGACCAGAGTGGTGGCCGAGCTCGCCGGAGAGGAGCCAACGCGCAGCGGCGGCTGCGTGGCGGTCACGGGCGTCGTGCTGAAACCGAGCGAGCCCAGCGCGGCGGTCGCGCCCGGGGTCGAGCCCGTGATGTTCAGGCTCGCCGCATCGTCGGTGTTGATCGTGATCACGCCGCCATGAATCGTCGACGGCTTGGAAGTGCCGGTGATCTGGTCGATCTTGCTCATCAGCGTCTGGATGCTGTCGGTCACGTTGAGCTGGTTGCCGGTCGCCCCCGAATTGACGAAGGTCAGCGTGGTGCCGTTGACGGTGATGCTGTCGCCGGCGGAAAAGCCCGGCGTGATTGAGTCCGATCCACTTGCGCCGGACAGCGCCGTCGCGCCCGTGGCGATGTTCGAAGCCGGCGGGGCGACCTGATTGGTGACTGCCGTCCCGGTCACCGAGCTTGCCGTGTTGAAGAAGTTGTCACCCGCGGTCACGGCCGAAGCCGCGACCAGCGACGTGTTGGCAAGCTTCTTGATCGCGGTGTTCAGCGCCGTGTTGAGATTCGCCGCGGTATTGTTCGGGTTGACCGGGACGCTCGCATCGATCGCGAAACTGCCGAGCGGCGTAGGTGTCGCCGTGGACGCGGTCAGGTCGATCTGCTCGGTGGTGCCGTCCGGCAGCGTGAACTGGACGCTCAGCTTGTCGCCGTTGCTCGGATTGACGCCGTTGAGATCGACCGAGAACGACACCGGCGAGCCACTTGGACCGGTGACGGTCGCCCCTGTCAGCGTCGAGGACACCGCCTTGATCTTGAGTCCGAACGGCGATCCCGCGGCGTCTTCCGACACCTTCACCGAGCTCGGCGTCGGCTGCGCCTGCACCAGGCGCCCCATGCCGTTGGCGCCGAGATCGGCGGCCTGGCGCTCGGCCATGACGGTCTTGAAGCCCGCCTGCGTCGTGGTGCCGTTGATGATGTCCCCGGCATTGGCGACCGGCTGGGTGTTGTACGCGGTCCCGGAAAACAGATAGCGGTTGCCGGACTGCGTGTTCAGCACGCCGACCATCGAGCCGAACTGGGCCGCGGCCGTGTTCTGCGCCACCGTCTGTCCGTTGACGTTGAGATCCTGCGCCGTGCTGGCCGAACCCGTCTGGGTGTTGGTGCGAATGGTCGTCAGCGACTGGAGCGCGGTATTGGCGAGGTTGATGTTGACGTTGACGTTGGTGATCGTGTCAGTATAGGCGGCGATGTTGGAGAGCTGCGAGCGCCCGGCGATCGCAAATCCCTCGTTGGTGCCCATGCCCGAATAGTTCTGCGACAGCTTGCCGGTCGAGAGCTGCGTCGACAGATCGGTGAGCTGCTGGTTGATGTTGCGGATCTGCGCGCCGAGAACCGACGAGGAGTAGTTGATGCTGCTGATCGACATCTTTCAGAGCCCTGTACTGGTTACGCTTGAGCCTGGATCAAAGTGTTCATCATGCTCTGCACCACCGACATGACGTGGGCGTTGGCGGCATAGGCATTCTGAAGCTGGATGAGGTTCGACATCTCCGAGTCGAGGTTGACGCTGGAGGTCGAGTTGAACTTGGCCTGGAGCGTCGAGACCACGACGCTCTGGCCCTGCTGGAGCTGGGTCGCCTGGGTCGAGGCGTTGGCCTGCACGCTCAGGAACTGCTGGAGATAGTTCGAGACGCTGCCGGTGAAGGGCTGGTTCGCGGAGCCGAGGCCGGTGGTCGGCGAATAGGAGAACACCGCACTGGTGAGCTGCGAGTAGAGATAGTCCGAACGCGTGGTGTCGCCCGGGGGCGTCACCGGCGAGGTGTTGTAGACCGACAGCTTGGTCGGATCGGCGACCAGCTGCGTGTTCACGGCGATGCGCCCGGCAAGGCCGGTCATCTGCGAGCCCGATGCGGTGATCGCGCCGGTGTAGAGCGCCTGCCCGCCGTCGGTGAACAGCGCCAGTTGCGGATTGCCCGAGGCCAGCGACGACATCGTCTTGGAGGTGGAAGCCGAATTGATCTTGGCAAGGCCGGTGTTGTCGTCGGTGACCCGCAGCGTCGTCGCGGTCGCCGGCGACGGCGCGGCGGAGAACGACAGATGCGAGCCTGCCAGCGCGGTGTTGAGCGCGGAGGCGATCGCACCCATGCCGCTAGAGAAATTGACGCCCACCCGCATCGGATTGGCGTTGGTGGCGTTCTGGAGCGGCAGCGCCGCCGGATCGGTCACGTTGACGAGCGTGATCTGGCGCTGGGTGTTGGTCGCCGTGTCCGTGTAGGTGATGTTGACCGTGTTGCCTGCTTGCGCGCCGGCAAGGTCGAGGTCGAAGCCGGCCGGCGGACCGGAGACCGTGCTGCCGGCGGTGGTCTTGTCGGACAGCGCGCTCGACATCGTGGCGGCGAGCTGGTCGATCTGGGTCTGCGCCTGCACCAGCGTCTGGTCGCGGAGCTTCAGATCGGCCGCGATCTGGCCCGAGGAAACCACGTTGTTGGCGACGACGTCGAGCTGCGAGCCGTTCGGCAGCTTGATGTTGAACGCGCCGACGCCGGACTTGGCGGGATCGCTGTTGTAGAGCGAGGTCGCCGACAACGCGCCGGCAGAGGCAAAGGAGAATTGCGAGGCGAGCCCGGCGCCGACCAGCTGGATGCCGGTGGTGGTGTAGATGTTGGCCTGATTGGAGCCGTCGGTGGTGACGCGGACGTCGACATATTTCGACAGCGTGTTGATGGCCTGGTCGCGCTGGTCCATCAGCGTCGCGGCGGAGGGATCGTTGGCCGACAGGCCCTGGAGCTTGGTGTTGATGTCGGCGACCTTCTGCATCGCCGCGTTGGCCGCCTGCGCCGAGGTGCCGAGATCCTGCTCGACATTGGAGCGCAGCGACTGGATGCCCTTGGTGGTGACGTTGAGCTGCTGCGCCAGCGCCTGCGCCGCGCCCAGCGCAACGGTCTGCGCCGACGAGGCGCCTGAGCTCGTCGACAACGCCTGCAGCGCCGTGGTGAATTTGTTCAGCGCGCTTTCGAGCGTGCCGTCGTTGCCGGGCGTGCCATAGACATTCTGAAGCTGCTTCAGAATGTTGGCCATCTGGTCGGCATAGCCGCTGCCGCCGGTCTCGGTGCGGAGCTGGTTCAGCACATAGGTGTCGAGCTCCCGGCTGACGCCGGTCGTCATCGCCGTCGAGCCGAAGTCGCCGGTGGTGACCTCGATCTGGTTCGCCGTCTGGACGACGTAACCCGGCGTCTGCGAGTTGGCGACGTTCGAAGAGACGATCGAGAGCGCGGCCTGGTTGGCACGCAGACCGCTCATCGCACTGGCGAGGGCTGAACTCAAACCCATGTGTACTTACCGCCTTTGGTTACGTCACGCGCCGATCAGCGCAACACGTTCAGGAGGTCCTGCACCATCGAATTGGCCGTCGTGATCACCTTGGTGTTGGCCGAATAGGCCTGCTGGGTCACGATCAGCTTGGTGAACTCGTCGGCGATGTCGGTGTTCGAGCCTTCCAGCGACGAGCCGCTGATGGTGCCCGAAGCGCCGTCGATCGCAGGTCCCGACTGTTCGGTCGCAGCGTAGGCGCCCCCGTCCAGCGCCTTCAAATAGTTGGTGCCGTTGAAATGCGACAACGTCACCTGGGCGAGATCGAGGTTCTGGCCGTTGGAGAAGGTTCCGACCACGAGGCCGCTGTTGTTGACCGACACCGAGCGGAGCTGGCCGGCGGCGTAGCCGTTCTGCGTGATGGTGTTGATGGTCACGGCGCCGCTCGTGCTGGCATATTGCGTCAGCCCGCCCTGGGAGATGTTGAAGGCGACCGAGCCGAGCTGCTGGCCGCTGACGGTGACGTTGTTGATGGTGATGCCCGAGCCACTCGGCGAGGTCAGCGAGCCGTCGGCGGCGAAGGTGAAGGCCTGTCCCGTGTTCATCCACGCAACGTTCGTGCCGGTCGCGTTCGGGTCAGTCTGATAGAACAGATTCCAGGTGTCGGAATGACCGGTTCCCAGCGAGGCGCTGTCGGTCTTGGCCCAACGGAGCTGCAGATTCACCGGCGTGCCGGCCGCATTGTAGGCGGTCACCGCGCCACCGCTGATCGTTTCCTTGGTGAAGGTCGCGACGTCGTTGCCGATCACGGTGCCCGTGCCGGCCGTTCCGCCGCCGCCGCGAGGCTTGGAAACGGCTGAGGTGAAGCCGAGCGCCGCGAACGCATTGGGGTTGCTGCTGGAGACGTTCAAAGAGGGGTTTGCGGTGCCGGTATTCAGCGTGATCACTCCGTTGCTGATCGACGAGCCTGAAGTGCCGGCGAGAAAGTCGATCTTCTGAAGCAAGGTCGAGATGTCGTCGTTGACGCTGATCTGGTTCGCGCCGCTCGCAGCACCCGAGACGAAAGTGAGCGTCTGACCGTTCACCGTGATCGTATCGGGATTAACGACGGGCGGCCCCGCCGACCCTGCCTGGAAACCCGAGGAGAGAACTTCCGAAGCGCCGGGCATAGCGGCACCACCGAGCAGCGTATTGCCGGTGATCGCGGGCGTGGACAGCACGTTGCCACCGCGCGTCACGTTGCTGAGGCCGAGCGTGGTCGCTGCGCTACCGCTGATCGCAAGATCGACGAGGGTGCCGCCTGCGATCTGGATGTTGCCGGTACCGGTGATCGTGGCGGTGACGCCGTTGCCGGCGCCACCGGCCGTTTGAATCGCAGTGAGGATATCGTTCACCGTCGTCGTGGCGCCGGCCTTCACGCCGATCACGGTGCTGTTCGCAGTCGTCGTGATGCCCGTCGCGGTGTTGTCGAAGGTGATCGTATAAGGGCCGCTGCCGTTGTTGATGGTCAACGTCTGGCCGGCCAACGACACGCCGAGATGCGGGCTTGCGCTCGGGTCGAGGGACGTACCGGTGCTCGCTGCGGCCGATGCGCTGTTCAGCAGGGCCACCGAGCCGGTTACCGTCGTCGACGTGTAGGCCGAGCGCAGATTGCCGGTAGCGGCGGCGCCGGAGACCGTCGCGTTCACATAAGGCGGCGGCGGCGTGCCGACGATCAGCGGGTTGGCGGCGAAATCCGACGGGTTCAGGCCCCCGGCCGCCAGCAGCGTCTTGGCCGCCGCGGTCGAGCTCGCCGCCGTGTTCGGCTGCGACGGCAGGTTCGCGGCGTACTGGATCGAGGTTGTCGCCTGCGCCGGAATGAAGTTGTTCTGGAATTTCAGGACGGTGGCGACGTTGCCGGTCGGGTTGCCGGTCTTGGGGTCGACCGTGGTGCCCATCAGATAATAGCCGGCGCCGTTGACCAGGTTGCCGTTGGCATTGAGCTGGAAGTCGCCGCGGCGGGTGTAATAGGTGACGCCGCTGAACACCGGCACGTTGTCGACGATCCCGGTCGCCTTCTGGATCGAGAAGAAGCCGTCGCCGGTGATCGCCATGTTGGTGGCGACGGTGGACGAGGAGATCGTGCCCTGCGTCGTGATCGTCGCCTTGGCGTTGGCCGTCACGCCGCCCGCGACCTGCTTGCTCGGGACCGAGGCGTCGGGAATGAGATCGACGAAGCTGGTGCCGATGCCCTTGTAACCGGTGGTGGATGAGTTCGCGATGTTGCCGGAAATGTTCTGCAGCGCATAGGATTGCGCCTGCAGGCCACCCACCGAGGTGTTCATTGCATCGAAGATACCCATAACTTTGTCTCCAAATCCGATCCCGGCGGCCGGTCGACCATGGCCGCAGTCGGAAGAGACAGTCGCAAGGGCTATGCCAATGCGGGTATCTTCAGGAAATCAATGACTTAAATAGACAGGCCCCGGTCGGGTGACCGGGGCACAATTGCCGGGCCGGCAACAATTGCCGGGACATCCTGTCGTTCCGGGGCGATGCGAAGCATCGAACTATGATGCGCACTTGCGCACCTGAGAAGTTCGAGAGTCCGGATTCGATGCTCACGCATCGCTCCGAAATGACACCTCACTAACTACGTCGCCGACGCCGCGGCCGGGTGGAAGACCAGCCCGAAACCGTCGATGCAGTAGCGCAAGCCGGTCGGCTTCGGACCGTCGTCGAAGACGTGGCCGAGATGGCCGCCGCAGCGCCGGCAGTGCACCTCGGTGCGCAGCATGCCGTATGTGCGGTCCTCGGTCTTGCCGACGTTGCCTTCGATCGGCTGGTAGAAGCTCGGCCAGCCGGTGCCGCTCTCGAACTTGGTGTCGGACGCGAACAGCGGCAGGTCACAGCCGGCACAGGCGAAAACGCCCTTGCGGTGCTCCTTCAGCAGCGGGCTGGAGCCCGGCCGCTCGGTGCCGTGATTGCGCAGGATCTCATATTGCTGCGGCGTCAGCTGGGCGCGCCATTCGGCCTCCGTCTTCTCGATCTCGAACTTTTCCGCGGCCTTCTCACCAGCCTCGGCGGGGGATCCTCTCAGCCAGCGGAAGGCGGAAAGGCCGAACAGGCCGGCGGCAGTCGTTAGCAGGATGCGGCGGTCAAACATCTCATTCTCCGTGCGCGGGAGTCCACGCCCTGAGATACGGGCTCTAACGGCCGACGTTACACTTCCGGGCGGAATTTTTCTCAGGGTTATTGCGAGACGCTGGCGTCCTGCGGAACCGGTTCCACGGCTTCCGGCGCAGGTTTCGGGGTCGGAGCGAGCCGAGGCCGCACGCCCGGCGGCGGACGGCGCGGGCCGGTGCCGGCGGCGCGGTTGGCTTCGGCCAGCCGTGCCTCGCGTTCCCGGTCCTTGACCCTGGCACGCTCGCGGTAGCGCGCGAGCGAGCCCGCGGCGGCGGAACTCGCCCTGCCCCAGAGCCCGACCAATTGGCCTGCGACACGACCGGTCGCCCCGCCCGCCCAGACCAGCTCGAACGGCGAGAACAGCTTCCAGCGTTCATCGCCCCACAGGATGCTGCGCGCGATCAGCTGCCCGGCCATGGCCGAGGTGTTCATGCCCTGGCGGCCGAACCCGCTCGCCACCCACAGGCCTTTGCGCAACTGGCCGATCTGCGGCATGCCGTGCACGGTCTGGCCGGTGGCGCCGCCGAACATGTCGGTGATCTCGACATCGCCGAGAGCCGGGAAGATGGTGCGGATTCGCCGCTTGACGCCGCCTGCAAAGCGCTGCGGCCGTGCGGCCCAGGTGGTCTCCGGGCTCTCCCACATCAGCCGGTCGCCGTCGACGATGCGGAAATGGTCGACGCCGTCGGTATCCATCACCGATCCCTTGAACGCGACGATCTCGTGCACGCGCTCGCCGAGCGGCGCAGTGATGCCGGCATAGCGCCAGACCGGCAGCAGCGTCTCCGACAGCCGCCGCAAGGGCGCGCCGAGATGGATGTTGCCGGCGAGCACGATGTGGGTCGCGCGCAGCCGCGCCGAGGGCGTGACGATGCGCTTGCGGATGCCGGAATGATCGATGCTGACCACCGGCGTGTCCTCGAAGATGCGGGCCCCTGCCCGCCGCGCCAGTGCCGCAAGGCCGTGCACATATTTGCGTCCGTCGACCTGGAACGCCCTGGGATAGTACACGCCGTGGAAGTAACGATCGGTCTTGAGCGCCTCGCGGACACGATCGACCTGCCAGCCCTCGACCTCGGTGTCGAAATCCTCGTTCAGCATCTGCAACCGGCTGATCAGCCGGTCGCCGGCATCGACATTGGAGACCTCCAGCACGCCTTCGCTGAGGCCGATGCTCGGCATGTTCTCCTTGCTGGCATTGGCGCGGACGAACTCGGCGCCCTCCTTCGACAGCGTCCACAATTCGCTGGCGTCCTCGAAACCGATCCGCTCGATCAGGTCGGTGAGCGGCAGGGCAAAGCCCGGCATCACGGTGCCGAGCTGGTTGCCGGAGGCGTTCCAGCCGATATGGCGGCCCTCGAGCACCGCGACGCTGGCCCCGAGCCGGGCGGCCTCCAGCGCGATCGAGAGGCCGGCCAGCCCGGCCCCAATCACGCAGATGTCGGCGTCGAGATCGAACGACAGCCGCACGCGGTCGCGAAAGCCGGCTTCCTGCTGGGACACGCTTGTGAAAGTCTCGCTCATGCAGTTTTCTTAGAGCATGATCCGGAAAAGTGTGCAGCGGTTTTCAGAAAAGATCATGCGCAAAACAACAACTTAAATCGCGATGACGATTTGTTCTAAGCCTCGTCGCGCATTAAAGACCGATCGGGCGCCTGTCACCTTGTCCTCAACGGGCGCCTGTAGATTATTTTGGACGTGGAACGATTCGAGAATGCCATGCGCCGTTTGATGCTGCTGCGTCACGCCAAGACCGAGACTGACGCGCCGAGCGGCCGTGACCAGGACCGCCGGCTTGACGACCGCGGCCACAAGGACGCCGCCCAGATGGGCGACTGGATCGCCGCGCATCCGCCCGTCCCCGAGATCGTGCTGGTGTCGCACGCCGTCCGTGCCAGGCAGACCTGGGACATCGCCTGGGAGGCGATGAAGGACCGCGTTGCGGCGCCTGAGGTCGAGGTCCTTCCGGAACTCTACGGAGCCGATCCCGCGCAGATCCTGGAATCCATTCGCACTGCAACCGCCCCCGCCGACCCCAGGCGTTTGCTGCTGATCGGACACAATCCCGGCATGCATGAGGTCGCCCTGATGCTGATGGGCGGCGGTGATCCCGCCGGCGCCAAGGCGCTCGCCGACAATCTGCCCACCGCGGGACTTGCGATCTTCGACTTTGACGTGAAGGATTGGAGCGACGTGGCCTACCGCCGCGGCAAACTGGTGCTGTTCGTCAGCCCCAAGCTGCTTCGATCGGGCTAGAGACGCGCGGGCGCCGTCTCGACCGGTCGATCCAGCCTGGTTCCTAGGGAGGCGCAGATGTTCAAGTCCATCCTCGTGCCCATCGACCTCGCCGACACCGATCTCGCCAAGCCGGCGATCGCGACCGCGACAACGTTGTCGCAAAACTGGAGCGGATCGGTCCGGCTGCTCAACGTGCTGCCGATGACGCCGGTGATGCTCGCCGAATACGTCCCGGCCGATTTCGACGAACAGCAGCGCCAAACCTCGGAAGAGGCGCTCGCCATCGTCGCGCGCGAGTCCGGCATCGAGCCGGGACGCATTTCCAGCGTGGTGCGCCAGGGCGGCATCTATCACGAGATCCTGGAGGAGGCCGCGCACATGAAGGCCGACCTGATCGTGATGACCTCGCATCGGCCGGCAATGCGCACCTATTTCCTCGGCTCCAATGCCGGGCACGTCGTGCGTTACGCCAAGTGCTCGGTGCTGGTGGTCCGGCACTGAACGCGGAGCAATGCCGTGAAGAACTGGTGGCGCAAGTGGAGCTATGAAATCCCGCTCGCGATCGGCGATGCGTTGTGGGAGATCCTGGTCGTGCAATTCGCGGCACTGCTGGACCGGCTGACCTGGCGAAAGGTGGCGGCCCTCGCCCCGGTGGCCGTCCTGCTGCTGGCCTATTACCACAGCGTGCCGCTGCCTCCCGCGCTGATGCTGATCGGCGACCTCGTCGCCTATATCGACATCTTCTCGGTGGTGCTGATGCTCAGCATCCTGAGCCGAGCCGCGACGATCGCGTTTCTCGTGAAGCGGGCCGCTATACGCGCCGCGGCACTGCTTGCGCGCCTTCGCACCGGCATGCGGCGGATCGACCCCAGGCAGCGGCGCGGAGCGGGTTCGGCGCCGAGGCCTCGCCGCAAGCCCAACCAGTCCGAAGATGATCGAGCTTTCGGCGGGATGTGGGGTCAGGCTGCGATGGCCTGAGCCCCGAAGTTTTCTAGAAGGCGCGCTTACAGATAGCGCCTCAGCTCGGCCTTGACCTGCCCGTACACCGCGTCCTCGATCTGGCTGCGGTTGATCCCGATGTCGCGCAGGGCGCGGTCGTCGAGCTCGTTCAATGTCTTGACGGCGGAGCGGCGCTCCAGGCGGTCGAACAGCGCATAGGCGGCGTTGGCAAGCGTTGCAAAAAATCCGCTCGACGAGGATGGGCGTAAGCTCCGCCCGGCAGTTTGCGAGATCGTGGTCATGTTTCTTCTCCGGCGTATCATTCCGCGCGGCGAAGCAGGTGCCGTTGGCGCAGACGCGGTCAGCGCCTGCACCTCATTTGCCGTCGGATTGCTCTCGCTCTCCTCGGCTCAATCGCGGAACTTGATGGAACTTAAATGCTCCAGTACACTTCTCGGAGCAAGTAAAACATTGCTCTCGGTGCAATAATGTCCAAGTTCGAGTACGTGAAGCTTGCCGATGCCATTGCGGCCGATATCACTAACGGCACGTTAAGGCCCGGCGACCGGCTGCCGCCGCAGCGCAATTTTGCCTATGACCGTGGCATCGCGGTCTCGACCGCGAGCCGGGTTTATACGGAATTGCTCCGCCGCGGCCTCGTCGTCGGCGAGGTCGGCCGCGGCACCTTTATCTCCGGCGACGTCAGGCGCGAGGTCGAGACCGTCAGCGAGCCGCGCGATGCGCGGATCGACTTCGAGGTCAATTATCCGCTATTGCCGCAGCAATGGGCGATGATCGCCAAGAGCCTTGCGGGGCTGGAGCGCGTCGATGCGCTCGAATCCGCGCTGCGCGTCTCCACCAGCACCGGCACCAAGAGCGCGCGCAACGCGGCCGCCGCCTATCTCGCGCGCAAGGATTTTGCGCCGCAGGCCGAGCAGATCGTGTTCACCGCCAACGGCAAGCAATCGCTCGCGGCAGCGCTCGCCGCGCTCGTGCCCACCGGCGGCCGCTGCGGCGTCGAGGCGCTGACCTATCCTTACGTCAAGAGCATCGCCGCGCGGCTCGGCATCACGCTGGTGCCGATTCCAATGGACGAATTCGGCGCGCGGCCCGATGCGATCCAGAAGGCCCATCGCGAGGCGCATCTGTCGGCGCTGTATCTCCAGCCCATCATCCAGAACCCGCTCGGCGTCACCATGAACGCGACGCGGCGCGCCGATATCATGCGCGTCGCCGAGAAGCTCGATCTCACCATCATCGAGGACACCGTCTACGGCTTCCTCGCCGACGACACGCCGCTGGCTGCGCTCGGACCGGACCGCTGCATCGTCATCGACAGCCTGTCCAAGAAGGTCGCGCCGGGCCTTGCCCTCGGCATCCTGGTCGCGCCGCCGCACTTGCGCGAGAGCGTGATGAGCGCGGTGCGCACCGGCGGCTGGACCGCCTCCGGCCATGCGCTGGCGGCCGGGCAGCGGCTGATGGCCGACGGCACGGTCGCCGAGCTGACGCGGCTGAAGCGCATCGACGCCACGCGCCGCCAACAGACCGCGGCAAGGCTGCTCGCGGGCTATCAGCACGCCGCCGATCCGCGCTCCTATCATCTCTGGCTGACGCTGCCGCCGCACTGGCGCTCGCAGACTTTCGTGGCCGCCGCAGCCCGTCGCGGCATCGCGCTGACGCCGTCCTCCACCTTCGCGATCGCGCATGGCCATGCGCCGAATGCGGTGCGCCTCGCGCTCGCCCCACCCAGCTTCGAGCAGCTCGATTCGGGCCTGCGCACGATCGTGTCGCTGCTCGGCACCAAGGAAGAAGATTTCGACTCGACGGAGTAGCGCGTCGGGGAGACTAAGGGAGCAGCGCCTTCGGCACGGAATCAAAACTGTAGCTCTGCGGCTGGTTGCGCCGCACGAAGCCGCCGACCTGCCAGGCGAACAGCGCGGCAAAGCCGAGGATGAACAGCACGCCCGCGAACTCGCCGATCATCAGCGCGCGGATCAGGAGTCCCGCCATCGCAACCGTCAGCAGCGCCAGGAACGCCAGCACCGCGGCATAGGTCTTAGCGCCGAGGCCCGCGGTGAGCGCCGCGCGACTGCCCGCCTTCGCCATCCGCGCATGCAATTCGAGGATGAAGTCGCGAAACCCGTTGTCCTGCGGCGCCATCAGCGCGGCGGTCTGCCAGCTCGTCGAGAGGATTGCGATGCGGCCGCCGCCGCTGTGGCTGACATCGGCGCGGAAGCGGTGCTGCTGCATCGAGACCGGGCGGAACGACAGCCTGACAGCACTGATCTCGTCATAGCGCCACAGGCCCGAGCGGCCGGCGATGTGCCAGGACAGCCCCTCCTGCGTCAGCTCGAAGCGATGCGCCGAGCCGATCAGCGATGCCTTGTAGGCGTAGCTCGTGGTCGCCTCGGCTCCGGAAACCTGCATCTCGAAATCAATCCCGTCCGCGATATGCTTGCGCGACCGCCCTCGCCCATCCTACAAGCGAGCCATGGCTGAGACGACCTTTTTTCCGCGTCGCCTGATTCTCGGCGCCGCTGTGATCTCCGGCGTGCTGCTCGCGCTCGCCGTGCACATGCTGGGCGCGCGCTATGGGCTCGACCTCGGCGGCCTCTGGCGTTCCGATACCCACGAATTCATGCCTGCGGGCGCGGCGATCGCCTGGTGGCTGATCGCAACCGTCGGCTTCTCCGGCGGCTATTTCACGGCGAGCCTGATGCAGAGCGCCGTCGACGGCCAGATCCCGCAGCGGATGCGGCAGTTCCTGATCGCGGTCGGCGTGCTCCTGCTCGCAGGCGCGGGCCAGGCGGCCTCGGCACCGAGCCCGATCCCGACCGTCTCGGTCGTGCTCGCCGGGCTCGCCGCCCTGTGCCTCGGCGCCGTGATGGCGTTCTGCGGCGCGCATTTCGCCCTGCGCCGCGGCTGACCGTTCAGGCGGTCGCCCGCAAACGCGGACGCTCCAGCATCAACGCCACGCCCGAGGCAGGCCGCGGCTTGCTGAACAGATAACCCTGCGCCTGGGTGCAGCCCTCGCGCCGCAGGAGCTCGAGCTGCGCATCGTTCTCGACGCCTTCCGCGGTGGTGACGATGCCGAGGCTGCGGCCAAGGCTCGTCACGGCGCGGATGATCGCCATGGAATCCTCGCGCGTTGCGAGCTCCGACACGAACGAGCGGTCGATCTTGATCTTGTCGAACGGGAAGCTGCGCAGATAGCTCAGCGATGAATAGCCGGTGCCGAAATCGTCGAGCGAGATTCGCACGCCCATGGCGCGCAGCTCGTGCAGCGTGGTCAGCGTCGCCTCGCTGTTCTGGAGCAGCACGGATTCGGTGATCTCGAGCTCGAGACGGCGTGCGCTCAGTCCCGAGGCGGCCAGCGCCGCGGTCACCGACGCGATCAGGTTCGGGCTCTTGAACTGCACCGGCGACAGGTTGACGGCGACGTCGATATCGTCAGGCCAGGTGGCCGCATCGGCGCAGGCGCCGCGCAGCACGAACTCGCCGAGCTGGATGATGAGACCGGTCTCCTCGGCCAGCGGAATGAAGTTGACGGGCGAGATCAGTCCGCGCTGCGGATGGTTCCAGCGCAGCAGCGCCTCGAAGGCGACGACGCGATCGCTGGCGACGTCGCGGATCGGTTGGTAGTGCACCTCGAATTCATCGCGTTGCAGCGCCGCGCGCAGATCCATTTCCAACAGCCGCCGCGCCTGCGCGCGCGCGTCCATGCCGGTCTCGAAGAAGCGATAGGTGCCGCGGCCGTCGGCCTTGGCGCGGTACAGCGCGAGATCAGCGTTCTTCAAGAGCTCGTCCGGATTGTTGCCGTCCTGCGGCGACAGCGAGATGCCGATCGAGACGCCGATCACGATCTGATGGTCGTCGATCTCGTAGGGCGCCGAGATCACCTCGACGAGACGGCCGGCGAGCGATCTCGCCGCGGCTTCCTCGGAGCGTCCGATCTGGACCACGGCGAACTCGTCGCCACCGAGCCGCGCCACGGTGTCGTTCTCGCCGACGGTGGCCTTCAGCCTGCGGCCGACCTCCTTCAGCAGCGCATCGCCGATCGGATGGCCGAGCGAGTCGTTGATGTCCTTGAAATGATCGAGATCGAGACAGAGCACCGCGAGCTGGTCGCCCGACATGGTGCGCCGCAGTCCCTGCTCGAGCTGCTCGTGGAACAGCACGCGGTTGGGCAAACTGGTCAGCGCGTCATGGCGCGCCATGTGCGAGATCTTGGCCTGCGCCTCCAGCCATTCGGTGATGTCCTCGAAGGTCGCGACCCAGCCGCCGCCCTGCATCGGCTGGTTGACGACGCGGATGGAGCGGCCGAGCCGGTTGACGACCTGGCTGGTCGTGCGGCCCTCGCGCGCATCGGCGACGAGACGCGCGAAGAACTCGCCCGCATCGCCCTGCCACTGGCCTTTCGCCTGCTCCTCCCGCAGCACGTCGACGAGCAGGCGCCCGGCGAGCGGAATGCCGGTGCGGCCGAGCATCGCGGCGTAGCGTTCGTTGAAGAGCTGGATCTTGCCGTCCGCATCGAACATGCACAGGCCCTGCGACATGTTCTCGAGCGCAGCATCCAGCACGACCTGCTGGCGTCCGAGCTCGCCCTTGGCACGACGGTCGAGCACGGCGGCCGCGAGCGCGATCGCGATGATGGCAGCCGCCGCGCTGGCGGTCAGGATCGACAGCGACGCCGGCGGGATCGAAAGGCCGCTGACCACGAGCGTAGGATCGGGCGTCAGCTCCAGCGCGCCCATGGCGGTGAAATGATGCGAGACGATGGCGACCGTCAGCAGGACCGTCGCGCCGAGGGCACCGGACACGCCGTCGCGCCGTCCCGCGACAAACAGAGCGAGCGAGCCGAAGAGGATGCCGAGCAGGATCGAGACGGTCACGGTACCGGTCGCCCAGCCGACATGAGCCGGAATCTCGAACGCCATCATGCCGGTGTAATGCATGGCGGCCACGCCGCCGCCGACAACGGCGCCACCGAGTGCAACCAGGAGCCCGCGCGTCGTCGACACCGAGATGCTGAGACCGATGAAGGTGACTGCGATCGCAAAGATCAGCGACAGCACCGTCACGGGGATGTTGTAAGCGCCGCCGGCGCCCGGCCCGTACGCCTGCATCGCGATGAAATGGGTCGCCCAGATGCCGCAGCCGGCAACGGCAGCATCGAGCGCAATCCACGCCACGCGAGCGCTCCCACGGGCCGCGCGGGCCCGGTGAAACAGGCTGATCGCTGCAGCGCTCGCGAGCAGACACACCGCGCCGCCAAGCGCAACAAGTCGCCAATCATGCTCGTCGGTGAGACAGTAGAGGACCTGATACATTGCCGATTCCTGTTCCACCCGACATCTGAACCGGCAGAGATGGATAGCAGGTAACCGGCTATTCAGCGGTTCGGAAAATGGTGAACAGACAATGTGTGCGGTCGCTCACATTGTCGGCCCCTGCGCCCTTGCGCCGAGGCCGATCACGGCCGCAGCAAGCAGCAGGACAGCGGCAGAAATGATCAGCGACAGGTGCAGCCCCGTCATGAACGTTGCTTCCGAGACCACCAGCGAGCCGAACAGCGCGACGCCGAGCACGCTGCCGGTCTGCCGCGTCGCGTTCAGGACTCCTGCGGCGATGCCGGAGCGCGCTTTCTCGACGCTACCCAGCAAGGTCGAGGTCAGCGGCGGCACCAGCAGGCCGAGCCCGCCGCTGATCGCAATCATCTGCGCAAAGATCGCGGAGTAACTTGTCCCGGCTTCGATCCAGACCAGACCGAGGCAGCCGAGCGCCGAGACGCAGGCGCCGACGACGATGGTGGGACATGGGCCGATCCGTTCGGCAAGGCGCGGCGCCAGCAGGTTGACCGGCAGCACCGCCCCCATCATCGGCACGAAGGCCAGACCCGTCCACCACGCCGACAGCCCGTTGATCCGCTGGAAGTACAGGCTGAGCACGAAGATCAGGCCATAGATCGCGACATTGACGAGCAGGCCGACGATCGTGGTCAGGGTAAACAAGCGGTGACCGAACAGCGACAGCGGCAGCATCGGCTGCGCCGCGCGGCTCTCGCGCCAGATGAAGAGCACGGCGAGAACGGCGGCTCCGACGAAGGCCGCGATCACCGCCGGATGGTCCCAGCCGAGCGCGCCGCCTTCGATGATCGCGCCGGCAAGCGCCCCGAGCGCACCGATCGCGGCAAGCTGGCCGGGCAGATCGATCTCACGCGAGGTCGCTCGCGTGGTCTCGGCCGCATAGCGCCAGCTCAGCCAGAGGCCGCCGAGCCCGATCGGCAGGTTGACCAGGAAGATCGCGCGCCAACCGACCAGCGTGATCAGCGCGCCGCCGACGAACGGGCCGGCGGTGAGTGCGAGACTCGCTCCGGCCGCCCAGACGGCGACGGCGCGGCCGCGCGCACGATCGTCCGTGTAGGCATGATTGAGCAGCGCGAGAGAATTCGGCACCAGGATCGCCGCCGCCAGTCCCTGGACCAGCCGCGCGGCGATCAGGACGATGGCGTTGGGCGACAGCGCGCAGGCCAGCGAGGCCGCGGTGAAGATCGCGAACCCCGCCATGAAGATGCGCTTGGCGCCGATGCGGTCGCCGAGCGCGCCGGCCGTCAAAATGAAGGCGGCGAACGCAATGGTGTAGGCGCTGACCACCCATTGCAGCTCCGCGACGCCGCCGCCGAGCGTCTTGCCCATCGCATCCAGCGCGGTGTTGACGATGGTGACGTCGAGTTGCACCACGCCATAGCCGAGGCTCATCGCCGCCAGCGTGAGCGAGGTCGCAAGAGGCGAACGGGCTCGCGGCGCGCCGGCTCCGTCGTCGAAGGTTTGATATTTGATGGTGTTAGCTCGCATGCTGCACCTCGATTGCAGCCCCATGCGAAACATACGCTTTCACCGCGCCAACATGATTCGATTATGATCGAAGCATCATCGCGCGAGGAATCGTATCCTTCAGCAACAACAACGAAACTTCGCGTTCTGCTCGCCGTGCAACTCCCGTCCGCGCGGAAGCATGGGAACAGCGCGAGATTGTCTCTGTTGATCCCTTCACGTTCCCTTCTCGGCAGTGACCTCATGGCAAGAGTTGGCAACACCTCAATTCCGTCTGGCGCAAGATCGGAGTTCGGCAAGACCGCAACCGTCATTGCCGTCGGCTGCCTGATCGGCGTCCTGTTCGCCGGCAGCACCATCGCAACGCCGCTCTACGTCATCTACAAGCACCAGTTCGGCTTCTCCCAGATCACCCTGACGCTGATCTATGCCGTCTACATCGTCGGCAATTTGACTGCACTGCTGGTGTTCGGCCGGATGTCGGACGAGGTCGGGCGGCGGCGCACGGCGGTCATTGCCATCGGCATCGCCGTCGCGGGGGCAGTGGTCTTCCTGCTCGCACACGGGGTCGCTTCGCTTTACGTGGCACGGGTGCTGAGCGGCCTCGCCATCGGGATCGGCGCCGGAACCGGCACGGCGTGGCTCGCCGAACTGATCGCCGAGCAGGACCGCTCCCGCGCCACCGTGATCGCGACGATCGCGAATTTCACCGGCCTCGGCCTCGGCGCGCTCGTCGCCGGCCTGCTTGCCGAATATGTCGCGCTTCCGCTGCGAACGCCGTTCAACGCTATCTCGTGGTGCTGGTGGTTGTCGCGACCCTCCTCGCCTTCGCGCGCGAGACCGTGGATCGGCCGCTGGCTGCGCTCACGCAGCTGTCGATCCGGCCGCGTGCCGGCGTTCCGTCGTCGATCCGGTCGCGCTTCGTGGCGCCCGCGGTGACAGGCTTTGGCGCCATGGCCCTCGTTGCCTTTTTCGCCGCACTTGCACCGAGCGTGCTCGCCAACGAGCTGCATGTCACCAGCCACGCCGTCGCCGGCGCAATCTTCCTCGAGCTTGCGGCAGCCGTGGCGCTGGTCATCGCGCTGACACGCTCACTCTCCAGCCGCACCGCCATGCTGTGGTCGCTCGGCCTGATGTTGCCGAGCCTTGCCTTGCTCGTGACGGCACAATTCGTGGGATCGCTCGGCGTGATGATCGCATCGACCGCGACCTGCGGCGTGGCGGCGGGCCTCGGCTATCGCGGCAGCCTGCAGGTGGTGAACCAGATCGCACCGGATGATCGCCGCGCCGAGGTGGTCTCGGCCTATTTCATCTGCTGCTTTCTCGGAAACGCGCTTCCGGTGATCGGGATCGGCGTGCTCTCGACCCTGACCAGCCTGACCGTGGCGAGCCTGGTGTTTGCCGCCACCATTGCGGCCTTCGCAGTGATCGCCCTGATCTTCGGGCTGAAATACCAGGGCGGGCAGGCCCCGCAAGGCGAATAGAAGGAGACGCCGCACAGCCGCGCGGCGTCTCCAGATCAAGACCGGATCGCTAGCTCGCTGCGCGGAGATTGACCTTGCTCTCGGCGAGCGTCGTCAGCTTCTTGTCGGTCGCCTTCTCCTCCTCCAGCGTCTTGGCCAACACGCTGGCGCAGTCGTTGCGGCCGAGCTGCTTGGCCCAGGCGATCAGGCTGCCATAGCGGACGATCTCGTAATGCTCCGCGGCCTGCGCCGCATTGATCAGCGCGGCGTCCAGCACTGCCTTGTCGGCGACTTCGCCGACGGTCTCATCGGCTTCCTCGATGATGCCGTCGATCGCCGGGCAGTCCACCGCCTTGACGGCGACGCCATGCATCTTGAACACTTCCTCGAGCCGCGTGACGTGCTGCTTGGTTTCCTCGAGGTGCGTCAAAAAGCCCTGCTTCAACTGCGGATCGGTGGCCTTACTTGCCATTTTCGGCAGCGCCTTGGTGAGCTGCTGCTCCGCGTAATAGATGTCCTGGAGCTGGTGCACGAACAGGTCGTTCATGGTCTTGATGTCTTTTGTGAACAGTCCCATCGTTCCAATCCTCTTTCGGTTTTGGGAACACGGAGGCATCGGCTTGCATGAAAAAGCCGCTTATTCCGCCATGTTCGATTGCTGATTGGGCGCTAACGGGTACGCAGCATCGGCGTTCCAAAAAAGCCCGCATCGCTTGCGGTGGAACAAGGACACGGGCGCCAGGATTTGAAACCATGTCAAAATCCGGACGCGCGATCCAAGCCGCGCATTACGACTCATATGCTTAACGCGCCCCGGATGTGAACCGCGTATGACAAAGGTCGCAGGTCCAAAGCAGAACCTATCGTTGTCAAGGGCTGCACAAGCCGCCGTTTTTGCCTTAAATGAGCTACATCATGCTAGCGATCGACGCCCACGGGCCGTGATCGCGGCCGACCGGCCAATGCCTGGCCCTATCGATCTTGCCCCCTGCCGGGAGGATGAATGCACGGACTGCTGACCGCGCTGAAACGCGGCTTCAAACGATGGATCGGCTGGCGACGGCTCGGAATTGCCGCGAGCGTCTTCATCATCGCCTTCGCGGTCACCACGCTTGTGCGTACCCTCAAAGGCATCGATACCGGCGTCATCCTGACCGCGCTGACCGAGATTCCCCGGGAAAATATCGGGCTCGCGGC
The DNA here is from genome assembly GCF_015291705.1 of Bradyrhizobium arachidis. Classification (NCBI taxonomy): domain Bacteria; kingdom Pseudomonadati; phylum Pseudomonadota; class Alphaproteobacteria; order Hyphomicrobiales; family Nitrobacteraceae; genus Bradyrhizobium; species Bradyrhizobium arachidis. Next base: position 6,779,869 of record NZ_CP030050.1, read on the forward strand.
GATCTGCGTCGTCTTCGCGTTCTGTACGCTGACCTTCTACGACTTTTTTGCATTGCGAACGATCGGCAAGAAGCACGTGCCCTATCGCATCGCAGCACTGTCCAGCTTCACGTCCTATTCGATCGGCCACAACATCGGCGCCACGGTTTTTACCGGCGGCGCGATCCGTTTCCGGATCTATTCGGATTACGGGCTGAATGCGATCGACGTCGCCAAGATCTGCTTCCTGTCGGGACTGACCTTCTGGCTCGGTAACATCTTCGTGCTCTCGATCGGCATGGCGATCCATCCCGACGCCGCCTCGTACATGGATCAGCTTCCCTCCTCCATCAACCGGCTGATCGCGTTCGGCGGCCTCGCCTCGATCAGCGCCTATCTGGTCTGGCTCTGCATGGGCGAGAAGCGCCGCGAGCTCGGACAGAAGGGCTGGAAGGTGGTGCTGCCGTCGGCGCCCCTGACGCTGGTGCAGATCCTGATCGGCGTGGTCGATCTCGGCTTCTGCGCGCTGGCGATGTACCTCCTGGTGCCGGCCACTCCGCAGATCGATTTCCTCTCGCTCGCCGTCGTGTTCATCCTGGCGACGCTGCTGGGCTTTGCCAGCCATGCCCCCGGGTCGATCGGCGTGTTCGATGCCGCCATGCTGGTGGCGCTGCCCGAATTCGGCCGCGAACAGCTTCTGGCGACGCTGCTGGTGTTCCGCATCCTCTATTTCGTGATCCCGTTCGGCCTCGCCATCTCCATCATGGGCGCCCGCGAGCTCTGGATGAACGTGGTCGAGCCCTGGCAGGAGCGGCGGCGGCTGGCGGAGGCCTGCGCGCAGGCCAATCTGCCCAAGCAGGTGACGCCGATGGAGCGTGAGCGCCTGGTGCGGCAGGCCAGCAAGCGCTGAGCGGCGCCCGCCCGCAAAAGCGGCAGACGAAGGTTGCAGGCGGGGGAGCAATGCTCTCTTATTTCCGCCTCAACTTTGCCGTTGAAGACGCGGGCCATGATCCGACTTTCCTTTCGCACCCTCTCCGCCTGCGCCCTGGTGTTTGCCGGGATTTTGACCGTCTGGCCGTCCGAGCGCGCTGCCGCGCAGGATGCCGGCGCGATGCAGGTCAATTGGGAGGTGCGCAACCGCTTCCGCCTGTTCCGCGAGGAGCGCGACTTCCTGCTCCATGTCGAGAATGCGCGTAATCGCAACATCCTCGCCGCCGAGCAATCGCTGGAGCTCCAGAGCGAGGGCCGCGGCTGGGCTCGCAACATGGTCAACCGGCTCTGCATCGACCTCCAGGGCCGGGTCAACCAGCCCTGCACCCGCGACAACGTCAAAGAGAACTACATCACCCCGATCGACCACCCCATCACCGTGCGCCTGACCGGCGCGGTGCCGGTCGGCGCCACCTGCGCCTGGAGCTTCGACGACGGCGACGGACCGCAACAATCGACCTTCGACTGCGCCGAGCCGGTCAATCTGCGCGTCCGCTACGGCAAGCAGACGGTCGCAACCGTCGACGTCTCCTCCGGCTCCGACCCGACCCAGCGCGTCCAGACCGAAATCCAGGTCCGCGATATCTTCATCGCCGGCCTCGGCGACAGCATCGCCTCGGGCGAAGGCAATCCGGACCGGCCGCTGGCGCTGTCGGACGAAGGCTTCTGCTTCCGCTCCTATCTCGGCACCGCCGGCGCGCAATACTACCGGCCGAGCCGCGCCGGCTACAAAGGCGGTCGCGCCTGCGAGGCGCCGGACACGCTCGCCAACTGGCAGCACTACAGCGCGTTGTGGTTCAATGCGCCGTGCCACCGCTCGCTCTACAGCTACCAGGCCCGCACCGCGCTGGCGCTCGCGGTGCGCTACACCCACATCGCCGTGACCTATCTACCACTCGCCTGCACCGGCGCCAGCATCGGCGACGGGCTGCTCGGCTCGCAGCGCGCCCGCGAATGCCCGCCCGGCAAGACCGGCGTCTGCAACACCAGCGTGAACGCGCAGGTCGCCGAGCTGCGCGAGGCGCTCACCGCGGCGAAGAAACGCCAGCCCGACCGCACGCTCGACCTCGTGCTGCTCTCGGTCGGCGCCAACGACGTCTATTTCTCCGGCCTCGTCGCCGACGTCATCGTCGACACCGCGACCGAGCGCGCGCTGTTCCGCCGCTCCGGCGTGATGGCGAGCGTCGACGATTCCCGCGACGCGCTGGCGCGCGAGCTGCCGCAGAATTTCGTTCGCTTGCGCGAGGCCTTGAAGCCGCTCGTCGGCGGCGACCTCTCGCACGTGGTCTATGTCTCCTACGCCAATCCGGCGCTCGCCGATGGCGGCGTGCCCTGCCGCGGCGGCCGCGCCGGCTTCGACATCCATCCGTCCTTCAACGCCGACCCGCAACGCCTCGCGCGTGTCTCGACCTTCGTCGACACCGAGTTTCTGCCGCAGCTGAAGGGACTTGCCACCTGCACCCGCGGCGCGCTGTGCCGCGATCCCGAATCCGACCGCATGACCTTCGTCGATGCGCATCAGGCCGCTTTCGCCGATCACGGCTTCTGCGCGCATTCGGGCAACGATCCCGAATTCGACCGCACTTGCTTCGCGGAGAACGGCCAGAGCTTCAACCCTGACATCGTGAGCGCGGCGAGCCAGCCGATGCTGTGCGGCCGCGGCGCCTCGGAGTACCGCGCCTACCTGCCCCGCGCGCGCTGGATCCGCGACGCCAATGACAGCTATTTTGCCGCGATGACCTATCCGCAAGGCTTGCCGGCCGCGAGCCAGCCGACCGACATCCACGATGCCACCTGGGGCGTGCTCTCCGCGGTCTATGGCGGCGCCGTGCATCCGAGCGCGGAAGGCCATGCGGCGATGGCGGACGCAGCGCTGCCGGCGGCAAGTGCGGTGCTGGGTCTCGACGCCGTGCCGCCCGGCGTGACGAGCGGATTCCTGCCGCAGTTGCTGCCGAGCGCGCGGCAGTAGAAGCGACGCTACCTCCACACACGCCGTCATCGTCCGCCTTGTGCGCAATCGCGCACTGGAGCGGGCGATCCAGTACTCCGTGACAGCGGTGATTTGAATCGAGACGCCGCGGCGTACTGGATTCCCCGCCTTCGCGGGGAATGAGAGTTGAGTGCGTGGCACGTGTTCGCCGTCACCACGCATCGTTCCCCCAACCCGCCGTTCCATCAATCCAAAAACGGCATCGATCGATACTCCCTTCAACTTGGACACTTTGCCGCGCGCGCCTCTAGGAGTCGCCTTGAGGAAACGTTTCGAGTTCTAAGGAGGCGCATGATGAGCGCAGTGGTGTCCGCAGCGGACGTGAGGAGGTCTCGCGTCAGGCTGTTCATCGTGACCATGTTGTTCCTGGTCACCACCGTCAATTATGCCGACCGGGCCACGCTGTCGATCGCGGGCCCTGCGCTTTCCAAGGAGCTGCATCTCGATCCCATCGCCATGGGCTGGATCTTCTCGGCGTTCGGCTGGTCCTATGTCGTTGCCCAAGTGCCGGGCGGCTGGCTGCTCGACCGTTACGGCTCGCGCCTCGTCTATGCCTTCAGCATCATCGTCTGGTCGCTGTTCACGCTGATGCAGGGCTGGGTCGGCTTCCTCAGTGCCGGCGCCGCCGTCGCCGTGCTGTTCGCGCTTCGCCTGCTGGTCGGCGTCGCTGAAGCCCCCTCCTTCCCCGCCAACGCCCGCATCGTCGCGGCGTGGTTTCCCGGCAACGAGCGCGGCACCGCATCGGCCTTCTTCAACTCTGGACAGTATTTCGCCACCGTGATCTTCGCGCCGCTGATGGGCTGGATCGCGCATGATTACGGCTGGCGCTATGTGTTCTTCGTGATGGGCGCGCTTGGCGTCGTCATGGGTCTCGCCTGGCTCAAGACCATCTACGGCCCAAAGGAGCACCCCTCGATCAACGAGGCGGAGTTCGACTACATCAAGGAAGGCGGCGCGCTGGTCGATCTCGACGCGCCCAAGGACGATCTGCTGCGCGAGCGTGCGCCCGAGGCTGGCTCCGGCTGGGACCACATCCGCCAGCTGCTCTCCAACCGCATGATGCTCGGCGTCTATCTCGGCCAGTACTGCATCAACACGCTGACGTATTTCTTCCTGACCTGGTTTCCGGTCTACCTCGTCAAGGAGCGCGGCCTGTCGATCCTGCAAGCCGGCTTCGTCGCGACGCTGCCTGCGCTGTGCGGCTTCATCGGCGGCGTGCTCGGCGGCATCATCTCCGATGCGATCCTGCGCAGGACCGGCTCGCTGACCATGGCGCGCAAGATCCCGATCGTCGGCGGCATGCTGCTGTCGATGTCGATCATCGCCTGCAACTATGTCGACGGACAGGCGCTGGTGGTCGGCTTCATGGCGCTCGCCTTCTTCGGCAAGGGCATCGGCGCGCTCGGCTGGGCGGTCGTCTCCGACACCTCGCCCAAGGAAGCCGGCGGCGTCTCCGGCGGCCTGTTCAACACCTTCGGCAACCTCTCCTCGATCACCACCCCGATCGTGATCGGCTACATCCTGGCCGCCACCGGCTCGTTCAACGGCGCACTGGTGTTCGTCGGCGCCAACGCGCTGGTGGCCGCCTTCGCCTATCTCGTCATCGTCGGCAAGATCGAGCGGGTGGTGCTCAAACGTTCCTCCTGAGGGCTCCCCATGGGAGCTTGACCAGGCAACTCAACGGCGGCCCTCAAAAGCCGCCGTCTTTGTTTTGGGAGTGATCGATGCTAGAAGTGCCGGGGAAACGCCTTATCCATCTAAGGCATGTATCGATGTTCGACCTCAATCAGCTCCGCTGTTTTGTCACGGTGGCGGAGGAACTGCATTTCGGCCGCGCCGCCGCGCGGCTGAACATGACCCAGCCGCCGCTGTCCCGGCAGATCCAGGTGCTCGAGCACATCATCGACGCGCCGCTGCTGGAGCGCACCAGCCGCTCGGTGCGGCTGACGCCGGCGGGGCGCAGCTTCCTACCCGAGGCGCGGCGCATCCTCAAGCTTGCGGAAAGCGCCTCGCAAGTCGCCCGCCGCATCGCACTCGGCAAGACCGGCTCGCTCAAGATCGGCTTCACCGCGGCCGCCGCCTACGGCTTCCTGCCCGAACTGGTCGCCGCCTGCCGCGCGAAACTGCCCGAAGTCGATTTCTCGCTGAAGGAGATGGTGTCGGGCGACCAGTTCGAGGCGCTGACCTCGGGCCAGATCGACGCCGGCCTGCTGCGGCCGCCGATCGCGCGTCCCGAGCTCACCAGCCGCCGCGTCGTCGCCGAGCCGCTGCTGGCTGCGATCCCGAAGAAGCATCCGCTGGCGAATGCCGACAGCATCACCATCAAGGACTTCGACGACCAGCCCTTCGTGATGTATTCGCCCTATGAGAGCCGCTACTTCCACGATCTCCTGGTGGCGCTGTTCACGCGGGCCGACGTGCTGCCGCGCTATGTTCAGCATCTCAGCCAGATCCATTCGATCCTCGCCATGGTGCGCGCCGGCCTCGGCCTTGCCATCGTGCCGGCTGCGGCCGCGAGCCTGAAGATCTCCGACGTGCGGCTGCGGCCGCTCAAGCTGCGCACCCGTGTCCCCGTCGAGCTGTTCATGGTCTGGCGCCGCGACGACGAGAACCCGCTGCTGTCGGCCCTGGTCAAAATCGCCGGCGAATTGTCCTCCGCGGAGGTGGCGGAAGATTGATGCTCAATCCGCATCGGTCGATATAGGCTTTGGCTTGGACGCGCATCGAACGGTCTCCTAAACCACGGCGCATGGACGCGCGGCCTTCTGCTTGCGTCCTCCACAACACGAGGCAAGGGAGCAGCGCCCATGAGCAAGATGACCCCGCAGGAGATGGCCCAGAAGATCGGATCGGGCCTCCTGTCCTTCCCCGTCACGCCGTTCAAGGCGGACTACTCCTTCGACGAGGCGACCTACCGCGCCAACATGGACTGGCTGTGCGGCTATGACGTCGCAGGTCTGTTCGCCGCCGGCGGCACCGGCGAGTTCTTCTCGCTGACCCCGACCGAGGTTCCGCAAGTCGTGAAAGTCGCCGTCGACGAGACCAAGGGCCGCGTGCCCGTGCTCGCCGGCACCGGCTACGGCACCGCGATCGCCCGCGAGATCGCGATCGGCGCGGAAAAGGCCGGCGCCGACGGCCTCTTGCTGCTGCCGCCCTATCTCACCCATTCCGAGCAGGAAGGCCTTGCCGCCCATGTCGAGGCGGTCTGCGCCTCCGTGAAGATCGGCGTCATCGTCTACAACCGCGACAACGCCATCCTCCAGCCCGATACGCTCGCGCGCCTTGCCGAGCGCTGCCCGAACCTCGTCGGCTACAAGGACGGCATCGGCGACATCGAGTTGATGACGCGTGTCTACACCAAGCTCGGCGATCGCCTGACCTATGTCGGCGGCCTGCCGACCGCCGAGACCTTCGCGCTGCCCTATCTCGACATGGGCGTGACGACCTATTCGTCGGCCGTGTTCAACTTCGTGCCGGAATTCGCCACCAATTTCTACGCCGCCGTGCGCAAGCGCGACCATGCGGCGATCCACGCCGGGCTGAAGGACTTCATCCTGCCGCTGATCGCGATCCGCAACCGCAAGAAGGGCTATGCGGTCTCGATCATCAAGGCCGGCATGAAGGTGATCGGCCGCGATTCCGGCCCGGTCCGTCCGCCGCTCACCGACCTCACCGAGCAGGAGATCGCGGAGCTGGCCGCGCTGGTGAAGAAGCTGCCCGCCGCACGATCGTCACAACAGGCTGCAGAATAGCAGCAGACAACAGGGAGGAGCGTGCGATGGCCCAGACGGAAATCTCCGGCGCACCGGTCGTCACGGCGATGCAGGTGATCCCGGTCGCGGGCCGCGACAGCATGCTCCTCAACCTCAGCGGCGCGCATGCGCCGTTCTTCACCCGCAACATCGTCATCCTCACCGACAATGCCGGCCACACCGGCGTCGGCGAGGTGCCGGGCGGACAGAAGATCTGGCAGACACTGCAGGACGCCCGCGATCTCGTGATCGGCAAGACCGTCGGCGCGATGAACAACATCCTGGCCGACATCCGCACCGCCTTCGCCGATCGTGATGCCGGCGGCCGCGGCAAGCAGACCTTTGACCTCCGCGTCATGATCCACGCGGTCACCGCAGTCGAGTCGGCGCTGCTGGACCTGCTCGGCCAGCATCTCGCGCTGCCGGTCGCAGCCCTGCTCGGCGAAGGCCAGCAGCGCAAGAGCGTCGAGACGCTCGGCTACCTGTTCTTCGTCGGCGACCGTCGCAAGAGCAAGCTCGACTACGTCACGGGCGAGACCGGCAAGGCGGAATGGTTCAACCTCCGCCATCAGGAGGCGATGACGCCCGAGACCGTGGTGCGGCTCGCCGAGGCGACCCACGACCATTACGGCTTCGCCGATTTCAAGCTCAAGGGCGGCGTGCTCCGCGGCGAGCAGGAGATCGAGGCCGTCACCGCGATTGCAAAGCGCTTCCCCAACGCGCGCGTCACGCTCGACCCCAACGGGGCCTGGTCACTCGACGAGGCCATCAGCCTCTGCAAGGACATGCACGGCATCCTCGCCTATGCCGAGGATCCCTGCGGTGCCGAAGCCGGCTTCTCGGGCCGCGAGATCATGGCCGAGTTCCGCCGCGCCACGGGGCTGCCGACCGCAACCAACATGATCGCCACCGACTGGCGGCAGCTCTCCCATGCGCTGCGCCTGGGCGCGGTGGACATCCCGCTGGCCGATCCCCATTTCTGGACCATGCAAGGCTCGGTGCGCGTCGCCCAGACCTGCCGTGACAACGGCCTGACCTGGGGCTCGCACTCCAACAATCACTTTGACATCTCGCTCGCCATGTTCACCCATGTCGGCGCCGCCGCCCCCGGCAAGGTCACCGCGATCGACACCCACTGGATCTGGCAGGACGGTCAGGCGCTGACGCAAGAGCCCCTCCAGATCAGGGGCGGCAAGATCGCGGTCCCGGACCGTCCAGGCCTCGGCATCGAGATCGACCGCGCGGCCATCGAGACCGCGCATGAGCTCTACAAGAAGCATGGACTTGGCGCCCGGGATGACGCTATGGCCATGCAGGACCTGATCCCCGGCTGGACCTTCGACGACAAGCGTCCGTGCCTCGTGCGCTAAGAGAAAATCTGGAGGAATGAGATGACAGAAATCCTGAGAAACTTCATCGGCGGCGAATGGATCGAGGGATCCGGCATCACGAAGAACATCAATCCCTCCAACACCAACGATCTCGTCGGCGAATACGCCAAAGCCGACAAGGCGCAGACCGAGAAGGCGATCGCCGCCGCCAAGGCCGCCTTCCCCGCCTGGGCGCAGTCGACCCCGCAGGTGCGCTACGACGCGCTCAACAAGATCTCGACCGAAATCCTCGCCCGCAAGGAAGAGCTCGGACGCCTGCTCGCCCGCGAGGAAGGCAAGACGCTTCCAGAAGGTATCGGCGAGGTCGCCCGCGCTGGCCAGATCTTCGCCTTCTTCGCCGGCGAGGCGCTGCGCCTGATCGGCGAGAAGGGCGCCTCGGTGCGCCCCGGCCTCGACGTCGAGCTCACCCGTGAGCCGGTCGGCGTCGTCGGCATGATCACGCCCTGGAATTTCCCGATCGCGATTCCCGCCTGGAAGATCGCGCCGGCGCTCTGCTACGGCAACACCGTGGTGTTCAAGCCGGCCGAGCTGGTGCCAGGCTCGGCGCATGCGCTGTCGGAGATCATCACCCGCTCCGGCATTCCCGCCGGCGTATTCAACCTCGTGGTCGGCTCCGGCTCAGTGGTCGGCCAGACCTTGCTCGAACATCCTGACGTCGCCGCGATCTCCTTCACTGGCTCGGTGCAGACCGGCCGCAAGATCGCGCAGGCCTGCGTGCTCTCCAACCCGATGAAGAAGTTCCAGCTCGAGATGGGCGGCAAGAATCCGCTGGTCGTGCTCGACGACGCCGACCTGAAGACCGCCGTCGAGGTCGCCGTCAACGGCGCCTATTTCTCGACCGGTCAGCGCTGCACTGCCTCCTCCCGCCTGATCGTCACTGAAGGCATCCATGACCGCTTCGTCGCGGCGATGGCCGAACGCCTGAACAGCCTGTCGGTGGACGACGCGCTCAAGGCGGGCGTGCATATCGGCCCCGTGGTCGACCAAAGCCAGCTCGACCAGGACCTGCGCTACATCAAGATCGGCCAGGATGAGGGCGCCAAGCTCGCCTTCGGCGGCGAGCTGCTCAAGCGCGAGAACCCCGGCCATTATCTGCAGCCGGCGCTGTTCACCGAAGCCAACAACAACATGCGCATCGCGCGTGAGGAGATCTTTGGCCCCGTCGCCGCCGTCATCCGCGCCAAGAACTACGAGGAGGCCCTCGCCATCTCCAACGACACCGAGTTCGGCCTCGCCTCCGGCATCTGCACCACCAGCCTGAAATACGCCTCGCACTACAAGCGCAACAGCGAGTCCGGCATGGTGATGGTCAATCTGCCGACCGCAGGCGTCGACTATCACGTCCCGTTCGGCGGCCGGAAAGGCTCGAGCTACGGCGCCCGCGAGCAGGGCTCCTATGCCCGCGAGTTCTATACGACGGTGAAGACGGCTTATACTTTCCCGGGTTGAGACATCGTAGGGTGGGCAAAGCGAAGCGTGCCCACCAGCTACGTTCGACGTGAAACAAGGTGGGCACGGCGCGTTGCGCCTTTGCCCACCCTACGACTTCTGAGGCAAAGCAGATGGACCAGGACGTCGCAGCGAAAGAACAGCCCCGCTACATCAAGCTCAACGAGCGCGACAATGTCGCGATCGTGGTCAATGATTTCGGGCTTCCCGCCGGCTCCCGCTTTGCCAGCGGGCTGACGCTGCGCGCCTTCGTGCCGCAAGGGCACAAGACGGCGCTGGTCGACATCGCGCAAGACGCCCCGATCATCCGCTATGGCGAGATCATCGGCTATGCGCTCTCGCCGATATCAGCCGGCGAATGGGTCGATGAAGCCCGCATCCGCATGCCGGAGGCCCCAGCCCTCGACAAGCTCGAGATCTCGACCGCCGTTCCCGCACCGCTGCCTCCGCTCGAAGGCTTCACCTTCGAAGGCTACCGCAATCCGGACGGCTCAGTCGGAACGAAAAACATCCTCGGCATCTCCTCCTCCGTGCAATGCGTCAAGGGCACGATGGAATATGCGGTCAAGCGCATCCGCGCCGAGCTGCTGCCGAAATATCCGAACGTCGACGACGTTGTCCCGTTGACGCACGCCTATGGCTGCGGCGTCGCGATTACCGCGCCCGACGCAGTCGTGCCGATCCGCACCTTGCAGAACCTCGCACTCAATCCGAATTTCGGGGGCGAGATTCTGGTCGTCGGCCTCGGCTGCGAGAAGCTCGCGCCGGAGCGGCTGGTGCCGGAAGGCGTCAGCGATGCCATCGTGCGCATGCAGGACGAGGCCTTCGACGGCTTTGGTGCGATCGTCGATGCGATCATGACCCAGGCCGAGGCACGGCTGAAGGTGCTCAACACCCGCAAGCGCGAGACCTGCCCGGCCTCCGATCTCGTCATCGGCCTGCAATGCGGCGGCAGCGACGCCTTCTCCGGCGTCACCGCGAACCCCGCCGTCGGCTTCGCCGCGGACCTCCTGGTGCGCGCCGGCGCCACCGTGATGTTCTCTGAAGTGACCGAGGTGCGCGACGCCATCCAGCTCCTGACCCGCCGTGCCATCAACGAGGACGTCGGCCGCGCGCTGGTGCGCGAGATGGCCTGGTACGATTCCTATCTCGCGCGCGGCGGCGCCGACCGCAGCGCCAACACCACGCCCGGCAACAAGAAGGGCGGACTTGCCAACATCGTCGAGAAGTCGCTCGGCTCGATCGTGAAGTCCGGATCATCCGCCATCACCGGCGTGCTCTCGCCCGGCGAGAAGGCGACGCAGAAGGGCATGCTGTTCGCGGCAACGCCCGCCTCCGACTTCATCTGCGGCACGCTCCAGCTCGCCTCCGGCATGACGCTGCAGGTCTTCACCACCGGTCGCGGCACGCCTTACGGCCTTGCGGCCGCGCCCGTGATCAAGGTCGCGACCCGCAGCGAGCTCGCGCGGCGCTGGAAGGACCTGATCGACTTCGATTCAGGCAGCATCGCCACCGGCGAGAAGACCATCGAGGAATGCGGCTGGGACCTGTTCCGCCTGATCCTCGACGTCGCCTCCGGCCGCACCAAGCCGTGGTCGGACCGCTGGGGCATCCACAACGATCTCACGCTGTTCAATCCGGCGCCGGTGACCTGAGGGTCACTGGCTGCCGAGCAGGTGCATGTCGCCGAGCGTGACCGGCAGGCTGCGCGTGATGAGGTCCGCAATCGCCGCGCGCAGCCGTTCGCTCGAAGCCGGACCGTCAAACGTCGCGTCGACTGCGCCGCTCGGGCCGGCAATCCGCATCGTCGCCGTGTTGTCGAGCGGCGCGGCGGCCCGCTTCTCGATCACGTCGAACGACTTGCCATCGATGACGCGGACTTCGTACAGCGCGTGGATCAGGCCGTAATCCGCAAGGAGGGTCCGGTATTCGGCGAGCCCGACACCCTCGACGTTGCGGCCGTTGCCGAGCTTCGACTTCGCCCGCGTGATCACGATGTAGGCGTCCAGGCCTTGCGGAGAGACATCGCTGCGAACCAGCTCCTTGAACGGATCGCTGCGCAGGAGATTGACGGGCGTAACCGGCGAATCCCTGACAGCGGCGAACGCGACGCGGCGATAGCTCACCGGCTGCACGCGAAAGCGGCCGCTGAGGAGCTTCGTCGCTTGGTGCACGATGAACTCGTCCAGCCCCCACGCGCTGATCGAAGCGCTTTGCCCGGTCTTGCCGAACCCGGTCAGGCCGGCCTGCGTCAGGCTCATCTCCTCGCCGATGGCCGAGATGATGCCGACGGTCTTGATCGCCTGCAGGCGGCTCGTGCGTGTCTCGAACGCGGCGGCGGCGCCGAGAACGGCGGAGGCAAACGCGAGGCCAATCCATAGAACAGCTATGCGGCGCATCGCCTATCGAATCCTGAAATCGAAGGAATAGGAGGCGCCCAGGCCTACCGTGGTCTGGTTCGACGATCCCCGCAGCTTGACCAGCGGACTGTCAGCGGCATCGCCCAGCAGCTTCTCGTACTCGACATAGGCATGGACCTCCCATTGCGGATTGATGCGGTAGGAGATCTGGCTGCCGAAGCCGACCGAGTGCGCGCCGCCCCTGGCATCATATAGTGGCAATCCCGACGCTGCCGCCTGCACTGCGTCGACGCCGAAATAGGGCGCGGTCGCCTTGGTGCTCTTCCAGGTGAAGCGCGGGCCAGCCGAGACCGTCAGCCTCTGGATCAGCGGCACGATGACGTCGGCGGAGACATCTGCTACGGCGCCGGTGTGGCCACCCAAGCCCTGGCGCAATTCGCTGCGCAGGCGCAGCCAGTCGACCGGATAATATTCGACGAAACCTCCGAGCTCATAGGCCGCCTTGACGTCGCCAAGGCCCGTCAGCTCGGCATATCTGTCGCTCTTGCGCGAGGAGACATATTTGAACGCGGGGCCGGCGCGAAAATTGCCGACGTCGAGCAGCGCAATGCTGGCGCTGTCGCGAGGTCCGCGAAACTGGTCGATGGATCCGGCACGACGGATGGTGAAGATCGGGATCGGGAGAAATCTCCCGTTCTTCGATCCGACGAAGTCAGGCGTGTATTCGCCACCGATGCCGACCATGACGGTCCAGTTGCCGGAGGGCGATGGCAGCATCGGCAGGTCGAATGGCGGCGCCGGCAGCGTGAATGCGGTCTGCGCCGATGCAGCCTGAGGAAGCGCGATGATCGTGCCGAGTGCGGCAAGCAAGGCGGTCGTCCGCCGCGCATTCGCCGTGAGGCGGAGAGCGGCTTCGTCAAGATAAGTCATTACGGGGCCCCGGACCGGCCTTGCTGGCCGAGTCGACTTGATGTGGTTCGGAGCCCCGCATGTGACCCGGCAAAATTGCCCCAAGATTGCAACGGGCGATCGTCGCCGCGACATTTCGCGCGGTCAGCCGTGCAGCCGGACCAACATTGCACGAACATTGCCGGCCCCCGCTCACACTCTCAAATTTTGGCCGCCGCAGCCGGTGCAACTCCCCGGCTCCTGCCTTTTATTCGCCTAGCTCGCTGCCTTAATGGAACCTCGCGCACGAACCGAAATGCCGGAATTCGGCCAGGAAGCGTCATGGTCGGGGTTCGATTGCCCCAGCAGAGAAGGACGAGGTGCGTGCGCTCGCTCGTGATCGAAGACGAACCGCAGATCGGCGCCTATGTCAGCCGGCTGCTCGGACAATTGCACGGCGTCGTCGACCTCGTCGGCTCGATTGCCGATGCCCGCCAGGCGCTGGACAATTTCAAATATGATCTCGCGATCGTCGACCGGATGCTGCCTGACGGCGATGCGCTCGAGGTGGTCACCGCGCTGAGCCAGTCGCCGGAACGTCCCGCGATCATCATGTTGACCTCCAAGGACGCCAAGGAGGACGTCGTCGACGGCCTCAACGGCGGCGCCGACGACTATCTCGGCAAGCCGTTCGAGCCGCAGGAATTGATCGCGCGTGTGCGTGCGGTCTTGCGCCGGCCTCGCCTGCTCGCGCCCGCGGTGCTGTCGCTTGGCAATGTCGAGCTGCATCTCGGCAGCAACGAGGCGATGGTCGGCGATACCAAGGTCCTGCTGCGGCGGCGCGAGGCCCTGATCCTGGGCGCGCTGCTGATGCGCCGCGATCGCGTCATCACCCGCGAGGCCCTGATCGAGGAAATCTACGGTTTCGACGACGAGATCGAATCCAACACGCTCGAAGCGCAGGTCTCGCGCTTGAGGAAAAAATTGGCGGCATACGGCGGCGACGTCGAGATCCGCAGCATGCGCGGCATCGGTTACATCCTACGGCTGGCCACGCCGCGATGACCTCGATCGCCCGGACCTTTGCGCTGTCGCTCGGCATCGCCGCGACGACGATCTTCCTGATCATGCTCGGCCTCTTCATGTGGCGCTATCCGATGGAGGAGCGCGAGTTCAGGGCGTGCCGGGTCGTGGTTGCCGTTCTCGACCGCGCCACCGAGATCGAAGGGCAGAACCTCACGGTGCGCCCGACGCGCGCTCTCGAAGAGCTCAAGGCGGACAGCCCGAACCTCTGGTACGTCGTGTCCGCAGGCGACATGGTCAGCGAGTACGGCAGCGAACGCCGGCCGGCCCTTCCCTTCGCGTTTCCCTATCACGGGCCCGTCGGCTCATCGGTCTTCAACACGCTCGACCAGAAGAGCACCTTCTGCCTCGCCGTCGTGCAAAGGGGCTCGTTGCAGCTCGCGATGATGATCGGCGAGCCTCAAGTCCGGTTCGGCCGGATTGCACGAAACTTTCTCATCCGCAGTGTCTTTTCGATCATGCTGCTGGCGCTGGCCTTCGCCGCGACCGTCGCCGTCGGCGCGGCGCTGGCCGCGCGTTTCGTCTCACGCGGCATCGAACGGGTGGCGCTTCGCGCGCTCGCGATCGACCCTGCAGCCCCGCAGGGTCTGATATCCCTGTCCGAGGTCCCTCGCGAGCTGAAGCCGCTGGTCGAGGCGCTGAACCGCGCCTTCGGCGAGATCGATGCCTATATCAGGATGCAGCGACGCTTTCTCGGCAACGCCGCCCATCAGCTTCGCACGCCGCTGACGCTGCTGCGCGCGAAGATCGAGGACGTGCCCGAGCCGGCCTTGAAGGCCGAGCTGGTGCGCGACGTCCGCCGCCTGACGTCGCTGGTGTCCGCAATGCTCGACCTGGCGCGCCTGCAAAATCATGCGATCGAAAAGCGGCCGATCGATCTTGCCGAGATCACGCTGGACGTGCTGGCCGATTTCGGTCCCTCGGCGCTGGACGCCGGCATCGAGCTTGCGCTGGAGCGCGCCGAGGAAGGCCCGGTGCTGGTGCAGGGCGTCGATGCCGCCATTCGCAGCGCGCTCGCCAATCTCGTCGGCAACGCGCTGATCCATGCCCATGGCGCCCGACGCATCGTCGTCACGCTCGCCGGCCGCAGCATCGCGGTGGAAGACGACGGCGCAGGCCTGCCCGACGGCGCCGAGCACAAGCTGCTGGAGCCGTTTCAGACCGGCAACACCGCAGGCGGCGGCGCTGGCCTCGGCCTGTCGATCGTCCGCGAGATCATGACCGCCCATGGCGGTGAGCTCGCCATCTTCTCCGCGCCCGGCCACGGCACGACGATGAGCCTGCGCTTTCCCGAACGAGCGGCGGCGACGAAATCTCCGCAGCTCGATCTGGAAGCGCGCTAGCGCGCCCTCGCCGCTCTCTCAATACTTCGCCACCACCGGCGTGTTGAAGTGATAGTTCAGCCCGCTGCGGAAGATGTGCTCCTGGAGGTGGCTGGTGTGGGCGAACGTCGCACCGAAAACGCTGGTGTACTGGTCGGTCACGCTGCCGAGGTCGACGAACAGATATTCCGTCTTCGCGGTCCAGTTCGGACCGAGCAAGCCGAACGGATTGACGGGCGACTCGAGGCCGCCACCGACGGTGTAGCCGCTCTTGGTGTGCCTGGCGGTGATCTGCTGCACGACGAACACACCGAAATTATTGGTGTCGACCAGGGTCGTCTTCACGTCGCCATAGGCGGCGCCGCCTGTCAGATAGAAGAGCGACGAGCCGACCGAATAGCCGATGCGCGCCCGCGCCGTGCCGAGCCAGGTCATCCGCTGGTCGACGGTGAGATCGAAGCCGATCGGCGGGCCGCACCACAACAGGCAAACCTCGTTGTCGCGCTGGGTCGAGCCCTGGATGTCGGCTTCGAGACCGAACACCCAATTGGCGGCCTGCCAGTTGTAGCCGATCTGTCCGCCGCCGATGAAGCCTTTCGGGCTCAAGTCGTGCCGTCCGGGATCGGTCGAAGCGACGACATCATACGTGCTGGCATTGCGCGCAATTGCGGCACCCGCATTGCCGCCGACATAAAGCCCCGTCCAGTTCGCCGCCGGCTGCTCCCGATAGGGGGTGCCGCCGACACGATAGTTCACGCCGACACGGAAAATGTGCTCGCGGGTATCCGACGAGAAACTCGCAGGCGTGCCCAGCAGGGTGCCTGCGCCCGTCTGGGTGCCGAGATTGAGATAGAGATATTCGATCTTGCCGGTCCAGTTGCCCGCGAGAGCAGCCTCGACACCGCTACCGATGGTCCAGCCGGTGCGGACCTGGCTGATGCTGAAGCTGTCGGGGATCTCGGTGACGCTGGTCCGCACGTCGCCATACGCAAAGCCGCCGGTCACATAGCTCAGCACGGGGCCATTGGCCAGGCCAACGCGGCCGCGCACGGTACCGAACCAGCCGAGCCGTTGCGAATAAGTGAGGCCCAGGGCGCTGCAGGCCGGGAGCGAGAAGACGCCGCAACGATCGTCCTTCAGGTCGGCGGCCTGGATATCCGTCTCAACACCGAGGACCACGTTGCCGAGACCGAGATTGCCGCCCTGCCAGTTGTAGCCGGCCTGCGCGCCGCCGAGCCCGCCCTGCGGCCCGAGGCGGTTGATCTCGGTAAAGATCGTGCCGGTAAATCCGGCACTGGTCAGATTGCGGCCAACGCCATAACCGGCATTGACGCCGAGATAGAAGCCGGTCCAGTCATAAAGCGTGGCCTCGATCCGCGGCGCCTTGACGTAGGCCGGCCGGGTCAGGTCGGCCGCCCCTGCGGCAGCCGTTCCGCCGATGACCATCACCACGGCGACGAGAGACGCTTTCTTCACGACCGATTCCTTTCGCTCGACTTCAGCTGCGCAAAGCCTAGGAGGTCTCGCGGCACGACTCTTGGACCGATGAGAACAAGTCCGGACAATGATGAACTCGCCCGCCGATTGCCGGCTCAATGGTGCATTCCGACAACACGACGGAAGCGCCGCCGATTGAAAAATAGCGTCATCGGTGATATCGGCTCGAACCGCCGGACGATGGACTGCAACTATTCCTTCATGACACCGCCCAAGTCCCGCTCCACGCCCGTCCATGTCTCCACGGACGAATTTCCGGTCCAGCAACGCCTCGCCAAATGGCGGGAGATCTACGGCCGCAGCATCGCGAATGTGGACATCGAGCCGATCGGCGACGAGCCGTTTCATGCCAGCGTGACCTTCCAGAGCCTGCCCGGCATCGGCATCGTGTCGGGATCGCGGTCGCCGGCACATTACCACCTCACTCGCCAGCATCTCGCCGGCGCACGGGACGGCTTCGGTATCTCCGTGCTCATCAGCGGCGCTTCCACGACGAGACAGCTCGGGCGCGAGATCGTCGGGCGCCCCGGCACCGCCGTCGTGATCTCCGGGACCGATCCGTCGGTCAGCACGATGCACCGCATGGGGCAATTCCTGACCATCGTCCTGCCCCGGCCCGAACTCGCGGTGCTGCTCCGCGATCTGGACTCCGCCTATGCGCGGCAGATTCCGGCCGAGAACGGCGCGCTTCGACTGCTGGTGCAGTACGTGAACACGCTTCACGCGGCCGGCCCGCTCGATGCGCCGCCGCTCGCGCACGCCGTGGCGAGCCACATCATCGATCTGGCAGCGCTCGCGCTCGGCGCGGAGGACGACGTCGCCCATGAAGCGGAAGGGCGCGGCCTCGCGGCCGCCCGGCTTCAGGCCATCAAGACCGACATCCGCAAGAACCTCGGCGATCAGGAACTGTCGGCAACGACGCTCGCCTTGCGGCACGGCGTCTCGCCGCGTTACGTGCACAAGCTGTTCGAACGCGACGGCACCGGCTTCTCGGAATTCGTTCTGGCGCGCCGGCTCGACTGCGCGCAGCAAATGCTGAAGGATCCGAGCTTCGCCACCCGCACCATCAGCGCCATCGCGTTCGAGTGCGGCTTCGGCGACATCTCCTATTTCAACAGGACGTTCCGACGCGCCTACAACGCGACTCCGTCCGACATCCGCTCTGCCGCTTTACGGCTCCGATGAACCTGCCGCGGGTCCGGTCGCGTGGCGCGGAACGGTCATGAAACCGAAGCGCGGAAATGTTTCAGGATTGCTTCATCGCTGTCGCCTGACGCAACCAAATAGATCGCCGGCCGCCGTCGAATGTTCGCATGCGAGCGAACCTGCTGCGGCATCGCCGCGACCAAACCTCCGATTGACATCTTCAACGGAGATTCTCCAATGCGTTTTCTTTCGATGATTGCCGTCGCCGGTGCGATGATTGCGAGCTCCACGGCTGCGTTCGCCGGCGAACTTCCCTCTTACGAAATCAAGTCGTTTCCGATCTCGACGACTCAGGTGCAGGTGCTCGGCGGTGCCGGCGTCGAGGAGCAGTCGGCCGCGCCCGCGATGATCGTCGCCGGCATGCCCGCCTCCCCCGCGCAAGTCTCGGTGCTGTCGCCGCGCGTCAAGCGGCTGGCGAGCGCGACCGCGGCGAGCGAGGAACGCTGAGACAATTTGCGACCCCGGCTGTCCTTGCCGGGGTCGTCGCTCTCGCCGTCAGCGTGAGATATAGCCCGATGCGATCGGCTTGAATCGATAGATCAGATACGGCGTCTTGTTTTCTGCTTTCCCGCCATGGAACATGGCGGCTGCGGAGACCTGTGACGCCGATACGTACATATAGCCGTCGGGAGAGGCCGTGATCCCGTCCGGCCACACCATGTCCGCATCGCTCAGATAGGTGCGAAACTTCCGATCGGTCCCGACGACACCAATCGATTTGGTCTCGACCGCAGTCAGGTAGATGTTGCCCGCGTAGTCGATCGACAGGCCGCCATTGTTCGGCTTGTCCGAGTAGCGTTCCACCCTCGCGCTCAGCTCTTCGGCGGGCAGCTTCTCGTTGGCGAGGTCGGCCGCCTTGATGCGGTACAACGAACCGCCGCTGAGCGGCGCGAAATAGACCCACTCGGACCTCGCATCCATCGTGATGCCGTCGCAGCCGACCTTGATGAGCGAAGGCTTGCCGTCCTTGCCGGGCACCGTCAGATCATTGCCATCCACGGTGATTGGCACATTCTCGGGGACCGTGGATCGATCGCCGTCCAGCACGCGCCGGGCGACGCCCGTATCCATATCGATGACGATGATCGCAGCGTGAGATCCGTCGCCACCAGGCCCGATGTTTTCGTCGGCGACGTAGAACTTCCGGTTCTTCTGGTCGATCACGATGTCCTGCGGCTGCGAGCCTTTCACCGTCACCGGCTCCGGCATGTAATAGATGCGTTCCAGCCTGTTGGTGCGCGTATTCCACCCCACCAGCTTCGGCGTGATCTGCGTCCGGAATCCCATGTCGATGATCCACACGACACCGCTTTCGTCGGAACGAAGGCCCAGCACATTGTCCAGGTACTGATCGGTGCCTTTTCGTGGCGTATTCCATTCGGCATTCGGGAACGGCTCGAACGTCGTCGGCGACGTCAGCCGCGCCACGCGTATGTCCGGACTGAAGAAGGGATGGTGGCTGAAGATCAGCTGGTTGTCGGGCGTAAACGCAATGTTGCCGACTGACTGAGGCAGCCTCGCGAAAACTTCAGCGTTGCCGCTTCCGCTTTCCGCACAGGCTGCGCCCGTGACGATTGCCGCCGACAGCAGAGTGACAAGTCGAATTCCTCTCCTCACGCTTCGCACCGTTCGCTCCCTGTGTTTTCTAAGGTTATTCCCGCGCGCGTTCGACCAGTCTTGCGCCGGTTGCCGCCGCAGGATTTTGAATGCAGAGACTTCCATCCAGGCCGAAGCTCGTTCATCACGGCGTCGCTGACATCAGTCTTTGCGAGAGCGACGATGCGCGCTAATTTGGCGACTGACAATTACGCACAGGCCGGTCCTCTAGTATCACGGAGTGAACTATGCAGAAGCTCGGCGGCAAGACGTATGATTGCGCCGTTGGATGTCCCGTCGGGGCCACCCTCGATCTGATCGACGGCAAGTGGAAGGGCGTGATCCTCTATCATCTGCTCGACGACACGATTCGCTTCAACGAGCTCAAGCGGCGCCTGTCCCGCATCACGCAGCGCATGCTGACGCGCCAGCTCCGCGAGCTCGAGGCCGACGGCCTCATTCATCGCGAGATCTACGCCGAAGTCCCGCCGCGGGTCGAGTATTCCTTGACGGCGCTGGGGCGCTCCCTCGAGCCGGTCGTTCGCATGCTCTGGACGTGGGGCAATCAGTATCTCGCGACGGAAGCTGCCCGTGCCGGCGCGGTCAACGGAGCCGTTCCACTCTCGCCGCGGGTCAGACGGAGCCTGCCGTCAGGCCACGCGTAGGGCGGCCCTGCGTCGGTCTACGCCGCGCCAAGGCACACCGCGCCATTTTCACAATCACCGATCCGCGCGCCGCCATCAAGCGGCGCGCGATCTCCTTACATGAATACTAATTCTAAATCTGATGATTGAGGGACCATTGAGTCCTTCCTGCACTTCAAGCCCGAGACTGCGCTTGTTAGTCGTCCGCCCCGCAAATGATGGGGTCGCGAATGACTACATGGCTGAGGACGACGGCAGGATTGATCGGCGGCACATTGCCGATGTTGGCAAGCTTGATGGACGCGGCGCCGGCCGCGGCGCAATCATCGTCGCAGGAGCTGCCCGCTGTCGTCGTCCAGCAATCATCGCCGCGACCAGCGGCGCGCGCCCATCCGCTTCGCTCACGCCAGGCTGTGCAAGCGGCAAGCCGTCGTCGTCAAGCCGAGCGGGCCGCTGCGAACGCCAACACCCCAGCCGCGGACGCGAGTGCTGGCGCGGAGACCGCGACGGGCCCCGTCCGCGGCTACGTCGCGACCCGCAGCGGCACCGGCACCAAGACCGACACGCCGCTGCGCGAGACGCCGCAGTCGATCAGCGTGGTGACCGCCGATCGCGTCACCGACCAGGGCGTGACCACCGTGCAGGAGGCGCTGCGCTACGTCCCCGGCGTGTTCGCCGACGCGTACGGTGCGGATTCGCGCGGCGACTTTCCACGCATCCGCGGTCAGGATCCGAACATCTATCTCGACGGCACGCGCGTGGTGAACACGTTCAACTTCAACGAATGGCGGCCGGAGCCCTACACGCTGGAGCGCATTGAGGTCCTGCGCGGTCCATCCTCGGTGCTTTACGGCGACACCTCGACCGCCGGCCTGTTGAACCTGATCTCGAAGCGCCCCCGGGCCGAATCCGCGAACGAGATCGGCGTGCAATATGGCAGCTTCAACCGCAAGCAGGTGCAGCTCGACTCCACGGGCAAGCTGACCAAGGACGGCGAGTGGCTCTATCGCTTTGTCGGCGTGTTCCGCGACAGCAACATGCAGACCGACTACGTCAAGGACGACCGCATCCTGCTGGCGCCGTCGCTGACCTGGCGGCCGACCAACAACACCAGCTGGACCGTGCTCGGCACCTACCAGAAGGACACCACCGGCTCGTCGACGGCCTTCCTGCCGCATGAAGGCACGCTCTATCCCGGTCCAAACGGCTTCATCCCTGTCAACCGCTTCACCAGCGAGCCGGGCTGGGACCGCTATCAGACCGAGACCGGCGCGGTCTCCAGCCTGTTCGAGCACCGCTTCAGCGATGCGCTCGTCGTCAGGCAGAACATGCGCTATACGCATGTGGAGGGCATCTATCACGGGCTTTATCCGGACGTGTACTCCAATCCGGACAATCCGTTCCTCGATGCGGACCGGCGCACAGTGGCGCGCTATATCTGGGCTCGCGACAGCGTCAAGGACAACTTCACTTCGGACAGCAATGCCGAGCTGAAATTTGCAACGGGCTCCGTCCAGCACAAGACGCTGTTCGGCGTCGACTACCGCGGCTACAAGGAGCGCGCTTCGTCCGGCGGAGGTTACGATGCAACGCCGTTCGATCTCTACGCGCCGGTCTACACCGGCGTCACGCCGCCGGACATGTCGGCCGAGCCCGATCTCCGCCAGAGCCAGCTCGGTCTCTACGGTCAAGATCAGCTGCGGCTGGGACCGTGGCTCGCTGTGCTCGGCCTGCGCCACGACTACGTCACCAGCGACACGCAGGGCTCACCGGTCGAGCATTACCAGGCGACCACGGGCCGCGCCGCGCTGATGTACGAGCTGCCGTTCGGCGTCACGCCTTACGTGACCTATGCACAGTCGTTCAATCCTGTGTTCGGCAGTGGTGTCTGCGCGGCGGGTGTCTGCGCGCCGCAGCGCGGCGAGATGGTGGAGCTCGGCTTCAAGTACAATCCGGCACCCGGCAACGCGATCAACGGCGCGATCTTCGACACCACCGAACGAAACCGCCTGGCCAGCGATCCCGACAATCCGCTGCTCTCGGTCCAGACCGGCAAGGTGCGCATCCGCGGCGCCGAGCTCGAGGTGCTGGCGCGCCTCACGCCGGATCTGGATCTGATCGGTGCCTACACCTATCTCGATGCGCGCGTGGAAAGCGGCGACAACGCCGGCAAGCATGTCGAGACCGTGCCGGATCACCAGGCTTCGCTCTGGGCGAAGTACCGCCTGTCGCTGATCGGCCTTCCCGGCGTCACGCTCGGCGGCGGCGTGCGCTACATCGGCGCCTCCTGGGACGGCACCGACACCATCCGCACGCCCGACTACACGCTGTTCGATGCGATGGTCCGTTACGAGACCGGTCCCTGGCGCCTTCAAGTCAATGCCAGCAACCTGTTCGACAAGCGTCACGTCACCACGTGCCTTGCGCGCGGCGACTGCTTCCTCGGCATCGGCCGCACCGTGCTGGGCAGCGTGACCTATAAGTTCTAGAGCATGATCCGAAAAAGTGCGCAGCGGTTTTTCGAAAAGACTATGCTCAAACAACAACCTGAAGCGCGATGACGATTCATCCTGATCTCATCGCGCCTTAGAGATGCTATGTCATGCTGCCCGGCATGAAGCAGCGCACGCGCGGATGGCCGTCGATATAGTGCTTCCACACCATGGTGCGGCCGATCTTGTTCGGCACGGTGATCACGGCGCCGTCAGGCACCACGACCCATTCGTCGTCGAGATGGACGCGGTACCGTCCCTTGTCGGATTCCCAATCGACATCGGCAACGACATAGCCGTCGGCATCCGAGCAGCACTGTCCGTATTCGCTGTGCAGGCTCTCGAACCAGGGCTTGAGCGGCGAGTTGGCGTAGCGGCCGTCGTCGCGCGCCAGCGCCGGGCTGGTCAGCAGCACTAGCAGCGCTGCCGCACATGGTTTTGCAAATCGCATGTCGTCTTCCCGCGGATCACAATGGCGCCGCGAGGGACAGACGATGTCGCCCGCCGGCCACGCCGTCAGGCAGGCATGGACATGGCGACTCGTTCCCCCAGCAGCTTTGCGACAGCTATGCAAATCCGGCGCCAACGCGCATTCCGGGGAACTACGGCAGAAAGGTGCAACGGCATGCGCCTTTCGACGGATATGGCCGTCGGGACAAGACCGCCGCGGCGACGACTCTCAGGGGATGCGAAAACCGCCTACTGCTTCGGAGCGGGCGCCATCATCGCGCCGCCCTTCTTCGCTGCAGGCGTGGGCGCCGGCTTGGTCGCGGCGGCCTGCGCGGGCAGATACTTCGCGACGATGGCGGGATCGACCTGGGCGATGTTGGCGTCCGGCAGGCGTTGCCAGGTCTCGTCCTTGCCGAACAGGGAAATGCCGAGGAAGCCGCGCATGGTCAGGGTCTGGCCATCGGGACTCACCGTCATCTTGGCCTTCCAGATGTTGCCGTCGCGCGGATTGACGACGTTGCCGCCCTCGTACTTCAAGCCGTCACGCTTCATGTCGCGGATGAAGGACAGACCGAGCACCGGCTGGTTCTTGCGATCGTCGGTGCACTTCGTGCAGGCCTCGTTCGGATCGTCGCCGGGGCGCGGGAAGGTCTTTGCGATCACGCCTTCGAAGATGCCGTTGTGGTCGATGAAGAGGAACCATCCGACTGTCTTGCCGTCCTCGACCTTCTGCCACAGGCCCGCTGCGGTCGGCTGCTGCGCCTGTGCCGCAGCCGGGCTCACCGCGCCGGTCGACAGTGCGAGCGCGAGCAGCGAGAGCAGCCGAAAGCTGGAAAAGAGATTCCGCATTATGATCACCTTGCTAAGCGGCAACTGGAATGGCCGCAGACTACGGCGATTTCGCGAACGGTTCCAGCACCAGAAACATGGGGCATGGCGTTCCCGCCCCTCGCCCTCAGTTGACACCGAGCTTCTTTTGCAGGCTGGAGGACGAGGTCGTGTACTGGAACACCAGCCGCTTATCCGGATAGACGTAGCGATGGGCTTTTTGCGACATCAGCGCGCCCTCATGGAAGCCGCACAGGATCAGCTTGATCTTGCCGGGATAGGTGTTGATGTCGCCGATGGCAAAGATGCCGGGCACGTTGGTCTCGAACGCGGATGTCTCGACCGGCACCAGATTGTTCTCGAGCGCAATGCCCCAGTTCGCTACCGGGCCGAGCTTCATTGTGAGACCGAAGAACGGCAGCATGGTGTCGCAGACCACCTCGGTGATGCTGTTGTCGTTGCCCTTGACGGTGGCACCGCTCAGCTTGCCGTCGGCGCCCGAGAGCGCGGTGACCTGGCCGAGTCTCAGATCCATCTTGCCGCCGGCCACCAGCGCGCGCATCTGCTCGACGCTGTGCGGGGCTGCGCGAAACTCATCGCGCCGGTGCAGCAGCGTGATGCGCTTTGCCACCGGATGCAAATTGAGCGTCCAGTCGAGCGCGGAATCGCCGCCGCCGACGATCAGCACATTCTTGTCGCGGAACGTCTCCATCTTGCGCACGGCGTAATGCACGGAGGTGCCCTCATAGACCTCGATGCCCGGCACCGGCGGACGCTTCGGCTGGAACGAGCCGCCGCCGGCCGCGATCACCACAACCTTGCATTCGAACACCTTGCCGGCATCGGTGGTGCAGCGAAACAGGGGATCGCCGATCTTCTCGACAGTCTCGACCATCTCGCCGAGATGGAATGTCGGATGGAACGGCTTGATCTGCTCCAGCAGCGCGTCGGTGAGGCCTTGCCCCGAGACCTGCGGAATGCCGGGAATGTCGTAGATCGGTTTTTCCGGATAGAGCTCGGCGCACTGGCCGCCGACCTTGTCCAGGATGTCGACGAAATGCGCCTTCATGTCGAGAAGGCCGAGCTCGAAGGCGGCAAACAGGCCACAGGGGCCGGCGCCAATAATCAGCACATCGGTTTTGATCACGTCGCTCATGTCGTCTCTTTATCGGTCGTTATCGGTTGGACGGCGCCCGTTGGGCAGAGGTGACCCTGCCTGTCTAGCCAACGGGGATGGATCAGGGAAGGCATAAAAGCGGGAGCGCCCCGCAGCCGCGCCCACTTGCCGGGTCAGGATAACTGGGCTGTAACGGGCTGCGATATGACGGAGATCAATCGGTGAACGCACCAAGCCGCCTCGACACGACGCCGCGCCTTGAGGACTACCCCTACCGCCTCAGCGACAACGTGCGCTTCGGCGATCTCGATCCCAACCAGCACGTCAACAACGCGGTCTACGCCACCTATTTCGAGACCGGCCGTGTCACGCTGATGAAGCTTCCCGAATACGGGCTGACCCCGCCGGGCCTCGCCTGGATCATGGTGCGGCTCGACATCCATTTCCGCGCCGAGCTGCATTGGCCGAACACGATCGAGCTCGGCCTCGGCGTGGTGAAGCTCGGACGGACGTCAGTGACCTTCGAGCAGGTCGTGTTCTCGAACGGAAAGTGCATTGCGTCGGCGACGTCGGTCGGCGTCCTGCTCGACGAGGCGACGCGGCGTCCGGCGCCGCTGACAGCAGAGGTGATCGAGAAGCTCAGGCCCTGGCACAAGCGCGGCATCGAGGTCGTGCCGCCGGGCTCATAGTGCATGATCCGGACCCGCAGGGCCCCGACAGCGCAAAGTGTGTAGCGGTTTCCGGGATCATGCACTCCTAGAGTGAAAGATCAGGCCTGGCGTTCGGGCGTCGCAACGACCAGCCCGTCGAGCTCGTCGGAAACCTTGATCTGGCAGGACAGGCGCGAGTTTGGGCGCACGTCGAAGCCGAAGTCGAGCATGTCCTCTTCCATCGGCGTCGGGCCGCCGACCTTCTCGCGCCAGGCTTCGTCGACATAGACATGGCAGGTCGCGCAGGCACAGGCGCCGCCGCATTCGGCCTCGATGCCGGGAATGCTGTTGCGGATCGCAGCTTCCATCACGGTCGCGCCGTTCTCGACTTCCACCGTACGGGTTTCGCCCTTGTGGTCGACAAAGTGAATCTTGGCCATGTGTGCTCGTGCTGCCGCGATGTTGGGGAAAAAGGAGTATCCGGGCTGTCCTATAACGGGTCGGTCAGGGCCGCGCTATAGCGTTTTCAAGCGAAGTGGGCCCCGTTTCGCGCGGAGGAAAACGCGTTCAGACAGAAGGCCAACGCGCAAGGCCCCCGCACGAATCGGGCTTGCGAGCCTAGTGCTTGAGGATCGCCGCGATCGCCGCGCGGACCTCGGCCACGGCCACCTTCAGCGCGGCGAAGGCGTGCGGCCGGTCGTGGCCGGTCCGGATCGCCATCTCGAGGCTGGCGGCCGCGTCGGCAACCGCAAAGGCGCCGATCCCCCTCGCCGAGCCCTTGAGCTTGTGCGCGAGCGCGCCGGTCTCGGCCGGCAACGCAGTCATTGCGGCGAGTAGGCGGACCGCCTGCTCGGCGAACATCGCGAGCACTTCCTGTTCCAGCTCGGCATCGCCGAGCGTCATGCGGGAGAGGTGGTCGAGGTCGAGCGGGCTGTCGATGGGCGCAAGCGGGGGCGAGGGCATCCAGTCCATCCGTTGCAGTTCAGGCGTCATGGCGCAGGCCCCGGCATCGCGCGATGGTTCCGCCGGTTCGGCGGTGACTTCCCCTCCACCCAAGCATGGAAATGGTTAACGAAATGTTTGGGCCGTTTTACGCAATTCTGCCCGTTTATTGACGAAAAGTTGCCGCAATCGACCAAGTTCGGTGGAGAATTGCATTTATTGCTAAGGCTTTACGGCGCGATCCTGTTAACGATGATTAAGATTGTCTTAATCGCGGGCATTTCATTCGCGACGCTCTGCCAATAGGATGTTGCGGAAATTAGCGGACAAGCCGTCCGGGTGGGGACGGCTCGGAGATCCGCGCAAGCGGCATGATCCGGTCTGTGAGCTTGCGTCGCGCGCAGGGCTCGCGGGGGGCGTGTACAAGTAACGAGGGCTCGGACTGAACATGGCGAATACTCCCAAGAAGGTCAAAGACCCGACAGAAGTTGCGCTTTCTGCGATCCAGGAAGCCCTGAACATCAGCGATACGGCCGCGGACACCAGCCGCAACGCCGCAATGCGCA
This sequence comes from Bradyrhizobium arachidis, assembly GCF_015291705.1. NCBI lineage: Bacteria > Pseudomonadati > Pseudomonadota > Alphaproteobacteria > Hyphomicrobiales > Nitrobacteraceae > Bradyrhizobium > Bradyrhizobium arachidis. Next base: position 6,807,061 of record NZ_CP030050.1, read on the forward strand.
ACGAGACCGCGCCTGCGATGACACCGCCGGCGCCTCCCGTGTTCGACGACGAGCCGACCTTCGAGCCGCGCCCGGCCGCCAATGAGCGCGCCACCGTGTTCGATTCGATCGAGGAGCCGCGCACCGCGCGCCGTGCCGCCAATGACGACCGCGAGACCATCGGCCAGCTGCTCCAGGCGCTTCAGAAGGGCCGCCCCGCCCGCAGCGTCTACACCTTCGCCACCATCTTCGCCGGCGTCTGGCTTGCGGCCTGCGCCGCGCTGACCGTCGGCTTCCTGCCCTCGATCCAGGCCGCCATGGGCCAGAGCGGCGGCGTGCTGGTCATCGCCGGCCTGATCGCGATGTTCTTCGCCCCGATCATGCTGTTCTATTTCCTGGCAAGCCTCGTCTGGCGCGGCCAGGAAATGCGCATGATCGCGCAAGCGATGGCGCAGGTCGCGATCCGCTTCTCCGAGCCGGAAGGCTCGGCCTCCGATTCCATGGTCACGGTCGGCCAGGCCATCCGCCGCGAGGTCGCGGCGATGGGCGACGGCATCGAGCGCGCGATCGCGCGCGCCGGCGAGCTCGAGACGCTGGTCGCCAACGAGGTCGCCGCGCTCGAGCGCGCCTATAGCGACAACGAGGTGCGCATCCGCGCCCTGCTCCAGGACATCGCGCATCAGCGCGACAACCTGGTCGGCCAGGCCGAGCAGGTCCGCAGCGCCATCTCCGGCGTGCAGATCGATCTGCGCCACGACATCGCGCTGATCTCGGACGCGATCGCCTCGCGCGTCGACGAGGTCGCAAAATCCATCACCGGCGCGCTGGAAGAGCGCGGCGCCCACATCACCAGCGCCTTGAGCAATGCCGGCGACAACATGATCCTGGCGCTCGGCGAGCGCGGCGGCGACCTGCTCGACCGTCTCGAGGAAGCCAGCAACGAGACCACGCGCGCCGTGCTCGATGCCAGCGAGCGGCTGACCACCAGCCTCAACTTCAAGACCGGCCACGTCCACGACGAGTTCGTCGACCTCGCCGACCGCGTCCACGAAATGCTGAACGAGCGCATCGACCGCATCACCGGCGAGTTCGAGCAGCGCTCCGCCGCCATCGTCGACGGCATCTCCGAGCGCACCGAGCAGGTGCACGACAGCCTGAAGAACTCGTCGGATTCGCTGCTGCTCGAGCTCGAGCTGCGCTCCAACGACCTCTCCGCCAAGATCGACGACGCCGGCAACCGCCTCGCCGGCCACATCATGACCAGCGGCGACAAGGCGAGCGAGGCGCTCGACGCCACCGTCAACGCCCTCGTCGCCAAGGTCGTCAGCCAGACCGAGACCGCGCACGACTCGCTGTCGCTGCAGATGAGCGCGTTCGACGAGCTGGTGAAGAACCAGGGCTCCGAGCTGGTCGAGAAGTTCGCCCGCGACTCCGGCACGCTGGGCGCGCTGATCACCCGCCACATCTCCGAGTTCGACCGCACCGTGAAGACGTTCGGCGGCGAGATCGTCGAGCGCATGGGCCAGCGCACCCAGGACATCCATGAGTCGCTGAAGACCTATGTCGACAATTTCGACACCCGCTTCACCGCCAACGGCGGCGAGATCACGGCCGTGCTCGACCAGCGTCTGGTGCAGTTCGAGACCACGATCGGCGACCGCGTCAGCAATTTCGACGCCTCGCTGAACGGCAAGATCGCCAGCCTCGACGGCACCATCGAAGGCCACATCAAGACCTTCGACGAGCAGCTCGGCGGCCGCGTCAGCTCGCTCGAGCAGTCGTTCGATACCCGCGCGCGGTCCGTCACCGAGACCATCGACGGCCGTCTCAACACGCTCGCGACCTCGCTGACCGACGGTGCCGCGCAGGCGATCCAGTCGATCGACTCGCGCCTCACCCACCTCACGACGTCGCTGACCGACGGCGCATCGCAGACCATCCACACCATCGATACGCGCCTGACGCATCTGACCACCACCCTCACCGGCGGCGCCTCGCAGGCGCTCGAGTCCATCGACACCCGCCTCACCTACCTGACGACCGCGCTGACCAACGGCGCCTCGCACGCCATGCAGTCGATCGACACCCGCCTCGGTCTGTTGACCTCGACGCTGACCGACGGCACCGCGCAGGCGATCGAGGCGGTCGACCGCCGCATCACCGGCGTCACCGAGATCATCGACAGCCGCAGCACGCATCTGACCGACACGGTCACCGCGCGCTTCCAGGACGTCCAGCAGGCCATCGAGACCAAGGTCGGCTCTGTCGCGAGCGACATCGACGTGCGCGTGGCGCAGTTCGAGGACCTGCTCGGCTCGCGCGTCGAGGCCGTCGCCGGCCGCATCGAGAGCAGCGGCCGCCAGGCCAGCGAGGACATGATCTCCCGCGCCGAGATGATCTCGACCGCGATCCGCTCGCACGTCGAGGACGCCGAACGCTCGCTCACCAACCTCGTCGTCAACACCAGCGAGACGATCCAGACCGGTGCGCGCACCGCCCAGCAGTCGCTGATGACGGTCTCCTCCGACGTCAACGCCCAGCTCAAGATGACCTCCGCCGAGGTCGAGCGCGCGCTGACCGCGGTCGGCACGGGAGCAGCGAACTCGATCCTGAGCAGCGCCCGCGAAGCGCAGTCGTCGCTGGTCGCAGCATCCGGCGATGCATCGAACCAGATCAAGGGGCTCGCAGCCGACGTCGAGCGCACGCTGTCGGCGGCCGGTTCCGCCACCGCAGCCTCGATCCTGGCCGGCGCCCGCGAGGTGCAGACCACGCTCGTCACGGCGTCTTCGGACGCGGCCAATCACGTCAAGACGCTCACCGCCGACGTGCAGCGTTCGCTGTCGCTCGCCGGCACCACCACGGCGGAATCGATCACGGCCGGCGCCCGCGATGCGCAGACTTCGCTGATCGCCGCCTCGAGCGAGACTGCCAACCAGATCAAGGCACTCTCCTCCGACGTGCAGCGCTCGCTCTCGATGGCGGGTACTGCGACGGCCGAATCCATCATGGCCGGCGCCCGCGAAGCCCAGAGCACGCTGGTCACGGCGTCCTCGGACGCGGCAAGCCAGGTCAAGTCGCTTGCGGCCGAAGTGCATCGTTCGCTCTCGCAGGTCGGCCAGACCACTGCCGAGACGATCACCACCAGCGCCCGCGACGCCCAGAGCACCCTGCTCTCGGTCTCCGCCGAACAGACCAGCCAGGTCCGCTCGCTCGCGGCCGAGATGCAGCGCGCGCTGGCGACCGCCGGCGGCGCCACCATCGAGGCGCTGACCAGCGGCGTGCGCGAAGCGCAGGGCACGCTGATCTCCGCATCGACCGATGCGGCGAGCCAGATCAAGTCGCTGACCACGGACATCGAGCGCACGCTGACCGCGGTCGGCGCCGACACCGCCTCGACCATCCTCAACAGCGCGCGTGAGGCGCAGACCTCACTGACCTCGACCTCCGCGGATGCCGCGAGCCAGATCCGCACGATCTCGACCGAGATCGAGCGTGCACTGAGCGCGGCCACCGCGAATGCGACCAGCGACATCCAGAGCAGCGCGCTCAACGCCCAGAACGCGCTGATCTCCGCCTCCAACGAGGCGAGCTCGCGGGTCAAGTCGAGCTCGGCCGACATCGAGCGCTCGGTGCTTGCCGCCTCGAGCAGCTTCGGCCAGGCCATGACCGGCAAGACCGACGAGATCGTCACCTATGTGCAGCAGCAGGCCGACCGTCTGTCGAACATGATCGACGCCAAGCGCGGCGCGCTGGTCGACGCGATCGGCTCGAAGACCAGCCAGCTCACGCTCGACATCGACCGCGTCACCTCCGACGCGCTGAAGTCGATCGAGACGCGCGGCCACGCCTTCTCGCAGACCATGATGGGCAACGGCTCGGAAGTCGCCCGCACTATCAATGCGGCGAGCGAGATGGCCACCGGCGCGGTCGGCAAGTCGCTCAAGGACCTCGAACAGGCCTCGCGTTCCGCGATCGACCAGTCGCGCCAGGTCTCGATCGCGGCCGTCACCGAGATGCAGGAGACCAGCAAGATCCTGCGCACCGACACGGTCGCCCTTTTCGAGCGCCTGCGCGAAGGCAACATCCTGCTGCAGGAGGTGCTGACCGGTGCGCACGACAACCTCAACTCGCTCGAGCGGGCGCTGGTGACGCGTGTCGCCGACTTCGTCTCGGCGATGAACGACGTCACCTCGCGCAACGGCGCTGCGACGCAGAACCTGGAAGACCAGCTCAACGTCTTCAACAGCAAGACCACGAAGGCGCTGCAGGATCTCGGCGAGCTGTCGACCCAGTTCGACGCCCACGGCAAGGCGCTCGTCGATGCCGCCCAGGTCGTCGAGCAAAGCAACAAGAACACCACCGCCTCGCTCGCCGAACGCAAGCAGGCGCTGGAATCGCTCGTCACCACGATCGACCTGCGCACGACCGATCTCGACCAGCGGCTGTCGCGCTTCACCGGCCTGCTCGATGAATCGCTGGCCGCCGCCGAGGAGCGCGCCCGCGACATCGCCCGCGTCGTCGCGGAGACCGCCGGCGCAGGCTCGGCCGCGATCACCCGCCAGTTCGAGGCGGTGCGATCGGCCTCCGAGGAGGAGCACCGGCAGACCATCGAGGCCATGCACGACATCTACCGCCAGACCACCGACGAGGCGGATGCGATGTTCAAGCAGTCGACCGAGAAGTTCACCAACCTCGTGTCCAGCATGAAGCAGATGGCGTTCGAGATGCACAACGAGCTCGAAGCCACCCGCAACGAGCTGCGCCGCGGCGTGCTCGAGATGCCGCAGGAGGCCGCCGAGAGCACTGCGCAGATGCGCAAGGTGATCGTCGACCAGATCGAGGCCCTCGCCGAGCTCAACCGCATCGTGGCCCAGCACGGCCGCGGCCTCGACGTCTCGACGACGGGCCGCGCCTCTGCCGCCGTCCAGCGCCAGGATGAGCCGTTGATGGCAGCCGCGGGCGGTCGCGGCACCGAGACGCGCATGCGCGACACCGGCAGCGCCTCGACGCTGCCGCCGCCGGACCTCGGCATGCCCGCCCCCTCGCGTCGCACCGAAGCGCCGTCGGTTGCGCCTTCCAGCAACGACCAGAACCGTGACGGCTGGCTGTCGGATCTGCTCAACCGCACCGACGCCAACCAGGGCGCCCCGAACGGTCGCGAGGCTTCCCGTGGCCGCGCTGCACCCGCGCCGCAGCCGCAGGCGCCGCAGAGCAGCAGCAATCCGCTGGAATCGCTGTCGCTCGACATCGGTCGGCTGATGGACCGCAACCTCGCCGCCGAGATGTGGGACCGCTACCAGCGCGGCGAGAACAAGGCCTTCACCAAGCGCCTGTACACGCCCGCCGGCCAGAAGGCCTTTGACGAGGTCGCCCGCAAGTATCGCGCCGACCGCAACTTCAAGGGCACCGTCGACCGCTACGTCGCCGAGTTCGAGCGCCTGCTCGACGAAGTCGCCCGCGACGGCCGCGGCCCGCAGGAACTGCGCAGCCACCTGACCTCGGAGACGGGCCTGGTCTACACCCTGCTCGCGCATGCGGCGGGCCGGCTGGGGTAAGCGGCAATCATCGCGAATAGAAAACGGAGGCCTCACGGCCTCCGTTTTTGTTTGCGATCGTCGTTGCGATGGTAGGAAAGGCCACGCCCTGATCTATCACCGTCACCCTGAGGCGGACGCGCAGCGGCCCTCGAAGGGCAACGGCCCGGCTGCTTCCGGGCCGAGCATCCTTCGAGGCTCGCTGCGCTCGCACCTCAGGATGCCGGGACCAAGAGCGAGGTCGACGTAGCGATCGTCATTGCGAGGAGCGAAGCGACGAAGCAATCCAGACTGTCTCCGCAGAGGTAGTCTGGACTGTTTCGCTTCGCTCGCAATGACGAGTGGAGAGGTCCGTGTCCGCCTACTGCCGCCTCGGCGCCGCTACCGGCTTCGGCGGCTCGGGCGGCGGGGCGGCTTGCGATGAGTTGCTGGCGCCGAACAGCACGCGGGTGGGGTTGCGGTCAAAATTGTTCACGGCGCGGCTGATGTCGCCGAGGGTGCGGCGGCCGTCCGTCATCAGCGCGCCGGAGCGCTTGTCGAAATCTTCGGCGAGTTCGCGGATCGACTTCACCGCCTGGAACAGCTCGCCGCCGTCCTTGCCGCCGGCGAGCGTGTTGAGGCCGAGCATGAGATTGTCGGCCTTGAGCATCACGCCGTCGACCTTGGCCATCACGCCGTCGATCTTCTCGGAGTTGCGGGCGAGCGAGTTGGTGAAGGTCTCCAGGTTCTTCAGCGAGTTCTTCACCGACTCCTGATTGTCGGCGACGATCTTGTTGATGTTCTGGAGCGTGGCGCGGATCGCCTCGGTGACGTCCTGGAGCTTGTTCGGATCGGCCGTCAGCGTGGGAATGCCGTCCTCGTCGAGCGGCGGCGCCGGTGCCGCCTCCTCGCCGCCCTTGAGCGAGATCGCGGCAACGCCCGTCAGGCCCTGGAATTCGAGGCCGACCAGCGTGTCCTTGCGGATCGGCGCGTTGTTCTCGACCATGGCGAGTGCGACAACCCGCCGCGGGTTATCGAGCTTCACCGAGACCACTTCACCTACCCGGATACCGTTGAAGTTGACGCTGCCGCCATTGCGCAGGCCCGCGGCCGGGCCCTCGAACACGACGCGCAGCGGGCTACGCTGCTTGGTGGTGTGCAGCGACTGGAACCACAGCACGAAGCCGATCGCCGCGGCGATCACCGCCAGCGTGAACGACCCGATCAATACGTAATTCGCCCGCGTTTCCATCAGGTGCTCCGGCTACTCAACCCAGCTACGAACCCATGACCGCGCGGGCGCGCTTGCCATGGAAATACTGCCTCAGCCAGGGATGCTGCGAGGCCTGCATGTCGGCCATCGACCCTGCAGCAATGATCTTACCGTTCCCTAAAACGGCGATGCGGTCACATGCTGTGTAGAGGCTGTCGAGGTCGTGCGTTACCATGAAAACCGTCAGCCCCAAAGTGCGCTGGAGCGTCCTCACCAGTTCGTCAAAATCGCCGGCGCCGATCGGGTCGAGGCCCGAGGTCGGCTCGTCCAGGAACACGAGGTCAGGATCGAGCGAGAGCGCGCGGGCCAGCGCCACGCGCTTGATCATGCCGCCCGACAATTCCGACGGAAAGCGCTCAGCAACCTCGGGCTTGAGGCCCACCATCGTGAGCTTGGCCATGGTGATCTCGTCCATCAGCCGCTGCGACACGCGAAGATATTCGCGCATCGGAAACTGGATGTTCTGCCGCACGGTGAGCGAAGAGAACAGCGCGCCCTGCTGGAACAGCACGCCCCAGCGCCGCTCGACATTGCGGCGCTGCGATGTGCTGGAGGAATCGAGGTCGACGCCGAACACCTCGATGGAGCCTGCGACCTTCGGCACGAGGCCGATGATGGTGCGCGTCAAAACCGATTTGCCCGCGCCAGAGGGGCCGACGAAGCCGAGGATCTCGCCGCGCTTGACGTCGAGGTTGAGGCCGTCGAGCACGCGCGTCGATCCGAACTGCACGGTGATGTCGCGGACGCGGATGATCGGGTTTTGAACAGCGTTTTGGATGTCTTGCGCCATCGTCACATCCCGATCGAGGCGAAGAAGATGGCGAACACGCCGTCCATGACGATGACGAAGAAGATGCCCTTCACCACCGAGGCTGTCGTGTGCTGTCCGAGCGATTCCGCGCTGCCCTGCACCGCGAGCCCTTCGACGCAGGCGACGATGCCGATCACGGCGGCCATGACAGGTGCCTTGACGATGCCGACGATGAAATGGTCGATCGAGATGGCGTCGCGCAGCCGCAGCAGGAAGGCCTCGGGATCGACACCGCCATAGAGCCAGGCGACGAGCCCGCCGCCATAGAGCGCGGCCATCGCGCCGAGGAAGGCGAGGATCGGCAGCGCCAACACCAGCGCCAGCATGCGCGGCAGCACCAGCACCTCGATCGGATCGAAGCCCATGGTGCGCAGTGCGTCGATCTCCTCGCGCATCTTCATCGAGCCGAGCTCGGCGGTGTAGGCGCTGCCCGAGCGGCCCGCGACCATGATCGCGACCAAGAGCACGCCGATCTCGCGCAGCACCAGCACGCCGAGCATGTCGACCACGAAGATGTCGGCGCCGAAACGGCGGAAATGAAAGATGCCCTGCTGGGCTATGATGCAGCCGATCAGGAAGGTGATCAGCACGATGATCGGCACCGCGCGCCAGCACACCTGCTCCAAATGGTGCACGGTCGAAGTCAGGCGGAACGAGCGTGGATGGATCAGCACGCGAAAGCCTGCGGCGAGCACCGCGCCAAGCATGTCGATGAGGCCGGTCATCGTGCCGGTAAGGCCGGCCACGGCGCGGCCGATCTGCTCCAGCATGCCGGTGATGGTGATCGTGCTGCTCTCGATCACGGGGGTCGCCCTGACCCGCCGCACCTCGTCGACGAGGCTGGAATAATTGGCGGAGAGGCCGGCGATCTGCGCCTCGACCGGCCCTTGCGTCAGGCTGCGGCGCAGCCGCTCGATCAGCCAGGCGCCGAAGGTGTCGAGCTTGGCGACCTCGGAGACGTCGATGAAGATGCTTTGCGGGCCGCCGGCGAGCTTCTCGGCGTCAGCCACCATCCGCTCCAGCACCGGCGCGAAGCTCGCGGTCCAGGTTCCGGTGGCGCAGAGGGCCAGCGCGTTGCCTTTGGCAATCCGCTCCAGCTTGGGATCGCCGTTCAAGATGTCCGCTCCCTTGCCGAGGCGGAGAAAATCAGATCGTTGCGCACGCGCCCTTACCTAGAGAAGGTACCCCCAACTGGCCATTGTTAGTTGCTAGAGGTAACTAGCAGGTTCAGATTTCGCCAGAGTTCAAAATGACTTCCAGCAAAGTTCCGGCACTTAGGGCGCAAATCGAGCGCTTTCCGATTGCCGGCAGTTTCACCATCAGCCGGGGCGCCAAGACCGAGGCGGTGACCGTCGTGGCCGAGGTGAGCCGGGACGGCCTGACCGGCCGCGGCGAGTGCGTGCCCTATCCCCGCTATGGCGAGACCCCTGAGGCGACGCTAGCCGCGATCCAGGCCATGGAGGACGCGATCCGGGGCGGTCTCGACCGGGAGGCCCTCCAGGCCGCCATGAAGCCTGGCGCGGCCCGCAACGCCCTGGATTGCGCCTTCATCGATCTGGAAGCCAAAACGGCGGACCTGCGGGCCTGGAGCCTGCTCGGCCGCCCCTCGCCGGGCGAGCGCACCACCGCCTTCACGATTTCGTTGGGGACGCCCGAGGCGATGGCGGCGGCGGCCGCCAAGGCCGCGCACCGGCCCCTGCTCAAGATCAAGCTCGGCGGCGATGGCGATCCGGAGCGAATTGCGGCGGTGCGCAGGGCCGCCCCGGAGTCCGAGCTGATCGTCGACGCCAACGAGGCCTGGGCCGAGGCCAATCTGGAAGCCAACCTCGCCGCCTGCGCCGCCGCCGGCGTCACGCTCGTGGAGCAGCCGCTGCCAGCCGGCAAGGACGACGCGCTGGCGCGGATCGAGCGGCCGCTCGCGGTCTGCGCCGACGAGAGCGTGCATGACCGTGGTTCGCTCGCGCCATTGCGAGATCGCTACGACGCCGTGAACATCAAGCTCGACAAGACCGGCGGCCTCACCGAAGCCCTCGCGATGGCCGATGACGCGCAAGCGCTCGGCTTCGAGATCATGATCGGCTGCATGGTCGCAACCTCGCTGTCGATGGCCCCCGCCATGCTGGTGACGCCGCAGGCGCGCTTCGTCGATCTTGACGGCCCGCTGCTGCTGGCGCGCGACCGCGATCACGCCCTGCGTTACGACGGCAGCCTGGTCTATCCGCCGGAGTCCTCGCTCTGGGGGTGAGCGATCAGCCGATGCCGCGCCGACCAGATCACCAGCGCTCCGGCCGCGGCCATCGCAGCCATGACGTAATAGAGGCCGTCGCCGATGCGGGCGTAGATCGCGCCTGAGGCGATCGAGGTCGCAGCGCCGAGCAGCCCGTTGCAGGCGGCATAGTAGCCCTGCCCCCGCGCGATCTGGTGCGAGGGCACGCGCTGCACCAGCAGGCTCATGGTGCCGAGGATGGTCATGCCGAAGGTGAGGCCGTGGCCGAGCTGCGCGAGCGCGAGCAGCGCCAGCGGCGGCTCGTTCGCGGTGACGATCCAGCGCAGCACGGCGCTCAAGCCCCCGATCGCGATCATCGTGGACGGATGCAGCGAGAAGCGCGGCGACAGCGCGAACACGACGATCTCGGCGATCACGCCCAGCGTCCACAGCCCCGCGATCGTCAGGCCGCCGAGACCATGGAGCTGCCAGTTGATGGCCGAGAAGGTGTAATAGGCGACGTGACTGCCCTGGATCAGCGCGGCCGAGGCGATCACGGCCCAGAAGCCGAGATCGCGCAGCAGCGCCGTGTCGGCACGCGCCTCAGCGCTCTTCCGCCTGACATCGTCGAGCGGCTGCAATAAAAGGCTGGCGAGCACCGCGACGACGGCCCAGGCGACGATGACCCAGATCAGGTCGCGCGCCGCGATGACGTCGACGAGATAGCCGCAGGCGAGCGAGCCCGCGGCGAACGCCGCCGAGCCCCACAGCCGCAACGGGCCGTAATCGAGCCCGTAGCGCGCGACGCCGCGCAGCGCAAAGGCATCGGTCAGCGGCATCGTCGGTGTCCACATCATGCAAGTCAGCGCATAGATCAGAAACAGCGCCAGCGGCTGCTGCTGCAAGCCCACGGCCGCAAACCCGATGGCGGTCGCCAGCACTGACACCATCATGCCCGCGCGGATGGCGTGCCGCTTTTCGGCAAAGGCGGTCACTTGCGGCAGCGTGGTGAAGCGCGTGATCGCCGGCAGCGCGTTGATGAGGCCGATCCAGCTTGCGTCGATGCCGATCGCCTTCAGCCAGACCGGAAAGAACGGCAGATGCGTTCCCGATACCGCGAACACCGCCGAGTAGAACAGCGCGAGGCTGACGGCGAATCGCCGCTTCACGGCTGCTGGCGTGGGGATTTGTGATTCGGACTGCATCAAACCAATTGCGATTCGGTCGATATCGTGGTGATCGTTAGTGTAACGCGTGGTGATTTGCGCGACGAGATTGTCATGGCCAACGAAGCATTCGCCCTTTCGCCCATGTCTGCCCGCGCGGCCGAGCCGAACGAGCAGGATTACGACGCGATCCGCGAAGCCTTCATGGAGACCGCGCGCGGCCGCTGGTTCCTCGGCGAATACGCCAAGCGCAACCGCAATGCCGACACCCGCATGGTGCTGGATGCGGTCGCGAAAATCGAAGAAACCCTTGCGGCACAGCGACAACCCGTCGTCGAGGACCGCCTGCCCGAAGCGCTGGTCGAGATCCGCCGCGCCATCCGCGAGGCCGAGACCATCGCGATCGCGGCATGCGATCCCGCTGCGATCGAAGCCAGTCTCGCCCCGATCCCGCGCGGGATCCGCATCATCAAGGAGATCTCCTGGCGCTGGCGCGAGATCGGCGCCGATGGGCGAATCTGCGACCTCATTGATTCGCAGCTTGCCTCGATCGAGGCCGCCTGCGGGCAGATTTCGACCATCGACCCCCGCGTCGAGCTCAAGGCCGCATTCGATCTGCTCAGGGAACGCATCGAGCAGACCGAGGGCGGCGCAACGCCGCAGGCCGCGCATCCCTCGCCGGTGCCTGCGCAGGACACACCGCCGGTCGCAGAGCCTGTCGAGCCCGCATCAGCCGCGATGGCGAGCGAGGGAGCCGTGGCTTTTGCGGAGACGCCGCCGGACGTCGCGGCGGCTCCCGAGCCCGAAGCAGCAGTGGAGACGGCCGGCACGCCAGAGCCGTCCGCGATCGCCGAGCAGGCCATCGATGCTGCCGTCGCGCCGGAGATCGCAGCCGAGAGCGAAAGCGCGCCCGACCATGTCGCGGTTGCGGACATCGCTTTTGAAGAGCCGGTCGTCGAGCCCGCCGCCGTCGCGGAGGTGACCGACGAGTTCTCGCTCGACGCCGAGGACGAAGCCATACTCGAGGCCATCGCGCTGGAGATGGCTGCACCCGATCCCGAGTTCGACGAGATCATCGAGCCGGTCGAGATCGCAGCGGCTGCTCCCGAGCCGATGGCTGCGGCGACCGCAGCGCCCGTTGCCGTCGAGGTCGAAGTGCCGGTTGCCGTTGCGCCAGCCGCACCGGTCGCGGAGCCCGCAGAAGACGCGCCGATCGCGATGGAGTCGCTCACGCGCCTCACCAACGCGATCGCCGAGGCCGCTGCCGAGGTGATGGAGCAGCCCGCCCCCGCCATGGCCGCCGCCGCAAGCTTCGGCGCCGCGCCGACCGCGACGCTGCCGATGCCCTCGCCCCTGTCCGCGTCCTTGCCCGAGCCCTCGCTCGGCGCCACCATCCTCGCCAGTGGCATGCTGCAAAAGCCCCGCGCCGCCGCCAACGATCCGCTGGCCCCGATCCGTCGCATGACCCAGGCTGAGAAGATCGCGTTCTTCTCGTAACGAGCAAACGCTCCCGCCACACCGCCATTGCGAGCGCAGCGAAGAGGCGAGCACCTCAGGTGCCGCGCCTGTGCGATTGTGACGCTCACGCGTCGATCCCATGACGCGCGCCGAAAAATGCGTGGAAATATTTGCGCGGAGAAAGTCCTCGGCAATCGTCTACATCACGAGGGCATGCGGTCCGTCGCGTGCCGCTGTCCGCGAACGCGTGCGCGAGACGCCATTGGTCCCGCGCAGCGGTTCTGCGACCGCCGCAAGCCAGAGACTCTGTCCGATGACATCTTCTCTCCCGATCACGACGGCAATCCTCGGCGTCACAGCCATCGTCTTTGCTGCCAACGCCTCGGCCGCCGACCTGCCGCCCTATCCGCACGATGCGCCGGTCATTCGCGGTGCGCCGGTCTATGGCTGGCAAGGCGCGTATGTCGGCGTCGCGGGCGGCGGGTCGTGGGGACGCAGCAAGCATGTCGATCGTGTGACAGGCCTCGACGACACACCGGTGTTCAACGTCAATGGCGGCGTGTTCGGCACGACGGCGGGCTACAATTGGCAGCTGATGAGCTGGATCTTCGGCGCCGAGGGCGACTTGTCATGGGCCGGTCAAAAAGGCAGCTCGCTGGACAGCGGTCCTGCCGGCAACGTGGATTTCTCGAGCTTCACAAAACTGCAATGGCTGGGCACGCTTCGCGGGCGCATCGGATACACGCCCGGCAATGTGCTGCTCTATGCGACGGCGGGTTATGCAGCCGCAGGCGTCGAAGCCGGCGTGAAATCGTCCGCAACCGGCGCGGTCTTCGACAGCGCATCGTCGTGGCGATCCGGATGGACCGCGGGTGCAGGTGCCGAATGGGCATTCGCGCCTGCTTGGTCGGCAAAAGTCGAATATCTCTATGTGAAACTGGAAGATGGCGGCTTCACCACGCCCAACCTCGGCGCGGCGTTCGATCGCAGTCACGTGTCATTCGACGATCACATTGTTCGGATCGGCGTGAACTACTATTTCAGCGGCCTTCCGATCCGACACTACTAGTCTGAAATTCTCTCGAGTGACTCTTCGTCACTGCATGAAGTTTTGACTCATCGTCGCGCGAACTTTCTGCTATATGCCGCGACCAACAGGCGAAGCTCGGCTGCAACGATCCTGATCGCGTTGAAGCCGATTGCATATAAGCCGACGGTAGATACAGGGAATTTTGCGATGTCAGAGATCACGACCCCGTCGTCGGGTGCCGCCACGCGGCGTGCCGTCATATCGAGAGGCCTTGGTGCTGCGGCAGCAGGCGTTGCCGCAAGCGCGATGACCACGCGCTCCGCAATGGCGGACGGCAAGAGCAACGGAGCGGCCAGTTTCGTTGGTGGAGGCGGCGCCGCCAGCGGTGGCAATTGCTTCCTGAAGGGCACCCGGATTTCCACGGCGGCGGGCGAGCGCAGGATCGAGGATCTCGTCGTCGGTGATCTGTTGCCGACGGTGTTCGGCGGAATGCGCGCGGTGCAATGGATCGGCCGGTTCAACCGCACCAGGAGCGATCCGAACAAGCCGTGGGTGAAGAGCGCACGGCCGGTCCGCATCGCGCGCTCGGCGCTTGCTCCCAACGTGCCGCATGCCGACCTCTACGTGACCCAGGGTCACGCTGTGCTGCTCGACGGCCTCCTCATCCCCGCCGGCAATCTCGTCAACGGCACGACGATCACGCTCGACGCCGCGGATGAGCATGACGCGCTCGAATTCTTCCACATCAAGCTCGAATCCCACGACGTGATCTACGCCGAAGGTGCGCCTTGCGAGACGCTGCTGCGGGTCGACGAGACCATGAGCAATTTTGCGGATTATCTGCGCAAGCACGGTGAGCAGGACGCGCGGGACGTCCATTGCGCGCCGATCACCGGCCATGGCCGCCGCAGCGCGATGATGACGAGAGCGCGGCGCCTGGTCTCGCCCTTCCTCGGCCCGCAAAAGGTCGACATCATCAGCGCTCGCCTCGGCTCGCGGGCGGCTGGCATCATCTGAGCCCGCGCACAGAGATCGACGACATCGAGGACGATCAGGCAGCCGGCGCACCGGCTGCCGCGACATGAGCGCTCGCGACCGGCGAAAATCCTGCCCCGTCGACTAGCCGCAATTCCAGACCGCGCCGATCGGCGTCCGCGTCCAGCACGGGCCGAAACTGCCGCCATTGTAGCGGCCGCCGCCAAAGCCGGGCCGGCCGAAATAGTGCCACTCGCCGTCCCAGCGGTAATACTGCGGCACCGGGTCGATGTACCAGTGACGCCGCTCGCTGCGCGCAAGGCGCCGCATCGCGTCCTTCTGCTTGTAGAGCGGAATGCTGTTGCTCAGCGGCTGACGATAGCCCGGCAGGAAGCCGTAGCCATGCCAGACCGGCTTGGGGCGCTTTTGCGTCGACGCAGCGGACGCGATGGCGGGCAGCAGCGACAGGACGATAGCAACAGACAGACACATGAGGCGCGACATGGATCGACCATAGAGAGTCGCTTGCGGGAAGGCCATTCAAATCAGGGTGCGGAGTTGCAACAAAATGGTCGATGCCGAAGCGACTTCGCAAAGCCGACCGAGCCCGATGCATCGCGTGTCGATCTCCGGGGTACACCGTTTACGACAAGAGCGCCGATCCGGCTGAACGGAGCGAGGGCGGCTATCGTGCCATAATTGATCCCACTCATCGGGGCTTTGTTGCTGTACTGTCGACCTCGCTAGTCATGGTGCCCTGACAGAAGGCGCGCGCATGTCCACGGCGATCTCGACGCTCGGCGGGATAGGTCTCTTCCTGCTCGGCATGACCGTGATGACGGAGGGCCTGAAGACGCTGGCCGGTACTGCGTTGCGCGTGGTGCTCGGCAAGGCGGCTTCGACGCCCCTGCTCGGCTCGTTCTGGGGGGCGATTGTCACGCTGCTGGTGCAGTCCTCCAGCGCAACGACCATGACGACGATCGGCCTCGTCAGCGCCGGCCTGCTGACGTTCCAGCAAGGCTTGAGCCTCGTCTTCGGCGCCAATATCGGCACCACGGGAACCGGCTGGCTGGTCGCACTGATCGGCGTCCGCGTCTCGCTCACGGCCGCCGCGCTGCCAATGATCTTCGTCGGCGCTCTGACCAAGCTTCTCGCCAAGGGGCGGATCTCCGGCGTCGGCGCCGCGCTCGCAGGCTTTGGACTCGTGCTGTTCGGTTTGACGACCCTGCAACAGGGCATGGGCGGGCTAGCGGAACGATTGCACCCGGCAGACCTGCCCGCGGTCCTCGGCAGTCCAGGGGTGCCATGGTGGTCGGGGCTGTTCGGCGTACTGGCGCTGGTGGTGATCGGATTGGTCATGACCGCGCTGATGCAATCGTCGACGGCCGCCATCGCGGTGACCTTGTCCGGCTATTTCGCGGGCGCGATCGGGTTGGACCAGGCCTGCGCGCTGATCATCGGCCAGAACATCGGAACGGCGACGAGCTCCGCGCTCGCCGCGATCGGCGCCAGCGCCACCGCAAAACGCCTGGCCATCGCCTACGTCCTGTTCAAGCTGATCGCTGCGCTCATCGCGATCGTGGTGTTCCCCGTCGTGACGCCCTTGCTGCTGCGCGCCTTGGACACGATCGACGGCGTCACGCTGCTGGCGGGATATCACACGGCGTTCAACGTCGTCGGCGTCGCGGTCCTGCTGCCGTTGATCACCCCGTTCACACGATTGGTCGAACGGATTCTGCCCGACCGTGGCTCGCCGCTGACGCGCTGCCTCGATCCCTCGGCGCTTCAGACCCCGATCGTGGCGGTGGAGGCGGTAAGGCGCACGATCGCGCGTGTGCTCCTGACGGTGTGCGGTTCGGTCGAGGCGCAACTGGTTGGCCGCGCTGGACCGATACGCCTGGGCAAGGACGTCGTCTCCACGCAGGAAGCGGCCGATGCCGTGAGCCGGGCGCAAATATTCCTGTCGGATGTCGCCGGACCTCCTGATACCGACGATGAGCAACGTCGTCTCACGAGCACGCTGCACGCACTCGACCACGCATCTCGACTGACCGACCTCGCCAACGGACGAGACAATCCTGGCGCGGCGGCCGGCGGACCTGAGGACATCCGCGCCCGAGAGCTATGTGCAGAAGTCATGCGAAGCGCAGCCGCGATTGCGCGCGGTGTGGCGGTGTCGACCGGCATCGATGGAGCGCCGCACCCCGTGGCCGCCGCGCACGCCGGCGATGCGATGGCCGGTCCGCGCGCGAATCCGCCCGACGAGGCGATCGCCGAGCTCGAGCGCTGCATGGCACAGCTCGGTGAAATGCTGCGGGTCCACCGAAGTGGGACGCTCGGCGCTGTCGCCAATGGAAGCCTGACCGCCGACGCTGCCCTGCTGCGTGTCGAGGCGGTTCGCAACCTCCAGGCGCTGTCGCAGCACGCCTGGCGCTCGGCGGCTCATCTGGTCGGTCGCGGCTAAAGCGCGATGAGATTGGGATGAATCGCCATCGCGCTTTAGGTTGTTGTTTGAGCATGATCTCCGCGCAAACGCGTTCCGCGTTTGTCGCGAGGGAAAACCGCTTCGCACTTTGCGCTAACGCGGCCCTGCGGGTCCGGATCATGCTTTAGATCACGCCCTTGCGGATCAGAAAGCAGCCATAGCCCCTGCTGTCGCCGACCTGCACCACGCCGAAGCCGGCAGCCGCCGCGCGATAGAAATCCGGACGCGAGAGCTTGCCCGGCGCAACAGCGCGGCCGGCAGCGCGCTCGATCTCGGCCAGCACCGCGCGCTGCACATCGGGGACGCGATCGGGATCGTCGACGGGCGCCATCACGCGCACCGGGTCTGGATCGAAATCGTCGAGCGGATAGACCGACATGATCGCGCGGATGGCGGTCTCCATGCTCATGCCCGGCAGCTGGATCAGGCGCTGCGACGTGGTGCTCTGCGCGATGCGGGTGGCCGGATGGTTGGCATCGACGAAGACGAGGTCGTCGCCATGGCCCATCGAAGCCAGCAGCCAGAGCAGGTCAGGCGTCAGGATTGGATCGATCGATTTCAGCATGGGGCGGACTGTCCTCTCAAGCGATTTTTCACCATAGCAGATTCCAGCGTGATTCAGATCACGCAGCCTATCATGGTGACCGCGGTCACGGACCCCGAACTCGAACGCGGCCAGTCTGCCTCGCAACCAATCTCGCATCGAGATCAGTGCCAGAGGAGCACGCCATGTTCCGCCTAAAGCCTTTCCTGATGACGGCTAGCCTCGTGGGAAGCCTGTTCGGCTTTCTCGGCGGCCCTGTTTCCGCGCAAGTCGCTCCCGTGGAGCCCGCCCCCACCGCGCTGCAAGGCCCGGAGCAGCGGGTCGCGCTGGTGATCGGCAATTCGAACTACCAGAACGCGCCGCAGCTGCAAAATCCCGACAATGACGCGCAGTCGATGGCGCAGTTCCTGAACTCGGCCGGTTTCGAGGTGGTTGCCGCGACCGACCTGACCCAGAACGACATGCTTCGCGTGGTCCAGGACTTTTCCGCCAAAGTGTCCGCGCGCGGTCCGAACACCGTGGCGATGGTCTATTACGCTGGCCACGGCGTGCAGCTCGCCGGCGAGAACTACCTCGTGCCGGTCGATGCCAAGGTCTCCAGCCCCAACGAGCTCGTCAACAATTCGGTGCGCCTGGTCGACGTGATGTCGACGCTGGAGTCGATCCCGAGCCGCATGCGCATCGTCATCCTCGATGCCTGCCGCAACAATCCGTTCCCGAGCGTCAACGACGCCGGCCGCGGCCTTGCCATCGTCGACGCGCCGAACGGCTCGATCGTCGGCTATTCCACCGCGCCGGGCGCCGAAGCGCTCGACGGCACCAATGGCCACAGCCCCTATACGCAGGCCTTCCTCAACATCGCGCATGAGCCGAACGTGCCGATCGAGCAGCTGTTCAAGCGCGTGCGTCTTCAGGTGAACCAGACCACCAGCGGCGCGCAGATCCCCTGGGAGAGCTCGTCGCTGACGAGCGACTTCACCTTCTTCGGCGACACCGCCGTTGCCGCCAACCGCGCGCCGCTGAATGCGCCTGTGGTGCAGATGGCCTCCAACCTGCCCAGCCGCTCGACGCGCCAGGCCTATGACTACGTCCTGTCCGAGGGCCGGCCGGAGTACTATCAGGAGTTCATCCAGATGTACCCGCACGACCCGCTGTGCGACCACATCCGCTGGCTGCTCAACAACCTGCTGCTCACGCAGGCCTGGCACAAGGCGGTGCTGGCGAACTCGCCGATCGGCTACCAGAGCTTCTACGACAGCTACGGCAACAGCCCCTATGGCTCGTCCGCACTGAAGCTTGCAGCGCAGCCGAAGCTGATCCCCCTGATGCAAGCGACCAAGTTCCTGGCGCCGCAGAACATTGCCCCGACGTTCAAGGTCGGCAATCTCGGCCAGCCCAAATACATGCCGCTGATGCAGCAGGGTAATGGTGGTGGCCAGATCAACGCCAACCTGCCGGTCGTGCAGAAGCCGATCGACGGCAACGTGATCGGCAAGCTCGGCAATGGCGGCCAGGTCGTCAACCTGCCGGCGGGTAACAACCAGCCGAACGGCACGCCCTCGCAGAACCCGGGCAAGATCGTCACCCTGCCTGCGCCGACCAACACGACCAACAATAGTGGCGGCACCGGCAAGATTATCACCCTGCCCGCGACCAACAACGCGCCGAACGCCGGCAATGGCACCGGTACTGGCAAAGGCACTGGCAACGGCAACCCGGGCAAGATCGTCAGCATGCCGGTGAACGTCGGCAAGGGCGGCACGACTGTCGACACCAAGCCGGTCGTTCAGACGCAGACCAATCCGATCCGCGTCAACAACGGCAACACCGGCATCGTCAAGCTCAACAACAATCCGGTGAACAAGGTGCAGGTGCAGAACAACCAGCAGAACAACAACAATCGCCCGCAGCTCAATACGACCAACCGCATGGTCAACAACGGCGGCAACAACTTCCGCCAGTCGATGAACCAGGCGCCGAGCATGAACAATGGCGGCAACAATCGCCGCGGCGGCTTCATGCACTGATCGCGATCAGCGCAACAGCAGAAGGGGCAGAGCGGCGACGCTCTGCCCCTTTGTCGTGTCGGGGAACACGGGTTCTCGCAGCCCTTGCAGGCTTGGAAGAGGTCGTCATGCCCGGGCTTGTCCCGGGCATCCACGTTCTTCGTGCCGTCAGAAAAGGCGTGGATGGCCGGGTCAAGCCCGGCCATGACGCCGTGGACGCATCAGCGCGCCCAACACTCATCTCACATGCGATTGCTTCCCGACGGGAAGAGGCGGATCATGTCGATTAGAGGATCAAGCCACCAGCTCGGCAAACAGATCCGCATCGACATTGCCGCCGGAGAGCACGATCACGACGTTCTTCCCGGCAACATCAAGGCGTCCCGCCAGCAGCGCGGCAAGACCCACCGCGCCGCCCGGCTCGACCACGAGCTTCAGCTCACGATAGGCAAAGCCGACGGCCGCGCCGACTTCCTTGTCCGATGCTGTGACGCCACGCGCCAGCAGCTTGCTGTTGATGGCGAACGTCATCTCGCCAGGCATCAGCGCCATCAGCGCATCGCAAATGGTGCGGCCCGCAGGCGGATGCGGCTCGCGATGGCCGGCGGTGAGCGAAATGCCGTGATCGTCGAACGACTCGGGCTCGGCCACGACGATCTCGGCCTGCGGATAACGCGCCTTCACGGCGGTCGCAACGCCCGCGATCAGACCGCCGCCGGAGGCCGGCGCGACCACGATATCGGGAGCAAGGCCGAGTGCCGCCATGTCCTCTGCGATCTCGCGGCCGGCGGTGCCCTGCCCTGCGATCACGAACGGATCGTCATAGGGTTTGACCAGCGTCGCGCCGCGCTTCTCGGCGATGCCGCGCGAGATCGCCTCGCGGTCGTCCTTGTCGCGATCATACAGCACGACCTCGGCGCCGTAGGACTTGGTGCGCTCGCGCTTCGACAGCGGCGCGTCCGCCGGCATCACGATGGTTGCCTGCATGTCGAGGATTTTGGCTGCCGCCGCCACGCCCTGGGCGTGGTTGCCGGAGGAGAACGCGACGACGCCGCCGGCGCGCTTGTCCTGCGGGATCGAGAACACCTTGTTGAAGGCGCCGCGGAACTTGAAGGAGCCGGTGCGCTGGAGCATCTCCGGCTTCAGGAACACTTTGGCACCGACACGCTCGTTGAGCACGGGAAAGGACAACAGCGGGGTGCGGATGGCGTAGGGCGCGATCACGCGCGCTGCGGCATCTATATCGGCAGGGCCGATCGGAAGGAGCTGTTCGGTCATGGCCCGAACTTATCGCGGCAGCCTGAGCGCGGGCAAGACACCTCCGCGCGATGAATCCCGGTTTTCAGGCTACGAAACTAACCGGATCTGCCCCATTCCTGCCTGATAGCACAGCGCCGACCGCCTGGATGCTGTCGATGAAGACCCGGGCCGAGGCCTCCCAGGTGTAGTTGGCGGCGAACTCGACGCAGTCCTGCCGGGAGATCCCGAGCGCCGCGAAACACGCGCTGCGTAGGTCGTGATCGAGCGCGCCGACCGGCGCATCACCGATCACGTCGCGCGGGCCCTTCACCGGAAAGGCCGCAACCGGCAGGCCGCTTGCGAGCGCCTCCAGCAGCACCAGGCCGAACGTGTCGGTCTTGCTGGGAAAGACGAAAACATCGGCGGCGGCATAGATCTCCGCCAGTGCCTCGCCGTGCTTCTCTCCTAGGAAGATCGCATCGGGATAGGCGTCTTCCAGCGAGGCGCGCGCCGGGCCGTCGCCGACGACCACCTTGGTGCCAGGCAGGTCGAGCTCAAGGAAGGCTTCGAGGTTCTTCTCCACCGCGACGCGGCCGACCGAGAGGAACACCGGCGCCGGCAGGCACAGGTCGATGGCGCGGGGATGGAACAAGTGAGTGTCGACGCCGCGCGGCCACAACACGACATTGTCGAAACCGCGCTCGGTCAATTCGCAGGCGAGTGCCGGCGTCGCCGCCATCACGGCGCGGCTCGGCGCGTGAAAGCGGCGCAGCGCCCGCCAGATCAGTGAGCCCGGCACCGGCACGCGGGCGCGGACATATTCGGGGAAACGGGTGTGGAAGCTGGTCGTGAACGGCAGCTTGCGCTGGCGGCAATAGCGGCGGACCATCAGGCCGATCGGCCCTTCGGTCGCGATATGGATGCTGTCGGGGCGCGCTTCCTCGATCAGCTTCGCGATCCGCGCCGGACGCGGCATCGCCAGCCGCACGTCGCGATAGCTCGGCATCGCGAAGGTGCGGAACGATTGCGGCGTCAGGAACGTGAACTCGACACCGAGCCCCTTGGCGGCCTCAGCGAGCTTGGTCAGCGTCCGAACCACACCGTTGACTTGCGGGTGCCAGGCGTCGGTCGCGACCAGGATGCGCATCAAGCCGCCTCTGTTACGCAGCTCTGGCTGCCACCTGCGGAACTTGTGCCGGCTTCCGCAGCTGGTCGGCCCAGGTGATGATCTCGAAATTGCCGTCGTCGTGCTCGACCAGCGCGGTGCAGCTCTCGACCCAGTCACCGCAGTTCATGTAGCGGATGCCGTTCTCGTCGCGGATCACGGCGTAATGGATGTGGCCGCAGATCACGCCGTCGGCGTCATGGCGCCGTGCCTCGGCGGAGAGCGCCTGCTCGAACGCGCCGATATAGTTGACCGCGTTCTTGACCTTCTGCTTGGCCCATTGCGATAGCGACCAATAGGGCACGCCGAACATGCGGCGGAAGAAGTTGACGAAGCGATTCATCTGGATCGCGAAGTCGTAGGCCTTGTCGCCGAGATGCGCGAGCCAGCGCGCGTTCTGCACCACGAGGTCGAAGATGTCGCCGTGGATGACGAGGTAACGCTTGCCATCCACGCCGGTGTGGACGGTGTTCTCGACGACGTCGATGCCGCCGAAATGCGTGCCGTAATAGTTGCGCAGGAACTCGTCGTGATTGCCGGGCACGTAGATGATCTTGGCGCCCTTGCGCGCCTTGCGCAGCAGCTTCTGGACGAGGTCGTTATGCGATTGCGGCCAGTGCCAGCTCGATTTCAGCGCCCAGCCGTCGACGATGTCGCCCACGAGATAGATCGTATCGGCATCGTGGTAGCGCAGGAAGTCGAGCAGAAGGTCGGCTTGAGAACCGCGGGCTCCGAGATGAACGTCGGAGATGAACAACGTGCGAAAGCGCCGCTCCGGGCTCTCGTCACTCACATCGTAACTTCCCATGCGACCGCCCGTAACAATTTCCCGTGACAGGGGGATGACGATTGAACCTTTGAGGCACCCTCAGTTACGAATCAAACCTTGCCTCGCCCTCCCCGCGAATATCAGTCGCATGCGACAATCAGGCGACATGAAGCGGCGATGACCGCCCGCAAAGCTACGGAACCCCAAGGCGTTATTGGTTAACGCCGGGAGCCGCCGTGCCGCGCGAGGCCGGCGTCAATAGAACTTGTGGAAATGATGGATCGGCCCGTGGCCGTGGCCGACGCTGAAGCGGTCGGCGGCGGCGATCGCCGCGCTGATCCAGGCCTTGGCGCTCTGCACGGAGCGCTCGAGATCTTCGCCCCTGGCGAGCCCGGCCGCGACCGCCGACGACAGCGAGCAGCCGGTGCCATGGGTGTTGCGTGTGGCGACGCGCGGGGCGGCAAGTGATATCGTTTTTTCCGAATTTACGAGATAGTCGATGCTCTCGGCCCCCTCGCCGTGGCCGCCCTTGATCAGCACCGCGCCGCAGCCGAGCGCCAGCAGGCGGCGGCCCTGACGCTCGATCTCCGCCTCGCTGGCCGCAACGGGCTCGTCGAGCAGCGCGGCGGCCTCCGGCAGATTGGGCGTGATCACGGAGGCGAGCGGCATCAGTCGCGTGCGCAGCGCGTCCACGGCTTCGGACGCCAGCAGGCGATCGCCGGAGGTCGCGACCATCACGGGATCGAGCACGATATGGCGGGGCTTCCAGCGCGTCAGCGCGGCCGCGATCGCATCGATGCTGGCGGCCTGGGCCACCATGCCGATCTTCACCGCGCCGACCTCGAGATCGGAGAACACCGCGTCGATCTGCGCGGTGACGAAATCGGCCGGCACCGCGTGGATGCCGGTGACGCCGCGCGTGTTCTGCGCCGTCAGCGCCGTGATCGCGGAGGCGCCGTAGACGCCGAACGCGGCAAAGGTCTTCAGGTCCGCCTGGATGCCGGCGCCGCCGCTCGAATCCGAGCCGGCGATGGTGAGTGCGACCGGCGTCGTCATCGCGGCATGCATTTGCTTGATAGGAACTGCGCCATGGCCTGTCCTAGCGCGGCCGTGGAACGCCAGCAAGCGTTGCGGGCCGCGGCCAGCCGTGATTCGCTGTGCTGACGGCCCCGCGAATCAGGTGGAGCCGATCCGGCGCGGCACCGGCGGCCCGCAATCGTGCGGGCTTGCAAAATGCAACCGCGCCGTCCCCTTGGTACGGTCTCGCGTTCGGCGTGTGTGTCCATGCGTGAGACGTTGGGCGGCGGGACCCGTCCAACGGCAGCAGCGATGCGGGCCGCCCCGGCCCGAGAAGCCTCGAATGCCAGCTTGGGGTGGAACCATGTGGGCCTTTCTCGAACGCATCCTCGACTCCTCGATGTTCTCGCCGCACGGCATCTGCCTGCTGTGGGAACCCGAACTGATCTGGCTCCATGTCGTCTCCGACGCGATCATCGCCGCCGCCTATTTCTCGATTCCCTTCGCCCTCGCCATTTTCGTCACCAAACGGCGCGACCTCAAATTCGGTTGGGTCTATTGGGCGTTCGCGATCTTCATCATGGCCTGCGGCCTGACCCATGTGCTGGCGATCTACACGCTCTGGGTCCCGATCTACGGCATTGAGGGCCTCGTCAAGGCGGTCACGGCCGCGGCCTCCATCTTCACTGCCGGCGCGCTCTGGCCGCTGCTGCCGAAGATCCTGACGGTCCCCTCTCCGTTCGAACTGCGGCAGGTCCAGGCCGCGCTCGAGGAGGAGGAGATCAAGCGCCGGGACGCGACGCTCCTGCTCAAGCAGGTCGGCGAAGCCCAGCGCGCGATGCGCGAGAGCGTGGTGCGCCTCACCGCGATCGTCGAGACCGCGGTCGACGGCGTCATCCTGTTCGACGCGCAGGACCGCATCCTGCTGTTCAATCCGGCCTGCGAGCGCCTGTTCGGCTATCAGGCCGGCGAGGTGATGAACCGGAACGTCGGCATGTTGATTTCAGGCGCGGACGCCGCGCCCGACAGCCGCGCGAGGCATTTCGCGACCGGCGGCGAGGCCGTCGGCCTGCGCAGGAACGGATCGACCTTTCCGATGGACCTCTCGGTCGGCCAGGCCCGGCAGGACGGCGAGTTGATCTTCGTCGGCATCGTCCACGACCTCACCGCGCGCAAGCTGACCGAGCAGCAACTCCAGCAGGCGCAGAAGATGGAGACGGTCGGCCAGCTCTCCGGCGGCATCGCGCACGACTTCAACAACCTGCTCACCGTCATGATCGGCAACGCCGAGCATTTGAGCGAGCAGCTCAAGGCAAGGCCTGACCTGCGACGGTTTGCCGACGACATTTGCCTGTCGGGCGAACGGGGCGCCGAGCTGACGCAGCGACTGCTCGCGTTCAGCCGCCGCCAGCTGCTCCAGCCGCAGACGATCGATTGCCGCAACCTGCTCGAGTCCATGTTCAAGCTGCTCAAACGCACCTTGCGCGAGGACATCGAGATCAGGACCGCTTCCGGCCCCGGCACGATCCTGGCTTTTGCCGACCGCGCCCAGCTCGAATCCGCCGTGCTGAACCTTGCGCTCAACGCGCAGGATGCCATGCCGTCAGGAGGACACCTGACGCTGAGCACGGAGCTGGCTGCGATCGACGAGGACTATCGCGCCCTTCACCCCGAAGTCGCATCCGGCAGCTACGCCATGATCGCGGTCACCGACGACGGTGAAGGCATGACGCCTGGTGTCATCGAACGCGCCTTCGAGCCGTTCTTCACCACCAAGGAGGTCGGCAAGGGGTCTGGCCTCGGCCTCAGCATGGTCTATGGCTTCGCCAAGCAATCCGACGGCCATGTCGCGATCTACAGCGAGCAACGCCTGGGCACGACGGTCCGGATCTATTTGCCGCGCGCCGACGCGGGACCATCTGCGGGCGACCTTGCCGACGGCGAGGAGGCGGCGCCGCGAGGCTACGAAACCATCCTGATCGCGGAGGACGATCCGTTCGTCCGTTCCTCCGCCATTCGCAGGGTGGAGGCACTCGGCTACAGCGTCGTTGCCGCGGTCAACGGCAAGGAGGCGTTGCAGCGGCTGCGCGCCGAACCCGGTATCGACATGCTGTTCACCGACATCGTGATGCCCGGCGGCATGAGCGGCTGGGAGCTTGCCGAGCAGGCGCGGCGGATTCGCCCGGGCCTGCCGGTCCTGTTCACCTCCGGCTACGCGCTGGAGACCCTGGTCGAGCAGGGCCGCGCGCATGCCCAGGCGATCCTGCTGACCAAGCCCTACCGCAAGGCCGAGCTCGCACAGCGGCTGAGGGAAGCGTTTGCCGCGGCCGCCGTGATCTCGTAGGCCCCTCGATCGGAGGCTACCGAACTTGGTCGGGCCTGCCTGGTTCGAGACGCCCCGCTTTCGCGGGCTCCTCACCATGAGGGTCTGATATCTCGTCGTGAAACGGGACCCCATCCTGAGGGGCCGCCGCAGCCGGGCATCACGAACGATGGCCGCGGGCGGCAAATCCCCGCGGCCAGCAAGTTCGCTTGCCAATCCCGACCGGTTTTGGCCTATTAGCGGCAGATATGCCTTCGGAGTGACTGCAATGGTTCCTTTCTTCGTCCAGATCAAATGCAAGCTCGGCCAGTCCTACACGGTGGCCAACGCGCTTGCCGAAGCCGAGATCGCCTCCGAGATCTACTCCACCGCAGGCCATTACGATTTGCTGGTGAAGTTCTACGTCGACAAGGACACCGACATCGGCCACTTCATCAATGAGAAGGTGCAGGTGCTGCCGGGCATCCAGGACACCCTCACCATCATCACCTTCAAGGCCTTCGGCACGAGCTAGAGCTGATCCGGACCCGCAGGGCCGCGTTAGCGCAAAGTGCGAAGCGGTTTTCCCTCGCGACAAACGCGGAACGCGCTTGCGCGGAGATCATGCTCAAACAAGAGCCTAAAGGGGCTTTCGCTAGCTTGCCGCCTTGCGCTTGGGCGGCGTCGGTCCGTCCACCGGCGGCAACGATTTGATGTACTCCGCCATCGCCGCGATATCCTCGTCCGGCAATTGCGAGGTGTTCTTGATCACGCGTGTCATCGCGCCGCCGACGCTGTCGCCGTCGGGCAATTCGCCGGTCTTGAGGAAATAGGCGATGTCCTTGGCGCTCCATTCGCCAAGGCGCTTCTGCGTGATGTTGGGCACCCAGCCCTCGCCTTCCGGATTGGGGCCGCCGGCAAAGCGCTCGCCGGAGATGATGCCGCCGAGCGCGTTGCGCGGGCTGTGGCACTCGGCGCAATGGCCGAAGCTGTTGACGAGATAGGCGCCGCGATTCCACTGCGGTGACTTGCTGCTATCGGCGACGAACGGCTTGCCGTCCATAAACAGGAATTTCCAGATGCCGATGTTGCGGCGGATGTCGAAGGGAAAGCCCACGTCATGGTCGCGCACCTTGCCTGCAACTGGCGGCAGCGTTTTCAGATAGGCGAAGAGATCGAGCACGTCCTCGCGCTTGGCATGCTGATAGGAGGTATAGGGAAACGCAGGAAAGTAATGCTGCCCGCTGGGTGAGACCCCGTGCATCACCGCGTTGACGAAATCGGCCTCTCGCCATTTGCCGATGCCGTCGGTCGGATCGGGCGAGATGTTCGGCGCGTAGAACGTTCCGAACGGCGACTTGATCGCGACACCGCCGCCGAGCTTGAGACGATCGTCCTGGCCGGGAACGGCATGGCAGGACGCGCAGCCGCCGGCGTTGAACACCACCTCGCCATTGGCAAGGTTCGGCACATGGGCTGGCGCGGCGCTCACGGCGGCCACCACCGGCGCGCTGAGCCACCAATAGACGCCGCCGGCTACGATTGCTGCGAGCAGCGCCGCGATCATTGTTCGTTGCAACATCAGGTCCATCCACGCGGTTGCGGCAAGCCTATGACCTCTCTCCGCGCGGCTCCAGCCACGAAGAATTTAGTCCGTCCCCGGCGGCAACGGGAATAAACTGAAACGGCGGCTGTTGAAAGTTTGGCAGTCCAACGAGGTCACCAGGGAGAATGTCATGAACAAGACCGTGATCGCCGTGTTCGCACTCGGCACTTTGGCTTTTGCAGGCTCGGCCAGCGCCGAAAAGCTGAAAGCAACACTCGACGGCAAGGCCGAGGTGCCGGCAACGACCAGCAGCGGCACGGGGACGGCCGATCTGGACTATGACGCCGCCAGCAAGAAGCTGTCCTGGAAGGTCACCTATTCCGGCCTGTCCGGCCCCGCCACCGCCGCGCATTTCCACGGCCCGGCCGAAACCGGCAAGAACGCCGGCGTCATGGTCCCGATCCCGAATGCAGCCTCGAGCCCGGTCGAGGGCTCGGCGACGCTGACCGACGCCCAGGCCGCCGATCTCCTCGCCGGCAAGCTCTACGTCAACATCCACACCGCAGCCAATCCGGGCGGCGAGATCCGCGGACAGGTGACGAAGTAAGAGACTGCTTCATCGGCAAAGGCCGGGTGCGCGGCAAGCGCGTCCGGCCTTTTCAATTTGAGCGAAGATGTCGCAGTCCGCCAATTTGCGGCCTCGCGCCTTGCCAGCCCTCCGATTTCGGCCATAAAGTTCGGCGCGATTACCCAATCCGAAGAGTGACACCGTGCGCCTCGTTTCCAGCGTTCTCGGTCGGCCCAACGTCGCAGGCATCCGCAGACGGAACAGCACGCCGTCATACGTCCTGGCCGGCGCTGTCGCGGCCGCTGCGATTGTTGCGTTCTCCGGACCGGTCGCAGCGCAAAGCGACCAGGAAAGGCAGGCGCAATGCGAGCTGTCCGCGCTCCGCGACACGCGATCGCCCCTTGCGGTCCAGTATATCCGTTCGGCCTGCAACTGGCTTGTCGTCAACGGCGACTCGCTGCTGAACGCATCCAGCAAGGGCTATTATGTCTGCCTCGTGCGTCAGCTCTCCGGCGCGCAGAGCAACGAGGCCGCCGCGGCGATCATGTCGGCCTGCCGCGCGTCCAATCCACTTTGAAGCGCGCTCAGGCGGCGTTCAGCGCATGCCCGAGATCGGCGATCAGGTCCGCCGGATTCTCGATGCCGATCGACAGCCGGATCGTGCAATCGAGCACGCCGATCTTCTGGCGGATGTCGGCGGGAACGCCGGAGTGAGTCATCGTCGCCGGCAGGCTGGCGAGCGACTCCGTTCCGCCGAGACTCACCGCGAGCTTGAAGATCTGCAGCGCGTTGAGGAATTTCACCGCCGCGTCCTTGCCGCCGGCGATGTCGAACGAGAACGTCGATCCGGCGCCGAGGCACTGCCGCGCGAACACGCGCCCCGCGGGCGATGCCTCTTCGTGATGGCCGAGGTAATGCACCGTCGCGACCTTGGCATGGTCGCGCAGAAAATCAGCCACGAGGCGCGCATTCGCATCGGCTTTCTCCATGCGAAGGCTGAGCGTCTCCAGCGAGCGGTTGATCATCCAGCAGGAATGCGGATCGAGCTGGGTGCCGATGGCGCCGCGCAGCGCCTTGATGCCCTTCATGATCGCCTTGCTGCCGAGCGCGGCGCCCGCGATCAGGTCGGAATGACCGCCGACATATTTGGTGAGAGAATACAATGAAATATCCGCGCCATGCTCGATCGGCCGCTGAAACACCGGTCCCAGCAGCGTGTTGTCGCAGGCGATGACCGGAACAAGTCCCTGCGCTTTTCCGATCGCATCTGCAACGCGCCGGATCATCGCGATGTCGACGAGGCCGTTGGTCGGGTTGGCCGGCGTCTCGATCAGGATCATCGCAACGCGGCCCTTGCCCATCGCCTCTTCCGAAGCCTGCCTGACCGCCGTCTCGTCGACACCGTCTGCGAAGCCGACGGCGCCGATCGACAGGCGCGCAAGCGTGTTCGTCAGCAGCGTTTCGGTCCCGCCATAGAGCGGCTGGGAGTGCAGGATGACGTCGCCCGGCCGCACGAAAGCGAGGATCGTGGTTGCGATCGCCGCCATGCCGGACGAGAACAGCGCGCAGCTTTCGGTGCGCTCGTAGACCGCGAGCTTGTCCTCGACGATCTCGCTGTTGGGATGATTGAAGCGCGAATAGACGAGACCCGCGCCCATCCCCTCCGGCGGCTCGCGCCGGCCGGAGACGAAATCGAAGAAGTCCTGCCCGTCCTCGGCCGTCTTGAACACGAAGGTCGAGGTCAGGAACACCGGCGGCTTGATGGCGCCTTCCGAGAGCTGCGGATCGTAGCCATAGGTCAGCATCAGCGTTTCCGGATGCAGCATATGGTTGGCGATGTGAGTCTTCGACGGGAACGGTTTTGCCATGGCTTGCCTCGCTGGTCCTGATCGAGATGCGCGCCGCGCCTGAGCTTTCGCGATGCTGAAGCAATCGGAATCGGACGCGCCGGTTCCGACGGCTCGCATCAAAGAAAGCGGAGTCCGCTACTCATCGCACGCAATGTACGGCCTTCAGATCACGCAAAGACGACGCGCCGGCCCGCCTTCAGTGCGCCGGCAACGGCTTCAACCCGGCTTTGATGATGGCAGCTGCTGCGTCCGCGGAGGACAGGAAATTAAGCAGGGCGATTGCGGCCTCGGGATGCTGCGAATTCTTCGGCAACGCGCCGACGTAGTAAGTCGGCGGTTGGATCTCGGCTGGCACCGTGCCCGCGAGATCAACGCCCGGAACATGCATCAGCTCGGCGACCTGCTGGAATCCGATCTCCGCCTCGCCGCGGGCAACGACCGCAGCCACCGGCTCGCCCGAGGGCGGACCCGGCACCTTGCGGGTCTTGCCGGCGATCTCGTCGGCAACGCCGAGCTTCCTGAAGCCGACCGTCGACAGATAGGTGCCGCTCGAACTGTCCGAATAAGCGATGGATTTGGCCGCAAGCAGTGTCTTGCGCAGCGAGTCCATCGTGCTGATGTCGGGCTTGGGTTGACCCGCGCGCACCACCATGCCGATGAACGATTGCGCGAGCTGAATCCGGCTGCCGGGGCGCGTCAGCTCGCGCTTGTCGAGGAGATCGACGCCGACGCCATCCATGATCACGACATCGGCGTCCTCGCCGCGCGCGAGGCGCGTCGGGATCGCCTCTGGCGAATCGCCGATCGAAGGTCCGCGCGTGGTGACGAGTTTGTGTCCGGTCGATGCCTCGAACGCGGGACCGAGCTCCTTGTACACGTTGAAGAAGCCGGCCGAGATCATCACCTTGAGATCGGCCGCTCTCGCGCCGGGCGCGAACAGGACAGCGATCAGAACGGCAAACAGGCAGAGGACATGGCGCGGCACGATACGACTCTCAAGAAGCATTTCGCTTGCAGTGTCCTACGAAAGTCGGCCTGCGTCCAGCCGCGACATGCGAGGCAACGAAAAAGGGCGGCTGCTTGCGCAGCGCCCTTCGTTGACAGTTGGTAGCCGGATGGAGCGGCTTGTCCGCCGAAGCGCGAAGAGCGAAGGCGAAAAGCGCCTCAGCTGTTCTTGATTCGGAACGTCTCGTGGCAGCCGCCGCATTCCTTGCCGACCGCGGGGAAATTCGCCTTGAGCGAATCCAGATCCTTGATCTTGCCCTTGGCCTCGCCGACGACCTTGGCGAAGCTGGCGACCTTGGCCTCGAAGCCGGCCTTGTCCTCCCAGATCTTCGGCGAGGCCGAGTAATCGCCGTCAAGCTTCACGCCCTTGGCGCTCGCCGGAAACAGGCTCGGCAGCTTCTTGGCGGTGTCCGCGAACTGCGTCAGCGCCGCGTCCACCGTGGCCTGATCGTAGGGCTTCTCGCCCTTGACCATCGCAGCCACCGCGCCGGCGTTCTTGCCGTTGCCCTTCATGAGCGTCTGGACCTCCTTGACGGTCTCATGCTGCGCCCAGACCGCGCCCATACCGAACAGCAGCGCGCCCGCAACTACCAACACTCGCTTCATTCGCAAAATCCCTTTCCTTGAGACAGGATCGTGCTGACCCCACAATGGGGCCAACACCGCTTGGCAGATTTCATTCCGTCCCAAGTGCGACGATTAATCGCCGCGCTTGGGATGATTTGGCTCGGCTTGAACTTACAGGCTGTGACGGCGGTGATGCTCGTTGATGGCGATCCACACCCGCTCCGGCGTCGCCGGCATGTCGATGTGGTCGATCTTGTATTCGCGCCAGAGCGCATCGACGATGGCGTTGACCACGGCCGGACAGGAGCCGATCGCCCCGGCCTCGCCCGCGCCCTTCACCCCCATCGGATTGGTCTTGCAGGGGACGTTGTTGGTCTCGAACACGAAGGCCGGACCATCCGCCGCGCGCGGCAGCGCGTAGTCCATGAAGGTCGCGGTGATGAGCTGGCCGTCGCCCGCGCCATAGACCACCTGCTCCATCAAGGCCTGGCCGATGCCCTGCATGGCGCCGCCATGCACCTGCCCCGCCAGCAGCAGCGGATTGAGCGTCTTGCCGAAATCGTCGACGATCACGTAGTTGACGATCTTGATGATGCCGGTCGCCGGATCGATCTCGATCTCCGCCAGATGCGTGCCGTTCGGGTAGGTGCCGTCGGCGCTGGCAAAGGTCGCGCTGCCATTCAGCTTCGACGGATCGACGCCGGGCCGCTTGGTGAGATCGGCGAACGAGATCGAGCGGTCGGTGCCGGCGATGCGCACCATTCCTTCCGAAATCTCGAGGTCGCCGGCGCTGGCTTCCAGCGCCTGCGCCGCGATCTCCTTCAGCCTCGAGCCGAGCTCGCGCGTAGCACGCTCGACGCTGACACCGCCTGACGGGATCGATGCCGAGCCACCGGTGCCGAGGCCGGTCGCGATCTCGTCGGTATCGCCTTGACGGACGTGCACGCGCTCCGGCGCGAGGCCGAATTGTTCTGCGACGATTTGCGCATAGGCGGTCTGGTGCCCCTGCCCGCTCGACTGCGTGCCGATCAGGACGGTGACGTCGCCATTGGGATCGAGCCGCACATTGGCCGTCTCCTCACCCATCACACCGCAGATCTCGACATAGCTGGCGAGCCCGATGCCGCGGATCAGGCCACCCTTCTTGGCCGCCTTGGCGCGCTTTGGAAATTCCTTCCAGTCGGCGATCTCCATCGCGCGCTTGAGATGCGCGGCGAAGTCGCCGGAATCATAGACCTTGCCCGTGGCCGTCTTGTAGGGCAGCGCCTTTGGCGGGATGAAATTCTTGCGGCGGATCGCGTCCGGCGTCATGTCGAGCTTTCGCGCGCAGGCGTCGACCAGGCGCTCGATGACATAGGCCGCCTCGGGCCGGCCCGCGCCGCGATAAGCGTCCACCGGCACGCTGTTGGTGAAGATGGTGCGCACCCGGCAGTGGAAGGCCTGGATGTCGTAGAGGCCCGGCAGCATGCCGGCGCCGCCATGCGGGATGTAGGGCCCGAAGGTCGAGAGATACGCACCCATGTCGCCCATGAGGTCGCAATCCATCGCGAGGAATTTGCCGTCTTCAGTCAGCGCCATCTTCGCGGTGGTGACGTTGTCGCGGCCCTGCGCATCGCCCATGAAATGCTCGGAGCGATCGGCCGCCCACTTCACCGCCTTCTTCAGCTTGCGCGCGGCGACCGCCATCAGGGCGTATTCGCGGTAGGGAAACAGTTTTGTGCCAAAGCCGCCGCCGACGTCGGGGCAGATCACCCGCATCTTGTCGGTGGGGATGTTGAGCACGTTCTGGCAGAGGATGTCGCGCAGGCGGTGGCTGCCCTGGCTGCCGACCGTCAGCGTCAGATGGTCGCGCTTGGCGTCGTATTCGCAGACGGCGGCGCGCGTCTCCATGAAGCTCGCGACCACGCGCGGATTGACGATGGAGATCTCGGCGACCGCATGCGCCTTGGCAAAGGCGGCTTCGGTCGCGGCCTTGTCACCGATCGAGACGTCGAACAGCACATTGCCTGATTTGTCCGGCCAGACCTGCGGCGCGCCCTTCTTCACGGCGTTGACGACGCCGGTCACCGCCGGCAGCGGGCTCCATTTGACCTCGATCGCCTCGATCGCGTCGCGGGCCTGGTCGATGGTCTCGGCGACGACGAAGGCGACGGCATCGCCGACATGGCGCACCTCGTCCCCAGCCAGGATCGGGTAAGGCGGGCCGGTGAACGGATCGGTCTCGAGATTGAACAGGCAGGGCAGATTGCCGAGATCCTTCACGTCATCGGCAGTCAGGATCAGCGCGACCCCGGGCAGCCCGCGTGCGCGGCTCACATCGATGGTGTATTTGGCATGGGCATGCGGCGAGCGCAGCATCAGGCAGCGCAGCGCGGCCTGCGGCGCATAATCGTCAGTATAGCGGCCCTTGCCGCGGATGAGCGCGTCATCCTCCTTGCGCAGCACGCTTTGGCCAACGCCGAACTTGATGGGAGCCGCCATTGTCTTTTCCCGTTCTCATGGTTGTTTTGCGAACCATATTGCCGTGGAAAAAGTGGCAAGGCAAATGGGTTTGGGCGGGCATGGTCCGCGAAAGATCGCCCCCTGCCCAGCCTGTCATAGCGGCATGGGACGCAAGGGCCGCAGCTCGCTCATTTCCCTGTGAGATCGACAATCGGGCGGACATCCCTGGCCCGCTCAAACCTCCTTGCGGCCGATGGCAGCAAAGCGACGTTTTGCGACGCTTTGAGAGGCCGATTATTGACCCGCTCCGACATTCCCAACAGCCGGCCGACCTGGACGCGCCGGCCGGCTGCGCACATCAATGGACGTGCTTCGGTCAGGGACGAACGCGGATAATCGTACTCCCCTTACGTCGCTCGGTCGGATTCAAGGCGGCGACGGCATCGTCGAGGGTCGAGACGTTGCCGATGTTGATCCGCAGTCGTCCGTCCCGCACCCGCTGGACGATCTCGCTCAGTTGGGCACGATCAGCCTCGACGACGAAATCGATCGCCAGCCCTTGGGAAGGCCGAGCCTCCACCGGCCCGACGATAGACACCAGTGTTCCTCCGGCTCGAATGAGTGCTGCAGACCGCTTCTGGATGTCGCCACCGATGACATCGAACACCAGATCGACTTTGCCGACGTCCTCTAGTGCGTCGTTGTCGAGGTCGACGAACTCCTTCGCGCCGAAGTCGAGCACGGTCTGACGATCGGCGGCACGTCCGGAGCCGATGACGTAGGCTCCGGCCTCTCGTGCGAGTTGCGTCACCATGGACCCGACTGCGCCTGCCGCACCGTGTGCCAGCACACTCTGTCCCGCCTGAAGGCGACCGTGCTGGAACAGCCCTTGCCACGCGGTCAGGCCCGAGATCGGCAAGCTCGCGCCCACGGTGAAGTCGACGTCGCCCGGCAGCGGCGCAAGGTTGCGCGCCTCGATCGCCACGTACTCGGCCAGCGTGCCGTCGCGATACCAATCCGCCAGACCGAACACCCGTTGTCCCACCGACAGCCCCGTCGTTCCATATCCAAGGGCAGAGACCACTCCGGCGAGCTCGTGCCCGGGGATCGACGGCGTTCGGTTGCGATCAAGGCGATCGGCCCAGGTCGAGGGCCACTCAAGCTCAGTCGGGATAAATCGCGACGCATGAATCTGGACGACGACATCGTTTATTGCTGCCTGCGGCTCGGGCCGATGCACCAGCTTCATCCCGGCAGTTCCCGCGGCTTGCTCCGTTACAACGATCGCCTTCATGGGATTCTCTCCTTGGTCATTTGTCTCTTCGGTTGAGATGCGAGGGAGCGCGCACGCGCCGGAGTTCCACACACGTCAGGCAGTGTGGAACTCCTGTCTCTGTGTCGGCGACTGAGCTGTCTGCATTGACCGCGACTCCCGCCGAGCCCGATGGATCTGGCTCGCTCCGATCCATGGTCGTAGCGAGTAGATGCGTTGCGCCTGACTACAAAAAAAGTACCAAGATTGACGATTCTGGCTGTACCAGCCGATGCCGTGACGTCGGCCTTGAGACAGCGAGCCGACGAGAAGCGCGCACGAGGATCACCGCACGGTCGATCGCTTACATCCCACCGCGCCCCCATAGATCCGCGGCGCGATCCCTCAGCGTATCGATCGCGCGCTCAGGCGTGAAGTAGTCGACCTCGCCGCGCGTCAGGCCGATGTCCATCAGCTCCCTGTCACTCAAGTCCTGCAAGGTGACTCGCTGACCCAAGCGCTGCTGCTGAAACACACGCCAGTATCGTCTAAGCAAGCTCAAGACCATGGAGAGGTCGAGGCCGCGCCTCGCGGCATCGCCCTCCGTCTCGCATGTGCTGTTCGTCAGTTGAGGTGGCATCGCACGCTCCTGCTGTTGTGCCGGCAGGGAGCGTGGCCAATGAAAAGGCCCCGTCCGATGCCGGCGGGGCCCTGGTGGAAAGATGTCGTCGTCGAATTCCTAGCGCGCGACTCCTCCCACGGCCCAGCCGAAGC
The DNA here is from genome assembly GCF_015291705.1 of Bradyrhizobium arachidis. Classification (NCBI taxonomy): domain Bacteria; kingdom Pseudomonadati; phylum Pseudomonadota; class Alphaproteobacteria; order Hyphomicrobiales; family Nitrobacteraceae; genus Bradyrhizobium; species Bradyrhizobium arachidis. The sequence goes on from NZ_CP030050.1 coordinate 6,843,003, forward strand.
GGGTCATGTGCATCGAGTTCACTTTGCGCACGGATTTGATCATGAGGTGCCACTAGCACGCGAATCGCACGAAATCAAGAGATGTGCGGACATTGGTTGCACCCTGGAGGCGAGCCCTCGCGCCGGCACTGTTCGAGCCGATGCGAACGTGCACCAATTTCTGCCCAAATGCTCACCTCCAGTCGTGGAGATCGTCTTCTGGGGGATCATGATCAGCTTTCGAATAATCGCTGCCGCCGTGGCTATCGCGGTGAGTGTGCCTGCGGGTGCCGATCCCTGGGTTCAGCGCCCAGTTCTTAGAATTGGCCAGCCCATGCGGATAGCGTTGCCTGACTTTGCTGCAGCCGGCCCTTCGGAGACTGAACTAGGTAGTTCACTCTCGCGGGCCATTGCCTCTGACCTCAAGCAAAGCGGCGCGTTCGAGTTAGTTGATCAGGTGGCGTTCCTGGACAAGAACGTGAATGTCGACGCGCCGCCCGAATTTTCCGATTGGCGCAGAACCCGCACACAGGGATTGGTCGTCGGACGCATCACCCGTCAGCCCGACGACCGGATCAAAGTCGAGTTTCGGCTTTGGGACGTCTCCAGTGGCGCACAACTTGCGGGCCAGCAGTTTATCGGCAGTCCCGGCGATCTCAGCGGCATTGGCCATATGATTTCAGGCGAAATCTACCAGAGCATAATGAACGAGAAACATACTTTCGAGTAGGGCTGGCTGTGCACTCTCGTTCGCTGCTGGACCGCCTTCGTAGCCGGAGCGGGCAAAACGAGCTTATCGATACGCGCCTAGCCGCGCACCAGCGAAACCAGCCGGCTCCGGCCGAGCAGCACGAGGATCGCGAGCGCGTAGCCGATCGTCCCTCCGACCGCCAGCAGGACCAGCGTCACGTCGTCCCGAAAGTGTACGCGCCCAGCGCAGGGCCGCTGAAGCGCACGATCAGCCAGAAGGCGGCGGTGAGAATGATTCCGGTCAGCACGAATTTGGCGAGAAACAGCAGCCAAGGCACGGTTCAGCACGAGAAAGCCGCGCAATTGATCTCGCCTAGTCCCCCACAAGAACGCCCATAAAAAGAGAACGCTGACTAGGGCGCGGACTCATTAAGGCGCAGCCATAGCCTGATTGACGCGAGTTGAACGAATGCGAAGTAGTTGGCGGCGAGCCTATCGTAGCGCGTCGCCACCCGACGACATTGTTTGATCCTGTTGAAGAACCGCTCCACCTGGTTGCGAGCGCGGTAGAGATAGGGGCTGAAGCAGATCGGATCGCTGCGGTTGCTTTTCGGCGGGATGTTGGCCCACGCGCCCTTCTTCATGGCAAGGTCCCTGATCCAGTCCGCACGTAGCCACGGTCGGCAAGCAGCATTGACCCGGATTTCAGACGAGACAGCAGTTTTCCGGCGAGTCGAACGTCATGGGCCTCACCCGGGCTCAGCGCCAGCCGTACCGGCAGACCATTGCCATCGACCACCGCATGGATTTTGCTCGTCAAGCCGCCGCGTGACCTCCCCATCGATTGGCGCTGGTTTCTTGTGATGCAGGCTCCATGCTGATGCACGCGGACAATGGAGGTGTCGATCATCTGGACGGCGGCATCATGGGCAGTGGCAAGCGCTTCTTTGATGCGGCCCCAAACACCGGCCCGCCGCCACCTAACGAAGCGGTTGTAGCAAGTGGTGTATGGGCCAAACGCGGTCGGTAGGTCACGCCAGGGTGCTCCTGATTGGAGTCCCCAGAAGATGCCATTCAGGACCCGCCTGTCGTTCACCCGAGGAACGCCACGCGATTTGTTCGGCAGCATCGGCTTGATGGCGGTCTATTCATGGTCGGCAAGTTCGTAGCGCATGATTCGAGCCCCCAGTTCGGGAGTTTGAATCACGGCAGTCCGGCCAAACGCAATGCTCCTGGCCCGAGCTTTTTACGGCGCTTACGGACAGCGGTCATCAACCAGCCCTCAATCTCTGCCAAATGCGTCGAAAATGACCCATTGCGGGAGCACCCAAGTCAGAGCCGAAACCAAGGCAGGGTGAGATAGACGCAAGCGATCATCGAAAGCGCAGGAATTAGCCATACCCATCCCGGCCAAATGTAGCGCGCCAGACGTTGGGCAAACGAGGCAGCGACGAGGGCGACGATCAGTGCCCCGAGAGCAGCCGTCGCGGCCCACCCGTACCAGTAGATCGCTGGAGCTAGAAATCCCATCGCAGGGTCAGCCACGTCGCGCGAATGATGCGTGCCCGCCAGCACGATGCCGAGCGACGGAAAAACGGTGAAAAGAGCGACGTCCCTTGCGAGTGCGACCACGTAGAGAACCGCGAACGTGGTCCCGAATGCGAATGCAAAGCGGCGGAACGAGGCTGATGATGTCATGAGCCGAAACCCATGATGTTGTTGGCGACATGACCGGACAGAAAGCCCCACCAAACGATCAAGGCGAGTATCGAGGTGAGCGCCGTGCGCGTCCGAGCAGGTTCGTTGGCTAGCGGCCGCCGCCAGCAAACCCAGTAGGCGGGCAGCAACGCCAACCCGATTGCTACGAAATGTTCCTTGAGGTCGAAGAAGCCGAGGACATGCCAGTGCCCCGCACGCTCCAGTTCGGGCCTGACGTCCACACGGAAATAAAGGTAGATGATGCCACCCAGCAGCGTAGAAACGGCATACAGGACGACCACGGCGTTGGCGAACGAGGCCGCCGGTATCGAACGAAAGCGACCAAAGAACGATTTGGGTCGCGCGTCCGCCGATCCCCATGCCGCTAAAGCCTGGTGTGTCATCGCACCAAGCAGTGCGACTGCGACCAGGCCGTGAATGATCAGTATGGCTGTCGCCAGAACCTCACTCCCGTAACCACCGGCATCCGGCTCAGTTGAACAGGTCCTCAGTCCCGAATGGCTCTGCCGACCACGGCCGGAAACGATTGAGGGTGAATTTCGTCTTCTGATCGGGCTGGACATCGACAAGCACGTAATTGTACTCCTCTTTTGGAGCCTGTCCCTTCCAGTAGAGGTCCGGCGGATAGTCAGCGGGTACCTTGATGCTCGTTCGACCGGGAAGAATTGGGTCGTGTTCCGCGCCCCCACCGCCCAGCATCAGATACTTCACCCCATCTACCTCGTAGATTTCCGTGGTATGGACGTGCCCGTTCAGCACGACCACCTCCATGTCTTTGGCATACGACGCAATCACCTTGTGCGGGTTATCGGGAGCCGGGATAGGACCTAGGCCCGAGCGCGCAAAAACCGGATAATGGAAGACGATAAAGGCCTTCCGATCCACTTGCCTTCGCCTCGTCCATCCACTTCTGAAGTTGGGTCATCTGCTCCGCATACTTCGGCCGATCAGCGTCCCATAATGAGACGGCGAACGGTAGTCGTACTTGCCGCTCCACAGATAGATGAAGCGGGTGCCCTTGAAGTCGAATTTGTAGATGAGGTTTTCCGGCGTGACACCGAACTTCTTTAGATAGGGCACGGCCGAAAGAACGCCCTCGATTTTCGGATCGGCCCATACCTCATGATTGCCCACGCTCATGAAAAATCGCCCATCCAACCCGGCTGCGCGCATCTCATCATCTGGCGCGGGTAGCTTCTTCAACATCGTATCGTTCACGCGCTTCCAGTATGGGCTATCACTGACGGTCAAGCCCTGATTGCCCCACCATACGGCGTCGCCGCTATTGATCACGAATTTGGCGCGACCGGATTGAACGTCCTTGACGATTTCACGGGTCACCCATTCGCCGCCCTGAAGCCGGAACATCGTTCGATGCACTCCGGGAAGCAGTTTCACGTCTTCCACGGCCGCCTCGGTGACCCGACCGTTATCTACCGTTAAGGTCATAACTTCCGTCTTGGACGCGAAAGGCATGACTACTTTGATCAGGTCCTTTGTGACCGGATCGAAGATCATCTTCACATCCTTCGCTACGATGGCCTCGGCAACCTTTTCCGGCATGACCAAGCCGAACATCTCGACGAAGAACCTATTGAGGTGCGGCTGCCCTTCTTTCAGCGGCAGATACATCATTGGTCGGGTATCGCCGACCGCAGCGAACGAAAATCCAGCTGCTGCGGGAAGCGATGCTTGCGCGGTCGTTGTTTGTGTCTGGGCGCTGGCAGCGAGTGGCGCGGATAACGCGGGCAGTGCTGCGAGTGCGCCTAGAATGAGGCGACGACTGGGTTCGTTGGGCCGGCAGAATTGCATAATGATCACCCCTACTTCGAGGAGGGAAAATGAGCCGCCGCATACGGTCCAGAAACGGCCCGATGGCATCCACCATCGTAAACCCTGCGTTGGGATGCTTGATATAGATCAACCGTGCCGCCGACGAATAATATAGGGGCCACTTCTGTTATTGGCGCATCGCAAGAAATCTGCGCCCCGATGAGTTGTCGCAAGTAGGATCGTGCCCCTGAGCGGACTACTGAGATCCGCCGGGCCACAAAGAGTGTCGTCTCGGATCCCAAGCACCCGCAAGTTTGAAGGCTATACGCACCACGAAGACGGCTGCTTTGTTCTGGGTGAGCCGCGACGTCGGTGTCCTCGCATGACGCAACCTACTGAAGGCGCATAGTGGGCGCGGCACCAGCAGTGTGCTAAGGTACGTGATGGCCCCTTAGCGGACCTGCTCTCGGCTCTCGCGTAGCCAAGACCCAGCCCCGACATCCTTTGATCCAGATCAACCCCGGGCGGGAACCGTTCCGATTTGGTCGCCTATAAGGAGCGAAGCGTGCGCGAGGTGTTTAAAGGCGGCAAGCATCCTTGCGCTCTTGACTACTGCCGCCGCTATCGCCCGGCCGCGCCCAATGCCGAGCCGATCGACACCTTGGGAAGCCATGTCGGCTTCAGGTGCACCGCCAGGAAAAGGATCATGTCATGAGTAGCGATACGATTCCGGCAAAGCCCGCGATGAGCACGGGACCAACCGGCGCAGGACTGAAACGCCGCGATCTCCTGTTGAGCGGTAGCTCTCTGGTCGCAGCTTCAGCACTCTCCGCCGTTGGTGCGACAAGCTTCGCGCAAGCGCAGCAACCAACGCCGGCCCCGGTACCTGCGCCGACTGGGCAGCGGCCCAATATCGTCGTCATCATGGGGGACGATATTGGAATCTGGAATATCGGTGCTTACCATCGAGGCATGATGGCTGGCCGGACTCCGAACCTCGATAAGATCGCGGCAGAGGGCATGCTGTTTACCGACTATTACGCCGAGGCGAGCTGCACCGCGGGTCGCGCCAACTTCATCACCGGCGAGCTACCGATCCGTACCGGCATGACCACGGTCGGCCAGGCCGGCGCCCCCACAGGCTTGCCGGCGGAGGCCGTGACCATCGCCACCGCGCTAAAGGGCATGGGCTATGCCACCGGCCAGTTCGGCAAGAATCACCTTGGCGACAAGAACGAATTTTTGCCGACGGTGCATGGCTTCGACGAATTCTTCGGCTACCTGTATCACCTCGATGCGATGGAAGATCCGGCCCACCCCGGCTATCCGCAGGACCTGTTGAATGTCGTCGGTCCGCGCAACATGCTCCATACGTGGGCGACCGATGTCGACGATGGCACCGTGGACCCGCGCTGGGGCAAGGTAGGCAAGCAAAGGATCGAGGACGCCGGCACGCTCTATCCGAAGCGGATGGAAACGGTGGACGACGAAATCCGAGACCTTGCTTTGAAGTTCATTGAAAAGGCCAAGGCCGACAACAAGCCGTTCTTCCTGTGGCTCAATCCAACCCGCATGCACATCGTCACGCACTTGTCGCCAAGATACCAGGCGATGCGCAATTCCAAGAACGGCTGGACGATTCATGAAGCCGGCATGGCGCAGCTCGACGACGATGTCGGCATCGTCATGCAAAAGCTCAAGGACATGGGCGTGGATGACAACACCATTGTAATCTTCACGACCGACAACGGCACAGAGGTCTTCACCTGGCCGGATGGCGGACAGACGCCTTTCGCGCAGAGCAAAGGCACGGTCATGGAAGGCGGTTTCCGTGCGCCGGCGATGATCCGCTGGCCTGGCAAGGTGCCGGCTGGCAAGGTCGAGAACGGTATCATCTCCGGGCTGGACTGGTTCCCGACCTTGCTAGCCGCAGCCGGCAACCCGAACATTGCCGAGGAGCTGAAGAAGGGCAAACACATCGGGGACCGCACCTACAAGTGCCATCTGGACGGTTACAATCAGATGGACATGATCACCGGCAAGGGGCCCTCGAACCGGCACGAAATCTGGTACTTCGGCGAGAGCGAGCTGGGAGCCGTGCGCATCGACGACTTCAAGTATCGCTTCATCGACCAGCCCGGGGGATGGCTAGGCGAAAAGACCAAGGTTGACGTTCCCTACCTGATCAACCTTCGCCTCGATCCGTTCGAGCGGACGGGCTGGCCCGATAGCGGGACCAAATTTGGCGCGCAGCAATACTTCGACTGGTTCAAATACGAATTCTGGCGCTTCGTGTTCGTCCAGCAGGAGGTCGAGAAACTGGCCATGACCGCGATCGAGTTTCCGCCGATGCAGAAGGGCGCAAGCTTCAACCTCGATGCTGTGAAGGCCAAGATCGAGGCCGCAAGGACGGCGATGGCCAAATAACATGAATTCATGATCAGCATGGTGGGACGGCCTGTAGATCGCCCCGCCTAGCGCCGAGGAAACGTCTCCTCTTGGCCCATCACGACATAACGCGCTGCCGCCCGAAGTCGGTCGCTATAGGGGCAAAGCAGACATTGCTTTAGTCGCATCACGCCGCCGGGTTTATGGGTACACGGCCCAGAAACGCCGCAGCCCCCAGAAAGTAGATAACACCCTTCGCTCTTCCGAAGACGGTAGAGGGTCAGGACCGCCCGAGATCGGGCTCGCCTGGTTCGAATAGCGTCATCACCGTATCTCGCGCACATCGGCGCCGATCTCGATAAGCGCTGAGGACATGCCCCAGGCCCTCACCTTACGGCCGATTCTCCGGCGACCTTGACCTATCTCAAGACTTCCGGGGATTGTTTTGGCAGTTTTCAGCTAGGCGCGCCGTCCCAAGACTACCTGCGCAGCCTGACGGGTGGGATTCGACCTCGCGCCTTACCGGGAGGAGAATTCATGGAAGATCCGTTCCTGAATTACTTCGCATTGGGTCTGCTGTTCTTCGTGGTGATCGTACTGGTCTACGGCATCATCGCCATCCATGACATTCCGGCCCGGATAGCGCACGCGCGTAACCACCCGCACCAGGACGCGATCCACGCCGCCGGCTGGATCAGCCTATTCATGCTGCACTTGCTTTGGCCGTTCCTCTGGATTTGGGCGATGATGTATCAGCCGGAGCGGGGCTGGGGTTTCGCTCATAAGCCGGGCGAGCCAGCCTCTCCGAAGGAGGCGGTCGACCAGCTGGAGGAACTCCGCCATCGCATGGCCGAGATCGAAGCCAGGCTCGAATCCGGAAATCGATCGGATCAATCGAGCAAGGAGCAGCGCAGGCCCGCGATCGATGTGCCCGGACCGTTGGTTTTGAACGCCGAGGAAAAGACTCCTGCGATGAAAGTGGCAGCTTCGGAAGGCCATGCTGCTCCACGGTAGCTGGTGCATTTCGAGGCACCGGTTGGGAGGCTGCTGATGGAAATATTGCTGACACTGACCTACGTCGCACTCTGCTATGCCACGTTCAAGATTTTCAGAATCCGGTCAATCAATGGACGCTGGCGACGGCGGCTCTCGGCGGCACCTTCGGGCTCTCGATGCTGTTCATCACAATGGCCTACAACCACCCGTTTTCGACCAATGCCCGCATTTACTTCTCGGTGACGCAGATATTTCCCGCGGTTAAAGGCCGGGTGATCGAAGTGCCGATCGCTAACCGCACCAATCAGCACCTTGAGGCTGGAGAGTTCTCTTCAAGCTCGACCCCAAACCTTACGAATATATCGTCGCGGAAAAACGGGCGGGGCTGGCAGATGCGGAAGCCAATGTCGCCCAGCTCAAGGCATCGGTTGATCAGGCGGCAGCCGCGACCGCAAAGGCGAAGGCCCAGCTAGAGCTTGCGTAGGCGACCTACGACCGGCAAGCCGAGCTGTTTCAGGAGAACGTCGTCGCGCAGGCTACGCTCGACACCGCAAGGCGCAATCTGGGTGCGTCAAAGGACGCGACGACCGAGACGATCGCCGCGGAAGACCGCGCACGGCAGGCGTATGGCGCGACGGTTGACGGTGAACACTCGGTCATCGTGCGCCTGCGCAACGAACTCGCCGACGCCCAATACGATCTGGATCAGACGGTGGTACGAGCGCCGACGAGTGGCTTTGTTACCCAGCTGGCTTTGAGGCCTAGCGTGTACGTGGTTCCAGCTCCGCTCTTCAACTCGGCTCTGATTTTCGTCAACGACAGCCCGAGCGACCGTGCATTGGCGGCGACGTTCCAGCAGAACGCCCTTCAGCGCGTTCACGCCGGCGATGAGGCCGAAGTCCTTTTCAAGGGGATTCCGGGTCGCGTCTTCAAGGCCAAGGTCCGCGTCGTAATCGATGCGATTGCTGCCGGCCAGCTCAAAAGCGGAGGCACGCTTGTGAGTGTCGGTGGGGCACTGCCCGAAGACCGCGCGCTGGCCGTCCTTGACATCGTCGAGGATGTTTCGGCCTATCAGATCCCGCTCGGTTCGGCAGGCGAAGCCGCCATCTATACCGAGCACGTACATGAGCTGTCGTTGCTACGAAAGATTCTTCTGCGTATGCGCAGCTGGCAGAACTACATATTCCTGGAAGGAATCTAGGAAACGTCTGCTGTCCGTCGCCTCCGGGCGGCTCCTGCACCAAAGGAGCAGGCAAGGCCGGCGTTCGGTACTCGCCTAGCCGCGCACCAGTGAGACCAGCCAGCTCCGGCCGAACAGCACGAGGATCGCAAGCGCGTAGACGATCGTGCCGCCGACGGCGAGCAGGACCAGCGTCACTTCATCGTGGAAGTGCATCGAGGCCAGAGAAGAAGCGCGAAGCGTGCGATCAGCCAAAATGCGGCGGCCAGGATGACTCCGGTCAGCAGGAATTTGGCGAGCGACAGCAGCCAGGCACGGTCGAGCACGAGAAACGAACGGGATCGAGAACAGCAGCGTGAAACCGAAGGCGCGGCGCTGCGCCTTCATCGCGCCGTCATGGTCGTTGGCGGTGATCCGCCACGACATCTCAGGCAGGAGCACCGTGCCGATGGCGATGCCGATCACACCGATCGGCAATTGATTGAGACGGTCGGCATAATAGAGCGCCGAGAGCACGCCGGCGGGCAGGAAGGCCACGATGATGGTGTCGGCAAACTATGCCACTTGCGTGCCCATCGAGCCCACCGTCGCCGGCCCAAGCGCCCTGAAGAAGCCGCGGACGTCTTCGTCGAGCTTCAAGGGCGCAAACCGCGGCAGGCCGCCGTGGCGGGCAAGATCGCCGGCGAGGAGGAAATATTGCAGGAAGCCCGAGATGAGAACGCCCCAGGCCGCGGCATGGCCCGCGGTCGGAAACCAGGCGGCCAGCGCCAGCGTCATCATCATCGCGACATTGAGGAAGGCGGTGCGCTGCGGCCCGGGCACCGGAAAAATCCACCGATGTTCTGGTAGACCTAATCAGAGACGAACGGTTGAGGAGCACCTTCATCAGGGTACTGGGTCGTGAAGTTGGCCACGCACCTCCGGTCCGGACTGCGCGAGCAATGTCCTGAACGGCGCCCGCTCCAGATCGGTTGCCGCTTCCGCACCGTGCGGCAGACGGCCGCGGCGGTGGATGTGCGAGATCAAGAACAGTGGGCGGTTCTTCGACTGGATATAGATGCGGCCGATATATTCGCCCATCAAGCCGAGCACGAGAAGCTGCACTGAAGAGATCATGATGACCAAGAGCGTCAAGCTGGTCCACCCGGGCACAGTGCCGGAGAACAGCCAGCCTACCACCGCGACGATGCCGACAAAGGTCAGCAAAGTCGTCAACAGCGCGCCGACATAGGTCGCGATCCGCAACGGCACCATCGAAAAGCTGATCAGCGCGTCGGCAGCAAATCCGATCATCTTCACTAGGGGATATTTGGTGGCACCGGCGAATCGTGGATGGCGATCGTATTCGTAGGCGACCTGCTTGTAGCCGAGCCATGCCACCATGCCACGGATGAAGCGGTCATGCTCCGGCATCTGCACGAGCTGGTCGGAGATCCGCCGGCTCATCAGGCGGAAATCTCCGGTGTCGACGGGAATATGGACGCGGGTGACTTTAGCGAGCAGGCGGTAGAACGCTTCCGCCGATTTCTTCTTGAAGCGGGTTTCGCCGGCGCGGCTGCGTCGCATGCCGTAGACGACGTCGGCGCCCTCGCGCACCATCATCTCATACATCGGCGTCAGTAGTTCCGGGGGGTCCTGCAGATCTGCATCGATGACAAGCACGAGATCGCCGCGCACGTTCGAAAGTCCGGCCGTGAGCGCGAGTTGATGGCCATGATTGCGCGCGAGCCGGACCGCGACGACGTTGCGGTCCTCCGCCAGAAGTTCGTTGATGATCTTCCAGGTATCGTCAGTCGACCCATCATCGACAAGAATCAGCTCGAACTTCGCGCCACATAGCGCGCGCGCTGCCGAAACCATCTGGCGATGGAATTCGCGCAGCCCCTCTTCCTCGTTGTAGCAGGGCACAACGATCGACAGAAACATCTTTCCAGGTCGCGGCATCTCGTCCTGAAGGTCCATCTGTCAGCCAGTCTCTGTCCGAGGGTGGGTCGGTCCAAACTCCCGCCCCCGATCTTCGGCCAAGTCCGGTTAATTGTTCATCAATTTTTAGACCCGTTGATGCATGATACGAGCGGACGAATACCGATATCTAATTGATCGCTCGATAGCTGGATCGCCGTATGGACAAGGCCGAATTCGATCGCTTCGCCGACGCTTATGAGGACCAGCATCGCGAGAACATCGCCGTTACCGGCGAGGGCCCGGAATATTTCGCGGAATACAAGATCAGGGCGCTCCGCGAGATCGTCAATCGCGCCTGTATCGAGGCGAAGCGGATTTGCGATTTTGGTTCCGGGATCGGCAATTCGATTCCGTATTTCCAACGCTATTTTCCTGAAACGGCACTGACTTCCTCCGATGTTAGCGAGCGGAGCCTCGCATTGGGCCGGCAGCGATATCCCGAAGCTAGCAACTGCGTGCTGATCGAGAACGACCGGATTCCGGTCGAGGCCGACAGCTTCGACGTGGTTTTTTCGGCCTGCGTTTTCCACCACATCCCGCACGGCGAGCACCTGACGTGGCTGCAGGAATTGCATCGCATCACGCGGCCGGGCGGACTAATTGCCATTTTCGAGCATAATCCGCTGAACCCGCTGACCGTGCATGCGGTGAACACTTGTCCGTTCGACGAGAACGCCAGGCTGATTTACGCCCACGATCTCGCGAAGCGCATGCAAGCCGTCGGCTGGGCTTCATCCCGCATCCAGTACAATCTCTTTTTCCCTCGCGTCCTTGCACGGCTGCGGCCGTTTGAGAACAAGCTCGGTTGGTTGCCCTTGGGGGCGCAATACGTCGCCACTGCGCGTAAGGTTTAATGCTACCACATGTGGGAAGCAGCCTTGCCGACCACCGCTTGCTCTCAAAGCGCGCGTCCGCATCTGGCGGTGAATCCTATCCCACGGCCCAGCCGAAACGGGTCATGTTCATCGAGTTCACCTTGCGCACCGATTTGATCATGGGGCGAGTACCACGCTAATCGCATATAATCAAGGGATGCTCGTAGGCAAAATGCAACCTAGAGGAGAGGACGCCTCGCTCCGGCGCCTAGCCGCGCACCAGCGAGACCAGCCAACGGCGGCCGAACAGAACGAGGACCGCGAGCGCGTAGACGATCGTGCCGCCGACGCCGAGCAGGACCAGCGTCACTTCATCATGGAAATGCATCGAGGCCAGCGAAGAGGCGCTGAAGCGTGCGATGAGCCAAAATGCGGCGGCGACGACGATGCCGATCAGCAGGAATTTGGCAAGCGACATCAGCCAAGCGCGGTCCAGCACGAGAAAGCCGCGTCGCACGGCGAATAAGAGCACCAGCAGCAAATTGGTCCAGATCCCGACGGCGGTCGCGAGCGCAAGGCCGATCTGGGCGAGCGATCCCATCAAGGCGACCTTCAGCGCGACGTTGACGGCGATGCCGGTCAGCGAAGCGCGGACCGGCGTTGCGGTATCTTTGCGCGCATAGAAGGTCGCGACCGCGCTGCGGATCAGCACTGCGGGGATCAACGCGATCGCGTAGGCGGCGAGTGTCGCACCGGCGGCAGCCGCATCCGCCCTCGAAAACGCGCCGTGGGCGAACAGCGCGCGCATGATCTCCTGGGGCACAGTGAGGAAGGCGGCGACGAACGGCACCGAGAACAGCAATGTGAAATCGAAGGCGCGGCGCTGCGACTTCATCGCACCGTCATGGTCGTTTGCCGTGATCCGCCGCGACATCTCGGGCAGCAGCACCGTGCCGATGGCAATGCCGATCACGCCGATCGGCAATTGATACAGCCGGTCGGCATAGTACAGCGCCGACAGCGCGCCGGCGGGCAGGAAGGTCGCGATGATGGTGTCGGCGAACATCGCCACCTGCGTACCCATCGAGCCCAGCGTCGCCGGTCCAAGCGCCTTGAAAAATCCGCGGACATCTTCGTCGAGCTTCAAAGGCGCAAAGCGCGGCAGGCCGCCATGGCGGGCGAGATCGCCGGCGAGGAGGAAGTATTGCAGGAAACCCGAGATCAGAACGCCCCAGGCGGCGGCGTGGCCGGCGGTCGGAAACCAGGCGGCGAGCGCCAGCGTCATCATCATCGCGACATTGAGGAAGATCGACGCGGCGGCGGCGCTGGCAAAGCGCTGGATCACGTTGAGCATGCCGCCATAGAGCGTCACCAGGGTGATCAGCAGGAGATAGGGAAAAGTGATCCGGGTCAGCTCGATCGCAAGCTTGCGCTGCTCGGCATCCTCGGAAAAGCCCGGCGCGAGCAAGCTCATGGCCTGCGGCATGAACAGCCAGGCCACGATCAGCAGCACCACTTGCGAGGCCAGCAGCAGCGTGAAGATGCGGTCGGCGAACAGTTTTGCTGCCCCCTCCCCGCGCTCGCCATGGACATGGGCATAGGCCGGCACCCAGGCGGCGTTGAAGGCGCCCTCGGCGAAGATCGCGCGGAAATGATTGGGCAGCCGCAGCGCCACGAAAAAGGCGTCGGCCACCGGGCCGGCGCCGAGGATCGCCGCGAGCATGATGTCGCGGGCAAACCCCGTCAGCCGTGAGAGCAGCGTGTAACCACCGACAGTGAAGATACGTCCGAGCATGCGGACTGTTCTAGAGGCTTATCGGACGGAGGTCGATTGCATCTTGCGATGCGCATTACTGCGCCCTCTCCCCTTGCGGGAGAGGGCAAGAAAAACAAGATCAACCCGCGAGCGCGCCTTGCACGGCGGCGATGATTCGCTCCTGGTCGGCTTCGGTCAAATAGGCGTGCATCGGCAGGCTGATGACGTCCTGCGACAGGCTCTCGCAACCCGGCAGGCCGCCCTCGGCGACCGGATACTGCTTGTAGGCGGTCTGCTGGTGCATCGACTTGCCGTAATAGATCGCGGTCGGCACGCCCTGGGCCTTCAGCGCGGCGGCAAAGCCCTCGCGGTCCGTGCCTTCGGGCAGGCGGATCGTGTACTGCGCCCAGACCGAGGTATTGCCCGGCGCCAGACGGGGCACGGTGACCACGTTGGACAGACCGCGCGCATAGCGCTCCGCAACCCTGTTGCGGGCGGCGATCTCGTCGTCGAAGATCTTCAGCTTCTCGAGCAGCACCGCGGCCTGCATAGTGTCGATCCGGCCAGTGAGCCCGAGACGGACGTTGTCGTATTTGTCGATGCCCTGCCCGTGCACGCGGATGCTGCGCAGCGTGGCTGCGAGGTCATCGTCATCGGTGAAGATCGCGCCGCCATCGCCGAAGCAGCCGAGCGGCTTTGCCGGGAAGAAGCTCGTTGCGGTGGCGAGGCCGAAGGTGCCGAGCTTGCGGCCCTTGTAGCTCGCGCCAAAGCCTTGCGCGGCGTCGTCGAGCACGAACAGGCCTTCGTCCCTCGCGATCTCGGCGATTGCGTCGTGATCGGCGGGCTGGCCGAACAGATCGACCGGTATGACCGCGACCGGCTTGAGGCGGGCCTTCCGCGCGGTCGCGATGCCGCGCTTGAGCGACTCCGGGCTCATGTTGAAGGTCGTCTCGTCGACGTCGACATAAACCGGCGTCGCGCCGGTCCGCGCCACCGGCGATGCGGTCGCGATGAAGGTGAAGGAGGGACACAGCACGGCATCGCCGGGCCCGACGTTCTTCGCCATCATCACCATCAGGATCGCGTCGGTGCCGCTGGCGCAGCCGATCACATGCTTGGCGCCCGCGTAGGCCGCGAGCTGCTTCTCGAGCTCGGCGACTTCGGGGCCATTGACGAACTGGCAATGGTCCATCACACGCTTGACGGCCGCATCGAGCGAGGCGCCGAGCCGCTGGCGCTGCGAGGCGACGTCGACGAAGGGAATGGGTTCGGAACGTAGGTGCTGGTTCATGGCCTGGTTCTTGGCGCCTTCTTGCGCGGTCGACATGGAAAGGGTTTTAGCCAGCGACGCGGCGCGGGCCCTTGCGGGCAGCCGACGAGGCCGCCGGCCGCGATGGCGTTTCGAGGCAGCGCGTTGCGATCTCGAGGCTGGCGACGCCCTCGTCACCGGTGACCGCCGGCGTCTCGCCGTGGCGGACGGCCTTGAGGAACGCGATCAGCTCGGCGCGGAGCGGCTCGTCATGGCCGACCGGCAGATGCCGCATCGAATAGCTGCCGTCGGGCTTGAAGCCGAAGCATTCGGTGACCTGACGCGTGAGCAGATCGCCCATCACGTATTTGCCGCGGGTCGCGACCGTGACGCTGCGCGCCTTGAACGGTGTCAACCAGTTGGTGTTGATGTGCGCGAGCACGCCGTTGGCGGTGCGAAACTGCAGGAGCGCGATGTCCTCGCGCTCGGCGACCGCGCTCGAGAGTTGCGGCTGCACCTCGACGATGTCGGATTCGGTGAACCAGCGGATCAGGTCGATGTCGTGCACGGCGAGATCGATGACGACGCCGACATTGGACATGCGCGGCGGGAACGGGCCGACGCGGGTGATCGCGATGGAGAGGATGTCCTCGCCGGCGATCGCCTGCTTGACGGCGGCAACCGCCGGATTGAAGCGCTCGACATGGCCGATCATCAGCGTCACGCCGGCCTTTTGCGCGGCGGCGACGATCTCGTGGCCCTCTTCCACCGTGGAGGCGATCGGCTTCTCGACCAGCAGGTGGATGTTCTTGGCGATGCAGGCGAGCGCGATCTCGTGATGCAGATGCGTTGGAGCAGCGATGGTGACGGCATCGACGCCAGCCGCGAACAGCTGGTCGAGGGTCTCAAAACCCTGGCAGCCCGCAAGCTCGATGGTGCGGGTCAGGTGCGTCGGCGACGGATCGACCACGCCGACGAGGCTGACGCCGGGAAGACCGCTCAGCACGCGCGCGTGGTTGCTTCCCATCACGCCGGCGCCAATCACGCCGACGCGCAAGCCGGCCTTTGCCGGTTGAGACACTTTGGAACTCATCTGATCGAACCCCGATTCAACGCAAATCCCCGGGCCGCTTCTAGCACGGACGTCACATTTGTGGCGAATGCCGGATAAGTCACCCGGACACGATTTGATTCAAAAAATTACACGTTTCCCGGGCCTTAGACCGCCAAAAGAGGCCGGTTTCGGCCCCGGTCGCGTGATTCGGAGTTTGCTGGTTACGACCTTTGATAGTCGTCTTCAATCCGGATGATGTCGTCTTCCCCGAGATAGGAGCCGGTCTGGACCTCGATCAGTTCCAGCATGATTTTACCGGGGTTCTCGAGCCGGTGGACGGCGCCCATCGGAATGTAGATCGACTCGTTCTCGTGCACGGTCTTCACCATCTCGTCGACGGTGACCTGGGCGGCGCCCCGGACCACGATCCAGTGCTCGGCACGGTGGTGATGCTTCTGGAGCGACAGCCGCCCGCCCGGCTTCACGACAATGCGCTTGACCTGATGGCGCACGCCGTTGTCGACGGACTGATAGCTGCCCCAGGGACGATGCACCTTGAGGTGCTCCTCGGTAACCTTCGGCGCAACCGTCTTCAGCTTGGTGACGAGGCGCTTGAGCCCGTTGGCATCCTGCTGGCGCGAAACCAGCACCGCGTCCGCCGTCGCGACCACGACGAGATCGTCGACGCCTTCGAGCGCGACCAGCGCGTGATCGCTGGTGACGTTGCAGTTGCGGGAATCCTCGAACACCGCGGTGCCATGCGCCGCGTTGCCTTGCGCGTCCTTGTCGGACAATTCCCACACCGCGCGCCAGGAACCGACGTCGGACCAGCCGCAGGACACCGGCACTACGGCGGCGCGCGATGTCTTCTCCATCACCGCATAGTCGATCGAGATCGCCTTGGCCGCGCCGAACGCCTTCGGCTCCAGTGTCACGAAGCCGAGATCGCGCCCGGCCTTGGTGACCGCACTGGACACCGCCTCGACGCTTGCGGCGTCGACCTTGCGATATTCGTCGAGCAGCACGCTCGCCGGGAACATGAAGTTGCCGCTGTTCCAGAGATAGCCCGAATTGACGTAGTCGGCGGCCTTCACAGCATCCGGCTTCTCGACGAAGCGCGCGACCGTGTGCACCGTGCCGGAGATCACCTCGCCCGGGCTGATATAGCCGTATTCGGTCGCCGGCCGCTCCGGCTTGACGCCGAAGGTGACGATGCGGCCGGTGCTCGCGGCAGCCAAGCCCTCGCGGCAGGCTGCGACGAAGGCGGCATTGTCCTGCACGACGTGATCGGCGGCGAGCGCGAGCACGATCGCCTCCTTCGCGCGCGCTTGCGCAAACACCGCGCCGGCCGCGATCGCAGGACCGGAGTCGCGCCGCATCGGCTCGAGGATGACGTCGGCCTCGATGCCGATCTCGGCGAGCTGTTCCAGCACCATGAAGCGGTAGGAGGCGTTGGTGATGACGATCGGACGATCGAACAGCGCAGCATCGGACACGCGCAGCAGCGTGTCCTGGAAGGTCGAGCGCGTGCCGAACAGCGGCAGGAACTGCTTTGGCCGCACCTCGCGCGAGGCGGGCCACAGCCGCGTGCCGGCACCGCCGCACATGATCAGGGGGATAATGCGTTTGTCCATTGTCATCTCAAACCTTGTGGTAGTCCCGATACCAGGCGACAAAATTGCGGACCCCCTGCTCGATCGGCGTTGACGGCGCAAAGCCGGTGTCGCGCATCAGGTCCTCGACATCCGCGAACGTTTCCATAACATCTCCCGGCTGCATCGGCAGCAATTCTTTAATCGCCGTCCGGCCCAGGTCGCGCTCCAGAAGTCCGACGACATGCATCAGCTCCTCCGGGTGGTGATTCCCGACATTGTAGACCTTGAACGGCGCATTTGCGGCGGCCGGGTCATCCGCAGGCACCAAATCGATCAACCTCGATACTACGCGGGTGACGTCATCGATATAGGTGAAGTCGCGGCGCATTTTGCCATGGTTAAAGAGCCGGATCGGCCGGCCCTCCATGATGGCGTTCACAAACAGAAACATGGCCATGTCGGGCCGGCCCCACGGGCCGTAAATGGTGAAGAAGCGCAGGCCCGTGACCGGCAGCCGGTACAGGTGGCTGTAGGACTGCGCCATCACCTCGTTCGCCTTCTTGGTCGCAGCATAGAAGCTCACGGGATGATCGGTCCGGTCCTGCACGGAGAATGGCAGTTTAGTGTTGGCGCCATAAACGGAGGATGACGAGGCGTAGACGAGATGACGACAGCCGTTACGGCGGCAGCCCTCGAGCACGTTGAGAAAGCCTGCCAGATTGGAATCGACGTAAGCTTGCGGCTGCTCGATCGAGTAGCGCACGCCGGCCTGGGCCGCGAGATGCACGACCTGCGCAAATCCGTGCCGCGCAAACAGCGTCGCGATGGTGTCGCGGTCGGCAAGATCGGCCTCGACGAAGGAGAAGCCGGCCTCGTTCCGCAACAGCGCGAGGCGCGCCTGTTTCAGTCCCGGATCGTAATAGCTGTTGAGATTATCGAGCCCGATGACGGGCCGGCCTTCGCCCAGCAGCTGCCGGGCGACGTGAAAGCCGATGAAGCCAGCGGCTCCCGTGACCAAAATCGCCTGATCCGTCATCCTGTTCCCGCGGGATTCCCAGCTCACGGCGCCTCTTTAGCCGCGGTCGCAAGGGGGTCGCAATAGCCGGCCGCCGTTCATGGCCGCTGCAAATCACCGCTATTGCAAGATCGGCGCCAAAACCATACCAAAGCGGCCGAATTCGGCGCCTGGCGTCGGGTAACCCAACCCTGTTCATGCGGGCGAGATGCGCCGAATCCTGCTTTCTGCGGCCAAGATCCTGATTTCCGCAGCGCTGCTCTATCTGGCGCTGCGCAAGGTCGACCTGTCCGAACTGTTGTCGCGCTTCAACGCGAGCAGCCTGTTCTGGATCGCCGCGGCGATCGCGGTCACGTTCCTGCAGATCTTCGTCGGCGTGCTGCGCTGGCGCGAGATCAGCGCCGAATGCGGCGCGCCGCTCGAGCTCGGCCGGGCCATGCGCTACAACGTGATCGGCGCGTTCTTCAACCAGACCCTGCCGTCCGCGATCGGCGGCGATGCGGTCCGGCTGTGGCTGGTCGCGCGCGCCGGCGCCGGCTGGCGCGCGGCCACCTACTCGATCTTCGTCGACCGCGCGATCGGCCTCATCGCGCTCGCGATCCTCATCGTCGCGAGCCTGCCCTGGAGCTACAGTCTCATCACCGATCCGCGCGGGCGCTCGGCGCTGCTGCTCCTTGACCTTGTGGCGCTCGCGGGCGGGCTCGGCTTCCTGGTCTTCGGCGCGCTGAAATGGCGCTGGCTGAAGACCTGGTGGGCCACCCATCACATCCACGCCTGCGCCGTGATCGCCAACCGCGTGATCTTCAACGCCAAGCGCGGACCGATCGTCGCGATCCTGTCGCTGTTCATTCACGTGCTCGCCGTCGTCATCGCCTGGTGCGTGGTGCAATCGATCGCCGCACCCGTCAGCTTCGGCCAGACCTTCCTGCTCATCCCGCCGGTGATGCTGATCACCCTGATGCCGATCTCGATCGCCGGCTGGGGCGTGCGCGAGGCGACCATGGGGCTTGCCTTCGGCTTCGCCGGGCTTGCCGCCAACGAAGGCGTCAACGTCTCGCTGCTGTTCGGAGCGGTCTCGTTCATCGTCGGCGCGATCGGCGGTCTCGTCTGGATCTTCAGCGCCGAGAAGGCCGCGCAGGGATCGGCGCCGCTCGGGGTGCCCGAGTGACCCCGGCCGCCGAAGCCGTTGCCGCCGTGCCCGCGCTGCTTGCTCTTGCGATCTCCGCGCTGATATCGGCCGGCATCACCTGGACCAGCCGTCCGCTGCTCCAGCGCTACGCATTGGCGCGGCCGAACGCACGCTCCTCGCATCGCATTCCGACGCCGCAGGGCGCGGGCATCGCGGTCATCGCCGCGACGCTGCTGGTCGCATTGGGCTGGGCCGCCTGGGCCAACCTTGCGATCCCGCCGGCGCTCGTCGTTGCGACGGTCGTGATCGCAATTGTCGGGTTCGCCGACGACATCGTGTCGCTGCCGGTGCTGGTGCGGCTGGCGCTCCAAGCCGCCTGCGTCGGCGCAGTCGTGTTCACCGCGCCCGAGACCGCGCGCATCGTTCCGGCGCTGCCGCTCGCGCTGGAACGAGGTCTCATCCTGCTCGCCGGCGTCTGGTTCGTGAACCTCGTCAACTTCATGGACGGGCTCGACCTGATGACCGTGGCGGAGGTGGTGCCGGTCACCGCGGCGCTGCTGCTGCTCGGATGGCTCGGTGAACTGAGCTGGCCGGCCGCGTTGATCGCCACGACGCTGTGCGGCGCCATGCTCGGCTTTGCACCGTTCAACAAGCCTGTCGCAAAGGTTTTCCTTGGCGATGTCGGCAGCCTTCCAATTGGCCTCCTGCTCGGCTGGTGCCTGCTGGAGCTTGCCTGGCACGGACAGGCCGCCGCGGCGCTGCTGCTGCCGGCCTATTATCTTGCGGATTCCACCATCACGCTGTTTCGCCGCGTCGCGCGCCGCGAGCCGTTCTGGTCGGCACACCGCTCGCATTTCTACCAGCGCGCGACCGACAACGGCTTTACCGTCCCGCGGGTGACCGGCGAGGTCTTTGCGCTCAACCTCCTCCTTGCGGGGCTCGCCATCCTCACCGTTCGCGCCGGCTCGATGGCTGTCACGGCGATCGCCCTGATCGCCGGCGCGGTCGCGATCGCGTTCGTCCTGCGGCGGTTCTCGCGCCCTCAGGCGTCCTGAGCCGACAGCGCCAGCCGCAAGCCCTCGTCGAGGGAAACCTCGGGCCGCCATCCCGTCGACATCGCCTTGGAGACGTCGAGTTCGAGCGAGCCGATTAGGCTGTCATACGCGTCCTGCTGGCCGATCGCACCGAGAAGCCAGCCCAACAGCCGTGGCGACACCCCGAACAGCCGCGGGCTCTTGCCGCACGCCCTGGCCAGGCGCCCGATGAATTCGGGCGTCGAGACCTGCTCCTTGTCGGCCACCAGGAAGATCTCGAAATTGCTCGCAGGGTCGGGATGCGCCAGTCGCTGCACGATGAACGACGCGAGGTTCTGCACCACGAGGGCTGGATCGCGTGCTCCTCACGGTTGTGCTGTACCCGCGCGGCGAGATGAACGATGGCGTCGACGCCCTCGAGCGCAGCCTTCCAATCGGTCTCGGGCCCGATCGACTCGACAACGACCTCATCGCCATTGCCCTCCCGCCTGCGGAACGCGCGCCGGACCGACCACGCCTAGCACACCAGCGCGGGCACGACATAACGGCCGATGAAGCCGCTCGCCCCCGTTCACGAGAACGGCCGGCTTGCGTCCGCTCATCGTTTCTCCGCCAGTTCCGGGTTATCCAGCAATTCGTCAATCAGCGCGGCATAGGCGTTCAACGCGGTGACGCGGTCGAACCTCGCGGCTGCCCTCACCGCACGCGCCGTCATCTCGCCGTCATCGGAACGGAAGGCCGCCCGGATCGCCTCGGCGAGCCGGTCGGCGCGGCCCGGCGACACCACCCAGCCGAGCCCGTTTTCCACCACCGTCAAAGCGGCCTCGGCCTCCGGCTCGGAGACCAGCACCACCGGACGGCCGACCGCCAGCAAATTGTAGAACCGGCTCGGCACCGACACTCCCGCGACGTCCTTCCGATACGGAATGATCCAGAGATTGGCGGATGCCAGAAACGCCTCGAGCTCGGCATCCTCGACCCGCCCAACGAAGGAGACATTGGCGAGGTTCGCCTCAGCCTGCAACTGCTTCAGCCGCTCGAAACCAATGCCCCAGCCCGACAGCAGGAAATGAATGTCCGGCTCGTCCTTCAGGAGCCGCGCCGCCTCGAACACGATCTCGGGATCGTGAGTGAAGCCGAGATTGCCCGAGAGGCCGACGATGAAGCGCGCGGGAATCGCCTGGCGGAACGGATTGTCCGAGGTGATCGGACGCGGCGCCGGTGTGAGCGTCGCCCAGTTCGGGATGAAGCGGATCTTGTTCCGCCTCATGCCGGAATAGCTGAGCAGCGGCCGCTCCGCGTCGCGACCGATGGTGATGACCGCGTTGAGTGCGCGGAACATCAGGCTGTTGGCGGCGCGCATCGTCCGCGTGACGATCGAGCAGGGCTTGAGGATGCCCGCCATCACCAGAACGTCGGGAAAGAGGTCGTGCATGACCAGCGCCGAGCGTGCGCCCTTGAGCCTCGCTGCCGCGGCGACGGCATAAGGCAGCATGAACGGTGCTGTGACGGTGAGCACGACGTCGCCTCGCTTCAATTCCCGGATCAGCGCGAGGAAGATGCGCGCTGCGAACAGCAGCTCGGAGGCACCGCGCCGCACCAGCGCTGCCTTGCCCGTGATCCGGTTCTTGACGGCGACGACGCGCGGCTTGCCCGGGCCGATCTGCGAGGCCGGCAATGCGCCGGGCGAGCCCGATAGCACGACGACCTCGCGATCCCCGGCGATGCGGCAGGCGATTTCGGCCATGATCGCCGCGGTCGTGCTCGGATCGGGCGGATAATGCTGGCTCGCGACGACGATCTTGCCTTGGGACTGCATGGTCAAGCCGCGGTCGACCCGAACTCCGGAACCGCATCCTTCAGGATGGTCCTGATGGTGGCCCGATCGTCGCGCGCGATCGCCTGTTCCAGCGCCACGATCCATTTGCGCAGCGTCTGCATCGGCGGCTCGTTCGGCTGCGCGGCCATGATGCCGGCAACGCCGATCTCGCGGGTCGGCTCCTCGGAGGCGAACAGGATCTCATGCAGCCGTTCGCCCGGCCGCATCCCGGTGAACACGATCTCGATGTCGTGGCCCGGCTGGAGGCCGGACAGGCGGATCATGCGCTCGGCGAGATCGACGATCTTCACCGGCTGGCCCATGTTGAGCACGTAGACCGAGACGTCCGAACGCTGCGTTCCGAGCGCATGCGTTGCCGCCGTGATGACGAGATCGCAGGCCTCGCGGATGGTCATGAAGTAGCGCACCATGTCGGGATGCGTCACCGTCACCGGGCCGCCGGACTCGATCTGGGCCTTGAACTTCGGCACCACCGAGCCGTTCGAGGCCAGCACATTGCCGAACCGGACCGAGATCAGCCGCATCGGCGGCTTGGCGCCGCCGCTTGCCACCGCAAGATCGTGATCGAGCGCCTGACAGTACATCTCGGCGAAGCGCTTGGTCAGGCCCAGCATCGACACCGGCTCGATCGCCTTGTCGGTCGAGATCATGACCATGGCCTCGGCGCCGGCGGCAACGGCTGCGTCCGCCACGTTGATCGAGCCGAAGATGTTGGTCTTGACGCCCTCGCTCCAGTCGCGTTCGAGGATCGGCACGTGCTTGAGCGCTGCAGCGTGGAACACGATGTCAGGCTTGAACTCGGCCATCAGGCGTATGATGCGCTCGCGGTCGCGGATATCGGCGATCCGCCCTTCGATCGCGGCCACAGCGCCGCGCGCGGCCAGCGTCTCCGTGACCGCGTAGAGCGCCGGCTCGGAATTCTCCACGATCAGCAGCCGCGCGGCCCCGAAGGCGACGACGCGCTCGCAGATCTCCGAACCGATCGAGCCGCCGCCGCCGGTGACGATGACAGCCTTGCCCCTGATCAGCGCTTCCAGGCGCGCATAGTCGATCTTCTCGCTCGGCCGCAGCAGGAGGTCCTCGACCGCGACGGCGGTGAGGCGCGGCGTATCGCCGCTCTCCAGCGAAGGCATGCGGTTGACGATCACACCCAGCTTGCGCGCCCGCATCAGGATCGATTCCGGATGCGCCTCGGGCTCGAACGCCGACTGCGTCATGACCACGCGCGCAATCGCCTTGTTGCGCTTGGCGAAATCGGCGAAGACGTCCTCGATGTCGTCGATGCCGCCCAGCACCGGGACGTTGCGGATGAGCTGACCGAGGTCGGACCGCGACGGCGACAGGACGCCGACCGGCCAGATGCGCTTGATCGCCCCGCTCTCGATCCCGCGGAGCAGCACCTCGGCATCGGCGGTACGGCCGATCAGCAGGGTCGGCGCGGCATCCTCGTCCCGCGCGTGACGCCGCACTCGCGTATAGCGGAAGTAGCGGTAGGCCATGCGTGGCGCGCTGAGGAAGGCGATCTCGAGGAACCAGTAGAGGACGATCGTCACCTTGCCGAGGAAGAAGGCGCCGCGGACGTTGGGCGCGACGAAGATGTAGTCGAGCGCAAGCAGGGCGACCGTCAGCACGGTGGAGACGCGGATGATGTTCAGCGCGTCAGGCAGCGAGATGAAGCGCCATTTCGTCGTGGTCAGGTTGGACAGGAAGAACACGACCACGCTGAAGGCGAGGAAGTAGGGCAGGATCCGGAACAGCAGCGGCAGGCGGTCGTAGAAAAAGTCGCCGCCCTCGAAGCGCAGATAGAAGGCGGCGAACAGCGCCGCTGTCGTCGCCAGCAGGTCATGGAGCGCGATCAGGAAATTGCGCAAGGTGAGATGCGAAAGACGCGTCATCCGACGACCGATGAAAATCCAGCTAGGTGCAACCTGATCCGCGCTGATAACCCATCTCCGCGGGAGTTGCCAGTCACGCGGCCGTTCAGGAACCGGCTTCCCCCAGCTTCGCCTCGGCCTGTTGTGCCCGGATCGCCATGCCGCCGGCGACGCCGACGCCGATCACGTACATCCAGCCCTCGTGATAGTCGAACAGATGGGAGTTGAACAGCGAGGTGAAGACGTTCTGGACCACGACCAGCAGGCCGACCCAGTTGGCGAGCCCGTCGCCGCGAAACAGGCGCAGATGCAGGATCCAGATCGCGTAGAGGATGACGATGCCGATGCCCCCCCATTGTACGGCGACGTTCAGCGTCTGATTATGCGGATTGCCGATCACCTCGGCGGACGCGAGGTACCCGCCACCGGGTGTCGCGACCTGCTCGAACAGCCGGCGCGTCGAGCCGGTGCCGTGCCCCTTGATCGGCGCTTCCGCGAAAAAGCCGAGGGATTTCCGCCAGAATTCGAGCCGCAGGCCCGCCGAAGTCGGCTCGCCCTTTTCCTTGTAGCGCGTGTAGTCGCTGGCAAAGGTCTCGACGGTCTTGCGCAATTGCGACGAGGTCTGCCAGGCGAGAACGGCGCCGACGAGCAGCGCCGCAACGATGATCGCGATGCTGCGCCATCGCAGGTGCAGCAGCGCGAACACACCGAACATGATCGGAACGGTGACGAGCGCGGTGCGCGACACCACCACGAAAGCCATGTTGACGAAGAAGCTCAGCGCCAGCGCAGTCAGCAAGCCTGCGAACCAATAGCGTTTCTGGCGAAGCAGCATCACGATCGGATAAGCGAGTCCGACCGCGCACAGCGTGAATTCCTGGCTCTGGTTGATGTAGTTCTTGACGAAGATGCCGCGTTCGGAGTGGTCGGGCTTGAGCGTCAGATCGGGATAGAAGGCGACCAGCCAGGACATCACCGACAAAAGCGCGCAGGACACCAGGAAGGCGATGAAGATCCGGTCTCCGCGCGGCGAGCGCTCGAAATGATAGAGCAGCGCCGGCAGCACGAGCAGCTTGGCGGTCGGACTGAGCGCATAGAGGCGCGCGCCCCAGTCCGCTTCCGACCACAGCGTGCCCGCCAGCGCGAGCAGCACCAGCGCGATCGGCGCCGCGCAAATCGGACGCGTCAGCGATTGCAGGAATGCCCTGACGTCGAGGAACGGCACCATGCAGATCAGGAACGCGACGTTGAAGATCGCCGTGAGCGAGGTCGACCAGGGCAGCGCGACCACGGTCAGGATCGCGAACAGGTCG
Organism: Bradyrhizobium arachidis; assembly: GCF_015291705.1. Classification (NCBI taxonomy): domain Bacteria; kingdom Pseudomonadati; phylum Pseudomonadota; class Alphaproteobacteria; order Hyphomicrobiales; family Nitrobacteraceae; genus Bradyrhizobium; species Bradyrhizobium arachidis. The sequence goes on from NZ_CP030050.1 coordinate 6,868,367, forward strand.
GCCGTCTCGCTCCAGGCGGCCGGGCTGCGCAAGCGCCGCGACAGCATCTGGGTGGTCGTCTCCCCGGGCGGCGCCGTCGCCCGGCCGGTCGCTTGAGCGGTCACTTGGCTCCTCCCCGCGCGCGGTGGACCAGCGCCGTCGTGCTGAAACCCTGGAGGATGTCGACCAGCACGACCACCCCGCCCGCGGCCTCGACGACCTCATGGCCGACCACCTGCTCGCGGGTGTAGTCGCCGCCTTTCACCAGCGCGCTCGGCTTGATGCGGGTGATCAGGTCGATCGGCGTGTCCTCCTCGAAGATGACGACGAGATCGACGGCTTCGAGCGCGGCCAGCACTTCCGCGCGCGCGCGTTCGTCCTGCACCGGACGATCGGCGCCCTTCAGCCGCCGCACCGAGGCGTCGCTGTTGAGGCCGACGATCAGGCGATCGCAGGCGGCGCGCGCCGCAGTGAGCACCTTGACATGGCCGGGATGCAGGATGTCGAAGCAGCCATTGGTGAAGCCGATCCGCTGATCCTGCCGCCGCCATTCGGCGAGCTGCGCATCGAGCGCGCCCGGCTCGAGCACGATCTTCTCCTCGGCCGCAAGATAAGCATGCGGCAGGATCTTGCGCCGCAGCTCGGCCGCGCTGACGCTGGCGGTGCCCTGCTTACCGACGGCAACGGCCGCTGCCGCACTGGCCATGCGCAGCGCCGTGTCCCAGTCCGCACCCGCAGCGAGCGAGACCGCGAGCGCCGCGACGACGGTGTCGCCGGCGCCGGAGACGTCGCGCACCTTCACTGGGAAGGCCGGAACATGAACCGCCTCGCCATTCCGCGGCACCAGCGTCATGCCGCGTTCGCCCTGCGTGACCAGGATCGCCTCGCAATCGGCGAGCCGCATCACGTCCTCGCTGGCATCGACGATGTCTTGCGGCGAGTCGGCTCGGCTTCGCGTCGCCTCCGCAAATTCCTTGCGATTGGGCGTGAGCAGCGTCGCGCCGCGATAGATCGCCCAGTTCAGGCTCTTGGGATCGACGATCACGGGCTTGCCGGCTTGTCGCGCCGCATCGACGGTGTGGCGGATCACGCGCGCGGTCAGCACGCCCTTGGCGTAGTCGGAGAGCAGCACGATGTCGGCGCGCGCGATCAGCGGCAGGATCGTTTCGATCAGCCTGGTCTCGATGTCATCGGAGGCAGCTAGCGCCTGCTCCCAATCCGCACGCAGCATATGGGTGGAGAAATGCTCGGAGACGAAGCGGACTTTTCGCGTGGTCGGCCGCGACGGATCGCACACCAGCGCGCTTTCGATGCCGGGATATTCGGCCAGCGCGGAAGCGAGCCGCTTGCCTGCATCGTCCTCGCCGACCAGGCCGACGAAGACGCAGCGCGCGCCGAGCGAGGCGACATTGCGCGCGACGTTGCCGGCGCCGCCGATATGGATCTCGCTGCGCTGTGCCGCGATCACGGGCGTCGGCGCTTCCGGAGAAATCCGCGACACCTCGCCATAGACGAACTCGTCCAGCATGATGTCGCCGATGCACAGCACCGTTCGGCCTGAGATGGTTTGCGCGAGGGCATCGAAATCGAGAATGGGCGTCGCCATGGGTCCTGAAATCTCAGCGGAAGCGGTCAGGCCGGTCGAGGTAATCCCCGACATAGGCCTTCACCGCATCCTCGAGCGGCGTGAAGCCGCCGTTGTAGCCGGCGCGGTGCAGGCGATCGACCTTGCTCTGGGTGAAGTACTGGTAAGCGTTGCGGATGCTCTCGGGCATGTCGACATATTCGATGTTGGGCCTGGTGCCGAGCGCGGCATAGGCGGCCAACATCAGATCCCTGAAACTGCGCGCCTTGCCGGTTCCGACGTTGAAAAGGCCGGACACCGATGGCGTCGCCAGCAGCCACATGACGACCCGGACGACGTCGTCGACATAGATGAAGTCGCGGCGCTGATCGCCGTCGGCGATGCCCTCGCGGTGTGACTTGAACAGCTGCACGGCACGGCCCGCTTTGACGTCATCGAAGCGGCGCGCCAGCACGCCCATCATCGTACCCTTGTGGTACTCGTTCGGGCCGAACACGTTGAAGAATTTCAGCCCTGCCCATTGCGGCGGGAGCGGATCGCCGTTCGCTACGCGCCCGGCGACCGCGAGATCGAACATGTGCTTGCTCCAGCCGTACAGATTCATCGGCCGTAGCTTTTTCAGTGCCGGCAACGAGGCGTCGTCGTCAAAACCGGCCTCGCCATCGCCATAGGTCGCCGCCGAGGACGCGTAGATGAACGGCACAGCGCCGGCCGTGCACCAGTCCAGAAGACGCATCGACATGCGGAAGTTGGTCTCGAACACGAGATCGCCGTCGGTCGCGGTGGTCTCGGAAATGGCCCCGAGATGGATCACGGCGTCGAGCTTGCGGCCCTTCAGCCAGTCGAGCAGCTCGACTGGGGGGACGATATCCACAAGCTGGCGCTTGGCGAGATTCCGCCACTTGCCGTCATTGCCGAGCAGATCGCAGACCACGACGTCGCTGCGGCCGGCGTCATTGAGCGCGGCCACGACATTCGATCCGATAAAACCGGCCCCGCCGGTCACCAGCAACATTCCACCTACCTGCCCGATTTTTGCGGCCCGATCCTGCCCTAGCGCATGATCCACCAAAGTGTAAGCGGTTTTGGATCGGCGCTGTCCCCGGCTTTACCTGCCGGCCTGGAGCGGCTAACCGAACCGCCATACCAAGCTCGTCGCGGTCCTATTAACGAATGAACATTGATTCGCAACTTAGTGGAGATGCAGATCCGGACGACACGCGCCCGATCCTGATCATTCCCTACATGTGGATCGGCGATTTCGTCCGGAATCACACCGTGGTCCGGGTGCTGAAGGAGCGCTGGCCGAACCGGCCGGTCGACCTCCTGACCACGACCCTGTGCGCCCCGCTGGTGGATTACATGCCCGGGGTCCGCCGCGGCATCGTCTGGGACCTGCCGCGCAGCCGGCTCGCGGTGCGCCGCCAGTTCGGCCTGGCAAAGCTGCTGCGCGCGGAAAACTACGGCACGGCCCTGGTGCTGCCCCGAACCTGGAAGGCGGCCATTGCGCCGACCCTGGCCGGCATCCCCGAACGAGTGGGCTGGGTCGGCGAGTTCCGGTTCGGACTGATCAACCACTGGCGCTGGGGTGAAAGAAAGCTGCCCCGTTTCATCGACGAGAATGCCGCCCTGGCCCAGCCCGTCGGCGCGCCCCTGCCCCCGGAATGGCCGGTGCCGCAACTGCGGGTCCCGGCCGAGGAGATTGCCCGCTGGCGCGAGGCCAATGGGCTAAGCGCCGGCGCCGCCGTGGCGCTGGCCCCCGGCTCGGTCGGCGTCTCCAAGCGCTGGACCTATTATCCGCAAGCCGCCCGGCTGCTGGCCGAGCGCGGGCTCGAGGTCTGGGTGGTCGGCGGCCCCGCCGAAAAGGGCCTCGCCCAGGAGATCGTCGCGGCGGGCGGGTCTGGCGTCCGCGACCTCACCGGCAACGATCTGCGTAACGGCGTCCTCGCCATGGCCGCCGCCGGCGTCGCCATCACCAACGATTCCGGCCTGATGCATATCGCCGCCGCCTTGGGTACGCCCACCATGGGCATTTTCGGCCCAACCAGCCCCTATCTCTGGGCCCCCCTGAACGGCCTTGCCGCAACCGTGGTGCAGGACAAGAGCGTGTTGTCCTGCCAGCCCTGCCAACGTACGATCTGCAAGATGAACGACCACCGCTGCATGCGGGACATCGCGGCGAGCGAGGTGGTGGAGATTGCGCAGCGGGTGCTCGGGGATCGTGCTCAAACAGCAAACTGAAGCGCGATGACGCTCCACCCTGATCTCATCGCGCTTGAGTCGGGACCGCCTGGCTCCCAGCCAACATTGCTGCACGTCGCCTCAGGGCGCTGGCCGGCCCGTATCCGGGCCGCCCCATTCATGACGATCGTCAACACAGCTCATTTTGCCATCGCCGTTCTTGCAGCCTCGATTTTGGCCTTGACGGCATCGAGGTTGAAGCTCGCGCCCTTCTGCATCGGCGGAAATGCAATCGCGGTCATTGCCAACTTCTCGACCTCGTGCTGGACGAACACGAAGCGCCAGAACTCGTATTTGAACCAGTCGAAGTATTGCCGCGCGCCATATTTGGTGCCGTAGCAGACAGGCAACTTCAGGATTGATCCAGATCAAGAGAACACAGGCTGCGGCGCATAATCCTTGCCATGATGATCGAACGCCCGTCAGTTCGGAAGACACCGAGGCGCAAAGACATTCGAGCGCATGGCGGAGAAAGGGCAGCGCAGCTGTCACTTGCCGGGGCTGAACCGGGGTCACATCGATCACGCCCGATACGAAGGACCACGTCTTACTGCGCGCTGCATCGAAGAGGCTGATTGTGCGACCTTGCCCCTCTAGTCGGAGAGTTTCATGAGGACCTTCAATCCACTGGTGACGGTATTACTTCTCGTGACGCAATCGGCCGCGATACAGGCTGCGGATTTGAATGGAGCCTGGTCGATCGACGCCTCGGCCTGTGGCCAAATGTTCACCAAAGAGAACGACAAGCTCGCCTTCAAGAAAGATGCCGATCTCCACGCCGGCGGCTTGATCGTCCAGGGCAAGCAAATCACCGGCACATTTGAAAAATGCACCGTCAGATCATTGCGCGAAGATGGGCCAAACATGCGGCTGATCGCGTCGTGCTCGGACGGCGTCTCGATTTCAGACGTGACATTCGATCTGACATTCTCCGGCGAAAACAACATCACGCTCAGCTCAAAGGACCCGGTGCCGGTGCAAATGCCGTATGTGCGCTGCCCAATGTGAAGCTGACTGCGCACGGCCGTCGAGGCGGTGCCGATGATGACATCATGCCGGTGTTTTGCCCGACGAGTCAACGGGATTTCGTAAAATCCGCATTCGCCGATCACAAGCCATTGATTCTGCTGGCACCGGCTACTGTGCATGGGGTTGTTTTCGAACTTCTCGTTTGCGGCCGGTGAAAACGATGGCTCACAGCAGCGGCCGATAGACCTCGCCGATCCGCTTTGCTTCCGCATCGAGGCTGAATTGATCGAGCACCCGTGCCCGCCCACGCTCGCCCATCGCCGTTGCGGCCGCCACATCGCGCATCAACGGCTCCACGGCCGCAGCTAACGCATCAGCGTCACCGGTCGGGATCAGCACGCCGGTCACGCCATCCTCAACCACGAGCTCGGCGGCGCCGGCGCGGGCGGCGACCAGTGCGCTGCCAGTCGCCATCGCCTCGATCAGGGTCAGGCCAAAGCCTTCGTTGCGCGAGGTGAAGGCGTAGATGGTCAGCCGCTGATACCAGCGCTGCACGTCCTCGATCGGCAATTCGCCGGTGATGATGATGCGCGATTGCAGGCCGGCGGCCTCGATGCGCTTCTTCAGGTCATTTGCGAACGGCGTCTGCTCCGGCGTGATCTGGCCGACGATGACGGCGGTGAAATCCGGATAGCGCGGCAAGAGGCGGCAAATCGCATCGACGAACAGGTCGGTGCCCTTCTGCGCGCGGACGCGGCCGAAGCAGCCGATGGCGTAGCGACCCGGCAGCGCGGCTTCCGCGAAGGCAGCAGCGCGATCGATCGGCGGCGCATAGACGTCGGTGTCGACGCCATGCGGGATCACGCTGGACTTCACCTTCAGGAACGAGGCCGAGATGTCGCTCGTCGCGATGATCGCGTCCATGCGGCGGATCAGCCAGCGCGTGATCCAGGTGTGATGCCGCTGCGCGGCCGAGGTGAAGACGAGCTTGAGCGGCCAGCCGAGCGCGCGCAGCACGACGCCTGCGATCATCTCGTTGTTGCGCCGCGCATGCCAGATCAGCGGCCTTCTGCGCCGCCACAATTTCAGGAGATCGGCACCGCTCATCCGTGCGATCCCCTCCGGCGCGTCGGTGCCGAACCAGGCGGCGCGAAACAGTTTCGCGAGCCGCGGCGCCACCATCCGGTTGGTCGCGGTGACCCCGGAATAGCGCCTGTGCAGATTTGGCACGATCAGTTCGAGATCGCCGGGGGAATTCGCCACGTCACACTCCGTTTCGCAAAGTCCCTATACGCAACATTAAGCATAGTGACCAGTTCGGCCGCGCCGATACCCCCTCTTCACCACGCAAACGCTAGCATCCCGCGTTGATCGAAGACGGGTGAGATCATGACTGTGTTAGTCACCGGCGGTGCCGGCTATATCGGAAGTCACACGGTTCTGGCGCTGGCGGAAGCCGGCGAGGATGTCGTCGTGATCGACGATCTCTCGACCGGTTTCTCCGCTTACCTGCCCGAAGGCGTGCCCCTGTTCATTGGCGATGCCGGCGACGAGAACCTGCTCGAAGGCGTGATCGCCCAGCACGACATCGAGAGCATCATCCATTTCGCCGGCTCGGTCGTCGTGCCGGATTCGATGCGCGATCCGCTCGGCTATTACCGCAACAATTTCATGACCGCGCGCAATCTGCTCAACGTCGCGGTCAAGCGCGGCATCGGCCGCTTCATCTTCTCCTCGACCGCCGCGGTCTACGGTAATCCGGACCAGGTGCCGGTGCCCGAGCACGCGCCGACGCGGCCGCTGTCGCCTTACGGCTCCTCGAAGCTGATGACCGAGATCATGCTGCACGACGTCGCCGCCGCCTTCGGCATGCAGTACGTGACCTTGCGGTACTTCAATGTCGCCGGCGCCGATCCGCAGGCGCGCATCGGCCTTGCCACCGTCGGCGCCACGCACCTGCTCAAGATCGCGGTGGAGGCTGCGACCGGCCAGCGCGCCAAGATCGACGTGTTCGGCACCGACTATCCGACTCCGGACGGCAGTTGCATCCGCGACTTCATCCACGTCAGCGACCTCTCGCAGGCGCATCGCTCGGCCCTGGCGTACCTGCGCAACGGCGGCGCCTCGACCACGCTGAATTGCGGCTATGGCCGCGGCTATTCGGTGCTGGAGACCATCGACGCGGTGCGCCGGGTTTCAGGCCGCAGCTTCGCCGTGCAATACGCCCCGCGCCGGCCCGGCGACATCATGACCATGGTCGCCGACACCAGCCGCATCCGCGGCCTGCTCGACTGGAAGCCGCAATATGACGACCTCGAGACCATCGCGGCCCACGCGCTGGCCTGGGAGGACAAGCTGTTCCGCGAGCGCCATGGCGAAGTCCGCCACGCCGCCTCGGCCTAAAATCCATCCCCGCACAAGTCCTTAATTGGACTTGAAAAGCGGAGCTTTAGCGGGCACAGAGGCCATTCGATCCCTGACGCGCAGGCAGGCTTTTCCCTGCGCCGTCAATGGACACCGGATGGCCCAGTTTCCAAAGAAAATCACTGACGATCCCTATGCGGCAGCGGTCCTGATTCGCCGCCTGGTCATGGAACAGGGCGTCGTCTACTGGCGGCGCTACCTGGTTGCCTTTTCGCTGATGGCGCTCGCCGCCGGCGCGACCGCGGCTGCGACCTATGTGCTCGGCCAGGTCATCAACCAGGCCTATGTCGACAAGAACGTCCCGGGCATCGCGATGTTCTCCGGCATCACTGTGATCCTGCTCTTCATCAAGGGCGTGGCGACCTACGGCCACATGGTGATCCTGACCAAGATCAGCAACGCGATCCTTGCCACCAACCAGCGCCAGCTGTTCGCCAAGTTGATGCGCGAGAGCGTCGGCTTTTTCTCCGAGCGGCATTCGTCCGAATTCCTGGCGCGCCTGACGGCCGGCGCCAAGTCCATCACCGACGTCCTCAACATGCTGGTCAACGCCGTCGGCCGCGACTTGCTGATGCTGCTCGCCATGATCGGCGTAATGGTGTGGCAGGATCCGCTGATGACGTTCATCGGCCTCGTCGCGGTGCCGCCGGCGATGCTGGTGCTGCGCAAGCTGGTCAAGCGCATCAAGGGTCTCGCCTACAACCAGTTCACCGGTACCGCCGACATCATGGAGACGATGCAGGAATCGCTGCAGGGCATCCGCACCGTCAAGGCGTTCACGCTCGAACAGACCATGCAGAGCCGCATCGACGAGAACATCGCGATCGTCGAGCGCAATGCCAACAAGATGGCCCGCGTCGCCAACCGCTCGAACCCGCTGATGGAGATGCTCGGCGGCTTCGCCGTCGCCGGCTGCCTGATGTACGGCGGCTATGCCGTGGTCGCGCTCAACGCCACGCCCGGCGCGTTCTTCTCATTCATGACTGCGTTCCTGATGGCGACCGAGCCGGCCAAGCGGCTGGCGCGGCTCAACATCGATCTCAACAGCCAGCTGGTCGGCGCACGCATGCTGCTCGAGGTCGTCGACAGCCCGGCGAGCGAGCATTCCGACGACGACAAGCCGGCGCTGAAGCTCACCGACGCCCGCATCGAGCTGCGCGACGTCAGCTTCTCCTATCGCAACGGCGAGACCGTCCTCAACCGCATGAGCTTTGTGGCCGAGCCCGGCAAGGTCACCGCGCTGGTCGGCCCCTCCGGCGGCGGCAAGTCGACCGTGCTGGCATTGCTGCTGCGGTTCTACGAGGTGACGCAAGGCGACATCGTGATCGACGGCCAGTCGATCGGCGCGGTCTCGCGCAAGTCGCTGCGGGCGCAGACCGCCTATGTCGGCCAGGACGTCTATCTGTTCCGCGACACCATCCGCAACAACATCGCCTTCGGCAAGCCCGGCGCGAGCGAGACCGAGATCATCGAAGCTGCGAAAGCGGCCTGCGCGCATGATTTCATCATGAGCTTCCCGCTCGGCTACGACACGCCGGTCGGCGAGCACGGCACGCAGCTCTCGGGCGGCCAGCGCCAGCGCATCGCGGTGGCGCGCGCGTTGATCAAGAACGCGCCGATCATCCTCCTGGACGAAGCCACCGCCGCGCTCGATTCCGAATCCGAGCGGCAGGTGCAGGAGGCGATCGAGCACCTCTGCCAGAACCGCACCACCATCGTGATCGCGCACCGCCTGCACACCATCATGCACGCCGACAGCATCGTGGTGGTCGAGGGCGGCGAGATCGTCGAGCGGGGCCGTCACGACGAACTCCTGCGCCGCGGCGGGCGCTATGCCTCGTTCTTCCGGCTGCAACATCGCGATGCCGGCGCTCTGGCGCCGATCAGCGCAACCGCATAGAGTTCCTCATCAACCTCAAGAGCAGCGAGACCGCTCCATGAACGCCGCCTCCTATGTCATCCCGCTTCCGCCCCAGGCTTCGCTTCCCGTCGTCGGCGAGGCCGGCCGCTATCCCGTGCGCCGCATCTGGTGCGTCGGCCGCAACTATCTCGAGCACATCCGCGAGATGGGCAATGACGAGCGTGCCCCGCCGTTCTTCTTCGCCAAGCACGCGGACATGCTGGTGCCCGACGGCACCACCATCCCGTATCCGCCGCTGACCAAGGATTTCCATCACGAGGTCGAGCTGATCGTCGCGCTCAAGAGCGGCGGCCTCAACATTCCCGCCGACAAGGCGCTGGACCACGTCTACGGCTATGCCGTCGGCATCGACCTCACCCGCCGCGACCTCCAGATCGCCTCGCGCAAGAAGGAGCGTCCGTGGGAGATCGGCAAGTCGTTCGACGGCTCCGCGCCCGCCTCTGCGGTGCAGCCGGCTTCGAAGATCGGCCACCCCTCGCAGGGCAAGATCTGGCTCACGGTCAACGGCAAGGAAGCCCAGAAGGGCGACCTCAATGAGATGATCTGGAACGTGCCCGAGATCATCTGGCAGCTCTCGCAGCAGGTGAAGCTCGCCGCCGGCGACATCATCATGACGGGTACCCCCGCCGGCGTGTCGCAGCTCCAGCCCGGCGACAAGCTCGAATGCGGCGTCGACGGCGTCGGCACGCTGAAGGTGAACATCGGTCAGGCGGAATAGCGCCTCGCTGCGGCTTCGAACGACAAAGCCCCGGAGCGCACCTCCGGGGCTTTTACATGCATCGTCGCGAAAGCATCGCAATCGACTTCACGGCGATGCCTGTTTTCACTCCTTGTACTGACCGCTAGAGCATATCCACCAAGTATTGGTGCCGGCCCCGGTCCGTTCCCTGATTAATTTAGTGCATTCATTATAGGTTGTGACACCCGGCAATCTGCACGGGCGTGGCGAGAGACCGGGCCAACTTGTCCCCGAGCATCCCGAGCCGCTATCGGTGGCCTCCTGGATCGCGTGCTTTGGCGCGGCACTTACCATTGCAGTTGTGGCTGTCGCGAGCACCAGGCTCGCAACTATGTACGATATCGCCTTCATGCTCCCCCCCAACAGTTGAGATGAAGACATACCACAACCACGTGCGATCGTTATCAGTAAGAGCGCGCGCGGGGATTGGATTTCCGCTACCAGACCTTCACGGACCGGTTGGCGTGAGACGTCTGGGGGACGCCGCGGTTGAGCGACATGTGCGAATGGACGCACAGCCAGCCATCGCCATTTTTCGAAAACACCATGGTCGCCCGGCCCGGACGCGGGAACGCGCTACCATCGGGATGATAGCCCGTGCTCGTCCACGGCGCGATCACCGTCGCCATCGTGCCGTCGGGGGATGCCAGGATCGAGACCTGCTCGAGGATGAATCGAAAGTCGGTCGTCTTCGGCCAGACGTTGTCCCATTGCGTTTTGACCCATTGGTCGAGGCCGGGGATGACGTCGTTATGCGTGCCGAAGGCCAGCACGTCCGGATGAAAGAGCGGTCGCGCCGAGGCGTAGTCGACCTCGCGGACATAGCCGGCGAAGGTTTCCAGCCACTGGCGGAAGAACTGCATGATCTCGGGGGTCGCGGTTGGCAAGGAGGCCATTCGCCTGCTCCAAATTCAGCCGTTGAATGCTGGCAATCTTGTTGCCATGGGCCGAACTATCCAGCAAGACTCGCCCCAGCGGTCAGGACCGACGAGGCCACCGTAGAGAACGCATTGACAACGAGAGGTGTCTCTGATGTCGACGACGACCACCGAGCTCGAAGCACTGCTGATGCAGCGCTCGCTCACCGACCCGCAGCTTGTGGCCGCAACGGAGAAGGCTTCGGATTTCCGCATCCTCCCGGATGCGACCGTCATCAAGATCGGCGGCCAGAGCATGATCGATCGCGGCCGTGCCGCGGTCTATCCGGTCGTCGAGGAGATCGTCGCGGCCCGCAAGGCGCACAAGCTGCTGATCGGCACCGGCGCCGGCACGCGCGCGCGGCATCTCTATTCGATCGCGGCCGGGCTTCGCCTGCCGGCCGGCGTGCTGTCGCAGCTCGGCGCTTCCGTTGCCGACCAGAACGCCGCGATGCTCGGACAGCTGCTCGCCAAGCACGGCATCTCCGCCGTCTCGAGCGCGGGACTTTCGTCGGTGCCGCTGTTCCTTGCCGAGGTCAACGCGGTGATCTTCAGCGGCATGCCGCCCTACAGCCTGTGGATGCGTCCCGCGGCCGAAGGCGTGATCCCGCCCTACCGCACCGATGCCGGCTGCTTCCTCGTCGCCGAGCAATTCGGCTGCAAGGCGATGATCTATGTGAAGGACGAGAACGGCCTCTACACCGCCAACCCGAAGACGTCGAAGAACGCGACCTTCATCCCGAAAATCTCTGTCGCGGAGATGAAGGCGAAGGGCCTGCAGGATTCAATCCTCGAATTCCCGGTGCTCGATCTGCTCACCGCCTCGCGCCATGTCCGCGAGGTGCAGATCATCAACGGCCTCGTCCCCGGCAATCTCACCCGCGCGCTCGCGGGCGAGCACGTCGGTACCATCATCACCGCGAGCTGAAGAGCACCCCGTCATGGCTGACACCAACCAGATCAAGCACGTCGCCTCGCCGCTCGCGCGCCAGACTCTTCTGGACAGCGACCTCACCCGTCCCGTCGCCGGCAACCGCCCGATCAAGCTGCTACCTTGGCTGCAGGTGATCAAGATCGGCGGCCGCGTCATGGACCGCGGCTATGAAGCGATCCTCCCGCTCGTCGACGAGCTGCGCGCGCTGCTGCCCGAGTATCGCCTCCTGATCCTGACCGGGGCCGGCATCCGCGCCCGCCATCTCTACAGCGTCGGCCTCGACCTCGGCCTTCCCGTTGGCTCGCTCGCCCCGCTCGCGGCCAGCGAGGCCGGCCAGAACGGCCATATCCTCGCAAGCCTGCTCGCGCCGGAGGGCGTCTCCTATGTCGAGCATCCCACCATCGCGAGCCAGCTCGCGATCCACCTCCAGGCGGCCCGCGCGGTCGTCGGCAGCGCCTTCCCGCCCTACCACCATCACGAATTCCCGACCACGCGCATCCCGCTGCATCGGGCCGATACCGGCGCCTTCCTGCTGGCGGACGCACTCGGGGCTGCCGGTCTCACGATCGTGGAAGATGTCGATGGCGTCTACACCAACGACCCCAACGGCGCCGATGGCAAGAAGGCTGAGCTCTTGAAGGAGACCAGCTTCATCGAGCTTGCCAAGCTCAAGGGCACGCTGCCGTTCGATCCCGCGCTCCTCGAGGTGATGGCGAATGCACGCCACATCGCGCGCGTGCAGGTCGTCAACGGCCTCGTGCCCGGCCGCATCAGCGCGGCGCTGCGCGGGCAGCATGTGGGCACGATCATCAACACCGGCGCCAAGCCGGTGTGATCACGACCAGAGCCCATCCATAATAAGAAAGCCCCGGAAAATCACTCCGGGGCTTTTTGAGTTCCCTCGTAGGGCGGATTACCGCAACGCCGACAACACGATCAGGCCGAGGATCAGCGCCGTCAGCGAGTACTTCAGCGTGTAATAGACGTTGCGGTTCCACTCCTTGACCTTGCGGCTGCCGAGATGGATCTCGTAGAGCTTGCCGAACACCTTGTTGAGCACGCCGACATTCTCGCCCTCGACGTTCTGGGTCGCCGACGCCTTGACGATGTGATGACTGACCCAGCGGTTGATCGCGGTCATGAAGCCGTACTTCATCGGGCGCTCGACGTCGCAGAACAGGATGATGCGGTTGACGTCGGTCGCATTCTCCGCGCTGTGGATGAAGGTCTCGTCGAACATGAAGGCCTCGCCGTCGCGCCAGACGCATTCGACGCCGTCGACGAGGATGCGGCACTTGTTCGAGTTCGGCGTGACGAGGCCGAGGTGATAGCGCAGCGAGCCCGCGAACGGATCGCGGTGGGCGCCGAGCTTGCCGCCTGGGGGCAGCATCGCGAACATCGCGCCGTGCACGCTCGGGATCGACTTGAGCAGCTCCACCGTCTTCGGGCACAGCGTGTTCGCCGACGGCAGGAAGTCGTCGTACCATTTCAGGTAAAACCGTTTCCAGCCGCTCTTGAAGAACGAGTAGAAGCCCCAGTCGTTGTTCTTCGCCGCCGCGCGGATGAAGCCCTCGTCGAACAGGCGCACCGCCTCGTCGCGAATGGTCTCCCAGTTCTCGCTGAGCGGCTTCAGCTCCGGAAACTGATCGACCGAGATCACCGGCTTGTTCGGCACGGCGGAGCCCGCATACATCAGCACGTTGTAGGGTGCGAGATAGGTCGAGTGGTCGCCAAGCTGGCGCGCGAAGCGCAGCCGCTGCTTGCCGCGGAAGTGGACGTAGATTGTCGATGCCGCAAGCACATACAAAATAACAAGTTGCGGCGCAAAAAGCTGTCTCAGCATTTCCCCAAATCCCAAGTGACCCAGCCGGATTGTCGTGTAGCCCGACGCGGCCCGAGCGGCAAGATATTCGCCGATGGGTTGCAATCACGCTGGGGAGAGCGCTCGCACGGAACTTGGGAAAGGGCCGAAACCGGCCAAATCAAGCCCGCGACAGCGCCTGGAGGCCCTTGAAGGTCAGGCGCTTGGGGTCAGTGACGCCGGCGAGATAGAGCCGGCGGATGAAGGAGATGACGGCGTCGCGGTCGCAATCGGTCAGCGCGACGACGGCGTCGACCGCGATCTTCTGGGCTTCCATTGGGCTCACCTCGGCCTTGCGAATAACCCCGGCCGAGGCAGGCTAGGACTCATCCGTAAAATCGGCGTTAACCGTTCCGGAACCATCGCCGATTCGGCCGGGCCGCCGTATACGCAAAACAGCGCATTACGGAGGCGCGAAGTGGCTCAGCGCGCCTTGATGCTCTGTGTCAGCAGCGCAAACTGCTTCTTCAGCCGGGGCACGGCGAAGTCGGTGAAGGCCCGCACCTTGGGCACCGAAAGCCGGCCCTGCGGGCAGATCAGATGCGCCGGCATCTCCGGATCCTCATCGCCGGCCAGCACGATCTCGAGCTCGCCGCGCGCGACCTGCTCGGCCACCTGGTACGAATACATCCTCACCACGCCGCGCCCGGCGACTGCGGACGCCACGGCCGCATAGGTGCTGTTGACGACGAGCCGCGGCGTGAACTGCACGGTGCGGGCGGCGGGCGACCCCGCCTGCGGCGCAAAGGTCCAGGAATTGGGCAGGTGCGCCATCGCGACGATCTGATGTTTGGCGAGATCGCCGGGCTCGGTGATGCGCGGATGCTGCTTCAGATATCGCGGCGCGGCCACTACGATGCGGCTGATCCCGCCGACCCGCATCGCCACCATCGCCGAGTCCGCAAGAGGACCGATGCGCAGCGCGATATCGACCCCCTCCTCGATCAGGTTGACCGCGCGGTCGAACAGCAACAGCTTTGCCGACACGGTCGGATAGGCGTCGAGAAAGCCGTCGAGGATCGGCCGCAGCACCATCTCGCCCGAGACAACGGGAGCGGTGATCGTGAGCAGGCCGCGCGGCGCCGTGCGCGGGCCGGCGGCGATGTCGTCGGCTTCCTCCAGCTCGGTGAGCACACGGCGGCAGATCGCGACATAGCGTTCGCCCTCCTCGCTCAGCCTGATCGACCGCGTGGTCCGGTGCAGCAGCTCGGCGCCGACGCGCTCCTCAAGGAAGGCGATGGCGCGGCTCACCGCCGCCGGCGAGCGGCCGAGCTTGCGGCCTGCGGCAGCCAAGCTGCCCTCGTCGACCGCAACCACGAACACCTTCATCGCATCCAGACGATCCATGCCTTCGCGCCGCCCCTTCACATTCGAGTGACAGGCTAGGCGTTCGCCCCCGCCGCGACAACCTCCGCCGGGCGCCGATCCGGCATTCGCTCGCGCCGCGTAACGGTGTCTGCCGGACAACGTGTATTCGCAGCCGGGGCGCTGCGGCGTACTTCAGCGGACAAGCCAGCCGTTGCTGGCGCAGGTTCAACAACAGGAGCCCGTCATGGGTATCGAGCAGAAGGTCGCCATCATCACCGGTGCATCGCAGGGCATCGGCGCCGCCCTGGTCCAGGGTTTTCGCGATCGCAACTACCGCGTCGTCGCAACGGCGCGGTCGATCAAGCCGTCGGGCGATGACGATGTCCTCGCCGTTGCCGGCGACATCGCCGATCAGAGCACTGCCGAACGGGTTGTCTCCCAGGCAATCGCCCGCTTCGGCCGCATCGACACGCTGGTCAACAATGCCGGCATCTTCGTCGCAAAGCCGTTCACGCAGTACACGGCCGAGGACTATGCGGCGGTGATGGGCACCAATGTCGCGGGCTTCTTCAACATCACGCAGCTCGCAATCGCCGAGATGGAGAAGCAGGGTTCGGGTCACATCGTGCAGATCACGACCACGCTGGTCGATCAGGCCAATTCCAACGTGCCCTCGGTGCTGGCCTCGCTGAGCAAGGGCGGGCTGAGTGCCGCGACCAAGTCGCTTGCGATCGAATATGCCAGGCGCGGCATCCGCGTGAACGCGGTGTCGCCCGGCATCATCAAGTCGCCGATGCATCCGGTCGCGACGCACGCGCAGCTCGGCGCGCTGCATCCGGTGGGCCATATGGGCGAGATGTCCGACATCGTCGATGCCGTGCTCTATCTCGAGGGTGCCTCCTTCGTCACCGGCGAGATCCTGCATGTCGACGGCGGCCAGAGCGCCGGCCACTAAGGCCGAGGAGAAGCACGATGCCTATCGTCACCATTCAAGTGACCCGCGAAGGAACGATGGCGGGCGCGGCGTCGCTCACCGCGGAGGAGAAGGCGGTGCTGATCAAGGGCTCGAGCGAGCTCCTGCGCGACGTGCTCGGCAAGCCGCTCGAATCCACATTCGTCGTGATCGAGGAAGTCGACACCGACAATTGGGGCTGGGGCGGCCTGCCCGCGCTGGAATTCCGGCGCCGCCGCGCAGCCCAGGCCGGATGATCCGGGCGCCATCGTGCGCGCAGGAGGATGACATGACCAACGCGAATATGAAGCAACAGATCGAGACCCGGCCGCATCCGCGGCCGGGATCAACATCGCAATCAACCTGGCGCTATGCGGTGGCGGGCTTGTCAGCATCACTGATCGGGCTTGGCCTCGCCCGGTTTTCCTACACGCCGCTGATCCCGGCCCTGATCGCCGCAAAATGGTTCAGCGCCTCCGACGTCGTCTATCTCGGCGCAGCGAACCTCGCCGGCTATCTCGCCGGCGCGCTCGCGGCGCGCGCTGTCGCCGCACGCATCGGCGCGGTCCGCGCGCTGCGGGCGATGATGCTGCTCGCCACCCTCTCCTTCTTCGCCAGCGCAACGCCGGTATCGTTCACCTGGTTCTTCGCCTGGCGTTTTCTGTCGGGCCTGACCGGCGGCATCATCATGGTGCTGTCGGCCTCCGTCATTCTGCCGCACACGTCAGCTGCGCGGCGCGGCATTGTCGGCGGCGTGATCTTCGCAGGGGTTGGCCTCGGCGTCGCCGCATCTGGCACGCTGGTGCCGCTGTTGCTGCAACAGGGCTTGCAACAGAGCTGGTATGGTCTCGGCGTGCTTTCGGCCGTGCTCACGCTCGCGAGCTGGTGGAACTGGCCCGCAGAAGGCAAGGCTGATGTTGCGCCTTCGCATCAAGCGAAGCACCACCGCACCTCGCCGGCTGCCCGCGCGCTGCTGGTCCAATACGGCCTCAACGCGGTGGCCTTGGTGCCGCACATGGTCTTCATCGTCGATTTCGTCGCGCGCGGCCTCGGCCAGGGCATTGCCGCGGGCTCGCGCTACTGGGTGCTGTACGGCCTCGGCGCCATCGTCGGCCCGCTCGTCACCGGCCATCTCGGCGATCGCTCGGGTTTTGGTCCGGCCCTGCGCGCGGCATTCCTGATCGAGGCGGCTGCCGTGCTGCTGCCCACCGTCAGCACCGCGCCGCTCTCGCTGATCGTCTCGAGCGTCGTGGTCGGCGGCTTCACGCCGGGGATCGTACCGCTGGTGCTCGGACGCATCCATGAGCTCGTGCCGCACTCCACCGAGCAGCAGCGCGCGACATGGAGCCATGCCACCAGCAGCTTTGCGCTGTTCCAGGCAGCCGCCGCCTACGGCTTCTCCTGGATCTACGCGCAGACCGGCGGCGACTATCTCGTGCTATTCGCCCTCGGCGGCGGCGCCGTGGTGCTCGCGCTCGCGATCGACCTCGGTCTCGCGCTCATCATGCGCAGGGCATAGAGGCAGGCGTCGGCGTGATCAGGAATACTGCATCACGCCGTCGTCGATCCGGCCGAAGCGCAACGACACGATATCGAGCGCGTAGTTCTGGTAGAGCCGCCACGGCCGCTTCGAGCCCTGCTTGGGCATTTTCGCGACCGAGCGCTGCACATAGCCCGAGGTGAAATCGAGCGACGGCTGCGCGGTGATATCAGGGTCGTCATTGTGCGGCATGCACTGGCGGAAATTGTGCCGGTCCATGTAGTTGATGAGCCGGCAGACATATTCACAGGTGAGATCGCATTTCAGCGTCCAGGACGCGTTGGTATAGCCGAAGGCCGAGGCCATGTTCGGGACGTCGGCGTACATCATGCCCTTGTAAGTCAGCGTCTTGGCGAAATCGACGGCGCGGCCGTCGACGCTGACCTCGAGACCGCCGACAACCTGGAGCACCAGCCCGGTCGCCGTGACGATGATGTCAGCGGCAAGCTCGCTGCCGTCCTTCAGGCGGATGCCGTCGCGGGTAAAGGTGTCGATCTCGTTGGTCATGACAGCGGCGCGTTTTTCGCGGATCGCCTTAAAGAGGTCGCCGTCGGGCACGAGGCACAGCCGCTGATCCCAGGGATTGTAGCGCGGCGTGAAATGGGTCGCGACGTCGTAGTCGGGCCCAAGTGCCATTTGCACGCCCTTGAGGATGAGGTCCTTCACCTTGGCGGGCCGTCGCCGGCTGAGCTGGAAGAAGAACATCCCCCACATCACGTTGCGCCAGCGGATGACATGATATGCCAGCCGCGTCGGCAGGTTGCCGCGCAGTCTGTTGGCGACGGGATCCTGCGCCGGGCGGGAAACCACATAGGTCGGCGAGCGCTGCAGCATGGTGACCTGCGCCGCTTTCTCGGCGAGCGCCGGCACCAGCGTCACCGCGGTCGCACCGGAGCCGATCACGACGACGCGCTTGCCCGCATAGTCGATGTCCTCGGTCCATTTCTGCGGATGCACGATGCGGCCGGCGAAATCGGCAACGCCCTTGAATTCCGGCATATAGCCCGCTTCGTATTTGTAATAGCCCGAGCACATGAACAGGAAATTGCAGGTGAAGCGTACCAGCTCGGTCGCGCCCTCGCCCGTGATGCGCTCGGCCTCGATGGTCCAGCGCGCATCCGGCGTCGACCACGCCGCGCGCTTGACGCGATGACGGAAGCGGATGTGCTTCTCGATGCCGTTCTCGCTAGCGGTCTCGCGCACATAGTTCAGGATCTGCGGTCCGTCGGCGATCGCCTTCGGATCGGTCCACGGCTTGAAGGAATAGCCGAGCGTGAACATGTCGCTGTCGGAGCGGATGCCGGGATAGCGAAACAGGTCCCAAGTGCCGCCGATGCAGTCGCGCCCCTCCAGGATGACGTAACTCTTGGTGGGGCACTTCGTCTGCAAATGATAGCCCGCGCCGACGCCTGATAGCCCGGCACCGACGATCAGCACGTCGAAATGTTCTTGTTGCATGGTTTCCTCCGCCGAGGAGGATTGTCCGCCTGCCGCTGCGGGCCGTCAATCGGCAATCAACCGTGCTGCAACTGCAAAGCGAGTTGAATTCCACGTGCCGAAACAACGAAGCCCCGGATCGCTCCGGGGCTTCGCGTCGATCTTCGGCCGAACCTGCGGCTCAGTAGCGGTAGTGGTCCGACTTGTACGGGCCTTCCTGCTTCACGCCGATATAGTCGGCCTGGTCCTTGCGCAGCTCGGTGAGCTTGACGCCGATCTTGGCGAGGTGCAGGCGCGCGACCTTCTCGTCGAGCGACTTCGGCAGCACGTAGACTTCCTTCTTGTACTTGCCGTCCTTGTTGTTGGCGAACAGCTCGATCTGCGCCAGCGTCTGGTTGGTGAAGGATGCCGACATCACGAAGGACGGGTGGCCCATCGCGTTGCCGAGGTTCACGAGACGGCCTTCCGACAGCAGGATGATGCGGTGCTTGTCCGGGAACTCGATCTCGTCGACCTGCGGCTTGATATTGGTCCACTTCAGGTTACGCAGACCCGCAATCTGGATCTCGTTGTCGAAGTGGCCGATGTTGCAGACGATGGCGCGATCCTTCATCGCGCGCATGTGGTCGATGGTGATGATGTCCTTGTTGCCGGTCGCGGTGACGAAGATGTCGGCGCGGGGCGCGGCGTCTTCCATGGTCACGACCTCGTAGCCTTCCATCGCGGCTTGCAGCGCGCAGATCGGATCGACTTCCGACACCATCACGCGGCAGCCGGCCTGGCGCAGCGAGGCGGCCGAGCCCTTGCCGACGTCGCCGAAGCCGGCGACCATCGCGACCTTGCCCGACATCATCACGTCGGTGCCGCGGCGGATGCCGTCGACCAGCGATTCACGGCAGCCATAGAGGTTGTCGAACTTCGACTTGGTGACGCTGTCGTTGACGTTGATGGCGGGCCACAGCAGCGTGCCGGCCTTCTGCATGTCATAGAGACGATGCACGCCCGTGGTGGTCTCTTCGGAAACGCCCTTGATGCTCTTGGCGATCTCGGCGAAGTAGCCCTTCGGCTTTTCCTTGAGCTGCTTCTTCAGCAGCGCGAAGAAGACTTCCTCTTCCTCGGAGCCGGGCTTGTCGAGGAAGGCGGTGTCGCCGTTCTCGGCGCGCAGACCGAGATGGACGTACATGGTGGCATCGCCGCCATCATCGAGGATCATGTTCGGGTGACCGCCGCCGTGCCAGTCGAACAGCTTTGCGGTGTAGTCCCAGTAATCTTTCAGCGTCTCGCCCTTGACGGCGAAGACGGGAATGCCGGCGGCCGCGATCGCCGCCGCGGCATGGTCCTGCGTCGAATAGATGTTGCAGGAGACCCAGCGGATGTCGGCGCCGAGCGCGGCCAGCGTTTCGATCAGCACGCCGGTCTGAATTGTCATGTGCAGCGAGCCGGCGATGCGCGCGCCCTTCAGCGGCTGCTTCGGGCCGAACTCCTCGCGGGTGGCCATCAGGCCGGGCATCTCGGTCTCGGCGAGCGAGAGCTCCTTGCGGCCGAAATCGGCGAGCGAAATGTCCTTGACGATGTAATCGGTGAAGCCGGGCTTCGCGTTCATTGCGAGTGTCCTGTTGTTGAGCGCGTTTTCCGGGACACCTCGAAGAGGTGCCCCGAATCGCGACGTGAGGATTTAAGGATCCGGGTTCGCGCACGAACCCGGAATGACGCACAAGATTAGAGCGCGCGCTTGAGCGGCTCGACGAGATCGGTCTTCTCCCAGGAGAAGCCGCCCTCGTTGTCCGGCGTGCGGCCGAAATGGCCGTAGGCCGAGGTGCGCGCGTAGATCGGGCGGTTGAGGTCGAGATGGGTGCGGATACCGCGCGGGGTCAGGTCCATCGCCTTGGCGGCAGCCTTCTCGAGCTGATCCTCCGACACCTTACCGGTGCCGTGGGTATCGATGTAGATCGACAGCGGACGCGCAACGCCGATGGCGTAGGCGAGCTGCAGCGTGCAGCGGTCGGCAAGACCGGCCGCGACGATGTTCTTGGCGACGTAGCGGGCGGCATAAGCCGCCGAGCGGTCGACCTTGGTCGGGTCCTTGCCGGAGAACGCGCCGCCACCATGCGGGGCCGCGCCGCCATAGGTGTCGACGATGATCTTGCGGCCGGTCAGGCCGGAGTCGCCGTCGGGACCGCCGATGTAGAACTTGCCGGTCGGATTGATGTGCCAGATGGTCTTCGGCGTGATCCAGTCCTTCGGCAGCGCTTCGCGCACATAGGGCTCGACGATGTCGCGGATCTGGTTCGACGAGAGGTCCTCGACCAAATGCTGATGCGACACCACAATCTCGCGCACGCCGACCGGCTTGCCGTTCTCGTACTGCACGGTGACCTGGCTCTTGGAGTCCGGACCGAGCACCTTCTCCTTGCCGGAGTGGCGGGCTTCGGAAATGAGACGCAGGATCTTGTGAGCGTAGAAGATCGGCGCCGGCATCAGGTCAGGCGTCTCGTTGGTGGCGTAACCGAACATGATGCCCTGGTCGCCAGCGCCCTCTTCCTTGACCTCGCCCGGCTGCAGCGCATCGACGCCCTGCGCGATGTCGGCCGACTGCGGATGCAAGAGGATCTCGATGTCGCAGGTCTTCCAGTGGAAGCCGTCCTGCTCGTAGCCGATGTCCTTGATCGCGTTGCGGACGACGCTTTCGATGTGGTCATTGGTGACCGACTTCGGGCCGCGGGTCTCGCCGGCGATCACGACCTTGTTGGTGGTCGCCAGCGTCTCGCAAGCGGCGCGGATCTGCCAGGGGTCGATGCCGGCCTTCGGCCCTTCGCGGTAGAACAGATCGACGATTTCATCGGAGATCCGGTCGCAGACCTTGTCGGGATGGCCTTCGGACACGGACTCGCTGGTGAAGAGATAGGACGCGCGCATCAGTAACCCCTTGTTCCGCCGCCGTTAAGCTGGCGGGTGTTTGCGATGTTTAGACTTGGATTATGTCAATCACGCCGTCGCGAGATGACGTAGGATTCGTCGAGAAACCAGAGCCCGTTGTACTTGCGCAGCACGTCCCGGGCGGCATCCAAAGTGCGGCCGTTTTGAGTCATTTCTGTCAATCGGTCGTCCTCGATCTGCGCCACATACACCGCCGCATTCCACGCTGCAAAGGCCGTCGAGGTTCCGATCGTACCCGTTA
This sequence comes from Bradyrhizobium arachidis, assembly GCF_015291705.1. Lineage (NCBI taxonomy): Bacteria > Pseudomonadati > Pseudomonadota > Alphaproteobacteria > Hyphomicrobiales > Nitrobacteraceae > Bradyrhizobium > Bradyrhizobium arachidis. The sequence continues at coordinate 6,890,352 of NZ_CP030050.1, forward strand.
CCTCGTTGGGCAGCGCTTCCATATCATACCTGAAGATCGAGCGGTTGTCCGCATAAGCATTAAAATTTAGGTCGCGGCCCAACGATCCGAGCTCATACTTAACCGCGCGCAATATCTCATGCCGGCTGACCGCGAAAGGGGTTTCTCCAGGCCAGATCGCCTGGATCATTTCCATGCCCGGATCCTGGCCATGGGAGTGGATTCCGATCAGTCTCCCGCCGGGCCGAAGCGCCCGCGCCAGGGGCGCGATGATCCGTTTTGCCCGGAAATTGACCGAAGACAGGGCCCGGTATGGCTGGGATGCAATAACGAGGTCGAAATTGGCCTCGGTCTGGCCCGGCCGCGGAATGGTTGAATCCAGCAGGAAACGGTGGTCCTCGCGATAGAGCACGAGAACGACGGGCCGCTCATAGAGGGGCATGGCCGTGCGTGTGCTGATGGCAGCGCGCCAGTTCTGCTCCAGAAACGGCCTGAGCTCGGCGATCTGCTGCTCGAACTCGCCCGATGAGGCGCCGCGCAGCGGGACCTCGTGCCAGACGGTGGCGGCCGCCGCCGCAGGCGACGCCGGCGTCAGCCAGGGCGCCTCCGAGTAGAACATGTTGGTGAAGACGAACACTGACGCCGGATGCTCGAAAATGCGGTCAGGCACCTTCTCCAAAGTCAGGCGCAGATCCTCCAGGCTGAGCTCCTTGCCGGAGACATAGAACGGCATGTGCGGATAGCGCTGGTGCGTCGCGCGCAGCACCCGCGCCAGCACGGTGCCATCGCCAACGCCTGCGTCGAAGATGCGCAGCGCCGGCGGGCGCGGATGGATGCTGGAGAGTTCCAGCGCCACGCGCTCGGCGATCACCCGCTTCTCGCTGCAGGTGTGGACGAACAGCAGATATTTCTGCCGGTTCTCGAAGAAGCGGAAATTGCCGCGCGGATCGCGCTTTTCCGGCGGCACCTGGAGGCCCCGCGGCGGCGGCAGGCCGCCGGTCGTCGATGCCGCGATATAGGCCTGGATCCGCTCCAGCGTGTCGATGGTGATGCGCTTGCCCTCGCGCAGGCGATGCACGAGCTTCCCATCGTTCACCGCGCGGCGCCCGAAGGTCGATTCCGCCATGTCAGCCTTGCGGCAGAACTCGGTGATTTGGCTCAGGATTTCGTCGTTTTTCATCGGTGGGAAGGCGGTGGGCAGCGGCGTTGGGCCCTTATCTCGTAGCAAATTCTGCCCACTGAGGGAATAGCCCTTCCTGCTGTACTCCACGTCCAATGACGAGAGCGTGAACCCCAGGGCACCGCCGGGCAACAAACAGGCGCCTCTCCTCTTATGGGATCACCGCCATGCGTCGCCTGCTCGCCGCACTCTGCCTGCTCACCGCCGCGCTGTGGGCCGCGCCTGTCCTGGCGCAGACGCGCAGTCAGCTTGGCCCGCTCTGCACCACCGAGACCACGCCGGCGGACCAGATGGTAGACGCCTGCACCAAGATCATCGCCCTGAAAGTGTTCAAGGGCGAGCAGCTCGCGACCGTCTATTTCTGGCGCGCGGTCGGCTGGAACAAGAAGGGCGACTACGCCAAGGTCATCGCGGATACGACCGAAGCGATCCGGCTGAAGCCGACCCAGGCGGTCTACAATCTGCGGGGATCGGCCTATTACGACAAGGGCGACTACGACATCGCGATCGCTGACTTTGACGATGCGCTCAAGCTCGGTCCGCCCAGCGGCATCATCTTCCACAATCGCGGCAATGCCTGGCGCGGCAAGCGCGACTACACCAAGGCGATCGCCGACTACGATGCCGCGATCAAGGCCGATCCAAAATCGGCGTTCTCGTTCCAGAACCGCGGCATCTCGAAGGAAGCGCTCGGCGATCTCGACGGCGCGCTCGCCGACATCAACCAGGCGATCCGGCTCGATCCGACGCTGCCGCAGCCACTGATCAACCGCACATCGATCTGGCGCGCCAAGGGCGAGCTCGATCGCGCCATCGCCGACGGCAGCGAGGCGATCCGGCTCGCCAAGGAGAAGCCGCCGGTCAACATCATGACGCCGCCGAACAGCGTGCTGATCTCCGGCTACACTCATCGCGCGCTGGCCTATGAGGCGAAAGGCGACTACGCCCACGCGCGCGAGGACTACAATGCCACGCTGGCGATCGTGGCTTCCGACGCCATCAGCAAAGCCAACCAGGCCACCGCAAAGGTGCGGCTGTCGCTGGTGACCGACGCCACCGCGCCGATCCCGCGCGATGCACCCTCACCCGCAACGCAGCCGGCGGCGGCCCCTGCTCCGCAGCAAACCGGCACCGCGCCCGCGCCTTCGCCTGCTCCGGCCGTTCGCGGCACGCGCATGGCGCTGATCATCGGCAATGGCGGCTATGCGCATGTCAAGGCGCTGCCCAATCCACCCAATGACGCGCGCGCCGTCGCCAAGAGCCTGCGCGACATCGGCTTCACGGTGTCGGAGGGCGTCGATCTCGACCGCGCCGCGATGCAGAAGATGACGCGCGACTTCTTGCGTGACGCGGCACGGGCGCAGGTCGCATTGGTCTACTATGCCGGCCACGGCGTGCAGGTCGAGGGCCACAACTATCTCATTCCCGTCGACGTCGAGCTCAAGCCGGGCGCGAACATGACGGAGGCGATGATCGACATGGACGCGATCATGGCCGGCCTCGACGACCAGGTCCGCACCAACATTCTGATCTTCGATGCCTGCCGCAACAATCCGATGGCGCAGAAGGTGGCGAGCGCCGGCACCAATCGTGCCATCGAGGGCGCCTCCGGCCTTGCCGCGCCGACGAGCCTGGGTGCCGGTGCGACGCTCGGCGCCGGCACGCTGATCGCCTTCGCCACCGCGCCGGGCCAAGTCGCGCTCGACGGCGAAGGCGCCAACTCGCCGTTCTCCGCCGCGTTGTCGCGCCATATCGGCACGCCGGGCCTGGAGGTGCAGCAGATGCTGACGCGGGTGCGGGCCGAAGTGGTGTCGAGCACGAAGAACAAGCAGGTGCCGTGGTCGAACTCGTCGCTGCTGGGCGAGGTTTACCTGGCGGAGAAGTGACGGTGGGTCTGGTCCGTCTGTCGCGAGACGAGCGCGCTTCAAACACGATGTCATCCCGGACAAGCGAAGCGCAGATCCGGGATCCATAACCACAGGCAGTGGTTTGGGCGAAGACTCGCAGTTGCCGGCTCGTCCTACAACCTTTCCCTGGGGTTATGGGTCCCCGCTTTCGCGGGGACGACACAGAGAGAGTGGCGAGACTCTCCCGCCTCGCCGGGAGCGGAGGCTTACTGGCCCCAAACTTCCTTCGCGATCTCGACCGCAAGGCCGAGCTTGGCCCACTGCTCTTCCTCGGAGAGGATGTTGCCCTCTTCGGTCGATGCAAAACCGCATTGCGGAGAGAGCGCGAGCTGCTCCAGCGGCGCGAACTTGGCGGCCTCTTCCAGACGGCGCTTGATGTCGTCCTTCTTCTCGAGCTCGCCGAACTTCGAGGTGATGACGCCGACCACGACGACCTTGTTGCCCTTGGGCAGGAAGCGCAGCGGCTCGAAGCCGCCGGCGCGGTCAGAGTCGTATTCGAGGAAGTAGCCGTCATAATTGGTGCCGGCGAGCATGGTCTCCGCCACCGGCTCGTAGCCGCCCGAGGAGATCCAGGTCGAGCGGAAATTGCCGCGGCAGACATGCGTCGTCACCACCATGTCGGCGGGCTTCTCGGCCAGCGCATAGTTGATGATGCGGGCATAGATCTGCTGGAGACCGTCCGGATTGTCGCCGCGCTCGCGCGCCTTCTGCAACTCGTCCTGCGAGCAGAGATAGGCCCAGACGGTGTCGTCGAACTGGAGATAGCGGCAACCGGCGTCGTAGAACGCCTTGACGGCCTTGCGGTAGGTCTTGCCGAGGTCCTCGTAGAAAGCGTCGAGATCGGGATAAACGTCCTTGGAGATCGACTTGCGGCCGCCGCGGAAGTGCAGCACCGCCGGTGACGGGATCGTCATCTTGGCCGTAACGTGGGCCTGATCGGCAACCTTCTTCAGGAAGCGGAAGTGGTCCAGCATCGGGTGGGCGTCGGGAAAATCGAGCTTGCCGATCACACGCACCGCGTCGTGACGGGTCTGCACGCCCGTGAACTGGATGCCGGTGTCGGGGTGGAACAGCTCACAGCCGGTGAGCTTGGCGAGGAAGTCGAAATGCCACCAGGAGCGACGAAATTCGCCGTCGGTCGCGAGCTTCAGGCCGACCGAGGCCTGCTTGTGCACGACCTTCTCGATCTCCATGTCCTCGATCTTGCGCAGATCGTCGGCCGAGATCTCACCCTTCTCGAGCCTGGCTCGCGCGTCCTTGATCTTGGCGGGACGCAGGAGGCTGCCGACCTCGTCGGCGCGGAAGGGGGCTTTGGTTCGCTGCATTTGGTACTCCCGGGTATTTTCTAGTGGGCCGCCGCCCCTGCGACACCGAGGTGGCGCTCCAGGACCGACGGGTCGGCCTTCAGCGCGGCGCTCGGGGCGTCGTGGACGATCGTTCCGCGCTCCAATATCACAACGCGGTCGGCCAGCCCCAGAATCTTTTGGGCGTTCTGCTCAACGATGATCGAGCAGATGCCGCCAGCCCGGGTGATGGTCCCGATCGCCTTTAGCAGCTCCTCGACAATGATGGGGGCCAGGCCCTCGGTCGGCTCGTCCAGCAGCAGGACCTTTGGGTTGAGGGTCAGCGCACGGCCGATCGCCAGCATCTGCTGCTCGCCGCCGGAGAGCTGGTTGCCAAAGTTGCTCCGCCGCTCCTTCAGCCGCGGGAACATCTCGTAGACCTTCTCGACCGTCCATGGGCCGGGCTGGGCCACCGCGGTCATGTTCTCCTCGACCGTGAGCGAACGGAAGATGTTGCGCTCCTGCGGCACCCAGCCGATGCCGGCGCGCGCCCGCTGATCGGGCCGCAAGGCCGTGACATCGGTGCCGGCGAGCCCGACGGTGCCGGAGAAGCGGCGGGTGACGCCGACAATGGAGTTGATCAGCGTGGTCTTGCCGGTGCCGTTACGGCCGAGCAGCGCCAACACCTGCCCCTCTGCGAGGCGCAGGCTCATGTTGGGCAGCACCACCGCCTCGCCATAGCCAGCGCGCAAGGCCTCGATCGCGAGCAGGTCAGACATTGACCGCCTCCTCGCCGAGATAGACTGCCTTCACTTGCGGATCGCGCGCGACCTGCTCGGGCGGCCCTTCGGTCAGCAGAGCGCCGGAGACCAGCACCGAGATGCGGTCGGCAAACGAGAACACGAGGTCCATGTCGTGCTCGATCAGGAGCACCGTGACATCGCGCGGCAGGCTGCCTACGACGGCGAGAATATCGTGGCGCTCGCTCTCGGGCACGCCGGCGGCGGGCTCGTCCAGCAGCAGCACACGCGGCTTGGCGGCGATCGCAACCGCGATCTCGAGCAGGCGCTGCTTGCCGTAAGGCAGTGTGACGGTCTCTTCGTTCATGACGTCGAGCAGATGGAAGCGCCTCAGGAGATCGGCGATCTCGTCATTGACGTCGTTGCGCGTGCCCATCCGCCGCCACCAGTCGCCGCCATGGCCGAGACGCTCGGAGACGGCAAGGCCAATGGTCTCCAGCGGCGTCAGGTCGGGATAGAGCTGGTTGATCTGGAAGGTGCGCGACAGGCCGCGCAGCACGCGCTTGTGCACCGGCAGGTCGGTGATGTCCTGGCCTTCGAGCAGGATGCGGCCGGAGTTCGGCTTCAGCACCCCGGTGAGCTGGTTGATGACCGTGGTCTTGCCGGCGCCGTTCGGGCCGATCAGCGCGTGACGGGCGCCCTGCTTGACCTTGAGCGACAGGTCGCGCGTCACGCGCAGGCCGCCAAAGGTCTTTTCGAGGTTCTGGGTCTCGAGCGCGATGGTCATGCGTCGCTCTCCGGCACGGCGACGACGGCCTTGCGCCCGGCCACCTGCTTGATGACGAGGTTCGGCACATACAGCACCCAGCGATGCAGGCGCTGGCGGCCGACCAGCACGATCACGACCAGCACGAGGCCGATCCAGAACTGCCAGTATTGCGGGGTGATGGTGGAGAACACTTCCTGGAGCATGCGGAAGATCACCGCGCCGATCAGGCCGCCATAGAGATAGCCGGTGCCGCCGATCACCAGCACCAGCATCAAGTCGGCGGAACGCTCGAAGGCGAACACGTCGAGCGAGGCGATCGCGGTGGTCTGGGTGAACAGCGCACCGGCGATGCCGGCATAGAACGCAGCCAGCGTGTAGATCGCGATCAGTCGACGATTGACAGGGATGCCAATCGCGGCAGCCCGCAGCGGATTGTTCTTGATCGCGCGCAGCGACAGGCCGAACGGGGAATGCACGACGCGGCGGGCGAACAGGAACAGTAGGAACAGGACGGCGAGCGAATAGAAGAAGCCGGCCTTGCCGAACATGTCGAACGGAATCTCGCCGAAGATCGGCTGCATCTCGATCCCCTGCAGGCCGTCGGTGCCGCCGGTGATGTTGGAGAAGCGTTCGGCGAGCGCCTCCAGCAGCAGCGCGATGCCGAGCGTGACCATCAACCGCGTCAGGTCGACGCCGCGGATCACCAGGAAGCTGGTGGCAAAGCCGAGCACCATCGCGGCAAGGCCGGCAACGATCAGGGCCAGCACGGGCTCCTTGACGATGCCGTGCAGCGCAAGCAGTCCCGCAGCGTAAGCGCCGACGCCGAAGAAGGCGGCATGGCCGAGCGAGACGATGCCGGCATAGCCGAGGATCAGATCGAGCGACATCGTGAACAGCGCCAGGCGCAGGATGTCGGTCATGATCAGATAACGCGTGGGGAACAGGAAGCCGCAGGCCAGCACGATCAGCCAAAAGGCGACTTCGCCATAGTGCCAGCGCGCCTGGCGCTGGGCGTGATAACCGACGTCGGAAGAAGCGCTCATCGGCAAACTCAACGCGCGGCCGTGCGGCCGAACAGGCCGTTCGGGCGCCAGATCAGGATCACGATCATCATGGTGTAGATCACGAAGGGGCCCATCTTCGGCACGTAATATTTGCCGGCGACGTCGCCGATGCCGAGCAGAAGCGAGGCCAGGAATGGTCCGGTGATCGAGGACGAGCCGCCGACGGTGACCACGATCAGGAAGTAGATCATGAACTTCAGCGGGAAATACGGATCGAGGCCGAGGATCTCGGCGCTGAGCGCGCCGCCGAGACCGGCGAGCCCACATCCGAAGGCAAAGGTGAAGGCGAACACCTGCGGGACGTTGATGCCGAGGCCGCTGGCCGCACGGGGATCGTCGACCGCGGCGCGCAGGCGGCTGCCGAAACGGGTCTTCGCCAGCACCATCTGCAGGCCGATGGTGAGCAGGCCGCAGATCACGATGATCATCAATCGGTAGCGGCCGATGCCCACGCCGAACACGTCGAACTGGCCCTGGAGCGCGGCCGGCAGGTTGATGAAGACGCGCGAGGAGCCCTGAATGTAGTCGACGGCTGCGACCGACATGAAGGTCAGACCGATGGTGAACAGCACCTGGTCGAGATGGCTGCGCGTATAGAGATGACGGTAGAGCGTGCGCTCGAGCAGGATGCCGATCGCGGCCGAGGAGACGAAGGCGAGCGGCAGCGCGGCGAAGAACGGCCAGCCCATCCGGTTGACCAGCACCATGCAGACATAGCCGCCGGCCATGGCGAAGGCACCGTGCGCGAGATTGACGAAGTTCATCAGGCCGAGCGTGACCGCGAGCCCGCAGGCGAGCACGAACAGCAGCATGCCGTAGGCAACGCCATCGAACAGGTTGGTGAGGATTGCGGTCATCGAGGCTGGACTAATCCTGATAGTCGTTCGTCATTCCGGGGCAGCGCGCAGCGCTGAACCCGGAATCTCGTTTCAACAATCTCGAGATCTCGGGGTCGCGCTAATGCGCGCCCCGGGATGACCCGCTTTCGCGGGTCACTTCTTGGTCTTGCCGAGATCCTTGACGGCTTCGAAGGTCGCGAACTCGACGTTGTAGAGCTCGCCGTCGACCTTCTCGACCTTGCGGATGTAGATGTTCTGCACGATGTCGCGGGTCTCGGGGTCGATCGAGATTGGGCCCCGCGGGCTCTCCCACTTCTGGCCCTTCATCGCCTCGATCAGCTTGTCGCCGTTGGTATCGCCATTGGTCTTCTTCAGCGCCTCGTAAATGAGGTGGATGCCGTCATAGCCGCTCACCGCCATGAAGCCAGGACGGTTGCCGAAGGCTTTCTTGTAGGCCGCGACGAAGTCCTTGTTCATCTGCGAGGGATGCGCCGCCGAGTAGAGGTGCGCGGTGACCGTGCCGAGCACGGCGTCGCCCATGTTGTTGAGCAGGTCGTCATCGGTGACGTCACCCGGTCCGATCACCTTGATGCCGGCCTTGTCGAGGCCGCGCTCGGCATATTGCTTCATGAAGTTGCCGCCCTGGCCGGCCGGCACGAATACGAAGATCGCGTCGGGCTTGGCGTCCTTCATGCGCTGCAGGAACGGCGCGAAGTCTGGGTTGGCGAGCGGGGTCTTCACCTCTTCGACCACTTCGCCGCCGCCGGCGGTGAAGTTCTGCTTGAAGAAGTTGAGCGCGTCATTGCCCGGCGCGTAGTCCGAGGTCAGCGTCGCGACCTTCTTGATGCCGTTCTTCACCGCCCAGTCGCCGATGATGGTCGAGGACTGTGCCAGCGTGAAGCTGGTGCGCACGATATAGGGCGAGCGCTCGGTGATGATGGAGGTACCGGCCGCCATCACGACTTCCGGAATCTTGGCCTGCGTAGCGAGCGGCGCGGCGGCGAGCGCCGCCGGCGTCACGCCGAAGCCGGCGATGAAATTGACCTTGTCGTTGACGATCAGCTCCTGCGCGGCGGTCTTGGTCTTGTCCGGAATCGCCGCATCGTCCTTGACGATGATCTCGACCTTCTTGCCGGCGACAGTATCGCCCTTCTGCTGCATGTAGAGCTTGATCGCGTTTTCGATCTGCTTGCCGGTCGAGGCCTGGCCGCCGGTCATCGGCAGGATCAGGCCGACCTTGACGGTGTCCTCGGCCTTGGCCGGCGCGAGCGTCGCAAGGCCTGCGATAGCGGCTGCCGCTGCAGTGCGCGAAAACATTTTGCGTTCGAACATCAAATGTCCCTCCCCTTAATTCCTGACCTCTTGTGCGACGGACCGAGTGCCCGGTCCTTGCCTCAGTTTAGCTCACGCACGCGCGATATCGCGCGCCACATGGCGTCTTTCGCGCCCTCATTGTCAATCGGACGTTTGGCGACCCTTCGGCGCAAGCCGAGCGTTCCGATTTGCCGACGGCGAGGAGCAGTGTCGCGGTTACGTTGGGGTAACCTGAGTTTCCCGCTCGCGCCCGCCTCCATTTGTACGATTGTACAAATAAAATGGACCTGTCAACGAAAAAGCCCTTCCGCTGCCCAAGCCAATTTGTCGCGAGACTGCTGTCGCAGTCTAGGAACGCGAGCGGTGGCGTGGATGGACGATTTCGTCCACCTTTTGCAGAATTCCGACATCGGCGAGGTCGTGGTAGTAAAGGCTCGGTAACAAATTACCTACCTCGAATAAGCCTATTTTACCTTGTTGAAGGCTACTCTCCCGACGCCAGCCCGAGCTGGCGCCCCATGACAGAAGCCGTGCTCCCACAATGCCCAAGTCTTTCCGCTCCGTCCTCGCCCTCATTGCGCTCGCTGCGGGGCTGTGCGGCTGCGGCACGGTCAACGAGAGAATGTCGGCCGAAATGGGCGACTACATTCCGCGATGGGCTGGCGGCTTGCCGGCGGACGCCCCGCCGCGGCCGGGCACGGCACAGTACGAGGCATGGATGAAGGAACGCGAACGCAAGCGGCTGCTGCCGGCGGCCGATCGCGAGAAGGAAGAGCAGGCGCAAAAGGGCGCGACGGGGTCAGCGTCGGGCGGCGCGGTACGTTAAGGGAGCGAATGGCGAATAGGGAGTGGCGAATATGGCCGCTCTTTCTATGCGCTACTCGCCACTCACGATTCGCTAATCCACGAACACCACGGTCTTGCGCCCGTTGAGGATCACGCGGTCATCGAGATGATAGCGGATCGCGCGCGCGAGCACGCGGCGTTCGATGTCGCGGCCCTTGCGGACGAGATCTTCCGGCGTGTCGCGATGGCTGATGCGCTCGACGTCCTGGTCGATGATCGGGCCTTCGTCGAGGTCGCGCGTGACGTAATGGGCGGTCGCACCGATCAGCTTGACGCCGCGCTCATGCGCCTGGTGATAGGGTTTTGCGCCCTTGAAGCCCGGCAGGAACGAGTGGTGGATGTTGATACAGCGCCCGGACAGCTTTGCCGAGAGATCGTCGGACAGGATCTGCATGTAGCGGGCGAGCACGACGAGATCGGTCCCGGTCTTGCCGACGAGATCGAGGATCTGCGCCTCCTGCTCGGCCTTGGTCTCCTTGGTGATCGGCAAATGGCGGAACGGGATGCCGCCGAAATCGAGCCCCGCATAGACCTCACGCGGGTGGTTGGACACGATCGCGGCGAGCGTCATCGGCAATTCGCCGGTGCGCCAGCGATAGAGGATGTCGACCAGGCAATGGTCCGACTTCGAGACCAGCAGCATCACCCTGCGATGCGCGGCGCGGTCGCGCATCTGCCACTCCATGCCGAAACGCTCTGCGATCGCGGCAAAGCCGGTCTGGAGCGCAGACAGTTCCACGGCGAGATCGGCGGCGGTGAACACCACGCGCATGAAGAACTTCTTGGTCTCGACGTCGTCGAACTGCTGGGCGTCGAGAATGTTCTGTCCGGAATTCGTCAGGAAGGTCGACACCGCCGAGACGATGCCGGGGCGATCCGGACAGGACAGGGTCAGCACATATTGATGGTCGGGCATGGCTCTTGATGAAGGTTTGTGCAAGGGCCGCGGAACGGTCCGCGATTTGCGCCCTGCTCTAGCACCGACCCTGCCCTTGCGCCAATCCCGACCGCGGAGTCAGGATGAACGTAACATTGCGATTTGACTGACCGGAGCACGCCCATGGCCGACCGCTTGAACGGCACCCGCATCCTGATCCTGGAAACCCGCGAGGAAGCGCAGTTTTCCAAGCTTCTGGCCGAGCAAGGCGCGGAGGTCGTGCAATGTCCGATGTTCACCATCGAGGATGCACCGGACCCCGCCCCGGTCGAAGCCTGGATCCGCCGCGCCATCGACAAGCCCTTTGACGATCTTGTGCTCATGACCGGCGAAGGCCTGCGGCGGATCATGAAGCTCGCGCGCGCTCGCGGCCTTGACCAGGCCCTCGTCACGTCGCTGGCCAAATCGCGAAAATTCACCCGTGGGCCGAAGCCCGGCAAGGCGCTGCGCGAGGTCTCGCTCGAGGCGCAGCAGACCACGGAGAAGCCGACCAGCGAGGGCGTAATCGAGATGCTGGGCAAGCTGGACCTGAAGGGGCATCGCCTTGGCCTCCAGCTCTATCCGGACAAGGACCACAGCACGCTGACCGGCGCGCTCGCCGCGCAAGGCGCCGAGGTCGATACCGTGCTGCCCTATGTCTACGATTCCAAGGCCGCGGATGCCAACATCGTCGCCGCCATCGACGACATGGCGGAGGGACGGATCGATTGCATCGCTCTGACCAATCTCGGCCAGGTCCGCCGCCTGATCGAAGCGGCGAAGGCCCATGGCAGCGAAGCGAAATTGCGCATAGGCTTCGAGCGGACGCTGATCGCGTCGGTGGGACCCGCGGTATCCGGCGAACTTGCCGGACATGGCTTGCGCGCCGACATCGTTCCGGCGGAGAACGCCTATTTCATGCGGCCACTGATCTCCGCGATGGCGGTCAGGCTTGCCGAGAAGTTGCCGTCACGAGAGACCTGAGAGTCCGACGCGCGCAAGACACGATACGCGACGCCTAGCCAGCTACCTGCGAGGCAGCCGACATCAACTCCTGCGGGCTCGGCATCCCGAACATGCGCTGGCCGCCCTCGGGTACCTCGGTAAAGGTCCAGCGTACAATTCCCTCCCGATCGAGCAGAAACTGGCCGAACAGCTGGCCGTGGCCGGTTGCCGCCATGCGCTGATCGGCTTCCGTCATCTCGTAGCCATCCTTGTTGTTGAGCTGCTCGGCAGCCGCCAAGCGATTCATGGGCCCGGGCAATTCTCCGGGAATGTCCACCTGCATGCTCATGACCACGTCCATGCCCACCTTGCGCGGCCACTCGGTTTCGTTCTCGGTGAACTCGAGATTGGGCAAGCCGAACGCACGGTGCGACACCCGCTCGGGATCAGACGCGGCGAGCAGATTGGGCAACGGGTGATATCGGAAGTAGAGCCGCGCCCGATCGGTCGGCGTATTGACGACGGTGAGACTTTCGACACCCTTGTCGCGCAGGGCTGCGTCAAGCTGCGCCTGTGCCGCAATATGGCGGCGGCAGAACGGGCAATGCAAACCTCGAAACAGGCCTACCAATATCGGACTGTGCCCGCGAAAATCCTCGAGTGCGACCTTCCCTTCGCGCGTGATGGCGTCCAGCACGATGTTGGGCGCGCGATCGCCCGGTTGAAGCGGTCCATCGACATGACGTTCTGACATGGTTGAACTCCTTCACATGACCTAGTCAAGAAATGGCAGTACAATCAGTCCGGCGGGATCAAGCCCGTGCCTGGTGCAGACATCATCGGCCAGCGCGAAATAGCGCTCGGCTTCAGCCATATCGCCGCGATCGAGGTTCAATGTCGCCAGGCCATCATAGCATGGAAAGAGCTGTTGCGGCTCGCCGGTTTCGCTCGCGACCTCGATGGCCTCATTGTAGCAGCGGGCAGCCTGATCGGGCCGGAAATGGCATTGATGGATTTGCCCCAGTACGATCAGGGGTACGGGGAGATGCTCGCGCTGATCGAGCGCCCGGTCGATCTCGATCGCCTTTTCGGCAGCGGGCACGCCTTCGTCGGTGCATTTGTCCGTGAAGGTGCAACAGGCGACGGCAAAATTGGCAAGAAGGCGCGCCTGGAACCCGAGGTCGCCAATACGATGCGCGACATCCAGCCCGCGCCGGCAAACCTTCATGGCCTGCGCCGGGTCGACAATCGTGTAGAGCACCGCGAGATTGGTGTAGCCGCGGCATGCCACGTTGAGAAGGCCGGCGGCTTCGGCTGCTTCGACACTTTGCTCCACTTCGCGCACCGCATCCTGGTGTCGTCCAAGCCGCGCCAGGGCAACCGCCTTGGTATTGAGGGCCTCGGCAATGGCGCGCGCCGCCTCGAGTCCGGCCTGTTCGTCCGCGGCGGCAGGCGCGGATCGGGCGTAGCCAAGCGCCTGGTCGGCCCATCTCGCGGCGGCCATATGATCGCCCATGCGAAATGCCAGGCGGCCGCGTTCTTGCGACAGGTGCGCCCGCTCGATGGGCGCTTCGACCCCTCCAAGCCGTTCAGCCGCCTCGGCGTAATGCGTCTCGGCCTTGATCCGCTTGCCGGCGTCCCACAACAACCGGCCAAGCTTGCGAAGAATTCGCGCTTCGCCGATGCGATCCGCTGCGACGCGGTACCCTTCCAGCGCACTCTGGTAGTGCTCCTCGGCCGTGTTGCGACGGCCGGCCGCACCACAGAGATCCGCGATCCGCTCGTACAGAACCAGCCGCTCCGGGTCGCATTCGCCACCGGTCAACAGCACAGCGAGGGCCTGTTGGTAGAGACGGACGGCATCGTCATTGGCATAGGTTGCGCGCGCGCGATCGCCGGCCGCGCGCAGATAGCGCGCGCCTTTCGGCTTGCGGGCACTGAGGCTGAAGTGATGTCCGAGCAAAATGAGGTCTTCAAGCCGCTCGGGCTCGTTGCCATAGAGCTGCTCCAGCGCGGCACCAATGCGTCCATGAAGCTCGATCCGCCGCTGCAAGAGCAGGTTTTGATAGATCACGTCCTGAAGCATGGTCTGCGTGAAACGGTAGCATCGCGGCGAAATCGAATTAGCGCCCGCGACTTCCTCGACAATCTCGGCGTCGCACAGAAGTTCTACTCCCACTTCGACCTTCGCCTGCCCGGTTGCTATCGCGCCGAGCAGAGCCACATCGAAGCGGGGGCCGATCACCGCGGCCTCCTGCGCCAACCGACGCACCTCATGCGGCAGCCGATCCAGGCGCGCCAACAACAGAGCTTGAATGCTCGCAGGAATATCGGCGGCGGCTTCATCCGACTTGATCCGCCATTGCGAGCCGTCACGTTCCAGGGCGCCAGCTTCGATGAGACCGCGGATGATCTCCTCGAGGAAAAGTGGATTGCCGCTCGCGCGCTCCAGGATCCGGCTAAACAGACTTCCGGGCGGCTCACGCCAACCGAGACTGAAAAAAGCCGCGAGCAGCTTTTGTCCGTCGGCGTCACCGAGCGGAGGCAAGCGGATGGTTGTGTGGCTGATCCGACCCGAACTGAACTGATCCAGCTCCAGCATTGGTCGATGCGTAAACAACAGCATCAGCCGCGTGCGCTCCAGCCGGTCCATCAGGAATCGCAGCGCTTCGAGGGATACGGCATCCGCCCAGTGCAGATCCTCGACAATGATCAGAAGCGGCGACAAGGCCAGGCGCCGTTCGAAGACGGTCCGGATCGCAAAGAATATCTGGCGCCGGAGCTGTTCGGGCTCGATATGCTGCAATTCGGGGTCCGCGCCCCCGAGACCGAGAACGTGGACATAGAGCGGCATCAACCGCTCCGCCTCCTCGGCCGCAAGGCCAAGCTCTGACAGCGCTTCAGTCAGCTTGGCCTCAGTCTCCGCGGCGCTGGCCTTCTGTGCGATGCCATAGGCGCTGCGCAGCACTGCGGCGAGCGTACCGTAGGATTGTTCGCCGAGCGGCGAACAGACCGCCTGCCGGATCGCCACACCCTCGAAGCGCTCTTCATCGCGGATACGGGCGACGAATTCGTTCACGAGGCGCGTTTTGCCGATGCCCGCTTCGCCGACCAGCCGCACTAGTTGCGCCGCCCCGCCGCACGCGCGATCGAGGCTGCCGATCACGCGGGCAAGTTCAGCGTCGCGGCCGATCAGGGGCGCACTGAGGCCCAGCGTGTCGAGGCCTCGTGCCGCGCGCGGCATGTCGAGCAGCCCTTTGAGACGATGGACCAGGACGCTGCCCATCTTGCCTTTGAGCGAGATCTCGCCAAGCGATTCATACGCGAATGCGTGCCGGGTCAGACGGTAAGTCAACGGCCCGACCAGCACCTGGTCCGGCGGCGCCATCGACTGCAACCGCTGAGCGGTATTCACCGTGTCGCCGGTCACCGAGTAGGATTTGGCAACGCCCACACCCAATCCACCCGCGACCACGTGCCCGGTGTTAATCCCGACATGGAGCAGCAGAGGTGAACCGGCAAACGCCCTCACCCGTTCGCTGAGCTGCGCCGTCCGCTTGATCATGTCGATGGCAGCACGGACCGCCCGCTCCGGATCGTCCTCGTGCGCAGCCGGCGCACCGAACAGCGCCAGCAGCGCATCGCCGATAAACTTGTCCACGAAGCCGCCAAAGCCTTGCACGGCCGCCGTCAGCTCCTCGAACAACTCGTTCTGAAGCGTCTGCATGACCTCGGGGTCGAGGCGTTCGCTCATCGCGGTGAAGCCGCTGAGATCGGCAAACAGCACGGTGATGGTGCGGCGATTGGCTTCGCTGTCGATCTTGTCCTGCTGCGGTCGAAATACCTGTTGAGGGTCTGCTGTCGGCACCAGTGGCGGTGATGATGCCCTGACCGGCGCCGTCGGCCGCGCCTGCGCTCCAGGTTGATGGACCTCGCCGACCAGGACGCCGCATTTCGGGCAATACGCGAAATCCGGCGCGCATGGAAAGCCGCAGCCGGGGCACGCGTTCGGCTGCTTCGTGCCGCACTTCGGGCAGAAGGCAAAGCCGCTCTGAACCTCGAAACCGCAGCCGGAGCAGTTCATGGCTCAAGACCTCGCGGAAGCCGCGATGGCGCGATCTGTTGGCCCTATCAAATGGGCCTCAGAATGCGGACCAGAATGGGCTTTGTGCACCAGAAGAGCAAGCGGCGGCTCGTCTGCCTCTTCGTATCGGCTGGGTAACGAGGCAATGCTGCAGACGCACAGACGCACCGTAGATCATCGGCAAGCATGGCGGCATGCGGTAGCGCCAATTGACAGACGCATCGCCTGGACTACCCTGCCGAACAGAAGAACAAATAATAAGGACCGGGAATCGTCCTGAAACCCGTCAACGCATCTTGAGCACACCCACGAGACCTTCCGCGCTCGCGCCGTTCCGCATCCGCAATTATCGCTTCCAGTGGCCGTCCGACCTGCTCACCTCCTGGGCGTTCGAGGTCGAGACGCTAGTGCTTGGCTGGTACATCATGGTCGAGACCGGCTCGGTGCTGCTGCTGACCGTGCTTGCCTCGCTCCAGTTCGTCGGGACGCTGGTCGCACCGGTGTTCGGCATGATCGGCGACCGCATCGGTCATCGCGATCTCCTGGTCGTGATGCGTCTTGCCTACACCGTGCTCTCGTCGACCATCATGGCCCTGGCACTGACCGGTCATTTGTCGCCGCTGAACGTCATGATCATCGTTGCGATCATGGGTCTGATCCGTCCATCGGATCTCGGCGTGCGCGGCGCGCTGCTCGCTGACATCATGCCGGCCGAGCACCTCGTGGGCGCCATCAGCGTGGCACGTACGACCCAGGACAGCGCCCGCATCGCCGGAGCGCTGACGGGCGCCGGACTGTTCGCCGTGCTCGGCATCGGCCTCGTCTATGTCGCGATCGCCTGCCTCTACTTCGTGGCCGCGCTTCTCATGCTCTGCCTGACCCGGCCCAAAAGGACCGTCACCACGAGCGATCTTCCGGCAAACAGCCACGCGATGTCACGATTGCTGGACGATCTGAAGGAAGGGATCGTCTACGCCTGGAATGGCCCGGGAATGCGCGCTGCGCTCTGCGTTGCCTTCCTGGCCAATCTCACCGCGTTTCCCTTCACCGGTGGACTGTTGCCCTACATTGCGCGGGAGATCTTTCACACCGACCAGACCGGCCTCGGTTACCTCTCGGCGAGCTTCGCTGTCGGCTCGCTGATCGGCTCGATCACGCTCAGCCTCGTCAGCGGATTGCGCATCGCCCGGCTGCTGATCGGCGCGACGCTGGCCTGGTACGCCATGCTGCTGGTGTTCGTCGAGATCAGGACCATGCCGGTGGCGATGGCTTGCCTCGTGCTCGCGGGCATCGCCCAGAGCATGTCGATGATCTCGGCGGCCGTGATCCTGATGCGCACCGCGAGCGCGCATCTGCGCGGCCGCGTGATGGGCGTGCGCATGATGGTGATCTACGGTCTGCCGATCGGGTTGCTCGCGGCCGGCAGCCTGATCGACATCATCGGCTATTCCGCGACCGGCTCGCTCTACGCAGCCGCCGGCTTCGTCGCGATGCTGGCGATCGCGATCCGCTGGCGCGCCGACCTCTGGCCTGTCCACGCTCCCGCCAACGCGCGCTAATCCCCATACCCGCGCAGCCGCTCGATATCGAGGATGGTGACGCCGCCATATTCGAGCCGCAGCAGACCTTCTTTCTCCAGCCGGTTCAGCGCGCGATTGGCGTTCTGGCGCGACATACCCGAGAGTGCGCCAATCTCCTCCTGGGTGATCTCCAGATGCCGGGTCGATTCCGGATACAGGATCGGATTGAACAGCGAGGCGATGCTGCGAGCGAGACGCGCGGTGGCGTCCAGCGTGCGATTGACCTCGAGCATGCCGATGAACTGGCCGAGCCGCTCGTTGAGCTGGCGCACCAGGAAGCGGTTGAAGCCGACGCTGTTCTCGAACAGCCACATAAAGGCGCTGCGCTCCATCAACGCGACGCGGCTGTTGCGCAGCGCGACCACGTCGTAGCGGCGCGGTTCATTCTTGAGCACGCTGCCCTCGCCGAACCAGGCCCCCGCCGTCAGCCCGGCAAGGCTGGTCTCCTTGCCATCGCGCGAGACCCCGCCCATCCGTGCGAGCCCGCTGACCATGCCGGCCCAATAGGCAAACGTGTCGCCACGCATGAACACGGTCTCGCCGGTGCCGTAGGACCGCTCCGTGATCCCGGCGCGAGCGACCTCGATCTCCGCTGGCGTGAGCTCGCGCGACCAGGCGGCGACGCGCTTCAGATGATCCTCTGAAATCATGATCCCCGGGCCAGCCGCACCGTCTTGTCACTCCGCCTTTCTGCTGCATTGCAACATGATTAATTCCGCTGCCATCCGACGAAAGATGGAGGCCGCCTCGGTCCGAAAAACTTTGTCGCAGAATTGTCAGGCCGGAGACATTTCAAAATAGCGCTTTCCCCTATTGAGAGCCACCTTGGGCGATGCGGCTTTTGATCCCGTTCGGGATCAGAGTGGCGCGGCTCCGGACGGGACCAATCGCTGCATGGCCTCGCCGGCTCGGCCGTACTAGGATCGCACCGACGAACGGACGAAGAGCGCCACTGAATGCGCCATCACCGGGAGGGATTTGTTTGGTGGCTACCAGTCTCGAAGTGCGCGGCGTGTCCTTGCGATTCGGCGGCGTCCGTGCGCTGACCGATGTCAGTTTCGCCATCAGGGAGGGCGAGCTGTTCTCGATCATCGGCCCCAACGGGGCCGGCAAGACCTCGATCGTGAACTGTATTTCCGGTCGCTACAAGCCGACCGAAGGCCAGCTGTTCTACCAGGGCCGCGACATCACCGGCCTGACGCCGAACGCGCGTCCGACGCTCGGCATCGGCCGCACCTTCCAGAATCTAGCGTTGTTCCACCACATGAGCGTGCTCGACAACATCATGGTCGGGCGCCATCACCTCCTGAAGAACAATTTCCTCACGGGATCGCTGTACTGGCTCACCCGCGCGCGCAAGGAAGAGCTCGAGCATCGCCGCAAGGTGGAAGAGATCATCGATTTCCTCGACCTCCAGTCGGTGCGCAAGGCGACCGCCGGCACCCTGCCCTACGGCCTGCGCAAGCGCGTGGAACTCGCCCGCGCCATGGCGCTGGAGCCGCGCCTCATCCTCCTCGACGAGCCGATGGCCGGCATGAACTTCGAGGAAAAGGAGGACATGGCTCGCTACATCGTCGACCTCAACGAGGAGTTCGGGATGACGGTGGTGATGATCGAGCACGACATGGGGGTGGTGATGGACATCTCCCACCGCGTCATGGTGCTGGATTTCGGCCGCAAGATCGCCGAGGGCGATCCGGCCACCGTGCTCGCCGATCCCCACGTCAAGCGCGCCTATCTTGGTGAAGAAGACGAGGCGCTGGTCGATCCCGATGATGCCCCGCCCGCACAGGAGAGCGCGGCATGATGGATTATGCAGGCCGCGTCGCGCAGGCCGACACCTATCCGAAGATGCTCCGGCTCAACGCGAAGGAACATGGCAACGAGATCGCGCTGCGCGAGAAGGATCTCGGGCTCTGGCGCCTGTTCACCTGGAACGACTACCAGACGCGGGTGCGCGATTTCGCGCTCGGCCTCATCGAGCTCGGCCTCGGCCGGAGTGACGTGATCGGCATCATCGGCGACAACCGGCCGGACTGGGTGGCGGCGGAAGTCGCCACGCACGCGATCGGTGGATTGAGCCTCGGGCTCTATCGCGACGTGCTGGATGAGGAAGCCTCCTATCTCCTGAACTACGGCGAGGCGCAGCTCGTCTTCGCCGAGGACGAGGAGCAGGTCGACAAGCTGCTGACGCTGGCCGACCGCGTGCCGAAGCTGAAGCACATCATCTATTCCGATCCTCGTGGAATGCGGAAGTACGACGACCCGCGGCTGATGTCGGCGGAGAAATTTGCCGAGCTCGGCCGCGCGCGGGCCACACGGGAGCCGGAGCTTTACGACAAGCTCGTAGATGCGACCAAGGGCGAGGACGTCGCGATCCTCTGCACCACGTCGGGCACTACCTCACATCCCAAACTCGCCATGCTCGCCGCCGGCCGCGTGCTCGGCCATTGCGCGACCTATCTCGCCTTCGACCCGAAGGGGCCGGACGACGAATACGTCTCGGTGCTGCCGCTGCCCTGGATCATGGAGCAGGTCTACGTGCTCGGCAAAGGTCTGCTCTGCCGGATGAAGATCAACTTCGTCGAAGAGCCCGACACGATGATGAACGATCTGCGCGAGATCGCGCCGACCTTCGTGCTCTTTGCCCCACGGGTCTGGGAATCGATCGCCGCCGACGTCCGCGCCAAGGTGATGGACGCGACGCCCTTCAAGCAGCGGCTGTTCGACATCGGCATGAAGTCGGGTCTTGCCGCGCTCGAACAGGGCAAGCGGTCCGGCTTGGCCGACGCGATCCTGTTTCGCGCGCTGCGCGACCGCCTCGGCTTCACCCGGTTGCGCTCGGCCGCCACCGGCGGCGCGGCGCTCGGGCCTGATACGTTCAAGTTCTTTCAGGCCATGGGCGTGCCGCTGCGCACGCTCTACGGCCAGACCGAGCTATTGGGCGCCTACACGCTGCACCCCGAGGGCAAGGTCGATCCTGACACGACCGGCGTGCCGATGGCCGACAGCGTCGAGATCCGCATCGACAATGCCGATGTCCACGGCGTCGGCGAGATCGTGGTGCGGCATCCCAACATGTTCCTCGGCTATTACAAGAATCCCGAGGCGAGCGTTGCCGACATCAAGGACGGCTGGATGCTGTCGGGCGATGCCGGCTATTTCAACGCCAACCAGCAGCTCGTCGTCATCGACCGCATCAAGGATCTCGCCGAGACCTCGCGCGGCGAGCGCTTCTCGCCGCAGTTCATCGAGAACAAGCTGAAGTTCTCGCCCTATATCGCGGAGGCCGTGGTGCTCGGCGCCGGCCGCGACGCGCTCGCGGCGATGATCTGCATCCGCTACTCCATCATCTCGAAATGGGCTGAGAAGAACCGCCTCTCCTTTACCACCTACAGCGACCTCGCCTCGCGGCCCGAGGTCTATAAGCTGCTGCAGAGGGAGGTCGAGACCGTCAACGCCACGCTGCCGCCGGCCCAGCGCATCTCGCGCTTCCTCTTGCTCTATAAGGAACTGGACGCCGACGACGGCGAGCTCACCCGCACCAGGAAAGTGCGCCGCGGCGTCATCAACGAGAAATACGAAGGCATCATCGACGCCATCTATCGCGGCGATGCCGACATCCCCGTCGACACCGTGATCCGCTTCCAGGACGGCACCACGCAGAGGGTGCGCACCACGCTGCGCGTCGTAGATCTCGGCGGCCACGGACATATGGCGGAGGCTGCGGAGTGACACAAATGGTCGTCATGCGCGGGCTTGACCCGCGCATCCATCCTCTTCCGAACAATCTTCCTTCCGCATCGATGGATTGCCGGGTCAAGCCCGGCAATGACGAGCTGGGTCAACCGACATGAACAGCGCCTTCCTCATCCAGCTCCTGGTCAACGGCCTCGTCGTCGGCACGCTCTACGGTGTGGTCGCGATGTCGTTCGTGCTGATCTACAAGGCGACGCAGGTCGTCAATTTCGCGCAAGGTGAATTGCTGCTGGTCGGCGCCTGGGTGTGCTGGGCGCTGCTCGCCAAATACCAGGTGCCGTTCTGGATCGGCATGCCGATCACGCTGGTGTTCATGTTCGTGTTCGGCATCGCGGTCCAGGTGCTGATCCTGCGGCCGATGATCGGCGAGCCGATCATCTCCGTGATCATGGTGACGATCGGCCTCTCCACCGTGCTCCAGGCGACGCTGAAATGGATGTTCGGTGTCAACCCGCAGCCGTTCCCGCGCGTGTTCGAGAGCCAGTCAGTCAGCCTGTTCGGCCTCCAGATCCAGACCGTCTATGTCATGAGCCTCGTGGTCTCGGTCGCCATGATGATCGGCATGGCCTGGTTCTTCCGCGCTTCGAAATACGGCCTCGCGATGCGCGCCACCGCGTTCAACCAGCAGGTCGCGCAGTCGCTCGGCATTTCCGTCAAGAGCGTGTTCGCGATGGCCTGGGCGATCTCGGCGACGGTCTCTGCCGTCGCGGGCGTGGTCGTCGCCGTCGTCAACGGCGTATCCTCGGGCCTCGCCGCCTACGGCATCAAGGTGTTCCCGGCGGCGATCCTCGGCGGGCTCGACTCGGTCGGCGGCGCGGTGCTCGGCGGCATCATCATCGGGCTGCTCGAAAACGTCGCCCAATATGTCGACAGCCAATATCTGCATTGGGGCAATCTCTACGAGATCGCGCCGTTCTACGTCCTCATCATCGTGCTGATGATCAAGCCCTACGGCCTGTTCGGCACCCACGACATCGAGCGGATCTGACCTATGGCCGGCCCTGCCCTCATCCCCGCTGGTGATTTCCGCACCTCCTATGCCGCGGACACCACGATCTTCCCGACCACGACCAGCCGCAACTTCGCGATCGCCGGCGTTGCGCTACTGTGCCTCGCGCCGCAATTCTTCAGCGGCTACTGGCTCAGCATCCTGATCCAGATTGGTATCTTCTCGATCGCAGCACTCGGCCTCAACATCCTGGTCGGCTTCACCGGCCAGATCTCGATCGGGCATGCCGCCTTCTTCCTGCTCGGCGCCTTCACCTCGGCCTACATCTCGAACAATGCGCCGATCCCGGTGTTCTTCGCGATCCCGCTCGCCGGAATCGTCACCGCGCTGGTCGGGCTGATCTTCGGCATTCCGGCGGCGCGGCTGAAGGGCCTTTACCTCGTCATTGCGACCCTGGCCGCGCAATACATCCTGCTCGACTTCTTCTCCCGCGCCGAATGGTTCTCCGGCGGCTCGGTGCCGGCGAGCGCCGAGCCATTCTCGATCTTCGGCTACACGCTGCGCGGGGATAAGCAGTATTTCTACGTCGTGCTGGCCTATGTGCTCGTGAGCTACATCCTCGTCACCAATCTGATGCGCACGCGCGATGGCCGCGCGCTGGTGGCGATCCGCGACCATTATCTCTCCGCCGAGATCATGGGCATCAACCTCACCAAATACCGCACGCTGTCGTTCGGCCTCGCCGCCTTCTTCGCCGGCATCGCCGGCGCGCTCTATGCGCACTATCAGCTCGTGGTCTCGCAGGAGGGTTTCGGCATCGAACGCTCGATCCTGTTCCTGGCCATGATCATCATCGGCGGCACCGGCTCGATCATGGGCACGCTGATGGGCACCGCCTTCGTGGTGCTGCTGCCGGAGACGATGGAGTTCATCAGCCTCTATCTGAAGGGCGGCGCGATCGACAAGGCGCTGTCGCTCAACAACAACATCACCTTCCTGCGCGAGATCGCGATCGGGGTGATCATCATCGCATTCCTGATGTTCGAGCCCGACGGGCTCGCGCATCGCTGGCGGCAGATCAAGGCGTATTGGAAACTCTACCCGTTCTCGCACTGAGCACGGAAACTGACGAACCAACGAATAAACAGGAGGAGGCAACCAATGAAGACAAAATCCCTTTTGAGCACCGCATCGCTCGCGATCGCGATTGCCGCATTCTCGGCGGGCGCGCAGGCGCAGATCGCGATCGGCCACCTCGCCGATTACTCGGGTGGCACCTCCGACGTCGGCACGCCCTACGGCCAGGCCGTCGCCGACACCTTCGCCTGGGTCAACAAGAATGGCGGCGTCAATGGCAAGCAGCTCAATGTCGACACCAACGACTATGGCTACCAGGTTCCGCGCGCGATCGCGCTGTACAAGAAATGGTCGGCGCCGGACAGCAAGGTCGCGGCGATCATGGGCTGGGGCACCGCCGACACCGAGGCGCTGACCGGCTTCCTCGCCCAGGACAAGATTCCCGACATGTCCGGCTCCTATGCCGCCGCGCTCACCGATCCCGAAGGGGTCAGCGGCAAGGCCAAGCCCGCACCTTACAATTTCTTCTATGGCCCGAGCTATTCGGACTCGCTGCGGGCGATGCTGATGTGGGCCGCCGAGGACTGGAAGGCCAAGGGCAAGTCCGGCAAGCCCAAGTTCGTGCATATGGGCGCCAACCATCCCTATCCGAACGCGCCGAAGGCCGCCGGCGAAGCCATGGCGCAGGAACTCGGCTTCGAGGTGCTGCCGCCGCTGGTGTTCGCGCTCTCCCCTGGTGACTACAGCGCGCAGTGCCTCAGCCTGAAATCCTCGGGCGCCAATTACGCCTATCTCGGCAACACCGCGGCCTCCAACATCTCGGTGATGAAGGCCTGCAAGACCGCCGGCGTCGACATCCAGTTCCTCGGCAATGTCTGGGGCATGGACGAGAACGCCGCCAAGACCGCGGGCGATGCCGCCAATGGCGTCATCTTCCCGCTGCGCACCGCGGTGAGCTGGGGCGGCGATGCGCCCGGCATGAAGACGGTGATGGAGATCTCCAAGATGTCGGACCCCACCGGCAAGGTCTATCGCCCGGTGCACTATATCGCCGCTGTCTGCTCGGCGCTGTACATGAAGGAGGCGCTCGACTGGGCCGCCAAGAACGGCGGCGCCACCGGCGAGAACGTCGCCAAGGGCTTCTACCAGAAGAAGGACTGGGTGCCGGCCGGGATGGAAGGCGTCTGCAATCCCTCGACCTGGACCGACAAGGACCACCGCGGCACGCTGAAGGTCGACCTCTACCGCACCAAGGTGTCGGGCGCGACCGACGGCGACCTCAACGACCTCATGGCCAAGGGCACGATCAAGCTCGAGAAGGTCAAGACCGTCGAGTTGCAGCGCAAGCCGGAGCTGCTGGGCTGGTGAGCCACGCCGTTTCCCCACACACAACTGTCATCCCCCGCGAAGGCGGGGGATCCAGTACGCCGCGACTTCTCCGTGAATCTCAGGCGTCTCTGGAATACTGAGTCGCCCGGTCAAGCCGGGCGACGACAGCAGAGAGTTATGAAACATGACCGAGACCGCAGAAGCCGTTCGCACCTCCCCCAGCGTCGTCCCCGCGCCTCCCCTCCTCGCCGTGCGCAACATCGAGGTCGTCTATGACGACGTCATCCTGGTGCTGCGCGGCCTCAGTCTCGACGTCCCCAAGGGCGCGATCGTGGCGCTGCTGGGCGCGAACGGCGCCGGCAAGTCGACGACGCTGAAGGCGATCTCGGGGCTGCTCAAGACCGAGGACGGCGAGGTTACGCGCGGCGAGATCCTGTTCGAGGGCGAGCGCATCAACGGCATCGATCCTGACAAGATCGTCCGCCGCGGCATTTTCCAGGTGATGGAGGGCCGGCGCATCGTCGCCGACATGACCTCGCTTGAAAACCTCAAGCTCGGCGCCTTCACCCGCAGGGACCGCGAGGTCGATGCCGATCTCGACATGGTCTTCAACTATTTTCCGCGTCTGAAGGAGCGCACTGGCCTGGCCGGCTATCTCTCCGGCGGCGAGCAGCAGATGCTCGCGATCGGCCGCGCGCTGATGGCGCGCCCGAAGATGATCCTGATGGACGAGCCGTCGATGGGCCTTTCGCCGCTGCTGGTGAAAGAGGTGTTCTCCATCATCCAGAAGATCAACCGCGACCTCGGCGTCACCATCCTGCTGGTCGAGCAGAACGCGCGCGCCGCGCTGTCGGTGGCGAGCCACGGCTACATCATGGAGCAGGGCAAGGTCGTGCTCGACGGCACCGCCGACGAGCTGCGCGATAACGAAGACGTCAAGGAGTTCTACCTCGGCGGCACCGGCGACCAGCGCAAAAGCTTCAAGAACCTCAAGAGTTTCAAGCGCCGCAAGCGGTGGCTCTGAAACTCACTCGAGCACCTGCTCCGCTTCGGTGACTGCGCAGAGAACATGATAGAACGACGACGCAGGAATGGTGTCGACCAGCGATTTGCCGTCGCGATCGAACTGGTCGTACCAGCCGCCCTTGACGGGATGGCTGAGGTAATGCCGTTCGAGCAGCACCAGCGCCGCACGCGCTTCGTCCGCGGCGCCCGCCTCGCCGGACTCGGCCTGCGCGATCCACGCCTTCGCCATCTCGGTCTGCGGCCACAGCCGGCGCGTCGCACGGCGGATGTTGCCGACAGCATCGCCCTCGTCGGTGAGGCAGCCGGTCGCCTCGTCGCGATAGCGCAGCGCGGTCGCGAGCAGCTCGGCGCGGCGCTGCCCGGTCGGGCATCCCGTGATTCGTTCGAAACCCTTCAGCAGCCAGACCCATTCCGCCTGATGGCCGGCCTCGACGCTGACCGGCTCGATCTTCGACCAGTCCTCCTCAAAATACTCGGTCAGGATGTGCTTCTGCTTGTCGTAGAGATTGGCGAGAAACAGCGCGAAGAATTCGCCGGCGCGGTTCTGGAACGACAGATCGTGGGTCGCGTCGAAGCACGCGATCATCGCCTCGAACAGGTGCATGTGCGGGTTCTGCCGGCGCGGCAGCGAGACCGGCAGGCTTTCGTGGACGCCGCCATGCGGCGAGCGCAGGTGGCCATCGAGGAAGGCGAGCAGCGCGTCGATCTCGGCGCGCACCTGGGCGTCTTGGTCGAGGGTGTAGACGGTCGCGAGCGCAAACAGGATGAAGGCGTGGTCATAGGCATCGCGCCGCGCGTCCTGCACCGCCCCCTCCGGCGTCAGTCGGTGCACATAGCCAGGCTTGCCGTCGGGCGCCTTCGCCTTCGCCAGGAGGTGCTCCAGCCCCTTCAGCGCGATGGCGCGCCCCTGCGGGTACCAGCCCATCTGCGCCGCCTTGGCGTAGCACCAGATCTGGCGGGCCTGGACGAATACCCGCCGCGGCGCGGCGGTGTCCGCCGTTCCGTCGCGGTGCAGCCGGTCGATGAAGCCGCCTGCGGCCTCATCCCAGCCGATCGTCGACCACAGCGGCAGCGCGTCCTCGATCATGCGGCGCTTCAGGCGCGCGACGACGCCCGCCGCAATCATTCCTTCGTCCGCCATCGCGTCCTCTTCAAGCCGAGCCAATGGCCGTCTGATACCCATGCCGGCGGCGGCGCGCAACGGATGCCAACCCGGAAAGACCCGCCATGACCGCCCATTACGACGACCGCGAGACGCGCCAACCGGCCGCGCGCGAGACCGAGCTGTTTTCCCGCCTGCCGGAGGTGCTGCGCAGCGCGATGGCAGCGCCAGCCTATGCCGAGCGGCTGAAAGGCATTGACCCCACCGCCGTGACCTCCCGGGCGGCGCTGGCGGCCTTGCCGGTGCTCCGCAAGTCGGAGCTGCCGGCCCTGCACAAGGCCTCCCAGCCCTTTGGCGGCTTTGTCGCAGCGGCGCCGGGCTCGTTCGCCCGCCTCTTCACCTCGCCCGGCCCGATCTTCGAGCCGGAGGGGCGACAGGCCGACCCCTGGCGCGGCGCGAGGGCGCTGTTTGCGGCCGGATTCCGCCCCGATGACGTCGTGCTCAACACATTCAGCTATCACCTCACCCCTGGCGGCTTCATCTTCGACGCCTCGGCGCGGGCGCTCGGCTGCGCGGTGATCCCGGCCGGCCCCGGCAATACCGAGCAGCAATTCGAGCTGATCGAGGCCTATCGTCCGGTCGGCTACAGCGGCACACCGGATTTTCTGAAGATATTGCTCGATGCAGCCGCAGCTGCGGGGCGCGACGTCTCCTCGATCAAGCGTGCGCTGGTCTCGGGCGCGGCCTTCCCGCCGTCGCTCCAGGCCGAGATCAAGGCGCGCGGCATCGACGCCTACCAGGCCTTCGGCACCGCAGATCTCGGCCTCATCGCGTTCGAGACCGAAGCGCGCGAGGGCATGGTCGTGAACGAGGATCTGATCCTGGAGATCGTCAAGCCCGGCACAGGCGATCCCGTGACTCCGGGCGATGTCGGCGAGATCGTCGTCACCTCGCTCGACCCGCACCACCCCTGGATCCGGCTTGCGCTCGGCGATCTCACGGCCGCGCTGCCGGGCACCAGCCCCTGCGGCCGCACCAACATGCGGATCAAGGGCTGGATGGGCCGCGCCGACCAGACCACCAAGGTCAAGGGCATGTTCGTCCGGCCCGAGCAGGTCGCCGAGATCAGCAAGCGTCATTCCGCGCTCGGCCGGCTGCGGCTCGTCGTCGCGCGTCAGGGCGAGACCGATGCCATGACGCTGAAAGCGGAAACGGCCGTCGCGAGCGACAGCTTACGCGATGAGATCGCCGCCACCTTGCGCGCGGTGACAAAACTTGGCGGCAATGTCGAATTGGTCGGCCCGGGTGCGCTGCCGAACGACGGCAAGGTGATCGCGGACGAGCGGTAGAGCCCCCTCTCCCGCTGAATTTCTTTTGGTGTTTCTCTGCCACCACGGAAAAGAACGGTGAAATTAAAAACATTGGCCAGTCGACGGCAGAAAGGTCCATTTTCCTCGAAAATCGAGCGCTTGCCGGTTAAACCCGCTTTGCGAAACAGAGATTTGCAGGTAGCGAACCGGAAAAGAAAGGCAGGCCGCACGGAAAGCAGTTATGGCGAGCCATAACGGCGGAACTTGACGCTCAAGCGAAATTATGGCGGCCAAGGCCGCTCCCGACCTCCGGCGGCAAGTCAGGGCTGGGAGGCAGCTCACGTGAGCCTTCCAAAGGGATCTTATCGCTTGGTCGCCGGCCATGGCTCCGCGTTCGTGACATAGACCCAATACGGAACGCCAAATCCGGAATATAGCTGGCCCCATGGCTTCAAATAGAAATGCCAAGCTCGAACGTCGCGACGTTCAACAACTTCGGCCGGGACGATGTACAGAGGCTCGCCACCTTCGTAAAATTGTAGATTTGGGAATCGTGCACGCGCCCGCGTGATCGCCGCGCGGCTGAAGGCTTCGATTTTGTCGCTTTCACGTCAATGTCCCGCCTTGAGTTCGCGAACTCGCAGGCGACCGGCCTCTCCCTGGCGATGGCGACGAGTCAATCCTGCGTTCCCGCACCTCCATGCTGCCAGAGCGGTTGATGCGGAGGATTGTCGGACCAATTCGTTAATAGCGGGGTGATGAAGGCATGAAGATTAGACCCATTGAACAGATAGGCTGTGATGCCGGCGGCCTGCGCCGCTGCAAGGTCGCTTTGCTTGTCCCCGATCATGAAGCTAGCATCCATATCGACCGAATAACGCTCAAGCAAACCTGTAATCATTCCCGGTCGCGGCTTGCGGCAGTTGCAGACGAGACGATATCGCTCGATCGAACCATCGGGATGATGTGGACAGAACTCGAACGCATCTATATGCGCACCGACGATAGCAAGCTCACGCGACATCCATTCGTGCAAATTGCGAACGTGCCGCTCCTCGAAAAACCCCCTCGCGACTCCCGATTGGTTCGTTACTACGAAAGCAAAGTACCCGGCATCATTGACTGCTTTTACGGCACGGTGCGCTCCTTCCACCCACCGGATCCTGGCCGGATCAAAAGCATAGCCGTCGTCCTCATTGAGCACGCCATCGCGATCAAAAAATACTGCGGGACGCATCAAAGCTCACTAACCCAACTTGGAAGGGGCCACCGATTTTCCGGCAAGCACGGCTACATTTCAATATCTGAGCAGTTGGACGGCATCGTACTCGCGGGCGCCTCTCTTGCATCCTGCTCGTTGCCGTTCGCGCGAAATAGCCCCGTTTGTCGCTTTGACGCCCGTCACACGCTCTCGTCTTTACCCCACAGGCGTGAGAACAATAGCCGTTGCCTGCAAAACGAGCAACAATGTTGCGACAGAAAGGCCTGGCATTCATCGGCAGTTGGAGCATTACTGAGTCGGCGCGCCGGTATCTCGCCTCGCGGTCGCGGGCTTAAGGCAGTACGGCCTCCGGAGCCGCTTGTCTTGCGCAGAAGATACCATGCGAACAATGGACAAAAGCCGATATACGAGGTCAATACCTTCACCCCAGCCTCACGGCAGCAGATCGTATTCGGCCGACCCAGCATTGCAACGACAGCTCTTCTTGCTTCGATTCAAGCCGATCGAGGGCTGGTCGCGAGATGCGACATCTGACATCGCCGACGCGCTGGCCGAGCGCGCGGCCACCACCAACGCGGAGATGCCGCCGGCGCGCGCGATTGATTCGCGCCGACCATCATGGCGCTCTGACGTGCAGCCCGCCATGCCCCTTCGCCAATCCACCCAGTTAGATCTCATCGACTCTGGATTTGCGGCGGCTTCCGAAAAGTGTGGCGGTTACTAAGCCCCGCGATGCCGAGGCCTTGACATTAGATCGTGAGATCTGATCAGTACTTCGCCACGACCAAAGCGGGCCAGTTGAAGCGTAAACAAAGGAGGTGCTGATCGCCTGCACCAGGGGGTTTTAAGGCGATGTCGCGGCCGTTGGAAGGTTGCCCACATCGTCAGTTCGTTGATGGGCCTTCTTGTCTGGTATTCGGTTCTCATAAGCCAGCCAGGAGCCAAAATGCCGAAGATCTGAGGCTACACCGCCGCCGACGAGCCAGCGCCGCGATTGAAACCATCGGTGTGCAGGCCGGACCGGAGCGCCGTACCCCTCTGTTGAACAGGATCGTGCCCATCCAGTGCGAGCTGGAGAAACCGCCGTTCACGCAAGAAAGGACATTCGGCACAACCAACAGCCGAGCGCGCGCCAGGAGCCCAAGAGCCGTCATTCTTGATCTTACCAGCAACGAACGGCCCCTGGTCCTGAATGGCGCCCTTGAGGCTATCGGACCGGCCGTCTGCAAAACACGCCAGCAAGCCAGGATCAGCCAAGCAAGAACTGGCTACGCAAAGCAGACCAGCATCAATGAGAGGCTCCGTCGGATCCGCTGAGCAACCCGTACGCTTTCCGCGCGGTGCGTGTGCTAAAATCGCAAAGACAGACGCGCACTCGCCGCATCTATACTTGCGACAAATACACTGCATAGGCGCGCTTCAGGCCATCGTGAAGCGAGGTGGTCGCGCGCCAGCCGAGCCCATTGAGGCGGCCGACGTCGAGCAGCTTGCGCGGCGTGCCATCGGGACGCGAGGTGTCGAAGCTGATCTCGCCGCTGTAGCCGACGATCTCGGCTACGACACGCGCGAATTCGGCGATGGCAATGTCCTCGCCGGTGCCGATGTTGATGAGCTCAGGCCTCGAATAGGTCTTCATCAGGTGCACGCAGGCATCCGCCATGTCGTCGACAAAGAGGAACTCGCGCCGCGGCGTGCCGGTGCCCCAGACTACGACATTCGTCGCGCCGGACACTTTCGCCTCGTGGAAGCGGCGGATCAGGGCGGCGACCACGTGGCTCATCTCAGGATGATAGTTGTCGCCGGGGCCGTAGAGATTGGTCGGCATCACGCTGATGAAATCGCTGCCATACTGGCTGCGATAGGCCTCCACCATCTTGATGCCCGCGATCTTGGCAATCGCATAGGGCTCGTTGGTCGGCTCCAGCGGGCCGGTCAGCACGGAATCCTCGCGCAGCGGCTGAGGCGCCAGCTTCGGATAGATGCAGGACGAGCCCAGAAACATCAGCTTCTCGGCGCCGTTCTGGTGCGCGGCATGGATCACGTTGGCCGCGATCGCTATGTTGTCGTAGATGAACTCGGCGCGCAGCGTGTTGTTGGCGACGATGCCGCCGACCTTGGCGGCGGCAAGGAAGATCACCTGCGGCCGCACGCGCGCGAACCAGTCGAACACGGCGGCCTGGTTGCAGAGATCGAGCTCGCGGCGGTCCACCGTGACGAGCCTCGCATCCTCCCGTTCGAGCCGGCGCACCAGCGCGGCTCCGACCATGCCGCGATGGCCGGCGACGTAGACGCTTTTGCCTTTCAGCTCAAACGCTGTGCTTGCCACGGCCGGCGTCCCGTTTCGCGTCCGCCAGATCGCTCGCTACCATCTCCTCGACGAGCTGTGCAAACGTCCGCTTCGGCTTCCAGCCGAGCACCTGGCGCGCCTTGCTGGCGTCACCGACCAGGAGATCGACCTCGGTCGGGCGGAAATAGGTGGGATCGATTCTCACCACGGCCTCGCCGCTCGTCTCGTCGACGCCGGTCTCGTCAACGCCCTGCCCGCGCCATGCGATGCGGCGGCCGACATGGGCGAAAGCCAGCTCGACCATCTCGCGCACCGAACGCGTCTCGCCGGTGGCGAGCACGAAATCATCAGGCTTGTCGGCCTGGAGGATCATGTGCATGCCTTCGACGTAGTCCCTGGCATGGCCCCAGTCGCGCTTGGCTTCGAGGTTGCCGAGATAGAGCGTGTCTTCGAGGCCGACTTCGATGCGGGCGACGGCACGGGTGATCTTGCGGGTGACGAAGGTCTCGCCGCGGATCGGGCTCTCATGGTTGAACAGGATGCCGTTGCTCGCGAACATGCCATAGGCTTCGCGGTAGTTCACCGTGATCCAGTAGCCGTAGAGTTTGGCGACGCCGTAAGGCGAGCGCGGGTAGAACGGCGTGGTCTCCTTCTGCGGGATCTCCTGCACGAGGCCGTAAAGCTCGGAGGTCGAGGCCTGGTAGAACCGCGTCTCCTTCTCCATGCCGAGGATGCGGATGGCCTCCAGGAGGCGCAGCACGCCGATGGCGTCGGCATTGGCGGTGTATTCCGGGCTCTCGAAGCTGACGGCGACGTGGCTCTGGGCAGCGAGATTATAGATCTCGGTGGGGCGGATCTGCTGCATCAGGCGGATCAGATTGGTCGAATCCGTCATGTCGCCATAGTGTATCAGGAACGGCACATTGCCGACATGCGGGTCCTGGTAGAGGTGATCGACGCGCGCGGTGTTGAACGAGGACGAGCGGCGCTTGATGCCGTGCACGACATAGCCGAGCGACAGCAGATATTCGGCGAGATAGGCGCCGTCCTGGCCGGTCACACCGGTGATCAAGGCCACCCGCTTCGTCATACGTTCCTCTAGGGGTGAAGTAGAATGTTCAATCGACGATTGTACCATTTGAACATTAACGCTGTCTCGTCAACCCGAACTACATCGCCAAAAAAACACAGGAGGCCCGGAACAACGACTGCAGAATGACATCGCATCCGCTGACGATGCTGCGAACAAACCGCGTAGCTGAACTAAGATAATCGATGAGGCGAGACCGCTGCTCGGCCTGACGGCGCGTGCGGTGAAGGCAGCTGCAAGCTTCGACAGAAAGACCGCGATGATTGTCTATGCGTGGCTGATCGACAATTGCTGCGCGACCGGACCTTTCGGTCAACAGCGAGCAGCGTACAACGTTTTCGCCGGCGTGTCAGCGATTCAGTGCAACCAATTGCCAGACGACTAGAGCAGTCAGAATTTGCAGGTGTACCGCCGACCATTGGTGTTTGGATCCGAGCCGTCGCTGGTAGAAAAATATAGTGCACTCCCCCAATGAGAATATGCGCCTTTGCCGATCGTTCTGATCGTTTCGTGGGATGAATGGGGCGGTCCGAGCAGCTTGCCATCCTCAAATAGGCCTAGCACTGATGCGATGGGATTCGAATTATTATCTCCGGGAGGAACGTGGTCTGGAAGAATGGAGGTCCATGTCTGTCCATCGGACGCACCCGATGCAGACGAGATTAGGACCTCCCTAGGCTTATAAGCCGTAGTTCGCTTGCCATCCTTCATCTCGAACGGAGCAAACCAATCGATCGATCTTGATATTGGAGCTTCCCCCGTGAACTTTCTTCCGTACAGACTTTGTATCGGTACGGCCTTATCGAGTGAATTCGGCAGCTTTCGCGCCGCGAACATATGGAACGCAATTTTGTTGTCCATCGTCCCGAGCAGCCCTTCACCGAAGGACCCCGTCAGCGCTGGGCGAACTTGGCAAGAGCCTGGTGCTTGTATTTCAAAATGGATAGACGCCGAGTGCAGGAGTTCGTACCTGGCGGCGGCGTAGTAGTCCAACATCAAAGTAGGGCTGAATTGGTAGAAGCCGTGATCAATACAATTGCTCATAGGCAGAATGTGAATGGCCAGGCCACCTGGCTTAAGCATTCGAGTGATATTCGTCAGCGCGTTGGGGACATGGAAAACGTGTTCAAGCGTTCCGCCGTTCAAAACGACGCCAAATCTCCCGACCAGTTCTGTAGGGAGGTCTTCGTTGTTTAGGTCGAATTCAAAATCGGCGCCTTCGTATCGGCTTACATCCATGCTGGATAGTTCCGACATTCCGCAGGTTTCGAAGTAAGCCTGAGCGGTCATCTGCACATCACTACGAGGCCATAGCGAGAGTTTGCCGATAGCAGATTTGAACGTCCTTTCGGTGAACCCAACATCCATGACACCAAGGGTTAGGACTGGTCCATTCGCCTCGCGAGCGAGAAGCCATTCGCGCAACAGCACTGCAACGTTGAGAGCTAATCCCATCGGACACCCGGTTCTTGTCCATTCTATTGGTGTATCACACGACCAACACCTTTGTGGCCGCTATAAAAGGTTCCAGGGCAGACATCAACGTCCCCGCGCGGCAACCTTGAATGCTAGCCGGACTTACGTATACAAAGGGACTTGTTGCTAATGGGTGACGCCCTATAAGACCGCGTTGTTTGACAGTCGTAGCAGACACTCGTTATTCACCGAACACGCTCATGTGCTCAAGAATCAGCCCCCCGGGTAAGATTTCAAGCTCAACAACCTTGACCGAATTAGGCAACAACAAAATTGTGCTTGTGACCGGTGCCAGTGGTTTTGTTGGCCGCCACTTGGTCAAATATCTTGCGGAACGCGAATACACTGTCATTGCGGGTTCACGCTCATTTTTTGGGTTTAAGCATCCGAATATAACAAATATCCAGCTACCGGATTTGACCAGCCGTTTTGACTGGAGATCACTATTATATCAATGTGA
The DNA here is from genome assembly GCF_015291705.1 of Bradyrhizobium arachidis. Lineage (NCBI taxonomy): Bacteria > Pseudomonadati > Pseudomonadota > Alphaproteobacteria > Hyphomicrobiales > Nitrobacteraceae > Bradyrhizobium > Bradyrhizobium arachidis. The sequence continues at coordinate 6,924,885 of NZ_CP030050.1, forward strand.
TACGGTAGTACATCTAGCCGGTTTGGCGCACAGTTTTGCGAGTGATGATCTATATAATTTAGTCAACGTTCAAGCCGTAGCATCACTTGCGCAAGCAGCAAAAGAGTGTGGCACGAAACAACTCGTTTATGTTTCATCAATTGCAGCGCAGTCAGGTTCGTATGCTGACGTAAATCTGACCGAGGCAGATCCACCTCGGCCGACAAATGCTTATGGCCGCTCTAAACTGGCGGCAGAAGATATCGTCCGCGCCGCGGATGTTCCGTTCACCATCCTTCGGCCAGTAGTCATGTATGGGTTCAAAGAAAAGGGCAATTTTGCTTTGATGAGGAAATGTGCACGTTTGCCGGTCCCACTTCCATTCGGAAGCCTCAAAGCACCCAGATCGGTATTATCAATCAGCAATTTTAGTTCGGCCGTTGATTTCGTTCTGAGGGATGTTCGATCAATCGGCGAAACGTTTATTGTCTCCGATCCTAGGGCGGTCAGTGTGGCAGAGATGATAGCCGCGTATCGCGTCGCTTTGGGGAAACGCCCTAATCTAATCCAAGTACCGGAGAAGTGGATCGAAACGACATTTAAACTTCTGGGCCAAGAAGGAATGTGGCAGCGCATGGGCTGCCCGCTCTTAGCTTCTCCTCATAAGCTATTGCAACGGGGCTGGACACCGGAACAAAATAGCTTCTCAGTACAGAGAGATAAAGAAAAGCAGGTTGATTGACACGCGCCGTGTTGAACGAGGATGATCTACGCTTCATCCCAAGGCCGAGCAGATACTCCACGAGATACTCGCCCTACTGCCCTTGATGCCGATAATCAACATTACGCCGCTTCGAATCCTGAGCCACCATTTTTCCAGAAAGCGAATTGTCCGATCCAGAGGGGACGGTCTGTAGTAATTCGAGCAGCCCTCAACTTTCATGGCGAGATTGGTCGGCCGTATGGGTCTTTGAAGGCTGCACGGGGCGCTCGCGATCAAAACGTCAGCACCAAATCGATCACTTCGTCCTGCTGCTGGCGCGTGATCTCGGCGAACATCGGCAGCGAGAGAATCCGGCCCTGATTGCGATGGGCGTTGGGGAATTGCTCGAGCCGGTGGTTGAACCGCGCATAGGCCGGCAGGAACGGCAGCGCCGTGGGATAGTTGATCGCGGTCTGCACGCCATTGGCGTTTAGATGGGCGGCGAGCGCGTCGCGGCGCGGATGCCTGATCGTGTAGAGGTGATAGACGTGGCTGCGCGCCGGCGCGACCTCGGGCACCACGACATCCTCGATCTGGTTGAGACCGGCATCATAGACTTCGGCTGCAGCCTGCCGCGCTTCGGTCCAGGCGGCGAGATGCGGGAGCTTGGCCGAGAGGATCGCGGCCTGCATGCCGTCGAGCCGGCTGTTGATGCCCTCGATATGGTGCTGGTGCTTCACCAATCCGCCGTGGCGCGCCAGCATCGCCATATGCTCGGCCAGCGCCTTGTCGTTGGTGACGACCGCGCCGGCGTCGCCCATCGCGCCGAGATTCTTTCCGGGATAGAACGAGTAGGTCGCGGCCTCGCCGAACGTCCCGACCATGCGGCCCTTGTAGCGCGCGAGATGGGCCTGGGCGCAGTCCTCGATCACCCACAGCTTGTGCTTTTGCGCGATCGCCATGATAGCGTCCATGTCGGCTGGTTGGCCGTACAGATGCACCGGGATGATGCCAACCGTGCGCGGCGTGATCGCGGCCTCGATCGCCGCCGGATCGATCGTGAAGGTCGCGTCGTCGGTGTCGCAGAAGACCACGGTGGCGCCGGCATGGGTGATCATCGCCGCGGTCGAGATCCAGGAATGCGCCGTCGTGATCACCTCGTCGCCCGGTTGCACCTTCAGCGCCCGCGTGGCGAGGTAGAGCGCGTCGGTGCCGTTGGCGCAGGATACGCAGTGCGCGATCTCCGCAGCCGCAGCGAATTCGCGCTCGAAGGTGTCGACATAGCTGCCGCGAATGAAGGCGTTGTCGCGGATCACGCCGGCGATCGCCGCATCGATCTCACCCTTGATCGATTGGTATTGCAGTTGCAGGTCGGCATACGGCACAGCCATCGATATACCTCTATTGCCCTATTGGCTCGCCACCAGGCGGCGCGCCGGATTGCCGGCATAGGTGCCGGGCGTCGTAATGTCCTTGGTCACCACCGATCCTGCGCCGATGACGACGTCGTCGACGATTTTGACCGGCATGATGGTGGCGTTGGAGCCGATCGACACGCGGCTTCCGATCACAGTCTCACGCCACAACTCCTTGCGTCCGCGCGCCGGGCCGCCGGTCGCGAACGTGTCGTTGACGAACATCACGCCGTGCCCGACGAAGCAGTCTTCGCCGATGGTGACGAGTTCGCAGATGAAGGCATGCGACTGCACGCGGGTCCGCGCCCCCACGACCACGCCCTTCTGGATCTCGGTGAACGGCCCGACGAAACAATCGTCGCCGAGCGTGCAACCGTAAAGGTTGCAGGGCTCGACGATCTTGACGCGCTCACCGAACACGACGTCACGCACGCTGGCCTGATGCACGTCCGGCCGATTCACGAAACGACACCCAGCCGGCTCAGCCGGGGCGTGAAGCGCAGCGCGACCTCCTCGCCGGTCTCGATCGATTCATACAGCGCCGAGATTAGCTCCAGGCTCTTGCGACCCTCAAGCCCGTCGACCAGCGCTGCGCGCTGGTTCTCCAGGCAATCGACCACGTGATGATAGTAGGCCTGATGGCCGAAGCCGTAGACATTGGGCGGGTTGACCGAGAATTTCTCGACGACGTCCCTGTCCGACGGCAATTCGTGGACGAAGCGCCAGTGCCGGATCTGGTTGACCGCGAAACCCGAAATCTCGACGGTGCCCTTTTCGCCCAGGATCGACAGCGAGCCCTCGATATCCGTCGGACGCGCCGCGGTGGTCGCTTCGATGATTCCGAGCGCGCCGTTGCGAAACTTGAGCGTTGCAACGGCCGTGTCCTCGGTTTCGATGCTGGCCAGCGCCGTCGCCGCACGCGCATGCACGCTCACGACGTCACCGAAGAACCACTCCAGCATGTCGACATGGTGGCTCGCCTGATTGGTCAGCACGCCGCCGTCATAGGCCCAGGTGCCGCGCCAATCGTCCTGGTCGTAATAGGCCTGGTCGCGGCACCAGCGCACCCGGACCGTCCCCAGGATGAGCTTGCCGAAGCGGCCGGCATCGAGTGCCTCGCGCGCCTTGACCACCGGCACGTTGAAGCGGTTCTGCTTGACGATGAACATCTTGACGCCGGCCTCGTCGCAGGCCCGGATCATGTCGTCGGCGTCCTGCAGACGCAGCGCCATCGGCTTCTCGACGACGACGTGCTTGCAGGCCCTCGCGCAGGCGACCACATGCGCGGGATGCAGACCGCTCGGCGTCAGCACGGCGACCGCGTCGATATCCTTGCGGGTCAGGAAGTCGTCCATGTCGTAATGGGCCGCAACGCCGAACTTCGCCGCGACTGCATCAGCGCGCGCGCGAATCGGATCGCAGACCGCGACCAGGCTTGCTCCCTCGATGTGATTGCCACCCAGGAGATCGGAATGACGCTTGGCGATACGCCCGCATCCGAGCAGGCCGAATCTGATCATGCAAAGGCCCTGTCTTATCTCGCGGCCGGCTATTGCAGCCAGCCGAAGAGCCGGGAACAAGCGGCCTTGCGAGCCGCACGCTAGCGTTCCATTACCCAGAAAACCCGGGATAAAGCAAGGCCATACGCCGATCAGGCAGCGGACGATGGGCCAACCCGCGAGGTCCATCGCCCGGCTCTCGGGCGCAAACCCGATCCGTGGCCGACCACGAATGCCGGCTCCCCGTCAGACCTTATGGTACTCGCGGTACCACTTGATAAATCGTGCGATTCCGTCCTCGATGGAGGTCGCAGGTCGAAATCCGATGTCCCGCGCCAGATCGTCGATATCGGCATACGTCGCCGGCACGTCGCCAGGCTGCATCGGCAACAGTTCCCTGATTGCCGTCCGGCCGAGCTCCTTCTCCAGCAATGAAACGACGTGCAGGAGCTCCTCGGGATTATTGTTGCCGATATTGTAGATTTTCCAGGGCGCCCTGCTGCTCGAAGGATCGGGCGCGGCGGTCGGCCGGATTGCTTGCCCCTGAGGCGGACGCTCCATGAGCCGGATAATCGCTTCCGCGATATCGTCGACGAAGGTGAAGTCACGCCGCATATCACCATTGTTGAACAACTTGATCGGCGTTCCGCTCAAAATCGCCTTTGCGAAAATGAACATGGCCATGTCCGGACGACCCCATGGACCATAGACCGTGAAGAACCGCAATCCGGTGGCTGGGATGCCGTACAGATGGCTATAGGAATGCGCCATCAGCTCATTGGCCTTCTTCGATGCAGCGTACAGGCTGATCGGATGGTCGACATTGTCATGCACCGAAAACGGCAGTTTCGTATTACTGCCATAGACCGATGATGATGACGCAAACAGCAGGTGGCCGCAGCCGTTGTGGCGGCAGCCTTCAAGGATGTTGATGAAGCCTTCCAGGTTCGCATCCACATAAGCGTGTGGATGCTCCAGCGAATAGCGCACACCGGCCTGGGCGGCGAGATGGACAACCACCGGAAAACGATACTCGGCAAAGAGCGCCTTGATACCCGCGCGATCCGTCAAATCGAGCTTCACAAAGGTAAAGTTCGGGTCACGCTTCAGGATTTCGAGACGCGCTTCTTTCAGCCGAGGATCGTAATAGTCGTTGACGATGTCCAGGCCGACAACCCTGCGGCTCGCCGCCAGGAGGCGCTGGGCAACATGAAAGCCGATGAACCCGGCAGCTCCGGTGACCAATGGTGTATCGTGCGACATCGCTTTCTCAGCCATCCTTCTACAGCCGCCAGAGTTCGATGCCGGCGGGCGTCACGCTACGGTCGAGCTTCGCCTTGACGTCGAGGATGAGACCCGTGCCGCCATCCAGAAGTCGTTGGAGAAGCGGCCAACCACCCGCAAGATAGCTATCGTGTGCCACGGCCAAGATCACCGCATCGGCCGGGCGCAACGCATCCAAATCGGTCAGCGTCAGCCCGTATTCATGCCTTGCATCCCCCGCGTTCGCGAGAGGGTCGTGCACCTGCACGTGGATACCGAATGTTTCGAGCTCGCGAATGATGTCGACCACACGGGAGTTGCGGGTATCCGGAACGTTCTCCTTGAAGGTCAGACCGAGCACCGTGACGGTGCTTCGGCCTCCGCTTCCCTTGCCGCAAAGCAGCATTCGAACACATTCGCGGGCAATGCGCTGACCCATGCCATCATTGATCCGGCGACCGGCCAGAATGACCTCCGGATGGTAGCCCGCTCGCTCGGCACGAAAAGTCAGATAGTAGGGGTCGACGCCGATGCAGTGTCCACCAACGAGGCCGGGCTGAAACGGCAGAAAATTCCATTTTGTGCCCGCGGCCGCCAAAACGTCTCCGGTGTCGATATTCAGCACCTGAAAGATCAGCGACAGCTCGTTCATGAACGCGATGTTGAGATCTCGCTGCGTGTTCTCGATGACCTTGGCAGCCTCGGCCACCTTGATCGAAGGTGCGCGATGGATGCCAGCCGTCACGACGGACCCATAAACATCAGCGACAATATCGAGCGTTTTGGGGTCCTGAGCGGAGACGACCTTCATGATGGTCTCGAAGCGGTGCAGCTTGTCGCCAGGATTGATCCGCTCGGGAGAGTATCCAACGGCGAAGTCCACGCCCGGCTTCAAGCCTGTTGAGACCTCCGCCAGGATGGGGATACATTCCTCCTCGATCGCGCCAGGAAAAACCGTCGATTCGTAGACGACGATGTCGCCTTTCTTGAGCACACCCCCGACCGTGCGCGACGCGGCAATCATCGCCCCCAGATCCGGCCGGTTCGAATCGTCGATTGGCGTCGGCACAGTGATGATGAAAAAATCCGAGCCACGGATCGCCGCCGGATCGACGGAGAACGTCAACGAGGCATGGCGGAGATCGTCGGCGTCGACTTCACGCGTCCGATCATACCCCTTGCTGAGCTCGGTAACACGGCTGCCGTCTACGTCAAAACCGACGACGGGAAACCCCTTGCGCGCAAAGGCAACCGCAACGGGAAGCCCAACATAACCCAATCCAATAACAGCAATCTCTCGGGAATGTGACATCAAGGAAGTTCCGGCCCAGGCTCACCATCGACGCCGATTGTTTAGCCGCCCTACCGCTTGCGTCGCAAGAGCGAAAGTCCTTAAAATTCAAGGATTTTGCCGGAGAAAGCCCATGCTATTGCCAGCGCGCCCCAAACAGAATACCAAGGCAATGTAACTTCTCCGGCTCCTCTGGTCCCTTTTTAGGCACCTGCGACACACCCGCATGCGTCGGCTCTTGAATTCTGTCGCTACCAGTACTGCCAGCGTTGCTCCATCCGTCGCCGTCGTGGCTATTGGTTCGGGCCTGAGCCAGGCCATCAACGCTGGATTGCTGTCTTGTTCCCGTGGTCGAGATGCCATTCCGCCGGAACGGCGGTCGGCTTGGATCGCTTCCTGCCAGCTGACCGATTTGCAAGCCTTCCTGTAGGGCACGATGTGTGGAATCGCCGGATTTCTCGCTGACCCCAGCCGCCGGGCATCAGTTGATCAGCTGAAATCAACCGCTCACGCCATGGACGTCAGCCTGGAACATCGCGGACCCGACGATCACGGCATATGGCTCGACGCCGAAGCCGGTGTTGCACTCGTTCACCGCCGCCTGTCGATTGTGGATCTTTCACCCGCCGGGCACCAGCCCATGCACTCGGCCGACGGCCGCTTCGTGATCGTCTACAACGGCGAGGTCTACAGTCACCTCCCGATCCGAGCCGAGATCGAAGCGACCGGTCATCGTTTTCGGGGACACTCGGACACGGAGGTCTTGATCGAATCATTTGCGCGATTCGGAATCCGCGCCACGGTCGACCGACTGATCGGAATGTTTGCGATCGCGATCTGGGACAAGCAACAGCGAACCCTGACGCTCATTCGCGATCGTCTCGGCATCAAACCGATCTATTGGGCCAAGATCGGCGGACTGTTCATGTTCGGCTCGGAACTCAAGGCGCTTCGCCAGCATCCGGGATGGACGCCTCGGATCGAACCGGCGGCGGTCGCCTCGTTCATGCGGTACAACTACATCCCTGCTCCACACACAATCTATCGGGATGTCTACAAACTCGAGCCGGGAACCATTCTGACGCTGGAGTTCGGTCGCGAACCACGAACTGAGAAATTCTGGGATGCCCGGCAGGTAGCCCTCGGCGGGCTGAGGAACCCGCTCACTGGAGACGAGGCGTCGCTGGTTGAACAACTCGAGACGCTCCTTGTCGATGCCGTCCGCAAGCGCACGATGGCCGACGTGCCGCTCGGCGCATTCCTTTCCGGCGGAATCGATTCAGCGACGGTCGTCGCGTTGATGAAAGCCGCAAATGTTGGACCCGTGAAGACGTTCTCGATCGGCTTCGACGAAAAGGCCTTTAACGAGGCGCCTCACGCCGCTGCAATCGCCAAGCATCTCGGGACGGACCACACCGAACTCATCGTGACGTCGCGGCAAGCGCTCGAAGTCGTACCGAAGCTTTCCGAGATCTTCGACGAGCCGTTCGCTGATTCCTCGCAGATTCCGACCTACCTGGTTTCGGCGATGACACGCAAGTACGTCACCGTCGCGCTTTCGGGCGATGGCGGCGACGAACTCTTCTCAGGCTATAACCGATATCAGCTCACCCGCCATTCCTGGAGGATGCTTTCGCTGGTGCCAGCCCCGCTGCGAAAGGCAGTTGCTGCGGGACTGACTTCGGTAAGCTCGGAGCGATGGAACGCCATTTTCGACTACCTTCCGGAACATAGTTATCCACGGCTGCCCGGCGACAAGATCCATAAATTCGCGAACGTGCTCGGGCTGAACGATGCCGATGAACTGTACAGAAGGCTGATCAGTCATTGGGACCCGGGCAATATCGCGCCTGGGGTTGCGGAAGCGCGTGGGGTCTTGTGGGACAGTTCCGTACGGGCTGACTTTCCGAATTTGCTGGATCGAATGCAATTCCTCGACTCGGTGACGTATCTTCCCGACGATATTCTGACCAAGGTGGATCGTGCGAGCATGGCGGTCGCGCTCGAAGTGAGAGTGCCGCTGCTCGATCACCGCGTCGTCGAAATGGCCTGGCGGCTCCCGCACTCCGTCAAGATCCGGCGCGGCGTCAGCAAATGGCTGTTGCGTCAGGTTCTGTACCGTCACGTCCCGAGAAATCTCATCGAGCGTCCAAAGATGGGCTTTTCCGTTCCGCTCAGCGAATGGTTGCGCGGACCGTTGCGGCAATGGGCGGAAAACCTGCTCTCCGAGAAGCGATTGCGCGAGACGGAGCTCTTCGACGTCGCCCTGATTCGCCGGCACTGGGCCGAGCATCTGTCGCGCGAGCGCAATTGGCAGTACCCGCTCTGGGACGTCTTGATGTTCGAAGCCTGGCGCGAACGGTGGGGGTGAATTACATCGACAGCCGGATGCTCGGGATCTCTCCCGGACTCTTGCCCTCCAGCAAGCCACGATAAAGATCCTCATAGCGCGACACGCAAGCATCCAGGCTGAAGTTCGTTTCGGCCCGGTCCGCCGCCTTCATCCCCATCCTGGTGCGCAATGCCCCGTCCGCGGAAAGGAGAACTATAGCTTCGCTCATTGCCGCAGGATCACGCGGCGGCACAATGAACCCGGTTTCTCCGTCGATATTCGCCTCGGGATTCCCACCTACGTCGGTCGCGATCACCGGAAGTCCGGCGGCCATGCTCTCGAGGACGGCGTTCGAGAACCCCTCCTCGTGCGAGGACAGAACGCTGACGTCCGCCCCACACAGCAGATCAGGCACGTCGCTTCTTGAACCGAGAAAGAGCACGTTGTTGGCAATATACAAATTCGTTGCCTGTTCGCGCAACGCCCCGCCAATTCCGTCGTCTCGCCCCACCACCAGCAGCCTCCACCCGGCGGGCAAACGGGCGCGAGCCATCGAGAAGGCCACGAGCAAATCCTGATGTCCCTTGTAAGGAATGAGATTCGCCACCATGATGAAAACAAGCGCGTCTTGATCAATCTTGAGGGACGCACGCACGCCCTGTCGCACCGTCGAAGACTTTTGATACTTCGCGAAATCAATGCCGTTATAGATCAGGCCCAGCCGATCCGCCGGGACGTTCTCATCGTCATGCAGTTGACGCACCACGCTGTTCGAATTCCCGAGAATGGCAGACATATGGCGATGCAGCCTGCCCTCGATCGCAGGACTGAAGCGCATGTTGCGCTGATAGTTGTTCAGGCTTCGTCGGCTCATGATCCGTACGGGGACGCGCGCCAGCATCGACGCCGGCGCCCCCAGGATGTAAGCCCCGGGCAAGAAGAAATGAGCGATTGCCGGACGAAACCGGCGCATGATCCGACAAAGCCAGAAAGCCGTTTCAGCGAGACGCGCGAGGCTTCGGACCCTTGATGCACCGCCGGAACGTCGCACGACCGGACGGGCTATCACCTCGAAGCCAGCGGCCTCCAGACCTTCCGCGAGCTTGCCTCTTTCGGTCATGCAGCAGACGACCGGCTTCCACCGGGCACGATCCAATTTCGGGATAATCTGTGTCAGATGCCGCTCGGCTCCCCCGACATCGAGGGAGCCAATCACGTATATGATCGGGCGCGGGCTCATGGCCTGGAAATCAATGACGTCCTCGCCGCGACCGCGAGCATCTTGTCGCGATGTCCTGCGGCGGAGGACATCGCGCCGTTGCGCTACGATTTCCGTACAAACAGGAACTCGGAATTTGCTTCACCGGTCGCGATCTTGTCGAGCCTGAAGCCCATCTTCTCGACGAAATCGATAGCCTCCTTGTCGTAGACGAACTCCATGGGCCAGCCGCCGAGCCAGTCGCGGATGTCGGTAAATTTGTTCATGCCGCGCATTTTCTTGTATTCCCGCACCCGTCGCAGGAACGCGGGCAAATTGCGCGGATCTCGGTACATTTCGAAACGCCAAATGTACCAACCGTCCATCAGCCTGCGCCGCAGCCAACCGGAAGCAACGTATCGGCGCTTCACATCCAGCCAGAATTCCGGAGTCGGGTCCTTTTGCACGTCGGCCGAGTAGAGCGCGATGTAGAACAGTCCACCCGGCTTCACACGGCTAGCTGCATTCTGGATCGCATGCCAGACCTCACCCGTGTGATGCAGCACACCCCACGAATACACCAGATCGTAGAGCGGCAGTTTGGCAACGTAGGCGTCGTCGAGAACCGAGCCCTGCTCCGCGGTCCAATTAGCAGGATTACCCGCTTGCGACTGGACAAACTTGCTTGCCCGGACCGAATCCGGATCATAGTCGAAACCATCTACCCGGGCAGCGCCTGCATCCAACATGGCAATCGAATGGAGCCCGCTGCCGCAACCAATATCGAGAACCGTCAGGCCATTGAGATCGGAACGCGCCATGAACTGAAGGATGTGACGCTTCGAAGTCTGAACCTTCTCCGTGTCCAAATTCTTCTGAATGAAGTTGTGCCAGTTCCTTCCGAACTCGAAGCGCTTCTCTTCTACCTGGTCCATCAAATTGTCCTCTGGAATCCGTTTAACCATACACCGCGAGCGTTTCATCGATCGCACGCTGAACCCCGAAGCGCTTAAACGCAAACTCAGGACCATATTTCGCCGCGGCCTCTCGCCACTGGCCGTCTCGCAAAAGGCGCACGATCTGGCAAGCACTCGATGCCGCGTCCCAACCCTGGAGAACCCAGCCCGACTTGCCGTGATCGACAGCCTCCGGCGCGCCGCCGGCCGGCGTCGTCACCGCAGGCACCCCCAGGAACTGCGCTTCGACCAAGACGTTCGGAAGTCCCTCAGCACGAGACGTCAGAAGGATCACATCCATGCTGGCAATAGCGACCATCGACTGCTTCAGATGTCCCGCGAAAGACACAGCCCCCGCCAAGTCGTCGGCGGCCGAGCGAGCCTCCATGGCTGCACGCAGAGGTCCATCTCCAACAATAAGAAAACGCACGTCGGGCAGTTCTCGGCGGATGAGCGCAGCTATCTCCAGCCACAGCATGGGGCACTTTTCCTCGGTAAAGCGCATGACGGTCCCCACAACCAGCGCACCGGGTTCAATCCCGACACGCTGGCGGAGCTTGGCGGTGTCCGCCTTGTAGCCCGCCAGCTCGGATTCATCAAAGGCATAACCGTTGCGAACGACGCCGATCGAGTTCTTGGCCAATCCAAGCCACGCCTCGTAAGCCCTCGCGCCGGCCGCACTATTGTTGATCATCTTGACCGCCGGCTGACGCGAGAGCCACCGGTAGCTTTCACGCATGTAGGGCTGGTGAAAAACGAAGTTGATTGGCGGCAAACTACGTTGCGAGATGATGATTTTTGGCACGCCGATCAGCACGGCCGCGATGCCCCCTTTGATATTGACTTCGTCGAGCCACAGATGGGCAACCTCAGGCTGCTGCGCCTTCAATGTCTTGGCATAGAGGACCACGTCGTTTCGCAGTTCCGGCGGCAAGGCGTCGACGACCGCCCGCCGCGCCGGATCGAGGTTGCCATCAACCTCAGTGCCGATGACACTCGCAGCAATATCGTTGGACTCTAGCTCTGGCAGAAAAAATTTGCTGACAGGGGAGGACAGATTGACGCACGCTACACGGATGTCTGATTTGCGGCGATCATGAATTCCGCGCGCCGTGACCACCAACTGGCGCTCTGCACCGCCTGGGCCGAGCGTGCCGATCATCATCGTTACACCGTGATGCCGGGCAATCGAGCTCCTCGCGCCAGAGAGACGTTGCCTGTCCAACTGGATACCAAACCGCCTAAGCGCGCGACGATGTCGTCCATCGGGCATCGCCAGGACGAACTTGAGCATTCGACGCTCAATGCGCTCCACCATGCTGAGTTCCGCTGGATCTCGCGCCAACAGGGGGCGACAGCGAGCCATTTTCGACCAAGCAAACAAATACGCATTTTTGAACGTAACGGCTGGAGGTCGGCGCAGCCGGTACTGCCGAATAAATGCAATCGTGCCGTGCGGCAGACTGCGACGGACGGCGCCTGCGAATGCTTTCGCCACGAATTTTGGACCGACTGCAAACATGGAAAGGGTCCGCCCAGGCGACCGCCATGCAGCATCGCCCTTCAACGTCGTTTGTTCCTCCTTGCCCACGTTCTTGCCCCCTAGACATATGGCCAGGCTGGCCCTTGTTCAAATCTTGCAATCATGGCTTGCCTGATCCCGCTCGATGGGCCCTCTAGACTGGGGCCACCTTCGGCCCGGTCGCCCCCTCACGATCGATACATCCAGGACGGGAGCTTGGCCGTAAACCACTGCAGCGTCCAAGATCGTTTATCTGCCTTCTCCACAACAGGATCGGCCGGCGGCCCCGCCTCAACAACCTCGCTATCGGCTACCGGAGGAATCGCAATTCGATCGCGAGCGGCCAGCATCCCGTCGGCCATGAGCGCTATACTAAAACAATTATGGACGTGTTGTGGCGCCAGTTGCGCAGCTTTCTTTCTCCAGCGCAAGTTGCCTAGCAAGTCTACGATAGTATCAGCCATAACCTGCGCTGTTGTATCTGGTTTGAATATCTGCCCTGTCTTGCCATCCAGCAAAGCCTCGGGAGCACCTCCAGCGGAGGTCGTAGCGACAGGAACCCCAAGCGCTTGAGCTTCGAGAATAACGTTTGGAAGACCCTCGATACGGGACGACAGAAAGAACAGGTCCATTGCCGCGATTGCGGCGGCCGGGCGCTGTTCCAGATCGGCAAAAACCAATGCGCCAGTCAACCCAAGCTGTTCGGCACGCGCGCGAACATCTTCGAACCGCGCACCATTGCCTACCAGTAAGAAGCGCACAGCCGGCATCTTCTCACGTATCATCGCGGCGACGTCGAGCCAGAGGAACGGACGCTTTTCCGTCATCATTCTGAAGACTCCGCCAACGATCAGCGTCTTCTCATCGATCCCCAACGCGGCTCGGTACTGTCTTCTCAAGACCGCCGTCTTGGCATCATTGTCGAGGTCGATGCCGTTGTGCACGACCTTGATCGCTGACTCTGGGAGCTCAAGCCAAGCGGCATACGCCCGCGCACCCGCATGGCTGTTATTAAGCATCTGCAGGTTCGGTTGCTCTGCCAAGAACCGATAACAATCACGATGGTATCCATGATAGTAAGGGAAATTGTACGATGGCATATTCCGAAAGCAGAGCAACGTTCGGGGAATCTGCAGTACAGTCGCCGCAATGCCGCCCTTGATGCAAACTTCATCCATCCAGAGATATACCGTCTCAGGATTCACGTCGGCGAGAAGGTCGTAGTAGGCCCTTACGTCAGCGAGCTCGGGCGGCAACACCTCGAACGGATCAGAATTTGCTATCTTGACAGATCCAGTTGGAGACCTTGCGGCAGAGAAGCCATCAATGATTCTGACGCCCGCCTTCTGCAACCGGGCTCGGAAGAAATTCTCGCGCTCCGTCGCCGGCGGATGGACAAGCGCCACCGCAACTGAAGCCACCCCCCGCGATACGATCTGTTCGACCAAGGCGACCATCTGCCGTTCAGCGCCCCCCGGGCCCAACGAACCGATGATCATCAAGATTCCACTGCGAACCGGCAACGACTTTGCCGCCGGTACCTTCAACATCGCTAGAGCAGCAAGAGCCTGAAACGTCGTCAATTGCTTCTCATAATCCGCCGCGGGCCCCTTCTGCCCAATGAACAGAAGTCGGTTCCCTGCCCCTGCTTGACTTGGCTTGTTCTGGCGTATGTTCTCGAGCCAGTCTGGCAGCGGATCAACAATAGGCTTTCCGCTCCAGGAGGCATCGTGGGGGACAAAGATGTTGTCGTCGAATCCGACCTGGTGTGTGACCACTTCATCGAAACCAAATCGCGAGAGAAGCGTCTTCAGCGACGATTGATCAAGTGAGCGCACGTGCTGCCAACGGTGGAACAGCAAATTGCTAACCGGGCAGTACGCCATGTCAAGATCGAGGTCTTCGTTGTTGGGGGTTGTGACGACCAACATCCCGCCGGGGCGCACAAAACGCGCCAAACGATCGAGCGTGGCGTCTAGGACTTCGTCCAAGACATGCTCGATGACCTCGGACATGATCACGACATCGAAGGTCTCGGTCGAGTCATCGCCCACGACGCCCAGGAATCCATCGAAATTCTCCAGCGCACGCTGCAGATTTGCCGCGCGCCCTTTCGACGGCTCGTATCCCGCCACAGTGAGGCCCCGCTGCGCCATGAAGCGCAGCAGGTGACCATCGCCGGCACCGAAATCGAGAATGCGTCCGTGCTTTGGAAGTATGTGATCGATCGCCGTAATGACGCTACGGCCGCCAAGCTTCGCGAAACTGAGTTCAGTCAGCCGGGTTTGCCCCACATTGTCCCAGAACCGATTGACCAGTTCAGGAGTCCATTTCAAGCGTTCCGCAGCCATCTCAGAGCTTTCTCACCATGGTAGGAAGCAGCTAAGCTCCATTCTACTGCTTGATCGTGAAGGCCTGCCCCGTTGGCAGGAGCGCGAGGTTCTCGGCCTTCGATTCGAAGAATTCGTCCGCGGCTTGCTTCGCACCCGGGCATGATTTGAACCCGTGGTCGTCGAGCAGGATAATGCCACCCGCAACCATGCGAGGATAAAAGAAGTGCAGCGAGTCGAGCGTCGGCTGGTAGAGATCGACGTCGATGTGCACAAAGCGGAACCGGCATTCGGCCGCCTCGGCAAATCGCGTGGGGATCCAGCCTTTGTAGGTCCGGTAGTTGTCGAACTCCTGCAGGCTCTGCCTCAACTCATCTTCGGCCGCCGTCAGAGAGCCCTTCCGCCAGTATGTGCCATCGACGGAAGTCGGCTCGGACAACCCCTCGAAACTGTCGAAGAGATGAATGCTGATCGGCATTTTCCTGAAAGCCTGGCACAGCAGGTAGGCCGTCGCGCCCCTGTACGTGCCGCATTCAGCGGCATCGCCGTCGAGATGAAGCACGAGCTTCAGCAACTCATTCATCGCATATTTGCGATCGAGCGAATGCCAGTTACCTACGTCCATGAACCGCATGTAGTAGGCAAGAAATGCCTCATCCTCGAGAAATATCCGGGCAAACTCGGAGAATTTGAACGTCGGATAGATGGCTGTGGTCAGCGCCTCGGCGGAGAGATAGCGCTCGAATTCCGAGGATTGGGGCTCCAGCCCTCGCTTCAAGATCGTAAGAAGCTGAACGGCCTTGTCCGGCGCTAGGATCTCGATCTCCGCCGCGAGCCGAGCAGCATCAGAGCTGTAGACCGGGGCCTGAGCAGGTTGCACGGGCGCCGGAGCGGATTGCACCGAGGCATCGCTCTCGGTCAGCGCGCGCGTTCCCAGCAATGGCGCCATTATTCGCTTCAACATCCTCCGACAGCTCCGCCTACTCGAGCGACATCCTCGCGTTCAGATGAGATCACAATCTCGCTCTCCAGATTGACCAGGGCCGTCGTGAAAGCCCCCTGCGTACCAACGACCCGGAATTGGATGGCATCCTCGACGAAATCGATCTTTGCTCCATCATGGAGATGTGCGGCGCCGAGCGTCAAAAAGAAGTCGCCCGCGGCCAACCACATCTTGCAATCGCACACGATTGTCAGAACGTCGCCGGCGCGGGCCTGCCACGCCGCGCCTTGGCTGGTCAGGTTGGTCGCCCCCCATACGACAGTTCCCTTGCGGTCCTTGATTGCAAAACCACAGGACAATGCCGCAATGTCCCCATCGCAGCGTAGCCGCATCGAAAAGCGATAGCTATCTCCACTGTTGAGGAGCGTCGCGCGTCGCCCGCGCTCATCGAATATGCCCCAATCGAGCAAGCGCCCTTCACCCGTCCCATATCGAACCTTCGGAGCGACATCCTCCGCCGGCGGCTCGGAAACGCCCGCACTCTCAACAGCTACCTGACTGATGGAATCCTGCAGCTCAGGCGACGGCGCATCTTCGGGCTCGATCGCCGTCGGGGCCTCCGGCTTGCCAAATAGCAGATTGTGATAGATCACCGATATCGGCCCGGCCTCACCTTCCGCGAAGACGCGCCCACCTTCCAGAATCAGCGCGCGATCGCAGAAAGTCGTGATCGTGTTGGTGTCGTGGGATACGAGCAATATCGTCGCGTTCTTCCGCTTCAGCCGCTGGATCCAGCCGAAGCATTTCATCTGAAAGCGCGCATCGCCAACCGATAGGGCTTCGTCAACGATCAGGATGTCAGGCTCGACGCTGATCGCCGTGGCGAACGTGAGGCGCGCCTGCATGCCGGTGGAATAGGTCTTGAACGGCTGATCGATAACGTCCCGCAATTCGCTAAAATCGATGATCGAGTCGAGCTTGCGTTCGATCTCCACCTTGGGCATGCCGAGGCACAGCCCGCCCATCAAGATGTTCTCTCGTCCGGTGTAATCCGGATGAAAACCGGTCCCCAGTTCAAGGATTGCGGTGATACGGCCGTTGACGTCGAGATCACCCGACGAGCGCTCGAGTGTACCAGCGATAATCTTGAGCAGCGTCGATTTTCCGGCGCCGTTGCGGCCGAGAATTCCGACGATCTCGCCGCGCTTTAGGTCGAGATCGACGGCCTGAAGAGCCACGCGTTCCGTGTGGCGTGGAACGCGGCGAATGACTTCCACGAGCGGGTCGAATGCATGCGCGTAGACGCGGTATGCTTTTCGCAGCCCGCGGGCACGGATGGCAATTTCGGTTCCGGTCATAGCGCGTCACCAAAGCCGTGCCTCAGGCGAGAAAACACCGCGTAGCCAATTGCCAGGCAGGAAATCGCGCCCAGGGGAAAAACAATCCAGGCCGCCGGATGTTGAAACGTTCCGAAATAGAGCGCGTCCTGCCAACACCAAACCTGGTAGCTGAACGGATTGAAATGAAAAACCCAGTTCATCCAGCTCGGCATTGCATACGGGTTGAACAGGATGGGCTGCGCGAAGAGGTTGACCGTGCAGAAGATCGTCACGATGTCTCGCAAATCGCGAAAGAAGATGCCGAGGGCCGACAGCATGAGAGCGACGCCGGTCATCGCAATGAGCTGGATCGCGATCAGGAACGGTACAGTTAGAACCATGAAGGTCAGAGTTCCGCTGATCGCCGCGTAACCGATCGTGAACAAGAGCGCGATTGAGTATGGAAGCGCGCAGGCGATCGCGGTCTTGACGGGCAACACCACGACCGGAAAAATGATCTGCTTCACGAGGCTTGCATGAGCCGTCAGTATCGTGGTGGAGCGCGCCAGCAAATCCTGAAACGCCAGCCACGAGACGATGCCGATCAGGACATTGACGGCAAAGTCGGGATGCCCACCGCTGCTGCCTACGCGCGTCGGGAATACGTAGGCGAACAGGAGCGAGTACATCAGCATGAGCAGCAGCGGATGGCCATAAGCCCACAGCGCGCCCAGCAGCTGCCCGGTGTGACGATCACGCAATTCACGCTTCACGAGCTCAGCCACGAGCTCGCGGTGCCCGTACACCGAGCCAAGAAGTGATGACGCTGCGATCACAGCGACACCTCCGGATTAGCTGACAGCCACGCCTGCGCCATCAAGACATTCCATAGCGGATAGGCCCAATTCGCACCGCCCAGGTGCGCCTCCCATCGCTCTCTGATCGGTGCGGGAGAGAACAATTCCTGGTCCTTCAATCTGTTCTCAGACAACAATTCTTCCGCCCATCCCCTCAGCGGCCCTCTCAGCCACTCCGCGAGCGGCACGCCAAACCCCATCTTCGGACGATCAAGCAGTGCACGCGGGATACGGCGATAGAGCACCTCACGCAACGCCCATTTGGCAACGCCATCGCGATACTTCATATGTCGGGGAAGGGTCCAGGAAAATTCCACAACGCGGTGATCTAGGAGCGGAACCCGGGCTTCCAGTCCAACGATCATGCTGGCGCGATCGAGCTTCGTCAAAATGTCGTCAGGCAGATAGGTCAGCGTGTCGATGAGCATCATGCGGTCAAGAAAGTTCGGAACGCCGGTCGAGAGACGCTTGTCCCAAAGCACCCCCTTGGTCTCGGAGGCTCCGATCACCAGGTCGTCGGGACTGCGCCAATGGCTCAGCATCCCGCGATAGATCGTGTCGGGATCATCCTCGAGAATGGCCTGGGCGTACCGTTCAACCTTCGAACCGAGACCATTCATCCGCCAGCGGCCCGGCAACACCTCGCCGATTTGATCCAAGACGCGCCTCGGAACCGCACGGAGACCTCGAACCAGCACGCTACGCAAAGCCTCTGGGGTGGGGCCGACGACCTTTTGCATGTCGAGGGCGTAGGCATAGCGGCCGTAGCCCGCAAACAATTCATCGCCACCATCTCCCGAAAGCACGACTTTGACGTGCTGGCGAGTCAGTTCGCACACTAGGGCCGTCGGCAGTTGAGAGGAGTCGGCAAACGGTTCGTCGTACCATTGCGGGAGATGCTCAACCATGTCCAAGGCATGCGATGCGTCGGCATATAATTCGGTGTGGTCAGTTCCGAGATGGCGCGCGACCTCCCGAGCAAAAGGCGCCTCGTCAAATCCCTTTTCTGCGAAACCGATCGAGAACGTGTTGATCTTTCGATCTGCGGTCTCTGCCATCAGAGCCGTCACGAGCGAGGAGTCTATCCCTCCCGATAACAGCGAACCAATCGGCACGTCCGCAACCAACCGGCGCCTCACCGCATCGGACAGCAGAGCATCAAGGCGATTGATCGCTTCGCCGTCGTCGATCTTTGATTTGCCGCCCACCGACTTCTCAACGAGGTCTCGGAGATTCCAAAAGCGCTCAATCGAAACTTCCCCGCCAAGCTTGGTCTTGAGTATGGTGCCCGGTTCAAGCTTGAAGGTATCCTTATAGATCGTGAAAGGCGCCGGGATGTAGTTGTGGCGCATGAACGAAGCCATCGCGTTCCGATCAAGGACTGGCGTCCAGCCCGGAACGGCGCGCAGCGCCTTTAATTCCGAGCCGAAGCTCAACACCCCGTCAATCACGCTCCAGTAAAGCGGCTTGATCCCAACGCGGTCGCGCACAAGAACCAGGTCGCCCGTCTGCTTGTCGTAAAGCGCGATGGCAAACATCCCGATGAGGCGCGGCACGACGTTTTCGATGCCCCATTCCGCGCAAGCCTCGAGGATGACCTCAGTATCCGAATGACCTTTGAGCCGACGATTGGTCCGCTCAAGATCGGCCGCAATCTCATTATGGGAGTAGACCTCACCATTGTAGACGATGACGAACCGCCCACACCCCGATGTCATCGGTTGAGCGCCCGTAGGGGTCAGATCACGTATCGCGAGGCGTCGGTGGCCCAAGCCCACGCCTCGCTCGCTGTTGAGCCATGTGCCGCGCGAATCCGGCCCACGATAGGCGAGCCTATCGGTCATTTCGTCGAGGACACCCTGCGACAGAGGCCCCCGGCCGCTCTGCCGAAGTCGCATGAAACCCGCAATGCCGCACATTACTGCGCCCCTCTCCCCTTCGCTGTAGATACAATCAAATCACTGAAAAAACAGAGCAGTGAGGAACGAGTATTTGACGCATTCATTGCGCTGCATCTTGACGCTCGTGGAGATTCAAGCCCAGCAAGCTTGGAACCATCACACGGCCTGGTCCGTAAAGGCGCACCGCTTCATCGAAAGCCCGACTGGGATTAGCCACATCGGTGATCATCACCGCGTCAAAGGGAACGGCAACACGATCGTAGCCGGAAACGACAGGGATCCCAACAAAGCGCGTATCGCCCGCATTCTCGTCGACAACTGCGACGATCGAAACACCGCAATCGACGGCCGAAAGCATGGCGATCTCGGCCAAGTCCGACCTCCCATAAAGCACAAGATTCTGGAAATGCTGCGCCCCCGCCAATTGCAGGACCTTCGCACAATCAGCCTTGGCCTGACGAAAGAACGAGAAGGAGGACGACAGATACTCCACGGTCAGCCGCGATTTCTCGGCGAAGCCCTTCGGCGTTAGGTAATAGGCGTAGCGACGCGCCGGCGCCTGGCTGACCTTTACGAAGCCCTTCTTAATGCATCGCTTGAGGTAGGCGTTAACGAGGCCAAGCGCAATGCCAAGCTCCTCCGCAATGCGGCGCTGCGATTGCGCGCCATCATCGACGGAATTAAGCAAGTTCAGGACGATCCTTTCGTCCTCGCCGCTAGGACCTGGCAACGCGCGATCCATTGAAACCCCCTTCCGGTCCGGATTGATACCGCGTTCACGCCGTGAACGTCAAGCTGGACGTTCATTGCGTGAACAAACCAATTGCTTGATTCTACGTAGAGTATCAGGCTGTTCAATTGATGCAGAGAGCGTCTCAATGCAAATGCTCATATCGTACGGATGAGCTCGCTCGATGACGCAACCGCGAGCGGGCACCACCACCGAGACGATCGCACTGACGGTATCCGGAAATCACGTTTCCACGCTCCGGAACAGCCCGACGGCAAACCGAATGGCGATTACGCGCTTCCCATCGTGCTTCCGCACGCTCCTTGATGGGCGGTCGGCGGATCGGATAGGCGGGTTGATGGTTGGAACTGACGCAGCTAGAAGCGGTCACATCGAAAGCCATCAGCGCCGTCTGCAGGGCGACAGCATTGTTGCGGCTGGGTAGCACTCTTGGATCGACCAACACGGCACAACAGCCGCCAATCCGTGTTACCTGCATAGGCATATTCCGCCTGACGATCGCCCTCTCGTCTTTTCCAACGCGCCCGATGCGATCAACGCATCTGCTCGAGATCATCGGCCCATTGCATCTCATGATGCGGTGCTCGATCAACTTGGTCGCGGCCGCAGCGCTGGCGGCCGGACGTTATCCCGTGTACGGTCAGGGCTGCTCGCGACGATTGCAAGGATGCTGATCGGCCTCACCACTCCGCGCGTGCGGACTTGCGGCCCTGAACTGCCCTATCTTCGAGACGAGACAGATTTCTCATGCCGGTCTCGCCAACCACATCCGGCCGTCCCGCCCCCTGATTCGAACTGACCAATGATTTCGCAAGAAGCCAAGCTGAAGGGTCGCATCCTCTACATCGTAAACGAGGACTGGGCCTTCTTGCTCAATCGCCTCCCGATGGCCCGCGCAGCGCGTGAAGCCGGCCTCGAGGTCCATGTGGCGACCAACGTGAGTAGCGGAGCCGACTCGATTGAAGCCGAGAACTTTGTCCTCCACCGGATTCCGCTCCAACGCGGTCAGAGGGCGATGCTAACTGCCGCCGCCTCGATTAAAGCGATCCGAGAGGTAGAACGCGCAATCAAGCCGAGCATCGTGCATCATTCCGGTGTGCAATGCTGCGTCTTTGGCTCGCTGGCTGCCCTCGACCAAACATTCCCTGTCGTCAACGCGATCACGGGGCTAGGCTATATCTTCTCGTCATCAAGTTCGCAGTCGCGCCTGCTGAAGCGAGCCTTGTCCCGGCTATTGCCTTGGCTGCTCAACCGGGATCGCAGCTATACTGTCGTGCAAAACCTCGATGATCGCGAAGCGCTTCTAGCGCTTGGCGCCAAATCCGACCGCATGACATTGATCTCAGGATCTGGCGTGGACGACGAATCATTGCAGCCGCTTCCTGAGCCGGCAGGTCCCATCACGATTGGTTTCGCAGGTCGGTTGCTGGTCGACAAAGGCATCCGCACGGTTGTTCGCGCCTATGATTTGATCCGCGATCAAGGACACGACATCAACCTCATCATTGCAGGCAATCCTGACCCAGCCAATCCATCGTCGGTGTCACACGACGAGATCGAAGCCTGGATCGCGCGGCCAGGTATCACATGGCTCGGGCACATCGACAACATCGTCTCGTTGTGGCGCGCCGCACATATCGCAGTATTGCCTTCGTATCGCGAAGGCCTACCAGGAGCGTTGATGGAAGCGGCCGCGTGCGGCAGACCCCTGATCGCAACGGACACCCCCGGTTGTCGAGAGATCGTGCTTACCGATGAAACCGGTTTATTGGTGCCTCTTGAGGATTCCGCAGCACTGGCAAGAGCGATTCTCCGGCTTGCTGAATCGCCGGCACTGCGAGCAAGCTTCGGGGCAGCTGCGAGACGCCTCGTGTCGGAGCGATTCTCTGCAAGAATCATCGGTCGCGCGATCACCCGACTCTATGGCGACATTTTAACGCATGGTGAGATATCGTTAGCAGATTCGAGCGCACAATCCGATCCGCGCACGACATCTCGCTAATCGCGGCTCGCTGAGCAGCGACGTATGCAGTGCCGACGCCACTGCCATTCTCCGGATCATCTGCTAGGTGCCATGCCTAGGGTGCGGCAGCTGAAGGAAAAAGGCCGATCAAACACTTCCGACTCAAACGGACACTTAGGCCGCGATTCCACAACTCGCCTCGTTCCATAAGTAGCGACTTGTCAATCTGTTTCCTGGTGTTTACACGACAAGGCAATCGTATTGTAGCAACCGAGAGTTCCCTCGTGAACTAGGTTGAGCTTATGCGACTCTTGGGCGTCCTCTTAGGACTGGGGACCAGCAACTCGTCGAGGAATAGTTGCGATGACCGGAAATGCCAAGGTGGGCGATGATTGCACACGAATGCTCCTTTGGGGCGCGTCCGACTGCAACCTGACCCAAAGGCATGATCCATTCGATCGGACCGCGATAGCGGGCCGCGCATCCACGGCATTCTCCGGACATTTTTGCGGCTGTTACGATGAAGTGATCCTATCGCGCTGGCGACCGCATTAGACCAATGAAAGACGGCAAACGCTTTATGCCAATTGTTGTTTCTCTGAGCCAACAGGCGCTCGCTCACGACGCAAGCAGGTCGAATTCTCGAACGTCCGAGTCTGCAAACTCCGCCGCGCTCATCTGCCATGGACAATCTGCATCGCGACGAGCCGCATGAATACGAATGGGACCGCAATGGCAGGCAACATGTCGACCCGCGTGAGCTTGGGCGTACTGATTGGCTTGCATATCGTCGCCTGCTGCGTCTCGCTCGCCTACCTTAGCCGTGGCTACGCCAGTTACCATATCTACTATGATCCGGCATTGCTCAACGTCGCGATTGCAACGATCGCCTCGTTTGCCGTTCTCTCCTACCTATTCCTCCTTGCTCCATTCAGCTTCGGCTACTTTCTCGGCTTCTATTTCTATACGATGGTCGTCGGCTATCTGTGGCTAAATTGCTTCTCTCGCTTCGAGTACAATCACTGGCTCAGTGGCGTCTCTGCCGTCGCGTCGATGATAGCGTTCCTGGTCCCGTCGCTGTTCGTCACGTCACGGATCCAGCGAAGGTTCGCGATTAGCGAAGCAACCTTCCAGCGCGCGCCCACATTTATCCTGGCACTCGGTGCAATCACGATCCTGGTCGCGGCAAGCTATAGCTTCAAGATGGTCTCACTGGATGAAATGTATGTCTTCCGTGGCAAGATCAACATGCCCTTCCTGCTCATCTACTGCATTGGAGTCGCGTCGAACGCCCTGCTACCCTTCGCCTTTGCGTGCTTTGTCGAGCGGCGAAGTTACTGGCGAGCTGCCCTAACGCTTGTCCTTTTGCTGCTGTTCTACCCGATCACTCTCAACAAGGTCGCGTTTTTCACTCCGGCATGGCTCCTGGCCATGGCCGTGCTCACGCGCTTACTCGACTGTCGGATTACGGTTGTCGTCTCGCTGTTCGTGCCACTCGTTGTCGGCGTCGTCCTGTACGCCGCCTTCGGCATGCGCGACACGCGCTATCTCGACATCGTCAATCTTCGAATGATCGCTACGCCTTCCAATGCGATGGACATCTACAACGATTTCTTCTTCAATCACCAGCTGACGTCTTTCTGTCAGATTACGTTTGTCAAAGCTCTCGTCTCGTGTCCGTATCCCCGTCAGTTGGGCGAAATCATGCAGGAGGCATACGCTCTCGGCAATTTCAATGCCTCTCTGTTCGCCACTGAAGGGATCGCTTCGGTCGGCCCGCTGCTGGCGCCGATCCCGGTTTTTGTTAGCGGGCTTGTAATCGCCCTTGCCAATCGGCTTTCCTCGGGACTGCCTTCCCGCTTCATCCTCGTATCGGGTTCGATCTTTCCCCAGCTCCTGTTGAATGTCCCATTGACAACGACTCTGCTATCTCACGGCGCAGCCGTTCTTTTCCTACTGTGGTATCTGACGCCGCGCTCGATTTTTGAATCGCAGAGCGAAAGCCCCCACTGTCGCCATCGACGGCAGACTTGAAGAGCGCCTCGCATGACCATCAAGCGTTCGATGTTGACTAATCATCGCGCCAAGCGCGAGCCAATACAGCATCCAGCCCTAGTTTGTCCTACATCCTGACTTTAGAACCGGACACGGCATGTCGAAGCAATTTCAGCGAAGGCTCCTTGTCGCGACCATTGGTGCGGCGATCCTGTACGTTCCCATCGCGCTCTACCTCGATACATTGCCGCCTTGGCGCGACCCCGATCCGGGAATGATCTCTCCGCCCTTCAAGCATTTTGGCGGCAATGCCTGGCAATATCTAGCCCTGATCCCTGGGTCGATCTCGGAGAGTGATGATGCACCGAACCGATCTCGACTTGAGATGACCGAAGACGGTCACCCCCTCGGACCAGCTCATAGCGAGCACGCAAACATCGTCGAGAAGGGCATGGGGCGGTATTCCCATTGGCAGTCGTCTTTGATCTTCTCGACCAGCGACAACAGCGACCCCAATACCAATGGGCGCGCCTACCGCGTTGTTGATCCAAGCGCTAAAGATCCGTTCGCATCGCTCCGGGCTCGGCATCGTCCAAGTTTTTTGAGCCGACTGTTTCCATCGCGGTTCGACCACTGAGCCTCTCGGTTCTTCAGCCCGCGAGGGTTCGTCGCAACGCGTCCGAAAAACTTGCCGCGAATGCGCGGACGCTATCATCCTGATATGGAACAATGCTTCGCACCGGCGCCGCGTTATTCATCTTCGAGACCTCCATCAGGTGGTCGGCCAGCAAGACCGGATCATCGATGCCGAAATAGCGGGCGGCACCTGAGCTCTGCTCTCGGTGCACGTCGATATCCGACAGGATCATCGGGACGCCGAACGATTTCGCCTCCTCGACGGTTGTGCTCCAACCCTCGAAGCGCGATGGGTTGATCAATGCGGTCGAAGCCCGCAGCAGCGCGTAGACGTGCGGCAACGGGATCACGCCGAGGTGACGGAAGTGGGTTTCGAGGCCGCGTTTTTTGATCTCGGAATTAATCAGATCATAGTAGCCCGGCTCGCGCCGATCTTCCGTGCTGCCGGACGCGCAAACGAGGACGTCGACCCCGCGACCTTTTAGGATCCCCAACGCATCGATGACCAGCTGGTGGTTCTTGTGGCGATAGAACTGGTTGGGCAGATAGAAATAGTTCGGCGGCAGATGATACGTCGCGATCACTTCCAGCGGGTCCGTTTTCAGGAACGCGTCCGGAGGCCGGGTCGCAAAGCGCACCACGCTGATCCGATTCCTGGCACGCGGATAGTAAGCCCTGAAATCGCGCAACGCGCTCTCGCTGCTCAGCATGATGGTTCGCCCCGATGCGATCTGAACGCGGAAGCCAATCTCGCGGCGCCAGCGTGCGGTCGTTGGAAACACCTGCGGCAGGGAACGGTGTTGCAGATCCGGAATCCATGCCACTGTCGGGATCGGCAGCCGCCAGCCGAAGAAGCGTGCCGCTTCGACGACAACATCGACGCGCGCGGAGTGAAACGCCGCCGCGGCTCCGCGGTCCAGACCAAACCCGAGCGCCGCAGCCAAGCCGGGCTGTCCATCGAACGCCTCCGATCGGACGACTTCGACGTCTGATACTGCGGCAAGCTCCGCGAGCTCACTCGCATCGGCACTCTTCCCTGCAAAGACGACCGGAACAAATTCGCCGGGCAGAAAATGGGCGAGCGCCGCGAACAGATTGCGCTGATAATTGAACCCGCCGGCCCAAATCCGCCGCGAAATGTGACCAAACGCGAACCGCAATGGGTGGGGCGTCACGAATGCCGCCCCTTGAACCAGGCCACGTAATCGGCAAGGCCCTGATCGAGCGAAATGCGCCAATCGAACCCGATCTGGCGCAGCATTGCATCATCCGCCAACAGGCTGATGGGATCTCCGGGCCGGCTTACGCCGGAGTGTCGCACGACGGTGCTGCTGCCCCAGCGCCGGACGAGGGCGGTCGCGACGTCGGCGACGCTCGTCCCGCGGCCCGAACCGCCATTGATGACTCGGCAGTTTCCCTGCGACGCCGGTTCCACAACGCTTGCAAGCAGCCTCGCGACATCGCGAACGTCGGTCCAGTCGCGAATCTCGCTGCCCACACCGCCAAGCGTGAGCACCTGTTCCTTGGCCTGCAACCGCGAGCAGATGTCCCAGAGCAGCTGTTTGCGCAAATTGGGCCCATAGACCGAGAACAGCCGAACGATCGTGCAGCGGAGACCAAACGATTGCGCGTAGCTTCGGCACAATTGCTCCATCATGAACTTGTGCTGCCCATAGGGCGACATCGGAGTTGCGATGGCGCTTTCGGCGATCGGGCCGACATGGTCGGCCCCATAGACCGCCGCACTCGACGCCGCGATCACGGCGCAGTCTCGTGCTGATCCGCGCAGCCATTCGAGCAGCCGTGCGGTGCTCGCGACCGTCCGCGAGAAATCCT
The DNA here is from genome assembly GCF_015291705.1 of Bradyrhizobium arachidis. Classification (NCBI taxonomy): domain Bacteria; kingdom Pseudomonadati; phylum Pseudomonadota; class Alphaproteobacteria; order Hyphomicrobiales; family Nitrobacteraceae; genus Bradyrhizobium; species Bradyrhizobium arachidis. The sequence continues at coordinate 6,951,574 of NZ_CP030050.1, forward strand.
CGAACGGGCGTTCGATGGAGATGCCGACCGATGATCCGCCGGCCAGATGATAGACGTGCGTCGGCAGCCCGTGCGCAGCCGCAAGCGCGTTGAGATTGGCCGCATCGATCTCACCGTTGATCCAGCTCTGCAAGCCAAGCCGTCGGGCTTCCGTTGCGTCAAGCGCACCGTGTCCGACGCCATGCACGGCATGGCCTGCGCCCGCCAACTGATGCACGAGGTGGCGGCCGATGAACCCGTTCGCGCCTGTAATCCAGACGATCATGGTGACCTAACCAAACTAAGTTTCACGGACTGACCTTACAATTCGCGCGGGGTTTCCGGCGACAATCGTGTCCTCGGCGACGTCACCGGTGACGACCGAACCAGCCGCCACAATCGCGCGGGCGCCGATCTGAACTCCTCGCATCAGGAAAACCCCGGCCCCGATCCAGGCATCGTCGTTGATCTCGACAGGACGCTCATCGAGATTCAGTTGGCGCGGATGACCTTTGGTAAACATCTCCTGGATTTGCCGGTGGCGCGCCACGTGGTCCACCGGATGGGTCAGATTGTCGAAGACGTTCACATCGTGCGCGATCAACACCCGGTCTCCAATGCGCACCGACCCGGCGGACCATATTCGGGAATTCTCCCCGACATAACACCACGAACCGATTTCGATCCGCCCGCCATGGGCAAACGTCAAAAGCTCACCGCGGATAACGCTGTTCTCACCGATGACGATGCAATCACAGTCACCTCGAATATTACGAATGCGTGCAGTCGGCATCAGCCTGGCGTGGGGCCCAAGACGACAAGTTGCGCGTCCCAGCATCCTTTGCAGCCAGTAGTCCAGATTCATCTGATCAACTCGATGCAGGCAATGGCGCGTGCGCAGCCAGCCTTGTCGTCGAGCCGGCCGCGCCCGCTATGCGGATCAAAAGCAGTCGCATTCGCAACGTCAGCCTCCGTTACTCGGCGCCAGCCCGTCTTCTCGTAGCCGAAGAATTCGAGCTCGTAGGATGAGGGCGCAAAAGCGTCGATCAGGGCCTGGATCATGCCCCGGTCGAAAACCTGAAACCAGTCGAAATTCTCATATCGCCCATATGGCACCGTGATCAGGCAACGTCCGCCAGGAGCGATGATCCGCCGAAACTCCCGCATCGCATCGGCAAAGCCATCCGTGTTGTCTTCTGATTTAGCCGGATCATCGGTGTAGAGCATTGTGTTGTCCAGCCCGACATGCTCCAGAGTGGATATGCTTATGATGGTGTCGAAGGAGCCGTCCTCGAACCTCGTCTTGCGAAAATCCCCGAATACGTAGGAGTAGCCCTGATACCAGTAGCACCGCTTTTCCGGCGCCAACGTCATGATCGTGAGGTCTGCCTTGCGCAGCGGTTCGCGGCCGAGAATGTACTCGTGATTCAATGTCGATCCCGCATCAAGCATTCGACCCAGCTGGACACCATCGCGGCGCAACCGATCGAACAACCATGGATATTCGACGACCCTCTCATCGATGCCGATGCCAAATGCCTCCGACAGGGGGCGCCCCCGTCGGACTGCGGCCGCGTCGATCGCTATCCGAATGGCGCTCTTCTTGCGTGTAAAATAACCAACTGACCACGGGCGACGTCCTCTCGCAAAGTAGATAGGCAATGCAAGCGCGTCAGCCATCTCCTTAATTCTGAAAACTACACCGTCGACGTGCATGCCTGCTCCTAGATGTGCTCCAAGAGGTTTTCAAATAGGGCCCACTGGCGCTCTTTGCTATACAAATCTCCAACCACTCGTCGTCCCCGCTCGGCTTTCACCTTCATCTCATCCCAGTTCTGCAGGCAATTCTCGATCTGGGCGATGCAGTCGTTGCCCGCCTCGTAGGTCACAATGGTCTGCCCTGGATCCATCCCGTCCGGATAGTTGCCCGCATCCGACACGAGCAGCGCCCCGCACCCCATCGCCTCGAAGCACCGCATATTGCCGCGATCGTTGCCGGACATATCGATTGCGCCGTTGAGCACGATCTTCGCTGATCCGAACAGCTGGTAGAGGTCCCTGCCGAACAGCGGCTGCCGTGCGATTCGGGCGATGACGTCGGGACGACGATGCTTGCGCAGCGGCAGCAACCGACCGACGGCGCTTTCGGCAAGCCGCGTCAGCCGCGACGCATCGAGGCAGAACACCAGCTTGCGATCGGCCGCCAGGGCTGCGACCTGTTCGAGGGTCTTACCCCGCGCGCCATGATGCCGCGAATATCCACCGATGAACGCCACGTCGATCGGCCGTTCGCCACGACCGTACTGCTCCATGACAGGATCGACCGCGGGGAAGAAGAGCTCCGCCCGGCAGCCCTTGCCACGCCAGGACTCCAGGATTGAGGGGAAATTTCCAAGCACCGCACCATAGGCGGTCAGATCGGCATTGCCGGAGGGCGCCGCCCGCCAGCACAGCGTCTTCGTCACGCATCCGGGCAGCTTGGCAACGAACGCACTAGGATAGCGGACCGGATCGAGATTATAGAACACTTCGGTTCCATGATGCTCGATCTGCGCGAGCAGGATGGCCTCGAGCGTTGGGGTGCCCTTCATGCCCTGCTCGCGCGCCCATTGGCGCTGCAGTACTTTGTCGTCGCCATTGGTGAAGAAGGCTTCGGGTGCGCCGTCGAGCACGGGCTCGAGAATATGCGCCGCACCAAAGCGATCCTGCAGGGACGCGTCGCGACGCGCCGCGAAGGTCGACGCTTTTGCCGCGAGCTGATTCAGCCGCGGCAGATAGGACGGATAGAGACCGCTATTTTGGAACAGACGCATCAATTACGCGGTCCTTGCCAACATCCATTTCATATTGAGGTATGGCCAGATCCGGCCGACGGATTGCCAATCCCAGTTCTGCGACGCAGTCAGGCGGCCGACCACCGTTCGCAGCGGCGCTTCGTCGACGAACTCGGCAAATGCCGGCACATTCCGATCGAGCAGCTCCGCAGTCCAGCCGGCCAGCGGTCCGTTCAGCCATTCCGGCATCGGCGAGTTGAACCCGACCTTGCGGCGCGCGGTGCGGATGCTTTCGGGCATCAGGTTGGCCATCGCCTGCCGCGCCACCACCTTGGTCATCCCGTCAGCCGATTTGCTCGCCTCCGGCAAAGCCATCGCATAGGTCACCAGCCGCCAGTCCATGAATGGCATGCGAACCTCGATCCCGTGCGCCATCGAAAGCCGATCGAAATTGCGCAAAATGGTGGGCAGCGTGGTCGAGTGGAACATGCGATAGAGGCGCCGGTTCAGCGCGCCCCACACGCTCGGTAACTCGTCGCCTTCGGCGACCAGTGGCAGCGGTGCAGGCACAGCGTTCAGGCCTCCGCGCAGGAAGTAATGTCCCTGGCGCTTGATCATCTGCGCGCGCAAGAAATCGATGCCGCGCTGTGCCAGCTGCGACCGTGACGTGAGCGCGGCTGCCGCGTTCCGGATACGAAATGCAGTTGACTGCCCCTCCTGCAGATAGGCGCCCATCAATTCGTCCGCCCCGTGGCCGTCGAGCGACACGGTGACGTTCTGGCGCCGGAGCTCGCGATAGATCAGCCACGGCGCGCTCGGCAGCCCGATATAGACGTCGTCGTTATCATCGAGGATCCGGTCGATGTCGGTGAGCGCGTCGGAGCGCCCGATCTCGAGAAAGCTCGGCGCCACATCGGCCCACGCGGCCGCTTGTTCCGCCATCGGCCGCTCGTCGTTTCTGGCGCCGGGAAAGGTCGCGACAAAGGCATGCCGCCAGGCGGTGCTGTCACGCGGTCCCATGCCGGCCTTCGCATGTGTCGCCATCGCGCAGATCACCGCGGAGGAGTCAAAGCCGCCGGATAGACAGGTCCCGATCGGAACGTCGCTACGCATGCGCAGGGCGACGGAATCCTGGAACAATTCGCGAAAGCGCGCGGCGCGTTCGCCTTCGGTATCCGGGATCGCGGGCAGATGATCCACGGTCCGCCACCAACGGCGCACCTGCACACGCCCCTGGCGCAGCCACATGCAATGACCGCCCTGCAGCCGACGGAGCTGCGCGAAAAGGGTCCGTTCGCTGCCTTCGATGCCGAACGGATCAAGCAACAGCCGCCGCGCCACGTCGACGTCGAGCGACGTCTCGACCAGTCCGCTCCGCGCCAGCGACCGCTGCTCGGAGGCGAACACGAACCGCTCTGACGACAGCGCGTACAGCATGGGCTTGATGCCGAAACGATCGCGCGCAAGAAACAGATCGTCCGTGACCGTGTCGTAGATCGCCAGCGCCCACATGCCGTTGAACCGCAGTAGCATGTCCTCGCCCCACGCCTGCCAGGCGGCAAGGATCACTTCGGTGTCGGACTGGCTGCGGAAGACCGCGCCCTTTGCTTCAAGTTCGGGACGCAATTCAAGGAAGTTGTAGATCTCGCCATTATAGACGATCACGTGGCGGCCATCGCCCGACACCATCGGCTGATAGCCCCCCTCGCCGGGATCGATGATGGCGAGACGGCGATGGCCGAACGCGACGTTTCGCTTCGTGTTGTACCAGGTGCCCTCACCGAACGGACCGCGATGCGCGATCAGGCTGGTGAGCCGCGAGATGTCGGCCGGCGCCACCGGAGCGCCGCGCAGATTGACGATGCCTGCGATACCACACATGTCTACGCGGCCTTGAAGGGCAGGAAGCAAGTAATGATGACGCGGAGATCCCGCCAGCAGACGGCGCGATAAGGACCCAACTGCGACATAGCAACGGCGGCGACAAAGATTGCCGTCGCCGACACGCCGTAAAGCGACACAACATACCACCAAGACGGCGCGTGGTCGAATGACACAGGGCTGAGCTGAGAGCGCAGCGCCAGCCCCACGGCTACTCCCGTGCCGAGCGGAATCAGGACGAAATGCACCATCCGCGACCACATCGTGGAAAGCCTGAAGCTCCGCCGCAACAGCAGCACGGTGGTCACCATCTGCGCGACCATTCCGACGCAGGAACTCCAACCGGCTGCCTGCCAGCCGAGATAGGGCAACGCGATGGCGCTGGTCGCCAGCGTGAAGATTCCAGTGACCAGCGAGATCACCGCATTGGAACTGGAGCGCCCCTGCGACAGCAGATAGAACGCAAACACGTTGGCGCTGGACCCGAATATTCCACTCATCGAGAGCACTACCAGCACCAGCTGAGCCTCGGCGGCGACCTCGGCGCCGGTCCATCGATGCAGCAATGCGCCAGCGACCGGGATCAGGCCGCCAAGCGCACTCGCGGCAAGCACATTGAGGATCCACGATGAGCGAAGCAGCAGGTCGACCTTGCGATCGTCACCCTCTTTTTGCAACGTGCTGAAGAACGGGAACAAGATCTCGCCGATCTTCAGCACGCCGATATAGACCGCCTCCTCCAACCGCTGCGCGACGCTGTAGAAGCCGACGAATTGCGGCTGCAGCAGCGCGCCGAGCAGGTAGCGGTCCGCCTGTCCAGCAAACAGCGCGCCGCCCTGGGCTGCGACCTGCCAGCCACCAAGCTTGAACAATGCGTGCAGCGCGCTGCGATCAAGCGCAGGCGGCGCCAGCCAGTCACTGATCGCACGCCGCGACCAGCCGATGGCCATCAGCAGATTGGTCGCGAAGCCCAAGGCCTGACAGCCCAGGAAGGTCGAGGCGCGCGGCGCATATGGTATCAGCAGCAGCATCGACATTGTCGTCACCACCGTGCCCGTGATGCTGATCGAGGCGATCCGTCGATAGTCCTGACGCGCGGTGAATAGCGAGAGGAACACCGCAAGCACGCACTGGCACAACCAGCCGGCACCGGCTAATCCGAAGGCAAGCCCGAGGTCATCGGCGGCCGGACCACCAAGATGAAATCCCAGCCGCGCGAGCGGCGCGCCCGTAAGGCCGAGTAAAGCTGCGATCGGGCTGCCCAGGACGATGGCGAGCCCGAGGGCGGTCGCGAAAAACCGGCGCGCCTCGTCGCGATCGGTTGGTCCCAGCCTTTGCGCGAACTCGCGCGCCGTCGAGAGACCAAGTGCATTGCTGAACATCAGCGCCGGTGCGACACAGGCCGTCACGAGGCCGGCGACACCGAACGCGGCGAGGCCTAGCCGGAAAATCACGAACGGGAGAATCGCGAGATTGAGCAGCACCGCGACCGCGAAGGCCGTCGCGTTCCACGCCGAGTTACCGAGCAGCTGGGATGGACCTTTTTTCACGCCATTCCCGCCCTCAATCCATCTACGATACACCCTCAAGTGCCTCTTCCATAACGGCAAAACCCATTCGGCATGGTGACGGGCTAGCAGTCCGCGGCGTGATTGTCGAGACTTGCCGGTGCAGCCACGACTAGTCTGGCAAATCAGCCAAGGCCGAGAGCCGACTTCCGCGGAACTTGGTTGTCGGTCTTCGAAGCTGTCCGTCGCAACTCGGAAAGGCCCGTCTAGGTATCAAGCAAATAGGCAGAAGCCCAAGTTGGCCTGTTGTTAGGAGGTATCATAGTCCTCATCGAACTAGACTGCTACTTAGAGCAGCCGCTAATGCCCAAGGACCCTAGGCCGCTCTCCTCAGCTCCCCCCGCGAGCCGAACGATATGCAGACTTGTGCTTGGCTTTGCGGCCCAGTGTTACTGATCAAGCAGGCGATTACGCAAAGACTGTACGAGGGACAGCCCCTCGTTCTTCCCGTCCACTCGGTGGAAGGAGATAAGCCGATAGATAGGCACGCTCTGTCGCATGCTGTCCGCCGTCTTCGGCTGAAGCGGAAAATGGCCGAATGGTCCCCCCGCGATGCGCGCGGGTCAGTCACGGCCTGGGCAAGGGCTATAGATGTCACGCGCGACACGACGGAAGCGCTCACACATCATGCCATCGTGCGCCGCGGGGAAGACTTGCGACCGGTGCGACATGCAGCTGCCTGTCCTGCTCTTCTGGCTCGCGCCATCGCGCTTATGCCAATAGAAATAGCCAAGAACCGGGTGTCACAGGGGATTAACGCTGAACGCGGCGCCGGCGAGATTTCCTGACGCGAGATTGCTCAACCTGAGGTCACCACTAACGTCTAATTTGTTGGCAACAATCGTTTTTGTATTTAAAATCCTGATTCTGAACTTATAATTGCAGCTCGGGGATCGGAAAAAAATGGCTTCATTTAAGCCGCTGATGCCGTTTCTATGGGTATATGTTCTAGGCTTCCTGATCACAGCTGGGCATTTCTATCGCCGCCACCAGAGACGCTTGGGGCTACGGCAAGCCGTATGCGTGCTCCTGTGGCCAGTTTGGTGCCTGCTTGAATACAGCGTTCAAGAAATTTTTGATGCCGTTTCAGACACGACAATGGGAACGGACGCACGCGCTGCTGTTTCTTTCGGGGTTTGTCTATTTGCCGCAGGCCACTTCTTATCTTCGAACTGGGAAGCGTGTAGCGGCGGAGCAGCGTGCCTCGGCGTGCTCTTGAAGAGTTCAGCCATGATCTTCCCGCCGGTCGGCGCGGCGTACTTGACTTGGCTTGTCTCGCAACTTGCATAGAAGATGGCTACTCGCCGCGCGTTGCCTCACAAGCTGGAGCTGTCGATCAACCTCAAGACTGCGAAAGCGCTTGACGTCGCGGTGCCGCCGGAGCTGCTCGCCCGCGCTGACGAGGTGATCGAGTGAGTGGCTAGTGCCCGCTTCTGACCCTGGCTGTTCTCTAATTCCGGGCGTGAGGTCAAGCTCTCTTTGAACGTCCTTGCCGGATCCATGGTTCTATCCGCGGTAGGGGCGCGCCCTCCGCATGATGGCGTAAGATGATGTTGGCGGATCAATGTGTGAAGCGCGCTTTGTCCTTTCGAGCACCGCAAAGCCAGGGGCGATCTCACCAACGCCAGCGTCCCGGCAGGGACGTTCGCTCCCGCTGTTCGGCGGGAACTCTCCTTTATGCAGGCTGATCAGCAGCATCCCTTGATGACCATTTAAATTCGGTACCATCGATCCACATCCAATGCAGAATGACAGCAAGTTTTCGGGCAACCGCAACCTTCTTTGCGAAGGCCGCTTCGTTTCGCAAGCCGAATGCCCCACGCTTTGAGTGCTGACCATTTTGCTACGCGTGTCAGCACATTGGCCGCCTCGTAGAGGTTACTTCGCAGCATCTTATGGCCGCATTTCGAGATTCGCCCGTCCAGTCAATCTCCCCGGATGCGTATCGGCGAGTCGTTAGCCCTGCGTAGGCTCCGACGCTTCGTGACCTCTTGAAGCGAGCGGGGTCATCGATCGTCGCAAGGAAGCAAAGGCCGTGACCGGGCCGACGCCAGGAGCCGCCGTCGCACCTGAGCATTGTTGCGAGCCAGCCGCAGCACCTTGCGGTCAAGGTCCGCAATCTGTTGTTCGACGGCTTCGCGTGCCTTCAGCAATGGATCTACCGCGGCAAAAAGCTCGACCGATCCTCGGCCAACTGCGCAGCGCGCACAGCAAGTACATTCATATTTGCTCGTCCGATGACAAGCCCAAAGATTCTAGAGGAGCCGCCGGACTTGATTTTCGATATCCCGCTTGGTCTTGACGAGCAGAGCTCGACTGACAAGAAGGGCTTTGGTCGCATGATTTTCGAGATCCTTGACGCAAACCTCCTTGTACCAACCACATTGCATGATGCGCGCTTTCTCAGCAGCGTCATTTCGGTCGCTCTTGTTGATCTGCATCTTCAGAGCCGCCTTCGCAGGCCTGGCGTCAATGCAGATAACGGGTAACCCGATGTTATTCAGCTCGGTCCATAGCCACGTCGACGTTGCTCCGGTCTCGAGTCCAATCCGAACGACGTGTGACACGTGCAATTTGATGAACGTCGCGATCGCCTCCGGGTCAGACGTAACCACCCCTTCGCGCTCGACCTTTCCTGTCCGATCGACGATTCAGATCGAAGTCAGTTTCAGTGACACGTCTAATCCAACATAGTGCTCCATTGCCTCTCGCCGAACGGAATGTGCAGCAGGTGTATTGGGAGTTGGAAAAGGACCCGGCGGTGAAGGGCGTGGGAGCAACTCCAAAGCCGGGCTCCAAACCAGCCGTGATTGTGCAGAGGTCCGAATTTCCGCGATACACCACCCTGCTCGAAGAAGAGTCTGTTGTTGAAAAGCGCACGCGCGAAGAACCCGAGCGAGTCACACTAATAAGTCCGGTGCTTTTGCCGGGCGAAAGTCGCTGGCGCTTCTCGTTCCACGAGGGAGAGTTCGGAGCCCCAATCAAAGACGAAGTGTTCTTAAGCGATGTGCTTCAAGGTCGGCATCCGATCGTCATGCGCACGGGTATAGAAATGGATGTGATACTCCAGACCAAGGAGGATAAAGAGAATGGCGTATGGGTGGTCGAGGAAAGGAACGTGTTGTGTGTTGAAGGTGATCAATACGTCGCCAGCCCCAAAGCAGGAGGTGCTAGAGCTTCCGAAAGCGGCGATAAAGCCCGACAACGACCAGGGCGAGGATTAGTAACCCGGTAAACCATGCGACCGGCCTACCCAGGTGATCTTGCAAATAACTCAGCAGGAACACGTCGCGGCGCCCGCGATAGCGAGCTCTAAAGCTTGAGCATCTTGTTCACGAGGAGCGCCATGACCTTTTTCCAATACCAAAACTGGGTTAAGTGTTCCGCAATATTTGCGTCCAGCGCCGCCCTCACGCCGCCACCCGTCTCGCCGCAGCCTAAGCCAGTACCCGCCTTGCTTTGGCATCCTTGACTGCCGCAACCACCTTCGTTGATAGCATCGTCGTGCTGCTGAGCCATCGCCGCCCTGATGAGCGCAATCGTCTTCTCGCTCGCGTCACCCTATCGACCTGCTGTGGCTGAGCATTGCCGCGATTTAACTGGCCATTCGAGCCAAGGCAGGCGAATGGGTCGCGATCACCACTACTCAAGGCCTCCTCGTCGATCATGCCGGACATCGAAATCACCGACGAGTGCCGCGCCCTAATCGAGAGTTCGGTAGAACCAATACCCGAAGAGGCGAAACAGCGACTACCCAACGGTAAGCTGGCGGGTCCCGGTTGACGCGAAGACGCTACATTGGCTGGAGAAGTTGCAACGCAATGGGGAAACGATCTCCGACTGCATCATCCGGATCGTCATCATCAGCCTCCACAAGCGCGGTCCGCAATAACGCGGGACGAAAGTCGATGGGCGGGTTCTCCCCCTCACCGGCTTACCAACCGGCAGGTTTGCGCGCACTGCGCCATGTGTTAAACGGCGACCATCAACGTTGATGGAGTCACCTAGTGGCTAAGAAGACTAAGAAACCTGTCCGCCGCGAATGGACGAAAGAAGACATCAAAGAATTGAAGGCGCACTCGAAGGCTCGGACTCCGGTCATGAAACTCGCCAAGATGACTAAGCGCACCGAGGGCGCGCTACGTCAGAAAGCATTGACTTTGGGCATCGGCCTCGGCCATCAGCGGTGATCGAGCCCGTTCGCCAGATTTCGATATCGGGACGACATGAATCTGACGCGATCGCATGCAGGCTGTTGTGTTGCGAGGCGGCGGCTCGCGCGTGGAGGTTGAGGGCTCGCTATAGCCAGCCCCGGCGAGTTCTCCCTTTCCTCCATCCGTCAGTAGCCCTGACGTAGACGCAACATTTTCCAAGGTGTGGCATCGACGACATTGCGACTCGGCATAGTCGGGATAGGCTACTTCTGCCGGGGCTGGATCCCATATTTCACCTACACATTTTAACCCGGCCGGCCGCGGTGGCTTGCCACTGCGGCCTTTTGATGCGCGACGGTCCACTCACCATCGATCTTCCACCAGACTTTGCGGGTAGATGGTTGATAGGCGAGCCAGCCTTTTGCGTCCGGTGGCGGCGCGGCTAGGTCGGGCGGAAGGTTGTGAAGCTCAATCTTCATTGTTCATCCACGTGCCTACGCCTACCTCACGCAGCCAATTTCCGCCCAACGACAGCTTCATCCCACTGATGAATGATGCGCGTGGAAATGCTGCCGGCTGCGATTGTCGTCAATTGCGCGAAGCCTCCGACGAATGCGCCAGTGTCAGCCGCCCGTTGCGCCTCCAAGAACGCAAGGCCGTCAACCGCGGGATCTAGCTCATCAGCAGTTCGGCCGTTCGCGATCTCGATGACGCGGCGATGAACTGCTTTGTTGGTGGGCGTGACGGAAAGTCCCTCAAGATCTATAATGCTTCAAGCCTTGCCGTACCGGTCATGCGAAGGCGCTATGTAGGCCTCTAGTTGCCCCTGGCCGTTGATGCCGGCGATTACGACCTCAATATATGGTCCCGCCGTACATTGTTCGAGCAATTGCTCGTACGCCACCGCGCACGCCTTAAGCAGCTCCGGCATAATCTTCTTCAATTTATCGAATGAGGGCGCAGCGGCGCTGATTTCCTCACAGATCGGTGCCCAGCCGAGATACGCGCCGCATCGCCACCGCGCACTTTAGGTGCGGCATCGGCCGCACCTTTGGTCCGACGCCGACCAAAGTTCCGTATAGTTGGTAAATCGCTCCGTCCGTGAGAACGGACGCCGATTTCGACTGAAGTAAAACATTGATAGCAGACAACTATTTCTCCAAGACGTCGATATTGAAATTGCCGCCCAGGCCAACGCCAGCTCCAAGCGCGTATGCACCGAAGTGGCCTGCCGCGAAGGCCGGGCCAAGCAGCCCGGATGCGGCGATGCTCGTGTTGGTGTAGTTTGCGGCAGCTGCTGGCCGGATGGACAAGGACCTGGAAACCGAGGGCAAGATCGATAAGGCCAAGGGATCCGCCCACAACGCCGCAGGAGATATCAAGGATGCAACGCGGGATGCCGCGGACGCCCTCAAGAAATAGCAGAGGACGAAATCCAAAACAGGCCGCCTGCTGGCGGCCTTTTTCTTTCTGCTGGTCTGTGGCAGAGCTTAGACGGCGCCTTAGCTCGTGAGCCTTTTGATCGCGAGAACGAGCGCAGCTTGGAACGAAGAGCAGGATTGAACGCGCACCAGCGTGACCGGCGGCTATAGGGCTCTAGCTGGATGATATGCGTCAAGACCACACCTAGGCTGCTGAATTTTTTTATGACTTGTTTTCGCGCGATGTGAGTTTATCTCCGCGCCATGGATCTCACCAATACTCAGGATTACGCAATACAGGCAAAGTTAGCCGGTGTAATAGGCGCGACTGTATTCTATCGGGTGTTCGCTGGCGTCAGATTCGCCGAAGTCGACGGACCGCTCTTGTACGTCTATGCGAAGGACGAAAGCACCGCTGCGGAGATTGAGGATGACTTCGCTTTGGTGATTGCTGACTTAGCTACAGAGATCTTGAAACAGGTGATTGAGGTCGTCGTCGTGCTGCCCAAAACGCCACGCATGCCAGAGGGCTTCCTGGTCGAACTCGACAAGGATGGCTGGCGGCAGTGAGGGCGCAAGACGCTGGGTCCGGGCTTCCACGACTATCTTCGAGGCCGCCGGCAAGCGCGGAGTTTTGAATATGCCCGGAGCTGGACGCCTTCGATCGTGCCCAGCGACGGCTTGGCTTCGTTACCCAACCGCGGTTGAAAGCGACTACATGAGCCTTCTGGCGAGCACCTGAACAGCAGTGATTGCATGGAGCGCGGCGATGTCGAAGGCCATGGAGCTAATTGTCGCTGGCTACGTGAAGGTGCGAGATCGGCGAGCTCTGACGGAGTTGCTGGCTCATCGCCGTGAGATGCTCGCTCAATTGCAAGCCGTTTCGGGCGTCACCACAGAGAAAGCGGTTATAGCAATCCAAGATGAAGTGGCGCTGATCGAAGCTGGCCTCAAAGAGCTTGCGCCTCCGCCCGGCGGATAACGAGTAGAGTACACAGAAAATCGATCTGAAACCCGTCCCTACCGCATGGCTATCGTCCCTGGATCGCGTCTGCTCATTTCGTCGCTGTAGGGCATAGTGAGGCGCTGATCCGCGGTGCGGCCCTGCGGCCGGCGCCGCGACGTTCCGCATGACCAAGGCCCCACGCCATCTGCCTACCTCGGGAACCCGACGGCGTGAATCGGGGGCGATGGTCTGGCCATGTCACGCCTTTTCGGTAATAGTCTCACTGGGGCATCAGTGAGCAGTGCCATGTTCCGTTTTTCTGAAGGGTTGCGATCTTGGAACTGGGCATTTTGGGCGGCGCTGTTGGGCCTTGGTGCCTATGGCTTCTTCCAACTGCCGATGTAGCCCGCTAACGTGAGTCTGCAGGAGCTTGCCCCTTGGTTAATAGTCATAGGGGCCTCGCTGGTCGTCCTCGGCATCATCGGTGTGCTCGTCCGCCGAAAGCAGGAGGAAGAATCAGATGGGGTGCCGGACAAGCCAGTCCAGACACCCAAGGCGCAGATGCCGCCCTTGCCGCAACTTCTCGACTCGAGAGGTAAGAACGGCGTGCCCGAGTGATGGTGCGTGAGGCCCGCCGCATGAACCGGCGGGCGGTTCGCGATAACCGAAGCCCGCGTCCTAACGCCGTGCTCTCTCGCGCGCCGCAGTTAGATCGGCCTTTATCTGCGCAGTGTTTGGAGGCTCTCGACTGGGGGGCGGCTCGTTGAGGTCCCGCGCCCATGGTGCGCCTGAACGAACCGCCGACGTCGCTTGGTCGGAACTCACGCAAGCAGAGATGAGAAGCGCAGCAAGGGTCATCAACCCCGCCCACGTGACCGCCTGGATGATGCCCATTTTCATCCAATGGATACACCCGAATCGACCCCGAGATCATAGCCAGAGATTGGGCAAATTCCAGGAAGTAAGCACGCCATCGTTGACCGGCGGGTTCTGCCCTTACCGCATCGACCGACGGGCATGTGCTGCCAGTCGCCGCCGGCTGTCTGTCCTCGGCGATCGGCCTTTCCACACCCACGATGGGCAGTAGCTCGCCGGCCTTCCGAGCCGCTAGGAATTGATAATTTGCGAGTACTTACGGTGCAGCTTTGATGGCGGCATGCCTCGCCCAATCCGACGCCACACTCCTACGCACGCCGACGGCCGGCCACTCACGATCACGTTCGGCGAGATGCGCGAGATGGGGCTGCGCGATATGCTGGTCTACTGCCATTGCGGGCACCACGTTGCGCTGAGCGCCGATCGCTGGCCTGATGATGTTCGGTTGTCTGATATCGAGCCGCGGTTCGTCTGCAAAGGCTGCGGTGCTCGCGGCGCCGACATTCGCCCTGACTTCGAGCGTGGTGATGGACGACTTGCAATCGTGGACCACTGGAACTTGCGATCCACTCAGATCGAGGTCAAAGGTGCAAACCGATAATAAACCGGATGGCGAAGAAGGAGCCAACGGCGACAACAACCGTGGCACTAATCGCAAACAGGACTCTCCAAGTTTCGTCCAATCGACGCCTCGCACAGAAACGGCGCCCGTGGTGGCCTCAGCATCGGGCCGGGGGGCATGATGATGCTGAGGCCTCCGGACAGGCTCGTGCCTCGTGGGACAGAGGCCATCACCGCGAGACAGAAGCACATTTCCTATCTGCAGTTCCTGCGCTTGCCCACTATTCCCGGATGTTTGTCCAAAATTCCCACAGAAAAGGCCGCAGGCGCCGCTCTGGTACGACCCCTGCGGCCGGCGCCGCGACGTTCCGCACGATCGGCGCGGCACGTCATATTCCTAGCATAAGAGGCCGCCGACGCGCGCCCTGTTCATAGCTTCGCGGCCACCAAAAACAGCGGCCCCAGCAGAGGGTCGGCTGCTGGGGCCGTTTGGGGTCCCGCTCCGACTTCAGGGGGCTTTAGGGGCGCCGGAGCAAGGAGATAATTTGCATCTTTGCCACTTGTTCCCGACTCGTAGCTCCGCCGAAAATATTATCTCCCGCCCCATGCGTATGGTGTACGAGCTCTGCCTGGCCACCGCAGCCAAGCAAGTGCCTTCAGGGCCGGACTGGATCCACGAAGTGAAGCACGACGGCTACCGGATGTTGGTCATTCGGGAGGACGCCCACGTGCGCCTGCTCTCTCGCAATGGCACCGACTGGACGAAGCGCTACCCCTGGATTGCAGGGACAGCGTTGAAGAACCGGCAGAAGCAGTTTGTGATCGATGGTGAGGCCGTCATCCTCGGCGTGGACGGCATCAGCGACTTCAACGCGCTGCACAGCCGGCAGCACGACCACGAGATGCAGCTTTATGCCTTCGATATCCTCGCGATGGGCGGGAAGGATCTGCGGTCCCTCCCGCTCCACCGGCGCAAGGCAAATCTGCAGCAGCTATTGGCCCGGCGGCCAGGTGGGATCAGCGTGGCGCCCTTCGAGCGCGGCGAGATCGGCCCCGATCTATTCCGGGCTGCCTGCCGTCTGGGACTAGAAGGCCTGGTTTCCAAACATCGCGACAAACCGTATCGTGGTGGTCGGCAGAAGCACTGGATCAAGATCAAAAACCGAAGCCATCCGGCGATGGACCGCGAACTATAATCGGAGGAAGGTCTCTATGACTTGGTACGTGAAAGTACGTGGTGCAGATAAGACCGTAGCTTCAATCCTTAAGGATGTCTGGAACTAAGCGGTCGCTGACGTCGCTGAGTTTCGCAAAACTGGCCGTGAAGCGTGGATCGAAGATACGAATGGGCGCGTTCTTGACGAGACCACTGGCAAAGTGAAATCCTAAGACGAACGCGCACCAGCGTGACCGGCGGCCTCGCTTCCGAACAAGCCTTTTCCCAGTCCACAGTCCCGCTGTCGACACGCCCCCCTGCTCTTCGGGCCCGTGCCCATCGTGCTTAGCCGTTAGCATTCGGCAAGAACTGGCGATTCTCCGCGGAGTTGCTCGATCCGAGGTTGTGGTGGTAAATCCGTCGTATGGGCAGGGAACGGCTTCTCTACTCGGACTCGATTCGTGGGCTGGCGGCGCTAATTGTCGTAACCTCGCACCTATCGTTTACCGATCAAGCACTCTCGTTCATCGATACAAACGGCCTGAAACTCTTCAGAGCCTCCGGCGGCCGTTGACTTGTTCTTTGTGCTCAGCGGTTTTGTGCTCTACAAGCAGATCCAGACTGAATGGCCGGGCTATCTTTCATTTGTGTTTCGACGCGCCATTAGGCTGTTCCCGCCATGCATAGTTGCCGTGACAGCTTCGTATCTGATCTACTTGTTTTGGGCACCAGCACCAGCTCCAAACCTATCGGCATGGTTCAACGACACGTCTTGGCCGGCAGGCATCACCCCAGACCAGTATTTTCAGCATCTCCCGCTGACGGGCGAGGACGCCTTGCTCAGACCAGTATGGAGTCTGGTCTATGAGTGGCGAGTCTCGCTACTCATCGCTGCATTCATACTCTCGCCGGCCGTCTTTTCGTCCCTAGTATTTGGCGCCGCCATCTTCCTTGCAAAGACTAGCTCTTGGCAAACCGCCGACTATGCGTGGCTCCTCATGACGACGTTCTATGCGTCGTTTTTTCTCGCGGGAATCGCACTTTCTCATTTCATAGAGGAGGTGAGCGCCTTTCTGACCGACAAGCCATACCTGCGATATGGCTTACTCGCGCTTGTGATCTACTATACCGATTTTCGATCGCAACAATCCGGACTAATCGGGCTTGTCTATGTCGGACTTGCAGCGGCTGGTTTGATCGCGGTCCGCATTTCAGACCGGAATGTACAGAGGGCCCTTGAATGGCGTCCCCTGCTCTCTCTCGGAAAGATCTCCTATTCTCTCTACCTTTGGCACATGATCGTGATTGGCGTGCTGTTTCGAGTGCTCAACGGCCTACCGCCACTGCTTATTGGCGCCCTCTGTATGCTTTGCAGCGTCGCCATCGCGGCGGTGATGTACAGATTAACCGAACTTCCATTCGTGAGACTTGGCAGACTTTACTGCGCAAAATGCTATCAGCCCAATGTTGCCGCGTGATGCGAGTCAGCACGTGAATCGGAGAGTGCGGCCTTAACGAGGGCGGATTCATTCAGGAGTCTGCTGAGCCGGAGTGTCGGGAGCCGCCCCACCGGCAATCGAGTTGTAATGAAATTCTTAGACACCGCCTGTCTGACGTGACTCCTTCGACCTGAGCATCTGCAACATTGATCAATTTCCACTCCTTGGTATAGAAGCGCTTTCCATGAGACTCGCGGTCCCCTGGGCTTTAGCGGTTATATTTTCGTGGCGTTCGGAGCCTCGTTCTCTGAGCTGCAGAGAATGCGCGCCAGGTTCGGCGAGGTGACGCGTCATCAGTTTCAAGACCATCAGGATGTTCGAAAGACAATAATCAGATCGTCTCTCGACGGTTTGGACAGGCCGATCGTTGTCCTGGGCGATAGCCTGATCGAGATGGCTGATTTTCCCAAGGCTCTTTGCGGGAAGCCTGTTGTTAGCGGCGGCATCGGAGGTGCCACGACTTCCGACTTCCTCCGGGTTGGTCCGGAGATTTTAGCTAGCTCAAAGCCGGCTGCCGTGGTCGTCGCGCTAGGGGCAAACGATGGAAACGACCCGTTGCAGAAGCAAAGAACTTCAGACCTTCTTCGCGAGATCGGCAAACTTTCTCCGGTTGTTATTACTATGTCGACGAAACGGGAAGAGTTCAACCGGAGCGATTTAGGCAAGGACGGAGTCCATTTGACTAGATCCGCTTCGGCCGCATTTGTTTCCCGCATCACGGCCCCCGTGGAGCGAGGTTTAGGCGGCTGCGACTGAAGAGTTGTGTTTCAGCGCTGCAATCGCGGCCGCTGGTGGCCTCACGGCAGCCTTTGCCGCCGGTGCTGCGCCTTGCTTTGGCGCTCCATCAGCAAGCTCTCCGTTCCATGCGAACGATAGTTGGAGCGGCCACCCGCGACCGATGAGATTTCCCGCTATCGATCCGAATCAGTTCGCGCGTGCCAAGGTGCTACCACTCGGACGAAGCGCTCGGGGGGCCCCAGCTCCACTTGCTTGGCACATACGGAGCTGCATCATCGGCGGCCTGTTCTGCTTGAGGCACCTTCGAGGGACGCGACACGCGAGCCTGGTTTGAAGCGACCTTGGTTTGGTCGTTGCGTCCCGCAGAGGTCTGAGCGACATCATTTGGCATGCTGAACTCCCAAAAAACGAAAAGGCTTTTTAGCAGACGTCTATCGCTGACAGCTGTGACTGAATGGCCACATTCACTGCGATTTAGCTGTAGTTCTGAGCAGTCCCCGAGCTTTGATTTTGGGGTGTGCCGGCCGCGGAACCTCTCGCATCAAGGAAGTGCAAACCCGTTTGACCCCAGCCTTGGTGCAGAAGCCCCATTCGGGACCAGCTGGTTGGGGAACCGCGAGGGCAGCTAGGACGCTGCTGGAATCCGCTAGGTGGTCACCCTCCTAAAGCGAGCAGCACCGGCCATATGCGAGCCAGTCCCCATGCCATGAGTCCAAAGCAAATCAAGAGTCCGATGACATTCATTGAGGCCCCGCAGAAGAGGACGCCGGGAAATTCACGGGGTGACCCTGGCGAAGCAAATTAGTAGGCAGCATGAACATGCCGCCTCAGCTCGCGAGCCCAGCGATGGGGTTCTGGCAACCCCATCTTTCGCGCAACAGCTTGCAATGCTTTGGCATATTCCGGATTGCCACTCGCGCCCTGCGGCGCAATCGGCAGATTGAAACAAAGAGCGAGCTCGGCTGAGCCGTCGGCCAGCTGCGCAAGAACAGGCTCCGGCCGGTACGCAGCGACGCTAGGGTCCGAATATAGCTGGTCGACCTCGGCGTGAGTAAGCCGCATGATCGTGCCGTAGACCCGGCCATCTCTGCTCGCGACCAGCGTGGCACGTGCACCAAGCTTAAGCGCAAAACGCTCGACGTAAGCCTGTCTAACCTGGCGCGACCGAAGTCCTTTCGCTTGAAGGGCCTCGGGATCCATAAACATTCTATAGAAGAAGATTGTGACCTGCTCCGCCATTACGGTATTCTATCCCTTTCAGGCGCCAAGAGAAGCCCGCTCTCGCCGCCCGTGCCATCGCAGGAGAAGGCACAGTTGGAAACACCAACCTTCGGCTGGGGCATATCACTGCAGCAACCCGGGAAGCCAAGAGCAGCGCGAGATGGGATTCGCGCATAGCAAATGGCCCTACCGTGAGCCGGCGCGCCTACAATCAACGCCACCTCGTTGGTGGTTCCAGGGCCTTGCGACCCGCCGTTCTCAATGCATCGGTCGAACGTTGCCCCTTTGCCGCGGCCTCAAGGATCTTTGAGGCGACGTGCGTTCTGACGCCGACTTCGCTGACGGGAATTTCCTCGCAGACTTCTTCAAGCACGGCTCTAAGGAGAGCAGTCGTTTCCGCACTGAACATGCACCAACCCCGAAAATATGAGACCTTTTGAACACCGCGCGAGCGGACTATGTGCGCTCGGCACGTTCGCAATGCATTCCAGCCTGGGCACTGAAATCCCAGCGCCGGCAAGATTTGCACTCGTCTGTCAAAGAATTGTGACAGCGTGACCCGGGCAGCGTTAACCACCGGCGCTCAAATCAGCAGCCCAAGTCGATCCTGTGGGTATCTGCCAAGCACCCCCCGGCGAACGCTAGGGGCATTTTTCAAACGATGATGGCTCACTCATAGCAGAGGACACCTATTGCCCTTGTGAAGTGGTTCACAGATCGCAACAGAAGGCCCGCCAGCGCCAACTGGCGCGCTTTTGTCTCAGGACTCGGTGGACCCGAGCCCACGCCCATGATCCCATACCTGGTGGGGTTGTCGGAGTAAGAAACCGTCGGACCAGCCCGGCCGTGCACAGCACCCGCGCTTGACGCATCGCTCGACCACTTTAACTCCGAGCGTGATCACGTTGGAGAACTTCGAGTGGCAAAGAAGAGCAAGCGCAAAGTACACCAAAGAGGACGTCAAGCTGCTCAAGGCACATTCTAAATCTCGTACGTCGGTGGCTAAACTCTCGAAGCTAATGAAGCGATCCGAGGGCTCGTTGAGGCAGAGCCCGCAGCCTCGGAATTGGTTTATGACATCAGCGCTAACGTCTTACCAAGAGCGTTGAAATCGGTTGGATGCACGAGAACGTCAGCGATAACACCCATTGGGAGCTTACGTTTAGTCCCACTCGTTTCTTTTCTGATTAGCCGCAACCCCAGTCGCCTTGTGGCCCGTGGCTGACTTCCCCTCTTGACCTCGCACCGTCCGCTTCCGAGGGCTGAGCGGATAGCATCCTGGAGCTGCCGAGGACGCCCATGCCGCGATGTCTGCTTTCGAGAGGTAAGCCGAACAGCGTTATGCAAGGCACGAGCTCTGCCGCTGACCTGGATCCGGCCTCTGTCGTGATTGGCGGCGCCGTCTTCACATCCGCCGCACATGCAGGAAAGGCAAAGGCCGGCTCTTGAGCCGGCCTATTTTATTCAGCGAACGCTGCTTAGTACTTCGCGACGACCGGGCCACCCCAACGGTAATTCACCCGAACGAGTCCCATGTCGACATCCTGTCCAATCCGAGCCGTTCCGAAAACACCCGCAGCCGGGGTGGTGAAGACCGCGTCGTGATGTCCGAGGAAGATATGATCATACTCGAAGCCCACCGACCAATTCGATGCAAAACCGAACTCGATGCCAGCTCCGACCGTGCCGCCCCAACGCGTGTCGCGTGCAGACGCCAACAGGGTGCCAGCTCCGATGAACCCAGGCGGAATGTACGTGTCGAAGCGATCTCCGACCACAGCGGCGCCGCCCTTCACGTAGAGCAGCACATTGTTCCAAGCGTATCCCACCTGGCCAGTTATCAAACCAAACGAATCGATCCGTGAGCGATTGTCAGCCCCGGTGAAAAGACCAATGTTGCTGCCCGTGAAATCGGCCCAGTTACCCTGGCCCTCAACGCCGAACACCCAGTTGGCCGACTGCCAACGGTAGCCGATTTGACCACCAGCGGTGCCACCGGTGGCATTGTGGCACCCTTCGGCAGCCGCCGGCACAACCGGAACGACGCCAACCGCAACCACGTCCGCGCAGGTATGCGAGGAGCCATAACCTCCGTTAACGCCGATATAGAAGCCGCTCCAGTCATAGATTGTCGCGACCATGGGCGGCGGCGCCTTAGTGTACGGCCGTGCAGCCAAGTCCGCTGCACTGGCCGGAGCCGCCAAGCCCAGAGCCAGCGCTCCGGCGCCAGCGGCGACTGCAAACAGTTTCTTCATGCGCATTATCTCCCCAGGAAAGAACTTCAGTGAATCGGTGCGTTCGCCCACCTGCAATGGAAGGATAATCGGTCCACCTGGACGATGCTGTAGCTAGGTTGCAACACCTGTCCGGGACAACGCGTCTTAAAGTATCGATCGTTGTTAGCTTGGAACCTAAAGCTCGTTGAAGTGCATATAAGAGCCATAGCCACGGCAATCCGTCACCCGGGACAGAAATCATACAACCTGTTGGCCGATCCGATTAATCCGAAATGGTCTCGGCGCGCTGCTGGTTGTCTTCGATTTACGAGTCGATGAAGTCATGCATTGGCGGAGTGCGCCCCGATAGTGCATGATCTGGTTCTGGCCCACATAGATGCCGGTGCGGTCATGTCACAGATCAAGCCCTTTCGCCGATACACCAAACAGGCGCGCGGGCGGCTGACGGCCTGGATTCGATGGTGTTGGCGTAAAACTATCTTTTCGACAGCTGAGATACCCGCGGCTTCCAGAACGCGAGCCAGGGGGTTCAGACGATCCATGGCCCGTCTCGGACTACAACACAGTGACATATCCCGGGCGATTCCGGCGCTAGCCAGAAGTTTCGCTGTGGCGGAGCTACACCGTAAGAAAAGGCAAGGATGGGCGTTTCTATTCCTCCTGATCCTTACGCTACCCCTTTGGATTTCTGGATTCGGACATTCGTTGCTTTTCCCGGCAAACTTGTTCCTTCCAGAACTCGACGACGATGCAATCACGCTCGCAAGATTCCTGTTTCTCATCGGTTATTTTTGCGTGTTGTTCGTAGCCGCAGAGCTTCAGATGCGAGGCCTTGAATGGAAGCAATTGGTCGAGTTCAGCCGCCCAGCAATGCGCAGCGCGACGCGATTCACGACGAGGTCGCGCTGGATTGGCGTGGCGGGGCTGGCCTTCTTTCTGGTGATGTTCGGCCTAGCGCTGCACGATAGTCATCCGGGCTCTATTTGGCCCGCAATGACAGCGGCAGGTGTGGCATCTCTTTGGTTCACAACGTTCGGTTTCATTTGGTTCAAGATAAGCAGCGGAACGGGGATCGGTTCGCATTCGCCAGACGTCGCCCTCGTTTGCATTCTGGCGGACGCGTACACCGCCGTCATCGCCGGGGGTGCTGTGGATTTTCGGAGCTTCGCCCGGCGAAACGAGATTTCAATGCTCCTTCGAGCGGCCGCCACCCTACTGGAAGGCCCCATGGTGCGAATGCTCGCCCGCGACGATGCGTCGGCCGATGCGGTTGTGCGGCCTCCCTTAGCAGCGGCCGCGGCGGGTCTACGCCAAAAACTTGCTTGGCTTGCCACACCAGGCGTCGCGACACGCGAAGAACTTGCCCGGATGCTTGGAGAGGCTTTGATTGCGGCGGCAACCTGTGATTTGGCTCGTCTGGCTGGCTCGGAGCCGCCCGCGCCTTCTGCATCCTCAATACGATGGGTAAGTCGCTTGTTCGCGATTGCGCAAGGGGGCGTCCTCGCGTTAGGTGCGCCAACCGTCATTTGGCTGCTATGGCCTTACTTCAGCGATGCGGCAGTTCGAAGCGTCGCGGTCCAGTTCGCGGCTCTCTGCTTTGTAGTGGGGACCTTCTCAATACTCGACCCCACAGGCCGAGATAAGCTGAATACCGTCGTCAGCGTTGGTGCCACACTGTTTGGCTGGGGCAAACCAAAAGCCTAAGCCCGCCGTGACTTCTGTAGGGGCGCAATCAGCTGAGTGATGCCGAGCGGCCTGGCTGGCATCTATTTCAAGCTCCACTCTCTGGGACTTACCGGCCACGGTCGATTTCAGCAAACCAAGTCCGACGAGAATAGGCACGTTCTGAAAATACCGCGAACTTCCAAAAATCTGAAATTTAGCCGAGGGGCTTTGCGGCCTTTGGACTACAAGCCGGCTCCTCCCCCTAGGGTGAGAGTGGCCCGGGAGGTGGATGCGCCGAGTCTCGCCGGCCGATTGATCGATAAGCTTCGCATGCGGCCCACCACCTCACCTGGCGCGATCGCCGGTCCGCTCTTCGCCCCCTCTTGCTTGCTGTGCATGGCGTCTAAGCTTTTGGCGTTGCTCGAAGGTTTGTGCGCGACAACCCAATCAAAGCGCGCAATTCTTGCCGAGTAATGCACAGTCCGAAAATCCGACAAAAACGATGAAATCGACAAATGCGCTAGAGGGCTCAAGGCTTAGCCTGTCTGGTTTTACGTATTAGACTTTTCCAGACAAAATATTCGTTGCTGATTTTTCCGCAGGCCGCATCCTGATCGCGGGTCGAAAGCCCGAAACACTAGCCGATAGCCAATCCGGTGAGCGGCAATCACAAATCTTGTCCAGGGGCCGCGCGCGTATGTCCAAGGCGCACGCCCAAAGGTGCGCGGGGCCGCCTAGTGTCGGTCATTTCGCCCCTGGACTCGCATCTTGCTCGAAAGGCAAAACACTATGCGCACCCAAACCGCTGTTCGCACTGAAGCGTCTACCAATGATCTCGGCGCCCTACTCGCCCGCCGCGGTACCGACCTAATCCTGGCCGTTGAGGACGGAAACGCCCTCGTTCGATGTCAGGTCAGCTCGGCGATCGCTTCAGCAATGTTGGCGCCGCTCAAGGGCAAGGCCGCCGGTCAATTCCGCGCCTTGCCGGGTAATCGGGTCGAGATCGACGCCGCCGTGACCTTGCCGATGGCTCTGCGGATGATTGAAGCCAAGACGGCAATGGAGAACACACTGCATTGAAACGACGTCGACGGCTGCACAAAACCTGTTCGAAATGGTCTAAATCCGCGCTCGTGCTTCCCCGGAGATAGTGCGGGCGCAATCATCATGGAAAGGAGAACGAATGTCGCCGCAGTTTCAGCGGGTTAGTTGGTCGGGGCAGCTGGATTCGAACCAACGACCTGCAGTATCCAAATGATCGAATACTGCTTCTCAAACGAGGGCGGCTCAGGCGCGCGCACGCTCCACGAAAGGACCGACGGAATTATTTCGCCATCATAACTATCGCCACCGCTCTGCTCGTCATAACGTAAGCGTCCACGGGACTAATGAACTATAAAAGAGCCTGCATTCAGGTCGGCGATATGTAACTCGGCTAGGTCCCGCCCCCTGAGGGCATCATGAAAATCGTATCCTGACTGAGACATGGCGTGCGATCGATCGCTCGGAGGTTCGTGCAAGAGCTCTGTCAGCTGCTTGCGAACAGCGACCAAAGTAGATTCATCGGCGCCTACCACGGGGCTGCCATCGGTGGCGTGGTGAAATACAGAAAAATCGTTGCCAGCGATCCCGAGCTCGGGCCATGTAGTAGTTCGAGTGATTTGCAAGTGGCCGCTCGTTGCAATCACAAGCGTCGGAACGCAAAGTACTCCGTTGCCATTCAAGTCCTGTTGGGGGGTGTCGCTGCTGTCGGCGTCCCAGAAGGTACGCTGATCGGCGCCCGATATTTTCCAACCAACGTCATACCCGGTTGCAGTCTGCTCCAAATCGATCGGAGTCCAGGCTTCAAACTGACCCGCCAGAGCTGCCGCAGTCAATGCAGGACCCGTGCCATCGCCGACACCATCAAAATGAAAATTGTGGCCAATCTCGACCACGCTGGTCGACTCAAACGCCTTGATGACGCTGGCTGCGGCCCCAATCACACCGTCGCCATTCAAGTCCTGGTGAAAACTGGCCTCCAAACCTTTCAGTGCCGTGCTGGCGCCGGACACCCCGCCAACGACATTCGCTATGTAGTTGCCGTTGCTGTCGGCGTTCCAGACCGCGTACTGATCTGAACCGATCACCTTCCACGCAATCTGATATCCATTTGCCGTCTGTTCTGCCCCTATCGGCGTCCAGGCTCCGCCCTGAGTGGATGCAGCAAATGGAGTGCCAGCATATTTTACTGATGGACCCGTACCGCCGCTGACGGGATCGAGGAAATAATAGCCGCCGATCTGGTCCAGTTTGGTGGAGCCAGCGGCTTCGACCATGGTTATGCTCGCGCCAGGTATGCCGATCACGCCGTCGACATTGAGGTCCTGCTGGAAACTACTCTCAAATGCTTCAAGGATCGCACTGCCTCCTGGGACGACCGCGGTTGCGGAGGAGACATAGTTGCCGTTGCTGTCGGCGTTCCAGACCGCGTACTGATCTGAACCGATCACCTTCCACGCAATCTGATATCCATTTGCCGTCTGCTCTGCCCCTATCGGCGTCCAGGCTCCGCCCTGAGTGGATGCAGCAAATGGAGTGCCAGCATATTTTACTGATGGACCCGTACCGCCGCTGACGGGATCGAGGAAATAATAGCCGCCGATCTGGTCCAGCTTGGTGGAGCCAGCGGCTTCGACCATGGTTATGCTCGCGGCAGGTATGCCGATCACGCCGTCGACATTGAGGTCCTGCTGGAAACTACTCTCAAATGCTTCAAGGATCGCACTGCCTCCTGGGACGACCGCGGTTGCGGAGGAGACATAGTTGCCGTTGCTGTCGGCGTTCCAGACCGCGTACTGATCTGAACCGATCACCTTCCACGCAATCTGATATCCATTTGCCGTCTGCTCTGCCCCTATCGGCGTCCAGGCTCCGCCCTGAGTGGATGCAGCAAATGGAGTGCCAGCATATTTTACTGATGGACCCGTACCGCCGCTGACGGGATCGAGGAAATAATAGCCGCCGATCTGGTCCAGCTTGGTGGAGCCAGCGGCTTCGACCATGGTTATGCTCGCGGCAGGTATGCCGATCACGCCGTCGACATTGAGGTCCTGCTGGAAACTACTCTCAAATGCTTCAAGGATCGCACTGCCTCCTGGGACGACCGCGGTTGCGGAGGAGACATAGTTGCCGTTGCTGTCGGCGTTCCAGACCGCGTACTGATCTGAACCGATCACCTTCCACGCAATCTGATATCCATTTGCCGTCTGCTCTGCCCCTATCGGCGTCCAGGCTCCGCCCTGAGTGGATGCAGCAAATGGAGTGCCAGCATATTTTACTGATGGACCCGTACCGCCGCTGACGGGATCGAGGAAATAATAGCCGCCGATCTGGTCCAGTTTGGTGGAGCCTACGGCGTCGATGACGATCGGAGGGATCACTGAGGAGCTCGCGATCGTGCGATCGGCAAACTGGAAGTACTCGACGCCAGTGACGCTATCAATGCCGTCAGGTGAGCCAGCCCGCTGGTCGCTTATCAAGAAGGTCTGCGTACTCGCGTTATAGCTGACGATATAATTCGCGCGGTTACCCGAATACACGGCGGTATCGGTGCCGGAGCCGCCGTTGATGGTGTCGTTGCCGCCGCCGCCCTTCAGCACGTTGGCGATGGCGTTGCCGACGATCGTGTCGTTGCCGGACCCGCCGGTGGCGTTGTCGATGTAGGAGCGCGCATCGCCGTTGTAGAGATAAGCGTTGTAGACATTGCCCGACGCGTAATGTCCGTCGCCGAGATTGGCGAGTTGCACGGTGGAGAACACCGACGCCGCACCGGGATTGAGATTGATGCTCAAATTCGTCGTGTAGTTCGACAGGTCGTAGGTATCGACGCCACCGCCGTCCCAGACCGTCTCGTAGATGCGGTTAGCCGAGCCGCCGGCGCCGCCGCCCGGCGCGAGCTGTCCGACGCCGTCGATGAACTCCTGCCCCGTCGTCGGGCTCCAGGTGTAGACCGTGTTGCTGCTCTGGGTCGTGTAGTCCGCGCCGTACATCGTTTGCAGCGCGAGGATATCGTTGGCCATGTAGGTCTGCGGATATCCGTAGGCCTCGTTGGTGTAGCCGGACGTCGTCGAGGCACCGACATAGCTGCGATAGCTCATGACGGTGTATTCGCTGTCGTCATGCGCGCTCGGCACCGCGACGTTAGCGGGGCCCCCGGCCTCCTGGCTGTGCTTGAGACCGAAGGCATGGCCGAGCTCGTGCAGCGCGGTCGCGAAGTAGTAATTGCCGAGCTGCGCCAGCGAGTAATTGTATTTGGTGCCGAACCAGATATCTCCGCCGGACGCATAATTGCCGGGATAATAGGCGTATGAGGTCGGATTGGCTGCGGGCGACTGCGCGATCATGATATCGGCGCCGTTCGTGCCCGCGTACTGGATGCTGGCGTTGGTGTAGCTGAGGATCAGTCCGATCGCATAATTGATCGCCGCCTGCATCTGGCTCGGCGCCGCGGCGAAGCCGGCCTGCGTCGGTTCGCTGCTGCCGCCGCGGTAGGGATTGGCGTAGTCGCTGGGCGAGTCGGGAAAGCTGTAGGTGATCGTGCCGGACCATTTATAGC
Organism: Bradyrhizobium arachidis; assembly: GCF_015291705.1. Lineage (NCBI taxonomy): Bacteria > Pseudomonadati > Pseudomonadota > Alphaproteobacteria > Hyphomicrobiales > Nitrobacteraceae > Bradyrhizobium > Bradyrhizobium arachidis. The sequence goes on from NZ_CP030050.1 coordinate 6,978,847, forward strand.
CCGACAGCAGGCCGTCGATCTCGGCGTTGTTGGTGGCACTGACAGTGACAGCGTTAGCCAAGAAACTCTCCCGAGCGATGCTTCAGCACGATTCGAAGTGCAGGCGCATGATTCTAGCTTGAGAGATATACATTTGGTTTAAAATGGGCATCGGCGCGCATCCCCTTCCGGGAGGTCATGTTAGCCATCAAATCCACTAGGGATACGGAGTACGGCAGGATGCAGGTTCCGCCAAGCCGTATAATCGTAAGGGAAATCATGAAACTGGGTCCGTTTTCAGCCGGTCTGATCGGAGCGCTGGCAGTGCTCGCCGGACCGGACCAGAGGCCCTTTGGAGAACAGCCTGTCATGGTCGGGAAAGCCAAAGCGGACGACGGCGCCAAGGGAAGCGCGAAAGCAGGACGCGCAGCCTCCATGCCGATGGCGCGCGATCCGTCCGCCGCGGTGGCCGAGGAATACGAAGCCGCCCGGCGAAAGGGAACCCGGGAGGCATTCGAGCTCTTCATTGCGCGCCACAGCGATGACCCGCTGGCCGAGCAGGCGCGCGCCGAGCTCAAGCGCCTGTCGCGCTGATCTGCCAGGCATCGCATTTCGGCTGGTGGCCTCGGCGCCAGACCGGGCTTGCCGCGTGATGTTTCGGCACTATGGTGGCTCCGCAATTCGCCCGGAGCCTTTTACGATGCCCTTTCCGCATGCCTCGGAAGCCCTGTCACGCTTCACCGTGCTCGATCTGACCCGCGTCCGGTCCGGGCCGACCTGTGTGAGGCAGCTTGCGGATTGGGGCGCCAATGTCGTCAAGATCGACGCGCTGACCGAGGATGCCGGCGGCGAACAGCCGGGCGGGCCCCGGCGGGGCTCGGACTTCCAGAATTTGCACCGCAACAAGCGGGCCATGACGCTGAACCTGAAGGACGAGCGCGGGCTCGCCGTGTTCAAGCGTCTCGCGGCCAAGGCCGACGTCGTGGTCGAGAACTTCCGGCCCGACGTGAAGAAGAAGCTCGGCATCGACTATGAGAGCCTCGCGGCGATCAACCCGCGCATCGTCTATGGCAGCATCTCCGGTTTCGGCCAGGACGGCCCCTACCACAAGCGGCCGGGCTTCGATCAGATCGCGCAAGGGATGGGCGGGCTGATGTCGATCACCGGCGCGCCGGGCGAAGGCCCGATGCGGGTCGGCATTCCCGTCGCCGACCTCACCGCCGGCCTGTTCTGCGCCATGGGCATCCTCACCGCGCTGCTCGAGCGCGAGGTCTCGGGCAAGGGGCAGTGGGTGCAGACCTCGCTGCTGCAGGCCCAGATCTTCATGCTCGACTTCCAGGCCGCGCGCTGGCTGATGGAGAAGGAGGTCGCCAAGCAGGCCGGCAACAATCATCCGACCAGCATCCCGACCGGCGTGTTCAAGACCTCGGACGGCTACATCAACATCGCCACGACCGGCGGCCGGATCTGGGAACGTTGCGCGCAGGCGATCGGCGCACCGGAGCTCTATGGCCATCCCGATTATGCAACGGCCCCCGCCCGCTCCAAGAACCGCGATGCGCTCAACGCCGAGATCGAGAAGCGCACGGTGACGAAATCGACCGAGACCTGGGTCCGGGAGCTCAACGAGGCCGGCGTGCCCTGCGGGCCGATCTATGCGATCGACCAGATGTTCGAGGACGCCCAGGTCAAGCATCTCGGCATCGCGCAGGACGTGCCGAACGACGAGGACCGCCGCATCCGCCTGGTCGGCCAACCCGTGACGCTGTCGCGCACGCCGAGCAAGATGGTGGCACGGCCGCCGGAATTCGGTGAGCAGACCGAAGAGGTATTGAAGGAATTCGGCCTCAGTGCGGACGAAATCGCAAAACTGCGGGACGCCAAGGTGGTGTGACGGCGCGGCCGTTCCTCGCACGATCCCTGCCATGACGAGGTCCGGCATCGGCGGGTTGCGCGATCGTCTACATCTTCCGCAATCCGTCGAACCGCGTGTCGACGTAGTGGCCGGCGGCATCGACAACCCGGCAAAGCTCTCCGCCGTCATGATAGAGCAGAACGACCTTGGCTCCAGCCTCGAACTGTCCGGTCGGTGGCCCGCTCGGCAGGCCGCGCGAGGCATAAAACGGCTGCGATCTCGCCACCTCGTGGGTGAACTGATTGGGCGGAGGCGAGATCAAGCAGTCCGACGGGATCAACGACGAATCTGGAAGCACGATCGCTTCCGGTCGCTTCATGCCCTCCATGGTCCGGTTTCCCTAAGTTTTGCCGCCCGACGGAGCCTCGCTTGGCAGGCCTTTGGCTTGAGGCCCTAAAGCGCGATGAGATTGACGAAACGTCATCGCGCTTCAGGTTGTTGTTTGAGCATGATCCTTTCGGAAAACCGCTTCGCACTTTGCGCTAACGCAGCCCTTCGGGTCCGGATCATGCCTTAGGCCTAAACGCCCAAGCTTTCCTCGGGCAACGTGATCGGAATTCGCCGCAGCACGATGCCTCTTGTCATGGCGGCACGCGCGGCGACGAGACCCGCCTCCGCCATGTGCAGGTGATCCGGCAGATGGTACGGCTGGGCAACCTCCATATTCACCTCGTAGCCGAGATCCTGCAAGCTCGCGATCGTGACCCGGCTCATCGGATTACCGCCTTCATTTACGAAGCCGGTCATCAGTTCCGCGCCGAACACCGTGTCGCGCCAATGCGAGTCCCTCGTCCCTTCACCACCGGTGTTTTCGACGGGAACGGGCAGCGTCGCTGAGCCGCGGAGCTTGCCGTATTCGCGCATGGCGTTGGCACCGACGAATGTCGGATTGCTGGTGTGGGCTCCCCTTAGCAATTTCTTGTTCGTCCAGATCGTTCCGATGCCGATCACGTGGCCCATCTCGTGCGTGATGACGTCGTTCAGGGTGCCGTCGGCTTCCATCGCCGCGAGATCGGCCGTGTCGAACTGCATGTCGCCGGTTGCCGGCAGGAATGCAGCGGCGCCGGCATTCTTCGGACGCAAACGGTTCGGCCCCGCCTGGCCGAGAACGTTGCCGGGGCCGTCGATGTCGGTGCCCTGCGCCGTGATGCGAAGATTGTTGATCCTTTCGCCACCGACCGTGACGTCGGGCAGATCGCCCACGATGGCGTGCGTCCACCGGTTTGCTGCGAGCTTGAAGGCAGCCTTCTGCTTGGTTGTCAGTCCACCCAGAAAATGGACCTCGATCGTGTAGCCTCCGCGGGCTTCGGCTGCGACTGCGTGGGAAATCTCCGCACCCTTGCGAGCCCGGTAGCGTTCAATGCTCATGATATCCTCCGAAAAATGAGGTCGGAAAAATTCTATCTACGCTTGAATTTTGATCCCGATTAACGTCACCGACAAGCGAGAGAAGCGTCACGACCTCTGACCGTTTCACGATCAAATAACGAGGCCCGGCGTCACCGCCGGGCCTTTCGAGACGACGTTGCCTGTTCACCTGCTTGAACGATGTGCGCGCTTCCAGAAGAGCACATTACGCCGCGTCCTACGATCGAACGTCGATCGCTCCAACTCGATCACACTTGTCCGCCGATCGGGCCGGCCGGATTTCCAAAGTCAGAACAGAAACGACGAAGGCTGGCTCGAGGCCGGCGTTGCTTCTCGAAGCCATGACTTGGTCGAGACTATTGCGATGTCACCCTGTGCCCCGCGTCAAGGCAATGCAGGCAAACAGACGTAACAAAAAGCCCCGGCGAGCCGGGGCTTTTGCAGTTGCGTGAACGACGATCTGTGCGTCGCCCCGATCCCGGCTATTACTGCAACCCGGTTGGACCGGTCGTGGTGCCGATTGGTCCTGCCCAATCGCGCAATCGAGGATTGCGCTGGATCCAGGCCTGCTTCCGAAGAGATAGTCGCTTCAAACCACGATCGGGTTCGTTTCGCTCACATAGTCGGCTTTACCCCGTGTGGGTGTGGCGATCGCACGCGCGCCAGCACGCCATCGATCACCGGCCAGAACAGCAGCACGATCGCCAGCGTCGTGATCGAACCGACCAGCCCGTTCGACCAGAACACCTTCAGGTTTCCGCCGGACCCGATCATCGACAGGCGGAAGGCATCCTCGGCGCGGTTGCCGAGCACAAGCGCGAGCGTGAACGGCGCCAGGGGAATGCCGATCTTCTTGAAGACGTAGCCGACGATGCCGAAGCCGAGCATTAGCCAGATGTCGAACATCGCATTCTGGATCGCATAGGCGCCGATCGCGCAGGACACCACGATCATCGGCGCCACCGCCGCGAACGGCACGCGCAGGATCGAGGCGAAGATCGGCACCGTCGTCAGCACCAGCACGAGACCGACGATATTGCCGAGATACATCGAGGCGATCAGGCCCCAGACGAAGTCCTTGTGCTCGACGAACAGCAGCGGGCCCGGATTGAGCCCCCACACCATCAGGCCGCCGAGCAGGATCGCCGCGGTGCCGGAGCCGGGAATGCCGAGCGCCAGCATCGGCAGCAGCGCCGAGGTGCCGGAGGCATGCGCCGCCGTCTCCGGCGCGAACACGCCCTCGATGCGGCCCTTGCCAAAGCTCTCGGGCTCCTTGGCGAAGCGTTTTGCCAGATTGTAGCCCATGAACGACGCAGCGATCGCGCCGCCCGGGGTGATGCCGAGCCAGCAGCCGATGAAGGAGGAGCGCAGCAGCGTCACCCAGTATTTCGGCAGGTCCTTCCAGACGCCGAGCACGACGCGGAGCGAGATGCTCGCGGCATGGCCGCGCAGCGCGAGGCGCTCCTCCATCGTCAGCAGGATCTCGCTGATGCCGAACAGGCCGATGACGGCGACGAGGAAGTTGATGCCGCGGAGCAGCTCGGACGAGCCGAAGGTCATCCGCAGATTGCCCGACACCGTGTCCATGCCGATGCCGGCGAGCAGGAGGCCCAGCGCCATCGAGATGACGGTCTTGTGCTTGGCTTCACGGCCGAGGCCGACGAAGGAGCAGAAGGTGAGCAGATACACCGCGAAGAACTCGGGCGGGCCGAACCTCAATGCAAAGGACGAGATCATCGGCGCGAGGAAGGTGATCAGGAGCACCGCGACCAGCGAGCCGACGAAGGAGGACGTGAACGCCGCGGTCAGCGCCTCCGCCGCCCTGCCCTGCTGCGCCATCGGATAGCCGTCGAAGGTGGTCGCAACCGACCAGGCTTCGCCGGGGATGTTGAACAGGATCGAGGTGATCGCGCCGCCGAACAGCGCGCCCCAGTAGATGCAGGACAGCATCACGATGGCCGAGGTCGGATCCATCGTGAAGGTGAGCGGCAGCAGTATGGCGACCCCGTTGGGCCCGCCGAGGCCGGGTAGCACGCCGACGAAGATGCCGAGCACCAGCCCGACCATCATCAGGACGAGTGTCTTCCACGTGAGCAGGACGGCGAAGCCGTGAAGCAGGAGACCGAGAGCTTCCATCGCGGGACCGCCTAGTGGCCGAAGGCCGCTTCGAGCGGCCCCTTCGGCATGATGACGTCGAAGGCGATGTCGAAGGTGACGAACATGATCGCCGTGAACAGGAAAGCGGTGAGCAGCGACTTCCACAGCGCGATCTTGCCGACGAGGCGCATGAAGCCCGCGATCAAGAGGAAGCTCGCGACATAGAGGCCGAGGAACTGCGTCACCGCGCAGAACAGCAGCGTCGGCACGAACACCGCCATGACGCGGCGGGCCTGCGCGCGCGTCACGAAGGTCTCGGATGCCTTGCGGTGGGCGATCAGCGCCACGACCAGACCATAGAGGCTGCCGCCGCCGAGGATGACGGAAAGATAGAACGGGAAATAGCCTGGCTCGGGCCCGGTCGCGTCCCAGGACGCGCCGGTGCGCCAATTGTCGTAGCCGAGCGTGACGGCGAGCGCGAGCAGCAACAGGCAGACGACGATCTCGATCGCGCCGGAGGAGACGACGGAGCGAGAGTCGTCTTCAGGCGCGGTCGGATCGTCGACGACGATTTCAAGATCGGTTTGGGACATGCTCTGTTCTTAGGGACGGAGTGCGATCAATTCTCCCTCTCCCCGCCTGCGGGGAGAGGGTTGGGGCGAGGGGGAGTCTCCACGGGGACGGCGAGAGTTGAACTCGTGGAGAGAGCCCCTCACCCCGCCCCTCCCAGCGCGAGCGAAGCTCGTCGCTCCCCCGTAAGAACGGGGACAGGGAGTAGAAGAGACGACTACTTCGCTACGAAACCGGCTTCCGTCATCAGCGACTTGTTCTGGGCGTCGTCCTCTTCGAGGAATTGCACCATGTCCTTGCCGGTGAGGAAGATCGGCTTCAACGCCTGCTTCTCCATGTAGTCCTTGTACTCGGCGGTCTGCGTCACCTTGTGGAACAGCTCGACATAGAATGCCTGCTGCTCCGGCGTGACCTTGCCGGGCAGGAACATCGCGCGCAGCATCAGATACTGCACGTCGACGCCCTCCTCCTTGCAGGTCGGGATATCGGCCCAGGACTGCGTGTCCGTCACCTTGCTGGTGTAGGAGATGCGCTCCTTGTCGAACACGCAGAGCGGACGCACCTGGCCCGCGCGCCAGACCTCGAGATTTTCGCTAGGATTGTTGACGTTGGCTTCGGTGTGGTTGCCGACGAGCTGGGTCGCGGCCTCGCCGCCGGACTTGTAGGGCAGATAGGAGAACTTTGCGCCGGTCTTCTGCTCCAGGAACACGGTCAGCACGTGGTCCTCGCGCTTGGAGCCGGTGCCGCCCATCTTGAACGGTGAGCTCGCGGCCTTCGCAGCCGCGACGAACTCCTTCACGGTCTTGGGGCCGGCGCTGTTGTCCCACAACACGAACTGGTCGAGCGCGATCACCGAGACCGGGGTCAGCTCACGCCAGTTGAACGGGATCTTCGCCGACAGCGGCAGCATGTAGATCAGCGAATAGGCGATCAGCACCTTGTTCGGATCGCCCTCGCTCGACTTCATGTACATCAGCGCTTCCGCGCCCGAGGCACCGCCCTTGAGCGAGACCACGATCGGCTGCTTCATCAGGTTGTTCTTCAGGATCGCGGCCTGCATCATGCGCGCCATCTGGTCGGAGGCGCCGCCCGCGCCCGCTGCCACCACGATCTCCACCGGTTTGGTCGGCTCCCAGCCGGCAAAGGCCGGCGTGCCGCAAAGCGCGACCGCCAGCGTGATTGCAGCCTTCATTCCATGTCCCACGCGCGTCTTCCCCAAGTTTTTTGCCTATGTTCTTGTTCGGATTGGCAATTCGCGAAGTCTCGCGGATCGCATTGTGCGGGCGAATACCGGCCAGTTCAAGCCGGGCCGGCACCGCCCCGCTTATGACTTTGGAATGAGATGGATTGCAAGCGCCCGGTTGCAATCGATCTTCCAAGAGCGGTCCGCGCCGCCACCAATCTGCAGTCGATGGCCGCTCCTTTGCGTGCTGAGAGATGCCTCGTATTGTTCCCGCCATGCGGGTTCGGATGGCGCGGCGTTGGCTAGGATGGCAGAACTGCTTTCGATGACGCGCCGCTTCCCAAACTACTTTGCCACCAATCATTTGCGCTTTGCTCCGGTCGCGACAGATGGCGTCTCGCTGCCGGCGAGATGGACCGCAATGCGGTCAAAGAACCCAGAGGGCCAATGGACGCGATCGACTGTCACCCAGGAACGCACCGTGCAGGCGGGATGCTATTCAACGGGTGGACTTGCGGGTTCAACCTTCCGCTGCAGTAAGTACATCTCGCTGCGATCGCCTTGCTTGAACGTCACTTCGCGCGGCTGCACCGAGGTCAGCGACCAGCCGCCCAGCGTGTCGCCCTGCCGTAGGCGCACGATCGACTGGTCGGTGCGGTTGACGAGGATCGCGATCGCATCCCCCTCGCCCACCACGGCTCCGACCAGCAGCAGCAGCGGCGGTGGCGCCTCGGCCGGCTTGGGCGGCGGCGGTGCCTGCACCTCTTCGACCGGAGAGGCGGCAACCGCGCGCGGCGGCGGCCGGCGCGAGGCCGAGAAGATCGGGCGTTCCTGGGTCGTCGTCAGCGCCGAGAACGGCACCGCCCACAGCGGATTGCCGCGGGGGACGGGTTTGCTGACAGGTTGCGCCGGGCCCGCGATCGACCGCATCGCGCCGACATCGACGCTTTCGGCGGGGCTGCCCGCGGCATCGTCGGACAGGATATCCATGCGCGAAGAGGTCGCGGCCGGAGCCTCGGCAATGCCCTGAGCCGTCAATGCGGCTGCCGCGCACAGCGCAGCCAATCCTGTCGGTCTCAGCCACCCGGACATCGAAAATTCCCTTGGAAGCTCGCGGGACGCTCGTCGCAGCAAACTAGTTCCGATGCGCGTCGCCATCAACCCGCATCGAACCGGAACCCGGGCGACCGGCCAAAGCCCCCTATTTGCCCGCCTGCCATTGGCCGGAGACACCCAGGATCACCCTGACGCGGCCGGTGCCGGCCTCGTTCAGCGCAGTGGTCTGCGGCACCTGGACATCGAGCTGATCGACGTAGAGGAACGGCATGCCGGCTTCGAGATCGTAGAGCAGCTTCTGAAGCGCCGGCTGGTCCAGCTCGCAGCTCACGACGAGACCGACGAAGCCGTCCTTCACTTGCGCGCCCGTGACGTCGACCTGCGAGGACTGCACCGAGCCGCCGACATTGCCGACTGCGGCCGCAACCCGCTGCAACAGATTGGCGCCCGCGACCGTCACTGTCGGCCCTTCCAGGAACGGCGTGCCCGGATGCTCGGCCAAAGCTGCCGCGGCATTCTTGGCGCCACCCTTGCGGCCGCGCAGCTGGTCGAGCAGGTCAGAGGTTTGCGCCAGCGCCTGGCGATGGGCGATGACGTCGGCGATCGACAGGCCCGCCATCAGCAGCAGCCCACCGGCAACCGCCACATAGAGCGTGACCGCGATCAGCGGCGAGCTTGCGAGCGCCCGCGTGACCGCATTTCCTCCGGCGACCTTGGCGCTGCTCATGGTGCTGTTCATGGCACGTTCCTTGGCTCGATCTGCGCCTCGATGTGGAAGCGCTCGCCGGGATCGGACGAGCTGCGCGTGGTCGGAGCATAGAAGGTCGCGCGGGTGAAATGCTGGGACTGCTCGATTAGCGGGATCAGCGAGGGCGCATCGCGGGTGATGCCGCCGATCTGGAGCTTGTTGCCGGCCAGATGCAGCTCGGTGACATAGGTATGATCGGGCAATATCCGACTGAGCGACTCCAGCACGATCACGCTCGCCGGCGTCTCGTATTTGCGCCGTTCCAGCTGGGCGAGCGGCGAGCGCTCGCCGCCGTCGGCACCGCGGAGCGCGGCGCGGCGCTGGGTGATCTGCCGTTCGAGTTCGCTCTCCTGCGCGCTGAGGCTGTCAGCGAGATAGCCTGCTGCGACCGATCCGATCACCGCGGCGACGGCGGCGAAGGCCAGCACCAGTTGCAGCGTCCGGCTCAGCCGCGCCGGGTCGACCGCCCCGCGCGATCTCTGCTCGAACACCTTGATGCGCCCGCCCTCGGCCGTCTCAGTCGCAACCGCGATCGCCGCCGGATGGAAGGGCGCGACCGCCTCGACATAGCCCATCGCCAGCTTGCGCGGGGCCGCCGCGATCTCGGTGGTGATGCTCTCGCTGCCGTGCGCCACCGGAGCGCTGCAACCGAAGACGGCGTCGCCCGCGCTCCACGGCGTCAGCCGGTCTATCTGCGCCCGCACGATGCCCTCGAGGAAATCGGCCGCGCGCGCCGGCAGCTCCAGCGGACGGAACAGGAAGCGCGCCGGCCGCAGCACGATCTCGACGCGGCTGCCGCGGACGATCTGCGCCAGGTTGGGGCTTGCGAACTTGCCGTCCTCGAACGCGATCTCCTTCGAACCGTTCTCCGGCTTCGCCGTCTCCAGCGCGAACGCGCCGGTCTCGGTCTCGACCAGCCGCACCACGCGCGGCGACACCATCCGCTCGAGGCCGGCAACCGCCGTGCCGGCCACGGTGCCGGTCCAGGTATCGAGAATGGCGCGGAGGGAATCGAGCGAACTCATCTCACAGAGGCTTTCCGGCAGAGCCGTCATAGGCGTTGTGCCACGACAATACACGATACGGCTCATCGCTGCCTTCGAGAAGCAGGATGACGATCTCGGCCGAGTTGCGCCGGTGCGACGGCGCCTCGGCAACGACTGTCAGCCGGTAGGCCCGCGAGCCGTCGGTCGTCGCGTTGGCGCTCCCGGCGAGGGTGACCAGGGAGCGCGGATCGACCTTGGGGTCAGTGCGGTCGCGCAGCACCTGTTGCAGCGTCTCGGGCGTCATGCCCGGCAGCGCCGCCAGCACCTGCGGCGCTGCGTCCAGCAGATTCACCGTCCGCATGTTGCTGAACACGGTGACGAAGGGCAGCACACGCTCGATGACGGCCGCCGGAATTCCGCGCACGAGCCAGAGCTCGTCACTGTGCGGAAACGGCGCATGGCGCGGTAGATAGGGCGCACCGAGCGTGCGGTAGAAGGAATCCTCCGGATTGTCCTGGCCGGCCTCCGTCGAGGTGCGCCAGGCGAGGATCCGGTCGGCATAGACGGGCGCGTCGCTCGCGGAGACGCCGAGCGCCGTCATCAGGCCCGCCAGCATCGGCTTCGGCGCCATGTTGAGATCGAGGCGCGCGGCCTCCGAGCGGAACGTTACGCTGACCCGGCCTGCGCCGACGCGGGCATTGAAGGTGCCGCTGGTCGGACGCACGGCTTCGTTCTGCGCCGAGAGCCGGTAGGCCGTGAGCTCGAGCCCGGCGTTGATCAGCGCATCGGTCTGCAACCGGTCGGCGTTGACAGCGACGGTGACGGCCGTGTTGGTGACATAGGTCAGATAGATCAGCGCGAGCGTCGCCAGCGCCGCCAGCATCCAGAGCACCGCGACGACGATGAAGCCGCGGGAATCGCGCAGCTCTCTGCAATTCTGCGCCGGACGGCTCACAATTGCTGCTCCTCTTTCTGCGCCTGTTGCGGCCCGCCGCGCGCCGCGACGCAGGTCGCCGGATTCTTGGCCCGCGCGCATTCGGCCGGCGCGGTGATGTGCGGGATCACCGCGCCCGAGACCGCGAGCACCTGCCCGGTCGCGCTGTTGCGCACGGTGATGCGGATGCGATCCGGCAGTTGCGGCTGGCCGCGCCAGGTCGGCTGCCACTGGCCGTCCGGCCCGGCATAGGAGAAGCTCAGGCGGAACGGCGCGCGGATCAGCACGACCTGGTCGACAAAGCGGATCTGCCCGTCGGTCGGCATCGGCTGGAACGGCGCGCGCTCGCGCACCAGCGCCAGCCCCTGCGAGTCCGCCTTCTCGATCAGGCGGATGAATTCGAGACCCGGTCGCGTGCTCGGGCCAATCGCGGTGCGCAGGAACGTCACCGACAATTCGGCGCCGTCGAACAGCGGCACCTTGGCATCGCCGTTCACAGTGATCTGCTCGGCGACCGAGAGGTCGGCGACGATGCGGTCGAGCCCGGTCGCGAGACGCTCGGCCCGCTGCACGCGGGCGATGCCGCGATTCCAGTTCGGCAGCCATTGCGCCGTCACCGTCGCCAGCGCCGCCAGGATGAGCGTCATCAGCAGCGTCGCAAGCAACACTTCGAGCAGGGTGAAGCCCGCTTCGTCGGCCAGCGCGCGGCGCAGGCGCTTCATTGTGCGGCCCTCGGTACCAGCTTCACCGTCGTGATCTGGATCGCCGCTCCGTCGGCGCGCTGGAGCCGCAGATTGACGGCCATCGGCACGAAGCGGTTGGCGGCGGGATCATCGCCCGCCACGTTCATCGGCGTGATGTCGACGCGCCAGCGGCTGCCGGCCAGCTCGCCGCTCTGCCGGCCCGGCTTGAGCAAGGCCCGCGGCGGCAGATCCGCGAGCAGCCGCTCTGCGGTGCCGGCCAGCACCAGGCGCTGGTCGATCGAACGCGTGCCCTTCGCCGTCGTGGCGATGACCGAGCCGATGGTTCCGAGCACGGCCACGATGATCGCAAGCGCCACCAGCGCCTCGATCAGGGTGAAGCCGGCGGCGCCGTCAGAGCAGCTTCTGCGGGACAATCTCGACGCCTCCGGTCAGCCAGTTGACGCGCACCTCATAACCCATGCCGGGCCGCGCCAGCGCGATCGTGCCGCCGCACGACATGCCCGACGGAAAGAAATCGATCGACTGTCCCGCCGTCCGGTTGGCACAGCGCGAGGCCAAGGTCGCCGCCACGACCACGTCGCGGGGCAGACGGATGATTTGCCCGGTGACGCCGGAACGGATCGCACGCGCCTCTGCATCCACCGTGGTCGTCACTCTGGTCTGCCGGCGCAGCGCCGCGTTGCGGTCGGCCTTCAGCAGCGCCGCGGTCTCAACCGCATAGCTCTCCAGCTTGGCGCGCGTCGTCGTGCGCGGGACCGCCGGCAGGATGATTGCCGCGAGCAAGCCGATGATGGCGAGCACGCACAGGATCTCGATCAGCGCAAAGCCGCGCGCCTCAGCGAGGCCCTCAGCGCGCGCCGCTGACAATGTCGGCTGCCGTACCACTGCCGCCTTCCTGGCCGTCCGATCCGAGCGAGATGATCTCGTAAGGCGCGCTCGCGCCCGGCGAGCGATAGACGTAGATGTGGCCCCATGGATCGTTCGGCACCATGCCGCCGCGCAAATAGGGGCCGTTCCAGCCCGCCTGGTTGTTGCTGCGGGTCAGCGCGGTGAGGCCCTCGTTCGACGTCGGATAGCGGCCGAGATCGAGGTAATAGAGATCGAGCGCACTGGAAAAGCTCTCGATCTGGATCTTCGCCGCCTTCGCCTTGGACTCGCTGAGATAGTTCAGCACCCGCGGGCCGACCAGCGCCATGATCATCCCGATGATGGTGATGACGACCAGCATCTCGACGAGCGTGAAGCCGGCTTCGCCTCGGCCTGCGCGCCGCCGGCTGCGCCTTGACGATGGATGTTTGGTCACTTCAAGTCTCTCCCCTTACCTGCCCGTTACTCGCGTAGCCTGGCCTAACCGACAATCTGGCTCACCGACATCAGCGCCGTCATCACCGAGGTGATCAGGCCGCCGACCACCAGCGAGATCGCGATGATCGCCGCCGGCCCCGCGATGCCGACCGCACGGTCGAGCGTTCGCTGCAACTTCGTTTCGTAGAATTCTGCGACGCGCCCCGAGAGCATCGGCAATTGCCCGGTCTCGTCGCCGAGCCGGAGCATGCGCACCGCCATCGCCGGCAGCGCCTCGGTGTCGGCCAGCGCGTCGGAGAGCTTGGAGCCATGGCGAACGCGATCGGCGGCATCGCTCCAGACCGTGGACGGTCCGGTCGTCGCCATCATGTCGATCAGGATGCGCAGCGTGGTGGTGAGATTGACGCCGCTGCCGAGCAGCAGACCTAGATTGCGGCAGAACAGCGCCGTCCGGTACGCGCTCATCACGTTGCGGATCGCCGGCAGACGCACGATCGCATTGGTGATGCCGCGGCGGATCCGCTGCTGCCGCAGCAACAGCCATGCCGCTGCGATCGTGGCGGCAAGGCCGGCCAGCATCGTGTCGGAATTGCTGCGCAGGAAGGTCGAGATGTTGAGGAAGACGCCGACCACTGGATCGACCTTGGCATCGAAATCCTGCAAGACGCTGGCGAATTGGGGCAGCACGAAGCTGAGGAAGAACAGCAGCACGCAGCCGGCCGCGCCGAGCACGAATATCGGATAGCGGATCGCATCCGACAGCCGGCGCCTCAAGGCCTCGCCACGCGCGCGCTCGCCGGCCAGCACCTCCAGCACCTGATCGAGGGATCCCGAGGCTTCGCCAACCCGGACCAACGCGATATACATCGCCGGGAACAGCCCCTCGTGCCGTGCCAGCGCCTCGGCGAAGCTTTCACCGGAGACGACGCGCGAACGGATGTCGGCCACGACCGGGCGCAGCCGGCCGAAATCGGGATCGGCTGCGAGCAGCTCCAACCCGTCATTGATGCGGGCGCCGGCGCGCAGCAACAGCGCGAGGTCGCGAGTGAAGATCGTGACGTCTTCCGGCTTCGGCTTGTTGAAGAGGCTGAAGACGCCGGCGGCCGCGCCGCCCTCCTCCGGCGTGACGTTGTCGACCAGCACGAGGCCGAGCCGCTCGATCCGCGGCCCGACGTCGCCCGGCGCGGGCGCAGCAATGGCGCCGGAGATCAGTTCGCCGTTGGCATTGAGCGCGCGGTAGCGATAGTTCGGCATGGGTTCTAGCGCACCGTCGTCACGCGGAAGACCTCGGGTACGGTGGTGAGCCCGGCCCGGCATTTGGCGACCGCATCCTCCAGCATCGTCGTCATGCCGCCGCGCATCGCGGCGGAATCGATGGAGTGGGAGTCGGTCTGCGGCCCGATCAGCCCGCGCACCTCATCGGACATTTCGAGGATCTCGAACACGCCGTTGCGGCCGCGATAGCCGGTGCCGCCGCAGCGTTCGCAGCCGCCAGCCTCGTGCACGACCTCGCCGCACTTGAAGCCGATCACCGCAAAGCGCGGGTCCTTGGCAAGATCGGCCTCGGTCAGCGTATGCGGCACCTTGCAGCGGTCGCAGAGCATGCGCACGAGGCGCTGCGCCACCACGGCGCGCAAGGTGGACTTCAGCAGAAATCCCTCGATGCCGAGATCGATCAGGCGCGGCACGGCGGCCGCTGCCGTCTCGGTGTGCAACGTCGTCAACACGAGATGGCCGGTCAGCGCGGCATGGATGGCGATATGAGCGGTCTCGGCGTCGCGGACCTCGCCGACCATGATCACGTCGGGGTCCTGGCGCACGAAGGCGCGCATGGCGGAGGCGAAGGTCAGCCCGATCGACGGCTTGACCTGCGACTGGTTGATGCCCGGAATCTCGTACTCGACGGGATCCTCGATGGTGAGGATCTTGCGTGTCGGCTCGTTCAGGATCGACAGCATGGTCGCAAGCGTCGTGGTCTTGCCGCTGCCGGTCGGCCCGGTGATGACGATCATGCCGTGCGGCATCGCCAGCATCCGCGTCATCGCGCCCTCGTCGCGCGCGCCGAGCCCGAGCTTGCTCATCTCCAGCAGGCCGCGGTCGCGCGGCAACAGACGGATGACGGCGCTCTCGCCATGCTGCGTCGGCATGGTGGCGACACGAACGTCGATCTCGCTGCGCCCGACGCGCACGCGCGCGGCGCCGTCCTGCGGCAGGCGCCGTTCGGCGATGTTGAGGCTGGCGAGAATCTTGATGCGCGAGATCAGCGCCTGCGGCGGGATGGCTTGCGGCGACGACAGCGCGCGCAGCAGGCCGTCCACGCGCATGCGCACCGTGAGCCCGGCGCGGAATGGCTCGACGTGAATGTCACTGGCACGCAAGTCCACCGCGCGCTCCAATAGATCATTGAGCGCGCGCACCACAGGTGCGCCGCTGGCGAGATCGCGCAGGCTTTCGATGTCGTCGTCGGACTGCTGCTGCAACCGGACGCCTTCGTCCGCACTTGTTTCGGCGGCGCCGGTCCTTTGGTCGAGAGCTGTCGTAATATCTTCATACGACGCGACGACAATGTCGACCCGTGTGCCGAAGACAATCTCGGCGGCGCGGATGGCGGCGGCATCCAAAGGATCGGCAATCGCTATTCCATAAGTTCCGTTCGAAGAGCGGAATGGAAATATGGTCGATTCCCGCAGGAATCTATGTGAGAAGCCGTCGAGGCAAGGCGTGATTGACAGTAACTGCGGAAGACCCAGCCGCGGCAGCCGAAAATGTTCCGAGACCTCGTCGGCAAATTCAGCTGACGAAAGGTCCATTGTCTCCCACAGCTCGCGAAGCGACCGACCGGATCCGGCATCTGTCGGACCATCGAGGCGCGCAAGCGCAGGTGACGGCAACGAGCGCTTTGCAAGAAGATGCTGTTTGAAGGTGTCGACCGCGACGTCTTGCATGCCCTTCACCGCACCACGCTCGTTAGCAACACATCCATCCGGCCTGCTCACGACTATGGAGTCCACGATAGGTTTACTAGCAAGAAATGGCGGCGACGCAAATTTCGGCGCATACGATCCATGACGGATCAAACGCATTTTTCGGCCACTCGAAGCGGCACTCGTCATATTTCGTTCAAACTACTCCAACCGCTTTTGCGCCTCCGGAGAGCGTTGCCTGGAGCGCTCATGCTGTTGTCGTCCGCTTTCCTGCTCGGCGCCTGCATCGTCACCGCCGACCAATCCATCGAGGCCGACCCAAAAGATCCGCGCGCGCAGGACATTGCCGATAAAGTTCGCTCACTCGACCTGCAGCCGCGTCAACCCGCAGATACTGGCGCGAGCGGCATCGCCCAGTCGAAATCGTCCAAGCCCGCAATCTATCTCGGCGATGATGCAACGCCGCAGGGCAGTGCTGTGGCCGAGCGTGATGATGGCGGCGGCAGCGGCTACGATCTCAATTTCGAGAACGCGCCGGTGGCGACCGTCGCGAAGGTGATCCTCGGTGACGTGTTGAATGTCGGCTACACGATCGACCCGCGCGTGCAGGGTACCGTGACGCTGGCCTCGGTGCGCCCGGTGCCCAAGGCGGACGCGGCCTACGTGCTGGAGAACGCGTTGCGCATGTCCGGCGTCGCATTGGTGCGCGACCGTACCGGCTATCGGCTGCTGCCGGCGCCGGAGGCAGGTCCCGGCGGCGTCGACCGCGCGAACGTCGCGGCCGGCCAGGGCATCTCGGTGGTGCCGCTGCGCTATGTCTCGGCCCAGAACATCTTCAAGCTGCTCGACGCCTTCGGCGTCAAGGCCTCGACCATGCGTCCCGACAACGCCCGCAACACGCTGATCATCAGCGGCAGCGGCTCCGACCGGGCGACCGCCGTCGACACCATTCTCTCCTTCGATGCCGACTGGATGCGCGGACAATCCGTCGGCATCTTCCCGGTGCAGAATTCCGCGCCGGAGCCCGTCATCAGCGAGATCGAGAAGATCATGGATTCCGGCGAAGGCGGGATGAGCCAGAACGTGATCAAGCTGCAGGCGATCTCGCGGCTCAACTCGATCCTCGTGGTGAGCCAGAAGCCGGAATATCTGAAGCGCGCGCAAACCTGGATCGCGCGGCTCGACCGCTCCGACACCGACGGGGTGAACCTGAAATCCTATCCGCTGCGCTACGGCAACTCCAAGGTGATCGTGGCGATGCTGAACGACATGCTGCTCAACCAGGGCTCGGCGAACAGCTCGACGCTCGACAACGCGTCGACCCAGATCTCGCCCGGCTCGGGCATGTCGACGACGACGTCGTCCTCCACCAATCCGATCGCCTCGCTGAGCGCATTGCCGACCGCCGCCGCCGGCGCCACCACGCCGGTCAGCGGCCCCGCCGGCTCGGCGTTCAGCGCCCGTCCCGCTCCGGCCGCCTCCGCGACGCCGGCGCAGGACAACGGCCTCGGGGGCGGACTGTCGGGCGGCGGCGGTGCGAAGCCCGGCGCCAACGCCATCCTCCAGAACGTGCGGATCACCGCCGACGTCACCAACAACGCCGTGCTCGTCTACGCCAACCAGGACGCGCAGCGCATCGTCGAGCAGACCATCCGCCAGATCGACCGGCCGCAGCGCCAGATCGCGATCGAGGCGACCATCGCCGAGGTGACGCTGAACAATCAGCTGAACTATGGCGTGCAGTTCTTCCTGGCGAGCCAGAAAGGCTCGATCTCCAACACCATCTCGGGCATCAGCAACAGCGCCACGATCGGCAGCAACACCGAGCCGACGAGCAACGCGGTCAACGCCGCCGCCGGCGCCCTGCTCGGGCGCGCCTTGCCCGGCTTCAATTTCCTGATCGGCTCGGAAAACTCGCCGCGCGTCGTGCTTGATGCGCTGCATAACGTCACCGACGTCAAGGTGCTGTCGAATCCCTCGCTGGTGGTGCTCGACAACCAGGCCGCGACCTTGCAGGTCGGCGACCAGGTGCCGTTCTCGACCGGCACCGCGACCGTGCTGACCGCCAACAACACCGTGGTCAACACCATCGACTACAAGAACACCGGCATCATCCTGCGCGTGCTGCCGCGTGCCAATGCCAACGGCAACGTCGTGCTCGACATCGAGCAGGAGATCTCGAGCGTCGCTGCCGGCAGTGCCAACTCGCTGACGCCGACGATCTCGCAGCGCCGGGTCAAGAGCTCGATCGCGGTGACGAGCGGGCAGACCGTGCTGCTGGCCGGCCTGATCAGCGAGACCGAGAACAGGCAGCGCCAGGGCATTCCGATCCTCGATTCCATTCCCGGCATGGGCGATGCCTTCTCGCATCAGACCAACACGCGTGCCCGCACCGAGCTGATCCTGTTCATCAGGCCGACCGTGATCAAGGACGGCGTCGATGCGCATGTCATCGCCGAGGAGATGCGCACGAAGATGAACAGCCGCCTGGTCGGGACCAGCAATCCCGTGGTAACCGTGAACCCGCCCAAGGTGGCACGCTAGAGCATGATCGGGACAAGCGCGCGGCGGCTTTCCGGAAGGACCATGCCCAGACGATAACCGTGACGGATCAGGTGGCGGACGAAGAGACGGCCCCTTCACTGGCGCTCGGCATCGCCCTGCTGCTGGGCGTGTTCGCGAGCCTCGTCATCGCGCCCGGCGCGGAAGGCCTCTACGGCGCATTCCTGGCCGCGCTGATGCTGGCGATCGCGGCGAATGACGCGCGCCACTACCTCATCCCGAACGAGCTGACGGGCGCAGCTTTTGCCCTCGCCCTGCTCCGCGCCGGCGCCTTCGTACCCGACATCGGCATCGAGGCGCTGCTCTGGCCGCTGGCCCGCGCCGTGGCGGTCGCGTTGCCGCTACTGCTGCTGATGCTGGTCTACCGTTATTGGCGCGGCCGCGACGGGCTCGGGCTCGGCGACGTCAAGCTCGCGGCAGTGTGCGGGGCCTGGCTCGATCTTGCCACCGTGGTTGCGGTGATCGAGCTTGCCGCGCTGCTCGCGATCGGCGCCTATGTCGGCAACGCCGTTCTGCAAAGGAAGCGGCTGCGCGCGACCGCCTTCCTGCCGTTCGGGCTGTTCCTGGCGCCGGCGATCTGGATCGGCTGGCTGGGCGAGACCTGGTATGTGAACTGGCTCGGCGGCTTGCCGGGCTAAGGCCTCATACCGCCACTGGCCGTGATTGGCAGCCCGCCCCGTACAAAAGCTCGAAAACAACCCCATGCACAGTAGACGGGGACAGCTTTATCAATGACTTGTCGGCCGACGCGGGGCAATTTCGGATTTTATGGAATCCATTTGGCACGTCGGGCAAAACACTGGCACGATGTCACCATGGCCGCGGCGCGCCAGCCGGAATATTCGCGATCAATGCTCGCGGCTCGGCGCCCATTCCAGCGCCCGCAGACGGGCCTGCGCGATCTCCCCGCGTGTCATCTTGGTGGTGACGGCATCGCGGATCCGGGCCCGCGACTCCCGCACCGGCGGCGGTGCGGCAGCCGTCGACAGGTTGAGCCATTTGGAGGCCTCGACGATGTCCTGCGGCACGCCCTGGCCGCGGTCATAGAGCAGGCCCAGCGAATATTGCGCGCGGCTGTCGCCCTGCTCCGCCGCGCGGCGGTACCACATCGCGGCTTCCGTGTAGTTCATCGGCACGCCGCGGCCGGTCTCGAACAGGAAGCCGAGATAGGTCTGCGCCGGCGCATTGCCGCGCTCGGCGAGCGGAATGAAGATGCGGGAAGCCGTCACATAGTCCTGACGCTGGAACGCGGCGACGCCCTGGCGGAACGACTGGGCGTGGGCACCGGTGGCACCCATAAGCATCCAGCCGGCGACGCCGAGCAACATGAGCATGTGTCGCAGCGGCCGCCCGCCGTAGCTCGCAGCCTGATCGAGCCCAATCTTCCTCATCATGCAGCATCCCCGCCTATCACGCGGCAGCAGGCTATTCCGAACACATGACAGTATCCATACGCCTCGCGATGCAATGCTGCATCTTGCCTGCGATACGGTGATGCCGATCGTCATGACGCCGCGCATCGCGCGGCGCAGGATCGCGCCGGACGCGCTACTTGCCCTTCCAGACGGGCGTACGCTTGTTGAGGAAAGCGTCCATGCCTTCGCGAAAATCTTCGCTCATATAGGCCTTGAGGATCAGATCCTCGCCTTCCTCGCGCGACAGCGTGCGGCGGATGCGGCGCACCGCTTCCTTGGTGGCTTCGAGCGTCAGCGGCGCGTGGCTGGCGACGAGCTTTGCGGTCTCGTCGGCGCGGCGCTGGAGCGTCTCGACGTCGGGCACCACCTCATTCAGCAGGCCGAGCGCAAGCGCTTCCGGCGCCTCGACGAGGCGCGCCTTGAAGATCAGATCCTTGGTGCGGGCCGGTCCCACCAGCGCGACGACGCGACTGATGTTGGACATCGAAAGGCAATTGCCGAGCGTGCGCGCGATCGGAAAGCCCATGCGCGTCGTTTCGGTCCCGATGCGCAAGTCGCAGCAGGCCGCAATGCCGGCACCGCCGCCGGTGCAGGCGCCCGCGATCGCCGCGATCACCGGCACGCGGCACTGCTCGAGCGTGCCGAGCACGCGGTCGATACGGGCCTCGTAGTCGAGCGCGTCCTGCGCGGTCTTGAACGCTCGGAATTGCGAAATGTCGGTGCCGGAGGCGAAGGCCTTGTCGCCGGCGCCGGTGAGGATCAGCGCCTTGATCGATCGGTCGGCGTTGATCTCCTGGCAGATCTCCGCCATGCGGTCATACATGGCGAAGGTCATTGCGTTGCGCGCCTGGGGGCGGTTGAAGGTGATCCGCGCGATGCCGTCCGTGACGGAGTAGAGCAGGTCTTCGTTGGCAGTCGTCGGTGCGTTCATCGCGCGCTCACTTTCTTAGGTTGGTTCAGGCCGCCTGAACCTTACGCCACCTGGGCCTTGGTCATCGGCACCACGTCGCGTCCCTTCAGGACGTCCATGGCCGCCAGCACGCCGCCGCTCCGGTGCGGGATCTTTGCAAGATCGAGGCCCATCTCGACGCCGGCGAGCGTGCCCATCAGCATCAGATCGTTGAAATGGCCGATATGACCGATGCGGAACACCTTGCCCTTGACCTTGTTCAGGCCGGTGCCGAGCGACATGTCGAAATTCTCAAGCACGACCTTGCGGAAGGCGTCGGCGTCGTGTCCTTCCGGCACGCGCACACCGGTCAGAGCGGGCGAATGCGCGGCGGGATCGGCGCACTGCGTCTCGAGGCCCCAGACCTTGACCGCGGCGCGCGTCGCCGCGCTGTGACGCTTGTGGCGGGCCCAGACGTTCTCGAGGCCCTCCTCCTCCAGCATCTTCACCGCTTCGCGCAGGCCGTAGAGCAGATTGGTCGCCGGCGTATAGGGGAAGGTGCCGAGCTTGTTGAAGCTGATCACTTCCTGCCAGTCCCAATAGGAGCGCATGCCCGGATTGGCTTTGGCGACGTTGAGCGCCTTCTCCGACACGGCGTTGAAGCCGAGGCCCGGCGGCAGCATCAGGCCCTTCTGCGAGCCCGCAACCGAGACGTCGATGCCCCAGGCGTCGTGCTCGTATTCCATCGAGCCGAGGCCGGAGATGGTGTCGACCATCAGCAGCGCCGGGTGCTTCACGCGATCGAGGATCTTGCGCACCTCCAGGGGCGGCGTCACGCAGCCGGTCGAGGTCTCGTTGTGGACGACGCAGACCGCCTTGATCTTGTGCTGCTTGTCGGCGGCCAGGCGCGTCTCGATCTCGGCGAGGTCGGCGCCGTGGCGCCAGTCGCTCGGGATGAAGTCGACGTCGAGCTTGAACTTGTCGGCGATGCCGCGCCACAGCGCGGCGAACTGGCCGGTCTCGCACATCAAGACCTTGTCGCCGGGCGCGAACACGTTGACCATCGCCGCTTCCCAGGCGCCGGTACCGGACGAGGGGAAGATGATCACGGGCTGCTTGGTGCGGAACACGCGCTGCATCGCGGCGAGGACGGCGAAACCGAGCTCGGCGAACTCCGGACCGCGATGGTCCAGCGTCGGCATGTCCATCGCCCGCAGCACGCGGTCGGGCACATTGGTCGGTCCTGGAATCTGTAAGAAATGCCTTCCAGTATGCACGGTCATCGGCGTCCTTCCCGGTCTAGCCTTGATTTTGGTGGCCGCCGAATAGCACCATTTGACCGGCTTGTCCCCTCTCCTAAAGACGTCTCCCATGCATAACCGGCGGGCCCCCCGCCGCCCCTATTTCCACAGCGTCGTGGCCGGGCTTGTCCCGGCCGTCCTCGCCTTGCCCCGCAGCGCGAAGAACGTGGATGCCCGGGCCTTCGCCGCGCCGAAGCGGCTTCGGCCGCGCAGGCGGGACAAAGCCCGGGCATGACGGGCAATTGTGAACGCCCCTACTCCGCAGCCACCACCCGGCCTGAGGGCAGTTGGCCCTCGCCTCGGTGAACGGGCGTTCCGGATGCATCAGGAAGGCCGAGACGCCGCCGAGCAGCAAAAGGCCCATCGACATCAGGAACGGCAGGTACCAGTTGCCGGTCGTGTCGATCACGAAGCCGGCAACCAGCGGGGAGACGATGGCGGCGAAGGCCGAGCCCGTGTTCATGATTCCCGACGCGGTACCCGAATATTTCGGGGCGATGTCCATCGGGATCGACCACATCGGGCCGATCACGAGCTCGGCGCAGAAGAAGCCCGCCGACAGGCACAGCGCGACGATCGTGATGTCGTGGACAAACAGGATCGGAAACAGCGAGAGCAGCGCCCCCGTAAACCCTGTTACGGTGACGCTGAGCCGCGCCAGGCGGACATTGCCGGTGCGGTCGAGGATCTTGTCCGACAGCACGCCGCCGACGCTGTCGCCGACGCCGGCGAAGAACACGCCGGAGGCGAACAGCGCCGAGTTCTTGATGTCGAGATTGTAGTTGTTCTTGAAGAACAGCGGCAGCCAGTTCAGATACAGCCACAGGCACCAGCCGTAGCAGAAATAGGTCAGCGTCACCGGCCACATCCGCCCGAGCAGCGGGCCCCAGGGCACGCGCGGCCGCTCGCCGGTCGGGCGTGGCGGCAGCGCCGCGAGCTCGGCCTCGGTGGATCGAGGCGTGGTCCTTCGGCTCGTTGCGGAAGTACCAGACCCAGATCACGCCCCAGATCAGGCTCACGAAACCGAGCACGACGAAGGCGCCGCGCCAGGTCAGCCAGAGGATCAAGAGCGCCACCACCGGCGGCGTCACGGCATTGCCGAGCCGGGCGAAGGAATGGGTCAGGCCTTGCGCGAAGCCGCGGCGGTTCGCGGGCGTCCAATATTGCATCGCGCGTGTCGCGGTGGGGAACGTCGCCCCCTCGCCGAAACCGAGCGCAAAGCGCGCGACGAACAGCGCCGCGAGCCCGTTGACGAAGCCGGTCATGATGGTGGCGGCCGCCCAGATCATGCCACACCAGAACAGCGTCTTGCGCGGGCCGAAATGATCGCCGACCCAGCCGCCGATCACCTGGAACAAGAGATAGGGATAGGCGAAGGCGGAGAAGACGAGGCCGAGCTGGGTATTGGAGAGACCCAGCTCCTTCTGGATCTCGCTCGCGGCGGTGCCGATGTTCACCCGGTCGACATAGGTGATGAAATACATCGCGCAGAGCATCGCCAGCACGACATGCGTCGCCTTGAACCGAATTCCCATCTCCACCCCTCCCTGATTGCTTGTTATGATTTTCAGCCGCGTGTCCCGCGCGGCTTAAGTGCCGACCACTTTCAGATGCGGCGAGGCATTGCCCTGTGGACGCTGCTCCAAGAGCTTCATCGCGACATCGACGCCGCCCGAACGATGCGGCACGCCGGCAACCGAGAGACCCATCTCCACGCCGGTGAGCGCGCCAAGCAGCGTCAGCGCATTGCATTCACCGAGATGGCCGATGCGGAACACCTTTCCGGCGACCTTCGACAGGCCTGAGCCGAGCGACATGTTGTAATTCTCGAGCACAATCTTCCGGAACTGATCGGCGTCATGGCCGGGCGGCATCAGCACCGCGGTCAGCACCGGCGAGAATTCCGACGGCTCCTGGCAGAGCACTTCGAGACCCCAATGATTGACGGCGGCACGCGTTGCGGCCGCGAGCCGCTGATGCCGCGTGAACACGTTGTCGAGCCCCTCCTCGAGCAGCATCGCGATCGCCTCGCGCAGGCCGTAGAGCAGGTTGGTCGCGGGCGTGTAGGGGAAGAAGCCCTTGGCATTGGGCTTGAGCATCTCCTCCCAGTCGAAATAGGAGCGCGGCATCTTGTTGGTCTTTGACGCAGCCAGGGCCTTCTCCGAGATCGCGTTGAAGCCTAGGCCGGGCGGCAGCATGAAGCCCTTCTGCGAGCAGCTAACGCTGACGTCGACCTTCCACTCGTCGTGGCGGTAGTCGACCGAGCCGAGCGAGGAGATGGTGTCGACCATGAGCAGCGCGGGATGGCTCGCGCGATCGATCGCGGCGCGGATCTCGGCGATGCGGCTGGTCGCGCCAGTGGAGGTCTCGTTGTGCACGACCATGACGGCTTTGATCGCGCGCGCCTTGTCCTCGGCGAGCTTTGCTTCGATCACGGCGGGATCGGCGCCGCGGCGCCAGTCGCCAGGCACGAAGTCGACCTCGATGCCGAAGCGGCCGGCCATCTGCCGCCACAGCGTGGCGAAGTGGCCGGTCTCGACCATCAGCACCCTATCGCCCGGCGACAGCGTGTTGACGATCGCGGCCTCCCAGGCGCCGGTCCCCGACGACGGGAAGATGATGACAGGGCCTTTGGTCTGGAAAATCTTCTGGCTGCCTTCGAGCACGGTGCGGCCGAGCTCGCCGAACTCCGCGCTGCGGTGGTCGATCACAGGCATGTCCATCGCGCGCAGGACGCGCTCGGGGACCGGGCTCGGGCCCGGAATCTGAAGGAAATGGCGTCCCTGATGCATGAAAACCTCCCTGTCGGCGGACCTTGGCCGGCTCTGGAGGCTATTTTGCATTCATTTTTTGTCCTTTCAATCGAAATTTGGTATTCGATTGTGGACGTCGACGCGCCCCAGCAGGCAAACTACTGTGCAGCAAATGAAATCCACGATTCCCGACACCGGGGTTCCGATCACGCCGCCGACCGCAAATGGCGGCGATCGCCAGGAAAACCGTCACGAGGCCTCGCTTCATGGCGAGATCCTGCTGCGACTGCGCGACTACGTGGTCGAGGGCAACATCCCCGAAGGCGCGCGCGTGCCGGAGCGGCAGCTCTGCGAGATGCTCGGCATCTCCCGCACGCCGCTGCGCGAGGCGCTGAAAGTGCTCGCCGCCGAGGGGCTGATCGAACTATTGCCCAACCGCGGCGCGCGGGTGCGCCAGCTTAGCCAGCGCGACCTGGAAGAGCTGTTCGACGTCATGGCGGGGCTGGAGAGCCTTGCCGGGCGCCTTGCCTGCGAGGCCATTACGGATGCGGAAATCACCGCGATCGAGCAGCTGCATTACGAGATGTATGGCCACTATCTGCATCGCGACATGCACGGCTACTTCCAGACCAACCAGCGCATCCATGAGCGCATCGTCGCGGCCGCGCGCAACGAGACGCTGAAAACGGCCTACGCCAACTTCGCCGGCCGCATTCGCCGCGTCCGCTACTCCGCGAACTTCGCCCGCAAGCGGCAGCGCTGGGCCGAGGCGATGCGCGAGCACGAGGCCATCCTGGACGCGCTGCGCCGGAGAGCCGCCAGCGAGCTCAGCGACATCCTGTTCCAGCACCTGCGCAACAAGCGGACGGCTGCGATCGAGCATCTGACCGAGCCCCAAGAGGACGCACCGGCTTCGCCCTAGGGGCGGCCCGGCTTGCTCATTTTGAATTCATAATATAATCGGTCGGGAACCATAATGAATAACTCAGCAAGGCCTGAGCCTCGCTGGGGCAGTCCGGGATCAGGGATGACAAACGCCTCCTCGCTCGAACGGCGCCTGCGGTCGGAAGTGACCGGCGACGTCCTGTTCGACCCCTTCAGCCGCGGCCGCTACGCCACCGACGCCTCGTTCTACCAGATCATGCCGGCGGGCGTGGTGGTCCCCAAGACCATGGACGAGGCGTTGCGGGCGCTGGCGATTGCCCGCAACGAAGGCCGCAAGGTCACTCCGCGCGGTGGCGGCACCTCGCAATGCGGCCAGACCGTCAATGACGGCCTCGTGGTCGATCTCTCGAAGCACCTCAACCGCATCCTGTCACTCGACGTCGAGGGCCGGACCTGTGTGGTCGAGCCCGGCATCGTCCTCGACGACCTCAACCGCCAACTTAGGAAGCACGGCCTGTGGTTTCCCGTCGACGTCTCCACGGCGTCGCGCGCCACCATCGGCGGCATGGCCGGCAACAATTCCTGCGGCGGCCGCTCGCTGCGCTACGGCACCATGCGCGACAACACGCTGTCGATGGAGGCATCGCTTGCCGACGGCACGCTGAGCCGTTTCGGCGAGGTCTCGCGCGATCTCTCCGACGTCGAAGCCAGTGACAGCACCCGCGCCCTGTTCCGCGACATGCTCGATCTCGGCACGCGCGAGGCCGACGAGATCGCGGCGCGCTTCCCAAAGGTGCAGCGCCGCGTCGGCGGCTACAATCTCGATGCGCTGGTGCCGCGCAACGCGCCCAACAACATGGCGCATCTGCTGGTGGGCTCGGAAGGCACCCTCGCCTTCACCACCAAGGTCGAGCTGAAACTGTGGCCTGTCATCCGCAACAAGGCGCTCGGCGTCTGCCATTTCGGCAGTTTTTACGAGGCGATGGATGCGGCCCAGCACCTGGTCAAGCTGAAGCCGATCGCGGTCGAGCTGGTCGACCGCACCATGATCGCGCTTGGCCGCGACATCGCGATGTTCCGCCCGATCATCTCCGCCGCGATCAAGGGCGATCCGGATGCGGTGCTGGTGGTCGAGTTCGCGGAAGAGGACCAGGCGGATAACCTGCAACGCCTCAAACAGCTCACCGAGTTGATGAGCGATCTCGGCTTCGGCTGGAATAACGACACGCGCAAATGGGGCGGCGTGGTCGAGATCACCGAACCAGCGCTGCAGGGCGGGATTGCCGATTTCCGCGCCGCCGGCCTCAACGTCATGATGTCGATGAAGCAGGAGGGCAAGCCCGTCTCCTTCGTCGAGGACTGCGCCGTGCCGCTGCCGCATCTTGCCGATTACACCGCGCGGCTCAACGAGGTGTTCGCGAAGCACGGCACCAGCGGCACGATGTATGCGCACGCCTCGGAGGGCTGCCTGCATGTGCGCCCCGTGCTGAACCTGAAGCTGGAGAAGGACGTCAAGGCGATGCGCGCCATCGCCGAGGAAGCCTTCGCGCTGGTGCGCGAATACAAGGGATCGCATTCCGGCGAGCATGGCGACGGCCTGGTGCGCTCGGAATTCCACGAGACCATGTTCGGCGAGCGCCTGGTTGCCGACTTCCGCGAGGTGAAGCAGCGCTTCGATCCCGATGGCGTCCTCAATCCCGGCAAGATCGTCGACGCGCCCAAGATGGACGATCGCTCGCTGTTCCGCTTCAAGCCGGACTATCGCGTCGGCGAGCTGAAGACCAAGCTCGACTGGTCCGCCTATCCCGGCGCCGGTGGCGGTTTCCAGGGCGCGGTCGAGATGTGCAACAACAACGGCGCCTGCCGCAAGCTCGAGGGCGGCGTGATATGCCCGTCCTATCGCGCCACGCGCAACGAGAAGGATGTCACGCGAGGCCGTGCCAACACCTTGCGGCTCGCGATATCAGGCCAGCTCGGCCCCGACACGCTGTCTTCCGACGAGATGATGGAGACGCTCAAACTCTGCGTCTCCTGCAAGGCCTGCCGCCATGAATGTCCGACCGGCGTCGACATGGCCAAGATGAAGATCGAGGTGCTCGCCGCGCGCGCCGCCAGCCACGGCCTCACTCTCCGCGATCGCCTGGTCGGGTACCTGCCGCGCTATGCCGGCCTCGCCGCGCGCTTCGCGCCGCTGGCGAATTTGCGCAACAGCAGCCCGATGCTGCGAAAGCTGTTCGAGCGCTTTGCCGGCATCAGCGCGCGCCGCGCCCTGCCCGCCTTCCGCAGCGATGTGTTCGTGCCGCCAACCGAGAGCGTCGGACCGGAGGGCGGCCGCGAGGTCGTGCTGTTCGCCGATACGTTCAACCGCATCTACGAGCGCGAGAACCTCGACGCCGCGCTGCGCGTGCTCACCGCCGGCGGCTATCGCGTGCACATGCCAAAACCTGCGAGCGGCAGCCGCCCGCTCTGCTGCGGACGCACGTTCCTCTCGGCGGGTCTCGTCGACGAAGCGAGGGCCGAGCTTGACCGGCTCGTCGCCGCGTTCGCGCCTTTCGCCGCGCGCGGCGTGCCGATCGTCGGCCTCGAGCCGAGCTGCCTGCTGACGCTGCGCGACGAGCTCGCCTCACTGCGCGAGGACAACGACGCCAAGGCCGTCGGCGCCCATGCCCTCACCTTCGAGGAGTTTCTGGTGCGCGAGGCCGAGGCCGGCCGATTGCAACTGCCGCTCGGCAACGTCACGGAAAAAGCAATCGTGCACGGCCATTGCCATCAAAAATCCTTCGGTGCCTTCAAGCCGGTCGAGCAGGTGCTGCGCCTCGTCCCCGGCCTGAAGGTCGAGACCATCGAGTCCAGCTGCTGCGGCATGGCGGGCGCGTTCGGCTATGGCGCCGACACCTATGATGCCTCGATCGAGATGGCCGAGCTGTCGCTGCTGCCGGCCGTGCGCCGCGCGGACCAGAGCACACTGGTTGTCGCCGACGGCACCTCCTGCCGGCACCAGATCCACGACGGCGCCCAGCGCGAGGCGCTTCACGTCGCGCGCGTGCTGGCGATGAGCCTCGACCGCGCCGAGACCAATTCCTCAACCAACCCTACTACAAAGGAACCCAGCCATGGCTGACCTCACCCTCGACACCGCCCGAAAAATCCTTGACGCCGCCTTCGCAAAATCCGTCGAGCTGAAGCTCAAGCCGCTGGTCGTTACCATACTGGATGCACGCGGCGTGCTCAAGATCGCCGCCGCGCAGGACGGCATCAGCCTGATGCGCGCCGAGATCGCGCATGGCAAGGCCTATGGCGCGCTCGCGATGGGCATGGGCTCACGTGCGCTGTTCCAGCGCGCGCAGGAGCAGGCCTATTTCATCGATGCCGTTAACACGATTGCAAAAGGCGCGCTGGTGCCGGTCCCCGGCGGCGTGCTGATCATGGATGGCACCACGCTGCTCGGCGCCGTCGGCGTCTCCGGTGACACCTCCGACAATGACGAGGCCTGCGCGGTCGCCGGCATCCAGGCGGCGGGGCTGAAGGCTAACGCGGGGTAGCCTCCGCGCTACTGAAACCCTGCGCCTTGTTATACATCGAGAGATGGTCTCGCAGCAGCCTTGGTCGGGGGTTCGAGTCCCTGGTCCGCTACATCGCTACCCCTACTATTTCGGAAGCCCTATTTTCCTAGCGACGGGTAGCCTGGCGCCGAACACGGCGCCTCCGCCAAAAGCCACCGTGCGTGCGCAATCCGTCGTCCCACAATGGTCTCGGAGTAGGTTCAAATCCGGCGCAACCACCGATCGCAGCGGCGATGGGCGATGACGCGCTACTATCGTATGGGCGCCGGATGTAGCAGCACGTGCAATTGCCAGCGCAAAGGCGTGGGGGCAGTCGTGATGTTGGCGGAATCAGTGCTACGGCAAGTTGCGAAAGACTCCTTTTTCTGGCGGGCGACAACAACCAGACCATTTCACCGCTGACCACGGAACATCCGCAGTTCGGCGTCGATGACGGCTATCGCGTGTATCGGCGGGTGAGCTACTAGTTCTGCCGTCGCGCGAGCGCGTCACTTCCGATACTCGTTGTCGTCTCGCTGAGCCCGCATCGGCGTCGAGAGGTCGGCTCCCTTTCGCGGCGATTTCATCGATGCGATATCCGTAGTCGCGAATATTCCTAAACGCGGTGCGCCGGTCCGTGCCTGGAGGAAGCCGAACCGACGCCTCGACCAGCGCGAAGAACCGCTCGAACAAGGTGTTGAGTTCCCCATAGCTATTCATGGCACGGACAGGCTCAGAAGACCGGGATGACGCCGACGAGGGCAGATGCGACCAGCAGCACCAACATCAGCAGGAACGACCACTTCATCGTGAACCGCTGGTGCGCGCCGAATTCCACCCCCGCAAGGCCTATCAGCACGTAATTGGCAGCTAGCAGCGGACTAAGGAAGTGGACAGGCTGCCCCACCAAAGATGCGCGGGCGATGATCTCGGGCGCGATGCCGTAGGTTTTTGCGGTTTCCGCCAGGATCGGCACGATGCCAAAGTAGAAGGCGTCGTTAGAGATAAAGAAGGTGAACGGCGCGCTTAGCAGAGCCGTAATCAACGGCAAATGGCCGGCCGCCGGCGCCGGGACCATGTGCACTACGCTCTGCGCGATGGCATCCATCATCTTGGTCCCCGATAGGATGCCGGTGAACACTCCAGCCGCGAAGATGATGCCCACGACCGATACAGCGCTGCCCGCATGCGCTGCGATGCGCTCCTTCTGATCCTTCTGTTTCGGAAAGTTCACCGTGATCGCGATTGCGAACGCTGCCATGAACAACACAGGCAGCGGCAGCCAGCCTCCGACAAGACAGACCAGGAGAGCGACGGTGAGCACCAAGTTGAAGATCATCAAGGCCGGACGACGCTCCGGAGCAGGCAGATCGGTCGAACTGAAATCCACATCGCCGCCGAACGCCGAGACGTGGTCGGGCGCCTCCGGCTTGCCGATCTTGCTCAGCCGCGCCCGCTCCTTGCGACCGAGGTAATAGGCGATGCCGAGTACGGCCAGCGACGCCATTGTCATGCCGGGGACCAGCGGCAGGAAGACCTGGCTCGCGTCGAGATGCAGCACGCTCATGACGCGTGCGGTCGGGCCGCCCCAGGGCGCGATGTTCATGACGCTATTGCTCAGCCCAATTACGCAGGGAAGGATCAGCGGGTTGATACCGAGATATCTATGCAGGGGCAGCAGCGCGGTGACGCACAGCAGGAACGTTGTCGAACCGTCACCATCGAGGGACACGATAAGGGCCATCGCGGCCGAACCAACGACGAGCCGAACCGGGTCGCCCTTGGACAATCGGATGATGAGCCGAACCAGCGCATCGAACAGGCCGACGTCGATCATCAGTCCGAAGTAGAGGATCGCGAACAGCGTAAGCACGCCTGTCGGCGCAATGGCCCGCAGCCCGCTTATCACCATCGGGCCGATATCGGTTCCGAACCCGCCGATCAACGCGAAGACGATCGGCACGATGATGAGCGCGATCATCGCCGTGAGGCGCTCCGTCATGATCAACGCCATGAAGACGACGATCATGGAATATCCGAGAATGGTCAGCAACATGGCACGCCTCTTCCCTCCGGGCACCGTAGTCCCGGCTTTTTCTGTGTTTGGGCAGCTTTGCTTGCAGCTTCTGGACGACGGGTCTTTGTCCGCCGGCCAGGCAGTTCAGGTCCTGCGCAATTGCAGGGGTCGTCGTGATTCACCGTCCGGCATCATCGGCGAACGGTTTAGGATCACGATCGTCGTCAACCGCGCTTGAGTATGGGCTGCGGGACGACAGTCGTGACGATCGAGTGATCGAGCGCTTCGTATTCGTGGTAACCGATCGTGCCGTAGAGTTCTTGGCGCGTCTGCATCCGGTCGATCATCTTGTGGGCGCCACCGTCACGCTTGATCGCCGCAAACAGCTCGGCCTGCGCTTTGTTGGCCACACGCAACGAGCTGACCGGCCAGATCACCATGTGGTAGCCCATATCCTGAAACTCGGCCGCCGTGAAAAACGGCGTGCGACCGAACTCGGTCATGTTTGTAAGAAGCGGGACGCCCGGGAGCCGCTTGGCAAACTCGCGGAACATTTCCGCAGTGTTGAGCGCTTCAGGGAAAATCGCGTCCGCGCCTGCCTGCACATAGAGCTTGGCGCGAGCGACGGCGCCGTCCATCCCCTCGCTGGCCGCGGCATCGGTGCGGGCGATAAGGACAAGGTCCCGCCTCGCCTTCGCCGCCGCGGCGACCTTGGCGGCCATGTCGTGGGCGTCGGACAGCTTCTTGTCATTCAGATGCCCGCACTTCTTGGGCAGCAACTGATCTTCGATGTGAACCGCGGCCGCACCCGAATCCTCGAAGGCGCGGACCATGTGCATCACGTTCAGAGCTTCGCCATAGCCCGTATCGCCGTCGACAAGCAGCGGCAGTCCGGACGAGCGCGCCACCTGGCGGATGAAGAAGCAGACTTCGTCGATGGTGATGATGCCCAGATCGGGTAATCCCATCGAGGCGGTCATGGCCGCGCCGGAGAGATACACCGCATCGAAGCCCGCAGCCTTCGCCTGCAGGGATGCCTGTCCGTTGTGCGTGCCTGGAATTTGCAGTATCTCCCGCCGCTTCAGGAGTTGGCGAAACCGCGATCCGGCCGTTTCTTTATTGAGATCCGCTGCAACGAGATAGGTCATGCTTCGCCCCCTCAGATCACGTAGAGATCGACGTACTCGTTGACCGGCATCGCCTCGAGCTTCGCCTGGTCGAGGGAGACGTCGAGGATGGCCGCCTGCTGCTTGGCCGGAAACTTGCGGGCCAGGTTGGTGCGGAACTTGGCTTCCAGCAGGGGAATCCCATCGCCGCGACGCCGCTTGTGGCCGATCGGGTATTCGACGACGACCTCAGGCAAGGTCGTGCCGTCCTTCAACCGGACGGTCAGCGAGTTGGCGATCGAGCGCTTTTCAGAATCGTGATAGTCCTTCGTGAACGCCGGATCCTCCACGCAGACGATCTTCGCCCGCAGCGCGTCGATGCGCGGGTCGGAGGCCACGCGGTCTTCGTAGTCTGCAGCCGTGAGCCGCCCGAAGATCAGTGGCACCGCCACCATGTACTGGATGCGGTGGTCGCGGTCGGCCGGGTTGTTCAGCGGGTCCTGCTTGTCGATGATCCGGATGCAAGCTTCGTGCGTGCGGATCGTGATCTTCTCGACATCATCCGTGGTCTTGTCGGCCTTCTTGAGGGCGCCGTGCAGCGACATCGCGGCTTCGACGCCGGTCTGCGAATGAAACTCTGCCGGGAAGGAGATCTTGAAGAGCACGTTCTCCATGACGTAGGAGCCGTAGGGTCGCTGGAATTCGAACGGCCGTCCCTTGAACAGCACGTCGTGGAAACCCCACGTCTTCGCCGTCAGAACCGACGGGTAGCCCATCTCGCCGGTCTTCGCGATCAGTGCAAGGCGCCCCCCCCGGCTGGTTGCGTCGCCTGCCGCCCACGACTTTCGGCTGCCGGTGTTCGGCGCGAGGCGATAGGTGCGAAGGCTCTGCCCGTCCACCCACGCCAGCGAGACGGCATTGATGATCTCGTCGCGCGTCAGCCCGAGCATCTGCGCGACCACCGCGGTCGTGGCGACCTTGACCAGAACGACATGATCCAGGCCGACCTTATTGAATGAGTTCTCCAGCGCGATGCAGCCCTGGATTTCGTGCGCCTTGACCATCGCTGTGAGGACGTCGCGCATCTTCAGGGGGGTCCGGCCGGCGGCGACCGCCGTGCGTGAGAGCCACTCTGCGACCGCGAGGATGCTGCCGCCAACGTTGTCTGAGGGGTGGCCCCACTCCGCCGCAAGCCACGTGTCGTTGAAGTCGAGCCAGCGGACCATCACGCCGATGTTGAACGCGGCCTGCAGCGGGTCGAGCTGAAATTGCGTGCCGGGCACCTTCGCACCGTTTGGCACGACGGTGCCTTGAACGACCGGTCCGAGCAGCATGAGGCAGGCAGGATATTCGAGCGCTTCGAGGCCGCAGCCGAGGGTGTCGATAAGGCAGTTGCGCGCCGCTGCGTAGGCGAGGTCGCTCTTCATCTGGTAGCCGATGACGCAGTCGGCGATGTCGGTCAGGACCTGAGCGGGTTTCGGTCGCACGTTGCTGATGTGGGACGCCATGTCTCCTCCTCCCATCGGTGTTGGCCAAGGTCCCGGCTTCAAGAGGATCGCGGGATATTGCGCGACCAGCCGGCCTCTTCGTTGTCGGAGTCACTAACGTCCCGCCACCTGTATGTAAAATATCTTGCAGATACCATATTTATATCTTTAAGGTATGGCATGGAGCGCCGGCATCTCCGATATCTGCTCGCCCTGTCCGAGGAAGGCAGCTTCACCCGCGCAGCGGAGCGGGTGGGAATCGCGCAGCCGCCCTTCTCGAAGCAGATCCGCGACATGGAGCATGAGATCGGCGCAGCGCTCGTCGAGCGTCTGCCGCGAGGCGCGGTGCTGACGGAAGCCGGCCACGCCTTCGTGGCCCGCGCCCGCGCCATCGAAGACGCCTTCGCCGCCGCGGTGGACGAGGCCCGGCGCATCGGCACGGGACACGCCGGTCGGCTACGGGTCGGCTTTACGGAGACGGGAATTTTCCATCCGCGCGTCGTCGCCTGCTTCCTGCGCTTCCGACAGCGCTATCCCGGTGTCGAACTCGTCCTTGAGGAGCAACTATCGGTCGCCCTCGTCTCACTCCTGCGCGAAGGCAGGCTAGACGCCGCGTTCATCAGACCTCCGCTTCCGACGGACGACGGCTGGGAGCGGCGGGCATTTGCCAGCGAGCCGCTGGTCGTAGCCATCCCCAAGGGCCACCGTCTTGCGGCGCGCCGCACCGTCCGGCTGACCGACCTGCGCGACGAACCGTTCGTGTTCTATCACCGGCGCGTGCGGCCTGGCCTCACCGATACCATCATCTCGGCTTGTGAACGGGCAGGCTTCACGCCTCGCGAAAGCCAAATCGTCACGAAGATCCCATCCGCCTTGCGCCTAGTCGCCGCCGGTGCCGGCGTGGCTATCGTCCCAGCCTCGATGTCGCGGGTCGGCGCGGTCGATCTTCGCTTCTTGGCGCTAGGCGACCGGCTCTCGGCCGAGATTGCGCTGATCTGGCGGAAAGATTGCCGGTCGATGTCCCTTCCCGGCTTCGTGGCCGAGACGGAGCGCGTCCGCTGACGTTTCTAACGAGACCGGCGACGCCTGCCTGCGCGCGCTGGCGCGGATCTCTCCGCGCAGGTCCGCCGGCCGCCCGACCTCGCGGCCCGCTACGGCGGCGAGGAATCGCACTGCTGCTGCCGAACACCGATGCGGAGGGCTGCGAGCTCGTCGGCGAGAATGTGCGGCGAGCGCTCCGCGAACTCGGCATGCTGCACGCGCTGAACTCGTCTTCCAAGATCGTGACGGTGGCCTGGGGCGGCGTGAATCACCTGCCCGCGCGGGGCGCTCCCGACTGCGGCTCGCTATGGCGGCCGCCGAGCGCGAACTCTATGCGGCCAAGGGACCGCGGGCGTAACCGGCTCGTCATGTCGGGACAGGTGGTCGCCTGGCCCGGCGCCAAGAGCTCACATCCCGTCGATCCCAGCACGTTGGGACGTGCGATGCGGCGTGCGTGGAGAAGCGCGTTGGCTGCGGCGGCCAGCCTCGCTGCAGGCCCGAGGACTTCCTCGTGGATGCGCAAAACGACTGCTGCATCTACCCGGAGGGCCACAAGCTGTACTCCAGCGGCTGACGCTGCCGCATTAACGGACGCATCGCGGACACTACAAGAGCACGCAGGCGCGCGCAGCGTGTCCGGTGACCGGCGCGGCGCATTTTGGATCCCGCAACCCAACCAAAATTCACCGCTAGACGGTGTCAGCCAAACCGGACAACGGGCTGCAAACGTGGCCACTTCTTGAAGGCGACCACGGAGTTGGCTAGAAGCACGGCGATATTCCCAGCGACTGCGCTGAACATGACTGATCTAAGCGTTGCGTCCCTCTTGCAACGCCCGTTCAGAATTCTGGTATCCACTCCGCAGCTTGATGCGGCGGACACTTGTGTGTTGCCCACCGCTGGAGGCCGGTGAGGCTTCGTGTCCATTTTGCGGCCTTTTCGCTCTGACTACTTGGCTGATCCCCCTGAGCGTCCACGCGGTGGGGACTGATGGGAGGCCGAGCGCGCGACCTCCATGAAGCGCTGTACGACGTGACTCCCACCCTTTTTACGAAGAAGGCCGAGCTGCGCACGCACGCCTAGGTCGGAAATCGCCACGAACACCACCCGCTCCGGCCGGACGCTATTCATGCATTCGGGGACGATTGCAACCCCCATCGAGGCGGCCACGAGGTTGATGATTGTCGAAAGCTGCGGTGCCTGTTGGGTAATCCGAGGTGAGAAGCCTTCCTCCCGGCAGGCAGAGAGAATGGCGGCTTGCAGACCCGTGGTGCGACGGCGAAGGACAAAGTCCTCGGCCGCCAGTTCGCGAAGTTTGACCGAAGAACGCTGTGCGAATCGATGCTCGCGCGGCATAGCGACAACCATGGGTTCGTCACCTAGCGCGTCGATAGAGAGTTGGTTGGGTGTGCGGATTGGCGGCCGTACGAATGCGAGGTCCAACCGGCCCTGTTCGACCGCTCCAGCCAATGTCTCCGAAAGATCTTCTTCCAGGACCAACATCACGTTTGGCCAAGACTGGCGGAACCTGGTCATCACGCTCGCCACGATCGGGCTAAAGGACGCCGACTCGGTGAATCCGACAATGACTCGGGTGAATGCGGCCTCGTCGTCGGCGTCCAGCCTCTCTGGCATTGAAACAACCTTGGCCGGGCCCCGCAATCCAGCGGAACGCGTCGCATTGGGATTTGTTCCAGCCAGCGTGTCCGCCGAGATCAAGCGTCTGCGCGGCGATGCCCCGGTCTCGGTGCCGATAGAAAGCGAGCGTCCCGAAGACGGCGCCATCCTGATTGCGGCCATCACGTCTTGCACGACCACGGCCAACCCTCAACTTATGGCAGGTGCCGGCCTACTGGCTCGCAACGCTCGGCAACGCGGTTTGACCGTTCCCTGGTGGGTCAAGACTTCGTTGTCCCCCGGTTCACGCCCTACGGCGGGCTATCTCGCGGACTCAGGGCTGCAGGCGGATCTTGACGCCCTCGGATTTCACGTGACTGGCTTCGGCTGCATGACCTGCATCGGAAACTCCGGCGAACTCGACGATCGTGTCAACGCGTGCGTGAAGGAATACGGACTGCTCGGCGCTGCCGTGCTTTCAGGCAATCGGAACTTCGAAGGTCGCGTGCATCCCAGCGTCAAGCTGGCGTACCTAGCTTCGCCTGCGCTCGTTGTTGCCTACGCACTGGCAGGAACAGTACGACGCAACCTCGAGCGAGAGCCTATCACTGTCGGCCGCAATGATACGCCGGTGTTCCTGGCCGACATCTGGCCAACCCAGCAGCAAATCGACGATGCGCTCGCGCCCGTAATAGGGCCCAAACTATTCGCCCGCGCCGATTCTGACAACCATGAAGGTCGCATCCTTTGGGACACTGTGTCGACCGGCGTCTCATCGTCACTCTTCGCTTGGTCAGGGAAATCCACCTACCTACGCCGTCCGCCGTACCTCGACGGCATGAAGATGGACAAGCCGGCTGCTGAGAATATCTACGGCGCCCGCGTGTTTCTTGTCGTTGGCGATCGGGTCACAACGGACCACATTTCCCCTGCGGGCTCTATCTCAGAGGACAGTGTGGCGGGCCAGTACCTGCGGGCGCATGGAGTCCGCCGCGCAGACTTCAATCAGTTCAATACGCGACGAGGCAATCACGAAGTGATGATTCGTGGCGGCTTCAGCAACCCGGGACTTGTAAACGAGCTCTTGGCCCCCCAAGGCATCAAGGGTGGCTATGTGCGGATCCAGCCGGAGGGCGAAGTCCTCCCCGTCTTTGATGCGGCGATGCGGTATGACAAGCGTCATGTGCCCCTCGTGGTAGTTGCCGGCAAGGAGTACGGGGCCGGTTCCAGTCGGGACTGGGCGGCGAAGGCTACCGCGCTTCTGGGGATCAGGTCCGTGATTGCCGAAAACTTCGAGCGCATCCACCGCAACAACCTGATCAGCATGGGCATCTGGCCCCTTGAGTTCACATCGGGTCTGACTCGCCGTGACCTCGCGCTAGACGGCTCCGAGGAGTTGGACATCCTGGGTCTGGACTGCGAGCTCAAACCAACCGCGGGCGTGACGCTTGTCGTCCGGAGGGGCGATGGAAGCTCGCAAGCCTTTCAGTTGATCGTCAAGGTCGACACGCAGGCAGCACTGCAGTCGTTGCGGCACGGCGGAGTGCTGCCGCAAACGCTGCGTGAACTTGAGGAAACGACACGCCGCGCAGGCCAAAGTCGCATGCGATCCGTGTAAGCCGCTTGAGGCTGCGGCCAACGCGCTTGACCGCCACCTGCAGAAGCGCCTCCAGCACACAAACCCAATCGAGGGTTGGTTGGACCCGAGCAGCGCGGCATCCAACGTCCGCAAGGACGAAAAACAAGCGAAGGAGACATAGACATTCCCATCCGCCGACCGCTCCCCTTGATGCCTTCTGCCTGCCCCACGAAGGCGCGGCGCCGCACGCAGCGGCTCATTAACTGTCCAGGAATTAGATCATGATCAAGAAGTTGGCAGCTCTCGCGGCCATGTGCATCCTTCCGCTTTCCGGTTTCGCTCAGGCGCGATGGCCGGACAAGCCAGTCCGCATCATCGTGCCTTGGGCGCCCGGTGGAATGACTGACGGTGTGGCTCGTATGCTTGCCACCAAACTTGCAACCCAGCTGAAGCAGCCCTTCATCGTCGAAAATCGGCCCGGCGCTGGCGGCATGATCGCCGCGGACTTTGTCGCGAAGGCCCCCGCGGACGGATACACACTTCTGTTCGCCTCTGCTGCGATCACTGTGAACTCCACGCTGATGGCATCGCAGTTCAAGATCGATGCGCGCAAGGACTACACGCCCATCATCCTGGCGGCGTCCGAGCCGCTCGTGTTGACAGTGCCAGCATCTTCCAACGCAAAGTCGGTCGCTGACCTAGTGCGACTCTCCAAGGCGAATAGCTCTGGGCTAAGTGCTTCGCACGGCGGCATCGGAACCACGAGCCACATCGCCGCCGAGATGTTCGCGCAGCAGGCTGGCGCAAAGGTGATCTCCGTTGCGTACAAGGGCGGCGCGCCGGCGACGACGGCATTGCTGACTGGAGAGGTCCAATTCAGTTTTGCCAATCTGGCAACCGTCAAACCCCATATGGAAGCCGGCACGCTGCGCGGCTTGGCGGTGACTTCGGAGAAGCGCTCCAGCGTTCTGCCCAATCTGCCTACTATGGCGTCCACACTCCCGAACTTTGAAACAGGCAACTGGTTTGGTCTCTTGGGCCCGCGTGGGATGCCCATTGATGTCGTCAAGAAGTTGAACCAGTCAGCTGTCCAAGTTCTAAATGCGGACGATGTTCGAGAGTCGATTAGCAAGACCGGCGGCGAGATCGTGGCAAGTACACCGGAACAGTTCGAGCGACATCTGGCCGAAGAAGTCGGGCGATATGCCCAAGTGATCAAGAAGGCCGAAATCAAACCCAATTGAAATGAGGGTGACTGCGATGCGACCGGATCCGAGCGCGGAACCGGCCCCTCTTCTCCTTCAACAAGTTTTTAGGAACGAACCCAATGGCCCAAGCAGAACTCGGAAAAGCACTGCGCGACCATCTAGAGGCTCGTCGCGAATTGCTCGTGCCCGGCGCGGGAAATGCACTCGCGGCTCGAGTCATTGAGTCCATGGGTTTCAAGGCGGTCTATCTGGGCGGCGCCGGGTTGACCAACAACTTCTACGGCATCCCCGCCGTGGGTTTTATTAACCTCAACGACATCGCCTCCCATACCGCCGCGGTACGTGATTCAATCGAACTGCCTGATCGTTGATGCGGACACCGGATTCGGGAATGCGATCAATGTACGCCAAACGGTGCGCACGCTCGAGCGAGCTGGCGCCAATGCGATTCGGTTGGAGGATCAAGTGGCTCCCAAGAAGTGTGGCCACTTTGCAGGGAAGGATGTCATCGAAGAGCGCGAAAATGGTCGGCAAGATCAGGCTTCCGCTCGCTACCGCCATCTTCGGCGTGCTGAACGCGGAGATGTCGGCCCTCTGGCCTAATATTACCGAAAAGAAAGACCCCTTACCTGATGCCGCCGCGTTTGACGGTACCCCAGGCAAATTCGAAGCCTACTTTTCAAAGCTACCGGGAGCAGGAAGCTGATGCAGATCTGAGCCGTTTCGTTCGGCGGCTTGCACGCTAAGCAGGAATTGATCGATATCCTAGTGCAGCTTGGAAGATCGGCTGCTCATATCCTCGGCCGCAGTGAGGAGCAAGTTAATCCCGAGCAGGATGGCCAAAGAGCAGTTGGTCGTTCTGACCGCCGAGATCGCCCTTCAAGCGCAAACAGGTGCGCCTATGCGATGCACTTTTCAAGCTTTCGTTGACAGGCTGGTGGAGAGCAAGAGTCCTGATGACCTGAGACAAGCTATGGCAAAAGCAGCCTCGGCCCTCGACCTCTGCTCGTTCGCATATCTTGCGCCACCCCGGACAGGAAGTGCCACACCGCTGTTGATCTCAAGCTATCCGACAACGTGGACTTCCCATTACTTGCGCCGAAACTATGAGCGCATCGATCCCGTCCTTGCTCAGGCATTTCGTCGCCCAGAGCCATTTCGATGGGGGGAAGGGCTTGGTCCCGCGACGAGGTCGGATGAGGAGAGAGAGATGTTCGAGGAAGCAGCCAAATTTGGCCTGCGCTGCGGATTCACTATACCCGTTCATGACAGCGAAGGGGCCTTTGCAGCCGTTACGTTTGCAACCGACGAATGCCGTGCTTCGTTCGAGCGCACGATAGACAATCAGATGTGGGCTTTGCAGCTGATGGCCATGTCCTTCCACGCTCATGTGCGCCGCAAACTAGCGCCTGACGTCAGCATAGGTGGTGCTACTCTGTCACGGCGCGAAATCCAATGTCTGAAGTGGGCAGCGGAAGGCAAGTCTGCATGGGAAGCGGGTCGGATTATGGGAATATCTCAGCACACCGTAGCCTTCCACCTCGAAAACGCGAAGGCAAAGCTTGGCGTCAGGTCGACAATACAGGCGGTCGCCCGTATAGCGGCGGCAAACCGATCCTTATAATCGTAGAAAACTGGTGACGCACCTCCGGATCTAAGGAGGTTGTGATCCGCAATGTATCGCTTCAATACTCCAGTGCCAATCGCCTTGGAGACCTAGGATGATGCAGATAATCACACCGGATTTGTATGGAGCGTTTGCAGAAGATCTGTCGGAAATGCATCGGCTGAGGTACCGCGTGTTCAAAGAGCGACTAGATTGGGACGTCCAAACAAGCGGGGATATGGAGGTCGATGAGTTCGACGCGCTCCATCCTGTGTATTTGATTCAGCGCGCAAGCAACTACCGCATTCAGGGCTGCGTACGACTTCTTCCATCCGTTGGTCCGATCATGCTGCGAGATACTTTCCCCTCGTTACTCGATGGAAGTCCCTTCGAACCCGACCGATCCATTTGGGAAAGCAGCCGCTTCGCGCTTGATGTTGATTTCGATACCCATACTGCGGTGAAGGGGCTCAGCAGCGCTACCTACGAGCTCTTCGCAGGCATGATCGAGTTTGGCCTTTCGCGGCGGCTCACGGGTATCATCACGGTGACGGATGCTCGTATGGAGCGCATCCTGCGTCGCGCGGGGTGGCCCCTTCGTCGCGTCGGGCAGCCGAGGACATTGGGAAGCACATTAGCCGTTGCCGGCTATCTTGAAATCTCGATGGATTGCCTGATCCGAGTTCGTAGTCCGGGAAGGCTTCAGTCACCTATCCTTTGGGAACCGGTTCTGAAGGTCGGCTAGGACTCCTGCCCGGGGCCCTCCACATTAGATAGGCGAACAGCATGACGCGCGCTATTAAAGCGATGGCCATTAGCCTGCATCATCTACGATCGGCTGTAGCTGCGGCCGACTGCGGAAGCTTTCGACAAGCGGCTGACCTCCTGACCGTTCGGCATTCCGTGTTAAGTCGCTCGATCAAACAGTTTGAACACCTAGTGGGAGTTTCTCTGTTTGAGCGCTCAACCGGAGGCGTTGTGCCAACTGTTGCTGGACGCCGGATCCTACGAATCGCACAGATGATCCTTGAGCAAGTCGACACTTTGGTCGTAATCGGGCGAACCAGCGGCGATGGCGAGGTTGGTCGACTGGCCATTGGTTTTTGTACATCGATGTCGGCCGGGAACCTGCGCGCCAGCTTAGTAGAATTTAAGAAGCGCTTTCCGCAAGTTGAGCTGGCAACCATGGAGCGTTCCCGCCTTCGAATGGTCAGCGCGCTTCGTAGCGGGACGCTCGACGTAATTATCACTCCTGGGCGCCTGTCGTCAGCTGACTGTAGAAGTCTCATGCTCTGGAGTGAGCGCGTCATGGTTTCAATGCCTGCGGACCATCCATTGGCAGCTCGAGAGACCGTTTTTTGGACGGACCTTCGAAATGAAACCGTTCTCCTAAGCCAATACGACCCTGGGCGCGAACTTGAGGACTTGTTGACATCAAAGCTTTCGCTTCCTGAGGACCGTCCCAAGATTGAGTGGCATGACGTCAGTCGCGGTATCATCAAGAGCTTAGTCAGTACAGGAATGGGCGTCAGTCTCGTAATGGAGTCAGACGTCGGCGCGAGTTTCGCCGGGCTGGTGTACCGAGAGTTACGAGACGGAACTGGGCCAAGTCGAGTAGACTTCTGTGCTCATAGGAGAGCTGACAACGAGAACCCGGTGTTGCTCAATTTCTTGGACATATTGACTGAACGCTATCCGACACCTACGTCGCGCGACTGAGCTAGACGTCGCAGTTTGGCGAATCCACGATCTGTCGCCATGAACCTCGCCAGCATCGGCGCGATTAATCTGGTCGGATCAGCAGGGTGACCGGTATCGCGCGCCAGGGCGTCTGCATACGCGACGAGGTCCCGATGGACCGATGCCGGCAATTCCGCGGTCACCTTGACCGGCTTATCGTCCGGAAGCGCTGTAATTTTCAGCTTCGCCATATGGTTGCTATCCTCTGTAGGGCTCGAGACGGAGATCGCGATTGACAATGACCCGGACCCGGAAGCCCGGCCGGACGGTCAATGTCGGCTGAATATTGAGGCTGCGCCGAACGACCTGCTGGCCGGTCTGATTCAGT
Source organism: Bradyrhizobium arachidis (assembly GCF_015291705.1). NCBI lineage: Bacteria > Pseudomonadati > Pseudomonadota > Alphaproteobacteria > Hyphomicrobiales > Nitrobacteraceae > Bradyrhizobium > Bradyrhizobium arachidis. The sequence continues at coordinate 7,021,692 of NZ_CP030050.1, forward strand.
GAGCCGGCGGCACCGCGCCGCAATGTCTGGATGATTGCGCTGTTGTCGCTATTGGTATCGGAGCCCGCACCCAACTCCGTGCCGACAGCCAGGAATGTCGATAGCGCGGCCGCTTTGAACAATTCGCCCCAGCGGTTATCGACCTCGTCTTGCAGACCTACATAACCTGCGGCATCAGCTCCAGGCTGCCGCTCAAGCACGATCGAACGACCGCTCGGCATGATCAGCCGGGTCCAAACGAGTAACACGCGCGACTGACCGAATGTAACCTGACTGTCGGAGGTACCGATCAGACGCGCGCCTTGTGGGATCAGCAGAAAGCGCCCCGTCGGCGTGTCATACACATTTTCGGTGACCTGTGCCGTGATTTGCCCCGGCAGATCCGAGCGAATGCCCGTGATGAGTGCGCCGGGAATCACCGTCCCTGCCTGAACCGCATAAGGTGAGGCTGCTTTCGCGATACGATCCGGGCTGGTGGTGCGGCGATCGACCGGAGCGTTGACGAAGGTGAGCTTTCGATCCTGCGCATTCGGCCCGAATCCATCGTCATCGTCGAATCTTGTCGCCGGTGGGAGGCCCCGATCGCCTGCTGGCGGCTGAGTGCTGGCGGCCGAGGTCTCCCGGACGTTCGTCGATGAGAACAGACGGCTGACGCGTGCCGCTTCCCTTTCCTGATCCCGGCGCTGCTGCTCCTGGTCGGGCGCGCCGGCGGCTGATGTCGGGAACTGTCCCTGAGCGGACAAGATCGGTCTACCAAGATCGCCGAGCAGCGGCGGGCCGAGTTGCGGTACCTGGCGGGGGATGCCGGCGTAATCGCGCGGCAACGCGGTAATGCTCTCCGCGATATTGCGATGCTCGGTGCTATAGAGCTCGTCCGGCCTGAAACTCGCTGTCCTGTTGCTCTGGAGGGCCCACAGGACCGCTCCAGCGACAATGATCAATCCCAGCGCACTCCCCGCCAACAGGACCTTTCGCGAAAGGCGGGTCACGCGTGGATATTCAGGCCTCAGCCGGAACTCCGTCGCCAGTTCGTCGGAAGTTTGCGCCTCAGCCCGTGGCTGGCTCCCCTGCTGGCGCCGAGCGTTCATGATGACGGCTTCCCATCGGTCCGGACAATTCTGACCTTCTGCTGGTGCTCGCCTCCCAAACGCAATTCAGCGGCGGCGAACAATCGATCGACAATCAGCAAATTGCCGTAAGCGCGATAATTGACGAGTTCAGTTTTGCCATCAGCCCCCAGGACGAACAACGGCGGCATCTCGCCTTGAACGATGCCCTGCGGGAATTCGACATAGACTTTTCGCCCGTCGTCATAGGCCGCTAGTGGGCGCCAGGGCGGAGTGTCACCCTCTATGGTATAGCGGAGGCGGCGCTGCGAAGGATCGGGCAGAACCGGCGTCAGCGGTGACGATCGCGCCTTCCCTTGTCTCTCCTCCGGGTAATACCAGGCCACAGAGGGCATATAGGGCTTCTCGCGCGAACGAAGCTCGATCAAGTACGTACGCCGGTCGGTATTGATGACGAGGTTGGTTTCGATCAAGGCGCGGGTGGGCTTGACCAGAACATGGACGCGGCGCGTGTCACCGCTCCCGCTCTCGGTATCACCCACCACCCAGCGCACGGTATCACCGGCAGCGATCGGCCCGGAGCCGACCAGTCGCTCGCCCTCCTCCAGCGAGATGTCCGTAATCTGCCCCGGTGCCGCATAGACCTGATAGAGCGCGCCGGCGCTGAAGCTATAGATCTGAGCCGCGTTGAAATATCCGCGCTTCCGCGGCTCAACCCGCGCGGCGCTATTAGCCGCTTCGATCCTGGTCACCGGCTCGACGTCTTCTTTGACTCCTGATCTGCCGCCCAGAGCCGGCTTCCATGTCGGCGGAATATGAATCGGACGCGGCCGCTCATCGGCTGGCGCTGGCGCCAACGGCGGCACCTCGGCGTCGTAAGCGATTTCAGGCGGGACGAACGTTGAGCAACCGCCAAGCATACAGGTGAGAAGAACGATCGCCGGAACGCGACTCTTTGTTTGCGACGTCGCTCTGGCTACGACTGCGTGGGGATCGAAGGCCTTCGAACTCATTGTCCCAGCTCCTTCGACCAATTGATCGCGTTCACATAGATTCCGAGCGGGTTTTTGCGCAGCCGATCGGCGTCGCGCGGTGTCTGGATGACCACCGACAGAATGGCGGTCCAGCGCTCGGTCGACGCCAGGGATCCGTTGTCGTACGTGCGCTGGACCCACGCCACACGAAAACTGTCCGGCGACGCCCGGATGACACTTGAGACTTCAACCGAGATCTGCACCTTTCCGAGCTTGGCAAACGGATCATCGCTCCTGGCGTACTCATTCAGCGCAGCAGCACCACGATCAGTGGTGAAGTCGTAAGCCCTTAGCCAGTTCTGGCGGAGGACGATGCCATCTGCCGGCAGACCGCGAACGTCCTCGATGAAGCGGGCCAGATGATAAGCGATCTGTGAATCGGTCGGGTCGTACTCCGAATTGGCCGGCACCACTCTCTGGGCCTGGCCAATCTGATCGACCTCGACAATCCACGGCGTGATCGTGCCCTGCGTTGATTGCCAGACCAGACCTCCGGCCAGACAGCACGACAACGTCAAGCAACTGAACGCCATCAGTCTCCAATTTCTCGCCTGCACGCGCGCCGATCCGATGCGCTCGTCCCACACCCGGGCTGCCTTCTGATATGGCGTCACCGGCGCGGGCGTTCGCCCGTAGTGAACTGAAGTCCTCTTGAACATCGGCATTCCCCTAACGAAACAGAATTCTCTGGCGACTAGCGCCCGCCCTCGGAGAGATCGACCGAGCTACCACCCCCACCGTGATCGCCTGATCGAACGGCGTGGCTTGCGGCCGACACGCCATGGCTGATCGCCTGACTGCGCTTCATGCGCTGCGCCCAACCCGGTGGGCCTTGGGCCGAGCCACCTGTCGCCTGGGTGACAGATTGGGCACTGCCGCCCAGAGCCGCCGCGACGCGGCGCAGTGGACTGGCTGCTGCAGAAGAGCCCGCCTCGGCAGCGCCGAGAACACCATCGCTCCGGTAGGCAGCAGTTGCTCCGCCTACAATCACGCTGCCTCCTCGCGCCGCTCCTGCGAGCGTTCCCCCGGCGAGCCCGACGCCGCCAGCGGCGAGACCGGCTCCCGCTGCAACAATGCCGCCGGCGGCAAGACCCGTGCCGACCGCGGCGCCTGCTCCAAGTTGCGGCCCGCCCGAAACCAACCCATTGGCAATACCCGGACCGAAGATGCCGAGACCCAACAACGACAACGCGGCCAAAATCAAGGTCATCGCGTCTTCAATGGTCGGCTGGCCGCCATTGTACCCGGAGGTGAATTGGGAAAATAATGTAGAGCCGATGCCGACAATGACGGCCAGCACCAGGACCTTGATGCCCGACGAGACGACGTTGCCAAGAACCCGTTCGGCCGCAAACGCAGTCTTGCCGAACAGGCCGAAGGGAATCAGCACAAAGCCCGCAAGCGTCGTCAGCTTGAATTCAATCAGGGTGACGAACAGCTGGATCGCCAGAATGAAGAACGCCAGTAAGACGACCGCCCATGCGAACAGCAAAACAACAATCTGGACGAAGTTCTCAAAGAAGCTGATGTAGCCCATCAAATTCGATATCGACTCGAGAATCGGCCGGCCGGCATCGAGGCCGACCTGCGCAATCTTCCCGGGGCGGACGAAATCAACGGCCGAAAGGCCCGTGCCGGACGCCTTCAGCCCGAGACCGGCAAAACTTTCGAAGACGATGCGGGCGAGATTGTTCCAGTTCCCGATCAGGTAGGCGAAGACACCCACGAAGAGGGTCTTTTTGACGAGCCGCGCGATGAGATTATCGTCCGCGCCCCAACTCCAGAACAAGGCCGCGATTGTAATGTCGATGGCCGCCAGCGTGGTCGCGAGATAGCCAACCTCACCGCCGACGAGCCCGAAACCACTGTCGATGTAGCGGGTGAAGGTTTCGAGGAAATGATCGATGACTCTGGTACCCGTCATTGATCACCCCCCCTGGGCGTCGCGATGGAGGGATAGCCCTGCGGCAGCCGGCTCTGGTCCTTGGGCGGCAACGACGACGGCGCGCCGCCTGGATCGCCTTCAGCTGGCTTCTCCGTGCTTGCCCTTGGACCGAAGAACCGCCGACGGTTCTCGGCCCAGATCCTTTGGCAATGTTCGTAAGTGGGCGCTTGCTCAGAGGTCACAGTACGGCATCGCCCCAGATCCGATTCGAGCGCATTGCTCGCCTTCGAGCGGGATGGTGTCGGGCTCATTTCATTGCCGGGCCCGCGCAGCTGGATCGTGCAGGCGACGATGGCCGCCGTTCCGACGAGCGCGGTGATAGCCAGCGACATCGCTCTGAAGGCCCTTACGTCACTCATCAATGAAACATCTGCACGTTGGAGGACTGATAGCCCTGGCGGGGCGTCAGAAAGCGCCGAAGCTGCTCGCGCCCCTGATCCTGAGCAGCCGCGCGTTGTGCGGATTCGAGCGATTGAGCCCTGCCCTGCGCCGCCACGGCCGCGGTCAGATCTGCGAGCTGCTGCGCTTGGAGAGCTAGGATCTGATTGCCGGCTTGCGTTGCCTGCAGGGCGCCACTCGCATTCTGGCTTGAGCTCACGAGGGCCGACGTCTGAATGCGGTTGGTGTCGAGGTTGCCGACAACGCCGGCCTGCACACGGAGCGCATCCTGAAACGCCGCCACCGAGTTCTGCCAGCGCCCGTGCGCACCCGCGATCAGCGCTGCATTAGAATGGCTGCTGGTTGCCGGCGCATAGCTGATCGCGAACGCCCTATCGATCTGCTGCACGTCGTAGGCAATGCGCTGGGCCTGGGCCAGCAGCTGCTGGGTGCGCTGAATCGAGGCCTTGAGCTGCTGAAGCGAGGAGTATGGCAGGCTCGCCAGGTTCTTCGCCTGATTGACCAGCATCTGCGCCTCGTTCTGCAACGAGGTGATTTGATTGTTGATCTGCTGCAGTTCGCGCGCCGCGGTGAGAACATTCTGGACGTAGTTGTTGGGATCGAAGACGACCCACTGCGCCCGCGCGGAGCCTGCGGCCAACAGCGATACGGCAAGGATCTTGACGGCCATGGTCAATCGGCGACGGCTCATTGCGACTTCTCCAGGTTCTCAAGGTTGGGAATGAGATCCGCGGCCCAGCCGACGCCGCGGTGGCGAAGCCAAGCCGGCACAAAGCCCTCGTGGCCATGCTCGGCGAGGACTCGGTCAATCGCGAGTTGGTCGGATTTTGAGGAGACCGCGGTCAAAGCCAGTGCGACCTCGCCGAGGCCGAGTTCGAACATCCGGTTGCCGCGGCGGGACTGGCAGTAGTAGTTGCGTTTAGGGGTTGCCCGGCTCAACAGCTCGATCTGGCGATCGTTGAGCCCGAAGCGACGGTAGATCGCCGCGATCTGAGGCTCGATCGCCCGTTCGTTCGGCAGCAGCAGTCGCGTCGGGCAGCTCTCGATAATGGCAGGAGCAATCGCCGAGCCATCAATGTCGGATAGCGACTGGGTGGCGAAGACGACGGACGCGTTCTTCTTGCGCAGCGTCTTTAGCCATTCGCGGAGCTGTCCGGCGAAATCGGCATGATCAAGCGCAAGCCAGCCTTCGTCGACGATGATGAGCGTCGGCCTGCCGTCGAGCCGGTCGCCAATGCGGTGAAATAGATAGGCCAGGACTGCGGGCGCCGCGCCCGTTCCAATCAACCCTTCGGTCTCGAAGGCCTTGACGGAAGCGTCGCCGAGGCGCTCGTACTCCGCGTCAAGCAACCGGCCCCAGGAGCCGCCAAGGCAATATGGCTGCAGGGCCCGCTTCAGAGCCGTCGACTGGAGTAGCACTGACAGTCCCGTCAGCGTCCGCTCCGAACGAGGTGCGGAGGCAAGAGAGGTTAGCGCCGACCACAGATGGTCCTTGGCCTCCGGCGTAATCTCGACTCTTTCGCGGGCGAGGATGGACGCGACCCACTCCGTGGCCCAGCCTCTCTCCGAGGGGTCGTCGATCCATGCGAGCGGCTGCAGGGCAAGCGGCTGGGTCGCATCTTGTGACAGCGCGCCGCCAAGATCGTGCCAGTCACCGCCCATCGCGACCGCAGCCGCCCGTATCGAGCCGCCGAAATCGAACGCAAAGACCTGCGAGGCGGGATAGCGGCGGAATTGGAGCGCCACCAGGGCCAGCAGGACCGATTTGCCGGCACCGGTCGGACCAACCACAAGCGCGTGGCCGACGTCCCCCACATGAAGCGAGAACCTGAAGGGTGTCGACCCTTCGGTCTTGCCATAGAAGAGAGGCGGAGCCTTGAGATGAAGGTCCCTCGCCTCCCCGGCCCACACCGCCGATAGCGGAATCATGTGCGCCAGGTTGAGCGTTGAGATGGGCGGCTGCCGGACGTTGGCGTACACATGTCCAGGCAGACTGCCGAGCCAGGCTTCGACAGCGTTCACAGTCTCGATCATGCAGGTGAAGTCGCGCCCCTGAATAACCTTCTCGACCAGCCGCAACTTTTCATCGGCCGCGCGCGGATCGGCGTCCCAAACGGTGACGGAGGCCGTGACGAAGGCCTGGCCGATCTGGTCGGCGCCGAGCTCCTGAAGTGCGGCATCGGCATCCATCGCCTTGTTGTGGGCATCGGTATCGAGAAGCGAGGATGCCTCGTTGGTCATCACCTCCTTCAGGATCGCTGCGACCGATTTGCGCTTGGCGAACCATTGGCGCCGGATCTTCGTGAGGAGCTTTGTGGCATCCGTCTTGTCGAGCATGATCGCCCGGGTAGACCACCGGTACGGAAACGCCAGGCGGTTGAGGTCATCGAGAATCCCGGGCGTGGTCGCTGTCGGAAACCCGACCACGGTCAGAACGCGCAGGTGTGCATCGCCGAGCATCGGCTCGAGACCACCCGTCAGCGGCTGGTCGGCCAGCAGCGCGTCGAGATACATCGGGATCTCCGGCACACGGACCCGATGCCGCTTGGTCGAGATCGTCGAATGCAGGTAAGTCAGCGTCTCCTGATCATCGAGCCAGACGCATTCCGGCATAAACCCTTCGACGAGCTGCACCACGCGGTTGGTTCCGTCGATGAACCCGGTGAGCACTTCGCACGCGTCCGCGCTCGGAGTGCGATTGCCGCCTTCATAGAGAAGCCGTTCCGCCCCGGCCGCGTCTTCTGCCGGCGGCAGATAGAGCAAGGTCAGGTAATAACTCGACTCGTAGTGGGCGCCCTCTTCCTCAAACTGCGCCTTGCGCTCGGCCTCAACCAGCGCGGACGCCACGTCTGGAAAAGTGTTCGGCGGATAGGCGCCTGCCGAATGGCGTTGCGCTTCAACAAAGACGGCCCAGCCGGATCTCAGACGGCGCAACGCATTGTTCAGGCGGCCCGCCACGGCAACGAGCTCCGCCGGTACCGCGCTATCGAGGTCCGGCCCCCTGAATCTGGCAGTCCGCTGGAATGAACCATCCTTGTTGAGGATGATGCCCTCATCGACCAGGGCTGCCCAGGGCAGGAAATCGGCAAGACGAGTGCTGGATCGGCGGTACTCGGCAAGATTCATCATGGAGCGAGCTCAGGTGCTGAGATGTCCGGGAATACGCAAATGACGGCGCACGACTTCGACGAAGGCCGGGTCGCGTTTGGCCGCCCACACCGCCGCCATGTGACCAACGAACCAGAGGAGAAGGCCTGCAAGCCAGAGGCGCAGACCAAGCCCGACCGCCGCAGCCAAGGTGCCGTTGACAATGGCTACCGACCGCGGTGCGCCGCCCATCAGGATCGGCTCGGTCAGCGCGCGATGCACGGGTGAGAGAAAGCCTGCGACCGGTTCATCCATCAGATCACCACACCGCCGCCAAAGGAGAAGAATGAGAGAAAGAAGCTGGATGCCGCAAAGGCGATCGAGAGTCCGAACACGATCTGGATCAGCCTGCGAAAGCCTCCCGACGTATCGCCGAAGGCAAGGGTCAGCCCTGTCACGATGATGATGATCACGGCGATGATCTTCGCGACCGGCCCTTCGACCGATTGCAGGATCTGATTGAGCGGCTGCTCCCAGGGCATGTTGGAGCCGGCAGCCCAGGCTGGCGCACTCGCAAGCACGCTCATTCCGGCGACAACCGCGGAAGCGGCGTGCCGCAAGGTTAGAAATCGACAGTTCATTTGAAATCTCCTGCTGGTGAGAGGCTGTAGTCGCCAGTCGCGCCAAGGCCTGTCACGCAAGCGAGCTCGGCGAGGCGACGATCGGCGCCGCGGCCGGAAAGGACGGCAATGACGTTGATGGTTTCGGCGATCAGGGGGCGCGGCACGGTAATGACCGCTTCCTGAATCAACTGCTCGAGCCGCCGCAACGCGCCGAGCGCCGTGCCCGCGTGGATGGTACCGATGCCGCCGGGGTGACCGGTGCCCCAGGCCTTGAGAAGATCAAGCGCTTCTGCGCCCCGCACCTCGCCGATCGGAATGCGATCTGGGCGCAGTCGAAGCGAGGACCGCACGAGATCCGACAACGAGACCACCCCGTCCTTGGTGCGGAGGGCAACCAGGTTCGGCGCACTGCATTGCAGTTCGCGAGTGTCCTCGATCAGCACCACGCGATCGCTGGTCTTCGCGACCTCGGCGAGCAGGGCGTTGGTAAACGTCGTTTTGCCGTCGAGGTACCGCCGGCAACCAGAATGTTTTTGCGCTCCGCAACCGCCTTGCGGAGCAAGGTCGCCTGGTCCGATGTCATGATGCCAGCGCCAACGTAGTCGTCGAGCGTGAATACCGCGACCGCGGGCTTGCGGATGGCAAATGCCGGGGCAGCCACGACAGGCGGCAGCAGGCCTTCGAACCGCTCTCCGGTTTCGGGGAGCTCGGCAGAAATGCGAGGCGCAGCGGCGTGAACCTCGGCACCGACATGATGGGCCACCAGGCGGATGATGCGCTCTCCGTCCGCGGCAGAGAGCTGTTCACCTGTATCGATTAATCCGCCTGATAGCCGGTCGATCCACAACCGGCCATCCGGGTTTAGCATCACCTCGACGATCGCCTCGTCTTCAAGGTAACGCGCTATGGCGGGTCCAAGCGCAGTGCGGAGCATTCGCGCACCGCGCGAGACCGCCTCCGACTGAAAGGAATGAATTGCCACTGCCCACCACCGATTGAGAGCGGCATAAACGGCGCCCTCAGACGGGGATGATTAGAAAAGGCAGAAGCTTGCCTGGGGCAACAAGGCTATTGCCACGTTCGTAGTCTGGCGTAGGAAAAGAAAGGTTTTGGAGAAGCCCGTTTACACACAGGTCGTGCCGGCGCACTACCGTGAACGATCATCCGCGAATGTGAAAAAAACCGAGGAAAGTTGGCTTCACCATTCCGGAGCTTCATGCGGCTCCAGGATTGCGACGTCGGCCGGCGGGATTGTTGCATCGTTCCAGTCGCCTACGGGCTCGTGAAGGAGCAGCCCGATGAGCGGCGACACCAGACGATACGCACCGGGCGCAATGAACCACGCCAGCGCCAGCACCTGGAAAACAACACACAGGCCATACGCAGTCTGATAGGCCACAACAGGGTAGTGACCATCCTGCGGTGCCCATTGCCCAACGACCAATCCAATGCCCCATTGGATCACGAACGCCCATCCAAAATGGAGAAGGTTCAAGCCACCGTTGGCGCGCGCGGCAAGCTCAATTGGGAAGTACTCGGCTATGATGGCGTAGCTGAGGACGGTGGCCGCTCCTGTGACTGACACGACAGACCACGCTAGCAGCGACGGCACGGGCACACGCAGAACCAGAATAACCTCAGCCACAACAAACAGCATCGCCAGAACGGCGAACATTACTTCGGTTTCGACGCCGCGTCGGCGTAGCCGGTCCGCCACGGTACCGAGAAGCAATGCGCCGACGCTGATTCCTAGGGCCATAACGAAGAGGTGTGTGGTCAGGCTCGGCCGGTCCATCCCTTCCACGTCCGTGAGCCAGGGCGCCGCCCACAGGGCCTGGAAGGCCCAGGCTGATCCGACGCAGGCCGCAGAAAGAGGCGCTATTCTCCAGAAGCGTGGATTCGAATAGATCTCTTTGAGACCGCGCAAGAGAGAATGCTGTCGCGGCGCCCGCGGCCTCTCGGGGACCAGCAGGTAAATCAGCGCAGCTACACCTGCCGTTACCACGGCCAGGAGTTCAAACAATCCCCGCCAACCTGTCCAGCCGAGCAGTGCTTCGGCAGGTGCGGTCGCGGTAACGGCTCCGAGCGAGCCCAGCATGATCATGTAGCCGTTGACCAGGGCGACGCGCTCTCTCGGAAACCACACCACAATCGCCTTCAGGCCGGCCATCAAGGAAGCCGCAACGCCAAGTCCGATCAGCGCACGAGCGAGCAAGAGCGGGACAAATGCCGTTGATATAGCGAACAGGCCGCTCCCCGCGGCAGCGATCAACATCAGCGTGCTCTGGACCTGGCGCGGCCCGAACCGGTCCAGGAGGCTGCCAATGGGGATCTGGGCCGCCGCGAAGACCAGGAAATACACTGATGTCAGCAGCCCAAGCTCGGCGGCATCGAGGCCGATATCTCCGATGAGCGGATCGGAGATCAACGTGTTGATCGTCCGGAATAGATAGGAAAGGTAATAACCGGCTGCGAACGGAAGAAAGACGCAGGCGACCAGACGCCAGGTTGAGAGCCGCGGTGCCTCTTGCAAGATCCGGGCGTCAAATGGGCTGCTCGTGGATTCAGGCGCGTTCCTTTCGACCTCGCCAGCCGGCTCAGCAGAACGCGTTTGGCAAGTGCCGAAAGTTGGGATTGCCGCCGCCCTCCTCGACGGCAGCGGTCAGCTCGGGGGTCGGATCTGCAACGGTTGCCCTGAGAGTCTCTTGATCGGTTGCTGCCGAGCCAATCGAAGTATCCTCATCGCATTCAAGCAGCGAGCCGTTGTAGCTGGTCGGGGCGAGCCCTTCGATCGTTTCCCGCATCAGGGATCGGCCCAGGCGCACCCGGCGATCGACCTGCTCGGCCAGGACCTTGAACCGGTCATGACCGAGCTGACACGCTTCGCGTTGCTGCGACTGCGGCATCGCTGGTGTGACGGTCAAGTGATATCGGGCGTGAACGGCGGCTGTATCGCTGACGATGCGGATTTCGTGCTCAAGACGCTCAAGCTGTATGCAGATGCGATCGAGACGTTCGTGCATGACGTCTTCAATGGTTGGCGCCGGATCCAGAAAGCGTTCAAGAGCGGCCTCCACGACCATGCTCTTGGCTATGCCCGAGTGCTCCATGGCAGCCTCAAGCTGTTCGTATACCTCTTCGGAGAGCTGGATACATACTTTTCTTGTCATCGCGCCATCCCGTTGGCGGTCACATCTCGGCTACTGCGGGAGCGGCCCTGTGGAGTGCAGAGTGGTGGACTCCGTACGATCCGGAGATCGTGCGCCCCGCGCCGTTGCTGTGACCTGGTCTGATTGATTTGCCCCGTTGATTACGGAGCCTTACAAAGGGCAGGGCAATTGTTGCTTCAAGCGCGCACGCGCCGCTGTCGTACACGGGCGTAGCGAAAGAAAGGAACGGCGACTTGATCCGGTGTGATGAGTGCGGCGGGCCAGGAAGGAAACGTCACAGGCTCCATCAACTGCTGGCATCATCCGACGGGCCGCGAAAGATGTCCTCGGGGATCTCGCGCAAAAAGCTCTGGCCCTTCTGCAAGCGACGCCCCAGGGTCTCGACGAATCCTTCGAACCGCTCGCGGCCTTTGATCTGGGCGGCTGCCTGGGCGTCGTTCGGCAAGGGCGGCGTGATCGTCAGCCAAAAGCGCACGAAGAGAGCCAATGTCTCAGCCGTCAGCCCAACGTCGCGCTCGAGTCTCTGCATCTGACGCGATAGCCGGTCGAGACGTCGGGCGAGGGCTGCCTCTCGCCTGTCCGCGCCGTCTGGCGACAGGAAGGACGTGACGGCCGCCTCGACGATTGCCGATCGGGAGAGGTTTTTGCGATCGGCAAGTTCCGAGATCTGCTTCAGAAGCTCCGGCGGGAAGTACACGTTCATGCGATTGCGCATGGACCCCTCACAGATCTATGCCGTCGTTCGGATCGAGAGCCACCTGGCGCGCGACACCGCGCATCTGCTGGCGCAGGATCCGAGACTGACGGACAGCATCCTCATCGTCGTCGAGGACGGCGAACTCTTCTGACGGCGTCACGTCGGTCGTCTCCTTGACGATGGCGACGTGGTCGGGAAGCTCAGGCTCGCGACGAAGACCGCTGTCGGCGGTATCGGATTGGGTTTGGTCCGCTTGGGCAGGCGGAGTGCTATCGGGCGCGAGCGCCTTGAGGTTGGACCAACCATCCACGCGGGAAGGCCGTTCCAACTTGGCCGGATCCGGTGGCGGGAGAACCCGCTCGGTGAAGCGTCCATCCTCGTAATAGCGCACCTTCTTGGCACGAATTGGCGAGATCCCGGCCACCATGACAATCTCGTCTAATCGAGGTAGCTGCATCACCTCGCCGGGAGTGAGCAGCGGCCGTGCGGTCTCCTGGCGCGAGATCATCAGATGGCCAAGCCACGGGTTCAGCCGATGGCCGGCGTAGTTCTTCATGGCCCGCATCTCGGTCGCGGTGCCGAGCGCATCCGACACGCGCCTCGCGGTGCGCTCATCGTTGGTCGCAAAGCTCACGCGAACATGGCAATTGTCTAGGATCGCGTTGTTGGGACCGTAGGTCTTCTCGATCTGGTTCAGCGATTGCGCGATCAGGAAGGCCTTGATCCCGTACCCCGCCATGAAGGCGAGCGCGGATTCAAAGAAGTCGAGGCGTCCCAGTGCCGGGAACTCATCCAGCATCATCAGAACTCGGTGCCGGCGGTCCTTGCTCTGCAGGTCTTCCGTAATGCGGCGGCCAATCTGATTGAGCACCAGCCGGATCAGCGGCTTCGTCCGAGAAATATCCGACGGCGGGACCACGAGGTAGAGCGTGGTCGGACGGGCATCGTCGATCAGGTCCGTAATCCGCCAATCGCACCGGCTCGTCACCTCGGCCACCACCGGGTCCCGATAGAGTCCAAGGAAGGACATCGCGGTCGAGAGCACCCCCGAGCGCTCGTTCTCGGATTTATTCAGCAACTCGCGGGCGGTTGAGGCGACGACTGGATGAGGCCCCTGCTCGCCCAAATGCTGCGTCGTCATCATCGCCTTCAGCGTTGCTTCGATTGGTCTTCTCGGGTCCGACAGAAAGGCGGCGACGTCAGCAAGCGTCTTGTCGGTTTCCGCGTAAAGGACATGCAGGATCGCACCGACCAAGAGGGAATGGCTAGTCTTCTCCCAATGGTTCCGCTTGTCGAGCGAGCCTTCGGGGTCGACCAGAACGTCGGCGACATTCTGGACGTCCCGGACCTCCCACTCTCCACGGCGAACCTCGAGAAGCGGATTGTAAGCAGACGATTTTGCATTGGTCGGATCGAACAGCAGCACCCGACCATGCCGCGAGCGGAATCCGGCCGTCAGTTGCCAGTTCTCGCCCTTGATGTCGTGGACGATCGCCGAGTCCGGCCAGGTCAGAAGCGAGGGAACAACGAGGCCCACGCCTTTGCCGGAGCGGGTCGGCGCAAAGCAGAGCACGTGCTCCGGTCCGTTGTGGCGAAGGTAATCCTTCGCCAACTTGCCGAGCACGACGCCGTCGGCGCCAAGGAGGCCAGCCGCCCTCACCTCCCCCGGCTCAGCCCAGCGCGCCGATCCATAGGTCTCGACATTCCTGGCTTCGCGCGCACGCCAGACCGACATGCCGATCGCAACCGCGATTGAGACAAAACTTCCGGACGCGGCGATGTAGGCCCCCTCCACGAAGACGCCTGGCGCATAGGCGTCGTAGACGAACCACCACCAGAAGAAGATCGGCGGATAGTAGATCTTCCAACCCCAAAACTCGAACCAGGGGCGTCCAAGCTCTGGCTGGTAGGCGAGCCGCGAAGCTGTCCATTCGGTTGCTCCCCAGATGGCCAGCAAGACGATCAGGCCGACAACGATTACCTGGCCCCAGAGGATCTTGGTTCCTGACATCCCGACGGTCCTTCCGTAACCAACTCCGAGAGATAGCTAGAGACCCAGGTCGCGCTTGCGGCCAAAGCCCCATTCGATGCCTCCGCCGTCCTTCGCGACTCCAGTGACGTGTTGGCCGAACTTCTTCTCGAGCTCGCGCGACCAGGGCACGAGCTGGAAGCCGAGCCCATTGTCGATCATGGCGAAACGCCCCGACGCCAACGTCAGCCGCTGGCGATACGTGCCTGCCACATGTTCCCCGGACGCTGACTTCACATGAGGCAGGCCAGAGTCTACCGAGACCTTGGCTCCCACCTGGTCCAGTTCGCATCGACGCAGCGTGTTCAGGAGATCGCGTTTCAGGATAATGCGTTGGCCCTGCCGCTGTGCCAGGCCGTCCTGAATCAGACGCTCGGTCCGCGCTTCCATGGCTTCACGGGCCTCACGGCCGAATCCTCCCATGGCGAGCGGCATCGGATCGCGTTCGACCAGCCTGTGGTCGAGCCAGGTCGCCCCTTTCGCGGTGACTTGCTCACCAAGGTCAAGATCGCAACGGGTCGCCAGCATCAGCGTGGGACGCGGATCGCTAGCTTGACCAAAGCGACGGACTTCGACGATGCCGCCGATCGGCGGCGCATATTCGAAGGCCTCGATCCCGAGGAATCGGACGTGATGTACACGTCCGTCGGTTCCATCGATCACGGCGAAGGCCTCGCCGGTCAGCTCGTCATGCAATCCTCGATCAATCAAGCGTCCGACGATCTGGGATGCCGGCGGTCCACCTTCGATGACGTAGTCGGCAACACTACGCACTTCCCCACGTTCGGTAAAGGCGCGGTGCATTGTCTTGATGATGTCGCCGCGCATGCCGAGATCGCGCAAGCTGCGTTCGGCCTCAAGCCCGACCACCCATTCGCCCGGTGCGGCGGACGCGGCAAGGCCCATCTTGTCGAGGTGCTGGAGGCGGCCAACCATCAGGCGCCGGATCTCGGGATCAGAGCTGCCCGGATTATCGGGGCGAAGATCGATATAGCCGGTTTCGTCGGCTGCCAGCCGGATCTCGCGATCGAGCCGCGTCCATCGCTCTGCCGTGACTTCCCTCTCCACGGAATTGCGGATCTCGTGCTCTGGTTTTGGACCGAATTCGATCGCGATCAATTCCTCAGCGCGCGAGCGCAGGCCCTGGCTGATGTAGTCGCGGGAGATCACGAGATCCGCCCCTTCCTCGTCTACTCCCCGAACGAGAAGATGGACGTGAGGGTTGTCGGTATTCCAGTGATCAACAGCTACCCAATCCAGCCGCGTGCCGAGGTCGATCTCCATTTGCCGGGCGAGATCGCGGGTGAAAGCCCTGAGGTCGCTCATCTCGCCGGCATCCTCGGGCGAGACGATGAACCGGAAATGATGCCGGTCGTCCTCACACCGCTCCGCGAAAGCCGCGCTATCGGCACGGTCGCTCCCGGCGTCGAACATTTCGGCCCGCTCACCACTTCGGGTCACGCCGTCGCGCTTCAGATATGAGATGTGCGCGGTCAGTGGTGCTGAGCGGAACGCTCGCCCCTTGTGACGAACCACGCGCGCCTTCACCACGACGCGCCGGGTCGGGCTGAACAATCTGGCGCGGCTAAAGGCAAGGCGCCCCCGGCCGAACGTCGAACGTCCATAGGCTGCCGAACGCCTGCCGGCTACGGCCTGACCCGAGGTGTGTCCTGCTTTCTTCGCCGCCCGCAGCACCTGGTTGATGAAGCTCTTCGGCTTAGGCGAGCGTGTGCTGCGGATGCGCCCAGGCCGGATACGCAGGTCGCTGTCGCCCACGCTCACGGCAGGGCTTCCCAACGATCAAAAGCGCACACGGTGCCGAAAACGCCTTTGATTGCATTCGTCAAAATGCATGGCGCGGCACGCGCCTCGACCGACCGGCACGCCAGAACCCAAGCCATGTCAGTGGCTTGCGGTTCGACCGGCGAGCCCCTTTTATCTTGGCTCCCACCTGGTCCAGTTCGCATCGACGCAGCGTGTTCAGGAGATCGCGTTTCAGGATAATGCGTTGGCCCTGCCGCTGTGCCAGGCCGTCCTGAATCAGACGCTCGGTCCGCGCTTCCATGGCTTCACGGGCCTCACGGCCGAATCCTCCCATGGCGAGCGGCATCGGATCGCGTTCGACCAGCCTGTGGTCGAGCCAGGTCGCCCCTTTCGCGGTGACTTGCTCACCAAGGTCAAGATCGCAACGGGTCGCCAGCATCAGCGTGGGACGCGGATCGCTAGCTTGACCAAAGCGACGGACTTCGACGATGCCGCCGATCGGCGGCGCATATTCGAAGGCCTCGATCCCGAGGAATCGGACGTGATGTACACGTCCGTCGGTTCCATCGATCACGGCGAAGGCCTCGCCGGTCAGCTCGTCATGCAATCCTCGATCAATCAAGCGTCCGACGATCTGGGATGCCGGCGGTCCACCTTCGATGACGTAGTCGGCAACACTACGCACTTCCCCACGTTCGGTAAAGGCGCGGTGCATTGTCTTGATGATGTCGCCGCGCATGCCGAGATCGCGCAAGCTGCGTTCGGCCTCAAGCCCGACCACCCATTCGCCCGGTGCGGCGGACGCGGCAAGGCCCATCTTGTCGAGGTGCTGGAGGCGGCCAACCATCAGGCGCCGGATCTCGGGATCAGAGCTGCCCGGATTATCGGGGCGAAGATCGATATAGCCGGTTTCGTCGGCTGCCAGCCGGATCTCGCGATCGAGCCGCGTCCATCGCTCTGCCGTGACTTCCCTCTCCACGGAATTGCGGATCTCGTGCTCTGGTTTTGGACCGAATTCGATCGCGATCAATTCCTCAGCGCGCGAGCGCAGGCCCTGGCTGATGTAGTCGCGGGAGATCACGAGATCCGCCCCTTCCTCGTCTACTCCCCGAACGAGAAGATGGACGTGAGGGTTGTCGGTATTCCAGTGATCAACAGCTACCCAATCCAGCCGCGTGCCGAGGTCGATCTCCATTTGCCGGGCGAGATCGCGGGTGAAAGCCCTGAGGTCGCTCATCTCGCCGGCATCCTCGGGCGAGACGATGAACCGGAAATGATGCCGGTCGTCCTCACACCGCTCCGCGAAAGCCGCGCTATCGGCACGGTCGCTCCCGGCGTCGAACATTTCGGCCCGCTCACCACTTCGGGTCACGCCGTCGCGCTTCAGATATGAGATGTGCGCGGTCAGTGGTGCTGAGCGGAACGCTCGCCCCTTGTGACGAACCACGCGCGCCTTCACCACGACGCGCCGGGTCGGGCTGAACAATCTGGCGCGGCTAAAGGCAAGGCGCCCCCGGCCGAACGTCGAACGTCCATAGGCTGCCGAACGCCTGCCGGCTACGGCCTGACCCGAGGTGTGTCCTGCTTTCTTCGCCGCCCGCAGCACCTGGTTGATGAAGCTCTTCGGCTTAGGCGAGCGTGTGCTGCGGATGCGCCCAGGCCGGATACGCAGGTCGCTGTCGCCCACGCTCACGGCAGGGCTTCCCAACGATCAAAAGCGCACACGGTGCCGAAAACGCCTTTGATTGCATTCGTCAAAATGCATGGCGCGGCACGCGCCTCGACCGACCGGCACGCCAGAACCCAAGCCATGTCAGTGGCTTGCGGTTCGACCGGCGAGCCCCTTTTATCTCGCCTTCCTAATCGGGCGGGCAAAGTCAACTCATTCCTAGGTTTTTCCTCGAGTCCTCGCAAAATAAGCATCGCTGCTTCCCTCCATCTACGACGCACAAACGTCACCACACCGCGTTGCAGTGGCCTTCACCAGGCGGGGTCCATGCGTTCCTTCGCGTTCAGCACTTCGGCCGTCGCATGCTCTTCATCAGGTTCGTGAACAGGGCTGTCCAAGCAGTCCGGCGCTCTCGTCCCCGAAGGGCGGCAGCAGGCAAGAGATAGCGGACATTCCCCGTTTCGCGGCCCCGCCAGGGGACGCTCACCGCGCGCGCGGATCTCTAATTTCGTTCCCTCCTCAACATGCTGGGAGTAGTCCCAGCGCCTTCCTATGCTCGTCTATGTAGCTGCTACTGCGCCGGCTTTAGGCGCAGCCGTTGCGTGATCTTGGCACCGAATCCGACGTGGAAATCGGTCTCGCTGACCCACATCCGGTGGAGAATACCCGCGAGCTTTCGCGCGACCGCGGCTATCGCACACAGCATGCTCGACCGCTTGGCAATTCGCAGGCCCCACGCCCGCAATGCCGACCATTTTCTGACCCGTAGCAGCAGACTTGCGGCAGCTTCACACAGCGCCTCCCTCACGGAGATATCGCCTTGTTTGCTGATGCGCCCCTCAAAATCGATCGACGTCCCGGACTGGTGGCGCTTCGGCGTCAGGCCAAAATGGGCGCCCACCGTGCGGGATCGGGCAAAGCGATGAGGGTCATCAACGCCGACTTTGAATGACAAGGCAACGACCGGACCGACGCCTGGAACCGTCATCAGACGCCGGCAAACAGGATCATGCTGGACCACCTGCAGGAGCACACGATGCAGCCGATCGTAACCTTCGAGGAGGGCGCGACGCACGTCCAGCATGACCTGGATCGACATCACAAAAATCGGGTCGCTGTGCTCGATCAGCTCGCGGATGCGGGCCTCAAAGGCACCTCTCGCGACCGCTCCGACGAGCAATCCATAGGCCCGCAGTGCGCCCCGAACATGGTTCTCGAGGTCGATCAATTTGCGCTTGAGCAGCTTCCGGTTCGTCAGCAGCGTGCGCATTTTTTGCATGTCGATATTCTTGACATGCACGGCGCGGTACCAGCCCAACCGCATCATTTGCGCGATGCCGCGCGCATCGTTTCGGTCGGTTTTGTTGCGCATTGTCGATAGCGAAACGCGCATGTGGCGCGCCTCCACGACAATGATTGGAAGCCCGGCTGACTGCAGTTCGCGATACAGCCAGATACCCAGCGATGACGCCTCGACCCCGACCCTATCGAGGCGATCCGCGTAACCCTCCACAGCGGAGCGGATCGCCTCTGGCTCCGTGCTGACCTTAACTTCGCGGATCGTAAGACCCTCGCTATCGACGATGCAAACGCTGGTTTCTTCAAGGCCGACGTCCAATCCAACGTACAGTTTCATCGGAGCTCTCCTGTGTGGCAACGACCTTCCAAGTCGTTGCACCAGGCTCCGGATTCGGCCACGGCCGTCTTATTCCCGTGCACCGATCTCTCGAAGCCCGATTTGAAGAGCCGTCCTGCCGTCGTGGTGTAAGCGTCCGAATCCTGCACGACTTTCCGAGAGTGCGTCGTCGTTCCATATCGGGTTCCTTGCTGCATTGGAGGATCTCCGGTGGGTACGGAATATTTCAAGAACGAAGCGCGTCGTTCTTTTTGGTCGGTACACGTTGAAGCGTGGCGGCGAAGCGGTCTCAGCAAGCGCAAATACTGTCGTCAGCACCGTCTCAGTGGCGGCACATTCGATCGCTGGCTGCAGCATCTGGTTGACGCCGAGACGTTGAAAATGCGCGCCGAATTGCGTCGCGAGGAACGTCGGGAGCGGCTCCGCAAGAAGCGGGCTCCAGTGTCGAAGGACCTCCGCTGCAGAGCCGTGCAAGCGTTCTGGGCGATGCACGTTGAAGCGATGAGGTGGTGCGGACTGAGCATGCAAGCGTATGCCCGGGCACATGGCATATCGCAGCACAGCCTGCGGCGGTGGCGCGATCTGATCGACGCCAATGAGGTTGAAATCGACTGGCGGACGCACCTTCATCCGAGTGCCCGCCCACTAATAAGCACTAGTGTTAGCAGCGCTGCTAAGGGGTCTCGCATCAGAAGTCGCTTGACGGATGCACCAACCGTCGATCCGCCGAGCGACGGACGCGCCAACCGGCGTCGCTTCAGTGACGAGGAAAAGCTCGCGATAGTGACCGAGTCCGAGCTCCCCGACGCCACCGCCGCCGAGGTTTGCCGGCGCCACGGCATCGTCACCAGCATGTTGTTCCGGTGGCGGGTCCAGTTCGGGTTCAGCAAGCGGGTGCGGGCTAAGTTGGCGGCTGTGAAGGTCGCCGGAGCGCAATCCGCAACGCTCGTCCTGAACGATCTGTTACAGCCGCCCGACGGCATGACGGCTATCGAATTGGACGATGGGCGTCGCGTCTTCGCACCGGTCGGCAGCGATCCGGATGCAGTCCGTCGCCACGTCATTGAGCAGGAGACCGCTCGATGATGATCGTGCCGGCCGGCGTAAAAGTGCATTTGGCTTTGGGGTATACCGACATGCGCAAGGGCCTGGATGGCCTCGCCGCGCTCGTTCAGGAACAACTCAAGAAGGATCCATTCTCCGGCCACCTGTTTGCCTTCCGAGGCAAGAAGGCAAGCACGCTGAAGATCCTGTTCTGGGACGGCAGCGGGCTTTGCCTGTTCAGTAAGAGGCTCGACCAGGGCGGCTTCATCTGGCCGAGAATGAGCGATCCCGGCGGCACCGTGACGCTGTCCCCGGCACAGCTTGCCATGCTGATCGAAGGCATCGATTGGCGCACACCCGAGCGTCGATGGCGACCGGCCATCGCGGGTTGAATCGCAAAAACCCGCATAGAATATAGCGAAGTTGCTTCGTCGAATCAGCGTGTCCGAGTAGAATCGGTCATGCAGCTCGACCTCGACAATCTGCCGTCGGATACTGCGCTTCTGCATCGCCTGGTGCGCGACATTGCCTCGGTCATCGCGCATCGGAACAGCGAGATCCAGCGTCTCCAGGCAATCATCAAACAGCTTCGGCGTGCACAATTTGGGCGTCGTTCCGAGCGTCTCGACGCTGATCAACTCGCCCTTGGACTGGAAGACCTGGACATCGATCTGTCGGCTGTCGAGGCAGATCAAGCCTCGGTTGAGACGTCTGCGCCGACGCAGAAACTGCAGCCGAAGCGCAAGCCGCTGCCGGATCATCTGCCCCGCGAAGAGGTTGTGCTCAACGTCGATAGTGAGGGATGTGCGTGCTGCGGCGGCGCGCTGCATGCGGTCGGTGAGAGCGTCAGTGAGATGCTGGACTGGGTGCCAGCGCAGTTGCGCGTGGTGCGCATCTGCCGCCCGAAATATGCCTGCCGCAGCTGCGGAACGATCACCCAGGCTCCCGCGCCCGAACGACCGATCGCCGGCGGTTTGGCCACGCCAGCCATGCTCGCGCAGGTGCTGGTCAGCAAATATTGCGACCACACGCCGCTCTACCGGCAGGCGCAGATTTTTGCCCGTCATGGCGTCGAACTGGAGCGCTCGACATTGGCCGGATGGGTCGGCGGCGCGTGCTGGTGGTTTGCGGCCCTGCACGATCGGCTGTGCGAACACATGTTCGCGTCGGATCACCTGTTTGCCGACGACACTCCAATCCCTGTGCTCGATCCCGGCCGAGGGCGCACCAAGACCGGACGGCTGTGGGTGTATGCCCGCGATCAACGGAACTGGGGTGGACCCGAGCCGCCGGCTGCGGTTTATGTGTTCGCGCCCGACCGGAAAGCGGAGCGCCCGGTGGCGCATCTGGCGCACTTCAAGGGCGTTCTGCACGTCGACGGCTACGCGGGATTCGAGCGGCTGACCGATGCCGGAAATATCACTCTCGCCGCATGTTGGGCGCACACCAGGCGCAAGTTCTACGAGATTGCGCAAGCCGAGGACACGCCCAACGCGCACGAGGCCTTGCGTCGTATCGCCAGCCTCTATGCCGTCGAAGCGCAGGTGCGTGGTCAATCGCCGGCGCATCGGTTGGCTACGCGGCGCGCCCTCGCCAAGCCGATCGTTGACAGCCTTCGCCTTTGGCTCGAGGTGCAGCTCCCTCAACTGCCCGGCCGCGGCAATCTCGCCGAAGCGATCCGATATGCGCTGTCGCGCTGGGATGGATTGACCCGATTCCTCCATGACGGCCGCATCGAACTCGACACAAACTCCGTCGAGCGGGCGATCCGACCTGTGGCGCTCGGCCGCAAGAACCATCTCTTTGCCGGTAGCGACGGCGGCGGCGAACGATGGGCAATCCTCTGTTCGCTGATCGAGACGTGCAAGCTCAATGAAGTCGAGCCTTACGCATATCTGCGTGACGTGCTGCAGCGAATGGTCGATGGACACCCGATCAGCCGTCTCGACGAACTGCTGCCGTGGGCCTGGAACGCTCAGCATCCTGTCAAGACCTGAGCTCATGTGCAGGCACCGGACGCATACAAGTCAACTCATTCCTACGCTTTTCTTCGACTCTTCGCACTTCGGCCATGACAGACTCCCTGCATCGACAACGCACACGCGTCACCGCAACGCTTGCGATCAGCATTCACCAGGCGGGGTCCATGCGTTCCTTCGCGTTCAGCACTTCGGCCGTCGCATGCTCTTCATCAGGTTCGTAAACAGGGCTGTCCAAGCAGTCCGGCGCTCTCGTTCCCGAAGGACGGCAGCAGGCAAGAGATAGCGGACATTCCCCGTTTCGCGGCCCCGCCAGGGGACGCTCACCGCGCGCGCGGATCTCTAAATTCGTTCCCTCCTCAGCATGTTGGGAGCGGTCCCAGCCTCATCCTATGCTCGTCTACGTAGCTGCTACTGCGCTGGCTTTAGGCGCAGCCGTTGCGTGACCTTGGCGCCGAATCCGACGTGGAAGTCGGTCTCGCTGACCCACATCCGGTGGAGAATACCCGCGAGCTTCCGCGCGACCGCGGCAATCGCACACAGCATGCTCGACCGCTTGGCTATCCGCAGGCCCCACGCCCGCAAGGCCGACCATTTTCTGACCCGTAGCAGCAGACTTGCAGCCGCCTCACACAGCGCCTCCCGCACGGAGATATCGCCCTGTTTGCTGATCCGCCCCTCAAAATCGATCGATGTACCGGATTGGTGGCGCTTCGGCGTCAGGCCAAAATGGGCGCCCACGGTGCGGGATCGGGCAAAGCGATGAGGGTCATCAACGCCAACCTTGAATGACAAAGCGACGACCGGACCGACGCCCGGAACCGTCATCAGACGCCGGCAAACAGGATCATGCTGGACCACCTGCAGGAGCACGCGATGCAGCCGATCGTAGCCCTCGAGGAGTGCGCGGCGCACGTCCAGCATGACCTGGATCGACATCACAAAAATCGGGTCGCTGTGCTCGATCAGCTCGCGGACACGGGCCTCAAAGGCACCTCGGGCAACCGCTCCGACGAGCAATCCATAGGCCCGCAGTGCACCCCGAACATGGTTCTCGAGGTCGATCAATTTGCGCTTGAGCAGCTTCCGGTTGGTCAACAACGTACGCATTTTCTGCATGTCGATATTCTTGACATGCACAGCGCGGTATCGTTGGGCCGTGATCTGTTCTCTTATCGCGACCTGTAAGCTCAACGACATCGAACCTTACTCCTACCTGCGTGACGTGCTGCAGCGGATGATCGACGGACATCCCGTCAACCGTCTCGACGAATTGCTGCCGTGGAGTTGGAAGCCGGCCGATCATGTCAAGACCTGATGCCACGTGCAGCGGCCGGACGCATACTCGTAGTCCCCCCGGACGCCGCCAACCGTTTGCGAGCGCTTGCGATAGCGATCATTACCCGAAGGGCCGAGACACCCGAAGGGTGGCTCGGTGAGGAGCGAAGCGACGAGTAGAGCGCGGGCCGAAGGCATCGCGCATACGCCATCAGCTTGCGAACTCGCACACTTGGTCATTGCGATGCTCCCGAATCCGATCGAGGGACGAACATGCCAATGGGCCGGGGAACCAGGTGCGATACATCGCCCGCCGAGATTGCGGTCGTGACACCGCCCGACGGCATGAGCGCCAGCAGCCGATCGCGCGTTTTCATGAGATCCGATCGCGTGACGAATAGCGTCGCAGCTGCTGATGACTGTCCACTGGACCTCCATCTCGGCGGCAGTTCGATGGTAAGCAGATTTGCAGGCTTTGCGACATATACTCGCGTCTCGTCTGGCAGAGGACCGCCTGCGAGATGCTCCTCATAGCGAGATGGTCCCGCGTTGTACGCGGCAAACACCCCAGGGGAGCCATACCGATCCAGCAGTTCGCGCAAGTAAGCCGTGCCGGCCAGAATGTTGTCACGCGGGTCGTAGGGGTCGTTCCCGAGATTGTAACGCTCGCGAAGTTCCGCCCAAGTCGCCGGCATGATTTGCATCAGGCCCATTGCGCCTTTTGGCGATCTGGCGTGCACATCACCAGCACTCTCGATGCTTTGGACCGATCGGATCCAGTTCGGCGCGATCGCAAAGCGTTGTGAGGCTTCATTGATAAAGCTGGCAAATGGGTGAGCGGTCTGACTGATCGCCGGCTGGGCGGCTGATCCGCTCTGGGCCAAAGCAGCACTGCCATACGCGGTCAGAAGAAGCATCAGGGGCACGACAGCACAAACGCGCGTGCCCAACCGACCCAAGCACGCGGTCAGGGTTGCGCCAGCCTTGCAGACATCGATCGAGAGGGAGAAATGATCCCGCAATCGATCGAACAGGGGAATGGCAAGGAAAACACGTCGAATACGCACGATCACTCCTCCCACGTCCACACCGGCATCGCACGGCCGATCACTGCTGACGCCGGCAAGAATCCAAAATATCGGCCATCAAGAGAGTC
The DNA here is from genome assembly GCF_015291705.1 of Bradyrhizobium arachidis. Classification (NCBI taxonomy): domain Bacteria; kingdom Pseudomonadati; phylum Pseudomonadota; class Alphaproteobacteria; order Hyphomicrobiales; family Nitrobacteraceae; genus Bradyrhizobium; species Bradyrhizobium arachidis. The sequence goes on from NZ_CP030050.1 coordinate 7,046,269, forward strand.
GCGAGACTGCCAGTTCATGAGAAAGATCTCGCCGTTTCCGACGACGCGGCAGCCCTGCCATTTCGGCAATGGCCGCCCGCGTCCGTCGCGATCCCTCGCCTCGCCCACCGCGACGTCGTCGACCGAAATCGTGAGGCCGGTTCTGCAAACGGTCTGGCCGGGAAGGGCGAGCACGCGCTTCAGCATGGGGACGCCAATGGGCAAATAGCCGTTAAGGTCGAGGAAGGTCGCGAGCGGCTCCGGCGGCTGCACGGCGACCAATTCAGTGACTTGGAATTGGTCCGCCGGTCGGAGGCGGTAGAGACCGATCGGCACGCTCGAGGATGCGTTCCAGATGTAAAGCGGAAGCGGCTGCAGGACGATCGTCGCGACGAGCGCAGCAGCAACCCCCATCGTCACGGCCAGCATCATTAGGCGGCCTGTCATCGCATCACCTTTTGGCGATGAAGCCAGGCCTGATGGCGCGCTTTCGTGTATGGGCGCGGGTTTTCGTTGACGGACAGGCGGTTATGAACATGATGCCAATGATCAGGCGCGACATCAGCTGGATCGATGCCGAGCGCCTCAACGGCATCGATCATTTGCAGCACTCGCTCGACCTTCGGCCAGCCCGACAGACGTAGCAAAATCTCTCCGCCGGGCTTCACATATGGCACGGTCAAGCAGCGCTGTCCGGGCGCGACCGCGCGCAAGATGTCGATCCGCGAAATAATCGTCCCAAAGTCGTTCGAGGTCCAACGGACGAAGGCAAAGATGCTGCCGGGCGCAAATGACAGGACGCGACGGTTCCGATCAAGCTTCCGCTCCTTGACAATGCGACCGAACCGAATCCGGTTTTCGATGCGCTTCTCGAGCCACAGCACTTCTACTTCGGTAAGATCGCTCATGGCGTGGCTCCCCTAGACTCGAATTGGGAGCCGTTCGCTTTGGCGGCTGGGAATTGCGTGTATGGCTTGTGAAGCCCAGCGGGACAGACGGGCCGGCTTTGCCAGCCACCTCCAATGCACTTTGCTGCCAGGTTCGTTAGAAGAAATCCGAAGGATTTCTGGTTAGCCGGGGTACTGAGCGGTGCCCCCTCGGCGGCCGTGCCGCTGCGAAAATGCCTCGCAGCGATTCGCGCACGGAACGCATGGTGCGGTCCGGCGATCGGCGGCGGAGGCGCATGATGGACTTCTATGCAGGGCTCGACGTATCGCTGGAGGCGACGAATATTTGCGTGGTGGACGGCGACGGCAAGGTCATCCGGGAGGCGAAACTCGACACCGATCCGGACGCGATCGAGCTGTTTTTGGCGGAATGGGGCATTCACCTCAAGCGCGTCGGGCTGGAGGCGTTCTCCTACTCGGCCTGGCTGTTCACGGCGCTCGCCGAAAAGGGCCTCCCTGTGACCTGCATTGAGACCCGGCATGCCAAGGCGGCACTGAACGCGATGCTGAACAAGACCGATCGCAACGACGCCAAGGGCATCGCGCAAATGATGCGAACCGGCTGGTTCCGTGCGGTCCATGTCAAATCGGAGGGCGCGCAGACGCTGCGGGCGCTGCTGGTCGGACGCAAGGCGCTGCTCGGTAAGGTGCTGGATATGGAGAACATGATCCGCGGCCTGTTGCGCCCGTTTGGCCTCAAGGTCGGCGAGATCTCGGTGGGCCGCTTCGACGCGCGGGTGCGCGAGATCATGGCCGGGAAGAAGGATTTGGAGGCCATCGTCACGCCGCTCTTGGACGCCCGCGGCGCAATGCGGCTGCAGCTGGCAAAGCTGCAGCGCCTGGCGCTGGCGGCGGCGCGCAGCGACAACTGTGTGCGGCGGATGATGACCGTGCCCGGTGTTGGCGCGCTCGTGGCGCTGACATTCCGCGCAACGGTCGACGACCCGGCGCGCTTCAAGAAGTCGACCAATGTCGGCGCCCATTTCGGCCTGACGCCACGGCGCTACCAATCCGGACAAACCGATCGCATCGGCAGCATCTCCAAATGCGGCGACGAGCTGACGCGGGCGATGCTGTACGAGGCGGCAATCGCGATCCTCACGCGCATTTCGAAAAACTTCAAACTCCGCTTGTGGGGCTTGCGGCTGGCCAGGAAGAAGGGACTGAAGCGCGCGGCGACCGCCGTGGCGCGCGCGCTCGCCGTGCTGCTGCACAAGATCTGGATCGATGGCACCACCTTCCGGTTTGGCGCCGGCGGCAAGCGCGGCCGGGTTGCTGCGGCGATGTAAGGGCCTCCGCGACCCGGCCGCTTCCACGCGCGCCTTTTCCTTCCGCCACGGCGGAGCGGCGTCTCCCGAGGGGACGGGGTTTTGGGTGAGATCGCAACTTTTCTTGCCGGCGGCTTCGTGCAGACGTTTGAAGCCAACAAGCACGGCGCTGGTTAGCCTGACCGCCCATTCCTCAAATTCCGGCTTGTGGTGGCCGTCGTGCCAACCACGGATGTTAGCGAGTTCTCCTCGATGAGCGAGTGGCTGCAAAAGGACGTGACGCGCAGCAGGCGATGATGTTGACGTCAGTGATCGCGAAGACTTGCGCGCGATCACGTTCGCGCGCGTGCGTTGGCGACAAGAATCGCATTGCAGCGAAGCTTTGCGCGTGAGAGAGTGGATGCATGAGGCGTTCTCGTTGCATGCGCAGCCGACTTGCCCACAACGTACTGATTCACAACAAGAAGTTAGTGTCAGTATGTTAGTAAAGTTAGAGCGGCCGGAAAGGGCGGAGAAACAAGCTCTTAAGCTCGATTCCGGTCCCCGATAGCACGAGCATCGGGTCCCCGATAGCACGAGGGTTGCGGTCCCCGATAGCACGAGCTGATTCACAGGTTGTCCTCCGAATTTGGAATGAGACCGCGCCGACGCAAGCGTGCCGTTAAGGGATGAACAGGCGTTGGCGCGAAGTTCAGCCGCTCGGTGCCATCAGGATCGCGCGTGAGCACGAGGTGATAGCCCGGCAATGCCTGGCGCTGGACGATCTGACGTACGTCGTAAGCAAAGTGCTTGAGCGGCGAGAGGATGCCCGACTTGGCATGGAGATGCAGAAGGTCAAAGCTCCAGCCCCCATCCTGGCGGCCGCCGTGCTTGCGCACGAGGCGGTAGAGCCACCGCTCAAGGCCGCCGGTGAGCTCGAAATAGGCGCGGTCGATCGTCAGCACGAGCGCGTCGTCGATGACGCCGGCGTAGAACCAATCCGGCAGGATCAGCTCGAGCCCGAATGGGCGGCCATTTGCATCCGCCGTCTCCTTCCACTCGTTGATCCAGGAGAAGCGATGGCGTCGCCGTTCTGCCGGTTGACGGATCGACGTCAGCACGGTCGTTGACTGAAGTCTGTCGAGACCCGCCTTCAGCCGGTCGTAGTCACGTGCGCTGGTGCCGCGGCCGACGAACGTCAAAATCTCGTATGGCGTTGCGGCCATCAGGCGCGACGTCTTCAAGCCGGCGTCACGGGCTTCGACGATTTGGGAAGCAGCCCAGATCAGAACGTCTGCATCCCAGATGGTCGCCATGCCATGTTCCGGGACGGCTTCGACACGAATTGCGATTGCGCCTGCACGGAAATCGATCGGCACGATCCGCTTGGTCTTTGCGAGGGAGAAGAACGGATACGCCATCAGATCCTGCGCATCGCGAGGCGCCAGATCGCCGGGCAGCGCCCGAAAAAGCTCAAGCTGGTCGCGCTCGGAATGGTGCTTGCGTCGCATGATCGTTACTCTCACGCGGCAATCAGCGACGTTCTTGGCCAGCGTAGGGACGCAAGGCCGGATGCTTCTTAGCGGGCAGTACGGTCCCCTTGCCGGGATCCGATGTCGACGTCTTGGCACCGCGGTCGGCCCACGCTTTCAGGTCATCGACGGCGTAGACGACACGTCCGCCAATCTTCCGATAAGTGGGTCCGGTGCCGTACGTGCGGTGCTTCTCCAGCGTGCGGCCGGAGAGGCCAAGGTAGCGCGCGGCCTCAGGTGTACGCAGGAATCGCGGGGGAAGACCGGCCATCGGATCGGGCATTTGAGGACTCCAGGAGGACAGTGCACCACGCCTGGCTAGGCCGGCGTGTGTGCGGTCATCATGGAGGAGCAGGATCTCGGAGGGGGATGCCGAATGTTGAGGGGGCGATTTCCGATACCCTTAAGCGGAAAGGCTATCCGTGTCTGCGCCCGGGCCGCAGAAGTTTGCGGTAACCACCGCGCATCAACGTGAGGCCGCCTTGCACCAGGCGGATTGTTCGATTGCGCAGATCATACGTCTTCCAGGCACGATCGGGGATCCGCTTTTTGCCGAAAAGCGCCGCGGCGATAACGCGGTAGCTTCCGCCGGCTCTGTGAGCATCGAGCGCACGGATCGCAGCGCTCAGGCGTTCGCGCCGGTGTCTAGATAATCGGTAAAAGGCAGGGCCTGGCGCGCGTCCATTCATCGCACGCCACAGCCGGCGGGCTGCATACGTACGCGCGTCGAAATCGCCATCAAACGGCAGTTCGGCCGTGTATGACGCGCCGAGCACCGGCGGCTCTTTGGACCAGACACGATGATCTACAGCGCCAATACGCAGCACGGCGTGCCAGCCGTCGACAGCGCGGCGCATCTGGCCGGTCGTAAGGTCGAGCAGTGGCCGAGACGGCGCCCGGCCGTCGTCGGCCATTGCGACCTTGACCGGGACGACCGCCGCTAAAACCTCAGGCGCCCAAAAGATCGTCTGCTCGTCGAAGGACCTCTGCGGGTCATGGGCGAAAGCAGATACCCCATTTCCTCCTAAATTCGTCAGTCACTTCGCCGTTCGGACTGTTGGCAATCATCACCTCGTACTCACGCCGATAGTCGGCGTTGCGGCGAAGACATTCCCAGGCGATGTCGGTGATTTCGGCGTCTTGTAGGCTCTTGTAGGAATCCGGCGACCGCCAGTCTAATTCAGGCATTGCTTCCGCCCCATTGCACTTAGCTAAGAAGGATTGCGGCGCAATAGGTATGAACGAGGCGGTTGTAGGAAGCCCCTAATTTGGCACCACGTGGTGCCCCGGAATGACCACCCGTCAGCAAAAGAAAATGGTTCTGCCTGCAAGTCGGCAGCCGGCCATTTTCTACTACTTGGAGCCCGTACCACGTAACATGCGGCCCTGCTCAGTTACCCATTTGGCGCGCGCAAGATGACTCTGATATGCGCTCCGCGCACGTTCTGGCTCTCGCTTGGGGTCCATGTGCAAGACCACTCGAGCCACTTCGCGCCAGTCCGCCCCCTCGCCCTCGGCCTGCAGAAGGCGAACGTACGTGACGACATGCTGTTCGTCATAGGCAGTCAGCGCCGGCTCATTCGGCGCGACATCCGCGACGTCAGGATCTAGCGGCGGCTTCGACATCAGAGACGACAATATGCGCAAGATTCAAAATCAAATGGCGAAGCGCCAGCCTCGCCGGCTCGAAGAATTCCCAGCTGCAGCATATGGCATGCCACCTCCTCGGGCGAGCGTTCTAGAAGCGGCATTTCCGGTATTTTCCTTAATTGGAGCTCGGTCAGAGACCCTAATACAGCCAGGCCCGCGTATTATAACACGTAGCGCCAAAGTACGCGATTGCTTCCTATCCTGCGGATGGACATTCGCAAGGTCTTTGGAGCAAACGCGCGTCGATTTCGACTCGCCCTTGGCTTAAGCCAAGAGGCCGTAGCGGAACGCATGGGCGTTGACCGGGCCTTCGTCAGCAGCATGGAGCGAGGGCTTCAAAACGCGACACTGCTCACAATCTGGCAGATTGCCCAAGCGTTGGGGGTCAGGCCAGCAGATCTGCTTGAGGAGAAGGTGTCCAAAGCTCGGTCCTGACCTTCCGCGAGCCAGGTCCGCGTCCCGGGAAGTCGCGATGTGGACACGCGTTACGACTGCCGACCTAGCTTGCTGGAGCGGCGTCGAGCAGGTCTCGAACAGGCATGTTCCAAAGGACACGCCGAGCGCGCCGTCAAACGAAGTTTTGCTCAGATCGGCAGCAAGTACCTAGCACAGTGGTTCAACGCTCGATCATCGGCCGAGGGAGGATTTGGAAAGCCCCGCCCGGCGGACCGGACGGGGCTTGGTGAGGCGCCCTTACTCGCCGTTCTTTCGCGGCCGCGACCAGAGGAGGGTGTAGCCCTCGCCGCCTTCGTCATCGAACAGGTTCGCGTAGATCGGCGCGTTGAACGAGGGATCGTCGAGCTTGAGCGAGAGGTAGTCACGGCCCTCCTCGGAGCGCTTCGACCAGGCTGCCCCGATTTCCGCGCGACCCACGTAGATGCGGTAACTGGGGGCGTTGTCGTTGGACCGGCTTGTCTCGGCGACGATACGGACGCCCTTGGCTTGCAGGCTCAGGGTGGCGATCTCGCCCTGGAAATCATTGCCGACCTTCTTGAAAGAACCGATGTTAGCCATGTGACTTCTCCTGTTGTGTTTCGGGCCCGCGACCACCGCGGCCTCGATGGCGATCTGCAGGCCGAAGACGATCGGCGACGCACCCGCTCGCGGGCCGGAGCGCAGCGGAGGACACCGTTGTGGCGACTTTCTTGTCTCGCGAGGAATGGGCGAAGCCCAGGGGAAGAAAGTCGCAACAACGGTGTTGCGGCTCAGACGATCGAGGCGAAGCCGGTCTTCGGCCAGATCAAGCCATCAACGAGGCCACGTGCGTCGCGTGCTGAACCGCAATCTCGGAGAAGTCGTCGCGTATCTCGGTTGTGCTGAACAAGAGGTGAGAATGATTCGGCGCAGAAAGAGAAACAATCTGCTGCAATGGGCGGTATCGCCTCCGAAGAAACGATCGAGACATCACCGCTCCGCCGCGGCTTAGTGGGCCGGCCGAAACGCGGGCAACTTGCGAGGCCGTCCGAGGGGGACTGCTCCTCCCGCGCTCAGGTCCCGATCATCCCTCGTTCAATGCTTCGATCTATGCGAGCCTGCTCGACGAAGAAGGCGATGAAAGGTCATCCCTCGCGCGTAGCGGCTGGAAGAACTGGGTGCGATGGATTCGCCGCGAGCCCAGCCAGTTCGAGCGAGCGCGGCTCTGCAAAAGCAGTCAAGCGTGTCCACGTTGTGCCCCCAATACAGACCGCGCCAAGGCAAGCTAGGATCTCTCGCCAAGCCAGCGAGGGCATACCGATCTGGGACAGAGCGAACGCCACATGATAGCCGGCGACGGCGGCGGGAATAGCGAATGCTGTCGCGATTGCGATGCGCAAGTCCAGGGACCGACCAACGGCAACCGCGATCTGGCCGAGGACGAGCGTCAGCGCACCGCCCGCCGTTGCGATAAGCAGCGCGCCGACGACGCCGGCGCCGTTCTGCAACGCCGTCAGCCCGATACTCAGTGCGACGAAAAACGGCAAGGCATACACAGCAAGCGCAAAGATCGCCCAGCAGAACAAACCGATGCCGAGTGTTTTGAGAATAAGCCCAATGGCGAGCATGGTGGTGGCTCCATGTGCATAGATCTGAGAGTCGCGCCTTCCACCACCACCACGGCGCGACCTGGACATAAGATCGAAAACGAGGCAGAGTTGCGGCGCATGCAACTACGCGTTCACGCCTGGAGGCGAGAAGGCAGCGCTCACGCGCCGCCGAACCTCCAGACGGGGATGCCGAGCCGCTTCGCCTTGTCGGCGAGGTTGTCCTGGATCCCCGTGCCCGGGAAGTGCATGACGCCAATCGGCAGGAACTCGAGCATGGCGTCGTTGCGCTTGAAGGGTGCCGCTTTGGTGTGCCTCGTCCAGTCGGGCTTGAAGGCGATCTGAGGCACCCTGCGATTGGTCGCCCATTTGGAGGCGATAAGCTCGGCCCCTTTCGGTGAGCCGCCATGGAGCAGGACCATGTCGGGATGCTTGGCGTGGACCTTGTCGAGGCGGTCCCAGATGAGGTGGTGGTCATTGAAGTCCAGCCCACCGGTGAGGGCGATCTTCGGTCCTGCCGGCAGCATGAGCTCAGTCTCGGCACGACGCTTCGCCGCGATGAAGTCGCGGGAGTCGATCATTGCTGCGGTCAACTTGCGATGGGTCACCAGCGATCCCGATCGAGGGCGCCAAGATGAGCCTGTGTGTGCCTCAAAGCGCTCAATAGCCTGGTCGCGGAAGAGCTCCAGGCAGTTGCGGCGCTCGATCAAAGTTATGCCTTCGGCCGTCAAGCGCTCGAGTTCGACTGATCGTACCTCAGAGCCATTCTGCTCGCGCTGGCTCTTCTGCTGCGCCTGCTCGTTGTCATCGAGACGGCGCTCGATGCGGTCGACGGCACGATGGAACAGGTTGACGGTCGACCAGAGTAGTTCGCCCAGGTCCGGCTCGAGCCGCGTGTCGCTCAATGTCGCGACCAGGGCGTCGAACACATCGGCGACGGCGCCAGCGATCATCTTGCCCTCGGGAAGCGGTCGTGGGTCGGGCTCGTCGTCGAAGGGACGGTAGCCGAAGAGCTGAAGTCGGGTGAGGACGTGGTCAGTTGGAGAAGTGGCATGCGGCGATTCAACGTCGTCGTGGTCGGTCATTGGAGGGACCCTTTGCCGGATCGGCCGCGCCCATCGCGGCCTTCGTGGCGATCACTCAGACGGCGGGCGGAGCGGGCCAGAACCCGCAAGGGCCGAAGCGGCAGCGGAGGATGGCGGAGGTCGGCTATTTTGCCTCGCGATGCAAAGCGCGCCGGTTTGATGGCTGTCGTGTCTGCTCATCGCCGGCGCGCGGCGGAAAATAGCCGGACGTAGCCATTGCCGGCCGGGTCCGATTGCCGTCCGATCGCCCTCTAGAAGGCCGAGGTCGCGTGCCCTTCGGCAATGGCCTCGTTATGACCGACCTATCAACGTCGATCGAAGCACCGGCCTATTCTGCGGCTAATGTCGACGAATGCAGGAAGCGGACGACGTCCTCTGGTACGAGTTGAAGCCGCAACTCTGCTCGGAGGAGCTCGATACCGAAGATGTGCAGGTCTTCGTTGAAATCGCCCAGCCGGGGCGACAACGCAATCGCTTCAATGCCGGCTTCTTGCGCACGCTGGGTGAGCGTCGCCTGAACGGCATCTCCGGCGGCATCTGCGTCGCGGGCGATATAGAGCCGACGCAGGCCAGACGGCAGCAACATGGCTGAAAGGTGATTGGCCGAGAGCGCCGCGGCCATAGGCAGAGTCGGCAGCACGCAGCGCAATGAAAGCATGGTCTCGATTCCCTCGCCGGCGGCGAGCACGTCGTCCACCACGCCGAAGCGAACGGCGTTGCCGAGCAGGTCGCCCATGGCCCGTCGTGGCGTGTCGACTGGAGCCTTGCCGAGACGAATGCGATCAAAGCCGTCTGGATCGAGCCAGGTTCGGTGCGCGCCGGTGATCCGCCCCGCGAGGTCCGTGACGCAGGCTATCATCGCCGGCCAGGTTTCGGTCGGCGAATGCTCGTCCGATCGATAGTAGCAACGAGGATGGAAGCGGAGGCTGCCACCATGGTTGACAAGGGCTATTCCACGACGCTGCATATACGTTTCGACCACCGTCCCCTCGATCCGGCTGGATATCGCAAAGAGCCGGCGGGCGGCTTCCTGTGATCCGGCCGGCGCCACCGAACGAACGGGTTTCGAGGCCAGCTGCGGCTCAGGACGAGGCAGCTTCAGAAACCGCCTCGCTTCCTCGGTGACCTCGCCGAAGTCGCGCAAACCCCGGCATTCGCGGATGATGTCGAGGAGGTCGCCATGCTCGCCGGTCGCAGCGTCAGTCCATTTGCCGGCTGCGCCCTTCGGCGATTCCTGGAGCCGCACGAACATCGAGCGGCCCGGCGTGTTGTGGACATCGCCGACCACCCAGTACCGCCCCGCCCGTTTGCCATTGGAGAGATAGTATCGGCACACTGCCTCGGCCTCGCGCGCGAGACGACGTGCCAGTTCGGCGGTGTCGGGGAACATCACGCGACTTCCCGCTCACTGACGCGCGCGACTGGATAGGTGTCGAGCACCCTTGTTCCAGGAAGGCGACAGCGTGATCTTTCTTTCGTCATTTTGGCTCTCCACGACGGGCGGCCGTGAGACTCTCTCTCGGCTTCCAACCCGTCGCGAACAGCCTCCCCTCCTCTCACTCTCGCGCGGCTACACGAGGCCAAGCATCACGCCACCTCGTGATCGGCGACAACCGACCTCAGCGACGCGGGCTCAATGGACCCGGGAACGAAGCCGAGCAAATAGTCCGCAGCCTTGCTCGCCTGTGAGGCGGCACGCACGATGGCCCGATTGTCTTCGCGCAGGACCTGAAGCCAGGAGCCGATATAGCCGGCATGGCGCACGGTCGGCACGATCCCGAGCGACGCGCAGCTGAACGCGGAACTCAACTCGGCAACCAGCTCTTCAAAGGCATATTTCTTCGTACCGTAGGATCCGTTCTGGTCGCGGTTGAGGCGCGAGGGATGCCCAGTCGCATGACCGAGTTCATGCAACGCGGTGCGGTGCCAGTTGATGGGCTCGAAATAGGCCTGCGGCGGCGGGACTTGAACATAGTCTTCGGTTGTTGCATAGAATGCGCGATCCCCACCAATCCGAAATGGAATTCCGCTGGCCTTGATCAGGGCGTCGACCGTGGGTTCGATAAGCCCAGCCGGCGGTGGGGGCGCAGCGATGGCAATGTCATCGGGCAGTTCCTCGCACTGATCGGTATTGAAAACGGTAAATCGTTTGAGGAATGGAATCGCCTGCGCGTCTTCGTCGGTCACGGCGGCGCGTCGCTTTTCGTCATACGGCACGAAACGATCCGCGTAGACAACAGTGGTGCCGCGCTCTCCCCTGCGAACGTGGCCGCCAAGCGAGAGCGCCTGACGAAAGGTGAGCCAACTTTGACCTGTAAATTCGCGTTCGATCACGGCTCCCCAGAGGATGAGGATTGCCGGTTGGTCGACGCGTTTTTCGGCATCGCCAGCGGCGCCTTCGCCGCGGCCGTACTCCAGGGCTGGACCCAGGGAACGCGTCCGGCCTCAAGCTCGGCGATGATCTTGTCGGTGATTTCGTTATAGAGGTTCGCGCGGTCCTGGCCGCCGCGCGCGCGAGCAGTAGGGTTTAACATCGCGGGTCTCCGCGACGGGCACCGCGAGCCTCTCTCGCAGCTTGTAACCCGTCACGGAAAAACCCAGCCTGCACTCTTACTCTCGGCCTCTTCGAATTCTGCCAGGCCACAGGCCTGATCAAGCGTGCGCAAACGGCGCATCGCCTTCGAGAAATGGCACCCGCAGGAGCGTGAGCATAGCGACGCCGAAGGCGGCACGCGGGACCGAGTGCAGCGACGAGACCGGTTCAATAGCGGCACCCGGGAACGGGGCAGTGATAGCGATCGCCGCAGGCGAGCCCCTTTCCCGAGTGCCCCCGGCGAGGAGCACCAAAGCTCTGGCGAGGGATCGAAGCCGTACGGCCGAGACGCTGCGCGGCTCGGTTCATATGTGGACGGCCCCCGACTTGCAAGGATTGGCTCTGGCAGCCATGCTCGGATCGCTTGCGCTCATATGTCCAGCCTGTTTTCGGGTCTTGCGACCACCGGCCAAGATGGGCTTCGCGGACAGTGAGATCCGAACACGAGAGCGGCATTTTCTGCCGGTAAACCGAGCGGAGCATTCCACTGACCGGCTTGCGCCGAACGTACCACCTCGTCCTGTCCTGCAAGTTCCGCCCCCAGCGTCAGACCTGCCGGTCCGGCGCCAAGCTCTGCAATTCGTTCAAGTCTATGTCGGCATCTGCGCGACGTTGCTTGCGGGCCGATACCGCTCGCCGCTGACCATCAGTTTCCAGGCAATCCGGGCCAGTTTGTTTGCCAACGCTATGGCCACCAGCTTCGGCGGCTTGCGTGCGACGATGTCTTTCAGCCATGGCCAGGAGCGTGTCTCCCGTCGGCGCATATCTGCGATCACAGCCGTCGCGCCAGCCACCAAAACGGTTCGCAACATGCCGTCGCCGGCGCGTGTAATCACGCCGAGCCTGTTCTTTCCGGCCGTCGAGTGATTCTTTGGTGTCAGGCCAAGCCAGGCGGCGAAGTTTCTTGCCGACTTGAACCCGCGTGCATCCACGACCTTGATCGACAGCAGCGTCGCACCGATCGGACCGACGCCCGGGATAGCTGCCAGCCGTTGGCTCATCTCGTTACTTCGGTGGAGTTGCATGAGCTTCTTGTCGAGCTTGGCGATTTGGTCATCGACGCGCGCCAGTTCTGCTGCCAGAGCATCCACCAGCTCCTTCGTCAATTCGGGGACTGTTGCGTCGGTCTGAATGTCGATCAGCAATTGTTGAAGCCGCGAAAGCCCCTTGGGCGCGGTAAAGCCGAATTCCGCGGCGTAGCCGCGGATTGAATTGGCGAGTTGGGTCCGCCTTCCGATGAACTGGTTGCGCACACGCGTCAACATTTGTGCACCCTGTTGCTCGGGACTTTTGATAGGCACAAAGTTTTTGCGCAGTTTCGGCCGGCTTGCCGCCTCGCAAATCGCCTCCGCGTCCGCAGCGTCGGATTTCCCGCGCTGCACATACGGTTTGACATATTGCGGTGGGATCATCGCCACCTCATGCCCGAGCGATTGCAGCTCCCGCGCCCAATAGTGCGATGCGCCGCAGGCCTCCAGAGCCACAAGCGAAGGCGGCAAACGCCTGAAGAACTCCAAAACCTGGCCGCGCCTCAATTTACGCCGCAAAACCGGCTGCTCGGTGCCATCAACGCCATGCAGCTGAAATACACTCTTTGACGTATCCAAACCGATGCGAACAATCGTTTCCACGGGAGGCTCCTTCGTGCGAGGTCAGCGACGACCTCATCTTGCCACGCAGTGTGGCGGAAGGGGGCCGTCCACCCCAACACGAGAGCCCGGTGCGGTTCGAGCCGCACGCGCGACACGATCCAGATTGCCCCCGGCGCATTCGTCTGCGCGTCCTAGATTCAGCTCTGAAGCATGCGGAAACGGTTCCGAAATCCTCGGTTGCTTCGATGTATAGCTAGAGCTGTCAGTTCACGGCTAACGCACGCAATGAGACGGCAAGGCATGACCGGTGGTCGATGGGAAGCCAGCCGAGCAAATGTCCAAATTTGCGCTGCGTCGACCAGATCCAGCCTGGTACAGCGAACAAGAAAATTCCGACACCCGACAACGATCCGTTGAATTCTGTGCAACTCCGCTGTGAATTTGTTGGAAGGGACATTGATGATTCATCTAGAGCAGTTGACTGCCTGTTAGCGGCTCCCCCAACGACGACCGGGAACGGAAACACTGAATCATTTCCTTCCGATCAGAATAGTCCTCCTCGATAACCGCACGCCAAGCCTCCTTTTTACTGCGCTAATCTAACCTATCTCCGCCAGACCGCACTGCGCAGTAGAGGGTCAACATATTCGATTGTAAGACTCCCTTTTGTGATCAACTGCAACTCTCGTTGACCGATCACGATTCCTAGAGAGATCAATTCAGACCTTCCCAATTGAATGTCCTGGTTCGCCGAGTTCAGCTGCGGGCACCATCAGTGAGATCAGACCGCCCATTCTCGCCGCGTACTCCGCTGCCTGCTCGCTACCCACCTGCTGGAACTTGGCCTGCAATGATGAGGGCAGACCTGGCGGCTGCCTACTTAGACTTTGAAGACACAGCTGAACTGGGGCGCGCAATCCGCCGCGGCGAAGCCCCTCCGCCGGTCAGCTGTCGCGGAACAGGAAGGCTACGACAGCCGGTTTGGTCGAAGGCGATATTGGATCAGTTCGCAGAACCACCTCAAAGAAGGGACACAAAGGAACAGGAGGATCTTTTATGTCTGGTATGATATCGGTTGAAACGAGGCTTCCTCGATATTGTCGGCAAAAGCTGCTGGCGAACAATACGGTCGCCTATTATTTCGCACCGCCAAGCTGGGCTCGTCGGCAGGGCTGCGAATTGAGGCCTGAACCTTTAGGGAGCGATTATGCCAATGCCGTCGAGCGGGTCGAGCAGGTCCTCTTGCCCGCATTCGAGAGTTGGCGCTCGCAAGGGCTAAGTGACATAATGCCCGTTTCTCCCGAACCGGGCACGTTCGATTGGCTAATCGGAGTCTTCCAAGCTCATCAGAAGTGGGCAGAACTCGACAGCAACACACAACGCTTGTACAGGAGGAGCCTCGAGCTCTTCGCCGGTCATGAGTTGAAGGACGGAAATCGGGCGGGATCAAAGAAACTGTCCGATTTCACGAAAGCCTTCGTGGACGCAGTTTATGGGAAGCTGCTAGTTACTTCAAAAGTCAGCAGCGATGGAAACGTGATCGTCCGGGAGCGCCGCCGCTATGCCAACATGGCCATGGCATGCTGCCGGCGCGCCTGGTTCGTTGGCCAACGTGCCCAAGAAAAGATAGTACCTGCCAGCAATCCATTTTCGCGCATGGGACTGAGGTCTCGTGCGCCTGGGCGACCGATACGGCCGACACCCACTGCTACTTGGGATGAACTTGTCGCCTTCCGAGCTGCCGCAAGGAAGCTTGATTACCGGTCGATCGGGACTGCCGCTCTGCTGGCGTGGGAATGGTTACAGCGCGAACAGCACGTGTTCGGCGCCTTCGACATTTCGCACTATCGCCCGAGCGAACGGCCAAACAGCGTCAGGATCGTGCACCCAAAGAATGGAGAGGAAGCCTGGTGGCCGTTGTTCGACGAAGCTGGAGCCCCTCTATTTCCTGAACTGATGACTGAGCTGGACGAAATCTCGAAGGCTTCTACCCCGGGCCTAGTCTTTCGACGTGACCACGCGCATCGCCGGACAGCAACTCCGCTTCCATGGATTACCCCACGCAAGGACCTGCGTTATCTGCGCAGCGTGGTAAAGAAGATAATCGCAGAAGCTGGCCTTCGCCAGGAACTTTCATTTACGTCGTTCCGGCACGGTGGATTCACGGAAGGCGCCGACAGCGATCTCACGGATGCGGAGTTGCGGGCTGCGGGTCGACATCGATCGAGCCGCCAACTGCCAACTTACGCCAAACGTACTGGCAAGCAGTTGATCACAGCCACAAAGAAGCGCCGCCAGGAGCGGACAAGATCACTGCTCGTTCGATTAAATGCCAACTCTCCCTCTGATTAGCGCGCGCCGCCGGACGCAGAATACCCGCTCGCGACGAAATCCTAACCTACTTTCCCGTCCAGACCGGCTTCCGCTTCTCGCCGAACGCCTTCAGCCCCTCCTTGGCGTCCTCGGTCATCGCGAGCAGGGCGATCTGGCTTTCGGTGTAGGCGATGCTCTCGTCGAACGACATCGAGGCGATCGCGCGCATGGCGTATTTGCCGCGGCGGATCGCGGTCGGGGATTTGTCGACGATGCGGCCGATCAGCCAGTCGATCTTGGCGTCGAGCTCGGCCGTCGGTACGACATGGTTCAAAAGGCCCGCGGCTTGCGCGGCCTTGGCATCGAATGGCTCGCCGGTGAGCGCCCATTCATTGACGAGACGCGGCGGCGCGATGGACTGCAGCAGGCTCAGCACCTGCATCGGAAACACACCGACCTTCACCTCCGGTAGGCCGAAGATGACGTGATCGGCCGCAACCGCCATGTCGGTCATGCACAACAGGCCCATGCCGCCGGCCATGCAGACCCCGCCGACCCGCGCGATCGCAGGCTTGGTTGCGTTCTGCGACAGGCGGAGCAGATCGGCATAGTCGACATTCGGCCTCGAATGATCCATCGCGAAAGCGGCGCCGGAATTCTGCAAATCGGCGCCGGCGCAGAACGCCTTGTCGCCCGCACCCGTCAGCACGATGACGCGGACGTCCTTGTCGTCATGGGCGTCGCGATAACCCTTGCTGATGCCGGCGATGACCTCGCCGTTCAGCGCGTTGCGCTTGTCCGGCCGGTTGATGGTGATCCAGAACGCCTGCCCGCGCTTCTCGGTGATGACGGCTATGCTGTCGGTCATGACGTCGCTTCCTTGCTGTCCGTTTTGCAGCCATTTGCGGTAGGGCGGGCGGCAGGTGCAAGGGCAATCTGCAGCGCGGCGCCGCTTTAGCGCCTCGACACAAATTGCTGGCGAGGCAGGTGCGCGTTCAGGCCGCGGCGGCTTTTCTGATCCAGACCTTATTGTCGTGGAACGCGGCGCCGCCGATCGGCGCGACGGCTTCGGCGCCGGTCAGCATGTTGATGCCGCGGCCGCCGATATGGTTCTTGTTGGGATGAACGGATTCCGCGATCAGCACGCCGCGCCGCACGCCGTCGAACAGCGTCGCGATCAGCGTGGTCTCGCCCCGGCTGTTGCCGAGCGTCACCGCATCGCCATCGGCGATGTCGAGGGAGGCTGCATCCAGCGGATGGATCATCACGCTCGCTTTGCCCTCGCGCGCCTGCGAGGACGGCGTCTCGTTAAAGGTGGTGTTGAGGAAGCTGCGCGAGGGGCTGGTCGCAAGCCGGAACGGATGGGCCTGGTCGGCGTGCTCAATCACCGCCCAATGGTCCGGCAGATCAGGCATGCTGTCGATATCGCCCATGGTCTGGCCGAACGGCGGATGCGCCCAATCCGCCCTGAAGTGGAATTTCTTGTCGGGATGGGCAAAGCCGTCGAGGAAATGCGAGGTGCGGAAGTCCGGCTGCAGATCGCGCCAGAGGTCGGCTTCGAGGCCGGCGATGTCGCCGTGGCCGCTCAGCTGCAGCGTCGCATCGATCAATTCGCGCGGCGTCATCTCGAAACCCCGGTGCCTGGCGCCAAGGCGCGGCGCCAGCGCCTGCAACACCTCATGGTTGGAGCGGCACTCGCCGGGTGGGTCGATCAGCTTCGGTCCGACCGAGATGTGCTGATGGCCGCCGCCGTAATAGAGGTCGTCGTGCTCCATGAACATGGTCGCCGGCAGCACGATGTCGGCCATTTGCGCCGTCTCGGTCATGAACTGCTCATGCACCGCGACGAACAGATCCTCGCGCGCAAAGCCCTGGGCTACCAGCGCCTGCTCCGGCGCCACCGTCATCGGGTTGGTGTTCTGGATCAGCATCGCCTTGACCGGGCCTTTGCCGCGCAGGGCCTCGGCATCGCCGGTGAGGATGCGGCCGATCTTGGACTGGTCGAGCGCGCGGACGCTCTGGTCGATCGCGTCGTGGCCTTCGATGATGGATTCGTTGAAGCGCCACAGCGCGTAATTGTTGAAGAAGGCACCGCCGCCTTCATATTGCCAGGCGCCGGTCACCGCAGGAATGCAGGTCGCCGCATGCATCTGCGTCGCGCCGTTGCGCGACCGCGTGAAGCCGTAACCGAGGCGGATGAAAGTCCGCTTGGTCTCGCCGACCGCCTTGGCAAAGGCCTCGATCTCAGCCACCGGCACACCTGAAATCGCCGACGCCCATTCCGGCGTACGCGTCTTCAGATGCGCCTCGAGCTCGGCGGGGCAGTCGGTGTATTTGTCCATATAGGCGCGGTCGGCATAGCCGTCGCGGAACAGGACGTGCATGACACCGCAAGCGAACGCGCCGTCGGTGCCGGGCCGCAGGATGATCTTGATGTCAGCCTGCTTCATGGTCTCGTTGTCGTAGATGTCGACCGCCGCGATCTTGGCGCCGCGCTCCTTGCGGGCACGCGCGGCGTGCGTCATCACGTTGACCTGGGTGTTGACGGGATTGGTGCCCCAGATCACCACGAGATCGGACAGCGCCATCTCGCGCGGATCGACGCCGGCGATCTTGCCGTTGCCGATCGCGTAACCGATGCGCGCGACATTGGCGCAGATGGTCTGATAGAAGCGCGAATATTTCTTCACGTGCGTCAGACGATTCAGCCCGTCGCGCATCACGATGCCCATCGTGCCGGCGTAGTAATAGGGCCAGATCGATTCCGCGCCGAACTCGCGCTCGGCCTGATTGAATCGCTCCGCGATCTCGTCGAGCGCTTCGTCCCAGGTGATCCGCGCAAATTGGCCCGAGCCCTTCGGCCCGATGCGGCGCATCGGGAATGTCACCCTTTCGGGATGATGGATGCGCTCGGCATAGCGGGCGACCTTGGCGCAGACGACGCCGGCCGTGTAGGTCTGCTTTTTCGAACCGCGCACGCGGCCGATGCTGCGGCCTTCGACGACCTCGATGTCGAGCGCGCAGGCCGACGGACAGTCATGCGGGCAGGTCGAATGGCGGATTTCGATCTTGGCGTGCTGGTTCATGTCCCAGTTCGTAACATCAAAATACTGGCCCGCCGAGCGCATTTTGCCGGCATTGCCCATGCGATTTGCTCAAACCGCGCGCGCCCCCGGTTCCTATCGCGCCTGCGAAATGGAGCGCGGCCACACCGAAAACCGCCCGATATTCCCTGAGACGATCGACTTTGTGAGCGTCGACAGTCCGCCTGCCCTGCCGCTACAGTGGCCGCCAACAAGAACGACATCAGGGAGGTGGGCGTGACGGCCCGACAATTCATGCTGGCGCTGGCCGCCAGCCTGCTCGGCGCATTCGCCGCAGCCCCCTCATTGGCGCAAGATTATCCCAATCACGCGGTCCGCATCGTCGTGCCCTTCGGCGCCGGTGGCCCGGCCGACGTCGCGGCCCGGCTGATTGGCAACGTGCTCCAGGAGAGCTTTGGCCAGCCGTTCGTGATCGAGAACCGCACCGGCGCGGGCGGCGTCATCGGCACGGTCGAAGCGGCGAAGTCGCCGGCCGACGGCTATACGCTCTTGATGATGTCCAACACGCAGACCGCGAACGAATCGCTGCTGACACCCGCGCAGCGCAAATACGAGCTGATGCGCGATCTCGCGCCGATCGCACCTGTGAACTATTCCGATCTCGTCATCGTGGTGAACCCGCAAGTCCCGGCGAAGACGCTTGCCGAGTTCATCGCGCTCGCCAAGGCGCAGCCGGGCAAGCTGAACTACGCCTCCTCCGGCCAGGGCACGCCTTATCACATGGCCGGCGAACTGTTCAAAGCCATGGCCGGCATCGACGTCGTCCACGTGCCCTATCGCAACAGCGGCGAGGCGCGCAGCGGCGTGATCGGGGGCCAGGTGCAGATGATGATCGACGCGGTGCCGGCGATGGCGCCGAACATCGGCGAGAACCAGGTCCGCGCGCTCGCGACCACCGGCAAGCAGCGCTCCGCCGTGCTGCCGAACGTGCCGACCGCCGGCGAAGCCGGCGTCGCGGGCTATGAGGCGACAATCTGGCTTGGCCTGATGGCGCCGACCGGCACGCCAAAGCCTGTCATCGACAAGCTCAACGCCGCTGTCAACGCAATGGTGAAGCGGCCGGACATCGTCAAACTCTGGACCGAGCAGGGCGCCGTACCCATGTCAATGACACCGCTGGAATTCGACAAATTCCTGCGCGGCGACATCGAGAAATGGGCCGATGTCGTCAAGAAATTCGACAAGTCCTGAGGCGGTACTGCTCATGCCTACCGTTCAATTCCGGCTCAACGGCGCAGCGATCGCCGTGGACGCCGATCCGGACCAGATGCTGCTCGATGTGCTGCGCAGCCGGCTCGGCATCACCGGGGCGCATTTCGGCTGCGGCGCCGGCGAGTGCGGCGCCTGTCACGTCATGGTCGACGGCCGCGCGATGACCTCGTGCGACATGCCGATGTGGTCGGTTGCGGACAAGGACGTCGTCACGGTGGAAGGCCTCGGGACAGTGGAGCAGTCGCACGCGCTACAGCGCGCCTTCATTTCCGAGCAGGCGATGCAATGCGGCTATTGCGTCTCGGGAATTCTGATCAGTGCGGCGGCGCTGCTCAAGCGCAATCCATCGCCGACGGAGGCGGAGGTGAGAGAGGCGCTCGATCGCAACCTCTGCCGATGCGGTTCGCATAACCGCATGGTGCGCGCGGTGTTGCGGGCGGCCTCGGAGATGGCAGTGCCATGACGTCCCCTGCCCCAAAGCTGCCGGTCAGCCTGACAGCCAATCCGAAGCTGTCGTCCTGGGTAAGGTTCACCGATGAAGGCCGCGTCGCGATCTCGCCCGGCAAGGTCGAGATCGGCCAGGGCATCGTCACGGCGCTGGCGCAGATCGCGGCTGACGAGCTCGATGTCGATCTTGCGCGGGTCGACATGATCCGAGCCTCGACGGCGACGAGCCCGAACGAGGGCGTCACCTCGGGCAGCCTGTCGATCCAGCAATCCGGCCGCGCGCTGCGCCACGCCTGTGCCGACGTTCGCCAACGCTTCCTCGCCGCAGCATCTGAGCGTCTCGGCGTCGATGCGTCCTCGCTCGACATCGAGGACGGCACGATCTCGGGTCCCGGCAATGTCAGGACCAGCTATTGGGAGCTGGCCGGCGATGTCTCGCTCGACCACGACGCCTCCGCAAGCGCGGCAGCGAAGATCGCGACCAAGCGCGCCGTCGCCGGACATTCCGTCCAGCGCGTGGACTTTCCCGACAAGGTGTTCGCCCAGCCGCGCTTCATCCATGACCGGGCATTGCCCGGCTTGCTGCACGGACGCGTGCTGCGTCCGGACGTCTCGGGCGCCAAGCTGATCGCGCTCGACGAAACAGCCGCACGCGCCGTCCCCGGCCTCGTCGCCATCATCCGCGACGGCGGCTTTGCCGGCGTGGTTGCCGACGCCGAGGCCGCGGCGGAAGCGGCGCTGACGGCCTTGCGCAAGGGCGCGACATGGTCGGCCGGCGAGGCGCTGCCGGACGAAGACGATCTGGCGGGCTTCCTGAAGAGCCAGCCGGTCGAGACGACCGTCATCGATACCAGAGCGGCGGCAACGACAGCGAAAGCCGCGCGCACGCTTCGGCGGCAATACACCCGCCCCTACATCGCCCATGGCTCGATCGCGCCGTCCTGCGCCATGGCGCAGTGGGATGGCGACCGTGTCCACGTCTGGACCCACAGCCAGGGCGTTTACCTGCTGCGCGCCGATCTCGCCATCGTGCTCAAGCTGCCCGCCGAGAACATTGTCGTCGAGCACATGGAAGGGGCCGGCTGCTACGGGCACAATGCCGCCGACGACGTCGCGCTCGATGCGGTGCTGCTGGCGAAAGCGGCCGGCGGCCGCTCGGTGCGGGTGCAGTGGTCGCGCCACGACGAGATGAGCCACGCGCCGTTCGGCGCGGCGATGGCCATCGAGATCGAGGCCGATCTCGATACAGACAATGAGATCGTCGGCTGGCGCCATATGCTCTGGAGCAACGGCCACGCGGCGCGACCGGGACGCGCGGCGCAGCCGGCGTTGCTCGCCGCAACCGAGATCGCAAATCCCTACCCGCGCATGATCTCGACCAATCCGCCGGCAGCCAATGGCGGCGGCGGCGACCGCAACTCGGTTCCACTCTATGATTTACCGGCGTGGACGATCACGAGCCACCGGCTATTGACGATGCCGGTGCGCACCTCGGCGCTGCGGACGCTTGGCGGGCAAGGCAATGTGTTCGCCATCGAATCCCTGCTCGACGAGATCGCGACCTTGCGCGGCGAGGACCCGATCGCGTTCCGCCTGCGCCACCTGCGCGACGAACGGGCGAAGGACGTCATCCGCGCCGCGGCGCGACGCGCGCAGTGGAAGCCGCAGAAGCGATCGGGCGTCGGCCACGGCGCCGGCTTTGCCCGCTACAAGAACACGGGCGCCTATTGCGCCGCGATTGCCGAGATCGAAGGCGACGACGACATCCGCGTCAAACGCTTGACGCTCGCGGTCGACGTCGGCGAAGCCATCAATCCTGACGGCGTCATCAACCAGATCGAGGGCGGCGCGATCCAGGCGACCAGCTGGGTGCTGAAGGAGCGCGTTCGCTTCGACCGGACCCGCATCACCTCGACCTCCTGGACGGACTATCCGATCCTGACCTTCAGCGAGGTGCCGGCGGTCGACGTCGAGATCATCCAGCGGCCGGAGATCGAGCCGGTCGGCGCGGGCGAAGCGGCACACGGGCCGGTGACGGCGGCGATCGCAAATGCCGTCTACGATTGCCTCGGCGTGCGCGTCCGCGATCTGCCGATCACGCGCGACAGGATCATCGCAGCCATGGAGCTTGCATCGTGACGACCTTGACCATTTTGAGCGGTGGCGCGGCGCAAGGCCTGGTGCGCGGCCTCAGCGACGCTTTCAAGACAAAGACCAGCCTCAGTATCGACGGCGAGTTCGGCGCGGTCGGCATCATGGCCGACAAACTGCGTACGGGCACGGCAGCCGATCTCGTGATCCTGACGCAGGCCCTCCTCGCAAAACTTGCCGAGGAGAAGCTTGTCGTCCCCTCCTCGATCGCGGATGTCGGCCGGGTCGAGACCGCGTTGGCGGTCCGCAACCGTGATCCCAAGGTGACGGCGAAGACCGAAGCCGATTTGCGCGAGGTGTTGCGTTCGGCGGACGCGATCTACGTCCCTGATATCAAGGCGTCCACGGCAGGACAGCACGTTGCAAAAGTGCTGGATCAGCTCGGCATCGCCTATGAGGTCGCATCGCGCCTCAAGATATTTCCGAACGGCGCAACCGCGATGCGGGAGCTTGCGACGTCCACCGCAGCGCGTCCGATCGGCTGCACGCAGGCCACCGAGATCATCGCCACCGACGGCATCGCGCTGTCAGGATCACTGCCGCCTGGATGTGAGCTGGTGACCATGTACACGGCTGGCGTGACCGCGCGGGCCGCACATCCGAATGAAGCGGCCGTGCTGATTGCGCTGTTGACCGGCGTAGAGCACAAGGAGCTGCGCCAGCGCGTGGGCTTTGCCGGCTAGACGGCCAGCCGCTCTATTTGTGCAGCTGGGTGAGGCCGGTCGGCGGACCATCGACCGCGGTCCAGCCGCCGTCCACGAACAGTGTGCTGCCGCTGACATAGCTTGCGGCATCCGAAGCGAGATAGGCCACGGCGGTCGCGACCTCGTCCGCGCTGCTCCAGCGGTTGAACACGGTGTGGCCGGCATAGAGATTGTAGATGTCGGGCCGCTGCTTGAACGGGCCGGTCAGCGCGGTTTCGGCGATGCTCGGTGCGATCGCGTTGACGCGTACGCCGGCATGACCGACCTCGGAGGCAAAACCCTTCACCAGGAGGCCGATCGCGGCCTTGGTCGAGCCGTAGATGCCAAGGCCCGGCTCGATGGTCACCGCGCGGACCGAGGAGCAGGCGATGATGCTGCCGCCCTTCTGCGCGACCATGATGCGGCCGAAGGCCTGGAAGAACCAGACCGTCCCCTTGACGTTGAGGTTGAGGACGCGGTCGAGATCCTCCTCGGTGTAGTCGAGGATGGTCTTGCGGATGTTGAGCCCGGGCGTCGTCACGGCGATATCAAGCCGCGGGAATTTCTGCATCACGGTTTTCGCCAGCGCGTTGACGTCCGCTGCGCTGGCGGCATCGCAGCTGGCAGCCTCGGCCCAGCCGCCCTTGTCGCGAATGCCGGCGGCGGTCGCTTCCGCCGCGTCAAGCGCACGATCGGCGCAGACGACGCGGGCGCCGAGCCCAGCCAGCGCCTCGGCCGACGATTTGCCGATCCCTGAGGCGGCGCCGAGCACCACGGCCGTCTTGCCGGTGAGATCGAAGAGCTTGCGATAGTCGGTCACGGACAGATTCTCCCTGTTGCTGTGACGCAAACTACGCAAGGCGGGTGCGCCGGCCAAGTGCCGGCGCACGCACGGCAGCTATCCCTTGTATCCCATCAGGAGACGCGGCAGCCACAGCGAGAAGGCGGGAACGTAGGTGACGAACATCAGCGCTGCAATCAGCGCAGCGTAGAACGGCAGGATGGTGCGCATCACCGCGCCGACCGAAATGCCACCGATGGCGCAGCCGACGAACTGCGTCGTTCCGACCGGCGGGGTGTTCAGTCCAAGCGCGCAGTTGATCAGCATCAGCATGCCGAACTGCACCGGATCCATGCCGGCCTTCATCGCGATCGGCAGGAAGATCGGAGTACAGATCAGGATGGTCGCCGCCATGTCCATGAAGGTGCCGAGCACGAACAGGATGACGTTGATGAGCAGGAAGATCACCCAGGGCTGCGAGGACACCTTGCTCATCAGGTCGCCGGCGAAATCGGCCACCTCGTAGAGACCCATCAGGTACTGGAACATGGTGGAGACGCCGATCAGCAGCAGCACCACGCCCGTCGTCTTCACCGCCTTGGCCGCGGCCCGCAGGAAGTTCTGCAGGGTCATGGTGCGGTAGATGAAGAAGGTCAGCAGGATCGTGTAGGTGACCGCGACGGCGGCGGATTCGGTGGCGGTGAAGACGCCTGAGAGGATGCCAGCCAGAATGATGCCGACGATCAGAAGGCCAGGCAATGCGGCGGCGAGCGAACGGAACACCTCGGCCCAGCCCGGGAACTTGCCGGCGGGATAGCCGCGCTTCACCGCGACCGCGTAGGCGGCGACCAGCATGCAGATCATCAGCACGAGCGCCGGCAGGAGACCGGCGGCGATCAGCGCGCCGATCGAGACCTTGCCGCCGGCGGCCAGCGCATAGATGATCATGTTGTGGCTGGTCGGCATCAAGGCGCCGACCAGCGAGGCATGGGTGGTGACATTGACGGCGTAGTCGGTGTCGAACCCTTCCTTTTTCATCATCGGGATCATCACCGCGCCCATCGCCGACACGTCGGCCACGGGCGAGCCGGAGACGCCGCCGAACAGCGTGCAGGCGACCACGTTCGACATGCCGAGCCCGCCGCGGATGTGCCCGACCAGATTCTTGGCGAGCTTGACGATCTTGTCGGCGACGCCACCATGCAGCATCAGCTCACCGCTGAAGACGAAGAATGGGATGGCCAGGAACGAGAAGATGTTCATCCCCGACATCATCTGCTGGAAGATGACGGCGACCGGCAGGCCTTCGTAAAGGATGGTGCAGATCGCCGAGAGGCCGATCGCGAAAGCGACGGGAACGCCGAGGATCAGGAAGCCGAAGAACGTGGCGCCGAGGATGATCAGTTCCATGAGGGGACGACCTCTTCGCCGCGCAGGAGAGCAATGATGTGCTCGATGGAAAAGGAAACGATCAGGATGCCGGAGGCGATCAGCGGGACGTAACGGATCACCTCGGGCAGGCCGAGATTGGGAATCTTGACGGTTCCGACCGACGCACCGAGGATCCAGCCGTTATAGGCCATCGCAATGCCGAACACGGCCACGAGAACGTGGATCACGATCTCGATCTTCTCCCGCAGGTGATCCGGAAGCATGACCAGCAGACTGTCCATGCCGATGTGTCCGGCATCGCGCACGCCGACGGCGGCGCCGATCAGCGTGACGTAGAGGATCAGAACCAGCGCGAGGTTCTCCGTCCAGGTCGGGCTGGAATTGAGCACGTAACGCCCGAACACCTGGTAGAACACGATGGTGACAATGACGAGCAGTCCGGTCACCGACAGATACATGCCCAGGCGAGCGACGGGAGCATTGATCCGCGACAGCAGGCCGGTCGACGGACGTCCGGCGACCTCCTGCTCGTGGCCTGCGACGTGTGGGTCTGTCATTTGCCGCGTCTCCTTGCGCGTCTGCTCGCGAGGGTCCGGTGTCGCCTCGCGGCGAACCGGACCCGATGCCGTGGCCTTACTTCGTGTCCTGGATGCGCTTGACGAGGCCCTTCAGCTTCTCGTCGCCGGCGAACTTGTCGTAGACCGGCTTCATCGCATCGACGAACTCCTGCTTGTTGGCGATCGTCACGACCTGGACGCCGGCCGCTTCGACGGTCTTGCGGGAGGCCTGCTCACGCTCGTCCCAGAGCTTGCGCATGACCGGCACCGACTCCTTGGCCGCCTTGCGGATCATCGCCTGATCCTCCTTGCTCAGCGTGTCCCAGACCTTCTTGGACATCACGAGGACTTCGGGCGCCAGCGAGTGCTCGGTGACGTTGTAGAACTTGGCCGCCTCGAAATGGCGCGAGGACTCGTAAGAAGGCCAGTTGTTCTCGGCGGCGTCCACGAGGCCGGTCTTGAGCGCGGTGTAGACCTCGCCATAGGGCATCGGCGTCGGGTTGGCGCCGAGGCTCTGGATCATCCCGACCCAGAGGTCGGATTGCTGCACGCGGATCTTCAGGCCCTTGAGGTCGGCGAGCGACTTGACCGGCGCCTTGACCGTGTAGATGGACCGCGCGCCGCTGTCGTAATAGGCAAGACCGACCAGGCCTGCGGGCTCCATGGCGGCGAGGATCTCGTCGCCGATCGGCCCGTCCAGGACGGTGCGCATGTGCTGCGTGTCGCGGAAGACGAAGGGCAGGCACAGCGCGATGGTCTCGGGCACGAAATTGTTGAGCGGCGATGCGTTGATCCGCATCATGTCGAGCGCGCCGATCTTGAGCTGCTCGATGGTGTCCTTCTCGGAGCCCAGGGCGCCATTGGGAAACACCTTCACGCCGAGCTTGCCGCCGCTCGCCGCCGCGAGCTGCTTGCCCATGAACTTGACGGCCTCGACAGTCGGGTAGTCGGCGGGGTGGATGTCGGCAGAGCGGAAATCGCGTGCGGTCGCCAGCGGCGCGGAGATCGCCAGCACAGCGGCTGCGATGATACCGGTCAGTGTCTTCATCTGGGCTTTCCTCCTGGGGTGATTATGTCGTTGTCGGGCAGTTGCGGGCCGCCTTGGGTCGCTCCACTTCAGGTGCGAAGTCAAGCGCCATTGTCGTCCCTAGGGCGGGCGGCATTCCCTGTCCAAGCCAAATCCGGCATCGATCAATGCTGGAGTTGCATCGATCGATCGCGCGGTGCTCGCAAGGGCCTTCAGCGGATGATACCGTTTCTCCGAAGTCGTCCACACCGGCGCGTTACTTGACGCCGCAGCGCGAGCCCCCTCAAGATGCTGCAAAGCAGAACGGACCATTTCGGGGACATGCCCATGCCGCGGAAGCTGATCGATATTTCGGTGCCGCTCAAAAACGACGTGACGGCCGATCCCCCGGGCAATCACCCGACCATCCAGTATGTCGATCACCAGCAGGGCTTGCCCCGCATGCTGCAATTTTTCGACGGCTTGAAGGCCCAGGATTTGCCGGACGGACAGGGCTGGGCCGTCGAACAGGTCTCGTTGTCCACCCATAACGGCACGCATCTCGACGCGCCCTGGCACTTCCATCCGACCATGAATCGCGGCGAGCGGTCATGGACCATCGACGAGGTGCCGCTGGAATGGTGTCTTCAGCCCGGCGTGAAGCTCGACTTCCGGCACCTGCCTGACGGTTATGTGGCGACCGCCGCCGATGTCGAGACGGAGCTGAAGCGCATCGGCCACACGCTGTCGCCGCTGGAGATCGTCGTCGTCAACACCAGCGCCGGCGCCAAATTTGGCCAGGCCGACTACGTCAATTCCGGCTGCGGCATGGGCTATGAAGCGACCATGTACCTGCTCGAACGCGGCGTGCGGCTGACCGGGACCGACGGCTGGAGCTGGGATGCGCCGTTCATCTACACCGCGAAGAAATATGCCGAAACAAAAGATGCCGGGCTGATCTGGGAGGGCCACAAGGCGGGACGGCACATCGGCTATTGCCATCTCGAGAAGCTGCACAATCTGGACAAGCTGCCTTCGACCGGCTTCACGGTGTCATGCTTTCCGGTGAAGATTGAACGGGCATCCGCTGGCTGGACCCGCGCGGTCGCCATCATCGACAATTAGGTCGAGGCCATCACTCGCCGTCGAGGCCGCTCTCGGCGAGCTCGCGTAGCGCATCGGTGTCGAGCACGACGATGGCGCCATGCTCGAGCCGGACCCAGCTGCGTCCGGACCAGGCACGCAATTGCTTGTTGATGCTCTCGCGCGTCATGCCCACCATCTCGCTGATCTCCTGCTGCGTGATGGCGAGCGTGCCGCTGCCGGAATCGAGCTTGCGCTCCTCGGTGAGACCGAGCAGCGCGCTCGCAAGCCGGCCCGGCAGATTTTGCAGGATCACCTGCTCGACCTGCTGGCTGGTCCAGCGCAGTCGCGCGCAGAGCAGCTCGATGAATTTCATCGCCAGCGCCGGCTGGCTCTTCACGAACGGCAGGAAGTCCCGGCGGTCGATGATGTAGAGCTCGCAATTGGTGTTGGCGGTCGCATCCGCCGATCGCGGCGCACCGTCGAGAACGGCGATCTCGCCAAAGATTTCTCCGGGACCGATCAGATTGAGAATGGCGTTCCGCCCGTCGGGCGACGAAGAGGAAATCTTCACTGTCCCCGAGATCACTGCGAACAGATTGTTGCCGGGATCGCCCTTGGCGGCGATGGTCGCACCGCGCTTCACGGTGGTGTGCTTGGCGTAGCGGCAGAGCTGATCGAGCGCGTCCGGCTCCAGATCCGCGAAGATCGGGTGCTTGCGCAGGACCGATAGTTTGTTACCCACCGACTGTCGGGGGTCGCCGGTCTTGTCCTGAGGCACGCCGCGGGCTCCTAAGACTCAAGGCACTGAAGTTCCTGCGTAGTCAACGTTATCAGGCTTTTCAACCGGAAAGCACGGGCATGGTTTGAGGCAAATGCCCTAGGAATGCCCGAAGCCCGCATCCGAAGGATGCTCGATGCACTGGAATCGATGCAGGGTTGCAGCCTGCCCAAGCCGCTGGTTGCGTTGAGGCGCTGCCGCCGAGCCAGGAGTCGGCCGCTGAGCATCGGGCTGTCGGCCCAACAGACCTGACGATGACCTCAGGAGCTTTGGCGCTTGGAATCCCGGTCGAGCCGGCCTGCGCTGGTTTGCCGGTCCGCCCAGGCCAGGGCTGCGGCGAACGTCACGAAGATCGCGACGACGACAATGATCATCAGCAGCGCGTCAGTCGGCATCATGCTTCTCCCGGATTGTCCGGGGGCATTATTTGTCGCAGGCGGCCGGCGTCATTGATCGGGATCAAAAATCCGCGAGCATCGCGAAAACCCCCGTCAGGCCGCGGCCAGAGCCCGGACGCGCGCCGGATCGCGCAGACCGATACCACCCTGGATGATCTCGATCGCGCCGTGGCGCTCCAGCTTGGTGAAGGTGCGGCTGACCGTTTCGATGGTCAGGCCGAGATAGTCGGCGATGTCCTGGCGGCTCATCGGAAGGGGAACCGTGTCGGATGCCCCCTTGAGCGCGAACAGCCGCTCGCGCCAGCCGAGCAGAAAGGTCGCGACCTTCTCGTCCGCAGAACGACGGCCGAGCAGGACCATGTGGTCGCGGGCCTGGCTCAGCTCGCGAATCGCCAGCTCGTTGATGCGCCTGAGCAGGTGCGGTCGGTCCTCGATGAAACGGCCGAAGGGCGTCTTCGCGAACTGGCACACCGTCACCGCGCCGATCGCATCGGCCGAAAAATTGTGGCGGCCGGAGATATTCATCCCCAGGAAATCGCCGGGCAAGGCAAAGCCCACGATCTGCCGCCGGCCGTCCGGCAGCAGCTTGTAGAGCCGCATGACGCCTTCGAGGACGTTGTAGAACGAAGTCGCGATGTCCTCCTCGGAGAACACGGTCTCGCCCGCGGCGAAGTGGACGCGGCGGCCGAGATGCTCGAATTCCCGGAGCTCAGCTGTATCCAGCGACGCGCAAACCGCCGATCCGCGTACGGCACAGTCGCTACAGAAATGCCCGTTCGGCTCGATCGTCACCACGGAAGCTCTCATCCACCGCTCCATGCGCCGGCGGCCTCCGCATCAGGCCGGGTCCACCGCGCGGACTGCATTTTACTGCACTGCGCCAGAGCCGATTGACGCAGATCAAATTTTTGCGGGCATGGCCGCCCTGCTCTGATCACGGCGCTAGACCGCCTGCACCGTCCAGCCGATCAGCTCCCTGGCGATGCGGGCGAAGGCTGCATCGAACGCTGCGACGGCCGCGGCCGGCTCGACCTTGTCGAGCTTTTCGCTGGCCTCAATGAGCCGCGATGCGACCACCTTGCCGCTCTTGTCGACGATCCGCGCCGACAGTCCGATCTCGACCCTTGTCTCGCCCTCGGTGGCGATCCGGAAGCGCCTGATGTCGATCAGAAGCTGATAGTCCGCTGCCCCGAGTTCGGTCGTGCGCAGCGGCGCATGCGCGATGTCGTAGTTCTCAAAGCTGTCGATGAGCCGCGCCTGC
The DNA here is from genome assembly GCF_015291705.1 of Bradyrhizobium arachidis. NCBI lineage: Bacteria > Pseudomonadati > Pseudomonadota > Alphaproteobacteria > Hyphomicrobiales > Nitrobacteraceae > Bradyrhizobium > Bradyrhizobium arachidis. The sequence goes on from NZ_CP030050.1 coordinate 7,076,084, forward strand.
ACCAGCTTTGGAATGCTGTCGGCCCAGAGAAATTCCGCAAAGCCCGGATTGTCCCCGCTGGGCGCGAACAGCATGCGCTGGGTCTGGAGCATCGCGACGGCGGTCGGCTCGGGAATGGCCAGTGACCCCGAGAGCGTCTTGCCGGCAGGCCCGGGATTTCGCGGCGCGCGCAAATCGTAGGTGACCTTTTGCACAGGCGTTCCGCCCCCCGTCATTTTCTCGAGCCCCGCTAGGATGCCGTCGATCTTGCCGGTGTTGCGCGCGAGGCCGTCGGAGAATGTCCTGAGGTTGGCGATGGTGTCCTTCAGCGGACCGGAATTGTCCTCGAGCACAGTGTCGACCCGCCGCAGCGCGTCGCGCGCGGCCTGCGTCATGCTCTGGCCTGCGCCCGCCTCCGCGATCAAGGTCAGGGGGGCACCGGATTTGGCGACGATCATGCCGCCCTCCAGCGTCACCACTGGCACGCCGGTCAGCCCCTGGAAGTCGAGCCCGACCTTGGTGTCGGTGCGCACCGGCGTCGTCGCGGCCACGGAGATCGTCGCATTGACGAAGCGCGGATTGTCCGGCGCAAGCCCAAGCTGGGTCACCTCACCGACGCGGATGCCATTAAACAGCACGCCGGCGCCCACCAGCAGGCCCGGCACAGGTCCCTGGAATTGCACGTGGTAATTCGTGCGCGGGCCGATGCCGCCGGTGTTGTTGAGCCAATAGACGAAGCCGAATACCGCAACGATCGCGGCCAGCACGAAGCTGCCGATCAGCACGTAGGGAGCGCGGGTTTCCATGTCTCATCTCATTTCGTGTTGCAGCATCTGCGAGCGCTTGCCGTGGAAATAAGCGCGCACCCAGGGATGCTCGGATTGCAGCAGCTCGCGCATCGGACCGATCGCGACGATCCTGCCGTCTGCGAGCGCGGCGACGCGGTCGCAGACGGTGGTGAGGCTGGCGAGATCATGGGTGACCATGAATACGGTGAGCCCCAGAGTCTTTTGCAGGGTCCTGATCAACGCGTCGAAATCGCCGGCGGCGATCGGATCGAGGCCGGAGGTCGGCTCGTCCAGGAACAGGATCGGCGGATCGAGCGCGAGCGCGCGCGCCAGCGCCGCGCGCTTGGTCATGCCGCCCGATAGCTCCGACGGATATTTGTCGGCATCCTGCGGCCGCAGCCCGACCATCTCGAGCTTGGCGATCGCGATCTCGTCCATCAGCTCCTGCGACAGCACCAGATTTTCGCGCAACGGAAACTGGATGTTTTGCCGAACCGTCAACGAGGAGAACAGCGCGCCCTGCTGAAACAGGATACCCCATGTCGTGGCCGCGCCTTCAGTGCGGCCGCCGATCGGCTGTCCCATGACCTCGATGGTGCCGGCCTGGCGCGGAATGAGGCCGATGATGGTCCGCATCAGCACCGACTTGCCGCCGCCGGAAGCGCCGACCAGCCCGAGGATCTCGCCGCGGCGGACGTCGAGCGACAGTTGATTGAGCACGGTCTGGCGGCCGAAGCCGACCACGAGGTCGCGGACGCGGATCGCGAACTCCTCTTGCGTCGCGTCCATCGTCACATTCCGATCGCGGCGAAGAAGATCGCGAACAGGCCGTCGAGCACGATCACGAGGAAAATCGACTTCACCACCGACGTCGTGGTCTGCCGTCCCAGCGACTCGGCGCTGCCCTTCACGCGGAGCCCCTCGCTGCACGCAACGATCCCGATCACCAGCGTCATGAACGGCGCCTTGAGGATCCCCACCTCGAAATGGGTGACGGAGATCGCCTCATGCAGCCGCGCGATGTAGATCGCCGGCCCCATGTCGCCATAGAACTGCGCGACCAGCCCACCGCCATAGAGTGCCGCGATCGAACCGATGAAAGCGAGGATCGGCAGCGCAATGACGAGGGCGGCAACGCGCGGCAGGATCAGGACGTGGACGGGATCGAGGCCCATGGTCGAGAGCGCGTCGATCTCCTCCCGCATCTTCATGGAGCCGAGCTCGGCGGTGTAGGCGCTGCCTGACCGCCCCGCGACCATGATGGCGACGATCAGGACGCCGAGTTCGCGCAGCACCAGGATGCCGACCATGTCGACGGTGTAGGATTCCGCGCCGAACCTGCGGAAATGAAAGAAGCCCTGCTGGGCGATGATGGCGCCGATCAGGAAGGTGATCAGCACGATGATGGGAATGGCCTGCCAGCCGATGCGGTAGAGCTGGTAGACCAGGGACGTCAGCCGCAGCGACCGTGGCCGGCGCAGCACGCCGATCACGGCCATGAACAATGCGCCGAGCATTTGCAGGAAGATCGTGATGTCTTCACGCGCCCCGACCGTGGATTTGCCGAGATCGCCCAGCCTGAGCAGAACCGGATTTGGCGCAGGCGCAGGCGGTGGCGTGTGGCGGTTGACCTGGCGCACCTCGTCCATCAGGCCGCTGAAATGATCGGCGACGCCGACGAACTCCGCCGATCTGCCGGATGATGCGGCCCGGCGTGACAGCTTCTCCAGGACCCAGGCGCCGAGCGTGTCGAGCGCACTGACGCCCGACATGTCGAGCGTCACGGCTGCCGATCGATCGACATCCGCCCCGACCGAGCGGGAGAGCGTTTCAAGCGTCGACACATTGGCTGCGGTCCAGGGCCCTTCCGGGCGCAGGTTCAGCGCATCGCCGGAGGGCGTTGCCAGCAACAGCGGTTCGGTGCTCACGCTTCACCTCATCGGGACAACCGGTCCCTATTCGACCGGCATTTCTAGGCCAGGGTGTGACGGCCGGTTTGACCTGTCTCAAGACCGGGATCGCGCGCCGCCTCTTGACTCAAATCAACCGCAGCCGCGCTGGCGGCCCTAAGTTCCTTCTGTATTCAATGGAGACCGAGATCCATGTTCGACAGCGACAGGATGAGCGACGAGCTTCGCGCACTGAAAGTGGACGTCACGCGCCTCCTGGGCACCGCCGGCGAGGAAATGTTCGACAGCTCGAAAGAACGGGCTGAAGCTCTCGCCGATCAGATCAAGGCCGCGCTTGCCGAGCTCGGCGAGACCGTCAGCGACGAGCAGGAGCAGCTTCAGGGCCTGGTTGCTGATCGCCCGATCACGTCGCTTGCCTCGGCTTTCGCGCTCGGCGTGGTCGTCGGCTTCATGCTGAGGAGACACTAGGTGAATACGGAAAATATGGTCAAACACCTGCGCGTACTCTGGCGTACCGACAGGATCGTTGCGGACATCAGGCTGCGCCATCTGCTGACGGGCCTCGGCCTCCGCGCCTTTGCGGCTCTGATCGCTGCATTCGGGCTGCTGATGCTGGAGCTGTCGGCCTATTTCGCGCTGGTCCAGATCTGGAGCGCCATCGCGGCGGCGGCCATTCTCGGGGCCGTCAATTTCCTCATCGCCGGGATTCTCTTCGTCATCGCCGGTCGTCCTCCGTCCGGCCGTGACATCGAGCTCGCCAACGAGATCCACGGCGCATCCATCGAGGCGCTTCAGATCGAGGCGCGCGCGCTTCAGGCCCAGGTGTCAGGCGCGGTTCACCATCCGCTCAGCACAATCGTTCCGGTGCTGGTGCCGCTGATCGCGATCATCGTCAAGAGCCTGCGGAAAACGGCCAACGAGTCCGCCAGTGCAACGTCGGCCGAGGCGCGCTCCTAGCGAAGCTTCAGCCGAACGTCGCAAATCTCCGGCTCGGTCGGGTCCGGCTTCACCTCGAAGCCGAGCTGCCGGCACATGTCGAGCATCGTGGTGTTCTCCTGAAGCACATCGCCCGAGATGGTCTTCAGCCCTTCCGACTTCGCGTAGTCGATGATCAGCTGCATCAGCGTCCATCCGAGCCCCCTGCCCTTGAGATCGGAGCGCAGCAGGATCGCATATTCGCCGCTCTCATAGACCGAGTCCGAATGGAGCCGGACCACGCCGACCATCTCGTTGGTCGCCTCGTCGAACGCGATGAAGGCCATGGCACGCGCATAGTCGAGCTGGGTCAGCCGCGCGATGAATTCGTGGGTGAACTCCTTCATCGGCGCGAAGAAGCGCAGGCGGAGGTCGTGCTGAGTGACATGACGCAGGAATTCGTGGATGGTCGGCTCGTCCTCGGGACGCAACGGACGCACGAAGATGCGCCAGTCGTCCTTGAGCACGAGGCGGCGCTCCCATTGTGACGGGTAGGCGCGAACGGCGAAATTGGCGGGTCCTGAACCGGCGAATTTGCGCTGCGGCGGCCCCACCGCGACGCGGGCATCGACCGCGGTCACGCCGGTCTCATCCGCGAGCAGCGGATTGATGTCGAACTCTCGTATCTCGGGAATGTCGGCCGCCATCTGGGCCAGCTTGACCAGCACCATGGCGACGGCATCCTGCTTCACCGCAGGTACGTCCCGATAGGCCTTCAGCAGACGCGAGACGCGGGTACGCTCGATCAGGTCACGGGCCAGTTGCAGATCGAGCGGCGGCAGCGCCAGCGCCTTGTCGTTGATGATCTCCACCGCCGTCCCGCCCCGGCCGAACACGACGACGGAGCCGAAGGTGGGATCGTCGGCAAGCCCGAGGATCAGCTCGCGCGCCTTGGCCTTGACCACCATGGCCTGCACGATGACGCCCTCGATGCGGGCTTCGGGACGCAGCTTCCTCGCCCGGGCGAGAATGTCGGTCGCCGCCGCGCGCACCGCCTCCGGCGTGGTCAGATTGAGCACGACGCCGCCGACATCCGACTTGTGGGTGATGTCGCGCGACATGATCTTCAGCACGACGGTCGCGCCTTGCGCGAACACTTCATTCGCACGAGCCACCGCATGCTCGACATCACCGGCGGCATAGGTCGGCACCATCGCGATGTCGTAGGCTTCGAGCAGGTGCTTGATCTCGACGGGCTCGAGCCATTTGCGGCCGTCGGCGATCGCCGCGGTGACGATCTGCCTGGCGGCCCGGGCATCGGGCACGAACGTGTCGGGCATCGCCGGCGGAACCTCGCTCAGCTCCTCCACCACTTCGCGATGCCTCACGAGATGCATGAAGCCGCGCACGGCATCATCTTCGGTCGGGTAGTTCGGAACACCGGCGCCGGAGAGCGCCTGACTGATGCTCTGATCGGCGCCAACCCAGGCGGCCAGCACGGGCTTGGCCCATCGGCCCTGCTGCTTACGGTACTTGCCGACCAGCTCCGTCACCGTCGCTGCGATGTCGGCGGCCGAGGCGATCGCGGTCTGCACATTGAGGACGAGGACCGCGTCGTTGTCGGAATCGGCGAGCAGCACCTCCAGCGCCGCGGCATAGCGCGCGGCATCGGCATCGCCGACGATATCGACGGGATTTGCGCCTGACCAGGTCGGCGGCAACACCGCATCGAGCTTCGCGCGAGCGTCGGCCGAGATGGATGCGGGAATTCCATCGAGCTCCACCAGCCGATCGATGGCGAGAACGCCGATGCCGCCGCCATTGGTCAGGATGGCAAGGCGCTTTCCGGCCGGCGATTCGACGCGGCCGAGCGTTTCGGCACAGTCGAACAGCTCGCGCAGATCGGAGACCCGCAGCACGCCCGCGCGGCGGAACGCCGCGTCATAAACGGCGTCTGCGCCGGCGAGCGCGCCGGTATGGGTGGCCGCGGCTTTCGCCCCCTGCGCCATGCGGCCGGACTTCACCACGACGACCGGCTTCACCCGTGCCGCGGCGCGCGCCGCGGACATGAATTTGCGGGCATCCTTGATGGCCTCGATATAGAGCAGGATCGCGCGGGTCTTGTAATCCATCGCGAAATGATCGAGCAGGTCGGCAATGTCGACGTCGATCTGATCGCCGATCGTGACGATGCCGGAGAAGCCGACGCCGCGCTGCGCGGCCCAATCGACCATGCCCGCCGCGATGGCGCCCGATTGCGAGATCAGCGCGAGATTTCCCGCCCCCGGCATGTGCGCGGCGAAGCTGGCATTGAGGCTTACGGCAGGCATCATGATGCCGAGGCAGTTCGGCCCGATCAGCCGCATGCCGAATTTACGGGCCGCGGCGATGGCTTCCTCTTGCAGCGATCCCGGTCCATGACCAAGCCCGGCCGAGACGATCAGCGCGCCGGCCGAGCCGCGACGTCCCGCCTGGTCGATGATGCCGGGAACCTCGCGCGCCGGCGCGGTGATCACCACGAGCTCGGGGACGAAAGGCAGCTTGTTCAGATTTTTCACCGCCGCAATGCCGGCAATCTCGGCATGGCGCGGATTGACGAGGCCGAACTGCCCCTTGAATTCCGCCTTGCGGATGTTCTCCAGAACGGCGCGCCCCACTGAGACCGGGCGGGCGCTCGCACCGACGAGCGCGACCGAACGTGGCGACAGCAGATTCTTCAGGCGATAGGTGGACATGACAGCAAATGCGCCCGGCCGCTAGTGGTTCCGATGGTTGAAGGTCAGGTCGAAAGACTGGTCCGCGCCTAGTAGGAGATCATAACCCAGCACGGTGGCTCGCCAATGACGGTCTTTGTCACACCGCCCCACACGATCTCGTTCAGGCGCGAATGATGGTAGGCGCCCATCACGATGGCGTCGATGGCATGGGAATTCGCCCAGCTTCCGAGCACCTTTCCGGTCGAGCTGCCTCCGCCCTCCGTCGTTTCGAACGTGGCGTGGATCCCATGTTCCCTGAGATGATCGACGAGACTCATGCCGGATTGGGCGATCGCCTCGGTCTTGTCGTCCGTCACCGTGAGCACCCGTACGGACGCAGCGGCCTGAAGTATGGGCAACGCGTCACCGACGGCCCGTGCGGCACGGGCGGAGTGATCCCAGGCAATCATGACATTCTCGAATTCCGGTCGCAGCTCGTCCACATGCTGTTCCGGGCAGAGCAGCAGCGGCCGGCCCGATTCGAACAGGAGCGCTTCAATGATGTGCTCCGTTCGGCTGTCATGCGGCTTTACAGGGACCAGGGTGAGGTCGGCAAAGCGCGCATGCTCGGCCAGGGTCAAGGCGAGCTGGTCTGCCGGCACCTTGGCCGATCGGCTCTGGGCGCGAACGTTGGCGCGGGCGGCTGCATGGCTGAAGGCGCTGATGAGTTGCTCCGTGTCGCCCAGCTCGATCGAACCGCTGGCCTCCGGGGGCTCCGGATCGCCGGGGCGTATGACTTTCGGCCGCACGAAAACTTCGTCCTCAAGCGCGAGCGCGGTGATCCTGGCGCCGAGGTCGGCGGTCACCGCCACGCATTTCTCGATCGCTGCGAGCGTCGGCCCGCGCGGCTGGCCTACAAGCGGCAGAAAGACATCCTTGATGGGCATCGGGATTCTCCTTGCCGGTTAGGATACGCTGCCTTTCGTCGGGACCCTTGATCCTTCTCAAGGCAGGAACCAGCCGCCGACGGCGCGCCTTGATTGATGTCAAGGACTGGCCGCGATCCGGCTCTAAGGGTTAGCTTGGCGCTTCAGCGTTCGCCGACCTATCGGGACATGCCCCCAGAGATGACGGATGATTCTGCTACCCAGGAACGGGTCTTCCAGGCGCTCGGCGCGCGTCCCGGCGTGGACCGGATCGACACCCACGCAGCTTCGGTGTTTCTCGATCGGACACGCGCGCTGAAGATCAAGCGAGCTGTCAAATTTCCGTTCCTCGACTACTCGACGCTCGAAAAGCGCAAGGCAGCCTGCGAGGAGGAGATCAGGATCAACCGGCCGCTCGCCCCGCAGATCTATCATCGCGTCGTGGCGATCACGGAAGAGCCGGACGGCTCGGTGCAGGTCGGCGGAAGCGGCCGGCCGATCGAGTATGCGGTCGACATGTCCCGGTTCGACGAAAGCCGCACGCTGGATCATCTGGCGAAGGCGGGCCCGCTGGATGCGGAGCTGGCCGCAGCCATCGCGGACGCGATCGCAGGCTCGCATGCGCAAGCGACGATCGCGGACGGTGCTGCGTGGATCACTTCGATTCCCCACCTGATCGACGGCAACAGCACCGGGCTGCGCGCCGGCGACCATCTCGAGGCGGCGGCGATCGAGCAGCTTGGCAAGGCCTCACACGAGATATTCCTGCGCGTCCGCACCACGCTCGAGGAGCGTGGCCGCCGTGGCTTCGTGCGCCGCTGTCATGGCGACTTGCACCTTGCCAATATCGTGCTGATCGACGGCCGGCCCGTCCTGTTCGACGCGATCGAGTTCGATGCGCAGATGGCAACCGTGGATGTGCTCTACGATCTCGCGTTCGCGCTGATGGACCTGCTGCGCTACGGCCAGGCGAACGCGGCCAACGCAGTGCTGAACCAGTATCTGACGATGGCGCCCGTCGAAATGCTCGACGCACTGGCCGCGCTGCCGCTGTTCATGTCCATCCGCGCGGCGATCCGTGCGCAGGTGGCGCTGGCGCGGCTCAATCGGCCAGATGCCGAGCGTACCGGAGTTCTCGACGAAGCGCGTCGCTATTTCGACCTTGCCCGGGCGTTGATCCATCCGCCCGCCCCTCGCCTGATCGCGGTTGGCGGAATGTCGGGCGCCGGCAAGTCGGTCCTCGCCCGTGCACTGGCCCCTACCGTGGCGCCCGAGCCGGGCGCCGTCGTGCTGCGCAGCGACGTCATCCGCAAGCAATTGTTTCAGGTCGGGCATACCGACCGGCTGCCGCCCTCCGCGTATGGGCCCGAGGTGACGGCGCGGGTCTACGAGGTGCTGATGCAGCGCGCCCGGCAGGTGCTGGCGCAAGGCCATTCTGCCATCGTCGACGCGGTCTTTGCGCGCGAATCCGAACGGGACGACCTCGCCGCCTTGGCCCACGCCTGCGGCGCGCCGCTCAACGGATTATTCCTGATCGCAGACCTCGCCACCCGTCAGACGCGAATCGGCGGCCGTCAAGCCGACGCTTCTGACGCCACGCAAGAGGTTGCCGCGCTGCAAGAGCACTATAATATCGGTCATGTCGGTTGGGCGACCATCGATGCATCCGGGACACAAGCGCAGACGCTGGAGCGCTGCCGCGCCGCGATCGCTGAGGGCAAATAGGGAATCTGATTGGCGCGGGCTAAGATGGCGCGACCCACCAAGAGTTCGACGGCGGCCGCGCGCCCCAAGCCCGCGGCGCGACGTGGCGACCTGCCCGGCCGCCTCAGCCCGGGCATGGCCTGCGACACTGCATTCCGGATCATTGCCCGCCGCCATCTCGATGCCGTCCTCGCTCAGCATGAGGGCACATGCCGCGGCGATCCGGAGGCGCTGCATCAGATCCGGATCGCACTGACGCATCTGCGCACCGCGATCCGATTTTTCGCGCCCATGGTCGACGACGCGCTGCGGCCAAGCGTCTGGACCGAGTTGAAATGGCTGAACAGCCAGCTCGGCATGGTGCGGGACCTCGACGTGGCGATCGAACGCGTCGTCGCCGAAAGCGGCGAGGAGCTCGCCGTGATCGCCGAGCTCCAGCATTGGGACGAGAAGCGCGCCGAGAGCCACCGCCTGCTGGCACGCGCGCTGCAATCGGCCCGGTATCGCCGCCTCGTCGAGCAGACCTCGGCCTGGATCAAGCACGGCCCCTGGTCGACCCGGCGCAGCAAGGAGGCCATCAGGCTGCGCCGCTGCACGCTCGCCGACCATGCCACGGCGAAACTGACGGAGTGGGAAAAGACGCTGCTCAAGAAAGCGCGCAAACTCCGCAAGCTCGACGTCGAGAAACGGCACAAGCTGCGGCTTCTCAACAAGCGGCTGACCTATTCGATCGAATCGCTCCAGGATCTTTTTGCCGAGGAATCGCTGACGAAGCAGAAGTCGATCCTCAAGCAATTGCGCAAGGCGCAACGGTCCCTCGGACAGCTGAACGACGATGCGCGGGGGCAGACGCTGGCGGCATCCTTGAACGAGGCCGTCCCCGAGGCGCACATCCGCTTCCTCAACCGTAAGCGGGAAAAGAAGCTGCTGCGAACCGCCGTGGAAGCCTACCGCAAACTGGACAAGGCCAAGCCGTTCCGCTCCTCCGACCTCGCGCCGAATGCCGAGCCTGAGGATTAGGTGTGCACATGTTGCCCCGGCGCGTCGGGTAGATCGCCCCCGATCTGGGGCGGGGCGCAGGGCTCACCCGAGCGCGCCGCCAGCCATTGCGCCCATTCCGGCCACCACGAGGCCTCGACATGCCGCGCGAGCTTCAGCCACTCTTCCGGACCGACATAAGGCGCATCCGCAGCCTTGGTCATGACCTGATAGCTGTGCCCGGGCTCGTCCGGTGGCGCGACGACGCCGGCATTGTGTCCACCGCTGGTCAACAGGAACGTCACATCGGCATCGACCTGATAGTGGATCTTGTACACGGATCGCCAGGGCGCAACGTGATCGGCGAGCGTGCCGACCACGAACGACGGCGCATGGATGTCGGAGAGTGAAATGCTCCTGCCGTCGACGCGATAGCGGCCTTCGGCGAGATCATTGTCGAGGAACAGCTTGCGCAGATATTCCGAATGCATGCGATAAGGCAGCCGTGTGGCGTCGGCGTTCCAGGCCATCAGGTCGCTCGGCGGCGCTGCCTCTCCCATCAGATAATCGCGCGACAGCCGCGACCAGATCAGATCGTTGGAGCGCAGCAGCGCGAATGCACCGGCCATCTGCGCCGTGTCGAGATAGCCGCGCTGCCACATCATGTCTTCGAGGAAGGCAACCTGGCTCTCGTTGATGAAGAGCGTCAGCTCGCCCGCCTCGGTGAAATCCGTCTGCGCGGCAAGCAGGGTGATGGTGCCCAGCCGCTTGTCGCCATCGCGCGCCATCGCGGCGGCTGCGATCGACAGCAACGTGCCGCCCAGGCAATAGCCGAGCGCATGGGTCGTCCGGCCCGGCACGATCCGCCCGATCATGTCCAGCGCCGCCATCACGCCGAGCTTGCGATAATCGTCGAAGGCGACGTTCCGATCCTTTGCATCCGGATTGCGCCAGGAGATCGCGAACACGGTGAAGCCCTGCCCGGTCAGATATTTGACCAGCGAATTCTCCGGCGACAGGTCGAGGATGTAGTATTTCATGATCCAGGCCGGAACGATCAGGATCGGCTCAGGCCGCACCTGCGCGGTCGTCGGATGGTACTGGATCAGCTCGATCAGCTCGTTGCGGTAGACGACTTTTCCGGGAGACGCGGCAACCGTCTTCCCGACGACGAACTGCGCGTCGCCGGCCGGCGCTGCAAGCGAGAGCATGCGCATCAGATCGCTGCACCAGTTCTGCCAGCCGAAGACGAAATTTTCTCCGCCGCTCCGCAATGTTTTCTCGAGCACCTCCGGGTTGGTCGCGGCGAAATTCGACGGCGCCAGCATGTCGAGCATCTGGCGGACCGAGAATTCGACGATGGCTTCGTTCGCGCGCGACACGCCGCGCACGCCGGTCGTGGCGTCGTGCCACCAGCGCTCTCCGAGCAAGAATGCTTGCGCCAGCAGATTGAACGGCGCGGCCTCCCATTGCGGCTCCCTGAAGCGTCGATCCCGCGACCGCGGCTGGATCACCGACCACGGCTTTTGGCCCGGCGAGGTCGCGTGCACTGACGCTTCCAGGAACCGGCCGCTGTCGCGAAGGACGTTATGGGCGATCTCCATCTGCCGCTGCGGCGCAACCACGAGATGCGAACTCCAGTCGAGCCAGGCCAGAGACAGGGCGGCCGGTGAAATTCCGCCGGTGAACCGAGCCAGCATCGCGTGAAATGCGCGGTCGAGCGGGTATGGCTCTGACTGAGGCTGCAAGTCCGCGACCGGCCTTACGGCCGGTCCCTCGGGGAAAGCGGCACGCGCAGCAGGCTCGACGGGGGATCCCGGCGCCACCGGCTGCCCGGCTCGCGAAAGTATCTGCACGACGCTCATGACGGAAGGTTCCTGCGCGCTGATGTATGTTCGCGGCAGGATATGCTCCGGCGCTTTGGAGCAGCTTGAGCTGCATCAATTCTGGGAACGGATCAAAATTGCTCAACCAGGCAGGACTGGCTTCGTCCACTTGACCTGGGTCAAACCTCATCGCGGCGCCGGAGCTAGGCTCTCCTTCAACATTCAACGAGCCCTCGGAGCTTTGCCATGCGCGCCCACCAGATCATGACCCGGTCGGTCATCTCGGTTACCCCCGACACCAGCATCGTCGAGGCCGCGAACATCATGCTGTCGCGGCACGTCAGCGGCCTCACGGTGGTCGACGATGCCGGCAAGCTGGTCGGCGTCGTCTCGGAAGGGGATTTCATTCGCCGCAGCGAAATCGGCACCGGGCGCAAGCGGGGACGCTGGTTGCGATTCATTCTCGGGCCGGGCCAGTCCGCGAGCGACTTTGTCCACGAGCACGGCCGCAGGGTCGCGGAGGTGATGACCCCCTCGCCTGTCACCATCACCGAGGATACGGCACTCGCGGAGATCGTCGATCTCATGGAACGGAACCACGTGAAGCGCCTGCCGGTGGTGCGCGGCGACAAGGTCGTCGGCATCGTCTCGCGGGCCAACCTGCTACAGGCGGTGGCGGGTCTCGCCCGCGAGGTACCGGATCCGACCGCCGACGATGATCACATTCGCGTACGCATCATCGACACCATGGAGAAGAACGACTGGTGCCCGTACGGGCTGAACGTCATCGTCCGCGACGGCATCGTTCATCTCAGTGGCGTCATCACCGAGGAACGAGCGCGGCAGGCCGCGGTTATTGCCGCCGAGAACGTCGAGGGCGTGAAGAAGGTGCACGATCATCTGTGCTGGGTCGACACCATGTCGGGTGTCTACCTGAACTCGCCGGAGGACGACAACCTCGCCAAAGCGAGCTGAGCGAATTCAGCGGGGAATGACGGCGGTGGCCTCGATCTCGACGCGTGCCGCCCTCTCGACGAGCCGGACGACCTGAACCAGCGCCATCGCCGGATAGTGCGCGCCGAAGACGGCACGGTAGATCCTGCCGAGCTCCTTCAGGTTCGTCAGGTACTCGTCCATGTCGACGACGTACCAGGTCAGGCGCACCAGATGCTCGGGCCCGGCACCAGCTTCCGCCAGGATCGCGGCGATATTGCTCAGGGTCTGGGCGACCTGCGCGACGAAGCCGTCGGCAAGACGCTCCTCGGCATCCCAGCCGATCACGCCGCCGGTCACGACGATGCGCCCCTCGGCGGCCATGCCGTTGGCGTAGCCCTTCGGCATCGGCCAGCCCGAGGGCTGGAGCACCTGCGCGCCTCGGCGGGTGCCGTTCTCGGCTGCGGTCGGCAGCACCGCGAGCTGTGGGCCTTTCGGCGTCGTCACGGACAATTCTTGATCCTCATCTCATTCTGCGGCGACGCCCGAGGACGTCGCTGCCGCCCGCGCCAATTGCCTGAGGGCAAAGCGCTTCAATTTGCCGGTCTCGGTCTTCGGCAGCTGCGTCACGAACTCGATCGCGCGCGGATATTTGTACGGCGCGATCTCGCGCTTCACATGCTCCTGCAACTCGGTTGCGAGCTGAGCGTCCGGCGTCACGCCGGGCGCGGCAACGACATAGGCTTTCACGATCATGCCGCGCGCTTCGTCCGGCGCACCGACGACGCCGCACTCGACGACCGCGGGATGCGTCAGCAACGCCGCCTCCACATCCGTACCCGCGATGTTGTACCCCGCCGACACGATCATGTCGTCGGAGCGCGACTGGTACCAGAAATAGCCGTCGCTATCCATCAGATAGGTGTCGCCGGTGATATTCCAGCCATGCCGGACATATTTGCGCTGCCGCTCGTCGGCGAGATAGCGGCAGCCGGTCGGCCCGCGCACCGCAAGATTCCCCATCGTGCCCGGCGGCACGTCATGGCCGTCATCGTCGACGATCTTGGCCTCATAGCCGGGAACGGGCTTGCCGGTCGCACCGGGCCGGATCTCGTCCTCGGTCGCGCTGATGAAGATGTGAAGCATCTCGGTCGAGCCGATGCCGTCCATCAGCTTGATGCCGGTGGCCTTGAGCCAGGCCTCGAATGTCGGTTTTGGCAATGTCTCACCAGCCGAGACACATTTGCGCAGCGAGGCGATATCCCGGCCCGCGAGCTTGCCGATCATGGCCCGGTACGCGGTCGGCGCCGTGAAGCAGACCGTGGTCTTGTACTGCTCGATCGCCGACAGCATGTCGTCGGGCGTCGTCTTCTCCAGCACGACGAAGGAGGCGCCGATATGCATCGGGAACAGCACGCCGCCGAAGCCGAAGGTGAAGGCGAGCGGCGCCGAGCCGACGAAGCGATCCTTCTGCTCGGCGCGCAGGATGTTGCGCGCATAGCCGTCGCAGACCGCCAGCATGTCCCGGTGGAAATGCATGGTGCCCTTGGGATCGCCTGTCGTGCCCGACGTGAAGGCGATCAGGCAGATGTCGTCGGCGGCGGTATCGACGGCAGTGAACTCTGGGCTCGCGTCCGCTATCAGCGCCTCGAGCGAATTGGCCGCGCCATTGCCCCAATAGACCACGTGCCTGAGACCGGGCGCAGCGGCTTTCGCCTTCTCCAATTCGTCGGAGAGCTTTCCGTCGCAGAGCGCGAGCGTAATCGCCGCTTTCTGGATCGGATAGGACAGCTCCTTGGCGCGCAGCAGCGGCATCGTCGCGACGCAAATGCCGCCGGCCTTGATCACCGCGAGATAGGTCGCAACCATCATGGGATTGTTGGCCGAGCGGAGCAGCACGCGCTCGCCGGTGACGAGACCGAGCTTGCCGACCAGCACATTGGCAATGCGATTCACCAGCGCTTGCAGCTCGCGATAGCTGTAGCTGACGGCCGGACTGATCACGCATGGCGCATCGCCATGGCCCTGCTCGACCCAACGATCGAGGAAATAGCTGACGCAGTTCAGTCGTGGCGGGTAATGCAGCTCCGGCCGCGTGAAGATGAATTCGGGCCACAGCTCCGGCGGCGGCAGATGCTGCCGCGCAAATGTATCGACATGGGCTGTCGCGGCGTTGCCGTCATGCGAGCCCGAGACTTGAACCTTGGCGGCGTTGGCCATCGCACGCTCCTTTGCGCATGGAAAGCACCCGGCAGCACTATCTGGAAAAACATTTTAGGCTTAAAACAATTTGGCGCAATAGGCGATTTTGGGCACGGCGTGCTTTTTCCTGCGGCAAAAGGGGATTGGAGGGGCCGGCCCGGATGCGGGCTCAGGGCCGCCTGCGCGCGGCCGATTTTTGTGCGGACGCCTTGGTCTTGGCGAGGAGGCGCATCAGTTCGCGTACGTCTTTCGGCGTCAGGTCGGCGAAGAGATCGGCGATCCAGGTCTCGTGCTCTGCGGCCATCCTGCGGAACTCGGCACGGCCGAGCTTCGTGAGGCGGATCACCTGGACGCGGCGGTCGGTATCCGAGGTGCGCCGGTCGAGATGGCCGGATTCGACGAGACGTTCGACGAGGCCGGTGACATTGCCGTTGGACACCATCATGCGCTTGGAGACGTCGGACAGCGTCATGCCGTCGGGCGCCTTGTCGAGCTGTGCCATCAAATCGAACCGGGGCAGCGTGACGTCGAAGCGCTGTCGCAGCCGGCCGCGGACCTCGCCCTCGATCAGGGTCGTGCAGGTGAGCAGGCGCAGCCACAGCCGAAGCTCTTCGGCATGGTCCTCCGGCGTTTCGACGGCCTTGGTCTCGGAATCGAGCATCTCGGTGCAGTCACTCACGGCCGGCATTGGCGTCGGCGCGGATTCCCCAACGTTTTGAGCTTCAAATAAATCCGCGCCGGCCGCAAGTCCAAAGCTGCAACAATCGACCGCACGCGAATTTCTTTAGGCTTCAAATAATTGGCGCGCAGTTTGCATGCGCCCTGCGCGCTGGATGGCGACGCCGTGCACTTTGCTTGCCGCGGCCGCCATCATCGGCATAAGCTTGGATTGGAGTACGCGGCTTGCGGCGCAGGCCCTGATGTCACGGGGGACAGATCATGAAGACGCAAACGACCTTGGCTGCGGCCGCCTTGCTGCTCGGCACCGCGATGAGCCCTGCCCTCGCCCAAGAGAAGCTGAAGCTTGGCGTGATCGTGACCCTGTCGGGACCCGCCGCCGCGCTCGGCCAGCAGGTGCGCGACGGCTTTGCGCTCGCGGTGAAGGACCTCGGCAGCAAGATGGGCGGCCGCGACGTCGAGGTCGTCGTGGTTGACGACGAGCTCAAGCCGGATGCGGCGGTCACCAAGGTCAAGGGCCTGCTCGAACGCGACAAGGTCGACTTCGTGGTCGGCCCGATCTTCTCCAACATCCTCCAGGCGATCCACCGCCCCGTGACGGAATCCAAGGTATTCCTGGTCAGCCCTAATGCAGGTCCGTCGACGTTTGCCGGCAAGGACTGCAACCCGTTCTTCTATGTGACCTCGTATCAGAACGATCAGGTCCACGAGATCCTCGGCAAGGTGGCGCAGGATCGCGGCTACAAGCGGATGTACCTGATGGTGCCGAACTATCAGGCCGGCAAGGATTCGGTTGCCGGTTTCAACCTCGACTACAAGGGCGAGATTGTCGAAGAATCCTACATGCCGTTGAACACGCTGGACTTCCAGCCGGAGCTGTCCAAGATTTCCTCGCAGAAGCCCGATGCGCTGTTCACGTTCATGCCGGGCGGCCTCGGCGTCAACCTCGTCAAGCAGTACCGGCAAGCGGGTCTTGCCGACAGCATTCCGGTGCTCTCGGCTTTCACGGTGGATGAATCGACGCTGCCGGCGCAGCAGGATGCGGCGGTCGGCATGTTCGGCGGAGCGAACTGGGCGCCCAATCTCGACAACCCCCAGAACAAGAAGTTCGTCGCGGCCTATGAAGCCGCCTATAACAGCGTGCCCGGCACCTACGCCTTCCAGGCCTATGATGCCGCGATGCTGATCGACAGCGCGGTCAAGGGCGTGAAGGGCGACCTCTCGAACAAGGACGCCGTCGCGGCTGCCCTGAAGAAGGCCGATTTCACCTCGCTGCGCGGCTCGTTCAAGTTCAACACCAACGGCTATCCGATCCAGGACTTCTACCTGACCAAGGTCGCCAAGCGTCCGGACGGCAAATTCCAGACCGAGATCGTCCAGAAGGTTTTCGAGAACTACGGCGACCGCTATGCCAAGGATTGCAAGGCGGCGAACTGAGGCCGCGCGGCACGTTATGGGAGGACTTCAATGAGCAGCGAAATCACCGGCATCACGCGGGCCAATGAGGGGATCCAGGGCATTTCCTGGAACATCCTTGGCCAGACCTATGTGCCGAAGAGCAAGACCGAGCACAGTTTCTCCTGGCACGCGACCCTGCCGCCGGGCACGTTCGTGCCGCCGCACATCCATCCCGACCAGGACGAGTATCTCTACATGCTGGAGGGCAAGCTCGACTTCATGCTCGGCAATTCGGAGGCGCAGGCGACCGCAGGCGATCTGATCCGCCTCGGCATGGGCGTGCCGCACGGCATCTTCAACAAGTCGGAGCAGACCGCAAAGGTGCTGTTCTGGGTCTCGCCGACCAAAAAACTGTTCGACCTGTTCTGGGGTCTGCACAACATGAAGGAGCAGAAGCCGGAGGACGTGGTGGCGATGGCCGCCGAGTTCAACATCCACTTCCTGCCGCCGCCTCCCGGCGCCGGCTAACAGCTCAAATCAGGCGCGTACGGCCGCCAGGCCGGGCACGGCAGCAAAGCCTGCCTTCGTGGCATAGCCCCGCACGATCGCCTCGCGCTGGGAATAGCTCAGGACGTTATCGACATTGTCGAAGCCGTCGGGGGCAAGCTGCTCGACGGCGTCGATGACGCCCTCGGGACCGCCGCGCCGGTTGGAGCGGACGATGTCAGCGGTCATCGGCAGGCGCTTCTTCTCGTATTCGAGCAGCGCCTGACGCGGATGCTCGGCACGCACCAGCGCATCGGCAAGGCAGCGGGCATCGAGAATCGCCTGCGAGGCGCCATTCGAGCCGACCGGATACATGGGATGCGCGGCGTCACCGAGCAGCGTGACGCGGCCGGACGACCAGTAAGGCAAGGGATCGCGGTCGCAGGTCGGATATTCGTAGAACTCGGGCGTCGCCGAGATCAGGCTCTTCACGTCGACATAGGGCACCGAGAAGCGCGCCACATGCGGCATCAGCTCCTCGCGGCGGCCCGGGCGCGACCAGTCTTCTTTCCGCGGCGGCGGGGCATTGCCCTCGCCGACCTTGACCAGCACGGCCCAATTGGTTAGCCGGCTCGCCGGGCTCGATCCCTCCGCGATCGGATAGATCACCACCTTGGCGTTGAGCCCACCGGCCACGATCATCGATTTTCCGGTGAGGAACAGCGGCCAATCCCGCGCACCGCGCCACAGCATCAGGCCGTTCCAGCACGGCGGTCCCTCGTTCGGAAACAACGTCTCGCGGACGCGCGAATGGATGCCGTCGGCGCCGATCAAAATATCGCCGCGCACGGTATGGATGTGCGCACCGGCACGATCGAAGAAATAGGCGGTGACGCCGCCCTCGTCCTGCGTGAAGGCGCCGAGGCGGCAACCGGTGTGGATTGCGTCCGTGCCGAGCCGCTCCTCGACGGCGCGATGGATGACGCCCTGAAGGCGGCCGCGGTGGATCGAGAATTGCGGCACGTCATGACCGGCATCGATGCCGCGCGCTTCGCGCCAGACTTCCTGGCCGTGGCGATTGAGGTAATAGAGCTGGTCGGTGCGGATCGCGACGTCGTCGAGCTTCTGCAACAGCCCGAGCCCGGCGAGCTCGCGCATCGCATGGGGCAGCGTGTTGATGCCGACACCGAGCTCACGGATGGTGTCGGCCTGCTCGAAGATCTCGCAGTCCAGGCCACGCGAGCGCAGCATCAAAGCGGTAGTGAGACCACCGATGCCGCCACCGACGATAATCGCCTTCATCGCCCTTACTCCACTCGAAACACGCCAGGCAATGCGGTTAACGTCGCACGGGCGGTCACTCCGCCGCAAGCGGCTTTGTCGCCTCCGCCTTGAGCTCGGCCCGGGTCTTGGGCTTAGCCTTAATTCGCAGCTCCTCGAGATCCTGCCGGTCGCGAACGCTGTTGCGGAAGATCTGGTCCTTGCCGGGCAGATATTGCGGCGGGCAGAACGCATTGTTCGCCCCGTACCAGGCCGCCGCCTTCATGGTGAAGAAGGGATCAACCAGATGCGGACGCCCGAGGGCAACGAGGTCCGCCCGCCCGGCAGCCAGAATGGTGTTGGCCTGGTCCGCCGTCGTGATGTTGCCGACGCACATGGTGGCGACGCGGGCCTCGTTGCGGACCTGATCGGAGAACGGCGTCTGGAACATGCGGCCGTAGACCGGCTGCGCATCGCGCACCGTCTGCCCGGTCGAGACGTCGACGAGATCGACACCGGCCTCGGCAAAGGCGCGCGCGATCGCCACCGCATCGTCGCCGGTGACGCCGCCATCCGCCCAGTCGGTTGCAGAGATACGGACCGACATCGGCTTGTGTGATGGCCACACCGCGCGCAGCGCCTCGAACACCTCGAGCGGGAAGCGCAGGCGGTTTTCGAGCGAGCCGCCATATTCATCCGTCCGGGTGTTCGTCAGCGGGGAGATGAAGCTTGCCAGCAGATAGCCGTGGGCGCAGTGCAGCTCCAGCATGTCGAAGCCGCAGCGCTCGCCACGCTCGGCTGCTGCGACGAAAGCATCCCTCACGCCGTTCATGCCGGCACGATCGAGCTCACGCGGCACCTGGCTGTCGGGGAAATATGGCAGCGGTGATGCCGAGACCACGTCCCAGCCGCCCTGCTCCAGCGGACGGTCCATGCCGTCCCACATCAATTTGGTCGCACCCTTGCGGCCGGCGTGCCCGAGTTGCAGACAGATCTTTGCGGCCGAGTTGCCGTGGACGAATTCCACGATGCGGCGCCAAGCAGCTTCCTGCTCGTCGTTCCAAAGGCCGGCGCAGCCGGGTGTGATCCGGGCATCGCGGCCGACGCAGGCCATTTCCGTGAAGATCAGGCCGGCGCCGCCAATGGCGCGCGAGCCGTAATGCACCAGATGGAAATCGCCCGGCACGCCCTCCTTGGCCGAATACATGCACATCGGCGACATCACCGCGCGGTTGGCGATCTCCATCTCGCGCAGACGGAACGGCTGGAACAGCGGAACCATCGGCGTGTCGGTGCTGACATCGAAGCCGCTATCGCGCACCTGCTTGGCGAAGGACTTTTCGACCTCGGCGACGAAATCGGGCGCACGAAGTTTGAGATTGTCGTAGGTGATCGCCTTCGAGCGCGTCATCACGCCAAAGGCAAACTGCACGGGATCGAAGTCCCAGAAGCGGTCGACGTGCTCGAACCAGACCAGCGAGACGTCGGCGGCATGCTGGGTCTTCTCGACCTCCTCGCGGCGGCCGTGCTCATAGACTTCCAGCGCGGCCTTGACGCTGGGCGTGTTCTGCATCGCCTCGGCGAGCGCGATCGCGTCTTCCATCGCGAGCTTGGTGCCGGAGCCGATCGAGAAATGCGCGCTCGCCTTGGCATCGCCGAGCAGCACCATGTTGTCCTTGACCCAGCGCTTGCTGCGGATCATCGGAAAATTGCGCCACATCGAGCGGTTCGTCAGCAGCTTATGCCCGTCGAGGAACCAGCCGAAGATGTCGGCCATCCGCGCGGCGGACTCCTGCTCGTTCAGCCCGGTCAGCCCTGCCCGCTCGAACGTCTCCGGATCGGTTTCGAAGATCCAGGTCGAGTGACCGGCTTCGTACTGGTAGGCATGAGCGATGAACGGCCCCCACTCCGTCTCCTGGAAGATGAAAGTGAAGGCGTCGAGCGGCCTAGTCGACCCCATCCAGGCGAACTTGTTGGTGCGGAGATCGAGTTCCGGCTGGAAGTGATCGACATGTTTCTCGCGGAAGCGGCTGTTGATGCCGTCGGCAAGCAGGATGAGATCCGCGTCGGCGAATCGGAACTCGTCGTCGATGTCCACTTCGAAATGCAGGCTGACGCCAAGCTCGCGCGCCCGCTCCTGCAGGATCAGAAGCAGCTTCTGTCGCGAGCAACCGCAAAACCCGTTACCGCCGACCCGGTGCATCGTGCCGCGGAAATGCACGGCGATGTCGTCCCAGTAGGCGAATTCCTGGGTGATGCGGCGATAGCTCGGAAGGTCGTGCTTCTCGAAATTGTCCAGCGTGGCATCGGAGAACACCACGCCGAAGCCGAACGTGTCGTCGGCGCGGTTGCGCTCATACACGGAGACGTCGGCGCCCGGGCGCTGCTTCTTCAGCAGGATCGCCGCATAAAGACCCGCAGGTCCGCCACCGATGATCGCGACTTTCATGGGAGCCTCGCCAATCTTCCCGGCAATGAAACTATTTTAAGCCTAAAATAATTTCTGGCAAGTCCCCGTTTCCGCGACGGCGGCGGCCGAGAGACCGCCGCTCAGTCGCCCCTGAAGACCGGCTTGACCTTGTTGGCGAAAGCCTCGAAAGCGCGCTCGAAATCCGCCGTCGTCATGCACAGCGCCTGGGCAACGGCTTCCGCTTCGATTGCCTCCTCAACCGACATCGCCCATTCCATCGCCAGCATCCGCTTGGTCATGGTGTTGGCGAAGGTCGGCCCCTCCGCGACCTGCTTGGCCAGGATTTGCGCCTGCGGCAGTACCTGTTCCGGTGTGACGATGCGGCTGAAGAAGCCCCAACGCTCGCCCTCTTCCGCGGTCATGAACCGGCCGGTGTAGAGCAGCTCGGAGGCGCGGGACTGGCCGATGATCCGGGGCAGGATGGCACAGGCTCCCATGTCGCAGCCGGCAAGGCCGACCTTGTTGAACAGGAATGCCACCTTGGCCCCGCTCGCTGCGAGCCGCATGTCAGATGCCATGGCGATGATCGCACCGGCGCCGGCGCAGATGCCTTCGACCGCGGCCACGATCGGTTGCGGGCAGGCCCGCATCGCCTTGACGAGATCGCCGGTCATCCGCGTGAAGGCGGTGAGCCCCTTGGTGTCCATCTTCACGAGTGGACCGATGATCTCGAACACGTCACCGCCGGAGGAGAAATTGCCGCCCGCGCCGGTGACGACGATGGATTTGACCGCGTCGTCGCAGGCACAGGCGCGGAAGAAGTCGGTGAGCTCGCGGTAGCTTTCGAACGTCAGCGGATTCTTCCGGTCGGGCCGGTTGAGCGTCACGGTGGCAACGCCGTCGACCACGGCCAGGAGGAAGTGCTGCGGCGAGTAGTCCGCGAGCGGCACGGTCACGGGATTGGCTGGTCTGCTCATACGGTCTCCTTGCTTTCCTCGTCCGCGCTTTTTCCGTGCGCTAGATCTCACCACCGGCCACGGCAATCGCCTGACCCGTAATCGCACCGGCGCCCTCGCTGCACAGCCAGAGCACGGCATTCGCCACTTCCTGCGGCGTGATCAAGCGCCCCTGAGGATTGTGCTTGGCGAGTTCCGCGATCGCCTGCTCGCGGCTTCGCCCTGTCTTCTTCATGATGTTCTCGATGCTGCCGGCGACGAGATCCGTATCGGTGAAACCGGGACAGATCGCGTTCACGGTCACGTTGCTGCCGGCCATCTCCAGGGCAAGCGATCGCACCAGCCCGACCACGGCGTGCTTCGCGGCCGTATACGCGCTCACATAGGCATAACCTTTCAGCCCAGCCGTCGATGCAATCGCGACGATCCGGCCATACGGCCGATCCTTCATCCCAGGCAGCACTGCCTGGACGGCATGGACAACGCCCATGAAATTGACGTCCATCATGCGCGCAAAGAGCGCACTGTCAGACTTGGAGAACGGCGCGGATTCGGCGCTACCCGCGTTGGCGATAAGGATATCGATCGGCTTTCGCTTGTGCGCTTCGGCTATGGCAGCTTTCAATGATGCTTCGTTCGAGACGTCGGCAACGGCCGCGAAATGCGCAGCACCCACGTTGATCGCCTCTTCGAGCGTAGCGGCATTCCGGCCCAGCACTGTCACGGTGGCGCCGGCCCCGACAAGTGAGGCGGCGATCGCACGGCCGATGCCGCGGCCGCCACCGGTCACCAGCGCGTGCGGCGAATGCGGCAATCCGGACATGCGCTGGCTCCCTGAAAATCTGCTGATCGCTCCCCCGGATATATTTTAAACTTCAAATTTTTGCAACGAAAGCGCTGAACAGCATCGCTGAACGCCCGCGCGCGACAGACCGGCCCGAAAATTGCTTTAAGTATAAAATTATCGCTTCCCATCGCCCACAGGCCTGTTAGCATCGCAGGGCCAAGCAAAAGGATGTCGCGTGTCGCAGCCTGCGCCAATGATAACAAGGGACGGACGCTTCGCCTATGAGGCCGCGGGCGATCCGGGCGCGATTCCCCTGATCTTCCTGCATGGCATTGGCGGTGCGGCACGGGCCTGGCGGCAGCAACTCGCCACATTCGGCAAACGCTTCCGAACAATCGCATG
This sequence comes from Bradyrhizobium arachidis, assembly GCF_015291705.1. NCBI lineage: Bacteria > Pseudomonadati > Pseudomonadota > Alphaproteobacteria > Hyphomicrobiales > Nitrobacteraceae > Bradyrhizobium > Bradyrhizobium arachidis. The sequence goes on from NZ_CP030050.1 coordinate 7,099,318, forward strand.
GGACATGCCGGGCTATGGCGGGTCGGCGCCGCTCGCCAGCGTCAGCATCGCTGCCCTGGCCGATGCGCTCCAGCACTTCATCGAGCAGATCGGCGCAAAAAGGCCCATCCTGGTTGGCCACTCGATCGGCGGCATGATCGTCCAGAAATGGCTGGTGCAATCGCCGAAGCTGGCGCGCGCGGTCGTCCTCGCGCAGACCAGCCCGGCCTTCGGCAAGGCCGATGGCGACTGGCAGAAATCGTTCATCGCAGCGCGGCTTGGGCCGCTCGATCGCGGCGAGACGATGAAGTCGCTGGCGCCGTCGCTGGTGAATGAGCTTGTCGGCGAAGGTCCCGATCCCCAGGGTATAGAACTTGCGCGCGAGTGCATGGCAAGCGTGCCGGAGGCGAGCTACCGCGCGATGATGCTGGCGCTGATCGGGTTCGATCAGCGCAGCACGCTCAAGGACATTTCCGTGCCGACTCTGCTGCTGTCCGGCTCCAGGGACAACAATGCGCCCGCGCCGATGATGGCGAAGACGGCCACCTACATTCCTTCGGCTGAATATGTCGAGCTCGCCGGCGTCGGCCATCTCGCCAATCTTGAACGGCCTGCTGCCTTCGATGAGGCCCTCGGCCGGTTCCTGAACTCCGTCGCGACCAAAGCGTAAGGTGATGCGCAATGACCATGCAAGTCAGCAAGACGATCGGCACGACTGACAAGGTCGCGCTGGATGCGCCGATCTTCGATCCCGTCGCCTTTCGCTTGAGCGACGAGCAGGCCGGCATCATCACGCGCGCGCGGGAGATCGGCCAGAGCGTGTTCGCCGGCCGCGCCGCCACTTACGATCGCGAGGCGATCTTTCCGACCGAAAACTATCGCGATCTGCACCGCGTCGGTCTGCTCGGCATCGCCGTGCCCAAGAAGCACGGCGGGCTTGGCGCAAACTACCAGACCTATGCCCTGGCGGCCGCCGAGATCGGCCGCTATTGCGGCGCGACGGCGCTGACCTGGAACATGCATGTCTGCTCGACTCTGTGGTCGGGCCCACTCGCCGACGACCTCGACATGGACGCGGAGACCCGCGCCGAGCACGAGCGCCGTCGCGCCGTTCACTACAAGCGCATCGTCGAGGATGGCGCGATCTATTCGCAGCCCTTCTCCGAAGGCGGCGCGGCAGCCGCGGGCGGCGTCGCCTTCGGCACGGAAGCAAGGCCAGTCGAAGGCGGCTGGATCGTCAATGGCAAGAAGATCTTTGCATCGCTCTCCGGCCACGCCGACTATTACGGCGTGCTCTGCACCGAGATCGAGGAAGGCGAGAAAGCCTCGCGCCGCAACACGCTCTACCTTGCGATCTCCGCGAAATCGGAAGGCGTCTCGGTCGTCGGCGACTGGGACCCGCTCGGCATGCGCGGCACCGTCTCGCGCACGCTGCTGTTCAAGGATGTCTTCGTTCCGGAAGATTCTGCGCTGATGCCGCGCGGCGTCTATTTCCAGGCCGCGATGCGCTGGCCGCACATGTTCCTGACGCTGTCGCCGACCTATATGGGCCTCGCGCAGGCCGCCTATGATTTCACGGTGCGCTATCTTCGTGGCGAGGTGCCGGGCATGCCGCCGGTCAAGCGGCGGATGTACCCGACCAAGCAGATCGCAGTCGCGCAGATGCAGATCAAGCTCGAGCAGATCAAGGCGATCTGGTTCCAGGCGGTCACGGAAGCGCACGCCAATCCGAGCAAGGAGCAGGTGCTGCGCGCCTACGCCGCGCAATATTCGGTGATGGAGGGCGCCAATGAGCTCGCGGCGCTCGCGATCCGCACCTGCGGCGGACAAGCCATGCTCCGCTCGCTGCCGCTGGAGCGCATCTATCGCGACAGCCGTTGCGGCTCGCTGATGCTACCCTGGACGGCCGAGCTCTGCCTCGACCGCATCGGCCGCGAGGCGCTGTACGAGACCGGCGAGACGGACGACTGACGGTGGACCTCTGTAGTCTGATCGATCGCAACGCGGCATTTGCGCCAGACAAGACAGCCATCGCCTTCGAAGGGGAGCGGCTCAGCTACGCGGCGTTCGCCTCGCGCATCGAACAGACTGCGACTGCCCTGAAGCAGGAGCTCGGCGTCGGGCGCGGCGACCGCGTCGCGATCCTGAGCCTGAACCGACCGGATTATCTCGTTCTGCTCTACGCCTGCGCGCGGCTCGGCGCGATGCTGGTGCCGCTGAACTGGCGGTTGGCCGTCGCCGAGCAGCTCTTCATCCTCACTGACGCGGGCGCCAACGTACTGGTGCTGGAGCACGCGTTCGAGGGAGTTCTTTCCGAGCTTCCGCCTGGGACCTCGGTCGTCGGCCTCGATTTCGCACCACCGCACGGCGTAACATTCGAAAACCTGCTGGCCCGCGGCGAAGGCAATGGCCGCAATCCGCACACTGATCTCTCCTGCCCGCTTCTGATCGTCTACACCTCAGGAACGACCGGCCGTCCAAAGGGTGCGGTGCTACGCCAGGAGGCGCTGTTCTGGAACGGCGTCATGAGCCAGCACATGCACAACATGACGTCCGACGATCATGTGCTGACGGTGCTGCCATTCTTCCATGTCGGCGGCCTCAACATCCAGACCACCGCAGCGCTCCAGCTGGGCGCGACCGTCACGATCCATGCCCGCTTCGCGCCGGATACGGCGCTCGCCGCGATCGAACGCGAGCGGCCGACGCTGACCGTGATGGTGCCGGCAATCATCCAGGCCGTGAGCGAGCATCCCTCATGGGCGGCGACCGATCTCTCATCGCTCAAGGCGGTCGCGACCGGATCGACCATCGTGCCACCGCACCTGATCGACCGCTTCGTCGCGCGTGGTGTGCCGGTGCTCCAGGTCTACGGCTCGACGGAGACCTGCCCCATCGCCGTCTACACACGCCTCGGCGGCGATCTCTCGCGGGCGGGATCGACCGGACTTGCGGGACTGTGCTGCGAAGCGAAGGTGATCGACCAAGCGGGCCACGAGGTGCCAGCAGGCACCCCGGGCGAGATCGCGGTGCGCGGGCCCAACGTGTTCTTCGAATATTGGGGCAATGCAGACGCTACGCGCGACGCCCTGAACGAGGGCTGGTATCGCACGGGCGATATCGGGCTGTGCGACGCCGACGGTTATTTCTGGGTCCGCGACCGCAAGAAGAACATGATCATTTCCGGCGGCGAGAACGTCTACCCGGCCGAGGTCGAGCGCGTCTTGCTCGAACACCCAGATGTCAGCGAATGCGCCGTGATCGGCCGGCCCGATCCGCGCTGGGACGAAGTGCCCGTCGCCTATGTGATCCCGCGATCCGGCTGCCGGCTCGAAGCGGAGGAATTGCGAGCGCACCTTCGGGCGCAGCTCGCGCGCTACAAGGTTCCGCGTGATATCGTCTTCGTTACCGACCTGCCACGCACGGCGCTGGGCAAGGTCCAGCATTTCCTGCTGAAGCAGCTCGATGCGCAGTCGCGCGCGCAAGGAGAAGCATCTTGAAGATTGCGGTTCTAGGTGGGGGAAACGGCTCTTTCGCGGCCGCAGGCGATTTTGCGCTGTCCGGCCATGACGTCCGGCTCTGGCGCCGCGATGCCGATCAGGTCGCGGCACATCGTGCCGCCGGCTCGCGCATTCTGGTGAAGGATCATAACGGCAGGCACGATGTGAAGCTTGCACTGGTCACGACCGACATCGGCGAAGCCGTCAGCGGGGTCGAGCTGATCCTGTGCCCTGCTCCCGCCTTCGCGCAGCCGGATATCGCCCGCCTGCTCGCGCCGCATTTGCGGGACGGCCAGGTCGTGTTTCTGCCGCCGGCAACCTTCGGATCGATGATCTTCGCTCGGGCCGCAAGGGATGCCGACAACCACGCCAAGGCCAGCTTCGCCGAGACCGGCACGCTGCCCTGGCTGACGCGGAAGCACGGGCCGTTCGAGGTCGCGATCACCATCCGCGCCAAACGGCTGCCGGTCGGCGTGTTTCCACTCGATCAGGCACCGCACGCCCTCGAAGTGATTGGACGCGCCTTCCCCGATGTAATCGAGCCGTGCGGAGATGCTCTCTCCGGCGCACTGATGAACGCAGGCCCGATCATCCACCCGCCGCTGATCGTGATGAACGCAGGTCCGATCGAGCATTTTGAGCGGTGGGACATCCACAAGGAGGGTACCCAGGCCGCGATCCGCCGGGTGACGGACGCACTCGACGCCGAGCGGATCGCCGTGCGCGAGGCGCTCGGATATGGCGCGCCGCATTTCCCGCTGGCGCATCACTATGCGAAGGAAGGGGAGATCTGGATGTATGGCCGCGGCTCGCACGACCGCCTGACCGATTCCGGGGACTGGCGCGAGCGGATCATACTGACCGAGCATCGCTATATGCGCGAGGATCTACGGCTTGGATTATCGCTGCTGGTCTCTGCCGCGACACTGGCCGGCGTCACAACGCCGCTAGCAAAAGCGTTTCTGGCCATTGGCGGCGCCATTTGCGACGAGGATTTTGCGCAGGGTGGCCGAACGCTCGAAACGCTTGGCCTCGGCGGTCTCCACAAGGCTGAGTTGCAGACGCTGCTTCGCGAAGGATTCTGACCGATGACTCGTCGCGCCAACATCGTCTGTCTCGGGGCCGGCCGCATGGGGCGCGGCATCGCCGTCGCGTTCGCCTACGCGGGTCACATCGTCACGATGATCGACATCAAGGCCCGTTCGGCGGAAGATTTCGTCAAGCTGGAAGCGGACGCACTCGGCGAGGTCAGGAAGACCTTTGCCAGCCTCTCGAAGCTGGGGCTGCTGACCGAGGCGGATGTCGATCCGCTCATTGCGCGGGTCTCGGTGGTACCAGCTAGCCGGAGCGGTGCGGCGCTGGCCGAAGCCGGAATGGTCTTCGAGGGCGTTCCTGAGGTCGTCGAGCTCAAGCGCGAGGTGCTGGGCGCGGCTTCAAAACAGGTCGGACCGGATACGATCATCGCATCGACCACGTCCACCATCCTCGTCGACGATCTCTCGGGCGCGATCGTCAACCCTCGCCGCTTCCTCAACGTGCATTGGCTCAATCCGGCCTATCTGATCCCGCTAGTCGAGATTTCGCCCGGCAAGGCTACCGATCCCGCCATCATCGACGAGGTCAAGACGCTGCTTGAAGGCATCGGCAAGGTGCCTGTGGTCTGCGCGGCGACGCCCGGCTTCATCGTGCCCCGCATCCAGGCGCTGGCGATGAACGAAGCCGCGCGCATGGTCGAGGAAGGCGTCGCCAGCGCCGAGGAGATCGACAAGGCGATCCGCTACGGTTTTGGTTTCCGCTATGCCGTGCTCGGACTGCTCGAATTCATCGACTGGGGTGGTGGCGATATCCTCTACTACGCCAGCCGGTATCTCGAAGGCGCACTCGGCAGCGATCGGTATCGCGCGCCGGACGTCATATCGCGCAACATGCGTGAAGGCCGGATCGGACTGCGCACCGGCGCCGGCTTTCTCGACTATTCCGGCATGGACGTCGATGCCTATCGCGCAAAACGGCTTCAAGCCATGGTGGACCTGCTCCGGCACTTCGACCTGGCTCGCCCGCCCGTGCTCGATCGCAGCTAGCCGAAAACGTCCTGAAGCACGCCTTCCCGCACAACCGCGACGCCATCGAGCTCGATGGTCGTTCCCATCATCGGCAAATCAAAGTGCCCTGCAGTATAGCGGCCGGCAAACTCATTCGCGCCGGTCGAAAACAGGAAGTTGCCGGAGACGGCGCGGATCTCGGTGCCGTTGGTGTCGCGCTGATCGTACATCGAGAGCGCTTCGTAGCGCGCGCCCGGGTTCATACCGAAACCGACATGTGAGACTGCATAGGCCTCGCGATCACCCCAGGCGGCAAGATAGGCGCGCATCATCGCAGCATCCGTGCCCTCGCCTTCCAGCTCGACGACGTAATCGTCCTTCAAGGTCATCTTCACCGGCGAGGTCAGATAGCGCTTGAAAGTCAAATTGATGTCGCCGGGCGCCATCACCAGCGTCCCGTTGATCGTCCCGCTCTTGGGGAAGCTGACGACGATGCCGCCGGGCCAATGCGCCAGCGTGCCGGGCTTGTCGGTCCAGCCCCAGACGCCGACCGTGGACGCACCGACCATGTCAACGTCGAGCGCTGTGCCGGCCTTCGAGGTCACCTTCATCCGCTTGGTCCCACGTAGCATCTTCGCCGCCGCGCGCACGCGCTTCTCGAGCGCGGGATCCGGCACCATCCGTTCCAGCGCCTCGGGATGCTCGTTGGAGATCACCAGGATACGTGCACCGGCCTTGAGGATCTCCGGCGTCTCCACCGCATGCATCAGGCCCTCGATGGTGCAATCTACCACGAAGCCGGCCTGCTGAAGCGCCGTGATGACCGGGCCAAGCTTCTGGATCGCTTCGCTGGCTCCCGTCGAGCGAACCGGAACGATATTGCGGTTGCGCGGCGTCGGCATCACTACATGGAACGGCCGCGCACCCATGCGCAGCAGCGCGAGTTCCGCCAGATGCACGTTCAAGGGGCGCGACTGGGTTTCCGAGAGGATCGCCGCGGTATCGCCGGCCTTGACGGCGCAACGCTCAAAGATCTCGCAAAACGCGTCGATCCATTTTGCTTCGATGCGATCAGCCAGCATGATTCACTCCCGGTCTTTTGGTTTCTTGTTCGTCAGATCACGCCTCAGGGAAGCCCCGCAGCAGGTACGAGCGCACCGCCCCGAGCAGCCCGTTCAGGATCAGGCCCAGCAGCGAGATCGTGATCAGCGGCACGAACATGTCGACGGCCTGAAAGGTCCGAGCCGCCGTGACGAGCGCATGGCCCAGTCCGTCCGTCGATGTGATCATCTCGGCCAGAAACACCACGATACATGAAATGACAAGGCCAATCCGGCAACCGGTCAGGATCGACGGCATTGCCGCCGGAAGCACCACTTTGAACAGGATTTCGTACCGCGGTGTCCCCGCGGCCATCGCCGACCAGATCAGCTTCTGCTCGACGGTCGACGCGCCGTAATAGGTGGAGAGCAGGATAGGAAAAAGTGCGTCGGCAGCCACCAGCGTGATCTTCGATCCGTGGCCAAAGCCGAGCAGCAGCAAGAGCGCCGGATACAGCGCAACCTTGGGCAATGGCGCCAATACGCGCACGATCGGCCGAACCACGGCATTGATCGCGGGACTGGCTGCGGCAGCGATGCCGATGCTGACACCGAGCACCACCGCAATCGCGAAGCCGGCGAACAGCCGGATCAGGGTCGCCGCGATCTCCTGCTGAAATGTCCACGTTACGAGCTGCTGGAGCAACCGGCTGAAGACGAACCCCGGCGGCGGCAGCAAGACCACAGGCGCAAAGCCGAACGATACGAGGCCTTGCCACAGCGCGATCACCAGCACGATCGGCGCAAGCCCGAAGATGACGTTTGTGGGGAGAAGGCGCGAGGTCATGAGAAGCTCAGCGGCATGTCGAACTGAGGCTCGGACCAGCGCACCAGCCGCGCGCGGATCCGCTCGAAGATCGCATCGAGGCAGATGCCCATAGCTCCGACGATGATGATCATCGCAAAGACGGTGTCGTACTGCCCCATGTCGAGCGCGTTGAAGAGGATGTTGCCGGCGCCGGACTGGCGGGCGATCATCTCGCTCGTGATCATCGTGATCAGCGCCAGCACGAGCCCGGTGCGGCACCCGGTCAGGATTTCCGGCAACGCCGCCGGCAGCACGATCCGGGCCAGGCGTTGCGGGGGTGAGAGTCCCATCGCAGCGCCTGACCACAACATCTTCTCTTCGACCGCCTTGGCGCCCTCGAAGCTGTGGTAGATCACCGGCAGGCTCACGCCGAGGAAGATCACCAGTGTCTTCGTGATATCGCCGACGCCGAGCCACAGCATGATGATCGGCATCAGGGCTGCTTTCGGCACCGGGTAGATCACCATCAAAAGCGGATTGAAGAAGGCCGCGACGGCCCGGCTGCGGCCCATCAACAGGCCGAGTGGAATCGAAAACAGAACAGCGATGCCGAACCCGATCGCCATGCGGCGGAGCGAGGCAAGGATGTTGATGAGAGAATCCTTGTCGCCAAGGATGTCCGGAATCGCGCGGATCGCCTCGAGCGCCGTTGGAAAGCTGTCGTTCTTCAGCGCAACCGAGGCGACCTGCCACACCGCCAGCAAGCCGATGCAGGCGAGCACCGGGGCAACGCGTCTCAGCAAGGCGGCTGGCGTCATCATGAGGGCGACCCGGCCTCGTCGCTCTCGTCGAACATGCGCTCGATGTCGACAACGTATTTCTGGTAGCGTGGGTCGAGCAACAGCTCGTTACGCCGGCGCGGCCGTGGCAGGTCGATGTCGATCACCTGCCTGATGCGGCCGGGCGATTTCGACATCATCACGACCTTGTCGGAGAGGAACACTGCTTCGTCGACCGAGTGGGTGACGAACAGCACCGTCTTGCGATCACGCTCCCAGATATTCAGGAGATCGTTCTGCAGCCGCGTCCGGGTGTGCGCGTCCAACGCGCCGAACGGCTCGTCCATCAGCAGGACTTCAGGATGGTAGGCGAGCGTCCGGGCCAACGCGACGCGCTGCTTCATGCCGCCGGACAGCTCCTTGGGGTAAAAATTCTCAAAGCCCTTGAGGCCGACCATCTCGATCAGGGCCCGGCTCTGCGCTTCTGCCTCGGTGGCTCGTACACCTTTCTGACGCGGGCCATACATCACATTGCCCAGCACGGTCTTCCAGGGAAACAGTGCGAACTCCTGGAAGACCGGCCCACGATCCGGCCCGGGTCCCGTGATCGCCCGTCCCTTGATCTTCGCCGCGCCGCTGGTCGGGCTGACGAAACCGCCGACGATGTAGAGCAAGGTCGACTTGCCACAACCGGACGGACCGAGGATGGAGACGAAGGCGCCCTCGTCAATCGTCAGCGAGATGTCCGATAGCGCCAGATGATCCCTGCGCGCCGAGGTTTGAAAGACCTGCGAGACGCGGTCGATCTCGATGATCGTAGAAGCCGGCTTTTTTGACGTCACCGCTCCCACCCATTCGCTCGACCTCGAAGCCACTATCGTCATCCCGTCTCCCGCGTCACTCGCGCGCGAACGTCGCGCGGCGGATCTGCTGAACGTCCTCCATCAGCGGCACGAGCTTAGCAAGAAACCTGCCAGACAGGCGGACGTTTTCGCAAGACGGCGGCGCTTCATTCGAACCATGGCCATTCTGCCGGGCCTTCATGCGTGACGGCTCCGCCCGGCGCCTGCCCGACCAGCCGCGCATATTTTGCAAGCGCACCCGCGCGATGGCGCGGCGGGCGCTGTTTCCAGTCCTGTCGGCGTAAAACGAGTTCCTGCTCGTCGACCAGCAGATCCATCCGCCGGTTTGCAGCATCGATCCGGATCCTGTCGCCATCACGAACGAGTGCGAGAGGACCACCGACAAACGCTTCCGGAGACACGTAGCCGATGCACATGCCGCGGGTTGCGCCGGAGAACCGGCCATCGGTAATGAGGGCCACCTTCTCGCCCATGCCCTGCCCGTAGATCAGCGCGGTGACGCCGAGCATCTCGCGCATGCCGGGGCCGCCGACCGGCCCTTCATTGCGGATCACGAGAACCTCGCCCGCCTTGTAGCTGCGGTCGCGGACCGCTTTGACACAGGCTTCCTCGTCTTCGAACACGCGCGCGACGCCCTCGAAGAACTGGCTCTTCAAGCCGGCGACCTTGATGACCGCACCGTCGGGACAGAGATTGCCCTTCAGCACCGCCACGCCGCCATCGGGCATGATCGGCGCACGAGATGCGTAGACGACCTCGCCATCGGGCGCGTTCGCCGCGCCATATTCTTCAGCGAGTGTGCGGCCCGTGATGGTGATGCAGCTGCCATCGATATGCCCGCTCTGGATCAGCTCGCGGATCACCACGGCCGCGCCGCCGATATCGTAAACGTCCTTTGCCGTATACTTGCCGCCCGGCCGCAGATTCCCGATCAGCGGCGTTCGGGCAAAAACCTCGCCGACGTCGTCGATCGTGAATGCAATGCCGGCCTCGTTCGCAATCGCCGGCAGATGCAGGGCGGCATTGGTCGAGCCGCCGGTCGCGGCAACGATCGCCGCGCCATTCTCGAGGGATTTCCGCGTCACGATGTCGCGCGGCAGCGGACCGCCGCGTTCCAGCATCTCCATGATCAGCCGGCCGGCGCGTCGCGAGATCTGTGCGCGCTCGGCATAGACACCCGGCACCATCGAGACGTTGGGAATGGTCAGGCCCATCGCCTCGGAGACCATGCCCATGGTGTTCGCGGTGAACTGGCCGGCGCACGCGCCGATGGTCGGCAAGCAAGCACGCTCGATCCGCTCAAGCGTCTCGCCATCGATCTCACCGGTCATGAAACTGCCGACAGCCTCGTAGGAATCGAGCACCGTCAGCGTCCGTCCGTCCACGCGGCCCGGCAGCGAGCTGCCGCCGTAGATGAAAATGGACGGGACGTTGCAGCGAACCATGCCCATCATCACGCCGGGAAGCGTCTTGTCGCATCCGCCATATCCGATGAGCGCATCGTAGGCGAGACCATGGACGACGGCCTCGATCGAGTCGGCGATCAGCTCGCGCGAAAACAGGGAGAACTTCATCCCCTCGTGATTCATGCTGATGCCGTCGGACACCGAGATCGTCGAGAATTCGCGCGGCGTACCGCCGGCCTCCTCAATTCCTGTCTTGGCCGCGGCCACCTGGAAGTCGTGCGTCATGTTGCAGGGCGTCTGCTCGCCCTTCATGCTGACGACGCCGACCATCGGCTTGGCAATCGCCGCATCGTCGAGCCCCATTGCGCGCATGAAGGCGCGATGCGGGGCCCGATCGAGGCCGTCTGTCGTGACTCGTGATCGCAACTTTTTCATACGAGCATCTTCTTCATGCAACGTCCCGGATCACCCGGGACGTTGCGATCTCCTTTGTTCGACGTACGGCCGCTCGCCTATTCCAGCGGGGCGACAATTGTCGGATGCTTGAACTGCGCCGCGTCCAGCTTCGGCAACATTCCCGTCTCGGCGTAGATGTCCAGCATCTTCTGGATCGCCGGAAAGTTTGGCGCGGCACCAGGATCGCGACCGAAATCATTGTCCTTGAGCAGATAGGTCTCCAGCACCGGAATGGGCGCCTTCAAGACCTCATTGACAACCTTCAGCGTCTCTTCGCGGTTCGCCAGCGCCTTTTTCATGCCCGAGGTGATGTCGCGGACATAGGCCTTGACCACCTCCGGGTTCTTATCGACGAAATCGGCGCGGCACGCTTCCAGGATGTGCACGATGTTCGGCATCGCCTGCGACAGCGAGAACAGTTTCCTTGTTCCGCCCTTGGCCTCTGCGCGCGCGGCAAACGGCTGGTTCATGTTGACCGCATCGACGCGGCCCTGGCGCAGGGCATCCTCGGAGACGGCAAAGCCGACCTCGACCAGTTTGATATCCTTGGCCGGGTCGACGCCATTCTGCTTCAGCAGCAGATTGAACGGCCCTTGCGTGCCGCCGCCAATCACGGAGATGCCGACCGTCTTGCCTTTGAGGTCCGCGATCGTCTTGATCGGCGAGTCATCCATCACCGCCCAGTAGACCGAGAAGCCGCCGGGTTTCTCGAACACGTGCTGCGCCACGATATAGGCCTTGAGGTTGCCGCCGACCACGCCGTTGGCGAGCGACAGCGGCGCCTGCGTCGCGCAGTCCAGCGCGCCGGCCGCCAAAGCCTGCGTCATCGGCGCGGTACCCTGAAACTGGGTCCATTCGACGTTGTAGGTCTTGCCGAGGTTGGGAAACTCAGCCGGGCGGCGCATCATCCAGTACTTGGATTCCTCGGCTGGGATCGTCCAGCCAACGCGGATCGTCTGCTGTGCCCATGACGGGCTCGCGCCAGCGGTCACGGCTGCTGCCGCTCCCAAAGCCAGAATCCACTTCGAAACGCTCCACCTCGAAACGGTTCGCATCGTGCCCACTCCGCTGCTCCAGCGCCGACAGGCGCCACCCAACCCGACTGCCGCAAATGTTTCATGGTTCAAACAATCAAGCAAGCCATGCGGGTTGGACGGTTTCGCCGTCCGGCCTGCCATGTATGGTAAGGCGACGTTTGCGCTGCGACAGAAAGAGGCAACCTATGGCTGATGCGAGCAAGACAAACCCGCAAGGCGTCGAGAGGCTCGGCTATCTCGGCCTTGGGCTGATGGGCACACCCATGACCCGGCGCCTGCTCCAGGCCGGCTACCAAGTCAGCGTCTGGAATCGCTCGGAGGGCAAGATCACTCCACTCGTCGAGGCTGGTGCAAGGCGTGCGGCCACCCCTCGTGACGTCATGGCGACCTCGGACATCGTGTTCGTGTGCGTCACGGATGCCGCCGCCGTCGAAGAGGTAATTTTCGGGCCCGAGGGGCTTTCCACGGCGCCCGGCGCGGAAAAGCTCGTCGTCGACTTCTCATCGATCCATCCTGACGCCGCGCGCGACCTTGCGAAGCGATTGAGGGCGGCGAACGGTGCGGGCTGGATCGACGCGCCGGTGTCCGGCGGCACCAAGGGCGCCGAGGAAGGCACGCTTGCAATCATGGCCGGCGGGGAAGCGGCTGACATCGAACGGGTGCGACCCTATGTGCTGGCCATGGCCCGCAGGTTCACCCACATGGGCCCTACCGGCGCCGGCCAGACCACTAAGCTCTGCAATCAGGTGATCGTCGGTTGCGCGATGGCCGTGCTTGCGGAAGCAACACGCCTTGCGGTGAATGCCGGCATTAACGCGAACCGGTTGCCCGAAGCGCTCGCGGGCGGCTTTGCGGATTCCATTCCGCTTCAGCTGTTCGTGCCGCGGATGGCCCAGGGGATTCATTCACCGCCTCTTGGGCACATTGCCACGATGCTCAAAGACCTCGATACGGTCGCGGACGTCGCGCAGACGACGTCGACACCGGTGCCGATGGCGTCGCTGGCGGGGCAGCTCTTCAGGCTGGCCAAGGCCGCGCGGGGCGCCGAAGCGGATGCGCTGGAAATCTACAAGCTTTCAGCGGCAGAGCTCTGAGCCATCGCGCGGCTCGCAGCGCGTCACTGCTACTTCTTGCGTTCGTCGTCAGTCAGGAACCGGCCATACGTCCCACGCGCAAAAAGCAGCGGCTCGCTGGCGTTGTAGGCATAGGCCTCGACCGCGCCGAGAAAGATCACGTGATCGCCGCCGTAGTAGCGATTGACGGATCGGCATTGAAAATTGGCGACGCTCTCGGCGAGCACCGGCGCGTTCCCGAGACCCGGCGTCCAGTCGACGCCCGCGAACTTATCCTCGGACGATTTCGCGAACTTGTTCGCAAGCGCCTGCTGCGAAGTGCCGAGCACATGAACGGTGAAATGGCTGGCGTTCTGAAACACGATCAGGCTCGACGAATAGATCCCGAGGCTCCAGAGGACCAGAGGGGGATTCAGAGAAACCGACGCAAACGAATTGCAGGTGATGCCATAAGGCTTTCCATCCGCGGCCGTGGCCGTGATGATCGTTACGCCCGTTCCGTATGTGCCGAGCGCATTGCGAAAATCGCGGGGGTCGATCGACGAGCTGTCGCTCGCAAGCTCATTGGCAGGATCGGGGACGGCCGGCTGCTTCGGCAGGTCAGTCATCGGCCGGCCTCACAGCGTGAGGTTCTCGGACGGTAGCCCGAGAGCCACGCGTCCATAGTTGGTTCCGGCCGCATCGAAGTTGAATGCAAGATGCGAGTTGATGGCGTGGGCGTCACGGAATTGCCGCTGCAACACGCCCGTCGTGAACAGGCCGCGCGCTCCGCTCGCCGCAAACAGCATCGAGACCGCCTCGGTGCACAGATTCACCGAAAAGGCTCCGTCGCGTCGATATCTGGTCTTCGTCGCCATATCGGGAATATGACGGCGTCTCGCATTCCCAACGGCCTCGATACAGGCCGAGCGCATGATCAGGCGCGCAGCATCAATCTTGGCCGAAGCCTCCGCGATCTTGATCTGCGTGCTTTGGAAGTCGCTAAGCTTGGCGCGGTTGTAGGTCGAGATGCGATGACGCGCGACCTCCGCATAATCGTCAAGACACGCTTGCGCATTCCCGAGCGCAACACCGGACAGGACGTAGGGAAACAGCGAGAACACGGGCAGCGTATACGACGGATTGGGATTGACTCCGCTTCCGGGCGTCGGCCCGCCGGCAAGATCGCCGACGGCGACCGTCATGTAGTCGGGCACAAAGGTATCCTTGACCTCGACGTCAGAGGAACCGGTGCCGCGCAATCCCGCGACATTCCAGGTGTCCAGCACCTTGTAATCGCCTTTCGGCAGCAGAAAGATTCGATATTCGATGCCATCAGCCTCGTCGTCGGAGTAGACAACGCTCGCGAGCATGTTCCAGTCGCAGGATGCAACGCCCGACGAGAATGGCCAACTCCCGTGCAGCCGGTATCCACCCTCGACCCTCGTGGCGCGACCGGCCGGAAAGATGAACGAGGACGCAATCAGCGCATCCGGATCGCGACCCCAAACCAGACCCTGCGCCTTCTGCTCGAACATGCCGAGCATCCAGTGATGGCTCGCCAGATTGGCAAGATTCCACGCAACCGACGCGTCCGCCCGTCCGAGCAGCTCGGCGCAATCGACCAGGGCGACGTAGTCGAGCTCGGCACCGCCAACGCGCTTGGGCTGAAGCATCCGGAACAGACCGGCGTCGTGGAGATCTCTCTCGGTTTCCGGCGGAAGATGTCGCAGCTCCTCCGTCCGCGCCGCCCGCTCGCGCAGCTGCGGCAGAAGCCCTCGAGCCTTCGCGATCATGGCCGCATAGGCGCTGCCTTCCGGCCCTGTCGGCTGACCCATGCTCGGCTCCTGGTCAGGCGCCATTCGTGTCCCTCGCTGTCGCCTAGTTATGCGGCGGGAGCATCGCCAAATCAAGCAGATGTGGCGCCAGCGCGTCACGCCTGCTCAAGACTGCAGGTTCAGAGCGACGGCTTGGCTGATCCAAAAGCGCCCTTTTGTGTGAACTCCGAAATCCGACGTTCGTCGTATCCCAGCGTATCACGAAGGACGTCTTCGGTATGCTCGCCCAGCAAGGGTGCCGCTACAGGATCAATCGCACCGGTCAGGCTCATATTAATCGGAGCTTCGATGTTGGGGACCCATTGCGCCGTAGGGTGTGGAATCCGGCTCAAGCGATGGCGCTCCCGGGCCTCCGGCGCGTTGAATCCCTCCTCGACCGTGCGAAGATAGCCGACCGGAATATTGGCCAGCTTCATCTTCGCCATCCAGTTCTCGAGTGTATCGCTCGCAAACACCTCCGCGATGGCGGCCCGCAGCAGCTCCTTGTTCTCGGAGCGTGCCTTGCGCGAGGCGAATTGCGGATCGGTGATTAGATCGGGCCGGTTCAGCACCTCGACCACCAGCCTACGATAGAGGCGATCGTTGGCGCAGGCCATGTAGAGCGGCCCATCGGAAGCCTCGTAGACGCCGACGGTGGGAGACCCGCTCGGCGAATTGCCGAATCGTCCGGGGTTCTCACCATTAATGAGATAAGCCATGCCGTAGAAGCCGGTCATCCCCATCGCGATGTCAAACAGGGCCACCTCGACATGTTGCCCGCGGCCGAGCCGATCCCGCGCCAAGAGCGCCAGCAGGATCGCGTTGCAGGCGGACATCCCCGTCGCCATGTCCACGATGGGCGGGCCGGTGCGCACCGCCGGGCCATCAGCGAACCCGTTGAGCGACATGAAGCCGCTTTCCGCCTGCGTAATGGGATCGAAACCGGGCCGCGAGGCGAACGGCCCGGTGCGCCCGTAAGCGGAGATCGAGCAATAGACCAGCCGCGGATTGAGGGGCGCGACAGCCTCGTAGTCGAGGCCGAACTTCTTCATGACCCCGCTGGAAAAATTCTCGACGACCACATCGGCCTTGCGGATCAGATCCAGCGCGATCTCGCGGGCCTCCGGGACGGCGAGGTCAAGTGCGATGCCGCGCTTGTTGCGGTTCAGGCTGAGATAGGCCGCACTCTCGCCGCCGATTTCGGCATGCTCGTAGGCCCGCGTATCGTCGCCGCCGTCCGGATTCTCGATCTTGATGACGCGCGCGCCGAAATCGGCAAGCGTCTGCGTGCAGGCTGGCCCCGCCACGACGCGCGTGAAGTCCACGACCAGAAGACCATCGAGCGCAGTCGGTCCGCCGGCCGCCCGCGACGAACGTTCAGGCAATTGAGGCTTGGTGGGCATCGACAGCGCTCTCCCTTACATCGGCTTATGGCCGCCGAATTTTCTGCAGCGCCAACTTAAAGCCCGGCGTCGCCGGGTTCGCAAGTGCCTCACCCGCATCGCTTCCCGGCAGCCGTCAAGCTGCCAGGGCCCCCTTTTTATGTTGAAGATTACCTTCCGCATCACGGGAAACCCGCTCCCATCGTTCAGCGAAGCCATTTCCGCCAATAAAGACTGTATGGCCAGGCCCAGGGCACTTCCGGCTCGAAGAGCCGATAGCCTGCCCGGATGAAGTTATTCGCCGAGATCGGGTTATCCGTCGTGTCGGAGACGATACTGTCCCATCCCACACGCCGTCCCCTCGCCTCGATTGCGCGCATCAGCCTGCACTGAAGGCCGTTCCAGCTCGCCCAGAGTTCGGAGTCCTTGGCGCGTATCGTCGGCCGCAGCAGCGCGAGACTGCGCGCGCTCAGGCTCTGCGCTTCGTCGATCCAGGCGATGCGAAATCCCTCCAGGGATTTGATCGAGTCGGCGGTGTGATCCTGAAGTCCACGAAAAATGATCAACCCGTCGCCGGGCGTCTCGATCTTGTCGCTGAACAGCCTGAAGCCGTGGCCGAGACCGAGGCTAGCGATCTTCCCTTCGATCAAACGCTTCGACGATTGGGCCAGCGTCCGCTGCGCCTCGCGGATGCAGACCGCGAGCGTGCCGCGCTCGGCCTGGCAGGTCTCGACCAGGAGCTCGCCGAAGAAATGCGACTTGCCCGAGCCGCGACCGCCGTAAACGCCCTTGTAGCGCGCTGGGCCCAGCAGCGGCTCGAAGATTTTGGCCGTCGGAATTTTCAGGATGGACAATGGATGCGCTCGCTCGCCCTAGCGCAGGCCGGTGCGCCTGCGCCACATCGCGGACCACTCTTCGGTGTTTGGCGTGTCGGGTTGGGCTGCAGGATTCTCCGCATCATGTCTTCCCAGGACATATCCAACTCCATTCGAGAGAGGGAAAGCCAACGCACACTCCGCCCGCGCTCACGATGGTGCAGCTTCGGCCGGCATGCTCAACTCAGGATAATTGCTTAACTATCTTACCCGCAGGGGTTCGCAGACGCGGAATTCGATCTGACGAGGTACGGGAGATTTGCGTGAAGAAGTCGTCGGCCCTCAAAATTCTGAACCATGCGATGCTGGTGCTCACACTGGCCACATTCGCGTCTGCCGCCCTCGCACAGGACCGGTCTGCACCGGCATTCGACAAATGGCGTCCCAAAGCCGGCGTCTATGCCGAGCCCGGCAAGAATTTCCAATCATCCTGCGATGAAAGTGGCAGCCTTACGATCGACCTCGGCGAGAAGTCGGTCAGCGGTTACGAATGGGGCTGCGACGTCAAGAGAATCACCGATCTTGGCCCGGACTCGCTGAAGGTCGAAATGGTCTGTGACGACTACAATCTGGCGCAAAATCTCAACCCGCGCGATCCCAACTGGGAGAACAGGCAATTCAACGAGGTGATGTTGATCAAACGGCTCGATGAGACGACGATCTCCGTTCAGAAGAGCTTGAACGGAAAGCTCAAGGATCCTCCCTGGCGTGCGGCCTATTGCCCTCTGGCGACGCAGCGCGCGCTTGCCGAGGCCACGCTGAGAGCCAAGGTGGAAGCGAAGCAGAAGGCCGAGCAGGATCGAGCCCTTAAGGAGGCGCACCCGCAAGATGGTGCCTACGCAGCGGCAGGCGGGGATTTCGAGGACCGCTGCGCGAAGTTCAACGACACCATCGTTCTCCGGCAAATCGATCACGACAGCCTCAAACATCTGCAAGATCGAAAACACACGGGTTCAGCTTCCCGACACCGTTAGACTCGGCGCGGCCTGCACGATGCAGCCTGCTTCGGGTTCGGAATCCAACAGCGTGCAAGACAAGGCCTCTACTCCGGACCGCGAGAACCTGATGTTCAAGAAGATCGACGACAAGACCGTCATCCTCTGGATCATCAACAACGGGCACTTTACCGGCGATGGCCGAAGGCTGTCCTATTGCAGCGACCAGGTGCAGCGCGCCTACGCCGGACAACGCCGGACAGGTCAGCAGACCAGGAACTAGCAGAAGGCATCAAACAAAAACCCGCGCCGGATTGCGTCCGCGCGGGCATCACCAACTTCTGTCGATGATGCCATTCTGCCAGTGTTTTGCCCGACGTGTCAAACGATCATGCGAGGCGAGATTGGGGATCGAGATCGCCGCTGTCTCAAGCGTCGTGAACGGCATCACCGCCGTTAGAGCTGTTCGGGTGCACGATGATGCGTTCGATCCGGTGAATCAATTCCAGCACCCCGTCTTCGCCGTTCTCGACCGGCTGGGCGGCCTTGCCCCAGCCGCGATCAAGGATCGCGTTGGCCGCCGAGACGCGCGCCGCCGGCGTTGCGTCCTCGCTGCGCATGATGCCGACGAGCACACGGATGGCCGTTCTGGTGTGGCTGCGCGCGAGCGAGCGGATCTCGGTCAGGGTGCGCGCGCTGGACGTCTTCTTTCGCGATAGGACGCGGACCGGCTCACTCACGAGCGCGATTTTCATGTCCTCGCTCACGAGAACGTCTCCCACAGCACGATGGCAACGAGGCCCGCGAGCGCGAGCGATATCAGATAAGCGGTCATCATCTCTCCTTCAGAAGAAAATGCGCGGCAGATCGCGCAATGAGGCGCCATCGTTTCGGGCGCGAACCCTATCTCCGGTCCCGGAGACCGCAGCGACGCGGGCGAACAGCGCCCAGCGCCGCGAGGCCGGCACGTTCGCGCGTGCACGGCCAGCAATGGTTCGGACGGCAGCACGCCGATCGGCGCTCCCTTAGGCGCGTATAAGCGAGTGCGTGGCCGCGATGCGTGGGCCACCGTCCGAGTCTGGGATCGAGAACGAAAAAACCCGCGGCGGATTTCTCCGCGCGGGCGTTACGAACGTTTCTCGATGATGCCAATATGCCGGTGTTTTGCCCGACGTGTCAACGCCGCATCCCGCGAGATGCGTCGTCACACCAGGCGGACATGAAGAGGCAAACACGAAGAGGCAGACATGAAGAGGCAGACATGAAAAAGCCCGCTGCGGATTGTCCGCGCGGGCTGAACCAAATTCTTTCGAGGATGTCACTATGCCAGTGTTTTGCCCGACGTGTCAAACGAACGAATTGGCGGAAGCAGCGTTAGCCGATCAGGAGCACCGCCAATGACAGTCGAGACCTCACCCAGGACATCACCAAAGACATCACCAAAGACATCGCGAGATCTGCCGGGACCGAAGCCGCGCGTCGACAAGGAGCGCGACACGCAAGAGGCGATCATCGAGGACGCCGGCGAGAGCGAGGACAATGGCCGCGATCTCGTGCACGGCGATGGCGGCACCATCGCTGTTCCCGCCAAGCGTGGCGATATGTCGAAGGACGATTAGGCGGACCGGCGACGTGCCAATGCGGCGAGCGCTGACACGCAAGTCCCTCCTCCCAGCTCAATATGTGGTGCGCAAGGGGCTTGCTTCAAGTCCCCGCTCCTGCCGTAGAACCCCCGCCCAACCACAAGCCGAGGGGTCACCACATGCCTGTATTGCTTCCGACATCCAGCTCGCGCGGCCGAGCCGGCGCAACACGCGCGGCAGCCAGCGACCATGCAGTCATCATCGCCGGCGGCGGCCCGACCGGGCTGATGCTGGCCGCCGAGCTCGCGCTCGCCGAGGTCGATGTCGCCATCCTCGAGCGGCGCGCGGACCATGAGCTGGTCGGCACGCGCGCCGGCGGCTTGCACGCGCGCAGCATCGAGATCCTCGATCAGCGCGGCATCGCGGATCGTTTCCTGCGCGAGGGACAGATTGCCCAGCTCGCGGGCTTCGCCTGGACCCGGCTCGACATCAGTGATCTCGCCACGCGCCACGCTTACGGCCTTGCGCTGCGGCAGAGCCACATCGAGCGCATCCTGGCGGGCTGGGTCGCCGAGCTCGCCGTGCCGGTCTATCGCAACTGCGTGGTGACGGGCTTCGCACAGGACGAGACCGGCGTCGACGTGACCCTGGCCGGCGACAAGACGATGCGGGCAGACTATCTGGTCGGCTGCGACGGCGGCCGCAGCCTGATGCGCAGGGCGGCCGGTATCGACTTCGCCGGCTCCGATCCGACGCTGAGCAATCTCATGGCCGAGGTCGAGATGAGCGAAGAGCCCGCCTTCGGCCTGCGTCACGACGCGCTCGGCTTCCATGGCCTCAGCAAGGCGGAGAGCGGGCGCGTGCTGGTCGTCGTGACCGAAGCAACGCTCGAGCGCACCGGCGAGCCGGGCCTGCGCGATCTCAGCGAGGCGCTCGTCGCCGTCTACGGCACCGATTTCGGCCTCAAGAATCCCGCCTGGATCTCCCGCTTCACCGATGCGGCGCGGCAGGCCGTCTCCTATCGCAAAGGACGCGTGCTGCTCGCCGGCGATGCCGCGCACATCCATCATTCCGTCGGCGGGCAAGGCCTCAACACCGGCGTGCAGGACGCGGTCAATCTCGGCTGGAAGCTGGCGCAGGTCGTCAAGGGCATCTCGCCCCAAATCCTGCTCGACACCTACCACACCGAGCGTCATCCCGTCGCCGCGCGCGTGCTGCGCAACACCAAGGCGCAGATCGCCCTGCTCCGCCGCGCCGAGGACGGCCTCAACGCCGCGCGCGAAACGGTATCCGAGCTGCTTGCCATGGACGAACCGCGAAAACGCTTTGGCGCAATGATGAGCGGGCTCGATATCCGCTACGATCTCGGCGAAGGCCATCCGATGCTGGGGCGCCGCGTGCCTGATCTCGATCTGGTCGTCGACGGCCGGCCGTTGCGATTATTCACGCTGCTGCACGGCGCGCAAGGCGTGTTGCTTAATTTCGGCGAGGCACGGAATTTCGACATCGCGCCCTGGACCAATCGCCTCAGCGCGATCAACGCCAGCTACGACGGCGCCTGGGAACTTCCCGCCATCGGACAAGTCAACGCGCCCGATGCGGTTCTGGTGCGACCCGACGGGCATGTGGCGTGGGTTGGAGACGAGAGCGAAAGCGGACTTGTGGAGGCGCTCACGACCTGGTTCGGTCCGGCCGCTGTGGCGTAGCGTACGAAGATCTCAAATGCGATCAAACAACAACGCCCGCGGTGCGCCGCGGGCGTGATCTGAATTGATCTCGATGATACCACTCTGCCGGTGTTTGCCCGACGTATCAAATGCGGCACGTCACGCGGCGCGAGACTCCGTAGCTTGACGTTCACTCCGGGCGAAGGAGCGGCCGTATCCAGCGGGAGAACCACTCATCAGCATCATTGCGCGGGTTGCCCGGATCATCCACTCCGAAAATCGGTGGTTGAATGACGTAGCTCGGCTCGTTCGCGAGCCCGCCGATCGGCCCGCTCGTCTGCCGTGACCGGCCGTCAGCAGTCGGCACGGTCCAGTTGCCAAACCGATCGTCAAACTCGGTGGAAGGCAGATATGGTACTGGTGTACTCCCGGACGTGAACACGCTACCCGCATTCGACGCGTTCACGCGGGTGAGACGCCGAACCTCTTCGGGTGCGACAGCGTCAGCAGCGAGCGGAGCTCCTGGTGCGTTCGATGGCGCGACAGACCTCGTGTCAACTGGCGTGTCGGTCCAGTTTCCGAAGCGATCGGAAACGGAACCGCCGGACCCAGCGTCTTGACCAAGCGGCGCGCGCTGACTGAGCGGCGATCCAGGCATCGGTGACACAAGATCACCGCTCCTCGTCGTGTTGCCAGCCATGCCCCCGTTAATGAACGCGTTGAACGCGGGCGCGCCCATTGAGAATACTCCTCCACGATCAGTTAAGATGTCGCTCGCAGGTTCGGAACCTGGCTCTTGCGCATTGGCAGCCCGAGAAGTTAGCGCTAGACCCGCTAGGATTGCGGCCAACCACGCCGGAACGAACGGGACTGCTATACCGAGTGCGGCCCCGCCCGCCAACCAAGGGAGAATATCCTGTGCCAGAGACGAACCGTTGCCAGGAGCATCACGCATTAGCGGATTTTCGTAGAATGGCAGTGGCGCGCCAGTCATCGGGTCAAATCTAAGAACCAATGGGTCTGTTGGCGCGGCGGTGGTCGGAGGTAGTTGGCCGAACTGTCGTTCATTCGGACTAGGCGCAAGAGAAGGTGGCAGCACACCTGTGAAGCGCGGATCACTTCGCCTGAACCCCTCTGGTTCGTTCAGACCTGCGAGTGCCGGTGAATTGTAGCCCGGTAGCGGCGGAAAGTCGGTCGCATTGACTGGGGCCGAGCCGGGTGTGCGAAAACCACTTGACGAGGGATCAGTCGCTGCGAACTTGGATCGCCACCGCGTCCCGTCCAGATCCCGATTGCCTGAAGTTACATTGACGCCAGGATTTCGGGCGATCACCTCATCGATCAGTTTCTCTTTCTCGGCATTGTCCAGGTAGAGCCACCATTTAATCAGATGCTGCAGGCCGGAATCTGCTCCTCTTTGCTCAAGCTCTTTAATTTTCCTGAGCTTGTCCGGGTACCGGTCGCGATACGCTCTGTAGTCCTTGAAGACCCTCTCTATACCGAGAGCAACGTCCTCGTCCGTTTTGCCGATCGGTACATTCACGTAAAGATCCTCGTTGGCAAAGCCGATACGCATCGCATCAATGAGATTCCTTATCTCTTCAGCTCGATCGCTGGGGCTTGGCGTCTGTGCGATGTGATGCAGCGTCTTACAGACGGCTTCGACATACGAAGAAACGTGCCTTCCCGGATGAGGCGACACATTTAGTTTGGCGGCAAGATTCCGATCAGCCGGCAAATAGATGCGGTTTGCGGGAGAATCGATATCGAACGTTTCCTTGTCTATATCGCGAAATGCTGGGTGGTTCCTAAAACGCTCAAGGATAATATGATGATCGAAAAAGATCGACATGCTCCCTCATGAATTGGGCCCCCGTTGGGGCGTGGGCAGATGAATTTCGACGCGGAAACCCATGGAGGTGAGCGAGCGCGACGGCAGCGGGGAGCCGCGCGAGCTTGCCAAACCGGATTGCAATTTTCTGAAATGCTTGAGCTTGAAGACGGAGCGGCGATCATCCGCGACGCATGCGACTCGGAGAGCAATGCCCCGGTCGCAGGCCGAACGCGGACAAGTCTTGCGACTTGCGACTCGGGTCGCGCGCAGAACGTATCGGCGCTCGAACCGCGATCAACGTCGCAGCAAGCGAACCCGATATACCAACGAGGCGGCGCGCAGATCGCGGGCTAGCGTGAGCCCGGCCGGTGAGCGCGAGCCGCTGCGCTCATCTTGGTGCCCATGTTCCGCCAGGAAGGTCTATGGCGTGGTCTTCGCCTGCGTTGTTTGCGGCAGCGTGGTGAGGTACGATCATCGATCCCTCGATCTGCGCATTTGAATGCGGCGATGCCCGCTGTCCATGCAGACGTTTGCAAATCGCGCGCCCCCTCACATCGCTCATAAGATTGGTCGGGTAGACGGCACGAAGCGCGCGGAAGGTTCGCTAGTGCGCAACCCGAGCTCTGCATGCCGAACAAAACTGGTCGACTTGAACTCTTGATGGAATCGAACGCGCCAGCGTCTCGCGCACATTCAGCACGGCATTGCGCCTGCAAGCGAACCAGACATCATCGCACGAAGAGGCTGAGGCTGGGTGCTCAAGGTTTCGACACGTCTTTAAACCGAATTCTCTTGAGACCCGCCGCCTTGCACGCGTCCTTCATGTCTTGATCGCATATGACGTCTGCCTCAGCATGAGCCATCCGAAAGATATGCGCTTTGCCGATTGCAGCCTCCGTAAAGACCCGTTTGGAGCCCGGCAGGGCCAGGTAGACCTTCTTTCCAAAATCGAGGGAGCGAGGATTGTCCTCAATCCGAATGATTAGACGCGATTGCGATTCATCCAGCGCGTCGAGAACGCGAACAACATCGCAGAGCCAATAGTCCGGCCCGTGGTAGCTACCCTGCGGCACTCGCACATGGCACGGCACAAACACAAAGGCCTCCGGGTCAAGCCCCTCTAACACTGCCTTTGTTCGATCCGAAATGAGCCACCAACCGTAATAGGGCTCGAGGTCGTACGGCAAACTACCTTTCGACTTATCAAACACGAATGATGCAGGCGCCGTAGAAGCCGGCAGACGGAATACCTCGTAGGGAGGAAGGATACTTTCGTCTTCTAGCCAATAACCCGGCCTGCCGCCCACGCTGTAGTCAGGTCCCATTTCGTAGTAGCGGCGTTTCCGCGCTCGCGATCGTTTCGCAATCGAAACCGCCCTTTCGTCATTCATAACTGCCCCCATTGAACGTCGTGCCCGAACTCGTGACATGCAACGAACCAATATCAATGGCCCAACAACAAAGCCCGCGGCATCCCGCGGGCTTTATCCAAATTCGTCTCGATGATACCACTCTGCCAGTGTTTTGCCCGACGTGTCAAACGACCCTTCTGAATGCGACGCGCAACTCCTTCCGCAAGTCATCTCGCTCTATCATGCCCCTATTGCATCGAACCGTCGCTACAGAAAAACACGGGCAGACCGCCGAACTGATCGGAGTTCTTGTATCTGACCGCGAAGCGCTCACGTTCGTCGCGGCCAAACGTATCGCCGTCTTTGACCACAGGTCCATGCTCGACGAGATAGGCGGCAAGGCCGTCGACCTTGTCGAGCAATGTTGCAAGCGGCAGCTTGCGGGTCTCGAACTGAATCTCACGGTCGGCAAATGCCGACAGCCCCATCGTCACCGCGCCGATGCCCACGTCCGACCGGAACGGCAGGATGTCGACCCACAGCGAGACGGGATAGTCGGGGAACGGTGCGAACGATCGGCTGGACATGTCGAGCCACAGATCGGCCGGCCGCGCGACCTTGCCATTCCAAACCACGCCGCAGCATTGCGGCATGGTCGCAATCAATGCGCCGATGACTGCCGTCGTCAGACGAGCTGTGGGCAGCTGCCGTTGGTTTTGGCCAAGCACCGAAACAATCAGATGCCCTCTGTGGCGCGCCGCAACCGTCTCGGCTTGCGGCCATGTCGTCGAAGCGCGCGCCCATAGCCCGGAGTCCTCTGGAATGGGCGCGGGCATCGACATCACCGCAACAAGTTCGTTGCCACAGCGAATGAGCGGCGAATCCTGGCGAGCGCCCTCGTCGCCTCCTTCCACCTCCATCGGCAGTTCGGGATGTCGCGCGCGAACGGCTTTGGCAAGCGCGACCATGTCCGGAGTTGCGGGGGATTCCAACAAGACCAAGGCGAGAAACGAATTACTCATCGGCCGCCCCACGCAGGTTCGAGGCGCGACTGATGATCAATCACGGCTCGCTCAAAGGTTGAGATGCAGCTACATAGAACAAATAGAGAACAAAGTCAAACGCTCGTTTTGGTGTTCTGCGCAATGCGCGAAGTCGTGCTCCCCGCAAGCCAAGGCACAAACCTCATTCCCCACGATCGTCCCCGCCCTGCCCGTCTTCCTTCCGCGGCGCATCCATCGTCTTGCGTCCGAGAAACGTATCAGGCAGCGGTTGCTTCAACAGTTCGCGGCATTCATGCGCCAACTTCCGCATGAATTCGGCCTGCTCATGATCGACAGGCAATGGTCGGAAAATCCGCATGATGCGTGCTCCTCGCATTGCAGGCGGGAGCACGATCGGTCTCTCAGCCACCGACGCCTACGGACGAAAGCCTTGGCCGGTGATGTCTGGCCAACGACGTGCGGTCATCATTGTTCAAAATTGAGCCTGAGAAATCGCACCGCAGTAAAATGAGTAATTCGCTCAAACGCCTCAGACTTGGCCAAAAGAATCTTCGCAGCGACGTATCATATGATGCGGACTCTCCGCCTGGAAGGAACGTAAGGTTAACCCATCACCGCAAGGCCCGAGGTAACGATCGGTGATGAGAACGCCAATTGCGCTTCCCGCCCGCACTCGAACAAGGGAGCAGCGCCATGCAGAAGCGGCGTCGATTCAAGCAGACCAAGACACTCGGCCAGCGACTGGCCGAAGAGGTGACACGCCTGCGCGATCAGGCGCGCGCGCTGCCGCCGGGCCGCAGCCGCGAGATGCTGCTGCGCAAGGCGCGGCAGGACGAGACGGCGATACAGATCGAGTCCTGGCTTCGCTCGCCGGGCCTGAGGGCTCCGACATGACGCAGCAATATCGCGCTTATCTGATCGGCGAGAACGGCGTCTTCCGCTCCGCCGAAGCGTTCGAGGCGATGTCGGACGAGAAGGCGCTCGCCTTCGCGCGGCAGTTCACCCGGCAGGGAAATGTCGAGGTCTGGCAGCTCGGCCGCAAGATCGGCCTGCTCAAGCAGGCGGCGTCCGGCGCCACATCGGGTCGCATCGTCAATCCGTCACGCCCGTCCTGAAATCCTGTTCTTTCGGAAAAGGCTCATGGGTCTTGCGGCCGAGGAAGGTGTCCGGCCGCGGCTGCTTCAGCACGCTGGCCGCTTGCGCCGTCAGCTCGCGGATGCGGGCATTCTGCTCGCTGATCTCGGCAGCCAGCTCGTGCACGCTGTCGATGAGTGATTTGCCGATCATGGCCGCGCTCCCTTCGCTCATGCAGGCGGGAGCGCGATCGGTCTCTCAGCCACCGACGCCTACGGGCAGAGCCTCGGCCGGTGATGACGTGACCATACACCTTTCGAGGAAAGGCTGCAGCGGAATTCAGTCACCCCAGGTGCGCTTGCCGCACGCGCACAGGTAGACACGGACGGTAGTGCCGCTGCGCGGGTCCAGGAATTTGTCCGCGAGCCTCGGCCATGCCTCGCATTCCGGGCAGCGGCGGCAGAGATGCACCACGGAATCCTCGCGCTTTTCATCGTCATCCGTCATGCGGAGGAGAATACAGCTCTCGCAGGGGCGTTTCCCTGCCCCAGGTTAATCGGCGTCACTTTGGTGCTCAGACAGTTCTTCCGTCCGATCTTGCGATCTGGGCCAGACCCGGGGCACGGGTGCGGCCAGCAGCGCCTCCGCGGACGCGATCATCTCGATGGACCGTTGCAGCATCTGGAGCGTGGCCTGGTTGCCGGCGCGGATGCGCCTCATCCGCGTCTCGACAAGGATCTCGATCCATTCCCGGTCATTCGGCATCATGCCAACCGCTTCCGGACAGAACGCCCGCAAGCTTAACCCATGTTAAGCCGATTGGTTCCCATCCGGTCCTGGTTCGAAAAATAGGATCTGCTCCCTTGCGATAGATCAAGCCGAGCGCCTGACAAACAGCGCGGCTTGTAACCATGGATCGCCAGCCTCCAAAGATACAGGACCCGCCGCCCGCCAAGCTGTCGCGGACCGAGGAAGCTCGCCGCCTCATTGAAGAGTATGTAGCCAGCCTCCAGCAGGTGATCCAGAAGCTGCGCCGCAAGATGAACTAGCCGCGCACGGGCGTGGCAAGATTGGCTGCCCGCGGCCGCCTCATTCCTCGGCCAGCTTGCGCTCGATATAGGCATCCACCGTCTCGGCGAACGAACGCTGCACGCCGACCGCGACACCGTACTGATCGAGCGCATCGCGCTGGAGCACGCGCAGGCCGCGCCCGCGGGCGCTGACCGGCGCGGTGTTCAGATATTGATCGATGGCGCCCTTGGCGAGCGGGATGGCCTTGGGGTCGCCCCTCGCGATCAACAGGCGCAGGAGGCTCTGGCATTCGGCGAGGCCAGGCATGGTATCCTTCATCCTTGCCGCGATTTCGGCTTCGGCTTTTTCACGGGCTGGGTATGGGTGCCGAACAGGGCCAGCAGAAACGCGACTTCTTCCTTCGAACCGATCTGGATCATGATTGTCTCCTTTTCGCTCCGTTGGTCGGGGCCGGACGCGAAGGAGTTCAGGACGATCTGGTTTCAGGACTGTTTCAGGCGTGTTTCGTCAGAATCTTGCGCCTGCCTGGGTGGCCTCAACCCCTGTTGTCGCGGCGCGCCTTGCTCTCGGCGCGCGACATCGCGCTTTCGAGGATCGCGAAGCGAAGCGCCTCGATCCGCTCGGCATATTCGCGGTCGAGACGCATCTTGTCCTCGCGCAGCCTGCGATTTTCCTCCATGACAAGAAGTGCCCGTGAGTGCAGCGAATCCGACATCGGCGAGATATGCCAAACCATGGAAACCTCCGCCTTCACATGCGTTAAGTGAAGTGTCTCAACCCCGCCCCGGAGGGAATCACCCATGGACTTTGTGAGCGAAGCAGCCCGGCACCGCCACGAGGCCGAAGAGCTGCGCGCGAAGTCCGAGCTGATGGCCGACGAAGCGACGCGCACTCAATATCTGCGGATGGCGGAAGCCTACGACGCCATGGCGGATCAGGAAGAGCGGATCACGCGGCTACCGAAGTCCCCGGACTAAGCGGCAACGAGATCAGGATGATTCGTCATCGCGCTCTAGCCTGTTGTTCGCGCATGATCTTTTCGGAAGACCGCTGCGCATCTCTCCGGATCATTCTTTAGGTCGTCCCGCCCTCTGACGCTGCGCGCTCCGTCGTCTTGGCCAAGGACCTTCTGCTGCAATACCACGCAGCAAGGCCCGCAGCCGCTCCCGCGGCGGCGTAGAGCATGCGGTCCCGGTCGAAGGGGCTGAAGAGATAATTCCCGGACCAGCCCAGCGCCGCACCGCAGGCGACAAAGAGAGGCGCGACAAGCTCCAGCCGCGCCTTGCGCACGCCCCACATCAACAGTCCGGCCGGAACGGCCGTGAACATGGCGATGAAAGCGAAGTGGACGGCGGCAACGAACAGCCCGGCGAACAGCAAGGGAAACGTCAGTCCCTTCGCGAGCGCCGCGACCAGTCCGTACAGAAAGAGGACCGCCGTTGCCGCCGCGCAGCCGGCGAACCAGCCCTTGACGTCCGCCGAGAT
Source organism: Bradyrhizobium arachidis (assembly GCF_015291705.1). Lineage (NCBI taxonomy): Bacteria > Pseudomonadati > Pseudomonadota > Alphaproteobacteria > Hyphomicrobiales > Nitrobacteraceae > Bradyrhizobium > Bradyrhizobium arachidis. Next base: position 7,128,320 of record NZ_CP030050.1, read on the forward strand.
CTCTGTTTCCCGATCCGTCATGACGGCCATCCTGACCCCGTCATCTTGCAGGTGCTTTCACCGAACGGTCAAACTTTAACTCAAATGCAGCAAAGCGGATTCGGCGGAATGAAATTTCTTCGCGCCATGCTGGGACATGTCGGGCAGACATGATGTCGCCCGGACATAGGGCGCTGGAGAGATTGCGATGTATTACGTCGCCGCTGCATTGCTGGTGCTGTCGGGACTGTTCTACTCCGCGAGCCATCACGAGCTCGGCCAGTTCGGCGCGAACATGTGCAGCTATGGCAGCGCGTTCTGCGAGAACCCGCTGATCGTCTTTTCCGGCGCGGCGCTCGCCGCGGCCTGGGGCATGTTCGTCAGCGTCAAATAGATCGCGAGGCGGGCCTGCGCATGTTCGGCGCCCGGATTCCGCCGGCGGATGCGGCCAGGCTCGCTGCCGGGCGGCAGCGCTTCGAAGCTTTCGGGATGATGCCAATCTACAGGTGTTTTGCCCGACGGGTCAAGCGAATTTAGCATAATCAGAAATGTGCGAGGGGTGGCCATCCGCGGATGGCCACGAGGAACTTTTGTTCCCTCCCCTGCATTTGCTAAAAAGACGCCGCACCGACCCCGAGCCCCCTTGTCCATGACCGACAGTGCCCTGACCCCGACGAAATCCACGCCGAGCCTGCTGCAACGGCTGGGGCCGGGCCTCATCACCGGGGCGGCGGACGACGACCCGTCGGGCATTGCCACCTATTCGCAGGCCGGGGCGCAATTCGGCTATGGACTGCTCTGGACGGTCTTCCTGACCACGCCGTTCATGATCGCGATCCAGCTCGTCAGCGCGCAGATCGGGCGCGTCACCGGCAAGGGGCTTGCCGCCAACGTCATGCAGATCGCGCCGCGCTGGGCGGTGCTGGCGCTGGTCGCCATGCTCGTCGCCGCCAACACGTTCAACATCGCCGCCGACATCGCCGCGATGGCGGAGGCGCTCTCGCTCGTCATCGGCGGCCTCAACCACGAGCACGCCCTGATCTTCGCGGCCGGCTCGACCCTGCTCCAGGTGTTCCTGCCCTATCGCCGCTATTCGCCGCTGCTGAAATTCCTCACGCTGGCGCTGTTCGCCTATGTCGCAACCGCCTTCACCGTGAAGATCCCGTGGAGCACGGCGCTGCTCGCCGCGGTGTGGCCGAAGGCGAATGTCAGCGCCGACTATTTCATGATGGTGGTCGCCGTGCTCGGCACCACCATCAGCCCCTATCTGTTCTTCTGGCAGGCCTCCCAGGAGGTCGAGGAGATGAATTGCGGCAAGCACGACCAGCCGCTGCGCGAGCTCAAGCACGGCGGCAAGCCGGAGCTTGCGCGCATCAGGGCCGACACCATCTCCGGCATGCTGCTCTCCAACGTCATCGCCTTCTTCATCATCCTGACCACGGCGTCGGTCCTGCACGCCAACGGCGTCACCAACATCAGTTCGGCGACGCAGGCGGCCGAAGCGCTGCGGCCGCTCGCCGGCAACTTCACCTTCGCCCTGTTCGCAACCGGCATCATCGGCACCGGCCTGCTCGCGATCCCGGTGCTGGCGGGCTCGGCGGCTTACGGCGTCGCGGAGATCTTCGGCTGGCGCGCCACGCTGGAGGCAAAGCCGGACGAGGCGGTCGGGTTCTACACTATCATCGCCGCCGCGACCGCGATCGGCTTCGGCCTCGGCTTCACCGGGATCGATTCGATCCACATGCTGGTGTGGAGCGCGGTGCTCAACGGCGTCGTCGCGGTGCCGATCATGGTGATGATGATGCTGATCGTCTCGAGCCGCGCGATCATGGGCCGCTTCCGGGCGCGGTCATGGCTGATCGCGCTGGGCTGGCTCGGCACGGCGCTGATGGCGCTGGCCGTCCTCGCGCTGCTCGGCTCGTCCCTGATCGGCTGACTAGTGCGGCGACAACGCCGCCGAGATCTGCGAGGCGATGATGAAGGCCGCGAACACGGCCGGCACGGCGATGAACCGCAGAAACTGATCAATCGAAAGCATTGCTGTCGTCCCCCCAGAAGACAAAAGCGCCCTCGCCCGCCGCGCTACTCCACCCCTTGCGCGGCGTGCTGATCGGCCGTCAGAAGCTGATCGGAAATGGCAGCGCCGCTCAACGTGAGCAGCGCCAGAATCGAAATCACGGCCAAGAATTGCATGGCCGGAAGCTCGGCTCGGATTGTGGCCAAAGATGTCAGAGCCTGGTGCGATTTCGCGACGATCCCTGGCAAGATCATGGCTATCCTCAATCCGTTTCTACGGCCCTTTCCCACCAAGAACGCCAGGGCCGGCCGCACCCTTCGGGATTCACGGCGATCCGGAGCGAGTTTAACAGTTGCGGCTGGAGTGGGGCTTGCGCCCGGACCTGGAGCGAGTTCGACGCAGGCTTTGGCTCGACGGCGTCGCGATCCGCGAGCTACGGCGTCACGGGATTGACAGTCGGGGATGTTTTCGGCCCCGGCCGCGCCGGTTCGAGCGACGACCTCGATTCAGTCGGAAGCACTGCGGCGCCTGCGGCACGCGCAGCCTCGCCCGTGGTTGCGTACATCGCGACATGGGCCGGCTGAGTCTTGGCTCGGTTCCAAGGACCGTGGTCGACGATCAACATTGCAGCGATCGTCAAGCCGGCCACGATCAGCGCAATCACGCCGGGATGGCGAAGCGCCGAGGACATGGAGTTTGCGAAACGATCCATTGCCATAGAAAGACCCACTCTGTTTCCTCTCGCAGGTTAATTCAAATTGGTCCTCGCAAGTTCCCCTTAAGCTTTGGCAAGTTCCGAGCTGAAGCCCGGAACTTGATCGTTCCCATAGGTCACTTCTTCACATCCGGACGCGCATCGCCGACGAATTTGTCTCGGTTCGGCATTCTGATGGCCGCCAGCGATTTGGCGTCGAGGATCGCATCCGCCCCAACAAGCCCGTTCAGGCTCAGGACGTAGGCCGACACCGCATAGACGTCATCGTCGCCCAGCGATTGCGGCGCATTCTGCGGCATCGCGCGGCGGATGTAGTCGAACAATGTCGGCGCATAAGGCCAGTAGCTGCCAACGGTTCGGACCGGCTTTGCCGTTCCGATCGTGCCCTGTCCGCCGACGAGCCGGTCGCCCAGGCCGCCTTCGCCTTTGTCGCCGTGACACGAGGCACATTGCTGAGCGTACAACTCACGCCCATGAGCGACCGAGCCGCTTCCCTTCGGCAAATTGCTGCCGTCGCGGCCGATGTCGATATTCCAGCCTGCGATCTCGGCGGCCGTTGCCGGCCGACCGATACCGAAGGGGCTTTGTGCCTGCGCTACGTTTACCCAGATGCCGGCGAGGATCGCAGAGACCACGCCGCAAGTGTTACGCCAGCGCATTCGTCACCTCGCCGTCTTGAGCGATGCGCCAGGGCCAGATCGCATTGTTGTGGTAGAAATAATTCTCGCCGCGCACTGCAAGCAGCTCGGCCAGCGTCGGCTGCACATAGCCGGTCTCGTCGATCGCGCGGCTCTGGATCACGGCGGGCTTGCCGTCCCATTGCCACGGCAGACGGAAGCGCGCCAGGGCACGCGTCAGCACCGGCTCCTGCAAGCGCGCTTCCTGCCAGCTTTTGCCGTCGTCCACCGACACTTCGACGCGCGCGATCTTGCCATGTCCGCTCCAGGCGATGCCGGTGATTTCGTGGAAGCCCGGCGCGCTCAGACGCTGGCCGCCCGAGGGACGCGTGATGATCGACTTCGCCTCCATGTAGAAGGAGAACTCGCGCGCAGTGCCGTCCGGCAAGAGATCGGTGTATTTCGACGTCTCCTCCCGCGAATAGACCGGCTCCGCCGTCACATGCAGGCGCCGCAGCCACTTCACGCTCATGTTGCCTTCGAAGCCCGGCAGGAGCAGCCGCAGCGGATAGCCCTGCTGCGGCCGCAGCCGCTCGCCATTCTGGCTGTAGACCAGCATGGCATCCTCGAGGCATTTCTCGATCGGGATGCTGCGCGTCAGCGCTGCCGCGTCGGCGCCTTCGGCGATCACCCACTTGGCCTCCGGCTTCAGCCCGGCCTCTTGAAGCACCAGCTTCAGGCTGACGCCGGTCCACTCGGCGCAGCTCACCAGACCCACGAGGTCCGAAGCCGTCTTGCCGTAGGGCCTGCTGTAGCCGGGATTGCCGGAGCATTCGAGGAAGTGGATGCGCGACTCCGATGGAAATCGCCTGAGATCGTCCATCGTGAAGATCAGGGGCCGTTCGACGAGCCCGTGCAGCATCAACCGGTGCTGCGCAGGATCGATGGTGGGGACGCCGCCGTGATGCCGCTCGTAGAACAGCCCGTTCGGCGTGATGATGCCATCGAGCTCCTGCAAGGGCGTACGACTGGACGCCGAGATGTACTGCTTGAGAGTCTTCGAGATGTTTTTGACCACGCCCTTCTCGAACGGCGAGGGCGCGCCGTAAGGCTGGCTTCCCATGGGGTCGCCCGGCGCCTTCATCCACTCAGGAACGTTGGGCGGAAGATTGTCCGTCTCCGCGGCCGCAGAAGCGCCCGCGCCGAGAACGGCACCTCCAATGGCTGCCGAACCGGCGGTCAGGAGGCGGCGGCGCGTGGTCGTCACGGGATTGTCGTCGGGATGCATCGTACTGCTCATTGCGGGCCCTCGGCTGGCGCTGAGCCCGCATCAAACAATCCGACTGCGGTATTTGCAATTCGCAGCTGTTTCAAAAGCCGGCGATTTTGATCGGGGCTGGTCTAAATCCAGCGGCCGCAGGAGCAGTTCCTTTCCTTGCAGCGCACAAACGCAAGCAGCTTGATTCACTCCCCCGGGGCGATCGCGTTGCTCGGCGTCGGCCGATCGGAAATCTGCTGGCCGAACAGGCTGCCGATCAGTTCGACCGCAGTGCGCGCGGTCCGGCCACGCTCGTCGAGGAATGGATTGAGCTCGACGATGTCGACCGATCCGACCACGCCGGAATCGTGCAACAGCTCCATGATCAGATGCGCCTCGCGATAGGTCGCACCGCCCGGCACGGTGGTGCCGACGCCCGGCGCCACGCAAGGGTCGAGGAAGTCGACGTCGAAGCTGACATGCAGCACGCCATTGCTCGCCTTGACCCGCTCGATGACGCGGCGGATCAAGACGGCGACGCCGAACTCGTCGATCTGGCGCATGTCGACGACCCTGATCCGTCGCGCGCGCATCAATTCCTTTTCGAGCTTGTCGATCGAGCGTGCGCCGAACAGATCGAGCCTGTCAGGGCCGATCGAGGCGCGCGGATCGTCGCCCAGGAGGCCGTCAAGGCCCGGCTCGCCGCACAGGAATGCCGCCGACATGCCGTGCATGTTGGCCGTGATCGTCGTCTCCGGCGTGTTGTAGTCGGCATGGGCATCGAGCCAGACCACGAACAGCTCGCGCCCACGCTCCTGCCAGTGACGTGCCATCGCATTGACCGAGCCCATCGACAAGGTGTGATCGCCGCCGAGGAAGATCGGCAACGCACCGGTTTGCGCGATCTCGTAGCCTCTGCGGCTCAGCACGCGCGTCCAGCGCTGGATCTCGCGGTAGTGATTTGCCTTCACGGGCGGCCTGTCGGCGAGGTCCGTGACCTCGGCGACGGAGAGATCGCCGTAATCGACGACGTCGAAATCGAGACTTTCGAGCAGCGTCGCAAGGCCGGCCGTGCGCAGCGCCGCAGGGCCCATCAAGGTACCGCGCTGCGAGGCCCCCATGTCGATGGGCGCGCCGAGCAAGGCGATGCGCCGGGCTCGGTCCATGGTCCGGTCGGTCACGGCAATCTCCCGAGTTCAGCAAGGCTGCACCAGCCTAACAGAGATTCGCTCCCGTCGTTTCCCGGGGATTTCGCAACGAAATGCGTCCCGCCGGAACTAATTGGCGTACGGCGCATTTCCACTGCAAGGCCGGCACCCGCCGTTCAAAACGGCGCCTGTCGCGGATAGCCAAAGGTCTTCGGGCCCGCTGTTCCAAAACGAGCGCTCGCGCGGATAGCCAAAGGTGCCGGTCTCAATCTTTCGGTCAGGTTCGGAGATCGCGCGCTTGAGCACGGAAATACCGCAGCCCAGTCCCCAGCCCGGCATGGCCGAACGCGCCATGGACGCAGCAACCGACGTCTCTCAGACCATCGGCGAGGTCGCGGGAGGCTTGCACGCCGCCGTCGACCGTCTCACCCATGCAATCGATGAGGCGCGAAAGCCCGGACGACCGCTCGCGACTGTCGCAGCGATCACGCGCGAAGCGCCCTTGGCGAGTCTGTTCGTCGCTTTCCTGTTTGGCGTGGCGGTCGCGCGCCGGCGCTAGCGGCCGCTATCGAGGGTGCTTCAGGCGGCGCTGACGGCTTCGAGTTCAGCCGTGAGAAATTGTGTCTCGAACGCCGCGGCAGGCATCGGACGGCCGAAGAAATAGCCCTGCCCTTCCTCGCATCCCATGCTGACCAGGAAGTCGGCCGTGGCGCGATTCTCGATGCCTTCGGCCACGACTGTCAGACCGAGCTGCTTGCTGAGGCCAATCGTCGATCCGACGATCGCGGCATCGTCGGAATCGGCGAGCAGGTCGAGCACGAACGAGCGGTCGATCTTGAGGCCATCCAGCGGAAACTTCTTCAGATAGCTCAGACTAGCGTAGCCCGTACCGAAATCGTCGAACAGGATGCGCACGCCGAGCTGCTGGATCCGCTTGAACATGTCGAGCACGCGAGCCTCGTCATGGAGCAGGATGTCTTCGGTGACCTCGAGCTCGAGCAGCGAGGGCGTGAGCCCCGTCGTGTCGAGCAGGGTCGCAACCGAATGCGCGAGATCGCCGGAGTGGAGCTGCGACGGCGACAGGTTGATCGCGACGCGCACGCTGCTGCCTGACAACTCCCAGGCGCGCGCCTGACGAGCGGCAGTCTCCATCACCCAGGTCGCGATTCGCTCGGAGAGCGCCGAGGTGTTGACCACCGGCATGAACTCGCCGGGCGACACGTGGCCGCGCAGGGGATGCCGCCAGCGGATGAGCGCTTCAGCGCCGACCAGGCCGCCGTCAACCAGCCGAACCTGGGGCTGGTAGAACAACTCAAACTCGCCTCGGTCTGCGGCAAGCGCCAGTTCGCTCTCCAGCGTCAGCCGGTTCTCCAGTTCTTGCCGGATCGCGTTCTCGAAGATCACGTGGCTGCCGCGCCGCGTCAGCTTCGCCTTGGTAAGTGCGAGATGGCCGTTGCTCAGGAGATCGTCGGCGTTGTGCCCGCCTTCCGGATAGACGGCGACGCCGAGGCTGATCCGCACGCGATGCTGGCGCGTGCCCGTCGTGAGCGGAGCCTCGAACGCGCGCGTGATGCGCTCGGCGAACTCCGCAATCGGCTCGCCGCCATCTGCGCTTTCGCGCCCAATGGCAAATTCATCGCCGCTGAGCCGGGCAACGACTGAGCGATCTCCGGCCTGCTCCTTCAGGCGATCAGCGACCGCCTGCAGCACGAGGTCGCCGGCGGAATGACCCAGCATGTCGTTGATGCGCTGGAAGCCGTCGAGCCCGATCACTAGCAGCGCAACCTCGCAGGAGCGCCGCTCCGCATCCGCAATCATGTCGACCAGCCCGGCATGCAGCATATTGCGGTTGGCAAGCCCCGTCAGCGCGTCGTGTTCGGCAAGATATCGGACACGTTCGGCTTCGCGCTTGCGAACCGAAATGTCGCGCAGGATCGCTCCGTACTGGAAACCGTCCGTTCCCTGCCAGCCCGAGAAGCTCGCTTCGACGGGGAACGTCTCGCCGTTCTTGCGCCGGCCCACGAACTCGACGACGACGGCACCGCCGGGCACCAGCAGCGCCTGGCGCGCCGCATCACGCATGGCGAAGGTCTTTGCGCCGGCATCCGCGGGCACCGCACAGAGCGCCTCGAACGGCTGCCCGATCATTTCAGCCGGCATGTAACCGAAGATCGCGCTCGCGCCGGGATTCCACACCGTAATCCGGTGATCCTCGTCGGTGCAGACCAGACCGTCGCCGAGCGACATTGCGATACGATGAAAGCGGCTTTCGGCGATGCGCCCTAGAAGACCGCGGAAATCGATCTCGTCGAGCGCGATCGCCGTCAGATAGGCGATGATCGCGATATGAAACAGCGACGTGTCGATGATGAGCGGCCATTTTGCCAGCACGAGGGCAGCGGCCAGCTCGACGCCCACCCCCGCTGCAACGAGGACCGCGACGCGGACACCGGGTGCGAAGCGGCGCCACGAATACATCATCAGCAGGCAGATCAGACCCAGGCCAGCGAACATGCCGGCATCAGATGTCCAGCGCAGCATGCGGTTCTGGAGGATCGATTCCGCCGCGAGCGCCTGGAGGCCGGGCCCCGAGATGATCTTGCCGTTGGGAACGCTGAACCGGTCGCCCAGCTCAAGCGCCGTGGCGCCGACGATGATCTTCTTGTCTCTCAACTTGTCCAGGGTCGCGGCGTCGCCGCGCAGCACGTCGGAATAGGAGACGGTTGGAATGGAGGACGCGCGAATGCTGTAATCGATCAGGAAGGGCGGCCGCCGATTGGCGTCCTGCCCGGCCAGCACGACGGCCATCGACGGCATCTGGGAGTCGCCGAGCTTCTCGCCAACCGGATAACGGCGGACGAGCCCGTCGGATTCAATCGCGACATTGACGACGGCCGGCCACGACTGGTTGCTGAATGGCTTCAAGGGACGATTGATGTGCGCCGTGCCGCCGTTTGGCGCCGGCTGCTTGAAGGACGGCAGGATCGTCGAACCGCCGACTTCGCGAAGCGCCGTGAGGAAGGCCGCGTCCGAGGCCGGATCCGACGGCGTGCTGAAATCGACGTCGAAGGCGACGTCCTGCGCGCCCGCCGCTTCGAGCCTGTGCAACAGCTCGGCGTGGAGCCGCCGCGGCCACGGCCAAAACCCGATCTGGTCGATCGAGGGCGCGTCGATAGCCACCACGACGACGTTGCCGGTCGCCGGACGTGATTGCCAGGCGAAACGCAGATCGGTGAGCGCATTGCGAAGCGCGCCATGCCATCCCGTGGACAGCACGACCGCCAGCGCGATCACGACCAGAATATGCGGCCGATAACGTTTCACCCGATCCTCCCGCACACCTGCTTCAGCGGGTGCGCCCCTTCACCCCTTGGAATTCGCGTCAGTGTCGGCCGTTGCCGTGGCCGTTACTGCCGTTACCGCCGCCATTTCCGTTGCCGTTACCGTTGTTGCCCTTGCCGTTCCCGGTGGCACCGCTATTGCCGTTACCGTTTCCGTTGTTCCCGTTATTCCCGTTACCGTTGTTGCCGGTGTTTCCATTGCCATTGTTGCCATTGTTGCCATTCTTGCCTGACGCATCGCTGGTCGACCCAGCGCTGGTCGCAACAGTCGTCGTCGCACTTGTCGACGAAGAGGTGGCACTGACCGCAGCAGCACTGCTGCTCGTGGTAGCGGCCGTCACGGTCGAACTGTTCGCGGCCGTTGTCGTCGTGCTCGTCTTGCTATCGCTCCAGACCGTCTCGGTATTGGTGCTGGCGTTCGCGTTGCGCACCTGTCCGGGAGCAGTCGCGCCGCGAGCAAGCCCGTTCGTGACCTTGTGGAAGTTCAGCTTGACCTCGCCGAGCGAGTTCGAGATGCGGACGACGCCGGCTTTTGGCGCGTGGGCTCCGCTCGCCTGATGCGATTGCTTCGGCGTGCCGACTGCCTTCGCTGCCTTGTCGATCGGACCAAGCGCATGGATCGCATGGCCGTTGGCCGCATTGCGCGGCGCCGACAGGCCCGACTTCGGCACGGGGACGCGCTCGATCGTCGAGGCGCGCGGCTTGCCCTGCTCGATCGGATTGAAGGTCCCGGCACCACCCAGGCTGAGGCCGGGCTTGCCGTGCTCGAAGGCGGTCGCCGATTGTCCCGGCATGACCTGGGCGATCTGTCCCGTCTTGAAGTCGGAGACTTCGACCTGGCCGCGGAGCACGCCGACCTTGGTGCTGCCTGCCCCCACGGTGACGCTAAACTGCGTTCCCTTGACGACGGCGGCGAGATAGGGCGTCTCGACCTCGAAATGCTTGACGTTACGCTTCTCGACCTCGAGCAGGATCGAGCCCGCCTGCTGGATGATCGTGGTCGAAAGCCCCTCCTTCTTCTCGGCGGGCAAGCCGACCACCGAGTTCGGAGAGATCAAAATGGTTTCTTCACCGCGGACGAGCAGCACGCGTCCGTTGCGGCCGGTGCGAATGGTATCGCCCGGCTTGAGCGTGCCGTCCTGATTCAGCGACACGGGCTGCGCACCATCGGTGGCAAGCCAGACCTCGCCTGAGGACTTGCTGACCGACCAGACACCATCGTCCGCAGCGTGCGCAGCAGAAGCCATTCCCAGGATCAGCGCAGCCACGAAGGCGCACCGCATTCCAACTCTGCCGCGCATGATGATCCTCAGTCCCCGTTACAGGCGGACCCCGACGTATCCGAAATCACTCAACATAGAATTAGCGGGAAGCAACTGGTCGGCAGGTGCCATTAACGTTTCATTGACCATAAAAAACTAAGAAAAATCATGCGGCTAGCGAACCTTTACCGGCTCATGGGAATTTCTCCGTTGAACTACGGAGAGCGGTTCGTCACCCAGGTTGCAAAGCGGCATGTCCTCGCCGCGCTGGCGTTCGCGGCACCAATTCTTACGGGCGTTCCGCAGGCTTTCGCGCAGCAGGCGAACCAGCCCGGCTTCGATCCGCGACAGCCGGAGAAATACTTTGAAAACCAATCCGAACAGGAATCGCTGAGACGTCCTGCGGTCAGACTGCCGACGGTTGGCCAGCCCAACACCGGCGGCGACACCAGGCCGCAATTCGTCCTGCGCGGCGTCACTGTCAGCGGCGCCCATGCCATTTCCGACGATCGCATCGCTACGGTCTATCAATCTTATCTCGGCAAGAAGGTCTCGCAGGCCGACCTCGCCGCGATCGCAGGCGCGATCAGCGATCTCTATCGCGCCGCCGGCTTCCACTTAAGCCGCGCGATCGTGCCGTCGCAGGACATCGCCGACGGTCGTGTCCGCGTCCAGGTGATCGAAGGCGCCATCGTGGACGCCGAGCTGAAAGGCGACGGCGCCGAGCAGTTCGGCGTGAGGCCGATGCTCGCTCCGGTTCTGGCCGAACAGCCGTCGCGCCTCGCAACGCTCGAACGCCAGCTCTTCCTGATCAACGGCAGGCCGGGTGTCCGGATCACCGATACCGCGCTCGAGGAGATTGGCGGCGCGACCGGCCGCTTCCGTCTCACGGTCTATGTCAAGACCTGGCACGTTTTCACGTCGTTCGGTCTGGACAATCTCGGCTCGTCCTCGGTCGGCCCCTGGCAGACCTACGCGACCGGCGCGTTCAACTCCTATCTCACGCCCGGCGACACGCTGGCGGTCAACCTGTCGACCATTGCCAACGATCCACGCGAACTCGGCTTTGCGCGCCTCTCCTATGACGCGCCTGTTGGCGTCGACGGCGTGCGTCTCGGCGCGTCGGTCCTGTACAGCGCGGTGCGGCCGGGCGACGCCCGCCGCCTCGACAGCGACATCACCACGACCGAGGCTTTCGAGCTACGTGCCGGCATCGTGCCGTTGCAGTCGCAATCCTCCACGCTGACGCTGACAGCGGCGACGACCTTCAGCAACGTCTCCGAGCACGATGTTTACGGCCCCTGGTACAACGACCACATCAGGACCGCGAGCCTGACCGCCGACTACCGGCTGCAGGATCGCTTCGGCGGCACCAATTTCACGACAATGACCTACCGCCAGGGCCTCGACATCTTCGGCGCCTCGCATTTCGACGACGATCTCTTGTCGCGCGACGGCGCGTCCTCGAACTTCTCCGTGCTGAATTTCTGGTTCACGCGGTATCAGACGCTGAACGACGCCTGGTCGCTCAAGCTCTCGGCGGCAAGCCAGACCGCATCGCGGCCGCTGTTCACCTCGCAGCAATTCTATCTCGGCGGCGCGGCCTTCGGCCGAGGCTACGGCGCGGCCGAGATCAGCGGCGACAACGGTCTTGCCGGCTCGCTCGAAGTGCGCTTCGACCAGAAGCTGAATTTCCGCTACTGGAGCGGCTATCAACTCTACGCCTTTGGCGACGCTGGCGCGGTCTGGAACGACGGCTACCGTCTGGGCGACGGCCTCTCGCTGACATCGGCCGGGGCCGGCGTGCGGTTCTTCCTGCCGGACGATTTCCTGGCCGATTTCGGCGTGGCCGTCCCCTTGAGCTACCGGGCGCCGGACAACGAGCGCCGCAGCCCGCGTTTCCTGTTCACGTTGTCGAGCGCGTTCAGGCTCTGCCCAGAACACGGCACGGGCGGCTGCCTCTAGCCGCGCGAACCGCCGCCGTCGCATGCCTTGATGCGGCCCTTTTGCGGCGCTTCTCACAGACTTGCCTAAATTTAATCCCGTAACCTGCTCACGATCGCTCGATCCGGGAGTTCCCAATGACCATGTTCAGCCGAAAGTGATTGAGACGGACCATGAAAAGGGTGTTTGCAATCCTGGCGTTCCTTTGCGTTCTCGGCGTCGGCCAGTATTTCGTGGTCAGCCGGTTCGCGATCCGCCATGAGACGTTGTCCTTGTTCGACGCCTCCCGCCAGCGGCCGATCTCGGTCGAGATCGCGGTGCGGCGCGATTACGAGAACAAGGCCAATCTCGGCCTCTGGAAGCTCCCGCTTGCCGTCATCAGCAACGGCAACACCGTCAAGGCCACCGAGTATTCCTTCCTTGCCAACGTGCTCGCCGCGCGTGGCTATCTCGTTGCCAGCCTCCAGCAAGACCTGCCGAGCGATCCGCCATTGATGACCCATGTCGGCCAGCAATATGTCGGCCGGCGCGAGGTCTATATTCGCTGCGAGGCCAACATCCTCTTCACGCTGGGCGAGTTGAAGCGGCGGCAGGAGAACGTCGATTACGACCACATCACCCTCGTCGGGCATTCCAATGGCGGCGACGTCTCCATGTATGTCGCCCATCAGCATCCGGAGCTGGTGTCGAAGGTGATCACGCTCGACAATTTGCGGGTGCCTTTCGTGCTCAGCGACCATTTGAAGATTTTGTCGTTCCGCTCCAAGGATCCGCACTTCCAGACCGATCCCGGCGTGCTGCCGACGCCGGAAGAGGCGAAGGCGCGCGGCATCGACATCGTCCATACCGGCGCACAGCACACCGAGATGAGCGATCGCGGCCCCGACGCGGTCAAGGAGAAGATCCAGGCAACGCTCGACCGCTTCCTGCGCGACAGCGCCAGCAGCGCGCTCGCACCGGCCGACACGAGAAGCCCGATGATCATGAATCCGGGCGACTACTAGCCGGGTGCGCCTTGCGGCAGATCAAGGCCGCACCGGGCAGGCCGCGATAGCAAGAGCCTCACCATCCCGGAGAGGCCCGTGTCGCACCTGATCGAAAGCGTTCATACGGAAAGTCTTGAACTGCCCGGGGCAAAAACGCCGGGATTCGCGCGGCCGATCTATCGTTCGGTCCGCAGGCTGCTGCGGGCGATCATCGCTCGCATCGATCTCTCGCAATTTCCGCGATCGTGCTGCGGGTGAGTGCGATGCTTGGCGCGTGTGCCGCAACATGCAAATCCCTGCCGGAGGACCGACAGGGATCAGCAGAAAGGATGACGGACGGCGAATGGATCCATTCGGTGGCCCGTCATGGACCTGCACCAGCATCGAAATGCGGATCGCGGCGTCAGGCAAGATCAATTTGTGGGCACGCCCTGGACGAGCAGAGAATCAGGACTTGCCCTTGCCCGGCTGCATGAAGCTGCCGGTCATCTGGCGCATGTGATCTCCGGCGCTGGTGAACTGGCTGCGCAGGAAGTCGGACTGGATTCGCATGGCTTCCTGAAGGTCGGTGGCATGGACGAGCTTGCGTGCATGCTCGAAGGCCGACTTCATGTTCTGCTCGGTGAAAGCGAGCGCCTGCTTCGAGACCTCGGTGCCCGCTCCGGGAACCGACGTCATTGATTTGGTGGCAGCGTCGAAAAACATGCCGAAGGCCTTTTCGGCCTGGTCAATCGTCTTCTCGGCCAAGTCGCGCAGTTCGGCCGGAACTTCGAGCTTCGGTTCGATCATGGTCGCACTCCTCCCTTTTTCTTAACTAATTACCACACTTGCCCAATCGGCTGCCAGCGGCCAGACCCGGACAAACGTCGTCCGGCGGTCCGGCTGCTGGCAGGAAACGAAGGACAAGGCGTAAGACCGGCGCGCCGCCAGGCTCAGGACAGGGGGTGTTCGGGGAGGGTTTCTTCGGTGGCGAGGTCTTCGACGAGCTTAATGACCTCGAAGCGCTGTCGAGGCGCGAGCTTCAGAAACGCGCGGAGCAGGCGCAGGCTTTCGACGGTGCCGCTTGCTGGGGCGCCGAGCTTGAGGTGCAGTTCAGCCGCGAAATTGAGGTTTTTCATCTCGCACCTATGACAAGCATCGGCATTCGTGATCCGATATCGAGGCCCCACTCAGAGCCGAACGCCATGACCGAACGTCGCGGTGACGGTCAGTTGGCGGCCGGGTGGCCCCGTCGGGTAGCACGCTGAACGACATATCCGAACGGACGGGCTCAACCAATCAGGTTGCAATTATGCCAAGAAACAACCCATCCGGCAAGTCCAACCATCGACCTAGCGATGCTTCGTCCGCATCGGACCATGGCAATTCCGGATAACAGGAATATCGATCCTCGTCACCCACCTGCGTCAAGAAGCAACATTAATCACGCACGGAGCCTCAATCGCTGTCAATCGGCACAGCGTTTCACGGTGTTTCCGATGTGAACGGGGATGGACGAGGTCAGATTAAAGTTTCTTCAGAGTATACACGTAATTGTTGAGTCCGACCTCGGCGGTTGTATCGTCGACGAAATGAACGTCGATCTCGCAGCCGGTCTCCAGCGTCCTGATCGTCGCGCCAGTGAAGCCGAGCGAGGCGGCAAGCGCCTTGGGAACGGCTTTCTTGTCGGCGCGCTGCATCTCGTCGAACGCTCCCTGGAAGATCATGTCGGGAGTGTAGTCCGCCACCTTGTACTGTGGCTTCGCGCAGGCAAAGGGCCGTGGCCCCGATATCTCTTTCGCCTTGAAGACAACCGCCTTGCCCATCAGCCGCGTCCGCTCGATGTCGTCAGGCTTGCGGTGTGGATCGGCCCATGGTGCGACCGTCGCGGTCGTGAAGGTCCAGCTGCCAACGTAGAAGGGATCGGCGGCCGCAGCCGGGAGGGCCATACCCAGCCACGCCAGGAAGCAAACGATGCCGGTGATTTTCATCTGACGGTCCCTCAAGCTCTCGGCCTTGGACTCGCCTTCCTGCATCGAGGTTCATCGCTGCGGATATGTTTCTGCCCGTGAACCGCCATTCAAGATCGCGCGACAAAGCGGTTGCGGAACGGCCACGCGGATCACGGGCGCCATGGCCGATGGACTCAAAATCGATTCGGGCGCGCCTCAGCACCAAAGGACGACGGCATGCTTTCTCGCTGCGATCTCATCAAGGGCGCCGCGGTCGCGCTTTTCACCCTCTCGATACAAGGCGCATGGGCGCAGGAGACCAGGATGAATCTGTTCAAGATCGTCACCATCAAGGACGAAATCGTCATCGGATTGTCGGCGGAGGAGCTGCAGGCGCTCGGCGGCAATGATGCGAGCGCGGTTGCGCACGCGCTGGCGCAAAAGGGCGACCTCACCGTCTGGCAATACAACGTGCATCGCGGCCCAAGCGGCGAATTGCAGCAGGCGCCGACCGCCAAGATCGGGCTTCTGGCCAACGCCTCGCTCCGGGTCGAGCCCTACACGACCCCTTACCAGATCGTGCCGCACCCGTAAGCGGCGGACCGGCACGCCTACGGCCGAAGACCGCAGGCGTGCCGTCATCATTTGCGGCGGACTGCACGCTTCGTCCCCGCTTCCGTCGCAAACCCGTAGATCAGCGCCAGCCGGTCCAGGCATTCGCGAAAGCGCCGTGCAAAATAGTCGTTCCAGCGCTGCGTACGGACCGCGCGACGCTCTCCGATCTGGTCCATGGTGAGCCCCAGCACCAGCACGTCGTGCACCAGCGCCGCGCCGTCGGTGCCGAGCTCGCGCTCGACGCGGTTCAGCCGCAGCACCGCCTGGCGCTGGCTCTCGGTCAGAGGCTCGCGCGTGCTTGTACCATCGACATATTCGCGCGTCGTATCCACCGCCTGCGGCCCCCGCTCCGCCCTCTCCCAATCGTTCTGAAAGGCGCGTCCGCCGCGGTATTGCGCCTCGTCGATCTGATGGTGCGAATGCAGCCGGCCGAGCGGATCGCTGCGGACCGAGCGGATCGCCATGATCTTCTCGCCGGGATCGAGCGCCAATGGATTGTCGACCTCGACCTCGGCCACGTCGGCATTGAACGGCATCTCGCGCGAGCGCCGGTCATAGATCCCGGTCAATTTGTAGGATTTGTTGCGTCGGGCACGTGCCACTCGGATACTCCTTGCAGGATTGACGATTGGACAGGCAGATGGCCGCCAACTCAGGCGGCGAAGACCAGCCTCAGCACGACGGGACCGGCCGTACGGGCGGGCGCAACTCCGGTCCGGCGCGTCAGGCGCGCATGCGGCGTGCAATAGCTGGAGCCTGGCTGGCGCGGATGTCCGCAGAAGGTGATCTCCTCCCCGTCCCTCTCGCCGCCATAGGGATAGCGGCAATCGCCGGCTGCAAGTTCAGCGAACGAGATCAGGCGCGGCTGGACGCCGACGCAGCGCAGCTTCACCCGTGCGGCGGGCTTCATCGCGGATTTCGGCGGCAGAATCAGGTTCGGCAATGCCGGGCGATGTGCCGAAAGCAAACAGGTCTCGCCCGGCAAGCACGGCACGATCGGCGGACTCGTCACCCGCGCCGACCCGACAAGTCCGAGCCGCTTGACCCGGCCCGCCACGGCATTGCGCGTGTAAGCCGTTCCAAACCTTGCGTTAATCTCTCTCCCGATCTCCGCATAGGATAGTCCTTTGAGAAAATAGTCGCGAAGCGCGTCGGAGTGCTCCGACGGCCAATGACCCAGTTCCATGCTGCTGTCCTGTGATGCGCCTTCTCCGGTCGCACGACCGGAGGCGAGACACACATTCCGGTATTCCGAAGAGAGAGTCAAGCAATAATTCTGATATTCATAATTGCATTTATTCCGAATTCCGGACTACAAGAGGGCAGCCGATGGGCAATCGAGGGAATCACCATGTTGGACGTTGCGATGATCGAGCGGGGCCTGGAGAAGACGGGCAAGAGCAAGGGCGGCCTGGCGGCGGCGATGGGCGTGCGGCCCGGCGCGGTGTCGGAGATCCTCGGCGGCGAGCGCCTCGTGAAAGCCTCCGAAATCATTCCGATCATGGAATATCTCGAGCTCAACCTCGCGCCGATCATGGGACGCGTCGGGGCCGGCGCGGTGATCGAGCCGGACTACGAACAGGTTCCGCCCGACGGGCTCGGCGACATCACGCTACCCTTCCCCATCATGGAAGAGACGATCGCATTCGAGATCGTGGGCGATTCGATGCTGCCCAAATACGAGAGCGGCGACGTGATCGTGGTCTACAAGGACCAGCGTCATCCGCTGTCGAGCTTCTACGGCGAAGAGGCCGTGGTCCGGCTCAAGACCGGGGAGCGCTATTTGAAGACCATCGAGCGGGGCAAATCCCCTTCCGTCGTCAATCTCACCAGCTTCAATGCCAAGCCGATCGTCGGCGTAAAGCTCGACTGGGTCGGGGAAATCTGCCTCTCCATGCCCAAGGGGCAGCTCGAGCGGCTGCGCGCCAAATCGGCCCGCCCCCGCAAGAAAGGCAAATAGGGGCGATCGAGCGATTTCCGATTTTTGGA
This sequence comes from Bradyrhizobium arachidis, assembly GCF_015291705.1. Classification (NCBI taxonomy): domain Bacteria; kingdom Pseudomonadati; phylum Pseudomonadota; class Alphaproteobacteria; order Hyphomicrobiales; family Nitrobacteraceae; genus Bradyrhizobium; species Bradyrhizobium arachidis. Next base: position 7,146,122 of record NZ_CP030050.1, read on the forward strand.
AATCGCGCTTGACTTAATTCCGTTTTTCGGAAATACTCTGCCGCGCTTCGGACGAGGGGCGCGGCAGGATCGTTTCATGCAGTATTTCGTCGTGATGATCGACTACGGACGGCGCGGCCGCGAGGCGATCGTCGATCCCGAAATCACGCGGCGCGAGGTCATCTCGCGCATCGTCTCGGGTGAATACCAGAACATCTCGTTCATCCACGAGATCGCAGAGAACTCGGTCGAGGACGTCACCGAGGCCATCCTGACCGAGGCCACCCTCCCCCAGATCGCGCCCGAAGATGTCGATCTCCAGGCGATCCTGCTCGATCACGCCCGCGACCTGCGCAAGCACGAGCGGGCGTGACGCAGGAATAGCGAGCCTGCGCCAACGCCCAACGGGAGATCACACCGTCAGCACGGTCGATCCCGTGGTCTTGCGCGCGGCGAGATCGGCATGCGCCTTGGCCGCGTCCTTCAACGGATAGGTCTGGTGCACCTCGATCTTGACCGCGCCGGACTTCACGACATCGAACAGCTCGTTCGCCATCGCCACGAGGTTCTCGCGTTTGGCGGCGTAGGTGAACAGCGTTGGCCGGGTGACGTAGAGCGAGCCCTTCTGGGCCAGCAGGCCGAGATTGAGCGGCTCGACCGCGCCGGACGACTGACCGAACAGCGCGACGACGCCGAGCGGCGCGAGACAGTCCAGCGACTTCAGAAACGTATCCTTGCCTACGGAATCGTACACCACCGGCACCTTCTTGCCACCGGTGATCTCGTCGACGCGCTTCACGAAATCCTCGCGCGTATAGATGATCACGTGGTCACAGCCATGCGCCTTGGCGAGCTTCGCCTTCTCGTCATTGCTGACGGTGCCGATCACGGTCGCGCCGAGATGCTTGGCCCATTGGCTCAGGATCAGCCCGACGCCGCCGGCGGCGGCATGCAGCAGGATCGTGTCGCCCGCCTTCACCCGATAGGTCTGGCGGATCAGATATTGCGTCGTCAACCCCTTCAGCATCATCGCCGCCGCGGTCTTGTCGTCGACGCCGTCAGGCAACTTCAACAAGCGGTCGGCAGGGATCAGCCGAGCTTCGGAATAGGCGCCGAGCGGCGAAGCGCCATAGGCGACACGATCACCCGGCTTCAAATCGGTGACGCCGGGTCCGACTTCCTCGATCACGCCGGCTGCCTCGCTGCCGAGCCCGCTCGGCAATTGCGCGGGATAGAGACCCGAACGGTTGTAGATGTCGACGAAGTTGAGACCGACCGCGGTGTGGCGAATGCGCGCTTCGCCCGGTCCGGGCTTGCCGACATTGACCTCCTCCCAGACCAGGACTTCCGGACCGCCGGTCTTGTGAAAGCGAATGGCATGCGTCATGGGCGTTGCTCCCTTATTGTTGAGGTGAAGTCCGAACACCGGATCGGCCTGTGAAATAGGCATTTAGTCCGCCCGTTACAGTACAGAGCCGTAACAAGAATGTCACAGCGAACCACAAACGTCGGCCGTTCCGTCTCTGTTCGAAAGAGTTGATGGCAGCCTTCGGGCAACCGGCAGTAGCCTTCGCGCGGGGTTTGATGGGTCGCCTGCGAAGGAGAACCGAGATGCCAGCTTATGTACAGCATCATCAGGATATCGAAATCGCGCCTGTGATTTGCCCGACGTGCATGGGGTTCCTGCCGATGTATGTCCGCGAGGTCGAACCGCATTGGAGCCTTGCCAAGATCGACTTCGTCTATGAATGCGCCGATTGCGGCGCCGAGGTCAGACAAACCATCCGCAAGCACTGATCGCGCGAACGGCGCGACCTGCGCAAGTATTTGCGTTTCGCGGAAAAAACGCCGTTCACGCGGGTCTGATGTCTCCCAAACGAGGCTTGTTCTTTGCCGGGAACGCAGGCAGAACAAGCCTCAAATAGGACCTTTGGGAGCGCCATTTCGTGGCTGATCAGAAGGCCTCGACCTCGATCGAGGCAGTGGAGAGCGGCCTCGCCGCGCAGGGCTACATCGCGAGCCGGCAGATCGCGACCGCCGTCTATTTATCGCAGCAGATCGAGAAGCCAATCCTGGTCGAGGGCCCCGCGGGCGTCGGCAAGACCGAGCTCGCCAAGGCCATTGCCGCCTGGCGCGGCATGAAGATGATCCGCCTGCAATGCTACGAGGGCCTCGACGAGGCCAAGGCGCTCTACGAGTGGAAATACGCCAAGCAGCTGCTCTACACCCAGATCCTCAAGGACAAGCTCGGCGAGGTGCTCGGCGGCGCGCAGACGCTGCACGCCGCGCTCGACCAGCTGCACGATTTCGGCGACGTGTTCTTTTCCAAGGAGTTCGTCGAGCCGCGCCCCCTGCTCCAGGCGCTGGAGCAGCCGGGCGGCTGCGTGCTGCTGATCGACGAGATCGACAAGTCGGACGCCGAGTTCGAGTCCCTGCTGCTGGAGATCCTCTCCGACTTCCAGGTCACGATCCCCGAACTCGGCACCGTCTCCGCGATCACGCCGCCGACGGTAATCCTCACCTCCAACAGCGAGCGCGATCTCGGCGACGCGCTGAAGCGGCGCTGCCTGCATCTGCATATCGGCTTCCCGGAGCAGCGGCTCGAGGAACGTATCGTCGAAAGCCGCGTGCCCGGCATCTCGCAGGCGCTGCGCCGGCAGATGGTCGGCTTCATCCACGAGATCCGCTCGCTCGACCTGAAGAAGCTGCCCTCGGTCAGCGAGACCATCGACTGGGCGCGCGTGCTGGTGCTGCTTCAGGCGACCGAGCTCGACACCGATATCGTCAAGGATACGCTCAACGTGCTCCTGAAGTATGAGGCCGACATCGAGGCCGCATCGCCGCAGGTGACGACCTTCATTGCCAAGGCGGCCCGGTCCAACGTCTTCGGTTGACGCCGATGCGCGAGAACCTCCATCGTTTCTTTCGAGCGGCGCGCGGCGTCGGCGTCCATGTCTCGCCTGCCGAAAGCATCGATGCGATGCGCGCGGTGTCGCAGGTCGGCTTTTCCGATCGGGCGATCCTGCGCGACGCGCTGCTGCTGACGCTTGCCAAATCGCAGGACGAGAAGCTGGCGCTCGCCGACTGCTTTGATCTGTTCTTCAGCCAGCCGGAGCCGCGGCAGGATCAGCCTGAGGCCAACACTAATGACGAAGCCTCGCAAGGGGCGGACCAGTCTCCCTCGTCAGGCTCGGCCAGCGAAGCGGGCGAAGGCCAGCCCCCGGAAGGACTGGGTCCGCTGGCCCAGATGCTGCTGTCGCAGGATCGCAATGCGATCCAAGCCGCCATCGCCAGCGCATCCGGCGCGGCGTCGCTCTCCGACATCCGCTATTCCACCCAGCGCGGCATTTTCTCCAGCCGCATCCTCGACGCCATGGGCCTCCAGCGCCTGCGCGACGATCTCGACGAGCTGACCGCGACCAATCCGTCGCTGGCCGAGCGTCTTCGCGCCGCGCTCGACGGCTTGCGCGAGGCCGTGCGCGACACGGTCTCGCAGGGCCTTGCACTCTATGCCCGCGAGGAGGCCGAAAACCTCCGCAACGAGATCCTGCGCAACGCGCCGCTCGCCCGGATCGAGCGGCGCCAGGTCGCGGAGATGCGCGCCCTCATTCGCCAGATCGCCCGCCGCCTGCGCGAGCGCTATTCGAAGCCGCGCAAGCGCCAGCGCCGCGGCCATCTCGACGTCCGCCGCACGCTGCGCCGCAACGCCGCCTGGGGCGGCGTGCCCTTCCTCACCGCCTGGAAGCGCAAGCATCGCGACCGGCCGAAGATCGTCGCGCTGTGCGATGTCTCCGGCTCGGTCGCGCAGGTCTCAGATTTCTTCTTGCTTCTGATCCACTCGCTGCACGAGGCCGTGGACGACGTCCGCTCTTTCGCCTTCTCCTCACACCTGATCGAAGTCAGCGAAATTCTCGAAAAGAAGTCGCCGGAAGAGGCGATGGCCGAGATCATGTCCAAGGTCGGCTTCGGCTCGTCTGACTACGGCTCTTCGCTGGTCGACTTCGAGCACGATTTCATGAGCACGCTGACGCCGCAGACCACGGTGATCGTGCTGGGCGACGCCCGCAGCAACAATCTCGATCCGCGCGCCGACATCCTGCGCCGCATCTCCGAACGCTCGAAGCGGCTGGTCTGGCTCAATCCGGAAGGAAGGCTCGCCTGGGGCTTTGGCGATTCAGAGATGCCGCGTTACGCGACCTTTTGTACGGTCGTGCGTCAATGCGCCACCGCGCAGCAGCTCGAGCGCGCGGTGTCCGATATCGTGGCCACTTATCAGTAAGCCGCGAGGGCGCGGCACAGATCAGCCTCGCGCAAGCTCCGCGTGAGAGGCATTGCACTCTCGGAAGTGATAGGCAATTTCGTCGAGCGCGCGCTGCTCCCATTCCTGGGCCTGCGCGAGCCAGAAAATCCGACGCGCCGAATCGAGCGCGGCACGTTCCCGGCACAGGGATTCCTGACTGCGAATTGCCACTAGCCTGTTCATGCACTCCACTCCTGCTGTGTGAAGCCATTTCCCTGGAATCAAGCTAACAGAGTCTCGAACTCATCGTCTCGTAATTTCTGTGCATATTGCGACGCAGAATGGGACAGCAACGTTTCCCTGCAGCGCGGTAATTCGCGGCGCAACATCAAGTCCGGATCATCAATATGTGATCGCGTTGAAGGACGATAATTGCACCCGCGCGATCTTAACTTTTGTGGCGCAACGAAGTGCCGCAATTCGTGAAGAGACGTTCTAAACAATTCACCGAATTCCCGACTCATTGTCGTCGCATGGTCTTCATGCAGCGCCGCTAACAGAGGCGCGCGAACTGCACTACCGACTACCACTTGAGGCAATATGAACGACGACTTCGATTTCGAACTTTCGCCGGAACAATGGGAAGCCCTGCGCACCCTTCGCAACCCGCCGTCGAACAGTCGCCTCTCCAAGGCCTATCTCGTCGAAAGCCTCGTCAAGCTCGGCCTCGTTGTCCTGAATGACGGCGTGCCTGCGATGACGCCCATAGGACGCAAGGTGCTGGTGCGCGGATCGTGCCGACTGCTGGATCTCGTCGCGTGACGAGACAGCCCGTGTGCAGCGGAGCTGCACGACCGCCTGAAAAATAATCTTTTGCTCCCTGCCAAAATCGGATTTTCTTTCCGCCACGGTATCGCGCGCGCTACGACGCGGTGCGAGGACGGCAACGAAGCCGATGAGGGAGCTGATCATGAACGGACTGGGCGGGCTGAACAAATCGCCTGAGGGCGTGGTCATCGGGCTGGTGCAGTTGCAACTGCCAAATGTCGTGACCAGGGCCGATCTGGCCAAGCAAACCGAGCGCATCGTCTGGATGGTCGGCAAGGCGCGTCGCAATCTCTCCACCATGGATCTGGTGGTCTTCCCCGAATATTCGCTGCACGGCCTCTCGATGGACACCAATCCCGAGATCATGTGCCGGCTCGATGGACCGGAAGTCGCGGCCTTCAAGAAGGCCTGCGTCGACAACAAGATCTGGGGCTGCTTCTCCATCATGGAGTTCAACCCCCATGGCAATCCCTACAACTCCGGACTGATCATCGACGATCACGGCGAGATCAAGCTCTACTACCGAAAACTTCATCCCTGGATTCCGGTCGAGCCGTGGGAGCCAGGGGACATCGGCATTCCCGTGATCGAGGGGCCGAAGGGCGCCAAGATCGCGTTGATCATCTGCCACGACGGCATGTTCCCGGAGATGGCGCGAGAATGTGCCTACAAGGGCGCGGAGATCATGATCCGCACCGCCGGCTACACCGCGCCGATCCGCGATGCCTGGCGCTTCACCAACCAGGCCAATTCGTTCCAGAATCTGATGGTGACGGCGAATGTCTGCATGTGCGGCTCGGACGGCTCGTTCGACTCCATGGGCGAAGGCATGATCATCAATTTCGACGGCACCGTACTGGCGCACGGCACCACGGGACGCGCCGATGAGATCATCACCGCCGAGGTGCGGCCCGATCTCGTGCGCGAAGCCCGCATCAATTGGGGTGTGGAGAACAACATCTACCAGCTCTGGCACCGCGGCTACGTCGCGGTGAAGGGCGGCGCGATGGACTGCCCCTACACCTTCATGCAGGACATGGTCGCGGGTACATACCGGCTTCCGTGGGAAGACCAAGTGAAGGTCACCGACGGCACCTCCTGCGGCTTCCCCGCGCCGACGCGGATGTTCGGCAGGACGGCGAAGGCCGCAGAATAGACCGTTTTCACCGGCGATCCGCGACATTCTGGCACGGTTGTTGCTCCTTTGTGACGTCCAAGTCGCGTCAAACCGGGGGAGTTTCACCATGTCGACCATCACCGCGGCACCCACCGCCGAACCAAAGCCGCTCTACACCTCGCTGTTCGTCCAGGTCCTGGCCGCGCTGGTGCTCGGCGTCATCCTGGGGATGGCCGCCCCGGACTTCGCAGTCAGCCTCAAGATCCTCAGCGACGCCTTCCTGAAGCTGATCTCGATGATCGTGGCGCCGATCGTATTCTGCGTCGTCGTGCACGGCATTGCCGGCGCCGGCGATCTCAAGAAGGTCGGCCGGGTCGGCGTCAAGGCGCTGGTCTATTTCGAGGTCATGACGACCGTCGCGCTCGTCGTCGGCCTGCTGCTCGCTTACATCTTCGGCCCCGGCCACGGCATGAACATCGATCCCTCGACGCTCGACGCCAAGGCGCTCAACACCTACGCGGACAACGCCCACAAGCTGTCCGGCGGCGGCATCGGTGCCTTCCTGATGAACGTGATTCCGACCACCTCCTTCGATGCGCTGTCGCGGAACGACGTGCTCCAGGTCCTGTTCTTCGCCGTTCTGTTCGGCGTCGGTCTCGCGCTGGTCGGCGGCGAGAAGGGCGCACTGGTCACCAGCATGATCGACGCAGCGTCCACCGTGCTGTTCCGTGTCATGGGGCTGATCGTTCGCGTCGCGCCACTCGGCGTGCTCGGCGCAGTCGCCTACACCGTCGGCAAATACGGCGTCGGCTCGCTGAAGCAGCTCGTCTCCCTGGTGATGCTGTTCTACGTCTCGGTCGGCATCTTCGTGCTGGGCGTGCTCGGCGGCGTGATGGCGCTCGCCGGACTCAACATTCTCAAATTCCTCGCCTACCTGCGCGAGGAGCTCACCATCGTGCTCGCGACCGCCTCCTCGGACGCGGTGCTGCCGCAGATCATGAAGAAGCTGGAACGCATGGGCGTGAAGGATTCCGTGGTCGGTCTCGTGATCCCGACCGGCTATTCCTTCAACCTCGACGCCTTCTCGATCTACCTCACGCTCGCCGTCGTTTTCATCGCGCAGGCGACCAACACGCCGCTGTCGTTCGGCGATCTCCTCCTCGTGCTCGGCGTCTCGCTGATCACCTCGAAAGGCGCGCATGGCGTGCCGGGCTCGGCGATTGTGATCCTGGCCGCGACGCTGAACGCGGTGCCGAGCATTCCTGCGATCGGCCTCGTGCTGGTGCTGTCGGTCGACTGGTTCATCGGCATGGCCCGCGCGCTCGGCAACCTCGTCGGCAATTGCGTGGCAACGGTCGTCGTGGCCGCCTGGGAAGGCGACCTCGACCGCGCCAAGGCGGCCAAGGTGCTCGAGGGCGGCGAGCTTGTGGACGTGACCGCGGGATAGCGCCCTGGAGGCTCAGTCATTCCACTGGAGGAGCGGCGTTCCATGCGCCCTCCTCCACACCGACAGGAAGCGCGGAAACCAGGAGTGCGCCACTGCGCCCTTGTAGGCCCAGGTGCGATACTTCAGTCCCTGCTCCGAGATCAGCTCCTGATAGCCACCGTGAACCTCGGTCGCGGTGCAGATGTCCTTCAATATCCCCTGGGCGCAGGCGCGATAGGTGTCGCTCCCTGAGAATTCATCGAAGTCCAGCATGCGATCGGCGAACTCGACGTTGAACGTCGGCCAGGACGAGCGCCCCTGGTAGGCGGGCGCCGCGATCTTGTGGATCATCTTGTTGCGCGGATTATCCGCCGATACCAGGAAGTGGAACGTGCTGGGGATGCGGAAGCGAGGCTCGGCGATGATCAGATCCGTCGTCGCCGCGAACAGCGCGCGCTCGCTCGCATCGTTCATATTCCAGAAGCCGCGATGCACGCTGACGAAATCCAGTGCGACCTGAGACACCGGCGGGCCCGCCGGGCCGTCGAGGGAATGCCTGATATAGCCATTCTTGCCGAACAGACCGAGCAGGCCGCTCTTGTACTCTGTGAGATCGCGGCCGAGCAGCCGCTTCAGCTCGTTCTCCTCGACGATGCCGAGCTGCACGCCCCACACGAACGTCGTGTAAACGCAGGCATTGGTGACGAAACGCCGGCGCTCGGCGCGGGTATCCGTCGCCGCGGAGCGCGGCCCGCTGGCGTCGCAGAGCAAATATCTGGTGCCGTCGGCGTCGAACGGTTCGAGCTCGCTCGCAAGCTTCAGGATCGCGCGCTTCAAATCGCTGCCGTACTCGGCCAATAGCAAGCGGCCGGCATGGGCGCACTGCGACATCGCCAGATAGGCCGAAGCCCGCTCCTCCGCGGAGATCATCTGCTGGAGACCGGCGAGAACACCAAGCAGCGTATCCGAGGGGCGCGAGAAATAGTTCACGCCGAGGTAGCGGCTGCGTCCCGCCGGAACGATGGTCGTCGTAACGACGTCGGCGCGAACCGCTTCAAGCAGCAGGCGAACGCTCTTCTCGAGCAGACGCACCCGCCGCACCGCGTCCTGCGCATCCATGATGGTCTCGGGGTCGAGGACGTCAGGATAGAACCAGGCGAAGTCGCGCGGGTAATAGGCCGAAGCGTGCGGTGCGCCTGTGACGAGGAAGACCTCGGTCACCGAAAAGGCGCTGTCCATCGAGTGCCGGTAAAGGTCCTCGATGGCCGACAACGAATGAGGCGATTGTCTCAGGAATCGATCACCGAGAAAATTGACCGCCTGAAGAGCGTTGGCGACGAAGGTCGCAGCCATGCCTTGGTAGAATCGGTTCTCACGAGGTGATGGATAGGAAATATCGCTGTTCATCTGTGCAAGTCGGTGATGTCTCGTGATCCCGGTGACGGCGGTCACCCATTTTACACATGTCTGATTCGTGTCTCTACCCGGTGACTTGCGGGCTTCATGACGGTCAGCTCGCGCCGGCGCCGTCCTGGCGCGGCCTGAAATTCTCGATCACCCCGAGCAGCACCCGCGCGCCGGCATCGGCGTCGGCAAGCTCGACGTGCTCGTCCGGATGATGGCTGATGCCGCCACGGCAGCGAACGAAGATCATGCCGACGTCGGCGATGTCGATCATCGCCATGCCGTCGTGCCCGGCCCCGCTCGGCAGCTCGAACACGGCAAAGCCTTCCGTGGCGATCGCCTTCGCGATCTGGTCCTTGAGCCATGGCGCGCAAGGCGCGGTGCGATTCTCGTGGGTGACGTCGAGCTGAAGCGTCAATTGCCGGCGCTTTGCGATCGCCTCGATCTGCCTGACGACATCGGCTACCGCACGCTTGCGATGCATGTCGGTCGGCGCGCGCATGTCGATGGTGAACGACACCTCACCCGGAATGACGTTGGTGGCGCCGGGCCGCGCCTGGATGTAGCCGACGGTGCCAACCAGCCCACTCTCATCGGTTCGGCAAAACTCTTCAATCGCGCCGATACATTCGGCGGCGCCTGCCAGCGCATCGCGCCGCAGCGCCATCGGCACCGTGCCGGCGTGTCCGGCCATGCCGGTCAACCGCGCGGCTAGCCGTGTTGCGCCTGCGATTGCCGTGACCACACCGACGGGCAGGTTCTGTGCTTCCAGAACCGGCCCCTGCTCGATGTGCAATTCGAGGTAGGCCAGCAGCTCGCGCCGCGTCCGCGCCGCCTTGCCAATGTGCTCCGGATCGAGCCTGAACTGAACCAGCGCATCGCGCATCGAGATGCCATCGCGGTCGCGCGTGTTCAAGACGCTCTCGTCAAACGTGCCGGCCACCGCGCGGCTGCCGAGCAGCGTCGAGGCAAAGCGCACCCCCTCTTCATCGGCAAATCCGACCACCTCGATCGCAAACGGCAGACGCTTGCCGCGGCGGTTGAGGTCGGCGACGCAGGCGATCGCGGTGATAACGCCGAGCGGGCCGTCCCATTTTCCGGCATCGCGCACTGTGTCGTAATGCGAGCCCAGCATCAGGCAGGGCGCGCCCGGCCGCTCGCCTTCGTAGCGGCCGCAGACATTGCCGATCGCATCGAGATGCGCGCTCATGCCGGCCTCACGCATCCAGCTCAGGATGAGGTCCGCGGCCTTGCGCAGCTCCTTGCTGAGATAAATCCGGGTAAGCTTGTCGCCGTCTTCCGAGATCGCGGCGAGCGCGTTGATGCGGCGGACGATCTCATTTCCGAGCGATGCGTCTTGAGCAGCGGTAGCAGCACCCATCTCGGCCGAGCTTTCCATCCTGAAGACCGCGCGCGGCGATCGTAACGACAATCGATACAAATTCGGTGCCAGCGAAAACCGCTCGGCCGACGCCGTGGTTAGCATGAATGCGGCCGACCGGCAGACGGTCCGGCTCACATCCGCACGTCGTGAGCGGGTTAATGCTGCTTAACTCCCTTGCATACAATGAGCCTATGTTGCTCACAAATTAATCTGCCGATTTCCTCGCCAGGATTGCGGTCGGCAGGATAATTTAGTTTGATCAATAGCTTAATCTAAAATGCTCATTTCCTGACCTCTGGCACGAAGCTTGCGACACCTTCTCCCGGGCTCCGCCAGTCCGGCGCGGCCGCGAGATTGAAGGCGGGGCAGCCGCCAAGGGGAGTGAGCAATGGATTCTGGCAGGATTTCACGACGTCATGTGTTGCAGGGCGGCGCGGCCCTCACCCTCGGCGCTGCAGCGGGCCTCCGTCCGGCCTTCGCGGCCGAGACCACCATCGGCTTCATCTATGTCGGCTCGCGCGACGACTACGGCTACAACCAGGCGCACGCGCAGGGTGCCGCGGCGCTGAAGAAGATCCCCGGCCTCAAGGTCATCGAAGAAGAGAAGGTGCCGGAGACCGACGCAGTCGAGAAGACGATTGAATCCATGATCAATCTCGACGGCGCCACCCTCCTCTTCCCGACCTCGTTCGGTTACTACAATCCTCACATGATCAAGATGGCCGCCAAGTACCCGAAGCTGCGCTTCGAGCACTGCGGCGGCCTCTGGAGTGACAAGGATCCCAAGAACGCCGGCAGCTATTTCGGCTATATCGACGAAGCCCAGTACATCTCGGGCATCGTCGCCGGCCTGACCTCGAAGAGCGGCAAGCTCGGCTTCGTCGCGGCCAAGCCGATCCCGCAAGTGCTGCGCAACATCAACGCCTTCACGCTTGGCGCCAAGTCCGTCAATCCAAAGGCGACGACGCAGGTGATCTTCACCGGCGACTGGTCGATGCCGGTCAAGGAGGCCGAAGCCACCAACAGCCTGACCGACCAGGGCGTGGACGTGCTCACCTGTCACGTCGATGGCCCCAAGACCATGGTCGAGAACGCCGCGCGCCGCGGCGCCTCCGTCTGCGGTTATCACACCAACCAGTCGGCGCTGGCACCCAAGGCCTATCTCACCGGCGCCGAGTGGAACTGGGAGGCGCTCTATCCGAAGTTCGTCAAGATGATCGCCTCCGGCGAAGGCATCCCGAATTTCTACCGCGGGGGCCTGAAGGAAGAGATCGTGAAGGTCTCGCCCTATGGCGAAGCGGTGTCGGCCGAAGCGCGCAAGGCGGCCGACGAGGCCAAGGCAAAATTCCTGTCTGCCGACGGCTTTGCCATCTTCAAGGGCGGCCTCGTCGACAACAAGGGCAAGACCGTCATCCCTGCTGGCACCGATCGTGGCCAGAAGGATCCTGAACTGGAGAAGATGGACTATCTGGTCGAGGGCGTGATCGGAGCGACTTCGTGACCACGGAAGCCGCGGATTCCACTGAAGCGGTCGGGGCAATCGCCCCGGCCGCCGATCCCGGCTTTCTCCAGCGCTACGGCGCGAGCATCGAATACGTCGTGATCCCGGGGGCAGCGCTGGCCGGCGCGCTCGTGGTGTTCGGCATCTTCGTCGCGATGTTCGGCAAGAACCCGCTCGATCTCTATTTCTACATGTACTACGGCGCGTTCGGCACCTGGTTCTCCTGGCAGAACACGCTGACGCGCGCAGCGCCCCTGATCCTCACCGCGCTCTGCACCGCGCTGCCCGCGCAGCTCGGCATGGTCATCATCGGCGGTGAAGGCGCGCTTCTGATCGGCGCGCTGTCGGCAACAAGTGCCGCGCTCGCGCTTCAGGGCATGCCGCCGCTCGTCGTGCAGGTCGCCATGGTCATCGCCGGCGTGATCGGCGGTGGCCTCTGGATCACGCTGTCGGGCGCGCTGCGCCAGTATCGCGGCGTCAACGAAACCATCTCGAGCCTGCTGCTGGTCTACATCGCGCTCGCGATCCTCAATCATCTCGTCGAAGGCGTGATGCGCGATCCCGCCAGCCTCAACAAGCCATCGACCCGCGAGATCGGCGCCGCCAACATGATCGGCACCATCCCCGGCACCGACGTGCATTGGGGTCTCGTCTTCGGCCTGATCGCCGCGATCGGCGCCTATATCCTGATCTATCACACCGTGTTCGGCTTCGCCGCGCGCGTCGCCGGCGGCAACATCCGCGCTGCCAAGATCGTCGGCCTCGGCGTCAGCAAGCTGATCTTGACCATCTGCTTCCTCGCCGGCGGCGCGGCTGGCCTGGCCGGCATGGTCGAGGTCGCAGCCGTGCAGGGGCGCACCAACGCCAACCTCGCCGCGGGCTACGGCTTCACCGGCATCCTCGTCGCCTTCCTGGCGCGACAAAATCCACTCGCGATCATTCCCGTCGCGATCCTGCTCGGCGGCATCAGCGCCAGCGGCGGCCTGCTGCAGCGCCGGCTCGGCTTGCCCGACGCGTCCGTGCTGGTGCTCCAGGGCATCATCTTCGTCTTCGTGCTCGCCAGTGATGCGCTCTACGGCCGCATCGGATTCCTGAAAGGCAAGTCCTGATGGCAGACGGATCGATCGGACTCTGGACGGTCCCGCTCGCCGTGCTCGGCGGCGCCATTCGCGTCTCGACGCCCTTCCTGTTCGTGAGCCTCGGCGAGTGCATCACCGAGCGATCCGGCCGCATCAATCTCGGCCTGGAGGGCACGCTCGTGATGGGCGCGATGAGCGCCTATGGCATCTCCTACCTCTCGGGATCGCCGTGGCTCGGGGTGCTCGCCGCCGGCATCACGGGCGCGCTTCTCGGCGCGCTGCACGCCGGCATCTGCTCGCTGCCGCGCGTCAACGATGTCGCGGTCGGCATCGCCTTGATGCTGTTCGGTACCGGCCTTGCCTTCTATCTCGGCAAACCGCTGATCGAGCCGACCGCGCCGCGCCTCCCCGCGATCGATTTCGGCTGGTGGAGTGACATCCCGCAGGTCCGCGCAGCGCTGCGCGTCAACGTCCTGTTCCTGATCGGCGTTGCGCTCGCGCCAATCCTCTATTTGGCCTTCCGCACCACGCGCTGGGGCTTGCTCATCCGCACCGCCGGCGAAAGCTCGGATGCCGCTCGTGCGATGGGCCATTCCGTGCTCTTGATCCGGCTGCGGGCAACCATGGTCGGCGGATTCCTTGCCGGCATCGGCGGCTCCTTCCTGTCGCTGTTCTATCCCGGAAGCTGGAACGAGGGCCTCTCCTCGGGCCAAGGCATCACCGCCGTCGCGCTGGTGATCTTCGCGCGCTGGGATCCCCTGCTCTGCCTGTGGGCCTCGCTCGCCTTCGGCGGCGCCGCAGCGCTCGGACCGGCATTGCAATCGGTCGGCGTCACCTCCGGCTATCACCTCTTCAACGCCGCGCCCTACATCCTGACTCTGGCGATCATGATCATCACCTGTTCGCCGAAACGCACGCTGACCGGAGCCCCGGCCGAATTGTCGATCACTCGCTAGGAAGCGAAATCATGCCCGAGCGCTACATCAAGTCCGAGCCCTATACCTGGCCCTACAACGGCGATCTCCGTCCTGAGAATACCGCGCTCATCATCATCGACATGCAGACCGATTTCTGCGGCGTTGGCGGCTATGTCGACAAGATGGGCTACGACCTCTCGCTGACGCGGGCGCCGATCGAGCCGATCAAGAAGCTGCTCACCGTCATGCGCAAGCAGGGCTTCCACATCATCCATACCCGCGAAGGCCACCGCCCTGATCTCTCCGACTTGCCCGCCAACAAGCGCTGGCGCTCGCGCCAGATCGGCGCCGGCATCGGCGATCCCGGCCCCTGCGGCCGCATCCTGGTGCGCGGCGAGCCCGGCTGGGACATCATCGAGGAGCTGGCGCCGCTGCCGGGCGAGCCCATCATCGACAAGCCCGGCAAGGGCTCGTTCTGCGCCACCGACCTCGAATTGATCCTGCGCGTCCGCGGCATCGAGAACATCGTGCTCACAGGCATCACCACCGACGTCTGCGTTCACACCACCATGCGCGAGGCCAATGACCGCGGCTTCGAATGCGTCCTGCTGCACGACTGCTGCGGCGCGACCGACAAGAGCAACCACGATCACGCGCTGAAGATGATCAAGATGCAGGGCGGCGTGTTCGGCGCGGTTTCGACCTCCGACGCCTTCATCGGAGCGCTTTCGTGATCATCGGCGAAACGCCACCGCCGGCGGGCGCCTTCGGCGTCGACGCCATCGCCATGACCATGCGCTTCGGCGATTTCCTGGCGCTGGACAATGTCGAGCTGAAGGTGCGGCCTGGCTCGTTCCACGCGCTGCTCGGCGAGAACGGCGCGGGCAAGTCCACGCTCGTCAAATGCATCATGGGCTATTACCACGCGACCGAAGGCGACATCCTCGTCGGCGGCCGCGAGCAGGCGATCGCCAACCCGAAGGACGCCCACGCGCTCGGCCTCGGCATGGTCTACCAACACTTCACGCTGGTGCCGGCGATGACGGTCGCGGAAAACCTCGTGCTGGCGCGAGACGATGTGCCGGCCGTGGTGAACTGGCCGAAGGAGATGAAACAGCTCGAGGCGTTCCTGGCACGAATGCCCTTCAAGGTGCCGCTCTCCGCAAAGGTCTCGGATATCTCCGCCGGCGAGCGGCAGAAGTGCGAGATCCTCAAGCAGCTCTATTTGAAGCGCCGCTTCCTGATCCTGGACGAGCCGACCTCGGTGCTGACGCCGGCTGAAGCCGACGAAGTGCTCGGCATGCTTCGCGACATGGTCGTCAAGGGCGAGCTGACCATTTTGATGATCACGCACAAGTTCCGCGAGGTCATGGCCTTCGCCGACGATGTCACCATCCTGCGGCGCGGCAAGCTGGCCGGCGCCGGCAAGGTTTCAGAGCTAACGCCTGACGCGATGGCGCGCACCATGATCGGCGCCGAGGAACTGACGGTGCAGCCGCCGCGCACCGGCGAAGCCGGCAAAGCGCGGCTCGAACTTGCCAAGCTCCGCGCGCTTGACGATGCCGGCGCCATGGCTGTACACGACGTCTCCCTCACCGTGCGCGCCGGCGAAATCGTGGGTATCGCCGGGGTCTCCGGCAACGGCCAGCGGCAGCTGGTCGAGGTGCTCGCCGGTCAGCGTGAAGCCGAGAGCGGGGAGATCCGCGTCGCCGGCGATTCCTATCATGCCAGCCGCGAGGAGATGCGGCGCCACAAGATGTCGCTCCTCCCTGAGGAGCCGCTGAAGAACGCTTGCGTCGGCGGCATGAGCGTCGCCGACAACATCGCTTTCCGCGAGTTCGACCGCGCGCCCTTTGCCAGTGGCGGCTGGTGGCTCAACCGCGGTGCCTTCCACGACGATGCGACGAAGAAGATCGGCCAGTACAAGATCAAGACTCGCACGCCCGAAACGCCGATCTCGGCGCTATCAGGCGGTAACGTCCAGCGCGCCGTGCTCGCCCGCGAGCTTGCCGGCGACGTCGAGGTGCTGATCGCGGCCAATCCCTGCTTCGGCCTCGACTTCGCGGCGGTCGCACAGATCCACGCCGAGATCATGGCCGCACGCAACCGCGGCGCGGCGGTGCTGCTGGTCAGCGAGGATCTCGACGAACTGCTCGAACTCTCCGACCGGCTGGTGGTGATGTTCCACGGCGAATTCGTGTATGAAGCACGGACCAGCGAGGCCGACCTCACGGAAGTCGGCCGGCACATGGCAGGGCACTGAGCACGGAACAGCGATGAGCGGCGCAGCCGAACGCGACGAACAATTTTTACGCCTGTCCTTCGCGGTCGCCCGCCGATCCTTCACCCATGGCAACCATCCCTTCGGCTGCGTGGTCGTCGATGCCGACGGCAAGGTGCTGATCCAAGCCGAGAACGGCTACATGCCGGACCACGACGGCACCGCGCATGCCGAGCGCCTGGCGGCGACGCAAGCCTGCCGCACGGTCAGCCGCGACGTGCTGGCGACTGCGACGCTGTATTCCTCCGCCGAGCCCTGCGCGATGTGCGCCGGCGCGATCTACTGGGCCGGCATCGGCCGCGTCGTCTACGGCCTCAGCGAGCACCGCCTGCGCGGTATCACCGGCAACCATCCGGAGAACCCCACGCTCGATCTGCCCTGCCGCGAGGTCTTTGCCAGCGGTCAGCGGGCGACGGAGGTCGTCGGCCCGCTGCTCGAGGATGAAGCCGCAGCGCTGCACGACGGCGTCTGGACGAAGTAGCTATTCCAGCAACCGGTACCGTGGGGTGGGCAAAGGCGCGCTCGCGCCGTGCCCACGATCAGCATGCAATGGAAGCCGAAGCGGTGGGCACGCTTACGCTTTGCCCACCCTACGGCAGCGCTGCTCTTCACGAACACGAATGACGCCGCGCACTCCCGCGCGGCGTCATCCGATCTCCAAATCCCGCGATCGATCAGAACTTCACGGTAATGCCGGAGTAGAGCGAGGACTCCGTGCAGGATCCGGTGCTCACCCTCGCCCCGCCGACCAGGGTGGTACAGGCAACCGCGTTGTTGTGGTCGAGGCCGAACTTGTTCTGCCAGTAGCGATAGGCGACCCAGACGTCGACGAAGTGCGAATACTTGTCACCCCAGATCGCCTTCGACGCATCCATGGTCAGGCGGATCGGCTCCGAGTTGAACTCGACTTTGGTGGGATAGACACCGTTGGCGACGCTAGCCGGAAGCGGCTCGGTGTCCGTTCCCTTCTTGCCGTACCAGGCGGCGCGGCCGCTGATCGAGAAATACTGCATGTTCGGCGGCAGGAAGCCGAGGTCCATATAATAGTTGGTTTCGATCGCCCAGGTCGGCTTGAACGACGTGTTGCCGTCGGCGAGACACGGGGCGGACCAGCCAGCGCCGCACTGCGAGAAGGAGTTGTGGTTGGCGAACTCCCAATAAACCAGCGGCGCGACGTTGAAGTAGCCCTTGTAGGGCAGGTCGAAGGCAAACTGCAGACCGCCGACGACGTCGCGCTTGGCAGCGCCGAAGTACCGGTTCTCCGTGTTGGCATCCATGCCAACCTCGAACGAGATGTTATGCAGCGGGCCTTGCGTGAATGCCTTGGTGTTGAAGAGCTCGTTCCAGCCGAAGGTGGAACGGAACAGGCCGTAGATCTCGGTCGCGCCGGCGCAGTTCGCCGGTGTGAACGCGAAGCCCGCCGCCGGTGAAACGATGCCGCCGGTTTGCGTGCAGGGACCGGCCGGATCGTTGTGGTCCGACTTGAACATCGAGATGGTGAAGAAGTTGGTGCCGTAAGCCCAGAGGTCGAAGTGGGTGAAGGAGTAGACCTGCTTGGTAGTCTTGGCGTTGATCACACCGTTGGTGTTGGTGAATGCACCAGGCTGCGAGGCATTGAAGATGTAGGAGAAGGTGACGCGGTCGTCGATCACCAGGAAGAACGGCAGGTCGGCCGCCTTCTTGGCCGCCTTGACCGGCAGATCCGCCGCGAGAGTCCGGCCACCGGTGGCCAGCATAGCAAGTGACAGCGCCATTGCTGCAATTGCCCTAGAACGAAACGACATCCTGAATACCCCCAAGTTTGTGCACGTAAAAATGAACGCCCTTGGGTGCGACACTTGCGCCGATCTTTCGGAGTGAGAAGCCTCAACTTTTTCCAGCGCATGCCGCTTGTTTCGGCAGCGGACAGCAAGTTCGCTACGAGTTCTGGAGGCTTTAGTGCTTCGCCGCTGATGGCGGGCAGCAGCGCGACGTCCAGCCTGCGCCACACATTCCTGCCTGATATTGTTAGGCTTTAGCGAATTTCGGAAAAATTGAATATGACCGCCCGCAGCAGCTGGCGGGCCAGTCGGGAATTGCATACGCGTGCTGGCGCGAATTTGCGCAACTTCACCTCGCCCCTGCACAGCGGGTTCCGATTTGACGTAGACCGTCACAAATTTGCAACAGGCTCCCTGCGCACGTCGCCGATCTGGAGGTCGATCGGAGATGATGGGGCCCGGCGAGGCGGCGACTCGCGAGGCCGAACCGCCTGCCGAAGCGTTGAGCAAGGGATGACGCTTTTTCGCATCTTACGCAGCGGCGCAAACTAGCCCACAATTGAGGCACTCCATCCCCATGCCAGCGCATCAGCGAATGTTGGATCCGACGCCTACTAGCCCGCATTCCGGCAAGCCCCCTCTGCTCCAGACAATCGGGCTCACCAAGCGCTATGGGGATTTCCTCGCCAACGATTCCATCGATATCGATATCTGGCCGAAGCAGATCCACGCCCTGCTGGGAGAGAACGGCGCCGGCAAATCGACGCTGGTCAAGGCGATCTACGGGCTGATCCAGCCCAGCGCCGGCGAGATTCGCTGGCAGGGCGAACGCATCGTGCTGTCCGGTCCCTCGGAAGCCCGCAGCCGCGGCATCGGCATGGTGTTCCAGCACTTCTCGCTGTTCGACAATCTCACCGTCGCCGAGAACGTCGCGCTCGGCCTCGACGGCAAGGAATCCTTCAAGGACATGTCAGCGCGATTGGAGCAGGTGTCGAAGACGTACGGCCTGCCGCTCGATCCCAAACGCGAGGTCTGGCAGTTGTCGGTCGGTGAACGCCAGCGCATCGAGATCGTCCGTGCGCTGATGCAGGATCCGAAATTCCTGATCCTGGACGAGCCCACCGCGGTGCTGACGCCGCAGGAGGCCGACCAGCTCTTCATCGTGCTGGAGCGGCTCAAGGCCGAAGGCCGCGCCGTCCTCTACATCAGCCACAAGCTGGAGGAGGTGAAGCGGCTCTGCGACACCGCCACGATCCTGCGCGGCGGCAGGAAGGTCGAGACCTGCAATCCCAGGCTCGAGACCGCCGCCTCGCTCGCGCGCATGATGGTTGGCGGCGAGATCAAGCAGGTGAAGGCGCCCGCGGGCCGGAAGACCACCGTGCCGCGGCTGGTCGTCAACGATCTCTCGCTTGCGCCAGGCGAGGCGCACGGTGTGCGGCTCGAGCACATCTCGTTCGAGCTGAAGGGCGGCGAGATCCTCGGCATCGCCGGCGTCGCCGGCAACGGCCAGGATGAGCTGTTCGCAGCGCTCTCCGGCGAGCGCTTGTCGAAGGACCCGGGGACGGTCGTGATCGAAGGCATCGCCGCCGGCCATCTCTCGATCACGCAGCGGCGTAAGCTCGGCGCCGCCTTTGTGCCCGAGGAACGGCTCGGCCACGGCACCGCGCCACGCATGAAACTGTCGGAGAACGCGCTGCTCACCGGGCATGCCGCCAGCGGCATGGTCCATCACGGCTTCATCGACACCGCGGCCACGCTAAACACCGTCGACCGCGCGACGGAGACGTTCGACGTCCGCAAGGCCAAGCGCGATCCGGAGGCCGCGTCCCTTTCCGGCGGAAATCTGCAGAAGTTCATCGTCGGACGCGAGATCCTGCGCAACCCGGCGGTGCTGGTGGTGAGCCAGCCGACCTGGGGCGTCGATGCGGGCGCTGCCGCCGTGATCCGCCAGGCGCTGCTTGATTTGGCAACCGCAGGCGCCGCCGTGCTGGTGACCAGCCAGGACCTCGACGAGCTCGCGGAGTTCGCCGACCGCATCGCCGTGATGTTCCATGGCCGGCTCTCTGCACCGCTCGCGACAAGCGAGGCGAGCCGCGAAAAGCTCGGCCTCCTCATGGGCGGCAGCAGCCTCGAGCCGAAGGAGGCTGCGCATGCAATTGGTGCTTGAGAAGCGCGCCGAGCGCTCCAACACGATCGCGCTGGTCTCGCCATTGATCGCGATCGGGCTGACGATCGCCACCATGGTCATCCTGTTCGCGATCCTCGGCAAGAATCCGCTGCTCGCCCTGCACGCCTATTTCATCGCGCCGCTCACCGACGGCTACTCGCTGCAGGAGATCGCGGTGAAGGCGACGCCGCTGGTGATGATCGCGATCGGCCTGTCGCTCTGCTATCTCGCCAATGCCTGGAATATCGGCGCCGAAGGCCAATTCCTGATCGGTGCGGTCGCGGGAAGCTGGATCGCGGTGAAGACGCAGGGCACTGACGCCGGCGCCTGGGTGCTGCCGGCGATGCTGGTGCTCGCGACCGCCGCTGGTGCGCTGTACGCGCTGATCCCGGCGATCTGCAAGGTGAAGTTCGGCGCCAGTGAAATCCTGACCAGCCTGATGCTGGTCTATGTCGCCGATCTCTTCCTCGATTATCTCGTCCGCGGCCCCTGGCGCGATCCGCACGGTTTCAATTTCCCGACCACCGCCGAGTTCGATCCGGTCGCCACCGTGCCGCTGCTGATCGAAGGTGGCCGCCTGCATCTCGGCTCGATCATCGCCCTGCTCGTCGTCGCGGCAGCCGCGATCCTGCTCGGGCGCACCATCAAGGGCTTCGAGATCCGCGTCGTCGGTGCCGCGCCCCGCGCTGCACGCTTCGGCGGCTTCAATGCCAACCAGCTGGTCATCCTGACCTTCGCGATCTCGGGCGCGCTGGCGGGCCTTGCCGGCATCATCGAGGTCGCCGGCCCGGTCGGGCATCTCCAGCCCGGCATCTCGCCCGGCTACGGCTTTACCGCGATCATCGTCGCCTTCCTCGGCCGACTGAACCCGCTTGGAATATTAATTGCAGGCCTTTTCCTCGCGCTGACCTTTATCGGCGGCGAGCAGGCACAGATCGCGATGAAGATCCCGTTGGACGTCACCAAGGTTTTCCAGGGCATTTTGCTGTTCTACGTGCTCGCCTGCGATTCCCTCATCCTCTACCGCTTCAAGCTGGTCTTCCCGAACCGACAGGTGGCCCGTGGAGCTGGTTGAAGCCATCATCCTCTCGGTGCTCGCCGCATCGACACCGCTCCTGATCGCGGCGACCGGCGAGCTCGTGACCGAGCGCTCCGGCGTGCTCAATCTCGGCGTCGAGGGCATGATGATCGTCGGCGCAGCCTGTGGTTTTGCCGGCGCGTGGCTGACCGGCTCGACTCTGGTTGGTGCGCTGTTCGGCATCATCGCGGGCACGCTGATGTCGCTGATCTTCGCGCTGATGGCGCTCGGGCTCGCGGTCAACCAGGTCGCGACGGGCCTTGCGCTGACCATCCTTGGCGTCGGCATCTCCGGCCTGATCGGCGCCGGCTTCGTCGGCGAGCGCATCACGCCGGCGGCGCACCTCGCCATTCCCGGCCTCACCGACATTCCGCTGGTCGGCCGCGTGCTGTTCGGCGAGGACGCCTTCGTCTATTTCTCCATCGCGCTCATCATCGGCGTCTGGTGGTTCCTGTACCGCACGCGGGCAGGATTGATCCTGCGCGCCTGCGGCGACAATCATGCTTCGGCACATGCGCTCGGCTATCCCGTGCTGCGCATTCGTACCTTCGCCGTGATGTTCGGCGGCGCCTGCGCAGGTCTTGCCGGCGCCTATCTGCCGCTCGCCTACACGCCGTTCTTCATTCCCGGCATGACTGCCGGCCGTGGCTGGATCGCGCTGGCGCTGGTCGTGTTCTCGTCGTGGCGGCCGGGGCGGCTCGTGGTCGGCGCCTATCTGTTCGGCGCGGTGACGATCCTGCAACTGCATGCGCAGGGCTGGGGCGTCGGCATTCCCTCACAATTCATGTCGGCGCTGCCATACCTTGCGACCGTCATCGTGCTGGTTCTGTTGTCCCGCGCGCGCACCGGCGGCTCGACCGCGCCGGCCACGCTCGGCACCGTGTTCGTGCCTGACCGCTGATGATTTTCCGCGGGGCGCGCGATGGGGCGCGCGCCTTGCGGATCGTGGCTTTCCCCTGATGTTTTGGAGATCGATGATGAGGAAATCACTTCTTGCGCTGGCTGCCGGGCTGTTGCTTGCCGGAAGCGTTAGTGCAGCCTCCGCCGCCGACAAGCTGAAAGTCGGCTTCATCTATCTGGGTCCGATCGGTGACTTGGGGTGGACCTACCAGCACGAGCTGGCACGCCAGGCGCTGGTGAAGGAGCTCGGCGACAAGATCGAGACCACTTATCTGGAGAACGTGCCCGAAGGGCCCGATGCCGAGCGCGCCATCGAGCAGCTCGTCCGCGCCGGCAACAAGCTGATCTTCACGACGTCGTTCGGCTACATGGACCCGACGCTGAAGGTCGCCAAGAAATATCCGAACGTGCATTTCGAGCACGCCACTGGCTACAAGCGCAACCCGAACATGTCGACCTACTCGGCCAAATGGTATCAGGGCCGCTACATCCAGGGCCTGATCGCGGCCAAGATGTCGAAGTCCGGCGTGCTCGGCTATATCGGCTCGTTCCCGATTCCGGAGGTCGTCTCCGGCATCAACGCGACGATCCTGGCGGCGCAGACCATCAACCCGAACATCAAGGTCAAGATCATCTGGGCCAACACCTGGTTCGATCCGGGCAAGGAGGCCGATGCCGCCAAGGCGCTGATCGACCAGGGCGCCGACGTGATCATGCAGCACACGGATTCGCCAGCGGCGATGCAGATTGCCAGCGAACGCGGCAAGCTCGCCTTCGGCCAGGACTCCGAGATGATCAAGTTCGGTCCGAAGACCCAGCTGACCTCGATCCTGGACACCTGGGGCCCCTACTACATCGAGCGCGTCAAGGCCGAGCTCGCCGGCACCTGGAAGTCCGAGGACAGCTGGGGCGGCCTCGACAGCCACATGTTCGCGATGGCGCCTTACACCAACATGCCTGACGACGTGAAGAAAATGGCGGAGGATGCCCAGGCCGCGATCACCGCGGGCAAGCTGCACCCCTTCAAGTGCCCGGTCGTTGGGCAGGACGGCAAGCCGATCGAGTGCAAAGGCGGCGATCACCTCGACAACGGCCAGATCCTCGGCATGAATTTCTACGTGAAGGGCATCGACGACAAGCTGCCGGGCAAGTAGCACGCTTCTTGCATTGACTAAATCACCTGCTCCTCCCGGAGGAGGTTTGGAGGGGGTGGCCAGAAGCACCCGGCACTTGTGGTCGCCCCCTCCATCTATTCTGCCTCGATCATCCCGCCTGCATGGCCCGCGCCGCTGCGCTGTGGCGGCGGATGAGATCGGCGACATCAAGGCCCGGGATCGCCCCGTCGACCACGGTCCAGTTCCCCGCCACCATCACCCGATCGGCGCGATGCGCTCCGCACAGCACCAGTGCGGCCAGGGGATCACCGTGGCCAGAGAAGCGCAATTCGTCGAGCTTGAACAGCGCCAGGTCGGCGGCCCTGCCGACGGCGATCTCGCCGAGTTCCGGCCGGCCGACGCAGGCCGCCGAGCCCTTTGTGGCCCAGCGTACCGCATCCTTGTGGCTGACCTTGCTCACGCCACAGCGGGCGCGTTGCAGCAGGAACGCCGCGCGCACTTCCTGCATCAGGTTCGATCCGTCGTTCGAGGCCGAGCCGTCTACGCCGAGCCCAATGCCGACGCCAGCCTCCTCCATCTCGCACACCGGGCAGCAGCCGGACGCGAGGATCTGATTGCTGCACGCGCAGTGACTGATGGAGGTCTTCGCCTTGCCGAGGCGCGCCATTTCGTCAGCGTTGAAAAAGATGCCATGGGCGAGCCAGGTTCGCGCATTGAGCCAGCCGCATTGCTCGAGATAATCGAGCGGACGGCAGCCATACATCTGCTGGCAGAATCTGTTCTCGTCCTCGGTCTCGGCGAGATGGGTGTGCAAGCGCACGTCGAGCTTGTCGGCGAGGTGGGCGGTCGCGCGCATCAGCGAGGTCGTCACCGAGAACGGCGAGCACGGCGCCAGCGCGATCTGCACCATCGCATCCGCGCCCCGCTGATGATATTTTGCGATTACGCGCGCGCTGTCGGCCAAGATCGCGTCCTCGTCCTGCACGACGCTGTCAGGTGGCAGGCCGCCGTCGCGCTGCGACAGGTTCATCGAGCCGCGCGTCAGCAGCACGCGCATCCCGAGCCGCTTTGCGACGCCGACTTCGATATCGATGGCCTCTTCGAGGCCGGCCGGGAACACGTAGTGATGATCTGTCGTCGTGGTGCAACCCGACAGCAGCAATTCGGACATCGCCACGGTGACGCCGAGTTTGAGTCGCTCCGGCGTCAGCTTCGCCCACACCGGATAGAGCGCCTGGAGCCAGGGAAACAGCTCGCGGTCCATCGCCGCCGGCACCGCTCGCGTCAGCGTCTGATAGAAATGATGATGGGTGTTGATCAAGCCCGGCAGCACGACGTGCTCGCCCGCCTCGAACGCCGCGACATCCGCCGTCGCCGGCGTGCCGCCGGCCGGCACCAGCTCGACGATCCGGCCATCCTTCACCACGACACCGCGCTCGGCACCGTCTCCGAGAATGGCGAGCGGATCCTTGATCCAGACCGGCTTTGCGTCGCTCATGATCCCGCTTCTCCTCACATTCGCGCGACAGGCACCCAATGCGGCCAAGTGCCCAAACGCCGTTTCGGCTGCGACTTGTTTGTTGCGACTTGGCTCCGGTCTTGCAAGACTCATCCCACGATTCACCGCGCGAAAGCGCTGGCGCAGCCATGGATTTGAATACCATCACGACGGTCGCCCATCCGCAAACGCGCGCGGAGCTGCCGGGCTGGACGGCTGGCGATGCGTGGCTCGCGGGCGGCACCTGGCTGTTCTCGGAGCCACAGGTCCATCTGACGCGGCTGATCGATCTCACCGACCTGAAATGGCCGGCGCTGACGATCACGGACAGCCATCTCTCCATCGCCGCCACCTGCACCGTGGCGCAGCTCGATGGTTTCGCCTGTCCGCCGGATTGGCTCGCTGCTCCGCTGATCGGCCAGTGCTGCCGCGCCTTCCTCGCCTCGTTCAAGATCTGGAAGACGGCGACGGTCGGCGGCAATCTCTGCATGTCGCTGCCGGCCGGACCGATGATCTCGCTCACCGCGGCGCTCGACGGCGTCTGCACCATCTGGAAGGCCGGCGGTGGCGAGCAAAAGATTCCCGTCGCCGACTTCGTCACCGGCAACCAGCGCAATCGGCTGACGCCGGGCGACCTCATCCGGCAGATCGACATTCCGATTGCCGCTCTGAGGCGCCGAACGGCGTTTCGCCAGATCTCGCTGGCGCCGGTCGGCCGTTCGGCGGCGCTTCTGATCGGCAGCCTCGATGCCGACGGCACGCTGACGCTGACGGTGACGGCATCGACGGTGCGACCGATCCAGCTGTCGTTTCGCAAGGCCCCGGACGCAAGCGTCCTTCGCGAGGTGATCGCGCAGCAGATCACGGATGATTTGTACCACACCGACATCCACGGCAAACCGCTCTGGCGCAAGCACATGACGCTACGGCTTGCCGAGGAGATCCGCGCCGAACTCTTGGGGGCAACGCCATCGTGAGTTTCGAGGTCAACGGCAAGGTGTTTTCGGATGAGCCGCGCGCGGGCCAGTGCCTTCGGACGTTCCTGCGCGAGCTCGGCCATTTCGGCGTGAAAAAGGGCTGCGATGCCGGCGATTGCGGCGCCTGCACCGTGCTGCTCGACGGCGAGCCGGTGCATAGCTGCCTGATCCCGGCTTTCCGCGCCGACGGCCACGTCGTCACCACGATCGAAGGTCTCGGCGGCGAGCGCGGCACGCATCCGATGCAGCAGGCCTTCCTCGACGCGCAGGGCTTTCAATGCGGCTTCTGCACCGCCGGTATGATCCTGACCTGCGCCTCGCTGAACCAGGCGCAACGCACCGATCTCGGATCGGCGCTCAAGGGCAATATCTGTCGCTGCACCGGTTATCGATCCATCGAGGACGCGCTGCTCGGCAAGACCAATGTCGAGGACAGCGTCGAGGCCGGCGCCGCGTTCGGCCGCAGCCTCCCGGCCCCCGCAGGCCCCGACGTGGTCCGCGGCAAGGCGCGCTATACCTTCGACACCGCCATCGACGGCCTGCTGCACGTCAAGCTGCTGCGCTCGCCGCATGCGCATGCCAGGATTGTCGCGATCGACAAGTCGGAGGCGCTGCGCATCCCCGGCGTGCACGCGGTGCTGACGCATGAGGATGCGCCATCGGTGCTGATCTCGACCGCCCGGCATGAGAAGGACTGGATGGATCCCGAGGACACCCGCATCCTCGACGACGTCGTCCGCTTCATCGGGCAGAGGGTTGCTGC
This sequence comes from Bradyrhizobium arachidis, assembly GCF_015291705.1. Classification (NCBI taxonomy): domain Bacteria; kingdom Pseudomonadati; phylum Pseudomonadota; class Alphaproteobacteria; order Hyphomicrobiales; family Nitrobacteraceae; genus Bradyrhizobium; species Bradyrhizobium arachidis. The sequence goes on from NZ_CP030050.1 coordinate 7,172,536, forward strand.
GATCGTCGCCGAGAGCGAAGCCGCCGCCGAGGAGGCGTGTCGCCGGATCAAGGTCGATTACGACATCCTGCCGGCGCTGATCGATCCCGAGCAGGCGATGGCACCGGGCGCGCCCGTCCTTCATCCTGATCGCACCACGGCGAACCGCATCGCCGATCCCCAGCGCAACCTCGCGGCGGAGACGCATGGCGAGTTCGGCGACGTCGCCGCAGCACTCGCCTCCTCCGCCGTCACCTATGAGGCCACCTTCCACAGTCATCGCGTGCAGCACGCGGCACTGGAGACGCATGGCGGCCTCGCCTGGCTTGATGCCGCAGGCGTGCTCAATGTCCGCACCTCGACGCAGGTGCCGTTCCTGACTCGCCGCGCGCTGTCCGATATCTTCCAGCGTCCCATGGACAAGGTCCGCGTGTTCTGCGAGCGCGTCGGCGGCGGCTTCGGCGGCAAGCAGGAGATGTTCGTCGAGGACATCCTGGCACTCGCCGCGCTCAGGACGGGACGTCCGGTGAAGCTGGAGCTGACCCGCGAGGAGCAGTTCATCGCGACCTCGACCCGGCACCCGATGCGCGTCCACATCAAGGCCGGCGCCGATGCCGATGGCAGGCTGACCGCGCTCCAGCTCGACGTGCTCTCCAACACCGGCGCCTACGGCAATCACGCCGGTCCCGTGATGTTCCACTCGCTGTCCGAGTCCATCGCGGTCTACAACTGCCCGAACAAGCGGGTCGACGGCTACGCCGTCTACACCAACACGGTGCCAGCAGGCGCGTTTCGCGGCTATGGGCTGCCGCAGACACAGATCGCGATCGAAGCCGCGATCGATGAATTGGCCAGGCAGCTCGGCGTCAGCCCCTACGACATGCGTCGGCGCAACGTCAAGCTGGGCGATCCCATGTTGTCGCCCCCGCCGTCCGAGTTCCACGACGTGCTCTATGGTTCCTACGGGCTCGATCAGTGCATCGACCTCGTCGAGCGCGCGATGCAGGCGGGTGGTCCGCAGCCGGAGCTGTCGCCGGAATGGCTGATCGGCGACGGCGTGGCGCTGACCATGATCGATACCGTGCCGCCGGCCGGCCACATCGCCGATGCCATGATCGCGCTCAACGACGATGGCAGCTTCGACCTCACTGTCGGCACCGCCGAGTTCGGCAACGGCACCAGCACCGTGCACCGGCAGATCGCCGCGACGATCCTTGCGACCACAGTCGACCGCATCCGCCTGCGCCAGTCCGACACCGCCCATGGCGGCCACGACACCGGCGCCTATGGCAGCGCCGGCACCTTCGTCGCGGGCAAGGCCACGCATGCGGCTGCGATGCAGCTTGCGACCGAGCTGAAGGCCGCGGCCGCCAGCGCGTGGCTGAGCGACACTGCGGACTGCACGCTCGACGACGAGGCGGTCGTCAGCGGCGTGCGGCGGATGCCCTTCACAGAGCTCGCGACGTTCGCGCGCGAACGCGGCCAACCGTTTGCCGCTGCCGGCAATTCCGGCGGCACGCCGCGCTCGGTCGGCTTCAACGTGCAGGGCTTTCGCGTCGCCGTGAACAAGGGCACCGGCGAGCTCAGGATTCTCCGCAGCGTGCAGGCGGCGGACGCGGGCGTCGTCGCCAATCCCATGCAGTGCCGCGGCCAGGTCGAAGGAGGCGTGGCGCAGGCGCTTGGCGCTGCGCTCTATGAGGAGATGGTGATCGATGCCGAGGGGCGCGTCACCAACCCGAAATTCCGCGACTATCACCTGCCGTCCTTCGCCGACGTTCCGCGCACGGAGGTCTTCTTCGCCGACACCTCCGACACCATCGGGCCCCTCGGTGCCAAGTCGATGAGCGAGAGTCCGTACAATCCGGTTGCCGCCGCGCTCGGCAACGCCATTGCCGATGCCACCGGCATACGCTTCACCGCGCCGCCGTTCAAGCCGGACCGGCTGTTTCCGGCGCTGCTCGAGAAATTCGGCAGCTAGCTGCCGCGATAGGTCGAATAGCTCCAGGGCGTGACCAGCAGCGGCACGTGGTAATGGCCCTCCGGCTCGCTGATCGCAAAGCGCAGCGGGATCTCGTCGAGGAAGGGCGGATCGGGCGTCTGCACGCCGCGCTCGGCGTAATATTTTCCGATACTGAATCTGAGTTCGTAGCGACCGATCGGCAGCGGCCGGCCGCCGATCAGCGGCTGGTCGGTGCGGCCATCCGCGTTGGTCACCGTGCGTGCAATCACGCGGCTCGCGCCGAGGTTCGCTAGCTCAATGAGCTCGACTGCAATACCGGACGCAGGCTTGCCGGCGTGATTGTCGAGCACATGCGTCGACAGACGACCGTGCACTTTCAACTTGTCGTCGGCAATCACGAGCTGATCCAGCCGCAGCGCGGAGATGCGGCCGATCTCCTCGATCGCACGCCGCGTCTCGGTCTTGGCAATGTTGCGCAACCGCGTCTCGAAGTCGCGCAGCACGGAATCCTTGGTGTGACGGCGCACGCAGACGATGTAGGGGAAGCCGAATTTGTCGCGATAGGCGCTGTTGACGCGCTCGAACGCCGCGTATTCGGCATCCGACAGCCGGTCGAGGCCGGCGCTGTTCTGCTCGTCGGTCGATTCCGCTGTCAGGCCCGCGGCGCGCTGGGTCTTGTTGGCGAGATCGGGATGAGCACGGATCAGTACGAGCTGCACGTCAGGCTCGGCACTCTGGATCGCCGCCATCAATGCCGTGTGCAACTGGTTGATGCCGGCGAACGGCCGCTGCTCGGCAAGCTTCTCCGCAATCCATGGCGAATACTCGACCACGTTGGCGAGTGCGGCGACGAAATCGGCCTTGCCTGCAGCGTTGAGATCGGCGAGCGAGATCTGCGGCATCGCCTTACTCGATCTCGAACGCGTCGGCGGCGAGATGCGCGTGCTTGTCGTGCCAGTGCTGCGCGATCTGGAGCCGCGTCGGCACCCAGACGCGATCATGCTTGCCGATATAGTCGAGGAAGCGGATCAAGCCCGCGGCGCGACCGGGACGTCCGGCAAGACGGCAATGCAGCCCCACCGACATCATCTTCGGCGCGGTTTCACCCTCGGCATAGAGCACGTCGAAGGCGTCCTTCAAATAGGTGAAGAACTGCTCGCCCTCGGCAAAGCCCTGCGGGTTGATGAACCGCATGTCGTTGGCGTCAAGCGTATAGGGAATGATGAGCTGCTTGCCCTTGGCGCCCTTGACCCAATAGGGCAGATCGTCGGCATAGGAGTCGCAGAGATAGAGGAAGCCGCCCTCCTCCATCAGCAGGCGGTTGGTGTTGGTCGAGGAGCGGCCGGTGTACCAGCCGAGCGGCCGCGAACCGGTGGCCTCGGTATGGACGCGAATGGACTCGGCGATCTCGGCGCGCTCCTGCGCCTCGGTCATGTCCTTGTGCTCGATCCATTTCAGGCTGTGGCTGGCGATGTCCCAGCCTGACTCCTTCATCGCCGCGACGATTACCGGATTGCGCTTCAGCGCCGTGGCGACGCCGAACACGGTGGTCGGCCACTTTCGCTCATTGAACATCCGCCACAGCCGCCAGAAGCCGGCGCGCGAGCCGTACTCGAACATGGATTCGATGTTGGCGTGGCGCTGGCCCGGCCAGGGCTGCGCGCCAAGCACGTCCGACAGGAACGCTTCCGAGGCACGGTCGCCGTGCAAAATGTTGTTCTCGCCGCCTTCCTCGAAATTGACGACGAACTGCACCGCGACCCGCGCGTTGCCCGGCCACTCCGGATGCGGCGGGTTGCGGCCGTAGCCGCGGAGATCGCGCGGGTAGCGGGCGTCAGTCACTCAGACTTCCTCGAAGCGGATCGGCAGTGCGCCCTTCCAGAGCACAGCCTTGCCGAGAGTCGCCAGATTCTCCAGGCCCGAGGTCACGGTGATGAAGTGATTGCCGGCGAGCTGGCCCATCTTGCTGGCGAAGCTCACGCCGCCATAGGCCATCAGGATCTCGGTCTCGCTAATGCCGCCGGGATAGAGGATGATCTGGCCGGGCGCGGGATAGCTGGTGTGGTTCTCGTAGCCGACGCCGAAATCGAGGTCGCCGAGCGGCATCCATACCGCCTCGCCGCTCCAGCGCACATGGATGATGTGGCTTTCGAACGGCAGCGCCTTGCGAAATGCGGCGACGGTCTTGGGCGCGGCTTGCTCCTCGAAGCGGGCATCGAAGGTGAAATCGCCGGCGCGGATAACGAGTTTGCTCATCTCATCTCTCTGGGTCGGGGGCGATGGCCCCACGGGAACTTCCAAGCAAAGAGCATTCCATGGGCGTTCGCGCAAGTGGCGCGGGCCGTCACCGGCGGTCGTAGGACCAACCGAAGATGCCGCTCCGCCGCACCTCCGGCTCCGCCTCAGTGGCGGGCTGCGGCGCCTCCTTCAGTTCGGCCTGCGGCGGTGGCGCGGGCGGTGCCGGAAGGTTCTCGCATTTCATGGAGTAGACCAGCTTGCCGTCCGCGGTGCGCCCGATCGGAGCGCAGGGGTCCGGATGCGCCGCCGTGGCCTTCGGGGTCAATTTGACCTGCGCGGCCGCCGGTGAGGCCATCAACAACAGGACCAGCAGATATTTCGACATCGTTGTCGCCTGGAAAGCCAATTCGCAGCATTGAACCGGATTGCGGCGGGCAAGTCCACCGCGTCACGGGTGTGATTGCCGAATATTTAGCCGGGACCAAAAAGTTTGCTCGCTCCAACGTGAAGGCGGCGCCGCTGATATTCGGAAAGGCCCATCGCCATGTCAGCGGCGACGACGAACACACAAGACGCCACAGCCGGAGCGTCGTCACGGGAGAAACGACATGCAGAAATCTTTCGCCATTCTCGGCGCTACCTTGATTGCCGCGGTCACCATCCAGACCGCCGCGGCAAGTGACCGCCACCACGTCCGCAAGGCGCATCCCGCCCCCGTCACCCAATCGGTGCGTAACTCCAACGCGGCAATGTGGCCCTCGCAGCCGACCGAACCCGACTGGTCGCGCTACGCCAACGGCGCGATGTCGGCGCCGGCGGGACGGTGACTTGCCGGACGTGTAGCTCTCGTAGGATGGGTAGAGCGCAGCGAAACCCATCACGTCTTCGTTGCGCCGAAGCATGATGGGTTTCGCAAGAGCTCTACCCATCCTACGTCCTCTGCGCCGCTTGACAGACGAGGGACACAGCATCATCGACCGCGGCATCTCGCGATGCCGGACGCAAAAAAGGGGCGGTGCAAGGCACCGCCCCTTTTTGCGAAACCGGTCGCCTAATAGGGATAGTAGCGCGGGCCGTAATAAGGACCGCCGCCATAATAGCCCGGGCCGCCGTAGTACGGACGCGGAGCATAGTAATAGTTGTCGTAGTACTCCTGGCGCCGGCTCTCGGCGATCGCGCCTCCGATCAGACCTGCCGCGACGCCCATGAAGGCGAGACCCGCGGCGTTCGGCCCGCGTCGATAATAACGATGGCGTCGGGCTGCACTGAAATCGGTGGCATTGGACGAAGCCGGACCTGCCGCGGTGGTGGGCAAGGTCTTGGCCGCGACGGGGGACGCCGCAACCGACGGCGATACCGAAGCCGCAGTCAGGGCAAGGCCCGCGAACGCGGCCAGCGCACCGGTGCGGCCAAACCTGGAAGTGACGGGTCGATTGCTCATCTTGACGTCCTCTGTTCTCGCCAAAAAAACATATTCAAACGTGACCTAACGCGCAAACCACTGAAATGGTTTCAGGATCGCGGCAATCCGCCACGCTTTGAACGATTGTAAACCGAACCAGCCGATCCAGCTTGCACCACTCAACCTGAGCGGATAATGAACAGCCGCGCCGTTTTGCGGTCGCCGTAAGCGTTCACGTGAACCAACGCATCAACCGACGCCGTCGGGATCGATGCCATTTTAATGGGTTCAACGTGACTGACGCGTCCTTTCTCGAAGAGAAATCAGATGATTGCGGTTCGCAAACTGCCGGCGCGCTATGCGCCGATCGTGATGCCATTCGTGCTGTCCGTCCTCATGACGGCCGTGGTGTCGGTCATTTCGACCCTGCGGAGCCTCGGCGCGACGCCGGCGTTCCTGGCGACCTGGCCGGGCGCATGGGCGCTGTCGTGGCTCGTCGCCTTTCCTACGTTGCTGATGGTGCTGCCACTGGTCCGCCGGATCGTGGCCTGCCTCGTGGCAGCGCCATCTCAACCAAGCCGATAGCCGGACGCGGGCGGCGCTCATGAAGCCCGCCGTCCCGCTTCCATGATTACTCGACACCTTGGATCGATGGGCGCCATACGATCGGCGGCGTGGCCCGCGTCGCGCCGGTGCGGCTTGGCGAATTCGAAAGCGGCATGACCGCCGTCTCGGCGCGATGCCGGCGGTCATTCTCGGCGGCGTCGGCACCATCGATGTGGAGCGATCGTTGCCGTGAATGTGGCCGCGACTACGGGTCCGTATCGATCGCGACTATTGTCGCGCCGATTGCAGCTGGACCGGAGCAGTCCGTCGCACCGCGGCATGCGGTGACGAGGTTGCCGCCGCCGGCTTGGGCGTATGAGCCGCAGCCGGACGTGACGCAGGCACTGGTGCTGCGCTCGTCTTCTGCCCCGCGTTCGACCGGTCGGTCGTTTTGCCGGCGATCTCGGGCCTCTTGTTATCCGACGCCTTGCTTTCAGACGCCTTATCTTCAGGGGTCTTGGCGACGAGCCGCGTCATTTGTTCCTGGCCTGCTTTCAACTCATCGGCAAGCCTGAGATTGTCGACCGACATTTGCTCCTGGTTCGCTCTCAGTTGCGCGTGGCTCGCCTTGAGCTCATCGATGCCTTGCTGCACGTTTGCGAGATCGCTCGCCAGCTTCTGCAGCAATTCGGTCAACTCCGGCGGGAGTGTGCCGCCGGTTGGCGCGACGACCTCCGGTACGGTCTCGGCCGCAGATGCCGGTTGCGGCGATGCCTCGGCCAATTGAGCAGTCGGGCTCGTCTCGGCTTCGCGCACCGGCTCTGCTTGCAACTGCGACGACGTCGCAGCGTGCACCGGCGCCCAACCTGCGAACATCTGCCTGACCGTATCACCGTGGGATGATTGCGAGACGAAGGCAGCGATGCCGATCCCTGCAGCCAGCCCGAGACCGGCGAGGCCGCGCAGCGCTGTTCCGCCACGCCGCGGGCGACTGCGCACGGCATCGCGCTCCAGCCGGGCAAGCTGCTCGTTGGCGCGCGCGATCTCTTCATCCACGCTCTTGATTTTCGCGAAGGTATGCGTGAGCTGTGCGTCTATGCGCGCAGACAGCGCATAAGGCGGCTCGATCGGTGTCGTTACGGAGTTCATTGGCGCTCCCCTTCCCAGCCCAATGTCGCCCGAAGGCGTCCGTCGCATTTGCTTGCCCTGATCATCGCTGACGCGGTTTGTCCAAAGCAAGACGCCTTCAAGGAAATTCGAAGGCGACTGCGGGTGCCATGGCCCCTCCCCCAATACCTCTCTCGACCCCGAGGCCGCAGACCCTTACGACAGCGCCCCCAGCACGCCGCGCGTGGCCTTGTCGATCTCCTCGACGTAGCGGCGGCGGGCGAAGGTCTCGGTGAGGAAACCAACCACCTTGCGGCTGTCGGTGGAATCGACCACCGCCAGCATCTCGGCTTCCGCCTCATCGAACACCGCCATCGCCGACTTCACGTTCATTTCCGGAATCAGCACGATGTCGATCAGGCGGGCGAGCTCGATCACCTGGATATCGTCGGCGATGGTGTCGAGGTCGCTGGAGAACAGGTCGGGCAACAGCACGAGGCCAACATATTCGTCAGCATTGTTGACGATGACGATACCCGGCCGCGAGCCCAGCGCGAATTCGCGGCGGACGGCGGCGATCGTCGTGGTCGACGGCACCTTGCCGACGTCGGAGCGCATCAGCCGCTCGACGGTGAGGTTGCGCAGCCAGCCGACATCGTTGGCGCTGCGGATGGTCTCGCCGCGCAGATGCAGGCGCCAGGTCGAGAACGAATGTCCAAACATGAAGCGGACACAGATCGAGGTGACGATGCAGCCGGCCAGCACCACGGCGGTAACGTCGACATTGCGGGTCATCTCGAGCACGAGGAACGACATGGTGAGCGGACCGCCGACGATGGCGACGCCGAGCGTCGCCATGCCCGTCAGCATCGCCACCAGCGGATCGATCACGAAGTTCGGGCTGACCAGCAGCAGCACCGCGGCGAAGAATTTGCCGATCAGGCTTCCGACGAACAGCGAGGCGAAGAACAGGCCGCCGCGGAAGCCCGACGCGAGCGAGATCAGGCAGGCCGTCACCTTCAGGCCGATGATCACGGCGATCAGGCCGATGGTCATGTCGTGGAAGAGATCAAGCACCATGGCGCCGTGGCCCGCCGCCAGCACCTGCGGCGTGACGATGGCGAAACTGCCGACGATGAGGCCGCCGATCACCGGGCGCAGCCAGACCGGCAGCCATTTGAACAGGCGCTCGAACATCGAGGAGGAGCGCATCACGGCGATGCCGACGCCACTGGTGACGAGGGCGAGCCCGATCAATGCCAGATACTGCTCGATGCCGACCGAGCTGACCTTCGGGATTTCGATGGAATACGGCGCGCCGCCGAGCCATTGCGCGGTCAGCGCGCCGGCGAGCGAGGCCGCCAGGATCGGCGCTGCGCTGCCGACCGAATAGACGCCGACGATCAGCTCGCAGGCGTAGAAGGCGCCGGTGATCGGCGCGCCGAACGCCGCTGCGATCGCCGCGGCAGCGCCGCAACCGACCATCAGGCGCAGATCGTTGCGGCGCAGGTTGAAGAACTTGCCGAGCAGCGAGGCGATGCCGGAGCCGATCTGGGTATAGCCGGCCTCGAGGCCGACCGAGGCGCCGCAGCCGTTGGAGATCAGCGTCTGGCTCGACACCACCACGCTGTCGCGCATCGAGAGATTGCCGCCGCGAAGGGCATTGGCCTCGATCGGGTCGACCGCGTTCGAAATCTTCATGCGCCGGCGCGACCATTCCATTATGCCGAGCGCCAATCCGCCGAGCGCCGGCGCGAGCAGCGCCGCCCAGGGACTGACCCGCGCATTGGCGGACAGGCGGACGTCGACGGGAATGCCGTAGATCACGACATGCGCGATCTGCGCGATCTCCGCCATCAGCGTCACGATGGCGCCGGCCAGCGTGCCGATCACCAGCGCCAGCGGGATCAGGTAGAACTCGTTGCTGCGCAAGAGCGCCCGGAGCCGAACCATGGTGCGGTTCGTCCCCTTGCGATCGACGATATGTCTGAGCCGCACGAACACTGTCTGTCCGCCCTACCCTTCCGACAGGCCGTAGCCGGCCATGCGCTGGCGAACCCGCTCGATCTCCTCGCTCGACAGCAGCGGCGGTTGTCCGATCTGGAGACACCCGTGATACTGCCGCGCCAGGGTCTCGACCTCGACGGCGAGCCACATCGCCTTGTCCAGTGTCTTGCCGATCGCGATCATGCCGTGATGGTCGAGCAGGCAGGCGAGCCGGCCCTCGAGCGCCCGCATCGCATGCTCGGACAGCTCCGCCGTTCCGAATGTGGCATAGGGCGCGCAGCGGATGCTGTCGCCGCCGGCGGCCGCGATCATGTAGTGCACAGGTGGAATGTCCATGCCCATGATCGCCAGGATGGTGCAATAGGTCGGATGGGCGTGGACAAGGGCGTTGACGTCCTCGCGCGACTTCAGGATGTCGCGGTGGAAGCGCCACTCGCTGGATGGCTTCTGATCGGGCGCATGCGCGCCGTCCATCCTCATGAACACGATCTGGTCGGGCGTCATGGCCTCATAGGGCACGCTGGTCGGCGTGACCAGGAGTCCGTCCGCATGCCGGACGCTGATATTGCCCGATGTGCCCTGGTTGATGCCGAGCGCATTCATGCGGCGGCAGGCGTCGATGATGGCCTGTCTCTTGGCGAGCTCGTCCGCTGTCATCGACATCTCAGTTTCTTCTCGATTTCTTCTCGATTTCTTGGCGAAGTGCGTTTGTTAGACCCGAAGTACGTCAAAGCAATATGGCAGTGCAAGAGAAAGCGGACCGGATGAGGTACCGTCTTGCCGGGTGTACCGTTACATCGAGAAACCAATTGTAAAATCAGTATATTAGCAGATTGTCGCAGGCTCAGGAAAAGCTCGCTTTAACGGCCGCGATTCCGTTGATCACGAACTGCACCGAATAGGCCGCAAGCAGCATGCCGAGCACGCGCGAGAGCACCGCATTTCCGGTCCGCCCCAGCGTGCGGGCGATCAGACCCGCGGAGACGAAGCACAGCATGCAGAGCAGGCACACCGCCAGAACGATCGCAATGATGATGGCGAGCTTGGCGCCGTAGCCGGCATCGCCCGAAAGCAACAGCGTGGTCGCGATCGCGCCGGGGCCGGCCATCATCGGGATGGCCAGCGGGAACACCGCGACATCGGATGCGTGTTCCGACGTCGCCTTGTCGGCCTCGCGGGCCTCGCGATGCGGGCGGTCGCCGAAGATCATCTGGTAGGACACGCCGAACAGCAGCAGTCCGCCAGCGATCTGAAAGGCGGGGATGCCGATCCCGAGCTGGCGCAGCAGCCAGTTTCCGGCCAGCGCGATCACGACCAGTATCGAGGCCGCGATCAGCGGCGCGCGCACCGCGACCGTGCGCTTGACCTTGTCAGGCATGCCTCCTGTCGCAGCCAGGAACGCCGGCGCCAGACCGACAGGATCGACCACCAGCAGCAGCGTCACGAAGGCGGACAGGGCGAAGTCGATCATGGAAAGCGTCTCGGGTGGCGAGGCGCAAGCCATAGCGGCTCGCGAAGGCCTTCGCGAGGAACATTTGCTGATCCCGGCTCTTGATCGCGTGAGGATTGAGGAAGGGCATGCCTTCCCGTGTCGCCTCATGAGGAGGATCTATGGCTAAACGAGCAAAGAAACGTGCAACCAAGAAAAAGACCGCAGCGCGCCGTCCGCGTCGGGCGCCCAAGATGCTGAGCGACCTGTTTCTGGAGACGCTCAAGGACATCTATTTCGCCGAGAACAAGATCATCAAGACATTGCCGAAGATGGCCAAGGCGGCCCATTCGAAGGACCTTGCGGCGGCCTTCAACAAGCATCTGCGCGAGACCCAGGGCCAGGTGAAACGGCTGGACCAGATCTTCAGGATGCTGGGCAAGCCGGCACGCGGCAAGCCGTGTGAGGCGATCAACGGCATCACCGACGAGGGCGCCGAGATCATGAAGGAGTTCAAGAACGCCCCTGCCCTCGATGCCGGCCTGCTCGCCGCGGCACAGGCCGTCGAGCACTACGAGATTTCCCGTTACGGCACACTGCGTACCTGGGCCGAGGAGCTCGGCATGCATGACGCAGCGAGGCTGCTCCAGGAGACGCTCGACGAGGAAGAGGCCACCGACCACGCGCTGACGGAGCTCGCCACCTCCGTGATCAACCTCGAAGCAGAAGAAGGGTACCGCGAAGCCGCCTGATCGGCGCCGCCCGCCCAACTGTTGCCTTCGACGCCGCAGAACATGGCTGCGGCGTCGAAGCGCCTGACTGCAAGGGCCTCCGGTTCGAGAGGCCAGGCATGCTCCAGACGCGCGATGCTGGAATTTGCGGGAACCATCCCCATATCCTCGTTTTCCAACCGCAGCGCCTTCCCCGAGTTTTTGCCATGCAACCCAAAAATCCCCTCGACTGGATGCTGTCCGAAGCTTTGGACTCGCTGACCCGCGCCGAACGGCTGCGCCAGCAGTTCGGCCGCCAGGAAGCCTGCTGGGAGCCGCCGATCGACGTGCTCGAGACCGAGCATGAGCTTTTGATCCTGGTCGCGCTCCCCGGCGTCAATCCTGACAACGTCGAGACGGTGATCCATGACGGCGTGCTCATCATCTCCGGCCAGCGCACGCTGCCGCCGGAGCTTCGCAACGCCCGCATCCACCGCCTCGAGCTGCCGCAGGGCCGTTTTGAGCGGCGCATCGCGCTTCCCATCGGCCGCTACGCCATCAGCCGCTTCGTAATGGACGGCTGCGTCGCACTGCGCCTCGCCAAATCCTGAGGTCGATCATGGCCACCGAACAGATGAATACCGAACAGACCAATTCCCAAAACGGTCCTGACGTGAAGATCCCCGAAGACGCGCTGATCATCATCCCCGTGCGCGAGATGGTGCTGTTTCCGGGCGCCATCGCGCCGATCGCGATCGGCCGGGCGAAGTCCATCGCCGCCGCACAGCAGGCGCTGCGCGAGCAGCGGCCGGTCGGCATCGTCCTGCAACGCAGCCCCGAGATCGAGGAGCCCGGGCCGGACGATCTCTACCGGGTCGCGACCATCGCCAACATCGTGCGCTACATCACTGCGCCCGATGGCACCCATCACATCGTCTGCCAGGGCGTGCAGCGCGCGCGCATCCTCGACTTCCTGCCGGGGACGCCGTTCCTGGCCGCGCGCTTCCAGCAGATCCCCGAGCCGGCTACGAGCTCGCCCGAGATCGAGGCGCGCGCGCTGAACCTGCAGCGCCAGGCCATCGAGGCGATCGAGCTGCTGCCGCAGGCGCCGCCCGAGCTGATCGCGATGTTCCAGGGCACGACTGCGCCCGGCGCGCTGGCGGACCTCGCAACCTCGTTCATGGACATCAAGCCGCAGGACAAGCAGGAGGTCCTGGAGACCATCGACCTCGCTTTGCGCGTCGAGAAGGTGTCGAAGCACCTGGCCGAGCGGCTGGAGGTGCTGCGCATCAGCAATGAAATCGGCCAGAAGACCAAGGCCTCCTTCGACGAGCGGCAGCGCGAGGCGATCCTGCGCGAGCAGATGGCGACCATCCAGCGCCAGCTGGGCGAAGGCGACGGCAAGGCGGCCGAGGTCACCGAGCTGACGGCTGCGATCGCCAAGGCCAACATGCCCCCTGAAGCCGAGGCGCATGCCAAGAAGGAGCTGCGCCGCTACGAGCGCATGCCGGAGGCTGCCGGCGAAGCCGGCATGGTCCGCACCTATCTCGACTGGCTGATCGAACTGCCCTGGGCCCTCCCCGAGGAGAAGCCGATCGACATCAAGGAGGCGCGGCGCATCCTGGATGCCGATCATTTCGGCCTGGAGAAGATCAAGAGCCGGATCATCGAATATCTGGCGGTGCGCAAGCTGGCGCCGCAGGGCAAGGCCCCGATCCTGTGCTTCGTCGGCCCGCCCGGCGTCGGCAAGACTTCGCTCGGCCAATCCATTGCCCGCGCGATGGATCGCCCCTTCGTGCGCGTCAGCTTAGGCGGCGTGCATGACGAGGCCGAGATCCGCGGTCACCGGCGCACCTATATCGGCGCGCTGCCCGGCAACATCATCCAGGGCATCAAGAAGGCGGGCGCGCGCAACTGCGTCATGATGCTTGACGAGATCGACAAGATGGGCCGCGGCGTGCAGGGCGATCCCTCCGCCGCCATGCTGGAGGTGCTCGACCCCGAGCAGAACGGGACGTTCCGGGACAATTACCTGGGCGTGCCATTCGACCTGTCGCGCGTGGTCTTCATCGCGACCGCCAACATGCTGGACCAGATTCCCGGTCCGCTGCTGGACCGCATGGAGCTGATCAGCCTCGCCGGTTACACCGAGGACGAGAAGCTGGAGATCGCGCGGCGGTATCTGGTGCGGCGGCAGCTGGAGGCTAATGGCCTCTCGGCCGAGCAGGCGGAGATCGAGCCGGAGGCGCTGAAGCTGGTGGTCAAGGGTTACACCCGCGAGGCCGGCGTGCGTAACCTCGAGCGCGAGATCGGCAAGGTGTTCCGCCATGCCGCGGTGCAGATCGCCGAAGGCACGGCTGCCAAGGTGGTGGTGACGACAAAGGACATCGGCACCGTGCTCGGCCAGCCGCGCTTCGAAGGCGAGATCGCGCAGCGCACCAGCATTCCGGGCGTGGCCACCGGCCTTGCCTGGACCCCTGTTGGCGGCGACATCCTGTTCATCGAGGCCTCGCGCGTGCCCGGCCGCGGCGGCATGATCCTGACCGGCCAGCTCGGCGAGGTCATGCGCGAGAGCGTGCAGGCTGCGCTGACACTGGTGAAGAGCAGAGCCTCCCAGTTCGGCATCGATCCCCAGCTGTTCGAGAAGAGCGACATCCACGTTCACGTCCCCGCGGGCGCCACCCCGAAGGACGGACCGAGCGCGGGCGTTGCGATGTTCACGGCGCTGACGTCGCTGCTCACCAATCGCACGGTGAGGAGCGACACGGCGATGACCGGCGAGATCTCGCTGCGCGGCCTGGTGCTGCCGGTCGGCGGCATCAAGGAGAAGGTGGTGGCCGCGGCCGCCGCCGGCCTGAAGCGGGTGATGCTGCCGGCGCGCAACAAGCGGGACTATGACGACATCCCGAAGAGCGCGCGGGACAACCTCGAATTCATCTGGCTGGAGCGCGTCGACGAGGCCATCGCCGCAGCGCTCGAGCCGGCGGAAGCCAAGGTCGATCCGAAGATCGAAGCGGCGGAGTAATGCGATGAAGAAACTGCTGGAGAAAGCAAGGAGATCACGCAAGACGCAGCGGCTGCGCCAGCTGCTCGATCGCGCCATCGACCGGGTGCGCGATGAGGTCGCGGGACCCGAGCCGCGGCTTCAGCCGATCCCGGTCCGGGTGAAGCGCCGCAAGGGTTGAGCCCTCCGTCTCAGGCCCTTGCGACTGCCCCAAATCAAAAGGCCCCCTCTCATCGAGGGGGCCTTTGCGTTATCAGGCCACGGCGTCCTTGGCAGCCTTGACCGGGCGGGCGCGGACGATCTTCCGGGCCGGCTTGGCCTTGAACATCATCTCTTCACCCGTGAACGGGTTGGTGCCCTTGCGCGCCTTGGTCGCGGGCTTCTTGATGACCACGAACTTGGCGAAGCCCGGCACCAGGAACAGGCCGTTCTTCTTGAGCTCCTTGTGGCCGACGTCGGTCAGCGTCTCCATGACGTTCTTGACGTCGCGCTTGGAAAGCTCGGTGGCGGTCGCAATCTTTTCGATCAACTGCGATTTGGAAAGTTGGGTCGGCATCGTGTCTCCTCTGATTCGTTGCCGGTTGCATATTAGACCAACCGGCGAAGGCCTATAGCCTTCTGCACAGTTTTGTCGCGAATTTACGGGCTTTTTTGGCCCCCTGTGGCAAAAAACCCTGCTTTTTAGCTACTTCCGGAGCGGAGGAAGCCTCAGGCAGCGGATTTTACCTTGTTTCAAAGGCCCGCACGCAACCTTGCTAAAGCTGATTCGCGGCTTTCGACAAGCGACGACCGAACGACCGCGTGCGATTCACCCTGAAAAATAAGGGTTGGATCGCACTGCAGCCGCCTCTTCTCCCCGTTTTTAAGGGGAGCGGTGAAGACGAGGTTGGCTAGACGCGCTCGATGATGATGGCCGGCGCCATGCCGCCGGCGGCGCACATCGTGACGAGGCCGCGCTTGAGGCCGCGCCGTTCGAGCTCGTCGAGCACGGTGCCGATCAGGATCGAGCCGGTGGCGCCGATGGGATGGCCGAGCGCGATCGAGCCGCCATTGACGTTGACCTTGGCGCGGTCGAGCTTGAGATCGCGGATGTATTTCTCCGCCACCACCGCGAAGGCCTCGTTGATCTCGAAGAGATCAATGTCATCGATGGAGAGCCCCGCCTTCGCCAGCACCTTGCGCGTCGCCGGCACCGGTGCGTTCAGCATCAACGTCGGCGAGTCCCCCATGTTGGCCATCGCCACCACGCGGGCGCGGGCTTTAAGGCCATGCGCCTTGGCGTAGGCGGGTGAAGCCAGGAGGATCGCGGCCGCGCCGTCGACGACGCCCGACGAATTGCCCGCGTGATGCACGAAGTCGATGTCGAGATCGGGATATTTCTGCAGGATCAGGCCGCGATAGGTCGTGCCCTTGTCGTCGAGCGCATAGTCGGCGACGGCGGGGAACGCCGGCTTCAGGCTGCTGAGGCCCTCCATCGTGGTCTGCGGCCGCGGATACTCTTCATGGTCGAGCGCGAGGCTGCCGTCCTCGCGATGGACGGGCACGAGGCTGTTCTTGAAGTGGCCGTTCGCGATCGCATGCGCCGCGCGCTTCTGGCTTTCGAGACCGAGCGCGTCGACGTCCTGTCGCGTGATGCCTTCAAGTGTCGCGATCGCATCGGCGCAGACGCCCTGGTGCGACTGCGGATGCTTCGCCCGCAGGCGCAGATTGCCAGAGTCCATCATCATCGGACCGCCGCCGCGGCGACCCTCCATCGACATCATCTCGCAGCCCCCGGCGATGACGAGGTCTTCGGCGCCCGCCATGATCGAGGATGCGGCCATGTTGACGCTGGTGATGCCGCTTCCGCAGAATCGATCCAGCGTCACGGCGCTGGCGCGCACGTCATAGCCGGCGTCGAGCGCCGACATGCGGCCGAGATCGCCGCTTTGCGTTGCGACCTGCGCGCTGCAGCCCCAGACGATGTCGTCGACGTCGGCGGTATTGATGCCGGTGCGCTCGGCAAGCGCGCGCAGCACGGTTGCTCCCAGCTGCTGCGGATGAATGCCCGAGAGTGCTCCCTTGCCGGCCTTGCCGACACCTCGCGGGGTCCGGCATGCATCGATGATCAGCGCGTCAGCCATGGGCGTTGTCCTCTTGTTATGAGTGTTGAGAGGCGTTGTGAATCAGGGGGAGAGTTGAGTCAATCGGCGGTGCCGGACGGCCTCTCTGCAAAAAGTGAAAAACAACCCCATGCACAGTAGAAGCCCCGGTTCCGCGTGAGGCGCAGCGATACCTGTGAAGCGATTGGTCCGTCAGGCTAAACGGCAATTGCTGCGCAATCTTGCGTCAGGGCAGCTCAAACGCGACAGACGGGCCGCGTCCCCCTCACCCGGATTTTCCGCTGCGCGTAAAATCCGGCCTCTCCCGGCACGCGAGGAGAGGCGAAGACATCACACTCCCGCGGCGTTCTTCGCGATGACGTTGCGGTAGAAGCTCGCGCTGAGCTTTGGCGTGCGCACCTGGGTGTCGAAATTGACGTGGTAGAGACCGAACCGCTTGTTCAGCCCGAACACCCATTCGAAATTGTCCATCAGGCTCCAGAGGAAATAGCCGCGCACCGGCACGCCCTCGGCCGTCGCGCGCTGGAGCTGGGCGAGATAGTTGCGCAGGTACATGATGCGGTCGGTGTCGTAGATCTTGCCGTCCGGCGAGATCTCGTCCTCGCCGGAGGTGCCGTTCTCGGTGATGTAGATCGCATCCGTCTTCCAGATCTTTGCCGCGAGCCTCGGCACCCAGTAGATCGTCTCCGGCGCGACGCGGAGCCAGTTCGAATTCATGTGCGGAAAGGATTTCGGGATCGGCAGCGGCATGAAGCCCGCGCCCTGGTCGGACGGCACCACGTAGTTCTGCGGCGCATAGATGTTGAGGCCGAGGAAGTCGACCGGCGAGGAGATGATCTTCAGTTCCGCGTCGGTATATTTCGGCGCATTGGCGCCAGCATATTTCAGGAAGGCGTCGGTATACTGGCCCGTCATGATGACGTTGAGATAGCCGGCGTTCATCTCGCGCAGCGCGATCTCGGCGGCGCGGACATGCTCGGGCGTGTCGATCGCGGGAACGCAGACGTCGATGTTCTCGGCCGGCCCCACTTTGGTGCCGCGGCGTCCGCGCGCACGCACCGCCTGCACCGCAAGCCCGTGCGCGAGCGCGCTGTTGTGCCTGACCTGGTTGACCTCGGCTTGCGGCAGCGTCGCGCCGGGCGCATCGATGCCCAGGCCATAGCCGAACTGCACGAAGCGGCCGCTCTCGTTCAGCGTGAACACGTTCTTGACGCGATCGGTCAGGCGCTCGGCGACATAGCCGGCATAGTCGCCGAAGATCTTGCAGGTCTCGGTCGAGCGCCAGCCGCCAAAGCGGTCCTGGAGCGACTGCGGCAGATCCCAATGATAGAGCGTCGCCCACGGCTCGATGCCGTTCTTCAGGAGCTCGTCGACGAGGCGATTGTAGAAGTCGAGTCCTTTCGGGTTCGGCTTGCCGTCACCATCCGGAAACACCCGCGGCCAGGCGATCGAGAAGCGATAGGCCTTGCAGCCGAGATCCTTGATCAGCGCGATGTCTTCCTTATAGCGATGATAATGCTCATTGGCGCGGTCGCCGGTGGTGCCGTCCTCGATCTTGCCGGGGATGCGCACGAAAGTGTCCCAGATCGAGGCCCCTCGCCCATCCTCATTGACCGCGCCCTCGACCTGATAGGACGAGGTCGCCGTGCCCCAGACGAAGCCCGGCGGAAAGCCGTCCATGCCCCGCGGCGCCGGTACCGGCTTGGCATCGGCCAGCTCGACGGGACCTGCGATTCCGGCTGCGGACAATCCCGCCAGCTTGGCAAACTGGCGGCGCGAGACCTTGTCCGACATGTGATGCTGCTCCCAAGGTGATGCTGGTGCGGCATCACAATGACGCGTGACGGGCCATTTGAGAAGCGCCGCAGCGGAAGTTTGAGGATGCAGAATTGCGCTGCCGGGGGCGCGACATGTCGGCGCGGGCGATTTCGCCGGCCGGCGCACGCTGCCGCGATCAGCGGGAGCGCTTCGGCAGTTTTGGAAGCTTGTCGGGATTGAACGCGGGGACCTGAGCCGTTCGCTCAGGCGCCGCCGCCGGCTTTTCCGTCAGGATCAGCGTTCCCTCGAGGACGACTCCCGGCGCCTGTCCCGCCGTCGCGGTGTAAGTCGCGATCTTGCCGGGGCACGTCCCTACGATGTTCAGCGTGAGCTCATCATAGACGCCGAAGACCGTGTCACGTCCTTCGGTATGACGCTTCGTCGACACGGTCGCGGTGAAGCGATCGCCGTCGACCTGACACGAACCATGATACGTCATCAGGCTGTCGCGGCCCCAGATCTGGCCGTCTGCGACATGGACGATGCCGGTGCCCTGCTCGAGCGGCGTCTTGTACCAAGCCGCGTAGGTACCGTCGTTCAGCATGGGAGCAGTCTCCCCAGGTATTCCCATGCAGATCATCCGCATGACTAGCGCTAAGAAACCGTTAATCACGCGGCCCGTGTGAATCCGGCCTCTCGAGCCCGGCGCGGCGCCCGCGACGATGCGCCAGCCGCAACGCGAGGCGTCTGCCCGCTATTCCGGCTCGATACCGAGTCCCTGAATGATCTTGCCGGACGAGGCAAGCTGTTGATCGAGGAAACGCTTTGCGCCCGCCGTCGTCACGGCATCGCCAACGCTGACATCGAAACCGAGAGTTGGAGCTCGCTCGCGCACATCGGATGATTCCAGGGCGCTTGCAATCTCGGCGCTCAGCTTTTCGACGATCTCGGCGGGCGTGCCGACTGGCGCCATGAACATGAACCAGCCCTGCAGGTCGACGCTTTGCAGCGTCTCCGCGATCGCAGGAACGTCCGGCAGGGAGTCGATCCGCTTGGCTCCGGCAACGGCGACCGGTCGCAGCGTACCTGCCTTGATGAAGGCTTCGGCGATGGACGCCGACTGGATCGTCACCTGGATGCGGCCCGAGATCGCGTCCTGCACCGCATTCGTGGTCGTGTTGTAGGGGATGAGCACAAAGCCGGTTCCGGCGCTCTTGTTGATGGCTTGAGCGATCAGGCCCGAGAGATTGCGCGCACCATCGACGGCCAGACTCAATGAACCCGGCGCCGACTTCTCGAGCTTGATCAACTCCGGCAGCGTATTGGCCTTCACCTCGGGATTGACGAGGAGGACGTGGTTGCTCTTGGCAGCCATCGCGACCGGCACGAAGTCCTTCACGGGGTCGTAGGGCAGTTTCTTGAACGTGTAGGGATTGGTGACGAGCGCGGCCGACGTGGCAAACAGGAACGTGTAGCCGTCCGGCGCCGCACGGGCGACGGACTGCGTGCCGACGAGGTTTGCGGCACCCGGACGATTCTCGACCACGAATTGCTGCCCGAGGGTCCGCGAGAGCTTTTCGGTGATGAGGCGGCACATCACGTCCGGGCTGTTGCCCGCCGGCTGCGGCACGACGATGGTCACCGGCCTCTGCGGCCAGGGCTGCGCCAAGGCCGGAAGAGAGAAACAAAGCGCGGCGGCGGCGAGCAGCAGACGACGGGATAGTGCGGACATGATGTTCCTCCCTGAAAGATTCCGCTTTGCGGGTTTTATTGATCGTTCGCACGCCGTCGCCGGCGGCCGTCGTTCGATCAGGTTTCGTCTGCGACGACGTTCCTGAGCACGCCGAGGCGTTCGACCTCGATCTCGACGACGTCGCCGGGCTTCATCCAGAGCGGCGGCTCGCGCCGCGCGCCGACGCCACCCGGGGTGCCGCTGACGATGACGTCGCCGGGCTCGAGCCGCGTGAACGTGGAGCAGTATTCGATCTGGCGCGGGATATCGAAGATCATCTGCTTGATCAGCGCTTCCTGCATGACCTGTCCGTTGAGGCGGGTCTGCAGCTTGAGCTCGCCGAGCGGACCGAGCTCGTCCGACGTCATCATCCAGGGCCCGAATGCACCGGTGTCCGGAAAGTTCTTGCCCGGCGTGAACTGATGGGTGTGACGCTGGAAATCGCGGATGCTGCCGTCATTGTAGCAGGAATAGCCCACGACATGATCCATGGCGTCGGCGCGGGAGATGTAGCGGCCGGCCTTGCCGATGATGACCGCGAGCTCGCCCTCGAAATCGAGGTGGGTCGAGACGCGCGGCCGCACGATCGGACTCAAATGTCCGGTCTGGCTGTTGGCGTAGCGCGAGAAGATGGTGGGGTGATCGACCTCGGCGCGGCCGGTCTCCTTGCGGTGGGTCTCGTAATTCAGGCCCACGCACAGGATCTTGTCCGGGTTCGGGATGACCGGCCGCCAAGTGACTTTCGAGATCGGGAGAGTGGCGGCGGAGGACTTTGCATCCGCAACACCGGCGAAGGCGGCGCCGATGGCCGCCTTGAGATCGGCATAGCGCGCCTTGAGCGCGGTGCCGACATCAAAAAAGGTCTCGCCCTCGACGATGCCCCAGGTGGTGCGGCCGTCGATCGCTACAGTGGCCAGTTTCACGGCGTTCTCTCCATTGTCTGATCGGGAATTAGGTTTGCTTGCTCGGCCGGGACGTCGCGACAATACAAGCCGATCTCGCGCAGGAGATCGCCGAGCTCAGAAGTATTGCGCGCGGTGCCGAAAACGTAATGGTCGGGCCGCACGATCGCGGCGACGACACCGTGGCGGTCGAACCAGCTCGCGAGTACGCCCTCGGTCTCTTCGAGCACATTCGGCCGACCTGCCCCAGCAGGCGCGACGGCCGTTGCCGATACGTCCGGGCGCGCGGCACAGAGCGAGAGCATGGACGCGGCATCATTGCTGCGGCCGTCGATCAACACGCGCCAGCCGGCCCCTATCATTTCGTCCAGCAGGCGAGCCGTACCGCCGCTTGCGATGCGCGGCTGCGGAAACAGGCTGCCGCGCGCCGGCGTCTCTTGATGCGACAGGCATCCTGCGCGGAGCGGCGGGATGATTTCCTGCCGCGTCAAGAGCAGCGGCTTGCCGCCGCCATCGCTAAGGATTTGCGCATCGCGCTTGCGGGCCGCGGCCGGATCGCGCTCGCAGATCGACTGGCCGATCGCCTTGATCTTGCCGGTTAGCTCGATGACGTGCTGCTTTCTCTCGACCGTGTAGCTGTCGAGCAGACTGTCGGAGGACACGCCCTTGAGCACCTGATCCAGTTTCCAGACGAGGTTGGTAGCGTCACGCAGGCCCTGGCACATGCCCTGGCCGATGAAGGGCGGCTGCTGATGCGCGGCATCGCCGGCGATCAGGATCCTGCCGCTCCGCCAGTCGGCGGCAACGAGCGCGTGGAAGCGATAGGAGGCAGCCCGCCACAAGTCCCCGTCATGCGGCGTGAGCCAGGGCGAGAGCAGCTTCCAGACATTGTCGGGCCGCTCCATCTGCCGCACGTCTTCGCCCGGCAGCAGCATGATCTCCCAGCGGCGGTGGTTCTTCGGGCCGATCAGGAAGCTCACGGGGCGCGCCGGATTGCAGAACTGCGCGGAGCATTGCGGCAGGCGGGCCAGCGCGCTCTCGTTCACGCGCATGTCGACCACGAGCCAGGGTTCGTCGAAGACGAGATCCTCGAGGCCGAGCCCCGCGATCTGCCGCACGGTGCTCGAGGCGCCGTCGCAGCCAAGCACGTAGCGCGCCGTCACGGAACGATGCCGTCCGTCGCTGTCCTTCAGGCGCGCCTCGACGCGATCGGAGGTCTGGACGAGATCGAGCAGCTCGACGCCGAGCTCGGCCCGCACATTGGAAAAACTCATCGCGTGGCGGCGCAGCTCGGTCTCGACCGCGGGCTGGCTGAACACCATGCTCGGCGTGTAGCCGAGTGGATAGGGCTTTGCGACCATGTCGATGCGCCGGATCAACTGGCCGTCGACACCGAAATGCTCCGATGCGGTGAAGGGCTCGATGAAGGGCGAGATTGCATCCGCGAGGCCCATATTGTCGAATTGACGGAATATCTCGTGATCGAGCGCGATCGCACGCGGCTTGTCGTAGACATCGGTGAGCCGGTCGATGACGAGCGTGCGATGACCGAGCCGGCCGAGCTGGCCCGCGGCAACGGCGCCGGTCGGCCCGAAGCCGACGACGAGCACGTCATAGTCGGTAGCGCCAGCCATATCCGTCATGCGCGCGCCGCCGTGAAGGGAATGGCGAGCTGCGCCGTCTTGCAGGTGTCGGACTTGGGCGGGGCGATACCCCACTGGTCGGTTCGTCCCGGAGGCCAGACCCAATCGGTCGGGCCTTTCGCGACGTAGCTGTCGTCGATCTGCAAGACCTCGGCGGTGTATTCGATCACGGTGCCGGCCGGATCGACGAAATAGGCGAACACGTTGTCGCCCGGTCCGTGACGACCGACGCCCCATCCGATCGGGTGGCCATGGTCGACCATGCGACCGGAGCCGCGCATGACGGACTCCAGATCAGGCATCAGGAAGGCAATGTGATTGAGGCCGTTGCGAGGGGCCTCGGCAAGCACGATCGCGTGGTGATCGCTGTTGCAGCACAGGAACGCCATCAGCTTCGAGCGATCCGTCAGCCGAAACCCCAGGGTGTCCTGATAGAATGTCGAAAGCGTTTCGATGTCGGCGCTGTTGATGTTGACATGCGCCAGCCGTTCGGGGCGATCCGCGATCACGCGCGGCGGCCTTACATGATCGCCATGGACGAACTCCATGGCGCAGCCCTGTGGCTCGCGAACCACGAAGCTTGTCCCGCCCGAGGGCGCAGGCGACGGCGCGGGTGAGTTGATCACCTCACAGACGGCTTGCCGCGCACGCGCGAACAGGCGGTGCAGATCTTCAAGCGAGCGGGTACGGAAGCTGATCTTTCGGAGTGACGTCGCCTCACCGGGTGTGAGCTCGAGAACGTGGAAGTCACTGCCCGTCGCGGCGAGGTACACGGTGCCGTCCGCTTCCGCCACGACGTCGAGGCCCCAGACCTTGCTGTAGAACTCGACCGAACCGGCGAGGTGCGGCGTCGTGACCTCGACGCTGCGCAGGGCCGTCACCGGAAAGTCGGACATTGGACTTCCTTGTCAGGAAACGCGAATGTCAGTCCATTAATATGTACAAAATCGTCAGTAAAGCAAAAATTTATAAATAACAGGTCCAAACCCTGCTAATGTACACAGACGCAGAGATTCCAATGGGATGCCCATGAGCCCTGACCTGCCAAGCCAGAAGGACGACCAACCGGCAACGCTGGCGACCACGATCTACGCACGCCTCAAGGCCGACATCCTGACCACCCGGCTCGCGCCCGGTCGCAAGCTGCAGTCGCGCTTCCTGATGGAGCAGTACAATGTCGGGCAGACCCCGCTGCGCGAGGCGCTCAACCGGCTGACGACCGAGGAGTTCGTCGTCGGGATGGAGCAGCGCGGCTTCTATGTGAAGGAGGTCAGCAAGGGGGAGCTGCAGGAGCTGACCAAGACGCGGTGCTGGGTCGAAGGCCTGGCGCTCCGCGAGTCCATGCAGAATGCGACGCAGAGCTGGGAAGAGGCTCTGCTGGTGGCGCATCACCGGCTCGACCGCACCCCTCGCTCGCTCAAGCCCGACACGTTCGAGGACAATCCGGACTGGGAGAAGGTGCACCGCGCCTTCCACGCGACGCTGATCGGCCTTTGCGGTTCACGTCCGCTGCTCGGCTTCTGCGAGCAGCTCGCCGACCGTCTCTATCGCTATCGCATGATGTCGATCGCAAAGGCCTATCCGGCGCGCAAGGTCGGTGCCGAGCACAGCGATATCCTTCAGGCGGTTCTCGCCAAGCACACCGAAAAGGCCGTGCGTCTGCTTCAGCAGCACTATCAACGCACGGCCGACGTCATCTATTCCGATCTCGACGGAATGCTGGCTTAGCGTCGCCGCGAGCCAGCGGCGATTCGGCTTCGGGAAGAGCACGCTCGCACCGCGGGCGCGGTGCAGAGCCGATGATTGCGATGACCGGGAGTGCTCAGACCGCAGCAGTCGCACCCAACGCAGGATAGTCGGTGTAGCCGCGGGCGTCGCCGCCGAAGAAGGTGGTGCGATCCGCCTCGTTCAGCGGGGCGCCGGATTTCAGGCGCGCCATGACGTCGGGATTGGCCAGGACCATCTGGCCGTACGCCTCCATGTCGGCCAGTCCGGCCGCGACGTCGGCGCCGATGAGGTCGCGCGGACGCCCCGGTCTGTTCACGATCAGCCTGCCGCGCCACAGCTTGCGGAGATCGGCAAGAAGGCGGTCGTCGCCCTGATGCATGATGTGCAGATAGGCGAGCGAGAGCTTGTCGAGCTCAGTGACCAGATGACGATAGAGGTCAGGTCCTTCGACACCTTCGTCGATGCCCCACATCGTGATGCCGGGCGACAGACGGATCGCCGTCTTGTCCGCGCCGATCTCGCCAGCGATGGCGGCCGCCACCTCGATGGCGAAACGCGCACGATTTTCGATCGAGCCACCATAGGCATCGGTTCGGGTGTTCGCGCTCGGCGCAATGAATTGCTGGACCAGATATCCGTTGGCGCCGTGGATCTCGACGCCGTCCGCTCCCGCCGCGATGGCGCAGCGCGCAGCGTCGCGAAAGTCGGCGACGGTCCGGCGCACCTCGTCGGTGGTGAGCGAGCGTGGCTGCGGGATATCCTGCATGCCGGTCGCCGTGAACATCGGGGTATCCGGCGCAATGGCCGAGGGGGCCACGCCCTGCCGGTGATGCGGCGTGTTGTCGGGATGCGACATGCGCCCGGCATGCATGAGCTGGATGAAGATATGGCCGCCCTTGCCGTGCACGGCATCGGTGACCTTGCGCCAGCCAGCGACATGCGCCGGCGTGTAGATACCTGGCGTCGTCATGTAGCCCTGCCCGTCGTCAGATGGCTGCGTGCCCTCGGTGACGATCAGACCGACGCCGGCGCGCTGCGCGTAATAGTCGGCGGCGAGGCTGCCGGGCGTGCCATTGGCGGCGGCGCGCGACCGCGTCATGGGCGCCATGACGAGGCGGTTCGGGAGCTCAAGTCCACCGACGCGGACGGGACTGAATAGCGATTTCATGGCGAGTTCCTTCTCGTTGCTGTCGAGAAGGCAGATGGACCCTCCATCTCATGGAATAAATGGCGTATAATGGAATAGATTGGTCCACATATGGAATAATCTTATGGAGCTGTTGAACGACATGGCGCTCTTCGTCGAGGTCGTGAAAGCCAGGAGCTTCCGCGGCGCTGCGGCGACGCTGGACATGCCGAACTCCACCCTGTCGCGACGGATCAGCCTGCTGGAGAAGGAGATCGGGCTTCGCCTCCTGAACCGCACGACGCGCAGGATCGAATTGACCGAAGCCGGCCAGCTCTATTTCGAGCGTTGCAAGCGCATCGTCGACGAAGCACGCCTCGCGCACGAGCAGCTCGGCGAAATGCTGGCGCGGCCGAGCGGATTGTTGCGCGTCTCGCTGCCGGTGGATTTCGCGAACACCTATCTGGCGCCGTTGATCACCGAATTCGCGCAGCTTTATCCCGGTATCGATTTCGAATTCGACCTGACGCCGCGGCGCGTCGACCTCGTCTCCGAGCCGTATGATCTCGCGATCCGCATCGGAGAATCCGAGGCGTCCCACATGATCGCGCGGCCGCTCGCCCGCCTGCACGGCTATCTCTACGCCTCGCCGCGCTATCTCGAACTCAACGGCGAGCCGCGCGAACCCGCGGACCTCGCGCACCATCAATGCCTCTGCCAGACGAGGGTAAGCAGCTGGAAGCTGCACAACGGAATGCAAATGTTAGACGCCGAGGTCGGCGGCCGTTTCCACCTCAACAGCATCGGCATGCTCCGCCGTCTCGCGACCCTCGACATGGGCATCACCTTCGTGCCGCAGGAAATCGTCGCCGACGAAGTCGCAGCCGGCCGGCTACGCCGCATCATGCCGCAATGGCAGGGCTTGCCCATGACCATCTATGCCGTCACCGAGACCAGACTGCTTCCTGCCAAGACGCAGCGCTTCATCGAATTCCTGCGCGATCGGCTGAGCCGGGCTTAGATCGTCCGCGCCATTTGGCGAACAGACCGGGAAGCGACTTTACACCCTCCTCCGGCCAAACACCGGCGCCGAAAGCGGGGCACTCGGCGGCGGCGGTGCGTTCCACTTTGGCTGGTCGTTCCTGACGATCTCTTCGTCGATTTCGACGATGTCCGGACGCGACTTGCGACGATCGATCTCGAGCGGCTCGAGATGGCCGAACAGCGCGCGGAGCAGTTTCGGCTTGAATATCCCGACCACCACGAGGCCGAACAGCAAGAGCGGCATGAAGGCTGAAGGCGCTGTTGGACGATCGCTGCCTTCAGCCCAGACTCCGCCGTTCGCTCCCGGCTTGCCTGCCGGCGCGGCAGCAGGCGCGCTTTGCGCGACCTGGTTGTTCGGCTTCGGCGCCGGCGCGCCTTTGGTAGCGCATTTGCCGTCGGGATAGGATGGGCCGCTGCAGAACGGTCCCGAATTCGTCATCCGGGCGATATCGACCATCCCCGCCGGGTTCATCAGGCTCGCCAGCTTCGACAGGTTTCCGTCCTTCGGCCAGTAGAGATAGAGCACCGCTGCAAACGCAAGGCCGAGCGGGATCATCAGTTTCGGCATCACGCCGAGGACATTGCGACGCTCGTTCAGCTGCCATTCCGTCCAAGCCACGCAGGCATTGTGCCACTGCATGTAGAGCTCGTGGTCGGTGAAGTAGAGCAGCAAAGGATGCCGGGACGGCGGGCGCGGCCGCTCCAGCGGACGTCCCGACGCATCGAGCGGATAGGCTGTTGCAGCTTCTATTCGCGGGCGCCTGCCGAACACGGGCCGCGCCGGAACGCGGGTGTCGCGGCGCTGCCGCGCCGGATTCATCAGCTCTCCGCCAAGGTGGCCGATGGCCTCGATCCGATCCGTGGCAGACGGATGGCTTCCGCCTTCGTGATCGGCGCGCCCGTCGAACAGCAGACCCTCGACACGGTCGCTGCCGACGAAGCAGCCCCGGTCGCTGACCTTGGCGATCGCGCTGAGCAGCGCCTCGGGAAAATGCGTGACGCGGATGGCCTCGCCGTCGGCGACGTGGTCGCGGCTCAGCTTCAACCCGCGCCGCGCCGCGCGCGACAGCCGCATGGAGAGCGACGTCATCGCGCTGCTCGCGAGCATCAGCAGCAGCATCGGCGGGATCAGCACCGCGATGACCATCTGCCGCCAGTCTTCGAAGCGCAGCGGATTGTTCATCTGCATGATGATGGCGGTGCGCATCAAGGCGTGGTTGGCGGCGAGCAGCCGCGTATCGCCGTGGCGAATATGGGAGGCCTCATGGGCAAGGACCGCGGCAAGCTCGTCGTCGTCGAGCAGGTCCAGCAGGCCGCGCGTGACCGCGATCAGACCTTGGGTCGGCCCCTCGCCTGCGGTCACGGCATTGGGCTCGCTCGCCTCGATGATCCCGAAACGCGGCAGGCGCACGCCGAGCGCGGTGCACTGCTCCTCGGCGATCGCGACGAAACGCGGCTCGTCCTCGCGGGTGACAATGCGGACGCCGAGCACTTTCGTCACCGCCTTGGCGTGACTGCTGTAGATCCACCAGAACACGAATCCGGCCACGATCGCGATCGGCAGTGCGTAGCGCAGCGCATAGCCGGCCGGATCGGTCAGGATGGTATGCTCATGGTCGGCGGAGAGCAGGATCATCGTCAGGGCGAAGGCCCCGATGATCTCGAAGGCCAGCACATAGCCCAGCACCAGCAACGCCGTGAACCGCCTGTTGTGCGCGGCGTGGGTGACGTAGCCGTGAACCGCCATGACCTAGCCCCTGTTGGCGCCAGCCCTTTCGGCCTAAAGCGCGATCTTGACCGGCTCCGCCAGCTCGGCACGGCGGTCGCCGAGCACGAACTTTTCGCGCGGAGGATTGTGCCCGATCATCGCGATGAAATTGCCGGGGAAGGCACGGCGGACCGAGTTCAATTCCTCGACCGCGAGATTGTAGAACTTGCGCGCCGCGGTGATGCGGTCCTCGATCCGGATCAGGTCGGAGCGCAGCGTGCTGTAATGGGCGGCGCTGGCAAGCGCGGGATAGTTTTCGCTGACCGTGAAGAGATTTTGCAGGACGCTGGCGATCTGGGTCTCGCTCTGGATCACGCCGCCGCTGCCGCTGATCGCTTCCAGCGCGTCGATGCGCGCATCGAGCACGTCGCGGATCAACTGATGCTCCCTCGCGGCAAAGGCGCGGACGATCTCGACGAGATTGCCGATCAGCGTGTGCCGCTCGACCAGCAGCGCGTCGACGTCGCCGAAGGCCGCATCCGCGCGCTCGTCGAGCTGCGCGATCAGCGCATGCTGCGCGCGGATCTTCAGCATCAGCCAGAGTGCGGCGGCGGCCAGCAGCCATATCCACCAATTGTCCAGCGCGAAATTGGCGGCGCGCACGAGGCGGCCTGAAATGTCGATGGCCTGAGAGAAAGTCTGATCGGCAGCAGCCATAATACGTCTCCTGCAAAAACAAATTTTTGCGAGAGGTCATACAGGCGCGACGCTAAGATTATGAACCGCGCACGATTAGAATTTTAATCAATACTTCAGGTTTGCCGATTCCGCTTCAATCCGGGACCGGGCCGAGTTCTGCTCTAGGAGGCCAGGCGAAGCCAGACGTCCTTGCTCGCCAGCGTGCCGTTCATCGTGGCGATCTCCATGTCCACGACATCCAGCGAACCGGGCTGGTCTCCATAGATGTACTTGAGGTGCCACATGAGACCGAGGTCCGGAGAGACGACAAAATCGTCCAATCCGTCGGTAATCGCCCGGACGGCCTGCCGATGCGTCAAGGGCGCGGAAAACATCGCATCGATCAGGGTGGCGAGGCTCATGCCGCCGACGAGCATCATTCGCGCGACCTCGTCACCGTAAACGTGCCGAAGCGCTGCAACGATGGCTGCGACTGCGTCCGGATTCTTCAATGACACGGCGAAGCGAACCTCCGGGCCTATCATGCCGGAGGCGGGATATTCTGTGCAAGCCATCCGCCCGCGGCGGCGCCGGCCAGGGCCCCGCCTCGGCCGCCGGCACCGGGCCTTTTCAGCGAATTTATTCCTCTCGCGAAATCGGCACTGCGACGACGCGGCGCTGCGCGTCGGGCGTTTGCGAAAGCGCGCGCCGGCTCGGAGCAGGATCGGGCAAAGCATGGGCGCTTCAGGCAAGACGCTCGGCCCGGGCAGCGCCTAGAACGCCCCCGACCCGTAGAAACACGGACACCTGATCTGAGCTCGAAGCGATCGGGAGGAGCCACGCAATGACCGGGAGCACCACACTCATGCGCAATCCCTCCCCCAAGGGTTTGCCACCCATACCTGGCGCAAGGCCGGACGATCACGCGACGTCCGAGCGTCGCGCCGCCGATGCCGAGATGGCACGCGTGCTCAAGACGAAGCCGCTTCGCATGGCCTCCGATTCCAGCAGCGGCGCCATCGCCTTTTGGAGGCACGAACCGCTGCACGACACCGTCGAGCCCATGGCCGATCATGTCGTCATGGCCTATCCCGCCGGCTCGCAGGCGCTGGAACGACGCACGGGAAGGACGGCCGCGATTTCGACGGCGCGTCCCGGCGTCGTGACGATCATTCCGGCCGGCTCGACATCGCGATGGGACATCCACCGCCCCATGCATGTCGTCCAGCTCTATCTTCCGCAGAGGACGCTGCTGCGGATCGCCGACGAGGCCAACACGACGAACCCCGGCGATCTGCTGGAGCGAACCGGGCATCCTGACGCCATCACGTCGCGGCTGCTGCTGAGCGCCGCCGACTCGCTCGAAGGCAGCGCCACGCTGGACACGCTGTTCAGGCAACAACTGACGGATCTGCTCGCCACGCGCCTCTTGGCCGCTCATGCGGGCGTTGCTGCTACGCCGCAGCCGATCATCGGCGGTCTTTCGCCTTCGGTTCTGCGCCGGTCGATCGAACGTCTGCGCTCGGACAGCGATGCAGATGTCTCGCTCTCGGCGCTCGCGTCCGACGCCGGACTGTCGCGCTTCCATTTCTGCCGGTCCTTCAAGGAGAGCACCGGGCTCTCGCCGCATGCCTGGCTGCGCCAGCACCGGCTCGAGCAGGCCATGGACATGCTGCGCGGGAGCGACGAGCCGGTGGTCTCGATCGCCGCAGCGCTCGGCTATTCCTCGCAGACCGCCTTCGCCGCGGCCTTCAAGAAGCTGACCGGCGAAACGCCGAGCGATTGGCGCAGGCGCGTGCGGTAGCAGCAATCGCTCGACAGGGACGGCAATCGCTCTGGCGCAGTCGACTATCCGGTTCGCTAAAGATCGCAATGTCACATCATCCGGACGGAGACGAACGATGGACTGGAAACAGCTTGCAATCGCACCGAAACGGAAGGCCGCCGCCTCGGCGCTCGTGTACGGGCTCTCGCTGACGGTGCGCTTCACCTCGCCGACCGCCGAAGAGGCGGAGTTACAGGGCCCACGAAGCGCCAATGCCGCAACGTCGATCCTGCTCGATCGCGGCTGGCTCGGGAAGCCCGCGATGCCGGTCGCCCTGCGCGGCTGGCCGCTGGGCCCGCGCAGCTGCCGCGCGGCTTGCGAGGGCCCCGCCCTCCTGTCCTCGCTGCCGAACTGCACCGCGCCGTAACGGCCCGGCGCTCTCCGCCTCACCTCTTCGCGTCATCACGGGTCGCAACAGACTCCGCTCGCATCGAGCGGCAGCGATGACGCGCGCGTTTCGAACCAATCCAATCCTGGAGACAACCACATGCGACTACTCATTATCGGTGCCGGCTTCGCCGGCATGTACGCCGCCCTCTCCGCCGCTCGCCTCCGCGACATCCAGGGTGTTTCGCCCGACGATCTCGAGATCGCGCTGATCGCGCCTCAGCCGACGCTGGTGATCCGCCCGCGGCTCTACGAGCCGAAGCCGGAAACCTTGACGGCGCCGCTGCTCGACGTCCTCGAGGCCATCGACGTCGATTACATCCAGGGCAGCGCCGAGGCGGTCGACACCAAGGCGCAGACGGTGCAGATCGCCACAGCCAAGGGTACGCGAAAGACGCTGTCCTACGACCGGCTGGTGGTCGCCACCGGCAGCCGCCTGTTCCGCCCCAACATTCCAGGTCTTGCCGAGCATGGCTTCAGCGTCGATTCGCTCGATGACGCGGTCGCGCTCGACAGGCATCTGCACAGCCTTGCCAATCGGCCGGCCGTCAACGGGCGCGACACGGTCGTCGTTGCCGGCGGCGGCTTCACCGGTATCGAGGCGGCCACCGAGCTGCCCGCGCGCCTGCGCCAGATCTTCGGCAAGGATTCCAGGGCGCGCGTGATCATCGTGGAGCGCAACAGCGCGATTGCCCCCGACATGGGCGAAGGGTCCCGCCCCGTGATCGAGGAGGCGCTACGCAAGCTCGGCGTCGAGGCCCGGCTCGGCACCGGCGTTGCCTCGCTCGACAAGTCCGGCGTGACGCTCTCGACCGGCGAGCACATCGAAACCGAGACGGTGGTGTGGGCAGCCGGCATTCGTGCCGCGCCGCTGACGGCACAGATTCCCGCCGAGCGCGACAGTTTCGGCCGGCTGCTGGTCGACCGCGACCTGCGCGTGCCCGGCATCGCCGGCGTCTTCGCCACCGGCGATGCGGCGCGCGCCGCCTGCGACGACACCGGCAATTACGCACTGATGTCATGCCAGCACGCGACGCGCATGGGCGCCTTTGCCGGCAACAACGCCGCCGCCGAGCTGCTCGGCGTTCCGACCAGGCCGTATCACCAGAAAGCTTACGTCACCTGCCTCGATCTCGGCGAAGCCGGCGCGCTGTTCACGCGCGGCTGGGAGCGCACGGTCGAGCTGGTCGGCGACGTCGCCAAGAAGACCAAGCGGGAGATCAACACCGTCTGGATCTACCCGCCCCGCGCCGAGCGCGCCGCGGCGTTGGCATCGGCCGATCCGGAGCGCGTGACGAGCCTCTAGTCGCATCACGCAACGGCGGCCGCGCTCTCCCGGCGGCGCGGCCTGCTCGACCAGGACCAGCCGGGGGCCTTCACCTTGAACCAGGAGACGAACATGAACATGCACAACACCTCATCCCCCGTGACGTCGAAGCCCGAAGAGCTGGTCCCGTCGCGCTATGCGCTGAAGATCGGCGACATCGACGTGATGGTGGTCAGCGACGGCGTGCTGCCGCTGCCAACGGCCATGCTGGCCCACAATGTCGACCCGTCTGCCCGGGCGGCCTGGCTGAAGGAGATGTTCCTGCCACCGGACGCTTTCGATTGGGCGCTGAACGCGGTCGTGGTGCGGAGCGGCAGCCAGACCATCCTCGTCGATGCCGGGCTGGGATTCGATCCGGACCTGCACTTGCCGCGGGCCGGGCAGTTGATCAAGCGACTGGAAGCCGCCGGCATCGATCTTTCGTCCGTGACCGACGTGGTGCTCACCCACATGCACATGGACCATGTCGGCGGGTTGCTGGTCGACGGCGTGAAGGAGCGGCTGCGCAAGGACCTGCGCATCCATGTGGCGGCCGCCGAGGTCAAGTTCTGGGACGCGCCCGATTTCTCCCACGTCTCCATGCCGCCGGGATTCCCGGACGCGCTTCGCTCGGCCGCCAAGCGCTTCGTGAAAGAATACGGCAGTCAGCTGCGCCAGTTCGATGAGGAGCACGAAGTTGCGCCGGGCGTCGTCGTCCGTCGCACCGGCGGTCACACGCCCGGACACAGCGTGGTTCGCGTCGCGTCCGGCGGCGACCGGCTGATGTTCGCGGGCGATGCCGTGTTCGCAGTCGGGTTCGAGCACCCCGAATGGTACAACGGCTTCGAGCACGATCCCGAGGAAGCCGCTCGCGTTCGGGTTCAGCTGTTCAAGGAGCTGGTCGAGACCAAAGGGCTGCTGGTGGCGACGCACCTGCCGTTCCCGTCCGTCGGACGGGTCGCGGCCGACGGCGATGCGTTCCGCTGGGTGCCGGTGTTCTGGGACTATTGAGCGATTGATCAAATGAATCCGAGGGCGCGTGCTCATCGCATTGATGAGTTCGCGCCCTGGTCTTCCTCAAACACCGAGCTGTGGTTCGCCGAACACTGGCCCACGCTCTCCTTCCATTTGGAACGACGCAACAAAGCGAATGAACATGCAGAACGAAAGAGTCGTGATCATCACAGGCGGCAGCTCCGGCATCGGCCGGGCGGCAGCACTGCGTTTCGCCAACCAGGGCGACAAGGTGCTCATCACCGGCCGCCGCGCCGGTCCCATCGAACAGACAGCAGCGGAGCATCGGAATATCGCAGGCTTGGTTGCGGACACTGCCTCCGCCGAGGACGCCAATCGGACCATCGCTGAGGCTGTCGGCAAATGGGGCCGGCTGGACGCGCTCGTCAACAACGCCGGCGCCGGAGCCATTCTTCCGCTGTCGGATGCGGCGGCGGACCGGATCGACGACATCCTTTCCGTCAACGTGGTCGGTCCAAGCCTGCTCGCCCGCGCCGCGCTTCCTCACCTGAAGGCGACGCAGGGCACCATCATCAACATCTCCTCCACGTTCGGTCATCGGCCTGCCGCGGGGCTGTCCCACTACGCCGCCAGCAAGGCGGCGCTGGAACAACTGACCCGCTGCTGGGCGCTCGAGCTGGCGCCATTCGGAATCAGGGTGAATGCGGTCGCCGCCGGCCCTACGGAATCGGGGGCCCTGACGGGGATGATGGGGCTATCTGCGGAACAGGCTGAAGCCGTCAAGGACGACGAGCGCGCGCGGATTCCGCTCCGTCGTCGCGGCGTTCCCGACGACATTGCGCCATGGATCGTCCAGCTGGCAGGCCCCGCCTCGCAATGGATCACCGGCCAGGTTCTGGCCGTCGATGGCGGCCTGGGACTGACCTAGTCTCCGCGCTGTCGATCGCACGTCCCGCGCTTCGCAGATACCTAGAACGTCACCCGCATGCCCGCATAGAACGCGCGCGGTCTTGCCGGGCTCAGTGAGCGCGGGTCGGTGAATTCCGCGCCGCCATTGGTGAAGTTGGGCAAGGCTTCGCGATCGAAGAAGGTGCCGACGGTCGAGTAGCGGTTGTCGAAGATGTTGTTGACGCGACCGTAAAGCTGGAGGTTCTTGGTGACCTGGTAGGAGGTGTGGAGGTTGAACACGGCGTAGGATGGCAGCTTGGGAAACTGGTTGGACTCATCGCCGACGAAATACTGGCTTGAGACAAAGAGCGCGTCACCCCCGACCTTCCAAACATCGGTAATAGCATATTCGATGCTGGCCTTGATGAGGTGGCTCGGCAGCCGCGGAATGTGATTACCCGGCAAGACCTGGATGTTGCCGTCGGCGTCGGCGAACGGGCTGTCTGAGCCAAGCGTCAGCGCATCGAGGAAGCGCGCATCCAGGAATGCGTAGCTCGCCTGGAACTGAAGCACATTCGACTTCAGGCTCACCTCGGCTTCGATACCCTGCCTGCGCGTCCGGCCGACGTTCTGGAAGAAGCCGAAGCCCGTCAGGCCCGGAATTGGGGTCGCGAGGATGTCATCGTAGTTGGTGGCACGGTAGGCACCGATCTTCCAGCCGAGCGAACCGATGTTCAATTCCTTGGTACCGCGGAAGCCAGCTTCAAACGTCTTGGATACGACCTGCTGCAGTGGGGGGTCAGCGATCAGGAACTGCCCGATGATGCACGGCCTCGCCGGATCGGCGCAGCCGAGTTCGAGTGGCGTCGGCACCCGGTTGGCCTCGGAATAGCCCGCATAGGCGGTCACCTCGGACGTGATCTTGTAAGTGGCGCCAATGATCGGATTGAAACGATCATAAGTATGATCGCCATTGAGGGCGGTGCCGAGCTGGTCCATCAGCGTGACACGGGCCGCATTGAACCGGCCGCCCCCCGTCACCGCAAAGCGATCGTCCACGTTGAACGTGTCGAGCGCATAGAGCCCGTGATATTGATTGACGGTGCGAAGGGACACCGGACCGATCGATGTCGGATCGCCGGACTGCCCCAGGAATATGCCGCTGCCCGTGACGACATAGTTCGTGCCGATGGTTCCCAATTCAGCGCTACCGATGAAACGCGTGCTGCTGACATCGTAGCTTGCGCCGATCACGAAGCGGTTCTCGTGACCGAATAGCTGATCGATGTTGGTCGCCTGCCCGGATACGCCAAACGTGGTCGATTTCGTGCTGGTGCGATCAATCTCGCCGAGGATGGCACCTGGCGCAAAGGGATTTGCGAGCTGAACGCCATTGAGGCCATTGGCCGACGGTTGGAGGCCAGTCAAAGGGTCGACATCGCCAAAGCAAAGCAGCGTCGCATCGGCGTCGCAGGGCACCGTATCGGTCGGATTTCCGTCCACGGTATTCTGTTTGAAGGCCCGCACATGCGCCGTGCCCTCAAAGGTCCAGGTCGGCGTCGCCTCCACCTTGCCGGTCAGGTTGAGATAGCCGACCTTGTTGGAAATGGTTTGTGGCGTTGTATAGGTCGCCCCCCAGTATTGCTGGAGCAATTCGGCCGGAACAGTGCTGGGTCCTGCCAAGGAATTGTTGGCGACGCCGCCATTGAGGTGGAACTCGTTGCCTTCAAAGCGATACCCGACATCGCCATAGAAGCGCCGGACGTCCGATGCCGAGAAATTGCGGAAGCCGTTGTCGTGAATGCCTTCGAGCGCGCCGTAGACAGACCAGTTTCTATCGACCTGCTTGCCCCATTGTGCGGAGCCCTGGATGCGGCCGAATGAGCCGCCCATGACGTCGATCTCGGCGCCTTGGTAGTTGAACCCGTTCTTCATCTGCAGATCGATGGCGCCGCCGAGCGCATTGAGGCCGTAAGCAGGATTGTTGGTCACCACCACCGCGGATCGAATGGCTGCCGTCGGGATGAGATCCCAATTGACGATGTCGGAAAAAGCTTCGTTGATGCGTACGCCATTCTGGTAAACGGCGAGCCCCTGCGGCGTTCCGGCCAGAGGCGAAGCCACATAGCCGCGAAATTGGACGTCAGGCTGGAAGGGATTGCCGGTTACCTCATTGATGCTGACACCGGGCACATACTGCTGCAGGGCATCAGCAATATTCGGCGAGTTGGTGCGCCTGATCTGGTTGGCATCGACGGCATTGATCGCCGACGGGACCTTGTCGACATCGAGACCTCTGCCCGTGCCCGGCGACGTCGGGTAGACGTAGATGCGCGTTTTGGGGCGCGTGGACGACGATGTTCCCGCCACGCGCGCGACCGGGCGCGATGGCGCGGTGCGCCTCGGTGTCGAGGGCGGCGCCGTCACCTCGACCGCCGGCAGGTTCTGGACGTTGGTCTCCTCGTCCTGCGCGGCGCCGGCCTGGCCCGCGAAGACCAGCCCCAGCCCGGTCGAAACCGAGGCCATCAACCAACGACGCTTGAACCAAAGACGCTTGCCCATCCCAGCCTTCCCATCCCCGATCCCCCGGCTGTTTTGATTTCGCCGTTTGGTGGAGACGAGTGTAGTCGGCGAGAGCCCCCGCACCAGCCACAAAAGGTCGGGCAATATCCGAACCCGTTTTCCCGACCGGATCGGGAATTTTTCCCGACGTAGTCAGGACACCACTGTGGGAACCAGCGCCTCCAAGGTCAGACCGCCGTCGCTAGAAACGACGTTGAGCGTGCCGCCCAGTGCTAGAATCCGCTCGCGCATGCCGACGAGGCCGAAACCCAGCTTCTGGCCCGGCTCCATGCCGCGGCCATTGTCGCTGACCCGCACCCGCGCGCAGGAGCGGCCGCCGGCCTGCTCCACGGGTTCGATGACGACGTGGACGGAGGTGGCGCCGGCATGGCGGAACACGTTGGTGAGCGCCTCCTGCACGATGCGGTAGATGGTGAGATCGGCGGTCTCGCCCGTCGTCGGGCCCAGCGCCGGCGAGATCACGGTTTCGATCGCGACATCGGGATGTGACTCCCGCCACAGCCGCGACAGCGATTCCAGCGCCTGGCGCAGGCCGAGCTCGGCCAAGCCGACGGGGCGGAGCCGCTCCAGCACGCGGCGATTGAATTGCTGGAGCGCGTTGATCTGCTCCATCATCGCGCTGCCGTGCTTTCGCACCGCTTCCGCACTCGGATCACGCCCGTCCGCCTGCTTCGCCAGCGCACTGGCATGCGCCCGCAGCGAGAACAGATAGGGCCCGAACTCGTCGTGCAACTCGCGCGCGATCTCCTTGCGCTCGATATCCTGGAGCGACACCGCGCGTTCGGCAAGGCGCCGCTTGTCCTCGACGGCCTCGCCGAGCGTTGCGGCCAAGTGATTGAGCTTGGTGCAGATCGCGGCCAGCTCCGGCGCGCCGCCTGGCGCGACGCGCGCCTCATAGCGGCCGTCTTCGAGCTCGGCCATCACGTCGGAGAGGGATTTAAGCGGGGTGAGCGCGCGGCCAACCACCGTCATCATCAGGAAAAACAGCGCGAGCGCGATCACCGAGCCGACCTCGAGCTGGGTCACGATGCCGTCCCAGATCTCGGCGATCTCGTCATCGGGATGCGAGATGATCAGGAGAGAGCCGGGCTTGCCACGGACCGAGACCGGGACACTAACCGCGGTCTGCTCGGGATGAACCAAACTCACGAACCAGGCGGGCGGCCCGCGCGTGTCGTCATCGGTGTCTGGGCGCGGCGGCGTCAGCGGGCTCCCGCTGGAATCCATGAGGGCGATGCTGACATGGCGGAGCCGGCTGAGATCGCGCGCGATCTGGTTCAGCCTGGCATCCGGATCGGGCGCCTCGTTGAGATCGGCAACGATCATCTCGATGAACTCGCGCGCAAGCCGGATCACGCTCTGGTCCTCGGCCTGCACGCGGGGACCTGCCTCGGCGACCTGCCGGCCGATATTGACGGCGAGCCCCAGTGCCAGCAACAGCGCCAGCAGCAGGTTGATGCGCGCACGCAACGATAGATTTTGCCACATTGATGCCGCCCGTGCCTCGCGAAGGTTGGCCAGCACCTGTCCGATGACGTTGACAGGGACGAAGCGCCCGATATCTAATCGAAAGCGTACAGCAATCCCGGCCGGGTTGCATGAGGCGACGTGAGACGCGCATGGCGTCCTGCTCGGTATCATGCGGCGCGAAATAAAGAGGCCGGCGCTGTTACGGGGAAACGCCTATGCGCATTCTGATCGTCGACGATCATCCCATTGTCGCCTCCGGCTGCCGCGCCGTGCTGGCCGACGAAGGCGAGATCGAAATCCTGGAGGCCGCCGACGCCGAGGACGGCGAAAGCGTCTTCATCGTTGAGCGCCCCGACCTCTCGATCATCGACATCAACCTGCCGACCGTCTCCGGCTTCGAGCTCGCGCGCCGCATCCTCGAGCGCGCGCCCGAGGCTCGTATCATCATGTTCAGCATGAACGACGACCCAGCGTTTGCCGCGCGCGCAATCGAATGCGGCGCCAAGGGCTACGTCTCCAAGACCGGCGACCCCGACGACCTCGTCGAGGCGATCCGTGCCGTCGGCGCCGGCGGCACTTACCTGCCCACGGCGATCGCGCGCAGCATTGCCTTTGCCGGGCCTGCGCTGGCGCAAAGCCCGCTGTCGAAGCTGAACGCGCGCGAGATGGAGATCCTGCGGCTGCTCAGCGCCGGAAAGAGCCTGTCCGAGATCGCCTGGCTGGTGCAGTCGTCCTACAAGACGGTGGCCAACACCTCCTCGATCATGCGACAGAAGCTCGGCGTGAAGACCTCGGTCGAGCTGGTACGGCTGGCCATCGACAGCGGCGTCGCCTGACGGCACGTAGCGCCGCAGATTCGGTCACACAAGCGTTGCAATGTTGATGTGGTTAGATGCCACGGAGCAAAAGGCATGACGATCCAGACTGTCTCGACGAACAAATCCTACGGCGGCGTGCAAGGCGTGTATCGCCATGCGAGTAAGGCGACCGGAACCGACATGGTGTTCTCGGTCTATGTCCCCCCGCATGCCGACGGCGCCAAGCTGCCCGTGGTCTGGTATCTCTCCGGCCTCACCTGCACGCATGCCAACGTCACCGAGAAGGGCGAATTCCGCAAGGCCTGCGCCGAGCTTGGCCTGATCTTCGTCGCACCCGATACCTCGCCGCGCGGACCCGACGTACCCGGTGATGCCAACAACGCCTATGATTTCGGCCTCGGCGCCGGCTTCTATGTCGATGCGACGCAAGAGCCGTTCGCGCGCAACTATCGCATGTGGAGCTACGTCACCGACGAGCTTCCAAATGTCGTGGCGGGAAATTTTCCC
Organism: Bradyrhizobium arachidis; assembly: GCF_015291705.1. Lineage (NCBI taxonomy): Bacteria > Pseudomonadati > Pseudomonadota > Alphaproteobacteria > Hyphomicrobiales > Nitrobacteraceae > Bradyrhizobium > Bradyrhizobium arachidis. The sequence continues at coordinate 7,212,098 of NZ_CP030050.1, forward strand.
GTCGATGCCAAACGTCAATCGGTGATGGGCCATTCGATGGGCGGCCATGGCGCGCTGACGGTCGCGCTGCGCAACCCGCACCGCTTTCGCGCCGCGAGCGCATTCGCGCCGATTGTGGCGCCGTCGCAGGTGCCCTGGGGCATCAAGGCGCTGACCGGCTATCTCGGGCCGAACAAGGATGCCTGGCGCAACCACGACACGGTGGCGCTGATCGAGGACGGCGCGAAGTTTTCCGGCTTTCTGGTCGATGTCGGCGAGGCCGATAATTTCCTGAAAGAGCAGCTCAAGCCCGAACTGCTGGAGGCCGCCTGCGCCAAGGCCAACATCCCGCTGACGATGCGGCGCCAGGCGGGGTATGACCACAGCTATTATTTCATCTCGACCTTCATGGGCGATCACCTGCACTGGCATGCGGAGCGATTGAAGGGGTGATCGCGCTCTCTCCTCCCCCTCTCCCCGTCCTTTACGGGGAGAGGGTTGGGGTGAGGGGCTGCTTCCGCAAATACGCTGAGAACTGGACTCGCGGAGACTCCCCCTCACCCGGAATTTGCTCTCGCAAATTCCGGCCTCTCCCCGCACGCGGGGAGAGGCGACGATCTCACGGCTTGCCGTAATTCGGCGCCAGCAGGCGGTTGCGGATGAGATAGCTCATCGTGCGCGACCAGGATTCATCCGTGTTGCCGCGCATGTCGGCGCTGGCGGCCGCGATCATGTTGCCGGTCTTCACGTCGCGCAGATAGATGTTGAGATTGATGATCAGATTCGAGACCTTCTGCACCATGCCGGTGATCTCGAGCTCGGCGCCCAATTGCGCCGCGAGCTTGAGGTCGCAGCCGCCGCAGGCCTGCAGATTGGCGTGACGGGCGGCGTCCCTGACCGGCGCGATGTCGAGCAGCTGGAACCTGCCTGACTCCGCCAGTTCCTTGCGCAGCTGCTCGCTGATGCGTAGCAACCTCGCCTCTTCCGGCTTGGAGCCGTAGAACTCGCCGGGCAGGCTGGTGTCGATCAGCTCGAAATCGAACACCGCGAGCTTCGGCGGATCGGCGAACGCGACCGAGCTGGTCAGCAGCAAAGCCGCGAAACATATCAGCGCTCGCATGATCGTGATTCCGCCTCCACAGCTTGCGACGACGAAATGCGGGGTTGCATGCCCTGACAAATCGGTCATGCTTCAGCAGAGACAATTCTCCACCGGCGGTCAAGCCGGGGAGAACGTTTGGAGGAAAACATGATCCGATGGTTGGTCGGCCTGATCGGCTTAGGTCTTGCCGCGACGAGCGCGCTCGCGGCCGACCCTGTCACGATCGGCGTCGGCTATCTCGGTGTCGCCGGTACCAGATCGACGCTGTCGCTGGTCGAGCAGCCCGCCGAGAATGACGGCGTCGCCGGCGCGCGCCTTGCCATCGAGGACAACAACACCACGGGAACATTCACGGGCCAGCGCTTCACGCTGGAGGAGCGGCGCATCAAGGAGGGTGAGGATGCGGTGCAGGCCGCGACCGACCTTGCCGCGCGTAACGGCTTCATCATCGCCGATCTTCCGGCCGACGCACTGCTGAAAGTCTCGGACGCCCTGCGCGATCGCGGCACGCTGCTGTTCAACGCCGGCGCGATCGACGAGCGGCTGCGCGAGGCCGATTGCCGCGCCAACGTGATCCACACCGCGCCGACCCGCGCGATGCTGGCCGATGCGCTCGGCCAATATTTGGTGTGGAAGAAGTGGTCGCGCTGGCTGCTGGTGGTCGGCTCGCATGACGAGGACAAGCTGTTCGCCGATGCGCTCCGGCGCACTGCGGCGCGGTTCGGCGCCAAGATCGTGCAGGAACGGACCTTCGAGGACAAGGGCGGCGCACGGCGCACCGACAGTGGCGTGACGCTGATCCAGCGGCAGATGCCTGTCTTTACACAGCAGGCACCAGCTTACGACGTGCTGGTCGCCGCCGACGAGAGCGAGGTGTTCGGCGCCTACCTGCCCTATCGCACCTGGGATCCCCGTCCCGTCGCGGGCTCAGCCGGCCTCGTGCCGCGGAGCTGGGATGCTTCGCAGGACCAATGGGGCGCGATCCAGATGCAGAACCGCTTCATCAAGCTGAATTCGCGGCGCATGACCGCGCTCGACATGCAGGCCTGGACTGCGGTGCGCATGATCGGTGAAGCCACCTCGCGCACCAACTCCGGCGACGTCAAGAAGGTCACCGACTTCATCAAGGGCCCGGATTTCTCCGTCGCCGCCTTCAAGGGCACAAAGCTGACGTTGCGCGACTGGAACCTGCAATTGCGCCAGCCGATCCTGCTGGTCGACGGCCGCATGGTGGTGTCGGTGTCGCCGCAGGAAGGATTCCTGCACCAGGTCTCCGAGCTCGACACGCTCGGCTACGACCGCCCGGAGAGCAAATGCAAGCTGAAGTGAGGACGCAGATGTTGCGCATGTGGAGTGTTGGGCTTCTCTCCGGACTGGTGGCGGCCACCGCGCCCGCGCATGCGTTCATCGCCTATGTCTCGAACGAGAAGAGCAACACGGTTTCGGTGATCGACACCGACAGCTGGACCGTGACCAAGACCATCAAGGTCGGCCAGCGCCCGCGCGGCATCGACTTCACGCGCGACGGCAAGTTCGTGATGGTCGCGGTCGGCGACGACGACACCATCCAGGTGATCGACGCCAAGACGCAGGCCGTGGTGGACAGCCTGCCCTCCGGCCCCGACCCCGAGCTGTTCGCCCAGGATGCGGCGGGAAAAATTCTCTATGTCGCCAACGAGAACGACAATACGGTGACGGTGATCGACCTTGAGAAGCGCGCGCGCCTCGGCGACATCCAGGTCGGCGTCGAGCCGGAGGGCATGACCATCAGCCCCGACGGCAAGACGCTGATCAACACCTCCGAGACGACCAACATGGCCCATTTCATCGACACGGGTTCGCGCCAGATCGTCGCCAACGTGCTGGTCGACGCGCGGCCGCGCTTTGCCGAGTTCAAGCATGACTCTTCGGAAGTCTGGGTGTCCTCGGAGATCGGCGGCACGGTCTCGGTGATCGATCCCGCAAAGCACGAGGTGATCGGCAAGGTCAATTTCGAGATTCCGGGCCTGAGGAAAGAGGCGATCCAGCCCGTCGGCATCGGCATGACCAAGGATGACAAAACCGCCTTCATCGCGCTCGGCCCGGCCAACCGCGTCGCCGTGGTCGATGTCGCCTCGCGCAAGGTGACGAAATATCTGCTAGTCGGCCAGCGCGTCTGGCACATGGCGTTCACGCCGGACGAAAAATATCTGCTCACCACCAATGGCGTGTCGAACGACGTTTCCGTCATCGACGTGGCCGCGCAAAAAGTGATCAAGACCATTCAGGTGGGCGAACTGCCCTGGGGCATCACGATCGCGCCATGACCAGCCCTGCCCCCATCGCCGAACAACGCGAGACGCCGAGTCCTGACCCGGCGGCGGTGCCGGCGCTGGCAATCGACGGCGTCGGCCATTCTTACGGCCCGCGCCGGGCGCTGATGGACGTCTCCTTCAACGTGCAGCCCGCGAGTTTTACTGCGCTGCTCGGGCTCAACGGCGCGGGCAAGAGCACGCTGTTTTCACTCATCACGCGCCTGTTCGGCATCCAGACCGGCCGTGTCTCCATCTTCGGCCATGACATCAGCAAAAGTCCGGGCGAAGCGCTGCGGCTGCTCGGCGTCGTGTTCCAGCCGCGCACCCTCGACCTCGACCTGTCGTTGACGCAGAACCTGCTCTATCACGCCGCACTCCACGGCATCAGCCGCCGCGAGGCCGCCGCGCGCAGCGCCGAGCTGCTCGGCCGGATCGGGCTTGCGGACCGCTCAGCAAGCAAGGTGCGCGATCTCTCGGGCGGACAGATGCGGCGGCTGGAGATTGCCCGCGCGCTGCTGCACCGGCCGCGCCTGCTTCTGCTGGACGAGCCGACCGTCGGCCTCGACGTCAAGGCGCGCGCCGACATCATCAGCCATGTCCGCCAGCTCGTGACCGAGCAAGGCATCGGCGTGCTCTGGGCGACGCACCTGTTCGACGAAATCATGCCCGGTGACGATCTCGTGGTGCTGCACCAGGGCAAGGTGCTGGCGCAGGGGCCGATGAGCCGCGTCGTCGCGGAGGCCGGTGCACAGGACGTCAACACCGCCTTCATGCGCCTGACCGGCGCGCAGACGATGCCGGGAGGCGGGGCATGAGCAGCATCACGACGCACGGCGCGCCGCGCGGCTTCTCGGCCGGCGAGTACATGACCTGCCTCACCGGCATCGTCTGGCGCGAGGGACTGCGCTTCCTGCATCAGCGCGAGCGCTTCGTCTCGGCGCTGGTGCGACCGCTGGTGTGGCTGTTCATCTTCGCCGCCGGCTTCCGCCAGGTGCTCGGCATCTCCATCATCCCGCCCTACGAGACCTACATCCTCTACGAGGTCTATATCGCGCCCGGACTGATGGCGATGATCCAGCTCTTCAACGGCATGCAGTCCTCGCTCTCGATGGTCTACGACCGCGAGATGGGCAACATGCGCACGCTGCTGGTGAGCCCGCTGCCGCGCGGCTTCCTCCTGTTCTGCAAGCTGCTCGCGGGCACCGCGGTGTCGCTGCTCCAGGTCTATGCGTTCCTCTTGATCGCCTGGTTCTGGGACATCACCCCGCCTCCGTCAGGCTATCTCACCGTGCTGCCCGCGCTGATCCTGTCCGGATTGATGCTGGGCTCGCTCGGCATGCTGATCTCCTCCGGCATCAAGCAGCTCGAGAACTTCGCCGGCGTCATGAACTTCGTGATCTTCCCGATGTTCTTCGCCTCCTCCGCACTCTACCCGCTCTGGCGAGTGCAGGAGGGCAGCCCTTATCTGTATTATCTCTGCCAGGCCAATCCGTTCACCCATGCGGTCGAGCTGATACGTTTTGCACTCTACGGGCAAATCAACTGGATCTCGCTGGCGGTGGTCGCCGCCTGTACAATCGTCTTCATGATCGGCGCGATTTTGGCCTATGATCCCTCGCGCGGGCTGGCGCGGCGGGGCCCTGCGGGAGGCGAAGGATGAAGGTTCGGGTTCTGGCGACGGCTGTTCTGGCGCTCGCACTGTCGGGCGCGACAGCGCGCGCAGCCGATCCGCGCTATCCGGACTGGCCCTGCACGCAGGCCAAGGTGCCGGAAATCTCGCTGGCGGCGGTATGGGCCGGCCCGCCGCTCGACGATGTCCAGAGCAAGTGGAAGGACGACGCCAAGGTCAGCGCGCTGGTCTCAAAGCTGTCGGCGCGCAAGACGCCGCTGGACGAGGCCGAGAAGTCGGTGAAGGAGTTTCTTGCAGGCTCCGCCGCCGACAAGACCGCGAACGCAAAATTGCTGTTCGCCGGCCTGTTCGACACGCTCAATGCCCAGCGCTCCCAGGTCATGAGCGGGCTCGAACGCGTCAGCCGCAAGCAGCGCGACGCCGCCGACACGATCCGCGACGAAACGCTTCAGCTTCAGGCTCTGCAAGGGGCGACGCCCCGTGACGACGCCAAGGTCGAAGCGCTCAGCAACGAGCTGATCTGGAAGACCCGCATTTTCGAGGACCGTCACAAGGTCGTGCGATTCGTCTGCGAGGTTCCCACCACGATCGATCAGCGTCTGTTCGCGCTGGGGCGCGTGATCCAGCAGGAGATCGAATAGCGTCAGCCCCGCTGACGGCTCATGAAAAGTTCCCGCGATCGCCTCGGGATCGTTACGCTTTTGCCCCGCTATCTGCCGGAACCAAACCCATTTAAGATGTCTTGTCGAAGTGAACTCCAGGACGTCGGGAGGCCACGATGGGAACTACAAAATTCATCTTCGCGGGCGCTGCGGCCCTCGGCATGCTCGCAACCAGTGCTCTTGCTGACGACATGACCGGAATGGTCACGCGGATCGATCGGCTCAACAACACGATCTCGATCCAGCAGATGCAGAAGGGCACGGTCGGTGGCAGCGCGGGCGGCGCCGGCGCGCTGCAGGAGTACAAGGCCAAGGACGCCGCGATGCTGGATGCGGTTCATGCGGGCGACAGGGTGAGCTACTCCGCGACCGACACCAACGGCACGGGGACGCTGACCAAGTTGCAGAAGCAGTAGTGCCGTCTTTCACCTCTCCCCGCTTGCGGGGAGAGGTCGGATCGCGCTTGCGATCCGGGTGAGGGGGTACAGGTCTGTCTGCGTGATCATACGCGGAGAGAGGCCCCTCACCCCAGCCCTCTCCCCGTAAGAACGGGGCGAGGGAGCGCACCTGCGCTCTTCGATGCAGGAGCTACTGCTCAGGCCGCGCTTCCGGCTGCGCCTCTTCCGTCGGAAGCTTGGCGCGCTCCCAGCCGTCGGTGCCGTCGGGATACCAGGCGACATTGGAATAGCCGTACGCCAGCGCGCGCTTGGCGGCGTTCCACGACATCCAGCAGTCGGCGAGGCAATAGACCACCAGCAACGCGGCCTTGTCACCGCGCGATGCCTGCGCGAGGCCGCGCTTGAAATAAACGTCCATCGCCGGCGGCAGCGCGCCGTAGCCGGTGTCGGGCAGCCAGAGACTGCCCGGAATGTTCTTCCGCGGCGCATCGCGCCACACCGTGCCTGCGGGCAGGTTCTTCGGCTTCGGGGCGCGCGGCAGCACGTCGACAAACGCGCCGCTCTTCGCGCGCCAGATCGCTTCAGCCTCTGCCGTGGTCAGCACGCGCGCGCCCTCGAGCGTCGCCGGCACCGGCGCCCGGTAATTGTCGGTGCGATAACCCTCGGGCTCGAACGGCTCCTGCTGCTGCGCGCACACCGGCGCGACCAGCGCGGCGCTGATCAGCGCAGCGGCAAGGCGCCGTGTCATGGCGTCTTCTTGGCCGTCTCCGCACCGAGCGGCTTGTCGCTCTCATCGAGCAGCGGTACGCCGAAGTCGAGCAGGATCTTGTTGATCTCGCCCTGGTTCTCCTGGATCAGCTTGTTGAGCTGCCGCTTCCAGTTCTGGTCGGCAGGACGCACGCCCATGCCGATGCGATAAACCAGTTTTGGTCCCGTCGCTTCCTTCACCAGCGGCGTGACATGGAGTGATCCCGCCTTCTTCGCGTAATATCCGGCCATCGGTCCCCACAGCACGCCGGCGTCGATCTTGCCGGCGGCGAGGTCGTCGATCATCGCCTGCGCCGAATTGTCGAAGCGCGTGTCGATCATCAGCGGATAGGGCTTTGCATCGCCCATCAGCCCGGCCAGCGCCATGTTTGTCGCTGGCGGCGTGCCGGCGACGATACCGACATGCTTGCCCTTCAACTTCGGATCCCCGAGCGTGTCGACGTCCTCGAGCCCGCTGCCGGTCTTGGCAACCAGCGCGTAGGTCGTGCGGTAATAGGGATTGGTGCCCTGCACGAGATCGTCGCCCTGCGGAAAGCCCATGATGACGTCGCAGCGATGCGCGCCCAGCGTCATGCGCACGAAGCCGGTGGCCTGCGGGAAGAAGACGTAGTCAAGCTTCTTCTGCAGCTTGTCCGCAAAAAATTCGGCGAGCTTGTTCTCGAAACCCTCGCCCTTCTCGTTGGAGAACGGCAGATTGCGCGGGTCGGCACAGACGCGCAGCACTTTGGGATCAACCAACTCGAACGAAAGATCACCCGTCTCGTTCGTCTGCGCGATGGCGATGCCATTCATCACGCAAGATGCAGCCATCAACACCAGCGAGTACAACCAGCGACGATGTCGTCCGGCCTCCGTCATCGCGCTTCCTCCTCGTTTTGTTTGGATGTTATCCATGCAACGCATGACGCGCCATGTTTGCCAAACTTTGGTTGGCTTGATTTTGTTGCAGTGCAATGCGGCAAACCCTTTGAACTGAGGCGGAAAAGTGTCTCGCATCGCTCTCGTGATCGCAGCCTTGTCCCTGCTGGGGACACCGACGCTAGCACGCGCCGGAGCGGCCGAATTGCCTGTGAGCGAAGTCGCAACGGGAATCTTCGTACACTCCGGGACCATCGCCCTGATGTCCCGCGAGAACGAGGGTGACATCGCCAATGTCGGCTTCGTTGTCGGCGAGGACGCGGTGGCCGTGATCGACACCGGCGGCAGCCTGCGCGAGGGCGAAGCGCTGCTGGCGGCGGTGCGGGCCCGCACGTCCAAGCCGATCCGCTATGTCATCAACACCCACGGCCATCCCGACCATGTCTTCGGCAATGCCGCCTTCGTGGCCGACGGAACGAGCTTCGTCGGCCACAGCAAGCTGCCGCAGGCGCTGGCGAGCCGCGGACCGTATTATCTTGACAATTTTAAACGGATCATGGGCAGCGAGCTGATCGACCCCGTGAAGATCGTGCCGCCGACGGTGCTCGTGCACGACACGCTGACGCTCGATCTCGGCGCGCGCCGCCTGACCGTGCGGGCCTGGCCGGCCGGACACAGCGACAACGATCTGACCGTGTTCGACGAGACGAGCAAGACGCTGTTCGCGGGCGACCTCGTCTTCCTCCGCCATATCCCGGTGATGGACGGCAGCATCCGCGGCTGGCTCGGCATTCTCGGGGAACTCGAGGCAATTCCGGCGGTTCGCGTCGTTCCGGGTCACGGGCCTGTGAGTACCTGGCCTGCGGCATTGGCTGACGAACGGCGTTACCTCACGACACTGCTGGCGGATGTCCGGGCGTCGAACAAGAAGGGCGAGCCGATCCGGGCCGCCGCGGACAAGGCCGCCGCCGAGGAGCGACCGAACTGGCAATTGTTCGACGACTACAACGCCCGCAACGCAACCGCAGCATTTTCGGAAATTGAATGGGAGTAGCGGGCGCGCTACGCTGGACTACACGGGATCAGCTACGCTGACCCGGACAGCTTCGTCCGCACGGGACCACGACCATGACGGGATGCACACGCCGCCTGCCCCTGATCGCCGCACTGCTCGGCCTCGCTTTCGCCGGGCCGGCACAGGCTGAGGAGGCCTACGATCCCTGGCCGGGCCTGGTGCAGGACATCTTCAGCAGCCGTCCGATGAATGACGGCAACGACGTCATCGGCATCGAGATGCCCTATCGCGCCGAGGACGCGGCCATCGTGCCCGTGACCCTGCGCAGCAAGCTGTCGCCGGCTGACGGCCGCCGCATCCGCTCGATCACGCTGGTGATCGACCGCAACCCCGCGCCGATGGCGGCGAAGTTCGAGCTCGGCGCGGATGCCAACGTCACCGAGATTTCCACGCGGGTGCGCGTCAACAATTACACCGACGTGCATGCGGTCGCCGAGCTCAGCGACGGCCAGCTTTACGTCTCGAAAGTGTATGTGAAGGCGTCCGGCGGCTGCTCCGCGCCGGCCGGAAAGAACGTCGAGGAAGCCAAGAACCGCCTCGGCCAGATGCGCTACCGTCAGTTCGTGCGCGAGGACGCGCCCGCGAGCCGTGTCCGCGAAGCGCAGATCATGATCGGTCATCCCAACAATTCCGGCCTGCAGATGGACCAGGTCACGCAGCTCTATATCCCCGCCTTCTTCATCAACCAGCTCAAGCTGACGCAGGACGACAGCCCGGTGCTGTCGATGGAAGGCGGCATCTCGATCTCGGAAGATCCCAACCTGCGCTTCACCTACGTCTCCAACGGCGCCAAGCGTTTCCGCGCGGAAGCGAAGGACACGGATGGACACGTGTTCCGCAATGAGTGGGATGTGGAGAAGCCGGGGACTTAAGACGAGAGGCTTGCTTCTCTCCCCCTCTCCCCTTGTGGGAGAGGGTGGATCGCCGCATAGCGGCGAGACGGGTGAGGGGTATCCCTCCGCGCACGCCGCTCTCACTAGAATTCGCGGATAGAACCCCTCATCCGGCGCTTCGCGACACCTTCTCCCGCAAGGGGAGAAGGAACAGAGCACCGTCTGCGCAGCATTAAATCAAAAACACCTCACCTCAGCCTCGGCCTGCGCGCGGCGCAAATCGTTCACCGCCGAGTTCGCCTGCTCAGAGGTTCGGAACTGGACGCCGAGATTGCCGCGCACCTGCGACATGCTGAGCGCGGTCTCTGCGGTGACGTAGCGCGCATAGGGCACGATCGAGGCGACCACGTCGATCGAGCAGGAACATTGCTCAATGGACTGCCGGCTCTCGCCATTCGCCTTCATGCAACCATAGACATATTCCGCGCGCGCCGACGTCGGATAATCATTGGCCTCCTCGGCCCGCGCCACGCATGCGGTCGCCGCCAATACCGCCAATGCGGCGACAATCGGTCCTAGCTGCCCGGCCAGTTTCATGAGCGTCCTCCCGCTGGTTGCGACCAAAGCTATGCTATGCGTATTGTCCTGAAAAGCACTCTGTCAGAGGAAACGGCTCACAAGGTGATGAGAGCATTTGGTCGAACATTGGCGCTCGCGACGACGCTGGCGCTGACGCTGGTTGCGCCCGGCCACGCCGCGGATACGATCCGCCTTGCGGTGCAGAAGACCGGAACATTCTCCTGGGAGCTGGCTGCGATCCGCAGCGCCGGGCTCGACAAGGAGGCCGACCTGTCGCTCGAGGTCACCGAGCTTGCGAGCCCCGAAGCCGGCAAGATCGCGCTGCGCGCAGGCAGTGCCGACATCATCCTGTCGGACTGGCTGTGGGTGTCGCGCGAGCGTGCGCTCGGCGCCAAGCTCACCTTCTATCCCTATTCCAGCGCGCTCGGCGCGGTAATGGTGCCCGCGGCCTCACCGCTCAAGACGCTGGCCGATCTGAAGGGCCGCAAGCTTGGCGTTGGCGGCGGCGCGATCGACAAGAGCTGGCTGCTGCTGCAGGCGCGGATGAAGCAGGATGGCATCGACCTCAAGTCGGCGGCGACCATCGTCTATGGCGCCCCGCCGCTGATCGCCGCCAAGGCGCTCGACGGCGAGATGGATGCGAGTCTCAATTTCTGGAATTTTTGCGCCCAGCTCGAGGCCAAGGGGTTTCGGCGCCTTGCGGGGATCGAGGACATTTTGCCGAAGCTGGGCGCGGATGGCGCTGTGTCTGCGGTCGGCTATGTCTTCGACGAGAATTGGGCGGCCAGTCGTAAGGATGCCGTGGCGCGCTTCATCACGATGACCCGCAAGGCCAAGCGGTTGCTGACCACCTCGGACGAAGCCTGGGACAAGATCGCGCCGCTGACCGGCACCAGCGATGCCACCATGCTCAAGGCCTACCGCGACCGCTATCGCGACGGCATTCCGCGCCGGAGCATCGACGACGAGGAAAAGGACGCACGCGTGCTCTACCGCGTGCTGGCCGAGATCGGCGGGCGGGACCTCGTCGGCCCCGCGGCGGAGCTCGATGCCGGTACCTTCTATCACGCGGTCCCCGGAGATTGAGGTGCTGCGTCTTCTCTCGTTCGCCCTGTTTCTCGCGATCTGGTGGATCGCCGCGCTGTTCGTCGGCGGCGCAAAGCTGCCCTCGCCGCCGGCCGTGCTCCAGGTGATGATCGCGGAGGCCTCGAGCGGCGCGCTGTTCCTGCATCTCGGCGCGACGCTGGCGCGCGTCGCGCTCGCCTTCACGCTCGCAATGTCGGTTGGCAGCGCCATCGGTTATCTGATGGGACGGGTCAGGCTCGCCGACCGGCTCGGCGATCCCTGGCTGATCCTGCTGCTCAATCTGCCGGCGCTGGTCGTGATCGTGCTCGCCTACATCTGGGCCGGGCTAACCGAAGCCGCCGCGATCGCGGCGATCGCCATCAACAAGCTGCCGACCGCCATCGTCACCCTGCGCGAGGGCACGCGCGCGCTCGACCGTTCGCTCGACGAGATGGCGAGCGTGTTCGCGATGCCGCGCTGGCGCGCCTTCCGCCATGTCGTGCTGCCGCAGCTTGCGCCCTATATCGCCGCCTCGGCCCGCTCCGGACTATCGCTGGTGTGGAAGATCGTGCTGGTCGCCGAGCTCCTGGGCCGGCCCAACGGCGTCGGCTTCGAGATCGGCGTCGCCTTCCAGCTGTTCGACACGCCGCGGCTGCTGGCCTACTCGCTGACCTTCGCGGCGGTCGTGCTCGTGATCGAGACCTTGCTGGTGCAGCCGTTCGAAGCCCGCGCAACACGGTGGCGACCCCGTGCGGCTTGAGGTCGGCATCACAGGCAAGACCTTCAGGAGTGCCGCGGGCGGAACGCACGAGGTGTTGGCGCCGGTCAAGTTCGCGATTCAATCCGGCGAGGTCGGCGTGCTGATCGGGCCGTCCGGCTGCGGCAAGAGCACGATGCTACGCATCATCCTCGGGCTCGATCACGACTTCCAGGGTCACATCACGCGTCCGCCGGAGGCGCGGATCGGCATGGTGTTCCAGGAGCCACGGCTGCTGCCGTGGCGCTCGGTCGAACAGAATGTGCGGCTTGCAGCGCCTGATGTCACTGACGCAAAATTGTCGGAGCTGTTCAAAATCCTCGAGCTCGAAGCCCATCGCAGCCACTTTCCGGGCGAATTGTCGCTGGGGCTCGCCCGCCGCGTCGCCCTGGCCCGCGCCTTTGGGGTCGAGCCCGATCTGCTCGTGCTCGACGAGCCCCTCGCCTCGCTCGACGACGCGCTCGCCGGCCGGCTGCGCGACGAGATCGCGACACTGGTAGCGAGCCGCCCGGTGATGACACTGCTCGTCACCCATAGCCTCGACGATGCGATCCGTCTCGGCGACCGCCTGTTCTTCCTGTCGCCGCGCCCGGCGCGGATTCTGGCCGAAGTGCCGATCGCTATCCCGCGCGCCGCGCGGGGCGAGGCCGAGATCGCCGCAATCAAGGCCAGCCTGGTGCGGTGGACGCAGAGCGAGCACGCCGGGCGGGATATCTCATAGGCACCCGTGCCGCCTGCGTGCTAGACAGACGTGAAGCGGAGCCTACGATGAAGGCAACGGTTGTCCTGACAGCGCTCGGTGTCGTGCTCGCCGCACAAGCGGCAAACGCGCAGGACATGATGCGCGACGTTGACCTCACCTCGCCTGCGATGACGTCGGCCGAGATGAGCCGGGCAGAGGTCGAAACCATGCTCGCGGGAGCGAGCGCGGCCGCACCCGCCGACTTCACCGGCAAGCGGCTCTCGGGCCTCGACCTGTCGGGCCTGAACATGTCCGGCGCCATTCTTCGCGCGGCACGGCTGAACAAGACCAAGCTCGCAGGCGCCCACCTGGATCGCGTGATCCTCGATCAGGCCTGGCTGCTGGAGGCCGATCTCACCGGCGCAAGCCTCAGGGGCGCGAACCTGTTCGCTACGCAAATGGTCCGTGCCCGACTCGACGGCGCCGATCTGACCGGCGCTCGCATCGCCGCTGATCTCACCGGCGCAAGCCTCGTCGGCGCCTCGATCGCGGAGGCGCGTCTTGGCGCCGACATGCGCAACCAGTCGATGGGGCTGATGCGCGCCGTCCTGCGCTCGGCCAATCTGACCGGCTTGAACGCGCGCGACGCCGATCTCTCGCGCGCCGACCTCGAATTTGCTTCCCTCAAAGGCGCCGATCTCACCGCCGCCTCGCTCAAGGGCGCCCAGCTCGGTGGCGCCGACCTGAGTGGAGCAACCGTCATCGGCACCGATTTCGAGGACGCCGATCTCGTCTCGACCAGGCTGGTCGCGCCGATCGGCCTTGACCGCGCCAAGAATTTCGACAAGGCAAAGAACCGGGAGCGCCTGATCAGACAATAGCGGCGCCGCTTTGGGGAGTGCGAAATGATGCGTTGGTGTCTCGTCTTGATCGCGGCGTTGGTGTGTGCCGGTGAAGCCGCCGCCCAAACGAAGGGCAAGGGCATCCGGCTCTGGAATCTGACGACCGAGACGATCTCCGGTTTCCAGCTCTCGCCTGCCGGCAAGGCCGACTGGGGCCCGAACCAGTGCCTGAACGACAAGGACAAGGAGGTCGACCACGACGAGCGGCTGCGCATCACCGGCGTCGAGCCTGGCCGCTACGACGCCAAGGTCAGCTATCCCAGCGCGCGGCAGTGCATCGTTCGCGACATCGAGATCAGGGCCGACGCGGTATTCTCGATCGCCGACAAGGATCTGAAGGACTGCACGAAGTAGTGGCTCTCCCTCATCCTGAGGAGCCTGCGGAGCAGGCGTCTCGAAGGATGAAGGGCCCGGCTGCAGCAGCGGGGCCTTCATGGTTCTCCCGGCGATGCGAAGCATCGTCCGGAGACGCCGCTTCGCGGCTCCTCGCCATGAGGGACTAAGGCCCGTGCGCGCGCCTCACGCCTTGTCGTTCGGATGGGGATACTCGCAGCGCCATCGCACCGCCTGCCACTTCGGGTGATCACCGATCCATTGCGCGATATAGGGCGGCGCAGCCATCGCGCATTGCCGCGGCGAGCCCGCATAGTTGAACACCAGATGCTGCTCCTCGCAGGTCGCAGGCGAGAGCACCGCACACACAGTCACCACAAGGTCGATCGGATTCATGCCGGGTCCTCTCGCGGGGCAATCAACGTTAGCATGAAAGGCTACGTTCCACGGAGAGGGAAGTTTCAAACCGGCGTGAGGGGGTGGAGGGAACTGGCCGCACCCCGCGCCGCCCTTGGGAAGCGAAACACCAAAGGCTTCCGCATCGTCATGGCCGGGCCTCGTCCCGGCTATCCACGCCTTGCCCCGCGGCACGAAAGAACGTGGATGCCCGGGCATAGGCGAGCGGAAGCGACGCCGTCCTTCAGACGGCTATGCCCGGGCATGACGACCTCGTCCTAGAAGTTCACTCCGAACACCAATCTTGCCTGGTGCCGCTCGAAATTGACGAGATCGAGATTGCCGCCCATCCCTGCCGGCCGGCCCCAGGCCTGCATGCTCCAGCTGAGAGTGAGCCGCGATTGCTCCGAAAGCTGGAAATAGGCGGTGGGGCCGACGAACAGGGCCTGCCCTGAGAACTCACCGAGGCCAATGCCTTCATATTGCCGGAAGTAGCGCATCTCGCCGCCGAGCAGCACGTTGGGGCGCACGCGCACCAGGCCGGCGATGGCGGCGCCGATGGTCGAGCTCTTTTCCGAGACGCCCGCCACCTCGAAGCGCGCCCATTCCGGCTGATAGATCAAATTGAGCGCGCCGATCACGAAGTTCGGGACGAGCTCGCGGTCGAAGGCGAGCGTGAAGTCGGTGCCGTACATCCGCCCCTTGGCGCCGCTGGTCTCGTCGATGCGGTCACCGTGGAGCTCGGCGGCGATGGTCAGGCCGAACGGCGCGCGCTCGCGGTCGAGCAGGCGATAGCGCAGGTCGAGCGAGGCGCCCTGGAAGTTGAACTGGCGGCGGTCGTCGAGATCGGGGACGCCGGTGATATCGTGCCAGCTGGCGGTGCCGCCGAGCTCGATGCGGAAGTTCGGCAGCGGCACCACCTCGATCTCGACCTCCTGCGCGAGGGCACGATAGGTGCCGCCCTTGCCGAAGCGCCCCGTGGTCTGGGTCTGGAATTCACGCTCGCCGGGATTGCCGACATCGGTGCCGATCATGAAGCCGAAGATGTGCTCTGTATCGAAGCCCTCCTCGGCGCTGACGCATGCCGGGGCAGCCGCGAGGCCGCACACCACCGCCGTCCAAAATCTGAAAGCTCCGATCCGCATCCCGACTTCCGCATGCGCGCGCCGATTTGATGCGGCAATAGCGCTGACTGAGGATCAGCGTAGCACACCGCAGCAAGAGCACGATCGGGATTTTTGGAGGTGGAGTGCCGCCATCCAAACAAGTGTGGCTTTGCATCATCGGCAAAGCATCAAGGGAAAAGCGCGGGACGCGGCTGTGACAGGCAACAACACTGCCACGGCTGCGAGGACATTCGCCATCGAAGCCGCGGCAGGTCGTCGGTCTTACTTGCGCGCAGCGCAGGCGTACATGTTGATTTCCATGCCGACCGGCACTTCGACGATCTTCGGAGCTTTCCAGGCCATTCGGGGTCTCCCCAAGGAATTGAGCGCGACATCGCGCGGGGCAAAACCTAGGGCTGCGTCATCCATAGTTCAAGCTTCGATTCGAGTGCCGCGCAGGTCTGTGTCGATTCTTCGCGACTGCATTTCTCTCTCGGGCAAAGCCAGTTCCCTCTTGGTCAAACACGACCCGCAGAGAACCCGCTTGTGCGGCGCACCGCACGTCGAATCGACACGACCCTGGGCCTCGCCGTCAGCAACCCTTGTCGGCCGTCTCTGTGTTCGGCTTGGCACCTTCGGCCCGCTGAGCCGCTGTCGGCTCGCTCTGCATCTGCCGCTGCGCATCCTCGGACGACGCCGGCGTTTCACCGCTTGCGCGATTCATCGTGCTGGTCGGCGGATGCTGGCTGGTGTCGCTCGCTGAACTCGACGAATGGGACTGCGCCGAGCCCACTGTGACGGGACCGGAGCCGGCATCCTTGTCGTTGGCTGCGCTACCGGTGTTGCAGGGGCCTGCGACGGCGACACCAGCGCTCAACGTCAGGATCGCGCATGCAGCAAGGACGGATCGTTTCGTGTTCATCTGCGTCATCTCCTCTGCTCCCGTCGCGCAGCCCCGGTCGCCGGCGGGAATTGCGGAGAGAACAGGCCGAGCAGCCCGATGTTCCGGATGTCGGAGCGGAATTGATCGCGTCCGCCGTCGTCGGGCTTGTTCCCCTTGACGCGCTCAGCGCAACAAGCGCAGCAGCGCGCGGCCGGCGCGCGAGTTCAATTCCTTCGCATCCAGCGTTCCGTCCTTGTCGGGATTTGCTGCATTGAAGCGCTGCTCGACCACCGCCAGGTATTCGTCGAGCGTGAGAGTCCCGTCATGATCAGGATCGGCGGCGGCGAGCTCTTTCGCCGATAACCGCCCGCGCAACTCGCGCGCATCGAGCGTGCCGTCGTGGTCGGGATCGAGCTTGGCGAACAATGCGCTCGCGGCCTTCTTCACCTCGGCGAGATCGAGCGTGCCGTCATTGTCGGTGTCGAACATCTTCACCGCACTGCCGGAAGCCGACCAGGCTGGACCGGACAGCACTGCAATCGTAAGCGCAAGCGCAATCGAGCGACGTGACATCATCGAAACCTCCTGGCCATGAGCCGCGATCCTCGCGGGGCGAAATGACATAAGTCCGCAAGCCTGCCCCGGTTCAAGCCCGGAATGCAACCTGCGCACTGCACAACCCGCGGAACCCAGTTGTCGAAATCGGCGGTCCGTGCTCGGCACTGCTTCACGCCGCGGAATTTTTGCAGCGCCTGCACACAAGCGCGGGTCGATTGTCAGGTTTCCGGAAGGCGCATCCAGCACCCTTTCGACTTTCGTATTGACGGGTTTTGCATTCGGGCGGAGTGTTACGTCGCGGCGTCAAAAGGCGCGCATATTGGGAGGAACGGATGAAACGCTTTGCGATGGCCGCGAGCCTCGTCATGCTTGCATCGACATGTGCAAGCGCCCAGACCACCGAGCAACTGGTCAAGGGCGCGACCGATACATCGAACGTTCTCAACTACGGGATGGGCTACAATCTTCAGCGTTTCTCGACGCTGAACCAGATCAACAAGGATACGATCAAGAACCTCGTCCCGGTCTGGAACTACTCCTTCAACGATGATCGCAGCGAGGAATCCCAGCCCCTGGTGTACCAGGGCGTGATCTACGTGACCTCCCACAACGCGACCATGGCGGTCGACGCCAAGACCGGCAAGCAGATCTGGAAATCCAAGATCGAATATCCCGCCGAGACGCCGCGCGTCGTCTGCTGCGGCATCATCAACCGCGGCGCCGCGCTCTACGACGGAAAGGCGTTTCGCACCACGCTCGACGCCAACGTGATCGCGCTCGATGCCAAGGATGGCAAGGAGCTGTGGCGGCAGAAGGCCGCCGACATCAAGGAAGGCTATTCGATGACGGTGGCCCCGCTGGTGGCCGACGGTGTCGTCATCACCGGCATCTCCGGCGCAGAATTCGGCACCCGCGGCTTCATCGACGGCTGGGATCCCGCGACGGGCAAGCATCTCTGGCGCACCCATTCGATCCCCTCGCCGGACGAGCCCGGCGGCGACACCTGGAAAGGCGACACCTGGAAGCTCGGCGGCGGCTCGACCTGGATCACCGGCTCCTACGATCCCGAGCTGAACACTGTCTATTGGGGCATCGGCAATCCCGGCCCGTTCAATTCGGCAGTGCGCCCGGGCGACAATCTCTACACCTGCTCCGTGCTGGCGATGGATCCCAAGACCGGCAAGATCAAATGGCACTACCAGTTCTCGCCGAACAATCCGTTCGACTATGACAGCGTGGCCGAGATGGTGCTCGCCGACATGAACGTCGAGGGCAAGCCGACCAAGGTGCTGATGGACGCCAACCGCAACGGCTTCTTCTACGTGCTCGACCGCACCAACGGAAAGCTGCTGGCGGCCAATCCTTACGTGAAGGTGAACTGGGCGACCGGCATCGACATGAAGACGGGCCGGCCGATCGAGACGGACGTCAGCAAGGATGCCCGCGAAGGCAAGAAGGTCGTCGTCTACCCATCGCTGCTCGGTGGCAAGAACTGGGAGCCGATGTCGTTCAATCCGCAGACCGGACTTGCCTATGCCAACACGCTCGCATTCGGCGGTCACTACAAGACCGAGCCGGTGACCTATAAGGCCGGCGAATGGTACCTCGGCATGGATCTGACGGACCTCTGGGACTGGCCCGACGGACCGCGTGGTCACCTCAAGGCGATCGATCCGATGACCGGCAAGGCGAAGTGGGAGGCGCCGAGCGATATTCCGCGCTTCTCCGGCGTGTTGTCGACGGCGGGCGGCGTCGTGTTCACGGGCGCACTGACCGGAGAGTTCGAAGCGTTCGACGCCGACAGCGGCAAGAAGCTCTGGCAGTTCCAGACCGGCTCGGGCATCGAGGGACAACCGATCACATGGCAGCAGGACGGCGTACAATATGTCGCCGTGACCAGCGGCTATGGCGGCGTCTACTCGATCTTCTCGGGCGACGAACGGCTTGCGAGCGTGCCGGCCGGCGGCTCGCTGTGGGTCTTCGCGGTCAAGCAATAACCGCGGCGCGATGCTGAAAGACATATCTCACAAGACGGTGGCGGTCCTCGCCACCGCCGTGGTGCTGACGGTCGCGCTTGCGGCGACCGTCCGTGCCGCGGACGACGCAACCGGCAATCCACTGCAGGCTCAGATCGATCATGGCAAGTCGACCTATGCTTCGAAATGCTCGCACTGCCACGGCCCCAACATGATGAATTCCGGCACCATCACGCCGGATCTGCGCGCCTTTCCCGACGACAAGACGCGCTTCGTCACCACCGTGAAGAACGGCAAGAACAACAAGATGCCGCCTTGGAGCGACATCCTCAGCGACGACGAGATCGGGGACCTCTGGGCCTTCGTCTCGAGCCGGAGAAAGCCGTGAGGGCCTGGCTTGCAGCATGGAGCGTTGGCGCGATTCTCGCGGCGACCACCGCGCATGCGGCCGACGATCCACTCAGGATCTGCCTCGACGAGGACCGGCCGCCGCTCTCGGCGCATCACAGGGGCAAGCCGGATGCCGGCTTCGACGTCCTGTTGGCACAGGCGATCGCGCAGCGGCTGGGGCGACCGCTGGCGATCCAGTGGTTCGAGAGCAAGCTGGATGAGGATTCGAGCCCGCAGCTCGAAGCCAACGCGCTGCTCTCCGACGGGCGCTGCGCGCTGGTCGGCGGCTACGCGCTGACGACGGATTCCCTCGTCAAGCCCGGCATGAAGACGGCGCGCCTACCGGACTTTGCCGGCGCCACGCGCGACGACAGGCGCCGCCGCGTCGCGCTCGGCGTGCTCGCGCCGAGCCAGCCTTATGTCTATTCACCGATGACGGTCCTGCTTGGGCCGAAGGTGCAGGGCCGCAAGATCGGCGACATCGGCGATCTTGCGGGCCTTCGCCTCGCGATCGAGACCGGCTCGCTCGGCGATGCCATCCTGATGACGTTCGACAAGGGACGCCTGATCGACAGCATCACCCATCTCGTCCCCGGCCGAGACGACCTGCTCGGCGCGCTCCAGCGCGGCGACTATGACGCGACGCTGATCGATCTCGCCCGGTTCGATGCCTATCGCGCCGTGCATCCCGATACGGCCGTGACCGCCTCCGGCTATTACTACCCGATCGGCGCCAATCGCGGCTATGTCGGGCTTGCCGGCAACGGCGAGCTGATGGATGCGGTCAACAAGGCGCTGGCGGAGCTTGCGGCCGAGGGCAAGATCGCGGAGCTCGGCAAACAGGCCGGCCTCACCTATCTGCCGCCACGCGAGCCCGCGATCCTGGGTGAGGTCTGGACGAAGATCATTCAGCGGTGAGGTGGCCTTGCGTGCCGCACGCCACCGCTTTCATGCCCCGGCTTGATGTTTAGACCGGAGACATGGCTGACACCTGTTCGGACACATCACTGACAGGTTGGCGGTTGGTCAAGCCGGGCGATGACAGCGAGTGCGTGGAAAGGCCGTCGCGCCATACGCAAAGTTTCTGCACCATTCCGTGCTATGATCGGCATTTCATTCGCCGCTTTGGTGCCCCGTGAATTCCCCCACGATTCCCTCCGCCGCGGGCCTGCGCGGTCTCCTCGCCCGCGAGGTCAAGTCCGCCGAGCTCGTGCGCGCGCTGATCGTGGTCGGGCCGATGGTCGCCGCCTATTTCATCGCGCGCGAGACGGCACTGCTCAATCTCGGCCTAGTTGCGGTGTCGCTGCTCATTCCCGCGCTCCGGCAGCACTTTCCGCCGAAAGTCGTCGCCTGGCACTATCTCGCCATCCTCGTCACCTTTGCCGTGCTGTTCTTCGCAGCTCCAGTCAAGCCGCTGTTCGTGGTGCTGACGGCGCTCGCCGGCTTCCTGGCTGTCGCGGGAACGCGCTACGGCGAACATTTTCGCACGCTCGGCAATTGGGTGTTCATCCCCGCCGTCTATCTCGCCTGCGAGGTGCGGGAGGGCGTCAGCGCCTCGGAAGCGCTGCGTCATGCCGGCGTGATCATCGTCTCCTCTCCGATCGCGCTGGCGCTGGTCTGCGCCATCCAGCTTTACGACCAGCGCCGGGGCGGCACTGCAGCGACCTCGTTCGGACCGCCCGCGGCCGAATGGTTTCTGGCCGCGCTCGCGACTGCCATGGCGGTGTTCGCGGCGGCGGCGCTGGTCGAGATCCTGAACCTTGCGCAGGGGCAATGGGTGATGTGGTCGGCCGCGAGCGTCGTGGTCGGCGACCTCACCGCGTCAACCGGCAAGCTGAAGCAGCGGGCGATCGGCGCCGTCGTCGGCGTGCCGCTCGGCTTTCTCGCCGGCCTTGCCCTGCCGCAAAGCCGCGTTGGCTATGCGATCGCGGTGCTCGCGGCCACTCTCACGCTGATCTCGTTCTCCCGCTATGTCGTCGGCTTCGGCCTGCGCTGCTTCTTCATCGCGCTGGCGGCATCCTTCGCCGGCGGCGCCAGCGGCATTGCCGAGGAGCGTATCGTCAACGTGCTGATCGGCGGCACCTTTGGCCTGATTGCGGTGGCGCTGACCGAGATTGTCTGGCTGCGGATGATGCGGAAGGCCTGATTGTCCGGCAGACGGGAGAAAGGTCCGTCCACACCGTCTCGAATGCGCCAATCTGTCTCGCCTCCCGCCCATGATGGCGCCAGCCTGATGCAGTAGGTTCGGCAAAAATCAGGAGGGAATCATGTCCGCCAAATTCGATCGCCGCCACTTCATCGCCGCCGGCAGCGCCGTACTCGCAATGCCCTTTGTCCCGCGCGGCGCCTCGGCACAAGGCACGTGGCCGTCGCGGCAGATCCGCATGATCTGCAGCTACCCGGCCGGCGGGCAGACCGACCTGCTCGCGCGTGCCTATGGCGAATTCATCTCCAAGCAGGTCGGCAAGACCGTCGTCGTCGAGAACAAGCCCGGCGCTTCCGGCGCGATCGGCACGGCGGAAGTCGCCCGCGCCGAGCCTGACGGCCACACCATCCTGTGCTCGATCTCGACCACCTTCATCATGAACCGGGTGGTGATGAAGAATCCCGGCTACGACATGGACAAGGATCTGACGCTGGTCAGCGTCATCCCGGGCGCCGGCCTGCTGCTGATCGCGAACCCCAAGACCGGCGTCAAGACACTGGAGGATTTCGTCGCCTTCGCGCGCAAGAGCGGCAAGGTGAATTTCGGCACCTACAGCGCGGGCTCGGCGCCGCACATGACGATCAACGAGCTCAACAAGCAGTACGGCCTCAACATCGAGCCGGTCCATTATCGCGGCGAGGCGCCGATGTGGACCGGCATGCTGGAAGGCACGCTCGATGCCGCCATGGGCAGCTACACGGCGGCGCAATCGGTCCTGCAAAGCGATCGCGGCACCGTGTTCGCGGTGCATTCGAAGAAGGTCGACGCGATCCCGGCGATCAAGACCCTCCCCGAGCAGGGCGCGACGTCGAAATTCTTCACGGTGAGCGGCTTCTCCGGCTGGGCGGTGCCGAAAGCGACGCCGCAACCGGTCGTCGACCGCCTCGCCGAGCTCTGCGTTGCCGCCAACAGCGATCCGAAGGTGAAGGAGGTTCTCGCGACCTTCGTGCTCGAGCCGGCGATCGGCTTCAAGCAGACCAACGAGCTGTATCAGCGCGAGCTGCCGATCTGGATCGAGAGCGCAAAGTCGCTCGGCCTCGAGCCGGCCTGAAGCACGAACCGCGACACGGCGCCGGTCACTCTTCGGCCCGGCGTCCGACCAAAAGCCTAGTGTCGGAAAACGTACTTTCCCGCTATGATTGTGCGCCGGAAACCCTCGCCAGCGCACACAAGAAGGGCAGATCGCATGACACCGGATGCAGTCGCCGTCGCCGTTATGATCATCCTGCTCTTTCCGATGGGCTATTTCACGCTGGCCTCGCCCGCCTTCCTGCTGGTGAAGCTCGACATCCAGCCCGTCGCTCAATTGCTGCGCGGAATGTTCAATGCGCATTTCCTGGTGATGCGTGTTGCCGGCCTCATCGGAACGGTGGCTCTGCTCCTCGACGGTCGCCTGCTCGCCGCGCTGGGCGTCGCCATGCTCACAGCCCTCGCCATCTGGGGACGCCCGTGGTTCATGCGACGGATGGACGACGAGCTCAGCGCAAGGGATGCCGGCGATGCCGAGGCGCCGCGTCGGCTACGCCGGCTGCACTGGAGCGGAATGCTCGGCAACGCGGCTTTGCTCGCCGCGCTCCTGACCAGCATTCCCTACATGGCGACGACGGCCTGAGCGGCACCATTATCGCTGGAGCGACCGCGGCGACGACTGTCTAATGCTCGTCTGCGACGGCGCTGGCCTGCTGCGCCTTGTGGATCGAGGACGGCACCACGCCGAAATATTTCCGGAACACGCGGCTGAAATGCGATGAGCTGGAGAAGCCCCAGGAGAACGCGACGTCTGTGATGGTCTTGCCGGCGTGGGCCTCGAGTTCCTGGCGGCAGTTCTGCAAGCGGGCCTGCCAGATGTAGTCGCTCACGGTGGTGCCGCGCTCCGAGAACAGCATGTGCAGATAGCGCTTGGAGCAGCCGAGCTCGGCCGATATCTGGTCGATGCACAGATCTGGGTCGCGCAGGTGCTCGCGGATGAAGAACTGCGCGCGCACATACATCGCCTCGGGCCCGACGCGATCGAACATCGTGTCGGCTTCGCGCAGCGGCAGCAGCAACAGGTCGATCAGCGAATCGGCGACGCCGACCGCGCTGTTCGCCGACAGCTTGGCCGCCTCGTCGAAGGTTGCATGGACGAAGTCATGAGCGATACGCCCCGTGCCGGTCTTCGCCGACAATTTGCAGGCTGGCATCCGCTGCGACGGGAAGCCGCGATCGCGCAGCAACGATTTGGGCACGATCACGACGTCGTGACGCGTGAAGGCGGGGCTGATGATCGAATGCGGACAGGAGACGTCATAAGCGATGATGTCGCCGGGATTGATTTCGATATGGCGGCCTTCCTGCTCGAAATAGGACACGCCGTAGGTCTGGAAGTGGATCTTGATGTACGGGTGTTCATTGGCCTTGGCGCGCGCCAGCGTGTGCGCGATGCGATGCTGGCTCACCTCGATCTGACACAGCTTCAGGCGCGAGACGGAGGTGTAGTCGATGCGGCCTTCGAGCGAGGACGCCTCCAGTGGATCGACGTCGAAATGCCCACACAGGCTCGTGAGCCCGTCGATCCAGCTTTGGATCTGGCGCTTCGGCGTCATTCCGGTCGTCGAGAGCGTGTGAATTGTGTCGGACATTAATCCAGCCACTGGTTTGATCCGGAGATTGGACGCGAATCGCGACCGGCGCTGCCGGAGCCCTCAGCCGTGATTGCGTGACGTTTACCTCGAATTTGAGCGGTCTTTTGCAGCGAGCGCCATCGCCCCATTGCCACCCTTTAAAGTTAATCCTCCGCCTTAGTTGCACCGCCGTCAAGGGGAACCTGAGTGCTGACGGCGCTCCAGAAGCCGCGCGGAAGCCGCTGAATTCGCTACTGCAAAATCAAAATCTTCACCTCCGTGCGCTGTCGAGCAAACCGCCTTCTCTCTTGGGCAAGTTTCCCGATGACGAAGCCGTTACGGATTGCGTCAGGAACAACAAGAACGGGCCGCTCCTGCACGTGGACCCGTGGCTCTCATCCAGGAGGAGGAAACAGCACAGCATCGTTTCTGGTCCCAATCGTGACCGCCCTGCACGAGCAGACGCCGGACGAGAAGCCCGGTGATTGATCAATGCTTCGGAAACAATAAACGAGACCAACGGAGGAATAACTATGCGCAAGGTGCTACTGGCGACTTATCTTGGCTCCGCGGCGGCTCTCGCCGTCGGCAGCGCCTCAGCCAATGATGAGCTGATCAAGATGTCGCAGAACCCGAAAGACTGGGTGATGCCGGCGGGCGACTACGCCAATACCCGCTATTCCAAGCTGAACCAGATCAACGCACAAAACGTGGGCAAGCTCCAGGTCGCCTGGACCTTCTCCACCGGCGTGCTGCGCGGCCATGAAGGCGGCCCGCTGATCATCGGCAACGTCATGTACGTCCACACACCGTTCCCGAACAAGGTCTACGCCATTGACCTTTCCAACGAGAACAAGATCATCTGGAAGTACGAGCCGAAGCAGGACCCGAACGTCATCCCGGTGATGTGCTGCGACACGGTTAACCGCGGCCTGTCCTACGGCGACGGCAAGATCATCCTGCATCAGGCCGACACCAACCTCGTCGCGCTCGACGCCAAGACCGGTCAGGTGGCCTGGTCGGCGACGAACGGCAATCCGGCGAAGGGCGAGACCGGCACGTCGGCGGCGCTGGTCGTCAAGGACAAGGTCCTCGTCGGCATCTCCGGCGGCGAGTTCGGCGTGCAGTGCCACGTCACCGCTTACGATCTGAAGAGCGGCAAGCAGGTCTGGCGCGCCTTCTCGGAAGGCCCGGATGACCAGATCAAGGTCGACCCGGCCAAGACGACGTCGCTCGGCAAGCCGGTCGGAGCCGACTCCTCGCTGAAGACCTGGCAAGGCGATCAGTGGAAGATCGGCGGCGGCTGCACCTGGGGCTGGATGTCCTACGATCCCGCTCTGAACCTCGTCTATTACGGGTCGGGCAATCCCTCGACCTGGAATCCGAAGCAGCGTCCGGGCGACAACAAGTGGTCGATGACCATTTTCGCGCGCGACGCCGACACCGGCATGGCCAAGTGGGTCTACCAGATGACGCCCCACGACGAGTGGGACTATGACGGCGTCAACGAGATGATCCTCTCGGATCAGCAGATCAACGGCCAGGCGCGCAAGCTCCTGACCCATTTTGACCGCAACGGTCTCGCCTACACCATGGACCGTGAGAGCGGCGAGCTGCTGGTCGCCGAAAAGTACGATCCGAAGGTGAACTGGACCTCCGGCGTCGACATGGACAAGAACTCGGCGACCTATGGCCGTCCGAAGGTGCTCGACGCAGCTTCGACCGACAAGGCCGGTGAAGACCACAACGTGAAGGGCATCTGCCCGGCCGCGCTCGGCACCAAGGACGAGCAGCCGGCAGCCTACTCGCCGGAAACGCAGCTGTTCTACGTTCCGACCAACCACGTCTGCATGGACTACGAGCCGTTCAAGGTGAGCTACACCGCGGGCCAGCCCTATGTGGGTGCGACGCTCTCGATGTATCCGCCGCAGGGTGAAAGCCATATGGGCAACTTCATCGCCTGGGACGGCAAGACCGGCAAGATCGTCTGGTCGAACAAGGAGCAGTTCTCGGTCTGGTCGGGTGCGCTCGCAACCGCCGGCGGCGTGGTGTTCTACGGCACGCTCGAAGGCTACCTGAAGGCGGTCGACGCCAAGACCGGCAAGGAGCTCTACAAGTTCAAGACTCCCTCCGGCATCATCGGCAACGTCACCACCTATGAGAACGGCGGCAAGCAGTATGTCGCAGTGCTCTCGGGTGTCGGCGGCTGGGCTGGCATCGGTCTGGCAGCTGGTCTGACCGATCCGACCGCCGGTCTCGGCGCAGTCGGCGGCTATGCGGCTCTCAGCAATTACACGGCTCTCGGCGGTACGCTGACCGTGTTCTCGCTGCCCAACTAGGCCCCTCAGCATCGCTCCGGCGCGTGGATCGCTCCACGCGCCGGTTCGTCTCCACCGAACGCCTTCCGAGGAAAAATCTCTTGCGTAAAATCTGCTTTGTCATTGCTGCGATGATCTTCGTTGGGTCCGGAGGAATTGCGATCGCGGACGGTCCGGGCGACCCGACCGCCGTGAAGAAGGAAGACGACGGCAAATGGCTCGATAAGGAAGGAAACCCGACCTACAAGATTTCGGCCGATGGCACCGTGGACTGGTTCACCTACTCCGGCTACCGCCGCTATCACTCCGACTGCCACGTCTGCCATGGCCCCGACGGCATGGGATCCACTTACGCACCGGCGCTGAAGGATTCCGTCAAGACCATGAGCTACGGCGACTTCCTCGGCGTCGTTGCCTCTGGCCGCAAGAACATCTCGACCGCGCAGGAGAACGTCATGCCGGCGTTCGGCGACAACCCGAATGTCGCCTGCTACATGGACGATCTCTACGTCTATCTCCGCGCGCGCTCGACCGAAGCCTGGGGCCGGCAGCGTCCTTCCAAGAAGGAAGAGAAGAACGAGGCCTACACCAAGGCTGAAGACGCCTGCATGGGCAAGAAATGAACGTTACGGAGACTGCCAAGACTACTTCCTGGCGTCTGATGAGAATTTGAGGAGCTACCGATGAAGACACGTGCCGCCGTCGCTTTCGAAGCCAAGAAGCCGCTCGAGATCGTCGAAGTCGATCTGGAAGGACCCAAGGCCGGCGAGGTCCTTGTCGAGATCAAGGCGACGGGCATCTGCCACACCGACGCCTACACGCTCGACGGCTTCGACAGCGAGGGAATCTTCCCCTCGATCCTCGGCCATGAGGGCGCCGGCATCATCCGCGAGATCGGTCCCGGCGTGACCTCGGTGAAGCCGGGCGACCACGTCATTCCGCTCTACACGCCGGAATGCCGGCAGTGCAAAAGCTGCCTGAGCCAGAAGACCAATCTCTGCACCGCGATCCGCGCGACGCAAGGCAAGGGCGTGATGCCCGACGGCACCAGCCGCTTCTCCTACAAGGGCAAGCCGGTCTACCATTACATGGGCTGCTCGACCTTCTCGAACTTCACCGTGCTGCCGGAGATCGCGGTGGCGAAGATCCGCGAGGACGCGCCGTTCGACAAGAGCTGCTACATCGGCTGCGGCGTCACCACCGGCGTCGGCGCCGTCGTCAACACCGCCAAGGTCACGCCGGGCTCCAACGTGGTCGTGTTCGGCCTCGGCGGCATCGGCCTCAACGTGATCCAGGGCGCCAAGATGGCCGGCGCCGACAAGATCATCGGCGTCGACATCAATGACGCCAAGGAGGATTGGGGCCGCCGGTTCGGCATGACCGAGTTCGTCAATCCCAAGAAAGTTACGGGCGACATCGTCCAGCATCTCGTCGGCCTCACCGATGGCGGCGCCGACTACACCTTCGACTGCACCGGCAACACCACCGTGATGCGCCAGGCGCTGGAAGCCTGCCATCGCGGCTGGGGCACCTCGATCATCATCGGCGTCGCCGAATCCGGCAAGGAGATCGCCACCCGCCCGTTCCAGCTCGTCACCGGGCGCAACTGGCGCGGCACCGCCTTCGGCGGCGCGCGCGGCCGCACCGACGTGCCGAAGATCGTCGACTGGTACATGAACGGAAAGATCCAGATCGATCCGATGATCACCCACGTACTCAAGCTCGAAGAGATCAACAAGGGATTTGACCTCATGCACGAGGGCAAATCCATCCGTTCCGTCGTCGTGTACTAGCCCACAGGCATCGCACCCAAGGAGGATCGACCCATGACTGTTGCACTCCATCCCTCGATCGATAACGGCGTCAAACAGGGCAGCGGCAGCTTTGCCGGCGGCACGCTGGTCTGCAAATGCAACGACCACCCGGTCAAGGTCGCGGTGAAGGGCGACGTCGCCCACAACCACGCCTGCGGCTGCACCAAGTGCTGGAAGCCGCAAGGCGCAAACTTCTCGGTCGTGGCCGTAGTGCCGCGCCAGAACGTCACCGTGACCGAGAACGGCGACAAGCTACAGATCGTCGATCCCTCTGCGGTGATCCAGCGCTACGCCTGCAAGGCCTGCGGCACGCACATGTACGGCCGCATCGAGAACAAGGGCCATCCGTTCTACGGCCTCGACTTCATCCATCCCGAGCTGTTCCAGGAGCAGGGCTCGCAGGCGCCGCAATTCGCCGCCTTCGTCTCCTCCGTGATCGAATCGGGCGTGAAGCCGGAGCAGATGGCGGGCATCCGCGCGCGGCTGAAGGAAATCGGGCTCGAGCCCTATGACTGCCTGTCGCCCGCACTGATGGACGCGATCGCGACCCACGTGGCCAAGGCCAAAGCGGCCTGAACGAGGTCGCCTGAACACAGGCCCTGCCCGTCCGCTCACTGGCGTCGACCACGCCAGCGAGCCGGACGGGTCTGGCCTCGGAACGATCGCGGCGTGCCCCGCCGCCTCTGTACGGCGCGTATGCGTGAGGGCCATAGGCTCCTCAGTCCTGGTCTCTGAATGACTGCGCAGTGCCGCCTGCTTCCTGATTGAAGTCCGCGGACTGCGCTTCTCCCTCCCTCGACTGAGGCATCCTGCTTCGTCCGTGCAGTCTTTTCTCGCGGACGAAGCCTTTTTGGTGCGCCCGCCTGGGAGGCGCGCGGCTTGATGTCGCGCCCTGCTTTTGACAAACCATCGATGCAATCTTTTCCCGGTGAGAACACTCGGCTGTGAACGCCGGGCCGGCGCGATCTCTGCTACGGTCGCGCCGTCACGATGCCGCGCGAAGTTCAATCAATTAAGAACAACACGGGAGGTATCGAGCACATCCAGACATCGCCATTGGCGTAGCTGCCTCCCTCCGGGATTTGCCCGCGCGGGATGACGGCAGATATTTGCCGATACGACGCACGAGCCGCCGCCGATCCAAATCGGCGAATTTGAATTCGACATGCTTATGAAGAGCGAGGGACGATCATGATCAAGGTGAAGATCAACGGCCAGGAACAGAGCTGGGACGGCGACCCGGATCTCCCGCTACTCTGGTTCCTGCGCGACGAGGCCGGGCTCACCGGCACCAAATATGGCTGCGGCCAGGCCCTGTGCGGCGCCTGCACCGTCATCGTCGACAAGGAGGCCGTGCGCGCCTGCATCACGTCGATCAACGACGTCGCCGGACGCGAGGTCACCACGATCGAGGGGCTGCATCCGAACGGCGACCACCCGGTGCAGAAGGCCTGGCGCCAGGTCAACGTGCCCCAATGCGGCTTCTGCCAGGCGGGCCAGATCATGCAGGCCGCGGCGCTGTTGATGGAGAACCCGAAGCCGTCCCACGACCAAATCCGCGAGGCGATGGCCGGAAACATCTGCCGCTGCGGCTGCTATCAGCGCATCGAGAACGCCGTCCATCTCGCATCGACGGGAGTGTGACATGAATTTCATCGACAATCCCGGCAAGCTCCGTGGCTTCGAAAAGAACATCAAGGTCGAGAAGGTCTCGCGCCGCAGCATCCTGAAGGGGCTCGGCATCACCGGCGGGTTCGTGCTCGCCGCACCCGTGATGTCGCGCCAGGCCTTCGCCTACGAAACCGGCGCCGGCAAGATGCCGCATGGCGTCGTGGTTGATCCGCGCGTCTTCGTCGCGGTCGCGCCCGACGGCATCGTCACCATCCTCGCTCACCGTTCCGAGATGGGCACCGGCGTCCGCACCAGTCTGCCGCTGATCGTGGCGGAAGAGATGGAAGCCGACTGGTCCAAGGTGAAGGTGCAGCAGGCCCATGGCGACGAGGTGAAGTTCGGCAACCAGGACACCGACGGCTCGCGCAGCACGCGGCACTACCTGATCCCGATGCGCCAGATCGGCGCCTCCGCCCGCACCATGCTGGAGCAGGCCGCGGCCAAGCGCTGGAACGTGCCGGCGACCGAGGTCAAGGCCGTCAACCACGAGGTCGTCCATAGCGCCAGTGGTCGCAAGCTCGGCTTCGGCGAGCTCGCAGCCGACGCCGCCAAGGAATCGGTGCCTGCTATCGAAGGCCTCAAGCTGAAGGACCCCAAAGACTTCCGCTATCTCGGCAAGGGCCAGGTCGGCATCGTCGATCTCCACGACATCACCACCGGCAAGGCGCAATATGGCGCCGACGTACGCCTGCCCGGCATGAAATATGCCGTGATCGCGCGTCCGCCGGTGACCGGCGGCAAGCTGGTCAAGTTCGAGCCGGACAACGCGCTGAATATCCCCGGCGTCGAGAAGGTGATGCAGGTGCAGGGCTGGCCATGGCCGTCGAAATTCCAGCCGCTCGGCGGCGTCGCGGTGATCGCGCGCAACACCGGTGCGGCGATCAAGGGCCGTGACGCGCTGAAGCTGACCTGGGACGACGGCGCCAACGGCAAGTACGACTCGGTCGCCTATCGCAAGGAGCTCGAGGAGGCCGCGCGCAAGCCGGGACTCGTCGTGCGCCAGGAGGGCGATGCCGACACCGCGCTGAAGAGTGCCGACAAGGTCATCGTCGGCGAATATTATCTGCCGCACCTTGCCCATGTCAGCATGGAGCCGCCGGTGGCGGTCGCCGACGTCAAGGGCGACAAGGCGGAGATCTGGGCGCCGGTGCAGAGCCCCGGCGGCACCCGCGAGGATGTCGCCAAGACGCTCGGCATCCCCGAGGGCAACGTCACCGTCAACGTGACGCTGCTCGGCGGCGGTTTCGGCCGCAAATCGAAATGCGATTTTGCGCTCGAGGCTGCCCTCCTCTCGAAAGAACTGGGCGCACCCGTGAAGGTGCAATGGACGCGTGAGGACGATCTTCATCACGACTTCCTGCACACCGTCTCGGTGGAACGCATCGAGGCGGGGCTCGACAAGAGCGGCAAGGTGGTCGCATGGCGCCATCGCAGCGTGGCACCGACGATCGCCTCGACCTTCGCCGCCGGCGCCAATCACGCAGCTCCCTTCGAGCTCGGCATGGGCCTCGTCGACATGCCGTTCGAGATCGCCAACATCACCTGCGAGAATCCGGAAGCTGCGGCGTTCACCCGTATCGGCTGGTTCCGCTCGGTCTCGAACATTCCGCGCGCGTTCGCGGTGCAGTCGATGGTCGGCGAGATCGCGGCTGCGACCGGCCGCGACCAGAAGGAGACGCTGCTCGCGCTGATCGGCAGCCCGCGCATCGTCAAGCCGGCGGTGAAGGATCTGTGGAACTATGGCGAGCCCTTCGACAGCTATCCGATCGACACCGCGCGCCTGCGCAAGGTGGTCGAGCTGGTCGCCGAGAAGGGTGAATGGGGCCGCCAGGTCCCGAAGGGCCACGGCCTCGGCATCGCGGTGCATCGCAGCTTCGTCAGCTACATCGCGACCATCGTCGAGGTGGCTATCGACGAGAAGGGCAAGCTGACGGTGCCGCGGGTCGACACCGCGATCGATTGCGGCACCTATGTCAATCCCGAGCGCATCGCCTCGCAGATCGAAGGCGCGGCGATCATGGGGTTGAGTCTTGCCAAATATGGCGAGGTCACCTTCAAGGACGGCAAGGTGGAGCAGAAGAACTTTGACGACTTCCAGGTCATCAGGATGGATGAATCTCCTGTGGTCACCAACGTCTACATCGTTCCGCCCGAACCCCACACGCCGCCGAGCGGCGTCGGCGAGCCCGGCGTTCCCCCGTTCGCACCGGCGATGATGAACGCGATCTTCGCCGCGACCGGAAAGCGCATCCGCAACCTTCCGCTCGGCAAGCAACTCGAAACCTAGGGCGTGATCCGGAAAAGTGCGTAGCGGTTTTCCGAAAAGATCATGCTCAAACAATAACCTAAAGCGCGATGGTGATTCATCTTCATCCCATCGCGCTTTAGGGCGGGGAACACAAGGCGGCCTCGCGCCGTTTCCATCGATCTGACAGGAGCAGATCGATGACCAACATCTCAAAGGCGCTCGCAGTCTCGTTGCTGTCGGGCGCTTTTTTCATGACCACGGGCGCGTTCGCCCAAAGCAACACGACGCCCCCAACCACGGCGACGCGCCCCACCGCGCCCGACCAGAATTCACTTCCCAATGCGACCGCCCCGCCGCCTTCGACCACCCAGACCACCGGGCAGCACAATCCGGATCCGAAGGTTCGGGAGATGAACCAGAAGGAAAAGGACAAGGTGGACAGGCAGGGGAAGTAGCGCTGCTCCACGTTTGGTGCGCTGAACGTCACCACACCGTCATGGCCGGGCATAGCCGTCCGAAGGACGGCGTCGCTTTTGCTCGCCTATGTCCCGGCCATCCACGACCTTTGCCGTGGCACCCAGAACGTGGATGCCCGGGACAAGCCCGGGCATGATGAGACGCGTTTGCAAAGGCGCGTAGTCACATAGCAAAATGCGGCGGACGTTGCCGTCCGCCGCATTCTCCACCCCCCTGCTGCTCCGCTTTCGTCGATCCGCCGCGGAGCTATTTCTTCAGCGCGAACACCCAGATCACGCCGCCCTGCGGCACGTTGGACTCGATGCCGATATTATTGGTGGCGAGCGCATCCTGGATGCGCTGCGCGTCGACGCCCCAGCCGGACTGGATCGCGACATATTGGGTGCCGTCGACCTCATAGGACACCGGCATGCCCATGATGCCGGAGTTGGTCTTCTGCTCCCACAAGAGCTCGCCGGTCTTGGCGTTGAAGGCGCGGAAGTTGCGGTCGTTGGTGCCGCCGGCGAAGACGAGATCACCCGCGGTCGCCGTCACCGAGCCGAACAACTGCGATTTCGGGAAGTTGTGCTGCCAGACCTTCTTGCCCGTGGTCGGATCCCAGGCCTGGAGCTCGCCGAAATGATCGGCGCCGGGCTTTGCCTTCAGGCCGATGTCCTCCGGCTTGGTGCCGAGCCAGAGCTCACCCGGCTTGAGCGGGAGCTTCTCGCCGGTGAAGCCGCCGCAGAAATTCTCGTTGGCCGGCACATAGACGAGACCCGTCTTCTGGCTGTAGGCCGCCGACGGCCAATCCTTGCCGCCCCATAGCGACGGACAGAACTCGACGCGCTTGCCGATGACCGGCTTGTGGTCGGGATCGACGATCGGCTTGCCGGTCTCCGCATCGATGCCCTTCCAGACGTCGGTGGAGACGAACGGCCAGCCGGCGACGTAGTTGATCTTGGTCGGTGTGCGCTCGAGCACCCAGAAGATCGCGTCGCGGCCGGGATGGACCAGGCTCTTGATGTTGCGGCCATCGCGTTGCAGGTCGATCAGGATCGGCGCCTCGACCTCGTCCCAGTCCCAGGAATCGTTCTGGTGGTACTGGTGATAGGTCTTGATCTTGCCGGTGCCGGGATCGAGCGCGAGCACCGACGAGGTGTAGAGATTGTCGCCGGGATGCATCTCGCCGGGCCACGGCGCAGCATTGCCGACACCCCAATAGATCGTCTTGGTGTCCTTGTCGTAATTGCCGGTCATCCAGGCCGAGCCGCCGCCGTTCTTCCAGTCGTCGCCATGCCAGGTGTCATGACCGGGCTCGCCCTCGCCGGGAATGGTGAAGGTCCGCCACAGCTCCTTGCCGTCCTTGGCATCGAAGGCAGCGACATAGCCGCGCACGCCGAACTCGCCGCCGGAGCCGCCGACGATGACCTTGCCGTCGACGATCAGCGGCATGAGGGTCATGTACTGGCCCTTCTTGTAATCCTGCACCTTGGTGTCCCACACCACCTTGCCGGTCTTGGCGTCGAGCGCGACGACGTGGTCGTCGGTGGTGGCGAGATAAAGCTTGTCCTCCCAGAGGCCGACGCCGCGGCTGGTCGGATGCAGCTGGAACAGATCGTCGGGGAGCTGCCGCTTGTAGCGCCAGTATTCGTCGCCG
The DNA here is from genome assembly GCF_015291705.1 of Bradyrhizobium arachidis. Classification (NCBI taxonomy): domain Bacteria; kingdom Pseudomonadati; phylum Pseudomonadota; class Alphaproteobacteria; order Hyphomicrobiales; family Nitrobacteraceae; genus Bradyrhizobium; species Bradyrhizobium arachidis. Next base: position 7,246,297 of record NZ_CP030050.1, read on the forward strand.
GTCTTCGCGTTGAGCGCGATCACCTGCCCCATCGGGGTTGCCACGAACATCACGCCGTTGTTGACGATTGGCGGCGCCTCGTGGCCTTCGACGACGCCGGTGGCGAAGGTCCAGACCGGCGTGAGATTCTTGACGTTCGAGGTGTTGATCTGGTCGAGCGGGCTATAGCCCTGGCCGTCATAGGTGCGGCGATAGAGCATCCAGTTGCCGGCTTCCGGATTTTCCAGGCGCTGCTGGGTGACTGGCGCGTAGCTCTCGATCGGGCCGGCAATTGCAGCGGTCGAGACAAGACAAGTGAAGGCGACGAAGCCGGACAGGTACCATTGCTTCCTGGTGGTCGACGTTTTCATGGACGTTCCCCTTTTTCATCCGCTTGAATTCTTGTTCTGAATTCTTGTCGTTCGTCCCGTCGTCCGCCCCTCGGCGGATGCGGCCTCTCGTGACGCGGGCATAACCCGCAACGTCCATCATCCTGGCTGCGCGCCACCTACCTTTCCGATGAAATTGCCGGCGACGCTGAGCGAGCCGTCGGCGAGCGCCAGCGGCAGCGCGGCGAGCCGTCGCGGCGCCGGCCCGAACACGACCTGCGCGCCCTCCCGAGGATCGTATTCCGAGTTGTGGCACATGCACTTGAACACGTCCTTGTCGCCGACATCGCTCTTGACCCAGGCGGTGACGGGACAGCCGGCATGCGAGCAGATCGCCGAATAGGCGAGGATGCCGTCGACCGCACGCGCGCGGGTCTTCTCGTCGAGCTCGGCGGGATCGAGCCGGATGATCAGGATCTCGTTGAGGCGCGAGGCGCTGCGCACGACCGATGTCTTGGGATCCTTCGGCCAGGCATGCACCGGCGGTCCGCCCGCCGGCAGATCGGCTGCGGTGATGAGCTTTCCCTCCTGGTCTCCTTCGGAGAAGACGAGCACGTCGCCGTTTTGCGGACGCTCGTCGGAGCCAGGCGGATCCTCACCCGCGCGCGCCCGTGTGGAGCAGCCGAGACACGCGGTGCTGGCGAGTGCGCCGAGCAGGATCGCTCGTCGAGTCTGCTCCGTGCACGCGTCAGCTTCGGGGTCCGCAATCGTCTCGGAGAATGAGGAATGGGTGTTGAACGGTGCACTCGCCATGCCCGCTAGCAGGCGCTGGAACTCTGCCGAAAACAAGGCGAAGAATTGGCGCCGCAGTGCATCAATATGTCTTTGCTCGCTTTGATTGAGCAAGAGTGAACGCGTTCGCGCGCGTTTTCGCGAGTTCTACGTCACACCGCGCGAACGGCATGATGATTTTGCAGATCAGACCGATGATGCTGGAATTGGTGCGACGCGCCATTGCGCGAAGCGAACTTGCGCGTTTCTCAGGCAGGCATTTTGTATGTCAGGACCTCAGCGCGTGACGCGGCGAAGCGATGCGGCCCGCGATGGTGGCCGAAGCCATTTCAAAGCTGTCGGCGATACGCCGCGCCTTGTCGATGAACAGCGCAGCCGCCGGCGGCGGACAGACTTCGCGCGCAGTCTGCTCGAACAGATCGAGCCAGCGGTCGAAATGATCGCCAACCAGACTCAGCGGCATATGCGCTCGCATCGGCGAGCCATGATAGCGGCCGCTCATCAGCACGACCGACGACCAGAAATCCTTGAGCTTGGCGAGGTGCTCGTCCCAATTCTGCACGATCGCGAACACCGGCCCGAGCAGCGCGTCCTCGCGCACGCGTCCGTAGAAACGGGTGACGAGTTCCCCGATCATCTCCTCGGTGATTCCGGTGCGCTCGATCGCATCCTGGGTCAACAGGCTCCGCCGCGCGGCCGCCGCCTCGCGCTCGGCCTTCAGTCGATCCGACATGTTTTTTGCTATCCGCTTTCGTTGTTCCCGCGACGCCGCCCGTTCGACATTGTCGGGCCATTTGCGCGCGGCGTCTTTGTCGCAGCGCAAATTGCGGGGATCGGGCGGCGGACGCGAAAGGCCCGCCGCCTGCACCATGATCAGGTGCCGTAAGTGTAAAAGCCCTGCCCGGTCTTGCGGCCGAGATGGCCGGCGTCGACCATTTCCTTGAGCAAGGGGGCCGGACGGTATTTAGGATCGTTGAAGCCCTTATAAAAGACCTCCATCACCGAGAGCATGGTGTCGAGGCCGACGAGATCGGCCAGCGCCAGCGGTCCGATCGGATGGTTGCAGCCGAGCTTCATGCCGGCGTCGATCTCTTCCGCCGTTGCGATCCCTTCCTGCAGCGCGAAGATCGCCTCGTTGATCATCGGGCACAGGATGCGGTTGACGGCGAAGCCCGGGCTGTTCTTGGCCGTGATCGCCACCTTGCCGACGCGCTGGGCGAAATCGAGCGCCTTGGCGTGAGTGTCGTCGGAGGTCTGCAAGCCGCGGATGAGTTCCAGCAGCGCCATCACCGGAACCGGATTGAAGAAATGCATGCCGATGAAACGATCGGGACGATCGGTCGCGGCGGCCAGCTTGGTGATCGAGATCGACGAGGTGTTGGTTGCCACCAGGGTGCGCGGCGACAGCGTGGCGCAGAGGTCCTTCAAGATCTTGACCTTGAGCTCCTCGTTCTCGGTCGCCGCTTCGATGACGAGGTCGCAGTCGGAGAGCTTGGCGCGATCGGTGGTGCCTGTGATGCGCTTGAGTGCGGCCTCGCGATCGGCGGCCGAGATCTTCTCCTTCTTGACCAGGCGCTCGAGGCTGCCGCCGACGGTCGAAAGCCCGCGGTTCACCGCCGCATCCGAAATGTCGACCATCACGACCGAAAGCCCGGCCGCGGCGCAAACCTGCGCGATGCCGTTCCCCATGGTACCTGCCCCGATGATGCCAACGGTCTGGATCATTGCCTCACATCCTTCATCCTTGCGGGGCGTGCCGGTACGGCCCGGCCCCAATTGTTTCTGCATCAGGGTCTAGCACCGCCACCGGGCGGGGGCGACCTGATCATGCCCCTTCCTTAAAGCATCCGAAGCGGGAATAAAGCCGCCATTCGGCCGCAAAACGGCATGATTTGGCGGTCTGGCAGGCGGTTTTCCCGAATCTGCGCGTGCTCTACCCCCAGCGCCTTGCAGCGGGGCGGCTGGACCCGGCCCGTTCGGACCACCTTGATCTACATCAATCGGACGATGCGGAGCTCGCTGACGGTGTGCTGTAATTGATGCGCAATGGCCAGTGCGAATGCTTCGCGACGCCATTGTGACATAGCCCACATCAGCCTCGTGCCCCACCTGTTAGCGTCGCGCACATGACAAAACATATTGCACTTCCCATCGTCCTCGCCGCTCTGCTGGTCGCCACGCAGAGCCTGGCTGCCGAGACCAAGGGAGCCGGCTCAACCTTCGTTTCGCCCGTGATGGCGAAATGGATCGACGCGTACAGGTCGAAGACCGGAAACATTGTCAGCTACCAAGCCGTCGGCTCGAGCATCGGCGTCGGCCTGATCAAGAAGGAAGCCGTCGATTTCGGCGCCAGCGACATGCCGCTCGATCCCAAGGAGCTGGACAAGCTCGGCATGATGCAATTCCCGATCGTGATCGGAGGCGTCGTGCCCGTGGTCAATATCGACGGCGTCAAGCCCGGCCAGATCCGCTTCACCGGGCCTATGCTCGCCGACATCTATCTCGGCAAGCTCAGATCCTGGAACGATCCGGCCATTCGCGCCATCAATCCCGACATCAAGCTGCCGAACACGGCGATCACGGTGGTCCATCGCGTCGACGGATCGGGCACGACGTTCAACTGGTCGAACTATCTCGCGAAGGTGAGCCCGCAATGGAAGACGAGCGTCGGCGAAGGCACCTCGGTCGAATGGCCGCTCGGGCTCGGCGGCAGGGGCAATGACGGCGTCGCCTCGCTGGTCAGCCTCGTTCCGGGCGCGATCGGCTACCTCGAATACACCTACGCGCTGCAACGGCTCGATCGAATCTCTTTCGGTGTAGTGCAGAACAGCGCCGGCAATTTCGTCGTCCCTGACGCCGCCTCGTTCCAGGCCGCGGCCTCAAGCGCGGACTGGGAGGCGGAGAAGGATTTCCATCTCGTGCTGACCAATGCGCCGGGCGAAGACGCCTATCCGATCACGGCGACGACCTTCGTGCTGATGCCGAAGATGCCGAAATCACAGGAGCGTTCCGCAGCCGCGATCGACTTCGTCCGCTGGTCGCTGGAGAACGGCAAGTCGCAGGCCGAGACGCTCAACTACGTCCCCCTGCCCGCCGCCCTGATCGATCAGATCGAGCGCTACTGGCAGCAGAACTTTGAAGCGCAGACGGTCTCCGCAGCGGCCAGCGTGAAACGTTGAGGCCCAAAGGGCCGGCCGTCAGGTCGAGATCGGGGCATGCTCGCCCCGATCTCGATTGACAGACACCCGATATTTCCATAATCGTTGAAATATGGAAAAGACAGATGCCGTCGCGGCACTCGCCGCGCTCGCCCAGGACAACCGTCTCGATGTCTTCCGCCTGCTGGTGCAGGCCGGCCCGAACGGCATGGCGGCGGGCGCGATCGCCGAGGCGCTGGATCTCGCCCCCAACACGCTGACATTCCACTTCGACCGGCTGCGGATGGCGGGGCTTGCGACCGTCCGGCGCGAGGGGCGCTCGATGATCTATGCGGCGCGGTTCGAGACCATGAACGCGCTCGTCGGCTTCCTCACCGAAAACTGCTGCGGCGGAGCGTCATGCGCTCCGGCGGCGCCTGCGACATCCGCGCGAAAGCGCAGCAAAGTGCCAACCTGAAGGGACAGACCATGAAGCGCCTGCACGTTCACGTCTCCGTCGAGGATCTCTCCCGCTCGATCGAGTTCTACTCCGCCCTGTTCGCAAGCGAGCCTTCGGTCGTGAAAGCCGACTATGCCAAATGGATGCTTGAAGACCCGCGCGTAAATTTTGCCATCTCGACACGCGGACGCGCGGCAGGCCTCGACCATCTCGGCATCCAGGTCGAGACCGGCGAGGAGCTGCAAGAGGTCTATGCACGCCTGCGCCAGGCCGGCGGCGACATCATCGAACAGGGGCAGACCACCTGCTGCTATGCCAAGTCGGAAAAATCCTGGATCGACGATCCCGCCGGCATCGCCTGGGAAACCTTCCACACCACGGGCGAGAGCACCGATTACGGCGACGGCAGCGGCGAGAACCGGGCGCGGGTCGCGCACGAGAAGCAACAGACGCAGTCGGCTTGCTGCGCGCCGCAGGCGGCGCCGACGGCCTCAAAGGCGTGCTGCTGAGCGCGGAGGTTCTCGAATGGACGCGATCATCTACCACAATCCCGATTGCGGCACGTCGCGCAACACGCTTGCGATGATCCGGAACGCCGGCATCGAACCGCACGTGATCGAATATCTGAAGTCGCCACCGTCGCGCGCGCTGTTGCAGCAGTTGATCGCGCGCATGGGAATTTCGGTACGCGAGGCGGTTCGCGAGAAGGCGCCGCCTTACGCGGAGCTCGGGCTCGGCAATACGGCGCTGACCGACGAGCAACTGCTCGACGCGATGATGGCGCACCCGATCCTCATCAATCGTCCGATCGTGGTGACGCCGAAAGGCGTGAAGCTCTGCCGCCCCTCCGAACTGGTGCTCGATCTGCTGCCGGCGCAGCACGGCGAATTCGTCAAAGAAGATGGCGAGCGCGTCAGGCTGGATCGCGGCGCCTGATGCCAGGGCTTGCACAGCGCGCCTTCGCCGAGTGGCTCGGAACGGCGTTCCTGCTCGCAGCCGTCGTCGGCTCCGGGATCATGGCGCAGAGACTCTCAGGCGGAAACGTCGCGCTGGCGCTGCTGTGCAATACCATCGCCACCGGCGCTGTCCTCGTCGTGCTGATCCTGATGTTCGCCCCGATATCGGGTGCGCATTTCAATCCGGCGGTGACGCTGGCATTCGCTTTGCGCGGCGAGGTACCATGGACCGACGCTATTGCCTATCTCGCCGCCCAGATCGCCGGCGCAATCGCGGGCGTGGGGCTCGCGCATCTGATGTTCGAGCTTCCACTCCTCCAGCTGTCGCTCACGGAACGCAGCGGCGCCGGACAATGGTTGGCCGAGGCCGTCGCCACCTTCGGCCTGCTATCGACGATCCTTGGCGTCGGCTATCGGACCCCAGCGGCCGTTCCTTACGCGGTCGGCCTCTATATCACCTCGGCCTACTGGTTCACGTCGTCGACATCGTTCGCCAATCCCGCCGTTACCATCGCCCGCTCGCTATCTGATACGTTCGCAGGGATCGCCCCTTGGGGCGTTCCAGCTTTCATCACCGCTCAACTCATCGGGGCCGGCCTTGCCGTTCTGCTGGCACGCTGGCTCTGGGCCGGAGCCCCTGAAACGTGGAGCGCTCCTCAGCTCCCGTCCGGCGGGCCTGTATAACCAGGCCTCAAATTCATTTCCTGAGATGAATCGCGTTTCCAAATCGCTTCCCGCGGGTATTCTGTGCATGTCGACAAGACCAGCAGAGACCGATCCGTGACGCGATCACGTCGCTTCGACATCGATGATTCCGAGGCATTCCGCCCGGCGCCAAAGCGTCCGGCCGAATGAACGATTTCGCGCGATCCGTTGCCGCGGCCTTTACGCTGATCGGCGAAGCCGATGCCGAGTTGCTCGGCATCGTCGCCCTGTCGGTCCGCGTCAGCCTCACCGCCAGCATCGTCGCGCTGCTGATCGGCGCGCCGTTCGGGGCGTTGCTAGCCATCACCCGTTTCCGCGGACGGCAGGTCATCATCGTGCTGACCAATGCGCTGCTCGGCCTTCCTCCGGTCGTGGTCGGGCTCGCGCTCTATCTGCTGCTGTCGCGGTCCGGTCCGCTCGGGGCTGCCGGCCTGCTGTTCACGCCGACCGCCATGGTGATCGCGCAGACCCTGCTCGCCACGCCGATCGTGGTGGCGCTGGTGCACCGGCCGGCAAGCCTGCTGTGGGCCGAGTACGGCGACTTGGCGCGGATCGACGGATTGTCGGCGCTGCGCAGCATGGCGCTTTTGTTCGCGCTGGGACGGACCTCGCTGCTGACCGCCTTTCTCGCGGCTTTCGGGCGCGCCATCGCCGAGGTCGGCGCCATCATCATCGTCGGCGGCAACATCCGCGGTTTCACGCGCACGATGACGACCGCGATCGCGCTGGAGACCAGCAAGGGCGACCTGCCGCTGGCGCTCGGGCTCGGGCTGATCCTGCTCGCGCTCAGCGTCGCGGTATCGACCGTCGCATTCCTGCTAGTGGGACGCGTTGGGGAAAAATAGCTGCTCGCCCCCGACCTTGTAGCCGGCGATCGCATCCTGCCCCTTCGGCGAGACGAGCCAGTCGATGAAGGCCTGCCCCTCCTTCGCCTTCACGTTCGGATGCTTTTCCGGATTCACCAGCATGACGCCGTACTGGTTGAACAGCCGCTTGTCGCCCTCGGTCAGGATGGTGAGCTCGCCGCGGTTCTTGAACGAGAGCCAGGTGCCGCTGTCCGACAGCAGATAGGCACTCGACGACGAGGCCATGTTCAGCGCCGGGCCCATGCCCTGCCCGATCTCGCGATACCAGCTGTCCTTGGCGGCAGCGATGTCGATGCCTGCCTCTTTCCACAATCTCAGCTCGGCCGCGTGCGTGCCGGACTTGTCACCGCGTGAGATGAACGGCGCTTTCGCCGCTGCGATCTTGCGCAAGGCATCAGCGACGTCCTTGCCGCCGGCGATCTTCGCGGGATCAGCCTTCGGGCCGACGATGACGAAGTCGTTGTACATGACGTCGAAGCGCTTCACGCCCTGCCCTTCGGACATGAACTTGTCCTCGGCCGGCCGGTCGTGGACGAAAACCACATCGGCATCGCCGCGTCGTCCGATGTCGAGCGCCTGACCGGTGCCGACGGCCACGACCTTCACCTCAATGCCCTCGGCCTTCGAGAACAGCGGCAGTAGGTAGCCGAACAGGCCAGATTGCTCCGTCGACGTCGTCGAGGCTACGGTGATGCTGCGATCCTGCGCGAATGAGCATGTCGACCAGAACAGAACCGTTGCGATGGCGGCAAGCTTCCTCATTGCGTCGTCCTCACACCTGGATATCGAGTGCTGCAAATTACGTCAGGCAAACTGCGCAGGGAACCCCGACGATCGGCCCCGCCCGGGCGCGATCCGGCCGCTCAGGAACGTCGCTCCCGTGTCCCGGTTGTCCAGACACGAACCCAGGGAGATCCTGATGAAGAAAATCATTCTCGCATCCGCCTGCATCATGGCGCTGGCGACCGGTGGCGCCTTTGCGCAGACACAACCCGCGCCGGACGCATCTGGTCAGGGCGGCGTCGGTCAATCCTCGCGAGGTCCCGCGACCAAGGGCATGACGACGGGCAAGTCGTCGAACATGCAGAACGAGGCCGGCAGCAGCAAGGGCACACAGTCGCCGAGCGCGGGCGGCACCAACACCAACAACATGGGCAGCCAGGCCGGCGGCGGCGCCGGTTCCAGGAAATAGCCGCAAGATCGACATGTCGGGAAGGCACGACTGTGCCTTCCCGCGGGATCAACGATCTCGGACGACTCTTACCGCACCGCGAGGCACGCGACATCGACGTTCGGAAAGTCTTGGAAACTGCCGACGGTAATCTCATCTGCACGGCACGTGTGGATGTTCTGCAATTGGTCCCAGTCAGATTGACATCGGTGTGACAGGCGGGGCAGTTTTTCATATTGCTGACGAATCAGCGATTGCCTCACGCCGAGTACCTCTTGGACAACTCCCAGTGCTTTCGAGACTGATATCGTTGCTGCGCCGCATTCCAGCGGTGAAATGGGCGTTCACCCGGCTTCGGCCCTTGCCGCACAGCGGCAGCATCGACGTCGCGGCGAACGAAGCAAGTGACTCGCCTGCCATCCTTGCCGACGTCGCGGAAGCCGCGCCGGTGCGCGACGCGAGTAGCGCCGAACCGTTGCATGGCCAGGCCGACATCACGGTCACGACTCCCGTCGTCGAGGACGAGCCCGCGATCTCCGTCATCGTGGAGAGCCCGTCAGCAACGCCGGCTGGTATCAGCCTCAGCGACGAACCCTCCGGCGAGACAAGCGTGGACGTCGAGCCTGCTGTCGTCGAGCAGGCTTCGGTCTTGCCGGTCGATGTCGCGAGCGAGCAGGTTGAGGCTCCCGAAGTCGTCAGCAACGATCCTCCGGCGCAATCGCCTGCGAGCATTGAGCCCGTCATCGTGGAAGAGGCACCGGTCTCATCCATCGAGGTTGCGAGCGAGCTCGCCGATGCTCCCGAGGCTGTCATTGGCAGCGTTCCATCGTTCGAGCTCGCGACCAAGATCGAGCCTGCTGCCGCGGAGGAGACTCCGGTCGCGTCGGTCGACGTCGCGAGCGAGCACGTTGCGGCTCCCGCAGTCGTCGGCAACGATCCTCCGGCGGAACTGCTTGCAAGCATTGAGCCCGTCATCGTGGAAGAGACGCCGGTCTCGTCTGTCGCGGTTGCGAGCGAGCCGGCCGAGGCTCTCGAAGCTGCCATCGGCAGCGTCCCATCATACGAGCTCGTGACCGAGATCGAGCCCGCTGCCGCGGAGGAGACTCCGGTCGCGTCGGTCGACGTCGCGATCGACGCGGTCGATGCTCCCGTTCTTCTCGTCACCGACGACTCCGCTCCTGACGTTCTCGTGGATGACGCGCCGGCCGCTATCGACGGCTCGTGTGTCGCGTGCGCCGATGACAATGTCCTGGATGTCTCCGAGAGCAGCATCGACGGCGATCCCTCGCCCAGCGTCGCGGCGGAGATCGAGCCTGCCACCGCCAACGATCCTGCCCCTGTCATGGTGGTCGCCGCTGAGGATTCTTCCGCTGAGGCTGCCAGCGGCATCGCCGACAGCGCGCCGGAGCCGGCTCTCGAGTCTCCCGTTCCGGAAATCTCCCGCGCAGCGAAGGCCCGCGCAAAGGTCACGGAACCCACCGACCGTGCCGCGCTGATCCGGCAGCGCTGGGCGGAGACCGGGATCAGGATGTGGAATCCGCGGCTTCACGGCAGTGGCGATGCGACGCTGAACATCCAGGGGCGGATTGGGCTGCTGCCGCCCGCGCCCGGCGAGACGATGCCGCGCTACGAGAAGCTGGAATTCAAGATGCTCGGCGGGCAGATCGTCTGCGAGGGTGTCATCGTCGAAGCGCCCGCGCAGGCGGACAGGCGCAGCTTCACCCGGCTCGCCGAGCCGCGTCACTCCGAGCGGGTCCGCGAACCGGCGCGGGAACGCCAGGCCGCCCTCGCCTGATCCCTTTTCATCTGCGATCGCGCTCGCCATATGCTAGGCTGACACCCTGGATATGGGAGACCGCATGTTCGCAACATCATTGCGACTGGTCGTGATCGCTGCTCTCTGCGTCTCGCAAGGAGCTTTTGCGGCGTCCGGCAAACGGCCGCGCCACGTGCCGGCAACGGCGGCCGCGACCGATCCCGCAGCACCCTACAAGGCCGACCGGTTGTCCTCCTCGCGCGGCGAGACCATCCTCAACACGCCCGGCCAGACCACCGTGCTGACGCGTCAGAGGCTCGACGACATGAACGCCACCAGCCTCCGCGACGCCATGCGCTCGACCGCCGGCGTGACGATCGGGCGCTAAAGCCTGATCCGCTTTGCGCTCAGGGGATCGGATAGCCCTTCCAGACCCACTCCAGCGCCGACGGCAGCGTCTGCGCGATCGTCGGGCGATCGACGTGCTTGGCGTTGCGCACGAACAGGAACTGGTAGTGATAGCCCTTCTCCGCCAGCACCTTGGCCATCAGCGCGTTCGACAGGGTCCAGTCGTGCATGCCGTCGGGAATGGTGGGGTTCGGATAGAACAGGTCCTGGTCGCCGCCGAAGAACCAGAAGCGGATCGGCTTGGCCGGCGCGGCGACGATCAGCGGCACTCCGGGCGGCTCGGCCGGCGTCAGCACACCCGCCTTGGAGATCAAATTGGGACCAGCCGGCCCCGTCCAGGCGCTGTGATACTCCCAGGCGCCGCCGCGCAGCGACGGATCATGCGGCCATTGCTGGTTGACCATCGTCGGCGAGAAGGCCAGCACGCGGTGATAGAGATCCGGATAGAACCAGGCCATGGTGAAGGCGGCGGCGCCACTCGAGCTCAATCCCATCGTCGCGCGTCCGTCGGGATTCCTCGTCAGCTTGACGTCGGCGTTCTTCTCGACCAGCGGCAGCACCTCGCGTTCGACGAACTGCGCATAGATGCCCGAGACCGCGTCATATTCACGACCGCGCTGGCTACCCTGCGCATCCTGCCCGCCATTGCCGATCTGGATCGCGATCATCGGTGGCACGCGGCGCTGCGCGATCAGGTTGTCGAGCGTCGTGGCAAGGTCCTTGTAAGCGTTGGAGCCGCCGTCGCCGACCACGATGAACGGCGCTTCGGATCCGCGCACATATTGGGCCGGCACGTAGACGTCGATCGTGCGCGACCAGACACCGGGATGGCTGGTGATGACGATCATGTGCGACTTGTCGTCCGCCGCAGTGACCGTCGTCATGATCGAGGAATTGGTGCAGCCCGCGACGTCGTCGCGGATCAGGCCGGGATTGTAGACCGCGCTCTCTTTCGATGACAGCGTGAAGGATTTCGTCGTGCCGCGCGGCACGCCCTCCTTTGCGATCGTCTCCGGGGCGGGATTGTGGGTCGGGCCGATGATGAAATTGCCTTCGGCGCCCGGCGGCGGCAGCGTCCCGTCCGGCAGCTCGGTCGCGCGCGGGTAGTTGGCACTAAGGGGATCTCGCGTCGGCGGCGCTGTCTTCAAATCGAGGCCTGTCGTGTCGATGAAGAAGGGCGCGGCCTTGTCGGTGGTGTTGGCACCAGGCGGCACGGCCATGTTCTGGGTGACGCAGACCGGCTGGGCCGACGCGATCGACGAGAATGAGACGACGGAAATGAGCGTCCCCGCAAGGACGAACAATGGATTGGTCATTTCAGCTCCCCGTGCCGACGAGTCTTGCTGGCCCATCTTGAAGCAAAGTATGCCGGGCCGCCGATGCCGGGTCAAACAGCAAGCGGCCGCATTGCAGCGATAGCCCCATGCTCAAACCGGACGGCGCTCCTTATTCCGCGCATGCCGCGAAAATTTGAGAGCTCGATGCCGTTGCTGCCGTCCTTCGCACGACGTAGCTTGCGCATCGGCCGCGCAGATGCCGCGTCTGGCTGAAACGACAAGAACACTCGGGAGGCAACCATGAGAAAGCTTACGGCCGCGCTGTGTGCGCTGGCGTTCCTCACAACCGGCGCGCAGGCGCAGACCATCAAGGACTTCCTGGCAACGGTCATGCAGAAGTGGACGGCGCCGTTCGAGCCGTTCCAGCTCATCGGCAACGTCTACTATGTCGGCACCGACGGCATCGCCGTTTACGTCATCAAGACCTCGCAGGGCCTGATCCTGATGGACACGGCGATGCCCCAGTCGACCGGCATGATCAAGGACAACATCGCCAAGCTCGGCCTCAAGGTCGCCGACATCAAGATCATCCTCAATACGCATGCCCATCTCGACCACACCGGCGGCTTCGCCGAGATCAAGAAGGAAACCGGCGCACAGCTCATCGCCGGCGAGCGCGACAAGCCGCTGCTCGAAGGCGGCTACTATCCCGGCGACGAGAAGAACGCGGACCTTTCCTTCCCCGCGGTGAAGGTCGACCGCACGGTGAAGGAAGACGACAAGGTCACCCTCGGCGACACCACGCTGACGGCGCACGCGACACCCGGCCACTCGCCGGGCTGCACGAGCTGGGAGATGACCGTCAAGGACGGCAACCAGGACCGCGACGTGCTGTTCTTCTGTAGCGGCACCGTTGCGCTGAACCGCCTGGTCGGCCAGCCGACCTATCCCGGCATCGTCGACGATTACCGCGCGACTTACGCGAAGGTGAAGGCGATGAAGATCGACGTGCTGCTCGGGCCGCATCCGGAAGTCTATGGCATGCAGGCCAAGCGTGCGGAGATGAAGGACGGCGCGCCGAACCCGTTCGTCAAGCCGGGCGAGCTCACCACCTACGCGACCGGCCTGTCGGAGGATTTCGACAAGCAGCTCGCCAAGCAGACCGCGGCGCTGGAGAAGAAATAGCGGAGATACTTCACCTCACTCCAACGCGGAGAGGTGGATGCCGCACGTCGTCCGGCACGACCGGCGTGCGGCGATCCGCGGCGCCCATGCGCATGGTTAGCAGGACGTGACCACGAACGCGCCGATGGGGCCGAAGCGCTGCCCCCGGCAGCCTGTAATGCTTAACGGGACCTGACCAATGCACGCGGCCGGAAATTTTTGCGGCCGCGCGCAACCTGCGCTGGCCTTTTCGCAGGGAACCCGTCTAACGCGCCCTTTACCCCCGCCGTGCAAGATCGCCCCCGTTTTTGAAGGGATACGGGGCGCGTATTGCAATGCCTGTCGCCAATTTGAAGTCTCATTTCGCCGCCGCGATGCGGCTGTTTCGCGTGCCGGCCGACAATCCGGACCTGACGCGCGCGCAGTTCGACGCCTTCTCCAAGCAGATTCCGCTGCTCTACTTCATCCTCATGAGCAACACGATCGCTGTCGCCTATACGTATGTGAACGTGGCGCCGGACTGGCTGACGATGATCGTGCCCTCCGTGCTGACCGTGCTTGCGGCGCTCCGGACCATCTGGTGGCTGCGCCAGCGTCATCTCGTGCGCAGCGATGCCGACATCCTGCGCAATCTGCGCGCCACCAACTGGATGACGCTGCCGATCGGTGCGGGCTTCACTGCATGGTCCTTCGCGCTCTATCCCTACGGTGATCCATTCGCCAAGAGCCAGGTCGCCTTCTACATGGCCGTCACCGTGATCGGCTGCATCTTCTCGCTGATGCATCTGCGCTCGGCGGCGCTGATCGTGACGCTGGTCGTCGACGTGCCCTATGTGCTGTTCTTCTGGGCCACCGGCGAGCCGACGCTGAAGGCGATCGCCGTCAACAACCTTCTGGTTTCCGGCGCGATGGTGACGGTGCTGGTCATCTACTATCGCAACTTCGCCGATCTCGTCGCCAGCCGCAAATCGCTGCTGGCGCAGCAGGCGGCGACGCAAGCGCTGTCGGACGAGAACTTCCGTCTCGCCAATCTGGATTCGCTCACCGAGCTGCCGAACCGCCGCCGCTTCTTCGCCGAGCTGTCGAGTGCCTTCATCGACGCCGAGCGCAGGAACGTTCGCGTCGCGGTCGGCATCATCGATCTCGACGGCTTCAAGCCGATCAACGACAATTACGGCCATTCGGTCGGCGACCGCGTCCTGATCGAGGCCGGCCGGCGCATCCGCGAGGTCTGCGAAGGCTTCGGTCCGCAGCGCGTCGAGTTCGCAAGGCTCGGCGGCGACGAGTTCGGTCTCGTCGTGTGCGGCGACCCCGAGGACGCCGATCTGGTGCGGCTCGGCGAACGCATCGGCGAGCGGGTCAAGCTGCCCTACCAGCTCGACACTGCCCACACCGGCCTGTCCTGCTCGATCGGCTTTGCGCTTTATCCGGACTCCGCAACGACGGCGGAGGCGCTCTATGAATGCGCGGACTATTCGCTCTACCACGCCAAGCGCCATCTGCGCGGTCGCACCGTAATCTTCTCGAGCGAGCTGGAGGCGGAGATCCGCAGCCGCGGCGTGATCGAGACCCTGCTGCGCAGTGCGGATTTCGACACGGAAATGGAGCTGGTGTTTCAGCCGATCGTCGATGCCATGAGCGAGCATACTGCGGGCTTCGAGACCCTGGCACGCTGGCGTAGTCCCCGCCTCGGCTGGGTCTCTCCGGCCGACTTCATTCCGGCCGCCGAGCGCATCGGCCTGATCCGGCCGCTGACGCGGGCCCTGCTGGCGCGCGCGCTTGCAGCGGCGAAGACCTGGCCCGACCACATCCGCCTGTCGTTCAACCTTTCGGCCCACGACGTCTGCGCAGCCGAGGGCATCTTGCCGCTGATCTCGATCATCGAGAGGAGCGGCCTGCCGCCGCACCGGATCGATTTCGAGATCACCGAGACCGCCGTCACCTTCGACTTCGTGCGCGCGCAGCAGTCGATCGCGACGCTGAAGGCGATGGGCTGTGGCATCTCGCTCGACGATTTCGGCACCGGCTATTCCTCGCTGAGCCATGTGCACCGGCTGCCGCTCGACAAGATCAAGGTCGACCGCAGCTTCGTCGCCGACATCAACGAAAATCCTGTCAGCCACAAGATCATCAAGTCGCTCACGGGCCTGTGCGACGACATGGAGATCGCCTGCGTCGTCGAGGGCGTCGAGACCCGCGCGCAGCTCGACACCTTGCGCCGCCTCGGATGCGACTACATCCAGGGCTATTACTTCGCAAAGCCGATGCCGGGCGATGCGATCGGCGACTACCTCGCGAACGAGGGGCAACGCCTCGATGGTGCAGCGGCCAGGGTCGTGGCTTGAGGCGAGGCTATTTCGCCAGGCTCGGCAGATCGAGCCCCTTGTCGCGCGCGCAGTCGATCGCGATGTCATAGCCCGCATCGGCATGGCGCATGACGCCAGAGGCGGGATCGTTCCACAGCACGCGCTCGATGCGTTTGGCGGCTTCCGGCGTGCCGTCGGCGACGATCACCATGCCGGCATGCTGGGAATATCCGATGCCGACGCCGCCGCCGTGATGCAGCGAGACCCAGGTCGCGCCACTGGCGCAATTGAGCAGCGCGTTGAGCAGGGGCCAGTCGGACACCGCGTCCGATCCGTCCTTCATCGCCTCGGTCTCGCGGTTGGGGCTTGCCACCGAGCCGCTGTCGAGATGATCGCGGCCGATCACGATCGGCGCCTTCAATTCGCCGCGCGCCACCATCTCGTTGAAGGCGAGGCCGAGGCGATGACGATCGCCGAGGCCGACCCAGCAGATCCGCGCCGGCAGACCCTGGAACTTGATGCGCTGCTTGGCCATGTCGAGCCAATTGTGCAGATGCTTGTCGTCAGGCATCAGCTCCTTGACCTTGGCGTCGGTCTTGAAGATGTCCTCGGGATCGCCCGACAGCGCGGCCCAGCGGAACGGGCCGACGCCGCGGCAGAACAACGGGCGGATATAGGCCGGCACGAAGCCGGGGAAATCGAAGGCGTTCTTCAGGCCCATGTCCTGCGCCATCTGGCGGATGTTGTTGCCGTAGTCGAGCGTCGGAATGCCCTGCGCATGGAAATCCAGCATGGCCTGGACATGCTCGACCATCGACGTCTTCGAGGCGCGCTCGACCGCCTTCGGATCGGACGCGCGCTTGGCTTCCCAATCGGCAAGCGACCAGCCCTTCGGCAAATAGCCGTTGATCGGATCGTGCGCGCTGGTCTGGTCGGTGACGATGTCGGGCTTGACGCCGCGGCGCACCAGTTCGGGGAAAATCTCCGCGGCATTGCCGAGCAGCCCGACCGAGACCGCCTTCTTGGTCTCCTTGGCCTCTTCCATGATCGCAAGGGCTTCGTCGAGCGTGGCTGCCTGGCGGTCGAGATAGCCCGTCCGCAGCCGCATCTCGATGCGGCTCGGCTGGCACTCGACCGCGAGCATCGAAGCGCCGGCCATGGTCGCCGCCAGCGGCTGCGCGCCGCCCATGCCGCCGAGGCCGGCAGTGAGGATCCATTTGCCGGCGAGGCTGCCGCCATAATGACGACGGCCGACCTCGACGAAGGTCTCGTAGGTGCCCTGCACGATGCCCTGACTGCCGATATAGATCCAGGAGCCCGCGGTCATCTGGCCGTACATCATCAGCCCCTGGCGATCGAGCTCGTTGAAATGGTCGAGCGTCGCCCAGTGCGGCACGATGTTGGAGTTCGCGATCAGCACGCGCGGCGCATCGGCATGGGTGCGGAAGACGCCGACCGGCTTGCCGGACTGCACCAGCAGCGTCTGGTCGGCTTCGAGCTTGCGCAAGGCCGCGGTGATCCGGTCAAAGCTCTCCCAGTCGCGCGCGGCGCGGCCGATGCCGCCATAGACGACCAGCTCGCTCGGACGCTCCGCAACATCAGGATCGAGATTGTTCATGAGCATGCGCAGCGGCGCTTCGGTCAACCAGCTCTTGGCGCTGATCTCGCTGCCGCGGGGAGCACGGATAGTGCGGTCATTGTCCAGTCGGCGGTTCATGCGGAACACCCCTTAGTCAAGTCTTGTTCAGTCAAGTTTTGGAAACGGATCGGCTGAAAGCCTGGCGATCGCCGCGACCGGCAGCGCATCGGCTTCGACAAGCGCCGCAGCCTTGGCGAGATCGCCGGCCATGTAGCGGTCAGTACCGAGTGCAGGCACCTGCTCGCGAAGCCTGGCAATGACGGCAACGAGCGGCGCGCTGGTCGCATGCGGCGCCCGCAGCGTGATGCCTTGGGCTGCGACCAGCAGCTCGATTCCCAAGATGGCGGTGAGATTGTCGGCCATATCCGAGAGGCGCCGCGCGGCGTGGGCAGCCATCGAGACGTGATCTTCCTGGTTGGCGCTGGTCGGCGTCGAGTCGATCGAGCAGGCAGCCGCCCGCTGCTTGTTCTCGGCATAGAGCGCGGCCGCCGTCACCTCGGCGATCATGAAGCCGGAGTTGAGGCCGGGATCCGGTGTCAGGAACGGCGGCAGACCGAAATTGAGAGCGGGATCGACCAGCGTCGCGATGCGCCGCTCGCTGATCGCACCGATCTCCGACAGCGCAAGCGCGATGGCGTCGGCGGCAAAGGCGACCGGCTCGGCGTGGAAATTGCCGCCAGAGACGATCTCACCGGTCTCGACCAGCACCAGCGGATTGTCAGTGACGGCATTGGCCTCGACGATCAGCGTGCGCGCGGCCTGCGTGATCAGGTCCAGCGCGGCGCCTGCGACCTGCGGCTGGCAGCGCAGGCAATAAGGATCCTGCACGCGCTCGTCGCCTTCGAGATGCGACAGGCGGATATCGCTGCCGTCGAGCAGCACGGTCAAGGTGGCGGCCGCGGCGATCTGACCGGCATGGCCGCGCAGCGCCTGGATTTCGGGACGGAACGGCGCCGTCGAGGCCATTGCCGCATCGACCGACAATGCGCCGGTGACGAGCGCGGCGCGGATCAGGCGGAATGCACGCAGCACGCCGGCGATGGCGTAAGCGGTCGAGAACTGCGTGCCGTTGATCAGCGCCAGCCCCTCCTTGGGGCCGAGCGTCAGTGGCGTAAGGCCGGCAGCGGCGAGCGCTTCGCCACCGGATATAGTCACCCCGTCAAAAATCGCCTGCCCTTCGCCAATCATCACCGCGGTCATATGCGCGAGCGGCGCAAGATCGCCGGAGGCGCCGACCGAGCCTTGTTGCGGCACCAGCGGGTAGACGCCGCGCGTCAGCATGGCCTGCAATTGCTCGATCACCTCGCGGCGGACGCCGGAGGCCCCGCGCCCGAGCGAGATGATCTTCAGCGCCATCATCAGGCGGACGATCGGCTCGGGCGTCGCCGGGCCGACGCCGCAGCAATGCGAGACGATGAGATTGCGCTGGAGCAGCGCGGTTTGATCGGGCGGAATGCGCTTCGAGGCCAGCTTCCCGAAGCCGGTGTTGATGCCGTAGACTGGCGCGGCGGCATGCGCGGCCTTCGCGACAATCTCCGAAGCCGCCTCTACGCGCGGCCAAAACGAGGGATCGAGCACGACGGACGCACCCGCAAGCACGCGCGCGATATCGTCGAGAGTGACCGTTCCCGGCTTAACGACGATCGCTGCGCCCTGCTCCGTCACTGTCCCCTCCACACCCGGCAGTGCAGCGGATTGAAGCCGATGCGGTAGACCAGCTCGGCGGGCCGCTCGATGTCCCAGATCGCGAGGTCGCACCACTTACCGTGTTCGAGCGTGCCAGTTTCATCGAGCACACCGAGCGCGCGCGCACCTTCTCGGGTAACACCGGCGAGGCATTCGGCGACATTCATCCGGAACAGCGTCGCGCCCATGTTCATGGCGAGCAGCAGCGAGGTCAGCGGCGAGCTGCCGGGATTGCAGTCGGTCGCGAGCGCCATGGGAACACCATGCTTGCGGAATGCCTCAACCGGCGGCTTCTGCATCTCGCGGATGAAGTAGAACGCGCCAGGCAGCAGCACGGCCACCGTTCCGGCCTTCGCCATCGCAGCGGCGCCGGCCTCGTCGGTATGCTCCAAATGATCGGCCGACAGTGCCGAGAATTTTGCGGCGAGCGCGGCGCCGCCGAGATTCGACAGCTGGTCGGCGTGGAGCTTCACCGGCAGCCCGAGCCCTCTCGCAGCCTCGAAGACCCGCGCAGTCTGCTCAGCCGAGAACGCGATCCCTTCCATGAAGGCATCGACGGCATCGGCAAGGCCAGCCTTGGCGACGGCGGGCAGCATCTGTTTGCACACGAGATCGATGTAGCGATCCTTGTCGCCGTTGGCTTCCACCGGCAGCGCATGTGCGCCGAGGAAGGATGTGCGGATCGCAACCGGCCGCTGAGCGCCGAGGTTGCGCGCGGCGGACAGCTGCCGCATCTCGGTCTCGGTATCGAGGCCGTAGCCCGACTTGATCTCGACCGTGGTTGCGCCCTCGCCAATCAGCGCGTCGAGCCGCGGCAGCGCGCTCGCGACGAGTTCGGCCTCGCTCGCCTTACGAGTCGCGGCGACCGTCGAGACGATGCCGCCGCCGGCCCGCGCAATCTCTTCATAGCTTGCCCCCTTCAGGCGCAGCTCGAACTCGTGCGCGCGGTTGCCGCCATAGACGAGATGGGTGTGGCAGTCGACGAGGCCGGGCGTGACCCAGCGTCCCTCGCAATCGATCCGCACGATGGCGTCCGCATCGGCCGAGAACTCCGCAGCGGCGCCCGCATAGACGATATGGCCGCCGCGCGCGGCGATCACGCCATGCGCGATCTCGCCGAGATCGGGACGGTCGGCCCGCAGTGTGGCGAGCCGGGCATTATGCCAGATCCGGTCGAAGCGCTCTGCCATGAAGGTGTCCCTTCGCCGTGGGATGCTTGACTTATATGTCTAGACATATAATCGTAAGGCGGTTCTGTCCAGCCGGCGTGTAATCAATCATGACCCGACTGCATTTCGCCTCCGCGCTCCTGCCCTCGGGCTGGGCCAATGACGTGCAGGTGGTGATCACCGCCGGCGCGATCGCGGAGGTGACGCCAGGCGTGGCGCCGGCCGCCGGCGACGAACGCCACGCCATCGCACTTCCCGGACTTGCGAGCCTGCACAGCCACGCCTTCCAGCGCGGCATGGCCGGACTTGCGGAACTGCGCGGCGACAGCACCGACACGTTCTGGACCTGGCGCGAGACGATGTATCGCTTCGCGCTGGCGATGACCCCGGATGACGTTACCGCCGTTGCCACGCTGCTTTATGTCGAGATGCTGGAACAGGGTTTTACCCGCGTCGGCGAATTCCATTATCTGCATCATGATCGCGACGGCTCGCATTACGCCGATATCGGCGAAATGGCCGGGCGCATTGCGCAGGCTGCCGAGGCCTCGGGCATTGCACTGACGCTGCTGCCGAGTTTTTACGCGCACGGCTCTTTCGGTGGCGCGGCGCCGCATGACGGCCAGCGCCGCTTCATCTGCTCGGTCGATGAATTCGCCGCGTTGATGGATGCATCGCGCAAGGCGATCGCAACATTGCCGGGCGCCAATATCGGCATTGCGCCTCACAGTCTGCGCGCGGTCGCGCCGGACGAGCTCGCGGCGATCATTCCGCTTGCGAACGGCGGGCCGGTGCACATCCACGCCGCCGAGCAGGTCAAGGAGGTCGAGGATTGCCTCGCCTGGTCCGGCCGGCGCCCGGTGCAGTGGCTGCTGGAGCACGCGCCGCTCGATCAGCGCTGGTGCCTCATCCACGCGACCCACATGACCGATGCGGAAATCACGGCATTCGCGAAGACCGGTGCAGTTGCTGGCCTCTGCCCCATCACCGAGGCGAGCCTCGGCGACAGCATCTTTCCGGCGCGCGAATTTCTCGCCGCCGGCGGCGCGTTCGGTGTGGGCACCGATTCCAACGTGCTGGTCGGCGTCGCCGACGAATTGCGCCAGCTCGAATACGGCCAGCGCCTGAAGCATCGCCAGCGCAACGTTCTCTCCAGCGGTGCAGGCCGCTCGACGGGGCGTACGCTATTCGATCAAGCGCTCGCCGGCGGCGCACAGGCAATGGCGCAGGCGATGGTCGGCCTCACGCCGGGCGCGCGCGCGGACATCGTCACGCTCGATGCGGCGCATCCGTCGCTGGCCGGCCGCACGCACGACGCGGTCATCGACGGCTGGATCTTTGCCGCCAGCGGATGCGTGATCGATTGCGTCTGGGCTGGCGGCCACAAAGTCGTCGAGCGCGGTCGGCACAGGCTACGCCAGGCCGCGCGCGAGCGATTCAACGCGGCGGTGCGGAGGCTCGTCGCATGAGCCTTGCCAGCGATGCCGCCGACAAGCGGACACTCTACAAGCGTATCCGCGCCGACATCGAGAAGCGGATCCTCACCGGCGAATGGCCGCCCGGACATCGCATTCCATTCGAGCACGAGCTCGTCGCGCGCTACGGCTGCTCGCGCATGACGGTGAACAAGGCGCTGTCGGAACTGGCGCAAGCCGATCTGATCCAGCGACGGCGGCGCGCCGGCTCGTTCGTACGGCGACCGCAGCATCAGTCAGCCGTGCTCAAGATCGCCGACATCCGCGCCGAGATCACCGCGCTCGGGCGCGCTTACGGCTACGAGCTGATCGGCCGCAAGCTGCGGGCGGCGACTGCCGCCGACCGCGAGCGTCTCGGCGTCAAGAAAGCCGGCAAGGTCGTCGCGATCACCTGCCGTCACAGCGCCGACAAGGTGCCATTCGCGGTCGAGGACAGGCTGATCGATCTCGCCTCCGTGCCCAGTGCTGCGACCGCGGATTTCTCGCGCGAGCCGCCGGGCTCGTGGCTGCTTCATCATGTCCCATGGACAGAGGCCGAGCATACGATCAGCGCCATCGTCGCGGATGATCGCACGGCGGAAGCGCTCGACATCGCAATCGGCGCGCCCTGTCTCGTGATCGACCGCTATACCTGGCGCAGCGCGCGCACGATCACCGCGGTCCGCCTGCTCTATCCCGGTGACTCCCACCGCCTTGTCGCCCGATTCAAGGGAGGTTGAGAGAGCAATGTCGGCACAATTCGTGCAATGCTTCGGGCAACGGTCCGTAGGGGCCGACAGAGATCAACAGGACGTCAATCCATCGATCGGCAAGAGGACGACAATCATGCGTAGTTCGACGATTTTTGCGACAATCATTGCTCTTGCGGCCTCCACTCCCGTGCTCGCCGACGATGTCAAGGTCGGCATCGGCATCTCCGGCTGGACCGGTTTCGCGCCGCTGACGCTGGCGAAGGAGGCCGGCATCTTCAAGAAGAACGGCCTCGACGTCACCATCAAGAAGATCCCGCAGAAGGATCGTCATCTCGCGATCGCCTCCGGCGACGTCCAATGCGCGGCGACGACGGTCGAGACCTGGATCTCCTGGAACGCCAACGGCGTTGCGACCAAGCAGATCTTCCAGCTCGACAAGAGCTATGGCGCCGACGGCATGGCCGTGCGCAACGACGTCAGCGCGATCAAGGAGCTGAAGGGCAAGACGGTCGCAGCCTCCGCACCCGGCACATCGCCCTATTTCGCGCTGGCCTGGATGCTCAAGAAAAATGGTCTGTCGGTGAAGGACGTCACCGTCGTGAACCTCGAGCCGGCCGCGGCCGCGCAAGCCTTCGTCTCCGGCCAGAACGATGCCGCCATGACCTATGAGCCGTATCTGTCGACGGTCCGCGCCGCGCCCGACAAGGGCAAGATCATCGCGACCACGCTCGACTATCCCATGGTCATGGACACCTTTGGCTGCACGCCGAAGTTCCTCAGCGAGAACCCGAAAGCCGCCAAGGCGCTCGCCGACAGCTATTTCGAGGCGCTCGACATGATCGCCAAGGATCAGGCCAAGGCCTATGAGATCATGGGCGCGGACGTGAAGCAGAGCGGCGAGCAGTTCGGCAACTCGGCAAAGTACCTGCGCTGGCAGGACAAGGCCGCGAACCAGAAATTCTTCGCCGGCGACTTCCTGACCTTCAACAAGGAGGCCGCGGACCTTCTGCTCGAGATCGGCATCATCAAGGCCGCGCCGAAGGTCGAGGACCTCTTCGACGCGAGCTACATCAAGTAAGTCACTTTGGAGCTGCCGGCCCCGTCTCGCGGCGGGGCCGGCAAATCTGTTCACCGCCTGGATAGATCGTCGATGCGTCCCCTGGACCCTGTTACATCGAAGCAGCGCATGGTTTACGGCCTTGCGTTCTTTGTCCTGTTCGTTGCGCTCTGGTCATGGGCGACGCTCGGCGGCCATGTGTCGAAGACCTTCCTCGCCAATCCGCTGACCATGGTGCAGGAAGGTTATGACCTCCTGGCCAAGCAGGGATTCATCTACGACATCGGCATGACGATCTGGCGCGTCGTCGGCGGCTTTGCGCTCGCCGCCATCATCGCGGTGCCGCTCGGCGTGCTGATGGGTGCCTACAAGCCGGTCGAGGCGTTCCTCGAGCCGTTCGTGTCCTTTGCACGCTATCTGCCCGCCTCCGCCTTCATTCCGCTGCTGATCCTGTGGGCGGGCATCGGCGAGTTGCAGAAGCTGCTCGTCATCTTCATCGGCTCGGTATTCCAGGTCATCCTGATGGTCGCGGTCACCGTCGGTGCCACGCGGCGCGATCTGGTCGAGGCGGCTTATACGCTGGGCGCCAGCGATCGCGGCATCATCCGCCGCGTGCTGCTGCCCTCCTCCGCGCCCGAGATCGCGGAAATCCTGCGCCTGGTGCTGGGCTGGGCCTGGACTTATGTCATCGTCGCCGAGCTGATCGGCTCGTCCTCGGGCATCGGCCACATGATCACCGACAGCCAGGCGCTGCTCAACACCGGGCAGATCATCTTCGGCATCATCGTGATCGGACTGATCGGCCTTCTCTCGGACTTCATGTTCAAGGCGTTCAACGCCTGGCTGTTTCCGTGGAGGCTCGCATGACCACGCTCAGAATCGAGCAGGTCTCGCGAACCTTCCCCGCGCGCCACGGCAATGCGCCGACCAGGGCGCTGGAGCCAACCGACCTCACCATCGCCAACAACGACTTCGTCACCATCCTCGGGCCGTCCGGCTGCGGCAAGTCCACGCTGCTGCGCATCGTCGCCGGCCTCGACCGTCCGACCAGCGGCCGCGTCACGCTCGACGGCCGCGAGGTCATCGGACCCGGCGCCGATCGCGGCATGGTGTTCCAGTCCTACACGCTGTTCCCCTGGCTGACCGTGCGCGAGAACATCGCCTTCGGCCTGCGCGAGCGCGGCGTGGCCGAGGCGGAGCGAAACAAGATCGCGGATGCCTTCATCCGCCAGGTCGGGCTGTCCGGCTTCGAGAATCACTGGCCGAAACAGCTCTCGGGCGGCATGCAGCAGCGCACCGCGATCGCGCGTGCGCTCGCCAATGATCCCAAGATTCTCTTGCTGGACGAGCCCTTCGGCGCACTCGACAACCAGACCCGCGCCTTGATGCAGGAAATGCTGCTGGGAATCTGGGAACGCGACCAGAAGACCGTGCTGTTCGTAACCCACGACATCGAGGAGGCAATCTTCCTCGGCAGCCGCGTCATCGTCATGAGCGCACGCCCGGGCCGGATCAAGGCCGAGATCAATGTGGACCTGCCGCATCCGCGCTCCTACAAGATCAAGACCACGCCGGAATTCGTCCAGCTCAAGGAACGGCTGGTCGAGGAGATCCGCACCGAGGCGTTGAAGGTTGCCGAACATGCCTAACACCAAGCCGCGCGCCAATGGCGAGCGCGTCCTCGCCGACCTCAATGCCCTCCGCGCCATCGGCGCCTACAAGACCGGCGTGCACAAGCCGACCTTCTCCGAGCCGCATAGGCAATCGCTGGACTGGCTGGTGCAGAAGCTGCCCGACGCCGGTCTTGCCGCCGCGATCGACGGCATCGGCAACGTATTCGGCACCAGCGCCAAGCCGGGGCCAAAACTGCTCGCCGGCTCGCATCTGGAGAGCCAGAATTACGCCGGCTGGCTCGATGGCCCGCTCGGCGTCGTCTATGCGCTTGAAGCCGCCCGCGTGCTCAACGCCGATCCCGCGCTCAGGGGCGCGGTCGAGGTCGCAGCGTGGTGCGACGAAGAAGGTCATTTCGGCAGCTTTCTCGGCTCGCGGTCCTATGTGGGACAAGTGACCGAAGCCGAGATCGACGCCGCGCGCGACCGCACCAGCGGCCGGACCATGCGCGAGGCCCTCGCCGACATGGGTCTCGCCGGGCGGGCGCGCGTTGCC
The DNA here is from genome assembly GCF_015291705.1 of Bradyrhizobium arachidis. Classification (NCBI taxonomy): domain Bacteria; kingdom Pseudomonadati; phylum Pseudomonadota; class Alphaproteobacteria; order Hyphomicrobiales; family Nitrobacteraceae; genus Bradyrhizobium; species Bradyrhizobium arachidis. Next base: position 7,271,487 of record NZ_CP030050.1, read on the forward strand.
GCCGAGCCGGGCCGGCACCTCGGATATCTGGAGGCGCATATCGAGCAGGGCGACACGCTCGAAAGCGGCAAGCTTGCGATCGGCGTCGTGACCTCCATCGTCGGCATCTGGCAATACAAGATCAATTTCACCGGTGAGCAGAACCACGCCGGCACCACGCGCATGACCGTGCGGAAGGACGCCGGTCTCGCGCTGGCCAAATTCTGCGTCGCGATCGACGAGCGTTTTCCGGGCGCCTGCGGACCCCGCACCGTCTGGACCACCGGCCGCATCACGCTCGATCCCGGTGCGCCGAGCATCATCCCGGGCGGCGCCGAGATGCTGTTCCAGATCCGCGATGACAACCCGGCCGTGATCGCGCGGCTGGAGGAGCTGCTGCGGACCATGGCCGACGAGGCCAGCGCGAAAGGCCCCTGCACCGTCACCGTGGAGAAGATCCGCACCGGCGCGCCCGCCATGATGAACACGGGCATTCAGGACGCGATCGAGGCTGCGAGCAAGGCTCTCGCTGACGGACGCTCCATTCGCATGCCGAGCGGCGCCGGCCACGACGCGCAGATGCTGGCAACCGTGATGCCCGCAGGCATGCTGTTCGTGCCGTCGATCGGCGGCATCAGCCACCACTGGACCGAAAATACTGCCGACGCCGATATCGTCACCGGCGCGCAGGTGTTCGTCGACGCCTGCCGGCGGATCCTCGGCGGTTAGCCGGGCGCCGTCCAGCCGGCGCGGCGGCCAAGTCCGCGCGCTCAGCCATGCACGCATCTTGGGCAGGATCGTGCCAAGCGCGATCGGTTCGGGAAAGACTCTGATTTCGCACGAGGCCTAATCTGCGCGCCCCCACGCGAGAAGGCCCATCATGCCCCGGAGTTCCACGGCAACGCCCGCCGCCATCGTCGATGCCCTGAAGGCGGTTGCCGGCAATCCGCCGAAGGTGCGCGCGAGTTTCGCCAAAGGCTGGTGCGTTCGCGGCACCTACACTCCATCGGACCGCGCGGGAGAGATCACGCGATCCCAGAGCTTCACAAGGCCATCGCGTGTGCTAGCCCGCTTCTCGGTCGGCGGCGGCAATCCTGGCGTCGCCGACACCAACAATCTGGTGCTGCGCGGCTTCAGCTTCAAGCTCGGCGACGAGGATCATCGATCCGACATTCTCGTCGAGAGCGCGCCGGTGCATTTTGCGCGAACGCTCGAGCAGATGCTGGCCTTCCTCAAGGCGCGCGTTCCGGGCGCCGACGGCAAGCCTGATATGGCAAAGGTCAAGGCGTTCTCGGTGGCCAATCCCGAGACACTCAATCAGGCGAACTACATCGCTGCGCGCCCGTTGCCCGGAAGCCTTGCCGGTACGACCTATTGGGGCGTGCACGCCTTTCCGGCAACGAATGAGCAAGGCGAGACGCGCTTCATCAAGTTCAAGGTGGCCCCGGCCGGAGGCGACATCACGCTGAGCGAGGACGAAGCGAGAGCGAAGCCGGCCGATTTCCTGCGCGACGATCTCGGCACGCGGATCGCGGCAGGCCATGCCCGCTTCAACGTGATGGCGCTGCTCGATCGTCCCGGCGATCCCATCAAGGACGTCACGATCCGCTGGCCCGACGAGGATGATCGCGAAGAGGTGCGCCTCGGCACGATCGTGATCACCGGCTTCGAGCCGAACGAGGCCTGCGACGCCTCCATTTTCAATCCGGCCAATCTCGCCGATGGCATCGGCCACCCGCCGGACGAGATCTTTGCGGCGCGGCGCGCCGCCTACACCATTTCACTGGCCAAGCGCCGCTGAGGCGCACGGCATCACCGATTTCAAGCCCCGACGCGCGAGGCCCCAAGCGCCTCGCGGCGCCATACCGCCGGGCTGACGCCGACGATCGAGGAAAACACCCGCGTGAAATGGCTCTGATTGGCAAAGCCGGCCGACATCGCGATCTCCGACAGCGGCAGGTCGCGAACGCTCATCAACTGCTTGGCGGCCTTGACGCGCTGATGCAGCAGCCATTGGTGCGGCGGCAGGCCGATCGAAATCCGGAAGGCGCGCGAGAAATGGCTGACCGAGAGGTCGAGCTCGGCCGCGACTTTCTGCAACGAGAGCTTGCCGCTGAGGTCGGATTCGAGCCGCTCGCAGGCGCGCTTCGCCTGCCATGGCGCGAGGCCGCCGCGCGCGGATGCGGTCGTACGCTGAAGCCCGCCATAGGTCTGGGCGACATGGGCGGTCAGGCCGAGCATCATGTGATCGATGAACAGCTGATTGGCCTCGTCCGGTCTGCGCAGGCCCTCCTGGAGCGAGGCGCCGATGTGACGGATGATTCCGTCGTCATGGCCGATGCCGATCTGACAGTCGAGCTCGTCGACGCGCGGCGCATTGCACTGCTCGGCGATGCTGTCGAGCGCCGAGCGCGGAATGTAGAAGAACAGCGAGTGGAACGGCTTGTCGATCACGTAGCGCGGATCGCGCTTGAGATCGTAGAGATAGGTCGTCCCGGCGCGGACATCCGCCCGCATGATGCATTTGCCGCGCTCCCAGAGCTCGCAGTCCGGATAATCGTGCAGCTTCAGGCTGACGAGAAAGGCATCCTCGGCGGTCAGCGAGCCGGACAGGCCACGCACCGGGCGGTCATTGCGGGTTTCGGTGACCGCGAGCGCGGCGCTGCGCAGCGAGCGCGTGACCAGCGAGGGCGGCGCATCCTTCAAACGCAGGAATTGCCCAAGCCTCTGCCCGTAGGCGCCTACCTGTGTCATCGGGATCGTCCTTCTGTGGAAACTCAAGTGCAGGCCACAGGGCCCTGCAATTGCAGCGCGCATTATCGGACATTCGCCAATAGCTGTCCACGCTTGCGCGCAACAAGCCCGTCACAGATTTTCACAAACGCACGAGGCATGCCGCGGCGTCCCGCCGCAGCACCGCGTCCTAGAATGAGGTGCCGCCGCCGAACCTGAACTCCTGAACGATGTCGTATTTGCCCTTCGTGATCGGCACCGCATAGTCGAAACGCAGCGGCCCGAACGGCGAGGCCCAGATCAGGCCGACACCGACCGACGAGCGCACCACATTGCCGTCGTCATATTGCAGTCCGCAGGTCGGACAGGCCTTGGTGTTGACCTCGCCGGTGGCCGACCATGACGTCGGCCCCTGGTAGCCCCAGAGCGAGCCGGCATCGGCATAGACCGCGCCCTTGAGGCCGACTTCCTTCGGCAGGAACCAGAACGGCATCTGCAATTCCATCGACGCGCCCCAATATTTGGTGCCGCCGAGCGCATCGCCCGCGGTGCCGTAATTGTAATAGGTGATGTCGCGCGGGCCGATGCCGTTGGAAGCGAAGCCGCGGACGAGATTCGGGCCCATCTGGAAGTGATCGAGCATGCGCAGATCGTTGTTGCCGATCTTGTTGAGGATGCCGCCCTGGAGGTGGATCACGTTGACGATATCGGACACCAGCGACGTGTAGTACTTGGTGTCCACGGCGGTCTTCAGATAGGTGACGTCACCGCCGACCCCGGCGAAATCCTGCCGGAAGTCGACCAGCAGACCGTCGGTCGGGTTCTTGTTGTTGTCGAGCGTGTTGTAGTTCAGCGTGTAGCCGAGCGCCGAAGTCCAGGTCGCGCCGTTCGCCAATTCCTTCCGGACCGGCAGACTCGACTCGCCGTCGCCATAGCAGCCATAGCCATAGACGCCCGAATCCGTCGCATTGGTCGGGTCCACGCCGCCTAGGACGTTCTTGATGTAGGCCGGCGTCGGATTGAAGGCCAGCGAGCTGTTCGATGCGTTGTTGTTACAGTTGTTGTAGGCGCTGGCGAGCGTGATGCTCTGCTGATAGAGCGAATAGCGCAGCTGGAGCGAGAGATCCTCGCGCAGCGCGAAGCCGAGGCGCGGCGAGAAGCCCAGCGTCGTCACGCCATAGCTCGTATAGCTGTTCGACAATTGCTGGCGCCAATAGGTGTCGAATCCGAGCGCCAGCCGGTAGTCGAGCAGATAGGGCTCGACGAACGACAGCGAGATGCCGCGCGAATACTGGCCGTAGCTGACGGATGCCTTGGCGTAGAGCCCCTTGCCGAGCAGGTTGCGTTCGGAGACCGAAACTTCGGCCAGGGCGCCGTCGGTGGTGGAGTAACCGCCCGAGATCGAGAAGTCGCCGGTCGATTTCTCCTCCATCTCCACGACCAGGATGACGCGGTCGCTCGACGAGCCCGGCTCGGTCGTGATCTTCACGCTCTTGAAGTAGTCGAGGTTCTTCAGCCGCCGCTCGGCACGGTCGACCAGGGCGCGGTTGTAGGCGTCGCCTTCCGAGAGGTCGAATTCGCGGCGGATCACGTAGTCGCGGGTGCGCGTGTTGCCGCGCAGATTGATGCGCTCGATATAGGTGCGCGGCCCCTCGTCGACGTTGAAGACGACCGACACTGTATGCGCCTCGAAGTTGCGGTCGCCGCTGGGCCGAACGATGGCGAAAGCATAGCCGCGTCGCGAGGCTTCGATCTGCATCTCCTCGGTCGACTTCTCGACCGCTTCCACATTGTAGAGCGAACCGGTACCGACGCGCGAATAGGAACGCATCGAGCTTGCGTCGAAATTCGGGATGCTGGAGCGGAAGTCGACCGATCCGACCCGATATTGCTGGCCTTCCTCGATCTTGAAGGTGACGTTGAAGCCCTTCTTCTCCGGATCGTATTCGGTGAGCGCGGCCACGACCTGGACGTCGGCATAGCCGTTCTTGAGATAGAAGCGGCGGATCAGGTCGCGGTCGGCCTCGACGCGGTCGGGGTCGTAGATGTCGTTGTTACCGAGGAAGCTGAGCAGGTTGCTTTCGTGCGTCTTGATCACGTCGCGCAGCCGCGCCGCCGAATAGGCGTTGTTGCCGATGAACTCGACCGACTTGACGCCGGTTTTGGCGCCCTCCTCGATGGTGAAGATCAGGTCGACGCGGTTGCTCGGCTGCTCGATGATCTCGGGCGTGACGTGGACGTCGTAGCGGCCCGAGCGCCGGTAGATCTCGGCGATGCGCAGCGTATCGGACTGCACCATGGCGCGGGAGAAGGTGCCGCGCGCCTTGGACTGGATTTCGGCCGAAAGCTGCTCGTCCTTGATCTTCTTGTTGCCCTCGAAGGCGATGCGGCCGATCACGGCGTTTTCGACCACCGACACGGTGATGCGGCCGCCGGCCTGGCTGATCTTCACGTCCTGGAACAGGCCGGTCCCGATCAGCGCCTTGAGACCGTCGTCGATCGCGGATTGATCGAGCCGTCCGCCGGGGCCGGGCCTGAAGTAGGAGCGGACCGTCTCCGCCTCGACGCGGCGATTGCCTTCGACCACGATCGTCTCCACGCTCTGCGCGGCGGCCGGTTGCGGCAACAGCGCGACCGGAATTGAACTCGCAATCGATACACCGCTCATCGCCACCGCGATCAGCCAGGCCCGCAAAACCGACATTCCACACCTCAAGAGCACGTCACCTGCTCAAACGAAACGGCTGTGGCCGCGGTGTGGCTTTGAGATTGCTGTACTGTTTCCGGTCGTTGAATTTGATTGGCCGATCAGCCGCGTCGGCGTTGCCGCCACGATGACGGCGCGGGCCATCAATGGCGGCTGGCTGAGGTTGAAGCCGCCGCGAAGCGGCCTGCCCCATGTGCAGCTTCAGCAACATCGCGCAACGCCCGAATTCTTTACAGGCCCCCGATCCGGTGCGAGAGGCGGCGGCATCAGGAACTCGCATGGGGTGTTTGCCGATGAACGCGATTGTCATGACCAGAACGGCGCTGGTCGCCCTCCTCGCCTCGACCCTCGCCGCGCATGCCGAGACAGCCGGCAAGCGCGATCAATCGCCGACGAGGCAGAATGCCGCCTATGAGTACGGTCCGAACGGCCCCAACCGCTCCTACCCCTCAGGCCCGCACACGCGCATCTATGTGAGCAAGCGGTCGTGGCTGGATGGCGGGACCGAGGTGCTTCCCGGCGAGCGCAAGTTCACCGACTACGCCCTGCCGCCCGGCACGTCGTTCGCGCGCGGCAACAACAACCGGCCGCTCGATCGGCAGCCGCTGAGCCCTGACTCGGATCTCGGTGGATTTGTGCAAAGGATCCCGATCTCGTGGTGACCAGACGTGTCCCGGACACGCGGCAACGCCCGGAGGCGGCATCTCAGATTTCCGCTCTTGTAGGATGGGTAGAGCGAAGCGAAACCCATCGACTCGTTGGCGCCGAAGCATGATGGGTTTCGCTTCGCTCTACCCATCCTACGGCGCTGCGGACGCGCCTTCGCCTTCTCGCGGCTCAATTCACCCGAGCTTTGCTTGGTCATTCCACCCTCAAAGCCAAGAGGGCGCAGGGAAGGCCGGGTGCCGGCTAGCACCCGCGGTCCGCTGCGCGAATAGGTAGCGCAAGGAGACCGCACAGCAGCATACAGGTGAAGCCCAACACACGGCCTTCCCTGCGCGATGGTTGGACGGCTTATGCCGTGCTCTCCCGGGAGCCGAGTTCGTTCTGGCCTCCCTCACCCTCACGAAAGTCGCCGGCAGCGCGCCGGTTGACGCAACTGCCGCATCCGCAAGAGCTTGACCGTAGCAACGACGGCCAGGACCACACGGTTTTGCCGTACGCACGGCCCGCTATTCGCCGCAGTTTTCCCAGCCCTGTCGACAGAGCCGGAAACTTACAGGCGAGACGAACCTGACAGCGCCGTTCGTCCACGCGCGGTTTCGGGCTCGCGGAGAGCAATCCGCCCTGCCCTAACCTCTCGCGCCCGACGCTGCCGCGTCCACCGCAAGCCCGGCTCGCGAACATGACGACCTCACGATCGCCCCTCAAGGATGAGCCGGGCTGGGCAAGACATACGACAAATCCGAATTTCGGTAAAGTGGAATATTTTTGTCTAGAGGGCTTGACCAGGCGGCGACACAGGGCCGATGTTCTTCCCGGCAGGCACCGTGCCGCCAGCGCCGAGATGCCGCGCAATATCTGTTTACATTCAGAAACATTGGGGCTGCCGAAAGGCCACGATCGCCCGGCTAGTGGTTCCTGCCTCGACCCCGCCTCCGAGGACGATGGGCGCCGTTCCTTCCCGGGCCAGGCCAATGGATCTCAGCCGATTTGATGCCGTCTCACTCGTTCGTCGCAATCCCCGTGCCATCCGCAAAGGAGAATCCCCATCCAACGCCCAGCCTGTTGCGCGCCGCCCTGTCGCGTGGCGGATCAGTTTGCTTCGCGCTGATGCTGGGTAGCTCATTGACCGGCTGCGCGGTGGGCCCGGACTATGCCGGTCCGCCAAGGCTGAACCTGCCTTCGCACTGGAGCACCAAGGCCGCTTCGCGGCGAGATGCCGGCACGCTTGATCGCTGGTGGCTGCGCCTGCGCGATCCCCTGCTCAACCGGCTGATCGAAGAGGCCGTCGAAGCCAATCCCAGCGTCGCCAAGGCGAAAGCGGTCGTGCGCGAAGCGCGCGCAACCGTGCAGCAGACCGGCGCCGGCCTGTTTCCGTCCGTGAGCGGCACGGCCTCGGGGACGAACAACAAGACCAGCTCCGGCTCCGCCTCGGCCATCGCGGACAGCGCGCCCTACACGCTGCACCAGGGGAGCTTCGATTCGAGCTGGGAGCTCGACCTGTTCGGCGGCACGCAGCGGAGCATCGAGGCGGCGGTGCGCGGCGAACAATCCGCCGAGGAGGATTTGCGCGACAGCCTCGTCACCCTGATCGGCGACGTCGCCGCCTACTATGTCGAGGCGCGCGGCTATCAGGCCCGGATCGCGCTGGCAGAGCGCACATCGGTCTCGCAGCGCGACACCGAGAAGCTGACCCGCAGCAAATACGACGCCGGCAGCGGCAACGCCGTCGATCTTGCCAAAGCGACGGCGCAGGCCGCCAGCACCGAAGCCAACGTCCCGACCTATCAGGCGGCGCTTGCCGCCGACATCCACCGGCTCGGCATCCTGCTCGGCCGCCCGCCCAACGGCGTCGCGGCGCTGCTGGCGAAGTCCGCGCCGGTGCCGGCGCCGCGCATGCCATTGCCAACGGGGCTGCCCGCCGATCTGCTGATGAGCCGCCCCGACATCGCCAGCGCCGAACGCAAGCTGGCGCAGGTGACCGCCAAGATCGGCGCGGCCGAGGCCGACCGCTACCCGGCGGTGTCGCTCACCGGCTCGGTCGGCACCTCGGCGATGCGCGTCGGCGATCTCGCAAAATATTCCAGCGTGAGCTGGTCGGTCGGCCCTTCCGTCACCGTGCCAGTGTTCGATGCGGGCAAGCGCCTCGCGACGGTCAGGATCGCGGAAGCGCAGCGCGACCAGGCCTTCGCCACGTTCCATTCGACCCTGCTCACCGCGCTCGAAGATGTCGAGAACGCGCTGGTCTCGCTGGCCCAGGAACGCGTCCGCGCCAGCAAGCTGACCGAAGCGGCGACGAACTACCGCGAGGCGGCAAAGCTGTCGCGCTCGCTGTTCGAGACCGGCAGCGCCAGCTTCATCGACGTGCTCGATGCCGAGCGATCGCTCTATTCGGCCGAGGATTCGCTGATCCAGAGCAAGGTCGCGGCGGCCAAGGACTACATCTCGCTCGCCAAGGCGCTCGGCGGCGGCTGGACCGATCCAGTCGACGTCTCGAGGCCGATCATCGTGGACACCAACACCGGACCGCATCTCCGGGAGGTGCAGAAGTGACCGAGTTCATCACCGCCAGGCACATGAAGGTCGCCGCCGCAATCGTCGCCGTCGTTGCGACCGGCGTCGTCGCGGCCTCGCGTTTCCCGGGAACGTCGAGCAAGGCGCAATCCTACATCACGGCACCCGTCACGATCAGCGATCTGCGCGAGGAGGTACTCGCCAGCGGCACCCTGAAACCGGCGCGGCTGACCGCCGTCGGCGCCCAGGTGTCCGGCCGCATCACCGCGCTCAACGTCCGCGTCGGCGACACCGTCAAGGCCGGCGACGTCATCGCCCAGATCGATCCCGTCACCAAGCAGAACGATCTGCGCAGCTCGGAAGCCTCGCTGAAGAACTATCGCGCGCAGAAGGAGGAGAAGGAGGCCGCCTTGGTGCTGGCCGAGGCGAACCTCGTGCGCCAGCAGGCGACATTGGCGCAGCGCGCGACCTCGCGCAGCGATTTCGACAGCGCGGATTCGACCGTGCGCCAGACCCGCGCCCAGATCGCAGCCCTCGAGGCGCTGATCGTCGGCGCCGAGGCCAGCGTCCAGACCGCGCGGGTGAATCTCGAATACACCCGCATCACCGCGCCGATCGACGGCACGGTGCTCGCCACCGTGGTGCAGGAGGGACAGACGGTCAACGCGGTGCAGTCCGCGCCGACCATCGTCGTGCTGGGCCAACTGGAGACGATGACGGTGCGGGCGGAGATCTCCGAGGCCGATATCGTCAAGGTCCGGCCGGGACAATCGCTCTATTTCACGATCCTCGGCGACCAGGACCATCGCTACGAGGCCCGCCTGGAACAGATCGAGCCGGCGCCGGAATCGATCAAGAACGACGCCAGCTTCTCCTCGACCACCACGTCGAGTTCGAGCTCGTCCAGTTCATCGAGCTCGACCAGCACGGCGATCTACTACATCGGCGTCTTCAACGTGCCGAACAAGGATTATGCACTGCGGACCTACATGACCGCCGAGGTGCACATCGTCACCGGCGAGGCCAAGCGGGTGAAGGTCATCCCCGCGCTGGCGGTGATGCGTAAATCCGACGGCCGCAGCACGGTGCGGACGCTTGCCGCATCCGGTGACGTAAGCGAGCGCGAGGTCAAGACCGGCCTCAACGATCGCACCACCGTCGAGATCCGATCCGGCCTCGACGAGGGCGAACGGGTCGTCACCGGGGAAGCCAACGAGCAGACCGCATCGCACGGCATGCCCGGCGGCCCGCCCGGAGGTGGAGGTCCGTGAGATGACCGACCCGATCATCGATCTCAAGGACATCCGCCGCGAGTTCGCGGCCGGCGACACCATTGTGGTGGCGCTCGATGATTTCTCGCTGAGCATCCAGCCCGGCGAGATGGTCGCGATCATCGGTCAGTCCGGGTCGGGTAAGTCGACGCTGCTCAACATCCTGGGCTGTCTCGACCGTCCAACGTCAGGCACCTATCGGGTCGCGGGCAAGAACGTCTCTGAGCTGGATGCGGATCAGTTGGCGGCGCTGCGGCGCGAGCATTTCGGCTTCATCTTCCAGCGCTACAATCTGCTCGGTGATCTCTCCGCGGCCGACAACGTCGAGATTCCCGCCGTCTATGCCGGCATGACGGCGCGGGAGCGGCGCACGCGCGCGGACCGGCTGCTGGCGCGGCTCGGCGTCGGCGAACGCAGCGGCCATCGCCCGAACCAGCTCTCCGGCGGCCAGCAGCAGCGCGTCTCGATCGCGCGAGCGCTGATCAACGGCGCCGAGGTGATCCTGGCGGACGAGCCGACCGGCGCACTCGACCGGCGCAGCGGCGAGGAGGTCCTGAAGATCCTGAAAGAGCTGCACCGCGAGGGGCGGACCATCATCATCGTCACCCACGATGCCGGTGTCGCCGCGCGGGCCGAGCGCATCGTCGAGCTGCGCGACGGCAAGATCGTCTCCGATCGCCGCACGGAGAGCGAGGCCATGGCGGAGCCGCCTGCCCCGGCGTCCCGGACCTCAGGGAACGGCGGCGCTCGTTGGTCCGGCGGATTGCGGCGCCTGCGGGAGGCCTCGCGCATGGCGCTGGTCGCGATGGCCGCGCACCGGCTGCGCGCGTTCCTGACCATGCTCGGCATCATCATCGGCATCGCCGCGGTCTCGTCCGTGGTTGCCCTCGGCAATGCGTCCCAACGCAAGGTGCTGTCGGACATCGCAAGCCTCGGCACCAACACGATCGAGGTATTTCCCGGCAAGGATTTTGGCGATGCGCGCGCCGGCAAGATCAAGACGCTGGTGCTCGACGATGCCCGCGCGCTCGACCGGCAGAGTTTTATCGCCGGCGTCACGCCGACGGTCTCGACGAGCACAACCGTCCGCTATCGCGGCAACGAATCCAACGTGCTGGTGAACGGCGTCGGCGAAAGCTATTTCCAGGTCAAGGGCGCCAAGCTGGCAAAAGGCCGCCTGTTCGACGCCGATGCGGTCCGCAACATCGAGCGGCAGGCCGTCATCGACGACAACACCCGCAAGACCTTCTTCGCCGACGACCAGACCTCGGGCATCGGCCGCGTGATCTGGCTCGGCAAGGTGCCGTGCCGCATCGTCGGCGTCATCGCCCAGCAGCAGGGCGGGTTCGGCTCGAACCAGAACCTGTCTGTGTATCTGCCCTACACCACCGTGCAGGCGCAATTCACCGGCGACCGCGCGCTGCGCAGCGTGCTGCTGCGGATCAGCGACGAGATCTCGACCACATTGGCTCAGGATGCGGTCACCACGCTTCTGAGGCAGCGGCACAACACCAAGGATTTCGTCATCCTCAATACCGACGACATCCGCCGCACCATCACCAGCACGACGCAGACCCTCGCCTTCCTGGTCGCCGCGATCGCGGTAATCTCGCTGGTCGTCGGCGGCATCGGCGTGATGAACATCATGCTGGTGTCGGTGTCCGAACGCATCAGCGAGATCGGCGTGCGCATGGCGGTCGGCGCGCGGCGCAGCGACATCCTCCAGCAGTTCTTGGTCGAGGCGACGCTGATCTCCTCGATCGGCGGCATCGCCGGCATTCTGATCGCGATCCTGCTCGGCGTCGCCATCAACGCCGCGGTGCCTGGATTCCAAGTCAGCTATTCGATGTTCTCGGTCGGCGCGGCGTTCCTGACCTCGACCGGGATCGGGATCGCCTTCGGCTTCTTCCCCGCCCGCCGTGCCGCCTTCCTCGACCCCGTGGTGGCGCTCAGCCGTGACTAACTCTAGGATTGCACCATGCCCGTAGTTCTTCGGACGAGACAACCGTCCGCAAATCGACCAACGATCGGCGATCCCGATGCGATTTCAACCATGACCAACGGCACGCCGAACATCCTGATCGTCGAGGACGATCAGCCGACCCGCGACCTCATCGCGCGCTATTTGCGCGACCATTCGTTTGCGGTCAGCACCGTCACGAACGGCAAGGAGATGGACCGTTACCTCTCGCAGAACCGGGTCGATCTGATCGTGCTCGACCTGATGCTGCCGGGCGAGGACGGGCTCAGCCTGTGCCGCCGGCTGCGCATGGAGTCCATGACGCCGATCGTCATCCTCACCGCCAAGGGCGAGGACCTCGACCGCATCCTCGGCCTCGAGATGGGCGCCGACGATTATCTGCCGAAGCCGTTCAACCCGCGCGAGCTGCTCGCCAGGATCAATGCGGTGCTGCGCCGGAACGCCAGCGGCCTCACTGCCGCCTCCACCGCGACGCGCCTGAAGTTCCAGGGCTGGACCATCGATCTGCGCCTCAGGGAATTGCGCGACCCCGAAGGCGCGCAGGTGCCGCTGACCAGCGCCGAGTTCGATCTGCTGCAAGCCTTCTGCGAACGTGCCGGCCGCGTGCTCGGCCGCGACAATCTGCTGAGCATGACGCGCGGCCGTCCCGGCGGCAGCTTCGGCCGCAGCATCGACGTGCTGGTCAGCCGGCTGCGCCGCAAGCTCGACCGGACGGAAGGCACGTCCATGATCAGGACCATCCGCACCGGCGGCTACATCTTCACGCCGGTCGTGGAGGAAGCATGAGGCGCGTTGCCGACGTCATCGCGCTGTTCAGCTTCAGGCGGATCAGCGGCCAGATCGCCGCGCTGGTCCTGTTCTCGCTGGTCCTGATCCATGTCCTGATCGGCGGATATTTCCTGCTCAACAGGCCGAAGCTTCTGGCGGACAGGCCGCTGGAGCAGTTCGCGCTGATCGTTCGGATCATCGCCAACACGCCACAGGCCGAGCGAGCGACCGTGCTGGAGAGCGTCAGCCGGACCTTTCCGGCGTTGAGGCTCCGCTTGCTAGAAGGCGTTTCCGCCTCCACCGTGCCATTGCCGCAGCGGACGCTGAACGTCCCCTCGCCGCTCAATGGCGAAGTCGACCTCATTCGCGGCAGCACGTCGGAAGACGATCGCGTCTGGTTTCACCTGTCGAAGGACGACGTGCTCGAGGCAACGATCGGCTCGCCGAAAATGCCGGCCTTCGTCAGCGGCCTGTGGACCTCCACGCTGCTGTTCCTGGTCGCGAGCGTCACGCTGCTCGGCGTCTGGGCCGGCCGCGCGCTCTCCTCGCCTTTGTCGGCGTTCGCCCGCGCGGCGGAGGATTTCAGCCTGAGCCGGTCGTCCGCGCCGCTCCCTGAAAACGGACCGGAGGAGATCAAGTCCGCAGCGCGCGCGCTCAACCGGATGCGCGAGCGCATTACGGCGCTGATGAACGACCGCACCCGCATGCTCGCGGCCATCAGCCACGATCTGCGCACGCCGATCACGCGGCTGCGGCTGCGCTCGGAATATATCGAGGATCCGGCCCAGCGCACGCAAACCGTGCGCGATCTCGACCAGATGCAGTCGATGCTGGAATCGGTGCTGTCGCTGCTGCGCAACGAGAGTCAGGTCAAGCCGACGCTGGTGGATGTTGCCGCGCTGCTGCAAATGGTCTGCGAGCAGTTCTCGGATTGCGGCCATGCGGTGACCTATTCGGGGCCCGCGAGGGCCGCGTTCGTCATGCGGCCCGACGAGATCATCCGCGCGGTGACCAATCTCGTCGAGAACGCGACGCGCTTCGGTACCGACGTCGAGGTCGCGCTGGTGATGGCCGAAGATCGGCTCGTCATCGACGTCTCCGACAATGGACCTGGCATTCCCGATGACAAGAAGGCGGCGATGCTGGAGCCGTTCGTGCGGGGCGAGGAAGCCCGTACCATGGACGAGACATCGGGATTTGGCCTTGGCCTCTCGATCGCGCAGGCGATCGTGACCGCGCATGACGGAACGCTCGAGCTGCTCGACAATGCGCCAAAGGGCTTGCGCGTCCGCCTGCAGCTCGCTCGCGCCGGCCGCGACAATTCGAGCACCGCTCGGACATAAAGGCGCGGCAATTCTGGGGCTTGTCGGCGGCTCCCGCCTGGCTTCATCTCCCGGAGTTCCCATGCATTCTGCCGATCGGCCGGCGACCCGTCTTGCGACGCGGCTCGCCTTTCTCGTCGCTGGCTTCGGCATCGCCTGCTGGGCCCCGCTGGTGCCGTTCGCGAAGGCGCGGCTCGCCGTCGACGACGGCGTGCTCGGTCTGCTGCTGCTCAGTCTCGGCATCGGCTCGGTGCTCGCGATGCTGCTGACCGGCGTCATGAGCGCGCGCTACGGCAGCCGGCCGATCATCATCGCGGGAGGCCTCGGCCTTGCGCTGATGCTGCCGCTGCTGGCGGTCGCGAGCGCGCCGGCAACGCTGGCGCTGGCGCTGTTCGCCTTCGGCGCCGCGCTCGGCTCGATCGACGTCGCCATGAACATCCACGCGGTGGAGGTGGAGCGCGACGCGGGCCGGCCGCTGATGTCCGGCTTCCACGCGCTGTTCAGCATCGGCGGCTTTGCCGGATCGGCATTGATGACCGCGCTGCTCTCGCTGCAACTCTCCGCGCTTGCATGTACACTGGTCTGCTCCGCCCTGATGCTGATCGCGATGCTCGTCGCCTGGCCGCGTTTGCTTCGCTCCGTGCAGGTGCAGGAGGGACCGCTGTTCGTGCTGCCGCACGGCTCGGTGCTGCTGCTGGCGCTGCTCGGCGCCATCACCTTCCTGGTTGAAGGTGCAATGCTCGACTGGGGCGCACTGCTCGTGATCGGCGCGGGCCTCGTCTCCGAAACGCAAGGCGGGATCGGCTATATCGTGTTCTCGATCGCGATGACGATGGGGCGACTCGGCGGCGATGTCGTCGTCGCGCGCGTTGGAGACCGCGCGACATTGCTCTGGGGCAGCCTCATTGCGATCGCGGGGTTCGTCGTCCTGCTCACGGCGCCGGTGGCTGCGGTCGCGATCGCCGGCTTCTTGCTGATCGGCCTCGGCGCTTCGAACCTCGTGCCGGTGCTGTTCCGCCGGGCGGCGCGGCAGACGGTGATGCCGACGGGGCTTGCGGTGGCCGCGATCACCACCGCGGGCTATGCCGGCATCCTCATCGGCCCGGCAGGCGTCGGCTTCGTCGCGCGTATCGGGGGATTGCCGCTGGCGTTCTGGCTCTTGGCCGCGCTGATGGGTCTCGTCACGCTGTCGGCGCGCATCGTCACGCGGCCTGCGGCGTGAGCTCCGTCAAAACCTCTCCAGTCCGATCGATTTGATCATGGACGCGAGGCTCGCCGAGGTCGCCTCGACGAGGCGCTGGAATGTGGCCGGGTTGGAGTCGCTGTCCGGCTCCATGCCCTCGGCGCGGTAATTGGCCTGCATCGCCTTGTCGGCCATGGCAAGGCGCGTCGCCTGCGCGATCCGGTCGATGATCGCATCGTCGGTCTGCCGGGGCGCGAACAGGCCGAACCAGCCATCATAGCGCAGGCCCGGCATGCCGGATTCGATGGCGGTCGGAATGTCCGGCGCAACGCTCAGCCGTTTTTCGGTGGCGACCGCAAGCATCCGGATCTTGCCGGCCTCGCTCCACTGCTGCAGTTGCACCGACATCACGGCAATGATGAGGGGGATCTGACCGGCGAGGAGGTCGTTGCTGGCCTGCGCGATGCCCCGATACGGGACATGAACAATGTCCAGCGCACCCGTCTGCAGCTTGAAGGCCTCGCCGACGAGGTGATTTCCACTACCGATGCCGGGCGTCCCGTAGGACAGCTTTCCCGGATTGGCTTTTGCGTAGGCTACCAGTTCGCGCAGGTCTTTGACGGGCAGCGACGGATGGACGGCGAAAACCAGCGCGCTGGTGATGAGGCGGTAGATGGCGCGGAAATCGTCCATTGCATAGGACGGGTTTTGCGCGAGCAGCGGAATGGCCGCCTGCGTGCTGTCGTTTCCGAGCAGCAGCGAGTAGCCGTCGGGCTTCTCGCGCGCGACCGCGGTTGTCCCGATCGCGCCGCCTGCACCCGTGATGTTTTCGATGAAGACGGGTCCGAGCAGCGAGGACATCCTCTCCGCCCAGGGACGCCCGATCTGGTCGCCCGATCCGCCTGCCCCATAGGGAATCACCAGGCGAATGGGACGCGACGGATAGTCGGCGGTTCGTCCACTGCGCGGGATTGCGGCAAGCGCCGCCGCGCCCGGCAATGCATGGACGATCTGTCGCCGCGAGAAGGAAGGCATGTTCGAATCCGGACGTCGGTTGTCACTGTCGAGGCGGGGCCGGCTCCAGAACCCTTCCATCGCAGCAATGATTCACCGCCGTCAATGCTCCCTCCGGATAAGTCGGCAGCGTCATTGCCGTGTCATATTCTGCTAACCCATTCCTTTTCAACCAGGATTCCGCTGCCCCTCTGACCCAAGCGGTGCACGCAGGGCTGCCAGCCCCACCCCACTGCTTTCGGCCAGTTTACTGTACGCCTCGTTCTGATAGAGCAGAAAGTCATACCTTTTGACTCCCGTTGCGGGGGCCATGGCGCGTGCCAGATCGTAGCGAAGACTCGGCCATTTCCTTCGGGCCATTTCGACTGTTTCCGAAGTCCCGGCTCTTGGAAAAAGAGGGCTCGCCTCTGCATGTCGGCGGCCGTGCGCTCGATATTCTCATTTTTCTGGCCGAGCGCCCCGGCGAGGTCGTCGACAAGCGCGAGCTGGTCAAGCGGATCTGGGCCGACGTCAATGTCGACGAGGGCAGCCTGCGCTTCCATGTCGCAGCACTGCGCAAGGCGCTCGGCGATACCGGCAAGTCGGCCCGTTATGTCGTCAACGTGCCCGGCCGCGGCTATTGCTTCGTCGCCTCGTTCGCCCAAGCCACGGCGCCGGCCGCGCCGCCCACCGTCGACATCCTGCCGCCCCGCTCCCTCCCCGCGCCGCTCTCGAAGATGGTGGGACGGGAGGAGATCGTCGAAAAAATATCGAACGGCCTTTCGCTCTATCGCTTCATGACCGTGGTCGGCCCCGGCGGCATCGGCAAGACCGCCGTCGCGGTCACCGTCGGGCATCGCCGCTCGGCGGATTTCGGCGGGCGCGTCTTCTTCGTCGATTTCGGTCCGCTGCGCGATGCCAGCCACGTCGCAACCACCGTCGCCTCCGCGCTTGGCCTCACCATCAGCGCGGAGGATCCGACGCCGGCCCTGCTGACCTTCCTGAAGACCGGCCCCGCTTTGCTGATCTTCGACAGCTGCGAGCATGTGCTGGATACGCTCGCCCCGCTGGTCGAGCGCATCGTTCGCGACGTGCCGCAGCTTCGCGTGCTCGCCACCAGCCGCGAATCGTTCCGGAGCGAAGGCGAGCGCATCTTCCGGCTGTTCCCGCTGGATTGCCCGCCCGAGCGCGAGGGCCTCGGTGTCGACGATGTGCTCGCCTATCCCGCGGCGCAGCTCTTCGTCGAGCGCATCGCGCAGAGCTCGGGTCCGTTCCAGCTCAGCGCGGAAGAGGCGCCGCTTGTCGCCAGCATCTGCCGGCGCCTCGACGGCATTGCGCTCGCAATCGAGCTCGCGGCGGGCCGCGTCAACGCCTACGGCATCGCCGGCACGGCATCGCTGCTCGACAGCCGCTTTTCGCTGCAATGGCGGGGGCGGCGCACAGCCGTGCCGCGACACCAGACTCTCGCCGCAGCGCTCGACTGGAGCTACGACCTGCTGCCTCCCGCCGAGAGCGCCACCTTGCGCCGGCTCTCGGTCTTCGCCGGCCCGTTCGCGCCGGAGGCGGCCGCGGCGGTCGCATCCGGCGACGGCCTCAGCACCTCGGAGACGTTGGAGGCGATTGATAGCCTCGTCACCAAATCGCTGATCTCGCCGTCGGGCTCGCGGATGCTGCGCTATCGCCTGCTCGACACGACGCGCACCTACGCGCAGGGAAAGCTCGCCGAGCTCGGCGAAACCAAGCAGTTCGCGCGGCGCCACGCCGAGCATTTTCGCGATTTCTTCCAGCGCGCCGAAGCCGACTCGTCGACGCCGCTGCCGGAATGGCTCGGCATCTATGGCGCCGAGCTGGACAATGTGCGCGCGGCGCTGGACTGGGCCTTCGCGCCCGACGGCGACGCTGCGCTGGGAATCGCGCTGACCGCAGCCGCGGTCACGATGTGGGTGCGCCTGTCGCTGTTCGCCGAATGCCGCGAGCGCGCCAGAACGGCGCTCACGGCGCTCGGAGATGCCGGCGACGAGCGTGTCCGCATGCAGCTCCTGTCAGCGCTCGGCTGGTCGCTGATGTATGGCGAGGGCCGCGCCCGCGAGGCGCGTCCGATCCTGGAGACGACGCTGGAGCTCGCCGACCGGCTCGACGACAAGGACTTCCGGCTGCGCGCGCTCTGGGGCTTGTGCATCGACCAGTTCAACAACGGGCAGTTCGGCAAGGCCCGCGCCCTGGCCGATCGGTTTGCGAATGCCGCGGCGAACTCGCCCGACAGGACCGATGTGATGCTGGGCGACCGGCTGATGGCCGTGGCGCTGCACTATCTCGGCGAGCAGAACGAGGCACGCGTCTGCATCGACCGGGTGAATGCATCGCTGCATGTGCTGGCGGAGAAGCCAAAAATCTTCCCGCTCGACCTGCGGATATCCACGCAATATTTCCGCGCCCGCATCCTGTGGCTTCAGGGGCTCGCCGATCAGGCCCAGGCGCTCGCCGCCAGGAACATCGAGGAGGGCCGCGCCAACGGCCACGCGCTGACCTTCTGCAGCGTGCTGGGACAAGCCACCTGCCCGATCGCGTTCTGGGCCGGCGATTTCGAGGCCGCGGAGCGCCACGGCGCCGAGCTCGTCGAACACACCGAGCGCCACGCCATCCGGCTGTGGGGGCTGTGGGCGCGGGCCTTCAACGCCGCGGTGATCGCAAGGCGGGGCGATATCGCAACAGGCCTGCCGCTCCTGCGCGAAGAACTCAATCGCGCCGGCGATGCGCGCTTCCTGCCGCGCTTCCTGCCGCTGCTCGGCGAGCTCGCCGCGTGCTTTCTGGAGGCCGACCAGATCGACCGCGGCCTCGACGTGATCGAGGACGTCCTGACCCGCTGCAACGACCGGCAGGAGCTCTGGTATCTGCCGGAGCTGATCCGCATCAAGGGCGAGCTGATGCTGAGGAGCCCGCGGCACGCCGGCGACGCCGAGGCGCGCTTTCGCGAGGCCATGGGCATTGCGGCCCAGCAGGGCGCGCGGTTCTGGGAGCTGCGCTGTGCGACCAGCCTCGCGCGATTCATGATCGGGGCCGGCCGGACCACGGAAGCCCTGCCGGCTCTCGAGCACGCCTGCGCCGCGTTTGCCGAGGGCCTGGAGATCGCCGACATGCGCATCGCGCGCGACCTGATCGCGCAATTGCGGAGCTGACGGCGCCTCAAATTCCGACACCGCCGACCAGTCGAGGGCGGCGGTTTGTGTGCGGGCTCTGCGCGATCACAGCGCGCAGCCACGCGCGGAAGCTGACGATTTCAGGACAATCCGCGGTGCCTTCGGGCGCGATCAGCCAGTCTCCCAGGCCGGATCCCTCATCGACGCGGTCACCGCGATAGCCCGGATGATGACCGAGACCGCGGGCGATCAAGAGGTCGACCTTGCCCTCGACCAGCTCGTGCAGGCCGGCGGGCTGCAGCACGCGCAAGCCGATGTCGGCATGCGCGCTGCGAAACGCCGCCAGATCGAGCCGGCGCAGGTCGAAGCTGGCATGGACGCCCAATTGCAACAACACTGCACCTGACGGCTTCAATTGCGAGGTTGCCTCGGCAATGTGGCGAAAGCCTTCGGACACCCCGGGCAGATAGGCCTGCCCGGCCGCAGTGAGGATCAGCTGCTTATGCAGCCGCTCGAACAGCTGCACGCCGAGGCGTGCCTCCAGCGCTTTCACCTGCTGCCCCACGGCGGCGGGCGTCACATGCAGCTCGTGCGCGGCCAGCTTGAAGCTGAGATGCCGTGCGGCGGCTTCGAAGGCGCGAAGCGCGTTGAGTGGTGGAAGGGCGTAGGTCATCGCACCGCAAGTTTGACACTGATAGGCGCCGGCCTTGCAATAGATTTTCTTGCGCTGAACCGCAGCAATGATGCTTTGCGCCGCGGCGATGTCGCCGGGTACGGTTACGCCGCAATCCGGAGAAACCCTATGCCCCTACCTCATATCGTCAGCCACAATCCCGCAACGGTCTACCCTCCCGCCGGCGGCTACTGCATGGGACTTGAACTGACGCAGCATCGCCGCCTGTTGTTCATCAGCGGCCAGGTGCCCGAGAGATCCGACGGCTCCGTGCCTGAAGGATTCGAGGCGCAATGCGAGCAGGCCTGGCGCAACGTCAAGGAGGTGCTCGCCGCCGCCGGCCTTGGCGTCGAGCATCTGGTCAAGGTCACCACGTTCCTGACTGACCGGGCTCAGCTCGTGACCAACCGCACCATTCGCCGCGCGATGCTCGGCGACCATCAGCCCGCGGTGACGGTCGTGATCGCCCAGACCGTCAACAGCAAATGGCTGCTGGAGATCGAGGCAATCGCGGCGGAATGAAACCGGCTTCGCCGACTTTGCGATGAGCCAAACTTGTCAGGTGTCCAATGGCTGAGACCGTCCATCCCTTTTACGCGCAGCATCGCAACGCCATGGAGGCCGCCATGCGCCATCGCCTCGACCTTGCCGAAGCGATGCTCTGCGAGCGCGCGCATGTCTCCGACATCCACGCGATCAGACGAGAGGTGATGGACGAATTCGAGATCGTGCTCACCCAGATGCCTTATGTGGGCGGCACGGCGAGCCGCATGAGCGACTTCTTCATGCGCCTGATGGGCTTCATGGCGATCAGCCGGGTGCTGCGGCGGCATGGTGTACCGCTGCCCGTGATCGGCGAGATCGAGCGCGAAACCTACAAGGCGCAATTGCTCACCGTCCCCGAAGCGGAACGTCTCGCTTCGGGGCGCCAATTTATGTCGTCAGAGAACCAGGCCTTGCTGCGCGAGCAGGCTGCAAAAAGCACGAACGCAAGCCACCAGGACGCATTTCCGGAAGATTTCGTCTACGATTTCGTCGAGCCCGGCCCGGGTGACAAGTTTGAATTCGGCATCAACTACAAGGCTTGCGGCTTCTGCAAATTTGCCGCTCGCCATGGCGACAAGGACATCCTGCCCAACATTTGCGGGCTTGATTTCGACGCGTATGCGACGCGAGGGATCCGCCTGGAACGGACGCAAACGCTGGCCGGCGGCGCGAGCCACTGCAATTTCCGCTTCTCGCGCCTGCCGTCGGAGTAGATCTAGCCGCCCACGGCAGCCGCGCGCCGCGGCAGCTTCCAGTTGGGCCGGATGAAGTGGCAGGTGTAGCCATCGGGATAACGTTCGAGATAATCCTGATGCTCCGGCTCGGCTTCCCAGAACTCGCGCGCCGGCGCGACCTCGGTGACAACCTTGCCCGGCCACAGGCCCGACGCCTCGACGTCGGCAATGGTGTCCTCGGCGACCCGCTTCTGCTCGTCGCTGGTGTAGAAGATCGCCGAGCGGTAGCTCGTGCCGAGATCGTTGCCCTGACGGTTGAGCGTGGTGGGATCGTGAATCTGGAAGAAGAACTCCAGCATGGTCCGGAAGCTGGTCTTGGCCGGATCGAAGTTGATCTCGATCGCTTCGGCGTGGCCTTCGTGGTTGCGATAGGTGGCGTTCTTGACGTGCCCACCGGTGTAGCCAACTCGGGTCGAGATCACGCCCGGTTGCTTGCGGATCAGATCCTGCATGCCCCAGAAACAGCCTCCGGCCAAAACTGCACGCTCCGTCGTCATCTCTCCGCTCCCGATTGATCGCCCTGCATCTGTCTTATCATATGCATTCGGCTGCCCGTCCGAAAGGCGGGCCGTTCGCCTATGTCCACCCGGTTCCTCAAAACCGGATGGACAAGCGTTGAAGGCCTGCGGCTAGCCCAGCTTGGCGTCCAGCGTGACCGCGGCGTTGAGCACTTTCGACACCGGACAGTTCTTCTCGGCCTCGCCGGCAATCTTGGCAAATCCTGCCTCGTCCAGATTCGGCACCTTGGCCCGCAGGGTGAGCGCCGACTTGCTGATCTTGAAACCCTTGCCTTCCGGCTCCAGCGTGATGGCGGCTTCCGTCGACAGCTCGTCCGGCGTGAAGCCGGCCATCTGCAGTCCGAAGGCCAGCGCCATGGTGAAGCAGCCGGCATGGGCCGCCGCGATCAATTCCTCGGGATTGGTGCCCTTCTCGTTCTCGAAGCGGGTCTTGAACGAATAGGGCGTATCAGTGAGCACGCCGGATTCGCTCGAGAGATGGCCGGTGCCGTCGCGACCAGTGCCCTTCCAGACTGCTTTTGCCTTGCGGATCATCTCGGTTCTCCTTGTTTGTTTTCAAGCACCGGCGCTCCGTACCGGTGGAGGCGACATCGGCGTGACCGCCTGCGGCCGTTCCAACCGGTCGAGCGCCGCAGCGGTTCCGATGCAGAACAAAGCGAGCGGCGTGCCGACCACTTGCGCTTCTTCTTTGCGACGCATGCTCAAGACGGCAGCGGCTGGCCGGCTTGCTCGCGGACGATGTAGTCGGCGTACCAATCCGCCCAGTTCTCGTCATGCCCGCCGGTCCGCTTCTCGTGCTCGCCATGCGCCGCCGCCGCGCGGCGCAATGTTGCCGCGAGCTCGGCCGTCGAGGCGAATGTCGTGCTGCCTCCTTCGATGCGTCCAGGCAGCCGCGACGTCACTTCCTGGAACAACCAGCCATTGCCGTCGGGATCGCTGAACGAGGCGAACGAGCTATAGCTGCCGTGCTTCGGGTCAGCGCCGCTGACCCGAACGCTGCCGAACAGATACGGCTCGTCCAGCCCGGCGTGAACATCGCCGCCGCCGTGGAACGGTGCGCTGACCGCGATGCCGCGGTCGAGCAGATCCTGTCGGGCCGCCTCCAGATCGGCGACGATCAGGTACAGGCCACGCATCGAGCCGGGCGCCGCGGACGTGACGTTCCGGCCGAAGATCACCGAACAGGCCGAACCTGGCGGCGTGAACTGGATCACCCGCCAGTCGTCGCCGGATGTAAAGTCTGCGTCCAATCGCCAGCCGAGACGCGTGTAGAACGCCTTGGCACGATCGACGTCGGACACGGGGATGACGATGACCTCGAGCTTCAGATCGACGCTGCGCGATGTCGAGGGCTTGGAGGCGGCGTCGCGGTTGATATCGAGTGTGGCCATGTGGAACTCCCAGGTGTGAGGTGCAGCGATTGCGAAGAGAGAGATGGTTTTTCAGGCGGCCGCCGGCATCACGATGGTTACCCGCGTGCCGCCCTGTCCCGTCTCGCCATGCAGCCGCGCCTGGACGCTGCGTGCAAGCCCCTCGAGGATGCGGCTGCCGGTGCCCTGAAGCGGACCGGTCGCACCGATGCCGTTGTCGGCGACGGTACAGAGCCAGGCGCCGTCGTGCCGCGCCATGTCGATGCGGATCAACGCACCCTTCTTGTTCGGGAAGGCATGCTTTGCCGCATTCGTCACCAGCTCCGTCAACATCAGCGCGAGCCGATGGCATTGAGACGCCGACAGCGTGCCGCTCGCGATCGCAGCCTCGCAGCGGATGCCCGCAGGCGCCAGCACCGCCTCGGAGAGCGCTCCGCACAAATTCTCGAAGAAGACCCCGATCGAAACCGGCGCGGGATCGTCGTTGTCGGACAGCAGCTGATAAAGCCTGCCGAAGGCGACGATGCGCCGCTCGAACCGGTCCAACGCAACCGAGACGTCCCTTGGCCCTGCCCGCGTGAAATCGCGACGGACTGACGCGCCCAGCAGCGTCAGCGTGTTCTTCATCCGATGGTGGGATTCCCGCAGCACGAGTTCCCAATCGCGCAACTGATCGTCGAGACTGGCTACGAATTCAGGTCGAACAACGTGGTCGTTCGGTCGAGCGCCGATACCGGACATCATAGCCTCCCCGTTTGACGTAGTGCTGAACTCGGAGGCCATACTGGATGCAGTCTGCGCGCATTGCTCGTTAGACGTTGCAAGATTCTGTTATGATCGGCTGCAAACAGAGAGTGGCAGCGAAGCTGTCCTCTGCACGGTCAAGCAGGCTGACGAATCGTCGCAGACCGCGCGGTAAGCCGCTCGCGTTTAAGCAAAATTTGCCACAGATCGGCTGACAGATTGCCGCGCGATTTCGCCACTTTCGGTTAGTTTACTGACGACCTCGTTCTGCTAGACCAAAGCGCAGATGTCAGCTCTTTCACTGGAATCGACGGCCCGTGCCGAACATTAGCGACCAGGATTCGGCTATTGCCTTCGGGCCATTCCGCCTGTTCGCCAAGTCTCGCCTTCTGGAGAAGGACGGCGCGCCGCTTCACCTCGGCGGCCGCGCGCTCGACATCCTGATTTTTCTCGCCGAGCGCGCCGGCGAGGTCGTGGACAAGCGGGAGTTGATCAAGCGCGTCTGGGCCGACGTGAATGTCGACGAGGGCAGTCTGCGCTTCCACATCACGACGCTGCGCAAGGCCTTAGGGGATGCCGGCGAAGGCTCGCGCTATGTCGTCAACGTGCCCGGACGCGGCTATTGCTTCGCGGCTCCGCTGCAGCGGTCCGAAACTCCGGAGCGGCGGCCGAGCCCGGCGGTCCCCGCTCCTCACGCACTTCCCGCGCAGCTTGCGAAGATGATCGGGCGGGACGAGGCGGTGGAGCGGATTTCCGCCGAGCTCGCCCAGCATCGCTTCGTCACCATCGTCGGCCCCGGCGGGATCGGCAAGACTTCGGTCGCGCTCGCCGTGGCGCATGGCGAGCTCCAGGCTTTCGACGGCCGGGTGAGCTTCGTGGATTTCGGCGCGCTGACCGATGCGCGGCTCGTTCCCGGGACGATTGCGGCCGCGCTCGGCCTGACCGTCAATTCCGACGACCCGATGCCTGGCTTGCTGACGTTCCTGCGCAGCCGGCGGATGCTGCTGGTGTTCGACAGCTGCGAACACATCATCGATGAACTGGCGCCCTTGGCCGAGCGCATGATCCGCGAGGCGGGCGAGCTGCATGTTCTTGCCACCAGCCGCGAGTCGTTTCGCACCGAAGGCGAACGCGTTCATCGGCTGTTTCCGCTGGATTGCCCGCCACAGCGCGACGGGCTCGGCATCGCCGACATCCTTGCTTATCCCGCAAGCCAGCTCTTCGTGGAGCGCATCGCCGAGAGCCTGGGTGACTTCGAGCTCAGCGAGGAGGACGCCCCGCTCGTCGCCGATATCTGCCGGCGGCTGGACGGCATCGCGCTCGCGATCGAGCTCGCGGCCGGACGCGTCAACGCCTACGGCATCGCCGGGACCGCCTCGCTGCTCGACAACCGCTTCTCGCTCTTGTGGCGCGGACGGCGCACCGCGATCCCGCGGCACCAGACCCTGAGCGCCGCGCTGGCCTGGAGCTACGATCTGCTGCCGCCGACCGAAAGCGCGGCGCTGCGCGCACTGTCGGTGTTCGTCGGCCCCTTCACGCTGGAGGCTGCGCTGGCCGTCGCATGCAGCCAGGGCATCAGCGAGTCTGAAGCCGCCGAGGCGATCTCGAACCTGCTCTCCAAATCCCTGATCGCGACCTCGCCGGCGGAGCGGCGGCTGCGCTATCGCCTGCTCGACACCACCCGCACCTTCGTCGGCGACAAGCTTGTCGAGAACGGCGAAGCGACCCGCGTCGCGCGTGCCCACGCCGAATATTTCCGCGACTTCCTGCGCGACATCGCGCTCAAGTCCACGGGCATGCAGACGGCAGGCGGCTTCCTTCCCTATGCCGACCACCTGCCCAATGTCCGGGCCGCGCTGACCTGGAGCTTCTCGGATGGCGGCGACCGGACGATCGGCGTGGATCTGGCGGCCTCCGCAGCCCAGTTCTTCCTCGAGCTGACATTGCTGACGGAGTGCTATCGCTGGACCCAGCAGGCGCTCGACACGGGCACGATGGACAACCGCCAGGAGATGACGCTGCAGGCTGCGCTTGGCGTCTCCGTGATGTTCACGCAAGGCAATACCGACGCGGTCCGGGCAGCATTCACGCGCAGCCTCAAGCTGGCACGGGAGCTCGGGGATCTGCATTGGCAGCTCTGGCTGCTGCGCGGCTTGCACATTTACCTGACCAGGGTCGGAGATTTTCACGGCGCGCTCGGGACCGGCGAACAGGGCGAGAGCGTCGCGCGCAAGCTGAACGATCCCGCCGCGACGCTGAACGTCGAATGGATGCTGGGCGTCGCGCATCATCTGATCGGCAACCAAGACAAGGCCGTGCAGTTCTGCCAAAGCGCGATGCTGCACAATCCCGGCTCGCAGCGGCTGAATATCGGCCATCTCGGCTATGACGACCGCATCGTCGCGCTGGTGGCGCTGGCACGCGGGCTGTGGCTCACCGGCCGGCCCGATCGCGCGATCGAGGCGGCCGAATACACCGTGCGCGAGGCCGAGCTGCTCGAACAGCCGCTGACGCTCGGCATCTCCCTGGTCTGGACGATCTACGTGTTTCTCTGGGTTGGTGACTTCGCCAATGCCGAGATCCTGATCGAGCGGCTGATCGACCATTCGGCGCGGCACTTCCTCGGTCCCTATCACGCGGTCGGCATCGGCCAGAAGGGCGAGCTGATGCTGCGCCGCGGCGAGGTTGCTGCGGGAATCGAGCACCTCCGCCGCAGCCAGGCGACGCTGTACGTGACACGGCACCGGATCATGACGACGGTGTTCGCGACCGCGCTCGCCGAGGGTCTCGCCGCGCAAGACCTGTCCGAAGAGGCCTTGCAGACCATCAATGAGGCCATCGGTCAGGTCCCCGATCACGGCGAGTCGTTCGACATGCCGGAGATGCTCAGGGTCAAGGGCGAGATCCTGGCGCGGTCGGGCAATCCGGCAGAGGCCGAGAGCTATCTGCGCAGATCGCTCGATCTGGCGCGGCGGCAATGCGCGCTCGGCTGGGAGCTCCGCGGCGCGATCAGCCTCGGCCGTATCTGGCAGCGGGCCGGAAAAGCAGGCGAAGCACGCGCCCTGCTCGCCCCGCTCGTCGCGCAATATCAAGAGGGTCTTCAGAGCCGCGATCTGGTCGCCGCAAAGGGATTGCTGAACACGCTGAATTGAGAGCGTCTTCAACGAGATACTGCCATCCCAAGCGCTCGCAACTCCTAACAACTTCTAACATGCCAAGCCGCATGCGCCCCGCCATGGTGGTGCCGCTTCACGGCGGACATGACGGGATATGGCGCTTCTTGACGATGCAATCGATGCCTGCGGCGGCATGGCCCACTGGAACAGCCTGGACCGGTTCACGCTCCACCTTTCCGTCGGCGGCACGCTGTTCACCAGCGCTGGGCATGCCAGGGAATTCAAGGACGTGACCGCGGAAGGCTCGACCCGCACGCAATCGGTCCGCTTCACCGGCATCACCGGGGGCGAACATTCCGGCACCTTTCAGCCCGATGCGATCACGATCGAGAGCGTGGACGGCGAGGTGCTGCGGACCTGGCGCAATCCGAGCCTTGCGTTTCCCGAGGTCGGCTCCCCTGCGCTCGCCGACGAGTTGCACCTCGTCTTCTTCTGCGGCGTCGCGATCTGGAACTACCTGACCAATCCGTTCCTGCTCGCCCATCCCGATGTCGTCACCGAAGAGCTTGCGCCATGGCGCGAGAACACCGAGACGTGGCGGCGGCTACGGGCGCAATTCCCCCCGCATTTGATCACGCTCGCGCCCGAGCAGATCTTCTATTTCGACGAGAACGCGCTGCAGCGGCGGACCGATCACGATCTTTTTGGAACGAAGGTCGCGCATTACTCCTGGGCGCATGACAGTTTTGGCGGCATCGTGGTGCCGACGCTTCGACGCGCGCAGGCGCTGCGCCCTGACGGAAGCGTGATCGCAAAGCCCGTACTGATGGACGTCGAGATTTTCGACGCCGTGTTCGAGTAGCGGCGGCGACAGCCGGTACCAACAGCACGGCGAACGGCCGCACGTCCTGCAAGACAAGGACGAGAGGAGATCGACATGTCCGACAAGATCGACCGTGAACGCCGCCAGTTCTTCGCCGGCGCGGCCATGACCTTCGCGGCAGCGCAGCTTTCGCTGACCGCGACGGCCGCCGCGGAGACGGCGAAGCCGGCGAAGTCCGCCGGCGCCATCAAGCCGGGAGCCAACACGAGCTTCGCATCGCTGAAGCAAATCGACGCCGGCCTCCTCAACGTCGGCTATGCCGAAGCGGGGCCGGCCGACGGGCCGCCCGTGATCCTGCTGCACGGCTGGCCTTACGACATCTACGCTTTCGTCGACGTCGCACCGATGCTCGCGGCGGCCGGGCGTCGCGTGATCGTCCCCTATCTGCGCGGCTACGGCAGCACGCGCTTCTTGTCCAACGCGACGATGCGGAACGGCCAGCCGGCGGCGATCGCAACCGACATCGTCGCGCTGATGGACGCACTCAAGATCGAAAAGGCCACGCTTGCCGGCTTCGATTGGGGCGCGCGGACCGCCAACATCGTCGCGGCGCTCTGGCCGGAGCGCGTCAAGGCGATGGTCTCGGTCAGCGGCTATCTGATCGGCAGCCAGCAGGCCGGCAAGATGCCGCTGCCGCCGAAGGCGGAGCTGCAATGGTGGTATCAGTTCTATTTCGCGACCGAGCGCGGCCGCGAAGGCTATGACAAGTACCGGCGCGACTTCTCGAAGCTGATCTGGCAGCTCGCTTCGCCGCAATGGCATTTCGACGATGCCACCTTCGAGCGCAGCGCCAAGGCCTTCGACAATCCGGATCACGTCGCGATCGTCATCCACAATTACCGCTGGCGGCTCGGCCTCGCCGAGGGCGAGGCGAAATACGACGCCTACGAGGCGCAGCTGGCGCAGGCGCCCGTGATCACCGTGCCCACCATCACCATGGAGGGAGACGCCAACGGCGCGCCGCATCCGGAGCCGTCGGCCTATGCCAAGAAGTTCTCGGGGCACTATTCGCACCGGACCATCAAGGGCGGCATCGGCCACAACCTCCCGCAGGAGGCACCGAAGGCCTTTGCCGACGCTATCCTGGACGTGGCGGCCGCAAGTTAGCCATGACGCCCGCGAGGTCCGCAGCAACGGGAGACGAAGCATGCGCAGGTTGCTTGCCGCGACGGCTCTCCTCGTCGTTGTCCTTCTCGTGCTCATCCAGTTTGGTCCGGCATGGCTGTTCGGTTAGGCCGTGCCGGGCCGCATCGATCGCCGCGCGACTATCGCTGCGCTGTCCCATGACGAGGCATCCACGCAATTGTCTGAAAAACTGAGCGCAATCAGAGCTACTGCGGCGGGCTGTCGCACCCAGTGAGCACGCACAAAAACTAACACATCCTAATCACCCCTAACGGGCTTCCTGGCCAAGTCGCGCCTATTCTCCCAGCATGAAAAGGAATGGGTTTGCGCGCTCGCCCGTCGTTGCAAGAGCGGCAGAGCCAGGAGAGGACCAACGATGTCGATCAATTTGCACGCGGCGCACGGCTCGATTGATTTTCCGATCCGCTCGCGGGATCACGAGATGTCCCGAGCCACAGAGGCTATCGCCCGGGAAAGCCAATGGCGTCAGGTCGTCCGCAGTCCGCAGGCCGACATCGCGGACATCACGATCTCGCGATGGGAAGAGGCGCGAAGCACCTCCTCGCATCAGGCGACGACGCCCGAGGATTGCTATTTCGTCGCCATCGCCCTCAAGTCCACACGCGCGAAATTGACCCGGGACCGCCAGGTCGTTTTCGACGGCACCATGCCCGAGGGCACGCTGTATGTCACCGCGCCATCAAAACCCCTCGCCGTGCAATTCCAGTCGCCGTGCGCCTTCCTGCACTTCCACATCTCCGCGGACCATTTTCCGGCGCAACTCGCCGCGGCCGAGGGACTGAACGATCTGGTGCTGCTGCGCGACCCGCTCGCAGCCGAGCTTGCCAAGGCGCTGATCGAACGTGGCGATGCCGCCGACCACCAATTCACCTTCTGCATCGGCCAGACCCTCGCGATGCATCTGACCCGGCTGGAATTGCCGCGCGCGCGGGTCAATGCCTTGCCGAAATGGCGGTTGCGTCGGGTCGAGCAATACATCGCCGATCATTTCGACCGCTGCATCAGCCTGTCCGAGCTCGCCAATGTCGCCGGCCTGTCCAGGATGCACTTTGCGGCACAATTCCGCGCCGCGACCGGCTATCGTCCTCGCGAATATCTGCTCAAATACCGGATCGAGCACGCGAAGACGCTGCTCGCGACGACCGGACGGCCGCTGGCCGAGATCGCACTCGCCGTGGGCTTCAGCACGCAGGCGCATTTCTCGACCGTGTTCAAGCGCATCAGCGGCCAGTCTCCGGCACGCTGGCGCCTTGCGAGCAAGAACCAGCGCTTCGAGGTCGAAGCGCTGCCGCGACGCCGTCCTTCGGCCGATGGGGATTGGATCACGAGCGCCGCCGCGTAGCACTTGCGCCGGCTCGCACCCTCCTCCTCCCGGGTCCCCGCGAGCCTCTCGGGGCCGTCCCTGCGCCCACACAGGACGGCCCCATTCTCTTCCCGTCGGGAACCGCTCATGCGCGCCGGTGCGGCGCACCGCTTGGCCGATATTCCAGCCTGCGAGCTATTTCGAAGGCTGCCTTGGGATCTCTGAATTTTCACGAACCGCCCGGACAACGTCCGCAAATTGCCGCGCGTTCGGAGCAAACAGCTTAAGGCCCTGTCGCTGCAGATCGGAGACGGAGCTCGTGTCCAGGTACTTCTTGAACAGATGCACGTCCAGAACGAACTCAGGAATGGAACCGAGCAAAGTCATGATGTTTGAGGCAATAGGCGGCAGGTTCAGCATACAACATAGCGACGGATCAGCACGGCCGCCGCTCCGCGCCTCAATCTGAGCCCGCATACGAGCCGACAGCGTCCATGACAAAGGCGCCTGAAATTCATGATCGAAGAGTTGATAGCCGTGCACGAACTTGAATCCGGCAGCCAACGCATCGGCCTGGCGGAGACTGCGCGCGGTCCTCACGGCTTCGAATGTCGTGATCGGCGCGACGAGCTCTGATTGGGCACCTCGCTGCCCCTCCAATTGCAATGCTGCATTCGAATGCCCGAACGAAATCAGATGAAGTTCGAGATTTGACACGAGGGTCTTGGTATCCTCGGCAGCCTGCAACTGCTTGATGATCTCGATAGCGGTCGCGATGCCGCTGTTGTCCCAGAAACCGCCGTCGATCAATTGAAGCCCGGTGGTCTCCCGCAATGTCGCGTCCGCGGCTACGATCTTCTTGTCTGCGTACAACACGCCGGGCGGCGTTACATAGGGAAAGCGCGCGCTCAGTATTGCTGCCGTCAGAAGCGACAATTGAAGATTGGGGCGATATTCGAGAATGTTGAAATAGGCCGGCCGCGAATACTCGCTCGAACGAATCCCAGCGGTGACCATGCGCTGAACAAGCCTCAGCCGCTCAGGATCTTTCTCGGTTTGTTGTGTGAGCCGGCCCCAAACGAGGGCGAACAGGTCGGAGAACGCAACTGCGGTACGCTTGTCTGTCATATATAGCTGCGAAATCAGGGTCGACCTTCCATAGTTCGCGCTGGTCGTATTCAAGAACAGCGCTGGAGTGACACCTGCGGCAGACCATGACGAATAGAACTGTGTCGAGCTGCCGTCTCCGTTCGAGCCCGTTACGGCGTTGATCGCGTTCTTGACGGCTAGCTCGAGCGTGTTTGCCCGGTCCGGAGCAAGATGCAGTTGCGGAATGGCGAGCGTTGGCACATCGAAGAAAAGTCCGCTCGCGACGACCGGGGTCACCAAATCGTACTCAAAGAACTCGCGGACGGATTTCTCCAGCTTGCCGTCATTGACCGGAACAGCGGAGCACCCGTCCCCGAGCGGTTCAGATCGACGCAACAGTTCGCTGAAGATGCTCGCGCCCAGACTTCCACCGGAGACGCCGCTGATCGCGAAGACGTGGTCCTTGAGTTTCGGGCAACTGTCATAGAGGCGGGCAAGGGAGAGTGCCGTGTGATAGGCGGCGTACTGACCGCCTCCCTGCGCTGCTACGATGAAGATCGGATATTTCCGTCCTTGCTCACCCGATCCTGCCGAAACATGACGCTGCTCCAGCCAGCTGCGGAAAGCAGGAACAAGGCTTGGCACCTGGCGATTCTGAACGGTGCTTTCGATCGCTGCGGGCGTTTCCGGCTTTGCGTCGCCGATGTCAACGACGCTGTAGGGAAATTCAGGCGATGAACCGCCAATGAATTGGCTCAGCAGAACTATCACAAGGAGCCAAGCAGTGGCCCCATAAACGATGCCGTTCAACCAAATGAGGGCCTCACCGAGCAGCAACAGACATACGAGAAACAGCAGGATGATTCCGACGCCACCGATGAAGAAGGTTGCACCGATCACGTCGTACCAAAGCCAAAAATAAAGCGCGAGCGCGCAGCCGCCGGCCAACACCAGAATGGCCAGCGTTTTCCCGACGGACGCAACACGCTGCTCTTGATTTATCGGAATTGAGGCCATGATCGCCTGAATCACGGTGGTAATGATGACAACGGAGGCAGCCAGCCAGATCACCCATGACCCGCCGGCGGCTTGGCCCGCGGCATCGATCAGCAAATAGCTGAGAGCAACGGCCGGCATGACGAGAATGATCAACCGCGCCAATCGTTCGATGACCGATGGTGCCGGAGAGAGCGCGGTGCCCTTTGCACGCGAAATGACTCTGCGAAATAGCAGAATGGCGAAGATCAGATACAACCCGATGCAGAGCAGGAATTGAGCGATCAATCGCCAGCCGAAATTGTCGTGCGCAAACTCCGCCGTGTACAGGAAGTAGTCCGAGAGCGGGGAGAATTTGACAAGATGGTAGCTGAAGTAAGCCGCCAGGCAAACCAAGCAGACGACAAACGGAAAGCTTCCTCGTGGCGGGGCCGCAGCTGCTGGAATCGACATGTTCAAAATCTTTATTTGTAATACGGAAAAAGTCTTCGTTCGCATCAGCGCCTGCGCGCAATTCGCAGGAAGCAACGTGGAAGCGTATCAACGGGGCGCCTAATAAAAAGGGGGCGCAGTTAGCCAGTATATTCCTGTTCGATCGTACAATCCAGAGGTGTAGGGGCGCGTCCTGGACGCTGGGCGTGCAGACAGGTTTCGTGGGACCACGACCGATGCGTTTTGAAGATGCACTGGGGCGAAATCGCTACAAGCCGCGTCCTTGCAGGTACTTGCGTCGGCCCCAGTCATTTGCGCTATCGTTTTTGATGCAGCGCATCAGCGGCCGTTCAGCAGGGCGCCCGGCAGAGTCATGCGTAGCCGGCAACGGCGCCCTTCCGCAAACAGGAAGGCGAAGGCGCCTTCCCCCTACACCGGATCGAACGCCCGGATCGGCGGCAGATTGCCGGTGAACTTCTCCACCTCCACCGTCGTCAGCTGCCCCGTGCAGCCTTGCGCGAACGACGACGTGCCGATGTCGCGGGTGAGCACGTTCGGATTGCCGTGCACGCAGAGCGGCGCCTCGTCCTCGGGATCCATCGGATCGTACCAGGCGCCGGTCGGAAGCTGCACGACACCGGCCGCGATGCCGTCGGTGACGTGGACGGCGGCAAGGCACGCGCCGCGTTCGTTGAACAGGCGGATGATGTCGCCATCCTTGATGCCGCGGGCATTTGCATCAACCGGGTTCATGCGCGCGACCTCGCGGCCGCGATGCTTTGCGCCAAGCGAATGGCCGCCGAAATCGAGCTGGCTGTGCAGGCGGGTCACCGGCTGGTTGGCAACGAGGAAGCACGGCGCGCCCGGTCTCGGCATGTCGGTCTTTTTCAGCCAGACCGGATGGCCGGGGCAATCCGCATCGCCATGGCCGGCGATCTTTTGCGAAAAGACCTCGATGCGGCCGCTCGGCGTCGGCAGCGCATGATTCACGGGATCCTCGCGGAAGCGGCGCAGCCGGCCGCCATCGTCGGGCTGCTGCGGCACGACCAGGCTGCCGCGCTGCCAGAATGTTTCGAAGCTGGGGGCCTCAAGACCGCGCTTGGCCAGCGAGGCGCGGGTCGGCTCGTAGAGATGCTCCAGCCATTGCCGCGATGTGCGGCCCTCGGTGAAGGGTTCGCGGGCGCCGAGACGCTCGGCGAGATCGGCAAATATCTCGTAATCGTCCCGTGCAAGGCCGAACGGCTCGGCGATGCGGTGCATCGCGACCATGAGGGGATCGTTGGTGGAATAGCCGATGTCCTCGCGCTCGAGTGTCATCGTGCTCGGCAGCACGATGTCGGCGTGACGCGCCGTCGCAGTCCAGGCGAGCTCGTGCACCACGAAGGTATCGAGCTGCGCAAACGCCTTGCGCAGGCGGTTGATGTCCTGGTGGTGATGGAAGGGATTGCCGCCGGCCCAGTAGACGAGGCGAATGTCCGGATAGGTCCGCGTCTCGCCATTGTAGCGATAGGTGGTGCCGGGATTGAGCAGCATGTCGGCGATGCGCGCCACTGGAATGAAATCGGCAACGCCGTTGCGGCCCTGCCCCAGCGTCGGCCCCGGCACGTCGTTGACGCGGCGGCCGTAATAGCCGATCGCGCCGAGCGAATAGGCGTAGCCGCCGCCGGGGAGTCCGATCTGGCCGAGGGCTGCCGCCAGCACCATGCCCATCCACACCGGCTGCTCGCCATGCTCGGCGCGCTGGAGCGAATGCGAGACGGTGATCAGCGCGCGCTTGCCGGCAGCGCGGCGCGCAAGCGAGCGGATGGCGTCGGCGTCGACGCCTGAGATCGATGCGGCCCAGTCGGCGTGCTTGGGCTGCCCGTCGCTCTCGCCAAGGAGATAGCGCAAGAAAACCGGCCAGCCTTCGGTATAGCGATCGAGGAAGGCCTGGTCGTGCAGGTTTTCCGCGACCAGCGTGTGGACGATGCCGAGCATCAGGGCGGTGTCGGTGCCGGGCACGCAGGTCATCCACTCCGCGCCCGCCTCGACGGGAAGATCGTCGCGCAGCGGGCTCACCAGAATGAACTCGCAGCCGCGCCGACGCGCAGCTTCCATCGCGCCGCGCTCGACATGCTTGCTGATCGAGCCGCCGGCCACCATGGAGTTTTTCAGCGCCATGCCGCCGAAAGCGAGCACGATGTCGGTCTCGGCAGCGATCTGCTCCCAAGTGACGTTGCGCTTGGTGATGTCCTCGTAGCCCGCGAGGATCTGCGGTAGCAGCACCGAGGACGCACCCGACGAGTAGGTGTTCACCGAGCGCACATAGCCGCCCATGGCGATGTTGAGGAAGCGGTGCACCTGGCTCTGGGCATGATGGAAGCGGCCCGCGCTCGACCAGCCATAGGAGCCGCCGAACACGGCGCCGGGACCGCGCGTGTCGCGGATGCGGCCGAGCTCGTCGCCGAGCAGATCGAGCGCCTTCTCCCAGCTCACCGAGACGAACTCGTCGCGGCCGCGGCGATCGTCCGGACCTGGACCCCGCTCGAGCCAGCCGCGGCGGATCGCCGGCTGGGCGATGCGCGCCTGGTGGCGCAGCGCGCCGGGGAAATTTTCGATGATGCCGTTCGGATCAGGATCGCCCGCATAGGCCCTGACCTCGAGCCCGGCTTCGCCGTGACGCGCGGAAAACACGCCCCAATGCGAGGTGTGCGGCTTGAAGCCGTCCGACAGGTCGAGGCCCGGGTCGGGGAAGCCAATCGTATCGTCCATCGCGAGATCCTTGTTCCGGTGCGTGGTGGCAGTATACCGATCCACATCCCGATGTCATGGCGATCAGGCTGACGTAGACGCGGGGCTCCCCTGTACGCCGTGCGGTCTGGTGAACGTTTCGTTGGAACGACAGTCGCTGGCTTCGCGTGGGCTCACGCCGGCGCACGATGCTCGCGGAATGCGGCCGCCAATGCGGCCAGGGCAGCCCGCGACCGTCGATCCGTCAAGGACGAATGAAGCACGACCTCGGACGGTGGAAGTTTTGGTAGCCCAAGCCGCTCGCCGATGTCGATCGTGCCGCCAGGAGCGATCCGATACGACAACGGTGCGATTGCGAGTCCGGCCACAACCGCGGCGTGGACCGCAGAGGAGCCACCTCCCAAAAACACCTCGGTCCATTTGATGCCGGCAGCGTCCAGTGCCTGCGTGGCGATGTTGCGGACACCGCAGGTCGCGGCCAGCGCGGCGAGGCGCAAGGGCTCTCCCGGCCTGTGCTCGAACCCCTGCGCTGCGAACCAGCCGAAGCGCTCGTGTGCAAGCGTCTCGCCGTCGCGACGATCGTCCTCGCGCTGGACGATGGCCGCGTCCAGCCGTCCCTGATCGAACAGATCGAGGAGGTTTCGCGAACTGTCGAGCTGGACCTCGATGGTCAAATTCGGATCATGCGCATGGAGCCGCGACAGCAAGGACGGAACCTCCGGGCCTGCGACATGCGCGGCAATGCCGAGGCCGAAGTGACGCGGCGGCGCAGTGAGTCCCGCGATCGCGCGCTCGTGAGCCGCGATGAAGTCCCGCGCGCCCTGGAGGAAGGCGGTTCCCTGCGCCGACAGCCGCACCGAGCGCGGCGTGCGTTCGAGCAAGCGATGACCGATGCGATCCTCGAGCCGCTTCAGCTTCACGCTGATCGCCCCTTGCGTAGTCCCCAAAGCCTTCGCGGCGCGCGTGAAGCTGTGGAGATCCGCCACCATCACAAAAGCCCTGACGGCATCGACATCGAGCGAGAGCATTCCAACATCCGGCTTTGTTGTCTCTGAAATCAATATTGATCGGATTTTGTTGTGGTCAAGGCCCCCCTATGTTCGCGCGGCCAGACGCACGGCAGCGCAGCGGAAAGCAGCATCCTTCGATCGAGGGATGTCGCGCCTGCACGTCCGTCATCGGCACCAAGTTTGGAGGTCACAGCTTTGACGGTCTCACCATCACGACGAAACACAATTGCCCTCGCCGCGGCGTGCCTCGCGTCCCTCATGTTCGGCCTGGAGATCTCCAGCGTGCCGACGATCCTGCCGACACTGGAGACGGTGCTGCACGCAACCTTCCAGCAGCTCCAGTGGATCATGAACGCCTACACCATCGCAGTTACGACGGTTCTGATGGCGACGGGGACGCTGGCGGATCGCTACGGCAGAAAGCTTGTGTTCGTCGTCAGCATCGTCGTGTTCGGACTTGCCTCGCTGGTCTGCGGCCTCGCACAGGACGCCCTGGTCCTCATCGTGAGCCGCTTCCTTCAGGGCATGAGCGGCGGTGCGATGCTGATCTGCCAGGTTGCCGTTCTCTCACATCAATTCCAGGAAGGACCGGAGCGCGCTCGCGCCTTTGCGGCCTGGGGGATCATCTTCGGAATTGGCCTTGGCTTCGGCCCCATCATCGGGGCGGCGATCGTCGCAGTCTCCGGCTGGCAGTGGGTGTTCCTGGTCCATGCCGTCATCGCCATTGCCACGACTGCGCTCGCCGCGACCGGTGTGCAGGAGTCGCGCGATCCCGACGCGACGCATCTCGATGTCGCGGGGATCGCGACGCTCTCAACCTCGGTGTTCTGTGTGGCCTTCTACATCACGCAGGGTCCTGATTTCGGCTTCACCAGTCCGACCGGCTTTGCGATTGTCGCGACGGCGGTTCTCAGCTTCGTCGCCTTCGTGCTGGCGGAGACGCGTAGCGCCCGCCCGATGTTCGACTTCTCGGTCCTGCGCATACCCGCCTTCTCTGGCGCCCTGCTGGGGTCGGCCGGCATGAACTTCAGCTTCTGGCCGTTCATGATCTACCTGCCGATCTTCTTCCGTAGCGCGCTTGGCTACGACAACATCGCGGCAGGCCTGGCGCTGCTCGCCTACACACTTCCGACGCTCGTCGTTCCGCCGTTCGGCGAACGGATCTTGCTGAGGTTTGGCGGCGGCATCGCCATCCCGGCCGGCCTGTTTGTGATCGGTCTCGGCTTCCTACTGATGTGGACCGGCAGCGGCGTCGCGCATGTCAGCTGGCTGACGCTGGCGCCGGGATGCCTCCTCGCAGGCGTCGGCCTCGGTCTCACCAATACGCCGGTGACCAACGTCACGACCGCATCGGTGCCGAGCACGCGGGCCGGCATGGCCTCAGGGATCGACATGAGCGCCCGCATGATTTCGCTGGCGATCAACATCGCCTTGATGGGCTTCATCCTGATCGCGGGCATTTCGTCCCGGCTGAGCAGCACACTTCCCGCCGCGCTCGACGCCGGCCGCCTGCAAGATGTTGCGCAGAAGATCGCCGGCGGTGCCGTCCGCGCGTCCGATATCCCCGAGCTGAGCCTGACGCCGGCGGCGGAAGCCGTCCTGCAGGATGCGCTGATCCACGGCTTCAGGCTGGTGATGCTCTATGGCGGGCTTTCCGTCTGGATGCTGGCGCTGGCGAGCTTCCTGATTTCCGGTCAAAGCCGTGCGCGGCAGCACCGGCCGCAAAGCGGGAATGCACCTTGCTGCGTCCCCCGCTCCTCCTCATGATCAGAAGGCGCGGAGGGCGAGTGAGGTAAGGGTCTCGCAATGGTGGTCGGAATATGCGATACGCCACGCATCCCCCCGAGCAGTATCGGTCTCATCATGATAAATCGCGTCTTGCCCTACGAAGGACTTCTCCACGAAGTGGTCGAGCACAATGGTGTGCTCTACATCGGCGGGATCGTCCCCGAGGATACGAGCCTCGATATGTCGGGCCAGGCCAACGACGTCCTCCGGCAGCTGGCGCAGCTGCTGAAGACCCTCGGGTCCGATGTTTCCAAGGTCTTGCAGGTGACCATCTACATGACCGATCTCAAGGAGAAGGCCGAGTTCAACGCGGCCTGGAAGGCGCACTTCGCGGAAGCGCATCTGCCGGCGCGCGCTGCAATCGGCGTGGCCGATCTCGGTCCGGGCGTCAAGCTCGAGATGACCGCGATCGCGGCCCGGCAATAGCGCCGCCGAGCCTGCTTCGCCCTGCGGCCCTCGCGACCTTGTCAGATGACCTTCAGCTCGGCGAGGCGATCGATCTCGGCCTCTGAAAGCCCGAGCCAGCGCTGGTAGATCTCGCGATTGTCCTGGCCGATGTCGCCCGCGGATGTCTTCAACCGCGCGCGATCGACCGTGAAACGCGGCACGACATTCGACATCGCCACCGAGCCGAAATCCCGGTCGGGAACGCGGGTGATCATCTCGCGCGCCAGGGATTGCGGATCGGCGGCGATCTGGTCGATCGCATAGATCGGCGCCAGCGTGCCCTCCTCGGCGGCAAAGGCGGCAAGCACGTCTTCGAGCGTATGGTCGCCGCACCATTGCGAGAAGATCGCATTCAACTCCGCCGAATGCTCGACGCGGCGCGCGTTGTTGGAAAAACGGGGATCCTCGATCAGGTCAGGCCGGCCGATGGCCCGGCAATTCGCCGCAAACAGCGCATTGGTCGAGCCCGCCAGCGTGACCCAGCGATCATCGCGGGTCCGGTAGACCGCGGCGGGCGCGGAATACGCGTTGCCGTTTCCGATCCGGCCGCGCACCTCTCCCAACTGATCGAACTCGATCGGCAAAACGTCGAGCAGCCGGAAAACGGCTTCGGTCAGCGCGAGATCAATCTCCTCGCCCGGTGCATCCGGATTTTTCGCGCGCTTCCACAGCGCCGCGAGCGCGCCGACCGCGCCGAACAGGCCGCCGATCGCGTCACCGATCGGATAGCCCGGATGCATCGGCTGACCGGCGGCCTCCCCGGTGATGTAGGTGAGCCCGCCCATCGCCTCGAAAATCCGCGCGAAGCCGGGCCTGTCGCGATACGGTCCGTCCTGGCCGAACGCGGTGGCGCGCAGGATGACGAGGCGCGGCTGGATCTGCCACAGCACCTCCTTCGACAATCCCCAACGGTCGAGCGTGCCGGGGCGGAAATTCTCGATCAGCACGTCGAATTGCGCCAGCATCCGCTTGAACAGCGCGACGCCTTCCGGCTTGCGCAGGTCGAGCGTTGCGAACTTCTTGTTGCGGTTGACGCTCTTCCACCACAACGGCTTGCCGTCCTTGAACGGCGGAAAGGCGCGCACGCCGTCGCCCTGCCCGGGCATCTCGATCTTGAGCACCTCGGCACCGTAGTCGGCCAGCAGCGTTGCCGCGAACGGCGCAGCGACGATGGTCGCGATGTCCAGGACCTTCAGTCCTTCGAGCGGCCCGCTCATCTCACTTCCTCAATTTGGCTTGACGGCTCACACTGCGTCCCGCAGCAGCAGGCGCGCGATGTTGAGCTGATGAATCTGGCTGGTGCCCTCGTAAAGACGGAACAGCCGGACGTCCCTGTACCAGCGTTCGATCGAGGAGTGATCGGCGACGTAGCCGGCGCCGCCGAACATCTGCACGCAGCGATCGGCCACGCGGCCGCACATCTCGGTCGCGAAATATTTGCACATCGACGCTTCGAGCGCGATGTCTTCGCCGCGGTCGCGTTTGCGCGCGGTCTCGAGAATCATCGACTGCGCCGCGAAAATCTCGGTCCGGCAGTCCGCGATCATCGCCTGCACCAGCTGGTAATTCGCGACCGGCTCGCCGAACTGAACACGGCTGCCGGTGTAGCGGATCGCCATGTCTAGCATCCGGATCGCCGGCCCGGTCGACAGGGCGGCCAGATGAATGCGCTGCTTGTTCAGCACCTTCATGATGGTCTTGAAGCCCGCGCCTTCGCGGCCGCCGATCAGATTGGCCGCGGGCACCCGGCACTGGTTGAAATAGACCGCGCTCACGGGCGAGCCCGCCTGCCCCATCTTGCGATAGGGCGCGCCGGTCGCAAGGCCCGGGCTACTGCGCTCGACGATGAAGGCCGAGACGCCCGCTGCTCCCTTCGAATGCGGGTCGGTTCGCGCGGTGACGGTGAAGACATCAGCGACGGGCGCATTGGTGATGAAGCACTTCTCGCCGTCGAGAACGTAGTGATCGCCCTCGCGGCGGGCGATGGTCCGCACGTTCGAAGCTTCCGAGCCGGCGTCGGGCTCGGTCACCGCGAGGCAGCCGGTCCATTCCCCGCTGGCAAGGCGCGGCAGATAGGTCTGCTTCTGCTGCTCGGTGCCATCGGCGACGATTCCCTCCGAACCGATGCCGGTGTTGGTGCCCACGCGGGCGCGGAAGGCGACCGAGCATTGCGACAGCTCGAACGCGGCAAGGACGAGCTCCTCCGTGGTGAGCCCGGCACCGCCATAGGCCTCGGGAATGCTCCAGCCGAAGAAGCCTTCCTCGCGCATGGTGGCGACGATGTCCGCCGGGACCTCATCGCAGCTTTCGACGCGTGCCTCGGTCGGAATGGCGATGTCGCGGACGAAGCAGCGGACACGCTCCAGTAGGGCCTCGAAGGCGGCAGGTTCACGGATCATGACGGAAGCCTTCCGAAGTCTCTCATTCCTGGAGCGCCTCCTCGCGCCGGGCGCGGATTGTCGGCAGCATGATCAGGAGGACCGCGATGGCAGCGGCAGCCAGCAGGCTCGCCGAGAGCGGCGAGGTCAGCAGCACGGTGGCATCGCCCCGCGACAGCACCATGGCGCGGCGGAAGTTCTCCTCGATGGCCGGACCCAGCACCAGGCCCAGCAGCAGCGGTGCCGCCGGCAGTTGCAGCTTGATCAGGATATAGCCGAACACGCAGAACACAGCAGCTTCATAGACCTCGAACGTTCCGCTGTTGATGGAATAGACGCCGATCGAGCAGAACACCATGATCGCGGGGAATAGATAGCGATAGGGAATCGTGAGCAGCTTCACCCACAATCCGACCAGCGGAAGGTTGAGGATCAGCAGCATCAGATTTCCGACCCACATCGAGGCGATCAGGCCCCAGAACAGGGTCGGGTTCTTCGTCATCACCTCGGGGCCCGGATGGATGTTATGGATGTTCATGGCGCCGACCATCAGCGCCATCACGACGTTGGAGGGAACGCCAAGGGTCAGCAATGGAATGAACGAAGTCTGGGCGCCGGCATTGTTGGCGGATTCCGGGCCGGCAACGCCTTCGATGGCGCCCTTGCCGAACTGCTCGGGGTGGCGCGACAGCTTCTTCTCCAGCGTATAGGACGCAAACGACGACAGCACCGCGCCGCCGCCGGGCAGAACGCCGAGCAGCGTGCCGAGCGCCGTGCCGCGCAGCATCGCCGGCACCATGCGACGGAAGTCGTCGCGGGTCGGAAACAAATTGGTGATCTTCTGCGTCACCAGCGACAGCTTGTCGTCCTGCTCGAGATTCTTGACGATCTCGGCGAAGCCGAAGATGCCCATCGCCAAAGGCACGAAATCGAGGCCGTCGAACAGCTGGGGAATGCCGAAGGCAAAGCGCTGGCTGCCGCTGTTGAGGTCAGTGCCGACGAGGCTCAGGAGCATGCCGAGCACGACCATGCCGATGCCCTCGATGAAGGGACCGCTCGACAGCACCGAGGCAAGGATCAGGCCCAGGATCATCAGCGCGAAAAATTCCTTCGGGCCGAACAGCAGCGCGGTCGCAGTCAGCGGGCCCGCGAGGGCCGCCAGAGCGAGCGTCGCGACGCAGCCGGCGAAGAAGGAGCCGATCGCCGCGGTCGCGAGCGCGACGCCGGCGCGGCCCTGCTTCGCCATCTGGTAGCCGTCGATCGTGGTGACGACGGACGAGGACTCGCCGGGCAGATTGACCACGATGGCCGTGGTCGAGCCGCCATACTGCGCGCCGTAATAGATGCCGGCGAGCATGATCAGCGCGGCGTCCGGTTGCAGCGCATAGGTGATCGGCAGCAACATCGCGATGGTCGCGAGCGGACCGAGGCCGGGAAGCACGCCGATCAAGGTGCCGAGCAGGCAGCCGAAGAAGGCGTAGAGCAGATTGGCGGGCTGGGCTGCCGTCGCAAAGCCGATCGCCAGATTGTGGAAGAGATCCATCGACCGGCTCGTTCAGTTGAAAAGGGAAGGCCAGACGGGCAATGGCAGCCCGAGACCATAGACGAAGACGGCAAGGCACAGCACGATGAGCACCGCCGCATTGGTCAGCGCGCCCGTCCAGGTGAATTCAGGGCTGGCTTTGCTCGACACCATGATCAGGACGAACAAGGCGCCAACCAGGCCGAGCGGAAACAGCAGGGCGCCGAACAGCACCACCGATCCGGTGATCCAGGCGAGCCCCTTGAGATCCCATTGGCGCAGCGCCTCCCGACTTGCGCCCGGCTTGATCGCCCCGAGCATCACGACGAGACCGATGGCAGCGAGCACGATCGCGAGCATGCGCGGGAAATAACCCGGCCCCATCTTCGCAGCCGTGCCGGCGGGATATTCCAGCGCGACCAGGAAGAAGAAGATCGCAAAGGCGAGGAACAGCGCGCCGGACGCGAACGCCCGCTGGTTGCGGATGGCCAATCCCTTCATTCCGCTCCTCCTGCCTCGCCCTTGCCTGCGCCGGTTCTGGAGCGTTCGTCGAGGGCTTCCATCAGAACCGGCACGCCGACGGCGCATGCGTGCACGCCGAGATGTGCGGTCATCTGAAGGACCTGCACGATCTCGCGCTGG
Organism: Bradyrhizobium arachidis; assembly: GCF_015291705.1. Classification (NCBI taxonomy): domain Bacteria; kingdom Pseudomonadati; phylum Pseudomonadota; class Alphaproteobacteria; order Hyphomicrobiales; family Nitrobacteraceae; genus Bradyrhizobium; species Bradyrhizobium arachidis. The sequence continues at coordinate 7,314,805 of NZ_CP030050.1, forward strand.
TCGATGCCAAGCCGCAGGGCGCGCCTGATCTGCACACGCAGCCCGTGCGGATCGAGCCCCGTGAAGCAGGCGTTCAATGCGATCGAGATCAGACATCGCGAGCGCTGGTCGAGACCACCTTCGGCGTGCCCGCCCGCGAGGAGATCGAGCATAACGGCGAAATAGCCGGGATCGTGCCGCAGCCATTGCTCGCAGAAGTCGGGCCAGTCTCCGAATTTCGCCACATAGGCGCTCCGGAGCGCCCTCTGCCCGTCCGTCAGCTCGGGCTGATCGACCGCGAGGCCCGCGCTTGCCAATTCCTCGGCAAGGATATTGATGCCGACATTGCTGCCGTCGAGCCCCTGAGCCGTCGCGAGCCGGAATACGTCGATGATCTCCTGCGCCGAGGCTCCCGCCTGAAGCGCAAGAACGAGGTGCAGCGCGAGGCCGGAACGGAACAGATGCGTTGCCGAACCGTCGAGCGCGACATAGATCAGCTCCCGCATCTTGGGCGACAGCGGCCCCTTCTCCGCGGCATAGCCCGCATATCTGCCGTAGGTCTGGAGAAATTCGGGATCGAGGCGCAACAGGCCTTCCGTCCAGGGCCGCCAATAGCCGCGGGCCTTGACGTAGGCGTCCTTCAGCGCCTGCTGTTCCGGCGTCAGATTGGACATCGCGATCGTCCCGTCAGGCAATGTTGGTCAGGGTGATGCCGCCGTCGACGGTGAGCACCTGCGCCGAGATGAAGCCGCTCTCGTCGCCGGCGAGAAAGCAGATCGCCTTGGCGATGTCGTCGACGGTGCCGAGCCGCCCCAGCGGCGTCCGCGCGACCCGGCGCGCATCGAGCTCGGCGTTGCGGTTGCGCATCGTGCCCTCGGTCGGAATCGCCGAGGGCGCGACCGCGTTGACGCGGATGTTGCGCGCGCCGAGCTCGGCCGCGGCCGCCCGCGTGATGCCCATGACGCCGGCCTTGATGCCGCTATAGACGATGCTGTTCTTGGCTGAGATCAGGCCGGCCACCGAGGCGACGTTGACGATGGCGCCGCCGCGCTCGGCGTCCATGACCTCCGCGGCGGCCTGGATTCCCCAGATGATCGCCTTGAAGCCGATGTTGAGCATGCGATCGATGGTTTCCGGAGCGATGTCCGGGACGGATTGATAGCGCACCCACGCCGCGTTGTTGACGAGGATGTCGAAACGCCTCTGACGCTCCGCCAATCCGAGAACCGCCTGCCGCATGCCGTCGCGGCTGGAAACGTCCTGCGTGACGGCAACCGCGTTGCCGCCCGCTGCCTTGATCGCATCCACCGTGCTATCAACAAATTCCGGCTTCAAATCATTGACGCCGACGATCGCGCCGCGCGCGGCCAGCTTGAGCGCGGTCGCGCGGCCGATGCCATTGCCAGCGCCGGTGACGAGGGCGATGCGGCCTGCGAGGGTTTGATCCTTGATCTCGGTCATGACTATCTCCTCACGCTCCCGTCTCTGCGAACGGTGCAATTTCCGACACGTAACGGCGGCCGAATGCGCTGATCAGGCCGCTGGCATCGCCCTGTGCCTGGAGCGTGCGGATGCGGCGCAAATGGCGATGCACCGGCACGTCCCAGGTGAAACCCATGCCGCCATGCATCTGTAGCGCGCCTTCGCTGATCGAGCTGCCATAGGTCGCTGCCGCCAGGAACGCCGCATCACGCTGAACCGGGCCACCGCCCTCGGACAGGCCGCGCGTGATCGCATGACGGATACTCTCTAATCCCAATTTCTGGCGCGCCAGCGCATGGCGGATGGCCTGATTATAGGACAAGGCGTGGCCGAACTGACGGCGCGTCGAGGCATGCTCCTGCGCGAGCGCCAGGCACGCCTCAGCCGATCCCAGGATGGCCGCGGCACGAAGCACATTGGCATCCGAGTTGAGCCCATTCCATGTTCCGGCCGGCAGGACGGAGCCGATGGGAACTTCGACTTTCTCAAGCCGCACCACGTGCTCCGGCACCGTCAGGTCGAGGCCGGCCGCGTCCTCCACCAGGACGCCTTTGGCATTGGCCGGGATCAGCGCTGCCGCACCACCACTCATCCGTACCAGGATGTGGTCGACCGATGCAGCGCAAGGGGCGCGCGCGAGCGTACCGCTCAGCATCAGCAGTCCGTCTTCCCGGTCGGCGATCGCCTCGCCCTGCCAGGCGATCGTCGCCAGCTTCTCGCCGGACACGATCGCACCGGCAAGACGCGTCAGCGACGACTGGAGCAGCCGGCTGACGAGAATGGTTTCCAGCAGCGGGAAGCCGAGCAATCCCGAATGCGCGGCCGCGATCACCGGCACTGCGAAGCCGAGCGGCAGGGCAAGCCCACCCACCTCCTCATCCGCGATGACGCCGAGCAAACCGTCGCCGGCGAGGTTGCGCGCCTGTTCGCGAACGTCCAGGCCCGCGCATGCGATCACTGCGCGTGTCGCGGTTGCCGCGAACTCGGCGGGCTGAAGTCCTTCGGCCATGCTCATCATCGTCCTCTTCTCAAAACCCTGCGACTACAATCGTTCACTAGGCGAGATACCCGCCGTCGACCGGCAGGATGACGCCGTTGACATAGGAGGCCATCGCCGATGCCAGAAAGATCACGGGTCCAGCGATCTCGTTGGGCTGCCCTACGCGCTTCATAGGGGTGCGCGCCATCAGGCCGGAGAGCCGCGCCGGATTGTCGCGCGTGCTTTCGCTCATCTCGGTCGCGATGATGCCGGGCGCAACGGCGTTGACCCGGATGCCGTCGGGCGCGAGATCGCGGGCCAGCGCCTGCGTGAACAACCGCACCGCCCCCTTGGACGGCGAATAGCCGAGCGCACCATTCATGCCGCCAAAGGCCGCGACCGAGGCAACGTTGATGATGGACCCGTGCGTCTTGCGCAGCGCGGGGATGAAGGCATGAACCACGTTGAAGGTGCCGTTGATGTTGACGTCGAAAACCTGGCGCCAGTTCTCGTGTGCCCGCGGGCTGTCGATCGACTCGCGGATGATGATGCCGGCACTGTTGACGACGACGTCGGCGGGACCGATCTCCTCGTCCACGCGCTTCGCCAACTCGCCGCAGGCCGCAGCATCGGTCACATCGAGCGTGCAGGCCAGCGCCTCCTTGCCCGCGTCCCTGATCTCGCGCGCGGCAGACTCCGCCCGGTCCTGCCGCAAATCGGTCACGACCACCTTCGCGCCGGCAGCGGCGACGCCGAGCGCGATGGCACGTCCGATCCCCTGCCCCGCCCCCGTCACCACGACGCGGCGATCGTGCAGCAGGCCCGCGACCTGACCCTGCGCGGCCATTATTTGCCTCGCGACAGCTGGAGGATCCGGTCGGCGATGATACCGAGCTGAATCTCGGTGGTGCCGGCATAGATCGTCTCGGCACGCGCCTGAAGATAGATGGTCTCGAAGCGTCGCCGTGCCACCTTGATCGCCGGGTTCTGCGGCAGCGAGGCCTGCGACAGCAGCTCGATCGCGAGCGCAGCGAAGCGCTGATGCGATTCGCTCCAGTACAGCTTCGCAAGACTGCCGCGCGCCCCGATCTTGTCGCCGCTCGCGAGCGCTTCCACGGCCGTCTCGACATGCGCCTTCAGCACCTCGATATCGACCGCGACTTCGCCGAGCCGGACCGCATAGTGGCGGTCCGCGACCATCGCCGACAGCACCGGGTCGGTCTTGCTGGCGGAGATCAGATGGCGCAGCTCGTTCTCGAAGCGCCAGGCGCGGTACATCCGGTTGGTCGCGCGCTCGATCTCGAGCACGCGGATCGCCGCGGCCCAGCCCTCGTCGGGCGCGCCGATCGCATCCGTTTGGGCAACTTCGACCTCGTCGAAGAACACCTCGCAAAAACTCTCGCGGCCGTCGATCGACTTGATGGTGCGCACGCGCACGCCCTTGGCATCGAGCGGCACCGCGAACATGGCAAGGCCGCGATGGCGGTCCTCCAGCGGTCCGGTGCGCGCGAGCACCAGGCAGCGCTGTGCGCGATAGGCGCCGCTGGTCCAGATCTTCTGGCCGTTGATACGCCAGCCGTCACCATCCCGCGTGGCACGGGTGCGCAGGCCCGCAAGGTCGGAACCGGCCTCGGGCTCGGAGAAGCCCTGGCACCAGATGTTGCGCATCTCGAGGATCGCCGGCAGGAAGCGCCGCTTCTGTTCCTCGGTGCCGACGGCCAGGATGATCGGACCGGCAAGCTCCTTGCCGATCGAGTTGACGCTCTCCGGCATCGCAAGCCGGCCGATCTCCTGATTGGCGATGAGATGTTCGCGCAAGGAGCGGCCATGCCCGCCATAGGCCTGCGGCCAGGTGATGCCGGTGAGGCCGGCGCGGTACATCGCCGCCTCCCAGGCGACGGACTGCTGCAGCGTGGGCGCCGCGAACGCGGCGCTGTCGCTGCGGAAGCTGGCGGGCAGATTGGCATGCAGCCAGCGATGCATCGCATCGCGATAGGCTTCGCCCGTCAGGTTCTCGCCCGCGACCGCTTGCATCGATACCGCTTCAACTACACTCATCGCCTGCTTCCTGCTTTCGCCATCCGTGCCGGCATGTCCGGCTACCCGTTGCTCACTGCGACTTGAGAAGGTCGCAGGCGCTCTCCGATGCCGGCCGCCACGCGTCCTCGGGCGCGATCGTGCCGGTGATCTCGTAATAGTCGTAGGTGTATTTGGATTCCGCCGGCGTCTTGATCCGCGCGACATAGAGCGGGCGCATCACCTGGCCGTCGGCCCGGATGCTGACGTTCTTCATCTCGAAATCGTTGACCGGCGTGTTCTTCATCTGCCGCATCACGGCCTCGCCGTCGTCGGCCCCCGCGGCGGCGACGGCTTTCAGATAATGCGTGATGGCGCTGTAAGTGGCCGACTTGCCCTCGTTGAGCAACTGACCGCCCGTCGCCTCGGCATAGCGCTTGGCGAAGGCCCGGCTTTCCGGCGTCATGTCCCAATAGAACGGCGTCGTCAGCCGCACGTTCTGGAGGTCCTTGAGGCCAATTCCGTGAGTCTGGCTGATCATGAGACCGAGCGGGACCAGCAGCTGCGACTTGGTCAGCCCGAACTCCTGAGCCTGCTTGATCGTGTTGGCGAAATCAGAGCCGGAATTGGCGAGCGCGATCGCCTTGGCGCCGCTGGCCTGCGCCGTCAGCAGGAACGAGGAGAGATCCGACGCATTCAGCGGATGCAGCACCGAGCCGACCACCTTGCCGCCGCCGGCCTTGATGAAGTTGGTCGCGTCAGTCTGCCAAGCCTTGCCGAAAGCGTAGTCGACCGTCAGGAAGAACCAGCTGTCGACGCCCTGCGCGAGCAGCGCCTTCACGGTGGCCTTGGGCTGGGCGTAGGTATCGACCACCCATTGCGTCGTCATCGGCGAGCATTTGTCGTTGGTGAAGAATGAGCCCGCCGTGCCGGCCAGCATGTAGGGCTTCTTGCGGTTCTTCATGATCTCCTGCACCGCAAGCGCGATCGAGGACGCCGAGCAGCCGACGATGGCATCGACGCCTTCATTGTCGACCCAGCGCATGGCGATGGCGACGCCGACATCGGGCTTGTTCTGGTCATCGGCGATCACGAGCTCGATCTTCTTGCCGCCGACCGTTCCGCCAAAATCCGCGACCGCGAGCTTGGCCGCCGCGACCGAACCGAGGCCGCAATTGTCGGCGTAGGGGCCGTTCTGGTCGTTCATGATGCCGATCTTGACGACATCGCCGGAAATACCCTGCGCGTGCAGGGGCGCATTCGTGAGCAGCAAGGCCATCATGCCGAGCGCAGCGATCGTCGATCTCTTCACCGTTTCCTCCTGCTTTTCGCGTTTCCTCTGGGCCGGCTTGTGCGGCCTCTTGTGGTTTTGAATTCAGTGTCGTGCCTGCGCGCCGTGCCGGATCAGCAGCGCGTCGAGCGCGACGGCCCCCTCGCCCTCGGCGCGCAGCAGCAGCGGGTTGACGTCGATCTCGGCGACCGTGTCGGCATGCGCTGCGGCAAAGCGCGACAGTGCGGCAACGGCCCGGGCCGCGGCGTCGAGGTCGGCACGCGGCCGCCCGCGTGCGCCGTCGAGCACCGCGAAGGCCTTGAGCGATCTCAGCATCGCCATGGCCTGCGCCTCGCTGACCGGTGCCATCTGCACGGCGGAATCGTGGAGGATCTCCGCGAAGATGCCGCCGAGGCCGACCATTACCACCGGTCCGAACACGGGGTCGATGCGGCTGCCGAGGATCAGCTCGGCGACACCCTTGGCCATCGGCGCCACGATCACGCCGTCGATCGTCGCCGTGGGCGCGCGGGTGGCGACGCGATCGCGCATCTGGGCATAGGCGCGCCGGACGTCGGCTTCCGAGCCGAGGCCGACGACCACGCCGCCGGCCTCGGTCTTGTGCGGCAGATCGGGCGAGGCAATTTTCAGCACCACGGGATAACCGATCTCGGTGGCGGCGCGCACTGCCGCATCCGCATCCTGCACGAGATGTTCGACCAGCACCGGAACGCCGGCGTCGGCAAGCGCGCGCTTGGCGCCAAGCTCATGGCGGAATGCGCCTGCCGGAAGCGGCGCCGCCTGCGCGACTGCCTCGGGCGCGTCCTGCGGACGCTGCGATGCGGCCTGCAACCGCACCAGTGCGGCAACGGTTGCGCAACAGCCATCGAAGCTGGCGATGGTCGGAAAGCCGAGCGCGTGCAGTTCGGCCAGCGCATCATCCGGGCCGTCCACGCACAGGACGATTGGGCGATGAGGAAATTGCGCACGCATGTTGCGCAAGCTGTCCATGTAGATGGAGCGCAGGCGCGGCAGATGCAGCGAGAACGGCAGCGGCAGGATCACCGTGTCGGTCCGTTCGTCCGCCACGACGGCAGTCATGATCTTCTCCAGGAGATCAGGACGGCTCGACATCTGCGCGGTGGCGTCGACCGGGTTGCGGGCGGATGCAAAGGGCACCAATTCCAAAATCTGGCGCTGCGTCTCCTCGCCGAGCTCCGGCAATGTCAGCCCAACCGACTGCGCGGCATCCGCGAGCAGCACGCCGAAACCGCCCGACGCCGTGAGGATCGCGATGCCCGGCCCCTTCGGCAGCCGGTCCGGCAGCAGGATCGATGCGGCATGGCCGAGATCGATCAGCTCGTCGATGCTGCGCACCCGCACCGCGCCGCAGCGGGCAAACAGCGCGTCGAACACCGCATCCGATCCCGCCATCGCGCCGGTGTGCGAGGCCGCGGCGGCCTGGCCTGCCGCTGATGTGCCGATCTTCATGGCGATGACCGGCTTGCCGGCATCGCGTGCCTCCTCAAGCGCGGCGATCAGGCGGCCGGCGTCGCGGCACGCTTCGAGACAGCACAGGATCACCTTGGTGGCGGGGTCGCGCGCCATCCAGGCGATGCCGTCGGCAATGTCGATGTCGCACTCGTTGCCCGTCGTGATGAAGCGGCTGACGCCGACGCCGCGCTCGCTGGCGAGACGCATGGTGTAGCTGCCGAGATTGCCGCTCTGCGACACGATGCCGAGCGAACCCGCAGCCGGCATGCCGTGCTCGAGCACGATCGAGAAGGTCGCGATGCTCTTCTCGGCGATGCTGACCGCGCCGAGGCAGTTCGGCCCCAGCAGGCGCATGCCGCTGCGCTGTGCGGCGACGCGCAGCCGGTCCTGCATGGCGCGACCCTGCTCGCCGAGCTCGGCAAAACCCGAGGAGAAGACGACGACGCTGCGGACGCCGCGGGCGGCGCACTGCTCGACCGCTTCGCCGGCGCGTTCCGCATCGACCGCGATGATGGCGAGGTCGGGCGCTTCCGGCAGGTCGGCGACGGAGCCGTAGGCTTGCAGCCCCTGCACCGTCGCAGCCCTGGGATTGACCGGATAGATCCGGCCGGCATAGCCGTGACGACGCAACAGATCGACCGGCCGACCGCCGATCTTCGTCGCCTCCTGCGAGGCGCCGATGATCGCGATCGAGCGCGGCGACATCAGCGCGTCGAGACCCTCCCCCGCCCGCATCTCAGCGCCCCTTGAACACCGGCGCGCGCTTCTCCAGGAACGCCATGCGCGCCTCCTTGGCGTCCTCGGTCTTGGACAGGGCCATGGTGATGTTCTGCTCGAAGCGGTAGGCATCGCGCGGCGGCATCAGCTCGACCATGTTCGCCGCGTTCTTGGCGTATTCCATCGCGATCGGGCTCTTGGACGCGATCTCACGCGCGAGCTTCATCGCCTCGGGGAGCAGGTTCTCCTTGGTGGTGCAGGCCTCGATAATGCCGAGCCGATAGAGTTCGGCGGCCGGCACCCGATAGCCGGTGAAGAACATGCGACGCATCAGCGAGCGGCCAAATATCGTATTCAGCATCGCAGCACCGCCGGCGAGACCGACATTGATCTCGGGCATGCCGAAGACGGCTTCCTCGCAGGCGTAGAAGATGTCGCAGGAGGCCATCAGGCCCACACCCGCGCCGAGCGCGACGCCGTTGATCGCCGCGATGACGGGCTTGGCGCATTCACGGATGCAATTGCCGGTCTCGCGCGTGATGCGGTTATGGCTGTGAAACGCGCCGATCTTGGTCGGGTCCGGCCGGTCCTTCAGATCCGCACCGCTGCAGAACACCTTGCCGGCGCCGGTCAGGATCGCGACCCTGACGTCCTGGCGCTCGGAAATCTCGTCGAACACCGCCACGATGCGGTCGCGCATTGCGCGATCGAGCGCATTCACCGGAGGCCGGTTCAGCGTCACCAGCGCGATGTTGTCGGACACTTCGAGGGTGACGATATCTCCTGACATTGGGCTTCCTCCTGGCTTCTGTTCGTCTTGCTTGGGGTCGTATCGCTACGCCTGACCGACCGGTCAGCTTTTTGTGCTGATAACACCAACCGCACCTGCTTGCAACATCCTCTCGCGCTCCTATTGACCGACCGATCGGTCAGCCGCTAGGTTCACGGCAAGCAAGAATGACCTTGAGGAGGATTTTCCATGCCCAGGATCAGCCGACGCCAGGCGACAGCTCTGATCGCCGGCGCCCTCGCCGCGCCGCTTGGCGCACCCGCAATCGTCAGGGCGCGAGCGTCGCAGATTTTCATCATCGTGCCCTATGCGCCGGGCGGTTCGATCGACAGCCTGATGCGCTCGATCGCAAAGGCGATGGCGGAAAACCTCGATCAACCCGTCCTCGTCGACAACAAGCCCGGCGCCAACGGCATCGTCGGATCGCAATATGTGGCGCGCGCGCCGAAGGACGGCTCGGTCCTCCTGGCCGGCGGCACCGGGCCGATTTCGCTGAACGTGCTGCTACGCAAGAACCTGCCCTACAAGCTCGAGGATTTCGCCTCTGTCGCCATGCTCTGCAACGGGCCGCTGTCGCTGACCGTGAACGCGCGGACGCCAGCCACCGACGTCAAGAGCTTCGTCGCCTACGCCAAGGGCCGCGACAAGCCGCTGTTCTACGCCACGCTAGGCCCGGGCAGCGTCACGCATCTGTTCGGGATCATGATGGGCAAGTCGATGGGATTTTCCGTCACCGAGGTTGCCTATCGCAACAATCCGGCCTCCATCATGGAGACGCTGTCGGGAGAGTGCGATCTCAATTTCGCAACGCCCGCCGCCGTTATCGAGCACGCGCGCGGTGGTCAGCTCCGCATTCTCGCGGTGTCCTCGGAAAAGCGCATGGCAAGCTTTCCCGAGATACCGACGCTGGCCGAATCCAGCCATCCCGACCTCACGGCGTCGTTCTGGACCGCGCTGCACGCGCCCGCCGGCACGCCGCGCGACGTCATCGCGCGGCTGAATGCGGCAGCGAACGCCGCGATGCAGAAGGCGGAGATTGCAAAGCAGCTCGATACCGATGGCCTGATGGTCGACACCGGCGCGCCGGAACGGCTCGACGCCCAACTGACCAAGGATGCCGCGCTCTGGGGACCGGTGATCAAGGCGCAGAACATCGTTCTGGAATGAGGCGCGGCCGCCGCTCGCCGGTCAGCGCGACTTGCGCCGGCCGGCCTTGGGCGGCTCAGCCCCAGGAAGCTCGACAAGTTCGCCGCTGCGCAGACCATTGAAGATCATGTCGAAGAAAATGTCCGCGATCTGCTCGGGGGTTGCGGACTTGTTGGGATTGTACCAGCGATGCATCCAGTTCAGCGAGGACAGGATCAGCCGGCCGGTCATGGGCACATCGACCTTGCGGATCTCGCCGGCATCGATGGCTTCCTGGATCAGGCCGCGCAGAAAGTTCTCGAAGCGGTCGCGCCGCGTCAGCCGTTCCTTGTGCCGGTGCCGGTCGGGATCGTTCCAGAAGGCGGTCGTCGAAGCGATCCAGGCCCAGCGGTAGCGGCGGAAATATTCCGCCGTGGCGACCATGAACGCGCGGATCTTCTGCGACGGCGGCCCGTCGGGAATGCGATCGCGCACAAACAGATAGAGCTCCAGCGTCGAGCCGACCGCCACGCGCGCGTAGATCTCGTCCTTGTTGGAGAAATGATGGTAGAGCAGCGACTTGGAGATACCGCAGGCGAGCGCGATGTCGCGCATCGAGGTTCCTTCGAATCCCTTGCTGGCGAACAGCCGGCCGGCCTCGGCGAGGATCTGAAGCACGCGATCAGAGGCCTCGGCCTGGTTCGCAACGCCATCCTTCATCGTTGACAGTTCAGTCATGAACTCCGCAATCCATTCATCAGCCAGCGAGTCTTTAGAATGAAACTAGGTTTTCACCGACCGATCGGTCAAGCCCGGCGATTCCCATGCGAGGAACCATGAGCATGGTACGGATCACGCGCGTCGGCACGACCAGGGACCAGCTCGGCGAGAGCCCGGTGTGGGACGAGCGCAGGCAGCGCCTGTTCTGGATCGATTCCCTCGCCGGATTGATTCGCACGCTCGATCCCGTCACCGGCGCTATCGACGAATTCGGCGCTCCCGCGCCAATCGGCTCATTGGCGTTGCGAGGCGACGGCGGCGCGGTGCTGGCGCTGCGCCATGGATTTGCGCACCTTGATTTCGACACGCGCGCGCTGACCGACGGTCCCTCGATCGGGCTCGACCACGCCAAGGTGCGGCTGAACGACGGCAAGGCCGATCCCCATGGATGCTTCGTGGCAGGCACGATGCACGGCGACCGCGCCCAGGAGGAGGCGCCGCTCGGCGGTCTCTATCGGCTGGACGCATCGGGCGCGCTGGAGCTGCTGGACACCGATCTCGCGGTCAGCAACGGGCCGTGCTTCAGTCTGGACGGACGGACGTTCTATCTCGCCGACAGCGCAAGACGGATCATCTGGGCCTATGACTACAGTCCGGACGGTCCGCCCGCGAACAAGCGCGTCTTCGTCGATACCGAGGCGCAAGGGTCCGGATGCGACGGTGCAACGGTCGATGCGGAAGGCTGTCTCTGGTCGGTGCTGGTGCGCATCGGCAAGATCGCGCGGTTCGCACCGGATGGGACAATGGTGCGGACGATCGACATGCCGGTCCGTCACCCCACCAGCGTGGCCTTCGGCGGGCCCGATCTCGATGTTCTCTACGTGACCTCGATCTCGCGCAGCCACGCGCTCGGTGACGATCACCCCGATGCCGGCGGGCTGTTCGCGGTCGAAGGCCTCGGCGTCCGCGGCCTGCCGGCGCACAGGTTTGGCCCCGACTGAGCGCCTCTGCTCTAGTGCGCCGACCTCTTGATCTGCTTCGGCACGTTCTCCGCCATGTAGTCCACAAAGACTCTGATCTTCTCCGGCAGATAGCTGCTCTGGAGAAACGTCGCGTAGATTCCTTCGTCGAAGGTGGAATTCGTCACCCGGAAGCCGGGCAACAGACGGACCAGGCGCCTGCTCTTCAATTCCTCCGCCACAGTGTAATCGTCGAGCAGCGCGATACCGTGCCCGGTGACGGCGAGATCGCACAACACCACGCCGTTGTTGCTGCTGAGGGACGACGGTACGACGATCTCGCGCAAATTGTTCCTGCGCATGAACTTCCAGACCACATCGTCCGGGCCCATCCAGTAGGTCAGGCAATGATGGCGGGTGATGTCTTCCGGTTCGCGCAACTTCGGCATCCGGCCGACATAGTCCGGTGAGGCCACGAGAATCCGCTCGCTCCGCAGCAGCCTTCGCTGCATGAGGCCTGGGTCCTTCGCTGCCTGGATCTGGAAGTCGACGTCGAATTCATCTTCGCGAAGCTGAGGGCGCCGCTCGGACAGACGCAGCTCCACCTTCAGCTCCGGATAGAGCTTTTGAAAGCCCGGGATCAGGGGCGAGAGCACCTTGATGCCGAACAGCGTCCGCGAGTGCACGCGCAGCGTTCCGCGCGGCGCGGTCTGGAGCGAGAGCGCTGCAGCCTCGGCATCCTCGATGCCGTGCAGCACCTGCTCGGTGCGCTGGAAGAAAATCTTGCCCGCATCGGTCAAGCCGAGATGGCGCGTGCTGCGGTTCAAAAGCTGCACGCCGAGCTGCGCCTCGAGCTCGCCGATGTAGCGCGACACCGACGCCGGCGAGAGCCCGACGCGGCGCCCGGCCGCCGAAAAGCTGCCCTCACGGACGGCGCTGACGAACAATTCCATGGCCTGGAGGCGATTCATCGATCTTTTCAGATTTTGCAAAAGACATGCTCAGATTACGCCAATTGTTCGAAAAAGCTCAAGGCCATAATCTCATGAGAACGCGTCGCAAGAGCGACCGCAATTGGGTGGAGGAGGCAACCGATGGAATTCGGCGTATTCATTCTGGCGCAGCAGCGCGGTTATCATCAGACCTCGCAGCAGGTGATCAACAACGCCGTCGAGCAGACCGTTGCCGCCGAGCATGCCGGCTTCGATAAGGCCTGGTATGCCGAGCACCATTTCAACAATTACAGCCTGTGTCCTTCGCCGCTGATGATGGTCGCGCATTGCGCGGGCCTCACTAAGCGCATCCGCCTCGGTTCGGCCGTCTGCGTGCTGCCGCTCTACAACCCGGCGCGACTGCTCGGCGAAATCGGCTTTGCCGACATTGTCTCGAACGGGCGGCTCGATCTCGGCATCGGCTCGGGCTACCAGAAATTCGAGTTCGACCGCTTCGGCGTCGACCTCGACCATTCGCATGCGCTGTTCGCCGAGTTCTACGACGTGCTCCAGGCCGGCATGCGCGAGCGCATCTTCTCCTATTCCGGCGAGCACCTGAAGATGCCACCGACGGCGATCGCGGTGCGCACGGTGCAGAAACCGATGCCGCCGATCTGGGTCACGTCCGGCCACGGCGAGACGCTCGGCCGCGCCATCCGCGACAACCACAACCTCTTCGTCACCGCGCTCTTGAACGGCCTCGACGCAATCAAGGCCTTGCGCGAACGTCTCGAGGGAATCGCGGCCAAGGAAGGCCGCTCCATCGACGATACGCATTTCGGCTTCCTGCGCTGTGCCTATGCCAGCGACAATGACAGCGAGATCCAGTCCTATCTCGACAACGCGCGCTTCCAGCGCCGGCTCTCCGAAAGCCTGAAGTTCCGCCGCGCCCAGAGCGACGACGGCTACCTGATCAAGGAGGAAGCCGGACCGAACGACATGAGCCTGGAGACGATGCGCAGCAACCTGCCGGTCGGCAACGTCAACCAGGTGATCGACCGCATGCTGGAAGAGATCAGCATTCTCAAGCCGACCCACATCGCGCTGCAGACCCAGCTCGGCGACTTCGATCAGCGCACGATGCTGCGCCAGATCGAATTGTGGGGCAGCAGGATCATTCCCGCGATCCGGAAGGAGCTGAAATCCGGTCGCGGCAAAGTCGCGGGCGAAGCGGTTTCGGCATAGCTCAGCGCGAGCGCAGGCCCGGAGGTACGTCATGGGATGTCAGATCTCGCAGATGACCGATTTCCACTCCGTCGAAGCCGCCGAATTCCGGCTGGCCATGCGTAATCTCGCGAGCGGCGTAGCGATCGTTGCGACGGGAACGGAAACCACACGGCGCGGGCTGACGGTCAGCTCCGTCACCTCGCTGTGCATGGACCCGCCCTGTCTGCTCGTCGGCGTCAACTCGAGCTCCGAAACGCACGCCGCCATCCTCGCCAACGGCCGCTTCGGAGTGAGCCTCCTTGGCCGGGGTCAGGAAGATCTGGCGCTGCGTTTCGCCGGCGGCATCAAGGGCCTCGAGCGCTTCGCGACGGCGCCGTGGGAGCAAGGTGTCCTCGACGTGCCGCTGCTCGAACCGGCGATCGGCGCGCTGGAATGCGTGCTACATCACCACCAGGTGGTCGGCACGCACGGTCTCTTCATCGGCAGGATCGTGGCGACGCGCGGCGGGAATGGCGATCCCCTCGTCAATTTCCAGGGCGCGCTACGCGCCTTGCCGCAAGCCTAGAGCGCGATGAGATCAGGATGAATCGTCATCGCGCTTTAGGGTATTGTTTGAGCATGATCTTCTCGGAAAACCGCTGCGCACTTTTCCGGATCACGCTCTAGCCGGGCATCGCACGAGGGAGCGGCGTCGTGATCATCGAATGCTTCGAGGGTGGCATCGTCCGGCTGACGGAGCCGATGGACTTCCGCAGGTTCAAGCTGGTGCTGCATGCCGGCGCCCGGCCCGAAACGCAGGGCTGGAAAGGGATCACGCTACTCGACGAGCGCGATGCGCTCGTCGCGATCGATCTCGTGCCGACCCTGACCGGCCGTCCTGACGATGCGAGCTGGGACCAGCGCTACGCCGAGATGGTGGCCAAGGCCCGCGAGCATGGCTGGATCGACGCCGAGCGAGCCGCGATCCGGGCTCATATCGAACGCGCGTAAACCAACTCACCTAATCGTACTGCGCCGTGTGCGAGCTTCCGCGCTTTGCGGTGCTTTCCGCAACTGCCGACACGTTTGCGGACGCGCCCTGGCCCGTCTTCGTGAGCTCCAAGGTCTCGGTCAGTTCGCCGCGCGCCATGATCACCTCCCGGCGATGCACCGAAAGAAGTTTCCAGCCCTGATAGTCGCCGTCGAGCTTGAGGCGCAGTGTGGTCTTGCTGTCCTCGTCGACAAAAATCCCGACACTCTGGTCGCCGCCGATGACCGTTCCGACCAGCACCAGATGCAACTCGGCCTGCGGCGGGCCGGACGGCGTTGGCGGTGGCGGCGCGCTCGACGCGGCGACCGAAGCCACGGGCGGTGGCGGGCGCCGCGAGGCCGAGAAGATCGGTCGCTCGCCCGTCTCCGACAACGTTGCGAGCGGCACCGCCCAAAGCGGATTGCCCTTCATCGCCTCCCGCTTGACTGGCGAGGCTGATCGCGCCGCAGGGCCGACGGCCGATGCCGGTGTTGCGGGAACTTCCGGAAGCGGGCGGTCAGGCGCCGGCACGAGGTAGGCTGGCGCGTCGGCATCCGAAAAATCCGACGGCAGCGCAAAGGTCGGAGCGGAAACGGCAAGCAATGCCGCCAGCATGGGCGCGAACCATGCCGAGATCCGCCGTATCGCCCGATGTGCTCGCATGTCCCTCGTCATCAGCCAATTGCCAGCAGTACAAGTTTCTCAGTCACGCAAAGCTGGCGGCCTGCATATGCAGGACAGGCAGCGCCGAGGGAAGCAAGGCTTATCGGTTACCGATGTGACAACCGTGCGAAGCGGCGATTACCTTGCCCGATGTTTCAACGGCTTATCCGACTGCAACGGCGCAGAGATGAATTTGAGCGTCCAAGCCGCCGGCAATGCGCCTTTTTGGTTGTAACTGTAACAATTCGCTACTCGCAATGGCCGCCTGAGGTCTAGTATGATATTGTTGCTGGATCGTCATACTCACCTGCCATAGTATGGCCATTGGACTGCAATGGTTGTCGTGCGGAGATATCGTGGTGCGTAGGGTCTTGTTGCGGGTGTTTTCCGCCGCCGCATCGTCCACCCTTTGCGCGTTCCCGGCTCCGGCCCATGAGAGCAGCTCGGCCGCACCCGCCGAGCTTCCGCCGGTCACCATTGCGGCGGCAGACCATCAGCATCCCAAACGACACGCTCGCAGAAAACCGCGGAAGGACCTTGGTGTGCACAGCCAGACTGCCGCTCGCGCGGACAGCCAGGCCGAGGGCGGCGGTGCGGCCGGCGCAGCGCCGGCCGGTTCGACCGCCTTGCAACCCACAGCCGCCAGCGCAATGCGCATCAGCGGCGCGCAGGTGAACGCTATCCCGTTCTCGCGCCCCGGCGAGGCGCTGGAAGTGGTGCCGGGCCTGATCGTCACGCAGCATTCCGGCGAGGGTAAAGCCAACCAGTATTTCCTGCGCGGCTTCAATCTCGATCACGGCACCGATCTTGCGATCAGTGTCGACGGCATGCCCGTCAACATGCCGACCCACGGTCATGGGCAAGGCTATGCCGATATCAACTTCCTGATCCCGGAGCTGATCCAGTCGGTCAACGTCCGCAAGGGACCGTATTTCGCCGACCAGGGCGACTTCGCATCCGCCGGCGCCGTGGCGATCGACTATGTCAACAAGCTGCCGCACAATTTCGCGGAGATGACCTTCGGCAGCTTCGGCTATCGGCGCGCACTGGCGGCGGGATCGACCCGCGTCGGCGATGGCACGCTGCTGACGGCGTTCGAAGCCAACAAGTATGACGGGCCGTGGGACATCCCCGACGATGTCCGCAAGCTGAATGGCGTCATGCGCTACAGCCAGGGCACCGCGACCGACGGCCTGACGCTGACGGCAATGGCCTATTCCAACGGCTGGAATTCGACCGATCAGGTCCCGCAACGCGCGATCGACCAGGGTCTGATCAGCCGTCTCGGCACACTCGATCCGACCGATGGCGGCACCTCCAGCCGGTTCAGCCTGTCGAGCAACTGGGCGCAGTCGAGCGAGTACGGGCAAACCAATGTCAGCGCCTATGTCGTGCGCTCCGACCTGCGGCTGTTCAACAACTTCACCTACTTCCTCGACAATCCCGTCAATGGCGACCAGTTCAGCCAGCTCGACGGTCGTACGCTCGGCGGCTTCGATGCGCGCCATACGTTCGACTGGCGCTTTGCCGGCCTCGAATCGCAGACCCGCGTCGGCCTGCAGAGCCGCTACGACGACATCCATGTCGGCCTGTTCAAGACCGAGCAGCGCAATTGGCTGTTGACCGTGCGCGACGACCGTGTGCAGGAGGGCAATGTCGGCCTCTGGACCGATACGACCACGCACTGGAACGACTGGCTGCACACCACGGCCGGCATCCGCGAGGATTTCTTCGCTGGACACGTCTTCAGCGATACGCCGCAGAATTCGGGCAACGCGCAGGCCTCGATGGCGAGCCCGAAGGCCGGCATCGTGCTCGGCCCCTGGTACAAGACCGAGTTCTACGGCAATGCCGGCTACGGCCTGCACAGCAACGACATCCGCGGCGCGACGATCACCGTCGATCCCAACGACAAGGTGACCCCGCTCGACCGCGTGCCGCTGCTGGTGCGCTCGCGCGGCGCCGAACTCGGTATCCGTACCAAGGTGATCGAGGGCCTCACCAGCTCGCTGGCAGTGTTCGTGCTCGACTTCGACTCCGAGCTGTTGTTCGTCGGGGACGCCGGCACCACCGAGCCGAGCCGGCCCAGCCGCCGCGTCGGCGTCGAGTGGACGAACGAGTACAAGCCCCTGCCGTGGATGACGGTCGATCTCGACGTCGCGCAGACCCACGCGCGCTTCACCGATTTCGACCCCGCCGGATCCCGAATCCCCGGCGCACCGGCGTGGGTCGCAAGCAGCGCGATCACGCTGGGCGGCGACACCGGCTGGTTCGGCAGCCTGAAGGCGCGCTATTTCGGTCCGCGTCCGCTCATCGAGGACGACAGCGTCCGTTCGCGGTCGTCGTTGATCTTCAATGCACGCGCCGGCTACAGGTTCGACAATGGCGTGAAGGTGCAGCTCGACGTGCTCAACCTCTTCAACGCCCAGACCAACCAGATCGAATATTACTATCTGTCCCGCCTGCCGGGAGAGCCCATCGACGGCGTCGCTGACCGTCACGTCCATCCGGCTGAGCCGCTTGCGGTGCGGCTGACGGTGGCGGCGAGATTCTGATCGCACCGGCAACCGGCGCCGACCTGCCGTCACAAATCCTGAAAAAATCTGACATAGAGCAAATGCTCTGATCGGCCCTGAGAACGACGGCCGATGCAAAGCGCTCAGCTTGCCTCGCGCAAGCGGTCGCGTTCGAACAGGAGTGAGGGGAATGCAATCTGAGCCGGACAGCATCGCGATCGCTTCGGCTGGCCGGTTCGCGGGCGCGGTCCAGAGCGAGACCGCACCGGCGCGCGCGCGCCAGGCTGCAAGCCGCGCCCGGGCCCTCGTGCCGATCGTGACGGCGTCGGGCTTTGCGGGCCTCGGCTACGAGATCGTGTGGACGCGCCAGTTGAGCCTTGTGCTGGGCACCGAGATGATGGCGGTGCTTGGGGTCATCGCCGGGTTCTTCGGCGGCCTAGCTCTCGGCGCGTTCGCGCTCGATCGGCCGATCCGCCGCGCGACATCGCCATGGCGCGTCTATGCGATGCTCGAAGCCGTCATCGCCGTGTGGGGCTTGATCAGCGTCTGGTTGCTGCCCGCCGCGGGGCGTGCTCTTGCTCCCCTGCTCGGCACCGAGCCGTCGCCTGCCCTGCTCTGGGCCGGCAGCCTGGCGCTGCCGACCCTCGTGCTGCTGCCGGCAACGATGGCGATGGGCGGAACCCTGGCCGCGCTGGAACGGTTGATGCGGGACGCGCGTGGCGAAGCCCGCGTCACGGCCGGTGTCTACGGCGCGAATACGGCCGGGGCTCTGGCCGGCACGCTCGTCTCGACATTCCTCCTGATCCCGGCGCTGGGATTTTCGGGCACGTTGCTCTGCCTCGCGGCTGTCAACGCGCTCTGCGCGCTTGGCGCGCTTGCGCTCGGATCGCCAGCAGCCAAGGCCGATGCTGAGGAACGCCGGCCGGAACGCATCCGCGATGTGCGGCTCACCATCACCTTGTTCGCCACGGGACTGCTCGGAATCACCTTCGAGGTCCTTGTGGTCCGGCTCGCCGCGCAGGTGATGGAGGACACTGTCTACACGTTCGCTGGGCTGCTCGCCGCCTATCTGCTCGGCACCGCGGCGGGGAGCCTGCTCTGGCAGCGATCCGGGCGCGGTGCGGGGGATGGAAACCTCCGCGGCCTGCTCGCGGCAACCGCACTCGCCTGCATCGCGACCGCGGCGCTTGCACCCTATGCCGGCCGTCTGGTCGAGACCGTATCCTCGGCGGATATCTTCGGTGAGCTGGCCGTCGCGATCGCGCTGTTCCTGGTCCCCGCAACCGCCATGGGTGCACTGTTCGGCCTGCTGGCGCAGCGGGTGAGCGATCAGCGCGGCTCGGTCGGAGCGGCGGTCGGCATCAACAGCCTTGGCGCCTGCATCGCGCCGCTGCTGGCGGCGCAATTCCTGATTCCGGCCCTTGGTGCCTGGACGGCGCTGCTTGCCGTTGCGATCGGCTATCTGCTGCTGCTGCCGCCCGGCCGATCGGCGCTGCTGTGGTCCGCGGTACCGGCGATCGCCGCGCTCATCCTGTGGCTCAATCCTGCGCCATCATTGACGCGCGTGCCGCCGGGTGGAGCGCTGCTGGCGGTGCGTGAAGGGCCGATGGCGACCGCCAGCGTGGTCGATGACGCCGCGGGCGTGCGCTACCTCGAGATCAACGGCCACTTCCGCATGGGCGGAACGAGCTCGACGCGCTCCGATTACCGGCAGGCGATGCTGCCGCTGCTGCTGCACGAAGCCCCGCACCACGCCCTGTTCCTGGGCATCGGTACCGGCGCCACCATGGTCGGCGGCGCGCAGATGCCCGGCGTCAGCGTGCGTGCGGTCGAGCTGTCGCGCGAGGTGGTCGACCTGCTTCCTTGGTTCGTCAATCCGCCGCCAGCCTCAGCGCCGCTTGTGACGGTGGCGGATGCCCGCCGCTACGTCGCTGCGGACACCGGCCAGCACGACGTGATCATCGCCGACCTGTTTCATCCCGCGCTCGACGGCAGCGGCGCGCTCTACACCGTGGAGCATTTCGCAGCCGTGAAAAGGCGCCTCGCGCCCGGCGGGATCTTCTGCCAATGGCTGCCGCTGTACCAGCTCGACATGCCGTCGCTGCGCGCCATCGTCCGCGGTTTTCTCGAGATCTATCCCGACGGCGCGGCCTGGCTCAATCACTACAGCGTCCGCACACCGATGCTTGCGCTGATCGGAACGCGGGACGGCGGCCATCTCGACACCGACGCGCTGGCTGCACGGCTTCGCGATCCCGCCATCGCGCCCGTCGTTCGACCGCTCGGATTCGAGGCGCCGATCGATATCCTCGGCCAGTATGTGGCAGGCCCGCAAGCCCTCTCCGCCTTCGCCGGCGAGGGTCCGCGCAACACCGACGATTATCCGTTCGTGACCTTCGATGCGCGCCGAAATGTCCGTGCGCTCACGGCAGCACCCTGGTCACTGCTGCTTGCCGTCACGAAGGAGATTCGCCCGGATCCGAATGAACTCCTCGCCCGCGGAGCCGAGCGCGACGCGCTGGGCACGCGCCTCAATGCCTACTGGGCCGCGCGCAACCGCTTTCTCGAGGCCGGTGCATCTCTGCCAGGCGATCCGCGCGGAGCCGCGCTGATCGACGCGGCCGCGCCTGGCCTTATCGACGCGCTTCGCCTGAGCGCCGAGTTCGATCCGGCCTATGGGCCGCTGATGGGGATGGCAAAATCCCTGCTCGGCTCGGACCGCGCGGCCGCCGCACGCCTGCTGCGCAGGATCAACGAGGCGGCGCCGTCCCGCCGCGAGGCAAGGGACCTGCTGCTTCGCGAGTTCGGCCTGAGAAACGAGTGATCGACGGCCTCACGGCGCGAAGTTGATGCGATAGCCCCAACAGTCCAGATGGTCCGGAATCGCGTTGAAGGCGATCGTGATCCGCTGTCCGCCCGGATTTCGCGGGACCTCGTGGTAGAGATAGCTCGGGAACAGCACGAGATCGCCGGGCTCGGCCTCCGGCAAGACGTATTTACCCGCATTGAACGGCCCGATGGCAGCACTGCGCGTGTGGTGGCGGAAGGAGAAGTCGGAGCCACCGGGCGGCCGCACGAACACCGTCTTGCACGCCGCGTGTGACGGCGTGAGATAGAAGATGCCGGACACGAAACTGTTGGCATGGGAATGCAGCGTCTGGTTTCCGCCGGTCTCGAGCATGTTGGTCCACATCTCCTTGACCGTCCAGCGCAGCTGCTCGCCGAACAGCAGGACGCCGAAATCGACCAGCTTCGGCATGGCAAGCTCGGCGATCTGGCGAAACAGCTCGTTGTCGCGGGGATCGGCGACCTCGGTGTGAAACAGCTGGCCCGAGCGCAGATTGCCTTCGATCTTGGTGCTGCGGATCGCGGTGACGGCGGCCTCGTTCAGCGACGGCGGCAGCAGCCCAGGCGAGCGCATGAGGGGAATCGGGAAAAGCGGCTCGATCTGATCCATGTCGCGACATCTACCTGTTGGTGAAGCTCGGCCAACAATGCGCGGGGAAAGATGACGCTGCAATGACAGCGCGCAAGATCTCCGCTCCCGCTACTCGTTGGGCTTGAGCACTCTCAGCTGCTCGCCCGGCTGCAGCTCATGGCGCCGTTCGCGCACCTCGTCGGAGGCACGCGCGGCCATATCGACGCATTCGTCGAACTCGCCATTGCCGGCTTCGACCAGCGCCTGGTGCAAATGCCGCTCGGCAAAGTAGCGGGACAGATGATCCGGCGGCAGATCGGCCGCCAACGCGCGCGCCTCCGCAACCGCGGCGTTGCAGTCTTCCCGGGTGGGCTCGTCCGAGGCAGGCACCGCACCGGAGGTGGCTAGGGCGCAGCCGAAGCCGGCAAGGAGGAACGAGAGCGTGCAGATCGAGATACGGAGCAGATACATCGAGGTCGTGCTGTCGGACTTGCGCATTGCGAAAGAAAGTACGGCGGGACGCATTTGTCATGCGCCCCGCCGGATGGCCTCAAATCATCGCGTTAGTGGTGGTCGTGATGATGATCGTCGTGATCATGGTCGTGATGATCGTGATCATGATCGTTGTCCGCGCGCTGCCCGAGCCGGCGAGCCAGCTCGGCATTGGTCTCGACCAGCAGCTTCGGCGAACGTTCCGGCCGCACGAAGATCGGGTTGGCGTAGAACCAGACGTTCGAGTAGGCCTGAACGTCGTGGGTCACCTTCTTGGCGCCGTTCACCGTTTCGAGATGCGCGGGGCAAGCCGGATCGGTGCAGCTGACCAGCGCGTTGTTGGCGTCGACCAGCGGGTTGCCGGCGGTGTCGCTGACGTTGGGGGTGCCGTTCGGAATGTTGGTTCCGCGCGCGCGGATGTAGAACGGCGTGTTGCCGGCGGTGAACGTCGTCGTGAACTTCAGGCGGACAGCGCCATGGTCCCGATGCTCGCGATGCATCTGCTTTGCCAGGATCTGCTGGGCGATGGTCGCCGTCGGATTGTACACGATCGCCGCACCAGCCGTACCGGCCGCATTCGGAACCGCATAGCCGGCCGCATCGGGCGCGACCACGCCGGTGATCTTGCCGGTGATGAGGTCGACGTGGTCGAGCGACGGCTTGTTCAGCGGTTGCTTGATGCCGACGGGCAGCAGCAGCGGGTTGTTGAAGCTGTAGGGCGCGTTGTTCTCGGCCGGGACGGTCATCTCCATCTCGACCGTCACCTTGTCGCCCGGCCGCACGACCAGCGTCTCGCCCATCGTCTTCCAGTCGTCGCCACGCGCCTTGGCGCGGAACACCAGATCCGGTCCGATGAGGTCGGCGTTGACCGAGTACGAGTTGCCCGAACGCATGCCGTCGACGACGTGCTGCGACGAGAACCGTCCGGCATTCGGAACGTACAGCTTGGTGTACTCGCCGGGGATGAAGTCGGCCGTCGTGAAGGAATCACGCGCACCGCCCGCACCGCGGCTATGCCAGTCGGAGCTCACGAAGATGAAGAAGTTGCGGCCTTCGCCGAGCAGACCGTCCCAGAGGCCGCCGACCTTCGCGGTGTAGATGCCGCTCATGCCGTAGGTGCCGCCGCCGACCGCGCCGGTCGTGTACGAGCCGGAGCCGCCCGTGGCGCCGCCCTCAGCGAAGTGACCGGGCGATTCGATGCCGAATGCCACCGTCGGGCCCGCGTTGTTGAAGTCGCGGAAGTGCTCGATGTTATAGCCCTTGTTGGCGGTCGCGCTGAACGGACCCTGGCGTTCGGTGTGGGTCGGGATGACGTAGGATTGCAGCGGATAGTTCTGCTGCAGCCACTTGATGCCGGTGAGCGCCTTCTGGTGACCCGCAGTGCCCGTGTTGTTGACGTTGTCCTTGCCGGGCCAGAGCTGGTTGCCGCCGGCGTCGATGGTGGGACCGATCGCATCGGTGTCGGCACGGTCGAAGCGGTATTCGAATTCCGCCATCTTGTCCGCGTTGCCGGACTTGCGCGGGTGCTTCGGGTGCTGTCCGGTGATCACGGCGACGTCGACGTGCTCATGGCCGGGCGCGATCCACTCGAGACCTTCGATCAGCACCTTATCGTAGGTGTTGGTGCGATTGACGATGGTCGGATACTCGACCTCGCGGATCGACTGCCAGCGCCACATCTGCGCGCCGCTGCCGGTGCCGTTCGGGGTGCCCTTCAGGCTGCTGATGGTGATGCCGTCGATGGTCTGACCGAGCGTCTGGCTCCAGGTCGTCGTGGTCTGTCCCGGAAGATTGGCGCTGGTGTCGCTGAAGCGGCAGTCGCGGTTGCCGGAACCGCCGTGGTTGCCGAGCGTGAACCAGTCGAGATCGAAGTTATTTCCGCCGGCAGACGCGGTGCCGCGGCCGACCGCGCGGTCGATCGTGTAGCCGGCTGCGACCGAACCATCGGTGCAGGTGTTGTGGTTGTGCATGTCACCGGCAACATAGGGATTGCCGCGGCGCTCGCCGCGCCCCCAGTCGTCGGCTGCAGCGCTCTGCGTCAGCGCCAAGGTTGCCGATGCTGCAGTCAACAGGATCGTCTTGCCGGATGGAAACATCTATCGCCCCTCGTGTCATATATCGAGAAAATTCGTCAGAGGTGCGGGGAGTTGAGAGCCGTTTGGCTCATCCGCGTGCGCGGCTCCCTGCACGCGGCGATACTGGCCAGAGTTACGATACAGCTTCGTGAAGGATTTGTGTTTGACCGCGACAACTGCGCGCTGCATGTGCGGCATCTTGTCTCTTGCGTTTTCCCATTGCATTTTTCTTCGCCGCATGAGCGATAGAGGATGACAGATGAAAAGCACTGCCGCATAAGACGCGGCGAACGCGCGTGCCAAGAAAGTTTGTGACAACCGTATGTCAATGCCAGCGACACCAGTTGAAGTGCAGCCCTTTCCGATATCGCGTATCGAAGGTTCAGACCCGAATGATATCGCGCATGGAGCAACGAAGTCCTCGCGTTCGTTCGTCTCGACACTGGTGCGGCTCTCGCGTGAGCCTTTGCTGCACTTCACGTTGTTAGGGGCGATCATCTTCGGCATCGACGCGGTGCTGCATCCGCCGGCCAAGGACGAAAAGGTCATCACCGTCACCAAGGCGATGCGGCAGTCCTTCATCGACAATTTCGACGAGGACAAGGAACGCGCTCCTTCCGAGGCGCAGCTCCAGAAGATGATCGATAGCTGGGTCGCGAGCGAGATTCTCTATCGCGAAGGCAAAGCGCTTGCCGTGGATCGCGGCGATGAGACGATCCGCGACCGGGTCGCCTACAAGATGCAATTGCTAATCTTCGATCAGATCCGCGTGCCGCGTCCCACCGACGAGCAGCTGCAAGCATGGTTCGCGGAAAATCACGCCCGCTTCGACGAGCCTGAGCGCGTCTCATTCTACATCACCCCGCCGACGGATCAGGAGACGGCGCAACGTCAGCTCGACGACATCACCCAGCAGCGCGAATCCGAGGAGTTGCAGAAGCTCACGCGCGCCATCCTCGGCCGCCCCGTCGAGAGTCTCTCCGCATCCTTTGGCGACAGCTTCCGTGACGGATTGCTGGCGATGCCGCAGGGCGAGTGGAAACTGTTGCAGTCCAAGGATGGCTGGCACGTCGCCCGGCTGGATTCGCGCCAGGCCGGAAACCTTGCCAGTCTCGACAGCGTTCGGGATGAGGCCGCCAGGAACTGGCACACGGAGGAAACCCGCAAGCGCGCCTGGGAAGCGGTCAAGCGGCTCAAGGCATCCTATCAAGTGCGGAACGAGCCGTGACCGCGATTCGATATTTGCGGCTGGCGCTGCTGGCCTTGACCTTCGCGCTGGCTGTGCTGATCCGGCCGTCGGCGCTTCATGCGCATGAAGCGGCGATGGGCGTGCTCGAATTCCGCGAGGTTCGGCCCGGCGCCTTCGTCGGCCGCTGGAGCATAGAGCCGTCGATCGGCGCCTCGCGGGTCGACCTGCGGGTGCCGCCGCATTGCTTCCTGCGCCTGCCCGAGATGAACTGCGGCCAGAAGGGGCTGATTGGTCCGATCACCATCACCAATCTCGGCTCCAACATGTCGGTCGTCCTGATCAAGGTCATCCCAATCGAGGGCGAGCCGCGCAGCTACACCATCTCGACGGCCAATCCCGTCGTCTCCGTGCTCGGTACCGGCGCGCCGACGCTCGAGACCTGGATCGAGCTGGCCAAGACTTATGTGAATTACGGTATCGATCACATTCTGCTCGGCGCCGATCATCTGCTGTTCGTGCTCGGCCTGATCTGGATCGTCGGCGGCGGCTGGCGGCTGGTGAAGACCATCACCGCCTTCACGATCGGGCACAGCGCTTCGCTGGCCGCGGCGGCATTCGGCCTGATCGGCGTGCCGGAACGCCCGCTCAACGCCTGCATCGCGTTGAGCATCGCCTTCGTCGGGGTGGAGATCGTCAAGCAGCAACGCGGCGAGATCGGGCTCACCGCGCGTTATCCCTGGATGGTTGCCTTCAGCTTCGGTCTGGTTCACGGCATCGGCTTCGCGAGCGCGCTGGCGGGACTTGGGCTCGAACGCCGCCTGCTGCCGGCGGCGCTGCTGTTCTTCAACATCGGCGTGGAGATCGGACAGCTTGCCTTCGTGCTGCTGGTGCTTGCATTGATCTGGGCGCATCGGCGGCTCGATGCCGTCGTGCCGCGCTGGGGCGAGGCGCTGCCGGCCTATCTCATCGGGTCGGTGTCGATGTTCTGGTTCTTCGGCCGTCTGGCGCGCGTGTTCGCCGTGATCTGAGCGAGAGTCGCACATGATGTCTTTACGCGTTTCCCGAGCCCTCACGATCGCAATCGCTTCGTTCGCACTGGCGCAACCGGCCTTCGCGCACGAGCAGGCTGGCGTGGCCGGCGGCCTCGCCAGCGGCCTGCTGCATCCGGTCACCGGCATCGACCATCTGATTGC
Source organism: Bradyrhizobium arachidis (assembly GCF_015291705.1). Lineage (NCBI taxonomy): Bacteria > Pseudomonadati > Pseudomonadota > Alphaproteobacteria > Hyphomicrobiales > Nitrobacteraceae > Bradyrhizobium > Bradyrhizobium arachidis. The sequence goes on from NZ_CP030050.1 coordinate 7,341,050, forward strand.
CATGGTGGCTGTCGGGATCTGGGGCGCGCAGCTCGGCGCGCCCGCCATCTGGATCCTGCCGATCACGTTCCCGCTCGTCATGGCGATCGGCGGGGTGCTGGGCGTGCTGCATGTTCCGCTGCCGATGCCCGAGCTGATGATTGCCATTTCCGCCGTGATCCTCGGTGTCGCTGTCGCGGCCCGGCTGCGCCTGCCCTTTGCTGTGGCCGCCGTGATCGTCGCGATCTTCGCGATCTTCCATGGACATGCGCACGGCGCCGAGCTTCCCCGCGCGGCGAATGCGCTGGCCTACGGCGTCGGCTTCGTCACCGCCACCGGCCTGCTGCATCTGTGCGGCATCATGATCGGCACGTTGACGCGCTGGCCCGCCGGCGAGCGCATCATTCAGGGACTTGGCGCCGGCATCGCCGGGATCGGCTGCTACTTCCTCGCGCAGGGTCTCGGAGCCGTCGCATGAGATTGCACCTTGCACGGGCCTTGACCGCCGCAGCGTTGCTGCTGACCGGGGCGAACGCAGCTGAGGCCCATATCGTCGCGGCCCGCCTCGGTGATTTCTACATGGGAGCCTCGCACCCGCTCACCGATCTTCAGGATGTCCTGCTCTGGACCGCGACCGGCGTGCTGGCAGGCACGCTTGGCGCCACCAAAGGGCGCTGGCTCATCCTGGTGTTTCCGCTCGGCCTGTTGGCCGGGCTGCCGCTCGCGTCCTTCTTCGGCGCGGCCGCGACGCAGCTCGCCGACGCGACCATGATGCTTGCGATCGGCATGCTGCTCGCAGCAGCCGCGCAAGTTCCCACCGTCGTGCTGTGCGCAATTGCGTTCGCGGTCGCCGTGATACGGGGCGCGGCGAACGGCGCCGAGCTCGGGCCCGAGACCGATCGGCTGCTGTTTGCGGCAGGCCTCGCCTGTGTGGGCTACACAGTGATCACGCTGACGATGGCGCTGACCGCCATGTTCAGGCAAACGCTGCCCGACAATTCAGCATCCTGGCGGTTCATCGCCGTTCGCGCCCTCGGAGGCTGGATCGCTGCGATCGGCCTGATGATGGCAAGCCTCGCTCTCGCGACGTGAGCGGACCGCAAGCGATCGCGACACTGGCGTGACTGAAAAGGCCGCGACCGATCTCGCTGCGATCCCGTCAGACCTTGGATATTGGGCACCAACGTAGCCTCACGAGGGACAGCTCGCGGCGCACCCATGCCACGCCGTTCGTCACCTGAAGGTCGGCTAGTCCGCCGTCGTTCCAAATGCTCCTGCCCGGGCAAGGTCGGCAATTGCCCCCGCCGAAAGGCCGAGGACGCGCGAGAGCACCTCATCGCGATGAGCACCAATCGCGGGGATTTCCCGCTGCATCGAAGTGGCCGCCGCACCCGACATCTTCCAGGGCGCGTTTACTCCCATGAACTCCCCTGCTCCGTCAGCAATCGTCTCGAATACACCGCGTTGCAGAAGATGCGGATCGGTGAACGCCGCGCCGGGATCGCGATACTCGGCGGCGGGCACGCCGGCCTTACCCAGCGCATCCATGCTTTCGCGGACGGAATGCCGCTCGGTCCATTTCTCGACGACCTGCATCATCGCGGTCCAGTTCGCGCCGCGTCCCGGCACCGTCTTGAAGCGGGGATCATCGGCGAGCTCGCTTTGCCCAGTCACCTCGCAGAGCGCGGCAAAGTTCCGCGGCGTGATCGGCGCGATCAGGATATCGCCATCGACGGCGCGCACCGGCCCATAAGCCGCGCGCGGCACCGGGCTCGGGAATTGCGCCTCCTGCAGTTCATAGACCAACAGGTTCAGCATGCAGTCCATCAATGCAACGTCGATCCGCTGCCCCTCGCCCGTTCGTGCACGCTGGACGAGCGCGGTCTGGATCGCGGCGTAGCCGAAGATGCCGCCGAGCACATCCGCAACGAAGATCGCGCCGGCGGCCGGGCGATCGCGGTCGCCGGCATAGCGCATCAGGGATCGATCGAAGCCACTTTCGGCATGGACGATCATGGCGTAGGCCGCCCGCTCGGCCGCAGGGCCGAACTGTCCGTAGCCCGAGATCGAGCAATAGATCAGGCGCGGATTGATTGCGCGCAGAGCGTCGTAGCCGAGGCCGAGGCGATCCATCACGCCCGGCCGGAAATTTTCGACCAGGATGTCCGCCTCCGCGACCAGTCGATGCACTAGGCTGATCGCTTCGGCACTCTTCAGGTCGAGCGCAAGGCTCTGCTTGCCGGCATTGAGCTGCCCGAAATAGGCGCTGTGACCGTCGCGGAGCGGCGTCCGCAACCGCATGTCGTCGCCCTCCGGCGGTTCAATCTTGATCACCTCGGCGCCGACGTCGGCAAGCAACCGCGCGCAATAGGGTCCCGCCAGCATGATCGAAAAATCGAGCACGCGCACACCTTCGAGAGGCCGACTCGCGGTTTGCTGCTGCATGCGGTTGCTCCTATCTGGGCAGCCCAAGCCCGCGCTGGGCGATCAGGCTGCGCTGGATTTCGTTGGTGCCGATGCTGATGACCCACATCAGCGAGTGGCGAAGGTTCTGCTCGAACCGGCCGTTGTCGATCGCGCCGGGCATCTGCTCCGAGAGCGCAGCGCGCATGCCAAGAATGTCGAGCGCAGCCTCGCCGAACCGTTCCATCAATTCGCCGGAGAACACCTTGCTGATCGCGCCATATTCCGGCGGCGTCATGCCGTCAGCGGCCAGATCGGCGCAATGCATCATCAATTGGCGGCCGACCTCGATCTCGGCCGCCAGCGTCGCCATGCGATCGCGAACGATCGGGTCATCGGCGAGCGCACGCCCGGTATCGTCCCTTGTCATGACAAGACGACGCAATTGCTCGAAGGCGTGGGCGACCTTCAGCACGATGCCGCCGCCGACCAGGCCGCGTTCGAACGCGAGCGCGCCGGTCAGGACCTTCCAGCCGCCATTGACCTCGCCGACGATGTTCTCGAGGGGAATGCGGACGTTATCGTAGAAGATATTGGCGAAACTGCCGTCATACATCGTGGTTGCCGGCCGAACCGTGATGCCCTCGGCATCCATCGGCACGATGAACATGCTGATCCCGGCATGCGGCGGCTTGGCATCCTTGTCGGTGCGGGCCGCAAGGAACATGTATTTGCCCCACCAGGTGGTGGTCCAGATTTTCTGGCCGTTGATCACCCAGTGATCGCCGTCGCGCACTGCGCTGGTGCGCAGCGCGGCGAGGTCGGAGCCGGCCTGCGGTTCGCTGTAGCCCATGCCGTGCATGGCCTCGCCCTGCAGGATGTCCGGCAGATAGTTTCGCTGCTGCTCGGGCGTGCCGAACATCATGAGCGCATTGGCCTGGATCGCCGCGCCGATCCGCGGCGCTTCGCCCCGCTCCATCGTCTCCATGAAAGCGATCTGTTCGCGCGGCGAACGCCCTTGGCCGCCGAACTTCTCGGGCCAGCCGAGACCGATCCAGCCGGTCTCGCCGATATCGCGGGCAAAGCCGGCATCGAACTCGCGCCTGGAGAATGGCCGCCGTTCGAACGCGGCCTTCCGTTCTCCGGACCAGTTCTGTTCGAGCCAGCCCCTTACCTGCTCGCGCAACGCGTTGCCGGCTGGGCCGAGATCGTACTCGGGCAGGCCCGAGCTATCGGCATCCAGCAAGGACGAGGCGAGCGAGCGCTTGGCATGCGAGGCTCCACCCAGCGCCATCATGTCGAGATGCACGCGCTTGAAGTGCAGCGGCGCCTCGTGTTCGTCGGCGTAGCCAATGGCCCCGAACGCGTGCTGGGTCTCGAGCGAGGTCCGCCGCAAGGCGTCACTTGCGAAGGTGATGGCGCAGCTCGCAAAGTGGCGCCAGTCGCGATCGTCCACATCGTGCAGTTTCGCGGCATGATCGACCATCAGGCGCACGCCTTCGAGGGCGATGAGCCCATTCGCAAGCTTGTGCTGGATCGCCTGGAACCTCCCGATCGGCTGGCCGAATTGGTGACGTTCCCTGGCGTAGTCCGCCACCAGCTCGAACGCACGCCGGGCCGCGCCATGCGCCCGCGCGGCCAGCATCAGTTTTCCCTTGGGCAGGAGATCGTCGATGACGCCGTCGTCCAGCGCTATGAAGGACATGGCCGCCGTATTCAGCCGGACCTCGTAAAGGCCCCACGCGCCCATGGCGCGGGTCGGGACCATCTCCACACCTGCTCCATCGAGCGCGACAAGCCCCAGCCTCGACCGATCGATTGCGACGAGCAGATGGGTGCAACTTCCCGCGGTCTCGACAAAGCGGACCAATCCGTCCACACGGCCGTCGGAGGCGCGAAGCGTGCCCGCTGCCGGATCGGGATCGAGCGTCCCGAACGAAAACGCCACGCAGGCCGAGCCTGCGTGCAGCGCCTGCAGAAGATCGACAGCAACTTTTGACGGGGAGGTCGAGAGCGCGAGATTGGCGAGCACCGCAGACCACAGAGGGGCTGGGCACGCCGCGCGGCCGAGCTCTGCGAGCGCGACCACAGCTTCACGGAGGCCGCCCGCATCGGGCTTGCCGCCGAGAGTGGCAACACCCTGCCCGACAAGCTTGGTCCATATCCCGGCGATGTCCTGCGGCGCCGGTCCGAGCCTGATACAATTGGCGTTCCATTGCTCGCCGAGAAACCCGCGCAGGGACTCCCGCAGCATGTCCCCGATGTCGTCGTCCGCAGACCCTGCCACGACCATGAGGAGCGACCTAGCCCCGGCCAAATCGCGGCTTGCGCTTCTCCTTGAACGACATCGTCGCCTCCTTGTGGTCTGCGGTCTCGAACGTGACCTGCTCGAGCGCCATTGACGCCTCGAGCAGCATGTTGACGCGGTCCTTGACGATTTGATTGATCGACAGCTTGGTCCAGCGGATTGCCCAGGTCGGACCGTTGGCGAGCTCGATGGCGATTTCGCGCGCCTTGGTCAGGACCTCCACGCGCGGCACGACGTGGTTGACCAGCCCGATACGCTCGGCCTCGACGCCCTTCAGGAGCGTCCCGCGGATCAGGAATTCCTTGGCCTTGTTGATGCCGACGAGCAGCGGCCAGATCACCGTGCCGCCGTCGCCCGCGACCAGACCGACGCGCGAGACGTGCGTGTCGCCGATCCGGGCGTCGTCCGCCATCACCGTGATGTCGCACAGCAGCGCATGCGTCGCCGCAAGGCCGATGGCATCGCCATTGATGGCGGCGATGATCGGCTTGTCGAGCTCGAGCTGCCGGGTGACGCCGCGGCGGCTGATCATGGGATCGTGCACCTCGCCCTCCTCGAGGACATCGCCTCCCGGGCGCTCGGACATTGCCTTGACGTCGCCGCCGACGCTGAAGAATTCGCCGGCACCCGTCAGCACGACGACGTTGACGGCATGATCGTCGGCCAGATCGTCCCAGATCGTCCGCAGCTCACGGATGAGCTTCTGGTTGATCGCGTTGCGCGCCTGCGGGCGGTTCAACGTCACGATTGCGACCTTGTCGGCCACCTCGACCTTCAAGCATTCGTACTTGGCATACTGGGACATGACTTCCTCCGTCTATTTTTCTTGTTCACGCGCGATCTATCTCGTCGCTGGATCGTCTCTCATCGCCTCATGCCCGGCTGCATCTCCGCCAGCGCAACCTGAAGCGACATCGCGCCGGGATCCTGCTCTAGCATGCGCTGCACGGCGCCAAGATGGCTGCGCATCAGCCGCGTCGCGGATGACACGTCCCGCTCGCGCAGCGCCGCCAGGAATTTGCGGCGCCGCTCGACCAGCCCGGCCATCGCGACCCCGCTCGACGCCACCTTGGCGTAGACGAAGCGCATATGGATCTCGGTGACCGAGTCCATGATCATGGCGATCACCTTGTTGCCGCTCGCTTCTGCGAGCAGCTTGTAGAATTCCCGGGCACATTCGACCCGGTCGAGCAGCCGACCTTCGCGCGTCGCGAGCTCCGTGCGCTCGACATTAGCCTCAAGCGCCTCGAAATCGGACTGCCGCGCATTGGCGCAAGCCAGTTGGACGCCGAGATCCAGCACATGGACGCGCGCTTCCGACAATTCCCGCACCGAGATCGTCCCCAGGCTCAGCATGTCGCGCATCACGACGTTCATGCGGCTGGTATCGCCCGCCTGGACGAAGGCACCGCCCTTGACGCCCTTCTGCAGGCGAAGCACGCCCGCCATCTCGAGACTGCGCAACGCCTCGCGCAGGACATTGCGGCTGACGCCGAGCTGCTGCGCGAGGTCGCGCTCGGCCGGCAGCTTGTCTCCGGGCTTGAGAACGCCGAGCGCCAATTGCTCGCGAATGCGCGCACAGATCTCCTCGAACGCCCGCTTGGTGTGAATCGGCCGGAACGTCGGGGCGGCCGGCGCTCCGGCGGTGCGGTGATCGGACGGGCGGTCGCGCCGCGAGGCAGGGATCGGCCGCGGGCCGGAGGATGTGCGGGGGCTTGACTTGGACGACATGGGATGAATTATTAAATGGATCACCCATTCAATGGAAGCCCCTTTTTGGGGCCTCCCAACAGAAAAATCAGCGGAGGTTGTCCATGAGCTTCACCGAGGAGCAGATCGCATTTCGCGACAACGTCCGCCGAATGGCCGCCAAGCACGTGGCCCCGATCGCCGCCGAGATCGACGAGACCGACCGCTTCCCGCTCGAGCTCGTGAAGCTCTTCGGCGAGATGGGTCTGATGCAGCTCTGGGTGCCCGAGCAATATGGCGGCCCCAACGGCAACCTGACCATGGCGTGCATCGCGCGCGAGGAGATTTCCAGGATATCGCCGGCCTGCGCCTCCATCGCATGCCTCAACACCATGTTCATCATGCCCCTGCTCCATTTCGGTTCGGAGGAGCAGCGAAGGAGGTATCTGCCGATCATCGCGAAGGGTGGCGTCGTGACCGCGATCGCGATCTCCGAGCCGCAGGCCGGCTCCGATGTCACCGCCATCAACACGCGGGCCAAACGCGATGGTGACTGTTACGTCCTCAACGGGCGGAAGCAATGGTGCAGCTATGGCGTCGTTGCCGACTTCATCGTGGTGATGGCACGGACGAGCGACAGTTCGGGCGCCGACGGCATCAGCGCCTTCATCGTCGAGCCGAAGACAATGCCGGGGATCACCTTCGGCCGGCACGAGCGCAAGATGGGCTTTCGCGGCGCGCCGAACACCCCGATCTTCTTCGACAATGTCCAGGTTCCCGTCGAGAACCTCGTCGGCGAGGAGGGCAAGGGTTTTCGGGCGTCGATGCGGGCGCTCGACCTCAACCGTCCGACCATCGGCGCGCAATCCGTTGGCCTCGCACAGGGCGCGCTCGATGCCTGCGTCGCCTATGCCAAAGAGCGCAAACAGTTCAAGAAGTCGATCTCCGAATTCCAGGGCATTCAGTTCATGCTCGCCGACATGGCCATGCAGATCGAGGCGGCACGCGCCCTCGTCTATGAATGCGCGCGCGCGGGCGATGCCGGCGACTGGAAGCGCCTCAACGTGCTCGCCAGCATGGCGAAATGCGTCGGTAGCGACATGGCCATGAAGGTGACGACCGATGCCGTGCAGATCTTCGGCGGCTACGGCTACACCATGGACTATCCGGTCGAGCGCATGATGCGCGATGCGAAACTGACCCAGATCTTCGAGGGCACCAATCAAATCCAGCGCATGGTGATCGCGCGCGAGCTTCTTCGATAACAAACCAGGACAATCAGCGGGAGGACACGCCTTGAATAGAAGCTTTCGACGGATTTTGGGAGGCGTCGCAGCCTCGGCAGCGCTCGCCGCCGCGCCGGTCGTCGCTCAGAACGCCTACGGTCCGGGGGCCAGCGACACGGAAATCAAGCTCGGACAATCGACGCCGCTGAGCGGCCCCGCATCGGCGTTCGGCGCCGGCGCCGGACGCGCGGTGGTCGGCTATTTCCAGATGATCAACGAACAGGGCGGCATCAACGGCCGCAAGATCAGCTTCACGCAGCTCGACAATGCCTACAGCGCGCCAAAGGCCATCGAGCAGTCGCGCAAGCTGGTCGAGGATGTCGGCGTGCTCGCGGAGGTCGGCACCATCGGCACGGTTCCGAATGTCGCCATCCAGAAATATCTGAACTCCAAGCAGGTGCCGCAGCTGCTGATCACCGCCGGCGGGCGGCGCTTCAATGATCCGAAGAATTTCCCGTGGACCGTGCCGTTCTATCCGGACTTCGAAACGGAAGGCCGCGTTATCGCGCACTACATCCGCAACACCAGGCCGGACGCCAAAATCGGCATCCTGTTCCAGAACGACGATTTTGGCCGCGACTACATGAAGGGGTTGCGCGCCGGCCTCGGGGCAAAGGCAACGCAGATCATCGCCGAAGCCTCCTATGAGCTCGCCGATCCCACCATCGATTCCCAGGTCGTCCAGCTCAAGGCTGCGGGCGTCGATACGCTGATCGAGCAGTCCTCGGCAAAGGCGGCCGCACAATCGATCCGCAAGGTGCGCGAGCTCAACTGGAGCCCCCTGCATGTCATCGGCGGATCGACGGCATCGGTCGAAACCGTGCTGCGTCCTGCAGGGCTCGAAGCTTCGAAGGGCCTCGTGACCACGCTGTTCCTGAAGCAGCCCGGCGATCCCGCCTGGGCGGACGATGCCGAAGTGAAGGCCTATCACGACTTCCTGAAGAAGTACGCGCCGTCAGCCAATCCGGACGATTACTCGGTGCTCGTCGCCTACATGAATGTGAACGCGCTCACGACGGTGCTGAAGAAATGCGGTGACCAGCTCACGCGCGACAACCTGATCCGTCAGGCCACCTCCCTCCATGGCGAGCGGATGCCGCTGATGCTCCCAGGCATCTCGATCAGCACGTCGCCCGGGGATTACACGCCCTTCAGGGTGCTGCGCATCGCCACATTCGACGGCACGAGCTGGACGCTGTCGGGTGATCCGGTATCGGCGGACTAGATCGAGGTTGATGTCACCGCGTCATTCCACGATGGCGCGGACCGACTCCAGCACCGCGATCTGCTCCGGCGAAACGCCCCAGTCCGCGAGCGCCTGCCGGGTATCGCGCCCCGGCGGCGGTGGCGGTGTGTGAAGCGCAGACGGTGTGCGCGAGAATCGCGGCGCGGGGCTCGGGTGTCGAACCCCATCGAACATGGCGTAGGCGCCACGCGCCTGCATCTGGGGATGTGCGGGCGCCTCGTCGATGGTCAAGACCGGCGCAAGGCAGGCGTCGCGCCCCATCGCAGCAGCAACCCATTCGTCGCGCGTACGCCCGGCGAAAATCTCTGCGAAGCGCCGGCGCATCTGCCGCCAGGAGGCGCGATCGTTCTGGTCGGGCAATTCGGCAGCCCTGAGCCCCATCACGTCGAGCAGATTGGCGTAAAAGTGCGGCTCGATCGCTCCGACAGCAATGAACTTGCCGTCGCTTGTCGCGTAGCTGCCGTAGAACGGTGCGCCGCCGTCGACGATGTTGTCGGCGCGCCGCTCAGTCCAGCTGCCCTGCTGGCGGAACGCCTGGAACGCCGACACCAGATGCGTCACGCCGTCGATCATGGCGACGTCGATGGTCTGTCCTTTGCCCGATTGCCGCGCCTCCATGGCCGCAGCAAGCAGGCCGACGGTGAGATAAAGCGCGCCGCCTCCGAGGTCCGCAACGAGATTGAGCGGAGGCGGCGGCGGGCGACCCGCCTCTCCCAGGCAATGCAGCGCGCCGGTCAGTGCGAGATAGTTGATGTCATGCCCCGCCTCCTGCCCCATCGGCCCTTGCTGCCCCCAGCCGGTCATGCGTGCATAGACCAGACGCGGGTTCGCGGCATGGCAGGCGTCGGGCCCAAGCCCAAGCCGTTCCATCACCGCGGGCCTGAAGCCCTCGATCAGCGCATCGGCCTGCGCAACCAGCTGCAGCACTGTTGCGACGGCCTGCGGCTGCTTGAGATCCAGCGCGACCGAGCGCTTGTTGCGGTTGTAAAAATCGAACCGCGCCGGCAGGTCCGGTTCGACGCCCGGCCGGGGAACGCGATCGATCCGCAGCACGTCTGCACCGAGATCGCCGAGCAGCGCGCCGGCAAAGGGCGCCGGGCCGATCCCGCCCATCTCGACGATGCGAAAGCCCTCCAACGGTCCGGTCAAGGTGACATCTCCTCTGATGGGAAATCTCAGCGGTGGAAGCGCACGACGTCATCGATCGGGGCCCGATCGACGCGCGCCGTATTGGCCTTGACGTCGACATCCTCATAGCCGAACGAGACACCGAACAGCAGTTTCTGATGGCCGGGAATTCCAAGCTGCTCGCGAACGATGTCCGGAAACAATCCGAGTGCGCCCTGCGCGCAGGAGGCGATGCCGCGGGCGATGAACGCGAGCATCAGGGTTTGCGCGTACATGCCGATATCGGCGGCCTCGCGCGTATCGAACGGCTCGGGCATGAAGATGAAGACGGCGTGGGGCGCATCGAAGAAGGCGTGGTTGCGGATATAGGCCAGCTTGCGCCCGACCGCGTCGGTTCGCACTACACCCATCGCGCCATAAAGCGCCTGCGCGGCACCGACCTGCCGTTCGCGATAGATTCCCGTGAACTTGCCGTCGGCCGGCCAGTCCGGCTTGATCGGCTCGTCGCGCATTCCCGCCGCAACGAGCGCGTCGCGAAGCTGCTTGAGCCTGTCTCCCGACACCACGTGAGGGACCCACGGCTGCACGTTGCAGTTCGATGGCGACCATTGCGCCAGCGCGAAGACCTCGCGAAGGACCGCGTTCGGCACCTCGCGGGATAAGAAGCCGCGCACGGAACGCCGCTGGCGGATCGCTTCATCGACGCTCATCGACGGTCGTTCCAGCATGCTCATGACTCGCTCTCGATCAGGGCCAAGCCCCGCGTCGCGTAGGCGCGGGCGAGCCGTCGTCCGACATTGGCGGCATCGGGCAGGACGTTGTTGCCGAGATCGCCGCGGGCCGCTACGCCGGCACTTCCGACCGCACCGCGGAACATGGCAAAGACCTGGTGGAAGACCGTCAGGCGCTCGGTCGCACCGGACAGCTGGTAATAGAGTTCGAGGTAATCCTGCTCGCGCGGGATGCCCATGTCGTCGAGTGGCAGACCGAGCAATCCGCCATTCTCGTCCGACGCCATGCGCCAGGCCTGGCTGTTGAAGGCGAGATCGACAAGCGGGTGGCCCAAGGTCGACAATTCCCAATCCAGGACGCCGACCACACGTGGCTCGGTCGGATGAAACACCAGATTGGCCATGCGGAAATCGCCATGGCACAGCGCCAGGCGTTCGCTTTCCGGCACACGCTCGGCGAGCCAGCGCACCATGCTGTCGAGCGCGGGGTTGTCGTCGTCGCCACGGCGGTACTCGGTCCACAGCTTCGACCAGCGGCTGAGCTGGCGGGCGAAATAATTTCCGGGCTTGCCGAAGTCAGCGAGCCCGACCGCCCGGAAGTCGAGCTTGTGGATCGCGGCCAGCGCAGCACACATTGAGCGATAGCATGCGATGCGCTCGTCGCGTCCGAAGCCGGGCAGCGCGTAGTCGTAGACCACGCGTCCCTCCAGCCATTCCATGAGGTAGAAGGGCGTCCCGAGGACGTCGCGGTCCTCACAGTACCGATACGGTTTCGGCGTCGGGGCGGCATTGTCCTGAAGCGCGGTCAACACGCGATATTCGCGATCAATGGCATGGGCCGACGGCATCAGCACATTGTTCGGCTGTTTGCGCAGGACCGCACGCCAATCGCCGCGCATCACGAAATAGGTGGGGTTCGACATTCCCCCACTGGTTCGCGTCACGCGGGTCGCTGAGCTTCCACCCAGCCAATCCTTCAAATAGCCATCGAGCCGACGAAGGTCGAAATCCAGATCGCCATCGCTCGCCTGCCCGTTCATCGCAATCAGCTCGCGCTCTTGCCGCTGAAGCCGAACAGATACTGCGCCACGCGCCGCATCTGCACCTCCTCCGTTCCCTCCGTGATGCGGTAACGGCGGTGGTGCCGATAGATGTGTTCGAAAGGCATGGCGCGGCTATAGCCCATGCCGCCATGCACCTGCATCGCACGGTCCGCGGCCTCGCAACACAACCGGTTGGCACGGAAGTTACAGATCGAGACCATATCGCTGATCTCAAGCGGGTTCCGGCGATCCATCTGCCACGCCGTGCGGAAGATGAAGTTGCGCAGCATCTGATAGTCCGCCCAGAGCTCGACGAGCGGAAACTGAACGGCCTGCTTCTTGGCTAGCGGCTCGCCGAACGCGACGCGCGATTTGGCGTACTTGACCGCCTCCTGGATGCAATAGCGCGCCGCGCCGGCGCTGGCGGCGGCCTGACGGATGCGGTTCTCATGCACAAAACGCTGCGCGACGACGAGCCCCTCGCCCTCCCTGTGCAGAATCGCGCTTTCCGGCACGCGCACATTGACGAGCTCGGTTTCCGCGTGATCGCTCGGCATGTTGAAGGTCCAGTGATTGTAGAGCACGTTGTGGCCGGGCGTGTTGGTCGGCACGACGAAGGCCGTAATGCCCTTGGCCTCGCCTGGCTTGCCCGAGGTGCGGGCGAACACCAGATTGGCATGGGCGCGCGCGACCTGGCTGTTCCAGCGCTTGCGGCCGTTGATGACCCAATGGTTTCCGTCGCGCACGCCGGTGGTCTCGAGCCATGTCGCGTCGCTGCCGTGCCCCGGCTCGGTCAGGCCGAACGACAGATGCTTCTTCCCTGTGATGATGCCTTCGATGTAGGTCTTCTGCTCTTCGGTCCCATAGTCGGCCAGCGCCGGGATGATCGGAAAATTGCCGACGATCGACGACTCGTCCTGCAAGTCGTTGTGCAGACCCAGCCCCTTGGCCGCCAGATGCTCGCGGATCGCGGCGATCGCGAGATTCGAGGCACCTTGCCCGCCGCATGATTTAGGCAGGCCGTAGCGCAGATGCCCCGCCTTGTCGGCGCGGCGCTCCATTTCGGTGATCAGCGCCCGCCATTCATCACGGGGACGGCCGTCATTGTCCCAGTCGGTCCGCGCGTTCTCACGGCGGTGATCGAAGAACTTGATATTGTCCCGTTCGAGCGGCTTGATCTCCGCCTCGATGAACGCGTCAAGCTCGGCGAGCTTGTCGGTGATCTCCTTCGGGAGCTCGAAATCCACGGCGCCTCTCCTGTCTCTGTTCTTGTTGGGCCGCCCAATCCGCTAGAGCGCGATCCGGCCATGGGGATGGGTGCTGCTGACACCGCCATCGACGGACAGCAACTGGCCGTCGACATATGAAGAGTCGTCACTCGCCAGGAACGCCGCGGCGGCCGCGATTTCCTCGGAGCGGCCCGGCCGCTTCAGCGGTGTGACGTGGCCGAGCTTGGATTCGATGCCTCGTGCGCGTGCGTCCTCGAAGACCTTGCGGGTCAGCTGGGTCTCGACGAGGCCTGGCAACACTGCATTGACCCGCACGCCCGTGCCGGCAAAGGCATTCGCCGCCGTCTGCGCCAGATTGTTCACCGCCGCCTTGCTTGCGCTATAGGAGATCGCGCCGGCATTGGCGCGGAGCGAGGCCGCGGACGAGGTCAGTATTATCGAACCATAGCCCTGCGCGGTCATATGGCGTCCCGCATATTTGATGGCGAGGAAGCAGCTGATCGTGTTGATGCGGTAGACCTCGGACCATTCCTCCACCGTCTGCTCCAGCAACGGCGTATTGGTCCCGGTAACCCCGATATTGGCGAAGAAGATCTCCAGCCCACCGAACTCCGAGATGCAGCGCGACACGATTGCGGCCACATTCTCCTCAACCGCGGCATCCGTGATCATGGCGGATGCGATGCCGCCCTCGCCCCGGATCGCCGACGCGGTCTCCTCGGCATTGCCGGCCCGGCCGACCACCAGGACGGATGCACCTTCGCGCGCGAAGCGGATGGCGCTGGCGCGGCCGATCCCGCTTCCACCGCCAGTGATGACCGCGCGCTTGCCTTCGAGCCGCTTCATGCGCCTTCTCCTATTTTGCAGGAACGGTCCAACCGCCGTCGGCGGTGATGACCGCGCCCTGGATGTAGCTGGCATCGTCGCTCGCAAGGAAGGCGGCGAGCGAAGCGATCTCCTCGGGCTGGCCAAAGCGCCCCGCCGGCATCTCGGCCTGACGTGCCGCAATCGTCGCCTCGTCGAACTGCGCGATCGAGGCCGGCGTTCCGATCATCCCTGGCGCGATCACGTTGACGCGGATCTTCCTGGCGGAAAGCTCGATAGCGGAAGCCCGCGAGAGGCCGACGACGCCGGCCTTCAGCGCGGAATAGGCGATCGAATCCTTGGCCGGATGAAACGCCGACACCGAGCTGAGATTCACGATCGCACCGCCGCCGCGCCGCTCCATTTGCGGCACCACCGCCTGCGTCGCCCAGATCAGGCCATGCACGCCGACGGCGAACATCCGCTCCACCGTGTCGACAGCGATCTCCGCCAGCGGCTCGAAGCGCGCGAACACGGCGTTGTTGACGAGCACCGCGACCGGCGCATCGAATTCGCGCTCGACGCGGGCAAACAGCGCATGAACGTCATCGCGACGGCCGACATCGACCTCGTATCCCCTGGTCTCGAACCCCATGTCCGTCAGCCGGCTGACCGCGGGCTCCAGCCGCTTTGCGCTGATATCGACACAGGCGAGGCGGCCACCCTCGCGGCCGAAGCGCTCGGCAATGGAAAAGCCGATGCCGCGCGCCGCGCCCGTGACGACGCAGACCCGATCCTTGAGACGGGCACTCATGCGCTGGCCTTGCGAGACGGCTCGGCGAACGCCTTGGCAATCTCGCGGAGCTGATATTTCTGCACCTTGCCGGCCGGCGTCTTCGGCAGGTCGGCAACGATTTCAAGACGCTCGGGCCAATATTGCTTGGCGACCTTGTGCTCGGCCATGTGGGCCTGCACGGCGGCGAGATCGAGCGTCGTGCCGGGACGCAGTACGACGAAGGCGCAAGCCCGCTCTCCCAGCCGCGGGTCCGGATAGCCGACGATCGCCACGGACAGCACGGCGGGAAGCTTGAACATCAGGTTTTCAATGTCGAAGACGGGAACGTTTTCCCCGCCGCGAATGATGATGTCCTTGATCCGGCCGTCGATGCGGATGTAGCCCTCGTCGTCCATATAGGCCATGTCGCCGGTATCGAACCAGCCCTCGGCATCGAACGGCTCCATGTCCTCGCGCTTGTAGTAGCCGAGGAACATCTGCGCGCCGCGGACCTTGAGCAGACCGCGCTCGCCGGCCGCGGCCGGAGAGCCGTCCATGCGCAAGACCTTCACCGCGACGCCCTCGACCGGACGTCCGTCGGTCTTGGAGGATTTTTCCAGCGCACGCTCCGGCTCGGTCAACGTGCTCGCGAGCGACTCGGTCATGCCCCAGAGCGAACAGACCTTGAGATCGAGCTCCCGATAGGCGCGATCGATCAGCGCAGGCGGGATCGGGGCGCCCGCGCAAAGGAACTTGCGCAGCTCGGCAGGCTTCGCCGCGCCAGCCGCAACGGCCTCGCACATGTCGGCCAGGAACGTCGCCGCGCCGGCGGAATAAGTGACGCCCTCCTTGGCCATGATCGAGACGCCGCGCTTCGGCTCCCAGATGTCCTGGAAGATCACGGTCGCACCGATCTTCAAGCCGAGCAGCATGCCGGCGGCAAAGCCGGTCATGTGGCCGAGCGGCGAGCAGACCAGCATGGTATCGCCGGCGTCGAGGCCGAAGCGCCCGGCAAGTCCGATGCAGCAGCCCATCAGCGTGTTGAGGCAGTGCATGACGCCCTTCGGCGAGCCGGTCGTTCCCGACGTGAACATCAGCACGGCCATCCGGTCCGCGGGCAGCGCGCCGATCTCACCGACCGGCGGCGGGCCAAGGCGTTCGCTGCCGGACAACAAGGCCTGCTCGAAGCCATTGGGCCCCTCGCCGTCGACGACGATGACATGCGCAAGCTTGGGCAAGGCCGGCTGCAGCGAGCGCGCCATCGCTTCATGATCGAACCCGCGGAACAGCCTGGGCACGACCAGCAGCTTTGTCTCGGCAAAGCCCAGCATGTAGCTGAGCTCGTGCTCGCGAAAGATCGGCATCAGGGGATTGACCACGGCGCCGACGCGGAACGCCGCCAGCGCGATCACCGCGAATTCCCACCAGTTCGGCAACTGGACCGACACGACATTCCCCGGGCCGATGCCAAGACGACGTAGCGCCGCCGCCGCACGCGAGATCATGTCACCCAGCTCAGCGTAAGTCAGACGCTTCGGCGCGTCGCGATCGGCGCGATCCGCCATCAACGCGAGCTTGCTGGGCGTGGCGGCGATCGCTTGCTGCAGGAACTCGTCAAAGCTCTTGTCGACCCAGAAACCGCTGACACGCATCGCGCGCGCATGCGTCACGGGATCGAAACGGCTTTCGCTCATGACGTTGCCTCCATGACGATTGATCGATGCACTTGACGGAATATTAGTTCGCTAGTGTATTATATTTAAAGTGAACTGCAACATCAAATTCGGCCGCACACTCATCGGCAGCGGGCACGGCGCTCGACTTTTCGTGAGCTAGTGCATTAGTTCGGCGACGCGACCGGAAGCAGGGAGGCGGCCATGAAGGCGGCAGTGCTGGAACGACGCGGACTGGACGGCGTGACCTGGCGCGATTTCCCCGACCCGACACCGGCTGCGGGCGAGTCGGTGCTCAAGGTGGCCGCATCCTCGGTCAATCGCGTCGATCTCTACATGCGCGACAATGGCGGCGGCATCACCCACACATTGCCGCAGGTGATGGGGGTCGAGGCCGCCGGGGAGATCGTCGATGCCGCGCCCGGCAGCGGCTTGAAGCCGGGCATGAAGGCGGTGCTTTTCTCCGAGGCGTTTTGCGGCAGGTGCCGATACTGCCTGGCCGGCGACCAGCCGCTTTGCCAGAACGTCAAGATCATGGGCGAGCATCGCAACGGCGGCTTCGCCGACTACATTGCGATGCCCAGCGCTTGCTTCTTTCCCCTGCCCGATGATGCTGATCTGGTGGCGGCGGGCGCCCTGATGACGGGCCATCTCACGGCCTGGCGGATGCTGTTCGGCAAGCGCGCCTTGCAGCCCAGCGAAAGCGTCATGATCGTGGGCATCGGTGGCGGCGTCGCGGTGGCCTGCCTGCAACTTGCAAAGCTCGTGGGCGCCCGCGTCTTCGTCACCTCTTCCAGCGACGCCAAGATCGCCAGGGCCCTCGCGATGGGCGCGGATGGCGGCGTCAACTATCGGAGCGACAAGGTGTCGGCCGCCGTCCAGCAGATGAGCGGCGGCGGTGTCGACATGGTGATCGACAGCGTCGGCGAAGCGAGCTGGGGTGAATCGCTGCGTTCCTTGCGTCGTGGCGGCCGGCTGGTCACCTGCGGTGCCACGACTGGCTCGAACCCACCAGCCGATCTGCAGCGAGTCTTCATCCGCCAGCTCGAGATCTATGGCTCGACGGGCGGCAGCATCGCGGAGTTCCGCCAGTTGCTCGATGTGTTCAATCGCGGCCTGGTATGGCCGGTGATCGACTCGTCGTTCCGGATGGCAGACGCTCCTGCGGCGCTTGCCCATCTCGCCTCCGGGGCGCAGTTTGGCAAAGTGTCGCTCGTGGCGTAGGTTTCGGCGCCACGAGCGACCTAAGATCAACAGCGTCGGTGCATCACATCTTGCAGGCAGGATCGACGGGCGGGATGATGTCCTGTCCCGGCTCGATTTTCTTGATCTGGTACATCGGTTTGCCCTCCGGACCCATCACGATCTGGCTGATCGCCATCCGCCGCGCAACCTGATGGTCAGCTGCACGGATCTCGACATCGCCGAGGACCGTTTCGGCTTTGAGGCCGGACAGCGCGGCGCGAACCGCGTTGATGTCGGTCGAGTTCGCCTTCTGAAGCCCAGCGGCAATCAGCTGAATGGCCGCGTATTGATCGGCGCTGGTGTAAGGCGGGAGCTCGCCGTTGTATTTTTCCTTATATGCCTTCACGAAGGCTTCGGCCTGCGCGCCGGGGAAGCCGGCCACGAACCCGATATTCTGATAGACGCCGAGCACGGTCTCGCCCTGCGCCGGCAGTGTCTGCGGGATCACGAACGAGTTGCCCAGCACCATCTTGTACTTCTTGAACAACCCGAACTGCTGCTGCTGCTTGGCGAGATTGATCGCGTCACTGCCGAAGATCGTCACGAACAGCCCGTCGGCCGGTTCGGCTCCCAGCTCCGAAATCTTGGCGCCGAAATCCGGCGTCCCGTTTGGCGAGAACAAGGTTTTTCCGATCGTTCCGCCCTGCGAGGTCACCAGCGCCTTGAACTTGTCCGCGGAGTCGCGTCCGGCGGCATAGTCGACCGCGATGATGTCCCATTTCTTGATGCCCTGATCTTTCAGGAATTCCCTGAACGTCCCCATGATCATGGAGTCGTTGGCATTGACCCGAAAGTAGTTCGGCGAGCAGTTCTTTCCGGTCAGTCCGTCGGCATTGGCCATCACCTCCAGCATCAAGGCCTTCAGCGCCGGAAGCTTGGCCTGAAGCGCAGGCGTGACAGCGGAGGTATCCATGCCGGTGATGAACATTGCCCCCTCCTTCTGGACGGCGCGGGTGGCACCGTCCACCGCGGTATCGGGCGTGCCGGGATAGGAGATGAAGGTCGCCTCCAGCTTCTTGCCCGCCGCGCCGCCGGCGCCGTTGATCTGCTCGATCGCGAGGTTGACGGCCTTGACCTGGGTGTCCTTCAGGCCGGCGAGCGGTCCGCTATCGATCAGGAGAACGCCGATCTTCACCGTGTCCTCGGCCGAGGCTGCGGTCGCGACGGCAACGGCCATCGTTGCGCCAATGGTCGCCGCGCGCAGCATGCCGAAAGCCAGCCGCATGGATGATTTTTTCATGTTCCTCCCTCCTCCGTTATCTCGACGTTGCGCTAGAGCGCCATGAGCGCCTGGTTCTCCGGCTTGCCGATGGCGCCGATCGTGCCCGAACCGACAACCTCGCCCTTTGCCAGGATGACGAACCGATCGGTGGCGCGCTTGACGAGGCTGAGGTGCTGTTCGACGACCAGCACGCCGGTGCCGGCGCCGCGGATCTTGTTGAGCGTGTCGACCAGTCCATCGATCAGAACGGGCGAAAGGCCTTCAGAGGGCTCATCGAGCAGAATGAGGCTCGGATTGGCCATCAAGGCACGACCGATCGCCAGCATTTGCTGCTGGCCGCCGCTCAACATCGTGCCCAGCCGGTCGGCGCGCTCCTCGAGCACCGGAAATAGCTCGTAGATGGTCTTCAGCGTCCAGTGCCCTGCCCTGCCGGTCGATCGACCTAGCAGCAGGTTCTCCTTCACGGTCAGGTTCGGAAGGACGCGCCGTCCTTGCGGTGCGATCGCCACACCGAGCTTGGCAGCCGTATAGCCTGGCAGCGCATCGATCCGGCGGTCGCGAACCCAGATCTCGCCCGACAAGATATTTGTTTCGCGAAAGACCGACAGCAGCAGCGTCGACTTGCCGGCGCCGTTGCGGCCGACCAACGCCACCGACTCGCCCTCTTCGACCGTCAGGTCGATGCCGCGCAGCACGGTCGAGGCGCCATAGCCGGCGAACAGCGAGTGGATCCGCAGCGCGCTCATGCCGCGGTCCCCAGATACGCCGCGATGACGCGATGGTCGGCGCGGATAGCTTCAGGCGTTCCCGTGGCAAGGTGCCGTCCGAGATCGAGCACGGTGACCATGCCGCAGCAGGCGAACACCGCGTCGACATCGTGCTCGACCACGACGGCCGCGATCCTGCGCTCGCGAACGAGATCGCGTACATGCTCGAACAGGCGCAACGTCTCCGTGGCCGAGAGACCGGCTCCCGGCTCGTCCATCAGGAGAAGGCGCGGACGCCCGATCAGGGCCAGCGCGACGTCGACCCGCCGCTGCACCCCATAGGCGATGCGCCCGGCCTTCTGGTCGAGATAGCCGCCGAGATCCATGACCTCGACGACGTCATCCACCCTGTCGTCGCCGAGATGTTGTGCAACGAGTTGCAGCTGCTCGTGCACGGTCAGGTCCTGGAAGATACTGGTGCGCTGGAACGATCGCGCCATGCCTTGCCGGCGGCGCCAGCTGATCGAACGCCGCGTGATGTCTTCGCCACAATAGCGAACTCGGCCGGAGGTCGGACGCCGTCGGCCGCAGATCGCATCAAGCAAGGTGGACTTGCCGGCGCCATTCGGACCAATGATGCCGTGAAGCAGGCCATCGCCACGGATATCGAGATCGACATCGGTCAAAGCCCGCACCGAGCCATAGCTCACCGACAGCTTTTCGATCGCGAGCATGTCAGGATGCCTCCCGCCGCCAGCCGAGCCGCTTCAACAGGCCCGACAGCCCGCCGACGACACCACGCGGGAACACGACAATGAACACGACGATCGCAACACCGGTCAGAAGCTGCGTGAGCCCCGCGCGCGCCAAACTCGTCCTGCGCAAAGGAGAAGATCAGCCCGCCGAGAATCGGGCCGAGCGAACCGGAGATGCCGCCGATCAGCGCGGCCACCAGCGTATTGGTGCTGACGAACAGCCCCAGGCTCTCCGGCGAGACGAAACCGGCATTGAGCACATGCAGGAATCCAGCGATCGCAGCCGCGATGTTGACGACCACATACCCGATCAGCCTTGGCAGGAAGGTATTGAAGCCCGAGAAGCGCATGCGCTCCTCGTTCTCCCTGATGGCGCGAAGCACCGCGCCGAGACGGGAACGTGCGATGGCCCAGAATGCCAGTCCGACCAGGACGGTGACGACCCAGGCCAGCGACCAGAATTGCGCGGGATCGGCAAAGCGAACCGCGTCGATGCCGAGGACGGTTCCGGTGGTCCGCACAACCAGTCCGTCTGCGCCGCCGGTATAATCGCGCAGTCCCTCGAGCAGAACGGCATGACTGATCATTTCGCCGGCGGCGAGCGTCAACATCATGAAGGCGAGCGGATTGGTCCTGACGATCAATGCGCCGAGCATGGCGGAATAGGCAAGAAGGATCAGGAACGCGACGCATAGCGCGGCAGTCGGCGTCAAGCCCCAATCGCTCATGCCGATCGCAAACAGATATCCGGCGCCGCCATAGATACTGGCCGCGCCGAGCGCAACGAGGCCGGCCTGGTTCATCAGGAAAGCGACGCTGAGCGCGAGCAAGCCCAGCAGGAGGCCTTCGCTGCCAAGCCGAAGCATGAAATCGCTGGCGAAATAGGTCGGGACGACGGCACCGGCGCCAAGCCCGATCAGGCCGACCACAATGCCGAGCGAAACCCGCGGCAACGCGCCGCCGCCCGTCGCCGTCGCAGATGCATGCAGGTCGTCGGTCATCGTGCCGTTGCTCAACTCAGCACCCTCCCGCGTCCGATCCCGCCCGGCGCGATCAGCAGCACGACCATCAGCAGGATGTAGGGCACCAGCGCCGCAAGGTTTGGCAGAAACACCGACCCCGCGACCTGAACGAAGCCGAACAGCAGAGCTGCAATGATTGCACCGCCGATGCTGCCGGTGCCGCCGATCACGACAATGATCAGGCAGTTCACGATCATCACGACGTCCATTCCCGGATCGACCGACAAATAGGGTCCGGCCAGCACACCCGCGATGCCGGCGAACGCCGTGCTGAGGCTGGTCACAAGCAGGCTCAGGCGGTCGGCGTTGATGCCCATCATGCGCGCGACCGACGGATCCTGACTGACTGCGCGGACATACAGCCCCGACGCCGTCCATCGCAGCCACAAGGCGAGCAGCGCGCAGGACCCGAGCCCCGTCACGATCAGGAAGAGACGATAGACCGGATAGGACAGGTGCAGGATGGTCACGGAGCCGGACAGGATTTTCGGCGCATCGACGCTGCGCGCCTCTCCGCCGTAGAAGTAGATGATGATCTGGCCGAGGATGATGCCCAGGCCCAAGGTGACCAGCGCGACTTCGATATGCGAGCGTCGCTGCAGCGGCCGCAGCGCCAGATACTCGAAGGCTATTCCGACAATCGCCAGCAGGATTGGAACGAGCAGCAGCGCCAGCCAGAATCCGCCGACGAGGGCAATCGTGTAGCCGAGATAGGCGCCGAGCATGTAGATCGCGCCGTGGCCGAAATTGATGACGTCGCGCAGGCCGTAGATCAAGGCGAGTCCGCTCGACAGCATGATCAGCAGTGACGCAAGCGCCAGCGAATTCGCGATCAGCAGCGCGATCATGGCCGCGGTCTCCTGCCCGGGTGCATTCCGCGACGGCATGCGGCCGTCCGATGCGCCAGTCTGCGCGCTTGACCTCGCAAAGGGCCCTCCTGCCATTGCGCGGCGCCGCAGCGCGTTTCAATCACGCTCCGTGCCGGCCTTCAGCATTTCCCCGTCCTGTCGGACGATCTCGAGTTCAATGCTCGATTAGTACACTGGTTTATCATATACTAGTGTTCACCGCAAACCCAAATCGGGACCTGCGCTGCGGCATCTCGTGCACAGCGGCGTCAGGTCAGAAGCGCGAGCATTACCGGAATCCTTCCATGGACCTTGATCATGTCGTCGCTCGGCGCTTCGCGCCGATCTGCCAATCTTACGACTGGCGCGATTGCGCCCTTTATGCGCTCGGCCTTGGCATGGGCGACGATCCGCTCGATGAGGACGAACTGCCCTACGTGTACGAAGGCCGCGATCAACGCGCCGTGCCCAGCATGAGCGTGACGCTGGGCTGGCCGCCGCTCTGGATCGCCGAGCCCGAGACGGGGATTGCCTGGACCAAGGCCCTGCATGGCGAGCAGCGCCTCACGCTGCATCGCCCAATTCCGGTCAGCGCATCCATCCGCGCCGAACACCGTGTCAGCGCGGTCGAAGACAAAGGGCCGACCCGCGGCGCCCTCCTCTATTTCGATACCGAGCTGTTCGACGCCGCCAGCGGTGAGCGGCTGGCCACTCTTCGGGCGACGGAGTTCCTGCGCGGCGATGGCGGCTGCGGCAACTACGGTTTGCCGCCCGCCGCAATCGCACGGATTGGTAGCGACAGACCCAGCGCCAGCATCGTCTATCGAACGCCGCAGCAGGCTGCCTTGCTCTATCGGCTTGTCAGCCGCGACTATATGCCGATCCACGCCGACCCGGCGATTGCCCGCGATGCCGGCTTCGACCGCCCGATCTCGCACGGCCTGAACACGCTGGGCCTCGCCTGCCGCGCCATCCTGAAACGTTACGCGCCGGGACGTCCCGAGCTGGTCGAGGCGATGGCAGCCCGATTTGTCGCGCCAGCCTTTCCCGGCGACACCATCCGGATCGACATGTTCGAGGAAGACAACGTCATCAGGTTCAGGGCCTGGGCGGCGGAGCGCCACACCATGGTGATCGATCGCGGCGAATGCCGGCTGACGGCGGCCTGACAGGCTGCCGCTCCCCTCAACTGCGCAAGGAATCCAGATCCGCCATCGCCGTCGAGATTCGCTCGATCATCGCGAGCGTCGTCGCCTCCGACTGCATGGCCGGCAACAAGGGCGAATGGCACAAGGTGATCGTCCACATCAGCAGCGCATGCACCATCTGCTGCCGATAGTTGAGGAAACTCCGGTCGAAGTTCGGCCTGGTCCCCGTCAATCCGGCGAACCGATCGAGATAGCGACGGAGCAGATCCTTCTCCCAGTTGCGGCGATCCTCTGGCGTCAGCGCCGCCGTCACGGCATAGGAAAAGTCCCGCGACCAGTGACCGCGGGCAAGACATTGCCAATCGCACAGGCCCATCTTCCCCGCGCCGGTGCGATACCAGTTGCCGATATGCACGTCGGAATGGATCAGTCCCTGCGGCTCGTTGTCGTGGACGGCAAGCGCCCGCACGGCGGCCGGCCAGACCGCGTCTCGCTGCGCGAGCACGCTGTTCGGAATGACGTGGGCGGCAGCGTCGAACGCCTTCCGGGTGTAGTGCTCGAGGCTCATCTTCTCCGCACCGATGGTGAACCAGCGCGGATAGCTGGCCACCCACGGATACCGTGCCGAAAGCTCGCCATCGCCGTAGAAGCGCGCATGCAGCGCGGCCAGAACGTCGACCATGTCTTCCGCCATCTCGCGGTCAACATAGGTCTTGTAGTTGCAAAAGGTCGCCGACTTGGTTGCGACCATGTCCTCCAGGAGAAGGATCGAGGCGTAGGTCTGGCGATCGAACGCCGCATGATAGCCGACCGGCGCCTCGATCTCGAGCTGCGGTCGCAGCTGCATGTAGAAGCGTCCCTCGACCCGCGCGGTGCCGTTGAAGCCGCCGATCATGCGTGTGACGACGCTCGGCAGCGACTTCGTGAACATCGACTGCGGCAAGCCTGCGCGCTGACCCGCGTCATTGTAGCTGACGATCAATTGGTGACGTTCGTGCGTCCCGGCGCTCGCAGGCTTCACCACGACGTCGGTGACGACAGCACCGGGACTTTCCTGGCAGAGCACGGCGGTCAGCCACTCCGGCGTGACGGCCCCCGGCGAGCACGGAACATCCTCCGCGCGGCGGGCTTTCGGCCGCACCAGGCGTTCGAAGGCGACGCGTCCGCCAATCCTGAGCGCAGCCAGTGCCGTTGCACCCGATGCAGCCATGGTCCCTCCCTTCCGGTGAGCGGCCGCAGCGCTTGCGACGCGCGCCCGATATTTCGTACGCTTACGTACTATCTGAACCACAATCGCGTTGACGTCAAGGCGGCGCCAGCGCCGAGATGCGGATCAACGGCCAGCAGCCTCCTGGTTGCAGCGCGACACATTTCGAGGCCTCCGGCGCCGGCACATTCCGCATTTTTCGACTTCCAAAGATATCGTACTATAGTGTACTTCTTTAATTCATAAAACAAGAAGCGATATGGGAGCCAGCATGAGAACTTCGATTTTGGTGAGCGCCTCGGTCCTGTTCCTATCCAGCGCAGCCGTGGAGGCGGGAGCCGCCGACAAGCAATATGGTCCGGGCGTTACCGACACCGAGATCAAGATCGGCCAGACCGTTCCATATAGCGGGCCGGCGTCGACATTCTCGAGCTACGGCCGCGTGATGACCGGCTACTTCCAGATGCTGAACGAGCAAGGCGGGATCAACGGCAGGAAGGTCAACCTGATCTCGCTTGACAACGCATTCAGCCCGCCAAAGGCCATCGAACAGACCCGCAAGCTGATCGACGACGACGGCGTTCTGGCTGAGGTCGGCACCGTGGGCACTGTTCCCAACGTCGCCGTTCAAAAGTATCTCAACCAGAACAAGGTACCCCAGGTCTTCATCTCGGCAGGCGGCCGCCGCTTCAACGATCCCAAGAGTTTTCCGTGGACCGTCCCCTTCTATCCGCCCTTCGAGATGGAGGGAGCCACGTTCGGCAAATTCATCCTCAAGAAGCTGCCGAACGCCAAGATCGCCGTGCTCTACCAGAACGACGACTATGGGAAGGACTACCTCACGGGCCTCAAGGCCGGCTTGGGCTCCGACGGCCAGGCGAAGATCGTCGCGGAGGCTTCCTACGAGCTCAGCTATCCCACGATCGACTCCGAGATCCTCAAGCTCAAGGCAGCCGGCGCCGATACGCTGGTCTATTTCACGACGCCGAAATTTGCCGCCCAGGGCATCAAGAAGGCCAATGAGCTGAACTGGAAGCCGGTCCAGTTCCTCGCCAGTCCGGTCAACTCGATCCAGGGCGTGCTGACGCCTGCCGGGCTCGACAACGTCCAGGGCGCCTATACGACCCAATTCGCCAAGCAGGCCAACGATCCCGCCTGGGCCGAGGATGCCGAGGTCAAGGACTATGTCGCCTTCATGAAGAAATGGGCGCCGAACGACAGCCCGAACGACTTCATTGCGCTATCCGGCTACATCAATGCGCAAGCGATTGCGAAGGGCCTGCAGCGATGCGGCGACAATCTGACCCGCGAGAATCTGCTTGCTCAGGCCACGAGCTTCAACAAGGAGCGGGTCGGCATGCTGCTCCCGGGGATCGAACTCACCAACTCCAAGGAGAACTACGCCCCCTACCGCTCCTTGCGCATGGCCATCTTCGACAAGACGTCCTGGAGGCTGCTCGAGGACTAGCGATGGCACTGCCCTGCCGCGTAACACGCGGCAAGGCAGACAACCCCAACGGAGACTTTCTTTGACCATCAAGGGCAAGGCCTACATTGCCGGGATCTATGAGCACCCGACCCGGCATGCGCCGGACAAATCCACCGCGCAGCTTCACGCCGAGGTTGCCAAGGGCGCGATCGAGGATGCGGGGCTGACCAAGGACGACATCGACGGCTACTTTCTCTCCGGCGACGCGCCCGGCGGCGCCTGGCCGATGGTCGACTATCTCGGGCTGAAGGTGCGCCATGTCGACAGCACCGACACTGGCGGCTGCTCCTACATCATCCATCTCGGTCACGCCGCGGAAGCCATTGCCGCAGGCAAGTGCTCGATCGCGCTGATCACGCTCGCGGGCAAGCCGCGCACCGGTCCGGCGCAGGTGCGCGCTCCGGGCGCCGAAGCCGATTTCGAGACCGCCTATGGCGCAACGACCCACAATGCCTATGGCATGTGCGCCATGCGCCACATGCACGACTATGGCACTACGAGCGAGCAGCTCGCCTGGATCAAGGTCGCGGCCTCCCATCACGCCCAATACAATCCGCACGCAATGCTGAAGGAGGTCGTCACCGTCGAGGATGTCGTGAACTCGCCGATGATCTCCGATCCGCTGCACAGGCTCGACTGCTGCGTCGTCACCGACGGCGGCGGCGCGCTGATCGTGACCACGCCCGAGATCGCCAAGAGCCTGAAGAAGCCGCTGGTCCGCCTGATCGGCCATGGCGAGGCCATGAAGGGCCCGCGCGGCGGCAAGGATCTCGATCTCACTTACTCCGCCGGCGTCTGGTCCGGCCCGCGCGCGTTCGAGGAAGCCGGCATTACGCCGAAGGACATCAAATACGCCTCGATCTATGACAGCTTCACCATCACCGTCTTGATGCAGCTCGAGGACCTCGGCTTCTGCAAGAAGGGCGACGGCGGCAAGTTCGTCGCCGACGGCAATCTGATCTCGGGTGTCGGCAAGCTGCCGTTCAACACCGATGGCGGCGGCCTCTGCAGCAACCATCCCGTCAACCGCGGCGGCATGACCAAGATCATCGAGGCCGCCAGGCAGCTGCGCGGCGAAGCGCATCCGAAGGTGCAGGTCAAGAATTGCGATCTCGCCATCGCCCACGGCACCGGCGGCCTTCTGGGTGTTCGCCACGCCGCCTCGACGGCCATTCTGGAGCGCGTGTGATGAGCGAAGCGAAAAAGTATCCGGCCCCGGTGACGAACCCCGAGACCGCAGCGTTCTGGGATGCGGCGAAGCAGGGCAAGTTCATGATCAAGCGCTGTACTGCCTGTGGTGAAGCGCATTACTTCCCACGCTCGATCTGCCCGTTCTGCTACTCCGACAAGACGATGTGGGAAGAGGCGTCGGGCGAGGGGACGATCTACACCTGGAGCCTGATGCGGAAGTCGCCGACCGGTCCTTACGCGATCGGCTACGTCACGCTGAAGGAGGGGCCGTCGCTCCAGACCAATTTCGTCGACTGCGATCTCGAGAAGCTGAGGATCGGCCAGAAGGTGAAGGTGGTATTCAAGCCGACCGACGGGGCGCCACTGCCGTTCTTTACACCGGTGTAGATGCGACGGACCATTCTATCTTCGGACGCAGTCGCACGTGCGCCGGTCAACTGACGATCTCCTCACGGCGCAATTCGGCGATGCTCGCGGCGGAAAGACCCAAGTCCTTCAGCACGTCGTCCGTGTGCTGCCCAAGGGTCGGCGGCGGCAGGCCGGGGTTGCGCTCTTCTCCGACAAACGTCACGGGATGTCCGACGCAATTCAGCCGCCCTACGTTGGGATGATCGTACTGCATGATCAGCTTGTCTGCCTTTGTATGCGGATGGTCGAGAAGCTGCGCCAGCGTATTGATCGGCGAGCAGGGAATGCCGACCTCGTTCAGCGCTGCATTCCAATGCTCGACTGTCCTGGTCGAGATCACCGCCTGGACGTGGCGCAATGTTTCATTGCGCTGCTTGACTCGATCCGCATTGGTGCGGAATTTCGGGTCATCCACGATCGCGTTCAAGCCCGCGACGGCGCAGAACTTGCGCCAGAGATTGTCGTTGGCCACCCCGATCATGATCGGTCCGTCCGCGGCCTCGAAGGCCTGATAAGGACATAGGGACTCATGGCTCGAGCCACATTTGGCCGGCTGCGTTCCCCGCTCCCAGAACGTCTGGAGATTGTAGCCGAGAAGCCCCAGAGCCGTGTCGAACAGCGACACCTGGATCGCCGCTCCCCTGCCCGACTTCTCTCGCGCAAACAGGCTCGCAAGGATACCGCTGAAAGCATGCACGCCGGTCATCTGATCGATCGGCGAGATCGGGCTGCGGATATAGCCGCCGCCCTCGTCGCCAGTCATGGACATGATGCCGCTGAAGGCCTGCAGGATCACATCGTAGCCGGGCGAGCTCCTGAGCGGGCCCGTCCGGCCGAAGCCCGAGATGCTGCAATGGACCAGGCGGTCATTCAGCGCGCACAGGCTCGCGGCATCGATTCCCAAGCGCTCGGCGACGCCCGTGCCGAAGCTTTCGATCGCGACGTCGGCCGACTTCGCGAGCTCGTGCACGAGCTTGCGCCCCTTGTCGGACTTCATGTTGATCGCGATGCTGCGCTTGTTGCGATTGGCACTTAGAAACACAGTGCCGAGCCCGGGCGCCGGAAACGGCGGCCAGCCGCGTGTCTCATCCCCCTGCCCCACCGCCTCGACCTTGATCACCTCGGCGCCGAGATCACCAAGGTATTGCGCGCAGAGCGGACCTGCGAGCACCTTCGACAGATCGAGAACCTTGATCCCTTCAAGAGGTCTGGACACGACGTCTCTCCTTCGAAAAACCCACTAGCTCAGCCCGGCTGCAAACAGGCCGCCGAGATAGGCTGGAAAGCCCGCCTGCGTGACCAGGACATAGTCCGCAGCGCGACGCTCGGACTCGTCAAGCTGGGATCGCCAGCCTGTGGCGGCGGCCTCGGCATCCGCCAGCCGCGCGCGCAGCAGCTCCTTGCCCCAGGTCCTCGGCTCATCGTCATGCCAATAGACGGCGCCCGCGACACCCCCATCGAACTCGACCTTGTGCGTCTGCTCGCCCCGGAAGCCTGCCCGCGCAAACGCCTCCGCCAGCTCCTTGCCACGCTCCGACTGGACGCCGAGCACCTCCGAGACCGCGGCCACGGCTTCCGTGATCCTGGGATTTGCGCCCTTCTTCTTCATCCGTTCATAGTCGAGCCGGCCGAGAAACAATGTCCTGATCATGTTGCGTGGCTCCCGCCGCTGGATCAGCTTTGCGAAGATCTGCATCTCAGTGCGGATGGCCATATCGAAGTCCTGCGGGAGCCCCTGCTCGACGCAGTCGAGAACGGCGGAAAGCGCCGGATAATGGCCGAGCGTCTCGGCCAGCATCTTGCTTCGTTTCGCTTCGATCGTCGTCCCGACCTGCTGCGCGTCCGTCGCATGCCAATTCGGCCGATCCCAAGGCTGCGCGGACTGCGGTCGCAACAGCACCCAACGCTCGGCCGCGGCGACTTCTTCGCCTGGCGCTACCAATTCCTGCGCAAGTCCCGCCGCGATCGCCGCCTGTCCGCCGATCCGCGCGCCATCGAGCAACACGGGCAGCGCCGCCTCGATCCCGATCAGGCGAGGCAAACGCTGAGTTCCACCGCCGCCCGGCAGCAATCCGACAAGTGATTCCGGCAGGCCGAACGTCGCCTGCGGATGATCGGCGATGACCCTGTGATGCGCCGCAAGGGCAAATTCGCAGCCGCCGCCCAAGGCAAGCCCGGCGATCGCAACCGCGACCGGCTTCCCAGCCGTCTCGAGCCTGCGCAGACCGTGGCTCAATCGGAAGAAATGATCGAAGGCAAGCCGATCGCGCTCGCCTGCTGGCGCGGCCATGATCATGTCATAGGCCGTTTCCAGCTCGGCCAGATCGGCGCCTGCGCAGAAGGCGGATGATTTGCCGGAACGGATGACGACGCCCACCACATCGCTTTGCCTGAGCCAGTCCGCAAACAGGCCAAGCTCCTCGATTGCCGCATTCGAGAACACGTTCATCGACCGTCCCGGCATGTCGAAGATGAGGTGCAGGACGCGCTGGTCCGACAATTCGATGCGAAACTGCTTCAGCTCCGGCCCGACCGTCATTGCTTCCTCTCCCTTCCCGTTACCGTTCGTTGGTGTACGATCGTACTTGCACGCCTGTCTTTTCGAGTTGTACGACACGATCAAATACTGTACACTAGCAAACTAAATCAGACAGGAAGCGCTTTGACAATGATCGAACGCACGATCTTTCGCGAGGAACACGAGATTTTCCGGCAGACGGTCCGCCGCTTTGTCGAGCGCGAAATCGTGCCCTTTCACGCCCAATGGGAAGAGGACGGCATCGTCCCGCGGGATTTGTGGCTGAAGGCCGGCGCGGCCGGCCTGCTCTGCTGCACTGTCCCTGAGGAATATGGTGGCATGGGCCTCGACTACCTCTTCGATGTCGTCGTGTTCGAGGAGCTATGGCGGGCCGGCGCCAGCGGTCCCGGCTTTCTCATCCACACCGACCTGGTCGCGACTTATCTTCTGTCCTTCGGGAGCGAGGCGCAAAAGCGCAAATGGCTGCCGAAGATGGTATCCGGCGAAGCCATCGGCTCTCTGGGTATGACGGAACCTCACGCCGGCAGCGACCTCAAGGCGATCCGCACCCGCGCTGCGCGCGACGGCGACGAGTTCGTCATCAACGGCCAGAAGGTCTTCATCTCAAACGGCCAGCTGTGCGACTTCATCGTGCTCGCGACCAAGACCGACGGCCAGGCCGGCGCCAAGGGCGTGACCCTGTTCATCGTCGAAAGCAATCGGCCCGGCTTCAGGCGCGGCCGCAATCTGGAAAAGCTCGGCATGAGGGCGCAAGATACCTCCGAGCTGTTCTTCGACAATGTCCGCATTCCCGCCACAAACATGCTCGGCGCGGAAGGCCGGGGCTTTGCGCAGATGATGACAAAACTATCGCAGGAGCGTCTGGCGCAAGCCATCCGGTCGGCGACCGTTGCCGAGACCGTGATCGACTGGACGCTGCAATACACCTCGGAAAGAAGCGCCTTCGGGCAGAAGCTCGCCGATTTCCAGAATACGCAATTCAAGCTGGCCGAGCTCAGGACCAAGGCCGCCGTCGCGCGCGTCTTCACCGACAAGTGCATCGCCCTTTTCATGGAAGGAAAGCTCGATCCCGTCGACGCCGCCATGGCCAAGATGTTCACGTCAGAGCTGCACTGCGAGACGGTCGACGAGTGTCTGCAGCTGTTCGGTGGCTGGGGCTATATGTGGGAGTATCCGATCGCGAGGGCCTATGCCGACGCACGCGTCGTCAAGATCGCCGGCGGCTCGATCGAGATCATGAAGACGATCATCGCGCGACAAATGTACTCGCAGCGCGGATACGACATTCAGAAGAACGGGTCCGCCTCATAGGGCCGACGCCTTCGGCCCATCGAAGGCCGCCAAAGAAACGACAAACGACAAGGGAGATCGACGTTGAAGGGCCTATCGGGAAAAGTTGCCGTCGTGACCGGCGGCGGACAGGGCATCGGACGAGGATTGACGCTGCGGCTGGCCGAAGAGGGCTGCAAGATCGCGATCTTCGACATCAACCCGCAAGGCGGCGAAGAGACCGCAAAGCTCGCACCGCAGGCCGTCATCAAGACCTATGCCGTCGATGTGGGCGATGCGGAGTCCGTCAACGCCGCGGTCGCCAAGGTCGAGGCCGAGCTCGGGCCGATCTGGCTCCTGGTCAACAATGCCGGGTGGGACCGGCCGATGCCGTTCCTGAAGACCGATCGCGAGCTGTGGGACAAGATCATCCGCATCAACCTCTATGGGCCGCTCAACACCCACAAGGCAATTGCACCGTTGATGGCCGAGCGCGGCGGCGGCCGGATCGTCAACATCGCGTCCGATGCGGCACGCGTTGGCACCAGCGATGAGGCCGTCTACTCCGCCTGCAAGGGCGGACTCATTTCCTTTACCAAGTCGCTGGCGCGCGAGCTGGCGCGCAAGAACGTCCTGCTCAATGCCGTCTGCCCCGGCCCCACCAACACGCCGATGATGGCCGCGGTGCTGGGCGAAGGCGAGCACGCGGTGAAATGGAAGGATGCCATGCTCAGAGGCATCCCGCTGCGTCGCATGGGCGAGCCCGAGGACTACGGCGGGATCGTCGCGATGCTCGCCTCCGACGACGGCAAATTCATCACCGGGCAAACCATCTCCGTCTCCGGCGGAATGAACATGATCTAACCTGCGCGAGGAAATCCCATGACCGATCCCAAAGAATTCACCGACGTCATCTACGAAATCCGCGATCGCGCCGCGTGGATCATCATCAACCGTCCGAAGGTCTACAACGCATTCCGCGCGCGGACGCTGGACGAGCTCATCCAGGCTTTCCAGCTCGCCGGCAACGACCGCAACGTCGCCAGCATTGTGCTCACCGGCGCCGGCGAGAAGGCGTTCTGCACCGGCGGCGATCAATCGGCCCATGAAGGCCAATACGACGGCCGCGGCGTGGTCGGCCTGCCGATCGACGAGATCCAGGGCCTGATCCGCGACGTACCGAAACCGGTGATCGCCCGGGTAAATGGCTTTGCCATCGGCGGCGGCAACGTGCTCGCAACCCTTTGCGATCTCACCATCGCCGCAGAGCACGCCCAGTTCGGCCAGGTCGGCCCCAAGGTCGGCTCAGTCGATGCAGGCTGGGGAACGGCCTTCCTCGCCCGTCATGTCGGCGACAAGAAAGCGCGGGAGATCTGGTACTTGAATGAGCGCTATACCGCCGAACAGGCGCGCGAGATGGGTCTCGTCAACAAGGTCGTCCCCATGGCGCAGCTCGACGCTGCCGTGAAGGACTGGACCGACAAGCTCGCGCAGCGCTCGCCGACTGCGCTTGCGCTGGCGAAGCGGTCCTTCAACGCAGATTCCGACAATATCCGCGGCATCAGCAACTTCGCGCTCCACGCCGTAAAGCTGTTCTACGACACGGCGGAATCGAAGGAAGGCGTCGCGGCCTTCAACGAGAAGCGCGACCCGGACTTCCACAAATTTGCGCGCTAAAGGCCGCTCATGGCGCCCCACAAGGTCATCATCTCCTGCGCGGTTACGGGATCGATCCATACGCCGACGATGTCACCGCATCTGCCGGTGACCGCGGCTGAGATCGCCGAGGCCGCGCTCGGCGCTGCGGCGGCTGGGGCCGCGATCGTGCACCTGCACGCGCGCAATCCGGCCGATGGACGGCCGGATCAGTCGCCGGAGGCGTTCGAGCCGTTCCTGCGCGTGATCAAGCAGAGCTCCAACGTCGTCGTAAACCTGACGACGGGCGGCTCGCCGTACATGACGGTCGAGGAGCGTGTGCGTCCGGCCGCGACCTGGAAGCCTGAGGTCGCGAGCCTCAACATGGGGTCGATGAACTTCGGCCTGTTTCCGATGCTGAAGCGGTACAAGTCGTTCAAATACGACTGGGAGCCGCAGATGCTGGAGGGCTCCCACGACCTCGTCTTCCGCAACTCGTTCAAGGATATCCGCTACGCCTTGGAGACGCTGAACAGCTCCGGCGCGCGCTACGAGTTCGAATGTTACGACACGAGCCATCTCTACAATCTGCACTATTTCTGGACGGAAGGGCTGGTGAAGGCGCCGCTCTTCATCCAGACGTGCTTCGGACTGCTCGGCGGCATCGGCTCGCATCCGGACGACGTCATGCACATGAAACGAACGGCGGATCGGTTATTCGGCGACAACTACCGCTGGTCGGTCCTTGGCGCCGGGCGCGCGCAGATGCCGGTTGCGGCCATGGCAGTGGCGATGGGCGGCAACGTTCGCGTCGGGCTCGAGGACAGCCTATGGCTCGGCGCAGGCCGCCTCGCCGAGACCAATGCCGCGCAGGTGACGCAGGTGCGCAAGATCATCGAAGGACTTGGGCTCGAGATCGCGAGTGCCAACGAAGCGCGTGAAATCCTTCAGCTCAAGGGCGGCGACAAGGTCGCCTTCTAACTCTCAACGCTTCCAACTCTCAAATCGTGGCCGACAGACATGCTGCCCAATCGCCCCGTATTCGACGAAGAGCACACCCTTCTGCGCGAAAGCGTCCGGCGATTCGCCGCCGCGAAGATCGCGCCGCACTTCCAGGATTGGGAGAAGGCCGGGATCATCGACCGCGCATTGTGGCCGGCGGCAGGCCAAGCCGGCCTGCTCTGCCCTCAGGTGCCCGAGCAGTACGGCGGCATCGGCGGCGATTTCCGGCACAATGCCGTTGTCATCGAAGAACTCGCCTATTCGGGCTTTGCGGGTCCGGCGACCGACTTCTCCGTCCACAACGACGTCTGCTGCGGATATCTCCTGAGCTACGGCACGGAGGCGCAGAAGAAGAAATGGCTGCCGCGCATGATCTCGGGCGAGGCCGTCTGCGCCATCGCCATGACCGAGCCCGGAACCGGCAGCGATCTCCAGGGCATTCGCACGCGTGCCGTGCGCGAAGGCGATGAGTATGTCATCTCCGGTCAGAAGACCTTCATTTCGAACGGCCAGATGTGCGATCTCGTCATCGCCGTGACGCGCACCAATCCGGACGGCGGATCGCGCGGCATGAGCCTGATCCTCGTCGAAACCGATCGGCCCGGATTTCGCCACGGTCGCAACCTCGACAAGCTTGGTCATCTCTCTTCCGATACGTCGGAGCTATTCTTCGACCAGGTCCGCGTTCCCGTAACCAATCTGCTTGGCTCGGAAGGCGGCGCAATGGCCGCGCTGATGAGCGAACTGCCGCAGGAGCGCCTGACGATCGCCCTTCACTCAATCGCATCGGCGCAGAAGGCGTTCGACATCACCAGGGCCTACGTCCTCGAGCGCAAGGCGTTTGGACAGGCGATCGGCTCCTATCAGAACACGCGCTTCAAGCTCGCGGACCTCAAATCCGACCTTCAGGTCGGCTGGGCCTATGTCGATCAGTGCCTCGCCCAGCACGTTCGTGGAGAGTTGACGACCTACGCCGCCTCGACCGCAAAACTGTGGGTCACCGAAATGCACGGGCGACTGGTCGACCAGTGCCTGCAATTCTTCGGCGGCTATGGCTTCATGCGCGAATACGAGATCTGCCGCCTGTTTGCGGACGCACGCGTGCTGCGGATCTATGGCGGCACGTCCGAGATCATGCGGGAGTTGATCTCCCGCAATCTCTGAGGC
Source organism: Bradyrhizobium arachidis (assembly GCF_015291705.1). Classification (NCBI taxonomy): domain Bacteria; kingdom Pseudomonadati; phylum Pseudomonadota; class Alphaproteobacteria; order Hyphomicrobiales; family Nitrobacteraceae; genus Bradyrhizobium; species Bradyrhizobium arachidis. The sequence continues at coordinate 7,376,198 of NZ_CP030050.1, forward strand.
GCGTTCAGTAGCTCTTCGGCAGGTCGAGCACCTTCTCGGCGATGAAGCTCAGCATGAGCTGCTCGGTGATCGGTGCAAGGCGGGTGATCGAGACTTCGCGGAACAGCCGCTCGACGTGATACTCCTTTGCATAGCCAAAGCCGCCATGCGTCATGATCGCCTGCCAGGCGGCATCATGCCCCGCGCGCGCACCGAGGAACTTGGCACTGTTGGCCTCGGCGCCACACGGCTTTCCGGCATCGTAGAGCCAGGCGGCGCGCATCGCCATCAGCCAAGCCGACTCGAGGTACATCCATTTCTCGGCCAGCGGGTGCTGGATGCCCTGGTTCTGGCCGATCGGACGGTCGAACACGACCCGCTCTTTGGCATAGCGAGTTGCGCGTCGCAGCGCATCCTGCCCGATTCCGATCGCCTCGACCGCGATCAGGATGCGCTCGGGATTGAGACTGTGCAGGATATAGGAGAAGCCCTTGCCTTCCTCGCCAATGCGATCCGCGTCGGGGATGAAGAGGCCATCGATGAAGATGGCGTTGGAATCGACGGCCTTGCGGCCCATCTTGGGAATACGCCGCACCTCGATCTTGGAACGATCGAGATCGGTATAGAAGATGGTGATGCCATCGGTCGGCCGCTGGCAGTCCTCGAACTTCGTCGTCCGCGTCAGCAGCATGATCTTGTTCGCGATCTGTGCCGTGGACGTCCAGACCTTCTGTCCGTGCACGCGATAACCACCGGGGACCTTCTCGGCGAAGGTCTTGATACGGGTAGTGTTCAGTCCGGCATCCGGCTCGGTGAAGCCGAAGCAGCATTGGTCCTCGCCCGACACCAGGCGCGGCACCCAGCGGCGCTTCTGCTCGTCAGTCCCCTTCACCACGATCGGATGCGGCCCGAACAGGTTGATATGCACGGCCGACGCCGACGTCATCCCGCCGCCATGGCTCGCGACCTCATGCATCATGATGGCGGCCTCGGTGACGCCGAGCCCTGCACCGCCATACTCCTCGGGCATGGTAATGCCGAGCCAGCCGGCGTCCGCCATGGCGCGATGGAATTCGCGGGGAAACTCGCCGTCGTCATCGCGGGCCAGCCAGTACTCGTCATCGAACCGCGTGACGACCGCGCGCACGCCTTCGCGGATTGCGGCGTGATCTTCCGGAACGTCGAGCTGGTTGGAAAATGACCTGCTATCCATTCGAATGTCCCTCCCCGACCGACGCCAGGGTGCGCCGCGCTGCGACCAGATGCGGAATGTCGTACATCTTCCCGTCGATCCCGACCGTGCCGACATCAGGCGCCGCGGCAAACGCCGCGACGACGCGACGTGCATGCGCGAGATCGGCATCTGAGGGCGTGAAACAGGTATTGATGGTCGCGACTTGAGCCGGGTGGATCGCGACGCGGCCGACGAAACCGTCGCGGCGCGCCAGCCGGCAGCTTTCGGCGAGGCCATCCTGATCCCTGAAGTCCGCATAGAGCGTATCCAGCGCGGCGACGCCGGCTGCACCCGCGGCGAACAGGCATTGCGCGCGCGCCACCTGGTAGGGGAAGGTCCAGTTGCCGTCCGCCTCCTTGTTCGTGAGCGCGCCCAGGGCCGCGCTCAGGTCTTCCGCCCCCCAGGTCATGGCAACCAGCCGCTCGTTCTTGCGCGCGTAGCCGTTGAACCCGATCATGGCGGCCGGTGTTTCAGTCGCAACAACCAGCAGCTTGACGTCCCCCGGCGGAATACCGGTCGCGACCTCCAGCACATCGACATAGTGCGAGACGAGGTCGACGTCCTCGATGCCGTTGACCTTCGGGATGAGGAGACCATCGAGACCCGGACGAACCACCGCCGCCAGGTCTTCCAGCGTGAGCCCCGTCCCGAACGGATTGATGCGGACCAGGAACGACCAGTTGCGCGGCCCGCCGCCCAACAGATCCTTCACGGCACCTCGCGCAAAAGCCTTGCGTCCCGGGGCCACGGAGTCCTCGAGGTCGAGGATCAGCGCATCGGCGCCGATGCCGTCCGCCTTGGCGAACTTGCGTTCACTATCGGCAGGCACAAAGAGCAGCGAGCGGAGCTTCATGCGGGCCTCCGCATCATCAACCCGCTCCTGCGGCAGTAAACCACTTCCTCGTCGCGCTGATTGAAGCCGCGATGCTCGAACGTCACGATGCCCTGCGTCGGACGCGACTTGCTTTCCCTGACGGCAACGACTTTGGTTTCGGCTCGCAGCGTGTCACCGGCGAACACCGGCCGCGGAAATTTGGTGTCCTCCATTCCGAGATTGCCGACGGTGGTTCCCAGCGTCGTGTCCTGAACCGATAGTCCGATGATCAGGCCGAGCGTGAAGATCGAATTCATCAAGGGCTTCCCGAACTCGGTGCCCTTGGCGTAGTCGTGATCGATATGGACCGCCGCCGGATTGTAGGTCAGCGACGAGAACAGGATGTTGTCCATGTCCGTCACGGTGCGCCGGATTTCATGAACGAAGGTCTGTCCGACCGAGAACTGCTCGAAATAGAGCCCCGCCATTGCTTGCCTCTTGTCATCTATTTGGAGGGTGAGGCGGCCCGCAGCCGCCGCGATGTCCTTGTCTCCCGACCAAGTTCTACCGTATACTCATATCGTACACAAGCGTACTATTTATGAGGATCGCTCATGTCCGCCCGCGAAAATCGACAGGTTCGGCTGACGGCCCGGCCACGTGGGATACCGCAAGCCGAGCATTTTTCACTCATGACGGAGCCCGTGGCCGGACCCGGCAAAGGCGAGATCCTGGTCGAAAACCGCTATCTCTCGGTCGATCCGGCGCAGCGCGGGTGGGCCAATGATGAGGGGAACTATAGCGCCCCCGTGCCACTCGACACGCCGATGCGCGCGCTGGCCGTGGGGGAAATTATCGAAAGCAATGTGCCGGAGCTTCGCGCAGGCGAGTTCGTCTATGGATGGTTTGGCTGGCAGCGCTATTGCGTCGCCACACCCGACGCCGTTCTGCGGCGCGTCGTTCCGTCCGCCCTCCCGCTCAGCGCCAATCTCAGCGTACTCGGCATGAACGGCCTGACCGCCTATCTTGCCTTTCACGGCCTCGGCGATCCCAAGCCCGGCGAGCACGTTCTGGTGTCGACCGCTGCCGGCAGCGTCGGAAGCTTTGTCGGCCAGCTCGCACGCATTGCCGGATGCCGCGCCGTCGGGCTCACCAGCTCCGCCGACAAGATGGCACAAGCCAAGGCCCGCTACGGCTATCAGGACATGATCAACTACCGCGAGGCTGGCGACCTCGGCGCGGCCATTCGCGCGGCGTGCCCTGATGGCAATGACATCTTCTTCGACAACACTGGCGGCGCAATCGCCGATGCCGCCATCCGGACCATGCGGCTGCGTGGACGCATCATCCAGTGCGGCACGGCCGCGAACGCGTCCTGGACTCCCGTCCCGACCGGCCCGCGCCCCGAACGTGAGATCCTCACGCGCAGGCTGCGCTGGTCAGGCTTCATCATCTTCGATCATCTCGCGGAATTCGACGCCGCCGCAGCGCGCCTCGCCGAGCTCGCGCTTGCCGGCCAGATCGTCCACGACGAGGAGGTCCTGCCGGGACTGGAGCACGCCCCCAGCGCGATCGCACGGCTTTACCGCGGTGAGAACCAGGGCAAGCTGATCATCGCGGTGGACTAAAGCATGATCCGGAAAAGTGCGGAGCGGTTTTCCGAAGAGATCATGCTCAAACAACAACCTAAAGCGCGATGACGATTCACCCCAATCTCATCGCGCTTTCGGCGGCGGGCCGCTACGCGCTGGCCTTCCGCTTCATCACCTCGGGCAGTTTCGCGCGATGGAAGCCTTCGAACGGCAGGCTGCGGCTGTGCGGTTCGAGCTTCCATGTCGTGCGGGCATTCGGCGTGCCGCCATCAACGCGGACGCAGGATCCGGTGATATAGGCGGCCGCCGGCGACAGCAGGTAGGTGATTGCGGCCGATATCTCGGCTTCCGTGCCGAAGCGCTGAAGCGGCACGCCTGCAGTGAAGTCATGCAGCTTCTTCTGCATCTCCGGCGTGTAGGTATCGAACCCGCTGGAGACGATGCCGCCGGGGGCGACCGCATTGACGCGGACGCCTGAGGATGACCATTCGCACGCGGCCGTCTCGGTCAAGGTGAGCATGCCGCCGCGGGCGGCCGCGGAGTGGCCGAACTCGGGCCAGCCATGCCAGATATCGGCGATGATGTTCACAATCGACCCGCCATTGGCCTCCATCCAGCGATTATAGACTTCGCGCATGAAGATGAAGCCGCCGGTCAGGTTGTTGCGCACGACAGCCTCGAACCCTTTGGTCGAGATCGTCTTCAAAGGCGCACGAAATTGCCCACCGGCATTGTTGACGAGGCCATCAATACGTCCATAACGCGCGAGCACGGCATCGATCGCGCCAACCACCATGGCCTCATCGCGGATGTCGCAGGCATGGCTCATCGCCTGTCCGCCATCGTCCTCGATCTCGCGCTGGACCTCGACCAACTTTTCCATGGTACGGCCGAGAATTGCGACGTTCGCGCCAAGGGCCGCGAGCTCGTGAGCGGTGCAGCGCCCGATCCCGCTGCCACCACCGGTCACGATGATGGTTTGCCCCTCGAACAGGTCCGGCCTGAACACGGACTGGTATGGCATCTCCTGTCTCCCTTGAAGGTCGTATCGTTGGCCGTTCTCGCTGCGAGGACGGCATTGCACTCCATGATCGTACACTTTATTACTATCTGCCATCAAAGACAATCAACGATGGAGAGCGAGCCCATGACGCAGCCGAGCACCATCACCGTCGAGAGCCGCGGCGCGATCGATATCCTGACGTTGAACCGGCCGGCCCAGCTCAACGCCGTCTCCCCCGACATGATCGCGGAACTGACCGCCTATTTCTCCGGCCTGCACGACCGGCCGACGACGCGCGTCGTGCTATTTCGCGGCAACGGGCCTCAATTCTCCGCCGGCGCCGAGCTCGGATCGGATGCGTTTGCCGCACCCGGCACGGGCCGCCCTCAACGTCAGCTCAAGATGCAGCAGAACTATTCCGGCGTGATCCGCTTGATGCGGTCGTGTCCGCAGCCGATCATCGGGCTCGTCCACGGCGCAGCATGCGGCGCCGGATTCTCCTTCGTGCTCGCCTGCGACGTCCGCTTTGCGACGCCGGACGCGCGGATGAACGCCGCCTATATCCGCATCGGCGTCGGAGGCTGCGACATGGGCTCGGGCTATCTGCTGCCGCGCCTGGTCGGCCTGTCGGTGGCCTCCGAGTTTCTTCTTACTGGCCGCTTCCTCAAGGCTGAACGGGCGAAAGCGATCGGGCTGGTGAGCGACGTCGTTCCTGCCGAAGATCTTCTCACCAAGGGCCTCGCGCTCGCCGAGGATATGTTGCGCGTGTCGCCGATGGGGCTGCGCATGACCAAGCAGGCCCTCAACACGCTGATCGACGCGCCGAGCCTCGATGCGGCGCTGATGATGGAGGACCGGCAGCAGGTCATCCTCCTCGAAACCGATGATCATGCGGAAGCAGTCGCCGCGTTTCGCGAGCGACGGACTCCGACCTACTCCGACCAATAGCCTACTTTGCTTCGGCAAACGCCGCTGCAAGCTCGCGCAGTCTAAATTTCTGGATCTTGCCGCTGGCCGTGCGCGGAAGCTCGGCCACAAGCTCAATACGTTCCGGCCAGAATTGCTTCGCCATCCTCGCTTCGCCGAGATAGGCCTGTACCGCCGTCAGGTCGATCGTGCTGCCGCTGCGAGGCACGATGAATGCACAGCCACGTTCGCCGAGCCGGGCATCCGGAAAACCAACGACCGCGACGGCGGAAACCGCGGGATGCTTGTAGAGCAGGTTTTCGATCTCGACGACCGGCACATTCTCGCCGCCACGGATCAGGATGTCCTTCACGCGTCCGGAGATCCGGATGTATCCGTCCTTGTCCATATAGGCGAGGTCGCCGGAATCGAACCAGCCGTCGCCGTCGAAGGTCGGCAGTTCCGGCCGCTTGTAATAGCCCTTGAACATCTGGGCGCCTCGGACCAGCAATCGACCCGGCTCGCCCGCAGGCACCGGATTGCCTTCGGTGTCGACGATCCTGACTTCCATTCCCTCCAGCGATCGGCCATCCGTGCTCGCCGACTTGTCGGCCGCGCGTGACGGTTCTGTCAGCGTCCCCGACAACACTTCCGTCATGCCCCAGAGCGAGCAGACCTTGAGACCGAGTTCACCGGCCGCACGCTCGATCAGAGCCGACGGAATCGGCGCCCCGCCGCACAGGAAGGAGCGCAGGCTCTTCGGCTGCGGCGAACCACCTTTCACGGCCTCGCAGATGTCGCTCAGGAACGGCGTCGACGCCGCGGTATAGGTGACCCCTTCCCGAGCCATCAGGCCGACGCCACGCTTGGCTTCCCAGATGTCCTGAAGGATCATCGTGCCGCCGAGATAGACCGACAACAGGACGATCGCAGCATAGCCAGTCATGTGGCCGACCGGAGAGGCCACCAGCAGCACGTCGCTGGAATCAAGACCGAACCGGCCCGACAATGCCTTGCAGCATGCAATCAGTGAGTTCGACGTGTGCATGACGCCCTTGGGCTCGCCGGTCGTGCCCGACGTGAACATCAGCACGGCCATGTCGTCCGGGCGCAAGCCGGCCGGGAGCTCGCCCGCGTCGGCTGATAGCAGCATCCTCTCAAAACCAGTCTCGCCCTCGCCGTCGGCAACGATCACGTGCTTCAGATGCGGCAGCTCGGCGCGCATGCCCTGCGCCATCGCCGCGTAGTCGAAGCCGCGATAGCGTTTCGGTACGATGAAAACCTTCGCCTGGCAGAAGTTCAGGATGTAGACCAGCTCGCGCTCGCGCAGGATCGGCATCACCGGATTCATGACCGCGCCGATCTTGCTGCATGCGAACGCTGTGACGACGAACTCCCACCAATTGGGCAATTGCACGGTGACGACATCGCCACGCCCGACGCCGAGCCGCAGCAGCGAACTCGCGGCCCGATTGGCGAGATCATCCAGCTCCCTATAGGTGAAGCGCGGGGCCTGGTCGCGATCGGCGCGGTCGGCGACCATCGCGACCTTGTCGGGAGCTCTCGCAACGGCTTCCGTCAGAAGCTGATCGACGGTTTTGTCCAGCCAGTAGCCGGCTTGCCGAAAGTTCGCATGAGACGTGTCTCGTAGGGCCGCGACCACGATCATTTCTCCCTCTACTGGTGTCCTTTCCGGCTCATTGCCGGATTATTCATTCGTTATGATACGTTACTGTAGCGTACGATTTGGTGCCAATGGTCGAATTGTCGCTTCCGGCGGTATTCATCGTCCGGAAAACACCGGCTTTCGCTTCTCGACGAAGGCCCTGACGCCTTCCTGCGCATCGGCCGTTCGCGACATCGCGGCGAGCGTCTGCGCCTCCTCCTCGAGCTGGCTCTCGAACGACCGATCGGCCGTTTGCGAAAACAGACGCTTGATCGCGCCAAACGCCTCGGTCGGGCCAGCCGCAAATTCCTTTGCGAGCTGCGCAGCCTCGGTCCGCACCGCAGCATCCGGAACGACGAAATCAACCAATCCGAGCGACAGCGCCGTCGCAGCATCGAGCGTCTCGCCGAGCAGGAAAAACCGCCTTGCGCGCGCGACGCCGATGCGCCGCGTAACGGTCGTGGTCGACCCACTGTCCGGGCTGAAGCCAATCCTGGAGAAGGCAGCCGAGATCTTCGCCGATTCCGCCATCACCACGAGGTCCGCGGCCGCCATCAGCGATACGCTGCCGCCCGCGACGTTGCCATGAACTGCTGCGACAACGGGGGACCGCATGCGCACCATCCTTGCGAGCGCGACGTGAAGATCGGCGGTCCAGGCCTTGATCGTTGCAGGCAGCGCGTCGCCCTGCTTCACCAGCGCCATCAGGTCGCCGCCCACACTGAACAATCGCCCACGGGCGGATAGCAGCACGGCCCGCACGTCGGCACGCTCGCTCAGCTCAGCAATCGCCAGGCCGAATTCGCGGCAGAAGTCACCATCGATCGGGTTGCCACGGGCGGGCTGATCCAGAGCGATATGGGCAAGACCACCGTCGATGGTGCATTCAAAGCTCTTGGTCGATATGGCCAGTCCCATTGGCTCTTCCCTTCGATGCATTCAAATCCCGCCCGCCAGAAGCTCAGATCGAGCGCGCCTGTTTCTCCTTCTGGACCGACGCTTGAATGGCTTCGCGCGCACGCTGCCAGTCGGTCGCCGAGAGTTTTGAAAGCCCCGCAAAAGTGCTCGGCGCGGCCAAATGATGCCCGCCATCGATGCTGATCGTGTCCCCCGTGATGTAGCTTGAGCCATCCGACATCAGGAAGATCAGGAGATTGCGCAGCTCATCCATCTTGCCGAAACGGCGCAGCGGCACCTCCTCGGCCTGGGTCGCGCCGACGCCCGTCTCGGCGAGCGGATTGAGCTTGTCCCACGCCCCCTCAGTCGGGAACGGGCCAGGCGCGATGGCATTGACGCGGATCCCCTTGGGTCCCCACTCGACCGCGAGCGACATGGTCATGGCGTGCACGGCGGCCTTCGCCATCGCCGAGGGCACCACATAGGCCGATCCGGTCCACACCCAGGTGACCAGATTGCTGATGATGCTGCCTGGGAGGCCCGCGGCGATCCACCGCTTGCCGCAGGCAAGCGAGGCATAGAACGAGCCATCCATCACCGTGGAGCGGACCGCCTCGTAGCCGCGCGGCGAGAGGCTTTCAGTGGGGGCGAGGAAGTTGGCCGCGGCATTGTTGACGAGCCCGGTGAGCGGCCCCTCCGCCCAGATGCTGGACATCATAGCCTCTATGCTGTCGGGATCACGCACGTTGGCAAGCAGCGCGGAGACCGTTCCCCCTGACCGTTCGGCGATGTCGCGCACGGCCTGATCGAGAACCTCTTTCCTCCGCCCGCAGATGTAGACGTGAGCGCCGTGGGCGGCGAAACCGACTGACATCTCCTTGCCGAGGCCAGTCCCTCCGCCCGTAACCAGGATGCGCTTTCCCTTGAGCACAGCAGCATCGAACATGGGCACTTCCTTCCTGCGATCGGCTTCCCGTCAGGCGGGCGCTTCTACGTCCAAAGGACCGGCACCCTGCAAAAACTAATACACTAGCGTACTTCTTTTGTAAATCCTCGCTCCGCCAAGTAAATCGGGGGATTTCCGCCCGATCCAGCGACCTTTCCTTTAAAATACGCTGGTGTATGGTATTAGTTGAACCTCTGCCTCCGGCTCGCCTCAAGGGAAACATCGATGGTTGAACAGCCCGATTGGGATCTTCGGCTTGGATATCTCATCCATGACGTATCGCGGCTCAGGAGGATGATGTTCGATCGCGCGCTCGCGCCGCTCGGGATCACACGCTCGCAATGGTGGGTCCTGGCGTTCATTTCGCGCAAGGACGGCCTTCCCCAGGTGCAGCTCGCCAACGAGCTCGACGTCGGCAAGGTCGCCGTCGGGGCCTTGATTGACCGGTTGGAGACATCGGGCTTCGTGATACGGCAGGCCGATCCGGTCGACCGGCGGATCAAGCGCGTCTATGTCACCAAGCAGGCCCGCGGGTTCCTCGAAAAGCTCCGGAAGGAAACCGACAAGTTCAATGCAAGGATCGTCAACGGCATCGACCGCAAGCAGCTGGAAGCTGCTTCGGAGGCCCTCCTTGCGATGAAGCACAACCTTCTGGCCATGTCGGATGGCACGGAGACCGAGAGCGGCGAGGACGAGGAGGAAGAGGCGCCGCGGTCCAAAACCCGGAAAAAACGGCGGGCGGCGGCCTGAGGCCAGCCACCCGCCCGAGGTGCTCCGGGAGGAGTCCTTGGGAAGCTCATGAGACGATGTCGCGCCCCCAGATATCGGCGTTGGGCCGCGCTTCCTGCATCAGTTTCGCCACCTGAGGGCCGAGTTCGTTGGGATCCTCGACCGGGTCAATTCCCGGGCCCGCGTGCCAGCCCTCTGCGACCTTGAGAATCCCATCGCCGGCCTCGAATACGCGACCAGTCACGTCTTTTGACTCTTCGCTCGCGAGCCAGACCACGATCGGCGCGACCCAACGCGGATTCCGTCGCTTGATCTCCTCCTCGGTGCGCTCACGCAATCCTTCGGTCATGCGGGTCTGCGCGCGCGGCGCGATCGCATTCACCGTGATGCCGTATTGGCGGAGCTCCATCGCGCTGATGATGGTGAAGGCGGCGATACCGGCCTTCGCAGCCCCATAGTTGCTCTGGCCGACATTGCCGAACAATCCGGAGGCCGACGAGGTATTGATCAGGCGGGCGCTGACCGGCGCTCCCTGCTTCTTGGTTTCCTGGCGCCAGTACTGCGCGGCGTGGTGAGACGGGGCGAAGGTACCTTTGAGATGCACCTTGATCACCGCGTCCCATTCCGCCTCGGTCATGTTGACCATCATGCGATCCCGCAGAATACCCGCGTTGTTGATGAGAACGTCGAGCCGGCCGAAAGCGTCGATGGCGGCATCGATCAGCGCCTTGGCGCCGGCCCAGTTGCTGACGTCGCTGCCGTTCATGATGGCTTCGCCGCCGGCGCGCCTGATCTCATCGACAACCTCTTGTGCGGGCGAGAGATCGGCGCCCTCACCCGCAGCAGTGCTGCCGAGATCGTTGACGACGACCTTAGAGCCCTGCTCTGCCAGCATCAGCGCGTATTCGCGACCGAGCCCGCGGCCGGCACCCGTCACGATCGCAACCCGCCCGGCGCATAGTCGTCCCATTTGTCGTCTCCCTGCCTAGTTCTTCATTTCGCCGCTCATGACGTCGCCGAACAGATGCCAGTTCGCTCCCTCGAAGCGCATCAACTGCCATTGCTTCACCGGGGCGAAATCGCCCGGTGACGTATTCAAGCGGATGCCGGGAAGCAGCATGCCCAATTCGACCTCTTTCAGCTGGGCCGCCTGCCGCATCACGTTCTCGCGCGTGAGATCGTCGCCGCACTGCTTCAGCAGATGGACGAGCGCCTGCGCCGTGTTGTAGCCGTTCACGATCAGCGTATCGCTGCGATCAGCGCCTGGAAAATAGCCGTCCAGAAATCGGTTGAGCTCCTTGAGGCCGGAATCGTCCACCCACGCGGGGTCGTTCGGATCCTTGAAATAGGCTGCCGAGATCAGGCCTTGCGCGTGCTCGAATCCTGCGGGCTTGATCACGCTTCCGATCGATGCCGAGACATAGCTGAGAAGATGCAGCGGCTTCCAGCCGAGCTCCGACACCTTCTTGATCGCCTGCGCCGCAAATTTCGGTGTCGCAATGTCGAACAACACGTCCGCGCCGGTCGCCTTCAGCTTGACGAGGTGCGTATCGATCGTCGGCTCCGACACGTCGAAGGCTTCCTCCGCGACGATCATTGAAGCGGCCTTGTCGCCGAGCGCCTTCCTGATCCCCCTGAGGTAGTCCTTTCCGAAGTCGTCGTTCTGAAAGAAGATCGCGATCTTCGCCGTCGGCCGTTCCCGCAGCACGTATCTTGCGTAGATGTAGCCCTCGGTCTCGTAGCTTGGGGTAAATCCCATCGTCCAGGGGAAGTTCTGAGGATCATTCCATTTGGCCGCTCCGCTCGAGACGAACAATTGCGGCACCTTCCTGACGTTCAGATATTTTTGCACGGCCGAGTTGGCCGCGGTGCCGAGCGCGTTGAAGACCAGCAGAACCTCGTCGCTCTCGACCAGCCGCCTCGTTTGTTCGACCGTCTTCGGCGGCGAGTACGCGTCGTCGTATGACAGGAAGACAATGCGCCGGCCGTTGATGCCCCCCTCCGCGTTGACCTTGCGGAAGTAGGCCTCCTCGGTCTTGGCGACCATGCTGAAGGCGGACGCCGGGCCGCTATAGGGCGACGTGTTGCCGATCTTGATCTCGGTGTCGGTGACACCCGGTCCATATCGCTTCTCTCCAGCCGCGGCCTGACTTGCGTGCAGACCAACCAGGATCACCGCCGCGGCCCGGACGGCGTCGCGACCTCCGGGGCCGCCAAAAAGCCGCCTGCAAAGGCTCGCGACACGGGCCGCCCGACTTGAATGGCCAGCATCCCACTTCACGGCGCTCTCCCTTTCCGCTCCCATTGCGTCGCCATTCGCGAATTAGTACGCTTGTGTACTATGTGATGGAGCATGATTGCAACTGCCATTCGAACCGCACCCCGATGAATCGGGACTCGCCAGCATGGGAGGACATCTTGAACCTCGAAGCCGTACGAAATTTCCGTTTTGAGCCAGTCACGCAGAGCTATACCCGTCGCGACACCATGCTGTACGCGCTCGGCCTCGGCTTTGGTTCCGATCCGCTTGACCCGGCGCAGCTCGATTTCGTCTATGAGGCAAATCTCAAGGCCGTGCCGTCGATCTGCTGTGTGCTCGCTCATCCCGGGTTCTGGGCGAAACGGCCCGAGCTCGGCATCGATTGGCTAAAGCTCCTGCACGGTGAGCAGCACTTCGAAATTCACGCTCCGATGCCGGCCGAAGGCACGGTGAGAGCCAGCTATGAGATTGTCAGCGTGGCGGATAAGGGTGCAGGAAAAGGCGCGATCCTTCACCTCGTCAAGACACTCGACGACGCCATCAGCGGACTGAAATTGGCGACGGTTCACAGCGTGCCGTTTCTGCGCGGCGACGGTGGCTGCGGCAGCTTTGGCAATGTCCCGGCCGAGCCTACCGCCCTTCCGGAACAGGCCCCCTCGCAGACCCAGGACATCGCGACGCTGCCCCAAAGTGCACTGATCTATCGGCTGAGCGGCGACTACAATCCGATACACGCCGATCCCGACGCCGCCGCAAGGGCCGGCTTTGACCGCCCGATCCTCCACGGCCTGTGCACGCTAGGAATCGCAACGCGCGCGGTCGTCGCCACCCTCGCCGATGGCCGCCCCGAACGCCTTCTCTCGCTATCGGCCCGTTTCAGTCGTCCGGTCTTTCCGGGAGAGACTATCCGAACGGAATTCCTCTCCGTCGGTGGCCAAATCCGCTTTCGCTCACGCGTCATCGAGCGCGACGTCGTGGTGCTCGACCGGGGAACGGCGGTGCTCCGCGATTGACCTACTTCTTCTCGATCTTCGCGATCGCGACGATCTCTGCCCAGCGTCGTGTGTCGGCTTCCTCGAACGCTTTCAGCCGGTCGGCTCCGGCCGGAAACGGTTTGGCCCCCACGGATTCGAGATAGTCCGCCGTCTCCTTGTTGTTGACGAAGGCCAGCACGACCTGACTGAGCTTCGCCACGATGTCGGACGCGGTGCCTGTCCGCACGAACACGCCGACCCAGGCGGTCAGCTCGGCACCAGATAGGCCGGCCTGCGCGAGCGTTGGGACGTCGGGCATCCCCGCCAGCCGATCGCTGCTCGTCACGGCAAGGACGCGCAACCGACCATCCTGGATCAAGCCCTGCGCACTCGCCGGATCGGCGAAGACGCAATCGATCTCGCCCGCCAGCACATCCGTCAGAGCCTGTGGCATCCCGCGATACGGAACATGCTGCATGTTGATTCCGGCCCTGGCCCGAAACAACTCCGCAGCACCCCGACTCGACGTGTTGCCGCTTCCGAATGAGAGTGGCTTCTCGCGCGTCTTCGCCATGGCGATGAACTCCGCGACGCTCTGTGCCGGAAACTCCGGCTTGACGGCCAGCATCATCGGAATGGTCATGATCCCCGCCACGGGCGCAAAGTCCGCCGCGGGATCATAGGGCATCGCGTTGAACAGGTTGATATTGGCCGCTTGCGTCGAGTTCGTGGTGACGAACACGGTGTAACCGTCCGCCTCAGCCTTCAGAACCGCAAGCGCCGCCAGATTGCCATCGGCTCCCGGCTTGTTCTCGATCAGCACGGTCGCACCGGTCTCGATGCGAATGCTTTCGGCAAGACGCCGCGTCACGGCATCGGTTGCACTGCCTGCCGGAAACGGCACGATGAGATTGATGCGTCGCGACGGGTATGATTCCGCTGCGGCCTGCCGCCATCCGGACGCCGCGATCGACACGGTGATCAGGCACAGAACGATCGCATCCCGAACTCGCATGGATTCTCCTTGGGCCTGAAGCGCTTGACGTTCCCACGCTGCGGCACAGCAGTGGCCGCAGTCCCCGATTTGTTCTGATCGTACTCTACTTTACGATCTGGAGGAACGTTCGTCCATCGGCCGGACATCCGCCTGCGTCCGATGCATGTCTCGCTAGCTGCACGGCGCCGACTCGCCGCTCGTCCTGCTCAGTTCGACACGATCGAGTCTCGGAAAGAGCGCGTCGTCGAGGCCGATATCGGCCGCAAAGTGCATGGGATCCGCGTGGCCGCAGATCACGTCGGGAAAGTGCCAGCTCGTGGTCCCCAGAACGGTCTCGCCAGCGAGCACCGCAATCTTCAGCGGATGGCTCGTCCCCACCCCGCGCGCGCTCTGATAGCCGTCGGCGATGCAGTAGAGTTCGAGCCGCAGTCTGTTCTCAGCCACGCGCTGGACCGACAGCTCGATCTCGCAGAAGCCGAAGGCGGGGTCATCCTTCGAGCCCTCGGCGTAAAAGTAGAACGCGCCGATCTTGCCGTGCGCGCACGGACCGAGCTTGTAGTCCTTCGGCACCTGCGGATCCGGCCGCGCCGGCGTGCGCGGCGGCAACGGGCCGAGCGAGCAGAATTGGCGATAGGAATAGCACTGTCCCAATCTCTCCTCCCTACCGGAGCGCAAACAGCCGCTTCGCATTGGCGGATAGCTCCGCACGCGCAACAGACAGGACTTGTTCGGCGAATTGCGCAGGCTTGTCCTGCTTGATCGTGAACGGATAATCCGATCCCACAACGAGCTGATTCGTGCCGACCTTGTCGGCCAGGTATTGCAACGCCGCACCGTCGTAGAGAATCGTGTCGTAGTAGAAGGATCGAGCGATCTCTGTCGGATTCCTTGCAAACAGGCTCTCCAGCGGTGGTCCCATCCCAAAAGCGTGGCCCAATCTCGGCAATAGCCAGGACAGCGCGCCGCCACCATGGCTGAGCAGGATTCGCAAGGAGGGAAAGCGCTCGAGCACACCGCCGGTCATCAATGACACGGCGGCGAAAGCCGTCTCCAATGGAAATGCGGCCACAGCCGCAAGCTCTGGGCGACCGCCCATTCGATCAAGCCCGAGAGGATGCAGCGGATGGATCATCACGATCAACCCGCCCTGCTCCGCCGCGGCATAGACGTCATCGAGGCGCACGTCGCCGAGCGGCACGCCGTTGATGTGCGTGCCGATCTCGATGCCGCGCAGACCAAGCAATCTGATGTCGTCCATGTGCCGCACGGCAAGCGCGACATCCTGCATGGGAACCATTCCAATGCCGACGAAATGCCGCGGATGGTCCGCGCATAGCGCGGCAATCCCCTCGTTGACATGGCGGCACAACGCGTCCGCGTCGGCAGGTGGAAACCAGTGTGACAGCAATTCCGGCATGGGCGAGAGGACCTGAATCTGGACGTCGTCGATCGCCATATCGTCGAGCCGGCGGCGCGCGTCCCAACTTCGGGAATCGATCACCCGAAACACCTTACCGCCGACCATGACGGCGGCCGATGCGTCCCGCAGCTCAACCGAGGGCCAGAGCGGATTGCGGGCGGAGTCCGCCGGAATGTGCCGCGGGACGAAATGAGTATGGGTGTCGATCGCTTCGACCAAGACGTTTCCCCGACAGATTTGAATGCTGCGCCCGCGACCAGACAGCTCGGAACATGCAGGGCCGGCCACTTACAAGCAGGTTGGACTGTTTTTATTATCTATGCAATCCAATATTCGTATGCTAGTGCACAATCTAACGAACAGTGCGGTCGGCGATCGCATCAGGGAGCGAAGCGAGCGTGGCGCGAACGATGAACGACATCGTGATCGCTGGAGCCGGCCAGGCCGGGGCGCGGGCAGCTGAAGCGCTGCGGGCGCGCGGCTTCACGGGCTCGATCACCATGATTGGCGAAGAGCCTCATCCACCCTACGAACGGCCGCAGCTCTCAAAGAGCCTGCTGCAATCTTCTGATGCGCCTGTCGCTTACATCAAGCAGGCCGCAGACTGGACCAAGACACTTGATATCCGCATCGAGACCGGCGCTGCGGCCATCGAGTGCGATGCCGATCGCCGCATCGTGTCGACTGCGGACGGCCGCAACTTCCGTTTCGACGGCCTGCTGCTTGCGACCGGAACGCGGCCGCGGCGGCTCTCCGCGCTGGAAGATGCGCAGATCGAGGTGCAGTATCTGCGCAGCGTCGAGGACGCGCTCCGATTTCGTCGTCATATCCAGGCAAAGTCGCGCATTGCGATCGTCGGAGGCGGCGTCATCGGCCTCGAAGCCGCTTGCGCCGCTGCCAGGAGCGGCTGCCATGTCACCGTGATCGAGAATGAGGAGCGCCTCCTCGCACGCGCGTTTCCGCCTCTGGTTAGCAGCCTCGTTGCCGACAGGCACCGCGGTCACGGTGTCACGTTTGTCTTCGGCGCGACGGTGACCGGAAGCACGTCACGTTCGGTCGATTTGAGCAACGGCGCGGAGATCGCCGCCGATCTGGTTTTGGTCGGTGTCGGCGTCACCCCTTCGGCCGAACTCGCCGTCCGGCTCGGTCTGCCCGCGGCCGAAGGCATTGCCGTCGATGCCTGCGGCCGCACCGCTGCTCCCGACATCTTCTGCGCGGGTGATGCCGCCTTGCAATGGAGCCGATGCCACGGCCGCGCGATCCGCGTCGAGACCTGGGCGAACGCCCAGAACCAGGCGATCTCGGTCGCCGCCAACATGATTGGCGAGACCGTGGAATACAATGATCCTCCGTGGTTCTGGACCGACCAATACGACCTGAACATCCAGGTCACAGGAGATATGCGCGATGCGGAGCATGTCGCCCGCGGCGATCCGAACGGCGATCGGTTTTCAATCATAGCCATGCGTGGCGCCGAGCTTGTGGGTGCGCTCTCGGTGAACGCGGCGAAGGACATGGCGATGCTGCGGCGGGTCATCGCCGCCAACGCAAGGCCGCGGCGCGCCGATCTGGAGGCTCCGGGCTACGACCTCAGATCCGCGCTGAAATCACATTGAGATATTCGAGGGAGGGACTGCAATGAATGCGTTCCAGCGAATGAACACGGCGCTGATGGTCGACGAGGCCAGGCAGATCTTCAAGGTCTCCCGCCAGGCTTTCGTCGACCCCGACATTCTCGAGGCCGAGCGCGCGCGCATCTTCGACAAATGCTGGCTCTATCTCGGCCATGCCTCCGAGCTTCCCAAGTCCGGCGATTTCGTCACCCGCCAGGTCGGCGGGCGCAGCATTCTGTTTGCGCGCGACGCCAAGGGAGGCTTGCGCGCCATGTTCAACACCTGTCCGCATCGCGGCGCGCAGGTCTGCCGCGAGAAGCACGGCAACGCAAAGTCCTTCCAGTGCTTCTATCACGGCTGGGTCTTTGGGCTCGACGGCGCGTTGCGCAGTCAGCCCGGCGAGGCTTCCTATGCGCCTGATTTCAAGGAGCGCAGCACGTCCAACATGCAGCCGGTGCCGCGGTTCGAAACCTACCGCGATTTCTGTTTCGTATGCTTCGACCGGAACGCCGAGACGCTCGACACTTATCTCGGCCCGGTCAAGGAATATCTCGACATCATCGGCGACCAGGCCGAAACCAGCATGACCATCGTCGGCGGCACGCAAGAATACTCGATGCGCGCCAACTGGAAGCTGCTCACCGAAAACTCGATCGACGGCTATCACGCACTCACCACCCACGCGACTTATTTCGATTACCTCAAAGCCACCAATGGCGGCCTCGTGCCGGTGCCGCTGGAGGGTGCCGCGCGCGATCTCGGCAATGGACATGCAGTGCTGGAGTACAAGGCGCCGTGGGGACGTCCGGTCGCACAATGGGTTCCGATGTGGGGCGACGATGGCAAGCGCGAGATCGACCGGCTCTACCAGGGACTTGTGACCCGCTTCGGCGAGGAGCGCGCCAAGCGCATCGCGCTCTACAATCGCAATCTGTTCGTGTTCCCCAACCTCGTCGTCAACGACATCATGGCCGTGACGATCCGCACCTATTATCCGCAGGCGCCTGATTTCATGACCGTCAGCGCATGGGCGCTGGCACCACGGGAAGAGACCGACTGGGCGCGCAAGTACCGCCTGTTCAATTTCCTTGAATTCCTGGGCCCCGGCGGCTTCGCGACGCCCGACGACGTCGAGGCGCTGGAGCAGTGCCAGCGCGGCTTCCGCAACGCCACGGAGGCGCAGTGGAACGACATTTCAAAAGGCATGGGCAAGGAGACGCCCGCTTATGACGACGAGTTGCAGATGCGCGCGTTCTGGTCGAACTGGAACAAGCACGTCTTCGCGGCATCGGCGTGAGTCAGGAGAGGCACATGCAGAATATCACCCGAGACGACGTCGAGGATTTCCTGTTCGCCGAGGCCGAACTGCTTGACGAATGGCGGTTGCCGGAATGGCTCGAACTGTTCACGGACGACGCCATCTATTACGTACCATCCACCGACGTTCCCGCGGACTCCTCGCCCGACAAGAACCTGTTTTACGTGGCCGATGACCGCTTTCGCCTCAGCGAACGCGTCAAGCGCCTGATGAAGCGTACCGCGCACGCCGAATTTCCCCATTCGCGGACGCGGCACCTGGTCAGCAATGTGCGGATCCGGAGCCGCGGTGACAGCGAGATGGAGGTCGCCGCCGCCTTCATCACCTATCGCACCAAGGATGGCGTCACCGATACCTATTTCGGCAGCAACCGGTATCGGCTGGTTACCGACAATGGGCGCCTCCGCATCAAGGAGAAGCGCTGCCTGCTCGACAGCGAAGGGCTGCGCACGCAAGGGCGCGTCAGCATCATCCTCTAGGGACGTTCGATCGTGGACAGGAAGCTCAAGAACAATGTTGCCGTGGTCACGGGGGCCGCAAAGGGCATCGGCCTTGCGATCGCGGAGCGGCTTGCCAGGGACGGCGCGAGCTTGATCCTCGCCGACCTCGATGAGGCCGGGCTGAAGGAGGCGTCGGCTCGTCTCATCCATGAGTTCGACGTGGAGGTCGCGAGCGGAGCCGGTGATCTCGCGGAGCAAGGCACCGCCGAGAGGACCATCCGGCTTGCTTGCGAACGCTTCGGCCGCCTCGACATCCTCGTCAACAATGCCGGCGGCGGCATCATCAAGCCGTTCGCGGAACATACGCCGGAGACGCTGAAAACGACGATCGATCGCAATCTCTGGACCGTGCTGTGGTGCTCCTGGTACGCGGTGCCGGTGATGCGTAAGCAGGCCTATGGCCGCATCATCAATCTCGGTGCCGATTCCGTGCGCAACGGCCTCTGGGATCATGCCGCCTACAACGCGGCCAAGGGCGGCGTGCACGGCCTCACAACCGGCATGGCGCGCGAGTTCGCCCGGGACGGCATCACCGTGAACACGGTTGCTCCCTGCGCGGTGAATACGCCGCAGATGGTCGCCATCACCAAAAGCAACCCGGCACTCGCTGCCAAATTCGTCAGCGTCATCCCGATGGGGCGGCCAGCCGAAATGGAGGAAGTCGCCTCGATGGTCTCCTATCTCGCGTCCGCCGAAGCGTCGTTCGTGACCGGCCAGGTCATCAGCGTCAATGGCGGCAGCACCATGCTCTAGGTTCTCGCCATGGCCGAAACAGTCATTCTCTGCTCTGCCGACGAGGTCGTCGAAGGCGAAATCAAGCAGGCTCCCCTGCCCGACGGCACCAACGTCGCCCTGTATCGCGTGGCCGGCACGATCTACGCCACGGCCGATATGTGCACCCATGGCGAGGCTTCGCTGTCGGAGGAAGGTCTCATCAACGGCAAGATCGTGGAATGCACCTTCCACTTCGGAACCTTCGACGTCACCACGGGCGAGCCCACCGGCATGCCCTGCGAGATTCCCTTGAAGACCTATCCCGTCACGGTCGCGGACGGGAAAGTCCAGATCGAGGTTTGACATGCCGTCCCGACCCAATCGCGCTCCCGCCCCGCTCAAGACGGCACGGCGATCGCTGGCGCCGCCGCGCCGCCGGACCCAGGCCGAGCGGACCGCCGAGACGCGGCTGCGGATCCTGAAGGCAGCGGCCAACCTGATCCGGCGTCGTGGCTATGCGCGATTTCGCACTGCCGAGGTCGCCGCCGAAGCCGGCGTCTCCCGTGGCGCCCAGCTCCATCACTTCCCGACCAAGGATTCCCTCGTCGTCGCAACGCTCGAATATGTGTTCGAGCAAGCACAGATCCTCAGCCGCCGCCGCGCCGCCGCGGTGAACCGGCCACGCGACCTGACCGAGGCCGTCATCGCCGACGCCAGGGAATTCTTCTTCAGCGAGCACTTCATGGTGGCGATCGATATCGTGCTCTCAACCTCCACCGACCAGGCGGTCCGCAAACAGATCCTCGACATCTCACGCAAGGCGCGCCGTCCGGTCGAAGCGGCCTGGGCCGAGGCGCTGGTGGCGGGCGGTGTTCCCGCAGCCGTCGCGGCCGATATCGTCGCACTCACCCTCGGTGTCGTCCGCGGCATGGCATTGCGAACGCTCTGGGACAACGATCCCAAATGGTTCGACCATCTGTTCGGGCTCTGGCGCCAGATGATCAGGATCTTCATCGAAGCCGAGCAAAAGCGAGGTCGGCTGCGATGATCGCCGTGTTGAACGGCACGAAGCCATTGATCACGTCGGTCTGCTACGTCCGCTACGCGGTCAAGGAGCCGCAGGCCTGCGCGCGCTTTGTCTCCGAGATCTTCGGCCTGCAGCAAGTCGCGAGTCAGGACGGCGAGGTCGCCTTCCGCTCGGACGACCGGTTTCGCACCGTGAGCCTCAGCCGCGATCAAGCCGATGGCGCCAGCATCGGCATCGAGGCCTGGGACGATGCAGCGCTCCAGGAGATCGGGGAACGGCTGCGTGCACAGGGCTTTGCCGTGAGACCGGCAAGCCCGGACGAATGCCAGCAGCGATATGTGCAATCAGCCCTGCTTGCCGACGATGCCTCCGGAAATCGCATTGATCTTGTGACCCGCCCGACACGGAGCGGCCGTCGCTATTTTCCGCCGCGCGATGCCGGCATCGTGCAATTCCAGGGCGTCGGCCTGCGCAGCATCGACCACGCGCGCGATCTCGCCTTCTGGCGTCTGCTCGGCGCCGAGGTGGCCGATTGGGTCGGCGACATCGCCTATTTGCGTATCGACCATCTTCACCATCGCATCGCGCTCTATCCCTCGCAGCGGCCCGGGCTGCTCTACGCCGCCTTCGAGGTCGAGGCGCTCGATCAGATCATGCAGAACAGCTACTACATGCAGGAAAACCAGGTGAAGATCGTACAAGGCCCCGGTCGGCAGCCGGCCTCGCAACAGATCTTCCTTCATGTCGAAGGGCCCGATGGCCTGATCCTGTCTTACGTCACCGGCACAGCCGAGGCCGGCGGCAGGCCGCGCCCTCCCCGGCAATTCCCGCCCACAGCAAGCTCACTCTGCAATTGGGGCAGCGAAAGCAAGGGCGTTTCCGAACTAGGCGCGCAGAGCTAACCGAGGAGAGAGGCATGATCCAGCTGAAGGATGTGAGCTATGTCCGCTTGGGATCACCGGATCTCGAGCAGGCCGAGCAATTCGCCACCGCTTGCCTCGGCCTGCAAATCGCCGAACGCGGCAAGGCCGATCTCTACCTTCGATCCGACGACCGCTCGCACACGCTGTGTTACTCGGAAGGCAATCCGAAGGACCAGACGGTCGGCTTCGAGGTCGATGACGAGGCAAGTCTCCAGAACGCGGCGGCCACGCTCGAAGCGCTCGGCCACGGCGTCCACGCGGGAACCGCGGAGGAGGCAGACCGGCGCAAGGTAAAAGCGTTCATCGGCTTCCGTGACCCCAGCGGCAACCACATCGAGCTGGTGGTGCGGCCGGAGCGCAGCGGTCGTCGTTACTTCGCAAGCCGCGACGCGGGTATCACAGGCTTCAGCCACGTCGGCCTCAACTCGACCGATCCGGCGCGCGACGAGCGATTCTGGACCCAGATCTGCAACGCCCGCGTCAGCGATCGAATCGGCGACATCCCGCTGATGCGCGTCAACGCCATCCATCACACCATCGCGCTGGTCCGCGCCCCGCAAGCCGGCATCCAGCACATCAATCACCAGGTCGAGAGCAGCGACGACGTGCTGCGCTCCTACCACTTCCTCAACGAACGGCGCGTGCCGATCGTGTTCGGCCCGGGGCGCCATCCGACGTCGGGGGCCCGCTTCCTCTATTTCAAAGGACCAGACGGGATGATTTTCGAATATTCGGTGGGCGTCGATGAAATCGAGGATGAGGCAACGCACCGCCCACGCCAGTTCGGGTTTGAGCCGACGAGCTTTTGCATGTGGGGCTCCAAGCCCGCCGGCATGACACTCCCCAACAAGTAGCAAATCACGCTGCGGTCGCAGCAACATCCGACGAGGACACATGGATCTGGGATTGCGGGGCCGCAAGGCCATCGTCTGCGCGGCGAGCCAGGGCCTTGGAAAAGCCTGCGCCATGGCGCTGGCCCGCGAGGGCGTCGATGTCGTGATCGTCGCCCGGCGGCGCGAGGTCCTCGACAGTGCTGCGCGAGAGATCGAGCTGGCCACGGGCAACCGGCCTCAAACAGTTCTTGCCGACGTCACGAGCCGCGAGGGACGCGATGCCATCGTGTCGACCGGCCCTGAGCCCGATATTCTCATCAACAATGCCGGTGGACCGCCGCCGGGCGATTTCAGGAGCTTCGAGCGTGACGATTGGATCAGGGCGCTTGACGGCAACATGCTGGCGCCCATCGCGCTGATCAAGTCCACCATCGATGGGATGGTCGCGCGCAAATTCGGCCGCATCGTCAACATCACGTCGCACGCTGTCAAGGCGCCGGTCGCGATGCTCGCGCTATCGAACGGCACGCGAAGTGGACTGACGGGCTTCGTCGCAGGTCTCGCACGGTCCGTCGCCGAGCACAACGTGACCGTCAACAACCTGTTGCCGGGGACGTTCGACACGGACCGGCTGAGATCCAATCTCGCGGCACTCGCCCGAAACTCGTCAAGGAGCGTCGCAGAGGTCACCGAGGAAGTCCGTGCCAGCAACCCGAGCAAGCGGTTCGGCCATCCGGACGAGTTCGGGGCGACTTGCGCCTTCCTGTGTTCAGCTCAGGCGAGCTACATCACTGGACAGAATATTCTGATCGACGGCGGGGCCTATCCCGGCACATTTTGAAGCCGATATGCCCTCGGCGGCTTCCAACCAAACGGTCCGTTCTGACACGAACCGCGGTAAGCCTTGCAGGAAATGGTGGGCGCACCAGGGCTCGAACCTCGGACCCGCTGATTAGAGAGTCAGCCACGGGCTGAGGACAATCAATGACTTACAGATCGCATCACCGGAGTTTTCCGGCCGAAATGGGTATTCGTCGCACGCTCATAATGCGTCGTTGACTGCCTGTCGACGGCGACTTAGCCGGCCAAACGTCGCCGTCCCAAACACAAATCCATTCCATGTTGTTGATCCTCCGACGCGGACCAAGGGCTAAACCGGATGATTAGTTAGGCTTTATGTGAAGTACTTCACAACTTCAAGGATGCCGCGTGCAATATGGTTCTAGCCGAAAAATGCCCGCCGATCCGAGGCCGCGAGCAATGCACCTGACCATTTGGACCGTTGGGATCTGTTCGAGTCCACAAGCCCATCAAAATTTGCAATGGACCCGCGGCCGCTCCACAATGAGCGAACGGGGCCTTACGAAATCAATCCATAAAGTGTGTCCGGCCTGTACCGTCATGGCCTTGCGCCTTCGCTGTTAGGGCGCGCTCATCATTTTGGCGCAGTGCAGAGGGGGGGCGGGATGAAGTGGAAAAGCAAGAAGCGCAAGGATGCAGAACTCAGGGTAGCTGGCTGGGATGCGCTGCCCTCGGTCGACCTTCTCTTCAGCGACAAGGATGCTCACACGCTGCGGGCCTTGCGCGCGCAGAAGCCGATTCCTCTCGATCAGCGCTTCAGCGTCGATGACGTAAAGGACCTTCAAAAGGCGATCCACGGAACGGTCGTGCTGCCGACCGATCTGACCTATCACCGAGATCGCCAGATGACGCTCCTTGCGGTTCAGGAGTTTCCGCAGCTGATCGTTTTTTGCGAGATATTCGAAGATGCGAGACGATGCCTCGAATTTGCGCAAAAGTACGATCTTCGGGTGACCATCCGCTCCGGAGGACACAGCACGGCCGGATTTTCCGTCAACAGCGGCATGCTCATCGACACGAGCCGAATCAAACATGTCGTGGTGGATCCGAAGGAGAAGCGTGCCATCGTCGGTGCCGGAGCCACGATCGGCGACCTCAATGCCGCGCTCAAGATGTACAACCTACATGTGCCGAGCGGCGGCTGCGGCGATGTTTGCATCGCAGGCTACATGCAGGGCGGAGGCTATGGCTTCACTGCACGCAAATTCGGCATGAATTGCGACAATGTGCACGAGATCGTGGTGATGCTCGCCGACAGAACGATCGTCGTCGCCAACAGCGAAAAGAATGCCGATCTGTTCTGGGCGGTCCGTGGCGGCACCGGCGGCAATTTCGGTATTCTGCTGCAGGTGACCTATAACCTGCATGAGCTCGGCGACGTGTGGGGTTTTGGGCTGCGATGGTCGATCGATAGCAGGGACGGCATCAAGAATGCCGCCGCCGCCCTCGCTGAAATGCAGGCCAATTACATGCAGACCGGGGCGCCTCCCGAGCTCGGATTCATGACGTTCCTGGCCTGGCAAGACGAGACGCCTTGTGTGGTGATGCGCGGCATGTACCTGGGACCGCAGCGGGACGGCGAATTTGCGATCGACTCGCTGCGGCGTCTTGGTCCTGTCTACACGGACTTCGGCGTCGGCCGATATGCCGACCTCGACCTGAAGCTGATCGAGAGTCCGCCCGGACTGCCGCAGGTCCCCGATCTCGCCCGGGAGGAAAAGCAGTGCGGCTACATCGACAAAAAGCTGGACGCCGAGGATTGGGCGCACATCATCGGCGTGTTCCTGACGAGCCCAAACCGTTCGAGCCTTGTCTGTATCGAGCCCTATGGCGGCCGCATCAACGAGATACCGGCAACCTCGAACGCATTCATTCACCGCAAGGTCGACATGAATCTGTTTCTCGATGTCTTTTGGATGTCGGAGGACCAGCAGCGGAAAGACGCGATCGCCTTCCTTGATCGATTCATGGCGATGATGGCGCCGTATTTCAACGACCATTCTTATCAAAATTATCCGCGTCGCACGCAGCAGGATTTTCGCAGGCGCTATTGGGGCAGCTCGTTCGAGCGGCTGCTCGCGGTGAAGCTGAAATACGACAAGAACAGTTTCTTCCAATATGCTCAGAGCGTCTCGCGGGAGACCCCTGAGACGCATTACGATCTGCCGCAACTTCCTGAGGGCATCGAAACCGAACCATACTAGCGGGGGGTCCTGCAGCAGGAGGACGCAAAGGGGGGAAAATGCACAAGCTGCTCGAGATGTTCTTTCTGCCGCCGATGGCGATCGCGCGGCTCGGCAGCAGTCCGACGCCGCTGGACAGCTTTCGCTGGACGGAAAGCCACTCGCCACATGCGCAAGCCGATACGGTCATCGAGCCGGCGGTCTCGCTAAAGGTTGAAGCCGACGGCAGCGTCACGCCGTACATCCCCCGTTCGATCATCTTCAAGGACGATGACGGCGCGATCCGGCCGGTCGCGCCTTTCTTCGAGCTCTGGGCGAAGCTGCAGTCCGTCGAGGACGGAAGCACGCTTGAGCAGCCGCTGACGCCGACGCTGCTGGCCGAACTCGGCGCCTCGATCAAGGACATTCAGTATGAGATCGTCGCCGCAAATCGCAAGGCCGCGCGCCGGACCGACTACGCGCCCTGCGGTTTCACCGCTCGGGAAGTGGTGAATGGCGATGATTTCGAACGACGCGAGCTGCTGGCGTTCAGCCCGCACACCTCCGGACAGGAGCCGCTGGTCTCGCCCGACAAGCCGATTCCCATCGGCCACTTTCAGGTGCTGCGCCCGGTCGAAGGACGGGTCGATTTACGCGATGACGAACCGGAGGTCGATCGCAGCATATTGCGCGTCCGCTTCACGCCTCCCAAAGGCATCATCTACGGACCCGCGGAGGCCACCTCCGCCCCGGCTCCGCAGGTTCAGCCCGGGCAGTTCGAAGCGCCGAGTGCCGAATACGGCCGTATCCACGAGATCGTCGCGCCGCAGCATCGAATCGTGAGCAGCAAGACGCCCTGGTCGACGGCATACATCATGCTGAACGGGCAATTCGAAGATCCACAGCCTCAGGACGGCTACGACGGCGCCAACGTCGGCAATCATCGCTCATGGGGCTGCGTCGACGACATCAGCGACTCCGTCATCGTGGCCACCATGGCCTTTGGAGGCCGGTGCTACCAAGCGGCCGCACGCGTCTTCACCAGTCCACCGGATTTTTCTCCGGATCGTCGCCCGGTCTTCAGCATCGCCGACGACATTGCCGATCGCGACGACCTGCCGATCGATCTCGGCGATGGCGCCATGGAAGAAACAAAGATGGAGGTGCTCGACCTGTTTCAGCGCGCGTTCGAGACGGCGAGCCTGTTCAATCTCGACGCGTTGCGGGCGCGAGCGCTGCTGGAGAACAAGATTCGTTTTGCGTTGCACGCCGGCAGCCCCGGCATCGACCAGCCGAAAGCGGGCCCGGAGAGCATGACGGCCAAGGACCGGCCCTATAGCGACAAATTACCGACACTCGCACCGCAAGAGCCCTCCTATTTCACCAAGGGGTCGCCGAACGATACGCTTCCGTACACGACCGCCCTGCCGTTGATCCATGCACGGCTGCAGGACCGCGCGGCTCTCATGGACCTGCTGAGCACCCGCGGCGATTTCGTGGAGCAGCTTGTCCGGCCGCCTTTCGGCAAGGTTGCACAATTGCCGGAGGATCCGCCGGAAAATGCCAACGCGAAGTATCGCGATCCGCGGGTGTTCCGCGACCAGCTCCACGATATGCGAATGCCTCCGTATATGCGCGATGCCGCCCAGCAGCCGCTTTCGCTCAGCCATCGCCAACATCGGACCCTCCTCGCCTTGATCAAATATCTGCAAACCCATCCGGATGACGGCTCGAACGGATCAGGAAGCACGTGAGCGAATCCTCATGAGTGACAACGAGATCTCCGCCAGGAACAAGATCTTTCCGCGCAATCTGACCGCGCGGAGCAACAGTGCGCTGGAGCGAGTGGTTGGCAATCCCGCCAATACCCGCCTCGAGTCAGGTGTCGCCAATTGCTTTCCGGGCCTCGAGTTTGACGTTCGAACACTCGACAACCGTTTCTTTCCCGGACTTCTGTTCAGGTTCGTGACGAAACCGCTCTATCCGGAGGAGGGCACGATCCCCAATCAACAGGGCGTGCGCCTGCTCTACATCGACTACCTCAACGACCCGATGCTACCCGAGACCAGCGAGTTGTCTTGGGTCAAGAAGCTTCTCACCGACTACGATGCCAATGGCAAACTGGCCCAGGCGGTTTCGAAGGGACGCTGGTATCTCGACTGGATCGAGCAGGACGGCAAGCGTTTATCGATGACCGACCCGCAGGGCAATTATTACTCGTGCGAGATCGCGTGGCGGTTCATTCGAGGTCTCAGCCCCGAGGGGGAGTTGCGCATCGGCCTCATCAGGCGGGATGCGCTGGACCCCAAGCCCTACTACGAGCTGGTCGGCGAGCGCCGCCGATATGTCAATGCGGCCGGACTGTACGACCTAGCCTATCGGCCGGGTGAGCTCACGGAGTCGATGTGCAATCCGTGGTCGCATGATTTCCGCGATTGTGCCTGTCATTACTGGGCATCGAACCACCCGGACGTGGTGATCCGCGACGTTCCCGGCTCGGTCGAGCAGGCCGGGGCGGCCACGGTGTATGTCGACTGGTTATCCGTGGTCGACCGGACCTCGACCATTCCTGCTGCCGGGACGATCGCCCAGAACCGGCTGTTCCAGATCGATCATTACGAGATCAACCAGAAATGGGAAAAGCTTCCGTTCGTTCTGGAAGGTCGCGAGATCGGGCGGGAGTATCGCCCGCGACAGGAGGAGCCAGGCCAGCCCTACGGCTCGGATCAAGAGCTCATCGACGAATTGAGCGAGCTGGCGAGGATGGAGCTGACGCTGGCGCTCGAATACCTCTATGCCCTGCTCTCGCTGCGTGATCCCAAGTCGGCCGAGGTCCGTAACGCCAAGTGGCCGGGTCTTGCAGCAGATCTCAAGGTGGTACGGGATTTCATTCTGCTGGTCGCAGTCGGGGAGATGGCACATCTTCGATGGGCCAACGAGATGCTGTGGGAGCTCGATCGGGCCAACATCCGCCCGAATGGCTGGCGCTACTCGCCCATCGTCGAGCTGGCAAAGAACTATCCAACGCTCCGCCTCGAGCGCAGGCTGGAGCCGCTCAATCCAAAGACGCTCGATCGTTTCATCGACCTCGAGAGACCGAGCGGCGAGATTACCCGGGCTTACAGCCGCTGCGTCGCCACCCTGCGAAACACGAAATACCCGGTCGCAGCTTACGAACTGGCGCTGCGCATAGACGGCGAGGGCACGGATCACTACGAGCGTTTCCTCGGCATAAAGCGAATCCTGCAGGCCTATGGTGGCGGCTCCGGCAGTTTCCCCTATTTGCGCAAGGTGATACGCGGTCGACGCGACCAAACCGAATGCGAACGCGCGCTCGAACTGTTCGAAGAACTACGAGGCCACCTCGGCAAGGCATACGCGCACGCGGCCGAACGGAACTCCAAGCTCGAGCGGTCCTGTATCGACGCGGCGCGCAGAACCATGTTGATGTTCCGCGACGAGGCTGAGGACCTTGCAGAAGTGAGGGGCATTGGAGTGCCGTTCTGGGATGACTGAGGCGGCGCATTCCAGCTTGGTGCACGCCTTCGACAGTCAGCGCGGGCGACACATTCTTGTGCCCGACGGGTCACGCATCTACGATCTCGCCTCCGAGCTTGCGCTTGAGGTCGATACGGCCGTCTCGGCGGGAGAGGACGCGGTGGCGCGCCTTCTTGAACGCTATGGGCTCGCGTCAAGCCCTTACATCGACGATGTCCCGTTGCAGGATCCGCCGATCCGCGCATTGTCGCTTGCTGTCGCGCAAAAGTGCAATCTTGGATGCGCCTATTGCTACGCGCAGGGCGGCGACTTTGGTGGCGTCCCGAGGAACATGTCATGGCCCATCGCGCGCGCCGCCATCGAGCGACTCATCGATGCTGCAGAACCCGGGCAACGCGTAAATCTAGCCTTTCTCGGCGGCGAACCGCTCGTTAACCGCGCGCTCGTTCGTGATGCCACCGCCTTCGCCGCAGATCAGGCCAAGGCAAGGGATATCCGCGTCGGATTCTCGATCACCACCAACGGAACGCTGCTGAGCGCGGAGGACGCGTCCTTTTTTGAGGAATACGGCTTCGCGGTAACGGTGAGCCTTGATGGCGTCGGTGACACCCATGACCGTTTACGGCCGTTCCGGGGAGGAGACGGCAGCTATGCCAGGATCATGGCCCGAGTGAAGCCGTTGCTCGACCGACAGCAACGCATGCAGGTTTCGGCCCGTGTGACCGTGACGCCGCTCAACATCCAGCTGCAAGACATGCTCGATGAATTCGTTGCGACGGGTTTTCACAGTGTCGGCTTTTCCCCGATGCTGAGCGCGCCGATGGGACGATTGGAATTGAACCAGCCAGATCTCATGACGATGCTGGAAGAGATGATTGGCTGCGCTCGCAAATTCGAGAGTGAGACAGTTGCCGGTCGACGCTACCCGTTCTCGAACATGACCGAGGCGCTTCGCCAGATCCACCGCGGCATACACCGCCCCTATTCCTGCGGCGCCGGTGCCGGGTATTTTGGCGTATCCGCGGAGGGCGGTCTCTTTGCGTGTCACCGCTTCGTTGACGACGAGAATGGACGTCTCGGCGACGTCAAGGACGGCCTGCAACGCGACAAGCGAAACGCCTGGCTCGCAGAACGCCACGTGCATCGCCAGGAGCCGTGCAGCAAGTGCTGGGCCCGCTATCTGTGCGGCGGTGGTTGCCACCACGAGGTCATTTACCGCGGCCGACCCGCATGTGATTTCATCCGCGGATGGCTGCACCATTGCCTGATCACGTATGTCAACGTGATGGAGCAGCGACCTGATTTCTTTTCCGCCGAGAGGAGCTGAGCCTGCATCGCTCGATCCAAGACGTGTGTGTTGTGGGCGGGGGGCCCGCGGGGACGACCGTCTCGCGCCGCCTGGCCCAGCTCGGGTATCGAGTTTGCCTCATCGAGCGTCAGGATGGGTCACGGCGGCCCGCGGCCGAGGCGCTTCCATCGTCGATCCGTGGTCCGCTTGAGCAACTCGACCTCTGGGAAGGACTCGAGCAGGTTGGCTATTTGCGCTGCGATCGAATGCGCGCGAGATGGCGTGACGAGGCTGCATCGCAGCAGGATAACGCCGCGATCATTGTGGACCGCACGCTCTTTGACCGCTTCCTGATCGAAGCAGCGAGAAAGGCTGGCGTGACCGTCCTGTGTCCGGCGCGGGCGCGCCGGCCCGCTTTCGTCGACGAGCGTTGGATTATTCCGATCGACGCGCGGGACGCGGGGGCCCTTGTCGTCGAGGCTCAATTCCTTGTCGATGCGACGGGACGGCGCGGCGGCTGCCGGCCGGCCGGCGCGCCGACCATCGCACTCTGCGGTCGCTGGCAGGGCAAGGTTTCCTCATCGCCGGCGGAAATGTGCATCGATGCTGGCGAGCATGCCTGGTTCTGGGCAGCTCCGCTTTCACATGACAGCGCGACTGCGCAGGTGTTCATACACCCGCAATCGTATACGCGCCGCGGCGCGGCGGATTGCGCTACCCTCTACCGCACCCTGCTCGATCAGTCGCGCCTGGCTCGAGAATTTCTGCGCGGTTTGTCGCTTGCCGATATCCGGATCCGCGACGCCACCTTTCGGGTGGACAACGAAACGGTGACGCCGAATTCCATCAAGGTTGGGGATCGGGCATTCGCAATGGATCCGCTGTCCTCTCAGGGAGTTCAGGCCGCCATTCGTTCCGGCCTGCAGGCGAGCGCCGTCATTCACACAATCCTGCGCCGCGCGGACCTGGAGGCGGCCCTGGAGTTCTATCGCGCGACGCTGCAGGGAGCGGTCAAGGTCCACGATCGCCATGCGTCCGAAGTCTATGCCTCTCAGGCCCTGTATGCGTCGTCATTCTGGCAATCGCGTTCGAGCACGCGATCCCTCGAGGAAAAGAAGCCTGCCGCCTCGATCAGGATTTCCGACAATCCTGAGCTGATGCTCTCGCAGAACGCCAGGCTGATCGCGCTGCCTGTCATCGAAGGCGATGAGATTCGCCGTCGCACGGCTCTGACGCACCCCGGACTGGAGCGTCCAGTTGCGTGGCTTGGCGGTGTACCCCTTGGTACCGTCCTGTCCGCAATCAGATCGAAGCGGCCCGCCGCTTCGATCCTCGCCGAATGGTCCGGACAGACGACGCCGGCGCAGGCCCACGCCTTGTTGGACTGGATGATTGCGCGTGAGATCCTAGTGAACGCTTGAGCTCAGGCCTCGCAGGATTTTCTGTGCCTTTTTCATATCGGCGCCATCTCGGCCCTCGGTAAAACCATCGTAAACAGGCCTGAGGATTGCATTGGCTTCGGCCGCGCGGCCGATCGCCTGCAACAGAGATGCAAGGCTGGTCGCAGCCCGCAGCTCCCACACACGTGCGGATTGTCGTCTGGCGATTTCGACTGCCTTGCGGAAACTGCTTTCGGCTTCATCGAGGCGCGGTTTGTCGACCAGCGTTTTCAATTCGCCGACCAGGCGGTGCAGTTCGGCTTCCATCCAGCGCTCGTCCGTTGCCTCGACGATCGCGTGAGCCTCCTCGAGCGCCTTCAGCCCCTGCAGCGGGTCACCAGCCGCCGCATGTGCGTCGGCAATGAGGGCCAGATGCATGGGGCGGTAATTCAATGCGCCGGTCGACCACCAATCTGCCGCCGTATCCTGCAGTTCCTCGAGCCGCCGCTGAAGCCGGCCGCGCGCAGGCCGACAAGCGGCGACACAAAAGGCGCTGGCAGCCACAGCCATGCGAAAGGAGTGTCCTTTGGTCAGCTCGAGCATTTCACGGGCTACCGATGCGCCCGCTTTCCATTCCCCCAAGGCTACCCGGAGGACACCACGAAACATATGCGTCTGAACGAGGCTGTACGTGTGGCCGACCTTCTTTGCGTGCGCGAGCGTCCATTCCTCGCGATCATTGGCTTGGTCAGGAAGACCCATCAGCCGCAGCGCAAACGCGAGAAAACTCGACGCCGTTTGCCCATGGTCGGTGCCGTAGAGAAACGCCAGCGGCCCGTCTTCGACTGGGTCATACAAGGCAAGCGAACGTTCAAGGTGTTGGCGCGCCTCCGCGAAGTGCCCCCTATGAAACAACACTGCGCCGACGGCCCTGTGGCCAATCATTCGATAAAGCCGATCGGCGCGGGTTTCCGCGAGCTCCAGCAGTTCGCGCGCGGCGTCGCCAGCGGCGGCATTTTCCGCCCGCACCAGGTGATATCCGTACAGACCCGCCAGACAAGGTGCGAGCAAGGTCTTGTCACCGGTCTGCCAGCAGAGGTCCTTTGCGCGACGAAACGCCTTTCCGGTCTCGGTCCCGGCCGGCCCCTCGACTGCCCGCAGCACGCCACCGAGCCGCGCGCAAATTTCGAGCTCGAGGGCGTCGCGTTCCGGGCCGGTGGGGAGCGTCTCGACAAGACGCAAAGCCTGACGGAGATGCGCGTCGGCTTCGGCAGGCGCCGAACGCTCGGCTGCCCACTTGCCGGCGCGTACCCAATAGTGAATCGATTTCCGGATGTCGCTGTCGCGTTGCCAATGCTGGGCGAGCAACTCCGGTTGGGATTGCGTGAGGGCAGGAAAATGGACCTCCAGGGTCTGCGCGACGCGCCGGTGGATGTCGCGACGACGCGAATGGAGGATGCTCTCATAGGCCGCATCTCGCACCAAAGCGTGCTTGTAGACATAGATGGTGCCGGACCGCGGCGATTGACGATAAAGCAGGTCTCCCCTGATGAGTTCGTCGAGTTTGCTCCGGAGATCGACCCGGCTCATGGCCGTAACGGCTGCGATCAGATCCTCGCGGAACTCGCGTCCGATCGCGGCACCAATTTGCAGAATGTCTTTGGCCCCCTGCAGCCGGTCGAGTTTTGCGATCAGTGAGTCCTGGAGCGTTTCGGGGATTTCGGCGGCCAGAGCTCCGCCGGTGGCGCCACTCAGCTTTGCAGCCAACACTGACTTGGTGAGCTCTTCAATGAACAAGGGATTGCCGTCCGATCGAGCGACAATCTGGTCCAGCACTCCCGAGGGTACGGTTTTGCCTTGTATGATCTTGTCGACCATGACGACGCCCGCATTGCGGTCAAGTCGCTCGAGCGGAAGCGACATGATATGCTGGCCTTGCCAGGATGAAGCAAACTCCGGTCGGAACGTCAAAATCATCAGGACGGGAAGCGTCTTGATGCGATCGATCAGGATGCCGAGCAGTTCAAGCGTTGTCGGGTCGAACCAGTGCAGTTCCTCGCACACCACCAGAATTGGCTCGGCCGTGGCTCGTTCGGCCATGAGATTGACGATGATTTCGAACGTTCGTCGCTTGCGAACTTCCAAATCCCGATGAGCAGGAGGATCTGCAGCGGCGGGCGGCAATGAAATGAGGGACGCAAGAACGGCTGCCGCGTTGCCGTCGCGGGATTCCGGCGTCGGTGCGAGTGAAGCCTCGAGTTTCTCGCGCCGCTGCAGCGCAGGATCATCGTGACTGATCCCGGCATCGCGCTCGATCTGTGCGATGACCGGACTGAGCGGGCTGTTCCGCAAGTACTCCGAACCGAAATAGTCAGTTCGCAGATGCGACTGCTGGATCTGATCGGCAAACTCCTGCACGAGACGGGATTTGCCGATGCCGGGCTCGCCGCTAACCAATACCACTTGCCCCGATCCGCCGGATGCCGAATGCCAGCGGCTCGTGAGCATGGCAATCTCGGTTTTGCGCCCGACATAAGGCGTCAATCCAACCTTGCGACGCGCCTCGAAACGGCCGGCAAAGGGTCGCTCGCGGACGACGGTCCATGCCTTGATGGGTGTCGCGAAACCTGCCAGCGACAGCGGCTCCAATTCGATACACTCAAACACGTGACCGGCGAGATTGTACGTGGAGTCCGCGACCACGAGGCCATTTGGTTCTGCGATG
Organism: Bradyrhizobium arachidis; assembly: GCF_015291705.1. Classification (NCBI taxonomy): domain Bacteria; kingdom Pseudomonadati; phylum Pseudomonadota; class Alphaproteobacteria; order Hyphomicrobiales; family Nitrobacteraceae; genus Bradyrhizobium; species Bradyrhizobium arachidis. The sequence continues at coordinate 7,410,456 of NZ_CP030050.1, forward strand.
GACTGAAGGCGTGCAGCCAGATTGGGCGTTTGGCCGACGACCCCGTGGCGCTCCATGAGCATTCCGTCGTTATCGTCTCCCACGATCACCGGACCGGTCGCGATGCCGACACGAACCTGGACGCGCAGGTTCGGAATCGCCTCGAGCGCGCTGACGTCCTCGACAATCGCGAGCGCGGCGCGTATCGCCCGTTCGGCGTCATCCTCGTGAGCCTGCGGATATCCGAAGTAGACGATGATCCCATCGCCCACATAACGCGCGATAAATCCATCATATCGGGCGATCACCGCCGCGCAACAGCGTTGATACGCGCCGATCACGGACGCCAGATCTTCAGGATCGAGCTGCGTCGCCAGAACCGTCGACCCCTTCAGGTCGCAAAACATCACTGTAAGCTGCCGGCGTTCCCATTGTTTGGGGCCGAGCAGCTCGCGGTTCGACCGCAGGTCCGCTATGGCCTGAAGCAGACGCTTGCGGTCGCCAAGTGCGCGGACACCGAGATCCTTCAGATCGGCGTTAGACAGCTGAGTAGCGACTTCAAGATCGATCCTATTCGCCTCGAACGCCGTCTCGTACATCCCAAGTCCGAGACGGTTGAGCCATACGCCAATGGTCTCCACAGGACCCCTCCTGTGCTGCCCTTGCACGGCTTTTTCCCGAAGAAAACCCGGTATAGTCGGCTATTTGGCAGCGCCCCTTATGCAATTGACACACTATACTATACGGAGGGATTTGGCCAAGTTCGCCGGAGCCGGAGTCCTGCTAGACTAAATTCGGAATAACCAAAATTCTCGATTTCCCCCTTTCACCTTGCGCGCGTCGCTCATGACGGTGGGGTTGCACCTTCGAGTCCTGCCGTGCTCGCCAGCAAGATCAGTCGATCAACGGGTAGATCTTCCCCGGATTCATGATCCCGTTCGGATCGAGCGCCCGCTTGATTGCTTTCATTAACGCGACGCCTTCGCCGTGCTCGGTCTGCATGTGCACGATCTTGTGGACCCCGACGCCGTGCTCGCCCGAGCAGGTGCCGCCCATGCTGATCGCCCGCCGGGAGGTGCGGAAGGCGAGCGCCTCGGTACGCTCGGTCTCATCTGCGTCGTTGGGATCGAACAGGATGCCGAGATGGAAATTGCCGTCACCGACATGGCCGACGATCGGCGCGGTCAGTCCAGAGGCGACGATATCCGCCTTGGTTTCCAGGAGGCAGGCCGGCAGGGCCGAGATCGGGACGCAGGCGTCGGTGCCCATGTTGTTCTTGCCCGGGCTCAGCGCCATCACCGCCTGGTAGGAATTGTGGCGCGCCTTCCAGAGGCGGTTGCGATCCTCGGGACGCTCGGCAAACTGAAATTCGCCGCCGCCATGATCCGCCGTGATCGCCTGCATCATCTCGACCTCCTCCTGCACACCGGCCGGCGTGCCGTGGAATTCGAGAAACAGCGTCGGCGTCTCGACATAGTCGAGCTTCGAATAGCGGATCGCGGCGCGCATCTGCACCTCGTCGAGCAGCTCGATGCGCGCCATCCTCAGGTTGGACTGGAGCGCCGCGACGACAGCGGCGACCGCTCCCTCCAGCGAATTGAACTGGCAGACCGCGGCGACGATCGTCTCCGGCAGGCCGTAAAGCTTGAGCTGGACTTCCGTGATGACGCCGAGCGTGCCTTCGCTGCCGACATAGAGATGCGTGAGATCGAGCCCGGCGGAGGATTTTCGCGCCCGGCTGCCGGTGCGCACGATGCGGCCGTCGGGCGTGACGACGGTCAGGCCGAGAATGTTCTCGCGCATGGTGCCGTAGCGCACCGCATTGGTGCCGGAAGCGCGGGTCGAGGCCATACCGCCGATCGAGGCGTTGGCGCCGGGATCGACCGGGAAGAACAGCCCGGTATCGCGGACGTGCGCGTTGAGGGCCTCGCGGGTGACGCCGGCCTGAACCCGGCAGTCGAGCGCGTCGGGCGAGACGTCCAGGATCTTGTCGAAGCGGCCCATGTCCAGCGACACGCCGCCGGCAAGCGCGGCGAGTTGGCCCTCGAGCGATGACCCCGCACCGAACGGCGTCACCGGCACGCGACATTCGTTGCAGAGGGCGAGGATGAAGGCGACCTCTTCATTGGTCTCAGGGAAGACCACGAGATCGGGCACGCCGATCGCCGGCAGGCCCTCGCCATGGCTGTGCTGATTGAGCACTGCCTGCGCGGCCGAGACCCGCGCGCCCAAGCGCTCGGCGAGCCTTGTCTTGACCTCGGCAATTGTCCCGGGTGCCGGGCGCAGCAGGGCCTGGGCATTCATGTCGGCCTCCTTTTTCTCCCCCCATCTGCACGAGCGCCCTTCGCGTATCAAGCCGCGACGGCGACTAGCAGGAGCGAAAAGGCGAGCATGCCGGGATCGTCGAGCCCGATGGTGCGCTCGCCGAACATGCGGGCGCGGCCGAGCCGGTTCGGACGGTTACGAAACGCATCGAGCGTTTCGCGGACGGCTTTTCGCGCGGCTTCAGCGGCCTCCTTGCGCGTCCTGACGTCGACGAGCGCCACGGCGACTGCATCGACCATGTCGACAACGGTCTTGTCACCGAGCATCGCCCCGCCGCGCGCCATCATCTGATCGCGGACCGATGCCAGCAATGGGCCGAGCTCGATCCAGCCGACTTCACCGCGCCCCTTCGTCGCCTTGGCCAGCGTCATCATCGCGACGGTGACCAGCGTTCCCAGGCTCGACCCGGTGCCGCTGGCACAGGCTTTCGCGCAGGCTTGGAAGACGCTGCCGATATCCGTCTCCTGATCGGGGATGGCGGCGGCGATGGCCTCGAACAGGCGGCGCAGCATCACGCCGGTGTCGCCGTCGCCCATCTTTCCGTCGGCGGCGTTGAGATCGTCCTGCGCAAGCGCGGCGGCCTCCCTGGCGCGGGCGGCGGCGTGGCGGACTTCGTTCGCCGTGATCGCCACGTCAAACCCTCCAGAACGGGCAGGCGCAGGGCGCGGCGAGCAGCTTTTCGCGTTCAGCATCGAGGCGGATGATGCTGATCGACAATCCTGCCATCTCCATCGAGGTCACGTAGTGTCCGACCAAGGGGCGCACGATGGCGAGGCCCTCCTTCTTCAGCAGCGTGGCGGCGCGGCGATAGATGATGAACAACTCCTCCAGTGGCGTCGCGCCGAGGCTGTTGACCAGCACGGACACGCGGTCCGACCCGTGCGCGACGGGATCGGCCAGCAGGCGCCGCACCATCTCGTCGGCGATCTCGTCCGCCGGCCGCAGCTTGTCGCGCCAAATGCCGGGCTCGCCATGGATGCCCATGCCCATCTCGATTTCGTCGGCCCCCAGCTCGAACGTCGGCTTCGCCGCGCCGGGGATCTGACATGGCGAGAGCGCAACACCGATGGTGCGGCAGGCACCGACGGCGGCCTGCGCCGTGGCCGTCACCTCAGCGAGGCCGGCGCCGGTGTCGGCCTTCGCGCCTGCGATCTTGTAGGCATAGATGATGCCGGCGACACCGCGCCGCTTGGCGCTGTCCTCCGGCGCGGCCGAGGCGATGTCGTCGGTGCCAAGCACGGTCGTGGTCTGGATGCTGTCCATCTCGACCATCTCGCCGGCGAGGTCGAAATTCATGCGGTCGCCGCCGTAATTGCCGTAGAGCCGCAACACGCCGGCGCCACCGTCGGCAGCGCGGATCGCCTGGATGCAGGAATCGACCGAGGGACCCGCGAACACGTCGCCGATAGCGCAGGCATCGAGCAGGCCGTCGCCGACATAGCCGGTGAACAGCGGCAGATGACCGGAGCCGCCGCCGGAGACGATGCCGACCTTGCCCTTCTTCGTTCCACCCGTACGACGAATGACGCGGCCCTCCTGCGCCAGCGACGGATGGGCAGCGACGAGGCCCGCGAGCATCTCGTCGACGAAGGCGTCGGGCGAATTCATCAATTTCTTCATCGGACAACTCCAGCGACCACAATGCGCACGGCCATGCCGTGCCTGCCCGCGACGTCGCTTGCGATCGTGAGCACTGATTTGATCCCGAGGCCTATTCCGCGGCCTCGCCGTGGCCGAGATAGGCGCCCATCAGGCGCGGGTCGCGCGCAACTTCGGCGGCGCTTCCCTCCGCGACGATGCGGCCCGAGCTCAGCACGTAGCCGCGATGCGCGACCGACAGCGCCATGCGCGCGTTCTGCTCCACCAGAAGAATCGCGGTCCCCTGCCGGTTGACCTCGACAAGTTTGCCGAAGACCTGCTCGACCAGCAGCGGCGCCAGCCCCAACGAAGGTTCGTCGAGCAGCAGCAGACGCGGACGGCTCATCAAGGCGCGCGCGATCGCCAGCATTTGCTGCTCACCGCCGGAGAGCGAGAAGGCGAGCGAGGCCGACAGGCGCTTGAGATTGGGGAACAGCTCCAGCATCTCCTCGATCAACCGGGCCAGCTCGGCATGTGGACGGCCATAGGCGCCGATCTTGAGATTCTCGATCACGGTCAGGCCACCGAACAGGCGGCGGCGTTCGGGCACGAGCGCCAACCCCATGCCGACGAGCCGCTCGGTCGGCTCCTTTGTCAGTTCGTGGCCGGCGAAGCGCACCGAGCCGGACGCTTGCGCAAGCCGCGCGATCGCCTTCAACGTCGAGGATTTTCCGGCTCCGTTGTTGCCGAGCAGCGTCACGAACTCGCCGGCGCCGACATTGAGGGAGACTTTCCGCACCGCCTCGATGTCGCCGTAGCGGACGGTGAGATCGGCGACTTCCAGCAGCGGCGCGCCGGTGCCCTCACTGGCGCGGCCGACTTGCGCATGAAGCTCGGCTTCGCGGTCGGCGCGGCCGAGATAGGCCTCGATGACGGCGTCGTTCTTCTGGATCTCCGCCGGCGTCCCCTCGGCCAGAACCTTGCCGAAATTGAGCACGGTGATGCGGTCGGCGAGCGTCATCACCACCTCCATCTCGTGCTCGATCAGCAGGATGGTCATGCCGCGCGCATGCATCTGGCGGATCACCTCGATCAGGCGCGCGGTTTCGGCGTGGTTGAGACCACCATGCGGCTCGTCGAGCAGCACGAGGCGCGGCTCCAGCGCCAGCGCCTTGGCGATCTCGAGCAGGCGCCGCTGCCCCTGTGGCAGCGAGGCCGCGCTGGAATCGGCAACGTCGGCGAGGCCGACGAACTGAATTATCTCCTCGACCCGGCGCGCGTTCTCCTGGTCGAACCGCCAGGGATGCGCCCGCCCGTGCCGCGCCGCGAGCACATTCTGGCGCACGGTCATCGAGGCGAACAGGCGGGTGTTCTGAAACGTACGCGCCAGCCCCATCGCGGCGAGCTGATGCAGCGGTTTCGACGTCACTGCCGCACCGGCAAAGCGCACCTCGCCTTCAGTCGGGGTGTAGATGCCGCTGATGATGTTGAACAGCGTGGTCTTGCCGGAGCCGTTGGGCCCGATCACCGCATGGATGGTACCTTGTCCGACCGAGAGCGAGACGCCTTCGAGCGCGGTCAGGCCGCCAAAGCGCTTGGTGACGCCGGTGAGTTCAAGCAGCGCGTTCATGATGCGTCACATCCGATCGTGCAAAGGATTTCTCGCGGCGACGCAGGCTGCGGACCACGGAGATGACCATGCCGGAGAGGCCTGCGGGGAAGAAGGTGATGACGAGGATCACCATCACGCCGAACACAGCGAAGTAATATTCCTGCATGAAGCGCAGCAGCTCCGGCACGAAGGTGTAGAGGATCGCGCCGAGCGCCGCACCGAGCGGGCTGCCGAGACCGCCGACGACCGCCATCGCGAGGTACGAGAAGGTCGACTGCCAGGAGAACACGTCGGGGCTGATATAGCCGCGCAGCAGCACGTAGCAGATGCCGGCGAGACCGCCATAGGCCGCCGAGATCACGAACAGCATGATCTTCAGCCGCGAGATGTCGACGCCGACGGCTTGCGCGGCGAGCGGATCGTCGCGCAGCGCACGGATGCGCAGGCCAAGCGGGCCGTTCGCGATCCAGACCTGGAGTAGATAGGCGATCGCCACGATGGCGAGCAGAACCCACAGCATCTTGTCGTTCTCGCCGGCAAGACCGATGCCGGGGATCGCGGTGATGCCGTTGGCACCATTGGTGAGGCCTTCCCAGTTCACCAGCAGGCGCTCGACGATCAGCGCGAAAGCGAGCGTGCACAGCGCGAGATAATGGCCCTTCAGACGAAGCGTCGGCCAGCCCAGCGCCATCCCGACCGCAGCGGAGAGCGCGATCGCGCCGACCGCGGCGACCGGCACCGGCATGCCCGCGGCCTGGAGTAAGGTGAAGGTGTAGGCGCCGATGCCGAAGAAGGCGCATTGCGCCAGCGACATCTGACCGCCGAATCCCAGGATGAAGTTGAGGCCGAGCACCAGGAGGATGTTGATCAGGGTCACGTCGGCGACCTGAAGATAGTACACCGACAGGAACCGGGGCAGCAGCAGGCCGCAGAGGATCGCAGTCGCGATCACCAGGACGGCGAGCGCGCGCATCGTCAAGGCGTTTGCATCGGCGGACATCAGGGACGCTCCAGTTCGAGTTCGCCAAAAATGCCCTGCGGGCGGAACATCAGCACCGCGATCAGCACGCCGAACGCAATGACGTCGATATATTCGGAGGAGATGTAGAAGGATCCCGCCGATTCGATCACGCCGAAGGCGAGGCCGCCGACGAGTGCGCCGGGAATCGAGCCGAAGCCACCGAGAATGGTCGCCGCGAAAGCGCGCAGCGACAAGTTCACACCCATGTCGGACGAGACGTAGGACAGCGGCGCGATCAGCCAGCCGGCCAGTGCCGCCAGCATGGTGGCATAGGCGAAGATGAAGGCGATGATGCGTGCGGTCGGAATGCCCATCAGCCGCGCGGCCTCGGCATCCTGCGCGGTGGCGCGCATGGCGCGGCCGAGCCCGGTGTGCTGGAACAGCACGTGCTGGATCGCCATCATCGCCGCGAGCGCGGCCAGGATGACGAGATATTGCGCATAGATCGTCGAGCCGAACAGATGCACGGAGGTCGTGCCGAGCGCGCCGGCAAAGTTGAGCGGTTGCGGTCCCCAGATGATCACGGCGATGTTCTGGAGCGCCATGGACAGGCCGAGCGTCGCCACGATGGCCGACAATTGCGGCGCGTTGCGCAAGGGATGATAGATGCCCCAGGCGAGCGCGGCACCGAAGATGCCGAGGATCACCAGCATGGTGACGAGGTTCAGCCACAGCGGCATGCCGAGCCGGTTGGCGAGCCAGCCGACGGAGACAAAGGCGCCCAGCATCACGAGGTCACCTTGCGCGAAGTTGACCAGTGAGACCGCGTTCCAGATCAGCGTGTAGCCGAGCGCCACCAGCGCATAGGCTGCTCCGACCGCCAATCCCACCAGCACGATTTGAATGAATGTCTGCAACATCGCATGATCCCATCGCGGGCGTCGGCCGCCTGATCTTCGGCGGCCACGCGCATCAGCTCGTGATGACCTTGACGATCTCCGGCTTGCCGCCGGCGACCCTGGTGATGATGCCGGAATGGGTCATGTCGCCGTTGTCGGTCCAGCCGTAACGGGTGACGATGCCCTGGAAGTCGCGGATTTCGGTGAGCGTCTTCTGGATCGCCTCGCCCGAGATGGCGTCGGCGCGCTCCATCGCGGCGATGATCAGCCTGGCGGCGTCGTGATAGACGGTGGCATAGAGCTCCGGCTCATCGCCGGGATAGGCCGCGGCGTAGAGCTTCTTCCAGGCCTGCACGCGCTGATCGGGATTGTCCTTGACGAACTCGCCGATCGCCATGCAGCCGTCGGCGCCCTCGCCGGCAAGGCCGAGGAAGATCGGCTGCGAGAACGCGGTATTGCCGGCAATGCCGAACTTCACGCCGAGCGTCTTGCTCTGCTTGGCGATGAGGCCGGCCGGCTGGTCGTCGGTCCAGACGATGATGCCGTCGACGCCGGCCTGCTGGAAGGCGAGGATCTGCGAGGTGTAGTCCTTGGTCGCATCGGTATGGGCCTGCACCAGCACCGGCTCGACATTGCGCTTGGCGAGCGAGGCCTTCACCACGGCGATGCCGGATTGGCCGAATGCGGTGTTGACGTAGCCGAGGCCGATCTTCTTCCATTGCAGATCTTCGGTGACGTATTTCACCAGCAGATCCGCGCCGATCGCGTCGTTGAGGCGGACGCGAAACACCCAGGGGCTGCCCTGCTGGGTCACCACCGGACCGGTCGCGCCGGTCAGAGCCGGGATCTTGTATTTTCCGAGCAGCGGCACGTTCGGCAGAATGCCGGGCGTGTAGTGCGGGCCGACCAGCGCCACCACCTCGTCCTGCGTCGCGAGCTTGGTGACGGCGTTGGCCGCAGCCGTCGGGTTCGGGCCAAGATCGTCGGCGATCCGCACGTCGATCATGCGGCCCTTGATACCGCCCTTGTCGTTGACCTGCTTCACGGCGATCGCGACGCCGTTCTTCATCCATTGGCCATTCTGGGCGAACTGGCCGGTCATCGGGCCTGAGATGCCGATGCGGATGGGATCGGCGGCATGGGCACGGCCGATGATGGCCGGGGCGGCAAGCGGCGCAAGCGCGAGCGCCTGGATCAGACTGCGTCGAGAGACGTGCACGGGAGACACCATGGAATTTCCTCCGATGTTTTGACGAGCCCCGCCTCGATCGGGCGGGTGATTTCAAAAGCAGGACGTCGGACCTCAAGCGCCTGCGCGCAGTGGGCGCAGGCCGAAGGTGCAGGCGGCCGAGAGCAGCGCCATGGCAGCCATGTAGCCGGCGACCCAGGCGGGCGAGCCGTATTCGGCCAGCAGGGCGGTTGCGACCAGCGGCGACAGGCCGCCGCCGAGGATCGGGCCGAGCTGCTGCACCAGCGACAGGCCGCTGTAGCGGATACGCGCCGGGAACAGCTCCGAGAAATAGGCGCCCTGCACGCCGTAGACCGAGCCATGGCCAAGCCCGAGACCGAGTGCGATCGCGAGCCAGATCATGCCGGTGTGGCCGGTGTTGAGCATCTGAAAGAACACGAGCGCGAGCACGACCTGGAACAGCATGCCGCCGACATAGACGGCACGGCGCCCGATCCGGTCCGACAGCGCGCCGAACACCGGCAGCGCCACGCATTCCAGCGCGCAGCCGACCAGGACGCCGTTCAGGATGGTCTGGCTCGGAAGACCCAGTCTGGTCTTGCAGTAGGTAATCGCGAACACCGCGTAGATGTTGAACAGCCCGCTCTCGGCGATCTTGGCGCCGATGCCGAACAGGATGTTGCCGGCGTGGTTGCGCACTGCCTCGACGACAGGCACGCTGGCAGCACCCTCCTCGTTCAGCACGTGCTTGAACGCCGGCGTCTCGGCGATGCGGAAGCGGATGAAGACGCCGATCCCAACGAGGACGATGGAGAACAGGAACGGAATCCGCCAGCCCCAGGCCAGGAAGTCGGACTCGCTCATCGAGGTCGAGAGAATTCCGAGCAGCGCGATCGGGATCAGGAAGCCGCCGGGGACCCCGATATGGACGAGGGACGAGAAGAAGCCGCGCCGGTCGGCCGGCGCATGCTCGACCGTCATCACCATGCCGCCGCCATACTCGCCGCCGATGCCAATGCCCTGCAGCAGGCGCAGGCCGATCAGGCAGATCGGCGCGGCAACGCCGACCTGCTCATAGGTCGGCATCAGTCCGATCAGGAACGTGCCGAGCCCCATGATCAGGATGGTGAGGAGCAGCGCGGTCTTGCGGCCCACGCGATCGCCGAAATGGCCGAACAGCACGCCGCCGAGCGGACGCGCGCAATAGCCGACAAAGAAGGTAGCGAAGGCAAGCAGCGAGCCAACCAGCGGATCGGTGCTCGGGAAGAAGATCTTGTTGAACACGAGCGCAGTCGCGGTCGCGTAGAGTGTGAAGTCGTAATACTCGATCATGTTGCCGATGGCGCTTGCCACCGCAACCTTGCGGATGTCGCTCGACTCCCGCGCCTTGATCGCAGCGGACGACTGATCCGCAACAGCGCCGGCCCCGATCGATCCAACCATCTCGCTCATGACGTCATCTCCCGACTTCGGCAGGGCACGGCCCCGCGGACGTTTTGTCCGTATTGCGGACATCATGAGCAGCGACTTATCCCACGTGTCAAGGAGATTTTTCGACGAGGCTTGCCATTCGTTCTAATTCACAGTGCTAGAAATCCAGCGCATAACTAACCATGCTTGACGCCGTGCGATCGTTTGTCGTATTCGAATGTTCACATTCCGGACAATCAAAGGAGGAAAAAATGCCAGCGAAGATCACCGGGATCATTCCGCCCCTCACCACGCCGTTCGACCAGAACGGCGACATCGACGAGAAGGCGTTTCGCCGCCAGATAAAGTTCCTGCTCGACAAGGGCGTGCATGGCCTCTGTGTCGGCGGCAGCACCGGCGAGGGTCACACGCTTACCGCTGATGAATTCCGCCGCCTGATCGAGGCCTGTGCGGAAGAGCTGAACGGCAAGGTGCCGCTCGTCGCCGGCATCATCGCGAACTCGACCCGCGAAGCCATCGCCCGCGCCCGTGCTGTCGAGCACGTCAACGTCGCCGCGCTCCAGATCACGCCGGTGCACTATCTGTTCAAGCCGGACGAGGATGCGACCGTCGGCCACTTCAAGACGCTGTCGGAATCGGTCAAGCAGCCGGTCATCATCTACAACGTCGTGCCCTGGAACTATCTCAGCCCTGCGCTGCTCCTGCGCATCATGAACGAGCTGCCGGGCGTGATCGGCGTCAAGCAGAGCGCCGGCGACCTCAAGCTGATGGCCGACCTGCTGCTCGATGTACCCGCCGGCAAGGTGGTGCTGACCGCGGTCGACGCGCTGCTCTACCCGTCCTTCGCGCTCGGCGCGCACGGCACGATCGCGGCCAACCCGGCCGCCGTGCCCGGCGCCTGCGTCGCGCTGTGGAACGCTGTCCAGCGCGGCGACCACGCCACTGCGATCGAGATCCACAAGCGTCTGCTGCGGTTCTGGAACACCATCGTCGGCGACAACCTGCCGGCCTGCGTGAAGCATGCCCTCACTCTCCAGGGTTCGCCGAGCGGCCTGCCGCGGCAACCGATGCCGGCGCCGACCAGCCGGCAGAAGGAGGCGATCGCCGCCGCGCTCAAGCCGCTGATGGAGGTCGAAGGCAGCGTGAGGCTGGTCGCAGCCGAGTGAGCATTCGACAACGGGCGCGGCCGCATTGCCGCCGCGCCCGATTCCGTCTAAGCCGGGGTCCTGATCGTGGCCTGCGCTTCGCAAGGCCACGTCGCCCGGAAGGTCCCGACATGACGAGCGCCGACAGCAGTCGACAAAGCGTGAAGTCGCTCTTCAAGATGCTGGAAGTGCTCGAGGCGTTCTCCTCGAGCGACCCGGAGCTCAGCGTCGTCGAGATCGCGCGGCGCACCAGCCTGCCCCGTACGACCGTGCATCGTATCGTCGACAGCCTGCGCAGCGTCGGCTTCCTGGAGCAGGACGCCAGCCGGGATCGCTACCGGCTTGGCCTGAAGCTGTTCGAGCTCGGCGGCAACGCGCTGACGAACCTGCCGCTCTATCGCGAGGCGCCGCCCTTCGTCGACACGCTCGCCAAGCTCACCGGCGAGGACGTGCATCTGTGCATCTTCGACGGTGCGCAGATGGTCTTCGTCAGCCGCCGCAACCAGGTTGCCCGGCCCCATAACACCGTCATCACGATGGAGGCCTCGCCCTGCCACTCGACCGGCGTCGGCAAGGCCACGCTCGCCTTCCAGAGCGAAGCCGTGATCGAGCGCGTCATCCGCGCCGGGCTCGCCCGTTTCACGCCGAACACCATCGTCGAGCCGAAACGGCTGAAGGCCGAGCTCGCGGCAATCAGGGCGCGCGGCTATTCGGTCGACGATTGCGAGCACGAGCCTGAGCTGCGCTGCGTTGGCGCGCCGATCCGCAACAGCGCCGGCCGCGTCTTCGCCGCAATCAGCGCGAGCGGCCCCAGCCGACGTGTCACGCCCGAACGTGTGCCCGAGCTGGCACGTGCAGTGATGACCCATGCCGAGCTGCTGTCGATCCGACTGGGGTATCAGCCAGCCCCGCACAATCCGCCCACGAGCCCTGCTCCTGAGCGTACCACCAAGCGTCGTCAACGCAGCGCGGCAGGCACGGCACAAAGCGAACGGGCTTGAATCGCACGCTGGCGGCGGAAGGAATGTCTGCGGAGATCCTTACGGACGAAAAACACCGTTTGAAAAACCGTTCTAGGCCGGCCTACTCAAACGGTTTCTCTCGCTAAGGTCTTGAATTATATGGTGGGCGCACCAGGGCTCGAACCTGGGACCCGCTGATTAAGAGACATGCTACGGCCGTTGATTTTTCGAGAGAATTTTTCCAACTAAGCCAAAATCCGATCATTAGAGATCAATGGCTTACAGCGAAACATCCAACTGCAAGAGCGCGTCGGGATTAGCGCAGATCGATATCGGAAACGTCGGGGGTTCGAATCACTGGGGCGCTACCGCCTTTCCCCACACGACCAAACCTACGATATCTCATCCAATCCTTCGCCCGAGGCAGGCACTTTGTGGGTGCCTCAACCAGGCTCATCCCGCGAGCTGTTCGGGGAAACCGCGCCCTCCGCCGATCGAGCAATCCCCCTTTCCGGCCGGACGCGCCTGGCTTTCGCGGCGCGAAAGCAATGCCGCCGGCAAGACCTGGATCGAGCGGATTGCCACGTATTCACCCGCCGAGTTCGTCCAGCAGCGTCTTGCTTTCCTTCAAGTCGCGCACGTCGAAGCCCTAATTGAACCAGCCGTAGGTCGGCCCAGAAGTCGGTCTCGGCGCGCGAACCCGACTTTGCATCCCGAAGGACGAATGGCCACTTGATGGGGCCAAGCGACCTCACGTAGACTGCCCGGGCGGGATCAAGCAGACTCCCGGCGAGACTTCGGTCCAAGTTCTGCGCAGCACGCAACACGTGGAGCTTGCGCATGGATACCGAACGACAACCCTCTCCCCGACGTACCGTCGCCATCCTCTCGCGAGGAGACGCCATCGCGCGTCGAGACGCGACCTCGAAAAACGGCCGCTTCGTCGACGTCTTCGAGGCGCTTGCCGCCGTCGGCGTGGAAGGGCGCCCCGCGATCTACGACGAAAGCTTCGCCGACGCGGTCCGCGAACAACTGCTCGCAGTGGACGGCGTGCTCGTCTGGGTCAACCCGATTCAAGACGGCCGAAACCGCGCCGGTCTCGACGCCCTGCTGCGCGACGTCGCAGCGCAGGGCGTATGGGTGAGCGCCCATCCCGATGTCATCCTCAAGATAGGTACCAAGGAAGTCCTCTATCGTACCCGTTCGATGGGCTGGGGATCAGACACGGCGCTGTATCAAACCGCCGCGGCGATGCGCGCCGAGTTGCCGACCCGGCTCGCGAGCGGACCGCGCGTGATCAAACGCAACCGCGGCAACGGCGGCCAAGGCGTCTGGAAGGTCGAGAAGCTGCCGACCTCCTCCATGATAAAGGTGCTGGACGCGACCAAGGACGCACCCGAGGAACTGGCGCTGGATGATTTTGTCCGTCGCTGCGCGGAGTATTTCGAGAACGGCAGCGTGATCGACCAGGCGTTCCAGCCTCGCCTGAGCGAGGGCGTGGTCCGCTGCTACATGGCGGGCGATCGCTGCGCCGGCTTCGGTCACCACAAAGTCAAAGCCTTGGTCGACTCGCCGGTCGCGCGTTCCGAAGCTGGACCGCGGCTCTACACGTCAAACGCAGACCCGCGCTTCCAGCGGCTGCGTCGGTTGATGGAGGACGAGTGGACGCCACAGTTAACCTCGCTGCTGGACATCGCGCGAGATGACCTCCCCGCGATCTGGGACGCCGACTTTATGCTCGGCCCCGTCCAGGCGGATGGGAGCGACAGCTACGTGCTCGGCGAGATCAACGTCAGTTCGGTCCATCCCTACCCAGGCGAGGCGCCGGCGGAGATCGCCAGGCGGGTTGCCGATCGGCTGCAGCTTAAGCTTTGACGCATGCTGACGGTCAGCGGGCTCAAGCGCCTGCACATCTCGGTATCATTCGACCTGCAGGACGGTGAGTGCGTCGCCCTGCAGGGACCTTCAGGGGTCGGAAAGACCTTGCTGCTTCGCTCCATCGCGGATCTCGATCCCAACGAAGGAACGGTCAAGCTTGACGGAACGCTCAGAGAAGCGATGCCCGCCCCCGCGTGGCGAAGACAAGTGACCTATCTCGCCGCCGAGCCTGGCTGGTGGTCCGACATCGTGCAGGAACACTTCACGGCATGGGATGACGCCCTGCTGCTGGTCACACGCGTGGGGCTGCCAGATGACTGCGGACCTTGGCCGATCCAGAGACTTTCGACCGGCGAGAGACAGCGATTGGGGCTCGTGCGGGCGCTCATGCTGCGATCGCGGGTGCTTCTGCTGGACGAGCCAACCTCGGCCCTCGACCCAGCATCCGCTGCGGCCGTGGAAGCGCTGATTGCCGAACGCGTCTCGGATGGAACGAGCGTCCTCTGGAGTACCCACGACGATGCCCAAGCCCGCCGCGTCGGGTCAAGGATATTTGCGATGAGCCCCGATGGTGGCATCGAGGAAAACCGGCCGTGACGTACATCCAGCTTTCGTATGGTGATCTAGTCCTGCCCGCCCTCCTCGTCGTCATGGACGGCGTTCTCTCGCTTGTTCTCCGCCTCAAGCTTGAGAGGCAACTGGCCATCGCGACCGTGCGCATGGTGCTTCAACTCGTCCTGGTGGGATACGTGCTGACGTTCCTGTTTGCCACGGTATCGCCGCTCTGGACCGCCCTCGCCGCCTCCATCATGGTTCTCTTCGCCTCGCGGGAGATCGTCGCGCGGCAGAAGCGGCGCCTACCCGGCATTTGGAGCTACGGCTTGGGCGCCGGCTGCACGCTGCTCGCCGCCGGTACCGTCACGATGTTCGCGCTCTTGACGGAGCTACGCCCGGATCCCTGGTATCATCCGCGCTATGCGCTGCCTTTGCTGGGCATGATCCTGGGCAACACCATGACCGGCATAAGCCTGGGCCTGGACGTGCTGACAAATAGTCTGGTGCGCGAACGAGCCGCCATAGAAGCTTGTCTTGCGCTCGGCGGCACCCGACACCAAGCCCTGCTACCAGTCATACGGGATGCGTTGAGAAGCGGCTTCATGCCGATCATGAACAGCATGGCGGCGATCGGCCTTGTTTCCCTCCCGGGGATGATGACTGGCCAGATACTGGCCGGCGTCGAGCCGGTCGATGCGGTAAAATATCAATTGCTGATCATGTTCTTGATTGCCGGCGGGACCGGGCTAGGAACGCTGGCCGCGGTCCTCGGCGGCGCACACCTGCTGACCGATCATCGCCACCGGCTACGTCTCGATCGAATTTCCCGCTGAGGAGTTCCCTTTCAAGATCACTGCTGGCGGCGCCCGCGTCCTCGGCGCGCACCTCACACTGCGGCAACTTTCAAATTCCGACGCGCGGGGATGGAGAAGGCGGATCTCGCAGCGCCGAGACGACACCGCGACGCACGACGAGGCGCCGAGAATTTGAAATAAAAAGTGAAGAGAAGAGCGGGGATATTCCTCAAAGCTGACTTGATCTGTTCCTTCGCTGTTACCCTTGGCGCCAATAATTGATGAGTAAGCAGCAATGACTGATCAGCAATTAGCCTTGGAAGCGATTAACGACGCGCAACTCATACTGGAAGAATACCTTCAGCCCTGTCCCAAGGATAATGCGCGTATCCTTGAAAAGTTGGTGGAAGTTCTCGAACGGCCTGCATTGATCGTTGCTTTAAGTCGATTGCAGCAACACGGCAGTTGAGCGCGGCCCATGAGCAAACCCCTTCGATCGTTTGCTTTAACAGTTGGCATTGCCGCGCTCTCATCGCTCGAAATGACTAGTGGACACGCTAAGCAACAATGCAACGCCACGATGCCGCCAAATCCACACGGGCAATGGTGGTCCTATCGTCTCATCGACGGACGAAAATGCTGGTACGCAGGCAAGCCGATGCTATCGAAAGCATTGCTGGAATGGCCCACAGAGCGGCTTCCCGAATTCGGATCTCGCGGAGAAGCTCCAGGCATTGTCATTGCTGACAAGCCCGGCAATCCCTTAGATGCCCAAGCGTTGGCACTGAAAGAGGACTTTGACACTTTTGAAGGGCGATGGCGTGCTAGGATCTCCAGCTCCAACACCGGGCACGACTGACCGATACGAGCGACGAACGGATGTTCCGGAGGGTCCGAAACGATTGCGGCGGTGATATGCGGCCACGACAGGGCAAACGTTCAGCAAGGCATCTCCTCGGGCTTCAACCAGCGGGAAGCAAAGCCGGACAAGAGAGGCCGGCGACGGCGGTGAGGGAAAACCGCCGCCGAGGCGGTCACTTGCGCAACCCTCCTCCATGATCTCTCGGCATAGCGCCGGAATACGAGACGAAAGAGCGCCTCGAGTTGGCGCGATGCCACCGGCAACGACTCCTCCCGGCTACCAGCTTTCTCCAAACGGCCGCAATTCGACGTTGAACGACCATGCGCTTCGATCCTGGTGGGCGACGTGCCAGATCTCGTCCGCGATGGCGCGCGGTTTGATGAAGAAATCGTCCGGCCGATCTGGCCAGCGTTTCCGTGTCCAATCGAGGTCGATCACGGCATCGACCACGACGTAAGCGACGTGAACGCCCTGTGGCCCGAGATCGCGCGCCATCGCTTCGGCGAGGATTCGCTGCGCCGCCTTGGTCGGCGCGAAGCCGGCGAAACCGGCCTTGCCGCGCAGGGCCGAGGTGTTGCCGGTGGCAACGATCGCACCCTTTCCGGCCGTCACCATCGCGGGGACGAACCGCCGCGCCAGATACAGCAGTCCCATGGTATTGACCTGGAAATTGCGATTCAGGATCGATGGATCGATCTCGCGAAATGTGCCGAACGCACCACCGACGGCGTTGTGGATGACCACGGCGGGATAGCCGAGATCGCGCTCCACGGCCGACCCTACCGCGTCGATCTGCTCGGGATCGGAAACATCGCAGCGGAATCCTTTCGCGCCCGGCAGTTCCTTCTCAAGGGCAGCGAGACGCTCCTCGTTCCTGGCGAGCAGAGCGAGGCGATAGCCACCCTCAGCAAACCGTCTGGCGAGAGCGGAACCTGTGCCAGGGCCGACACCGGATATCAGGCAGACAGGCGCGGTCATGCGATTAGTCCTCCACGTTCGGCCGGCAGGTCAGTTGCCAGCCTTCGCCAACAGCTTTTCGACGTATGGCTTCAGATCAGGCTGGAAATGCACGTGCTCGACGAGACGAGCGAAATGAGCAAAGGTCCGCGGATATTCATCCTGCACTGCCGGATGCAGGATCCTGTCCAGCCCGAGCTTGTGCAATTGCTCGGCCCGCGCATGCTCATTCATGAACAGCGAAAACTCTGCGGCAAAGCAGATATCGGCCAGCGATAATCCCGTACCCACCAGTGCCTCGCGCCGCGGGGACAACGCTTGCTCGATCCCCGATGCATAGATCGCAAACGCTTCCCTTGCTCGCGCGTGAACGGCCGCATCGACCGTGCCGCCCGACAGCGCCAGGAGATAGATCTGCGAATCTCGGGCAAACACCAGGCTGACGTCGAGAAAGCTGTCGATCCTGGACGCCTCATAGGCATCGTGCCCGTAGAGCGTGGACTTCGACTCGCCGAGCCGTGCCACCGCCCGCATGATGCTGTTCGATTCGAAGATCCCGATTTCGCCATTAGGCCCGAAAGCGGCAGGCACATTGCCGAACGGCTGCGCTTCCATAAACGCATCGGTCTTGAAGAGTTGCGAACCGGTCAACCCAACCCGGCCGGTTCGCGCCAGCGAAGATAGCGAGACGCGTTCATGCTCCGCCAATGGGCGGGCGTCATAGTCCCATAACCAGTCCCGCAGCTCCTTGGGGGGAGCTCCTCTGACCTCGACCTCCACGCCGCAGAACCGCGCTGCGATGGTCGCCTTCCAGACCCGGGGGTTCGGCAAGTAGGAGAATATCCGCAGGTCAGCCATGGTGGATTCATCCTGATCGTTTCCGGCCCTCGTTGGACCGCACCTCGAGGCCTGGAACGTCATGCGACAGATGGGTTACTCTGAGGTCGCGTCAAGAATCCCGCCGAACGGTTCCCAGCGGCTCCCGGTCCAGCGCTGAAGCTGCAGTTGCGTCCAGACCATGTTGTTGGTTTCGCTGGTGTTGATCCGGATGCCCGGCAGTGCTGTCGACAACGTGAAGTTCTTCAGCGACTTCGCCTGCTTGATGACGTTCTCGCGCGAGAGGTCATCGCCGCATTGCTTGAGGATCTGCTCCAGCAGCATGCCCTGCTGATAACCGGTCAGATAACTCGTATTGGTGATATCGGAGCCTGCTAGATACCGATCGAAGAAGGCGCGATAGGCCTTGATGGCCTCGTCGTCCTTCCAGCTCTCGTCGTTTGGATCCTTGTTGAAGGTGCCGACGATGACGCCCACTGAATTCTCTAGGCCCGCCGGCTTGATCGTTCCGGCAATCGACGACGACGGGAAATTGATCAGGATCGTCGGCTTCCACGCCGTCTCGGCCGCCCGGCGGATCGCCTGTGCGGCGAACTTGGGCGTGCCCGCGATGAACAGCGCCTGCGCGCCGGAGCTCTTCAGCGCCACGACCTGCGAGTCGATCGTCGGCTCGGTGACCTCGTAACTGGCGGTGACCACGCGCTTGTCGAAATCGGCGCCGAGAACTGCCTTGAACGCGCTGACGTAGTCGCGGCCGAGATCGTCATTCTGGTAGAGAATGGCGTATTTCGCCGAGGGCAACGCGCGCATCAGATATTTGGCGTAGATCTTCCCTTCGGTGTCATAGCTGACGAGCCCGGTGGTGGTCAGCGGATAGTCCTTGACACTGGTGAACTTGCTCGCGCCAGTGACGATCGCAATCGTCGGCACGCGCTTGGCAGCCAGATATTTCGCCACCGCAGTGTTGCCTGCGGTACCGAGCTGGCTGAACATGAACGCGACTTCGTCGCCCTCGACGAGTTTTCGTGCATGCTCCACCGACTTCGGCGGGCTGTAGGCGTCGTCGAGCATCAGATAGTCGATCTTGCGTCCATTAATGCCGCCACGCTCGTTGACCGATCGCATATACGCCAGCACGCCATGTCCGACCTGGCCGATCGAGGAAGCAGGCCCGCTGAGCGGAAAGATGCCGCCAATCTTGATGCTTGTTGCGGTGACGCCGACCGGATCGCCCGCCCAGCAGGGCGCGGCTGCGGCAATCAAGAGTGCACAGGCCAGTCGGATGCTCCTAAACATCACGTGTTCCTCCAATGTTGCTTTTGCGCGCGGCCTTCCGCGCGGCAGGCCGTGATGGACACTTCGCGCTTCTTCAGGCGGCTAATTTGAGAATCTTGACGATGTCGGCGGGCTCACGGATCGGCTGAGGATTGGCCCGCGTGAAGATCGAGAGCATTGCGTTCTTGCCGATTAGCTCGAAGCGGTCCTCGGCAACGCCGACGTCCGCGAGCCTCCGCGGCAAGCCGAGCTCCGCGATGAATGTCGCGAAAGCGTCGCCGGCATCCCGTTGCGGTGCGCCAAGCGCCGCTGCGACCAACCTCTGTGCGGCTTCCGTGGCGGGGCGATTGTATCGGAGCACGCTTGGCATCATCACGGCCGTGCAGAAATAATGCGG
Organism: Bradyrhizobium arachidis; assembly: GCF_015291705.1. Lineage (NCBI taxonomy): Bacteria > Pseudomonadati > Pseudomonadota > Alphaproteobacteria > Hyphomicrobiales > Nitrobacteraceae > Bradyrhizobium > Bradyrhizobium arachidis. The sequence goes on from NZ_CP030050.1 coordinate 7,430,092, forward strand.
CACGTCGCAGGTCCCACCGAGGACATGGCCGATGGCATGGCTGGCCCCCATCGGAACGCGCGACTGCAACCCGAAGGCCGACATCCAGGACCCCAACTGACAGTTCAGCCGCGCCGCTTCATCGTTCGGATTGTCCTTGGTGCGCCGGAGTCCGTCGTACAGATAGCGCAGGCCCTGCTGGCACACGGCGTCGACGAGCACATTGGGACGGCTGGAGCAGATCGCCTCGATGCCATGGTCCATCGCGCGCGTGCCGGACCCGAGCCAGAGTTTTTCGGGCGTGTATTTCGTTATCGCTGGATCGAGGATGATGCTTCGCGGCATCATCATCGGATGATTGAAAATCTGCTTCAGCTTGCGGCCGGTGTCGGTGACCAGCGCGCCCGAATTGTATTCGCCGCCGGAGAGCGTGCTCGGGATGGCGATCATGCGCACTTTCGGGGCCCGGAACGGCCCGAAGCGGCGGTCCGGCGTGGTCTCGAATCCATCGAGCCCCATCGGCTCAAAGATCTCGTGCTCCATGCACATCAGCACGATCTTTGCCGCGTCGACCACCGAGCCGCCGCCGATTGCAACGACCAGGTCGGCCTGAGCGTCCTTGGCCTGCCGGGCGATCTGCGTGACCACGTCCCGGGTCGTGTGCTGCGGTACGCCGTCAAAGGTCGCGGCATGGCGCGCATCGAGCGCCGTCCGAATCTTCTCGATCTCGTCGGTCGTGGTGTTGAGCGTGCGGCTCGCGATCAGATAGACACGCTTGGCGCCCAGCCGCTCGGCCTCCTCTCGCAACGCCTCAGCCGCGGGCTTGCCGTAGATGACGGATTCCATAGTGGGGTATTGATGGCTACCTACGACAGGCATGCTCTTCCTCCCTGATGTTCTTCTCTCCGCACCGCTGCGGCGTCAGCATCGCGACGCCGTCAGCCACCCCGGTCTTGTGCTCGTATCTCGCCCTTCGTCAGGCGACCGCACGCGCCCGCGGCGTCTCGACCTTGCCGTCAAGGAAGCCGGTCAACCGCTGGCGGATGATCGCCTCCGCTTCCGCCATGATGCGGTCGATCAGTTCCTTGACCGTCGGGATGTCGTGGATCAGCCCGACCACCATGCCGCAGCTCCAGGCCCCGGCATCCATCTCGCCATCGACCATCACCTTCGGATAGACGCCGGTCACCTGGTCGAGGATGTCGTCGATTTTCAGACTTGCGCCCTTCTCGCGCTCGATCTCGAGCAATTCGCTGACGCCCTTGTTCTTCAGCACGCGCTCGGTGTTGCGAAGCGCGCGCATCACGAGGACCGTGTCGAGCTCGGTCGCCTTGACCAGCGCCTGCTTCACGTTGTCGTGGACCGGAGCTTCCTTGGTGGCGACGAATCGCGTGCCCATGTTCATGCCGGCCGCGCCCATTGCGAGCGCACCGACTAGGCTGCGCCCGTCCGCCATGCCGCCGGAAGCCACGAACGGGATCTTGAGCTCATCCGCAGCCCGCGGCAACAGGATCATGTTCGGGATGTCATCCTCGCCGGGATGACCGCCGCATTCGAAGCCGTCGACACTGACGGCGTCGCAGCCGATCTTCTCGGCCTTGAGCGAATGCCGCACCGAAGTGCATTTGTGGATCACCTTGATGCCGGCCGCCTTCAGCGCGGGCATATAGGCCTCCGGGCTGCGGCCTGCGGTCTCGACCGCCTTGATGCCGCCTTCGCGGATCGCGGCGATGTATTCCGGATAGGGCGGGGCCGACAGCGTCGGCAGGAAGGTCAGGTTCACGCCGAACGGCTTGTCGGTCATGTCGCGGCAGCGCGCGATCTCCTTGGCGAGGAGCTCCGGCGTTTTCTGGGTCAGCCCCGTGATGATGCCGAGACCGCCGGCATTCGATACGGCCGCGGCCATCTCGGCGAAGCCGACATAATGCATGCCGCCCTGGATGATCGGATGCTGGATGCCGAACAGTTCGGTGATTGCTGTCTTCACGTGAAAACTCCGTTTCCGATCAATGGACGATTTCGAACAGGCCGGCCGCACCCATGCCGCCGCCGATGCACATGGTCACCACGCCGTATTTCGCCTTGCGCCGCCGGCCCTCGATCAGGAGGTGGCCGGTCAACCGCGACCCCGTCATGCCATAGGGATGACCGATCGCGATCGAGCCGCCGTTGACGTTGAGCTTGTTCGGATCAATGCCAAGCTTGTCGCGGCAGTAGATCACCTGCACCGCATAGGCCTCGTTGAGCTCCCAGAGATCGATGTCATCGATCTTGAGGTTGTGGCGCTTGAGCAGCCTCGGGATTGCCGCAACCGGGCCGACGCCCATCTCATCCGGCTCGACGCCTGCGGCGACGAAGCCGCGGAAGATGCCGAGTGGCTTCAGGCCCTTCTGCGCCGCGATCTTGTCGCTCATGATCACGCAGGCCGATGCACCATCGGAGAGCTGGCTGGCATTGCCTGCGCTGATGGTCTTGCCTTCGAACACCGGCTTGATCTTGGCGAGGCCTTCCGCGGTCGTGTCCGCACGCGGGCCCTCGTCCTTTGACAAGGTCACCTGCTGATACGTCACTTCCTTGGTGTCCTTGTCGACCACGGCCATCTTGGTCGTGATCGGCACGATCTCGTCGTTGAAACGGCCGCCCTGCAGCGCCGCGCCGACCCGGCGCTGGCATTCGAGGCTGTATTCGTCTTGCTGGTCGCGGCCGATCTTGTAACGCTCGGCGACCACTTCGGCCGTCTCCAGCATCGACATGTACATCTCTGGCTTCATCGTCATGAGATCCTGATCGATGGCATGGAACTTGTTCATGTGATCGTTCTGCACCAGGCTAATCGACTCGATGCCACCGCCGATTGCGATCTCGACGCCGTCGAGCATCACCGAACGCGCAGCCACCGCAATCGCCTGCAGACCGGAAGCACACTGGCGGTCGATCGTGGTGCCGGCCACGGTGACCGGCAGGCCGGCGCGGATCGCACCCTTGCGGGCGACGTTCATCACCATGGTGCCCTGCTGCATGGCGCAGCCCATCACCACGTCCTCGACCTCGCCGGGCGCTATGCCCGCACGCTTCACGGCCTCGGCCATCACGTGGCCTGCCAGGGTCGGACCATCGGTGTTGTTGAGCGCGCCGCGGTAGGCCTTGCCGACGCCGGTGCGCGCGGTGGAAACGATCACTGCTTCAGTCGTCATGTCTGCCTCTCTGCTAGGCGGCCGCATCGAGCTGCGCGTAGCGCAGCAGGTGAAAGGCGGGATCGCCGAACTGGATGTTGATGGAGGAAATGCGCTTGAAATAATGTCCGACGTTCAATTCGTCAGTCATGCCCATGCCGCCATGCAGTTGCACCGCCTGGTCGGCGATGAACTTGCCGGCATAGCCAATCTTCGACTTGGCGCCCGACGCGAGACGCGACACGCCAGCCTCGCCTGCATCAAGGCTGAGCGTGAGATGCTGCATCAATGAAAGCGCTTCCTGATGCGCGATGAACATGTCGACCATCCGATGCTGCAGCACCTGGAAAGAGCCGATCGTCGTGCCGAACTGCTTGCGGGTCTTGGAATAGTCCAGCGTCGCGGCATTCAATTCAGCCAGCGCACCGACCGCCTCGGCGCAGAGCGCGCCGATGGCACGGTCGCGGCAGGCCTCCAGCGCGGCCACACCCTCGCCCTCTTCGCCCAGCAACTGACCGGCAACACCGCGCAGGCTGATCTCGGCCGCGCGTCGGCCGTCGATCGTCCTGAAGCTCTGCAGAGTGAGGTTGGCGGCGCGGCGATCGACCACGAACAGGCTGACGCCGCCGCGATCGCGCTGCTGGCCGGACGTGCGCGCCGAGACGATGAGATAATCCGCCCAGGGCGCGGCGACGACCGCGGTCTTTTGGCCGGTCAGCACATAGCCGTTACCCTCGCGCCGAGCAGTGGTTGTGACGTTGGCGAGATCGAAGCGCGAGTTCTTCTCGGTCCAGGCGAGCGCCCAGGTCGTGGTGCCAGCAATGATGTCCGGAATGAAGCCGTGTTTCTGCTCGGCGGAACCGGTACGCTCGAGCAGACCGCCGGCGAGGACCACCGTCTCGACAAAGGGCTCGACCACGAGATGACGGCCGAACTCCTGCATGATGATCATCGTCGACATTGGACCGCCCCCGAGACCGCCAACTTCCTCGGAGAACGGCGCACCCAGCAGGCCGAGCTCAGCGAAGGCACGCCATTGCTCGCGGCTATACCCCTCCTCGCTCGCGAGGATCCTGCGGCGCGCATCGAAATCGTACTGATCGCGCAGCAGACGCTGAACGCTTGATCGCAGTAGCTCTTGCTCTTCCGTGAACTGGATATCCATCCGATTCCCCTGTCCGTCGATCGCTAGAGGCCGAGCACCGCTTTTGCGATGATGTTGCGTTGGATCTCGTTCGATCCGCCGTAGATGGAGAGCTTGCGCGAGTTGAGATACTTCTCCGATGCGGTGTGGCCGTAGTCCGGTCCCGGCATGTAATGATTGGCACTGGCCGGATGTTCGCGAATGGCCAGCCCGTAATTGCCGATCGCACGATGGGTCAGCTCGGTGATGTCCTGGAAGATCTCGGTGCCACGGATCTTGAACAGCGAGGCCGCCGGCCCCGGATCGATGCCGCGTGCCATTTGGGCGACGACGCGCAGCTCGGTTGCCTCCAGCGCCAGCACGTCGAGCTCGACCCGCGCGATGTCTTTGATGAATTCGAGATGCGCCGGATCGTCTTCCGGAATTTCCGCCTTCACGATCCTCTTCAATTTCTCGATATAGCGCGTCGAGCGGCCGATGCCGGCCATGCTGGTACGTTCATTGCCGAGCAGGAATTTGGCGTAGGTCCAGCCCTTGTTCTCTTCGCCGATCAGGTTCTCGACGGGAACGCGGACGTTTTCGAGGAAGACGTCGTTGACCTCATGGGAGCCATCGATGGTGATGATCGGACGCACGGTGACGCCCGGCGACTTCATGTCGATCAGCAGGAAGGAGATGCCGGACTGCGGCTTTGCCGCCGGATCGGTCCGTACCAGGCAGAAGATCCAGTCGGCGTGCTGCGCCAGCGTGGTCCAGGTCTTGTGGCCGTTGACGATGTAGTGGTCGCCGTCGCGTACCGCCTTGGTGCGGACGGTGGCGAGGTCGGAGCCCGAGCCGGGCTCGGAATAGCCCTGGCACCACCAATCCTCGCCCGAGAGGATGCGGGGAAGAAACTTCTTCTTCTGCGCCTCATTGCCGAACGTATAGATGACGGGACCGACCATGGTGACACTGAACGCCAAAGGCGGCATCGTGCCCGCGCGCGTGGTCTCCTGCTCGAAGATGAAACGGCGGGTGATGGACCAGCCGGGCCCGCCATATTCCTTGGGCCAGAGCGGCGCGATCCAGCCCTTCTTGTGCAGGATGCGATGCCACAGCAGCATCTGCTCCTTGGAAAGGTCGGTCTCCGGATTGGGAACGCGCATCTCGGTCGGATAATTGTCCTTGATGAACGCGCGCACTTCGTCGCGAAACGCCGCATCTTCCGGGGATAGCGCGAGCTCCATGGGGCGCGCTCCTACCACTTCTCGCCGAAGGGACGGATCTCAAGCTCAAACGTCCACGCGCTCTTGGGCTGTTGGTAGAGCTGCCAATAGGACGCCGCCACCGACGCAGGCGGCATTAGCAGGTCTGGATCGTCGAGCGCATTGGGGCCGAGCGCTTCGAGCCGGCGCTGGCGCACCCATTCGGTATCGACGCCAGAGTCAATGATAAGATGCGCGACGTGGATGTTCTTCGGCCCGAGTTCGCGCGCCATCGCCTGTGCGACGGCTCGCAGGCCGAACTTGGCGCTGGCGAAGGCGGCATAGCCGGAACCGCCGCGCAAGCTCGCGGTCGCGCCAGTAAAGAAGATGTTGCCGCCGCCACGCGGCAGCATCAGCCGTGCGGCCTCGCGCCCCGCAAGGAACCCGGAATAGCAGGCCATTTCCCAGACCTTTCGGAACACCCGTTCGGTGGTCTCCAGGATCGGGAAATTGACATTGGCGCCGATGTTGAAGATGCAGACCTCGAGCGGCGCATGCTTGTCCGCGTCATTGAGGAAGGAGATGATCTCCTCCTCCTTGCGCGCGTCGAGCGAGCGGGCGTGGATCTCACCGCCGACCGCCTCGATCTCCTTGACCAGCGGCGCGAGCTTGTCGCCATTGCGGCGGCCAGCGAAGATGGTGAAGCCTTCCGAGGCGAATTTCTTGGCAATCTCGCCGCCGATAAAGTCACCGGCGCCGATGACCGCAACCGTCCTGTTTCTCTTCTGCATGGGACTTCTCCAGCCTTGTGAGATTTTGAGCGATCTCGCGCGCGTCAGTTGCGCAGCGATTCCGCCAGCTTGTGTTTCAGGAGCTTGCCTGTCGACGTGGCCGGCAGCGCGTCCATGAGGATGATCTCGGATGGCCGCTTGTAGGACGTGAGCTCCGGCGCGACATGCGACATCAAATCCTGCGCGGTTGCCGAGGAGCCCTTGAGGAGCTGGACGAACGCCACAATCTCTTCGTTGCCCGGGACCGATCGTCCGACCACGGCGCATTGCACCACGTCTGGATGCGTGCTCAGCACCGCCTCGATCTCGGCCGGATAGACGTTGAAGCCGGAGCGAATGATCATCTCCTTGGTGCGACCAACGATGAACATCGCATCGCCCTCGAAGCGCGCGAGGTCGCCGGTGTTGAACCACCCTTCCGGGTCGATCGCTTTCGCCGTGAGGTCGGGCGCGCGATAGTAACCGCGCATGACGTTCGGCCCACGGACATGCAATTCGCCGATGTCACCGTTCGTCACGATGGCGCCGTCCCGCGCAACGATCCGGGCCTCGATACCCGGCACGAGCACTCCGACCGAATTGTCGCGACGCGGCGCCTCGGGCCGCACGCCGGAAATTCCGGGCGAGCATTCGGTGATGCCAAAGGCGTTGCCGAGCGGCAGACCGAGCTCCTTCTCGACCCTTGCCTTGAGCTCGAGGTCGAGCGGCGCGCCGGCGACGCTCATCAGGCGCAGCGCGCCGCGCTTGAGCTTGGGCAAGCCGGCCGTCTGCTTGTATTCCAGCAGGCGCTGGTAGGTGGCGGGCACGCCGTTCAAGAGCGTGATGCCTTCCTCGGCCAGCGCCTTGGCAAGCGCAGCGGGATTGTATTTGGTGACCAGCCGGGTCACACCACCGACCATCAGCGTCATCGTCAGCAGCGAGATGCCGACGATATGCGAGATCGGCAGCACGCAATACTGCACGTCCTCCGCCGTCATGCTCCGCAAGTTCGCGGTGGTCCTTGCGGAAAACAGCAGGTTCCGATGCGTGAGCATGACCCCCTTCGGCGTTCCGGTCGTACCGGACGTATAGATGAGCACCGCCACCTGACGTGCGCCGTCGGCCTCGACCGGCTCGGCATGCGTGTTCTGGTTCAGGGCAGACACGCCGATGCCGTGGAGCGGACCAACATCCTGCACCGGAGCGTTGTAACGCGTCGCGTGCGAGGCCGCCTCTTCGGAAACCTCCGCCGTGAAGAACATGCGACGGGCGCCGCTGTGATCTCTGATCTGATCGAGCTCACGCGGCGACAGCCGCGGGTTGGCCACGATCGCCCAGGCATCGAGGCGACTGGCCGCGAACAGGAGGCAGGCGAGCGCAATCGCGTTTTCGCTCACGATCATCATCCGATCGCCGGCGCGGATGCCGAGCGTGGATAGCGCCTCCGCCGTGGCGCCGACCGCGCGGTCGAGCTCGCGATAGGTCAGCGTGGCATTGTCTTCGATGAGCGCCGTCCGGTCGGGTGTGGTGGCAACATAGGGGTCCATCACCTCATGAATGCGCTGCGGCAACATCTCGGTGATTTCCGCTGCAGCCTGCTGCCAGTTCGCCAATGACACCTCCCGTTGAAAGGCCCTTTGCGGGCTCGACTCGTTCCGGATATCCCCCGCCCGGTCAGGCGCTCTTGCGCCGCGCTGCGGCCGATTGCGCCAGGATTTCTTCCTCGACGTCGCGCAGGCTGTCCTTGCCGAAGTAGATCTCGTCACCGACGAAGAACGTCGGCGAGCCGAACGTGCCGCGCGCCACGGCGCGGCTGGTGTTCTCGATCAACCTCTTCTTGACGTCGTCCTGCTGGGCGCGGGCGCTGATGCGATCGATGTCCAGCCCTGATGACAGAAACGCATCGCGGAAGACCTGCGGATCGTCCATCTTCTTGGGCTCGACCCACATGTGGTGATAGGCAGCGCGGAAGTAGGGCTCGAACGCCCCCTCGAACTCCGCGGCAACAGCGCCGCGCATCAGCGCAAGGGTGTTCACCGGGAAGAACGGGTTCACCGTGAACTTCGTGATGTTGTGCCGGCGCAGGAAGCGTTGGGTCTCGAGCGCATTGTATTCCGGCTTGTTCTTGATCCCGCGCAGCGACTCGGCAGGCGACAGGTTGCCGGTCGCCTTGTAGACGCCGCCGAGCAGCACCGGCACGTAGTCGAACTTGACGCCGGTTCGCTGCTCGATGCCGGGCAGCGCGAGCTCGGCGAGGTAAGCGTTGGGACTGCCGAAATCGAAATGAAACTCGACCTTTAGCGGAGCAGCCATGGAACGCTCTTCCCTTACGGCGGTGGTTGCTCGCCACCCGATTGATCGTACTGCACCGATAAGGTTCTATTTTAGAACTGTCAATATGATGTTTATCATACAATACGCATAACGATGCGCGAATAAGGGCATCCCATTGATTTCTCGTTAGTTCTTATTTAGAATTTATTTGTGATGCGCCACGGATTCGCTGGAGACGACAATGAAATGGGATACCCTTGAGGAGGAGCCATGCTCTCTCGCCCGTACCGTGGCGGTGATCGGTGACCGCTGGAGCCTCCTCATCCTGCGCGAATGTTTCTTGCGCATTCGCAGATTTGATGACTTCCAGACGTCGCTCGGAATCACCCGCCATCTGCTCGCCGATCGGCTGAAGAAATTTGTCCGCTTTGGCGTACTGCGCAAGATTCCGTATCAGGAAGCGCCGAAGCGCTACGAGTATATCCTGACGCAAAAGGGTCTCGATCTCTATCCGATCATCATGTCGATTGTGCACTGGGGCAACGTCCACATGGTCGACTCGCGCGGACGACCGCTGCTGCATGAACACAAGAACTGCCACAAGATGTTTGATCCTGTCATGATCTGCTCCGAATGCGGTGAGCCGCTGACGGCGAAGGCAGTCCACGTTCATCCGGGCCCCGGCGCGAGACGGTCTTCGCCGACAAGCAACGGCGTTTCGGCGAAGAACGCTGGTTGACCTCCAACGTCTCAACAGCTCGATCCAGGAAGGCAGGTCCGCCGGAACGTTGTGGACGACTTCAACCAGCCAATACATCCGCAGATGGCCTTGCCGAGGCCGAGCACCTGGCGGCTTGGCGTTTCGCAATTGGCAAACAGGATGGCAGGGTAGCTTAGGGTAGAAATTCTTCGCCGGGCGAGAAATGGCCCCGGAGTAGGTGGTCAAAATGAGCGACCGCTATCGGCGACGAGAGCCTTCGACTTCGGAGAGAGGCTCGGTGACTGACGCCGAGATCGTATTGCTAGAGATCGAACGAATCCGTGCAAGGCGATGCCGCCGGAGGCTCAAGTGCACAAGGACTTCAGCTCCGGCGGCGGGGCGCCCTTCCCCTCGAGCATCCCCAGCGCTAGCGCGGCCTCCACTCGCACGCTCGGATCCTCATCACCCGCTAGCTGTCGGAGGGGGCGGAGGGCTTGTTCGATCCCCGGGAAGGCCGGACCGAGGCGACCGAGGTGCCAGGCCGCCAGGCTGCGGACGAAGGCAAGCTCGTTGCCCAACTCCGCGACGAGGACGGTGATCGACTCTCCACCTGACGGCACCACCCGGGCCAAGGCCGCCGCCGCCCAGACGCGCACGAACGCAACCGGGTCCTGGAGGGTAGCGGCGAGGTCGGACATAGCCTCGGTTGCCGCCGGGCCGATCTCGCCCAGCGCATATGCACCGAGGCGACGCTGGAGTGGATCGCTGCTCGAAAGCTCCCTCACCCAGCCTGGAACGGAAGTCCCTAGATAAGCGATCTGCGCGCTCATGGCCCGCCCCCCACTCAAGGTCCAACGCCTAGCCGGCGGTCCAGGTTGAACGCGGCGCTTATCAAACCGATGTGAGTGAATGCCTGCGGGAAGTTGCCCAGCGCTTCGCCACGCGGACCCGTCTCCTCGGCGTACAAGCCGAGGTGGTTGGCGTAGGTCAGCATCTTCTCGAAGATGAAGCGGGCCTCCTCGGCGCGGCCCGCCCGGGCCAGTGCTTCCACCAGCCAGAACGTACACATATTGAACGTCCCCTCGCTCCCGGTCAGGCCGTCGCCAGCTCCTCTGCCGATCTCGTAGCGGTGCACCAAGCTGTCGGAAACCAGCTCCGCCATGATCCGATCCAGCGTCCCGCGCATGCGTGGGTCGGTCGGCGACAGGAAGAAGACGAGCGGCATGATCAGATTGGACGCATCCACCGCGTCAGTGGCGAAGTGCTGCACGAACGTCTGCCGCTCGGTGTTCCAGCCGTGCGTCATGATGGTCTCGTAGATGCGGTCCCGCTCCGTAGCCAGGCGGGCGCGATCCAGCGGCAGACTCCGCTTCTGCGCAAGGCGGATCGCTCGGTCCAACGCCACCCAGCACTGCACCTTGGAGTACACGAACTGCTGTTGTCCACCGCGCACCTCCCAGATGCCATCGTCGGCTCGGTCCCAGTTGCTCGCCACCCAGTCCAGCATCTTGCGCACGTGACGCCAGGAGTCATAGGCGATCGGCGTCCCGTACTTGTCGTACAGGTAGACCGCATCCATCAGCTCGCCATAGATGTCCAGCTGCAGCTGGTCGGCAGCGGCGTTGCCGACTCGCACGGGACGCGACCCGCGGTAACCATCGAGGTGGTCGAGGACCTCCTCTGGCAGCTCGCGGCCACCGTCGATGCGATACATAGTCTGCAACGGGTCGCCCCGGGCGCCCTCGACGGCCCGCTGCTCCAACCAGGCCATGAACTGCTCCGCCTCCGACGTCAGTCCCAGACGCAGGAAGGCGTAATTGGTGAAAGCGGCGTCGCGCACCCAAGTATAGCGATAGTCCCAGTTGCGTACCCCGCCGATCTCTTCCGGCAGCCCGCAGGTCGGCGCCGCCACGATCGCGCCAGTCGGCGCGAACGTCAGCAGCTTCAACACCAGCGCCGAGCGGTGGACCATCTCGCGCCAGCGACCTGAATAGTTGCACTTCCTCAGCCACTGCCGCCAAAAGGCCAGGGTCTGCGTCAGGGCCTCCGTGCCGACCAGCCGCGCCTCAAGCAAGACCCCATCATGAACGCTGTCTTGGCAAGTCTCCTCCACCTGGCGGAGGATGAACGTGGTCGTCTCGCCGGGGTTGAGGACGAACTCGGCAGCGACGCCGTCGCCTTGCCGACCAAGCGGGAAGCGGCTGACGAGCGAGACTTTCATGCCGCGTGCCTCGAAGATCGCTCCCCGGCCCTCCAGGACGACCTGGTGGGGCCGGCGGGCGAAGTCGAAGGCCGGCCGGCAGTCGAGGCGGAAGCGGACCGACCCGCGCACCGCCCGCACTACCCGGACGATCTGGTGGATCTTTCTACTCTCGCGCGCGCCTTGGATCGGCATGAAGTCCACGACCTCACCGACGCCCTGGTCGCTAAGAAAGCGCGTCACCAGGACGTTGCTGTCAGGCATGTACATCTGTTTGCACTGCGCCTCGTAGAGGCTGGCGATGCGGAATGAGCCCCCTTTCTGGTCGTCGAGAATTGCCGCGAAGACGCTCGGCGAGTCAAAGTGCGGCAGGCAACACCAGTCGATGGACCCGTCAATGCCAACCAAGGCAACGGTGTGCAGGTCGCCGATGACGCCGTAGGATTCGATCGGCTTGTAGCCCATGATCTCGTCTCCTCCGCTCGGCGCTGATCGAGCCCCAAGATGGGCGTATCGTCAATGCAACCTTTTGGCTCGCAACCTCGCTCATCTCGCCTGCGGCCGGGTCATTTACACCAAGCAACACGTCAACACCGCTGTCGCACACGTGGTCGGCGTGAAATTTCCCACCGCTACAGTGCTTGCCGTTGCTTGGTTGAAGAAGTCGGACTACGCTTTCGATCCCACTAGAGCGCGGCGTGCTGCGAGGCCCGCGAGAGATATCGCTTAACCACGAAGTGTTCCGAGTTCGTCGACGCTTTGCACCGAAAGCCTCGACTGAAGGGGCGAGACCATGAACGCCGTCCTTCCGATCATTTGCCTTGCAAGGCATGGCGAGACGGCGTGGAGCCTCTCGGGCCAGCATACTGGCCTCACAGATTTGCCTCTCACCGAGCGCGGCGAACTCAATGCGCAAAGTTTGCGCTCGCGGTTGCTGGGTTTCACTTTCGCAAAAGTGTTCACGAGCCCCTTGAAGCGAGCGGTCCAGACATCGGAGTTGGCCGGCTTCGGCGTCGAAGCGGAACTCGACCGCGATCTGCTGGAATGGAATTACGGCCAATACGAGGGGCGTCGCACAAAGGAGATCCATGAAGAGCGTCCGGGCTGGCAATTGTTTCGCGACGGCTGTCCAGGAGGAGAAACACCGAATCAAGTTGGCGCCCGGGCCGATCGCATTGTGGAGCGCGTTCGCAACGTCCCAGGTAACGTGTTATTGTTTTCGAGCGGACATTTTCTCCGAGTTCTGGCGGCACGCTGGTTAGGCCTCGATGCGGAGGCCGGACGACTCTTCACACTCGACACTGCAAGCCTGAGCATACTCGGGTACGAACACGATCAGTTAGAACCAGCGATCCGGCTGTGGAATGACACCGGGCACGTCGAAGGTCGGTTCGCACGAAGCTTCGCTCACTAAGCGCTAGTCGGAGTAACATAGTCTTGAAATGTCCGTGCGTGTTACGCGCGTACGATGAGCATATCGCAGAGAGTTGCGTAAGGGTAAGGCCGATGAACCAGGTCGTCTTTCTGGTCGATGTCGACAATACGCTCCTCGATAACGACCGCATCCAGGCCGACATCAAGGCCTACCTCGAGCGCCGGTACGGTGCCCCTTGTCGCGATCGGTACTGGGCAATTCTGGAGGAGCTGTTCCAAGAACTGGGGTATCGAGACTATCTCGGTGCACTCCAGCGGTACCGTGTCGAACACCCGCAGGACATGCATCTATTGTCCATGTCGTCATTCCTGGTCGATTACCCGTTCGCCAACCGTTTGTATCCGGGATCCCTGGATGTGCTCGAACGACTACGTCAGTGGGGCCCAACCGTCCTTCTCACCGATGGCGACGTCGTCTTTCAACCCCGCAAGGTTGAGCGCTCGGGACTTTCGGAGGCAGTCAACTCACACGTGCTGATCTACATCCACAAGGAACTCGCGCTCGATGATGTCGAGGCCCGCTATCCGGCGCTGCACTACGTTCTAGTTGATGACAAGCCGCGTATCCTTGCCGCGGTCAAGGAGGCCTGGGGCAACCGCGTCACCACCGTCCTTCCCCGACAAGGACAATATGCACACAACGTGAACGCCCTGGCCTCCTTCGCCACACCCGACGTGACTGTGGACCGGATCGGAGACCTACTCGACTACGATCTGGGTCGCCTGCTTGCGGCCGCCCCACTGTTCGAAGCTGCGGAGGTGAAAAGATGAAGGCAACGCAAAAGCTCCACGAACTCGGACAGAGCGTTTGGCTCGACAACATCACCCGCGAGCTGCTGACCAGCGGCAATTTGAGGCGCTACATCGCCGACTTCTCGCTGACGGGACTCACATCGAACCCGACAATCTTCGACCAAGCGATCAAGAACAGCTCTCACTATGATTCAGCGATCCGCAGCAAGCTCACCGAGGGAAAGTCGGGCGAGACGCTATTCTTCGAGCTCGCCATCGAAGATCTTGTCCAGGCAGCAGACCTGTTCCGCCCGATTTGGGAACGCACCAATGGTGTAGACGGGTGGGTCTCGCTCGAGGTCTCGCCCCTTCTCGCGCATGACACGGCCAGCACAATCGCGGCGGCCAAGGAACTGCATGCGCAAGCGAAACGCCTCAACCTCTTCATCAAGATACCCGGTACACGAGAAGGATTGCCCGCCATCGAAGAAACGATCTTTGCCGGCGTGCCCGTGAATGTGACGCTATTGTTCAGCCGGGAGCACTATCTCGCTGCCGCCGAGGCATATCTGCGCGGCATCGAGCGGCGCATCGCAGCCGGCCTGAATCCAGATGTTGGATCCGTCGCGTCGGTCTTCGTCAGCCGCTGGGATGCCGCCATAGCGAACGAGGTGCCTGCGCAATTGCGCAATCAGCTCGGTATCGCGGTCGCGAAACGAACCTACAAGTCGGCGTGCGAATTGCTCTCCTCGGCCCGTTTGCGGCGCATCTACAACGAGGGTGGGCGGCCACAGCGCCTGTTATGGGCGAGCACAGGAACCAAAGACCCGGCAGCGTCCGACGTCTTATATGTCAAAGCGCTGGCCGCGCCGCTCACGGTGAACACCATGCCGGAAGGCACGGTTAAGGCCCTCGCCGATCACGGCGAGATTGGAGAGATGTTGCCCTCCAGTGGCGGCGATTCCGAAGAGGTACTCTCGCAATTCGCGAAGGCCGGCGTCGACATCGAAGCGCTAGCAGCGACATTGCAGGATGAGGGCGCCAAATCGTTTGTCAAATCCTGGAATGAGCTGATGAGTGTCATCTCCGCCAAGACCGAGGTGCTCAAGAAGGCAAGCTAAATTCCAATCGAGACAAAGGTCTTCCATGAACATACTGGTCGTTGACGTGGGCGGCACCCACGTCAAGATCCTTGCCTCCGGCGAAAAAGTTAAACGAGCAATTGACTCCGGGCCGACCCTGACGGCCCGGCAGATGGTATCGAGCGTGAAAAAGCTGGCCGATGGCTGGGAGTATGACCTCGTCTCGATTGGCTATCCGGGCCCGGTCGTGCATGACCGGCCTATGGCGGAACCTCACAATCTGGGAAAGGGCTGGATGGGCTTCAACTTCGCTGCGGCATTCAAACTGCCAACGAAAGTCATCAACGATGCGGCGATGCAGGCGCTCGGCAGCTACCGGAGCGGAAAAATGCTGTTTCTCGGGCTCGGGACGGGACTCGGCTCGGCGATGATCGTCGATGGCATCGTGGAGCCGATGGAGCTAGCGCACCTCGCCTACAAGAAGCGGACCTACGAAGATTATGTCGGCGCCCGCGCGCTGGAGGAATTTGGCAGGAAAGCATGGCGGAAGCACGTCGAAGATGTCGTTGAATCTTTGGTTGCGGCTCTCCAACCCGAGGACGTCGTGTTGGGCGGCGGCAACGCGACGAAGTTGAAAACACTGCCACCATTATGCCGTCTTGGAGATAATGCCAACGCGTTCAAGGGCGGCTTCAGGATGTGGGAAGGTCCGCCGAAGGAAAAGATCACTCGCTCGCGCAAACAGACTGCGCAAGCCGCCATGGCGCGTCAAAAGGAGCGATAATGGCAACTACGACGAAAACGGTCACCGAGCTTCCTGCCTGGAAGGCCTTGTCCGCCCATTTTCAAACGATCGATCGCTTGCATCTGCGCGAGCTCTTTGCTCAAGACCCCAAACGCGGCGAGCGCCTGACGGTCGAAGCAGCCGGACTCTACCTCGACTACTCGAAGAACCGCATTACCGACGAAACGCTGGCTCTGCTATTGGAACTGGCCGAACAGTCTGGGCTCCGCGCTCGGATCGATGCAATGTTCAGAGGCGAGAAGATCAACGTTTCGGAAAAGCGGGCCGTCCTGCATGTCGCGCTCCGCGCGCCGAAGGGGCAATCGATCCCGCTCGATGGCGAGGACGTCGTGCCCGAGGTCCATTCGGTGCTCGACCGCATGGCCGATTTTTCCAATCGCGTACGCGGCGGTGCGTGGCGCGGCCACACCGGAAAGCCAATCCGCAACATCGTCAACATCGGCATCGGCGGCTCCGATCTGGGGCCGGTGATGGCCTACGAGGCGCTCAAGCATTACAGCGATCGCGCCATGACGTTCCGGTTCGTCTCCAACGTGGACGGCACCGATTTTGTGGAAGCGACCCGCGATCTCGATCCTGCGGAGACGCTGTTCATCATCTCTTCCAAGACCTTCACAACCCTCGAGACCATGACCAATGCCGGGAGCGCGCGCAGCTGGTCGCTCGCGGGGCTTGCTGGCGACGAGGAGGCGATCGCGAAGCATTTCGTCGCGGTGTCGACAAACGCGAAGGAAGTGACGAAGTTCGGCATCGACACCGCCAACATGTTCGGCTTCTGGGACTGGGTTGGCGGTCGATACTCCATGGATTCGGCGATCGGACTTTCGACGATGCTTGCCATCGGTCCCGATAACTTTCGCGCCATGCTCGGCGGCTTCCATGAAATTGACGAGCATTTCCGCACCGCGCCGTTCGAGCGAAACCTTCCAGTAATAATGGGGCTGCTTGCCATCTGGAGTAATAATTTCTTCGGCGCCCAGACCGTAGCGGTGCTACCTTACGAGCAGTACCTGAAACGGTTTCCGGCTTATCTCCAGCAGTTGACGATGGAGAGCAACGGCAAGCACGTCACGATCGAGGGTCATCCTCTCAGCTACGACACCGGCCCGATCTATTGGGGTGAACCCGGGACCAACGGTCAACATTCGTTCTACCAACTCATTCACCAGGGCACCCGTCTCATTCCCTGCGACTTCATTGCCTTTCACAAGACACTCAACCGACTTGGACAGCAGCACGACATGTTGCTCGCGAACGTCTTCGCGCAGGGCGAAGCGCTAGCGTTTGGCAAGACACCTCACGAAGTAAGCGCAGAGGGATCGGCCGATTGGCTCGTTCCGCATCGCGTATTCGAGGGAAACCGACCGTCCAATACGATACTGATGGAACAGCTGACACCCGCAGCGCTGGGCAAGCTCGTCGCACTGTACGAGCACAACGTCTTCACTCAGGGCGCGATCTGGCAAGTCGATTCATTCGACCAATGGGGCGTCGAACTCGGCAAGGTGCTGGCGCAACGCATCATCCCGGAACTCATCAACGAAGCCGAACCCAAATTCGTCCACGACAGCTCGACCAACGCCTTGATCCGCCGACATCGCAGGTTCAGGGACAAGTTGCACTAGACACTGATCTCGGCACGCCAGGTTGCCAGCGCACGGGGAGATAATAACGCCGCAGCATAAAAACAGGAGCCACTCATGCAACTCGGAATGATCGGCCTCGGCCGAATGGGCGCCAATATGGTGCGAAGACTTGTCCGGCATGGTCACCAATGTGTCGTCTTCGACATGTCGCCGAACGCCGTTGCGGAACTGGTGAAAGACAACGCCACAGGAAGCTCCTCGCTCTCGGATTTCGTGAAGAAGCTCGAAAAGCCGCGCGCGATCTGGTTGATGGTTCCTGCGGCCGTCGTGGATAAATCGATCCGCGATCTGCTTCTGCTGATTGAAGCCGGCGACACTCTGATCGATGGCGGCAACTCCTACTACATCGATGACATCAGACGTTCCAAGGAACTGGCGCAGAAGGGCATCAATTATGTCGATGTCGGGACCAGCGGCGGTGTGTGGGGTCTTGAACGCGGCTACTGCATGATGATCGGTGGCCCTGACGAGGCGGTGCAGCGGCTGGATCCGGTCTTCAAGACCCTCGCTCCGGGTGTCGGCGAAATCCCGCGCACGCCGGGACGAGAGCAAGCCGCCGTCGGCACCTCCGAGCATGGCTACCTCCACTGCGGGCAAAACGGAGCCGGTCATTTCGTCAAGATGGTCCATAACGGTATCGAGTACGGGCTGATGGCGGCGTATGCCGAGGGACTTGGCATCCTGCGCGCCGCGAACATTGGCAAGCAGACGCACGCGGCGGATGCCGAAACAACGCCGCTTCGCGTTCCCGAGCACTACCAGTACGACCTGAATCTGTCCGAAATCGCAGAAGTGTGGCGGCGCGGCAGCGTGGTCGCATCGTGGCTTCTCGACTTGACGGCAACGGCATTGCTGGAAGATCCGGCGCTTTCCAAATTCGCTGGGCGCGTGTCCGACTCCGGCGAAGGACGCTGGACCATCGCAGCAGCGATCGACGAGGCAGTGCCCGCCCCGGTTCTGACGACGGCGCTTTACGAACGCTTCAGTTCTCGCGGCGAGGCCGATTTCCAGAACAGGCTGCTTTCGGCGATGCGCTACGAGTTCGGTGGACACCTGGAAAAGGCAGCCAGTGAGAGACCCAGATGGCCTTGAGCGAACCTAGATCCGACGCATTGGTGTTTTTCGGCGCAACCGGCGATCTCGCCTACAAGAAGATTTTTCCGTCCCTGCAGGCCATGCTGAGGCGGGGCCATCTCGATGTGCCCGTCGTCGGCGTCGCAAAGGCCGGCTGGACACTTGATCAGCTCAAGGCTCGAGTGCGAGATAGCCTCGAAAAGCACGGCGGCCTCGATGCCGCTGCGTT
Source organism: Bradyrhizobium arachidis (assembly GCF_015291705.1). Lineage (NCBI taxonomy): Bacteria > Pseudomonadati > Pseudomonadota > Alphaproteobacteria > Hyphomicrobiales > Nitrobacteraceae > Bradyrhizobium > Bradyrhizobium arachidis. The sequence goes on from NZ_CP030050.1 coordinate 7,448,518, forward strand.
TGACAAGCTAGCCGGTCTTTTACGTTACGTAGACGGCGACTATGCCGACCCCACTACCTTCGACGCCCTTCGCAAGCAGCTCGGTTCGGCGCAGCGGCCGGCACATTATTTGGCGATCCCACCCGCATTGTTTGCAACCGTAGTGGAGCATCTCGACGCTGCCGATTGCACAAACGGTGCGCGTGTCATTGTTGAGAAGCCATTCGGGCATGATCTCGCCTCCGCACGCAATCTCAACAGGATCCTGCTCGCCAGGTTCGACGAAGATCACATCTTCCGCATCGACCACTATCTCGGAAAACGACCTGTTCACAACATGGTCTTCTTTCGTTTCGCAAACGCCTTCCTGGAGTCGTTCTGGGACCGCAAGTTCGTGAGCAGCGTGCAGATCACGATGGCGGAGAATTTCGGTGTACGGGGTCGCGGCGCCTTCTATGACCAAACCGGCACAATTCGCGACGTTATCCAAAATCATCTGTTTCAGGTGTTGGCGAATCTCGCCATGGAGCCGCCGGCCCGATCGGATAGCGAATCGCTGCGTGACGAGAAAGCCAAGGTTCTAAGATCGATTCCGCCGATCGCTGAAAACGAATTGGTGCGCGGACAGTTTCGCGGCTACCGGCAGGAGCCGGGCGTTGCTCCGGAGTCGCAGGTGGAGACGTTCGCCGCGCTCCGGCTGGAGATCGACTCCTGGCGCTGGCAGGGAGTGCCATTTTACATCCGAGCCGGAAAATTGCTTCCCGTCACTTGCACGGAGGTGATCGTGCGCCTCCGTGAGGCGCCGCGGATCTTCCCGCATAGCGCCGCGATACCCAATTATTTGCGGTTCCGCGTCAATCCCGACATGGCCATTGCTCTCGGCACGATGGTGATGGACGATGATGATCGCGAGGTCGGAAATCCGGTCGAATTGCTGGCCAGCCGTCGCCCTGGCCCAGAGGAGATGGATGCATATGAACGCGTGCTCGGCGACGCGATGAACGGCGATCGGACACTGTTTGCACGACAGGACTACGTCGAAGAAGCCTGGCGGATTGTCGACCCGGTCTTGAAGATGACGACACCGGTCTACGAATACCATGCCGGAAGCTGGGGGCCTCACGAAGTGGACAAGAATGTCACGCCGCCGGGCGGTTGGCACAACCCGACGGTCGTGTAACGCAGGGAACGAGGAATTTAGATCGAAGTGCTCCTCGATCCCGGCTCTGTTGGCTGATGGCGGCAACCTATTTACTAACGATGCACGCACACCGGTTGGCACGCGAGAGGCCATGTACTCGACACCCGCGGGAGGGAATCAGCCATGACGGAAGCCGAACTCGACCAACTCGCGATCAACACCATCCGCACACTGTCGATTGACGCAGTTCAGGCCGCGAACTCCGGCCATCCGGGCACGCCGATGGCGCTTGCGCCACTTGTCTATACGCTCTGGAATCGAGTCATGCAGTTCGATCCGCAAGATCCGATCTGGCCCGGTCGCGACCGCTTCGTGCTGTCGAACGGCCACGCGTCGATGCTGCTGTGGTCCGTGCTTTACCTTACCCGCACGCAGGCCGTGAATGCCGAGTACGAGACGTTGGGAAGGCCTGCTGTTACCCTCGACGATATCCGCCGCTTTCGCCAGCTTGGGAGTCACGCGCCAGGACATCCCGAATACCATCTGGTATCCGGCGTCGAGACCACCACCGGCCCGCTCGGACAAGGTATCGCGACCAGCGTCGGTATGGCGATCGCGCAGCGCTGGCTCGCGGTGCGGTATAACAAGCCGGACTTTGCCATCTTCGACTACGATATTTACAGCGTATGCGGCGACGGCTGCTTGATGGAAGGCATCGGCTCCGAGGCGGCATCCCTGGCCGGCCACCTCGGCCTCGATAACCTTTGCTGGATCTACGACAACAATCATATCACGATAGAAGGCAGCACCCGGCTAGCCTTCACGGAAGATGTAGCCGTCCGTTTCACCGGCTACGGCTGGAACATCCTGTACGTTAGTGATGCCAACGATATCGCGGGCATCGAACGGGCCTTGACGACGTTTCGGGATACGAAAGGCCGGCCGACGCTGGTGATACTCAGTAGTCACATCGGATATGGCTCGCCACACCGCCACGATACTGCTGCGGCACATGGCGAGCCGCTCGGTGTTGAAGAAGTCGAGCTCACCAAGCGCGCCTACGGTTGGCCGGAAAACTCGGATTTCCTCGTGCCAGACGGCGTTCGCGAACATTTTGCCGCCGGCGTTGGCGTGCGAGGCGCTGAGGCTCGTCGTAGATGGGAGGACCTATTCGCTGGTTACCGTGCGAAGTATGCGGCGCTGGCAACCGAGATCGACCAGATGCAACAACGCATACTTCCGGAAGGTTGGGACCGCAACCTGCCGATATTCCAAGCGGATTCGAAGGGCGTCGCGGGTCGTGAAGCTTCGGGAAAGGTCCTGAACGTTCTGGCGCAGAACGTTCCCTGGTTAATCGGCGGTTCGGCCGATCTGGGTCCATCGACCAAGACGCTTTTGACCTATGAAGGCGCAGGAGATGTTCAGGCCGCCACACCGGGTGGCAAAAATTTGCATTTCGGCATCCGCGAGCATGCGATGGCAGCAATCCTGAACGGTCTCGCACTGTCGAAACTGCGGCCGTTCGGCGCGACATTCCTGATCTTCAGCGATTACGCTCGGCCCGCGATGCGGCTCGCTGCGCTGATGGAATTACCGGTGGTGTTTGTTTTTACCCATGATGCTATGGGCGATGGCGAAGATGGCCCAACGCACCAGCCGATCGAGCAGCTCGCCTCAATGCGAGCAATGCCAGGTCTGACGCTGTTCCGGCCGGGTGATGCCAACGAAGTGGTCGAGGCCTATCGCTACGTCATGCAGCTTCGTCATCGGCCAGCCCTGTTGGCGCTGTCTCGCCAACCGTTACCGGTCCTCGATCGCAGCAAGTATGCATCGGCATCCGGGGTGGCGCGAGGCGCCTACGTGCTTGCCGACCCCCCTCAGGGCAAGCCGGACATCATCTTGATTGCCACCGGCAGCGAGTTGAGTCTCGCGGCCGACGCTCATGAGAGACTTAGCTTGGATGGCATCCGCTCGCGCGTGGTCTCGATGCCGTCCTGGGATGTCTTCGAACGCGAGACCCAGGAATACCGCGATGACGTCTTGCCACCTGAGATCACAGCCCGCGTTGCGATCGAGCAGGCGTCCACATTCGGCTGGGAGCGGTACGTCGGGAGAACTGGCCAAATCATTGGCATGCACACATTTGGCGCTTCCGCTCCGCTGAAGGCGTTGCAGCAGGAGTTCGGATTCACCGTCGATCATATCGTCGCGACGGCTAAGGCGCTGTTGCAACCCTCGAAAGCCGCATAGCATGGACGATGTCGGGCAACGTCGCCCCCGTTCGGCTGAGCATGCAAGGCTTGCCGACTCCTCGCCCGATACTCCCGGCGACTGGAAAGCGATCGGGCCCTACGTTAGTGAGCGCGCTTGGGGCACCGTGCGCGAAGACTACAGTGCCGATGGCAAAGTCTGGCAATACTTCCCATACGAACACGCGCGCTCGCGCGCCTATCGGTGGAACGAGGACGGTCTTGCCGGGCTTTGCGATCAATCGCAGCGCCTGTGTTTTGCCCTCTCCTTTTGGAATGGACGTGACCCCTTCCTGAAGGAACGCATCTTCGGTCTCGGTGGTCCAGAAGGAAATCACGGCGAGGACGCCAAGGAGTACTGGTGGTATGTCGACGCAACACCGACCAGCTCGTGGCTTCGTTGGCGTTACCACTACCCCCATACGGAGTTTCCCCACGCGTTGCTTCGGCAGGAGAACGCAAGGCGCAACAGGGACGAGCCCGAATTTGAACTCCTGGATACCGGTGTTTTCGAAGGGGATCGTTACTGGCAGATCACGGCGGATTACGCCAAAGCATCACCCGATGACGTATGCGTGCGCATCAGCGTTCGAAACGCCGGACCCGAAGCGGCTGAGCTTCAGGTGCTTCCGACACTGTGGTTCCGCAACCGCTGGTCCTGGGAGGCTGGCATCGCGCGGCCGATTATCCAGGCGACGACTGAGACCGGCAACGTCGGCGCGATCGCTGAAGAAGAACTGCTGGGCCGCTGGCGCTTCACTGCCGGGGCGGACCCGGCCGGAAGGCCGCCGCCGTTGCTGTTCTGTGAAAACGAAACCAATGCCCGATACCTGTATGGCGCCACCACCGAGCAGACGCCCTATCCGAAGGACGGCATCAACGACCATGTCGTTCATGGTGCGGCGACCGTAAATCCTGCGAGGCGGGGTACAAAAATGGCCTGCTGGTATCGCCTCAAAGTCGCTGCCGGCGAAACGGTCGAGCTCAGGCTTCGCCTGGCACGTGATGGACGCGACCAGGCTGCGAACCTCGGAGCAGACTTCGAGCGAATCCATGCCGAGCGTAGGCGCGAAGCAGACGAGTACTATGCAGCGCTGACCCCTGACGGTGCGAGCGACGATGAGGCCGCAGTGATGCGACAGGCGTTCGCTGGCATGCTGTGGAGCCAGCAGTTCTATCACTACGACGTCGCGCGGTGGCTCGACGGCGATACCGTACGTCCGCCCGAGGCTCGCGCGTCTGGTCGCAACGCGGACTGGCGCCATCTCAACAACCACGACATCATCGCCATGCCCGACAAATGGGAGTACCCATGGTATGCCTCCTGGGACCTCGCCTTCCATTGCGTGGTGCTGGCGCACATCGACCCCTCAGCAGCGAAGCATCAAATGCTGCTGCTTGCGCGCGAATGGTACATGCACCCGAACGGCCAGTTGCCGGCATATGAATGGAATTTCGGAGACGTGAATCCGCCAGTTCAGGCGTGGGCCACGCTTGCGGTGTTCCGGATCGATGGCGGCACCGACTTCGACTTTCTTGCTCGCGCGTTTCAAAAACTCCTGATCAACTTCACCTGGTGGGTAAATCGAGAAGACACGTATGGCGACAACGTGTTCGAGGGCGGCTTTCTCGGGCTCGACAACATCGGCCCGTTCGACCGCTCGCAAATGCACCCTGACGGCGATGTACTGGAACAGTCGGATGGCACCGCCTGGATGGCTAAGTACTGTCTCAACATGCTGGAGATGGCACTCCTGCTTGCCAACCATCAGCCTAGCTACGAGGACGTCGCGGTAAAGTTCTTCGAGCATTTCGCCCTAATCGCAGCCGCTATGAACAAGCTGTGGGACGACCAAGACGGCTTTTTCTACGATCGGCTTCGCAAGCGCGACGGCTCGACTTTCATGGTGCGCGCGCGTTCTATGGTGGGACTGTTGCCAATCTTTGCGGCCGTAGAGCTCGATGCGGCGCTGTGGGACCGACTGCCGATGTTCCGCAAGCGCGCGCGCTGGTACATCGAGAACAAGCCTGGCCTTGCAGAATTCCTGCACACGCCTGCGACCAATGAACGCCCTCGGCTGATCTCGCTGGTGGGCAAGTCGCGCATGAAGCGGATTCTCGCGTGTATGCTCGACGAATCAGAATTTTTGTCGTCTTACGGGCTGCGATCCTTGTCGCGTTACCACCGCGAACATCCACTTATCGTCAACACGGATGGACATGTTGCCCGTCTTGACTATGAGCCTGGCGAATCTCGAACAGGGCTGTTCGGCGGCAATTCAAACTGGCGCGGACCGATTTGGCTTCCGCTCAATTTTCTCGCGATCGAGTCGCTACGACATCTTCATACCAACCTTGGCGAAGACTTTACGGTTGAATTGCCTACAGGATCGCGTAGGCAGGCAAGTCTCGAGCAAGTGGCCGAAGAACTCGAACGCCGATTGCTCAGATTATTCCTCCGAGACTCAGACGGCCGGCGACCAGCACTGGGATCGGATTCACGCTTCCAGCGCGATGGGGCATGGCGCGATTCTTTGCTCTTCTACGAATACTTTCACGGCGATACCGGCGAAGGACTTGGCGCCTCGCATCAGACCGGATGGACGGCTCTGGCCGGCGCACTGGTGGCAAATCGGCGGTTCCGAAGTGCTCAGAAGTAATGAACGCCCGTGCGGCGTCCGATCATAAGAAAAAGTCGCACGAGACCCATTTTGTTCTCGGCAATTCTTCCTGTAACTTATTGAAGAACAACGCTTTCGAAATGGTGGGCGCACCAGGGCTCGAACCTGGGACCCGCTGATTAAGAGTCAGCCACGGGTCAAGAACAATCAATGACTTACGGGTCGCACCACTGGGCATATCCGGGCGAAAACAGGCATCCGTCGCACGATTTGAGCAGCCTGACGCCGCGCCAGCAACGACAAAGATGAATCGCCGCCCGATTCTGGCAAGAGCTCCCGAAACCGCCGGGGCCACACTTGGCGTAGGGCCTACCTCTATTGCATGGGACGCTTTCGCTGCGCGCCACAAACGCTTTTCTGAGAGGGACCGTGACCTCCCACGTTCCCTGAAGGCCCGGTTCACACACGAAAGTTTCGCCGCTTCTGAAGCAGTAATCTGCCACACCCTGCCGGTAACGAAGCGCTTCTCGCCACCAGCTTTCTCCAAACGGTCTCAATTCGACGTTGAACGACCATGCGCTCTGATCCTGGTGGGCGACGTGCCAGATCTCGTCCGCGATGGCGCGCGGTTTAATGAAGAAATCGTCCGGCCGATCTGGCCAGCGTTTCCGTGTCCACTCGAGGTCGATCACAGCATCGACCACGACGTAAGCGACGTGAACGGCCTGTGGCCCGAGATCGCGCGCCATCGCTTCGGCCAGGATGCGCTGCGCCGCCTTGGTCGGCGCGAAGCCGGCGAAACCGGCTTTGCCGCGCAGGGCCGAGGTGTTGCCGGTGGCAACGATCGCACCCTTTCCGGCTGTCACCATCGCGGGGACGAACCGCCGCGCCAGATACAATAGTCCCATGGTGTTGACCTGGAAATTGCGATTCAGGATCGATGGATCGATCTCGCGAAATGTGCCGAACGCACCACCGACGGCGTTGTGGATGACCACGGCGGGATTGCCGAGATCGCGCTCCACGGCCGACCCTACCGCGTCGATCTCCTCGGGATCGGAAACATCGCGGCGGAATCCTTCCGCGCCCGGCAGTTCCTTCTCAAGGGCAGCGAGACGCTCCTCGTTCCTGGCGAGCAGAGCGAGGCGAGATTAGTCCTCCACGTTCGGCCGGCAGGTAGTTGCCAGCCGTCGCCAACAGCTTTTCGATGAGGTTGTCGAATACTACCGCCCTTGCTGAGGTGCATGACCGGTCCCTCAGGCGCTCTGGAGCATAGGTGAAACCGCGGCTCATGACGAACCGTCACGCCCCCCTTTAAGCGGAATGGATCAATGGTGAAACGACAGAGCGCGAAAGTTAAGTATCTGGTGATGCGGTCCGTAGCGACGACCGCGGCGAAGAGGCTTAGCATATTATCGACGGTCGCCGTGTGGTGTTGACCGGTCTTGCTTCCGACGAGCCCGTCGCGGCGCGGCACGTCTTCCGAAATTATCAGGTCGACAAGGACTAGGACCAGAAGCGGGCCACGCCATCGCGCCCGCGCAAGGGCGGATCTGGCAAACCGCCGGGCCAACGACGCGCTCGCACCGCCGATAGCGCATCAATCGCGCGCAGGCTCGCGCTTTCACAATTCGATGAACATCCATACAGCTTGCATGAGGGTAAGCTACTTGCGGGTCACATCAGCAACTTGTCCAGCGTGATCGGGAGGCGGCGGATGCGCTTGCCGGTCGCCTGATAGACGGCGTTCGCGATCGCGGCGGGCACGCCGACGATGCCAATTTCACCAAGCCCTTTGACGCCCAGGGTGTTGATGCGATCGTCGTGCTCTTCAACGAAGATCACATCAATGTCCTGAATGTCAGCATTTACGGGGATGTGGTACTCGGCGATATTGTGGTTCATGATCCGGCCGAAGCGGTGATCCATCACCGTTTCCTCGTGCAAGGCCATCCCGATGCCCCAGACCACACCGCCCATGATCTGACTGCGGGCGGTCTTGGTGTTCAGGATCCGTCCGGCCGCGACGGCGCTCACGACCCGCGTGACGCGGATGACGCCGAACCGCTCGTCCACCTTCACCTCGGCAAAGACGGCCGAATGCGTGTTGCGTGCGTGCGACTTGTCCTCCGCGAATTGGTTGAGCTTCTGCTTCTCGATCCGCTCAAGCTTGCCGTAGCGCATCGCATCCGCGATCGAGACCGCGCAGCTCTTGTCGCCGTCCTTGGCGATCGTGCCACCGACAAGGATAACATTGGCCGCATCAGCCAGCGGTGAGGCGGGTATCGCCTTGGCAAGACGCGCGAGTTCCTGGCGAATGTCCTCGGCCGCTCCCAACACCGCATGCGCACTCGATGCGGCCATCCACGAGCCACCCTCGACGGGGGCCTGCGGCAGGGTCGAGTCGGCGAGCCTGACGTTGATATTCTCGATCGGCAGCCCGAGCGCATCGGCTGCCACCTGTGCCACGATGGTGTAGGTGCCGGTGCCGATGTCGGACGCCGCGCAGGAGACTTCGGCATGGCCATTCGCGGTCAGCACGATGCGAGCTGCGACCGGCATCTGCAGCGCCTCCCACACGCCTGTCGCCATGCCCCAGCCGACCAGCTCCTTGCCGTCGCGCATCGAGCGCGGCGCGGGATTGCGCCTGCTCCAGCCGAAGGCTTGCGCACCGCGGGCGTAGCATTCGCGCAGCTGCTTGCTGGTGTAGGGGAGGTCTTCACTCTGGTCGCGGTCCGAGTAGCACTTCAGCCGCAGCTCGACGGGGTCGAGCTTGATCGCGACGGCCAATTCGTCCATGGCGCATTCAAGCGCGCAGACGCCCGAAGCTGCGCCCGGCGCGCGCATGTCGCAGGGGGTGGAGACATCGAGGCGAGCGAGCTTGTGGGAATAGCGGCTGTTCGGGCTCTTGTAGAGCTGTTCCGCCCAGCCGACGTCGTTGCGCGCGAAATCCTCATAGCGTGAGGTGACGGCGGTGGCCTCGTGCGTGACCGCCTCGAGCGTGCCGTCGGACCTGGCGCCGAGCCCGACGTGCTCGATCGTCGCCGGCCGGTAGCCGAGCCCGTACATCTGCTGCCGCGTCAGCACCACGCGAACGGACCGCTTCAGCGCCAGCGCGGCAAGCGTTGCCAGCACCGCCTGGTATTGCGGCCGCAGGCCGGAGCCGAAGGCGCCGCCGACATAGGGCGAGAGCACGCGGATATCTTCAGGATTCTTGCCGAACACGCTGCAGAGAAACTTGTGAACGTTCTGGACGCCTTGCGTCTTGTCGTAGATCGTGAGCCTGCCGCCGCCGTCCCAAACCGCCGTGGTTGCATAGAGCTCCATCGGGTTGTGATGCTCGGTCGGAACGAAGTAGTCCGCCTCGTGCTGTACGGGTGCTCCGGCAAGCGCTGCGACGGCATCCCCGCGGGGCTTGCTCGGTCGCTTGACCTCGGCGGCTTTGCCGCGCTCGGCTTCGAGGTCGGTCGCAAACGCCTGCTCCTGATAATCGACACGCACCAACGTCGCGGCGAATTTGGCGATTTCCCAGTCGTCCGCCACGACCAGCGCGATCGGCTGGCCGTTGAACTTGATGCTGTTGTCGTAGAGCGGACGGAATGGCGAGCCTTCGTCCGGCGCCACTTCATCCTTCCAGGCCTCGTCCTTGTCGGCGAGCGGCGGCCGATGCGCATGCGTGAGCACGTCGAGCACGCCCTTCACCTTCAGCGCCTCGCTGGTGTCGAGACGCGCAATGCGCCCGCGCGGAATGGTGGCCGTGACGACGAAGCCATGGGCGAGTCCATCGGCCGAAAATTCGCCGGCATATTTGGCGGCTCCGGTGACCTTGGCGCGGCCATCGACGCGGGACGTTGGCGTTCCGACATAGGCGTTCATCGGCCCCTCATGCGATCTTCTTGTGAGCCTGGGACTGCGGTGTGGCGCTTGCGGCCTGGGTCAGCGTTCGCACGATGGCTCGGCGGGCGAGCTCGATCTTGAAGCCGTTATGCGAGCAGGTCCTGGCGCCCTGCAGCAGGAGATCCGCAGCGCGGGAAAAATGATCCTCGGTTGCGGCCTGGCCGCGCAAGGCCGTTTCGGCTTCAAGGCTGCGCCAGGGCTTGTGAGCAACGCCGCCGAGCGCCACGCGCGCTTCTCTGATCGCGTTGCCGTCCAATTCGAGCGCGGCAGCGACCGACACCAGGGCGAACGCATAAGACAGGCGGTCGCGGACTTTCAGATAGCTGTAGTTATGGGCAAAGCCGCGCGGCGGAAGTTCGATTCCCGTGATGATCTCGCCGGTCCCTATATTGGTGTCAACATGCGGCGTGTCGTCGGGCAGCCGATGGAAATCGGTCAGCGCCATCGTTCGCTCGCCGGATGGACCTGCGATGTGCACGAGTGCGTCAAGCGCCGCCAGCGCCACGCTCATGTCAGACGGATTGGTCGCGATGCAGGAGGCGCTGGTGCCGAGGATCGCATGGTTGCGGTTGAGGCCGTCGATCGCCGAGCAGCCGCTGCCGGGACTTCTCTTATTGCAGGGCGTGGCCGTGTCATAAAAATAGGCGCAACGCGTTCGTTGCATCAGGTTGCCGCCGACGGAGGCCATGTTGCGCAATTGCGCCGAGGCGCCGGCCAGGATGGCGCTGGCAAGCAGCGGATAGCGCTGTTCGACCAGCGGATGGTAGGCGAGGTCCGAGTTCGGCACCAGGGCGCCGATGCGCAAGCCTCCATCGGCCGTCTCCGCGACCTTGCGGAGCGGCAGACGGGAGATGTCGATCAGCCGCGAAGGCTGCTCGACATTTTCCTTCATCAGGTCGATCAGGTTGGTGCCGCCAGCAATGAGCTTGGCGCCTGGATGGTCGGTGAGCAAGAGGATCGCATCGGCGATGTCGGTGGCGCGGGAATACTGGAAGTTGATCATGGCCGGCCCATTGCCTGCTGGATGGCAGCGACGATGTTCGGATAGGCGCCGCAGCGGCAGAGATTTCCGCTCATCAGCTCGCGGATCTCGTCGGCATCTCCCGCGTGGCCTTCGGCCAGCAAGCCGGCGGCCGAGCAAATCTGTCCCGGCGTGCAATAGCCGCACTGGAAGGCGTCGTGGTCGATGAAGGCTTGTTGCAGGGGATGCAGCGCGCCATCGCTGGCAAGACCTTCGACGGTCGTGATCTTCGCGCCGTCGGACATGACGGCGAGCATCAGGCAGGAATTGACGCGCCGGCCGTCCACAAGCACGGTGCAGGCTCCGCACTGGCCGTGATCGCAGCCCTTCTTGGTGCCGGTCAGCGCGAGATGGTCACGCAACGCGTCCAGGAGCGAAGTCCAGGGCACGAGGTCGAGCGTGCGCCTGTTGCCGTTGACGATGAGACTGACCGGAACGCGGTCGGGAATCTGATGCGTGACGTCGGCCGTGTCTTGGGACATGTCTTGCTCCCTGCGACGGAGGCCGAGCCGAGAAATCAAGCCGGTCTCGACGCGAAGGCGCGTCGTCTCCGCTGGCCAATAGCGCCCAACAGACGGCCGGTTACTTGGTTCCTAAGCGAATTTTCCTTGCCGCGACAAAGCCATCGGCGCAGCACGCAGCACGGTAGCGTGCGCCATGGAGTTGAGTCGGGATTTTCCCGAACCGCAAAGACGCGACTTCAGCTACGTAGCCGGACGCGCGACTGTTTGATGGTGGACGATACGACCCGATCGTAGGTTTCGAGTGCCGCTTCCGTCGCCAACTTGACCATTTCCCGGTAGGCGGCCTCATTCACTTGCGTGAAACTGTCGCGGATTGCTCCGGCCAACTCTTCTTCGGTGACCGACGATCGATTTGGCTCTGCTTGTCTCGTAAGGTGGCTATACAGATTGAGACGGTACACCTCGGTCGAAAGTTGCCAGGCCCAATCTTCGAGATTTAGTTGTTCAGTCATCACCGCTATGCGGAACCGGAGGGATGAGAAGATACGACACCCGCGGGCAAGCAGCGGATAGCGGATGCAGATCATTTAGAAACCAAACCATGGCTGGCCCTTACACTGCTCTGGTTGCGCCCTCGCCGCTTGGTGGCTCCATTGAATTCCAAGGCGAGCCAGGCTTACGGCGCGGGCCAGCGTTGCCAGACCGAACACCGCGAGGTTGAACTGGAACATCAATCTGCGCGGCCGCACCGATCCGCGGCCCCGATCGCCCCGATCAGTATACTCACGAATGTCGCGGATATGAACGTCGCATTCTGAGCAAGATCGGAGAAGCCGAGCGCAATCAATTGGCCAAGGACGGCTCCTACGAAGTGAATATCGAACTTGTCGCTAAACAGTCCGTCGGTGGCCGGGCCGAACCGGACGACGGTCGAAACTGGTGACCGGAAGTCCATCAAGTCGTACCGCCGCAATGTGTCAAGGTTCTTGCAATTCGCTTGTTTGAGATTCACTGCGAGCAGTTTGCTGCGATGCGATTGCAGCTGCCGCATGCCCTAATGCATGATTTGCTTCAGAAACGCACGAGTGCGCTCGTGCTTGGGATCCGAGAAGAACTGGTGAGGCAGGCCCTCTTCTACAATCATGCCTGCGTCCATGAACACCACCCTGTCCGCAACGCTTCGCGCAAAGCCCATCTCGTGGGTTACACATACCATCGTCATCCCTTCGCGCGCGAGTGAGACCATCACGTCGAGAACCTCCTGGACCATCTCTGGATCCAGAGCCGACGTCGGCTCGTCGAACAGCATGACTTTCGGCTTCATGCAGAGCGCCCGCGCAATCGCAACGCGTTGCTGCTGTCCGCCCGAGAGCTGGCTTGGATACTTGTCCGCATGCTCGGCGATCCGTACCCGCTCCAGATACTGACGTGCTGTCGCCTCGGCTTCCGGCTTTGGCATCTTGCGGATCTTGAGTGGCGCGATCATCAAATTCTGCAGCACGGTGAGATGCGGAAATAGGTTGAATTGCTGGAATACCATTCCGACATCGCGGCGCACCACATCCACATTTTTCGTCGTGTGATCGAGTTCAACGCCGTTGACGATGATTTTGCCATCGCGTTGCTCTTCGAGGCGATTGATGCAGCGAATCATGGTCGATTTTCCGGACCCAGACGGACCGCAGACCACCACGCGCTCGCCGCGTGCGACGCGGAAATTGATACCCTTCAGCACTTGGGTGCTCTCGTACCACTTGCTCACCCCAGTCATCTCGATGATTGGCGAGGCTGCGGCGGCGACTGTCAAATCCGGCTTGCTTATCATCGAGGTCTCCAGAACTCACGCGGCCATCCAGCCGCCATCGACGAGAATGTTCTCACCAGTGATGAAAGTTGCATCGTCCGAGGCCAGAAACAGCGCGGCCGCAGCAACGTCGTCGGGTACGCCCAGGCGCGGCATCGGCGTGCGGCTGCGTGAGTAGTCTATCCAGCGCGCTTCTGCGGCGCGCCCCGGCTTGCCCGTTACGATCTTGCCGGGCGCCACCGCATTGCAAATGACATGATCCCGCGCATAGTCGGCGGCGATTTGCCGTGTGATGTAGACGACACCGGCCTTCGAAGTGCCATAGGCGATATCCTCCGGGCAGGCGATCATGCCGTGCTGGGACGAGATATTGACAATACGGCCGCGCACGCCGTTGCGCGCCTCCTGCCTCAGCATTGCTGCAACGGCCACCTTGCTCATCAAAAACACGCCGGTGAGATTGACGGCAAAGGCGCGGTTCCACTCGTCAAGGCTGGTCTCGAGCAAGGGCTTGCCTATCCCGATGGCCGCATTGTTAACGAGACCATCGAGCCGCCCGAACGTCTGCACCGCCAGCGCAATCGCCTCCTGAGTTTCCCTTTCCGACGACACGTCAGTGCGGATGAACTCTGCCTCGTGCCCGGCTGCCCGCAGCCGATCGATGGTTGGAACACCGCCTTCACGCACGTCGGTTGTGACATCGGCCAGAACCAGCCGCGCTCCTTCGGCAGCAAAGCGGAACGCGATCGTGCGCCCAATACCGGACGATGCCCCTGTGATCACGATCGATTTGCCAAGTAGTCGCCCGGTCATGACGCTCCCCCGGAAGCCCTACCGTTAAGTCCTATCCAAGATAAATAGTCAGCGGCCGCTTCGCCAACCGGGAAGGCCGGGCTGAAGCCGGTGTCGCGGGTAAGTCGCGCGATACTCAATGGCGCGCGATCGGCAGGCAGGTTGTAGACAATGCCAGCGGTCTCACCCGATGCGGCAAATCGCCAACGGAACTCCGGAAAGTGAGCCGCCAACGTTCGACACCAGTTCGGCAGGTCTGACACGCATCCGCCACCGACGTGATAGATCGCATGGTCGAGGGCCACACCCATCCCGACTGCAGCGATACCGGCGGCGGCATCACGCGAGTAGATCCAGTCGGCGCGCATCGCACGCGGTAGCACCGCCTCGTGACCAGACCGTAGTGCCTGCAGAACCTGGTAGTGCGGGCTAAGCGCATCTCGCACCGGAGTTGGCAATTCCCAAGGACCATAGACCGGGCCGAGTCGGACGATTCGTGTGTCGCAGCCCTGGAGATGCGCGATCCTGATCGCCGCCTGTTCCGCCGCAAGCTTGCTGATACCGTAGAGTGCGGAGGGCGCCGGATGGCTGACCGCCTCCTCAAAACAGCCGGACACGGTCGGAGCAGAAAAACCGTAGACGGCAACAGAACTCACCACAACGATACGCCGGATTCCGCCATGCCCGATCGCGCGCTCCATCAGGTTGACGGTACCGCCGACATTGACATCGACAATCCGGCGAGCATCGGTGCGTTCACGCTGCTCATTCGGCGTCACGGCGGCCGCGTGAATCACGCAGTCGATGGACGCGGTCGCGAGCGCAGCGTCGAGATCGGCCTCGTCAGTAACATCGCCGCTGACATAGACCGCGCCCGCAAGCTCGGGGCGCGCCATCAGCTCAGTCGGAGCCGCCGGTAAGTCGAACAGTACGACGCGCTGGCCTGCGGCAAGCAAATGCTCTGCCAGCGCAAGTCCGATGAATCCGGCACCACCCGTGATCAGCGTGGCCATGACTACCGTGCCGCCAGGGCCCGCCGCTCCAAACGCGCGACCCAACGCGCAATCGGATACAGCAAGACGAAGAAGATCACCGCAGCCGCCATCAGCGGCGTCGGATTATAGGTCTGCTCCTGAGCGACACGCGCCGAGCGCAGCAGCTCGGGTAAAGCGACCAACGCACCGATCGAGGTGGTCTTGACCAGCTCCAGTGAATTGCTCGCCAGCGGCGCCAGCACATTGCGTACGGCCTGCGGCAGGACAATGTAGAGCACGACATGCAAAGGCTTGAAGCCCAGCGCGCGCGCCGCCTCGTACTGGCCGCGAGGCACGGACTCGATGCCCGCACGAAAAATCTCGCCATAGTAGCCGGAGTTGTTGAGCACGATCGCAAGAACGGCGGCAGCAAAACCGCCCAGGGTCAACCCGAGGAACGGCAGGCCGTAGAACGCCAGAATTAGCAGCACGACCACCGGAAACGCCCGGAAGACATCAATATAGACCAGCAGGGCAACGTTCAGCCAGCGATGATGGAAACTATAGGCCACGGCGATGGAGAGGCCCAGCAGGAGGCCGAGCGGCAGAGCCACCAACGCCAGGGTGACGGTGTAAAGTACACCCTGCAGCAGCAGCGGATAGACCCGCATCAGCGCGTCGATGTCGGCAAAATTGTCCAGCAGCGCCTGCATGGTCTTCCCTCATCGTCCCTGCGCTGATCGCCACTCGATCCAGCGGCTGGCGACCACGAGCGGCAGAAAAAACAGCACATAGAAGGCCGCGGCGAGCGTCAGTGGCGAGGGGTTTGCGACCATCGCAGTTACGCTCTGCGCCTGCCCCAGCGTCTCCGGCAACGACACGGCGGTGCCCAGCGCAGTGCCCTTGCTGATCGAGATCGCCCGGTTGGTCAGAAGCGGCACCGACAGCCGGAAGGCCTGAGGCAGGATGATCTGCAGCAACGTACGCACCCGCCCAAACCCGAGCGCGCTCGCGGCATCCCACTGTCCGCGGGGCACCGCCATGATGGCCGACCAGAATATCTCACTACTGAACGCCGACAGCACCATCGCCAGCGACAGCACCGTGGTCACGAACGGCGAGAGGGTGAGCCCCACA
The DNA here is from genome assembly GCF_015291705.1 of Bradyrhizobium arachidis. Classification (NCBI taxonomy): domain Bacteria; kingdom Pseudomonadati; phylum Pseudomonadota; class Alphaproteobacteria; order Hyphomicrobiales; family Nitrobacteraceae; genus Bradyrhizobium; species Bradyrhizobium arachidis. The sequence goes on from NZ_CP030050.1 coordinate 7,464,597, forward strand.
TAAGGCAGGCCGAAATAGATAAACACAATGATGACGAGTTGCGGCAGCGTCCGCAGTACGTCTACGTAAACAACGATCAACGCATTCAACGGCCGCAGGTTAGCACAACGCAGCAACGCCAGCAGCAGCCCCATCGCGATGCCGAACAGAATAATCAGCATCGCGACGGCAACCGTCACACGAAAGCCCGCCAGTACGTCCGGAAACGCGAGCGCGATGACCTTCGGATTGAAATAGTACTCGAGAATACGGTCCATCGGCTGTCACCGTGTGGCCGCCGGACCGCTCTTGCGATCCGGCTGTGGTGCCCTCTACTTCTTGCAGGCCGGAATGTGGGCGGCGGGTTCGAAGCCCTTGAAGCCGGGAGGCCCGTAGCCGAAATACACTGTCTCGATCGCCGAGCCGGCATCCGGAACGGCCCCGTACCACTTCTCGTGCAGCTTGCGCAGCCGCCCGTCGAGTTTCATGCATTCGATCACGTTCTCGACCTTGTTACGATACTCGGTGTCCTCCAGGCGGAACGCATAAGCGAAGTTGCGCCCATTGAAGTCCTTGTAGCCAACCTTGATCGCCTTGTTCTGGCTGGCGGCATATACAGTTGTGGGGATTTCGTTCAGCGCAGTGAATGCGCGCCGCGTCAGCACGGCCTGCACGCTGTCCGGAAAGGTGTCATAGCGCTGCACCTCGAATCCGTACTTCTCTGCATTCGCGGTTGCCCAGGTGTCCGAGATGGTGCCGCGGTTCACCGCCACCGCCTTGCCCTTGAGATCGTCAAAGCTCTTCATCTCGTCGGCGGTACGAACCAGAAAGCCGTTTCCAGTGGTGAATAGCGGTTCGGTATAGAGCATCCGCTCGGAGCGTTCGGCGGTCAGATTCAGCGGGTTGACCAGGAATTCGACCCGCTTGGCAAACAAAGCCGCAAATAGCCCGGAGAAGTTGATATCCACGATCTCGACCTTCGGGCGGCCAAGCTCTTTACCGATCTCGTTGATCAGATCCACGCCGAAGCCTTCAGGACCGTTCGTGCCTCGCACCATCCACGGTGCGACACCGAAATCGGACGCGACAACCAGCGGCTTGTCGGATGGGTGATCTGCCTCCTGGGCACGAGCCTCGATCCAGCCCGCGACCTGGACCCCGGCCATGATCAGCGTGATTGCAAGAAGCTTCGATCGGAGTGTCATCGGTCGGGTCCTTCCATGGATCAAGACTTTCGGGGTTGTGCGGGATGGGTGGCAATCCAATGGCGGGCAATGTCGGCGCGTCGGCACACCCACACCGCGTCACGCGTGGCGACGTGGTCAAGAAAGCGCGCGAGGCCCGCGGCCCGGCCCGGATGGCCGACGATCCGGGTGTGGAGGCCTACCGACATCATCTTCGGCGCGGTCGCGCCTTCGGCATAGAGCATGTCGAAGGCATCCTTCAGATAGACGAAGAAGTCGTCGGCGGTCGTCATCGCTCCACGGATGAACTTGGCGTCGTTGTTGACCAGACCATAGGGGACGACCAGGTGCGGCTTGCCGCCGACCGTGATCCAGTAGGGCAACTCGTCATTGTAGGCGTCGGAATCGTAGAGGAAGCCCCCCTCCTCGGCCACCAGCCGCCGGGTGTTCACTCCCGCGCCGTAGCGGCAATACCAACCGAGTGGTCGCTCGCCAATCGTCCGGGCCAGACTTGCCACTGTCCTGCGGATCCGCTCGCGCTCCTCATCCTCGCCAAGATGTTGATGTCGCTCCCAGCGCCAGCCGTGGGCGCACACATCGTATCCATGCTCGCGGATGGCCGCTGCCGCTTCCGGATTGCGCTCCAGCGCAAGGGCGCACCCCATGACGGTGGCCGTCATGCCGCGCTCTGAGAGCAACCGGATCAGCCGCCAGAAACCGACGCGGCTGCCATACTCGAACATCGATTCCGCAGCGAGATCGCGCCCGTCAAAGCCTCCCCCGCCGCCCTCCGTCAGCGCCGTCTCAGTGACGCCGTCGCCATCGGCAAACGAAGCCTCCGATCCTTCTTCGTAATTGACGCAGATGTTGAGCGCGACGCGAGCGGCGCCGGGCCACCTCGGATCCGGCGGATTGCGTCCATAACCGATGAAATCGCGATCCTGGTCGGCTTGCGCGGTCATGACCGTTACCTCTTACGAAGCTGTCGGCGGCATAACGATGGTGACGGCGGCATCGAGACTGCAGAAGACGTCATCGTTCTGCTGACCCGTCACACCCATCGCCACCGCGAATTCCATAGGGGCGTCAAGCACGGTCATCGGATGATGCCACACATTACGCGCGTAAGTGACGATCTGGTCGGGACCGGCGATGAATCCGCGCAGCGTCGCCAGGTCGGGACCGCCGTCCGGCGTCGCTGCGCAGATGATGGCCAGATAGCGCGCGGAACCTAGCGGCACGAAAGTCTGCGCCGAATAAGGATGCCGCTCCAGAGTGGTCAGCGGCAGCGGGAGCTGTCCGACCGCGGCCGCGCCGCTGATCCAGAGTGAGAATGTTTGCGCCTCGTCGGCGCGGTTCAGCATCGTCGGAAGGTAACGCCGTCGCTCACCGGTCGGGCGCGAGACCACGTCGCCGAAAGGACTAAAGGTCTCGGCGGCCAGCGGCTCGAGCGACACTGTGTACGAAGGAGAATGGTTCATTGAAGCTCTGGTACAGCAACGATGCAGATGACACTCACCGGCTAGTAATACCAGTGGTATACCATTGGAGCTTAGAGGTACCGCCGTGTCAAGGGCGCGAGGCGTGACCTCAACGCAGGGCAGCAATCGAGAGTGAGAGGCCGGGACGGAATGCGGCGGACCCGGAATAGCCCAGCGCAGGTCGGCGAACTGACAGCGGCAGCATTCAGCCGTGGCCGTCGGGCAAGAAAATCCCGAACGTTTCCAACATCCCCTGGCGGACGTTGGTCAGATGCTGGATCATCGCGTGGCGCGCCACTACTGCGTCTCGCTTGATGATGGCATCGACGATCGCGAGGTGTTCGCGACACGCGGGCAACAACCGCTCGGGACGGCGCTCCACATTGCACATCCTGATCTTGCGGCGGGTCTCTCCGATCAGCGTGGCGAGAGAGCGATTGCCGCAGTGGCTCGCAATCTGGTCGTGAATCTCGTCATCCAGCGTCCAGTGCTTGGCTTTGGTGACCTCGGCGGTGGACAGGATCTTCTCCAGGCTGGCCTTGATCGGTTGCAGCACATCAAGGCCAATACGCGTTGCAGCAAGCGAGGCCGCCTCGCTTTCCAGAATGAGGCGCAGATGAATCAACTCGAGGAGCTCGGCGATACCGATGTTGCGCACGATCACCGAGCCATTCGAAAGCTGCTCCAGCCTGCCCTCGCCGAGCAGACGGCTGATCCCGGCACGTAGCGGAGTGCGCGACACCTTGAGGCGAAGCGCAAGCCGTCGCTCCTCGATGACCTCGCCCGGCGTAAGCTGCCGCGATTCAATCAAGTCCAGAAGCTTTCGATAGGTCGTTTCGGTGACGTTACCATCCGATCGCAGGCGCTTCGGCGCCTCTGCCGCAGCCGCGCGCAGGACGTTTGTTGCGGATTGGCGCTTGCGCGCGGTTGACTTCGTCACGTTCATTCCTCGGGACGCTGGTCTGGCGGATTGATAGTCGTGCAACTGCGGCTTGTCGAGATGCTTCACGTTCGTGACTTATCCCACAGAGAGCAAGTGATGGGATATCGGACGCTTGCCGCTGCATCGCGACATGATGCTGCCGCTGGCATTACTGCGCAACCAACATGCATATTGCTGAAATGAATTGCTTGCAAGCGTTAGGCAAGACGGACGGCCTCGACTCTGGTTCTGCGATAAACCGGGTGTATCCGAATGGGATACCACTGGCATGTGCGACTAGGCACGGGAGAGCGCGTCATGAAGGTGAGTAAATTGGCCGGGCTGGCCATCCTTGGGACCTTGGCGACAACTATTGTTACTTGCGCGACCGCTGCTGATCTCGAGGATTGGTCGCCGCGTGGGCGTCCGTGAGATAGTTTAGCCGGCGCCGGGACCGTGCGCTCGTGAATCGTTCAACTTAAACGATTGGCGCCAGCTGAGGCGCGCCTTACTCGGCCTCGACTTTTATGGTGCGGATCGGCTCCGGCTGAAGCCCTGTCCCTAGCCAGGCGCTTTGCGAGAAATCACGTGACAAGGGGGCAATCGAGGGCCGTTTGAAGCATGACGAAACGGGTTGGTTGCAACGCGAGAGCCGAAATCGTCTCAACGCAAGAACATTATGCTCTGTAACAATGTTGGCTCTGACTTAATCGAGCGGTTACGGTCCTCGTCCATTTTTAGTAACGAGTTCGGGGCCCTGCCAATGTCCGGTTTCCAAGCCAAGTTGGAACGTTTTGAAAACCTCGCTGCCGAATGCGAGTTGATCGCCAAACGAGTGGATGAAAGTAATCGCGAGTTGTATCGCCGCGCAGGCCAGCACTATCGTGAGTTGGCCGACGACCTGCGAGCGTTAATCGCATCGTTCGATGTCGCCGCATAGGTCTTCGGATGCGAAGTAAAAGAGGCCGACAACTGAGGTGACCTTACTTCATGCCCATGAAAAGCGCCGCAAGGAACAAGGCGACGCCAAACGCTGTGATGCCAAGGCAAACACGCGCATGAACTGAATATGGATTGGAGTGGGGCTGTTCGATCATGGGCCTCGCCTCGGCGGCTGTAGTCCAGGCGATTTCAGCCACTCGTTTATGTGCGAGCCAGTCTCGGCTTGCCGAGCCTGCGGAGACCGGCGTCGCGTACAGGTCCATGGGGAAGTAATTCGGCCGCTTCGCGAAGACGCCTCGCTTCTTCGGCAAGGCGCTCTTCAAGAGAAATGGTCTGCTTGAAACGACGTCGCTGCATCGCGCTGCTCTATTCCTAGAAAGGGCGGGAGCGCGTGATGGCGTTCTCATCACCGATGGTAGCCAAGGTCAGTGCGGTGATGCCGGACAACGTTCCCGAGCAGGAACGGTTGCTAAGGTTCCAGCAAATTAGACACCTCGAAATTCAACTTAGGACACCGGGGGCTTAAATACGGACAGTACCCGCCCACCCCATAGGAACATTGCAAGAAACGATCTTCGGCAACCTGGATCACCGCACGGACAAGCTCGGCGACCTGTTCTCCGGCGGGGCACTGAGCGATGCTTCGACCCAGTTGCGAACCCGCTGTACCGCCACAGGATGTTCATACGTCCAACTGTGAACAATGCCTTCGAGCCCGCGGCCTTCGGTCCAGTCGATGTGCGTCAGAGAATGCTCCCCAAAAGGAAGAGGCTCAACCGCCAGCTCGACTAACAACCCTATTGAAAGGTGTGTCCAACCAAATGCCCAGGAAGCGACCGCTTGCGTAAGGTAGACACCGAGCAAGGCTCCCAGAAACAAGAGAAAAACGCACGGTAGCCCCAACGCAATAAAAGGAAACGCAGAGGCGAAGAAATCGGAGGTGCCGTGCGCATCAAACATGACGGCAAGAAAGACGCAGATCCCACCATCGCGCTGTATATTGGACAATGTGAGCAACGCGATCCGTACCGATCCAGAGAAGACGAGTGCAGCCAAACAGGTAAACAATGCGACAACAATGCCATTGTCACTTGATAGAGGTCGGAGCAAATAGTTCAAAACCTTAGATGCCCTGACGCCAAGCCACGCAATAAATTGAATGGATGAAAGCGCAGCTGCGGCTTCATCGCCGGAACAGCGTACGAAAAGATAATTTCCAGCGGGCATGTCAGCAGTCCGCTGCTTTATCGTTTCCTCAACCTCGGCGCTTCGCCAGTCCTGCTTCTCAAGGCTCCTCCACCGCTTGCACGACGGATTCGTCGTCGAGCATGTTCAGCAGTTGGCTTATGGTTTTGCTCGCATCTCTGGGCCAGGCTCGACATACCGGGCCAGAATGCCCCGAGCATCTGCCAAGGCCTTCGCAACTTGCTTTTCTGAATCCATGACCGGTACTCCAGGTACTCGAAGGAAAACGCGGCTACGAACGGCCCGTTCCTTCGCTCAGTCCTTTGAACGAGCTAAGCGCAACCCAAGAAGCCGCGATGGCATCCGCTCCAACAAACGAGTATCCGGCAAGCGCATGAGAACCGCGCCCGCAGACAGCAGGAGTCTCCACTAACTCGCTTGCAATAGGTGGCTGAATTTTTTATGACTTGTTTTCGCGTGAAGTGACTTTATTAATCGGGCTTCCACGCCGCGGGTACTCTCAACGGGGGTCCGCCCCTCTCGGCCGCGCGTTGGCAATTCCTACGGCCGACGCCCCCAATGTGCATTCCGACTATCCGGCGCCCATCGAGCGCAACACAGACGCCGGAAGTGGTCGTCGTGATATGCTAAGGCATGCGCCCAACCGCGCGCCGGCTCAGAAAGATTGTGTCAGTGGAGCAAGCCGCGAGGCCGATGGTTCTCTGACTGATCATCCAATTGAGCGCTCATCCGCTCCAATCGTTGCTCTAGCTGCTCATTGACAAGCATCAATGCCCTAAGCGCGCCGCGCACGTCACCGTCACAAGCGGCGACGACCTCGTCAATCGCGAGTTCGTATGCATCAAGAAGAGAACGGGTGTGTGAGCGTGACATACGAACAACATACAAGCATAAATTATTGCTGAAGAAATGATCACGCAGGATCATCCCCGCTATTCACAAGGGGACGGGCTTGCGTCGAATCGATTCTGGATTTGAAGTTCGGCGGCAATTTTTACCGCGCTGCACATCAATTGGCCGTGCAGCATCCGAGACATTAGTGGTCGGGGGTAAAGATGTTTGAAATCTATTTCAATCGTAAACGTGATTTCCTCGTCTTAAGCAAAGGCTCTCCGATCCCGGCACTTGATCCATCGATCAAATGGCGGAAGAGCAAAAAAAGAGTTTCTAGGGTCAGCGACGAGATTAGATTGGCCGTTGAGAGACAAGGCTACTACGTTCGGCGCTTGCGGGATGCCAAGGTACGGACGAACTCAGTTTGAACACAAACGGCACCCTCAACACTTTCTCACCGCGCTGTCGAGGCTTGCGATGTCTGGATGCGCGCGCCTTGGGACGAGGCGAAGGCGCGGCAGCGGCCGATGCCGGATCACGGTTTAATTGTGATGTGGGAGGCCGCACATGAGCCAGTCTCGTTGAAGTTGGCAGGCTCACCCGGCTGTCCGATTGTTGCCTCAGCCCTCCATCATTCCCCAAAGTACGATCAAGTAATAGACCACAACCGCGACGACAACGTTGATCGCAACTATCAGCAAGACATCGATAGGTAAGATCGGTTTCCGTCTAGCCATCGCTGCGATCCTAGCCAGGCTGAGATACCCTGACTGCTCACAAATGATGGCCGATGCACGTTACTGGGCTACTGTTGCGTTAGCGCCGCAGGTAGTTCCATCCTATGAATAATAGTCCGATCGCGGCGATCATCTGCAGTCGCTTTCCAAGCGGCTACGCCAAAGTAGGCAGTAAGCGCCAGAGCAACCGCGACCAAAACAGAATTGAACTGGGTCATCGATCGGCCTCTCTCCTTTAATACAGAGAAGCACCTTCGATTTGGTTGCGCACGACTGAAGCTGCAAATCTATAAGTTTGCGCGCGCAATCCACAGAGAAGAGGTTAACGAGCGTCTGCTTGTTTGGCAGGCCGATCAAGGAACGCCTTCAGTACTGCGGCCGCTTCAGCAGCTCAGGTAATCGGGAGATTGCCTTCGCAATCCGCCTCGCCTCATCGCGCGACAGGTAATTCCCTGCATACTGATAGCTCCACGCATGAAGGTCTTCCCGATGGACGACGCAACAGATCGAGAAGCCGTTCGCGTCTTTGATGCGAAAGCAATCCTCTTCCTCTTCCATCACCCACGGCGCAGGAAACCGCCGAAGATTGTCCATTACATCCGCGAGGTCGCGGGCACGAGATGGCGCTTGGTAACTCGAATGCAAGAAGGCGCAGGCGGCCGGCGGGAGATAAAAAGGCTGGCTACGACAATCGGGGCAGTGTCGCCTAGCAGACGCCGCTCCTTGGCTAACTCGCTCATGACCCCACGCATCTTCATGATCTCTTCGGCGATGAAGGTGCAGTCCTCATCTCTGTTGATCTGCTCGTGCATAATGGCTTCAGCCTCGCGCATGCTGACACGCAGTGCTCTGATTACTTTGCGAATTTCGCTGATGCGGTTGTCCATGGCTCGCTCCTTGGCGGGACAGGCAACATAAGAACAAAACATGAACAATTAGTCAAGCAGAGCGCGCGCCTTCCGCCGGCTTGACCACGGCTCGGAACCGGCGAGGTCCGAAAGAGTAAAAGGATCGAGGGCGCGACGGGAACCATACCTCTGTCGCTCCCCCGGAGAAGCGGCCCGGCCTTCGAGCAAACTGGAAAAATGCCCCCAAAGGCCGGGTACGCGCCGAAAATCCTCAGAACGAAAGGATGAGCAAAGCCACTACCACGGCGTATAAGCGCGCGCCAAGGAGTGTTCGAACGAATTCGTACTTGAGCCGCAGCATCAGCTCCGTCCGCGCGACGAAGTTTAGATCCTAGGTTATTTGCCAGTTTTCCCGGTGCGCAGTCACGGCCAGCGGATAAGTAACCCCCTATGGCGTTCGGCATATGGGCTTGGCCGAGTGAAGATCAAAAAATCCGAGATCGATTGGCGAAGAGATCAACTGGGTACCCCGGCCAAATCGCTGTTTCTGGCGCAGGAGGTGCTGGTATGTCTTTTGACCCGATGGCCGCTGCTGTCGATTGGCTAGATGCCCACCGCGCCGGCGATATCGAAACGCTGCTCGAAATGTACGCCGAAGATGCCGTGGTTTACTGCGATTGTGACCAATTGGCGATCTCCGGCAGAGAAAACCTGCGTGGCTACTGGGCTATCCATCTGCAGGAATACCCAGCTGCCGAGCTGGACAATCTTCAGCCCTCGCACGGTGGCGCAATTATCTCATACGTCAGCGGGGTAAACGTAGTGCAGGCGGTCTTGGACTTTAATGATGCCGGGAAAATCAGGACACTGAGCTGCTGGCCGACACAACGGGCCTCGTCCAGCTCCTGCCAAGGTGAAGTCTGCTAGGGCAGTCAGTCTGTTCCGCCTCTGAAAGCAGACTTAACGGCGTCGAAGACTGAGGACTGCTAAGGGCCAACAGCAGAAGTCGTTTGACTACCTCATTGTGTTGGCCCTTCGCACACATTCGCCCGAACCCGTGGCGCTTAAACCTTACCTATGAGCGGAGGTCGCACGCAGCGATCGGCGCGGACGCGGATGTTGCCGCGCGGGCAAAAACACGCAGTCGGCCGTGCTACTTGAGAAAGATCTCATCGATTTCAAGACGCATCGTACTGTGACATTCACATGCCATCTCCGCGAGCCGCGATCGATCGATCTCGATTTGGCCGCGTCGATCAGATCTGATCCCTCCGGCTGCACGCAGATTGCGCATCAGGAGCGTCACCGTCGTTCGTCGCACACCGAGCATTTGCGACAGCGCCTCCTGCGTGAGTGGAAGCGTGTCGTGCTCGATGTGCTCGCGAAAATGGAGCAGCCAGCGTGCCATGCGGGCTTCGACCGGGTGCAGCGCATTGCAGGCAGCGCCGAGTTGAAACTGCATCAGCATCGCTCTCGTGTGAATCTGGACCGCGTGCCAGATCGCGGGGCTCCGGTTGAAGGCCGCGTGAAATCGCGATGCGGGGATCCGCGACGCGGTGCCCGCCGCACGGACGACGGCGGTGGCGGCCGAAGGTGACGGCCCTAGCACGGAAAGAAGGCCTACCGCCCCCTCGCGCCCGACTGCGGCGGTGGCGACCGTCTGCCCGTTCGCCATCTCGAACATCAGCGAGATGGTGCCGCTATGAGGGAAGAAGACATGCTCGATCTGGTCACCTGCTCGCGCGAGGACCGCGTCGTGATCGAGCGCGACCGTCACCAGCTCAGGCGCCAAAAGATCGAACTCCGCTGCTGGCAGTGCTGCCAGAAGACGGTTGCTTATTCCGCCAGGACGCGTCACTGCGGGTAACCCGCTGCGAGGCATCCGCCGCCCTCTCCATACGGAGTGGCGCGGAATGACCTTAACATTTGCTCAATTGTGCGTTCGCTACGCGCAGCAACATCCTAATCACTTGCAGACGCTCTCACCTTGTACAACCAATTCCAAAGGCTCGCGACCGGCGAGTGCCAGATTTTGCTTTCAGCATGGTCGGGAAATAGTTGCAAGTACGCCGCCATCCACAATTGCAAAACGCGTATGCGCGTCGCGTGACGCTCGGTGTTTGTGAAGCTTTTGTGAACGTTCGAAACGGTTCATCGACCTGTCTGAGCCGGACAAGTTGCCATCATCCGCGGCACGCGGCCGCGCAAAGTGATGCTCCGGCGCTCGAATACCTGATTGAAAAAGAGAACAGGGTTATGCCGCCGATCCGCTCAGGGCCGCTAATGGGATGGTCCGGCCGTGCTCCGGCCCTGCCAGCACGAGAAGCTGGCAAGGGGCGCTCAAGACAAGGAGCACGCCATGTCTCAGAAACTCAACGCGGCGATCGCCGTGATCGGCATCGACATCGGCAAAAACTCGTTCCACATCGTGGGTCAGGATCACCGCGGTGCCATCGTGCTGCGGCAGAAGTGGTCGCGCGGCCAGGTGGAAACGCGGCTCGCCAACCTGCCGCCGTGCTTGATCGGTATGGAGGCCTGCGTAGGCGCCCATCATCTCAGCCGCAAACTCCAAGTACTTGGCCACGACGCCCGCCTGATGCCAGCGAAATACGTGCGCCCGTATTCGAAGGGACAGAAGAATGACTTCCGAGATGCGGAAGCCATCGCCGAGGCTGTCCAACGCCCGACCATGAAGTTCGTCGCGACCAAGACCGCCGATCAGCTCGACCTTCAGGCACTGCACCGCGTCCGCGATCGATTGGTCGGTCAGCGTACCGGCGCGATCAATCAGATCCGTGCGTTCCTGCTGGAACGGGGCATCGCCGTGCGGCAAGGCCCGCATTCCCTGCGGTTCGAGTTGCCAGGTATCTTGGCAACACGCACTGATGTGCTCTCGCCTCGCATGTTGCCCATCATCGAGGGTCTGGCGGAAGACTGGCGCCGGCTGGATGAGCGTATCGAGGGTCTATCTGGCGAGATCGAAACACTAGCCCGTCAAGATAGGGCCTGCCAGCGACTGATGACGGTGCCTGGCATTGGCCCAATCATCTCGAGCGCAATGGTGGCTGCGATCGGCACCGGAGACGTGTTCTCGAAAGGCCGCGACTTCGGCGCCTGGCTTGGACTTGTTCCGAAGCAGATATCGACCGGCGACCGCACGATCCTCGGCAGTATATCAAGGCGCGGTAATCGCTACCTGCGCGCGCTGTTCGTGCAAGCCGCGTGGGTTGTTCTGGTAAAGGTCAAGTGCTGGGAGCGCTATGGCCTCAACTCTTGGATCGAAGCCGCCAAGAAGCGATTGCACCACAACGTGCTGGCGATTGCGCTCGCCAACAAGCTCGCCCGGATCGCCTGGGCGGTCCTCAACAAGGGACGCGCCTTCGCGTGCGTCAAGATGGAGGAGACGGTGTCCCGACCTGCTTGATCCTCGCGCCGTGCGCGGGGCCGTCAAGGCGCAGCCTGGCAGCAGGAGAGCAAGACGTCAGGACAGCACGACGGCCGGCTTTGACGGCCCCTTGCGCGCGGCGCGTCTGCGCGCGCAGGCCGGGACGAAGGAACGGCCGCCAGGCACGAACGAAGGAACAGCGCGAAGTGAGGAGCTATCGATGACGTAACAACCCTTACCCGCCGAGGTCTGCGAGAGGATGAGACGACGATGGAGAATCGGTCTTCCCGGCACATGTGAACCCTGGTGACCCAAATGGCCCGGTCGAGGCCTGTCCGCTAACCAGATCACATGCGCGCTGATATCCATGATGGCCCGGAGCACTGCGCTCCAAACAGAGGCCGGATACATTGATGCAAGACCGCATCTACCGGATCGTCGAAATCTTCTTGCACCCCACGGCCGGACCATACATTCGGGTCAGTGAGCCGCCGCTTGGAGGGCGGGCGGTTGCTTCTGGTCTACGCCGATGAGCCGACAAGAACTTCGCATTCGGACAATAAACGACAATCGCAAAGAAAGAGAGCAACCTAGGGTTCCTTAGTCGCGCGGAGACCTGACGGAAGGTTCGATCGTGAGGCGATAGGCAATCAATTTGCTGCCGTGGCACACTGGGCAGCGACACTCGCTTTTTCCCCGGGCTGTGACGAAAATTCGAGGCGACGAAAGCCAGCGCCGCACTCGGAACAAATTACGTCGCTCTTTCTCCTATCTCGGTCTCACGCTGCGCGCTGTCACTATTCTTTAACATAAGTTTAGTCACCGCAGAACGGTTTCCGAAATGCCGGACATTTTGATCCGCTGTCCCGTGACAGGGCAGGCCGTCTTCACCGGATTGAACACAGAGAGCGTTGTGTTCGAATCGCTGCCAGCCGTCGAAATACCGCTCAGGTGCTCCCGCTGTGGCGAAACGCATCGCTGGAAACCGAAAGATGCTTGGGTAGCTCAGACCAACGACCAACGCGGCATTATCGAGTTAGATCACCGTGCCAAGCAGCAACGGGATGACCGCTAAAATACCGTCAGGCACAGTGCCGGTACGATGATCCAAGCGGTCTCATGTCTCATAAGCTGAAGGTTTCATGCCTTGCGCCAGCCCGCTACCTACACCTGCGGATATGGCCGCTCGGTCAACTTGCGGCGTAGCTTCTGGAGAAACTCTCGGCGGTCACGTGCTGCTCAATGCCGCCGTGCCTCCTCCAGCTGGGATGGCTCCTGACTAATCCGGGAACGTGACGTCCGATGACTGGGAAGTCCGCTGCGGGTCATAACCAGAAAGGCTCGACCCGAGCATAAAATGTCGGCTCCGGGTCCGACAGCCCATATCAATCATCGGCACGCCTAAAACAATGGCCCCGACAGCATCACACGTCGGGGCCATTCAAGATCACTCCGTCCGGATGCATCCGCCGCGCCGTCCGATCTTTCTCAATTACCGCGCCGGATTGAACGCAAAACGTGTCATCCGAACAACATCGATGTGATCACATTGCGCGCGAAACCAGTCAGCGGCCCATTCGCACCGCTTCCACTCGGCACGCCGGCGACGCTCCACAGCCAATGCCTTCTCGGCCTCCAGACCTCGAATGATCTCGTCGATCTCAGCTCCATCTAGAGTGCGCTTGATGCGCAGCACAACGGACAACGCGACCACAACGTGACCATACGGCATCATGTTTCGATCGCCTCCTCGCTCCTGCAGATCAGCAAGGCCAGCTCCCGCGCCCGCCGGAGATCGTCGGCAGGCTCTCAGCGCTCTAGCCGCAACAGGTCGTGGACTTCCGGACGCGGTCCGTCAGACGTAATCTCGATCGTTGCAAGCGTGATCGGCAGCTTGAAGCGCCGGCGGCCGGCGCTACCGGGATTGAGGTAGAGGACGCCTTCGACCGTCTCGACCTTCGGCACATGCGTATGGCCTGAAACGACGATGTCGATACCGCGCGCGGCAGGATCGATTTGCAGCGCCTTCAGATCGTGCAGCACGTAGAGTGACATCCCGGCCAGGCGGACAATCTCTGTATCGGCATATTTCGCAGCCCATTCGCCTTTATCAACATTGCCCTTAATCGCAGTCACAGGCGCTATCGAGTGCAGCGCGTTAACAATGTCGGACTTTCCAATGTCGCCTGCATGCACGATGTGATCAACGCCCGCCAAGCGGCCGACCGCTTCTGGCCTTAACAAGCCGTGGGTGTCCGAAATGATGCCAATCCTGAAAGCCATATCCGTGCTACGCCGAGCGTTAGGCTGGCCGTCTACCGCCCGCGCGGTGCTGAAAGGATTGAACGCTCAAACTGTGTCAGGAGCGCTGCAGGTGCATGGAATATCTCGGCGCACCCAGCGGCCCGCAACTCCTCTTCCTTGAATCCTCCGCAGAGCACACCGATAGTACGGATCCGTACTTTGGATGCCGCTTGAGCATCGTACGGCGAGTCGCCAATCGCGATCGCACTACCACCGTCGATCGCAAGCTTCTTCAGGACCGCTTCAAAGACGTCCGGCTCCGGCTTGGACTCGTCGACGTCCTCAGATGAAACGGATACGTCGACCAGCTTCGCAATACCCGCGATGTCGAGATACTTCTGAAGTTCATCTTTCTTGGCCGATGAAGCAGTGGCGACGCGGAGCCCCGCCTCCCGGGCTCGCTGCAGCAGATTGGGCACCGCGGAGAACGGTTGGACCATCGGCAGGTATTGAGCTTTGAAGCGTTCGCCGCGCCAAGCGTCGAGCTCCTTGCCGTGATCGCTGCGTTCGTCGTCCGACAAAAATGCCGGAATGAGCTTGTCACCGCCCTTCCCGATTTGACTACGCACCTGCTCCAAGCTGACATCGTGACCGAACTTCACCATGGCTTCGTGCCAAGCCATCGCATGCAGATCGACGGAGTCCAGCAAGGTGCCGTCCAGATCGAAGATGGCCGCTTTTGGCAAACCGCTTCTCCGCTTAATCGAGCTTCAGTTTTGCAAACCACGATGCGTAGCGCGTGTTCCTCGCCGTATGCAGATTAAGATCGGGTGTGCCGTCGTTCCACCAGACAGTACCGCGTTTCAAGCGGATTTCCGGCGCGCGCCCGCCGGCTTTTTCGCCATCTCCTTGGTTGGCTTTTTTCCACCGATCGGCATCAGCAACTCCTTCTGAGCTGCCACGGCCTTGCGCGGCTTTTTGGCCGACTTCTTCTGAGCGGTTGCGGCTTCGGTCGATACTTCTCTTCCAACGCTGCGCCGCAACGCCTCCATCAAATCAACGACGTTCTCGCCCTTTGGCCGCTCCTTCGGACGGATCACCTTGCCTGCCCGCTTCTCGTTGATCAGTTCGACCAGCGCTCTTTCGTAGTGGTCTTCGAACTTCTCGGGATCAAATGTCCCTGCCTTCTGGTTCACAATGTGCTTGGCGAGGTCAAGCATGTCCTTGGTGACTTTGACGTCCTGGATCTCGTCGAAGTACTCCTGCTCGCTGCGGACCTCGTAGGGGTAGCGCAGCAGCGTTCCCACAAGCCCCTTGTCCATCGGCTCGAGAGCAATGATGTGCTCGCGATTGGTGAGTACGACGCGGCCGATAGCGACTTTCTTCATTTCACGAATGGTGTCGCGGATCACGGCAAAAGCGTCGTGGCCGACCTTGCCATCCGGCCGCAGATAGTATGGGCGGATCAAATAGCGCGGATCGATGTCGGTTTTATCGACAAACTCGTCGATCTCGATTGTGCGGGTGGATTCGAGCGCGAGCTCTTCGAGCTCTTCCTTGGTGACCTCGATGAACTGCCCTTTTTCGAGCTCATACCCCTTCACGATGTCTTCGTTAGGCACCTCGTCGCCGGTATCAGCGTCAACCTTGAGATACTTGATCCGGTGACCCGTCTGCCGATTGAGCTGATTGAATGAGATCTTCTCGGACTCGGATGTCGCCGGGTACAGCGCCACAGGACAGGTCACGAGGGACAGACGCAGGAAGCCTTTCCAATTGGCGCGGGGGGCCATGTACGCAGAACTCCGTTTCGGGCGGCCTAATTTCAAGACGAGCGGAAGCGGCTAGTTCCGACAACGCCATAGCCAAAATTTTCCGCGGATGTCTTTGGTCGGACTCGACTTCTGTTCTCTTTATGTTCTAATTCTGCCATGAGCGATCGACCAGCGAGTTGGCGGATGCCCACCCCAAAGCAGATGGAAAAGCTAGCAAAGACAATGGTTAATCCGCCTGCGAAGGAAAGTCCGCGCGGCCCCCAGGACCCGATGCCGGAGGAATATTGGCGCTCCGTTCTCAACGATGTGCCAGCAGACGCCAAGCCGGTGGCACGGAGCGCAGCGCCTCGCTTGTCCGACCTCCCGCAGCACGTCCTGCGCGTTTCCTGCCGCAGGTGCGAGCGCATTGTTGAGATCCAGAAGGCGGATGCCGTCCGTCTGTACGGCCAGCACGCCATCTGGAAGGAGGTCGGGCAACGGCTGCTGAACAACACCTGTCAAAGCCGGACTGGCCGCTATGAGGAGGACGGCTGCTGGCCGGCCTTCGAGCCGGTCTGAATTGATAAGCCGCGTCCCGGATGGCTCCGAAGCATCACCCGACACCGCTCTCCGGTGGCGACCGAAAGGCTTTGGGCAAGGAGCTTAGCAAGGCACGCGCGATGACCACCATTCTGGCAGCGCGGTCCGCAGCGGCTCGCGCCGAAGGCGAAGCATTGATCAAGCAGGCCGATCGCCTCCTGTGCGAGAGCTGGAACGAACGCATGTGGGCGAATGGCGAGCCAATCGATCCATCGCCCACGATCGATCAGGCAGTCAACGGCGGCCATCCGTGGCTTGAGATCCAATGCTCGCGCTGCAAGACGCGACGCGATGTTGATCTGGCGGCACTGCCGCACGTCACCACAACTTTTGTGCACGACCTCGCCGGCCGGCTTCGGTGCAACAAATGTGCTAAGGCGGACGCCGTCCTTCCGCAACGCTGCTGCAGCTCGCTCACCACCCCCGCCCCACTCCTTCAGAGACGTGACGATGTGCTGGTGTGGACGGCCTCTCATCCCCACGGTTCTATGGCGCTCTCGGCGTCACAGCTAGATGAGAGGAAGTCTGATGAACATTCCCGTTCGTATCGGCATGGATACTTCTAAGTCGGTTTTCCAGCTTCACGGTGTTGACGAGAACGAGGTGGTGGTTGTCCGCCGCCAGTTTCGGCGAGCCGAGATGATCCGCTACTTCGAGCGGCTTCCGCCGGTTCTCGTCGCCATCGAGTCCTGCGGCAGCTCGCACCATTGGGCGCGACTGCTGCAGTCATTCGGTCACGAGGTGAAGCTAATCCCACCTCAATATGTGAAGGCTTACGTGAAGCGCGGCAAGAACGACGCGGCTGACGCCGAGGCCTTGTGCGAGGCGGTCACCCGGCCGAGTATGCGGTTTGTACCGGTGAAATCGAAGGAACGGCAAGCGGCCTGCATGTTGATGACCGTGAGGGAACGCCTAGTCAGCGTGAAGTCGCAGCTCTCCAATGCTTTCAGGAGCTATGCAGCTGAGTTTGGCATCGTCGGCCCCGCCGGTCGGCAGAACGTCACCGCACTTATCAAGCGGGTGCTCGAGGATGACAGCCTGCCGGAAATGGCGCGGGATCTCTTCCGCCTCCAGGCGGAGGAATATGCCGCAGTCGAAGCTCGCCTGGCAAAGATCGAGGCCAAGCTGATGAAGTGGCATCGCGAAGATGACGTCAGCAGGCGTATCGCGACGATTCCCGGCGTCGGTCCGATTGGGTCGTCCATGCTAAGCATGAAGGCGCCGCCGCCGGAGACGTTCAGGTCAGGCCGTGACTTTGCGGCTTGGCTTGGACTGACGCCCAAGGATCATTCAACTGGCGGCCGGCAAAGACATGGCGGTATCACAAAGGCCGGAGATTCAGTGCTCCGATCGACGTTGATTGTCGGAGCGACCGCGCTGCTAAGGCACATTCGAAAGGGCCGTCATAAGCCGACACCCTGGCTTGCATCGCTACTGGAGCGAAAGCCGCCGAAATTGGTGGCGGTGGCCTTGGCTAACAAGTTCGCCCGTATCGCCTGGCGATTGATGATATCGGGCGGAGTATACAACCGACCGGTAGCCGCCATGCCCGTCTGATCTGAAATCGGCACCGCGAGCGAGGTTGCTCGGCGGATAGCCCACGAACTTGCAGGACGCAGTAGATGGAAGGACCGATCGGTCGATACGCGCGAGCTTCCGTAGATTACACTGGCATCATCAAGGTCGCCTATGTGCTTGGAGCGTGCGTAGCGAACACCATCTTGGCCAGCGGACTTTGTCCGCGCAAACAGGCCGGACATCTGATAGCAAGCGATCAGGTCAAAAGTCTGCTACCATCCTGACAAGTGGGGGGCCGTCCACATCTGCAATCTCTACTCGATGACCAAGAACGTGGACGCCATCCGTCAGTTGTTTGGCGCGCTGAACAGCCGCGTGGGCAATCTGCCGAGCATGCCCGGCATCTTCCCCGACTACCCCGCTCCCATCGTCCGCAATGCTACAGACGGACGTGAGATCGTCATGGCAAGATGGGGAATGCCGTCGTCCTCGAAGGCCCTGATGGACGCAACGAAGAAGCGTGCCGAGAAGCTTGAGGCTAAGGGCAAGGCGGTAGACTTCAAGGAGCTGCTCCGAATGGAGCCGGACAGCGGCACGACCAACATCCGCAATACAAGTAGCAGCCACTGGAAGCGGTGGCTCGGGCCGGACAATCGCTGCCTCGTGCCCCTTACATCGTTTTCCGAGTACGACACAATCGAGGGCAAGAAGGTCCCGGTGTGGTTCGCGCTCGACGAATCTCGTCCCCTCGCTGCCTTCGGCGGCATCTGGACGAACTGGACGAGCGTGCGCAGGGCGAAGGAAGGCGAGATCACCATAGACCTCTTTGGGTTCCTGACCTGCGAGCCCAACGCCGAGGTTAAGCACGTGCACCCGAAGGCCATGCCGGTGATAGTGACCACGACCGAGGAGTACGATGTGTGGATGCAGGCGCCGTGGGACGAAGCCAAGACGCTGCAGCGACCGCTGCCCGATGGCGCCTTGAGGATCGTCGCAACAGGCGAAAAGGAAGACCCCGCGCCGGAAGCGTAGACTTCTGAACTACCGTCCGGAACCGGTGGATAAGAGCAAGCTCTGCCGATTGCGAATCCCTGCCCCGTGCTAACCGCCCGGAACGACCCGGCGGGCGGAGGGATTCGTCCAGGCAGGAGCCAATCGATGCTGATGACGAAGGACAGGCGGCCGGCCATAAAGACCCTTCGTGGGTGGGCCATTTCCGTGCTGCAGGAAGCCGGCGCCATCCGCGAATGTGAGAAGCACGGCTGGATGCAAGACCGGGCCGACCCTCACGCGCGTGAGCGCGCCTTCGACGTCGCGCGTCGCGACCCGCCAGCCGGTATCTCTGTGGCCCTAGCCGTCGCCGAGGTCCGCGACGTGCTAGACTCGATCGGCGATACCTGTCCCGAGTGCCCGCCCGAATAGCACGCGGCTTCAGCGACCGAGACGCTTCTCCACCTTCTTTCGCGAACTGCCGACCTTCTTGACGGCCTTTTTGACCGCCGAGGCGGAGCGACCGGTCTTCTTCGACTCGTAGCGCACCTCATAGTCCTGCCCCGCCGGCCACGCGGGCGCGGTCCTGTTTGCGTCCGCGCGCCATCTTCTTCGCTGTCGCCATCTGATCCTCCAGTCATGAATCGATGAAGGCGCAACGCGAGAAGGATTCCTGGGTTCCGGAATGATATCACCTGTGCCCGTTTGAATCACTGGTTGCGTGGAGTTCGTGAGTGGCGTCGCTGCGTTCAAGACCGACGATCAGCATCAAGGCGCCCTTCCCGGCTTCGTCGAGCCGGCCCTTGCATCCTCGATCGAGAAGGTACTGTCCGGCAGGCGGTGGCTTCACGAGATCCGTTCGACGGCTGACGTCCGAGAGGACCTTTAAGGAGCCAGTTACGCACCCTGTACGTGACTGATCGGGGAAGCCGCTGTGCAACTCGTCCAGTAGCCGCTGCTCCCGATCGATCCGGCTTCGGTAGAGCTGGCGCTCGGCCTCGGTTTTGGCGCTCGCCAGCAGGATGCGATAGTGTCCGATCACCTTTTCGCTGCCGCGGATGAGGAGGTCGCGAAGGTCCCTCATAGCTCGGCCCTCGCTTCTTCGGAGCCGACCGGGCCGTTCGGCACCGTAAACGCGACGGGGAAGGTTTTCGTGGCAAAGGATTCGAGCGAAGCCTTCTCCTCGGCGAGGCGGCGTTCGATAAATTGACGTTCAAACTCCGATAGCTTCGTGCGAAGCAATCGCCGGTAGCGGTGGATGTTGTTGCGGTGCGCGCGGATGCGGATCAGATCTTCATCGAGTATCGTCGTCACTCCTGACGGTCGTCACGGTCCTTTTCGGTGTTAAGAAAGCCGGGAAAGAGAATTCCCGGCGAAAAAAATATTAGGCCGCGATTGGCTGTCAAGGCCCATCGCCGCATCTGCGAGCTCTCTGGAAATCGCACGCGGGACGCGATGCGCGATGGCCGAATGGTCGCAAAAATTTTTGACTTGGACCTCTTGAAACGGTTCGTCGTTTTTCTAAGTGATTTTTCACCGCGAGAGCGGTGTGCCGGGCGCCTTCATGGGTCCGGCGCGGGCGCCGGCCGGGTACCAGACCCGCTCTGACCCTGCCTTGCGCTCCTTGTATCCAGCTTGCTCTTTGGAGGACTTGGACATGAGGACCACCTTCGACTTCGCGCCCCTGTGGCGCTCCACCATCGGCTTCGACCACTTGGCCGACCTTGTCGACAGCACGCTGCGCCAGCCGAGCGAAGGCCACTATCCCCCGTACAACATCGAGCGCACCAGCGACGACCACTACCGGATCTCGCTGGCCGTCGCCGGGTTTGGCGCCGACGACATCGCCGTGACTGCCGAACAGAACGCGCTGACCATCGAGGGCAGGAAGCCCGAGAAGGCGGCCGGCGAGTACCTGTACCAGGGTATCGCTGCGCGACCGTTCCGGCGCGTGTTCAACCTAGCCGATTACGTCCAGGTGAAGGATGCCTGCTTCCGCGACGGACTACTGATCATCGATCTGGTCCGCGAGGTGCCGGAAGCCATGAAGCCGCGCCGGATCCAGATCGGAAGTGGCGCCTCTCCTGCCTCACACATCGAACAGAAGGCGGCCTGAGGCCGGCCAAGGTTCGACGGCGGAGCGCGGCGCGCGCAAGCCCGGCCGCGCTCCCTAGCTCATGCAACGAGGGAGAAAAACCATGGCAGTTCGTGATCTCATTCCCTGGTCCAGAAACCAGGAGGTCGCGCCGGCGCGCGGCACCCGCGATCCGTTCATGACGCTACACCGCGAAATGAACCGGCTCTTCGACGATGTCTTCCGCGGCCTCGGGGGCACAAGCCTGTCTCCGCTCATCGAGGGGCAATTCAGTTGGCCCAAGATCGAGCTCAGCGAGACCGACAAGGGGCTGACGATCTCTGCCGAGCTCCCGGGCATGACGGAGAAGGATGTCCAGATCGAAATCGCGAACGGGATGCTGACCATCCGCGGCGAGAAGAAGGGCGGGCGCAAGGAGGAAGGCAGATACTTCACCGAGCGTTACTACGGCTCGTTCGAGCGGCAGATAGTCCTCGAGGACGTCGAGGAAGACAAGGCCGAGGCCTTGTTCAAGGACGGCGTCCTGACGATCTCGATACCAAAGTCCGAGCATCCGCGCGCGGGCGTCAAGCGCATCGCGATCAAGTCGCAGTAAAGACCCGGGCGGCGGTCGACGCCGCCCGAACTCACCGAAGACCCTCCGAGGAAGGAGCGTAAAGGGAGGCATCGATGACAAAAGCTGGCACGAACGCAGGCAATCTCAATCCCCTCTTCCATCCGGCGGCGCACTATGCGTCTCCGGAAGATGTCCTGAACGATCCGGAGCTCTCCGCGCCGGAGAAGCGGATCATCCTGTCGTCCTGGGCGTCCGATATGTTCGCCGTCGAGTCCTTTCCCGCCTTGCGCGAGGTACCTGGCGTGAGCCACGCCATCCGGCTCGCCGACATTCTCGCCGCGCTGCGGCGGCTCGACGGCGAAGACGACGACCCGCCGCCTGGCGGAGTGCCGATGCGGCGGCGGCGGCCTTGGGCCGCCGCGCTACGGAGGTCGGCATGATATTCACGCAGGCCGTCATGACGATGGTTCTTATCGGGCACGCTTCGGCGACATGGGCCGTTCCGTTCGCAAAGCTCATCGGCTGCGCGAGCGGCACAAGCACGACATAGCTTCCTCCCGATAGGTGCCGCGTGCCGCCCGCTAGGCGTCCTCGTGGCTTTCCGGGCACGACCGGATCTTCATCCATGCCCCTCGTCCATCGCTCCATGCGGCGCGGGCCGACCGCGCTGGAGATGGCCAGCCTCATGATGGCCGCAGCGCGAGCATCTGAACTCGAGCCGGGCGTTTGGCCACACCGTCTTCGGCAGGTTGGCCGCCATCGGCCAGGCGCTGCATTGGGGGCACTTCACCAACAGAATGTCCGTTTTGAGCATCGACGCGTTGAACCGTTCACTTCTGGCGGGCCGGCTGCTGTGCGTTGGCCTTGTTCGGATCCGACTTGTTCGCTTCATGATGGCCGATGACGCAGCCGGCCGCTGCGCCAAGCTTGCCGTGGCCGGCCATGTGGCCGGCAACACCGCCCACGATCGCTCCCTTGATGCATCCTTTCGCCTCGGCACCTCCGGAGGAGACGAGCGCGACGGCGACAGCGGCAGCGGCGAGCATTGCTTTCATGACGGTTCTCCGAAGTTGAACCCGTCGGATCAATCGCCGCGGCACCAGTCCGTTCCCAGCCTTCGCGCGACCGGAAATAAAGCAGGAACGAGGCCTGGCCGCGCATCGTTGTCTTGTATCGATCTTAAACCGAAGAGGAGAATGACGATGGAAACGGAAAGGCGTGAAACAGGAACGCTCATCGGCAGCGACAAGGTCGAGGGCACCGCGGTGTACGGCGCCGGCGATCAGAAGATCGGCTCAATCGAACGCGTGATGATCGACAAGCTGACCGGCCAGGTCTCGTACGCAGTCCTCGGCTTCGGCGGCTTCTTAGGCATCGGCGACGACCACTATCCGCTGCCATGGCAGTCCCTGAAGTACGACACGAACCTCGGCGGATACCGGACCAACCTAAGTGCCGACAGGCTCCAGGGGGCGCCGCACTACGGTAACGATAACGAGTGGAATTGGGACGACCCGGGAAGGGCGAGAGCGGTGAACGACTACTACGCCGGGGTCTAGGCGCCGCCGCTTCTGGGCGGGACTCCGGCCAAGGGAAGGACTCCGAGACATCATGGTCCGCGGGCGCTTCGTCCCACGCTCGCCCGCGAGCCGCATCCAGCTTTTCTCTTTGATGCGCCCGCTCTCCCCACCACCCCGTCCTGGCGATGCATGGGGATGACGGATCAGCTCGTCCCCTACGGGGGTTCGGCTCCGCTCTCAGCGGCCGCGCGAGGGCTATATAAATCCACCAGCCTGTTTTTGTCGGCTTGCGCGACGAGGAAGTTTCGTTGCGCTCGATCCTGGCTACGCCTTGGCCGTGCCCGGCTCGGCCATCTTGCGATGCTGCTTGGCCAGTATCTCGTTCGGCGTGACGTTCGCGACCGTGGTCTGGATCTTGTTCTTGAGCCCCGTGACGATATCCGCGTCGCCGCGCAGCATTGCATCGAAGCCGGCCTTGGCGACGTCATACGCGCCATCCTTCGGTTCGGTCCCAACCTTGGTGTCCATCATGTCGGCGCGGCGGAAGAATTCGGTCTCGGTGGCGCCGGGCATCAGGCAGGTCACGGTGACGCCGCTGTCGCGCAGCTCCTCGCGCAGTGCAAACGAGAATGAATCGAGGAAAGCCTTGCTGGCATTGTAGACCGCCTGAAAACTGCCTGGCGTGAAGCCGGCGATCGATCCTGTGATCAGGATACGCCCGGAATTGCGCCGGAGCATCTCGTTACCGGCCCGATGGATCAGATACAGCGTGCCGGTGATGTTGGTTTCGATGATGCGCCTGATGCGCTGGAAATCCTGATGGAGGAACGCCTTGCCGAGCCCGATGCCGGCATTGGCCAGCAGCGCGTCGATCGGCCGGTCGGCCACCGCGGCGCAGAGTTTGTCGACACCTTCGGTGGTGGCGAGATCGGCCTGCACCGGCTCGACGCTGCCACCGAGCCTGCGCAGATCAACTGCCACCCTTTCGATCGCTGGCTCGTCTGCCGCGATGACCAGATTGAAACCTGCTTGGGCGCAGCACCTGGCGAGCTCCAGGCCGATCCCGGTGGAGGCGCCGGTGACGACGGCGAATTGATTGGCGGGCATGAGCGTGTTCCTTCGACGCAATGCTTGGGGATGATGTCACGCTCAATCACGGGCCTGCTCCCTCGTTCCTATTTTTGCGCAGGGCGGTGCAGTGCGAAGAATTTGCGACCGCGTAGCAACCATCGTTCATCGCTGGACTTAGATGCCTCGTGATCGAGCTCGGAGGACGGAGATGAAGGCGCTGGTTTGGCATGGCAAGGAGGACATCAGGTGCGACACCGTCACCGATCCTGAAATCCAGGACCCGCGCGACGCCATCATCAAGGTCACGAGCTGCGCCATCTGCGGCTCCGACTTGCATCTCTTCCACAATTACATTCCGGGCATGCTGCCCGGCGACATCATGGGCCATGAGACCATGGGCGAAGTAGTCGAGGTCGGCTCCGGCGTCGACGGCAAGCTGAAGAAAGGCGACCGCATCGTCGTGCCGTTCACGATCATTTGCGGCGAATGCGACCAGTGCAAGCGCGGCAATTTTTCGGTCTGCGAGACCACCAACCGTAAGAAGCATCTCGCCGACAAGGTGTTCGGGCACGCCACCGCCGGCCTGTTTGGCTACACGCATCTGACCGGCGGCTATCCCGGCGGCCAGGCCGAATATCTGCGCGTGCCCTTTGCCGACGCCACCCACATCAAGGTGCCCGCCGGCGTCCCCGACGAGCAATTGCTGTTTCTCAGCGACATCTTCCCGACCGGCTGGCAGGCCGCCGTGCAATGCGACATCGTGCCGACCGACACGGTGGCGATCTGGGGCTGCGGCCCGGTCGGGCAGATGGCGATCCGCAGCGCCATCCTGCTCGGCGCCAACCAGGTAATCGCGATCGATTGTCTGCCCGAGCGTCTCAGCATGGCGGAAGCCGGCGGCGCCACCACGATCAATTTCGAGACCGAGAGCGTGCTGGAGCGGCTCAAGGAGCTGACCGACGGCAAGGGCCCGGAAAAATGCATCGATTGCGTCGGCATGGAATCCCACGTGATGGCTTCCCTGCCCGACACCCTGCTCGACCGCGCCAAGCAGATGGTGATGGCGGAGAGCGACCGACCGCATGTGCTGCGCGAGATGATCTATGTTTGCCGGCCCGGCGGCATCATCTCGGTACCGGGCGTGTACAGCGGCTTCTCCGACATGATGCCGATGGGCGCCTTCATGAACAAGGGGCTGACGATGCGGACCGGCCAGACCCACGTCAACCGCTGGACCGACGATCTGCTCCGCCGCATCGAGGAGGGCCAGATCGATCCATCCTTCGTCATCACCCACACCGTTCCGCTTGAGCAAGGCCCCGAGATGTACCAGGTGTTTCGCGACAAGCGCGATTCCTGCGTCAAGGTCATGCTGAGGCCCTGAGGAGCAAGCCCATGTTTCATTTCTCCAACATCGTGCGCACCAAGGGTGATCCTGAGATCATCGAGGGCGGGCCAAGTCTGAAGCGGCCGGAAGACCAGCTCGCCCGCGCGCTCGGCTGGTTCAGCATCGGCCTCGGCGTCGTGGAATTCTTCGCGCCGCGACGCGTCACGGAAACGTTGGGCATGGAGGGCCGCGAGACGCTGGTGCGGGCCTTCGGCGTGCGCGAGATCCTGGCCGGGATCATGTCGCTCTCGGTCGACAAGAATGCCGGCCTATGGGCGCGCGTTGGCGGCGACGGCCTCGATGCCGCCGCGTTGCTCTCGGGATTGACGTCAGAGAATCCCAGGAAGGGCAACATTGCGCTCGCGCTGCTGATGGTCGGCGGCATCGCCATGCTGGACTACCGCGCCGCGCAGGACACCAAGCCGCGCCGGCCGCCGCGCGATGCACGGCGCAAGCTCTATCCGAACCGGAGCGGCTTCCCCAAGGGTATCGAGAGCGCCCGCAGCGCGGCGATGCAGATCGCAGCTCGCGCCGAAGCATGACGAGGTGAAGCAAGACGATGACTGGGCGGTCCCATGAAGCAGATGCGTGGTGGGAATCCGCCATCATCTACGAGATCGCACTGGTCTCCTTCCAGGACGCCGATGGCGACGGCAAGGGCGATCTCGCTGGCCTGATGTCGCGCATCGACTATCTGAAATGGCTCGGCGTCGATGCGATCTGGCTGACGCCGATCTACAAGAGCCCGTTCCGTGATCTCGGCTACGACATCTCGGATTACTGCTCGATCGATCCCGCCTTCGGCAGCCTCGATGATTTCGATCGCCTGCTCGACGCGCTGCACGCCGAAGGCATCCGCCTCATCCTCGATCTCGTTCCCAACCACACCGCGGACGATCACGCATGGTTCGTCGAGAGCTCCAGCTCGCCGAACAGTGCCAAGGCCGATTGGTACATCTGGGCCGATGCGGCCGAGACCGGCGGGCCGCCCAACAACTGGCTGAGCCGCTTCGGCGGCAGCGGTTGGGAATGGTGCGAGGCGCGGCGGCAATACTACTACCACTCCTTCCTGGTCGAGCAGCCTGACCTCAATTGGCGCAATCCGCAGCTGCGCGCCGCGATCGCCGACGTGATGCGGTTCTGGCTCGATCGCGGCGTCGACGGTTTTCGCGTCGACGCCAGCGCGGTGCTGATCAAGGATGCGCTGCTGCGCGACAATCCGCCGAACCCGCAGGCCGAGGGCAAACCGCCGCCGCAGCGTCAGACGCCTGTTTTCACGGATGACCGGCCGGAGACGATGACCTGCATCGAATTCATCAGAGAGGTGGTCGACGACTATCCGGAACGGCTGCTCTGCGGCGAGGTGCAGGGCAAGACCGACCGCATCGGTCACTTCTACGGGAACGACCGGCCGCGCCTGCATCTGCCGCTGAATTTCGCGCTGCTCGACGCGCATTGGGATGCGCTGTCGCTGCAAGCGGCTATCGACGCCTATTATAACGCCCTGCCCGACGATGCCTGGCCGGTCTGGTTGATCGGCGGCCACGACAAGCAGCGGATCGCGAGCAAGATCGGCGAAGCGCAGATGCGTGTGCTGGCGATGCTGCTGATGACGCTGCACGGAACGCCGTTCCTGTATATGGGCGACGAGATCGGCCGCAAGCGCGTGCCGATTCCGCCCGACCGCGTCTGTGATCCCTTCGAGAAGCTGGTGCCGGGATACGGGCTGTGCCGCGATCCCGAACGCGCGCCGATGCGGTGGGATAGCAGCGCCAATGGCGGCTTCAGCACCGACGATCCCTGGCTTCCGCTGGAGCGTGATGGCGCGCTCAACGTGGCCGCGCAGTGCCGTGACGAACATTCGATCCTGGCGCTATTTCGCGCGCTGATGGCGCTCCGGCGCGAGCATGCGTGCCTACGCCAGGGCGGCTATGAGCCGCTGCGCTCACAAAACGAGGTTCTGGCCTACGGGCGGACCGATGGCCGGAACGGGATACTGGTCGCGCTCAACATCGCCGCCGAACCGCGCAAATGGCACTGGCAAGGCCATGGCCGCCTGCTGATGTCGACACATCTGGACCGACCGCCCGCGCCGCAGCCGGACGCCACCACCCTGCTCCGGGGCAATGAAGGGGTGATCATCGCGATCGAGACCCGGTAATCACCGCAGGAACCATCGGAGCATCAGTGAGTCTCATCAACGCTTCCGGCAAGACCGACATCGAATCCTCAGCCCAGGCCGCCGAAGCGCTGCGGCCTGTCGCGGGCGCCTTGGCCGAGTTGTTCGCGCTCGGGATCATCGGCACAGGCCTACCTGCCATCAGGGTAATGGCCGGCTCGACCGCTTATGCGATCAACGAAGGGCGCAAATGGCCGGTCGGACTGTGGCGAAAGCCGAAGGAAGCGACCGCCTTCTACAGCGTGATCGGATTATCGGTCGGGCTTGGCGTGGCGCTCAACTTCACCACTCTCGACCCTATCAAGGCGCTGTATTGGAGCGCGGTGATCAACGGCATTCTGGCCGAGCCCGTGATGACGATTATGATGCTTCTGGTGCGACGGAAGGCAATGATGGGCCACCTTAGTAGGTCCCGTTTACTGGCTCGGCTGGCTCGCAACCGCGGCTATCGCATTTAGCATCGTGGGAATGGGCATCTTTCCTCCGCTGATCGTCCATGCTTGGAGAGCCCAAGATGGCGCAGCGAATGACTGCTATCGAGCAGCTTTGGGCTCGCCGATTTTGGTCCGATGCAGCCAGTTGCTCAGATGCGTCAAACTGCACTTTGTTGCGTCGGGAATAATAGGAACCCTCCAATGCAATCCTGGTTATCGGAGCCCATCTACTGGAGGACAAAATGAAAAAGACGACTCTTCTCTTGCTCACGGCGGCTTCGCTTCTGGCCTCATCGGCGTTCGCGCAGAATCCGCCGGCCGCGGATCGGCCGAACAACAACGCCGTCAATAGCTCCGGGCAGAACAATTCGAGCCAGCCAGTCGCGGGAGCAAACAGCTTCACTGAAGGACAGGCGAAGTCGAAGATCGAGGAAGCCGGCTGGACCAACGTCACCGCCCTCAAGAAGGACGACAATGGCGTGTGGCGCGGCAAGGCCAGCAAGGGCGGCTCCACAGCCGACGTCAGCCTCGACTTTCAGGGCAACGTGAACCCGACCAAATAAGAAACAAGCACAGAACTAAGAGTGGAAAAGAACATGACCATTCCAATTTCGCGCCTTTACGACAGCTATGCGGATGCTCAGCGCGCCGTCACCAACCTCGAAACGGCGGGCGTGCCGCATTCAGATCTCAGCATCGTCGCCAACAATTCAGACAGCTGGTACAGCACCGACAACAAGAAGGTGGATCGTGACCGCGACGGCGTCGACGATCGAGCAGAAGGCGCCGCGACCGGAGCCGGCATCGGCGCTGGCCTCGGTGGTGCGGCGGGCCTGCTCGCCGGTCTCGGGCTACTTGCGATTCCGGGCCTGGGCCCTGTCGTGGCCGCCGGGTGGCTCGCGTCAGCCGCATTGGTGGCAACGGCCGGTGCCGCAACCGGCGGACTCATTGGCGCACTCACGCAGGCTGGCGTGTCCCACGAAGACGCTGCGCTCTACGCCGAAGGCGTAAGGCGCGGCGGCACTCTGGTTTCGGCACGTGTGCCCGAGGCGGATCGCGCGCGCATCGAGGCCATTCTGGATCAATCGTCGGTCAACTTGAGCGACCGTCGCGCGGCCTGGCAGAAATCCGGTTGGACGAACTTCGATCCTTCCGCCAAGCCCTATGGCGCCGACGAGGTGCGCAAGGAGCGCGAACTTTACCGCACTGGCGTCCGTTAGGTCGATCGGCGGACCACACGACTTGAGAAGAAGGCCTGCCAAACTCTGGCGGGCCTTTTTCAGTGCGTGCGCAATCTGATCGGACCTCGTCGAACGTGTTTTCACTAGGAACGAAGCGTGATGCCCATCGTTCGGGACTGTATATCTGTCCTGAACTTCGAGGCCTTCAATGTATCACCACGTCAAGAAACTGATGTACACCGTTCGCGTCGACGAGCCGGATCCCCGCTTTGGCAATATGCTTCTCGAACAGTTCGGCGGCGCCAACGGCGAGCTCGCGGCGGCGATGCAATATTCGATACAAGGACTCAATTGCGAAGACCCTGATCGCAAGGACCTGTTGATGGACATCGGCACCGAAGAGCTGAGCCATCTGGAGATCGTCGGCACCCTCGCTCGCATGCATCTCAAGCCCTCGAAGTTCGACCGCCAGGCTGCGGAGGCCGATCCGCTCATCGCGATCGCGGGCGGCGGCGGGGTCAACCTCTTCAACTCGCAGGGCAACGCGTGGACCGCGGACTATTTGAAAATTACCGGCGAACTGGATGTCGATCTGCGCAGCAACATTGCCGCCGAGGCACGCGCCAAGATCGTCTATGAGCGGCTGATCAACTTCTGCGACGATGCCGGCACCAAGGATGCGCTGCAATTCCTCATGACCCGCGAGATTACCCATATGAAGGCTTTCTCGCTCGCACTGGAAAGCATGGCGAAGCCGGCATTCAGCATCGGCCGCATCGCGCCGACCCCCGGCCTTGTCGACCAGTTTTTCAACGATTCGACCGGAACGGGCGATCACGGCGAGATCGACACGCGTGGTCCGTGGAATGAGGGCGGAGAATGGGTTTTCACGGAATCTCCGGCGATCCAGTCCGGCGAGCAAAGTCCCGCGGCGACCATCGTCACCGAGAGCTCTCCAGCGGTCGACGAGGTCGGCCTGGGTGAGCTCCTGGTCGATGAGCTCCGCGACATTCTTCACGCCGAGAAGCAATTGACGAAGGCGTTGCCGAAAATGGCGCAAGCCGCACGGTTCGATCAGCTTCGCGAGCTGTTCGAGCAGCATCTCGCCGAGACTGAAGTCCAGGTCGAACGCATCAACGAATGTTTCGAGATGCTCGGCAAGTCCGCGCGGGCCAAGCCCTGCAAAGGCATGATGGGGCTGGTCGAGGAAGGCCAGGAAATCATGGCTGAAGGCGAGGAGAAGGAGGATGCGGCTGCCGACCTCGCACTGATCGGTGCGGCGCAGCGGGTCGAGCACTACGAGATTGCTGGCTACACCACCGCGCGCAATCTCGCCCAACAACTGCGTCATAGTACCATCGTTAGCCTGTTATCGAAGTCTCTCGCCGAGGAGGAGAACGCGGACCAGCTGTTGAACCAGGTGGCCCGTTCGCTGATGTCGGTGGCAAAAATGCCGGCTGCTGTGGAGCAGACGGAGTAATTGATCTACTCGATGGCTATCCTCAAAACCGCCGGATGGCGCGCACGCGACCTTCCGGCGGCCGCACCGCCAGGGACCTCGGAACTTCACAGCCGGCCGTAGCCTACGACGGTAGCGTTCTTGCTGGCCGCCAGTCCTCGGGGATCACGACCGAACTATCGGCGGTTATTCGCGTTTACCGACATCATGTCAGACGCCTTTGACTACTTCCGGGCCTACGCTGTGCGAGCTCTTTGCAAGGCTCGATCCATGTCGCGGGGCCGGTCGAAGCATCTTCAGCTCGTTGTCGGCCTCATTTACAATCTCCTTAAGAAAAAGGCCGCCTATGGCCCGAACACGCAGCACCTTGACGACTTCCGGGCGGCGCAGAAGCTCGAGAGATCTCTCGCTCATCGACCCGATGACGGCACTGCTCAAGGTGGGTCTGCGCCGTCGAGCCCTCGGAGCGCGCGATGGGAGGCTCGTTGAGTGCCTTGCCTCGACGCCCCCGCCGTAGCAGGTCTCCTGCGAGAATACGCCCAGCGAACCGCCTTGCGTGGCGACAACCCCTACAGGACAAAAGCCTATGCGCAAGCTGCCGACAGCTTGGCCGCCCTCGCCATCCCGCTCCATGTTCTGATCGCCGAAGATCGTCTCACGGAAATTCCCGGCGTCGGCGACGCAATAGCCGACATCATCACCAAGTTTCACAAGACCGGCACTCATCCCAGCCTTGAAAAGCTTCGGAAGGAGCTTCCCGAGGGCGTGCTGGAGATGCTTGCCGTGCCCGGCCTTCGTCCTGAGAAAGTGCTGCGTCTCCACAAGGATCTCGGCATCACCTCGCTCGCCGAATTAGAAGCCGCCACCAAGGACGATCGCATCAAGAAGACTAAAGGACTGGGCGCTACGCTACAGACCAAGATCCTGCAAGGCCTGACTATCGCGAAGAGCGGAGAAGGCCGCTTCCACCTCCACCGCGCCGCCGCCCTGCTCGCGCACGCCAAGGACTCGCTTCGCAAGGCCCGCCCTGATCTCAAGCGCGTGACGATCGCAGGCGATTTTCGCCGAGGCTGCGAACTCGTCGGCAATCTCACGATCGTTGCGGAAGCTGCCAACGCGGGCAGAACACCGAAGACGTCCGCGGCGAACGGACTACAAATTCGCGTGTCGAATCGCAAGCATTTCGGCGCCGCCCTTCTCTTTGCTACCGGCTCTGCGGCTCACATCGAGCAGCTCCAAGCAAGGGCCGCTGAAAAAGGAATGCGCTTGGAGGCCGACGGATTGCACAAGGGGCGTACCTTGATCGCCGGCGACGAGGCCGACATCTATTGCGCTCTCGACCTGCCGTTTATCGATCCCGAACTCCGGGAGGGACGTAACGAGGTCGAACTGGCGCTGAAGGGGAAACTGCCGAAGCTCGTCACCGACAAGGACCTGCGCGGAATCCTTCACTGCCACACGGATGCCTCCGACGGCACCGAGACCTTGGAAACCATGGCGAAAGCAACTCGCGAGCGCGGTTTCGAATATTTCGGGGTCGCCGACCATTCCAAGTCCGCGCACTATGCCGGAGGTCTGTCGGTCGAGGAGATCGCGCAGCAGCACCGGGAAGCCGACCTGCTAAACAAACACTTCGGCAAGGATTTCCGGATCCTCAAGGGCATCGAGTCCGACATTCTGGCCGACGGGTCCCTGGACTATGCGGACGACGTGCTGGAACGCTTCGATTTCGTGGTCGCGAGCATCCACGGCCGCTTCAAGCTGGACCGCAAGGCGCAGACGCAGCGCCTGCTTCGGGCTATCTCCAATCCTCACACCACCATCATTGGCCACATGACAGGGCGACAGCTTCAGCGGCGGCCCGGCTACGAAATCGACATCGAGAAGGTCCTTCGCAGATGCGCCAGGCATGACGTGGTCGTCGAGATCAACGCCCATCCGTGGCGTCTCGACCTGGACTGGCGTTGGCACCAAGCCGCCCTGGATTTTGGCTGCATGATGAGCATCAACCCTGACGCGCACTCGATCCCCGAGTTCGACCATATGCATTGGGGCGTCGAGATGGCGCGCAAGGGCGGCGTGCCGCCAGATAGGGTGCTGAACGCGATGGCGCTGCCGGAGCTCACGCGATACCTCCGCCAGAAGCGCCGGTCGCTTGCCCGGGCAGCCTGATGCCGCCGGCGCACGATCACTCGCTAGAGGGAAAAGTGGTGGCCGTCGCGGCCGATCGCGGTCATCACTTTAGCAAACCGCGGCAGGATCAAATCGTGCTGGTGGAAGGCCACGGCGTCGAAGGCGACGCGCACGCGCGCGCGTTCGTCCGGCATCGTTACCTCGCCCGTCGCGAGCCTCGGCTTCCCAATCTGCGCCAAGTTCACCTGATTCGATCCGAACTCTTTGCACCCCTCTCAGTGGGCGGTTTAAAGGTCGGACCGAAAGGGCTTGGCGAGAACATCACCACTGCCGGTCTGGACCTCGAGCGATCGCCGCTCGGGATCCTCATCAAGGTTGGACCCGCAGCGATCATAGAGTTGACCGGCCTCCGGACGCCCTGCATCCTCATCGAACGCTTCCAGGCCGGCCTGAAACGACAGGTGGCCTCGTCGGAGGGAACGGCCCTCCATTCAAATGCAGAGTGCCTGGCTTGGTGTGGGCCGGCGGAATTGTTGGGGCCGGTCATACCGCGCGGGTTCGGCTCCCGTTCGCCTTTCGTGATTACCGGCCCTCTAGGTCTTGTGGCCCAATTGTTCGCCCGCCGTCCATGAGTGCAAGGAAGCATGCACACGCGCGGGAACGGCTCGGAGGCCCGCAAGTTCCCATTAGGAGGGATGGGACGCAGCGCCCTTCGTTAGGCAAGAGCGCGAGAACGATGTTCGGAAAGCCAAATGTCCTCCTCCGGTCTAGACAGGAAAAGGCAGGATATTCAGCGGAAGCAGACCCGCTCTTTGCTGCTGGTCTTGGCTGTCGGATTCGCGGTGTTTTTGGCCGCTGCCGGAACCCTTTACTACATCCTGCAGCCTGTGACGCTCCGGGTCGCCGTTGGTCCGCCCGGCAGCGAAGACCATGCGGTGATAGAGGCCATGGTCGAGGCTTTTGCCGACGAAAGCCGGACCGTTCTGCTGTCTCCGATCTCGACCGCCGGCGCGGCCGAATCGCTGGCCCTGCTGGGCGATGGGAAGGCCGACCTCGCGGTCGGTCGCGCTGATCTGAGCATGCCTTCGGACG
Source organism: Bradyrhizobium arachidis (assembly GCF_015291705.1). Classification (NCBI taxonomy): domain Bacteria; kingdom Pseudomonadati; phylum Pseudomonadota; class Alphaproteobacteria; order Hyphomicrobiales; family Nitrobacteraceae; genus Bradyrhizobium; species Bradyrhizobium arachidis. The sequence continues at coordinate 7,498,328 of NZ_CP030050.1, forward strand.
CGCAGACGCTCGCCGTGCTGCGAAAGAACTACGCCGTCCTGTGGTCGTTTTCCGGATCAGGCGCCAAGTCCGCGAGGAAGAAGCCAGGGGGGAAGATCGCTGAAATCGCTGATCTCGCCGGTCACAAGGTGGGCGTTATCGGCAGGACGGCAGCAAACGTGTCGGTCCTGCGGGTCATCCTCAGCGGGTCCGGCGTTGAGCCGGACAAGGTGGCCGTGGCGCAGTTCGGCACGGATGAAATCGAGAAGCTCGCGCAAGATCGTACGATCGATGCGTATCTCGCCGTGGGTCCGCTCGACAGCAAAATCACAGCCGACGCAATCGCAACGACAGCCCGCGCGCGCGGTACACCAAAATTCCTCTCGATCGACGCATCTGAAGCCATCGCATTGAAGCACTCGCGCTATGAGGCGGAAGAGATTCCGCCAAGTGTCTTCAACGCAAAGTCGACATGGCCGGAGGAAAAGGTCGATACGATCGCCGTCAGCCATCTGATCCTGGCCAGGAAAGAGCTATCCGAAGCCCGGGCGGCGGCCTTCTATCGGCAGCTTTTCGCCGTTCGCGACGCCATCACCCATCACGTCTCTGGCGCCGCTCACATCACCAAGCCAGAGACAGAGAAGGAGGCCGAGCCGTCCGTCCATCGTGGCGCCGCGGCTGTCATCAACGGTACAGAACGGACCTTCCTGGACAAGTACAGCGACTACATCTGGTTCGCCCTATTACTTCTGTCCGGCATTGGCTCGGCAGTCGCATGGCTGCGTCGTTATTTGAACCGCGACGAAAGGGACGATAGCACTGTTCATCGCAACCGAATCCTTGCCGCTGCTTCGGAGGTTCGCGCCGCCCAATCGGAAAACGTGTTGTTAACATCGCAACGAGAAGTCGATGCCATCATTGAAAATGCGCTCGCTTGCTTCGATCAGGGGGCGCTCGAACAAGACGATCTTGCCGCCTTCACCCTGGCGCTCGAACTTTTCGATCGTGCCGTTGCGGAGAGGCGCGCGGAATTGCAGGCGGGCCTGATAGATCAGGCGCGGGGCCCTGCCGGTGCGCCCACCCTGGCCTCTCGCCGATGAGGAGCCGCGCCGTGCGGCCACGACCGCAAAGCTTGTCCGTTTGCCTCAATCGACGACATCGACGAAGATTGATGACAAGCGCCGCAGCGGCAACCGCGTTCTACGTCGCCAATTCGGCCGGACCGCTGCGCAACGTTGCGCGCTCGATCCCTGAGCTTTCCTCCCTTCGGCATCGCAGCGCGCGTTTATGGCGGGATTGACCGATCGGATCCGCATGGTCGCGAACAACATAACGGCGGTAGGGCAATCGAGAGTCCACAACTAACCAGGCCGCCAGCTCGCCAGGCGGCCTTTTTTGTTTCTCCGCAATCTCATCCTAGGATGCGTTCACCCTAGCCCGTTCGCGTGCCTCGCGACGACGTTGAGCGCGCTCGAGGCGTCGCTTGGCCCGATCGAAGGGCTGCCGCAGCGGAGGAACTGCATCTGGCATGACGGACGACTCCGCAACCTGCTCGACAAATGGCGTTTGGATCGGCTCGGACGCCGCTGGAAGCGTTTCCATGAACTCGAGCACTTCCCGACCTTTGGACGTCACCCTCCACCCGCCGCTTATGCGTTCGACCAGCCCTTGGGAAAAAATATTGAGATCAGGCACGCGTGCCGCGAGGCGCGTAGTCCGGTCCGCCCATTCGCGGCCGCTGGTCACGAGGATAGCCATGTCCCGTTTGAGGTCCTCCATGACGGCGAAGCCATCCGGATAGCTCACGAGGACCTTAAGAACCGTCACCTGGAAGTTCACGCCCCGCCCCCAATCGACCAGCGCCACATTGTGGGCACACGGGACAAGGCTTCACGGCCCACCTGCCTGAGGCCATCGGGCGAAATCTCGCCTCTAGTAGCAGCCTCCAGGATCTTCGATGCGACGTGCGTACGTGCTCCGATCTCACGGTGGGAGACACTCTCGCAGACTTCGTCGAGGACCGCGCGCAAAAGCGCGGTGGTTGCCGTATCGAACATGCCTTACCCCCCAGAAGGGAAAGTCCCACTGTAGCGAACATTTCGCACGGAGCGATTCAACAATGTTAATGTTGCGATGGGCCAGTTAGCCTTACCAGCTTTCTAGAAGACATCTTCCACGGTGGACTGGCCTAGCAAGATCAGGCAATCCTAGGCTAGCTTTGAAGATTAGGATCTGCGTGTCGAGGCCGAGGCGAGCATATAAGCAGGCAGCTTTTGCGACGTCGGTCGTCTTGCTTCTGGCAGCCGGTGCGGCGGCCCAGGAGGACAAGAAGACCGACGACGACAAGCCGGCCGATCCAGACACGGGTGAGAGCACCGTGGAGGAAAAGACGCTCGGCCTTCTGCCCAATCCGCTGCAGAAGTACGGCGTGAAGTTCGCGGCCACTTACATCGGCGAGGTGCTTGGGAATGCTTCGGGAGGCCTGAAACAGGGCGCTATCTACGAAGGCCGCCTGAACCTCGCCGTGGATGTCGACCTGCAGAAGCTCGTTGGCATCGACAAGCTCACCTTTCACGCCAACATGTTCCAGATCCATGGCGACGGCTTGTCCCGGAGCAATCTTCAGAACTTCTTCGTCGTCAGCGGAATCGAGGCACTGCCGTCAACTCGTCTCTACGAGGCCTATTTCGAGAAGCAATGGGGCGCGAAGAGAATCTCACTCAAAGTCGGCCAGCTTGCCGCCGACAGCGAATTCTTCAACACCAAGTATACGGACGTGTTCACCAACGCCTCAATGGGTTGGCCCGCGATCACGTCGCTCGATCTTCCCAGCGGCGGACCATCGCCACCTTTGGCGGCTATGGGCGCAAGACTGCTGGTCAACGTGACCGACCAGCTTTCGCTGCTGGGCGGAATTTTCGACGGCGATCAGGCCGGGCCGGGCCCTGGCGACCCCCAGGAGCGCAATCGCTATGGCGTAAATTTTCGCATCAACGATCCCCCGTTGCTGCTCGGACAGATCCAGTATGCTTGGAACAACAAGAAGGGCGACCCGAACCTGACCGGCCAGATCAAGTTCGGCGGCTGGCGGCACTTCGGCGCCTTCGCGGACCAGCAGTTCACGTCGAACGATGTATCTATGGCCGCTCCCGGTAACAGTGGCGAGCCCCTCCTATTGTCAGGAGACCTTGGCGGGTGGGCCGTGTTCGAACAACAGATCTATCGCGTGCCCCACAGCGATGATCGTGGGATAGGCGTATTCGCAAGGGCGGCCGGCGCGCCCGCCGATCGCAACCTGATCGATCTCTATGCCGATGCCGGCATCGAGTTCATCGGGCTTCGCGACGACCGGCCCGATGACAAGTTCGGGATCGCTGCAGGTTATGCCCATGTCTCCAAACGGGCGCAGGCCCTTGACGCGGACTACCGCACGTTGGTGAATCCCAATTGGCCAGTGCGAAGCTTCGAAGGTTTGCTGACGGCCGTCTACCAATATCAGATCAGGGACGGCTGGACGGTACAGCCGAACTTTCAATACATCGTCCACCCGGGTGCGGGCGCAACGTTACCTGCAGGGCCCCTGGCCGGAAAGGCTCTCAAGAACGCGTCTGTGTTTGGCCTCAGGACCACGCTCAAGTTCTAGGACGCCAAGTCACGCCAAGTCACGGACCATAAGCAAGTATGCTTTGCCGCATATTTTTCCCTCCCCCGCCCCCTTGGCCAAGAAGAGATGCCTGCGTCCTATCTGCGCTACGCCAAACGGCGACGTAACGAAGCGCGAGTCCTCGTCAGCCGCACCACACTCTACCGCATGGCCCGCGCCGGGCTCGTGGCAAGGGGCGGCGGGCGAGCGCTGCTATGGGGCGCAAACCGGACGCACGCTAAAGCCCCAGCGAGGTTCGCTTGTGACCGTTGCGGCCATTCCCTCATTCACTCAGAACTGTGTGACGCTCAGAGCTGGTCTCACGCTTGGAAGGTCAGCTCGCGATATCTGCTTTCGTACTCTCGCGCCATGCGACTTGCGAGGAAGCGCGCATCGAAGCGGGCGCGGACCTTTCTTCTATCCAGCCGGGCGGCTTCCTTGACGGCCTCGATCGCCTGCTCTTCGCTCTCCACGATGAAGCCTGTTACGCCGTCCTCCACCACTTCCGGCACGGATCCGGAACGGTAGGCAATCACAGGCGTCCCGCACGCCATCGCCTCGATCATGACGAGGCCGAAGGGCTCGGGCCAATCGATCGGAAACAGCAAGGCGGCGGCCCCTGCCAGGAAAGGCTGCTTCCGGACTTCGTCCACCTCGCCGACGAGCTGGATCTTCTCGCCGTCGATCTCGGGTTCGAGCTTCTTCTTGAAATATGCCGTTTCCGAGCGGGGTATCTTGGCCGCAATCCGTAGCGGCATCCGGACAGCGCGTGCGATGCGTATCGCAGCTTCCGGCCCCTTCTCGGCCGTGAGCCGCCCAAGAAAGGCGAGGTACGAACCCGGTTCGTAGGAGGGCCGAAACAGATCCTTGGGCAGTCCGTGCGGAATCGTCGTGATCCAGTTCGCGTCCGGAAGCGGACGGCGCTGGTTGTCGGAGATCGAGACGAAACGGGCCCGGTAGAAAGTCCCGATCACGTCGGATAAGCCAGGAAGGTCAAGCCGGCCGTGCATGGTCGTCAGAAACGGCACGCCGGTCCGGCTCAGCACCGGCAGCGGCAACCAATCGACATGGGAATGAATTACGTCGAAGTCACGCGCGCGCTCGGCGATGGCTTCGATCATCATCGCGCAGGCGGCGTTCGGATCGACGCCCCTTCGTCCCAGTCGCAGCGCGCGCGGCCACACCGGGTGAAGCTTGGCCTTCGTGCTCGAGTCGCCGCTGGCGAACAGAGTAACGTCGTGTCCGAGATCGATCAGTTCGTTCACCAGCCAGGAGATTACTCGCTCGGTGCCGCCGTAAAGCTTCGGAGGAACGCTCTCGGCCAACGGGGCAAGCTGGGCGATTCGCATCGAACTAGGCCCTAAACGCGATGCGCAAGCCGACCACAATGACGGCGGAGATGAGGAACGAAATCGCGAGCAGCGTCCAACTGGGCCTTGTGCTTCCGTTGGCTGCGCGCGCGACGAGCATTTTCATACTCGTCAACATTCGTCGCGGGGAAGCCGGTGTAGGTAGGCTATTCCGAAGCTGGCAAGCTCTTCGGTGCTGCTCTGTCGCTCTTCCCATCTCCTGTGCAGGTGGCGCTGTAGCAGGCAGCGCCGGCTATCGTCGGTGCCGACATCAGGATGCCGCGCGCGATACACCGTCCAGGCGGTCTCCGTGGCGTTCTTCAAGGTGACTTCGTCAATCATGCCTCACTCTCCGGAGACAAACCCAGTCGTTGCCAACGCAAGGCGGTCAGCAAAGTTTCCAGTTTTTCCCGCCCCCGTAGCCAACCCGGAGAAAGCGCGCCTTCAGAATGCTTTTGCGCGAACTCGCTCGCGTGCCGCGCGTCGGCGCTGCAGACGTTGGCTTCGGCCGGCGCCCCTCGCAGCAGAAGTAAGGACGCCGGCTGCACCGAAGGCTCCGCTGGAGGCACAGTGCTCTCTATCCGCCAACCCCATCGTTACAACGAAAGTTCATGCCTGCTGGCCCGAAGACGTTATGCCGGACCCTTCAGCCGGCCAGAGCGTTGACCGCTCAATGGACGGAAACGGTTGGAGGTCGGACGTGGCGGCGAAGGCGGGTGCGGAGAAGAAGCCGATCGAAAATGAAGATCAGGACAGCTTCTTGCAGCGCTTGGGGCCCGGTCTCATCACGGGCGCTTCGGACGACGATCCTTCCGGGATCGGCACCTATAGCCAGGCGGGCGCCCAGCTCGGTTTCGGCATCGGTTGGACGATGCTGATCACCTATCCGTTGATGGCTGCGATCCAGGAAATCTCGGGACGGATCGGCCGCGTCACGGGCCACGGCATCGCCGGAAACGTCTGCCGAAATTTCCCCGCGCCCGTCATCTGGTCCATGATCGTCCTGCTCTTCGTCGCCAACACGATCAACGTCGCCGCCGACCTTGGGGCGATGGGCGACGCCCTCAAGCTTCTGATCGGCGGTCCGGCAACGCTCTACGTTGTGGTCTTCGGCGCGGTCTCGGTGATCGCGCAAATCTTCTTCAAGTATGAGCGTTACGTGGCCATTCTGAAGTGGCTGACGCTGGTGCTTTTCGCCTACGTGATCGCGCTGTTTTTGGCAAAGGTGCCTTGGGGCGAGGCTCTGAAAGGATTGCTCGTCCCAAATATCCAATGGAACGGGCCGTTTCTGACGACCCTAGTCGCGATCCTCGGGACGACGATCTCGCCCTATCTGTTTATCTGGCAGTCCTCTCAGGAGGCGGAGGATCAGCGGATCGATCCCGACAAGAAGCCGCTGAAACGCGAGCCGCACAAGGAGGACGAGGAAGTCAAGCGGATCCGGATCGATACCCTGGTGGGCATGGCGGTATCGAACGTCATCGCCGTCGCCATCATCATGACGACGGCCGCCACGTTGCACGCGTCCGGCAAGACCGACATCGAATCGTCCGCCCAGGCCGCCGAAGCCTTGAGGCCGGTCGCGGGAGCCCTGGCCGAGCTGATCTTCGCGCTCGGCATCATCGGGACGGGGTTGCTTGCGATCCCCGTCCTGGCCGGCTCGACCGCCTACGCGATCGGGGAGGGTCGCAAGTGGCCGGTGGGACTATCGCGAAAGCCGAAAGAAGCTGTCGCCTTCTACAGCGTGCTCGCACTATCGGTCGCGCTCGGTATCGCTCTCAACTTCACGGCCCTCGACCCGATCAAGGCGCTTTACTGGAGCGCGGTCATCAACGGTGTGTTGGCTGCGCCGATCATGACGGTGATGATGTTGCTGGTGCGGCGAAAATCGGTCATGGGCGACTTGGTGGTTTCGGGGACGGTCTATTGGCTCGGCTGGATCGCGACAGCGGCGATGTTCTTGTGCATCGTGGGCATGGCCTGCTCGATAGGGGGGTGAGCGTATCCCCGGCAGTATCGCCGCCAAGCGATCGGTCTGCGAACGACAACCAAGTCTGGCGGACTTGATTGGAGCCATTTCCCGACGGCTGGTGGGCCTCTCCGTGAAAATCCGGCAGTCAGTCTCCCACGCAATCACCTCGGCCTCGGTGGGCGAGGCGCTCCGCCAGTTCGGCGCGGCTGAGCCCGCGCGCGATCCTGAACGCCAGCACACGGTGACGATTTTGCGCGCGGCGTAGGCGCCGGTGGCTGAGAGACCGATTGCGCTCCACCTGCACTAGCAAGTGAGCGCGGTCATGGCCGATCCACTTCGCAGAGCAATCAATCCGCGTCGAACCGTCTCGGTGCGTGAGCACGCACGTGTCGAGCATTGTGGCGGAACGGCCCCAAGCCCATCTCCAGGCTGGCAGGTGACGAGCCGGGGCCGCCAGCGCACCTTAACTCAACGCATGCGCTGGCAGTAATCTCGGCCACGGGATTCCTCTTCGTCTGTACGAAAATGAACCGGGATTGCAGATTAAATTCGAGACGACCGGGTTAGAGGAAAGACGGCTCCGGTTGACCCGGGGGGGACCCGGAGCCGCCCCGCCAACCCTTCGGGCCAGTCCGCGAGAAGGGCTAACGAGCAACCAAATTTCACCGCCGCTGTGTTGTTCCTGCTGGTCCGTAGGCAGTCGTGAGACCTAATCATTTGAAGCAAGTTGGGCGCGATCAGAACAAAGGTGATCGCGAAGCGTTTATGCCGCGCAACGCAAACCGGAGGTTGTCATGATCAAGAAGGCGTTTTTCGCTCTCAGTGTCGCAGCGGTGCTTGCTCTGGTGCCTAGTGCAGCGTCCGCCCAACGCGGCTTTCATGGAGGATGGCACGGCGGCGGTTGGCATGGCGGCGGTTGGGGAGGCGGTTGGCGCGGCGGCGGTTGGCGCGGCGGCGGATGGGGAGCACCAGCTGTGGGCATAGGTCTCGGCCTTGGGCTCGCCAGCGCGGCAGCTTGGGGACCCGGCTGGGGGTGGGGAGGACCCGCTTGGGGACCGGGCTGGGGAGCGCCGGGTTGGAGTTACGCAGCGTATGGCGGTTGCACGCGATGGCGTCGCGTCTGGACTGGCTGGGGTTGGAGGCTCAGACCAGTGAATGTGTGTTGGTGAGATGCGCGATCGACTGACGCCCGCAGTAGGTGGATCAGTCGGCTAACTTGATTATCGAGCAGGTCTGGCCCGGAGACAGCAGCGGACATAGGTGCCGCTCACGTGCAGCCCCAGCCAACCCTTGTCGATGGCGTACTGGACGCACGCGCCGAACTCCGCTGGGCCAGCATCATGCCCTTGGCCCGAACAGCTTTCTCGGCCCCAACTTTGCCCGCCGGCCAGTTGGGGCCGCCTTTTGGGACGAGGCGGTGCGACGTGCTTGGAATTCCCAAGTTCCGACGCAACCCGGTCGCGCCACCCCATACATCTGTTGCCATATCGCTAGAACGCCCGAGCCCTGTGCACGTTGGGCCATGGGGCTAGCATCACCCCATCAGGCTGGCCCCCGCGTAGTCTCGGCCCCAACTCAGCCCCCCCGAGTTGGGGCCGCTTTTCTTGAGACGCCATCAAGCAGCTCTGTCCGCTGACTAGCGCACAATGGCGGCCTTGCTCAAAATCGGGAGGAGAACCGGCTACGCGCCGACAACCTCGAGGCCAAGCTGATACCTACCGAGACAGGACGATGAAGGACACTTATCGTGCTCTTCTTGTCACTCTCAGAGGATTGACTGCTAAGCCGCCACCGAACAGCGTTGTTCTTTCACCGCCCGGTCCGCGGCTTCAATCGGTGACGGAGAGACCAGTTGCGCTCCCGCCTAAACAAGGGAGCAATGGTCATGCCGATTTCACGGCTGATTGCGAATATTGATCTTACCCGCGAACAAGAACACGTTCTTGAACTGGCCTTCAACCACGCCCTGCGCAAGCTCGACTTGGTGGATCGAAGCGATCCGATTTGTGATCTAGTAGCCAAGAGGATGATCGGCATTCACAGGCGCGGCGTTAGTGATGCCGTCGCTCTGGCCGAGATGACAGTCCGGGAAATCAGAGCGCCCCTGTTTGGCGTTCTTCCGGCTTCATTGTCTCTCCGGCGGCGCGACCGCCAAGCAACTTACCCAGCGTGCCCGTCCTGATGCTTGCGAAATTTGTCGATGAACTCGCGCTGCTGATCGGCATATTCTTGCGCGACCTCGCGAGCTTCTTCCTCGCGCGATTTCGCTGGTTCCGTAGGCTTCTTGGACTTCCTGTCCTCCGACATGCTGGCTCCGAAGCAATTTCAGGCTGTCGGCCAACGGTCGCTGTGTCGGGTCGTTCCTCGTTCCAAGAATGAATTGTGCATTTGTGAACTTTGGAACGTGGCCTCGCATCCCGCCTATTTGCGGCTGAGCCGTTTGGCGTTGGCCGCAACCTTCCTTCGATACTGCGCGACAATCTTGTCTCCGGATGCCCCGGCCATCAGGCTTTTACCGGCCTTCGCCGCCGCAAAGATTTTCTCACTCACCATGAGTTGGGCTTCACGTTGAGCGGCTTTGCCGCCACGCATCAGTTTCGCCATCCGTAGGGCGATCACGCGGTTGCTTTCCAGCCCGAGCATCATCCAGTTCCACATGCGGCGATATTCCTAGCCAAAGCAATATTCCTCGGATCATGAACGACCCCGGTGTGCGCGGGGTCCAATCAAAGCCGCGTGGCTTATCACGACGGCAATCGCTGCGGATCATTCTGTCGGTAACGCGCGTCCCTATAAGCTAAAGGGTTCCTTCACCTTGCCTTAGGGAACACCCGAACTGGTAATAGCTCGGCCCCATTTCGCGCTGAATATCAAACCGCTGCTGCTGGGGGCCAAACGGAGATGTCCGATGGGTGCGGCAGGTTGGCGCTTTGCGCATATGAAGAGAACTCTCCGCTCCCGGGCGGTCTTTATCAGCGTGCTGGAAGAGTTGCCCCTTATCTGCCCGGTGGCGGTCGCAATCGGCTCGCTGATCATGATCGGCATCACTCTCTGCAAGGATTGGCCGCAGTGAGGCCTCGATCATCTACCGAATGACTCGATCATCTACCGAATGATCTGCAATCTTCTCGTAGCCGTTACGCGGAAATCTTTTCGTGCAGTTACGGCATTTCCCGCATCATCGCAACCTCGATGCGAACCGTGTCAGCATCGAAAGTCTGACGGGAAATTCCTCGACATTTTCTTGAAGTCCTACCTTGTAATCCACCTTACAGCTGCACCGAAGCGCAGTCCGATATAGTCTCATTCTGAGGCGTCTTGGCGTCATTCGAGGAATTTACAGATATTTGTCGGGCGGCTCAGTCGTACTTGCGTGGTTGAGCAGCGAAACGGGAGGCCGGGCATGCCAACGTCATCTGCCCTTTTGCGATGGTCAACCGAGATGCTGCCGGAGCGCGCTCGATTCTCCACGTTCCGTGAGGAGTTTGCGCGGCTGAACCTCGCCTTGGATGTGATAGATCACAGCGGCGGCCGTCCGCGTATCGACGTCACCTACTTGTCACTCGGCGCGGTTGGCGTTTGTAGCATTGTCACCACGCCGGTGGAGTTCATCCGCTGCAAGCACCACCTCAAGGATAGCCGTGACCAATTCGGACTGAACATCGTCGAGGCTGGACCGGTCCAATTTACAAATGCTGGCCAGGAACATGTCTATGATGCCGGCTCCGCTTGTTTGGTTGACCGGGGAAGGCCGCTGCGAGTATTTGGGTCGCGTGGCGCCAGCGTCAAGTTCGTGACCGTGCAGGCTGCCGCCCTTAGGTCTCTGGTTGCGCAGCCGGAAGATCTTTCAGGTCGGCCGGTGCATCGCGGACCGGCGCTTAGACTGCTCGGCCGCTACCTGCGGTCGCTCGCATCCTTCAAGGAACCTCCGTCATCAAAACTTGCCTCCACCGTCGGCGTACATCTCCTCGATCTCGTGGCCGCAACGCTCGGGCCGACCGCCGAAGCTGCAAACATCGTTACGCAGCGGGGTGTGAAGGCGGCCAAGCTTCAGGCGATCCTGGCGGAGGTCGCGCAACGCTTCGGCGATCCCAATTTCGATCTGGACAATGTTGCTGGAACGCTCGGTATGTCGCGGCGATACGTGCAAAAATTGCTCGAGGGGAGCGGAAAGTCGTTCACCGAGCACCTTGCAGGGTGTCGGCTTGAGCGCGCCTTCGGGATGTTGACTGACCCGCACCATCTGCATTTGGCCATCATCGATATCGCGTTTGCAGTCGGCTTTGGTGACCTTTCTCATTTCAATCGCTCGTTCCGCCGACGCTTCGGCGAGACGCCATCAGGCGTGCGCGCCGCATCAATCGTGCGGCAGAAGTCATCCAGCGCCCCCTCACAATGCGCTGGCGACGGCCGCTGAAACGCGGATACGCCCCGGAAGCGGTGGCGCGAGGCATCATGGGCAAGGCCGCAGGAAGGGCCGTACAGGAGTCTAGGCGCGCCGGCTACCGGACATCGAGCAAGGCCACGCCAGCGCATAGGAGACCCGCAGGAAGGGCCATAGAGCAAAGCCGAAATGCGCGGTTAGAGCCTTTAGCATCTCCTCCATCGTCCGGCGCTCCTCCTGGCCAAGCTTACCAATACAAAACTCAACTGCCGTTAGTGGCAGGTTCCCGTGACTGTCGGCGATCCCTTGTTGAGCTGAGAGCGAAATCGCGAAGATCGGCCACCCGGCGGCTTGCGAGCCGCTAGCAGCTTGGACCGCCCGAAAATAGACGGTTAGGAACGTACGCTCCTAACGCGGGTTTCAGACTTGTTTCTGCGCGGTTCAAGAGAACATCCGCGATGGCGCTTCAGGCCGGTATTGGGAATAGGCTTTTGGCGGCGTTACCCTCAGCCGATTTCAACTTGCTTGCGCCCCACCTTCAGAAAGCGGCTTTCGGCTTCAATGCTGTGCTGGTCCGAACAGGAGACGACTTCAGGCATGTCTATTTTCCCTGCAGCGGCGCGATATCGTTCCTAGTAGAGATGTCGGACGGTCAGATCGTTGCGTCCACTCTCATGGGCTCAGAAGGAGCGGTCGGCGCTCTCTCCATTCTAAGTCCCGCGCGGTCGCGGTCGCCAGTCACGGCAACGGCTTATGTGGCCGGAACCGCGCTCCATGTGCCTGTTTCACAACTGCAACGTGCCTTTGAGCAAAGCGCTGCGATTCGACGTGTTCTTCGTTTCCATTTTCGCACGCAATTGTTGCAGCTTCAGAACGTGGCCGCCTGCAACGCGGTCCATTCGGTGGAATGCCGTATGGCCCGATGGCTGCTCGATATTCACGACCGAGTTGGAGCCAGCCGAATTCAGTTGACGCAGGAGGCGCTAGCTCATCTCCTTGGGGTGCGCCGAACGACCGTGACGCTAACGATGCGCAAACTTCGAGAGACCGGCGGCATCATTTCAGAGCAGCGAGGAGTGCTGGAGATCGACCGAACGCGACTTGGGACGATTGCGTGCGAGTGCTATGGCCTGATGCGAGACAGGATCAACCGCATGTATGATGAGGAGCTACCAGTGGGCTCGCCGAATATTGCACATGCGCAGCACTCGCCTTCCTGATGACCCCAGTATTGAGGCTGCTCTCGCGTTCGACATGGCCGGCGTCAGGCAGCGGATAATGCTCTCCTGGGAGGACCGACATCGGTACGCCGAGTAGTTCTTACGTGGACAACCCCGTCTTGAAGTTTCGTATGACTCCATTTGCGACCAAACCTTATCAGTGACGAACGGATAGGCTTTGGCGTCACAGACGGCTCGGCCAGCTCACGCAGCGCGCGGGCTTCGCCCGGCCCCCCGCTCGGGCTCCGCCAGATCCAAGCCGATGTGTTTCAACTTCCTGAATTTTTCGATGATGCGCTGATCCGCCCACGCGGCCGATCAGACTTCGGCCTTTATCAAGCGGACATTTCAAAAATCGCGTTATTACCAGGGCTTTGGTGGACAGCTGACATGCATCGAAGCATTTTGCGTGCCCGCTAGAACTGAGCATGACGCCCAAGCGATTACTGGCCAGTCGTTTTTATTGCTGTACGAAAGGTTGGAGATTCCGTCGGCGTGGGGACGGAACGAAACCTGATATAGCGAGTCCGGATGAGCGCCGGCGTTTGGGATCGAGTACGTCTCGGCCGCATGTAAGCCGACCTCTCCCGGCTGCAAGAGATCGATACCGAATGCATAAGACCACACGTTGTCGAAAAAAGAGTCGAGACCGATTCTCAGTCGGCCGGTGTCGTCGACGTATGTCATCTGCATACGTACGGGGTTGGGATTTGTAGCTCCTGTAACCGGCGGGTTTGCGCTAATATAGACGATATAAAATCGACCATAAGTCGTTGAAGGCACTTCCAATGATGCCTCCGCGCCTGTTGCCACCATTCCTGGTGTAAGGGTTCGGTCGGCCGCCGGCGCATTTGTCATCGGACCACCTGTCCAGGCCATTGACGGACGCCCGATCGCCGAGTGCATTGGCTCATAGGGAATGCTCAGACGCACCCAGCCCTGATGATGAGGAAAGCTAGCAGGTGTGTACAACTGTATGTCGCCGTTTGAATCGGCAAACGCCCCAACGATCTCTTCCGACCCGATCGCGATGCCTATTGGCAATCCGGTGAAGGCTAGGCCAGGCGATGTCTGTGGGTGCATCGAGACTGGTTGGCCCGCTACGAGTACCTCCTGCTCGGGGCCCCAGCTTGCCGCTCCGCGCCAACGAAAGCGTACAATGTTGTCCGTTCCGCGGTAAGCAAGCGCAACGCTTGTGCCGTCGCGAGAGACCGCAAGCGAAGGTTCACCTGCCGCCGGCGACGCTGGAATCGTGACTGTGCTCTCCCACACATTTAATCCGCCTTCCTGGTGCATCCAGGTTTCTACGAGCGAGCCATCAGGCCGGATCGCCACTATCAGTATAAGCGGCTTGCCGTTGACCCTAATGACCGCAACATCCACACCATCGATTGGTCCGATGTCTTGGATTCCGTGCGGAGAGAAGTCCGGGGTCGGACAGTCATCGATATTGCTGCAGCCCCAAGTGTGCATCGTGTAGGTGTAATCGAGCTTGTTGTCGAGCGTCACTGCGAAGACCCAGATGTGGTCGTAATACCTCACTACGGCTGGACTTCGCTGGCTCTTGGCTCCGACTAATTGCTCGCCTTCTCGGGTAAACTCGCATCCGCCTGAGTTGCCCGGCAGGAGGTTCGCGTACGCACGCACCGGAGCGTTGGCCGGCGCGAATGTCCCGTCACGATTCCAGTCCACGCTGCCCGTCGCGGCATCGACCTTGTAACGGAACTTCGACTTGAGCGTAGTGAGGAACGGAGTGTTGCCCGGGCTCACGATACCGGTTTCGACGAGCGAATGATTGTTCAACGTCGGTAATGTTTGACCGTCAGAAAACATCAAGACTCCGGTGTCAAGAAACGCGTAGTTCATCAAGCTTGGGTAGTTGGGTTTGCAATTTGGCTCATGTGTTCCCGACGGGCCATTGTGATCCAGAAAAAGTGTGTGACCGAACTCGTGTGCCGAGTTTCCGGCGCTGTTCATATTGAATCCGCAGGCGATGCCTGTGCCGCAGGAGCCTCCGCCTGTCGTGTAGCCGAGCACGTAGTGAAAGAGACCACGCCGGGCTGTATCCATATTGCTTGCCATCGCGGCCGCGGGGGGTTGTGGCATGTATCCGCCCTGCCCGTCGGGCACCGCATCGACAGCTGTATAGCCACCCCAATCTCCGTAGGTGGTTGCATCGGCCGGCGTCTCGGGCGGAACACCGATATCGAGGTGCAAGCTCACTCCCGGTTGACCGTCGGGATTTCCGACATCTTGCGCGTGCGTGGCGCGAGTCGCCGCGTCGGTCGTAGCCGAGTCTGCGTAGATGCTGGCCATCTGACGTGCCACTGCCGGAGTCATGCGCAAGGCCAAACCACTCTGGTTGTCGGCGAGCGTAAGACGTCTGAAATCCACCTCGACGAAGATGTCCTTGTGACGCGGGTCTGCGCCCCAGGCTGGTAGCGCCTGGCCGTTGACGCCCATGACCTCCCAGGAGTCCCATAGTCCGTCGCCATCAGTGTCGCGTGTGTCAGCGGTTAAGGCACAGTTGATTCCAGGGGCTGAGGCCCGCCGGCTTGCGCAGATCCCAAGTACGTTTTCCAGGGCGTCCCCCAGTCCGTCGCCATCAGTGTCGTTCGCAAAGTCGTTGCGATAGACGCGTATCGCTCCGGTTTTCTCCGAAAGGGCACCGAACATAACCACGGTGTCCCCAGCCTCTCGCCGGCGCAAATGTGTGACGGGGCCCTTATCCCGCGCTAGGACATTGGCGCCGTCGGCGCTCATAAGGTAGGCGACGTGCTCGGTGGGTCCGTTTGGCCTGGCAACCCCCACGATCTCTTCCCCCACGCCTAGCCGAGGTATCGTCAAAGCGGTGCCGCCAGAGAACCGAATTTTTGATTTGAGCAGTGCGCCGTCTAACCACACGTCTGCGACGTAGAGCGTGTCTGACGCTTGTGCGCGCACGATCAGCGTAAAGCTACCCGCAGCGGTAGAAGGTAGGACAATCCCATTCGGGCGGGCTTGCGCCTGAAGACTTTGAAAGGCTTCGCCCGATGCACCGACAATGTCGAGGGCTGCAGCATTCTGTGGATCAATATTTCGGAGCTCTATGATGTGACCGTCGGCACGTTCCTTGAGCATCAACGGCACTTCGGCGACTTGGCTGACTGTGGTCAAATCGAACACTCGCGTCTGGGCACAGAGTGGCGAGGCCGTGGCCAACAGAGCCGCGAGGGCGATCACTGATCTCCGATACATCGTTTTAGTCCTTCCAGTTGACTTCGATGCTGTCGGTTGCGCTTGGGGACTCAGACAGAGCTATGCTGCTTTGAGTTGCTGCATGATGATCCGCCCGATTGGGTTTCAATGTGAGAAGGTTCACAAAAGGCAATCGGATCGCCAACAAATTATTGAACGCTCTCGCGGCCGTGATGGCGCTCAAGCCCGGTTGAGTCCGCGATTGGCTGTGCCGGAGCAGACTCCCGGGCTCAACAATCACGACGAATCAATTCGCGCGCGACTGCGGCGACTCATGCCGAATCCAACAAAGCAGACGGCAAAGTACCAAGCCCTTGATGTAAGTGCTCGTCTCTGGTTCGCAGTATGCTCTCCAAACCCTCAACTCCCACAATTTGACAGACAAACTGTCGTTGGCCGTCGCTTCCTCCACCGTAAGGAAGCGGAATGCCGGATCCCCCTCTACGAAGAGTACGAGAAGACCCGCCATTAGAGACCGTACCAAAACCCAAAGCGCGCCTCCGATCGGAAAAAGCGTGGGTTTAGTACCGCAGCTAAGGTACGAGCTGACTGCAGCCCATCAGAATAGGCGCTGGAAGCTCAAGCCATTAGCGAAGTCGGTTTGGAGGAGCGGATATCCTCGAGCTGTGATAACGATTTGTGTCGGATTTTGGTTTGTGTCGGTCGCGCTTCAAACGGAACATGCGTGCCGTTGAACTAATATAGCTACCCGTCTTCGCAAGCGAGCATAGAGTTGAACCCGACGCGCCAGTCCGCCGGATATCAGAAATTTGCCGGATTCGCTGGTATTTTGATCCGACCAATTGCGACGCTGTTCACATATCCATGCCCGACGGTATGTTACCGTAGGCGCGCTACGATCACTTGAAGCAGCCTATCAATGAAATATGCTTGGGTTGCCCGAACGAAGATCAGGCTCTGAGATTCTGAATCTTCTGCTACGCACAAGGGTCCTGCCATGGAAATCAGGACTTGGCTGAGAGGGTTGGGACTGGGACGGTATGAGCCCTTGTTCATCGCGAACGCCATAGATTGCGATGTGTTGCCACAATTAACGGAACTCGACTTCGAAAAGATCGGTATCCCGCTCGGCGACCGGAAGCGCCTCATGAGCGGATTAAGTGCACTTCCTTCCAGCGCTCCCTCACCCGTCGGGAACGCTGCAGTTGCGCCGTACGCGGAACGCCGCCATCTCACGGTGATGATCTGCGACTTAGTCGATTCGACCGCCTTGGCGGCGCGGCTTGACCCGGAAGATATGGGAGCAGTCATCGATGCCTATCACGCCGCTTGTGCTCGTATAACGCGCTCCTACGACGGCTTTCTCGCGGACTTTCGCGGGGACGGCATCCTTGCTTATTTCGGCTATCCCATTGCACACGAGGACGATCCCGAACGAACGGTCAGAGCGGCACTGGATATCATTGCTGCTGTCGCCCGGCTTGAAACGCGCGCAGGAGAACCGCTTGCCGTACGCATCGGCATCGCCACCGGAATGGTGGTCGTAGGCGACCTCGGCGGCGAGGGCAAACTTCGGGAGCATTCCGTGGTTGGAGGAGCTCCTAATGTCGCGGCTCGCGTGCAGGCGTTGGTCGAGCCGAATACGGTGGTCGTCGCGGACTCGACGCGCCGTCTTCTTACCGACATCTTTGATCTTCGCGATTTGGGCGCCCACCAGCTCAAGGGCATCAGCGCGCCCGTTAACGCGTGGGTCGTTCAGGGCCTTTTGGCTTCCAAGAGCCGCTTTGAAGCGGTACGTCCGGCAGAGCTCAGCTATCTCATTGGCCGAAATTCTGAGTTGGAGTTCTTGTTGGAACGTCAGGATTTAGCTTGGGCCGGCGAAGGCCAGATCGTCCTCATCTCCGGCGAGCCGGGTATAGGCAAATCGCGGCTTGCAACGACTCTAACCGAACGTGCAGGCAAGCATCAATCACATCTGCAATTTCGTTATCAATGTTCTCCTTATCACGCCAATAGTGCACTTCATCCGGTGGTCGAGCAATTGGAGAGAAGCGCGGGGTTTAAGGCGGAGGATACAGCCGAGAAGCGGCTTGATAAACTGGAATCGCTGCTCGCTTTGAGAGGACCAGACGTTGAAACCGTCGCACCACTATTTGCCGCGTTGCTTTCGATCCCATTCGAAGGTCGTTATCCGGCACTGCAGCTAAGTCCCGCACAACAACGTCGACGCACCCTCGCCGCGCTGCTTGATCACTTCGAGATCCGTTCGCGCAAACAGCCGATCCTCTTGCTCATCGAGGATGCTCACTGGGCTGACGACACTACGCTCGAACTGCTCGACCTCATCGTAGAGCGAGCCCGTCTGCTCCCTATGCTTGTTCTGGTTACCTTTCGACCAGAGTTTGAGGCTCCTTGGACGGGTCTTTCAAATGTCAGAAGCTTGACGTTAGGACGGCTCAACCCCAACGACGTCAAAGATGTGGCCACTCAGGTGGCCAATGGCCGCGCGCTTCCGACCGACGTGATGAAACAGATCATAACAAAGACAGACGGGAATCCGCTTTTTGTAGAGGAGCTCACAAAGGCTGTTCTCGAAGCAGGCATTCTGGTTGAAGATCAAGACCGTTACCAACTCGGGAGTCCGTTACCGCCTTTCGCCATCCCAGAAACCCTTCACGATTCCCTCATGGCTCGGCTCGACCGCCTGCACTCAGTGAAGGAGATCGCCCAAATCGGCGCCACCATCGGTCGTGACTTTTCCTATTGCTTGATACGAGCTGTGGTCGCTCGAGAGGAAACACGTTTGCAGCAGTCCCTCTCTGAACTTGAGCAGGCAGGGCTCATTTTCCGCCAAGGTGACTTGCCGGATGCGGTGTACACGTTCAAGCACGCATTGGTGAGAGATGCAGCTTATCAAAGTTTGCTGAAAAGGCGGCGGCGGCAACTCCATGCTCAGATAGCGCACGTCATCGAGCAAGACTTCCAGATAGCCGCCGTGAACGATCCTGAAATCCTTGCACACCATTTCACCGAAGCTGGCCTGTTTGAACAGGCTACGGATTATTGGCTTAAGGCCGGAAAGCGTGCGCTCGGCCGGTCCTCCAATGCGGAGGCAGTAAAGCATCTGGCGCAAGGGCTGGAGCTGATCCAACAGCTGCGGAGCTCGCCACAACGCGATCGCAAGGAACTTGATTTCTATCTGGCTCTTGGGCCTGCAGTCGCTGCGACTGAGGGCGATGCCGCGCCTGAGACGTCGCGGGTCTTCTCGCGGGCTCGCGCGCTGCTTGGCGAAAGTGCCACCCTAGAAGAGCGAATGACGATCCTGTGGGGCAATTACCTAGCCCACAGCATTCGCGCTGAGTACAGCACGGCGCTCGAGGACGCCCGCCACTGCCTTGCGTTAGCCGCAGAGTATGATCATCCTGGCGTCTCCGTCCTAGCCACACGCTTTATTGGACAGACGCTGCATTGCACTGGCGCGTTCGCCGACGCGCGCAACCACTTGGAGCGAGCCCTCTCGTTGTGTTCAACCAATCCAACCACGATATCGACCTATCGCCGGTTCGGAGTCGATGACGCGGTTAACAGCCTAGCGTGGCTCTCCTCGACCCTATTAGTGCTCGGGTATCCTGAGCAGTCTGCGACGATCGTCGAGCAGACTGAAACTCTTGCTCGAACGAGGCAACAGAGCTTCACAACCGCATTGGCTCTGGGGAACATAGTCATTTTGGGAATAATCGGGGGCGACGCACGGCGTGCCTTGGCGCACGCCGACGAGGCGATATCACTTAGCGTTGAGCATGAATTCGCCGCGATCGAACGAAGAGCACGCTTTTTCCGTGGGGCGCTATTAGCCCAAGCAGGAGACCTTCAAACCGGAATCGACCTGATGCGCAGCGCCTTAGCGGCAACTTACCGCAATTCTGAACGTGGCCGTCGCACTTTCTACTTGGGCCAACTCGCACTCGCCCATGCCAAGCTCGGAGAGCCGGAAATCGGACTTCGTCTGCTGGACGAAGGCGTTCAGCTCGCCCAAGCAACAGGTGAGAGGTTCTTCGAGGCCGAGTTGTACCGTCTCCGGGGCACGATCAATCTAGAACTCGGCAGGAGGGACCAGGCAGAGGCCGAGCTGCAGCGATCCGTAACAATTGCGCGGCAACAGCAAGCCCGCTGGTGGGAGTTGCGTGCCTCCATTTGTCTCGCTCGGCATTGGATCAACAAAGGCAGATATTTCGAAGCCAGGTCCCTTATCAACCCAGTATACACGTGGTTTACCGAAGGTCGGGACACGCCAGACCTGAAAGACGCCAGAACCCTCGTTGAGGAGTTGAGCTCAGTGTCGGGATTGGAAGGGGAGCCAGACCACGGCAACTGCTAGCCAACGCCGCATCATTCGCGCGTCGCGCAAACTTGGACAGCGTCAACGCCTGCCCTTCGCCGTCTTTCGCTTTCGAGGCTTACTACGTTCTAGCCTACTAAGGGCGATCTCGACATCCTTTATTGCCTTCTTGAGCTGCTTCTCGCGATCCCCGAGAATGCTCTTGAGCTCTTTTCTTTGTTTTGCCGTCAATGTGCTAAAATCGATCACCTTCGTAAATGCGATGAAGGCCATTACCTACCTCCCGATGGCGTGGTCGTCAGGCGGGGCTCACTACGTGGCAACGAAATGCGATATTGTCCGCTATCATCGACCTATAGTCAAACGGCATTTCAGGAAACGGTAGCACTGCAATTTAACACTACGAGAACGTTCACCGCCGCTTTTTCTTCCCAAGTTGCGACGGCCGCTGGGTGCGTTTCGTGCGCGCGACCCGACCGGACTTTGCCGACGCCGAGTCATGCTGGGGCATTGATCGCGGCAATGAGTCACCCAGCGTTGCAATCCGAACTTGATCGAGCTGATTGGCGAGGCTGTCGGGATTGACGACATCACGGCCAAGCTGGCTCAACCAGACAAATGCACTGTCAAGGGTGCGCAGTTCAGGCGTCTGGTATGACAGCAGATCTCTGTAATATGCAGCCGCCTCTTCGCAAAACAGTTCTCGCGCGATACAGTTTACGAGCCGCCGCACTCCGTACTTTATGCCGGTGATGGCGGCTCCCGAAATGCCATGGCTCAGCATCGCTCCGAAGGTAAAGTTGTGTAATCCGCGCAAGAACGGAGCGGCGCCGCGGCGTCGCTCCACGAATTCAAAGGCTTTGCCCAAATATGGATAGCGCGCGAGCGACTCGCTTTCCTCGCCGGGTGGAGGCTTGAAGCGGTCGCGCCAAAGAGCAATCTCTTCATGAAAGAGGGCAAGCTCCGGACGTGCCGAGAGATCCATCTCGACTCCGTTTGCAAAAATAACGAAATCGAAATCAAAGCTGCGATCTCCACTTCGGGCTCTTGCGATACCGCCTGCATCGTCGACGACACTCCATCCGCAGTCGGAGTGCCAGGCAAAATTCTCAAACCTGCGACACCGCCAGTAGGAGTCCTGTGTGGGCGGGACCGCGAGTTCCTCGAGAATGCGGCGCATAAATCGCCAGCGATCCAAGTCCGCCAGTTCGCCGAAATGGCCCAGCATACCAGAAAAGTTCATCCAGGTGAGTGGATTGACTCGAGGCATTTCCGAACGGCGGAAGCATAGATCTACTTGGGCGGCACCCGCCTCAAGTGCTAGGGCTGCGTTGTCGAAGGCCGATGCACCGGCACCGAGAATACCGATGCGCTTTCCCGCAAGCTTGCGAAAATCGATATCATCGGCTGAATGCGCATAGAGATCTGCCGACAAATGAGCAACAAGTGACTTAGGAGCCCGCCAGCTGCCGCTCCCGTCAAAGCCCGTTGCTAGAACGATCTTTCTTGCATGCACCCGCTCGATCCCGTCAGAACGACGGAGATGAGCAAGGAAGATGTCATCCACGGGCTCAATCAGCAACAACTCTACATCGTTTTCGACCGGGAGAGCCAAGACGTCGCGGTACCAATCCAGATAGGCTCGCCATAGTCCTTGATGGAGCGTATCTATCCGCCCCCATGCTTGCCTCCCAAATTTTTCCTCGTACCAAGCCCGCACCGTTAGACTTGGAATACCGAAATCAATGCCAGTCACCTCTTTCGGCGTGCGCAGCTGTTTCATCCGAGCGAAACTTCGCCAGGGCCCTTCAAAACCACGCCGGCGACGATCAATGATCCTGAAGTTTGTTATACGCTCAAGCCTCAATCCGAAGGCAATTCCCAAGCCGCTCTGTCCACCGCCGACAATCAGCACGTCGAGAACTGGCACGCCGTCCTTGAATCGGGGGACGGTCCACTCCCGAGCGGGATAGTCCAAATAAGTTAGCTCGCGCCGAACGCGCTTCGTGAGTTGGGAGACGCTCATGGGACGCCCCTGCCCTGCGATCTCGCAAGACGAGATCTTGCTTTTCGACTTCGTTCTGTCCCATTATCATAGCTCTAAGTTCAGGAAAATCGACGCTCGGCCCCGACCTTGCAAGTTCTTGACCCTGCGACGACGGAGATAAAACAGAGGCGATCGGAAGGCCGCAGCTCTTACGTATTTGCCCGATTCAGTCGCCGTTGGCGTGCCCGACCCTTGATTTGGCGCGCGCAAGAAACCCGATCACGGCAGATCAAACTGCGGTCAGGACGGGGTGATTCCAGCCCGCTCAACGGTCGTGAGGAGCCGTGATCCTCCAGTCAGCCGGGACTGTATTCGGCGACACTCCGCAGCACCGATAAGTTTTTGTTGGAAACCTTATCAGTCGACGAACTGACTCCGTTTGCGACCAAACCTTGTCAGTGATCTGAGGAGAAGGTCATGCGGCTGAGCCCGCTAACAGATGCAGCCCGAAGAGATGTACATTGCTAGAGCTGACCGTTCAATGATTTGAGCGGAGCGCTCATAACGGTCTGGTTGCAGGTTCGAGTCCTGCCGGGCCCACCACGAAATCAAATGGTTTATGTTTGCTGAACAAGCGAATGCAGCGCCTTCACCGCGGCCTCCCGGCTCTCCATAGGGAGAAACAGACTGACCGAATGCGGCGACAACACGTACGTATCGGGCACGATCCCATGAGCCCTGAGAACCCGCAATGCCCTGAACGGCAATTCCGAGGAAACGCCGCCAAAGCAGGTGAGCCAGCCGATCCTGCGAACGGCGCACACTGGCCGGCGAAAGTATGAGTAGAGGAAATAGGAAACCTCTTCTCGCTGCTATTGAACAACTTGACCCGGAACAGCCTTCGGACGCCCTCCCTGACCGAATTCGACAACTGCACAAGGTGTGCCGACGACCTTCGGGGCATCCAATTGCTGCCTTCCGTTGGGCGTGGAGCAGCCATTTCCCCACGCATCGAATGTCACCGATGGATAATAGACCGGTTGTACTGCCCTCTGACGCTTGGGATTTACAGATGGCTGTTCATCAGAGGGGCCGAACTCAATTTCGTCGTCGCCGCTAACAGCGGCTATCTTAGTTGTGGGCTGCGAGCTTGGTGTCGCTTGCTGGGTGACAAGTGGCTGCTGTCCCGGAGCTGCTTGAGCCGGCCGCCCTGGGGGCGGCAGCTCAAGTATGCGATACGTCCCCTCTCTTGCAGCCCTGGCGCACTCCTTACCGTGCTCCTTGCCGCAGACGATTTTGCCAGCACCGGCCGCTAATTCCCCGAACGGCCTTTTCAAATCCTTCTGAGGGTTGAAATCGAGCGCGGATGAGACCGTTGGCCAAAGGCATAGTGCGGCAGCTGCAAAAGTCCACGGCTTCTTAGCGGTCATAGCGCCTCGTTCCTGCCATTCTGAGGCGAGCCTTAATGAGACTGAACATTGGCCCCAGGCGTTCCGCAGCGTGCTCGAATCAGTGGCCTCGCCGCATCTTTCGGAGACTATCGACCTCCCACAGCGCAAGCCTTCCGCGAAATGATCGATGCGGTGGACCTTGAAATTGTTTTCACCCACGGCGTCCACAAAGATCTGACGAAAGCGAGCGTGTTCTATTTCATCGGGATCGTGAGGAAGGGCGCTGCTATGCCCGCTTGGGCCGCTAAGGCTCGCTAGAAAGCGTGCACTAAGACTGTCGTCGACGATGCCTGCGACATCCCGTCATGTCAGCAGAGCCGCAACCTTCGCCATGATGGCCCGAAAAACGTCATTCATTGTAGGGTAGCGATAGGCTGCAAACCGAGAGCGGGACGTCGCCGTGAGGCCAATTACGTGTTTGGCCATTTCGTTCAGGGGTAGAAGGAAGTAGTCAACAACCTCTCTGTTTGTTTTATCCAATCGCAGCGCAAGAATAAGTTCGGCTGGTTCAACGCTCCGCCGGTGAATCAACCAAGTGGGTGCGTGGTGCCGCCCAGCGTAGTAGCGCGCCATGCGTAGCGAGATGGCGAGTTTGCCGGCAACCGTCATCACTTCAGTGTCAGCATCAAAGACGGCGGAAACCCCACGCGATTTAATCTGAGTGAGAAGAATTTCCACCTGCCTCGACAACTCGGCATCAGACTGTTGTCGCGCGTCGATGGAGTCGTAATCCCGCGCACATAGCCGACACGGCGAAAGGCTTCTCGCAGGCTTCCGAATCGATACGCATATAGTGCGGCACTCGGCATATTGTCCGTAGCGGCAATAATCGAAGCGCTGAGCTTTCCATTGATGGAGAGCGTCTCTCGCAACTTCTTCAGTAGCTGCTCATTCGACAATCTGCCGTATTGCTCCTTCAATAGCTCCTGAGCCTTGCGAAAGATCGCCTTGTCAACGATTGGCTCATATAGACCTGTCACCCGAACCCATAGCTCTGGGGGATTCTTCTTCCGTACCTGCTTTAGCCGAAACGCCGTGCGATTATAGACGCTGTTACCAATATAGGCCTCGTTAGTGAGAATGTTGCGGATGATGGCCTCTGACCACGGCGTTCCTCGATGGTTAGGCACACGTTGGTTGTTTAGCCAGCGAACGATGGACGCCCGCGATCGACGACGCACAACGTACTCTCGAAAGATCTGGGCGACTGTTCGCAGCTCGTTCTCCGGGCCGGGCTGGATCACTACCCGATCCGCTTGCAAGTGTTTGAGCTGGCGTTTTAGTAAAATGCCCTTCGAGCACCCATTTTCATCGACTAACTCGCGTTGAAGGCCATACACAGCGGCCCCGCCCTGCTTGAAGCCCAGGCTGGCAACGCGGCAGGCACCGGCATGAACCCGCACCGAAAGCTCTCTCGAATATTCGGCGGCCATCACCCGCTTGATATTCTTCACAATGCTTGCAATCGCACTGCCGTCGTTGTCGAACTCCTCGGCGTAGTAGCAGACCTTGACTCCCGCTTGACGGCAGATGAACTCGTAGTAGGCACTCTCGTCGATGTCCTGGAATCGACCCCACCGGCTCACGTCATAAACGAGGATGTGGTCGAAGTCTGTTCGACCACCACGCACGTCCTCAATCAGCGCAGTAAGCCCCTCGCGCCATTGTATACGAAGGCCGCTTCAACCTTCATCTTTGTAGGTGCGAACGATCGCGAGATCATGCTGCGCGGCGTAGACAGCGATAGCGGCCGCCTGGTTTTCAGTCGAATAGCGCTGGTGCTCCGTCGACATTCGCACATATTGGGCTGCGCACCCGGCGCTTGTCGGCGTCAGCAGATCGGTCCGTGGACGAACGATCAACGCATTGGCCATGTGATGCCTCCGCAAAGGCGGTCACCAGAGCAATGAAAGGCCGTGCTTGCTCAGCCATCCTATCACGGCCGAGCAGACGAGGGAAAACAGGCCGCCCCACAGCCAAGAGCGCCCCCGCGCTGCACTGATGGATCTCAGATACAGGAACGCCCCAAGCAGGGTTCCGTAGTTTCGCCTGAAATCGCCGTTGAGCTTAGCGATCTTGGACAGATCGCAAGAGGGTTCGACTTCGTCAGCCATCACGCTGGCCTCCAGTGGTTAGAGCCAGCGCCCTATGAACCACTGTTTTGCCCGACGGAGCAAGCGGAATTTCGGTAAATCAAAATATTTTGGCTGACCTTTTTGTCGATGTTGACCTATGGGTTGCGCTCTAGATCGTGCACGGCACCCAACCTGTGGTTGATTACATTCTTGCTGCGTTTTATATGATGCACACCTCTGACGTGCTTGAGTTCGGCCATGTCCAGGTTTGGAATGCTCATCGAGCTGATCGGATACGGAGTGGCGCGTATCGTCCTGCCATTCCTGTCGTTGGGGCGGGTCTATGTCGAGGTGTTCAGCGCGACCCCGGAGCCATGGCGGTGGCCTGGCTACCGCCGCGATGCGACAGGCCGGATCGAATTGCGACAAGCCGCGGCCGCATGGATCGGGTTCGGGATGTGCCTCTTGGTGCTGCTCGCGATCATCGCCGTGTTTCACGGCACGTTGTTCTGGGCACGGCTTGAATATCGGCAAATGGTAGCATAGCAGCTCGACCAAGAGCCGGTCTCTGAGCGGGCTGAATCCATGACCGGTACTCCAGGTACTCGAAGGAAAACGCGGCTACGAACGGCCCGTTCCTTTGCTCAGTCCTTTGAACGAGCTAAGCGCAACCCAAGAGGACGCGATGGCATCCGCTCCAGCAAACGAGTATCCGGCAATCGCATGAGAACCGCGCCCGCAGACAGCGGGAGTCTCCGCTCACTCGCTTGCAATAGGTTGTTGAAATTTATTTTATGACTTGTTTTCGCGTGAAGTGACTTTATCTCCGCGCCATGGATCTCAGTGACACCCAGGACTACGCGATTCAGGCAAAGCTAGCCGGAGTAATAGGCGCGACCGTTTTCTACCGCGTGTTCACTGGCGTCAGATTTGCTGAAGTGGATGGACCGCTTTTATACGTCCATGCGAAGGACGAAAGCATCGCCGCGGAGATCGAAGATGACTTCGCCTTGGTGATTGCGGATTTGGCTACGGAGATCTTGAAACACTTGATTGAGGTCGTCGTCGTGCTACCCAAAGTATTTCAGTAACGGCTCTCTCGCGGCTTTCAGGCGGCGTTTTGGGGTTGACCAGTTTTTCCCGATACCTCAGGCTATTCACGGGCAGGGTTTCGAGGAAACGTAATGCCGAAAACCCTTTTGGAATTCCGAGCGCAGAACCTTCGTTTACTTGAGCAGCTGTGTCCCGATGATCCGCGCTACATTCAATCGTGGATAAAGCAATTCGACGAGCAGAACGGCATTAGGCCCGAAGCGCCTCAAAAGCGGGGTACTGCTCCACGTACGAAAACCGTGTCCCTCGCCCGGACCAACTAGGCTGCCTTATGGCCGTTAGCTTCGCACGATCCGATCTACGCGGATGGTCCTGTCAGGAGAAACCGCGATTGTCGATGTCGAGGAGCAAATATCTGGCGATTCACATTTGTTGTGGCGGGAAGAACAGCACCGGGAAGATTCGGCAAACCGGGCTGGTTGAATAGTTCACCTAGACCCTTAACCCGGTTCATTTGACCGTGCGCGGGCCGCAGCGACTAAATCGCTGCGGCCTTCGTCGTCGAAGCGGGTCGGGTCAATGAACGGCATATTTACCGTCGCCATCCTGCAAAGCCTTTGCATTGCTGCTGAGGTCACCGGGCGTCAGAGCGTCAGAAGGTGCCGCTTAGCGCCGAGCGGATAATGACCTCAGACGGCATGGTGGTCACGTCCTAGCTAGGACATCCGTGCTGGCAAATCAGAGCACTCGTACTCCGCTTGCCATATCGCCAGCGATCCGGCGCAGATGCATGCTGACCTTTGCTGGCGGATATCCCTTCTCGGCCTCAACTTAGCCCGCCAGCGAGTTAAGGCCGCTTTTGCGGCGACTCAGTGCGCCGTTGTCATTGCGGGCTGCGAGGTCGGCTACTGAGCTGATGCTGATGCGCAGTGAACGGTGTGGATGCGCTCGTGACAGGATTATGAGCAGCCATATGGTGACCTTGCGCACCCTAAGAATCTCAGCCACTAAGCCGCATCTGTCTGGTGGCCTGCGGGGCTGAATTGAAAACGACCGGAGAACGTCCCTACGCCGATCCTGAAGCTGCCGCGCGCAAGCTCCTCGAGCTCGCCGGCCAGGTTGAGCCAGTCCAGGACGGCCGGATCCATATCGAGAAAATCAACGCGCTGTTTCTGTTCACACTGAAGGCCAGTGGCCCGGAATTTGGCGCCGGCATCAGGTACGCCGTCCAGCACGGTTGGCTTGAGCTGCACGAGAGCGGGACTTACGTGCGGGTGCTACCGCCAGGTGAAGGCCTGCTGCGTCAGTAGAGCAGCATTAGCGACATCCACGCGGCCAACGAGGCGCACAGGCCAATTCCAAGGTAAGGCAAAACGAGGCGCATCGGCTTCCCCTCCGAAACGCGAAATATTTGCGAGCTTCGCATGCGCGGCTGGTTTTGGCCAGGAATCTAAGGTTGCACATCGATATGGGCTCGCCGCCGAGCTGGCCGAAGCGGCACCGGCCCCGTCAAACCGGGGGCTGTCCTATTCAAATGAATTTGGCCGGCAATCGAGCCTTACTCTTTCGGGAAAGTCTGGTAGTGGAGCCCGATGAAGACTTATCGGGCTTTGGTCCTCACGCTTGAGGGGCAGATTATCCACTCGGTTGATTTGGTCTGTGCGACTGAGGAAAACGCCCGAGCACTTGCTGAGCGGCTAGCTGAAAATAACCCGGTTGAGCTGTGGGACGGAGCGCGGCGGATAGCGCTTTTCGAACCCAAGAAGACCAACCGAGGCGGCCTCACTCATCCCAGACGCGTTCGCCGCACCGGCATTCGTAGAGACGAACCGTCTTGCCCCGTCTCGGGTCAAGCATCGAATGCAGCAGGCGAGGAAACGCGGCGCAGGTCGGGCAACGCGGCCCCTGATCCTGCACCGGCTGCTTAGGCAATTCGGCTTCCTTCCCGTCAGACAAACTCACCCCCTCAGAGAGGTGATTCGTATAAGCACCAAAGTGAACACTTGTTCCCAGCGGGGATTGCTAGTCCGCCTCGTCCTTGACCGTTCGGACCCGCTCTGCTCGCCGTGCAAGGTCGTCGTAGCTCTCTGCCACCCTGCGAAGTGTTTCCTTGGTTTGATTGTGCTCGCAATTGGCCGCCTTCGCCCGGAATTCCTCCGCGCGCTCGCGGAAGTACTTGGGTGAGTAGTTGCGCTCGATGCCCATGACGCCAATCCCCGTTGGTCGTTCATGTTGATTGTTGGACGTGAGGTCTAGGTTTCTCCTTGCACGCCGAGGGCGCTAAATAGCCTCTCACTCAAAAGCACGAATGCATAAGATGATCCTCACCGGTCAAGAGGAACACGCCGCCAAGTGAGACCTCACTGCTTCCTCAGGCGTTCGATCTCGATTGTGAAGCGTACCCGCATGACCGGACCGGTATCGTCGCGGACCTCAATGGCGGCCTCGCCGGGTTTGATAGGACGGTGCAAGCTTTCTCGGGCCGCGTCGGTCATGGCTTGCGTGGCTTCCCGCTCTACGCCCTCCATGTCCGTGAACTCCAAGCCTTCCTCGTCAACGACAAGGCCCTCTTCGTCGAGCAGATCGAAGTAGTAGCGCGCCATCTGATCCCGCCAGTCTTTATTCCGGTCAATTAACGTATGTTGGCTTCGTTCCAATTTGGACGCCGCGGAACCGCCGGACCCAAAACACCGGGACGGCCAGCTAGGTGGGCACCGTTAATTGGGCCCGCTTGCGTGCCCCACTGTATTACCGCACTTCGAGTTCTTTGATCGCGAGAGCCGATATCTGGGCCGGTTCATGGACGCCGCTTTGGGCGATCTTGATGATCCTCTTCGCGATCATTTCGGCCAGGGGATCATCGCGATCCTTGACGCAAAGAGTATTGAGCGCTTGCCCGTAAGCTGCCGTGATGCGGCTGACCATTTCCGGCTCAATCGCGGCATCTTGAATTAGCTGATGAATAACACCCATCTCTCAACGGCGGGCGCGCCCAACTGCCTCCAACTCTTTCAGGATGCGTTCCCGATGCGCTACGTGGCAGACTTGCAGCTGGCAATAGCTATCTAGCAAATCCACCGCCAAGCCCGTGTCGTGACCGGCCAGCGCTAGTTCGTCAATGATTTCGACCTGCCGGGCAATATGGCGCTCACCGAGTGCAACGTGCTGCTCGGCTTCCGCTAAGTGCTGGCGCACCATGGGAAGGTCCATGGGTTCCATCTTCGCACGAAAGCGGAATCGGACCTAATTACAATCGCAGAGGGCGGCCTATTCTTCCGTCTGGTAAGGCAGCGGAATGAGGTCGTGATGCTTCCGCCCCAAGAAAGTATCGGGCGGCGGCCGGCTCAATAGCTCGACCGATCTTACCACTATGTCGCGGTATCTGGTCCAAAGGTGAGCGATGTCGGCCTCCAAATTCTCAGGTCGATAGACGGTGAACCTCTGTTGCAGCATCGTCTCCCTCCCATGCTGAGACGAACCATAAGCAAGCTTCCCCAGACGGAATTGTCGAAGGGAAGACCGTGAATGCTGTGTAACACATCCGAAGTTCAGCGGTTCCCCCCGGAACCGCAAGGCCACGGGGGACGGCTTACCGCCCAGGGAGGACGGCAGGAACGTTGGCTAATGCTCAAGTTTGTTTTCTGCCGGGCTTGCCGCTGAGCCCAGGCGGAGCGGCCCCGGCCATACCCCCCAAGCCTCTGCGAGCCGGGGCTGTCTCTCCGCCCTGGAAGAGGGGCATTAAAAGCAGGGGAATAAAAATCTGCCGGCGCCTCTACGGCTTCCAGCTGGACCCGCACCCAACGTGCTCGCCTCCCGCTGGTTAATTCGATCGGCTCTCAGCTTCTCCTAAAGAACCGGAGAGAGTGCGGTATGCTCCTTCTGCCTGCTCTCTCGTTAAATTGGCTGCCCAGTCGGTGCCGATCAGCGCTGGGCCTCTGCGCTCCCGATCGTAAACCATCCAGCCGGCGCCGCCCATTCGAACAAGAAATCTCCCTGCCCTCGGCCCTCTTTCACTCACCATTGCCTCCCGTTTCCTGGTTAGGATGCAAATTAGGTTGTGCTCATTCCGGGATTGCATTTCCATGTATGAAACAGGCAAGCCAAAAATGCAATTCCGGGGCCGGCCCAACGAGGTGGCTTGGTAAAGGCGGGGGTTCCCCAGCGCTGGCGAAACAGTAGCGCGGCAGCAGATCAATTGATTCGCATTTGTGTGTTTGGGCCCCTATCTCTGATCCCAGGTCACTGGAGTTTCGCGTATGGCCTCGCCTTCCATTATTCCGAACGATCGGCTCGACAGGGACTTCTATCTGGTCCTGGAGGAGTTCCGGGACGGCGCTGCGTTTCGCGAGACTGACGAAGGCGTCACCTACGCCACGCTGATCGGCGACATGCTCACCGGCCAATACGATCGCGTTGCCGGCGAAGGCCACGAGATCTCCGAGGCCTTGAGAGACTTCGTCGAGAGCCAGCTCGGCCGCGCGATCGGCATCCAGTTGGCGCTCCCACTGCGGATGGCGAGCTATGCCTCGTGAAGGCAAACCGCAAGGCGATTGAGGGCCGCAACGCGAGAGCGATCACTTCGTCCGCTGCACGATTTGCGGCGAGTTGCTAGACATGCGCGACCTTGGCGATGTGCTCGAACATCTGCACAGGCAGCAGGTCGAGGAAGAGCCGACACAGCATTGAAGGGAGGTCCGACATGACTTGCGCGCGCTGCAACGGCACGCACTGGGTTTGCGAGAACCACCCCGAGCGCCCGTGGGAAGGGTCGAAGGCCTGCGGCTGCGGCGGCGCGGGTGCGCCCTGCCCCGTCTGCAACAGGGTCGGCCCGGACGAGATGCCATTGCTGCCAACGGATTTGAAGCCAGCTTTACGACCACCGACATCATGCGCCCATTCCTTCGCAAGCCAACAAAACAATAGTCGCTCTGAGCTACCGAGACCCCTTTCTGACGATGCGTAAAGCGTTTGAGTTTTGCTTACCGACGGCCGCCAAGGCTGTCCCTGACGGCCCCGACTGGATTCACGAAATCAAATGCGACGGCTACCGCCTGATAGTGCCGCGTCGCCCGAACGCATCTTCGCCGCACCGTTCGAGCAGGGCAAGATCGGCCTGATCCGTTCCGGCATGACTGCCTGATGGCCTAGAAGGAAGGCGATCGCGCTTATCGCACCGGTCGCTGCGACCACTGGAGCTCACGGCGTTCGGCCGCGTCCTCGAGAGCTTCGACAGCACGAAAAGTTACGCCCCCTGAGCGGACGCATGTAGGGAACGGCTCCCGCGCACAAAAAGCGCCCCCGGACAGAAACAATCTCGCATCGACCGCATTGCATGGTTTTCCCGGATGGTAAGTTCGATGCGTTCCGGTCAAGCCAAGACACCCACCGATCAAAAGTCACGACCGGCACTCGGCGAGGGCCTGGTCCAGGTGCTTTTCCTCGTCGCAGTCACGGCCGCGATGACCGGATGGCTTTACTTTCTCTTTCGCGTGCTGACTTCGGTCGCGGCTTGGCTCTTGGCGTGAGCCTTGAGCGCGAATGCCAGACATTCTCGCCCTCAGGATTCGCTCGAACGACGACCGCTTCAAGCTCCATCTCGCGCGTACTAGATGCGGTAATGGGCCCTGCTCCGAGCAAGGGTCATGATGGTGGCTGTCCCCCGATAGATGATCAAACGGGGTCACGACTTGAGTCGGCCCCAAGCATCTGGAGACGGAGGACAGCCGTGGAGAATTATGCCGGAATCGACGTTTCATTGGAACTGTCGAGCGTGTGCGTTGTGGATGCACAGGGTAAAATCCTAAAGGAGGCGAAGGTCGCCAGCGAACCCGACGCCTTAGTCGAATTTTTTGAGACGCTCGGCTTTGCAGTGAAGCGGATCGGGCTGGAGGCAGGGCCGCTGTCGCAATGGCTGCATGCGGGCCTGAAAAGTGCAGGATTCGAAACGGTTCTGCTGGAAACGCGGCACGTGAAGGCCGCACTGTCGGCGATGACGGTCAAGACGGATCGCAAGGATGCCCGCGGGATCGCCCAGTTGATCCGGATGGGATGGTTTCGGCCGGTACACGCAAAGTCGGTTGATGCGCAAGAGATCCGGGCACTCCTGATCGCACGCAAACAGCTTCTCGGGCGGCTGATCGATATTGAATTAAGTATCCGAGGGATTTTGCGCGGCTTCGGGCTCAAGGTTGGCCCGTTGACGCGGAGGAATTTCGAAGCCCGGATCCGAGAGCTGGTTGCTGGTCAGTCGACATTGGAGCGCATTGCCAGTGCGATGCTTTCGGCACGATCGGCCTTGACGGCAGAGTACGGAAGGCTGCACAGGGCTGTGCTGGCAATTGTGCGTGACGACGCAGTCTGCCGCCGGCTTATGACAGTGCCAGGCGTTGGTCCCCTGGTGGCTGTTACCTACAAATCGGCGATTGATGACCCTCGTCGCATCGTAAAGTCGAAGGCGGCAGGCGCACTGTTCGGGCTTACGCCAAAGAAATACCAATCGGGCGAAAAGGACGTCACAGGCGGGATCACGCTGGCCGGCGACATAACGGTGCGCGCGGTGTTGTATGAAGCCGCCAACGTTTTGCTATCGCGCATCACGCGGTTCTCAATACTGAAGCGCTGGGGGATGGACATCGCCAAGCGGCGTGGCTCGAAGCGCGCAAAAGTCGCCCTGGCACGCAAGCTCGCAGTGATCCTGCATCGGATCTGGGTCGACGGCACAACTTATCGATGGACTGACGTCGGCTCGATCGCAGCATAGAAGACGTGGAGGAGATCAAGAACGCAACCGGGATAATCTGAATCCCGGTGCCCGAAGTCCCGTCGCCGGGACGGTGGATCCGGTGAAGCCGTTACACGGCCAGTGGTCGTCATCTGATGAACCACGCGTATCTAGATAGGCTCACCGCTCCCTCTGACAGCATGATGTGGCGGCCAGGCGTTGACCACGGACAGAAGCATGAGCCCGGCGACGAGACGTTCACTCGGGAGGCTTGACATCATCGGGCCCATTACAGAAGGCCGTGTACCCATAAACCCGGCGGCGTGATGCGACTAAAGCAATGTCTGCTTTGCCCCTATAGCGACCGACTTCGGGCGGCAGCGCGTTATGTCGTGATGGGCCAAGAGGAGACGTTTCCTCGGCGCTTCGGAGGAGATCGTCAAAGTCTGAAACAAGCCGGCCGCAAATCTTTAGGAGATGACAGCCCGGGTGTTCCCGCGCGACGGTACGCTCGGTGAGCTCCGGTGCCGACGCGATCGGCCTTGGCCCGTGTTGTTCGCACGGCGTGTTCTCACGCATGTTCCGGAGCGCCGGACATAGCGCAGTGCGGACAACGCGCGACCTGCCCGCTTTAAATCGGATTCGTCGTCGATCGCTAGCGCGGCTCGCATCTCCGGCGTTGAAAGTGCCGGCAATTCGTGAGGCCAAGGAAACGCAGACGCAATTGTGCAAGTCCGCCATCGCGTTAGGTCGAACGTGGCGACAGTGAGGATCCTGAGAGCGCCAAATCTTGGATGTGCAGACAACCACTTAGCCGCTCTTCGGCGACAATGCTTTTATCTTGCGATACGCCGCTGCTCTTTCTTGACTTACTCAAGCTTCTTCTCTTTGCCGCGACGAAATCCGCCGATGCACTCACCAGCGCTCCGCTCGTCATCCATTGATCTGAAAAAGGGGCGATAATGACGCTGAAATTTCGCGCCAAAGCACACGGGATTTCCGCTGTTTGCCGGCGCATTTTGGGAACGCGGCCCGTACGGAAGTAGGAGAAATACGACCTGAAAGCGCGGCCAGAAAAGCATCGACAACCTTCAGTCTCAAGGCAAAATTCCACTCCGTGCGAGTGCGTTTCTTAGATCGTAGTGGGATGTCTCGCAGGCTGTTCAGCCGGGCTCGCTCCGCCACGTGGGCCTGATTAAGGGCGCTTCCGCGCCAGTCGGCGATATCCAAAACTTGGTATCCGAGAGACAGGAAAGGGCTCCCGCGCGATGCGCGAGAGCCCAACATTTGACCTAGCCGACAGGATTCCAGATCAGGAAGAAGCCACCGTCACCGTCGAGGCCGACCGTTCGACCGAGGTCGGCGCAGAGCTTGCGGATCCCCAGGCCGGGTGCTGCGAGTGACAGGCTGACGTAGTCCCTTCCGCGGCTCTCGCCACTCAGAATCCGACGGATCCGACCTCAACCCCTTGGGTGAAGATGCGGAAATCTGCTGGGTTATCGCCGGACTTTTCGCGGTTCCGCACGGTGTCGATGTCGGCGCAAATGGGCAGGAATTTGAGCTGGCCCCTGAAACCGCCGTGAGTTGTGCGGGTAACGAATCCGATAGCCGTCATGGTCTGTCTCCTTCCGTTGCCGCAGGGGCCGATGCCCTGCGATGGCGAGACCGTCATGGCGGGCGGCACGCAGCCGAACCCTTGGGACGAAGCGCAGCGGCGCACCCGAGCCCGCGCCTTTTTGCAGCGAGCGACCGCGAGGAACCGGCTTGCCGGCGGGGAAAAAAGGAGGCGTGCGAGGGTTTCGGATGGCGGGACGGCTGCCATAGGTCGTAGCGCCACAAGCGGGGAATCATCCTCTTCGGACGAAGCAGACAGGCCTTGCCGCAGAGCTATTCACCCGTACCAACGGCGCTTGGGCAACGCGTCGACGTATGCGTTGCCTCTCGAGTCTCTCGCGATCCCGAGCCGATTATCTCGCCGAGAAAGCGGCTCAATTTCGCATCCGAGGCGTGGTCCTGGTGCCGGCTATAAAGTCGAAGCCGGCGCTATTAGAGCGCATCCGAAGCTCGATGAGTTCGCCACTCGGCGCCTCGAACCGGCTTCAAGGTGCGCCGCGGATCCGCGGCGGCGCCCTCTTCTTGAGGGAGAAGATGCTCTTCTGCCTTCGTTCAAGGCGGCGCAAAAAACGCAAAAGCCCCGCCTCCGAGGAGGCGGGGCCGTTAATCCGAAGGCGATTAGTCGCCGCTGCGGCGCGACCAGATCAGGCTGAAACCTTCCTCGCCTTCGATCTTGACCAGCGAGGCGTAGATCGGAGCCGGGAAGCTCGGATCATCTAACTTGACCGAGAGATATTCGCGGTCGCTGTCGCGAACCGTCTTCTTCCAGGCGGCGCCGAATTCGGTCGCTCCTGCGAAAATCCGGTAGTCGGGAGCCCTGTCGTTGTCCTTCTCGGAGGCCGTGAACTTGGCCTTGATGTTCAGCGTCAGCGTCTTGATCGCGCCGGTGTAGCCGTTGTCCGAAGCGGTGAAAGTGCCGATGGTCGCCATGGTCATCTCCGTCTGTCTGTTGCTCGGGCCGCGCCCATCGCAGCCTCGATGGCGATCCTTGGCCCGGGGAGCGATCGGCCCGCAGCCGCAAGGCCCGCAGCGGCAGCGGAGGACGGCGAAAGCCTGCTTTTTTGTCTTCCCGCGAGGAATGCCGCCGCTTGGCGGCAGGGGAAAAAAGCAGGCGTGAGCTGTTGCGGGAAAGCGATCGAGGCTCTTGCCGTCCCTCGGGCCTGATCAGCCAATCGGGGGTGCGTTGGACGCGAGCCCATGACCGAACTGACGGCGATGACCATGGCTGCCACGGCCCGCCACAGCATTGGAAAACGGCGGGATCGATCAGAAAAAAAGCCAACGTCTGCGCGTCAATTGCAGGGCGATTCACCGGACAAACCAAACGAATCCGACCACATTTTCGCATTATCAAACGACGGCGGCGGCCAGAATTTTCTCGCCCGATTGCTCAGCCGCGACGTACGTGTCCGGACACGATCAAAGCCCCCGGCCTGATCGCTTCGTCCCAGCAAAAGAAAGGTGCGAAAGTTCGCCCCCGGTGCGACAAACGGCGCAGATCGGACGGGTCTTAGTCGCCGTTGGAGACGAGCTAGCGAGAGTAATTGCGCGTTCGCTTCAACTGAACCGGCCGCGCACCGTGAGGTGCGCGGCCCAAATTTAATGAGCGCCGGGCCGTTCTTCCGACCCCGGCTCACCTCTTACTCCGCTGCTTGCGCACGGAAATCATGGCCTTGCGTCTTGTTGGGCGCGGCGTCCTGATCCTCCGTCTTGGCCGTGCGCAGCAACGGCGGCAACCAGTCCGTTGCCGCCAACAGCTGCTCGGCGGCAGCTGCCATCTCGACTTTTTTCATTCCCGAGATGCGTTCGGCGGTCTCCTCGCTGACGCCTTCGCGGACGGCCTCAAGGATGCCAGCCTTGGTGACCCGGCCGAGATAACTCTGCACCGTCGGCCGCCAATATCCGGTCATTTCGAGGGCGACGGCCCCGGCCAAACTGCTGGCCGCCGCCAAGGCGCGCGGCCGGAGGTCAAATGGCAATTTGACCGCATTGACCGTCAATGCCGTGCAATGTGCGAACAGCGCCATGCGGCTGTCGTGGTCGAGTTCGGTCACGAACTCCCACAGCTTAGCGACGTCGCGCGGCATTTGCCTCGCCCAATTGGCATGGCGATCAGACCAAGCTTTCCCGGCCGGAGTGTCCTCGATTCCGACCGCATGCGTGGCCAAATCCGCCTTCACCGGTTGAATGCCAACGACATGGGCATTGGCCCCGACATAGAAGATCTGTGCGGCGAGCGCATGGGTGACGGCCACGATGGCGACATCGGGCTGCTCACTCAAATTGAGGCGCAGCCCCAAAGTGCGATGCGCGGTGAGGTCACCAATGAGCGTATCGGACAGCCTTTGTTCCCCGTCTTCCTCCTCGTTTTCTCCCTCATTCTCTTCACCATCGCGGGTGGCTTGATCGCCCCTTCCAACCTCCTCATCTGGAGCCTGAGCGTCGCCATCCTGCCCCGTCTCGGCATGGGGTTTATCGTCCTCGGGGCGGATGAAACCGCGTTCGATCCTGATGATGCCGTCATGATTGAGAATGACGAACGCACCGCCGCGTGCGACATCGCCGGGATCGTAGGCCTGCCGCTTCGCTTCGAACCGCTCTATCTGGTTCTCCAATTCACCGAACCGCGCATCCACCTCATCAGGTAGTTCCTCGGCCGTTTGATGCTGTTCGGTCAGCTGATCGAACTCGGTTTGAGCGACCTGAAGAGCGGCCTCATCTTCCGCCGAAAGCTCGACCGGATGCGGGTAGGCGCGACGCATGCCGTGGGCGTGCGGGAAGTCGAGATGGGGTTCGGTCCACTTCCATCCCTCGGCCGTCCGTAAGGCGTCCGCCTCCCGGCCAAGCCGTGCCATCACCAAGAGATCGAGCAGCACCACGTCTTCCAGATAGCCTCCCCGATCCTCGGTGAAGAGGTCGCGCAGAATCGTACCGCCCGCCTCGATGTAAGCATCGAGCCCGACAAACCGCGCGCGGCGATCCGTTGCGGCGATGTGAGCCTCGATGAGCAGACGTCTGATGGTGCTGGCGTCGCGATCGTAAGGCAGGCGCTCATAAACGCTTTCCTGCCGCGTCTGATCGTCGGTGATGGCGAAGGCCATCAACTGCTCAAGGATCAGATCGCCGTCGCGATAGAGCTGGATCAATTTTGGTGAAACCGCACCCAGCCGGAGGCGTTGCCGCACCACATGCGGCGTCACCCCGAAGCGCGCGGCGATTTCCTCCGCGCCAAAGCCACGCTCGTCCGCAAGCTTCCTGAACGCCTCGAACTGGTCGGCGGGATGCATGTTTTCCCGGGTGACATTCTCGTCCAGGCTGATCTCGTGGGGGTCATTCGCGGTGTCGATGATGCAGCGGATCGGCTCGGTCTTCTTGATCTCCTTCCGCTTCACCCGCAGCAGCTGGGCAAGCCGCCTGCCCTCGCCGATGGTTACCAAATAAAACCCTGTAGTCTCGCCCTCTTCGTCCAACTCGGGCTCAACCACCAGATTTTGCAGGATGCCCTTGGCGGCGATACTCGCCGCATAACCCTCGATCGCCACCGCGCTATGCGGCGTCTTGCGCGCATTTTTCGGGGACTTTTTGAGCTTATTGAGCGGAATGAGAACTTCCGTCCCGCTCACGGGAGTGATTTCAACTGATTTGGCCGACATGATCATTCTTCCTTTTGCTTCCATGGGTGCAGCGCGCACTCCGCGCCTGCGCCCCTGCCCGTCGGCGAGACCGGGGGTAGCAAGTGCCAGGGCGACCCGAGCGGAGGGGGATCGCCCGCCCGCAAGGGCCGCTCGATAGAAGCGGGTCTGCACGGGCGCATGTCAGCCGTTCGAGAAGGTGACGCCGGTTGGAAAGCACGGAAGACCGGGGAGACCGCTCGGGTTGGCGCCGGCGTCAGCCGGCGCTTTACCCTGGCGCGCGCGAGGGGCGGAGCCCCTTAGATCTCGAGCGTTGGGAATTTTGAGCAAGTCAGCGCAGGTAAAAACAAGAGCAGAGTGAGAAAATCAAGAGAGGCACCCGCAGGAGGGTCAGCATAGCGCCGACGCGTAGCGGCGGGACCCGGGACCGAGTGCAGTCGCGAGACCGGTTATCAAGGCACCCGCGCGACGGGCAGTGATAGCGGTGCCGCGAAGCGGCAGCCCTTCGTGCGAGTGCCTCCGGCGAGCGACACATTATATGTTCTTGCGCGAGGGATCGAAGCCGAATGGCCGAGACGCAACGCGGCTCGGTTCA
This sequence comes from Bradyrhizobium arachidis, assembly GCF_015291705.1. Classification (NCBI taxonomy): domain Bacteria; kingdom Pseudomonadati; phylum Pseudomonadota; class Alphaproteobacteria; order Hyphomicrobiales; family Nitrobacteraceae; genus Bradyrhizobium; species Bradyrhizobium arachidis. Next base: position 7,537,540 of record NZ_CP030050.1, read on the forward strand.
CAAGAGTCCGGTGCGGCCATTGCCGCACGCGCACCGTTGAGGACAAGTCCCGCCACCGATCCTCGATCTTGTCCAACTTGCAGATACCACCAAGCCATTCAGGCCGGAGCCGCTATCCCACCTTGGAAAGATGCAGAAAACGGGGCCTAACGGGTTTTGCGGGTGCCGACTCCAGCAAATCCGCACGCCCCTACCGGAGAGATAGTGTGTGGGGTCAGCGATAGGACGGGTCCTCCGAGGAAACGACAGCTGGCCTTCATCGCGAGAAACGGCGCGCGGCCGGCGATGCAAGACAGCCGCTATCTCGCTCATCGAGCCTCGTCAGACTCAAGTTCGAGACTCAACACAAAGTGAGCAGCAAGACCGAGCATGATCTACGTGGCGGGATGGCATCCCGGTCCGGCGGCGGCTTGATCTCGATGCCGCTGCTTGCAAACTGCTCCGGCTAGCGCAAACCCAAAGCTCATGATCAAATACAGGACCTGTCGAAATCTTTGACGTGCGTTGGAGGGCCTCCGGCGCGGTCGGATATCTTCATTCTGGTTCATCGGGCTTCGGGCAAATAGGCCATTCGTTGCGTCACCAGAGCATGCAGCCACCCTATTCCTCAACCGAAGTCGCGACGGCGATAGGCGTCTCACTGGATACATTCTATCGCACGCGCCGCCTCAGGCAGGAGCGCGACGGGCTGCCTGCGCCGATCAGCAAGCGGGGACCGCTGAAATGGGAGCGGACCGGCTTCGATGCCTGGCTTACCCGAAATCATCCCATGCGCCCAAAGACGATTGCTAATGACGCATTCGCGCCGCCACCAGCAGGAAACGACGACGAACATCGCGAGCGGCTGCGGAGGGCATACGGCGAGCCTGACGCTTGACAGATTAGATTGCGCTAGATTCCAATAGGCGCGATCTCCTCTTGGCACCGAGACTCATTATGGCTGATCCCAAATTTCCCCATGTGAAATGGCGCGAGGGTCGTCCTCGCTCGTCGCACGGCGCTCATGCCAGAGCACTCGGCTTCCTTGATGCCGACCTACGCCATCCGCCGTACGATGAAAAGGGCCGTCCGGTCGGTGCGTGGTTCAATCTTCAGGAAGCCTCGGACTTTTCAGACAAACGGAAGTCGGAAATCGAGGCGGCGCGCCGTGCCGGCAAGCTGCCAAAGAAAATGACGATGCGGAAGCGTTCTACAATCGAGGATCTTCTCGACGATTGGAGCAAGTCGGTTGAGTTCAAGGCGTTAACCTCTGCCTCACAGGCTTCGTACCGTAAATGTATTTCTGCCATTCTGTACCGACCGCAATCGCGCGAATCCGCGGCGAAGTTGCGTGCCGAAATCCGCGCCGCCAAGCTGCTCGGCGTAGCCGAGCCTGCGCGAGAACTTGAGGCGATTGCGACTGCTACGCCGACATCGATCGGCAAACCGGAGTTCCGAGCCTTCTATAATTATGCGAAATCAGCTCGCGGCCATCATATGGCGCTTTCGATGATAGCGACGCTCTCGGCGGCGTTCACTTGGGGGCAGGAAAGCATCCTGTGGCGTCTAGGGCCCAACCCGCGGGAAGGCATGGAGTTCGATCATCCGGACGGGCGGATCGTCCAAGTTGCGATGCCCGAATTTTCCGTTTGGGTCGCTGCAGCTGATGCAATTGATCGACCTTCGATCGGCGACAGCTTTCATCTGGCGTTGTTTACTGGGCAGCGCCAGACTGACCGTCTAATCATGCGGAATGAGAGCGACATCGAAGGCCGCCACATGTTCCGCCAGAGCAAGACAGGCGAGCTTGTCGACATCAAAGAGGCGCCCCAACTCAGCGCGCGGCTGAATGCCTCGCGTGCACGCGTAAAGGAGCTCAAGCTCCGGCTTCAATTGGATAAGGTGCCTCCCGAGCTCGTGGTCAACGAGGACAATGGCGAGCCTTATGACGAGAGCACTTATCGGCATTGGGTGTCGACCGCCCGAGCCGTCGCAGTCTTCGGCTTTCTCGCGCGCGACATCGCGCGCCAAGCGATTGTCCGCGCTGAGCGACTGAATGCCGAACTGATCAAGTTCTCCGACAAGCTATTCGCTCCATTTCCTCTCGATGAAGAGAACAAGGCGCAGCGTGCTCGGGCGGTTGATCAGCGTAAGCGCGTCCTGTCAGAATGGCTGGATGCGCAGTCCGCACACGACAGCAATGGCGATGAGACCGCATGGCGACTAAAGCCTTGCCCCGCTCTGATGTTCGTCAACGGCGCCGGTGACCTCGACCAGAAGCACGACCAAGACCTGCGGGATACCTGCGTCATGCTGCTCGATCGGGCTGGCTGCGACTTACTGACGATCTGCGACATCACTGGGCATTCATATCGAAGTGCGCAGACCATCGTGAAGCACTACCGGGCCCGAAATGCGGCTCGCGCTGACTCCGGCATCGACAGGCTCGAACTGCAGGTTCGAAAGGAAGGAATGAAGGGCTGAACGGACAGCGGCCGAATTTCGTTTGCCCGGTTGCGCCTTAAGCTCGCAGGTCGCCAAGAAGCGGTGTGTCGCGCAATCAATCCTGTCACGCTTTCCGCCTTCCTACGGCGAGGCGTACGCTCCATCTCTGCCCGCGCCGTCCGCAAACAAACCGTCTGCGCCCGGTGCGATGAATGACGCCCCAAATATCTAAGACGTCGCACAGCGTGCGACGTGCGACCACCAAAAGCGTCGCACAACACTCGGTTTGTTCTGTCGAAGGAATGAAAAAAGCCCTTGCGGGCCAATCTCTTAAGGATGGTGGGCGCACCAGGGCTCGAACCTGGGACCCGCTGATTAAGAGTTCAGTACTATCCCTTCGCCACAGTTTCTAGATGTACGCCGAGCTACGATGAGTATTGGAGAAGCCCTTTGTTTGCAGGTGTTTCTCGCATAGCTTCGCGCTCCGTCGAACTCAAACCTTCCAACTGCTCAATCCGCCAACACCGTTTGAAAACCGTTTTGGCGGACCTGGATTCCCGTCATGACCGATATTCGAATTTCTCTTACCGACAAGGCAATCGCTCAACTACCCGCTCCGAAGGAAGGCTGGTATCTGGCGCGCGACACCGAATTGAAGGGGTTCTTTGTCGTCATTGGCAAGCGAAAGAGGACTTTCACCGTTCAGGCCGACCTTAGACAGGGAGGCAAACGAGCTTCATCCATCAGGGTTTCCATTGGTGATGCTAGTGAGATGTCAACCCGAGCTGCACGCGCCACGGCCAAAGAGTACTTGGCCCAGATTAGCCGCGGACGGCACCCAAAGAACGACAAACAAGCCGACGAAGCGCACCCCGCTCCGGCGATGGCAATTGGCGGGACGGTCGCGAGCGTCACCCTCAGGCAGGCCTGGGAGCGGTATCTCGAGGCTCATCTGATACGGAAGAACCGCAGCGAAAAGACCATTGAAGGGTACCGCGATCACGTCGATCGAATTTTTGCAGACTGGCTCGACACTACCCTCCATGAGCTCGCAACCGATCCGGCTCGAGTAGCCAAGAAGCACGACCACGTCACAAAGGAAAATGGGCCCTACATGGCTAATGGCAGCATGCGTACGTTACGGGCCATCTACAATCATGCTCGGAAGACGAACAGGTCGTTGCCGTCAGATAATCCAGCCGATGCGGTCGATTGGAATGAGGAGGAGCGCCGCAACACCGGGATGGGGTCGGCCGATCTGAAGGGTTGGTTCGCTCAGCTCGCCGGTCACGATAACCCAGTGCGTAGGGAGTTCCACCTCTTCACTCTCCTCTGCGGTTCTCGGCCCACTGCGCTCCAGGAAGCCAAGCCAGAGCACATCGATTTTCGGCGCCGCACGCTGCATATCCCCAAACCGAAGGGCGGCAAGAAGAAAGCCTTCGATATTCCGTTGTCGCGTCAGATGATCCTTTGTCTTGTCCGCGCAATCCGTTTCGGCAGACAGATGTATCCTCTGCAGGCACAAGAGTGGGTATTTCCGGCCGACAGCGCGTCGGGGCATTTGGCGGAGACAAAGGAAGATCGGGAAATGCTATCCAAATGGGGCAACGACCTCCGCCAAACCTTCCGCACGATTGCCACGGCAGCAGGTGTCTCGGACATCGACGCCAAACTCCTGATGAACCATGCCATTCCCGGCGTAAACGCGGGCTATATTACTCGGCACAAGCTCCTCGAGGATCATCTGCGCAGCCAGCAGCAGGCGATTAGCAGCGCCGCATTTGCTGCGCTGGGTGCGTCGGTGGCCCAGAACGGTTCGTTGCAGGATTGGCTCGGAAGGGGTAGCGGCCGATGTGCATCTCGGCCGCTTTCTTCCGACGAAATACGAGCTGGAGCCCGGCCGGTCCCTCAAATTGAACAAGGATCAATCTTAAGGTCCGCGAGTTGAAAGACACTCGCGGTTCCCCCTATCTTCAACGCGATTCCCAAGTGAGTGCACCGTCGATCTGGACAATCTTTGCCCCTCAGACGACGGAGCAGCTATCTCGTATGCTACGCGCGACGGCGTAGTTAGCACGGTCTTGACCTTAAACGCCTCTAGCCGCGTCGCTACTTGTGCCCCTCGGAGTCCAGGACGAGGCCCGGCATGAGCTTCATGCCAGGCCTCGTGCCCTGTACGACTTGGGCGGCAAGCCGTCCTCTAGGCACTAAAGATTTACGACGCCCCCCAACGCTTGTCTTGCGTTTCCTCGGGCTCTCCATTCGGCAGGACAGCTTCGATTGTGCGCTTGAGCGTATCTGGCGTACAAGGTTTGACTAACACTGGCATTCCGTCAAATCCATCGGCAGGCCTCTGCTGCCATAACCACTTAGGAAAAAGAAGGGCACCCCCCGATCCCTTACTACTTCGGCAACTGGCTGCACGTTGGTGCCTTGCAAATTGATGTCGAGAATCGCGAGATCGTAGCGCTCAGTTTCGGCAAGAGATCGCGCTTGATTTACACTTCCAGCCTCAGCGATGACCTTGTGCCCCAGTTCCGCGATCATCTCGACAAGCATCATCCGAATGAGCGCCTCATCTTCGACCAGGAATATGGATGCTTGCGTCATCGGTTTTGCCTCAAGCCCTGTTTGAACCGACTGCCAAAAGCCCGTTGAGCAGATGGGAGACCGCGGTTGTTAGCTGCGCGGGCGCGAACGGCTTGTGAAGCATTATGCTGTTGTAAACGCCTTGTGCTGGCCATTCGTGGGCTGCCACGCCCGACATGTAGACCACGGGAAAATTGGGATCGACATCGCGTGCCGCCCGCGCGACCTCCCAGCCGTTGAACCTTCCCAACAGATTGATGTCAGTAACGAGGGCGCGGTATGCAATGAGCCGGCCCTTCAACAGTGTCACCGCCTCTTCGCCGGTCTTGGCGATGGCAGCCTCGAAGCCTCCCTCTCTCAACGCATCCTCGACAATGCCTTGGATCGCATCATCGTCTTCGATGACCAGAACTATCGGTTGCATTTCCGCCAAAGGGTTCCCCGGGAGCACACGTACACTGGACGTTACAAAGTGCACACAAGCTAAAAGTTCCTGAGCTGTCGGGAATATTCGGCAGAAATTCGAGACAACGGTCCTAGTCGCGGTCGGAGGATTTCTTGGCCTTGGCCTTTTGGCGGAGGAAGCTGACCTCAAGCTCTTCGCCGTTTACTCGAGCTGACAGCGCCGATAGGCAAGTCCGGTGGAGGAAAGCAGAAGAAAGAACTCATTCAGGGTCAAGCCCTCAATCGAGGCTTCTACCTGAAGTTTTGCGCCGAACTCCGAAACATCCTTAAGCATGCACGCGCGACGCCAAGTGCCATCGATGGCCATCATATGCGCGGGCAACGGATGCTCAAAGGTGACCCGTCGGCCTTCTTGTTCTTTTTCTATAGGCATTGGGTAAACCGAACCGATCCCATCGTTGTATCCCCAACGGACTAAGAGGACGTAACCAAGGTCGGGAAAAGTTAGCAAAACAGCCCGGACTCAAACGGCTGAAGGCGGCGGAACACATGCCCTCCCGTCGCTAACGAGGATGCGCCCGTAATGTCACGCGCAGACCAATATCGAGTCTCTCGTACGTCAATTGCCCATCGAGCTGCTGGGTCAGCAGCAGGACGATCCGGGATCCCAACCCGCCAGGATCAGCTTCACCGCGAAGGCCGACGCCATTGTCGCAGATTGATAGTTCGATGCCGTCACTTGTCGAGAGCGTGACTGCGACTTGCCCAGGCTTGTCGCCTGGAAAGGCATATTTCAGCGCATTCGTGACGAGCTCGTTCGTGATGATGCCCACGGCGAGCGCCTGCTGGCTTGGCAGATACACCTCTTCGCAGACCACCTGGAATGCGATGGGTCCGGCTGAAGCCAAGGAGTCGAAGACCTTCTCGACGACGTTATTCAGGAAATAGCGCATGTTAACGAGACGCGAATCCTGCTTGAGCGAGAGATGGTCGTACACTTCCGCCATGACGTGCAGCCGACGCGCTGTGGCTTCGAGGGCTGCTGCGACTTCCGGCCCTCCGTTCCTGGCTTCCAGCCGGATCATGGCGCTCAGGACGGCCAGGTTATTCTTCGTTCGGTGCGCCAACTCCTGCAGTAGAACGGCTTTGGTCTTGTCCGCCTGCATGACCCGCTTCAGCTCGGCGCGCTGGAATTCGGCGACCGTCGCCGCGCCGGCGGCGGTGATCGCGAAGAGCGCGTTGGGCGCAAGATAGTCAAGGCCTGTCGCGCCCGCATAGCTCATGTACGCGACCACGCCGATTGCGATGGCGGCGGCGAAGATCCCGGAGCCGCGGTCGAAGATCAGACCCGATAGAAACACACCCGGTAACAGCACGAAGTATCCGGCGGACCCGGTTTGCATCTGCAGCGCCATTTCCAGCACGGCGCAGACCACCATGATGCAGGTGGAGATGCAGTACCTGAGGAATGCCGGTATCCGGTGCTCTAGCACTAGCGGGTAGAGCCTGTTCATCCAACAACCACCTCGGACTTGCTGCTCATCATCGCAATCGATGCTCGTCCAGCGCCCGCGCGAGATACGGCGCCGTGCGGCTCGACTTGCGCCGCGCGATCTCTGCCGGTGGCCCCGCTGCGACGACCTGCCCGCCCTCATCGCCGGCGCCCGGCCCAATGTCGATCACCCAATCGCTCGCGGCCACGACGCTCATGTCGTGCTCCACGACGATCACGGTGCTTCCCGCCTCCACCAATCCGTTCAACTGTATAATCAGCTTCTCGACATCCGAGGGATGCAGGCCCGTGGTCGGCTCATCGAGGACATAGATGCTGCCCGCCCGCTGGGTGCGCTGAAGCTCAGTGGCAAGCTTGACCCGCTGCGCCTCACCGCCGGACAGCTCCGTTGCCGGCTGACCGAGGCGGATGTATCCAAGCCCGACCTGCCGGATCACATCGAGCGACCTCGCAATGTAGCTGTCGTCGGCGAAGAACGCGTGCGCCTCATCGACGGTCATTCCGAGCACGTCGGCAATGGATTTGCCGTCGAGCTTGATCTGGAGCGTCTCCTTGTTGTAGCGCGCGCCCTGGCACTCCGGGCATGGCGCATAGACGCTCGGCAGGAACAGCAGTTCGACGCAGACAAAACCTTCTCCCTGGCAATTCGGGCAGCGGCCCTTCGGCAGGTTGAAGGAGAACCGCCCGGCACCGAACCGCCGCCGGCGCGCCTCTTTCGTCTGCGCGAATAGCTTTCGCACGTCGTCGAAAAGATCGGTGTACGTCGCCAGATTGGAGCGAGGCGTCCGTCCGATCGGCTTCTGGTCCACGACCACCAGCCGCTTCAGGCGATCGAGCCCTTCGGTGATCTTGCCGCTCGAGGTCTCGACCGGCGCGCGTTCAAGGACGTCTTCGCCGTCTTTGTCGGACGCATGCGATTGTCCAAAATGCGCGCCCAGCGCCTCGACGAGGAACTGGCTGACCAGGCTGGACTTGCCCGAGCCGGATACGCCGGTGACCGTCGTCAGCACACCCAGCGGGAATGCGACGTCGATCCCCCTGAGATTGTTGCGCGTGACACCGCGCAGCTTGAGCCAAGCCTGCGGCGAGCGCTGCTTTTGCTGTGGCGGAACGGCCTGACCGAACAGGTATTTCGCAGTGCGCGATCTCGCGACGGACTTCAGCCCGTCGATGCGACCGTTGTAGAGGATTTCGCCGCCATGCCGGCCTGCGTCCGGTCCGACGTCGACGATCCAATCGGCATGGCGCATGACATCAAGCTCGTGCTCGACGACGAAGAGGGAGTTGCCGGCCGCCTTCAGCCTGTCGAGCGCGCGGAGCAGCGCCTCGGTGTCGGATGGATGGAGCCCGGCGGACGGTTCGTCGAGCACATAGACCACGCCGAACAGATTAGAGCGCACTTGCGTCGCCAGACGCAGACGCTGGAGCTCGCCCGGGGACAAGGTGGGCGTGCTCCGCTCAAGCGTGAGATAGCCGAGGCCGAGGTCGAGCAGCACAAAAAGTCGCGCGCTCAAGTCCTGCGCGATCCGCTGTACGACGATGGCTTTCTCCGGGTGAGCCTCCTTCCGGCCGGCCTTGCCCCCGCAATAAGGCCGCATCAGCGCGGCCAGTTGCTTCAACGGAACACGCGCCATGTCGGCGATATCCATCCCGGCAAACTTGACAGACAGCGCCTCCGGCTTGAGCCGCTTGCCGTGGCAGGCGGAGCACTCAGTGCTCAGCATGTATTGCGAAACGCGCTTCTTCATCATCGCGCTGGTCGTGTTGGCGAACGTCTCCATAACGTAGCGCCGGGCGCCGGTGAAAGTGCCCTGATAGCTCGGCTCTTCCTTGCGACGCAGCGCCCGCTGGACCTCCTTGAGATCGTAGCCGGCATAGACCGGGACCGTGGGCTGCTCGTCCGTGAACAGGATCCAGTTGCGGTCCTTCTTGGGAAGCTCGCGCCAAGGCGTGTCGACGTCGTAGCCGAGCGTCGTTAGGATATCGCGCAGGTTCTGACCGTGCCAGGCTGTCGGCCAGGCCGCGACGGCGCGCTCGCGGATGGTGAGCGTGTCGTCGGGCACCATCGAGCCTTCGGTCACGTCGTAGACGCGGCCGAGGCCATGACACCTGGGACAGGCTCCCTCCGCCGAATTGGGGGAGAAGGACTCGGCGTACAACAGCGGCTGCGACTTTGGATAGTCGCCGGCGCGCGAATAGAGCATCCGAAACAGGTTTGACAGCGTCGTGACGCTGCCGACGCTGGATCGCGTGGTCGGCGATCCCCGCTGCTGCTGGAGCGCCACCGCCGGCGGCAGGCCCTCGACCTCATCGACCTCTGGCACGGCCATCTGGTGGAACAGGCGCCGGGCGTAGGGCGAAACGGATTCCAGATATCGCCGCTGCGCCTCCGCATACAGCGTCCCGAAGGCCAGCGATGATTTTCCCGAGCCGGAGACGCCGGTGAACACCACCAGCGCATCGCGCGGGATGTCGACGTCCACGTTCTTCAGATTGTGCTCGCGCGCACCGCGCACCCTGACAAATCCGGGAGACGATCGCCCGGCGCCCTGCTCCAGCTTGTAAACCTTGTCGTCCATTCGCTCGCCGCCATTGTCGTTAGGACAGGTAACGGACCTGAAATCCGAATGATCCAACCGGCCTGGCGCTTGGAACCATTATCAAGCGCGCCGGTTCGTTCGAACAATGGCCCGGTAAGAGGCGCATTGTGTTATTCTCATGCTGGATCGACAAGGCCGCGAGCCGCCCCCGCGTGCGGATCGCTCGATGGGTTGCTCATGGCCTTTCTCGCAATGCCGCTGGCGGCGCAGGCAGCCCTTTCCAGTTCGAGGCTCGGACGAGTTCCCCTTACGCCTTGCGTCAATGCGCAATTGCCTAACTCGCCGTATTACAGATTCTGGGCAGCGTGACGCGCGCGGCTCATGTTACGGGACTTTTCGATCCCGGCAACCAAAGCATGATCATTCGTGAAGACGTCGGACGCCACAATGCGCTCGACAAACAGGCCGGTGCTCTCGCCATGGCGGGCGTCTCGGGATGCACTGGCGCGGTCGTGCTAACGACCCGTATCTCGGTCGAGATGGTGCAGAAGACCGCCGCGATCGGCGCCAGCTTCATAATCGCAATGTCCGCGCCGACCGCGCTTGCGATACGGACGGCCGAGGCAAGCGGCATCACCTTGATCGGCATTGCGCGAGGTCAAGACTTTGAGATCTTCAGCCATGTCAGTGGAATCACCTGACGTGAAGCGGCCTTCGGCCGCATCGCTCTTTAGTAATGCGAATTGATCTACGGCAAGTCGGTTATTGCCGCGGGTTAGGCGCGGAGAGCATGCTAGAAATCGTCAAGGATGGACCGATACCCGCGCCGCTTCCGAGGGGCTTGGAGCTGGAAGGGCCATAGTCCTTCGCTCGTTTAGCGGCGAGATTCCGATAGCCTTGCGCCCGTATAAGCAGTTGCTCTTTGAAATTTGGATCGCGTTCGCTCGCGGCCAATCGTTCAAGTCGATGAGCTCATTCCAAATACTCGACCAAAAGCTTCATCGCCCCTTCACGGGCGAAGCAACCAGCCAAGCGGAACGATGTTCCTACGGGTCCGATTAGCCCGAGTTTGCAGAGGCCATCTTCATCAAAAAGGCCCCGCGCTGCGGGGCCTTTTCCGAGTCTGAGGAAACTTATCGTCGCACACCCGCACCGTAAAGCTCGCGCTCGCGGCCGATGTCCTCCGGTGATAGCGGCGGGCTTGCGGCATCGAAGTCCGTCCAGCCCGACTTCTGCCAGGCGGAACTGCGCTCCTGAAGGTTGACGGATCTCTCGTGGAGCAGCGCATCCAGTCGCGCACGATCAATATCGGATACCTTGGCGGAAACGAGCGTACCGCCGCGGCGAACGCCTTCCGCGTAACGCGATGCGTCTTCCCTGGAGACGCCGGCCTGGGTGAGTGCGCCGACAATTCCGCCTGTGGCCGCGCCCGCGGCCGCTCCTGCAGCCGTGGAGGCCAGCCATCCCGCCGCCACGACCGGCCCGAGACCTGGAATAGCCAATAGGCCAAGGCCGGCGAGAAGGGCCTGCCGCGCCGCCGATCCCGGCGCCAATGCCAGCACCCGTGCCGGCTCCTTCGGCGCGATCATCCACGCCGTCGCGGTCTCGATCGGCCTTGCCGCGCTGTGAACCGTACCAATTGTCGGAATTGTTGGCGACGATGCTGATGTCGGAGTGCGATACGCCGGCACTCTCGAGTCGGGCGACGGCCCGCTCGGCGTCGGAATAATTGTCGTAGAGGCGAGAAATGGTAGTCGTCATGCGATCTGCTCCTTATTTTGCGGGATTGACGTTGCCTTGGAAGTCGACGCTGACGTCGGTCTTGGTGCCAGCCTTGTCGGCCTTGCCCCGCCAGACGCCTTCGTTGTCCTTCTGCAGGCCGGAGACGTTGGAATATCCCGCGTCCTCGATCCGTGATTTCGCCTGGCCCTCGGTGAAGCTGTTGCGGCCCGAGACCGGTGCGTTCGAATTGTTCTTATCGGAGCTGTTGACGGCGTTGTTGCCCGGCCCGCTTTGCGCGGGCTGCGCGCCCGCGGGCGCAGATGCGAGCAACAACAAGGTTGCCGCCAGCAGAGTCAGACGTGACATTTTTTGTCTCCTGCAAGTGATGGTGCCGGCGACAACAAGCGAGTTTCGAATTGGTTGCTACTGCGCGAATATGCGGAATGCCGCACTACGCTCTCACCTCAGATCGAGCTTGAGCAGATGAGGCGGTCAGGAGCGATTGCCACGATGTTCCGGAACCGCCTTACCGCGTCCGACACGGCTGTCGTGTACAGAGATAGGCATAGGAAGGCGGGGTGAACTTTCAGGTCACCGTTCTCAAGATCCTAGTGAGCTATCCCGATGGATTCGCCATGATGGCGGAGCTCAAGCGCGATATGGCGATTCTGGCGACGAGCGGACGCGACTGGGCCGAGCGGACAAAGCGCCTCGCCGCTCGCGTGCCCGCTCTCGACATCTTCTCGCAAGGATTGGTCGAACGTCTGAACGGCGGCTGGCGCATCACTGAGGAGGGGCGCGCGGTGCTGAAATTGATGGAAGCAAGGCCTGCCGAGATGCGGACGGAGAGCGCCGTGCCTCCGGCAGAGCCTCCTGCGGCCAAACAGGCGTCCTCGCTTCTTGCCGCAAGGCGCTCTGGCAGAAGCCAGCGCCTGCAGCGCCGCCGTGCGGCACGCAAGCGGGCCCGTGCCAAAGCGTGCTGAATGCGGCCGTGCTCCGACTGACTTCAACGGCCCGGGAAAAACAGGAAACTTTGCTGACCGTGTTGAGTTGCCAGCGATCGGATCGGTCGCCGGGAGCGTCAAGATGGTCGACGATGTCGTCTTGAAGAATGCCACGGAAACCGCCTGGACAGTTTACCGGGCTCGGCACCCCCATGTCGGCGCACGCGATAGCCGACGCTGTTTGCTGGAGCGCCATCTGCACAGGAGATGGGAAGGGCGCGATAGCGATACCGAAGAACTCGCCAGCTTAGGTATCGCGTATTTGCACCGGCTTCCCCGATTCGAATGTTGACGAGCGTGAAAATGCTCGTAGCGCGCGTAGCTTGCGGAAGCACAAGGCCCAGTTGGACGTTGCTCGCGATTTCGTTTCTCATCTCCGCGGTGGTCGTGATCGGCTTGCGGGTCGTCTTTGGTGACTGATCGATGCGGATAGCCCAGCTTGCCCCGTTGGCCGAGAGCGTTCCTCCGAAACTGTATGGTGGCACGGAGCGGGTGATCGCCTGGCTGGTAGATGAGCTGGTCGACCTCGGGCACGACGTCACCCTATTCGCAAGCGGAGATTCGAGGACGAAGGGTAAGCTCCATGCTGTCTTACCTCGCGCCCTACGGCTGGGACGGAAGGGCGTCGATCCGAACGCGGCCTGCGCGCTACTGATTGAGGCCATCGCCGGGCGCGCACGCGATTTCGACGTCATTCATTCACATGTCGACTGGCTGCCGCTGCCTGTCCTGAACCGCACCGGCGTGCCGTTTCTGACGACCATGCATGGCCGGCTCGACCTTCCGGGCTTGTCCGACGTGATCGGGGCTTTCCCACAGGCCCCCTTTGTCTCTATCTCCGACAACCAGCGCCGGCCCCTCCCGGACGCGAACTGGGTGGCGACGATTCCGCACGGGCTGCCAAAGGAGCAGTTTCGTCCCTCCTACGGAGCCGGTTCGTACCTGGCCTTTCTCGGGCGACTTACGGCGGAGAAGGGACCAGAAGCCGCGATACGCATCGCTCGCGCCGTCCGCATGCCGCTGCGGATCGCGGCCAAGATTCCTCGCGCGGAAACGACCTACTTTAAGAAGAAGCTCGAGCCCGAGATCGACGGAGAGGACATCCTCCTGATCGGTGAGGTGGGCGACGTCCGCAAGCAAACCTTCCTCGCAGGTGCCGCCGCATTGCTCTTTCCGATCGATTGGCCCGAGCCCTTCGGTCTGGTGATGATCGAGGCGATGGCGTGCGGAACGCCCGTGATCGCCTATCGTTCCGGATCGGTGCCGGAAGTAGTAGAAGATGGTGTCACCGGCTTTATCGTGGACGGCGAGCAGCACGCGATCGAGGCCGTGAAGGAAGCCGTGCGGCTGGATAGAAGAAGGATTCGGGCCCGCTTCGAGGAGCGCTTTGCCGCCAGTCGGATGGCGAGGGAATACGAAAGCCGTTATCGCGAGCTGTTCGCTTGCAGGTGACGCCGGTCGAAGAACGCGTTCGTTGGGATGACCGGACGCAAGCGGCCCGCCCGGCGTACCGGACGAGCCGTTCCGCAATGATCTGTTCGCTCAGTGCATATGAACCAGGAAATAGCCGACACCACCGACAACGAGGACGGCGGGAACGGCCCACAAAATCAAGACGGGCATGCTCTCCTCCAATAACGTTTTCAGACCAGAGTCGTGGAGCGATTACTGCTCGGTGCAGACCTTGGTCGTCTTCACGGCGGACTCAGCTTCCGTCTTGGTCTTGTAGACGCCGTTGCCCACGACCGTCGTAGTGGTGGTCGTTGGCTTGGTGTCGACGATGGTGCACTTCTTCGTGGTCGCGTCACGAACGATATAGAACTCGGCGGCGCTCGCGGCCTGGGTGCCGAGGGCGAAAGCGGCCAGAGCACCGCATACGATCAGCTTCTTCATGGTGTCCTCCTCAAAGCTTGTATGTAGCTGCCAACGAGCACGCGGGGCCAGAGTTCCAGTTATTCCCGATTGTTGCGCGGGTACACTATTTCGCTACTGCAGCATAACGCGGCTACCAAAAGCGTGTGAGCTGCCGCGTTTTGCCAGGATATCCCGATCGGAACCTCGCGCCGCGTCGAGGGTTTGATCGGCGTCCCCATTTCGGAGGTTTTCGATGAACAAACGTTTATTCTTGGCTACCACCGCCGCCGTCGCCATCGCGACTTCGGCGTTCGCGCAATCTTCTCCGAGCACGTCGAGCTCAAGTCCGTCGGCGACACAGCGTCAGCAGGATTCCACTTCGACCACGTCGCCATCGCCTTCGACCACGTCACCGAGCTCGTCGTCCGGATCCGCGCAGAGCAATCCTTCGACGAATTCGGCTCAGACTCAGTCTTCATCTTCCACAGCCGGCCAGTCGTCCAATTCTGGCACCAACACGACGCAGGCGCCTGCCTCGAACAACTCGACCAACCAGGCCCAGACTAATCAGCCGTCCAGCCAGACCACGACGCCAGCCAACCAGGCGCAGACCAACCCTCCGTCGAGCACGAACAATCAGACGCAGAGCGCCAATCCGCCCGCGTCGGGCACGAATCAGGCCCAATCGCCGGTGGGTAGCGGATCGACCAACACCGCCCAGCAGCCGAACAATCAGCAGAACACGGCGGATCGTTCGTCGAACACCAACGTGAATGCCTCAGTGAACATCAACGATCAGCAGCGGACACGAATCGGCGCGTCGATCTCTCACCTGAACGTGCAGCCGCTCACCAACGTGAACTTCTCGCTGTCGGTGGGCACCGTCGTGCCGCGCGACGTCCGCCTGCAGCCGCTGCCCGCGGATGTCGTCGAGATCGTGCCCCAGTATCGCGGCTACAACTTCGTCCTGGTGAAGGACGAGATCGTGATCGTGGAGCCATCCACCTACAAGATCGTGACAGTCCTGCCGTACTCCGGCCGTTCCACCGCCTCGGCGCCGACGCGCACCGAGCAGCGCAAGGTGACGTTCAGCGACCGCGATCGCGAGGTCGTCCGTAAGCACGCCAAGGCGCGCCCGGTCGAACGCGAGAGCCGCACGACCGGCAGCACCGTCCGGAGGGAGATCCGGACCGGCGAGCGCCTGCCGGAGAGCGTTGAGATCGAGGCGTTTCCGGAAGAGGTTTATCGGGATGCTCCGAGCCTTCGCGAGTACCGGTACATCAACCGGGACAGCCGCACCTACATCGTCGAACCCCACGAACGTCGCGTCATCGAAGAGATCGATTGATCTCGCACAAAGGAGAACATGATGAAAGCCATCCTTTTAGGAGCGCTCGGGGCCGCACTGTTGGCGGCCTCTGCGAATGCCGCCCCAATCGCGCCTGCGGCCACTGCCTCGACCGAGGCTGCCGGCGTCGAGCAGGTGCGCCTCGTTTGTGACGAGTATGGCCGCTGCTACCGGACCCGCGGCCCCCGCTACGTCCAGCGCTACTACGGCGGCGACGACGGGTATGTGGTTCGCCGAAGCTACGGCTACTATGGCGGACCCGGCTACTACGACCGCGGCTATGGCCACTACGGCGGTGGCCCGAGCATTGGTTTCAGCTTCGGCACCCGAAGCTGGTGAACTCCCGAGAAGGGGCCGCTCTTTGAGCGGCCCCTTCTACGTCATGCTCGCCTTCGCGGAGAAAAGATGTCAGCTGTTGCGAAGCTCCAGAATCAGAAGGAGCAACTGCTCGCGCGCCTCGACAACGATCCGGGCCCGAACGAGCGCGCCGAAATCCAGGCGCTCCTCGCCAAGATCGAGACCGCGCTGAAGCTGCTTGGCACCCAGGATACCGCCGCCGCGGTCGACGAATAGCCCTCCGCCGGCGCGGGATCTTCCTTTGCCCCACGGGCTACGATTTTCGGCGCCCCGTCCGGAGGCGACCGCTGCAGCTTCATGGGCTTGCCGGACGCGGAAGCGGCGCACGACGTGGCGCTTGATGCACTCGTGGACGCCGCCCGCGAAGCCGTTATCGAAGGATGAGGTCCGCAATGAAATTGGGCCTGTGCTCGAGCTGACGGCGGTCTTCAATTCCAGGATCTTCAGGAAGCAATGACACGAGGCCGTTCGGAGTGGAGCCCGCCCGGCCTCCTGATAGGTATCGCTTATGCCTCGGTTAAGCCGCGGCGCGATCGGAAAGGCCATGGAGCTGGTCGAGCAGCTTCTGCTCCCGCTCGATCCTGCGTTGATAAAGTTCGCGCTCCTGTGCGCTCGCTGCGCCTGCGAGAAGAAGCCGATAGTGCTCGATAATCTTCTCGCTCCCGCGGATAAGCAACTGCCGGATGTCGCTCATAGCTCGCTCCTCAGGCCGGGGGAAGCGGATTGGCAGTTCGGCGAAGGAAGTATGATCGGGAATGTCTCGGCGGCTAGCGCGTCGAGCGCTGCCTGCTCGTCCGCCAGCCGTCCTTCAACGAACCGGCGCTCCAGCTCGGAGAGCTTTGTCCGTAGCAGACGCTGGTAGCGGTGGATGTTGGTGCGGTGCGTACGGATGCGGGCCAAATTTACATCAAGCATCGTCGTCACTCCTGACGGTCGTCATCGTCCTTTGTGATTCAGGGGTCGGGAAGCGAATTTCCCGACCCAAAAATATGCGGAGCGGTTTGCGAGTCAAGCGCCTGCGATCAGGCTGCGGCGCACCGCTCGATTGACCGCCTACGCATTGGCTTGCCACCTGGCGGATGCCGCGGACCACCATCCAGCGCGCAAAGCGCATTAAGGATTTCGTCGATCGTTACAGGCGCCTTCAGGCCTTTGGGAGCCCGCAGCGATGGGCATGACGCGATTGCAGACGCATCCGACGCCCATGAAGCCAGGATGGCGCGCTTTTCGGCAGGTGTGAGGCCTGAATGCGCGAGCACATCCCTCGGGTGATCGAACCTGGTGCCCGGATGAAGGAGATAGTCGAAATCGAAAACGTTGTCGGGGAGCGCGGTCGTCGGCCGCATGATTGCCTCCTGTTCGAGACGGGTTTGAGGAAGAGCCGCGCGGGCTCGTCCCGCGCGGCCTGGATCAAGCTGAGGTCCTGGCCTCGTTCAGGCGGCCTTGGCCCCAATCTGGCTCACGCTTCTTGGGGTTGTGGCTGTGCCGATTGCAATCTGCCGGGGCTTCATCGCTTCGGGAACTTCGCGTTGCAGCTCGATGATGAGCAGGCCGTTCTCGAGGCGCGCACCCCTCACCTCCACATGGTCGGCAAGGGTGAACTGGCGCTTGAAATTCCGCGCTGAGATACCGCGATGCAGGAAGGTCTTTTCTTCCTTCTCGCTCTTGCGGCCCTCGAGGCTCAGGACGTTCTGCTCGACCGTCAAAGCAACTTCATCCGGTGTGAAGCCGGCGAGCGCCACCGAGATCTGAAAACGGTTCTCGTCGAGACGTTCGATATTATAAGGGGGATAGCTCTCTTCGGCGGTCCGCTGGACCTCGTCGAGAACGTCGAACAGGCGGTCGAACCCAATGGTCGACCTCCAGAGGGGAGTCCAATCATACCTCATATCCAAATCCTCCTTGGAGCAAGATGGGTACGAGCAGGCTCCGGACACCGTCCGGCGCCCGTCTCATGACAGCGGGACCCGTAAGGCGTCCCGGTCGCCCGCGGCGACGCCAAAAAAAATTGGTCGGCTCAAAAAAGTTTCAAGAGGCCGACGAAATTTTTTTTGCCGAGGAGTCGGCCGGGTGCGCCCGGTTGTCCGGACTTGGAAGGCCGGCTATGCCGACAGCAACGTATCCTGCGCCCCAACGTTATTCTTTGAAAGCGCGGCTTGGATGCATCGCGCCCAATGATGGCAAAGCAGATGGCGCGCGTTCTGATTGGCACATCCGGCTGGCACTACGCCTCCTGGCGAGGTCCGTTTTTTCCAGAAGGATTGCCGCTCAAGAAGCAGCTCCCCTACTATGCCGGGCGGTTTGAGACCACCGAGTTGAACGGGGTGTTCTACCGCACCCCTACACCAGAGGCAGTGAAGGCTTGGCGCGACCAGACCGGGCGCGACTTCGTCTTCGCCTGGAAGGCTTCGAAGTTCATCACGCACTGGAAGCGCTTGTCCGAACGCTCCGAGAACAGCCTCGACCTGCTTGAAAGTCGCATTTCCCTTTTACGCGGCAAGGTCGGCCCGATCCTGTTTCAGCTTCCGCCACAGTTTGAAGCGGACCCCGATCGGCTGGGATCCTTCTTCAAGCTTCTCTCCAGGAAGCGCCGCTACAGTTTCGAATTTCGGCATCCGAGCTGGTATCAGCCGCGCGTTCTCCGGATGCTGGCTGACGAGAATATCTCACTCTGCCTGTCCGACCATCACGATGCGCCGGCTCCCTGGAAGCGCACGGCGGACTTCGTCTATGTCCGCGGACATGGCCCAGGCGGACGCTATCACGGCCATTACTCGCAGGCCACGCTCGCCCAATGGGCCAAGCGCCTCAAATCGTGGAAGCGCCAAGGCTGCGACGCCTTTGTCTATTTCGACAACGACCAGAAGAGTGCGGCGCCGGCCGACGCGCAGGCCCTAAGAGAACTGCTATAGCGATTGTCCCAAGAACATTGGTATTTCAGTCGCAGCATAACCGTGACGGAGGAACGTTTCTGGACGGTTTCGCTTGATGCCGTGAAAAGCCAGGGCTTCACGATCAATGTCCTGCGCCCCCTCCCGGAGCTTGAACCGCACAATGCAGCTCATGGAAGCCGAGTCCGTCGCCCAACTGCCACGGGGGGCCCAGTGGCAATACGAGCCGAAATGGGATGGATTCCGTTGTCTTTTGATCCGCGAACGCAGCCGAGTCAGCATGCAATCCAAAAGCGGCCGTGATCTGGTTCGTTACTTCCCGGAAATTGCCGCAGCCGCGGCCGCCTTGTCGCCGAAGACGCTCACCCTGGATGGTGAGTTGATCATCGAGCTTGATGAGGGCTATTCGTTTGATGCGTTGCTTCAACGCATTCATCCGGCCGCCAGCCGGGTCAAGCACCTTGCCAAAGAAACTCCCGCAACCTTCATGGTTTTTGACCTGTTGCGATCGGGCGCGAGAGATCTTTCGGGTCTGCCGCTTATGAAGCGCCGCGCCGCTCTTGAAACACTTGCGGGAAAGGCCTTCCAGGCGAGCGGGCTTTTCCGGCTGACACCGGCAAGCCGAAACTATGCGGATGCCGAGGCCTGGCTCAACAGCGTAAATGAAGATCATGATGGCGTGGTCGCCAAGCGCCTCGACCTACCCTATCGAGGCGGCACCCGAGACGGCATGCAGAAGATCAAGCTGCTGCGATCGGCTGATTGCGTTGTTGGCGGATTTCGTTATGCCGAGAGGAAGCAGGGCAATCGAAAAGTCGTTGGCTCGTTGCTGCTCGGCCTCTACGACAAGGGTGGACTTCTGCACCATGTCGGATTTACGTCCGGCATCCGATCGTCCGATCGACTGGCTCTCACCGATCGGCTGGAGAAAATCGTCGGGTTGCAGAGCTTCACCGGCAATTCACCGGGCGGTCCAAGCCGCTGGTCGACAAAGCGATCGGCTGAATGGAAAGCCGTGCGTCCAACTTTCGTGGTCGAAGTATCCTATGACCATGTGACGGGCGACCGCTTTCGGCACGGCACGAAAGTCATCCGCTGGCGTCCTGACAAGAAGCCCTCGCAATGTCGCATGGATCAGCTTCGGCAGAGGGCGGCCACACAAACCTTCCGAGCAGCGACGTAGCTCGGCGCGCTTTTAACAAAGGCCAGGACATCTCGTCGACGTCCTGGCCTTGCTGGGTCAGTGGAGCCTTAGGACTGGCCGCCTTTACGTCCGGCTTCGCTGGCCTTCTCGCGATCGTTGGCGAAATTGCCCGGATTGTCCGTCGAGCTCCCGCCCTGCTGGCCGGGCTTGCTTCCGCCCTGGGTCTGCTGTCCCTGCTGGCCGTGGCTTCGCTCGCCACCCTTCTTGCCGGCCTCAGACGCGCGCTGCGGATCGTTGGCGAAATTTCCGGAGCCACCACGTTGTTCGTCTGCCATCAATCTTCTCCTTGTTTGTTGCCCGGCCCATGAAGGCTAATGGCGAGATCAGAAGCTCGTTCCTGAGAGAAAGATTAAGGTTGGTCAGAGATTGTTGGCCAGCATGTTGCGCGTCGCCTGCCGCACGGCTTCGATGCCCGTGACGTTGTTCATCAAAGCAATCTCGCCTTGCTGCTCATGTCGTATGGCATGCGCCATCAGACGCAGGCGGGGATCGCCGGACGAATGCCATTGGTTATCCGCCATCTGGACGGCGCCGGCATGATGCAGGCTCATCAGACGGATAAACACCGCATCAAACTCACCATCGGCCGCGTTGCGCGCATCCGCCATTTGTGCCGACGTCAGATAGCCAGGCATGGCCAACCGTTCCTCGCTGGAGCAGAGCGCCATCGGCTCGCTGGACCACCCGCGCCACCAACGATCGAAGATGCGGTTTTCGCTCTGCTGGCTGGCGACCATCAAAGCCGCGAGCGCGCGCAGGTGCGGGTCTTGTGCGCGCTGCTTGCCTAGCTTTGCAAGCTCAATGCCTTGCTCGTGATGCGTCACCATATGGCGGATATAACGCTGATCACCGGCGACATCGCGGCTGAGGGTTGGCAGCGGCCAACCCAACCCATCGATCACGGAAACAAGGCCGAACGTTGCGAGCACGAGAAGTGCTCCCGCTGCCCACCGTTTGGCAAAGCGCACCGCGGATGTTGGCGGCGCACGTCTTAGCGGCCAACGCAGCCAGGCGAACAAGGGATAGATCAAAGCGGACGAGAGATGAACGAGAAAGCCGATCCAGTAGGGTTGCTGCAAAGTGAAGATCGGCTGGAAGAACGGAAATAGCGGCACCAGCCCAAACCACTCGGTTGCCGAGGTAAAGACAGCCCACGGAATGGCCAGCCAGAAAAGAGTGCGGGGCGCGAGACGGCTCGTCCAGCGCCCAAACAGACCGAAGAAGACAAGCGCCCAGGAAAAGTCCGCCCATTGAGCAGCGACGGTCATCCAGTCAACCGCCGCGTCCCGTCCTAACTGTGACGCCGCAAGCTGACCGATGAGCGTCGAGAATGTGCTACTGACGAGCCCGAGCTGAGCGGCCGCCAGCCAGCGTGACTTCAGCTCTTTCGCGGCACCCTCCCCCATCAGCCGAACGGCTTCATTACGACCTTGATGCAGCCATCCTGTTTGGCGCGGAACGTCTTGTAGAGATCGGGCCCTTCCTCAAGCGTCGCTCGATGGGTGATAACGAAGCTTGGATCGATCTCGCCTTTTTCGATGCGTTGCAAAAGCTTGGGCAGGTAATGCTGAACAGGGGTCTGGGCCATGCGGAAGGTTAGTCCGCGATTGATGGCACTGCCCATCGGGATGTTGTCGAGCAAGCCGCCATAGACGCCGACAATCGAGACAGTACCGAAGTTGCGGCAGCATTGGATGGCCTGCCGCAAAACATGCGGGCGATCGGTTCCCATGAAGGTCGCGACCTTGATGCGATCGATCACAGAATCCTTGCTTGCCATGGTCTCGGGCTCGGTGCCGACCGCATCGATGCATGCATCGGCGCCGCGCCCTTGCGTGAGTTGCTGGATGCGCTCGTAGACATCCTCTTTCATGAAATCCAGCATGATGGCGCCCGTTGCATGGCGAGCGACAGCCGCTCGGGCACCGTGTCGATGGCGATCACGCGTTCGGCGCCGAGCAGAAATGCGCTCTTGATGGCAAACTGGCCGACTGGTCCGCAGCCCCAGACGGCGACTGTCTCGCCGCCTTTGAGGTTGCAAAATTCCGCGGCCATATAGCCGGTCGGGAAAATATCCGAGAGAAACAAGACCTGTTCGTCCGTGAGACCCTCGGGGATCTTATAGGGGCCGACATCGGCGTAAGGCACACGCATATATTCGGCCTGACCGCCGGCAAAGCCGCCCAGCATGTGCGAATAGCCGAACAGGCCGGCGGGCGAATGTCCCCACATCTTATCGGCCTGCTTGGCGTTGGGATTAGACCGTTCGCAGCCGGAGTAGAAGCCGTTCTTGCAGAAAAAGCATTCGCCACAGGCAATGGTGAAGGGCACGACCACCCGGTCGCCCACCTTGAGCTTGCTGTTGTCCTTGCCGACCTCGACCACCACACCCATAGTCTCATGGCCGAGCACGTCGCCCTTTTCCATGGTCGGCATGATGCCGTCGAACAGATGAAGGTCCGAGCCGCAGATCGCGCAGGCCGTCACCTTGATGATCGCGTCACGTCCGTCCTGGATCTTGGGATCGGGAACTGACTCGCAGCGAATGTCGCTCTTGCCGTGCCAGGTGAGGGCTTTCATGGACCGCTCCAAAGGTTGCGCGACCAGACCAAGCCTCAATCTTGCGGCTGGTTCCTAGCTGCTTAGGAACGCTCGCGCCCGTGCGCCATTAGGCTCAAAGCCACGTAAAAAACCGAGAGGGAATGCCCATGGCCGGACAGTTTGCAATCGTGACGGGTGCCTCGACCGGCATCGGCTTTGAGCTTGCCCGGCTCTGCGCCTCCAAAGGATATGACCTTCTCATCGCCGCGGATGAGCCCGAGATCGAGACGGCGGCGGAGGCGCTGCGCAAAGAAGTCAACAGCATCGCCGCTGTAGCGCTGAAAGCCGATCTCGCGACCATTGAAGGCGTCGACAAACTCTGCGAGGTGGCACAAGGCCGCAAGGTCGACGCGCTGATGGCCAATGCCGGCCGCGGTCTGGGCCATGCTTTCCTGGATCAGGAGTGGGCGCGTATCCGGCAGGTGATCGACACCAACGTCATGGGCACGACCTATCTGCTCCAGCGCGTCGGCCAGGACATGCGCCGGCGCAATGAGGGACGGATCCTTATTACCGGGTCGATCGCCGGCTTTACCCCCGGCAGCTTTCAGGCCGTCTACAATGCATCTAAGTCGTACCTGAACTCCCTCTCTTTTGCGCTACGCGAGGAACTGCGCGACACGAAGGTGACGGTCACCTGCCTGATGCCGGGTGCCACCGAGACCGAGTTCTTCGCGCGCGCAGATATGCTCGACTCCAAAGTGGGCTCTGAGGACAAGGACGATGCGGCGATGGTCGCCCGCAAGGGTTTCGAGGCGATGATGAATGGCGAAGGCGACGTTGTGACAGGCCTCAAGAACAAGATCCAGTCGGCGGTTGCCAATGTGACGCCGGCCGAGACACTCGCCAAGCAGCATCGCAAACAGGCGGAGCCCGGCACTGCAAAATCCTGATCAGGCCTCTCATGCTGTCATGGATCCGCTAGCCTCATAGCGGATCGCTGTCGCGCCACGCATCCAAGGGCAACGCAGAGAATGCGCGAGGCGGCGAGCACGCCTAAGCCTCGTACATCCGCATCCGGCACCAGCTCCACGAGATCAAAACCAACGATCCTCGCCCGTTGCGTAACGCCATGCAAAAGCTCGACGATATCGAGATAGCCGAGACCACCCGGCTGTGGGACCAGCACCGCGGGAATAACAGCCGGGTCGAGCCCGTCGCAATCGAGGGTGACGATGCAGTGGCTGCCCGGCGGGATTAGGTCGATGACCGGCTGCACGCCGTGTCGGCGCACGGTCGCCGCACTGAACAGTGTCGCGCCCCAAGCTCGGGCGTCGGCAAGATCCCGTTCCCGCGAACCACCGATGCCGCGCTGTCCAACC
The DNA here is from genome assembly GCF_015291705.1 of Bradyrhizobium arachidis. Lineage (NCBI taxonomy): Bacteria > Pseudomonadati > Pseudomonadota > Alphaproteobacteria > Hyphomicrobiales > Nitrobacteraceae > Bradyrhizobium > Bradyrhizobium arachidis. Next base: position 7,561,314 of record NZ_CP030050.1, read on the forward strand.
TGAATGATCCGCTCCACCCATGGCATTTCGCTGGCGCGGCGCATGGTGCTGGAGAATGTATGCTTGAGGCCATCCCGATCATCACGCCAGTCGAGATGCGCATCGATTTGCAAGATGGTGACGGGGCCAAACCGCTCGAACCCCGCGAAGAATGGAATGGGAACCGAGTCATCCCCGCCGAGCAGCAGAGGCACGGCGCCCGCCTTCAGAATGCTCACGGTTGTCGATGTGATCAGCGAGCGATTCTCCTGCGGTGTTGCCGGATCGGTTGGAAGGTCGCCAAGATCAACCGCCCGCAGTCCTTCCGGGATCAAAGGGCCGCCCTGATCGAAATCCCACCGCAAGGGATCACGCGCAATTTGCTCGGTACTTTCTCGTAGAGCCGAAGGAGCGCGTGCGGCATGGCTGGTGGAGCCCGGAACATGCGGCGTCGCGTCCGGCGCACCAAAGATCACGACATCCGCGCTCGAGACTATGTCGGGCGCCGCCGCAGGAAGGCCTAGAAAGGTGGCGGGGGTGACAGGACGTGTCATGGCGTGTGTGGAAGGCCTAAATGCCTATTGGTATTGGCAACGGCAATTGCACGTCCGCGAAGCGTCCTTCATAGCGGTCGGTAAAGGCATGCAGGGCCTCCAGTATATCGCGGAGCTGGAGATCGCAGCGCCGCCGCAATTCGTGAACCACCTCGGCCGACGCATCGCGAACCCAGCCTTGAGCGATATTGAAGACCGCGACCCGGCGCGGGCATTGATAGTTTCCCTCCAGCAGATCCATCACAACGGCTTCGAAGTCGTTGCCAAGGACGGGCGCCTCGCACCAAACAGGGCCCGAGGCGCCACGATCGTCTTCAACGAGATAGATGTCCTGCTCGTCACGCAGGGGGACGATGGACGACATCGGCAACGCCTCCGACTACAGCAAGGCACAGCAGCTGACAGACGCAAAGCTGCGCAGTTACCGTGGCATTGCCCGGGACCGCCCTCATCCGCCTACTGTTCGGTCTGTTCGACGGCGGCTGGCATTTTCGCGACCGACATCAAGGACCGCGCGACCTGGTTGAGCAATTGGTCCGCGTTTTCCTCTTCTGCCAGTGACTTCGATAGGAGGCTGACGACGGCGCTATGGCGTAGCTGCTGGGCAAGGTTGCGCGCTGTCGTGTAGCCGGCAATCTCATAATGCTCGACCCGCTGCGCCGCGCCGATCAGGGCGAGGTCGGCCGCGGCATCTTCCTTCTCCTCGCCCTCGGTCATGACTTCCTGACCTTCTTCGACAAGACCCATCATGCCCTTGCAGGGCTTGGCGCGCGCGGACTTGCCGAGCAACTCAAAGCATTCATTGATGCGCTCGATCTGGGTTTCGGTCTCGCCGAGATGCAGCTCGAACAGCTCGCGCAACTGGTCGAACCGCGCCGCTTCCGCCATCTTGGGAAGCGCCTTCGTCAACTGCTTCTCGGCGTGAAGGATGTCGCGGAGCTCGTCGATCAGCAGGTCGCCAAGACCGGCCTCGTCGACCGGCGGTGAGCTTTCGGTGACGATAGCCGACGCGGGTCCTGGTTCCCCGGCCTGAATGGCCGGCGATTCCGTAAAGACCCATTCGCCGCCTTCGTTCCAGGGCCCGCGGGTGTCGATCTCGCCATGATCGCCGGTGCCCGTGGAGTCGTTGAAGAATTGGTCGACCAGGCCGGGCGTCGGCGCAAGGCGGCCGATACTGAAGGCTGGCTTGCTCATGCTCTCAAGGGCGAGCGAAAAGGCCTTCATATGGGTGATTTCGCGGGTCATGAGGAACTGCAAGGCGTCCTTAGTGCCGGCGTCATCGGTAAAATTTATCAGGCGTTCGTAGACGATCTTGGCCCGCGCTTCGGCGGCGATATTGCTGCGCAGATCCACGTCCAGTTCGCCCGTGATCTTCAGGTAATCGGCGGTCCAGGCGTTGCCTTGCGAGTTGAAGAGGTTCACCCCGCCCCCACCCGCGATCGCGATCAACGGATCGGCCTCGGCAGCCTGGCGATCAAACTTCGCCGGCTTGAGATGCATGCGGGCCAGCGTACCGACGACTTCCAGATGGCTCAGCTCTTCGGTGCCGATATCCATCAGGAGGTCCTTGCGATCAGGGTCTTCGCAATTGAGCCCCTGTATCGAATACTGCATGGCGGCCGCGAGTTCGCCGTTGGCACCGCCGAACTGTTCAAGAAGCATATTGCCAAAGCGCGGGTCCGGCTCATCGACGCGGACGGTGAACATCAACTTCTTGACGTGGTGATACATGGAAAAGCCTCGGGCTTGGAGGGAGATGAGTCCCGAACAGCCAGGCGCTGCGGTTGTTCCTATCTACTGAAGTATCGCGGCATCGACGCTGGCGCGCAGATGCTAGTCTGGCCGCGCCAACGATGCACGGACCACGCTCGTCAGGGAAGCCATGGTATAAGGCTTCGAGAGCCAGCCAAGCGGCGCGAACGGCTCGGCCCGCGTGCGGGTCAGGAGATCATCATGGGCCGTGGCGAAGACGCAGCGCAAGCCGAGCTCGCGAAAGAGATCACCGGCCGCCTCAACGCCGTCGCGTCGGCCAGCCAGACGTATATCCATGATGGCAAGGGCCGGCATCTGTTCCCTTGCCATCGTCAAGGCTTCCTCGGCGGTGGTTGCAATGCCGGTCACTCGAAAGCCGGCATCGAGCAACGCGGCTTCGGCCTGCATGGCGATGAGAAAATCGTCTTCGACGATCAGGACCGCGTGGGACTGATCAACACGATCGCTCGCTTCGTCGGCGGCGGGCGCCATCTTTTTATCAGGCGGATGATCGGTCGGAGCGGCTAGTTCATGGCTATCGGACATGCTCGGCTGCGTCATCATGCACCTCGCGATGCGCCGAAACGAAGCGTAGCGCGCGATGGCGATCGGCTCACGGCAAGCTCGGCATGGAGCTGGCGGGCCAGGCCAAGTACCAGACGAAGGCCCGACGAGGTTTGCCGCGCCGCATTCAAGTCAAATCCGGGCCCGTCATCCTCGACATGAAGCTCGAACTGTCCATCATGCTCAACAAGGCTGACGCGAATGCTGTCGGCGGCTGGATCGCGGATCCCGTGCTTGGCTGCGTTGGTCAGCAATTCATTGAGGATCAGGGCGAGCGGCATGGCAATATCATTGGACAGAGCACCGGTTGCCTGCGTACGCGTGATCTTGATTCTCGCTGGCAGCGTCTGCTGGATCGTTTCGACCACTGCGCCAAGAAACTCATCCGCCGCGAAGCTGGTCGCGTCGGTGGTGCCATAAAGAACACGCTGGGCAGCGGCCATGGCGGCAATCCGGCTACAGGCATCGTCAAGCACACGCCGGGCCTCCTCGCTCCGGGCGCTGCGGGCCGCCGTGTACAGGAGCCCCTGGAGCATCTGCATGTTGTTCTTGGTGCGGTGGTTGAGTTCATTGAGCAGCAGGCGCTGCTGGGTCTCAGCCTGCTTTCGCTCGCTCAAATCAACCAGCATGTTGATGGCGCCGGTGACCCGGCCGGATGCATCGAACAGGGGCGTCGGGAACGGGATGAACGGAACGCGTGTGCCATCCGGCCGCTCGGCAATAGCCTCGACCCCGCGCACCGGACGGCCTTCCTTGAGGGCGACGGCCATCGGGCACTGGTCATGCGGCAACGGCGTGCCGTCGGGGAGATAGAGCTTCCAGGTCACGCACCATTCGTCGCTGCCGAGCAACGGTGTCCGGCCGGCGAATTCGACGGCAGTCTGGTTGAAATAGGTGATCCTTCCGTCGGCGTCGGTCGTGTAGATGGCGGCCGGTATGGCGTCGAGCAATTCCTGCAACCGCTGTTCGCTCTCCTGCAATCTCCTTTCGGAGAGCTTGCGCTCTGTGATATCGCGGGCGATCTTCGAGGCTCCAATGACGCGCCCCATGCGATCGCGGATCGGCGAGATTGTCAGCGAAATGTCGACTAGACTGCCATCTTTGCGGCGACGCACGGTCTCGAAATGATCCACGCGCTCGCCGGCTTTGATCTTGGCCAGAATGCGCGGCTCCTCATCCTGCCGGTCCGGCGGAATAAGCATCGTGATCGATCGGCCGACAGCCTCATCTCGGCTGTAGCCGAACAGACGCCGCGCACCATCATTCCAGGTCTGGATTATGCCATCGAGATTCTTGCTGACGATGGCATCGGCTGACGATTCAACGATGGCCGCCAGTTGCTGGGCATCGCGCTCGGCCAGGCGGCGGGCTTCATCGCCGGAAAGGCGCGCAAGGGCAAAGCCGAGCAGGCGTGCCAGCGTGAGCGCGGTGTCGAGCTCGGACGGCGTGAAATGATGGGGCTCATCATGGTAGGCCATGAACTTGCCGGCAAGCCGGCCATCCTGGACAATGGGCGTAAAGGCCGTGGCTTGAATGCCTTCGTTGAGGATTGTCTGTTTCAGATCATCCGGCAGGTCGCTGCGGGCAGCATCTTCGATGCAAACAGGCGCCGGCCTTGTCTCATTGCGGTCCCACGGGGAATGTCCTTCCACCGCCTTCCGGTAGGCTTCCGAAAGGTCGCGCCAAGCCGCGAACCGCATGATGTCGGCCTGGTCATAGAGTAGGATCGAGGCCCGCGTACAGCCCAGCGCGCGCGTGATAGCATCAAGCGCGGCCTGGTGTATTTGCTCGGCCGATTGGCAGTGCTGAAGTCGCTCCGAGAAAGCGAACAAGGCGGCTTGCTCTTCCATGCGCCGAGCGAGCGCCTGTTCGGCGCGCTTGCGGTCCGTAATATCGTGCTGCACACGGACGGCGTAAAGAAACTTGCCGGCGGCGTCGCGAATGCTCGATGACGTGACGGCCGCCCAGATATGTCCGCCATCCTTGCAATAAATGCGTTTCTCAATGCTGTAGCGATCGAATTCGCCCGCGATCTGGCGGGTGAATTGCGCGCGATCCTCGGCAATATCTTCGGGCAGCGTCTCCTCGAAGATCGTTCGTCCCAAAAGCTCGGAAGCCATATATCCGGTCAGCCGGCAAAGCTGCTGGTTGACCCGTAGCATGCGGCCGTCGCGATCGATTTCGACGATGCCGGCGCCGACATGCTCATAGGTGGCGGCAAGTCGTTCGTCGCGGGCCTGCATCCAGTCGTCGGAACGGGCGTCGCACATTTCGACTCGGCCGCCGATGCGCTCGTGAAAGCAGTTGATGGCCCCGGCCAGGACACCGTCCTCATCGAAGACCGGCGCAATATGGATGGTGACCCAGACGTGTGAGCCATCGGGCCTTTCCAGGCGACCTTCGAGGCCACGGACCGGAGTTCCGGTCCGCAGCACTTCGGCCGTTGGCGTTAGCTCGCGCGAGATCGGCCGTCCATCAAGGAAGAGCTTGTAGGAGCCGCAGAAGAGTTCGCTATCATCTCCAACCCGCGGTGCGCGGCCCCACAAGTCCGCCGCGCGTGAATTGAACCAAAGAATGCGACCCTCCGCGTCACAGGCGTGGATCGCGATGGGAAGCTGCGCGAGGAAAGCGGGTGACGGGCTTTGCAAACCGAGCGCTGCGAGCGGCTCGAGACTGTCAAGATCGACCGCCGTCTGCTGAATATTCATAGGCCTCATCCCCCGCGCCAGGACCAAGAGGGGTGCGGCACCATTGTTCTTCCTGCCCCTGGTCGCCTTGGCCGGTTGGTTCCCGACTCCGCGAAACATGCCTAAACGCCCGGCCGAGATCAAAAGTTCCTAAATCGGGTCTTCCGTAGGGCACACGCGAAGACGAACCATTACGCTACGATAAGCGGAGTCGCTGGGGCTTGCTCTCCGTCTTTCGTCTCAGGCGCCGAGGCAGGCTTCCGCCGATGGTTCACTTCACCACAACGGCTTCATGGTGAAGGACAGAACGGTGGAGGAACGACTGGGCATCCATGAGCTTGGCTTGTTGGATAAGCCGGAGGAGGATCAAATGGACAGCGAAGACGCCTTGGCAAAAGTGAAGGACGTTTCGGAAGGCGTGCGTGAGACCGCCCGCACGGTGAGGCAAAGCTTCGAAGAAGGACAGCCGCCCGGCCAGGCGCTCGCCTTCCTGCGGGATGTGGTGCGAGAGGCCCCGCTGCCCTCGCTGCTCGTCGCCTTCATGCTGGGCTGCCTGATCGCGCGTCGTTAGCCGGGAATATCGCGGTCAATCGCAAGATCATCGAGCAGCGGCGAAGAGCCTCCGGCAAGCAACGCAGCCAGAAGTTCCGCCGCGAGGAAGCTAAAGGTAATTCCGTTGCCGCCATAGCCAAAGGCGGCAAAGATATTCTTGCAGCCGGGCACCGCGCCGATCAACGGCAGGCCGTCATGGGTGGTATCGAAAGCGCCGGACCAGGCGAAGTCGACCCGGTCCGATGCCTGCGGCCAAAGTGTCTTCAGATAATCCTTGAGCGCCGCAACCTTTGTCGGTGTGGCATGATTTCGAGCCTCGGGCTCGATCAACGCGTGATCATCCTCGCCACCAAGGATGATGCGGCCATCAGCGGTGGTCCGTCCATAATGATAGTTCCGGCTCGCTTCCCAGATCAGCGCCTGTTCGGGCCACAGATGGCTCGGCTGCCGGCGGGTCGCGATAGCCCAACTGGAGGCTGGTCGGGCTTTGAGCTTCACGATGTCGGGTACCACATAGCCGGTCGCGAGCACGGCATGGCGCGCCTCGATCGAAAGCCCGCTTTCAAGGCCAACGATGACGCTCTGGGCGGCGCTATCAAAGGCAACCGCATTGTCCTTGAGAAGGCGGGCGCCGCGTCGGACGGAGATATCAAGCAAGCCATGCGTGAGGAGCACCGGATCGGCATCCGCCGCGTCTGCTGACAAAAGGGCGCCCGCCCGCCTGATGCCGAAGCGCCTCAGCAGCGCGGCATGATCGAGATAGAGGGATGGCAGATCGGCACGACGCCTCAGCGCATATTCATCCTGAACAAGCTTCCGACTGTCATCGATGGCGAGATAGAGCGATAGACGTGGCCGCATCTCGCAGGCAATTCCATGCTGCGCAACCAGGGACAGCAGGCCTTGCGCAGCATGGTGGCTGGCTCGATAGCAACGCGCCGCCCTCTCGAAGCCATAGAGCTGCGCGAGTTCGAACAGCGGCCGGTCGATTTCCCAGAGTAGCATGGCGGTGCTGGCCGCCGTGCTACCGAGACTCGGAAGCTCGCGATCGATAATGACAACTTGATGGCCTTGCCGTGTCAGACGCTCGGCCACCAGCGCGCCGGTGATGCCGGCGCCGATGATCAGAACCTCGCATCGAAAGCTGTCAGCTATCGGTTCAATCGGCGGCGGCGGCAGGACGGCCCACGGTGCGCGCGGGCTGCGCAGATCGTCCTGCTCGATGTCATCATTTTTGAAGATGGAACGCTCCCAGGTGCCTTGACCCGCTAGACTTTCACCGGGCGCAAGGCCGACACGGCCGGTGCATTGATCGGCTGTCCGTTGGGGGCAAAGATCGAACCGTGGCACGGGCAGTCCCAGCAGCTCTCAAAGCTGTTCCAGAGCAGATGACAGCCGATATGGGTGCAACTGGCCGAATGAAGATGCAGTTCGCCGGCCTTGTCCTTGTAGGCGGCGATCTTTTCGAGACCACGGCGCAGGATGGCGCCCTCACCCGGCTGAAGCTCTTCCAGCGAGGCGATTTCACCCGGCGCCACGTATTCGGCGAGGTTTTGCAGGATCGTCACGTTCTCGCGCAGGAAATTCTTGGCCGCTGCCAACGGCTTGCGATCCGGCGCATAGACGGACTGCCATGGATGATCTTCACCGAGAATGAGCGCCGTGTTCAGCATCGCGCCCATCACGCCATGGGTCAGACCCTGGCCCGAATCGCCCATCGCAAGGTAGATGCGCTCGCTGCCGGGCTGGCGGCCGATGAAGCCGGCATAGTCGATCGTATCGAGAATCTGGCCCGACCAGCGGTGCGTGATGCGCCCAAGGGCCGGAATCAGGTCGCGTGCCCAGCTCTCCAGACGTGTAAAGCGTTTGTCGGCGTCGTTGGCTTCGCCGCTTTTATGGTCTTCGCCGCCGACAAGAACGAAATCATGATCGTCTGGGCCGGTTTGCAGCCGTACATAGTGGTAGGGATCTTCGGTGTCCCAATAGAGCGCATCGGGAAGTTCGCCCCGTTCAATGGCGAAAGCGAGGACATACGTGCGATAGGGAGCCACCTTCGTGTGCAGTTGAAAGCGATCGGCGATGGATGCGTTGGTCGCGATCACGGCGTGGCTGGCCGTGACCTGCCCTTGCGATGTTCGCAGCGTGACAGCGCCGTCCTGCTCGGCAACTTCTTCCACTGGACTGTTGGCAAAGAAACGAACGCCGCCGCTCTCGCAAACGGCCGCAAGTCCGGCGAGATATTTAAGGGGGTGGAATTTTGCTTGGCGTGGATATCGAAGGACATGCCGGTTCTCGCAGCCTTTGAGCGGCACGCCGACCAGCCGATGAACGGGAGCGCCGACCTCGCGCACCGCTTCGAGCTCCTCATCGAATATATCGGCCGGCATGCCGTTACCCTGAAAAAGATAGCCGTCAGTACGGAGGAAGTCGCAGGCAATATTCTCGCCGGCCTGGATGTCCTCGATCCGGTCGACGGCGGCAGCCTGACTTTCGTAGAACAGCTTGGCGGCATCGGCGCCGCGCAGCTTCTTGAATTCGCTCATCAGATCATCGCAAAGCGGCGCAAGATGCGCCGACGTGCGCGCCGTCATACCGCTTGCGATGCCTTTGCGATCAATGACGACGACTGACCGGCCGCGCTTCATGAGTTCGTACGCCGTCGAGAGCCCGGCGACGCCGGAGCCGACCACGGCGACATCGCAGTGCACATCACCTCCAAGCGCCCCCGCCTCCGGCAGGATCTCGGTCTCCATCCAGAGCGAGGTGCTGACCATGTTGAACTCCACCCAAAGAGGCAAAACGCGGGCTGTTGTCGCGGGTTCCTGCGAAGGCGCGGGAAGCCAGTCGCTGTGGAAGGCCGCTCACGCTCGGGGACCGCATTCGCCCGTCCGGTAGCGGCAAACGCGCGAGGAACAAAGCCGTCGCGCCGCCGTTCCATCGCTTTGAATTGGAGGAGCGACGTCATGGGAATTTTCACAAAGGACATCAAGACGATGGATGACCTGCTGCTGCATGGCTTGCAGGACATCTATTATGCAGAGCAGCAGATCACCAAGGCCCTGCCGAAAATGATCGACAAGGCCACCAACCGTGATCTGGCAACGGGCCTCAAGAATCATCTCGAGGAGACCAACAAGCAGATCGAGCGTCTCGAAAAGGTCTTCGAGAAACTTGGCCAGTCGCCAAGCGGCACGCAATGCCCGGCCATCGACGGCATCATCAAGGAAGCCGACGAAACGGCCGGCGAGATCGAAGACAAGACGGTGCTGGATGCAGCGATCGTCGCCAACGCGCAGGCCGTCGAGCATTACGAGATTTGCCGCTATGGCACACTGATCGCCTGGGCGGAAGAGCTCGGCCACGACGATATCGTGCGCTTCCTGACGACGAACCTCAACGAAGAGAAGGCGGCGAACACCAAGCTCAACACAGTCGCGTTGCGCAAGGGCGTCAACAAGAAGGCCTCCACCGCCGCATGATCCGGCAGGGCCCGACGGATCGTTTTCCATCGGGCCTGCTACTCCTTTCGAGGCCAAGTCATCCGTATGACCAATCTGACAGAACTGCCGAGTTGGGCTGACGATAACAACATCTTCGCCGTGGTCGAGACGCCGCGCGGCAGTTCGTGCAAGCTCGAATTCGATCCTAAGCTCGGTGCTTTTGCTCTGGCGAAGCCGTTGATGGCGGGCCTGACCTATCCCTACGATTGGGGTTTCATTCCCTCGACCAAGGCCGAGGATGGCGATCCACTGGATGTGCTGATCCTGCACGACGCGCAAACCTATCCCGGTATTGTGCTACGCTGTCGGCCGATCGGCATTCTCGAAGTCGAGCAGAAGAAAAAGGGCAAGAGCGAGCGAAACGACCGCATTTTTGCGGTACCGGACCGGTCACCGCTCGAAACGGATCTCAAGGATATCCGCAATCTTCCATCGCATGCGCGCGATGATCTCGAACAGTTCTTCCTGGCAACGAATGCCCTGGAGAACAAGGATCTGAAGTTTCTCGGCTGGCATGGGCCAAACCGTGCGACCAAGGCCATCAAACGGCTGGCCCGCTGAGCTGCACTCTCAGTCATCGCCATCGAACTCATCACTGGTGACTAGAGCGTGTATCTTGCTGATCCGTCGCCCGGCTAAGCTGTGTGGCGACACATTTCGATGGCGCGGGCAAATTCCAAGGTACAGCTCCGCGCATCCGACCTGGCACGCGCTGAATAGGATTGACCGCATAGGAACGCCGCCAGATGTTGCATGATTGATGGCGTGGAGTACCCTTGATCGATGCGCCGCACCAGAACTCAGCTGAAGCAACAGATGTCCGACCGAGTCCGCCGACGCAGTTGGCGGCTGAGTACTGAGGAAGACGACGAAGGCATCGAGGATTGGATGGTCGGTGGGGGTGACAGCCCGCCGTCTTGACAACGTCTGTCGTTATCCGAACACGGAAAGGAAGAAACCCATGGCAAAGAAAGCAAAGAAGAAGCGTCGCACCTCGAAGAGCTCGGGCTCGGACGTCAAGAGCGAGATGCGACGGTACAAGAAGGGGACCGCCAAAAGCGGCCGTGGCGGAAAGGGCGGCAAGGTGAAAAGCAAGAAGCAGGCAATCGCGATCGGCCTCTCCAAGGCCCGCAAAAAAGGCAAGAAGGTCCCCAAGAAAAAGAAGTAACGGGGCAATATGCAGGCACTCCGCAGTCACGCGTCATTCGGGCCGTCTCGACGTTCCCTGCCACGCGTGGCGCCAGGTTTCCAGGCACATGGCTCAAAACTTCAGGGTCGTTCGCAGGCCAAGCACGGTCGCATTGTGAAGCGCCTTGCCGGGCATTGCACTGGAAGGGCTGGTGGCACCTCCACCCGGATGAATGATGTATTGAAGATTGGGCTGTAACGTCCACCCGTCCCTGATCTGATATTGATACACGGCTGTCAGAAGGCCTTCGAAACTTCGCATCGGCCAGGTTGGATCGACAAATGTTCGATAATCTGCATCGAGCGCCTGTGCGCGCTTCGATACATGTGCGTAGCCGGCTGCAATTCCGAACTTGTCGTCGGGACGGCGGTCGTCGAGTCCGATGAATTCGATGCCGGCGTCGGCGTAGCGATCAATAAGATTGCGGTCGGCAGGCGCCCCCGAGATACGCGCAAAGATGCCAATGCCACGGTCGTCGCTTTTCGGCACACGATAGAGCTTCTGCTCGAATACCATCCAACCGCCGACATCACCGGACAAGAGCAGAGGTTCGCCGCTGCTAACGGGTGAAGCGAGTGAGACGCCATTGGACGCCAATCTCTGATCGGCGAAAGACCCAAAATGGCGCCAGCCGCCAAACTTGATCTGGCCGGCCGGGTTCGGATCGCCCTTCGTGTTATTCCAGGCATACTGGATCTGGCCGAGCAGGAGGGGCGGATCGTTGACGCGGAAGTTGACGCCATAGCGGTTACGCTCCTGCGGATCCCCGGGGCCGGGCCCAGCCTGATCGCCATCGAAGATGCCGCCAAGAACGGACAACTGCTCAGTGACATTCACCAGAAGCCGGGCTCCCATGGCAGCCAAGGGAGGCGACGGACCGCCGCTGGGCAAATCAAGCGAGGTGATCGCCGGCCAGCCCATCGAGGCGTTGGTCAAGACGTCGGTATATTTGGTATTGAAGAACTCGCTGTCGGCCGCGGGTTGTCCCACTTTGAGCGAGACTTTCTCGCTGCCCCACTGCTTTTCAAAATACGCCTCGTAAAGACGCGTGGACGGCAATGCCTCGATGCCGCTGACGACCAAATAGTTCTGTAGACTGCCGCGCGACAACCCGCCGCCGTGGATCTGGAACATGTTGGCATGGAATGTCAGCTGATCGAGGCCGGCGAGCTTTTGCAGGTCTAGGTCCACGGCGAGATTCAACCGACCTTCGTAGACCGAACCCTGTTTCAGTCCGCCCGAAGGGTTGCCCAGCACTTCGCCGATATAGGTGGCTGCGAATTTGACGCCGTATTTTTGGAAAGGGTTGGGAAGGAGACCCAGCGTCTTTTCCTCCAAGGTACTTTCGCCCGTATCGGGATCGACCGGCTTATCGTCGTCGGTCTTCTTGTTTTCCTGGGCGGCCGCTGCCCCCGCCGCCAGCAGCGCGGCGGCGAGAAGCAATTGGTAAAGGCGCCCTTTGGTACGGCTCACAGTTTCGATCCTGATTGGCGGAACGCCCACCCATCGGGCCATGTGATCGGCTTCAATTCAAGCCCGTTGATCGAAGTGCTTGCTTTGCAAGCGCAAGTCTAACCTATGTTAAGCGCGCCCTAGAAGTACCATCATCCTACGCGCTCAATCATCGACCGCCCAACTCGCTAGAATGCGGTCAACCGATGCCACTTCGATCTGCAGGCTGAAGCGCTTGGTATAGAGCTCGATCAGCGCGTCGTGGCTCTCATCGGATGAGCTGCATAGCGCGTCTTCGGCAAGGATCACGCGGTAGCCAATATCGACCGCGGCAAGCACGGTGGCCAGCACACAAACATCAGTCTCACCGCCGGAAACGATCAGCGTATCCACCTGATGCCCATCAAGGAAGCCGTGCAGCCGCCCATTGGCGAAAGCGCAGTAGGTTTGGCGGTCGATGACCGTGGCAGGCGGCACGAAGCGTAGCAGGGCCGGCATCAGCTCCAGCAGCGCCGGATCGACCCTATCACGTGTTACGCATTCCCATTTCTCGTAATAGGCCTTCCAGACGCCGCGCGCCTCGGCCTTGTTGCGGACCGGTATAAATCGCGTGAACACGGTACGCTGTGGCGCATGTGCAATCAGCCTGACCGCCCCGGGTAGCGCACGTTCCATCCAGGGCGTTGCCCATGCAGCGCCGGGCGCGAACAATCCTTGCATGTCGATGCAGAGATGGACGGCATGCGGGCCAGGCGGCGAGAGCAATTGGCCCATGACTAGCCCGACCTTCCAAAGCCGGTCAGCCGCCGCATCAGGCGCTCGAGGACCGCGCCGATCGCCAGTCCCGCGATCACGTCGCTTGCCCAGTGCGCGAGCAAAACGATGCGCGTCGAGACGAGAACGGCACCAATGGCCCAGACAAGGTTTCTCTTGGCTGGCCGCAACTCGGTTGCGGCGGAAGCAAGGGCGCCGACATGCACAGCGTGCCCCGAAGGAAACGCATCAAGCGCCTTGCCCGAGAGCGGAATGCCATGAAGATGGCCGCGCACGGTCCGGCGATCGGGCCGCACCTGATCGAACTGCGTTTTCAAAAGGTGAGGCAGCAGAACCGCCGCGAACGTCGTCAGCAGCACATGATCGCCCGCCCGTCGCTGTGCTGGTGACTTGGAACGCGACCAGAGCCACCATCCGACGGCGAGCGCCGTCAGGACATGTCCATCGGCTCCCCAAGTGATGATCGAGGATACGTCTTCAGGCAGAGGCCGTGTGTTGCGCGCGATTATGCGTGCGAGCGCGGTGTCGGCTGGCAAAGGGTGCACGCGTATTGTCATCGATAGCCTTGACCTCCTTTCCACGATCGGCCTTGCCGCAATCCCCATAAAATAGCGATTGGCAAGCGGAGCAGGTCGTCTCGGTCTCTCAATCGACAGCCGCGAAAACCGTTCCCAGCGAGGAACTGTGCGGCGGACGGTGGCGTTGAAAGCGTGGGACAGATGATTGGAGGAAAGAGCCATGGGTTTTGGACGAGGCGCATTGTTATGGTTGCTGGGCATCCCGCTGCCGATCATTCTGCTGTTGGCGATCTTCTGGCACCATTAGGCTGGCGAGCCCGCGTCCCCGGCGGCGCGGGCGTCCCCTGTCGCGCGTTGAACTTTGACCGGAGAAGTCCTCATTGCTTCTTGACGTGGCAAACGGGACGCTGCGCAGCCCTGATCCCGAGGAGCACATGGCAAAAGCCGAGGCCAAAACGCCGGATGACAAAAAGCCGGATGAGAAGAATGGCCTTCTGAAACGGCTCGGTCCTGGACTGATTACGGGCGCATCGGACGATGATCCTTCCGGCATCGGCACTTACAGCCAGGCCGGCGCGCAGCTTGGTTTTGGCATCGGCTGGACGATGCTTCTCAGCTATCCATTAATGGTAGCGATCCAGGAGATTTCGGGCCGGATCGGAAGGGTGACCGGTCACGGCATCGCCGGCAATGTCTGCCGCAATTATCCCAGCTGGGTGATTTGGTCGCTCGTCGGTCTTCTCTTTGTCGCCAACACGATCAATGTTGCGGCCGATCTCGGCGCCATGGCGGATGCCGCGAAGCTGGTGATTGGCGGCTCGGCGATCATCTATGTCGTTGCCTTTGCGGTCGTCTCGGTACTGGCGCAGATCTTCATCGCCTACAAGCGCTATGTCGCGATCCTCAAATGGCTGACGCTGGTGCTTTTTGCTTATGTGGTTGCGCTGGCGGTCGTCAAAGTGCCCTGGCCTGACGCGCTCAAGGGACTGTTCATCCCGAAGGTCGAATGGAGCGGCGCCTTTCTGACGACGCTGGTCGCCATCCTCGGCACCACGATCTCGCCGTACCTGTTTATCTGGCAATCCTCGCAGGAAGCCGAGGAGCAGCGCATTCATCCCGACAAGAAACCGCTCAAGGAGGACGCGCGTACTGAAGAGCGCGAGCTTTGGCGCATTCGCCTCGACACGATGATTGGCATGGCCTTCTCGAATATCATTGCGATCGCGATCATCATGACGACAGCCGCCACGCTGCATCAGCGGGGGGTGACCGATGTGCAGTCATCGGCTCAGGCGGCCGCCGCCTTGAAGCCGATCGCGGGGCCGCTGGCCGAACTGGTTTTTGCGCTCGGCATCATTGGCACGGGTTTGCTCGCCGTGCCGGTGCTGGCCGGATCGACCGCCTATGCCATCGGCGAAGGCCGCAAATGGCCGGTTGGTCTCGCGCGCAAACCGAAGCAGGCGGTGGCTTTCTATTCGGTTCTTGCCCTCTCGGTCGGCCTCGGTGTTGCGCTCAATTTCACACCCATCGATCCGATCAAGGCGCTTTACTGGAGCGCGGTCATCAATGGCGTGCTGGCGGCGCCGGTGATGACCATGCTGATGCTGCTGGTCAGGCGCCGTGACGTCATGGGCAAGCTTGTCGTCGAAGGCTGGCTGTACTGGCTTGGCTGGGCATCCACGGCCGCGATGGCTCTTTGCATCGTGGGCATGGCCGTCAGCATGCTGATGCCTACAACATCCTAGAAGCGACAAGCAAGGAGGTGTCGTGGATTACGCTTTGCGCTTCATCATCGGCGGCCTTGTGGTCTCACTGTTTGCGGTCATAGGCGACGTGCTGCGACCCAAGAGTTTCGCGGGATTGTTTGGCGCCGCGCCCTCCGTTGCGCTTGCCACGCTCGGCCTCGCTTTCTGGAAGCACGGCGGCGACTATGTGGCGATCGAAGGCCGCTCGATGATCCTGGGTTCGATCGCGCTGGCGGCTTATAGCATGGTTGTGTGTCAGTTGCTGATGCGGGCCGACTGGTCGGCGCTGAAGGCCACCCTCGCCGCTCTTGCCGTCTGGCTTGTGGTGGCGGCAGGCCTCAAGCAAGTCTTGATCGGGTGACAATTATGGCCGTACGCTTCAAACTTTCGGCGCTAAAGCAGGGACATACTTACGAGTACATCGTGCGTTTTGCGCTGGGCGGATTGGCGACTGTCGTTGCCGGTCTGGTGGCAGACTGGGCAGGGCCTGAGGCCGGCGGATTGATGCTCGCCTTCCCGGCAATTTTCTGCGCCAGCGCGACTTTAATCGAGAAGCATGAACGTGAACGCAAGCAACAAAGGGGCCTGCTTGGCGAGCAGCGGGGCAAGGGGGCGGCCGCGCTTGATGCCGCCGGAGCCGGCTGGGGTAGCATCGGCATGGCCAGCTTCGCACTGATGATCTCGTGGCAGGCCCCCGGTCTCAATCCGCCGCTCTGCCTAGCTGCCGCCTCTCTGGTTTGGTTCGCCGTCGCCGTGTGTATGTGGCGGCTGCGGCGCGCGTTGCCCAAGCCCGGCATCGCTACTCAGTAAAGGTGCCAGAATTCTCATCGGTATTCATGGCGGGATCTTGCTGCATGAGCTCGCGCTCGGCTTCAAACCAAAACCGATCTTGCTGCCCTTCAGTCTCTCCCGCGGCTTGCCACAGCAAGTGAGCGCGCTCCCGACTCTGTTCGTCCGTCGGCTTTTCCATGCTGTCCTCCCACTACATATTGCGGAGCGCAACGCGGCCCTCTGTCGCGGGTTCCAACTTGACACCGTTCAAGTGTTCGCTTCCACGATTATCTCGTCAGAGGAGGTTGCTAGCTGTACAGTGCAGCCTTTTGCGAGATGCGCCTAGCGTCAAGGCCGTCGCACTTGAAAATGGCTTCTGGCATCGCGGTGATTCTGCGCGCATCGGACCTTGTTCGGCGGACTGTCATCGCAGACACGGTCGCGCGTCGCGCTCGGAGAAACCGCGGATCTATCTTCAAAACACCCTGCGGCGTGCGACGACTGTTGCGCACCGTGAAAACGTCGTGGCCTCTTACCGTCGCCAAGGAACGACAAATCGGTCGGCTTCGTAGTTTTCAAGGAGATCGCTGTGATAGGCGCCGCCGGCCAGTTCGCGCGATTTCAAATAAACAAAGGCCCGGACCGGCTGGCCGACGCCAAGTGGGACGACCTCTATAGCGACCCGGAAGTTGCCCGGCTTGCCGAGCGATTCCAACCGGTCGAGCTTTTGAAGACGGCCGACATCAATGCGATAAACTTCGCCGAAGACCCGATGTCCACGACCGGGCTCATTGAACATCATCGGCGCAAACCATGGCCCGGCAATGACAAGGGGAAAAGGCTCGACCGTCTGATACACGCCCAGCGGAAACGCCCCATCCAGACCGCACGTATGAAGGGGCGTCCTCTTTTCAACGTGCCGAATACGAAGACGTGCGGCATGAGACGCTAGCTCTCTTTCGCGCGCCAAATCGCGTGGATCATTAAGCCGACTTGCGGCTCGCCGACTCACGCTGTGGATCAGCTTCTGGGCTATCGCTTTTCGGAAAAGATGATCGTCGCCGTGCGGCAGGCATTCTCGAGGGCGGCATCACGTATGGTTTTGGTAGGCTCATCGAGCTGTTTCATGCAATCCCCCGACGGGACGCTTGGCCGAATTGCGGGTCAATTCTCTAGGAACCGCGATGTTCCTAAACCGTTAGGGGACCAGAAACTGGAGATTTCAGTCGTGTCAGTCAAACGTAACCGCAGCCGCCCCCCAGGTTCGCTGCAAGAGCGCCTTTTGGCGATGGCGAAGCTGGCCAGGCGGCGGGCGGAAGAGGCTCCGGAAGGCGAAGAACGCAAGAGGCTGCTTCGGAAGGCCGAGCTGACTGAGCGTTCGGCCAAGATTGAGGCCTGGTTAGCGCCCTCGGTGTCGTCGAAGTCGCCGTAGCTGCGCGGGACGACGCTGATGGAGAAGGCGGGCACACACCGAGCGAGCTTGGAAGGTCAACCATCTCATTCAGCATCCTCATTGCGCAAAATCGAACACTGGCACATCGTTTCGAGCTTTTTTGATTTGGGTCAGTGGTCCCGCTCGGTTGAGCGGAACTTTCTTCCCATGAACCAGCCCGACGAGCGAGGTCCGGTGAGGAAGACGCCGAAGGCCAAGCCGTCGCGCGTGGCGGAGACCCGGCGAGCTATCGGGGAGTACGCGAACGATCTATGGGAGATCATCAAGAGACTCCGCATGCAGTTGCATTGAGGCCCCGATCGCATGTCCGCGGCGACGCCTTCCAACCGACCTGTCAGGATCCGCTTGGCATCGCCGCGGACGAAGCCGTCGCTCAAATTAGCGTGGCGCTGGCTTCGCTTTGGGACAGCTGTCCGAAGCTCAGGGCTTCGAAAGAAGGCAGCTGATGCGAGGCACCAATCAGGCGGCAGACCGATCCGGAAAGTTACCTTGGAGCTGATCGAGCAGCCGTTGCTCCCGGTCGATGCGGGTCTGATAGAGCTGACGCTCGCTGTCAGTTTTGGCGCTCGCCAGCAACAGCCGGTAGTGCCCGATGACCTTCTCGCTGCCGCGGATCAGGAGGCCGCGGATGTCGCTCATGGCTCGGCCCCCGCCCCTTCGGAGCCAGCCGAACCTTTCGGCATCGCAAACGCGACGGGGAAGGTATCGGCGGTCAGCGCATCGAGTGCGGTCTGCTCCTCGGCGAGGCGCCGTTCGATGAACTGGCGTTCCAACTCCGAGACCTTCGTCCGAAGCAGTCGCCGATAGCGATGGATATTGTTGCGGTGCGCACGGATGCGGGCCAGATCTTCGTCGAGCATCGTCGTCTCTCCTGACGGTCGTCACGGTCCTTTTCGGTGTTGAGAAAACCGGGAAAGCGAATTCCCGACGCAAAATATCCGGGCTCGAATAACTGTCAAGCGCCTCTGTCGTCCCGGGCACGGGTCGACGGGCACGCAGCCACCCGCAATTTTTTTCGGCCACCTCTTGAAAGGCCTTTGCGCTTTTCTAAGTCATTTTTCGCCGCGAGAGCGGTGTGCCGGGCGCCTTCACGGGTCCGGCGCGGGCGCCGGGCCGGTATCAGACCCGCTCTGACTCCTGCCTTGCGCTCCTTGTATCCAGCTTGCTCTTTGGAGGACTTGGTTATGAGGACCACCTTTGACTTCGCGCCCCTGTGGCGCTCCACCATCGGCTTCGACCACCTGGCCGACCTCGTCGACAGCACGTTGCGCCAGGCAAGCGAAGAGCACTATCCCCCCTACAACATCGAACGCTCCGGTGAAGACCACTACCGGATCTCGCTCGCCGTCGCCGGTTTCGGCCCGGACGACATCGCCGTGACGGCCGAGCAGAACGCGCTGACCATCGAGGGCAGGAAGCCTGAGAAGGCGGCCGGCGAGTACCTGTATCAGGGCATCGCCGCAAGGCCGTTCCGGCGCGTGTTCAACCTGGCCGACTACGTTCAGGTGAACGAGGCTTCCTTCCGCGATGGACTGCTGATCATCGATCTAGTCCGCGAGGTGCCGGAAGCCATGAAGCCGCGCCGGATCCAGATTGGGAGCGGCGCCTCTCCCGCCTCGCAGATCGAGCAGAAGAAGGCGGCCTGACACCGGATCAGGTTCGACAGCGGAACGCGGTGCGCGCAAGCGTGGCCGCGCTCCCTGGCTCATGCAACGAAGGAGAAAACCATGGCAGTTCGTGATCTCATTCCCTGGTCGAGAAACCAGGAGCTTGCGCCGGCGCGCGGCCCCCACGATCCGTTCATGACGCTGCATCGCGAAATGAACCGAATGTTCGACGATGTCATCCGCGGCTTCGGCGGGACGGGCCTGTCGCCGTTCATGGAAGGGCAATTCGGCTGGCCCAAGATCGAGCTCAGCGAGACCGACAAGGCGCTGACCATCTCGGCCGAGCTTCCCGGCATGACGGAGAATGACGTCCAGATCGAAATCGCGAACGGGGTGCTGACCATCCGAGGCGAGAAAAAGAGCGAGCAGAAGGACGAAGGCAGATACTTCACCGAGCGCCACTACGGCTCGTTCCAGCGGCAGATCGCCCTTGAGGACGTCGAGGAGGACAGGGCCGAGGCGTCGTTCAAGAACGGCGTCCTGACGATCTCCCTCCCGAAGTCCGAGAACCCGCGCGCCGGGGTCAAACGCATCGCGATCAACAAGCAGTAACGACCAGTTCGGGCGACGGTCGTCGCCGCCCGAACCGAAAGCGATCTCGAGAAAAGGAGCGTAAAGGGGAGCCCAACCGATGAGCAACGCCAACACGAACACCGGAAATCTCAATCCATTCTTCCATCCGGCCGCGCACTATGCGTCTCCGGAGGATGTCCTGAACGACAACGAACTCTCCGCACCGGAGAAGCGGATCATCTTGTCGTCCTGGGCGTCCGACATGTTCGCGGTCGAATCCTGCCCCGCGCTACGCGAGATCCCCGGCATGGGCCACACGATCCGGCTCGCCGACATCCTCGCCGCGCTGCGTCGCCTCGACGGAGACGACGACGAGCCACCGCCGCGCGGCGGGGTGCCGATGCGGTTGCGGCGGCCTTGGGCCGCCGCGTTGTGGAGTCGGCATGACGTTCACGCAGGGGATGCCAACGGCGAGGTTCTTGAGACGATCCAAGCGCCCGGCAAGAACTAGGCGCGATCTGGATGCGGCGCAGCGTGAAGCCATGCGCGCGACTGGATGCGAGAGGATGCCAGGTCCTACTGCTTCGTCGTGCTTCTATCGAAGATGAACGCGGCTTGGAACACGCGCTCAATATCCGTTCGCACTTCGACGGCAACGTCTTGCTGTATCGAGGCAAACTCCCTAGCCAAGCCTGCCAGTGACTGGGCGGCCTCCACCTCTGCCTCTTGCTGAGTATCGAACTCCAAGCCTTCCTCATCCGGCCAAAGGCCGGCGTCGTCCCGGATGTCGAAGTAGTACCGGGTCATGCTTGGCCCTTTCGCTTAGGAAGGGCAATGCAACCGTTGTTACGTCGTTCCTCGCGGAGGCCTTCTGCGTGACTGCGGCTATATCAGTCGGCCGCTGGACATCGCATTCAATGGCTTTCCATCGCAAGCAAAAACGCCGCCCGCTTAAATAAAGCGCAGGCGGCGGCTTACCAGCCCCGGGAAGGTGAGAGTAAAATCCCGATAAAGGTTGGTCTCCGCATGGCGTGCTGAAGTTCATCACGTCGGACAAGAACGAGACCAAAATTCAAGATGGCGGCTGCAGTCCCGGCGAGGTTAGCCACTTGTTGATGTCCCCGGCAACATCGATCTGCCGGGCTTTTCGCAGAAGCTCCGTGCGGCGGACGCCAGCGGGCATTCCCCTGGCCTGTAGGCGGAGATTGATCGCCTCTTGCGCGAGGCGGTATTCGAATGTCGAGGATTGTTCTAGGGACCGTTGAGCCGGCATGTATGACGCTCCGCTGCGGGGTTGAGCGGGAGCGCAACTTGCGTTCACACCACCGATAGATGCTATGGGCCGTTCGATGGCAGTGGGACAGTGCGCCTTTATCTGTCGAATAGCGAGCGCTTTGTTCGGTTCCTGGCAGGAACTATTTGCGAAGTGCCGGAAGCTAGTCGATGGTCTGCAATGCAGTACTGGCAGGGAGCAACTCTCTTGCAATTCTCCGCCCTGGCGCCGACCTTTCTGTGATCAGCACTTGCGCCTTACGACAGAGGCCAAATTCAAATTGAAGCAGGAGCTGCACACCGAGCGCTTCTATTGGCGTTGCTGATCTCTGAGCGATCGGCTGATCGCTCGTTCAGCTGCGCTGACAGCCTCCACTCGATTGAAGGCAATTCCGGTTCGGGGTGACCGACCGTCTCGCTCAAACGACCATTTCCAGCCGGGCGGATTGATCGTCTGGACCACCGTATATTTAATGCCCTGATGTTCCATACGCGATCACGACTATGGGGCTAAAGCAACCGTACGCGGCGACAAACCTCGGTTACTCAGCATCGCTTGAAGTCTCTTCGAACGATCGACGCGGACCGCTTTGAATTCCGCTGGCCCGTCAAGCAGGCGCTGCTTTCTGGCCGATGGGTCCTTAGAATCGCAGAGTGGTCTGCCCTCCCATCCAAAGCCGTGCCCGCCAGATGAAGAGCGCGCTTTCGTTGGCGGCCCACTCGGCGATCTTTAGCATCGTTCGTCATCTTATAGGTCTCTTAATTGGCGCGCATGTTCGGAAGCGAAACTCAGCAACCGCGGCAAATATTCTTGAGCTTCGCGGCGGTTCGGGCTTCTTCCGCAAGAAATGGATCCTTGTAGCCTGACGATGAGTCGATGCCGGCTTCGGCGGGCTTCCTGGCTTTTGGAGGAAATGCCGCATCGTAACAGGAAAGGCGGGCGCTGGTGCTTTCGATCGCACGGCAATTCGGCTCCGCGGCAACAGCTGCTGGCGTGAATGTGCCCAGTGCGGATGTCAGCAAAAGCGCCGCGGTCCATCTGCCTGTTCGAACCATCCTCATGCTGAGCACTCCATAGCTATTTGGTTTTACTCGCCCAGGTGGGGCTCTCGCCGGTCCAGGCCGGAAGAGCATCCCATTCGGACCAACGCATCCGGCGCTCCTCACCTCCGACCCTCACGAAGACAAAGGGCGCATCGTCCCGGCCAGTCTTCGAACCAACGAAGATTGCCGGAACCCCGTAGGCATCCCTGATGATTGCCGTGTTTGCCATTTTGGGCTCCCGTTTGGCCTGAACTGGCTCAACGCCCCGGTTTGCAGTTCTGACGCATCGTGCTTGAACGGATTTACCGCTATAAAATGGCCGTCACCGCAATCAGCAGTACGAGGAAGACC
Source organism: Bradyrhizobium arachidis (assembly GCF_015291705.1). Classification (NCBI taxonomy): domain Bacteria; kingdom Pseudomonadati; phylum Pseudomonadota; class Alphaproteobacteria; order Hyphomicrobiales; family Nitrobacteraceae; genus Bradyrhizobium; species Bradyrhizobium arachidis. Next base: position 7,583,651 of record NZ_CP030050.1, read on the forward strand.
GGTACCAACAAGGGTGGTACGAGCCACTCACGAATGTCGAATTTGTCGGAATTTGACATCTGACCGCCTTCTCTTGGGTTGAGGCGGGAGCGCAACGCTCTCAGTCACCGATAACAGCCACGTAGCGCGCGGTGATGTGAACTGTGTAGCAGCCTTCTAACCAATTAGCGAGATCAATCTCAGCCGCCTGGTAGCCAATCGCCCAAGGCGAGCCCTTTACACACGCTCATCAGTCCGCACCTTGAAGCTGACGAGCGTGTTGGGTCGAAAGTTTGGGCGATCGGAACATCCGCCGCATCGCGGCCTTGCGCGATCAGGACGCGGCCGAATCGCGGAGTGCTGTTGCCTGCATCGAATGTGTACCAGCGGCGCCAAGATAGGCTTCGAACCAGCCTGCAAAGTCCCCGGGCGGCGTGGGACGCCGGGATGCCGATGTCGCCGAGACAGCCGGTGCAACAGCGCGAGGACGCCTTAGTTGGCGGACTTACTCGACAGCGGCGCTCTTGATCTGATGGATATATTTGACCGCAAGATCGCCGCGACGTTGAGCCGTCACTGGATCATCAACTTGGTTTGCCCTGCGGCACTGCTCAACTTTCGCGATGATCGCGGCCTGCAATTGCCGATCGACGCCTAGGATCCGTTCCGTCATCCCAACAAACTGCTGAGTGTCGCGCGACGCCCCTCTTTATCGGGCGCTGTTGGCCGTTGGTTTGAAAAAGACCGTTTGAAAAATCAGACGCTCAAACGGTTTTGCCCGCTAAACTACTGATTTGGTGGGGCGCACCAGGGCTCGAACCTGGGACCCGCTGATTAAGAGTTCAAAACCGGCGCCTCTCTGCGATTTCTGAATCTGCGCCACACTACGATGAAGTCGAGAAAGGTCTTTTATTTATAGAGACTTGTCGCATAGCTTCGCAGCCCAGCGAACCCTGACCTTCAAACACCTCAGTTCGCCAAAACCGTTTGAAAACCGTTTTAGCAGTTCACGTCGACCCTCATGACCGACATTCGCATTGCTCTCAGCGATAAGGCCATCGCTCAGCTGCCGACTCCTGAAGATGGCTGGTATTTGGCTCGCGACACCGAGTTGAAAGGCTTCTTCGTGGTCGTCGGGAAGCGAAAAAGGACCTTCACTGTTCAAGGTGATCTTAGACAACGAGGAAAGCGGGCCTCCTCCATCAGAGTATCGATCGGTGACGCCAGCGAGTTGACGACCAGGGCAGCCCGCGCGATTGCCAAGGAATATCTTGCTCAGATCAGCAAGGGACAGCACCCGAAAGCGAGGGAGAACGGAAACTCAGAACAAGCCGCGACCGATGGGAATGGTGCTGTAGGGGCCGCTACCCTGGAGCAGACTTGGCAACGCTACCTGGAAGCCCACTTGATCCGAAAAGGCCGTAGCGAGAAAACGATCAGCGGGTATCGCGATCACGTTGAACGCCTCTTTTCGGAATGGCTGAAGACCCCTTTGCTGGATCTTGCGAATGATCCCGCTCGCGTCGCCAAAAAGCATGATCAGCTTACTAAGGAGAACGGTCCCTACATCGCGAATGGCAGCATGCGGACGCTGCGGGCCATCTACAATCATGCGCGGAAGACCAATCGATCGCTGCCGCGTGACAACCCCGCAGATGCTGTCGATTGGAATCAGGAAGAGCGCAGGAATACTGGTATGGGGACCGGCGATTTGAAAGGATGGTTTTTCGAACTGGCCAATCTAGAGAACCCAATCCGGCGCGAATTCCATCTTTTAGCATTGCTGTGTGGATCTAGACCCACCGCCTTGCAGCAGGCCAGACCCGAACACATAAATTTTCGACGGCGTACGCTTCACATCCCAAAGCCCAAAGGAGGCAGCAAGCGAGCGTTCGACATCCCGCTATCTCGGCAAATGATCCTGTGTCTCATTCGGGTGCTTCGTTTCGGCAGGCAAATGCAGCCGTCTCAGGCGCAAAAGTGGTTGTTCCCCGCTGAGAGCGCCTCTGGACACTTAGCGGAAACAAAGGAAGATCGAGAGGTCTTGTCAAAATGGGGCAATGACCTTCGTCAAACATTTCGGACGATTGCGACCGCTGCCGGCGTTTCCGAATTCGATGCTAAGCTCCTCATGAACCATTCTATCCCTGGCGTGAACGCAGGCTATGTCACTCGGCACAAGCTGGTTGAAGACCACCTGCGCAGCCAACAGCAAGCTATCAGTACCGTCGTGTTTTCCGCACTTGGTGAGTCGCTAAAGGAACATAAAGCTCTGATCAATTGGCTCGGTCCCGGGGCTAGCCGAAGCACCGTTACCCAAGTCCGATTGGAGCCAAACACTCTGGGCGAGGGGCAAGAACGAACTCAGCAGGTAGCATGACTTCGAACTGGCCGCCTGAGGAGTGTGACAGTGTAACTCGGGAGACTGTTCTGGACGGTGTGCCGAGAGTTAGCAGCGGTTTCCAAACGCCCCCAAGGACCCGCGCCTACCGGCCTTCTGTACGTAACGAACTCACGGGCTTAAGCGTCCTTTTGAGGGCAACGGATCAGAATCCGAATGGCGGAATCAAAAACCTGCTTGATTATTCAACGATTTCAAAGCGCGTTTGGAAAAAAATAGCCGAATTCGCCGCTAGTAACATCAATTGCTTAGCAAGCATTTCCAAATAATGAAGCTCCTCTCCCAGTGAAGATAGGGTCCGAACGCCACCGGGGTTGCGGGCGTGGCAGCGGGTTACTGGCGGCAGATCGATGCATCCAAGGGTCGGGGGGTTCGTGCGCCATCATTGCGGTCTAATATGATCGCGAGCAGGCTCAAATCCCGGAGACGTAATCACCGATACCGACTTCCAGTCTAGGTCGCGATTAACCGAGGGGCCCCGCGCCCCTTCGCGTCCGACGTCAGGCGGGTTTTCTCGGGTGTGGGTATCAAGCCGCCATCAACTTGGAAACCCTGCTCCTCGCCTGCACCTGCGTTGAAAATATTCACAGTCGAGCTCCTGGAACCATCCTGTCGCGAGCCTATTGGCTCACTGACACAATCACTTTTGGAGAAATGCTATTATGAAAACCTTCGCAATCGCTCTGGCAGCCGCCGCAAGTACACTTATTGTGACCGCCGCTTCAGCCGCCCCGCTTTTCGCCAGTGTATCGATTGCACCGGAGAGCAACATTCAAAACGTTCGCATGGTCTGCAATGAAGATGGTCGCTGCTGGCGTGAACGCGGCGAACGCCATGTTATCATCCGCGACGGGCGCGATGCTTACGGATACGCTCCACGCGAGCGTTACATCGAGCGGCGCGGCTATGACGACCGTGCCGGCGTCGGCTTCCGCGCTCCCGGCGTGAGCGTCGGAATCGGGACCGACCGCTACTGAGAGACGACGGGATATCTATGAATGGCCGCGGAGTACTCCGCGGCCATTTTCATTGAGGCCATCTTCAAATGGCATAGATCGAACGCTTCACTCGGCGTCTGACGCTCAGTCTCGGTTAAACTCTGCCGCTACCCCTCGTGGTCAGTCGAGAGTATTCAGATGGCCAGATCGAAGCACATCAAGCAGTTTCGCCGATCAGGCGAAATCCAGAAGCACGATCGGTTCAAAAATTTGCGGCGACCAGGTCGTAAGAGCCCCTGCTGCCGCGGACGTACATCTTGGCAGCGGCGGCGCATATCAAGTCACGATTGGAATCGAATGCGCGGAGGAAGCCCGGCTCATCGCAACCGATATCCGGTTGAATTCGCTTCAGCGCATTTTCGTTGATGAAGAACGATGCCTCAATAGCGCTGTCGTGTCCCCAGAATCGGACGGCACGCCGCGTGCGGTCATAAGACCGGCTATGGTTCGGAAACTCGATCATGTTGTCGGGGCCGATCAGTTGTCGGAGCACGAGACCTCCGTGCCGGCTGCACGCGATTTGCGTCGCGGCATATTCGATGGCGATAGCCGATCCTGTCTCCGACGCACTTGCGTGCAACCGGTCGATACGCTGACAAGATGTGCGGTAGCCAAAGCTTGGCGCGAAGGGAGGGAGTTTGGAGCGATCCGGTTGCGCCACCCTCCAAATTGCTATGCTGGAAGCGGATTACCACCCCGCTCGATCCTGTCACAGCAAATAGTTGCGCCTGGCCTCGTAATTCTGCGGATCGGCACTATATCCTAGACATCACCGCCCGCCCCTCGGCTGTTATCGGTGACTGAGAGCATTGTGCTCCCGCCGCGACCTAGAGGCGGTTACTATGTCAGATATCTCCAAATTCAGCGTTCGCGAGTGGCTGGTGCCTCCGGTACTGCTGCCGATCTTCTTTGTGCTGCTGATCGCTGCTGCGATGCTTATTCAGTGGTAATTTCCCTCGTTGGGCCCGCGCCGTCTGCTGAAGCCAACCGCTCATTCCGGCCAGTCAAGCGAGTCCAATCGTCGTTAGCTTGCAAGCTGAACATCCGGGCGGCAGACGCCCTGGATGGAGCCCGCAAGATGCCGCCGGGAGACGAGCGCGCGGAGGCGATGAAAATGGCTACGATCCTGGAGAACGCCGCTGAAATGCTCGAGCATTTCAGCGGCAGGGTCGGCGTGCCAGCAAAATGACGGTTGAGAGCTATCTTCTTTTCGCGCTCCACCGCTCAGGCCCAAACTCGGATATTTAGGAAAACAGCACCCGGGCATGGATCGTAGGGGCACCGAGATGCTTGTCTCAGATCAATCGCTTGTTTCAGTCACACCCGTTTTCCCGTGGATGCCCATCCGATGGTGCACGATCTTTCGCGCAGTCCGGCCGTCGTTCTCATTGTCGAGGACGAGACGATGCTCCGCATGCACGCGGTCGACATGGTGGAAGACGCCGGTTACACGCCGATTGAAGCCCTGGATACCGACGACGCCGTCGCAATCCTGGAATCCAGGTCCGACGTCGCACTCATATACACCGACATTCAGTTGCCCGGCGGCATGGACGGCCTGGGTCTTGCGCATACCGTGCATAAGCGTTGGCCGGCGATCAAGATCATCCTGGTGTCGGGCCAATTGAACCCATCGAGCATCGATCTTCCCCCCTGCAGCAGATTTTTTGGCAAACCACTCCAAGCCTGGCAGATCATAGCTGAGTTACGCAGCATGATTGGTCACGCCTGAATCTCGTCGTTCTTGGCGCTGGATGCCGCCAGAGGGAACGCTCGGCCGAATTCAAGTGCGGCACCCAGCCCAAGGTGATACAGTTGCAAATGCTTGAAGTTGATCTCCGTACGGACAATCGCCCCGGCGGCGCAGAATTCCACCAGGACTTTCTGGCGGCGGAGAATGTCAGCCTGCGACTACTCCTGGCGCAGGCTGAGATCAATACGAGGAGCCTGCTTGCCAAGGCCGGTATCGATGCCAAAGAACGCGAGGCATCCGACAAGCTGCAGAAGCTGATCCTCGAAGAGCTGCATCACCGCATCAAGAACACGCTCGCGACCGTCGCCGCAATCGTCTCCCAGAGCCTGCGCAACCTGCAGGGGGTTGAGCACGCGCAGCGCGCCATCGAGGGCCGGCTCCTGGCACTCGGTCGGGCGCACGATCTCCTTCTGCAGGCAAAATGGTCCAGCGCCGATCTTGGCACGGTCGTTCGCAGCGCCATCGAAGCCTTCGACAATCCCGACGAATCGAAATTCTCGATCACGGGGCCCGATATCCGGATGGCGTCGGGTGCCGTCATCGCCGTCGCGATGACGCTCAACGAGCTTTGCACGAATACCACGAAGTTCGGCGCCCTGTCGGTCCCGGAGGGACGCGTCGACATCATCTGGACGGTGGACCAAGCGACACAACGCTTGCACCTCACCTGGACCGAAAAGAATGGCCCGGTCGTCCAGCCGCCCGCAAAGCGCAGCTTCGGAACACGGCTGATCGAAACCCTGGGCAAGCAGTTGCGGGGTGACGTGCAACTAGCCTATGCGTCGACGGGGTTTTCGTACACGTTCGACGTGCCAATAGCCGCGCTGAGCACCCCGGCCACATAGCTTGTGCGCGACGTATCGCGTGACGTGAGTGGACTCCCTTTTCGGGCTTCGGGCCCTTAGGTCTTGAGTGATTTTACTTGTTCATCTGCCGGCAGCCGGCAGACGAGCTCGCAATTGGAGCATTCGAAAGTCCGCAGGTCAGGATTGCCGTGGTCGGATTCGATCCGGGTCAGCGTCATGCGGCCCTGGCACTTCGGACAGCGCGGTCGTGCGATCGGAATAAGCGAGGGCTCGGGGCGCGCGAAGATTTCGGGCATGTGATGCTCCTTCCGGGTCGGGGCCGTTCACCTATGGTCGTGAAGCGAATCGGACGGCACCAAAATCGCGCACCACCTGACCGGCTGCTGATCAATATTGCTCACATTTTCCGAGAAGTGATTGCAAGATCGGTCAAGGAGTCCGGCCCGCATTCGCCGCATCCCGAAAGCGTACACCCCGTAGCCTCGATCAACCCGCGTCCTTTCTGAAGTGCCGGCTCCCGGACTGAGCAATATTGCTCAGCAAGACATCCGGACGCGGATTAGCATTGGGTTCGATCATCGCATGTCCTGCGGTAGCCCGCGTCGCTTATCGGCGCGGTGCTCGGTGTCATGGGTTACCTCGTGCCGAACCCGGGCTCGTCGTGATCATTCCGGTCGTCGATGATGTCGCGGCCTGGCTTTGGCGGCTCACTCCGAAAGCAGTTAGACATGGTTCAATATCCACCGGAAGCCCGCTCGCTCGCAGCGCTGCTCGCCCGGTATCGCCAACCCGATGACGCGCGCGGCATTTTCGAGCTGGTGATCACGGCAGTACCCTTTTCTGTCATCTGGGCTCTGATGCTCGTCGGCGTTGTCCGCCGCCATGGGATTGGCCTGCTGCTGGCCGTGCCCGCGGCAGGCCTGCTCGTTCGTCTCTTCATGATCCAGCATGACTGCGGCCACGGGTCTTTCTTTCGCAGCCGACTTGCAAACGATTGGATCGGCCGAGCCATCGGCGTTGTCACTTTAACTCCCTACGATTTTTGGCGGCGCAACCATGCGCGGCATCACGCGAGTTCAGGCAATCTCGATCATAGAGGCTCGGGCGACATCGATACATTGACCGTGAGTGAGTTTGCCGCACGGTCTCGATGGCGCCAGATCCTCTATCGCCTGTACCGGCATCCGATCGTCATGTTTGGCGTGGGCCCGACATATCTGTTCATCTTGCGGCATCGATTGCCGATTGGGATGATGCGTAACGGCTGGCAGCCATGGCTGAGCACGATGGGCACGAACGTCGCCATCGCGGTTCTGATCGTCGGCATGATCCGGCTGGTAGGCCCTGGGCCATTCCTGCTGGTGCATCTGCCGATCATGGTTCTGGCTGCGTCGATCGGCGTCTGGCTGTTCTATGTCCAACACCAGTTCGAGAACACCTCATGGTCATGCGATGAAGCCTGGAGCTTTCACGAAGCTGCGCTCTATGGCAGTTCGCACTATCACTTGCCGTGGGTTCTTGCGCTGGTTCACCGCGAACATCGGCGTCCACCACGTCCATCATCTATGCAGTCGAATTCCCTGCTATCGGCTGCCGGACGTGCTCCGGGATCATCCGGAGCTCGCAAATGTGGGCCGAATCACCCTCGTCCAGAGCTTGCGATGTGTGCCGAAGGCCTTGTGGGACGAGAAGGAGCGACGGCTCATTTCGTTCCGAGACGCCAAAATAGGTCTGGTCGCGCGCCATAAGGGGACGCAGAGCAATGGTTCCGTTGCGGGTCCTGGAATTCGCCGCTTGAATTCGTGAACTTAACGATGGGTTCGCGCTTGGTTCATTGGAGAACCCGCTTGAGCCGCATGTTCAAACCCTTTGTGTTTCTGATCGCAGCCATCTACTTCCTGGTGGACGCGGTCTTTTTCACTCTCTTCAAACCTGTCTTTCGCCGGTTGGCGAACTGCTGGTTTTTCGAGCGCGTGCGAGCGTGGATCGAGTCGCTTCGCCCGTATCCGGCTCTGGCACTGTTCCTCGTGCCGGTCATCTTGCTTGAACCTGTCAAGCCTCTTGCGGCTTACCTGACGGCGACCGGGCACATCGGTCGCGGGTTTGCGCTCCTCATCGTCGGCGAGCTTCTCAAACTCCTGCTCATCGAGCGGCTCTTCTGCGTCAACCGCGACAAGCTGATGTCAATTCCTGCTTTCGCCTGGTGCCACGATAGGTTTTGCCAAGGCCAGGACTGGGTCGCGTCCCTGCCGGCATGGCAACTCGTGCGTCGTTGGAGCTTCAATGCCAAGCACGCCGTTCAACGACATGCCCTGGAATTCAAGGCTGCGCAGAAGCGAAAGCGGCTTTCCTGGCGATCTTGATCCGTCTCTTCGGCGCGGTCGAGCGGCAGGCGTGGACTGCTGGGAGCTCAGATCGCAACCACATTTGCAGGCCGCGCTCTGTGCGCGCAGGAACGCCGCGTGATCCCACCAGTTAGCTCTCCGAGACTTTCACCCCAGGGAGTATCCGCTATGGAGAACGATCGCATTGCCGGCTCGGCGAAGGAATTCGCCGGTAAGCTCGAGGGCACCGTCGGCGATATCGCCGGCGATGCAAAGAGCCAGGCAGCGGGCCGGTTCCGCGAGGCGAAGGGCACCGCGCAGAACCTGTACGGCCAAGCCAAGGACGCCGCGCGCGACGTTACGGATGCCGCCGCCGACTACGCCAAGGACGCCTATGAGAACAGCGGCGATACCTTCCGCGAGGGCACACAAGCGATCGCCAGGAAGGTGCAGGATAATCCGCTCGGTTCGATGCTGATCGCCGGCGCGATCGGATTTGTGTTGGCGCAATGGCTGGCGCGCCCGACGCGGCGCACGCGATAGCGTTTGGGACGGGTGCAGCCGAGCAATTGCTGGATTGGAGATTGAATCATGAGTGACCACATCCCGCTCGCCCCCCTTCCCGCACGAAGGCCTGGATCCTGCTTCAGAGCCGAAATCTCCTATCGCGGAAGTCTCCCACGCCGTGAAGGGGACGGCCAATCGGGTTGCGGGCGCGATAAAGGCTGGACGAAAGCCAGGAATGCCGCTGAGCATCCTGAGCAATATCGCGCGCGAAGCCCTCTTGGCTCTCTGCTGGTCGCCTTCCTGCTGGGAGTTGCCATCGCCCGCCGTCGATGACGGCTTGCGCAGCTCGAGTGATGGTTCAATCGGAGAAAGCGGAACTCTAGGAGGTCGGAGCCGTTGCACCCTATGGCCGGCGTCCGTCGGCATAGATTGAATTTGAATTGGAAAATCAGATGAGAAAGTCACTAATGGTTTCTGCGGCCGTTGCGGCCCTATTGGCCACCACCGGGTTTGCGACAGCTCAAGGCGCCAACCAAGGAGCGGCGAAGGACTCTCCGACGGCCGCTTCGCCGAAAGGTGATCCTGCGGCGCCGATGAATGCACCGGCGGCAAAGGGAGTCGAGAAGGCTACCCCAGGTGCTGGGTCAAAGGAGATGGCGCCCCAACAAGCGCAGGGCAAGCCGGATGCGAAAACGACCGGTGGCCGATGGCAAGTCGAAGGCCTCGGAGTCAACGACGCCGGCCGCCACGAAGGACCTGAAGAATCCGGCCGCCGAAACGACGTCGCCTTCGGGCGGCAAGGCGGCGAGCGAGATGAAAGCCGAAAGCAAGACGAAATCGTCTGATTCGGCCGCGACCTCGAAGGACTTGAAGACTCCGACTGCCGAGACCAAGCCCTCGACCTCGGACAACAAGACGACCGGCAACGCCGCAGCCGCAGCGACAGCGACGCCTCCCGCCGAGAAGCGCACCCAGATCAGTTCGGCGATGAAGCAAGAGAAGGTCGAGGAAGTTGCAAACGTGAACTTCAACCTCTCGATCGGAACGGCCGTGCCGGCGGGCGTCCGTTATTACCCGATGCCAGCACGTATCGTCGAGATCTATCCGGAATGGCGTGGATACGATTTCATCCTCGTGCACGGAAGGTACATTGTTCTTCGCCCGCGCACCCACGAGATCGTCTACATCATCGAAGGCTAGGCGACCACGCCAGGCGTATGACAGGCAGTTACGAGGGCGGCTCGAGAGCCGCCCTTATTGTCTGATCCCACCAGACGTGCGACCCTGCCCTGGCATCACTTGCGCCACGGCCTTGCGAAGATTTCGCCAGTTGCTGGCAAATCCAGCTACCATTCCCGTCGGAATGCGATCCGTCTCCATCATTCGAGCGGATCGTAAGCCCTTAACCCTCGTCGACCGGCGACATCATGGCGATCTTCATCGTCCGGCATAGTACAACGTACCGGTACGAGCGCGAGGTAAGGCTCGGCCGGCATCAGCTAATGGCACGTCCGAGGGACAGCTTCGATCAACGACTGATTGACTTCTCGCTCGATGTGACGCCGAAGCCCTCAGAGGTGAGATGGCTTCATGATGTCTTTGGGAATTGCGTCGCGCACATCGAATTTGACCGCGCGAGCGATTACTTGCGATTCGACTGTGAAATCAAGGTTGACCACACTCCGGAGAACGCCCCGGACTTTAGGATTGAGGACTACGCGAAGGACCATCCATTCACGTATCATGACGAAGAGGCGCCTGACCTGGCACCTTATGTTCAGAGATGGTTCTCCGACCCGGAAGATCATGTTGGCCGGTGGCTGGACACCTTTCTCACGCGGGGGACGAAACGTCCGACGGGCCAGCTCCTGATGACCCTCAATGAAGCAATCTCGGATGGCTTCGCATATGACCGCCGCACGGCGCCAGGAACTCAAATTCCCTCCACCACACTTGAACTGAGGAAAGGCACCTGCAGGGACTTTGCCATTTTGATGATTGAAGCCGCACGCAGTCTGGGCTTCGCCGCGCGCTTTATCACGGGCTACATCTACGTACCGGATCGCGATGGACCTACCTGGCTGGGTGGGGGAGCCACTCATGCCTGGTGCCAGATTTACGTCCCCGGTTCGGGCTGGGTCGAGTTCGATCCGACCAACGGCATCGTCGGAAACCGGGACTTAATTCGCGTCGCGGTGGCCAGAATCCCGAGCCAGGCCATTCCCCTGTTCGGCACCTATTGGGGAAGTCGCGAGGACGAGCTTGGAATGAATGTGGAGGTCAACGTCAAAACGGCGTCGGCTCTATTTTTGCTGCTGTGATGAAGTGGCTGGAACACAAGCACCACCAGGGCGTTGGGGTTCGCGCCGCGCCGTGTCGCGAGTGTAGGGTGAGCACACACAAGATCGAAGTAGTCGAGCAGCCTTCTCGACTTTGGAGGACGCCGAGTGAAGATCCGGGTCGGCTATGAGATGGTCTACGAGTTTCCGCAACCCACACCCATGATCATGGTCCTGGGCGTTCATTTTACCCGGGCTTCCGACGTTATCGTGCCTGACTATCTGACCACTGATCCTCCGGTGGCGATCAACCCATACCGCGATGGCTTCGGTAACTGGTGCAGCCGTATCGTTGCTCCAGCCGGTCGACTGCGGCTGGCGGCTGATGGCATCATTCGCGACACGGGCTTGCCGGACGCCACCGTGCCCTCGGCTTCCCAACACGCGGTCGAGGACTTGCCGGCAGAGACGATTGTGTATCTTCTCGGCAGTCGCTATTGCGAAACCGACCAGCTATCCGACACCGCGTGGAAGCTCTTCGAGAAGCAGCCGCCCGGATGGGCGCGCGTTCAGGCGATCTGCGATTTCGTCCACAATCACATTCAATTCGGCTACGAGCACGCGCGCGCCACCAAGACCTCCCGGGAAGTGTACCACGAGGGCAAGGGCGTTTGTCGCGACTTTGCGCATCTGGCCATTACGTTCTGCCGCTGCATGAACATTCCGGCAAGGTACTGCACCGGCTATTTGGGCGACATCGGCATGCCGCCCCCCTATGCGCCAGGAGACTTCGCCGGATGGTTCGAGGCCTACATTGGCGGACGTTGGTACACGTTCGATCCGCGCAACAACGTGCCACGGATTGGACGTATCCTGATTGCGCGGGGACGTGACGCCGCTGACGTCCCGATTACGCAGACGTTCGGGCCCAACACCCTGGTGAGCTTCAAGGTGTGGACCGACGAGATCACTTCCTAGCATCGCGACTTGGGCATTTCCTGGAACGAATGTCTGCGGCGTTACTTGGTGACGGCGACCGGATGCATGTGCCCCCACGCATCCGATGAAATGACGGCCCCAGCGCGCCCCCACGCTCTGGGGCCGTTCCTTTAGGAGTGCCCTTCTGATCTGCTCTCTGGGCCGGAGCTTCTCACGCAAAGCAGCACTTTACTCTTCGAAACTGAGATCGCCGTCAGCCAGTCCGTTTCGGGGCGCGGTTGGGCTTCTTCGGTATCAGCCATTTCCTCATCTCAGCGGCAAAGCCAAGTTGCTCGGCTTTTCTGATGGCTTCGAATCGGATCGCTCCAAGCCGGCAACTGCCTTGCTTGCGCAAGAGCCTCGGATGCCCGGGTAGCCCAATCGTGACAGTCCAGATCGTTGCGCGGCAGCGTTGTCATTTCATCGTCCTCACCTTGCACTCCAAAGGCAGCACTGGTCGCCACATCGCGCGAGGCGTTAGGGGCCCTGGCTTGTGACCCGAGCACGCTCGCCCCCTGCGGAATAAGGGCAGCGGCACTATCGAACTCTCACCGATCGGCGTCCACGGCGATCGCAGCAGTATGGACCCGGCAGCGCCGCCCGCTGGTCAATATTGCTCACGACCGGGAGTTTGACGGGATCACCGCAGTCCGCTGTCGCGGCAATGCTCTTTGCACGACGCAACTGGACGCCAAACGATGCCAACTATCGTGCAAGTTTATTTGGACTTTGGGCTCGTTGTCCGGACCTTTGATCCCCATATCTATTTGAGTCTGATCACCCCATCGGGGGTTGTTCGGAAGGGGCCGCGACTTTCAACGAAAGGGGGCCCGGAATGTTTAGATCTCAGCAATCTCGGGCGAGAGAAGCCAAGCACGGCGAACTGACCAAGCACCCGCCCGCTCCGGATGAGAACCGTTCGTACGGTGCAGCCCTTGCGGCCCGAGAAGAACGTGTTTTGCGGTGTCTGGGCGCGGCCATCATCATACGATGGAACGCCCTGCCGACAACGCTGCAACGGCAGATCTTCAACACTGCGGGGTCGGTCGGCAAGTTACTGGCGACATCGGCGCTCCGCAGCCAAATCGCCCGGTTTCTCCACAACCACAAGGATGATGCCGGTCGCGGCAAATTGCCGGTGACAGAAGACTCGCCTGCCGATGCAAGATCAAGTGCCCTGGCGCTGTCGCGATGGGACAACGAGGGAGGAGCAGTCCACGACTGCCCGCCGATGTAGATGGACGCCGATAACAGGAGGACTCCCATGTCGCTTACACAGTTTCGGGTCGATGACGGACCACACGTCATGGATGGACTAAGGCTTCTCGCTCAGGATGGAAATGATGGCGTGGAGGCGTTCATTGGGCGGAAGGTGATGGACGTCTGGGCGGATTCCATCGAGCATCGTGGAGGGCGACAAAGCCTGTTTCGCGATCAATACAATGCGCTTGGCAGACTGAACCTTCCCGCACTTCAGCGGATCGTGAGCGCGAAATACCAGCGAGGCGCGGTATTCAACCGACAGCATCCCTTCGTCGAGGTTCTATTCTCCGACATTGCGGACAGCGGGGAGGCGCTGGATCTGAGTCAACTGGTTCGAGAGACGTTGCCACCGGCATTTCACAGGATGGCCTGAGTCTCTGATTCCGAGAATGCTGCGACGTTGGCAGCGTCGCCGCGGAACCCTCTCAAGGCTGGGCCGTTCCAGACTTGCAACGGTCGTCAAGAGTATTGAGGAGCCACCGGTGCGAATACTTATGGTCGAGGACGATCCACTTGTCCGCGAATTGGTGGTCGACGCTCTGCGCGAGGAAGGCTACGAGGTCTTTCACGCCTCCAATGGTGAGCAAGCGCTGGCATTGTGCAAGAGGCAGATCGCGGACGTTCTGGTCACCGACATCAGGCTGCCCGGCGGAGTTGACGGGTGGCAGATCGCCGAACGTTGTCGGGAGCATGATCCCCAGCTGCAGGTGATCTACGCGACCGGCTTCTCGCCCGTCGAGGCCCGTCCGGTGCCTGGCAGTCTCACCTTGCACAAGCCCTACCAACCCGACCGCATCGTCGAAGCGGTCAGACAAATGGGAAAAGAAAGACGGCCTCCTTCCATCAGCTGACGGCGCTCCTTGCGGTCCGTCGATCGCCAATAGCTGACTTGCAGACATCTGCGGTGTGGCTTCCGCTTCGCCAAGGAAATCATTCAATGCGCGCAAATCTGCCCATAGGCTCTACGTCCGCGAATGCTCAGCCAAGCGGCAATTGGTTCGCCCGGCTGGCAGTTGCGACCTCGCGCATTTCCGGCCGACCGACGACCTTTCTGCTGGCAGTTACCGTCGTACTCGTGTGGGCGATCACAGGTCCCTTATTCGGCTTCAGCGATACCTGGCAGCTCGTCATCAACACGGGCACGACAATCGTGACGTTCCTGATGGTCTTTCTGATCCAGGCAACGCAGAACCGCGACACGCTGGCCTTGCAGTTGAAACTCGACGAATTGATCCTGGCGACAAAGGCCGCAAGCAACCGCATTGCGGGCATCGAGGAGGCGTCGGATGAAGAAATCAAGCAAGCGAAAGTCGAGATGCTCGAGCGCGCCGGCTGATCCGGATCGGCTCGCAGGACCGGGCATCTCCACTGCATTCAGGCCTCGCAAACCAGACCGCGGCCCGGCGACGTTAGAGGAACTGCACGATAAAGGGCGGTTCAGGGAGTCCTGATGGCAGGCACAATCAAACGAAATAACGTTCGCGTTCGCGGCGCCGGCCACCGGACGATGATCTTCGCACACGGCTTCGGGTGCGACCAGAACATGTGGCGCTTTGTGGCTCCCGCGTTCGAAAAGGATTTCATGACCGTTGTGTTCGACCACGTCGGCGCCGGCGGCTCCGACCTCTCGGCCTACGACAGCGCCAAATATTCGACCCTGTCCGGCTACGCCAAAGACGTGGTCGAAATCGGCACGGAGCTCGGATTGAAGGATTCCGTCTTCGTAGGACATTCCGTCAGCAGCATGATCGGCGTGATGGCCGCCCGACAAGCCCCCGGGATGTTCGGCAAGCTTGTACTGATCGGTCCGTCACCCCGTTACATCGACGACGACGGCTACGTTGGTGGGTTCAGCGCTCAGCAGATCGAGGAATTGCTCAGGTTTCTCGACTCGAACCACATGGGTTGGTCGATGCAGATGGCGCCGATGATCATGGGCAATCCCGATCGACCGGAACTAGGTCAGGAGCTAACCAATAGCTTCTGCAGCACGGATCCCGAAATCGCCAAAGCGTTCGCCCGGGTGACCTTCACCTCCGACAACCGCGAAGACCTCGCGGAGGTCTCCCTTCCGACCCTCGTTCTCCAGTGCAGCGAGGATATTATCGCCCCTCCGGAGGTCGGCGAGTTTGTCGCCCGCAATATTCCCAACAGCCGGATGATAGTCCTGGACGCGACCGGGCATTGCCCAAATCTGAGCGCGCCGGAAGAGGTCGTCGCGGCGATGCGACCTTTTGTCTAGTGCGCGCCTCCGATTCCCAGTTCAAGGACATGATCGACAACGCGCCCTGCGGTTACGTCACCCTGCTGCCGAACGGCCGGATCGAGTACGTCAACCTCACCTTCCTGGAATGGAGCGGACATACGGCGCCACGGATGATCGGGAAGCGCTTCAGCGATTTCCTGACCATGCCGGGCCGCATCTATTACGAAACCCATATCGCGCCGCTGCTCCGAATGCAGGGATCCTTCGACGAATTCGCCATCGACGTGTTAACCGCCGCCGGTACGCCACTGCAGATGATCGCCAACGCGAACGAGCGCCGCGATCCGGAAGGAAGGCTGCTGCTCATCCGTCTAGCCCTGATCAAGGCGACGGATCGGCGGCGCTACGAGCACGAGCTTCTGGCCGCCCGAGAATTGGCGATTGGCGCCGAGAAGGCGACGCAAGAACTGCTGCGGCTCGAGCACGAAACCTCCGAGTTGCGCGAACAGTTCATCGCCGTGCTCGGTCACGATCTTCGCAATCCTCTCGCCTCCATTAGCGCCGGCGCGAGAATTCTCGACCGAACCGTCCATAGCGAAAAGGAACACCAGATCATCGCCATGATGCAGACCACGGTCATGCGAATGGCCTCGATGATCGACAACGTTCTCGACTTCGCGCGCGGTCGGCTGGGCGGCGGCATTGCCCTGGAACGCGATGCAAGAGCGCCGCTCGAACCTGCCCTTGCCCAGGTGGTCGACGAACTGAGACTGGCCTCACCCGGCCGGGTCATCGAAACCGAATTTGCCATCTACGAGCCGGTGAATTGCGATCGCATCCGCATCGGCCAGCTCCTCTCCAACCTTCTCGGCAACGCGGTGACGCACGGAGCAACCGACAAACCCATCGTCGTTCACGCCGAGACGCGAAAGGGATCGTTCGAACTCTGGGTAGCCAATGCGGGTGAGGCGATTCCGGAAACGGTGATGGAGAAGTTGTTCGAACCGTTCTTCCGCGGCAAAGCTCGTGCGAGCAAGCAGGGGCTTGGATTGGGGCTCTACATCGCCTCTCAGATCGCAAAGGCCCATGGGGGGCGCTTTGACCGTCGCATCGAACTCCGCTGGAACCCGCTTCACCTTCTCTATGCCTCTTTCGTAGCCTGCCAGCACTGGCCGTGCCCCGCCGGCGGTACGTCCTCAATCCATCACCAAGACGCTGCGATTATCCTTCGAGGACGTGCCCCAAAGCCTTTAGCGGACGGACGCGATCGCTGACGATCTTCAGGATGGCCAGCATTGGAACGGCCAGGATTGCGCCAGGCACCCCCCACATCCAGAACCAGAACACTAGCGACAGGATGATCAGCACGGGATTCAGGGTGAAGCGTCGCGCAAGCAGCATGGGAGTCAGGGTCTCGCCCTCGGCGAGGTGGATGCAGAAGTAAAGAATCGCCGGCAGCAAGGCCCACCACAAGCTGTCGAAACTCAACATTCCGGCGAGCAGGAAGATGACGGTTCCCAACAACGGCCCCAGAATTGGAACGTAGTTGAGCAGGAAAGCAGCGGCTCCCCACAACAAGGGATCTCCAAGCCCGCAGAGGTACATCGCAGCCGCCGTCGCAATTCCCACCGCAGCATTCATGGCCGTGATCGTGAGCAGATAGGCCGATATGTCCGCTTCGATCTGCTGGAAGATGTCCACGGCCTGCCTCTTGTCGGCAAAATTCGGCAGCACCTCGACGATGCGTCGCAGAAAAATGTCGCCTGCGACCAGAAGGAAATAGAGCACCAGAACCGTCGTGAACAGGCCGTCGAGCACGGCGCGCGTTCCGGCAAAGAGCACGCCGGTCAGACCGAGATCGCGGCGAACCGAAACGGTGGGCTCCTTTTTCCCGGGAGAGTCCGCGACGTGCTCCGCCTGCTGGACAACCTTTTGCAGCGCTTCGATCGGGCGCTTCAGGACGACCAGATGAGTTTCCAGGCGCGGTAAGCCGTCCGGCAACTTCTCCGCCCACGACGCGGCGGGTACTGACAAGGCTGCCACGAAGCCCACGAGCGCTCCCACGACCAGCAGGATCGCCAAGAGCGCGCCGACGGCACGGGGTAGGCCGATACGCTCGAGAAGATCCACGGCAGGTTGCAGAATGAGTTGCAACACGAAGGCGAGCACCACGGGCAATATGATCGAGCTTGCCACGTACACGGCCGCTAGGACGGCCAGTGTCAACAGGCTACCGAGAAAGAACGTCTGCGGACTGGACGGCAGCGGCATCTCGACATTGTCGACCGCCTGCGTTGGCAGGGCCTCCGATTCCGACGCGCCGGCGTCCTGCCCTGGCGACGATGGGGACTCCTCCGGCAACATCGAAAGCGAAACCAAGGCGTTTCCTCCATCCTCCACGCAAATCTGTCCTGCCGGAGCCCGGACCCAGCCAGGTAGCCCTGCGCGGTCATGGCGAGCGGTACGCGCCAGCGCATCGCCGCATCCGATGGACTAGTGCAGGGTCTCGGCAGCGGCTTCGTCGATAGCCGCCATTAGATCTCGCGTGGCAGATTGCTGGATCATATGTCCGGCTCCGGCAATGCGGTGCAGCTTGCTCTGCTTGACCTCGTCATGCAGCCTGGCCGATTGCTCATCGATATCGATCAAACGATCATTCTCGCCCGCGAGTATGATCGTCGGCATGTCGAGTTCGCCGTAGGTCTTCGAGGAAGCAAATGCAGCGGGGACCATCAACGTCGATTCCCCCGCACTGGCGCGGAGCTGTGATGGCCGGACGGCCATTTCCTTCGGAAAGCCGGCGAATTTGCCGGGGATTGGTTGCGGGCCAAACACCTTGCGCAACATTGCCGGCCACATCAATCGACCCAGGATCGGAGAGACGGTGTAGCTGATGATATCGCCAAGCGCGGGTGTAGCGGATAGAGATGAGGCCACTGCGTCGGCTCGCGCGGTCGGAAAATAGTATCCCGATGCCAGCACCAGCGCTTCGACGAAGGAAGGATGCCTTATCGCCAGCGCAACCGCGACCGACGCCCCCCACGAATGCCCGAGTACGATGGCTCGCTGAACGCCCAGCCCATCAAATGCCTTCCTGAACAGGTCCGCCTGTGCCTCCGGCGTCCAAACCACGTTTCGCGGCCGCAGGCTATGCCCGAATCCCGGTCGGTCGAACACGATCACCCGGTAATTCTCGGCTGCCAGATCGATCAGGCCGCTCGACTCGAAATCCTGGATCATGCTGCCATTGCCGTGGAAGAGAACCAGCGGCCGGCCATTGCCGCGCTCCACATAGTGCAGCCGAACCCCGTCGACGTCGATGAACCGACCCCGTGGCGGGTTATCACGCTGCGCTTTATCGGCAAGATGCCGGTTCGCGATCGCCGTCGCCGCCACAAGAGTAGCGGCCCCAGCAAAGGCGGCGATGGCGGGATATCGCCTGAAGGCGGCCAGACAGTCGGATAGGAATGCTGAAGAACGTGTTTGCGAAAAAGCCATGTGCAACACCTCAAGTGGTCTGCACGACGCCTCACGCCAATGAGAAATGTTGCAGGTTATGCTCAACGGGGACGAGCGAGCTTTCGTTCCACGCGATAGATCGCAGCTTTGGGAACATAGAGACCTCGGTCCCGTTCAACATTGTTACTCTTACCAAGGAGTGACTGGTCCAATGACTAACAACAAGAATCCAACTGAGAAGCAGCCCGGCGAGAATCCGGATGGCAAGTACCATTTCAATCCCGGAAACATGGCAGGGAAAACGCCGGGGGATGCCGAGCAGACTGACGAAAATCGTGGCACGCCGCATGAGAAGGAAAAGCCAGCCGGTTAGCAGTGGTCGATGAGACCGCCAGCTGGCTGCGTTGCTGCGCCGACAGGAACAGATGCTGTGATCAATTTTGCTCAGACTCAGACTGACGATCGTTTCACACTATCTTTGCCGTGCGGAGTGAGGCGGCGCGAATGATCGAAGCGTTTGTTCGCCAGATCGACGCCACGAGGCGTGCCAGTCCTGTCGGCTGGCGACGCTACCGCTTAATGGGACATGGAGCTCAAACTACCAAGCGAGAGGCTGCGCCATGCAAGACGTCGAGAAACGTGTCATCGGCAAGGTGATGTGGCGGCTCATTCCGTTCCTGATCCTGTGTTACTTCGTGGCTTATCTCGACCGGGTCAATGTCAGCTTTGCCAAGCTGCACATGAACGAGGCGCTCGGCTTGAGTGAAGCAGCCTTTGGATTGGGCGCAGGCCTGTTCTTCGTCGGTTATTTTCTGTTTGAAGTACCGTCCAACATCTTTCTGGAGAAGGTCGGCGCGCGCGTGTGGATCGCCCGCATCATGATCACGTGGGGGATCGTCTCGGCGGCCTTCGCGTTCATCCCATCGATATCGGCGGCGACCGGAATTCCGACGACGGGCGTCTTCTACTCGCTCCGTCTGCTGCTCGGCGCCTGCGAGGCAGGCTTCTTTCCGGGCATCATCTTCTATTTGACCCTGTGGTTCCCGGCGGTTTACCGCGCCAGGGTCATCAGCCTGTTCATGCTGGCGATCCCGATATCATCCATCATCGGATCGCCAATCTCCGGGATGCTGCTAGGCCTGACCGGCTGGGGACTGGACGGCTGGCAGTGGCTGTTCATTCTCGAGGCGCTGCCATCGGTTCTGGTGGGCATCGGCGTCCTGATCTACCTGACCGATTTGCCGCGCCAGGCGCGTTGGCTGCAACGGGATGAAATTGCGTGGCTGGAGAACGTGCAGGCGACCGAGAAGCTGAACAAGGAAAAGGTCGAGCACCTGTCCCTGGGGCAGGCGCTCACGGATCCGCGCATTCTCATGTGCGCGTTGGTGTATTTCTGCCTGAATGCCGCAAGCTACGGAGTGGCGTTCTTCCTGCCGACCATCATCAAGGGGTTTGGCGTCAGCGATACCCAGACCGGATTGCTTGCGGCGCTGCCCTTTGTCTTCGGCGCCGTGGGCATGGTGCTGCTCGGTCGTCATTCGGATCGGACCATGGAACGAAAGGGTCACGTCGCGGTGGCACTGCTCATGGCCGCGATTGGAATCGGATTGGCAGGGTTCGTCTCAAACGCCGTCGTCGTCATGGCGCTGCTTTGTTTTGCACAGATCGGCGTCTCCGCGGTACCCCCGATGTTCTGGCCGCTGCCGGCGAGTTTCCTGACGGGCGCATCGGCCGCCGCCGGCATTGCCGCGATCAACTCGCTCGGAAATCTTTCGGGTTTCGCCGGTCCCTACGCGATGGGCTATCTGAAGGATCTGACCGGCAACTTTACCGCCGGCCTTCTCCTGCTGGCGGGGTGCGCGCTGGCGGGCGCGATCGTTGTCGTGATGTTGCGGATTGATGCAAGGCGCGAGCATTTGTCGGGTGAGATCGCGATGGCGCACTAATGCGCGAATCGTCATACGCCCCTAAAATGAGGGACGTCTTCGTTCGGCAGCGGTGAAAGCGTGCCGAACGAAGTGGAGCGAGCCTGCAGCCGACATGTTGAGATAACGGACGCCGCCGCATTCGGTCGGGCCGCGCCCCGCTCACTCACGCTGCTTCGTCTTGCTCAGCGTCCAGGTTGATGACGGCTTTCGCAAGCTTGGTCAGCGCGGCGTCAGTCGCACGTTCCTGGTCGAGGGTCTGCTGGAGCAACTTGACCGACTTGGTGTAACCGAGTTCCTCGGCCCAGGTACGAAGCGTGCCGTAGCGGCTCATCTCGTAGTGTTCGACGGCCTGCGCAGCGGCGAGCAACCCGGCATCGTGGGCGGGCATGCCCTCGTACTCGTCCATGATCTCCTGCCCTTCCTTCGCGATACCCACGATGGCATCACAGGTCTTGCCCTGGGGCTTCTTGTCGATTTCGGCGAACACCTGCTCTAGGCGCTCGATCTGACCTTCGGTCTCGCCAAGGTGTTTCTCGAAAGCGGCCTTGAGGTCGGCATGCTGCGCAGCCTTCATCATTTTCGGCAGGGTCGCGAGAATCTTCTTCTCGGCGAAATAGACGTCCTTGAGAGTGTCGTGAAACAGGTCTTCGAGCTTCTTCATTTTCGCCATGGTCCATCTCCGCGATGTGGGGGGGGGATTGTGGGAGGCAATCCCGCGCGTCCGGCTAAGTTCCTCAAGCGTCAGTTGACGAGTCGTCGCAACCTCCGGCGCGATACGCGACCGCGTTCCCGGCAACTGAAGCGCTACCTAGCCGCCGCGGAACTCCACTTACGCTGCGGCGCGAGGAACTAACGCGGCGACGAGAGATTGGGCTCCCACCTGAACACTGGAGAAAACTATGAAACGTTCACTTCTGCTCATTTGCATTGGATTATTGGCGGCCACCACGGCTTCGGCGCAAAATCCGCCCGCGCAGTCGGGGCCGAACAACAGCGCCGTCAATAGCCCCGGTCAAAACAACTCCAACGCTCCCGTCGCCGGTCGTAACAGTTTCACCGAAGGACAAGCCAAGTCGAAGATCGAGGATGCCGGCTACACCAACGTCACCGAGTTGAAGAAGGACGACAATGGTGTCTGGCGCGGCAAGGCGAGCAAGAGCGGCTCAGTCGCTGCGGTCAGCGTCGATTTTCAGGGCAACGTCAATAGCGCCAAGTAATAGCGCGAAGTAAGGAAGGCTCAGCATGACCGTTACAATTTCTCGTCTTTACGACAACCACAATGATGCCCAGCAGGCTGTTCGACGCCTGGAAGCCGCAGGCGTGCCGCACTCGGACATCAGCATCGTCGCCAACAATTCAGACAGCTGGTTCAACACCGACAAGAAGGTGGACCGCGACGGCGATGGGGTCGACGATCGCGCCGAGGGTGCCGGGACAGGCGCCGGCATTGGTGCGGGCGTGGGTGGCACGGCCGGCCTTCTTGCCGGGCTCGGCCTGCTGGCGATCCCCGGCCTCGGGCCCGTTGTCGCAGCCGGCTGGCTGGCCGCGACGGCGGTCGGCGCAGCCGCAGGTGCAGCTACCGGCGGAATTGTCGGAGCGCTGACGCAGGCTGGCGTTTCGGAAGAGGACGCGCACTCCTATGCCGAGGGCGTCCGTCGTGGCGGCACGCTGGTGTCGGCACGCGTGGCCGATGCAGACCAGTCTCGCTTCGATGCAATATTGAACGAGTCGGCCATCAACCTGCGTGACCGCAGCGCTGCCTGGCAAAAGGCCGGGTGGAAATCATTCGATCCGGCCAGCAAGCCCTACGGCGCCGAGGAGATTCGCAAGGAGCGGCAGCAATACGGTGGCGCGCTTCGCTAGGCAACATTCAAAGGCCCGCTCCGGCGGGCCTTTTCTTTCGACCTACGTGGAGAAACTCTTTCGAAGCAAACCCCCTGGAATGGATCTCAGATCGATGGAGCCGGAACGAAAAGCCCGGCCGCGAGGGCCGGGCTGATCGGAAGTATGATTTCAAGTCAGGCAATTCAAGAATAGAGCGCGGGTAGACTGCGCTGTCTGTTCAAATAGGCACACAACGCGGGCGGGGGCATGCGGCACATCTGTGCCCATCCGAGTTGGGCCTCCACACGCCGAATGAGCAATTTGGTACAGCCGCCCAGCGATCGACATGCTTGGCTTCCTCAAGCTATCTCGATCCTCTCAGTCAAAGGCGACATCATGGACATCTCCCGGGAGACAAAGGCGACCGCGCGCTCCGTTCTGTGGGGTGCTGTGGCTGGGGCGATGGCCCTGGCGATCGTTGGCTTCAGCTGGGGCGGCTGGGTGACCGGTGGGTCCGCAGAGACCCTCGCTGCAAGCCGCGCTGCGACGGCCGTCGTCGCAGCTCTCACACCCATCTGCGTTGAAAAGTTTCGACAGACCGCTGATGCCTCGGCGAACCTGACCGAAATGAAGAAGGCGACCTATGTATCGGAACAAGGCAAGTTCGTCGAAAAGGGAGGTTGGGCCACGATGCCGGGAAGCACCGAGCCAAACTCGGCCGTTGCACGGGCTTGTGCCGAATCGCTCGGCCGCGAAAAAGCGGTGGAGCAACGCGGATAGCCGGCGAACCTGCGCAGGGCGCGATCTGCGCAGTATTTCGGGATGTCCATACCTGGCCCCCCCTTGCGGGCCGGAATTCCCTGATGTGATTTCCGTTCCCGCTCTCCCGCGCTGCGCCTTCCACGAATCGGACATTCTGCTAATATTACGGGGCACTACACCTAGGGAATGAGAGCGTCCATTCGGCCAAGCCCGCGAAGGACAAGTTTGATCCCAAGACCTTCCTCGCCAAGGTTGGGGCAGGAAAATCGATCTCAAAGCTTGGCAAGGGTCAGAACGTGTTCGTGCAGGGAGATGTCGCGGACGCGGTTTTCTACATTCAAAAAGGAAAGATCAAGCTCACGGTCGTTTCCGACCAGGGCAAGGAAGCCGTCGTCGGGATGTTGGAGCCGGGACAATTCTTTGGTGAAGGTTGTCTCAACGGCCAGCCATTGCGTATCGCGACGACTACGGCAATGGAAGACAGCATCATCACTAGAATATCGAAACTGGCAATGATTTCAGCGCTCGAAGGCAGGCCCAAGTTCTCCCAATTGTTCATGGCGTACCTGCTCACGCGCAATAGCCGAATTGAAGAAGATCTGATCGACCAACTATTCAACTCCAGCGAAAAACGTCTGGCGCGGCTGTTGCTTCTGCTCGCGAATTTCGGCAAGGAAACCAGCCCGCAGCCTATTGGGGTCAAGATCAGCCAGGAAACACTTGCCGAAATGATCGGCGCGACCCGATCGCGGGTTAGTTTCTTCATGAATAAATTCCGCAGGCTTGGCTTCATCAGCTACAATGGAAAAATCGAGGTCCATAGCTCGCTCCTGAACGCCGTTCTGATTGAGAAGTCGGAGCTGGGCCGGAAGGACTGACCGGCGCGCGACCGGTCGATTGATCGACTGCAGATGCGTGGCATCGCCATTTGGAGGTCGGGCACGTCGGCCCCCTCGCCGGTCTTTGGCATTCGCCCTCTCGCCGGATCGCTGCGATGCTGATCGCGATCCAGTATGGTTGTCATTTGGTATGATCGCGGCAGCATCGCTGCCGAGCGCGATCGAGATCGAGATCAAGCCGAGGGAAGTCGCTTCAAGGTCGATCAAGCAAGGTGATGCGCTGAATGCATTCAGCATACAGATCACGCATCGAGACGATTCCGCCGAACGAACACGGCGAGGACGGTCGGCCGACGTTTCAATTCGAAGGCACCTCAGACCGGTCTTACCTCGCGTGCCCGGCATCAGGGCGCGTGAGCAGGTGGGGACCAACAAGTGGCGCGTCGAAGAGTGAGCAAAATTGCACAGCGACCGCGAGCTGGATGTGATCGGATGACGCCGGGCGTCGCGGGCCGCCCCCGCGCCGTTCGGGCGGCCCGAGATCTCGACCAGTGCCGAACTCGGGCCGCTCTTGTTTGGCTTGGTGCAGGAGCGCGAGAAGCAGGACGGACCGCTGAAGCGTGATCGATCATGGAAGCGCGCGATCTGTAATGAAATTGTTGGCCGCAGATCCGCGGAACCTGAAAGGTCGATATGACGCTAAAGATCAAAGAGCATACCTGCCCTGGATGCAGCGGAACGGGCTTCGCTCCGACGATGCAGCCGGTGGAACCGGGCCGAAAGATCTACCCAGCGAAATGCCAGTCATGCAAAGGCAAGGGCAGGATCACGGACGCCGACTAAGGCAAGGCTCATTCCTATCCGCTCGCGGCGCGTATGTCGGAGTGCGCAGGCCGGCCGGCGCGGGCCGATCACGGAAATTGATTCCGCCAAGCCTCGTTCTTCCGCTCACATGCGCTGCCTGGCACCACCGCGCCCCTCAGCCGTTATCGGTGTACAAGTGTACAAGATGGAAGCAAAGCGGATGTCGTCCGATAAGATATCGATGCCGGTTTGGAATGAAAAGCACTTGCGTGCTGCGACCGACGCCGCCGGCGTGGCCTTGTGGGCCTGGAACGTGGATACGGACGCTATTACGATGGACGAACGCGCCTACGACCTGTGGGACGTTCCGAAGAGTGAAAAACACATCACATTCGAGATCTTGTCCAGGAACATCCATCCTGCTGATCTGGAACGAGTCAGGTCTGCGTTTGCCGCTACTCGCGCAATAGTAGGCGCTTACGAGATTGACTTTCGCATCTTGTTCGACGGCGACATCCGTTGGATCTCCGCGCGCGGGCAAGGCGACGATGCGGACATCGCCGATCGAACCATGTTTGGCATCTTCCTCGATGTTACCCAACGCAAGCAAGCCGAAGAAGCGAACGAGTTGCTTGCCGGTGAGATGAGCCATCGCGTGAAGAACCTTCTGACTATCGCGACCGCGCTTACTCAATTTACATCGCGTTCGGCCGCAACCAAAGAAGACATGGCCCACGAGCTAACAAATCGGCTGATGGCCTTGGGACGTGCACAGGATCTCATTCGCCCCATACCGGGAAGGAAGAGCGAACGAGCGCTTCTTGGTGACCTCGTCTCCATCTTGCTCGCGCCTTACGACGAAAGAGAGGCGAGCGTCCGCATTCGCGTTTCGGTGCCGAAGATGAATGTCGGCGAGATGTCGAGTACAACGCTCGCTCTTGTGCTGCACGAACTGGCAACGAACTCGGCGAAATACGGTTCGCTATCGCTGGCAAGCGGCACCTTGGACGTGTCGTGCAATGCCCATGGCGACGAAGTCGTCGTGACCTGGACCGAGCGGGGCGGCCCGCCTCTTAAGGCTCCCGCAAGGCTCGATGGCTTTGGAAGCAAATTGGTGCAGCGGAGCATGGCGGCCCAACTCGGTGGCTCCATCGCATTCGACTGGTCGGAAGAGGGGCTGGTCGTTACGCTGATCATGAGCAAAGATCGCCTGGCAAGGTGAGGAACCTTGAGACCTTCGCACAGTAGCGTCCGGCGCAACGCGGAGCCTGGAAGACAGAGATCAGGTCCGCCCTCCGGAGTGGCCGGCACTTCCGGGAGACTGCATGGGGCGGCCTCGCACAATGCCCATCCGCTCGACCTCTGCGGCCAGCGCCTGCGCCTAACCCGGCAATCCGCCCGAAAGGCCAGCCCGGGACGCTGCGGATATGCCGCTTCCCGTGGACGACGCCAAGGCGTTGCCCACCATGCCACAGCAACCGCAGCACGAAGCACAACAGTTTCAAGCCGCAATTCCAATTGACCGCGCCGGCTCGCGCATGCCGGAGAGCAGCCAGAACGCTTCGCTCCCGGGCGAGACCAACTTGGAAAGGTGGGCGACAAGGAGATGCGCATGAATATGTTCGAGATTACGATCGCACGCATCGAGGTGATTCTGCCGAATGAACGTGGCGAGGACATTCGCCTGACGTTTCAGTTCGAAAGCCGTCAGACCAGTTTTACCTTGCCAATTTTCCTGAAGTCTTGCGAATTCGACGATACCGAGATCGTCAGGGTAGCCCGAAGCCAATTACACGACGTTTTCGCGCAGCTTTGCAGCCAGTGCGAGGATTGGCAGCTGACAGAGGACGAGCGTCGCGAGCTCGCAAGGATAAGCGTGCGGCCTGGCGTCAAGGCGCAGGAGTAGCTCGGGAACAAAAGCAGCTATTGAACTGGATGTATGCTCCTGAGATCAGCTGGCCGCGCCCTAGCATTTCATCGCGTTTATGAGCTCGGAAATCTCGATCGTTGCGAAATTTGAGAATGTGTCGGACACGGCATATGGCAGGATGATCTGGTTATTGTGCCGCATCCCGCCGCACGTATAAACGACGTTAGGGACGTATCCTTCACGCTCGGATGGTTCAGGCCGCAATAGCGGCTCGCGCGAACGTGCCAGCACCTTGGATGGGTCGTGCTTGTCGAGCAGCGCCGCACCGATCGAGTATTTGCGGACCGGGCCGACACCGTGCGTCAGCAGCAGCCAACCCTCATCGAGTTCGATCGGCGACCCGCAATTGCCGATCTGGACGAACTCCCAGGGAAACTGCGGTTTCAAAATGGCTTGACCGCCATCCCACGTGTGGAGGTCG
Source organism: Bradyrhizobium arachidis (assembly GCF_015291705.1). Lineage (NCBI taxonomy): Bacteria > Pseudomonadati > Pseudomonadota > Alphaproteobacteria > Hyphomicrobiales > Nitrobacteraceae > Bradyrhizobium > Bradyrhizobium arachidis. The sequence goes on from NZ_CP030050.1 coordinate 7,611,112, forward strand.
TCTGAATAGATTAGATACAGGTTCTCATTGTCCTGCCTCGCGATCATGGCATACTGGCCGCCGATCTTGCGCGGGAACAGTGCCATGCCCTTGTTCCGAGCCGCAGCCCCTCGTAGGGGCGCCAGTCGAAACGACGTGAAATCACTGGTCTCGATTAATTCGGAGCGGATGGCTCGACCGCTGTAAGCGGTATAGGTCGCGTAATACGTCTTTCGATCGCCGTCGCTGAATTCGACAAAGCGCGCGTCCTCTATGCCGTTCGATTGGGATTCTGTGACGGGAAAGATGACGCGCTCGGTCAGGTCTTCTTCGGGCTTGAAAATCAGCTCGACACGCTCGCCGTCCGGCCCCGATATGCGATGGCAAATCCTCGGAATCGACGCGAGCCGAGCCGTCGGATCAACAGCCAGACTGCCGTCAGCCGCAATGGTCCCGGTTCGAAACGTCAGTGACGATACATGCCCTTCGCCTATGGCACGGAGACTGAGGATGAAGCGCACGCCGCCCTTCGGCGCTCCCGATTGATCGGGGTGCGCCACGATGCTCGGATTGAACAAGGCAGAGGCTTCGAATGAATACTCATTGAGGAAATAGGCGCCGACCAGCTGGCGCTGCTTCTTTGAGAAGACGCCATGCGTCGCGAAAGCGTCCTCCATTTCGTCCGCGCGGGCCTCGAATCTTTCCAACAGGTTGCGATGCCGCCCCTTGAAATTGTCCAGGACGTCCGCGAGCTGAGCGGCAACGGCTTCCTGATCGAGTGCGAGAACTCGCTCGACGATATGATTTGCGCGCATCTTGTCGGTGGGGTTGAGATCGCGCGGTTCAGTCGCCGGCTTGAATGGCCGCACGATAACTCGCGCGGGATCGGGACGCAGATGAAGCGCCTGCCGGTTCAGGAAGGTAGCTTGTGACACGGTATCCTCAGGTCGCTGGATGAAAGGGAAATTCAAGCGCCCACGGCGCGTAAGGACGTGGGCTTGTTCAGGCTGGTGTTGACGCGCGCGAGCTGACGAATCTCCGCAAGTCCAAGCAAATAGCAGACGACCGACTCGCCTCCACGGTTTTCGTTGGCGCGATCGGGATGCAATCCATCGCGGCAGCTCCCGGTGTGCGGATCGACCAGTGCTACGGACAGATCATTGCTGCCCAGAAACCAGCCAAAGGCGCGCATGGCCATGGTTTTCCACTCGGCATCGCCGTCCGCACGCCACGCCGTCAGGCAGGCAGCGATTGTTGCCGTGGCTTCCACGGGTTGCTGATCGAAGGCGCGGGGATGTTGCCGCTGTTCGCCGAAGCTGGCGGTGCCCACCGGCCGGAAATGACCTGCCACGCTCGTCTGCTGCGTCATCAGCCAGCGCAATGAGCGCAATCCGGCATCGCGGTATTGCGGCGTTTGAGTCGTCATCCCTGTCAGCATCAAGGCTTGCGGCAATCGCGCGTTGTCGTAAGCGAGCCCTTCCTCGAACCACACCCAGTCCGGCGTCTCTACCGACGCAAGACAGGACATCAACCTGTCAGCAAGCGCATGCCGGACTTCCCTCGCGTGGAGATCATCCGGAGCAACAGTGCAATAAGCGTCCAGACCTAGCAGCATGAACGCCCACGCGCGGGGCGAGCTGAAGCTCTCGGCCGTCGACAAAGCCTGGGCGAACAAATCGGTGGCCCACCTGCGCCGCGACGGGCTTGCGTCTCCGCGCGCCGCCTCGCCCAATGCCCATAGCGTCCGCCCGTGACTGTCTTCCGAGCCTCTGTCCTCGAGCCATGTTCGGTTGAAGCCCATGAAGTTGCGAAATCGCCTGATGTCGGGATTCCACGCATGCTGCACGAACGCCGCAAAGCGGGTCGTCAGGATTTCCGGCAACGCCTGTTCGCCGGGATTGTTGAGGGCGCAGGCCAAGAGCAACGCCCGGGCATTGTCATCGACGCAATAGCCGTGCGAGCGATCCGGCACCGACTGAACCGCGTGCTGGAACAAGCCGATGTCGTCGCACATCGTCATGAAATGGCCGATCTGCATGTCGGGCGCAGCGGGGCCGCGTGGTTCCGGCGCGCCGGAATCGGGACGCGCAAAGACCTTGAGCCGATGACCCTGCCGCGCGGCCTCGAAGGCGGACATGTAACGCTCGGCCGTGCGTTCCCACGTCATCATCCGGCTCATGGCGTATGCGCGTTGGCCCATCTCTTGCCGGCGCGGGTCGTCGGTGAGCAGTTTGGCAATTTCACCGCCGATCGCCGCCGCATCGCCGAATGGTACCAGAACTCCGCATCCGTCAGTAAGCAGCTCGCGTGCGTGCCAGTAGGGCGTCGACACCACCGCCTTCCCGAGCCCAAAACTGTAAGCCAAGGTTCCAGAGGTCATCTGGGCCTCGTTGAGATAGGGCGTGACATAGACGTCGCACATCGAGATGAATTCGAGCAGCGTGGCCTGATCTACGAACCGGTCGAGGAACACCACGTGGTCCTCGACGCCCAGCGCGCGGACCCGCGCCATCAGACTTTCACGATAGGCTTCGCCCTGGTCTCGAACCAGATTGGGGTGCGTTGCGCCGAGCACGACATACACCGCATTCGCGCGGTGTTTCAGAATCGAGGGCATTGCATCGATCATGACTTCGATGCCCTTGTTGGGGGACAGCAGCCCGAACGTCAGAATGACCGACTTGCCGTCAAATCCGAGCCTGGCCTTCGCCGCATCGGGCCCGGCAAAGGCGACATCGGGAATGCCGTGGGCGATCACCTCGATCTTGTCGTCCGGCACGAGGTAGACGCTGCGCAGTAGCTCGCGAGCCTTGTTGGCCATCACCACCACCTTCGACGACGCATCGACGATGCGCTCCATGACCGCGCGTTGCTTGGCTGACGGGTTGGCCAATACGGTATGAAGCGTCGTTACGACCGGCATGGTCAGGCGCGCCAGCAGCGGGAGGATATGGGCGCCGGCTTCGCCGCCGAAAATGCCGAATTCGTGCTGCAGGCACACGGTATCGAACCGGCCGGCATTCAGGAAATCCGCTGCACGCAGGTAGTCTTCGACATTGTCGTCCTTGATCTGGAAAGCGACCGCCGGCGGATACTCGTAGGCCTGGCCGCGATCGGTCATCGCCACGATGCAGGTTTCCAGATCAGGGCGTGACGCCGATATCGCTCTCTGCAGGTCCGTCGTGAAGGTTGCGATTCCGCAACGGCGAGGCAGCGAGTTGCCGATAAGGGCGATGCGGCGGAGCGACGTCATGTCTGTGCCTCGATGATCTTGCCCGATTTCCTGGAGCCCGTGCCGGTGGATGCATCGGGAGACTTGGTCGCTCGTCCGGTGCAGTCCTGCATCAGCGAAACCATGGGATCCGGTCCCGGATAGGCGACCAGGCCGCTCATTCCGTCCGGGCCAATCGCGATGCCGGCGCTGTCTGCCTCAATGAAGATCGCGTCACCGACGGTCGCATCCGTATGCCCGATGCGCCCCTTCCCCTCGATCACGAGCATCCAGGTTTCCCGGTTGGCATCGAGCGCCCACTGCGAATTGGCCTGGAAATCGACCCGCTCGAGCACGAATTGTGGGCTCGCGACGAGAATTCTTCGTGCGTCCGTGAGACGCCGCGGAGCGGATTGAGCCTGGGATGGCCCGGCGACGGAAGCGGCCACCGCGTCGTCTTCGTGCAGCTCGCGGTGCCTGCCAAAGTCGAACAGGCGGAATGTCGTATCGCTGCGTTGCTGAATCTCGGCGAGCACGATACCGGCGCCGATGGCGTGGATTGTGCCGCCGGGGACGCAGATGAAGTCGCCCTTCGCAACAGGGCGCCATTGCACGAGACCGGCGATCGAGCCGTCCCTGATCGCTGCGCGCAACGCCTGCGGCGTGAGGCGCCGCGTCAGTCCCAGCGCTACCCGCGCGCCCGGCGCTGCTGACAGGATGTACCATGCCTCGGTCTTCCCGTTCGGCAAATCGATGGCGTGCGCGAATTCATCGTTGGGGTGGACCTGGATCGACAGAGGTTGGCTGGTAAACAGGAGCTTGAGCAGCAGGGCGGAGCCTGGTGCATCTTTATCGATGCGCTCGAACCACAACTCCCCGACGGGGTCGCCCGAAACGTCGATGCAGCTCCATGGTCGGATGTCTGCGACCCCCCATGGTTTGCGCGCAACCTGCACCGAGGCATGTTCGATGGTCATGGATTGTCCTTACCCTTGACGCGCATCTCGAAGCGACTGCTGTTGGTCGGTGCGGTCGGTAAGATCTGGCGTGGCTAAAAAAACGTCGCGCTCGCGACGCGCGCTGTCACCGCGATCCGATCGTGTCCTCCATCAGGTGGCTACTCCGGCATCCGATAACAACCTTTGCGCGTTCATAAAGACGGGCGTGCCTTCATCAATGTTCGTTGCCGTTCATTCTTGTGCTTGTGCAGAAATCGCGCGATCTGCCCACGAAGCTCCGCCGTCTCCAGCAACTTGCCGACCGATCCAGCGGTGTCGAAGATCTCCCGCTGCAACGTCGTCGGCAGAGCGTTCCATTGCATGATGACAGCCGCGCCAAGACAGCGCAGAACGCGTTCCTCTTCGCTTGCAAGGGCCGCGCCGCGAGATTGGTCCGGGCCTATGACATGAACTGCGTCGTGGTAGTCGTCCGCCAGTCTCTGCTCGTTATCAGCAAGCGAGACGAGGCGGTCCTGCAGTTCCTGAAGTTTGCGGCCTTCATCCAGATCGGTCGAACCCTTGACCCGTTCGCCGTATTTGGCCGCTTCTGCACGATATTGTTTAGACTTGAACATGTCCGGCCTTTCATAGGCGCAGCCATCCATTACGATCAAACTCGATAGTCGACCAGAACAGACACGGCGGCGTTGCCGCAAAATCCGAGTTGCTGTTGCAAAGCGGCAGCGACGCGTCGACAGCGCGCTCCTCGACTAAGGTCGCCGTCTCTTTGTCCAGCTGCCTTTCCGCACAATATTCACGCCGATCATCCCGCAACGTTTTCTTTCTGCCGAGGCGAAAACCGTCTGCCCGCCGTTTGCTCTGGCGCGGCAGCACAGCTGTTCCCTCAGGCTTCGAGCTTATCGAACTCGTCAGGCAGCAGGATCTGGCCTCGCGGCGTGCAGATCCGCACGTCCATATAGCCTTCCTGCAAGAGCTCCCGCGCCTTCTTCAAGGCGGCAGCCACCGTGTCGCGACTCAGATTGACGCGGCCGGCTCCATTGTGGCCGCCAACCAGGTATTGCATTCGTGTTGCGCTATCCACGCGGGACAACCGCTGCAAATACCAGGAGCACAGGAAACAGCAGGAAGATCACCGGCGACACGATCCAGTCGGCTGCCAAACGAGATCGAGACATCCACGCTCCTCTTCCTTTCTTTCGGCGGGAGCGTTCGTTACCCTCAGTCACCGGTGAAAGCCGCAGGATGGGCGGTGATGAGCAACTCTACGCTTACGTCCTGGGAATAGCGAGCGCTAAAACGTCGAGGAACAGCAGCGAGAGCGAATTTGCAGGGCTCTCCGCCTCGGAGTGCCGGGCGATGCTTCTTGCACAAAGCGACGAGGTCATCGAGTGATGCGAGTCGTTGGCTCGAATTCGAAGTCCGGAGCAGCTTCCACGAACGTCCCGAATGGCGATTGAGGTTCGCTCCACAACCAAGCAACTGTTCTGCGCCTCCCTGATCTATCGAAATAGGGACCCCGCAGCATTGAGGCTGCCTCCGTTGGCGGTCGTCGCCCTCGCCGTACCCGCAGAGTTGAATTGAATCGTTCACTCCCATGAGGCGACGACGAAACAAAGTCAGACTTCTCAGCCGGCACGTGCTATGAGCCATGAAGAGATTGTTCGTGGCGCTGATCGTTGCAGGGTCGCCACCACAGCCCAGACGATCGACCCGTCGACTGCTCCGGAAGAGGAGCCTTCCTTGCGCGAATTAGGCCGCCCGCGCCGAACAGAAGGCGGATGATGCCGGTGGCCCTAGAGAACGCTGTTGGGACTGAGGCACCGATGGGCGCGACATTGAGATACGCCCGTGAAACCATCGGACGGGTTTGCAAAGCCCTAAGCGGGCGCCTTCCTGCCCTCAACCGAGCGCCTAATGAGGTCCGCTAACCGTTCCAAGCCGCATGTCGAGGCCGGAGACCATAAGATGAGTGACGATCGGGAACTTCATCGCGCTGCCAAAGCGAACCGAGAGCGCCTTGCGGTCGCGCATCGCGAGGTGGTCTTGCAAGAAGAGGCAAAAAATGCCGTTGATATTCGCGAAAACATGGCGCGCCTCAAGGAACTGAGATTGGCCAAGGAAGCACGAGAGACTCGAACGCAAATCTCCAAAGCGAACCAGCGCCCGGCGCCTAAGCCGGGACGATCCAGATAAAGCTGATCAGTTAGCGGGTCTTCCTGTTCAGGTGCGCCTTTCGCCGCCTTGCGTGAGCAGCCAGCTGCTGGCAGTCGCTCATTCTGCGCGACCCGCGCTTCTGCTTTTCCGCACCCATGACGCGCGGTAGCTCGCGCGCGCCACGGTGCCCCCGTGAAAAGCCCGCCAGCGGTTGGTGCCAGGGCTCGAATTAGCTCGCGTTTGACTTCCCTGGGGCGCATAGTTGCACCATCACCGGTCCCGCACTCGGCATTACCGGTGACCGAGAGTTTTGTGCTCCCGCCTATTTGTGGGGAAGCACCCATGGCCCAATCTCAGCACCTGTCGTCCGCCGTTCTTCCGGCTCCATTTGAGCGCCCCGCCTGTCCGAAGTGCTACGCCGCGATGATGCTCGTCAGCATCGAGCCAGACCCCGCCAGGGACCTCGACTTGCATACGTTCAAATGCGCTGTCTGCAATCAGGTCTTTGAGACCCTTGCTGCATATGAAGACCCCATGAAGTCCAAGGCCCTTGGCCGCTGGCTTCAAGGCGATTTGCACCCATCGAGGTGATTTCGTGGGAAAGATGAAGCCCGCCGGAAGGGGCAGCCAGCCGCTGCCGGTCGCGCTTCATGTGAATTCGCCGCCAGCGCTTCATGCCGGACGCCCCTCGCGCTTCCATCGTGTCGGATGCGCCTGTTGACGTAATTGACGGCACATCTCCTGCGGCGTCATCTCCACCTCCTCGACGATCTCCTGAGGAGAAGGCGGCCCTTGAGGCGCGGTGCGGACGCGCTCTGGAAGTCGACGATGTTACCTTTCGACGAGCTTGAAATACCGGGGACGACTTCCGTGGAGCTCGAGAACGCAGCGACCTTTCCGGCGTCCACATAGGGCTTGAGAGTCTTGATCGCCTCGTCGAAGTATTTGCGGTCGTAACCTGACTCGGCGGAATTCGCCGGGTTCAGGAAGAAGTCGACATCCGGCTTTCCGACACGGACCGTCGCGTTCGCAAATACGATCCTCTGGCCTTCGACCAGGCCACCGCTGTGGTCGGTGTGGACGTGGGTGATCAGAATGTCGGTGATCTGCTCCGGCCGGTAGCCGGCCGCCGCAAGACTGGATAGGAGCTTGCCACCGTTTCCTGGCCCAAAGAGCTCGCCAGAACCTGTATCGACGAGCACGAGGCGATCAGGCAGCGCGATCAGGAACACGTTGATCGACGCCTCGATCGGATTGCGCAGAAAGCTCACCTCGAGAAGGGCGTCCGTCTTCGCTTGAGTGGTGTTGGTCAGCAGGGCATACAGGTCCTGCGGCACCGTGCCGTCTGACAAGGCGATGACGTTGACCGCACCGACCCGGAAGCGATAGAGATCGGCGCCCTGCACCGCGACGTGCGGTATTGGCGCCATCGACTGAGCCAAGCTCGGCGACGTTCCGTAGAGAAATACTTGAAGAACAAGGGCAATTGGCAGGCGTATTTTGCGCATAGATATCTCCTGAGGTTGGATAGGTGATGATCTAGGCGGGCGCCCACACCTCGCGGAGACCCATGGCGTCGATTGGAGGCATCGACGCTGGCTATGCCCTCCGCGTAGTGGTGGATATGAGCCCGAAGCTCGTGATCGCCGCTCGCGTGCCGACATACGGATTGTTCGTTGCCTTACGGGTAACGTGCCGATGCCGAGCTTGCTTCTATTATCGCTTACCGAATTGAGCTTCAGTGGCGAAGCCCATACCCCAAGCACGACGAGCGTGAACACATGACTCCGATCAGGACGTTTGATGGTCACAATGACGCCCTCCTGCGGCTATTGAGATCGACGTCTGTTGATCCGGTCGGAGAATTTCTCGCTGGCGGACCCAAGGGTCACATCGACCTGCCAAAGGCGGCAGCGGGGCATTTTGTCGGCGGCTTCTTTGCACTCTATTCGCCCTCGGTGGCGGCCCCAACCGACTTCAACAACATGACGGGAGAAAGTTACGCTCTCGACATGCCACCCCGATTGACGCTGGGCGAAGCCCAGCCTCCAATTTTCGCGATGATTGCCACGTTGATGCGTGTCATCCGCAGATCGAACGGACGGGTCGCGCTTTGCACGACATCGTCCGACATTGAAGCGGCGATCGATCGCCAGTCACTCGCCGTGATCCTTCATCTCGAGGGCGCAGATGCGATCGACGAGGATTTGCATCTGCTTGAGGTTGCAGCCGGCAGGCGCCTTGTTCAGGCCTGTAACGAGCTGAAGATTATGGTCGACCTCTCGCACATCACCGAAAAGGGATTCTTCGACGTCGCACGACTCTCGAAGGCTCCACTTGTCGCGACCCACTCCAATGCCCACGCCCTTTGCCCGTCTCCACGCAATCTCACTGACCGCCAGCTTGCCGCCATTCGCGACAGCGGAGGCATGCTAGGCTTGAACTTTGCGACCTGCTTCCTGCGCAGCGACGGGCAGATGCGCCCCGATACGCCGATCGACCTCATGGTTCGCCAACTTGATTATCTGCTCGAGAAGCTCGGCGAGGACCACGTCGGACTGGGGTCCGACTTCGACGGCGCCATCGTCCCCGAAGAAATCGGCTCCGCGGCAGGACTTGGGGCACTCTATGCGGCCCTCGAAGGACACGGTTACTCGCGCGAGCTCCTGACCAAGATCGGCTCGACGAACTGGATCGACGTGATCAGGAGAACGATCGGGTGACGGCTATCGATGCTCATCGCGAACATCGATAGGAGATATCAACGATTTCATTGGCTGAAGCTCGCCGTATCGACTAGTCCCTATCACTACCCTATCCGGATCTCAAAGAATTGCGATCCCGTGCGCCGATCGCATTCATTATCGCTATTTGTACATGGGGTTTCGGTGGTCAAACGGTGGTCGAGTGCATCAACCGACTGTTGGAGCCCGCCTGAACAACGGGCGGATATGGACTGAGCATGAGGCCGGGGCGAAGACGGCCGACCTAGCTCGCAAGCACGGGGTCTCCGAAGCGACTAACCGCGGCCGGATGAAAGTTCGGTGGCAGGTCAGATATGATAGTGGATCCGCCGCGCTCACCCATTCAACAAAAACGACGGCTTATCGCACTATTGATTTGCTCTTGTACCACCGTCGATCGGTCGAGGGACATATCCGACCTGCTGAAGCGGGGCGGACACCCATGTGCCTGCAGCAAATGCGTTAGCAGTCACTCCTTGACATCTAGGACCGCAGTCCATCGGTCCAGATGCGGCCGGCGTCGAGTGCAAATCACTGCTCGAGGGCGTTTGCAACTCTCTGGGGCAGACCATTGCCGGGCTAGAAAAGGCTACGCTCCTGCCTTGAAACAGAAAGAGACTCCATCTGCCTATAGGCACAGGCAGAGGGGTTCATTTGGTTCGGGTGCGAAACCCTTAAAAGGCGCCGATCGGCTCAAAAATTGCCGGCGACGAGATCGTAAGAGCCCCTGGTACCGCGAACGTACACCTTGGCGGCGGCGGCGCATATCAAGTCCCGATTGGAATCGAACGCGTGGAGAAGGCTCGACTCGTCGTAGCAGGTATCGGGTTGAATTCGCTTCAGCGCTTCTTCTTCGATAAAAAACGATGCCTCAATGGCGCTATCGTGTCCCCAGAATCGCACGGCACGCCGCGTGCGGTCGTATGAACGGCTATGGTTTGGAAACTCGATCATGTGGCCGGGGCAGATCCGTTGTGGAAAGGGGACTTCCTTGCCTTGCCAGCTCGACGCTATTTGCCTTTTGGACGGCCGATCTGCGACCGCCCTTACGAGCGACGGTGCCAAACCTGGCGCTGGATGAGCGTTGAGGTCCCGCAAACTCTTAGATGGCTACGTGGAAAGCGAACTACAATCCCGTTCGCCCCGGTCACAGCAAATAGTTTCTGCCTGACCTCGCTATTCCGCGGACGGGCACCATATCTTGAATATCACCGCGTGCTTCCCGGCTGTTATCGGTGACTGAGAGCATCGTGCTCCCGCCGCGACCAAGAGGCGGTCAATATGTCAAACATCTCCAAATTCGGACTGCGCGCGTGGCTGGTGCCGCCGGTCCTGCTGCCGATCTTCTTCGCGTTTGTGATCGCTGGTGCGGTACTCATTCAATGGTAGCCGCCCGCGGGCCGCAGCGGCGCAACTCTCTGAGATCATGAAATTACATCTCAACGGATAAAGGGATGCGGCAGCGAGACGGGAACATAGAGGGGCGTGCCCATCATCGGTGCGCACCCACAGCAGCCGTATGCCGGGGAGTCTCAATGACGTTCGGTCCATCACGCATTCCAGTCTTCGTTCTCGTCGTAGAAGACGAGATGGTGCTCCGCAGGCGCGCAGTTGGCATGGTGGAAGACGCCGGCTACACGCCGTTGGAAGCGCTGGATACCGACGAAGCCCTCGCAATCCTGAGCTCCAGATCCGACATCGCGCTCGTTTGCGCCGACATCCAGCTGCCGGGCAGCATGGACGGCATAGGCCTTGCGCACACCGTGCGTAGTCGGTGGCCGGCGATCGACGTCATCCTGATGTCCGAGCAATTGAACCCGCCGAGCATCGATCTTCCCCCTTGCAGCGAGTTCTATGGTAAGCCGCTCCAGGCTTGGCAGATCAAAGCTGGGATTCGTAGGATGATTGGCCACGCCCGAGGCGCGTTATAGGGCCCAACATCGTCCGACTCTCCACGTCAAGCGGCCATCGAGCAAGCTCTCACCTCTCGTCGATCGGCGGTACCATGGCGATCTTCCTCGTCCGGCATATCACGACATATCGGTACCGGCGTGCGGTCCGGCTCGGCCGACATCAATTGATGGCGCGCCCGCGCGATAGTTTCGACCAGCGACTGATTGATTTCTCGCTCGATGTGACGCCCGAGCCCTCGGAAGTGAGGTGGCTGCACGATGTCTTCGGGAATTGTGTTGCGCAGGTCGAGTTTGGCTGTGACAGCGACAATTTGCGATTCGAGTGCGTCATCAAGGTCGATCACACGCCGGAGAATGCGCCCGACTTCAGAATTGAGGACCACGCGAAGGACCATCCGTTTGCATATCAGGCGGAGGAGGCGCCCGACCTGGCACCCTATGTTCAGAGGTGGTTCTCAGACCCCGAAGACCATCTCGGCCGGTGGCTGGACACGTTTCTTCGTGCGCGGGACCAGACGTCCTACCGGACAGGTCCTGATGACCCTCAATGAAGCAATCTCGGATGGCTTCGCCTACGACCGCCGCACGGCGCCAGGAACGCAAAGTCCTTCTACGACACTCGAACGCAGGAAGGGCACCTGCCGGGATTTTGCCGTCTTGATGATTGAAGCTGCACGAAGCCTCGGCTTCGCCGCACGCTTTATCACCGGCTATATCTACGTACCGGATCGCGATGGTCCTGTCTGGCTGGGCGGGGGAGCCACCCATGCCTGGTGCCAGATCTACGTCCCCGGCTCCGGCTGGGTCGAGTTCGATCCGACCAATGGAATCGTCGGAAACCGCGATCTGATCCGCGTGGCGGTGGCCAGAGTCCCAAGCCAGGCCATTCCCCTGTTCGGCACTTATTGGGGAGCTCGTGAGGACGAGCTTGGGATGGATGTGGACGTGAACGTCAAAACAGCGGCGGCTCTGTCGTAATGTCGCTCAATGAAGAGGCAGGAACACGCCCCCCGCCAGCGCGTTGGAACTTCCGAACGCCACGCTCGATAGGCACGATCGAGATCGAAGCAGCCGCGGCAATTTGTCGACTTTGGAGGACGCCGAGTGAATATCCTGGTCGGCTATGAGATGATCTACGACTTTCCGCAGCACACACCCATGATCATGGTCCTGGGCGTTAATTTCTCTCGGGCATCGGACGTCGTCGTGCCCGATTATCTGACCACCACGCCCTCCGTTGCGATCGTCCCCTATCGTGACGGCTTCGGTAATTGGTGCAGCCGCATCGTTGCTCCAGCCGGTCGAATGCGCCTGGCGGCTGACGGGATCGTTCGCGACACCGGCTTGCCGGACGTCGTTGTGCCCTCGGCTACCCAACACGCGGTCGAGGACTTGCCGGCAGAGACGATCGTATATTTGCTCGGCAGCCGCTATTGCGAAACCGATCATCTGTCCGATGTCGCGTGGAAACTTTTCGGGAAGGTCTCGCCCGGATGGGCCCGTGTTCAGGCGATCTGTGATTTCGTTCACAATCACATTCAATTCGGCTACGAACACGCGCGCGCAACCAAGACGGCCCGGGACGTCTTCAACGAAGGCAAGGGCGTTTGCCGAGACTTCGCGCATCTGGCCATCACGTTCTGTCGCTGCATGAACATTCCCGCCAGATACTGCACTGGCTATCTCGGCGACATCGGCATGCCTCCCCCCTACGCCCCAGGAGACTTCGCGGGATGGTTCGAAGCCTACATCGGCGGACGTTGGTACACATTCGATCCACGCAACAACGTCCCCCGGATTGGACGTGTTCTGATCGCTCAAGGACGTGACGCGGCCGACGTGCCGATTACCCAGACGTTTGGCCCTAACACCTTGGTCAGCTTCAAGGTGTGGACCGACGAGATCCATTCGTGAGCACAGGATGAAGTGAGGCTGAGCCCTGAATCGCTCCAGAGAAATGATCCCGGACTTGCGACTCGACTTGACCGTACGAAAGCGAGTTGAGCTTCTGCCGGAACGAATGTCGGTGGCGCAACTTGGTAAGGACGACCGGATGCAAACGCCCCCCACAGCATCCGAGGAAATGACGGCCTCATTGCGCCCCCACGCTCTGGGGCCGTCGCTTGGGAGTCTCTCTAGTCGCGCTCTCTGAGCACGGGCTTCTCGTGCAACACCGCACTCAACAACGAGTTGTGGACCTCGATGTGGCCATTATAGCTGATGAGCCCCAACTTTCGAAATTTGTTCATGAAATAGCTGACCCGCGATCGCGTGGTCCCGATCATCTCAGCCAGTGTCTCCTGATTGATGCTCGCACTGATCGGCTGCGGACTGCCTTCCTTGCCGAAATTCGCGAGCAGCAACAGCAGGCGAGCCAGCCTCCGTTCGCTGGAATTGAATAGCTGGTCGATCAGGTCCTCCTCGATCCGGCTGTTTCGGGTCAACAGATACGAAATGAACAGCTGGGAGAATTTCGGCTCTTCACGGATAGCCGACATCATCGCTTCTTTGGTTATCGACGTGATGACGCAATCTTCCATCGCCGTTGTCGTCGCGATCCGCAGAGGATGACCATTCATGCATCCCTCGCCGAAGAACTGACCGGGCTCGAGAATGGCGACGACTGCCTCCTTGCCCTGCTCCGAAACGACCGTCAGCTTGACCTTGCCGCTTTGAATGTAGAACACCGAGTCAGCAGCGTCGCCCTGCTGAAACACATGCTGGTTCTTGCGAAACGTCAGAATGGCTTTGCCGGCGCCCACCTTGCCGAGAAAATGTTGGGGATCGAACGTGTCCTTGGACGGCTTCGCCACGCGTGGACTCCTTTGAATCGACCAAACTTGTTCGCTTCGATCGGCTGCCAGGGAACGGCTTTCTTGACCAAGCGACGAACGGTTGCTCCTTGCCGGCCAGACCTTGCGGCAGCGGCCCTATTGGGCAGAATTTACTCCCTGATTGTTCGCAATTCTAGGGAAGAGCCACTTTCCAAAGGGCGCGGCTCATTGCGCGCCCATCAGCAGGCATTCTCGGGCGAAGCGACGGTCGCCCTGCGCGTGGCACGACTTTACGATGGAGCATGGAAGTATGCCGACCCGGCGGCACGACGCGCTGGTCAATATAGCTCACCATGGAGTTAGGCAGCGCCCGAACTCCTTGCGGGCCCTGCTTTGCACCCCCTCGCTATTCGACGCTTCCATACCCATATCCTGTGTGTCTGATCGGACCATCGGGCCAATTGAGTGCAACGCCCCGCGACAGGCTGCCGGCCTGAATAGGTCGCCGACAACAGGAGGATTCCATGCCACTTGCGCGCTTTCGAATCGATGAAGGACCGCACACGATGGACGGGCTCCGACTCATTGCACGGGATGGCAACAAGCAGGTCGAGGCATTCATGAGCCGGAAGGTGATGGACGTCTGGGCGGAATCCGTCGAGCATCTTGGAGGACGTCAAAGTCTTTTCCGAGATCAATACAATGCGCTTGGCAGACTGAACCTCCCCGCACTCCAACGGATTGTGCGCGCGAAATACGAGCGAGGTGCCGCGTTCAACCGCCAACATCCCTTCGTGGAGGTCCTGTTCTCTGACATTTCCGAAAGTGGCGAGACCTTGGATCTAAGTGAACTGGTTCGAGAAGCATTGCCCCCGGCATTTCATAGGCTGACCTAGTATCCTGAAGGCAGGCAGCGACCGAAGCGTATGCTTCCGGCTCGCCGGATTCGGCACATTTACTTGCGAGTGAGCAATATTGACCAGCAAGGCGCCAAGCCAGGTTTCAATATGACTTCCGTAGCTCTCGGTGAAGGAAAGTCAGCGCGCCGCCTGGCCATGGTCGATGTCATGTCGTCACTTCTGCGCAAGCGAACAGACAAACAAATCGGCTACAGCGTCTCGCAGCTCGTTCAACTGCGCCATCAGATGCTCCGGTTTGCTCGGTCGCTCCCCCCAGGACCTGACCGAAATCAGCGGCGGCAAATCGCGTCTTCCTTGCGAAGCCTTGCCAGACGCAAGCGGTGAACCGGCTGTCCCTGATGACGAAGTCAAGCATTGCAAGACAAGATAAAGTTGGGGGCCGCCAGCTCGTTGCCAGCCGTGCCAGGCGCGGTTCGACAAGCGGGCGATGCGCCTTACATCGGACGAGGAACGTACGGAGCGCAAGCGTCGACGGACAAGAGGCCCGAATCTCGCCCCGGGGGCTCGACCGCTTCGACCGGCCGAGGAAAAGGAGTGGTTCAGATGATGGTGCCAGTGAAAACCGAGGAGTTACCTGCGGGCGTGTTCGTGCTGGAGATCGATGGCCAGCCGATCTTAGCGCTCATGGCTGCCACGCTTTTCCAGGCCAGAGAACTCGGCCAGGAGCAATGGCTCCTAGAGGACTTGAAGCGAATGACGCTCGGACACAGACCGCTTTGGGATGGGACGTCTCCGATTAGGGTGCGTCGCGCCGATCCAGCAGAAGAAGTGTATTACGTCGACGCGAAGACGGAGAGAGCTGCGGACGACTCGCCTTTGGTCTATCTGGTTCGGCGCGACGATGAAGCGGATGCAAGTGGAGCCGTCACTCGTGGCACATTTCCGCCCAGTAGATGATATCGAGATGGCGTGGGGTCTCGTCGGTCAAGCGACATTGGGCGCGCCATGACAATGGCTGAGACGTCATCAGTGTGAACAGCAGTCAACTACAGCATCCCAGATGCACCGCCTCGAGATCGAAGATGTGACTTTCGGACGCGGAGTGGATCGACAGTTCGCAGGACGCGCGTCGCCAGTCGCGGGCTCTGATCTCGCCAGATCATTCCATTGAAGCGCGGCCAGCTTCCCGCTGGAACTGTCCCGGCGTTGGGGCCGTTCGAGATTGCATCAGATGGCTCGAGCGATATCCGGCAGCTGGTCATCTACACGGGTAGGAAATCATGATGTTCCTGATGGTTCTGATCTGGGCGACGCAGAACCGAGACGCTGCCCTGGAGCCAAAGCTCGACGAGTGCTCCTGGCCAGGGCCGCATTGCGCTTAGCAAAGATAGAAAACTGCACGATGATGCGTAAGGGAGGCTTTATGGCAAATGTAACCGAACGGAATAACGTTCACGTTCGTGGCGCGGGCGACCGGGCGATGGTCTTCGCCCACGGCTTCGGGTGCGATCAGAACATGTGGCGGTTCGTGGCTCCGGCGTTTGAAAGGGACTTCAGGACGGTTCTATTCGACCACGTCGGCGCCGGCGGATCCGATCTGTCGGCCTATGACTGGGCCAAGTATTCAACCTTATCCGGTTACGCCGACGACGTGGTCGAAATCGGCGCCGAGCTAGGTTTGAAGGATTGCGTCTTCGTCGGGCATTCCGTCAGCAGCATGATCGGCGTGCTGGCGGCGCGACAAGCGCCAGGCATGTTCGGCAAGCTCGTGCTCATCGGCCCTTCAGCCCGCTACATCGACGACGAAGGATATGTTGGCGGGTTCAGTGCCGAGCAGATCGGTGAATTGCTCGCGCTTCTCGAATTCAACCACATGGGTTGGTCAACACAGATTGCGCCGATGATCATGGGCAATCCCGACCGCCCGGAACTCGGTCAGGAGCTCACGAACAGCTTCTGCCGCACGGACCCCGATATTGCCAAAGCGTTCGCCCGTGTGACTTTCACCTCCGACAACCGCAAGGATCTCGCGGAAGTTTCCGTTCCAGTCCTCGTCCTCCAATGCAAGGAGGACATCATCGCCTCCCAGGAGGTCGGCGATTTCGTTGCCCGTAGTATCCCCGGCGGTCGAATGATCGTCCTGAACGCGACCGGGCATTGCCCGAACCTCAGTGCGCCCGACGAGGTCATCGCGGCGATTCGAGCCTTCGTCTCGTGAGCGTCTCCGGTCCAGACTTCGAGGACATGGTCAACAACGCCCCGTGCGGGTACGTCACCCTGCACCCGAACGGCCGCATTGAGCATGTCAACCCGACCCTGCTGGCGTGGAGCGGGCACCCGGCAGACCAGATGGTCGGCAAGCGTTTCACCGATTTCCTGACCATGCCAGGCCGCATCTACTACGAAACTCATATCGCGCCGCTGCTGCGGATGCAGGGCTTCTTCAACGAATTCGCTATCGACATGGTGACCGCTGCCGGTGAGCCGCTCCACATGATCGCCAACGCGAACGAGCGCCGCGATGCGGATGAAAAGCTGCTGCTGATCCGTCTTGCGTTGATCAAGGCGACCGACCGACGGCGCTACGAACAGGAGCTCCTCGCCGGCCGAGAATTGGCCATTGCTGCCGAAAGGGCGACGCAAGAAGTGCTGCTGCTCGAGCACGAAACCTCCGAACTGCGGGAACAGTTCATCGCCGTACTTGGTCACGATCTTCGCAATCCTCTCGCCTCCATCAGCGCCGGCGCGAGACTTCTCGGCCGTACCGTGCAGAATGAGAAGGAGCAG
This sequence comes from Bradyrhizobium arachidis, assembly GCF_015291705.1. Classification (NCBI taxonomy): domain Bacteria; kingdom Pseudomonadati; phylum Pseudomonadota; class Alphaproteobacteria; order Hyphomicrobiales; family Nitrobacteraceae; genus Bradyrhizobium; species Bradyrhizobium arachidis. The sequence goes on from NZ_CP030050.1 coordinate 7,628,493, forward strand.
CAGATCGTCGCCATGATGCAGACGACGGTCATGCGCATGGCCTCGATGATCGACAACGTCCTCGACTTTGCACGCGGTCGTCTGGGCGGCGGCATTACCCTGGAATACGATGCGAAAGGACCGCTGGAGCCCGACCTTGCCCAGGTGATCGACGAACTGAGGCTGGCTTCGCCCGGTCGCGTCATCGAATTCGAGTTTGCCGTCGACGGGCCGGTAAACTGCGATCGCATCCGCATCGGCCAGCTCCTTTCCAACCTGCTCGGCAACGCCGTGACGCATGGCACGGCCAACAAGCCCATCACCGTTCACGCCGAGACGCGAAATGGATTGTTCGAGCTCTGGGTCGCCAATGCCGGTGAGGCTATTCCGCAAACGGTGATGGACAAGCTGTTCGAACCGTTCTTCCGCGGCAAGGCCCGTGCGAGCAAGCAAGGGCTTGGACTTGGGCTGTACATCGCCTCGCAGATCGCAAAGGCGCATGGGGGCGCATTGACCGTCGCATCGACACCCGCGGAGACCCGCTTTAGTTTCTCAATGCCGCTGGCGTAACATGCATGCTGCAATGGCCGCCTTTCGACGGCGCGGTCCTCAATCTTCTCCCAAGAGCGACACCGGACTAGCCTTCGAGGACGTGGCCCAAAGCTCTTAGCGGACGCACGCGATCGCTGACGATCTTGAGGATGGCCAGCATCGGAACAGCCAGGATCGCGCCAGGCACGCCCCACATCCAGAACCAGAACACCAGCGACAGGATGACCAGCACCGGGTTCAGCGTGAAGCGTCGGGCAAGCAACATGGGCGTCAGGGTTTCGCCTTCGGCGAGGTGGATGCAGAAGTAGAGGGCCGGCGGCAGCAAGGCCCACCACAAGCTGTCGAAGCTCAACATTCCGGCCAGCAGGAAGATGACGGTGCCTAACAGTGGGCCCAGAATTGGAACGTAGTTGAGCAGGAAGGCCTTGGCTCCCCACAACAGCGGGTCTCCAAGCCCGCAGAAATACATCGCAACCGCCGTTGCAATTCCCACTGCAGCATTCATGGCGGTGATTGTAAGCAGATAGGCAGATATGTCCGCTTCGATGTGCTGGGAGATGTCCACCGCCTGCCTCTTGTCGCGAAAACTTGGGAGGACCTCGACGATACGTCGCAGAAAAACGTCGCCTGCGACCAGGAGAAAGTAGAGCACCAGAACCGTGGTAAAAAGGCCGTCGATGACAGCCCGCGTTCCAGCGAAGAGCGCGCCGGTCAGGCCGAGATCGCTGCGGACCGAAACGATGGCTCCTTTCTTCTCGGGAGCGTCGGCGACGTGCTCGGCCTGCTGGATGACTTTCTGCAGCGCTTCGATCGGGCGCTTTAGAACGACCAAGTGAGTTTCGAGGCGAGGCAGGCCCTCCGGCAATTTCTCCGCCCAGGTCGCGGCAGGTAGCGACAAGGCTGCCACAAACCCCACGAGCGCTCCCACCACCACCAGGATCGCCAAGAGCGCTCCGATGGCACGGGGGAGACCTATACGCTCGAGCAGATGCACGACGGGGTGCAGAATGAGCTGCAGCACGAAGGCGAGCACCACGGGCAATATGATCGAGCTTGCCACATGCATGGCTGCCAGCACGGCCAGTGTTAGCAGACTATCGAGAAAGAACGTCTGCGGGCTGGACGGCAGCGGCATTTCGATATCGTCGGCCGCCTGCGGTGGCGAGGCAGCCGGTTCCGGTACGCCGACATTCTGCCCCGGGGACCAGGGGGGCTCATGCGGCAACTTTGACAGCGAGACCACGACGCTTTTCTCCATCCCGATCAAGGGGCCTGCCCCAACCCGCTGAGTCAGCTTCGCACCGGTCGGAAGGGCGCGATGCGGCTGCAGGAGCCTCTAGCCGGATAAGCAGTCGGTCCGGCTGGACGGTTCGGCCGCGGCGGGCCTCTTCGCCAACTGAAGAATGAGAACACGTGGCCCCGCCGGAGCGTTCCTAGGCGCTCGCGAACCGGTGCGGTGCATTCCCGCCAATGTCGGTCGCAGCAGCGGCTTCATCGATGGCCGCCATCAACCGAGCCGTGGCAGACTGTTGGATCATGTGCCCTGCCCCAGCGACGCGGTGCAGCTTGCTGTGAGCGATTTCGCCGTGAAGTCTGACCGATTGCTTGTTGATATCGATGAGGCGATCCTCATCGCCGGCGATGATGATGGTGGGCATCTTGAGTTGATCGTAGCTCTTCGACGACTCGAATGCAGCGGGGATCATCAACGTTGCCTCCGCCGCGCTGGCACGCATCTGTGACGGTCGCAACGCCAGCTCCTTGGGGAAGCCGACGAACTTGTCAGGGACTGGCCGCGGACCGAACATCTTTCGCAACATGGAAGGCCGCAAGAGGCGGCTGACGATCGGCGAGATCGTGTGACTGATCGCATCGCCCATCCCGGGTATCGAAGACATCGAAGATGCCGCCGAGTCAGCACGAACGGTTGGAAAATAGTAGCCTGATGCGAGCACCAAAGCTTCGACAAATGACGGATGTCTTGTCGCCAGCGCAAGAGCGACCGCCGCACCCCATGAATGTCCAAGCACGATCGCCCGCTGAACGCTCAGCCGATCAAGCGCCTTTCTGAACAGATCGGCCTGGGCTTCCGGGGTCCATATCACGTTCCGCGGCCGCGAGCTGTGTCCGAATCCGGGGCGGTCGAATACGATCACCCGAAACCGGTTGGCCGCCAGGTCGATCAAGCCGCTGGATTCAAAATCCTGGATCATGCTGCCGTTGCCGTGCAGGAGCACAAGCGGACGGCCGTTGCCGCGTTCCACGTAGTGCAGTCGGACGCCATCGATCTCCAAGAACTGCCCGCGAGGCGGGTTATCGCGTTCCGCTTTCTTGGCGACTCGCCCATTTACGATCGCCATGGCCCCGAGGAGGGAAGCCGCCCCGGCAAATGCCATAAGCGCAGGATGTCGCCGCAAGGCAGCGGTGTAGTCGGACTGGAGCGAGAGGGAGCGTGTTCGCGGGAGTGCCATGTGCAGTACCTCAGATGGTCTGCACGATGACTCAGGCAAATTGAGAAATGTTGCAGCTCATCCTCAACCATCGCCGCCGAATCTTCGTTCCAAACGTTACTTGGAGCGCATCGTTGTCGCTCTCGCCGGTTCAAGATTACTCTTACTGATCAGCCCAGCTGAAGGCAATAATGATGGCGTGGAACATGTCGACGTTGGTCTTGTTCAACATTGTTACTCTTGCCGAGAAAGCGACTGGATCAATGGCAAACAACAAAATCCCCAATGAGAAGCAGCCCGGCGAAAATCCGGAAGGTAAGTACCATTACAATCCGGGAAACATGGCTGGAAAAAAGCCCGGAGACGCGGAGCAGACTGACGAAAATCGGGACACCCCGGCTCGGCACAAAGAAAAGCCCGCCGGATAGGCCCGGCACCGCTCGCGACTTTGCCTTCGTCGGACGCGGAAGGAATCTGAAAGACCAATTGAGTCAGCCTTCCGAGAATCGGCTCATCGCAAGACGCGCGTCCGACGATGAGCCATCCCGGGTGGATGGCGCAAGCTGAGGGGTCAGTATCGCGCCACAGACCAATATGACAATCTCACGATGAGAGAGTCGTTCCTGTCAGATTGTCCGCCTCTGCCTCGGTTAGGGAAGAACTCAGCTGCTGGGCCTGATGCCGCGATAGGATCTATGGCTGGTGTGCTGTCGCTTTTAAGGAGCTATTCATATGAAAATGCCTGTTCACTCAATTGAAGAGCCCGAGCCGAGAGCACCACGTGCTGACAGACTGCCGACGGAGGGATTCGTGATCATCGTCGACGGGCATTTCAAGCCGATGCTTGATACTGCGGAAGCTGCCGAGTCGTCGGGTCGCGCACTTAAGTCGACTTACCCGATGCTCAAGATCGAAATCTATGACGCCGTGACAAAGGCCCGAACCTTATTGGGCTGAGAATCAACTCTCCCCGATAAGTGTCTTCGCTGCGCGCGAGCTCGGCGGTTAGAGACATGCAGGAGGAGGTACAGTCGGCTCAAACAGCCGCTGCATCTTTCGGACGATCTGACCGCCAAACGCCGCGCAACGAGCCGTTGCCCGGCATCACGGTTCAGACAAAACAGTTGGCCGCGCCAACTGGAACTGGAGCCATTGTCCGGCGCCCTCTCCGGTTGATCAGCTCAATACGAGCTTGACCTGCCCGCCCTCAACGGCCCCCGCCGCGAGAGCGTCGCGCGCCATCTTTTCGATGGCCGGCCAATTTGAGAGAAGGTACTTCTGCGCCTGCGCTTTCGTTGGGTAAGCGGTTTGCAAAACGCAGGTCTGACGCGCGTTTCCATTCGCGATCTGGAAGGATACTTGTTGGGGTCCTTCCTGAACCTCTCGCTCGGTGGGCTCGGGAAACTTGCGCATCTTGCTCCTTCACTGGTTGTCGAAAGACTTCGCTCGCATGGACTGAACGCCACGTTACGATGACTGTCCAAGCCTAATCGACGCAAGCCGCTGCCCGTGGCCCTCACGTCTTACGACGGGCCTTGGTCCCAAGTCAGTTACGGACGTATTACGAACCGCATCTGTCAGCATTTGACGGAGTTCAGCCTTCGTCTTGTGCGGTTGCCGCGCGCTGGATTTTTGCCATTTGGTCATTCATCTCATATGGGGACGCCGGCAAAAGATGCCACTTTTTCGTTCAAGCTGGATTCCGACGGCGACGAGCGGCGTAGGGAAACCGGCTGCGCGCACATTGCGAAGCGCCATCTTCCTTGCGTTCTAAAAAACAAACCCGCAGCCGTTAAACCGGTCGCGGGTTGCGAAGCCAGAGGCCCTGCCAGTACATCCGTGGTCAAAGCAGCATGGCATCCTATGCACGCTTACGCGACGCGCAGATTCTCTGCTGCGGACTTGCCGGTCCGGCGGTCAGCAACGACGTCGAAGGACACCTTTTGTCCTTCATCGAGACCGCTCATGCCGGCGCGTTCAACCGCGCTGATATGAACGAAGACGTCTTGGCTTCCTTGGTCTGGTTGAATGAAGCCGAAGCCTTTTTGGCCGTTAAACCACTTCACAGTTCCCGTATTCATGGGTGATCTTCCTTTGGGATAGATGTTCGGAGCCGCGCTCGAGCGCGCAGCAAGCTAAGCGAGATCTGGAGGGAGGTCGTCAGTCAGGCGCGCTTTAAGCGGCAAGGCCAAGTCGTTCGGCCGAAACTCGATAATTACCAAATGGCTATTGCTTGTTCGTTCCGCAAGTGGCCGTGGTGAGGGAAAGCCCGTGTTACTGCAAACACAAGGGGAGCTGGCAGTGGCCCCTTACGGGTCAAGCACACGCGCTGTCCGCCGATCTGCTGACAGCCGGACTCTCGAAGGGAACAAAGGGTGAGAAGGCGGTTTGAATCTGGCGGCAGAACCAGGAGACTGGGAGCCGCGAAGAAAAGCCGTTCGGTGTAACGCCCGGCGGCTTTTGTTTGATGGGCATCTCTCGATGCCTGTGACGTGTCGTCCCCCGACGCAAGCAAGGGCACCGAGTTGAGAGCACCTCACTGGGTTCTGCATGTCCAAGCGACCTCGCCGCACTTTTCCTCTGTGCGCAACCAGGACGGAGGAACACTCCGCCCCCAGTCGGTTTGGCTCCCCAAGCAGCATTGTTGTGATGCGGTGCTTTAACACTCGCGCGAATCGGAATTGGCATGGCTTCCGTCATATTGGGGCTGAACAGATACTTCGCATTGATCGAGCGTCGAGTGCCCACGAAAGTGGGGACTTTCATTCGCTGGCTGCGAGAGCCATCCAAATTCTGGATCCGTGTCATTGTCGCGGGGATATTAATTCTCGGGGGCATCTTCAGCTTCTTGCCCCTCTTCGGCCTCTGGATGCTCCCCCTTGGACTTCTTCTTATCGCGCAGGACATGCCGATCCTGCAAAAACCTCTCCTTGCCGTGTTGCGTTGGATCGAGATGAAATGGAAGCGGCTCAGGCGACGTTTCAGAACGAGGCCGCGGCCAATTGTGGCGAAGCAACCGGAATGACGCGACCGCTCCGCCCGCGGCTCTCCGTATTTGGAACGTTGTGGTTAAGCCGGGCTTGGTCCGGCAGGAGGTCATCATGACCAAGACATCAGACCACGGCATCATGCGCGTCCGCGGAGAAGATCAGCCGGCAGACAAGGAGCGGGCGCAACTGGCTCAAAAGATTGAGCTCGGCCATACACCGCCCGTGATCAAGGAAGAGGCGAACGACCGGGACTGAACGCAATGATCGTGAGCCGGCGCGCGGGGCCTGCCAGCAGGATCCGCGCGCAACATCATGCTGCTTTCTGATGCTGCTCGAACGCAGCGACCTCCCGTTCCTTCATTCGGGAGCCGGTAATCCGGGTGTGGACAGCCATTCGCTGATTTGAGCCCCGGTCTCCGCCTGCCGAGCTTTGCGGATGGTTTGTTCCCGCTCAACACCTGGCGGAAGCGATTTTGCCTTTTGACGAAGGGCTCGCCCATGCTCGGCTAGGCGTTCTTCAAAGGAGGTGGTTTGGTTGATTCGGCGTCGCTGCATAGCGTGCTCCTTTTCCCAGGGAAGGCGGGAGCGCGACAGCGTTCTCATCACCGACAGATACCGAGGGCCGCGCGGCGATGCATCAAGCGTAGCAATTTAAGGTGCGACGCGCTGGTCAATATTGATCAGGTGGTAGAAGCTGGTGAGACCCGCGCTCGGCGCCCGCAGGATCAACGCCCCCACAGGAAATGCGAAGCGCGCGAGCACAGATGGGCATCGGAGCGACGCCGGCGCCAAAGGCGTTCAGCAACCCGTTGTGCGGACAAACGCTCCTCACGATCAGGCAGCAAGCTCTCGGAGCGTCGAGATGATCGCCTCTGACGGGTATGGCTTGCGGAAGAATCTTGCCCCATCGGGTAGCTCAGAGCCTTCGACCAGATGGGCGGAGACCACAAGGAGCTGGATCGGTGGCCATCTTTCGCGAACGGCTTCCACGAGCCCAATCCCGTCCATCGAGCCAGGCATCCTGACATCCGTAAAGACCACGCAGACATCCTGTCGGGTTTCAAGAATCTTGATGGCCTCATCGGCATTGCCGGCAAGGAGCGGATGCAGCCCCGCATCCTGGACGATGTCGTTCGCCATCAAGAGGAGCATCGGTTCGTCCTCGACGATCAAGTTGCAACTGCCGCGAGGAGAGCTTTGCTCTGGCATATCAGCTCTTTCTAATGCAGGAGACGCCACCCGGTCGGACATCAAGCGATGGCAGCAGCCGACGTTCCGAATGGCCGATTGTTTCTGAGCAGTCTTTGCATCGACAATGCGGCTGACGGTTCCAAGGGTTCACCATGAGGCGCCGCCACTTCCGCCGAATGAGCGTGGAAGTCGCCCCGTCGGCAATGTGCGTCTGGCGACCCTGCCCGCCCATCGCCGCAGGGTGAGCGCGTCGAACGCCACCACCCCTTCCCCTCAGAGCATGACCGTCACCTGTGAGGCAGTCGGATCGAAAAGCACGTGCCTGTTTCTTCGTTGGATGCCACAGAGATCTCGCCGCCATGGGCTTCGACGATCAATTTTGCGATGTAGAGGCCAAGGCCGAGGTGGGTACTGTGCTCTGGCGGACTTCCGTCATCGTGGCCTCGCGTCCAGGATTGGAAGATTGATTTTTGCGCTTCAAGCGGGATTGAGGAGCCGAGATTGTGCACGTTGATGGTCACAGCATCGGGATCGTTACCTGCGACGGTCACTGTGATGGGCGTCGCTACGTCGCCATAATGGACCGCGTTGCCCATCAGGTTGGACAGCACCTGTCCCAGGCGGGCGCGGTCGCAGGAAACCAACGGATCGCCCTTCGTTGCGACTTGAAGTTTCCTATCTGCGTTGACGGCGCGAAACTCATCCGCGATTTCCTGGCACAGAGCCGCAACGTCGTTCTCGGTCTTTGTAACGGGGATTTGAGTGCCGATGGAAGCGTGTGAGATCGAGCAGATCGTTCAGAATTCGCGTCGCCCGCCCTGCGGCCAGCTTGATCTCCGAAACAACCTTGGCCTGCTTCGCGTCGGTTGTCCCCGATCGCTCCATCCACTGAGCGCCCATTGAAACGGCGCCGAGAGGATTGCGCAGGTCGTGGCCGAGGACGCCCAGAAACAGGTTGCACGAGTCATTTATCGTCTTGGTATAGTGGGCCACCGACTCCGTCACGGCCTGATCGATCGCTTCATTGAACCGCGTCAAGTCCTCAATATCGGTGTCCGCAAGGCTTCGATGATGAGCAACCCACTGCTTGACGACGCTTGCGCGAAGCGCCCGGTATTCCGAGATCATCTGGTCGATGTTAAAGCCGTCGGCCAGACGCAGAGCGGCATGGAGCTCAGCCGCGCTTTGAGAAAAGGGGCTATCTTTCGGGCCGTCGCCTCGCGATTTATCAAATCGCTCCCGCGGGGTTTGTGCGGTTTCGAGGTCGTCCGCCACAAACCTAAGAAGATCGAAGATATGATCTTCCAGAGCCAACTTCGTCATCCGATCGCTTGCCGGTGACAGAGTTCGAGCGAACTCCATCCATTCCTTCACGATCGGAGCCTGGTTCTATCGAATGAAGTCAGCCAGGCGTTCGTACTTTGGCCGCTCAGTGGAATTGCTCAAAGCCGCCCCCAAGTAGATGACGCGAGCCCTAGATCGAGCAGGCACAAGCCCGCTGCTCGCGAATGCCGTGCCCTTCCGAAGCGCCGAGCCTAGAGTATAGCCACTGGCTCCCGAGCTGTCACAACTGGCTCCGCCAGCGGGGAGAACCGCGCGACTTTGCGGCCGGAACCTGCGGTACAACGGTCGTTTGGCACTTGCCCTGCAGGACGCGGGGATATCGGAAAGCGATCGTTCCACTCACGTCGCGGGCAGGACCCGGCGCACCTCTGCGTCGATCTGTAGCGGATGCAAGCTACCACCACCATATTGGCCTAGGGGAACCGGCTTCAATGCTTGGTGCTCGAGTTCCGATGGACTATCGAAACGCAGAACAGCTGTTCAGTGCTCGAGCGCACTTCCACTGCCAAATCCGCCCGCTTGCTTGGGAAGACGGATTCCTGGGCGATTCCAGTCAAGGTTTGCATTGCTTTGACTTCGGCGGCTTTCAGATTGGGGAGGGGTAGACCTTCCTCGTCTGCAAAGAAATCGCGACCACTTTGGATGTCAAAGAAATACCGATTCATGGAGCGCTCCAGAAATTGAACACATATTAGTCCCGCCAATCGGTGCGTCGCTTGCCTGAAGACTCGGACATCGATGCGGCTGTCGTCCTGTCACACGATCAGCCTCAACTGTTCGATCTGTCCCGCCGGACCTTGCGAAATTCTTCGGGACCTTTCATCAGCCTGCTCTTCCGGCTTGCCCTGTCTTCGGATGTCGCACCCGTATCGGCCAGCCGGTCGAGCGCGTCAGAGGCAAGCTCCTTTGCGCGGATCCGAGGGCTCTCACGATTCGACTCTGGAGATTCGCGCATAGGCCGATCACGCAGCCCTTCGAGCGCCGTCTTCACCAGCAGTTGTACCGCTTCTGATCGGTTAGGCCTCTGCTTCTGGCTGAGCGCCCATGCGTCAACCTGGTCGAGAAGCTCGGGCGTCAGCCGAACCGCCCGTCCTTGCTCGGCTGTCCCCGCTGACGTCTTCCGCGGAACTGCTTTTGACCTGGACATCTCTGACATCATTGATTGGAGGGCGATAACGGCGATGCCGCGGGAGGAGAGGCGGGAATCCGGCCATTTTCGCTCCCGCCTCCAGCTAATGACCGCGGTCGCTTAGGGTTCCAGTGAACTCCTGCCACGACCGCCCGCTCATCGCACAGCTCCTTGCGCTGTTCTCAAACACGACCAGGGAGCGACGAAGTGCAATTGCCTTCCGGACCATTGCGACGGCAGCGCGTCTGACAGATCGACCGATTGATATCATCTCTGCCTGAAGGACAGCGTGCACCTCCGGAGCTGCAATAGCCACAACTATCTCGACCTGGCAGGGAGCGGACAGACCTTCGATTTGACGCTCGCGAGCCCCGATTTCACTGGCTATTCCCTGCTACGAAGCGCAGCGTCATCCGAACGAAGAGGCTGGCCTTGAACGGAAACACGTTCAGCAGCGAAACCGGTTTTGCAGAAGGGCGCCGTATGACGGATGTCACCAAGGAAGCCCTGGATGGTGCCGCTGCGCGGCATCTCTCTGCTGGCTTCAACTTTCGTGCCTATACGCCGGACAAGATCGCGTACGATCTTATTCGTTGGGATGAGGAGTTCAGACACGCCAATTACACTCAACTGGTCGTAGCCGTGACGCTCTGGCAAAGTAGTTTGTCTGGCTAGCGCAAAGCCAAGAAGGCTCGTCGCGCGGCCTGAACGTGCGGTCGAAGCAGAGCGCAACGTCATTTACACGGTCAATCCGAAGATATAGGGTATGGCTAGAGGTTGGCAGATGCTCACCTTGAAGCTGCCCAGGAAGCAGCGACCTCCGAAGTCGCCGCGCGTCGTCGTAGTAGCAGCTCACGTGCCATCGGAAGGCGCAATCATAAAACTGGATTTTACCAACGTGCGTCAGCAGCGCCGGTGCACGTCCTCATGCGCTCACGAAAGGCAACCATCATGAAGCTTCCTGCAATATTACAAGGCGAGGCGCGGACCCGTTTCCTTCAAGGAATTGCTTTCGGCGCGGTGGCGACGATGGCGATTGGATTTGCCTGGGGCGGTTGGGTCACCGGGGAGTCCGCCAGGGTCATGCGGGTCTCGGCGGAGACCAGTGGCCGGATGTCCGTTCTGGTACCGCGGTGTGTCGCTCAGTTTACAGCCGCGGACGGCGCTCTCGCGAAGTTCAAGGCGACCGGCCCTTATTCCAGAGAAAACGTCGTCAGCGAATTCGTGAAGAGTGTGGCGTCCACGAGCATGGACTACTCATTCGCCAAGGCTTGCGCCACCGGCAGCGAGACGGAGATTGCCAAGACAGCGGCCAAGACCTGATTCCCATTCGGGAGGACAACAGATAGGGCCAGTCGCCCTCGATCGGGCGATCGTCTTTGACCACACCATGCGGGATGGATTCGGCATTCTGGCGGGAAGCTGTTGGACGATTGGCACCTTGTTCAAATTGCCGCCGGCGCCATAAGCCGCAGCAAAGTCATTAGTGAGGCAATGTCCGTTTGGACGCCCGAGAAGACTGAGCGAACAAGCCAAGGCAGACGCTGACAACGACAATTTACAATCCACCACACTATGGCGGCCTGGCCGATACGGCGCTGGTACCGAAGCCCGCGACAAGTACGACACGCTTTTAATCTTCATCACAGAGCCAAGGACGAGTGCTAGGCTCTCCCCATCGCCTTGTGGCGAGATGGTCAAATTTGCTCAGATTCGGTACCGCCGTAGATGTTAACAAAACCTGTCACCGCGAGGCCCTAGGCATTTATCGGTGATGAGAACGCCATCAGTCGCTCTCGCCTGCCTGCTCGTCCTATAAAACGGGAGACGGTGATGCAAAATGGGGCCGGACCTTTTTCAGAGGCTGAGCTGACGATCGTGGAGCGTTATAAGCTCTGAGGACATGGACTTTCCCGAGATCCTCGATTTTCTTGAAGAAATCGAGGACGAGATCAGACGACGGGGTGCCCCCGAGGGAGCGACCGATCGAGAGTAGCAAAAGTCACTTACCAGACCGACCAATTTGCCCTTTGTACCAATGAATTGTGCGACATATCCAATCGTCGATTTACTCAAACGCTCTGACTGGGAGCGGCTTGATGTCCAACGTCGATCTCCTCACGGTGGCAGAACGCGTCCAACTCTTGGTGAACGCAATCAACGGCGGTGCCACGTACCAGTTGCGAAATTTTTCACACCGGCTCAAGCCGCGTGGCTCATCACTGAAGTCGACCCAAACGAGCCCGATCGCCTCTTCGGACTGTGCGACCTCGGTCAGGGGTGCCCGGAACTCGGCTACGTCTTATCTTATTCGATCTGTCGCCTGAGGCAGTTCGTGGGGATCTCAGGGAGTGCGTTTCCTGGTCCGGCGCCGCGTCTGTCCCGCGGCCTTCAAGATGGCGGGTAACGTCGGCGGCACGTCATCCCGGCATCCGTACTCGAACACAATCCCCGGCGGAGACTCGAACCTTCCTTGATGCCGTCGACGTTCACCCCAAGACGCTTGATCTTGTCGTACAAGGTCTGCTTGGGGAGGCCGAGCAGCGCAGCTGTTGCCTGGACGTCGCCCTGCTTGCGGCGCAATGCATCCTCGATGATCAATCGTTCGATGTTCTCGAGCTGGCGAGGCAACGAGACGTCCGCGCCGCCAAGGCCGGATTTGTTGATCGTCTTGCCGTCGAGCACACCCAACACGAAACGGTCGGCGGCATTGCGAAGCTCGCGCACATTTCCCGGCCATGCATAAGCCAGCAGAACAGACGTCGTCTGCTCGTCAAGGATGGGCGCGTCGCGCTCGAACCGCCTGGCAGCTTCGGAGAACCATGGCGGCGATCTGATCCTGGTTCAGGGCCACAGTTCGCCCGGCATCTATGCGCGCGCCTTTCTCGAGGGGCGGCTCAGCGAGAAAACACACCGGCGGAGTTATCCGGAATATCGGACGGCCGCCGCGATGCGTCGCCGACGACCATTGACACGTTCGTCGCCATGTCGGGAAGGTTTTTCAGAGGCTGCGAGAGCGCCGACGCGATCAGATGTAGGCGTGCACCGCCTGCTAAGTATTGGCAAAAACCCGCAGGCGCCGTCTTGCACCAGCTTCCGCCGATCTTCCGAACAAACCTGATTCCGAACCCGCGTCCCGGAGATGGCAGGGTCCTCAACTCGCGCCAGCAGCCTCGGTCCGCTAACTCTTGGGGTACAGCGCAGAAATCGCGGGTTGCCAGGGAAGCAAATCGAGCCCGACATCCTTGGCGTGTTCCAATTTGATGGGCCCATCTGAAGAGCGGCGTCGCAAGGCAAGGCACTTGCCCCTGACTGCGGTTTGATGGCCCCTCACGCAGAAACTGCGGTCAAGACAAAGATCGGCACCAAAATGGCCGGCGCTGATTCCGCTCCCTCGTTGTGAGTCGCGCTCCCTAGCCGAAAGCAGCAACCGTGACCCGCGTGCTTGATCCGCGTTTGCGTCCATCCTTTGCCGCAGCGGGTAAGGCTTGCAGTTATCGTCCCGGCAGAGCCGTGACTTCTCGGGGCGGCTTGATCCGCAAGAACGGATATGCGGCCAGTTCTTTCGAATGCCGCGCGAACATATCGACCCGTCTGCTCGTAAACTCCGTAATGACGCCCAAAAATTCAGTTGGTGACCTGATCGTCGCAAGTCTCAGGCTGAATTCAAAAGCGAATTGCGCGTTGGCCCCGGCTATCTCAAGAAGCTTCGCTTGATACGCCTGCATGTTTGCTGTCGGTAGAGCAAAGCCTTTCGTTGGATCGCTATCCGTCATTCTCTGGCTGCGGTCACCTACTAAGGCATCCGCCTCAGGCTCAATGATGGGAACCTGGTGTTTAGGATCATCATGAAGCTCAGGAGGCGGTTCGACCGAGTCTGCCGCAGCAGAGTGAAGTGAATTGTCTTTCGGGCTTCTAACAATGGCCTGCTTGTTCCGTTGGGCCCGCGCGGCCATTTTCGGGTTGCGGGCGCGCTTTGCCGCTGTCGCCGCTTTGCGTTTGCTCATCTGACGCTCCAAGAAAATGGGGGTGCGACCACAACGGTCATTTCCGAAAGGACAACAGGCTCTGTGACGTGGCGTTCCAAGCCCGTGCACTGTTGGTCGCATGAACTAAGATAAATCGCACGTTCTCTGAGCCGCCCCGAGAAGCCAGACTACCCACCGAGCGAATGCTCGAGGAAGAAGCGCAGCATTTCCCTCGTGGCATCCGGCCCTTGCGGGTCAGTGTAGGACCCGGCGGGGCTGCCGCCTGACCATGCGTGTCCCGCGCCATCGATGTTCCAGTGTTCGGAAGTCGCCCGACCGGCCCCGTCGATCAGGACGGTGCGAGTATAGGCATGGCCGTGGGGTACGCGTCCGCGCAGCACCCTCATCGTCGGCCTCGTTGCCCTGGCGGCCTGCTCGATAATCTGATCGCCATTCTTTGGATGCACCGTTGTGTCGCGATCGCCATGGAAAACGATGGTCGGCACAGAAGTTTTGCCGTCCGCAATTGCCTTGGAGCCGCCTCCCTGCCGCATGGCGACGAACGCGGAGGGAAGGTCGCTGGCGGCCCCACACGCCAGGCCTGAATGAATGCCGACGGCCGCGTATAGGTCGCTATACGTGGCGCCCATGATGGCAGCGGCGGCCCCACCGGCAGAGAGACCCGCGACGTATACGCGCTTCGGATCGATCGGATGGTCGCGCATGATCTGGCGGGTAATGCCGGCGATCATCGAAGGCTCGCCCTCACCGCGGCGCTGGTCACCGGTGCGAAACCAGTTCCAGCACTTCGACTGGTTGGCTCCGCTCGGCTGCTCAGGATAGGCCACGAAGCAATTCTGCTCTTCCGCCAGGAAGTTCATCCGGGTGCCGGCCGCGAAATCGTCGGGCGACTGGGTGCAGCCATGAAGCATGACGATCAGGGGAAGCCGTTGTCCCTGGCAGCGGCTCGGGATGAACAGCTTGTAGGTCCGGCTTCCCGCGGCGTTACTGAAGGTACCGGCGATAAACCGTGTGCCCTCGGGCACGATGTCCGATGGCGACAGAGGAGCGCGCGTAATCGGACTTCGCAGGCCAAGCCCGGAAAAATCCCGCATTCCGTCGAGCGGTAAGGAGCGTCTGCGTCCCTGACCAGAGCGGGCCGACGAGGCCTGCGGAGCTTCTCGCTCCTCGACGACGTCGGCCATGGCGTCGATGGTAAGCGGATCGAGCCGCGAGAGCGGAGCCTGAGAGGCGCTGCGCGACTCCGGTCTTGGAGCGCGATCGCCCTGGAGCATGCGCTGCAGCAGCGCGGTGGCTTCGACCAGTTGGCCGGCACGCGTGAGGCGGGTTGCTTCGCGGACTATGTCTTGATTCAGCATCGTTCACCTCGTTCTGTCGGCGAGAGCGGCCTTGACCGCGGGAGTGGCGTGTAGGGCCCCCAGCACCGAAACCGACGCGATCGTGGCGCGCGCCAACTCGGGAGTGACGTCCTGGGCGATGGTGGCTAAGCCCAAAACATTGATCTGCAGCATTTCGCCGGCGCGCCGCGCCGCTTCGAGATCCTCGCGTGTGTAGTTGCGCAGCCCGAGGTCCAAGTTCTTCCGGGCCGTGGATTGTCTGACGACCTCTACGTGTCGCTCGAGCTGGTTCCGGATTGCTGTCCGGATGAAATCGGTCCTGTTCGAATAGAACCCTTCCTGCACCATGAGATCGACATGACCGAGGTCGACATAGCCAAGGTTGATCGTGATCTTCTCGGTGTCGGGGGCCTTGGGTCGCAGCTCGTGTGCATTTCCGGCCATAGTGAAACATCCCTGCACCATCCGTCTGGATGGTGTGTGGATGTATCTAGATGCTCCCGGGCGCCTTTCAAGGGGTGGAGCCATCCAATAAACCAGGAGCTCGCGCAGGCGGACCGTCTCGTGGAGCGTCAGACAAATTCTGGCGAAACTCGCCTCCCCTGTCTTCGCAAGCCCGATGGCCCAGTTCGTTTAAAAAAACAGAAACAGGTTCGTCGTGCTCCCACGTCGCGGGCAAACCAAAATAGAAAGCACCTTAACCTTCTGAGTGACATGCTCAATGTCGCTCACCTTCCGCTTCCCGTGTCGCCGGATGGCCGGCTGCCCACGTTCGCTGAAGTGACCGGCTTTGATGCTGCATCAGCGTGGGCCCCGCCTTACGCCAGGGCAACAAGCGTTTCTCGGCGAGCTCGCTGTCCGCTTCGCAGTGGTCAGTGGCCGGCTCAGCTACCAGCACAACTTCACAACAACGAGCCCCGCGAGATTGAAGTTCTCGAGAGCGCCGCTTTCACCGATTTCCTCGACAAGTCCGAACCGCTCTGGGCCGACCTGTACGGTTGGAGAACCAACTAGGCGTCATTCCGGAGCCAAGGGCGGCAAACTCAGGATCACGGCCTCGCCATCGATCACAAACCTCTTTTGCCGGTTCCTCAGCGCGGCCTCAGGCCATCCAGAGTGCGGATGGTGACCATCTCACCGCAAGAGCAGCGGGCGTTCCCGTCCGGCCGTTGAGTCGGCAACGGCAGAGCCGCCTGTGCATGCAGTTCTTCCAGGCGGTCCAGTCGCGCTAGCTGCGCCAAGCCTCGTAATCGATCTCGGACCGCGTTGCCAGCCACCTCTGCCATGCCGCCTCGAAGCCGGCGCGGGACCTTGTCGAACGTCTCGTTAATGCCGCCGCGGTGCTTCCTGGGCTCGATCCCTGGAAGCCGCCACCGTGGCTCACGTAGGCAGAGCCGCCCTAGGACGTGCGGCGCGAGTAGGGGGATAGCAACAAAGTATGGCTTTGGCTGTTCACATGCATGGAAGCGCATCTGCTGCAGGTCACTACTGACGATGGCGAGTGCCGGTTTTGGTTAGCAGCCGGTACGGAAGAAGAGGCCGTTCAGCTCGTCTTGGATGCCATCCCTGAGGGATGGACCGCCAAACTAATCGATCGCGGGGGCACCGCCGGGGAGCAAGCTTCAGCGCTCGGCCTGACTGTTGGGCTCGCGCCAGGAGAAGCCCGCGAGGTAAGCAGAGGAATCGGGCTTAGCTGATACGCAGGCACTTCTCCGCCGCCGCGATCTGCGATCGGGGAAACTGACCAGATGAATTTTGAAGGTTTAGCCCACAAGGAGCGTCAGATGAGCGAACGACGTGAGCTATATCGTGATACCAACGGCGACGCTTGGTTTCTGGGACGCGAGCCGGCCAATGGACATGCTTTCATCATTCATCAGCCAAATGCGCCTCCTGGCGGCCGACTGACACACATTGAACTCGGCGATTTCTTGCGAAGTGAGCCGAAAGGACCCGAGCACCAGGCCCTTCTGCGCCTGATAGGTACGCTAGTGAACGTGCCACCGTACGCTTAGGGCGTACCAGCAGCGTTAGAGCGGCCTAGCACTCACATATACGGGCTGTTCTCCGAGACCATAAGCAGAGACGGATCGGATATCGGCACACCTTGCAGGTCAATCGAGGCGTTTGAAAGGATCTGCGTGCAGATACGTGCCATCAAAGTAATTGACGCCAAAGCGTCGATCACCAATCCAACGCTCTCTCCGCATTCGAATCTTCCTGAGCAGAGTTCGTGGCGGCCAACGCAAGCATTGACTAGCTGTTCCTATAGGATGCAAACGCTCCCTCACGCTTGGTGGCTGAAAACCTCAGTAAGGAAGAGCAGCGAATGGCCGGCGCACACGAAAATTGAGGGTCGGGGCGAGACGGGCCTTTCCAAGCCTCGCGCCATTTCGGAACAAAGATCCAAGAAGCCGTCTGCCCACCAGAAAGAGAGGGCCGCCCGGAGGCGGCTAGTTTTTGTCTTCTCTTCTGCTTATTTTTTGAGGGCGTCAGCGGCGTCCCGCGCTGCATCCTTCACATCTCCCGCCGCATTGTGGGCAGATCCCTTGGCCTTGTCGATCTTGCCTTCGGCTTCCATGTCCTTGTCGCCAGTGAGCTTACCGGCACCTTCTTTGATGGCGCCTTTTGCCTTGTCGGCAGCGCCCTTCACATGTTCGCGGTCCATGATCGTGTCCTTTGCTGTTGGGAGAGCACACAACGAAAGCGTTGCGCAGTGGTTCCTCCTGCGGAGGCCCGCTTAAGGCCGCCGGCGTCGGACGCCTCGGCATATTGAAGGCAAGCCACCACTAAATTCTCGTCGCCTGGCGGGCCGTTCTAACCGACTCGTGCTCTTATGGGGCGCGCCGGCCGGTCGCCGAGTGCGCGCAAGCGGATGGTCAAAATTGCTCAGACCTGGTCTGCCACAAGTGTTAACAACGCCCATCACCGTCCGGCTCATGGCTTCTATCGGTGCTGAGAACGCCAATTGCGCTCCCGCCTAACCGAACAGCGAGCACCATGTTCAAGCAATCATCGATATTTCAATACCGCTTAGAGGACGAGGCAATTGACTTGCGCAAGCAGGCTGAGGGTATGCCTCATGGCGTTCGACGCGACGAGCTTCTACGGATGGCCAACCGGATCGATAACTCGGTTATCGTCAATAAGTGGCTGGATTCACCAGGTCTGCGCGCTCCGACGTAAACCTACCAGCGCAGAGAGGCCGCCTCAGTTGGCGGCGTTTGGCCTTACGAGCCTGACATAGGTGGCGAACACCAGCCCGCGCGCGGAAGCGATTACCGCATGACGGCAGTCGGCCTGCGGCAGAAACTCGAATAGTTCACTAGCGGGAGCCGAAACAAGTGCTCGCTATCCAGCACCGAAAGGCGCACTGTCCGCCATCGCGCGGCCCTTAGCAATTACGGTGATGTGAACGCAAGTTCCGCTCCCGCTTGACCCGCAGCGGAGCATCAAACATGGCGGCTCGACGGCCCTCACACTAATCATCGACACTCGAATATCGCCTCGCACAGGAGGCGATCAATCTCCGCCTAGTCTACAGGTCAAGGAGTTGCCCGTTGGCGTTCGCCGCGCAGAGCTCTTGCGAAAGGCCAGGCACATCGATGTCGCAGGAGAGATCAACAGGTGGTTGACCTCGCCGGACTACAGGCGCCACCTTAAGCTTGGCTCTCGTTCGCGTGATGAACTTCTGCACTCCACGAAGAGACCAACCTATACCGGGATTTTACAGTCTCCCTCCCGGGCTGGTAAGCCGCCGCCTGCGCTTTATTTAAGCGGGCGGCGTTTTTGTTCTCAGGGGCCAAACGACCTCATCTCCTGCGGTTGCCCCACCACCGGCCAAGGCCCAGTCATAGGCGCCGGTGGTTGACAGACGGGTCCCAGCCTACGGTCGGTAGCCATGTGCGACGACGATCTGTTACTTCCATCTATGTGCCGATGCGACGTCCCTGGCGGGACATCACCCGGGACGCGCTGCGCCGCTCTCATGCGCTTTGGAAATCGAGCCCGAAATGAAATCGGGCCGCTGATGCAGGTCCGTTCTCATGCGCTTAGTCTTCTACCACCTTAGTCTTTCTTTCTTCGGCTTCTTGGCTTCGCGATTGCCGCGTTGCTATCCCTTCGCCATGCCGTCAATCTCCTGTTGCGGTTCGAGTTCGTCCAGTTCATCCGACTGCAGAACGCGCCCTCGATCAACGTCGGCAGAAAACGATAAGCTTTTCATACTTTCTTTAGCAAATCTCGACCGACTCCGCTTTGGTGAACTCTCTTCAGGGGGGCTTACCTTTGCGGCTGGGGAGCGTAAGCAATCTTCTTCAGTGCCTTGTTCGCATCACCGCGACCTTGATAAGTGCCGAGCAACTCGCCCTCGTCGTCAATTTCTTCAACCCGGCACAGGGTCCAGCGCTTGTCTTTGCCCTGCGCGATGCGGAACGCACGACCGTTGCGGCGACAATAGAATGCTTCGGATCTCTCGATTCTGGTCCACGCACAATCCGCGCCCAACAGAAACCGCTGTTCCAGCCTTATTCGCTCTTCCTCTCTCCAGCGCCGATAGCTTTGCTCCTGCTCCGTTTCTAAGCCTGTCTTCCTCGCGCTCGATGCGCTCCTGCAACGCTCCAATGATCGCGCGCATCTCGGTGCCGTTTCCCTTGTCTGACTGACACAATGCGACACAGCCATTTCTGAGTTCGTCCTTGGGATAACTTGTATGTGGTTCTTCCCAAATAGCGCGCAGACTCTGCTCCACATCCGTTTTCGTCAACGGCAGGCCGGGTAACGTATTCAGAAACGCCTGGAGGTCCTCGACGGGTATCCAGATGGAGCCGCTGCCTGTGCGGCCTCTTCTCGCCGACTCTCCCCACTTCTTCCACACGGAGCTTGCTCCATCCAGCGCTTTCATAATCTCGCGCGATACCTTGTGAACGCTATGCGGCTCACGCAGGTGCTTCAAGGATGGGCTTTTTACGTAATCAAACAAGATAGAGGCGACGGCGTAGTGACGATCAGCGTTCATGCGGAGCTCTCGTCATTTTAATGCAACAGCAAGGCAAGTTACGCGGTGCGGCTCAGGCAACTCTCAACAGGCTAACTCGATAACACCATTAGGTTCACGGTTCTGGGGATGCTCCGGATCGATGCCATTGAGAACCCGCCGCTTAACGGCGCGCCAGATGGTCTGGCATAGCTCCGCCGCAGCTTTCGATGCCTGAGTGCAGATTGGCTCTTCGGTGACCAGCCCACGCACCGACATGGATCTGTGCCCAGATTGAACACATACTCATTAAACGTAGCACCGATGAAGTGCCGGGCTAAGTGTGGATGGCGGACTACTTCGCCCTCCCACTGTGGTGGACTGCTCGGCGCTATGGTGCTTCGCATTCGCGCCACCCTTCCCGACAAGGGGAGGGCGAGAACCACGCTGGCAAGAATGAAGGCGATAGGGCTATGCGCTGCATGCCCCCTAAACGCATTTTGGGAGCTTTTTGTTGCTATGCACCGTAGGAACGGATCGCCAGCCGCTTCCGTTACCCATCATGGAAAATATACGCCCACAAGACGAAAATATACGCCCACAAGACGAAGACCCGCGCGAGACGCCGCTGGATGATCCGCGGCAGCAGACTGACGCCCCCCATCACAAGCAGACAAATGAACCGTGGAAGGGCAATCCTGAGAAGGATCAACTCCCTCCTGACCGGCCGGACATCGATCTGGAGAATGGCAGGAGAGCAACACCCATCAGTCGAGAGTAGCAGTATCATGTATCGTACCCGCGAATATCTTGAGTGCGCCGAGAACTGCGCGCACCTCGCGGAGCAGGCTCGGACGGCCCCCGCCGCGCGCCGCTATCAACGCATGGAGGCGGCTTGGCGCGCGCTCGCCGAGGAGCAGCAGTGGCTGGACGGGGAGATTCCGCCGGTAGGCAGACCAAATTCATCCGCGCTACACTCGCACTCATGACGCGCACAATCCGCGCTTGCTGCCAATAAGGAATTGCTTCGTCGGCGGTAGCCCAACCTGACTTTCATCGTGCGCTGGCAGCGCACAACACAGTGACATGAGACATAATTGAACCCAACTTTGTGCGTAACCTCCCGTGTGCACAAAGACGCCTGCGCTTGCTCGGCGCTCAGCCAGGGTAGGAACCATAGTCGTTGGGACAGCTTGGTATCCAGAACGAAAGGATATCTTATGTCCACAAAGATACCCAACACAGAAGCCGATGCGGGCCATCAAGTCCCGTCACGTCGTCACGACGCTGGTAGCGGCGCGAACGAAACTACCGATGGATTGGATGCAAGCACCGAAGCGTTGCGCCATGCTGCGGAAGACACGCCATCGGGTGCCTTGACCGAGGATGTAGAGATTGTCCCGGTATTTGACCGCGCCGACTTAGCACCCAAAATTTAGGTGCAACCATGGTGAAGAAAAAGCACGGCATCATTATCGAAACACCCATGGAAGCGCGTCAAGCCGAACCCGGGCCCTCGATCCTCTTGCTGCTTCTCATCAGCGTAAGTGTCGCTGTGCTCGCTATGGCCGTTGTCTGGTTCGTTTTCTTCCGTACCTAGCGTCGCGTTGCTTTTAGCTAGGCCGATTTACAGCCCGTTAGGTGGAGAATTGTCAGACCGGACTGCATTGATCGCGAGCCGGGCCAATCCCATGTCCATCCTAACGGAGGACAGCTTGAAGCAATCGCAGCATTCCAAAATGCAGAGAACTGCCGAGCGCGCTGCCGAGATCCAACTTTCCACCGGTACAAGCGCATAGAAACCGCATGAAGGACTTTGGCCGATGAGCAAGAATGGCTGAATGGTGAGATTATTCAGAACGCCGAGTCCCGGGACTAGCTGCGTTCAAGCTTAGCGAACTGAGTAACGGCGGGTCTGTTGCTAGCCTTGGGGAGCACTTCCGGACCTGGGCAAACAGCGGTACCTCGACCAGTGTTCCGATCAGTCGCGGCAACGCTTGCTGTTCGACTCCATTTCCGTCACGCAAGAGCTCGCCCAATTCAATGTGAGAAAGGCGGCCACCAGAAGGGGCATTGGGCTGATGAATAATAAAAGCATGACCGCTAGTCGGCTCGCGCCCCGATGAACCAAGCGTCGCCATTTGGACTGCGATATAGTTCTCGCCGGTCTGAATATTTCCTCCTAATCGCCCCAAGCTAGGGCGCGTACTAATAACTCCCTTGTATGAGGTCCGCTATGATCCTGATAGTGGCGCACTAGCACTAGCCGCTCTCGCCAGGTCCGAGCTGGGACAACATCGGGCTAGCAAATAGAGCCGCCAACTGGATCGGCTTTTAGTTCATCTTCGCCGAAGCTCGTCATGTAGCCCGGGATCGTCGGCACACTCTTGCGCGGCCTGTCGAGCTTCCTCCATGCCGCCCCCCGGCGAAGGCTTTGGACGGGCTGCTTTTCGGTCAC
The DNA here is from genome assembly GCF_015291705.1 of Bradyrhizobium arachidis. Taxonomy (NCBI): domain Bacteria; kingdom Pseudomonadati; phylum Pseudomonadota; class Alphaproteobacteria; order Hyphomicrobiales; family Nitrobacteraceae; genus Bradyrhizobium; species Bradyrhizobium arachidis. Next base: position 7,650,887 of record NZ_CP030050.1, read on the forward strand.
GCTATTTCGTCATCCCAAACACGGCTGTTGGCATCTCCGACATTCAAAAGACCCAACAGCTTTTTCTTGCCCGCGTCGAATGCCGAAAACGAAGGGAACAAGGCTCACGGATGGGGCCGGGATCCTGCGGCTCGGGAGGGCTGCTTTGCAGGAGTCTGTCATCGGTCGGTCGGCAAGGGTCGTTCAAATACCGAACCATCTCAGGCAAGCGTTGCCGCTATACAAACTCCTATTCTTCCAGCTCCGTGAGGATGCGGTTGCGGTGCTGGATATGCTGCATCTGAATGGCGAAGAAGGTGTTTAGAAGCTTCTGAGCCTCGGTTGTGTTCGCTCCTCGGCGAGCCAAGTCCGCAATACGCTCCTCTTGCTTGGCAATATTCCGCTCGCCTTGCGCGACGTGCCGTTCGGCCTGTTCCAAATGGCGAAGCTGCATTGCGCGGTCCACGAGGCAACCTAGAACAGAGTTGGACAGTTCCCAAACGCAGGCCCGATGTCATCCCGGCAAGAAAATTGTCTAGCATAAAAGGACGCCAAATGAAGCTGTCTCACTCGGGAGTGAGCTTGTAAACGTCACCGGGTTGTAGGTTGAGTTCCTGAAACAGCCCTTGCTGCTTTTCCGTAACAAGCGCTGGTACAATTTCCGCCGTCCAGCCTTCGGGGACAGCCGCGAGGACGAGTGTCAACGCCTGACGTGGCTTGCCGCTTCGCTGGCGGCGCATCGTCTGAGGCCACCTCCACAATCGTGAACGAATTGCCGAACGACTCTGCCATCGATGGGTAATCCGACGACGTGCTGCAAGTTGCAACAACTAGCTGGGATGGGCCACGGTCGGTAAGCAGCCTTGACCGGGAATTAAGTTTCCCGGCAAGCCGAACTATGGGCCCCCGCCAAGGCTCTCAGGGGCCTCCTGGACGTGCGCTACGGCACCCGCGACGGATCGGACTGCGCCGAGTTCTCAGGGGAAGGGCGAGACGCCCGTGACCTGAAGGTGTCGCGGAACACGGTTCGGAAGGTGCTGAGGTCGGGAGAGACCTCCTTCGAGTACGAGCGGCAGGTGCAGCCGCGGCCAAAGCTGGGACGATGGGCAGCGAGGTCGCGCTTGCGACTAAAGCCACATTCGATTCCACCGCCGTCCTTCACGACACCGGTGACGTGTTGGCCGAGCCTCTTTTCGAGTTCGCGGGACCAAGGCACGAGCTGGAAACCGAGCCCATTATCGATATGGCGAAGCGTCCCGATGAGCGTCAGCCGCTGGCGATACGTTCCCGCCACATGCTCCCCGGAGGCGGCATTCACGCGAGGCAGGCCGGTGCCGACCGAGACCTTTGCTGCCACCTCGTCCAGTTCGCGTCGACGCAACGTGTCCAGGAGATCGTGCTGCAGGATGATGCGTTGGCCCTGCCGCCGGGCCAGGCCCTGCTGGATCAGATGCTCGGTACGGGCCTCCATGGCGTCGCGGGTCTCGCGGCCAAATCCACCCATGGCGAGCGGTATCGGGTCGCGTTCGACGAGCCTGTAGTCGAGCCAGGTTGCTCCTTTAGCCGTCACCTGCCCACCGAGATCGAGGTCGGAACGGGTCGCTAGCACCACGGTCGGTCGCGGATCGCCGGCTTGACCCAAGCGTCGGACCTCGACGATACCGCCGACCGGCGGTGCATGTTCGAAAGCCTCGAGCCCTCAAAAGCACACATGGTGCGCCCGTCCGTCTGTTCCGTCGATCAGAGCATAGGCCTCGCCGGTCAGTTCGTCATGCAGTCCACGGTCGACAAGTCGTCCGACAATCTGGAATGTCGGCTGGCCGCCCTCGATAATGAAGTCGGCAACGCCGCGAGCTTCTCCGCGCTCGGCAAAGGCGCGGTGCACTGTCTCGATGATGTCGCCGCGCATACCGAGGTCGCGCAAGCTGCGCTCGGCCTCGAGTCCGACCATCCATTCCTCTGGCGCGGCGGGTGCGGCGAGGCCCATCTTCTCCAGGTGTTGAAGACGACCGACCATCAGGCGCCGGATCTCGGGATCGGACTTACCGGGATTCTCCGGGCGAAGATCGATCGAGCCTGTCTCATCGGCCATCAGCCGGATCTCTCGGTCGAGCCGCGTCCATCGTTCCGCCGTGACTTCCCTCTCGAGCGAATTGCGGATCTCGTGCTCCGGCTTTGGACCGAGTTCGATGGCGACCAGTTCCTCGGCGCGTCAGCGCAGGCCTTGGCTGATGTAGTCGCGGGAGATCACGAGATCCGCTCCTTCCTCATCTACTTCCCGAACGAGAAGACGAACGTGAGGGTTGTCGGTGTTCCAATGATCGACAGCCACCCAATCGAGGCGCGTACCAAGGTCGATTTCCATCTGTCTGGCGAGATCGCGGGTAAAGGCCTTCAGGTCGGTCATGTCGCCGGCGTCCTCGGGTGAGACGATGAACCTGAATGATGCCGGTCGTCCTTGCAGCGTTCTGCGAAAGCTGCGCTATCGGTGCGGCCACCGGCGGCATCGAACATCTCTCCGCTCGCCGCTCCGGGTCACGCCGTCACGCTTCAGATATAAAATGTGGGTCGTCAGCGGCGCTGAGCGAAAGGCTCGCCCTGTGTGACGAACCACGCGTGCCTTCACCACAACGCGGCGTGTCGGGCTGAACAATCTGGCGCGGCTAAAGGACAGCCTGCCGCGGCCAAACGTCGAGCGCCCATAGGCTGCAGCACGCCTGCCAGCTGCGGCCTGCCCCGAGGTGTGTCCTGCTTTCTTCGCGGCCCGCAGCACCTGGTTGATGAAGCTCTTCGGCTTCGGCGCGCGGGTACTGCGGATGCGTCCAGGCCGAATACGCAGATCGCTGTCGCCCACGCTCACGGCAAGGCCTGCCAACGATCAAAATCGCACATGGTGCCGAAGACGCCTTTGATTCCATTGGTCAAAATGCAAAGCGCGGCACGCGCCCCGACTGACCGGCACGCCAGAACCCAAGCCATGCCAATGGCTTGCGGTTCGACCGGCGAGCCCCTTTTATCTCGCCTTCCTAATCGGGCATGCAAAGTCAATCCACGTCTACGCTTTTCTGCGACTTTCTGCACTTCAAACATCACGCACTCCTTGCAACAACAACGCACACACCTCACCAAAGCCGCGACCGCGGTTTGCATTCTCCAGGCGGGGTCCATGCGTTCCTTCGCGTTCAGCACTATGGCCGTCGCATGCTCTTCATCAGGTTCGTAAACAGGGCTGTCCAAGCAGTCTGGCGCTCTCATCACGTAGGACGGAAGCAGGCAAGAAATAGGGGACATTCCCCGTTTCGCGGCCCGCCAGGGGACGCTCACCGCGCGCGCGGATCTCTAATTGTTGCTCCTTCTCAGCATGCCGGCTGCAGCACCAGCGCTCATCCTCCGTGATCCAACAGAAGTTACTGCGCAGGCTTTAAGCGCAATCGTTGCGTGACCTTGGCACCGAAGCCGACGTGGAAGTCGGTCTCATTGACCCACATCCTGTGCAGAATGCTCGCAAGCTTGCGTGCAGCCGCGACGCCGCGCACAACATGCTCGACCGCTTGGCGATCCGCAGGCCCCAAGCCCGCAACGCCGACCATTTCCTGACCCGCAGCAACAAGCTAGCGGCCGCCTCGCAGAGCGCTTAGCGAACTGCGACGTCGCCCTGTTTGGTAATTCGGCCTTCGAAGTCGGTGGACGTTCCAGACTGGTGTCGCCTTGGCGTCAGACCAAAATGCGCGCCGACTGTCCGAGATCGCGCAAACCGGAGAGGGTCATCGACACCAACCTTGAACGAAAGAGCCGCAACGGGACCGACGCCGGGTACGGTCATCAGCCGACGACAAATCGTATCATGTTGGACCACCTGCAGGAGTACCTTATGCAATCGTTCGTAACCCTCGAAGATCGCTCGCCGTACGTCCAACATGGCCTCGATCATCACGGAGAATACCGGATCGCTGTGCTCGATGAGCTCGCGGACCTGCGCTTCGTATCCTCCGCGGCCGACCGCTCCAACCATCAGACCGTAAGCCCTCAGCGTGCCACGAATGTGGTTCTCGAGGTCGATCAGCTTGCGCTTGAGCAGCTTCCTGTTCGCCAGCAGCGAGCGCATTTTCTGCATCTCGATGTTCTTGACATGGACGGCGCGATACCAGCCCAGCCGCATCATCTGCGCGATGCCGCGCGCATCGTTGCGGTCGGTCTTATTGCGCATTGTCGAAAGCGAAACGCGCATATGGCGCGCTTCTACGACAATCATCGGAAGTCCAGCTGGTTGCAATTCGCGATACAGCCAGAAGCCTAGCGATGACGCCTCGACCCCCACTCTATCGAGGCGATCCGCACAGCCCTCTACAGCGGAGCGGATCGCCTCTGGCTCCGTGCTGACCTTGACTTCGCGAACCGTGAGACCCTCGCCATCAACGATGCAAACGCTGGTTTCTTCAAGGCCGACGTCCAGTCCAACGTACAGTTTCATCGGAGCTCTCCCTTGTGGCAACGACCTTGCAAGTCGTTGCACCAGGCTCCAGATTCGGCCACGACCGTCTTATCCCCGTACATCGGTATCTCGAAGCCCGATTTGAAGAGCTGTCCTGCTGTCGTGCGTCCCCACCTCCATCGCCTTTCCGCACATTCTTCTCCAGCGCACGCCAATGCTTGCGAGGTTGCGCATTCGGTCATCGCGGGCGTCCTGCATCAGATCTCGCGACGAACAACCCTGTTGCCTGTGGCACGATGGCCGAGATGTTGTGAACGGCAGCGGCCGTCGGAGCCCGGTTCGGCGGGCGCCCAGGCTGCAGCCGTGCATCGGTCTTCGAGCTTCCAGACCGCACAACGAAGAGCACCGCTGCCGATCGCTGCAGGTTCGCAACTGCCTCCGAACCTGTGATGTCGTCGCCGACCACTGGTCCAAGCTTGTCCAAATTGGCCTGGGTCTCAGCTGGCAATGGACGGCCGGCCAGATGCGTCTCGTAGCGAGCAGGTCCGGCGTTGTAGGCTGCAAGGAAGCCCGGTGAACCATACCGATCGTGCATTTCGCGAAGATGCGCAGTACCCGCAAGAATATTGTCGCTGGGATCGTACGGATCGCTGCCGAGATGGTACCGCAGGTGCAGATCTGCCCAAGTCTCCGGCATGATCTGCATCAGCCCCATGTCGCCTTTCGGTGACTTGGCGCGCACGTCTCCAACGCTTTCGACGTCTATGACTGCGCGTATCCAGTGCACCGGGACGCCGAAGCGACGCGAGGCCTCCTCGACGAAAGCCGCAAATGGATCGCCAGTTCGATAACTCGCCGTAGCCACCGCAGGTCGCATCCGGGCGACAGCAGTAGCGTTATTGACGGCCAGGACGAGGAACAGCGGCACGACAACGCGCAGGCTTCTCTCGAACAAGCACAAGCATGCCGCCGTGCGCGCGCCCGTCCAGGGTAAAGTCGCTTCGCGCCGGCCTTCCGGCCGCCCTGGACCGCCGCTGCGCGCGACGGCTGTGCGTTTGTTGGTCGGGACGGAGGAATGGTGCCGCACTCGGTCGAACAGAGGAATGGCAGATCGGACTCTCAACACGCGCACGATCAGTCCTCCCAAGTCCACACAGGGAACGCTCGGCCAATCACGGCCGATGTCGGCAAGAACCCGAAATAGCGGCCATCCAGCGAGTTGGCGGACTGCCGGTTCATGACGAAGAATTCGCCCTCGCCGACGACGCGGCAGCCCTGCCATTTCGGGAGCGGTCGGCCGCGGTCATCGCGCTCCCGCGCTTGCCCCATTTCGATCGCGTCGACAGAAACTGTGAGCCCGTTTCGGCAGACGGTCTGCCCCGGAAGCGCCAGCACGCGCTTAAGCATCGGCACTCTGGCCGGCAGATAGCCGTTCAGGTCGAGGAAGCTTGCAAGCGGCTCCGGTGGCTGTACGGCGAGGAGTTCCGTGACGAACAGGCTGTCAACCGGTCGCAAACGATAGAGGCCGAACGGTACGCTCTCGGATGCATTCCAGACATAGAGCGGCGTGATCTCGAGAACGATAGGCGCGATAAGAGCCGCGGCACCGCCGAGCATCGCGGTCAGCGTCTTGAACCTGCCGATCATCGCATGATCCTCTGCCGGTGAAGCCACGCCTGGTGGCCCACGGGTGGCAGGAGCTTTGCGGCTCCCAGCACCCTGCGTATGGGTGTCGGAATTCGCGCGCACCTCGGCTCATCCCTAAGTCCGCTTGCCATTCGCGCGTTGCTCGTACATTGCGCCGAACCCATAGACATCCCGCATGTCGAGGTCCGGGGTCGCGCCTCTCAACATCTTGCCGAAATTGCGATCTGCAATGACGATACCGTCCGCGTCGTGTTCGAGGGAACGATCACCGCATCCAAGTACATAAGGGCGCCAATCCCCGTTCCTGACGAACCTCTTGAAGGGCTGGTCAAGATCAAGGAGACGCTTGTTTACGCGACCGAAGTCGACCCCCACCATCCAGGCAACTACACGCGCGCGGGTCTGGATGTGATCTTTCGACCGAACAGCGGGCAAGGTACGTGACAAGGCAACGCATGCTGTATCGAAGAGCTTCTTCGGCAAGGATCGGCCCACGGTCGCCGAAGACGAGTTGCGCCGCGACGCCTGGAATGGGAGAATTGCCTCCATGCCGAGAATACATATCGGGGACGCTCGCTCGATGCTCCCGCATTCAATTCACTACAATGCGCGCGCGGAAGGACACAACAGCAAGAAAAAGCAGGAGCTGAAATACGCGCTCATCGTGTCTGTTACGGCGCGCCGCGTGACCGACCTCTACAATCGCATCGTGCGCCGTTACCGCGGAACGTTGGAAGCGCTCATGCCTGTGATTGAAATCCCTGTGCGTGTCGAAAGCCAGGAGGAATAACCTCGTGAGCTATTCGAAACGCGTCCTCTTCGGCAATGACCCGGAAGACGAGCCGGTGCGCGCTAAGCTTCAAGAGCAAGCCGAGGCCCTTCTAAGATCATTCACCTTCAAAATCCCGATGCGCCGCGAAAATCGCCTTCCTGGGCCCCACTGGGATTCCCGATGACCATTGGTACTGCAATGCGCCGTCGATGAATTGAGCATCGCGACGATCAAGGTCAACGATCAGTTGTGCGCACGCTCAGAAGCCGAGGCAAAGATCATCAAAAAGAGAGCTGAAGAGCTCTACAATGGCTTCCTCCAGGAAGACGTTCGGATACCCGCGAAGCTATAAGTCGGCGTGATGCGTTAGCGATCAAGCGAGTCCATGCTGCGTCCTTGCTGCGTGGAGCCGCCGATACAAGTTGGTAGTCATTGAAATTGAACGGGAATTTTTGCGAACGATGCCGCGTCGGAATTCGTGGGACGGAATCGCAATTTTTGCGATGAAATAAGAGAATTTCAGAGGGTTTGGTGGTTGGGGCGGCAGGATTCGAACCTACGTCTGGTGGAATCAAAATCGGCTGCGGCGGGCCTCGGCGCGAAACGATGATTTCTTCTCGGGCGCGGTCGCAACCATACCAGGTTCGCTCCAGGACCGACCTCCGTAAAACTCGACGAACGCGATCGAATGCAAGACACGTGCAGGCTACCGTACCGACCGACAGCAAAAACTTCAGAAAACTTAGCCAATCCATCTCGTTCTCAACGACAACCTTGGGGGAGCGAAGGTTGATATTCGATCCTCGCGAATAGACAAGGTGGTCAAACATTCAGATGGAAACCACCCCAAGGTGGCTGGGCAAATGTGCATGGTTCACGGAGCCGACGATCAAGAGGGCCGACAGTTGCGGCGCGGTCGTGCCTGTAACAGCTTGGCGAGGCTCATTCGCTTCCCGAAAAAGATTGCCGGCGCTTCACATTATCGAGAGCCAGCCGAGCGAAAACTCGAAAAAACACCGTTTGAAAAACCGTTTTAGTTCGGCCTTCTCAAACGGTCTCTCTCGCTAAGGTCCTGATTTATATGGTGGGCGCACCAGGGCTCGAACCTGGGACCCGCTGATTAAGAGTCAGCTGCTCTACCAACTGAGCTATGCGCCCGAAAGGCGGTCAAATGCCTTGCGAGGCCGGTCGTTTAGCAAAGCGATCCGGGTCTGGCAAGCGATGCGGTGAAGGTTTTTCCACAGTCCCCAAAAAGCGAAAAGCCGCTGGATTCCAGCGGCTTCGCAAAGGTTAATCCCCGTAAAATCCGCGGTGGCTCAGAGCCGGCCCTCGCGGTCCCGGTCCGGACCGTCGTCGCGGTCGAAACGGTCGCGGCGGAAGTGCTCCATGCCGCGCTCCATCATCCGGTCCATGCCCCGTTCCATGAAGTGCCGGGGCGGGCCGTCCTCGCCGCCGCCGAACGGGCCGCGGTGGCGGGTCAGCACGGCGAGGCGCCGCTTCTGGCCCTCGTCGAGCGTCTTGTAGAGCGGATCGGCGGCATCGGCGATCTTCTTCAGGGCGGCGGAGGCCGCGCCCATGTCCTCGGCGCGCTGACGCAGGCGGGCGACCGGATCCTCCGGCTTGTCGGCATCGCCGGGGCCAGCGTTCATCCGCGCATTGGCGCGATCGATGCGCAGCTTGGCGAAATCGCGCACGGCGGCCTCGACCGGCGGCCACAGCTTCTCCTGATCGGCGTTGAGCTTCAGCCCGGCATGGACGGCGGCGATCCGCGCGTCGACGAAGGCGGCGCGGTCTTCCGGGTTCATGCGGATGTGGCGGAAGTGCTCCATCCACGGACGATGATATTGGGCATAAACCGCGCCCGAGCCGGCGATGCTGAGCACGGCGATGGCAGCGATGGTGAACTTCCTCATGCGTACCTCCTCTGGAAGGATGGGCGTGAGGATGAGCGCCAAGCGGCTGACGCGCAACTTACAACTTGGACAGGGAGCACGTTCTTACGGAGATGTAACTACCGTGAATGTCCGTTCAGATGCACACTGAAACGATTTGCAACAAAAAGGGCTTCCGTGCCGGCACGGAAGCCCTTTGTTCATGCATGATCTATCCGTGCATGGCGCGACTTGGTTCGTGGCGCTCCTAGTTGGTCGCGCGCTTAGTTAGTCGCGCTTTTGGCTTCCTTCTGGAATTCGTCGATCAGCGGTTGGCCGACGCGGCTCGCGGCATCCTTGTAGACCGGCTCCATCGCCTTGCGCATCGCAGCATCCTGCTCCGGCGTCAGCTTGATGATCTCGCTCTTGCCGCTCTTCTTGATCTCGGCGAGCGCGTCGTCGTTCTCCTTCTGCGACTGCGCGTTATTGAAGTCGGTCGCCTCCTTCATCGCCTTCGACAGCTGGTCGCGGATGTCGGCCGGCAGATCGTCCCAGAACTTCTTGTTCACGATCACGACGTAGCCGATGTAGCCGTGGTTGGTCTCGGTGATGTACTTCTGCACCTCGTGCATCTTCTGGGTATAGATGTTCGACCAGGTGTTCTCCTGGCCGTCGACGACGCCGGTCTGTAGCGCCTGGTAGACTTCCGAGAACGCCATCACCTGCGGCAGCGAGCCGAGTGCCTTGAACTGGGCCTGGAGCACGCGCGAGGACTGGATGCGGAACTTCACGCCCTGGTAATCGGCGGGAGCAATCAGCTTCTTGTTGGCGCTCATCTGCTTGAAGCCGTTGTCCCAATAGGCAAGGCCGGTGATGCCCTTCGGCTCGAGCAGCTTGAGCAGCTTGGCTCCGAGCGGGCCTTCCGTCACCTTCCGCAGCGTCTTCAGGTCGGGCAGGATGTAGGGCAGATCGAACACCTCGAACTCGCGGATGCCGAGCGGACCGAACTTGGAGTTGGACGGAGCCAACATCTGCACGCTGCCGAGCTGGAGCGCCTCGAGCTCTTCCTTGTCCTTGTAGAGCGTCGAGTTCGGGTAGACTTCGATCTTGACCTTGCCGTTCGTGTACTTCTCGGCGAGCTCCTTGAACTTCTCCGACGCCTTGCCCTTCGGCGTGTCGGTCGCGACCACGTGGCTGAACTTGATGATGATCGGCGATTGAGCCGATGCCGGCCCGGTCAAGCCAAGATTCAGACCAAGTGCCAGTGCCGCAATGGACGCGGCGATCGCGAAGGTACGCATAATCTCTCCCTTGTTATTCTCTTGGGCGGCCCAACGCGGGCGCCTATTTTCGAGCCGGGAGCATCAATAGCCGCTGGGAGAGTGAGCCGCTATTGGCCGTTAGCAGGGCAGGTATTCATCATGAATGCCGCTGCGCCCCCTCCCGCTTGCGGGAGAGGGTTGGGGAGAGGGTCTCTCAACAATGGGACTCCCCTAGAGGAGAAAACCCTCACCCGCCGCCCTTCGGGCGTCGGCCTCTCCCGCAAGCGGGAGAGGCGAAGTCAGCAACGTCAGCTCGCCGCCGCCGTCGTCACGGTGTCGCGCTGGCGCTTCATGACAATCTTGTTGAGGGCGCCGAGATAGGCCTTGGCCGAAGCCACCAGCGTATCCGGATCCGCCGCGCGTGCCGTCATCGAGCGGCCGTCCTGCGACAGGCGCACCGAGACTTCCGCCTGCGCGTCGGTGCCTTCGGTCACGGCGTGGACCTGATACAGCTCGAGCTTGGCCTCATGCGGCACCAGGCGCTTGATGCAGTTGAACACCGCATCGACCGGACCGTTGCCCTCGGCCTCCTCGATCTTGATCTGGCCGTCGACGTCCAGCTTCATGGTCGCGCGCTGCGGACCATGGGTGCCGGCGATCACGGTCAGCGAGGTCAGCTTGATGCGATCGTGCGAGGCCGCCATCTCTTCGTCGACCAGCGCCTCGATGTCCTCGTCGTAGATGTCCTTCTTGCGGTCGGCGAGCGCCTTCATCCGCGTGAACGCATCTTCCAGCTGGTTCGGACCCAACTTGTAGCCCATCTCTTCCAGCTTGTGCACGAAGGCATGGCGGCCGGAGTGCTTGCCGAGCACCAGCGAGGACTGCTTCAGGCCGACCATCTCGGGCCGCATGATCTCGTAGGTCGAGGCGTCCTTCAGCACGCCGTCCTGGTGGATGCCGCTCTCATGCGCGAACGCATTCCGGCCGACGATGGCCTTGTTGTACTGGACCGGGAACGAGGTCGCCGCCGACACGACCTTGGAGGCGCGGGTCAGCTGCGTGGTGTCGATCTTGTTCCAGTAGGGGAATTTGTCGTTGCGCACGTTGATCGCCATCACGATCTCTTCGAGCGCGGCGTTGCCGGCGCGCTCGCCGATGCCGTTGATGGTGCACTCGACCTGGCGCGCGCCGCCGACGATGCCGGCCAGCGAGTTCGCCACGGCCATGCCGAGGTCGTTATGGCAATGCACCGAGAACACCGCCTTGTCCGAGTTCGGCACGCGCTCGATCAGCGTCTTCATGAAGTGGGTGTATTCCTCCGGCACCGTGTAGCCGACGGTATCGGGGATGTTCACCGTGGTTGCGCCCGCCTTGATCACGGCCTCGACGATGCGGCAGAGAAAATCCATCTCGCTGCGGGTGCCGTCCTCGGCCGACCATTCGACGTCGTCGATCTGGTTGCGGGCGCGCGCGACCATCGCAACCGAGGTCTCGATCACCTGCTCCGGCGTCTTGTTGAGCTTCACCCGCATGTGCAGCGGCGAGGTCGCGATCACGGTGTGGACGCGGCCGCGTTTTGCAAATTTCACGGCTTCGGCACAGCGGTCGATGTCCGCGGGATGCGCGCGCGACAGGCCGGCGATGACGGAGTTCTTCGAGCGGCGCGCGATCTCGCTGACCGCCTGGAAGTCGCCTTCGGAGGTGATCGGGAAGCCGGCCTCGATGACGTCGACGCCCATATCGTCCAGCAGCTCGGCGACCTCAAGCTTCTCCTCGAAGGTCATGGTGGCGCCGGGGCACTGCTCGCCGTCGCGCAGGGTAGTGTCGAAAATGATGACGCGGTCCTTGTCGGACTTGTTCGCGGGGGCCATTTCAAATTTCCTTTTGAGCTTCGGCGCCCTTCATCTGCCTTGAGCGCCTGAGGTTGTCCGGTGATCTCGTACCAACCCCTGAGTGCCCAGGCGCGTGGCGCCCAGCCGGCCCTCAGGGGCAAGTAAGAAGAAGGCCGCCAATAAGGAGGGTGGGCAGCAGCGCGGCCGGGATCGTGGCGGCGGCCAGAGCCACCTCCCCCGAAATCCCATCGATTTGGCCGCGAATCAGCATTGCCAGACCCTTTTGAGCCCCAAATCCTCGGTCAAAACCGTTGACGGTTGGTTGCCGGGAGGCTCGATGCGTCTGTTTCTAGACGAGAAACGGGCGCAACTGCAACGCCAAAAGATGGTCAGGGGGACTGACCTGATTGCGTGTCGGCGGGCGTTGCGTTCACCGCTCGGCCCGAGCCCCGTTATCCTGAGGTGCGAGGCGCGGGGCGCAACACGCCCCGCGGAGAGCCTCGAAGGATGAACGGCCGAGCTGACGCAGCCGGGCCGTCGCCCTTCGAGGCGCGTCCAGCGTCGCAGGCGCGCCGCCGAACGCGCACCTTAGGGGTAACGGTGATGGATTGGCGCTCGCGGCAGTCTTTGCGTCATTGCGAGCAGGAGACAACGTCACACTATCCCGCGCGGCGAGCGCGAGCCCGGGTCTCCCAGCGGTTCAGCATCTGGCCGAGCTCGCCGGTGGCGACGGGTGCTGCCGGCCTGGTGCTCGCGATCTCATTGGTGTTGGCGGGCGCGGTGGCACGGTCCCAGTCCGCCTTTGCGTAGCCGCGCATGCGGCGCGCTTCCGCATGTCGCTTGCGGGAGATCTGGTCGCGCGTGAAATAGCCGGCCGCGAACGCGATCCCGAGCAATACGATCAATATGACAACGCCACCCACGACCAACTCCGACCTGCCCCCGGGACGTTTTTGTGCGCGGCAATAAGCGCGAAATCAAGGCTTGAAATGCCGGAGGCCGGATTCGCGGAGGAGAACCAATAGTCGTTCACATTTTTCGAGCAACCATATGCAGGTTCCTGCGCAGCACTGCCCGCGTTTTGGACAGACCTGCGACGAAATCGCGACATCCCGCAATCGCGCAGAACATGCAAAGCCGGCTCTCGCAACTGACTGCGGACCGCATTAACCTCCACTCCTGCTCGGCCGGATCAACCGGCCAGCCGAACATGATCGGGAGGACGCGATGACACGCCAAGAGGCTCGTGACCACGAGCAGCGTGACCGGGATGCTGCGCTTTCACGACGAACACTTGTCCAGGGACTTGCATTCGGTGCCGTGGCCACCGCGGCTGCAACCGGCGCCGCGCTGGCGCAGACGGGACCAGCCGCACCACCAACGACCATCACCACGCCGCCCCGCGATTTCAGCCCCCGCGGTGCGCCGACCACTTATTTCTGGGACCCCGACATCCTCGCGGTCGATCCATCCTTCAACGATCTCGCCCAGCCCAACACCGCGATCAAGCGCCTCTACACCGGCCTGTTGTGGGCCGAGGGTCCGGCCTGGAGCGCGCAAGGACGGTATCTGCTGTGGAGCGACATTCCCAACAACCGGCAGATGCGCTGGAGCGAGGACGACGGCCATGTCAGCGTGTTCCGCTCGCCCTCCAACAATTCCAACGGCAACTCGTTCGACTTCCAGGGCCGCCAGCTCTCCTGCGAACACCTGACGCGCCGGGTGACGCGCTATGAGCATGACGGCACCGCGACCGTGCTCGCCGATTCCTATCAGGGCAAGCGGCTGAACTCGCCGAACGACATCGCGGCGCATCCCGACGGCAGCTACTGGTTCACCGATCCGCCCTATGGCGGCCAGCTGTACGAAGGCGAGCCCGATGGTCCGGGCGGCCCGAGCAATACGACCGGCAAGCTCAATCCGCGGATCGGACAGCCGGCCGGCTTCGCGCCGGGCAAGCGCGAGCTGCCGACCAATTGCTATCGCATCGATCCCTCGGGCCGCATCGACCTCGTCGTCACCGAGGAGCAGGTGCCCGATCCGAACGGATTGTGCTTCTCGCCCGATTTCAAGAAGCTCTACATCGCCTCGACCGGCAAGGGTCCGGGCGACACCGGCCCCGGCGGCAAGGGCGAGATCTTCGTGGCCGACGTCGGCGCGGACAACAAGCTGTCCAACGTCAAGCGGTTCAGCGATTGCGTGATCGACGGCGTGAAGTGCGGTCCAGACGGCCTGCGCTGCGACGTCAACGGCAATCTCTGGTCCTCGAGCAATGCCGGCCGCGCCGTCGGCTATAACGGCGTCACGGTGTGGTCGCCGGAGGGCAAGCTGCTCGGCCGCATCCGCCTGCCGGAAGTCTGCGGCAACATCACCTTCGGCGGCCCCAAGCGCAACCGCCTGTTCATGGCGGCGAGCCAGTCGCTCTATGCGGTGTATACGGCAACGCAAGGCGCCGGGCCGGGCTGAGGAAGCGCACGCAACTCCAACGCGGCGCCGGCGTGCCTCGCCGGCGCCGAATTGTTTGGATAGTTCTTTCGATGCAAAAGAGATCGTCAAGGAACAAGCCATGCGCGTTGTGATCTGCGGCGGCGGCGTGATCGGAGCCTGCACGGCGTATTTTCTTCGCCAGCTCGGCATCGGCGTCATCGTCGTCGAGCGGACCGAGGTCGCGGCCGCCGCATCGGGCAAGGCCGGCGGCTTCCTCGCGCGCGACTGGTGCGCTGGGTCGCCGCTCGATGCACTGGCCCGGCGCAGCTTTGCACTCCACGCGCAACTGCCGGACGAGATCGCGGGCGACTGGGGCTATCGCCCGATGAACGCGTATAGCGGTTTCGTTGCGTCCGTCGGCGATGCGCGCCGGACTGCGCCATCCGCGCTGAGCTGGCTCAGCGACGGCGTCGTCATCGCGCAGCGTATCGGCACGCCGCAGACGACCGCAATCGTTCATCCCCACAAGTTCACGTCGGCTGTGATGAACGCCGCCCTCGCGCAAGGCGCCGAGCTTCGCCTTGGCCGCATCACCGGCATCGTGCGCGATGCGGACGGCACGCGTGCGACAGGCGTCGCGGTCGACGGCGACATTATCGCGGCCGATGCCGTCGTGATCGCGATGGGACCATGGTCGCTGCTCGCGGCACAATGGATGAGCTTGCCCGCTGTCTATGGCCAGCGCAGCCCGAGCATCGTCTACGATCTCGGCCCCAACGTGCCGGCCGATGCCTTGTTCCTGGAGCATGACGATGGTGGTGGCGCCGTCTCGATCGAGGTCTTCCCGCGCGCCGACGGCAGCACGCATATCGTCGCCCTCTCCGATATCGCGCCGCTGCCGCTCGATCCGGCAGCCGTGACGCCGGACAGTGATGCGATCGCGCGGCTGCAAGCCATGTCCGAGCGCCTATCGCCGTTGTTCACCCCTGCGAAGATCATCGCGCAACAGGCCTGCTTTCGTCCTGTGACCCAGGACGGCTTGCCGCTGATCGGCCGGGTGCCGCAGAGCGAGGGCCTTTATGTTGCGACCGGACATAATGTCTGGGGCATCCTCAATGCGCCCGCGACGGGCGAAGCCATGGCACAACTGATCGCCAAGGGCGCAACGCGCGATGTGGACCTTGCGCCGTTCGATCCGGCCCGGCTCCCGCCGCTCGATCCATCGCTGCTGCAAGCGCGCTGAGCGCAGCAGCATCGCAGCTTTTCGCTCGACGCCTGTTATTTGCGCGCCTTCGACGCTCACGCATGCCCATCGACGAAATCTGCATGCCTGTGCGTGCAACGGGTTGTTCGCACCGCTCCTGCCTGCAATTTACGCAGCGATAGACTTTAGTCCCCTTCTCACATTCCTGAACGCGGTTTCACTTGCCGAGAATTCCCTCGCCGTTATAGTCGCGCCCCAATAGCTCAAAGAAGCTTGGTTCAAAGGGAGAGAACAACATGAATAAAGCACTCTCTGTTGCATTGCGAATGACGCTTGGTGCCGCCGCGACGGGCGCAGTGATGGCAGCCTCAGGCGCAGCACTTGCAGCCGATCCGCTTCGGATCGGTGTGATCGCCGAAGCGCAGGCGATTGCCGGCGCCTCCATTCCGCAAGCGGCGCAGCTCGCCGCCGACGAGATCAACGCCAATGGCGGCGTCGACGGCCGCAAGATCGAGATCATCTCTTACGACAATCACTCCTCCTCGGCCGATTCCGTGCGCGCGTTCCAGCGCGCGGTGAACGAGGACAAGGTCAACGCGGTCATCGCCAGCTATATCAGCGAGGTCGTGCTGGCGCTGGAGCCCTGGGCGTCGCGGCTGAAGACGCCGTTCGTCACGCCCGGCGCCGCCTCCAACGAGATCAGCAAGAGCGTCCACGCCGACTACGAGAAGAACAAGTACACCTTCCACGGCTACCTGACCTCGGCGGCGCTCGCGCTCTCGGTCTGCGATGCCGCCAAGGACCTGCTCGTCGACAGGATGCACATGAAGTCGGCCGTCATCATGAGCGAGGACGCCGCCTGGACCAAGCCGCTCGACATCGGCTACGAGGAATGCCTGCCCAAGATCGGGCTGAAGGTGCTCGACCACATCCGCTTCTCGCCTGATACCACCGACTTCACGCCGATCTTCAACAAGATCGAAGGCTCCAAGCCCGACGTGATCATCACCGGCATCTCCCATGTCGGCGTGCAGCCGACGGTGCAGTGGAAGAACCAGCAGGTGCCGATCCCGATGTTCGGCATCTCCTCGCAGGCGACCAACGAGACCTTCGGCAAGGACACCAACCAGGCCGCCGAAGGTGTGCTCTATCAGGGCGTCTCCGGGCCCGGCGTCGCGGTGACGCCGAAGTCGGTGCCGTTCGCCGAAAACTTCAAGAAGAAGTTCGGCAACTATCCCTCCTATGCCGGCTACACCGCCTATGACGAGGTCTACTACATCGCCGACGCGGTGAAGCGGGCCGGCTCGACAGAGGCCGACAAGCTGGTCGCGGCGCTGGAGAAGACCGACTGGGAAGGCACGATCGGCCGCGTCCAGTTCTACGGCAAGGACGATCCGTTCACCCACTCGATCAAATACGGCAAGGGCCTGATCACGGGCTTGATGCTGCAATGGCAGGACGGCAAGCAGAGCGCGGTCTGGCCCAAGGACGTCGCCAAGGTCGACGTCAAGTTCCCGAGCTTCATCAAGCTCTCGAATTAGCAGGAACAGCTCCCGGGACCACCTCCCGGGAGCTTCCACATGCGGCGCCCCGCAGCACCTTTCCTCGAAGCGGCAGTTTGACTGCCACCTGGCCAATCATCAATGCGAGTTTTCCAGATCCTGATCGATGGCTTTGCCATCAGTGCTCTCTACGCTCTCGGTGCCACCGGCTTCACGCTGATCTTCGGCGTCTCCGGCGTGCTCAATCTCTCCCACGGCGCCATCATGGTGGCCGCAGCCGTCGCCGCCTGGGCCGCCGCCAGCATCCTCGGCGTCGGCACCTATGCCGGCGCGCTGATCGGCGTCGCGGTCGCGCTCGTCATCGCCTTCGCCACCTATTTCGCGGTGGTGAAGCCGATCCAGGACTCCCGGCGCATCCCGAACGAGGAGAAGGAGATCTTCGTCCTCACAGGAACGCTGCTCTGGGGCATCATGATCCAGGAGCTGATCGCCTATTTCTTCACCAACAACGCCAAGACCGTGCTGCCGATCGTCGAAGGCGTGGTCGAGATCCTCGGCGTGCGCACGCCGCGCAACGAGATCTTCACCGCCATCGTGTGCTGCCTCGTCATCGCGCTGCTGTGGCTCTTGGTGAACCGCACCCGCACCGGCAAGGCGGTGCTGGCGGCCTCGATGAACCCGCGCGGCGTCACCCTGCTCGGGCTCGAGCTCACCAACATCTACATCGTGGTCTGGGCGATCTACGGCATCCTCGCCGGCATCGCCGGCGTGCTGCTCGGCATGTTCCTCGGCGTCAGCTCCTACAGCGTCGGACCGCTGACCGCGAGCGCGTTCTCGATCGTCGTGCTCGGCGGCCTCGGCAGCGTCTCCGGCTCGCTGATCGCGGCCTTCGTGGTCGGCTATCTCGAGACCATCACGGCCTATCTGATCTCACCGGCCTACCGCACCATCCCGGCGCTGCTGCTGCTTGTGTTCGTGATGTACATCCGGCCCCAGGGCCTCTTGGGGAGGCGCTGAGATGTCCACCTTCTTCACCTCGCGCCTGTTCTTTATCTCGCTGGCGCTCGTCGTCATCGCGGCGACGCTGCCGCTCTACGTCTCCGGCTATGTGCTCGGCCTGCTTACCGTCGCGTTCTATTTCGGCGTGTTCGCGATGGCCTGGGACCTGCTGTTCGGCTTCGCCGGCGAGGTCAATTTCGGTCCGACCTTCCTGATCGGCGTCGGTGCCTACACCGCCGGCATCCTCAACAACCAGTTCGGCTGGTCGGTCTATCTCTGCATCGTGCTCGGGGCGCTGGCCTCGGTCATCGCCGGCCTCGTGCTGGCGCTGCCGGCGCTGCGCGTGCGCGGCCCCTATTTCGGCCTGACCACGCTGGTCGCAGTGTTGATGCTGCAGAACTTCATCGTCGTGTTCGCCGACCTCACCGGCGGCGAGATCGGCCTCACCATCCCCGACGTCATCACCATCAACGCCGGCGCCAATTACTGGATCGCGCTCGGCTTCATGACGATCTCGGCGGCGATCCTCTATGGCCTGTCGCAATCGCCGATCGGCCTCGTGCTCCAGGCCAGCGGCCAGGATCCGGTGCAGGCCGGCGCGCTCGGCTTCAACATCGTCAAGCACAAGCTCGCCGCCTTCATCGTCTCGGCGTTCTTCTCGGGGCTATCAGGGGCGCTGCTGGTGTTCTACTTCGGCACCGCCTCGGTCGGCACCGTCGTCGACGTCGCGGTCGGCGTCAACGTCATCGTCTCGGCCGTGCTCGGCGGCCGGCGCACCGTGCTTGGTGCTGCGCTGGGCGCGATCTTCCTGATCGTCGCCGGCGAATTTTTGCGGCCGACCGGCGAGCTTGCGACCTTCATCGTCTCGGCGGTCGCCCTCCTCGTCGTGCTGTTCTTCCCCGGCGGCTTCCTCGGAGCGGCCCTCTCGCGCGAGGCTCGTTCGTGATGGATATGAGGCTTTCAAACCGCGCCGTGCTCGAAGTTCACGGCCTGACAAAACGCTTCGGCGGATTGACGGCGGTGAAGAATCTCGGCTTCGAGGTCAACGCCGGCGAGATCTTTGGCCTGATCGGGCCGAACGGCTCGGGCAAGTCGACCGCGATGAAGAGCGTGATGGGTATCGAGCGCCCGACCGCGGGCGAAGTCGTCTTCGAAGGCGAGAACGTCGCCGGCCTGCCCGCGCACAAGATCGCGCGCAAGGGCTTTGGCATGGTGTTCCAGCACTCGCGGCCGCTGAACCGGCAGACGGTGCTGGAGAACATCATGGTGGCGCTGCTGCCGGACAGCCTGTTCATGCTGTTTCCGGACAAGGCGCTGGTCGAGCGCGCCAAATGGATCGCCGAGCGCGTCGGGCTCGGCAGCGTGATGAACCGCCGTCCGCCGACGCTGCCGTTCGCCGACCTGCGCAGGCTCGAGCTTGCGAAAGCGATCGCGCGCGATCCCAAGGTCGTGCTGGTGGACGAGCCCTTCGCCGGCCTGACGCGGGCCGAGGTCGACATCTTCTCCGACCTGATCCGCAGCTTCCGCGACGAGGGCCGCGCCGTGATGCTGGTCGACCACAACGTCAAGAGCGTCGCAGCGCTCGTCGACCGCGTGCTCGCGATGTATCTCGGCGAGGAGATCGTCACCGGCAAGGCCGAGGACGTCATGCGAAACGAGACCGTGCGCCGGGTCTATCTCGGCGGCGCGATCGAGACCCATGCGCGTCCCGAGACCAGCTTCAAGGACAGGGTGCCGCTGCTCCAGGTCGACAATGTCAGCGTGTTCTACGGCAAGGCCCAGGCGCTGGAGAACGTCTCGATCCACGTCCACGAGGGCGAGTTCGTCTCCGTGGTCGGCCTCAACGGCGCCGGCAAGACCACGCTGTTCAACACCATCTCCGGCTTCCTGCCCTACACCGGCGAGATCGTGCGCGGCGGCGACAAGCTGCGCGGCACGTCTCCTGCGAAGATCGCGCGCAGCGGTCTCGTGCAATGCCCGGAATCGCGCGAGCTGTTCGGCGAGATGAGCGTGCGGGAGAATCTCGACCTCGGCGGCCAGCATCTTTCCGACGACAAGCGCGCCGCGCAGCTCGCTTGGCTGTTCGAGCTGTTCCCTATCCTCAAGGAACGTCAGGGCCAGATGGCGCAGACGCTCTCCGGCGGCGAGCAGCAGATGCTGGCGATCGGCCGCGCGCTGATGATGCAGCCGCAGATCCTGATCCTGGACGAGCCGACGCTGGGCCTTGCGCCGGTCATCCTCGAGCAATTGTCCAAGGCGCTGACCAAGCTGCGTCAGACCACCTCGATCACGGTGCTGCTCGGCGAGCAGAACGTGACTTTCGCGCTGCCGCACGCTGATCGCGTCTATGTGCTGGAGCATGCGCGAATCGTCTGGGAAGGTGATCCCGGCCGCTTCGCGGCGGAGGCCGGCGCCGATTTTCTGTAAGTCCTCGACATCAACAAAAAGCATAGAAAGGGAAACGACCATGCGATCTTCAGTTCTCAGCGGCAGCTTCATCGCCTCGGCGCTGGCGCTGTGCCTTGCCGCCCCCGCCTACGCGCAATCGAACGATCCGATCAAGATCGGCGTCATCGCCGAGGTGCAGTCGATCGCGGGCGCTGCGACGCCGGGCGGCGCGCAGATCGCCGCCGACGAGATCAACGCCAAGGGCGGCATCCTCGGCCGCAAGGTCGAGATCGTCACCTATGACAACAAGAGCTCCTCGGCCGACTCCGTTCGCGCGTTCCAGCGCGCGGTGAGCGAGGACAAGGTCTCCGCCGTGATCGCGAGCCACATTTCCGAGGTCGTTCTCGCGCTCGAGCCCTGGGCGGCGCGGCTGAAGATGCCGCTGATCACCCCAGGTGCCGCCTCGAACGAGATCACCAAGGCGATCCACAACGACTACGAGAAGAACAAGTACACCTTCCACGGCTACCTGACCTCGGCGGCCCAGGCCCAGCTCGTCTGCGACGCCGCCAAGGACCTCCTGGTCGACAAGCTCAAGTTCAAGACCGTCGCGATCATGAGCGAGGACGCGGCCTGGACCAAGCCGCTCGACGTCGGCTACGAGGCCTGCCTGCCCAAGGCCGGCCTGAAGGTCGTCGAGCATGTCCGCTTCTCGCCCGACACCACCGACTTCACGCCGATCTTCAATAATATCGAGAGCAAGAAGCCCGACGTGATCGTGACCGGCATCTCGCATGTCGGCGTGCAGCCGACCGTGCAGTGGAAGAACCAGCAGGTGCCGATCCCGATGTTCGGCATCAGCGCGCAGGCGCTGAGCCCGACCTTCTGGAAGGACACCAATGGCGCCGCCGACGGCGTGCCGTCGCTCGCAGTGGCCACCCCCGACGTCGCCGTGACCTCAAAGACAAAACCGTTCGCGGCCGCCTTCAAGGCCAAGTTCGGCACGCCGCCGGCCTATACCGGCTACACCGCCTATGACGAGGTCTACATCATCACCGACGCGATCAAGCGCGCCGGCTCGACCGATCCCGACAAGATGGTGGCCGAGCTCGAGAAGACCAATTTCGAGGGCACGATCGGCCAAATCCAGTTCTACGGCAAGGACGACGAGTTCACCCACGGCATCAAGTCCGGCCCGGGCGCGGTGACCGGCCTCGTCTTCCAGTGGCAGGATCAGAAGCAGGTCGTGGTCTGGCCCGAGAAGATCGCCGAAGGCAAGCTGAAGTTTCCGAACTTCGTGAAGCTGTCCCAATAAGCTGACGAGTGGCGCTTCTCGGCGCCCAACTCCCCTCACCAACCTTGCAAGGCCCGCCGCTGTCACCGCGGCGGGCCTTCTGTTGTGTTAAGAACGGAACTGGTGCGCTGGCGTCCCAGGATCCATCCTGCGATCTTGCCGTTAATCCCGACGCGGGGCTGGAGGAGCCAGATGGACGATCGACCGAGACAATCCGAGAGCCTGATGCAGGATGACGGCTTCGTTCGGGTCCGGGGTGCGCGCGAGCACAACCTCAGGAATGTCGACGTCAAGATTCCGCGCAACGCCCTGGTCGTGTTCACGGGCGTGTCCGGCTCCGGAAAATCCTCGCTCGCCTTTGGAACGATCTACGCCGAGGCGCAGCGGCGCTATCTGGAGTCGGTGTCGCCCTATGCGCGACGCCTCTTCCACCAGATGCAGATTCCTGAAGTCGACGATATCGAAGGGCTGCCGCCTGCCGTCGCGCTCCAGCAGCAGCGCGGCGCGCCAACGACGCGATCGTCCGTCGGCAGCGTGACGACCATCTCCAACCTGCTCAGGATGCTTTACTCTCGCGCCGGCGATTACCCGCGCGGGCAGCCGATGCTCTATGCGGAGGCATTCTCGCCGAACACGCCGGAGGGCGCCTGCCCGACCTGCCACGGCATCGGCCGGATGCTCGACGTCACCGAAAAATCCATGGTGCCCGACGACACCAAGACGATCCGCGAGCGCGCCGTCGCGGCCTGGCCCAGCGCCTGGCAGGGACAGAACCTCCGGGACATCCTGACAACGCTGGGCTACGACGTCGACAAGCCCTGGCGCGAACTGCCCAGGAAGGACCGCGACTGGATCCTGTTCACCGAGGAGCAGCCGACCGTTCCGGTCTATGCCGGCTACGACGCCGCCGAGGTCAAGCGGGCGCTGCGCCGCAAGGAGGAGCCGAGCTACCAGGGCACGTTCACCGGCGCGAAGCGCTACGTGATGCAGACCTACGCCAAGTCCGAGAGCGCGATGATGAAGCGTCGCGTCGCGCAGTTCATGATCACGCAAGACTGCCCGACCTGCCATGGCACGCGGCTGAAGCCGGAGGCGCTCAAGGTCAAGTTCGCAGGGCTCAACATCGCAGAGATCTCGCATTTGCCGCTCAAGCAGCTGCACGAGCTGATCAAGCCGTTCGCAAGACCCTCGCCGGACAGGTCGGAGAAAGCCGTCGTCGCCCGGCGCATCTGCGAGGATCTGTCGGCACGCCTCGCCGTCCTGCTCGACCTTGGCCTCGGCTATCTCGCCTGCGAGCGCAGCACGCCCACGCTGTCGCCGGGCGAGCTGCAGCGCCTGCGGCTGGCAACACAAGTCCGCTCCAACCTGTTCGGCGTCGTCTACGTGCTCGACGAGCCGTCCGCAGGCCTGCATCCCGCCGACACCGAGGCGCTGCTGCGGGCGCTGGACCGGCTGAAGCACGCGGGCAATTCGATCTTCGTGGTCGAGCACGAGATCGAGGTGATCCGGCATGCCGACTGGCTGGTGGATGTCGGGCCCGACGCCGGCGAAGGCGGCGGACGCATCCTCTATAGCGGGCCGCCGGCGGGGCTCGGCGACATCGAGCAATCGCGAACCGCGACCTATCTCGCGCATCCACGCAAGAAGCTGCCGACGACCCGTCGCGCGCCGAAAGGGCATTTGAAGATCAGGGGTGTGGTCCGCAACAATCTCCGTGGCCTCGACGTCGATATCCCGCTGGGCGTGATCACCGGCATCACCGGCGTATCGGGCTCCGGCAAATCGAGCCTGATCAGCCAGTTCCTGGTCGATGCCGTGGCCGATCATCTCGGCCACACGCTTGCCGCCGACACCGAGGATGACAGCCTGGCACCAACGGTCGAAACCTTGGGAGGCAAGATCATTGCCGGCCTCGACCAGGTCGATCGCCTCGTCGTCGTCGACCAGAAGCCGATCGGCCGCACGCCGCGATCGAACCTTGCAACCTATACCGGCCTGTTCGACCACGTGCGGAAGCTGTTCGCGGCAACGCCGCAGGCCAAAGCTCGCCGCTACGATGCCGGGCGTTTCTCGTTCAATGTCGCGAAGGGGCGCTGTGCGACCTGCGAGGGCGAAGGGTTCGTTTGCGTCGAGCTGCTGTTCCTGCCCAGCGTCTATGCGCCCTGCCCGACCTGCAAGGGCGCGCGCTACAACGACAAGACGCTGGAGGTGAAGATCCGCGAAAAGTCCATCGCGGACGTGCTGGCGATGCGCGTCGACGAGGCCTTCGATTTCTTCGAGGGCGATGCCGCGCTGAACCGGTCGCTGTCGGTCGTCCGCGAGGTCGGCCTCGGCTATATCCGCCTCGGCCAATCCGCCACCGAATTATCCGGAGGCGAGGCCCAGCGCATCAAGCTGGCGACCGAGCTGATGCGCCCGCAGCGCGGTCACACGCTCTATGTCCTGGACGAGCCGACCACCGGTCTTCATCCCCGCGACGTCGAGCGCCTGATCGCCCAGCTCGACCGGATCGTGGATGCCGGCAACAGCGTGGTCGTGGTCGAGCACGACATGGACGTCGTCTCCCACAGCGACTGGATCATCGATCTCGGCCCCGGCGCAGGCGACGAGGGCGGCACTATCGTCGCATCGGGCACACCGCATCAGGTGGCCAAGAATAGCGGAAAGAACGGCGCAAAGGCCGGCGGAAGGACGGCGCGCTATCTTGCCCGCCGCCTGGAGCAGTGACCAAACGCGTTCCGCAGCGTCATCCCGGCCCGTTTCGCAATTGCGTTCCGGTCCGCGGAGGATAGACCGCGACTTTCGCCTTGTTGACTTTCAGCCTCCCGGTTCCCCATACTTCGTAAAAAGATAACAAGACCGATCAACAGACGGGTTTTGAGGGAGGATAGGATGCCGACTTCACGCAGACAGCTGCTGAAGAGCTCGGCGGCTGCCGCCGCCGCACTCAGCCTCGATTGGACGAGGGCCCAGGCGCAGGCCGAGACATTGCGCATCGGCCTGATCTACGACCTCACCGGCCCCTTCGCCGCCGGCGGTTCGGTCGCCTCCTCGGTCGGCGCGCAGATCGCGATCGATCTCGTCAACGAGAAGGGCGGCGTCGGCGGCAAGTACAAGATTGCTCCGGTCGCCGCGGACTCCCAGAGCAAGCCTGACGTTGCAATCAACGAGGCTGAACGCCTGATCAGCCAGGAGAAGATCGACATCCTCAACGGCGTCTATGCGAGCTCGCACGCGGTGCCACTCGCGGCCAAGGTCGAGCAGCAGAAGAAGATCCTCTGGATCACGACCGCGGTCTCGACCGCCGTGTTCAAGGACAAGAACCTGCAATACGTGTTTCGTGCGCAGATCCATTCGGATCAATACGGGCAGGCCTTCGCCGCCTTCCTCGCCGAACACGCGCAAGGCAAGCTCGGCATGGACCCAAAGGACGTCAAGGTCGCACTGATCCACGAAGACGGTCCTTACGGCGTCGGCGTTGCCGCCGCGGACGAAGCCTATGCCAAGCAGGCCGGCATCCAGGTGGTGCTGCGCGAGGGCTACTCGGCCTCGGCGCCCGATCTCTCGGTGCTCGTCACCAAGATCAAGCGCGCCAAGGCCGACGTGATCTCGCATGCCGGCTACAATCCCGACATCACCCTGTTCCTGCGTCAGGCCCGCGAGAGCGGATTGCGCTTCAAGATGCTGTTCGGCGCCGGCGCCGGCTACAGCCAGCTCGACAAGCTGCGCGCGACCTTCGGCGCCGACATCGATAATTTCTGCAACATCGATCCGGTGCCGGCGCAGTTGCTCGATCCGGCCAAGCTCGCGCCCGGCATGGGCGACCTGACCAACGCGATGGTCACGCGCTACAAGGCCAAGACCGGCGCCACCGACGTGCCGCCGCACTGCTCGATGGGGTTCAACCAGACCTGGGTGCTGCTCAACAACGTGCTGCCAGTCGCCAAGGAGAAATACGGCAGCTTCGAGCCGGAGGCGATCCGCAAGGCCGCGCTCGACGTCGACATCCCCGCCGGCGGCACCATCCAGGGCTATGGCGTCAAATTCTTCCCGCCGGGCACGCCGCTCTCAGGGCAGAACGAGCGCTCGACGCCGGTGGTGATGCAGAATGCCGGCGAGCACATCTCCGTGGTGTGGCCGACCAACATCCGCACGCAGGATCCGGTGTTCCCGCTGCCGAAGGGCTCGACTTACGGGGCGTGAGGCGGTGGGCCCTCTCCCTTTGGAGTGAATAACTCGCCAGACCGGCGAAGTGCTGAGAGGTTCACGTCACGCGCGAACCTCTCACGGATTAACTTGGGGCGACAGCCCCTTCATCCGGCGTTGCCCCCTCATTTCGTTTCACGCTGCTTTCACGCCTTAATTCGATTTAAGGCCGAGGATCATCACGCGCAGGACCGGCTCGCATAGCGGCCTGTCCGGCCGGAATCAGAAATTTCTCAGGTCGTGAAATCCAGCGATGGGGGTGAAGATGCCCGCCATTTTCGAATTGCTCTACAAGGAATACTGCCGCGCCCGCCTGGCGGAAATGCGCAAACAGCTTCTGCTCACCGGCAAGCGTGATGAACTCGTTCTGCCGGACGACGACTTTGCCGATCCGGATGCCGAGACGGACGCGCAGCACGAAGCGGAGTTGAACCGCACCAGAAAATAGCCGCCTCTCCTCGCGTCAGCAGCCTTTGAGAAAGGCCGCACTTTTCAGGAGGCAACAATGAACACGCCCGAATTCTATACTGCGTCGATTGCCTGTCTCTCGTGCATGACCATCGCGATCATGATCGCGGTCGGGGCCTGGTAAGCGACAGCCCCCGGCGAGCAGCGGGCGCGTGGCAACGGCCTACAGCACCACGCGTTTCCCCTCTTCCGCGGCCCAATAGCCGGCGTAGTTCACCTTGATCGTCTCATAGGCCAGCGCGAGATCCGACAGCGGCTGCCGTCCGCTCGCGGCGCATTCCATGAAATCCTGGATCTCCTGCAAATAGCCGCGCGTCCATTCCTCCTCCAGGCACACATATTGCCAACCGGTTTTGCGGTCGACCTTCTCGGTGATGTAGACGCTGGCGAGCTTCTCCTCGGAGGTCTGGTAGCTCATCAGATGGGTGTTCGGCGTGATATTGGCGAACAGCGACCCGCCGGAGGTGTAGGTCTCGATCAGATTGCGCACGCCGCCCATGATCATGTCGCCGGAGAACACGGTGGCCTTGGTGCCGTCGGAGAAGGTCGCGGTGAGCGTGCCCCAATCCTCGACATCGACGGGATTGGCCTTGATATAGGTGCGCTCCTCCGGCTTCAGGACGGCCGTGACATTGCCGACATCGCAGGTGACGCTGGCGACACGGATGCTCTCGCCGCGCGCTTTGGCTTCGACCTGCTTCAGATACAGCACCGCCGAGAGCGGATGGCAGCCCATGCGGATCAGCGAGCCGCCGCCAGTCATCGCCCATTGCGCCGCATGCGCGGCGTGCGAGCCGGAATGGCTCTCCTCGCCCTTCATGAACAGGATCTTGTCCTTGGTCGCCTTGATGATCTCCGCGATCTTGGTCACCGCCGGCGCGTAGATCCAGTCCTCGGCATACATGAAGAGTTTGCCGGTCCGCTCGATCGCGGCGCGTGTCGCGTCCATCTCCTCCAGCACGCGCTCATACATCAGCGCCTTCGGCACATGTTTGCCGATCGGCTGCTTGTCGCTCTCGCGGCCGAAATAGCCCGCGAACGGCTTTTCGCAGATCACGTGCTTGCCGGCCTGCATGCTCGCGACGATCATCCCGGCATGGAGGTTGGGCGGGGTGCAGATGTCGATGACATCGAGCTCGCGATCCGCGATCAATTCGGCAAAGCTCCGATAGACCCGCGGGATATTGTGATGCTGGGCGAACGCGACAACTTTGTCGCCGCGCGCGGCCACCGCCGCGACCTCCACATCAACGCCATAGACACGCCGGAACGCATACATATGCAGCTCCGACACGAAGCCGCAGCCGACGAGCCCAACCCTGATCTTGGCCATACGAATTCCCCCACTTGTCGCTGAGGGCATTATAGCCAATTCGACCCAGTTTCTACGGTGATTAAACTGCGATGCGAGCTCTCGCCCCCGTCATCCTGAGGAGCGCGGAACGCGCGTCTCGAAGGATGAAGGGCCCCGCTGTGGTCTCGCCCTTCGAGATGCCGCACAAGAGCGCGGCGCCTCAGGGTGAGGAGCAGCAGGGTCGCTTGCCGCAATAATGATGGGCGCGCTATTCCACCGACACCCGCACCACGCCGGCGCTCATCATGCCGAGCGCGCGGGCGGCCGGCACCGAGAGATCGACGATACGGCCGCGGATGAAGGGGCCGCGATCGTTGACGCGGCACTGGATCGTGCGTCCGCTGTAGGACACCTTGAGCACGCTGCCGAACGGACGCGTACGGTGGGCGCAGGTCAATTCGCCCCGGCTGGCTTTTGCATAGCTGTAATAGGAGGCCAGTCCACTTTCGGCCTGTGCAACTGAAATAACGGCGAGAAATGAGGTTAAACAAAGCAAAAATGTCGTTTGCGCTCGCACGGCACCGCTCCCGGTTTGCCCTGCCCGGCGCTGCAAACGTCGCTTTGTTCCCTTAAGTTCCCAAAACACTGCCGCGCAATGCGCGGCAGTGCCATCACACATTGTTACGATTTGTGAAAGACCAGCGTGCGCACCTCGATGCTCTCGCGCGGCGCCGCATCCCGGGGCGTGGTCGGATCGGCGAAGGCGGTGTGGGGCCCGAAGCGCGTGCGGCCGTCGGTTGCTGAATCATAGCATTTGAGCAGCAGCGCCTCGTCCGGCGTCATCTCGGGGAAATAGAACCAGCGATGGTTCGGATTGTGTTTCACCGAATAAGTCTCGCCGCGGCGGTTGGGATAGATCAGGTCGGAGGCGACGAGATCATCCGGCGCGACCGTAGTCCCGTCGGCCATTGCGAGCGGTGAATCGCGTAGAGGTCCGCGGATCGGCCGCCACAGATTGATCACCTGCACGCGGCCCTTCAGCAGCTCCTCGGCCTCGTCGGGCAGATGCTCGCGCACGCGGTTGGCGCCGGAGACGATGGTCTGGTCGACATGGACGCGCGTTGCAGGCTGGCGCGGCCCGCCGCCGCGAATGTCGGCCGCGCCCTCGACACGCTTGCGCACGGTGTGATCGAAGATCACGACGCGATCCGCCTTCAGCGTCGCGCGCAGGAAGGCTTCGACGGCGGGATAATAGACGGTGCGGATTTCCTCGTCGTTGTAAAAGTCCTTCACGCGGGTCGGATGCCGCACCAGTGCAAAGCCCTCGCGGTCGAGCGAGAAATTGTCGGCGATCAGGCGCGCATCGAAGATCGGCACCTGGTGCGGCTCCGGCAGTGACGTGCTCTTGGGCTCGCCGGGCGGCGGATCGAAAGCATAGGTGCGCGGCTTGCCTGATGTCGGCGCGAGATAGTTGAGTTCAGCGGTGACGAAGGGAAGCGACTCGATTTTTGTTTCTTGCAGGCCCATGGCCGGTCTCCCGATGTGGTCGTCGTATTGATTTTTGAGGAGACGCAGCGTGGCGCAAGGGAGGTGGTGCAAATAGCAATGGCGATGTCGGCGCGGGCTGGGAATGGAGAAGGAATATTTCGAAGAAGGCGACTGGGTGAGAAACCTGCTCCTTTCTCACGAGTCCTTGAAATGCCTGTGAGAGCGCTTCTTCCTTCTCCCCTTGTGGGAGAAGGTGGCGCGAAACGCCGGATCAGGGGTTCTCTATCCGCGACCGCAGTCTCGTAGGGTGGGCAAAGCGAAGCGTGCCCACGGCTTCTGTCATCGAGGAGTGATAGTGGGCACGGCGCAAGTGCGCCGTTGCCCACCCTACGCTTCCGAACTCGCGGAGAGAGACCCCTCACCCGTCTCGCCGCTACGCCATGGCCGATGCAGAGCATCGGCGTTCTTGAGACACGGCGGCCAAAGGCCGCCTATGCCCCCTCTCCCACAAGGGGAGAGGGAAGGTACCGCGTCCAGGAACATGAAAGTGCGCTTACAATCCTGCCTTCGCGATCGCATCCGCAAACGAGCGGTCCACGATATCCGCCGCATCGAGCTTCTGCTTGATCAAGCCCCAGCGGAAATAGAGGTCGATCGTACCCTGCTCATCGGCGACCACGCCGTCGTCGATCGGAGCGATCCGGATCTTTGCGCGCGAGAGCCAGTTTTGCGGGACCGCGGTCGGGATGTTCATCAGTCTGCCCCAGGTCGCGGCATAGCTGTCGATATTGTTCAGCGACCACGCCCGCGCGGCGGTGAGCCGCCGGACGAAGTCCGTGAGCTCCGCCCGCTTGTCGCGGATCGCGTCGGGCCGCGCCACCTGGAAGCTGAGACCCGGCGTCAGGCCTTCGGAGGTGATGATGCGGCGCGATTTGAACAGCACCTCCTCCTGGCTCACATAAGGCTCCCAGGTCGACCAGGCATCGACCGAGCCTTGCGTGTAGGCGATCTTGGCATCGGAGGGCGCGAGGAACGCGATCTGCACGTCGCTCGCACTCCAGCCGTTCTTCTCGAGCGCGGCCAGGATGAGTTGATGGCCGATCGAGCCGCGGCCGGTTGCGATTTTCTTACCGCGCAGATCGGCGAAGCTCCTGATCGGCGAATTCTCGGGTACCAGGATGGCAAGCCCCTCGCGCGTCTGCCGGATCGCGGCGATCGCCTTCACCGGCGCGCCGGAGGCGGCGGCGAAGGTGAAGGGCGCATCGCCCACAAGCCCGGTCTCGATCGCCCCGGCGCTGAGCGCCTCCAGCAGCGGGGCTGCCGCCGGAAACTCCCTCCACTCGATCTTGTACGGCACGTCCTTGAGCACGCCGGCCGCTTCCATCACGGCCTGCGAATTGCCCTTCTGGTCGCCGACGCGAAGCGTCGTTTGCGCGCCGGCAAGGTCAGCGCCCGCAAACGCGAGCGCTACAGCAACAATGAACCGGATCATTCCGCCGCGATCCCCCGCTGCTGGTCGCGTGCAGCGATCAGCTTGCGCGTCAGCGGGATCAGCTCGCGGCCATACTCGATGGCATCGGGAAGCGGATCGAAGCCGCGGATCAGGAAATGGCCGACGCCGAGATCGTAGTAATCGGCGAACACCTCCGCGACCTGCTCGGGGGTGCCGACCAGCGCGGTGGTGTTGCTGTTGGCGCCGGTGAGCTTTGCGATCCCGGTCCACAGCCGCTTGTCGATGCGCGCGCCCTGATCGGCGAGCGCCAGCAGCCGCTTGGCGCCGTCGGTGGCGTGATTGGGCCGGCGGTAGCCGGTCTGGTCCTGGAGCGCGGTGGCACGTTCCAGGATCTCCTCCGCCTTCTTCCAGGCGGCCTGCTCGGTGTCGGCGAGGATCGGCCGCACCGACAGGCTGAAGCGCGGCGTCGGCCGCCCGTACCTGACGGCTGCATTATGAACGCGCGCCGTGACGTCGCGCACCTGCGCATAGGATTCGCCCCACAGCGCGAACGTATCGGCATGCTTGCCCGCGACCTCGATCGCGGCATCCGAGCCGCCGCCGACGAAGGTGTAGATGCCGCCCGTCTGAACCGGCTTCACCTGCGAGAAGCCATTCTCGACAGTGTAGTATTTTCCGCTGTAGTTGAACGGCCTCTCGCTGGTCCATTCCAGCCGCACCACGTCGAGGAACTCACTGGTGCGGGCGTAGCGCTCGTCCTTGTCGTCGAGCGTGTTGCCGTCCTGCCTGAGCTCGATGGCGTTGCCGCCGGTGATGACGTGCAGCGAGACGCGGCCGCCATAGAGCTGGTCGAGCGTGGCAAGCTGGCGCGCCAGCAGCGTCGGCGCGGTGAAGCCCGGCCGCTGCGCGATCATCACCTTGAGCTTCTTCGTGATAGTCAGCACATGCTGAGCGACCTGCAATGCATCGGGCGTCGTCGAATGGAACGCCAGCAGCGCGCGGTCGAAGCCGGCGAGCTCATGCGCCTTCGCTACGGTCTCGATATAGTTCGGATCGAGCACCGGGCCTTGGCGCACGATGGTCTCGGAAGCATTGCTGTTGGCGATAAAGCCGATGAACTCGACGGACATCAGTGAAACTCCATTCGGGATTGGTCAGATGCCCAGCGCGACGCGCCCGGCGGAGATTTTGGTGGCATCGTCCTGGGGGGTGTGGACGCGGCCGCAGAGCACGTCGCGATAATGCCGCTCCAGCGGATTTTTTCGCGAAAGACCGTGATTGCTGGTCAGCGACAGGGCGTCCTCCACCGCGGCCACGGCGTTGTTGGTCACCGTCAACTTGACGATGTTGGACTCGATCGCGCTGAGCTGCAAGCCATCGTCGAAATCGGACGCAAAACTGTCGATCAAACGTGCGTTGACCGCGAGCTTCGCCTCGATGCCGCCGAGAATTTCCTGGGCGCGCGGCAGGCTCGCGAGCGGCGCGCCGAGATTGGCCGGCACCCGCGTCTTCAGGAAATTGATCAGCCAGTCACGCGCCGCACGCGCGATGCCGTCATAGATCGCCGCGACGAAGATGGTGTGGACGGTGGCCTGCGCGACGTCGGGCGCGCGCCAGTCGGCGGGCTTGCGGACATCGACCTCGGCATCGAGCGGGATCACCACGTCGTCGAAGATGACATCGTGGCTGCCGCTGGCGCGCAGGCCGTGATGATCCCAGGTCTCGACGATGCGCGTGCCCGGCAGGGCCGCCGGCACCAGGAACTGCCCGACGCGCGGCTCGGCCTCGTCGGTGCGGGCCCAGACCAGATACCATTTCAGGATCGGCGATCCCGTCGAATAGATCTTGTGACCGGAGAGACGCCAGCCGGTTTCGGTCCGCCGCGCGATCGTCGCCGGCAGGCCGCCGCGCGCGGGCGAGCCGAGATCGGGCTCGACGCGCAGCGCGTTGATCAGCGCAAGGCCCTCGACACTCTCGCGCGCGAGCTTGCGCGACAGTCGCGCCGGCCAGGTCGGGCTCCGCGCCATCACGA
Source organism: Bradyrhizobium arachidis (assembly GCF_015291705.1). Classification (NCBI taxonomy): domain Bacteria; kingdom Pseudomonadati; phylum Pseudomonadota; class Alphaproteobacteria; order Hyphomicrobiales; family Nitrobacteraceae; genus Bradyrhizobium; species Bradyrhizobium arachidis. Next base: position 7,683,437 of record NZ_CP030050.1, read on the forward strand.
GATGGTTGATGTAATGCATCGACAGCACCAGTGCGGTCGACGCATCGGCCTTGCCGATGATACCGAGGATTTTCGCGGCGTATCGTGCGCCCGCACCGCCGCCGCCATGGGCCGCCGGCACGGTCAACGACAACAGGCCCGCCTCGGACAGCTCGCGAAAATTCTCGAACGGGAAGCTGCCGGTGCGATCGTGCTCGGCGGCGCGCGCGGCAAAACCTTCGGCAAGCGTCTCGGCGCGCGCAATGAAGTCGGGCTCGTTATGGGCTGCCCGGCCCTGGACTGCGGTTGTCACCATGTGGCGTCCAACCCCAGCAAGCCAAGGATCTGGCGGCGCAGATCGGCCAGATACGAGTCGCCACGATGGCGCGGATAGGGCCGGTCGACACGGATGTCGGCCTTCACCCGCGCGGGCCGCTCGCTGAAGACGATGACACGGTTGGCGAGCACCAGCGCCTCCTCGGCATCATGCGTGACGAGGAGCGTGGTAAAGCCCTTACGCTGCCACAGCGAGACCAGCTCGGCCTGCATGGTGATGCGGGTCAGCGAGTCCAGTTTGCCGAGCGGCTCGTCGAGGATGAGGATCTTGGGATCATTGACCAGCGCCCGCGCCAGCGCGACGCGCTGCGCCATGCCGCCGGAGAGCTGGTGCGGATAGGCATTGCGGAACGAAGCCAAGCCGACCAGATCGAGCGCGTCGTCGACGCGCTGCCGCTGGCTCTTCAAAATGCCCTGGGCCTCGAGGCCCAGGGCGACGTTGTCCCAGACCGGCCGCCAGGGAAATAGCGTCGGATCCTGGAACACGACCACGCGCGAGGGATGCGGCCGGGTGATGCGGGCCTCGTCCTCGCGCAGCGTACCCGTCTTGGGCTTGTCGAGGCCGGCGACGAGCCGCAGCAAGGTCGACTTGCCGCAGCCGGAGGGCCCGAGCAGCGCGACGAACTCGCCGGGCTCGACCGCGATGCTGACGTCGCTGAGGACAGGCAATTCAGTGCCATCGATGTCGAAGGCGTGGCTGACCTGCTCGATGTCGAGCGCGGCGCCGGCGGCCGGATGGGTGATCGCTTCGGCGAGAGCAGCTGCGCCTACCATTTCACGGTCCCCTTCTGCCAGACCAGCAGGCGGTCGCGGATCGCAAACAGCAGCGTGATCGCGCCGGAGCAGAGCAGCGACATCACGATCAGCGCCGCATACATGTTGGCGTAGGCCGCCCAGCCCTGCGCCCATTGCAGGTACCAACCGAGGCCGGCCTTGACGCCGATCATCTCGGCGACGACGAGCACCGCGAAGGACGAGCCAAGCCCCATGAACAGGCCGACGAAGACGTGCGGTAGCGCCGCGGGGATCGCGACCTTCAGCACCAGGAAGGACGGTCTTGCCCCCAGCGTGCGCGCGACATCGTAATAGGCGTTACTGACGCTTGCGACGCCCGACCAGGTCAGCACCGTGACCGGGAAGCCGGTCGCCAGCGCGATCAGGAAGGTCGAGGCGCTCCAGCTCGATGGGAACGTGAAGAAAGCGATCGGCAGCCAGGCCGTCGCCGGCAGCGGGCCGATGAAGCGCAGCACCGGATGCACCCAATAGCCGACCGCGCGCGACCAGCCGATCGAGACGCCGGCGAGAAAGCCGATGGTCGCGCCGATCAGATAACCGCCGAGCTGGAGCCTGACCGAGGCGAACACGCTGTCGAGCAGCTTTGGCAGATCGTCAGTGTAGACCTCGATGATCGACTGCGGCGGCGGGAAGAACGGCAGCGGCAGCCAGGCGAACTTTGCGGTGGCAACTTCCCAGAGCGTCAGGAATGCGCCGAGAGCAACGAGCCAGGGCGCGCGCTTGTGCAGCGCTTTTCCAGCCGATCCCAGATAGTCGGCGCCGACGGTGCCGAACAGCGCGACCGCCGCGATGACGAAGGCGGCGATGCCGAGCGAATGCGTGCGCGACCAGTCGCCGACATCCGCCCACCACAGGCAGGAAACGCCGAAGCCGATCCAGGCGAGGCTGGCGAGAATGCCGACGCCGGAGTCCCGCAACCAGGTCGCCAGCAGCGGCGCGCGCGAGACACGCGGCGCGCCGGAGGCGAGGCCATCAGACAGCGAATACGTCGACATAGATGCGCTCCGCGAATTTGGCCGTGTCGGTGCTCTGCTTGAACACCTGCACGCTCTTGAGATCGTCGGCATAGGCCTTGAGCTCGCGCTTCAGGATGTCGCCGACGGGATGATGATGGTGGGTGTGATAGCGCACCATGCCCTCGATATCGGCGAGCGTGGCCGCCTTCGGCGCATAGGGCTGGAACGATTTCGCAGCGACGGTCGGGTTCTGCGCGGTGAACATCGCGGCATCGAGCAGCGCCTGCGTGATCGCGCGCGCGACCTGCGGCTCCTCGCGCACGAGGCTCCCGCGCAGGCCGACGATGCAGCAGCTCTTGTCGCGGTACTCGCCGTCGAGATTGGAGGCGACCTCCTTGTACTGGCTGTCCTTCAGCCAGAGATAGGCCAGCGGATCGGACGACAGGAACGCCTGCACCTCGCCCTTCTCCACGGCGACGTTGAGCAAATTGCCGGGATAGGCGCGCCAGTCGACGTCCTTGTTCGGGTCGATGCCGAGTTTTGCCAGCTGGATCGAGAAGAAGTTCTTGTCGGGCCCGCCGAGATCGCCGACGGCGACGATCTTGCCCTTGAGGTCGGCGAGCTTGCTGACATTGGAGTCTGCGCGGGTCAGTACGCGCATGCAGCCGCCATGGGTGCCGGCGGCGATCTTGACGTCAAAGCCTTGCTCCAGCGGCTTCAGCCAGCGCAGCGCCATGCCGAGGCCGGCGTCGCTTTTTCCCGTTGCGATCGCCTCGAGCAGCTGGTCGGTCGAGCCGGAATAATTGACGAGCTCGACGTCGAGATTCTGCTTCTGGAAGAAGCCGTGCTCGATCGCGACCGGCAATGGCGCGAGGCACACCGCGCCGGCATTCCACGACAGCTTCAGCTTACGCGGGGCGCCCGTCAGCACGGGCGCATCAGATGCCGTCCGGCACAGCGGGAATTCCGAGAAGTCGATTGCAGGCGCGATGGCGCGCGGCGCAAAGGCCTGCGCTGCCCCGAAGGCGCCGAGCGGCGCGGCGAAGGCCGCAGCCAGCCCGGCCTGGAGCAGGTGGCGGCGGTCGAGCCCCGAACCGCCGCGCTTGTTGTCGTTATCCATCAGTCCCCACTCCTGCGCTGGCACGGCTCCGCCATGCGCGCAACGGTTCGCGTTGCGCATGTTCCGTGCGGAGCTGCGTTGAGAGAAATTTGCTTCGTCGGCGTTTTCGCGCCGCGTTGATGCGATGCGCAAATCATGCGGCGCACACGCGGCATCGTCAATGAAATGGAATTTCGAATGTAGCGCGAAGCGAAGTCATTCTCTCCATCAGCGCGCGCAGCCACGATGAAACGATTTCTGCCGATGTATCGGCCGGCAGAGCGCGACGCGGCCCCTCGCCTGCTTCATTCCCGCGCATCTTGACGCTGCGCGCACGCCACGTTCTCGAAAGCTGCGCTGCGCGGAAACGTCCTTGCCCGATGCGTGCACAATACGAATGGCCATTTCATTGACTGCGTATCGCGCGATCATAGACTTGATCGTCTCGCTGCATCGCTCGCTCACGCGTCGTGAGCAAAGCAACAAGACAGGCCACATGAGCATCAACTCCGACGATCATTCCATCACCCGCCGGCTCGCCGCATCGCTGCTTGCCGCCGCCATCACGCTGTCGACCGCCGCGGCTGCATTCGCCGCCGACACGGTGGTGCTGCGCGTCGGCGACCAGAAGGGCGGCAACCGCTCGCTGCTCGACATCTCCGGCTATGCGAAGGACCTGCCCTACAAGATCGAATGGTCGGAATTCCCGGCGGCGGCTCCCATCCTGGAAGCGCTCAACGCCGGCGCGCTCGATGTCGGCTACACCGGCGATCTCTCGTTCCTGTCGGTCTACGCGGCCGGCGCGCCGATCAAGGCGATCGGCGGCACGCGTTCGGATGCGAAGACGCAAGCGATCCTGGTGCGCCAGGATTCGCCGATCAAATCGGCGGCCGACCTCAAGGGCAAGCGCCTGGCCGGCACGCGCGGCGGCTGGGGCCAGTTCCTGATCGACGCGACCTTGGAGAAGGCGCAGATCAAGCTGGAGGATGCGACCTTCGCGCCGCTCGGCCCTGTCGACGCCAAGATCGCGCTGGTCGCCGGCTCGATCGATGCCTGGGCGGTGTGGGAGCCCTATGTCTCGTTCGCGACCTTGAAGGACAAGGCGCGCGTGATCGCCGACGGCGAGGGCCTGACGCCGACCATCACCTTCATCGTCGCCTCCGATAACGCCATCGCCACCAAGCGTGCGGCAGTGCAGGATCTCGTGCAGCGGCTGAACAAGGCGCGGCTGTGGTCGCTCGACCATCTCGGCGAATATGCCAAGAACACCGCCGAGCTGACCAGGCTGCCGGAGGACGTGCTGCTCTCCGCCTACACCGCCCAGCGCACCAGCCCGATCGTGATCGACGAGAACGTGGTGAAGGAAATCCAGCAAGCGTCCGACCGCTCGACGCGCTACGGCATCCTGCCGAAGACGTTAGACGTCAGCAAAGCCGTCGACCGCAGCTTCACCGCCGCGGCGGCGGGATCGAACTAGGCGGAAGCAGCGGGATGCGCGGACCTCGCTTCAAAGCCGGCCCGCTGCATCTCGCCGCGATCGTGCTCATGCATTTCGCCTGCATGAGCCTGATCGTGTGGCTGTCGCTCTAACTTACCAATATCCGTAGGACCGGTAGTAGCCGTAGCGATAGCCGTAATACGGACGGTAGGGCCGATAATATCTGGGGTAAGCGTAGGCCGGTCCGTAGCCGTAATAGGCCGGCGCATAACCATAACCAGAGCCATAGCCATAGCCGTAGCCCGGATAGCCGTAGCCGCCGTAATACGGACCGCCACCATAATAGCCATAGCCGTAAGGCGCGGTGCTGGCGGCGATAGCGCCACCGATGATTGCGCCGGCCGCGAGACCGCCGAGGCCCCAGCCCCAGCCGCCGCGCCAATACACCTGCGTGACGTCATCGCCGGCCGCGGCCTTCATGGTCGCGACATTGGTCGGCATCGGCGCCGCATTGGCCTGACCGATTTGACCGGCCATGACCGCGCCCGCCAGCGAACAGGCAATTGCCGTTTTCCAGATCCTCATCGTCGTGCTCCGTTTGCTTGGAAATGGGATCGCGCAGGCATGATCGGGCATCCTTGCGCCAAGTCAAAGCCTGTTTCTCAAAGCCTGGATTTTGCGTGCGGCGCACAAGACGCGGCCGACCGACGCGCGATGCTGCGTCCGGCCGCACCGATATGACACCGGGACGACGGCGCGACGGGCCCGGCCTCCGCGGCAAAGCATTAAGCTTCCCGTGTGTTCGCAACCAACAACCACCTTCCCGATTTACTATTCGTACCGTTACTATCGGTTCCAATGCGCGCGGCGGGGAAGCCTCTCGCGAAGCGCCCGAGCTGTGGGAGGATCACATGAGTGCCGCGAGACCCGAGCCGCTTGCCCGTCAGGCGCTGGCGTTCGTCCTGGCCGGCGGACGCGGCAGCCGGCTCCTGGAGCTGACCGACCGGCGCGCCAAGCCCGCGGTCTATTTCGGCGGCAAGTCCCGCATCATTGATTTTGCGCTGTCCAACGCGGTGAACTCCGGCATCCGCCGCCTCGCGGTCGCCACCCAGTACAAGGCGCACAGCCTGATCCGGCATCTTCAGATGGGCTGGAACTTCTTCCGACCCGAGCGTAACGAGAGTTTCGACATCCTCCCGGCCAGCCAGCGCGTGTCGGAGAGCATGTGGTATGTCGGCACGGCGGATGCCGTGTACCAGAACATCGACATCATCGAGTCGCACAACGCCCGCTTCATCGTGGTGCTCGCCGGCGACCACATCTACAAGATGGATTACGAGGTGATGCTGCGCCAGCACGTCGACAGCGGCGCAGACGTCACCGTCGGCTGTCTCGAAATGCCGCGTGTGGAATCCTCGGGCTTTGGCATCATGCATATCGACGAGAACGGCTGGATCCAGGAGTTCCTGGAGAAGCCCAAGAATCCGCCGCCGATGCCGGGCAAGCCTGATGTCTCGCTCGCCAGTATGGGCATCTACGTGTTCGACGCGAAATTCCTCTACGAGGAGCTCAAGCGCGACGCTGCGGATCCGAACTCCAACCACGATTTCGGCAAGGACATCATTCCCTACATCGTCAAGAACGGCCGCGCCATCGCGCACCAGTTCTCGAGCTCCTGCGTCCGCTCCGGCGACGACCCGCGCGCCTATTGGCGCGATGTCGGCACGGTCGATGCCTATTGGGCTGCCAATATCGACCTGACCGACGTGGTGCCCGAGCTCGATCTGTTCGACCGCGCCTGGCCGATCTGGTCCTATGCCGAGATCACCCCGCCCGCGAAATTCGTCCATGACGAGGAGAGCCGGCGCGGCCAGGCCGTGAGCTCGCTGGTCTCGGGCGGCTGCATCATCTCCGGCGCCTCGCTGCGCCGCTCGCTGCTATTCACCGGCGTGCGCGTCAACTCTTACGCCAATGTCGAGAACGCCGTGATCATGCCCTACGTCCATGTCGGGCGCGGCGCTCGCTTAAAGAACGTCGTGATCGATCGCGGCGTGGAGATCCCCGAAGGCCTCGTCGTCGGCGAGGACCCGGAACTCGACGCCAAGCGCTTCCGCACCACCGAGCAGGGCATCTCGCTGATCACCCAGCCGATGATCGACAGGCTCAATACATGACGCCTGTTCGCGTCCTCGCGGTCGCCTCCGAAGTCTATCCCATCGTCAAGACCGGCGGCCTCGCCGATGTCGCCGGCGCGTTGCCGATCGCGCTCAAGGCGCACGGCGTCGAGATGCGCACCTTGATGCCGGGCTATCCCGACGTGATGCGGCTGCTCGCGGGCGCGGATGAGATCCGGCGCTGGCCGGATTATTTCGGCGGTCCCGGACGCCTGCTCGCCGGCTCCCATGACGGGCTCGACCTGTTCGTGCTCGACGTGCCGCATCTCTATGCGCGGCCCGGCAATCCCTACGTCACCACCGACGGCGTCGACTGGGCCGACAACGGCATCCGCTTCGCCGCGCTGTCGCGCATCGCGGCCGATATCGGCCACGGCCTCGTCCCCGCTTTCGTGCCCGATGTCGTCCACGCCCACGACTGGCAGGCCGGACTCGCGCCGGCCTATCTGCACTACGACAACCGTCCACGGCCTGGCACCGTGATGACGATCCACAACATGGCCTATCAGGGCAAGTTCGACCGCGCACTGATCGGCGCGATCGGCCTGCCCTGGGAGTCCTCGTTCGACGTCCATGGCCTCGAATATTTCGGCGGCATCAGCTTTCTGAAAGCCGGCCTCCAACTCGCCGATCGCATCACCACGGTGTCGCCGACCTATGCGCGGGAAATCCAGAGCGACGAAGGCGGCATGGGTCTCGGCGGCCTGTTGCGCGAACGCGCCGGCGTGCTCAGCGGCATCCTCAACGGCATCGACACCGAGGTATGGAATCCGCAAACCGATCCGCACATCGCCTATCGTTTCGGCGCCGGAGACCTGACGTTCCGGGCCGCGAACAAGGCGGTTCTTCAGCAGCAGTTCAATCTGGATTCCTCGGACGAAGCGCCGCTGCTCGGCGTCATCAGCCGCCTGTCCTGGCAGAAGGGGCTCGATCTGCTGCTGGAGGCCATTCCCACCATCCTGGGCGAAGGCATGCAGCTCGCGCTGCTCGGCAGCGGCGACCGCGATCTCCAGGAGAGCTATCAGGCCGCCGCCCGCACCAATCCCGGGCGGATCGGCGTCATGATCGGCTATGACGAGGTTTTGGCGCATCTGGTCCAGGCCGGCTCGGATGCGCTGATCGTGCCCTCGCGTTTCGAGCCGTGCGGCCTGACCCAGCTCTGCGCGCTGCGCTATGGCGCTGTGCCGATCGTCTCCCGCGTCGGTGGTCTCGAAGACACCATCGTCGATATCGGCGAGGCCGATGCGTCGGACCGCGATGCCACCGGATTCAAGTTCGGCCCCGTGACCATCGATGCCCTCGTCGGCACGCTGCGCAAGGCCAACACCGTCTTCCACGACAAGCTGACCTGGCGCCGGCTGCAACTGAGCGGCCTTGCCACCGATGTCTCCTGGCGCAACCGCGCCGGCGACTATGCCGCGCTGTATCGCGATCTCATGGTGTCGCGCACCTGAGTCATGACCGCCGTCGAATCCATGCTATAGAGCGCGCATGGAACCATTCGTGATCAAGCTGATCGGCTTTGCCGCCGCCACCTGCACCACCGTGGCCTACGCGCCGCAGGCCATCAAGGTGTGGAAGACCCGCTCCACCGGCGACATCTCGCTCGGCATGTTCCTGGTCATGGTGCTGGGCCTCGCGCTTTGGCTGATCTACGGCCTGCTCAGCGGCGACGGCCCACTGATCGCCTCGAACGCCGTCACCATGCTGCTCGCCGGCGGCATTCTGTTGATGAAGCTGAGATACGGGTGAGGCTGTCTTCGCCGCTCCCCGCAAGCTGGGAGAGGAAGAAGAAGTCATCACCCAAACACGTACGACGCCATCGCGACGTTCGCGACCTCATCGACGAAGACGCGCTTGCCGACATCGCTGCCGGCGGCGCCGGCCGCGACCATCAGCGGCAGCAGATGGTCCTCGCGGGGGTGCGCAAGGCGTGCGCTCGGCGCGCTCTCCCAGTCGACCAGCATCGCGTTGCGGCGCGCCGCATCCGGGTTGCTGATGGCCTCGTTCAGATAGGCCTCGAAATCATACGAGACCGGCTTGGACTCCGCACGGCCGAAGCCGCGCATGTTGTGATAGGTCAGCCCGCTGCCGACGATCAGAACGCCCTCGTCGCGGAGCGATGCGATCGCCTGTCCGACCTTGATGTGCTCGGCCGCGTCGTAAGTCGATTTCAGCGACAGCAGCACGATCGGCATGTCGGCGTTCGGATACATCAGGCCGAGCGGCACGAAGGTGCCGTGATCGAAGCCCTGGTTGGGATCATCCCGGCAATCGAGGCCCGCATGCTTGAGCAGCGCCCTTGCCTTAGCTGCAAGCTCGGGCTTGCCCGGCGCCGGATATTTCAGGTGATAGGTATGCTCGGGGAAACCGTAATAGTCGTACACCATCGGCGGATGCGCCGAGGTCGAGACGGTGAAGGCGTCTGCCTCCCAATGTCCGGTGATGACGAGCACGGCCTTCGGCCTTTCCGGCAGCAGCTGCGGCAATCGGCCGAACGCTTCGGCGGTCTTCGCATATTGCACCCGTCTGTCCTCCATGAACGGCCAGGGGCCGCCGCCGTGCGACAGGAACAGGGTCGGAAATCGCGTCATGGGTAAAGGCCCGGCTCAAAGACAACATGCGCGTAGCAGCTGCGCATCGGCGGCGAGCATAGGCAAACCGGCATGGTTAGCAAGTCGTTAACGATTTGCCTCGCAGAATCCCGGCTGTGTGGCCGAAGCAGTCGGCCGGTTGCCAGGGACGTGAGATGAGGAAGTTTGCGCTGGGGGACGTCGTTAACAGTGACAAGGGCCGCCGCGGCGTCGTTCGCGCCGCGTTCAAGTCGCGGGAAGGCCAGCAGTTCTATGCCGTCGAGAAGGACGGCGCGGTTGACTATCTGGAGGAAGACCGGCTGAGCCCGGCGCCGCGCGTCGAGCTCGCGGCCTAATTCCAACTCATTTTCTGCCCTCACCTGCGAGCCGGTCGAGACGCTCTGACAAGGGGTCGTCTCCGCTCGCGATGCGGTCGTTCGTGATCAGGAGCAGGAGATCGCGGTCTGCGGCCGCGTCCCAGCGTGGCAAGTCGGGACCGTTGGGATCGCCGCTTTTTACAAAGTTGATCCAGTAGCTGCGCATGCGGCTTGCGATCTCTCGGTCGCGCCGTGAGAAGATGCCCGCACCCGGCACGCCTTCCACGCCGAAGATCAACTGCAACTCCCGCCCGTGGCCGCCTTCGGGATTTGCACGCCGCGCTTCCGGCACGTAGGCGAAGCGATAGCGAAACGTCGGCGCGCCGCTTGCGGCATGCAGGCGGGCCAGCAGCCGCACCGGCTCGGAGAAGACCTTGTCGGTGTAGAACCGCGCCGCGAGCTCCGAAGGCTTGGCGAGATCGGGATAAAGCTTGCGCAACGCCTCGCTCGTGGCACCTGATGCTGCGAGCGCCTCCTTGACGTCGAGCTCGGTATCAAAACCCGTCTCGTCATCGTTCGAGCCGATGATCAGGGGAATGCGGCTTTCATGCCCGGCCGCAAAGCCTTCGGCAACATCTCCGCTCACCAGAGCTCCATCGATGAATGGCGCAAAGCCGTGCGGCGATTTTTCGAGCAGATGTTTTTGGGCGGCAAGCAGGCGCCGCGGCTCGGCCGCGCGCAAATCAGTCTGCGGTCCGAGCGCCGCTGCGAACTGCCGCCCCACGGCTTCCGCCTCCTGCGCCGAGCGCAGCTGGCTACGACCCGGCACCGATTGAAGGATGGCTTTCTGAAACAGATCGCGCGATGGCGCCGATAGCATCAACAGCGCGATCGACGTCGCGCCTGCGTCGCTACCAAACAGGGTGACATTGCCGGGATCGCCGCCGAAGGCCGCGATGTTGTCGTGAACCCAGTGCAGCGCCGCGATCTGGTCCATCAGCCCGTAATTGCCGGAGCCGCCGTCCGACAATTCGGAATGGCTGAGCCAGCCGAGCGCGCCGAGGCGATAATTCACGGTCACCACGATGAGGCCGGCCTGTGCGAGCTTTGCGCCGTCGAACAGCGGATCGTTCGCCGTGCCTGAGACGAACCCGCCGCCATGGATGAAGACCATCACCGGCAGCGGGCCATCGACCCCGAACGGACGGAACACGTTCAGCGTCAGGCAATCCTCGCTCGTATCAGGCAGCGACGGCTGAAGGCACGGCGCGCCGTAATCGTAGACGGTGTGCATCTCCGAGCTCTCGACGGTCGCCTGCGGCGCCCGCCAACGTAGCGCGCCGACCGGCGGCGCCGCATAGGCCAGCCCCTTGAACGAGGCCACCTCGCCTTCGACGGCGCCCAGCATCTGCCCCTCACGCGTCAGCGCGAAGGGGAACTGTCCGACCGGCTGCGCGAAGGCGAAGCCGGCACAGCAAAGGAGCGCGGACGTCGTGATGAGCGTGAGCAGGGACCGCATCTTGAGGGATCTCAATGCGCGGAAAGGGTTCCTGGCGAGGTTACGTCTTGGATGCGCGAAGAGGCAAGCACCGCCGCGTTCTTACTTCTCCCCGGCGATGCGAAGCATCGTCCGGTGCGATCCGGGTGAGGGGGTACAGGTCTCGCGGCAGTCGCACGCGCTGAGAGAAGCCCCTCACCCGAACCCTCTCCCCGTAAGAACGGAGCGAGGGAGCGCACCGTCACCGCGGCCGCCGCCTAACCGCTCTTCGCAATGATCTCCGCCAGCGCGCGCCTTGCGATGATGCCGAGCTCGCCGAGCGTGGAATGTCCCGCCTTTGCCGCCTCGATCAGGCGCTCGGCGATGAACCTGCGGCTGTCGTGATCGCCGCCATGCGGCAATTGGCGGCACGTCTCCTCCAGGACGACGTCCATGTTCGCTTTGGTTCGCTCACTCAACTCTGTCATGACGCCCTGGGCACGCGTGGCTTGTAGCCGCAAGCATACACAGAAGGATGTGCTCTGATTAGCCCGGACAATCCCGGCGATTGTGCATCGCGGTGCGTGTATCGCCGCAATCTTCGCGCGGCCACGATCGCGCCGCGAATGACTACCGAAGATTGCATTTGTCCTGATGACAGACCAGGCCTGCAGGGCTAGCCTGCCGGCAAAACAAACTACACGGGAGGAATACCATGCCAGACGCAATGGTCGCCGCACGTGAGTCCAAGGCGGCGAGTGGAACAGCCCAACAAGTCGACGTTGCCGTGGTCGGCGCCGGATTTGCCGGCCTCTATCTTCTCCATCGCCTGCGCAAGGCCGGCCTCTCGGCCGTCGCGCTCGAAGAAGCCGGCGATGTCGGCGGCACCTGGTACTGGAACCGCTATCCCGGCGCGCGCTGCGATATCCAGACCATCGACTACAGCTACACCTTCGACCCGGAACTGGAGAGCGCCTGGACCTGGTCGGAGAAATACGCGACCCAGCCCGAGATCCTGCGCTATCTCGGTTTCGTCGCCGATCGCTACGAGTTGCGTCGCGACATCCGCTTCAACACCAAGGTGACGGAAGCCAAGTGGGACGAGCAGGCCGAACGCTGGCAGCTCACCACCAGCAATGGCGCACCGGTTTCCGCTCGTCATTACGTCATGGCCACCGGCTGCCTCTCCGCGCCAAAGCCGCCGGAGATCGACGGCGTGAAGGATTTCAAAGGCGAGGTCTATTTCACCGGGCGCTGGCCGCATGACGGCGTCAACCTCGCGGGAAAACGCGTCGCGGTGATCGGCACCGGCTCCTCGGCGATCCAGTCGATCCCGATCATCGCCGAGCAGGCTGGCCATCTGACCGTATTCCAGCGCACGCCGAATTTCGCGCTGCCCGCCCATAACGGCCCCTCGCCGGCCGATCGCATGGACATGTTCCAGAGCGACCGCGCGGCCTATCGCGAGCAGGCGCGCCAGTCGATGACCGGCGTGCCCTATCCGCAGCAGACCGTCGTGAGCTGGCAGCTCAGCGATGCCGAGCGTCGTGAGCGTTTCGAACGCGCCTGGGCAGCCGGTGACCTCGTCCACATCCTGACGCAGCTTTGGGCTGACCAGGCGGTCGACGTCGACGGCAACAAGATCGTCCAGGACCTGATCCGCGAAAAGATCCGTGCTGCCGTCAAGGATCCCGAGACGGCGGCGGCGCTGATGCCGGACGATCATCCCTTCGGTGCCAAGCGTCCCTGCCTCGACACCAATTACTATGCGACCTACAACCGGCCGAACGTCACGCTGGTCAATCTGCGCCAGGAGCCGATCAAGGCGATCACCGGAAGCGGCATCACCACCGGCAAGCGCAATTTCGACGTCGACGTCATCGTGTTCGCGACCGGCTTCGACGCCATGACCGGCGCGATCCGCGCTGTGCATCCGATCACCGGACGCGGCGGCAAGTCGCTCACCGATGTCTGGGCGCAGGGGCCGCAGAGCTATCTCGGGCTCACGGTCGAGGGCTTCCCGAACTTCTTCATGATCACCGGGCCCGGCAGCCCGTCGGTGCTCTCGAACATGGCGGTGTCGATCGAGCAGCATGTCGACTGGGTGGTCGATCGCCTCGCCGCATTGCGTGATGCCGGCTTCACCACGATGGAGCCGACCGAGACGGCGCAGGCCGCCTGGGGTCGGCACATGGCTGACTGCTCGATGGTGACGCTGCACCGGCTCGCCAACACCTGGTACACGGGCGCCAACGTGCCGGGCAAGATCCAGGGCCTGATGCCCTATACCGGCGGCGTTGGTCCTTATCGCAGCATCTGCGACGAGGTCACGAACCGCGGCATGCTCGGCTTCAAGCTCGGCGGCCCCAATGTCGCCCCGCAATGCAACGACGGCGAGGTGGTGAAGCTGCAACCGGACGTGCGGCTGGTGCTGAACCTGCTGGCGTCGCTGAACCTGCCGCCGATCGAGTCGATGGGCGCGATCGGCGCGCGCGCCTTCGTCAACGAGTTCAACAAGGGGCGCCCGGCGGGACGCCTGATCGGCGAGATCGTCGACGGCGCCCTGCCCGGCGCCGATGGCCCGCTGCCCTATCGCGCCTACAAGCCGGCGACGCCGGGGCCGCATCCGGTCGTGGTCTATTTCCACGGCGGTGGCTGGGTGCTCGGCGACGAGCAGTCGGACGAGCCGTTCTGCCGCGACATGGTGCGGCGGACCGGCATGATGTTCGTCAGCGTCGGCTACCGCCACGCGCCGGAGCATCGTTTCCCGGCCGCGGCCGAAGACGGCTATGCGGCGGCGCGCTGGATCGCCGAGCACGCCACCGAGCTCGGCGGCAGACCGGGACCGGTGCTGGTCGCGGGCTGGAGCGCCGGCGGCAACATCGCCGCCGTCACCTGCCAGCTCGCGCGCGACCGCGGCGGGCCTGAGATCGCCGGCCAATTGCTAGTGTGTCCGGTCACCGACTGCACCTATGATCGCCCGTCCTACAACGACAATGCGACCGGCTATTTCCTGACGCGCTCGTTGATGTACTGGTTCTGGGACCTCTACTGCTCACCGGCCGACCGCACCGATCCGCGCGTCTCGCCGCTGCGTGGCAAGGTTTCAGGGTTACCGCCGGCCTTCGTCGTCACCTGCGAGTTCGATCCCTTGCGCGACGAGGGCATCGCCTATGCCGAAGCAATGGCTGCTGCCGGCGTCCCGGTCGAACAGCTCAAGGCGCGCGGCCATTTCCACTCGTCCTTTGCGATGGTCGACGTGGTGATCACCGGCGTCCAGGGCCGCGTGCAGATGGCCGAAGCCCTGCGACGCTTTGCGGGGCTTCCGCCGGAGGTCAGCCGCGGCGACGAGACCAGCCACGGTCATGTCAGTCCGGGGCACAAGATCGCAGCGGCCGCAAGCTGACGGCAACAAGGCGGCCGGGAACCTTTTCCCGGCCGCCGCGTTGTGTGGCTGCGGCATTGAGATGCAGCGATAGTGGGCCCCGGCACGCCAACCAGCGTGCTGGGGTGTTTTTGCGTGAGGGCGGGGACAATGAGGGACGCATCAGTTGCAGGTTCAAAGGTCGATTTCAGCGCGCTTGCGGTGCTGCACAAATGGCCGTCACTGGCGAATCAGCGCCGGCCGGACAGGGACACCTATCAGGTGAGCGAAGGCACGCTCGATCAGTGCATCTCCGCTTTCATGGGCAAGCCGGCGGCGACCAGACATCTTTATGAAATCCACACGACGGCGCAGCCGCCGCTGGTCACGGGCGTCCTCTCGCCCGAGCACGTCGCAGAGCTGTCGCGCTTGCGGGAATATCTCTGATTGCGTGCAGGCGCGGAAAGCTGCACGCGCGCGACAAGCTTCCGATCAAGGCAGGAACCTTCTTCCGGTTTTTCCCGTTAATGGGGATCGGAAGTCAAGACGAGTGCCTCAAGATGCTTGAAGCCAGCGTACCATCTTCCATCGTGCCTTATGGCGCAGATCAGACCCTGATCGTGGTGATCGATCGCCTCGACAAGGCAACTGAGATTCGGGTCGAGCGCAGCGATCTCGAAGCCACCATCGGCGAGCTCGTCGCCGGCTGCTTCAACGATCCCATCAAGGTGATTTCCTTCAACACGCTCGAGCACTGGATGAAGGACATCTCCACCGATGTCGCCGGCGAGATCAAGGCGCGTTGCGACATCGACGGCGTGACGCTGCCGGATTATCTCAGCGACTTCGTCGAGAGCCACACCTGATCGCGCATTGTGCAATTGACGGACATCAAATCGCAGGCAACAAAAAAGCGCCGCGTCCGCGGCGCTTTTCCGTACTTCAACGTTCGTGCTTGAGCATGATCTTGTCGGAAAACCGCTCTACACTTTTCCCGATCATGCTCTAGTGGTGCCAGAACAATGCCAGCAGCAGAATGATCGGCAGCGGCACGCCAAGCAGCCAAAGCAAAGCACCTCTTCCAAAACCCATGATGTCCTCCTCCTCTTGCCTCGCCCAGATGACGCGGCAGGCGAAAAGAAGTTCCGCGCCTCAAAGAGAGGGCGAATGCGTTCAGTGCATGGATTACGGGAGTTATGCGCGCCGGTACTTGCCAGCGATCAGTTCGATCTCGCGGCGGCGGTCGCCGGCGAAGGTCAGCAGCTTTTCGATCGTCAGCGTATCCGTGATCCGTTTGGCGAGGCGCTCGGCGCGCGCGGCCTGATCTTCGAGATACTGGATCGTGTTCAAGCGCCCGCCTCCCCAACCGCCCCGAATTGTTCGGGCAGCCATCGTGCGCGAGAAGCAGCTAACAGCCGGTTAAGCGCGGCGCGTCTCAGCTCGATGAATCGCGCTATCGCACGACATCGAGCCTGACATTGGTGATGCCCTTGTCGACCATGCCAAGCGCCTCGGCCGCGGACGGCGAGACGTCGACCACGCGTCCGCGAACGAACGGCCCGCGATCGTTGACCCGGACGGTGACGAAGCGGCCGGAGGAAACATCGGTGACACGCAGCTTGGTGCCGAACGGCAGGGTCGGATGGGCCGCGGTCAATTCGTTCTTGTCGAACTTCTCGCCGCTTGCGGTTTCCGTATCCGAATAGAAGCTGGCAACGCCATGCGAAGCGTTTTGCTTTGCCTCGCGAGTATTATTGGGAATGCGCGCCCGGTGGATCGGCCGCGGGCGGAATGCCGCGACCCGGTGCGGCCGCTCGATCGTGGCCTGCCGGCTGGTGCCGAGATCCGCCCTCTGGCGGCCGGCCGGCGACTGCGCGCACGCGGCGAGCGAAGCGGCACCGACGATGACCAGCAGCAGCCGGCTCGAGGTTGCCAGGGACATCCGGGCAGTTTCGGCACTTGCAATGCGAGACATGATGCGCCCTCCGAACAACCCCAAGTTTCGGTCGGCAATGAGGGCAGAACCTTGTCTGAACAGAAGCGGCCTTGCGGCCGCGGTCCTTTCGCGCCAGCTGTGGCCATTCCACCACAGTCGCTGTCGTGAATCGGAACAAAATTCGCGGAAAATCAGCCCGATACGACCCGCAAAATGATCGGACGCGAATCCGGGCTGGGCTCACCGGTATCGGCGTCCCCCTTCAGGAGCCGCATCAGCTCGCGCCGATAGAGCCGTCGCCAGCCGGTTTTCAGGCTGGCGAGAAAGTCGAGCTCCAATTGCGTCAGTGTGCACATCACGAACCCGATCCGGTTGCGACAACGCCGTCAGCCGACGAGGCCTCCCATCGGTTTGACCTCAGTGCTGCCGGGGAAGACTGTATCTGCCAGCACCTTCTCCTCAACGCGCAGGTGATCCCGCAGCAAGCCCTTCAGCACCGCGCGCAAATCCGTGGTTGGCTTGAGATCGCGATCCTCGAACAGCTGCGCCGGCTTCAGGCCCGGCCAGTCCGCGATCACGCGGCCGCCGGCGAGTCCGCCGCCGATGAGGAAGGCGACCGTGCCCGTGCCGTGATCCGTGCCTTGCGTACCGTTGATGCGCGCGGTGCGGCCGAACTCGGTGACGACGGCGACCACAGTCTCGTTCCATGCCTCGCCCATGTTGCTCTCGATCGCCGCGAACGCGCCGTCGAGCGCGCCGAGCAGATTGTAGAGCTGGCCGGACGCTGCGCCTTCCGCAATATGCGTGTCCCAGCCGACGAAGCCCATGGCGCCGACGCGCGGGCCGTCGGGCTTTGCGAGATAGCGCGCGGCGGTGCCGGCGGCTTCGGCGAAATAGGCGCGCACGCGCGCGATGCCCGGAGGCGCCAGGGTCGGATCGTCCGACATCGGATCGCCCGCGCCCGGTGCGCCGCCGAGCGAGGCCAGCTTCATCCGCGCCTGGAGCACGGTCGCGAGTTTCGGGTCGGTGTGCTGGTAGAGATCGAGCAGACGGTTCTGCGTGTCCTCGCTCGCCGGCAGCAATTTCTGTGGCACCCATGTCATCACCGGCGCCGAGCCGCGCACCACCAGCGGCGTCACCGAACCGATGCCGAGCGCGCGGCTGCCGCGCGGATCGACGCGCCCGCCGGATTCCATCGCAAGCAGCGCGCGGTTGAGCCATCCCGACGCGGTCACGCCGGGTTTGGAAATGCCGCTCTCCAGCACGTCCTGGCCATCGAAATGCGAACGCTCGCGATAGGGCGTCGCGCAGGCGTGGACGATCGCGGCCTTGCCGCTTTTGTAGAGCCGGTGCAGGTTCGGCATCGCCGGGTTGAGCGCGAAAAAGGAATCGAGCGGCAGCGCCGGCGGCTTGCCGTCCAGCAGTAGCGCGCGATCGCCGCGCAAGGAGGCCCAGTCGGGATCACCGACCGGCGCGACCGCGCCGAGGCCATCGAGCGCGCCGCGCAGCACGATGACGAGCAGACGCGGATCGCGGCCTTCGGCGCGCGCGATCCGCGGCATCTGGCTCCAGGCGAACAGCGCACCGGAGCCGACCAGAAGCTCGCGCCGCGTGGGCAGATGATGATCGAAGCCCATGCTCACCTCCTCTGAAAATCCGCCGACATGAACAGCAGCGCGAGCGCCTGCTGCCGGCTCTCGGCGCGGCCGACCGCCTGCTTCACCTCGCTCGCGATCTCTGATGCGAACACGTCCTCGATGATCACTTGCGGATCGGCCATGCCGGTGATGCGCTCGGCGAAATTGTTGGCGACGTCGAGCCGCCGGCCGACGCCGTCGATCCAGCTCGCCTCGTCGTCCGGATAGCCCTTGGGCATCGACGGACGCCACAGCGGTTCGCCGAGCAGTTGCTGGCCGCCGGTGTAGCGGACGGGATCGACGAGCGTGATGCCGGTCGCACGCACCATGCCGACGACCCATTCGCCGGGACGCTTGAGCTTCGACGGCGGCCCGCGCCAGGCGTCATCCGACGACACCATCGCGATCGCGACCTGCTTGAGATCGCCTTCGGTGTCGCGAAAGGTCTTCGCCAGCTGCTCGATCAGCGCCGGCGGCGGCTCGTCCGCAACGAAGTGCCGCGCGAGCTTGGTTGCGACATGGGTTGCGGTCGCCGGATGCGCGGCGAGGTCGCGCAGCACGGCGCGGCCCTGCTCGGCGTCTTCCTGCTCGTAGCGCTTGCCGAGCACGGTCTGCCCGCCGGGCTCATGGAGCCGCGGATTGAAGGTGAACTCGCCGCCGTGAGTGGGATCGGCGCCCGGCGGCACCAGGGTCCAACCCGTCAGCACATTGGCGAAACTGATGACGTCGTCCTGGGTGTAGCCGGTGCGCACGCCGAGCGTATGCAGCTCCATGATCTCGCGCGCAAAATTCTCGTTGAGGCCGCGGCTGCGGTTGATGCCGGCGGTCGAGTTCGCGCCCATCGATTCCAGATTGTCGAGATAGAACAGCATCGCCGGATGGCCCTCGGTGGCCAGCAGCAGATCGACGAAGCGGCCGAGCGCATTGGCACGCACCGCTTCGCGCTCGTAGGCGCCGGACATGCTCTGAATCCGGTTGGCCGAGATGCAGAAATGATTTGACCAGAACCACACCAGCCGCTCGGCGAAGCCGATCTCGGCAGACAGCGCGGCCTCCGTGCGCAGCTTGGCTTCCTGCAAATAGATCGGGCGGCCGGGATCGGGAATGGCGTCGGCAGCCTGCTTCGCCGCCATCTCGGCAGCGTCCTTCTCCTGGCCTTGCGCCGGCGCCTGCCCTTCGCTCTGCGCCTGGCTTTGCTCGCCCGCAGCCACTTGCGTCGCAGCCATCTGCTGCTTCTTGGCCTGCTGCTGCGCCTGCTTGGCGCGCGCCGTCCGCCGCGCATTGGCATCGGCCACGGTGCGATAGGCCTTCGCACTCGTCGGAAGACTGGCTGCGGCGGTCAGCGTGAGCGGCCGGTCGAGCTCTGCGATCAGCGCGCCGCGCGGGTCGGTCCCGATGGCGGCGATCGATCCCGGCCGTGGTCCCATCCCGAAGCGATGGAGCGCCAGCACGACCTCGGCCTTTGCAGCATTGCTCATGACGAATGCCCAATCTTTCGAGACTGCCCGACGGCAGCGCCATCGGCAGCTACGACTTGTAGTGCTACAAATCGTAGCATTCAACCAATGGACGGGCAAGCGGAGATTGGGACACCGCCGTCAAGAAATCGCGAGCCGCCGGCCGGCAGCAGCCGTCCTAGAAATTCGGCCCGAGCGCGATCTTGGTGATCGTGCCGTTCCTGACGCCGATACGCCATTCCGCCGAGCCGTTGGCGAACTGGGCGACATAGATGTCGCTGTCGAGCGCGGTGACGCCGCGGAAGGAGACCGCGCGCAGCGCACCTAACCGCGCCAGGATCGCCTGGTCGAACGGCAGCTGCTGACGCGTGATGTCGGCGACCTCCGGCGTCATGTGCTCGTAGTCAGGCTGGCCCTTGCCGACGCTCTCGATGTAACGGCGCAGCATCTCCTCGCCATTGGCGATCGGAACGGCGCGGCGTGCCGCGCGGCCCGGACGCGCGCCGAGGTTCGACGCCTCGACATTGTGGAAGCGGGTCTGTCGGCCCGGCACCAGGATCTCCATGCACCGCCCCGCCTTGTCGGCGATCACCCAGGGATTGTTCACGGTGGTGGTCGCGGCCCAGGTCGCGTTGGGCCTGACGAGGCTCTGCATCCTGCGATTGCCGCTCGCATCGAGATTGAAGACCTGGATGTCGTCGCCCATCTCGTTATAGAGCATGATCCTGATCGGCGAGGTACCGGCGCGGCCGCGCACGCTCGCTTCCTCCGCGCAAGGCACGATGCCTCCGAGCTCGTCATTGCCGTCGGCCCGGAACAGCACGTCGCCGACCTTGCCGTCGGGCTCGAGCAGCAGGCGGAATTCCGCCGTGCCGTTCTCGAACTTCGCGCCATAGATGTCGTAGCCGCCGGGGCCGACGCCGCGGAAGAAGAGCGACTCGACTGCACCGAGCGCTGCGAACGTCGCCTGCGTTTCATTGAGCTGACGATGGATCTTGGCAGCCAGCGGCGCGCTCATGCGATCGTAGTTCGGCGTGCCGCGCCGCAAGTCCTCGATCCCGCGCAAGATCAAGTCCTTGCCGCCGGCGACCGGGACCTGCTCACGGAAGCGATCCGGAACTTCCGCGACACGGCGCGCGAAATCGGCCTCGATCGCCTGCGCCACCGACGCGTCGATCCGCGGCGCAAGCCGCGCGCCGAAGACCGCGTTCTGGACCAGAACCCGCGAGACCTTGGCTTGCTCGTCGCGCAGGAAGATCAGCAGATTGTCGCCGTGGATCGAGAAGACGTCGGCACCCTCGGCGAGGAGCGCCGCCCGGCCCTGCACGGTTTCCTGTACCTGGAGACGATCGCCGTCGCGGCGCACGGTGAGCACGCGGTTCGGCGCGACCCTGTACCAGCCGACATATTGATCGAGCGCTGCGGAATCGGCCGCCGCCGTCGGCATTTCGGCGACGCGAACCGCGCGGATGTCGCGGCCGTTCATGCGCAGCATCAGCTCGGACGAGCGGCGCTCCGCCTCGAGCTGGAACGTGATCTCGCCGGACGAAGCCGCGTAGGACGCGGTGCCGTCGCTGCCAACCGTCAGGCGCAGTCTGCGCTGCCCGGTAAGCTGACCGTAAACCTCGTCGCCCTCGCGGAAGATCGCGAACACGGAAGACGGCCCCATGGCGTAGAAATTGACGAAGGGACGGTAATGCTGGGCCGGCACCTCGCCGGTGTCCGCGGCGACGGGCGCAGGGTCGGGGCTGCGATAGGCGATCATGCCCGCGGAGACGATCACGGCCGGCACGATCGCCGCCGCGATCCACAGCCGCTTGCGCCAGCCGACGGCGACGGGCATCGCGGCTGCCGCGATGATGCGCTCGACACGGGCGCGCACGGTCGAGGCGCGCGCCATCGCGAGCTCCACCGGCCGCGGCTTCACGGTGCTGGCGAAATCCAGCAGGATTTCGGCATAGGACAGGCGGTCGTCGATCACCTCGATCGCTTCGGCGTCGCTGATGATCTCGGCGAGCTCGGCGAGGCGCGCGAGCTGCCACCACGAGAACGGGCTGAACCAGAACACTGCGCGGTTGAGCGAAGCCAGCAGCAGGATGTAGAAATCGCAATTGGCAACATGCGCGCCTTCATGCGCGAGCACCGCGAGACGCTTCTTCGCATCCCAGGCTGCAAATTGCGGCGGCACCAGGATGGTCGAGCCGAAGGTGACAGGACCGCCGACGTCGCGGCTGACGCGCACGTCGGCTCCGATCATGGCCGCGGCGCTCACGGGCTGCGCCGCCCGCGCCAGGCGCCAGGTCAGGCAAAGGCCGATGGCGAGCCGCAACAGCAACAGGCCGGCGACGCCGGCATAGACGATGGTGGCGACCAGCCACCAATTGATCGAGAACCCGCTTCCAGGCGGCGCCACGACGGCGGCGCCCGCTGGCATTGCCAGGGCTGGCTGCGGCGTCTCCAGCATCGAGATGTCAACTGGGGCGACATCGTCCGGCATGGGCATCGGCAGAGGCAGCCGCGTGATGGTCAGCGTCGGCCAATGCATCACGAAAGGCATCGCCAGCGATGCCAGCAGCACGACGATCCACGCCGTCATGTGGACGTGTGGATTGCGCACGCGAAAAAGATAGAGACCGAACCAGACGACGCCTCCCAGCACAAGGGAGCGCAGCGCCGCCTCCGCCAGAGTTGCGATCATTCTTTCTTCACTCCCCTCGCCTTCTTCGCCTTGGCCACCTGGTCGGCCAACGTGCGCAGCTGCTGCTGGTCGAGCATCGCATTGTCCACCATGCCGACGAGGACCTCCTCGATCGAGCCGTTGCAGAACCAGTCGACGATGCGCTGCACGGCCTTGGCCGCGACCTTCGCGCGTGGTTCGGCGGCGGTGTAGACATAGGTCCGTCCGTCCACGGTGTGGTTAGCATAGCCTTTTTCCTCGAGCCGGCGCAGCACGGTGCGCACGGTCGACTCCTTCAGGCGCCGCGACAGCCGCTCACGCACGATTTCGGCCGTGACAGGACCATGGGCCCAAACCAATTGCATGACCTCGCGCTCGAGGTCTCCCAGTTCGGGCAAACGATCGTCCATGGCGGCTTACCTTGCGGCTTGAGTTTCTTGTAACGCTACAGATTGTCGCATATAGCGCCGCGCGGCACAACGGCGATTCCACCTGGAATGGTGGTGGCGGGCTGGCCTGACGCCGAACTGAAAACGACTGAGGCGTCGGGTGGGCTTTCAATCTGGCCTGCAGGCGTGCCTTGCCCCTCACCCGGATTGCTACGCAATCCGACCTCTCCCCGCAAAGAGCGGGGAGAGGTTAAGAGGCGGCACGGCAAACGATCTGGCTGGTCATCCCACGTCAGGGACGCACCGCTCTCGCCCTCCCTCGCCCCGTTCTTACGGGGAGAGGGTGGGGTGAGGGGCCGCCTCCACAAGTTCGGCTTGAATTGTGAGCCTCAGTACGCCGGCTCGTACATCTGCGACTGCACCAGCGCCTTGACGTCGTTCGGCGCCGGTCCCTCCGCGAGCCCGCGCTGATAGGCAACGTCGGCCACAGCCGCCGCAATCCGCGCCGAGACCTCGCGGATGCGGGGCAGCGCCGGGTAGAGGCTGCCTTGCGCGAGGTCCTCCTTGCCGACGCAGTCGGCGAGCGTATGGGCGGCCGCCATGAACATCTCGTCCGTCACCAGGCGCGAACGGCTGGCGATGACGCCGAGACCGACGCCCGGGAAGATGTAGGAGTTGTTGCCCTGGCGCGGCACGAAGGTGCGGCCGCTCAGCTTCACCGGATCATACGGGCTGCCGCAGGCGAACAGCGCGCGGCCCTCGGTGTAGCGGTAGGCATCCTCCGCCGAGCATTCGGCCTTCGAGGTCGGGTTGGAGAGCGCGAACACGATCGGCTGCTCGTTGAGCTCGGCCATCGCCTTGAGCACGTCGGGCGTGAAGGCGCCGCCGACCGCGGCAACGCCGATGATCGCCGTCGGCTTCAGCGTCTTGATGGCGGTGAGGAAGTCGGCGATCGGCGCCTGGCCCGCATGGGCATAGCGCAGCTTGTGGCCGTGAAGGCCGTCACGGCCGCCAACGACCAGGCCGCGGGAATCCACCAGCCAGTTGCGGCGGAGCGCGTCGGCTTCCGTTGCGCCCTCCGCCATCATGGCGGAGACCACGAGATCGGCGATGCCGGTCGCCGCTTCGCCCGCGCCGAGGAACAGGATTCGCTGATCCCTGAGCTTGCCGCCGGAGACACGCAGCGCCGAGAACAGGCCCGCGAGCGCCACCGCCGCGGTGCCCTGGATGTCGTCGTTGAAGACGCAGGCATCATCCCGGTATTTGTGCAGCAGCTTGAACGCGGAGTGATTGGCGAAATCCTCGAACTGGATCAGCACGCCCGGGAACGTCTTCCGCGCAGCCTGCATGAACTCGTCGACGAAGCTGTCATAGGCCTCGCCCGTGAGCCGCCGCTCGCGCAGACCGAGATAATAGGGATCGTTCAAGAGCTCTTCATTGTTGGTGCCGACGTCGAGCACGATCGGCAGGCATTGCTCGGGGTGCACGCCGGCGCAGGCGGAATAGAGCGAGAGTTTTCCGACCGGAATGCCCATGCCGTTGGCGCCGAGATCGCCGAGGCCAAGGATGCGCTCGCCGTCGGTGACGACGATCAGCTGGGCCGGATAGGGCCAGTTCTTCAGGATCTCCGCGATCTGGCCGCGATCGCGCGAGGAGATGAACATGCCGCGCGGCCGCTGGAAGATCAGGCCGTATTTCTGGCAGGCGAGCCCGACCGTCGGCGTGTAGATGATCGGCTGGATCTCGTCGATGTTGTCGACGACGACGCGGAAGAACAGCGCCTCGTTGCGGTCATGCAGCGCGTTCAGCGCGACGTATTTTTCGAGGTCCGTCGGCAGGGTGCGGAGGTTGGTGAGCACGCGCTCGGCTTGCGTCTCCATCGTCAGCACGCAGGGCGGCAACAAGCCGCGCAGGCCGAGCGCCGCGCGCTCCGCTTCGGTGAAGGCGGTGCCCTTGTTGAGCAGGGGATCGCGCAGCAGCGTCATGCCGTGCGCGGCGTCGGATGATGTCGAATGGGCGCTGACCCGAGCAGGTCTATTCACGAATTCCCCCAGGGAGTTTCTTATTGAAGGGCGGCCATTGTCGGCCAGTGCTCACCCGAGATCAAGGACGCAGGCATCCCGGCATCGATTGTGATCTCGCACCGCAGCGAGGTTTTCGAGAACGATCCGCAGTTGCGCGCGCAAGTTAACACGGCGACGTTTTTGCTCCTGATGATGAGGGATTGAGGGGCGGCCTGCCCTCTCCCCCCGTCATTCCCCGGGGCGCGACGAAGTCGCGAACCCGGAATCCATCGATCCGCAGATACCGCCGCCGCAATGGATTCCGGGCTCGCGCTGACGCGCGCCCCGGAATGACGAGAAAAACCTCACAAACCATCAGGAAGACGAAGGACTATACGGCGACAACGCTATTCCGGCTTGATATCCGCGGCCTTGACGATCGGCCACCATTTCTCGATCTCGGCCTTCTGGAACGCCGCGAGTGCCGCGGGCGTCTGCTGATCGGACGGCGGAATCTCCTGCCCGAGCTCAGTGAAGCGCTGCTTGACGGCGGGATCCGCAAGAACCGTGACGATCGCCGCGTTGAGCTTTGTGACAATATCTTTCGGCGTGTTCTTCGGTGCCCAGATGCCATGCCAGTAGGAGATGTAGAGACCGGGCAGCCCCGCCTCGTCGACGGTCGGGATGTCAGGCGCGGAGACAAGCCGTGTCGGCGAGGTCACCGCAAAGGCCTTGATCGCGCCGTTCTTGTATTGCGGCAGCGAGTTCGAGGCCTGGTCGAACATGATGTCGATCTGGCCGGCGACGAGATCGATCATGGCGGGCCCTGCGCCGCGATAGGGCACGAACTGGAAATCGGTGCCGGTCTTCTCCTTGAAGAACACGCCGGCGACATGCGCGCCGGTGCCCGCACCGGCCGTGCCGGCGGTGGCCTTGCCGGAATTGGCCTTCAGCCAGGCGATCATCTCTTTCAGATTGTTGGCCTCGAGCGACTTGCGGCCAACGATGAGCTGCGTGCCCATCGCGATGGTCGCCACCGGCTCGAAATCGGCGAGCAGATCATAGGGCAGCTTGAAGATCGCGCCGTTGAGCACATGCGTGCCCCAATGGCCGATGGTGATGGTCGTACCATCAGGCGTCGCGCGCGCGACGCGGGCACCGGCGATGCTGCCGGAGGCGCCGGCGACGTTCTCGACCACGACCGTGGCGTGCAGCTCGGCGGCGATCCGCTCCGACAGGATCCGCGCCAGCGTATCGGTCGGGCCGCCAGCCGCGAACGGCACGACGAGGGTGATGGGACGCGACGGGAATGGCTGCGCACTCGCTGGCGCGGTCCACGACGCGCATCCAATCAGCGCGCAGATGACGATCACATGACCGCGTAATCCGGCCCACAGCCCCCGCATCGTTCTCTCCCACCCTTTTTGCCGCCCGCATGTTGTCAGCGGGTTGGAGCCGGAGTGAACGCTGCCGCGCTGGCCGAGGCAAGCCCAGAAATTATCCAGCCGCCCGCCGCGGCGTCAGATTGGCGGCACTATCCGCAGGTGGCGCGATCTGCATCAAGATGGTCTGGACTGGGGACGCGATCTCGATGCCGTGCTGCTGGAAGCGCAGCTTCATGCGGCGGTTGAACTCGCGCTGGACCGGCCAGCGGCCGGCCTCGGTGCAGCGGATCTGGCCGACAATCGACACCATGGCGCCGTCGACCTTGTCGATGCCCCACAGATCGAGATCGCCGCGGATCGCCGCGCGAAACTCCGGCTCGCGCCGCATCTCGTCGACGATGTCCTTGAGGATCTGGCCGGCGCGGTCGGTGTCCTCCTTGTAGGCGACATTGACGCTGACCGAGGCGTTGCCGGCGCCGCGGCTGGCATTGGTGATGGTGGTGACCGCGCTGAACGGCACGATGTGCACGGCGCCGTCGCCGGCGCGCAGGCGGATGGTGCGGATCGAGACGTTCTCGACGACGCCAGAGAGCCCCGAGACGCTGACGGTGTCGCCGACCTGGACCGTGTTCTCCAGCAGCAGGAACAGGCCGGTGATGAGATCCTGCACCAGCTTCTGCGAGCCGAAGCCGATCGCGATGCCGACGATGCCGGCGCCGGCCAGCAGCGGGGCGACATTGACGCCGATCTCGCTCAGCGCGGTGAGGCCGACGACGGTGGCGATCAGGCAGAGCAAGGCAGTTCGCAGCATCGGCTGGAAGGTGCGCAGGCGCGCGGCACGGGCATAGTGCCCGTCGCGCGACAGCGAGTTGATCTGGCGGTCCAGCAGTGCGTTGCTGGCTTCCCAGATGGCTGCCGCGATGAACACGGCCAGGCCGATCGTCACCACGGCCGAGATCAGCCGGTTGCCGATCTGACCGCCATAGAACCAGACGATGGCATCGACGCCCCAGACTTCGAGCACGGCGACGAAGCCGATGAAGGCGATCACGCCGGAGACGATCCTGCGCAGCAGCGGCAGATAGCGGTTGGCGCGGACCTCGAGGCCCGGAAAACGCTGGAGGATCTCCGGCCTGATGCGGAAGCCGCGGTCGATCAGGCTCAAGGTCACCATGATGGCGACGCGGGTGATCAGCGCCACCACGATGGTGCCGACGAAATATTGCAGCAGCAGCGAATAGCCGTTGCGGATGTTGAGCGCCCACACCGCCCACAATGCGAGATCGAGCGCGATGGCGAGGTAGTGCCAGCCGGCAGCGATGCGGTTGCGCAGGCGCGCAGCGATGCCCTGCCGGTCGGCCGGCGCACGGATGGAATCGGCGACCTGGCGGCGGCATTGCAGGATGATGACGACGACGAAGAGATGCACGACCAGCATCACCATGCGCAGCAGCGCGGCGTAGCCGGCGCGGTGCAGCCCGAGCAGCAGCGCCACATTGGCAAAGGCGATGCCAGAGACGCCGACGCCGACGATGCGGCGTGCCCAGATCTCGATATAGGCCGCGGTCTCGGCGCGCACCGGAAACAGGCC
This sequence comes from Bradyrhizobium arachidis, assembly GCF_015291705.1. Classification (NCBI taxonomy): domain Bacteria; kingdom Pseudomonadati; phylum Pseudomonadota; class Alphaproteobacteria; order Hyphomicrobiales; family Nitrobacteraceae; genus Bradyrhizobium; species Bradyrhizobium arachidis. Next base: position 7,711,020 of record NZ_CP030050.1, read on the forward strand.
GAATGGCCCGGCCAGCGCGCGGACCACGCAGATGAGCCCGCGCGAGAATGCATAGGCGTTGACGACCGCAAGGATCACGAAGCGGACCGTGACGGGATCGCCGATCTCGGTGCCGAGCAAGGCGGTCGCGACGCCGATGAAGACGAACACCGGAAGCAGCTCGAGCAGGAGGCGGCCGAGCACGAAGGGCAGCCGCAGCAGCAATTGCCAGACCCGCGCCAGGCTATGGCGTCGCTTCTGCAATTCAGGCGCCGGCGTCACGTCGGCCACCGACGATGGCGGATCGGCGATCGGCAGCGCCTGCACCGGCAGGCGCGCGGTATGCGGCACGCGCCCCTCGAGGAATGCCACCGGACGCCGGATCAGGCGGAAGATCACCCATTCCGCCGCAAGCGCGCAGCCGAGCACCAATGCAAGCTTCCAGGCGATCTCGATCAGGAGATTGTAGGCGGCGGGATCGTTGGCGGTGCGCACGATCCAGTAATAGAACGCGGGGAAATGCGTCAGCGTCCGCGCCACGCTGGCGATCTCGCGCGAGATGTCGCCGATCTGCTCCGACACTGTGAGCAGGAGTTGCGCGCCGAGACCGTCCGCCGAGAGCGGTATCGGCGACTTCTGCTCGGGCGCGGGCTGCTGTGGGCCGGATGCGTTCGCGATCGCGCGCAACGTGTCGATCATCTGCGCGCGCTTCTTGTCGTCCTGGAGCGTCTCCAGCGCGCGCTTCGCCTCGTCAGGCGACAGCGCGGCCGCCTGGTTGGCGGCCGGAGCAGCCGGCTCGGCGTGGGCGCCACAGAAAGACGAGATCGCGAGGAAGAGAGCGGCGAGGACCGCCGGGGCAAGCTTATGCGACACGATGATTCCCTGGAAAAAATGAATGCGCCGGCGGAGTCGGCATCGTCACCGCCGAAGCACTGCGTCATGTCGGACCGCTGTCATTCGCCCCGGCGCTGTGTCGGAAGTTGGCCAATGTGGCGACATTCTCTTGGCATTTGCCGCAGTGCAGGAATGGGAACTGCGAGCTTCCGTGCGGCCGCGGGCCGTCTTCGCCGTGAGACACGCGCCAAAACTCTCCCGTCATTCCGGGAGTCGGCCCGGAATGACGGCGAGGAGGAGGAGAGAGAAAACAGGATGTCAAACACGCCGGTCGGCCTCGTCGGCCATCCGCTGCGCTCAGCGCACTATCAAGGCGCTATCGAATACAGCGCCGGGACGGTAGGGGCCTTGCCTCACTGATGCAGCCCGCTAAACCTTGTCCCGGCGTGCCGTTCGCGGTTTTCGCCGCTATGCGATAGTCCGAACGAGCTCCATCGCAATTAACGCGGCTGGATTTGCGGAGGTGGAGTCATAGACCTCCCCTTGCTCTGATGTGGACGTTGGGCGTCGCTTGTTTGCGACCGTAAGGATGCTCCTCCCGTGCCACAAAACTGTCAAGCAGGATCAATGGCGCAGGGATCACATTTAACGCGAGTTCCTTAGGCCGCAACGGTAGCAACGATCTCGCGTCGAGCGCTCCTGATCGAACGAGGCTACGAACGATCGACTCACACCGCAATCGTAGGGTGGGCAAAGGCGCACTTGCGCCGTGCCCACCAACTCTCTCAGGTCGCAAAAATGCGTGGGCACGCTTGCGCTTTGCCCACCCTACGAGATCCGAACGCGACCTGCTGCGATGATGACACCATACCCCTGTTTTGCCCGACGCGTCAATTTAATTTCGAAAAATCCGCAATGACCTTCACCTACATCGCCAAACCGTTGACCCAGCTATCGCCGGCTACTGTGCATGGGGTTGTTTTCGATTTTTTGTTCTGACATGTGCTGGCGCCGCCGCTCACCGTCACTTCTTGCCGCCCTTGCCCTCCTTCTCCAGCGCCTTGCGTACGGCCTTGAATTCCTCGAGCGAAGCCTTGTCGGCGCGCGGGAAGCGCAGGTCGAGCTTTTCGAGCGCAGCATTGATCACCGAGCCGATCACGACGCGCGCGAACCATTTGTGGTCGGCCGGCACGACGTACCAGGGCGCGTGCGGCGTCGACGTGTGGCGGACGATGTCCTGATACACCGCCTGGTAGCGCGGCCACAGCGCGCGCTCCTTGATGTCGTCCATGGAGAACTTCCACTGCTTGGACGGAATCTCCAGCCGGTCGAGAAAACGGTCGCGCTGTTCGTCCTTGGAGAGGTTGAGGAAGAACTTCAGCACCACGGTGCCGTTGCGCGCCAGGTAACGCTCGAAGGCGGAGATGTCCTCGAACCGCTCCTTCCAGATGTTCTTGGTCACGAGCTTTTCCGGCAGCTTCTCCTTGGCGAGGATCTCCGGGTGCACGCGCGTCACCAGGCATTCCTCGTAATGCGAGCGATTGAAGATGCCGATATGGCCGCGCTCGGGCAGCGCGACGACGTGCCGCCAGAGGAAATCGTGGTCGAGCTCATTGCTGCTCGGCGCCTTGAAGGCGGTGACCTCGCAGCCCTGCGGATTGATGCCCTCGAAGATCGCCTTGATGGCGCTGTCCTTGCCGGCCGCGTCCATGGCCTGGAACACGATCAGCAGCGACCAGCGGTCCTGAGCGTAGAGCTTCTCCTGGAATTCGACCAGCCGCTTCTTGTTGGCGTCGAGGATCTCCTGCGCCTTCTCCTTGTCGAGATCGCCCTTCTCGTTGGTCTTGTAGTCCTTGAGGTGAAACTTGCCCGATCCGTCGTAACGGAAGGGCGTGATGTAGCGGTCAAGTTCCTGGGCGAGCGATTTGGACGGCTTCTTGCTCATGAGCGCGGGGCACCTTGCGTTGGGGCTTCAATCGGTCGAGCAAGCTACCAAGGATACCCTTGGGAAGGAATATGATGAAGAGCACGAGCAGCACGCCATAGACGAGGTTGTCCCAGCCAACCGCCTTGGTGCCGAAGCCGATGCGCAGGGTCTCGGCCAGCAGGATCGTGATGATGGCGCCGAAGGTCGGACCGAGCGAGACGAACAGGCCGCCGACGATGGCGGCGAACACCATCTGGAGCGACACCGCGATGCCGCTGACCGTGTCGGGCGTGATGAACATCTGGTACTGGCAGTAGATCGCGCCGGCGAGCGCCGTCATCAGCGCGCTGAGCAGCGTGATCTTGAGCTTCTCCGCGGTGACGTTGACACCGGCGGCGGCGGCGGCGTCCTCGTCCTCCGAAATCGCCTCCAGCGCATAGCGCGCCATGCTGCGGTCGACCCAGTGCCAGGCCACGATGCCGAACAGCCAGACCGCGAGCGCGATCAGGTACCAGGTGGTCTTGTCGTCGAATTGCAGCGCCAAGAGCTTGTTGCCGGAGGCTCGGTTCGGCGTGTAGCCGAGCGAGCCGCCGGTATAGTCGCGCGTCGCGGTGATGACCTGGAGCACGATGCCCGACAGCGCCAGCGTCACCAGCACGAAATAGTGGCCGGTGATGCGGAAGCGGAAACAGGGATAGCCGACGATCAGCGCCAGCGCGCCGGCCGCGACCATGCTGATGGGAATGCCGATCCAGGGCGACAGTCCCAGATGATTCCACAACAGCGCGGTGACATAGGCGCCGATCCCCATGAAGCCGCCATGGCCGAGCGAGACCAGGCCGAACCGTCCCATCATCGACCACGACGTATAGGCGAACGACCAGATCAGGATCAGCACCAGGATGTGCAGATGATAGGGATCGCGATAGACGAACGGCAGCGCGACCAGCGCCGCCAGTCCGATCCCCCATGCGGCGAGACGCCCCTGCCCCGTCATCGGCGCCTCGCCAGCAGGCCCGCGGGCCGGATGAACATCATGACGATGAAGAAGGCGAAGGCGAGCACATAACCCCATTCGAGATCGGAGAACAGTCCGCCGAGCGAGATGATCTCGGCGAACACGAAGGCGGCGATGAAGCCGCCGATGAAATTGCCGAGGCCCCCGAGCACGCAGATCAGGAAGGTGATCGGCCCGAACGAGAGGCCGACGAAGGGATGCACGTCATATTGCAGCACCAGGAGGCAGGCGGCGAGCCCGGCCAGCCCGCCGCCGATCGCGGAGGTGATGAGATAGATGCGCCTGGTGTCGACGCCCATCAGCGCCATGATCTGCCGGTCCTGCGAGATGGCGCGGATCGCGGTGCCGGTGAAGGTCCGCGTCATGAACAGATAGACCGCGACCATGCCGACCAGCGCCGCGAGAAACGAGAGCAGTCGTGCGTAGCTGAAATTCATGTCGCCGAAGGCGAGCACCGGCAGGCGGATGCCGAGATTGCGGAAGTCGATGCCGAAGGCGACGGTGGCAAAGCTCTGGAGCACGAACAGCACGCCGCCGGTCGCGAGCAGCTGGTTGATCGGCGGCGCCGTGAGCAGCGGCGCGATCACGAGGTAATGCAGCGCGGCACCGAGCAGCGCGACCAGCAGGATCGTCAGCGGTGCCGCGACGAAATAGCTGACGCCATAGTACTGCACCATGAAATACATGGCGTACATGCCGATCATCACCAGCTCGGCATAACAGATCCAGGTCACATCGATGACGCCGAAGATCAAATTGAGCCCGAGTGCGAGCAGCGCCAGCACGCCGCCGAGCAGGATGCCGTTGATCACGGCCTCCAACAGGTAGATGTCGAAAATATCGAGGAACGCCTGCATACCCATCACACCCCGAGATACGCTTCCTTGACTGTGTCGCTCGCCAGCATCTCGGCCGAGGTGCCGGAGGCCCGGATCGTGCCCGCCTCGATCAGATAGGCGCGATCGACCACCTTCAGCACCTGCTGCACGTTCTGCTCCACGATCAGCACCGTCAGCCCGCTGGCGCGGATCCGCTTCACCAGCTCGAACACCTGCTGCACCACGACCGGCGCCAGGCCCGCCGACGGCTCGTCGAGCAGCAGCAGCTTCGGATTGGACATCATCGCGCGGCCGATCGCGCACATCTGCTGCTCGCCGCCGGACATGGTGCCGGCCATCTGGTGGCGGCGCTCCTTGAGGCGCGGAAACAGATCGAACACGACCTCAAGCCGCTCGGCATAATGGCCGCGCGCCTCCTTCATGAAGGCGCCCATCTTGAGATTGTCGTCAACCGTGAGCTGCGGAAACAGCCGCCGGTTCTCCGGCACATGCGCAATCCCGAGGCTGACGATCTTGTGCGGCGGCGTTGCCACGACATCGACGCCCTCCATCCTGATCGATCCGCGCGTGGGTCGGATCAGGCCGGAGATGACGCGCATCAGGGTGGTCTTGCCGGCGCCGTTGGGACCGATGACGCCGACCGCCTCGCCGGCCTTCACGTCGAGATTGACGTCGAACAGCGCCTGGAATGTACCATAGCCGGCATTGACGCCGCGGAGCTCCAGCATCACTGGCCTCCCGCGCGGCGGCGCGCTTCGGCGGCCGCGGCCTGCGTGGTCTCGGCATCGGTGCCGAGATAGACCTCGATGACGCGCGGATCGCCGGCGACCGCGCTCGGCAACCCTTCCGAGATCTTCTCGCCGTGGTCGAGCACCATGACGCGGTCGACGACGCGCATCAGGACGCCCATGATGTGCTCGACCCAGATGATGGTGATGCCGAGCTCGTCGCGGATGTTGCGCAGCATGTCGGCAGCCTGATCCATCTCGGCCTCGTCGAGGCCGCCGAGGCTCTCGTCGGCGAGCAGAAGCTTTGGCGCGGTGGCGAGCGCCTTTGCGAGCTCGAGCTTCTTCAGGCCGGCGGCGCCGAGGCCATCGACGCTGGCGTGCCGATCGGTCGGCAGGCCGACCATGGCGAGCGATCGCTCGGCCGCCTCCTCCGCCCTGGCGCGGCTGTGGCGGCCCTGGCCGTAAAAGCCGGCGAGCGCGACATTCTCGAAAATCGTCAGGCGGCGGAACGGGCGCGGAATCTGGAAGGTACGGCCGATGCCGCTGTTGATGATCCGGTGCGGCGCGAGGCCCGCGATCTCGGCGCCGCCGAACAGGATCGAGCCTGAGGTCGGCGCCAGCGTGCCGGAGAGCATGTTGAAGATCGTGCTCTTGCCCGAGCCGTTGGGGCCGATCAGGCCGAGGATCTCGCCCTGCTCGACCTTGAACGACACGTTGTTGACGGCGGTGAAGCCGCCGAACCGTTTCACCAGCCCGCTGACCTCGAGCACCGCCCCGCTCTCCTTGTCAAAAGTATTGCGCTACTGGTTGCTGTAGGTGGTGCCCTTCGGCAGCGGCAGCACGGCGTCGCGCTGCGCTTGGCTCTTGGGCCACACCACGGAGGATTTGTCGTCGATGTACTGGATCACCACCGGGAAGGAACGCTCGTTCTGGCCGGCCATCGGCGTGCCCTCGCCGTAGAACTTGACGCCGAAGCCGAGCATGGTGCCGCCTTCGGGGATGTCGGTGTCGAGCGCGGCCTTGCGCAGCGCGTCCGGATCGACCCCGCCATACTTCTTGATCGCGCGCGGCAGCACGTCGTTCATGAACACGTAGGTGTTGGACGCGCCGATGCCGACATGGGCGGAGCGGATGGCAACGCCAGGCTTGATCTTGTCGAACTCCTCACCGACCATCTTGATGATGGGCGCGAGTTTCGGGTCCATCGTCTTCTGGTTGGCGAGCCAGATCGAGATCGGGTCGGTGTTGAAGATGTAGTTGGCGTCCGCGCCCATGCCCTCCTTGAGCTTCTCATAGACGCCGTAGCCGGCGCCATGCCCGACCAGGGCGCCGAATTTCAGGCCCTGCTCGCGGGCCTGGCGCAGCAGCAGCGTGATGTCGGGGTTGTAGCCGGTGTGGAAGATCACGTCCGGCTTGGCGCGCTTGAGCTTGGTCACCAGCGCGGAGAGATCGGGTGCGGTCGCCGAATAGCCTTCCTTCAGCACGACGTTGAAACCGGCTTTCTTCGCACCGGCCTCGTTGCCTTTGGAGACATCGACGCCATAGGAGCCGTCCTCGTGGATAATGGCGACGCGCAGATCCTTCGGCTCCTTGCCGAACTTCTCCTTGGCGTTCTGCGCGATGAAGTCCATCGTCATCATGCCGAACTGATCGCCGCTCGCCTGCGGACGGAACACGTATTTGTAGTTCTTCTCGTTGAACACGGCGGACGAGATGCAGGTCGTCATCCACATGAACTTCTTGAGCTGCTCGACGCGGGCGGCCACCGGCACGCATTGCGCCGAGGAGAAGAAGCCGAGCACCAGGTCGACCTTCTCTTGCTCGAGCAGGCGGACGGATTCATTGATGGCGATGTCGGGCTTGCTCTGCGCATCGGCATAGACCGCCTCGATCTTGTAGCCCTCGACGCCGGTCTTGCCGAACTGGTCGAGGATGATCTTGGTGCCGATATATTCGAGCTCGGACCCGCCGCCCGCGAGCGGCCCGGTCAGGTCGAAAATCACGCCGATCTTGATCTTCTTCTCTTGAGCGTCAGCGGACGCCGCCAAGCCCGTCGCTGCTATCGCGACCAACAGCCCACGTACCAAGCGGGCAGCCATGCGCAGGCGCATCTAAACCTCCCTGGACGATTGTGCATTGCATTCTTGTTGCTTTTGCTTTTTGGCCCATCACATGGGCTGCGCGCAGCGATGTCAAGCCTCGCGCATCAACGCGATGCGAACTGCTGCGCGATAAAGGCCGTGACAAATCGCGGCATGGTCGGCGTGAGATCATCCATCCCGCGCACGAGATGAATGGCCGACAGCTCCGGCTCGGCCTCGCGCGCGAGATTGGCTTCGATCCGGGCACGGGCGACGTCGCCCGGCATATCCAGGTTGAGCACCTTGATCATTGCAATCGCGCGGTGGGAGACGACACAGTGCCAATCTGCTTCGGCCCGATAGTCGTCGGCCGTGAGCCCGGTCTCCTCCTCGAGCTCGCGGACGACGCTGCCGGGAATATCGAGCCTGCCGTCCCTGACGTCGCCCGGATCGGGTGTGCCCGAGGGGAAATAGATCCGCCCTGCATTGGCGGTGTGGGGCGCCATTTCGCCCATGATGAAAGCACCGTCGGAGGCGCGCAGCGCCCCCATGCCGAAACCGTTGAACACGGTAGGATCGGGAAATCCCCAGTCGCGCCAGGCGAGGAAGCTTGCGAAATCCACTTCGGAATAGGTCGCGGCGAAACCGCCATCCGAGAACACGGGATCGCGGCCGAGCAGGATGCGACCGTTCCAGATCTTGGGCCGCTCGCGCTGCTTTTCGGCGAAATGCGCCGCGATCTCGGCGCGGCGCTCCTCTGCGAACGGCCAGGAGATCGGCCGCACGGCAAGATCAAGCGTCGTGACGCGATGAATGGCTGGTGACGTCATGACGCCTGATTACAACGCGTTCGCGTCAGTTATTTGGCGCTCCCCGTGGTCTTCTTGGCCTGGTCGACGAACTTGTTGGTGAAGGTCTTGCTGACGTCGATCTTGGCATTGGCGACGTCCGGCGAGCCGACGCTGAACACCGCGAGCACGGCGTCGGCGCCCTTCGGGTCCATCTTGCCAGTTTCGGAGAACATCGGGATCGTGTTCTTCAGCGCGGCGAGATAGAGGTCCTTGTTCTTGCCGACCATCTCGTCCGGCATCTTCGCCATGATCTCCTCGGGCGAATGCGAATGGATCCAGGCGAGCGTCGCCAGCATCGCATTGGTGAGCGCCTGCGTCTCCTTCTCGTGGCCGTTGACCCAGGCCGCGGTCGAGTACAGCGCGCCGCCGGGATATTCGCCGCCGAACGTCTCGAGCGTGTCCTTCTGGGTGCGGGTGTCGGAGAGGATGCGCAGATCCTTGTGGCTGCCCTGGAGCACGGTCACGGAGGGATCGAGCATCACGGCCGCGTCGATCTGGCCCTGCTCCATCGCGGCGACCGCGGTGGCGCCGAGGCCGACGCCGATCACGGCGGCGCTGGTGGGATCGAGCCCGTTCTTCTTGAGCATGTATTTCAGGAAGAAGTCCGTAGACGAGCCGGGCGCGCTGACGCCGACCTTCTTGCCGGCGAGGTCCTTGACCGACTTGATGTCATTGGTGCGCGACGGCGCGACCACCAACACGAGGCCAGGATAGCGGTCATAGACCACGAAAGACTGAAGCTCCTGCTTCTTGGCGGCGAGGTTGACGCAATGGTCGAAATAGCCGGAGACGACGTCGGCGCTGCCGCCGAGCACGGCCTTGAGCGCGTCCGAGCCGCCCTTGAGGTCGACCAGCTCGACATTGAGGCCGGCCTTCTCGTATTCGCCGAGCTGCTTGGCCAGCACCGTCGGCAGATAGCACAGGCAGGCGCCGCCGCCGACCGCGATGGTGACCTTGCTTTGCGCCGCGGCAAATCCGGTGGTGAGCGTCAGCGCGAGCAGCGCGCCGGCGAGCCTGGCAATCGTGTTCTTCATTGGTTTCCTCCGTTCGGCTGGCGGCACCATAATGCAGCGCACCCGGCTTGAGAAGCGCAACTCAGGGCTCTGGCCATCGGCCTTTCGGCGCAATAGCATGGGCCCACAACAACAAGTCTTGATGGGGAGGATCATCCATGAATCGCCTTGCTGCCGGGCTCGCGCTCGCCGCCGCCTTTGCCGCAGGATGCGGCGCCAACCAGCTGCTCCGGCCGGCGCTGGCCGCCGAGAACATCACCGCACAGATCATCCATACCGGCGAGATGGATGGCGATGCGCTCGGGTCCGCCAACAATGTCGGCTTCCGCTCAAAGATGTTCGCGAGCGCCGACGGCGCCACGATCTCGATCCAGGTCGGCAACGTGCCCAAGCACATGCATCCCAACACCAACGAGATCCAGTACATCCTGGACGGGACCGGGACGATCTGGCTCGGCGACAAGGAGGTCACGGTGAAGCCCGGCGACCTCGTCATCATCCCGAAGGGCACCGCGCATGGCGGCACCAAGCCGATCAGCGGCCAGGTCAAGGCAATCGCGATCAAGACGCCGCCGCAGGCGCCTGATGATACCAAGCTGCTGGATTGAAGCCGCGAAAACGGAGCGTGGCTGAGTGCCCGGGCTCGCACGGCCGTGCGGGCCCGTTTCGTCAATTCCGGTGCTAGATCGGGCGCGTCTGCTTGCGGATCTCGTTTGCGATTGGCTTGAGGGTGTCCCCCGGAAGCTGGCCGACGAGCGTGTAACCCATGCCGCCCTCCGCCCACACGAAGCCCGCAACATCGCCGGTCGATTGCGGCATCATCGGCGTATCCAGATTGCGGTTGCTCATCGGGCGCGTCAGCACCACGAGGCGGTCGCCGCGATCGTCGTCGTACATGAACATCGCGGCCGGACCATGCGACGTCGGAACCAGGCGGCCACCCATCAGCCTATAGCCCGACACGGAGAGGTCCGGCACCTTGACCGCCTGCTTCAGCCGGTTGGAGACCCACTGTGTGAGCTCGGCGCTGTTGGACGCCCTTATCTCGACCGGCCGCACGCGATCGGGTGCAAAGACGTTATAGGAGTAGGCCGCCTCCTGCGCCAATGCGGACAGCCCGTTCGAGCCATCCTGCAACACGCTGCGCATGGTCCATCCGCCGAGGCCGCCAATGCCGAGAAGCAGCATCGCAGCGATCGCACCCCATAGCCGGAGCGGACGCCGCTTCCGGCCCTCGATGATGTGCGACAGGTTCAGCTCCGCCGGCAGTGGCTCGTCGGCAATCGAGGCCAGCGCGCCACGCAGCTGCTCGCGCTGGGTGGCGAAGGCGGCAACGCGGCTGGCGACATCCGGATGATCATCCAGATAGGACACGACCTCCGCGCGACGCTCGGGCTCGAGCACCTGGTCCACATAGGCGTGCAGATCGTCTTCCGTGATCGGCCGCTGGTTCATTTCAAGCTCCGCAATGCCACGACATTCCCCGGTGCAACGCCATCCATCTCCTGTTGCAGCCTCTCCCGCGCGCGCGAGAGGCGTGACATTACCGTACCGACCGGGACGTTGAGAACTGCCGCAGCGTCCGCATAGGAAAGATCTTCGACCCCAACGAGCAACAGCACGGCCCGCTGCTCCTCCGGGAGCTTTGCAAGTTTGCTCAGGACATCCTGATAGATCAGCCTCAGCTCCTGTGCTGCCGCACTGACGAGTTCCTGCTCGCCTGCATCGTCGATCGGCATGTGCCTGCCTCGCGCTCTGGCCTGGCGGAATTGGCTGACCGCCAGATTGTGGAGGATGGTGAACAGCCAGGCACGCACGCTTCCGTCGCGTCGTTGATGCCAGCGGCTGACGGCGCGCTCCAGGCAATCCTGGACCAGGTCGTCAGCCGCCGAGCGGTCGCGCACGAGGGCGCGCGCATAGCGACGGAGCGCAGGGATCAGCGGTTCGACCTGAACCAGCATGTCCTTCATGACGCGCTCCGTCACCTCTTCGTGGCTGCTTTGGCCGAGGTCATTGCGCCTCGACCTGGACGGCCTCGCCGGGCGCGGCCGCATCGCCGGCGGCAATCACCAGGTAGCGCTTTGCGGCTGCGGCAGACTGATCGACGATCTGTCGGATCGGGCCGGCCGCGTTGACGATAGCAGATCCGGCCGGATTGGTCATGAACGCGGCCAGCGGCTGCAGCGGGCCGCTACCGTCGCCATGCTCCGCCAGGGCAAGCACATATTTCTGCTTGGGCTGCAGTCCCGTCACCGAGGCCTGCAAGATCTGAATCAGGCCTTGGTCGAACAGCGACACGCTGGTCGGCGGCTTGCCGTCCTTTGCACCATCTTTCGACGCGAGCGACAGATGAGCCACCTGTCCGGCAACGCCGAGTGCCTGAAGATTCTGGCGGTCATCGGGGTCGGGCGCAGCATTTGGAACATAGGCGATCGCCTGCGGCGCCTGGCCGATCGGAACGTTCCCGACCACCGTGTTGGTCGCCGTGTCGATGGCCACCAGCGCGTCGGCGTTCTCCAGTCCCACATAGATCCGGGTGCCGTCGCCGGATGGCCACACGCCGTGCGGCAGATTCCCAACCGGGATCGTGGCGACAAGCGAGAAGTCGTCGGTGCGGAACACCTTCACTTCGTTCAGTCCGCCGATGGTGACATAGGCGAACGTGCCCTTGGTGGTGTGCGCGAAGTTGACGTGATTAGTGATTGGACCGGTATCGATCGTCTTGATCGCGTTGAACGGGGGCTTGGCGTTGAACACCTGGGTACGGCCGACGTCCTTCAGCGTGAACCAGACCTGGTTTCCATCGGGCGTCGCCGCGATGTTCGGACAGAACGGACTTTCCTGCTTCACCTTGGCAATGATCTTGTGCTCGGCCACCGCGACGACGTCGGTCTCGGGATTGAACGACGAGCAGATGTAGCCGTACTTGCCGTCTGGTGAGAAAATCTGCATGCCCGGCCCGTTCGGAGTCGTGATGCGGGTCTTCTCCTTGAAGCTGACGGGGTCGATGACGGAGATGTAGTTCTCGCCGCGAACGGTGACCCAGACCTCCTTGCCGTCGGGGGTGAAGAACGCCTCATGCGGCGATCGTCCGACATAAGTGGTGTGCTTGACCGCGTTGGTCGCGGTATCGATGAACGTCACCGAATTCGAGCCGATCGACACCACGGCAAGCGTCTTGTGATCGGGCGAATAGCCCATGCCGTGCACAAGCACCTGCCCCTTGTACAGCGGGCTGAAATTGCCGGGCTGCGGGTCGCCCAGCCGGATTACGCCAAGCAGCTTGTTGTCGACGGGGTCGGTGACCGAGACCGTGTTCGAGAACTGTTCCGCGGCGTAGAGGCGGTCGTGGTGGCTGACCGGAATATCGGGGGCGGATAGCGCACCCGGCGCCTGCCCTGCCCATGCGGCAGAGCCCGTGGCGAGCATGGAGGCTGCCAGAAAGATGCTCTTCATCATATTGATTGGTGACGTGGTCATCTGCGGCTCCTACTTCTTCATTCCATTGGACGTGTCCATCTGCATGCCCGGATGATGACCGGCAGCGACGGGAACGGGTGCCGACTGGGTTGGAGCAGGCGTGGTGTCCGTGGCAGGCTCGCCAATGGCGAGCTTCATGGCCGCGATCTCCTGCATCTGGTCGACGATGATTTCCTGGGCGATGCGCCTCAGCTGCTCGTTCTTGCCGTAGCGCAGTTCGATCACCGCCATGTCGATCGCGCCCTGATGATGCGGGTTCATCATCGCGACGAAGTCGCGGTCGACGTCGCCGGTCGGCTTGACCGTCATGTCGTTCATCATCTTGGTCATGGCGGCTTCGTTTTCTTCCAGGAACGCCCGTTCTTCTGCATTTTGCGCGGCCGGCGGGGCGGCTGGATGGGCTTCATGCGCGAACGCGAGCGGAGGCACCGCGAATGCGACCAAAATGCGCGCGGCAAGGAACGCCGTGCCGAGGCCGGGCCTGGGCCATCGACATCTGCTTGCGAGCGCTGCTACGGCGCGGCGAAATTGTAAGGAGGACATCGAAAACTCCCATGCGGGTGGTTGCATGGGGGTTTGACGCGCGGGCGCCCGTTCTATTCCGGCCGCTCAATCACATAAATGTCAGCGGGCAACGAGCCGGCCTAGCCGCGCCCGTCCACCGTCGGCCGCCACACCAGCAGCCGTCGCTCCACCAGCGTCACCCCGAAGTCGATCAGGATGACGAACGCCGACAGCACGAACATGCCGGCGAACACGCCGGCGACGTCGAACACGCCCTCGGCCTGCTGGATGAGATAGCCGAGCCCCGCCGCCGATCCCAGATATTCGCCGACGACCGCGCCGACCACGGCGAAACCGACCGAGGTGTGCAGCGAGGAGAACATCCAGGACAGCGCCGAGGGCCAATAGACGTGCTGCATCAGCTGCCGCTCGCTCATGCCGAGCATGCGGCCGTTATCGAGCACGGTGCGGCTGACTTCCTTGACGCCCTGATAGACGTTGAAGAAGACGATGAAGAACACCAGCGTCACCCCGAGCGCGACCTTGGACCAGATGCCGAGGCCGAGCCACAGCGCGAAGATCGGCGCGAGCACGACGCGCGGCAACGCGTTGACCATCTTCACGTAGGGATCGAACACCGCGGCAACGATCGGCTGGCGCGCGAACCAAAAGCCGACAAGAACGCCACCGAGCGATCCGATCACGAAGGCGAGGATCGATTCCGCGAGCGTGATGCCGAGATGCTTCCAAATCACGCCGGAGGCGAACCATTTCACGATCTGGCTGAAGACGTCGAACGGGTTGGAGAAGAAGAACGGCGGCAGCAGGATCTTGCCGAACACGGGAACGGTCGACAGCACCTGCCACAGCACGATGCAGACGACCGCGACCAGGACTTGCAGCGCGAACAGCGTCGGGCGCGACATCAGACCGCCTCCGCCGCGTGGGTGGACTGCGCGTAACCCTTCATCACCTCGTCCTTCAGCACGCTCCAGATCTCGCGATGAAGCGCGTGGAACTCCTTGTCGAGCCGCACCTCGAAAATGTCGCGCGGGCGCGGCAAGCTCACGCGCCAGTCGCCGATGATTCGCGAGGACGGCCCTGCCGACATGATCACCACGCGATCGGCGAGCGCGATCGCCTCTTCCAGGTCATGGGTGACGAACAGCACGGCCTTGCGGTCGGCGTTCCAGAGGTCGAGCAGCAGATTACCCATCACCTGCCGGGTCTGCGCATCGAGCGGCCCGAACGGCTCGTCCATCAGCAGGATCTTAGGATCGCGGATCAGCACCTGCGCCAGCGCCACGCGCTTGCGTTGGCCGCCGGAGAGCATGTGCGGATAGCGGCCGGCGAAGGCGCCGAGGCCGACCGACGTCAGCCATTTCTGCGCCCTTGGCAGCGCCTCGGCGCGCGGCGTGCCCTTGATCTCGAGCCCGATCGCGACATTGTCGAGCGCGGTCTTCCAGGGGAACAGCGCGTCGGCCTGGAACAGGTAGCCGGCGTCCCGGTTCAGCCCCGCAAGCGGCCGGTCGAATATCTTGACGTTGCCGGCAGCGGGCTTCAGCAGGCCGGCCGCGACGTTGAGCAGCGTCGATTTCCCGCACCCCGTGGGCCCGACGATGGCGACGAACTCGCCCTGCGCGACCGTAAGATGCGCCTTCTCCACCGCCGTATAGACCCGCCCGTCCCCGAGCCGGAACGCAACCTTGGCATCTTCCAGCGCCACTGCCGTGGGCGTTGTCATGTATTCCCTCCAGACTTGACCCGATGCCTTAGCCGCTCGCGCCGCCAAGTTCAATCAAGCCGCCAAGCGTGCTACGCATGGGCTCTTGCCGTGCTCTTACCCTCCCCTGGAGGGGGAGGGTCGGCTCACATGAGCGCAGCGAAATGTGAGACGGGATGGGGTGACAGGCTCTCCAATGAGGCGGTGCCCGTGTTGAGAGATCACCCCACCTCGCTCGCGCTTCGCGCGATCGCCCCTCCCCCTCCAGGGGAGGGTAAGAGAAGCGAGCCGCGTCGAATGCCTTCCAAGCTGGCCATCAGCTACGCCCACGTCACCAAGAGCTTCGGCACGCTCAAGGCCGTCGACGACGTATCGCTTGATATCGCCGAGGGCGAGTTCGTAGCGATCGTCGGCGGCTCGGGCTCGGGCAAGACCACGTTGCTGCGGCTCGCCAACCGGCTGATCGAGGCCGCCGGCGGCACCATCACGGTCGAGGGCGAGGACGTGCGAAACGTCGATCCGGTCGCGCTGCGGCGGCGGATCGGCTACGTCTTCCAGAGCGGCGGGCTGTTCCCGCATTTGAGTGTCGCCGACAATATCGGGATCACGCCCAAATTGCTGGGCGCGCCGGCGGCGGATATCGCGGTGCGGGTCGACGAGCTGCTGGAGCTCGTACAGCTCGACCGTAGCGCCCATCGCGACCGCCTCCCCGAAGCGCTCTCGGGCGGTCAGCAGCAGCGCGTCGGCGTGGCGCGGGCGCTCGCGGCACGCCCGCGCATCGTGCTGATGGACGAGCCGTTCGGCGCGCTCGATCCCCTCACCCGCGATGCGCTCGGCGACGATTATCGCGCGCTGCACAAGAAGCTCGGCCTGACCACCGTCATGATCACGCATGACATGACCGAGGCGATCCTGCTTGCCGACCGCATCGCGGTGATGCGCGGCGGCAAGCTGCTGGCGCAGGGCACGCCGGCGGAGCTCTCGAACAGCAGCGATGCCTATGTGCTGGAGCTGCTGAGGACGCCGCGGCGCCAGGTCGAGCGGCTGAACACGCTGCTGCCGCAGAGCGGTGCGGCATGAGCCTCCTCAATGATCCGCGCTGGGGCGAGGCGCTGGCGCATTTGCCCGACTATCTCGGCAACCATGTGCGGGTGAGTCTTGCCGCGCTCGCGCTTGGCCTTGCCGTCAGCCTGCCGCTCGCGATACTGACGCGCAACCGGCCCGCGCCGCGCGCGGTTCTGCTCGCGCTCGCCAGCATCGTGCAGACGGTGCCGGGGCTGGCGCTGCTGGCGCTGTTTTATCCACTGCTGCTGCTAGCTGCCTCGGTCACGCTCGCCTGGTTCGGCGTCTCTTTCTCCGCCTTCGGCTTCCTGCCGGCGATGCTGGCGCTGGCGCTCTATTCCATGCTGCCGGTGCTGCGCAACGGCATCACCGGCCTCAACGGCATCGATCCCGCGCTGATCGAGGCCGCCAAGGGCGTCGGCATGACCGCACGGCAGTCGCTCGTCATGGTCGAGCTGCCGCTGGCGCTGCCGGTGATGATGGCGGGCATTCGCACCGCCGCGGTGTGGGTGATCGGCACCGCGACGCTCTCGACCCCGATCGGGCAGACCAGCCTCGGCAACTACATCTTTGCGGGATTGCAGACCCAGAACTGGGTGTTCGTGCTGTTCGGCTGCTTTGCCTCGGCGCTGCTGGCGCTCGCGGTCGATCAGCTGCTCGGCCTGATCGAAGGTGGCCTGCGCCAGCGCCGCCGCCTGCGCACCGCGCTTGGCGGTATTGGAATTGCGGCGCTGGTCGCCGCAACGCTGGTGCCGACGATGGGGCGCTCGCCGCAGAATTATGTAGTCGGGGCCAAGACCTTTGCCGAGCAATACGTGCTGTCGTCCCTGCTCCGCGACCGCCTCCAGGCCGCCGGTCTCACCGCCACAGCGCGTTCGGGCCTCGGCTCCAGTGTGATCTTCGAGGCGCTGAAGGCCGGCGACATCGATCTCTATGTCGATTATTCCGGCACGCTCTGGGCCAACCAGCTGCACCGCACCGACATTAAGCCGCGGGCGGAACTGTTGGCCGACCTCAAAACAGCGCTCGCGAAGGATAACATCACCCTGCTCGGCGAGCTCGGCTTCGAGAACGCCTATGCGCTGGTGATGCCGAAGCAGCGCGCCGAGGCGCTTCATATCCGCAGCATCGCCGATCTCGCCGCACACGCGCCGACGATGTCGATTGCCGGCGACTACGAATTCTTCTCGCGGCCGGAATGGGCGGCGCTGCAAAAGGCCTATGGCCTCTCGTTCCGCGCCCAGCGCCAGATGCAGCCCGACTTCATGTATGCCGCGGTCGCCAGCGGCGAGGTCGACGTCATCGCCGGCTACACCAGCGACGGGCTGATTGCGAAATACGACCTCGTCGTGCTCGACGATCCCAAGCACGCGATCCCGCCCTATGACGCGATCCTGCTGCTCGCGCCAAAGCGCGCCGGCGATGAAAAATTGCAGACGGCGCTCGAGCCGCTGCTCGGCAAGATCGACATCGCGACCATGCGCGAGGCAAACCTGCGCGCCAGCGGCAATGATGCGAATTCATCACCCGATGCGGTGGCGAAGTGGCTGTGGGAGAAGGTGGGCCGGCGCTAGAGCGAGGCTCTGCGCCGCCGCCCTTGCTAGACCTTCTCGGTTGCCCCTCCGGCGTCGACCCAGTCCTTGAAGCCGCCGACGTTGTAGACATGGCTATAGCCCATGTCCTGAAGCAGCTTGCCGGCCAGCGCCGAACGGCCGCCCGAGGCGCAATAGAGGATCACCGTCTTGTCCCTGGCGAGAGCCTTGTCGTGATAGGGCGAGTCCGGATCGGCCCGAAACTCCAGCATGCCGCGGGAGACATTCAGTGCGCCGGGAATCTTGCCGCTCTTCTCGATTTCCGGCGCATCGCGCACGTCGAGCACGAGCGCGCCCTTGCCGATCATCTCCTTCGCCTGGGCCGGCGTGATCTTCGGCACGGCGGCGTTGGCGGCTTCGAGCATCTGTTTCACGGATATTGCCAATGTCGTCTCCTTAGGGTTGGCTGTTTGTCAAGCGCCCCCTTAGCCGGCATCGTCTGTCGTCGCGTCCACCGTTTGGAGGACAGCGCGAGGTGAAATATCGACGGATGCGGTGGCGAATGAATGGCCGCGATGGAAACTACAGCCCCCGGATCATCCCGGCATTGATCAGCAACCGATTCAACCGCCGCGCCTCCGCGCCGTCCTTGCAGCCGTAGAAGATGCCCTTGCAACGGAGCATGATCTGCTTCTGCTCGGCGAAGGACGGATCGAGCGGGATGCCGGCAGTCTCCTGGATCACCAGCGGCAGATACGGGCCGTCGACCGTGTCCATCACGGCCTCGGTTTTGACCGGCTCGAAATTGACGGCATCAATCGCGTAATAGGTCGCGTAGAGACGCGGATCGTAGGCATCGAGCTTCTTGCCGATCGCGCCCTCGTCGAGCCCGGGCTCGAGCAGGTTCGGCGCGAATTCCGGCTGGTGATCGCCATAGCGCACGATCAGGAACGGCTCGCTCGGAAAGTTCTTCTTCAGACCCGCGACGAACGCCTTATACTGCTCTGCGCTCATCGCCTGGCGGCGCAGATATTCGTCGATGGACGGAACATTGCCCGGCGCACGCCAGTTCGGCAGCAGGTCCGGACGGTAGCGCGTCTCCCAGGGGAAATGATTGGCGCCGAGATAGATGAAGGTGAACAGCGGCTTGTTCGGCGGCTGCTGGCCCATCAGCTGCAGCGCCTTGTCGTAGAAGAAGCTGTCGGGCTCGACATCCCTGGCGCCGAGGTCCTTCGCGTCGAGAAAGCGCTCGACGCCGGTCGTCAGCTGGAAGCTGCGCGCGCCCATGAAGCCGCCATGGGCGGGATAGAGCGAGAGCGTATCGTAGCCGCAGCGGCGCAGCGCCAGCGGCAGGCCGCGTTCGACCCGGTTGGATGCGATACGCGTCACGAAATAGGCGAAGCGGCCGAACGAACGCGAGGAAAGTCCCGCGAGCACGTTGTATTCGGTGAACCAGCTCGGCCCGCCATTGCTTTCCGCAAGGAAGGTGCGCTGCCTGCCGTCCCAGGACTTGAAGTGATTGCCATAGCCCGGCGGCACCTTGATGCCCTGCGCGGCGCGGATGTCGAAGCTCGATTCATCATGGATCATGATGATGTTCGGCCGGCGGCCCGCGGGATGGCAGGCATCGACCAGCGGCATGTTGAGCCGCTCATTGGTCGAGGCCGCCGACTCCATGAGGCCGTACTGCGCGAAATCGGAGACCGCGGTGACGCCCGAGCGGAAGAATTTCGAGAGATAGCCATCGTCGTAATAGCCGCGCCAGGCCTCATCGGGATGATAGAGCGAATAGCCGACCAGCCCAGCCACGCAGGCGAGCATGGAAGCAAGCGCCGGCAAGCGGCGGATCCGAAACGGATCGAGCCACCACAGCGCGTACATCAGCGGCAACGTGACGAGACCGGCCAGGATCACCGACCAGCGCAGACTCGGGAAGATCGTGAACAGGAACGCGACGGTGTCGCGGTCGATCATCATCAGGTCGATGAAGTTGACCGTCATCTGCACGACGTCGTGCTTGAGCCGCGATAGCAGCACCAGCACGACGACCATGGTCAGCGACAGCGCGCCCGACAGCGCCGGCCGCCGCAGCAGCGTGATCCAGAAGAAGTTGAGGATGCCCCAGGCGAGCGCGAAGGCGAGACGCGAGCCGAAATCGGTCTCAGTCTCATACATCAGCGCCAGCGCGGCGAGATGCGGCACCGCAACCGCGAGCAACCGCCAGATGCCGAGCGCGGCGACGCTCGCCAGTACGGCGGTGGTGGCAGAAGGACCTGGATTGGGCGCGGACGCCATCGACGGGCACGCAACTTCTGGTCCGGCGCGGTGATGCCAAGCCGTCGAGCCGGCCCCAGGACGGCTGCGGCGTCCGGCGCAGCCGGAAGCCTGCACCGTGTCACAAAACTGTAACGGAACCGTCACGGGCAGGCAACGCGATCCGGCGTCCGACCTTCGCTTAATGTTAGCAACGCGCGAATGTGCCGCACGCTTGGGCGCGCTGCCTTCAACTCTATCGGCTCACCCGAGGAGCCCGCGAAGCGCGCGGGGGGGCAGCTGGGGCCTCTATGGTTCGAGACGGCGCTGCGCGCCTCCTCACCATGAGGGTCGGATGGCTAGGCCTTCGCGATCCCGGCGATGAACAGATCGATCACCCCCTCCGCCATGCGGTCGATCTCGCCCGCCGCCACGCCCCAGCGCGGGAAGTGGCCGTCCAGATTCATCCGGGCGAAGCCATAGACCAGGGCGCGGCCGGCGATCTGGATGCGCTTGAGGTCGGCCGATCGCAGCAGGCCTTGGCTGGCGGCGTCAGCCAGCATCTGCTCGGTCAGCGCGATCAATTCGGCATTGTCGCGAGTCAGCTCGGTGGAGCTGCCATGGGCGAAATAGCGCCCGGTGGAGATGATCTCGAAATGCGCGGGGTTGCGCATCGCCCAGCGCAAATACGCAAGGCCGAAGGCGCGGAAGCGGCCGAGTGGATCGGCGGCTGGGGCCTGCCCCAGCGCCACCTCAATCTCGGCACGAAAGCGCCGCTGTGCCTCCTCGGCCACCGCCGCCATGAGGGCATCGCGGTTCGGGAAGTGCCGGAATGGCGCCCCCGGCGACACAGCGGCACGGCGGGCAGCCTCGCGCACCGAGACCTCGGCACCCTCTTCTGCCAGTTGCAACGCAGCATCGATCAGCACACGGCGGAGGTCGCCATGATGATAGGGCCGAGCTTCAGGTGTCTGGCGGCGGGCGCGCGGTTTGGACGGCTGTCGGGCAGGCATGGCGCTTCCTAGCATCACCCGAACGTGAATGTAAGCAGTGATTACACCGTTGACGGACTTACCGCCACGAAATGTAATCAGTGATTACATAACGGAGGCGATTGCCATGTCACAACGTCAAGGCCGGTTCGAAGGCTGGCGGCTGCTCGCCGTACTCACCCTGAGCCTGCTCGCGCTCAGCCTGTGGATCGCCTCGATGCGGCAGTTCGAGGTCGAGGGCGTACGCATGGTGATCCGCTTCACGGCGCGCAGCTCGCTGCTACTGTTCTGCCTCGCCTTCAGCGCCGCGGCTTTGGCCCGGCTCTGGCCCAACCCCTGGACGCGATGGCAACGCCGCAACCGCCGCTATCTGGGCTTGAGCTTTGCGGCCTCCCACGCCATCCATGCGGCGGCGATCGTCGCCTTTGCCAACATGGATCCGGCCGGCTTTGCCGGGGCCACCTCCGCCGCCTCCTACATCTTCGGCGGCATCGGCTATGGCTTCATCGTCGCGATGAGCGCGACCTCGTTCGACCGCACCGCGGCGCTGGTCGGGCCGCGCGCCTGGCGCGCCCTGCACCTTGTCGGGGGCTATTACCTCTGGTTCCAGTTCATGGTGTCGTTCGGCAAGCGCGTGCCGGCGATGCCGCTCTATGCCGCGTTCCTCGTTCCGCTGCTCGCGGTAATGGCGCTGCGGCTGATCGCGATGGCCGCGCGTCCGCGCGGGCAAACCGTGGCGGCGGGCTGAGGGGCCCGCCTAAAGCGCGATGAGATTGGGATGAATCGTCATCGCGCTTTAGGTTGTTGTTTAAGCATGATCTTTTCGGAAAACCGCTTCGCACTTTTCCGGATCATGCTTTAGTGCGGCAACAGCCCGAGCCGCTTGGCGATGATGCGATCGAGCATCCGCTTCGGCAGCACGGCGCCAATCAGATGGCGCAGCGGATCCGGCGTGATCTGGTAACGTACCTTGGGGCTTGCCGCAGTCAGCGCTTCGAACACGATTTCGGCGATGCGCTCGGCGGGCAGGCCCTTGGCGCCGATCTCCATCATGAACGCCATGACCTTGTTCAGCGCCGGCAGGTAGGGCGAGTTCTGGTAGACGGACAGATCGATCTCTTCCGCCTTGCTCCAGATCGGCGTCTTCACCGCGCCGGGGGCGACGATGATGACGTCGATGCCAAACAGCATCAGCTCGCGGCGCAGGCTCTCCGACAGCCCCTCGACGGCGTGCTTGGACGTGCAATAGGGCGCCGACAACGGATTGCCGTTCCTGCCCGCGACCGAGCTGATCATCACGATCCGTCCCTTCGGCCCCTTCAGCGACGGGTCGGCGCCGAGCAGCGGCCCGAACGCCTGCGTCGCGATGACGGGGCCAATGACGTTGATGTCCATCTGGCGGCGGAAGTCGTCGGCCGACAATTCGAGCACGGGGCCGGCGACCGCGATGCCGGCATTGTTGACGAGGCCGGCCAGCGTCTCACCGCCGAGCGCCTCGCGAACTTGTCGCGCTGCAGCGAGGACTGCGGCCTCGTCGGTGACGTCGAACAGCAGCGGCGTGAAGTTGTCGCTGAACTCACCCTTGAGCCGGTCGGCATCGGCCTGCTTGCGGACGCTGCCGAAGACGCGATAGCCGCGCCCGATCAGGAATTTCGCAGCGGCCCAGCCGATGCCGGTGGATGCGCCGGTGATGACGACGGATCGCATGGTCCCCTCCCCCTCGAGTTCCCGGGATCATGCAGGAGAAGGGTACGCCAGTGCAATGGACGGGGTTCTCAGGCCGCGCAACGACGGCGCTTTTCGTGCGAGTGAGGCGCCGCAAAGAAGGTGCAGCGGATGTGGAATCTTAGAATGAAGCGGCACGCGAACGGCGCTCGGCGAGATAACGAGCGCGATGAGACCGCGGATGAAGAGCCGAATCTTTGACTCTGAAGACGCTGGGCTTTTGGCGATCGGTATGTCTGAAAAAGTTCTGAGAAACGACGCGAGGTCAAGAATGTGGTTTAAGCGTCAGTTCTTGCTGCTCAGAGAGCAATTCAGCTCGCGAAGAATTTGAATGAAGCAGCAAAGCTTCGGGTGAGATGGAGAGAGCGAGAACGCCATTTGCGATCTCGCTCGTTTGTAGGGACGAAGGTTTAAGATTTGGTTTGGCGAGCGAAGCTTGTGCTTAACCCGTCATTCCGGGCGCGCGTTCGCGCGAACCCGGAATGACGGCGATGCCGTCAGTTCTTCGACTTGTCGACCAGCGCGCCCTTCTTGATCCAGGGCATCATGTCACGCAGCTTCGCGCCGACTTCCTCGATCGGGTGCGCGGCGAGCTTGGCGCGGGTCGCCTTGAACGAGGTCTGGTTGACCTTGTTCTCGAGCATCCAGTCGCGGGCGAACTTGCCGCCCTGGATGTCGGCGAGAACCTTGCGCATCTCCTTCTTGGTCTCGTCGGTGATGATGCGCGGGCCGGTGACGTACTCGCCATACTCGGCGGTGTTGGAGATCGAGTAGTTCATGTTCGCGATGCCGCCTTCATAGATCAGGTCGACGATCAGCTTCACTTCGTGCAGGCACTCGAAATAGGCCATCTCCGGGGCGTAGCCGGCTTCGACCAGGGTCTCGTAGCCACCCTTGATCAGCTCGACCAGACCGCCGCACAGAACCACCTGCTCGCCGAACAGGTCGGTCTCGCACTCTTCCTTGAAGGTGGTCTCGATGATGCCGGCGCGGCCACCGCCGACGGCCGAAGCGTAGGACAGGCCGAGGTCATGGGCGTTGCCCGAGACGTCCTTGGCGATCGCGATCAGGCAGGGCACGCCGCCGCCGCGCTGATACTCCGAGCGCACGGTGTGGCCGGGGCCCTTCGGCGCGATCATCAGCACGTCGAGGTCGGCGCGCGGGTCGAGCAGGTTGAAGTGGACGTTGAGGCCGTGCGCGAACACCAGGGCGGCGCCCTTCTTCATGTTGTCGTGAAGGTGGTCACGATAGATGTCGCCCTGGAGCTCGTCCGGGGTCAGCATCATGACGAGGTCGGCCCATTTGGCGGCCTCGGCAACTTCCATCACCTTGAAGCCGGCGGCTTCCGCCTTCTTCACCGAGCCCGAGTCCTTGCGCAGCGCAATGGCGACTTCCTTGACGCCGGAGTCCTTCAGGTTGAGCGCATGGGCGTGGCCCTGGCTGCCATAGCCGACGATGGCGACCTTCTTGCCCTTGATCAGGTTCAGGTCGGCGTCGCGATCGTAATAAACACGCATAGTCGTTTCCTCGTTGCGGGCCGAAATCGGCCGATGGTCAGTGTCCGAAGGGTGAAATTTGCGGATTTCGGGGGCTGTCTAGAGCATTTCGGCCCCTTAGGGAAACCCGTTTCTGCATGGAAATCCGCGACATCATGCATCCATGAAAACGGGGTAGAGGGAGGCGAGCAGCAGGATCGCCATCAGGATATTGAAGGCGCGGACCAGCCGCTCGGAGGTCAGGACGGGCCGCAAGGCAGTGCCAAACAAGGCCCAGACCACGGTCGAGACCGTTCCGACCAGCAGGCTGATCAAGGTCTGGATCGCGATGTTCAGGGGGAATTGGGCGATCGCTGCATAGGCGGTGATGGTGCCGATCACGATCACCCAGCCCTTGGCGTTGATCCACTGGAACATCGCCGCACCCCAGAAGGTCATCGGGCCGCGGGCGCTCTCCTCGCCCGGCTTGGCCGGTCCGGAGAAGGCGATCACGACGGCGAGGTAGATCAGGTAGGCGGCGCCGGCATATTTCAGGATGGTCTGAAGGATCGGATAGGCCAGGAAGACGGTGCCGAGCCCAAGGCCGACGGTGGCGACCATGAAGGCAAAGCCGAGGACGATGCCGACGATGTGCGGGATGGTGCGGCGGAAGCCGTAGGTGAGGCCCGACGACAGCAGCATGATGTTGTTCGGCCCGGGCGTGAAGTACATCACGACCATGAAGGCGAGGAAGGCGTAGAACAGCGAGTAGGCCATCATCACCTCACGCGGTCTTCGGCAGCGCCCGGGGACGCTGAGCCAGCACCATCACGGCGATGCCGGCGATCACAGTCACCATGCCGGCCAGGCGCAGCGGCCCGAACCGCTCGCCGAAGACGATGCTGGAGGCCGCCGAGCCGACGAACGGCACCAGCAGCGCGAACGGCACCACCTGGGCCGCCGGGTAATCGCGCAGCAATCGGCCCCAGAGCCAGTAGGCAATGCTGGTGGAGATGGCGCCCAGCGCCAGCATGCAGAGCGCTGACGTCAGCGACATGTGTGTCAGCGAGGTCCAGGTGGGAGCGGGACCGTTGGCGACCAACGCCAGCACGAACAGCGGCACGGCCGAGGCAAGGCACAGCCAGGCGAACAGGTCGAACATCGGCACACCGCGGGCACCACGCAGCAGGAGATTGCCGACAGCAAAGCTGACCGGCGAGATCATCAGCACCGCAAAGGCACTGACGGTGAAATCATAGCCAACGGTGCCGCAGATCATCAGGAGGCCAGCGGCGGCGATGACGATGCCCAGCGTCTGCACCGGCGTCGGGCGTTCGCCGAAGGCGATCGCGGCGAAGCCGATGGTGAACAGCGCCTGGCTCTGCACGACGACGGAGGTCAGCCCCACCGGCACGCCGTGGGCGATGCCGTAGGCCTGCGACAGGAACTGGCCGAGGAACAGCGTGAAGCTGATCGCGATCAGCAGCGACCAGGCGACCTTCGGTTTGCGGATGAACAGGCACGGCACCGCGGCAATCGTAAAGCGCAACGCCGTCATCAGCTCCGGTGACAACTCGTCGAGCGCAATCCGGCTTGCCACGAAGGCAAGCCCCCAGATGATCGCCACCATGACGGCGATGAGGATGTCGGCCGGCTTCATTGTTGTTTCCGGTTCTGCCTTGTCGTGCAGCCCTGTTTGTTGTTCTGGTCTAGCCTTGCTCGCCGGCCTTTACGTGGAAGAATTGGGTTTCCGCAGCAGATACGTGCCGTGCATCGGCGCGTGGTAATCGGCTGAGACCAGCGTGAAGCCGACATCGGTCAGCATCCGCTCCATCACCCAGCCGAAGGTGGAATATTCATCGCGCATATGCGTCACCACGCCCCCGCGGGAAAAATCGTGGTTCTTGATCTGGAAATCGGCCCATTGCTCGACGTCGCGCTCGATCGCATCGGGCATCGAGGCGTAGACGATGTCGCGCAAATAGAAGCTGCCACCGGGCTTGAGCGCACGATAGATCCGCGACATCGCCACCGCCTTCCAGAAATCCGGCAGATGGTGCAGCGTGAACTCGCTGACGATCAGGTCGTAGGATTCCGGCCGGTAGGCGAAGCTGAGCAAGCCGGCGGACTGGGTGCGCACGGGCGCCTTGCGGTCGCGGGCGTAGATCTCGGCGAGCGCCAGCATCGCCGGCGAGATGTCGATGGCGTCGGCCTCGGCGCCCATCAGCGCGGCTTCGGTGGCAAGCACACCGTTGCCGCAGCCGATATCGGCGATGCGCCAGCCGCGCTGCACTCCGAGCATTTTCAGCGCGGCGCGCGCCCGCAGGTCGGCATCGTCATGGTTGTCGTAGATCGAGGCCACAGCGGGCTCGATCCCCATCCGGTTCCGCTCGTTGTAATACCAGTCGCGCGCCAGCATGGTTCACATCCCTTCAGGCCCGCGACCGATCGCGGCAACACCCGTGCGCGACACCTCGACAAGTCCGAGCGGGCGCATCAGGTCGATAAACTGGTTGATCTTGTCCGTGTTGCCTGTGATCTCGAACACGAAGCTCTCGGTGGTGGCGTCGATCACGCGGGCGCGGAACGCATCCGCCAGCCGCAGCGCCTCGACGCGATGCTCGCCCTGCCCGCGCACCTTGACCATCGCCAGCTCACGCTCGATCGAGCGCTTGGTCTGGGTCATGTCGACGACGCGGTAGACCGGGACCATGCGGTCGAGCTGGTGCTTGATCTGCTCGATCACCATCGGCGTGCCCGTCGTGACGATGGTGATGCGCGACAGGTGCTTCTGGGCTTCGGTCTCCGAGACGGTGAGGCTCTCGATGTTGTAGCCGCGCCCCGAGAACAGGCCGATCACGCGCGCGAGCACGCCGGGCTCGTTCTGCACGAGCACCGCGAGCGTGTGCGTCTCGTTGGGATCGTGACGGTCCTCGATGAAGTAGGCGGATGCAGGCTGGTTCATTGTCGTCCCCTCTTGTCTCTCCGTCACGCCATGGCCGGCGCGTCCGTTCCGACCCAACGGCGGAACAGATCGAAATCGATATTGCCGCCGGACAGCACGAGACCGACGCGCTTGCCCTTCAGCTTGCTCTTTTCTTGCAGTGCCGCAGCGAGCGCGGCTGCGCCGGCGCCTTCGGCGAGATTATGTGTGTCAGTCCAGTAGGCGCGAATTGCGGCGGCGACCTCGTCGTCGGTGACCTGAACGATGCGCGAAGCGCCCTTGCGGATCAGCGCCAGCGCATCCTCGTCAGGGATACGCGTTGCCATGCCGTCGGCGAGCGTATTGGCCGTCTCAGTCGTCACGATCGTGCCGGCTGCGAACGACAGCGCATAGGATGGCGCTTCCGTCGACTGCACGCCGACGATCTCGGTCTTCAGGCCCAGGAGATCGCGTGCCATGATGCAGCCGCAGATGCCGGAGCCCTGCCCGATCGGCACATAGAGAATGTCGAGATCGGGCGCGGCCCTGAACAGCTCGAGCGCATAGGTCGCAACGCCCAGCACGAGGTCCGGATGGAACGACGGCACCATGTGGAGGCCGGCGAATTGCGCGCGGCGCTCGGCCTCCTCGCGGGCGGCCTGGAAGTCCTCGCCATGCTCGACCAGCTCGGCGCCGAACGCCCTCATCGCCCGGTTCTTCTCGACCGAGTTGCCTGATGGCACGTAGATCACCGCGGGCACGCCGTGTCGGCTCGCCGCGAATGCGAGGCTCTGGCCGTGATTGCCGCGCGTCGCCGAGATGATGCCTGGCGTGTTCGGCCGCTCTCGCTTCAGGCGGTCGAGATAGACCAGCCCGCCGCGCACCTTGAAGGCGCCGATCGGCGTATGGTTCTCGTGCTTGACCACGACCTCGGTGCCGAGGCGCTCGGCGAGCAGCGGCCAGCCGCGCGCCGGCGTTGCCGGCACCGCCTGCCCCACGATCGCATGTGCGCGCTCGAGCTCCGTCAGGTCGAACATTGTGGTCCTTCCATCGACCATCTCATGCAGCCGTCATCCCCGCGAAGGCGGGGATCCAGTATTCCAGAGGCCCATGAGATTGATCGAGAGGCCGCGGCGTACTGGATCGCCCGGTCAAGCCGGGCGATGACAGCGGAGTTTGTGACCATCGCGCTCACACCAGCGCCTTGCCGCCGGCGAACGCCTTCGCCGTCGCCTCGTCGTTGGCCTGCTCGGGCAACAGCATCTCGTTGTGCGCCTTGCCGGAGGGGATCATCGGGAAGCAGTTTTCGAGCGCCGCGACGCGGCAGTCGAACAGCACCGGGCGCTTGACCGAGATCATCTCCTTGATGGCCCCATCGAGATCAGAAGGCTTGTGCACCTGCAGGCCGACGGCGCCATAGGCCTCCGCGAGCTTGACGAAATCGGGGAGCGCCTCCGAGTAGGAATGCGACAGCCGGTTGCCGTGCAGCAGCTGCTGCCACTGCCGCACCATGCCCATGTACTGGTTGTTGAGGATGAATATCTTGATCGGCAGCTCGTACTGCACCGCCGTCGACATCTCCTGCATCGTCATCTGCACCGAGGCATCGCCCGCAATGTCGATGACGAGGCTGTCGGGATGGGCCACCTGCACGCCGACCGCGGCCGGCAGGCCGTAGCCCATGGTGCCGAGCCCGCCCGACGTCATCCAGCGATGCGGCTCCTCGAAGCCGTAGAACTGCGCCGCCCACATCTGGTGCTGGCCGACCTCGGTCGTGATGTACGTATCCTTGCCACGCGTTGCCTCGAACAGGCTCTGGATCGCGTGCTGCGGCAGGATGACGTCGTTGCTCTTCTTGTAATAGAGCGAATTGCGGGCCCGCCATTGCGTGATCTGCTGCCACCACGACTTGATGTCCGGCTTCTTCGCCTCCGCCTTGAACACCTGGATGATGTCGCCGAGGACGTTGCCGCAGTCGCCGATGATCGGCACGTCGACACGGATGTTCTTGTTGATCGAGGACGGATCGATGTCGATGTGGATCTTCTTCGAGCCGGGCGAGAACGCATCGACGCGGCCGGTGATGCGGTCGTCGAAGCGCGCGCCGACGCACAGCATGACGTCGCAATCATGCATCGTCATGTTGGCCTCGTAGGTGCCGTGCATGCCCAGCATGCCGAGCCAGTTCTTGCCCGAGGCCGGATACGCGCCGAGGCCCATCAGCGTGGACGTGATCGGGAAGCCGGTGACCTCGACCAGCTCGCGCAAGAGCTTGGTCGCCTCCGGGCCGGAATTGATGACGCCGCCACCGCTGTAGATCACGGGACGCTTGGCATTGGCGAGCAGAGACACGGCTTTCCGGATCTGCGTCGCATCGCCCTTCACGCGCGGCGCGTAGGAGCGGTGCACGTCGGATTTGCGCGGCGGATGATAGGTGCCGGTTGCGAACTGCACGTCCTTGGGCACGTCGACCAGCACCGGGCCTGGACGGCCCGACGTGGCAACATAGAAGGCTTCGTGCAGGACCTTGGCGAGATCGTTGACGTCGCGGACCAGCCAGTTGTGCTTGGTGCAGGGCCGCGTGATGCCGACCGTGTCGCATTCCTGGAACGCGTCGTTGCCGATCAGATGCGTCGGCACCTGGCCGGAGATGCAGACCAGCGGGATCGAGTCCATCAGCGCATCGGTCAGCGGCGTCACCATGTTGGTGGCGCCCGGACCGGAGGTCACCAGCGCAACGCCCGGCTTGCCGGTCGAGCGCGCATAGCCCTCGGCGGCGTGGCCCGCGCCCTGCTCGTGGCGGACCAGGATGTGCTGGACCTCGCTCTGCTGGAAGATCTCGTCATAGATCGGAAGCACCGCGCCGCCGGGATAGCCGAAAATGTCGGTCACGCCGTGGTCGATGAGCGCGCGGACGATCATCGCGGCGCCGGTCATCTGGTTCGGATCGTGGCTCTTGTCGGTCATTGGCTTGCTCCGGATGCGCTGTTGTCAGCGGCTTTCGTTCTGGGTTCGGGAAATAAAAAAGGCCCCGAAGAGGGCCCATGCACACCGCCTGTCTTGTGGATGGCAGCTAGCCACCCCCGGCGGTGTGCCTGGGTACGACGGCGATAAGGAGTTTGGTAATAATGTTACGCATGGCGGGCGCTCGGCTTCCCAAAGGTTGCGCGAAACATAACGGCCAAAGCCTAGATGTCAAGGCAAAGCGGCCGTTCCCGCGCGATTTAGGAAGTGTAGCGGTGTTCCCGGGGTTCGGCGAGAGGTAAATGCGGGAACCCGAACACAAAAGCGCGTCAGCCCGTCATTCCGGGGCGATGCGCAGCATCGAGCCCGGAATCCATAGCCACAGGCCTCGCTGGGGTCCGAGGGGTCGCAGAATGCCGTCGCCACACGAGCGCTTGGGGGTATGGGTTCCGGGCTCGCGCTGCGCGCGCCCCGGAACGACGATCGAGCGAGGCTCTTATTCCTCGTCCCGCGTCGCGTTCACGGCGGCGGCGAGCCATCCCCTCGCCTCCTCCAGCTTCACCCACTCGAATTCGGGGAGTTGATGCCGGAACCAGGTGAATTGCCGCTTGGCATAGTGGCGGGTGTCGGCGCGGCCGATCGCGGCGGCGTCCTCCAGGCTGAGCTCGCCGCGCAGATGCCGCATCAGCGCCGGCACGCCATGGGCCTTCATCGCCGGCAGCAGCGGATCGAGCTGGCGGGCGGCCAGCCGCTCGATCTCCTTCAGCGCGCCGGCACCCAGCATCGCGTCGAAGCGGGCATCGATGCGGGCATAGAGCTCGTCGCGCTCGGGCGCGAGGAAGACCGCACGATAACTGTCCTTGGGCAATAGCGGCGGCTGGCCCTCATGGTGCCAGTCCAGCAGCGAGCGGCCGGTCGCCTCGATCACTTCGAGCGCGCGCGAGATCCGGGTCCGGTCGCGCAGGTTCAATCGCTCGGCCGCACGCGGATCGCGGCGTGCGAGTTCCGCATGCAGCGCCTCGACGCCGTTCTGCTCCAGCCGCGCCCGTACGTCCTCGCGCACCTGCGCAGGGATCGGGGGCACCACGGAAAGGCCCACCGTCAGCGCCTTGAAATAGAGCCCGGTACCGCCGATGAAAATCGCTAGACGGCCTTCGGCTTGCGCCTCCTCGAGCGCCTTGGCTGCATCGCTCACCCAGGCACCGGCCGAGAAATTCACGGCCGCATCGACATGGCCGTAGAGCCGGTGCGGCGCGCGCGCCTCCTCGCCATGGGTGGGGCGTGCCGTGATGATGCGGAGGTCGCGGTAGACCTGCATGGAATCGGCATTGATGACGATTCCGCCCGCGCTGAGGGCAAGCTCCAGCGCCAGCGCCGACTTGCCGCTGGCGGTCGGGCCTGCGATAAGCACGGCCTTGCTCGTACGTCCCTCGCTCACGAAAACCTCAAATGTCCCTCGTCGCCACGCTGATCTGCAACCCCGACAATCCCGCGCTCGACTCTACCATCGTCGACGGCGCCCGCGCCGTGCTGCCGAAAGCGCAACCGGCGCACTGGCTGTTCGACGGGGTTGCGGTCGATATTCCTTTCGGCGCGCAGGATAACCTCGAAGGCGACCGTCACGCCATCGAGCAGCGGCTCCGCGAGCTGCGCGGCGACCTGCCGATCGACATCGTGGTGCAGCCTGTCGGCTTCCGGCGCAAGAAGCTTTTTCTCGCCGACATGGATTCCACCATGATCGGCCAGGAATGCATCGACGAGCTCGCCGATCTCGTCGGGATGAAGGCCCATGTCGCAGCAATCACAGAACGCGCGATGCGCGGCGAGATCGAGTTCGAGCCGGCGCTGCGCGAGCGCGTCGCGCTGCTGAAAGACCTTCCCGCCAGCGTGGTCGACGAGGTGCTGGCCAAGCGCATCACGCTGACCCCGGGCGGCCGCGAATTGGTGGCGACCATGCGCAAGCACGGCGCCTATACCTGCCTCGTCTCCGGCGGCTTCACCCTGTTCACCAGCGCGGTCGCCGCGAAGATCGGCTTCCAGGAGAACCGCGCCAACGAGCTCGTCGTGCGTGACGGCAAGTTCACCGGCGAGGTCAAGGAGCCGATCCTCGGCCGCGCGGCAAAGCTGGCGACGCTGGTGGATCTGATGGAATCGTTCGATCTCGACGACATCGACTCCGTCGTGGTCGGCGACGGCGCCAATGACCTCGCGATGATCCAGGCGGCGGGACTGGGCGTTGCGTATCACGCCAAGCCGGCGGTGGCCGCGGCTGCGGCGGCGCGGATCGATCACGGTGATCTCACCGCACTGCTTTATGCGCAGGGGTATCGGCGCGAGGAGTTCGTGGAGACCTGACACAGTCGTCGTTCCGGGATGGTGCGAAGCACCAGACCCGGAACCTAGAGATTCCGGGTTCGGTGCTTCGCACCGCCCCGGAATGACAGATGAGGTTACTGCACGCTCAGCGCGACGAACCGCAATTCGCCATCGCCGTTCGAGACCAGCAGCAGCACGGACTTCTTGCCGTCCTTCTTGAGCTGGTCGACGCGCTTCTGGATGTCGGCGCCGCTGGAGACGGCCTCCTGTGCCACTTCGACGATGACGTCGCCCGCGGAGAGGCGCTTCTCGGCCGCATCCGAATTGGCATCGACATTGGTGACGACCACGCCCTTGACGCTGTCCTTGATCTTGTAGCGCGAGCGCAGGTCCTTGCTGAGCGCTGCGAGATCAAGGCCGAGCGCTTTCTGCGTCACCAGCTTCTCGGGCGGGGGCTCGTCGGTCTTCACCGCGGCCTGCACCTTCTCGGGATCCTGCAAGCGGCCGAGCGTGACCTTCTTGGTCTGCTCCTCGCCCTTGCGGATGATGACGACGTCGACCTCCTTGCCGACCGCGGTGTCGGCGACGACGCGGGAGAGGTCCTTCGGGTCCTTGACGTCCTTGCCGTCGAACTTGACCACGACGTCGCCGGGCTCGATGCCGGCGGGCTTGGCCGGGCCCTTGTCGTCGACCCCCGCAACCAGCGCGCCGCGCGCCGGCTTGATGTTGAGGCTCTCGGCGATCTCGTCGGTGACGCTCTGGATGCGCACCCCGAGCCAGCCGCGGCGGAGTTCGCCGAACTGGCGCAGCTGGTCGACGACACCCGCGACCGTCTTCGACGGCACGGCGAAGCCGATGCCGATCGAGCCGCCGGACGGCGAGATGATCAGAGTGTTGACGCCGATGACGTCGCCTTCGAGGTTGAACAGCGGGCCGCCGGAATTGCCGCGGTTGATGGCGGCGTCGGTCTGGATGTAGCTGTCATAGGGTCCCGAGGAGATGTCTCGGTTCTTGGCCGAGACGATGCCGGCAGTCACCGTGCCGCCCAGGCTGAACGGATTGCCGATCGCGACCACCCAGTCGCCGAGGCGCAGCTTGTCGCTGTCGCCGAACTTCACCGCGACCAGCGGCTTCGGCGGCTTGAACTTGAGCACGGCGAGGTCGGTCTTCTTGTCGACGCCGACCAGCTCGGCCTTGATCTTGGTGCCGTCGTTGAGGATGACGTTGATCTCGTCGGCATCCGCGATGACGTGGTTGTTGGTGACGACGACGCCCGCCGTGTCGATGATGAAGCCGCTTCCGAGCGAGTTGGTCTTGCGCGGCGGCCCGCTGCCATTATCGCCGCCCTTGCTGCCGCCACCGGGGCCTTTGCGGTTCTTGAAGAAGTCGTCGAAGAACTCCTCGAATGGCGAGCCGGGCGGCAGTTGCGGCATGGTGTTGGCGCCGCCCTTGGCCTCGACGGTCTGCGAGGTCGAGATGTTGACGACCGCGTCGATCACCTTCTCGGCGACGTCGGCAATGCCCTCCGGTCCACGCGCGTAAGCCGGCGTGCCGAACACGCTGAATGCACTGACGGCGAGCGCGGCCAGCCCTAAACGCAAGCGGGTCGGGGCAATGGTGGCAGCGGTCATTGGTTTCTCCAGAGAAAAGGAATCGGCGCCAAGAATTCGGCTCCAAGACTGCGCTCGAACGGGGGGACGGCGCAAGCACGGAGCTTAACGGGCCTCAGGACCGGAATAATACGGCGAAAACCGGTTCTTCGCCTTCACTTTGGCGTTGTCGTGACGCTTAAACCGGGCGGCGCATAACCCAGATCAGGATCAGACCGGCCACAGCCGAGCCGATCCCGACCGCCCGCAGGATGTTGTCCGGTGTGGCGATGGCGCTCTTCATGGCCTTGCGCATCCAGTTCGGACTTGCCGCGAACATCAAGCCTTCCAGCACGAACAGGATGCCTAGGCCGATGAGGAAGTCGGCGAACGCAATGGACCTCATCGGATTGGAACCTCCCGTTGTGCTGTTCTTGTGTGGACGCAGGGCGGCAGACCTGCCGCCCTCGTCTAGCTTACGGTTTCGCCGGCGTCTCGGTCGCCGTCTTGCCGGACGGGCTACCGAAATACCGGAAGAAGTCCGAGCCCGGCCGCAGCAGGAAGCGTGTGTCGCTCGCCTTCAGCCCGTTCTCGTAGGCGGTCATCGACCGGTAGAAGGCGAAGAAGTCGGCATCCTTGCTGTAGGCCTCGGCGAACAGGCGGTTGCGCTCGGCATCGCCGGCGCCGCGGGTCTGCTCGGCCTGCGAATTGGCTTCCGCGACAATGACGGTCGCCTCGCGGTCGGCCTTCGACTTGATCTCCTGTGCCTTCTGGCCGCCCTGGGCGCGGAACTCGGCAGCTTCGCGCTCGCGCTCGGTCTTCATGCGCAGATAGACCGCCTGGCTGTTCTGCTCCGGCAGATCGGCGCGGCGGATCCGGACGTCGACCACCTGGATGCCGTAGCCGTCGGCCTCGCGATCGAGCTGGTCGCGGATGCGCAGCATCAGCTTCTCGCGGTCGTCGCGCACCACGTTGATGAAGGTGACCTCGCCGAGCACACGGCGCAGCGCCGCGTTGAGGAGCGTGGTGAGCTGGATGTTGGCGGCCTGGATCGAGCCGACGCTCTGGTAGAAGCGCAGCGCGTCCTTGATGCGGTAGCGCGCGAAGGCGTCGACCACGAGCCGCTTCTGGTCGGACGCGATCGCTTCCTGCGACGGGTTCTCGAGGTCGAGGATCCGCTTGTCGATGTTGATCACCGAATTCCACGGCGCCTTGAAGTGCAGGCCGGGTGCGGTGACGACGTCGACGGGCCGGCCGAACTGCAGCACGATGGTCTGCTCGGTCTGCTGCACCGTGAACAACGACATGTAGCCGACGATCACGACGAGCAGGAGCGCGAGCAGCGTGACGATACCTGTGACCGGAGACCTCATCGGTTGCCTCCGCCCGACTGCTGGCCGCTGGTCGGCGGCCGCTTGGTCGTCAATTCATTGAGCGGAAGGAAGGGCACGACGCCCTGGCCCGAGGGGCCGCCGTCATAGACGAGCTTGTCCGCGCCGCCGAGCACCCGCTCCATGGTCTCCAGATAGATCCGTTCACGCGTCACGTCGGGCGCCTTCTTGTATTCCTCGTAAACCTTCAGGAAGCGCGCACTCTGGCCCTTGGCCTCGGCGATCGCCTGCTCCCTGTAGCCTTCGGCAGCCTGGAGGATCTGCGCCGCGCGTCCGCGCGCCTGCGGCACCACCTGGTTGGCGTAGGTCTGGGCTTCGTTCTGCAGCTGCTCGAGATTGGCGCGTGCCGCCTGGACGTCGCGGAAGGCAGCAATCACCTCGCCCGGCGGGTCGACCTTCTGCATCTGCACCTGGGTGATGAGAATGCCGGAGCCGTAGCCGTCCAGGGTCCTCTGGATCAGTTCCTGCACGCCCTGCTCGGTGACGTTGCGCGCGCCGGTCAGGATCGGCTGGATCTGCGATCGGCCGATCACCTCGCGCATCGCGCTCTCGGCGACCGCCTTCACGGTGCCTTCGGGGTTCTGAATGTTGAAGAGGAAGTCACCGACCCCGTCCGGCTTGATGCGCCAGAGCACGGTGAAGTCGACGTCGACGATGTTCTCGTCGCCGGTCAGCATCAGGCTCTCTTCCGGCACGTCACGAATGGAGCGGCCGCGCCGCGCCGGATCGTCGATCAGCGTCATGCCGATCGAGATGGTGTTGACGCGCAGCGCCTTCGGCAGCAGCACGGTCTCGATCGGATAGGGCAGATGATAGTTCAGGCCCGGCTGCACGGTGCGAACGTGCTTGCCGAAGCGCAGCACGACGCCGAGCTCTTCGGACTGCACGCGGAAGAAGCCCGACAGCAGCCAGAACGCAACGATGATCAGGATGATCAGCGTGATGCCGATGCCGGAGAAATAGCCGCCCGGCATGATCTGCTGGAGACGATCCTGGCCGCGGCGCAGAAGGTCTTCCAGATCCGGCGGCCTCGGCCCGACCGGTTGCGGGCCCGTGCCCCATGGTCCTTTCGGACCCGAGCCCCATGGGCCACCGCCCTGATTCTTCCACGGCATTCGACGCTCTCCTCGGCAGACCGGGACTAGAACTAACCCGGCCCGCATTGTCCGGTCCGGCTTTATAGGGGACCGGCAGGTCCCTTACAACGCAGCCCTCGCCGCCTTCCGAGCTATGCTCGGGCACGAAAAAGTCAATGTAAACATTGGCGAAAGCGGTTAATGGGGCGACCGCCGACGATATGTCACATAGGAGTAGTCGGCGCCGTCGTCGGGACCGGCAGGATGGCGGACACGCGCCGTCTCCTCCCAGTCCGCCTTGTCGATCTCGAAATACGTGTCGCCCTCGGGGCTCGCATGCACTTCGGTGATTTCGAGGCGATCGGCGCGATCGAGCCATTGCCGATAGATCTCGGCACCGCCGATCACCGCGATTTCAGTGACCGAACGCCGCAGGGCATCGCCGCGCGCGACATCGCCCGCATCCGCGGCCGATGTCGTGACAATGGCACCCGCGGCGCGATAATCCGCATCGCGCGTGATCACGATGTTGGTGCGTCCCGGCAGCGGCCTACGCAGGGACTCGAACGTCTTGCGGCCCATGATCACGGGCTTGCCGATGGTGAGCGCCTTGAAGCGCGCCATGTCGGATTTCAACCGCCATGGGATCGCGTTGCCGGCGCCGATGACACCGTTCTCCGCGATCGCGACGACGAAGACGATCTCCATCAGTTAGCGCTCCCGGCAAGCCGCCTCAAGGCAGGACCAGAGACGCGGCACAGCGTCCAGTCGTCCATCATCACCGCGCCGAGCGATTTGTAGAACGCGATCGACGGCGCATTCCAGTCGAGCACCGCCCATTGCAGGCGCGACCAGCCATTGTCGACGCATTCCTTGGCGAGATAGACCAGCAGCGCCTTGCCGAGGCCCTTGCCCCGATGCGACGGCCGCACATAGAGATCTTCGAGATAGATGCCGTGACGGCCGCTGAAGGTGGAGAAATTCGTAAACCACACCGCGAAGCCGACAGCCTCGCCGTCCCATTCGCCGATTGCGCAATAAAGCCGCGGGTTGCTGCCGAACAGCGCCTCCGCAATCGTCTGCTCCGTCGCCTCGACCTCGTGCGAAAGCTTTTCGTACTCGGCGAGTTCGAGGATGAAGGCAAGAACGAGCCCGGCCTCGTCCGGGCGCGCGCGGCGGATGCTGAGAGACATCGCTTTAAAGAGCCCGCATGATCATATCGGAAAACCGCTGCACACTTTTCCGGATCATGCGTCAGACCGCGACTTCCGCCTTGATGTGCGGATGCGGGTCGTAGCCGACGAGCTCGAAATCCTCGTAACGGAAGGAGAAGATGTCCTTCACATCGGGATTGATGCGCATCACCGGCA
Source organism: Bradyrhizobium arachidis (assembly GCF_015291705.1). NCBI lineage: Bacteria > Pseudomonadati > Pseudomonadota > Alphaproteobacteria > Hyphomicrobiales > Nitrobacteraceae > Bradyrhizobium > Bradyrhizobium arachidis. The sequence goes on from NZ_CP030050.1 coordinate 7,748,665, forward strand.
GCGCGCGCGGCGCGCGCGTCAGCTGAAGCCGCGCCTGCTCCAGATGGTTGGAATAGAGGTGGGTGTCGCCGAGCGAGTGCACGAAATCGCCGGGCTTCAATCCCGTGACCTGCGCCACCATCATGGTGAGCAGCGCGTAGGAGGCGATGTTGAAGGGCACGCCGAGGAAGACGTCGGCCGAGCGCTGATAGAGCTGGCACGACAGCTTGCCGTTGGCGACATAGAACTGGAACAGCAGGTGGCAGGGCGGCAGCGCCATCTTCTCGACGTCGGCCGGATTCCAGGCGGTGACGATCAGCCGGCGCGAATCCGGGGTGCGCTTGATCATCTCGATGACATTGGCGATCTGATCGATGCTGCGCCCGTCGGCCGTGGGCCAGGAGCGCCATTGATGGCCGTAGACCGGGCCGAGGTCGCCGTTGGCGTCGGCCCATTCGTCCCAGATGGTGACGCCGTTGTCCTTGAGATACTTGATGTTGGTGTCGCCCTTCAGGAACCACAGCAGCTCATGCACGATCGCCTTCAGCGGCAGCCGCTTGGTGGTCAGCATCGGGAAGCCGGCGGACAGATTGAATCGCATCTGATGGCCGAACACCGACAGCGTGCCGGTGCCGGTCCGATCTGTCTTCTCGGCGCCGTCTGAAAGAATCCGCTCGAGCAGGTCCTGATACTGGTGCATGTGCCAATGAGCCTTTGGGGAGGCGGCGAACTTAACGGCCGCCCCCGCGCTGCGACAGCAGCGATTCGCTGCTCCCACAGATTATACCCGGAAAAGGTGAGCGTTCCCGCGGCAAACGACAAGGGGCGGAACTTAAGTCCCGCCCCTCGCCTATCGGCTTGAAAGTGCTGGTTAAGTCGCCGGCTTGAGCACCGGGCTCCACTTCGCGATCTCGTTCTTGACGAGGGTTGCCAGGGCTTCCGGCGTCCGGTCCTTGGGGGCCGGGATGACACTGCCAAGCTCGAGCAAGCGCTTCTTCACGGTCTCGTCGTCGAGCGCCTTGATGGCGGCGGCGTTCAGGCTGGCTATGATCGCGGGCGAAGTTCCCTTCGGCGCGAACATTGCGTTCCAGGCCTGGGCCTGGAAGTTCGGCAGGCCGGCTTCCGCGGTCGTCGGCACGTTCGGCAGCGACGGATTGCGCTCGGGCGTTGCGATCGCATAGGCCTTGATTGTGCCGGCGTTGATCTGCGGAACCGCGTTGACGATCTGATCGCACATGTAGTCGACCTGTCCCGCCACCAGCGCGTTCATCGCGGGACCCGTGCCGTTGAAGGGCACGCCGACCGGCTTGATGTCGAGGATGGAGTGCAGGAGCTCGCAAGAGACATGCGAGACCGAGCCGACGCCGGCATGCGCAGCGTTCACCTTCTCGGCATTGGCCTTCACGTAAGTCACGAACTCCTTGAGGTCCTTCGGCGGAAAATCCTTGCGTGCGAGGATCAGGATCGGCGTGCCCGCGAGCAGCGCGACCGGCTCAAAATCCTTTTCGGGATGATAGGCGAGCTTGGGATAGAGCGGCACGGATGCCGCGTGCGTGCCCATATGCCCGGTGATGAGCGTATAGCCGTCATTGGTCGCGCGTGCGGCGCGCGTGGTTGCGGTGGTGCCGCCGGCGCCGACCACGTTCTCGATGATGATGCTCTGCCCCAGCGTCTGCGCCATATGCGCGGTGACGATGCGCGAGATGACGTCGGTCGGGCCGCCCGCTGCGAACGGCACGATCATGGTGATGCTGCGCGTCGGATAGCTTTGCGCTTTCGCCGGTGCGACAAAGGCGCACAGCGATGCGAGCGCGGCAGCACATGCGCCCGTAGCAAGCGCGCGAAGAGAGGTCATATCGTTTTCCCCGGGACACAAACAAAAAAATGCCGGCCACAAGGGCCGGCATTTTCATGTCACGAAGACATCACACACGTCGATTCGACTTCCGAATGCGGCGTGCGGACGCAGGGCGCCGCGCGGACGCAGGGCCGCGCGGACGCGATCAGTTCTCGGACTCGGTGAACACCTCGTCGCGCTTGGCACGCAGCGTCGGCAACACCGTCAGCACCAGAAGGCCGAGCGAGATCGCCAGCAGCACCGCCGAGAGCGGCCGCGTCAGGAACACGCTCCAGTCGCCGCGCGAGATCAGCAGCGCGCGGCGCAGGTTCTCTTCCATCAGCGGTCCCAGCACCATGCCGAGCAGCAGCGGCGCCGGCTCGAAATCGTGCTTGATCAGCCAGTAGCCGACCAGACCGAACACGCCGGCGAGGATGACGTCGACCGGTGCGTTGTTCACCGAGTAGATGCCGATCGCGCAGAAGATCACGATCGAGGGGAACATCAGCCGGTAAGGCACGCGCAGCAGGCGGACCCAGATGCCCACGAGCGGCAGGTTGATGATGATCAGCATCAGATTGCCGATCCACATCGAGGCGATCATGCCCCAGACGAGATCCGGCTGCTTCTGCATCACCTGCGGACCCGGCACGATGCCGTGGATGGTCATCGCGCCCACCATCAGCGCCATCACCGCGTTCGGCGGGATGCCGAGGGTGAGCAGCGGGATGAAGGAGGTCTGCGCTGCGGCGTTGTTGGCGCTTTCCGGCGCCGCCACGCCTTCGATCGCGCCGCGACCGAACCGCTTCGGATCCTTCGCGAGCTTCTTCTCGAGGGTGTAGGCCGCGAACGAGGCGATCACCGCGCCGCCGCCCGGAAGGATGCCGAGGATCGAGCCGAGCACGGTGCCGCGCAGGATCGGTGGCGTCGAGTCGACCAGGTCCTTCCTGGTCGGCATCAGGCCGGTGATCTTCTGCTGCACGAGGTCGCGGTTCATCTCGGCGCCTGCGTCGAGATTGCGGATGATCTCGGCGAAGCCGAACACGCCCATCGCCACCGTGGCAAAGCCGAGACCGTCGGCGAGCTCCGGAATGTTGAAGGCCATGCGCGAGGCGCCGGTCTCGATGTCCGAACCAACCATCGAGAGCAGGAGGCCGAACACGATCATCGCGATCGCCTTCAGCACCGAGCCCTTGGCCAGCACGACCGCGAAGATCAGGCCGAGCACCATCAGCGAGAAATATTCGGCCGGACCGAACGCCAGCGCGAGCTTTGTGAGTGGCGCGCCGAGGACGGCGATCAAAACGGTCGCGACGCAGCCGGCAAAGAACGAGCCGATCGCCGCGATCGCCAGTGCCGGGCCGGCACGGCCCTGCTTGGCCATCTGGTGACCGTCGATGGCGGTGACGACCGATGTCGCCTCACCTGGAATGTTGACCAAGATGGACGTGGTCGAGCCGCCATATTGCGCGCCGTAATAGATGCCGGCGAGCATGATCAGCGCGCCGACCGGCGGCAGGCCGAAGGTGATCGGCAGCAGCATCGCGACGGTTGCGATGGTGCCGATGCCGGGGAGAACGCCGACCAGCGTGCCGACGAGGGCACCGATCAGGCACATCAGGAGGTTGATGGGAGAGAGCGCGACGGCAAAACCGTGAGCGAGGTTGGCAAAGATATCCATCACACCCTCACTGGACCAGGAAACGCGGGAACATCGGCATCGGTAGTCCGAGCACATAGGGGAACAGGATCGCGCAGCCGAGCGTCAGGCAGGCGCCGACGATGGCCGCCTCCAGCCACCGCGTCTCATGCGACCCGGTCGCGGCGATCATGAAGCTGACGAAGGCCGTGACCACGAGGCCGAGCGGCCGGATCGCGAGCGCGAAGAACAGGATCGCGACCATCACGAACAACGGCCCGCGCCAGGAATAATGCGACATTCCCGCCCCGTCCGTCAGAAGGCCGGTTAGGGCGATGCCAGCGGACAGCGCGACCAGAAGCCCGCCGAACATCCGCGGCGCGGTGCCTGCGCCGAAGGAGAAGCCGCGCATGCCCTGCAAATCACTGGAAGCCCACAGCGCAAACAGGGCGAGCGCCATCAGAATGACGCCGCCGACATAGTCCTGCGCCGAGCGGATGGTCATGAACAGCGTGACGATCGCCACCGCGAAGATCGGATAGGAATAGATCAGCGCCAGCAGCACATCGGATGACGCCTTCTTGGTCTCACCGCCGACTGCTCCGATCAGCGCACCGGGCGCGCCCGCGACCAGCGCGGTGGCGTGGCTGATCAGGACGGTGGCCGGGCCGCGTCCCGCCCCCCAGCCGAAGATCGTGCCGATCGACCAGATGAATTCGAAAATCTGCGGCGCAATCGCCAGCAGGCAAAAGCCGAGCGCCACCGAGGTGTTTCGGGTGGCTGTCGCTGAGTGGCCCATCGTATCGGCCATGCATGTCTCCTCCGCGACCCGTAAGTCACGAGCACTGTTGTTCTAAATCGGCTGGAAAGGGATCCCCGGGCCGCATCACTGCCTAGCGATTTTCATCACACAATGCCAGCAAAACCCAACAGGCCGCCGGCGAGCAAAAGCCATAGTGGATTGATGCGCGAGATCGAGGCGATCACCGCAACCATGGCGGTCAGAAGCAGTGCAGCAACGGTGCGATCGGTCGACTGGGCCAGGATCAGGGCGCTCGCTGCCATCAATCCGATCGACAGCGGAACCAGTGCAGCCTGGATCAGGCCGGGCCAGCGCGATTGGCTGGGCCGGCTCAGGAGACGGCTGACATAATAGGCAAGCAACGCGGTCGGCAGGCACATCGCCAGCGTCGCCGCCAGAGCGCCGGGGATGCCGGCAACGGCATAGCCGATTAACGTGACAATAAGCACGTTCGGACCCGGCGAGAGTTGCGCGATCGCATACGCGTCGGCGAACTGCTTGTCGGTCATCCAATGATGCACGTCGACCGCGATGCGGTGCATCTCCGGCACCGCCGCCGCAGCGCCGCCGACCGCGAACAGCGACATTAGACCAAAGGTGGAGATCAGCGCCCAGATCGGGTTCTCGCTGTTCATGCTGCTACCTTCCGCCGCATCAGATATGTGACGCCGATGCTAACGGGGATCGCGACCAGCAGCACCGCCTGGAGCGGCAAGCGGAGCACGCCGATGGCGATGAACACGCCGAGCATCAGGAGGAGCACCACAACATCCATCCGCTTCAGCAGCGGCGTCATCATGCGGAGGACCACCGCGATCAGGAGGCCGACCGCGGCGCAGGAGATGCCGGCGAGGATCCGGCGCAGCACCTCGACGTCGCCGAACCGGGCATAGATGATCGCGAGCACGGTCATGATCAGCGTCGGCGGCAGCAGCAGCCCGCTGAAGGCGGCAACGCCACCCGCGATCCCGCGCAGGCGCGAGCCGAACACCATCGACAGGTTGACGATGTTGGGCCCCGGCAGGAAATGGCAGAGCGCAAAGGTCTCGTTGAACTCGTCCGCCGTCATCCAGCGGTGCTGGTCGACGATGGCGTGGCGGGCAAACACCAAGACCCCGCCGAAACCGGCCAGCGACATCCGGGCGAAGGCCAGGAACAGCGCCAGCAAGCCGGGCGGTGGGGCGTGGGCGACAGGGATATCCGGCTCTTGGACGGCCGGTGCTGAATCCGGGGGCATGTCAGGAGCTTAGAACGGCCGCGGCCGCGCGGCCAAGGTCAGAGGCGGACGGTCCGGAACCTATCCAAAGGGAACAGCGCGATCGCCGCTCGAAACTTCTGTTTTTTGAAACCTTTGCCCCCTATATTGGGGGTGCCGGTTCGCCGGCTATGGAAATAAACGGTCGTCGTAATAAACCATTCGGACCCGGGGGCGGTACCCGGCGCCTCCACCAAAGCTCATCGGACTCGAGTCCTTCAAGGTGAGTTTTGGCGGGGGCGAAATAGGATCGACGAGGGCGTAAAGGGCGTGCTTTTTCCCGGTATTGTTCCGCCGTTATCGGGCTACTGCAATAGTTGCCAACGACAACTTTGCTCCGGTTGCTCAGGCTGCGTAACGCAGTTTGAAAGACCACTCTAAAGTCCTAGCGGGTTAAGCTCCGCTAGGCGGGGTTCGGAGGCACCTGGCAACAGAAGCCTCCACTTTAACTTTTTGATTTCCTCTCCGGCGGGGACTCCTGCTGACCCGTCAGGCGCAGTACTATCGCGGCTTGGCGAGTCGGGCCGGCGGGGTCCGGCTCCGGGGATGTAACAGGACCACCATGGCGACCGATCATATCCGATACGATGTGCTGGCCCGCGACGCGCTGCGCGGCGTGCTGCGGAAGGTGCTGACCGATGCCGCGGCCCATGGCCTGCCGGGCGAGCACCATTTCTTCATCACCTTCGTGTCGAAGGCCGAGGGCGTGAAGCTGTCGTCGCGGCTCCTCGCGCAATATCCGGAAGAGATGACGATCATCCTCCAGCACCAGTTCTGGGACCTGACCGTGCTAGAGGACCGTTTCGAGGTCGGCCTGTCCTTCGGCGGCATTCCTGAGCGGCTGGTGGTGCCATTCAGCGCCATCAAGAGCTTCCTCGATCCGTCCGTGAAGTTCGGCCTCCAGTTCGACACCTCGGACGTTGCCGAGGTCGCACCGGAGACATTGCCGGCAGCCCCCGCTCCTGCCGCTGTGTCGGTGCCCGCGCCCGCCGCTGAGACGGCGGAAGCTGCGGACGAGCCGACCCCGCCGAGCCAGGGCGGCGCCGAGGTCGTGCGGCTCGATCGTTTCCGCAAGAAATGATCTAGGTTGGGCGCTAGGCCGTCGCGTCCGCCCAAACTGTCTATATAGAGAGGCATATCAGAAGGCCGCGCGGCGTTTCGCGCGACAGGATGGATATGCTCATGGCCAAGACGACCCGCCCCGCGCGCAACGCCGCAACTCGCACCGAGACCGACAGCTTCGGTCCGATCGAGGTCCCCGCCGATCGTTATTGGGGAGCGCAGACCGAGCGCTCGCGGCAGAATTTCCGCATCGGCACCGACCGCATGCCGATCTCGCTCGTGCATGCGCTCGGCATCGTCAAGCTCGCCGCGGCGCAGTCCAATCTCGAGCTCGGCCTGCTCGACGAGCGCCGGGCCAATGCCATCATCCGCGCCGCGCGCGAGGTGATCGAGGGCAAGCTGGACGACCATTTCCCGCTCGTGGTGTGGCAGACCGGCTCCGGCACCCAGAGCAACATGAACCTCAACGAGGTGATCGCCAACCGCGCCAACGAGCTACTCGGCGGCGAGCTCGGCGCCAAGAAGCCGGTGCATCCCAACGACCACGTCAATATGAGCCAGTCGTCGAACGACTCCTTCCCGACTGCGATGCACATCGCAGCCGCGAGCCGCATCAATGCCGACCTCGTCCCCGCCCTCGGCGAGCTGCTCGGGGCACTCCGCAAGAAGGAGAAAGAGTTCGGCAAGATCGTCAAGATCGGCCGCACCCACACCCAGGATGCGACGCCGCTGACGCTCGGCCAGGAATTTTCGGGCTATGCCGCGCAGGTCGAGAGCGGCATCGCGCGGCTGAAGGTCGCGGTGAAGGACCTCTATCCGCTGGCGCAGGGCGGCACAGCCGTCGGCACCGGCCTCAACTCGAAGCCGCGCTTTGCCAAGCTGTTCGCAAAGCACGTTGCCGGGATTACGAAGCTGCCCTTCACCAGCGCCGCCAACAAATTCGAGGCGCTGGCCTCGAACGACGCCTACGTGCTGGCGCACGGCGCCATCAATTCCGTCGCGACCGGCCTGTTCAAGATCGCCAACGACATCCGCCTGCTCGGATCAGGCCCACGCTCGGGGCTTGGCGAATTGATCCTGCCGGAAAACGAGCCGGGCTCCTCGATCATGCCGGGCAAGGTCAATCCGACGCAGTGCGAGGCGATGACCATGGTGTGCTGCCAGGTGTTCGGCAATCACACTGCCATCACAGTCGCCGGCAGCCAGGGCCATTTCGAGCTCAACGTCTACAAGCCGGTGCTGGCCTACAACATGCTGCACTCGATCCGCCTGATGGCGGATGCGGCGCGCTCCTTCACCGAACATTGCGTCAGCGGCATCCGCGCCGACGAGAAACGCATAAGTGAGCTGATGCAGCGCTCGCTGATGCTGGTCACGGCGCTGGCCCCGAAGATCGGCTACGACAACGCCGCCAAGGTGGCCAAAACGGCGCATGCCAACGGCACCACGCTGAAGGAGGAGGCGCTGCGGCTCGGCTTCGTCTCGGCGGACGAGTTCGACCGCCTGGTGCGCCCCGAGAAAATGACCAGCCCGGGATAAATTCCGAATTCCGATAGTCATCCGTAATGATACGGACGCTCGACGCTCAGAAATATGCAGTTTTAGAGACGGGATTTGATTACCGTCAATGAAATGGCCGGACGGCGTGTTACGCCCGCCGTCTGCCCTTGACGGGCGAAATTCATCGTTTGATGGCCCGAGGGGCCGATTGACGAGGATGAGCGAATGACGATCAAGTCTTGTGGGGCGCAGCGCGCCACCCTGTTTCTGAATGTTTCATCCTGCCTGATGAGGATCGGATGATGGAGACGCGGCATGGGGAACGTCATCAACCTGAATCGTTTCAGGAAGCGCGCCGAGCGGGAAGCCTCGGCGAAGCAGGCGGACGCCAACCGGGCGAAGTTCGGCCGCTCGAAGGCGGAGCGGTCGGCGGAGGAGACGCGCGCGGACAAAGCGAAGGCGCATCTGGACCAGCATCAGATCGATCGCGAGGAGCAGCCATGAAGTCGCCCGTCGTGAAACGGTCGATCGTGGTCGCCGGCCACAAGACCAGCGTCAGCCTGGAAGAGGCCTTCTGGAACGGAATGAAGGAGATTTCGGGCCTGCGCAACATGACGCTGTCCGAGCTGGTCGGCGAGATCGACAGCAACCGCCAGCAGGGCAATTTGTCCTCGGCGATCCGCCTGTTCGTGCTCGACTACTTCAAGAGCCGCGCCATGGCCGCCCTCCAGCCGGACAAGGTCCCGGCCCAGTAGCGGCCGAGGCGTTTCCTCACGCTTTCGGCATCTGCACTTTAAAATCACTCTAAGGTGCAGCTTCGGCCGACCCGTGCGCTTGACCTCACTGCCCTGCGTTGAAAATACAGGGCATGACCGACACCCATGACACGCGCCGCGAGATGCCGCTGGGCCTGGCCCAGCGCGGCTATACCGGCGTCATCCAGCACCTCTCCGCCAAGGACGCAGGCTCGGCGCTCTCGGATATCGAGCTCGAGAGCCGGCTGATCGAGCTCGGCTTCGTCGAGGGCGCCCGGGTCGAGGTCCTGCACGAGGGGCTGGTCGGGCGCGACCCGATCGCCGTGCGGGTCGACAACATCACGATCGCGGTGCGCCGCCGCGAAGCCATGGCCATCATCGTCGCCTAATTGGCGACCGGACATCTGCTCCCAAGGCCTTTGATCACATGGAATTACCCCTGCTGCATCTCGCCCTGGTCGGCACGCCCAACAGCGGCAAGACCTCGCTGTTCAACGCGCTGACCGGCAGCCGGCAGAAGGTCGCGAACTATCCCGGCGTCACCGTCGAGCGCAAGGAAGGCTTCTTCGTCACGCCCCAGGGGCGTCAGGTCTCCGTGGTCGACCTGCCCGGCACCTATTCGCTGCGCGGCCGCAGCCCGGACGAGGAGATCACCCGCGACTTCGTGCTCGGCAAGGCTTCCGGCGAGACCGTGCCCGACCTCGTGTTGTGTGTCGCCGATTCCACCAATCTGCGCCTGACCATCCGCCTGCTGCTGGAGCTCAAGCGCACCGGCAGGCCGATGATCCTCGTGCTCAACATGTTCGACATCGCGAGCCGCCGCGGCATCACCGTCGACGTCGAGCGGCTGGCCAAGGAGCTCGGCGTGCCCGTGGTCACCTCGATCGCGGTGCGCAAGGGCGGCACCGCCGACCTGCTGGCGCTGACCGACGAGATCTCTGCAAAACTCGCCGCCGAGCCGCCGCAGGATAACAGCTGGCGCGCGCTCAGCGTCTCCGAGCTGCGCGCCACCCAGCGCGAGGCCGATCGCATCATCGCCGATTGCGTCAGCCTGCCTGCCAGGCCCGACACCTGGACCGCGCGGATCGATGCGGTGGTGCTGCATCCGGTCGGCGGGCTGATCGTCCTGGCGCTGATCCTGTTCGTGATGTTCCAGGCGGTGTTCGCCTGGGCGCAGCCGGCGATGGACCTGCTCAAGTCCGGCTTCGACACGCTCGGGGAGTTCGTGCAAGCCACCCTGCCCGACGGCCTGTTGCAGAGTTTCTTGCAGAACGGCGTAATCGCGGGCGTCGGCAGCGTGATCGTGTTCCTGCCGCAGATCATCCTCATCTTCCTGTTCATCCTGCTCCTGGAAGATTTCGGCTACATGGCGCGCGCCGCGTTCCTGATGGACCGCATCATGGGCGGCGCGGGGCTGCACGGCCGCGCCTTCATTCCTCTGCTGTCGAGCTTTGCCTGCGCCATTCCCGGCATCATGGCGACGCGCGTGATCGACAACAAGCGCGACCGGCTGACCACGATCCTGATCGCGCCGCTGATGACCTGCTCGGCGCGCATTCCGGTCTACACGCTGATCATCTCCGCCTTCATTCCGGCAAAGGACGTCTGGGGCTTCATCAACCTGCAGGGCCTCGTGATGTTCGGCCTGTACGCGACCGGCATCGTCAGCGCACTTGCCGTCTCGTTCCTGCTCAAATTCTTCATGCTGCGCGACTATGCGCCGGCGCCGTTCATGCTGGAGCTGCCGGACTACAAGATGCCCCGGCTGAAATCGATCGCGATCGGCATCTTCACCCGCGCCAAGATGTTCCTGTACCGCGCCGGCACCACGATCTTCTCGATGATGGTGTTGATCTGGTTCCTGGCCTCGTTCCCGCAGCCGCCCGCGGGCGCAACCGAGCCCGCGATCGACTTCAGCCTTGCTGCCATCATCGGCAAGGCGCTGGAGCCGCTGCTCGCCCCTGTCGGTTTCAATTGGCAGATCGCGGTCGCCCTGATCCCGGGCATGGCAGCGCGCGAGGTCGCGGTCGCGGCGCTCGGCACCGTCTATGCCATCGAAGGCGGCAAGGAAGCGGCCGAGCAGATCGGCCAGGTGCTGGCGACGAAATGGTCGCTCGCAACCGCTTTATCGATGCTGGCCTGGTACATCTTCGCCCCGCAATGCGCCTCCACGCTCGCCGTGATCCGGCGCGAGACCGGGAGCTGGGGATGGATGGCTGCGACCTTCGCCTACATGCTGGTGCTGGCCTATGCCGCGAGCCTCGTGACGTACAACATCGCGGTGGCGCTCGGGGCGGGATAGCCCCTCGAAACCAAACTTCGAAAACAACCCCATGCACAGTAGACCGGCGCTGCGATATCAGGGGTCTTACGTATTATCCGAAATACATTTGACACGTCGGGCAAAACACCGGCATAATGGCATCATCGAAAAGTGGCATGACGGCTGTATTACTTCGCCGGGCAAAACACTGGCACGATGGAATTGTCGAGGAACTTCGTAACCGCATCGGAGATTTCTTCGCGCGCTTGATTTGAATCAAGCCCGTTCTCACAGCGCATTGCAAAATCGTGCAACGTCGTCGCAAGCTGGGCCCATTGTGGGGGGCGCGGAGCGGGCGAGATGTCGTTGCTGGCGTACTTCTGGAAGGTCGGTGCAGCGTTGCTCGCCCTGCTCTTCCTTGCGGACCTTTGTCTCCCGAAAGCCCCGATCGCCGAGAAGAGCGCCGCGGACCGGCCGGCGATACGCATTCACTCGGATCGCAAATTGCCCGAACGCGTGATCCTCGATACCAGCATGCCGGTCATCGTCGCAGCGGCGCCCGCGGTGTCGGTCGCGCAAGCCGCGGCCCCTCTCGACCGCGCAAAACCGCCGATGATCCGGGCCCAAACTCCGGCGGTTGCCAACGCACTCGCCATGACGCGCCCGGACTCGCCGCCAAGCGCGGCGGTCGATCGCAAGCGAGCGCGCAAGTCCCAACACGCCGCTGTGCGGTTGAAGCGACACGCGCCGCCGCAAATGGTCCTTGCGGCTCGGCAGGGGCAGTTCGGATGGTTCGGGTACAGATACTGGTAATTGGTTGGAGGCGCGCATGGCGCACCTCCGGTCTCGCTCACTTATTGGCAAACATACATGATCCCACCGCCGCCCTTGACGAGCGTGCCCGGCGTGCAGCCGAGACCGTTACGAGCGGCGTAATCGCTCCAGCCGCTTCGTCACGCTCGAGCCCGACGAGCAGAAGCAGTGCGTCGACCGACGTCGCGCCGTCGAAGGCAGCATCGTGCTGTCCGTTGGTACAATGAACCTTATGACGATAGTCACCAGCTCCGCGCTGGAACAAGCTCGAATTTTGCGCGGACCTCGAGCGGTCGGCACTGGCCGGTGTCACATGCGCCGTGGCTGGCAAACCCGATCGTCACCTGATTGAGGAGTTGGACAAATGCCGATGCCCCAGACCTCGGCCTCGCTTCCCCGCCCACATACGCTCATAGAGTTCGGAATACTCTCCGCCTCAAATCCGACGATCAGCCTGAGCGAATTCACCTACACACGCGGCAGCGAGATCTACAGCGAGAAAGAGCCGATCGAATTTGTCTATCAAGTCAAGTCGGGCGCGGTACGAAGCTGCAAACTGCTGTCCGGCGGACGTCGCCACATCGGTGCCTTCCACGTTGCCGGCGACTTCTTTGGGCTGGAGAACGGCGATGTCCACCGCTTCAGCATGGAAGCCATGGTCGACACGATCGTGCATCGCGTCAGGCGTGAGAGCCTCGATGCCGCCGCCGAGAATGACGGCACCTTGACCAGAGATCTGCTCCGCATGGCGGCTACGAATCTTGGGCATGCGGAGGATCATATGCTGCTACTCGGACGCAAGACGTCGATGGAGCGGGTCGCCGCCTTCCTGATCGAAATGGACAAGCGGCTCACCACCGCAGGCATTCTGGCGCTGCCCATGACTCGGCGCGACATAGCAGACTATCTCGGCCTGACGATCGAGACCGTCTCGCGATCGCTGTCGCATCTGCGCGAGCTCGGCATCCTTCGTTTCATCGACAATAGCCAGCGCCACATTGTTCTCGTGGACAGGCAGCAACTCGCCGGGCTCGACCGCCAGAACTGACTCTGGCTGCAACAGGCATCCCTGCTCGTTGCGACCTCCAATGAAAAAGGCCCCGGTCGATGCCGGGGCCTGAGTTCACTGGGAAGACATCAGATCAATAGCGCGCCGCGACCGGCGCACCGAAACCGCCGAAGCGGTAGTTCAACCGAAGCGTGACCATGTCCACATCCTGCGTGACCCCGCTGCCAGTCAGGGTGAACCCGCCGGGCGTCACGACCCCCGCGAAGGTGGTGTTGTCACGTCCCATCCAGAGATGGTCGTACTCGACGCCGACCGACCAGTTCGGCGAGAATCCATATTCCCAACCGACACCCAGCGCGCCGCCCCAGCGCGTGTGGCCTGCCGAGGCGAGGCCGACGCCGGTGACATTGTTGAAGATGTCAAAGCGATTGCGCGTCACGGCGGCGCCGCCCTTCACGTAGAGCAGCGAGGCGTTCCATGCCCAGCCGAGTTGGGCCGTGAACAGCCCGATGGCGTCGATCTTGCCCGTGGTCGAGATCAACGGATCGATCAGGCTGACGCGCGTGTTCTTGATCTCGGCCCAATCGCCCTGGGCTTCCAGGCCGAGCACAAACTGATTGGTTTGCCAGCGATACCCGATCTGCCCGCCGGCGAGGCCGCCGGAGCGATCGGCGCAACCGCTTCCGACGGCGCCCGCGGGCGTTATGAAATCCGCGCAACCGTGACTCTGTCCCCAGCCTCCGTTGGCGCCGATGTAGAACCCGGTCCAGTTGTAAACCGCCACCACCGGCGCGGGCGGCGGCGCCTTGACGGCCATATCGGCCGCCAAGGCCGGAGCCGACATGCTCAGCGCCGCGAAACCGATCGCCGCGATCGAAAGTTTTTTCATCGTTTCGTCCCCTTTGCTCAAGTTTCTTACGTCCGACGCAAGGCCCTTATGCAGGCTGGCGTGCATAAAAGTCTGCGAACAGCCTGAAGTTTACGCGCGGGGGGAGTGTTGACCCGTAACAAAATGGCAACACCTAAGCGCCATCGCTATGCATGCAAAAGTGCTTAGTCGGTGTCCGAAGTGCCGCTCGTCGCGGCGCCATCCTGTTCGTCGGCGAGCCACGCATTGATGCCGGAGGACGGGATCAATCGCCTTGGAAGGTGCGGGTTGATCGTGCCTGCAAAGACGGCGCATCCCGCATCGCGCTTTTCGCGCGCGAAGAGTTTGGCCTCCTGCTCTGTCGGAAAAGTCCTTGTCTCGCGAGGGCTCCGCTGTCTCGGAAGAATGCCCCGCTGTTGCACCTCAAAGGTAACGTACCACGTTGCAATCATTGCGCTGCACCAACTGTCACCAACCCTCAGTGACGCGTTGTGGTACGGCTGGCATCCGCCTGCTTGATTCAGATCAAATTTGATGCCCCCGGACAATACAGAGCAAACGGCATCAACCGGTCTGCATCGGCGCAAATTGCCGTCCAATCAGCGCAGGTCGCTGCGTCCATCCTCCGGATCGCTTTCCGGCTCCTGGATCAGCACCGCGGGTTCGTCATAGCCTGCGCGGCTGCTGTAGAACACCAAGGCCATCAGGCCGACGCCGACGATCAGCGAGAACACGACGCCGAGCACCAGCGCGACATAGCCCGCTTCCGGCACCTTGGTATCCGTGCTGACCCAGCCGAGATAGCCGAGCGCGCCGGCGCCGACGAGCAACGCGCACAGCACCGCGATGACCAGCCATCGGGCGAGCTTGCCGTCTTGCGGGTTGGATGGTGCCGGTTGATCATGTGTAACACTCATGGATCTCTCCTTTTGTGCCTCAGGAGGGCCACGGCATCACGCCTACTGTGCCGTGGCCTTGGTTGCGATTGCATGCAGCGCGCCGGTCATTGTGGTAATGGCAGCCCTCGCCGGCTCGCCAACGTCATGACGCCCCGCCACAAAGGCGGGATCGTTGTACGACAGCCAGGTTACGCCCTGCTCGTCCTGCCAGACCAGCGCCTTCAGTGGCAGGTCGATACCGATGGTCTGCGCCTGCTGCATCAACGGCGTGCCACCCTTGGCGTTGCCGAAGATCAGCAAATCCGTCGGCCGCAAATTCATCCCGACCGCAGCCGCACCCGCGGCGTGATCGACATGGGCGAACACCGTGAGACCCTTGGCTTTCACTTCCGCCTCTAGCCGCTTCATGGTGTCTTCGGGGCCGAAACTGCTCTTGATGGTGATGAGTCCGTCTGCAGCCATGACTTGCGTCTCCCATGAACATGTCGCCGCGATCAGAGCGAGCATCCTGATCAGTGCCGAAAGCCTCATTGTCCGCTCACTTGTTGCGGAACAGTTTGGCGGGATCGAATTCCGGCTCCGGAATGAAGCCGTCGCGATTGGGCATCTTGATCTTCGGCAAGGACTCCTTGTCGATCTTGCCATCGGCGGGAACGATGCCGTTGAGGCTCAATATGTAGGCGGTGACGGCATAGGTCTCGTCGGTGCTGAGCGAGCCCGGCGTCGGATAGGGCATCGCGCGATGGATGTAGTCGAACAAGGTCGTCGCATAGGGCCAGAAGCTGCCGACCGTCTTGACCGGCATGTTGGAGGCGAGCGTGCCCTGTCCGCCGGCGAGGCGATCCTTGATGCCGCCCTGGCCGTTGTCGCCGTGACAGGCCGCACAATTGTCGGCGAAGATCTGCTTACCTTGGACCGCGGTGCCGCTGCCGTCAGGCAGGCCCTTGCCATCGGGGCTGACGTCGATGTCCCACAGCTTAATCTCCTGCGGTGTCGCGGGGCGCCCGAAATCAAACGCCAGTGCGGGAGGCGCCAGCAGGCCGAGTGAGAGGATGCCGGCGAGAACGAGCTTGTCATGCGAGGACATTGCGGACCCTCCCGGCCTCGTCGATGCTCCAGGTCTGCTGCGCGTTGTAGTGAAACAGCGCGTTGGTCCCCATCGCGGCGATGAAGGACTGCCGGTCCGGCTGGACGTTGCCCTTCTCGTCGGTCGAGCGGCTCACGATCTTGGTCGGCTTGCCGTCCCAGACCCAATCCATCTGGAAGCGCACCTGCGCCTTGGACAGCACCGGCTGGCTCAATTGCGCTGGCTTCCAGGTCTTCGCGCCGTCGGTCGAGATCTCGACCTTGGCGATCTTGCCGTGGCCGCTCCAGGCAAGGCCGGAGATGCGGTTGTAGCCAGGCTGGATCTGCATCATGCCCGAGGGCTGGGTGATGACGGAGTTGGTTTCCATCCGCAGCTGAAACTGCCGCGCCTTGCCATTCGCGAGCAACTGCGTGTAGCGCGCCGTTTCCCAGCGCGTCATCCAGGGCGCGTTGCCGAACTTGAGGCGGCGCAGCCATTTGATGTTGAGGTTGCCCTCGAAGCCCGGCATCACCAGCCGCATCGGAAAACCATGCGCGGGCCGCAGCGGCTCGCCGTTCTGCCCGTAGGCGACGAAAGCCTCGTTCACGATCTCGTCGGTGAGTGGAATGCTGCGATCGACGCCCGCGCCGTCGCCGCCCTCCGCCAGCATCCAGCTCGAACCCTTGTCCTTGGCGACGAGGTCGATCAGGAATTTCAGCGGGACGCCGGTCCATTCATTGGTGCTGACGAGGCCGTGCGTGTTCTGCACCGTGATATCAGGGTCGGCTTTTTTCCAGTTCTCCCAGCCGTTGCCGGTGCACTCGATGAACACGACACGGGTGACCGACGGCATCTGCTTCAGGTCCTCGACGCTGAACACCAGCGGCTTCGAGACCATGCCGTGGATCAGCAGCCGGTGCTGCGCGGGGTCGATGTCGGGCACGCCGGAATGACTGCGCTCGTAATGCAGGTCGGTCGGCGTGATGTTGCCGACGAGCTTCTGGTGCGGCGTCTTGGAATTGATGGCATCGCCGGGATCGACGTTGCGCTTCCCCGGCGTCGCCTCGGGAATGCGATCGAGTTTTGCGAAGCGGGAGCGTTCGCTGTGTGCGCTGAGATCGGCGCCGGGCCCGCGATCGGGCACGTCGGCCAGAGTCTCGGCGGCGGCAGCTTCAGTTGCGGCCGCGCCAAGGATGCCCGCCGACAGGCCTCCCACGAAGCCGCGGCGCGACACGTTCGCAGGCCGCGGTGACAATTCGGTTGGCGTTCTGGACGTCATGGGCTCTCCCGTCGATAACCGTGCTTTTTCGAAATGACGGCAACGCTCATGTCGCGACACTGACATGACGCTGCGACGATTGCGCGTTAGGTTGTGTTAGAAGGAATTAGCGTCGGCGCGTTGGCTCACGCTTCCTTGAACGCCTCATGCGCGCGAGTCGCGTAGACCAGCGCGGCGCCGGCATTGACCGAGATGGCGGTGCCGAGCGCTTCGGCAATCTCTGCTTCGCTCGCGCCGTGCTTTTTCGCCTCGGCCGCATGGACGGTGATACAGCCGTCGCAACGCAGGCTGATGGCGACCGCGAGCGCGATCAGCTCACGCGTCTTCGCATCGAGGTGATTTGTCTTGGCGCCTGCGCCGCTCAGGGTCGCGTAGCCCTTGACCGTATCGGGCGCGAGCTTGCCGATCTCGCCGACACCGGCGACGATCTGGCGGCGATAGTTGTTCCAGTCGAGCATGGCCATGAGATGCTTCCTTCTCATCGTGATGCCGTTAGATTAGATGCGATCTGCCGCTCCGTGGAATGGCCGGGCGGCTCGGACTCATGTCCGCGCGGATCAAGGGGAGAAGGATGTCGGAGGCGGACGCGGCGGAGTTGTTGAAGGCGATGGTGCCGCTGTTCAGGATCCGTCCCGTGATCGAGGATTCCTGCAAGTTCGGCGGCAGCTGGGAGTCGCTACACGCGCCAAACGGCAAGGGCTGGGCGCAATTCCACATGGTCACCCGCGGCTCTTGCGTGGTCGAGCGGCCGGGCCTCGGCCCGCAGCGGCTGGAGGCCGGCGACATCCTCCTGCTGCCGCACGGCGACAGTCACGCGGTCCGAAGCCAGAGGAACGGTGCTGCCGGACGGATTTCGACCGAGCTCCGGAACGGCGTCCGGCAGCGCGCGACGGTCGATGCCGAAGTCGACACCGAACTCCTGTGTGGCCGCTTCCTGTTCGAAACCTCGGACGAGAACCCGCTGATCGCGGCCCTTCCCGACGAGATCGTGCTGCGCACGGCGGGAGAGCCGTTGCTGGAAAGGTTCCGGCACCTATTGATCGACATCCGCGACGAGCTCGACGCCGGGCGCGTTGGAGCGGAGATGGTCGCGGCCGACCTTGCGCGGGCGCTGTTCGTCATGATGCTCCGCGACCATCTCGCCGACGAGGCCTCCGGGGACGGGACGATGTCGCTGTTGCGGGACCGCACCACGGCCCGCGTGGTAGCCGCAATCCTCAACGATCTCGCCAGGGACTGGACGCTCGACGAAATGGCGACGGTCGCCATCTCATCGCGCGCGACGTTGGTGCGGGCGTTCCGCAAGCGCGCCGGGGTCGCGCCCATGACGTTCCTGGCCGATCTGAGATTGACGATCGCGCGCAAGCGGCTGGCCGGCACCTCCGATCCGATCGCAAAGATCGCCGGCGAGGTCGGGTACGCGTCCGAAAGCGCCCTGAGCAAGGCCATGATGCGCAGATACGGCCTGCGGCCCAGTGCCCTGAGAGTGGCGGGGCCTGGCCATCAGCAAGGCACGGCGGGCTGAGCGCGCCGATTGACCCGCCGGGCAAAACAGCGGCAGATGGCAGCGTCGGCCTCGGCATCGCTGGCCATCTCCAAAGCGGCAGTCTTTTTCCATGAATGGCTTCAGCACGACGAGGTTGACCGCCGAGCGGCTGAACGAAAGTCACCTCGACGATCTCGTCGCGCTGCATCTCGATCCCGAGGTGTCCCGCTATCTCGGCGGGGTGCGGGAGGCGGAGGCGACGAAGCAATACCTCGCCGTCAACATGGCGCATTGGGACCAGCACGGCTTTGGGCTGTGGGTCCTGCGCACGAAAGACGGGACCTTCGCCGGACGGGCGGGCATCCGGCACATCGTCGTCGATGACATCGACGAGATCGAGATCGCCTACACGTTCAAGCGCGAGTTCTGGGGCCAGGGACTGGCAAGCGAGATCGCGACCGCACTGACGGAGATCGGGCTGTCGCAACTCGAGCTGTCGTCCCTCATCGGCCTGGTCTTCCTCGCAAACGGCGCCTCCCGCCGCGTGCTGGAGAAGGCGAACTACGTTTTGGAGAAGAGCACGATTCATCGCGGCGAGGACGTGGTGATCTACCGTATCCGGCGGTGAAAGGCGGATTCACCCTCAGCCGGTGCGCGACCGAACGATTGATTGCGGCAGCGACGCCAGAAACAGCACGACGCAGACGCACAAGAGCACGATGTCCTTGAACAGGAACTCTCCGGCCAGATTCCAGGCCATCGGATCGGTCGAGAGGCTCCATGTCACGACGCCCGGCGTCGTGAAGAAGAATGACCACGTGATCGCGAAGGTCACGACGCCCATGAATGAACCGACCGCAGACAAGATCGGACTGAAGCTGCCGGCCACGAGCAGCGCCGCGATCACGAATTCGGCGACACCGAGGAAATAGGCCTCGCCCCTCAGGCCGAACACCGACAGCCACGAGATGAACGGGCTGTTGGTGATGAACTGGGCGATGCCCTGTGCGGATTGCAGCGTGAATTTCTGCATTCCAAACGAGATAAAGATGATCACCATGACCCAGCGAAGGATGGCGAGCGGACGATAAGAACCGCCACCGCTCTCGGCGACATTGAACCCTTGCATGTGACGATGTCTCCCCGGACTGCGCGCGCATCTGCTGGCGAACGAAAGCGTTCGCTACGGGCTATACGGAGAGGAGCTTCCGGTGTTACCCGCGCCTGGCCGGTTCAAAGATCACAGCTGCGTGCGATGCGCGTGTTCGTGGACAGCGAGCGACAGCATGTAGGATGGGTAGAGCGAAGCGAAACCCATCACGCTTCAGTACGCTCGGCAGGCAATGATGGGTTTCGCTTCGCTCTACCCATCCTACGGGCTACCTCATGGCTCCATCGTGTAGGAACGCCCGGGTTCGAGCACGTAGATGGTCAGGAAGCGGAGCGGTCGGTCCGGATCGCAATTGCGAAACAATGTGTGTGGAAGATCCGCTCGGTCCTGCAACGTCTCGCCCGCCCGGTATTGCCGCGGCTCGTCGCTGCCGTAAGCAGACTCGGCAACGCCTTCGACGATATAGATCGCGCCCGCGACGGGATGCCGGTGCAGAGGCGCAACACCGCCCGGCGGATAGGTGACCTCGACGACCATCAGCTCCTGCTGCGTGCCGGGCAAGGGAAGACGCTCGAGAACCTTGCGTGTGACGCCGGCAAAGCCTGCTTGTTGTGCGCGTGTTCCACCGTCTGATCGTTCATCCATGGGTGCCTCGCTTGCTCTTGCAGTTCCATTGCAACTTGTTCGCTGGAGCTCGCGAATGCAACCGACCTGAACAGCCATTCAAGAAAGTTTCGCTACTGTTCCTGCAACAGGTGATGGCGGCAGTCGTTGACTCCGCGACGATGCAGACCAAGGAGGAACAGATGAAGAAGCTGACTTACGCTCTTGCGGCGCTAGCGACGCTTGCAATCGGTGCCCCCACCATCGCCAATGCGGCCGGCTTCGGCGTCTATGTCGGCGGCGACAGGGATTATTATGACGGCCCGCGCGCCCGCATCTACGAGCATGACCGCGGCTGGCATCATGGCTGGTACCACCGCGACCGCGACTATGACCGCGGCTTCGTAATTCGCCGACATCACGACTGGGACGATTAGTGCGGACCAGTACAAGTGAGCAAGGAGGCCCCGCTGCGGCGGGGCCTTTTTGCATTTGGACGAAAGAAGAGGCCGCCGACCGCGGCGGCCTCCTCATTGCGATACGCATCAAATCACTTGGTGTAACCCTGGCTCGTGCACCACCACATGGCGTCGGCCGCGCTGGTGCCGCGCTCTATGACGTATTTCCGGCAGGCTTCGTAATTGGCAGCATAGCGCTTGGCGCACGGCACCGGGGAAATGGTGCCGCCGCTCCAGGAGCATTTGTACTCGGCACTCGCAGGCGACGTCGAAAGGGTTGCGACAGCGAGCCCGACGACGAGGAACGACAAGGTCTTCATGGCTATCTCTCCCATATCCTGGGGATAGCGCGTGCTATCCCAGGTGGTACGATAGCACGCTTTCGACCGCGCCGGTTCGGCGATTGCCCGCCCGGAATCGAGGGAGAGCCTTGCGGAAATCTGGATTGCTTCGTCGCACGGGCGCCTCGCAATGACGACGGAAGCCATCCTGCAACCTGTCCGATGGGCAGACGATGCCCATCCTGCGACGTCTTACCTGAAATACCCGAGCACGAGATCGATGTCCGAGCTGCGGGCCGCGGTGCCGGTCAGCTCGGCGTCGATGACGCGGCGGCAGGCTTCGATCGCGGCGTGGTCGCCGAGATCGTTGGCGGCTTCGAGAACGAGCCAGGCGGCGTCCACCGACGCCTTGTCCGGTGCGCCGTCGCCGACATCGGCGGTGACGGCCTTGGTGAGGTTCTTGTTCTTGCGAACCGCGGTGCCGAATTGAGGCAACATTGCAATGACTCCCCTCTCGAATTCCGCTCAGTGAACCTGGAGCTCGGGCTGACGGCCCGCATCGGCACCCGCGCCGGTCTTGCGCGACTGGTAGAACTTCAAGATGCTGCGCGAGGTCTCGATCTTGAGCCGGCCGAACTCGCGCTCGTTGTCCTGCAGCTCGCGCGCCGTGATCAGGTGATCCTTGGCGCCGAGGAACAGCAGCGACATCGTCGTGTCCCAGGAGAAGTCGAGCGCCTTGCACAGCACCAGCAGCATCTCGCGGTTGCGGTCCATCAGCGCGCGCTCGATCACGTCGACCGGCAGCGCCGACAGCAGCGACAGGCCGATCTGCACCTCGTCGAAGCGGTGCTGGCGCGCGTAGTTCGAGATCGAATCCTGATTGAGATTGCCCTGGCGGTACTGCGTCGTCACCACGCGCTTGGCGACGAAATAGCTGCGCGAGGACGGGCCGAACTTGGACTGAAGGTCGCCGGTGACCTCGGTCACCGAGCTCTGGATTTGCGCCATCATCTCGGGACGCTCGGTCTCGAGGCGGCGGCGCACGTCTTCCGACGCCTTCGAGATCAGCTGCTGGAAGATGTGCCGCGGCACGTCCTTGCGCAGGCCGAGCTGCTCGGCGAGGATCGAATCTCCCTCGGCGCGGCGGACCATGTGCAACAGGCCGGAGCCGGAGAAGCGCGCGCCCTCGTTCCTGGCAACCGAGGTCACGACCTCCTGGTTGCCGCGCTTGACCAGCACGTCGGTCACGGCCTCGCCGATCTGCTGGCGCTGCGAGATCGCGAGCAGATGCGCCTGGCCCTTGGTCAGGGCGCTCTCGACCAGCATCTTCTCGTCGATGCGATTGGAATCGCGCAGCACGGGACCGGCGACCTCGATCTCGTCGTCGAGGGCGAGCTTCTCGATGACGTTGAGCGGGGCGTGATCGCAGGCCGCCATCAGCTCGGAGAGCTGCGCCCGCGCCGCCACCTCGATTTCGTCGGCGAGCCGGCCGATGACCTCGCCGAACATGCTGATCTCGTCGTCGCTGTAGCGGCCCGTGATCAGGATGTCGGTCGCATGCCACAACGCCTTGGCGCGGCTCTCGTCGGTGCCGCGCGCGATCGCGTCGTCCAGATCCTGTAGAAGCGATTTCGCCCCGTTCATCTCGATAACCCCAGTTCTTGGTCGTCCTTGGCGCGCCGTCCTGCCTGTGCTGGCAGGACGCCGAATTCCTCTGGGAACAACACTAGAGCTGAGATGCGAGAATTCAGTAAAATCAGCAAATCAGTTTTGCCGACCAAAATTCATTCAAATGCGAGGGAATGGGTTAACTGGCGAGCAGGACGGGAAGCCGCCGCACGGCAGGTGCGCCCCCTCTCACGCTTGCGGGAGAGGGTTGGGGAGAGGGTGTCTCTGCAATGGGATAGCCCCCTGGAGGAGAGAGCCCTCACCCGGCGCTTTGCGCCGACCTCTCCCGCAAGCGGGAGAGGTTAAGAAAGCCCGCGGCTCGATCCCCGCAAACCAATCGGCCCTTACGGATTCGACGGCGTCAGGACCAGCGGCGGCTTCGGCCGCGGCTTTGCCGGCGGCGGGCCCGGGGCCGGTCTCACCTCGATCGGCGGCGGCAGGGGGGCGACCTGCTGGCTTGCGAGCGGCGGGCTTGTAAGGGGTGGGCTTGGCGCTGCGGGAGCGGCCTGCGGCGCCTTCGGCATCGGCGCGGCCTTTGGCTTGGCCGGCGGCGCACGACGCGGGTCGCGGCCGGGCAGCGGCACGTCGGTCAGCGACGGCTCCGGCACCGGATCGGGGGACACCAGCGTCGGCAGCGCCGCGGTCGCCGGCGGCGGCTCGCCGCGCTCGATCGCATCTAATCGGCGCGTCTCGCGGTCGATGGTGCGCACGGCGAGCCATGACGACAGCGGCGCGAGATCGACGGTGCGGCTCAGCCTGTCGGGGGGGCCTGCCGCGAATAGCTGGATCTCCGGCGGCGCGCCGGAGAGCCCGGTCATGATCGGGGTCAGGCTGGCGCGGATGTCGGCCTGGTCGGCGGGAATGTCGTAGCCGCCGGAAACGATGGCGCGCGCATTCTTCGCTTCCAGCGGCGTTGCGCCGACCCGCAACCGACCGTCGCGGATCGTGAAGGGGATCTGCGCCGAGGCAACCGCGATGGGAGCTGCCGACAAGGCGGGCTCGACCAGCTGCCGCAGGCGGTTGTCGTCGCTGACCTGGCCGCCGTCGCTGGCGCGGATGGCGATCTCGAAGGCGCGCGGATTGAGACCGGATATCTCGGCGGACTCGAGCGTCACCGTGCCGTTGCCGGCGAGCGCGCCGGTCAGCGCCGCGATGCTGCGGCCCTGGCTCGTCAGCGCCATCTGCACCGAGGCGCGCCCCTTCGGCAGCGCGAGGTCGCGGTAGCGCAAGCTCGCCGCATCGACATTGCTGAGCTCGATGCGCGCGCTCAGCGCAAGGCCATTGGCGCCGTTGCGCGCATCAAAACTCGCCGACATCTCGCCGCCGCCGAGACCGCCCTTGAGGCCATCGAGCGCGAGCGACTGGCCGTCGCTCCTGAGGATGCCGCCGACGGGACGCAGCTCGATGCCGCCGGGCAAATTGCCGTGCAGCGCCTGGAAGGCGATCCGGCCGCGCCAGCCACTGATGAGCCCCGCGCTGAGCGGCTCGCCGGCATCACGCCCGGCAGCACCAACGGCCATTGCGAGCGCAGGCATGAGATCGAGTGAGTCGAGGCCGACTTCGCCCTCGACGTTCTTCTCCGGGTCGAGCGTCACCGCGAGATGGCCGCGCAGATGCGAGCCGGCCGAGCTGCTGTCGAAATCGTCGAACGTCAGGCGGTTGCCTGACAGGGCGACGCGCGCGGACAGGTTGACGCTCTGCACCGATTTGTCGGTCGGGCTGGTGCCGAACAGCGGTGCCAGATTGGCATTGCGCACGCGCAAATTCACGCTGCCTTTGGGCTCCGAGAGTTCGACATTGCCTTGCGCATCCGCGTCCAGCCCGCCGCCGTTGAGCTTTGCGTTCAATTGCAGCGGCCGCCGCCAGGCACCGCTCAGCTTGCCTTCGAATTGCGAAGCGCCCTCGCCTGCGGCCACGATGCGGTCGAGCCCGAGCAGCGCCAGCAAGGCGCCGGCCTGCGGTGTCGAGACTTTCGAGTCCAGCGTGAAGTCGCTGCTCCGCAACGTCTCGATATCGATACCGCTCACGGCGGCGACCGGGGTCTGCGCGGTCAGCGTTGCGCTTGCCTTGAGCTGCGGCGCGTCGAGGTCGAACACGGCGCGGGCGTTGCTGCGATCGGCATGTTCGGCGTTCTTGTCGAGGCTGAGGTCGAGCTTGAGGCGCGTCGCGCCCGACACCGACGGGAGCGCATCGAAGCGTGCGCGCGCCGAAGGCGCAAACGGCTCGATCAGCGCGGTCAGCTCGCGCAGCGAATTGGCGGAGGATTTCAGCGCGAGCTTGCCGGTCGCTTTGGTGCGATCGAAACTGCCGCTCGCCTCCGTGGTCACACCGCTGGCCTGGCCGAACCGCAACTGCTCCAGCGACAGCGCCGCCGGGCCGTAGCCGAGCTTGGCCGCGAACGGCTTCAGCTCCTGGCCGGCAGAGATGGCGCGGCCGATATCGAGCGAGAGTTTTGCTTCCTCCGGCCATTCGCCCTGCGGGCCGGCGAGCGCGCGCACGAAGCTTGCGGCGGCATCGAGGTCGAGGCGATCGGCCTTGATCTCGGCGTCGATGTGCGAGCCCTTGCTCGCGCCTGTCTGCACGAAGGCGATGCGGCCCTCCACCGCGCCGCCCTCGATCTCGGCCTTCAACTTGTCGACGGCGAGATGATTGGCGGCGACGGTGACATCGCCGGACAGGCGCAGCGGCCGCGTGCTGCGACGGTTGATCTCGCTGCGGCCCAGGAGCCAGGCCACCAGCGTATCCGGATCGGACGATTCGACTCTGAGGCGGCCGCTGAAACTGTCGGCGCCGGGCGTCGCACCGTTGAGCGAGAGCTGCGTCATGCCGGGAGCACGCAATTCGAGCTTTTGGAAAGTCCAGGACCGTCCGTCGGTCGAAAGCTCCGCGGCGATGTTCTGGAGCGGACGGCCGCCAAGCATGATCTGGTCGGAGTTGAACTCGATCTGCGCCGGGATCGGCGCCTGCGGGATCGCAGCTAACCCGGCGCGCAGTGCCGGCAGGATGCGCAGCGGCTCGGCGTCGTCCTTGCCGGCGAGCTTGTCGGCATCGACCTGGCGCGCCGACAGCACCGCGCGCAGCAGCGGCGAGGCGCCGAATTTGAGATCGCCGACGCCGCCGAGCTTGAGCGCGCTGTCCTCCGCACCGAAGCTGGCATCGACCTGCTCGAACTTGGCGCCGGCCGGATCGGCCTTGAGTTTTGTCGTGAGCTTCCACGGCGTCGGGCCGGCCTCGCCCGGCCTTTTGGCCGCGGGCACCGCGAGCGTCAGCGCGCCGTCGAATTTCGGCTGGCGGTTGTCGAAGGCGAGCACGCCTTCAAGATCGGCGAGGATCGGGCGCTCGCCAGGATCGACGTTGAGATGCAGACGCGTGGCGCTGCCGTCTGCGCTCGGACCGGACGAGATTCGGAACGGATAGCGCGAGCGGCCGACCGTAAAGCTGCCGTCGCCGCGCACCGAGCCGGCGAGCGAGCGGACGTCGCCGGAGAAGGCGATGTCGTTCAATTCCAGCGTCGAGCGGCTGGCGGCATCGTGCAGGGCGATGCGGCCGGTGAGGTTGAGCCGCTCGATCGCGAGCGAGGCGAGGTTGAAGGTGCCGCTCGCGGTCGAGGGCAGATCGACCCGCCCGCGCGCATCGAGGCCGAGATCGACCGCCATGCCATTGACCGAAAGCTCGGTGGCGCGCCATTCGCCGCGCATCAGGGAGCCCAGGCTGAACTCGACGTCGAGCTTGTCGGCGCGCAGGCGGCCGAGATCGTTGTTGCCGCCGAAGGTGACCGAGCGCAGCCGCAGGGTCGGCGCCGGCAAGAGCCGCGCGTCGAGCTCGCCTGCCACCCGCACCGGCACGCCGATGATGCGGCTCGCCTCCGCCTCGAACTGGGGCCGGAACTGGTTCCAGTCGATGAAGTAAGGCCCGATCAGCGCGGCCAGCAGCGCAATGATGAAGGCAATCGCTAATCCGAGCAGCGTCGTCTGCACGGGTCTCCCCTCGGCCAAACCGGCCCGGGCCAAACCTGAGGGCCTCAGGCGCGCCGGAACAGCCCCCTTATATAGGGCCAAGTGTGGCGAAGTCACAGCGACTGTTGCGCGCGGAGGTTAACGCCGGTGGTAAACCCTCATGGTGAGGAGGCCGCGGAAACGCGGCCGTCGCGAACGGCAAGGCCCGGCTATCGCCGCGTAGATGCAGCGGGGCCTGTCATCCTTCGAGACGCGCTGGCGCGCTCCTCAGGAGAGGACCCTGGCAGCGATCACCAGCTCGCCGGCAGCCGCTTCAGGCCGCGTAGCACGAAGGTCGGGCGCCATTCGGGGTTCTCGACGTCGTCGATCCGCAATCCCGGCAGCCGCCGCAGCAGCGTCGCGATGGCGATCTCGGCCTCGATCCGCGCCAATTGGGCCCCCAGGCAGAAATGGATGCCGCCGCCGAACGACAGCGGCCTGACATTGGGCCTGGTAACGTCGAGCCGGTCGGGATCTTCAGGATAGACCGCCGGGTCGCGGTTGGCCGAACCGAGCAGGCACAGCACGGATTCGCCTTTGGGGATGGTCTTGCCGCCTAGCTCGACATCCTCCAGCGCGACGCGGCCGGTCATCTGCACCGACGAATCATAGCGCAGGAATTCCTCGATCGCCCCCACCATCAGCTCCGGCCGCGCCTTGAGCAGCGCGAGCTGGTCCGGATTGCGGTGGAGCGCAAGCAGGCCGTTGCCGATCAGATTGACGGTGGTCTCGTGGCCCGCGCCGAACAGCAGGATGATGTTGGCGGTCAGCTCCTCGTTGGTGAGCTTGTTGCCGTCTTCCTCGGCCTGCACCAGCTGGGTGGTGAGATCGTCTCCAGGACTGCGGCGGCGCAGCTCGAACAACTGCTGGAAGTACATCTGCGCCATCATGTTGGCGGCATTGCCCTTGGCGATCTCCTCGGGCGACATCGGCACCGGATCAAGCAGCCGTCCGCCGTCGCGCAAGCTCTTGTAGAAGACCTCGCGATGATCCTCGGGAATGCCGAGCATGTCGCAGATGATGGTGACAGGCAGGCGGAAGGCGAAATCCTCGATCAGGTCCATGTGGCCGCGATCGATCACGGCATCGATGGTCTGGTCGACGATCTCCTGGATGCGTGGTCGCATGTCCTCGACGCGGCGGGCGGTGAACGCCTTCACGACGAGGCCGCGCAGGCGGGTATGGTCGGGCGGATCGGCTTGCAGCATCCAGTGACCCATGCTGCGGAAGATCGGCTCGTCCATGATCTGCGGGCCGTAGCGCCGCTTGGTGCGCTCGACAAAATCCTTGCCGAAGCGCTTGTCGCGCATCACGAGGCTGACGTCGGCATGGCGGCTGGTGACGAACTGGCCGAACGACGTCACATGGACCGGATCGATCGTACGCAGCCGGTCGTAATGCGGATAGGGATCGCGGATGAAGTCAGGCGACAGCGGATCGAACAGCGGTCCGCCTGCGGGTTGCACTTGCTCGTTCATGGTGACCTCACATCGGTTGCCGCATGACACGAATACGCCGGCAGCCCCTCTTTCGCGCAGCGTAACCATCCCTGAAATTATCAACTCGATACATTGTTGTATCGAGTTGCATTCTGCCCTAAACTGCGCCGATGTCAAGGGTGAGAACCAGGCCGACCAGGGACGACACGCGCGACAAGCTGTTCGAGGCGGCCGCGCGCGTGTTCGAAGCGGACGGCATTGGCGGCGCCAGCATCGAGGCAATCGCGGCCGCGGCGGGCTTCACCCGCGGCGCGTTTTATTCGAACTTCAAAAGCAAGGACGAATTGATCATCGCCATGCTCGAGGACCATGTCGAGCAGTCGATCCGGCGCAATATGGACATCCTGGCCCAGCACGACAATCTCGACGATTTCATCGCGGCACTGAAATCGATGGACCGCAGCAAGCAGGATCCCCTCGGCCGCTCACCCCTGCTCCACATGGAGATGATCCTGTTCGTCGCGCGCGCCGAGAAGCGCCGTCCCGAGCTTGCAAAACGGCTGCGCGCGCGGCGCAAGCTGGTTGCCGACATCGTCGAGGCGACCTTGAAGAACAAGCCGAGCGGCGAGACGCTAAACCCGCCCTGGATGGCCAGCGTCGTACTGGCGCTGGAAGACGGCTTCCGCCTGCACCGGCTGATCGATCCCGAGACCACGCCGGCCGACAGCTTCTTGCGCGCGATCACTGATTTGCGCCGCAGGACGGGACTGGCGTCGGACTAGAATCTTCGCATGCGCTAATCCGTCGCAGTCGGGGAACGAACGCCTTGCGCAACGCGGTCTGAATCGGCCGCGGAACAGCGGAACGTGCCGATCTCTTCAATCACCGCGATCAGCGACAAGGCCTCCGTCGGAAGACGCGCAGCCGTCGAGATGAACGCGCGTTTATCTTCATGACTCTTTCTCTCTCCCGCACGCGCGTTTGCAACTTTTGCCCGTCGTTGCTGTTGGCCCGGCATCGCAACACCAACTGGGAGGAAGGCACATGAAGAAGACCGCGTTGGTTCTGGCAACCGTCGGCACGCTCGGCGTGAGCGCCGTGGCAGCGCCAACGCCCGCGGAAGCCCGCTGGCGTGGCGGCTTCGGTCCGGCGCTGGCAGGCGGGTTGATCGCAGGCGCCATATTCGGCGGCCTCGCCTCTTCCGCTTACGCGTATGGTCCGGGTTACGGCTATTATGGCCCCGGTTACGGCTATTACGGCGGCGGCTACGCGCCGGCGTATTACGGCGGCTACGAGCCGTATCCCTGGGGCGGCTACACCACGACCTACTACAGCTCGGGTTATGCCCCGGCCTATTACGGCTACCGCTATCGCCGCGTCGTGCGTCCCGCTTTCGCCTATTACGGCGCACCGTTCCCGCGGCGGCACTTCTACCACCATCGTTGGCACCATCACTGGTGATGTGAAGCGCCAAGACAGGCCCGGCGCGGAACGCTGAGCCTCGGAAACCGAACAACCAGATCGATGCATCCGGCTTCGATCGAGAGCGTTCGTGCGCGCGGTCGCGTCGTTACGCAACCGCGCAACTGCAACCAAGCAACCCCAAGGAGATTCAGATGAACATGGGAAAGAACAAGTTCCTGCTGACGACAGCAGTGCTGCTCGCTGGTGTCAGCCTGGCATCGGCGCAAGGCATGCGTGAAGGTGCTGGCGGCGGAATGAGTGCGGGCGGCAGCGCAAGTGGCAGCGCAGCTGGCGGTGCCAGCGGAGGTGCTGCGGAACACTCCAGCGGCGCGAGCTCGCACGGTGCAGGTGGCGCCTCGCACAGCGAAGGAATGACGCAGGGCCGCGCCGGCGGTGGCCGGGCCGAGGGTTCCTCCGCGACGCAAGACAGCAGCCGGGCCGCCGACAAGGCCGACAAGCAGACGATCGGTCAGGGCCGCGAGCGCGACAACGCACGTCAGTCGCAATCCGAACCCGGCAAGCAGGGCAAGGACCAGACGATCGGTCAGAGCCGTGGCGATCGCGACCAGGCGCGTCAGTCCAAGTCCGAGAGCGACAAGAGCGGAAAGGATCAGACCGTCGGACAGAGCCGCAGCGACCGCGACCGTACGCATCAGTCGCAAGGCGCAGAGCAGAACAAGAGCACGACCACGGGCGCCAATACCAGGGACAATGCCCGGGATAAGGCTGCGCAAGACAAGAACGCACAGGACAAGAACGCACAAGACAAGAATGCCCAGGGCAAAAATGCGCACGGTCAGAGCACCACGACGACCGGCGCGAACACCAGGAATGACGCCCAGAGCAAGACCGCGCAGGATCCGAGCAAGACAACCACCGGCGCGAACACTGGCAATAACGCCCAAGGCCAGAACGCCCAAGGCCAAAACACGCAGGGCGCAACGACCGGCGCCAACACGCAAGGACAGGCCAACGCCCAGGCACAGACCCAGAGCGGGGCTACGCAGAGCATGTCCGGCCGCGTACAGGTGAATGCCCAGCAGCAGACCCAGCTGCAGCAGTCGGTGCTGAGCTCACGCAATGTGGACCGCGTGAGGGTCAACACCAATTCGCTCAACTTCCGCGTCAATGCCGGCGTGGTCGTGCCGCGGAACATCTCCGTGGTTTCGGTCTCGGCCTATCCCGCGCTGATCGACGTCTATCCTGACTACCGCGACGACAGCTTCTTCGTCGTCGATGACGAGATCGTCGTCACCGACCGGAGCCGCAGGATCGTCGACGTCATTCCCGCCGGACCGCGGACGCACTATGCTCGGAGCAGCAGCTCGACCGTTAGCGGTGGCGGCGGCAGCGTTGCCGCGCTGGATCTCAGCCCGGACGAGATTCGCGTCGTTCAGCGCGTCCTGATCGAACGCGGCATGCTGTCCGGCGAAGCCGACGGCGTTCTCGGGACGGATACGCGCAATGCGTTGATGACCTTCCAGAGACAGGAAGGCTTCCAGGCCACCGGCTCGATCGATACCCGCACGGTCACTGCGCTCGGCGTGTCGAACCAGATCAGCGCCACGCAAGGTCAGTCGACCACCGTCGGCCAGGGCGGCAACAACCAGTCGACGCCGCAGAGCACGACCGGGCAAAGCACCGGCCAGAGCAACGCGCCGGCGCAGCAGAACCAGACCACAGGTCAGGCTCCGCAGAACCAGCCGTCCACGACCGGCCAGGCTCAGCAGAACCAGCCGGCGAACCCGGGCCAGGCCAGCACGCAACCGCCATCGGGCCAGACCACCGGCCAGGCCCCGGCCCAGAGCAACACTCAGTCCACCAGTCAGCCCGGCACCAGCCAGAACACGCCGACTGGACAAACCAACCAGAACAATGCCCCGCCGCCTTCGACGTCAGGGCAGCCGGCCAAGAAGTACTGATGCGCTTTTCGAGCCCCGCCTCCCGGCGGGGCTCTTTTTCTGCGGCCTGCAGCATTGAAAGCGATAGGCCGTAGCAAGCAGACCTGATGCCAGCGCGCCCTGGCCGCCCACACGCGCGTCCGCACGCAGTTGCGAGGCATTTGCAATCAAAAGAGCACAGTCGGCATTGGTGCCGTTGACTGACACAGAATTAATTTGCCCCCTGCGCTTCCAAAACGTAACTGCCGATCAAGAGCGACGTGATCCGGCAATGGCCGGGCGAGAAGGCGCTGCAACAACAAGCAAGAAAAGCAAGCGACGCGCTACTTTTCGTCCAGGAGACATCATTGCCCGGCATCGTCCATGTCGTGGATGACGACGCATCGTATCTGACGACCATCCAGCAACTTCTCGAGGCGAGCGGATACCGCGTCGCCATCTATGCGTCGGCGCAGCAATTGCTGGACCAGGGGCCGGACGAAAGCAAAGGCTGCATTCTCCTCGACGTCCGGATGCCGGGCCTTTCGGGACTCGAGCTGCAGCAGCGCCTGATGCAGCGCGGCTCGACGCTGCCCATCATCTTCCTGACCGCATATGCCGACACCGGCATCACCGTGACAGCGATCAAGGCGGGTGCCGAGGACTTCCTCATCAAGCCTGTCGACCCGGATGAACTCCTGCGGGCGATCGCACGCGCGATGGCGCGGCATGGCAACGCGCGCGCGCTCGACGGCGAAGTGGAGGTGCTTCGGCGCAGGCTATTGACGCTGACGCCGCGCCAGCGGCAGGTCTTCCAGATCATCGTGCGGGGCAAGACCAGCAAGCATGCCGGGCGCGAGCTTGGGAGCTCCGAGCGCACCATCAAGGCGCATCGGCGCGCGATCATGGAAAAGTTTCAGATCCAGTCGCTGGTGGAGCTGGTCCGGATTGCCGAACGGCTCGGCGTGCTCGGCGCGACGGACGAGCCGGCGGCGGACGCATAGGGCGATCTCTGCGTGCGAGCAGAAGCGACCCGGCAGCGCGAGAATCAGCCGCCGTTCAGCGTATTGCTGATCCGGGTGACGATCGCATCCCATTGCCGCTTCTCGGCGGCCGGATAGTTGATCAGCACGCAGTGGACGTAGCGGCTGGCGAAATTGCAGCGGTCGTACCAGATCTTGCCGCGCCGGATGCTGGAGACCACGAAGAAGCGCGGTGTGACGCGCTTGTAGATGATGCCGGCCGGCGGGTTCTTCCTGGCCAGGAACGCCCGCGGTGAGCCGCCGTCGTTCGGGACGGCCTGCACCGTGAGGTCCGCACGGCCGTCGCCTGTCCGGTACTGCACGCCATATCCGTCGGGCCGGCCCGCTTCTTCGGTGAAGATGGACGCGGGAATGTCGACACTGGTTCCGCTCTCGGGAATGCGATAGCTGCTCCAGCTCTCCGCGCCGGCGGCAGCCGGCAACGCGCAGAGCATGATCAGGATTGCGGCGGTCTTCTTCATCATGTTGCTGCTCTTGTGCCGGTTGGTTGGACGGTAGCCGCCCGGCCGCAACAACGTGGGGAATAGCCGGACGTTCCGATCCGGAAAAAGTACCCCGGCCCGATGGCGCTCGAAGAAACGTATCGAAGCGACGATACGCTAGATCCTTCGGCTCGGCGACCTTCGCGTCAGTATCGTAGGGTGGGCAAAGCGAAGCGTGCCCACCATTTCTCTCGAAATCATTGATAGGTGGTGGGCACGGCGCGAGTGCGCCTTTGCCCACCCTACGATTCCGAGTTCGCGGAGATCCCCTTCACGTCCCTCGCAGCCGCTCGCTTAGCGGCCGCTTTTGCCCTTGTTCGTGGGCAAGGGGCAATTGGTGCAGACGCTGTCGTCGCACATCCGGCAGATCGTGAAGCGATCCATCTCGGATGTGTCCTGCCTCGCCAGCAGCTCGTGGATCAGCGTCTCAAGCCGCTTCGTCTCTGCAGGCGACAGCACATCCAGAAGCGACGCGACGGCTGAAATCCTTGAGGTCATCAACTCGTTCCGCATCGCCGCCCCCGTCGCGGTGAGGTGCAAGGCGATCTCGCGGCCGTCCTTTCCGGCACGGCGCTCGACGAGCCGATCCGAGACCAGACGGTCCACCAGGCGGACGGTGCCGGAATGCGACAGGCCGAGGATGCGCCGCAGCTTGTCGTTGGTCATGCCCTGGCCGTAGCCGATGACGACGAGCGCCGCGGGCGTCTCGCCACCGCGGCCTATGACCTCGCGCGCGCCCTGCTCGATCCGATCCATGACCGCGAGCGAGAGCGCTCCCAGCAAATTCGCGATTCCCGTTTCCATGCCCGCAACAATATGTGCGCTGCGCACAAAAAACAACTTGACCAGACATGTGTGCTGCGCACATATTCGCGTGCAGGAAACGACGACATGGAGAATGACGATGAATCCGAGCAGCGCTGCGCGGACGACACCAACGGCCACCGCCGGTGAACCCGCCCTGAAATACGTAGAGGCCAATGGCGTGCGGTTCGCCTATCTCGAACAGGGGACCGGCCCCCTCGTAATGTTCCTGCACGGATTTCCCGACAACGCCTGGTCCTATCGCAAGCAGCTGCAGGTCTTCGCCGATGCCGGATATCGTGCAGTCTCGCCGTTCCTGCGCGGCTACGCGCCGACCGGGATTCCCGCGGACGATGTTTTCGACCCCATCGCGCTCGGCAGGGATCTCGAAGCGCTCATTGCGGCGCTGAGCGAGGACGGACAAGCCTGCGTCGCCGGCATGGATTGGGGTGGCACGTCGACCTTTCAGGCGCTGGACACGGCGCCATCGTCGATCAAGGCCGCCGTGGTGATGAACACGGCCCACCCGATCACGTTCTCGAGCATCAGGCGCGATCCCGAAATCGTTCGATCCATCTTCCACGTCTACTTCTTCCAGCTGATCGGCGCCGAGTCGGCGGTCAATATCGAGGGACTGCCCTTCGTCGACTATCTCTGGAAGCTGTGGTCACCGGCCTTCGACAACGAAGCGCATCTCCGTTCGGTCAAGGAGACGCTCAGCTCGCCGGGCACGATGGCGGCGGCGCTCAAATATTATGGCGGCCTCACCGAAGCGAGCCGCATGGGCCGGCTGCCGATCAATGACATGCACACGCCGACGCTGACGATCTATGGCAGCAACGATCCGACAGCGAAATATTCGGTGAAAGAGGAGCGGCTGTTCAAGGGACCGCACAAGCGCGTCGTTCTGCCTGATGTCGGGCACTTCCCGCACCTCGAGCGTGAGGCTGAAGTCACCGGCCTGATCATGGACTGGTTCAGGACGCACGCATCCGCCTGAAAGCAATCGCGGACGCCGGACGACGCCGCACGATCGATCTCGTTCTCTCAGCAGGAGTGCACGCAATGGACATCGGGACACAGCAGAAATACGCAGAGACGTTTCTTGGTCTTCACAGGACAGGCGATCCGCTCGTTCTGTTCAACGCGTGGGACGCCGCTACCGCCAAGGCGATTGCGAAGGCGTCGGCCGCCATCGCGACCAGCAGCGGAGCGGTCGCCTCCGCCCTTGGCTACGCCGACGGAGAAAATGTCCCGCTCGACGTGGTGGCCGGCCTGGTGTCGCGGATCACCGCGACCGTCCCGGTTCCGGTATCGATCGATCTGGAGGCGGGATATGGCGACACACCGGATGCCGCCGCGACGTCGACGACGAAAATTCTGCAAGCCGGCGCCGTCGGCATCAATATCGAAGACGGGCTCTCCGGCGGAAAGCGCCAACTCGTCAGCCCCGAACAGCACGCCGCGAAGATCAAGGCGGTGCGAAACGCCGCGCAAGGTTTCGGCGTTCGCCTGTTCATCAATGCCAGGACCGATCCGTTTCTGCTGAAATTCGGATCGCCGGAGGAATGCCTGAACGAAGCGGCTCGGCGCGCGAAGGTCTATGCCGAGGCCGGCGCCGACGGGATTTTCGTTCCCGGCCTCACCGACCTCGCGCTGATCGAGAAGCTGGTTCAGCTCACGCCGCTGCCGGTCAACATCATGGTGACGCAAGGTGTTCCCGAAATCCCCGATCTCGCCCGCGTCGGCGTTCGGCGGGTGAGTCTCGGGCCGTGGCCCATGATGGCAGCGATGCGTGTCATCGGACAGGCCGCCGCGGGGGTCGCAGCGAGCAAGCAATACGGCACGTTCCTGCAGCCGAACGCCTGAGCCGACCTCTCAGGCCGCGCTACGCCGACCGCTTCACCGCCTCGCGTCCCGCCGCCACATCGAACCGGCCGAGCATCGCCCTCGCCTGCTCGGCGCAGTGCTCGATCAGCCAGCGCTCCAACGCGACCGGCGCGAGCGCGGGGGCGTAGAGGAAGCCTTGCACGACGTCGCAGCCGAGCTCGGCCAGCGTCCTGCGCTGGCCTTCGGTCTCGACGCCTTCGGCGACGACGGTCATGCCGAGGCCCTGGCCGACACGGACCACGGCGGTGGCGATCGCGAGCGCGCCCACGTCCTTCTCGATGTCGCGCATGAAGCTGCGGTCGATCTTGAGCTCGCGGATCGGCAGATGGGCGAGACGGCTGAGGCTGGAATAGCCGGTGCCGAAATCATCGACCGAAAGCCCGACGCCGAGCTCGCGGATCGCGTTCATGGTCTCGAGCGCGGCGACGCTGTCCTGCATGAACGCGCCCTCGGTGATCTCGAGCATGAGGGCATCCGGCGGCAGATCGTGTTCGGCGAGGATATCCTTGAGCCGCGCGGCCAGCGTGACGTTGCGGAAGTTGATCGGCGACAGGTTCACCGAGACGCTGGGAATGTTGAGCCCGGCGCGGCGCCAGCTCGCCATCTGTCGGCAGGCCTCGCGCACCGACCACAGGCCGATCTGCTCGATCAGGCCGCACTCCTCGGCGAGCGGGATGAATTTTGCGGGCGAGACGTCGCCGAGCACGGCATCGTGCCAGCGCGCCAGCGCCTCGACGCCGTGGATGGCGCCGTCACAGCTGCGGATCTGCGGCTGATAGCTGAGGCTGAGCGCGCCCTCGGCGATGGCCTTGCGCAGCGCCGCGATCAGCGCCAGCCGCTGCTCGGCGAGGCCGTTCATCTCGACGCTGAAAATGCGATGGGTGGAGCGGCCGGCCTGCTTGGCCATGTACATGGCGGCGTCGGCCTGCTGCATCAGCGTGTCGATGTCGGTGGCGTGGTCGGGATAGAGGCTGATGCCGATGCTGGCCGACATCGGCATCAGTTTCGATCCGAGCCTCAAGGGTGCGGCCAACGCCTCCGTGATTCCTGACGCGACGCGCTCGGCGTCCTGCGCGTTACGCTTCGGCAGCAGGATGACGAATTCGTCGCCGCCGAGCCGTCCCAGCATGTCCTCGGGACCGATATGCTCGCGCAGGCGCTGCGCGAGCTGGATCAGCAGCTCGTCGCCGGCCGCGTGGCCGAGCGTGTCGTTGACGTCCTTGAAATGATCGACGTCGAGAAAGGCGAGCGCGACATGACTGCCGGTCGGGCAGGCATCGATCGCGGTGGTGATGAGATGGCGGAGCTGCGCGCGGTTCGGCAGGCCGGTGAGGATGTCGTGATAGGCAAGCCGCGCGATCTCGGCGCGCGCCTCCTTGCGCTCGATCGCGAAGGCGCCAAGATCGACGCAGGCGTCGACGATGCGGCGGTGCCAGTTGCTCGGCGCGCGCGGCTCGCGGAAATAGAAGGCGAAGGTGGCGATGACCCGGCCATCCTTGGCCTTGATCGGCGTCGACCAGCAGGCGCGCAGGCCGACTTCGAGCGGGCGGGTCTTGTAGGGCTGCCAGCGCGGATCGGTGTCGAGATCTTCCGCCAGCACCGGCTCGCCGTAGAAGGCGGCGGTGCCGCAGGAGCCGACATCGGGACCGATCGCGATGCCGTCCAGTGCGCGGGAATAATCCTCGGGCAGGCTCGGTCCGCCGAGCGGATGGACCAGGCCGGCGGCATCGACGTGAAGCAGCGAGCAGACGACGTCAGGCGCGATCTCCTCGACGCGGCGGCACAGCCGGTCGGCGATATCGGTGATCGGAACCTCATCGGCAAGCGCGCTCATGATGAGCTGCTGGAGCGAGCGCAGCTGCTTGGTCTCGGTGATGTCCTCGAGCAGCGCGAAGATGTGCCTGACCCGCCCCTTCTTGTCGCGGAAGGCGTCGATGCGGGCGCTGACCCAGATCTCCTCGCCGTGCTTGTTGTAGACCAGCGTCTCGATTTCGCCGCGCGGGCCGCCGGCCATCAGGCGCCTGACGAGCTTTGCGACGGCATTGCGATCGGTGTGACAGCCGGCGATGAGCTCGCCGGCGCGGCGGCCCTCGGCCTGGTCGCTGCTGTAGCCGAACAGTGTCGTGAAGGAGGAATTGACGTAGACGATGTTCTGCTCGACATCGGTGATGATCACCGCGCGATTGGTCTGGTCGGAGACGGCGTGGAGCAGCCCGATCCTGACACGGCGTTCGGCGTCGGCGGTGACATCGCGCGCGAACACGATGCGATGGGCGGTTCCGCCGACG
This sequence comes from Bradyrhizobium arachidis, assembly GCF_015291705.1. NCBI lineage: Bacteria > Pseudomonadati > Pseudomonadota > Alphaproteobacteria > Hyphomicrobiales > Nitrobacteraceae > Bradyrhizobium > Bradyrhizobium arachidis. The sequence continues at coordinate 7,786,583 of NZ_CP030050.1, forward strand.
GTCGCGGGCGACATCGAGACGAGCGCCTTGATCCGGCTGCCGTCGCGGCGCACGAGGCTGATCTCGCCACGGAAGTCCGGGGCGGCGTCGGCATGAAGGCATTTGAGCGCGAGAATGCCGGCATCGCGGCCGAGCACCTCACTTCGCGCGAGCTTCCAGATCCGCTCCGCGGCGCCGTTGAAATGCGTGATGCGATGCGCCGCGTCGACGATGACGATGCCATCGTCGGCGCATTCGAGCGCGGCGCGCAGCACATCCGGAATTTCGGTCACAACACAATCGGAAGCGGACATCGTCTGACCCGGCGGGGATCGGGAAAATGCGGCAATCAGCCCGAGGTTAACGCTTTGATGGTGTCCAAGACGTTTTTGCGACCCGCCGTCAGCCGCCCAACATGCGACATGCTTAACGTTCCGCGAAAGCTGCGAAGATATCTTGATGTTCGGGGAACCTATTCGGCGCCGGTTCCCGCTCGCACCCTGTGCAACTGACCGGCCACGGCCCGCACCTTGCGCGGCGCTGCCTGCCAGATCGCGAGCGCCGACAATCCGCTCACGAGGATGGCGATGCCGAAGGCGAGTGTGTAGTCGCCGGCGCGATCGTAAAGAAACCCGGTCACCCACGGTCCCGCCGCGCCGCCAGCCAGCGCCGCCAGCATGATCGTGCCAAAAATGCTGCCCTGGTGCCTGCCCTGGAAGATCTCGAACACCACTGCGCCCATGATCGAGGTGAGGCCGTAGCCGAGCGCGCCTTGCGTGAACACCATGATGTAGACGAGCCACAGCGAGGGCTGGAACTTCAGCGCCATCAGCGCCGCGAAGCAGATCGCGAAGCCGACACAGCTGATCGCCCAGACCCATTCCCGCCCGATCCGGTCGGAGACGTGGCCGAGCCATATCTGGCCGGGAATGCCGAGCAGGCTGACAATGCCGAGCGCCCACACCGCGACGGAAGGGCTGAAGCCGATATCGAGCAGGAATTTGGTCTGATGCACCTGCACCGCGTACCAGATGTAAAGGCCGCAGAAATAACCGAGCGCGATCCACCAGAAGCGCGCGGTCGCAACCGCGCGCTTGAGCGTCCACTCGGTCGCGACCCAGGCGGGATCGACGACGTTCGAGACCAGCTTGGCGGCGCCGGACGCCGGCGCAGCGTCGCCATCGGGCTGAAGGCCGATATCCTCGGGGCGCTTGTGCAGCAACAGGTTGATCGGCGCCAGCACGATCAGGAGCAGCAGGCCCATCGCCGTGCAGGCGGTGCGCCAACCGGTCTGCTCGATCATGTGCTGGACCCATGGCAGCAGCGTCACCGAGCCAAGGCCGACGCCGGCAAAAGCAATGCCGATGGCAAAGCCGCGCTTGCGGATGAACCAGTTCGGCAGGAACAGCGATTGGCCGGAATAGCCGAGACACACGCTGCCGGCGCCGACCATGACGCCGAGCGTCACATAGAGATGCCAGGGCACGCTGGTCAGCGGCGCCAGCAGCAGCCCGCCGCCCATGAGAACGACGCCGAGCTCCATCACCGCGCGGGGACCGGCGCGGTCCATCAGCCGGCCGATCAGCGGGCTCGCCACGGCAGAGGCCACGAAGCCGAACGAGAACGCGCCCGCGGTGACGCCGCGCTCCCAGCCGAACTCGGAGATGATCGGCGGAAAGAACAATGAGAATGCGGTGCGCGCGTTGACGCCGATCGCCATGGTGACGAAGGTCACGGCGACCACGACCCAGCCGTAGAAGAACCGAAGCCGCATGGTGTGTTTCATCCCTGGACGATCCTACCGACCATCCGGGGATACGCAGGTCAAGCGATTTTCGCGCATGCGCGCTCGGCGCAGGTCAATCGCTCTGAACATTCACATGCGGTCGTCATGCCCGGGCTTGTCCCGGGCATCCACGTTCTTTGTGCTGTGGCGAAGGCGTGGATGGCCGGGCCATAGGCGAGCGGAAGCGACGCCGTCCTTCGGACGGCTATGCCCGGCCATGACGCTGTGGAAGCGAGGCGCGCTCAGGCGGCGTCGCGCTGCGTCGTGCGAACGGGCACGTCGAATTCGATCTGGTCGACCGGCACCGGCCTGCCGAACAGGTAGCCTTGCGCAAAGTTGACACCGAGCGCGGTCAGCCGCTCGAATTCCTCGGCTGTCTCGACGCCTTCGGCGGTGACCGACATGTCGAGCCCGCGCGCCAGCGTCACGATCGAGGAGATGATGGCGGATGAGCGTGGCTGGTGCGTGAGGTTGCGGATGAAGGACTTGTCGATCTTGATCTTGTCGAACGGGAATGCGGTGAGATAGCTCAGCGACGAATAGCCGGTGCCGAAATCGTCGAGCGCGAGCTCGATGCCGATGCTCTTCAGCCGCTCCATGAAGGCGTGGTTCTCGACACCGCGCTCCAGCAGTACCGATTCCGTGATCTCGATTTCGAGCCGCTGCGGCGGCAGGCCGGAGTCGGCGAGCGCGGCGCAGATCATCTCGAACAGCTCGGCTTCCTTGAACTGGATCGGCGACAGGTTGACCGCGACCATCAGATTGGAGGGCCAGCCGGCCGCATCGGCGCAGGCGCGCCGCAGCACGAATTCGCCGAGCGGCACGATCAGCCCGGTCTCTTCGGCAAGCGCAATGAACTGGTCGGGCGGGATCAGGCCGCGGCTCGGATGCCGCCAGCGCACCAGCGCCTCAAAGCCGCGGCGCGCGCCGGTGAGCGCATCGACGAACGGCTGATAGTGCACTTCGAGCTGGCATTGCGCGATGGCATCGCGCAAATCGCCTTCCAGCGTGTTGCGCGCCTCGAGCTCGGCCGACATCGCCTCGTCGTAGACGGTGTAGCAGTTGCGGCCCGCCGATTTCGAACGGTACAGCGCAAGGTCGGCCTTCTTCAGGAGCTGCTCCTGGTCGCTGCCGTGATCCGGCGCGATCGCAATGCCGATGCTGGTGCCGATCTCGACGCGATGGCCGGGCAGCAGGAACGGCTCGGCCACGAGCTTGGCGATCCGCGCTGCGAGCTCGGTCGCGCAGGCGCGCTGGTCCTCGCTCCCTTCCTGGATGATGGCGAACTCGTCGCCGCCGAGCCGCGCCAGCACGTCGCCGGCGCGCAATGCGGATCTCAGCCGCTGCGCCACCTGGCGCAGCAGCACGTCGCCAGCGCCGTGACCGAGGGAATCGTTGACGTTCTTGAAGCGGTCGAGATCGAGCATCAGGATCGAGAAGGCCGCGCCGGCATCGTCGAGCTGGCCGTTGAGCTCGTCGAGCCGGGCGAGGAAGAAGGCGCGGTTGGGCAAGCCGGTCAGGATGTCGGTCTGGGCGAGCTCGAGCACGCGCTGGTTCGCCAGCGACAGCCGTCGCGAATTGCGGCTGGCGAGCATCAGATAGGTCGACAGCGACAGCGTGAGCAGCAAGCCGACGATGAGGACCGCGGCCGCGCGGTCATAGACCGTCTCCAGCGCGCCGCCGGCCGTCGGCATGGCGCGCACCTGCCAGTCGGTGTCCCCGATCTTGAGACCGCCCGACCAGTGCAGCATCCGCGCGACGTCGCGCATCGACTGCGGCGCGGTGGCGGCCGACGAGAAATCCGGCAGCATGTACTCGAGGCTGACGATCTGCCCCGTGAAGGGCGGATAGACGTTGACGCTCACCGCAGGACTTGCGCCGGTGGTCACGCGAATGGTGTGGAGCAGCAGAGGCAGGTCGAAGACGCCGACGACGAAGCCGGTGAGATTGCGGCGCCGGTCCGCGACCGTCTCGCGCGACGTGCCCTTGGCATAGACGGGAAGCGCCACGAGCACGTCGGGCAGCCGGCCGCCCTCCTTCGGCTCGAACAGGCGCGTGCGAATGGCGGCGACCCGGTCGTTGTCGCGCGCCCGCTCCAGCGCCGCACGGCGCTCCGGGATGGTCGCGTAGTCCATGCCATAGACCTGCGAGGTCTTCGGCTGGGTCGAGTAGAACACCGGGAAATATTCGTCACCCTGCGGCGCGGTCGCGAGGGCCTCGCCCTGAAGCGACTTGACGCGATAGCCGGACACCCCGTCCGTGATCGCGGCAGCCTCGTATTCGGCGCGCTCCTTGCGGTTGACGCGCGGCAACCATGCGATGCGCAGCATGCCAGGATGGCGCTCGAACAGGCGGGCGCTGAAGGTCTCGAATTCGCTGCGGGTGATGTCCTCGTTGGTGGATTCGAACAGCGTACGCAGCGCGACCAGCCGCGAGATATACTCGCTCATGCCGTTCTGCATGACGATGGCTTCGGTCTCGGCCGCGTTCTCGAACTCGATCCGGTTGACGCGGCCTTCCCAGCGCGCGACGGCGGCGGCGCCCACGATCGAGAACAGAAGCCCGACGGCGACGGCGACGAGCGCAGGGCGATAGAGCCCGAGCAGCGGCGCGGCACGCCACCATCCGGTCACACGCTTCCGATCCTGATCGTTCTGATCGCGACCGCCCATCTTGATCCCGCAAGTCCCCCTCGGCGCGCCGGTGCGAACTTCTGGTTGAGCCGCCGGCGCGACTATCGGACAAGGATCGCGGTTAAGAACTGGACAATATCGGAACCCGCGTGGTCCGCATCACGCGGCTTAGTTAACGATTGCCCCCGCAAGTTTCGGCAGTCTGGACATAACTTGCCGGTTTTCCCCGGAGTCATATGGACTCGCTGGTCATCGAGCGGTTAGCGACCTGTTCAGGGCCGCAGACTTATCTTTCCACCAAGCGCATTCAGCATCCGGCAAAGCATCCTCATGACACAATCGCGATCCGCGACATCTGTCGCCCTGGCCATCGCATGGCTGGCCGCGCTGATGCTTCCGGCGAGGTGCGAGGAGGCCGGCGTCAGCGAGGACGCGATCCTGTTCGGCCAGGCCGCCGCTCTCGAAGGCCCCTCCTCCGCGCTCGGACAGCGCATGCGGCAAGGCATCGTCGCGGCGTTCACCGAGATCAACGCCAAGGGCGGCGTTCATGGCCGCAAGCTCCAGCTCATCAGCCGCGACGACGGCTACGATCCCGACCGCTCGACGGCGCAGACGCTGCGCCTGATCGACGAGGACAAAGTGTTCGCACTGATCGGCGCGGTGGGAACGCCGACCGCGATGGCGACGATCCCGATCACCAGCACCAGGAACATTCCCTTCATCGGCCCGTTCAGCGGCGCCGAATTCTTGCGCGACCTCGAGCTCGCCAACGTCGTCAATATCCGCGCCAGCTATGGCGCGGAGGCCGAGGCCTGGATCAAGCACCTCACGGAGGATCGCCACTTCGCCCGCATCGGCATCTTCTACCAGGACGATTCCTTCGGCCGCGACGGTCTTGCCGGCGTGAAGCGCGCGCTCGCCAAGCGCGGGCTCGAGCTCGCCGCCGAAGGCACCTTCGAGCGCAACACCCGCGCGGTCGGCTCGGCCTGGCGCACCATCAAGCGCGCCGAGCCCGAGGCCATCGTCATGGTCGGCACCTACGGTCCCTGCGCGGAGTTCATCAAGCTCGCGCATCGCAGCGGCTCCTACCCGACCTTCGTCAACGTCTCCTTCGTCGGCGCCAATGCGCTCGCCAAGGAGCTCGGCCCCGAGGGCGAGGGCGTCATCGTCTCACAGGTCGTGCCGTTTCCCTGGGACCACTCGCTCAAGCTCGTCGCCGACTACCAGGCGGCACAGAAGGCGATCGACCCGACGCTGACGCCGGATTTCGTGTCGCTCGAAGGCTACCTCTCCGGCCGCCTCGCCGCCGCAGCGCTGGAAAATGCCGGACCGCAACCGACGCGCGCGGGCCTGCTACGCGCCATCAACGATGTCGGCCGCTTCGACATCAGCGGCAGCATCGTCACCGTCGGCGTGCGCGCACTCGACACGCCACCAAAAGTGTTCTTGACGGTGATCGAGAAGGACGGGACATTCAAGGCGGTGGATCGGCTGTAGGGGTTAATGAGATTGAGACTCCACTAGCGCACCGATGAAGGTGCGAACGGAGAGAGCGGCACTTGTTGGCGAGAGGGGCGTTAGGGCCGCCGCGTCCAGCGGTCGGCGTTGACGGCGCCCTGAGGCACCTCGCCTTTGACGATGGCCTCCACCTGCCGCACGGTTTCCAGCGACTGGTATTCGATCGCCTGCGGCGTCAGGCCGCCGACGTGAGGCGTCGCGATGACGTTTGGCAGCTTCGCGAGGTCCGGCGTCGGCATCTGGTCGGGCGCGCGGCCGACATCCATCGCCGCGCCGGCGATGCGGCCCTCGAGAAGCGCCTTCGCGAGCGCGGCCTCGTCGACGAGATTGCCGCGGGAGAGATTGACGAAGATGGCATGCTTCTGCATGCGCGCGAGCGCGGCCTCGCCGATCAGGTTCTCGGTCTGCTCGTTGGCGATCGCAAGGCAGACAACATAGTCTGACGCGGCGAGGAGCTCGTCGAGGCTGACGTGCCGGATCGCGCTGTCGCTGACATCAGCGAAGGGATCGGCGACCAGCACCTCCATGCGCAGCACCTTTGCGATCTCGGCGAGATAACGCCCGATGCTGCCATAGCCGATGATGCCGATGCGGCTGCCGGCGAGCTGGCGGCCCATCCGCGCTTCCGGCTTGCGGCCGGCCTGGTAGTCGGCGGTGGTCCGCGACACGCCGCGGGAGAGATCGACCATGAAGCCGAGCGCGAGCTCGGCGACGGCCTGCACGAAGCCGGGCCCGGCGCGGGTCACGAGCACGCCGGCGTTCGAGGCCGCTTCCACATTGACGTTGCGGATATCGACGGCGCAGCGGACGAAGGCGCGCAGGCGCGGGAGCTGCGCAAAGATCTCGCCGCGTCCCTCGGTCATGCGATCGGCGACGATGATGTCGGCATCTTTTGCTGCGCGCGCGAGCCCGGTTGCGTCCAGAGTCTCGTCGCTCTCGTGCAGGATCACCTCGGCGGCCGCGCGCAGGCCGTTCAAGCTGCGATCGCCGTAGTAATTGCGCCGCATCTCCGGCGTGTGCGCGAGCAGGACCTTCACGACAAGACTCCTTCAGTAGCCGAATGCCCGCGGCAGAGCGGTCGAGAGCCATGGCACGAAGGCGATGACGAGCAGGCAGAGGAACAAGAGGCCGAGATAGCCCATGATCGGCTTCACGGTCTGCTCGATCGGCACGTTGCCGATCAGGCAGGCGCCGTAGAGCCCGAGCCCGAGCGGCGGGGCGAACAGGCCGATGCCCATCGCGATGACGAGCACCACGCCGAAATGCAGGGGATCGACGCCGAGCTGCACCGCGACCGGCAGCAGCAGCGGCCCAAAGATGATCAGCGCGGCCGCGCCTTCCAGCACCGAGCCCATCACGATCAGCACGGCGATGGCGAGCAGGATGAACAGCCAGACGCCGGAGGTCTTGGAGAGGCCGAGCATGAAATCGCCGACCGCATGCGGCACCTGCTGCAAGGTCAGCGTGAACGCCAGCGACTGCGCAGCGGCAACGATGAACAGCACCAGACCCGCACGCGTTGCCGCCTGGACGAAACTGTGCGCGGCCGATCTGAAGCCGAGCTCGCGGAACACCACGCTGCCGACGACGAGCGCATAGGCGACCGCGAAGGCCGAGATTTCCGTGGCCGTGGCAAAGCCGCTCTTGAAGCCGAAGAAGATCATGAAGATCAGGCCGAACGAGGCGATCGCGCCGCTCCAAAGGCCCGACACCGGCGCCTGCGGCGCGATGTCCTCGGCGTCCGCCGGCGGCTTGCCGAAGATGATGGAGACCGCGATCAGCACCAGCGCCATCAGCGCGGCAGGCAAGAGCCCGGCCATGAACAGGCCGCCGATCGAGAGGTTCGCGACGAAGCCGAGGATGATCAGGTTGATGCAGGGCGGAATGGTTTCCGCCATCACTGCGGACGCCGCCAGCAGCGCGACCGCACCGCCCGGATTCTGCTTCGAGCGGCGCGCGGCGGGGATCAGCACCGAGCCGACCGCGGCGACGTCGGCCATCTTCGAGCCTGAGATGCCCGAGAACAGCACCATCGAGGCCACCATCACGACGTTGAGGCCGCCGCGCATGCGTCCCACCGCGCGCTGCAACAGCTCGATCAGGCGCACCGACATGCCGTTGGCTTCCATGAGGTAGCCGACGAGGATGAAGAAGGGAATCGCGAGCAGCACGAAATTGTCGATGCCGCGCGCCATCTGCTGGGCGAAGATGACGCCGGGCAGCGCGCCCTCGACCCAGATGAAGATCAGCGCGGCCAGCGCCAGCGCAAAGCCGATCGGCAGGCCGCCGAACAGCGTTGCGAAGAAGCCGATCAGCATCAGCGTGCCCGCCGAGGGCACCGACGACGGCGAGAGGTAATCCCAGGCGAGATAAAGGCCGGTGACGATGACGATCGCAGTGAGGCCCCTGACGATGTCGGGAAGCGGCCTTGCGCAGAGATGGTCGATCGCGAACACCGTCATGAACAGGGCGCCGACGCCCATCGGGTAGAAGGTCAATTCCAGCGGCAGGCCTGAACCGGTGGTCTGGCCGGCCGTGAGCGAGCCAAGCTTGATCGCGTTGTAGGCGACATAGCCGGAGATCAGCACGATCAGCAGCGCGCTCGCGGCATCGACCAGCGTGCGCAGCCGCACCGGCAGGAGGTCGCGGAAGAAGGACACGCCGACATTCTCGCCACGCGCGAGCGCGCTCGCCGCGCCGAAGAAGGCCGAGCCGACCATCAATCCGCGCGCGACATCGTCCGACCACTCGACCGGCGCGTTGAAGAAGAAACGCAGCAGCACGGAGGCGCACACCACGACGAGATCGGCGGCGAGCAGGATGGCCGCAATCGCGTCGCTGACGCGAAGCAGCAGGGTGATGCTCCCGTGGCGGCCGCCCGAGACGGGCACGGCGGCGGTCATCGTCATCTCAGGCTTGCGTCGCGCGGATCATGTCGATGACCGGCTTGGATTCCGGCCGTGCCTTGACGAAGTTCTCGATCTGCGGCGCGACGCGCTTCTTGAAGGCCTCGCGGTCGCATTCGGCGACCGTCACGCCCTTCTCGGTCAGGGCCGCCAGCGCCTCCTTCTCGACCGCGAGCCCATGGGCGCGGGTGTCGGCCGCGGCCTTCTTGGCGGCATCGAGGAAGCCTTCGCGCAGCTTCGGATCCATGCGGTTATAGGTCATGTCGCTGAAATAGATCGCGAGCGGCGAGAAATTGTGCTGCGTCAGCGCGTAGAACTTTGAGGTTTCGAAGAACTTGCTGGCGAGGATCGTCGGCGGATCGTGCTCGAGGCCATCGAGCACGCCGGCCTGCAAGGCCGTGTAGATCTCGCCGAAGGCCAGCGGCGTCGCGGCGGCGCCCATCAGGCGCAGGCATTCGGTGATGACGGGATTGGGCAGGGTGCGAATCTTGAGACCGGCGAGATCCTCCGGCGTCTTCACCGGCTTCTTCGCCAGCACGCTGCGCGAGCCGAAATTATAGGCCCAAGCGATGATGCGGATGTTGCCGCCCTTGAGCAGTGCGTCCTCGATCGGCTTGGCCGCGCCGGAATCGAACGCCTTGGTCTGTTGCGGGAAGCTCGAGAACAGGAAGCCGAGGTCGAAGGTGCCGACCAGCGGCACCAGGTTGGCCGAGATCGACGAGCCCGACACCATGAGGTCGATGACGCCGAGCTTCACCGAGTTGATGACGTCGATCTCCTGGCCGAGCTGGTTGTCCGGGAAGAAGGCGACCTCGACCTGCTCGCCGAGGCCGTTGCCCTTCAGATTCTTGACGAGATTGTCGTAGTAGACGCGGCCGTTGGCGTATTTGGGATCGTTCGGCAGCGAGGAGGAGCATTTCAGCTTCAGCGTCGCAGCTTCTGCACGGCCGATGATGGCGGGAGAGAGCACGAGGCCGGCGGTGACCGCCGCCGATGACTTGATGAACGCGCGACGGTTCACGGGCACGATGGTCATGGTGCGGTCTCTCCCAAGCATTCTTGTTTACGGCCGCGATCGTTGTCGCGGCCTGTTGCGCAGACTGTATGGCCAAAGCGACGGGGCAGGCAAGGGTTGGGCCCGGACCTCGCAAAGCCGCGCGAGGCACATGCCGACGGCACAGGCGCGCAGCGAAACGGTCATGTTTTGCGGGATTCGCGATGCGGATGGGCCCACGGCGCGGGACGCGAGAGAGCACGCCATGCAGCGGCGGGGATCAATCCAATTGGCGCATGGATCAATGCGCAATTCACATGGATGGCGCCAGAACGATGCTTCCCGCTCCGGCAGACGCCCTGCCCCATTTTGCCGCAGCGGGCAGCGTGATCCAGCGCACAGACAGTGTCATGGCACAGACGTAGAAAAGGTGACATCATCGCGCGCATTGCCGATGGAGGTGACACCATGCGCCGTCCAGTCCTTTGCAATTTGCTTCTTGCATCCGGCCTTCTTGCATTCACGCAATTGATGACACCGACGGAGGCCGCGGCCGAAGCAAGGCTCGCGCTCGTGATCGGCCAGTCCGCCTATCGCACCGTGCCGGAACTGCCCAATGCCGCCAACGACGCCAAGGGCATGACCGAGCTGCTCGGCAATGCCGGCTTCACCGTCACCACGGCAGCCAATCTCGGTCAGAACGAGATGCGCGCGGCGATCTCGGATTTCGCCGGCAAGGTCAGCGCCAGCGGCGCCGACACCGTCGCGCTGGTGTTTTATGCCGGCCATGGCCTGCAGATCGACGGCGAGAACTATCTGGTGCCCGTCGACCTCGACCCCAAGCGCGAGGCCGACATTCCGCTCCAGGGCGTGCGGCTCAACGACCTACTCAACACGCTCGGCGCGCTGCCGACGCGGGCGCGCATCTTCATGCTGGACGCCTGCCGCAACAATCCGTTCCCCGCGCTCAGCGGCGCCGGCCACGGGCTTGCGATCGTCGACACCAAGGCCGGCGCGCCCGGCTCGTTCATCTCCTATTCGACCTCGCCGGGCGCGGAAGCCGAGGATGGCAACGGCATCGACAGCCCCTACACCACGGCCGCGCTGGCCATCGCTAAGCAGCCGAACCTGCCGATCGAGGAAGTGTTCAAGCGCATCCGCGTCGCGGTGGCGCAATCGACCGACGGACGGCAGATCCCCTGGGAAAGCTCCTCGCTGACGACCGATTTCAGGTTCTTCGGCGGCGAGAGCAGTTCGTCGTCCCTGCCGGGCGCATCATCGATGGCGCTCGCCAGCGGCACACGCAGCGTCGAGGACTGGCGCAAGGATTTGCAGGGCAAGGACGCCAAGGCGGCCTATGAGATCGTGATCGCTGACGACACCGTGCAGGCCTATCAAGCCTATATCGAGCTCTACGCTCAGGACGCCCGCACACCGCGCTTGCGCACCGTGCTGGAGCGTCGGCGCCAGATGCTGGCCTGGGAGCGCGCCACCGCCATCAACACCCGCGCCTCGTTCGAGGCCTATCTCGCCAACTGGGACAACAGCGACCTGGCTGCTACCGCGCGCAGGCTGCTGCTCCGGGTTCAGAACCGCAACTATGCCTTGCCGGTCGCGGCCGCGGCGGCCCCTGCCCCGATCGCCGTCGCATTGGCGCCGACCTGCCCGTGCTCGACGCCGACGGGCCCGGCTTCGCCGGTCAACCCCGACGTGGCGCCCATCATCAAGAAGCGCGTCGACGACACGCCGCCAAAGCGCAAGGTCGACGAGACACCGCCGAAGCGCAAGGTGGTCGAGACACCGCCGAAGCCGCGCCGGCCGCCGCCCGACGAAGTGGTCTACGAGCGCGCACCACCGCCGGATCGCGGCCCACCGCCCGGCGCCATCATGCAAGGCATCGGCATTGGGATCGGCATCGGCATGGGCATGGGTGGCGGCCGCGGCGGCGACTACCACAACGACCGCGGCCGGTACTGAGGCAGTCCACCGCACTGCGAAGAATGTCCGCAAGCCCATGGCTTGCGGACATTCTTGTTGATGACGGAGAAGTGGCTCGATCCGCCGCTCTCCTCTCCGGAAATGCTGTAGTCTGATCGGCCACCGCCAGCCTTTCCGGAGACGACCCATCAATGCCGCACGACGCTCACGCCAAGGGATCATCGAAGCACGCCTGGCCGCTGTTCAGCTCGCTCGCGTCCTACGCCCTGCCCGGCGATCTGATGGCGGGGCTGACGCTGGCGGCGATCGCGATCCCCGAGCAGATGGCGACCGCGCGGCTCGGCGGTTTTGCGCCGCAGATCGGCTTCTTCGCCTTCATGGCGGGCTCGCTGGGATTTGCGCTGCTCGGCGGCAACCGCTTTCTGTCCTGCGGCGCCGATTCCACGATCACGCCGATCTTCGCCGGCGGACTCGCTGCGCTGGCTGCGGCCGGTACGCCGGAATATCAGGGCCTCGCGATCGCGCTGGCGCTGATGGTCGGCGCGATGATGCTGGCGGGCGGCGCATTCCGGCTCGGCGGCATCGCCAATTTGTTGTCGGTGCCGGTCATGGTCGGCTTCCTCGCCGGCATCTCCGTCCACATCATCGTGTCCCAACTGCCGGGTGTGCTCGGGCTTCCATCGCCGAGCGGGCCGACGCTCGATCGCATCGGCGTGCTCGCAAGCGAGATCGGCCGAACCAATCCCATCACGTTCTGCATCGGCTTCGGTGTGCTCGCCGTGGTCTTCATCTCCGAGAAGATCAGCGCGAAAATTCCGGGCGCACTGATCGGGCTGGTCGGCGCGACGCTGGCCACGATCGCGCTCGGCCTCGAAAGCAAGGGCGTCAGCGTCGTCGGCAGCGTGCCCGGCACGTTGCCGCGGCCGACCTTCCCCGAGCTTGCGCCGGAGCTGTGGGTGCGGCTGGTGCCACTCGCCTTCGTCATCACGGTCGTGGTGATGGTGCAGACCGCCGCGACGACGCGCTCGTTCCCGTCCGATCCTGATCAGCCGGCCGATGTCGACCGCGATTTCCTCGGCGCGGGGGCCGGCAGCGTCTTGGCCGGCCTGTTCGGCGCATTTCCGGTCAATGCCAGCCCGCCGCGGACGGGCATCGTCGCCGAGACCGGCGGGCAGTCGCAGCTTGCGGGCCTTGCCGCAGCAGTGATCGTGCTGGCGCTACTCGCGTTCGGCACCGGGCTGTTGCAGCACGTGCCGGACGCCGCGCTGGGCGGCATCCTGCTGTTCGTGGCGCTGCGCATCATCCGCGCCAAGCAGATCGCCACGATCTACCGGCAGTCGTTCGGCGAGTTCCTGCTGATCGTGGCCACCGCCGCGCTGATCATCGTACTGCCGATCCAGCAGGGCGCTTTCCTCGGCATCGCACTGTCGCTGCTGCACGGCATCTGGAGCACCACGCGCGCCAGGCTGGTCGAGTTCGAGCGCGTGCCGGGCACCACCATCTGGTGGCCGGCGCATCCGCACCTCCCCGGCGAGCGCATCGCCGGCGTTGCCGTGATCGGCCTGCAGGCGCCGCTGTCGTTTCTCAACGCGCCGGGTTTCCGCAGCGACGTGAGCAAGGTGCTCGGCACGGCGACGCCGCAACTCTTGGTGCTGGAGGCGAGCGGCATGGTCGAGATCGACTTCACCGCCGCGCAGATATTGCTCGACGTGTTCAAGGTATGCAGCGAACAGGGCGTTACCGTCGCGCTGGCGCGGCTGGAATCGGTGCGCGCGCAGGACGCGTTCGAGCGGTTCAGACTGTTCGATGCCCTGCCCCGCGAGCACGTCTTCCACAGCGTGGACGAGGCTGTGCGGAAGCTGGCGAAGTAACCGTTCTACGATGCCAATGTCGGATGATCCCGCTGCACCGTCTCGCGGATCCAGCTCGCGTGAATGGCGCGGAACAGGATCTGCGCGGTCTTGAGATCGCCAGCCGTCATGCAGAGATCGACGATGCGACGGACCGCGTCGTCGCGCATCAGGTCGTCCGAGATCTTCATCGCGATCTCCATCGCAACCTTGGCGGCGCGCTCGTAGCGTTCGCTGTCGCGCTTGTCGTTACGAGCCGAGCCGGCGGCGCTCGGAGCCGCAGCGTCACAGATCGCGCGGATGCGCGCGGCGGCCTCGATGTCACCGAGCGGTGCTTCGATCTCCTCGTCCCAGATGTCCTGTCGCGTCTTGCGCGCGAACCACGTCATCGCCCCACCATCCGCGATCTTCGAGCCGCCATATCGCCGCGCTTCAGCCTCCCCAGCATAGAGAGGCCGATCAATATCGGCGAGGCGATTTTTCCGCAGGATATTGACGTCTTCAGGACGTTCGGCGTGGTCCGATGGCCTCGAACTGCGCCTTCTGCTCGTCATTCAACGTGGCGTAGAAATCCTCCAGCGCCGCGCGCACCGACTTGACGCCATCGAGCATCACATCGAGCCGCTTGCGGACCGCGGCCATTCGCGCCGGCGGGGTCATCACCTCGCTTGGCTGGCAGGCCGACTTGAGCGATGCGCTGACTTTGGCGCTGGTATCCTGGAGCACCTGCAGTGCGGCGCGCTGCGTATCGTTGGGGTGAAGCCTCGCCTCGATGTCGGCGCCGGGCCAATCCAGCGCGGCAGACGCGCCGCAGGTCTGGATCAGCGATCCCCCACTGCCGCTAGAAGCTGTCGCGCGGCGCTGATCTTCGGCCAGGGCATTGAACCGCGCCTTCTGCTCGTCGGTGAGCGAGCCATAGAAGCTGTCGAGGGCGGGCTGAACGAGATCGACGGCTTTCACCATCGCCTCGACACGCTGCTGCATCGCCGCCAGCCGGCCGGGTGCCGTCGCTGCGACCTGCGACGGACAGGACGCGCGGATCAGCGCTGCAGCGTCAATCGAAGCATTGCCGAGCGCATCGAGATTGGCGCCTTGCGCCTCGGTCGGCTGCACCGCCGCGGCGATCTGATCGATCGGCAGACCGACGATCTCGCGGCGGTCGCTGCCGCAAAGCTGATCCAGCGCAACGCCTCGCGCTTGCCGTCGTCCCTGCGGGCGCTGCGGCAGATAGGCCGACAGTCCGTCATAGCCATAAGGTCCGAACAGGCCGGCATAGATGTCCGGATAGCCGTAGCCCCAGAAGCCGAGGCCGTCGCCCCAGATCGTGTAGTCGTAGAGATCGTTATAGGCGAACGGCCAGAACAGCGGTCCGACCCAGCCGTAACCGCCGCCCGCATGTTGCCACCATCCGCTGCTGGCGCCGTGCCAGCCGGCGAGCGCGGCCGCAGCCGTGATCTGGGCGCGCGCCGCCGGGTTGCCGATCAGGCGACCGTTGCGGAAAGCGCCGGAATGCGCGTTGAACGCGTTGCGGAAATGCGCAGGACGGACGGACGCATTGCGGATCTGACCGAAGTTGGGGCCGTGTCGGGCGCCGGTTGCAAACCGCATCGCGCGATGATGACCGCCACCATGTGCACGCCCGAAGCCGTGGCCGTGAAAATGGCCGCCGCCGTGATGGCCTCCACCATGCCCGCCGCCGTGACCTCCGCCATGGCCGCCGCCATGTCCGCCGCCGTGACCACCACCATGACCACCGCCGTGTCCGCCACCGTGTCCGCCCTTGCCCAGAGCCGTCCCTGCCAGCATGCAGGCAAGCGCCATCACGGCAATTGCAATGACCGGTCGCAACATCGCATCCTCCCGCAAAGCCGCGCCATTGAGGCATCGGAACTTGTCGGGAATTGGAACCGGCTTGGCCGCCGAAAGTTCCCGGGCCGCGCGCTACGCCTCCGGCACGATCTTGCCGGGGTTGAGGATGTTGAGCGGATCGAACGCCTGCTTCAGCGCGCGCATCGCTTCGATCGCCTCCAGACCGAGTTCCGCCTTGAGATATTTCTGCTTGCCCTGGCCGATGCCGTGCTCGCCGGTGCAGGTGCCGTCCATCGCCTGCGCGCGCTCGACGAGGCGATGCATGAACTCCTCGCCGCGCGCCATCTCGGCGGCGTCGTTGGTGTCGCAGACCAGCGAGCAGTGGAAATTGCCGTCGCCGACATGGCCGACGATCGGCGACAGCAGATTGAGGCGCTTGAGATCTTCCTCGGTCTCGCTGACGCAATCGGCAAGGCGCGAGATCGGCACGCAGACGTCGGTCGCAACCACGCCGATGCTGTCGCCGGGGCGCAGCGCCTTCACGGACCAATAGGCGTCGTGCCGCGCCTGCCACAGTTTTGTGCGGTCCTCCGGTTTAGTAGTCCAGGAGAAATCGCCACCGCCGCAGTCCCTGGCGATCTCGCCGAACGCCTTCGACTGCTCGGCGACCTCGACCTCGCTGCCGTGGAATTCCATCAACAGCAGCGGTGTCTCCGGCAGCGTCAGCTTGGAATAGGCGTTGCAGGCCTTCACCTGCGCGGTGTTGAGCAGCTCGATGCGCGCCACGGGAATGCCGGTCTGGATCGCGAGGATCACGGCCTGACACGCCCCGTGCACGGTCTCGAACGACACCGCGCCGGCCGCGATCGTGTCAGGGATGCCGCGGAGCCGGATTGTGAGTTCCGAGATGATGCCGAGCGTGCCCTCGGCGCCGACGAACAGATGCGTCAGGTCGTAGCCGGCGGAGGATTTCTTGGCGCGCGTGCCCGTGGTGATGATCTCGCCGTCGCCGCGGACGACCTTCAGCGCCAGCACGCTGTCGCGCATGGTGCCGTAGCGCACCGCGTTGGTGCCGGAGGCGCGGGTCGAGGCCATGCCGCCGAGCGAAGCATCCGCGCCGGGATCGATCGGGAAGAACAGGCCCTGGTCGCGCAGATGTTCGTTGAGCGCCTTGCGGGTGACGCCGGGCTGGATCACGCAGTCGAGATCCTCGGCATGCACGGCGAGCACCTTGTTCATGTCGCGCAGGTCGATCGAGATGCCGCCGGCGGGCGCGTTGACCTGGCCCTCGAGCGAGGTGCCGGTGCCGAAGGGAATGACGGGGACGCGATTCTTGGCGCAGATCCGCACCACGTCCTGGATGTCAGCGGTCTCCTGCGCCATCACCACGCCGTCCGGCGGCTGGTTGACGATCCACGTGGTGGTATGGCCGTGCTGCTCGCGGACGGCCTGCGAGGTGATGAGGCGGTTGCCGAAGCGCGCGGCAAGCTGCTCCAGCGCGCTTGCGAGGGCTTTCGGCTCGACCCGCGGCGGATTATTGGTGATGGTCGTACCCACGGACATTCCTCCCGACAGAAGAACCGTGGCAAAGGACATAAAGCCGGTCAAGTCAAGCGACCGGACGCATACCCAGGGAATGAAACATGCCGGAGAGTGCCGCTTCGAAGCCCGCCGCAGAGCCGTTCCGCGCCTCGATCATGCAGATCGAGCCGCAATGGATCGACTATAACGGCCATCTCAACATGGCCTACTACAACGTCATGTTCGACCGGGCGATCGACGAGCTCTGGCTCGAGCTGGGAATGGGTCCGGCGTACAAGAAGGAGCGCCACGGCTCGACCTTCACCGCTGAATGCCACGTGCGGTACTTGCGCGAAATCCACCTCGGCGATCCCGTGCAGATCCTCGTCTGGCTGCTCGCCGCTGACGACAAGCGGCTGCACACATTCGAGGAGATGCGGCACGCGACCGAGGGCTGGCTGTCGGCGACCTCGGAGAACATGTCGCTGCACATGGATATGAATGCGCGGCGCGTTGCGCCGTTTCCGCCTGATGTCCGGGAGCGCGTCGTTGCGGTCACCAAGGCCCACAGCGCCGTGCCGCGGCCCGAGGGCATCGGCCGCAACGTGGCGATGCCCTCGAAGCGCTAGCTATATTCTGGTGCGGCCACGCGCCAATCCGACCACGGCCGAGACCAGGAACAGAACGACCGCGATGAAGAAGATGATCTTGGCGATCTCGATCGAAGCGCCGGCGATGCCGCCGAAGCCCAGGATGCCGGCGATCAGTGCGATAACCAGAAACGTCACAACCCAGCCTAGCATGGCGAAAACCTCGTCTTGATGTCTGTCTGCGATCGACGCGGCTGACCGCGCCACCTGCCCAGACAATCTCGACGTGGGAACGATGGTTCCCCACCCGGCCCGGTGGAAATTGGCCCGGCTTTCGGGAACAAATCGGGCCGCCGCGTACGTGGAAAACCCCGTCCCGGTGCCCCATATAGGCAGCAATCCCTGTTAAGAAGGCTCCCTCCCGTCACCCCGCGGTGCCATCGTGGGGCCAAATGATTCGCATGACCGAGCCGAGCAAGATTACCAGCGTTCCCGACCACCAGCCCGCAGCCGGCGGCATCGCCGCGCGTGCACGCGCCTCCGTGGGCCCGAAATATCTGTCCGGGCTCAATCCGGAGCAGCGCGAGGCGGTGGAGACGCTGGACGGTCCGGTCCTGGTGCTGGCCGGCGCCGGCACCGGCAAGACGCGCGTGCTGACGACGCGCATCGCCCACATCCTGAGCCAGGGCCGCGCCCGGCCCGCCGAGATCCTGTCGGTGACCTTCACCAACAAGGCCGCGCGCGAGATGAAGCACCGGCTCGGCCAGATGCTCGGCCATGCCGTCGAAGGCATGCCATGGCTCGGCACCTTCCACTCGATCGGCGGGCGCATCCTGCGCTTCCATGCCGAGCTGGCGCAGCTCAAGTCGAACTTCACGGTGCTCGATGTCGACGACCAGGTACGGCTGCTCAAGCAGCTGCTCCAGGCCGAGAACATCGACGACAAGCGCTGGCCCGCACGCATGCTCGCCGGCCTGATCGACGGCTGGAAGAACCGCGGCCTGATGCCCTCGCAGGTCCCCTCCGGCGAAGCCGCTGTCTTCGCCAACGGCAAGGGCGGCAAACTCTATGCGAGCTATCAGGAGCGGCTGAAGATCTTGAATGCCGCCGATTTCGGCGACCTGCTGCTGGAGAACATCCGCATCTTCCGCGAGCACCCGGATATCTTGCGGCAGTACCAGCAGCGCTTCAAATTCATCCTGGTGGACGAGTATCAGGATACGAACGTCGCGCAGTATCTGTGGCTGCGGCTCTTGTCGCAGGCGCCTTCTTTCACCTCTCCCCGCGTGCGGGGAGAGGTTGCATCGCGAAGCGATGCGGGTGAGGGGGACTCTCCAAGCACCGAGCTCGTGGAGACTCCCCCTCATCCCGACCTTCTCCCCGCAAGCGGGGAGAAGGAGAAGACGAAAAACATCTGCTGCGTCGGTGACGACGACCAGTCGATCTATGGCTGGCGCGGCGCCGAGGTCGACAACATCCTGCGCTTCGAGCACGATTTCCCGGGCGCAAAAGTCATTCGCCTCGAGCGCAACTACCGCTCGACCGGTCACATCCTTGCCGCCGCCTCCCATCTGATCGCGCACAATGAAGGCCGGCTCGGCAAGACGCTGCGCACCGAGGACCAGGACGGCGAGAAGGTCACGGTGAAGGGCTCGTGGGATTCCGAAGAGGAAGCCCGCGGCATCGGCGAGGAGATCGAGCAGATCCAGCGCAAGGGCGAGAAGCTCAACGAGATCGCGATCCTGGTGCGCGCCTCCTACCAGATGCGCGAGTTCGAAGACCGTTTCGTCACGCTCGGCCTGCCCTATCGCGTCATCGGCGGCCCGCGCTTCTATGAGCGCGCCGAGATCCGCGATGCGCTGGCTTACTTGCGCGTCATCAACTCGCCCGCCGACGATCTCGCCTTCGAGCGCATCGTCAACGTGCCCAAGCGCGGGCTCGGCGACGCCACTATTCAGATGTTGCACGACCACGCCCGCAAGCGCCGCATCCCGCTGTTCGAGGCGGCGCGCGCGGTGGTCGAGACTGACGAGCTGAAGCCGAAGGCACGCGGAAGCTTGCGCGACGTCGTCGCCCAGTTCGACCGCTGGCGCGCCCAGCGCGAGGTCACCTCGCACACCGAGCTGGCGCAGATCGTGCTCGACGAGAGCGGCTACACCGAGATGTGGCAGAAGGACCGTTCGGCCGATGCCGCCGGCCGGCTCGAGAACCTCAAAGAGCTGGTGCGCTCGATGGAGGAGTTCGAGAACCTGCAAGGGTTCCTGGAGCACATCTCGCTGGTGATGGACCGCGAGGGCGGCGCCGAGGACGATGCGGTGTCGCTGATGACGCTGCATTCGGCCAAGGGCCTCGAATTCGACAACGTGTTCCTGCCCGGCTGGGAGGAAGGCCTGTTCCCGAGCCAGCGCACGCTGGACGAACAGGGCCGCGCCGGCCTCGAAGAGGAACGCCGGCTCGGCCATGTCGGCCTCACCCGCGCCCGCCGCCGCGCCATGATCTATTTCGCCACCAATCGCCGGATCCACGGCACCTGGTCGACCACGATCCCGTCGCGCTTCCTCGACGAATTGCCCGCGGCCAATGTCGAGATCACGGAATCCAAGGGCGGCTCGGCCTGGGGCGGCGCCGGTGGCTATGGCGCCTCGCGCTTCGACGACATGGAGGCGTTCGGCTCCAGCTATTCGACGCCGGGCTGGCAGCGCGCCCAGGCCAACCGCAACCGTGGCGGCGGCCGCACTGGCGGCAGCCAAAGCGGCGGCTTCGAGGAAGAGACCGCGTCGTTCTCGTCCGCCTCGTCATCCGGCCCCGATTTCGGCAGCTTCTCCTCGCGCCGCCGCGGCCCCCTCACGATCGAGGGCGAGCTGGTCGCCAAATCGACCGGCACGACCTCGGAATTCTCGCTCGAAGACCGCGTCTTCCACCAGAAATTCGGCTACGGCCACGTCACCAAGATCGACGGCAACAAGCTCACCATCGCCTTCGACAAGGCCGGCGAGAAGAAGGTCGTGGACAGCTTTGTGCAGAGGGCGTGAGACCCTTGCACACAAGGCCATCCACTCAGCCGTTCAGGATGTTGGCGCCCTGGTCGTAAATCAGCTGGTCGACGTGCCCGGCCCCCGGCGCGATCTCGAGCCGCCAGCCCAGCGCCACATCGAGGCTGCTGGCCAGCTTCGTGCAGTGTTCGAGATGCCAGAGACCACGCGCGAGGCGGTGAGGCCCCTGGGCCATCGCCTCGTCCCAGCGCGGCAGGTCCGGAGCATCAGGGTCGTTGTCGGCATCGCCCAGCAGGATGACGAGCGAGCGCCCCAGATACCTCCGCAAATCACTTGTATCGAGGCCAATCCCTCCCATGCCGTCGGGATAGTCCTTGGCGAGGTTCGGCAGCATGTAGCATCCGCAATTGGCGGCAACGGCAAGATCGACCGAAGCGGCCTCGTTGAGCGCGAGATAGCGCAGGACGAATTGGGCGCCCGCGGAATTGCCGAACAAGCCGAAGGTTTCTCGGCTGGACCCGATCGCATCCCGGACATAGTGAAACAGCCGGTCGATGACCCCGAAATTCCAGTGATCGCGCGGCTGGAGCGCGTTGTCCGGCGGTGGCAGCCGCACGCCACCGAAATTGTATGCGGAGATGCCCGGGAACTGCTCGGGATCGAACTCCGGCACCAGCACGATTTGCCCGTTGCGTTCGGCCTGAGGAGCGAGCAGATCGCGAAACGCCGCGGCAGCGCGATCGACGCCATGCATCGCCACGATAATGCGTGTGTGCGCATTGCGCGATCGGGGGCAGAACGAAAAGACTCGCATCGTGCGTGGCGAGGGGACGGCACCATCATCACAAAACACGAATGAGCCGGCGCCTTCAGCCAGAGTCAATTTGGTCAATTGCTTGCCTCCTGAGATGCGGTATTCATAATTGAATGAAACCGGGCGGCACAACCATCGAGGCCACCAGTCCTGCCATGCCTCACTACGTCGCCATCATCGAAGACGCCGGTCCGGACGACGCCGTCAGCCTGTGGTTTCCCGATCTGCCCGGCTGCATTTCCGGCGGCGATGATGCCGACGAGGCCCTGGAGAATGCGCCCGAGGCGCTCGCCTTCTATGCGCAGGAGCTGATTGAGGACGGCCGCGAGCTTCCCCCGCCGCGGACGCTGGACGAACTCAAGGCCGATCCGGAGTTCGCCGAGGACCTCAGGAAACACACGGCCGTCCTGATCGAATGGCCACCCCTCACTGAGGCCACGGAGTGAGGACTGTTCGCCGCACTCGCCGGACTCTCGACCGTTCCGGGGCGAACAGCCCTTGACCACCGCGAACTTCCCCGTATCAGATGCACATATGGTCCGGGGCTCCATCACACTGATCTTGCTGGCATTGGGGATGCCGTCGCTTGCGGCGGCGGAGACCATGAGCTTTGGCGATTCGATCGGAAAGCTGGCGGCGAGCTGCGGCGCCGAAATCGTCGCCAATTGCCGCGGCGTCAACCCGGATTCGACCCGGCTGAAGGAGTGCCTGTCGCGCAACCGCGACGTGCTCTCCCAGCAATGCGCGAGTGACTATCTCAGCGTCTTCGACGCCATCCAGAAACGCATCGCCGCGCGCGTCACCGTGGCGAACGCCTGCCAGCGCGAGATCGTCAAGGTCTGCGGCGGCTCGACCAAGGAGACCAGCAAGTCGGTCCCCTGCCTGGTCTCGACGCCCAAGGGCATCAGCAACAACTGCCTGAAGGCCGTCGACGACGCGGGGTATCGCTGATGCGCGCGCCCTGGCTCTCCACCGCCGGAATCGGCATCGCGCTCGGTCTCGCCTTGCTCGCGGACCCAGCCCACGCGCAGACGGCGGCAGCGCCGACCCGCGACGACATCGTCGCCAAGCTCAACCATTTCGAGGAGGCGCCCGAGGTTGATCTCCCTGCGCTGAAGCAGCAGGTGATGGAGCGCGCCAAGGCCAGGATCAAGAACGATCCGGGTCCGGTGAACCGGCCGCCGATCGCGCCCGATCTCGCCAAGCTGCCCGCCTTCAATGCGCAGATCCAGTTCGACGCCGACACGCCGATCATCCAGCCGGCGTCCTACCAGACCGTCGGCCGCATCGCCGACGCGCTGGTTCATTCCTCGTTGCTGCCCTACACCTTCCTGATCGTCGGCCACGTCGAATCCAATCAGAAGACGCGCGAGGCCAACGCAATCCTGAGCCAGCGCCGGGCGGATGCAATCCGCGACGTGCTGGTGAACACGTTCAAGATATCGACCAAGCGACTGCATCCAATCGGCCTCGGCGAGGAGCAGTTTCTCGACCGGGCCAAGCCGACCTCGGCGGTGAACGGCCAGCTGCAAATCCTGACCTTCGCCAAGGTGCCGGAGGAAGCGCCCGCGCATCCGGCTGCAGCGCCTGCGCCTGCGGCGAAAAAGCCCGCCAAGAAGCGCTGAGGATGCACCTCTCGGCGCCTGGCGGAACCCCTTGAAGTTCTTCCGTTTTGTGACCTGTCTCACAGCGCGACAACACGGTTTTGCGCGACGATAGGGCCGGTTTGTGCACCGCCCTGTCAGGTGCTATAGCCTGTTCTCGCCCTTCCCAACCCCACGATGCACGAGACCGAGATGGCCAGTTATTTTCAACGCCAACTGGCGGACTACGTCGAATATCATCGCGATCCCTGGAACTGCGCGATGCACGTGGTCGGTATCCTGCTGCTGTTCACCGGCGCCGTGCTGCCGCTGACTCTCGTGCATTTCTCCGTGTTTGGGGTCGAGGTGAGCCTGGCGGTGATCCTGGCACTGCCGGTGCTGGTCTACTGGCTGATGCTGGACGCCGGGATCGGGCTCGGCATCCTCGCCGCGATGATCGTGCTGCTTTCGGTCGCAACCGCGATCGGCAATCAGGTCTCGATCGTCATGATGTGGTCGATTTTTGCGGCGCTGATCGGCTTTGGCGTCGCATCGCAGATCGTCGGCCACAGGGTTTTCGAGGAACGGCAGCCGTCGATGGTGGACCATCCCACGCATTTCCTGCTTGGACCGATGTTTGTCATGGCGAAATTGTTCATTGCATTGGGCTTCCGTCGCGACCTTGCCGCGATTCTGGCGCCTGTTCCGGCCAATTCCCTTTCAACCCGATAGCTCTAGAAGCGAAACGGCAAACCTTCTGCATGGCTCTCGTACTGGTTACCGGTGGCAGCGGCTTCATCGGACATCACCTCGTAGAAGCGCTCCGCGCCCGTGGGCAGCGGGTACGCGTTCTCGATGTCCGTGCGCCGGCCGCGGCGAACGCCGACGTTGAATATGTCCATGGCTCGGTGCTGGACGGCGCCGCGGTCGACGCTGCCGTCGCGGGCGTCGATCAGGTCTATCACCTCGCCGGCCTGCCCGGCATGTGGGTTGCCAACAAGCAGGATTTTCACGACGTCAATTGCCGCGGCACCGAGGTGGTGCTCGCAGCCGCGATGAAGCGCGGCGTGTCGCGCTTCCTGCACTGCTCGACGGAATCGATCCTGTTCCCCTATTCCGACCTGGGCGGCGTCGCCGCCGAGGAGGCGCTGCAGCCGGCCGATGCGATGCCCGGCGCCTATACGCGCTCGAAGTCGCTCGCCGAGCATTTTGCGGCGAAGGCCGCGGCCAGCGGCTTCCCGCTGGTCATCGGCACGCCGACCATGCCGATCGGCGCCGCCGACCACAATCTGACGCCGCCGACCGCGATGCTCTGGTACTTCCTCCAGAAGAAGGTGCAGCCGCATCTCAACTTCCTGGTCAATCTGGTCGACGTCCGCGACGTCGCGATGGGCCTCGTGCTGACCATGGAGCGCGGCCGCCTCGGCCAGCGCTACATTCTCGGCGGCGACTGCGTCCCGCTCGGCCGCATCCTGCGGATGATGTCGGCGATGAGCGGCCGCCGGCAGTTTCCGATCGTCGTGCCCGGCAAGATCGCCGAGCTCTCCGCGATCATGCTCGAATCCATCTCCGACCACATCACGCGCCGGCCGCCGAACGGCACCGCCGAGGGCGTGCGCATCGCGCTCGCCGCGAGCGATCTTTCGATCGGGAAAGCCCGTAACGAGCTCGGCTATTCGCCACGCCCGATCGAGCCGGTGCTGCGCGAAACCATCACCCATCTGCTCGCCCGCAACGGCCAGCAGCCCTCCGGCGCCATCGAGCATCACGCGCTGTCCTCGCGCGCGGGCTGAAGCCGCCGCCCAACGCAAAGAACCTTCATGTCCTTCGATTTCAGCAAGCTTCTCTCCGTGGCCTGGGGTGGCTGGACCACGACCTGGCCGACCGAACTCCTGGCCCTGATCTGGCTCGCCTTTCTCGCCAGCTGGGTCGGCGCCTCGTTCTGGCAGGGGCAGACCAAGAAGCAGGTCATGACGCTGGAGTCGCAGCGCTATCGCCTGCCGATCCTGATCGGCGGCATCCTGTACACGCCGTTCATTGCGGAGGTCTTGGGCTGGAAGCCGCTCTGGGTGCTCGGCAACGCCGGCATCTACATCGCCGCGGTCCTCTCGGCTGCCGGCATCGCCTTCGCCTGGTGGGGCCGGCTGCATCTCGGAAAATTCTGGTCCAACACCATCACCCACAAGGAAGATCACCGCGTTATCGACACCGGCCCCTATGGCATCGTGCGTCACCCGATCTACACCGGTTTGATCTTCGGCATGCTCGTCACCGGCTTCGCGATCGGCAGCGTAACGACGATCCTCGGCGCCATCCTGATCTCGCTCGGCATGTGGCAGAAGGGCCGGATGGAAGAGGTGTTCCTGTCGAAGGAGCTCGGCGAGGACGCCTACGGCGCCTATTGCCGCCGTGTGCCGATGATCATCCCGTTCACGTCGCCGCGGTGAGCGCGGCTTCGGCTTCCACCTCCCGCTTTCTCAGTGCAACGCTGCTACTAGCCCCGTCATCCTGAGGTGCGAGGCTTGCGATGCGGATGCATCGCGAGCCGAGCCTCGAAGGATGCACGGCCGAGATGCAGCCGGGCCGTCCATCCTTCGAGGCTCCCCATGCGGCGCCGTGCGCCACATGGCTCGCACCTCAGGATGACGGGGATGCGTCGCGAGCCCGGAACATTCCGCCACGGAACCGCCCCTCCGCTCGTCCGTTAGCCCTCGACACCTGCACCAGAAGCAGAGCATCGAGCCGAGCATCAAACCATGTCGGACGCCTACGATTATTTCCGCGCGCATGCGATCGCCGCCGTCCGTAAGGCGCGGGCGCTGCCGCCCGGGCGTTCCAAGCAGAAGCAGCGCACGGTGGCGCGGGTCTATCATCTGCTGTCCCGCGAGGCTGCGCTCGCGCCCAACGTCCATCACCTCGACGATTTCCGCGCGGCGCGGCGGCTGGAGCGGCAGATCGGCCGCTGACCTCTCCATGCAAATTTGGCCGGCTGCCATTCCGCGGGAATAGACATCCGCCGAGTTCCCTGGCGGTTGACCTTTTTACCGCCAACCAGTTGGATGCGCGCGCAACGAGGCACGACATTTCATCGTTGATCTGGAGAGGTCGGCGATCAGGCCTGAGCCCGCGCGGGGTTTTTGGCGATCGGCGTTGGACGGTGCCGCAGAATTCGACAGGGGCGTCTCATGACTTTTTCCAGCATCTTCGCGCAGTTCGTCGCGTTACTCGGCGGCATCGCGCTGCAATGGCGCAAACTGTCGGGCACCGAGCCCGCGCCGGCCTGGGGCCAGACGCCCGCCATTCCCGAAGCCAAGCCGCAAGGCGCGATCCCGACCCTGAAGATGCCGACCGCGCGCGGCTGGAGCGAGGGCCACAAGCCGACCGTCGCGCCCGGCCTCAAGGTCAACGCATTCGCGAGCGGCCTCGACCATCCGCGCTGGATCGAGGTGCTGCCCAATGGCGACGTGCTGATCGCCGAAGCGACGCAGATCGCAGGTCCCCCGCGCAGCGTGTTTCACTACGCGATGCAGGCGACGATGCGGCGCGCCGCCGCGCTCGGCGTGTCCGCCAATCGCATCACGCTGCTGCGCGACAAGGACGGCGACGGCGTCGCCGAAGTCCGCGGCGCCTTCATGGAGAATCTCAACCAGCCGTTCGGCATGGCGCTGGTCGGCGACACTTTTTACGTCGGCAACACCGACGGCGTGATGGCCTTTCCTTACGTCGCCAATGCCGACCGCATCACCGCGCCTGGCAAGCGGCTCACCACGTTCAAGCCGAGCGGCCACTGGACGCGCAGCCTGCTGGCAAGCCCCGACGGCAAGAAGCTCTATGCCGGCGTCGGCTCGCTCAGCAACATCGCCGAGATGGGCATGGAGGTCGAGGAAGGCCGCGCCGCGGTCTACGAGCTCGATCTCGCCGCCGGCACGCATCGCATCTTTGGTGCGGGCCTGCGCAATCCCGTAGGCCTTGCGTGGGAGCCGAATACGAGCGTGCTCTGGACCGTCGTCAACGAGCGCGACGGCCTCGGCGACGAGACGCCGCCCGATTACCTGACCTCGGTGCGCGACGGCGGCTTCTATGGCTGGCCCTATTGCTACTGGGGCAAGACGGTGGACGACCGCGTGCCGCAGGATCCGGCGATGGTGGCCAAGGCGCTGCAGCCGGACTACGCGCTCGGCGGCCACACGGCTTCGCTCGGCCTGTGCTGGATGCCCGCAGGGACCCTGCCCGGCTTCGGAGACGGCATGGTGATCGGCCAGCACGGCTCGTGGAATCGCAGCACGCTGTCCGGCTACAAGCTGGTGTTCATCCCGTTCGCGAACGGCAAGCCGTCCGGCCCCGGTCGCGACATCCTGTCGGGATTCCTGTCGCCGGACGAGAAGGAATCCTACGGCCGTCCGGTCGGCGTCGTGATCGGCCCCGACAAGAAGTCGCTGCTGATGGCCGACGACGTCGGCAACGTGATCTGGCGCGTGACGGGCGCGTAAAGCTCTATTGTCTGAGCATGATCTTTCCGGAAAACCGCTTCACACTTTTCCGGATCATGCTCTAGGTCCCCACGCACAGCGTGGCGCGCTGCTTGCGCAGCAGCGCGATCACGGACAGCGCGGTGATCATTCCCGTCTTGGGGTTCTCGGACGGAACGTTCTCGATGCCCATCGAGAACCGCGCCGAATCCGCCTCCACCTCGATGCGGTGAACATTGCGCGTCACGGTGGGGTCGGCCCAGACCTGCATCTGAGTGCGATCGGGCCCGATGCCCGCCAGCGACAGCGCAACAGCGACATTGACGTTCGCGGGGAAGCCCTTCGCCCCCTCGCGCGCGCTGCCCTCGAACAGTTTCAGCGGCTCGCGCAGATTATCGATGTCGATCTTGTTCTGGACGATGAAGGGCGCGCCTCTCAGGCCGTCGATCGGCTTGCGCGTCACCATCTTCACCGAATGGATGGTGCCGACCGCGGCGGCGTTGACGGCATCGAGGCCGATCAGTGCGCCGGTCGGCACGAGGATGCGGCCGCCATTGGCGCGGGCGAGATCGACGAGGTCGAAATTGTCGAGCAGGCCACCGACGCTGACCACGACCGCGGCTTTGCCCCGCTTCACCGCGGGCTCGACGATGGAACGCAGATGATTGCTCGGCGCGCATTCGACCACGATGTCGGCGGCGTCGCCGAGCTGGTCGATGGGCATAACTTTCGGCGGGCGACGCACGCTGCTCAGAAAGGCCTGATGCTTGGCGGGATCGCGCACGGCCACCGCGGACAGCGCCAATCCTTCGATGCCCTGATCCAGCGCGGTCGCGATCTTGGTGCCGATCGAGCCCAATCCGGCGATGGCAACCTGCAACTCGTTCGGCGCTTTCGATCCAGTCATCGCATCCACCTTTGGTCCAAGCCTACGTCATAGCCCCTCACGCCTCCCGCGCATAGCGGCGCAGGCGCGCTTCCAGCACCGCCAGCATGGCATCGCGGGCGGGATCGCGCGAGCCGCGCAGCCAGGCGGCGGCAAGCGGCAGGCGGCCGACCGGGCCGTTCTGCCTCGGCCGCAGCGGCACGAAGCGCACGCCTGAGACCGCCATCCGCGTGGTCCAGCGCGGCACGATGGCAACGCCGAGCCTGGTTGCCACCAAGTTGATGATGGTCTGCTTCTCGTCGGCGACCTGCACGATGCGCGGCGTCAACCCGGCCTGCTCGAACAGCTTGATCGTGAGGTCGTGGCTGTGCGGCCGCGAACGGCGGTCCGGCACCAGCATCGCCTCGTCGGCGATGTCGGCGAGCGTGATCGATTTGCGCGCGGCCAGTGCGTGCCGCTGCGGGAACGCAACGATGGCGGTCTCCTGGAGCAGATCGCGGAATTCGAGCCGCTTGTCCGCACGATCGGGCGGACGGACGAAGGCGAGATCGAGCGCGCCGGTCAAAATCTTCGGCAGCAGCCGGACGGTCTTGTCCTCCAGCAGCTGCACCGCAATCTCCGGATGCCTGGCGCGGAAATCACGCAAGAGCGGCGGCAGGAGCCCGGCTGCCGCGCTGTCGATGGCGCCGACGCGGAGCCGCCGTGCAGCCCCTGCACGCGAGCGGTTGCGCAAATTGCTTTCGACCGCCTCGACCCTGGCGAGGATGGCGCGGGCATCGCGCAGCAGCGTCGTGCCGTCGTCCGTCAGCGACACCGCGCGCGTCGTCCGCGCGAACAGCCGCGTGCCGAGGTCTTCCTCCAGCAGCCTGATCTGCCGGCCGAGCGCGGAAGGCAGCATCTGGAGCTGCTGCGCCGCGCGGCCGAAATGCAGCTGCTCGGCCGCCGCCACGAAGCATCGAAGCTGATGCAGTTCCATTTAAGGTCCTCACGTCCACACGCAGTCGTCATGCCCGGGCTTGTCCCGGGATCCACGTTCTTCGTGCCGCGGGGAAAGACGTGGATGGCCGGGACAAGCCCGGCCATGACGCCGTGGAAGCACGCCCTGGCGAGGATTATATCATTTTTTTGTATAAACCAGCGCCAATTGAGTATGCCTCCTGCCCCCGCCTAGGCTTGCTGCTGGCATCGACCTTCCGGGTCCGCCGACACAACAACAAACCGGAACCTGAGGAGGCCAGGGTGGCGAGCGAGATTCAGACGCGCGTGCTGCGCAAGATCACCTGGCGCATCGTTCCCTTCATCATGCTGCTGTACTTCGTGGCCTTCATCGACCGCGTCAACATCGGCTTTGCCTCGCTGACGATGAACAAGGACATCGGCCTGTCGTCCGCGGTCTACGGCTTTGGAGCCGGCATCTTCTTCTGGGGCTATTTCCTGTTCGAGGTGCCCTCCAACATCATCCTGCACAAGGTCGGTGCGCGGATATGGATCGCGCGGGTCATGATCACCTGGGGTCTCGTCTCGGCCGCAATGGCGTTCGTGCAAGGGGCGACCAGCTTCTACATCCTGCGCTTCCTGCTCGGCGTCGCCGAGGCCGGCTTCTTCCCCGGCATCATCCTCTATCTCTCCTACTGGTTCCCGGCGCGCCAGCGCGCCGCGGTGACCGCGCTGTTCATGGCGGCCGCGCCGCTCTCGACGGTGCTGGGCTCGCCAATCTCAGGCGCGCTGCTGGAGATGGACGGTCTGCTCGGCTTCAAGGGCTGGCAATGGCTGTTCGTGCTCGAGGCGTTGCCGGCCGTGCTGCTCGGCTTCGTCGTGCTGGGCTTTCTCACCGATCGCCCCGAGAAAGCAAAATGGCTTGCCGAGGACGAGCGCCGCTGGCTGGTCGAGACCATGAATGCGGAGACCACCAGCAAGGCCGCGACCGCAAGCCACAGCATCTGGCGCGGGCTCGCCGATCCCCGCGTGCTGGCGCTGTCGCTGATCTATTTCGGCACCTCGGCCGGCCTCTACACGCTCGGCGTCTGGGCGCCGCAGATCATCAAGCAGTTCGGCCTGTCCTCGCTCCAGGTCGGTTTCCTCAACGCATTGCCGGCAACCGCCGCCGTCGTCGCCATGATCCTGTGGGCCCGGCATTCGGACCGCACCGGCGAGCGCACCTGGCACGTCGTGTGGGCCTGCCTGATTGCGGCCGCGGGCCTCGCCTATGCCGGACTTGCCGCGGGCGTCGTCGCCGTGCTGCTCGCGCTGACGCTCGTCAACATCGGCATCTCCTCGGCCAAGCCACCGCTGTGGAGCATGCCGACGCTGTTCCTGTCCGGCCCCGCGGCTGCCGCCGGCATCGCCACCATCAACTCGATCGGCAATCTCGGCGGCTTCGTCGGCCCCGCCATGATCGGCTGGATCAAGGACCAGACCGGCAGCTTTGTCGGCGGGCTCTATTTCGTCAGCGGCCTGCTCGTTCTCTCCGCAGCCCTCACTTTGCTATTGTCGCGCGCAAAGACTGCGCCCGTCGAACCCGTCCCGCAATCCCACTGACACCCCAAACGGAGCATCTTCATGCGCACCCATTCGATCGCAGCCATTCCCGCCGACGGCATCGGCCCCGAGGTGATCTCGGCCGGCGTCCGCGTGCTGGAGGCTCTCGCAAAACGCAGCGGCGACCTCGCCTTCAACGTCAAAACGTTCGACTGGGGCTCGGACTATTACAAGAAGCACGGCGTGATGATGCCGGCCGACGGTCTCGCCGAGCTGAAGAAGTTCGACGCGATCTATTTCGGCGCGGTCGGCGCGCCTGATGTGCCCGACCACATCACGCTGTGGGGCCTCCGCCTGCCGATCTGCCAGGGCTTTGACCAGTATGCCAATGTGCGGCCGACCAAGATTTTGCCCGGCGTCGCCTCGCCGCTGCGCAATGTCGGCGTTGGCGATCTCGACTGGGTGATCGTGCGCGAGAATTCGGAAGGCGAATATGCCGGCATGGGCGGCCGCGCCCACAAGGGCCTGCCGGAAGAGGTCGGCACCGAGGTCGCCGTGTTCACCCGCGTCGGCGTCACCCGCATCATGCGCTATGCGTTCCAGCTGGCCCAGTCGCGCCCGCGAAAGCTGCTGACCGTGGTGACCAAGTCGAACGCGCAGCGCCATGGCATGGTGATGTGGGACGAGATCGCCGCCGAGGTCGCGACCGAATTCCCCGACGTCACCTGGGACAAGATGCTGGTCGATGCCATGACGGTGCGCATGACGCTGCATCCGAAGAGCCTCGACACCATCGTTGCGACCAATCTGCACGCCGACATCCTCTCGGACCTTGCCGGCGCGCTGGCAGGGAGCCTCGGCGTGGCGCCGACCGGCAACATCGATCCGCAGCGCCGCTTCCCCTCGATGTTCGAGCCGATCCATGGCTCGGCCTTCGACATCACCGGCAAGGGCATTGCCAATCCGGTCGCGACGTTCTGGACCGGCGCGCAGATGCTCGAGCATCTCGGCGAGAAGGATGCGGCTGCGCGGCTGATGAAGGCGGTCGAGCGCGTCTGCGCGGCCGGCGTGCTGACGCCAGACGTCGGTGGCAAGGCGACGACGAAGGAAGTCACGGATGCCGTGATCGACGCGATTCACGGATCGAACTTGTAGCGGACTGAGGAGCCGGCGGTCGAACCGACATCCGACGCCAAACTGGCGGGGCCTCGCGCGCGGGAGCGTCGAGCCCCCTCCATCAACTTCGCGATCCTCTATTCCACGAACTCAAACGACCGCCCGCGGCCCCGCCTCACTGGACGCCATGGCGAGCGAAGTCATCGCCGATCTTGGCCTCGATGATCCTCGCTGCCGAGATGTCGCTGTCGCCGCCGGCTTGGTCACCCTGCCTGAGCTTGGCAAGTCCGCGCCCATAAAGCGCGCTTGCCAGCTTCGGCTCGACGCGCAACGCCGCATTATAGTCGTCGATGGCCGCGGCGAGTTGGCCCATCTTCAGATGGATCAGCGCACGCGAGTCGTAGGCCGCGGCACTGTCCGATCCCGACTGGAGCGCCCTGTTGCAGTCGTCGAGCCCGGCCTCGAGATTGCCGAGGGCGGCCCGTATCCAGCAAAGTCCACTCCAGGCAAGATTCGAATTCGGATCGAGACGAATCGCCTCGTCGAAGTCGCGCGCGGCGCGCTCGTACTCGTTCATCTTAATGTAGGCTTCGGCTCGGTTGACGAAGGCACCGCCATAGTTGGGATTGAGCTTGATCGCCTCGTCGAAAGCCTTCACCGCGACGTCATACGCCCCCTTCTTCAGATAGGCCACGCCGCGATTGTTGACCGGTTTGACGTAACCCGAGGCGAGCTCGATCGCCTGATCGAAATCCTTGATCGCGAGGTCGTACTCCGCCGTCACGACGTAAGCATTGCCGCGATTGTTGTAGGCGACGGCCAGCGCGTCCGCATTGGCCTCACCCGAACCAATGAGCGCCGTACAGCCGACGATCCTGGCTTGAGGCGGAACGTCCGCGCCGTTGCACAGTTCGATGCTCTTGAGATTGCTGTTTTCCTGCGGCTGTCGCGCCGCTGCCGGTGAGCCGACCAACAGCAAAACGAGGATGGTCGCCGCGCCGTCGATGAGAGCGCCCCTCATACTCATGTCCGTATCGGCTCCCACTGCAATGGATGACGCAGCGCGGAATCGCTTCAGCATCCTCGGCAGATGGTCAGCTTGCGATTGGCTGCGTCTGCGGGCTGCTGCGGCGGGGCGGCTGCACGCTTCTTCAGCGCCTTGCTCTTGCCCTCTTCGATCAGAGTGGAGAATCTGGTGGAACCATCATCCTGGATTTCGATGTGCGGCGTGGTGCCTCGGATTCCCATGGTCGCGACGGGCGTATCCACCTTCATGTCGCCGGTCTTGGCGACCTTGCCGGCAACAAACGTGGCCGTTCCCTTGGTCAGATTGAAAAACGTCGCATTCGACTTCCCCTCCGGCTCGTACACATACTCGTCCAACGTCATGCTAGCGTTGCTGGACAGATTGAACGACGAGCCATCGGTGAAGTTGATGCTGACCCGGCTGTCGACCTCGGTTCGCACCACGTCGCCCAGATATACGACATCGCCAACCTTGGTTTGGCCGGCCTGATCGCCAAGGCTCGCCTGGACCACGACCGCACCCTTGTGCTCGATCGTGACCACGCCGGTGACGCGGATGACCTTACCGATGAGTTTTGGCGCAACATCCTGGACGGCGGGCTTCACAGAATCGACTTGCGCTTGCGCGGGCCCAGAGAGGGTACTTGCAAATACCCAAACGAAACCGGTCGCGAAAGCTGCAATCGTCTGTCTGCACATGACCCGCCATCTCCGAGAAGATCTCGTTCGCATGGCCGCGCGATGGGCTCTTTGAACCTCGGCGGCGCCCGCACGTCGTGCATCGCGGAATCTACCACCTGAAGCGGCCCCATGGACCAGCCTACAAATGGAGTACTCCTTTTGCGTTTTCCACCGTCGCGCCGGGGCGCTTAAGCTCGCAGGAAGGGGGGCCCTGCTCCTGGCTGGCCCCGCAGGGATCGAGTTTCAAAACGTTTTCGGCGTGCAGGGCCCAATCAGCCGACGCCAGTGCATTCTGTTTCTGTGGCGTAGGCAAGACCAACAAGACTGCGGCATCGCGCTGAGCCAGAATTGTCCAGCAGGCGAGGCCCAATGTTGGTTGCGTCCGGCGTTGAACTCTCGGATGAGGCCGTCGCGATCCCGCCTCACCAAATCATCGGCATCGTTCAGACGGCGATTGGTCGCACAACTCTCACGCGAGACAACTCCGCGGCAATACAGGTCAGCGTTGGCGCCCCTGTCTGTCATGGTGACACAATCGAGACTGCCGCGGACGGACAGATCGGAATTCTGCTCGTCGACGGCACCGTCTTCAATCTCGCCGGCGGAGCCCGGATCGAGGTGAGCGATTTCGTCTACGATCCCAACGACACCGTGCGCGCGATCGTGCTTGCGGTGACCAGAGGAAGCTTTTCCTTCGCAGCCGGCCGGCTGGGCAGCGGCGGCACTCTGACGGTCGACACGCCGTTGGGAAGCCTTCGCGGCCGCTCCTATTCGAGCGGTTTCGGAATACTGACGCTTGCGGCGCTGACCTTCTCGATGATGCCGGACGCAAACGCCGCGGACCCCGACGCCACATTCCTGGATGACGACAAGATCAATTACAAAGACCTTCAGCACGGCTCCTTCGAGCTCATCACCAAGGAGGCGGTGCCGCGACACATCATCGTCGAAGATCCCGGCGAGACCATCGTCCTGAACAGGATCGGCTCCTCGGTCAGGGTCGATCAGGTCGCCAATAGTGCTACGCGAATGGAGGAGTTGCAGTCGGCGCAACAGGACGTGCTCGCCAATCTCACGCGGGGGCCGACGGGATCGAGCACACCTCCTTTCGGCGATTCACTCTCGATTCAGCATATCAATTTCACGTCGCATGACTCGACTAGGCCGCAAGACCCGCTTCCGCCGTTGCCGCCGTTCGACATCCCTGTTCCCATCATCATACATACGCCGCCGTCTCTGGGCCTGCCCGCCGGACCGGTCGAAGTCGACACGATCCATTTCGACCAGTTCACCACGGCGAGCGGTACTTTCACGGCCAACAGTTCCGAGACCGGCGCCGTACTGGCCTTCGGCCTCAGCGGGGGAACAGCCGGCAGCACGACACTGAATGGGGTGACCTACAATCTTTCGCAGGCGGGTCCCTTTGGCACCCTTTTCCTGAACAGCACGTCCGGCGCCTACGCCTTCGTTCCGAACAACGATGCAATCAACGCCCTGCAATCGCCGACGACGACGAGCTTCCTCATCACAGTTTCGGACGGCTCGCTCTCGGTGGGTCAGGCCTTCACGATCAACATCAACGGCGCCAACGACGCGGCTATCATCTCAGGCAACGTCAATGGCACGGTGGCGGAGGCAGGCGGTGCCACCAATGCGGCGCCTGGCGCGCCAACGGCAACCGGCACGCTCACGGATGTGGACGTCGACAACCTGCCCAATACGTTCGCGGCGGTCAGTTCGCCGACCATGAGCACGGGTGGCTATGGCTTCTTCACGATCACGGCAGCCGGCGTGTGGACCTACATGCTCGACAACACCAATCATGCGGTCCAGGCCCTCAATGTCGGGGACACCCTGACCGATACCTTGACGGTGACCAGCATCGACGGCACCCCGCAAGTCGTCACGATCACGATCCATGGCAGCAACGACGCCGCCATCATCTCCGGCACCGCCGCCGGTGCTGTTATCGAAGGCAGCTGCACCTCGCCCGGTACGTCGATCGCGACGGGCATGCTTGCCGATGTCGACGTCGACAATCCGTCCAACACCTTCGTGGCGGCCGGCTCGCCGACGGCGAGCGTGGGCGGCTACGGCAGCTTTACGATGACAGCCGCCGGCGTGTGGACCTACACACTCGACAATGCCAACACCAAGGTACAGGCGCTCAACAACGGCCAGACGCTGACCGACAGCTTCACGGTAACCACGATCGATGGCACCGCACAGGTGGTGACGATCACCATCAACGGCAGCAACGATGCGGCCGTCATTTCCGGACAGACGGCCGGCTGCGTGATCGAGGCCGGGGGCATCGCCAACGGGAAGCCCGGGACGCCGGTCGCCTGCGGTACACTGACCGACACCGATCCCGACAATCCGTCGAACACCTTCGTCGCGGTGAGCTCGCCCAAGCCGAGCGCAGGCGGCTTCGGCACCTTCACGATGACGGCGTGTGGCACGTGGACCTACACGCTCGACAACTGCAACAGCACCGTGCAGGCGCTGAATGCCTGCGGCACGCTGACCGACACATTCACGGTGACGACCATCGACGGTACGCCGCAGGTGGTGACCATCAAGATCTTCGGCACGAATGACGCCGCAATCATTTGCGGCACCACGACAGGCTCGGTGCTCGAGGCGGGCGCAATCTCACCCGGCAGGCCAGTCGCGGTTGGCACGCTCACCGATACCGATGTCGACAATCCGGCCAACAGCTTCACCGCCGTGACCTCGCCGACTGCAAGCGACTGCGGCTACGGCACCTTCACGATGAGCGCCACCGGCGTATGGACCTATACGCTCGACAACTGCAACAGCGTGGTCAACGCACTCGATGCCTGCGATACGCTCCGCGATCATTTCACGGTGACAAGCATCGACGGCACCAAGCAAGAGGTGACGATCTCGATCCATGGCGCCAGCGACTGCGACCCCAACGACTTCGACAATCTGGCCACAGGGACGACCGTGGTATCGGATCCTCCGTTCGTCGGCGGGCCCCCCGGACACGATAGCATCGCTGATACGACGGCCGAGACCCTCCCCGTCGACCAGATCTCCGCGGCTCAAGCAGCCGACGCGAACCATAGCCTTGATGCCGGTCAAAGCCGGACCGGGCCGAGCGAGCATCCCGGCTCTTCCGACTCGGCCGGGACTGCGACACCCGGCCTCTTGGAAGTAGCGAGCGTTTCGCCATTGGCGGACTTCAAGTTCGTCTTTGAGCAAATTGGAAAAGACGACAGCAACCATTCGATGTCGATCAGTCCGATCAGCACTGCAACCGAAAGTCATTCGGGACTGGAAGTTCCTTTCAGTACACCGGACGGCTTCCACTTTGCATCCGCCCAACACACCAACAGCGGCAAGGCTGCCGAGGCGCCTGGCGATGCGAGCGCCGCCGATACCGGGGGCGCGCTTGATATTCAGCTGCATTCCAA
Organism: Bradyrhizobium arachidis; assembly: GCF_015291705.1. Taxonomy (NCBI): domain Bacteria; kingdom Pseudomonadati; phylum Pseudomonadota; class Alphaproteobacteria; order Hyphomicrobiales; family Nitrobacteraceae; genus Bradyrhizobium; species Bradyrhizobium arachidis. The sequence goes on from NZ_CP030050.1 coordinate 7,823,596, forward strand.
GGCCAACGGCGCGTCTGGCTCAGAAGCAAATCCGCACGCAGCAGACAATTTTAAATTCCTGAATCCGGGTCACGAGAAATCGAGCACCGCCGTCGTGGACGATCTTCCGTCACCGTCCGATCAGCACGGACACGCGGGAGAGACCAAGGGACATGCTGACGCGGCGCCAATGACCGAGGCTTCGCATACGGACAATGGTGCTCACAACGGACACGTCGACCATCCCGTGCAGCACGATCTCATCGTGTGAGGCTGGCCGCGCAGCAAGCCCCGGATCCGCAGCGATGCTACCGCCGGCCTGGCGGCGCAGCCATGGCAGCGGCAGGCTCGGGCGGCGTCAGGTGGCGCGGGACGATGATGGTCTGGCCGGGCGTGAGCTGCGCGTTCTCGGCCAGCGAGTTGCTCTGCGCGAGCGTCCACAGCGGCACGCGGTTGGCTGCGGCGATGCTCTCCAGGGTGTCGCCGCGGCGTACCGGCACGCGCACCCCGCTGTCCCATAATTCGACCAGCGTATCGCCCGGCACGAGATAGCGCAGCGGCACGGCATCGGCCTGGGTCTGCGGCGGAATGCGCGGCAGCTGCGTCACCATCTCGATGATCTGGCGATGGATGTCGTCCGACTTCTCGATGTTGATATGCGAGACGCGCGCGTTTTCCTTAAGGTCGTAGCTCGCATAGTGACCGCGATAGCCGGGCACCGCCACGACGTCGCCGCCGCCGAGCACGCTGTCGGACATGAAGATGTTGATGAAGCGCTCGACATTGAGTGGCACGTCGCCGGTCGCATGCGCGGGGTCGATGGCGACCACGAGGCTGATCGGGATGTTCTCCTTGGCCGCCATCTCGGAGATCACGATCGAGCACAGCCCGCCCATGGAATGGCCGATCAGCACGATCGGTGCGGGGCTCTCCTTGTAGCTGGCGATGGCGCGGTTGCCGATCAGCCGGCAGATGGTGAATTCGTAGACGTCCGCCGAGAAGCCGGCCTTGGTCAGCTTCTCGCTGAGCCGGTCCATGCCGGTCGAGAAGATCGGGCCCATGGCGCCGCGGAACAGGTAGATTTTCGGCGGCGGCAGCGGCTCGAAGGGCGCGGCAGGCGGAGCGACGGGTACGGCAGGGACCGCCGCAGGCTTAGACTTCGCCGGGGACGCAGCAGCCGCAACGGGATTCAAGGCGAGCAGCGCAAGCGCTGCCAGCACGACAACTCGCCTCAAATCGATCATCAGATCAGCAGTCCCACCACAGGAGGTATTACGCCCCTCCCCACGGGGGCTTAGTGACCACCGATTGGGTGGATTTTGGGGCACGGAACCTCAATCGAACGAAGCCCATGGCTGGGCCTCGCAGGCATCCAGGATCACCGAACTCTGGATGCCCTTATAGGCATCATCGTCGAAAAAGACCGAATAGGCGGGCGGCCTGTCGCCTGACGGGCCGCGCTGCCTCAGGCAGACGAAATACGATCCCGGCCCGTGGTCGCTATGGCGGACGTCGGTTGTCTCGAGTCCGCCGGTCAGCTTGACCTCGGCAGCCGCTTTCTTGACGCCGTCCTGCAACGCCTTGGCGCCCGGCGGACGCGGAGGATGATAGGCAGGAGGCAGATTCGCGCTCGTTGCGCATCCCGCGAGCAACAGCGTCAGGACGGCGGACAAGGCCGCCGGAGACCGGCGCCTCATCCCTGGGTCAGGAAGAGATAGAGGCAGCCCGCGACGGTCGGCAGAAACGCGACCAGGGCCGTCATCCAGAAGCCGGGCTCGAGCATCGCCTCCTGATCATCCGTCTCGCCGGCCACACGCCGATCCGCGACCGTGCGGCTCCACGCTTCGTCAGCCGTGAACAGGGGGACGCTCCTCGCTCGCGCATCGCGGCGCGCTGCGCTTTTGCGCAAAGCGCGCTCGGAAGGGCGTGTCGTTCCGGATGTCAGCATGTGATGTCTCTGATCGGCTATCGATGTGTTGAGCTCGGAGATCGGCGCGCAGCGGCATTACTGCGTCAGCGGCTGCTCTGAACCCGGCCCGGGCGGCGACGCCGGGTCTGGACTGTTGGCCGGACTGTCCTTGGCGCCGGAATCCGTCCAGGCCGGCGGCAGGCCGAGCCCCTGCCCCGCAAGGCCGGTCAGGCCTGGAAAGCGCCCGAACGCCTCGCACGCGACGTATTTCGGTGCGCCGCCGAGCCGCACGGGAATGCTCTCCATCGGCGGCAGGGCAGCGATACCACCGAACGGCGACTCTCCGGTCGTGACCAGCTTGGCGAAGTCCGCGCCGAAATCGGCGGCGAGATCGTAGGCATCGCCTTCGTTGGCGACGCGCGCGGAATTCGAGATGGAATTGGCGCTGCGCGCCCACACCATGGCTGCTTTCTGAAATCCGGCGAAGTCGCGCGCTTCCGCTTCGACCGACAGACTGCCGAGGCCGACCGGAAGCCGCGGCACCGGCACGGGTACGCCGGGAAGCGCGACGGTCTTGGCGATCGACAGGGCTTTCGACGCGCCGGAGGCAGTCGCGCTGGTCGGCGTGGCATGCGTCACCGTCGCCTGAACCGTGAGGTCGGCGTCGTCATCGTTGGAGACGATACGGAAGCGCTCGCTCAAGCGGAGACAAAGTTCGCGGCTGACGGCGTTGGCGACGAGGCGGCGCTCTTTGTCGTTCAGCGCAACGCCAGGGCGCGCAGGAAACGCGGTCGATGCGATCCGGATCGTCTTCGCCGCGAGCAAGTCCTTCTTGTTCATCCGGATCTGCGACCGCGTCACCAGTCCGTTCGCATCCGACATCCGGTCGTAGCTCCTGAGCGAGCCGGCCCGTTCGAGCGGCGCGGTCGCGCAGCCACCGAGCGCCAGCGCGACGCTCATCAGGGCCGTCCGTGGCAAGCGCATGGTCCCATTCCCGCATCGACGGCTTATTAGAGAGATTGCTCTAATAATCACTCTCACGCCCCGCAACACCCGGTCAACATAAATAGATGGAACTCTCTAATTTTGATTTTCTCGTGGCAAATCGTCGTGCTAAACGGGGCGAGTGTGAATGGAGATGTCCGATTTGAGGAAGGTCGATCCCGTCAAGCATGAGCAGAAGCGCCAGGAGATCCTCGGCGCGGCGATCCGCTGCTTCATCAGGGACGGCTTCCGCGGCGCCAGCACGACGGACATCTGCACCGAGGCCGGCATCAGTCCCGGCCACCTCTACCATTACTTTCCGAGCAAGGAGGCGATCATCGAGGCGATGATCGATCTGGGCGTTGCGCATGCGGCGGAGCGGTTTGAGAGGATTCTCGCGGCCGACGACGTAATCGAGGCGCTGCTCGTCGACATCGAGGACAACAGCCTGCGCTTTCGTCCCGCCCAAATCCTCAATCTGGATGGCCTCGCCGAGGCAGGCCGCAATCCGGACTTCGCCAAGATCATCGAACGGCACACCGCGGCGGTCCGCCGCATGTGGAGCGACTTCCTGCGCCACGCGCAACAGCAGGGGCGGGTCGATCCAGGGCTGGATCCGGATGCGACGGCGAACATCCTGATCGCCCTCATCGACGGATCCCGCGCCCTGCCGATCCGCAATCCCAAGCTGGATATCAAGCAGAGCGCGGCGCATCTGCGCACGATGCTGCTCCGCTTCCTGCGGCCAGCCGCGGCGCAGAGCACCGCGAGCAAGCCGCGCAGTCAAGGGACCAGTCGTCCGCTCAAGCTGGTCAGGAAGCGACCATAGGGCATCCCCTGCGGCGCGGCCTGCCGCAGCTGCGCGTCGCCGTCACTGCCGGCTCTTGAGCCTGTCGCGATGCGCGGCCTGCTTGGCGCGGTTGCCGCAGATCGCCATGCTGCACCATCGCCGCGCGCGCCTGCGGGTGTGGTCGGCGAACAGCATCGTGCAGTTATGGCCCTCGCACGCCTTCACGTCGGAAAAGTCTTCGTCGCAGACGAATTTCGCCATCGCTTCGCCGATAGGCAACAGCAGGGACTCCGGTGATCGCCAGCGCCGCGTCCTCTGCAGCGCAAGGCCTTCCTCACCATGGCGAGGCCCGACTTGCAGGAACGTCTCATCGCGCTCCAGGATGCCGTTCAACGGGCCAAGCTCGTGCAGCGCCTTCGCCGTCAGCGGCCGGCCCGCATGCTCCAGAACAAAGCCCCTGAACCACTCGCGCAAGGCGCGGGCCTGATCGGCGACCTCGTCGAGGTCGGCCGGTCTGGCGCGCGCCGTCAGCGCATCCAGCTCCTCCGGCAGCACCAGCTTCGCCTGCGCCAGCCAGTCGATCAGGCCATCGCCATCGTCGAGCCAATCGACGGGCGTATCGACTGGCGTCGCCACCGAGTTGAGGAAATCGAGGCCGAGCGAGTCGGCGATGAACATCGCGGGTGGTCTGTCCATGAGCGGTCCTTGGCCCGTCGTGAGAAGGCAACCCTGTTGTAACCAGTAAAATAGCAATTGACAAGTTACTATCAACTTTCATAACCTGAATATGACGATTTAACAGGTTACGTAAAATGGAGAGGGTCATGACCCCGACGACCTACCGCACCGCAGACGTCGACGGCTTCAAGGTGTTCTATCGCGAGGTCGGCCCCAAGGGCGCGCCGAAGCTTTTGCTGCTGCACGGCTTTCCGAGCGCAGGTCACATGTTCCGCGACCTGATCCCGCTGCTCGCGGACAAATATCATATCGTCGCGCCCGACCTTCCCGGCTTCGGCCAGTCCGACATGCCGCCGCGCCAGGACTTCGTCTACAATTTCGAGAACATCGCGCATGTGATCGAGCGCTTCACCGAGGTGATCGGCTTCGACCGCTTCGCCATCTACGTCTTCGACTATGGCGCGCCGATCGGCTTCCGGCTCGCGCTCAGCCATCCCGAACGGATCACGGCGATCATCTCGCAGAACGGCAACGCCTATGAGGACGGCCTCAGCGACGGCTGGACCCCGATCAAGGCCTATTGGCAGGACCCCTCGCCGGCGAACCGCGAGGCGCTGCGCGCCTTCCTCACGCCGGAGGCGACGCGCTGGCAGTACACCCATGGCGTCCCCGATCCGTCCCTGGTGTCGCCGGACGGCCAGAACCTCGACAATTTCTATTTGGCGCGCCCGGGCTCGGACGACGTGCAGCTCGACCTGTTCGGCGACTACAAGAGCAACGTCGCGCTCTATCCGCTATTCCAGAGCTATTTCCGCACGCGCAAGCCGCCGTTCCTGGCGGTGTGGGGCAAGAACGATCCGTTCTTCATCCCGCCGGGGGCCGAAGCCTTCAAGCGCGACAATCCCAACGCGGTGGTTCAGTTCTTCGACACCGGCCATTTCGCGCTGGAAACGCATGCGCGAGAGATCGCGGAGAGCATTCGCGCGTTCTTGAAATGACGGGACATGCGCGCCGCGGCCTGTAGCAGCATCGCGGCGCCGCCCTAAAGCGGCAGCATCCGGTTCAAGAGCTCGAGCAGCGTGCGCTGCTCGGTCTCGGTGAGCGGCACCAGCATCCTCTTGTTGTAGGGCTCCGTCAGCTTTGTCCCCTCCTCAATCAGCTTTGCGCCCTTCGGCGTGAGCACGAGCTCGACGGCGCGACGATCGGACTTCGAGCGGTTGCGCTTGATGAAGCCGGACGATTCCAGCTCGTTCAGGATCTTGATCAGGTTGGGCAGGCGCAGCCGCAGCAGGCTGGCGAGGCTGCTCGGCGGCACGCCGGGATTGTCGCGGATGACGGCGAAGATCGCATAGGTCGCCGGCGTCAGGCCGAGTGCGGCGAACTCTTCATAGAAGCCCTCGAAGAACTTCAGCTGCGCGAGGCGCAGCATGAAGCCGGGCGTGCGCTGCAGCGCGCGCAGGTCCAGCGAACTTTCCGGCTGCGACGCGGATTTCGCTCCGGGTTTCCGAGTCTTCGAGCTCATGATTCTCAATCCAAATTCTCAATCCAAGGCTGGGCTGAATTGACACTCTCAAAAATAGCTATAAAATATAACTATTATTCAGCGGCACCAAGACCGCCTATGGGAGGGACAGAATGAACAGCAAATTCCTGCACAAATTGTGCATTTTGGCCGCGACGCTGACCGCCATGCCGGCATTCGCCCAGGACGTGGTGAAGATCGGCATCCTCAACGACCAGTCCGGTCCGTTCGCGAGCTATCAGGGCATCGGCTCGGTCGTCGCTGCCAAGATGGCGGTCGAGGACTACGGCGGTAAGGCCGCCGGCAAGCCGGTCGAGGTCGTCGCGGCCGACCACCAGAACAAGACCGACATCGGAATCGGCATCGCCCGGCGCTGGTACGAAAACGAGAGCGTCGATGCGATCTTCGACATTCCGAACTCGTCGATCGCGCTTGCGGTAGCCGGCATGAGCGCAGAGAAGAACAAGGTGTTCGTCGGATCGGGCGCCGGCACGGTGCTCCTGACCGGCGAGAAGTGCACGCCGAACACCGTGCACTGGACCTACGACACCTATGCCTACGGTCGCGGCCTCGGCAAGGCGATCGTACAGCAGGGCGGCAAGAAGTGGTTCTTCATCACCGCCGATTACGCCTTCGGTCATGATCTGGAGAAGCAGGCCGCGGAGGCTGTGAAAGCCTCCGGCGGCGAGGTGCTCGGCAGCGTGCGGCATCCGCTGGGAACGGCCGACTACGCCTCGTTCCTGCTGCAGGCGCAGGCTTCCGGCGCGAACGTCGTCGGCTTCGCCAATGCCGGCGACGACACCATCACGTCGATGAAGCAAGCCGCCGAGTTCGGGCTGACCAAGGACCACAAGCTGGTCGGGTTGATCCTCGGCATGAACGGCCTTCCCGCGCTCGGCCTGAAGTTTGCGCAGGGCGCGCAGATCATGAATCCGTTCTACTGGGATCTCAACGACGGCACGCGCGCCTTCGCAAAGCGCTTCGCCGAACGGATTCCGTCGAAGGCCTATCCCAACGACATGCAGGCCGGCGTCTATGCCTCGGTCATTCACTACCTCAAGGCGGTCGACAAGGCCGGCGGCGCCAAGGACGGCAAGGCCGTCGTCGCCGCGATGAAGGAGATGCCGACCGACGATCCGCTGTTCGGCAAGGGCTATATCCGCAAGGACGGACGCAAGATCCATCCGCTCTACCTGCTCCAGGTCAAGTCGCCCGAGGAATCGACGTCGAGCTGGGACCTGCTCAAGGTCGTCGCCACGATCAAGGGCGAGGACGCATTCCGCGCCGAGAGCGAAGGCCAGTGCCCTCTGACGAAGCAATAGCAGCGGGGCTGACCATGAGCGGCATTGCATCCAGTCCGGCCGATCCGTTTGCGCCTGACTTCCTGATGGAGCCCTATCCTGCCTATGAGGAGTTGCGCGCGCTCGGACCTGCGTTCGAATTGGAGCGATACGGCGTGTGGGCGATGGCCGGATATGCCGAGGTCGAGCCGGCCCTGAAGGACTGGCAGACGTTCATCAGCGGCGAAGGCGTCGGGCTCCACGGGATGAATCCGGCGCTGCCACGACCGCTGACGCTCCAGATCGATCCTCCCGACCACGACAAGGGCCGCCGGGTGCTCGGCCGCACGCTCTCTCCCGGCGTCGCAAGGAAGCTGCGCGAGACGTTCCAGCGGGAGGCGGAGAAGAAGGTTGCGGAGTTGATCGACAAAGGCACGTTCGATGCCGTGACCGATCTTGCCGAAGCCTATCCGATGAAGGTATTTCCGGATGCGATCGGCATCCGGCCGGACGGCCGCGAGAAGCTCCTGGCGTGGAGCACGTTCGTGTTCAACAGCTTCGGGCCGGAGAACGAGATAGCCGCGGCGTCACGGCAGGAAGGCCTCGCCGCGCAGAGCTGGATCATGGAATGTTGCGCGCGGGATGCGCTACGGCCCGACAGCCTCGGCATGATGATCTACCAGGCGGCTGACGAGGGCGAGATCACCGAGCACGAGGCAACGCATCTGGTGCGGCCGTTCCTCACCGCAGGGATCGACACCACCGTCAACGGCATCGGCAACACCCTGCTCGCGCTCGCAACGCATCCGGATGAATACCGCAAGCTTCATCACAAGCCTGAGCTGGCGCGCAACGCGTTCGAGGAAGGCCTGCGCTACGATTCACCGGTGCAGACGTTCTTCCGCAGCACCTCACGCGAGGTCGAGATCGGCGGCGGCGTGATTCCGGCGCATCGCAAGGTGCTGCTGTTCATGGCCTCCGCCAATCGCGATCCTGCGCGATGGGACAGGCCCGATCAGTTCGACGTCGAGCGGGTTGCGACCGGACATGTCGGTTTCGGAGCGGGCATCCACGCCTGCGTCGGCCAGATGATCGCGCGCCTGGAGGGCGAATTGATCTTCAGCGAGCTTGCAAGGCGCGTGAAGACCATCGAGCTCACGGCAGAGCCGAAACGCAGGCTCAACAATTCCCTGCGCGGGCTGGAGAGCATGCCGGTCCGGGTGACGGCGGCCTAGGCCGCGTCACACGATCCGGCATGAGCGTGTGTCAGTTCCTCGCCGGAGCCGCAGCCGCCGCCGAGCGCGCAGGCCGCGGCCCGCCGGGTTCGGCGACCGGAGCCGCCGGGGCACGCGAGCGCGCAATCGCGGCATCGATCTCGGCGATGACGCGGCGCTGGATCGCCTCGCTCTTGTCGATCGAGATGTGGCCGACGCCGGTGCCGCGGACGTCGACATTGTCGAGCTTGCCGCGCAGGCCCGCCGCGGCCCGAACCGGCTCGCCGGGACCGTCGCCGATATAGATGTTGATGTAGCGCTCGGCACCGGTCGAGAGCCTGGTCTTGAACACGGAGTCGAGGCCGATCGCGAGCTTCACGGGAACGCCGAGCTGGTTGAGCTTGGCGATCATGTCGGGCAGCGCGGTCGCGCCGGAGGAATGGCCGACCAGGATGATGGTCTTGAGGCGGCCGGCCCTGTAGGCGGTCGCGGCTTCATCGGCGAGCGAGGACCAGGACACGAAGTTGGCGACGGTCACCGGGATGCCCTGCGCCTGAAGCCGGGCGCCGATGGTGTCGAGCCCGAGCGAGAAGATGTTGAGCACGCCGCGGAGCAGGTAGACATGCGTGGTCGCGACCTGGGCCTGGCTCGGGGCCGCCCGGGCGGTGGTCGGGCTGATGGCAACAGCTGACAGCAGGAGCAGGCAGAGCGCCCACACGCGGAGGGCGGACAATTGGCTGGCGCCGGCGGTGTGACGGCCGTTCGGTCTCATCGATGTTTTCCCTGGGGACGATACGCTTTGCGATTGGCCGGAATCGTAGCCACGGCCCGCTCGCAGACGCAACAAAGAGGCGCGTGAGCGGCGATCTTAGCGGCAAGCCGTGACCATCGCGCAACACTTGCTCGGAACCTGCCACTCAACCACCTGTTTTGAGGCCATTTTTCTCCGGGCAATTGCGACCGGGCAAGGGCATTCCTATCTCAGGGCACCGCTGACCCGCCTCCCGGCGGGTTCCAGCCTCCCTTCCCCAGCCTTTGCCCCTCAGCCTTGCGGCCATCATGTCCTCCATCATTTCCGTCGCCAATCTGTCGAAGACCTATGGGTCCGGCTTCAAGGCGCTCAAGAACGTCAATCTCGACATCAAGCGCGGCGAGATCTTTGCGCTGCTCGGGCCGAACGGCGCGGGCAAGACCACGCTGATCTCGATCATCTGCGGCATCGCCAATCCCAGCGAAGGCAAGGTTCTGGTCGGCGGCGAGAACATCCAGACCTCCTACCGCAAGGCGCGCTCGCTGATCGGCCTGGTGCCGCAGGAACTGCACACCGACGCGTTCGAGAGCGTGTGGGCGACGGTGAGCTTCTCCCGCGGCCTGTTCGGCAAGCCGAAGAACCCCGCCCATATCGAGAAGGTGCTGAAGGACCTCTCGCTGTGGGACAAGAAGGACAACAAGATCATCACGCTTTCCGGCGGCATGAAGCGCCGCGTGATGATCGCCAAAGCGCTGTCGCACGAGCCCCAGGTCCTGTTCCTGGACGAGCCCACCGCCGGAGTCGACGTCGAGCTACGCAAGGGCATGTGGGAGGTGGTGCGCACCCTCCAGCAATCCGGCGTCACCATCATCCTGACCACCCATTACATCGAGGAAGCCGAGGAGATGGCCGACCGCATCGGCGTCATCAACAAGGGCGAGATCGTGCTGGTCGAGGACAAGGCGACCTTGATGCAGAAGCTCGGCAAGAAGCGGCTGACGGTGCATCTGCAAGGCAAGATCGCCTCGCTGCCGGAGAGCCTCGCGCATTACGAGCTCGACCTCTGCGACAATGGCGCGACGCTGATCTACGACTACGACACCAAGGGCGAGCGCACCGGCATCACCAGCCTGCTCAGCGACCTCCGCACCGCCGGCATCCGCTTCAACGATCTCGACACGACGCAATCGTCGCTCGAGGACATCTTCGTCGACCTCGTGAGGACGTCATGAATCACCGCGCCATCCGCGCCATCTATCTGTTCGAAATGGCGCGCACCTGGCGCACGCTGCTGCAAAGCATCGTCTCGCCGGTGGTCTCGACCTCGCTCTATTTCGTGGTGTTCGGCGCGGCGATCGGCTCGCGCATCAGCCAGGTCGAGGGCGTCAGCTACGGCACCTTCATCGTGCCGGGCCTGATCATGCTCTCGGTGCTGACGCAGAGCATCGCCAACGCTTCGTTCGGTATCTACTTCCCGAAATTCACCGGCACGATCTACGAGATCCTGTCGGCGCCGATCTCCTATTTCGAGATCGTGCTCGGCTATGTCGGCGCCGCCGCGACCAAGTCAATCATCCTGGGCCTGATCATCCTGGCGACAGCCGGCCTGTTCGTGCCGCTGCACATCCATCATCCGATCTGGATGCTGGCCTTCCTGGTGATGACGGCGGTGACGTTCAGCCTGTTCGGCTTCATCATCGGCATCTGGGCCGACGGCTTCGAGAAGCTGCAGATGATCCCGATGCTGGTGGTGACGCCGCTGACCTTCCTCGGCGGCAGCTTCTATTCCATCGACATGCTGCCGGCGGGCTGGCGCACGGTCGCGATGCTCAATCCGGTCGTCTATCTGATCTCGGGCTTCCGCTGGAGTTTTTACGAGATCGCCGACGTCAGCGTGTCCGTCAGCATCGGCATGACAGTGGCGTTCCTGGTGGTCTGCCTCGCCATCATCTGGTGGATTTTCCGCACCGGCTACCGGCTGAAGAACTAACCTCTTCCGTCATTCCGGGGCGCCCGTAGGGCGAGCCCCGGAATGACGGCCGTGAACTCACCGATAGCAGTGGAAGCGGTGATAGCCGTCGTAATAGCCGCGGCAGTGGCGATAGTGACGGTGGGGAATGCCGAACACGCCTTCCACCGCGCCGACGGCGCCGCCGACGCCGGCGCCGACCGCGCCACCTACGACGCCGCCCACGGGGCCGGCGATGCGGTTACCTTCATACGAACCTTCCTGCGCGCCGCGCACGATGCCCTGGGCGTGGCCGGCGTGCGGCAGCGCCAACAGCGCGAGCAGGATGGCGGCAGCTGCGAACAGCAGGCGGGCAGGCAGACCGGCCGGCAGGGCTGCGGCGGCGATACGGGCTTTGTTCATCTTCGATCCCAAGGGGTGTTCGGCGGCGGACGCCGCCTGTCGAGGCAGGCGACAATCAACGTTCGAAGCGGCCAAATGGTTGCGCCTTTGTGACGAATTGTCGGCGTTGTGAATGCCCGTCCGCTCGCGAAAATGTCAGCATCGCAGCTCACCACGTGGCACAAAGCGGCCTTGCTTACATCACGCATCACGTTAACGATGGCTGGGCAGGCCGCTGGAACGAAAGCCGGATTGCAGGCATATTGCACGCCGGGGGACGGAGAGCCGCGGTGCTATTGTTTGAGCATGATCTTTCGGAAAACCGCTACACACTTTTCCGGATCATGCTCTAGCGTGAACAGGCCGGAGGCCAGACGTCAGATGCGTTCATATTTAATCGCGTTCACTTCCCTGATGCTTTTGAGCGCGGGCACCGCGCACGCCAAGGTCGACATCACCGTCGACAAGGACAATCAGCAGATGACCGTCGTCGTCGACGGCGTGACCCGCTATCACTGGCCGGTGTCGACGGGCATCCCCTCGCGCGAGACGCCGAGCGGCGCCTTCCGCGCCTTCCGCATGGAAGAGGATCACTTCTCCAAGGAGTTCGACGACGCGCCGATGCCGCATTCGATCTTCTTCACCAAGGTCGGACACGCCATTCACGGCACCGACTCGGTCGGCCGTCTCGGCTCGCCGGCCTCGCATGGCTGCGTCCGGCTGTCGCGCCAGAACGCCTCGACGCTCTACGCGCTGGTGCAGCAGCAGGGCGTGCTCAACACCACGGTGACGTTGACCGGCTCGGCGCAAGTGGCGCTGGCGCGCAACCCGCGCGGCCGCAATGCCAATGCGGTCGCTCGCGCCCAGCAGCCGGCCGAAGAGCAATACGCCACCTCAGGCGATCCCGTGAATCTGGCGCCGCCGGCGCAACCCGCCCGCCGCTACATGCCGCAGGACGACAACTACATCTATCCGGCCGACGGCAGCGACACCGGCGCACGCTATCCGGCCCCGCGCTCTGCCGGCCGCCCGCTCTATGACGCGCAGGTTTATCAGCAGCAGCAGCCGCAGCAGTATTACAATCAGGGCTACGGCCAGCAGGGCTACTATCAGCAGCAGCCGCGGCAGTATTATCAGCCGCGCGGCTACTATCAGAACTGACGTTGTTATTTGAGCATGATCCGGGTTCGGATCATGCTCTATCTGAACGCGGCCTCGCCGCGTTCGACGATCTTCCGCGCAGCATCGACGAAGGCACGGGCGACCGGCTCGAGGATGTCGGCCCCGGTCGCAGCGAGATCGTCCGACGGAGTGTGGAACGTCCGATGGCGGCCGGCCATGCCAAGGAAATTGGCGTAGCCCGCTGCATGCACGTCGCGCAGCTCGCCGACTGCCTGCTTCTCCGTCACCAGACGTTTGGCATCGACCCTGGCGAAGGCCTCGTCGGTCAGCGCGACGGCCGATTTGCTCAGCACGAGGTAGCGCTCCTCCTCGGGCCGATCGGTGCGGGCTCCTTCCGCGAAGGCGTAGCAGGCGTTCGACGAGCCGAAGTGAATCCACGCCAGCGTCTCCTTCGTCGCCGGTGCGCCGTGCTTCAGGAACAGCTCCATGCCGCCATGGCCGATCTCATGGCCCGCGGTGGCGATGAAGACGAAATGCGCCGGCCATTTTTCCGCAGCGACGGTGCGCGCGAGCGCGAGGAAGTTGGCAATGCCGGGGCCGCGCTCGCAGACGCAGCTGTACCAGCCGGTCATCGGCGTGGAGACGACGATGGTCGGGCCGGTGCCGATCGCGGCGATGACGTTGCGGCCGGCAACATCGCGCTCGTAGTGGCCCTTGACGTCGAGGGTGACAGGCGCGCCCGACGCCAGCGCGCGCTCGAGGGTCGGGCGCGATCTGGCGCCGACCACGATCACCGGCACCGGCCAGGGCGTGTCCTCCTGAGTGACGTTGTAGGCAAAACGGTCGTCGGCGGGATTGCCGATCGTCAGGAGGATGCCGGTGGGCTTCTTCGCCGCCGCCTCGCTGATCGCCGCGCGATGGGCGGGGCCGAGATAGGCGCCGCGATCGAACGGCAGGTCGAGCAAGAGGATCTTCCCGGCGACATCGCCATCGCGCGCGAGCGGCGCCGTGAGATGAAAGCTCGCTTTGTCTTCCGGCGGCCACCAGAATGGCGTCGCCTCCACGCGCGTGCCGCCGGCATCGACGCTGGCCTGCTCGACGACATATTGCCGGCCGAGCACGACGGGCTGGAAGCTGACGTCAAATCCCGCCTGCTTCATCTCGCCGGCGATCCAGTCCGCGGTGGCGCGGTCGCCGGGCGAGCCGAAGCGGTGCAGGCTGAAGGAGGCGTAGCGCGTGACGTCTTCGTAAAGACGAGCCCCCGAAAGCACATCCTTGGCTGCCGCCTGCCCAACCATGAGAACCGCCATCGCTGCGATCAAGATGCGCCGCATGTCTGTCCCTCCCGGAACCGATCTTCTTTTGCGAACCAGTTTCGCTGCTTCGCGGCCGTCGTCAACCGCCTCACCGACCAACATGCCGCTGCCTAAGGCAGCAAACCGGGTCAGCCTGGGCACGAATCGAGCAACCAAACGACGCAGGAAGGCAACAGTCCCCAACCTTCAACGCCGCGGCGTTTCGACCAAATTGACAACCTTGGGGTCGCCCGTATTGTCTTTCCAATTGTTTCTGGGAAATGACATGACTCGCGAGCAGATTTCGGATTTCTGCGTTACCGCTTTGGCCAATATCCTGCGCATCTCGAAGGATCGGGTCGACACCGGCACCAAGTTCAACCGCCTCGGCCTCGATTCGGCGATGCTGGTCTATCTCATGATGGAGCTCGAGGAGAAGCTCGACCTCGAGCTGTCGACGGACGACTTTTACGACCATCCGACCGTCGAGGCCCTGTCGCGATTTCTCGCCGACAAGCGCGCGATCCGCACCGCCGCCTGAGAGCGGCTGACACCGGCGCAGCCCAATGGACAGCTTCCGCTCGCTCGTGGCGCTCCTGGCGCGGCGCGCCGCGGAGCAGGCTGACGACCGCGCCTATGTCTTCGTCTCCGATCGCGGGACGGAAGAAGCCGCCCTCACCTTCCGCCAACTGCATAACGCTGCAAGCGCGCTTGCGGCGCGCCTGGGTGCGGCCGCACGGCCCGGCGAGCGCGCCATCCTGGTGTTTCCGCCCGGCATCGAATTCATGGTGGCGTTCTTCGGCTGCCTGATGGCCGGCATCATCGCGGTGCCGATGATGATGCCTCGGCGAAACAGCGCGCGCGACGCCAGCGCCGCGATCCTCGCCAATTGCACGCCGGCGCTGGCGCTGACCAGCTCGGCCTTCGCGCTCCGCGGCGATCTGCAAACGCGGTTTACGCAGGACAACATCCGCTGGATCGAGGTTGATCTTGCCGCCGATGCCGCGGCGGCAGTCGATCTGCCCGAGCCGACGGCCGATGACATTGCGTTCCTGCAATACACCTCAGGTTCAACCTCGGAGCCCAAGGGCGTGATGGTGAGCCACGCCAACCTGCTCGCCAATCTCGAGATGATCCGGCTCGCGCTCGGCAACACCAGACAGTCGACCTACGTCAACTGGGTGCCGCTCTATCACGACATGGGGCTGATCTTGAACGCGCTGCAGGCGTTCTATGTCGGAGCTACTTGTGTGCTGATAGCGCCGAATGCCTTCATGCAGCGGCCGCTTGGCTGGCTCCGCGCGATCTCGCATTACCGTGCGGAAGTGGCGTGCAGTCCGAATTTCGGCTTCGATCTCTGCGTCAGCCGCTATCGCGCCGACCAGATGGAGGGCGTCGATCTCTCCTCGCTCAGGATCGCGCTGAACGGCGCCGAGCCGGTGCATGCGGACACCATCGAGCGGTTCGTCACGGCTTTCTCGCCCCACGGATTCGATCCGCGCGCGATCTATCCGGCCTACGGCATGGCGGAAGCCACGCTGCTGATCTCCGGCGGACGCCGCGGCGGCGGTCACGTCACGCGCAGCGTGAGCCGCGCCGCGCTCCAGGCGCATGGAGCGGAGGCGCCGTCCGGCGCGGACGACACGCAGATCGTCGTCGGCTGCGGGCGCGCGCTGGCCGGCGAGCGCATCGCGATCGTGGAGCCGGAGCAGCGGACGCGTCTGCCCGCCGACCGCGTCGGCGAGATCTGGGTGAACGGCGCCAATGTCGCCCGCGCCTATTGGCGCAACGAAGGGAGCCGCGACGGGCTCAATGCGGAGATCTTCGGCGAGGACGGCCCGTGGCTGCGCACCGGCGATCTCGGCTTCCTCGATGCGAATGGCGAGCTGTTCGTCACCGGGCGGATCAAGGACCTCATCATCATCCGCGGCATCAACCATTATCCGCAGGACATCGAGCGCACGGTGCAATCGCTCGACGGTGCTTTGCGCGAGAACTGCGGTGCGGCGTTCTCGGTGCCGGACGAGGGCGAAGAGACGCTCGTCATCGTGCAGGAGGTCGAGCGCACCGCGCGCCACACCATCGACATCGCCGAGATCAAGGGACGGATCCGCGAGGCCGTCGCCGACAGCCACGAGCTCTCCGCGCGCCACATCGCGTTGATCCGCCCCGGCAGCCTGCCGAAGACCACCAGCGGCAAGATCCAGCGCAAGCTGGCGCGCAGGCTGTGGCTCGACGGCGGGCTGGAGGAGATCGGCTGAGCCGACTCAGAAATCGATCTTTGCGCCCTGACCGTCTCGCAGGCTCGCGGCGATGCCTTGCTCAATCCTGCGCGCGATGGCCGCGCGGTAGTGGACGAGATCCGTAAAATTGGCGGGATCACGCGTCAACGCGTTGTCGACGCGATAGTCGACCAGGTTGCTGTTTGCGCGCCCGCTGACAATGGAGCGGAAGGCTTCCCTGCAAGCCGCATGAACTGCGGCGTCGCGCGTGCCGGGAACAGGCACGATCGTGTAGAAGGTCGGGGGCATCACCAGCACGACCGCCACCTCGCGCGGAAATTTTCCGATCGCGGCGGCCAGCATGTCCGCGTACGGAAAATGATCCGTGACTTTGCCTCTGAACGGCGCCGCGTTCGCCGGCTCCGCAGCAGTCGGATGCTTCGCGCCGGGCGCCCATAGTTCTTCGTAATTCCAATAGCCATCGGCGCGGACCGGCTGGCGGGCGCCGCGAGCGATGGCGATACGTTGGAATGAGCGATCGAGCGCGGCCCAGGTGAAGAGATGGCCGAGCTGGCGCAATGTGCCGCCCTCATAAAGCCAGTACGGAAATGGGTCCTTCGACAGAGGCAAGACCGCCTGGCTGCACCAGGGCTGATCGATCGAGAAGACGAGGGCGCGGATCGTCTGGTGGTGCCGGGCAAAGAAATCGAGAATCGCGAGATCGCCGCGCGGATCGGCGCCAGGCGCGACAAGCTGAACGAAGCGCAGACCCGTCGCCTTGTCCAGTCGCGCAGGTTCGAGCAGCTGCCCGGTCGAATTGCCTAGGATGGCGGAATCAAATTGCGTGTCGCGGGCTCGGCTTACATTGGCCGTCCAGGGATTGCGGTCAGCCACGCCGCGAATGGCGAAGGGACCAAAACGGCCGCTATCGTAGGGATCGACAAGGATCACGAGGGTCGCAATCAACGCCGCGCCCAGCGCGAGCGCGCCAAAGCAGGCCACGAGGCAACGGCTCCATCCGGATGAGACGTCAGAACTGGAAGTAGACGAACTCATGGCCCCCTCGTTCGCCGATCTGAATCAGCAAGGCAAGAATGCCGACACCGAGCAGGCCCGCCAGCACCACGTTCGGACGGCGGGTGAAGAAAGCCACGATGTCCTGGCTCGCCGGCAGCACGAACGCGAACAACGGCGCTGCGATCAGCGGCCACAACTGTCCACCGCGTTCGAGCGGCAGCGGCGACAACAGCCCGGAGAAGACATGCCAGGCCGCCTCCACCGATCCCGCGCGAAAGATCACGCCGGTCGCGAGCACGAACAGCACCGTGAGCGCCCAGCCGAGCCATGACGGGCAGCGCGGACCATAGCGCCGCCACAGCGAACAAACGACCTGCGCGAGTCCGTGCAGCATGCCCCACAGCACAAAGGTCCAGCTCGCGCCGTGCCACAGGCCGCACAGCGCCATCGTGATCAGCATCGCGCCGAAGAATTGCACCGGCAGAAAGCGCCGCGGCAACAGGCGCGAATTGACCAGTGGGTAAAACACGTAGTCGCGCAGGAACAGCATCAGGGTGATGTGCCAGCGCTGCCAGAAATCCTGGATGTTGGTCGAGCGCAGCGGCGCGTTGAAATTGTACGGCAGTTGCACGCCGAACAGCAGGCCAAGGCCGATCGCGATGTCCGAATAGCCGGAGAAGTCGAACAGGATCTGGAATGAGAAGCAGAAGGCGAGCCAGGCATCGCCGCTTGGAAGCGGCCCATGTGCTGCCGCCGCGTAGATCGGATCGAGCAGATGCGCGATGCTGTCGGCAATCATGATCTTCTCGAACAGGCCGAGCGCGATGAAGCTGGTCGCGATGCAGAACTGGCGCTGCCAGCCCGGCACGTAAACCTGCCTTCCGAACTGGTGCATCACCTCCGACCAGCGCGCCAGCGGCCCTGCAATCGCCTGCGGGAAGAAGGCGATGTAGAGCGCGTAGCGGTCGAGCGCGTAGAGCGGCGCCTTGCCGCGCTTCAGATCGACCAGGTACATGATGTGGTGGAAAGTGAAGAAGGAGATGCCGAGCGGCAGCCCGATGTCGAGCGCCGGCAGCGTGGTGCCGAGCACGAGGCCGACATTGGCGAGCAGGAAGTTGGCGTATTTGAACAGCGCCAGCACCGCAAGATCGAGCACGATCACCAAGGTCAGCACGGCCTTCCACTTCACCCGCCCATAGACGACCGAGGCGAGCCAGTTGATCGCGATCGAGGCGATCAGCAGCAGGATGAAGGACGGACTGCCCCAGGCATAGAAGGCGAGCGACAGCGCGACCTGCACGCCGATGCGCAAATGCGGATAAGGATCGGCCAGGCGGTAGATCAGCAGTGCCGCCGGCAGGAAGACCAGGAGAAAGGGGTAGTCGTTGAACAGCATCGGGTCAAAGCCGCGCCATCACCGGCGCTCGCGCCGGTCGATGACGCTCAGCCCGTTTCCAGATCGGGTGCGGCATCGCCCGGCTGCCGCAGCATGCGCCGCGCGATCTTCTCCTCGCTCGGCACCTTGACGTCCCAGGCGAGCCCCGCCGCTTCCAGCGCGCGGATGAAGATGAAGCCGGGATCGAACTCGAACCAGCGCAGGCCAAAGGCCGCGGAATACGGAAAGGCATGGTGGTTGTTGTGCCAGCCCTCACCCCAGGCGAGCCAGGCCATCACACCGAGATTGCGGCTGTTGTCGTCGCGGGTGACGAAGGGCTGCGTGCCAAAGGTGTGCATGACGGAGTTGATGGCCGAAAAGGTCTGCTCGACCACGAACATGCGCACCACGCCGCCCCACAGGAAGCCGTTCAGCGCGCCCCACGGGCTCATGGTGACGAGGCCGCCGATCGCCGCCGGCAGCACCAGGCCGAGCACGACCCAGCTGTAATAGTAGCTGTTGACGGCGACCAGCCTGCGGT
Organism: Bradyrhizobium arachidis; assembly: GCF_015291705.1. Lineage (NCBI taxonomy): Bacteria > Pseudomonadati > Pseudomonadota > Alphaproteobacteria > Hyphomicrobiales > Nitrobacteraceae > Bradyrhizobium > Bradyrhizobium arachidis. The sequence continues at coordinate 7,842,625 of NZ_CP030050.1, forward strand.
CCGCCATCAAGTCTGGCACGTAGTGCGCCACGTTGGGATAATCGTGCGCGATCATCCAGGTCAGGTGCGCGTGCAGGAAACCGCGCAAGCGGCCGAGCAGGCTGTCGCCATGCAGAAGCGGCGAGTGCAGGTCGCCGTCGTGATCTGACAATTCGTGGTGGCGCCGGTGCATCGCCGCCCAGGACAGCATCGAGCCGCGGCCGGCCATCGACCCCATGATGATCAGCATCGCGCTCACCGTCGTGGAGGTCGCAAAGGCGCGGTGGGTGAACAGGCGGTGATAGCCGACGGTGAGGCCGAGGCCGGTGATCAGCCAGAAGCCGAGGAACAGGCCGAGCTCCATGGCACCGATCGGCCGGACGAACAACAGCCCCAGCGCAGCCAGCGCGCCGAGGAAGGGCAGCACATCGAAAAGGATGAAATGCCGCCGCTGCATCTTATGAAAATGCCGGCTGCGGATGATGCGGTGATCGCGTTTCTGTGGCACGGGCGGATTCCAATGCAATCATGAGTACATACAAGCCGGGCGGGCGCAACCCAAGCCGCCGCCTCAAGTTTCAACAGGTCCTGCCCATCGGGCCCTGGGCCCCGGCGGAAACCGGCAATTCCCTCACTTTTGCGAGAGAATCGCGCCTTCCGGCCGCGTGCAACCGGCCGGTCATCCAGCTGTAAAAACCCCGCAATAGCGTCCGGCCCATTCATCGAGCCAGGACGGCTGGCGGGGAGTGTTGCGGCGCGCCCGGAATTTGTGCCGGGCATGATCCAAGCGATGGCCCCGCCCGCAGGATTGAGATCACCGGATGCGGAGACTGTCATGAAGCGAGGCATTGCCGTTTTCGCCTCAGCCGCGGCGCTGATGGCCTTCACCTATTTCGTTGCCGGCAAATGGGCGATCCACCACACGACCCTTGCGATGGCCGACATCCTGCGCGGCGACCGCGACGTGACCGTCGAGGTCTCGGTTCGCCGCGACCGCGAGATCCAGTCGATGGCCGAAATGATCGACCTGCCGGTCGTCATTCTCAGCCACGGCAACACGGTCAAGCATACCGAGTATTCGTTCCTCACCAACACATTCGCCGCGCGCGGCTATCTGGTCGTGAGCATCCAGCATGATCTTTCGACCGACGATCCCATGGTGACCAAGGCCGGCGAGGAATATGTTGGACGCCGCTCGCAATACAATCGCGGCATCGCCAACATCCTGTTCACGATCGAGCGGCTCAAGCAGCTCTACCCGAATGCGGATTACCGCCATTTGACCCTGGTGGGGCATTCGAACGGCGGCGACATCTCGATGTATTTCGCCAAGCTCCATCCGGAGCTGGTGAAGAAGGTCGTCACGCTCGACAATCTGCGCGTGCCCTTCGTCACCGACGGCAGGGTCAAGATCCTGTCCTTCCGCTCCAGGGATCCGCAGTTCAAGCCCGATCCCGGAGTCGTGCCCGACGACGAGACCTGCGCCAAAGCGGGCATCCAGGTGGTGAAGACCGAATTCCAGCACAACGATCTCAGCGACCGCGGCTCGGACCAGGTCAAGGGCTTCATCGAAGGCGCGGTGCACGACTTCCTCAACGAGCTCGGCGAGGACGACAGCCCGTTCAACTTGCCGCGCCTGGGGAAGCCGCGGCCAACCATCGATCAGCTGGCGGCCGCGGTGCCGGAGCGCTGAGCGTGCGGCCTTGCGCCTCTCGTGCCCCGGACGCGGCGCAGCGCGTAGCGGTGCACTGCAGAGCCGGGGCCCATCTTTCTGGGTCCCGGCTCTGCGTCGCGTCATTTCATGCCGCGCCGCGTCCGGGACACGAGAGCCTCGATCACTCCCCGTCCCTTATCCGCCGGTACAGCGCGCCCAAAATATTGGAATAATCGTCGGTCCAGACCCGCACCCTGTCGTCGGCTTCGGTTTCCTCCCATTGCTTGGAGGATGCGATCCTGCCGACGTCGTCCGCATCGCGCGCGGAAATGACGACGTCGGTGGAGAAGATGTAATCGGAATCGCGGCCCGAATCCTCGTTGTAGACCCAGCTCTTCAAATCGTTGGCGTCGGCGATGCCGACCACGACGGGCTCCAGATCGAGATGCCGGTTGGAGACGTGCATCACCACCGCGCCGTGCGGGGCGAGCTTGTCCTTGTAGATCTTCATCGCCTCTTCGGTCGCGAGGTGAATCGGGATCGCATCCGACGAATAGGCATCGACGATGATGAGATCGTAGGCGCCGTCGGGCTCCTTCGCGAAGGTCAGGCGTGCGTCGCCGATGACCGGCTTCAGGTCCGGCAGGCAGCTCGAGATGTAACGAAAATTCTTCGGATCCCGCGCCGCATCCACCATCGACTGGTCGATCTCGAAGAACTTCCAGTCCTCCCCTCGTTCGGCGGCGCAGGCGAGCGTGCCCGAGCCGACGCCGATTGCCGCGACCTTCAGCGGGCCGCCCTTGCGCTCGCGCATCGCGGTGACGGCCTGACCGATGCCGCCGTCCTTGTGATAGTAAGTGATCGGCTCCGGCCGGCCGGCGACGGGCGTGCCGTCATTGTTGAGGAAGCGCTCGGCGCCGTGGATGGTGGTGCCGTGCATCAGCACGTGGAAATAGCCGCCGGGCGTCACCACGATCTTGTGCACGCCGAAGAAGCTGCGCACCGTGGTGACGCGGCCCTCGTCCGCGGGATAAACGCGGATCAAGGCCAGCGCCAGCGCGACGGTGGCAAAGATCTTCCAGCGGTCTGCATTGAATGCCAGCGCCAGCAGCGCGGCGAGCACGCCGACGCCGCCGGCGACCCAGACGCGGTGATCCTCGAACCAGGTCGACAGATCACCCGTGGTGGTGGACGGCACAACCAGCGCGACCGCAAGCGCGGCGAGCACCAGCCAGTACCATTTGACGACACCGGCGAGACGCTCGCTGGCGGGCGGCCGGCACAGCGCGGCAAGCGCGACCAGGATCGGATATTCGGCGATCCATGAGAAGGTGAAGGGAGCAACGAGACCGGCAAACAGCCCGCCGATCATGCCGCCGAACGACAGCGCGACATAGAAGCCGGTGAGATATTTGGCCGCCGGCCGGGTCCGCGCCAGCTCGCCATGACAGGCCATGGCGATGACGAAGAAGCAGAGCTGGTGCCCGCCGAGGGTCAGCAGCAGGTTCTGCTCGCCGCCGAATGCCAGCAGGACGATGACGCCCGCGATCGCAACCGGCTGGAGCATCAGCATCCATTTGTGGGGCAACAGCGGGCGCGACTGGAACACCACCACCCAGGTGAGCAGATACAGCGAGAGCGGCAGCACCCATAGCAGCGGCGCCGCCGCGACGTCGGTCGAGATATGCGCGGTGACGGCGATGAGCAGGCCGGACGGCACCGCGGCGAGGAAGATCCAGCGCAGCCGCGTCAGCAGACTCGGGGCCGGCGCATTGATCTCCTCGGTTTGCGCATCGACCACGGGAAGCTTCGGCGAGCGCAGCAGCAACACGCCGCAGCCGCCGATCAGCAGGATCAGCAGGCCATAGCCGGCGGTCCAGAACCGGTTCTGCGTGTGCAGCGTGAACATCGGCTCCAGCAGGAAGGGATAGGACAACAGCGCGAGGAAGCTGCCGATGTTGGAGGAGGCATAGAGGAAATAGGGATCGTGGCCGGCAGGATGGCCGGTGCGGACGAACCAGGCTTGCAGCAGCGGGTTGTTGGCGGCGAGCGCGAAGAACGGCAGGCCGATCGAGACCACGAACAGGCCGAGCAGCCAGAATGCGTAGCCCGACGCCGGCGGCTCGCCATAGGCAGAGGCGATGCCGAGCGGCAGGGTGGCGAAGGCCGCGATCAGCAGCATCAGATGCACCACGACGGGAACGATGCGGTTCCTGACCTGCATCAACAGATGCGCATAGGCATAGCCGGCAAGCAGCAGCGACTGGAAGAACACCATCGCCACCGACCACACCGCCGGCGAGCCGCCGAGCCGCGGCAGCACCATCTTCGTGAACAGCGGCTGCACCGAGAACAGCAACAGCGCGCTGACGAAGATCGCGGCGGTGTAGACCGTCAGCAGCAGCCGGTTGCGCGACGACGACGGCTGCTCCGTGGCGGCGGGTTGCACGATCGAATCCATGAAAGCTCCGGCAAAAGCGTTTTCCAGCGAAGCGGGCACCGGTTCGCGCTGGAAAACGCGTCGAATAACTCCCCCGGCGGGCGCCGGACCGCGCGCAATGGAGCACACCGCGCCTGAACGGGCAATAAAGGGGCACGTGATGTTGCAGCGTGGAATGCTTGATATAGAGATGTCATTCCGGGGCGATGCGCAGCATCGAACCCGGAACCTCGAGATTCTCCGGTGCGGAGCCCGCACCATAGTTCGATGCTGCGCATCGCCCCGGAATGACGCCAGAGACATCATGACCGAAACCGACGTCGTCATCATCGGCGCTGGCCATAATGGCCTCACCTGCGCGGCCTATCTCGCGATGACAGGTCTGCGCGTGCGCGTGGTCGAGCACCGCAAGGTGGTCGGCGGGGCCGCGGTCACCGAGGAGTTTCATCCTGGTTTCCGCAATTCGGTCGCCGCCTACACGGTGAGCCTGCTCAATCCGCAGGTGATCCGCGACTTGGGCCTCGCCGAGCAGGGCCTGCGAATCGTCGAGCGGCGCGCGCAGAATTTCCTGCCCGCGCCTGATGGCAGCTATCTCCTCACCGGCGAGGGACGGACCAAAGCGTCGGTCGCACGGCTGAGCGCGCATGATGCGGAGGCGCTTGACGGCTTCTCGCGCGAGCTGGAGGACATCGCCGACGTGCTCAGGCAATTCGTGCTGCGCGCACCGCCGAACCTGCTCGACGGTTTCGGCCCGAACGCGATCCGCGAGGCCGTCAACGCATTGCAGAGCGCCAACATCCTGCGCGGGCTCACATTGGAACAGAGCCGCAGCCTGCTTGACCTCTTCACCCGCTCGGCCGGCGAGATGCTGGACGAGCGCTTCGAGCATGATCTGGTCAAGGCGCTGTTCGGCTTCGATGCCATCGTCGGCAATTACGCCAGCCCCTACGCCGCCGGCTCGGCCTATGTGATGCTGCACCACGCCTTTGGCGAGGTGAACGGCAAGAAGGGCGTCTGGGGCCACGCCATCGGCGGCATGGGTGCGATCACGCAGGCGATGGCGCGCGCCGCGCAGAGCCGTGGTGTCGTGATCGACCTTGATGCCGGCGTGCGCGAGGTGATCGTCGAGCGCGATCGGGCCGTCGGCGTGGTGCTGGAGAACGGCACGACCATTCGCGCGAAATACGTCGCGGCCAACGTCAATCCAAAGCTGCTCTACACGCACCTGATCGCGGCCGATGCCCTGCCTCAGGATTTCCTCGCCCGTATCAGGCATTGGAAGAACGGCTCCGGCACCTTCCGCATGAATGTGGCGCTGGACCGCCTGCCCTCCTTCACGGCGCTGCCTGATGATGGCGATCACCTCACCTCCGGCATCATCATCGCGCCAAGCCTTCCCTACATGGACCGCGCGTATCTGGATGCGCGCGCGCAGGGCTGGAGCAGGTCACCCGTCGTCGAGATGCTGATCCCCTCGACGCTCGACGACACGCTCGCGCCGGAAGGCAAGCACGTCGCCAGCCTGTTCTGTCAGCATGTCGCGCCGGAGCTGCCCGACGGAAAGTCCTGGGACGACCATCGCGACGAGGTCGCCGATCTCATGATCGCGACGGTGGATAACTATGCGCCGGGCTTTGCGGCAAGCGTGCTCGGCCGCCAGATCCTGTCGCCGCTCGACCTCGAACGGCAGTTCGGCCTCCTCGGCGGCGACATCTTCCACGGCGCGCTGACCCTGAACCAGCTGTTCTCGGCGCGGCCGATGCTGGGCCATGCCGATTATCGCGGCCCCCTCAAGGGCCTCTATCATTGCGGCTCCGGCGCCCATCCCGGCGGCGGCGTCACCGGCGCCCCCGGCCACAACGCGGCGCAGGCGATCCTGAGGGATCACCGCTCGCTGTTCGGAAGCCGTGGATAGGCCTGTGGATGGGCTGTGGACAGGCCGTTGGCAAAGCTGTGACAGACCGGCAGGCACCCCTCGCTGCAAGTCGGGCAAACCCTGTTGAAAGGCCGTGGATAAGCTGGGGGACGACCGGCGGGATAACGGCGTTGACAGCGTCAGGATAAGAACGGGATAGGCTGTGGCTTTCCTGTGAGAAGCAGCCCCCAAAACGACCTCGCCCGCCAGAGGGCAATTCCCCCAGCGGGCGGTTGTCGAATTGACTGTCTATGAAGATAGGTGCCCCCGCTGGGAAATAGGAGGCGGAAATTACTTCAAGGAGCTGCTAATCGAACCGAACTTCTCGTTCATCGTGGTGCCGAGACCGTTCACCACGGTGATGATCGCGAGCGCAATACCGGCCGCAATCAGGCCGTATTCGATCGCGGTCGCACCCGATTCATCGGACCAGAACTTCAAAACCATGGACTTCAAGATTCGCCTCCGTTTCCATTTCAAGCTGTGTTGGTCAGCCCCAACATCCGCAAATCTACGGGGCGCAACCTGCAGTCGGGTTAATCGGCGAATTGCAAGTTGTACGGAAATTTGGAACAAAAGTTCCAAAAATTGAACCTGACGGAACCCTAGGATGCAGCCTTCCCCCACCCACCGCGCTAGCTTTTCGCTTGCCGACGAGGCCTCGGCAAAGCGCGTTGTCGATGTGCTCACCGAGGTGTTCTTCGAGGGCGATGCGGCGGTCGCGGCGTTCGAGCGGCCGGACGGACGATGGGACGTCACGCTGCATTTCGCCGACGCGCCGGATCAGGAATTGTTGCGCGAACTCGTTGCAACTTCAGCAGGAAATGAGATCGCCGCGACTCTCGTCTTCGATACGGTCGAAGCCAAGGACTGGGTCAAGGCGAGCCTGGAAGATCTCGTCCCGGTGCCGGCCGGACGCTTCGTGGTGCACGGCAGCCACGACCGCGACCGCGTCGCGCCGAACAAGCTCAAGATCGAGATCGAGGCGGCGCTCGCCTTCGGCACCGGCCACCATGGCACCACCCGCGGCTGTTTACTGTTGCTTGACCATGTCCTGAAGAGTTCCGGGCCACGGAACATTCTCGACCTCGGCACCGGGACCGGCGTGCTCGCCATCGCGGCGGCGAAGGCGCTGCATCGCGCGGTACTGGCCTCCGATATCGACCCGCCCTCGGTGCGGGTGGCGGCCGAGAACGCGGCGCTGAACGAAGTCGGCACCTGCGTCCGGGTGATCCGCGCGACCGGCTTTGCCGCACCCGATTTTGCCAAATCCGGCCCGTTCGACCTGGTGCTGGCCAACATCCTTGCCAATCCGTTAAGGCAACTGGCCGGGCCGATGGCGCGGCACCTGGCGCCCGGCGCCCGCGTCATCCTCTCCGGCCTGCTCACGCACCAGGCTCCCGCCGTGATCGCCGCCTACCGCGCGCGCGACCTCGTGCCGCTCAGGCATCTACGGATCGAGGGCTGGAGCAGCTTGTTGCTGCGGAAGGTGGGGTAAGCGAGATGACGTAGGGTGGGCAAAGCGAAAGCGTGCCCACCATCTGTCGCCGCTGGAGAAAGATCGTGGGCACGGCGCTTCGCGCCTTTGCCCACCCTACGAAACTTCGCCCGGCTTCTCGTCCCGTTGCATCGCGCCCTCGCCCTGCAAGGCGCGCCTGGCGCGGCGTTCGGCGAAACGATCGATCAATTGGCTGATGAGGCCGCGCGGCTTCTCAGGCTGGGTTTCGGCCGGGGCGCGGCGGACCGGCGGCGTGATCTTCTCAAACGTGAACGCTGGCATCGTGTGTCCCCTCGCCGTTGAGATGAACCACTTGCTCGAATTTCCCTGTTATCCGGACGAAGCGCAACTGCTGCATCCTGTACTCCACTCAATTCGAATGGCAGATTTTCAAGCACAGTCCATGCCAGATGCGGCGCAATTGCGTCCGCATTGCGGACCGATCCCCATGGTCCTAGATTGAGCCCATCATGTTCGAAGCACACTTCCAGACATTCGAGGAACCTGAAGCCGGCGTCGCATTGACGGCGCGCCTGGCCGCGCTCCGTGAAGAGCTCGCCCGCCGCAAGCTGACCGGCTTCATCGTTCCGCGCGCTGACCAGCAGCAGAACGAATATGTGGCCCCGTCGGAGGAGCGCCTCGCCTGGCTGACCGGCTTTACCGGCTCGGCAGGCTTGGCCGTGGTGCTGACGCACGAGGCCGCGGTGTTCGTCGACGGCCGCTACACCATCCAGGCCGCCAAGCAGGTCGACGCCAAAGCCTGGGCGGTGGAGTCTCTGGTCGATCCGCCCCCGGAGAGCTGGGTGTCGGCGCACCTGAAGGCGGGCGATCGCCTAGGATTTGATCCGTGGCTGCACACTTCTGCGGCAGCCGAGCGCCTCGCGGCGGCCTGCGCCAAGGCCGGCGCCGAGCTGGTCGCCGTCGACAGCAATCCGGTCGATGCGATCTGGCAGGACCGGCCGCAGCCGCCGCTCGCGCCCGTCGCCGTCCACGGCCTGCAATATGCGGGGACCGCCGAGGCTGCGAAGCTCGCGCAGATCAGGAGCGAGATCGACAAGCTCGGGGTCGACGCGCTGGTGCTGTCCGACAGCCATGCGGTGGCCTGGACCTTCAACATCCGCGGCGCCGACGTCGCCCATACGCCGCTGCCGCTGTCCTATGCGCTGGTGCCGAAGGACGGCCGTCCCACCATCTTCATCGACCACCGCAAGCTCTCGAATCTCTCGCGCGATCATCTCGAGCAGTCCGCCGATGTGCGCGAGCCCGACGCGATGGCGCCGACGCTGATGGCGCTCGCCAAGAGCGGCGCGGCGATCGCGCTCGACAATGCCACCGCAGCTGACGCGCTGAGCCGATTGATCGCGAGCGCCGGCGGCAAGCCGGTGCGCGGCAACGATCCGATCGCGCTGCTCAAGGCAGTCAAGAACGCGACCGAGATTACCGGCACGAAAACGGCCCATGTCCGCGACGCCGTGGCGCTGGCACGCTTCCTCGCCTGGGTCGACCGGGAGGCCGGAAGCGGCAAGCTCACCGAGATCGACGCCGTCGAGGCGCTGGAGACCTTCCGGCGCGACACCGGCGCGCTGAAGGACGTGTCGTTCCCAACCATCTCCGGAACGGGGCCGAACGGCGCCATCGTGCATTACCGCGTCACCCGCAAGAGCAACCGGCGCATCGCGCCGGGCGATCTCCTGCTGATCGATTCCGGCGCGCAATATGAAGACGGCACCACCGATGTCACCCGCACCATGGCGGTGGGCGAGCCGACCGCCGAGATGCGCGACCGCTTCACCCGCGTGCTGCGCGGCCATATCGCGATCGCGCGCGCCGTGTTTCCCGATGGCACCACCGGCGCGCAGCTCGACACGCTGGCGCGGCAATATCTCTGGTCCGCCGGCGTCGATTTCGAGCACGGCACCGGCCACGGCGTCGGCAGCTATCTCAGTGTGCATGAAGGGCCGGCGCGCATTTCCAAGCTCGGCACGACGCCGCTGAAGCGCGGCATGATCCTCTCCAACGAGCCCGGCTACTACAAGACCGACGGCTTCGGCATCCGCATCGAGAACCTCGAGCTCGTCGTCGCCGCCGACATCAAGGGCGCCGAGAAGCCGATGAACGCGTTCGAGACGCTGACGCTGGCGCCGATCGATCGCCGGCTGATCGATGTGGCGATGCTGAGCCGTGACGAGCTCGACTGGCTCAACGCCTATCATGCGCGCGTGCGGGCCGAGGTGCGGCCGGCACTGGACGAGGCGACGAAGGCGTGGCTCGACCAGGCGACGGCGGAGCTGAAGGCGTAGCGCGCGTGCCGGAGCACGACGCATAGCTCTACGCGATTTGCGCAACGCTCCCGCTTCACCACAGCTGTCATGCCCCGCGAAGGCGGGGGCATCCAGTACTCTGCGGCCGCTCGATTCAATCACGACTGCCTCTGGAATACTGGATTCCCCGCCTTCGCGGGGAATGACAGCGAAGATGCGGCACGAACGCACAACATCTCGACACGCGCGCCCCGTAGAATAACGGCCTGCGCACGGTCTCATCACCACCGTCCCGAAATCCGAATAGCCGCATTCCGAAACGCCGATATCCGTCTTGCGTGAGCACGCTACAGTCGATTCGACTTCGAAAGACGGACGACAATGCACGGCATGATCAGCAGGCCGCCGGATGCGGCAACGAAGAACATCGCGACCTCGCGCGTGGTGTTGCTGTTGCTGGTCGTCATGACCGGGATCGCGCCGATATCGCTCTACATCCTGGTTCCGGCACTGCCGGTGCTGGCGACGACGTTCGGGCGCGACATCTCGATCGCGCAGATGACGGTGTCGCTCTACATGGTCGGCATCGCGATGTCGCAGCTCATCATGGGGCCGCTGTCCGACAAGTTCGGCCGGCGTCCGGTGCTGCTTGGAGGCCTCGCGCTGATGGTCGCAGCGAGCATCGCCTGCATCTTCGCCGAGACCCTGCCGCAACTGATCGCAGCGCGCTTCTTCCAGGCGCTGGGCGGCGCCTCCGGCATGGTGATCAGCCGCGCCATCATCCGCGACGTCTACGAGCGCGACCGCGTTGCCTCCATGATCAGCCTCGTGGTTGCCGCCCTGATGATCGGCCAGATGGTCTCGCCGCTCACCGGCGGCCTGATCGAGACCGCGTTCGGCTGGCGCGCCATCTTCTACGCCGTCACGATCGGCGCGATCGCGGTCGCCGTCGGCATCGCGATCGCATTGCCGGAGACGCGCCGCGACCGCGCAGTCGGCAGCGGCGGCTTTCGCAGCGACGTCGGCACCCTGATCAAGAGCCGCGCATTCATCGGCTATGTGATGTGCCAGGTACTGGCGTCGCAGATCATCTTCACCTTCGCCGGTGGCGGCCCATATATCGTGGTCACGCAGATGGGCCGGACCAGCGCAGAATACGGCGCCTGGTTCGCTACGACCGGCTTTGCGTATCTCGTCGGCAATTTGCTCTGCGTGCGCTTTGCGCCGCGGCACTCGCTGGAGAAACTGATCTGGTTCGGTCTCGGCCTGCAGCTGTGCGGCAGCCTGCTGAACCTGCTGTTCAGTTTCACCGGCTGGAACGAGGCACCGGCCTGGCTATTCGGCACGCAGATGATCGTGATGGTCGGCAATGCCTTCGTGATGGCGAACTCGGCCGCAGGTGCCATCAGCATCCGCCCCGAAGCAGCCGGCACCGCATCAGGCGCGATGGGCTTCCTCCAGCAGGGCATCGGCGCGCTGATGTCGCAATTCGGCGCCTATCTCGGCGGCCATTCAACAACGACGCTACCGCTGACCTCGGCAGTGCTGGCGATCTCGCTGCTCTGTGCTTGCATGATGATCTTCGTCGTCCCCCGCCGCGAGGTGGTGGTGAGCGAGACGCTGATCGAGCAGGCGGAAGAGGAAGAAAGCGGAATGATGTAGCCGTCGCTGTGGGCGACGGCAGTCCCAACACCCTCGGTGTCATCCCCCGCGAAGGCGGGGGGATCCAGTACGCCGCGGCTTGTCCGCATCCTCGCGCTGTCTTTGGAATACTGGATCGCCCGGTCAAGCCGGGCGATGACATCGGAGTAGGTGGAGAGTGAATTGCACTCACTCCCCGATCAGCTTCAGCCACTCGTCCTCGGTCAGCACCTTGACGCCGTGCTTGTTGGCCTCCGCGAGCTTCGAGCCGGCGCCGGGGCCGGCGACGACGAGATCGGTCTTCTTCGACACCGAGCCCGACACTTTCGCGCCCAGACGCTCCGCGGTGGCCTTGGCCTCGTCGCGCGTCATCTTCTCCAGCGAGCCGGTGAACACCACTGTCTTGCCGGCGACGGCGGAGTTGCTCTTCGGCTTCTCGGCGTCGACGATTTCGACCTCTTTGGTCAGCCGCTCGACGATGCCGCGGTTGTGGCTCTCGCCGAAATAATCGGCGATGCTCTTGATCACGGTGTCGCCGATCTGGTCGAGCGCGTCCATGTCCGTCATCGCCTCCTCGTCGCCCTTGGCGACCTTGAGGCAGGCGTCGTGGAAGGCATCCCAGGAGCCGTAGCCGCGTGCCAGCGCCAGCGCCGTGGTCTCGCCGACATGGCGCATGCCGAGGGCATAGACGAAACGCTCCAGCGCGATTTTGCGCCGGCTCTCGATCGCGCCGAACAGATTGCGCACCGAGGTCGCGCCGTAGCCTTCGATCTCCTCGAGCTTCAGCTTCGAATTGCGCTTCTCCAGCGTGAAGATGTCGGCGGGCTCCTTGACCCATCCTTCATCAAAGAAATACTGGAGCTGCTTCTCCCCGAGCCCATCGATGTCGAACGCGCGCCGCGAGACGAACAGCTTGAGATGCTCGATCTTCTGATAGGGGCAGGCGAACTCACCGGTGCAGCGGGCCCGCGAGCCCTCTTCGCCCGCCGCCGTCTCCTCGCGCGTGACGTCGGTGTGCAGCGGGCACGGGCACTTCTTGGGGAAGTGAAATTCCCTGGCGGTCTTCGGCCGCTTGTCGAGGACGACATCGACCACCTGCGGAATGACGTCGCCGGCGCGCTGGATCACGACGGTGTCGCCGATCCGGATGTCGCGGCCCTCGCGCAGCACCTCGCCCTTGTTGCCGATGCCCTTGATGTAGTCCTCGTTGTGCAGGGTGACGTTCTGCACGATCACGCCGCCGACGCCGACCGGTTCGAGCTTGCCGACCGGCGTGAACGAGCCGGTACGCCCGACCTGGATCTCGATGTCGCGCAGCACCGTCATGGCGCGCTCGGCCGGGAATTTGTGCGCGATGCCCCAACGGGGCGTGCGCGAGACGAAGCCGAGCCGCTCCTGCCAGTCGATGCGGTCGACCTTGTAGACGACGCCGTCGATGTCGTAGTCGAGCCGCGCGCGTTGCTCCTCGATGGAATGATGGAAGGCGAGCAGTTCCTCGACCGAGTGACACAGCTTGGTCAGCGGATTGGTCTTGAAGCCGCAGCGCTCGAACCAGCCGATCATGCCGCTCTGCGTGCCCTCGGGCATCGCGCTCATCTCGCCCCAGGCATAGGCGAAGAAGCCCAGGGGACGCGAGGCGGTGATGGTCGGGTCCTTCTGCCGCAGCGAGCCCGCGGCCGAGTTGCGCGGGTTGGCGAAGATGGTGTCGCCCGCCGCCTTCTGCCGCTCGTTGAGCGCCAGGAACGCCTTCTTGGTCATGTAGACCTCGCCGCGCACCTCGCAGATGTCGGGGATGTTGCGGCCCTTCAGCTTCTGCGGCACGTCTTCGAGCGTGCGGATGTTGGCGGTGACGTCCTCGCCTTCCGCGCCGTCGCCGCGCGTCGCCGCGGTGACGAGATCGCCGCCCTCGTAGCGCAGCGACATCGACAGGCCGTCGATCTTCGGCTCGGCGGAGAAATCGACCTTGCCGTCGTCGAGCTTCAGGAAGCGCACGATGCGGCCGACGAAGTCGCGCACGTCCTCTTCGGCAAAGGCGTTGTCGAGCGACAGCATGGGAAGGGAGTGACGCACCTTCCTGAAGCGTCCCGACGGCGCAGCGCCGACCTTCTGCGAGGGCGAGTCCGCGCTGACGAATTCCGGAAAGCGTTTCTCGATCGCGTTGAAGCGTTGGCGCAGCGCGTCGTATTCGGCGTCGGTGACGCTGGGCGCGTCCTCTTGATAATAGCGGCGATCGTGCTCTTCGAGCTCGAGCGCGAGCCGCATGTGCTCGACCTTGGCCTGCGCCTTGGTGAGCTCGGTGACGTCGCGAAGCGGCCTTGCTTTGGATTTTGCTGCTCTTGCCATTGTACTTAGAGTTGTGCTCCGTCGTTCCGGGATGGTCCGAAGGACCAGACCCGGAACCTCGAGATTCCGGGTTCGCACTTCGTGCGCCCCGGAATGACGAAGTCGTGGGAGGGGCTCATGGCGTATTACGTCTATATTCTAGCAAGCCGACGAGATGGGGCAATCTATGTCGGCATCACCAATGACCTCGTGCGTCGCGTCTACGAGCATCGAATCAAGGCCGTCCGGGGCTTCACGGCCAAATACAACATCACGCAGCTAGTTTGGTTCGAGGTCTACGACGATCCGATCTCGGCGATCTCACGCGAGAAAGAACTCAAGAAGTGGAAGCGGGCCTGGAAAATCCAGCTGATCGAGAAGGACAATCCAGACTGGAATGATCTGTACGAGTCGATCTGCAAATAAGGAGTCCTTCCGGGATGGTCCGAAGGACCAGACCCGGAATCTCAAGATTCCGGGTTCGATGCTTTGCATCGCCCCGGAATGACGGTGGAAACAGACTACGCCGTCGCTGCCTTGAGCAACCTCTCCGCGGCGGCCCTCGCCTCCGCGGTGATCTCCGCTCCCGCCAGCATCCGCGCGATCTCCTCGCGGCGGTGGTCGGCGGCGAGCGCATTGACGCGGGTGGCGACGCGCTTGCCCTTGTCGAGGGCGTCCTTGGAGATCAGCAAATGCTGGTCGGCGCGGGCGGCGACCTGCGGGGCGTGGGTCACGGCCATCACCTGCACCTTGCCGGCGAGGCGCGCCAGCCGCGCGCCGATGGCGTCCGCGACCGCACCGCCGACGCCGGTGTCGATCTCGTCGAAGACGAGCGTCGGCGCCGAGCCGCGGTCGGACAGCACGACCTTGAGCGCCAGCAGGAAGCGCGACAGCTCGCCACCGGAGGCGACCTTCATCAACGGCCCCGGCCTCGTGCCCGGATTGGTCTGTACCCAGAACTCGACGCGGTCGAAGCCTTGCGGGCCTGGCGCCGCCTCGTCGGTCTCGACCTGGGTCATGAACTTGGCGCGCTCGAGCTTGAGCGGGGCGAGCTCAGCGTTGACGGCCTTGTTGAGCTTCTCCGCGGATTTCTGCCGCGCCAGCGACAGCTTCTTGGCGGCAGCCGCATAACGCGAATCGGCCTCGATCGCGGCCTGCTCCAGCTTCTTGAGCTGCGAGGCGCCGGCATCGATCAGCACGACGTCGGCGGCATATTTGGCGGCCAGCGCAGCGAGCCCATCGACCGGCGTCGAATATTTGCGGGATGCGGCGCGGAGTGCGAACAGCCGCTCCTCGATGCGTTCGAGCTCGGCCGGATCGAAATCGGTTGCGGCAAGCGCAGCCTGGAGATGCTGGTCGGCTTCCTCCAACGCGTTGATCGCGGTGTCGATCGCCCGCACGGCAGGCTCGACCAGCGCCGGCGAGTTCACGCCGCGACGTTCCAGCCGGCGCACCGCGGCCGACAGTGCCGCAACCGGCGAATGATTGCCACCGACGGCCTCCTGCGCCTCGCGCAGATCGGAGGCGATCTTCTCGCCCTGCATCATGGTGGTGCGGCGCGAGGCCAGCGCTGTCTCCTCGCCGTCCTTGGGCGCGAGCTGCTTCAATTCGTCGGAGGCATGGCGCAGATAGTCGGCCTCGCGCGCGGCGCGCTCCATGCCGGCGCGGTGCACTTCCAGCGTGGTGTTGGCGGTGCGGCGGGCCTCCCAGAGCGCTTCGACTGCGGCGACGTCCTTCTCCAGACCGGCGAAGGCATCGAGCAGGCGGCGGTGGGTGGCGGCATCGACCAGCGCACGCTCGTCGTGCTGGCCGTGGATCTCGACCAGGGCGGCACCGACCGCCTTCAGCGTCTGCACGCTGATCGACTGGTCGTTGATGAAGGCGCGGGTGCGGCCGTCGGCGAGCTGCACCCGGCGGAGAATCATCTCGCCGGTGTCTTCCAGGCCGTTCTCGGCGAGGATCTTTGCTGCGGGGTGATTCTTGGGGACATCGAACACGGCGGTGACCTGCCCCTGCTCCGCGCCGTGACGCACGAGGCCGGCATCGCCGCGGCCGCCGAGCGCCAGCGCAAAGGCATCGAGCAGGATGGATTTGCCCGCACCGGTCTCGCCGGTCAAAACCGCAAGGCCAGTGGCGAATTCGATATCGAGCCGTTCGATCAGGACGATGTCACGGATCGACAGACGCGCCAGCATGGAACCAGATTTCCTAGCCGAGGACCTACAGACCTATCTTCTTGAAGGTCCGGCTGATCCAGGACCCCTGATTCTCGCTCGGTTCGAGACCGCCCGATTTTACAAGATTATAGGCGTCCTTGTACCAGCGGCTGTCAGGAAAATTGTGGCCGAGCACGGCGGCCGCGGTCTGCGCCTCGCCGACGATGCCGATCGCCATATAGGCCTCGGTGAGGCGGAATAGCGCCTCCTCGACGTGGCGCGTGGTCTGGTACTGCGTCACGACGGTCTTGTAGCGGTTGATCGCCGCGGTGTAGTCGCGCTTCTGCGCGTAGTAACGGCCGACATTCATTTCCTTGCCGGCGAGCTGGTCGCGCGCACCCTCGATCTTGGCCTTGGCCGAGGTCGCATATTCCGAGTTCGGATATTTGCGCACCACCTCTTCGAGCGCGGCGATCGCCTTCTCGGTGCGGGCTTGGTCGCGGCTGACGTCCGGAATCTGGTCGTAATGGGAGGCGGCGATCAGGTACTGCGCATAGGCCGCGTCCGGGCTGCCGGGATGCAGCGTGACGTAGCGGGTGGCGGCACCGATGCAGCCGTCAAAGTCGCCGCCCTGGTAGGAGGCGTAGGCCGACATCAGCAGCGATTTGCGGGCCCAGTCGGAATAAGGATGCTGGCGGTCGACCTCTTCGAACTTCTTGTTCGCCGCCTTCATGTCCTTCTTTTCGTTCATGAGGTACAAGCCCTCATTGTAGATCTTGTCGGCGGGCTCCTCGACGAAGGTGTCGTCCTTGGCGGTGAACTTGTCCCAGAGTGCGCCGGTGCCGCAGCCGGCCAGCGGCAGCGCGAGCAGGATGAAGGTGGCGGCGTGAAGCAGCCCGCGGGCGCCAGACGAGACCGAGAGATATCCGCGCGTCATACGCTGTGCCGACATGAATTTAAGACCTGACGCCCTGTGATGCGGTGCCCGCCAGCCCATGAACCCGGTCATGGGCGCGAAATGTGACCGTGGTGCCTGCCATGCGACCACGCAGGAGTAACCGAAAAACGATCGCTAACCCACCCGATAGGCAGGCATTCCGCCCGGATTAAGGCGAAATTGCCGCAATGCTAGCGGATCATGGTTACCAGGAGTTTCCCGGGGAAAAGGCCGCCGCGCACCCGCGACAACAGGTCTGTTCAGGACACGTCCGGCCCGTAGGCCGCAGCGATCCGGCCGCCGACGATGCCGCGGCCGACTTCGCCCAGGGGACGCGCGGTGCGGCGAGCCGCCTCGCCCTCGACGACGCGCCAGGCCGTACGGTCGGCAAGCAGCGCGGTCAGGACGGCATGGTTGAGCTTGTGGCCGCCGCGAACCGAACGGTAGGCGCCGAGCAGCGGCAGGCCGGCCAGCGCGAGGTCGCCGATCACGTCCAGCACCTTGTGGCGGGCGCATTCGTCGGCGTAGCGCAGGCCTTCGGTGTTGAGCAGCCGCTCCTCGTCGAACACGACGGTGTTGTCGAAGGAGGCGCCGAGGGCGTAGCCCGCGCTCCAGAGACGGGCGACATCGCACATCAGGCCGAAGGTGCGGGCGCGGCCGACTTCGCGGCGGAAACGTTCCGTGCTGAGCTCGAAGGAATAGCTCTGCTGGCCGATGACGGGATTGGTGAAGTCGATCTCGACTTCGGCACGGAATCCGTTGGCATAGGGCCGGATCTCGCCGAAGGAGTCGCCGATCTTGACCGAGATCGGCTTCAGAACCTGGATGAAGCGGCGCTGCGCCGGCTGGGTGACGATGCCGGCCTGGTCGATCGCCGCAATGAAGGCCGCCGCGCTGCCGTCCATGATCGGCACTTCCGGTCCGTCGATCTCGATGGTGGCGTTGTCGACGCCCATGCCCCGCAGCGCAGCAAGCACATGCTCGGCGGTGGACACCAAAGGACCGCTGCGGTCGCCGAGGACGGTGGCGAAATCGGTTGCGATCACCTGCTCGGCGGTCGCCTGAACTTCGCGGTCACTTCCCTCAAGGCCGGTACGGACAAAAATAAAACCCGCGTCGACAGGCGCAGGCCCGAGCGTGAGAGTCACGGGAAGACCGGAGTGAACGCCTACGCCTGCCACGGTGGCTTGCGCGCGAAGCGTTGTTTGCCGGCTAAATTTCATCAGGAATCCGCCCCACTACGACCCACTGCGACTTATACTAGACCCACTTGGCCGGCCAGTGCCGACGGTTGCGAATCTCCGTATCCCCAAGTCACGGCAAACCATAGTTGCTGCCTCAAACAGCGCCAACTCACGCTTTTTTACCGATTGTTACCCCAAACCTGCCGTATTCGCGCCAAGGCTTAACCAAATTGCGCCGGAGTTTCGAGCCGATATCGGCAGTTTTACTGAACCACCGAATAAGTAATTAATGATTTAAAATCAGTTGTTTGGCTGCGCAATCCGGGCATGCACGGGAGAAAAGGAAAGGTCCCGGCAAGCTTGCTGCCGGGACCTTTTTTCGTCTGCCCTATTGTAACAATCCTCAGGTCGCCTGCCGCCGCAGGAAGGCCGGGATATCAAGATGGTCGTCACCCTGTGGCGCCGGCGCAACAGGCGCCGGGCGGCCATGCATGTCCAGACCCTGCGGCGCGGGACGGCGCGCATACTCCGATACCGGCTCGCTGGCCGCGATCTGCTGCGCCACGCTCTTCTGCGAACGGCGATCGGGCAGCGGCGGCATCGCGGGACCGGCGGTGCGGGCGGCGACCGGCGGCTCGCTCTCCTCGTCGCGGCGGCCGAGGCCGACATTGGCGAGTCGCTGGAGCAGCGACAGGCGGCTCTTCTGCGGGGTCTCCTCCTCGACCTCGCCGCGGGCCTGGCGAAGCTCGGCCTGGGCCGGCATCGGCAGTTCCTCGAG
Organism: Bradyrhizobium arachidis; assembly: GCF_015291705.1. Taxonomy (NCBI): domain Bacteria; kingdom Pseudomonadati; phylum Pseudomonadota; class Alphaproteobacteria; order Hyphomicrobiales; family Nitrobacteraceae; genus Bradyrhizobium; species Bradyrhizobium arachidis. The sequence continues at coordinate 7,861,390 of NZ_CP030050.1, forward strand.
GCGCGGCATCCGCGGCGCACGGACCGGCGGGCGCTCGGCCTGCGGCGGGATGAAGTTTTCCGGCGTCATCGGCTCCTGCATCGCCATCGGGGCCTGCTCAGGCTCCGGGAACAGGGTCGGCTTCTGCGCGATCGGGCGCACTGTGACGTCACCATAGGTCTGCGGCGCCTGCGGCACATCGGAGACGGCGGCGGCGATGGCGGCGAGCGCGGCGCGCTCGACATTCGCACGCGGCGCGGCCGGGGCGGCCGCAACCGGAGCGGCGGCCGGGATCTGCGCTTCCAGCTTCTGGGCGCGTTCGGCCAGGCGCTGGTTGTCGGCGCGGAGCCGCGCGGTGAGGTCGGCGAGACGGCTCTCGGCAGCGGCGGCCGGAGCGGCAGGAGCCTGCTGCACCTGCGGCGCGGCGTTCGCGACGGGAGCGGAGGTCGCCTGGCTGTTGCGGGCGATCGCGGCTTGCTCGATGCCGGTGGCGACGACCGAGACGCGGATCAGGCCGTCGAGCGCTTCGTCGAAGGTGGCGCCGACGATGATGTTGGCGTCCTGGTCGACTTCCTCGCGGATGCGGGTCGCGGCTTCGTCCACCTCGAACAGCGTGAGGTCCTTGCCGCCGGTGATGGAGATCAGGAGGCCCTTGGCGCCCTTCATCGATGAGTCGTCGATCAGCGGGTTGGCGATCGCGGCTTCCGCGGCGGTCAGCGCGCGCTTGTCGCCGGACGCTTCGCCCGTGCCCATCATCGCCTTGCCCATTTCCCTCATCACCGCCCTCACGTCGGCGAAGTCGAGGTTGATCAGGCCTTCCTTGACCATCAGGTCGGTGATGCAGGCAACGCCGGAGTAGAGCACCTGGTCGGCCATCGCGAAGGCGTCGGCGAAGGTGGTCTTCTCGTTGGCGACCCGGAACAGGTTCTGGTTCGGGATGATCAGGAGCGTGTCGACGACCTTGTGCAGCTCGTTGATGCCGGCTTCGGCGGTGCGCATGCGGCGGCCGCCTTCGAAGTGGAACGGCTTGGTCACGACGCCGACGGTGAGGATGCCCATGTCGCGCGCGGTCTTGGCGATCACCGGAGCAGCACCCGTGCCAGTGCCGCCGCCCATGCCGGCGGTGACGAACACCATGTTGGCGCCCGAGAGATGGTCGCGCAGCTCGTCGATCACCTCTTCCGCCGCCGCGGCGCCGACGTTCGGCTGCGAACCTGCGCCGAGGCCTTGGGTGACCGCAGTGCCCATCTGCACGATGCGCTGCGCCTTCGACATCGTCAGCGCCTGCGCGTCGGTGTTGGCGACCACGAAGTCGACGCCCTGCAGGCCCGCCGTGATCATGTTGTTGACGGCGTTGCCACCGGCGCCACCGACGCCGAACACGGTGATCCGGGGCTTCAGTTCGTGAATATCAGGAACATTGATGCTGATGGTCATGGTTGCCTCTCGATCACGCGCGCGTGGGTTCGCCCCGGCCGGTGGCCGCGGGAGTTGGTGAAAATCGGGAATTGCGGAAATGAGTCATCAAAAGCCCTCGCGTAGCCATCGTCCGACCTTTCCGAAATAACCGCCGGTCCCTGTCTTGACCTGCTGCCGCGTATGCCGCGGTTCGACATGTTCGAGGTGAACATATTGAGGGTAGACGAGAAGTCCGGCCGGCACCGCGAACGCGGCGTTCTTCGCCTCGTTGGGCAGCCGGCCGAAACCGAGCGGACGACCGACCCGCACGGGCCGGCCGAGAATCTGGGTGCCGAGTTCGACAAGACCGGTGAGCTGCGAGGCGCCGCCCGAGAGCACGACGCGACCGTTGGGCTCTGAGGCGAAGGGCGAATCCTTCAGCTTGTCCCGAACCATTTCGAAGACTTCCTCGGCACGGTGCTTGACGATGTTGGCGATGGTGGCGCGGGAGACGATCTGCGGCAGATCCTGCTCGTCACCGGCTGTCGGTACAGACATCAGCTCACGCGAGTCCGATCCGCCGGTGATGACGGTCCCGTATAACGTCTTGATTCGCTCGGCATCGGCAATGGTCGCGGAGAGTCCGCGCGCGAGATCCATCGTGATGTGTTGCCCGCCGACCGCAAAACCGGCCGCATGCACGAAACGTCCGCCGGAATAGACCGCGATGGTGGTGGTGCCCGCGCCCATCTCGACCACGGCGGCGCCGAGATCGGCCTCGTCGTCGGTCAGCACGGAAAGACCGGCCACATAGGAGCTCGCCGCCATGGCTTCGACGTTGATGTGGCAGCGCTCCACCGCCAGCATCAGGTTCCGCGCCACGGTGGCGTCGCAGGTGACGACGTTCATGTCGACGCCGAACTGATGCGCGACCATGCCGCGGGGATCACGGATGCCCTTGACGCCGTCGAGCGTGTAGCCGACCGGCAGCGCGTGCAGCACGGTGCGGCCTTCGCCGGTGGCGTGGCGCATGCCGGTGGAGGTGACGCGGCTGACATCGGCCGGCGTCACGGCGCCGCCGCGGATGTCGGCGGCGGCTTCGACCAGCTGGCCGGAGAGCCGGCCGCCGGAGACCGACAGCAGCACGGAGTCCACCCGCACCTTGGCCATTTTCTCGGCGAGCCCGACGGCCTGGCGCACCGCCTGCTCGCATTCGCCGAGATCGATCACCGCGCCGGCCTTCATGCCGCGCGACTGGATCTGGCTGTAGCCGATCAGCTCCACCGCATGGGTGCGGCCGCGCAGCGCGTCGCTCGGCGGCGACGGCTTCAGCCGCGCGATCATGCAGGCGATCTTGCTGGTGCCGATGTCGAGGCAGGCGACGAGGCCGCCGCGTTTGTGCGGCATCGGGCGCGTCTTCGGCGTCTGGTTGCGATCAAGACCGGTCATGCGGCGTCCCCGGCCTTTTTCTTCTTCTTGTCCTTGAACTGCTCCTCGCGCGCCTTGGCGGCGTCGTCGGACAGCTGCACTACCAGGCGATCGGGCAGGCGCATGTCGACGGCGACGATGTCGCGGGAGAACAGCCTGTCCTCCTTGTCGAGCCGGGACAGCATCGCCAGCGCGTTGCCGACGTCCTGCTCGGGCAGGCGGATGTCGAGGCCGTCCTTGAGCCTCAAATTCCAGCGCCGCTCGCCGACATAGATCGCGGCCTTGGTCACCGAATTGATCTGCGGATAGCGCGCCAGCAGCGCCAGGAAATCGCGCGCCTGGGTGTCGGCGCCCTTGCCGACCACGAGCGGCAGCGCCAGGAAGCGGCGCGAGACATAGGGTTCGAGCACGGCGCCGTCGTCGGCGATCACGGAGAGCCGGCCGGCCTCCTGCCACAGCGCGAACGCCTGGCGCTCGGTGATGTCGATCATCAGCCGGCCCGGATAGAGCTTCAGCACGGTCGCATCAGCGATCCAGGGATTGGCCTTGAGCTTGTCGCGCACCGCGTCGGCATCGAGGAACAGCAGCGAGGAACGGCCGCTGACGCCGCCGATCGCGAGGATCTCGTCCTGGGTGAGCTGCTTGCGGCCGTTGATCGCGACCGAGGTGATGCGGAAGCCGGCGGAATTGGCCAGCGCGTTGCGGGCATCGCTGACCGCGGTGATGAAATCCTGGAGATGGCCGCCCTTGACGATGCCGAAGCCGCAGCTTCCGAGCAACAGCACCACGGTCATGGTGAGCCCGACCCGGCGCGGCAGATAGCGCTCGACCAGCGCGACCACACGCGGCGGGGGCTCGCGCTCGACGACCGGCTTGGACTTGGCCTTGGTCCTGATCTTGTCCTGGGCGGCAGCGCGAGCTTCGGCCCGCTTGTCCTGCACCCACTCGCGCAGAAGCACGACCGCTCCGATAGCGGCCGCCTTCAGGTCAGCTTGGGGCCTCAGCGATCTGAAAAGCGACCGGGTGAGGCTTCCTGCACCATCCATTGCACGAGCTCGTCAACAGTTAGCCCGCGACATCGCGCGGGTCCTGGCGAACATGACGTCTCGGACTTGCCGGGCCGGGTGCTGGTCTTCAGCAGAAGAAACCTCTCCCGTTCAAAGCGTTCGCTGGAGGTGACATCACCAGGACAGCTCACGCGCCGGCAGCCAAAACGCCATATGCGCCGCCAGCGTTAACCTTCGGATGTCCTGGTAAACAAAAGGTAAACTTCGTTAACGCGGGATGCTTTTTGCCCCACGATATCTGGCATTTATGCCGCGATGTCCGGCATTTTACCGGATTCGGACCCCAAACCGGGCCATTTCGGCCGTTCGGCCGTTAACCAGTCCTAATTATTTTCGCGCACCCCGCTCCGCGAGCTCGACCAGGCCGCGCAGGAAGTCGACGAACGCGATGCCTTCGGCTTTCAGCGCCTTGGGGTAGAGCGAGGACTTGGTCAGCCCGGGCAGCGTGTTGGTTTCGAGATAGACGAGGCCCCTCTCCGAGACGATGAAGTCCGAGCGGGAGTAGCCGGTGCAGGACATCGCCCGGTGCGCCAGCATCGCCTGCTCCTTCAGCGCGGCGGTGATCTCGGGCGCGAATCGGCCGGGACAGATCTCCTGGGTCGACTTCAAAAGATATTTTGCCGCGTAGTCGAAATTGCCCTCGCCCGGAATGATCTCGATCGGCGGCAGCGAGATGATCGACCCATCGGGGCGCTCCAGCACGCCGCACGTCGCCTCGACGCCGGCGATGTAGGGCTCGATCACATATTCTTCGTGCTTGGCGGCGTTGCGGACGGCGACGAGGTCCTGTTTGGCGTTGACGAAGATCAGGCCGTAGCTCGAGCCATCTCGGGCGGGTTTTGCGATCAGCCGACCATATTCGGCAAAGGCTTCGTCGATGGTCTCGAGCGCAATGTTGGCCGGCGGCGTCACGCCGCCGAGCGCGGCGAAATGCTTGGCCGCGATCTTGTCGAAGGCGAGATGCGAGGAGGCCGAGCCCGAGCCGGTGAACGGCACGCCGCGCGCCTCGCACATCACCTGCAATTCGCCGTTCTCCGCGCGCCCGCCATGCAGGCCGAGCACCAGCACGCGGCCTTCGGCCTTGGCCTGGTCGAGCGCCTGCGCCAGCGGGATGCCCCGCGTGCCGGGCTTGAACTCGTCCTCGAACGGACGGGCATGTTCGAGCAGCTGCTTGGACTGCACCACATGCACCTTGTCCTCGACGTCCCACCACCAGAGATCGGCCTCGGGCAGCGCCTGATGCAGCGCCTGGGCCGAGGCGACCGAAACCAGACGCTCGCGGTTGGAGCCGCCGAAGAGGATGGTGATGCGCATGTTCTCAGTTACCTATCTGCTTCGTCATTCCGGGATGCGCCGCAAGGCGCAGGCCCGGAATCCATAACCACGATCGTGAGTATGGATTCCGGGCTCTCGCTTCGCGAGCCCCGGAATGACGATGATCATGAAACCCCGATCCGCTTGATTTCCCAGTGTAGCTCAATTCCGGAATTCGCCTTCACGCGTTCGCGCACGGTCTCGCCCAGCGTCTCGATGTCGTGCGCGGTGGCATCGCCGGTGTTGATCAGGAAATTGCAGTGCATCTCCGAGACCTGCGCGCCGCCGACGCGCAAGCCGCGGCAGCCGGCGGCGTCCACCAGCTTCCAGGCGGAATGGCCGGGCGGGTTCTTGAAGGTCGACCCGCCGGTCTTCTCGCGGATCGGCTGCGCGGTCTCGCGGTGGGTCTGCACCTCCGCCATCCGCGCGCGGATCGCTTCGGCGTCGTTGATCTCGCCGCGGAAGCGCGCGGAGGTGAAGATGATGGAGGGATCGACACCGCTGTTGCGGTAGACGAACTTCATCTCGGCGTTGGAGAAGGTGTGCTTGGTGCCGTCGCGCCCGACGCCGCGCGCCTCGATCAGCACGTCCTTGGTCTCGCCGCCATTGGCGCCCGCGTTCATGCGCAGCGCACCGCCAATCGTGCCGGGAATACCGAAGTAGAATTCGAGTCCGCCGATATTGGCGCTTGCTGCAACTTCCGCCACGCGCTTGTCGAGCGCGGCAGCGCCCGCGGTGACGATGTCGCCATCCGCAGTCGCCTCGCCAAAGGCACGCGGCGCGAGACGGATCACCACGCCGGCAATGCCGCCGTCGCGCACGATCAGGTTGGAGCCGACGCCGACGACATAGACGGGAATGTCGGACGGAAGATGCGCGAGGAAGTAAGCGAGATCGTCCTCGTCGGCGGGCGTGAACAGCACCTGCGCCGGACCGCCGACGCGAAACCAGGTCAGCTCGGCGAGCGACTGGTTGGCGAGCAGCCGACCGCGGAGGTCCGGCATCGCGGCTTTGAGCGAGGGGGTGATGTCGGGAAAGCTCATGGCGTGCTGACCGACGTGCGAGCTGCGATGAGACTGCGTCGGGCAACATTGTCCGTCAGCGCCCGCGACCTACCCCTCTCCCCAACGGGGGGAGGGAGCCCGACCAGCGTGCTCACCTCACCTGGCGCCGCAGCTGCCCTCTGAGCTTTTGTGAGAGTCAGGGAGGCATCGGCGGATGGGTTCCCTCCCCCCTTGCGGGGGAGGGTTAGGGAGAGGGGTGGCCACACGGGCGGTGATCGATGATGGCTCGACATCCGCGCGCCCTACTCCAGCGCCTTCAACTGGTCCGGCAATGCATACGCCCATTGCGTGATGTTGCCCGCGCCAAGGCACACGACGAGATCGCCGGACTTCGCCAGTCCCTTGACGATACCCGCGAGCTCCGGCGCTCCCGGCAGCGGCACCACCTCGCGATGCCCATGCGCACGCAGGCCCGCGACGAAATGATCGCGATCGATGCCTTCGATCGGCGCTTCGCCCGCGGCATAGACGTCGGCAACCACCACGGCGTCCGCATCATTGAAGCAGGTGCAGAATTCCTCGAACAGCGATTGCAGGCGGGTGTAGCGATGCGGCTGCACCACGGCGATGACCTTGCCGTTGCTGGATTCCCGCGCCGCCTTCAGCACAGCTGCGATCTCGACCGGATGATGCCCGTAATCGTCGATCACGGTGACGCCGTTCCACTCGCCGGTCTTGGTGAAGCGGCGCTTGACGCCGCCGAAGCCGGCGATCGCCTTGCGGATCTCCTCGTCCGACACGCCGAGCTCGCGCGCGACGGCAATGGCAGCGGTCGCATTTGAAGCATTGTGGCGGCCGGGCATCGGCAGCATGAGATCGGCTATCTCATGCACCGCCCCTGTCTTGCGATCACGAAACGCGACCTTGAACTTGGAGCCACCGCCCATCGGGGTCAGGTCGAGCAGCCGCGCATCGGCCTGCGGATTCTCGCCGTAAGTAATGATCCGGCGATCCTCGATCTTGCCGACGAGGTTTTGTACGACGGGATGATCGATGCACATCACGGCAAAGCCGTAGAACGGCAGGTTCTCGACGAAGTTTCGGAACGCGTCCTGCACGGCGTCGAACGTCTTGAAGTGATCGAGATGCTCGGGATCGACATTGGTGACGATGGCGACATCAGTCGGCAGCTTCAAAAATGTGCCGTCGCTCTCGTCGGCTTCCACCACCATCCAGTCGCCGGCGCCAAGCCGGGCGTTGGAGCCATACGCATTGATGATGCCGCCATTGATCACGGTGGGATCGAGCCCGCCGGCATCGAGCAGAGTTGCGACCATCGTGGTCGTCGTGGTCTTGCCATGCGTGCCTGCAATTGCGACGCAGCTCTTCAGCCGCATCAGCTCGGCCAGCATCTCCGCGCGGCGCACCACGGGGATGCGCCGCTCGCGCGCCGCCATCAGTTCCGGATTGTCGCGCTTGATCGCGGTGGAGACCACGACGACCTCGGCGCCATCGACATTCTCGGCCTTGTGGCCGACCGAGACCTTCGCGCCCTTCTTGCGCAGCCGGTCGAGATTGTAATTGTCGGCGGCATCAGAGCCCTGCACGGTATAACCGAGATTGACCAGCACCTCGGCGATGCCGCTCATGCCGATCCCGCCGATCCCGACGAAGTGGATGGGTCCGATCTCGCGCGGCAGTCTCATATGGTTTCCTTGGGGTCATCGTCCGCGAAGGCGGGCGATCCAGTATTCCGCGACGCCTGAGATTCAAATCAGCTGCGTCGTATACTGGATGCCCCGCTTTCGCGGGGCATGACAAGGGGCTTTTTTGGCCATTCCGGGGCGGAACGGGCGTCAGATTCCTGCGACTTTGACCACCAGATCGGCCAGCCGCTCGGCGGCATCGAGCCGGCCTGCCCCTTTCGCCGCGGCAGCCATGGCGGCAAGACGCGCGGGCTCGGCGCCGAAGGCGGAGATCTCGGATGCCAGCCGGTCCGAGGTGAACTCGGTCTGCGGGATGCGGATCGCGCCGTCGACATTGGCCAGCACGCCGGCATTGGCGAACTGGTCCTGGTCGATCGAGCCCGGCAGCGGCACCAGGATCGAGGGCCGACCGATCGCGGCGAGCTCGGCCACGGTGCCGGCGCCGGAGCGCGACACCACCAGATGGTTGGACGCGAGCCGCGCCGGCAGATCGGTGAAGAACGGCGCGAGCTCCACCTTGATCTTGAGCTTGTCGTAGACCGCGCGCACGCGGGTCATGTCCTCGTCGCGAACCTGCTGGGTCAGGATCAGCCGGCTCCACAACGACGACTCCAGCCGTTCGATCGCACCCGGCACGATGTCGGCCATGATGCGCGCGCCCTGGCTGCCGCCGACGACGAGCAGCCGCAGCGGGCCGTTCGGTTCAGGCGCGACATACGGCACGGCGGCCGCGGCGAGGATCGCCGGCCGCATCGGCGTGCCGACCGTCGTGGTCTTGCCCGCCAGAGCCGGATCGCGATCGAGCACGCCGGGCAAGGACGTCGCGATGGCACGGACGCGGCTCGACAGAAACCGGTTGGCGCGGCCGAGCACGGCGTTGGCGTCGTGGATGATGCCGGGCACGCCTGCGAGCTTTGCAGCGACCAACGGCGGCAGTGTCGGATAGCCGCCGAAACCGACGACGGCGACCGGCTTCAGGCGCTTGATCAGGCGATACGCAGACAGCGTGCCGGTGGCGAGGGTGAGGCCGGCATAAGCGAGCTGAAACGGATTGCGGCCGCGCGCGGTCTCGCTGGCCACGACGTCGATCATGTCCTTGCTGAACAGCCCGCTATAGCGCAGCGCGCGCTCGTCGGTGACGAGACGGACGCGAAAGCCGCGCCGGATCAACTCGACGCCGAGCGCCTCAGCCGGAAACAGATGGCCGCCGGTGCCGCCCGCGGCGAGAAGAATCAGGGGGGAGGTGTCCATGGCAAATAGTCTTACAAGGACTTTTTCGTCATTGCGAGCCGGCTACACGGTGCACGTGCCCCGGGCGCAGCGCAGCGCGCCGCATCTTGCGGCGTGGTGCGCTGCTGAACCGGGGCCCATGGCTGCCACATTTCTGGGTCCCGGCTCTGCGCTCCGCTGCGCTGGTCCGGGACACGAGACCTGTCACGCGTAGCTGCGCATCGCCTCGGCGCGGCCGCTGGCCTCGACCTCGGTGCGCGGGCGCAGCCGCGTCAACGCGAGCATCATGCCGACGCCATAGGCGAGCGACACGATCGAGGAACCGCCATACGAGATGAACGGCAGCGTCATGCCCTTGGCGGGGATGAGCTGCAGGTTCACCGACATGTTGATCGCCGCCTGCACGCCGAACAGGATCGCAAGGCCAGACGCCGCGAAGCGCGAGAACATGTCCTCATTGGCATAGGCGCGCGACAGCGTGCGGATGACGACGAAGGCGAACAGCGCCAGCATCGCAAGGCACAGGATGATGCCGAACTCTTCGGCTGCGACCGCGAACACGAAGTCGGTGTGGCTGTCCGGCAGGCTGCGCTTGGCAATGCCCTCGCCCGGCCCGAGGCCGAACCAGCCGCCGTTGTAGAAGGCTTCCATGGCGGTATCGACCTGGAAGGTGTCGCCGGAGGCCGGGTTCATGAAGCGCTTGATGCGCCCCGCCACGTGAGGAACGAACAGATAGGCGCTGAACAGGCCGGCCGCGGCAGCACCCGCAAGGCCGAACACCCAGATCATGCGCATGCCCGCGATGAAGAACAGCGAGCCCCACACCATCAGGATCAGCATGGTCTGACCGAAGTCGGGCTCCATCACCAGCAGCGACACCAGCATCAGCAGCAGCACCAGCGCCATCGAGGTCGCCGGCATCTCCGGCCGCTTGGTCGATTCCGCGAACAGCCAGGCGGCGATGACGACGAAGGACGGCTTTGCGATCTCGGAGGCCTGGATGTTGACGCCGAGCAGCGTGATCCAGCGCCGCGAGCCCTTGACCTCCGGGCCGATCGCCAGCGTCAGCACGATCAGGATGATGCTGGCCGCGAAGATGATCAGCGCACTGCGGCGGATCGACCGCGGCGACAGGAAGGACACCCCGAGCAGCACCAGGCAGGACGGGAGCAGGAACATCACATGGCGGCTGAAGAAATGGAACGGATCGAGCCCGATGCGGGTCGCAACCGGCGGGCTCGCCGCCAGCGACAGGATCACGCCGGTGAGCATCAAGGCCAGGATGGCGCCCATCAGCGGCTTGTCGACGGTCCACCACCACTCGGAGAAGGGGGTGCGTTCTTCACGGGAGAGCATGGGCGGCCGCTTTCGGACAGAGGTCCGCCCATTGGTCGCCGAGGTTGGTTACCGGGGGGTTAAGGAAACGCGGATGATTGGAATTGTAGGATGGGTAGAGCGAAGCGAAACCCATCAATTCCGCTGGAGCGATGGGTTTCGCTTTGCTCTACCCATCCTACGCGCCTCACACCACCGGCTTCACACCCGGCAGCGCCTGCACGAGCTCGCGGAACTTGGTGCCGCGGATCTCGAAGTTGCGGTACTGGTCGAAGGAGGCGCAAGCCGGCGACAGCAGCACGACTGCATCGTTAAGGCCCGATGCCTCCGCATCGCGCGCGGCGTGCTCGACGGCAACGTCAAGGGTCTGGCTGATCTCGTGCGCGACCGAGCCGAGCGTGCCGGAAAACTCCTGCGCGGCCTCGCCGATCAGATAGGCTTTTCGGATGCGCGGGAAATAGCCGGTCAAGCTGGTGATGCCGCCCGCCTTCGGCTTTCCGCCCGCGATCCAAAAGATGTCGGCGAAAGACGACAGCGCATGCGCGGTGGCGTCAGCGTTGGTGCCCTTGGAATCGTTGACGAACAGCACATTGCCGCGGCGGCCGACCTGCTCCATGCGATGCGCAAGGCCCGGAAAGCTGCGCAGGCCCTTTTGCAGCACATCGAGGCTGATGCCCATTGCGAGCGCAGCAGCGGCCGCGCAAGCCGCGTTCTGCGCGTTGTGCTGGCCGCGCAGCGATCCGATGCCGCCGAGCTTTGCGACTTCGCTGCGCGCGCCGCCCGCGGTGCGCACGATGGTGCCGTGCTCGACATGGATGCCCGAGGCGAGCGGATTCCTGACGGAGATGCGCACGACGTTCTTGCCGGCACGGTCGAGCCGGTCGGCGATGTCGCGGCAATAGCCGTCGTCGACGCCGACGATCGACGTGCCACCGGACTGCACGCCCGCAACGAGACGCTCTTTCACCGCAGCGTAGTGCTCGATGGTGCCATGACGGTCGATATGATCCTCGCTGACATTCAGCAGAATGCCGACGGAGGGATCGAGCGAGGGCGTGAGGTCGATCTGGTAGGACGACATCTCGATGACGTGGACGCGGCCCATGCGCGGCGGTTCCAGCGACAGGATCGCGGTGCCGATGTTGCCGCCCATCTGGGTGTCGTAGCCCGCGACCTTGGTCAGATGCGCGATCAGCGCCGTCGTGGTCGACTTGCCGTTGGTGCCGGTGATGGCGACGAACGGCGCGTTCGGCGCATGGCGGCGGCGCTCGCGGCAGAACAGCTCGATGTCGCCGATCACCTCGCAGCCTGCCTCTTGCGCCTTCAGCACGCTCCAGTGCGGCACCGGATGAGTTAGCGGCACGCCGGGCGCGAGCACCAGCGCGGCAAAATTCGCCCAGGACACGTTGCGCAAGTCCGCGGTGATGAAACCGGCCTGCGCCGCCTTGGCGACGTTCTCGGCATTGTCGTCGGCGGCGATCACCTCGGCGCCGCCCGCTTTCAGCGCATGGCAGGAGGCGAGCCCCGAGCCGCCGAGGCCGAACACCGCGACCGTCTTGCCGGCGAAGGATGTGGCGGGGATCATCGCGGTTCCATCACCGCAGCTTCAGCGTCGAGAGACCGGCGAGCGCCAGCATCACGGAGATGATCCAGAACCGGATCACGATCTGCGGCTCGGTCCAGCCGAGCTGCTCGAAATGGTGATGGATCGGCGCCATCCGGAAGATGCGCTTTCCGGTGAGCTTGAACGACACCACCTGGACGATGACGGAGACCGCCTCCAGCACGAACAGGCCGCCGATCACCGCGAGCACGATCTCGTGCTTCACCGCGACCGCGATCGCGCCCAGCATGCCGCCAAGCGCGAGCGAGCCGGTGTCGCCCATGAAGATCGAAGCTGGTGGGGCATTGAACCAGAGGAAACCGAGACCGGCGCCGAGTAGCGCACCGCACAGCACCGCGAGCTCGCCGGTGCCCGCGACATATTTGATCTGGAGATAGTCGGCGAACACCGCGTTGCCGGCGAGATAGGCGATCATCGCGAAGCTCGCGGTCGCGATCATCACGGGCACGATGGCGAGGCCGTCGAGGCCGTCGGTGAGGTTCACCGCATTGCCGGCGCCGACGATGACGAAGGCGCCGAACACGACGAAGAACCAGCCGAAATGCAGTACGGTGTCCTTCAGGAACGGAATCGTCAGCGCGGTCGAGGCGGGATCGCGGTTCAGCCGCACCAAGGCATAGCAGGCGACCAGCGCGATCGCCGCCTCGATCAGCAGGCGCAGCTTGCCGCCGAACCCGGTCGTGGTCTGCTTGGTCACCTTGAGGTAGTCGTCATAGAAGCCGACGAAGCCGAAGCCGAGCGTCACCGCCAGCACGATCCAGACATAGGGGTTGAGCGGATTGGCCCACAGCACGGTGCCGACCGTGAGGCCGGACAGGATCATCAGCCCGCCCATGGTGGGCGTGCCCTTCTTGCTGAGATGCGATTGCGGGCCGTCGGTGCGGATCGGCTGGCCCTTGCCCTGGCGGATGCGCAAATGATCGATGATCCACGGCCCGAACAGGAACACGAACAGCGCGCCGGTGACGATGGCGCCGCCGGTGCGGAAGGTGATGTAGCGGAAGACGTTCAGGACGGTGCGCACCGCACCGAAACTCGGAAATGTGTTGGAGAGCTCGATCAGCCAGTAAAACATTCAGACGGTCCTATGGGGCCTTGCGCACGCGATCTTGAGCTTGTTCTCGGCCCTTCACCTCGACTCACCGTGCCTCACGCGTATTCGCTGGTCTTCATGGGTCGGGCGACCTCTGGGAAAACGATCCGCGCCGCAAAAGGTGGGATTCGGGAACAGCGCCTTCCAAGCAGTTTACGCCTTTGCCTGCAAGGCGGCCACTAGGCCCGGCACAAACTTGTTGACCCAGAACATCTTCTTGCTGCCCTTGACAACCACGACATCGCCTGCCTTCAGCAGGTTCGCGACCTCGGCCGGCTTCAGCGTGGCGGGATCGTCGTGCCAGCCCAGGTTTTTTCCTGCCGGCAGCAGCTCGTAGAGGTGGCGCATCAAGGGGCCGACGCAATAGACGCCGTCGATGCCTTCGAGATGCTCGGCAAGGCCGGTGTGATAGCGAGGTGCGTCATCGCCGAGCTCGAGCATGTCGCCGAGCACCGCAATGCGGCGGCCGCCGGTCATGCTGCGCGCCTGCAGGCTTTGCAGCGCAGCAGCAACGCTGGCCGGATTGCCGTTGAAGCTGTCGTCGATCACGGTGACGCCGCCGACCATTTGCTCGACGCCGCGGCCGGTCATGATGCCGACCCGGTCGAGCTTGATCGCAAGCGTCGCCGCATCGAGGTTCGCGGCGCGGATCGCAGCGAGCGCGGCGAGCGCATTGTGCACGCGGTGCGGCGCGCCCGGCGTCAGGCTGAAGGCGATCTCCTTCTTGCCGATCATGGCGACGATCTGCCAGCTCTCGCCATGCGGCGCGTGCGCGACCTCGTGCACCTCGGCATGCTCGCCGAAGCGCACCACCTTGCCCTTCCATTCGGACGCCTTGAGCCCGGCAGGCAGCACCAGCACGCCGTCCTCGGGCAGGCCGAGCGCGATCGACACCTTCTCGCGGCGGATGGCTTCGAGCGAGCCGAGCTTCTCCAGATGCACCGGCTGGACGTTGACGACGAGCGCGACCGTCGGCCGCGTCAGCTCGCTGAGCCGCGCGATCTCGCCGGTCTGGTTCATGCCCATCTCGACGACCCAGAGGCTGGCATCTGGCCGCGCGTTGCACAGCGTCAGCGGCACGCCCCAGAAATTGTTGAAGCTCGCCGGGCTCGCATAGGCATTGGGATAAGCTGCCAGAAATTCCTTGGTGCTGGTCTTGCCGGCGCTGCCGGTGAGGCCGATCACGGGCCCATTGAAGCGTGCGCGGGCGGCACGCGCGAGGCCCCAGAGGCCGTCGATCAGCGTGTCCTTCACGATGATCTGCGGAATGCGGATGCCCGCGATCTCGTGCGGCACGATCATCGCCACCGCGCCGGAAGCTTCCGCCTTGTCGGCGAACTCCCAGCCGTCGCGCCCGCTGGCGAAGGCCGAGACGAAGCCGCCGCTCGGCGTGCCGCTCAGCGCGACAAACAGGCTGCCCGGCTTCACCAGGCGGCTGTCCTGCGTGACGAAGCCGATCGGCGTGTCCGGGAATGATCCGGCAACGCCCAGCGCGCGCGCGACCTCGGCCACCGTCCAGATTGGCGCGCTCATGCTGTCCTCGACGTCAATGCGGCGGCGACCGCCTCGTGATCACTGAAGGGCAGCACCTCGCCGCCGACGATCTGTCCGGTCTCGTGGCCCTTGCCGGCGATCAGCAGCGCATCGCCATCCTGCAGCTCCTCGATCGCGGCGCGGATCGCAGCGGCGCGGTCGCCGATCTCGCGGGCGCCCTTGGCCGCGGCGAGGATCTCGGCACGAATGGCTTCAGGCTTCTCGCTGCGCGGATTGTCGTCGGTGATGATGACCCCGTCGGCGTTCTCGGCCGCAATCTCGCCCATGATCGGCCGCTTGCCGGCGTCGCGATCGCCGCCGGCGCCGAACACCACGATCAACTTGCGTTTCGCATAGGGCCGCAGCGCCTGCAGCGCCTTCGCCAGCGCATCGGGCTTGTGGGCATAGTCGACGAAGATCGGCGCGCCATTGCGCTCGCCGACGCGCTCGAGCCGGCCCTTGGCGCCTTCGAGATGCTCGAGGCTCGCGAGCACATTGGACGCGTCGCTGCCGGTGCCGATGGCGAGACCGGCCGACACCAGTGCGTTCTCGATCTGGAATTCGCCGACCAGCGGTAGGCGAACCGCGTAGCGCTTGCCGCGATGCTCGAGCGCGAGCGTCTGTGAGAAACCCTCGACCTTCGCATCCACGAGACGAATGCCCTCACCACCGTCGCCGTTGCGGCCGACCGCCATCACGCGCAGGCCGCGCGAGTTCGCAGCATCGATCACCTCCGCCGAGCAATCATGATCCGCGGAGATCACCGCAGCGCCGCCAGGCTGAACGAGCTCGCGGAACAGGCGGAGTTTTGCGGCGAGATAGTGCGCGACGGTCGGATGGTAATCCATGTGGTCGCGCGAGAGATTGGTGAAACCGCCGGCGGCGACGCGCACGCCGTCGAGGCGATACTGGTCGAGCCCGTGCGAGGAAGCCTCGAAGGCAAGATGCGTCACGCCCTCGCGCGCGATCTCGTCCAACTGCCGGTGCAGCGCGATCGGATCCGGCGTCGTCAGCGAGCCATAGACGGTGCGCTTCGGCGAGACAAGACCGATGGTTCCAATGCTGGCGGAGGCATGACCCAGCCGCTCCCAGATCTGGCGCGTGAAGGCGGCGACCGAAGTCTTGCCGCTGGTGCCGGTCACCGCGGCAATGGTCGCGGGCTGTGCAGGGAAGAATCTTGCCGCGGCCAGCGCCAGTGCGCGGCGCGGATTGGCGACCGCAATGAACGGCACCTTGCTGCCATCGGGTGCATGTTCCCCGACCACCGCCACCGCGCCCGCGGCAATCGCGGCATCGATGAAGCGCGCGCCGTCGGTCTTGCTGCCCGCGAGTGCAAAGAAGAGATCGCCGGGCCTGACCGCGCGGCTGTCCAGCGCAACGCCGGTCACATCCAGCGCCGCAACGGCGGGCTCGATTGCGGCGTCATTGCCTAGAAGTTCACGCAGCTTCATGGTCGTCCAGTCGACATGCCGCGCCGGAGAGCCGAATCGTCAGGAAAAGCCGAATCAGCACCGGCGATGGCCACCCCAGTTGATTACTGGGTTGTCCTGGATGCTGCAAGAATAAGGCGGTCGGACGGCGGCAGGTCGAACCGCGGCTCGACGCCCAGAAGCGGGGCGATCCGCTCGATCACCTTGCCGCCGGTCGGCACCGCGTTCCAGCCCGAGGTGATGAAACCCTTCGTTTCAGGGATCGCCTGCGGCTCGTCCAGCATGATCAGGATCTGATATTTCGGATCGTCGCAGGGCATGATCGCGGTGAAGGAGTTCAGCACCCGCTTCTTGGCATAGCGGCCGTTGATGACCTTTTCGGACGTGCCGGTCTTGCCGCCGACATAGTAGCCCTTGACGTCGGCGGTCTTGGCGGTGCCGATTTCGGCATTGAGCCGCATCAGGAACCGCATCTTGTCGCTGGTCTCCGGCTTGATGACGCGCTTGGCCATCGCCGCCGCTTCCTCTTCGGTGCGCTTCATGAAGGTCGGTGGAATGAGGTAGCCGCCGTTCACCAGCGCATTGATGCCCATCACCGCCTGCAGCGGCGCCACCGAGATGCCCTGGCCGAACGCGATCGTCACCGTGTTCAGTTCACCCCAGCGCCGCGGCACTAGCGGCGCCGCGCTCTCCGGCAGCTCGGTGCGCAGCCGCGTCAACTGCCCCATCTTGGCGAGGAACGCCCTGTGCGCCTCGACGCCCTGGCCGAGCGCGATCCGCGCCGCACCGATGTTGGACGAGTAGGTGAACACTTCCTTGGTGTTGATGAAACGGCCGAGCGGATGGCTGTCGTGGATGGTGAACTTGCCGTAGTGCAGATTGCCGCGCGCGTCCCACGACGAGTTCAGATTGATCTTTCCGGAATCGAGCGCCATCGCCAGCGTGAACGCCTTGAAGGTCGAGCCCATCTCGTAGACGCCAGTGGTCAGGCGGTTGATGCGGTCGGGGTCGTGCGCTTCCTTCGGGTTGTTGGGATCGAAATCCGGCAGCGAGACCATGGCCACGAGCTCGCCGGTCTTGACGTTGGAGACGATGCCGGACGCCGCCTTGGCGTGGTACTTCTCCTTGGCCTTCAACAGCTCGTCGCGCAGCGCGTGCTCGACGCGCAGGTCGATCGAGAGCTCGATCGGCTTTTGCAGCCGGTCGGTGGCAAAGCCGGCGCGGTGGAGATCGGCGAGGCCCTGGTTGTCGAGCCACTTCTCCATGCCGGCGATGCCCTGGTTGTCGATGTTGACGAGACCAATGAGGTGGGCGACCTCGTTGCCGGTCGGATAGACGCGCTTGTTCTCGCGCAGGAAGCCGATGCCGGGAATGCCGAGCTTGTGGATGTCCTGCTGCTGCTTCGCCGTGACCTCGCGCTTGAGCCAGACGAAGCCCTTTCGTCCCGACAGGCGCTCGCGCACCTCGGCGTCGTCGAGGTCGGGCACGGTGGCGGTCAGAAGCTCGATCGCCTCGTCCTTGTCGATGATGCGGCGCGGCTCGCCGAACAGGCTCGCGGCCTTGACGTCGGTCGCGAGGATCGCGCCGTTGCGGTCGACGATGTCGGGGCGTGCGGTCGCGACCACCTCCTGTGCGGCGGCCCGGCGCGCGCTGTGGGCGTCGGCGCCGATCGCGAACATCACGAGCCGGCCGCCGATCAGGAGATAGACCGAGGTAAAGGCGAGCATCGCAAGGCCGACGCGCGCGCGCGCTTTCGCGGCACGGTCGACATTGCGCCCGTAGAGCAGGCTGCGGATCAACCGCTGCCGCCAAGGCTCGGTCTTTTGCATTGGTTTTGCGGGCGTCGCCGGGCTCATTGCTTGTCCTCGCGGCGAGGCACGGAGCCCGTCACGGTATCGGGGTCGCTCGCGGCTTCGATGGTGTTGAGCATGGCGCCGATCGGATCCGGCTCGCCCGGCCTGAACATCCGCGGCGGACGCTCCGGCAGGTTCTTCAGGGAGTCATATTGCGTACCGTTGACGGGTTTGAGCGGCAGATGCCGCTCGGCGAGGCCCTGCAGGCGCAAGGGCGCATCGAGCTTGGCCCATTCGGAGCGGAGCGCTGCGATCGCGTCGCGCTGCTCGCGGATCTCAGCATGCAGCCGCAGCACCCTCTCGGTGCGCGCCGTGGAGTCCATCTTGATCCGGTAGACATAGGCCGCCGCGAAGATCAGCGCGCCGATGACGAGGAGGTGGATGATGCGCATGCGCTAGCCGCCCCTCATCACGTCGGAGAGCTTTGGCCAGGACGACGGCTCGCTATCGTGATGTGCCGGCGCCGAAGTGCGCTCGGCGGCGCGCAGCTTTGCCGAACGCGCGCGCGGATTATTCGCGACTTCTTCCTCGCCGGCGACCACGGGACGCCGCGTCAGCAGCTGGAAGCTCGGCGCGGTTTGCGCCACCTCCGGCAGATGCCGCGAGCCGCCGCCGGTCTTCGAACGTTCGGCGAGGAAATTCTTGACGATGCGGTCTTCGAGCGAATGGAACGAGACCACCACGAGTCGGCCGCCGGGCTTGAGAACGTGCTCAGCCGCGGCGAGCGCGGTCTGGAGCTCCTCGAGCTCCTCGTTGACGAAGATGCGCAGCGCCTGGAACGTCCGCGTCGCCGGATGAATGTCGCCGGGTTTTGAGCGCACCACCCTGCCGACGAGATCGGCGAGCGCGCGCGTGGTCGTGAACGGCGTCTCCTGCCTGTCAGCGACGATGGCGCGGGCGACGCGGCGCGAATGCCGCTCCTCGCCGAACAGATAGATGATGTCGGCGAGATCGCTTTCCGAGGCGCGCGCGACGACGTCGGCCGCGGTCGGGCCCGCCTGCCCCATCCGCATGTCGAGCGGTCCGTCGAGGCGGAACGAGAAGCCGCGGCCGGCCTGGTCGAGCTGCATCGACGACACGCCGACATCCATCACGACGCCGTCGACGGCCTCAATGCCGTGTGCCGCGCAGACCTCGGCGAGATTGGAGAAGCGATCTTCAACCAGCGTCAGCCTTCCAGCGAAGCGCTCGACCAGCTCGGCCCCACCCGCAATCGCGGTGCGGTCGCGATCGATCGCGATGAGGCGGGTTCCCGGCACGTCGAGGATCGCGCGGCTGTAGCCGCCGGCGCCGAAGGTGGCATCGACATAGATCCCGCCTGCGCGGGGCGCGAGATGATCGATCGCCTCGCGGCCGAGCACGGGAATGTGAGGAGCGGTGCTCATGCGCAACGCCTGCCGAACAACCATGCCAGATCGGGGGCGAACCAGCCCATCACGCCTCGAATAATTCCGGCTCGCGGCGGTTCCACGACAAAGCCCCAGTCCAACATGGTTACCGAGCCGCGTCGTCCCGGGCTGCAAACCCAGAGTTCCCAGTGGAATTTGTCGGGCAGCCATGGGATTTCGAGCCAAAATACGCTTTGGCCGCCTCCGGACGCGGGTCGGCTCTTCATCCCTCAGTAACGGCCCTCAGCGTTAAGAAAGCGTTGATCGACCCGTTACAAGTCGAAAAGGTGTCTGACGTAAGATAGGGCGACTGGGCGGTGATGCTGCATCCACACACCCAGCCAAAATGCATCCGTTAACCGCGCCATGCGATTGCGCACGGCCGAGGGTAAAGGAATAGTAAAGAGAAGGGCTTGGCCCACTCTCCGTTCGATCTGAGCTGCCCATGCCGTCCGGTTCGTCAACACCGTCTGATTCGAAGCGTCAACGCGTTCTCCCGGTTCCCAAGGCCGCGGCGAACATGCGGACGTTCGAGCCGGATTCCTCGATCGTCTCCGACATCATTCCCTCGCCGAACTACGGCGAGCGCAACAAGACCCGGCAGCCGGACATGATCCTGCTGCACTACACCGGCATGCCCGATGTCGAGGGCGCGCTGGCGCGGCTGTGCACGGCGGGCACCGAGGTATCGGCGCATTACGTGGTACTGGAGGACGGCCGCATCGTGCAATGCGTGCCCGAGACGAAGCGCGCTTGGCACGCCGGCGTCTCGTCATGGGCCGGCGAGGACGACGTCAATTCCTGCTCGATCGGCATCGAGATCGTCAATCGTGGTCATGACTGGGGCTATCCGGAATTTCCGCTGCGCCAGATCGCGGCCGTGATCGCGCTGTGCCGCGGCATCATGCTGCGGCGAAAAGTGCCGTCGCATCGCGTGCTCGGCCATTCCGACGTCGCGCCCGCCCGCAAGAAGGATCCCGGCGAGAAATTTCCGTGGCATTCGCTGGCCAATTCCGGCGTCGGTCACTGGGTGACGCCCGCTCCGGTCGTGCGCGGCGAGAGCCTGATGCTCGGCACCATCAGCGACGCGGTGCTGAGCATGCAGCAGGCCCTCGCGAAGTACGGCTACGGCGTTCCTCTCAC
This sequence comes from Bradyrhizobium arachidis, assembly GCF_015291705.1. Classification (NCBI taxonomy): domain Bacteria; kingdom Pseudomonadati; phylum Pseudomonadota; class Alphaproteobacteria; order Hyphomicrobiales; family Nitrobacteraceae; genus Bradyrhizobium; species Bradyrhizobium arachidis. The sequence goes on from NZ_CP030050.1 coordinate 7,881,915, forward strand.
CGGCAAATACGACGCCGCGACGATGGAAGTGATCACGGCGTTCCAGCGCCATTTCCGCCCGGCACGGCTCGATGGCGTCGCCGATCATTCGACGCTGTCGACATTGCAGGCGCTGCTGGCGAGCTTGCCGGCGGACGGAGCGACGACGCTGGCTTCGAAGTAGCGCTGTTGCGCTGTGTCGCGACAGGAATTCCTCCCCCGCAGTTCGCTTGAAAGTGATCGCGCGATCGTCGCTGCAACTCCTACCGCCGGGCTATTGTCCGACGATCGGCTCCGAGCGGGACCAATGACACGATGCAGATTGATCGCAAGCTGCTGATTGACCGCCTCGCCGCTTTTCCGCGCCTGGGCCTGGCCGATCTTCCGACGCCGCTCGAGCCGATGAAGCGGCTGACGGCCCATCTCGGCGGGCCGCGACTGTGGGTCAAACGCGACGATGCGACCGGGCTCGGATTCGGCGGCAACAAATTGCGCAAGCTCGACTACGTCCTGCACGACGCGGTTTCAAACGGCGCCGATACGATCGTCTCGGGTGGCGTCGTGCAATCGAACAGCCAGCGGCAGGTTGCAGCAGTTGCCGCCAAGCTTGGCCTCCCCTGTCATCTCGCCGTTTATCACGGCCGGCTCGCGCCGCCGACGCCGGAATACGAGACCTCGGGCAACGCCTTTCTCAATCGGCTGTTCGGCGCGCAGTTGCACGACGTGCCGTGGACCGGCGATCGCAATGCCGCCATCCGCGCGCTTGTCGACGATCTCCGGGCACAGGGACGCAGACCGTATTTCGTGCCTTACGGCGTTTCGAATCCACTGGGTGCGGTCGCTTACGCCACGACGATCTGCGAAATCGAGCAGCAGGCGGCGCTATCGGGCATCAAGCCGGCCGCGATCGTGCATTGCACAGGAAGCGCCGGTACGCAGGCAGGTCTCGTCGTCGGCGCGGCCGCGGCCATGCCCGACACGCGAATAGTCGGGATCGATATCGATGCCGAGCCCGCCCGGGTCCGCTCCGATGTGGTGGCTCTTGCGCGGCAGGCGGCGGATCTGCTCGGTACAGGCTTCGACGAAGCCATGGTCGAAGTGGTCGCCGGCCATGCCGGACCAGCCTATGGCGTGCCGCACGAGGCCACGATCGAAGCCATCCGGCTGGCAGGACAATCCGAGGCGCTCGTGCTTGACCCCGTCTATTCGGGCAAGGGGCTCGCGGGCCTGATCGCGATGATCCGCCAAGGGCGTTGGCGCAACGACGAGGATGTCATTTTCCTTCACACCGGCGGCGCGCCCGCCCTGTTCGCCTACCAAAGCGCGCTTGGCATCTAATCCATCTCGCTGACCCTTCGCGCATAGAGCCGCCGCAGCGGCTCGAGCTGCGTCGCCTCCGTCGCGGCACGATAGGCCTCGCGCGCCTCGTCCTTCCGCTCCAGCCGACGCAGCAGATCCGCGCGCACCGCGGGCAGCAGCTCATAGCCGTTGAGCCCGCCGCGCGCGGTGATCGCGTCGACGAGATCGAGCGCGCGTGCCGGGCCGTCGACCATCGACACCGCCGCGGCATGGTTGAGCTCGATCACCGGCGACGGGCTTATGCGCAGCAGCACCTCGTAGAGCCCGGCGATCTGCGGCCAGTCGGTCTCCTCAAAACTCGGTGCGCGCGCATGCAGCGCGGCGATCGCTGCCTGCACCGCATAGGCCTGCGGGCGGCCGGGCAGGCGCAACGCGTCATCGACCAGGCGCAGGCCCTCCTCGATCTGCGCGCGGTCCCACAGCGAACGATCCTGCTCCTCGAGTAGCACGATGTCGCCGGCCGCCGTCTCGCGCCCGGCGCGGCGCGCATCGTGCAGCAGCATCAAGGCGAGCAGGCCCTTGACGCCGGCGCGCTCCGGCATCAGCCGGTCGAGCAGGCGGCCGAGCCGGATGGCTTCGACCACGAGATCGGGCCGCATCAGATCCGCGCCCGAGGTCGCGACATAGCCTTCGGTGAAGACCAGATAGATCACGGTGAGCACGCCATCGAGCCGCGGCACCAGGGTGTCGCGTTCGGGCACCTCATAGGGAATGCCAGCGAGCCTGATCTTCTGCTTGGCGCGGACGAGGCGCTGCGCCATCGCCTCCTCGCTGACGAGGAAGGCGCGCGCGACCTGCGCGGTCGAGAGCCCGCAGACGGTGCGCAGCGTCAGCGCGACCTGGACCTCGGGCGCGAACGCGGGATGGCAGCAGGTGAAGATCAGCCGCAGCATGTCGTCGTCGAGCATCGCCGGCGGCTCGTCGTCGCCTTGCGCGTTCAGCTCGAGCTCGTGCACCAGCGCCTGCTGCTTGCCGCGGAAGACGGCCCGGCGGCGGACACGGTCGATCGCCTTGTTGCGCGCGACGTTCACCAGCCAGGCGCGTGGATTGTCTGGAACCTCGCACGCGCTCCAGCGCTCCAGCGCCACCGCAAAGGCGTCCTGGAGCGCGTCCTCGGCGAGATCGAAATCGCCGACGAGGCGGATCAGCGTGGCCAGCGCCCGCCCCGCCTCGTCGCGAAAGATCGTCTCGATGTCGCGAGAGGAGATCACTTGTTGTAGATCATGACCGGCCTGATCTCGATCGACCCGTCCCGCGCGTTGGGAATGCCCGCGGCAAGCGTGATCGCGGCGTCGAGATCCTTGGCTTCGACCAGATAATAGCCGCCGAGCTGCTCGCGCGTTTCCGCAAACGGGCCGTCGGTCGTGAGAGTCTTGCCCTCGCGCACGCGCACGGTCGTCGCCGTGGTCGTCGGCTGAAGGCCGTCGCCGGCCTTGAAATGGCCGCTCTGGACGATGGACTGCGTGTAGGTGCCGTACTCCGCCGAGATCTTCTGGCGGGCCTCGGGGCTCATCTTGCTCAGTTCCGCTTCGCTCCGGTAGATCAGCAGCAGATATTGCATTGCTTAACTCCTGTTGTCGTGGGGATCACCGACATCCAGTCGAACGGGGCCGGCGCCAAACGACATCTTCAGGATAAATTATTTGGCCACGGCGCGCGCGGCGATATCGGCTTGACGGAACCGTCACAAATGCCCCATGCGTTACCAGTCAGTCGGCCGGACGGCCGCTCCGGCAGGTGCCGAAAGGCCGCCGGGGAGGAAAGTCCGGGCTCCCTTGACATGCGGTGCCGGATAACGTCCGGCGGGGGCAACCCCAGGGAAAGTGCCACAGAGAACGAACCGCCCGCCTTCGCCCCTTCGGGGCTTCGGCGAGGTAAGGGTGAAAAGGTGCGGTAAGAGCGCACCGCGGGTCCGGCAACGGAGCCGGCATGGCAAACCCCACCGGGAGCAAAACCGAATAGGGACGGCGTAGCGGGCTGTTCGCGCAAGCGATAACGCCGCGGGGCGATGTCAGGCCCGCCGTCCGGGTAGGTTGCTCGAGGCCATGTGCAAACATGGTCCCAGAGGAATGGCCGTCACGTATCGTTCGCGCAAGCGGACGGTGCCCTACAGAACCCGGCTTACAGGCCGGCTGATATCTTGCAACGAGGGGTTCGATGCTGACGCATCGGACCCCTCACCATTTTGGGTAGTGCACGCAGCCGTTCAAACGGTGTCATTCCGGGGCTCGCGAAGCGAGAGCCCGGAATCCATCGCGCGGCAGAGAATGCGGAGGAATGGATTCCGGGTTCGTGCTGCGCACGCCCCGGAATGACGGCTGCGAGTCAGGCCACGATCTCGTTCAAGACACCCATCAGTGCCTCCGGCGCCGTGACATTCGGCGCGTGGCTGGCGTCGAGCTCGAAATAGCGCCAGCCATCCTCGCTCTTCGCGCGTTTCGCGAATTGCCCGAACACATCGCCCGGCGGGATGCGTTTGCAGTAGATGTAGCTGCGCGGCATCGACGGCTCGCCACGCTCCAACTTCAGCTTCGTCTCGAAGCATTTGATCGACATGTCGACGCGGCGGTCATCGAGCCAGCGGAGATCGGCTTGCGGCGTATCCGCCGGCGGCGGGTTTGGCGGGACACGGTAGCCATCACCTGCGGCCGCCGCCTTGCGCATCGGCTCGCGGCCGGCGTCGTGCAGGTCGAACAGCGACTGGCCGTCGCGCGGTACGAAGGCGTCGAGATAGATCAGCTGCGATACATATCCGCGCGCACGATCGGCGACACCGGTTGCGACCATGCCGCCATAGCTGTGCCCCAGCAGCACGACATCGCGAAAGTCCTCGAACTTGATGACGTTCAGAATGTCCTGGATATGCGTCTCGAGATCGACTGCGGGACTGGCGAGATGTTCGCGCTCGCCGAGCCCGGTATAGGTCGGCGCCACCAGGCGGTGACCGGCCTGTGCCATCAGCGGATGCATCTTCTTCCAGGACCATCCGCCGGACCATGCGCCATGACAGAGCAGAAAAATCTTCGAGCGTCCGGCCATCTGCATTTCCATCGTTAGTGTCGGTACGATGGAGTGTAGTGGTGGGTCGCACCAAGTAAAATTCACGACCGCTTCAGGCGGCGCGCCGGTCCTTCACAAGTACCGGAGCGAACTCGGTGGCTTCGCGCCGCAGCTTGGCCGCCTCGAAGCCGTGCATCCCGAGCTGCCATTGCAGGCCGACGATGGCGCCCTTGGTCGGCTGCAAGAGCGCGAGCGAGGCGAACAGCGTCACGGGCAGCCACACCGCCAGTTGCAGCCAGACCGGCGGCGCATAGGCGGTCTCGATCGCAAGGATCGCCGGCACCACGAGATGGCCGACCACGACCATCACGAGATAGGCGGGGAAATCGTCGGCGCGCTGGTGGAACAGCTCCTCGCCGCAATGATCGCAGCTATCGGCGACCTTCAGGAAGCGCCCGAACATATGTCCTTCGCCGCAGTTCGGGCACTTGCCGCGAAAACCGCGCCACATCGCCTTTGCCAGAGAAACTGAACCGGTCGTCATGACGAAACCTCTTCCGTTTTGCTGATCCATACAATACTATCTTGCATCCATACATTCAAAGGATATGGGCCTAAATTGCATGGATTGGACTCCTACAATCTCCGAGCTGAGCGGGCCGCGCTACCAGCGCATCGTCGAGGCCATGGAAGCCGACATCGCCGCCGGCCGGCTGGTGCGCGGCCAGCAGCTGCCGACTCAGCGCGCGCTGGCCAAAGCGCTCGGCATCGATCTCACCACGGTGACGCGCGCCTATACCGAGGCGCGGCGCCGCGGCATCATGGAAGCGCGCGTCGGACAAGGCTCGTTCGTGTCGGAGACCAGCGCGCGCCGCGCGGTCGACCTGCCGCATCCCGTCGCGATCGACCTCTCGATGAACGTGCCGCCGCATCCGCTGGAGGCACAGCTCGACGAGCGCATCATTGCGGGAATGGAAGCTCTCCGCGCGCAATCGGGCCTGACCGCGTTCCTGAACTACCAGCCGCCCAGCGGCAGCGCGCATGAGCGCGAGGTCGCTGCACGCTGGATGCGCGCACGCGTGCCGCACGCCCATGCCGACAGGCTGGTGATCTTTCCCGGCGCGCAGACCATCCTGTTCAACCTGCTGGCTCATCTGGCGCGGCCCGGCGATGTCGTGCTCACCGAGGCCCTCACCTTCCCCGGCATCAAGGCGGCCGCGGCGCGGCTCGGCGTCAAGCTCGTCAGTGTCGCCATGGATGACGGCGGCCTCCTGCCCGATGCGCTGGCAAAGGCTTGCCGCACGCACAGCCCGAGGGCCGTCTATCTCATCCCGACACTGCACAATCCGACCACCGCGACGCTTGCCCCCGAGCGCCGTGACGCCATCGCCAAGATCATCCGCGATGCCGATACGATTCTGATCGAGGATGATGCCTACGGCCTGCTCGACCGCTCGGCATCGCCGATCGCAAACCTCATTCCCGAGCGGACGTATCTCGCAACGACGCTGTCAAAATGCATCGCGCCGGCGCTGCGCGTCGCTTATCTCGTGACGCCCGATAACGACGCGCAGCTTCAGATGCGCAGCTCCTTGCAGGCGACCGTGCAGATGCCGGCGCCGCTGATGGTCGCGCTGGTGACGCACTGGATCGAGACCGGCATTGCCGACCGGATCATCACCGCGATCCGCAACGAAGCCGTCGGACGCCAGCAACTGGCGCAGCGGGCGCTGAAAGGTTTCCAATTCCTGGCCAAGCCCGCCGCCCATCATCTGTGGCTGCGGCTCCCGGACGGCCGCCCCGACATCGCGGCGCATCTGTTGCGCAACGGACTTGCGGTGGTCGCCGGCGATGCCTTCACCGTGGACGGTATGCCGCCGCATGCCGCGCGCGTCTCGCTGGGCGCGGCGCGCAACAGGGCGGAATTGACGGAGGCGTTGCGCATCCTGGTCGGCGCGCTGCACAAGCCCGCCGACACCAGGCAGATCGTCTAGGCGTTCATTGCTGATGGTGACGGCGATGGCGCGGGTGCACCACCGGCGCAACGGCCGACGGATAGGCCGCATAGGCATTGCTCGGCATTCCCTGCTGGCCAAGTGCCGCACGTGCTGCGGGCGTGAGCTGGCCGCCATTGAGCACATCGCGGTCGGGATGTGCGGCCTGATAGGCCGCGGGCTCCGAAAACTGTGCCTGCGCCAAGGTCGGCATCAAGGCCATCGCCGACAGCAGCGCGGCCGAGATGGCCACCTTCGTGCAGGTCATGATCATGCTCCATCATCTAAACGGGGAACAGGCCGATCGAAGCGCACTTTGCGTCGGGAGGCCCCCAATTGAAGTACGACCACCATGTAGGCCCGGCTTCCGCGAGCGCCCGCCACCGGCGATCACGCTTGCGTGCGGTTTTGAAATTGACCGCCCCGGCTGCGGCTGTGCTATGCGGGCAGTGGCGATCAACAATCCGGCATCGCCCATTGCAACAAGGACAATCCGTTGGAAACGCTCACCTACGTGCTGCTGCTGTTCGGCGCGCTGGCCGGAGGCTTCGTCTCGGGGCTGGCCGGATTCGGCACGGCGCTGATGGCGCTCGGCATCTGGCTCTACGTGCTGCCGCCCTCGCTCGCGGTGCCCCTGGTGCTGATCTGCTCGGTGATCGCGCAGACCTCGACGCTGCCGTCGATGTGGAAGAGTTTTGACCTGTCGCTGGTCTGGCCATTCCTGATCGGAGGATTGATCGGCGTGCCGCTCGGCACCATGATGGTCGCTTCCGCCGATCCCAAAGTGTTTAAGCTGAGCGTCGGCGTGCTGATCCTGATCTTTTCATCGGCGCTCTACCTGAACAAGAGACCGCTCGCCGTCAAATTCGGCGGCCGCATCGCCGACGGCGCGATCGGATTTGCCGGCGGCATTTTGGGCGGCCTCGCCGGACTGTCCGGGCCGCTGCCGATCCTGTGGGCCAATATCCGCGGCTGGAACAAGCATGAGCGGCGCGGCATCTTCCAGCTCTTCAATTTCACCGTGCTCGCAGCCGCGCTGGTGTTGCAGACCGCCTCGGGTCTCGTTGCATTCAAGGTGGTCTGGCTCGCAGCCGTCGCCTTTCCGGGCACGCTGATCGGCGCATGGGCCGGCGCCCGCGTCTATCACGCGCTGAACGACAAGCACTTTGGCGACGTCGTGCTCGGCCTGTTGTTCCTGTCGGGCCTGACGCTCGTCTGGAACAGCATTGGCGCAATTTAGCTTGCGGCCTTGTTCGCGGCGAGCGCCATCCCCACGGCGCCGCAAGTGAGCTGGAGCCGTGGGCAGGTCACAAGTCGCCGCTAAGCGGGCTCACGCACGGGAGGCGCGACCGGTCGAGCCTCCGCCTGCCCGGACGCCGCCTCCTTCAGCGGCAGGGCAAGGCGCTTCGTAAACTCGCGGCGCAGCAGCCATACGTTCAAGGCCGCCTGCAGCGTGGTCGTCACGATCGACAAATACCAGACGTGCTCCATCCGGAAGCCCGGCCATGTCGAGAGCCAGATCGACGGCAGCGAATAGGTGAGGACCCGTATTGCCGAGGTCCACAACACCGGCTTGGTGTTGCCCAGCCCCTGAAACATGCTGGAGCAGGTGAAGATCAGCGCCTGCGCCACCATGTTGAGCGAGATGATGCGCACAAACAGCGAGGCAACCGCCATCGTCTCCGGGTCGTTCGAGAAACCGGTCAGCAACAGACCCGGCGCGGCCTGCGCGAGTATCAGGAAAACGATCGTCACGGCAGTCGCGACCAGCGCAGCCTTGACGAAGGTCTCACGCACCCGCGCACCATTGCCGGCACCGAAATTCTGGCCGGCGATCGGCCCTGCGGCGAGGGCGACGGCGAGCGCCGGCATCTGGATCAGGCCGAGGACACGCGTCCCGATGCCAAATCCTGCCTGCGCCGCCGGGCCGAAAATGCTGAGCACATAATAACCCACGCCCATGATGATGAAGACCATCACGAACTCGCCGCCGGCCGGCAGGCCGACATTGAGGATCCGCTTCCAGTGCCGAAGCTGCGGCCGCCACTGCGCCGGATCGAAGACGACATAGCGCTCGACCTTGCGGAAATGGACCAGCAGCATCAGGACGCCGATGGCGACCGCGATCGAACTCGCCAGCCCGGCGCCGGCGACGCCGAGCGCGTGGCCGGTGCCCCAGCCCGAGATCAGAACCGGCGCCAGTGCGATGTTGATCGCGACCGCGACGGCCCGCACCAGCATCGCGGGGCGCACGATGCCGGTGGCGCGCATCGCGGAGGCCAGCACCTGCATGGCGAATTCCAGCGCGAGCGCCGGCATGAACCACAACAGGTATGTGGTCCCCGCTTCGATCGTGGCCTGGTCCGCGGCGACCGAACGCATGTAGAGGCGCGACAGCGCCGCGCCCATGACCAGGGTCAATAGGCCGAACAGCAACGACATCGCGATCGCCTGGTTGAAGATCAGATTGGCATCGTGCCGATCCTTGCGTCCCACGGCATGCGCGACCAGCGCCACCGTGCCGACGCCGAGCACCTGCAACAGCGCGTTGACGAGAAAGCCGGCATTGCCGGCCGCGGCGACGCCCGCCACCGCCGCTTCGCCGAGACCAGAGACGAAGTACAGATCGACCAGCTGGCAGATCATGATCGTGACCATGCCGAGCATGATCGGCGGGGCCATGGCCAGGATATGTCTCACGATGGAGCCGTGCGTCAGGTCTTTCATGTCATTCCATCCTCTGGCGGCGTGGCTGGCGATCGTCAGTCAGCCACGCGCCATTGCACTTCCTTCACTCCGCTGCCGCGACGTGCCCGAGCTCCACCACCTGGCGCTCGAACAGGCCGCGATAGATGCCGCCCGGCTTGCCCGCGAGCATGGCATGGGTGCCTTGCTCGACGATCTCGCCACGGTCGAACACCAGGATCCGATCGAGGCTCCTCACCGTCGACAGCCGGTGCGCGATCACGATCGAGGTGCGGCCCTTCATCAGCCGCTCCATCGCCTGCTGGATCAGCGCCTCCGATTCCGAATCGAGGCTCGAGGTCGCCTCGTCCAGGATCAGCACCGGCGCATCCGCCAGGAAGGCACGCGCCAGCGCCACGCGCTGCCGCTCGCCGCCCGACAATTTCACGCCGCGCTCGCCGACCAGCGTGCCGTAGCCCTTCGGCAGGCGCAGGATGAAGTCGTGCGCATTGGCGAGCCGCGCCGCCTGCTCGATCGCTTCCAGGCTGGCGCCGGGCCGGCCATAGGCAATGTTCTCGGCGAGCGAGCGGTGGAACAGGATCGGCTCCTGCTGCACGATCGCGATCTGGCTGCGCAGCGATTGCTGCGTCGCCAGCGCGATGTCCTGCTCGTCGATCAGCACACGACCACCGGAGACGTCATAGAGCCGCTGCACCAGCTTGACGAAGGTCGTCTTGCCGGAGCCGGAGCGGCCGACCAGGCCGACGCGCTCGCCGGCGCGGATCGTGACCGACAGTCCGTCGTATAGCGGCGCGCGATGGCCGCCATAGAGGAACGTGACGTCATCGAACACGATCTCGCCGCCCTCGATCGCGATCGGCCGGGCGCCCGCGGCATCGACGATCCCGATCGGCTCGTCATGGATCGCCACGAGTTCGTCCATGTCGTTCACGGCACGCTGGAGGTTGTTGATGTGCATGCCGACGTCGCGCAGATAGGCGTGGATGACGTAATAGCTCGTCAGCACATAGGTGACGTCGCCGGGCGAGGCGTGCCCGTACATCCACAGCAGCACCGAGCCGCCGATCACCGACGCCCGCAGGCACAGCAGCAGCGCAAGCTGCGCCATGGCGGTGTAGTTGTAGCGGAACCAGGTCCGCCGCACCCGAACGCGCCAGCGGCTGATGACGCGGGCGAGCCGCGTATCCTCGCGTAGCTCCGCGCCGAAGGATTTCACCACGGCGTTGCAGGTCAACGCATCCGCCAGCGTGCCGCCGACCTTGGTGTCCCAGGCGTTGGAGACGCGCGCGGCCGGCGCGATGTACCGCGTCGAGAACACCACGGTGATGGTGACGTAGAACAGCGCGCCCACCGCGATCACCGCGCCGAGCGAGGCCCAGTGCAGGCCGATCAGGACCATGGAGCCGATCAGCACCAGCAAAGACGGCGCCAACGCCATCAGGATGGTGTCGTTGAGCAGGTCGAGCGCCCACATGCCGCGCGTGATCTTGCGCACGGTGGAGCCGGCGAAGGAGTTGGCGTGCCAATCGGTCGAGAAACGCTGCACGCGCATGAACGCGTCCTGCGCCACCTCCGTCATGGTCTTCAGCGTGAACGGCACGATGGCCTGGAGGCCGATCAGCCGGAGCACCACGGAGACTGCACCGAGCGCCACGATGGCGCCGAATGCGACCAGCGCGGCGTGGCGCGCATCGAGGTCGGCTGAACCGCGCGTCAACGCATCGACCAGTTGTCCGGAGAAGACCGGCATGAACAGGTCGGCGACGGTCGCGCCCAACAGGCCGCCGGCGACGATCAGCGTGCGCCCCGGCTGCTTCAGCCAGTGGCGGAACACGAAGGGCAGCACCACGCGTATCGCCGCGGGCTTCTTTGACAAAGCGGTCATGGCATCATCCGGCTGCGTTTGGCGCAGGCCGGCTCCATCGATGGACGCAAGCCGGCCACGCGGGCCGAGACGGCGTCACTGAGAACTGATTTTGACTTGGGAAGAGGAGCGATCGGGACGATGTGCCCAATCGAAGCCGGCGGAAAGGGCCTCTAACAGGCCGCGTACATACCGAGCCAGGCGATCATCGAGCGCGGGCGTACGATCTGCGACTGCGACGAAATCATGCAAATCCCTCCCGGTTCGATTGAATGAGGTGCGCTTTATAGATGTGTCGTTTCCGGTTTGCAACGGGGCCCGTGCGAGATCACGGATGAGTGTTGCAATTTGGTGCGGGGTGCGTTGGTGCGCGACACTTTGCGCAGTGCCCTCGCCTGAACCTCCGCTGTCATCCCCCGCGAAGGCGGGGGACCCAGTACGCCGCGGCTTCTCCGTACCCCACCGCCGCTGGTGGAATACTGGGTCGCCCGGTCAAGCCGGGCGACGACACCGACTATGTGGCGCACTCAATGCGCGTCGCCACCGCCGGCCAGCGAGGCCGGCTTGTTCAGCAGCGTCACCAGCACGCTGAGGCCGAGATAGAACAGCGTCAGCATGAAGAAGGCATCGCCAAAGCTCATCACCACGGCCTGGCGGTGCACGATTTGGCTGAGCTGCTTCATCGCCATCAGCGTGGAATCGCCGAGCCCCTGGAATTTCTGCTGGAGCATGGTCAGCGTCTCGGTCGCGGTGGCGTTACCCCAGTGCACGCGTTCCTGCAGGCGCGTGATGTGCAGATCGGTGCGGTCGTTGAGCACGGTGTTGATGACGGCGAGCCCGACCGCGCCGCCGAGATTGCGCATCAGGTTGAACAGGCCGCTGGCGTTCTTGACCCGGTCGGGCGCCAGCGTGCCGAGCGCGATGTTGTTGGTCGGCACCATCGCGAACATCATGCCGATGCCGCGCAGGATCTGCGGCACCAGCAGCTCGTAGAAATCGTAGTCGCGGGTGATCCAGGTCATCTGGTAGGAGCCGATCGCGAAAACGACGAGACCGAACGCAATCATGTAGCGCATGTCGAACTTGACCATGAGCCGGCCGACCAGCGGCGCGACCAGGAACATGGTGATGCCGGAGACGAACATGGTCTCGCCGATCATCAGCGCGCTGTAGCCGCGCACCTCGGCGAGATAGCGCGGATAGATGTAGGTCAGGCCGTAGAGGCCGATGCCGATGCAGAACTGGAGCACACAGCCGATCGCGAAATTGCGGTTGGAGAAGGTGCGCAAATTGACGATCGGCTCGGCCGCGGTGAACACGCGCCAGAAGAACGCGATCGCGGAGATCGCGCAGATCCAGGCGCAGATCGCCACTGAGGTGTCCTGCATCCATTCATATTGCGGGCCTTCCTCCAGCACATATTCGAGCGTGCCGAGGAAGCCGGCCATGAACAACAGGCCCCACCAGTCGAAGCGGTCGAGCAGCTCGAAATGCGGCTCGTCGAAATCGACCAGCGCCAGCACGCCCAGCGTGATGGCGATGCCGGGAACGACATTGATGAAGAACAGCCAGTTCCAGGACATCAGGTCGGTGATGTAGCCGCCGACCGTCGGGCCGATCGTGGGAGCCAGCGTCGCAACAAGCCCGATGATCGGGCCGACGATATGGAATTTCGTGCGCGGGAACACCGTGTAGGCCGAGGCGAAAACGGTCGGGATCATGCCGGCGCCGAGGAATCCCTGCAGCGCGCGCCAGAGGATCATCTCCTCGATGGTGGTGGCGAAGCCACAGAGCAGGCTCGAGAAGGTGAAGCCAGCCGCCGAGATCGCGAACAACAGCCGCGTGCCGAACGCGCGCGACAGAAATCCGGACAGCGGGATCGCGATGACTTCGGCGATCAGATAGGCGGTCTGGACCCAGGAGACTTCGCTAGAGCTCGCCGACAGGCCGGCCTGGATTTCACTCAAAGACGCCGAGACGATCTGGATGTCCAGGATCGACATGAACATCCCGAACACCATGATGATGAACGCGAACAGCCGCTTCGGCGCGATGCGCTCTTCGGCGGGGTTCGCCATCATGGCGGAGGAAGCGGTGGTGGCGTTGGCCATGGTGTGACCTCGCAGCGCTCAGGCGCGGCTACTGCGGATGGATCGCGGTGGGATCGTCGAGATCGACCTCGCTGTCGGCGTCGGCCGCGCCCTTGTTGGTGTCGACGGTCGCATAGACCGACATGCCGGCGCGCAGCAGGTTCTGCCTCGCGACCGATTTCGGCACGCGGATGCGGACCGGCACGCGCTGCACGATCTTGGTGAAGTTGCCGGTGGCGTTGTCGGGCGGCAGCAGCGTGAACACGGAGCCTGCGCCCGCGGCGATGCTGTCGACCACGCCGGAGAACTTGCGCATGCCGTAGGCATCGACCTTGATCGTCACCGGCTGGCCGGCGCGGATGCGCTTGAGCTGCGTTTCCTTGAAATTGGCGTCGATATAGACGTCGTCGAGCGGCACGATGTTGCCAAGACGCTGGCCGACCGCGACGAAATCGCCGGCGTTGACGAGACGGTTGGAGAACGTGCCGTCGACCGGCGCGCGCACCGCGGTGAAGGCGAGATCGCGCTGGGCTTTCGCCAGCGTGGTCTTGAGCTCGGCGAGCTGCGCCTGCGCTTCGGCCTGCTGCGCCTTGGTGACGTCGACATTGCTGACCGCGACGTCGTAGGCGGCCTGCGCGGCCTTCACCGCGGCGGCGCCCTGGTCGCGTCCGGCTTCCGAGCTTTCGAAGGTGGCGCGCGAGGCAAAGCCCTTGCTGCTCAGCGCCTGCTGGCGCTCATAGTCGAGATCGGCGCGCTTGAGGCCGGCTTCGGCCGAGACCAGCTGCGCCTTGGCCTGCACGACCTGGCTTTCGAGCGCCGCGATCTGGCGGCCGATGCGATCGATGGTGGCCTGCTGGGTCGCGATCCTGGTCGCGGCGGCGTCGACCGCGATCTTGTAGTCGCCATCGTCGATGCGGAAGACGATGTCGCCGGCTTTCACGGGCGTGTTGTCGCCGGCGAGGACCGAGGAGATGTGGCCGGCAACGCGCGCGCCCAGCATGGTGTTGTTGGCGCGGACATAGGCGTCGTCGGTCGAAACGTAGAAGCGGCCGACCAGCGTGTAATAGCCGGCATAGCTTGCGGCCGCGAGCGCCAGCACGAGGCCGACGCCCATCAGCACGAATTTGCGCTTGCCGGATTTCGGCGCATCGGCGGCAGCAGGTGCAGCCGGCTTGTCGGTCACGGGCTTCTCCGGCGCCTCACTGGTGCGGCGCTTGGTTTCCTCGGCCACATGAGAGCGCAACTGCTCGGCAAGGGCGGCGGGGTTTTCGGTCGCAGCCTCGCTGCCCGCCCGCTCCGGCGTTGTCTCCACCGTGTCCTGGCGAAGCACGCGCGCAGCCTGGTCTCTCGATACGGCCATGACGGCCTCCCCATAAAAAAGCACGACCAGGGATGGCCGTCCTGCGGACGGCTCCCTCTCGTGCATTCCAAATATCATTGACCGAACCGTTCGGTCAATATACATCTTATTCCCGGGTCGACCGTATCGGCCCGAATCCTTTATTCGGGTTCATGGCCCTGGACCCGATCCAAAAACCTGCCGAGACCCTGAACCAATGGTTGTAGTCGACCGCGAACATCTCCGCGTCGTCCAAGAGGAGGACAGCACCAAGCGCCGCCAGATCCTGGACGGGGCCCGCAAGGTGTTCATGGATCTCGGTTTTGACGGCGCCAGCATGGGCGAGATCGCGCGCGCCGCGCAGGTCTCGAAGGGCACGCTCTACGTCTACTTCGCCGACAAATGCGCGCTGTTCGAAGCCATCCTCGAGCAGGAGGCGCTCCAGCACGGCCAGGTCGTGTTCAATTTCGATCCCGCGCGCGATGCCGAGACCACGCTGAAGGATTTTGGACGGGCCTACATCCACCTGCTCTGCCGGCCCGGCGGCGGATCGGCGATCCGCACCGTGATGGCGATCGCCGAGCGCATGCCCGATGTCGGCCGCCGCTATTATGCGCGGGTGCTGGACAAGACCATCAACCGCCTCTCCGATTATCTGAAGGCCCACGTCGCCTCCGGCAATCTCAGGATCGACGATTGCGACCTCGCGGCCTCGCAATTCATGGAACTGTGCAAGGCCTCGCTCTTTCTTCCCTTCGTCTTCCAGGCCGCGCCCGCGCCGTCGGAAGCGCGCATGACCGAGGTCGTCGACAGCGCGACGCGGATGTTTCTGGCGGCGTATCAGGCGAAATAGCGGCAAGCGCGCCGCGTTGCGCGCGCCGGTAGCGCGGCATTATATTGAGTGCCATGTCGCGTGATCTTCGCCCGCCTGTCGATATCCTCCATTACGAGATCGTCCAGGAACAGGCCTCAGCGCTTGGACGGATGGGCCGTACGCTCGAACAGGCGCTGACGCGCTTGCGCGAATTCGACGCTGCTCATGCGCTCTCGGAGACGACGCCCTCGCAACTGGCAAGGCGCAAGCTGGTGGCGGAAGCCGGTCACGCGCTCTGGATGTTCGTGGTGCAACGCGAGGCGACGGGCCTGCGCGACAGCCGCCACATCATGCGCACCTACAACGTCCCCGCCGAGGTGCAGCGCTGCATGGGGCTGGCCCCCGCCCCGTCAAAGCCGAGCGCGAAATGAGTTGTTAGGTCGGCGGAGCTACGCCGCGACCTCCTCCATCCGGCGCCAGCCATGCACGACCTGCCGCCCGTCGCGCGCGAACGCGAACAAATTGCCGCCGCCGGCCGGCTGATCGTGGACGCGGTCGATGGGACAGCCTGCAGTGTGGCAGAACAGCAGTGTGCCGACGCCGCCATGGCCGACGAAAAGAATATCGCCCGGACGATTGCGCGCCAGCACGGCTTCGGCCTCGCGCACGATGCGCGCCTGCGCATCGATCGCGCGCTCCCAGCCGCGAACGCTGAGATGCGGCTCTGCGAAGAACTGATCAGCGACTTGTTCGAACTCAGCCGGCTTCAGGAAGCCGGTCGCCGATCGGTCGTTCTCGTGCATGGCCTCGCGGATCTCGATCATGATGCCGAGCCTGATAGCGATGATCTCAGCGGTCTCGATCGCCTTGCGCTCGCCGCTGGAGATGACTTGCGTGGTGCGCGCCAGCCAGCTTGCCTGCGCCAGCGCTTCGGTGCGGGCCCGTCCGATCGGGCTCAGGCCCCATTGCGGCACCGGCACGTCGGGATCGATTTGCACCTGTGGATGGGTGAGATAGCGGACGATGGACATTTCGCTAGTCGTCGGCGTAGTCGTCTTCTTCCTGCTTGCGCGTCGTGCTCTTGCGCGTTCCGAGCGAGCCGGTCACGTAGGGATCGCGCGAGCTCGCATAGGGACTGCGCCGCTGCGCGCGCGAGGCGACCTCATCGCCGGACACGGCGGCCGGCTGGCAGATCAGGCGGCGGCTGGCGCGGCGCATCAGATCCACGTGGATGTGATCGTAGTGATAGACGTTCGATCCGGGCGCCAGCACCGTGGTGAAATGCGCGCATGCGCCCGACTGCACGTCGCGCAGGAAGCCCTGCTCTTCCGGCATGCCGCGCCAGCCGTCCTTGACGGTGACGCGGCGGCCGTCCGCGAGCACGAAGGCCGAGATGTCGAGCGCGTTGCCGAAGGCGTGCTCGGAGATGTGGGCGTGCGGATTGCCGTTCATGCCGCGGCAGGAATAGGCGGAGATCTGCTTGATCTCGACGACGCGGGCACCGAACCAGCGCATCGCCGACGGCTGCACCGTGTCGGCGAGCCAGCGGTCGAGCTCGGACACGATCGGACAGGCGAGCGTCGCGGTCGGCTTGATCGCGACAGGGCCGACGGCGGTGACGGGATTGCCCTGCGCGGGACCAAGACGCGGAAGCGGCTGCTGTGCCGGCGGCTGCGAATAAGGGGCCGGCTGCCGGGTGGGATAGCTCGGCGCGTTCATGTAGCGCGCCGCGCCCGCGGCATCGGTGCCCTCGGGCGGCAGATCGATCTCGTCTTCCTGCGGCGCCACGCCGGGCGCATTCAGCGACATCGGGCCGGATGAGGCGCCATAGCCGGACGGCTGGCGCACCGCGCTCTCGGGATAGTTCGGGCGCTGCGGATAGGACGATGCCGGATAGGCCTGGCCTTGCGGATAATTCGATTGCGGCTGTCTCACCGGCCAGCGCGGCTGGTTGCCGATGCTGCCGGGCGGGCGCAGCGCCTCGTCGGCAAAACCATAGGTGCCGGAGGCTTCGCCGATGGCCGCGACCTTGAGCGGAAACTCGGCGCCGCACATGCCGGGGCCGGAGATCGGGTCGATGCGGACGAGGTCTGGCCCCTCTTTCACCGCGCCCGATTTCAGGCACGCGGCCTCGGCCTCGGCCCGCCACGGTTCACGTTCGGCCTGGAAAAAACCGCGTCCGCAACCCGCAAGCGAAACAAGGACGATGGAGCCGACGAGATACAAACGAACTCCGCGCGTCATGCACGCACGTTCGGTGAATTTACTTAAAGACTCTTCAACGTGTCGGCTTCAGCGTTCTTTAATCATGCCGGTCTGCGTGCGCGCAGAATGCGCGACAGCAGGGCTGACTTTTTAGGAAGGAGACTTTCTGTTAACCATACTGTCAGCGCGCAAAGAGGCGCGCATGGAGACATCTCATGACGTTCGCCGGGAGACTGAGTATAGTCACCGCGTACCTCGCCATGGCCTTTGTCGGCGCCATCGTGCTCGGCATGATCTAGAAGACGACATCTAGAGACGACACCGACCGCATCACCGGCTCACCCGCCTGCACTGGATCATCCAGCCGCCGGACATTTTGCTACGATCAGAAGTTCGAGCATTCCGATCCCGCGACGCCGCCGATCTTGAAATCGCGGCACATCATCCCGGGATTGTCAGGGTCGGGATAGCGATCATCTTTCTCGCGGCGGGTATGACTGAAGCGCCAGCCCCGCGCGCGCATGCAGCGCTTGTACTGCGCGGATGTCGCCACCCCGTTCTGCGGCGCGCCGACCTGCGCATCGCAAGACGCGCTGTCGACATGCAGCGCATCGTCGCCGCGTTTCTGCTTCAGCATGTTGTCCCAGATGTCGGTGTCGGCGTGAGCCGAGATCGCGCTGCCAAGCAGCAGCGCGGCGATCAGGCCGAGACGTTTCATGTTGGCTCTCCTTGCATGCGTCGTCAGCCATCGGTCGCATGCAAGCGCGAGGCGGGTTCGGAGCCGAGGGATTACAAATTGGACAGGGGTGCGTTGCTTTCTCTCCGCCAGCCCGGAATCGTAGGGTGGGCAAAGGCGCACTTGCGCCGTGCCCACGATCTTTTGCCGGACGCGAGAGGCGGTGGGCACGCTTCGCTTTGCCCACCCTACGATACTGTCGTCGCGGGGAGAGATCCCTCTCCTGCCTCGCTTCGCGAGGAGAGAAAAAGATCTACGACCTCGCACTCCACCGCCGCGACGTCGTGATCAGCTGCTCGCGCGGTTCCTCGACTCTCGTCCAATCGTTTCCGGAGCACCAGAAGCGGCCGAGCGCGCAGGCTTCGACGTGGAGCCTGCCGGAGGCCTTCAGCGTCATCGTCGCATAATAGGTGTTGCCGGTGGAGCGGCTGTAGATGCTGCCCGTCCAGAGGTCGTGCGATTTCGGCTTCATGTTGACGAGCACACTCTCGCCGCGGGTGGACGCGTCGGTGAGTGCGAAGCCGCACAGCGCCGGGCCGCAGCGTTCGATGCGGACGGTGCCATTGGCGCCCGTGCTCTCCCATTCGCCGAGCGGCAGATAGGCCGGATCATCGTCGCTGCGCTTCGCGCTCGGTTTGGCCGGCATGATCTCGGGGTCCGCGGCCGGCGCCTCCATCCGCGGCGGGTCAAGCGTAATCGTCTTCGGCGGATCCAGGCGTGACAGCTCAACCCGCGGCGGATCGGGGCTCAGCGCTTCAGTTTTTGGGGCCGGCGGCGGCGCGACGGGTTGTGATGTCGTTGCGGCAAGGACGGGGGCGGGCGGAGCCGGTGGAGGCGCGAGGACCGTCGGTTGCACTGGCCTCGTCGGAGCAACCGGAGTGACCGGCTGCGGTGCCTGGACCACCGGTGCGGGCGGCGGGGCCGGTGCCGTGCTGACATCGTCCGTCCTCCGCAAGCTGTGGCTGGACATCGAAACACAGGACGTGGACCGGCAATTGCGCGGCGCCTCGACATGGAACCGATGGCCGCCGACCGAAAACGAGTAGGAACCGGCCTGCGCCGCGGGCGCCATCGCCATCAATGCGATCAACGTCCCGACCGAAGTCACAAGCCGCGTCATCGGTGCTCTCCTCTGTTTCCCCGAGACGTTACGCAGATGACGGGTGGCCGAATGTGCGCTGCCTCACCCAGTGGCGCACCGGCGTTGTGACGTTCATCACGGAAGGCGGGACGGGCGCGGCGTAGGGTCGAACCACGCTTCATCCACCAGCGACACCAGTCCATACCGGGACCGCGCCATTTTCGGAGGTTGTCATGAACAAGCTCACCATCGCCGCCGCCGCGCTTTTCCTCGCCTCGACCGCCGCGGCGCATGCCGGCAACTCGATCTCGTTCCAGATCGACGGCCAGCACATCCGCATCGAGACGCCGCGCAACTGCGCTTCGCTCGATTGCGTGACTATTGTCGCCCCTGGCCTGTCGAATAAGCCGATCAGGCTGAACAACATCAACCTCAACGGCCTCGGCGGCTCCAAGGACGATGATGTCGACACCACGCCGGCTCCGGCCACGACCACGCAGCCCGCGCCGGCTCCGGTGCAGCGGCAGCCCGTGCAGCAGGCGCCGGTCCAGGCGACCGCGCCGGCCGCGCCTGCCGCACCCGCTCCGGCCACGACGGTCGCCGCCGCGCCGGCCGCCGGCTACGACAACAATACGCAGCCCGCGCCCGTTGCGGCTCCCGTTCCTGTCGCTGCGCCCGCGCCCGTTGCTGCGGCTCCGGCGCCGGTGGCCGCCGCGCCCGTGGCGGCACCGAACTCGCCGATCGGCGTTTGGGCGACCGAAGAGAACAAGGGCAATGTCCGTGTCGAGCAGTGCGGTCCCAATCTGTGCGGTTACGCCCAGAAGACCAACGAGCGCATCCTGATCAACATGAAGCCCGATGGCGCGAAGTGGAGCGGCCGCATCCACGATCCCGACTCCGGCCGCAACTACGACTCCACGATCGCGATGAAGGGCCCGAACGCGATGCGCGTGCAGGGCTGCGCCTTCGGCGGCATGTTCTGCGGCGGCCAGACCTGGAAGCGCGTGAGCTGACGCGCGAAGCGCGTGAGCTGACGCGCGAAGCGCGTCATCCCTATTGCGCAATTGCGCAATGGGGGCGATGCGAAGCATCGAACCCGGGATCTCGAGCGACGAACTCTCACCACAACTCCTAGATTCCGGGTTCGCGACTTCGTCGCGCCCCGGAATGACGAGCAAGAACAGACCGCCCTCCGCCGACACCGCCCCGCACCGTTCGAACGTTCGCCCCTCCCTCGCGACTCATGTTCATCCGCCATTCAGCTCCCTGCGGCTGATATCGGCCGATCTCGCCTCGCGTTCTCACCGGGACCTCCTCGTGACTTCATTGGTGGCTTGGCGCCGCTTCGTGTTCGCGCTCGTGCTGGCCTTGCCGCTGGCCGGCGTGCGCGTGGCTTGTGCATCCGATGCAATTGAAATCGCGCAGGCGCAGCCGGCACCTGCCGCCTCCCCGACGCCATCGGCATCGCCAACACCATCGGCTTCGCCGACGCCGGCGGCAGACGCGCAGACCACCGCCGTCGAGCCGATCGGCAACGTCGCGACCGTGACGGGGATCGCGACCGTGATCCGCGACAGGAATTCCTATCCGCTGCGCGTGCGCGACGACATCTATCTCAACGACGTCGTGCAGACCTCGTCGAACTCCTCGCTCGGCATCACCTTCAACGACGCGACCACGTTCAACCTCTCCGCCAGCGCCAAGATCACCATCGACAATTACGTCTATGAGGACGGCGGCAAGCAGAACTCGGCGATCTTCGACATCGGCAAGGGCACGGTCGCGTTCGTCGCCGCGGCGGTGGCGAAGACCGGCGACATGAAGATCACGACGCCGACCGCGACGCTCGGCATCCGCGGCACCACCGGTGTCGTCGACGTGCCGGAAGGCGCGGCGGCGAACAAAGCAAACAACGTCAACATCAAACTCTATCCCGATGCCGACGGCCGCGTCGGCCACATCGACGTCGACGACCGCACCAGCGGCACGCGGCTCGGTGCGTTGACGCGGGCTTCGAGCGGCTTTGCGATCCGGCCCGGCGCCGCCACCGCCGGCGTCATGCGCTTTGCCGCGGTGCCGATCACGATTCCGGCGCAGCAGATCGCGCGCGACCGCGGCTTCGTCAGCCAGGTGCATCTGGCGCAGACCACCGGCCGCCAGATCGTCACCGAGCAGCGCGACTTCCGCCGCGCCAATCCGGCCGCGATCAGCCGCATTCCGCGTCCCACCCAGCCGCCGCAACAGCAGCAATTGCGCCCCACGACAGCGCCGGGTCAGCAACCGCAGCGGCCGAACGGCCAGCCCGGCCAGAACAACCGTCCCGGTCAACAGCAACAGCCGGGCACGCCGGGCCGCCAAGGAACACAGCAAGGCCAGCCGCCACAGCGGCAGGGACAAGGACAACAAGGACAAGGCGGCGCCGTGCAGCCGGGTGGCCAACGCGCAGGTCAAGGGCAGCAGCAACAGGGCCAGCAGCAACGGGGTCAACAACAGCCCGGTCAGCAGCAAGGTGCCGGACGTCCGACAGGTGCACCGCGCGCGGGGCAAGGCGGTCAGCAAGGCACGCTGCCGGGCGGCACGCCGCAAACCCAGCCGCCGCGCGGTGGACAGAATCCGGCGCAGCCCGGAGCCGTGACACAGCCTCAGCCGGGCGGCACCGCTCCACAAGCACCGGCTCCGCAAACGCCGCACACCGGCCTGCAACCCGGGCAGCCGCCAGCGCAGCAGCAGCCGGGCATGCAGCGCCAAGGCGGATTCGGGCAGCGCCTCCCCAGCGCGCAACGCCCCGCAGCCCCGCGCAAACCGGCGTCGGCTCCAAAGGAGAAGGAGCGGCGGTGAAGTGTGGCGTGCATCAGTGCGCTCGGTGCACTCCCTCGCCCCGTTATTACGGGGAGAGGGTTGGGGTGAGGGGCTGCTTCCGCGAACTCGATTTCAATCGTAAGCGCAGCACTCAACTCAATCGTACGAGTCGGATGGACTTCCATTCTTGCAACGGTGTGCCCAGCCCCTCACCCGGATCGCTTGCGCGATCCGACCTCTCCCCGCTGAAGAGCGGGGAGAGGTAAAGAGCCCTCATGCCTCGCCGCGAAGCCAGGCCCGCACCTTCTGCAACAGGCCATGCCGCAGTTCGTCGACGGAGGCGGCCTCAGCCGGTGTCAGCGTCTGCAAGGCGGCATCGATGTCGTCGGCCGCCAGCGTTGGCGCCGGCTCGGGCGCAGGCGCGGGCACCGGCCCAGCGGCCGCAAGCGCGATCGGGCCGACTTGCGTCAGGAACGCGCGCTCATATTCACGCGACAGGCGGGCGAGCGCGTCGTCGAGTGTCAGCCAGTCCACCGCCTTGATGTCGTTCATCAGCTTGCGGACGGGACCGCCATCGGCTTCCATCCGCCAGAAATGCACGACCTTGGAGCGCCCGCCCGACTGGTAGACCAGCGTGCCCAGAAATTCGTGCATGGCCACGTCATGGCCGGTCTCTTCGAGCACCTCGCGATGCGCGGCTTCCTTCGGCGTCTCGCCGTCGTCGAGCTTGCCCTTGGGCAGGACCCATTCGTTGCGCTTGCGCTGGCGCACGACCGCGATCAGCGGCGTCGAACCACGCCGCAGCACAATACCACCCGCCGCCATCACCGGCGCTCGCGCCATCACCCAATCCGTCGTCGTCAGAACCGTCCCCGGGGACGATATAGGCGAGGGTCAGGGCAGATTGAAGGCTACTTTCTTTTCAACAGCGCTTGACCTGCGCGAATGCGCGTGCCCTCGGCGATACCGTCGCAGAAGGTAAAATCGCCGGGCGCCAGGATGATGATGGTCGAGCCGTGCTCGAACCAGCCGAGCTCCTCGCCCTTGGTCACGTTGACGTCGCAGGGGAAATTGACCGGGCCGCGGGTCTGCGCGTTCAGCACCATGTCGAGGAAGTGCAACCGAATGCTTGCGACCAGGATCGCAGCAACCGGCACGAGCGTCACCGCCTCGCCGGTCGGAAGATGCGTGCGGATCACCGCGCGCTCGTTCTTGCAGAACAGCCGCTCCACGCGCTTGAGCGCGATCGGATTGACGTTCCAGACGTCGCCATGGATCAGCGTGACCCGCTCGATATGGGCGTCATAGGGCGCATGGAAGCGGTGATACATGCTCGAGGTCAACCGCAGCGTGACGAAGCTTCCGTTGCGGTGCTGATCGACCAGCGCGGAGTCGCCGACGAGGTCCAGCAACGAATACGGCGCGCCCTTGACCTGGAACAGTTCGGTATCGGCGATCCGGCCATGGGCGCCGACGATGCCGTCGGACGGGCTGGCGACGACCGCCGGATCGGGATCAAAGGGCCGCAGGCCAGGCTTGAGCTCCCGGGTGAAGCAGTCGTGCAGACTCCTGAAATGGGTCTTGCGCGCCTCCGACAGATCGAGGTCGGAGAACAGCTTCCACAGCGCGATCGAGAAGTCCCGTACCAGCGGATTCTCGATCTTGGAGAACCAACCCATGAACCGGGTCAGGGCCGCGCGGGGGATGCGGTTGGTCAACAGGAAGTTGAGGTCTTCCTGCTGGGTGAAAGAGGCAATGAGGGCTTTGACTGTCATGAATCTGTCAGCTCGCAGGGTTAGCGCTTGTTGTCATGGAAACGACACTCCCGATTCTCTCGATGTCCGTGGCCGCCGCAGCGTCTGCTGCCGCCGTCCTCCCGAAGATCAAGGCGCGGGTCGAACTGTCCCGCGCCAAGCACCGCTCGCTCGCCGGACACTCCAAGATGTCGCGGCGGGTGGCCAAGCTGCTGCCGTTCTACGAGTTCGAGGGTGACAAGTATTTCGGCTGCGACGGCGCGCCTGACAACGTGGTGAAGCAGCGCAAGGACGCCTTCTTCCGTCTCGCAGCTCTCTACGCCGATCGCTACCCCAAGGGCCGCGCGATGACGAAGCAAGCGGCCGAGACGATCTCCGACCTCAACTTCACCGAAAGCTACCGCGTGCCGTTCCAGTTCTCGCGCCTCGTCCGCGAGCATCTGGGCACCTCGACCTTCATGGAGTCCTCGAGCGGCGTCACCGTCACCGATGTCGACGGCAACACCTCCTACGACCTCACGGGCTCCTACGGCGTCAACATCTTCGGCAACGACTTCTACAAGGAGTGCATCGAGGGCTCCGAGAAGCGCGCGCATGCGCTCGGTCCCGTGCTCGGTCCCTACCACCCCGTCATCCTCGAGAACGTGCAGCGGCTCAGCCAGATCTCCGGCCTCGACGAAGTCTCGTTCCACATGTCCGGCACCGAAGCCGTGATGCAGGCCGTGCGCCTTGCGCGCTACCACACCAAGCGCACGCATCTGGTCCGTTTCGCCGGCGCTTATCACGGCTGGTGGGGCGACGTGCAGCCCGGTGTCGGCAATCCGATTCCCGCGCACGAGACCTACACGCTTTCCGAGATGTCCGAGAAGACGCTGCACGTGCTGCGCACGCGCAAGGACATCGCCTGCGTGCTGGTCAACCCGCTGCAGGGCCTGCATCCGAACAGCAACGCGCCCGGCGATTCCTCGCTGGTCGACAGTTCCCGCGGCGGCAATTTCGATCGCGCCGCCTACACCGAATGGCTGAAGAAGCTGCGCGAGGTCTGCGACCAGCGCGGCATCGTGCTGATCTTCGACGAGGTCTTCGTTGGCTTCCGTCTCGCCGCCGGCGGCGCCCAGGAATATTTCGGCGTCAAGGCCGACATGGTGACCTACGGCAAGAGCCTCGCCGGCGGCCTGCCGGTCGGCGTGGTCTGCGGCAAGAAGGAATTGATGCGCCGCTTCCGCGACGACCGGCCCGCCGACATCTGCTTTGCGCGCGGCACCTTCAACTCGCATCCCTACGTCATGACGGCGATGGACGAGTTCTTGAGCCGCCTCGCCAGCCCGAACTTCCGCGCCATCTACGATGGCCTGGATGCGACCTGGAACGGCCGCGTCGCGAGGCTCAACCAGATGATGACCGACGCCAAGCTGCCGGTGCAGTTCGCCAACTTCTCGTCGATCTGGACGGTGAAATACACGACCCCGTCCCGTTACAACTGGATGCTGCAATACTATCTGCGCGCCGAAGGGCTGGCGCTGAGCTGGGTCGGCACGGGACGACTGATCTTCAGCCTCAACTACACCGACGCCGACTTCGCTGAGGTCGCCGACCGCTTCGTCCGCGCCGCTGAAAAGATGAAGGCCGACGGCTTCTGGTGGCACGACGGTGTGCTCACCAATAAGAACATCAAGCGGCAGATTCTGAAAGAGATGCTGGCCAAGCGCTTCGGGCGCTGAGGCTTCGCTACGCGCACACCGCATACCGGCCGCCCCCAACACCGCTCTCCCTTCCCCCTCTCCCCGGTTGCGGGGAGAGGGTTGGGGTGAGGGGGGCTCCCCGCGCGCGCGGTGAGAGTTGGTGGACGCCCAGCTAGCAGAGCCCCCGCGGAGAGCCCCCCTCACCCGGCTTTGCGCTACGCGCAAAACCGACCTCTCCCCGCAAGCGGGGCGAGGTGAAGAGAGCGCGCGCCTCGCCAGAGTCACTTTGAAAGCATCCCCAAGACGTGGATGCCCGGCACGAGGCCGGGCATGACGCAACCATCAGACATCGGAGTGTTTGGTGTGAGCTGCGCGCTCAGGCGTGCTGCTCTTCGAGCGCGGGCTCGGCGATGAGGCCCAGCGTATGCTCGGGGTTGAGGTGCAGGCCGGGATCCATCAGCTCGCCGCGCATCAGCGCCAGCGGAGCGGAGCGATAGAGCATCAGATCGTGGAAGGGGTCGGTCAGGATCTTGGTCATCCAGACGAGGCCGGTCTCGACGTCGCGGATGAAGAACAGGTGCACGGTGCGGAACAGGAGGCCGCCGCCGCCGATCACGAGCCAGATATTGGCGACCTGACGCATGAAGTCGGTCGCGGTCGCCCAGGGCGTGAACAGGCCGAACAGCGTCGGATCGACCACCAGCACCAGCGGCGAGAGCGCCCAGATCGCCATCAGCACCACCTTGCGCTGAAGGTTGTAGCCGACCTTGATCTCTTCCTTGTGCTCGTGCGTCGCCTGGTTGATGTGGTCGTAATCGTGCGGCTCGAAGAAGAAATGACCGGCCTGACGCGAGGTCATCGAGACCAGCCAGCCGACCAGGGCGGAGATCATGGGGTCGACGAACAGCCAGACATAGGCGAAGAGAAAGCTCAGCGCGCTGACGAAGTGCAGGCTCTGATTGATGCGGCTGTGGTGATAGTAGCGATGGTCGTCCCAGCGCTGGATCCGCAGCTGCTCGAGATAGTTCTTGATCATGCTCTCCCCCAAAATGCTTCGGGTTCAGGATTTACAGGGATTCGATGTAGGCCGTGTGACATCATCATTTTGTCATATGACGATGTGCAGCGACGCGATGACGCACGCGAACACGTGAGCGGCGGAGCGAGCCGCCGCTCGTACGCAGCCCTGCTCAGGCTGCCTTGGCGACGTCGACCTTGCGGAAGCGCACCAGCGAGAAGTGGCCGAGCGGCGGAATCAGGCGGCGCTCGGCGAGCTCGATGCCATTGGCACCGGAGAGCCACTTCGCGTAACGCGACCAGGCGAACTCGGCGGTGCGGAAGCCGAGCGGACGCACCACCGGCTGGAGCTTCTGCTCGATGAAGCGGCGCATGCCGGTGTCGGCGCTGACGCGGGTCAGGATGATCAGCTCGCCGCCCGGACGCAGCACGCGGGCGAATTCGTCGAGCGCCTTCTCCGGATTCGGCACGGCGGTGACGACATACTGCGCCATCACGACGTCGAAGGAATTGTCGGGGAATTCGAGCTTCTCGGCGTCCATCACCGCGAGGCCCTCGACATTCTTGAGGTTGCCTTCGCTGACGCGGCGGCGCGCCTTGTCGAGCATCGCGTCCGAAATGTCGGTGCCGAAGATGCGAAGATGCGGAGCGTACAGCGGCAGCGAGATGCCGGTGCCGACACCGACCTCGAGCACACGACCGCCGATCTTGTTGGTGGCTGCGATCGCGGCCTGACGGCCCTTGGCAAACACACCGCCGAACACGAGATCGTAGACGGGCGCCCAGCGGTCATAAGCCTGCTCGACCGAGCCACGGGTGAGGTCAAGCTGCTGGGTGCCGTCAAGGTTCATGATCTTAGCCATCGATGAGGTTCTCGCTGTGGGTCAAAGCTATGGTCAACCGCGCACCGGCCGCCGCGCCATGACGGGCGAGGCGCGCAAGACGCGGCTGGGCTGAAGTGAGGTGAGATTGCCGACGAACTGGCGCGCGCTGTTCTCCCAGGATCGTTCGAGCGCGAAGTTGCGGCAGGTCTCGCGCGACATGGTGAGCGCGCGCAGGCACGCGGTACGCAGATCATGGTCGATCGCGCCGATCGGATGATCGGCGATGACGTCCTTCGGACCCGTGACGGGAAACGCCGCAACCGGCGTGCCGCAGGCGAGCGCCTCGAGCTGCACCACGCCAAACGTGTCGGTCAGGCTCGGGAAGACGAAGACGTCGGCGGCTGCGAGATGCGCGGTGAGATCCGCGCCCTTCTTCTCGCCGAGGAACACGGCATCGGGATACTTCTTTTCCAGCGCCGCCTTCTGCGGACCGTCGCCGACGACGACCTTGGTGCCGGGCAGGTCGAGCGAGAGGAAGGCGTCGAGGTTCTTCTCCACCGCGACGCGGCCCATGGTCATGAAGATCGGCCGCGGCAGGTCTAGCGTGGCTGGTGAATCAGGATGGAACAGCTCGGTGTTGACGCCGCGTCCCCAGAAGCCGAGCCGCTTGAAGCCGCGCTCCGAGAGCTCCTGCCGCAGCGAAGGCGTCGCCACCATGGTCATGGCGGCGGCATCGTGGAAGTGGCGCAGCACGGCATAGCCGACGGCGGCTGGGATGCCGGTCCGCACCGAGACATATTCGGGAAAGCGGGTCGTATAGGAGGTCGTGAACGCAAGGCGGTTGCGACGGCAATAGGCCCGCGCGGCCCAGCCGATCGGGCCTTCAGTGGCAATGTGCAGCGCGTCGGGCGCCGCCTTCTCGATCCGCCGCGCGATCTCCTTTCCGCTCGGCAGCGCGATGCGCAGGCCCGGATAGGTCGGCAGCGGCCAGGACCGGAAGCCGTCCGGGGTAAGGAAGTCGATCTCGACGTCGAGCGCCTTGGCCGCGTTGGCCAGCGAGGTCAGGGTGCGGACCACACCGTTGACCTGCGGATGCCAGGCGTCAGTCGCGATTAATACCCGCATGGGGAAATCCCGAGAGGTTGATGATTCTCGGCTTAGGACCATCAACCAAGGATATTTCAGGCGTGTGACGTCACATAAATGTCGGCCCGCTGTTTTGTTGGTTAACAGCCGCGCCCGGCCACGAAACTGTCATGAAACAATCCTTGCCGCGACGAAACCGTTTTCGGTTTTCCGCGCAAACGTCCCGAAACTTCTTTCCGTTAGGGATTTAGGCAACGGAGCACCGAAACGGTGCCGCGGTGGCATCACACCGAGCAAACAGGGGCGATCAATGTTCAATCTGGACACGTTCAAGACGTATTCGCGCGCCGTTGCTTTTGGCGCAGTCGCGATCTCCGCAATCGCATTTGCCGGCCCGGCCAAAGCCGCGCCCGTGCAGCTCTTCCCGTTCTTCCAGCCGCTGCCGCCGATGGCGGCGCCGCAGCCGCTGCAGCCCTATCAGCCCTACCAGGCGCCGACCTATCAGACCGCGCCGTCCGAGGATCAGGACGCGGTCGAGATGCCGGCACGCTTCCGCCGCCAGACCGTCTCCTACGCGACGCGTGAAGCGCCGGGCACCATCATCATCGATACGCCGAACACTTATCTCTATTACGTGCTCGGTAACGGCCAGGCGCTGCGTTACGGCATCGGCGTCGGCCGCGACGGCTTCACCTGGTCCGGCATCCAGTCGGTGAGCAAGAAGGCCGAGTGGCCGGATTGGACTCCGCCGCCGGAGATGATCGCCCGCCAGCCCTATCTGCCGCGCCACATGGCCGGCGGCCCCGGCAATCCGCTTGGCGCCCGCGCCATGTATCTCGGCGGCACCATCTACCGCATCCACGGCACCAACGCGCCCGAGACCATCGGCAAGCACGTCTCCTCCGGCTGCATCCGCATGACCAACCAAGACGTCACCGACCTCTATTCCCGCGTCAACGTCGGCACCAAGGTGATCGTGCTGCCGATGTCGGAGCGCCGCGCCGATCTCGGCGCCGCGACGCGCTAACGCGACAGGACATTGTGACGCAAACGGCCCCGGAACCCACCGGGGCCGTTTTCGTTTGCCCTCGACATTCCGGCGCGCCTGCTGCGGCGCGTTTCGCCATGGAGGTGCATATGCAACCACACCTGCAAGCCTTGCCCGGCACCTGGCTGCGCGGACTCGCCTGTGCCGGAGCGCTGGGGTTGCTCTTGTCCGCGCCTTCCTCGCGCGCGCAACAGCCGGCAGGCGGCGACGCAGCCCAGCAGGCCTTCAACAATTCCTGCCGGACCTGCCACTCCGTGAAGGAAGGCGACAACCGCCTCGGTCCCAATCTCAACAAGATCGTCGGACGAAAGGCCGGATCGCTGCCGGACTACAACTACTCTCCGTCGATGAAGGACGCTGGCTTCGTCTGGGATCAGGACAAGCTCACCCGCTTCATGGTCAAGCCGGACGAGGTCGTGTCCGGCAACAAGATGCAGCCCTATGGCGGTGTGTCAGCGGAGGAAGCGGCGAAGGTGGTTGCTTATCTGCAAGCGGCGCCAAGCGCGCAATAGCAGGCTGATCGGCAGCCAACCGCTCCACGGCGACAACCGACAATTGCGCCTCCGTGGCCCTCGTGGTCTTCTGAACCGGCGAGGGACGCCGAATGAGCACAACCATTCTCGAATATCAGGACAGCGCCGCCCGGCTCCGAGGCCTTCTGGTCGCGGATGACTCCGCCGCCTTCAGACGGCCCGGCATCGTCCTGTTTCCGGACGCGCGCGGCATCGGCACCCAGGCCATCGCCCGGGCCGAGCGCCTGGCCGCCCTTGGCTTCGCCGTGCTCGTGGCCGACCTCTACGGCGCCGGCAAAACGGCGCCCGACGTGCCGCAGGCGATCGAGCTCATAAACGCGCTCCGCGCCGACACCGCGCGCTGGCGCGAGCGGGCACAGGCAGCGCATCTGGCGCTGGCCGGGCACGCCGCGGTCGATGCCACCAAGCTCGCCGCGATCGGTTATTGCTTCGGCGGCACCACCGCACTCGAGCTGGCGCGTGCCGGCGCCAATCTTCTGGCAGTCGTGAGCTTCCATGGTGGGCTCACCAGCGAACGACCGGACGATGCCGTCAACATCAAGGCCAGGGTGCTGGTGTGTCATGGCGCTGCCGACGCGCTGGTGTCGCTGGCGCAGCTCGCGAGTTTCCAGGACGTCATGAGCAGGAGCAGCGTCGACTGGCAGGTCCTTGTCCAGGGCGGCGCGCCGCATGGCTTCACCAATCCGGAGCTCATCGAGTCCGGGCTTCCGAACCATGGCTATCACGAAGCCGCCGATCGCCGCTCCTGGGCTGCGATGCTCGGCCTGTTCGGGGAAGCCTTCGGAGTGGAGCTGCGCTAGCCAAACCCAGGGAATCCATTAGTCATGCCGCACGTCCCCACCACCGTCGCGATCAGGCTGCTCACGGCTTCCGACGCAGCTCCTTACCGCACCATCAGGCTGGAAGCCCTCGCCGCGCATCCCGAGGCCTTTGCCAGCGCGTTCGCGCGCGAGCAGGACAAGCCGCTTGCCTGGTTCGAGGAGCGTCTCACGACGTCGGATGTCTTCGGCGCCTTTATCGCGGAGGAGCTTGTCGGCGTCGCCGGCTTCTGGCGGCAAGAAGGCGCGAAGACCGAGCACAAGGCCGTTCTCTGGGGCATGTATGTACGCCCCGATGCGCGAAAATCCGGCGTGGGGCGTCGCCTCGTCGACGCGCTCGCGGCACATGCCGCAGAGCGGGTCGAACAGCTCCAGCTTGCCGTCGTCAGCGAGAATGCGGCGGCTATCCGGCTCTACACTGGCGCCGGGTTCGTTGAGTACGGCCGCGAGGTGAAAGCCCTCAAGCTGGACGGCCGATACTTCGATGAGATCCTGATGGCCTTGTTCTTTGACCGAAGCGGCAAGTGAAAAAGGCCATCCGGTTCTCACCGGATGGCGCCCGGTCACTCCGCGATCAGCCTCAGCCACGCCGCCGAATGAAACGCGCTCATCAAGAGATACATCGGCACCATCCCGCCGAGCACAGAGCCGTGTCCGGCGGCGCACAGCATGTCTGCCGGGCCGCCGAGCACCGCCGTCAGCACGGCCATGATCGCGAAGGTTGGTGTCGCCGCCAAGGCCAGCCATCTGGCGAGGTGGCGCAGGGCCACGATGCCATTGCGGCCGGCGCCGGCGGTTGCGCTGACGGGACTAGTCACGGCCTTCCGCGGCCTCCTCGCGAAACGCCTTCTCGCCGGCGTCCGAGATCTCGACCCATTTCTTGTCGGGTGCAGCGCCCTCGGTGTAGCTGTCGTGCCAGTTCCACCATTTGTAGGTCGGCGTCTGCGGATAGCCTTTTGGCGAGTCTTCCCAGACCTCCTGCCGGCCGAGCGGCGTGATGTCGAGATAGTTCCAGGTGCCGCCCATCTGCTCGTCGCCGCGGCTCTTGACGAAATAGGTGCGGAAGATGCGGTTGCCGTCGCGGAAGAACACGTTGGTGCCGTGCCATTCGTCGACGCCGAAATCCTTGTCGAAGCTGTCGGTGACGGTGACCCAGGGCATGGTCCAGCCCATCCGCTTCTTCAACCTGGCGATGTCGGCCTGCGGCGCGCGCGAGGCGAACACCAGCGTGGTGTCGCGGGCATTGAGATGCGAGACATGGGCGACCTGGTCGGCGACCATCGAGCAGCCGCGGCAGGCATGATCGGGCCAGCCGAACACGCCAGGCTCGAAGAAGGCGCGGTAGACGATCAGCTGCCGCCGCCCCTGGAACAGATCAGTCAGACTGACCTTGCCGCCGGGCCCCTCGAACGCATAGGTTTTGGTCACTTCCATCCACGGCATGCGCCGGCGCTCGGCGGCCAGGGCGTCGCGGGCACGGGTATGCGCCTTTTCCTTCACGAGCAGTTGCTGACGGGCTGCCTCCCAGTCCTGAGGCGACACCACCGGCGGTGTCTGCATGGCGGTCTGTTTGTCTGCTGAAGTCATCATGGTTCTCCAAAGCTCTTCCCTGAACGACCATTCCGCGTCTCACGGAACCGATCGCCCCTCGCCGCACATCGTCGGCCGTCAACGATTTCTGGCACCTCGCGGTTGCGCGGTGGGAGTAACAAGTGTGGCGGGATTTGAATGGAATCGCTGATCACGGCCGCGGCGCGCGCGTTGGAGGCCGGCGATCCGCTCGGCGCGCTGAACCGCGTTGCGCTGCGCAATGATGCACCCTCGCTGGCGCTGCGCGGCATCGCGATGGCGCAGCTCGGCGATCTCGCCAAGGCGAAGACGCTGCTGCGCAGCGCCGCGCGTGCCTTCGGTCCGCGCGAGGCGGTGGCGCGGGCAAGATGCGTCGTGGCCGAGGCCGAGATCGCGCTGGTCTCGCGCGACCTGAGCTGGCCGGTGAAGGCGCTCGCGGCCGCGCGCGCAACGCTCCAACAGCACGGCGATCTCGCCAACGCCGCGCATGCGGGCCACATCGAAGCGCGGCGCCTGCTCCTGGTCGGACGCGTCGACGAGGCCGAGCGGACGCTGGCCGGGCTTGGCACTCCCCCGCTCCCACCTGCGTCTCTGGCCATCCGCGAGCTCGTCGCTGCCGGCATCGCAATCAGGCGGCTCAGAACCAGAGACGCGCGCGCGGCGCTCGGCCGTGCGGCGCGCGCAGCGCGGCTGGCGAATATCCCGGCGCTCGTGGCCGAGGTCGGCAGCGCGAACCTCATCCTCGACACGCCGGCCGCACGGCTGATCGCGGGCGGCAACGAACATCCGTTGTTGCTCGGAGAGGTCGAACGGCTGGCGACCTCGACGGCACTGGTCGTGGACACCTTCCATCACGTCGTGCGCCGGCAAGGCGTTGCCGTATCGCTCGGAACGCGCCCGGTGCTGTTCGCGCTCGCGCGTCTCCTGGCCCAGGCGTGGCCCGCGGATGTCTCGCGAGAGATGCTGATCGCGGGGGCGTTCCGCGCGAAGCACGCCGATGAATCGCATCGCGCGCGATTGCGCGTCGAGGTCGGGCGGCTCCGCACCAAGCTGAAGCCGCTCGCCGAGATCAGCGCGACGAAGCAGGGTTTTGTGCTGGCGCCGCGCAAGACGCGCGACATTCTCGTGCTGGCGCGGCCCGTCGAGGAGAAGCACGCCGCCGTCCTCGCCTTTCTCGCCGACGGCGAGCCGTGGTCGAGCTCGGCACTCGCGCTGGCGCTCGGAACCAGCGCGCGCACCGTGCAGCGGGCGCTCGACGAGCTGGCGCGCTCGAACAAGGTGCAGTCGTTCGGACACGGACGGGCACGACGCTGGATGACGCCGCCCGTCCCGGGATTCCCGACAGGCTTGTTACTCCCCACGCCGCTGCTGAAGACGTAGGATTGCGGCACATCACAGGGATCGCGCACATGAAACGTTCAGCCGCCGAGATCGTCAGGGAGTACGGGCCGTTTGCGGGTGTCGAGGCCGTGCATGGCGTCACCTATGATGGCACCCATGTCTGGTTCGCATCGGGCGACAAGTTGAGCGCGATCGATCCCGCCAGCGGCAAGGTCGCGCGCTCGATCGATGTCGCCGCGCATGCGGGAACGGCGTTCGACGGCCGCCATCTGTTTCAGATCGCCGAGGATCGCATCCAGAAGATCGATGCCGCGACCGGCAAGGTGCTCAGCACGATCCCCGCGCCCGGCGGCGGCGGCGATTCAGGGCTTGCCTGGGCGGAGGGCTCGCTCTGGGTCGGACAATATCGCGAACGAAAAATCCATCAGGTCGATCCGGACACCGGAAAGATCCTCCGCACCATCGAGAGCAAGCGTTTCGTCACCGGCGTCACTTGGGTCGACGGCGAGCTCTGGCACGGCACCTGGGAAGGCGAGGACAGCGACATCAGGCGGATCGATCCCGAGACAGGCAAGGTGCTGGAGCAGCTCGACCTGCCCTCTGGGACGATGGTCTCTGGCCTCGAGTCCGACGGCGCAGATCGCTTCTTCTGCGGTGGTGGGGAGCGCGGCAATGTGAGGGCGGTCCGCCGTCCCAGGCGCTCGTCCCGCTAGCCGCGCAACGCCTCGCGCAGCAAGCCGGCGAAATCGCGGGCGATCTGCGACGGCTCCTCGTGCGTCGGGAACAGGATTGCTATCTGGTAGGAAATCGCCGGCTGCAGCGGACGCAGGACGAGGTCCGCCGTGAACGAACGGCTCACGACGGGATCGACGATACCGACGCCGCGGCCCGCCGCAACCAGCTCGCAAGCCGTGGAGAAGAATTCCGTCTCCGCAACCACATTCCAGCGTGCCCCGAAGCTGGAGAAGGCGGACGCAAGCTGCTGATACACGGGATCGCCGCGAAACAGCGTCACGAACGGCACCCCGTCGAGATCGCGCGGCGTCAATTGCTTTCGCCTGGCCAGCGGATGTCCCTTCGGCAGCATGCACATGCATTCGTATGAAAACACCTCCATGTGGGAGGTCGGGTAATCGAGCGGCAGCTCCGCCACCGCGAGATCGAACTGCTGCGTCGACATCAGCTCGCGAACGGAGGCCGAGTTGCGGGTGATGATCTTGGCCTGGAGCTGCGGCCGCTTCGCGGAGAATTTGGAGACCAGGCGCGGCAGCAGGCTGATCGACAGGCTGGGATAGGCCGCGATCGCAAGGTGCCCGCGGCTGCCGGACCGGATCTCGCCGGCAATGCGCGCGGCGTTCTCCACCGCGTCGAGGGCGCGCGCCGCCTCGACATAGAACAGCTTGGCCTCAGGCGTCGGCTGCAGCCGCCCGCCGCGGCGCACGAACAGCGTGAGCCCGGTCGCATGTTCGAGATTGGCGATCATGGTGCTGATCCCCGGCTGCGACATGCCCAGCAATTCGGCCGCCCGGGTCATGGTGCCGTGAAGCATCAAGGCGCGAAAGCATTCCAGCTGGCGTAGCCGCATCGCGAGGCTCCGGAAGAGGTTATAGGGAAATCATATATCGGATGTAAGTAATATTATTGGAATTGCATCTCGTCCAATGGTCCCTTCTCGCCACAGAGCGCCTTGAGGAGACTGGCATGAACGAGACTGCAAGGATCGGCCGCAAGCACCCACGACGGATTCCGGCGCGGCAGGGCATCGCGGCGGAAATGGTGGCCGGCCAGACCGCGACCATCCTGAACACCCATGGCAAGCAGGTTGTCGATACCTGGGCGTTCAACGCGGCCGACATGAGCGAGGTCATGTCGATGGAGCACAGCCGCACCGCGATGTTGAAGATCGCCCCGCAAGTCGGCGATACGTTCGTGACCAATCGCCGCCGCGCGATCCTGACGCTGGTCGCTGACACCACGCCCGGCGTCCACGACACGCTGATCGCCGCCTGCGATACCTATCGCTACCGCGACCTGGGTGCAGGCGCCGATCACGCCAACTGCACGAACAATCTCCACGCCGCGCTGGCCGCGATCGGGCGCAAGGCAGCGGAAGTGCCCTCGCCGCTCAATCTCTTCATGAACGTCCCGGTCGGCGCGGATGGCACCCTTGAATTCCGGCCGCCGACCAGCGAGGCCGGCCAGTATGTGAGCTTCCGTGCCGAGATGGATCTGGTCATCGTCTTCTCCGCCTGCCCCCAGGACGTGACGTCGGTCAACGGCATGGAGCCGACCGACGCGCATTTCCTGATCGATTGATCGCACCAGGCCGCCCGGGAGAAACCCCATGCGCAAATTACCGCCCCTCAATGCGATCCGGGCGTTCGAAGCCGCCGCCCGTCATCAGAGCTTTACGGCTGCCGCGGCCGAGCTGTGCGTGTCGGTCACGGCTGTGAGCCATCAGGTCCGGCAACTGGAAGCGCTCTTGAAGCGGAAATTGTTCGACCGCCGCGGACGAACCGTTGCGTTGACATCCGAAGGGCGGGCGATCTTTCCGTTGCTGCGGGACGGCTTCGATCAGCTCGCGAATGCCTTTGCCGGCATCCAGCCCCGCGCCGGATTGCAGGAGATCACCCTCTCCACGACACGCGCCTTCGCGGAACGTTGGCTCGTTCCGCGGCTGGAGCAGTTCAGCGCGCGGTTTCCGGCCATCATCGTGCATATCGACGCCACGGAAGACATCGTGACCCCGGGCACGCGCGGCGTTGATCTCGCCATCCGCTACGGGCGGTCGGACGGTGCTGAGCCGGCTGCCGTTTTGTTCGAGGATAGCTATATCGCGGTCGCCGCCAGCGGAATCTGTCCGCACAACGTCGCCTCGCCCCGCATCGACGACTTCGCAACGCGGTCGCTGCTGGCCTTTCGCTGGAAGAACCCGGCGCTGGAGTTTCCCGCATGGTCGGGCTGGCTCGCCGTCGCGCCGCGCGGCCGGCGCGCCAATTTTGCCATGTCCTGGTTCAGCGAAGAGACGCTGGCATTGCATGCGGCGGAGCGCGGGCTCGGACCGCTGCTTTGCAGCGACGCACTGGTGGACGATCAACTCCGTCAGGGGACCATGCGCCAGATCGAAGGACCTGCCCTGCCGGGCTTTGCCTTCAGGCTGTTGGAAGGCGCTTCGGTCGGCCGGCGCAAAGCGGTGGCCACCTTCACCGACTGGCTGCGCGCGGAAGCGGCAGGCTTCCGCGCGCGATCGTGGGCGCTCAGGGAACCACGGGCTGCGTGAAGTAGGGCAGCCTCTCGACGCGAACCTGGTAGGTCCCGGCGTTCACCAGCGCGTCGACATGGGCCGCGATCTGCTCGAGCGTGGCGAACCAGACCTTGCGGTTGGCGAGGACATCCTCGAGCCAACGCTCGACCACCCGCCAGCGCGCGAGCCTGCCGGTGAGGAAGGGGTGCCAGATTCCCATCCAAAATCCCCCCGCCTCGTACTGTGCCTCGAATTCCTCGAACGAAGCCGCAAGCCCCGCGCTCGGCGATTGCACCGGCATCATGTAGCCGATTTCGGCATAATGGGCGAAAGGCGGCCAGTCGTCCGCACCCCAATGCGGCGGCATCTCGTAGAGCTTTCCCTTCTGCGTTTGCATCAGATACGGAATGTCGTCGGCCATCAGCGATGAATCATAGCTGAAGCCGTGCTCGATCAGCAGTTCGAGCGTCGCTTGCGTCGCATTGTAGAGCGGCGCGCGGTAGCCGCGCGGCTTGCGCCCCGTCATCGCGACGTGGGTGCGAAGTGCACGTTCGAACCGCTCGCGTTGCAGATCCGGCCCGATCTCGGCCGGGTCCTCGTGAATGTAACCGTGGTGGCCGATCTCGTGCCCATCCTTCAGGATCGCCTCGACGGCGGCGGGATAATTTTCCATCGTCCAGGCCGGCATGAAGAACGATTGCTTCAGGCCAAGCCGCCGATACGTCTCGAGAATGCGCGGCACGGCGACCGTCGGACCGTATCGCCCCATCGTGATCGGATAGAGCCGGTTGTAACTGTCCTGGGGCCGCGCGACGTGGATGAGACTGTCCGCGTCGACGTCCAGGGTGATCGCGCAGGCGCACCGGGCACCGTTCGGCCAGGGAATGGGATTGGCTATCATGCTCGCTCTGCCGCTCTCGCTTCACTCGGCCGCAAGCCTATCATCCTGACCGACCCCGAGACACTGATCGACCAGCACGGGGATGGCGGCAAGCGCATCGGCAAGCGACTGCCGGTGGCGCTCGTCATCGAACTCCTGGTAGTCGACGGCAATGACATGGCTCTCCTTCACGCCGAGATAGTGGGCACAGGTGAAGATGTGGGTCTCCAGGTGATTCATCCGCTCGCGCACCCCGCCGGGCCCGAACCCGAATTCGCCGCGGGAGCTGAGCACCACCAGGGTCTTGCCGCTCATGACGGGCTCGAGTGGAAAATCGCCGCGCGCAAGATCGAAGCTGAATGTCTGGCCGATCCGGATCACCTTGTCGAACCATGATTTCAAGCCCGCGGGCATGCCGTAATTGTACATCGGTGTGCCGATCACGATGACATCGGCGCGATCGAGCTCGTCGATCAGTTCGTCCGACAGGCGAAGCTCCTCGTCCTGATCCGGCCGGCGCGCTTCGGGCGGCGTGAAAGCGGCGGCGACCCAGGCTTCCGTCACCAGGGGCGGCGGATTGCGGCCGACGTCCCGCGCCAGGACCAGTGTTTCGGGCTCGCGCTCGAGCCAATGTTCGACAAAAGCCTTGGACAGGCGGCGGCTGATCGAGCGCTCGCCGCGCACGCTGGCATCGATGTGCAGGATTGTCGTCATCACGGACCTCCGATTGTGCTGCATCCGGCGGCAGCATTGCCGATCGCACCCCAGAGGACGATTGACGATATCGGCAGCGGGCTTGAGAAAAACTCAAGATCAAAGCGGTGGCCTCGCCGCACGCAGGCCGAGCTGCTTGCCGTGCACTGCCGATGCATGATGCTGCACTTCGGCTCATCCAGGCTTGAGTATTTCTCATTAACGCGCGGGATCGCTTGTTGCTCAGATGCCTCCTCGCCAAGCAAGCACAACAATGGAGGAAACATGTCGACCGAGCCTCAATCCGCCCTGCCCGAACACCAAATCGGCTTCGATGCTCACGGCATCGAGCCGGTCCCTGCTGCGCACCGCACGTCCACGGCAACGGACCAGTTCTGGATCTGGGCCGGCGCCAACATCGCGCCCATCAACTGGGTGCTCGGCGCTCTCGGTATCCAGCTCGGCCTCAGCCTGCTGCAAACGCTTGCCGTGGTCGTGGTCGGAAACCTGCTCGGCGCCACCCTGTTCGGCATCTTCTGCCTGATGGGACATCGCACCGGCGTGCCGCAGATGGTGCTCGGCAGGCTGGCCTTCGGCCGCCGCGGCGCCGGTCTGCCGGCGCTCGCGCAGGTCCTCATGCCGATGGGATGGGTCGCGACCAACACGTGGATCGTGCTCGACCTCGCGGTCGCCGCCCTGGAACGGATGGGCGTAAGCGGCTCGACCGAGCTGAAATATCTGATCGCCGCCGCCGTCATGGTGCTGCAGGTCGGCATCGCTGCCTGGGGCTTCAATGCGATCCGGCAGTTCGAGCGCTACACCATGCCGGTGATCCTGGCGATCATGGCCTTGATGACCGTGCTTGCGTTCTGGCGCGTGGATATCGCCTGGCACGGCTCAGGAACCAAGGATGCGAAGACCTTCGCGGCGATGACGCAGCTCATGACCGCCATCGGCATCGGCTGGGGCATTTCGTGGCTGGTCTATGCCTCGGACTACACCCGCTTCGCCAGGCCGCAACTCAGTGCAGGCAAGGTGTTTGGCGCGACGTTTCTCGGCATGTTCGTTCCCACCGTGTGGCTCGCCTTGCTCGGGGCAACGATCGCGTCCGGCGGAGCAGGTTCCGACCCGGCCCAGCTTGTCGTGGCGACGTTCGGTGCCATGGCGCTGCCCGTGCTGCTTCTGCTGCTGCACGGGCCGATCGCGACCAACATCGTCGTGATCTACTCGGCGGCGCTGTCGAGCCTCGCGCTCGATATCCGCTGGCCGCGCTGGACCATCTCCGTGATCTCGGGCGTGATCGCGTCGCTGATCCTCTGCCTGTTCCTGCAGTCGGGCGACTTCGCGCACACCTTCGACAGCTTCATGGTCGCGCTGGTGGTCTGGATCAGCCCTTGGGCAGGGGTCACTCTCGTGGACTTCTTCGTGATCCGCGGCGGGCGCGTCGATCTCGGCGAACTCTACGCCTCACCCGAAACGAGCCGGTACGGCAACGTCAACTGGGCCGGCATGCTCGCGTTCGCGATCGGACTCATCGCGGCCTGGCTCTTCCAGATGGGGACGATCGCCGCGATGCAGGGGCCGCTCGCGCTGTGGGCTGGCGGCGTCGATCTTTCGTGGCTGACCGGCATGGTGGCGGCCGGCGCGAGCTATGCAGTGCTTTATCCGCTGTGCGGGCGGGCCATCGAAAACCTCGGCGCAGGGTCAAAGCTCGGCTCGCTCTCGGGCGAAGCCAAATCCACCTCGGTGTGATGGGCGGAACATGTGTTAACGGCACGGTCGCGGCCGTTAACACATTCGCCCCAATTCCGACCCATCGGTGCGCTCTAGCGCCCTCCTCGCCCGCCCTGTAAAATCCCCGCCGGGGCGGCTTGGGGGATTGATGCGTCTGACGTTGAATCTGAAGACTATCCTGATCGCGGTGGCGGTGCTCGCGGCGTCGTTCTTCATCAGCCTGAAGGCGATGGACTTCCTGTCGCCGCGCGCGACCAATCCGGCGCCGCCGGTCGCGCAGCTGCCGCCGTTGCCGCCGGTCGCGAAGAGCTCGATCGTGGTCGCGCCGGTCGCGATCGCGCTGTCGGCGATCCGCGAGCAGGCCGAGCGAGCCGCGCCGCGCAATTTCGCCGGCAAGGCCGACAACCCGATCTCGCAGATCCTGGAGAATGCCGACATCGGCTGGTCCGCCGTGCGCGGCCCGATGGCGACCACCGGCGACAAGGACGTGCTGACGATCTCGACGCCGCTCAGCGGCAAGCTGAACGTCACGGGCTCGCTATCGTCCAAGGCCACCGGCGCACTCGGCGACGCGCTCGGCAGCGTGCTCGGCGGTGACGCGGCGAAACGGATCGGCGCGGTCAACATCAAGAACCTGAACGCCAGCGCCGAGATCAAGGGCAACGTGGTCGTCACCTCGCGCCCGAAGCTCGCCGCGGCCTGGCACCTCGAGCCCAATCTCGGCGCCCAGGTCAATCTCGGCGACACCAACCTCAACGTCGCCGGCGCCAAGGTCAACGTGCCCGCGCAGGTCAAGCCGCTGATCGACAAGAATGTCGGCGAGCAGATCAACGCCGTCTCCGAGCGCATCCGCAACGATCCGTCGCTGCGGGAGAACGCGAAGCTGCAATGGGCCAAGGCCTGCCGCTCGATCCCGTTGCAAGGCTCAGGCAGCTCGGCCGCGCTGCCGCCGTTGTGGCTGGAAATGAAGCCGACCCGCGCCATCGCGGCGCAGCCGCGCGTCGATGCGCAGAACGTGACACTCCTGCTCGGCCTCGAGCTCGAGACGCGCGTCACCTCGGCGCCGTCCAAGCCGGACTGCCCGTTCCCCGAGAAGATCTCGATCGTGCCGCCGACCGGCACCGGCGTGAACATCGGCGTGCCGATCGACGTGCCCTTCACCGAGATCAACAAGCTGATCGCGGCCCAGATGGTCGGCCACACCTATCCGGAGGACGGCTCCGGCCCGGTGGACGTCACCGTCAAAAGCGTCAACGTGATCCCGTCAGGCGAGCGCCTGCTGATCTCGCTGCTGGTTCGCGCCAAGGAAAAGAAGAGCTGGTTCGGCCTCGGCGCCGAGGCGACCGTGCACATCTGGGGCCGGCCGATGCTCGACCAGGCCCAGCAGACGCTACGGCTCGCCGACATCCAGCTCGCGGTCGAATCCGAGGCGGCCTTCGGCCTCTTGGGCGCCGCGGCGCGCGCGGTGGTGCCGCAGATGCAGCAGGCGCTGGTCCAGAAGGCGACGCTCGATCTGAAGCCGATCGCCGCCAACGCCCGCGAGAAGATCGCAGCCGCGATCGGCGACTACCAGAAGAGCGAGGACGGCCTCAAGGTCGACGCCAAGATCGACAGCCTGACGCTTGCCGACATCGCCTTCGATTCCAAGACGCTGCGCGTCGTCGCGGAGGCCGGCGGCTCGCTCAACGTGTACGTGACCAAGCTGTCGGGGATGTAGCGCACCGGCCCCACACGCCTCCTCGTCGCTTGCGCCGCTGGCATTCTCGCCGGAGGATGCTAGTCTCGCGGCACTGTAGGGGACAACGCGAGGACAACATGGAAGCCGGCATGGTCACACCCGCGCCGGCACTGGTGCGGTTTTCCGGCATTCAGAAGACCTATGATGGCGAGCACCTCGTGGTGAAGAACCTCGATCTCGACATCAAGAAGGGCGAGTTCCTCACCCTGCTCGGCCCGTCGGGCTCGGGCAAGACGACCACGCTGATGATGCTGGCCGGCTTCGAGGTTCCGACCCAGGGCGAGATCTACCTCGCGGACCGGCCGATCAAGAATGTGCCGCCCCACAAGCGCGACATCGGCATGGTGTTCCAGAATTATGCCCTGTTTCCGCATCTGACGATCGCGGAGAATATCGCCTTCCCGCTCTCCGTTCGCAAAACCGGCAAGGCCGAAGCGCAGGAACGCGTCGGCGCGGCGTTGCGCATGATCAAGATGGAAACCATGGCGCAGCGGCGGCCCGGGCAGCTGTCCGGCGGTCAGCAGCAGCGCGTCGCGCTGGCCC
This sequence comes from Bradyrhizobium arachidis, assembly GCF_015291705.1. Lineage (NCBI taxonomy): Bacteria > Pseudomonadati > Pseudomonadota > Alphaproteobacteria > Hyphomicrobiales > Nitrobacteraceae > Bradyrhizobium > Bradyrhizobium arachidis. The sequence goes on from NZ_CP030050.1 coordinate 7,924,385, forward strand.
GCGCGCTGGTCTTCAATCCGCAGCTCGTGCTGATGGACGAGCCGCTCGGCGCCCTGGACAAGCGCCTGCGCGAGCAGATGCAGCTCGAGATCAAGCAACTGCACGAGACGATGGGCATCACAATCGTCTACGTCACCCACGACCAGAGCGAAGCGCTCACTATGTCGGACCGCATCGCCGTGTTCAACGACGGCATCGTGCAGCAGATCGACAGGCCCGACGCGCTGTATGAGCGTCCGGTGAACAGTTTTGTCGCCCACTTCATCGGCGAGAACAATGTGCTCGCCGGCACCGTCGAGACGATCGACAAGACCTATTGCCGGGTTGCGCTGGCCGGTGGCGGCGCCGTGACCGCGCGCGCGGCAAACGTCTCAGGTGCGGGCGCATTGACGTCGCTGTCGGTGCGGCCGGAGCGGATCGCCATTGTCGCGGATGGTGCCGCCAGCGACGGACCGAACCGACTGCCGGCCAGGGTGCAGAGCACGATCTATCTCGGCGACCACGCGCTGGCCGTGCTCGATGTCTCGGGGAACGCCGAGTTCATGGTCAAGCTTCAGCCGGGTGCGCATGACAGCCTGACACCCGGCGAAAACGTCTTCGTCACCTTCCGCCCGGAGGACTGCCTCGCCCTCGATCCCGTTTGATCCAGCGATCAGAGCTCAACACAACGCAACGCAGATGAAGAAGGAACAAGGACCATGCTGAAGCGCAAGATTGGCAAGATTGCTCTGGGGTTCGCCGCGGCGTTCAGCGCCAGCGCTGCGCTGGCGACGGTCGCGCAGGCGCGTGACCTCACCGTAGTGTCGTGGGGCGGCGCGTATCAGGATGCGCAGAAGAAAGTCTATTTCGAGCCCTTCAAGAAGGCTGCCGGCATTGCCATGAACGACGAGTCCTGGGACGGCGGCGTCGGCGTGTTACGCGCCAAGGTGCAGGGTGGCGCGGCCACCTGGGACGTCGTCCAGGTCGAGAGCGACGAGCTCGCGGTCGGCTGCGAGGAAGGCCTGTTCGAGAAGATGGACTATTCAAAGATAGGCGGCGAGGCCGCCTATATCCCGCCGTCGGTCAACGCTTGCGGCGTCGGCGCCATCCTCTACGATTTCGTGCTCGGCTACGACAAGGACAAGCTGAAGGACGCCCCGAGCGGCTGGGCAGACTTCTTCGACACCAAGAAGATCCCGGGCAAGCGCGCTTTGCGTCAGGGCCCCAAGACCACGCTTGAGATCGCGCTGATGGCCGACGGCGTCGCACCGAACGACGTCTACAAGGTGCTGGCGACCGACGAAGGCGTCGAGCGCGCCTTCAAGAAGCTCGACACCATCAAGGGCGACATCGTCTGGTGGAAGGCCGGCGCGCAGCCGCCGCAACTGCTCGCCTCCGGCGAGGTGGTGATGACCTCGGTCTACAATGGCCGCATCGACACCGCGAACAAGAACGAGAAGAAGAACTTCGGCATGGTGTGGGACGGCGCGCTCTTCACCCTCGATAGCTGGGTCATCCTGAAGGGCAGCCCGAACAAGGACGCCGCCTACAAGTTCCTGGATTTTGCCGGCAAGGCGGAGAACCAGTCGAAGCTGTCGGAGAACATCGCCTATGGCACCTCGAACAAGGACGCCGCCGGACGGCTTGCGCCCGCCGTCCTGAAGGACCTGCCGACGGCGCCTGACAACATCAAGAACGCGGTCGAGATCAACGTGGGCTTCTGGCTCGAGAACATCGACCGCCTGACCGAGCGCTTCAACAAATGGGCCGCGAAATAGCGCACCCTGCAGGGCTCAACCAATGACGGACGCGCTCCTGACCGGCGCCAATGCGTCGACCGAGGTGTCGCTCAAGCGCCGATTGAGGCGTGCGGAGCGGACACGTCAGGTCAAGGCATTGGCGCTGGTAGCGCCGCTTCTCGTCTTCCTGCTCTTCACTTTCGCCGGACCTATCATCGGAATGCTGTGGCGCGCGGTCGATGACCGGGAGGTGCGCCAGGTTCTGCCGCAAACCATCGCGGCTCTCGCCAACTGGGACGGCAAGGACCTGCCGGACGAAAAGACCTATGTGGCGCTGGCAAGCGACATCCTGGTGGCGCGCGCCTCCGGCACCATTGCGATCGCGGCCAAGCGGCTCAACTACGCACTGAACGGTTTTCGCACCATCCTGACCAGCACGGCGCGCAATCTGAAGGCGATGCCGGAGCCGGGCACCTCAAAGGAAGCGCTGGGCAAGATCAACCCGGCCTGGCGCGAGCGCAGCACCTGGACGACGATCAAGGACGCCAGCGGGCCCGTGACCGGCTTCTACCTTCTGGCAGCGCTCGATCTGACGCGGAACGCGGACGGCGCGATCGTCGCGGCACCACCGGATCAGGCGATCTATCGCGACATCTTCGCCCGCACCTTCCTCATCAGCCTCGGCGTCACCGCGCTCTGCCTGCTCCTCGGCTTTCCGGTCGCCTACCTCTTGGCGACGTTGCCGCCGGGCCGGTCGAACCTGCTGATGATCTTCGTGCTGCTGCCATTCTGGACCTCGCTGCTGGTCCGAACCTGCGCCTGGATCGTGCTGCTGCAAAGCAAGGGTGTCGTGAACGACAGCCTGCACTGGCTCGGCATCATCGACGAGCCGCTCCGCCTGATCTACAACCGCTTCGGCGTCTGCGTGGCGATGACCCACGTGCTGCTGCCGTTCATGATCCTGCCGCTCTACAGCAGCATGAAGGCGATCTCGCCAGCCTACATGCGGGCCGCCGCCTCTCTCGGCGCGGCGCCCCTCACCGCCTTCCTGCGAATCTATTTGCCGCAGACCCTGCCCGGCATCGGCGCGGGCAGCCTGCTCGTCTTCATCCTGGCGCTTGGCTACTACATCACGCCGGCCCTCGTCGGCGGCGCTGCCGATCAGATGATCAGTTACTTCATCGCGCTCTACACGACCGAGACGGCCAATTGGGGCCTCGCGTCGGCGCTGGGCGCGGTGCTGCTGCTGGCCACGCTTCTGCTCGCGCTCGCCTACGGCAAGCTGGTGCAGGGCCAGCAGGTCACGGGAGGCATGAAGAATTGAGCGACAATCCTTCACTCCGCACGCCCAGCCAGCGCATCGCATGGACCGCGACCGTCGCCATCTCCACGCTGGTCTTCATCTTCCTGATCGCTCCAATCTTGGCGATCATGCCGCTGTCCTTCAGCTCGGGCTCGTACCTCACTTATCCGCTGCCGGGCCTCTCCTTGCGCTGGTACGACGACTTCATCAATTCACCGCGCTGGATGAATTCGCTGAAGAACAGCATGATCATCGGCATCGCCTCGACGCTGCTGTCGATGTTGCTCGGCACGCTGGCCGCGCTGGGGCTCGCGCAGTGGAAGAGCCGGTTCAAGCCGTTGGTGCTGGCCTTCGTGCTGTCGCCGGTCGTCGTGCCCGGCGTCATCACCGCGGTCGGCCTGTACTTCTTCTTCGCGCCGATCGGACTGACCGGCAGCTATCTCGGCTTGATCCTGGCCCACACCGCGCTGGCGACGCCTTTTGTGGTGATCACGGTCGGCGCGACGCTGCAGAGTTTCGATACCAACCTCGCACGTGCCGCCGCCTCGCTCGGCGCCTCGCCGCTTCAGGCGTTCCAACGCGTGATCCTGCCATTGATCCTGCCGGGGCTCGCGTCGGGCGCGCTGTTCGCCTTCGCGACCAGTTTTGATGAAGTGGTGATCGTGCTGTTCATGGCGGGTCCCGAGCAGCGCACCCTGCCGCGCGAGATGTTCAGCGGCATCCGCGAGAACATCAGCCCGACCATCACGGCCGCGGCGGTGATCCTGACGACAGTCTCGATCATCCTCCTCGCCACCCTGGAAGGCCTGCGCCGGCGCAACGAGCGCCTCAAGGGCGGCAGCGCCTGATAACTTCTCCCTCTCCCCGCCTGCGGGGAGAGGGTCGGGGTGAGGGGGAGCCTCCGCGCGGACGGTGAGAGTTGGACTCGCGGAGAGTCCCCCTCACCCGGGATGCATCTTCGATGCATTCCGGCCTCTCCCCGCAAGCGGGGAGAGGCGAATGGAACACCAGCCGCCCCTTCTGATTTTGCATTCCGCTATGGCGCGCACCGCTTAGCTGCCGCGACCGTTTGTCGCTACAACGGTCCCGCAACAAAGTCCAAACAACAACGCTGAGGGAGAAACACCATGCAAAAACTCATTGCCGCCGTGGCGGCCGGTCTCGCGCTTGCCGCCACGTCTGGCGCGGCGCAGGCGCAGATTTCCGACGATGTGGTCAAGATCGGCGTGCTTACGGACATGTCGAGCCTCTATGCCGACGCAACCGGCAAGGGCTCGCTCGCCGCGGTCGAGATGGCGGTTGCCGATTACGGCGCCAAGGTCGCCGGCAAGCCCGTGCAAGTCGTCGCCGCCGATCACCAGAACAAGCCCGATGTCGGCGTCAACATCGCCCGCAACTGGTATGACAACGAGAAGGTCGATGCGATCTTCGACGTGCCGACCTCTTCGGTGGCGCTGCCGATCTCGGCGCTGACGCGCGAGAAGAACAAGATCAACATCAATTCCGGCGGCGGCTCCTCCGACATCACCGGCACCGCCTGCTCGCCCAACACCGTGCATTGGACCTACGACACCTACGCGCTGTCGAACGTCGCCGGCAAGGCGATGGTGAAGCGCGGCGAGGACACCTGGTTCTTCGTCACCGCCGACTATGCCTTCGGCATGGCGCTCGAGCGTGACGCGGCCAATGTCGTCAAGGAAAGCGGCGGCAAGGTGCTCGGCGACGTCCGCCATCCGCTCAACTCCTCGGACTTCTCCTCCTTCCTGCTCCAGGCCCAGGCCTCCAAGGCCAAGGTGGTCGCGCTCGCCAACGCCGGCGGCGACACCACCAATGCGCTGAAGCAGGCGGCCGAGTTCGGCCTGACCCAGGGCGGCCAGAAGATGATCGCGCTGCTCCAGGAGATCACCGACACGCATTCGCTCGGCATCAAGGCGACGCAGGGCCTGATCGTCACCGATGCCTTCTACTGGGACATGAACGAGGAGACGCGGGCCTTCTCGAAACGCTTCAACGAGAAGGTCGGGCACATGCCGACCATGATCCAGGCCGGCCTCTATTCGGCGACCATGCACTATCTGAAGGCGATCGACGCCATCAAGACCGACGAGGCGCCGAAGGTGATGGAGCAGATGCGCAAGACGCCGGTGAACGACTTCTTCGCCAAGAACGGCAAGATCCGCATCGACGGCCGCATGGTCCACGACATGTATCTGTTCGAGGTCAAGAAGCCCGAAGAATCCAAGGGCGAGTGGGACCTCTACAAGCTGATCGCCACCGTGCCCGGCGACGAAGCCTTCCGTCCGCTCGACAAGGGCGGCTGCCCGCTGGTGACGCACTGAGCGATGCACTCGGCCGGGCTGTCAATTCCTCATCCTGAGGAGCTTGCGAAGCAAGCGTCTCGAAGGATGAAGGCCCCGCCGGTGGCCTCGCCCTTCGAGATGCGCGCCAAGAGCGCGCTGCTCAGGGTGAGGGTCGACATTGCGTCATGATGAATGAAAGAAAAAGACACGACAGCGCGCCCGGAGAAAACCGGGCGCGCTTCGTTTAGGCCGTCACGCGAGGCGCATTACTCCGAGTACTTGAACTCGGGCATGTTCTTGAGCTCGTCCTTGCTGGCGTTGAACACGGCATGGTCCGGATACCACTTCGACGTAGATGACGTGGATGAAGTGGCCGGCGCCGTGGTCGTGGTGGTCTTCTCGGTGCCCGTCGCAGCGCCAGTGGTCGTGGTCGTCGCCGGACGGGTGGTCGTGGTCGAAGCAACGGCCTCGTTGACGAACTTCAGCTTCTCGTAGGGCACGGCGACCAGATGCTCGCCCATGCCGAGGAAGCCGCCGACACCGATCACGGCGATCTTGATGGCGCCGCTCTTGTCCATCAGGAGATCGTTGATCGAGCCGATGTTCTCGTTGGCGTCGTTATAGACCTTCAGGCCCGACATCTTCGAGGCACGCCATTCACCCGACGCAGTCGTCGTCGTGGTCGTGGCGGTTGCCGCAGGGGCCGCCTTGTCGGTGGTGGTGGTCGGCGATTGCGCGAACGCAACCGTCGCAAGAAGTGCCGTGCCGGCGAGGCCGGCGGCGATCGATTTCATGAGCATGTTGTCCTCTCCTTCAACAAGAAAACTTGTGCGGAGAAAACAGCGCTGCACACTCGCAGTTCCTTACACGCGGCAATTTCGTCACGCGATGTGCACGCGAAAACGACGAGAATTGTTCCTGCGTCACCCAGGAACATTTTGCGGCGCACGGTTCCCCGCCGACGATCATGCGCCCTGGGTGAAGCACGACCGCGGCGAGGAACGCGCCGACCTGCGTCGCTCAGGTCAGCTCTTGTAGTCGATCAGAAGCGCCGAGAAATCCGAATTGCTGGATGAGCTGCCATTGGCGCCATAGGACGATGTCGACGATTGCGACTGCTGGAGCGCCTGGAGGAATTGCTGGAGGATCTCCGCCGTCGTGGAGTCGGTCGACGTGCTGCTGGTCGAATCCGTCGTCGTCGACGAATCCGAAGAGCCGTCGTCCGACGGCGGCGGACCGGGCGGCGGTCCGCCCGCGCCATCGGCGCCGCCGGGTCCCTTGGCGAAGGCGGACTGAAACACGCCCTTGAGCTCTTCGGCCTGGTCCGAGGTCAGCGTGCCGTTCGACACCTCGCTCGAGATGAGGTTGTCGATCTTCGACTGCATCTCGTCCTTGGAGGGACGCGTGCCGCTCGACTGGTCGCTCGACCGGCTCTGCTGGAGCGCCGTGTCGATGTCGGTCAGCGCCGTCGAGAGCGCGGACTGGTCCGACGAGGAGATGGTGCCGGCGGACACTTCCGATTGCAATTCCTGCTGCAGCCGCTGCAGCGGCGACTGGTAATTACCGGCGGAGGCCGCCGAAATCGAGCTCATGATGGCTCCGTGGGTTTTGCGGGGTTTCGTACGCGACTGCGCCACGGTATGGTTAACGGACTTAACGAGACCTTGCCGCAGCGCTACCCGGTCGTGTCCTGGTGTTGCGGCAGGAGCCTCAGAAATGATCTGAAACAAAAATCTTCGCCTTTTGGCCCGAATCTTGGACAAACAAAGCGCATGGCTATTCCCAATCCCAACATCCTGGTCGTCGAGGACGACCGCGAAACCCGGACGTTGATTGCGAAGTACCTGCGCAACAACGCCTGCAACGTCACCGCCGTGAGCGATGGCCGCGAGATGTCGCGCGCCATGGCCGATCACCGCGTCGACCTCATCATCCTCGACGTCATGCTGCCCGGCGAGGACGGCCTCAGCCTCTGCCGCAAGGTGCGCTCGGAGACGCAGACGCCGATCATCATGCTGACCGCGCGCGGCGAGGACGTCGATCGCATCGTCGGCCTCGAGATGGGCGCGGACGATTATCTGCCCAAGCCCTTCAACCCGCGCGAGCTGCTTGCCCGCATCAACGCGGTGCTGCGCCGCCAGGCCGCAGCGCAGGCGGCAAGCTCGATCGAAGGCGCGAGCACGCTCGCCTTCGAAGGCTGGCGCATCGATCTGCGCCTGCGCGAGCTGCGCAATCCGGAAGGCGCGCGCGTCGCGGTGACCAGCGCCGAGTTCGATCTGCTCCGCACCTTCTGCGAACGGCCCGGCCGCGTGCTGTCGCGCGACAGCCTGCTCGACCTCACGCAGGGCCGCAACACCGGCTCGTTCGAGCGTTCGATCGACGTGCTGGTCAGCCGCATCCGCCGCAAGATCGAGCCCAACCCGGCCGATCCCACCATCATCAAGACGGTGCGCTCCGGCGGCTATCTGTTCACGCCAAGGACTGAACCAGCAAATACTGAAGCGGTTGCGGCGCCCCTGAGCAATTGAGAGGGACGCCGACGATGAAGCCGTTCGGGTTCTTCCACCTCAGGGGCATCGGCGGGCAGATCGCCGCGCTGGTGCTGGCTTCCACCGTCGCGCTGCATCTCGTCGTCACCACCGCCTTCCTGATGAGCCGGCCGGACCGGCAGGATGCCCCGCCGGACGGCGCGCATCAGCTGACCGACGCCGCGCTGCTGCTCGGTGCGGCCGAGCCCGGCGAACGGCCGCGCCTCCTCGCCGATCTCACGCGTGCCTTCCCCAAGCTCGGCCTCGACACGCTCGCGCCCGGCACGGCAGGCGTCGTCGAGGAGGGCGAAAGCCAGCACCTGCGCGGCCTGCGCCGTCACCTCGGCCGCGGCTACAAGGTAGTGCAGCTTGCCTCCGAGGGACCCGCGCACCGCATCGGCGTCGAATTGCCCGACGGCAGCATGATCGCCGGCCGTGTCGATGGCGGCGGCCCGCGGCCGTGGTTCTGGGGCTCGCCGTGGCTGATGACGCTGATGACGACCTTCATCTGCGTCACCGTGCTCGGCCTGTGGGCCGCGCGCGCGCTCGCGGCGCCGCTGTCGTCCTTCGCCAAGGCCGCCGAGAATTTCAGCCTGGACGGCGCCGCCGAGCCGCTGCCCGAGCGCGGGCCGGAGGAGATCCGCTCGGTGGCGCGCGCGCTCAACCGCATGCACGAGCGGATCGCACGGCTGATGTCGGATCGCACGCGGATGCTGGCCGCGATCAGCCACGATCTGCGCACGCCGATCACGCGGCTGCGGCTGCGCGCCGAATTCATCGAGGACGAGACCAACCGCAAGCGCATGCTGATCGATCTCGACCAGATGCGCTCGATGCTGGAGTCCGTGCTCTCGCTGCTGCGCAACGACCGCAAGGTCGAGGCAGTGACGCTGGTCGACATCGCCAGCACGCTCCAGCTCATCGCCGACCAGTTCGGCGATATGGGCCATGTCGTGCATTATGACGGCCCGGCGTCCGCGACCGCCGCCGCGCGGCCCGACGATTTGCATCGCGGCGTCACCAACCTCGTCGAGAACGCGGTGCGCTTCGGCGCCGAGGTCACGATCCGCCTCGACGCATCCTCCACCACGCTCGTCATCGACGTCGAGGACGACGGCCCCGGCATTTCGGACGCGCGCAAGCAGGAGATGCTGGAGCCGTTCGTGCGCGGCGACGACGCCCGCACCATGGACGATTCCACCGGCTTCGGCCTCGGCCTGTCGATCGCGCGCGCGATCGCGATCGCCCATGGCGGCGAGCTCTCGCTGCACGACCGCGAGCCGCACGGCCTGATCGTGCGGATGCAATTGCCGATCTGGCAGGCAGGCACAGCGTCCAGCGGACTAGGGCAATTCCTTCACCTCTCCCCAGCGGGGAGTGGTGAAGACAAAGCGATCCGCAGCGATGCGCCTCAGGCCGCGAGCGGCGGATGCTCGACGGCTGTCTCGTCGAAGATCGCCACCGCCTCGAAGCGATAGCCGCAGGCGCGGCAATTCCAGAGATAGGAGACGCGCCCCTCGCCGGGCTCGATCCAGTCCGGCTGGGAAATTGGCGTGCCGCACTGGGCACAGGGGTTCTGTCTAGGAACGTCGCCGATATGTGCCTTGTTTGATTTTGTCATGGCACCCTCCCACTTCGCAGGCGTCTTCATACTCGCTTTCGCCGGCCGATGCGAATAGACAGGCGTGCTGTCGCTGGCCGGGGGTCGTTCGCCCCAGGCTTCACCTAGACCAGCTTTGCGTCATCACGGCGGCTCGGCGCCGCAAAATCGGCGGCGGCGGCGTTTGGTCACATCATCGCCGCGTTCCGCGCGACTATCCGCAGCGGGTGCAGGTCACTTGCTAGACCCAAGGAATATTCGATGAAGATTTTACGCATTGCCGCGCTGCTCGCGGCCGGACTGATCGTACCGCAGGCCGCATTGGCGGGCGAAGCCGACTATGCCGAGATGGTCGCGATGCATGCGCGCGCCAATGGCGTGCCGGAGGCGCTGGTGCACCGTGTCATCATGCGCGAGAGCCGCTACCAGCCCGGCCTCGTCGGCCGCGGCGGCACCATCGGCCTGATGCAGATCAAGCTCGCGACTGCTCGCGGGCTCGGCTACACCGGCGATGCTGCCGGCCTGCGCGATCCCAACACCAATCTCACCTACGCGGTGAAATACCTCGCCGGCGCCTATCACGCCGCCAATGGCGACCACGCGCGAGCTGTGCGTTATTTCGCGGGCGGCTATTACTACGTTGCAAAGCGGCAGCGGCAGGAGATGGTGCAGCAAGCCAGCAGCGAGACGAGCTCCCAGGTTTGGCTGGAGCCGAACGGCAACCCGCAACCGATGTTCGGCACCGCGCCGCACAGGAAGCTGGCGCAAGGCGTCCGCAACGCGCGGGCGCAGGTTCCACGCGATTGATCGCCATTCCGGGGCGGTCCACAGGACCGAACCCGGAATCTTGAGAATTCCCGGTGCGCAATAGGTTCGGCTCTTCGAGCTGCCCCGGAATGACTGTGGCTAACGCGTTGACACCAGCTCCCACTGGCATACATTAGAACCGTTCCGAGGGGTGCTCCGAGGAGGAGCTGAGATACCGCTAAATGGGCAAGCCTGCACTTCAGCAAGCCGGCCCAGGACCGCGGTGACCCTTTGAACCTGATCCGGGTCATGCCGGCGAAGGGACAGGGATGTTGCAGACGACCAAGCGACCGGATTCACCGGTATCCATTATCGGCGCAGGCATTGCCGGAGCCTGGCAGGCGCTGCTGTTCGCGCAGGCCGGCCACGCCGTGACTCTACACGAGCGCGGTGACGCGGCGATGACCGAATCCACCAGCCACTGGGCCGGCGGCATGCTGGCGCCCTGGTGCGAGGCCGAGGTCGCGGAACCCATCATCTCCAGGCTCGGCCAGCGCTCCCTCGACATCTGGCGGCGCGAGCTGCCCGACACCCCCTTCAACGGCTCCCTCGTCGTCGCCCATCCGCGCGAGCGCAACGATTTCGAGCGTTTTGCCCGAATGACCGAGGGCCACCGCCGGCTCGACGCCGCCGGTCTCGCCGAGCTCGAGCCGTCGCTGGAAGGCCGCTTCCGCGATGCGCTGTTCTTCCCGGCCGAGGGCCATGTCGAGCCGCGCCGCGTGCTGCCAAAGCTGCACGCGCGCATCAAGGCCGCCGGCGGCACCATCAAGTTCGACAGCGACGTTTCCGCCAAAGACCTCGCAAATCTTGATCCTAAAGGCATCGTGATCGACTGCCGCGGCCTTGCCGCGCGCGAGGAACAACCCGGCTTGCGCGGCGTCAAGGGCGAGATGATCCTGATCGAGACCGACGAGGTGCAGCTGGCGCGTCCGGTGCGGCTGATCCATCCGCGCTGGCCGCTCTACGTGATCCCGCGCGAGAACAATCTGTTCATGCTCGGCGCGACCTCGATCGAGGCCGAGGACACCGGCGTCAGCGTGCGCTCCGCACTTGAGCTTCTGGGCGCCGCCTATGCCGTGCATCCCGCCTTCGGCGAAGCGCGCATCGTCGAATTCGGCTCGGGCCTGCGCCCGGCCTTCCCCGACAATCTTCCCCGCATCGGCATTCGCGGCGAAGAGATCAGCGTCAACGGGCTTTACCGCCACGGCTTCCTGATCGCGCCGGCGCTCGCCGAGCTGACGCTCGCTTACGTCGAGCGCGGCCAGATCGACAATGAGGTGATGCAATGCGCGTGATCGTGAACGGCGAGCAGCGCGAGGTGAACGCGGCCAGCGTCGATGCGCTGCTCTGCGAGCTCGACTACGAGGGCACGCATTTCGCGATCGCGCTCAACTACGACGTCGTGCCGAAAAGCCGCTGGGCCGAGACCAGCCTCAAGGCCGGCGACGAGATCGAAATCATCACGCCGCGGCAGGGAGGGTGATGGGATGAATACCGCCACGAACTCCGCCGTCATCCTGAGGTGCGAGCCGTCTTCGGCTCGCCTCGAAGGATGGCCGCAAGCGGCGCTGTCATCCTTCGAGGCGCGCAAGTGCGCGCACCTCAGGATGACGGTCTGTGCAAGTCGCCTGCAAGGAAATTGAAGCCATGGTGACCTTCTACGGCAAATCCTTCGCCTCGCGCCTCCTCATCGGCAGTGCGCTCTATCCCTCGCCCGCGATCATGCAGGCGGCGATCCGCGCCTCCGGCTCGAACATCGTCACGGTGTCGCTGCGCCGCGAATCCGCCGGCGGCAAGACTGGCGATGCGTTCTGGAAGCTGATCCGCGAGCTCGACGTAACCGTGCTGCCGAACACCGCCGGCTGCCGCAGCGTGCGCGAGGCGGTGACCACGGCAAAGCTCGCGCGCGAGCTGTTCGGCACCTCCTGGATCAAGCTCGAAGTCATCGCCGACAACGACACGCTGCAGCCTGACGTCGTCGGCCTGGTCGAAGCCGCGACCATCCTGATCAAGGACGGCTTTGAGGTGTTCCCCTATTGCACCGAGGATCTCTCGGTCGCCAACCGCCTGGTCGATGCCGGCTGCAAGGTGGTGATGCCGTGGGCCGCCCCGATCGGCAGCGCCAAGGGCATCACCAACCGCGATGCATTAAAACTGCTGCGCGAGCGGCTGCCCGACATCACGCTGGTCGTCGACGCCGGCTTAGGGGCGCCCTCGCATGCGGCCGCAGCGCTCGAGCTCGGCTACGACGCCGTGCTGCTCAACACCGCAATCGCAAAAGCTGCCGATCCCGTCGCGATGGCGAACGCCTTCCGCCTCGGCTGTGATGCCGGCCGCACCGCTTTTGAAGCCGGGCTGATGAACGCCCGCGACTTCGCCTCCCCCTCCACCCCTGTCGTTGGGACCCCGTTCTGGCATGCCGTATCCTGATCGCTTCTATCCTGTCGTCGACAGCCTCAAATGGGTCGAGCGGCTGACAAAACTCGGCGTCGGCACCATCCAGCTGCGCGCGAAAGAGCTGAACGATGCCGAGGCGCTCCAGATCGTCACCGACGCGCTGGCGATCACGAACGGCACGCAAACCAAGCTGGTCGTGAACGACTACTGGCGCGCGGCGATCGTCGCCGGCGCAAAATACCTGCATCTCGGCCAGGAGGATCTGGCGGATGCCGATCTCAAGGCGATCCGCGAAGCGGGCCTATCGCTCGGAATCTCCACGCACGACGACGCCGAGCTTGCGACCGCGCTCAAGGCCGAGCCCGATTACGTCGCGCTCGGTCCGATCTTCTTCACCACGCTCAAATCGATGCGCTTCGAGCCGCAGGGCATTCCAAAGATCACGGAATGGAAGAAGCGCATCGGCAACATCCCGCTGGTCGCGATCGGCGGCATCAAGTTCGAGCACGCCGCGGAGATCTTTGCCGCCGGCGCGGATTCCATCGCCGTGGTGTCCGACGTCACCCAGAACGCCGACCCCGACGCGCGTGTGCGGCAATGGCTCGGCCAGTCGAAGGAGGCGGCGTGATGCGCACGCTCTCTCCACACCCTCAACTGTCATCGCCCGGCTTGACCGGGCGATCCAGTACGCCGCGGCCTCTCGGCTCTAGCCGCACCGCCTCGGAGTACTGGATCCCCGCCTTCGCGGGGATGACAGCAGTATTTGTCGCTCGCGCAGCGATGCCAACGAACTAAAAGGAGGATCCCATGAACATCCGCTCCAATCCCGACAAGACCGTCCCCGCCGTCACCACCGGCCCCCTTCCCTCCTCGCGCAAGATCTTCGCCTCGCCGGATGCGGCACCGGACATCCGCGTGCCCTTGCGCGAGATCATCCTCTCCGAAGGCGCGGGCGAGCCGAACCTGCCGGTCTACGACACCTCGGGCCCCTACACCGATCCGTCCGTCACCATCGACGTCAACGCCGGCCTTGCCCGCAGCCGCAAGCAATGGGTGCTGGAGCGGGGCGGCGTCGAGGAATATGAGGGCCGGCAGATCAAGCCGGAGGACAATGGCAGCGTCTCCACCGACAAGGCCGCGCGCGCCTTCTCGGCCTATCACAAGCCGCTGCGCGGCCTCGACGGCCACAAGATCACGCAGCTCGAATTCGCCCGCGCCGGCATCGTCACCAAGGAGATGATCTACGTCGCGGCGCGCGAAAACCTCGGTCGCAAGCAGCAGCTCGAGCGCGCGGAGGCGGCGCTTGCCGACGGCGAAAGCTTCGGCGCCGCGGTGCCCGCCTTCATCACGCCGGAGTTCGTGCGCGACGAGATCGCGCGCGGCCGTGCCATTATCCCCTCCAACATCAACCACAGCGAACTCGAGCCGATGATCATCGGCCGCAACTTCCTGACCAAGATCAACGCCAATATCGGCAACTCAGCGGTGACCTCGTCGGTCGAGGAAGAGGTCGAGAAGATGGTGTGGGCGATCCGCTGGGGCGCCGACACCGTGATGGACCTCTCGACGGGTCGCAACATCCACACCACGCGCGAATGGATTTTGCGCAACTCGCCGGTGCCGATTGGCACCGTGCCGATCTATCAGGCGCTGGAGAAGTGCAACGGCGATCCCGTCGCGCTGACCTGGGAGCTCTACAAGGACACGCTGATCGAGCAGTGCGAGCAGGGCGTCGACTATTTCACCATCCACGCCGGCGTACGCCTGCAATACATCCACCTCACCGCTAACCGCGTCACCGGCATCGTCAGCCGTGGCGGCTCGATCATGGCGAAGTGGTGCCTCGCGCATCACAAGGAGAGTTTTCTTTACACCCACTTCGACGAAATTTGCGACTTGATGCGCAAATACGATGTCTCCTTCTCGTTGGGTGATGGCCTGCGTCCAGGCTCGATCGCCGACGCGAACGACCGCGCGCAGTTTGCCGAACTCGAAACGCTCGGCGAACTGACAAAAATCGCGTGGGACAAGGGCTGCCAGGTCATGATCGAGGGCCCCGGCCACGTGCCGATGCACAAGATCAAGATCAACATGGACAAGCAGCTCAAGGAGTGCGGCGAAGCGCCGTTCTACACGCTTGGACCGCTGACCACCGACATCGCGCCGGGCTATGACCACATCACCTCAGGCATCGGCGCCGCCATGATCGGCTGGTTCGGCTGCGCCATGCTCTGCTACGTCACACCGAAGGAGCATCTCGGCCTGCCTGATCGTAACGACGTCAAGACCGGCGTCATCACCTACAAGATCGCCGCTCACGCCGCCGATCTCGCCAAGGGCCACCCGGCAGCCCAGCTGCGCGACGACGCCCTCTCCCGTGCGAGGTTCGAATTCCGCTGGACCGACCAGTTCAACCTCGGCCTCGACCCGGACACCGCCAAGAGCTTCCACGACGAGACCCTGCCGAAGGAAGCCCACAAGGTCGCCCATTTCTGCTCGATGTGCGGCCCAAAATTCTGCTCGATGAAGATCACGCAGGACGTGCGGGACTACGCGGCGACCCTGAACGATCCGAACTCGGTGGGCATGTCGATGCAGGGCACGGCCGAGGACGGCATGGCGAAGATGAGCGCGAAGTTCAAGGAGATGGGGAGTAGCGTTTATCTGGATGCGGAGAAGGTGAAGGAGAGTAATCGGGTGTTGTGAGGGGCTCAGCCCGAGCATCTTTTGAACAGTTGCAAGGCCGGGCTCAGCCCGGCCTTTCGCTTGAGACCAGCCGGATTTCTTCTTGCAGCGACCTATATTCAATGAAGCCAGAGGGCTTGCCGCTACCGCACTTCACAATCTAAGATAGCTATGTCGCGCGAACGTGTCTCCGGGTAGCTTACCGGATGGCATCCACGGGCATAATAGTACGAATTCTACGATCTTTTCATATTGGCCGAAACGAGCGGACAACAGTACACCGCAAGTGCCCTGGCAAATCTGGCACGAAAGTCATTTGCAGGAACATGCTCCATGGCTGGACCGAAACAAAGCGGGCTTTCGACTACGACACTCTACTTGATAGCGACTGTTGTGTTTCTAGTCGGCTGTGCACTGACATTCTTCACCGGCACAGAACATCCCGAGGGTTGGACTGCACTGCAGGTTGCCTTGCTTCACGTTGCGAAGGAAATCGGCTTCGCCCTCATAGTTGCCGCCGTTGTTTGGATGGTATTTGAGCAACTCGCGGCCAGGCACGAGCAGGCAATCTGGAACGCCCGTATCGAGTCGATCTCCGAGAATGTATTTTACGGCGTCTTGCGTCGACAAATACCAGCGGGCGTGCTGCACGTAGCCAATCGACTAGCTTTGACACAAAGCCTTTTGCGTAAGAATTTCCGTTACGATATCAGGTTACTTGACCCTGAAGAGGGTGGCAGTGCCGAATATCTAGAGCTCCGGGTAAAGGCACGCTACCAATTAAGTAATGTGAGCGACATTGTCGCTAAACATAGCCTGAAAGGACATCTTCCCGAACCAACGAGCAAGGGTCCTCGTGGAAAAGTCAAATTTCATCACGTTGAAGTTCGACTGCGAAAAGGAGCGTCTGACGGAACACCTGCCGAGCTCGTGGACAAAGCGAATGCGTCTCTCAAGCCTGACGGAAATCGTATCGCATTTGATATTGGTGAATTCGCCGTCGAGCCGGAGGACACGCTCTCCTGTGAGCTTGAATATTCGCTAATCAAATCCTCCGAAGACACTGACTTAATCCGGACACATCTTCCAGCCGAAGCGCTGACCGTTTCGATAAAGGATGAAACTAAGAAGCAGTTTCTAATCCAAGCCCTCTCGATACACGATAGGGACGTCATTTCAGCGAAGAACGACGTCGAGCAAGGCTCGTATGAGTATCAAATTAATGATTACCTCTTACCTCACCAAGGGATGTTGCTGTGGTGGAAACCACGAAAATAGAGCAAGCATGAAAGCCGATGTCCTCGCGTGACATTTGCGTTTTGCTTCTTGAAAGACAGCGACCTGCTCAACACTATGAGCCCCCGCCTCCCCGACCAGCTCCGGCCCAACCTCCGCCTCGTCTTCGTCGGCACCGCCGCCTCGACGCGCTCGGCCGAACTCGGGCACTACTACGCGCATCCCGGCAACCGCTTTTGGCGCGCGATCCATGAGGCCGGGATCACGCCGCGGCGCTATCAGCCGGGCGAGTTTGCCGCGCTGATCGAGCTTGGGATCGGCTTCACCGATCTCTCCAAGACGGGGGCCGGGATGGATCACCAGATCGCGGCGGAGACGATCGACGTGCCGGGGTTCAGGAAGAAGATGGAAAAGTACCGGCCGCGGACGGTTGCGTTCACGAGCAAGAAGGCGGCGAGCTTGTTCTATGGCAGGCCGTCAGCTGCGATTGCGCTGGGGCGGCAGGTGCGCGATGCAAGCCTGCCGGAGATTTTTGTGCTGCCGTCGCCGTCCGGCGCGGCGTCCGGGCATTGGACGCTGGAGCCGTGGCGCGAGCTTGCGAAGTGGATTGCCGAATAGCGTAGATTGACGATGGCGCCTCACACTCAGTCGTCGTCCCTGCGAAAGCAGGCAGGGAGACGTTTGGCGAAGACTCGTCGTTCGGTACTTCTACCGGCAGCAAGCCGATCGATCACGCGGTATGGGTCCCGGCGCCCGTGCGCAATTGCGCACTAGGCCGGGACGACACCGGGGGTTTGGCGCGCAGCTTCGTAGGGTGGGCAAAGGCGCGTCAGCGCCGTGCCCACGTCGACAGCACGTGGGCACGGCGCGCGAAGAGCGCGCCTTTGCCCACCCTACGAGAGCACGCGCGCCTAGAGATCGAAATTGGTCGGCATCATCACCACGTCGCGGATGGTCATGCCGCGCGGCCGTGTCAGCATGAACATCACCACTTCGGCGACTTCGCTGGCCTCCAGCAGGCTGCCGGAGTCCCTGGCATCCTTCAGCTTCTCGGGCGGCCAGTCCGCGAGCAGCGAGGTGACGACCGGGCCGGGCGAGATCGAGCCGACGCGGATGCCGTGCTTGAACACCTGGCGCCGCACCGTCTGGACGAAGCAGTTGATCGCCCATTTGGACGACGCATAGACCGGCTCCCATGGCGTCGGAAAATGCGCCGCCAGCGAGCTCGTGACGATGATGTCGCCGGTCCGGCGCGCAATCATGTGCGGCAGCACGTCGTGCACGTTCTTCATCACGACGTTGACATTCAGATTCAGCATCCGGTCGATCGCCGTGGTGTCGGCATCGACGAGGTCGCCCCCGACATAGCTGCCCGCATTCGCATGCAGGATGTCGAGCTGGCCCGCGTTCTCCAGAACGCGCGGCAGCAACGTGGCGCAGTCCCTGGGATCAAGCAGGTCGACGACCAGCGGGATCACGGCATCGCCGTGCTTGCGATTGAGCGTCGTCAGCGCGGCCTCGTCGCGGTCGACCATCACGACGCGCGCGCCCGCGGCCAGCATCGCCTCGGCACTCGCAAGACCAATGCCCGACGCAGCGCCGGTCACGGCCGCAACCTTGCCTTCCAATACTCTTGCCATGAGATCACCATTCAGCTGAGGTCGGCAGTATAGCGACCTCAGGTGAATTGGCGATGTGGATCGCCGGCGTCGACAGCACGTGGGCACGGCGCGCGAGGGGCGCGCCTTTGCCCACCCTACGGCACCGGGGCTCCCTCACCCCGCATACGCCTTGTCCAGGTCCGCGATCACGATCTTCCGCATCTTCATCATGGCCTGCATGACGCGGTTCGCCCTGGTGCGATCGGGGTCGCCGAGGTAGCGGCCGAGCGCTGATGGCACCACCTGCCAGGACAGGCCGAACTTGTCCTTGAGCCAGCCGCATCGCGACTCCTCACCGCCGTCGGCGGTGAGCGCTTCCCAGAAATGATCCACCTCGCCTTGCGTCTCCACGCTGATGAAGAACGACACCGCCTCGTTGAAGCGGTGTTGCGGCCCGCCGTTGAGCGCGTGGAAGCGCTGGCCTTCGAGCTCGAACACCGCCATGAAGTCGCTGACGGTCTCGATCTTGGCGTTGGGGAACACCGATTTGTAGAACGCGACGGCCTCGGGGACGTTGTTGTCGAACCAGAGGAACGGCGTGATGGAGGTCATGGGCGGGGATCCTTTCGGCAAGGGGGGCTTCCCAAGGACGCGGCCGGGAGCGGCGTTCCGACATTGAGATGCGAGATTTTTTCGACCGGCCGCAGTCCGTAGGATGGGTAGAGCGCAGCGAAACCCATCAATCGAGCCAAAACGGCAGATCGGGCGGTTCAATGATCGGTTTCGCTGCGCTCTACCCATGCTACGCGGAAAACCGAATAGCCTGTCGGAAGCCGCCCTGCTCGTTCGTCCTCTGGACCTGACGATCACCCCGGAGACCGCCGATGCCTCCCACCATCACCGCCTTCGAAAACTCGCCCGACCGCGGCCGGGGACAGGCGCGCGACATGCGCGTCCGCTGGGCGCTGGAGGAAGTCGGGCAGCCCTATGACGTCCGCCTGGTTTCGTTCAAGCAGATGAAGGAGCCGGCGCACCTTGCGCGGCATCCGTTCGGGCAGATTCCGACCTATGAGGACGGCGATCTCGCGTTGTTCGAGTCCGGGGCGATCGTGCTCCACATCGCCGAACATCATCCCGGGCTGCTGCCGGACGAGCCGAATGCACGCTCGCGCGCGATCGCATGGATGTTCGCCGCGCTGAACACGCTGGAGCCGCCGATCGTCGAGCTCGGCATGGCGATGCTGTTCGAACGCGACAAGAGCTGGTACGAGGCGCGCCTGCCCATGCTGCAAGATCGCGTCCGTGTCAGGCTCGGCGAATTGTCCCTCCGCCTCGGCGGGGCCGACTGGCTCGACGGCGCTTTCAGCGCCGGCGACCTCGTGATGGTGACGGTGCTGCGTCGGCTGAACACATCGGGGCTGCTGGAGGAATATCCTGACATCGCCGCCTATGTCGCCCGTGGCGAGGCGCGGCCGGCGTTCAGGCGGGCGTTCGATGCGCAGCTGGCGGTGTTTACCGCGGCGTCGCGTTCGTAGGAGCAAGGTTCGGAGCGGCGCCACCCTCCACTGTCGTCCCCGCGAAAGCGGGGACCCATAACCACAGGGAGAGATTTGGCGAAGATTCGTCGTTCGGTACTACGGCCGCCCACGACACACAGATCACGCGGTATGGGTCCCGGCGTTCGCCGGGACGACACCGTGAGCTTGGAGAATTTCGCTCCCCATTGCATCCATCTCGGCGCCCCTGCATGCTGGCCCCGCCATCACAGGGGAGCCGCCGCATGCTGACCCTTTACTCCTACCCGGAACTGTTCGGCGTCGCCGACAACAACGGCTACGGCCTCAAGGTCTACGCCTTCCTCAAGCTCGCGGGCGTGCCGTTCGTGCACGAGCACATCTTCGATGCCTCCGCGGCGCCGCGCGGACAGCTGCCTTATATCGTCGACGACGGCGAGACCATCGGCGACAGCGAGACCATCATCGCGCATGCGATCGCGAAATATCGCCTGACCATCGATGCCGCGCTGTCGGCGGAGCAGCGCCGCACCAACCACCTCGTCACGCGCATGCTCGATGATCTCTACTGGGTGATGTCGTATTCGCGCTGGAAGGACGAGCGCTTCTATCCGGCGTTCCGCGACGGCTTCATCGCGCAGCATCCGCAGATCAATGCGGAAGGGTTCGAGAAGGCCAAGGCCTACAACGCGCAGCGCTATCATTTCCAGGGCATCGGCCGCTATACGCCCGAGCAGGCTTACGCGCGGGGTCTCGCCGATCTGCAGGTGCTGGCCGAGATCGTGCCGGCCACGGGTTTCGTGCACGGCGCGGCCCCGACCAGTGTCGATGCCGGCATCTACGGCTTTGTCGCGAACATCTACTATTTTCCGATCCCGACGCCGCTGAAGGCGTTCGTCGACGCGCACAAGAACCTCGTCGCGCATTGCGAGCGGGTGCATGCGATGGTGTCGGCCTAATCGGCGGTCTCGTAGGGTGGGCAAAGCGAAGCGTGCCCACGACCTGTATCCATCACGGGCGAATGGTGGGCACGGCGCTTGCGCGCCTTTGCCCACCCTACGGCACCGAGTCAGACGGCACCGTCTTCTACCGCATCGTGATCGCAAGCCCGCTCAGATCCGCATTCGCCATCAGGCCGACTTGCGTGCCGGTCAGCTCCAGCACCGCGCCCTTCTGGTTGGTGAGCACGATGGCGCGGGCGCCGCGGCCGACGGCGAGGCCGGCACCGGCAGCGCCATAGACGCCGGCGACGTCGGAGGGACGGTTGATGTTGGAGACGCGGCCGCGCAGCACGGTCTTGGAGCCGCCGAAGACGAGGCCGTAATCGAGCCCGCCGGTGGAGAGCGGATAGGCGCGGCCGCGGAAGTTGAGGACGCCCGAGCCGCCCGAGCCGCCGATGATCCAGCCCGCCTTGTAGATCGTCAGCACCACGGTGCCGCCGTCGGCCCGTGCAGCGGTCGAGAGGCCGGCAAGCGCGGCAATGGCGACCAGCGCGGCGCGGAAGGTGGATGCGATCTTCATGGAGAATCTCCGGGGGCTATTTTTCAAGGGGGAAAGCGAATCAGACGCGACGAATCTATCCGATCGATCGCGGCGGCAACATGATCGGGGTGGGCGCGGGTTGCGAGGTCCAGCAACACCCCAACTGTCATCGCCCGGCTTGACCGGGCGATCCAGTATTCCGGAGACGTTGGTGATTGAACCGAGAAGCCGCGGCGTACTGGATGCCCCGGTCAAGACGCCGCCGCGATCATGCCATTCTGCCAGTGTTTTGCCCGACGCGTCAAGCCGAACTTCTGTCTTTCCGAATCAGCTGACAGATCTCGTCGTTTCTACTGTGCATGGGGTTGTTTTCGAATTTTTGTTCAGGCCCCCTCTCGCAATGCCGATTGCAACTCCCCCGCATCTGGCTACGCTCAAGCGCCGACGCCACCCCGAGGTGACCCATGCCGATCCAGCATTTCGCGCCCCCGCCGCACGTCAAGGCGCCGCCGCTGTCGTTTGCGACGCGTGTCGGCGACCTCCTGTTCGTGTCCGGCATTCCCGGCTTCGATGCCCATGGCGCGCTGCCTGACGGCTTCGATGCGCAGTTCGCCAACGTCGTCGTCAACATTCGCCGCGTGCTCGACGAGGCCGGCGCGACGGTCCGCGATCTCGTCAAGGTCAACGTGCTGCTGACCCGCGCTTCCGATGTCGCCGCGATGAATGCGCTCTATGCAGGCAGCTTCGGCCCGCCGCCCTACCCGGCGCGCACCACCTGCGTGGTGCACGCCCTGCCAGATCCGAAGATGCTGATCGAGATCGAGGCGGTGGCCTCGCTGGCGAAGTGAGCCGCGCCAGACACGTGTGACTTGCGGGACACGCGGCCAGACCAAGTGCGCCGCTGCGTCTGACATGTCCGTGAACGGCCGCTCTCCCCGGCTTGCAAAGGACCTGCCTTTACCGCACGAATTTTCCGCTCACCCTTCCCCACAAGGAGATACTTCATGCGTCGCGTTCTCGCCCTCTGTGCCGTTGCCGGCATCGCCAGTTCCGTGTTCGCCGTGCCGGCGTCGGCGGCGGTCGGCTATTACGTGATCCGCTGGGACAACACCGGCATCTGCCAGGTCTGGAACGAGGACCTGAAGTACAAGCCGTTCCAGATTGGGGTGTCGACCTATAAGGTCGTCAGCAAGCCGCTCCCCACCTTCACTGATGCCTCCAATCTCCAGATCAAGCTGCGCGCCGAGCGCCGCTGCACGCTGTAAGCCTCACGCGACGAATCGCGTTCGGAAGGGCGGATCGCTACGAGCGGTCCGCCCTTTTGCTTTGCCGGCGCCCTCGCTTTTTCAGGCGAAATCAGGCGTTTCCCGCGGCCGCGCTTTGAACCTGCTTTGCGGATGGAACTACTCACATCTTGTCCGGGGCGCCTGCCTGAAAGCGTCCCGCGCCACCTCCTCCCGTCATTGTCGGGAGGCGCATCACATCTTTCATTTGAGGAGCTATCATGCGTCGTATTTCCATGCTGTGCGCTGCCGCGGGTCTTGCCATCACGGCCTTCGCCGCCGCGAGCCCTGCCGAAGCCAGCTATCACCTGATCCGCTGGCAGGACACCGGCTTCTGCCAGATCTGGGACGAGAGCATCCCGACCACGCCGTGGCCGGCCGGCTATCACCGCGCCAGCCAGACCGTGCCGACCTTCGTCGACGCGCTGATGCTGAAGGACCATGCGCTGAAGGCCGGTCACTGCAGCTGGTAAGATCCGATCGGCGGACGACAAGGGCCGGGCAAGGATGCGATGCTAGCATCCTTGCCCGCTCGCGTTTCTATCCTTCGGCCTTCGGAGCAGAACGATGCGCCCGACGACGACAGCAACGGTTCTCACAGCTTCGCTCCTGCTCGCGGCGGCCGCGCAAGCGCAGGCGCCGCAGGCCTTCCGGGTGATCTCGCCGATCTTCAGCCAGCTCGTCAGCTTCGCGATGCCCTCGCAATTCAACGTGGTGTTCGAGAACACCAAGGGCGGCCACTACATCCGCGAAGCCGTGCTCAAGGGCGAGACGCCCGAGCGCTGGACGCAGATGATCACAGTGACAGGCGAGAAGGGCATGACGCTGACGCCGGGTCACTCGCCCGAAGCATTCGCCGCCACGATCGCCGGCGGCTTCAAATCCGCCTGCCCCGACAGCTTTGCGGTGCAGCCGCTCGGCGCCATGACATTCGGCGGCTTCGAGGCTTTCGCTGCGGTGATCGGCTGCGGCCGCATCGACAGCGGCCCGACCCGCCACAGCGAGACCGCGCTGCTGATCACGCTGAAAGGCACGCGCGACTACTACACCATCCAGTGGGCCGAGCGCGGCCCCGAGACCGACGAGCCGCCGGTCAGGGACGAACGCTGGCAGACGCGCCTGAGCGATCTCGGCCCGATCGCGCTCTGCCCGATCGTGGCGGGGGAAGCCCCGCCCTATCCGAGCTGCGTGAACAAGAGCTGAGGCGGCCGCACGCTCGACTGCCGTAGGGTGGGCAAAGCGCAAGCGTGCCCACCACTTCCATCCACCATCACGAAAGACGTGGGCACGGCGCGATGCGCCTTTGCCCACCCCAGGAGATCTCGCTTGGAGCGCTCACGCGTCCTTGTGCGCGCCGGGATGGATCAGGATGTCGCGCGCGGCGGCGAGGTCGATGAAGGCCTCGGTGCTGCCGCCCTGGTCGGGATGCATGCCCTTGGCGGCGCGGCGATAGGCCTGGTTGATGTCCTCGCAGGTGAGCTGCACCGCGAGCGGCAGGCCGAGCATCTTGCGGGCACGATCCTCGCTGGAGAGTTTTTTCGGCGCGGCGTTGCGGCGGCCGAAGCGCGGCGCGGCGAGGTCATGGACGACATCGAGGACCACAGCGAGGCGGCGCTGGGCCGCCAGCGTGACGCTGTGATCGTCATTGTCCACGGCCTGGCGCAGCACCGGAAGCGCCTGCTCGGCGGCCTGCCGCAGCATCGGTTCGGTGCTCATCCGCGCGATCTCGGCGACGAGCCGGCCCGCCTCGGCGAAGTCGGCCGACTGTGCCGAGCGCAGGCGTTCGAGAGCGAGTTTCCAGGAGTCCAGCCGTTCCATCATGCGCGCAACGTTTAGCAATGAAGATCAGTATGCCAAGGCCGCCGTTTCCGACCCCTTAATTTCGAGTTAGCCTTTCGTGAAACTTCGAAAAGAAATCGGGAGGAAATTGTCATGGCATTGCTCGCAAACCACATCGCCGTCGTCACGGGCGCCGGCTCCGGCATCGGCCGGGCGATCGCGGCCGGCTACGCCCGCGAGGGCGCGCAGGTGGTTCTGCTCGACGTCAATTCCGACACGGTCGCTGAAGCCGCCCAGGAGATCCGCAAGGCCGGCGGCAAGGCCGAGAGCTTTGCGCTCGACGTGACCCGGCGCGAGGACTGCTTTGCGCTGGCGAAGCAAGTGGCCGACAAGGTCGGACAGGTCTCGATCCTCGTCAACAATGCCGGCATCACCCGCCGCAACGCCTTCACCGCCGAGACGGAGACGGTGGCGAAGGACTGGAACGACATCATCTCGCTCAACCTCAACGGCGTCTTCAACATGACGCAGGCCTTCCTTAGCCCCCTGCGCGCGAGCAAAGGCCGCATCGTCAATATCGGCTCGATCCAGTCCTTCGTGCATCTGCGCACGCCGAGCTCGGCGGCGTACACCACCTCGAAGCATGGCGTGCTCGGCTTCACCAAGGCGCTCGCAGTCGAGCTCGGCAAGGAAGGCGTGCGCGTCAACGCGATCGGGCCCGGCTTCATCGAAACCAACATCAACGCCAATGTACGCGCGACCAAGCCGGCGCTGGTGCAGGCCTTCGTCGATCACACCCCGCTCGCGCGCACCGGCAAGCCCGAGGACATCGTCGGCCCCGCGATCTTCCTCGCCTCAGATCTGTCGGCCTACGTCACCGGCACGATCGTGATGGTGGACGGCGGGTATCGCACGGTGTGAGGCGCGACGCTCCATCCACTTGCTCGTGTCATCGCCCGCGCAGGCGGGCGATCCAGTACGCCGCGGCCCCTCGTGGGACGCGTCTCGGAATACTGGATGCCCCGCCTTCGCGGGGCATGACAGTGAACATGTCGCACGAGATCGTCCCGCATCACTATGCATCTCGTGCCAATCGCGGCCGCATCGCGGCATTCCTGAGGTCATCTGGTGCCATCGGGTTTGGTTAACGTTTCATTAACCAAACCCGCCCACCGTGGTTCTACGGCTTGGGGGTCGTTTGTTCTCGATCCGCTTCCAGCGAAGGAAGCGGGCGTTGATCGGGGTGTGTTGATGACCACTGTTCATGTCGCGGCGCCGCAGGACGCACAATTCCTCGCTCCCAACCAGATCGTTCCGCTGCTGATCGGCGCGACCGTCGACGAGGTCGAGCGCGAGCTCGTGCTTCAGACGCTCGCGCGCTGCGACGGCAATCGCACGCGCGCGGCGCGTGTGCTCGGCCTGTCGGTGCGCACGTTGCGCAACAAGATCAGGATCTATGCGGCGTCCGGCATCGAGGTGCCCGCGTATCACGATTAGTGCGCGCGCGGCCATGCGAGGCGGATCATTCCGCCGCCGAGAACCGCAAGCGCGATGACGGAGACCGCGGCCGCGATCAGCTCGATGGCGCGGAGCACGAAGGCCGTCATGACGGCCCATGACGATTGCGGCTCCTCGGCAAAGGCGATCGGCACGACGTCGGGCACCAGCAGATAGGCAAGGCCGAGCGCCGCCGCAAAGGTCGCGGTGGACAGGCAGAATATCTTCCAGGCTGCGCGCATCGGCTGCTCCTCGCGAGCTTGTCTCCGCGTGCCATTCAATGGCACGGCATCCCATGGCGCCGATTGATGTTGATCAAGCCCGCTGCGAGGCGCGGGCGGAATTGCTGCTGTCGTCAAACGCCGCTAAGTAGCTTGCTTCCGCAGAGGGGAGTAGTGGCGTGGCAGACGAACAGGGCCGGCAAGGACGACAGGGGCCTCAGGGCCGGCAGGGCGAGCCGGGACGGCCGGGACCGCAGGGTCACCCGGGCAAGCGGGGGCCGGACGGCGCGCGCGGCAAGCCGGGGCCTCAGGGCAAGCCTGGCCTGGCCGGAAAGGCCGGACCGCAGGGCAAGCCCGGCCTGCCAGGCAAGGCCGGCGACGCCGGTGCGGTCGGACCGCAAGGGCCGGCGGGGCCACAGGGCGAGCGCGGCGAGGCCGGACCGCCCGGCCAGCTGCCGTCGATCGAGCAGGTGCTGCCGTGGCTGGATCAGTTGTTCGACGCCTGGGACGAGCGCCGCCGCCAGCGCGAGCGCGAAGCCGCCGAGCGGGAAGCGCAGGAGGCGGCCGAGCGCGCCGCGCTGGAAGCGGCCGTGCAGGAGACTGACGTGACGCACGGCGAGGACGATGACGACGATGACGACGATCACAAGAAAAAGAAGAAAAAGAAGAAGCACGGCCACTAAGACCGGCGGGCGAATCTAGTCCGTCCGATCCTCACGTCGCGACAGCATGCCCATGCGCTCGAACTGCCAGCGCATGGCCCGGTACCAGAGATAGCCGACCGCCGCGCCGCACAAAGCGAGGATGACGACGTTCGCGCTCGAGAACGAGCCGCTCCACCACATCATCCACGCGGTCCACAGCAGCGTGAAGATGATGGCACCTGCTTTCAGCGGAAGAAGGGGGCGGCTCATGATCGTGCTCCGGGCTGTCAAAACCCCGGCAGACATCGTCGCAGCTTGAGGCGCCTCCGACCGTGAGCCAGATCACGGAACGGCTCAGCCGAAGCGCAGCCGCGAGCGCTCCTTCGCCCTCTCCGCCTCGATCTCGCGGTCGCGCGCCGGCGCATGGGTATGCAGCGAGGCCAGGAGTTTTCGCGCGGCTTCCGAGACCTCCGCCACCGCGCGCTCGAACACCTCCTCATTGGCCTGCGAGGGCTTGTTGAAGCCGGACAATTTGCGCACGAACTGGAGCGCGCTGGCATGGATCTCGTCCTCCGTCGCCGGTGGCTCGAAGTTGAACAGCGTCTTGATGTTGCGGCACATACAATCTCTCCCGGGGTTTCCATAAGGACGATCGGCGGAAACGAAATCCTACATCGTCAAGCGCAGTTCTGCTAAGTTCCGCAGCAATGCGGCCGCCGATGACGAGCCGCCACGGGGAGAGAAACATGAAGGCGTCTTCGGCCGCGCTGTCGGCTATCCTGCTGTCGATTTCAACGTCGGTCATGGCCGCCGATTATCCAGCGCCGAAGCAGGGCGACTGGATCGCCAGGGATTTCAAGTTCCACACCGGCGAGACGATGCCGGAGCTGAAGCTGCACTACACCACGGTCGGTGAGCCCAGCGGCCAGCCAGTGCTGGTACTGCACGGCTCGGGCGGATCAGCGGCGAGCATGCTGACGCCTGCTTTTGCCGGCGAACTGTTCGGCCCAGGCCAGCCGCTCGACGCCGCCAAATACTACATCATCATTCCCGACGGCATCGGCCACGGCAAATCGTCAAAGCCGTCCGACGGCATGAAGACGGGCTTTCCGAAATACGATTACGACGACATGGTCGAGGCGCAGTATCGCCTCGTGACCGAAGGGCTCGGCGTCAAGCATCTGCGGCTCGTCATCGGCAATTCGATGGGCGGCATGCACACCTGGCTGTGGGGCGAGAAATATCCCAAGACGATGGATGCGCTGATCCCGATGGCCTCGCAGCCGACCGAGATGGCCTCGCGCAACTGGATGATGCGACGGATCATGCTCGACACCATCCGCAACGATCCCGACTACAACGGCGGCAACTACACCAGTCAGCCGCGCATGATGAAATACGCCATCACCGCCTACGGCATCGCCAGCATCGGCGGCACGCTCGCCTATCAGCAACAGGCGCCGACCGCGGCCAAGGCCGACAAGATCGTCGACGACCGCCTGGCCACGCCGATCACGGCGGATGCCAACGACTTCGTCTACCAGTGGGAAGCCTCGCACGACTACAATGCCGGCGAGAAGCTGGAGGCGATCGAGGCCTCGCTGCTGCTGATCAACTCCGCCGACGACGAGCGCAACCCGCCCGAGACCGGCATTACGGACGCTGCGATGAAGCGCGTCAAGAACGGAAAGCAGTATCTCATTCCCGCGAGCACGGAGACGCGCGGCCACGGCACCACGGGCAGCGCAAAATTCTACAGCGAGCAGATCAAGCAATTGCTGCAAACCGCGCCGCAGCGGACGATGTGAGACGAGCAGCTGGACAGCATGTCGAAGGCTCGCTTTCGCAAGGCTGCACTGGCGCTCCCCGGCGTCATCGAGGGCGCACATCACGGCCACGCCGACTTTCGTGCCGGCAAGCGCGTGTTCGCGACCCTGGGCTACCCCGATGACACATGGGGTATGGTGAAGCTCACGCCGGACCAGCAGGCCGTGCTCGTCGACGCAGAGCCGGAGATGTTTCGTCCGGTGCCCGGCGCCTGGGGCAAGAGCGGCAGCACGAATGTGAAACTGGCGAAGATCGATCCGGTGACGCTGCGAAGCGCGCTCGAGATGGCCTGGCGCAATGTTGCGCCGAAATCGCTGCTCGCATCGCTCGAGACGCGATAGCGAACATCATATCGCAACGCATCATGTGCGCCGCCTCTCGCGCCGCATATTATTTGAGCATGCAATGCGCTGACAGCTCGGGCTTAATCGCATCAACGATACGAATCGAAACGCGACGGAGGATCGCATGCACAGGCTCACGCTGTGCGTTTGGCTGGCCGCGACGACGAGCACCGCCTTTGCGTTCGATAACGGTCAGTACGATCACGTCCCGCCCGACATCCGCGCCTGGTTCAAGAGCGTGATTGCGCCGAACGGCGTGCCGTGCTGCGACATCTCGGATGGCCATCGCACCGACTACGATGTGCGCGGCGGCGCCTATTGGGTGCCGATCGAAGGACATTGGATGGAGGTGCCCGAGCGCGCCGTCATCCGCGATCGCGGCAATCCGGTTGGACAAGCCGTGGTGTGGTACGTCCATCACCGCGGCGCTATCATCATCAGCTGCTTCGTGCCGGCGGATGCGGTCTAATGCCTCGTGGTATTTCCATTGGCCGGAGGCGGCGCGATCGGCTAGTTTGACGCCAAGCTGATGTGGAGGCACGCCGTTGACCGATCTTTGCGCCGAAGACCTCGCCACCATCTATGCCAAGCCGAGCCCGCGCGTGATCGCGAAGGCGCGTCCCGCGATCGATGCGCATGCGAAAAAGTTCATCGAGATGTCGCCGTTCTGCGTGTTGGCAACGTCGGGCGCTGACGGCAGCGTCGATGCCTCGCCGCGCGGCGGCAGCGTCGGCTTCGTCCACGTCGCCGGGCCCAATCAATTGCTGATGCCCGATCGCTCCGGCAACAACCGGATCGACAGCTTTCGCAACGTCGTCGAAGGCTCGGGTTTCGTGCACCTGTTGTTCTTCGTGCCCGGAATCGACGAGACGCTGCGCGTCGGCGGCCGCGGCACGCTGTCGGCCGATCCGGATCTGCTCGCATCCATGGTGGAATTCGGCAAGCCGCCGCGCGCGGTGCTGAACGTTGCGGTCAGCGAAGTCTACTTCCACTGCGGCAAGGCGCTGATGCGCTCAAAGCTGTGGTCGCCGGAGAAGGTGCAGCGCTCGGTGATGCCGAGCATCGGCGAGGTCATTCACGACCAGACCGGCCTCGGCGAACCGGAGAGCCAGGAGATCGTGGAAGCGCGCTACAAGACGCAGTTGTAGGCGGCCGCCGCAATCACGGTGTCGTCCCGGACAAGCGAAGCGCGATCCGGGACCCATAACCACAGGGAGTGGTTTGGCGAAGACTCGTGGTGACCTGCTCGCGCCACACTACTCCCTGTGGTTATGGGTCCCTGCTTTCGCAGGGACGACATCGGAGTGTGTGGTAGACGCCGGAGCTTAATGCCCCTCGCCCTCGAGTCCGCCGACGTGCTTCTGGGTGTAGAGCTCGAGGCCGATGCGGCCGATCAGGTCGAGCTGAGTCTCGAGGAAGTCGATGTGGTGCTCCTCATCGCTCATCAGCTTCTCGAACAGGTCGCGCGTGACGTAGTCCTTGACGCCGTGGCAGTAGGTCGCCGCTTCCTGGTAGAGCGCGCGGGCGCTCATCTCGGCGGCGAGATCGCACTCGATGATCTCCTTGACGTTCTGGCCGATGCGCAGGGGATCGAGCACCTGCATGTTCGGGAAGCCGTCGAAGAACAGGATGCGCGCGGTGAGCTTGTCGGCGTGCTCCATCTCCTCGATGGACTCCTTGCGCCAGACCTTGGCCATGTCGAGGAGGCCCCAATTGTCGAGGAAGCGGTAGTGC
This sequence comes from Bradyrhizobium arachidis, assembly GCF_015291705.1. Taxonomy (NCBI): domain Bacteria; kingdom Pseudomonadati; phylum Pseudomonadota; class Alphaproteobacteria; order Hyphomicrobiales; family Nitrobacteraceae; genus Bradyrhizobium; species Bradyrhizobium arachidis. Next base: position 7,954,885 of record NZ_CP030050.1, read on the forward strand.
AGCCAGTACTGGTTGATCGCAGTTAGCTCGTGACGCAGCGCCTTGTTGAGATAGTCGATGACTTTTGCGTCGCCCTGCATGGTTCACTCCAGCTCTTGCAGTCCAAATCGGCCCTAAACCGAATTTAGAATGCTTCTAAGTCAGTTTAAGGATGAGGGCAACCGGCTACGGGGACGCAGCCGGGGAAAAGCTCAGCCGGGATTGCGGAAGTTTTCAGCAGGCAGCGAGGGCGAACTCGGCGGGCTCGGCCGTCTCGTCATTGGCGGCCACCGTGTGGCTGTGCGGGCAGCCGGAGCAGCAGGACTTGGCGCAGGGGCCGAGGGCTTCATCGATGATGGTCTTGATCGTGCGCGCGCAGCGGCCGCATTCGGCACTGCAACCGAGGCATCCATAGACCTGCTTGGCATGACGCACGGCATCGTCGGACTCGGCGACGGCGGCGCGGATGTCGTCATCGCTCAGCACGTTACAGGAACAAACGATCATGGAAGCGGTAGGCCCTTCGGTGATGCGTCATCATCGATATTTAACGGGCCGTCCGGATGCAAAGGGAAAAACCGGTATTTGAAGCTATTCCAAACTAGGCCGGAAACAGCCTAGAACGGCTCTAAAATACGGTATTGCGGTGGATCAAGATCAGTCGCCGCCACCGCCTCCACCACCATCGCCGCCGCCTCCGCAATCCCCGCCACTGCTGCCGCCATCGCTGCTCGAACAGCTGCCGCTGTCGCTCGAGCCTGACGAGCTGTCGCTGGAAAACCAGTTCCCCAGCGAGAAGCCGTCGCTCGATCCCGAATAGGTGTCGCCGCCGCCACTTCCGCCATCCGTGCCGGCCGCTGCGCGCGAACGCCGGCCCCGGTTCTGCAGATGGCTGATCCAGCCATAGCCGATCGCGAAGATGACCCCGGCAGCAATCAAGGCATTGATCATCGCATTACCCATCATCGCCTCCCTGGTCGCCTCCTTGGAGGACCTGCGACCCATATTAATTGGTCGCACCCCGCAAAGGTGCCGTTCATCGACCGTTCAAATGGAGTATGGAACTTAGGTCCCAAAGAGTTCCCAGAGTTGAAAGGCCAAGCCTATGAAGAAGTCGCTCCTGGCAGTCGCTGCCGTCGCCACCCTGGCCTTGACGGCCGGAACACCCGCCCATGCGCAGCGCGGCGTTGCCGCGGGCGTGGCGGCGGGGATCATCGGCGGCGCCATTGTGGGGGGCGCGCTGGCGTCTCCGTATTATTACGGACCAGGCCCCGGCTATTATGAACCGGGCTATTACCCGCCCCGCTACTACGCGCCGGGTCCGGGCTATGTCGCCGACGACTATTACGGCGGCGGCTGCGTCTGGCAGAAGCAGCGCTTCTGGGACGGCTACGCCTGGCGCGTCCGCCGCGTCCGAGTCTGCGGCTAAGGCGACTTGAGCTGCGTGTGGGCCGATTCACAACGGACACGGCGTTCATCTCGGGGCCCGAAAAAGACCGCTTTTTCTCGTCACAGCTCCGTGTGCGTTTACCGTGGATTGACCATTTGCGCGCTTCCTAGCTGCAAGACCAATTCCATCAGAGTGTGCGTGAACCTTTGAAACCCGGGCGCCTCTAACAAGAGGAACCCATCTCCCAGGAGAGCCAAGAGCATGAAGAAGACTTTAGTTGCCGCCCTCACGGTTGCGACGGTTGCCGGTTCGCTGGTGACCGCCACTCCGCCCGCCAAAGCCGGTGACGGCGTCGGCGCCGGCATCGCAGCCGGCCTGATCGGCGGCGCGATCGTCGGCGGCGCCATCGCGTCGAGCCGTCCGGCCTATGGTGGTCCGGTCTACGTCGCCGAGCCCGGCCCGCCGCCCCCGCCCTGCTACTGGCAGCGCCAGCGCTATTGGGACGGCTACGGCTGGGTCGTCCGCCCGGTTCGCGTTTGCTACTGATCTGATCGCAAGGCGCTGATGAGCGCCGCGATCGAAGCCCGGCCGAGACCATCGGCCGGGCTTTTTCTTTTGGCCGCCGCGCTATCGCGCCGCCTGGATCGAGCGCAGCACCTCTTCGCTCGGCCAGCAATCGACCTTCAGGCCCGCTGACTTCTGGTAGGCGCCGAGCGCGGCGCGCGTCTGCATGCCGGCTTTGCCGTCGATCTTGTCCTTGTAGAGCCCGACGCGTGTGAGCCCGCGCTGCATCGTCTCGACGTCCTTGGTCCGCAGCTGCTTTGACGCGGCCCATGGCGTTGCGAACGGTTGCGGGCTCGTCATGCGGTCGCTGAGATGGCCGACGAACAGCACGTAGAGGTCGGAGAAATTGTATTCCTTGATGACGAAGTAGTTCTTCGTGGTCAGGAACGACGGACCGTAAATGCCCTCCGGCTGCAACAGCGAGGCCGGCTGCGCCTGCTCGGCGGCGCTCAACTTTTGCCCACGCACCGGCACGAAGCCCTCGCGCAGCCATTGGCTGATCGGCTTCGTCACCTCGGGCACGCCGACGGTGCAATCGACTTTCGCGGGCGCCTGCACCTCATAGGCCCAGCGCACGCCGCTCTGCCAGCCCTTGTTGACGAGCTGCTGCGCGGCCGAGGCCAGCGCATCCGGCACCGAATGCCAGATGTCGATGCGGCCGTCGCCATCGAAATCGACGCCGTGGTTGTAATATTCGGATGGCAGGAACTGCGTCAGCCCGGTGGCGCCGGCCCAGGACGAGCGCATGTCCTTGCGCGTCACCACGCCCTCGCCCAGGATCTTCAGCGAGAGGATGAACTCGTTGCGATAGGTGTCTTTGCGGCGACCGACATAGGCCTGCGTCGCCAGCACGCGGACGAGATCGTAAGGCAGGGTGTAGCGGCCGTAGTCGGTCTCGCGTCCCCAGATCGCAAGCATGACGGTAGATGGCACGCCGGACTTCTTCTCGATCTCGGTCAGCTGCGGACGATATTTCTGCAGCAGCCGCTGCCCCTCGCCCGCAAGCCGCGCAATCGAAGCTTCCTTGACGTAGTCGGCAGGCACCTGCACGAACTCGGCCTGCGACGGCGCGCCGGTCGCGGGCCGGCCCGGCAGGATCAGATCGGGCAGCTTGTAGTCAGGCTCGAGCCCGCGCGTCTGCTCATCGAACGTCGCGCGCGACACGCCGGCGGCCTGCGCCTCCGGCCAGAGCGAAGTGATGAACTGCGTGAAGACCGCGTCGGCGGCACGGGCGGGCGACCAGGTGCAGGTGACCGCGATCACCGCAGCGATGAGCGCCCTCCGCATCATGCCGCCATCACCGCGTCAGCTTCTTGTACTTCACGCGATGCGGAATGATGCTGTCCTGGCCGAGCCGGCGCATCTTGTCCTTCTCGTAGTCCTGGAAGTTGCCTTCGAACCATTCGACATGGCTGTCGCCTTCGAAGGCCAGGATGTGGGTCGCGATACGGTCGAGGAACCAGCGATCGTGGCTGATGATGACGGCGCAGCCGGCGAAATCCTCCAGCGCCTCTTCGAGCGCACGCAGCGTGTCGACGTCGAGATCGTTGGTCGGCTCGTCGAGCAGCAGGACGTTGGCGCCGGACTTCAGCATCTTGGCGAGATGGACGCGGTTGCGTTCACCGCCGGAGAGCGCGCCGACCTTCTTCTGCTGGTCGGCGCCCTTGAAGTTGAACGACGAGCAATAGCCGCGCGAGTTCACTTCCTTCTTGCCGAGCAGGATCAGCTCGTTGCCGCCGGAGATTTCCTCCCACACCGTCTTCTTGCCGTCGAGCGCATCGCGCGACTGGTCGACATAGCCCAGATGCACGGTCTCGCCGACCGTGATGGTGCCCTTGTCCGGCGTTTCCTGCTTGGTGATCATCTTGAACAGCGTGGTCTTGCCGGCGCCGTTGGCGCCGATCACCCCGACGATGCCGCCGGGCGGCAGCTTGAAGGTGAGATCGTCGATCAGCAGGCGATCGCCATAACCTTTGCTGAGCGTTTCGAAGTCGACCACGTTGGCGCCGAGCCGCTCGGCGACCGGGATGATGATCTGCGCGGTCTGGGTCTGCTTCTCGCTCGCCTGCTTGAGCAGCTCCTCATAGCGCTGATAGCGCGCCTTCGACTTGGCCTGGCGTGCCTTCGGCGAGGACGCGACCCACTCCTGCTCGCGGGCCAGCGTCTTCTGATGCGCAGCCTCCTCGCGGCCTTCCTGCTCGAGGCGCTTCTGCTTCTGCACCAGCCAGGACGAGTAGTTGCCCTCGTAGGGAATGCCGCGGCCGCGATCGAGCTCGAGGATCCACCCGGTGACGTTGTCGAGGAAATAGCGGTCGTGGGTGACGATCAGGATCGCGCCGGGATAGTTGCGGAGGTGACCTTCGAGCCACGACACGGATTCAGCGTCGAGATGGTTGGTCGGCTCGTCGAGCAGCAAAAGCTCGGGCTGGTCGAGCAAAAGACGGCACAGCGCAACGCGGCGACGTTCACCGCCGGAGAGTTTCGTGACGTCGGCATCGTCGGACGGGCAGCGGAGCGCGTCCATGGCCTGGTCGACCTTGCTGTCGAGATCCCAGAGGCCCTGGGCCTCGATCTCGTCCTGCAGCTTGGTCATCTCGTCGGCGGTCTCGTCCGAGTAGTTGACTGCGAGCTCGTTGTAGCGGTCGAGGATCGCCTTCTGCTTGGCGACGCCCTGCATGACGTTCTCGCGCACCGATAGCGCCGGATCGAGGTGCGGTTCCTGCTCGAGATAGCCGACACGGGCGCCCTCGGCGACCCAGGCCTCGCCGGTATATTCCTTGTCGAGGCCGGCCATGATCTTGAGCAGCGTCGACTTGCCCGAGCCGTTGACGCCGAGCACGCCGATCTTGGCGTCCGGGTAGAAGCTCAGATGGATGTTATCGAGCACCTTCCGGGTCGGGTAGCTCTTGGTCAGGCCCTGCATGAAATAGATGAACTGGCGCGCCATCGGTCCCGTGAAACCTTCAATTTGAGGAGATTTGCTTAGCCAGCGATGTAACGATCCCGCCCCCAAAGGGCAACGTTTTCCCTCCGTTCACCACGGATGAATACGGTCCGGACACCATCCGGACCCAGATCCGGACAATTGAAACCATTTTTTAATAAAGCAGGCCAAAGCTCGGTTTCGCGCGGAAACAGCGCCACCCGCTCAGAATGAGCGGGGAGAACAGCGAGACAGCGTCATGGCCCTGATCGAGACCCATTCTCTTCCTGTTCCGACAGAAGTCGGGCACGTCTCCGGCGTCGTGTCGGAGATCAAGGGCTTCTGGAAGCGCTTCCTCGCCACCGCCTTCAACCCCTACCGGCCCGAGCTGCACTATATGCGCGGCCCCGGCCCCGCCTGGCGCGCCAAGCATGGCATCGATGCGCCGATCCGGCTGAAGCCCCGCGACCTCTAAGCGCCTCCCTCCTATCGCATTTTTGAAGACGCAAGCTGCTTGCGCGCGAGGCTGATTGCGCGCAACCATGGCCCGGTTCCGACGATGGCGCCCATCGCCCAGCGCCGTCCCCTCTCGCCATGGATGAAGCTGATGAGCCGGCTGCGCTGCGCAATTCTCGACGACTATTTCAACCTCGCCCTCGACGTCGCCGACTGGCAGAGATTGTCGGATCGCGTCGACGTCACCGTGTTCAGCCATCCCTTTGCCTCGGAGCAGGCCGCGGCCAGCGCGCTCGCGGACTTCGAGATCATCTGCGCGATGCGCGAGCGCACTGCGTTCCCCAAGAGCCTGTTCGACAGCTTGCCGAAGCTGAAGCTGCTGCTCACCTCGGGCATGCGCAATGCTTCGATCGACATGGAGGCCGCGAAGGCGCGTGGTGTCATCATCGGCGGTACGCAATATTCACGCGATCCGACCGCGCCGCTCACCATGGGCCTGATCCTGGAGCTGACCCGCGGCATCGGCCGCGAGAATGCGCGGATGCATGCGGGTGAGCCCTGGCAGACCTTTGCCGGCGTCGAGATCGAGGGGATGACGCTCGGCGTCGTCGGGCTCGGCAAGCTCGGCAGCAAGATGGCGGGGATTGCGAAGGCGTTCGGCATGAACGTGATCGCGTGGAGCCCGAACCTGACGCCGGAGAAATGCGCGGCGGCCGGCGTCGGCTACGCCACCAAGGAGGAGCTGTTCGCCAAGGCCGACATCGTCACCATCCATGTGGTGCTGAGCGAGCGCTCGCGCGGCCTCGTCGGCCGTGCCGACCTCGCGCGGATGAAGCCGACGGCCTTCCTGGTCAACACCGCGCGCGGACCCATTGTCGATGAGGCGGCGCTGCTCGAGGCCTTGCAGCAGAAGAAGATCGCGGGCGCCGGCATCGACGTCTTCTCGGTCGAGCCGCTGCCGGTCGACCATCCCTTCCGCAAGCTCGACAATCTCGTGCTGACGCCGCATCTGGGCTACGCGACCGAGGATGGCCTGCGCATTCATTACGGTCAGATGGTCGAGGCGATCGACGCCTTCACCGAGCGCGGCGAGCTGCCGCGCAAGCTGGCCTGAAACGAAAAGGGCGTGCCGTTTGGCACGCCCTTTCGCGACTTGAGCTGTTTCGAAGCGCTTAGCGCACGGTGACCGGCGCGGGCAGCGGCGGCACCACCGTCGGCTGCGTGCCGGGGACCGGGCCCGCCTGGGCAGACACAGGAGCGGGCGCAGGCGCAGCGGACGCAGTCGCCGTTCCCGGCGCCGGACCACCCGGCATCACCACCACGCGAGTGCCGACCTTGACACGGTCGAACAGGTCCGAGACGTCCTCGTTCAGCATGCCGATACATCCCGACGACACGAACTTGCCGATCGTCGAGGGCTGGTTGGTGCCGTGGATGCGGTAGACGGTCGAGCCGAGATACATCGCGCGGGCGCCGAGCGGATTGCCGGGGCCACCGGCCATGAAGCGCGGCAGATAGGGCTGACGCTCGATCATTTCCGTCGGCGGATGCCAATCCGGCCACTCCGCCTTGCGGGTGATCTTCTGCACGCCGGTCCAGGTGAAGCCGTCGCGGCCGACGCGGACGCCGTAGCGGATCGCGCGGCCGCCGCCGAGCACGTAATAGAGATAGGTGTTGGGCGTATCGACCACGAGTGTGCCGGCCGGCTCCTTGGTCTGGAACGCGACCTCCTGGCGGCGCAGATTCGGCGCCAGTTGGGCCGGCGCAGCATCGGGCTGCTCCTCCGGCGGCAGCGAAGCGACCGTCATCGGCCGGCCATCGGCGCCGACCGGCGGCTGGCCAGCCTGAACCGTTCCCGTCGCGGCGGGGCCACCAACGGCCTCCGGCGGACGCAGGCCGTCATTGGCGGGCGCCTGGCCCGGACGGTCGGCATAGATCACCGGCGGCGGGCCGGCGGGGCGGCCGTAGCGGGGATCGTCGGGCGACATTACCGGGCCCTGCGGCGGCGCTGCCGAGTACACCGGGGCGCCGGCCGGGCGCCCATAACGCGGATCATCCGGCGACATCACCGGCCCCTGCGGCGCGGCGGAGTAGACCGGCGGCGCGCCAGCCGGGCGGCCATAGCGCGGATCGTCTGGCGACATGATCGGACCGCCGGGGCCGGGCGGCGGCAGCGAGGCCTGCGGCACCGCGTCGTCGTCTTCGTCCAGCGCGTCGAAATTCGGGGTACGGTCGCCGGGCCGATATTGGGCCGGGGCGCCATAGCTCGGCGCCTGCTGGACCGGATAGCTCTGAGCCTGCGCGAGCGAGGTTCCCGCCGCAGCGACTGTTGCGGCAGCGCATATCGTCAGAAAGTGTTTGATCATCATCGCTCTTGTATAGCCCCCGGGCCCCGTCCGAGCCGTTAACGGCCAGATGACCGAAGATCGCGGCACATTCAAGACATATCAGGGTTATCTGCGCCGGATTTGCCGATTTGTGATCCGCAAGAGCACCGTTGCCCCGTTGCATCACGGGCGGGAAATCGCATCGCGCCGTAAATTGCCGGAGTCTTCCGCCCCGAATTTTAGGGAACGGCGCGGAGGCGTTGCGATATGGTCGAATCAGCCTGATTCGCCATTGCTTTGAGCTCCGATCCCCGCGTGGCGAACGCGGCAATCAGTACCGTCACCGCGTTCAGATGGCTCATGGGCCCCGGCACCGCCGTCGGGGCGGAAATTCGCAACCCGTCCGATGCTTCCCGGCTTTCGCTTCCTGCTTGCCGCGATCCTGCTGTCAACCTCCATCCTGGTGTTCGGCCTAGGCGCCGCCGCGCTGCTGCGGGCGACCCATGAGCAATATGTCAGCAACCCCTCCTGGCGGAACGGTCCGCAGGAGAAGGTGTTCGCGCAAGCCTCCGAGCCCACCCAGCCGGTGCTCGCAGTCTTGCGGGCCGAGCCGGAGGCGGCGGCCGAGCCGACGCCGTCGCTGCGTGACCAGGTGCCGACCATCGGACTGCCCGAGCAGATGGCCGCGCTGACGAGCGAGACCGACGCGCAGCCACAGGTCGTCGCGCCGCCGGCCGACGCCGCGCCGGCCGAACCGGCCAAGGTGGAGGCGACGATCGAAACCAAGATCGAGACGACGGCAGAAGCCGCAGCGCCAGCCGACACCCTCACCCCCGCCGACACCACGGCCACGATCCCCGAGGCCACGCCCGCAATTGTCGCGACCGCCAGCGCGCCCGCACCGGTTGATGCAGCCGTTGATCCCAGCCGAGCGATGGCCGCCGCGGCACTTGACGTTGCGACGACCAGGCTGGCGGCGCTGAACGATCCGGCGGCCGCGAAGGCCGCGCCCGCCAAGGCGAAGTCCGACACCAGCAAGCCGGAGAGCAAGGCGACCAAGCCCAAGGCGAAGAAGCGGCACCGCGAGGTGCGCCGCCCGCCGCCTCAGCAGTTGCGGCAACAGTTCGATCCGTTCGGTCAGCAGACCTTCGCAACGACGACCACGCGCACGCGGTGATGTGCTCCACCTCTCCCCGCTTGCAGGGAGAGGTCGGAATGCGCGCGTCGCGCGGATTCCGGGTGAGGGGGTACAGGCCCCCTCGACGACCTCACGCGGGGAGAGAGGCCCCTCACCCCAACCCTCTCCCCGCAAGCGCGGGGCGAGGGAGCGCATGGTCATTTTGGCGGCGATCTCACGCCGGCCCGGTCGCGATCGGCGGGCCGTTTTCCTGGCCCCATTCCGACCACGAGCCGTCATAGAGCGCGGTGTCTGTGACGCCGAGCCGATAGAGCGCGAGCGTCAGCACGCCGGCGGAGACGCCGGAGCCGCAGCTCGTCACGATCGGCGCATCGAGCTTGACGCCCGCGCTGGCGAAGGCGGCGCGGAGATCCTCGAGCGGCTTCATCGTGCCGGTCGCGGCGTCGAACAGCTGATTGTAAGGCACGTTGCGGGCGCCGGGGATGTGGCCGGAGCGGATGCCCGCCCGCGGCTCGGGCGCGCGGCCCTCGAAGCGATCGGCGGCGCGCGCGTCGATCACCTGCTCGGCGCGGCGTTCGACGTTGGCGACCAGCTGCTGCATGCTGCGCACGCGCTTCGGATCGTAGCTCGCCTTGAACTTCGCCGGCTTCGGCGTCACCTCGCCGCTCTCGACCGGACGCCCTTCAGCGCACCACTTCTTCAGCCCGCCATTGAGGATGCGCACGTTGCTGTGGCCGAACGCCAGGAACATCCACCAGGCGCGGGGCGCTGCGACCCAGCCGCCGGCATCGTAGAGCACGACGGTGTCGCTGTTTCCGATGCCGAGATTGCCGACGTCGCGGCCGAACTGCTCCGCGCTCGGATACATGTGCGGCAGCGGGTTGGAATGATCAGAGACAGCATCGACGTCGAAGAACACAGCGCCCGGCAGATGCGCGGCGAGATAGTCGTCCTTCGGCAGCGGCAGCACGCCCGGCAGCTTGAAGCTGGCGTCGAGAATCCTGACGTTGGCGTCGCCCATGTGGGCGGCGAGCCATTCGGTGGAGACGAGGGGATCGGTGGCCATCGGTGCTTCCTTGTGGCATTCCGGGGCGCCCGGAGGGCGAGCCCGGAATCCATCGTGCGGCTGAGTTGGTGGATGCATGGATTCCGGGCTCGCGCTTCGCGCGCCCCGGAATGACGGATGAGAGAGTGAAGCCCTCACCCCTTCTTCTTCGGCTCCCACGCTTCCGTCGGGCCGCCGGCATCGCGCCAGGCGGCGTAGCCGCCGGCGATGTGGGCGACGGGCTTGAGGCCCATGTCCTGCGCGGTCTTGGCAGCGAGCGCGGAGCGCAGACCCCCGGCGCAATGGAAGACGAACTTCTTGTCCTCCTGGAAGATCGGCTTGGCATACGGGCTCTGCGGATCGATCCAGAATTCCAGCATGCCGCGGGTGCAGGCGAACGCACCGGGGATGCGGCCGTCGCGCTCGATCTCGCGGGGATCGCGGATGTCGACGATGACGACGTCGCCGTTCTTGGAGATCTCGATAGCGTCCTTGGCGTTCAGCGTCTCGATCTCGGCATTGGCCTCGTCGATCAGCGCCTTGATGCCGCGGGTGATGTTTTGGGGCATGTGGTTCTACCTTCTCGTTCGTCATTCCGGGGCGCGACGAAGTCGCGAGCCCGGAATCCATTTCTCCACCAACTCTGCCGCTCGATCGATTCCGGGTTCGCGCTACGCGCGCCCCGGAATGACAGCAATCAGTGCGTCAATTCCTTCATCGCATTCTCCAGCCCCTCGATCGTGATCGGGTACATGCGGTTGGCGAAGATGCGCTTGATGATGGTGGTCGATTCCGAATAGTCCCAGTGCTTCTGCTGCACCGGGTTCAGCCACACCGTATGCGGATAGGTGCGGATGATGCGGTCGAGCCAGACCGAGCCCGGCTCCTCGTTGACGTGCTCGACCGAGCCGCCCGGCACCATGATCTCGTAAGGCGACATCGAGGCGTCGCCGACGAACACGACCTTGTAGTCGTGCGGATATTTGTGCAGCACGTCCCAGGTCGGCGTGCGGTCGGTGAAGCGGCGCTTGTTCTGCTTCCACACGCCTTCATAGAGGCAGTTGTGGAAGTAGAAATACTCCATGTGCTTGAACTCGCTCTTCGCCGCCGAGAACAGCTCCTCGACCTGCTCGATATGCGCGTCCATCGAGCCGCCGATGTCGAAGAACACCAGCAGCTTCACCGCATTTCGCCGCTCGGGGCGCATGTGCACGTCGAGATAGCCATGATTGGCGGTCTCGCGAATGGTGGTGTCGAGATCGAGCTCGTCGGGCGCGCCGGTGCGCGCGAATTTGCGCAGGCGCCGCAGCGCCACCTTGATGTTGCGGATGCCGAGCTCGACATTGCCGTCGAGGTCCTTGAACTCGCGCTTGTCCCACACCTTGACGGCGCGGTTGTTGCGGTTCTTCTCCTGGCCGATGCGCACGCCTTCGGGATTGTAGCCGTGGGCACCGAACGGCGAGGTGCCGGCGGTGCCGATCCACTTCGAGCCGCCCTGGTGGCGCCCCTTCTGCTCCTCGAGGCGCTTCTTCAAGGTCTCCATGAGCTTGTCCCAGCCCATGGCCTCGATCTGCTTCTTCTCTTCCTCGGTGAGGTATTTTTCGGCGAGCTTCTTCAGCCACTCCTCGGGGATCTCCGCCTTCTCCATGGCGTCGAGCAGGCTTTCCAGCCCCTTGAACACCGTGCCGAAGACGCGGTCGAACTTGTCGAGGTTGCGCTCGTCCTTCACCAGGGAGGCGCGCGACAAATAGTAGAAGTTCTCGACCGTGTAGTCCGCGAGGTCAGCGTCGAGCGCCTCCATCAGCGTGAGGTATTCGCGCAGCGTCACGGGGACCTGCGCATCGCGCAGAGAAGTGAAGAATTGCAGGAACATGGGTGACAGATTGCCCGTCGGGTGGCTGACGTCAAGGGGCGGAGACCTCCGCTGCGCGCTGGACCGATAGGCTTTTTGCTCTAGAATTGGGGTCCTCAAGGGGTTGTTTTGGGGACGTTTGCAATGGGATTCTCGCAGCGCTCATCATTGGCGCGATCGCCGGCTGGCTCGCCGGCAAGATTGTCCACGGGGCGGGATTTGGCCTCATCGGCAACGTCGTGGTCGGCATCATCGGCGCGCTAGTTGCGAGCTGGGTCCTGCCCCAGCTGCATATCGCGCTCGCCACCGGTACGATCGGCGCCATCGTGGACGCCACCATCGGCGCGGTGATTGTGCTGGTGATCCTTTCGCTGATAAGACGGGTCTGAAAGCCTGACCGAACCAGGAACGGCCGCCATGCGCGGCCGTTCCCATGTCGCGACCGGGACCAGGAAATTGGCAATGTCCCGGCCGACGACCAACAAGGACGCGCAATGAAGTTTACTGGCACCAAGGACTATGTTGCGACCGACGATCTCAAGGTCGCCGTCAATGCCTCGATCGTGCTGGAGCGCCCGCTCCTCATCAAGGGCGAGCCCGGCACCGGCAAGACGGTGCTGGCGGAGGAAGTGGCGAAGGCGCTGAACGCGCCGCTGCTGACCTGGCACATCAAGTCCACCACCAAGGCGCAGCAGGGCCTCTACGAATACGACGCGGTGTCGCGCCTGCGCGACAGCCAGCTCGGCGATGCCCGCGTCTCCGACATCAAGAACTACATCAAGCGCGGCAAGCTGTGGGAGGCGTTCACCGCCGAGCAGCGCCCGGTGCTCCTGATCGACGAGATCGACAAGGCCGACATCGAATTCCCGAACGACCTGCTGCTCGAGCTCGACCGCATGGAATTCCATGTCTACGAGACCGGCGAGACGATCAAGGCCAAGCAGCGCCCGATCATGATGATCACCTCCAACAACGAGAAGGAGCTGCCCGACGCCTTCCTGCGCCGCTGCTTCTTCCACTACATCAAGTTCCCCGACGCCGACACGATGGCCCGCATCGTCGACGTCCACTTCCCCGGCATCAAGAAGCGCCTGGTCGAGGAAGCCCTGCGCATCTTCTTCGAGGTGCGCGAGGTGCCCGGCCTGAAGAAGAAGCCCTCCACGTCCGAGCTTCTGGACTGGCTCAAGCTGCTGCTCAACGAGGACATGAGCGTCGAGCAGCTTCGCGAACGCGACCCGCGCAAGCTGATCCCGCCACTGCACGGCGCGCTGCTGAAGAACGAGCAGGACGTGCATTTGTTCGAGCGGCTGGCGTTCTTGAGCCGACGGGAAGTGTAAGCCTCTCGTGTCCCGGACGCGCTGCAACGCGTCGCACGGTGTCGTAGGTTGGGCAAAGGCGCAAAGCGCCGTGCCCACCATTCGGTAACGATACGCAAGGTCGTGGGCACGCTTCGCTTTGCCCACCCTACGATATCGAGCGTGTCGCAAGCAGCCTCCCCGATCTCGTCATTGCGAGCGTAGCGAAGCAATTCAGAATCCCTCCGCGGTGACAGTCTGGATGGCTTCGCTGCGCTCGTAATGACGGAGCATGAGGCATCTGCCTCGCTCTTACAGTTTGCAACTTGAACCGCAGACACACCTTCGCATCCTCGCGGCTCATTTCGCCCGAGCTTTGCTTCATTCCTCACCCTCATAGCAAAGAGAGGGCGCAGGGAAGGCCGGGTGCCGGCTGGCACCCGCGGTCTGCTGCGCGAATGTAGCGCAGAAAAACCGCACAGCAGCATACAGGTGAAGCCCAACACACGGCCTTCCCTGCGCAGTGGTCGGACGGCTTATGCCGTGCTCTCCCGGGAGCCGAGTTCCTTCTGGCCTCCCTCACTCTCGCGAAAGTCGCCGGCACCGCGTCGGTTGACGCAAACGCCGCATCCGCAAGAGCTTGACCGTAGCAACGACGGCCAGGACCACACGGTTTTGCCGTACGCGTTCAGCGCTGCTCGTCCGCACGAAGCCTCGGGCTCACGGAGAGCAATCCGCCCTGCCCTAGACATCTCGCACACGGCACTGCCGCGTCCACCGCAACCCGGACGCGTTTCGAACGACTCGCGAACCGCCCCTCTCCGTCGGGCCGGGCTGTTTCGACTTATGCCGCAATTCCGAATTTCGGTAAAGTGGAATATTTTTGTAGGAGAGGGTTGACGGGTTGCGGGGTGTTTTGCCCGACGGCAATCTCGTAGCCCGGATTGCGCTACGCTCCATCCGGGCTACGGGGAGGTTCAAACGAAGACAAGTTTTCAGGTCGTGGCAGCATAGTCGGCGCATCGCCCGTCAAGCCGAAGACTTCGATGCCTCTCAGCAAGCCGCGACTCGAAAAGATGAAGATGCCGCTAGGGTGGTCGCCTTGATTGATCATGAAGTCACCCAGAATATGGACACCCGGCGGCGGTTCGGCATGTCCCTTGATCTGAAAATTGATGCTGGCGCACCCGCACAGGCATTTCCAAGGCGTGACTTCAGCCAACTCGAGTTGATCGAGATACTGCGTTGCCTCTTCCGTGCCGTGCTCGAGCATCCAGCGAGCAAGGTCACGCTCGGCATCCGTAAGAGAACGATTTTGCTCTGTACTCAAATGGCTACGACGCCTTCAGGACCGTAGGGTGGGTTAGCGTCAGCGTAACCCACCTCTTTCGTTTCCGCATCGGGAGACGTGGTGGGTTACGCCAGCGGACTGCGCTTCGCGCAGCCCGCTGGCTAACCCACCCTACGAAGATGTCACGCCACCGCCGCATCCGGAATGCGGGCGGCTTCCATCGGCGCCTTGCCGCGGATCAGGTCCGAGGCGCGGTCGGCGATCATCATCGTTGACGCATTCAAATTCGCCGAGATCATGCGCGGCATGATCGAGGCGTCGATGACGCGGAGGCCTTCGAGGCCGTGGACGCGGAGCTGGTCGTCGACCACCGCCCAGGTCGAATCCGCCGGACCCATGCGGCAGGTGCAGCCGGGGTGGAAGGTGGTGGTGCCGCGCTCGGTGGCGGCGTGCAAAAATTCGTCGTCGGTGTTGACGTTGGGGCCGGGGAAATCCTCGTAGGCGTAATAGGGCGAGAGCGGCGCGGACTTCAACAGGCGCCGCGCGAGCTTCATGCCGCCGACGATGACGCGGCGGTCGAGCTCGGCGTCGAGATAGTTGGTCTGGATGATCGGCGCCGCGAACGGATCGTTGGAGCGGATGCGGACATAGCCGCGGCTCTCCGGGCGCTGCTGCCAGGAAGCCACCGTCATGCCGGGCTCGTCCTCGAGCTGGCCCTGCACGCCTTCCTTGTAGGAGGCGGGCGTGAAGGTGAGCTGGAGATCGGAGCTCTCTGCACTCTCGCCGGAATGCCAGAAGCAATAGACCATGGTCGGCGACAGCGAGAGCAGGCCGCGACGCGCGGTCGCCCATTTCAGCGCTTCGATCCAGAGCGAGAAGCCGCGGCGGAGCTCGTTGATGGTCTTGATATCCTTCACGCGCGCCACCGTGCGCGGTGCATAGTGGTCCTGCAGGCCCTCGCCGACCGGCAGAGCATGGCGAACGGCGATGCCGTGGGCCTGCAACAGGTCCGGCGAGCCGACGCCGGAGAGCTGGAGCAGCTGCGGCGAATTATAGGTGCCGCCGGAGAGGATCACTTCCTTGTTGGCGCGCACTTCGACCGGCGTGCCGCCGCGGCCGCCCTTGGTGTAGCGGACGCCGACGGCGCGCTTGCCTTCAAAAATGATCTCGGTGGCATGCGCATGCGTGTGCACATGCACGTTGGGCCGCTTCATCGCAGGCTTGAGGAACGCGGTCGCGCCGGAGACGCGCAGGCCGTTGTTGATGGTGCGCTGGCAGTACGAGACGCCTTCCTGGGTCTTGCCGTTGTAATCGGGGTTGCGGGGAATGCCGAGCGAGACCGCGCCTTCCATGAAGGCCTCGCAGAGCGGATCGCGCCAGTCCATCGTGGTGACGATGAGGTTGCCGTCGCGGCCGCGATAGGTGTCCTCGCCCTCACCCACGCGCTTCTCCAATCGCCGGAAGTAGGGCAGCACGTCGGCATAGCCCCAGCCGCGATTGCCCATCTGCGCCCAGGTGTCGAAGTCCATGCGCTGGCCGCGATTGTAGATGTGGCCGTTGATCGAGGAGGAGCCACCGAGCGTCTTGCCGCGCGGCGCATAGATGCTGCGCCCGCCGGTGTAAGGACCGGGCTCCTGCTGGTAGGCCCAGTTGATGCTCTTCATGTGGAAGGTCTTGATGAACCCCGCCGGCAAGTGAATGTACGGATGCCAGTCGGAAGGGCCTGCCTCGAGCACGCAAACGCTGGTGTTGGGATCTTCGCTGAGCCGGCTGGCGAGGATGCAACCGGCCGAGCCCGCGCCGATGATCACATAGTCAAATCTGTCCATGGTGCCTCGGCCGCCCCTAGCGCGGCTTTTCGTTGAGTT
The DNA here is from genome assembly GCF_015291705.1 of Bradyrhizobium arachidis. Taxonomy (NCBI): domain Bacteria; kingdom Pseudomonadati; phylum Pseudomonadota; class Alphaproteobacteria; order Hyphomicrobiales; family Nitrobacteraceae; genus Bradyrhizobium; species Bradyrhizobium arachidis. The sequence goes on from NZ_CP030050.1 coordinate 7,971,013, forward strand.
GATAGTTCAGATGCGTTTTCACCGTCGGCCATTCGGCGGCGGTGATGCTGTAGACCACGGTGTCGCGCAGCGTGCCGTTCGGCGCGACCTGATGGCTGCGCAGGATGCCGTCCTGCTTGGCGCCCAGGCGCTCGATGGCGCGGCGGCTCTGGTGGTTGAAGAAGTGGGTACGGAACTCCACTGCGATGCAGTTCAGCGTCTCGAAGGCATGGGTGAGCAGCAGCAGCTTGCACTGCGTGTTGAGCGGGCCGCGCTGCGCGCTCTTGCCATACCAGGTCGAGCCGATCTCGACGCGGCGGTTGGCGGCATCGATGTTCATGTAGGTGGTCTGGCCGACAATCTTGCCGGCGGCGTCGAACACGGTGAAGGGCAGCATCGAGCCCGCGGCCTGAAGGCCGAGGCGGCGGTCGATCTCCTTGGCGACGTTCTCCGGCGTCGGGATCGCGGTATACCAGATCGTGTAGAGCTCGCCCTCCTTCACGGCCTCCATCAGCCCCTCGCGGTGCTCTTTCGACAGCGGCTCCAGACGGGCGTGCTGTCCGCGCAGGGTGATGGGATCAGGCCAGGGCATTTTATTGGTCCTCATGATTGTCATTCCGGGATGGTCCGAAGGACCAGACCCGGAATCTCGAGATCCCGGGTTCGGCTCTCCGAGCCGCCCCGGGATGACGATGGCGTACTACGTCATCGTCACTTATTCAAAAAGTTCAACGGCAAACCGCCGCGCGGCCAGTCCATGGCGATCAGTTCGCCCTTGCCCGACAGCGTGATGTAGGCGGTCTTCAGCTCGGGGCCGCCGAAGGCGATGTTGGTGGTGACGCGATCGCCGGTGGGGACCTGCTCGACCAGGGTGCCATCGGGTGCGATTACCGAGATGCAGCCGGAGACGAGGGTGGCGACGCAGACATTGCCGTTGGCCTCGACCGCGAGCGAGTCGAACATCTGATAGCCGCCGAGGCCGCAGATCGGCTTGCCCCGCTCGCCGCGATAGATCACGTCGCGCGGCTTGAGCGTGCCGGGCGCGGACAGCTCATAGGCCCAGAGCCGGCCGGTCGGCGTCTCCGCGATGTAGACGGTGTTCTCGTCCGGCGACAGCCCGATGCCGTTGGCCGGCAGCACGCCGTGCACGACCTCGACAATCTCCTTCATGCCGGGCTTGAGGTAATACATGCCGCCGACATCCATCTCGCGCGGGCGGCGCTTGCCGAGATCGGAGAACCACAGGCCGCCCTGCTTGTCGAAGACGAGGTCGTTCGGCCCGCGCAGATCGTGCTCGCCGCATTTGGTGACGACGGTCTCGACCTTGCCGGATTGCAGGTCGACGCGCTGGATCGAGCCGCCGAGATAATCGTCGGGCTGCGGGCCCGGCATGATCATGTTGCGGGTCGGGATCCAGGAGAAGCCGCCATTGTTGCAGATGTAGATCTTGCCGTCGGGACCGAGCGCGGCGCCGTTCGGGCCGCCCGGCACCTTGGCGACGATCTCCTTGCGGCCGTCGGGGTAGACGCGGGTCAGGCGCTGGCCGCGGATTTCCACCAGCACCACCGAGCCGTCCGGCATCACGACCGGCCCTTCGGGAAATTCGAGGTCGGTGGCGAGAACGCGGACGTCAGACATGGGCTACCCTCCCGGCTTACTTGTTATGGCTTGCACGGGATGTCCGGCCACGGCCCCTCATGCAAGGTTTGCCTGAGGTTATGGCAAAGTAGGTCCACCTTGCCAAGCAAGCCGAATGGTATGCCAGCGTTGCGCGTTACTCTCTTACTGGCAGCCAGATCTCGAAGCCGCCATTGCCGGTTGCGGGATCGAATTTTTCGTCATAGCGCTCGAAGGTCGGCGCATCCGCGGCCTTGAGGCCAGAGGCCGGCAGCCATTGATTCCAGATCGTGTTGACCGTGCGCCTGATCGAGGCGACGTGGTCGGCGTGCGTGAACACCGCATAGCGCTGCTCGGGGATGCGGATGCGGCCGAAGCGTCGCGGCAGGTCGGAGAAATCGGCGACCTCGACGCCGGCGATATAGTCAAAATTGCCGACATCATCGCCGTTGCAGCAGACGCCATAAGCGATGTTGCCAACGCGCGCGGGAATGTCGGCGACCTCCTGGTGGAAGCGCTGCCACAGGCCAGGGATCATGGCGCCGTTGTCGCAGGCGATGCGCTCGGCGGGACCGGCGACGAGGAAGGCCTTTGCGGTTTCGAAACGCGGCGGGGCAAGATTTTCGAGCATGGTGGAGTCCATGAGGATCGGCTCCTGTAGCTTGAGGTGACTGACACATGTCGCGGTCCGCACCGCTTCGGGCGTGACGCCGAACTGGTCGCGGAACGCGCGGGTGAATGCTTCGTGCGAGCCGTAATCCGCCTCCAGCGCGAGGCTGAGAATGTCCGGTGCGCCGTTCGCAAGACTGCGCGCCGCCTCACTCAGCCGGCGTGCGCGCACGTAACGCATCACCGGCAAGCCGGTGGCTGCGGCAAACGCGCGCACGATATGGAACCGCGACACGCCCGAGATCGCGGCGATCTCGTCGAGCGTCATCGGCTCGGCGAGATGGCTCTCGATGTACCAGAGTGCGCGCTGGGCTGGGTTCATGGGTTACGGCTCTCGTTCGAAGCGTGGCGATCATGCGCCAATGCCTCCCATCGCGCTTGATCGGCATTGCTGTCCCCGCATGAGGATAGTCCGGGAATAGCCACTGGCAACGCCCGCGTGTTCGCGGCTACACTCCTTGAAACCGCTCACCAGAAAGGGGAACCGCGTCATGGAAATCACCGATGTGCGGGCGCACCATATCCGCATCCCCTATGACGCCGGCGTCGCGAGCTTTCGCCAGGGCGCGTCCGCCATCTCCGCGCTCGACATGGTGCTGGTCGAGGTCACGACCGATTCCGGGCTGACCGGATGGGGCGATGCCTTCGCCTATGTCTGCCCGCGCACCACGCGGAGCGCCGTCGAGGAGATGATCGCGCCGCAAGCGCGCGGGCTGAAGGTGCCCGATGCCGCCGGCATTCCAGCGGCGATGGAGCAGATCCAGCGCAACCTGCATCTGTTCGGCCGCTACGGCATCACCATGTTCGCGATCTCAGGGCTCGACATCGCGTTGTGGGACCTCGCTGCGAAGATCAAGGGCGTGCCGCTGCACCGGCTGCTCGGCGAGACCAGGCGTTCGTCCATTCCCGCCTATGCGAGCCTGCTGCGGATCGGCTCGCCCGAGAACATCGCCGGCGAATGCAGGAAGGCACTCGCGCTCGGCTATGGCGCCATCAAGCTGCACGAGACCACGACGCCTGCGGTGTTTGCCGCGCGCACGGCGATCGGCCCCAAGATTCCGCTGATGGTCGACATGAACTGTCCGCTCTCAGGCGAGCAGGCGATCGCGTTCGCGAGGGCGTGCGCGGACGCGCAGCCGATGTTCCTGGAGGAGCCGGTCTGGCCGCCGGAAGACTTCGCAACGCTCGCCGACGTCCGCAGCCAGGGCGGGCTCGGCATCGCCGCCGGCGAGAACGCCTGCACCGAATATCAATTCCGCCAGATGATGAACGCGGGCGCGGTGAGCCACGCGCAGCCGTCGGTGACGAAGGTCGGCGGCATCACGGAATTCCTGAAGGTCGTCGCAGCGGCCGATCAGTTCGGCGTCAAGATCGTCCCGCACTCTCCCTACTTTGGTCCCGGCCTGCTGGCGACGCTGCATCTGCTGGCGACCCGCGACGACGGGCTCGTCGAGATGTTCTATCTCAAGCGCGAAGCCTGCCTCTGGGGCGGCCGCGCCGACGCCGATGCCACCGGTCATGTCGCGGTGCCGACTGGCCCTGGACTTGGGTACGAGCCCGATCGCGCGGTGATGGAACGCTATCGCGTGGCGTGATCGCTGCTGCTATTTCGCCGCATCCTTCGGCGGCGGCGCGTCCTGCTTCTTCTTCACGTCCTCAGCGATCTTGGTCTGCGCAGACTGGAGATCGCCGAGCGTCTTCTGCAAGCCGGCGAGGCTCGTCTTCAACGCGTCGATCTGGCGATTTGCCGCATCGAGCTTCTGCTGATGATCGAGGTTGAGCTTGGTGATCGTCTTCTGAAGAAAGTCGACATTGCTCTGCAGGCAGCTGGTGCGCCGCTCCATGGTCTTCTCGACCGTGCAGATCTCGATGCCGGGCACGTCCTGCGCGCAGGCCGGCGCGTTAACCAGCGCGGCGAGCAGCAACATCGCGAAACAAACGCCGGCATTTCGAAGCAACATGAAAGGTTCCTATCTAATCGATCACGTCAATGTGCGCTGTTTGCGCGCAGCCGCCGGAGGCTACCACACTCGTACCGCATTCTCGCGTTGAGCTTGCGCTGTTCCCTCTGACGGGGAACGATGATCCGCGCGCGGGAGAAGTGGGCGCTCTTTCGCGGCTTTGTTTAGGGGAGATTTTTCGAATGGCAACGCGCGATAGACGTCTGGCGGAGTTCGACGGCGCCGGAGAACCGCCACCCGGCCTGCCGGTCGAAGTCTTGTGCGAAGACCACAGCGGAACGTATCAACTGCCTTTCGCCTGCCGCTACGTCGAGGGACGCTGGCAGAACCACGAGGCCGGCATCGCGGTGGAAGCCACCGTGATCGGCTGGCGCCTGCCACGCGTGAAGCACAGCGGCGTGGCCTGACGGGCCGCGCCTGTCTCAAAACGCGACGGGGCCGCGCTCCGTCTTAACCATCGGAACGCGGCCCGAACGAATCACGTCCGAATCAGCGGGAACACCCCGTACGCAGCTGTTCACGGCTAGATGTCGCAAGTAGCCCGAACGGGTACACAATATCTGCGCAGCAGGTGGGCACGGTCGAGCCAATGGCGAGCGCTAAACGTTAACGGCTTCAACGACATGGCAGCTGGAGGGCGACGCCTAAAACCTCGCTCCCAAAACAGGCAGGGCGCCGCCCGGCCTGCCTAATATTCGACCTCGAGCTCCTCGATCTCGGCCGGCTCTTCCCGCGCCGCCGCGATCCATTCCTTCATCTCGGGCATGGCCATGATGGTATCGGCATAGGCCTTCAGCCGCGGCTCGAGCTTGACGTCATAGGTGACGAAGCGCGTCACCACGGGGGCGTACATCGCATCCGCCATGGTGCGCCGCTCGCCGAACAGGAACGGCCCGCCGGATTTCTCCAGGCAGTCGCGCCAGATGAACCAGACGCGGTCGATGTCGGCCTGCGCGCGCGACCAGATCTTGAAGCCGGGGAAGTGCCCTTTCAAATTGACCGGCAGCGAGGCGCGCAGCGTGGTGAAGCCGGAATGGATTTCGCCGCAGATCGAGCGGCAATGCGCGCGCTGGACGCGATCATCAGGCAGCAGGCCGGCTGACGGCATCACATCGTTGAGGTATTCGGCGATCGCCAGCGTGTCCCAGACGGTCGCGCCGTCGTGGCGCAGGCATGGCACCAGGATCGAGGACGACAGTAGCAGGATCTCCGCGCGCGCCGAGGGATCGTCGGGCGCGGTGACGATCTCCTCGAAATCGAGGCCGGAAAATTTTGCCAGCAGCCAGCCACGCAGCGACCAGGACGAATAGTTCTTGCTGCTGATGGTCAGTGTCGCCTTCGCCATAGAACCCTTCCCTCACGCCTGATCGTCGGCATCGCGCAGCCGCGCGGGCGTGCGCATTGCCTGTGCTTCCCGCGAAAAGAGCAGCAAGCGACGTGCCAATTCTGCGGGCGGCCACGTCCGGCTTGGCGTCGATATTGCATAGCAACACGGGGCAACCGGACTTTCAGTATGATGTCGATGTATTATCAGGCCTTTCAGAACCATATGGACCTGACGGCGCCGTGGCGGGCGGGGGCCTCGTCCGCACTCAAATTCCTCCATTTGGTACCGCAGGGCCTGTCGGATCAGGTGGTCGGCCGGCTGTCGGCCGCGCTGGAGCTGATCTCGCGCGCCACCCTCACCTATGACCGCCCGGCCTACGGCATCGACAGCGTCATGGTTGGCAACCGCGAGATCGGCATCACCGAGGAGATCGCCTATGCGACGCCGTTCGGGTCGCTGCTGCATTTCAAGAAGGATGGCGCGCCCGAGCAGCCGCGCATGCTGCTGGTGGCGCCGATGTCCGGCCATTTCGCCACGCTCCTGCGCGGCACGGTGAAGACGCTGCTGCAGGACCACGACGTCTACATCACCGATTGGCACAACCCGCGCGACATTCCGCGCAAGGAGGGGCGCTTCGGCCTCGACGACTACACCGAGCATCTCATCGACTTCCTCGGACAGCTCGGCCCGCGCCCGCACATGGTGGCGATCTGCCAGCCGTCGGTGTCCGCGCTCGCGGCCGCCGCGATCATGTGCGAGGACAACCATCCCTCGCGCCCGGCGACGCTGACGCTGATGGCGGGCCCGATCGACACGCGGATCCAGCCGACCCGGGTCAACGAGTTCGCCAAGAGCCGGCCGATCGACTGGTTCGAGCAGAACCTGATCAATTACGTGCCGGTGCAGTGCCGCGGCGCGCTGCGCAAGGTCTATCCCGGCTTCGTGCAGCTCACCGCCTTCGTCTCGATGAATCTCGAGCGCCACATCAAGCAGCACATGGATCTCGCCAACCACATCGCCAAGGGCGAGAAGGAGAAGGCCGCGAGCATCAAGACCTTCTACGATGAGTATTTTGCCGTGATGGACCTGCCCGCGGAGTTCTACATCGAGACCGTGCGCGACGTGTTCCAGGAGCACCTGTTGCCGCAGGGCAAGCTGATGCATCGGGGACGGCCAGTGAACACGAAAGCCGTCAGCCGCATGGGCCTGATGACGGTCGAGGGCGAGAAGGACGACATCTGCTCGATCGGCCAGACGCTGGCCGCGCAAGACCTCTGCACCGGCGTGCGCGCCTATCGCCGCGTCCACCACATGCAGGCCGGCGTCGGCCATTACGGCGTGTTCTCCGGCAAGCGCTGGAACAACGAGATCTATCCGCTGCTGCGGGACTTCGTGCACGTCAATTCGTGAGCAGGTCCTCCCACCGTCCTGTCACGCCCCGCGGCCAGCAGCGCGCTTGCCCATGCAGAAGACGATGATCGCAAGCGGCACGGCGAGCGCAAGCCAGGACGCCTGATCCCAGATCCCGTCGCCAAGCAGCGCCGAGATCAGGCCAAAAGCGACGACGCAGGCGATCACGACGGGCGCCAGGAATATCCGGACCAAAGGGCGCCTCGTGCCCGTCATCGCGACGCCTCCGCACCCACTGCCAATTGCCGCGCGGCCGCCGCAGCCTGTCGCGCCGGCACCTTGCGCAGCCGCGCCGCCCAGAGATAGAGGCCGCTGCCGAGCACCAAGAGGGTGACGAGATCGAGCAGAGCCCAGATGATCTTCAGCGGCATGCCGCCGTAGTCGCCGAAATGCAGCGGACGCGACACGAACAGCGCCTTGACGTAAAGCGGCATATCCCGCGTTTCGCCAAAGGAGCCGTCGTCGGCATTGATCAACACCGGCTTGAGCAGGCGTGAGGTGAGCGGCTCGTTGCCGCGCAGATAGACGCCGTAATGATGACCGCCGGCGAATGGCGATCCCGGCATTGCGACGGACTGCACCTTCATGCCTGGAGCGTTCGCGAGCGCGGTATCGATCGCGGCCTGCGCGGACGCAAGCTTCGGCGGCACCGGCGCGTTTCGCCACGGGCCGAGCATCGCCACGAGCTCGGTTCGCTGCCAATGCTGCGCAATCTGCTGGGACAGTGTGTTGATGACCCCGGTCACGCCGACGACGAGCGTCCAGGCCAAAATGACGATGCCGAACAGATTATGCACATCGAGCCAATACAACCTGCGTCGCGACCTCATGGTGCCGAAATCCAGGCGGCGCATGAACGGACCGTAGACGACGACGCCGGAAACCGTCGCCGTCAGAAACAGCAGCCCCATCGCACCCAGGAACAGCATGCCCGGCTGTTCCAGAAACAGGTCGGTGTGAAGATCGAGCAGAAACTTGGTGACGGCTCCGCGGACGGTCGCGCCGACATGGAGCACGCGCCCGGTGTGAGCATCGACGCTGACGATAACATCCGTCTTCGGCGAAGTGATCGTCGATGCCATGTAGACGTGCCAGATCGGGTCCTCATCGTCCGCGCCCACGATCGTGATCACCTCGTTCGGCTGTGCCGCCCGGGCAATCTCGAGGACGCGGTCGAAGCTGAGCATCGGCGTGCCCGCGGCCACCGCGTCCGCTTCGACAGTCGCCCCCAGCGCCGCGTCGATCTCGTCGTGGAAAATCAGCGGCAGCCCCGTCAGGCACAGCATGAACAGGAACAGCGTGCAGACGAGGCTCGTCCACTTGTGCGTTTCCTTCCAGATGTGGATCGAACGGGGCGTCATGACGAAACGGCTCTCCCTCGTCACCAGCTATAGCGAACGCTGCCGATCACGGTGCGCCCGGCTCCGATGAAGCAGGAGCTCAGCGTCGTGCACGAGGCGACGTAGTATTTGTCGAACAGATTGGTGGCATTGAGCGCAAGCTGCACGCCGCGCAGCCTGCGATCGAGATTCGACAGGTCGTAGTGGATCGCAGCGTCGAACAGCGTGTAGCTCGGGATCGAGATCATGTTGGCGAGATCGCCATAGGAATCGCCGATATAGCGCACGCCGCCGCCGAAGCCGAAGCCGTTGAGCTGGCCTTGCTGGAACGTGTAGTCCACCCACAGCGCCGCCTGGTTCATCGGCTGGATCGTGAGGTGCTTGTTGAGCTGGCTCGGCGTGTTGGTCCTGGTCGTCAGTGTGTCGGTGTAGGCATAGGATGCCTTCAGCTTCAGCCCCTCGGTCAGGCTGGCCGTCGCCTCGAATTCGCCACCCCGGGACCGCGCCTCGCCGGTCTGCACGCTCTTGCCCGACACGTTCAGATCCGGCGTGACGACATTCTCCTGCGTCATGTCGAACAGCGCTGCGGTCAGGAGCAGGTTGGTCCCGACCGGCTGATACTTGACACCGATCTCGGCCTGCTTGGCCGTGGTCGGGACCAATGCCGCACCGCTGGCGGTCGTCCCCAGGGTCGGCTGGAACGAGGTGGCGTAGGCAATGTACGGCGCCACACCGGAGTCGAACACGTAGTTCAGCCCGGCGCGCCCTGTGAATGCCTGGTCGTCCTGGCCCTGCTTCGTCTTTGCAATGAAATTCAACGTGTCGGTGGAGACCCAGTCACTGCGGCCGCTCAACGTCAGCCGCCATCCGCCGAGCGCAATCTGGTCCTGCGCATATAGACCGGTCTGGTCCTGGCGCTGGCCCGTGTTGGTGCCGGTCGCCGGCATCGCGATCGACGCACCATAGACCGTGTTGTTGAGATTGATCGACGGTGCCGCGCCGATGCCCATATTCAGCTCGCTGGTGATGTGACGGTAGTCGAGCCCCGTCAGCACCGTATGGGCGAGCGCGCCGGTCGAAAAGCGGGCCTCTGCCTGATTGTCCATGGTGAACGCGTCGGCGTTTTCAGGAAACTTGAAAGCAGCGCGCGCGAGGGTGGCGAAATCGCCCGTGGCGGAATTGGGATAGGGGTTCAAGCCTGCCGCGCCGCCGCCAGCGACCGCATAGGTGTTGGTCTGGAGGTTGAAGTAACGGACGTTCTGCCGCACCGTCCAGATCTCGTTGAAAGAATGCTCGAACTGGTAGCCGACCCATGCCTGCTGGCGGTCGAAATGATCGAAGCCGGGCTCACCGAGGAACTTCGTCATCGGAATGCGTCCGTTGGGGCTCGGCAGCAGCGTGCCCACGGCCGGATAGAACTGCAGCGCCAGGCCGGTGATGTCGCGCTGGTAGCCGCTCAGGAACGTGAAGGTCGTGTCGAGATCGGGCCTCCAGGTGAAGGACGGCGCGATAGCGCCGCGGAAATCGTTGACGAAATCGACCTGCGTGCCGCCGCCATGCAGCGTGCCGGCGATGCGCCAGTACAAATCGCCCTTCTGACTGACGCCACCGACGTCGAAATTGGTCTGGGCCCTGCCCCAGCTATCGCCGAGAACCTCGACCGAGTTGACCGGCGTCGCCGTCGGCAGACGGCTGACGAGGTTGACCATGCCGCCCGGCGCGACCTGTCCGTAAAGTGACGATGACGGTCCTTTCAACACCTCCACCCGTTCGAGCAAAGCAAGATCGAGCTTCGGCTGGCCGAACTGGCTGGCGCCGTAGGGGAGCTGCATGCCGTCGAGATAGAGCACCGGCTGAAAGCCGCGGATGCGGAGCGATTCAAAGCGCGTGTCGTTCGGGCTGTTCGTGACAATACCCGGCGTGTAGCCCACGGCCTGCACCACGGACCGGGCACCCTGGTCGCGGATCTGATCGCTGCCGATCACCGAGACCGACTGCGGCACTTCGAGGATCGGCGTGTTGGTCTTGGTACCGGCCAATGTTCGATGCGCGACATATCCCTCGATCGGGCCATTCCCCTGCCGGAACGTGCCCCGGCTTGCCGCCGTCTCGACGCGTGCCGCTTCGGTACCCTGGCCCGGTGCAACCCTTGGTCGGGCGGCGCGCGCACCGCGCGACGTCCGGGTCGCCTGGCCGCGCGATGGCGCACGCGGCTTCGGTGCATCGACCGTAACGGGAGGCAGCGTCGCCGCGGATCCCTCTCTCGTCGCCGGTGTTTGCGCGACACCCGCGGTCGCATACCCCGCCAACGCCACCCCTAGCAAAGCAACAAACGGAGCCTTCGCTCCACCGCTCGAAATTCCCACCAGCACGCCCCATTCCACTTCCGCAACAGCGGTAAACTGATGGCTTCGCAGTGGGAAGAACGCGGGCGGAATGGCTTGCTAGAATCTATCTTAGAAGGCGTCGAATATTTCTGAGCGGAAACATCTGTCGCGAACACGATCGAGCGAACTCCCGTCGAGGCGTGCTACGCGGAACACGCCGCCCAGGGGCATATCGAGACGGCTCTGGTTGATCCCAACCCGGCTGGGCGAAACGGCACGCGCCTAGTGCTCTTGCGTGAGCAGCTCTCTCGCTTCCACCAATTCAGGAAGAGTACGCTCCGCCTCGAAATCAGCGAGCACGGGCGCGAGCACTTCGGATACCGCACCTGCCCGGCCATTTGTCTTGTGCAGGCGGGCAAGTCCAAGCGCGCTGCGCAGCTCGAACGTCTTGGTCTGCTGGTGTCGCGCGATGTCCAGCGCTCGCTTGAGGTCGTCTTCGGCACTGAATTCGTCCGAACAATCGTGGCGCGACAGAAGCTTTCCGCGGACGCGATACAGCTCGGCATCGAGCCAATGCTGGCCGGACTGTGCGGTCCGGGCGATCAGCTCGTTCAGGATTTCCAGCCCGGTTTCGACCTCGCCCAGCTCTGCATTCGCGGCGGCGACATGCATCCCCCAAAACGGCTCGCAAAGGTAGCAATCGTTCTCGTGCAGCAAGGTCCAGCCGTGACGCATGTCCGCAAGACCAGCCATGCGGTCGCCGGCACGCCACTTGGCGAGGCCATTCAGGTAGGTGCCCGCGGCCACATACAGCGGCATCGTGTGGTCGCGGGCGAGGCCGAGCGCCAGGATCGTCTCCGTTTGCTGCAACATGCCCCCGCATACGCCGTCGAACACGGCGCGATGAACCAGCGCATTGGCCCGGGAAAGCGCCCGTTTTTCTCCGGAAGCAACCACCGCTTCGGCGGCGAGCTTGCGCGCGCGAGCGGTGATACCGAGCGGCCAGAGCACCAGGGCAAGGAATCTCATGATCACGAACGGCAGATCCAGTGCCGAAGCCCGGAATGTCGCGGGATCCGGCTCGGCATCGTAGATGGCCAGCGCCTGCTCGAGATGCGTTCTCGCGTTCACGTAATCGCCCGCGAACCAGCAGGTGACGCCACCTGTCCAATGGGCAACGATGGCGGCCACCGGCGAGTCCGGTCGCCGGTCGGCGGCGCTCCTAATGGCATCCGCCAGCTCCCGCATTGGAGCGAGTTCGCCGTGTGTCAGGCAGGCATTGAACAGTCCCGAATGAACAGGCGCAAGTTCGACGGGATCATCGATGTCGGCTGCGAACTGGCGCGCACGCGTCCATGCCGCGATCGTTTCGGGGGCGCTGTGCCCGAGGCTGCCCCTCAATGCACGGCCATATGAGATTTGAAGATGCAGCCTGCTCATCATCAGGCGGGGCTCGTCAGGCAGGTCGTCAACGGTCGCAACGGCCTTGCCGAGATGCGCGACCGCCTCGGAATAGGCAGAGCGTTTCAGCGCCTGCTGGCCCGCCTTGCGCCACCATTCGAGGGCGACCTCGCTCAGTCCCGCTTCCGTGAAGTGATGCGCCAGCACTTCCGGCTCGGTCTCGGCGACGACCGGAAACTTCTCACGCAGGACCTCGCCAATTCTCGTGTGAAGCAGCTGCCGTTTGCTCTTGAGCAGACTCTCGTAGGCCGCTTCCTGAACAAGAGCGTGCTTGAAACTATAGCTTGCTTCGGGCGGAGCCCCACGGCGAAGCAGCAGTTCGGCCTCTTCAAGCTGTCCCAGCGCAGCGCTCAGCGTCAGATCATCGCGTCCCGCCACGTATTTCAGCAGCGCGTATGAGAAGTCGCGGCCGATGGCAGCGCCGATCTGCGCCACCTCCTTGACTGGAGCGAGCCGGTCGAGCCGCGCCATCAGCGAATCCTGCAGCGTCGCGGGAATGGCAAGCGGCGGGAGCGGACTATTCAGGCGAAAGCGCCCGGCATCTTCGACGAGCAGGCCGGACTCCAGCACCATCTTGGTCAACTCCTCGACGAATAGCGGAACGCCATCCGTCTTGTCGATGATCTGCTTCATCATCTCGCGTGGCAGCTGGCGACCGACAACCACCTGCTCGACCAGCGCGCGCGTGTCCTGCCGATCGAGCCGGTCGAGCCGCACCAGGCCGACATTGGCAAGGCCCGACCAGGACGGTTCGAACTCTGGGCGGGATGTCATGAGCACGAGGATCGGCAATGCCCTGATCCGATCGACCGCGAGATCGAACAGCTCGAGCGTGGTAGCATCGGCCCAATGCAAATCCTCGCAGACGATCAGCAGAGGCTGATCTCGCGCCAGCCCCTCGAGCTGATCGAGCAGGACGGCAAAAGTCTGTCGCCGCTGCTGCGCCGGGCTCAAGCCAAGAGGCGGGCAATGGTCAGCGGTTGGAATCGAAAGCAGAGCCGCAATGAGCGGTGTTGCCCGGGCGACCTGCTGGGTTCCTAGCGCCAGCATTGCCTCGAGCTTGTCGAGCTTTTGTTCTGGCGTGTCGTGCGAGCGGATTCCGGCGGCGCGCTCGAGCTGCGCGACAAAGGGATGAAGCGCACTGTTGGTATGGTAGGGCGAACACTGATATCGCACCCGACGGTGCGCCCCCAGCGAGGGACTTTCGGACAGCGTTGCGACGATGCGCGACTTTCCGATGCCCGCTTCGCCGGAAATCAAGACGATCTGGCCCTGGCCCTGCCATGCCTCGCGCTGGCGCGAGAGAATGAATTCGATCTCATCCTTGCGGCCGACAAAGCCGATCGAGCGCGCGGCGCGGACCGCCTCGAAGCGGCTCTCGGATGCGGTCGCTCCTTCCACCGCCCACACCGCGATGGGTTCGTCGATCCCCCTGACTTCGCGGCGGCCGAGATTGCGAAAAGTGAAGAGATCTCCCAGCAGCCGGCGCGTCGATGACGCGACGACGACCACTCCCGGTTCGGCCAGGCTCTGAAGCCGGGCAGCGAGGTTTGGCGTATCGCCGATGGTCGCGTGCTCCTCTGACGCATCTCCACTGATGAGGTCGCCGACCACCACAAGCCCGGTCGCAACTGCGATCCGCAGCTCGACCCGCTCGCCGGCGCCTGTCTTGAGCTGGCGAATGGCGCAGATGATATCGAGGCCCGCGCGTACTGCGCGCTCCGCATCATCTTCGTGAGCGCGCGGATAGCCGAAATAGACGAGTATTCCGTCGCCGACGAACCTGGCTATGCTGCCGTCATAGGCGGCAATGACGCGCGCACATGCGGCGCGGTAGACCCGGATCACTTCCCACATATCCTCGGGATCGAGACGTGCCGAGAGCGCGGTCGAGCCGACCAGATCGCAAAACATGACGGTGAGGTGGCGCCGCTCGGCGTCGTGAGGAGGAGCCGGCGATGCGATCAACGCGGCCGGATCGAGGTCGGCAATGGCACGCAACATCTTGCGGCGATGACCGAGCAGGACTCCGAGCTTGTCAAAGTCCTCATCCATCAGCTCGGGAAGGACGCTTACGTCGATCCCATTCTGGGCAAAGCGCTCCGCGTATTGCCCAAGCCCTAGCTTCTCGAGCCACTCCGCAATCTGCATGGCTCACCCATCTCATGGCTGGCGATTAGCAGACTCTTGGACCACGGCCGCGCCGAGACAATATGCCAACGGCACTATGATGGCACGCCTTGTCTTGTTTTGCGAAAATTAGGTTACTCGGTACCGATGACGCTTCGATCGGGACACGGCTCGATGCGAACGGCTGCGCGACCAAACATCGCTGGTGCGCAGCGTTGGACGGCAGGGTTGCGATATGTCGTCACGACTTACTTCGACCAGCACTGCGGCTTGCGCTCGCATAGGATGCCCAGCGGGAGGTATTTCCGTGAGCGCAATTCCTTCATTGCTCGTTCATCGGCGCTTCCTGGTTGCGCGCCATCGTGCCCGCCGCGACCTGAAGCGAAGAACCGACCGCCCAGAAGCCCGCAACAAAGCTTATCAGGCCGTTTGATAGGCTTTGGTCAAGGACAAGAATGCTGACGGACAGAGTTGCGGCGATCGCCGCGCCGAACGTTCCGGCCGCACTCATGATTTCAGCCGACTCCGAGCCGTTCCATTCTTCCGAGATGCTCGATTTCGGCCGCTTTGCGACGTTGCCGGACAAGTCAATTCCGACATAATAGCTGAGCGCTCCATAGAGCATTGTGATCAGCACGATCCAGCCGCTTTCAAACAGTCCGCCTTTCTGACGCAACAGGGTCGCACCCACATAGAGGCCGCAAGAGGCTCCGACGGCTGCCAGGCCAATCCTTTCAAGGGTGTGTGCCGACTTGATCAGACTGGAACGGGCAATCCCCAGGCTGCCGACGTACCGCGTGAGGGAAAATGAGCTGAAAATTGCGCTGCTTATCTTCATGGGGGATTCCTTCTGAGTACTTGGCAGCCTACTGGCCGACCCCAGATCGAATCTGCCGGGACGCGTTTCTCGATGCCCTTGATCCCAATATCTGAAAGTTCTGTGCTGAGTGATGGGGCTGGCTTGCTCGCGAAGGCGAGGAGCCAATCCACAGCTGCGGAGCACGCGGCTGCGCAGGTATTGCAACTCACCCGTGTTGTCGAACAGGTCCGGGTGCGGCAATTTCTTGCGAGAGTGATAGTTCAAAACGAGAGGGATGGACTATGAAGCGGTTCACAGACCGCTGTTCGCCCTCGCTCCATCCGGTCACAATTTCCGGAGGACGTGTGAACCACACTCCTCAGGCCGACCACTCCTCGCCCCAGACCTGCACGACGTGCCCCGGTGAGACCTCGCGATATTGCCGCACCGGCGGCTGGTAATCCGGTGCGCGCACCGGGCTTCTGATCTCGTCGTTCGACGCCTCGCGCTTCGTGCCGCGGCGCGATGGGTCGGGCACCGGCACGGCGGCCATCAGCTTCTTGGTGTAGGGATGCTGGGGATTGCCGAACACATCCGCGCGCGGGCCGATCTCGACGATCTCGCCGAGATACATCACCGCGACGCGATGGCTCATGCGCTCGACCACCGCGATGTCGTGGGAAATGAACAGGTACGCGAGGCCCATGCTGGCCTGAAGGTCGAGCATCAGATTGACGACCTGCGCCTTGACCGAGACGTCGAGCGCGGAGACCGCCTCGTCCGCGACGATCAGCTTTGGCCCGAGCGCGAGCGCGCGCGCGATGCAGATGCGCTGGCGCTGGCCGCCGGAGAATTCGTGCGGGAAGCGCGCAGCCATGTCGGCGGTGAGACCGACCCGCACCAGCAGGTCGGCGACCTTGTCGCGGGCCTGCGCCGCCGTGGCGAGCCCGTTGGCGAGCAAGGGCGCTGCGGTCGCCGTGCCCACCGACATGCGCGGATTGAGGCTCGCGAACGGATCCTGGAACACGATCTGCATGTGCTTGCGGAAGTCGCGCAAGGTGCGGCCCTTCATGGCGAGCACGTCCTGCCCGTCGATCAGGACGGTGCCGGCGTCCGGCTCCGTCAGTTTGAGGATGGAACGGCCCGTGGTGGACTTGCCGCAACCGGACTCGCCGACCAGCGCCAGCGTCTCGCCGGCGCGCAAGGTGAAGGAGACATTCTCCACCGCGTGGACGCGGCCCGAAACCTTGCCGAACAGGCCCGAGCGGATCGGAAAGCGCGTGGTGAGGCCGGAGACTTCGAGCAGCGGACGCGCGGCCGTCGAGACCGTATCGGGCGTCTCGGCCGGCTCGTCCGAGGTGCCCGTCACCTTGTCGACGATCGGAAAGCGCATCGGCCGCGCGCGCCCGTCCATCGAACCGAGGCGCGGCACAGCGGCGAGCAGCGCGCGCGTGTAGGGATGCGCGGGTGCTGCGAAGATGCGCGAGGTGGCGTTGGTCTCAACGGCCTGCCCGCCATACATCACCACGGTACGGTCCGCGATCTCGGCGACCACGCCCATGTCGTGGGTGATGAACAGGATCGACATCCCCTCCTCCTGCTGGAGCTCCTTCAAGAGCTCCAGGATCTGCGCCTGGATGGTGACGTCGAGCGCCGTGGTCGGCTCATCCGCGATCAGAAGCTTCGGCTTGCAGGCCAGCGCCATCGCGATCATCACGCGCTGGCGCATGCCGCCGGAGAAGCGATGGGGATGCTCATGGAAGCGCGATTTCGCCGCGGGAATGCGGACGCGATCGAGCAAGCGAACAGTCTCGGCCTCCGCCGCCGCACGTGACAGGCCGCGATGCTGGATCAGCGCTTCCGCGATCTGGAAGCCGATGGTGAGCACCGGATTGAGGCTCGTCATCGGCTCCTGGAAGATCATGGCGACGTCGTTGCCGCGGATGTCCTTCATATCAGCTTCGGGCATCGTCAGCAGATCGCGGCCGGCGAGCGTAACGCGGCCCTCGATCCGGCCACTCTCTTTCGGCACGAGCCGCATGATCGAGAGCGCGGTGACGCTCTTGCCCGAGCCGGACTCACCGACGATGGCCACGGTCTCGCGCGGCGCGATGTCGAAGGAGATGTTGCGGACGACGGGGATCCATTCACGTTCGCGCATGAAGGACGTGGTGAGGCCGGCGACCGACAGTACCGGCGTGTGCGCTTCGGCGGCAACTTGATCTGGTCTCGTTGCACCGGTGCTCATGCAATGCCCCCAGCGCTTGCCGCGAAGAAGGTCCGCCCCCTCCCCCGCTTGCGGGGGAGGGTTGGGGAGAGGGTGCCTCCACAATCAAGAACCCCCAAGAGGAGAAAGCCCTCACCCGGCGCTACGCGCCGACCTCTCCCGCAAGCGGGAGAGGTGAGAGGAGCCCGTGGCTGCACCGATGTCATCATCACCATCGCGCCTTCAGTAACCGCGATCACGGTCGATACGCCCCGGCAAGGCCTCGCCCCGGCGGTGGCGCGCGATGGTGTCGAGCACGTAGTCGACCGCCGTCTCCGGCTTCGTCGTACTGGCAATGTGCGGCGTCAGCAGAATGCGCGGATGGCTCCAGAACGGATGGCCCGCCGGCAGCGGCTCGGGCTCGGCGACGTCGAGCACGGCGGCAGACAGCATCCCACTGTCGAGCGCCACGATGAGATCGGCCTCAACCAGATGCCCGCCTCGCCCGACATTGAGCAGCCGCGCGCCGCGCGGCAGATGCGCGAACAGATTCGCGTTGAGGATGCCGCGTGTCTCCGAGGTCAGCGGCAGCAGGCAGACGAGAATGTCGGACTGCCCCAGGAAATCCGGCAAGGCCTCCGCGCCCGCATAACAGGTGACGCCGTCGATTTCCCGCGGCGAACGGTTCCAGCCGAGCAGCGAGAAACCAAATGATTTGAGTCGTTCGAGCACAGCCTGGCCGAGCAGGCCAAGTCCCATCACGCCGACACGCCGCTCACCGGCGTAGGTCGCGGGGAGCTCACGCCAGACCTGCTCGCGCTGCTGGGAGATGAACTGCACGAGATCGCGATGCAGCGCCAGCACGGACATGCAGGCATATTCGACCATGCGATCGGTAATGCCGGGCTCCATCATGCGGACCAGCGGAACATGCGGCGGAAGTTTTGTGATGTCGAACTGATCGACGCCGGCGCCGACCGAGAACACCAGTTCGAGATTTGGGAACGTCGCCGCGATATTGTCCGGCGGCTGCCAGGCGACTAGGTAGCGTACCGCCTTGGGATCACCGATGTCGGGCCAGAGCCGGAACGGCACATCAGGCGCGCGCTCCGCGAAGAAGCGTGCCCACTCGGCCCCGCGAACCAGATTGGCCTTGTAGAGGACCGTCATGCCGCCCCTCAGAACGGGCTGACCGGCGCGAGGCGCCGGCCGTCGATCATGCGCTTGTGGCTGTAGGCGGCGGGATCGACCAGCGGCGTCGAGCCGGTGACGATGTCGGCGGCGAGCTTGCCCGCCGCGGGACCAATGCCGAAACCGTGGCCGGAGAAGCCGGTGGCAAGGAAGAAGCCCGGCAGCGCATCGACCGGCGAGATCACCGGAATGGTGTCGGGCGTGCAGTCGATCGTGCCGCCCCAGGCTTCCGCGATCTTGATCTCCTTCAATTCCGGATTGGACTTGATCAGCGAGGCCAGTGCCGCGTTGACCAGCGACATGTCGGGCGCGGGATCGCGCACGCGCTCAGTCTCGAACGGCGAGGGCTTGTCGAAACTCCAGCCGGTGCCGCGCATGATCTGGTCGAAGAACGGCTTGCCGAACGACAGCTTGAGCCCGTTCTTGCGATGCTGATAGGTCGGCCAGAAGGTCCAGGCGTAGCGGAACAGGTCGGGCGACAGCTCGACCGTGCCGCGGTTGCGCAGCGCCAGCGTAAAGCCGCCGTCGAGGCGGCGGCGGATGCAGTAGAGATCCGTGCCGAGCGCGCCCGAAGTGATCTCCGGTCCCGGCGTGGTCCGGCATGCGGTGGCGTTGACGAGGCCGATCGGCAGCTCGATGCCGTGGCGGCGGCAGAACAGCGACGACCATGCGCCGCCCGACAGCAGCACGGCTTGCGTGCGGATGGTGCCCTTCTCAGTGACAACGGCGCTGACCTTCCCGCCTGTCGTCTCCAGTCCGCGCGCGGCGCAGCCCTGATGGATGGTGACGCCGTGCTTTCGCGCGGCGGTGGCAAGTGCGGGCACGGCCATCGACGGCTCGGCGCGGCCGTCGCTCGGCGTGTGCAGGCCGCCGACCCATTGGTCCGCATTGCCGGGCATGCGCTCGGCGACCTCTGCCGGCGTCAGCACGGTCGAGTGCACCTGCTGCTCGCGCGCGATCGCGGCCCAGCGCTCCCAGCCGGCGAGCTCGTCCTTGCTCTTGGTCAGGAACAAGACGCCGGTGCGGCGGAAGCCGGCATCGACGCCGGCGTCGTTCTGCATGTCCTCCCACAGCCGCAGCGCCTCACGCGCCAGCGGGATCTCCTCGCGCGCGCGGCCCTGCTGGCGGCACCAGCCCCAATTGCGGCTCGACTGCTCGCCGCCGACATGGCCCTTCTCGACCAGAGCGACCGAAAGGCCCTTCTTGGCAAGATGATAGGCCGCGGAGACGCCGATGACGCCGCCGCCGATGACGACGACGTCCGCCTGCGCCGGCAGGCGTTCATCGCTGTTGATACGGTTGAGCGGCGGGGACATGGGGCACTCCTGGAGGTCAGTTCGATCGAGATCGTGTCATGGGATGTTCAGGCGCGGGTCGAGCGCATCGCGCAGCCCGTCGCCGAGGAAGTTGAAGCTGGTCACGGCCAGCGTAATGGCGACGCCCGGCGCAATCGCAAGCCACGGCGCGCTGGTCAGGTAGATCTGCGCGTTGTTGAGCATGTTGCCCCAGCTCGCGGCCGGCGGCTGGATGCCGTAGCCGAGATAGCTGACATAGGATTCCAGCAGGATCGCCTTGGCGACGTTCAGCGTCGCCGCCACCACGATCGGCGCGATCGCGTTGGGCACGAGCTCGCGGAACATGATGCGCAGGTTCGAGGAGCCGAAGGCGAGCGCGGCCACGGCAAATTCTCGCTCGCGCAGTGAGCGCACCTGGGCCTCGACGACGCGCGCCACGGCCATCCAGGCGGTGGCGGCGATCAGCACTGTGGTGGTGACGAGGCCGGGCTCGGTGAGCGCCGCGAGCGCGAGCAGCAGGAAGATGGTCGGAAAGCACAGCACGGCGTCGACGAGCCGCATCAGCACCGCGCCGAGGGCGCCGCCATAGAAGCCGGCAAAGGCGCCGACGACGATTCCGACCGCCATCGCGATCACCATCGCGACGATGCCGATCGAGAGCGAGATGCGCCCGCCCATCATCAGCCGCGCCAGCACGTCGCGGCCGAGCTCGTCGGTGCCGAGGATATGCGCGCCGGACAGCGGCGGCGCGAACCGCTTCATGATGTCGATATAGGTGTCGTCGAACGGCAGCAGATAAGGCCCGATCGCGGAGCCGAGCACGAGCACGAGAATGATGACAGCGCCTGCGAGCGCGAGCCGATGACGCCGAAAACGCCGCCAGGCGGCCTGGCCAGGCGCGAGCTGAACGGTGGTGAGCGTCGCGGTCGCCATCGCTTCAGCCCACCCGGATGCGCGGATCGACGACGGCATAGAGGATGTCGGCGAGCAGCGAGCCGATCAGCACCATGGTCGCCGAGAACATCAAGATGCCCATCACGACGGGATAGTCGCGGTAGCCGATGGAATCGAGGAACAGACGCCCCATGCCAGGCCATGTGAATACGGTCTCCGCCACCAGCGCGCCGCCGAGCAGCGTCGGAAACTGCAGGCCGGCCACCGTGATCATCGGCAACAGCGCATTGCGAAGCGCGTGCACGGTGAGGATGCGCCATTCCGGCATGCCCTTGGCGCGCGCGGTGCGGATGTAGTCCTGGTTGATCACCTCGAGCATGGAGGAGCGCATGAAGCGGCCCCACATCGCGGTCTCGACCAGCGCCAGCACCATCGCCGGCGCAATCAGATGATGCAGCAGGTCGAGGAAGGAGCCGTCGCCGATGGTCTGGCGGTTGCCCGCCGGCAGCCAGCCTAGCTTGACGGAGAACACGTAGATGGTGACGAGGCCGAACCAGAAGGTCGGGATCGACAGCGCGATCATGGCGCCGACCGTGGCAAGCGAATCGAACAGCGAGTAACGGCGCAGCGCGCCAAGGATGCCGATCCAGCAGCCGAGCAGCACCGCGATAATCGTCGCCGTCGCCATCAGCTCCAGCGTCGCTCCGAGATGCGAGGAGATCACCGACAGCACCGCTTCACCGTCGCGATAGGACTTGCCCCAGTCGCCCTTCAGCATGCGGCCGAACCAGTCGAGATACTGGATCGGCAGCGGACGATCGAGACCGAGCTGCCTGGTGACGCGGTCGAGATCCTCCTGCGTCATCTGCCCGGAAACGGCGAACTGCGAGAGCGGACCGCCGGGCGCCAGATGCAGGAGGGCGAAGCCGATCGCGGAGACGATCACCAGCAGCATGACCGCCTGCGCCAGGCGGTTGACGACGTAGCGGGCCATGTCAGGCGGTCCAGCGAGCCAGACGCATCAGGCCCAATACCATTCGCGGATGTTCCAGCAGTTGATGGAGGTGTTGATGTTGGGACGGAAGCCTTGCAGCCCCTCCTTTACACCCTCGGCGATGAAGCCCTGGAACATCGGCAGGATCGCAAGATCGTTGCGGATCAGCTT
Source organism: Bradyrhizobium arachidis (assembly GCF_015291705.1). Classification (NCBI taxonomy): domain Bacteria; kingdom Pseudomonadati; phylum Pseudomonadota; class Alphaproteobacteria; order Hyphomicrobiales; family Nitrobacteraceae; genus Bradyrhizobium; species Bradyrhizobium arachidis. The sequence continues at coordinate 7,992,784 of NZ_CP030050.1, forward strand.
TTGCAGATCACCATAGGTGGTCTTGCGCTGCCCCAGATCGAATTGCTTCGCGCCCTCGGCGAGGAGACGATCGGCCTCGGGATTTTTGTATTGATAGGTGTTGTAGCCGCGGCCGCCCTTGGCGGGAATGGCGCCCGAGCCGAAGCGCGGCGTCACGTCGGGGTCGCTGCCGAGCATGAAGTTCACGGACACCAGCACCGAATTGAACTTCGACTGCTGCCAGAAATCGCCCCAGATCACCGCGGCCGGCATGTTGTTGACACGCATCGCAGCACCGATCGCGCGCCAGTCCTGGATCAGGAGCTGCTGGGTCTGCTCGCGCACGGCATTGCCTGAGGTCGTCGAGTTGGTGAATTCGAGCTTGACGCCGCCCTTCTCGCGCACGCCCCCGGAGCCGCGCACCCAGCCGGCCGCATCGAGCAGAGCATTGGCCTTGGCGGGATCGTATTTGTGCTGCGGCAGCCCCTGCTGGAACGACCAGGCCTGCTGCGGCACGAAGCTCTCGGTCTGCGTCGGCAGGCCGTAATAGAGCGCGTCGATGATCGCCTGCTTGTTGATGGCAAGATACAGCGCCTCGCGCACCGCGCGGTCGGCGAAGGGACCGAATTCCAGGTTGGGCGCGATGTGCTCCACCGAAGAGGTCGCGGAGACGAAGATCTTGCGGCCCTTCAGCGTCTTCGCCTCCTGCACGAAGTTCGGCAAAATGCCTTGCAGGCCGGTGTAGTCGACCTGGCCGGTGCGGAACTGGGTGTAGAGCACGGTGAGGTCGGGGATGTATTTGAACACCACGCGTTCGACGTAAGGTCCTTTGCCGTGATAGCCGGTGTGGGCATTGAGCAGGATGTGGTCGCCGGGCACGCGCTCGCCCCAGCGGAACGGCCCGGTGCCGACGGGCGCATTGTGGAACGGCGAGGCGTTCGGATCGGACACCTTCTCCAGGATGTGCTTGGGCACGATGAAGGTCAGCGATCCCAGGATGGACATGTAGGGCGAATACGGCGCTTCCATCCGCCAGTGGATCTCGTCCGCCGCTACGACCTTGATGTCCTTGACGAGGCTGTGGCCGACGCGGCTGCGCGCGCGGAAATTGGAATCGTTGATCAGCTCGAGCGAGAACTTGACGTCCTCGGCCGTGAACGGCGTGCCGTCATGCCACTTCACGTCGTTGCGCAGCTTGATCTTCCAGGTCAGACCGTCGGCCGACAGGCCGCCATTTTCGATGGTCGGCACTTCGCGCGCGAGGTCCGGAACGAAATTGCCCTCGGGATCGATGTACCAGAGCAGCGAGAACACCTGCCACCAGACGCCCTGATCGACCTCGATGCCGGGCATCAGCGGATGAAACACCGTCGGCTCCTGCGACAGCGCCGCGATCACCTGACCGCGCGGCTTGTCCGGCGGATTGGTCGGGCGTTCGGTCTGGGCGATGGCGCTGCCTGCGAGGCTCCATCCCGCTGCGGCGCCCGCGCCGAGCTGGAAGAACTGACGGCGGTTCGGACTGCCGAGACGCACTGCCTCAATGCCGAACTTGCCCATGTCATCTGCCATGACCAGTCTCCGTTCCCGCACGCGGCACCGTCTCCCGCGCCCCCGAGACCCCGGCAAAGGGACAGGAAGTGGGCTTTAGTGCTTCTAAATTTTTCGATCAAAAGTTCATCATGACTAAATACAGCTGTCAATCGCATTGCTAGTATGCGCGACCTTTTCACTGTGACTGAACCTCGGATCGACGCGGTCCCGGGGTGATACGATGCATGGGAGAGCGACATGGATGGTCGCGGCGATACCAACGGCACCAAGGACGCACCGGCGATCGAGGCCGACGATGCGGTCGACCAGCGCCTCGGCGAGACCGTGCGGCTGCTGCGTCAGCGCGCCGGACTCTCGATCCAGGACGTCGCCAACAAGACCGGCCTCTCCAACGGCATGATCAGCCAGCTCGAACGCGCACGCGCGATGCCGTCGATCCGCACGCTGCGCCTGCTCAGCATCGCGCTCGACGTTCCCATCTCCTACTTCTTCGAGACCAGCGATCCCACCGATGTGCAGCGCTACATCGTGCGCAAGAACAACCGGCGCCTGCTGCGACTCACCGCCAGCGGCGTCGTCAAGGAAGCGCTCACCCCTGACGGCAATGGCCAGCTCGAACTCTACGAGCTCACGCTCAACCCCGGCGCCTCCTCAGGCACGGACTTCCTGCAGCACACCGGCGAGAAGGCCGGCTACATCCTCTCCGGCAGCCTGCGGCTGTGGCTCGACAACCAGGCCCATGTGCTGGAAGCCGGCGACAGTTTTCGTTTTCCGAGCATCGTGCCGCACATGTTCGACAACCCGACCCAGCAGGTGGCGCGCGCGATCTGGGTCACGACGCTGCGCCAGACCGATTCGCCGGCAGGTTGAGCCACCTGCTAAGTTCCCGGCGGCCCCCGGCGCCGCAAATTGACCATCGACGGAGACGCGGGCAGTCTGTAGCTCACGTGATGCCGGCCTCGTCGACAGGGCGGCGGGACGGTGCGCTTCTGGCGTCTTTGGTATGAGAGCATGAAACTCAGGAGGCTTCTGACACTCGCGATCGCCACGCAGGCCGTCGTGACCAGTGCCGCTCTCCTTATCTCTTATGCCGTGGCCGGCGCCGCCGGCGGCTTCGGCATCGCCCAGGTCATCGCCCTCTTCGCAAGCGTCGTCGTTGCGGTGCTGCTTGCGCGGCTGTGCACGGGCGCGATCGAGACGGCGCAGATGAAGCATACGGCCGCAGCGTTGGCCGAGCAGGCGCAGGCCGGCGCGCAAGCAACGCAAGGCGTCATCAAGACCGCGCTCGATGCCTTCATCCAGACCGACGCGAACGGCGTCGTGCTGGAGTGGAGCTTTCAGGCCGAAGCCCTGACCGGATGGTCGCGCAAGGAGGCGCTCGGCACCGATGTCGTCGACCTCCTCATCGCCGAACCACTCCGCGCCGGCTTCCGGCAGCGGATGATGCGGCTGTTGCCGGAATTGTCGCATACGCCGATCGGCATCCGGTTCGAGGCAACCCTGCTGCACCGGAACGGCGACGAGATCCTGATCGAAGGCTCCAGCACGGCGCTCCACGTCGGGACGCGCCACCTCATCAACATTTTCGTCAAGGACGTCACCCAGAAGCGCGCCGCCGAGGAGCAGCTGATCCAGGCGCAAAAGATGGAGGCGGTCGGGCAGCTCACCGGCGGCATCGCGCACGAATTCAACAACATGCTCACGGTGATCACCGGCACGATCGAGATCCTCGCCGACGCCGTGAAGGACAACCCGCCGCTTGCGACCATCACCAAGCTGATCAGCGAGGCGGCGGACCGCGGCGCCGTGCTGACGTCGAGCCTGTTGTCCTTTGCGCGCAAGCAGGCGCTCCAGCCGGCCGAGATCGACGTCAACGAACTGCTCGAGGAGCTGGCAAAGCTGCTGCTGGCGACCTTCGAGAAGAAGATCGAGATCGTGACCAGGCTCGACGGCAATGTCTGGCTCGCCTTCGCCGACCGCGGCCAATTGAGCTCAGCGCTGCTCAACCTTGCGATCAATGCCCGCGACGCGATGCTGGACGGCGGCAGGCTGACGCTGACGACACGCAACGTCGTGTTCGGCGTGCGCGAGGCGGTGGCGGTCGGCGCCGGCTATGCCGGCGACTATGTCGAGATCGAGATCGCCGACACCGGCACCGGCATTCCGCAAGCCATCCTCGAACGCATCTTCGATCCCTTCTTCTCTACCAAGGATGTCGGCAAGGGCACCGGGCTCGGCCTCAGCATGGTGTTCGGCTTCGTCAAGCAGTCAGGCGGCGGCATCAAGGTCTCCTCCACCGAAGGCCGCGGCACGATCTTCACGATCTACCTGCCGAAGGCGGAGACGAGCACGCTTCGCCCGACCGGTTATGACGAGCGCAAGATCGTCGGCGGAACGGAGACCGTCCTGTGCGTCGAGGACGACCACGATGTCCGCCAATACGTCACGGTGCAGCTCGAAAGCCTCGGCTACAAGGTCATCCCCGCCGTCAACGCTGCTGAAGCGCTCGCCATTTCGGCGCAAGGCACGCCGTTCGACCTGCTCTTCACCGACATCGTGATGCCCGGCGGCATCAACGGGCGCGAGCTCGCGGAGCGGATGGTTGCGGAACGTCCCTCGCTGCGGGTCCTGTTCACGTCGGGCTACGCCTACGACTCCCTGCATGCGCAGGGACGCGCCACCATGGGCGCGCCGTTACTGACAAAACCCTACCGCAAGGCCGAGCTCGCGCGCATGCTGCGCCGCTCGCTCGATACCGCGGTCGATTCCGCGGGCGATCCGATTCCCACGCCGTATTCGGTGCAGGCCGATGTCGAGGGCTTCTTGCGCAGGCAGGCCGCCGAAGACCGCCGCACGACCTGGCCGCGAAAATAACTGCGCCTAGCTCATCCTACGCCGCAGCGTCGCAGACGGCGTCTCGCCGAATTTTTCGCGGTAGGCGCCGGCCATGCGGCCGAGATGGGTGAAGCCGAGATCGAACGCGATCTCGGTGATCGAGGCATCGGGCGCGGCCTGCGAGAGGCGCCCATGCAGGCCGGCGAGGCGCATGTCGAGCAGCATCTCCGAAATCGACACGCCGAAGTGACGGCGGAAGCCGAGCTGGAGCGCGCGGATGCCGACGCCGGACGCGCAGGCGAGCTCTGCGAGATCGAGCGGCTCGCCGGCATTGTCGGCAAGATGGTCGCGCGCGGCACGAAGCGCGCGCGGCAGACGCTCCGCTTGCCCAGAGAATGTCGTGATCGCATCCGAGAGGCCATGGCGCTGGCCATTGAGGAGACGATCGAGCAGCGCCTCGCGCCAATCGGTCATCGCGACCGGTGACAGCCTACCGGGGGGACCAAGACGCTCGGCGAGCTGCATCAGTTCATTGAGCTTCGTGCGGAGATCGTGCCCGGACGGCGCATCAAGGTCGATCACAGGATCGAACTCGACCGGCCCCGCCGCCTTGCCCGACAGCGCCGCAGCGCGCTGCTCGACCATGCGGCGGTCAAGCAGCAGGATGATTTGCGCACAATCCGTCCACACCATCCGGGTCGGAATGGTCGGCGACAGCAGCGACGCCGTCCGGCCCGCTGCGGTCTCGATCTCGCAGGCTCCGGCACGAATGCGGGCGGCGCCGGTGAGCGGGATCTGTACCAGGAAGAAGCGGTCGAGGCAGCCGGGATCGATGCTCACCGATCCGCCATAGGCGACGTAGTTGATGGAAAACCCTGCGAATGCCGCGCAATTGTGCCGGGCCGAGAAGCCGGCTGCGCGCGCTTGCGCCGGCTTGAGATCGTGGGGACAGAAGATGCGCCCGATCTGCTCGGCAGCCTCGTCGACATCATCGGTGGTGACGCGGGCGAAAGCCGCCAGCCGTTCGGCTGTGGCTCCCCTTGCGCTCGTCTCCAGCACGGCTGCGGACATCGTCGACCACGCTTCGCGTCACGGAATTGCTTTAAGCCTATAATAGTTCCCCGGACGCGAGAAGGGCCGCGGCTGCAAAATCGTCGTGCTGCATGGCAACAGCCATGCCCGGATTCGTTTAGCGGATAGACAGGCGGCCCAAGGCTGGCCGAAGCTCCGTCCCCGCCGGAATCCATGAGGAGCAAGCCATGACTGCACTCGAAAAGGGCATTACCGCCAATGGCACGGGCTATGGGGGCAAGAGCTGGAACATCCTGGGCCAGGTCTACTTCCCCAAGGCCGTCACCGACTCTACCTTCGCGTTCGAGACCAACAGCGACCCCGGCCAGTTCGTGCCGGTGCACATCCATCCGACCCAGGACGAGTTCATCCTGGTGCAGGAAGGCACGCTCGACCTCAAGCTCGACGGCAAATGGGTCAAGGCCCATGCCGGTGACCTCGTGCGCATGCCGCGCGGCATCCCGCATGGCTATTTCAACAAATCCGACAAGCCGTGCCGCGCGCTGTTCTGGGTCTCGCCGATGCAGAAGCTGGAGGCGCTGTTCAACCAGCTGCACAATCTGACCGACCCGGCTGAAGTCGTGCGCATCTCGGCGCTGCACGAGGTCGACTTTCTGCCGCCCGAGGCCAACGACTAGGCGCAGCGCGCCTCCTCGCCCACCTCCATCTGCTTGCAGCTCCGCCGGCCGCGCCTTGCGGCCGAACGTGGCCGCTTGCGCGCGAAACACCTGATTGCGAGCCATCCCATGGTCAGTCCCAAGCATGTCTGCGTGATCGGCGCCGGCGTCTCCGGCCTTGCCGCTGCAAAAGCGTTCTCCAGCCGCGGCCACCGCGTCACCATCGTCGAGCGGAGCGCCGATCTCGGCGGCGTCTGGGAGCCGGCGCGCTCCTATCCGGAGGTGCAGACCCAGAGCCCGAAGGATCTCTACCGCTACACCGACCGCGCCATGCCGGACGCCTATCCGGAATGGCCAACCGGGCCGCAGGTCCACGCCTATCTCGCCGATTACGCCAGGAGTTTTGGCCTCGACCGCATGCTGCGCCTCAATACTGAAGTCGCCGGCATGGCGCGCCGCACTGACGGCAAGCCGGGCTGGACGCTTACCCTGACGAGCAAGGGCGGGACGCCGTCGAACGAGGAGTTCGATTTCGTCGCGGTCTGCACCGGGCAGTTCAACGAACCGCGCGAGCTGCATTGCCGCGGCGAAGGCAGCTTCCTGGGCCAGGGCGGCCAGATCCTGCATTCGTCGAAATACGGCGATCCCGCGCTGGCGAAAGGCCGCCGCGTCGTCGTGCTCGGCGGCTCGAAATCGGCGACCGACATCGCCGTGAACGCGGTGAAATCAGGCGCGCGCGAGGTCACCATCGCGATGCGCGAGCCGGTCTGGCGCATCCCCTACTTCATCGGCGGGCTCGTGAACTTCAAGCGCATCCTCTACATCCGCGCGCAGGAGGAGATGTTTCCAGGCTGGGGCGCCAGCGCGATGGCGCGGCTTGCCCACCGCATTGCCGCGCCATTGGTCTGGGCGAACTGGCGCGGGCTCGAAAGCCTGCTCAAGGCGCAGCTCAAGCTCGGCCGCTGCAAGATGGTGCCGAAGGAGCGGATCGAGGACGGCGTCAACTGCTCGGTGCCGATCGCAACGCCCGGCTTCTATCCGATGGTCGCCGACGGCCGCATCAAGGCCGTGTTCGGCACGTTCGATCATTATGAAGGCGACACCATCGTGATGAGCGGCGGCGAGCGCATTGGCGCCGACGTCGCGGTGCTCGCGATCGGCTACAAGCTCGGCGTGCCGTTCCTGCCGGCGGCATATCAAGAAAAGCTGGTCGACGCCGACGGGCAGTACCGGCTCTACCGGCTGATCGCCAACCCCGACCTGCCGGAACTCGGCTTCGTCGGCTTCAATTCCTCGTTCTGCACCGTGCTCTGCGCCGATCTGGCCGCGAACTGGCTGGTGCGCTATGCCGACGGCCAGCTCGCCAAGCAGCCGACGGCGCACCAGATGCGCGACAACATCGAGATGATGCTGCACTTCAAGCGCGTCGAGCGTCCGGCTGCCGGCGTCTATGGCGGCCTGTGTGTCGCACCCTATCACTACCGCCATTTCGACGAGCTGATGGCCGACATCGGCGCGAAGGAGCAGAAGCGCGGCGGGCTCAAGGGGCGCTTCCAGCCGCCGGATGCGGATGCCTATGCGAAGTTCCTGGCGACGGCGCCGGACTACCGGGCGGCATGAGAGGAGAATTGCGGCTGCGCGCCTCTGATGCTTACGATCTCCCTGGCCATCGAATCGACAGGAACCAGCCATGGGATCGAGACGACTTGCCGCCGCGGCCCTTGCGGCTGTTGCCCTCTTCGTCACGGCGCAAGCCGTTGCACAGACGGGCGCGCTGACGACGCGGCAATCCGAGGCGCTCGCGACCTATGAGCGCGCGCTCGGCGAGTTCAAGGCCGTTCTCGCCGAGCGGCGCAAGCAGATCGACGCGAAGCAGCCGCTACCGAACCTGCCGGGCCAGGCGCTCTATCTCGCGCGCGTCGCGGTCATAAGTAGCTACAAGGATCTCACCGACGCCATGCCGTCGCGGATCGGACGGCCCAACAAGTTCGAGATCCCGCCGGCCTATTTCGATGCCGACATCGAACCGCTGATCGACGAATACGGAAAGCTGTTCGACATCATGGAGGCGCCGCCGGCCGGCGCGCAGAACTCGCCGACGCCGTTCAAGGACGTGGTCGATCTCGCGGTCGCGATTGCGCGCGCCAAGGGGCTGGCACCGGTTCACGCCGAAGCTGCGGGCCGCATCAGCCTCGGGCTGTTCTTTGCGGAGACCAACGGCAAGCAGAATGTCCGTAACGGTCGCTCCAACACCTATATGGGCAGCTTCCAGACCGGCCCGTCCGAAGACCGCAACGGCCGCAGGAAATGGGACGCGATCAAGGGCGAGATCGCAGGTCTCGATCCCGAGCTGAGCGCGCGCGACGACAAGGAAGAGGCGCGCGCCCGCGGCACCGACTACCGCTTCAATCACTGGACCAATGTGCGCGACGGCCTGATGAACGCACATGCGGATCTGTTCCGGGAGATCCCGGGAATCGTGAAGACGCTGCCCGACCCGGTCGACCAGATGAAGCTGTTCGAGCTGATCCAGATTGTCCCCACCCCCACGAGGTCCGCGCTCAAATCCGGCGATCTCCTGAGCTATCGGGTGTCCAGCCCTGCGATCATGAAGCACCTGCGCAACAACAGCATCTTCGCGTTCGGGCAGGCCGACCGGGCTCGAACGTCCGCCAGCTTCCGGGAAATCCTCGCCGCGATGTGGCTGTTCAACCGGAAGTTCGAGCGCGCGATGGCGAAGTACGCGGAGATCAAGCCGCGCTGACGCATCGTAACGACGACGTGCAGGCGATGACACCGGACACCCAGCGCCGGCACAATTCAAGATAGAGTGTGAGCCAGTTCATATCTGCGGCCTTGCGCCGAGAGTAGCTTCGCAAGAAGCAGGAAGATGTCTCGCCTCCCGACGCCAAGGCGTTGCGGGTTTCCGGACGTCACGTCGAGCGAACATCTGTCAATCCATAGGAGGACAGGTCATGAAGTTCGCAGCACTGTTTTTTGTCTTCGCTCTCGCCGCACTCACGACGACTGTGCCTGCAGGCTCGGCCAACGCGTGCGCGCGCCCTTGTGGGCACTATTGTTGCGGATAATCGGCGGAGAACTCCAATGCGCCCATTCCTGAAATGGGGGGCATTAGTGGCGATCGTGAGCATCGCACCCTTGGCATCCGTGGCTGCGATACATCTCCACAAGCCCCCGAACAAGCTCAACGAAGCCATCACCGCGATCGGCTTTCACCCAATAACGCCACCAGTGCTCTTGCGCGCTCCAGGCTCGATCTACCATGTCTCGTCGAACGGCCAGGACTACGACATGCTGTGCGAGGTCTCGCCGGACCGACTGATCGGCGTGACCCGCACCTCGTCTTCAGCGACCCAGGTCACCTCCGAACTGCGAAAGACGCAATATTCGCTCGACTCGAAAGTCGTGCATTCGATCCAGTCACATACCGATGCAAAATTGGCGGAAACCCTGAAGCTCGAGCTCGATGACGTTCAGGTCCTGGAAATATCGCTTGAAGATCTGTCGATCATTGCAGACGAGCTGTTCCAGCGCGAGTCCTGCGATCGGGAAGTGAGACGGTATCTTGAAAACGGCGAATACGTTTGCCAGGGACAGCGGGTTCTCAAGGCGTCGACGAAATACGTCGCGGCCTATGACAACGCAGCATCAGGCTCCGTGGAGCAAACGACAGACTTGATCAAGAACAATTTTGACCCGACCGTCAGCATACAGGGCGGCCAGAGCGTCTCTGGAGCGAACCTCTATTATGGAATGAGGCTGGCACCGCGGTGTCTGTCGCTCAAGGACGCAAAAAGGCAGCCACGGCCGCCGCTCTCGATCTGGGACAGGCTGGTCAATCACTTTCCTTCGCTTGAGTTCTTTTGAATAGCGCTCTGCGATTCAACACGCCCGGCCGCGGTCGGAGCGTTCGTGCAAGCGATGACTGACGTCATCGGCACAGCCATCACGGCTTCGGCCTCTCTCGCGCCTGCGCCACGCCCCGCATGCGCGCGCCGCCGCAATCTATGGAGCCCGCTTGTCCCTGGCCGCGATGAACTCCGCAATTCTGTCGACGGCCTGTTGTTCGACGCCGTAAAAGCCATGCGCCGCATAGGCCTCGCATGGATCGGACCTTGGCCGGTCGCCGCCGCTGATCAGGACGATTGCGACCCGACCAGCCTGCGTCAGGCGCTTTGCGAGGGCCGGCGCATCGGTCGCGGGGGTAAACTCGCAGGCATCTTCGCTGTGCGACACGATGAGCGTGGGCACTCTGATCTCGGGTAGCGCCATGTCGATGACGCCCTGGGGGTAGTCCCTGGCAATTTCCGGAAAGGCCTTGGCCAGCGAGGACCCCGGCGCAATACGTGTAACCGTCGAAGTCAGCACGAGACCATCAACCGCGCTGGCCGCGATGGCGCCGTGTGCCGCCGACCAACTGCCCGCGCTGGTACCGACGAGCCACACCGGCACATCGGCCTGGCACTTCAGGTAGTCGACGACGGCGCCGATGTCGATCGCATGCTCGTTGCTGAGGCGGAAAGACCCACTCATGCCCCTCGGCTGGTCAGATGGAGCGTCGATCACAGCCACCATGAAATCGTGCTCGGCGAATCTCTCGCGACTGCGCACGAGGAAATTTCCAGCCACGAAAGCATATGGCCCTACCTGCGGAGGCGGCGTCCTGTTCAGCCGCAGAAGACCGCTACCCCCGGCAAACAGAATGACGGATGCAACGGGATGCTCAGGCTTTATCAGGATGAAGGCTTGTTGAACGCCGCGCGGCGTCGTCATCGAGACAATCGATGCGTGCTCCCCGAAGGCTTCGTTCCATGTCATGAACGAGAGAATTCCGAGCGAAGCAATCAGGTGAAGCACACGATCCATGGCGGGGCTCCAGCAATTTGCCATCCCTTTCGATCCGGATGCGGCAAGACTTACAGAGCCTAGCATAGCCGCTCGCCTTGCGGCACGCTGCGCCTCGCCAACCGGCTTCATCCCGCCCGCAGCAATCAGGCCCGAACCGGGCGTTCGTGAGCCCGCGTGTCAGTTCTCCACCTTGTAGCCGTCCGTCAGCGTCTTCAGGAACGCGATGATGTCAGCTTCGTCCTGCTCGGTCATCGCCGGCTTGTCGCCGGAGTGGCGGTCGAACGGCGGGTCGGTGACGTCGACATTGGCGTGATATTTTTGCGGCAGGTCGTCGTATTTCAGCACCGTGCCGTCAGCTGAGCGCGGAAACACTTTCTCCGGATCGGTGTCGCGAAAATTGTAGAAATCCATCACCTGCTGAAGGGTGCTGAAGACGCCATTGTGGAAGAAGGCGTGCCGCGCCGCACTGTTGCGCAGCGTCGGCGTCAGGAACATGCCGCAATATTGCGTCTGCTCGGGAATGTCGGTGCGATGCGGGCCGCAGACGCCGAGGTCGAAATAATTGGGGTCGCGATTGTTGGCGAGCGCGGCGTTGCGCGGCGCGCCGAGTGCCTCGTACTGATGATCCGTGAACAGTGGCGGCAGGCCGTCGCGGGTCGGCGCCGAGGTGTGGCATCCAGCGCAATTGGCCTTATCGGGATCGTTGAACAATTGCAGGCCGCGTAGCTCGCTCTCGGAGAGCCGCGCCTTGCCTTCGAGCCAGTAATCGTACTTGCTGGTGTAGGGATGGAAGCTCGGCTCCTCCACCTGATAGCGCGCGACCGCGAACATCGCCTCCGCAATCAGCAGCCGCTGATTCCTCATCACACCGGCGCCGAACAACTCGACGAAGCGGCCAGCGTAAGGCGCGTTGCGCAGCTTGCCCGCGACGATCTCGGCGCTGCCGCCGTCCATCTCGTTGGGATCGAGCAGCGGGAACAGCGCCTGGTCTTGCAGCGTGTCGGCGCGGCCGTCCCAGAACAGGCCGCCCTGCGGCACGATGTTCGCCGACGTGCCGGTGCCGCCCGCGGTCTTGGTCGTGCGCGCCGCCTGCTGGCCGATCGCCGCCATCTGCGCGAGGTCGATGATGTTGTCGTCGTCGCCCTTGTCGGGACCGATGCTGAAATTCGGGTGGCGGTCGAGATAGGTCAGCGACGGGACCGCGCGTGCGCCCTGCCGTGACAGATTGGCGCCGCCGAGCATGACCGGGCCATCGTTGGGCGGACCGTAGGCGTGATCCGGGCTATGGCAGGACGCGCAAGAGAGCGTGCCTGATGACGACAGCGAGGTGTCGTAGAAGATTTCCTTGCCGAGCAGCGCCATCGCGGACAACGGCGCGACGGGCGGACGCATGAGACGCACCGGATTCGGGTTCACACCAACCTGGTTCGGCTCCGCTAATCCCTGCGGCCCGGCAGCAAAGACGGCGCCGGCCAGACAAAGCAGGCCGGCGCCAAGGAGCCACAGAGTGCGGCTGTTCATTCGTAGCGTCCCGTTGGACTAGTGGTGGTGGTGCTCGTCCGGCGGGCTGGTGATCACAGTGCCGGCGGTCGGGTCGAGGAACAGCGCGTCAGCCCGCAAGTCGTGGCTGTGATCATGGTCGAAGTCGAACAGGTCCATGATCGAGCCGGAGGTGGCGTCGAACGAGCCGCCACCCAGGCGCTTGCCATGCAGCCAGTTGTCCTCGATGAAGCGGACCACCGAAGCCTGCGTGGTGTAGTTGTGGCTGACGTAGTTCGTCTTGGCGTAGGGCGAGACCACGATCAGGGGAACGCGGGTGCCCGGACCGCAGCGGCCGTTCACCGGCTTGCCGCCGAGACCGTTCGGCGCCGGCTGCTTGTTGGGACCGAGGCCGCACAGGCCAGGACCGTTGACCTGATCGGCGGCCGCATCATACGAGGCGGTCTTCGGCGCGACGTATTGGTGGTCGTACCAGCCGTCGGAGTCGTCGTAGGTGATGATGACGGCGGTCTCGCGCCACTCCGGCTGCTTCTGGAGGAAGTTGATCAGCTCGACATTGCCCGCCTGCTCGTCGAGCGGATCGGAATTGCCGGCATGACCGTCCTGGAAGGCGGGCATCTTGACGTAGGAGACGGCCGGGAAGTTGCCGGCCTTGATCGCGGCATAGAGGTCTTCGAGATCGTAATTGTGGTTGGCCGGATCGACCTTGCCGTTGAAGTCATGGGTATGGCCGATCGCATGGACCGAGCTCGGCCGGGCATGGGACGGGTTCGCCGTGGAGGCGTGATACTGGAAGAAGGCGTGGTGGGGAATGTAGTCGACGATGGTGCCGTTGACGTTGCTGGAGAACGTGCTGCGGGCGCAGCCGGTGGTGCCGTTGGCGTTCTTGAGCGTCAGGTCGAAGCCGCCCATGAAGCTGCCCCAGCTGATATGCTCAGCGGTGAGCAGGTCGCCGATATTCTTGCCGCCCATCAGCATCGTGCTGGTCGTGCTCGAACAGGCATCGTTACCCGGATCGGTATCGCCGGTCAGCGTCAGGCCGCCCTGGCCGTCGGCGATCGACGACGTGGTGCCGACCACCGGCTGCACGCCGTTGGTCTGGCCGGCAACCACTTCGAGCATGCCGGGCGTCGACGGGCCGAACGTGTCGGTCCAGTTGTTGTCGCTCATGGCGAAGTGCTGGGCATAGTTCCACAGCGCGGTGACGGTGTTGCCGTCGAAATAGCCCATGACCTGACCGTTGGTGCCGAAGGCGCCGGCGCCGCCGGCGGTGCCGCGGCCAGTGAATTTCGGGAACAGGTCTTCCTTGCCGTTGTCCACGGCCTGCTGCTCGGGCGTGTAGGAGTGGTTCTGCGAGCGCGTGTTGGCCTGGGTGCGGTCGAGGCGGAACGGGTCGGTCGCGCCGGTGCCGTTGGCCGGATTGTTGTTGGGGTTGTTCAACAGCAGATTGGCGTTGGCGAGGTTGTTGACCTTTGGCGTATGCGGCTTCGGAACGAAGGGGATCGAGCCGGTCGGGTTGGTCGCGTTCGGATAGGTCGCAAAGTAATGGTCGAACGAGCGGTTCTCGTTGAAGATCACCACGAGATGCTTGATAGGCGTCTCGGTGTGGATGTCGTGCGCATGACGATGATGATCGTCATGTCCGTGATCGCGATCGCGACCGAAATCGTCGGCGAGGACGGGAAGAGTGCACGCGAGCGCGCTCGCGGCCGCGAAAATCGCAGCCGTCGTCAGAAGTCTCGATTTCATTTTTTTTGACGCCCCGGAAATGAGGATGTTTACGATCAGAAATGTTCTAAACACCGCGAATGACAGAGCTGTGTCAGTTTGACGCACGAGACACTTTGCGCAGTGGCGGAGCGAAGATTTTTTAGGCAGGCGCCTGCTCCGCCGCGCCGGGCCACGTCATGTCGCTTTATTCCCTGCACGACGGCAAAAATGATCGCGTCCAGATTGTTGCGCGACGCGCCCGGTTGCATTTAGCTTTGCCGGACAAGAACAAGCTCTCAGGGGGAAACATGAAAGCCGCTCTTCGCAGGCGCACGCGCCATGCCGCGTCAGCCCTGGTCGCAACGTCACTGGCTGGCCTCGCCAGTTTCGCCGCCCGCGCCGAAATCGTCGTCACCGCCAATGACGGCAAGATGGTTCTGGAGAACGGCAATGCCGTGGTGCGCAAGCAGCCGCTGCCGGACACGGTCAGCGTGATCGACCTCACCGATGGCGTGCTGAAACTGCTGGGCGAGGTTCCTGCACCCGCCAGCGTCGTCGGCCCGCCACCGAGCGTGGCGATCGCGCCGGATGGTTCGTTTGCGCTGGTGACAGGCGCGATGAAGGTCGATCCGGCGGATGCGACCAAGACTATTCCCGACGACAAGCTCTCGGTGATCGATATCAAATCAACACCGCCAAAGGTGCTCGCGACATTGCAGGCCGGTGCAGGCGCGGCCGGAGTGTCAATCAACCGCGCAGGCACGCTGGCGCTGGTTGCGAACCGCAGCGAAGGCACGGTTTCGGTCTTCACCATTAGCGGCAACGCGCTGACGGCAAGCGGCAAGATCCAGCTCGGTGACGCCAAGTCGGGCCCGAGCCACGCCGTGTTCTCGCGCGATGGCGCGACCGCGCTGGTCACCCGCGACGGCGACAGCAAGATCTCGCTTCTCACTGTGGACGGCAGCAAGGTCGAGTACGCCAAGCGCGATCTCTCCGCGGGTGTGCGTCCTTACGACATCGATCTCACCGGCGCGGCCGCGGCCGTCGTCGGCAATGTCGGCGCCGGCGGCGGCGACAATGATACGATCAGCCTGATCGACATGACCGCAAAGCCAATCCGGGTCGTCACGACGGTCACCGTCGGACAGACGCCTGAGGCCGTCAAAATGTCCCCGGACAGCAACTACGTTTCCGTCACCGTCATGAACGGCTCGAACAAGCCGTCGGCCTCGCCTTTCTTCAACGATTTCGGCCTGCTCAAGGTCTACCGGATCTCAGGCACCGACCTCACGCCGGTTGCGGAAGCCAAGATCGGCCATTGGTGCCAGGGCATGGTGTGGTCCAAGGACTCCAAACATGTCGTGGCGCAGTGCATGGTCGAGAACGAGCTGCTCGCCTTCTCGTTCGACGGCAAGGCGCTGACCAAGACGTCGACGCTCAAGCTGCAGGTGAGCCCTGCGGGCATTCGCACCGCGGAGCCGTAAGGTCAGCGGGCGGCGCAGGCCCCCTGCGCCGCCGCCTGCCCTACTCGGTGCGGATCGGCGCGTCCTTCAGGCCGTTGTTGTCATAGGCCCTGCGGAGCGTGCCGTTCGTGGTCGCATCCGTCATGAACTTGGTCACGAACGCCAAAGCCTGGTTGTGGCCGAGCGGGACAGCGACGGCGGTCACCGTCTTCTTGAAGGTCTCGTCGAGCACGCGCGTGCCCGGGATCTTCTGCGCCATCTTGTTGAGCTGGTCGCGCGACAGCGCGAAGGCATCGATCTCGCCGCTCTTCAGGAGCGCGAATATTTCATCATAGGTCTGATAGCCGGTGACCTTCGCGTTCTTCAGATGCGCAACGGCGCCGCGCATCGTAGTCGTGGCGTTGACCGCCGCGACCTTGATGCCCGCCTGGTCGAGCGTGGCGAAATTGGTGACGCTCGAGCCCGGCTTGACGATGTAGGTGGCGTCCGCGACCTCGTAGATCGGGCCGAACATCATTTTCGTCTCGCGCTCGGGATCCTTCGGGAGCCAGGTGACGTCCCATGTGCCCTTGCCCGCCGCGTCGGTGATCTGCCCGGAATTCTGGTGCACGACATATTCGACCGCCACGCCGAGCTGCGCGGCCATCTCCTTGCCGAGATCGACGGGAACGCCGGAATAACCGGATTCGGTCTTGGTCGACCAGAATGCACCGCCCGCGGGGCTGATCGCGATCGCGACCCGCAGCTTGCCGGTCGGCGCGATCTCGTCCTTCAAACCATCGGCTAGCGCGGGCATGGCAAACGCCGCGGCAAGAGCAAGGCCAGCGAGGGCCGATTGGAGGAAGGTCGGCATATCATGTTCTCCTCACCTTTTCTTCTTTTCGAATTTGCACCGTCCGACCGCTTCCCACGGTCCTCGCCGCAATTCTGGTCGATCGTGCGCTCGGTGAAAAGCGGTTTGTCATGGCAAATCTGTCAAAGGCCACAGCGCCGTTTGCAGTGCAAGGCCTCTGACCGCCATGGCTATGGTGTTCCACGGAAGGGCATTTGTTGCTAGCCTGCCGCACCGACAGACAATCATCGGGGGCCACCGAATGACCTCAGCCAATCCGGCTTCTTCCGCACGGCGCAACGAAGCGTGGAGACAATTCGGGCAGGCATTGGCCGCCACCGCGGCCGTGGTCGCGCTGGCCGGCTGCGAGGACAAGAACACGTTCGTCGCGCCGCCGCCGCCCAAGGTGGACGTGGCAACGCCAGTGCAGCGGCCGGTGACGCGCTATGTCGAAGCCACCGGCAACACCGCGCCGATCAAGAGCGTCGATCTCGTCGCGCGCGTGCAAGGCTTCCTGCAATCGATCGACTACCAGGACGGCACCTTCGTCAAGCAGGGCACCCAGCTGTTCACGATCGAGCCCGAGACCTACAAGCTCAAGGTCGAGCAGGCGAAGGCCGCCGAGGTCGGCGCGCAGGCCACGGTCAAGCAGGCCGAAGCCGATTACAAGCGGCAGGCCGAGCTGGTGCAGCGCCAGGCGGTCTCGCAGTCCACGCTCGACACCTCGACATCCACCCGCGACAACGCTCAGGCCAGTCTGCAGCAGGCCCAGGTCAACACCAGGCTTGCCGAGGTCAATTACGGCTACACCAGGGTGGCGGCGCCGTTCGACGGCATCGTCAGCGCGCATCTGGTCTCGGTCGGCGAGCTCGTCGGCTTCTCATCCCCGACCCAGCTCGCGACCATCGTCGCGCTGGACCCGATCTGGGTGAACTTCACCGTCAACGAGCAGGATGTGCTGCGCATTCGCGCCGAAGCGACCCGCCGCGGGCTGACCGTGGCCGAGCTCAGACAGTTGCCGGTCCAGGTGGGCCTCCAGACCGAGACCGGCTATCCGCATGAAGGTCACCTCGACTACGTCTCGCCGACCCTCAATACGTCGACGGGCACGCTCGCCGTGCGCGGCGTCATACCCAACGAGAAGCGGGTGCTGCTGCCCGGTTATTTCGTCCGCGTCCGCGTGCCCTTCACGCAGCAGCAGGACGCCCTGCTCGTCCCCGACACCGCGCTCGGCAGCGACCAGGGCGGCCGCTATCTCCTCGTGGTCAACGGCGACAACGTGGTCGAGCAGCGCAAGGTGCAAATCGGCCCGACCGACAACGGCCTGCGCGTGATCGAGAGCGGGCTGAAGCCGGACGACCGGGTGGTGATCGCAGGACTCTTGCGCGTGATCCCGGGCCAGAAGATCGATCCGCAGGTGACCAAGATCGACCAGCCGCAGGCGTCGGCCAAGTAAGGGGTCGCCAGCCATGATCTCAAAGTTCTTCATCGAGCGGCCGGTCCTCTCGAACGTCATCGCGCTTCTGATGATCCTGATCGGCGGCGTCGCGCTGTTCAACCTCGCGATCGCGCAATATCCTGATGTGGTGCCGCCGACGGTGCAGGTGACGACGCGCTATCCCGGCGCCAGCGCCAAGACCGTGATCGACACGGTTGCCTTGCCGATAGAACAGCAAGTCAACGGCGTCGAGGACATGCTCTACATGCAGTCCTACAGCGGCTCCGACGGCACCTATACGCTGACCGTGACCTTCAAGATCGGCACCGACCTCAACTTCGCGCAGGTGCTGGTGCAGAACCGCGTCTCCAGCGCGCTGTCGCAACTGCCGCAGGCGGTGCAGAACCAGGGAGTCACCGTCCAGAAGAAATCGACCTCGATCCTCCTGTTCGTGACACTGACCTCGCCGGACAAGACCTTCGACAGCCTCTATTTGAGCAACTACGCCACCATCAACATCCGCGACGAGCTCTCGCGCCTGCCCGGCGTCGGCAACGTCACCGTGTTCGGCGCCGGCCAGTATTCGATGCGGGTCTGGCTCGATCCGAACAAGCTGCAGGTGCGAGGGCTGGTGCCGCAGGACATCATCAACGCGATCCAGCAGCAGAGCCAACAGGTCTCCGCCGGCCAGGTCGGCGCGCCGCCGACGCCGCCGGGGCAGGCGTTCCAGTACACGCTCAACGTCAACGGCCGGCTCGACGACGCCACGCAGTTCGAGAACATCATCGTCAAGACGGGCACCAGCGGCGACGTCACGCGGGTGCGCGACGTCGGCTGGGTCGAATTGGGCGCACAGACCTACAGCCAGATCTTCTCGCTGAACAAGCAGCCTGCCACCGGCATCGGCGTGTTCCAGTCGCCTGGCGCCAATGCGCTCGAGGTCGAGCAGGCCGTCGAGAAGAAGATGGCGGAGCTCGCAAAAGCCTTCCCGCAAGGCATGAAGTACGACACGCCGTTCGACACCACGAAATTCGTGCAGGCTTCGGTGCACGAGGTCTACATGACCCTGATCGAGGCCGGCCTCCTGGTGCTGGTCGTGATCCTGGTGTTCCTGCAGGACTGGCGCGCGATGCTGGTGCCGGCGACGACGGTGCCCGTCACCATCATCGGCGCCTTCGCGGCGATGGCGGCGCTCGGCTTCACCATCAACATGTCGACGCTGTTCGCGATCGTGCTCGCGATCGGCATCGTGGTCGACGACGCCATCGTCGTGGTGGAAGGCGCGGCGCACAACATCGAGCAGGGCATGAACGGCCACGACGCCGCGATCAGGGCGATGGACCAGCTGTTCGCGCCGATCGTCGGCATCACGCTGGTGCTGATCTCGGTGTTCCTGCCGGCCTCGTTCCTCGCCGGCCTGACCGGGCGCATCTATTCGCAATTCGCGCTGGTGATCGCGGCGACCGCGCTGCTCTCCGCCATCAACGCGGCGACACTGAAGCCGACGCAATGCGCGCTGTGGCTGCGGCCGGCGGTGCCGCCGGAGCAGCGCAACTTCTTCTATCGCGGCTTCAACAACGTCTATAACCGCGTCGAACGCGGCTACACGCGGCTGATCACATTCCTGGTCAGGCACGCCACCCTCTCGGTCGCGTTCGCGCTGATTGTGATCGGGCTCAGCGGCTACGGCCTGTCGCGCGTGCCGACCGGCTTCCTGCCGATCGAGGACCAGGGCTATCTGATCGGCGCCGTGCAGCTGCCCGACGGCGCATCGCTGGAGCGGACCCAGAAGGTGCTCGACAAGGCCGCCGACATCGTCAGGGACACGCCCGGCGTCCAGCAGGTCATCACCATCGCCGGCATCTCCGCGCTCGACAACAGCGCCAGCCTTGCCAATGCCGGCGTTGCCTACATCATCCTGAAGGATTGGGATGCGCGCAAAGGACCCGGCGAGGACCTGCGTTCGCTGGTGTACGGGCTGAACGACAAGCTCGCGACCATCATGGAGGCGCGCACGCTGGTGCTGCCGCCACCGCCGATCCAGGGCATCGGCAATGCCGCAGGCTTCTCGATGCAGGTCGAGCTGCGCGACGGCAACAGCGACTTCGCCAAGCTTCAGGCGATCACCGGCGCGATGGTCAGCAACGGCCAGAGCCAGAGCGCGCTGCAGCGCGTGCAGTCCTCGTTCCGCTCGTCGGTGCCGCAGTTCAACGTCGAGATCGACCGCATCAAGACCCAGACGCTGCACGTCACCACCGACCAGGTGTTCGCGGCGCTGTCGACCTATCTCGGCTCGTCCTATGTCAACCAGTTCAACAAGTTCGGCCGCGTGTTCCAGGTCTATACGCAGGCCGATCCGGCGTTCCGCGTCACCGAGCGCGACATCGCCAACATGCAGGTGCGCAACTCCAACGGCGACATGATCCCGATCGGGACCGTCGCCAAGATCACGCCGGCCACCGGCCCGTCGCTGATCAGCCTCTACAATCTGTATCCCTCCTCCACTGTCATCGGCCTGCCGGCGCAGGGCTATTCGTCCGGCCAGTCGCTGAAGCTGATGGAGGAGATCGCAGAGAAGACGCTGCCGCCGGGCACCGGCTATGAATGGACCGCGATGTCCTATCAGGAGAAGGCGGTCTCCAACCAGATCTACTGGGTGTTCGGGCTCGCCATGCTGCTGGTCTATCTCGTGCTCGCTGGCCAGTATGAGAGCTGGTACGCGCCGATCTCGGTGATCCTCGCGGTGCCGCTGTCGCTGCTCGGGCCGATGCTGATCCTCTCGGGCCTCAAGATCGACAACAACCTCTATTGCCAGATCGGCCTGATCCTGCTCATCGCGCTGTCGGCCAAGAACGCCATCCTGATCGTCGAGGTCGGGCTCGAGCTGCACAACCGCGACGGCAAGCCGATCCTGGAGTCGGCGATCGAAGCGGCGCGCGCCCGCTTCCGCCCGATCCTGATGACCTCGTTCGCCTTCATCCTCGGCGTCGTGCCGCTGGTGATCGCGACCGGCGCCGGCGCCAGTGCGCGCAAGTCGATCGGCATCACGGTGTTCTCGGGCATGCTCGCCTCGACCTGCCTTGCGGTGCTGTTCGTGCCCGCCTTCTTCGTGGTGGTGCAGCGCTTCGAGAACTGGCGCGCGTCGAAGAAGGCGCCGAAGCCGCAGGCGGCGGCGGAGGTGAAGCCTTAAGCCTTCTCCGCCGGAGCCTGCCGCGCCTCGCCGCTCGAAACCAGGAGCACGGAAACTTTCGACTGCCTGAGCACGGCGGCGGCGACGCCGCCGAAGGAGAGATGGTCGGCCTGGATGCGGTCGACGCCCATGACGACGAGATCGACGTCGGTGGTGTCGATCTCGCGCAGGATCGCAGCCTCCGGCGCCCGGTTCACCCGCAGCGTCGTGGTGATGTCGACATCGTAGCGGGCGGCGAGATCGCTGGTGTCCTTGAGGATGCCGGTTTCCTGGTTAAGCCCGCGGGAGGTGCCGCGCTGCGCGCCCTTGTCGCGCGTCGTCGCGACATAGATCACGCGGAGCGAGCCTGATCCGGCCTGCGTCAGCGCCACCGCAACCTCAGCGCCGCGTTTGGCGACGCCGCTGCCCGAGACCGGAACCAGGATCTTGAGTCCTTCCGGCATCGGTTGCTTCAGATGCTTGCCCTTGGCCGCGACGATCGCGAGCGGCCCCTCGAACTTGGCGGCAATGTCCTCGATCCTGCGGTCGAAGCGATCCTTGGTGGCGGCGACCTTGTCGACGCCGACGACGAGGAGATCAAAGCCCTTGCGCGCCTCATCCGCGATGGTCTCGCCGAGCTCGGCGCGCCTGGCACGGGTGGCGACATCGACGCTGCCGGCATCGCCATCAACATTGGCGGAGACGGTTTCGGCAGCCTTCTTCACCACGGCCTCGTGGCTCGCCTCCTGGTCGCGGATCTTCTCCTGCTCGCCTGCCCGCTTACCGATATGCAGCACGGTGATGGGCAGGCCGCGCATGCCGGCGATCAGGCCGGCAATGTGCGCGGCGAAGGTGGCGTTGACGCTCTCGTCCACGGCGAGCAAGGGACGTTCGAGATTGGCGACGAAGCCGCGCTTCTCGAATTCCTCCCGCTCGAGGCGCTCCTTCTCCTCCCTGTTCATCGGTAGCCTCGCCAGCGCGGCGCGCAGCATCGGCGGCATCGCCATGGTCGTCACGATCGCCATGGTGACGATCATCGTGAACAGGTTCTGGCTGAGCACGCCGATGGACAGGCCGATGGTTGCGATGATCACCTCGGTCGAGCCGCGCGCGTTCATCCCGCTCGCCAGCGCCAGCGACTCCCGCGTGCTCAGCCCGCCGACCGTGCCGCCGACAAAGGCGCCGCCGAACTTGCCGACACTGGCGATCACGACGAGGAGACCGGTGAGCAGGAGGAGATGGGGATCGCGCAACACCGAGAGATCGGCGGCAAGGCCGGCAAGGCCGAAGAACACCGGCATGAAGAAGCTCGAGATCAACCCGCGCAGACGCTCGTCGATCTGCCGCGTCAGGATCGGGGACTCGCCGACCAGGATGCCGGCAACGAAGGCCCCCAGCACCGTGTGCACACCGATCAGATGCGTGATCAGTGCCATCGTGCCCATCAGCAGCAGGATGACGGTGATGACCGGCGCGGTGCTGACGAGATTGTCGTTGGCCCAGCGGATCAGCTGGAACACTAGCCGGCGCCCGATGGTGAAGCTGACCGCGAGGAAGGCCAGCGTGCCCAGCACCGCCTTTGCCACCGAGGCGATGTCGAGCGTGCCGTGCGACGCCAGGCTGAAGATCACCGCGATGATGATCCAGCCGATGGTGTCGTCGATGACAGCGGTCGCGACGATGATCTGCCCGACATTGCGGCGCATGAAGTTCATCTCGCGCACGACCACGGCGACGATCTTCACGGAAGAAATCGACAGCGCCGTGCCCATGAACAGTGAGGCGACCAGGCGCTGCTCGGGATTCGGCAGCAGCGCATCAGGCAGGAATTCGCCGAGCGCAAAGCCGCAGGCGAAGGGCACGAGGATGCCGGCGATCGAGATCGCGATCGCAGCCTTGCCCACCTTCCTGACCAGCTTCAGGTCGGTCTCCATGCCCGTGAGCAACAGCAGCAGCAGGATCCCGAGCTGGGCGATGCCATCGATCATCGCCTTCTGCTCGGGCGTCTTGGGGAAGATCGCGGCTTGCGCCTCAGGCCAGATCCAGCCGAACAGTGATGGCCCCAAAATGATGCCGGCGAGCAGTTCGCCGATCACCGAGGGCTGGCCGATCCGCTGCATGAGCTCGCCGAGGCCGCGCCCCACCGCGATCAGCAGCACGATCTGCGCCACCAGCAGGAATTCGGACGGGCCGGCCGGTTTGCCGCCCGCGGCACCGGCCGCAATGGTGGTGAGGACGAGCGCCGCGGGGGCAAGGCCGACCGGTCGGAGCAGGCTCCACTGCATGCAGGTGTCTTTCCCCCTTCATTTGCCGGCAGCGTGCCGGGACCACGGAGATAGAACCCGCGGGAGGCGGAGCGGGTTCCCCTTCTCGTGCGTCGTTTCCAGGGGCGAAAACAAACGTGCGAAAACAACCCCATGCACAGTAGAGATGGTGTTGAAAAGGCTGGAGGAATTTCGGCGTTACCGAAAATCGCTTGCGCCGTCGGGCAAAACACCGGCATAATGGCATGATGGATGGCATGCGCGACGCGCCGCTCCATCCCCTGTAGCGAAGCAATTGAGAGGAAGACCCTCACCCTGAGGAGCGCTCTCCTGGCGCGCGCCTCGAAGGGCGAGGCCACCGGCCGGGCCATTCTCCTTCGAGATGCGCGCATCTCGTCATTCCGGGGCGTCGCGCAGCGACGAGCCCGGAATCCGTTTGTCCGCCATCTCCGCTGCCCGATGGATTCCGGGCTCGCGCATACGCGCGCCGCGGAATGACGGAGGCCTCACGCCGCCTGCGGCGTCCGGATCTCGCGCGGCAGGATGATCGCGGCGGCGATCGCGAGCAGGCAGAGGCCGGCGAACGCGTGCAGCATGGTGACGAAGCCGCCCTGCTCGTAGAGCCAGGCGACGAGGCCGACGGAAGCGCCTGCGGCCGTGAAGCCGACGAAGTAGCGCACGGCGTAGGCGCGCGAGCGCCACTCTTCGGTGGTGTATTTGCCGACCATGGCATCGTTCACCGTGACCTGCCCGAACGCGCCCATGACGATGCCGATCGAGACCACGATCAGCGGCAGATTGTTCAGGCTCGCGGCCAGATACAGGAACGGCGCCAGCATGAAGGAGAGCGGCAGCGCCACCGTCTTCAGCGAGTAGCGATCGAGCAGCCGGCCGATCGTGTACTGCGTCATCGCGCCGAACACGTAGACGCAGGCGGCAATCACCCCTAACAGCGCCGGGCTCTTGGTGAGGTCGGCGAGCCGCTCCGCGAACAGCTTTGGCAGCGCCACGGTGACGGCGTTGAACGTGGTCGAGATCGCGATCACCACGATCAAAAGCGACAGCACCACGCGCCACATGTCCTGTTTTGCCACCCGCGCCTGCGCCGCCGCCTGCTTGCTGCCCTTGCGGTCCTCATGCACCACCATCATCGCAAAGGCGACGCCAATCAGGATGGTGACGATACCGGGAATGATGAAGGCAAGGCGCCAGCCGAGATATTGGCCGATCACGCCGGTGACCAGCGCCGAGGAGGCAACGCCGAGATTGCCCCAGACGCCGTTGATGCCCATCTCGCGGCCGAGCCGGTCGGCATAGGACACGATCATCGCGGTGCCGACGGGATGGTAGATCGAGGCGAAAATGCCGATCGCGAGCAGCGCGGTGCCGAGCTGCGCCGGGGTCTGCACGAAGCCGACCGAGATCATGGAGGCGCCGATGCCGACGAAGAAGATCAGCATCATGTGGCGGCGGCTCCAGCGGTCCCCAAGCCAGCCGGTGAGCAGCGAGCCGGCGCCGAAAGCGACGAAGCCGGGCGTCGCGTACGGCAAAAGTTCCGAATAGGCCATGCCCAGCGCCGGCCCCATGATGATCACCGCGGCGGCGAAGATCAGCATCGAATAATGATCGATGAAATGGCCTGCGTTGACGAAACTGATGACCCGGCTGGGGCTGTTCATTTCCCGAATCCTCTCCTGCTCCGAAATGAGTTATATGTCGGGCGAATGACGGGATGCTGCCAATGACTGTCTTGGAAACGCCAATCTTGGAAACGCCAATCTTGGAAACGCCAATCCTCCGGGAGGTCCAGGGCAACCACCGCTCGACCGCGGGCGTGCACCTGGTCGCGCGCGACTACCCCAAGGGCATGCGCATCGATCCGCACCTGCACCGCGAGGCGCAGCTGATCTATGCGGCACGCGGCACCATGCAGGTGACGACGCCAGGGGGGCGCTGGCTGGTGCCGCCGGACCGCGCGGTGTGGGTGCCGGCGGGGCTCGAGCACGCCATCGACCTGCTCGCCGACATCGAGATGCGCACGCTGTATTTCGACCTTGCCTGGCTGAAGCGCGAAAAGCGCTATGCGGGACTGACCAGGGAATTCGTGGTGCGGGTCTCGCCGCTGCTCAACCAGGCGATCCTCGCGCTGTTCGACGCGCGCAACACCGAGGAGCGCACCGGGCTGCTCGTCCGCCTCGTCATGCTCGAATTGCACCAGGCCGAGGATTCAGCGACCTTCGTGCCGCTGCCGCACGAGCCGCGCTGCCGCCGCGCCGCGATGATCGTGCTCGACGACCCCACCGGCCTGCACGACATCGACACGCTGGCGCGCGAGGTCGGAACCTCCGCACGGACGCTGTCGCGGCTGTTTTCGAGCGAGACGCAGCTGAGCTTCAAGAGCTGGTGCCAGCGCGCCAGGATTGCGGCCGCGATCCAGCGGATATCGATGGATGCAAGCGTATCGGTGAAGCAGCTCGCGACCCAGCTCGGCTATGCCAGCGTGCCGGCATTCTCGGCGGCGTTCCGCCAGGTGACCGGGCGGACGCCGACGGAGTTTGCGGGGAAGTAGGGCAGCGCCACCCCCGTCATTGCGCGCGCAGAACTCGTAGGGTGGGCAAGGCGAAGCGTGCCCACCGACTCTCGCGGCCATCGAAAGGTGGTGGGCACGGCGCAAGTGCGCCTTTGCCCACCCTACGGCACCGGTTGAGCCGATAGACCGCGGCATACTGGATGCCCCGCCCCCACCCGGCATGCCACCATTCTCCAAACGCACGGCCCGACTAAAGATGCCGCACTCCCCTGCTTGATTGTGATCGGCTTCCGACTAAATCCCGTGTAAGCTTCCGCATCGCACAAACCTGACACGAAAGCCCAGATGGCCAACGCCTTCTTCTCCGATCTGCTCGCCACCATCTCCGAGCGTGGCCGTACGCTGCTGCTGCGCGGGGATTCCGCCGATACCAAACGGGATGCCGACGGGCTCATCGAGCTCTGCGGCGCGCTGCTGTCGGGCCGGGGCGAGGCCTCGGGCACCGCCATGGCGCGCGAGGTGCTCGACATCTATGGCGAGCTGGATGCGGCAGGACGCCGCTCCTTCTTCGAAGGGCTGGTACGCGATTTCGGCCCGGACCGGGAACGTCTGGCAAAAGCGATCGAGAAATGGCGCGCCAAGCCGACCGACGAGGACGCAAGCAGCCTGCATTTCGCCTCCGAGCCGCGGCGGCAGGAGCTGATCCGCCGCCTCAACCGCGCGCCCGGTGGTACCGGCGATCTCGTCGCCATGCGGGCCGATCTGCTCGGCATGATGAACGGCCACACCGATCTCGCCGCGCTCGATCGCGACGTCTCGCATCTTCTCTCTTCGTGGTTCAACAGGGGGTTTCTCGTGCTGCGCAGGATTGACTGGTCGACCCCGGCCAACATCCTCGAAAAGATCATCCGTTACGAAGCCGTGCACGAGATCTCCGACTGGGACGATCTGCGCCGCCGCATCGATCCGGTCGACCGCCGCTGCTACGCCTTCTTCCATCCCGCAATGGTCGACGAGCCCTTGATCTTCGTCGAGGTCGCGCTGACCGAGACGATCCCGGGCGCGATTCAACCGCTGCTCGCGGTCGACCGCCAGTATTTGCCGATCGACCGCGCGCGCACCGCCGTGTTCTACTCGATCTCCAACACCCAGCGCGGCCTTGGCGGCATCTCGTTCGGCAGCTTCCTGATCAAGCAGGTGGTCGAGGAGCTGCGCCGCGAGACACCGAAGCTCGACACCTTCGTGACGCTGTCGCCGGTGCCGGGCTTCATGCAGTGGATCAAACAGGACAGGGACCTGCCGCTGTCGGACGAGGACCGCGAGCTGATAAAGCGCCTCGACGATCCCAAATGGTTCGAGAACCCCGAGACGACAGCGCAGCTCCGCGCCCTGATCGAGCCGCTCGCCGCGCATTATTTCCTGAAGGCGCGTACGCCGAAGGGCAAGCTGATCGACTCCGTCGCCCGCTTCCATCTCGGCAACGGCGCCCGGCTCGAACGCATCAACTGGCTCGGCGACCTCTCGCCCAAGGGCGTGCGTGAATCCGCCGGCGTGATGGTCAACTATCTCTACCGCCTCGACGACATCGAGAAGAACCACGAAGCCTACGCCAATGACGGCGAGGTCGTGGCCTCGAGCGCCGTGAAGAAGCTGCTGAAGGGTGAGGGGCGCAGGTTGCTGGATATGCGGCTATCGTAAAGGTACGCCGTAACTACGACCTCGATGTCATCGCCCGCCTTGAGCGCAATTGCGCACGAGGCGGGGCACGACAGCGGAGGGTGTGGCGCAGCCCAAGGACAGCTACTGGACATACGGCGGTCTTAGGCGCTATCCGTTTCATCGGATTCCTGCACCAAAGACGGGACACCATGAAACGACGCGACTTTCTGAGGCTCACGGCAGCAGCCACCACCGGCCTCGCCCTCACCCCTGCACGCAGCTTCGCGGAGGGCCCGGCTTCAGGGCCGGAGATGACCGCGCTGTGCGACTACATGAGCGCCGCCAAGACCCGCGCGCTTCCGCCCGACGTCACCGAGCACGCAAAGCACCACATCCTCGACACGCTGGCGTCGATGATATCGGGATCGGAGCTGCCGCCCGGCCAGGCCGCGCAGCGTTACATCAGCGCCAATGCCGCGCAGGGGGCCTCGACGGTTGCCGGCACGGCGCTCACGGCATCGCCGGTCGAGGCCGCGCTCGCCAACGGCGTCATGGCGCATGCCGACGAGACCGACGATTCCCACAGCCCCTCGCGCTCGCACCCCGGCAGCTCGGTCATTCCCGCGGCGCTTGCGCTCGGCGAAGGTCTCGGCATTGATGGTGCGCATTTCCTGCGCGCAGTGACGCTCGGCTATGACGTCGGCACACGCGTGGTGATGGCGATGGGCGGCGCCGATTTCAGCTATGAAAGCGTGCTGAGCACGCACAGCATTTCCGGCACGTTCTGCGCCTCCGCGGCAGCCGCCTGTGTTGCCGGCTTCGACGCGCGCCGGATGCGCTGGGTGCTCGACTATGCCGCGCAGCAATCCTCCGGCTTCATCGTGTGGCGGCGCGACGTCGATCACATCGAGAAGGGTTTTGTGTTCGCCGGCATGCCGGCCCGCAACGGCGTTACCGCGGCGCTGCTGGTGCGTGCGGACTGGAACGGCGTCGACGACGTGTTCTCGGGCCCGGACAATTACTTCCTCGCCTATGCACCAAAGGCCGCGACCGCGAAGCTTGTTGAAAAACTCGGCGAGCGCTACGAGATCGCGGGCACCGACATCAAGAAATGGACCGTGGGATCGCCGATCCAGGGGCCGCTCGATGCCATCTTTGCGATCCGCAGCAAGCAGGCGTTCGAAGCCGATCAGGTCAAGCGCGTGACGGTGCGGCTTGCGCCCTCGGTTGCCGAGGTCGTGGACAACCGCGACATCCCCGACATCTGCCTCCAGCACATGGTCGCCGTGATGCTGCTCGACAAGACCGCCTCGTTCCACGCCGCGCACGACAAGCCGCGCATGCAGGATGCCGCGGTGCTGAAAGAGCGCGCCAAGGTGAACCTGGTGCGCGACGAGGAGCTGGCAAAGCTGCTGCCGGTGCGCGTCGCCATCGTCGAGATCGAGCTCACTGATGGCAGCCGCCTCTCCGAGCGCGTCACCGCCGTGCGCGGCACACCGCGCAACCCGATGACGCGCGAAGAGGTCATCGACAAGGCGCGCGACCTCATCGCGCCGTTGGTGGGGGCGGAGAAGGCGAAGCGGCTGATCAAGTCAGTGTACGAGATCGAGGCGGTGACGGACATAAGGAGCTTGCGGCCGTTGCTGCAGCGGGGGTGAGCTAGAATCTGGGATACCCCGTCAAGCCGGGGCATGACAGCGAAGAGCTTGGCGCGGACATCGAGCGCGTAGCCACACACTCAGTCGTCGTCCCGGACAAGCGTAGCGAAGCTGAGCGCAGATCCGGGACCTCCGCGCGAGCGCTTGCGCTCGTCGCGACAACCACAGGATTGGGTTTGGCGAAGACTCGGAGTTGTCAGCTCGCGAGCTAACTCCTCCCTGTGGTTATGGGTCCCCGCGTTCGCGGGGACGACACCGAGGGCGTAGCGCGTTCGTTGCGCTCCAGCGCCTTCTACTCCGCCAGCGCCTTCATCTCCTTGTACAGATCGGACTTGCCTTCGAAGCCGATGCCGGGAAGATCCGGCATGGTGATGTGGCCGTTCTCGACGCGGACGCCGTCGGGGAAGCCGCCATAGGGCTGGAACAGGTCGGGATAGCTCTCGTTGCCGCCGAGACCCAAGCCTGCTGCGATGTTGAGCGACATCTGGTGGCCGCCGTGCGGGATGCAGCGGCTCGGTGACCAGCCGTAGGTTTTTAGCACCTCCAGCGTGCGCTGGTATTCGCACAGGCCATAAGACAGCGCGCAGTCGAATTGCAGCCAGTCGCGGTCGGGGCGCATGCCGCCGTAGCGGATCAGATTGCGGGCGTCCTGGTGGCTGAAGAGATTCTCGCCTGTCGCCATCGGGCCGGGATAGAATTCGGCGAGTGCGGCCTGCAGCGCGTAGTCGAGGGGATCGCCAACCTCCTCGTACCAGAACAACGGGTAATCGCGCAGCATCTTGGCGTAGGCGATGCCGGTCTCGAGATTGAAGCGGCCGTTGGCATCGACCGCGAGCTGCGCGTCCTTGCCGATCTCCTTCAGCACCGCCTCGATGCGGGTGCGGTCTTCCTCGATCGGCGCGCCGCCGATCTTCATCTTCACGACGTTGTAGCCGCGGTCGAGATAGCCGCGCATCTCGCCACGCAGCATCGAGAGATCCTTCCCCGGATAGTAATAGCCGCCGGCGGCGTAGACGAAGACGCGCGGATTGGCGGTGACGCCGTGGCGCTCGGCGAGCAAACGAAACAGCGGCTTGCCCGCGATCTTCGCCACCGCATCCCACACCGCCATGTCGATGGTGCCGACCGCGACCGAGCGCTCGCCATGACCGCCCGGCTTCTCGTTGGTCATCATCGCACCCCAGACCTTGTCGGGGTCGAGATTGTCGCCGGCCGCGTTCAGCAGCGACTTCGGATCGGCCTCCGTGATGCGCGAGGCAAAGCGCTCGCGGATCAGACCGCCCTGCCCGTAGCGGCCGTTGGAGTTGAAGCCGTAGCCGACGACGCGCTTGCCGTCACGCACCACGTCCGTGACGACGGCGACGAGGCTCGTCGTCATTTTGGTGAAGTCGATATAGGCGTTGCGGATCGGGGAGGAGATCGGTTTGGTGATCTCGCGGACGTCGACGATGCGGACGGACATGGGTGTGGCTTTCGATTTATTGTCGCGTCATTCCGGGGCGATGCGCAGCATCGAACCCGGAATCTCGAGATTCCGGGTTCTCGCTTCGCGAGCCCCGGAATGACGGCTTCGCCGTCATTTCTTATCCCTGAAATACGGCTCCACGGGCCCATGCACCTTGATGGTCAGCGGGTTGCCGTAGCGGTCCTTGGCGTTGCCGGCGGTGACGCGGACCCAGCCTTCGCTGATGCAGTACTCCTCGACATTGGTCTTCTCGATGCCCTTGAAGCGGATGCCGACGTCGCGCGCCAGAATGTCCGCGTTGTAATAGGGGCTGTTCGGATCGACCGACAGGCGGTCGGGAAATTCGTCGCTCATGATTGTCTCGCTCACAACAGTGTTTCGATTTGATTGCGCAGCCCTTCAGGCCGCGCGGTCGGCGCATAGCGCGCGATCACCTTGCCGGCACGGTCCACCAGGAATTTGGTGAAATTCCATTTGATGGAGGCCCCTAACAGGCCGGATTGCTGGCGCTTCAGGTACTCGTACAGCGGATGCGCCTTCGGCCCGTTGACGTCGATCTTCTCGAACAGGGGAAAGGTGACGTCGTAGTTGGTCGAGCAGAACGCCTGGATCTCGCTCGCCTGCCCCGGCTCCTGCGCGCCGAACTGGTTGCAGGGAAAGCCGAGCACGGAGAAGCCGCGCGGGGAGAGATCGCGGTAGAGATCCTCGAGCCCGCGATATTGCGGCGTGAAACCGCATTTGCTCGCGGTGTTGACGATCAGCAGCACCTGGCCCTCGAAGCGGCGCAGGGCGACCTCCTCGCCGGCGAGCGAATTGGCCTTGAAGTCGTAGATCGCAGACATCGCTAACCCACGGGGTCGATCGGCGACGGCGGCACGCCGCCCGCCTCGATCGCTTCGCCCGCGAGAAGACAAAGATCCTCGCGATAGCGGCCGGAGACGATGTGCACGCCGACCGGCGCCTTGCCGACGAGGCCGGTGGAAACCACGAGCCCCGGCAATCCCATGAACGGAATCGCGATCTGCGGCAGCTGCGCTTCCCAGACCCGCTTGAAGGAGGCGTCGTCCTTGCGGTCGAGATGATCGGGGAATGGCAGCTCGCCCGAGACCGGCGTCAGCAGCACGGCGTACTTTTCGAAGAACAGCATCCAGTCGCGCGTCAGCGTGGCTCTCCGGGTCAGCGCCTTGGCGTAATTGGCCTGGTCCATCGGCGTGACCCTGGCGCGGTTGCCGTTGAGGCACGCCAGCGCGCCGGGATCGCCCTCACGCTCGGCCATCTCCAGCTGCGCCTCATAGCCGTCGCCGAGCCAGAGTTTGATTTGCCACTCGACCGCCTCACGCATCGGCGGGGTGTCCTCGATCACGTCCACGGTCCAGCCGGCACGCTCCAGCCGCTTGCCGGCATCGCTCACCGCCGCCTTCACCTCCGGCGTGGTCGCAAGGCCGTTCGGGTTGAGGCAGAGCGCGGCGCGCTTGGCCTTTGCGGGGCCTTCCAGCGGCACTGGCACGAACCAGGGATCGCGGATGTCGCGGGCCGACATCGCTGCGAGCGAGATGCGCAAATCGTTGACGGTGCGCGCCAGTGGGCCCGACACTGCCATGATCTGCGGCCCGATCGGGCGCTCCGGCAGTGCCGGGTTGAAGGCGGGGATGCGGCCCAAGGTCGGGCGCAGGCCATGCACGCCGCAGGCATAGGCGGGATAGCGGATCGAGCCGGCGATGTCGGTGCCATGGGCGATATGGCCGATGCCGGCCGCGACCGCCGAGCCGGCGCCGCCGGAAGAGCCGCCCGGCGTCAGCGAGGCATCGCGGGGGTTCTTGGTGTCGCCATGGACGAGGTTGGTGGTGAACCAGCGGTAAGAGAACGCCGGGCAGTTGGTCCGGCCGAGGAGGATGGCGCCGGATTTGCGGAAATTGGCGACGACCGGATTGTCCTCGCGCGCAATCAGGTCGCGCTGGAGTTTGAGGCCGTTGGTGGTGGCAAAGCCTTCCTGGTCGACATTGGCCTTGATGGTAACAGGCACGCCGGCGAGCACGCCGGGGTCCTCGCCACGGGCGATGGCGGCATCGACGGCATCAGCCTGCTTGAGCACGTCCTCGGGCCGGTGGTCGATCACGGCGTTGAGCTGGGGATTGACCGCGTCCAGGCGGTCGAGACCGGCCTTGGCCGCCTCCTTGGCGGATATCTTCTTGGACCTGACGAGGGCGGCGAGGTCGGCGGCCGACAGGCGCCAGAGATCTTGCATGGTTTGCTCCGTGTAACCGGCGTCTTTTAGCGCCGGGAACGCGGCAAAGCCATGCGGATTTCGCAGGGAGGAAGAGCGGGTTAGTGCCGCGTCGCCGATTGGTCCGGCATGTCCAGCAGGGCCTCGGTGAAGGGAAACTCCAGCACGATCTCGCCGTCGTCGTCGGTGACCTCGATGACGGCCTCGAGCAGCGCCGGCTGGGCGCCCTCGGACTTCACCACCTCCAGGATCATCTGGCGGGCGACTTCCCAGGCGCGATCGGGGTTGCGCAGGTCCTCTCCGTCAGGATCCACGATCAGTTCGTCGCCGATGCGGGTGTTGAAGAAGTATTTGGGCATCACGAGGTCCACTTGGGTCGCCTGTACCGGATTGAAAGCTGCAGTGCGCTCACAACTGCTTTATCAGGACAGGGTTCACGACCGAATGCGCCAAGCGCAAGGCAGCGCCGCCGGAAGTGATGTTCCATTACCATTTTTCGCGGCGCAACATGCACGTGCTCGGGAAAATTTCACTGGCGAACTTTTGCGCCCGCATTACTTTAACCCACGGGCGGACACGTCCGAATTCGCGAAATGGAGAGCCAAAATGGCCTGGAAAGCCCCGAAGATCGTCGAAGTGCCCTGCGGCATGGAAATCAATATGTATGTGAGCGCCACCCGCAAGTAAGCGGTTGGTGCATTTGCGTTCTGCGCAGGTGGATCTTTCGGTCACGATCGGTTTCCGAATGACGGAAACCGTGTCGGCCTGAGATCCACTTCGCGAATTTGTCCCAGGAGACGGATCATGCTTCGCGTCGTCGTCCTGGGCGCCGGGGCCGGCGGCGGAGTCCCGCAATGGAATTGCGGCTGCGAGGGCTGCCGGGCCGCCCGCGCGCACGGGCATGACCTCCAGAGAACCCAAGCCTCGGTCGCCTTCAGCGGCGATGGCGAGCACTGGTTCCTGATCAACGCCTCGCCCGACCTTCGCCAGCAATTGAATGCCACGCCGCAGCTGCATCCCAAGCCGGGCGCGCTGCGCCATACGCCTGTGGCAGGCGTGATCCTGACCAACGGCGAAGTGGACGCGGTGGCCGGCCTGCTGTCGATGCGCGAGGGCTCGCCCTTCACGATCTACGCACATGAGAAGGTGCTGGCGATCCTTGCGAGCAACAGCATCTTCAACGTGCTGAACGAGAAGAACGTGAAGCGCCAGCCGATCGGAATCGGCGAGCCGTTCGAGCCGCGACTGACCGACGCCGCCCGCTCGGGCCTCGAGGTGCTGCCGTTCGCCGTGCCGGGCAAGTCGGCCTGGTATCTCGAAGGCAAGGCGCATCCCGGCGGCGAGACCGGCGACGGCGATACGCTCGGCCTGAAGATCACCGACAAGTCGACCGGCAAATGTTTCTACTTCATCGCCGCCTGCGCCGAGGTGACCGACGCGCTCAAGGCCGAGATCGACGGCGCTGCGCTGGTGTTCTTCGACGGAACGGTCTGGCAGGACGACGAGATGATCAGGGCCGGGCTCGGCCACAAGACCGGCAAGAGCATGGGCCATGTCGCGATGTCCGGTCACGATGGCGCGATCGCGCGGCTGGCCGATCTCACTATCGACAGGAAGATGTTTCTGCATATCAACAACTCGAATCCGGCGTTGCTGCCCGGCTCAAGCGAGCGCAAGACTGCTGAAGAGGCGGGCTGGCAGATACCCGCCGACGGAACGGAGATCATGCTGTGAATGCCGCGTCCATGACTGGAATGACCGCGCTCTCGATCGGCAAGGACATCCGCCTCACTAGCGCCGAGGAGTTGGAGGCGACGCTGCGCCACATCGGCGCGACGCGCTATCACAGCCTGCATCCGTTCCATAAGCTGCTGCATGGCGGCAAGCTGAACAAGGGCCAGGTGCAGGCCTGGGCGCTCAACCGCTACTATTACCAGAGCACGATCCCGATCAAGGACGCGGTCGTGATCTCGCGCTTCCGCGACCGCGCCACGCGCCTCGAATGGCGCCACCGCATCGAGGACCATGACGGCGATGTCGGCAGCGAGGGCGGCATCGAGCGCTGGCTGAAGCTGACCGAGGGGCTCGGTCTCGACACGGCCTACGTGGAATCCACCGAAGGCATCTTGCCGGCGACGCGCTTTGCGGTGGAGGCTTATGTCCACTACTGCCGCGAGAAGAGCCCGCTGGAGGCGATCGCCTCCTCGCTCACCGAGCTGTTCGCGCCGAACCTGCACGAGGAACGCATCTCCGGCATGCTGGAGCATTACGACTTCGTCAATCCAGATATCATGAGCTACTTCAAGCGCCGCCTGGCGCAGGCGCCGCGCGATGCCGGCTTTGCGCTCGACTATGTCAAGGCGCATGCCACGACGCCGGAGCAGCGCGCTCAGGTCTGCAATGCGCTGATCTTCAAGACCAACGTGCTGTGGGTGCAGCTCGATGCGCTCCAGCACGCCTATGTCGAGGGCCACATACCGCCGGGCGCGTTCGTGCCCAAGGCGAGCTGAGGGACTAGAGTTATGGCCGGGCCGCGAAACATCAGCGTCAGCGAGGCAAGCCGCCCCGTGCTGCCGCGGCATGCCAAGCTGAGATATGACGAGACGCGAAAGGTCTGGGTGATCCTGGCGCCGGAACGCGTACTGGCGCCGGACGAGATCGCGGTCGAAGTCTTGCAGCTCTGCAATGGCGAGCGCAATGTCGGCGACGTCGCCGATCAATTGGCTGAGAAATACGCCGCGCCGCGCGAGGCGATCCTCACCGACGTCATCGCCATGCTCCAGGACCTCGCCGACAAGGGCTTTCTCACGGAAGCCCGGGAGAAGACGTCATGAGCGACGTGCTCGGCAACATCCCGCCCGAGACCAGCGACAGCCTCGCGGTGCTGGAGAAGCAGCGCTCGACGGCTGAGACCTTTGGCATCCCGCTCGCGGTGCTGCTCGAGATCACCCATCGCTGCCCGCTGCAATGCCCCTATTGCTCCAACCCGGTCGAGCTCGACCGCTCCGGCAAGGAGCTGACCACGGACGAGTGGAAGAAGGTCTTGACCGAGCTCGCCGAGATCGGCGTGCTGCAGGTGCATTTCTCCGGCGGAGAGCCGACGGCGCGGAAAGACCTCGTCGAGCTCGTCAAGCACGCGAGCGATGCCGGCCTCTACACCAATCTCATCACCTCGGCCGTGCTGCTGACGCGCGAGAAGCTGGGCGACCTCGCGGATGCCGGGCTCTGCCATGTGCAGATCTCTTTCCAGGGCATCGAGGAAGGCCTTGCCGATCGCGTCGCCGGCTACAAGGGCGGCCACCGCAAGAAGCTCGAGGTCGCGAAGTGGACGCGCGAGCTCGATCTGCCGCTCACCGTCAATGCGGTGATGCATCGCCAGAACCTGCACCAGCTCCCCGACATCATCCAGATGTCGCTCGATCTCGACGCCGACCGGCTCGAGGTCGCCAATGTGCAGTATTACGGCTGGGCGCTGAAGAACCGCGCCGCCTTGATGCCGACCGTCGCGCAGCTCGAGGAGTGCACCCGCCTCGTCGAGGAGGCGCGCGAGCAACACAAAGGCCGGCTGACCATCGACTACGTCGTGCCTGACTATTATGCCCTGCGGCCGAAGAAGTGCATGGGCGGCTGGGGCCGGCAGTTCTTCAACATCTCGCCCGCCGGCAAGGTGCTGCCCTGCCATGCTGCCGAGAGCATCACCGGGCTCGACTTCGAATCCGTCCGCTCCAACCATTCGATCGCCTGGATCTGGCAGAACTCCGATGCCTTCAACCGCTATCGCGGCACCGGCTGGATGAAGGAGCCGTGCAAGTCTTGCGAATTCCGCGAGATCGATTTCGGCGGCTGCCGCTGCCAAGCCTTTGCGCTGACCGGCGATGCCGCCAACACCGATCCCGCCTGCGCGCTGTCGCCGCTGCACGAGACCATCTTCAAGCAGGCCGAGCGCGAGGCCGAGGGCGAGACCAACCGCTTCCTCTATCGCAATTTCGCCGGGGGCACTCTGGAATCCGAGAATGGTGCCTGACGCCGACGCGGCCGTATCCGCCAAACGCGCCGATCCCTTTGCTCCGCTGACCTCCGACATGCTCGACGTCGGCGACGGCCACGAGCTCTATGTCGAGAGCGTCGGCCGCCCCGACGGCATCCCCGCGATCTATCTGCATGGCGGCCCCGGCAGCGGCTGCCAGCCCGATCATCGCAAGCTGTTCGATCCCGAACGCTTCTGCGCCGTGCTGTTCGACCAGCGCGGCTGCGGCCGCAGCCGTCCCAAGGGATCGCGCGAGCACAACACCACGGCGCATCTCGTCGCGGATATGGAGAAGATCCGCGAGAAGTTCGGCTTCGAACGCTGGATGCTGGTCGGCGGCTCCTGGGGGGCGACGCTGGCGCTGGCCTATGCAGAGGCGCATCCCGAGCGCGTCTCTGGCATCGCGCTGCGCGCGACGTTCCTCGGCACGCGGGCCGAGGTCGAGACGGCCTTCACCTCGCGCCTGTCGCAATTCTATCCCGCGCTCTCCGAGGATTTTCTGAGCGTGCTGCCGCCCGAGGAGCGCAGCCGTCCGGTAGACGCCTATTGGCGCCGCATCCTCGATGCCGATCCGGCGGTGCATGGGCCGGCGGCGCGGGCCTGGCACGACGCCGAGCGCACACTATCCGAGCACAAGCCGGCCAAGACGCGGCTGGACCTCGCCTCGCTCAACGTCTGGCGCACGCTACCGGCGACGCCGTTCATGGAAGCGCATTATTTCGTCAACAATTCCTTCATGAGCGAAGACCAGCTGTTGCGCAGCGCCGGAAAGCTCGAAGGCATTCCCGGCATCATCGTCCAGGGACGCTACGACCTGTTGTGCCCGCCCGAGACCTCTCATGCGCTCGCGAAAGTCTGGCCCGGTTCCGAGATTCGGATCGTGGAAGAAGCCGGCCATTCGCTCTATGATGCCGGCGTGAGGGACGCGGTCATGAGGGCGATCGCAGACGTCGCGTCCAAAATCTCGCGCTAGAGATCTAGACCCTCATCCTGAGGAGCGCTCGAAGAGCGCGTCTCGAAGGATGAAGGCCGAGATGCAACAGCGGGGGGCCTTTCATGGTTCACCTGGCGATGCGCAGCATCGTCCGGACGCTCACCATGAGGGTCTGCATGGGAAGGACAACAAGAAAATGCCACTCGCCGGGACAGGGATGCTGCTGACGTCGATGAACATCGACGCCGCCGATGAGGCCGACTTCAACCGCTGGTACGATCGCGAGCATCTGGAAGAGCGCGTCGCGATCGAGGGTTTCCTGGAGGCGCGGCGCTATGTCGCGCATGCCGCCAATCCCAAATATCTCTGCCTGTACTCGACCGCGACGCTCGACGTGCTCGACAGCCCCGCCTACAAGGCGCGGCTCGCAAGCCCGACCGACTGGTCGCGGCAGACCATGGCACGCTTCAAGGACATGCTGCGCGTGGTCGCACGCATCACCATCAGCAACGGCACCGGACGCGGGGCTGCGCTCGGCGTGGTGCGGCTGCGGCCGAACACCGACAAAGCCGGTGCATGGCGTGATGCACTGCAAGAAAGGCTGGCGCCGGAAACGCGCGAGGGCATCATCTCGATGCATCTGCTCGAAAGCGAGCCGGAATTGTCGGGCGCGACGGCGGGAATTCCGGCGGCGCGCAACGACGGCGCGCGCGACTGGTTTGTGCTGATCGACGGCACGCATGTCGGCGCGGTCTCGGCGGTGATCGCCGAGCGCTTCACCGGCCCGGCCGCATCGCCCTTCCCGCTGCCGGTCTCCGTCGGCACTTACTGCCTGATGTGGGACCTCGCGAAGAGCGACATCGCGCGCGGCTGACGCGGCTTACATGCACCGCAACATATTGCACCGCCGCATGCCGGCGCGCTGCGTCAATGCTGTGCGCGCGCAGCTCCCATGAAAGAGGGGAAGCGCGGAAATTTGCCGTTGTACTTCGGAGTGGTTCTAATAAGCTAACCTAATGACGTCATTCAGAAACCAGATCGACGCCTGTTAAGCGTTCGCCAAGCTCAAGAAGAGGCCGCCGGGTCCTTTGAGCCTGCGCGGACAGGGTAGGAATGAAACCGACCGATATCGCGGCCCCCGACTACTTTCACAAAGTGGTCGATTGCCAGTGGGCCTGTCCTGCGCACACCCCGGTTCCCGAATACATCCGACTGATCGCACAAGGCCGCTACAGCGACGCCTACATGATCAATTGGCAATCGAACGTGTTTCCCGGCATCCTGGGACGCACCTGCGATCGACCATGCGAGCCGGCGTGCCGGCGTGGACGCGTCGAGGAAAATCCCGTCGCGATCTGCCGCCTCAAGCGCGTTGCCGCCGACTTCAAGGACGACATCAAGCAGCGCCTGCCGAAACCCACGCCGAAGAACGGCAAGCGCGTTGCGCTGGTCGGCGGCGGCCCGGCCTCGCTGACCGTCGCGCGCGATCTCACGCCGCTCGGCTATCACTGCACGGTGTTCGATGCCGATCCGGAAGCCGGCGGCATGATGCGCACGCAGATCCCGAAATTCCGCCTGCCCAATTCCGTCATCGACGAGGAAACCGGCTACATCCTGGGTCTCGGCGTCGAGTTCAAGGGCGGTCACCGGATCGAGAGCATGAAGTCGCTGCTCGCCGAGAAATACGACGCGATCTTCGTCGGCTCCGGCGCTCCGCGCGGCCGCGAGCTCGACATTCCCGGCCGGAAAGAGGCCGCTGCCAATATCCATATCGGCATCGAGTGGCTGGCCAATGTGTCGTTCGGCCATACCGACAAGATCGGCAAGCGCGTCATCGTGCTCGGCGGCGGCAACACCGCGATGGATTGCTGCCGCACCGCACGCCGGCTCGGCGGCGAGAAAGTCACGGTGGTCGTGCGTTCCGGCTTCGAGGAGATGAAGGCCTCGCCCTGGGAGAAGGAAGACGCGATCCACGAGGATATCCCGATCCTCAACTACATGGTGCCTGTGGCATTCAAGCATGTCGCGGGCAAGCTCATCGGCGTCACCTTCCAGCACGTCAAAGCCGAATACGACGCAAAAGGCCGCCGCAATCTGGTGCCTTCGGGCGATCCCGATCAGACCATTCCCTGCGACGACGTGCTGGTCGCGGTCGGCCAGGAGAACGCCTTCCCCTGGATCGAGCAGGATTGCGGCATCGAGTTCGACAAATGGCACATGCCCAAGGTCGATCCGAACACGTTCGCCTCGACCAATCCGAAGGTCTTCTTCGGCGGCGACGCTGCGTTCGGACCGAAGAACATCATCTGGGCGGTTGCGCACGGCCATGACGCCGCTTTGTCGATCCACAAGATGCTGTCGGGCGAGGATATCACCGAGCGCCCGCTGCCGGAGGTGCATGTCTCCTCGCAGAAGATGGGCATCCACGAATGGAGCTATGACAACGACATCTCCAACGACAAGCGCTTCAAGGTGCCGCATCGCGACAAGGTGATCGCGCTGAAGGACATCCGCGCCGAGGTCGAGCTTGGTTACGACGTCAAGCTGGCGCTGGGCGAAGCCGAGCGTTGCCTGAACTGCGACGTGCAGACCGTGTTCTCGACCTCGCTCTGCATCGAATGCGATGCCTGCGCAGATATCTGCCCGATGGATTGCATCACTTTCACCAACAACGGTGAGGAAGATGATTTGCGCCAGCGGCTGAAGGCGCCCTCGCCGCACCCGGACCAGGACCTCTACGTCTCCTCCGATCTCAAGACCGGGCGCGTGATGGTGAAGGACGAGGACGTCTGCCTGCATTGCGGGCTGTGCGCCGAGCGTTGCCCCACCGGCGCCTGGGACATGCAGAAATATTTCATCGAGATGACGCACGCAGGATCATCATGCCCGACAAAAAGCCGATCAGCAGCGTAAACGACTTCGTCGTCCGCTTCGCCAACGTCAACGGCTCGGGCTCGGCCAGCGCCAACGAGATGTTCGCCCGCGCGATCCTGCGCCACGGCGTGCCGGTGTCCCCGCGCAACATCTTCCCCTCCAACATCCAGGGCCTGCCGACCTGGTACGAGGTGCGGGTCACGGAAGACGGCCATCTCGGCGCCCGCGGCGGCGTCGACATGATGGTGGCGATGAACCCGCAGACCTGGGACAAGGACGTCGCCGGCATCGAGCCAGGCGGCTACCTGTTCTACGATTCCACCAAGCCGATGCCGTCGACCAAATTCCGCGACGACATCACCGTGATCGGCGTGCCGCTCACCGCCATCACCAACTCGACCTATACCGATCCGCGCCAGCGCCAGCTGTTCAAGAACATCATCTATCTCGGCAGCCTCTCGGCGCTGCTCGACATGGACCCGAAGCTGATCGAGCAGCTGATCGGCGAGCAGTACAAGGGCAAGGAGAAGCTCTTGTCCTCGAACGTCCATGCGCTGCATCTTGGCCGCGATTGGGCGCTGCAGAATTTGAAATGCCCGATCGGGCTGCGGGTGAAGAAGTCCGACAAGGTCGGCGACCGCATCTTCATCGAGGGCAACAGCGCCGCCGCGCTCGGTGCCGTCTATGGCGGCGCCACGGTGTGCGCGTGGTATCCGATCACGCCGTCCTCGTCGGTGGCGGAAGCCTTCACCGCCCACTGCAAGAAGTACCGGCACGATCCGGAGACCGGCAAGGCGAAATACGCCATCGTGCAGGGCGAGGACGAGCTGGCCTCGATCGGCATCGTGATCGGTGCGTCATGGAACGGCGCCCGCGCCTTCACCGCGACCTCAGGCCCCGGCATCTCGCTGATGACCGAGTTCATCGGCCTCTCCTACTTCGCCGAGATCCCGGCCGTGATCATGAACATTCAGCGCGCCGGCCCCTCGACGGGCATGCCGACCCGCACCCAGCAATGCGACATCATCGCTTGCGCCTATGCCTCGCACGGCGACACCAAGCATGTGCTGCTGTTCCCTGAAGATCCCGCCGAGGCCTTCGAGTTCGCGGCGGCTGCCTTCGATCTCGCCGAGCGGCTTCAGACCACGATCTTCCTGATGCTCGACCTCGACATCGGCATGAACCACCGGCTCTGCCGTCCGCTGAAGTGGGACGACGCAAGGCAATACGACCGCGGCAAGGTGATGACCGAGGAGATGCTGGAAGAGGGGCGCGACTTCGGCCGCTATCTCGACGTCGACGGCGACGGCATTCCCTACCGCACCTATCCCGGCACGCATCCGACCAAGGGCTCCTATTTCACCCGCGGCACCTCGCGCGACCGCTATGCACGCTATTCCGAGGAAGGCCCTGTCTATGCCGACAACATGCAGCGTCTGGTGCGCAAGTTCGAGACCGCACAGGACCTCGTTCCGCGCCCGCTGCAGGCCAACGCGGAACGGCCGACCAAATATGGCGTGATCTATTTCGGCTCGACCTCGCCGGCGATGGACGAGGCGATCGGCCTCCTGGAGGCGCGCGGGCATCAGCTCGACCGCCTCCGCATCCGCGCCTTCCCGTTCCACTCGAGCGTGGCGAGCTTCCTCGCCGAGCACGATTTCGTCTAT
Source organism: Bradyrhizobium arachidis (assembly GCF_015291705.1). Taxonomy (NCBI): domain Bacteria; kingdom Pseudomonadati; phylum Pseudomonadota; class Alphaproteobacteria; order Hyphomicrobiales; family Nitrobacteraceae; genus Bradyrhizobium; species Bradyrhizobium arachidis. The sequence continues at coordinate 8,035,120 of NZ_CP030050.1, forward strand.
GTGGTCGAGCAGAACCGCGACAGCCAGCTGCGCCAGCTCATCGTCAACGAGAACGGCATCGATCCGGTGCGGCTCGTGCCGATCGTGCATTATGACGGCTCGCCGATCACCGCCCGTTTCATCGCAAAAGCCATTGGCGACCACCAGGATCACCTCAAGGTGACCCCGCTCCGCAAGGCCGTGTCATGATTTTCCCCTTGTTCTCTCCATCGTCATGCCCGGGCTTGACCCGGGCATCCACGCTTTCCTTTTCTCCGGCCAAGACGTGGATGGCCGGGTCAAGCCCGGCCATGACGAGGCTGGAATTGCAGAGGCTCGCATGACCTATATTGCCAAGCCAAAGTTTCATCATCCCGGGCTGAAGAAGAACGAGCTCGGCTACACGCATCGCGATTACGAAGGCAAGATCTCGACGCTGTGCGCCGGCTGCGGCCACGACTCGATCACGGCCTCGATCATTGAGGCCTGCTACGAGCTCTCGATCGAGCCGCACCGGGTGGCGAAGATTTCCGGCATCGGCTGCTCGTCGAAGACGCCGGACTATTTCCTCGGCAATTCGCACGGCTTCAACTCCGTGCACGGCCGCATGCCCAGCGTGCTGACAGGCGCCAACCTCGCCAACCGCGACCTGATCTATCTCGGCGTCTCCGGCGACGGCGATTCCGCTTCCATCGGCTTCGGCCAGTTCGCGCATTCGATCCGGCGCGGCGTCAACATGACCTATATCGTCGAGAACAACGGCGTCTACGGCCTGACCAAGGGCCAGTTCTCGGCCACGGCTGATCGCGGCTCGAAGAGCAAGAAGGGCGTCACCAACACCGACAACGCCATCGACCTCGTCGCGATCGCGCTGCAACTTGGCGCCACCTTCGTCGCGCGCTCGTTCTCCGGCGACAAGACCCAGCTGGTGCCGCTGATCGCGGCTGCGATCCGCCACAAGGGCGCGTCCTTCATCGACGTCATCAGCCCCTGCATCGCCTTCAACAACCATGCCGGCTCGACCAAGAGCTTCGACTATGTCCGCGAGCACAATGACGCGGTGAACCGGCTCGACGTGCTGGTCGGCCGCGATCCCATCGCGGTCGACTACGCGCCGGGCACGGTGCAGATGGTCGAGCAGCACGACGGCAGCAAGATCGCGCTGCGCAAGATCGATGCCGATTACGATCCGCACGACAGGCTCGGCGCGCAGACCTTCCTCGCGAAGCACGCCGCCAAGGGCCAGATCGTCACCGGGCTGCTCTATGTCGATCCCGACGCGGAAGATCTGCACGAGCATCTCAACACGGTCGAGACGCCGCTCAATACGCTGGAAGCGGACGCGCTGTGCCCGGGCTCGGCGGTGCTGGACAAGATCAACGCCAGCCTGCGGTGATCACTTGGCGGAAACAGGCTGCCGGACACGTATCGTGATCTTGTCCGATACGACCAGCGGCTCGAACGGATAGTGCTTCGCATCGCCCAGCACCAATTGCAGCGTGTGCGTGCCGGGCGGGAGTTCGAGCATGGTTTCGGTCTGCCCCGCGCCGAAATGCAGATGCGACTTGTCCTGCGGGATCGGCTCCTTGGGATCGATGGGGTCGTTGACGTCGACCAGCAAATGGTGATGACCCGCGTTCTGGTAGTCGTCGCCGGCATGCGTCACGCCCATGTTGCGCAAGCCGAACCGGACCCAAAATGCACCGCGAACCTTCTGCCCGTCGCGCGGCGTGATGAAGTAGAGCTTGGCATCCTTAGGCGCGGTCTTGCCCTGCGCGTACGCCGCACCCGGGAGCAATGCGATCGCAGCCGCAAGTGCGACACAGGACATGATCTTCATCAAATCTACTCCGGAAATCACGGACTGAGCGCGACGCGGAATCCGTGCGTGGGGTAACGGACATTGGTGTCGTAACCATCGCGGTTTGACGGCCGCACATATCTTGAATCGTTCTTCCACGAGCCCGAGCGCAGGACATGCGAGGAGCAGTCGCCGCCGGTCCATGCTGAGCCGTCGGCCGGCGCGCCCTGATAGCTTCTGTGCCAGCAATCCTCGACCCACTGGTCGATGCCGCCGCCCATGTCGTACAGCCCGAACGGATTGGGCTTGAAGCCGCCGACCTTCGCCGGCTGCTCGGCTGCGAGATCACCGCAATCCTTGCACCCGGCCATGCCGGGCTGGAGCTTGTCGCCCCACCAATACTTGCTCGTTGTTCCGCCGCGCGCCGCATATTCCCATTCGGCTTCGCTCGGAAGCCGGTACGGCTTCTTCGCCGCCTGGGAGAGATAGGCTACATATTGCTGCGCATCGGTCCAGCTCACATTGCTCACCGGCGCATCGTCCTTGCCCACGGCCGTGAAGGCGCACCCCTTCGCAGCGGCGCATTCGTTCCATTGCTGCACGGTCACCGGATATTTGCCGATCGAGAACGGCTTGATCGTGACCTGATGAACCGGACGTTCGGTCGGATCATCATTGCTCCCCATGGCGAAGCTGCCGCCGCGAATGGCGATCATGTCGGGTTCGCGGACGGGTATCGGCGATGGGCTGGGTACCGGCGAGGGCGGCGGAGGTGCCGAAGCCACTGAGGGAGACGGCTCCGGCGTTTGCGTCGCCGCTTCGCGTGGAGCGGGCTGCGGGCTTGGAGATGCGGCCGGCGCGACGGTCGGCGCGGCGGTCGGTGCGGCGGCCTGCTCGTTCCGCCTGCCAGCCGGCTGTGCCAGCAGATACCAAAGTACGCCGGTGGCGATGATCAGCACGCTGATCCCGAGGAAAAAGATCAAGGCATTCTCGCGCCGGCTTCGCGTTCTGCCGAGCGCGTCTGCGTCCGGCAGCACGCGGTAGACTCGCACCGGATCGGTGATGTTCTTGACCTTGCGATCGCCGAGCGATTCATAGCCGCACACCACCTTGTGCTTGATCTGCTCGTAGATCGCGCCGGAGATGTAGACCTGGCCCGGCTCGGCAATGCCTTCGATGCGCGTGGCGATGTTGACGCCGTCGCCATAGATGTCGTCCGGCTCGACGATGACATCACCGAGATTGACGCCGATCCGGTATTCGATCCGCGAATGTTTCGGCTGCGAAGTGTTGCGGCCGACGAGATTTTGCTGGATGACGATGCTGCATCGAACAGCCTCGACGGGACTATCGAAAATCGCAATGAAGCCATCGCCGGTCGTCTTCACCAGGCTTCCATGGTGCTCGACGATGCTGGGCATGATGAGATCCCGCTCGATCCGCTTGACGCGGGCGTGCGTGCCCTCCTCGTCAGCCTGCATCAAGCGACTGTAGGACGCGATATCGCCGACAATGATCGCAGCGAGTCGCCGAGGCAGCGCCCCGCTCGGAGGCGGCTCCCCCCGATTGCCGGATCTGAAGTCGCGAATTTCTCCCATTGCGGGGACTCCACACACTACAAGAGGCGGCCCCACCTTAAGACTGCCGAAAGCAATCGTCTGTGAACGCTATCACATTGACGAATTTGGACAATATCGAAGGCCGCGCGGCATCGAGTTCCCCTCGGAGCGAAGGCCCGAGCTTGATTGAACCTTCCCGGTCTCAGGTTCGACTAAGGCCGTGCATGGAACCACGCGGCTTCGCTCCGCCCTGCGCGCGTATGCGCGTCGAACGCGTCACGCATGCCGCGACTGCCATCACGCCGTGTTCGTGAAAGAAGCGCGGTCCGCTTCGGCCGCGGTCCGGACTAGCTGACCGGCTCGGGCACGACAGCGGCGCGGCCCGAATAGGCCAGGCGGCCGGCCTTCCAGTATTGCTTGCAGGTCTCGAGCAGTGTTTCGCCGTCGATAGTCAGGCCGCTCGGATTGATCAGCACGCCCTCGGCGCCGACCGCCTTGTTCATCATCGAGACGATGCGCTTGAGAAAGCCGCCGTCGAAGCGGTCGGCGATGAGAGGATCAAGCTTGAGCACCACGATCTTCTGATTGCGAAATTGCCAGACCGATATCTCCCGCACCGATCTCCAGGCGATGGTGTCGTCGGCGATCCTGGTGTCGCGAATGCCGACACGGGTGATGAAGACGACCGGCGCCCTGGCGAAGAGCAGCGTCCAGAGCGTCCGCAGGGTGACAAGGCCGAACAACGCGAGACCGACATAGCAGACCGTGATCTGGAACGGCGTGAGGGTCTTGATCTGAAACCAGTTGAGAGCGATCGCGGCAGACACGAGCGTCATTAGCGCGCCGGCGGCCAATATCTTCAGCAGCCGCGCCAGGGAATAGCCGATCGCAAGATTGGGCAAGTTCTGACTTACGGACATTTTTGACCGCCACCAGCATTTGCTACAATCTGGGGTTTATCAGTTCCCCTCCTTCCAGATCGTTAAACCTGGAACCTTGCGCGAGGCTGCCCGCGGGAAAGGGGGCCGGTCGCCGCTTGAACGCGCTCCGCGCCGCCCGCGACTAACCGCCGATCGGCCCCCCTCTCCAGGCGGGCCACGGCCCACGCGTCTGGTGCGATCATGAAGCTTGCCCTCGTCCTTCCGCTTGTCCTTGCCGCCTTGGTCGGCGCCGCCCGGGCCGAGGAGACCGACGACATCCGCGCGGCGAGCAAGGCCGAGGCCGAGAGCTTCAACGCGCGCATGTATGCGGGTAAACCTGGCAACAAGGCCTATGCCTGCTTCGTCCGCCGCTACGATGCCGAACATCTGGCGCAGCATCCGAAGCAGAAGGTCGCCGCGATGAAGCTGCTGGTTTCGGCCGAGTTGGACAAGGAGGACAAGGAGCTGCACAACTCCTTCCGCCTCGGCTTCCGATACCGCCATCGCAGCGGCGACTTCGACTCCCAGGGCGACTGCCACCATGTCGTGTTCGTGAAAGACGGCAACGAGATCCGCCTCGGCTGCGGCGTCGACTGCGAGGGCGGCAGCATCGGGGTCGCACTGTCCAAGGACGACAGATCGGCCGTCGTGCGCCTCGCGCGGGTCAGGGTCTGGCTGCACAACAAGCCGAACGACGAGGCCGAGCGATCGCTGGAGGCCGGCGCCGACGACGGGATTTTCCCGCTCGACCGCACCGACACCAGCGAATGCGCCTCGCTGGTGACCGACCGCAAGGAACTCGCCGCGCTGCGCCACAAGTGACATTTGTCCGGCGAAATCAGGCCTAGTCGAAAGAAATCGTCATGAACCGCCGGAACATGTTGTGGAGCGCAGCCTCGGCTTTGGGCGCAGGGCTCGGCACCTCGCGTGCACAGGCTGCGACCGCGACTCCGTCGTCGAACAAGCTCAAGGTCGTCTATCACCTCAGCGATGCCGAGAAGGTCAATTTCGTGCTCGGCAACATCCAGAACCATATCGACGGCGTCGGCGGCCCCGCGCACGTCACGATCGCGCTGGTGATCCACGGTCCCGCGCTGAAACCGTTTCACGCCGCGCAGGCAAATCCCGACGTCCGCAGGCGCGTTGGTGAATTCTCCAAGGACGGCGTCGAGCTCGCCGCCTGCGCCAACACCATGAAAGCGCAGAACGTCACGCTGACGGACTTGCTGCCCGGCTTCGTCAGCGCGGAGAGCGGCGGCGTGGTTCGTTTGGCCGAGTTGCAATCGCAGGGGTATCTTTACGTGCGGTCTTGAGCACTTCGGCCGCCGCGAAATCGGTGCGCCCCCTCCCCCGCCAGCGGGGGAGGGTTGGGGAGAGGGTGTCTCCTCAGTCAAGAACCCCCAAGAGGAGAGAGCCCTCACCCCGGCGCGCGGGACGATGCTTCGCATCGCCCGGGACGCGCCGACCTCTCCCGCAAGCGGGAGAGGTAAGAGGAGCCTGCGGCGCCCTCTCCCAACTCATCCCTCAACGCGCTTGACTTACCCATAACCCTACGGTTATGAGTTAATCCATAACTTTCTGGTTATGGATTCCGCATGTCCGCCGCCCACGACCTTCTGTTCAGGACGCTCGCCGATCCGACCCGGCGGGCGATCTTCGAGCGGCTGTGCCGCGAGGGCGAGCAGACGGTCGGGGCACTCACGGCCCGATCCGGCGTTTCCCAGCCGGCGGTCTCGAAACATCTGGGGGCGCTGAAGCAGGCCGGGCTCGTGCGCGACCGTCATGAAGGACGCCAGACCCATTACAGCGCGCAGCCCGGCGCGCTCAATCCGCTGATCGACTGGACCAGCCAGATGGCTTCCTTCTGGCAGAACCGGCTCGATGCGCTGGATGATTTGCTGAAGAGGATGGACCAATGACCGAACAATTGACCGAGAAACGCTCAGTCGTCGTCGAACGCGAATTTGCCTTTCCGGCCGAGCGGCTCTGGCGCGCGCTGACGCAGCCGCATCTGATCGAGGAATGGCTGATGAAGAACGACTTCAAGCCGACGGTCGGTCACAGATTCAATCTGCGCGGCGAATGGGGCGGCGTGCTGGATTGCGAGGTGCTCACCATCGAGCCGGAGAAGACGCTCGCCTACACCTGGAATTTTTCGCACGAGGACGCGGCGTTCGATCTGAAGAGCATCGTCACCTTCACGCTGACACCGACCGGCGCCGGCACGCACTTACGCGTCGAGCAGGCGGGCTTCAGCCCGACGCAGAAGCAGGCGTTTGGCGGCGCGCATGCCGGCTGGAAGCAGTTTTTCGCCAAGCTCGACGAGGTGCTGGCGCGCGCTGGCTAGCTCCGTCGCAGGTCTTCATCCAATCAACTCAAGGGAGGTTTCATTGAACGGGAATAAGTGGATTCGGCAGATCCATCGGTGGCTATCGATGGCGTTCACGGTTGCGGTGATCGCGAACATTGTTGCGCTGACCATGCAGATTCAGGCGACGTGGATCGGGCTGGTGGCATTCGTCCCACTGATCCCCCTGCTCGCGACCGGGCTGTATCTGTTCGCGCTGCCCTATGTCAGCCGGAAACGCGTGAACGAGGCGAGATGATGAAGAAAGCCGTACCCGCAAAGAAGAGCAGCACAAAGGACTTGGAGGGAGCTTCGCCCGCGAAGCTGATCGACGGCAGGATCAAGGAGCTCGGCGACTGGCGCGGCGAGATGCTGGGGCGCATCCGCGGCCTGATCAAGGAGGCCGATCCTGAGGTCGTCGAGGAATGGAAATGGCGCGGCGTGCCGGTGTGGGAGCATGACGGCATCATCTGCACCGGCGAGACCTACAAGGAAGTGGTGAAGCTGACCTTTGCCAAGGGCGCGGCGCTGGATGACCCCGCCGGCCTGTTCAACTCCAGCCTCGATGGCAACGTGCGGCGCGCGATCGATATTCGCGAGGGTGAGAAGATCAACGAGAAAGCGCTCAAGGCGCTGATCCGCGCGGCGGTGGAGCTGAATGCGGTGAAGAAGGTGGCGAAGAAGAAAGCGTGATCAGCTGAAGATCGTGCTCGGCCAACGACGGCAGAACTTTCTCCGTTCCCTCCCCCACAAGGGGGGAGGGAACGCATCTCCGTCGGAGCGCCAGTTGAGGCTCACAACATCAGGCGCTCGGCCTAACTACCGGCCTCAAGCCACCGCTGCCGGAATCGGGCGTGGGCTGACGACGTATTCGCGCAAAACCTTGTCGTTGGCATCGACCTCGATCAGCGAGACGTCGTAGGTCCAGAGATCGGCGAGGTGCTGGAGCACGCGCTTGGCGTCGGTCTCGTTGAGCTGCGAGCCCTTGATGACGTGGTGATGCAGGATCAGCCGGCGGTCGCCGGAGAGATCGACGTCGACCACCTCGATATTGGCGTCGATGAAGCCGACGTCGTGCTGGCGCGCCAGCTCGCGGCGGACGCGGCGGAAGCCGCGCTCGTCGTGGATGGCGTCGACCCGGATGCCGGCGCGCTCCTCGGGATCGTCGTGCAGGTGGAACATGCGGAATTGCCGCATCAATTTGGGGCTTAAGAACTGGCCGATGAAGCTCTCGTCGCGGTAATTGGCCCAGACGTCGCGCAGCACGCCCATGACGTCGTTCTTGCCGGCGATGTCGGGGAACCATTCGCGGTCCTCGTCCTCGGGCCTGGTGACGATGCGCTCGATGTCCTGCATCACGGCAAAGCCGAGCGCGTAAGGGTTGAAGCCGGAGAAGCGCGGGTCGTCGAATTCGGGCTGGAACACCACGTTGGTGTGCGATCCCAGGAATTCGAGGAAGTTGCCGTCGGTGATGCGCCCCTGCTCGTGCAACTTTGTCATGATGCGATAGTGGACGTAGGTCGCCGTCCCCTCGTTCATCACCTTGGTTTGGCTCTGCGGATAGAAATATTGCGCGATGTGGCGGACGATGCGCAGCAGCTCGCGCTGCCAGGGGGCGAGCCGCGGCGCGCTCTTCTCCAGAAAATAGAGCAGGTTCTCCTGCGGCAGGCCGAGCAGCTTGCGGCGGCGCTCGATGCTGAGCGCCGAGCGGCTCTTGGCGGCGCCCTTGGGCACGGTGCGCCAGAGATCGTTGAAGACCTCTTCCTCGTGCTGGCGGCGGCGCCCTGCCCGCTTCTCCTCGGCGCGCAGATCCAGCTTCTTCTTGCCGGGATAGCGGTCGATGCCGTGCGACATCAGCGCATGCGCTGCGTCCAGCGTGCGCTCGACCTCGATGCGGCCGTAGCGCTCCTCGCAGGTCGCGACATAGTTCTTGGCGAAGTCGAGATAGTCGAGGATGCCTTCCGCATCAGTCCACTGCTTGAACAGATAATTGTTCTTGAAGAAGTGGTTGTGGCCGAAGGCGGCGTGCGCGATCACCAGCGTCTGCATCGTCGCCGTGTTCTCCTCCATGAGGTAGGAGATGCAGGGCGAGGAGTTGATCACGATCTCATAGGCGAGCCCCATCAGGCCCTTGCGGTAGGACGCCTCGTGAAACGCGAAATGCTTGCCGAACGACCAGTGCTTGTAGAACAGCGGCATGCCGACCGACGAATAGGCATCCAGCATCTGCTCGGCGGTGATGACCTCGATCTGGTTCGGATAGACGTCGAGACCGAGATCCTTCAACGCCACCTCCTCACAAGCATCGGTGATGCGCTGCAAGGTGCGGAAGTCCCAATCCGCGCCTTCGAACAAGCGTTCCGTCATGGAGCGGCTTTCTCCTGTGCAGTATCGCGGCGCTGGAACAGATCGTGGAACACCGGGAAGATCTCGCTGCGCTCCGAGACCTTGCGCATCGAGAGCGGTGCACCGCTGTTGCGCAGGCGGTCATAGAGGGTCCAGAGCGAGGAGTCGGAGAGATCGAAGGCGCTGCCGCCGGATTCCCCGACCTCGAGATAGGCGAAGAACTGGCAGACCGGCAGAATCTTGTCGGTCAGCAGCATGCCGGTGAGCTCGCCGTCGGAATAGGAATTGTCGCCGTCGGAGGCCTGGGCTGCGTAGATGTTCCAGTCCGCCGGATTGAAACGCTCGCGCACGATCTCGTGCATCGCCTGCAGCGCGCTGGAGACCAGCGTGCCGCCGGAGGCCGGGCCGTAGAAGAAGGTCTGCTCGTCGACCTCCTCGGCGCGATCGGTGTGGCGGATGAAGACGATCTCGACATGCTTGTAGCGCCGCTTCAGGAACACGTAGAGCAGCATGTAGAAGCGCTTGGCCAGATCCTTCATGTGCTCGGACATCGAGCCCGACACGTCCATCAGGCAGAACATCACCGCCTGCGCGACCGGGCGCGGCACCTTCTCGTAGCGGCGGTAGCGGATGTCGAGCGGATCGATGAAGGGAATACGCTTGGATTTCGCCTTCAGCTTTTCGAGCTTCTCGATCAGCTCGGCGCGCAGATCCTCATCGGTGCAGGCGGCGATCTCGGCCTCCAGCTCCTCGAGCTCGCCCTTGCGCGGACGGCGCAGCGCGATGCGGCGGGCGAGCGCGAGCTGCACGGTGCGGCTCACCGAGATGTTGGCAGGCGAGCCCGACGTGGTGTAGCCGGCGCGCTGGATGCCCTCGCTCTCGGTCTGCGCGATCTTGCGCTTGGCCAGATCCGGCAGCTCGAGATCGTCGAGGAAGAGATCGACGAACTCGTCGCGGGAGAGCACGAAGCGGAAGGCGTCCTCGCTGTCGCCCTCACCCGGACCCGAATCCTTGGCGCTGCCCTGGCCGGAGCGCTGAAGGTAGTCGCCCTCGATGAACTTCTTGTTGCCGGGCAGCACCATGTCGCGCGTTCCGCCTTCGCGGCGGAAACGCGGCTCGTGCATGCCGTCGAGCGGAATCGTGACCTCGCCACCCTCCAGGACGTCCTTGATGTCGCGTTCCTGCGAGGTCTTCTTGACGGCGCCCTGCACCAGGGATTTTGCCCGACGCAAGAACCGCTGCCGGTTCTCAAGGCTCTTGCCGCCTGGATTCAGGCGCCTGTCAATAATATGAATGGCCACTTTCCCATCCGCCTCAACCGGCCTGCTTCACGCGCATGTACCATTCGACGAGCCGGCGAACCTGACGCTCGGTGTAGCCGCGCTCCACCATGCGTGCGACGAACTCGCCGTGCTTCTTCTCCGTCTCGCCGTCCTTCTTCGACCCGAAGGAGATGACTGGAAGCAGATCCTCGACCTGGGAGAATATCCGCTTTTCGATCACGTCGCGAATCTTCTCGTAGGAGGTCCAGGTTGGATTCTTGCCGGCATTCTGTGCTCTGGCCCGTAACGAGAACTTGACCACCTCGTTGCGGAAATCCTTCGGATTGGCAATGCCGGCCGGCTTTTCGATCTTGGTCAACTCCTGGTTCAACAGTTCGCGATCGAGCAACTGGCCGGTGTCCGGATCCTTGAAATCCTGGTCCTCGATCCAGGCATCGGCGTAATCCACGTAGCGGTCGAACAGATTCTGGCCGTAATCCGAATAGGATTCGAGGTAAGCCTTCTGGATCTCGTTGCCGATGAACTCGGCATAGCGCGGTGCCAGCTCCGCCTTGATGAACTCCAAGTAACGTTTCTCGGTTTCCTCGGGCAGCTGCTCCCGGCGGATCGACTGCTCCAGCGCATACATCAAGTGCACGGCATCGGCGGCGACCTCCTGCGGGTCATGGTTGAAGGTCGCCGCCAGGATCTTGAAGGCAAAGCGCGTGGACACGCCGTCCATGCCTTCGTCGACACCGGCGGCATCCCGGTATTCCTGGACGCTTCGTGCCTTGGGATCGGATTCCTTCAGGCTTTCGCCATCATAGACCCGCATCTTGCCGAACAGCGTCGAATTCTCGTGCTTGCGCAGGCGCGACATGACCGAGAACCGAGCCATCGTTTCCAGTGTCGACGGCGCGCACGGCGCAGACGCCAGCTCCGAACCCTGGATCAGCTTCTCGTAGATCTTCTGCTCTTCGGTGACCCGCAGCACGTACGGCACCTTGATCACGCAGATGCGGTCGATGAAGGCCTCGTTGTTCTTGTTGGCCTTGAAGCTCGCCCACTCCGCTTCGTTCGAGTGCGCGAGAATGACGCCGGTGAACGGGATCGCGCCGATGTTCTCGGTGCCGATGTAGTTGCCCTCCTGCGTCGCGGTCAGCAGCGGGTGCAGCATCTTGATCGGCGCCTTGAACATCTCGACGAATTCAAGGATGCCCTGGTTGGCGCGGTTGAGGCCGCCGGAATAGCTGTACGCATCAGGATCGTTCTGCGCGAAGGTCTCGAGCTTGCGGATATCGACCTTGCCGACCAGCGAGGAGATGTCCTGGTTGTTCTCGTCACCAGGCTCGGTCTTGGAGACCGCGATCTGGCGCAGCCGCGACGGCTGGATTTTTGCGACTCTGAACTGAGAAATGTCGCCGCCGAAGGCTTCCAGCCGCTTGTAGCACCACGGGCTCATCAGACCGGTGAGACGCCGGCGCGGAATGCCGTATTTCTCCTCCAGCATCGGCCCGAGATGATCGGGATCGAAGAGGCTGAGCGGGCTTTCGAACACCGGCGAGAGCTCATCGCCGGCCTTGAGCACGTAGATCGGCTGCACTTCCATCAACGACTTGAGCCGCTCGGCGAGCGAGGACTTGCCGCCACCGACCGGACCGAGCAGATAGAGGATCTGCTTGCGCTCTTCGAGGCCCTGCGCCGCGTGACGGAAGAAACCGACGATGCGCTCGATGGTTTCTTCCATACCGTAGAAGCCGGCGAAGGCCGGATAGGTGCGGATCGTGCGGTTCAAAAAAATACGGCCAAGGCGTGGGTCCTTGGCCGTGTCAATCGTCTGCGGATCGCCGATCGCTGCTAGCAGTCGCTCGGCCGCATTTGCGTATTTCATGGGATCGCTTCGACACGATTCCAGATATTCCGCCATCGACATGTCGTGCTGGCTTCTCGCCTCGAACGACCGAGCGAAAGCGTTGAATAGAGAATCGTTGTACATGATCCCTCTCCGCGTGAGTTCCGCTACAAGCTGAAACGAAAGCAGTTACCGGACCGTTCCTCAGGCCATTTCGAATCAGCGTGAGCACATGACGATCATTGGACACCCTGGGGCCAACTCGACGCAACGCACAACGTAGGCACTCCGTGAGTTACGAACAGGCACATGCCTGTAATTTGTGCGAATCTATGTCTATATTGGCTCATTTCCAGAAAATGTCACTTGGTCGCAACATCCGGGCATTACCGGGGATGAGTCCATCCGGCGCCGCAGCATAGCGAGCTGCGGGCGGCGATCTTATGACGCTTCTACGGCGAAGCCTTGAGCACCGCTTGCGTCGCTCGTTCATCTTCCTGCTGCAATGCAGTGCGCGGACCGGCGGCAGCATGATAGTCGCGACAAGCACGCAGCAGTGTATCAAAATCGGTCGCCAAACCGTCCGAATGGATGACAATCCGATCGCTCTGCGCCCGGCGGCCCGAGCCGCGGATGGTGCTGAGCTGCCGCCGCAAGGCCGGCGTCGGCGTCAGCACGATCATCTTGTGCCCGCGGCTTTCCTCAGCCGAAATCTCCGCAATGGAGTCCCAAAGCAGGAATTCACTACCGATGCGCAGATCGCGAATGCCGAAAGGAGTGGCGATCACCACCGGTCCACGCTCGGCGGGGAGCAGCCAGATCAGCCAGCTGGTCACCAGGCCAAACAAGGCGACGCCGGCATAGCCGACCGTCGTATCGTAGTCGCCGAGCCCGTCCCACATGTCGAAGGCGAGGCTTGCACTGAGCAGGGTCAGCGCAAAGCCCGCCGCGACCAGCAGTCGCAGGCGTGTCGCGCATTGACCGATTTCGAGATCGCACGCCTCGGCGCTTGCGGCCGGCGCGATCGATTGCGGGCTATTGGCAACGGCGAACGTAACACCGTCAGTATGTGCGTGCATGCAGTCCCCCAGCATGACCATTCGCGACGGGCCTACGGCGACGTGGCCGGCGTTACGCAACGAGATCTCGGCCGAACCTTTCGGCCAACGATTTTTTACGCAACACAGCCACTGCCGCCTGGATCGCCATGATCGCGACGGAGTTACACTGAGAGTATGACGCAAATACCCTTGATTGGTTCCCTCCCGGGAGCATGTAAGCTAGAGGATAGCGCGTCAGGATCGGCGCGGAAACCCCTCGCCCCCCAGGCTTGGAGATAAATAAGCACCATGAATCCCGTCAAAGAACTGGAAAAGCACGGACAAGCCGTCTGGCTGGACTTCCTCGCCCGTGGCTTCATCGCCAACGGCGACCTGAAGCGGCTGATCGACACCGACGGCGTCAAGGGCGTCACCTCCAATCCCTCCATCTTCGAGAAGGCGATCGGCAGCTCGGACGAGTATGACGCCCCGATCGGCAAGGCGCTGAAGCGCGGCGACCGCACCGTGGCCGACCTGTTCGAGGCAGTCGCCGTCGAGGACATCCAGAACGCCGCCGACGTGCTGCGCCCGGTCTATGACCGCCTCAAGGGCGGCGACGGCTATGTCAGCCTGGAGGTCTCGCCCTATCTGGCGATGGACACCGCCGGCACGGTCACTGAGGCGCGGCGGCTGTGGCAGGACGTCAGCCGCAAGAACCTGATGGTGAAGGTGCCGGCGACGCCGGAGGGCCTGCCGGCGATCGAGACGCTGATCGGCGAAGGCATCAGCATCAACATCACGCTGCTGTTCTCCAAGGCGGTCTATCTCGAGGTGGCCGAGGCCTATCTCGCGGGCCTGGAGAAATACGTCGCCGGCGGCGGCGACCCCTCGCATGTAGCGAGCGTTGCAAGCTTCTTCGTCAGCCGCATCGACACCATGGTCGACAAGCAGCTCGACGAGAAGATCGCCCGCGCCAACGACCCATCCGAGAAGGAGCGGCTCGCCGCGCTCAAGGGCAAGGTCGCGATCGCCAACGCCAAGATCGCCTATCAGGATTACAAGCGCCTGTTCTCCGGTCCGCGCTGGGAGAAGCTCGCGGCCAAGGGCGCCAAGCCGCAGCGCATGCTGTGGGCCTCCACCGGCACCAAGAACAAGGACTACAGCGACGTCCTCTACGTCGAGGAGCTGATCGGCCCCGACACCATCAACACCGTGCCGCCGGCGACGCTGGATGCGTTCCGCGATCACGGCAAGCCGCGCGACAGCCTGGAAGAAAACATCGACGACGCTAGGCGCGTGCTGGAGGAGCTGGAGCGCTCCGGCGTGTCGCTCGACGCCATCACCGAGGAGCTGGTCAAGGACGGCGTCAAGCAGTTTGCGGACGCCGCCGACAAGCTCTACGGCGCGGTCGCCCACAAGCGCGCCACCGTGCTCGGACCCGCGATCGACCGTCAGCAGCTTTCGCTCGGCGACGGGCTCGGCAAGGCAGTGGCCAAGAGCACCGAGGAATGGCGCGCAGCCGCCAAAATCCGCAGGCTGTGGCAGCGCGACAAGTCGGTCTGGACCGGCACGGACGAGAACAAATGGCTCGGCTGGCTCGACAGCGCGGCCAAGGCCAACGTCGCCGATTACGAGGATTACGCGGGCCGCGTGAAGGGCCAGAACTTCTCCGATGCCGTCGTCCTTGGCATGGGCGGATCGAGCCTCGGCCCCGAGGTGCTCGCCGAGACCTTTGGCAAGAAGCCCGGCTTCCCGAAGCTGCACGTGCTGGACTCCACCGATCCGGCGCAGGTGCGGGCGATGGAAGACAAGATCGACATCGCCAACACCGTGTTCATCGTGTCGAGCAAGTCCGGCGGCACCACCGAGCCGAACGCGATGAAGGATTACTTCCATGAGCGCGTCGCGCAAGCGGTCGGGCCGAAGGTGAAGACCGGCCACCGCTTCATCGCGGTGACCGATCCCGGCTCCTCGCTGGAGAAGGCGGCGAAGAAGCTGAACTACGCCCGCATCTTCCATGGCGAACCGTCGATCGGCGGACGCTATTCGGTGCTCTCGCCGTTCGGCCTGGTGCCGGCGGCGACCGCCGGCATCGACGTCAAGACCTTCATCAAGCATGCGCAGGCGATGGCCCGCTCCTGCGGGCCGGACGTGCCGCCGAGCGAGAATCCGGGCGTGCAGCTCGGCCTTGCCATGGGCCTCGCCGGCCTCGAGGGCCGCGACAAGGTGACGATCCTGGCGTCGAAGAAGATCGCCGATTTCGGCGCCTGGGCCGAGCAGCTGATCGCGGAATCGACCGGCAAGGAAGGCAAGGGCCTGATCCCGATCGAGGGCGAGCCGCTGGGCGAGTCCGCTTCTTACGGCAACGACCGCTTCTTCATCGACATCCGCACCGAAGGCGAAGCCGATGCCGCCCATGACTCCAAGCTCGCCGCGATCGAGGCGGCCGGCCATCCCGTGGTGCGCATCGTCATGAAGTCGATCGACCATCTCGGCCAGGAATTCTTCCGCTTCGAGATGGCGACCGCGGTCGCGGGCTCGATCCTCGGCATCAACCCGTTCGACCAGCCGGACGTGGAAGCGGCCAAGATCAAGACCCGCGAGCTCACCGCGTCGTTCGAGAAGACCGGGTCGCTGCCGGCCGAGGAGCCGGTGGTCAGCACGGACGAGGCCGATCTCTACACCGACGAGGCCAACGCCACGGCGCTGCGCGCAGCCGGTGCCAATGGCGACCTCACCTCATGGCTGAAGGCGCATCTGTCGCGCTCGGGCGACGGCGATTATGTCGCCCTGCTCGGCTACATCGCGCGCGACAAGGCGACGATCGACGCGCTCCAGGCCATGCGGCTCGAGGTGCGCGACAAGCGGCATGTCGCAACCTGCGCCGAATTCGGCCCGCGCTTCCTGCACTCGACCGGGCAGGCCTACAAGGGCGGCCCCGACAGCGGCGTGTTCCTCCAGATCACCGCCGACGACGCCAAGGACCTGGCGGTGCCGGGCCAGAAGGCGAGCTTCGGCGTGATCAAGGCGGCGCAGGCGCGCGGCGATTTCGACGTGCTGACCGAGCGCGGCCGGCGCGCGCTTCGGGTGCACCTGAAGGGCCCGCTCAAGAAAGGTCTCGCGACGCTCAATGCGGCGCTCAATGATGCGCTGAATTAAGGAGATCTCTCACATGCAACTCGGCATGATCGGCCTCGGCCGGATGGGCGGCAACATCGTTCGCCGCCTGATGCGCCACGGCCATACGACCGTGGTCTATGACAAGGACACCAAGGCCGTCGCCGGCCTTGCCGCAGACGGCGCGGTCGGCTCGGCCACGCTCGAAGAGTTCATCTCGAAACTCGAGCGGCCGCGCACGGCCTGGGTGATGCTGCCGGCCGGCCACATCACCGAGACGACGATCGAGACGATCGCCGGCGTTATGCAGGACGGCGACGTCATCATCGACGGTGGCAACACCTTCTGGCAGGACGACGTCCGCCGCGGCAAGGCGCTGAAGGCGCGCGGCATCCATTATGTCGACGTCGGGACCTCCGGCGGAGTCTGGGGCCTCGACCGCGGCTATTGCATGATGATCGGCGGCGAGAAGGCCGTGGTGGACCGGCTCGATCCGATCTTCGCCGCGCTCGCGCCCGGCGCCGGCGACATTCCGCGCACCGAAGGACGCGACGGGCGCGATCCCTGCATCGAGCAGGGCTACATCCATGCAGGTCCCGTCGGCGCCGGCCATTTCGTCAAGATGATCCACAACGGCATCGAATACGGCCTGATGCAGGCCTATGCCGAAGGGTTCGACATCCTCAAGAACGCCAACATCGACGCGCTGCCGGCGGATCATCGCTACGATTTCGATCTCGCCGACATCGCCGAGGTGTGGCGGCGCGGCAGCGTCATCCCGTCCTGGCTGCTCGACCTCACCTCCACCGCGCTCGCCGACAGCCCGCAGCTCTCGGAATATTCCGGCTTCGTGGAAGATTCCGGCGAAGGCCGCTGGACCGTGAATGCGGCGATCGACGAGGCCGTGCCGGCAGAGGTGCTGACCGCGGCGCTCTACACACGTTTCCGTTCCCGCAAGGAACACACCTTTGCCGAAAAAATTCTCTCCGCGATGCGTGCCGGTTTCGGCGGCCACAAGGAGCCGAAGCCGCCGGGCGCCGCGAAGCCCAAATAAGAGCTCAGGTCAGAAGCAACAAAGCGAAGGCCAACAATTCGTGACAAAAGACCCGAAAGCCAAGCGCAAACCGGAAAATTGCGCCTTCGTCATCTTCGGCGTCACCGGAGACCTCACCCATCGCCTGGTGATGCCGTCGCTCTACAATCTCGCCGCCGAGCACCTGCTGCCGGAAAAGTTCTGTGTCGTCGGCGTCGCCCGCAAGGGCCAGTCCGATGACGAGCTGCGCGACAGCCTGATGCAGGGCCTGCACAAGTTCGCGACGCGGCCCGTGGACGACGACATCGCCCGGAAGCTGCTGGAATGCGTGACCTTCGTCGAGGCCGACCCGAAGGACCCGCCCTCGTTCGACCGTTTGCGCGAGCATCTGGATTCGCTGGAATGCGCGCAGGACACCGGCGGCAACCGGCTGTTCTACCTCGCGACCCCGCCGGCCGCGTTCGCGCCGACCGCGCGCGAGCTTGGCCGCACCGGCATGATGAAAGAGAACGGCGCCTGGCGGCGGCTCGTCATCGAAAAGCCGTTCGGCACCGACCTCGCCTCGGCACGCGCGCTGAACGGCGAGCTGCTGAAGATCATGGACGAACACCAGATCTACCGGATCGATCATTATCTCGGCAAGGAGACGGTGCAGAACATCCTGGTGCTGCGCTTCGCCAACGGCATGTTCGAGCCGATCTGGAATCGCAATCATATCGACCACGTCCAGATCACGGTGGAGGAGAAGCTCGGCGTCGGCCATCGCGGCGGCTTCTACGACGCCACCGGCGCGCTGCGCGACATGGTGCCGAACCATCTGTTCCAGCTGATGTCGCTGGTGGCGATGGAGCCGCCGGCACGTTTCGATGCACATTCCGTGCGCTCGGAGAAGGCCGACGTGCTCACCGCGATCCAACAGCCGGACGAGGAAGAGGCCCTGAGAAGCTCGGTGCGCGCGCAATATCTCGCGGGACGCATCGGCGAGGACGAGATTCCGGACTATCGCAAGACCGAGGACGTCAAGCCTGGCAGCACCACCGAGACCTTCGTCGCGCTGAAGCTGATGATCGACAATTGGCGCTGGGCTGGCGTGCCGTTCTATTTGCGCACGGGCAAGGCGCTCGGCCACAAGCGCACGGAAGTCGCGATCAAGTTCAAGCAGGCGCCGCTGTCGATGTTCTCAGGCACGGACGTCGACCGCCTGTCGCAGAACTTCCTCACCATCGGCATCGCGCCGACCGAAACCATCGAGCTGCAGTTCAACGCCAAGATTCCGGGACCGAGCATCACCATCGACGGCGTCGAGATGAAGTTCAAGTACGGCGACTATTTCCGCGCCGATCCCTCGACCGGCTACGAGACGCTGATCTACGACTGCATGATCGGCGACAACATCCTGTTCCAGCGCGCCGACGGCGTCGAGGCCGGATGGCAGGCGGTGCAGCCGTTCCTGGATGCCTGGAAAAATGCCGGTACCAACGGCATCGAGACCTATCAGGCTGGCAGCGACGGCCCGAAATGCGCCGACGAGCTGCTTCGCCGCGACGGGCGCAGCTGGCGGAAATATTCGTGATGGCGGCCGGCCAGCCGGAGCTGATCGTCGCGCTAGACGCCGAGGCGCTGGCGCAAGCCGCAGCCGAACGGGTGATGGCGCGGATATCAGCCAATCCCTCGCGCATCGCGATCTGCCTCACCGGCGGCTCCAGCCCGAAGAAGCTCTATCAACTGCTCGGCAGCGACGAATGGCGCGGCAGGATTCCGTGGGATCGCGTGCACTGGTTCATCGGCGACGAGCGTTTTGTCCCCGAGAGCGATCCGCTCAACAACATGGCGGTCGCACGCGCCACCTTTCTCGATCGCAACGCGGCCGCTGGCCATGTTCATCCGATCCCGACCACGGCCGAAAATCCCGATGCGAGCGCCGCGGCCTATGCGCGCGAGCTGCAGGCCTTCTACGGCTCGGACCAGCTCGATCCGGCGCGGCCGCTGTTTGACATGGTCCTGATGGGCGCAGGGCCGGACGGCCACACCGCCTCGCTGTTTCCCGGTTATCCCGAGATCGAGGAGACCCGGCGCTGGGTCGTCGGCGTGCCCAAAGCCAATGTCGCGCCGTTCGTGCCGCGGGTCTCGCTCACTCTCCCCGTGCTGGCATCCTGCCGCGAGATGCTGTTCGAGATTGCCGGGCACGACAAGCAGCCGATCTTGACGCGCCTCCTCAATGGCGAGAATTTGCCGGCTGTACGCGCGTGCTCGAATCGTGAGACCGTCTGGCTGGTCGACAGGGCCGCGCTTCCGGAGGGAATTCGTGGGCCGCGTTGAAGCACCTTGTGCGTTGATCGTGATGGGCGTGTCGGGTTCGGGCAAGAGCACGGTGGCGGAGGCGCTCGGCGAGCGGCTCGGCTGGCGCTTCGAGGACGGCGACAGCTTTCACCCCGCCAGCAATGTCGAAAAGATGCGGGCCGGCCATCCCCTCACCGACGAGGACCGCTGGCCCTGGCTCAACGCCATCGCCGACGAGATCGCGCGGGTATGCGGCAAGGGCGGGCACGTCATCATCGCCTGCTCGGCGCTGAAGCACACCTACCGCGACGTGCTGCTGCGCGGACGCGATGACGTCCGCTTCGTGTTCCTGAGGGGCACGAAAGAGCTGATCGCTGAGCGGCTCGCGCAGCGCAAGGGCCACTTCATGCCGCCTGGATTGCTGACCAGCCAGTTCGATACGCTGGAGCCTCCGGAGGCTGGCGAGCACGTCGTCACTGTCTCGATCGACGAGACCGTCGAGGCGATCGTGGACGGCATCGTCCGGCAGCTGAAACTGGGCGGCGCGACGCTGAGGCCATAACCAAAGGTCCTGCCATGACGAAAATCTCTCTCGTTGTCTCCGACGTCGACGGCACGCTGCTGACCAAGGACAAGACGCTGACCGAGCGCGCAAAGAGCGCGGTGCAGCGGCTGCACCGGGCCGGCATCGGCTTCACCATCACCTCCAGCCGTCCCGCGATCGGCATGCGCTTCCTGATCGAGCCGCTGGCGCTGTGGCTGCCGGTCGGCCCGTTCAACGGCTCCTCGATCATCGATCCCGAGATGAGGCCGGTCGAGCAGCACCTGATTCCGGAGAGCGCGGCCGAACGGACCCTGAAAATCCTCCGCGAATTCGGCGCCGACATCTGGCTCTTCACCGCCGACAAATGGCTGATCGACAATCGCGACGGCAGCTACGTCGCGCATGAGCAGCACACCATCCGCGCCGATCCGACCATCGTGACGGATTTTTCGCCATACCTCGCCAGCGCCTGCAAGATCGTCGGCGCCAGCACCGATGCCGCCGGCCTCGAGCGGTGCGAGAAGGCGATGCAGGAGGCGCTCGGAGCCGAGGCGACCGCGGTGCGCTCGCAGACCTACTATCTCGACATCACCCCGCCCGGGTTCAACAAGGGCACGTTCGTGCAGGCCATGGCCAAGCGGCTCGGCATCTCGACCGAAGCGGTCGCCACCATCGGCGACATGCAGAACGACCTCGCGATGTTCCGCGTCTCCGGCACCTCGATCGCCATGGGCAACGCCACCGACAACGTCAAGGACCAAGCCACCCACGTCACCGCAACCAACGAGCAGGATGGTTTTGCCGAGGCGATGGAGATGGTCTTGAAGTGGAATGGGGTGGGGTGAGGCGGGCTGCCGGCTTGTTCACCTCTCCCGCTTGCGGGAGAGGCATAGGCCGCCTTCGGCGGCCGTCCACTTAACGCCGAGGCGCAGCCTCGGCTATGGCGTAGCGGCGGGTGAGGGTTCTCTCCTCTTGGGGGTTCTCGCCCAACGGAAACACCCTCTCCCGAGCCCTCCCCCGCGAGCGGGGGAGGGAGCGCACCTCCGCTCTGGTACCAATCAAGACTAAAGCACGGTCACTACTTCGACCGCTGCATCGCCGGCTTCTCGCTCTTTTGCCTCGCCGCCGACAGATTGTGCGCGGTGTTGATCAGCGCGATGTGGGTCAGGGCCTGCGGGAAATTGCCGGTCTGGCGGCGCGCGACGGAATCGTATTCCTCGGCCAATAGCCCGACGTCGTTCGCGAGCCCGGCGACGCGATCGAACAAGACCTGCGCCTTGTCGAGATCGCCCGACAGCACATAGGCGTCGGCGAGCCACAGGCTGCAGGCCAGGAACGCGCCCTCGATCGGCTGATGCTCATCGGAGACTTCGCGCGGATCGTGGCGCAGCACGAAGCCGTCGTGCATCAGGTGCTGTTCGACCGCGGCGATGGTGCCGCGGATGCGCGGGTCGTCGGCCGGCAGGAAGCCGACGCCGGGCAGCAGCAGCACGCTGGCATCGAGCAGCTTCGAGCCATAGGACTCGACAAAGGCATTCTCCCCCGCGTCGAAACCCCTGTTGCAGACGTCGCGATGAATGGCCTCGCGCAAGGCGCGCCAATGCAGCAGCGGCGCCTTGAAGCCAAAAGTCTCGGCGCTCTTAATGCCGCGGTCGAACGCGACCCAGGTCATCACCTTGGAGAAGACGTAATGCCGGGGCTGGCCGCGCCGCTCCCAGATGCCGTGATCGGGCTTGTCCCAGACCTCGGCGAGGTGATTGAGCACGTTGCATTCCAATGCCCAGCTCTCGTCGTCGAGCTTCAGCTTGGCCATGCGCGACTGGTGGAAGGCGTCGATCAGCTCGCCATAGACGTCGAGCTGCAGCTGTGCATGCGCGGCATTGCCGACGCGCACCGGCTGCGCGCCCTCGTAGCCGGCGAGCCAGCCCGCCTCCCATTCCAAGAGGCGCCGCTGACCCCAGATGCCGTACATGATCTGCATGTTCGCCGGCGCGCCGGCGGCGGCGCGCAGCAGCCAGTTGTGCCAGGCCGAGGCTTCCTCGGTGTAGCCCGAGTTCATCAACGCCAGCAGCGTGAAGGTGGCATCGCGCAGCCAGCAGAAGCGGTAATCCCAGTTCCTGCTGCCGCCGAGCTTCTCTGGCAGCGACGTCGTCGGCGCGGCGACGATGCCTCCGGTGGGAGCGAAGGTCAGCGTCTTCAGCGTGATCAGCGAGCGCAAGATCAGGTCGTGATAGGGCCCGTCGCGGGTGCAATGGCTGCACCAGTCCTTCCAGAACGCTTCGGTCTCTTCGAGCGCTTGCTCAGGGTCGATCGGCCCGGGCGGCTCGAGATGCGAGGGACCGTAGGTCAGCACAAAAGGTACGGTCTCGCCTTCCCTCACCTCGAAATCGGAGACCGTGGTGAGATCCTCGCCGCGGGTCTCGACTGGGGTGCGCAGCACCGTCATGTCCTGGCCGCAGATCGCGAGCAGCGAGTGGTCGATCCGCCGCACCCAGGGAATGTCGACACCGAAGCCGAAGCGGATCACGAGCTCCATCCGCATCTTCACCGTGCCGCTGATGCCACGCACCAGCCGGACGATGTCGGAGGCCTTGCCGCGCGGCGGCATGAAGTCGACCAGCGCGACGGTGCCGGACTTGGTCTCGAAGCGCGTCTCGAGGATGAGGGTGTCGCCGAGATAGCGGCGCGAGGTCTTGACGACGTCATCGGCTGGCGTGATCAGCCAGCGGCCGTTCTTGTTTGTCCCGAGGATCGCGGCGAAGCAGGCGTCGGAATCGAAGGCCGGCCAGCACAGCCAGTCGATCGAGCCGTTGCGCCCAACCAGCGCAGCGGTCTCGCAATCGCCGATCAGCGCATAGTCCTCGATCCTCTGAGACAATGTCGTTCGAGCCTGGAAACCCCGGCGGGTTAACGCCCGCCGGCCAATGAACGTTCCCGCGTTGCGGCCTTCAAAGCCGCGAGATCAACCTTAGCGGCGATCTCGTCGAGCGCAACGGGTAAGCGCTGGCGCCAGTTCGGATGCTCGTCGATCGTGCCGGGAATGTTGGGCTGGTCGATCACGCCGAGTAGATCCTCCATGGACACCGCGAGCAGCCGCGACGGCGTGCGCGACAGAAAGGCGAGCACCGAATAGAGGTCGTTGGCGTTGATGCCGTTCTGCCGCAAGATCTCGTCGAGCGCGCCGAGCGCGTCCCAGCGCGCCTGGTCGTCCTCGCCGGGATCGAGCCCGAGCGAGCGCTTCATCTTGAGGTCGCTGAACGAGCGCCAGCCCGCATAGGTGCAGAGGTCATGCGTGTTCAGCGTCACCAGGGCGTTCGGCCGGTAGTGGTCGATGTTGCGGAAATGGCCCGAATCGTCGCGCTCGAACATCATGACGAGGTAGGACCAGATGCCGAAATCCTGCATGGTCTCGCGGAAACCTTCCGGCACCGTGCCGAGATCCTCGCCGATCACGATGCATTTGTGGGCTGCGCTCTCGCGCACCACCGCGCCGAGCAGCGCCTCGAACGGCATCTGCACATAGGCGCCGTTGTCGGGCTTGAAGCCGCGCGGCACGAGATACAGCCGCTTCAAACCGAGCACGTGATCGAGCCTGATAGCACCGGCATGGCGCATCGACGCCGCCAGCATGTCGGCAAACGGCACAAAGGATTGGGCCTCCAGGCCGCCGGCGTTGAAGCCGGCAAGGCCCCAGTCCTGGCCGACGGTGTTGAGCACGTCGGGCGGCGCGCCGACGGCCAGATGGCGCGAGATCGCCATCTGCTCGTTCCAGGCATCGAAGCCGTTGGACTGCACGCCGACGGCGACGTCGAGATAGAGCCCGACGCGCATGCCAAGCTGGTTCGCCAGCTCCCTTGCGGCACGCAATTGGCTATCGGCGGTCCATTGCACGAATTCGACGAACTCGACCTCGCGTTTGTCGGGTCCTGTGCGCAAGCCCGCGCACTTCGTCTCATCCGGCTGCTGCCATTCCACCGGCCATTCCCACCACGGCCCCGTGAAGCGATGGCGCAGCACCTCGAAACAGGCAAAGCGCGACAATAGCGGCGCGCGTTCGGCGCGGAAGGTGTCGAACGCCTTCCGGCGCGGCTCGCTCGCGCTGGTCACGAAGCTGTTGAACGCGGCGCGCAAGGCCAACCATTTCAATGCCGCCATATCGGCGTAGGGCACGCGATCGCCCTGGCGGAGCCGCGCAGCGGTCGCAGCCGCATCGGGCACGAGATCGGCGGAAAATTCCGGGATCGCCTCGACGTCGATATAGAGCGGATTGAGGAACAGCCGGCTGTTCGGCGAATAGGGGCTGCAATCTGAGGGATGATCGTCAAACAGCACGTGCAACGGATTGAGCCCGACGCCGTCGGCTCCGAGCTGCTTTGCCAGCCGGAGGAGCCCGGCCAGATCGGTGAAGTCGCCGATGCCCCAATTGCGGTCCGAGCGGACGCTGTAGAGCTGCACGGCCAGCAGCCAGCCGCGGTCGAAATCGCCGCCGAAGGCGCGCTCGGGCGCCACGATCATCGGCACGTCTTCGCTCACGCCTTCGGCATCGGTGAGCGTCAGCCGGTGATAGCCGAGCGGCAGGCCCGCGGGCCAGGCGATCACGGGCTCGCGCGTCTCGCCTCGCGCGATGATTTTGTCCTTGCCGGTGATTTTCCATCTGAGCGGCGCCGCGCCTGATGTCGCCAATTCGGTGCGGGGATTGCCCAGGGCACGGACCACGACCGGCCCGGCGACGAAGCGGTAGACCCGCTTCTCCGGCAAGGCGTCGAGGATGGATTTGAGGGCCACGGGATCTGTGACCCGCAGCTTGCCGAGGGCATCGATAAATTCAGATTGAACGCCCTTGATCCGGGCTTGAGCTAAAAGATCCATTCGGCACGCAGCTTGCAGGCCATCGTCTGGCCGGTGGCATCGATTTTAACGAGGTCGCGGAAGAGGTTAGTCACGGGTAACTCGCAAACTGCGCTTGCCGTTCCCGAGGGAACCAATGACACACAAGCGGCTTTCTATAATGGTACCAAGCGTAGGTTCCCGACAAGGGAAACGGGCTCCTGCTTTCTTGTCAATGGCATCACCGTGAACAAGACAATTCAAACTGTCGAGAGTGCCGCTGCCGGCAGCGCTTTCCTCATCGAAAACGTCTACCCCTTGATCGACGGCGGCCGCTCCGCCGTGAAGCGGATTGCGCGCGAGCGCGTCGAGGTCTGGGCCGACATCTATCGCGGTGGCGATGCCGTGATATCAGCCGCGCTGATCTGGCGAGGAGAGCAGGACCGCGAATGGCGGAGCGAGCCGATGATCCATCACGGCAATGACCGCTGGTCCGGCGCGTTCACGCCCCTGGAGCCCGGTCAATATGCCTATGCGATCGAAACCTGGACCGACGAGTTCGCGACCTGGTCAAACGGTGTCACACGAAAACAGCGCACCGGCGCCGATGTCAGCCTCGATGCGGTCGAGGGCGCTGGCCTGCTGACCAAGGCGCATGGCGCAGGGCAGGACGCCGCAGCGGTCATCATCAGGCAGTGCGAGGACTATCTTGAGACCGGCAACGTCGCCCCGCTGCTTGCGGCCGAGCTCGGCAAGGCCATGGCCGAAAGCCAGTCGCGACCCGACCTGACCCGCTCGCCGCCCTTCCCGCTTGTCATCGACCGCGACAGAGCGCGCTTTGGCGCCTGGTACCAGATGATGCCGCGCAGCCAGAGCCGGATCCCCGGCCGGCACGGCACGCTGCGCGACTGCATCTCGCGCGTGCCCGATATCGCCGCGATGGGCTTCGACGTGCTCTATCTCACGCCGATCCACCCGATCGGGCGCACAAGCCGCAAGGGCCGCAACAATTCGCCGGTGGCGACCGAAGGCGAGCCGGGCTCGCCCTATGCGATCGGCTCAGCCGAAGGCGGGCACGATGCGCTGCATCCCGAGCTCGGCACCATCGAGGATTTCCGCGCGTTGGTCGCCACTTGCCTCGAATACGGCCTCGAGCTCGCGCTCGACTTCGCCGTGCAATGCTCGCCGGACCATCCCTGGCTGACGCGGCATCCGGAATGGTTCAAATGGCGGCCGGACCGCTCGGTGCGGACGGCCGATGGTCCCTATTCGGACATCGTCATCCCCGATTTCGCCTCGGTCGATCGGGTCGGGCTGTGGAACGCGTTCCGCGACGCCATGCTGTTCTGGATCGACCATGGCGTCACCATCTTCGCCATCGACAACCACGACACCGCGCCGCTGCCATTCTGGGACTGGCTGATCGGCGACATCCGCCGCCGGCACCCCGAGGTGATCCTGTTCTCCAAGACGTATACGAAGCCGAAGCTGATGAAGGGCCTTGCCAAGCTCGGCTTCGCGCAGTCCTTCACCTATTTCCCGTGGCGCACTTTGAGGTGGGAGCTGGAGCAATATCTTGGCGAGCTGACGCGCTATCCCGAGCGAGACTTCTATCGCCCGAACCTGTTCGTGAACACGCCTGACCTCTTGCCCTATCATCTGCAGAGCGGCGAGACCTGGGCCTTCAAATCGCGCGTCGCGCTGGCAGCGACGCTGTCGGGCAGCTTCGGCATCTACAGCGGTTTCGAGCTGCTCGAGCACGAGGCCGTGCCCGGCCGCGAAGAGTATCAGGATTCCGAGAAGTACCAGATCAGGCAGCGCGACTGGGACAGACCGGGCAACATCAAGGCTTACATCGCCGCGCTCAACCGCATCCGCAACGAGAACGCGGCGCTTCAGCAGACAGCAAGCCTGCGCTTCCTCGGCGCCGAGGACGGCGAGACCATCGCCTTCGCCAAGGAGGCGACTAACCCGGCCAACACGGTGATCGCGGTCATCGCTCTCTCGCGCCATGCGCGCGAATTCTGGTTGCCGCTCGGCGACCTCACCATCGACGTCGGCGGCGAACGCCGCCACGTCACCGCACTCGAAAATCTCCTCACCGGCGAACAATGCCGCATCGAATGGGGTGGGCTCAAATTGCGTATCGATCCCGACCGCGATCCGGCACTCTTGTTCCGCTGCCTGGCGTAAGGGGTCACGCCATGAACGTATTGTCTTCCGTCGACACCAAGAAGGCCGAGTCTGCCGAGATCGTGGACGAGCTCTGGTACAAGGACGCCATCATCTATCAGCTCCACGTCAAGGCCTTTGCCGACAGCAACAATGACGGCATCGGCGACTTCGCCGGGCTGACCGAGAAGCTGCCTTATCTGCAGGACCTCGGCGTCACCGCGCTGTGGCTGCTGCCGTTCTACCCCTCGCCCGGCCGCGACGACGGCTACGACATCGGCGACTACGGCTCGGTCAATCCCGATTTCGGGACGATGAAGGATTTCAAGCGCTTCATCCAGGAGGCGCAGAAGCGCGGCCTACGCGTCATCACCGAGCTCGTCGTCAACCACACCTCCGACCAGCACAAATGGTTCAAGCGCGCGCGCCGCAGCCATCCGGGCTCCAGCGCCCGCAACTGGTATGTCTGGAGCGATACCGACCAGAAATACCAGGGCACGCGCATCATCTTCACCGACACCGAGAAGTCGAACTGGACCTGGGATCCGGAGGCCGGCGCGTTCTATTGGCACCGCTTCTTCTCGCACCAGCCCGACCTCAATTTCGACAATCCGCGCGTCGTCAGCGCCATCATCCAGGTGATGAAGCGCTGGCTGGACGCCGGTGTCGACGGCTTCCGGCTCGACGCCATTCCCTATCTCTGCGAGCGCGAGGGCACCTCGAACGAGAACCTCCCGGAGACGCATGAGATCATCAAGCGCCTGCGCCAGGAGCTCGACGCGTACTCCAAGGGCAAGCTGCTGCTGGCCGAGGCCAATCAATGGCCGGAGGACGTGCAGGAATATTTCGGCCGTGGCGACGAGTGCCACATGGCCTACCATTTCCCGCTGATGCCGCGCATCTACATGGCCATCGCGCAGGAGGACCGCTTCCCGATCACCGACATCCTGCGCCAGACGCCTGATATCCCGGCGAGCTGCCAATGGGCGCTGTTCCTGCGCAATCATGACGAGCTGACGCTGGAGATGGTCACCGACGTCGAGCGCGACTATCTCTGGACCACCTATGCCAACGATCCCCGCGCGCGCATCAATGTCGGCATCCGCCGGCGCCTTGCGCCGCTGATGGACAACGACCGCCGCAAGATCGAGCTGATGAACTCGCTGCTGCTGTCCTTCCCGGGCACGCCGATCATCTATTATGGCGACGAGATCGGGATGGGCGACAACATCTATCTCGGCGATCGCAACGGCGTGCGCACGCCGATGCAATGGAGCCCGGATCGCAATGGCGGCTTCTCGCGCTGCGATCCCGCCCGGCTCTACGCCCCGCTGATCATGGACCCCGTATACGGCTATGAATCGGTGAACGTGGAGGCGCAGTCGCGCAGCCTGTCCTCGCTGCTCAGCGCCACCAAGCGCCTGATCTCCGTGCGCAAGTCGACGCTCGCCTTCGGCCGCGGCACCATGACCTTCATCCGCCCGGCCAACCGCGCGGTGCTGGCCTATGTCCGGCAATATCGCGACGAAGTGATCCTCTGCGTCGCCAATCTGTCGCGCGCGGCCCAGGCGACCGAGCTCGACCTGTCGCCGTGGAAGGACCGCATCCCGCAGGAGATGCTGGGACGCACGCGCTTCCCCCCGATCGGCGAATTACCCTACATGATCACGCTGGGGCCCTACGGCTTCTACTGGTTCCAGCTTCAGGAGCGCGACAAGTCCGAACCGGTGACGCCGCGCGCGGTGCCGGAGTTCGAGACGCTGGTGGTGCCGGTGAATTCGAACTGGGTTTCTCTCGCCCGCGAGCGCGGCGTGTTCGAACGCGACGTGCTGCCGGGCTTCCTGTCGCGGACACGCTGGTATCCCGATCACAATCCCAAGCAGATCAAGGCCACGCTCACCTCGGCGGTGCCGTTCAGCGACATCGGGGACAACAGACCCTGGATCGCGTTCTTCGAGACGACGCGGGACGACGTCACCACGCGCTACGTGATGCCGATGCAGATCGAGTGGGTGCGCTTCGACCGCGAACGCTTCAACCCGAAGGCGCTCGCCGCCGTGCGCCAGGGCGCGCGCGAAGGCACACTGCTTGACGTTGCGACTGAGCAGATCTTCATCGGGCTTTTCCTGCGCGGTCTGTCGCAAAACCTGGTGGTGGACGAGAACAATCTGCGGCTGGAGTTCAAGGCCACCAGCCGGTTCGCCGATTACACCATCAAGGAGCCGCAGCGCATCCGCACGATCGAGCAGTCGAACAGCACTGCGCTGGTCGACAACCAATATGTTGCCAAGATCTACCGCCGGCTCCAAAGCGGGACCAGTCCCGAGATCGAGATCGGCCACTACCTCACGGAAGTGGCTCGCTTCGCCAATGCGCCGGCACTGCTCGGCAGCGTCGAGCTGATCGAGGGCGATCACCGCAGCGCGCTCGGGGTGCTGCATGCCTATGTCGAGAACCAGGGCGACGGCTGGACGGTGACCACGGGCTATCTCGACCGCTATATCGACGAGCAGCGCGTGCTGCCGCCAGGGGAAACGCAGCGTGAGACCCAGGAGCAGGCGCCCTATCTGCACTTCATGGCCCAGATCGGCCGGCGGCTCGGCGAGCTGCATGTCGCGCTGGCCGCGGCTACCCCGCCCGATCTCGCCCCGGAGCCGATCGGCTCCGCACAGATCAAGCGCTGGGTCTCCGATCTCAAGGCGCGTGCCGAGCAGGTGTTCGAGCGCCTCACTGAGAGCCGTGACGGCCTGCGGGAGGCGGACCGGCCGCTGATCGACCGGATCATCGCGGCACGCAACACCCTGCCCGACCGGCTCAATGCGCTATTGCGTTCCGGGATCGGCGGGTTGAACATCCGTCATCATGGCGACTTCCGCCTCGGGCAAATTCTGATCGTGAAGGATGACATCTTCATCATCGATTTCGACGGCGATCCGCGTCTGCCGCTGGCCGACAAGTGGCGCAAGCTGCCTGCCGCGCGCGACGTCGCCGGCCTGATCCGCTCGATCGATCTTTCGGTTAACGCAGCCCTTGGCCGCGCGCGCACGGGCCCGTCCGACGAGCAGGACCGGCTCGCCGCTGCGCTCGACGAATGGCGCGAGCGTGCGACCGCGACGTTCCTCACTGCCTATGACGAAGCCATGACGGATCGCCGGCTCTGGCCAGACGATGCGCAAGCCTCGGAAGGCCTGTTAAGGTTTTTCCTGCTTGATGAAGCGTTCGACGAAGTAGAGTACGAGCTGTCCCACCGGCCCGAGGGGCTCCATGCGCCGCTGACCGGACTGCTTCGCATTCTGTCCAGTACCGAGAGCGAAGCCCATGCCTAAGCTGCCTGCCGAAGCCTACGCCATCATCGAGGGCCGTCACTCCGACCCCTTCCACTATCTCGGGCTGCATCCCGAGGGTGGCAAAAGCGTGGTGCGCGCGTTTCTGCCCGAAGCCTCCAATGTCGAGGCGGTCGGCGAGCATGGCGAGGTCGCAGCCCTCGACCGTGTCCACGCTGCCGGCTTGTTCATCGGCGCGCTGCCCAATGGCTCGAAGCACTATCAGCTGCGCGCAAAATTCGGCGACAGCGTCGTCGAGTTCGAGGACGCTTACCGCTTTCCGCCGATCCTGACCGATTTCGATCTCTATTTGCTCGGCGAAGGCACCCATCAGCGCCTCTACGACAAGCTCGGCGCGCATCCGATGCGGCTCGAAGGCATCGACGGCATCGGCTTCGTGGTGCTGGCGCCGAATGCGCGGCGCGTGTCCGTGGTCGGCGATTTCAATTTCTGGGACGGGCGGCGCCATCCGATGCGGGTGCGCGGCGCCGGCTATTGGGAATTGTTCATTCCGCACGCCAAGAGTGGCGATCACTACAAGTTCGAGATCATCGGCCCGCACGGCCATCTGCTGCCGCTGAAATCCGATCCGCTGGCCTTTGCGAGCGAGGTGCGGCCAAAGACAGCCTCGATCGTGTTCGACGAGGCGCATCTGCCTCGGCCGCGCCCGGCGCCCGACGGCATCAACGCGCTGTCGGCGCCGATGTCGATCTACGAGGTCCATCTCGGCTCGTGGCGGCGCAAGAACGGCAATGAATGGCTGACCTATCGCGAGCTCGCCGAGCAGCTGCCGGCCTATGCCCGCGACATGGGCTTCACCCATCTCGAATTCCTTCCCGTGAGCGAGCACCCGTTCGACGGCTCGTGGGGCTATCAGCCGACCGGACTTTATGCGCCGACCAGCCGCTTCGGCTCGCCGGACGATTTCGCCGCCCTCATCGATACCTGCCACCGTGAAGGCATCGGCGTGCTGCTCGACTGGGTGCCCGGGCATTTCCCCGATGATCCTCACGGTCTCGGCAGCTTCGACGGCACCGCACTCTACGAGCACGCCAATCCGCTCCAGGGCCGCCATTTGGACTGGGGCACGCTGATCTACAATTACGGCCGCACCGAAGTGACGAACTTCCTGGTGTCGAACGCGCTGTTCTGGCTGGAGCGCTACGCGATCGACGGCCTGCGCGTCGACGCGGTCGCCTCCATGCTCTATCTCGACTATAGCCGCCCGCCCGGCGCCTGGATTCCCAACCAGTATGGCGGCCGGGAGAACATCGAGGCGATCAACTTCCTGCGCCGCTTCAACACCGAACTGTTCGCGCGCTTCCCGCAGGCCACCACGGCGGCGGAAGAATCCACGGCATGGCCGCAGGTCTCGCGCCCGGTCGAGTTCGGCGGGCTCGGCTTCGGCTACAAGTGGAACATGGGCTGGATGCACGACACGCTGAATTACATCAGCAAGGACCCGGTCCACCGCAAGCACCATCACGGCGAGATCCTGTTCGGCCTGCACTACGCCTTCTCGGAGAACTTCATCCTGCCGCTGTCGCATGACGAGGTCGTGCACGGCAAGCGCTCGATCCTCGGCCGCATGCCCGGCGACGAATGGCAGCGCTTTGCGAACTTGCGCGCCTACTACAGCTTCATGTTCGGCCATCCCGGCAAGAAGCTGCTGTTCATGGGCGCCGAGATCGCGCAGAGCCGCGAATGGAATCACGACCAGTCGCTCGACTGGCACCTGCTCGAATACAAATACCACTCCGGCATCCAGGCCCTGATCCGCGACCTCAACCGGCTCTATCGCGCCGTGCCGGCGCTGCACCAGATGGATTGCGACCAGGCCGGCTTCGAATGGCTGATCACCGACGACGCCAACCGCAACGTGTTCGCCTGGCTGCGCAAGGGCTTTGACGAGCAGGCGCGCTGTCTCGTCATCGTCAACTTCTCCCCCAACGTCTATCGCAACTATCGCGTGCGCGTGCCCTTTGCCGGCAAGTGGAAGGAAGTGTTCAATTCGGACTCCGCCCATTATGGCGGCGGCGACGTTGGGAACATCGGCGAGGTCCAGGCCGTTGACGGCGAGCTTCGCCTCACCGTTCCGCCATTGGGCGCGATCTTCCTCGTTCCGGAAAGCTGACCCATGCGCCTCACCGCCGGATCGCCCGCACGCCTCGGCGCAAGCTGGGACGGGCGTGGCACCAATTTCGCGCTGTTCTCCGCCAACGCACAGAAGGTCGAGCTCTGCCTGTTCGACACGCAAGGACGGCGTGAGCTCGAGCGCATCGAATTGCCTGAACGCACCGAGGACGTCTGGCACGCCTATCTCAACGACGTCTCGCCGGGGCAGCTCTACGGCTACCGCGTGCACGGACCCTATGAGCCCGAGCACGGCCACAGATTCAACGCCAACAAGCTGCTGCTCGATCCCTATGCCAAGCGGCTCTCGGGGCGGCTGGTCTGGAGCGATGCGCATTTCGCCTATCGCACCGGCTCGCCGCGCGAGGACCTCTCGTTCGACCGGCGCGACAATGCGCGCGGCATGCCCAAGGCGGTCGTGGTCGACGAGACCTTCAACTGGGGCCGCCGCGAGATCCGGCCCCACATCCCCTGGGAAGACACCATCATCTACGAGGCCCACGTCAAGGGCCTGACGCAGAAGCGCGATGACGTCCCGCCAAATCTGCGCGGCACCTATGGCGGGCTGTCGTCGCCCGCCATGATCGAGCATCTGAAGAAGCTCGGCGTCACCACGATCGAGCTTTTGCCGATCCACAGCTTCGTCGACGACCGCATTTTGGTGGAGAAGAAGCTCGCCAATTACTGGGGTTACAACACGCTGTCGTTCTTCGCGCCGGAACCGCGCTACGCCCAGGACAACGCGCTCGATTCCTTCCGCACCACGGTGGCGCGGCTGCACGATGCCGGCATCGAGGTGATGCTCGACGTCGTCTACAACCACACCGCCGAAGGCAATCATCTCGGCCCGACGCTGTGCTATCGCGGCATCGACAACGCCTCCTATTACTGGCTGAACCGCGAGAACCCGCGCTATTACGACGACTTCACCGGTTGCGGCTCGTCGGTGAACCTCACCCATCCGCGCGTGCTGCAGATGGTGATGGATTCGCTGCGCTACTGGGTCGAGGTCTGCCATGTCGACGGCTTCCGCTTCGACCTCGCCACCACGCTCGCGCGCGGGCCGAACGGTTATGACCGCGGCAGCTCGTTGCTGACCGCGATCCGGCAGGATCCGGTGCTGGCGAACGTGAAGCTGGTCGCCGAGCCCTGGGACCTCGGCCTCGGCGGCTATCAGGTCGGCGCGTTCCCGTCGCAATGGTCGGAGTGGAATGATCGCTACCGCAGCGCCATGCGCCGCTACTGGAGCGGCGAAGGCAACCTGATCGGCGATATCTCCAGCCGCATGACAGCATCATCCGACCTGTTCAACCATGACGGACGGCGGCCGCGCGCCAGCATCAATCACATCACCGTGCATGACGGTTTCACGCTCGCCGACCTCTTCAGCTACAACGAGAAGCACAACGAGGCCAATGGCGAGGACAATCGCGACGGCTCCAACGACAACCACAGCAACAATTGCGGTGTCGAGGGCCCGACCGACGATCCGCAAATCCTCGGCCTGCGGCGGCAGCTGCGCAAGAACGTGCTGGCCTGCCTGATGCTGGCGCAGGGCATTCCGCTGCTGCTGGCCGGCGACGAGGTCGGTAATTCGCAATCTGGCAACAACAACGCCTATTGCCAGGACAATGAGGTCGGCTGGGTCGGCTGGGACAATCTCGGCAAGGACGGCGAGGACATGGTCGATTTCGTCGGCCAGCTCGCCGGCATTCGCCAGAGATTCTCGCAGCTTCGCAGTCATCGCTGGCTCGACGGCCGCCTCGCCGACGGCGCTTCCTATGGCGCGCTGTGGCTGACGCCGGCCGGCGACGAAATGACGGAAAGCGACTGGAAATTCCCGGAAGGGCGGTTCCTCTCTTATGTGATGGGCCCCGTGGAACCGGGCGCGGCCGCGATCTTTATCGTTCTGAACGCCGCCCCCGAAGAGATCGTATTCAAATTGCCCGAGATCGACGAATACAAGAGCTGGCAGCAGATCCTGAACACGACGGATGCCAAGCTGAACAGCATTGATTTCCTACCCGGTAGCGACAGCAAGGCGCCGCCGCGCTCCGTGCTCGCCTTCGCGGGGGCGCCATGAGGCCATCTTTCGGGGCGAGGCCGACGAAAGACGGCGTGTCGTTCCGCCTGTGGGCGCCCGGTGCGCGCCGGGTCGATCTGCTGCTCGAGCGACGGCACGCGATGCAGCGACGGCAGGACGGCTGGTATGTCGCGGACATTGACGGTCTTGCCGTCGGCACTCCCTACAAGTTCAGGATCGACGACGAGATCGACGTGCCCGATCCGGCCTCGGCCTTCCAGCCCGAGGATGTGTTCGGCCCGAGCGAGGTGATCGACCACGACGCCTTTACATGGCGCGCGCGCGACTGGCGCGGCCATCCCTGGGAAGAGGCGGTGCTGATCGAGACCCATGTCGGCACCTTCACCGCGGAAGGCACCTACCGCGCCATGATCGACAAGCTCGATCATCTCGTCGCCACCGGCATCACCGCGCTGGAGCTGATGCCGCTCGCCGATTTCGCCGGCCGCCGCGGCTGGGGCTATGACGGCGTGCTCTGGTATGCGCCCGACAGCGCCTATGGCCGGCCCGAGGATCTGAAGGCGCTGATCGACGAGGCGCATCTGCGCGGGCTGATGGTGTTCCTCGACGTCGTCTACAATCATTTCGGCCCCGAGGGGAATTACCTCGGCCGCTACGCACCTAGCTTCTTCACCGACGCGCATACGCCCTGGGGCAGCGCGATCGATTATCGCGTGCCGCAGGTGCGCGCATTCGCGGTCGAGAACGCGCTGTCCTGGCTCAGCGACTACCGCTTTGACGGCTTGCGGCTGGATGCCGCCAATCACATCATGGCGGTGCCCGGCGAACAGTCGATGCTGCAAGACCTCAGCGCCGCCGCCGGCGAGCTCGCCAAGGCGACGGGGCGGCACATCCACCTCGTGCTGGAGAACGGCGACAATCGCGCCAGCCTGCTCGACGCCGCGCAGGAGCCGCCGAACGGCAAATATCGCGGGCAGTGGAACGACGATTATCACCACGTCTGGCACGTGATGCTGACCGGTGAGCTCAACGGCTATTATGGCGACTACCAGACCCCGCGCATGGACCTTGCGCGCGCGCTGGCGTCGGGCTTCGTCTATCAGGGCGAGATCTCGGAATTCTGGGGCAAGAAGCCGCGCGGCGAGCCAAGCGGCGAACTGCCGCCCGCAACCTTCGTCAACTTCCTGCAAAACCACGACCAGATTGGCAACCGTCCGTTCGGCGACCGGCTCGAGAGTCTGGCCTCGCCGCAGCAGATCGAAGCCGCGCTCGCGGTGACCTTGCTGGCGCCGATGGTGCCGATGCTGTTTCAGGGCGAGGAATGGGGCTCGACCGTGCCGTTCCCATTCTTCTGCGACTTCAAGGGCGGCCTTGCCGACGCCGTGCGCAAGGGGCGCAAGCAGGAATATGCCTGGGCCTACGAGAAATACGGCGACGAGGTGCCGGACCCGCTCGATCCGGCCACGCTGCAATCGGCGGTGCTTGACTGGACCGGCCGCACGCCGGAGCAGGACAAGCGGCTCGTGCTGGTCAGGGAGCTGCTCATCCTACGCCGCAAGGAGATCGCGCCGCGGCTGAAGGGGGCGAGCTTCGGCGATGCCGAGGCGGCCGACAATGGCCTGCTCACTGCTCATTGGCGCATGGGCGACGGCACGACGTTGCGTCTCGTCGCCAATCTGTCGGACCGGGACATCGCGCACTCGGACAGCAATGCCGGCACGCCGATCTGGGGCAATGCTGCCGGCGACCGGCTCCCGCCCTGGTCGGTGGTCTGGCGCCTCGGAGGTTGACATGCCTCCCGCCATTCCGCTTGCGACCTACCGGCTTCAGCTCACCGCGGATTTTGACTTCGACAAGGCCGCCGCTGTCGTGCCTTACCTGAAGGCGCTGGGGATCACGCATCTGTACGCTTCGCCGGTGATGAAGGCACGCAAGGGCTCCACCCATGGCTATGACACCGTCGACCACAGCCAGTTCAATCCCGAGCTTGGCGGCGAAGCCGGCTTTGCGCGGCTGAGCGAGGCGCTGAAGCAGCACGACCTCGGCCTCATCATCGATTTCGTGCCCAACCATGTCGGCGTGCATTTCGCCGACAATCCCTGGTGGCTGGACGTGCTGGAATGGGGCCAGGCCTCGCCGCACGCGGTGTCCTTCGACATCGACTGGGATCAATTGGCCTACCGCGCCCGCGGCGGCGTGCTGCTGCCGATCCTCGGCGCGTCCTATGGCGAGGCGCTGGAGCGCGGCGAGATCGAGCTGCGCTACGATCCCGACGAGGGCAGCTTTTCCGCCTGGTATTTCGAGCATCGTCTGCCGATCGCGCCGGAGCGCTATGGCGAGATGCTGCGCGTCATCGTGAAGGAGGCGGACGCCGCCGAGACGGAGGCCGGCACGCGCCTGCTGTCGCTCGCCGCGCGCTACACCGGGCTGCGCCGGCCAAACCGCAAGGAAGCGCCGGCCTTCAAGGCGGAGCTGAAGGAGGTCGATGGTGCGGCCGACATCATCCATCGCGGGCTTGCCGCCTATCGTGCCGCCAAGGATCGTCCTGCGCAGACGCTGGCGCTGCATCATCTCCTGGAGCGCCAGCATTACAAGCTCGGGCACTGGCGGCTTGCCTCCAGCGACATCAACTATCGCCGCTTCTTCGACGTCAACGGGCTCGCGGGCCTGCGCGTCGAAGACCCCGGCACGTTTGCCGCCACGCACCGCCTGGTGAAGCAGCTCGTTGCCGAGGGCAAGCTGCAAGGCATCCGCCTCGATCACATCGACGGCCTGCGCGATCCCGCGCAATATTGCCAGCGGCTGCGCCGGCTGGTGCGCGATGCGCAAGGCAACACCAAGCCGTTCTACACCGTGATCGAGAAGATCCTGTGCGAGCACGAGAAGCTGCCGCACTTCGCCGGCGTGCAGGGCACGACCGGCTATGAGTGGATGAACGCGATCACTCATGTCCTGGTCGATGCCAAGGGGCTGGAGGCGCTGGACGAGACCTGGCGGCAGATCAGCAACCGGCCGCCGCGGCTTGCACCTTATGTCAAGGACGCCAAGCGGCGCGTGCTGGAGACCCTGCTGACCTCCGAATTCACTGTGCTGACGCGCCTGCTCGCGCGCATCGCCAACGGCCACTACTCGACCCGCGACTTCTCAGCCGACAGCCTGCGGCAGGCGCTCGAGCTCTATGTGCTGCATTTCCCGGTCTATCGAACATATCTCACCCATAGCGGGCCGACCACGCTCGACCGCAAGCTGATCGACGACACCATCGAGCGCGCGCGCGCCGAATGGTTCGCCGCCGACGAGGGCATCTTCGACTTCCTGCGCGACGCGCTGACCATGGACCTGCTCAAGCCCGGCCGGCCGCCGCACAGCGCCCCGCGCGTGCGCCGCTTCGCGCTGAAGGTGCAGCAGTTCACCGGGCCGATGATGGCAAAATCACTGGAGGACACCGCGTTCTACCAGTTCCACCGTCTGCTCGCGCTGAACGAGGTCGGCGGCGATCCCGCCAGCCACGGCCTCACCATTGTCGCCTTCCACGAGGCCATGCGGGCCCGAGCCAGGGAGTGGCCGCAGGGGATGACGGCGACGGCGACCCACGATACCAAGCGCGGCGAGGATGCCCGCGCGCGAATCGCGGCGCTCAGCGAGATCCCGGGCGAATGGACCAGCGCGGTGTCGCGCTGGAAGGTGCTCAACGCGCCGCACCTTGCACTCCACGGCAATCTGCGCGCGCCGTCGGCGACGATCGAATACATGCTCTACCAGACCCTGCTCAGCGCCTGGCCGCTCGAAGGACCGGCCGATGCCGGCTTCATCGAGCGCATCCAGGCCTACGCGCTGAAGGCCGCGCGCGAGGGCAAGGAGGAGACCAGCTGGCTCAATCCGCATGAGGCCTATGAGAACGGCATTCAAAGCTTCATCGCAAAAATCCTCGACCCCGAGCTGTCAGGCGAATTTTTGGAGGCGCTGCAAACCCTCGCCCGCCGCGTTGCGCTGCTTGGCGCGCTCAACGGGCTGAGCCAGCTCACGCTCAAGGCGACGTTGCCGGGCGTGCCCGACTTCTATCAGGGCACCGAATTCTGGGACCTCTCGCTGGTCGATCCCGACAACCGCCGTCCCGTGGATTTTTCCGCGCGGCACGCCGCGCTGGGCGGGCTCGACACTCCGGACTGGCGCGGCCTGATCAAGAGCTGGCCGGACGGTCGGCTCAAGCTGGCCTGGACGCGGCACCTGCTCAAGCTGCGCAACGAGTTCGGCGAGGTCTTCGCGCAGGGCGACTATCAGCCGCTGGAGGTGCGCGGTACGCACGCAGATCATGTCATCGCGTTTGCCCGGCGCTACGGCCGCGCCGCGGTGATCGTCGTGGTCGGCCGTCAGTTCGCTGCCTTCACGCGGGTCGGCCGGGAGTGGCCCGCATTCGAAACGCTTGACGCAATCGTGGACATTGACAGCTACACAGTGCCCGGCCTTGCCGGCAATGAATTGCCACTCGCGCAGGCTTTCCGCGATTTTCCCGCATCTGTCATCGTGGCCAGCGCAGCGAGCGCCATCAGGCCGGCGCGACAGCGCATGCGCGCCTGAAGCTCATTTCCCGCCGTCCTTGGTCAGCAGCAGCTGCCCGCGCTTCTTGATCGCCGTCTGCGCCATCTCGGCGAAGCGCTGCAGCAGCCACGGCAACACCACCTCGACCTTCACATGATCGTCGGCCACGTCGACCTGCCCGCTCGCGATCTGCCCGAGCGCGCGGATGCGGAAATTCATAGTGTCGCCGCTCCAGCGCTCCTCCTCGACCTGCATCACGGGAATGCTCGCGGCCGCGCGTCCAAGGCCGCTCTTGAGCCGGCGCACCGCCTCCTCGCGGCCGAGACGATGCGGAATGGAAACGACAAGCGGTGCTGACATGGCCCTGCCCTGTGCTGACTGATCTCACTTAGTCATGCCGGCCGAACCAACAAAGGTTCCATGCAAGATGATGGTCCGGCCGTGTTTCAATGTGGGAACTATAAAACCTGCGGCAAGTTGCCATTCGCACAACGGGACAGGTTGCAAACGACCCTTTCAATAAAGGGCTGGAGGAGACTCGCATGTCTATCGGTACGATCATTCTGATCATTCTTGTCATCGCCCTGCTCGGCGGCTTCAGCGGCATCGGCGGCGGGCCGTTCTACGGCACCGGCTATTACGGCGGCGGCGGCCTCGGGCTCGTCATCGTCATCCTGCTGATCCTGCTCCTGATGGGGCGGATCTAGCCGCACGTACGATCTCGTAGGGTGGGCAGAGGCGCTCTTGCGCCGTGCCCACCTTCTTTATCTTAACGAGAGAAATCGTGGGCACGCTTACGCTTTGCCCACCCTACGGGAGTTGCGCCCGTAGCGCCGACTTACTTCACCTTCCCCGCGAGCTTCTTCATCGCCGCCTTGATCGACGCGGCCGCATCATCATAGCCATCCCAGGCCTTCGAGCGTGCCAGCAGGCCCGGCACGGTCCGCACCGTATACCGCTTGGGATCGAGATCGCCTTTCACCTGCGCCCAGGTCACCGGCATCGACACCGTCGCCCCATCTCGCGCGCGCGGCGACAGCGGCGCCACCGCCGTGGACAGCCGATCGTTGCGCAGATAATCGAGGAAGATCTTTCCATTGCGCAGCTTCTTCGACATGTTGAGCAGATAGCGCTCGGGATCATCATCGGCCATCCATTGGCAAACGCCTTGCGCGAACGCCTTGGCTTCTTTCCAGCTCACCTTGTCGCGCGCACCGTGGAGCAGCGGCACCACGACATGCAGGCCCTTGCCACCGGTGGTCTTGCAGAAGCTTTCCATGCCGACGTCAGTGAGGCGCTGCCGCATCTCCTTCGCGGCGTCCACGACATCGGCGAACTCGACGTCCGGCGCGGGATCGAGATCGAACACCAGCCGGCCGGGCGTATCATAGGCATCCGGCGCGCAATTCCAGGGATGCAGCTCGACGCCGCCGATCTGCGCGACGGCGGCAAGCCCTTCGACGCGGTCGATCTGCAAATACGGCTTGCGATCACCGGAGACCTTTGCGAGCTCGAGCAGGTTCGACGTCCCCTGCATGGCATGACGCTGGAAGAATTTTTCGCCGCCGATGCCGTCAGGCGCACGCAGGATCGAGCAGGGGCGGCCCTTGATATGCTCGATCATCCAGCTGCCGACCGCCTCTAAATAGCGCGCGAGATCGAGCTTTGTGACACCCTCGCCGTCGCCGACATCCGGCCACAGCTCCTTGTCCGGCTTTGAGATGACGACGCCCATCACCTCGGCCGCGCCGGCGTCCTTCTTGCCTGTCTTCGGCACGGCGCGCTTTCTCGTCGAAGGCTTTGCGAGCTCGGTATCGACGGGCGTTTCCGCCTCGACCTCCTCGGCGGGCTTGTCCTGGCGCAGGCCCTTGAACGCAGCCTGACGGATGTTGCCGTCGGCGGTGAAGCCGGCGAACTCGATCTCGGCGACGAGCTCGGGTTTCAGCCAGTGCACGTCCCGCGTCTTCTTCGGCGCGTTCTTGCCGCCGAACGGACTCTCCTTGGCCTCCATCGCCTTCAGCGATGGCATGATGCGCTTGACCTTGTCGGCACCGAACCCGGTGCCGACCATGCCGACGAAGACGAGATGATCGCCACGATGCACGCCCGCCATCAGCGAGCGGAATTTGCCATTAGTTGTCTTGTAGCCGCCGATCACGACCTCATGGCCGGCGCGGCACTTCGCCTTGGTCCAGCTCTCGGTGCGCCCCGAGCGGTAGGGCGCGTCGAGCTTCTTCGACACCACCCCCTCGAGCTCAAGCTTGCAGGCCGATTGCAGCACGGCATCGCCGCCGCTCTCGAAATGCTCGACATAGCGGATCTGCGTCGACTTTCGCTTGCGCGCTTCCAGCAGCTCCTTCAGCCGCGCCTTGCGCTCGCCGAGCGGCAGGCGGCGATAGTCGAGGCCTTCGGCGAACAAGAGGTCGAAGGCAAAGAAGATCAGGTCTTCGGTCTTGCCGTCCGACAACGCGGCCTGGAGCGACGAGAAATTCGGTGCGCCGTTGTGATCGAGGGCGACGATTTCGCCGTCGATCATCGCGTCCGGCAGCGCGCCTGCCTCCTTCGCGATTGAAGCGAACTTGTCGGTCCAGTCGAGGCCCTTGCGCGTCTTCAGCGTCGCCGTGCCGTCCTCGACCCGGAGCTGGACGCGATAGCCGTCGAACTTGATCTCATGGCACCAGCCATCGCCGGCCGGCGGACGCTCGACCGAGGTGCAGAGCTGCGGCGCCACGAAATCCGGCATCTCCGCGACCTCCTTGGCGTTCGTCGCGGTCGTGGCTTTTTTCTTCGCGGTCTTTGCAGTCTTGCCCGCCTTCAACGCGGTGCGCGGCGCCGGCTTGACCGTCTTCCCCTTCGCCTCCTCGGCACGGTTGGATTGCCAGACCGCATCCGCTTTGGCCTTGGCGCCCTTCGCCAGCATGAACGGTTTTGGCGCGCGGCCCTTGCCATCGGCAATCTGATCCATCGCACGACCGGAGGCGACCGACTTGTCCTCGCTGAGGATATCCTCGCTCTCGCTGGCGTAGTCGTCGCGGTGTTTGATCAGGAGCCAGTTGGTGCGCTTTTCGCCGCCGCGGTTACGCATGCGCACCAGCACCCAGCTGCCGTGCAGCTTGTCGCCATGCAGGGTGAACTTGAGGTCGCCCTTTTTGAAGCCGGCGTCCGGATCGTCCGATTCCCAGGTGCCGCGGTCCCATAGCATCACCGTGCCGCCGCCATACTGACCTTCCGGAATCGTGCCTTCGAAATCGCCATAGTCGAGCGGATGGTCCTCGACCTCGACCGCCAGCCGCTTGTCGTGAGGATCGAGCGAGGGTCCCTTGGTCACCGCCCAAGACTTGAAGACGCCGTCGAATTCGAGCCTGAGGTCGTAGTGCAGCCGCGTCGCGTCATGCTTCTGGATCACGAAACGTCGCTGTTCCGACGGCGTCACCGCCGTCTTGCCCGACGGCTCCGGCGTCTTTCCGAAATCACGCTTTTTTCGGTAAGTGGAGAGTTTTTGCAGCACGACCGGTCCCGCTTCTCTTGTCAGAGTCAAAGCCTATCACGGCAAAAGTCCCGCCCGGAACCAAAACCCGATGGCGCGGTTGGGGTTCCAAAACGCCTTGAAATCACTGGAGAATGGAATGGCTCCGCGCGCCTATTGGAAGGGAACGTTGAAGCTGTCGCTGGTCAGTTGCCCGGTCGTGCTCTACCCGGCGACGACGGCGGCCGAGAAGACGCGGTTTCACCTGATCAACCGCGAGACCGGGAACCGGCTCAAGCAGCAGATGATCGACGCCGAGACCGGCGACGTCGTCGAGAGCGACCAGAAGGGCCGCGGCTACGAGCTGCGCAAGGGCAAATATGTCGAGATCGAACCGGAGGAGCTCGAAGCCGTCCAGATCGAGAGCAACCACACCATCGATATCGAGAGTTTCGTGCCGAGCGAGGAAATCGACCAGCGATATCTCAACCACCCCTATTACATCGCGCCCGACGGCAAGGCGGCGGTCGACGCCTTTGCCGTGATCCGCGACGCCATGAAGGACCAGGATCGCGTCGCGCTCGCCAAGATCGTGCTGACCAACCGCGAGCATATCATCGCCATCGAGCCGCTCGGCAAGGGTCTGCTCGGCACCACGCTGCGCTTTCCCTACGAGCTGCGCGACGAGGGCGAGTATTTCGCTGACATCAAGAGCCCGAAGATCACCAAAGACATGGTCGAGCTCGCCGGGCACATCCTCCACACCAAGGCGGCGCACTTCGATCCCAGCAAGTTCAAGGACGAGTACGAGACCGCGCTGAAGGCGCTGGTGAAGCGCAAGGCCAGCGGCAAGAAGATCGAGCTGCCGGAGCCCGAGGAGCGCCCGAGCAACGTCGTCAGCCTGATGGACGCGCTGAAGCAGAGCCTGAAAGGACGCGGCGGCAAGAAGACGGCGGCGAAGTCGCACGCGCGGCGGGCGACGGGGCGGCAGCGCAGCGCGCGGAAGACGCATCGGACGACCGCACGGCATCGGAAGGCTGGGTAGCAACCCCACCGTCATTCCGGGGCGCCTCGAAGAGGCGAACCCGGAATCTCGAGGTTCTCAGGTGCGCAAGTGCGCACCATAGTTCGATGCTTCGCATCGCCCCGGAACGACGGCCAAATCAATCCCCTGCCTTCAGCCGGTACCCGATGCCCGTCTCGGTCAGCACATATTGCGGACGCTCCGGATCGGCTTCGATCTTCTGACGGAGCTGGCGGACATAGACGCGTAGATATTGCGCATCGGTCAGCTCGTCCCAGAGCTCCTTGAGCAGGAAACGATGGGTCAGCACCTTGCCGGCGTGCTGGACCAGCACGCGCAGGAGATCATACTCCTTCGGCGAAAGCTTCACGTCGCGCTCGCCGACCTTGACGATGCGGCGGACGAGATCGACGGAGAGATCGCCGGTGCGGAAGATCGGGCGCTCGCCCTGCACCTGAAGCTGGTGCCGCAGCGCGGCGCGCAGGCGCGCCAGCAGCTCGT
The DNA here is from genome assembly GCF_015291705.1 of Bradyrhizobium arachidis. Classification (NCBI taxonomy): domain Bacteria; kingdom Pseudomonadati; phylum Pseudomonadota; class Alphaproteobacteria; order Hyphomicrobiales; family Nitrobacteraceae; genus Bradyrhizobium; species Bradyrhizobium arachidis. The sequence continues at coordinate 8,079,229 of NZ_CP030050.1, forward strand.
CCATGCCAAAGGGTTTTGTCAGATAGTCGTCGGCACCGAGATCGAGCGCCTGCACCTTGCCGGCCTCGTCGCCGCGGCTCGACAGCACCACGATCGGCACGGCCTCGTTGCGGGCGCGGATGGTGCGCAGGAGCTCATGGCCCTGGATGTCGGGCAGGCCGAGATCGAGAATGATCAGCGCCGGCTCCTCAGTGAGCTTCTCCAGCGCGATCTTGCCGTTCGACGCCTCCAGGATCTCGTAGCCCTGCGTCGAGAGTCCCATCCGCAGCAATTTGCGGATCGGCGGCTCGTCGTCGATGACAAGGACCTTGATCGGGGCGGCACTCATGCGGCGGTATCCAATGCTGGGGTCTGTGCCGGGACGGGCAGACGGATGGTGAGCACGGCACCGCTGCGGTCGCTGCGATTGGCCGCCGAGATCGTGCCGCGCATCGCCTCGACGAAGCCGCGGGAGATGGCGAGACCGAGCCCGGTGCCGGGCCGGACATGGTCACCCTTCTGCACCCGATAGAACTTGTCGAACACGCTCTCGAGCTCGCCGGGCGGAATGCCGCCGCCCTCGTCGGCGATATCGAGCACCACTTGATCACGCTCACGCCGGCTCTTGATCGAGATTGTGGTCTCCGGCGACGAATATTTGGCAGCATTGTCGAGCAGGTTGAACAGCACCTGCTCGAACAGCACGGCATCGAGCTGGAGCATCGGCAGATCGGCGGCCAGCACCAGCTCCACCTTGTGCGCCGTGAGGATCTTGCTCGCGCGCCTGAGCGCGCTGCCGACGATCTCGCCGAGATCGTGCAGCGCCGTGTTCGGCACGATGGCGCCGGACTCCAATTTGGTCATGTCGAGCAGGTTGGCGATGAAGCGGTTGAGCCGCTCGGATTCGTCGATCACGGTGGCGAGCAGGTCGCGCTTCTCGGTGTCCGACAGCGCGCCGGCGAGATCGCGCATGGTCGAGGCCGCGCCCAGCACGGAGGCGAGCGGCGTCTTGAGGTCGTGCGAGATCGAGGTCAGCAGCGCGGAGCGTAAGCGCTCGGATTCCACGGTGCGCCGGACGCGGTCCATGTCCTCGACCAGCAGCACGCGCTCGATCGCGAGCGCGCCCTGGTCGACCAGCGCATCGAGCAGCCGGCGCTGGTCCGGCGTCAACAGCGGCCCGGTGCGGTCGTTGTCGATGCCGATGACGCCGATCGGCCCGCGTCCGGTGCGCATCGGCAGGAACAGCCGCTTGGCGCCCGGCAGCGTATCCGAGCCGCGGCCTGCGGGACGGTCATTGCTCCAGGCCCAGTTGGCGGCGGCGAGGTCGGCCTGGTCGAGCTGGTCTTCGGGCGGATAGCCTGACTTCACCGTGAGCAGGCCGTCCTCCGGCAGCAACAGCACGACGCGCACCTTCAGCATCAGCGCGATCTGGTAGGCCGTCGCCCACAGCACGTCGTCGAGCGTGCCTGTGCCGGCGAGCTTGCGGCTGAACGCATAGAGCTGCTCGGTGGTCCTGATGCGGCCGATCGCGGTGTCGGCCTGCGTACGCACGCGTCCCGCGACGTTCGAGACCACGAACGCAATCAGCATGAAGAAGAAGAACGCCGCGACATTGGTCGGATCGGTAATAGTGAACGTGTAGACCGGCGGCAGGAAAAAGAAATTGTAGGCCAGCGACGCCGCGATGCTCGCAAGCAGCGACGGCCACAGCCCGTAGCGCACGGCGACAGCCACCACCGCGGTGAGGAACATCAGATCGACGTTCTCGACACCGAAATACGGCTTGATGAGCACCGCTGCCGCAAGGCCAAGCGCGGTAATCCCGAGCGCCTTCAGATAGGGACGTGCGTCGAACGGCTCCGACCGCGCAGCGGTCTGCACCGCGGTCTTCGGCGGCGGCTCGCTCGCGAGCTCATCGCCGGGAATGACGTGAACGCTGATGTTGCCGGCCCGGCGCACCAGATCATGCACGACGGAGCCGCGCGTGATCTCGAACCAGCGCGAGCGCGTGGATTTGCCGATCACAATCTGGGTGACGTTATTGGCTTGCGCGAAATTGACGACGTCGTCGGCGATGCGGCGGCCGACGGCGGGAATGGTCAGCGCCTCGCCGCCGAGCGATTCCGCCAGCCTCAGCGTATCGGCGAGCCGATCGCGCTCCTCGTCGGACAATTGCAGGGATCGCCGCGTCTCGATGGAGACCGCGGTGAACGGCGCGTGCAGCCGGTCGGCCAGCCGCTTGGTGTAGCGGACGAGGCCGGCCGCGCGCGGATCCTCGCTGACGCAGACGAGGATGCGCTCGCCCGCGGCCCAGGGGCCGGCGATGGCATTGGCCTGCATGTGGGTGAGCAGCTGCTCGTCGACCCGCTCGGCCGTGCGCCGCAACGCGAGCTCGCGGAGCGCGGTCAGGTTGCCTGGCGAGAAATAATGCTCCAGCGCCCGCTCGGCCTGCTTGGGGACGTAGACCTTGCCCTCCTTCAGCCGCTGGATCAGGTCGTCCGGCGTGAGGTCGATCAGCTCGATCGCATCGGCGCGGTCGAAGATCGAATCCGGCACGGTCTCGCGGACCCGCACATGGGTGATCTGGGCGACGACGTCGTTCAGGCTCTCGATGTGCTGGATGTTGACGGCGGTGTAGACGTCGATGCCGCGGGAGAGCAGCTCCTCGACGTCGAGATAGCGCTTGGGATGGCGGCTGCCTGCGGCGTTGGTGTGGGCGAGCTCGTCGACCAGCGCGATTTGCGGCCGGCGCGCGATCACGGCGTCGAGGTCCATCTCCTCGACCGTCTGGCCGCGATAGTCGAGCCGCTTGCGCGGGACCACTTCGAGCCCGCGAACCAGCGCCTCGGTCTCGGCGCGGCCATGGGTCTCGACGAAGCCGACCACGACGTCGATGCCGGCCTTGCGCCGGGCATGGGCGCTTTGCAGCATCTCATAGGTCTTGCCGACGCCGGGAGCAGCGCCGACGAAGATCTTCAACTTGCCGCTCGCGCTCTCCTCCCGCCGCGCTGCTTCCAGCAGCGCCTCGGGCGAGGGACGTTGTTCGGGATCGCGGCGCTCTCGGACCATCAGGGCAATATAATCATCCTGATGCCATGGGCATAGACCGCTACTTCGCCGACGCGCGATCGAGCGCAAGGTTCAGCGCGAGAACGTTAACCCGGGGTTCGCCGAGCAGGCCGAGCAGACGGCCCTGGGTGTTGGCGACCACGAGCTGCTTGAGCTGGTCTTCCGGCATATTCCGCGCCTTGGCCACGCGCGGCACCTGGAATTGCGCGGCTTCCGGCGAGATGTCGGGATCGAGACCGCTGGCCGAGGTGGTGACCAGATCGACCGGCACGGCGGCGTTCGGATTCTCAGCCTTGAGCTTGTCGACATCCTCCTTCATCCGGTCGGCGAGCGCCTTGCTGGTCGGGCCGAGATTGGAGCCGCCGGAGTTGGCGGCGTTGTAGGGCGCCGACACCGTCTTGGTCGAATCATTGGGGTCCGGCGCCAGCGTCGCCGAGGGACGGCCGTGGAAGTATTTATCTTCCTTGAACTCCTGCCCGATCAGGGCGGAGCCGATCACCTTGCCGTCCTTCTCGATCAGGCTGCCTTGCGCCTGCGTCGGGAAAAGCGTGCCGGCAATGGCGGTCATCGCGAGCGGATAGGCCAGGCCCGTGATCGCAGTGAGCACCAGCAACAGAACGATGGCGGGGCGGATTTCTCTGAGCATGTGATTTCTCCAGTTCTCCCGTCATTGCGAGCGAAGCATCCCTGCCGTCGTTCCGGGGCGATGCGAAGCATCGAACCCGGAACCTCGAGATTCCGGGTTCGCCTCTTCGAGGCGCCCCGGAATGACGGGGAGATTTGCTGTTCGCATGACGGCGTTATGCCAGGTGCAAGGCGACCACGACGAGATCGATCGCCTTGATGCCGATGAAGGGAATGACGATGCCGCCGAGGCCGTAGATCAGGAGATTGCGGCGGAGCAGCGCGCCGGCACCGACGGCGCGATAGGCGACGCCCTTCAGCGCCAGCGGGATCAGCGCGATGATGATCAGCGCATTGAAGATGATCGCCGACAGGATGGCGCTCTGCGGGCTCGACAGGTTCATGATGTTGAGCACGTTGAGCTGCGGGTAGAACGCCAGGAACATCGCCGGGATGATCGCAAAGTATTTTGCGACGTCGTTGGCGATCGAGAAGGTCGTCAGCGCACCGCGCGTCATCAAGAGCTGCTTGCCGATCTCGACCACCTCGATCAGCTTGGTCGGGTTGGAGTCGAGGTCGACCATGTTGCCGGCCTCGCGGGCCGCTTGCGTGCCGGTGTTCATGGCGACCCCGACGTCGGCCTGCGCCAGCGCCGGTGCGTCGTTGGTGCCGTCGCCGCACATGGCGACCAGCTTGCCCTTGGCCTGCTCGTCGCGGATCAGCTTGAGCTTGTCCTCGGGCGTTGCCTGCGCGAGGAAATCGTCGACACCCGCCTCCGCCGCGATCGCAGCCGCCGTCATCGGGTTGTCGCCGGTGATCATGATGGTGCGGATGCCCATGCGGCGCAGCTCGGCAAAGCGTTCGCGGATGCCGCCCTTGACGATGTCCTTGAGCTGGATGACGCCGAGCAGCTTGCCGTCTTTGGCGACCGCCAGCGGCGTGCCGCCGGCTTTCGATATCTCGTCGGCAATGGCCTGGATCTCGCGGCCGACGTCCGACAGCGGCGCGGGCTGAATGACCCGAGCGGCATTGCCCGACGCGACCGCCAGCGGCGTGCCGCCACCGACATAATTCAGCATGGCCTCGACCGCGCCCTTGCGCACCGACGAGCCGCCGGCATCGACGCCGCTCATGCGGGTCTGTGCCGTGAACGGGATGAAGGTGGCCCCTAACTCGGCCATGTCGCGGCCGCGGATGCCGTATTTCTCCTTGGCGAGCACGACGATTGAACGGCCTTCCGGCGTCTCGTCGGCAAGCGAGGCGAGCTGGGCTGCGTCGGCGAGTTCCTGCTCGGTGACGCCGCGCACGGGACGGAACGCAGTGGCCTGGCGGTTGCCGAGGGTGATGGTGCCGGTCTTGTCGAGCAGCAGCGTGTCGACGTCACCGGCGGCCTCGACCGCACGGCCCGACATCGCCAGCACATTGAAGCGCACCAGACGATCCATGCCGGCGATGCCGATCGCCGAGAGCAGCGCGCCGATCGTGGTCGGGATCAGCGTCACGAACAATGCGACCAGCACGATCACCGAGATCGAGCCGCCGGCATAGGCCGCATAGCTCGGAATGGTGACGGTGGCGAACACGAAGATGATGGTGAGGCCCGCGAGCAAGATATTGAGCGCGATCTCGTTCGGCGTCTTCGCGCGCTCGGCGCCTTCGACCAGCTTGATCATGCGATCGATGAAGGTCGAGCCTTGCGCCGCGGTGATGCGCACGCGGATCCAGTCGGACAGCACCTGAGTGCCGCCGGTGACCGCCGAGCGGTCGCCACCGGATTCGCGGATGACGGGTGCGGATTCGCCGGTGATGGCGGCCTCGTTGACGGAGGCGACGCCCTCGATCACCTCGCCGTCCGAGGGGATGGTATCGCCGGCTTCGACCAGCACGATGTCGCCGACCTTCAGGCTGGTGCCCGGCACCAGCTTGAAGGCCTGGCCTGCACCGGTCAGCAGCTTGGCCTGGCTCTCGGTGCGGGTCTTGCGCAAGGAGTCGGCCTGCGCCTTGCCGCGGCCTTCGGCGACCGCTTCGGCGAAGTTGGCGAACAGCACCGTGAACCAGAGCCAGAGGATGATCTGGAAGGTGAAGCCGAGGCCGGCGCCGCCCGTGACGAGGTCGCGCAGGAAGATCACGGTGGTGAGCGCGGCGACGATCTCGACCACGAACATCACGGGGTTCTTCACCATCAGCCGCGGGTTCAGCTTGGTGAAGGACGCGCTGATCGCGGGCAGCACGATCTTGGGATCGAGCATGGCCGACATCGGAGCGCGCTTTTGCAGTTTCATCGTTTCCATGGAGGTCACTCCAACAATCAGAAGTCTGTCAGAACACTTGGTTCAGAACATTTGGCTCAGAACACTTGGCCGGCGTTCATCGCGAGATGCTCGACGATCGGACCGAGCGCGAGCGCCGGGAAGAAGGTCAGGCCGCCGATGATCAGGATCACGCCGACGACGAGGCCGACGAACAGTCCGCCGGTGGTCGGGAACGTGCCTGCCGAGGGCGGGATCGATTTCTTGGCCGCGAGCGAACCCGCGATCGCCATCGCCGGCACGATCATGAAGAAGCGGCCGACGAACATCGCGGATGCGAGCGTGAGGTTGTAGAAGAGGGTGTTGCCGGTGAGGCCCGCGAAGGCCGAGCCGTTGTTGCCGGTCGCCGAGGTGAAGGCGTAGAGCACCTCGGTGAAGCCGTGCGGGCCGGCATTGGCCATCGAGGCCACCGCCGCCGGATAGACCACGCCGACCGCGGTCCAGCCGAGATACATCAGCGGCAGCACCAGGATCGCGAGCATCGCCATCTTGACCTCGCGCGCCTCGATCTTCTTGCCGACATATTCCGGCGTGCGGCCGACCATCAGGCCTGCGACGAAGATCGCGAGCACGACGAACAGCAGCATGCCATAGAGGCCGGCGCCGACGCCGCCGATGATGATCTCACCGAGCTGCATGTTGATCAGCGGGATCATGCCGCCAAGCGCGGTGAAGCTGTCATGCATGGCGTTGACCGCGCCGCAGGAGGCGGCTGTGGTGACCACGGCAAACAACGAGGACGCGACGATGCCAAAGCGGACCTCCTTGCCCTCCATGTTGCCGCCGGTCAGACCCAGCGCCTGCATGGTCTCGGTGCCGTGCGCTTCCGCCCAATAGGTGACGGTGACGCCGGCGATGAACAGCACGCCCATCACGGCCAAAATCGCCCAGCCCTGGCGCTGGTTGCCGACCATGCGGCCGAACACGTTGGTCATGGCGGCGCCGATCAGGAAGATCGACAGCATCTGCACCAAGTTCGACAGCGCGGTCGGGTTCTCGAAAGGATGCGCCGCGTTGGCGTTGAAGAAGCCGCCGCCATTGGTGCCGAGCATCTTGATCGCGACCTGCGAGGCGACCGGGCCGACCGCGATGGTCTGCTTGGCGCCTTCGAGCGTCGTCGCCTCGACATACGGGCCGAGCGTCTGCGGCATGCCCTGCCAGACCAGGAACAGGCAGTAAACCACGCAGATCGGCAGCAGCACGTAGAGCGTGGTGCGGGTGACGTCGACCCAGAAATTGCCGACCGTGCGCATCGAGGCGCGCGAGAAGCCGCGGATCAGGGCGACAGCGAGCGCGATGCCGGTTGCGGCGGACAGGAAGTTCTGGTGCGTCAGGCCGAGCATCTGCACGAGATAGGACACCGTGCTCTCGCCGCCGTAGTTCTGCCAGTTGGTGTTGGTGATGAAGGAGATCGCGGTGTTGAAGGAGAGATCCTCCGCGACCGCGCCCTGCCCTGCCGGATTGAACGGGAGCATGGCCTGGAGCCGCATCACGCCGTAGATGATGAGGAAGCCGCCGACATGGAACAGCAGCATGGCGACCGTGTAGGTCAGCCAATGCTGCTCGCGCCTCTCGTCGACGCCGGAGATCCAGTAGATGCCGGCCTCGATCGGGCGCAGCACCGGCGACAGGAAGGTCCGCTCGCCGTTGAAAACGCGCGTCATGTACCCGCCCAGCGGTTTCGTAAGCGCGACGATGATAAGGCAGAAGAGTATGATCTGGAGCCAACCGATCATGGTCATGGAATCAACCTTTCAGGCTTTCCGTCCTGCGCAGCAGCGGCAGGAGCAGCACAAGCAGGCCGGCGACGAGCAGGACGTCCGCCAGCAGCAATTCGACAAGCAGCAACACGGCTCAGAACCGTTCCGGCCGCAGCAGCGCATAGGTGAGATAGACCAGGAGGCCGAACGAGACGGCGCCGGCGAGGGCATAGTCGAAGATCATGGCCCGCTCCCTCACAGCCGTTCGCAGGCATAGGTGTAGCCGATCGCAAGGGCGAAGAAGACGAAGCCCAGCGCCAGCATCAGAATGTCCATCATCGGATTGCTCCTCGTTGCGCGACGAATATCCGGCCTGTCTCCGGATCCCGGCTCCGCGCCAATGCAATGCATGTCTCCGGCGAACGGCCGGAGCTTTCACCGCACCGAGATGCCATCACGCGCATAGGTTTTCGAGATGAGCCCTATGGCGACCTTATAGGAATCCCATAAAGACCGACCGTCGCTGAGGGCGGCCGAAATGACACCGGCAAGGTACTCCGGATATTGGCCCGAGACGGCAGCGATGCCGATCAGGCATCACCTTCACTGCCGATAATTATGGCGGACCCTCGCCCTGGTCTTCCATAAACGCCTGCCACAAATTGCTGCGGGCATTTCGCAAAAACGACGATCGGACATGGGCGCTAGCCGCGCGCCCTGTCCGGCGGCGCCCGTGCCTTTATGAAATCCCTATATCTCTCGCCTCCTCCTCATCTCGTTTTCAAATGCCGTTCCCGCCATCTTGGAGAGGCCGGCCGACTGACCGACGCCCATTCCAGGAGGCCTGACATGACCGCCGCTCTCCGCCACTACGACCCGCCGTCGCTCGGCAAGCGTTTGGCCAATGCGCATGCGATGACGCGACCGTTGATGCTCGACATCATCGATCACGCCTGCCGGCGATTTCCCTCGCTCGGCCAGAACGAGCGTACGGCACGCCTCATGCGCCTGATCGACGCGGAGGCCTGGACCGATGCCGCGCTGGCGCTGATAGAGATCGAGCTTCCGCGTTGGCAGGTCCGCCGCATCGCCTATGACGAAGGCGAATGGCATTGCGCGCTCTCGCGCGAACGAGAGCTGCCGGACTGGCTGGACACGGCGGTCGAGGCGCACCACGCCGATCTCGCGCTCGCGCTGCTATCGGCGTTCATCGAGGTGCAGGCGCTCGCCGTGGAGGCGTCGCGGCCAAGCGTTCCCACGGTGCGGCCTGCCATGGATTCGCTCTACGAGCCGGTTGCCTGCGAGAACTTCAGCTAAGCCAGCGTTCGTGCCTTGCCGCAAACCTCAGACATATCGCGGGCCCTGAGCCCGGCGCGGGTGATCGCGCGCTTTGCCGTGCGCGTCGTTCTCCTCGCCGGCTTTGCCGCATTCGGCAGCATCGGCTTCGGACGCGGCCTGGCCGCCCTGCTCTGGATGTCGATCATCCTGTGTGCGGCCGTCGGCCTTCTCAGGCGTGAGCCGCTGTTCGGTGCCGTCCTCAATCACTGGGACGAATGCGCCGCGTTCGGCGCGCTGTTCGCGCTGGTTCATCTCGCCAGCGAGCTGGGCTGATCACGCGGCTTTATGCGCTTCCTATGAGATCGCCGCACCGCCTCACTCGAAATCATATTCGCTTGAAAAGATATTGATCGGACGGTTGCGGGCTTGCGTCCGCCGCCTCTGTCAATCGGAAAGGACTACGTCCATGAAGCTGGTCGAACCGCCCTCGTGCAGCTCCCCCTCGACTATCGTCTTCGTCGGCCGCAACCACAGGGGACAATGGGTCGCGCAGGAGCAGAGCGGCCTCTATGGCGGCCTGTTCGTCAGCCGCGCCCAGGCCATCAAATATGCGCTGTTCGAGAACGGGCAGCACCCTGAAACCATCGTCGAGCTGCCGCGCGAGCTCGAGCTCGACATGGGCAAGAATCCCAACAGCATCCTCTCACAGCGCGCCGCCTGAGCGCGTTTGCCGCGAGGCACCATGTTCATCCCTCCCTCAGCCTGGTTCACCGGCTTCATTCCGGACCTGCCGACACCGTTCGACACGGCGGACGCGGTTGACATCAACGCGTTCGCCGCGCTCTGCGAGCGCCAGATCGCCGCGAGTGCTCCCGCGATCGTGGTCTGCGAGACGGCCGGCGAGGCATCGACACTCTCGCCGGCCGAGCAGGAGCTGGTCATCCGCACTGCGGTCGATGTCGCCCGCGGCCGCGTCCGGGTCATTGCCGGCGCCGTCTCGAATTCAACGAGCCATGCCATCGAGCTCGCGCGGCGCGCGGAGGCGGCCGGCGCCGACGCCATCATGTCGGTCGTTCCGGCCTACAACAAACCGATGCAGGAGGGCATGCTCGCGCACTTCCGCAGCCTTGCAGGTTCGATCGGCCTGCCGGTGATCCTGCACGACATTCCCTCCCGCACGCTGCGCCCACTGGCCGACGAGACGCTGCTGCGTCTCGTCGAATCCCGGCGGTTCGTGGGCCTGCGCGATGGAAGCGGTGACATCACCCGCCCCATGCGCCTGTCGCGGCATCTGCCGGCGGGGTTTCGCTTCCTGTCCGGCGACGACGCCACCGCGTTCGGCTTCATCACGGACGGCGGCGATGGCGCGATCTCGGAGGTCGCCAATATCGCGCCGGATCTCTGCCGCACGATCTTCTCGCATGTCAGGCAGGGGCGCCTGCAATCGGCGCGCTACCTGCACAAGCGCCTCATTCCCCTGATCGCCTGCCTGTCGAAGGAGAGCCCGGCGGCACTCAAATATGCGCTCAGCGTGCTCGGCCTGATGTCGGAAGCCACACGGCTGCCGATCGTGCCGCTGGAGGCGACCAGGCAGCGGGAGGTGGTCCGCGCCTTCGCCGCGATCGCCGACGAGGAACTGATCGACGGCGTCGGGGCCTGAGGCGTCGCGGGCGGGCATCGCATGCCGACATTGGTCGAAGGAACTCAGAGGCTGCTCCACGCCTGGCAATTGGCGCTGCTGCGCTTTGCCGTGACACGTGATGAGCCCGACAGGCTCAACGTCGCGGCGCTCGCGGCCGAGCTCGATCACCTCGGCGGGCGGCGTCACGCCGACGACTCGCTACACTTCTTCCGGCGCACCAGCTCGCAGCTCTGCGCGGCCATCGGCGGGCAGCACCAGAATGCCGATGCGATCCTGGACGGCTTCTGCAAGCAGATCGAGGAGCCGCGGCTGCGGCTTGCCTTTGCGGCGGCGATCGGGATGACGCATTCGGATCCTGCGCCGTCGCAGCTGCGGCCGAAGCGGAACCCCGATCTCTTCAGAGGGCTGCCGGCGCGACGGTCGGCGTCTTTATGAGATTCCTATGCCGGCAGCCCGGCGGTCATCTCGCAATCCTACGCAGCGATGGACATCATTACCAAGCAGATTGGAGCGGCCGTCTCGCCGCACCAAGGACAAGGACTTCCAACATGTCGATCCTGACGCATGGCCTTGACCGGCCCTTCCCCGTCGAACGCCCGGTGCGGCTGTCAACGGCACGCAAGGCCCGGCTCAAGCGCCTCGCACTCGGCGCGCTGACCCTGCTCTCGATGGGCAGCGTGCTCACCGCGCTGATCGCGCTAAAGACCGCAATCTATGTCTGGCACCTGCACGCCTGAGCCGCAAGGAGGTCCCCATGACCTTGCAAATGTGTGAAGAGGCCGCGATGGCCGCAATCGCTCTTCAAACCGCCCATCACCGGCCGGAGCCCCGGCAGGTGCAGGCGATGCTTGGACCGATCGACCCGGATGTCGTCAGCGCCGCCATTCCGGCCTTCTTCATCGGGCGCAACAGCGCCGGCCTCTGGGTCGCGCGCGAGGCGAACGGCCGCATCGGCGGTCTGTTCCTGTTCAAGAGCTCGGCGATGGACTTCGCCAACCGTCAGAGCGCGCCGGCGCGCTGCGCGCTGGTGTTTCCCACCGAGACGATCGAGCTCGACGTCGAGAACCGCGGCAATCCGCTGATCGTGCTGGCGCAGGGCGCCATGCGGCTCCTGGCGCGCATGACCACGAGGCGGCCGACATGATCGAGCTCAAGATCGCCATCCTGGTTGCGCTGATGGGTGCGTTGCTGCTCGGCCTGCGCCTCACCGCGGCGCCGGACCGCTAGCATGCAGCTCCTCAAGGGAAATCTTGAGCACGCGGTCACGACGACGATCCTGACCATGACGCTGAGCCTGATCTGGGGCGCGGTCCTGACGCTCGTGATCACGCTTCTGGCTCGCGGGCTCGGCGTCTAGCCCCTCTCCGCCTCCGCCTCGATCAGCCGCGCCAGCTCTGCCGCCGTGGTCTCGATCGGCCGGCCGCTGCGCTCGACGCGCGCCTGGATCAGTGCGCCCTGGAGCGCCGAGGTGCAGAGCACGGCGAGCGCCTCCGCGCGCGGCCGGGCAAATCCATCGGCACTCAGCTTCTCGCGCAGGATCGATAGCCGCGCTGCATAGGCCTTGCGGCCGGCGTCGGACACCGCGCGCTCGCGCGGCGCAAGCTCCAGCAGCACGGTCGTGATCGGGCAGCCGTTACGAAAGCCGGAGCTTTGCATCCAGCCCGCCAGCAATCTCGCATGCGCCCGCAAGAGTTCGCCGGTCGAGCCACACTCGGCCGCGAGCTTGGCCACGGTGTCCGCGACCCGGCGGCCCGCCTCCTCGACTGCGGCCACCGCGATCGAGGATTTTCCGTCCGGAAAGTAATGATAGAGCGAGCCCTTCGGCGCGCCGCTGACATCGACGATGTCGTTAAGGCCGGTGCGGGCAAATCCCTGGCGACGGAATAACGTCACGGCGGCATTGATGATGGGCTGGCGGTGTTTCGGCACGGCCGGCATGGCGCGCTCCTCCGGTCGAAAATTATATTGATTGGTCTACATCAGCTTCCGACAGTCAAGGCACGACCAACGACAAGGAGAGGCAGATGCCCAAGGCAGTGAGCTACGAGCTGAACGACGGCGTGGCCCGGATCGGGCTCGACGACGGCAAGGTCAACGTGATGTCGACTGCGATGCTGGCGGAGATCGGCGCCGCCTTCGACCGGGCCGAGACAGAGGCGGAGATGGTGGTGTTGCGCTCGGCGCGGCCCGGCATCTTCTCCGCCGGCTTCGATCTGAAGGTGTTCGCCTCGGGCGATGCCGCCAAAAGCCTTGAGATGGTCCGGGCCGGCGCGGAGCTTGCGCTGCGGCTGATGTCGTTTCCGCATCCGATCATCGGCTTGATGGAGGGCCATGCCTATCCAATGGGAACGTTCCTGCTGCTCGCCTGCGACGTCAGGCTCGGCGCGCGCGGGCCGCACCGCATGGGGCTCAACGAGGTCGCGATCGGCATTGCGCCGCCCAGCTTTGCGATCGAGCTGGCGCGCAGCCGCGTGCACCCGGCCTGGCTCAGCCGCACGGCGACGCTGGGCGAAATGTACGAGCCCGAGGACGCGCTCGCGGCAGGTTTCCTCGACCGCATAGTTGCGCCCGAGGCCGTCGACGGCACCCTCGAGGAGATCATCGCGGCCCTGCGCGCGATCCACAAGCCGTCGCATGCGATCGCGAAGAAGCGGCTGCGCCAGCCCGCCATGGACGCCATGCGCGCGGCGATCGACCGTGAATTGACCATGGCTGCCTACGAGGCAAGCAGCCGGGCCCGCACGGCGGTTGCGATGCCCGCCTGAGGCCGCGTATCCCGCGGAAAAAACCCGGCCGATCTGGCGCAATTTCACGGAACCGTGTAGAGCGGTTTCATGAGCAGCACCAACGTCCACGTCGTCGCCCACCCCCTGGTCCAGCACAAGCTCTCCCTGATGCGGGAGAAGGACCGCTCGACCAAGAGCTTTCGCGAGATCCTGAACGAGATCGGGATGCTGCTCTGCTACGAGGTGACGCGCGATCTGCCGCTGGAGCTGGTCGAGATCGAGACGCCGATCGCGCCGATGCAGGCGCCGAAGATCGCCGGCAAGAAGCTCACGCTGGCGCCGATCCTGCGCGCCGGCGTCGGCTTCCTCGACGGCATGCTGGCGCTGATGCCCTCGGCGCGCATCGCCCATATCGGACTCTATCGCGATCCCGAGACACTGCAGGCCGTGGAATATTACTTCAAGGCGCCGCAGGACCTGTCCGACCGTACCGTGATCCTGATGGACCCGATGCTGGCGACAGGCAACTCGGCCTGCGCCGGCGCCTCCCTGCTCAAGGCGCGCGGCGCCCGCGACATCCGCTTCGTCTGCCTTCTGGCAGCACCCGAGGGCATCGCGCAATTCCAGAGCGAGCATCCCGACGTGCCGGTCTGGACCGCCGCGATCGACGAGCGGCTCAACGACCACGGCTACATCGTGCCGGGCCTGGGCGACGCCGGCGACCGGATGTTCGGCACCAAGTAGACAGCCGCGCGCTGCCGGGTTACTCCGGTTGCCATGAGCGCCAACGATTTTTCGCTGCGATCGCTGATCCGCCCTGAGGCTGCCGAGCCCGCCTTCGTGTTCGACGGCACACCGGTCTCGCACGCGGAATTCTCTGCGAGGGTGGAGCAGGCCGCCGCCTGGCTTGCCGCGCAAGGCATCGGCAAAGGCGATGTCGTTGCGGTCTGGCTGGTCAACCGGGTCGAATGGATCGCGCTGCTGTTCGCGGCCGCCCGCCTCGGCGCAATCGTCGCCGCCGTCAATACGCGCTACCGCAGCGCGGAGGTCGCGCATCTGCTCAAGGTCTCCGGCGCGAAGCTGATGGTGGTCGAGGCCGCGTTCCGCTCGATCGATTTCGCCGCCATCCTTGCCGACATTGCCAAGGACGAGGTCCCCGCGCTGCAACAGCTTGCCGTGGTCGGCGCAGACAGGATTCCCGCGCAGTGGCCGTGCGTGCCCTTCGATGCCTTCGACGCCGTCCATCCGCCCACCCCGCCGGCTCAAGACGACGTCGATCTGCCGGTCCTGCTCTACACCACATCGGGCACGACCAAGGGACCAAAGCTCGTTGCGCATTCGCAGCGGACACTAACGAGCCACGCCGTCTCCGTTGCCAATGCGCTCCAGCTTTCGCCGCAGCGTCATTCGCTGCTGGCCATGCTGCCGTTCTGCGGCACGTTTGGCATGACGAGCCTGCTCGGCTTCATCGCCGCGGGCGCGACCATCCATGTGCTCGATGCCTTCGAAGCGGCACCGGCGCTGAAGATTCTCAGCGAGCACCGGATCACGCACTCGTTCGGGTCCGACGAAATGTTCCGCCGCATCCTCGCGCTGACCGATGCGCCGCGGCCGTTCCCGCATCTCGAAATCTGCGGCTTCGCCGCGTTCCAGCCCGGCTGGCGCGAGCTGGCCGCGGAGGCCGAGGCACGCGGCCTGCCGCTGTTCGGCCTGTACGGCTCGAGCGAGGTGCAGGCGCTGTTCTCGATCGCCCGCGTCAGCGACGCCTTCGCCGACCGCATCGAAGGCGGCGGCTGGCCGATGTCGCCTGCCGCAAAAGTGCGCGTCCGCGACACCGAGACCGGCGAGCTTGCCGCCCACGGCGTCTCCGGCGAGATCGAGATCAGCGCGCCCTCGCGCTTCCTCGGCTATTTCAACAATCCCGAGGCTACGGGCGATGCGATCACCACCGACGGCTTCTTCCGCACCGGCGATATCGGCCGGCTGCGCGGCGATGGCGCCTTCGTCTACGAGACCCGCGCGGGCGACGCGATGCGGCTCGGCGGCTTTCTCGTTGCCCCCGGCGAGATCGAGGACGAGCTCAAATCCTGTCCAGGCGTGGCGGACGCCCAGGTGGTCGCGGTCGACCTGAAGGGCCAGGCGCGCTGCGTCGCCTTCGTGATTGCGGCTGCGGAGCCGCCGCAGCAGGAGGCGTTGACGGCGCGCCTGCGCGAGCGGCTCGCCGGCTACAAGGTGCCGGCGCGGATCTATCTCGTCGACGCCTTCCCGGTCACCGACAGCGCCAATGGCGTGAAGATCCAGCGTGCGCGGCTTCGTGCCATGGCGATGGAGCGGATCGCGGCCGAATAGGCCGGCGAGAAGCCTCCACACAACGCGCTGTCATGCCCCGCGTAAGCGGGGCATCCAGTATTCCAGAGACAGTGTTAATAGGACCAGGAGGCCGTGGCGTACTGGATTCCCCGCCTTCGCGGGGAATGACACTGAGTGTATTGGCCTACTTCAGATAGCTCGCAAGATTGATGCTCAGGATCTTGCCGAGTGCGGAATAGGAAGCCGTGAGCTGGGTCTGGTAAGTCGACAGTTGCGCCGTGAGTGCGGCTACGTCGACGCCGGTGAGGTCGTTCGACAGCGTCTCGGCATAACTCTTGTAGTCGGCCTGGCGCGAGCTCGCAGTCTCGATCGAGGACGCCGAGCGCGACAGCTTGGCCTGCACAGCAGCGGTGTCGTCGAGCGCCGTGCTGGCGAGATCCAGCGCGCTGGTGATATCCGAGGACGACAGCGTGGTGCTGTTCGCCACGAATTTCAGCACGCGCATCACCTCCTCGAACGCCGAATTATCGGCCGTGACGCCGTATGACACGGTTTCGTCGGAGCCGACCCGCACCGAGGCGATCTCGTCGTCGCCATCGTAGTAGCTGGTATCGGTCGTGGTCAGCGAGCCGCTGCCGGACGAAAAGCTCGTGAGATCGACCGGCGCCGTCTCCGTCTTGCCGCCGGCAAAGACGTACTGGCCGTCATATTGCGTGTTCATCAGCGAGCCCATCTGCTCAAGCATCTGCTGGGCGGAGCTGATCACCGAATTCACCTCGGTCGAGCTTCCCGTCGATGCGGCGCTGAGCTGGGAACGCAGCTGGGTAAGGATGTCGGTCACCGAGCCGACGGCCGAATACATCACCTGGACCTTGCTGTCGGCGAGCGTCGCGGCATCGATATAGGACTGCGCGCGCGTCACCGAGACCTGGAGGTTGACGACATGCTGCGAATCCGAGCCATAGCCGCCGAAATCGGTCGAGACGACGCCCGAGGATTCCTGGATCTGCTTGCTCGCCATGACCGACTCGACGCGCATCGCGTCGGCGATCATCCTGTTCGACTGCGCGAAGGTAGCCACCCGCATCGCGACCATCGGCATGCCCCTCTTAGGTCGATTGCACGGCGGTGAGCAGCGCCGAGTACATGGAGTTGATGGCCTGGATCAGCGCCGAGGCCGCCGAATATTTGTTCTGGAGCGTGCTCAGATTGGCCGATTCCTCGTCGAGGTTGACGCCGGACTGCGACGACAGCGAGTTCGCATAGGTCGACTGCGCGGTCTCCTTGGCGGTGTAGTCGGTGGATGCCTGCGAGGCCTTGCTCGAGACGTCGGCGACGACTGCCGAGGCGTAATCGGCAAGAGAGCCAGTGCTGGCAGCAAGACCGCCGGTGGCGGAAAACGTCCGGGACGCCGTCAACGCGTCATAGAAAGCGTTGACCACCGTCGCCGAGCCCGACGACAGCACCGAGCTGCCGACCGTGAGGCTCGACGAGGAGTCCAGCGTCGCAAGCTGGAGCTCGTTGGTGCCGGACAGGATCTTGCTGTTGACCGCGATATCGGACGCGCTGGTTCCGGTGACGAGGTCGTTGAGGCCGAAATACTCGGAAAATCCTTCGCTCGCACTTCCCACCGAGCTCGTCATCTCGTTGATGGCGACGCCATTGCCTGAGCCTGTCGCCGTGATCGCGAGATGGCCGTCGGCGTCGACCGATGCGGATAGGCCGGAGATGCCGTTGATGGCGCTGACGAGATCGCCGACCGTGGAATAGGACGACAGGTCGAGATCACCATAGGAGACCAGGTTGCCGCTCTGGTCGGTGACGGCGATGCGTACCGTTCCGGTGGCGGAGAGCGCGGTGCTGCTGGTGACGCTGGTGGTTCCGGTCAGGCTGGTCGGCGCCGGCACGGAGGACGCGCCGTTCGAGACGCTATTCACCGCGGAGGACAGTTGCTGCGCGAGCTGATCCAGCTGCGACTGCGCGTCCGGCAGCGTGTCGTCGCGGAGCGTGATGAGCGCGCCGATGTCGCCGCCTGATATCTGCGACGTGATATCGACCCCGTTCACCGTGATCGCGCTGAAACCGCTCGATGACGAACCGGCGGTGTAGGTCGTCGACGCGGTCACGTTCGACGCCGCAGTATAGCTGATGGTGTGCGCGGACGAGTCGACCAGGGCTTGGCCGGACGTGGTGTAGATCTGGAGATCGCCGTTGGACGCCGTGAAATAGCTGATGTTCATCTTGGAGGCGAGGTCCTGCAGCGCCGTGTTGCGCTGGTCCTCCAGGTCCGCGGTCGACTGGCCGGTCGCCGCGGTCTGCTTGATCTGGGCGTTGAGGTCCGCGATCTGCTGCAGATCCGTGTTGACGTCATCGATCGAGGAGGCGATGTTCTGGTCGGCGTCGGAACGGAGCTTCTGGATCCCGCTCGAGGTCTCCCGCAGCTGGCTTGCGACGTCGTCGAGCGCACTGATGACGTTGGATTGCAGCGAGGCACTGCTCGGCGTGCTCGCCAGCGAGGACAGCGCCGATTCCAGCGAGGCGATGCTGTTGGCCAGCGACGTTCCGGACGACGAATCGTCGCTGCTGCTGACCGAACCATAGAGCTTCTCGAGCGAGGTCAGATAGGTGTTGGTGGTGTCAGCCGAGCCGAGAGCGGAATCGGCGGAGACCAGCGACTTGAGCAGCAGCTTGTCGACCGTCGAGGTGATGCCCGTCACCGTGACGCCGGTGCCGACGCCGTTGGTGACGCTGCTCGACTGGCTCGCGGTCTTCTTGGTGTAACCCGTCGTGTCGGCGTTCGAGATGTTCGACGACGTCACGCTGATCTGCACGGACGTTGCCGACAGCCCGCTGAAGGCGATCGATCGTGCGATATCGAGCGACATGGCGGGCCCCTCGAACCGTCAGGCGCTGCGGCTGGTGCCGCTGGAGACGGCGCGGGCGGCGGCAACGCGACCGGACGCACCATAGGGCGACACCGCCGCGATCTGCTCGCGGATCGCCTGCATGACGGCCTCGATCCGGCGGTTGCTGGCCTCGATCGCCGCGCGCAGCCGCACCAGATTCTCGTCCATTGCCATGCGCAGCTTCAGGATCCGCTCCATCAGTTGCTCGCGCAAGACACGATCCCTGACGGTCAGGCTGGTCGTCCCCGCCGCACACTCGGCAACGGTCCGCTCAAAGATCTCCGCCAGCCGGTTCTTCTCGTCGACCTGTTTCAGGCGCGAGGCCGGCAGGCCCTTGGCGAGCTCGGCGTTCTCCTCCGCGACCAGCGCGGTGAGCGTCTCGATCAGCGTGATCAGCGACTTGATCCTGATATCGCCATTCGCGGCGTCCGTCATCTTGGCTTGAGCTGCACTCATGGTCGTCGCCTTCTTCTAGTTGTGCCGTTTGCCGCGCTGGACTTGCGAGTTGCGCAGATAAGCGCCGATCGCGGTGGTCCTGACGGTCGCCTGCCGCATCTCGCCTTCGACTTCGGCGCGCCTTTCCAACAGGCCGCGACGGGTCGTCTCGATGTCGTCGATCAGCGCGAGCAATTGCTTGCGGTCGCTGCCCTTGGCGCTGGCTGCTCGAACCAACAGCCGCCGCAGTCGGCGCAACAGCGCCTCTCCCGCAGCCTTGGCTTCTTCGCCGCGCATCGCTCACCTCATCGCCGAGATCAGGGTGTCGTACATCTTGTTGACGGTCGAGATGACCTGGGACGCGGCGGAGTAGGCCTGCTGCGCCGAGATCATGCTCGAGAACTGGCTGGAGGTATCGGTGGTCGAGGATTCCAGCTCGCTGCCGTAGATCGTGCCCGCACCGTTCTCGCCGGAGGCCTGCAAGGCGGCGTTGCCCGATGCCACGGTCGCCGAGTAAAGACCGTCGCTCGCGGCCGCAAGTCCGTTGGGATCGGCAAATGTCGCTACGGCGATCTTGTAGATCGCGATCGTTTCGCCGTTGGAATAGGTGGCGTCGACCACGCCGTTCTTGCCGATCGAGATGCTGGACAGCTTGCCGTAGGACAGGCCGTCGGAGTCGATGCTGGTGACGTTGACGGAGGGCGTGGTCTCGCCCGAGGCATACTGCGTCAGGCCGTCGGTGCCTCCGGCGGTGCCGAGGTCCATGGTGACGGTGCTGTCGGCAGCACCATCGGTCCAGCCCGTGATCGAGACCGTCGCCGGGTCGGGACTGGTGCTCGCAAGCGAGCCGTCGCTGTTGAAGGTGATGTCGATCGTGCCCGAGGCCGTGCCGGTCGCGGTCGTGGTGTCCGAGGTCGAGGTCGGATTGGCGAAGCTCGCGCTCCAGGCGTTGGTGCCGGTCTTGGTCCAGGTGATCTGCATCGTATTCGCGGCGCCCAGCGAATCGTAGACCGTCATCGAGCTGGTATAGGTGTCGCCGGTGGCGGCATCGGACGGCAGATTGGCCGCGATCGTGGTCTTGGTCGTGGCGCTGCCGCTGGTCGAGGCGACCTGGGTGTTGATGGCCTCCAGGTTGCTGGCGGACTCGCTGCCGACGACATTGCCGTCCGCATCGGTGCGCCAACCCTCGAGGTAACTGCCGTTGTTCTCGAGATAACCGGCGTTGTTGATCGTGAAGGCGCCGTTGCGGGTGTAGGACGTGATGCCGCCGGTCGTGGCGCTGGTCACCACGAAGAAGCCCGAGCCCTGGATCGCGACGTCGGTGGCATTGGAGGTCGCGGCGAGCAGGCCCTGCTGGGTGATGTTGGAGCGCCCCGAGACGGTGACGCCGCCCGATGCGTAGGAGGTGGTGTTGCTCGAAGCCGTCACGAGTGCGTCGAACATCGCCGACGTCGTCTTGTAGCCGGTCGTATCGGAGTTGGCGATGTTGTCGCTGATCATCGACAGGGACTGGCTCTGGGCGCTGAGCGCCGAGATCGCCGAGGACAATGCACCGGTGAGACTCATGGTGAAACTCCGAGAAAATCAGAACGTGAGATCAGGACGTGACGCCGAGGATGTTGGCGGCGCTGATCGCGACACCGTTCACCGTGAGCGAGGGCGTGGAAGTCGAGGTGTCGATGCCGGTCACCGTTCCGCTGACGGTCGTGTAGTTGAGGACCGAGGTGCCAGCGGAGTTCGTCGCGGTCACCGAGATGGTGTACTGGCCGCCGTCCGCGAGCTGATTGCCGCTGGAGTCCTTGCCGTCCCAGGTGAAGCTGTTGGAGCCGGAATTGCCCGTGCCGGTGCCGGTGTAGACGACATTGCCGGAGGAGTCCGAGATGCTGATCGAGACGTTGGAGGCGGCCGAGGACAGCGAGTAGCCGTAGGTCGCCGAGCCGTTGCTCAAGGTCGACGTGTCGCCCTTCGCCTCGACGGTGTGGCCGATATAGTTCACCGAGTTGAGCGTCACGAGGCTCGAGAACGAGCTCGCCAGCGACGACATGTTGGAGTTGATCGACTGCTGCTGGGTGAAATTCGCATAGGAGGTGAGCTGATTGATGAAGTCCGTGGTCGACGTCGCGTTCAACGGATCCTGGTTCTGAAGCTCGCTGACGAGCAGGCTGAGGAAATCGCTCGAGGTGAGTGACGAACTCGACGACGTGCTCGATGACGACGACGTCGTGGTCGCGGTCGTTGCTGAACTCGTGGCGGAAACGGTCATCAGAAAACTCCACTTTCTCGCGCCGCCGGCGATCAGGTGTCGCTTGGCTGCGCTTGAAATCTGTGTGCTGATGAAACGCGTGGGCGCGCGGTTTCAGGCGAGGATTCGCGCGCGCGAAAAGCCGCTTTCGACACGGCAAAATCTGCCGCGTGCGAGGGAAGTCAGTTTGATGTGTTGTAGCGATCGAGCCGCACGTTCTCGCCTCGGTCAGAGCAAAGCAACCGGATCTGAGCTGCGTGTTGGAGACGTTGACCTTCCACAAGCGTCATGGCCGGGCTTGACCCGGCCATCCACGACTTGCCGCACGGCACGAAGAACGTGGATGCCCGGGACAAGCCCGGGCATGACGACCTCTCGTGATCAGTAAGCTATTTGCTGCCGCAACCGCGAAGTTGTCAAAAGAGAATTCAGCGGAAGCCGTTCAGCTCTCCGCCGTCTCGCCTTCCTTGCGCGGCTCGGCGGGGTCGCTCTTCATTTTTGCAGCAGCGGCGACGATGCGGTCGGCGAGGCCCTTGGGCGCGCGGACCGGGGGCGCAGCGAGCGCCTGGCGCAAGGTGCGCGCCTCTTCGAGCAGGGCTTGCGCGGCGGACGATCGCGCCAGCAGCTCCTGGGCGGGCAGGCGTCGATCATCCGGCCAGAGCGCGAGATCCTCGCCCAGCCGATCGATCAGTTCCTCAAACTCGGTGACGTCCATCGCCCGCCGATCCCGCCTCGGTCAGGCCCGTCATAAAGCATTGTAGGCGCGGCGGAAACCGGATTTCAGCGGTCTTCCGCGCCAAAACGCCCGCGGCGCTACGGAAAGCGGCCAAAACGGCGGTCGTGTCGATCGCGGGGACGCATGCGGGATCGGCGAGCCGGGCCTCGTCAGCCCTTGTGGGCCGAATCGGCCGGCGCGGCCTTGCCGCCCCGCACCGTCGCGTCGACGTGCTCCCAGGCCTCCTTCAGCTCGGTCAGCCCAGCGATGATGCGCCGAAAGCTCTCGCGCGCATGCGGCCGGCCGAACGCCTTGAGGCTCGCCAGGATCATTGCATTGTAGGTCTGGAACAGCCGTTCCGCCACGGCGCCGCCCCTGGTGAAATCCAGATTGTGGCTGAGCCCGCGCAAAATCGCGGTCGCCTTCATCAGATACTCATGCCCCTCCTCGAAGCGACGCGCTTCCTGCGCGGCCAGCGACTTCTGGAGGAAGGTAACGGCGCCACCGAGCAGCATCGAGATCGCCTTGAGCGGCGGCACGCTGGTCGCGGCTCCCCGATAGGCCTGGTTGGCCATGTACGCCATCGGATTATGCATCATCAATCACTCGAGCTGGAGTTGAGCAGGGCCTTGAGATAGTTGAGCGTGTTGTTCGCGCTCTCGATCGCGGCCTGATAGCTTGCGTATTGGGTCTGGAGCTGCGTCTGGTAGGCGGACGCCGCGCTCTCGATGTCGTCCACCTTCTGCTGGAGCTCGTTGTCGCGATCCGTCAGGTTGGTGATCATTGTCTGCAATGCGCCCGAGCTCGACGAGTAGTTCTTGGAGATCTGATAGAGCTGGGTGGCGATGCCCGAGGTCGAGGTTACCGTGATCGACTGCGAGGTCGATCCCGAATAGGTGAAGGCCATGCCGGCATAAGCCGTTCCGGCCGCGCCGATGATCGTCGTGCCGCTGACCGTGAACAGCGAGGAATCGCCGCCGACCGATGCCGAGGACAGATTGCCGTCGGCATCAACCGTGACGTCGAGCGTGAAGGATTGCGGCGAGGTTCCGGTGTTGACGACGGTGAGCTGGCTCGACGAGGTCTTGGTCTGCGCCGACAATAGCGTCGTGACGCCGCTCAAGTTCGTGCTGAGGATCTCCGACAGTGTCGAGGTGTCGAGCTCGAGCTCGTTCTTCTCGTTGAAGGACAGGCCGACATCGGCCATGGTGAGGCCGCCCACCGTGCTGTTGAGGGCGTTCTGGAGCGCATCCATGATGTCGCGCATGGTGCCGTCGCCGAACAGCACCGCGCTCGAATCCGCAGTGCCGTCCGAGCTGGTCGCCTGTTGCGCGATCACCGCATCGCGAAAGGTGTTGTAATTGGTGACGAAGGTCTCGACCGCGGACTCGATCTGGCTGGTGTCAGGCTCGATGCTGATGTTCACCGTGGCACCATCAGGCGTCGCCTGGAGCAGGTTGAACGTCACGCCGGTGAGCACGTCGGTGATGTCGTTGGTGTCGCGGGTCATCGAGATCCCGTCGAGCGTGAATTCGGCCGCCTGCGAGGTCTGGAGCACGTCGGCGAAGGCGCCCGTGCTGTCGGTGACACCCAGTTTGTTCAGAATATCGTCGCCCGACGTGCTGGAATAGGTGATGTCGGCGGCATCCTCGGTGCCCGTCAGCACCATCTCATACGACCCGCTCGAGACCTGGACGATCGACGCCTGGACGTTGGTGGTGGAGGTCTGCGCGTTGATGCTGTCGACGATGTCCTGAAGCGACATCGTGCTGTCGACGGTGATGTCGGCTGTCGTCCCGCCCTCGAGCCCGATCGAGAACGTGCCGGAATAGCCGAGCTCGTCCGTCTGGCTCGACTGCGAGGTGCCGACCACCTTCTGCGCAGTCGCGACCTGACTGATCGTCAATGTATGGTCGCCGGTTGCCGCGCCATTGCTGACCGACATGGACAGCGCGGATGACGCGCTCACGTCGCCGGTGGAGCTCAGCGTGGCCGCGCGGGTGGCGAAGACGTTGGTGGCCAGTGAGTTGACGACGGCGGTCGCGAGCGAGGACAGTCCGCTCGACAGCGTCGAGAGATCGGTCTGAAGCGTCTGATAGGCCGAGATCTTGGCTTCGTTGTTGGTGATCGTCGTCGAGATCGTGGTCGCCTGGGTGAGCTTGGCATTCACCGCCGCGGTGATCAGCGCGCTCCAGTCGATGCTGGTCGATGTGCTGGTGCCGGTCGTGGTCACCGAGGACGCGCTCGACGTGCTCGAGCTCGTGGTCGACGTGCTGCTGGTGCTCGAACTGACGCTGGTCACTTTGCTGGCCGCTCCATCCCAGGGAGAACCGGGCCGGCATCAAGCCGGCCCGGCATGACGGTCGTTTGCGCCTCACGCCTCAGCCGAGGAGCTTGAGCAGGTACTGCGGCATCTGGTTCGCCGCGGATTCGGCCGACACCGCAGCCTGGGTCTTCACCTCGGCGGACGACAGCTTGGCCTGCTCGGCCGCGATGTCGACGTCCTTGATGGCCGAATTGGCGGCCTGCAGGTTCTGGGTCTGGGTCGAGATCGAGTCGGACGAGAAGTTGAAGCGCGATTCCTGCGCACCGATGCTGGCGCGGGCGGCGGAGACCGTGTCGATCGCAGTATCGAGCGCGGTCAGCGCCGAGGTCGCGTCCGACAGCGAGCTGACGTCGAGCGAGGAGACGCCGAGCGAGGACGCGGTCAGGCTCGTCAGGGTGATGGTGATGGTGTCGGAGCCGGACGAGCCGACCAGCACGGAGACGCCCGAGGAGAACACGCTCGTGCCATCCAGGAGACTCTGGCTGGAATAACGCGTGCCGCTCGCGATCGAATCGATTTCGCTGGTGAGCTGCGTGAATTCCGAGTTGATGTAGGCGCGGCTCGAATCGGTCGTGGTGCCCGACGCGGACTCCGAGGCCAGCGACTTCATGCGCGCCAGGATGTCGGAGATGTTGGAGGCGCCGCCGTCGGCGGTCTGGAGGATCGCGGTCGCCTGCGAGGCGTTGGTCGCAGCCTGCTGCAGCGTGGTGACGTCCGAAGAGATGCGGGTGGAAATCGCAAGGCCGGCGGCGTCGTCGGAGGCCGACGTGATACGCGAACCGCTCGACAGCTTCGAGAGCGAGCTGCTCTCCTGTGCGGAGTTGATGTTGAGGTAGCGGACCGCGGAGTTCGCGGCGGTGTTGGTGTTGATTGCAGGCATTGCAAGCTCCTGTGCTGATGGGCATGGCGTGCCGCATCGTTGAAGACGATTGACGACGCAGACCGCAGCCCCGTCCGTTCGCTCAAACGGCGGAGCGCAAAGAGATCAGGCGCGATAATTTTCGCGGGGCCAATTTTATGGTTAGCAGTCGGTAAACGCGGTGCGGATGTCGCGCTCGTGCTTGCGCAGCAATTGGCGCAGCTGCTGGCGGCCGCGCTTGAGCAGCGACTCGACTGCGGCCACCGTGGTGTCCATCACCTGCGCGATCTCGCCGTTGCTCATGTTCTCGTGGTACGAGAAGATGACGGCGAGGCGCTGCTGCTCGGGCAGGCGCTGCATCGCGACTTCCAGCATGTCGTTCAGCTCGTTGCGCTCGATGATCTCGACGGCGCCCGGCTGGCCGTCGGCGACTTCGGGCACGGTCTCGACATTCTCGTTGCGCGGCTTGCGGCGCAGGTCGATGCAGCGATTGGAGATGACGCGGTAGAGCCAGGTCGAGAATTTGGCGCGGCCGTGCTGCCAGCGGCCGCGATGGCTCCAGATCTTGAGCATGGTGTCCTGCACCACGTCTTCGGCATCGGCCGCATTGCCGACGATGCGCAGCGCGATCGCATAGGCACGGTCGATGTGACGCTCGACCAGCATGCGAAACGCCGCTTCGTCGTCGGCAGCGAGCCTGTCGAGGAGTTCGCTGTCTTCATCGAAGACGATCTCGGCGGTCACGGGCGCGCTGTCGGGTGCGAGCGGCACCGACGGCATCACCGGCACGATCGCATCGGCCGGCACCGTCGCCGTGATCTCGGCCTCGGCGGGAGCCCAGACATCAGCAGCGTAACTCATCCCGCAACCTCCAACCCGCAATGCCGGCGGCGCACATGCCACACGGCTTCCAGGCGTTGAACGCGGCGACAAAACAATCCAGGCGGAGAATTTTTGTTATTTTTCAAGATGTTAGTCGGTCGTTTTTGCCGAGTATCGGGCAATAATTGCCGAGCGCGCGATCACCTCGCGCGTCACACCTGCAATCATCACATCGTCTCGCGCCATGGCGGATCATCCATCCTGAACAGATGCAGTGGAGAGAAAACGCTGACATTACGCGGCACTAGGTGATCGAACGCGGCATGCGCGAAGCGCGTGAAGCAGCGATTGTTTCCGAGTGTGAATGAACGCGAGACGACTTCCGCACCCGGCAATTTTTTCCGAATCACCTTTTTCGAACCTAGCGATTTTTTTGAATCTGTCAGTTGCGACGAGCGCGATTTTGAATCGCGCGTGAACTTTTTTCGCATCGAGAGCGCCTGAATCCCCACATGCGCGCGTTAATCGTCCTGGTGGACGGGGATTTTCGGCATGACGATCGCAACGGCCGGTGCGGAGCGCCGCGCGAAAATTGTTTCTGCTTGGTCGTTCGATGTTTTCGATACATTTCTATTGCGCGCCTGCGCGACGCCGGATGGCGTATTTGAAAGGACTTACGAGCTATCCGGCATTTCAAGAATTTGTCCGAATGTTTCCGCGAGTTTCGTTCAGCACCGAATCCAGGCCGAATCGCGCGCACGCAGAACTGCGAGGGAGAAGCGCGGCAGCGGCGAAGTCCATATCGGCGAGATCTATTCCTTCTTTCCGTTCAGGCTGTTCGGTCTCGCGCGCAGCGATCTGAACGACCTCGTCGAATCGGAGTTCGCCGCCGAGCTCGAGCTCTGCCGCGCCAATCCGGACATGCTTCGGCAATATCTGGACATGAAGCGCGCCGGACACTGCGTCGGATTCATCTCCGACACCTATTGGGATTCCGGTCGGCTGGCGCGCTTGCTGCGGGCCTGCCATCCCGGATTGACATGGGACTTCCTCTACGCGTCCTGCGATCATGGCAGCAGCAAGAGCGAGACGCTGTTCGCGACATATCTGTCGGAGCAAGGTGTCGACGCTGGCTCCTCCTTTCACGTCGGCGACAACGAGAAGGCCGACATCAGGGGCGCGAAGCGCCACGGCATCCGCCCCCGCTACTATCCGCAAGCGACCGCGCAACTGGCTTCCAGGTTTCAGCGCGAGGGCGCGCTGTTCGAGCTGTTATGCGCTAGCGCACCGTCGCGGCTCGATCACGGCGCGCGAACGCTGCGCCGCATGGTCGCGGCCCGCAGCGCCGAGAAATCCCCCGCTATCCGCCTCGGATTGACCGTGCTCGGCCCGGTCATGGCGGCCTTCGACGCCTTCATCGCGAGGCGCTGCGCGGAGGTGTCCGGTCCCGGCCGCAAGGTCGCGCTCGGCTTCCTCGGCCGCGACGGCTTTCTGCCGCACCGGATCTGGCAGGAGCTGCACGACACGCGTTCGGCCTATCTCGAGATCAACCGCCGCGTCAGCCTGATCGCCTCCGCCGACACGATCCAGCCGCTGGTCAATCTCCTTAGCAAGGTCCTCAAGATCGACGCACCGACCTTCCAGGACATGATGAAGATGATGCCGCCGAAGGTCGCCCTCTTCTTCGCCGGCTTCCCCGATGGAATTACCACAGGCGAAGCGCTGGCCGAGGCGCTGTCGGAGCTGATCGATCCGGCGGAGATCGTCGAACTCGCCGCTGGCTTGCGCGCCCGGCTGCTCGCCTATCTCCGCCATGCCATTCCCGGCTTCGACGACTGTACCGATCTCGTGCTCGCCGATCTCGGCTATTCCGGCAGCGTGCAGAAGGCGCTGCGCCGTATCTTCGACATCGAAGGCCTCGGCATCCGCGTGCACGGCGCCTATCTGATGTCGCTCGACGACGCCTTCGACGACATCGCCGAGGACGACAGCGCGGCAGGATTCATCTCCGACCTCGTGGTCACCCCTCACGTCAAGCGCATGCTGATCCGCAATGTCGCGCTGCTGGAGCAGATCTGCTGCTCGGCCGACGGTTCGGTGCGCGACTATGACGGCGACCGGGTGCTGCGCGAGATCAATCCGCGGCCCGCGAGCCAGATCGCACTGGCCGGCGAGATCCAGTCCGGCGCCCTCGCCTTCGCCGGCAGCGCCGGAAAGGTGGCGCGCGAGTTTCGTCTCAGCCCCTATGCCACGCCCGACATCGCCGCGCGCTGGTGCGCGGCGACGCTGGCGCGCCTGTTGCTGTTACCCGACGAGGACGAGCTGGCGCTGCTCGGCGGATTGAAGCACGACGTCAATCTCGGCACGCATGCGCTGGCGCCGATGCTGGACGGCGATTTCATTCGCCGGCAGATCACCGCGCGCGGCCTCTCTGCCGCCTGCACGTCGGCCGCGCCGCCGATGTGGCTGGCCGGCAGCTTTGCATTGATGTCGCCGTCTCACGCTTATCTCTATACGCTGTTTGGCGCCAACCGCCTGCCGGCCGACGTCTTTGAAGAGAGCCCCGGCGGCTCGGTTCAGGTCGGATTGTTCCGCGGCGACGGCGAGGCGGCGCTGGAGTCGGTGACCGTCCATCGCACCGGGCTCGGCGAATTGCGCATACGTATTCCGGTCTCGCGCGCGATGGGCATTGCCATGATCGCGCTGCCGCTGCCGAAATTCGCCGCCGAAGGCCTGCTGCACGGTGTGACCATCCAGACCGCCGACGACATCCGCGACGCCGCCGAGAGCCAGGACGTGATCGGCGTCGCGGCCGACAGCCTGGTCTATGCCGGGATCGAGCGGCGCGGCGATCATTATCGCGCCGAGAGCGAAGACGGCTGCCTGCTGATCCCCGTCGCCCCGATGGCCGAGGATATCGCGATCTATTCCGTGGCGATCACTCCGCTCGGCGCCAGCCTCAAATAGCGCGCCTGATCGCGCCGTCCCGGCCGTTGAAGTCCAAGGGCTGGCACGAGGGGGTATGGGACTTGACGGACGGGACGCACGAAAACCTTGATCGGCTGCTGCAATCGGGCAGCATCAAGCTCGGCCGGGCCCAGCGCGATCGCCTCGACTGGCTGGTCGGCCAGTACGGCGCCCCGACGCTCGACGGCGCCGGCGAGGCCAGGCGCAGCGGCGTCATCATCCTGAAGGAACCGCCGAGCGGCGCCGCGGCCGAGTTGTTCTACCGCTCGTTGACGCCCGGCTGCGCCGTCGTCATTCCCACCAGCGAAAACCCGGGTTTCGATTTCCTCAAGTCCAAGCTGACCGAGTTCGGCACCGTCGGCCCCTGCGGCGCCGAAGGCCCGCACGAGCTGTGGTGGGGCGGTATCGGCTGGTCGAAATTTCTCACCGCTGCGGATGCATCCACGGACCGGCCGCGGATCGTCTCCTGCTATCCGCGCGGCGGCGACGCGACCGCGGCCTTCGCCTTGCGGCACTCGCTCGAGCGCTTCGACCTCGCCTGCCATATCGAGCCGATCGAGACCGAGTTCGGCGACCGGGTGCTCTGCTTCGAGAAGGCCGAGTTCATGGTGCGGATGTGGAACAAGTACCGCGAGCCGCTGCTGTTCGTCGAAGCCGGCGCCGTGCTGCGCGAGGCGCCCCTGCTGCCGTCCTTCCTCGGCTGCGACGTCGCGCTCCATAAATGGAATCGCTGGGAGGTGTCGGCGCGCACGCTCTATCTCGGCCGCACCGACCGCGCCGAGATGCTGCTGCGCAGCTGGCAGCAGCTCGCCGCGTCCTATCCTGCGATCTGGGAAGGCTATCTGCTCGATCAGGCCTGGAGCCTGACCTCCTCGCAGGTGCCGCTCGACACCGTATGGCTGCCGCGATCCTATCACGCGCTGAAGGGCGACCTCGGCGCGATGCGCGCCACGATCCTGCACGGCGAGCAGACCACGACGCTGGACCTCGGCCCCGATCCCGGCTTCGCCGGCATCGCCCGCGCGGCCCGCCGCGCCGGACGCACCGGCCCCCGCGACGCCTTCATGGTGATGACCTCGAAGGCCGAGACCGGCACCGGCATCGCCGTGATCCTGCGCGATGTCGCCGCCAGCGACGCCGGCGCGGTCGCCGCAACGGTGGAGGCCGTGACCTGTGCCTATGCCGCCGATTGCGGCGGCTATGGCCGCCTGGAGCTGTCGCTCTGCGCCTGGCAGGACGACGTCGGCGCCGCGCGCGAAGCCGCTGCCCTTGCGCGCTACCGCATCCTGGAGATCGCGCCGGGACAGCGCATCGCCAACGACTTCTTCGCATCCCATGCCGCCAATGAGGCGGTCATGACCGCACGCCATCTCTTTCCCTGACGGACATCACACGATGCTCAAGACCATCATCCTGCTCACCGATACCGTGCAACAGCAGCAGCCTCTCGCCAATCTGCTCCGCGAGCACAATCGCGACCTCGCCTTCTGCTCGGCGCTGCGCGCATCGGACCTCAGCGCGATCGATCCGGACGTGCTGAGCGAGGCGCGCCTGGTCTCCTTCGCCGCGGACGTCGCGGTGTCCGAAAAATTCCTGCTCCAGCTCGGCTATGGCGCCTACAAGTTCTACGCCGCGCCGACGCAATATCCGGGCCTGCCGACCGCGCACGACGAGAGCGAGGACGATCCGCGCTGCTACTCGGTGATCGCGCAGTCGATGACGATCTGGCCGGATTTCAAGAAGGTGGTTGGCCTGGAGACCGTGACGATTCCTGATGGCACCGTTCCAGCCGAGCGCGAGCGGCTGGTGTTCTCCCGCCTTGCGCATCTGTTCTGGCAAATGTCGCACATGATCGCCGGCGAAGCGACGGATCTCCCTGCCATCATCGGGTCCGGCGAGAGCGCGTGTCCGACGCTCGCGATGATGAACTGAGCTAGCGCGCAGACTTACGGAGCTGCGCCGACAGCGCATCGCGGTGCTCTGGCGCCGCGATCGCAATCATGCGGCGCGCGCGCTCGGCAAGCCCGCAGCCGCGCAGCTCCGCGATGCCCCATTCGGTGACGATGGCGTCGACATCGGCGCGCGGCGTCGTCACCGTCTCGACATTGGCGACGATGCGGCTGCTTCCGTCCGAGGCCGTCGCCGGCAGCGCGATGATCGCCCTGCCTCCGGGCGACGCATTGGCGCCGCGCACGAAATCGAGCTGCCCGCCGATTGCGCCGACCGCAACGCGGTTCAGCGTCTCGGAATTGACGCTGCCATCCAACCCGACTTGCAGCGCCGAGTTGATCGCGACCAGCCGGTTGATCCGCGCCAGCACATTCTGGCCGTGCGTATAGGATGTCGGCCGCACCGAAACCGCCTTGTTCTCGTGCACGAAGCCGTAGAGGCGCTTTGTACCAATCACCTGATTGGTGACCGTGATCCCGAGATCGATCCCCTTCTCCGCATTCGTCACCGCGCCGCGCTCGATCAGGTCGACGACCGCGTCGTTGACCAGGCCGGAATGGATGCCGATGTTGCGCGCATGCGACAGCGAGGAGAGGATCGCGTCCGGGATGCGTCCAACGCCGAACTGGAGCGTGCTGCCGTCGGCGATCAGGCTCGCGGCATGGGCGGCGATGCGCCGCGAGACATCATCCAGAGGCGGTGAAGCCAACTCAACCGGCGGGCGGCGCGCCGCTACGCGCACATGGATCGGCACGTCGGCCGGCCATTCCGCGCCAAGCGTGAAGGGCGCATCCGGATTGATCTCGGCGATGACGAGGCGCGCGCCGCGCGCGGCATCAATGACATAGTCGTTGGAGAGGCTGGCACTGAGCCGTCCCACGGACTCCGCAAGCTGCACCAGCACGACATCGGCCTTGTGGCGGCGCGCGGCGAAGTCGGCACAGAAGGCGCTGTAATTGCTCGGGATCACGTCGAGCCGCCCAGCCTTGGCCGGCCGCCGCGCATTGCCTATCACGCCATAGCTCTGGAACGACACATTCGCGCTTGCCGCGAAAAACGTTTCCGAGAATACCGGCCCGACCATCATCCGAAAGGGCGGCAGATCCGCCGCCTGCGCCATCAGCGCTTCGGTGAGGGTAGTGGGCTCGGCCGTCGCCTGCCCGCACGCGACGAGATCGTCCTCACGGATCAGGCCGGAGAAGTCGATCGGCGCGGAGAGCTCAGGCATTCCCTGCTCAGTCCATCGGGGTGAGGCGCGCGGAGGACTGGGCCAGCAGCGTGCGCAGCTCCGTCTTCACGATCTTGCCGTAGCTGTTCTTCGGTAGCTCACCGGCGAGGTAATAATGCTTCGGCCGCTTGAAGCGCGCGATCCAGGCGTTGCACATCTGATCGAGTTCGTCCCGTGTCACTGCGCTGCCTTCGGCCGGAACTACAATGGCCACGACCTCCTCGCCCCATTCCGGATGCGGTCGGCCGATCACGGAGACTTCGGCAACCGCCTCGTGCCGCAACAGCACCTCCTCGACCTCGCGCGGATAGATGTTGGTGCCGCCGGAAATGATGACGTCCTTGGAGCGGTCCTTCAGCGTGAGAAAGCCGTCGGCGTCGAAGGCGCCCATGTCGCCGGTATAGAGCCAGCCGTCGCGCAGCGTGTTCGCGGTCGCATCCGGGTTCTGCCAGTAGCCAGACATCACGGTATCGCCGCGCACGATGATCTCGCCGATCTCGTCAGGCGCGACGTCGCGCCCGGCTTCGTCCACGGTGCGAACCTGCACGACGCCTTGCGCGATGCCGACCGAAGCGAGGCGCTCCTCATGGCGCGGATGCCCGGCACCAACATGCATGGACTTCGGCAAATAGGTGATGGTCATCGGCGTCTCGCCCTGACCGTAGATCTGCGCCAGCTTCGGCCCGAACACCGCGAGTGCCGCCTTGCAATCGGCGACATACATGGGGCCACCGCCGTAGATGATGGTCTTCAGCCCTGGCGCGGTCGCACCTGCAGCTTCCGCTGCGACCGTCAGGCGCCGCACCATGGTCGGCGCGGCGAAGAAGGAGATGTTCTCGCGCTTCGCCGTCAGCCCCAGGATCTCGTCGGGCTCGAAGCGGCCGCTCTCCGGAATGATCTGCGCGCCCATGCCGAACACGTGCGGCACCATGTAGAGGCCCGAGCCGTGCGACATCGGCGCGGCATGCAGCAGCGCCTCGCCCGGGACCACCGGATTGATCTCGGCGAGATAGTTCAGCGACATCGCCAGCAGATTGCGATGGCTCAGCACCGCGCCCTTGGGCCGGCCGGTAGTTCCGCTCGTGTAGAAGATCCAGGCGGGATCGGTGATCGCAACGTCAGCAATGGCAATGCCGTCGGCCTTCTCCAGCGCGCGATGCTCCGCCGAGCCGATCTCGACGATGCGCGGCTTGGCCGCGCCGAGCGCCAGGGCTTCCGACGCGACACTCGCCATGTCCTCGGTGACGAAGACGACGGCAGCGCCCGAATTGTCGAGAATGAACGCGACCTCGCGCGGATGCAGCTTTGCGTTGATGGGAACGGCGACCAGCCCAGCGTGCCAGCAGGCATAGAGACAGGCGACATAGTCAGGCACGTTCTTCATCAAGAGCGCGACGCGATCGCCTCTGGCGAGGCTAAAGCGTTGCTGCAGGGCTGCAGCCAGCGAGGCCACCGTCGTCGCGAGCCGGCCGTAGTCGGCGACCGGCGTCAGCCCTTTGAGCAACGCCGGTGCGGATGCGTCGGCCCTGGCGGCGCGCAGGAGATGGTGAGCGAGGTTCATGGCGATCCTCCAGCCCCTCAGCCTAGTACGACTTCGCCAACCCCAGCACCTTTTCCGCGATGAAGCTGAGCGCGAGCTGCGGGCTGACCGGCGCGATGCGCGGGATCAGCACCTCGCGCAAATAGCGTTCGACGTGGAATTCCTTGGCGTAACCAAAACCGCCATGAGTCATCACCGCCTGCTCGCAGGCATGATACCCGGCTTCGCCTGCGAAATATTTCGCGGCGTTCGCGCCGGCGCCGCAGGGCAAGCCCTTGTCGTATTGCCAGGCCGCCTGCATCACCATCAGCCAGGCTGCCTCCAGCTCGACCCAGTTCACCGCGAGCGGATGCTGGATGCCCTGGTTCTTGCCGATCGGACGATTGAACACCGTGCGCGTCTTGGCGTATTCGGTCGCGCGCGACAGCGCCAGCTTGCCGAGGCCGACGGCTTCCGCGGCGATCAGGATGCGCTCGGGGTTCATGCCTTCGAGGATGTACTGGAAACCCTTGCCCTCCTCGCCGATGCGGTCCTCCATCGGAATTTCAAAGTCCTCGAAGAAGAGCTCGTTGGAATCGACGATCTTGCGGCCCATCTTCTCGATCTCATGGACCTTGATCCTGCTGCGGTCGAAATCGGTATAGAACAGGCTGAGCCCGTGAGTCGGCGAACGCACATCCTCCAGCGGCGTGGTGCGTGCCAGCAGCAGGATCTTGTGCG
Organism: Bradyrhizobium arachidis; assembly: GCF_015291705.1. NCBI lineage: Bacteria > Pseudomonadati > Pseudomonadota > Alphaproteobacteria > Hyphomicrobiales > Nitrobacteraceae > Bradyrhizobium > Bradyrhizobium arachidis. The sequence continues at coordinate 8,113,576 of NZ_CP030050.1, forward strand.
CAACCTGCGCGGTCGAGATCCACACCTTCTGGCCGTTGACGATGTAGCGGTCGTTCTTGGCGACGGCACGCGTCTTGAGCTGGGTGGTGTTGAGGCCGGTGTTGGGCTCGGTGACGGCGAAACACGCCTTCTCGCGGCCCTCGACCATCGGCGGCAGCATGCGCTTGCGCTGCTCCTCGGTGCCGAACACGACGACGGGGTTGAGACCGAACACGTTGATATGCACCGCGGAGGCGCCGGACATGCCGGCGCCTGACTCCGCGATGGTGCGCATCATGATCGCTGCTTCGGTGATGCCGAGCCCGGAGCCGCCATATTCCTCCGGCACGCAGATGCCGAGCCAGCCGGCGTCCGCCAGCGCCTTGTGAAAATCGTGCGGGAAGCCGCCGTCGTGGTCCTTCTTCAGCCAGTAGGCATCGGGAAAGCCTTCGCAGATCTTCGCGATCGCGTCGCGAATGGCTTCCTGCTGATCGGTGAGCGCGAAATCCATGATGGTCTCCTTGTGGAGGCTCGTTAAGCTTAGCGCCCCATCTGCGAGGGCAGCCAGAGAATGATGGACGGGAACGCCACCAGGATCGCGATTGCAATCAGGTGCGCGATGAAATGCGGGAAGGTGCCGTGGAACACCTCGGCCACCGGCCGCTTGGCGTAGCGGGCGACGATGAAGCAGTTCAGCCCGACCGGCGGCGTGATCATGCCGACCTCGGCGGTGACGATCTTGATGACGCCGAACCAGATCGGATCGAAGCCGAGCGTCTTGATCAGCGGCAGCACGATCGGCACGGTCAGCACCAGGATCGCGATCTGATCCATGAAGGAGCCGAGCACGATATAGCCGCACAGGATCAGCGTGATGATCACCCAGCGCGAGGTCGGCAAGCTGCCGATCCAGGCGACGAGATCCTGCGTTACATGGGTGAGCGTGAAGAAGTAGCCGAAGATCGAGGCACCGACGAGGATCATGATGATCATGCAGGTGCCGTGGCAGGCGCGCAGCAGCGTCTTGTAGAGCGAGGTCGGCGTGATCTTGCCCTTGACGATCGCGAGCAGGAAGGCGCCGAACGCACCGAAGGCCGAGGCCTCGGTCGGCGTCGCGACGCCGAGATAGATCGTGCCTGTGACGATCGAGAACAACACCACCATCGGCGAGACTTGCCACAGCAGCGCGAACTTTTCGCGCCACGGCACCGACTTCGCGGCGGGTGCGCGCGAAGGATCCTGCCAGACCAGGAAATAGATCGTGGCCATGATGGTGATGGTGACGAGGATCGCCGGGATGATGCCGCTGATCAGCAGCTTGCCGATGTTGACCTCGGCGAGCAGGCCGAAGATGACGAGCGCGACGCTGGTCGGCAGCAGCATCGACAGCGTGCCCGAGATCGCGACTACGCCGGCGGCCATCTTGGGCTCATAGCCCTGGCGGATCATTGCGGGCAGGCTGGTCGAGGACAGCGTCGCCGCCGAAGCCGTCGAGGTGCCGCAGATCGCGCCGAAACCGGCGCCGGCGAGCGCGGTCGCCATGCCGAGGCCGCCGGGGATGCGGCCGACCCAGGCTGATGCGGTCTTGAACAGATCATCCGCGACGCCCGACAGCAGCACGAGGTCCGCCATCAGGAGGAACATCGGGATGGTGATCAGCTCATAGGACGAGACGGTCGAGAGCGGTGCGGTCTGCAAGATGCCGAACAGCGTGGACCAGCCGCCGACCATGACGAGGCCGACCGAGCCGGAAAAGGCCATGGCGAAGCCGACGGGGGTGCCGAGCGCGAGCAGGCCGAACAGCAGGGCGAGAACGATGAAAGGTGTCATGGAGGCCTGCCGTTACTCGAAGCTGCGTGCTTCGCCGACGCCGGTCACCGGCGGCAGCGGATAGAGATCGCGGCCGCTGACGAGGCTCAGCACATTGCCGACGAGCTGAAGCACCAGCCGCAGCACCAGCACGCCGCAGCCGAACGGCACCAGCGCCGCCGAGATCCAGGTCGGCCAGGGGATCGCACCCGAGAGCACGTCGTGCTGCTCGTAATTCTCCAGAGCACGCTCGAAGCCGACCTTGCAGATCAGGATGAACACGAACAGGCCGGCGAGCGCCGTGACGATCTCGGACAGCCGCCGCCCCGTCGGCGAGAACCTCGACAGCAGGATGTCGACGCCGACATGGGCATGCTCGCGCAAGCCATCTGACAGCGTGAAGAAGAACACGCCGGCGAGCAGATAGAGCCCGATCAGGTCGTAGGTGAAGGCGAACGGGCTGTTCAGCGCATAGCGCATGAACACGTCGGTCACCACCAGCAGCATGATCACGAACAGGAACACCACCGCGATCACCGTCAGCGCGCGCTCCAGCGCGCCGAGCACTTGCCCCGCCCGTTCGATCACTTCGCGCCTCCCTCTTCGTTTAGGATTACTTGCTGCCCGCGGCGAGCAGGTCGTCGAACTCCTTCAACGCGGCAGAAGCCTGCTTGCCGCGGCTGTCGAGCCCGCTCGCCCACTCCTTGCCGACGCCCTTGAGCTTGTCCTTGATCTCGGCGCGCGTCGCCTCCGGCAGCGGATCGAAGCTGACGCCTTCGTCCTGCATGTGCTTCTTGGTGACTTCGCCTTCCTTGTCGACGTCTGCGCAGGCTTTTGGCGTGATCGCCTCCGAGGCCTCGTTCATCGCCTTCTTCACGTCGTCGGGCAGCTTGTCCCAGACCGACTGGTTGATCGAGTAAGCGACGATGAAGCTGCCGAAGCTGACGCCTTCGGTGGCGTGCTTGACCAGCTTGTCGAGGCCGTAGGACACGACGCTGTCGAGCGGGAACAAGAGACCATCCATGGTGCCGCGCGACAGCGATTCATAGGCATCGGGCGCGGCCATGCGCACCGGCACGGCATTGAGCGCACGCAGCGTCAGATCCTGCGCGCCGCCCGTGGTGCGCAGCTTCAGGCCCTGCATGTCCTTGGTGGTTTCCACCTTCGACTTGACGGTCCACACCTGGTAGGGCGGCAGCACCACGGCCATCAGCAGCTTGATCTTGTTCGGAGCGTATTCCTGTTTGGCCAAGATGCCTTCGCGCGCGGTCTTCCAGTAAGCGAGCGTGCCCTGGCAACTGGTCGCGAACGCGCCTGGCAATTGCGCGACTTCCGACAGCGGCATCTTGTCGGAAACATAGGACGGCCCGATGTAGCCGATGTCGACCACGCCGGACTGTGTCAGGCGCAGCATGTCGGCGGCCTTGCCGATCTGCTGGTTCGGATAATAGGTGAAGGTCACCGCGCCATTGGTGCGCTTGGTGACGTCGTCCATCCAGGGCTTGAGCAGCAGGCGAACGAGGTAATGACCGGCGGGGAAAGAGTCGGCGACCTTCAGCTCGATCGCCTGCGCCGACATCGTCGAGACCGGCAGCGAAAGCGCGAGCGCGGCTGCAGCCCAGACCAGGTTCTTCTTCATTTGGTTCTCCTTGACGCGTCCCCACGCCGAAGGCGGCAGCGGTCTGCTGCGGCACCGTCCGGCCCTCACTCCATTTCTTGCTTGGGGAAAATGTACATATACGTGAATTTATCTGTCAAGTATATGAACTACGCATAGAGCTATGCGCCGCACGGGGACAGCCGCGAATTGACACCGACGATTTATGAATTCTAACTCCACATATGTGAATTCATTCAACGGGGACCTATGGGACCGCTCGCCGGCTTCACCATTCTCGACCTGACCTCGGTGCTGATGGGCCCCTACGGCACCCAGGTGCTGGCGGACATGGGCGCTAATGTCATCAAGGTCGAAAGCCCCGAGGGCGACATCGTTCGCCAGATCGGGCCGGGCCGCACGCCCGGCATCGGCGGGATGTTCCACAACGCCAATCGCGGCAAGCGCAGCATCGTGCTCGACCTCAAGAAGGCGGAAGGCCGCGACACGCTGCTGCGGCTGGCGAGGAGCGCCAACGCGCTCGTCTACAATGTACGTCCGCAGGCGATGGCGCGGCTCGGTCTCGACTATGAGACGCTGGCCGCGATCAATCCCGCCCTCGTCTATGTCGGCGCATTCGGCTACGGCCAGTCCGGCCCCTATGCGGCCAAGCCTGCCTATGACGATCTGATCCAGGGCGCCGCCACCATTCCGACGCTGTTAGCTGCCGCCGGCGACGGCACGCCGCGCTATGTCCCGGTCACCATCGCCGACCGCATCGTCGGGCTGATGATGGTCAATGCGATCATGGGCGGGCTGATGCACCAGCAGCGCACCGGCCAGGGCCAGCGCATCGACGTGCCGATGTTCGAATCCATGGCGGAATTCGTGCTGGTCGATCACCTCGGCGGTCTCACCTACAATCCGCCACTCGACCATGGCGGCTACGCCCGCCTGCTCTCGCGCTATCGCCGCCCCTACAAGACCAGCGACGGCTATCTCTGCGTGCTGATCTACAACGACAAGCACTGGCGCAGCTTCTTCGAGGCGATCGAGCAGCCGCATTTCCTGGAGCAGCCGCGCTTCGCCAACCACGCGGCGCGCACCAAGCATATCGACGAGATCTACGAGGAGATCGGCCAGATCTTCTTGACGCGCACGACGGCGGAATGGCGCGAGCTGCTCGAGCGCGCCGATATCCCGGTGATGCCGATGCATACGCTGGAAACCATCCTGGACGATCCGCACCTCAAGGCGACCGGCTTCTTCAGGACCGTCGATCACCCCGTTGAGGGGCGCATCCGCCAGATGCGGGTGCCCTCGACCTGGAGCGTGACCCAGCCGGAAGCCGCCGGTCCCGCGCCGACGCTCGGCCAGCACGGCCGCGACATTTTGCGCGAGGCCGGCTTCTCGACTGAGGAGATCGAGCAGCTCGCAGAGCAAAAAGCAGTTCACCTGGCCGCGCCGCCCTAAAGGCAGCGCGGGCCAAATCGCAAGACGCAGGGAGGAAACCGCGATGGCCGGACTTTATTTCGAAGACTTTTCGGTGGGCCAGGAGTTCAGGCATCCGCTGACCCGGACCGTCACGGAGATGGACAACACCATGTTCAGCCTGCTGACGCTCAACCCGCAGCCGCTGCATATCGACGCGCATTTCTCCGAAAAGACCGAATTCGGCCAGCGCATTTTCAACAGCCTTTACACCCTCGGCATCATGATCGGCATGACGGTCTATGATACGACCTTGGGTACCACCGTCGCCAATCTCGGCATGACCGACGTCACCTTTCCGAAACCGGTCTTCCATGGCGACACGTTGCGGGCGACGACAAAGGTGCTCTCGGTGCGGGAATCCAAATCGCGGCCCAAGGCCGGCATCGTCGAGTTCGAGCACCATGCTCTGAACCAGAACGATGACATCGTTGGCAGATGCCGCCGCATGGCGCTGATGCACAAGAGGCCGGTCTGATGCGTTCGATGCTGTTCGTGCCGGGCGATTCCCCGCGCAAATTCGAGAAGGCGAGCGAAGGCAAGGCCGACGCGCTGATCATCGATCTCGAGGATTCCGTCGTCACCGAGAAGAAGCCGGAGGCGCGCGGGCTCACGCTGGCGATGCTGAAGAGCCGTCCCGGCCCGCATCAGCTCTATGTCCGTGTCAACGCGCTCGACACCGGCATGACGCTTGCCGATCTCGCCGCGGTGATGCCGGGCAGACCCGACGGCATCGTGCTGCCGAAATCGCAAGGCGGCGACGACGTGCGGCAGATCGCGACCTGGCTCGAAGCTTTGGAAGCGGCATCCGGCATCACGGTCGGCGCGACGCGCATCGTCTGCGTTGCGACCGAGACCGCGAGTTCGATCTTCGGGCTCGGCAGCTACAAGGGCTGCTCCTCTCGCCTCGCCGGCTTGATGTGGGGCGCGGAAGATCTCTCCGCTTCGCTCGGTGCGACCGAAAAGGCCTCGGGCGGCGTGTTCCATAGCCCCTATCGCCTCGCGCGCGATCTTTGCCTGATGGCGGCCGCCGCGGCCGAGGTCGCACCGATCGACACCGTCTACACCGACATCGACAACCTCGCGGGCCTCGAGCAGGAAACGCGCGCGGCGCGGCGCGACGGGTTTTCGGCGAAGGCGCTGATCCATCCCAAGCATGTCGACGTCGTCAACGCGGCGTTCGAACCAACCGAGGCCGAGCGCAGCTGGGCGGAGAAGGTGATCGCGGCATTCGCCAGCAATCCCAACTCCGGCACGCTGCGGCTCGACGGCCAGATGATCGACAAGCCGCATCTTCGCGCCGCGAAGAAGATCCTCGGCCAGCCCTAGCAGGACGCAGCGCCACCATGATCGTTCGCCAAGCCGCAAACGTCCTAGAGATCATGGAATTCTTCGCGCAAACGAGGAAGCCGGCGACGCTTGCCGAGATCGCCGATCATTTCGGCTGGCCGCGCTCGTCGACCTTCAACCTGCTCGCGACGCTGTCGGAGAAAGGCTATCTCTACGAGCCGCGGCCGCGCGCCGGCTTCTATCCGACGCCGCGGTGGCTGGCGATGGCGCGGATGATCTCGGAGGTCGAGCCGCTGCCGCCGTGGACGCATCAGCTGATTGCCGATCTCTCTGCCGAGACCGGCGAGACCGCCTCGATCGTGGCGCCGGCTGGCGTGATGGCGGTGTTCATCGACGTCGTCGAGTCCAAGGCCGCGATCCGCTATTTCGCGACCATCGGCCACCGCGTGCCGATCCACGCCACCGCGAGCGGCCGCGCGCTGCTGCTGCAATATTCGCAGGAAGAGCGCGACTCCGTCTATCGCAAGATCGAGTTCAAGCAGTACGGCCCCTCGACGCCGATCAGCATCGAGGCCGTCGAGACCGAGCTGCGCAACTCGATCTCGCGCGGTTACTGCCAGAGTTTTGCGGACTACAGCCGCGACCTCGCCGGCGCGGCGATCCCGCTGCCGATCGGCGATCGCAGGCTTTCGGTCGTCGTTGCGGGACCGGAGTTTCGGATTGGGCCGAAGGTGCCGGAGGTTGCCGCGCTGATCGCGCGGACGGTCGACCGGCTGCGGCCGAAGACCACCGCGGCTTAGATTTTTTTTGAATTGAATCAAACTGCGACCGCATCGGCAGTGCGCCCCCTCGCCCCGTTCTTACGGGGGCGCGACGAGCTTCGCTCGCGCTGAGAGGTTTGGGGTCAGGGGCCTCTCTCCACACGAGAAATCGTCGAAAGACCTGTACCCCCTCACCCGAATTCGATCTGCGATCGAATTCGACCTCTCCCCGCAGGCGGGGAGAGGTGAAGCCGCGCCAGCCTTAATCGAAGCCCTGAACGGGCGGCGTCGTGGTCTCTGCCGGCGCCGCAGGCGCAGCTTGAGCCGGCTGCACCGCCGGAGCGGCTTGCACCGGCGGATTGCTTGCAGCTCTCATCTGACCGCTGGCTTCCATCGCCTGGCGCGTGCGCGGCGGAGCGGTGGTCGCAGCCACCGGGGTCGCCTCGCGTCGTGACGGCGGCCGATGTCTTGCTGACCGCGAACCTTTCACGCCCCATGACCGCGCGATCGAAGGTCCTGCGGTATAGCCGATCACCGCGCCCGCGACGGCACCGACCGGGCCGAGCACGACGGCGCCGGACACGGCGCCTATCGCCGCAGACCCCGCGCGCTCCTGCGCAACGGCGCTTGCCGGCACGCCGGCCAGCAGCACGATGGCAGTGATCAAAGCTTTGTTCATCGGAGCGCCTCCCTCACGGGAGATCACTCTTATGCAAATATGGCCTCAGCAGGTTTGTCCGTGGCCCAATACGGGGCAATCGCGGATGGAACTCCGGCAATTCAGAGGCTGCACACGCTAGGGCGCTACCTTGTCGCCAGTAAATCCGTTGCCGTCGAGCGCGCGACGGACCGTGCCATCCGCCTTGGCCTCATCCAGGAAATGCGCGGCCCAGACTTTTGCTGCGGCCTTGCCCTTGGGAACAACGACGACAACATCGGTCGACTGAATCACCTCGTCCAGTACTTTGGTACCGGGCAGCTTTCGCGACAGATCCTCCAACGCGCCCATACCCATCGCCAGCGCATCGAGCTCGCCCTTGCCGATCAGCTCAGCCGCCTCTTCCGGCTTCACGAACTTGGTCAGCTTGGCCTGCTTGAGCGACTTCTCGACCGTGCGTGACGTCGAGGTCCCCTCGACGCAGCCGACCCGCATGCCGGCGCGATCGACATCCGCGACGGAGCGGATGTCCGATCCGGCGCGAATGAGATAGCCGCTCATATAGGCGACGTAGGCAGGGCCCTGATCCACGAACTGCTCGCGCTTGACGTCCGCGGGCATGAAGGAGAGATCCCAGACGTCCTTGCTGCTCGCGGCGGCAATCTCGTCGGAGCTTTGGTATTCGACGAGCTGCAGCGGAACGTGCAGCTTGTCGGCGGCGGCCTTGGCGAGCTCGACGGTGACGCCGCGCGGCTTGCCCGTCGAAGGATCGCGCGTCGTCCAGAACGCAGAGGCGGCGGGACCGACGGCCACCGCCACGCGCAGCATTCCTGTGGGTGCGACGTCGCTGGGACCTTCGGCCTTTGCAATCGCGACAGCAAAGGCGAGGCTCAACGTGGCGATCACGGCATGTCGCAACATGTGCACCTCCGGGCGCAAAAGATCGACTAAATCGATTAGACGATCTTGATCGACATATCAGGCAAGCCCTCGAGCTTGCACAGCAGCACGTCGCCCTTCACCACCGGGCCGACATTCTCCGGCGTGCCGGAATAGATGATGTCGCCGGCCTTGAGCTCGAACGCTTCCGACAGCTTCGCGATCTGCTCGGCGACGCTCCAGATCATCTTGCTGAGATCCGAGCTCTGTTTCACCGTGCCGTTGATCGCGAGCGAGATCGCGCCCTTCTCGAAATGGCCGGTCTTGCTGGCGGGATGGATCGGGCCGATCACCGCGGCGTGGTCGAAGCTCTTGCCGATCTCCCAGGGCTTCTTCTCGGCGGCCATGCCGTTCTGGAGATCGCGCCGGGTCATGTCGAGGCCGAGCGCGTAGCCGTAGACATGCTCGAGCGCCTTGTCGGCCGGGATGTTGGTGCCGCCGGATTTCAGCGCGGCGACCAGCTCGACCTCGTGATGATAGTTCTTGGTCAGCGAGGGATAGGGGTGGTCGGCGACCTCGCCGATCGCGACGTTCTGGATCGCATCGGTCGGCTTCTGGAAGAAGAACGGCGGCTCGCGGTTCGGATCGGAGCCGCGCTCGATCGCGTGCGCGGCATAGTTGCGGCCGATGCAATAGATGCGGCGGACCTGGAACACCTGGGTTTCGCCGACGATCGGGATCGTCACCATCGGCACTGCGAACATCGGCTTCGGTCCGGCCTGCGCCGCGGCAGGCGCGGTCTCAGCGAGGCCCGCCGCGGTCATCGCGGCTGCGGCCGTGAGCACGTTACGTCGTGAGGTCTTGGTCATCGTCATATTTCCTGGCTTGGGCATTCGTTTCCTGCGTGGCTATTCATAGGGCGAAACACTCAATGGGCCAATGGATCGGGCCGCATCTGCACCTTGTAGACTTTTGGCGAGGACTCCTTGCCGCCCTCCCCGTGGAAGCTCGCGCGCGTTCCGGTCGTGCTCCAGAGGCCGCGGCCCTTCCAGCCGGTATTGGGGTCATCGATCCGGCCGTCGACGTTCTTGGTGAAGAAGCCGAGCGGATAGGGATTGCGCAGGTTCACCAGCTCGCCGTTGACCAGTGCCAGCAGCGACTCGCTGCCGTTGGCGCTTGCGATCGGCACGTTGGCGCCGAGGCCGAACGTGTTGTAGCGATCCACCCAGACGTAATAGGCATGATTGGCGCTGCCGCTGCTATCGAGACCCTTGAACTGCGGCCCGGGCATGCGCCACGTCTTCCAACCTTCCGGACATTGCTTGCCGTCCGCGGTCGTCGGTCCGTTCAACGGACCGTTGCAGAGCTTGCGATCAAAGCTCGCGAGATGTCCGCTGGACAATACTGTCCAAACCACACCGTCGATGCCGATGTCGAGACCGCGCGGACCGAACGTGCCCTCCGGCGGCTGGTACACTTCGGACAATGCGGTGTTAGCGGGATCCGGCCCGGGCGTGACGCGCACGATGTAGCCGGGCTGGTCGATGCGGGAGAAGCCGCGATCCATCGCCTGGCCCCAGATCGCGTCGTCGACCGGGCTCGGCATGATGCCGTAGAAGGAAGCCGCGATGCGCTTGTCCTTGGCCGGATCGACCGGGTCCTTGTGCTCGACATAGGCATCGCGCTTGCCATTGCCGTTGGTGTCGATGATCAGCGGCGTCCAGCCCTGCGATTTTACGTCATCGAGAGTCTCGCGGTACAGCCTGGTGTTGAGCCACCCGACGAGTCCCCCTCCGAGGCCGGGGCCGCCGGAGCTGGTCCACAGCGTTTGGTTGGCATCATCGTCGAAATAAAGATGATGGGTGGTGAAGCAGGTGTTGATCAGGTCCCATTTGCCAGTCGCTGGATCGAACCGTGACAACTGGCGCAACGAGGTTGTCTGCGGCGCGACTTTCGCCGACGGCAAATCCGAGCCCTGTTTGCAGTAATCGGGATTGGCGGGCGGGCGCAGGCGCGCCGTAAACCAGACCTTACCCTGCTCGTCCATCATCACATTATGGATGCTGGTGTGCCCGTCCCAGATCGGTTCGTCGCCCCAATAGGCGGACGGTCCGCGCGGCGCGTCAGTCGAGGACGGCGTGTTCGGATCGAGATAGGGATGCTTGATGGTGCCCGCGACGTTCTTCACCGGATCTAGCGTCGGCACGAGATCGGAGCTCTCCTCCGACGATCCGTAGATCAGGCCATTTGCGTTCACGCGCGGGTCGCGCTTGTCGGTCGAGATCGCATCGTGCTGATAGCGCGTCGGCGCGGCCCAGTCCCACATCGTGAACACGACGTTGCGCTCGATGCCCTTGGGTCGCTCGGGCTTGGCGAACGGCAATTCGCCGGCCGCGATGCGGTCGGTCCATTTCGAGAAGAGATCATAGACCTTTTCCGGACCCATGCTGGCGAGCACCGTCGCCATGTATTCCTGGGCCTGGCCGGCCTGGGTGCGGACCGCCCACGCAGTATGGGAATCGTAGCCATCGGTGAACATTTTCGGGATTTCGCGGATGCCGCGCGTGCCGAGCGCGTGGCAGGACTGACACATGTTCTTGACCGTATCGACCCACTGGGCCTGCGACTTCATGGTCTCCGGCATCTTGTTGCCCTTGTCGCCGGTGCCGGGAAATTCCTCCGGCTTGGGGATGTCCAGCATCGAATACCAATACATGCCCGGATAGTTCTGCGCGTCCTGCTTCGGCGAAGCCGCAGCGGCCTTGAAGTCCAGCACCTTGCCCGGCCGGGTCTCCTGCTGGGCCGTGTCCTGCAAGCCGTAGCCGCGGACCCAGACCTTGTAGTTGGCGGCGGGAAGATCGGGAATGACGAACCGGCCCTGATCGTCGGTGACCACCACCTTGGCGTATTTGGTCGGCAGGTCTCTTGTCTCGGCAATCACCCAGACGCCGGCCTCGGCGCCTTTGTCGCCCATCACCTGGCCGCCGATGTCATTTGCGGAGATCTCGACATTTGCCGCCATGGCGGCGCCAGCGTGCAGCAGCGCGATCGCACTGACGCAGCCGGCAAGTGTTCGCCTCAAGCTCATCGTTCCTCCCTTTCGTTCTCAATCGTCCGGGCCTCTTGGCGGGCCTGTTCGGACCAGTTTCTCACGTCTTAAGTCGATCGAAGAACTCCCGAACTTTTCGCGCGCAGACGTCCGGATCGGTGGCCGCGACGTGATAGGAATCGCCGGGCAGCACTTCCAGCTTCGAGCCCGGAATCGTCTCCTGCCACGCCTTCACCGAGGCAACGTCGCCCAGACCCGAGCCGGTGGTGGTGATCACCAGCGCCGGACGCTTGATCGACGGAAGCTCGCCGGTGACGTCGACCGTCGGCACCATCTGGAGGAACGCCTCTAGCGTCGAGGCCTTGGTCTTCGACATCAGATTGATCCACCAGTCGAGCGCTGCGGGCGGCAGCGACGAGCCGAGCCGGCCGGCCGTCGTCTCGCGCACCCAGGCCTCCACGCCCTGCTCGCGGATCTGCTTGCGCCAGGTCGGCGCGCGCTCGTTGAACGAAGTCAGCGAGGCCGGCGCACCGACCGCGGCAACCGCAATCACGCGATCCGGGTGCTTTGCGGTGAGATGCATCGCCAGCGTGCCGCCGATCTTGCCCCCCACCAGGAAGACGCGATCGAGCTTCAGCGCGTCCAGCATCCGGATGATGTCGTCGCCGAGGCCTGCGAAGCGATAGACGTAATCGCCCTGCATCGGCGTCGAATCGCCATAGCCGCGCAGATCAGGCCGCACCACCAGATGATGCGTCGCGAAGTACGGTACCCAGCGGCGGAACGCCTCGCCGCTTTCGGCGAGCCCGTGCAGCATCACGACCGGCGGCTTGGTGTCCCAGGGCAGCAGATAATCGTCGATGCGAACTGCAAGCTCGCAATCCTCGCCGACACCGATCTTCCTGAGTTCGCTAGCCATCAGATACACCTCGTTCCACCGCCATCGACATTGATGCAGGTACCAGTAATGAAGGACGCGCGGTCTGAACAGAGGAACGCGACGATGCCGGATACTTCATGCGGCTGCCCGACTCGGCCGAGCGGCACCGAGGCGATCGCAGCGGCATTGGTCGCGCCCTGATCCTGCCCCGAGATCGCGGCTCCCTGCGAGATCAGGCTGTCCCAGCGATCGGTCTGCACCGGTCCGGGATTGACGCCGGTGACCAGCACATTGTCGGGCGCGCATTCCTCGGCGAGCGCCAGTGTGAAGTTGAGCAGCGCCGCGTTGACCGCGCCGCCCGCCATATAGGCCGCGCGGGGTTGATGCCCGCTGCGGCCGATGATGTTGATCACCCGGCCCCAGCGCCGGTCCCGCATTTCCGGCAGGACGTTACGCGCGCAACGCATATAACCGAGCAGTTTCAGCTCGATCGACTTGGCCCAGGTCGCATCCGGCGTCTCCGCGATCCGGCCCATCGGAGAGGCGCCGGCATTGTTGACGAGGATGTCGATACGGCCGAAGGCCTCGCGCGCGATGTCCATCGCGCGGGCGATATCGTCGGGCTTGGTCATGTCGCCGGCGCAGGCGATGACACGCTTGCCGGTGTCGCGCGATATCCCCTGCGCCGATGCGGCAAGCCGCTCCGCATCGCGCGCGACGATCACGACGTGCGCCTGCTCGCGCGAAAGCTCGGCGGCAATGGCACGGCCGATGCCGATGCTGCCGCCGGTCACGACGGCAACCTTGCCGCCCAGATTGAGATCCATGACGCTACCCTAATCCACCGTGGCGCCGGAGGCCTTGACGAGCTTGCCCCATTTCGCGGTTTCGTCCGTCATGAACTGCCCGAAGGCGGGACCGAAGACGGTGCCGGGCTCGGCCCCGAGCTCGGCCAGGCGCTTCTTGACGTCAGGCATCTTCAGAATCATCTCGAGCTCGCCGCTCAGCTTGGCGAGCGCAGGCTCAGGCGTCTTCGCCGGCGCCACCAACCCGAACCAGGACGAAGCTTCGAAGCCCGCAACGGTATCGGCGACCGTGGGCACGTCGGGCAACGCCTCCGCGCGCTTGGCACCTGCGACCGCGATCGCGTTGATGGCCTTGCCCTGAACCTGCGGCAGCACGGCCGGCATGTTGTCGAACATGAACGGGATCTGCCCTGCGAGCAGATCGTTCATCGCCGGCGCCGCGCCACGATAAGGCACGTGGACGATGTCGATGCCGGCCATGCTCTTGAGCAGCTCGCCGGCGAGATGGTTGGTCGAGCCGATGCCCGACGAGCCGAAATTCAGCGTGCCGGGCTTGGCCTTGGCCAGTGCGATCAGCTCGCCGACATTCTTGGCGGGCACCGAGGGATTGACCACCAGCACGATCGGCACGGAGGCGATCAGCGCCACCGGCGCAAAGGCTCTGGCGGGATCGAACGGCAGCTTCTTGTAGAGCGAGCCGTTGATCGTCAGCGGCGGCGGCGCGGTCAGCAGCAGGGTGTAGCCGTCGGGCTCGGCGCTCGCGACCGCCTCGGCACCGATATTGCCGCCGGCGCCGCCGCGATTCTCCACTAGGAAAGTCTGGCCGTTCCGCTCGGTCAGCTTCTGCGCGACGATGCGGGCGATGATGTCGTTGGAGCCGCCGGCCGGGAACGGCACGATGATCTTGACGGGGCGGGAGGGATAATCCTGCGCAGCCGCAAGGCCGGAGACTAGGACGGCCGCGCAGGCGGCCAGAAAGGTGCGTCGCATGACCCCGCGCATGGGCATTTCCTCGATTGTTGTCTTGTTGTTGATTGTCTCGTCACGCCGTCAGCAATGGCCTCAACTTTGCGACGTCGTCAAGCCGTTCGAGACTGCCGATCTGCTCGATCAGCTTCTCGGACTTCTCGGCGCCCAGCACCGGCGTCATCAGGTCCCGCGTCTTCACCGCGACGGCTTCGGTGCTCAGCGGTTTCTCCTTGGTGCCGGGCGGATATTTCGTGAAGTGCTCCACCTTCCTGCCATCGGTCAATGTCACCTCGACGACAGCGCCGCGCGGGGCGGCAGGATCCATCAGCGCCTTGTCGCCGGCCAGCGTCACCTTGGCGCGCTGCTCCAGGATTTTTGCATCACGCATCAGCGCGACGTCATGGCTGTCGTTGAACGACACCGCGCCCTTGACCAGCGCGACCGCGACGAGGTGCTGGCAATTGACGTCAGGCATCGCGCTGTCGCCCACGATCCCCATCGCATCGGTCGGCAGCTTGACCAGGATGCTACGGACGTTGTCTGGCGTGAGGCTGTGCTGCTTGCGCAAGGTCAGCGTCGCATCCAGCGGCGACTGGATGGGATAGCCGACCGAGAAGGTCTTGATCGCGGTCTCCGTGACATAGAAGCGCTTGCCGAGATCCTTCACCATCTCCTCCGGCTTCGGATCGGTCGAGAGCGCGATGAAGAGATTGTGGGTGCCGTCGAGGACGTCGTCGACCCCGGTCAGGCCATTCTTGACCATGTCGACGGCCATCACACCGTTGCGGGCGCCCATGCCGGCGAAGTCGAACGCCTTCTCGATGTGGTCGTGATCCTTCACCCAGCTCCACAGGCCGGAGACCTGCTGCGAGGAATAGGAGATCGCATAGCGCATTCCCTTCTCGTCGAGCTGCGCCAGCGCCGCCGCCGCACCGAGTGCGCCGAAGGTCGAGGATGTCCCTTCCGCGCTCCGGTGCGAGCCGCGCACGAGATCGGGCCCCAGCGCCATCAGCAGGCGGCATGTCAGGTCGTAGCCGAGCGCGACCGCACGAATGACGTCCTGCCCGCTGCGATGCTCCCGCTCGCCGAATGCGAGCGCGGCGGGCACCACCGAGCATCCCGGATGCGCCTTGGTCACCGGCTCGAAATCGTCGGTCTCGTCGGCATGGGCGCACATCGCGTTCGCCAGCGCCGCGTTGACCGCCGTGGTGCGGAAATCCGAGCCGACCACGGAAGCCTGCGCGTCGCCGCCGAGCGTGCGGACATATTTCAGCGCCATCTCGCCCGGCTTCATCCGCGAGCCCGACACCATCGCGCCGAGCGTATCGAGAATGCGGTGCTTGCATTCGCGCAGCACCTGTTCGGGCAGCTCCTGGTCACGCGCGGCGACCATGTAGCGGGCGAGCCGCTCCGTCACGCCGGGACCGGCCGCGAAGGCCGCACGGCCGCCGGCGGCGGCCAGAGCGGCGACCGAGCCGGCGGATTGCAGGAAACGACGGCGTGACGGCATTGGCTTCTCCTCGATCAGACCGCGACCGACATCTTGGCGATCTCCGCCGCGCTCGGCAGGTTCTCGACATTCCAGCATGCGTCCATCACGCGCCGGATCGCGGCAGCGGGAATGACGCCGTCGGCGAGGTCGGAGAACTTGGTCTCGAGCTGCTTGTCGGTCATCGGCACCTCGACGCTGCCGATCGCGTGCTCGATGTAGCGGTTGAGCTTGCGGCCGTCCTTGAGCACGATGGTGAGATCGACCTGCTCCGGCTTGATGCCCGGTGTGATGACCGGATTGACCTTAGCCCGCAGCGCGACGACGGTCGGATCGGTCACCGCGCGGTCGCTGAACTGCTTCTCGCCGCCGGCACCCTCGACGATCGCCACCGCGACCGCGTGATAGATGCTGAACTTGCCTTCGAGACCCTGCTTCGGCGTCTTCTTGCCGGTGAGCTCCAGCACCAGCGGATGGACCTTGAGGTCGACGCGCTCGATCTGGTCCGCGGTCAGCTTGCTCTCGTTGCGGAGCTGGATCGCCGCATCGATCGCCGGATGCATGACGATGCCGCAGGCGAACGGCTTATAGGTGTTGAGCGCGGCCTCGTAGCGCTTGCCGAGGTCGCCCAAAATCTCGTTGTAGTCCTGCTTGGTGCTGATGGTGTTGGCCCAGCCGCGCTTGGCCTCGATCATGGCGTCGGAGGAGGTAAAGTTCTTCGAGGCCAGGATGGCCGCAAAGACGCCGCTGGAGGCGGCGCGGCCCGGATTGAAGCTCTTGTTCATCGAGCCGAAGGATTCGCGCAGGCCCACCGGCTGGGATGCGGCAAGACCGAGCGCCCAGGTCATCTGCTGCTCGCTCAGCTTGAGCAGCTTGCCGGCGGCCGCGGCCGAGCCGAACACGCCGGCCGTGCCGGTGATGTGCCAGCCGACGTCATAATGGTTCGGGTAGACCGAGTTGCCGATCCGGCATTCGGTCTCGACGCCGAGCACCAGCGCGTTCAAAAACTCCTTGCCGGAGACCGGCTGTAGTTCCGACAGCGCGAGGATGGCCGACGCCACGGGGCCTGCGGGATGGATGATCGTTTTCAGATGGGTGTCGTCATAGTCGAAGATGTGGCTCGACACGCCGTTGATGAAAGCCGCGTTCATGATGTCGAACCGCTCCCGCCGGCCGAACAGTGAGGCCTGCTGCGGCCCCGAGAACGGGCCGAGCGCGGACACCGCGATATCGACCGTCTCATGGTGCGAGCCGCCGATGGCGACGCCGACCCAGTTGAGCAGCGTGCGCACGCCTTCTTTTCGAACATTGGCCGGCAGGTCGTCATAGCTTGCGGTAACGAGATAATGCGCCAATGCGCGCGTCACCTCCTTGGGCGGGGAGGCCGCGGGCGCAGCGGCCGGAGCCTGAGCGAAAGCGACATTGGTGCCGGCGGCGGCGAGCGGCAGCGCGGCTGCCGCCTGGAGCAGCGTCCTGCGATCAGTGTGCATAGGCAGCCTCCTTGACCTTGATCGAGACCAGCTGCGCCGCGAGGCGAACAGCGCTTTCGAGCGCGCCGGTCTTGGCGATACCCGTGCCGACGATGTCGAACGCGGTGCCGTGCGACGGGGTGGTGAACACGGTCTCCAGCCCCGCGGTGACGGTGACGCCGCGGTTGAAGCCGCGCAGCTTGGTCGCGATCTGGCCCTGGTCGTGATACATCGCGACCACGCTGTCGAACTCACCGGCGAAGGCGCGGATATAGACGGTGTCGGCGGGATAAGGCCCGGTGCAGGCGATGCCGGTCTTGGCGGCGGCCTCGACCGTGGGACGGATCATCTCGATCTCGTCGCGGCCGAACAGGCCGTTCTCGCCGGCATGCGGATTGAGCGCCGCGACCGCGATGCGCGGCTTGGCGACGCCAGCCCTCTTCATCATGCGATCGACCAGCTCGATCGCATCTGTGATGCTGGCCGGGTTGATGCCGTCGAGCGCCTCGCGCAAGGACTGATGCCCGGTGACGCGCGACATCCACTGGCCGTCCAGCACGTTCATCTCGGAGAAGTAACTGGTGTGACCGAGCAGGCTCGCGAACATCTTGTGCTCGTCGGGGAACTTCCAGCCGCCGTCGAACATCGCGCGCTTGTTGAGCGGCGCAAAGGTGATGGCATCGACCTCGCCGTCCTTGGAGAAATCGATCGCGCGCGACAGCGTCTCGCCCGTCAGCCGGCCGGATTCGGCGCTGGCCTTGCCGATCAGGAACTTTGCGGGATCGGTATTGCCCAAGTCGACGAGCTGCACCGTGCCGCGGCCCCAATTGGCGGCTTTGGGCGATGAGATCCGCTCGATCTTCAGCTTCACGCCGGCATGCTCCATGCCCATCTCGAGCACGCGGGCATCGCCGACTACGACGAGGCGCGCGGCGTCCGCAAGCCTGTCATCGGAGAGGAGGCGCGCGACCTGTTCGGGGCCAATGCCGGTGCAGTCGCCCGGCGTCAGCGCGATGACGGGCAGTTGATTGGTGTTGGTAGCCATACTGAAGACCTTGGATCCTTACTTCACTGTTTGGATTTGAGCGGCGGACTGAGCCCAGTCGTCGCGGTTGAATTCGCCATCCCATTTCGCGACCACGATGGCGGCGACGGCATTGCCGATCGTGTTGGTGATGGCGCGGGCCAGCGACATGAAACGGTCGATGCCGAGCAGCAGCGCCAGCCCTTCCGCCGGCAGCCCGGCCGCGACCACGGTCGCCGCGAGCGCTGCGAACGCACCGCCGGTGACGCCGGCCGCGCCCTTGCTGGTGAACAGCATCACAACGAACAGGCTGAGCTGCTGCGCGGCCGTCAGCTCGATGCCGTAGACCTGGGCGACGAAGATGGTCGAGAGCGGCAGCGTCAGCGCGACGCCGTCGAGATTGAAGGAATAGCCGGAGGGAATGACGAGGCCCGCCACAGCGCGCCCGACGCCGGCCTTCGGCAGCTTCTCCATCATGCCGGGGATGGCGGTTTCTGACGACGAGGTGCCCAGCACGACCAGCAGCTCGGTGCGGAGCAGGCGCAGCAGGTCCATCAGGCGAATGCCGGCGAGGCGGCAGATGGTGCCGAGGATGACGAAGATGAAGAACGCCATCATCGCCCAGGCGGTGCCGACCAGCAGTGCGAGCGCATAGAGGGTGGCGGCGCCGAATTTTGCGACCGTGAACGCCATGGCGCCGAACGCGCCGATCGGGGCCAGCGCCACCACGACATGAACGACGCTGAAGACCAGCTCGGTCACGCGTTCCAGGCCGGTGCGCAGCGGCGCGGCCTTGTCGCCGAGCAGCAGGAGGCCGATGCCGCACAGAAGCGCGAGCACGAGAACCTGGAGCACATCGCCGGCCGCGAACGCGCCGACGAAGCTTTCCGGGATCATGTGCTGGATGTAGGCGGACAGCGATCCGACATGGGCCTGCTGATAGCGCGCAACGGTCTCGGCCTGCTGCGCGGTGGCGTGCGCGACGCCCGCGCCGGGCTGCACCCAGCGCACCACGACGAAGCTGATCAGCAGGCAGAGGGTCGTCACGGCTTCGAAATAGACGAAGGCCTTGAGCCCGATGCGGCCCACCGCCTTCATGTCGCCGACCTGCGCGATGCCGGTGACCACGACCAGGAAGATCAGCGGCGCGATCGTCATCTTGATCAGCGAAATGAAGGCATCGCCGAGCGGCTTGAAGTCGACGGCAACGCTCGGAGCCAGGAAGCCGAACAGCGCGCCGAGCGCGGCGCCGGCGACCACCAGGACATATGGCTCGCGCCAGAGCGGCTTGCGGCGGCGTTCGGAAACCGGGGTCGACAGCGGCTCAGACAGCGGCGTTGCGGCAATCTGCAATTTCGTTTCCTCCAACGGCATCTTCGCGCCATGCAGGGATGGCGCTTTGTTCTTGTCTTGCTATGCCGTTTACATTGGACCAGCGGCGTGGCAGGCGCTAATGCCGTATCGGTATGATTTGAGGACAAAACGTTATTATGGACCTGATCTGGCTGGAGGACTTCCTTGCCATCGCCGAGGAGGGCGGGTTCTCCCGCGCCGCCGAGCGACGGCACGTGACCCAGCCGGCGCTGAGCCGCCGCATCAGGTCGCTCGAGGAGTGGCTGGGCACGCCGCTGTTCGAGCGCTCGACCCACACGATCACGCTCACCGCCGCCGGCGAGAGTTTTCGTCCCGTCGCGGAGGATGTGCTGCGCCGGATTCTGGTCGGACGCGAGGAGGCGCTCGAGGTGGCGCGGCTGAAAGCCGAGACCATCACCTTCGCGGCCACGCATTCGCTGTCGCAGGCCTTCTTTCCGGAATGGATCCGCAACTCCGACGGCGCTCGGGCCGGCTCGGCCGTGCAGCTCGTCGCTTCCAATTTTGCCGGCTGCGAAAAACTGCTGCTGGATGCGCAGGCGCATTTCATGCTGGCGCACTACCATCCCTCGTTGGTGAGCCGGCTCGACATGGACCGCTTCCAGCGCATCGATCTCACCACCGACATTCTGATCCCGATCAGCGCGCCGGCCGCCAAGTCTGGAACCACCAAGTCTGGCCGTAACGGACGCAGCGGCAAGAAGGCGCAAGCCCGCTACGGCCTGCCCGGCGCATCCGGCGCGCCGCTGCCCTATCTCGCCTACCACCCCGGCTCGGGCGTGGGCCGGCTCGTCACCTCGTTCCTGGCGACGAAGGATCCGGCGGCCTGGCTCGTCCCGGGCTTCGCCGCGCCGGTGATGCTGCTGGTCGACATGGCACGCGAAGGACGCGGCGTGACGTGGGCGCCGATGAGCCTCGTCCGCGCCGATCTCGACAGCGGCCGCCTATTGCGCGCCGGCGGCGCTGAATGGGACATTCCGATCAGCGTCTCGCTGTTCCGCACGCGGGCCCGCATGACCCGGGCGGCCGAGAACTTCTGGAGCGCGGTGCGCAAGGGCCGGCCCGGCGGGAAATCCATCTCGGCCGCGCCGCGGACAAGGTGACGGCGCCTCTAATCAAGTCGACTGTTAAGCTGTTTCGGCAGCGAATGCTGCAGGTCGGCTTCCTCGCCGCCATGACGGGCACGGTCCACGCCGAGATATCGATCGCGCCCGCAGAGCTAAAAGCGATCAGCAAGATCGACGTACGCTTCCAGTCCTACAACATCGAGATGGTGGAGGTGACCGGCGGACGGTTCTGGAAGCCCTATGCGCAAGGAGGCGGTCGCAGCGATCGCTACGCTTATCGACCGCCGATCGATCTCGCCAATACGCGATTGCGCAAGCTCGCCGCAGCACTCGGGCCGGCCTATTTGCGCGTGAGCGGCACCTGGGCGAATGCGACCTTTTTCGCCGACACCGACGATCCTCCGGTCGCACCGCCCGCCGGCTTCGACACCGTGCTCAGCCGCACGCAATGGCGCGGCGTCGTTGACTTCGCACGCGTCGCCAATGCGGAGATCATGACGTCTTTCGCCGTCAGTCGCGGCAGCCGCGACACTGACGGCGCCTGGATGCCGGATCAGGCACAGCGCCTCGTCGATTTCACGCGGTCGCTGGGCAGCCGCATTGCTGCCGCTGAGTTCATGAACGAGCCGACGCTCGCGGCGAACAATGGCCCGCCGGCGGGATATGACGCCAATGCCTATGGCCGCGACTTCAAGATCTTTCACACATGGATGAAGCGCGCATCGCCCGAGACGTTGATCGCTGGGCCTGGCTCCGTCGGCGACTCCGCCTCCTCTTCCGCCACCGGCATCAACACGCGCGATCTGTTCGCCGCATCGGGCCCGGGGCTCGATCGCGTCTCCTATCACCTCTACAATACGCTCTCGCCCCGCTGCGGCGTGCACGACGAACCGGTCCAGGCGCTATCCGAGGACTGGTTGTCGCGAACCGACGCCGCGCTCGCCGTCTACCGCGGCCTGCGCGACCAGTTCGAGCCGGGCAAACCGATCTGGCTGACGGAGACCGCGGATGCTGCCTGTGGCGGCAATCCGTGGGACGCGACCTTTCTCGACGGCTTTCGCTATCTCGACCAGCTCGGTCGCCTGGCCAGGGCCGGCGTGCAGGTAGTGATGCACAACACGCTTGCGGCGAGCGACTACGGCTTGCTCGACGAAAAGACGTTTCGGCCACGGCCGAACTACTGGGCCGCACTGCTATGGCATCGCCTGATGGGCACGACCGTACTCGACGCAGGCATGACCTCGACGCGCACCGTTCACGCCTATGCGCATTGTCATCCCACGACGAAAGCCGCGGCGTCCATGCTCCTCATCAACACGTCGCAACATGGATCGCATGCCGTGACGCTGGCCGCGCAGGCCGAGCGCTACATGCTTCGGGCGCGCCGCCTGCAGAGCGCGAGCGTGCAGTTGAACGGCACGACGCTCGCCCTGACCGGCGGCGACGATCTGCCCCGCCTTACGCCGCGAGCTGTACCCGCGGGCCGGATCCGCCTGCCGCCCGCCAGCATCACCTTTCTGGTGATGCGGGACGCCGCCGCCTGCCGCTGAGTGATTTCAGGATTTCAGCGCATCGCGCGCCGTCTCCGGCGCCATCAAGGTCGCGATGATCGTGATGATCGACAGCGCGATGATGTAGACAGACACGGCCCAGTACGAGCCGGCCCATGCCAGCAGCGCCGTTGCGATCAGCGGCGAGAAGCCGCCGCTGATGGCGGCTGCCACATTGGCTCCGAGCGATGCGCCGCTGTAGCGAACCTGGGTGCGGAACAATTCCGGCATGAAGGCGGCCTTCGGCCCGAAAAGCAGCGCATGCGTCAGCGTCATCGTGACCACGAGTGCGAGCGTGATCAGCGCCGGCTCCTTGGTGTCGAGGAACCAGAACAGCGGAAACGCCAGCGCCACCGAGAACACGCCGCCGGCGAGATAGAGCGCCTTGCGGCCAAAAATGTCGGAGAGCCAGCCGGCCAGCGGCAGCGTCGCAAACTCGACGATCGCGGCATAGACCACCGCGTTCAGGATCACCTGCCGCGGCAGGCCGAGCTTCGTGGTGGCATAAACGACTGTGAAGACGGTGAGGAGATAGGCAAGGCCCACCTCCGACACCGTGATGCCGATCGCGAGCAGAAAGCTGCGCCAGTCGCGGCGGAGCACTTCCCACACCGGCTGCGCCAGCACTTCCTTGCGCTCCACGACCTCCTTGAAGTGCGGCGTCTCCGCGAGCTTGAGCCGCACGATGAAGCCGACGCCGACCAGCAAGATGCTGATCCAGAACGGCACGCGCCAGCCCCAGCTCAAAAAGTCCGCCTCGGGCAGCTGCGTCATCAGGCCGAAGATGCCGGTGGAGGCGGCGACACCGACGGGAAAGCCGATCTGCACCAGGCTGCCATAGAAGCCGCGGCGATTGCCGGCATGCTCGATCACCATCACCACCGCGCCGCTCCATTCACCCCCGAGCCCGATGCCCTGGATGAAGCGCAGGATGATGAGCAGGATCGGCGCCCACACACCAATCTGGCTATAGGTCGGCAGGCAGCCGATCAGGAAGGTGCCGAGCCCCATCGCGATCATGGTCGCGACCAGCATCTTCTTGCGCCCGAGCCGGTCGCCGTAATGCCCGATGATCGCGCCGCCGATCGGCCGCGCCACGAAACCGACCGCGTAGGTCGAGAATGCCGCGAGCGTGCCGACAAAGGGATCGAAGCTCGGGAAGAACAGCTTGTTGAGCACCAACGCGGCCGCCGTGCCGTAGATCAGGAAGTCGTACCACTCGATCGCGGTGCCGAGCGCGCTCGCCCATACCACATGCGCCGTCGTCGATTTCTCCGCCGAAGCAGAGACCCCCGCTGCTGCCGTCATTGCCACGCCCCACAGATTCCGGGGAGCATCATGGCCAATCGCGATGATGGTTGCAACCTGCGGGAGCAATTGTTCGCTCTCGTGCCCCGGACGCAGCGCAGCGTCATTGCGAGGACGAAGCAATCCAGACTGCCGCCGCGGAGAAAGTCTGGATTGCTTCGCGGAGCCTGTCATCGGGCCGCGCTTCGCGCGGACCCGGTGGCTCGCAATGACGGGCGTGGCGACATTTGTACGCATCTCCGCACCATCGTCCCGGTGGCCATGGAACCCAGTCCAGCCGTTATTCGCCATTGACAAACTCATTCGCCAATATCTAACTTATCTCCAGAACAACTGGCCGCGCCAGGCGGCCGATAGAAGAGAGGGAACGACGATGAGAGGGCTTTTGGCCTGCGCCATGCTCGCAGCCATGACTTCTTCTGCCATGATCACAGCTGCAACCGCGCAAGTCTCCGACGATGCCGTGCGCATCGGCGTACTGACGGATCTGTCGAGCTGGGGCCGCGACAACTCTGGGCCGGGCTCGGTCGAGGCCGCAAAAATGGCGGTGGAGGAGTTCGGTCCGACCGTGCTCGGCAAGCCGATCGAGATCATCAGCGCCGACCACCAGATGAAGACCGACGTCGGCGTGCAGATCGTGCGCGGCTGGTTCGACAACGGCAAGGTCGATGCCGTTGTCGACATCCCCAATTCCGGCATCGCCATCGCCGTGCACAATATGGTGCGCGAGCGCAACAAGATCGCCCTGCTTTCCGGCCCCGGCGCGAGCTCGCTGACCGACGAGCTGTGCAGCCCGAACACGGTGCACTTTACCTACGACACCTACGCGCTGTCGAAGGTGACGGCGTCCGCCGTGATCAAGGAAGGCGGAAAGTCCTGGTACTTCATCACCGCCGACTACGCCTTCGGCCAGCAGCTCGAGAAGGACGCGACGCGCTTCATCAACGAGATGGGCGGCAAGGTGCTCGGCGGCGTCAAGCATCCGACCAACACCGCGGATTTTTCGTCCTTCGCGTTGCAGGCGCAGAGCTCGAAATCCGACGTCGTCGCCTTCGCCAATGCCGGCCAGGATACCGACAACGCGATCAAGCAGTCCGGCGAGTTCGGCCTCGTCCAGGGCGGTCAGAAGCTCGTGGGCTTGCTCATGTTCGACACCGACGTACATGCGATCGGGTTGAAGGCCGCACAGGGCACCTACATGACCACGGCCTCCTACTGGAACATGGACGAGGCGACCCGTGCCTGGTCCAAGAAGTTCTACGAGCGCACCAAGGTCATGCCGACCATGATCCAGACCGGCGTCTATGGCTCGGTGCTACATTACCTCAAGGCCATCAAGGCGGCCGGCACCGACGATCCGGCCAAGGTCATGGCCAAGATGCGTGAGCTGCCGATCGAGGATACTTTCGTGCATGGCGGCAAGTTGCGCGAGGACGGCCGCGTCATCCGCGACATGTATCTCGCCAAGGTGAAAACGCCCGAGCAGTCCAGGGAGCCCTGGGACTATCTGGAGATCGTCAAGACCGTGAAGGGCGAGGACGCCTTCCGCCCGGTCTCCGAATCCAAATGCCCGCTGCTGAAGAAGTGAGGTGAGACATGGCCGGCAACGAGCGCAACGCAAGCGAAACCTACGAGTGCGATGTGCTCGTGGCCGGATCGGGCTGCTCCGGCATGTCGGCCGCGATCACCGCGCGCTACCGTGGCCTCGACGTGCTGATCGTCGAGAAAGAGCCGCGCTTCGGCGGCACCACCGCCCGCTCCGGCGGCTGGCTGTGGATCCCCGGCACCTCGCTGGCAAAGGCCTATGGCATCACGGAGACGCCGGAGCAGGCGCGCACCTACTTGCGCCACGAGGCCGGCAACAATTACGACGCGGCGCGTGTCGATGCGTTCCTGAGCGCCGGCCCCGAGGCAGTCGACTTCTTCACAACCAAGACGGCGCTCCGTTTCGACATGCCGCTGGTCTTCCCCGACTATCACGCCGAAGCGCCCGGCGGCGCGCAGGGCGGCCGCTCCATGGTGACGCGACCGTTCGACGGCCGCGAGCTCGGCGACCAGATCAAGTCGCTCGGCATGCCCCTACCCGAGCTCACCGTGTTCGGCATGATGCTGGGAAGCGGCAAGGAGATCATCCACTTCATGCGCGTGACGAAGTCGTTGACGTCGGCGGTGTATGTCGCCAAGCGGCTTTCGCGGCATCTCATGGACGTGATGCGCTACGGTCGCGGCATGACGCTGACCAACGGCAACGCGCTCGCCGGGCGTCTCGCGAAGTCGGCGCAGGATCTGAAGATTCCGATGTGGCTGTCCTCGCCGGTGCGCGAGCTGACGGTCGAGAACGGCGCCGTCACAGGCGCGATCGTGTCGCGTGAGGGCCGCAACGTGCGCGTCCGCGCGCGGCAGGGCGTCGTGCTCGCCTGCGGCGGTTTTCCGCATGACGTCGAACGTCGCAAAAAGATGTTTCCGCATGCTCCGACCGGCGTTGAGCATTTTTCGCCGGGACCGACCGGAAATACCGGCGACGGCCTCCGCCTTGCTGAAAGCGCTGGCGGTCATGTCGAGGATCGCCTGCCGAACGCGGCGGCGTGGGTGCCGGTGTCGCTGACCACGCGCAAGGACGGATCCAAGGGCGTGATGCCGCATTTCATCGACCGCGCCAAACCCGGCGTGATCGCGGTGATGCGCGACGGCAAGCGCTTCGCCAACGAAGGCAATTCCTATCACGACTTCGTCCAAGCCATGATCAAGGCTGCCAAGCCCGGCGAGGAGATCGCAGCCTATCTGGTTTGCGATCACCAGACGCTGCGCAAATACGGCCTCGGCTGCGTGCCGCCGTTCCCGATGCCGCTGGGTCATCACCTCGATACCGGTTATCTCATGCGCGGCGACACGCTCGAAGCGCTGGCCGCAAAGGCCGGCATCGATGCCGAGGCGTTCACCGAGACCGTCAGGCAGTTCAATGCGACCGCGCCGCTGGGCCACGACGCCGCCTTCGGCAAGGGCTCAAAAGCCTATAACCGCTACCAGGGCGACGCCATGCATGGTCCCAATCCCTGCATCGCGCCGATCGAGAACGGCCCGTTCTATGCCATCAAGATGGTAATCGGCGATCTCGGCACCTATGCCGGCATCGTCACCGACGAGAACGCGCAGGCGCTCGACGCCGAGGGCCGGGTGATTCCCGGCCTCTATGCCGCCGGCAACGACATGGCGAGCATCATGGGCGGCAATTATCCCGGCGCCGGCATCACGCTTGGGCCGGCGCTGACCTTCGGCTACATTGCCGGCCGTCATCTCGCCGACAGCGCCGCCAAGCGCGACGCGGCGTAGAGCATGATCCGGAAAAGTGTGCAGCGGTTTTCCGAAGAGATCATGCTCAAACAAGAACTCAAGCGCATCGGAGGCGCATGAAGAGAGAAAGCCGCGGCATCCAGTCGATCGAGGTCGGCGGAGAATTGCTCCGCGCGCTCGCCAGGAGCGGCGAGCCGATGATGCTGCGCGATCTCGCCCGCGAAGCCGGCATGACGCCGGCCAAGGCGCATCCTTATCTCGCCAGCTTCTCCCGCATCGGCCTGATCGAGCAGGACGAGACCACCGGCCGCTACGAGATCGGCGCGCTGGCGCTGGAGCTTGGCCTGATCAGCCTGCGTCGTCTCTCCGGCGTGCGCATCGCGCGGCCGAAGATTGCAGCACTCGCGAGCCAGATCGGCCACGCGGTGTCGCTGGCAGTCTGGGGCACGCACGGCCCGACGGTGGTGCAGCTGGAAGAGCCCGGCCAACCCGTGCACATCGTGATGCGCGCGGGCTCGGTGATGGCGCTGCTGGAGACCGCGACTGGGCGCGCCTTTGCGGCGTTCCTGCCGGAGAAGACCATCAACGCCGCACTCGAAAGCGGGCTTGATCGCCACGGCGTCGGTTACAATCCGAAGCGTGCGGTGAAAGGCGCGAAGGTCGTCGAGATGCTGGCGGAGGTTCGCAAGCACGGCCTCGCCCGCGCGCTGGGCGATCCGCTGCCCGGCGTCAATGCGTTCTCCGCACCGGTGTTCGATCATTCCGGCCATGTCGCATTGGTCATCACCGCGATGGGCCCGGAAGGCACGTTTGACGCGCGCTGGGACAGCCCGATCGCGCACGCGCTGCGAGATTGCGCTGGCGGGATCTCGAAGCGGCTGGGCTATGGGATGACGGTTGCGGCGGAGTGAGGCTTCGCAGCCCAGCACAAACACGGCTGTCATGCCCCGCGAAGGCGGGGCATCCAGTACGCCGCGGCGGATGTGGCGAGAGCGAGCTCTTACCCCCGCCTCTGGAATACTGGATCGCCCGGTCAAGCCGGGCGATGACACCGAGAATGGAGCCGCCCTACTTATCCTTCACCGGCACCGTGTAGTTCAGGATCAGCCGCCCGCCATCGGGATAGATGGTCTGCCCGGTGATATACGACGCATCGTCGCTCGCGAGGAACGCGACCACTGAAGCCACCTCGCTCGGCTCGCCGCCACGGCCGGCAGGCGTACGCGACATCACGGTCTTGCGGGCGTCTTCCGAGGTGTAGATCGAGGACGCCACCATGTCGGTCAAAATCGTGCCCGGCCCCACCGCGACGACGCGGATGTTGTGCGGGGCGAGCGCAACGGCGGCGACTGACGTCAGCTGCTTCATGCCGCCCTTGGACATCGCGTAGGTCGCAAGCGCCGGGATCGCGAGCAGCGCATTCACCGAGGACATGTTGATGATGACGCCACCACCGCCTTGCGCGATCATCTGTTTTGCTGCCGCCTGCACGCCGAAGAATGCGCCCTTCAGGTTGATGCCGATGATCTCGTCGAATTCCACTTCGGAGATCTCAAGGAGGTCCCGGTTGCGGGCGACGCCGGCATTGTTGACCATGATGTCGAGCCGGCCGAATTCTTTCGCGGCGGTTGCGACGAGCTGATCCACATCGGTGCGCTTGGCGACATTGCCGACGACAGTGCGCAATGCGTCCGGCCGCCCGAGCTCGGCGGCCGTTGCAGCCAAACCCTCGGCATCGACGTCGGAGATGACGACCTTGACGCCGTCGTCGAGGAATCTCTTTGCGCAGGCCTTGCCGATGCCGCGCGCCGCACCGGTGATGGCGGCGACCTTGCCGGATAGTTTCATGGTCTCACTCCAGAATAGCTGCTTGCGGCAGGCCTAAGCCGGATGAGGACCGAGGGCTAGGCCGCCGCAAACCCGAGATGAGCACGGAACCGGTTCTTGATAAAGACGGCATCGCGCGAGGGCAGCGAGCGCGGCGGATTTTCGGCCAGAACCTTGATGACAAAAAGCCGCGGGCCACCGACCGGTTCGGCCATTTGCGCGGCGAGGCGTTGCACTTCCTCAAGCGTCCGCACGGTTCCGGTCGCGGCAAAGCCGCAGGCCGTGGCGATGGCGGTGAGATCGACACCGCGGCCGGTGTGGCTCGCCTGCATCCCGGTCTCGCCAAAATGCTGGTTGTCGATCACGACGATGTCGAGATTGCGCGGGCGCGCGACGCCGATAGTGGCGATGCCGCCGAGGCCCATCAACTGCTCGCCGTCACCGGTCAAGGCGACGACGCGCTTTCCCGGCTGCGCCTGCGCGAGCCCAAGCCCGATCAGCGCGGCGCCGCCCATGGCGCCCCAGAGATAAAAATTGTCGTCGCGGTCGCCGGTCGCATGCAGATCGTAGGTCGGCGAGCCGAGGCCGGAGACGACCAGCATGTCCTTGCGGTTCTTCAGGAGTGCCGCGACAGCAACGCGGCGATCGAGTTGGGAAGGATTGGACATCGACATCACCACTTCTTCTTGCCGATCAGGCGCTGCCCGATCAGGACCGCGATCTGCTGGTCGGACTCATAGGCGAGCGAGGCCGCGGATTCGACGGTCTCGACCAGGTCTTCCGCCGTCTCCGCGCGCATCACCTTCAGGCCGATGGCTTCGAGCGAGGGCTGCGTCGCCCGGCTCATCGGCACTTGCCAGGGATTGAACTCGGCCCATTCGCCGCGCATCGTCACCAGCATCAGAAGCGGAAAGCGGCCGATCGCCGACAGCGACAACATGTTGATGCAATTGCCGACACCGCTCGACTGCATCAGCAGCACGCTGCGCTGGCCGCCAAGCCAGGCGCCCGCGGCAATGGCGATGCCCTCCTCCTCCGTCGTCAGCACATTGGTGGTGACGTCGTGGTCGGCCGAGAACATGCGGATGAGCTGGCTGTGGCCGGCGTCGGGGACGTAGGACATCTGCCTGACGTCGGCGCCCTTCAGGATGCGATAGAGCTCGGACGGCCAGTCGGTTTCAGGATTGGGCTTGGGGCTGTGCACCGCGTGTCTCCGTGACTTTCGAGCGGCACGCTAGCGATGTTCGCGCGCGAAGGCTCTGACCGTCTGGCATGAGCAGGTATTGAAAGATTGTATAGCTGGCGTTGGCCGCGGCATCCGCGCCTCTGCTCCCTCGCCCCGTTCTTACGGGGAGAGGGTTGGGGTGAGGGGCTCCCTCCATACGAAGAGTCCACCGATAGACCTGTACCCCCTCACCCGGATTGCATCTTCGATGCAATCCGACCTCTCCCCGCAAGCGGGGCGAGGTGAAAAGAAGAGCCTCAATTCGTCGCAGCTCTCACCGCGGCCGGCATATAGATCTGCGCGTAGCCTTCCTTGATCGCGGCCGTGATGCGGTCGAGGCGGCGATCGATGTGCTTCTCCAGCACTGACACGCAGGCCTCCTCATTCCGCGCCTTCAAACCTTCGACCACGGCGCGGTGCTCGGCCTGGGTGTTCGAGCGGTTGACGCGGTCCATGTCGATCCAGCGCACGAAGCGGATGCGGGCGTTGACGTTGCGCAGGACGCGCAGCATCTCGGCATTGTTCGACATCGCCATCAGCCGCTCGTGGAAGGTCTCGTCCAGCTCGACCAGCTCCACCGATGTGCGCTCGCCGGGATCGGGACCGGTGGCTTCGAGGAATTTCAACAGCGCGTCGATGTCCTCGTCCTTGGCGCGCTTGACGGCGAGGCGGACCGCGGCGACCTCGATCGACTTGCGCAGCTCGTAGAGGTCGAAGATCTCGTGCGCATCGAGCTCGCGGCAGAAAAACCCCTTGCCCGGCGTGAAGCGCAGGAAGCCTTCGGTGTTGAGACGGTTGAGCGCTTCGCGCAGCGGCGTGCGGCTGACGCCGAGGCGCTTTGCCAGCTCACCCTCGTTGAGCCGCTCGCCCGGCTTGAACTCATAGCTCACGGCCATCGCCTTGAGCTGCTCATACACACGATCGACGATACTGTCGGAAGCCAGTTCCACGTTGCTCATCATCTACTGCATTCATGCTCGAACACGATCCAATATACCGACGCTGTGCGGACCGTGGCAATGCAAACGACTCGTTAGCAAGGCCTGATCAGACCTTTACGACAGCAAGAATCAGGCAAAGGCGCGGGGGCGCAGTCCAGCATGAAACCAGGTGATCATGGAATAGATGTCGTAGACGGGCAGCCCCACCTCGGCCTGCAACGCCGCCGCATAGGGCGGCATGTTGGTGCATTCGAGCACGATCGCGCCGACATCGGGGTTTTTGGCGACGAGCTCCTTGCCTGCCTCGACCACATCGCGCTCGGCCTGGGCGACATCCATGTCGTCCTTCTCGGCCTTGATCAGGACGCGGAAAAACTCCTTGCCGTGCTCGGTGCCGACCAGCGGCGTGTCGAGCGGCACGCCGGCGCCTTCGAGATGGGCCGGCGTCAGGGTCGAGCCCGACACAGTGACGAGGCCGACGCGCTTGCCCGGCGGCAAGGTCGCCTGCACCCAGGGCACCTGCATCAGCGACGAGGTCGCGACCGGCACGCCGACGGCCGCCGCGATCTCCTTCTGGAACAGCGAGAGGAAGCCGCAATTGGTGGTGATGGCCTCGGCCCCGAGCCGCACCAGGTCCTTCGCAGCATCGATGAAGTCAGGCAACAGGCCCGCAGCGCCCTTCAGCACCACCTTCTCAGGCGACGCCCCGCTCACCACGCGATAGAGCACCGGGAATGGCCAGGTCGTGCCATTGCCCATGTCGCCGGGAATGCGGGGAAAGCGCGCCTCCAGCATCAAAATGCCGAGCGGCGCGCCGTAGATCGCCTTGCCGCCACGGGCGATGCGGGAGGATGCGTTGGCTGGACTGGTCATGATGCGACCTCAGAGGAAGCGAGTGGGCGCGAACGGCGCCAGCGGAATCTCAGGCGTCTTGCCGCTCAGGAGCTGGGCGACGAGACGCCCCGTACGGGCCGAGCCGACCAGGCCGACATGGCCGTGGCCGAAAGCGTAGACGATGTCGCGTGAGGCGCGCGCGTGGCCGATGCACGGCAGTCCATCTGGCATGCTCGGGCGATGGCCGAACCAGGTCTTGATGCGCGAGGGCGGAATATCCTTCGGCAGCTTTGGGAACATGCTGAAGAGGTTGTCGCGCAAGATCTCGGCACGCTTCCAGTTCGGCGCGGCGTCAAGACCTGCGATCTCGACCGTACCGGCGGCGCGCAGGCCCTTGTTGGTCCAGTTCACGACCATCTTGGCGTCGGACGCCATCATCGAGCTGCGCGGGCCGGATTCCGGATTCTCGATCATGACGTGATAGCCGCGCTCGGTCTCGAGCGGCAAGGGATCGCCGACCGATGCGGTGAGCTGTTTTGACCGCGCACCGGCGGCGACGACGACAGCGTCACAAGCTATCTCGCCGGTCCCGGTGAGCACGGCAACGAGCTTGTTGCCGGAGAGCTTCAGACCGGTCGCCTTGGCCCGCACGTGCTTCGCGCCGCTGGCGATCGCATGATTGGCAAGAGCCGCAACATAAGCGCCGGGATCGCGACAGCGGCCGGCTTCCTCCACCACCACGCCAAAGGTGTATCGCGGATGCAGGTCCGGCTCGCGCTGACGCATCTCGTCGGCATTGAGCTCCAGCCATTCGACGCCGAGCTTCTTGCGCAGGCGCCAGCCGAGGTCGTTGTCGAAATTACCGCGCGAGGGGAAGACGTGCATCACGCCGTTGCGCTCGACCAGTTCCGGCACGCCCGCTTCTTCCGCAAGCTTCCGGTGCAGCAGCGGCGCGTCCTTGAGGAGATCGCGCAGCGCGAACGCCGTCTTCTCGACCCGCGCCTCGGTCCAGCCCGAGAGAAGATATTTGATCAGCCAGGGTAGCGCCTTCGGCAAGTACGACCAGCGGATCGCGAGCGGGCCGAGCGGATCCATCAGATAGCCCGGCACCTTCTTCCAGACGCCCGGCTCGGCCGGCGGGATCACCGAATGCGAGGACAGCCAGCCGGCATTGCCGTAGCTCGCCGCCTGCTCTCCGCCCGGCTCTCCCGGATCGATCAGCGTGACGCGATGGCCCTCGCGCAGCGCCTCGATCGCACTGATCACGCCGACTGCGCCGGCGCCGATAATCGCGACGTGGCGGCCCTCCGGCATCGCCTACGCCTTCACCTGCGGCACAAAATCCTTGCCGACTGAAATCGCGCGCGGATCGATAATGCAGTGAAGGATCGACGGCTTGCCCGAGGCCAGCGCACGCTCGAACGCAGGCGCGAATTCTTCGGTGCGCTCGACGCGCTCGCCATGGCCGCCGAACGCCTTCGCATACATCGCAAAATCAGGGTTCTTCAGCTGCGTGCCGACGACGCGGCCGGGATAGTCGCGCTCCTGGTGCATGCGGATGGTGCCGTATTGCGAGTTGTCGACGACGATCACGATCAGCGGCGCGTCGTACTGCACGGCGGTCGCGAATTCCTGGCCGTTCATCAGGAAGCAGCCGTCGCCGGCGAATGCGACGACGACACGGTCAGGGTATTGCCGCTTGGCGAGCACGCCCGCGGGCACGCCATAGCCCATCGAGCCCGAGGTCGGCGCGAGCTGCGCCGCGAAGCTGTGGAAGCGGTGGTGGCGATGGATCCAGCCGGCATAATTGCCGGCGCCGTTGCAGACGATCGCGTCCTTCGGCAGCCGGTCGCGCAGCCAGGTCATGACCTGGCCATACTGGAACGTGCCCGGCAGCTCGCGCGCCTTGTCGGTCCAGGCGAGATAATCGGCATGCGCCTTGGCGGCTTCGCCCTTCCAGGCAACCGTCCCAGTGGGCTTCAGCGTCTCGACGGCGGCGGCGAATGCGGCCGGTGTCGCCTGAATCGCCAGCGCCGGCTGATAGACGCGGCCGAGCTCTTCCGAGCCCGGATGCACGTGGATCAGCTTCTGCTTCGGCGAGGGAATGTCGAGCAGCGTGTAGGATGAGGACGGCATCTCCGACATGCGGCCGCCGATCAGCAGGACGACGTCGGCGTTGTCGATGCGCGCCTTCAGCCCCGGGCTCGGCCCGATGCCGAGATCGCCGGCATAGTGGGAATGATCGGCGTCGATCAGCGATGCGCGGCGGAACGAGGTCGCGACCGGCAGGTCGAAGCGTTCGGCAAAGCGCGCGATGCTCTTGGTGGCGCCATCAGTCCAGCGCGAGCCGCCGAGGATGACGAGCGGTGCCTTGGCGCTGGCGAGCATCGCGCCGACGCGCTCGATATCATCCGGCGCCGGCCAGCTCACCGCCGGCTCGATCCGCATGGCGTCGGCAACGGCGGCGGTCTCGGTCAGCATGTTCTCCGGCAGCGCGATCACGACGGGACCGGGACGGCCCTGCATGGCGACGCGGAAGGCGCGCGCGACCAGCTCGGGAATGCGATCGGGCAGATCGATCTCGACCGCCCATTTCGCCATGGGGCCGAACACCGCCTTGTAATCGAGCTCCTGGAACGCCTCGCGCTCGCGCATGCCGGTATCGACCTGGCCGACGAACAGGATCATCGGCGTCGAATCCTGCATCGCGATGTGGACGCCATGGCTGGCGTTGGTCGCGCCGGGGCCGCGGGTGACGAAGCAGATGCCGGGCCGTCCCGTGAGCTTGCCATAGGCCTCCGCCATCATCGCCGCGCCGCCTTCGGCGCGGCAGATCACGACGTCGATCGGGCTGTCATGCAGCGCGTCCAGCGCCGCCAGATAGCTCTCGCCCGGCACGCAGGTGACGCGCTCGACGCCCTGCGCGACCAGCTGATCGATCAGGATCTGGCCCCCGGTGCGGGTGTTGCGAATGGTCATAACGGCTCCCTGCTGGCTCTGGCGGTGCGCTCGACGCCGCGCGCAAATCTCGTTCGGAGGTGGGTAGGACAGGCGGGCAGAGCGCGCAAGATCGAAAGGTCTCTCCTCTCCTGCGCAGGCATCATGCCCGGCTTCGATGGTTGCACTACCGGCCGCCTGCGATGATGCGGCGGCAGTGATCGAGCGCCGCGCCGATCAGATTGTCGCTCGCCTCGGGGGTGCGGAACGCCGAATGTGCCGACAGCGTCACGTTCGGCAGCTTCGTCAGCGGATGGCCCGGCGGCAGCGGCTCGACGGTGAAGACGTCGAGGCCGGCATGGGCGATGTGGCCGGAGCGCAAGCCATCCAGCATCGCGTCCTCGTCGACCACGGCGCCGCGCGCGGTGTTGATCAGGATGCTTCCCGGGCGCATCATCGCGATGCGCTCGCGCGACAGGAACCCCTTGGTCTCGTCGTTGAGCAGCAGATGCAGCGAGACGACATGGCTTTCGGCGAGCAGCTTCTCCAGCGCAACGAATTCGACGCCCGGATGGGTCTTCGGCGACCTGTTCCAGGCGATCACCTTCATGCCGCAGCCCGCCGCCATCCGCGCGGCTTCCGCGGCGATGCCGCCAAAGCCGATCAGGCCGAGCGTCTTGCCGGTGAGCTGGACCGCATCGCGGCGCAGCCAATTGCCCTCGCGCATGCCGCGATCCATCTCGCCAAAGCTCTTCGCCGAGGCCCACATCAGCGCGATTGCGCATTCGGCGACCGCGGTATCGCCATAGCCTTTGATGGTGTGAACCGAGATGCCGCGTCCGGCCAGCTCTTCCGGATTCATGTAGCTGCGCGCGCCGGTGCCGAGAAAGACGACGTGCTTCAGCCCGGCACATTTCGCGGCAATCGCCGTCGGCACCGCGGTATGATCGACGATCATGATCTCGGCGCCATCGAGCAGGCGCGGCAGGTCGTCGGGCGAGATCGCGGGATTGCGGTTGATGGCGACCGGGAGGTTTTGCGCACGCAGCAGCTTTTCGGTCACCGCGGCAAGGGTGTCGTTGGCGTCGACGAAGAGGGCACGCACGTGTTTGGCTATCCCGTTCAATTCAAAATACCGACTTGCATTTTAAACTGAATACAGAAATAGTCCAGAGGCCGGGTTTGAACGTTCAGCAGAAGCGATTGCCCAGGAGACTGCCATGAATCGCAGGGACGCACTCACCACCGTTGCCCTCGCCGGCGCCGCGATCGCCGCAACCGGTTCGGCCAGGGCCGACACCGCGCCCGGCTCGACGCTCGAACGGATCAAGAAGAGCGGCGTGCTGCGTATCGCCGTCATCGCCGGCCAGGACCCCTACTTCCACAAGGACCTCACCACCAATCAGTGGTCGGGCGCCTGCATCGACATGGCGAACGACATCGCCGGCAAGTTGGGGGCCAAGGTCGAGACGCTGGAATCGACCTGGGGCAACCAGATCCTGGATCTGCAGGCCGACAAGATCGACCTCGCCTTCGCCGTGAATCCGACGCCGGAGCGCTCGCTGGTGATCGACTTCTCGACGCCGATCCTGGTGCACTCCTTCACCGTCATCACCAAGAAGGGTTTTGCCAAGCCGCAGACCTGGGCCGAGCTCAACAAGCCCGAGGTCAAGATCGCCATCGACATCGGCTCAACGCACGAGACGATCGCGCGTCGCTACTGCCCGAAGGCGAACATCCTCGGCTTCAAGACGCGCGACGAGGCGATCCTCGCGGTGTCGACGGGCCGCGCCGACTGCAACGTCTCGCTGGCCGTGCTGTCCATCTTCACGCTGAAGAAAAATCCGACGCTTGGCGACCTCGCCATCCCGCGTCCGCTCCTGACGCTGCCGACCAATCTCGGCATCCGCGCCGAATCCGATCGTCGCTACAAGGATTTCCTCAGCGCCTGGGCCGACTACAACCGTTCGCTGGGCCAGACCCGCGAATGGCTATTGAAGGCCTATGAAACCGTCGGCCTCAGCGCCGAGGACATCCCGAGCGAAGTGCAGTTCTAGAACGGCCGGCAAGGGCGGATTTGGCTTTAAGCTGAATCGACCAGCCGCGGGCTCCCTACCCTCTCCCGCAAGCAGGAGAGGGAGCGCACTTCCTTCGTTTGCAGCATCAAAACCAATCTCATTGCGCACTAATCCCCCGATACCCGCGCGGCGTCGGGGCGTGACGTCCGCCCCCGACAGACGTCGAGGTTGTGCCAATTGCGGACATCCGGATCGCGGTACGATGAGCCGATAGGTTGATTTATCTCAAGACTGCATTCGGAACGCGAGCTAGCTTATCTTCGCAAGGCAGCGATACGTCCGGACAATCGGGAGGTAGAGCATGTACCGGCACATTCTCATTCCAACAGATGGGTCTGAGCTAGCGGAGCGTGGGGTGGCGCACGGATTGGCGCTGGCGAAATCCCTTGGGGCCACCGTATCCTTCATCTTCGTTGTGGAACCATTTTCCGAAGTGTCAGGCCGGTTCCTCGAAGCAATCGCAACATATGCCGAGTTGCGCAAGGAACAGGCCGCGAGCGTATTGGACGGCGCGGCAAATGCGGCCAGGACGGCCGGCATTTCCTGCGAGACGATTCAAGCGGAGAGCGGGCAACCCCATCAGGCCATCATCGCAGTCGCCACGGACAAAGGCTGCGATCTCATCGTCATGTCGTCGCATGGGCGCAGCGGACTTGCCGCGCTTGTCATCGGGAGCGTGACAAACAAGGTGCTGACGCACGCACGGACCCCTGTCCTGGTCTGTCCATGAATGTGAGCCCCCTGTTGAAGTCAAACCACCGCACCGGAAGATGGCGACAGGGTCGTCCAGAAAAGGAGCCTCCAGATGTACACCCGGATCCTCTTAAGCACGGACGGATCGGACGTCGCGAGAAACGGCATTAAGCATGGGATTGCTTTGGCAAAGGCCCTGAAGGCCAAGGTGACAGTCATCGCCGTGACGGAATCATTGCCAATCGACTACGGGAGCGGACACGCCTCGGGATGGATACCCTCGCAGCAGGAAATTGATAGCTTCGACGCGGCCTGCAAGGAACGTGCGGGCAAAGTCCTCGACGACGCGCGAGCTTTGGCAGAGCAAGCCGGGATATCCGCAGAACTCTTGCACGTTCCGAATGCGCACCCGGCCACCGCGATTATCGAAACAGCAAAGTCAGGAGGCTGCGACCTGATCGTCATGGGCTCTCATGGGCGCCGCGGTCTCAAGAAGCTATTCCTGGGGAGTCAAACATCGGAGGTCTTGGCCGACGGAAGCGTGCCGGTGTTGGTCGTGCACTAACGAACGGAAATAACGGCGCGGGCTTGGTGAAAGCCGGCTCCCAGCCGGCGGAGCTAAGTCACGCCGCCCGGCATTCTTGTTCGAGAGGCTCATCCTGCCTCCCTGATTTTCCTCTTGTCGTTGTCGCTCGCGCTCAGCTCCGCCCACAGGCGGGAGCGCACACCTTCGTTGAGCGGCGCAATATGGAACGGCTGGCCGAAGATGGCGAGCGGCTCCTGGGGCAACTCGAACCGCGGCCAGGCTTCCGCAACATCGGGTACACCTGATGTGACGAAGCGCAGCAAGCTTGTCTGAAACCGCGCGGCGACATCGATATCGGCGGGCGTCATCGGTCCACCCTTCCGCTTCAGGATGGGACGGTCGATGAAATTGGGCAGATGCGCCCAGAGGCAGGCATTATCGGCACCGTGGGTCGGCCCCTGCGACAGGAACGGTTCCAGCGCCGGACGATGGTCGAACCGGCTCAACCACACCGCACCGCCTGCCGCGGCATGCAGTCGCGCGAGATCGGCCATCGGACGATGCCAGAACGCATCCGACAGCAGCGCCTCGTACGGATCCTCGTCGGCGCACGCGGTGGCGCGATAGTAGGACAGCAGTCGCCCCCAGCCGGCATCGCCAAAGGCGGCTCGCACCTGACGCTCGGTGGTGCGGATCATCGCGGCCGGCGGGGTGCTCTTCAGGAACATCACCATCTCGTC
Source organism: Bradyrhizobium arachidis (assembly GCF_015291705.1). Taxonomy (NCBI): domain Bacteria; kingdom Pseudomonadati; phylum Pseudomonadota; class Alphaproteobacteria; order Hyphomicrobiales; family Nitrobacteraceae; genus Bradyrhizobium; species Bradyrhizobium arachidis. The sequence continues at coordinate 8,152,114 of NZ_CP030050.1, forward strand.
GCGGCAGGAGCCGAGCCAGAGCGGGATGTCGCGCAAGCTGCCGCCCGCGAAGACGTCGCGCGGCTCGCGCGGGATCACGGTGCCGTCGAGCACCGGGCCGAACACGGTGCCTGATGCGGTCTCATCCGCGATCATGCGGCCGACCCGTTCCACGGCCGCGAACAGTTTTGGGAGAGGCACGGCGGCGATCGCGCCGGGATTGCGCGCCGGCTCGAGCTCGTCGAGCACACGCTGCGCGACCTCGTCGGCATGATCCGCGGTCATGATGGTCCGTCCGGGAGCGCTCAGTGCGAGCGCCCGAATGAACTTGCCTCTGGCTTCCGGCAGCGTCGCGAGCGCGATCACCATGGAGGCGCCGGCGGACTGACCGGACAGCGTGATGACGTCGGGATCGCCGCCGAAATTTGCGATGTTGGCATGCACCCAGTCGAGCGCGGCGAGCGCATCCGTGATGGCGAGGTTGTTGGCCGCATCGAGGCCGTGGCGATGCAGTTGCAGGAAGCCGAGCGGGCCGAGCCGATAGTTGGTGGTCACGACCACCACGGGACCGCGCGCGGCGAGGACGCTGCCGTCATAATCGGCGCCGCCGCCGGTGACGAAGGCACCACCATGGATGAAGAACATCACCGGCAGCGGGCGATCCACCCCTGCCGGCGTCCAGATGTTCAGGCTGAGACAAGACTCCTCATCGGCCTGCTCGAGATGGCCGGGCTGCGGCGCATAGGCGCCGTAGTCCATGCAATGGCGCGGCTCCGTCCAGGCGCGCGGTGCTATCGCCTTGGCAAAACGCCGCGCGGTCGCGAACGGCACGCCCTTGAAAGCGCGCATGCCGTTCCGCTCGGCGCCGACGATCGGCCCGCTCGTGGTCGAGACTGCGTTGGTCAGCATGCGATCCCTATCCCGTCTCTCACTCAACCGCGCCGCTTGCCGAGATCGGCGATGTCGACCGTGTGGGTTTCGCGCGCGGTCGCCGCCGCGGCGGCCGAGATCACGCAGCAGCAGGCTACGAAGATCGCGACGGGAATCCAGCCGTTCGGCCCCTCACCCACCAGGCTCGCGCTCACAAGCGGCGTGAAGCCGGCGGCGAGGAAGCCGAGCTGGGTGCCGATCGCCGTGCCGGAATAGCGCACGCGCGCCTCGAACATCTCGGCATAGAACGACGGCCAGATCGCGTTCGGCGCGGCGTAGACGATCCCGGAGAGGATCATCGCGGCGGCGAAGATCCCGATCGTGTTGCCTGATGTCACCAGCATGAAGTACGGGAACAGCAGCACCGCGCAGCCGAGCACGCCGCCGATGAACACCGGCTTGCGGCCGATCTTGTCGGCGAGCAGCGCCCACAGCGGCTGGGTGATCAGCGCGGTGACGTTGCCGAGCACGCCGGCCCAGAGCATGGTCGGACGCGCGACACCGAACTTGGACGTCGCATAGCCGAGCGCGAACACGGCGGTCATGGTGCTGACGGTGGCGATCAGCGCGCAGACGATGACGCGCAGCACGTCGGGCCAGTAGTCGCGCAGCAGCGCGATCAGCGGGAAGCGCGCGACTTGCGCCTTGTCCTTGATGTCCTCGAACACGGGCGTTTCCGGCATGGTCCGCCGCACCAGATAGGCGACGACCAGCACGAAGAACGAGAGCAGGAACGGAATCCGCCAACCCCAGCTCAGCAGCTGATCTTCCGGCAGGCTCGAGACCGGAATGAACACCAGCGTCGCCAGGATCGCGCCGGCCTGCGTGCCGCTCAACGTCCAGCTGGTGAAGAAGGCACGGTTGGAATTGGCGGAATGTTCCAGCGTCAGCGAGTTCGCCCCGCTCTGTTCGCCGGCGGCCGAGAGGCCCTGCAACAAGCGCAGCAACGTCAGGATAACAGGCGCGGCATTGCCGATCGATTTGGCATCCGGCAACAGGCCGATCGCCAGCGTCGAGCCACCCATCAAAACCAGCGTGAACAGCAGCACCGTCTTGCGGCCGATGCGGTCGCCGAAATGACCGAGGATGACCGCGCCGACGGGACGGGCGATATAGCCGATGCCGAACGACAGCAGCGCAAGCAGCGTCGCGGTCGAGGGATCGACATTGGCAAAAAACACTTTTGGAAAGATCAGCGCTGCCGCGGTGCCGTAGATGAAGAAGTCGTAGTATTCGAGCATGCTACCGACGAAGCTGACGAGCGCGGCGCGCTTGGGCAGCTTGTTTTGCGTGGCTTCCGCTGCTGATGGCGCGTGCAGTGGTGCGGTTGACGTCAAGGTCATGAAATTCCTCCCCGTATGTCCGGTGCGGTGCGCGTCAGGCCGTCCGCCTCGCGCGCTTTTCTCGTTGTTGTTGCCGCAGCTTTGGTTTCGACGCATAATGTACGAACTAGTACGTTTATGCAATATGCGTTGGACCAGTGCCCCGGCAGGTGAAATTTGCCTTCACCTTCAAGGTGATCCGTGGAAACTGGCGGGAGAAACAGCAATGCTCGAGCGCATGCCGCCCCCATCGAAGCGCACCAACGACCCCGAACGCACCAAGCGCGATATCCTCGAAGTGGCGATGGCCGAATTCGCCTCGGAGGGCTATTCAGGCGCCCGCGTCGACGCCATCGCGGCGCGCACGCGCACGTCGAAGCGGATGATCTATTACTATTTCGGCGGCAAGGAGCAGCTCTATCTCGCGGTGCTGGAAGAGGCCTATCGCAGCATCCGCGCGCTGGAGGATCAGCTCGACATCGAGAGCTGCGACGCGCGCGAGGGATTGCGCCGGCTGATCGAGGCGACCTTCGACCATGACGAGCGCAACCCGAACTTCATCCGCCTCGTCTCAATCGAGAACATCCATCACGGCAAGCACCTGAAGCAGAATCTGCAATTGCGCCAGCTCAATGCCAGCGTGATCGCGACCCTCGACGGCATTCTCGCACGCGGCCACGCCGAAGGCGTCTTCCGCAACGACGTCGACGCCATCGACCTGCACCTCGCCATCTCTTCCTACTGCTTCTTCCGCGTCGCCAACCGCCACACCTTCGGCGCCCTGTTCGACCGCGACCTCAGCGAGCCCAAAGTGCTGGTGAAGAGTCGGACGCAGATCGTTGAGATGATCCTGGCGTGGCTGGGAGCCAGCCAGGCGCAATGACACAATCAGCAGCTCCGTGATCCCAGCGCAGCGGCGGAGCCGCTGTCGCTGGAGGTGCGAGTGGCGCGATGCGCACAGCATCGCGCCGCGAGCGTCAAAGGATGCGCGGCCGAGCTGACGCAGCGGGGCCCCCGCCCTTCGAGGCTTCCCCTGCGGCGCGTTGCGCCCCAGGGCGCGCACCCCAGGCTGACGGGGACGGACTAGCGCTAGCGCCAGCCCCCTCACCCGCTCCTCTTCTGCCGCGTGCTCGCCAGCAGCACCAGCATGAAGGACGCCGCCGTCATCAGCGTCGAGATCGCGGCGATCGTGGGATCGATCTCGTCGCGGAGTGCGGTGAACATGCGCTTGGTCAGCGGCTGGTATTGGCCGCCGGAGATGAACAGCGCGACGATGGTCTCGTCCATCGCCGAGATGAAGGCGAAGATGCCGCCCGCGATCACGCTGGACTTGATCTGCGGCAACGTCACCGCGAAGAAGCTGCGCAGGCGGTTCATGCCGAGGCTGCGCGCCACCATCTCCTGAGCGGGGTCGAAGCTCTGCAGGCCCGCGAGCACGGAGATGATGACATAGGGCAGGCCCAGCATCACATTCGCCAGCACGAGGCCGGGCATGGTCGCGACCAGCCCGACCTTGGCATAGACGAAGAAGATACCGACAGCGGTGATGATGATCGGCACCACCAGCGGCAGCAGCAGCGCCATGTGGATGAGGCGCATGATCCGCAGCTTCGACTGGCTGATGGCGTAGGCGGCAGCAACGCCGAGCGGCGTCGCGATCACCACGGTGAGAAGCGCGACCGTCAGCGTCACCCGCGTCGCCTGCATCCAGGCGGGATTTGAGAAATATTGCTGGTACCAGCGCAGCGAGAAGGATGGCGGCGGGAAGGTCAGGAAGCGTGCGCTGGAGAACGAGATCGGCGCAATGATCAGGACCGGCAGGATCAGATAGACGAGCACCAGCGCGCAGATCACATACAGGACAATCCGTGCGGGCGAGGCGCGCATCATTTTTGCCCCAACACGCGATCGAGAGAGATGAAGCGGCTGACGACGAAGAAGATCGCAAGCACGCTCAGGAGCAGCACGACGGCGACCGCACTTGCCGCGCCGAACTGGTTGTAGAGCTCCACATTGCGGCTCACCAGCATCGACACCATCACGGTGCGGCCGCCGCCGAGCAGCTCGGGCGTGATGTAGAAGCCGAGGCAGAGCACGAACACCATGGTGCAGCCGGCGAGCACACCCGGCAGCGACAACGGTAGGAACACGCGCATGAAGGTGAGCGACGGGCTCGCGCCAAGGCTGGCGCCGGCCTGCATCAGATCGTTCGGGATCTTCTGCATGGTAGCATAGAGCGGCAGCACCATGAAGGGCAGCAGGATGTGCACGGTCGCAACCACCGTGCCGAAGGTGTTGTGGACCAGCGCGAGCGGTTCGGCGATGACATCGAGATAGCGCAAAAACTGGTTGATCACGCCGGTGCGCTGGAGCAGCGCCAGCCAGGCATAGGCGCGGACCAGAACGCTGGTCCAAAACGGCAACACGACCAGCGACAGGATGAGGATGCTCCACCCTTTCGGCACGGAATTGGCAAGATACGCGACGGGATAGCCGAGCAGCAGCGCGATCAAGGTGACCGCGAGACTGATCTCGAAAGTCAGCGCAAAGCTGCGCCAGTAGACGTCCTCGGTGAAGACCCGGCGATAATTCTCCAGCGTGAAGCCGTCATGATAGATCGACTGCCATGCGAGCCAGCCGACGGGCAGCACGATCAGGGCCAAGATCACTAGCAGCGCCGGCGACACCAATGCCAGCATCAGGCCGTGCTCACGGCGCTGATGCTTTTGCGATGGATCTGGCACTGATGTCGTCAACGCTGCCTCGGCTGGTTGAGTGGTCCGGTTCGGCGGCCGCCGAACCGGCTGGCTTACTTCTGCATGAACGACGCCCAGCGCTTCTCGGCGGCCTCGCCGGCCGGCGAGGACCACCAGGCGTAGGACATCAGCGCCTGCTTCACCGCATTGGCCGGCTCGCTCGGCAGTTGCGCGGCGCGCTCGGGCTTGATCACGCTGGTCTCGAACGCCTTGGGATTGCCCGGACCATAGTCGATGTGCAGCGGCAGATTGGCCTGGTGCACGGGATCGACCGCCTCGTTGATGAACTTGATCGCCGTGTCGAGATTCGGCGCACCCTTGAGGATGCAGAGCGACGTGCTCTGCAGGATGCCCTGGTTGTAGGTGAAAGCAACTTTCGCGCCTTCCTTGGCGACGGCGCTGACGCGGCCGTTCCAGGCCATCTCCATGTCGACCTCGCCGTCATTGAGCAGTTGCGCCGACTGCGCGCCAGACGTCCACCACACCGTGATGTGCGGCTTGATCTCCTCCAGCTTCTTGAAGGCGCGATCGACGTCGAGCGGATAGAGCTTGTCCGGCGCGACGCCGTCGGCCATCAGCGCCGCCTCCAACGTTGCAAACGGATGGTTGCGCAGCGCGCGGCGGCCAGGGAATTTCTTGACGTCCCAGAAATCGGCCCAGCTGTTCGGCGCATCCTTCGGAAAGGTCTTCTGGCTGTAGGACAGTACGCTGGAATAGAACTCGTAGGAGACCGAATAAGGACTGCGATAGGACTCCGGCATCGCCGCGCCGTTTGGAATCTTCGAGAAGTCGAGCTTCTCGATCAGCCCCTGCTCCCCGCCACGCAGACAATTGCCGGTCGGGGTGTCCACGACGTCCCAGATCGGCTTGCCGCTACCGACCTGCGTCTTGATCGCGGGCCAGGCGTCGGGAATGGAGTCCTGGTTGATGGTGATGCCGAGCTTCTTGGCGGAGGGATCGAGGATCGCCACCGTCTGTGCCTGCTGGTAGGCGCCGCCCTGCGAGACGAAGGTGATCTGCTCGGCGGCATCAGCCGCGCTGGTCAGTCCGATTGCGCCCAAGAGCGCGCAGCCCAATCCAAAATTCCGCTTCATCGTCATCCTCGCCTCCTCCATCGCCAAATGATCTCACCGACCGATCGCATCGAGAAACTGGTACCAGCCGGCGACCATGCGCACGGCGGGCTCGCGCAGCGGGTAGAACGGGATAGCCTTCATGCGCCTGATATCGAGCAGTCCGACGTCGGGCGACTCGCCGCGCACGAAGGCGGCGAGATAGCGGCCCATCAGGCTCGACATCGCAACGCCGGCGCCGTTGTAGCCCAGCGCGACCAGCGTGCGGTCGTCGAGCCGGCCGATATGCGGCACCGAGTCCAGCGTCATCGCGACGAGGCCCGACCATTTGTATTCCAGCGGGATATCGGCGAGATCGGGGAAGATGCCGACCATCGCCTTGCGCAAGGCACCGAACGCGGATTGGGTGTCCTGCTTGCCGAAAGCGCCGCGGCCGCCAAAGATCACGCGGTTGTCGACCATGCGGAACCAGCGCATCATGCGCTTGGTCTCGGTGTAGCTGCGCCCGGTCGGCATCAGCTTTCCCGCGAGATTGCGCGGCAGCCGCTCGGTTGCGACGATGGCGCTGCGGAACGGGATCAGCGTGCGCTGCAGATGCGCGGTGGCGCCGGTCAGATCGGAATAGCTGTTGGTGGCGATGATCGCCTGTTTTGCACGTACTGCGCCTCGCGGTGTTTCGGCGACGATGCGGTCCTTGTCGCGCCGAAGCTTGACGACCGGCGTCTCCTGGAAGATGGGCACGCCGCGGCGCGCCACGCCATCGGCGAGGCCGCGCAGATAGTTCAGCGGATGGATGCCGGCCGAGCCGGGATTGAGCACGCCGCCGACGAAGATGTCGGAGCCGGTTTCGTCACGCACGCCTTTCTTGTCGAGGATCCGGACCTCGGCCGAGCCCATTTCGCGCGTCATCCAGTTGGCCTCATCGATCGCGGCCTTCAGCGTCGTCTCGTTGTGAGCAGCCTTGACCTGGCCGGTGCGCACAAGGTTCGCGCTGGTGATGCCGAATTCGGAGACGAGCTCCTCGACGATGTCGGTCGACTCATGCGCGATCTCGTACATGCGCCTCGCCATGGCGCGGCCATGCACGGCGTCGACCTCGCGGAACGAGAGGCGAAACTTCGCGGTGATCACGCCGCCATTGCGCCCGCTCGCGCCCCAGCCGGGGCGGTTGGCCTCGATCACGATTGGCGACGAGCCGTCTGTGGCGATGTGATGTGCGGCGGAGAGGCCCGTATAGCCCGCCCCGATGATCACCACATCGGCTTGGTGCTCGCCGGACAGCACGGGAAACGCGCGCGCCGGCTCCGCCGTGGCTTCCCACAGCGAGTTGACCGATGGTTGCGCGCTCCAGTCCCGTGTCATCTCGGCGCTCACGGATTTATGCCACCGGCCCGATCGCCGCGTCGGCGAGCGCCTTGAGCGTCGGGAAATGGAAATCCGGCTTGGTCAGCGTCTCCACGGCCGGAGTGCCGCCGAAACCGGCGATACCCTGGCGGCGCTCGATCCAGCACACCTTGTAGCCGAGTTTCCGCGCGATCCCGATGTCGTGGTACTGGCTCTGCGCGACGTGCAGGATATCTGACTGCTTGTAGCCGAACGCGGACTGCCGGCCCTTGTTATAGGCGAAGAATTCCGGGTTCGGTTTTGCCACCCCGGTGTCGTCGGCACAGACGGTGTCGTCGAAGGGATTGCCGAGCGCGTGCGCGTAGCAGGACAGCGCGACGCGGTCCGCATTGGTCATGGCAACCAGGCGGAATTTCGTGCGCAGGCGCTTCAAGGCCTCGACCGAATCCGGGAACGGGCCCCAGCGCAGCACCGCGAGCTGGAACACGTCGCAGCATGCATCGTCGGCCGGCAGCCCGAGCTCCTTGGCGAGATAGCGGTAGACGTGGAACATCACCTCGCTCGAGCGCTCGTAGTGCTTGTCGCGGCCGCGCTTGTAGGATTCGAAGATCTGGTCGTCGCCGAGCTCGGCCGGCGTCTTGCCGGAGATCTTCCGCACCGCGGAGAGCACGCCGGTCTCGAAGTCGATCAAGGTGCCGACGACGTCGAAGGTGAGAACCTTGAAGTTGCTGAACGCGGCTTGGGTCGACATGTGGTTTGTTCTCTCCGGTTGGACGCGGCTTAAAGTTCAGTTCCCCACCCGGGGAACCACGATGGTGTCCTCGGGGTGGAGCGTGACGGTGAGGCTGCCGCCGAGCGGCGGGATGCGGCTATAGGCCTGGTGATAGGCCGGCTGGCGCAGGCTGAGCGCGACGCCGTCGGCAAGCGCCAGGAAGATGCGCAGGCTCTCGCCCTGGTAGACGATGTCGGTGACCGTCCCGGTCAGCCGGTTGCAGGCGCCATCCTGGGCGCCGTCGTCGATCAGCAGCTTCTCGCTGTGCACGGCGAGCATCAGCGCGTCGCCATCAGGAATGGCGCGGGCGCTGCGCAGCAGGGCGTTGCCCAGCGACACGCTGGAGGTATCGACACGGCGGACCGGCAGAAGTGTCGCCTCGCCAATGAAGCTGGCTACGAAGGAATCGGCGGGATGATCGTGCAGCCGCGCCGGCTCGTCGATCTGGACCAGACGGCCGTCCTTCATGACGGCGACGCGGTCGCTCATGGTCAGCGCCTCGCGCTGGTCATGGGTGACGTAGATGATGGTGGCCTGGATGCGCTTGTGCAGCGTCCGCAGCTCGATCTGCATGGACTCGCGGAGCTGCTTGTCGAGCGCGGAGAGCGGCTCGTCCATCAGGATCAGGCGCGGCTCGAAGATCATTGCGCGCGCGAGCGCGACGCGCTGGCGCTGGCCGCCGGAGAGCTGCGCGATGCCGCGCTCCTCATAGCCGGCAAGGCCGACCATGCTGAGCGCCGCGCGCACCTTGTCCGGCCAGGACGATTTCGGCAGGCGGCGCGCGCGCAGGGGAAAGGCGACGTTCTCGCCGACGCTCATATGCGGGAACAGCGCGTAGTTCTGGAACACGACGCCGATGTCGCGCTTGTGCGGCGGCATAAAGGTGACGTCGCGGCCGCCGAAGAGAATTGTGCCTGACGTCGGCAGGATGAAGCCGCCCAAGATGCCGAGCAGCGTGGTCTTGCCCGAGCCGGAGGGGCCGAGCAGCGAGACGAATTCGCCGGCGCCGACATTGAGCGAAACGTCGTCGAGGGCGCGAACGGCGCCATAGGCCTTGCTGGCGGACTTGATCTCGACGCTTTCCGCTCGCTTGTCCAACGATCGACCTCGCCATGTCCTGCAATGGCCTGCCTCACTGCGCGCCATAAGCCTGCTTTATAGACACGGATTTGGGGCACTCACGGCAAAGCGTGCGCTGCACCAAATCTTGTTCCGAAGACCCTGTGTTTAGGCTGTCATGCCAATGACACCAGACTTGGCAAAATCCGGCAATTGCCAAATTCTCACCGCGCCCATAACATGACGTTATGCCCGAGCTGCGCCGCATGCTGCCGTCGAGTAACGCACTGTTCGTCTTCGACGCGGCGGCGCGCAACGGCAGCTTCACCGCGGCGGCGGCCGAATTGAACGTCACGCAGCCCGCGGTGAGCCGCATGCTCGGCCAGCTCGAGGAGCATCTCGGCGTCCGCCTGTTCGATCGCAAGGCGGGCCGCGCGGTGCTCACCGAGGAGGGCGAGCTCCTGTATCGCCGCGTGCTCGACGGCTTTCGCAGCATCGAGAGCGGGCTCGTGGAGATCGAGCGGCGGCGCAAGGGCACCGAGACGGTGACGTTGTCGGTCTCCTCCGCCTTCACCACGCACTGGCTGATGCCGCGCATCGACAAGCTGCAGAAGCAGTTTCCGCAAGTGGATCTGCGCTTCCAGCTGATCTCCGGCGCGCTGCGCGGGCCGGTGGAGAATGTCGACCTCGGCATGCGCTTCCGCGATCGCGACGAGCCGTCGTCCGGCGGCGCGCTGGTCATGAAGGAAGTGATGCTGCCGATGTGCAGCCCCGGCTATCTCGGCGAGACCGACCCCGCTGAAGGCAATACCATCATCCGCCTCGCCGAGACGCCGGGCGACTGGGCCGCTGACTACGCATCGCTGCTCACCGGGCGCCGCGGCGCGGCCAAGGGGCTCAGCTTCACCGATTATGCCGTCGTGGTGCAGGCGGCCCTGCTCGGCCAGGGCATCGCGCTCGGCTGGCTGACGGTGGCCTCGCACTGGTTATTGACCGGCGCGCTGGTCCCGGCGTCCGACCGGCTCACCACCACGCGCCGCATCTGCGAATTCCTGCCGCCGCGCAACCGGCCGATGCGCCCCATCGCTGCCGAGATCCGCGACTGGATCACCGCGCAGATGCGAAGCGAGATTGCCGCAATCGACCGGCTCTATCCCAAGCTCGGCGCGATGGCCGCCTGTTATTGATCCGACGAGATTGCGATGCGTTAGGGCAACGCGTCGTAATATCGATCCGGCAGATGATCACCGATGCCGGGCAGCAGTAACTGGGAGAGCCGACCGATCATATCCATGCGCCTGCTCGGGGAAAACCCTACGACGAGATTTTCAAGCTGCTGGGTTAGGCCAGCGAAGCCCCCGGTCGTCGGCAACGGCTCGTCGGAATTGCTGTTCGGCGCAAGTTGACTGGCGACGAATTTCGCACCCGGGCCGCATGCCAAATAGCGCCCGACATGCTGGAAACCGAGCTGTGGTGGCGGGACGGTCGGGACGATATCGTTGCCGTGGACCAGGCGATAGGTCGTAGGCCCGAGCGTCGCGTTGTAGGCGGCCGCGGCATCGACGCGACAGACGCGCGGGCAGCCGTAAAGATAGACTTGCGGACGCGCAATCGCAGGCTCGCTACGCGCGCGATCGGCCGTGACGACGGCAAGTGCCGCTCCCAGGCTGTGTCCGGTGATGAATATGGGCGAGCCCGCGCCAGACGCCGCAATCAGCGCCGTTCGCACATCGTCCCAAACGGCCGCGGCGGCATCTTTGAAGCCTTGGTGGACATCGCCCTTCGGACGACCGAGATAGAAGTCACTGACCCAATTCTTGAGAATGAGCGGATCGGTGCCGGCGAACGCGACGATGGTCGCGCCGTCCCGCTGGGCGATAACGCCGCGGGTGTCCGAGACGGGGAGCGTCGATTTCGCGGGCTGCATCAACAGCTTGACGTTCGACAGCGTCCAGAAGCCGGACACCGCGGTAATCGTTTGCGGGACGTGGGTCTCGTAGGCGAGCTGCGACATCCACATCATCGCGCGCGCGACGTCAGGATCAAAATTGCCGGACGCCTTGTTGAAGTCCGCGAACGCGTTCCGATTGTATTCACTGAGAGGAAGTTCGACCAGGAAGCTCATGCGCAGCTCCTATAAATGGCCTGTGGCTGCAATGCGTCAGTCAAAATGCAATGCAGCCACTGTGGCACACACAGGAGCCGAAGACAATCTCCGCGAGCAAAGAGCCGAACTAACGCGGCCTTTAGGGAGACCCTGCCGTCCTATCGATGCTCGATCGCCCTGATTGCACCGCGCAGCTCAGCGAGGCCGCGCAGGCGGCCGATCGCGGTGTAGCCGGGATTGGTGCGCTTGGTGGCGGCGAGATCGTCGAGCATGCGGTGGCCGTGATCGGGCCGGAACACGATCCGCTTGTCGGGGGCGCGCCGCGCGTTCTCCTTCAAAAGCGCCTTGAGCACGGCGACCATGTCGACGTCGCCGTCGAGATGATCGGACTCGTAGAACGACAGGCCGTCTGCCTCGCGCTTGGTCGCACGCAGATGCGCAAAGGCAATGCGCGGGCCGAAGCGCTCGGCCATCTCAGGCAGGTTGTTCTCGGCGCGCACGCCGAGCGAGCCCGTGCACAGGCAGATGCCGTTCGCCTTCGATGGCACGGCGTCGAACAGCGCCTGGTAATCGTCGGCAGACGAAGCAATGCGCGGCAGACCGAACAGCGGCCGCGGCGGATCATCCGGATGCAGCGTCAGCGAGACGCCGAGTTGCTCGGCGACCGGCGCCACGCGCGCAAGGAATTCGGCGAGATGCTGCCGCAGGATTTTTGGCGTGATGTCGCGATAGGTCTCCAGCCGGTCGCGGAACTGCGGGATGGTCATCGGCTCGGTCGTCGAGCCGGGCAGCGCACTGGCGATGACCATGACGAGATAGTCGATGTCGGCCTGGCTCATCTTCTCGAATAGCGCTTTCGCGCGCGCCTGCTGCTCTGGCGAGTATTCCTGCGCGGCCGCAGGCCGCTCCAGGATATGCAGCTCGAACGCCGCAAAGCGGTCCTGGTCGAAGCGCATGGCGCGGGCGCCGTTCGGCAGCTCCCATTCGAGATCGGTACGGCACCAATCGACCACAGGCATGAAATTGTAGCAGATGATCTTGATGCCGCTGGCGGCCACCGCCTCCAGGCTAGCGATCCACGCTTCGATGGATTTGGTCGCCTTAGCCCCGAGCCGCTTGACGTCGTCAGGGATCGGAATCGATTCCACCACCGACCAGGTCAATTGCGAGCGGCCGGGCTGGCCGTTCTCGATGAAATTCTTGCGCTCCTCGACCGCCTTGCGCGTCCAGGCCTCCCCGATCGGCACCTGATGCAGCGCCGAGACGATGTCGCTCGCCCCGGCCTGCCTGACGTCATCCAAGGACACCGGATCATCCGGACCGTACCAGCGCCATCCTTCGAGCATCATCGAAATTCTCCCAAAGCGTTTTCGAGCGAAGTGGGTACCGGTTCGCGTGAAGAAAACGCGTCAAACAAGAATCTAGAGTCCCGTTCCGATTCCATCGGAACGGGGCTCTAGGATCAGTTCGCGGTCAGCACGACCTTGACACTCTGCGAGCGGTCGAGCGCCAGCCGCAGCGCATCCGGCGCGGTCGACAGCGGCCGCTCGGCGGTGACCAGCGACAGCACATCGACGCTGCCTGCGCCGATCAGTTCCACCGCGGTCATGAACTCGAATCCGAAGCGGAACGAGCCGCGCAGGTCGATCTCCTTGGCCATCACCGCGTTCGACGGCGTCGGGATCTGGCCGCCCGGCAGATTGCCGATCTGCACCACGACGCCGCCACGCCTGACGATGCCAATGGCGCTCGCAAGGCCGGCGGCCGTACCCGAGACTTCGAAGGCGACGTCATAGGGACGCGTCGCGGCCTGCGCCTTCAGGCCCTCTTCCCCACCCGACACGTTCTCGACGTGGGACGCACCAAGCTTGGTCGCGAAAGCGAGCGGCGCCGGCGCGATGTCGGCGACCGTAATGTCGGCCATGCCGGCGCGGTGCGCGGCGAGCATGATCAGAAGCCCGATCGGGCCGGCGCCGAAGATGATGCCGCGCTTGCCTTCGATGTTGCCGGCGCGTGCCACCGCGTGCAGGCAGACCGCGAGCGGCTCGGCGAGCGCCGCGGCCTGATAGGAGACGTGATCCGGAATCTTCACGCACTGCGCCGGGATCGCATCGAAATAATTGGCAAAGCCGCCCTGCATGTGCGGCGTCTTCGAGGCCGAGCCCATGAAGTAGATGTTCTCGCAAAGATTGGGCCGGCCTTCGCGGCAGGCGACGCAATGGCCGCACCAGCGCGACGGATTGACGGCGACGCGGTCGCCGACCTTCAAATTGGTGGCGGAGCCTGCGATCTCCACGACCTCGCCCGAGATCTCGTGGCCCAGCACCAACGGCGACTTCACCACGAAGTCGCCGGTGCGGGCATGCCGGAAGTAGTGCATGTCGGAGCCGCAGATGCCGCCGGCGCCGAAGCGGATGCGCACCATCCCGTCCGCGAGCTTGTCGAGCGGATGCTCAATCATGCGCAAATCTTCGGGGCCGAACAGGGTTGCGGCGAGAGCTACGGAGGTCATTTGGAGAGTCCCATATATTTAGGCAGCCAGAGGGTCAGTTCGGGAATGTAGGTGATTGCGATCAGCGCGAGCAGCAGCGGCACCAGCCAGGGCAGGATCGCGACCGTCGTGCGCTCGACCGAGAGCTTGGCGACGCGAGCGAGCACGAACAGCACCATGCCGAGCGGCGGATGCAACAGGCCGATCATCAGGTTCAGCGTCATGATCAAGCCGAAATGGATCGGATCGATGCCGAGCTTGAGCACGATCGGCAGCAGGATCGGCACCAGGATGGTGATCGCCGCCGTGGTGTCGATGAAGCAGCCGACGAAGAGGATCAGGATGTTGGCGAGCGCCAGGAACACCCATTTGTTATGGGTGATGCTGAGCATCCAGTCCGACAGCATCTGGGCGGCCTGCGACACCGTCAGCAGCCAGGCGAAGATCGACGCCGCCGTGACAATGAAGAGCACCGAGGCCGTGGTCTCGATGGTGTCGAAGGTCGCCTTCGCCACCGTCTTCAGGGTCATGGTGCGATAGCGGACGAGGCCGAGGAACAGCGACCAGATCACGGCGGCGACCGCGGCTTCCGTCGGCGTGAACCAGCCGAGCGTCATGCCGCCGATCAGGATCACCGGCGCCATCAGCGCCATCACCGCCGAGAAGTCGAAATACCAGTCGATGATGAGCAGCGTGCCGAGACCGATGACGACCGCCATGTTGGTCGACATGCCCGCCATCACCATCAGCCAGATCGCGAGCGGGAACGCCAGCACGATCGCGATCTCGAGGCCGGCCGAGCCGAGCTGCGGCCAGGAGAACGGCGTGTCGCTGCCCCATTTGTTCTTGTGCGCGAAATAGGTGACCGTCGCCATCATCAGCAGCGTCATGACGATGCCGGGAATGACGCCGCCGAGGAACAGCGCGCCGATCGAGACATTGGCCATCATGCCGTAGATCACGAAAGGCAGCGACGGCGGGATGATCGGGCCAAGCGTTGCAGACGCCGCAGTGACGCCGACCGAGAATTCGGTGGAGTAGCCGTGGTCCTTCATCGCCTTGATCTCGATGGTGCCGAGACCGGCGGCGTCCGCAATGGCCGTGCCGGACATGCCGGAGAAGATCACCGAGCCGATGATGTTGACGTGACCGAGGCCGCCGCGCATCCAGCCGACCAGCGCGACTGCGAACTTGTAGATGCGGCCGGTGACGCCGGCGATGTTCATGAGATTGCCGGCGAGGATGAAGAACGGCACGGCGAGCAGCGGAAAGCTCTCGACGCCGGCGATCATGCGCTGCGCCAGCGTGACGTCGGGCGTCACGCCGCTGACCAGGATGTAGAGTAGCGACGACGCAGCCATGGCGATCGCCACGGGAACGCCGATCAGCATCAGGATGAGGAAGCCCCCAAGCAGCAACAGCATGATACTATCCTTCAAAACCGTCGTAGGCGCCGGGGCGTTCGAGGATCGAATAGCCCTGCCGCAGATGCTGCAGCGCCACCTGCAGCGAGCGCACGAACATCAGCACGAAGCCGGCGAGCACGGCGTAATAGACGTAGTCCTTGGGAAGATTGATCGTGGTCATTGACTCATCGCCGATGATCTGGATGTAGACCCAGACCAGCTTGATGGCGTAACCGAAGAAGGCGATCCGGATCAGGTCGATCAGTGTGGACATCGTGCGCGCCACCATGTGCGGCAGGTAGCGGTAGATCAGGTCGACCTGGATATGCCGCGACAGCCGCACACACATCGAGGCGCCGATGAAGACCACGCCGATCAGGCAATAGGTCGCGATCTCCTCGGTCCAGGCATAGCTGTCGTTGAGGACGTAGCGGGTGAAGAACTGGAGGAAGACGGCAAGCGCCATCACCCAGAAGATCACCAGCGCCACCCAGTCCTCGAAGGCGTAGATGCCGAGATCGACCTTCGGCGTCGCCTCCTCCTCGAAGGTGTGGGCGATCTCGTCCGCGGTGATCTGCCGGTGTATTTCGGCGGTGGACATGGGTGTGCTCCTCCTCAAATCGTCGTTCCGGGGCGACGCGTCAGCGTCGAACCCGGAACGACGAGATTCCGGGTTCTCGCTTCGCGAGCCCCGGAATAACGGTCGTTGCTATTTGACGTCCTGAATCCGTTCCCAGTCGGCCTTGCGATAGCCAAAGGTCTCGAACGGAACGTTCTTCAGCACGATGTCGCGGAATTCGTTCTTGTCGACCTCGGTCACGGTCAGGCCCTTCTCCTTGAAGAAGGCGACCAGCTTGGCCTCGTTCTGCTTGATCTCGGCGGTCGCCTTCGCAGCGGCCTCCTGCGCGACGTCGGTGAAGATCTTCTTGTCTTCGTCGGAGAGCTTCTTCCAGAGCGCGCCCGCCACCACCGTGTTGAGGTGGTCGACGATGTGGCCGGTGAGCACGATGTGCTTCTGCACCTCGTAGAACTTCTTGGCCTCGATCGTGGTCAGCGGGTTCTCCTGCGCCTCGACCGTGCCGTTCTGCAGCGCGAGATAGACTTCGGCGAAGGCGATCGGCGCGGTGTTGGCGCCGCAGGCGCGCGGCATGGCCAGATAAGCCGGCACGTCAGGCACGCGCATCTTCAGGCCCTTGAGGTCGGCGCAGCTCTTGATCGGCTTGTTCGACGAGGTCTGGCGCACGCCATAATAGGTCACCGCGATGATGTGGTGGCCGCTCTTGTCCTCATAGCCCTTGGCGAGCTCCCTAAAGATGTCGCTCTTGGTGTAGGCAAGCAGATGATCGGCATCGCGGAAAGTGTAGGGATAGTAGGTCACCCCGATCGGCGGAAAGCTCTTGGCCGCGAAGCTCGAGCCGGAGATGATGATATCGACCGAGCCGAGCGAGAGGCCCTGGTTGATGTCGGCCTCTTTGCCGAGCTGCGACGCCGGATAGACGTCGATCTGGTAGCGCCCGTTGGTGCGCTTGCCGATCTCCTGCGCGGCCCACACTGACGCGCTATGGAACGGCTCCGAGGTCTCGTAGACATGGGCCCATTTGAGCTTGGTCTGCGCCATGCCGGAACTGGTCGCCGCGACCATCGCCGCGACCGAAGCCGCCAGCACCATCGTCATCTTCTTCAACATCGACTTATCCTCCACTGACTAAAGTCTGCTTCTTGTTCGCCCACACCTGAAACGGATGCAGGCCGCCCAATCTCATCGCCGCCGCGCGCTGCTGCTCTTGACCTGCTTTTTGGCCTGCTTCTTCGCCGCTCGCTTTGGTGTTGCCGGCTTGGCCTGATGTCGCTCCGCCCGGCCCCGCCCGGCAGACGAGGCCGCTGCGGCAGTCTCGGCGCCAAAATTCTGCGCGAAGCGCTCCTGCGAGCGCGCCAGATGCTTTCGCATGGCCTCGCGCGCGCTGTCCGGATCGTGCGCCGCGATCGCATCGCGCACGGCGCGGTGCTCGTCGAGCGCGGTACGCCACGTGCCGGGGCTTTCGAAATAATGCGCAAGCTGCGCGAAATAGGGATTGAGGCGCTGATCGAACAGCTCGCCGACCACGCGGACCAGAACGGCGTTGCCGAGGCTTCCGGCGATCGCGACGTGGAACGCGCGGTCGTGCACCATCGAGGCTTCGCCGGGATGCTCGACGTTCTCCATCGCGACGAGGGACGCATCGATGCGGGCGACATCATCCTTCGTCGCCACGCGCGCGGCCTGTTCGGCGATGGCACTTTCCAGGAATTCGCGGGCGCGCAGCAGCTCGAACGGGCCTTCGATGACGGCGGCCGCCGGCGCCGCCGCGGCATCGGCCGCCTCGATCACATAGATGCCTGAGCCGACACGGATGCGGACGCGGCCTTCGACCTCGAGCGCGATCAGGGCCTCGCGCACCGTGGGCCGCGAGATCTTGAGCTGCTCGGCGAGCTCGCGCTCGGTCGGCAAGCGGCTGCCGACCGCGTACTCGCCGCTGTCGATCAGGCTTCGCAATTGATCGGCGACCTGGCGGTAAAGCCGTCTCGCCTCCACAGCTTCCAGCGGCACGCTGGCCTCCCCGAAAGGGTCTCGCGGAATCGTCCCGACCCGCGGCCCGCCAATTTTGGAAAATTGGTCTTACCAATTGACCAGAGCATTGACCGAGGTCGGGCGCCATGTCAAGCAGCGGCAAAGCAAAGGGGAGACGTCCATGCGCCCAAGTTCGATGCGTCTTGGCAGCGCCAATCTCGATCGGTTGCCGTCCGGCATCCGCCGCCCGGCCTATGACCGCTCGCGCGCCACGCCCGGCATCGTGCATCTTGGCCTCGGGGCTTTTCATCGCGCACACCAGGCCGTCGTCATCGACGATTGCCTTGCCAGCGGCAGCTCGTCCTGGGGCATTGTCGGCGCCAGCCTGCGCAGCCCGGATACGCGCGACGCCCTCGCCCCGCAGGATCATCTCTATACCGTTGCCGTACGTGCGGCCGAAGGCACCGAGCACCGCGTCATCGGCGCGCTGCTCGACAGCGTGGTCGCGCGCGAGAAGCCGGCGGCGCTGGTCGAGCGGATGGCCGATCCCGCCATCCGCATCGTCTCGCTCACGGTTACCGAGAAGGGCTATTGCCACACGCCGCAGACCGGCGACCTCGACGAGCGGCATCCCGATGTCGTGCACGACCTCAACAATCCCGACGCACCACGCTCGGCGCCCGGCTTCATCGTGGCTGCGCTGGCGCGCCGGCGTGCGCAGGGGCTGATCCCCTTCACCGTGCTGTGCTGCGACAATCTCGCCGCCAACGGCCATACCGTGCAGCGGATCGTGACGCAGTTCGCCGCACTGCGCTCGAAGGAGTTCGGCAAGTGGATCGCAGATAATGCCGCCTTCCCCTCGACCATGGTCGACCGCATCGTGCCGGAGACGACGGACGCCGACCGCGATGCGGTGTCATCCGCGCTCGGCATGCGCGACGCCTGGCCGGTCATGACTGAGCCCTTCACGCAATGGGTGGTCGAGGACCGCTTTACGGCGGGCCGGCCTGATCTTGCCGCCGCAGGCGTCGAGCTCGTCACCGACGTGAAGCCGTTCGAGCTGATGAAGCTGCGGCTGCTCAACGCCAGCCATTCCGCGCTCGCCTATCTCGGCTATCTCGCCGGTTACGAGACCATCGCCGACACCATGACCGATGCGAGTTTCGCGCGTCTCGCCGCGCGGGTGATGGAAGAGGCCGCGGTGACGCTGACAATGCCGCCTGGCACTGACCTTGCCGCCTATCGCGCCTCGCTGCTCAAGCGTTTTTCCAATCCGGCGCTGCATCATCGCACCTGGCAGATCGCGATGGACGGCTCGCAAAAACTGCCGCAGCGCCTGCTCGGCGCGATGCAGGATCGCCTTGCGAGGAACCTGCCGATCGCGACCCACGCGCTCGCGGTCGCCGGCTGGATGCGCTACGTCGCCGCCACCGACGAGCAGGGCCGCGCTATCGACGTGCGCGATCCGCTCGCCGCCGAGTTCGCCGCGCTGGCGCGTGAGGCAGGCCCGGTCGCCGAACGGCTCGCACCCACATTGCTCGGCGTGGAAAAAGTGTTCGGGCCGCTGGGCACCGATCCGCGGCTGCGCGAGGCCGTGACCACGGCGCTCGCCCATCTTTACAAGGATGGCGCGCGGCGGGCGGTGGCGGCGCACGTTTCGGCGTGACTACAAAAGGAGCAGCAGCGTCTTGAATGCTGCAGTGCGGTCAAAATCAAACGCAAGTCGCGCTTGATTTTTTTCTGTCATTGGCCCACCCGAGAGGCATGGCAAAGGACAGCAAGGTCATCGCCGCCAACGCGGCTTTCTACGCCGCTTTTTCGACCGGCGACTTCGCCGGCATGGAACGGATGTGGGCGGATGACGACGCCATCTCCTGCATCCATCCAGGCTGGCCGGCCATCGTCGGCCGCGCCACCGTGATCGGAAGCTGGCGCGATATTTTGCAAAATCCGGAGCGGCCGCAGATCGTCTGCGCCGAACCGCAGGCGATCGTCGACGGCGACAGCGCCCGCGTGCTCTGCATCGAGATCGTCGACGGCACCGCTCTGGCCGCCGCCAACCATTTTCGCCGAGTCGGCGACGGCTGGCGCCTGGTGCATCACCAGTCGAGCCCGATTGCGCAGATTGTCGAGCAGGCCGAAGACGATAGGGCGAGTCACCGCGTCCACTGACCGCAGCCCTCACGCCGGCGTGAGCTACTGTGCATGGGGTTGTTTTCCGGTTTTATTTTTGAGCCCCGAGTTCCGACAGGTCATCCAGCACAAACCGCGCCGCGCTGAAGTCGTCATCCCGGAAGAACATGCTGCGCGTAATGAGAACCGGAATAACCGCCCGCGACGCCGCGATCAGCCCGTTGCCAGAATCCTCGATCGCGACACAGTCGGAGGCATGGAGCCTCAGCCGCGCCAGGATCTCGAGATAGACATCCGGCGCCGGCTTCTTGTTCCTGACATCATCACCAGCAACGATGGCATCGAAATCCGCAGCCCAGCGGGTCCCCAGCGCTCGAGACAGCAGCGCATCGATGTTGCCGTGCGACGTCGTGGTCGCGATCGCGAGCCGCTGGCCACGCGCCTTAGCCTCGGCCAACCGCTCCGCCACGCCGGGCCTTAAGGGACAGCAGCCGGTTTCGACCAGCTCCGCATAATGCGCGGTCTTGATGCGGTGAAGCGCCGCGATGTCCACATCGGACAATGGCGGGGCGGCTGCCAGCCTCGCGTGGTAGGCACGCATGCGTTCCTTGCCGCCGGTCACCCGCAGCAGGTCCTTGTAGATGGCACGGTCCCACTGCCAGTCGAGACCATGGCGGACGAAGGCGTGGTTGAACGCCTGCCGATGCAGCTCCTCGGTCTCGGCGAGGGTGCCGTCGACATCGAAGATCAGCGCGGCCGCGCTGCGGATCAGCTCCGCCGCGCCAGAGCGCGTCATGGTGGCCGCTTCCGCCTGCATGTCGATGCCTCCCGGTGTCGAGCGAGCATTGCCTGCACCGGCCGGCGAGACAAATCGGAATATCTTTTGCCGGACCCAAAAATCTCTTATGAGCGAGACGCGCGGCGAGCGCGAACGGGAACCTTGACCTGCACGGGAGACGCATGCGGCTCTTCATCCTCGGCCTCGGCTACAGCGTCCGGCGCTTCGTCCGCAAATTCGGCGACAGCTTCTCCCATGTCGCCGGCACCGTGCGCGATCCCGCGCAGCGGAACGATCTCGCCGGCATCGAGGTCCACGAATTTTCCGGCGGCAGTCCGGCGCGCGAGACGGTCGAACGCATCAGCGAGGCCGATGTCCTTCTCATCTCGATCCCGCCCGGCAGCAGCGGCGATCCTGCCATCGCCGCATTCGGCGACGTGCTGGCGGCGGGCCGCCGCAAGGTCGTCTATCTCTCCACCATCGGCGTCTATGGCGATCACGCCGGCGGATGGGTCGATGAGAGCACGCCGCCACAGGCGACGCTCGAGCGCACACGCATGCGCGTTGCGGCCGAGCAGGCCTGGGCGGACGCAACCGGCGGCGAGGCCGCGATCCTGCGGCTTGCCGGCATCTACGGCCCAGGCCGCAATGCGCTGGTGACGCTGCGCGCGGGCACGGCAAGGCGCATCATCAAGCCCGGACAGGTGTTCAATCGCATCCATGTCGACGACATCGCGGGCGCGATCATGGCAGCGATCCAGCGCGAGGGCGAGGGTACCTGGAACGTCTGCGACGACGAGCCGGCGCCGCCGCAGGACGTCATCACCTATGCCGCGAAGCTGATGAACGTTGCGCCGCCGCCGGAAGAAGCCTTCGAGACCGCCGAGATGTCGGCGATGGCACGCAGCTTCTATGCCAGCAGCGCCCGCGTCTCCAACGCAAGACTGAAGCGAGAGCTCGGCGTCACGCTCGCCTATCCGACCTACCGCCACGGCCTCGATGCGCTCTGGCACATCGGCGAAGGACGCTAGGGTTCCGGCATCACCGGTGCGTCCCAGACATGCTGGGTGCGCGCTTGACTTCGCGCCAGCGCGGTCGTGATCTAGGCGTCGAGCGAGCCATTCGCAAAACGAGCTCGCCTGGGAGGATGCAATGAAGAAGACGATCGCCATGATCGCGGCGGCGGCTGCCGTCATCACGTTCGGTGCAGCGCGCGCCGCACCGCTGCCCGAAACAAATCCCGATGACGCTGGCTTCTCCAAGCAGGGCCTGGCGCGGCTCGACAGCTTCTTCGCGCGCGAGATCGCCGCCAAGCGCGTACCCGGCGCGGTCGTCGCCATCGCGCGCGACGGCAAGCTCGTGCACTACAAGGCCTATGGCATGCTCGATCCGGACAAGGGCACGCCGATGCCGGTCGATGCGATCTTCGCGCTCGCTTCGATGACCAAGCCGATGGCCGCGGTCGCAGGTCTGACCCTGATGGAAAAGGGTCAGCTCCCGCTCCAGGCAAAATTGTCGGACTACTATCCCGGCTTTGCCGACATGAAGGTCGGCGTTCAGCAGGCCGACGGCTCGCTGAAATTCGAGCCGCAGGCCTCGCCGATCTTCATTCACGACCTCTACCGGCACACGTCCGGCCTGATGTATGGCGGCCGCCCGGACTCCTCCAGCGCGCTTGCGCGGCAATACCCCGATGGCGTCGCGCCCGCGATCGAAGGCGACACCCCGGCTTTCATCGAGCGCATCACCAAACTGCCGCTGGCGCATCAACCCTCGACCGAGTTCGAATACGGGTTTTCGATCGACGTGCTCGGCGCCGTCGTCGAGAAAGTCAGCGAGCAGAAGCTCGGCGACTATCTCGCGGCCAATGTCTGGCAACCGCTCGGCATGAAGGACGCGACCTTCCACCCCACCGACGCGCAGCGCCCCCGCCTCGCCCGCCCGTTCGCCAACGATCCGCTGACCGGCAAGCCGCAGGCCATCAAGCTGCTCGACACGCCGACCAAGTTCGATTGCGGCGGCGCCTGCTCGTTCGCGACGATCGGCGATTACGTCCGCTTCGGACAGATGCTGCTCAATGGCGGCGAGCTCGACGGCCAGCGTATCCTCTCGCCCAAGACCGTGCACCACATGACGACCAACCATCTCGGCCCCGAGATCAAGAACAACGTGGCCAACATCGAGCCGCACCGCGCCGGTTTCGGCTTTGGCCTCGCGGTCGCGGTGCGCACCAGCGAGGGGCTGTCGTCGGTGCCCGGCAATCCCGGCGAGTTCACCTGGAACGGCGCTTACGGGACGCAGTTCTTCTGCGATCCGAAGGAACGTCTCGTCGTCGTTGTCGGAACGGCGGCGCCGGGTGAGCTGCGCAAATACTACCGCGAGCAGGTCCAGGACATCGTCTATGGCGCAATGACGAAGTGAGCCTCGAATAGAGAAAGGGCGGCCACTCCGGCCGCCCTTTCGAAAACGCTGCCCTTAGCTCAATACGCCGTATTTCTTGAACCAGGCCTGCGCCTGCTTCCAGGCATCCTCCGCGGCGTCCCTGCGGTAGCTGCCGCGATAGTCGGCATGGAAGCCGTGCGGCGCCTCGGGATAGATCTTGAATTCGGCCGTCTTCTTGTTCTGCTCCAGCGCCGCCTTGAGCTGCTCGACCTGGGCGACCGGAATGCCGGTATCGGCCCCGCCATACAGGCCGAGCACCGGCGCCTTCATCTCGGGGGCAAGCTGCATCGGGCTCTTCGGCCAGAGCGGATTGGCCGGATCGACCGGCGGACCGTAGAAGGCGACGCCGGCCTTGAGCGCGCCGCCATGGGCGGCATATTCCCAGACCGTGCGTCCGCCGCGGCAGAAGCCGATGATGCCCAGCTTCGTGCTGTCGCCGCCCTGCGATCCCGCCCAGGCCACCGTCGCGTCGAGATCGGTCAATAGCTCGGCGTCCGGCTTGGCATTGACGATCGGCAGCAGGTCCTTGACGTCGGTGATCCTGGTGAGATCGGTGCCCTTGCGGAAGTAATAGTCAGGCGCGACCGCGAACGCGCCGAGCTTGGCCAGGCGCCGCGTCACGTCCTTGATGTATTCGTGCAGGCCAAAAATCTCCATCGCGACGATGATCACCGGCGCCTTGGTGTTGCCGGCAGGGCGAGCAAAATAGGCCGGCATCTCTTCCGAGCCGACCTTGATCTTGGCGTCGCCGGTCTGGAGGCCGTTGGTGTCGGTCGTGATGATGTCGGCGCGAACCGGACCGGCCGCGAGCGTGTAGCCAGCGGCGACGGCCGCCGTGGCGCTCATGAATCCGCGGCGCGAGACCGGGGCGACTTTCGTCAGGCCGACGACGTCGGATGTCATGGTGGTTTCGAAGCTCATCGGTATCCCTTCCTGCTTATGGTGGTGCCCCGGGGGCGACGCATTCGCCGATAGTTAACGGGCAAAGGCAAGTCACCAGCCTGCGAGCACGCGGTTCTCGGTATCATCCCTTCGTTGGCGCGGACCATCGGCCGCGCGCCGGACTCTGAACAAGAGACCGGCGGCCGATCGGATCGGCCATACGCCAGCCGTCGGATTTGATCGTGTGCGGGCTTTAACCGCGTGGCTGCGCTGCGACGCAACATCCATTAACCCAACATTACAGTTCTGCTGCCGCAACCCACGCGGTCAGAAGCTGCAGACTGCGGCCACTTCGCACAATTCGAAAAGGCTCCGCCGCAACAAATAGGCTGTGCGGTGGCGGCAACGACACATCATGTTGCCCAGACGCAGCGCGCCGCCGGAATCCGGCCGGTGAAGCGCAGTCATTTGACTGAAATTTTCCGAAGAGTTGAGCCGTACGATTCACTCGAACTTTCTTTGTGACGCCCTAGTTCCACGTCCGGAGGTTCCCTCTTGGAAACCGAAGGGCGACTTCCAAGAGCGCTCCGCCGTCCATTCGGACGAAGGATCGCCCGAGAGCTTCATTGTCGTCCACCCAGATTGCGCTACCCAAGGCTCAATTGAATAAAGCTTTATCCGACCTGGAATTGAAATGAACTTGGCTCGTGAATCGATTGAACTGTTGGAGCAGGTCGCGCGAATCCTCTGGTTCGAAGGCACCAAGCACGGCTTGCGCGACCGCGAGTGGATGGCGCTGCGATTCCTTTCCCGCGCCAACCGGTTTTCCCGGACGCCTTCGGCGCTCGCAAGCTACGTCGGCACCACGCGCGGCACCGCCTCGTTCATCATCGGCGAGCTCGAGCGGCTCGGCTATCTGGAGCGAAAGCGCTCGGCCACTGACAAGCGATCGGTGATGCTGAGCGTGACGCAGCAGGGCAAGAAGTTCCTGGTGCGCGATCCCGTCAGCGTTCTCGTCGAGGCAATTGCCGTCCTCGACGACGACGCCAAGGTCCGCTTCCGCGACGCACTCCGTCACGTACTGGATCAGTCCGACGCTGCCGAGCAGCGGCACCACACCGATGTCTGCAAGCGATGCATCTTCCTTCGCGAGGATCGCACTTCCCCCGATAGCAAGACAGCCGAGTTCAGCTGCCGCCTGTTCCGCGCGCCGATCGCGGAAGCGGAGGTGGATCTGCTATGCACCAGCTTCGAGCATCACCGCCAATAGAGGGCGGCCTTTGCTCAGGGCGTCGCCTTGCGTGACGAATAGATGACGCCGCTGCTGGACTCCACCACCAGGCGACCGTTCTCGTTCTTGATGTCCTCGATGCGGCCAAGGCCGGGCACCTGCTGTCCCAGCACGACCTCGATGACGCCGTTCGGACTTTGCAGGATCGCGATCCCCTCATAGGCCTGGCGAACCGACCAGCCCTTGACGACCTTCCGCGGCGCGGACGGAGGTACCGAGCCGGTGACCTCGGGCGCTGCGAGCGAAGCCATCATCGGTGCAGCCTGTGACGGCGGCTGCGAAGCAACGGCCGCGGGCGCCGGCGCCTGAGCCTGCACCTGGGCGAGCCTGTCGAGCTTCGCCGTCGAGGACGAGCTCACCCGCTCGATCCGGTCGAGATTCTCGGCGAACCTACCGAAGCGATCGTTGGTCGCCTTGCTCGATTGATCGACCGCGGTGCGCAGACCGTCGAGATTTTCGGACACGCCCGACACCTGCTTGCGCAGTTGCGCGACCGTCTCGCGCAGAATCCTGATCTCGGTGTTGGCCGCGACGTTGTTCTGCGCAGGCTGCGTGGTGAGATAGGCGATCACGCCGGTGCAGGCGCAGACCACCAGGATCGCGGCGACCGCCAATGTTGCGAGCGGCACGACCCAGGTCGGACGCGGCGGCGGCGGCTTGGCCACGATCACGGCCGGCTTGATCACGGCCGGGGCAGGCTTGGGTATCGCCATCTTGTCGAGGCGCGCCTTGGCGCGAATGCGCTTCAGCCCTTCGAGCGCCTCTTTCGCCAGCACTTCATCGTTCACCGCGGCCGACACGCGCTTCGCGTTCGCTGCGGGTTTGGTGCTTGCTGCGGGCCTGGAATTTTGCGTCGCGCTGTCCTTCATATTGCTTGCCGCCGGAGCCGGCTTCGCCGCCGCGGAAACATCAGCGGTTTCGCTGGGACGAGCTTGTCCATCGGACGACATGTGAAAATGCTCCGTTCAGTTCGATCTGTTGATCGACGAGATTATTTGCCGAAGCTTGCCTGAAACGTGCGCATCGAAAAGCTTTCAACGCGCGCGATGCGACCTCAATGAGTCGAACGCGACACGCACGCGGCGAGAGTGCGACTCGAAAGACACACACTCGCCAAGATTTCGCCAAGCTGGAGTCCAGCCGCCACACATGAGTCGAATTGTCGCATGTGGAAAAACGGGAGCACGAGTCAATCCGGGGTTGAAAACCCCTCGCTACGCGTCACCGGTAGCACCACTCAAAATTGCTGTGATTATACGGACATGCGGAACTTTAGAACCGCCAAGGTGCAAAACTAGTTCGAAATTCAAATCAACTGATGCGGTTGAAAATATCAAGAAACAACTCGAAACAAATCAACAGCATCAAACATGCATAGCAATCGCTTTGCGGCGCGCGCTTGATCGGAATTAGGCAATTGTTACGGTCCTACTCAAGTGATTCTCTCGCCAGTTGGCGAGGAGATCGACAAAGTTCAGTAGCGTTTCGGACACGATGAGCAACTTGGCGCAACTGTACTAGGTCGTATTCTCAATCCGCTCCGCGGGGTGATCCGTAAGACACCCGCCGGGCCTCACACAGTAAGCGTTCAGTATCGAGTCGAAGTAGCAGGCCTGCTCACGCAGGCACTGAATGCGTAGGGCTGCCCGCGAATATCGAAACCATAACAACGGTTCGCGGGAGGGAAATATCGTCAAACAGCATGGCTGCCGAGCCGGGGCATCACAAACAACCACCCGGCCGCTGCAAGTGCGAAACAGGGGCGAAAGACTGATGTATATTATCGTTGATGATCGCGAGAGCGTCACGAACAGCTACGTTGTAGGGCTCGTTCGCGAAGGTGTATCGTCGATCGGATTCTCCTCCGGAGAATTCTGGGACTGGCTGCAATCTGCGAGTGAATCGGATCTGGCAGCGGTCGATGCCTTCCTGCTCGGGGATTGCGATGCCCGCGGAAGCCTGCCGCGGGCGATGCGCAAGCGCTCCTCGGCTCCCATCATCGCCATGAGCGGCCAGAAGATGCTCAAGAACACGCTCGAGCTGTTCGAGTCGGGCGTCGACGACGTCGTGCACGTGCCCATACACCTGCGCGAGATCCTCGCCCGAACGGCCGCGATCGCGCGCCGCCGGGTTGGCGATCTGCCGAGGCCCTGCGAGAGCCGGATCCAGGTCTTCTTCAACGGACGTGACCCCGAGATCGCGGGCCACGCCCTCACCCTGCCCCGCCGCGAACTGCGCATCCTCGAATATATGGTCGCCAACCACGGCAAGTGGATCACCAAGACGCAGATCTTCAACGCGGTCTACGGCATCTTCGAGTCGACCTTCGACGAGAGCGTGATCGAGAGCCACGTCAGCAAGCTGCGCAAGAAGCTTCGCGACCGCCTCGGTTTCGATGCGATCGTGGCCCGGCGCTACGTCGGATACCGCCTCAACATCCCCGCGGGCGAGACCATCGACGTGCCGATGCAGGAGCTCGACGAGGTCGGCATCCTCCTGAACACGGCGCGCGCCGCCCCGGCCCCTGCGGCGTATCCCGCCGGAAACTGACGCGGCAGCGCACCGCCACAACAACGACAACGGCCTCTGCGGAGCATCCTTCGCAGAGGCCGTTGCACTGTTGGGGACCGAGGCCAGCTGAAATCAGGCCACGCAGCGCGGCGCAGCCGGAGGGCCGCCCACGCTTGTTCCGCGACGCCTACTGCTTCTGGAATTCTTCCTTTGATACGTAGTTGAAGTCCTCGACCAGGACGTCCTGGACGACGTCGGCCTGCATCCGTTCGTTGACGCGCTGCTTGATCGCCGTCGTGAGGATCGAGAGATCGTAACGGGCGAGCTTCCTGAAATCGAGACGGTCGTCGGCGTAGATCCTGCGGAAGGCCTCGTCGACGACGAACGGCTCCGGCGGAACGTTGAGCTGGTGCATGGTCCGCGCCTCGATGGTGTAGACGAAGCGCGCCACGATGTAGCCCTGCACGCTGCCACCCTCGATCATCGGCACGCTCAGCGCCCGCGTCTTCTGGTATTGCAGCCCGTCGAGATACTCGTCCTTCGCCGGCAGCAGGCTGCCGTTTTCCTTCCAATAGGCCACGCCATAGCTCGTGCCCGCGGTGAGGATGCAAACCCAGAGGCCGGCCAGAACGAGTCTGATCATTTTCCGTCCTGCGCCGTACGACCGGTATAGGTGCCGTCCGAGTCGGCGTCCTTGATCGCCTTGACGATGATGGAGGCGACCTCGCGCACCGCTTCGTAATGCATTTCGAGGACCGAGCGATTCCGCTCGAGCTTCTCGCGCAAGCGCTGGATCTCCTCGGTGATCACGGTCTCGTTGCCGAGATGCATCCGTGCCCGCATCAGGCGGACGAATTCGAGCATGCTCCGGCTCTTGCGGGCGCTGAAGTCGTCGAAATCGATCTTCTTGCGCGTCGTGAGCGCAATCGTCTCCTCCTCGACGATGCTCTCGAGCCGGCGGATCGCCGCCAGCAGGCCGCGCACCTCGTCCGATCTCGCCGCGTCAATGCCGTCGACCGCCGCTTCGCCGCCGGCATTCGGCAACAGCGCCGGCAGCTGCGCACCGCCTGTCGCCGCTTCCATCGTTATCGCCTCGGTGTCCGCGACCGGCTGCTCCATCACCAGGACCGCCGCGCTTTCTTGTGCCTGCATAGGAAATTCACCCCTCAACGTCTGTCACCCATTCCCGGATCATGATCCGGCTTTCCCCGTAATGTCCGTTCCCGCCGGATGCGCTGAGGCGAGCTGCTTGGCAATGCCAATCCCCTTGCCCTTGGCCAGCTGGTTGCCGAGCTGCTCCGCCAGCATCGATTTCCAGACGCCACCGGCCGTGCCCTTGCCGAAGACCTGCTCCGACTCCTTCGGCAACATCGTCTCGACAAAGGTCTGGAGGATGAAAGCCTCGAACTTCCGGTAGACCTCGCCGGAGGCAGGCGCCTTGATCACCTGCACCGGCGCCCCGTTCACGGCGGTCGACTGCGCATCGACAACCTTCGACGCGGCCTGATCGGCCGTCGCCGCCTTGGCCTTGCCGACCTCCGCGTCCATCGTGGCGGCGAAATCGGCGTCGGATGATTTCAGCGCGTCGAGCTTCGCGGCCGCTGCGCGCTGCGTCACGGGATCGGCGGCATCGAGGACGTCGAGAACGAGGTCGGGCGTCGCTGTCACGATCATGTCTTGTTCCGGCTGGCTGGTCGTGGCGTCCACTCGCGCACGGTGAGGCTTGTTCCCGCGATCTCCTCGAGCGAACGCTTTTCGGCATCGCGAAGCTTGTCCGCGACCGCCGCCTTGGCGACTTCCTCGAGCTGTTTCACGCGGCGGCTCTCCGCGCGGACCTGGTTGAACTGCTGCAATGCCTGCGCCTGAACCGCGCGCGCGCCGACGCTGGTCCTGTTGAGGCGCCGCGCGATCGATTCGCTCGACGAGCCTGCCGGCGGCTTGCCCTCGTTCAAAGCTCCGACCAGCCATTCCTGTTCGTCCTGCAGGCTTTTCTCCTGCTGCCGCAGCTGCGCGAGCTGCCATTCGGACAGCCGGAGCTGGAGCTTCACGAGGGAGACCATCCGGGCGAGCTTGTCCGCGCGCGACCTCATGACCGATCACTCCACGAGCCACGACGAGACGCCGAGCATGAATTGCGTCAGCAGCTCGTCGCTGGTGAGGTAGAGCAGCAGGAAGCCCCCGAACAGCACGAAGGGCACCGAGATGAAATAGACTGGAATTGCCGGCGTCAGCTTGTTGATGAAGCCGACCGCGAGGTTGACGATGACCGAATAGACGATGAAGGGGCTCGTGATCCGCAGCGTCAGCACGAACGCCTCCGACAGACGAGCGAGCAGCTGGTCCAGCGCCATGCTGCCCCCGATCCTGCTGCCGGGATGCCAGACATCGTAGGAGTTCATCAGCCCGCGCAGGACCTGCCAGTGCTGGTCGGTCATGAAGAAGAGCGTGGTGACGGACGCCATGATCAGCGGCACCAAAGCGGGCGCCGGATCGGTATCACCGATCGGCGTGCCCGGGATGTTGCTGAGCCCGATCGCGCTCGCCATCACGGTGGCCATGGTCTGGAGCGCCAGGAAGAACACGCGCCCGCCGAGACCGATGACACTGCCGACCAGGATCTCGGAGCCGATCAGAAGTGCCAGCGCCAGCGGCGCCGCATTCTCCGTGAGAGGTTTCAGGACCGTAATCAGGATCGGCGTCAGTGCAAACGTCGTGACGAGCGCGATGAACAGGCGAACCTGGGCCGGGACGTTGACGCTGGAGTAGCCGGGCACGAACATCAGGCAGGCGCCGATGCGGCAGAACACGATGAACGTGACCAGCACGCTGTCGGCAAGGCTGCTGATCACGATATGGCTCCGAGCGCCCGGATCTCGGCGCAGCGCGCGACCTCGACATGCGAGAGGATCGGCAGTGTCGGGAACACCCGCTCCAGGATCATGCGGACATAGGGACGGGCTTCGGGGGTCACCGCCAGCACCACGCTAGTGCCGCTCTCGGTGAACTTGCGGATCGCGGCGCTGGCTTCCGTCGCGAACTGCTCGATCTGGCGGGGATCGGCGTCGAACTCGACCACGTCGCCCTTGCCGTCGCGTTTCAGGCTCTGGTGGAACGCAAGGTCCCACCGATTGCCGAGCCGGACGACGTTGAGCACGCCGTTGTCAGAGAGGTCGCCGCAGATCTGCTGGGCAAGGCGCGTGCGCACATGCTCTGCGACCTGCTCGGACCGCCGCACATGGGGCGCGATCTCGGCGATGGCTTCGAGGATCAGATGCAGGTTTCGGATCGACACGCGCTCGGCCAGCAGGATCTTCAGGATCGCCAGCAGGCCCGAATAGGAGATCTGCGACGGACAGAGATCCTCGACCAGGCGCTTGTATTCGGGATCGAGCCGGTCGAGCAGCGCGCGCATGTCCTTGTAGGACAGGAGCTGGGCGAGGTTCGCCCGGATCACTTCGCTCAAATGCGTGAGCAGCACCGAGAGATTGTCGACCGGCTTGCAGCCCTGGCGCTTGACCTCGTCGGTGAAAGCCTCTGTCACCCACAGCGCCTTCATGCCGAAGGCGGGCTCGATCACCTCCTCGCCGGGCACGTCGGGCTTGCCGTCCTTGTCGACCAGCACCAACACCTCGCCGAGCCTGAGCTCGCCATGCGCAACGCGCGTGTCGTGAATCCGGATCTGGTATCCCTTGGGATCGATCGACAGATTGTCGGTGAGCTTGATCTCGGGAATGACGAAGCCGTACTGCTTGGCGAACTTCTTGCGGATCTTGGCCACGCGGTGAGCAAGCTCGGTGCGCGCGCCCAGCAGATGGACCGAAAGGTGGCCGCCGAGCGCCAGCTCGATCTCGGCGGTCTTGAGCGATTCCTTGACCGAATCCTTGGCCTCGGCCTGGGCGCGTTCTTCGGCCTTGCGCGCGTCTTCCTTCTGCTTGAGGGCCGCCTGCCGCTTCGGCAGCGAGTAGCCGACGAAGGCCATGACGCCGCCGAGCAGCATGAAGGGCGCCATGGGCAGGCCCGGCATCAGGGCCAGCACGAACATCATCAGCGCGGCGGCCGACACCGCGCGGGGATAGCCGCCGAGCTGCCGCAGCACGGCCTGCTCCGCCGAGCCCCTGGTGCCGCCCTTGGAGACGAGAAGGCCGGCCGACAGCGACACGATCAGCGCCGGCATCTGCGACACCAGGCCGTCGCCGACGGACAGCTTGGTGTAGACGTCGGCGGCACGCGACAGGGTCAGACCGTGATGGGTGACGCCGATGATGATGCCGCCAAAAATGTTGATCGCAGTGATGATCAGGCCGGCGATGGCATCACCGCGGACGAACTTCGAGGCACCGTCCATGGCACCGAAGAAGGCGCTTTCCTCCTCGAGCTCGCGACGCCGGCGCTGGGCTTCCTTGTCGTCGATCAGGCCCGCGGACAAATCGGCGTCGATCGCCATCTGCTTGCCGGGGATGGCGTCCAGGGTGAAACGGGCGCCGACTTCGGCGATGCGCGTCGCACCCTTGGTGATCACGACGAAGTTCACCGTGACCAGGATCGCGAAGATGATCAGACCGATAACGAAGTCGCCGCCCATGACGAATTTGGAGAAGCCGGCGACGACATAGCCTGCGGCCTGCTCACCCTCCCCGCCCCGCGACAGGATCAGGCGCGTGGTCGCAACGTTCAGCGCCAGGCGCAGGATCGTCGCGATCAGCAGCACGGTCGGGAAGGCAGAGAAGTCGAGCGGGCGCTGGATCCACAGCGCCACCATCAGGATCAGCGCCGAGAGCGCGATCGAGAACGCGAGCCCGAGATCGATCAGGATCGGCGGTATCGGCAGGAACAGGATCGTGAGCATGGTCACGATGCCGCCCGCGAAGAAGGCGTCCGCCCCGAGTCGGCGCGGGCTGGGCAGGCTAGCAGCTAACGTATCGGCCATGGGTCACCGGCAGAGGGTCCGCCCGGTAATTTGCCGCGCAAAGCTTACGCGAGGGTGGTGGCCGCCGGCCGCGCGGCTCAGAAGCCGCGTTCGATATGCGAATAGACCATCTCGGTGAAGGTGGAGAGATGGGCGCCGATGAAGGAACCGGAGACGGCGACGACCACGAGAAGGACGATGATCTTCGGAACGAAGGTCAGCGTTGCCTCCTGGATCTGGGTCAGGGCCTGCAGCAACCCGATGACGGTGCCGACCAGCATAGCGGCCCCGACTGCGGGGCCGGAGGCGACGATGATGGTCCAGATCGCCGCCTGGACGATGTCGAGGGCGTCGCGCTCGTTCATGACTGGCTGATCGTGAGCCCCGGCCCGACGGCGACTTTGGTGCCGTCCTCGAGGGTTGCGATGGAACCGTCGGTGTTGATGGAGATCGATGCGACCTTGCCGCTGAAGGTCGCACCGGTCGAGTCGGTGAAGCTGACCTTCTTTCCGATCAACGCGTCCGCCTGCGACAGCGACTGCGAGGACAGCAGCGAGTCCAGCTTGTTATTGGTCTGCATGGCCTGCTCGACCGTCGAGAGCTGGGCGAACTGGCTCATATATTGCGACGTGTCCATCGGATTGGTCGGGTCCTGGTTCTTCATCTCGGCGACGAGAAGCTGAAGAAACGTGTTGTAGTCGACGCCGGTGCTCGACGTGTTCGAGGTCGAGCTGGTCGAGTTGGACTTGCTGGTGCTGTCGGTCGCGCTGGTGACGTTCATTTGCCTCTCCGCTGTCAGGCAGCCTCGAATGGGGCGGCGGCGCCGGCCAGGATGGCTTGCTCCACCGGGAACAGCGCCCGAATTCGCTTGAGCGCCTCGAAATAACGGGTCGTCTCGACCAGCTCGTCGACCGCGGCAAGCCCCTCCAGCATCTCGCGGCTTTCGCACACCGCGACCAGGGCCGCGTGGTGCTGCACATAGAGCGCCGAAGCGTCCCGGACGTCGGTCGGGTTCATCAGCATGAGCTGAACGATGAAATAGAGCTGCCGCATCGCCGTGGTGGCGTCGGAGGCCTGCATGACCTGCCCTTCGAGCAGGAACATCACGTCGTTGACGAGCTCGACCGAGACCTTGCGGTCCACACGCAGAACCGCGCCGTTGATGTAGATCCGTTCGCCCGCCCGCAAGGAGATCTTCATTAAAGCGCGTCTCGGATCATGCGGTTGATTTCGATGAGCTGCATCACGTCGTTCGACTTTTCTTCGCGAAGGCGGTCGGCCTCCTTGACGACCCACAGGCCGATCGAGATGATGTCGGCCCGCAGCTTCTCGGGAAGCCCGTTTTCCGGATGCGCGAGATCCTCGATGAAGATCGTCCACAGCCGCCGCACGTAAAGCAGGCTCTGGACCTGATCCTCGAAACTGGCGCGTCCCTTCTGGAGGCGCTCGAGTCGGTCGATGCCGAGGCTGAGCGCCTGGCGCTCGCGGCCCCTCGCCTCATAGCCGCTATCATCGACGACCGCTTCATAGGCTTCAAACGTCATCAGGACCACACTGCGCAGGAAACGAAGAACAAGACAAAGGTGACGAGCCTAGGCTCAGAGATAGTTGATGAGGCTGATCTTCTGGAGCTGCGACGTCAGTGCAAGCGCCGTCTGGATCTGGGTCTGCAAGGTGTTGACGCGCACCGAGGCTTCGGCCGGATCGACCTTCTCCATACCGACGATCTGATTGTTCAGAATGTCCTGCTGCGTCTTGAGCTTGTCGGTTGCGGAGGTGAGCCGCTGCTGGACCGTGCCGACATCGCCGCCGAGCGTAGCGAGGCCGGTGATGGCGTTCCCGACGAGGCCGATCGCCTTGTCCACGACGACCTGGAACGTCGACTGGTCCAGGTTCGCGTTCCCGAGATCGGCCATCATGGTGTAGGCCTCGGCGAGCATGCGGAAGGAGGGTTGATTGGCGCTGACGGACGTATCGGCGATCTCGGTCGTGGAGATACGGCTTTGCATGACCTGGTCGGTGGCCGACGACCAGTTGGTGTTCCAGGCCGGGCTCGCGAATTCGGCGTCGAAGGTGGTGTTGAGGAAGGTCTGCATCTGGGCCGGCGTGATGTTCTTCACGTTGGGCGAGGATTGCGAGAAGCCGAAGAACGTAGCGAAATCGGTGTCGACCTGGTTCTTGCTGGCCGAGCCGGCGGCGTAAGCCGTGATCGGTTGGTTCTGCGTGTTGATGCCCGAGAACAGGTACGAGCCGTTATAAGAGACGTTCAGCGCGCCGATCAGATCCTGGAGGTTGGAGGACGCAGGCGGCAGGATGATCCGTCCGCCGCCGTCGGTGCTGCGGGCCGCGATCAGATCCTTGAGGAAGGACGTTGCGGTCGTGTTGAGCTGGGTGATCCGGTTCTGCGTCACGTCGAGGCGTCCGGCGACGAGCCCGTTGGTGTCGACGAGCTGATCGGCGA
The DNA here is from genome assembly GCF_015291705.1 of Bradyrhizobium arachidis. Classification (NCBI taxonomy): domain Bacteria; kingdom Pseudomonadati; phylum Pseudomonadota; class Alphaproteobacteria; order Hyphomicrobiales; family Nitrobacteraceae; genus Bradyrhizobium; species Bradyrhizobium arachidis. The sequence goes on from NZ_CP030050.1 coordinate 8,187,305, forward strand.
AGCTGAGGTCGGCCCGCAGGGTGAGGTCGCCTCCCGTGGTGGCCCCGAGCTCGAGGCCGACATCGTAAAAGCGGCCGGTGGTCGCCTCGGTCGACGCCTTGCTCAGCAGGGACTGGTTGTTCGTGATCGACGACCTCAACGACGAAGACAGCATCAAGGTCGAGATGTAGTTCGCGCTCATCATGGCTTAATTCCCCACGGCAGCCAGCAGGCTCTGCAGCATTTCATCGACGGTCGAGATGATCTTCGACGAGGCCGAATAGGTGCGCTCGACCTGGAGCATCAAGGACATCTCGTCGTCCATGTTGACGCCGCTGACGTTCGACAGCGCCGCGGTGCTGCGGTCTAGCAGCGTCTTCTGGTAGCTGACGTTGGAGTCCGCGGTCTTGCGCTGGTTTTCGATCCAGCTGGTCGACGACGACGCGAAGTCGATCAGGCTGCCGCTCGGCTTGCCCTGCGTGGTTGCATCGAACGGCTGCGAAGCATCCATGCCGGCGATGAGCTGCTGCAGCCGGACCGAGTAGCCGCCATTGCCGGCGGTGTTGTATTGGTATGCGACGTTGCCGCTGATCGCGCCGTCGCGCAGCAGATTTGGGTTGCCGCCCTGGGCCGGGTCGACTGACGCCGCGACGCTGATCAGGCCGGCAAGGCCGACCGAGACGGTGGCGCTCGCGGGCATCGCCGGCGCGCCGGGATAGGTGAAGAGACCGGGGACGTCGGGCAGCGCCGCGGCGGTCTGATCGCTCTCCCTGAAGGTATTGATCAGGCCGCGCGCGATTTCGTCGAGCTGGCTCTGATAGGTGACGGTGTCTTGGTCACGCAGCTGAGCGAGGCCCGCGAGCTTGCCCGACTTCAGCGGCATCACCGAATTGGCACCGGTTACCGGCACGCCGTCGATGACCACCGCGTTGCCCGTGGTGCCAGGCGTATAGATGTTGGTCGCCGTGAAGCTGACCGTTCGGGCCGTCTTGTCGAACAGCACGACACCGCTGTCGGTGTAGAGCGCCGCGTCGCCGTTGGGTCGGAGCGACATCGTGACTCCGAGCTCCTGCGACAGCTGCGAGACGATGCTGTCGCGCTGGTCGAGATAGTCGGTAATGTCGTCGCCGGAGATCGTGCCCTTCACGATCGCGGTATTCACGGTCCCGAACTGGGAGAGCAGCTGATTGATGTTCTGGACCGACGTATTCATGTCGGCATCCGCGCCCGCACGGACCGACTGCACGGTCTGCGTCGCCTGGTTGAGCGCGGTCGCCATGTCCTTGGCGGATGTCACCGCCGCCTGCGCCAGCGTGGTGTTATCCGGAGCGTTGGCATATTGCTGAAGCGCCTTCTTCAGCGCATTGAGCTGCGCCGTCGGCGACTGGTCGAGCTCCGGATCGTCCACAGTGGCAGATGCGATCTTCTGCAGACCGTCATAGATCGCGGTCTGCTTGGCCGACGACGAAGTTGCGACCAAGACGTTGTCGTAGAGACCCGAGCTCGCGGCGCGCTGGATCGCCGCAACATAGACGCCAGCCCCGGGCAGATTGTCCAGCACGGCGATCTTGCGCGAATAGCCGGCGGCGCTGGCACCGGCGATGTTGCGCGAGATCGTCGAGGACTGGATGCCCGACGCCATGAGCGAAGCGCGGGCGGAGTCGAGAGCGGCGGTAAGGGACATGATTTGCTCTTGCCTGGAATGCGCGCTGAAGAATTCAGCGCTTCAGGTTGACGACGACGTCGAGCAGGTCAGCGCCGGTCTGGAACGATTTCGAGTTCGCGGTGAAGCCGCGCTGCGCCTCGATCATCCCGGTCAGCTCGTCCGCAAGGTCGACGTTCGAGTCTTCCAGGGCGCCGGACTGGATCGTGCCGAGGCCGCCGGTGCCGGCATTCCCGGCCTGCGCGTTGCCGGAGTTCATGTTGGTCGAATAGACGTTGCCCGGCTCCGGTGTCAGATTGTCGGGGCTCGCGACGTCGGCAAGCATGATGGTGAAGAGCGTCAGCGTCTGTCCGTTCTTGAGGACCGCCGTCACGTGGCCTGTATCGTCGACATCGACCTTGTCGATGGCCGAGGGAACGCTGCCATTGACGGTCGCCTTGAAGCTGAAGTCGGTTCCGACCTGCGTCATGTTCGACAGGTCCATGGTCATCGCCGCACCGCCGGGGACGGTGAAGGCGAGAGTCGTCGGGCTCGCCGCGGCCAGCGTGCCTTTGCCGGTTGCGGTCGTATCGAAGGTGAAAGTGGTGGCGGCGCCGACCGACGCACCCGTCGCGGAGTCGTAAGCCTGAATCTGCCAGGTGTCCGAACCGGCGGCCGTTGCGGTGTGGGACATGTAGACGTCAAGCGTAACGGCCTGGCCGATATTGTTGTAGGCCACGATCGAGCTCTTCGACGAGTATGAGGCCGGGCCGGGCGGGCCAGCGATCACGGCCGCTTTCGGATCCAGATTGCCGGTCGTGAGCGTCCCCGCCGTCGACGGCACGGGCACCTGCGAAACCTGGGCGATGTTGACGATCTGCATGCCGGACAGGCTGTTCTGCGAGAAATTGGTCACGTTACCGGGCTGGCCCAGAAGGTAGTAGCCGGCCGCATTGACCAGATTGCCCTGGCTGTCCGGCACGAACGAGCCGGCGCGCGTCAGATATTGTTGCGTGTTGTTGGCATTCGACACCACGAAGAAGCCGTTGCCCTGGACGGCGAGGTCCGTGGTCGACGTGGTGAACTGCGTATGTCCGGCATCGCTGATGGCGTAGCGCACCGTGGTCTCGACGGCGCCGGAGTCGTAGTTGCCGGAGCCGCTCTTGAGGATCAGCGAGGAGAACTCGGTCGAGGCCCGCTTGTAGCCGGTCGTGTTGACGTTCGCGATGTTGTCCGAGACCGTCGACAGCTTGTTGGACTGCGCGCCCATTCCGGAAACGCCGGTGCGCATAACACCATACAGGCTCATGGATTTGGCTCCTTCGGTAGGTTGCCGCTACAATGCGGGTTCTTGCTTGCGCGGGGCTGATGATTGGGAACCATGCACAACTTTAGGGTTGTCCTGGTCATGTCGTCTTGGGTTGACAGAACGAGCGCGCCTTGTCGGTCCACGCGCCGAAGCCGCTCGAGACGAGATGCGCGACGATGTGGCAGACATAGCGCTTCTGCGCCGGCTGATTGTTGGGGCCGGCGTTGTAGCGGGCGACCGCCATGGTCCAGCTGCCCTCGCGCTGCTTCAGCTCCTTCAGGAAGCGCGCCGCATATTCCACGTTCCTGGCGGGATCGAACATCGCGCGCACGGACGTGAACTTGTCGCCGTGATAGTAGTGGTTGATCTGCATGCAGCCGAGATCGATCAGCTTGATGCCCTTGGCGCGCATCGCTTCGAAATTCGCGATCGCATCATCCATGTCCTTGGCGAACACGGTCTGCCCTTCCGCTCCGAGCGCGTAAGGATAGAGCGCGCCGCGCCGCCCGGTTTCGGTCAGGCCGACCGCATAGAGAATGCCGAGCGGAATGCCGTGCTGCTGGGACGCACGCGCCATCTCGCGCTCGCAGGGGCGCGCATTGTCGGTCGCCGCTGCCGCAGTGCCGGCGCTACAGATAAACAGGGCCGCGACGAGTCTGCTGGCCCACGTCCTGATCATGACGCGTCTCCTGGTTGGACTGGCGCTCCTGGCGGGCCTGCCTCGCATCGCCATCGGATTGCCCCGACGACGTGCCGGTGCCGTCGAACGTGCCCTGCGACTGGGGCGACGGCTGTTGCTGGCCGGGCAGTTGCGGTTGCGACTGGCCGGAGCCGCTCTGGAATCCGTCCAGCGAGCCATGCTGCACCGGCGCCACGTCGGCAACGTAACCTGCCGACTGCATCAGATCGCGGATCTGGTCGCGCTGCTGGTCCAGCATCTGGCTGGTATCCTTGCGTTCGGCCGCGAGATGGACGGACACCTCGGTGCCGACGAGACGAAGGCGCACGGTGACGTTGCCGAGCTGCGGCGGCTCGAGATTGATGGTCAAAATCTTGAGCGGCTCTGGCGCGTTGGCCTGCGACGTTGCGAGATCGGGAGCCGCGGACGCCGCCGGCGCTGCGGTTTCCTTCAACTCTGTGACGACCGCGTTGGCGACCTGTTGCGGCGCATTGAATTGCGCCGGCGGCAGATGGGTCTCCTGCTGGACCACGGTGACCTTGGTCGTTTCGGGCAAGGTGTCCCGCGCCGAGGCCTTGACCGCGCGTTCGACATTGGCCGTGACGGCTTCGAAGCCTGACGTCGCAGGCATTGCCTTCGCGGCGTCGCCGCCTTGCTGCGGCGTGGCCTGCTGAGCTGCCACTGCTTGCGAACCCGGACCTTGCGCGCGCGGACTGGCTGGAGCTGCAGCGGTCGCCGCGGAATCGAGCGCAGCCGCCTTGGAAGCTGCCGGAACCTCACGCTTCGTCGAGGAGGATCGCTCATCTCGCGCGGGCGCGTCCTTCCTGTCGCCCGCCGGCAATTGCATCTGCGGAATCGCGGCGGCGAGCTCCTGGCCAACGATCACCGGAGTGCTCGATCGGCTCTGGGCATCCGCTTTCGAGGCAAGATCGATCGGATTTTGCTTCTCCGATGATAAGCCGGTCTTCTCGTCGGAAGACTTCTCCGCTGATTTGGACTCGTCGGCCGCCTCGGTGCGTTCGTGCCCGTCCTTGGTCTCGTCCTTCCCGGCCGAGTGCGCCAGGCGCGTGCGCAGCGTGGCGGTCTTCACGCCGGTGTCGCTGCCCTCATCGTTCAGCGCCCGCTTGGCGAGGTTCGAGACGGTGTGGAGCAGATCGTTGAACGACGAATCCGCCTGCGATTTCGTACCAGTGCCCTTCGCCGAGCGCGACGTCCCACGCATGTTGAGGCTCTCGGCGAGGCCGGAGAAGACCTGTCCTGATGTTCCGCTGAGCTTCGTCATGGACGACGATCCCTGGTGAGAAGTTCGAGTTCGCTGAGTTGCTTCTGCGCGCGTGCGAGGGCCGCGGTCGACGACGCGAGATCGAGACGCGCCGGCGTTACCGGCGGCTTGTCGGCGGCAGCAGCGGGCCCGCCCGCGAACGGCTTGCGGACGTCGAGCGCGAGCTGCATCGTCGCATTCAGAAGCGGAACGTCGCGCTCGGGCAGCTTGGAGCGGTCAAGTGCCTTCAGCTCGGCAAGACCGCCGTCATATTCGTCGGTGAGCGCACGCGAGGCGCCGCGGAAGAGATGCGCTCGCTCGCGCTCCGCCGAAGCATCGGCGCTGAGCGTCAGCGCGCGCTCGCCGGCAAGCCGGGTCACTTCCATCCGCCCGCGCACCATCGCGGCGCGTGCGATCATGAGATAGAGCTTGAGGCGGCTCGCGCGGTCGATCTGCTCCAGCAGGCTGCCGATCCGCGAGAAGCGGCGCTCGTCGAGCGCGAGGCTCGATTGCGTCAGACCCGAGGAGAAGCGCTGCCAGAAGTCGCCGGCATAGATCGAGTTGCGATAATGGCGGATATAGGCCAGCGTCAGGAACTCGAACTTATCGAAATCCTCGGCCTGTCCGACCAACAGGATCTCGCGGCGCAGTGCGGCTTCCTCCACCAGCGTGCCGGGCAGAAGCAGCCGCGCGTCGTCGAGGCGCTCGATCGCGAGCGATGCTTCAGAGCGCGCGAACAGCGCACCCTGAACCAGCGCGACCTGTCCGCCCAGGCCCGACGGAAGCGTCCGCGGCTTGACCTCTTTGAGCAGCTCGCGCGCTTCGTCCTGGCGGCCCTCGACATAGGCGAGCGCGCCGTCGAACAGCCGCCCCTCGACATTGATCTTGTCGCGCGGCAGCTTGCGGACCAGTTGAGGCGCGCCGCCGCTGAGCATGTAGATGACAACGGCCTGGCCGTTCTGCGGATTGCTCCACACGTTCGGATCGGCGGCGAGATACTTCTCGCCGATCTGCCGGATCAGCGCGATGTGGCTGCCATGCGCCGCGGTGTCGCCATTGGCGATGCCGTCCTGCACCGCCTGCAATCCGCGCACGAGCTCATAAGGCTCGCTCGACGTCGATGCCGGCGCAGGAGCCGGCGCCGGCGCCGGGGTTGGCGCCGGTGCGGTCTCGGCCAAGACGCGTGAAGCCGTCAGCGGCACCACCATCAGCAGCACCGCGCAGAGGAGCAGCCTGATCAAGGGCGCTTCTCCCGGATCAGGATCTCAATCCGGCGGTTCTGCGCCGCGGCCGGGTCGTTCGGAAGCTTCGGCCGCCGATCGGCATAGCCTTCGACGTGCTCGATCCGCTGCGCATCGACGCCGGAGCGAACCAGCATGTAATAGGCCATCTGCGCCCGCGCCGTCGACAGCCGCCAGTTGTCGTAGTTCTCCGACTTGTACGGCCGATTATCGGTGTGGCCGCGCACGATGATCACGCCCTGGCGCTTCGTCAGCAGCGGCCCGATCTTGTCGATCACGCGGATCAGCTCGGGCCGCGGCTCGGCCGAGCCGACCGCGAACATGCCGAAGCTGGCATCGTCGGTCAGGCTGATCAGCAGGCCTTCCTCGACCTGACGCACCTCGGCGACCGGTCCGGCGCCGGCCTTGATATCCGACAGCGCATCCGCGATCGCGGATTGAAGCTGCTTGACGGTCGGCTGCTGGGTCTGCGCTGCATCGCGCGGTTCGGAAGTCTTCGCTTGATCGTTGGGGCGCGGCTGCGCGGCGGCATTGGCTTGAGCGCCAGCCTGCGCACTTGGCTGCGCATTCGCCTGGGCGCCGCCGTCGCGCTGAGCCTGCGACGGCGCGGGCCCTGGCGGCAGCAGCGGCGACAGGCTTGCCGACGAAGCATCAGCATTCGGAGCGATGCTTCCGCCGGCATCGTCCGTCTTGGCACGGCGCGCCTGCGGCTCACCCTGGCTCGTTCCGGACGCGATGTCGCGCGCGGACGCATTCGGCTTTGGCTCGCTGTCGACGAAGCGATCCGCATCCTTCGACATTTGCGGCGCCATCTTCCAATAGCCGGGATCGAACGGATCGCGATAGGCGTCGCCGCCCTTGAGGCCTTCCTCTTCGGCCGAGGTCAGCGCACCTGCACGTCGCTGGCCCGAAGCCTGGTTCGAGCTGTTCGCGATCTCGGCAAGCGTCGCATAGGGATCGCGGAACAGGACCTTCTCTTCGAAGGAAGCCGGCTTCTCGGCCGTCGGCGAGTCGCCGCGGCGCTCTTCGTTCGGTCCGGCTGGCTGACGCTTGCCATCCTGGCCCTCGAACTGCGTCGGCTCCTTCTTGGTGAGATCCTTGAGGCCCTTCGGGGCAGGCGCGTTCTCCGCGAGCTTGATCGGATTGAAATAGCTCGCGACCACCTGCTTCTGGTCCTGGTTGAGGGCGTTGAGCAGCCACATGACCAGGAAGAACGCCATCATCGCGGTCATGAAATCCGCATAGGCGATCTTCCACACGCCACCGTGATGCGCCTCCTCGGCGAAGGCGCTACGCCGGCGGACGATCACGATCTCATGCTTGACCTCTTCCATGGCGACTACCGGCGTGCGTCTTTCAGGCGCTCGCTCCACGCCGAGATCTGCGTCTCGATCACGGTCTGGTCGGCGACGACGCGGACCTCCAAGGTCTCGGCGGCCTCATACTCGATGCTTGCTCGCCTGGAGGCGTCGAGCTGCGTCCTCACGAGGTCAAGCAGCTCGCTCGGACCCGTCACCTTGAACACCGGCACCGGCGAGTTGCCGGTCAGAGCCGCGACCTGCTCGACCAGAGACCCGATCGCCTTGTCGCGGACCGCATCGGCGAGGAACGGCAGCAATATGCGCGCGACGGAGCTCGCAATGTTGGTCTCGATCTCGCGGCATGCCGCCTCGAAACCGCTGACGATCGCGGCCGCCTGCTGGTCGGACCATTTGGCGCGCTCTTCGCCAAGCCGGATCGCGCTGCGCACCCGCTCTTCGGCGACCTTGGCATCGCCTTCCGCAACGCCGGCGGCATGGCCGCGACGATAGGCATCGTCGAGAAGATTGACCGGCGGAGCTTCCGGCTCGGGCGCCGGAGGCGGCGACTGAAGCTGCGGCTGCGATTGAGGTTGGCGCTGCGGCTGGGCCTGCGGCTGCGGCTCGCGCCGCGCCTCCTTCTGCCTCGTCAGCACGTCCTGGATCTTGGGCGGCGGAGGCGGCGGCGACTTGGCCCGGCCGTTCGCGTCGAACTGCGTCAGGAGTTTTCCGATTGCCGCGTTCATGCCGCCTCCTCGCGTCGCATCCAGTCTTTAAGGATTGCTGCCGCCTGCATCTGATCGAGCCGGACGATCTGCTCCAGCCGCTTCTGGGGTGTCCGCTGCATCTTGCCTTCGAGGTCCTCGACGAGGTTGAGCTCGGGGTCCTGGCTCTCGGCCAAGGCGAGGGCCGCGGCGGTTTCGAGCTCAGCGGCCTCGGCGGCCTCGGTCTGCTCCTGCTGCGCGCGGTGAGTCAGGATGCCGTTGACCGCGGGACGGAGCCCGAACCAGACCAGCATCGAGGCGACGGCCAGGATCGTCACCGCGTTGATGACGCTGCCGAGCTGCTTGTTGATCATCTCGACGAAGCTGATCGGCGGCACCGGCGCGAGCTCGCGCGAGCCTTCGATGAAGTCGACGGCCGTCACCTGGATCTGGTCGCCGCGCGTCTTGTCCAGTCCGCCGGCGGTCGCCGCGAGCTGGCTGATCTCGGCGAGCTTGCTGTCGATGATGGCCTGGTTGCTCTTGTCGCCGAGATCGGCGACGAGCCGCGCGCGGTTGACCAGCACGGCGATGAAGAGTTTCTTGACCGAATAGCCGTCGCTCACCGTCGTCGTCGTCTTCGACGACACCTCGAAATTGGTGACGTCCTCGCGGCGGGACTTGTCTTCGCTGGAATTCTTGGTGCCGCCGGAATTGACCTGCTGGTCGGGAAGATTCTGCTGCACCGTGGTCGGCTGCGAACGGTCCGCGTTCTGCGACGATTCCTTCTCGCGGACGTTCCGCACCGAACGCTCGGCGCGGCTCTCCGGATCGTAGACGGTCTCGTTGATCTGCCGCTTATCGGTGGAGAGCTGCGGGGCGACGCTCACCTCGAAATTGTCGAGGCCCAGATACGGCGTCAGCGCCTTGCGGATGTTCTCCTGCACCATGCCGCCGACCGTCTTCTGGAGGCTCGCCATCTTGGTCGGCGCAGCGCTCGCCTCGTCCTCCTCGGCGAGGAGCATCGAACCGTCGGCGTCAAGCACGGTCACCTTGTCGCGGCTCATGCCGGGAATGGCAGCAGCGACGAGATGGCGGATCGACTGCGCGGTACGCGCCTCGATCGCACCGTCGGTGCGCAGCACGACGGAGGCCGAGGGCGGCTGCTGCGTGGCGCGGAACGAGCCGCGCACCGGCAGCACGATATGCACCCGCGCCGCCTTGACGCCCTTCATCAGCTGGACGGTACGCGCGATCTCGCCCTCGAGGGCGCGCAGCTTCGTCACTTCCTGCATGAACGAGGTCAGGCCGAGCGAGCCGATCTTGTCGAACAGCTCGTAGCCGGAGTTGGCGCTGGTCGGCAGGCCCTTTTCGGCGAGCAGCATCCGCGCCTGCATGGTCTGGCTCGGGCGCACCGAGACGGCGTCACCGGCCGTATTGACGTCGAAGGCGATGTTCTGCTCGCGCAGCGCAGCACCCATGCGCGTCACGTCCTCGCGGGTGAGGCCGGTATAGAGGGTCTCGAATTCCGGGCGGCTCAGATAATACGCGCCACCGACGACGGTGACGAGAACGGCAAAGCCGATCAGTCCCAAGGCCATCAGGCGTCGCGGCCCAAGCTCCAGCAGATTGTTGAGCAGTTGCTGTATCTGCGCACGACTGAACAGCATATGACCTCGTACCAATGCGAACGTAGAGGACACTCCGCTGCCAACCTTGTCTGAAGGTTGCGCAAGGACACGAATGTGTCAGTTCGCTGGCGAGGCGTTGTAAATTTGCAAGAATTTTCTCCGACACAGACGGTCCAGCAGCAGCCATCGGGCGCGCGAACGCACGCCAGCGCAGTCGGCTGCGGGTGCTGCATGAAGTCTGGTGTCAGGAGGTCATTGCGGGCACGTCATGTGCCGCCAAATCCACCGTTCATGGCGGGGACCGTGCTCCCATGGGGAGCACGGTCGTCTTGAAGCCGAAGCTTACTTGAACAGCGACAGGATGCTCTGGCTGTTCTGGTTGGCGATCGAGAGCGCCTGAACGCCGAGCTGCTGCTGGGTCTGCAGCGCCTGGAGGCGGGTCGATTCCGCGTTCATGTCGGCGTCGACGAGCTGGCCGATACCGCGATCCACCGAGTCCATCAGGGTCTTGACGAACTCCGTGTTGGTCGCGATGCGGTTCTTGACGGCGCCGAGGTCGGCGGCGGCCGAAGCCACCGAGTTGATCGCAGCGGTGACCTGCGCGATATAGCCGTCGAGCGTAGCCTGGTCGGTGGTCGCGTCGGTCAGCGAGGTGATGGTGATGTTGGCGATCGACACACCGGCGGTCGTCTGCGTGTCCAAAATGCCGCTCGTGGTCGACGTGTAGAGCGAGTAGTTCGAGATCGTCAGGGTGATGGAGCCGATCGTGGGCGTGCTCTGGACGCGGGAGAACGACGACACCAGGTCGAAGGTCGCCGGCGTCGAGGCGGTCGCGCTCAGCCAGTTCACGCCGTTGAAGGTCGCCGCATCGGCGGTGTTCTTCATCTGCTGCTGGATCTGGGTGATGTCGGCCTGGATCTTGGAGCGGTCGATACCGGCGGTCTTGGCTTCGACCAGCAGCGACTGCAGCTTGGTCAAGCCACCGGTCTTGTCGCCGACGACGGCGGTCAGAGCGGTATATTCGGTGTCGACGGTCGCGGCCGACAGACCGAGCGAGTCGGAGACCGCGGAGAGCGCGGCGTTGTCGGCGCGCATCGAGGTTGCGATCGACCAGTAGGCGGCGTTGTCCGAAGCGGTCGAGACGCGCTGGCCGGTCGAGATCCGGTTTTCGGTGGTCTGCAGGTTGGAGCTGACGTTGCGGAGGGTCTGCAGCGCCGTCATTGCTGCGGAGTTGGTGAGCAGACTAGAACTCATTTTGACGTCCCCTTGAAACAGATTGAAATTTGTTGGGACATACCGGACTTGCACCGGTACGACAGGGCGGCATCATGCCTTTGGGCTGCGAAAAGCGCGCTCAACCGGTCGTAACGGCGGCGATAGCACGCGAAGTTTGCGCGAAGCTTGTGGCTCCGTAACCGGACCACAATAGTGCAGCCGAATTTACGGCGGGCGCGGGACGTCACGCCAAAACGAAAAGAGCCGCGCTTCGCGAGAAGCGCGGCTCCCTTAGATAGCTTTCAGGCTTAGCGGAACAGCGAGAGGATGCTCTGGCTGTTCTGGTTGGCGATCGAGAGCGCCTGAACGCCGAGCTGCTGCTGGGTCTGCAGCGCCTGGAGGCGGGTCGATTCCGCGTTCATGTCGGCGTCGACGAGCTGGCCGATACCGCGATCCACCGAGTCCATCAGGGTCTTGACGAATTCCGTGTTGGTCGAGATGCGGTTCTTGACGGCGCCGAGGTCGGCAGCGGCCGAAGCCACCGAGTTGATCGCGGCGGTGACCTGCGCGATGTAGCCGTCGAGCGTGGCCTGGTCGGTGGCCGCGTCGGTCAGCGAGGTGATGGTCAGGTTGGCGACCGACACACCGGCGGTCGTCTGCGTGTCCAGAATGCCGCTCGTGCCCGACGTGTAGAGCGAGTAGCTGGAGATCGTCAGGGTGATGGAGCCGATCGTGGGCGTGCTCTGGACGCGGGAGAACGACGACACCAGGTCGAAGGTCGCCGGCGTCGAGGCGGTCGCGCTCAGCCAGTTCACGCCGTTGAAGGTCGCCGCATCGGCGGTGTTCTTCATCTGCTGCTGGATCTGGGTGATGTCGGCCTGGATCTTGGAGCGGTCGATACCGGCGGTCTTGGCTTCGACCAGCAGCGACTGCAGCTTGGTCAAGCCACCGGTCTTGTCGCCGACGACGGCGGTCAGAGCGGTATATTCGGTGTCGACGGTCGCGGCCGACAGACCGAGCGAGTCGGAGACCGCGGAGAGCGCGGCGTTGTCGGCGCGCATCGAGGTTGCGATCGACCAGTAGGCGGCGTTGTCCGAAGCGGTCGAGACGCGCTGGCCGGTCGAGATCCGGTTTTCGGTGGTCTGCAGGTTGGAGCTGACGTTGCGGAGGGTCTGCAGCGCCGTCATTGCTGCGGAGTTAGTGAGGAGGCTAGAACCCATTTTGATGTCCCTTTGAGATTGATTGAGTGGGGACATACCGGACTTGCACCGGTACGACAGGGCGGCGTCATGCCTTTGGGCTGCTGAAAGCGGTTAGGCCCAACCTGTCGTACGGCGACCGTAACGTGCGAAGCTTGTGCGAGGCTTGTGGCTCTGTGTCCCGGTTGCAACAGAGCAGCCGAATTGAAGGCATGCGCGTAGCGTCACGCCAAAACGAAAGGGCCGCGCTTTGCGAGAAGCGCGGCCCTCCCCGGATTGTCTTTCGACTTAGCGGAACAGCGACAGGATGCTCTGGCTGCTGTTGTTGGCGATCGAGAGCGCCTGCACGCCGAGCTGCTGCTGGACCTGGAGGGCCGCCAGGCGGGTGGACTCCTGGTTCATGTCGGCGTCGACAAGCTGGCCGATACCGCGATCAACCGAGTCCATCAGGGTCTTGACGAACTCCGTGTTGGTCGAGATACGGTTCTTGACGGCGCCGAGATCGGCGGCGGCCGAAGCTGCCGAGTTGATCGCAGCGGTGACCTGCGCGATGTAGCCGTCGAGCGTGGTCTGGTCGGAGGCCGCGTCGGTCAGCGAGGTGATGGTCATGTTGGCGACCGACACACCGCTGGTCGTCTGCGTGTCCAGAATACCGCTCGTGCTCGCCGTGAAGAGCGAGTAGCTGGAGACCGTCAGGGTAATCGCACCCGTGGTCGGCGTGCTCTGGACGCGGGAGTAGGACGACACGAGGTCGACCGTCGCCGGCGTCGAGGCAGTCGTGCTCAGCCAGTTCACGCCGTTGAAGGTCGCCGCATCCGCGGTGCTCTTCATCTGCTGCTGGATCTGGGTGATGTCAGCCTGGATCTTGGAGCGGTCGATACCGGCGGTCTTGGCTTCGACCAGCAGCGACTGGAGCTTGACCAAGCCGGAGTCCTTGTCGCCGATAACCGTGTTCAGGGCGGTGTATTCGGTGTCGACGGTCGCGGCCGACAGACCGAGCGAGTCGGAGACCGCGGAGAGCGCGGCGTTGTCGGCGCGCATCGAGGTCGCGATCGACCAGTAGGCGGCGTTGTCCGAAGCAGTCGAGACGCGCTGGCCGGTGGAGATGCGGGTTTGCGTGGAGGAGAGCTGCGAACTCACAGACCGCAGGGTCTGGAGTGCGGTCATGGCGGTCGAGTTCGTAAGCAGGCTTGACATTGCGAATGTCCCTTTATGTACGCGTTACATTTTCACGAGGGGACATACCGGGCTTTCACCGGTACGGAGGGGCGGCATCATGCCTTTGGACTGATGTGGGTGGGGTCCAACCCGCCGTGCCGCATTGCTAGCACGCCGAATCTTGCGCGCGCCTTAAGATCGGCTTGAATTTCTAAGCAAAATCATATGGTTAACATTACCCAATGCTAACCATGATGCGGTACTTCTCGCTAACCATAACCGGCCGGCCGAAGGTCGCCGCCTTACGAGAACGACCGCACGAGGCCTGAGGCGAGCAGGTTCCAGCCGTCGATCAGCACGAAGAACAGCATCTTGAACGGCAGCGCGAGGATCGTCGGCGGCATCATCATCATGCCCATCGACATCGTCAGCGTCGCCACGATCATGTCGATGACCAGGAACGGCAGCATGATCAGGAATCCGATCTCGAACGAGCGCCTGAGCTCGGAGATCATGAAGGCCGGGATGATGACGCGCAGATCGATGCGCTTGTCGTCGAACTTCTTGCGAAAACTCTCGGCGGCGAGCGCCTCGAAGGTCTGGAGATCCTTGTCGCGAACATGCGCCAGCATGAACTCGCGGAACGGATCGGTGATCTTCAGATAGGCCTCTTCCTCCGAGATCTCGTTCTTCATGAGCGGCTGGACGCCGGTTTCCCAGGCGCGGTCGAATGTCGGCGCCATCACGTAGAACGTCATGAACAGCGCGAGGCTGATCAGCACCAGATTGGCCGGCGTGGTCTGGAGGCCGAGACCGGAGCGCAGGAACGACAGCGCCACCGCAAACCGCGTGAAGCTCGTCACCATGATCAGCAGTCCCGGCGCCACCGACAGCACCGTGATCAGCGCCATCAGCTGGATGATCCGGCCGCTGGTCGAGCCGTTGCCGGGCGGCAGCAGCGAGTTGAGGTCCGGAATCTGGGCGAACGCCACCTCGGGCAGGACGACCAGAATCAGCGCGAGCAGCAGGACTCTCAATTTCACTGAATCACCAACGTCTCAATGATCAATTCGCGAACCTTGCCCGACGAGCGGATGTTGGCGCGCTCGGTCAGGTCGTCGCGCAAATGCTGGAGCCCGCGAGATCCCTCGAACTGGCCGACCGACGCCGACCGCAGATAGGTCACGATGTCCTCGCTGATATGGGCTGCCAGGATGCCGGCATCCTCGTCGTTCATGCTATCGGTCACCATCGAGGCTTCGATACGCGCCCAGTTGTTGGATGGCGCGCCGAGATTGGTCACGATCGGCGACAGCTTCCTGAGCCGCGCGCTTCCGGCGTAGCTCGTGGCAAGAGGCGGCGGCGCGGCGGCCTTCTTCGCGTCGGCGACGCGCTCCGCGGCCGCAAACAGATGCAGGCCGGCGAGCGCGCCCGCGCCGATCGCGATCAGGGTCAGCACCACAATGGCCGCGATCAGGCGCATCACGTCCCCTGCCCTCGCGACGCGGCCCGGCCGGCGCTATTCTCAGAACGGTGCCACGGCGTCATAGATCCGATGTCCCCATCCGGGTTGCTGCACGTCAGACAGATTTCCGCGGCCGCCGTAGGACACGCGCGCCTCTGCGATCTTCTCGTAGGAGATCGTGTTGGTGCGCGATATGTCGCGCGGACGCACGATACCGCCGACGTTGAGCACGCGCATCTCGGTGTTGACGCGGAATTCCTGCGAGCCACTGATCATCATATTGCCGTTCGGCAACACGTCGGTGACGACGGCGGCGATCGACAGCTTGATGTCCTCGGTGCGATCGATCTGGCCGTTGCCCTTGATCTGGGTGTTGGTCGAGAGGTTGGCGTTGGCCGTGCCCTTGTCGTTCCACCCGGCGACGTCCATCAGCCAGTCCAGCCCGAACTTGATCTGCGAATCGCGCGAGCGGTCGGTCTTGTTGTCGAGCTTGGCCTTGTCCTGCATCGAGATGATCACCGTCACGACGTCGCCGGTGCGGCGGGCACGGGGATCGCGGTAGAGATCTGTGCCGTCGTCCCAGGTCGAGCGATAGCTGACGGGCGTACGAACGCGGGGCGTCACCGGGATCGGTTCGGCCTGCGTCCTGAGGCCGCTGCCGACCGGCGACAATCGCGGACCGGTCAGGACCTCCGCCGGATCATTGAAGCACCCCGCGAGGAGCACCGACGACAGCAGGAGCGACAGGATGAGGATCGGCTTCTTCATCTATTTGGTCTTTCCGTCATCCACGCGGCGCATTCCGCCGAGCACGTCGGCAAGGTGCGCCGCGCGCGCCGTATCCATCTCGTTGAAGATTGCGCTCGAGGTCCTCGGGTTGAGCTTGGCGAGCACGGCGGCGGCGGTCTCGTCCGCCATGCCGGCGATCTGGGTGGCGGCCGCGTCCGGCTTCATGCGCGAGTAGATCTCGACGACCTGCGCTTCGGCCTTTTTCAGGAAGTCGTCGCGCAGCGCCATCCACTTCTCGTATTCGGCGCGCTTGGCCTCGACCTCGGCGATCCGCTCGCGGAGCTGGGCCTCGGCCTTCTCCAGCTCCTTGAGCTGCCAGGCCAGCCGCGCATCGACGGCGGGATCGGCAACGTTGCTACAGAACAGGGCGACCTCGTTATCCGCGGGCACAGCAGCCTGGGCCGGCGCAGGCTTCGGCGGGGCCGTGACGCTGCCGGGCTTGACCGTGCGCACGGGCGCAGATGCAGGTGCGGCTGCGGGCGCCCGGGCCGGCGCAGGCGTCTCGGGCGCGGGCACCGCGCCGGTGGTCGCGGGTCCTTGATCTTCGGCCGCCCACGCCGTCGCGCGGATCGACGCATTGTCGGCCGGTATCGGTGCCGATGCAGACGGCTTCTGCGCTCCCGGCGCCCGGCCGCGCGCGAACGAGAGCAGGTTGAGCGGCTTCGACGGCTTGGCCTCGTCCAGCGCCAGCACAGGCGAGCCGCCCGCAAGCGCGGACGCCGCGACCAGGACGAGGAGTTTGGCTTTGTGATCCAGCTTCAGCATCGGGCCGCGTGCGATTCTCGGTCGAGACCTGAGCATTGAGCGACCAAGCTTGCACGACGCTTGTGCATCATTGCACGATGACGTCAGCCTGGAGCGCACCGGCGGTCTTGATGGCCTGGAGGATCGCGATGATGCCGGACGGCTTCAGGCCGATCTGGTTCAGGCCGCGCACCAGACGTTGGAGATCGACGCCACTGAGGATCGCCACCTGCGATCCGGCTTCATTGGCCTCGACGATGGTCTGGGGCACGACGACGGTCTGCCCTTGCGAGAACGGCGCCGGCTGCGACACCACCGGAAGCTCGGTGACACGAACCGTCAGATTGCCGTGCGTCACGGCGACGGTCGAAATGCGCACGTCACGTCCGATCACCACCGTGCCGGTACGCTCGTTGATCACCACCCGCGCCGGGGTATCAGGCTCGACCGTCAGCTCACCGACTTCCGCGAGAAAGCGGACCGGCCCGACATAGCGAGGCTTCGACAGCACGATCGTGCGATAATCGCGCTCGAAGGCGATCTGCGCCCGATAGCGGCCGCCGGCGTAGCGGTTGATGGCGTCGAGGATGCGCGTCGCGGTGACGAAATCGGGGTTCTTGAGCTCCAGCACCAGGAATTCCATCTCGTGGAGACTTCCCTGCACCTCGCGCTCGACCAGCGCGCCGTTCGGAATGCGTCCCGCGGTCGGCGTGCCCTGGCTGACGTTCTGCGCCTGGCCTCCGACACTGTAGCCGGCGACCGTGACCGCGCCTTGCGCCACCGCATAGACTGCGCCGTCGGCCGCACGCAGCGACGTCATCACCAGCGTGCCGCCGAGCAGCGAGGTCGCATCGCCGAGCGACGACACCGTCACATCCATGCGCTCGCCGGGCCCGATCGAGGGCTGCAGATCCGCGGTCACCATCACGGCGGCGACGTTACGCGTGCGCAGCGTGGTCGGACGCGGCGGATTGTTGGTGCTGGTGGTCTCGTTCCTGACGTTGATGCCCATGTTCTCGAGCATCGATTGCAGGGACTGCTCCGTGAACGGCGCGTTGCGGAGCGTGTCGCCGGTGCCGTTCAGGCCGATAACGAGGCCGTAGCCGACGATCTGATTTTCGCGCAGTCCCTTGATGTCCGCGATGTCCTTGATGCGGACGGCGGCCTGGGCGCTGGCGGCGGAGAGGAGGAGGACGAGTGCGAGCAGGAACCTGGTCATGACCCGTCCATGACCTTGACGGTTCCGTCCGGCTGGACGATGCCCCTGATGATCACGCCAGTATCGGTGTTGCGCACCGGGATCAGCGCGCCGGGCGCGCCCTGCTGCATCGCCGAGCCGTAAGTGACGATCGACAGGCCGCTGTCCTCGACCACGACCTTGACCATGGCGCCGCGTGCGACGGTCCAGGGCTCTTCGACCGAGTTGGTCGGGATCGGCTGGCCCGGCAGCAAGTTGCGCCGCGCCATCCGGCCGACCAGGACCTGGCGTCCTTCGATGAACATGGCAACGCCAAGCACGTTCGGCGCGAAGACGCGCTCCGTGATCATGTCGTCCCGGATCAGCTCGCCGGCGCGGATCGACACGGCCGGCACGGGAAGCCGCTTCTCCTCGGCCAAGGCGCCGCGCGCCGAGACCAGAACCAGCAGCACGGCGGCCAACCCGCGCACCATCAGGCCCACCCTGTTCAACATGGAGACACCGGAACTAGCGAAGGCCCTTCGATACGGTCGAGGCCATTTCATCCGAGGCCTGGATGACCTTGGCATTCATCTCGTAGGCGCGCTGCGCCGAGATCAATTCGGTAATCTCCTTGACCGGATCGACGTTCGAGGCTTCGAGATATTGCTGGTTGATCTTGCCGTAGCCGGAATCGCCCGGCAGGCCGACGACGGGCGTACCCGACGCCGTCGTCTCACGATAGAGATTGCTGCCGAGCGGCTCGAGGCCGGCTTCGTTGGCGAAATTGGCAAGATTGAGCTGGCCGATCTGCCGTGGGTTGATTTCGGTGTCGAGCTTGGCAAACACCTGTCCGGTCTGGTTGACCGTGACCTGGACCGTTCCCTGCGGCACCGTGATCGCGGGATCCAGCAGGTAGCCGTCGATGGTGACGAGCTGGCCGTTGGCATTGGTGTTGAACGAGCCCGCGCGGGTGTATTGCACCTCGTTGTTGGGACCCAGCACCTGAAACCAGCCACGGCCGTTGATGGCGAGATCGTAGGGGTTGCCGGTCTGCGTCAGCGCGCCCTGGATGTGCAGCTTGCGGATCGCCGCCGACTTGACGCCGAGGCCGAGATTGGCGCCTTCCGGGATCGGCGAGGAGCCGTTGACGTTCGCGACGCCCTGCATGCGGTCCATCTGGTAGAACAGATCGGTGAATTCCGCGCGCGCCCGCTTGTACGAGGTCGAGTTGATGTTGGCGATGTTGTTCGCGATGACTTCGATGTTGGTCTGCTGGGCGTTCATGCCCGTGGCCGCAATGGCGAGCGATTTCACGATCGTCACTCCCTCAGATCAAATCGACATCCGAACGACTTCTTGGTAGGCCTGCACGACCTTGTCGCGGACCGCGACCGCCGTCTGCATGGCCTGCTCGGCCGACATCAGCGCCTCGACGACCTTCCGCGTCGACTCCTTGCCCTGCATCGCCGAGATCGACGCCGCCTCGCCCGCCTTCAGCGTGCCGATGGCGTCCGTCGTCACCTGCTTCATCACCGACTCGAAGCCGAGATCGTCGGTGGACTGGATCGCGCTCGGCGCCGACGGCGCGACGGCCTGTGTCTCCGTCGCGCGGGACGCGGCCTGCCCAGCGGAGATCGCGGTGGATGAAATCGCCTCAAGCATTGTCAGCTCCTCAGAAGGTCGATGGTCATGCCGAGCATCGAGCGCACCTGCTTCACGACCTGGAGATTGGCTTCATACGACCGGTTGACTTCCCGCATGTCGGCCATCTCGATCATCATGTTGACGTTCGGCAGCTTGACGTAGCCGGCCTTGTCGGCGGCGGGATGGCCCGGATCGTACTCGACGCGATAAGGCGTGGTGTCGACCCCGATCTCCTTGATCTTCGCAAGCTGGGCACCGGAGGCGCGGTCCATCGCGGCATCGAAGGTGATGGTCTTGCGCTGATACGGATCGGCGCCGGCGGTGCGGCCGGTAGCCGTGGCGTTGGCGAGGTTTTCCGAGACGATGCGCATGCGCGTCGACTGCGCTTCGAGCCCGGAGCTCGCGACCGTCAGAGAGGCACTCAGTGCGTCCAGCATATCAATTCACCTCAGGTCTTCGCGCTCGACAGCAGCATGCGGTGGAACGAGCGCACGACGGCCGCGTTCATCGAGTAGTCGCGATTGACGTCGTTGCCCTTGATCATTTCCTGCTCGAGGCTGACCGAGTTGCCGGAGTGGACCACTTCCCAGCTGTCCTTCTTGGCGGTCGCGCGCGTGTCGGTCTCGGCCGCAGACAGCTGCATGTGCGACGGCGATGTCGTCGCAAGCCTGACCGGCATCGTGTCGAGCACCTTGTTGAAGGGCTCGACGTCGCGCGCCTTGAAGCCCGGCGTGTTGGCGTTGGCGACGTTGGTCGCGATGGTCTGCTGGCGGAGCTCGAGGTAACGCGCCTGCGACGATGCGAGTTCGAAGAGATAAAGCGGTCCCACGACAGCCCCATTCTGGTCCATTCGGGAGAACCCTAGGGCGTTAAGCTTTCGTCAAGCTGTTGCGCGAAGCGCCATCCTCGGAAATCTACTGGACCTTCTCGGGCCGCGGCGCCTGCTTCGACTGCAGGAAGTAGATGATCTCGGCGACGGGCCGGAAGAACTCCGCCGGGATCACCTGATCGACCTGTACCGCCTCGTAGAGCGCGCGCGCCAGCGCCTTGTTCTCGATCACCGGAATCCGGTTCTGCTCGGCGACTTCGCGGATCTTCAGCGCGATCACGTCCATGCCCTTGGCCACGACCAGGGGCGCCGCGTTCTCCTCGCGCTTGTAGCGCAGCGCGATCGCAAAATGCGTCGGGTTCGCGATCACGAGCGTCGCGCGCGCCGCCGAAGCGATCATGCGCTGCCGCGAGCGATCACGCGCCAGCGAGCGCAGGCGGGCCTTGATCAGCGGATCGCCCTCCGCCTGCTTGTGCTCGTCCTTGATCTCCTGCTTGGTCATGCGCAGCTCGCGCCGCCAATGGAAGCGCGCCCAGGCGAGATCGATCGCGACCAGGACGATGGTGGCGATGCAGATCGCCGAGACGATCCGCATCGCGATGCTGAGGATCATCTCCGGCAGTGCGACCGGATCGGTGTACATCGCCTCGAAGGCCTTCGCTTCGGACGAGCGCAGCACGAAGGCGACGACGGCGCTCACCGAGGCGAGCTTGAACATCGACTTGGCGAATTCGACGAGGCCTTGCGTTCCGAACAGCCGCTTCCAGCCGTTCAGTGGAGAAATCCGCGAAAGGTCCGGCATGATGCGCTGGAGCACCAGGTTGGGCGCATTCTGCAGCAGCTGGGCTGCCAGCCCGAACACGGCGAAGATGACGAGCAACGGCGTCAGGAAGCGCAGCGCCTCGAGCCCCACGACGGTAAGCAGGTTCAGCGCATCAGCCGGCGCACCGAGCGGGAATCCGTCAGGGTCGTCGAGAAGACCCTTCAAGGTCAGCGTTATTTGCTGCACGCCCCGACCGATCAGGAACGTCAGGATCACCATCAACGCGGCCATCGAGGCGAAGATGGGCGCCTCCCGAGAGACCGGAATGTTGCCCTGTTCGAGCGCATCGCGGACTTTCTTCTCGGTCGGCTCTTCTGTCTTGCTGTCCTGATCGGATGTTTCTGCCATGCCCGTTCAGCGGTCAGCGGAAGACCAGCTCATCCTCCTGGTCGGGGTTGAGCTCGATTTCGCCCTTCTCCGCGAGGTCGAGTGCGAGATCGGTGATGACGCGGCGCGCCTCCAGCACGTCGCGCTGGTTCGACGGCTCGCCGATGGCAAGTTCGCTCTCGACGACACGGCGAACGCGCGAGGCAACCGCGGACAGGATGGTTTCGCGGAAATGCTTGTCGGTGCCCTTCAGTGCGACGACGATGCGATCGGTCGGCACCTGATCGAAGATCATCGTGCGCGCCTTCGGGGCCAGATTGATGACGTCGTCGAAGGTGAACAGCAGCTCCTTCAGCACTTCGGCCGACTTCGGCCGCTTCTCCGACAGGCTCTTCAGCATGTCCTCGATGTGGCCGCGCTCCATCTTGTTGATGATGTCGGCGACGCGGGCATAGGTATCCGCGCCGAGGTTGCGGGCGAAGTTCAGCGTCAGATCCTCGTGGAGCGTCTTCTCGAGAACCTTCATCGCGTCGTCGACGATCGGCTTGAGACTGAGCACGCGCCGCATCAGCTCGTTGCGCAGGCTCGACGGCAGCTGGCTCATCACCTTGGCAGCGCAGGACGGCTTGACCTTGGACAGGATCAGCGCCGCGGTCTGCGGATGCTCCTTGGAGAGGTAGGTTGCCAGCGAATTTTCCGACACCGACGAGACGCGGTCCCACACCGAGCGGCTCGAATTGCCGAGCAGGTCCGACATGATCGCCGTGACCTGGTCGGCCGGAAGCACGTCGCCGAGCACGGCCTCGAGCCCGCCGAGCGTGCCGAGGATGTTGGCGCCCATCGAGAACTGCTGGGCGAACTCCTCGACGATTCCCTCGAGCTCCTGCGCGGTGATCGGCCGCAGCTCCGCCGCGGCCTTGGTGACGATGCGGATATCCTGCGGCTCGAACTGCGCGAGCACGCTCGCGGCCGCCTGCCGGCCCATGGCCAGCAGCAGCGCTGCGACCTTTTCCGTTCCACCCAGCGTGGCAACGCCTCGCTGCTTGATGGGAGCGACCTGTGCCGCCATGGTCAGGTATCACCCTGCCCCAGCGGTCCGACGATCTCCGTGAGCGAGACGCCGAAGCGGGAGTTGTCCTCTTCGACGACAACCACCTCGCCGCGGGCGACGATGCGGCCGTTGACGACGACATCGACGGGCTCGCCGACCCGGTGGTCGAGCGGGACCACCGCGCCGCGGCCGAGCTTCATCAGGTTCGCGACCGGAATGGTCGCCGAGCCGAGCACCACCTGCATGGTGACGGGAATCCGCATGATGGCATCGACGTTGGCGAACTTGCCGGTCTCCTCCGCCGTGCGCGCGGCAATCTCGGCCAGCCGCTCCAGCGGAGACGCCTCGGTCTCGTCAGATGCAGATGCAGACTCATAGTCGAAGGATTGCGCCATGTGGTATCGCCTCTTGGTAGTTCCGCCCCCGGAGCGCCGCGACGTTCCGGTCGTATGTGTTCAGCCTGCTCCGGCTTCAATGTTTGTTCACGTCGGCGCCGCCTGTGGCGGACGCGAGCCCGCTCCTTGCATCGAGCGCCGCAATCGCCTCGTGAGCCTGATCGATCTTCGTGCTCAGCACGTTGGCGAGCCGGCCGAGATTCGCCGTGGAATCGTGCGCAGCGGTGATGACGGTGTCGAAGGCGCCCGCCGTCTCGTGGACGATGGTCGAGAACTCGCCCTGGTA
The DNA here is from genome assembly GCF_015291705.1 of Bradyrhizobium arachidis. Taxonomy (NCBI): domain Bacteria; kingdom Pseudomonadati; phylum Pseudomonadota; class Alphaproteobacteria; order Hyphomicrobiales; family Nitrobacteraceae; genus Bradyrhizobium; species Bradyrhizobium arachidis. The sequence continues at coordinate 8,210,151 of NZ_CP030050.1, forward strand.
ACTGCGCAAGCGCGCCAGCTCGCGGTGCATCCGGGTCACCCGCATGCTGGTGAAGGCGAGCGCAATCAAGAGCACGGCATCAACGAGATAGGATATCATCGACGAACTCCCGTTTCTGATCGACGGGATCGGACACCTGCATGGCATAATAGCCATCGAGCTGGCCGATCTGACACCAGAACAGCACCTGGTTGTTGCTTTCGAGACGGGCCAGCGTGCGCGGCGTGGCTTCGAGCTCGAGCACCTGGCCGACGTGGAACTTCACGACATCGTCGAGGGTTATCATCTTCTCGTCGAGCACGGCAGTCAACGTCACTTCGGTCTTGTTGACCTCGCTCTCCATCTGCTCGCGCCAACGCGGATCCGACGCACGGCCGTCGCTGACGACGACATGGGCGAGCTTCTGGCGCAGCGGGTTGAGCGCAGAGTGCGGAATGATCAGGAACATCTGGCCGCCGCGATAGAGCGCCTGCACCATCATGTTCGCGCAGATCGACATGTTGCTGCTGCGGCCGATCGCCAGCGACGCCATCGCCGTCTCGACCCGCTCGACACGGAAGGTGACGTTGGACGTGCCGGCAAAGGCGCCCTGCAGCGCCTTGGCGAACCGCTCGAACAGCGCCTGGACCAGGCGGATCTCGATGTTCGAGAAGGTGCGCTCGACATCGAGCGGCGGCTCGGCCCCGTCGGAGCCGAACATCGCCTCGACCATCGTGAACACGAAATCGCGGTCCAGCATGATGATGACGCGAGAATCCCACTGCTCGGCATAGAGCACGGCGGCGACCGCATTGCCCTCGTAGTCCTTGATGATGTCGCCGAGGGGGTCGTTGGTGATGCCATTGACCGAGAAATAGCACGGCGTTCCCGCCATCGGCTGCAGGCTGTCAGTGCACGATGCCGCCATGCGATCGAAGATCACATTGAGCATCGGCATGCGTTCGATCGAGATACCCGCCGCATCGAGCAGGTAGTTCGGCAGCTGCTTCCGCTGATCGACCTCGACGTCTTCCATCGTCATGCGCGGGCCGCCTTCGGTTCAGCCTCGGTCGGGACCGCCTTGGGGCCGGCGATCGTCTCGTTCTCGACGACGTCGATCGACGGACGCTCGTTGCTCGAGATCATCTTGCGGCCGTGCTCGACGGCGATCTGCGGCATGGCGCCGTTCATGAAGGCCAGCAGCGTCTGCTTGACGATGATGTAGGGCCGGCACTTCTTCTCGCGCGTCATCTTGATCTTGATCGCGAAGGGCGAAAGCACACCGTAGGAAATGAAGATGCCTGCGAAGGTACCGACCAGGGCCGCGCCGATGAAGCCGCCGAGCAGCTTCGGCGACTGGTCGAGCGCGCCCATCGCCTTGATGACGCCGAGCACCGCGGCGACGATGCCGAGCGCCGGCATCGCCTCGGACACCGTCACCAGCGCATGGTAGGGTGCCAGCTTGCTCTTCACGATGGTGTGGATCTCCTCGTCCATCAGCGCTTCGATCTCGTGGGTGCGCGCGTTGCCCATGATGATGAGACGGACATAGTCGCAGATGAACTGGAGCAGCGAGGGGTCGCCGAGCACGCTCGGGAACGCCTTGAAGATCTCGGAGGACGAGGGGTCGTCGATATGGGCTTCCACCTCGTTGCGGCCCTTGCCCCGCAGCTCGCGCATCAGGGCGTGCAGCGCCCCGAGCAGGTCGAGGTAATAGCGCTGTCCCGGCACGGCGTTGGTGACGGCCTGCATGCAGGCGACCCCAGTGTCGATGACCGTCTTCCACGGATTGGCTAGGATGAAGGTGCCGACCGCGGTGCCTATGATGATCACGAATTCCCACGGCTGCATGAGCACGGCCAGATGCCCGCCCATGGCGGCAAAGCCGCCGAGCAGCGCCGCTACCGTGATGAAAATCCCCACGAAACTGCCCAACACGCCGCTCCATCGCCGATCCCACTGGGAATATCTAGTCGGCGACGCTTGCGCGAAGCTGGCTTGCCGCATCGCCAGCCCCGCGCAAGCAATTGACGGCAGCTTGGGACACGCCGCAACAGCGGCCAGAGGGGCGCGGGCCATGCTATCCACCATCGCGGACTACACCAGACTGACCACGGACATGAGCAAGTCGATGACGCAAGTCGCGACGCAGCCCGATGTCAGCCGCGATACCGATTACTTCCTCAGCCATATCGGCAACGTGAAGACGATCGACGACTTCCTGAACGACTACCGCCTCTATTCCTATGCGATGAAGGCCTATGGCCTCAGCGACATGACCTACGCCAAGGCGTTCATGCGCAAGGTGCTGACCGAGGGTGTCTCGGACCAGGACGCTTTCGCCAACAAGCTCTCCGACACCCGCTACCGGCAGTTCGCCACCGCCTTCAATTTCGCCGCCCTCGGCGACCAGGCGACCTCGACCACCGCGGCCACGACCGGCACGGCGACCCAATACGTCACGCAGACGCTGGAGGAGAACGCCGGCAACCAGAACGAGGGCCTGCGGCTCGCGCTCTATTTCACCCGCAAGGCTTCCACGATCACGAACGCCTACCAGATCCTCGCCGACAAGGCGCTGACCCAGGTGGTCCAGACCGCCATGGGCTGGTCGTCGACGATCAGCTCGTCCGACATCGACGCCCAGGCAAAGATGATCACGGACAAGATCGATCTCACCGATTTCCAGGACCCGACCAAGGTCACCAAGTTCGTGCAGCGCTTTGCCGCGATGTGGGATGCGACCCAGGCCCAGAGCGACAATTCGACCAATCCCGCGCTGGTGCTGATCGCCGGCGCCTCGACATCGGTGAGCCTGGATACCGACATGCTCACGACGCTTCAGAACATTCGCTTCAACAGGTAAGTCATGCAATCGGCTCTCTATGTGGGATTGTCGGCGCAGGTCGCGCTCGAAAAGCGCCTCCAGACCATCGCCAACAACGTCGCCAACGTGAACACGGCGGCGTTCCGCACCGACGTGGTGAAATTCGAGACGGTGCTGTCCAAGGCCGGCGCGAACCCAGTCGCCTTCTCCTCGCCCGGCGACAACATCATCTCGCGCGAGCAAGGCAGCATCACCGAAAGCGGCAACCCGCTCGACGTCGCCGTGGTCGGCCAGGGCTGGATCGCCTTCGCCGGCCCGAACGGCACGGTCTATACCCGCGACGGCCGCCTCCAGATCGCTCCCAACGGCGATCTTCAGACCGTGGCCGGCTTCCCGGTGATCGATGCCGGCGGCGCGCAGATCACGCTCGACCCGAACGGCGGACCGATCTCGATCGCGCGCAGCGGCGCGATCACCCAGGACAACAACGAGATCGGCACCATCGGCCTGTTCAACATCCCCGCCGATGCCAACCTCGAGCGCTACGGCAATTCCGGCGTCACGCCCGACCGGCCCGCGACCGCCATCGCCGATTTCTCCCGCGACGGCTTCAAGCAGGGCTATGTCGAAGGCTCCGGCGCCAATCCGATGATGGAATTGACGAAGCTGATCGCGGCTTCGCGCGCCTTCGACGGCACCAATTCGATGATCGAGGGCACCGAGAGCTCGCTCCAGAATGCAATCCGGACGCTGGGCGAGCCGGGCAAATAGACCTGCAAGTAGTTTGCGCCGCGTGCGCATTGATGGTGGACGATTTCCTTGAACGCTCTTCGGCAACTCGAGTGGGCGCTGCTGGAGCTTCAGCAGAGCACTCCCCTGGCCAGCGTCAGCGGCGCGATCTCCGAGATCGCGCCGACGCATTTCCGTGTCTCCGGCCTGTCGCGCTTCGTCAGGCTCGGTGAACTCATCGGCGTCAATTCCGGCGGCAAGCCGCAGATCGGCGAGGTGGTGCGGATCGACAGCGATGGCATCATCGCCAAGCCGTTCGACCGGCAATTTGCCGGCGGCCTCGGCTCCGTCGCCTATCGGATGCCGCCCTTGTCCTTCGCGCCCGATCCGAGCTGGAAGGGCCGCGTCATCAACGCGCTTGGCGCCCCGCTGGATGGGCAGGGCCCGCTCACGCCGGGGTCGCGGGCCGTCTCGGCCGAGGCCGAGGCGCCGTCGGCCATGAAGCGCGCGCGCGTGCACAAGCCGCTGCGCACCGGCGTGCGCGTCATCGACCTGTTCGCCCCGATCTGCGCCGGCCAGCGCGTCGGCATCTTCGCCGGCTCCGGCGTCGGCAAGTCGACGCTGCTTGCGATGCTCGCCCGCAGCCAGGGCTTCGACACCGTCGTGCTGGCGCTCGTCGGCGAGCGCGGCCGTGAGGTGCGCGAATTCATCGAGGACGTGCTCGGCACCAACCGCAACCGCGCCGTCACCATCGTATCGACGGGAGATGAAAGCCCGATGATGCGGCGGCTGGCGCCGAAGACGGCCATGGCGGTCGCCGAATATTTCCGCGACCGGGGCGAATCGGTGCTGCTCGTGGTCGATTCGATCACCCGTTTCGCCCACGCCGCCCGCGAGGTCGCGCTGGCCGCCGGCGAGCCCGCGGTCGCGCGCGGCTATGCACCGACTGTTTTCACCGACCTGCCGCGCCTGCTGGAGCGCGCCGGGCCCGGCGAGGAGGGATCCGGTTCGATCACCGGCATTTTCTCCGTGCTGGTCGACGGCGACGATCACAACGAGCCAATCGCCGACACCATCCGCGGCACGCTCGACGGCCACATCGTGCTCTCCAGGCACATCGCCGACCAGGCGCGCTATCCGGCCGTGGACGTGCTAGCCTCGGTCTCGCGCCTCGCCCACAACGTCTGGGACCCCGAAGAGCGCGAATTGGTGAGCAAGCTGCGTACCATGATCGCCAAATACGAGGACACGCGCGACCTCCGCCTGATGGGCGGCTATCAGTCGGGACGTGATTCGGGCCTTGACCAGGCCATCGACATGGTACCGAGGATCTACAGCGCCATGCGGCAAGACGCCTCGGCTCCGCCGAGCGCCGACCCGTTCCGCGAGCTCCGGGACATGCTCCGGGGCGACTGAAGCATTTTCGGTTCTGATTGAGTCAGAACCGAAGCTCTAGTTTCTTGTTTTTGACGCGCTTTCTCGACGCGCTGCTCGTCACACCGGCCCTGCTCATTATCGCGACAGTCGATCATGTACGCTGCCGACGCATATGCATGCGCATCGCCAACATTTCCGCCACAAGCATGTCATCCGTTCGGTCGAGATTCGCGCGACCGGGATGAAAGGGATCCAACCGGTCCATTTTGCGGGCATTACGGTAACAACCGCTGCGTGCAATCCCTGCGAGTTCCATTGGCGATTCCCTGACGGATCGCACAAGTTGTGGACGGCGCGCCGATGCGCATCGTCGCCATGCACAAGCTTCGACCACGCTGCATCGACGACAGACAGCAATATGCGTGCAATCAAACCATCGTATATTTGCTCGAAAGGCACTTGTTATGCTGCATATTACGATCACCATCATGTGTCCCGAAGAACAAGATTGTCTTGAACGTGACAATTGCTTCGAGCGACATCCAGTCTCCTAGAGTGACTTGACTTGATTTTGTTGAGAAGCTCATTCATCGTTTCGGTGAACATAAAGAAACGTCTGCGTGTGACTTGAACTTCAGGGGCTTCGGTTGAACAACTCCGATCCATCGTCCGCCAGCGACGGCAACTCGGGCTTTCGTTCGACGACGCCACGATTGGCATACCATCAGCGACGCCGCGTCTCGCGTCGCGGCTTGCAGTGCCCGTCAGTCCAAGTCGGGTACCGAGCAGTCCGTGCTTTCGTGCGGACATCGGGCAAGGCGTGCGAGTCGGACATTGCGGGTCATACGGCCTCCCGCAAACGATTCGCGTGCTACGGCGGAATGCGGCTCCGGGGCGCCGCAAAAGAGATTCCCGGGGCGAGGTAAATCCATGCCGTTGGCACGTGAGGCTGTCGAGCTGCTGGTCCAGGCGGCGAGAGCTTGGTATTTCGAGGGCAATCAGCACGGGTTGCGCGATCGGGAATGGATGGCGCTGCGCTTTCTCGGCCGTGCCAACAGGTTTTCGCGCACCCCCTCCGCGCTCGCCGGCTTCATCGGCGCCACCAGGGCGACTGCATCGCAGATCGTGAAGACGCTGGAGGGCAAGTCCTTCCTGGTGCGAAAGCCCTCGCACGAGGACAAACGCTCCGTCGTGCTCCACGTCACTGCGCAAGGCGAGAAAGTCCTGAACCAGCATGACCCGATCAATCATGTGGTGAATGCGGTCACTGCACTCGGCACCGAGGAGTGCCTCCGCTTGCGCGACTCGCTCCGCGAGATCCTCAATCATCTCGACGCGGCCCATCAGCGGCTCGACGCCAGCATCTGCCGCGACTGCATGTTCCTCGCCGAACGCAGCCCCGGCCACGCCGGCACCGGCAAGGGACGCGCAACGGCCGAGTTCATGTGCCGGTTGTATCGGGCCCCGATCTCGCTCGAGGAGACAGAGCTGCTCTGCACCAGTTTCGAGCGCACCCGCGATCGTCCGAAGATCGAGGAACATCTCGACCGCGCGCGCGTGGCGAGCCAGGGATGAGACGCGCATCGTCTTCCGGACAACAGAGCGTGCAGTCGGGCTGTCGCCCTTCGAGGCTCGCTCCGCGGCGCGATGCGCCGCAGAGCGTGCACCTCAGGGTGACGGGGATAGATTGGCGCTGGTTGCAACGGTGCCGTAGGGTGGGCAAAGGCGCAAAGCGCGGTGCCACCATCTCTCCATGATGACAGAAGTCGTGGGCACATTTCGCTTTGCCCACCCTACGATGCCTGAATGTCTGGCACGCTCTCTGCCTATCACTGCAACTTTCGTGAGGGCGCGGCTTCGCTCTTCCAACTGTCATTCCCCGCGAAGGCGGGGAATCCAGTACGCCGCGGCCCATCGATTCAATCACGAGCCCTCGGAGTACTGGATCGCCCGGTCAAGCCAGGCGATGACAGCGAGTGTGTGGTTGCAGACATGCGTATTCGCCCTCGCGGCGTCATTCACCCGAGCTTTGCTTGATCTCTCCACCCTCAAAGCCAAGAGGGCGCAGGGAAGGCCGGGTGCCGGCTAGCACCCGCGGTCCGCTGCGCGAATAGGTAGCGCAAGGAGACCGCACAGCAGCATACAGGTGAAGCCCAACACACGGCCTTCCCTGCGCGATGGTTGGACGGCTTATGCCGTGCTCTCCCGGGAGCCGAGTTCGTTCTGGCCTCCCTCACTCTCACGAAAGTCGCCGGCACCGCGCCGGTTGACGCGACTGCCGCATCCGCAAGAGCTTGACCGTAGCAACGACGGCCAGGACCACACGTCTATATTTTGGCATTCGGTGAAACACGCCGAAACTAAGAAAACCCTTTAAAACAAGCGCCTTTCGACTACCCTGATGCGGGCTGTTTCAGCGGGCTTCACCAAAATAAGGGCCCGGCCCTAAGCCTTTCAGCGTCCGCACGACAAACTGAAAGCCCCGAAAGCCGAGCCCTTTGGTCCCAAGCCTTAGGAGCCGAAACCACATGGATACTACCATCGTCGCCGCCCCCATTGGCAAGCGGGGCCGCAACAGCAGCGTCATCCTGACCGACCGGCTGTGCGAGAGAAGGGTGGCCCAGCGCACCAAGTTCTATGACCGCAAGTGTCCTGGCCTCTATGTCAGCATCACCACGGCGGGCGTCGCGACCTTCTCCTTCAAGTTCACCGACCGGCAGACCGGCAAGCAGCGCACCGGCTGGCTGGGCGCCTACAATCCCGAGACCTTCACGGTCGAGGATGCCCGCAGCAAAGTCTACGGCTTCAAGGCCATGGGCTGCGAGGCGCTCGCCGAGACCTTCCGCGACCAGAAAACCACGAAAGCCAAGCGGGGCAAGACCGTCGGCGAGATCATCGACGAACGAATCACCTGGATGAAGACGCCGGTCAAGAAGCCGGATGGCGAGATGCGGCCCCGGCTGGAAAGCTGGGAGAACACGGCAAGCCATCTCAACCGCTTCCTCCGCCCCCGCCTCGGCAAGAAGCTGGCGATCGAGGTTACCAAGCACGACATCGCCACTCTGTCGAACGACATCGTTGCAGGCAAGTTCGGCAAGCGCTCCGTCAGCAATGCGCGCCACATGCGCAAGGCGGCCTCCGGCTTGTTCAACTGGGCGGCAGAGGCAGGCCGCGACTACGTGACCGCCAGCCCCTGCGTCAACTTGCCGAAACTCGACCCCGAACACCCTCGCACCCGGGTCCTGTCCGAGGACGAGATCAGGACGTTCTGGCACGGCCTGGACCGCGATGATCTCCCCTATGACCGCCGGTCCCGGCTTGCGCTCAAGTTCGAGTTGGTCACCATGCTGCGGTCACGCGAACTGCTTGGCGCCCGCCGCGATGAACTCTTCGACCTCGTCGGTGAGCACCCGCGCTTCGACGTGCCCATCAAGCGGGTCAAGAAGCGGCGGGTGATCCAGCAGCCGTTGTCTGATCTGGCGGTCGAGATCATCAAGGAGGCGTTGACCTCGGATGATCAGCAGTTCGTATTTGAAAGCCCGATGTACGAGGGCCAGCCGATCCACCGCAAAGCTATGGCCGACGCGTTGCGCGGCACCAAGCATGAGAAGAACAAGGATAAGACCAAGACCGCCGGCCTTTGCGAATTACTCGGCCTCAAACCGTTCACGCCGCACGATCTGCGAAGGACAGCGGCAACCCTGGCCGGCGATCTGGGTTTCGACGATGCGTGGATCGCGAAGTGCCTCGATCATGCTCCGAGCAAGAAATCGGAGCAGATCGTCCCGACCGTCACGGGCAAGGTCTACAATCTCAGCAAGCGGATGAAGGAGAAGCGCGCGGTGCTGGATGGCGTGGCAGCGGAACTGCGGCGAATCATAAAGGGGCCGCAAGGACGCGTCCGCCAGGAGCCTCGAGGGTTAAGCAGGAAGTCGCGAAGAAGAGAACGCCAGGACTCTCGATTGGAAGATCCGCCGGATTGATGAATAAGTAGGACACCGCGCGCGTCGAGCAAGACACCTTCATCCGAGGCATGCGTCAACATGCCTGTCTTTCCCGGACGCATTCGCTGCATTCTTCGAGGAAAGCCCGCCCGTGCTCGATGATCAAGGTTGGCGCGCCGAGCCGTGCAAAATGGCGTATACCCGCTCACCGGCAGTATTACAGCCTGACAACAAACGCCTCTCGGAACAAATGCAACGCAGCGTCCTACGGTGGGAGGACGCCGCGATGCAATTGTGCATCACAACCAGAGGGGAAGTTGTTATGAAGCGACGTTCATTGCTCTTGGCATTGTGCTCTTCCGCTTTCATCTCTGCACCGGCACTGGCCGATGAGGTCAAGCAGGAGGCCGACAAAATAGCCGTCGCCTACTCCGACTGCGTCGCCAAGAAAGACGCGGCCTGTGTCGCTGCGCTCTATACAAAGGACGGGGTCCAGATCAACCCGGGCGGTGTGTTTTCCGATCTCAAGACCGTATACGAAAACAACTTCAAGAACGGCACCGATCATATTGAGATCAGAGTCGGCAACATGTCGGTCATCAACAACGATCTGGTCGTTGCCAACGGCGAGACCGACATCTTCGGCAAGGATCCTAAGAGCGGTGACGCCACTAAGGTTACGGTGTTCTGGGGTTCGATCAACATCCGTGAAGGCGGCGCTCTAAAAATCCGCCAGTTGACCGTCGGCATGAAGCCACCCCTAGCTAAGGAAGCCAGCGCCGAGAAGAAGTAGGACGTCACAATATCATAAGTAACCTCGCGCTCGGAGGCGAGTGCTAAAGTCATCGCCATCCACCCGAAGGCGATGCCAGTGATCCTGACGACAGCCGAAGAGGTCGAGATCTGGATGACCGCTCCCGCGGATGACGCCTTGAAACTGCAACGGCCGCTTCCCGACGGCCGTTGCAGATCGTTGCGCGCGGCGTGAAGGAAAACGCCGCGTCCGCGACTTAGTCCACGGGCAGTCGCGGAACACGTGGACAAGCCCCAGCTCTGCCGTTTTCGAACCCCTGAGCTGAATATCTACAGGCAGGTTCTGCAGGGCGCGCAGAAAGCAGTTCTGCCACCAACGCCAATTAAGCTCAACGACGCCTATCAAAGTCTCAGAGACTTGGGAACCGACACGGCATCTCTGACGTTAGCGCGCTACCTTGGGTAGATTCACCTGCGGAGCCGGTGAATGAAAAGAAAGATTGCTGACGAACGCTTGCGGCTAACCGATGCCGCTGCTGTTCAATATTTAACGTGGGCGCTTGAAGAGATTCACAAGCTCGGTCAGCCGAAGGCTGCTGTCCACGTGCGCATAGCATTGGCCGAACTACAAGAGAACTGCACTTGACCGCTGTATCAATTCCGAAGCGGTGAAGCTTCCACATCACCCGACGCGCATTGGCTGAATGTCGGCGGATTTCGCACATCCTCCGCCATCGCTGGTTCCATTCGGGAACACAAAATCAGCTTTTTGATCTGTTGATTTAACTCAAAAGAGCGCGCGTCGCCTCAGCGAAAGTTAAAGGCCAGTGGCCGGCCAACGATGACCTTGCGCGAGACAGTCATCCCGGTCGCGCTTCCAGCATGCGGAGGACGCGCATGGTTCGTTACGGTCTTATTGGTTTTGCGGCAGCCCTTCTCGTGGTTGCAAGCTTGGTTCCTGACGACGCGTTTGCGCGACGTGGTGGCGGCGGCTATCGCGGCGGCGGATTTCACGGCGGAGGTGCCCGGGTGGCCCACGTGAGAGGTGGTGCCGTGCATGCCGGCCGCGGCTATGGCTACCGCCCCATCCCGGGCCGCCCAGTGGCACGAGCAGCGGTGCGGAGGGGCGCCTATCGCACTGCTTATCGAGGCGCAGCGTATCGTCGAGCAGCCTATGGAGCTGCGGCGGTTGGGGCGGCCGCGGCTGGCGCCGCCTACTACAATGGCTACTACAACCGCTGCTACTATGAGGCCTACGGCCAATGGGTTTGCCCGCCGTATCAGTATTGATGAAGCCTGCACGGAGCGTGCGTTCTTGTTGTATGCCGCCCCGCTGATCCATGGCAGCACTGCCGCGTTGTTCACGCGCTCGGAGTTGGCACCCATCATGAACGGCACGTTGATAATTGGGTTTGCCGCTTTCGCGGCGATCCTGGGCGGGGCGTTTGCCGGCGTCGAGGCAAGAGACCGACTGCCAAAGCAGCACCTGACAGACGAGACAAAGAGCCTCGTCTCGGTCTCGACAGGTGTAGTCGCCACGGTCGCGGCACTGGTGCTCGGGCTGCTGATCTCAAACGCGAATACCAAGTTTACGCAGCTTGGCGGGGAAGTAACCGCGCTATCGGCAGAAATCCTTCGACTGGACCACATTCTGAGACGTTACGGAGCTGATGCGGAGCCGGCACGGAAAACCCTGATGCAGTATGCGGAGCGCAAGACCGCCGACCTTTTCCCGGACGACCCCAGCGATGTGCGCGTCAGCAATCCATCCACCTACGAGCTGCTGCAGCGCCTCGAGGACATGCTGCTTTCTTTGAAGGCGGCAAATCCTCGAGATCAGTGGTGGTTGGGCCAGGCAATGATCCTTGCGGGCAAGATTGGAGACACGCGATGGCTGATCGCCCAGCAAAGTGGGCAGGGAACGCCGAAAGCTTTCGTAGCCCTTCTGGTGTTCTGGCTCGCATTGTTGTTCGCCAGCTTTGGCCTTTTCGCTCCGCCTAATCTGACATCTGCGGTGACTTTGACGTTGTGCGCGCTCGCCGTCGCGGGTGCTGTCGGGATCTTTCTCGAGTTGGAGCAGGGCTTCGGCGGAATCGTTCGCATCTCCCCGGAACCGATGCGACAAGCCGTCAAGACATTGGCGGCTGAACCTAGCAATCAAAACGCGCCGTAGCGACGCCTCAATACGCGGCCAGTTGATGTAGATCAAACACAGAGGGGCTCATCGATTAGGGAGCACGCGCGGTCTGGGAGAGAAGCATGAAGCGCTGGATGGGGATCGTCATCGCGATACTTATCGTAGTCGGATCGGGCGCAGGCGAAGCCGCCGTGCGGATCACAGATGACCCCGGCGGACTGATCGAGAGATACATCTACAGGTATGAGCGGCTGCGCGCTTCAGGCCAGGACGTAATTATAGATGGTTTCTGCGCGTCCGCCTGCACGATTGTGTTGGCGACCTTGCCCACCAACAGGATTTGCGTCACGTCACGTGCAGAATTAGCCTTTCACGCCGCTTGGGACATCGGGCCCCGTGGTCGGCCTGTCACAAACGCCGGCGCGACCCGCGTGATGTATTTGATGTATCCTTGGCCGGTGCGTCGCTGGATCGACCAACGTGGCGGGTTAACGCGGCGAACGATATTTTTGAGTGGGAGCCCACTACAAGCCATGTATCGCCTATGCCCAGCGTGAGTGCATGAAGCTGGATGAAGTTGGAAGAGGGCATCAGCATTTTCTTCTGACCGGCCACAGCTTTGCGCTGCTTCCTCCTAACTTCATCGGGCGGTTAGCAACTACTCTACGAGCTGGTGATAGAATACCCTTGACGCCCAGATCGTGCTTTTTTTGCTGCCCACGTATTGGCTCTAGGGAACCATTCGGCGCGGTGTGGATTGAAGAAGTAGCAGCATTCATGGTGGTGCTGGCGGTTGCGCCACGCGGCCGGCCAGCTTGGAAAGGCCCCGTCCCCAACGCGGGGCTTTTTCTTTGGAACGGTGCTGCGATCGGGAAATTCGCTCTCCGAGCGGCGCGCGCATCCGCAAAGAGAGAGAGAGTCCCGTCCCATGAGCGATCGCACAGGCAATGAACCATCGCCGCTCGTTCTGTTTGGATTGGCCGTTATCCCGGTAATCGCAGTGCTGGCGTGGTTCGCATTTCAGTAGCCGCGGTCCAGAGAACACCTTCTGCGCTGATCCTGCGGTTGCATCAGCCGTGGGGAATGATCGAGGAAATCTGTTTCGGTTAAGTTGTCTCGACCACCATCAGGAGGTCGGCCAGTTCAGCGAGGCGAAGCTCGCCACCACCGCAATCAAAAAAGCGCTGATCAGAACCACGACGTAAGTACCCATAGGTTATGAACGAAATCGGCGCTGGGGCGTTCCGGCTCGCTGGCAAAACGCGACAAGCACTTTCAGTCTTTCGGCAACCGAACTTGGGCGAAGGCACATGAGGGGTCAAGAGCTCTTGTGTACAAAAGTGAGCTCTGTTTGACCGTTGTAGAAGTAAGCCTGCCGACGAAACAATCGCGCGATCTTCGAGTCGTCTCCATCAAGGAGGACGGGAGCGGCTCAGATGGACGAACGCGCGAAATTGGCGCGCCAGATCGAGTTAGCCACTAAGGCGGCCGATTACATTCGGGACGAGAGTACTGCCAGCCGCTTGAGACGGTTTGCTGACGAACTGCGGCAGCGGTTATTTCCGTCCACGTGAGATCGAGAGATCAAGATGCGGGCGCGGGAGCTCTGGGAGCACGCCGGCCGCCCTGTGGGTCGCGACCTGGACTTCTGGCTTGAGGCGGAGCGGGAGATGAGGGGGCAATCCGAGGAACCATCAGCTCAGAAGCGCAAGTCATCTTCAGCCGGCCCATGTGCCCCGGCTTCAACAGGGTGACGTTGAAGCCGTCATTGCGGAGGCCTGCTTCAGGGAAGCTGCGACGGGTCTTCGGATGGATCTAAGTTTTTTGTTTCTCGCCTGCGCTTTTTCCATCGGAGCTCTTAGAGCGCTCTTCGAAACGATCAGCGCCCTTTGCTAGATCGTGCCCCATCTTGCTTTCGTTTTTTGCTTCCTCGTTAGAAGCTGCTTCGCGCAAGCCTTCAGCGGCCCGTTCACCCGCTTTCGATGACTTTCGTTCGTCTTCCATTGTAGCTCCTCCTCATCAAGCTGCTTCCCAGCGAACTGCTCGTCCCCGGTTGGGATAACCGACCAGCGACGTCCACAGTTCCTACAGTCCGTCTATATGACGTCCCGTTGCGGACGCGGCCCGGGACGCGTTTGCGCAGAGGAGGAGAAACAACGCCCGCTCCGCCTTGTACCTCGCAGCTGCGCGGCTGCACTCCGACCCGGACATCACGGCTTCTCCACCAGCCCCGCAGACGGCCCACTTCCACCGGCCGCGCGCACGTTGCTTCAGCACGATGTCGTAGCCGGCGTAGCGATCGTCATCGGTCTCGAAGTTCATGCTGGTCGAGCGGACACTGCTCGCGCTCGATCTCGGCTCAGATAGAGTTCTCGGTCCTTCCCGGTCTTGGCGCTGGAAAGCAGCAGCCGGTAGTGGGAGAAGACCATCTCGCTGCCTCGGATCAGCATGTCCCGCACGTCTCATAGCGCAGCCCCCGTTGTCGCAGGGCAAGTCCGGCTTCGGGGGCATGGTGCGCGCGATGGGGAAGGTCTGAGAAGTCAATACCTCCAGCGCCGAGTTCTCCTCCGCTAGGCGCCGCTCGACGTACTGGCGCTCGAGATCCGACAGCCGCGTCGCAAGCAGGCTGCGATAGCGGTGAATGTTGTTGCGATGGGCCCGGATGCGGGCAAGGTTCTCATCGAGCATCTTCGTCACTCCTAAGTCCGCTAGGCTGCTGCCCGTTCGACCGGCCGCAGCCGCATTGGCTTGCCGCCGGGCGGATGTCGGGGGCCTTCGTCCAGCGCGCAAAGGGCCTCCAAAATCTCGTCGATCTTGACCGGAGCCTTCAGTCCTTCGGGCGCCCGCAGCGACGGGCATGATGCGATTGCAGAAGCGTCCGATGCCCACGAAGCAAGGATGGCGCGCTTCTCGGACAGGCTGAGAGAAGGATGGGAGACCACATCCCGGGGATGCTCGAAGACCGTACCGGGATGAATGATGGCGTTGAGATCAACAACGTTGTCGTGAAGGGCGGTCGTCGGCCGCATGGCTTCCTCCATTTCCAAGACGAGTTGAGGGGTAGCCGCGCGGGCCTTTCCCGCGCGGCTAGGTCGCTGATCTGCAGGATGGCCTCAGGCCGCCTTGGATTCGATCTGCGTGACGTTGCTGGGCGCGGCGCCGTTGATCGCGATGCGTCGCGGCTTCATCGCCTCGGGGATCTCCCGCTGCAGGTCGATGACCAGCAGGCCGTTCTCGAAGCTGGCGCCCTTGACCTCGACATGGTCGGCGAGCGTGAACTGGCGCTTGAAATTGCGAGCCGAGATGCCGCGATGCAGGAAGGTCTTGCCCTCCTTCTCGCTCTTGTGGCCTTCGAGCGTCAGGACGTTCTGCTCGACCGTCAGGACGACCTCGTCCGGGCTGAAGCCAGCGAGCGCCACCGAGATCTGGAAGCGGTTCTCGTCGAGACGCTCGATGTTATAGGGGGGATAGGTCTCCTCGCCCGCGCGCTGGGCGGCTTCGGCGAGGTCGAAAAGACGGTCGAAGCCGATGGCCGACCGGAAGAGGGGCGAAAAATCAACAGTGCGCATAGCCAGATCCTCCTGGGAGCAAAATGGTTACGAGCGGCACCGGACACGACCGGTGCCCGTCTCAATGGCGGGACCCGAACGGCATCCCGATCGTCGTACGACGACGCCGAAAAAATTTGGAAGGCAGGAAAAAGTTTCAAGACCCCAGACAAAATTTTTTCGCAAGGAATCGCGATGGTTAACGCGAGCGTCGGACCTATTCTCGGGCTTTCCTGAGTACCGCGCGCAGCCGCTCCCTTGCAAGAGAGGTCTGGAACGTCTTGAGCTTCCGCGGTATGGCCAGCAAGACTCGCGGATCTAGCGCCGGCGGGCGACCCAGAGGCCGACAAGGAACGCCGCAAACGGGGACCGCAGCGGCGCCTTCACCGTCACTTCGCGCAAGCGATCCGCCCAACGAATGACCTCGTCTTGCGAGGACATAGCAGGCGGGTGGCCGTTCCTTCGGGCGGATCACCTTTCCGGCCCGCTTCTCGTTGATTAGTTCGAGCAGTGCGCTCTCGTAGTGGTCCTCGAACTTCTCAGGATCGAATGTGCCGGCCTTCTTCCTCCGACCGAGGCGGGAACCTTTGCCGGTACGGCGGCAAACTGGTTGAGGAGGACGAAAATCCTCGCCATAGCGGGTGCGCTCGCGATTGCTGCCGCCACAGAACGCGCGGCCTACGGCTCGACTGCAGGTCACCGCCGTTGCCCTGAGCGACGCGGCGCAGGCCGCGTCAGGTGTCCACCAGTAGTCGAATAGCGCATTCGAAACGATGAACGGCATTTTCCGTCGCCATCCTGCAAAGCCTTGCCATCGCGACTGAAATCACCGGGCGTCAGAGTGTCGGGAGGTGCTGCCGAGCGCGGAGTCCTAATTGACCGATCGGCAGATCAGAGCACTGGCGTACTTAACCTGGTTTATCGCCAGCGACCCGGCGCAGATGCATGCTGGCCTTGGCCGGCAACAGCCCTCTGCTGGCCCTGTGCTTTTGGCCTCAACTCAGTCCGCGAAGAGTTGGGGCCGTTTTTTGCGACGCCTCCGTGCGCGTGGTCATCGTGGGCTGGAAGATCGGCCGGCCGCCGAGCCACTCGCCTTGGCGGGCCGTCTGCGGACGGCTGGCGCGGCTGTATTGACGCGCCTGCCGCCGAATCCACATTGCGAGACCTTCCCGACAATGGAGCCGCAGAACGTTGGATGACCCTGTCCGACCGTGTAAAGTCGAACATGGAATTTGTACTTGAGCCGGGAGCTTCTAAACGGCGGAGATCGCGAGAGCCGACGCCTGATCGCCGAACAACTCTTGCGAGCAGCCGAAGCCGGCCGAGGCATGTTGGACGAGCTTCGCAGCGCGGCACTCCAGGCCTTCGCGAGCGAACGCGGCATCAACGAGTTGCTGGGACCGGCTTGAACGGAACCGTCAAAAACGTCGCGACGTTACTGCTGCGTCACCATTGTTTTTTGCATCGAACATGCCTCGCTACTTCTTCAACGTGTTTTATGGTCGCACAACCACCGATCACGTCGGTGAGGAATTTCCAGACCAAGACGCCACCTGGAAAGAGGCCACGGTACTGGCCGGTCAAATTCTGCAGGGCCTCCATGGCGATCTCGTCCCCGGTCGCGAATGGCGGGTGGAGGTGACCGACGAATTTGGAAATCGGCTCTTTATCCTGCGCATCCATGCCGAGGTGCCGTAGAGCGCGGCCCGCTCGGCACCTCGCTGTGACTTCGCGAAGCTGAACCAGCAGCCCTACTTCCAGCTCCCGAAGATTTCGCGCACTGACGCCCTCAGGAAACGGATCGATCAACTCGCGGCACCGGGCGAGCTTACGTTCAATTACCGCTTTTTCTGATCTTCGCTCACCTCGTTGCAATGCACTGCAAAGGCGATTGTTCGCGAAGCCGCGACAAAACGGTCCTACCCCTTTTGGGATACAGCGAGCCGTCGTTTCTCATTGCGAGAGCACGCCTCGGTCTGCGACATCCTGAACCGTTTTGATGGCCTCGGCGCGCCTCGCCAGTTCGTCGTAACTCTCGGCGGCTCTGCTCAAAGCCTCTCGGACTTGGCGATGCTCGGCGTTGTCCGCCTTGGTGCGAAACTCCTCAGCGCGCTTCCGCCAGTACCTGGGCGTGTGCATCCGCTCGATACTCACGACGCCACTCCCCGCTTGGTTCGTTCAAGTAAATTAATGGACCTCGTCCAGCGGTTCCGCTCGGTCGCCCGGCTTCGCCCGTGCGCCGAACAGCCCACACCACGCTTGACCCAGCACTGGCCGTGCGCGCAGCGGCGCCTCTAGGCCTAGCGGCTTGCTTCTGGCCCTTTCCAGCGGAATCAATCTGCCATGACCACGAAGTCGCGCGAATATCTGTTCGGGACCACGTTCCGCGTTCTGGCCGAACGCGCCCGCGACGCCCGCAAGGACGCGGACATCCTCGCCTGCCAGGCCTGGAATGCCCGCATGCTCGGTTTTCGAAGTCCTGCTCAGCCCTCCCCGACGCTTGGTGACGCGCTCAACGCTGGCTACCGCTATCTGGAGGTGACGTGCCTCGGCTTCGATACCCACCAGACCGTCGCGCTCGACATCATCCGGCGCGCGAAGACCACCCCGATCCACGAGCTGGAGCGCTACATGCGCCGCCGGCAGTGCTCCGCGCGCCAAGGGCGGCCATTCAAGCGCAGCCATTTGGTGGCCTTGCGGACCGCCAAGATTACGGCCGCCAATCCACCCTCCGTCTGGTAGCCGGGGAGCGTTGAGAGATTCACTTTTCAACCCCCGCGCGATTAGAAGGGCGCGATGGTCGCCCGACTACCAAGGCAATGTGAGGTTGCGGAGCGTCCACCGAATCTTGTCGATCAGGCCCCGGTTGGTCGGATAGTCGGCGATCTTCCGCTCGCCCTTCCAAAGTTCGACGGCGCAATCTCCCGCCAGCTGCCGTGCGCCTTCTCTTGCAGTCTCGTCATTTGGCGAGACGAGCTTGACCTGCCTCACGAACCGACCCTTCAAAGGCCCGCGCAGGTAGACGCAATACTCGTCGTTCGAAAGCTTGTGCCCGTCACTCAGCTGACACCAACCTTACAGCCCGATTTCGAGCGGCCTTGTAAGGCATAAGTCATCGGGAAAACTTGCAATATGCCTTGAGAGGTAGTCCGGGGTTGATATTTGACCAGCTCCCGACCCGCTCCCCAGTCAACTTTCGCCGTCCGAGAGACTCTCGGCCAAAGTTGATAAGCTGCTCCTTGAACCAAATTGCCCATCGCCAGTTACACGCGAAAAACCAGGCGTCGCGGAGTGCGTCATGGGTATCGAGCTTGTGCATTCGCCGAAGTATTTTCGCAAGCGAGCCGGGGAGCTTCGTACCAAGGCTGACAATGCACAGCATCGGCAAGCGAAAGAAGCTCTTCGCCGCGTGGCAAAAACTTACGACGATCTCGCCCGCCGCGCCGAGCAGATCAGGACCGCTCTGGACTGCTCCGTAGCGTTAGAACAGCCCAATCAACCTTTGGAAAACTGAGCGGGCCGCAAATTCCAAGTGTGTGGAAAAACTTAGGCCGGCTCGATGAGCCGGCCCGTTTGTTTTCAGCTGACGCTGTTTAGTACTTCGCGACGACCGGACCGCCCCAACGGTAGTTCACCCGAACGAGGCCCATGTCGACATCCTGTCCAATGCGCGCCGTTCCGAAAACACCCGCTGCCGGAGTGGTGAAGACCGTGTCGTGATGTCCGAGGAAGATATGATCATACTCGAAGCCCACCGACCAATTCGGTGCAAAACCGAACTCGATGCCGGCGCCAACCGTCGCGCCCCAACGCGTGTCGCGCGCGGACGCCAAGAGCGTGCCCGCGCCGACGAATCCAGGCGGAACGTAGCTGTCGAAGCGATCTCCGACCACAGCGGCACCGCCCTTCACGTACAGCAGCACGTTATTCCAGGCATAGCCCACCTGGCCAGTGATCAAACCAAAGGAGTCGATTCGTGAGCGGTTATCCGCCCCGGTGAAAAGACCAATATTGCTGCCCGTGAAATCGGCCCAGTTACCCTGGCCCTCAACGCCGAACACCCAGTTGGCCGACTGCCAACGGTAGCCGATTTGACCACCAGCGGTGCCACCGGTGGCATTGTGGCAGCCTTCGGCAGCCGCCGGCACGACCGGAACGACGCCAACCGCAACCACGTCCGCGCAGGTATGCGAGGAGCCATAACCTCCGTTAACGCCGATATAGAAGCCGCTCCAGTCATAGATTGTCGCGACCATGGGCGGCGGCGCCTTGGTGTACGGCCGTGCAGCCAAGTCCGCTGCACTGGCTGGAGCCGACAAGCCCAGAGCCAGCGCTCCCGCGCCAGCGGCGACTGCAAACAGTTTCTTCATACGCATTGTCTCCCCAGGAAAGAACTTCAGTGAATCGGTGCGTTAACCCACCTGCATAGGAATGATAACCGCCTGACCCGCCCGTGGCTGTAGCGAGGTTGCAACACCTGTGTCAGACAACGCGGCCGAATTGTTGAACAACGCCAATAGTTTGGAACTGAAAGCTCGTTAGCGTGCATATACACGGTTCATCTTAGCAGATAGAAGGTTGAATATCCCGAGGCCGTGATGGGGTGGTTCCAAGGACCCCCACGGACGCTTGCGACCCACGCCTTATTGATACAACCTTTGGGCGTTACGAAAATACTCACGCCAACAGGCTTTTATCTTTTACTTTACGCTCCGGTCGTAGTCCCTCGGAGGCCCAATGATTACCGCCACGCAATGTTTAGAACTGGCACATCGATACAAAACATTGTCTCAGAAATCCGACATGTCCGAAGACCGCGCCTCGGTTATGAAAAATATCGCGAGAAGCTTTGCTGGTTTGGCAGGTCAATTGGACCGACTGAATGCACTCACCAGAGATGAACAAGTAAGTTAGTTTGGTAACAGGGCGGCGTGACGGCCGGCTGGCTAAGTTGCACGCCCCATGCGGTGGGAGCTGCTTCGCGTTTCACAGTGCGAAGATGTGGCGCGCCAGTCGGAGCGCAGCAGGTGAAGGCCACGTTAGTCGGACGATTGAGGGACTTCGTCGAGAGCCAGCTCGGCCGCGCGATTCGCTTTCCAGCACCGAGGCGAGAACCTTGTAGTGCGAGACCACCCGATCAAAGGCCGCGCGCTTAATCTGCGACTTGGCCGCATCTCTCAATTGCTCGCACTTTACGATCTGTTCGCGCAAGCGAGCGAGATGTTCGAGCATATCCTTCATGCCGTTCCCCTTTTAGGGTTACCTCAGACAACCAGCTAGGGACGGTACAAAAGTGAACTTAACGCCACGGAACACGGACAGCACCGCTCAATGCTCGTAAGAGGTCTGCCTTTGTGCTTTCTGCGCCATCGCCATCCACTCTTCAGCCAGCTTTAGCCATGCCTCCTTGTCGGCAGCGCCATTGGCCTTCTGTGCCTCGTCGAGGCAAGCCGTCGCTTGGCGGAGGTATCTCGTGGCGTCATCTTCCATGAGCTGAAAAATGCGGACGCGGCCCAAAAGTGCCCAAAACAAGTCGCAGGCGCTGGTCTGGAAAAAGCTCTGGCGGCCTGCGCCGCGTCGGTCGGACACCCGCGAAATAGGACAGGAACGTTTTGGCGAGTGCCAAGTTTTCCTGATACCCTTTCCGAAGGGTGACCCCAAGTCGGCCCCAGCTCCATCGCCCCCCCTTGCGAGCTGGGGCCCTTTTCTTGCGAAGCCGCAGAGGGGGAAACTACCCCTCAAGCTGATCGCCAGTTAAGCGGCTGGGCCGTCAACCTACCGGGGAGCTGATCGGCAAGCTGCTTCAACCACCCCGAGCGCCCGTGGGAGCGGCCGAAACCCTGCGGCTGCGGCGGCGCGGGTGCGCCCTGCCCGGTCTGCAACATGGTCGGCCCCGACGAGATGCCATTGCTGCCCAACGGGTTCGAGACCAGCTTCACGACCACCGACATCATGCGTCCATTTCTTCGCAAGCCAACAAGGCAATAACCGCCTCTGAGCCACCGAGACCCACTTTTTGACGATGCGTACAGCGTTTGAGTTTTGCCTGCCCACGGCCGCCAAGGCCGTACCCGATGGCCCGACTGGATTCACGAAGTCAAATACGACGGCTACCGCCTGATGGTGGTGCGGGAGAACGACCGCGTGCGCCTGCTCACCAGGAACGGCCACGACTGGACAAAGCGCTATCCCTTGATCGTCGAGGCGGCGCTGAAAAACCGGCAGAAGCGCTTCGTGATCGACGGCGAAGCCGTGGTGCTGACCATGACCGGCATCCCCGACTGGGACGCGCTGCATTCGCGCCAGCACGACGACGAGGTCCAGCTCTACGCCTTCGACATTCTCGCCGCCGACGGCGACGATTACCGCCGCCTGCCGCTGAAGCTGCGCAAGCCGCATCTTGCCCGACTGCTGCGGGGCCGCCCCGAGGGCATCTTCGCCGCACCGTTCGAGCAAGGCGAGATCGGACCCGACCTATTCCGGCACGCCTGCGTGCATGGCCTGGAAGGCTTGGTGTCCAAGCACGGCGACCGCGCCTATCGCGCTGGCCGCTGCGACCATTGGATCAAGGTGAAGAACCGCAAGCACCCGGCGTTCGACCGCGTCCTCGACAGTTTCGACAGCACGAAGAGCGAGGGCGCGTCAGATGTTGATGTCCAGCACTGCATCCGCTCGGGTTCCTAAATTGAATGTCACAAGGGAACCGCCGGGCTGGCTTCGGCATATTGCATTTTGGAACTCGAACCCAACGGTTAGGACCCGTAGCCAGAGGTTGTGCCATGACTCAGCGCCGCCGCGTCAAGCAAACCGCACCCCTTGAAGATCGCCTAGCCCAGGAAGCCCAGAAGTTAAGGGCGCAAGCCAGAAAACTCCCGCCCGGCGCAGAACGAGAGACCCTCCTGCGCAAAGCCCGCCAATATGACACCGGCTCACACATGAGCGAATGGCTGCACTCACCCGGCCATCAGCCCCCCAGCTAACTCTTCGGGTGGTGCCGGATGTACAGCACCTCGTTGGATTTCGCTTATTCGCTTTACCGCGTACGAGAGGATACCGTTCTCCCCCAGCGCCGACACGCAGCTAGTTTGCGTGAGAGCATTGTTAAGTCGCGTCAACTGCTTGAGCGCTCGTACGAGCTTTTGGCTTTTGAGGTGCCCCGCACACGGCCGCCCGAAACAATGGACCCATCCTGCGATGACGCGGGTCAGAGTGTTCTTAAGTTCAATTCTGAACCATCTTAGTTGTGATACGTTGGACTGCATCACCGCCCGGCTCGTGGTATCTATCGGTGATGAGAACGCCTGTTTGCGCTCCCGCCCCCCCCCCCGCGGAAAGGAGTGCACTATGTCAGGCACACGTCCGTATTGCATCCTCCCCTCGACCGAACAAGTCGCCGAGTTGATTGCGGATACTCGTGAACTCACCGCGCGAACGATGGCGCTCCTGCGTTCGCACCCCAGTCCAGATTCCTTCGCGGGGCGCAAAACCCAAGAGCCGTTCCCTAAAGAGGAGGATTTGGCCGCGGCCGATGCGAACTAACCCCGCATTGGAATGTTATCTGGGGTCATGGATGATGACCTTTTAATCCAGCGCGCACAGGACGCCGAAGAAGAGGCGAGAAAGCTCGTGCGCCAACTCGAGCAACTCCGGAGCGCACGCCACAAAGTTCGGCGAGCTCGGCGCTTGGATCAACCACTCCAGTGGTTCAGCGAGGACCACGAAGAGCACCAATAAGACGTTCATCTGTCATTGCGGATCGCGCATTTCTCCGCAAGCCGCATCATCACCTGATCGCGCCGCTGCGCCGACGCAGAGATCTCGCGTAGCAACAGCATGAAGCCCGCCAGGAACAGCACGTTGAGGAGCGCCAGCGCCAACGGCTGCTGGCAACAATGAAGCTCGTGCGGTCGAAGGAACGGGCAAGGGTGCCAGGGATAACCGGTCGCGCAGCCAAATCCGGCCATGCCGCCACAGCTACAGGCGCTCCTTGCGATGAATAGCGCGGCGACCGCCGGCCTGGACCTCGAGCGGATGTCGCTAGAAAAGCTCATCAGGCCCGTGACACTCTTGAGAATTGACCAGCCTCCGTACTCACCGGCCCGACATGGGAACGCCGCAGGGACGACGGCGTTTTCCGGTCATGTTTATGTCGAACGTCGTCGAGCAATCCTTCAATATAGCTTGGGGCTTTCTCGTGAAGTCCGGAGAGATCACCCGACCGGACGCGACAGCAAACTTCCTACTCGAAAGCATCAGGACCCAAATGAGACTTGGGGAATATCGTCCTCTCATGCTCGCCAACAGAGCCATTCACGCCTTCCAGACCCGCAGGTAAGAAAATCCCTTGCGGGTTTGCATTGGGAAGGCCGCTACTGAGCGCGGTATAGCTGCGGTGTTTGGTTCAAGGCCACGGTGCTGCTTAGCTCTCGAACTTGCGCCGCTTGCCGGCAGCTCGGTCTACGAAGCGACGCTCGGACAGCGCGTGGGCTGTGCCACAACCAGCAGCACGGCGCGTTCGATAAGCTACCCTTCTCCTCGAGCCATCGTACAGATATTCCCCATCGCCACAATTGGTCCGCGGTTCGCCCCCAGGGATTCCAAAGCGAACAGGAGCGAACGGCAGGCATTAGCTAACTTGACGGGATCGAACGATTGCTCGTGGCAATCTCGCCGCAGGGATGGGGTTGGTCGAATCGCGGCTTCGCCGATGGACCAGAAGGGACTATAGGCCTTCGAACGGTCGTCGTCGTGCTATCAGCTTCGCGAAGCGATTGGACGCTCGGCCGGGGGACTACTCCTTCGTTGCCCGAAAAGCCCCGATCAGTGGTCGCGCGGACCGCGCCTTACTCAAGTAGTTGCCTGTGGCGGAGGCCAGTATTGGGCGCTTCGAAAAGTTTCGGATTGGATCAAACCGGTCGGTTTACGGTTGACCAATGGATGCCTCTAATGAAGGGCCCGTCCGTATGGCTGAGTTGGCTTCGGCGTCGCCGCAACGAACACCGGCCATGCCGGCCGCGTCGTCGCCCATGCTCACAGCCGGCAGCATCGTCCTGGCCATCGGAGGCCTTTATCTCGGTCGGGAAATCTTCGTTCCCTTTGCTCTTGCTATCTTGCTTAGCTTCGTTCTCACGCCCTTGGTCAACTGGCTGAGACGTTGGAAAGTACCCCGCATTGCAGCGGTACTAATCGCTGTTTCCATGGCGTTTATCGTCGTCACGGGGATCGCCTTGATCGTCGGACGCCAACTGGTCCAGCTCGCCTCCAACCTTCCCAATTATCAGACCACCATCACCGAGAAGATCCATTCGTTGCAGACCTCCGCGCCAGGCGGCGGGGTCGTCGATGCCGTCACCACGACGATGCAGGATCTCGGCAGAGAGCTCTCGGGCGACGAGAAAAAATCGGGCGCCGCGCCGTCCCGGCTTGGCGCGGGTGGCCAGAATCAGGAGCCCGTCACCGTGCGGATGGAGCCGCCGCAGCCAAGACCACTTGAGCTCATCCGCTCTGTCATAGGCCCGTTGCTGGCACCGCTCGCTACGTCCGGACTCGTCGTGATCTTCGTGATTTTCGTGCTGCTCGAGCGGGAAGACCTGCGCGATCGCTTCATCAAGTTGGCGGGAGCCGGCGACCTTCAGAAGAGCACTCAGGCCATCAACGATGCTGCCTCGCGGGTCAGCCGCTATCTGCTTATGCAGCTCGTGGTTAATCTGACTTACGGCGTCCCGATCGGCGTTGCACTCTACTTTGTCGGCGTACCGAACGCGATTCTTTGGGGCCTGCTCGCAGCGGTACTTCGATTTATTCCCTATCTCGGACCTTTTCTAGCTGCGATATTTCCGGTTGCACTGGCCATCGCCGTCGATCCAGGCTGGACGATGCTGTTCTGGGTCGTCGGCCTGTTCCTTACTGCTGAACTCATCAGCAACAATGTCATCGAGCCCTGGCTTTACGGTTCCAGCACGGGGTTGTCATCCCTTGCCATCATCATTGCTGCGATTTTCTGGACGATGCTGTGGGGTCCCGTCGGGCTATTCCTGGCGACACCTTTGACCGTCTGCCTCGTCGTCATTGGGCGCTATGTCCCGCAGTTGGAGTTTTTGGGCGTTCTTCTTGGCAGCGACCCTGTGCTCGCGCCGGAGGAGCAACTCTATCAGCGATTATTGGCTGGCAACCTGGAGGAGGCAGTTGAGTTCGCCGAGAACTATGTCGACGAGTGCACCTCGTGCGAGTTGTACGATAACGTAGGCATTCCAGCTCTGCGTTTGGCGGAGAACGACCGTCAGCGCAGCAGCATCGATACCAACTACCGGCGCCTCGTCGCGGATACGGCAATCTCCGTTGTTCGGGAGGTTGACGACCATATCCGCGAAAAGGCGTCTTCAGCGGAAGAGCCAAATCACATGGCGCAGCGACCATGCGTCCTTTGTCTCGCAGGTCGCACGGAGCTTGATCATGCAGCGGCGGAGATGCTCGCGCAGGTCCTTCAGGAGCGCAATATCGGCGCCAAAGTCCTGCCGCCGATCGTGGTCAGTCGGGGAGCATTGGAGCAACTTGATCTCCAGGGCGTAGACGTGGTGTGCCTGTCCTATTTTCACCAGCAGCCGCAGGTCTATGCCCGCTATGTCTTTCGTCGCCTGCGTCGTCGCGCTCCCCACGTGAAGCTTATCGTCTGCTGCTGGAACTTGATCGCCGGAACGGACCAGACGGAAGAGCTTAAGAGTCAAATGGCGGCCCACGCGGTGTTCGCCTCTCTCAAAGCCTGTACCGAGCAGGTCGAAGCATGGATAGGTCGCGCTGCCGCTCGAGGCGAAGCGCCCCAGATCACGGCTGGCGCCGAGCAGGCGCAGCTTGCCGCGTTGCGTGGCCTTGGCCTGGACACCGCGAAACGTCAGGCCCTGGATGAGGAGTCCAGAAAGGTTGCTCAGGCCTTCGGCGTCCCGATCGCGCTGGTGTCATTTGTCGATGATATTCAGCCAAGCATCTCCGACAGCCGCCCCCAGGAAGTTCAAGCAGGTCTGCAGGGCAATCACGAGAGCCCTCTCGACGCGCATGTAATCGCTGCAGAGGATATGCTCGTTTCGGAGGATGTCACCGAGGATCCGCGCTTCGCCGATGATCATCGTGTGCTGGAGAGAGGCATTCGGTTCTACGCCGGAGCCCCATTAAAGACTACATCCGGCCACGTTGTAGGCTGCCTGTGTGTAATTGATACCCAGCCGCGGGAGTTCGTCGACCGAGATCGACACCGCCTACTGGACATGGCTAACCAATTGATGGTCGCTATCCAAAGCAACGAAACGACTACCGTTTTCTCTTCCGTTCGCATGCAAGAAGTGCATCCCACCGCCTGAGGGAAAGACTGCGGCCGATAGCCGACATCACAATAGCCTCAGCGTTGTTCAACTAAGGGCCAGAAGCGGAAGCGCGAGAAGTAAGCTCAGAAGGCGCCGCTCTCTCTACGCTCAAAGTTAATGCACAGAGATCGACTTCGTGTCCCACAAGGTTGGCCCGAACGAACCTGCACTATAATCAGATTGCCTCTCGCGCCCCCAGAGGCCTCTGCAGGAAGATGCACTTTCTGCAGTCAACGCCACCGCAGATCACGAGGGACCAGCGGCCTGTGAGAGGATATGCGCTGCACGATCAGCGCTCGAGGTTGGGGACCCATTCCTCCGCGGAGGCATCCCAATGATGGGTATCGTCGAAATGCTTCCAGAGTGGCTGCATATGCTTGCTGTCGCCATTCCGCCGGTTCGCCTGGATGCCGATGACACGCACCACAGCCATCATTACCCATTCGCGGGGGCTAAGTCGGAAGTTCCATTTGACCGCTGCGAGCATTGTGAGTCTCCGTCAAGAAAGTACTGTTCTTCACACTAGCCCGCGCCAAGAACGAGGAAATGTAATCTACTTCACGAGCAGATAAGATCTTCAACGTAGGCGCCGGAGCGTCGGCTTCCCCTTCGTGCTAATTTTAAAAGGCGGCCCAGCGTTGCGATTCAGGATAGCGTAACCTCGGCTCGAAAGGCCAGTTCACCTTCGCCGATGTCGCTGCAATCGTGATTGTTACCACAGACATGACGACTGCAAACACATAGTTCACTAGGCGGTTTGAAAAGTTCTTCGTCAACCTCACAACGGAATGACGTACCTGGGCCAGTCCGCTTCATTCAGCGCGCCGCAGCCAATCTCGTGCTGCCTGTCTGTCCTGCCAACTCTATCCTGATCAGCACGATCGTAATCGGTTTCCAAGCCTTCAGGACTTTGCCCCGCCATCAGAAGCTGTTTCCGCATTTCAGCGAGACGGGCGCGGCAGTATTCGTGATAAAGCAGATCGAATATGGCGGGCATTGGTTGCCCCCTGTGAACACGACCTAGAATTTCTTCCATGTGTTTTTGTATAGCATCAGCTCGTTAATCGCTCTCCGATAGTTCGTTCACAACGCGGCGTTCGAGCGTGGGAATTATGCGATCGGCTGACTTGGCTGTCAGTCCAGAAAAAACAGGCCACCCTATTTAAGACCTAGCGTAGCAGCCTTCTGTTTCGGCAAGACTTCATCAAACAACTCAAGATCGCTCCTGCATAAATAAAAACCCAACTACAGCGCGAAATAGCCACCATTAGCTGTGAGCATGGCTGGATGCAACGCGGACCGAGATGTCATGCAAAGGCTGTCGTTGCCAACGCCGTCAGTCGCACACTAGTCGGTAGAGCACTTTGGTTAGCCAGCAGACCGCGTCTTGATTGCGAAAGTCACCTCCGGCTCAAATTGGGCCGCTTGGACCGCCGCTTCCGCTTCCGCTCTACACTTGACTGCCGACGCCCCGTCTCTACATCCACTGGCTGCGATGGGCGAGTAGACAAGGATTGGTGCGGGGCCTTCCCTTCCGGCCATCCACGCTTTATCCGCGCGATTTCATGATGGGCCGGACCCAATTTCGGCCCCGCCGTGCCGCTCGTTTGTGGCATCATATCGTACCATGGACGGGAAGGAGCGATGGCTGGCCGCAAGGAAAGCGATACTCGTGAATCCGGCAAAGAGCCGTTCTACGACCGGGCGTTGCTGTTGCACGGCAGCAAGCGCAACGAGATTCTCACCTTGAGTGAGGTGCAGCGATACGGGTCGTTCTCAGATTCGGATTACGTTCGCCTTTACGGCATGACGCCGTCGCAATGGTACGCGCGCGGTGTACGATTGCTAGGCCGAACGGCCGTTGAATGCACGCGCGATCCGTTGGCCAATCTTATCGGTCGCGACATCGCGGCAATGGCTGGCTCCCTCCGGCCGGGAACCACGTTCTCGGTCATCGATCCCTTCGCGGGTTCGTGCAACACACTTTACTGGATACTGCGTCACGTCTCTCATTCGCGCGGGCTTGCGTTTTGAGTTCGATCCAAACGTCTACCAACTCACTAGGCAAAACATTGCCGATCTCGATCGCCCTATCGAGCTCATACCGGGCGACTACACCGTGGTGCTGGATAGGCTCGACCTGCCGACACACGACGCGTTGATTGTCTTCGTCGCGCCGCCATGGGGGACTGCTCTCGACGAAGTCGAGGGGCTGGATCTGCGTCGAACCGAGCCGCCGATCACCGACATCATTGCGCGAATGGCTCACGCCTATCCCGACCGCCGCATGCTCTTTGCTATACAGGTTTATGAGAAGGTAAACGTGGATTCGATGGCCGAGCTGAAATCCAAGGTGGATTGGTCGACGGTCAAAACCTATGACCTCAATGTGCGCGGGCGCAACCATGGCATCCTATTGGGCACCAGAGGTTGGCGGCCGTAGCCGTTGTTAGAGGCCATTGGTTTCGGCCACCAGGTCTGCTCCGGGTCACAAGCGGCGGCCGAGGCACGCATGCTCCCGCGCCCGATGCACCGCCGACATTCGACATCCGACATCGGGCGTTAAGGAAATATTTGAAAGAGCATAATTTGGTTCGTCGAACCTACGATCAAACCTGATGAGCTCGAGGCTGACGGCGGACTTCCACAAATTCTTGGCGGGCAAAGCTCTGAACTAGCAAGCTCGCATGCTCGATACATAGAGATACCACGTCCTTGGTTTGTCGCCCTTGGGCGGCCGACGAGCACGCGAGTCTCACGATAGAAGGCCGCGAGATAGGGTCCATAGCTGACAAGCCTTTGTTGCGGTATTCCAGGAACGGCAGAAAGAGCAGTGCAAAGCCACGTCGGACTGAATAGCTTTAGCGCGGTGTCCCTTAAAGACCCGCAACTAAAAATAGTATACTATCTTAAGGTGGCGGAACAACAAAAACAGTTAAACGTTGTAGTGAGTCTAGTCATCACTCGGGGAGCCTAAAATGCGGGCGACAACGTACGTCGCGCGTCAGATCGCGGCCCTGCTGGGCTACGCCAAGTCCACAGTGATCGAGCGATCGAGAAGGCTGGTTAGACGACGCTCTGCTAGTAAGACGACGCTCGACCAGGAAGCCGTCGCGGCGCTTATTTGCCTCACCGACAACTTGCTCCGGCAGTACGGCCGAGACGTCGAAGGGAACGATAAAGTCACCCGGTGCTTCGCTACCGACGAATTTTTCGTCTCTACGCACGCGGTGGAACCGGGCCTCGCTCGCTACCAAATTTCGCAGCACGCTGACGGTGAGAATAGATCTCAAGTGTTTGTCGCGACGTGGCACTACACTTCGGGCACACCAGACTTGCAACTCTACCGTGACGGACCTTGGCGAAGGCGATTTCGGGGTTTCGCTGACGACTCATTGGCCCCGGCTCCGCCACGGCTTCTACATTGATAGCGCAAGGGTCCTGATCTCTTTCGCCCCGCCTTGAGCCGACTGATCCGCTCCCGCAATACCACGCAGCCGTAGAGTAGGCTACGGCCTCAACCAGCGGGTGTATAACTTCCCCGATGAGAGTCTGCTGCGGGCGTAGGTCGGCTCCAAAAGAATGACTCGCACGTGGCAAGAGCGTTATTAGCTCATGGCAGTAATCGCCTCATTTCCCGTCTAAATCCGCTTTTAGAATTTCCAGGCCAACCTTACTCAGACGCATGCGGATAGTCGAAGGTACAGCCGTCGGGGCAGCCGTCTGTGGCTCCTCCTCTATCAGTTCGTTCAAGAGCAACTTCCAGAGCACGCGCGGCGAGACGCCATTGCGCTCGCACTTCCATGCGCTATCGTTCGGCCCATAAGTGCGAAACACTTTCTGGTCATTCGTCGCAATCATCGCGCGACGAACCCCAGGCGTGACGTTGAATCTCTTGGGCTCCGAGTGCCTCATCAGCAGCAAGAGAGAAGATGCCAATTTGGCTAGTGTTGATTCAGATCAAACAAGCCGCTTCGATCAAAAGCTGCCATCGCCCGATCCTCGCCGACCCACAGCTTGGATCACTGCGCCGATTTGGCCTTATCTCTGGCGTGTTCGGTCTTGTGTCGCCTGCTGACGTGCTGCAGATCTTGCCTCTCTTCGCCTTGGGGCCAGAACCGGACGTGCTGACCTTGAGCGGCACCGAGACTATAGTGGCGTTTGCCATCGCTATAGTCGTCCGCTCGCAAAGGATTGACCAATGACCCGTATATATTTCGAAGATGCCGAAATTGGTACCACCAGAAAGGCAGGTCCTTATTTGGTCTCGAAGGAAGAGATTATTCAGTTCGCCAAGCAATACGATCCGATACCGCGCCACATCGATGAGGAGGCGGCAGCACGTTCGATTTTTGGTGGATTGACCGCATCGAGCGCCCACACCTTTGCAGTCTTCATCTCGCTCACGCCCAAGCTCCAGCCTCGGCCTCTCCATGTCCTCGCCGGAATGGGCTGGGATGAGCTGAGGTTGCCGAACCCGGTACGCCCAGGAGATGAACTTAGTCTCGAAGCGACTATCCTGGAGAAGCTGGAATCAAAATCGAAACCTGATCGCGGTATCGTGCGCAATCAAATCCGATTATGTAATCAAAGAAACGAAATCGCCTTGCAATGCATCGGGACCATCCTCGTTGCAAGGCGACCGGACGCGAAAGCATCGGCGTAAGCCGTTCTACAGGTGCCGTCGGCTGGTTTCGCTCCGATGTCTCTTGTGGTCGAAAGCCGTCCGGTCCTAACCCGCTGCGCTAGGTCTGGTTTGGGATCGCGAGCGGACCTCTGGGCTCCCGCTTGGCGCCAGCCTTCACCGTTAGCAGCACGCCGCAGCAAATCAGAAATGGCAAACTACGCTTGACGCCGGCCCGGCAGGCGGATGTCTGAGCTTTCGAGGCAGGCGGTCGGCTTCCCCATAGCGCATGGATGCCGCCTTTGGGGCGCAAATGCACGATCAGCAATCTTGCTCAGTTGGTTCGTCTGACGACCGCCAAACCGTTCTCGACCAATGGCCTGGATCGTGTAAAGGATCTGCTGCGGGTTCCTTGCAGGCATCGAGGGAACGAACGCCAACGCAGCTATGAGTCATAAGCTGCCCTTGGCGGGCTGCTTCACCTGTCGGCTCATCTCCCGGAAGAAGACTTTTCGGCTCTCCAAGCGAAGGTCAGCAACGGGCCAAAAAGGGGAAGTGAACTATTCGATTACTTCGTCTGCTCGAGCAAGAAATGACGATGTAAACTCGAAGCCAATCGTCTTCGCGACTTTAAGGTTCACAACAAGATCAAATTCGATAGGCTGCTCGACGGGGAGTTCGCCAGGCCGCGCTCCTCGCAGAATCTTATCAACATATTCGGCAGCGCGCCGGAATAAGTTTGTCGTGTTGGGCCCGTAGGACATCAACCCACCGCTATCAACATATTCTCGGAAACCATGCAGCGTTGGTAAGCGGCGCTGCTGGGCAAGCTGGTTGATGAAAACGCGGTTGGTATTTACTAGTATATTTGGAGGCACATACATCGCTTGGGTTTGAAGATCGAGCGTAGCGAACGCAGGTTCAATGTCACTTCCGCGATGAATTGGAAGTGTAGCAGCCTCGACACCAATCCTTTTACTGATCGTCTGAATTGCTTCGACATCACGCAAAGTCCCCGCATAATCGACGTAGGCTAAGACCGCAAAGCGCTTGAGGGTGGGGATCACTTCCTTCAGTAATTCGATTCGCTTTCCCGCAAGGTCGGTGGATTGTATGGACATTCCAGTAAGATTACCGCCCGGTCGCGCAAGACTGGACACGAGGCCTGTGCCAACCGGGTCTGACATCAAGGCAACCACGATGGGAATTTTGGACGTCGCTTTCCTGGCCGCATCCCCGCCCACAGCAACAAGAACGTTGGCGCCAAGCCGAACAAACTCTTCGCCTATCTGGCGATAGCGCTCTTCACTGCCTTCAGCCCAGCGGTACTCAATCTTGATTGTCTTGCCGTTTGTCCAACCAAGCTCTTCCATGCGTTGGGCGAATGCTGCCGTCCATGGTGTCCAAGCGGCTGGCGTGGCTGCACCCATAAACCCAACGATGGGTAACCTAGCCTTCTGCTGTGCCCTGACGGCAAGTGGAGAAGCCGTAACTGCTCCGATTGTCACCAGAAAGTCGCGTCGCCGCATGAACGCCCCTCCAGCCTATGACGCAATTTACCCGAATGCCGTCGAGATGGGAACGGAGATCGTCTGCTTCGGTTCGAAAGCTGCCGTGGCAAACCCTGCGGCGATTGGTCCGCCAAGGGTCAAAACCGGACTGCTGAAGTTCATCTCGCCCGCTTGAACACAAGCTCCAGCGTGATGCCGGCCGGCGTCCTTGGATTTGTAAACTTCAATTCATCGTCCGTGATGGACGTCACGATTCGGCGCTGATTTGGTGCTCCAACCAAGTTGGGGAATGAACTTGCCTCGATACTGACGTGGATGGTCTTTGTACTCTCGTCAACGGTGTACGTTCCGGTATAAGCAACGACACCTGACGCGATAGCGATTGCCTCCTCGGGGGAGGGACGCGCAGAGTCGCCTGACGCATATTGGGCGCATCAGAGCGCACCGTGATGAAATGGAAGCGGCCTTCGGGAGTATAGGTGACGGCCCCTTGTAACTTCGGGCGCTCCACAGCGCTACCATCCTCGCGCGCGGCCTTGCTGGACTCGTATATCCAGGTGCCGATCAACTGATCTTTGAGTGATTTTGCTTGAGAAAAGCTCTTATTCGGAAAGGCGACAACTGAAATCATCGAGGTCGCAGAAAGCCCAAGTGCGTAACGCCTGTTCATGGGGACGCCCCTGCATTTGGCAATGGTGTAAACCCGCCGGGCAATACGATTATCAGCAACGGGTAACTCACTACGTCCGCATCGGGTCAGAAGCTGCCTTCAATAACTCACTGGCCTGGTCGGCTCATCCCTCAGAAGGGACGTAGGGTTCATTGGCAAAAGCAACGCTTTAAGCGGCTTCCCCTCCCATCGCGCATCAAACGTTGATCATCCTGAACCGCTCCATTGTGCGCCGTCTGTACTGCCAGTCCTCTGGTCAGACTTGTTATGCACATGAAGATGCAGCTCGGGCGTGAGTACAAAACACCGTCGCCCCCGATCCTCACCGACCGCGCAGAAAGCAACAGCGGCCACACACGTCACCCAGAGAGAGGCTCACCAGCACAAGCATGCTTTTCCGGAAGTTTTTCCCTCCCCCCTCCCCTCCGTGAGAAGAACTTTCAGCCCGCCGAAGGCGGGCTGGCATCGTGGACGGAGGAGAGCTCGAACAGGGCCGCTGGCCGAAGCACGGCGCGAGCACGTATGACCAACGCTGGTCGTAGCAGGTTGAGCCCATCCACGAGTTGGCAAACGCGTTGACGGCGGCCGAAGTGCGGCTCATCGCCAGTTTACGAAGAAAGAGGATTCCGAATTGCGTTTTCATTCGGTAGATTCGGGGTGTTTACAGTCAGACGGACGATCATCTGTAACTCCCGAGAGGATAAATCTTCTATGCGACCCGCCGTTTCCTACATCCGCGTTTCCAGACCCAAGCAAGGCCGCAGCGGTCTCGGCCTGGAGGCGCAGCAGGCTGCTATCAAGGCGTTCTGTGCCCAGCGCGGCTACAGCATCGAAGCCGAGTACCGGGAGGTGGAGACCGGCAAGGGCGCAGACGCCTTGGAGCGTCGTCCCGAGCTCGCAGCGGCCATGAAATTCGCCCGCAAGCTTGGCAAGGGTGGAAAAACCGGCGCTGCCCCGATCATCATTGCAAAACTGGACCGGCTGAGCCGCGACGTTCATTTCATCAGCGGCCTGATGGTGCAGCGCATCCCCTTCATCGTGACCGAGCTCGGGCCTGACGTTGATCCTTTCATGCTCCACATTCACGCTGCCGTCGCCGAGAAGGAGCGCGAGCGTATTGCCCAGCGCACCAGAGAAGCGCTTGCAGCGGCCAAGGCTCGCGGTCGGAAGCTGGGCAACCCTGCAATCGGGGAAGCTCGCAAGGCCGAAGCGGACCTGCACGCGGAGCATTTTCGTCCCATCATCGGACCGCTACGCCACCTGCCCGCCAAACGGATCTCGATGATGTTGAATGATCGGGGCGTGACAACGCCAAGAGGCGGCAAGTGGCAGGCTACGCAGGTAATAAGGCTGCTGAGTCGCCTGCAAGTCTCCGATGATAACCTCGGGCTCAGCTCGGATCGTCCGACCTGACCTTTGCCGGCGGCATCAACAGCATCGTGTCCGGGCTGAGGCCGCCGCCCGCGGCGATGCGATACAACTCGGCGTCGCTCAGCTCCTCGATTGGCACGTCGCGCCGATCGACAACCTGCACCGGCTTGCCGTCCAGGCGGTCAACAAGCTCGCGAATGTAGGCGAGGTTACCCTGCTCCGCCTTGTCGAGCAGTTGGTCCGCGACCCTGCGCAGCGCCAGGGGACGGTTACGCAGCGCGATCCTGAGCGCGTCCTGAAACGGCTTTTCCCTGTTCGGGCTTCCGAGCGGTCGTCCCATTGGCTCCTCGGCATTTTCGCCGAACTTAAGAACCTGATCTTATTCTGAAAGCCGCCCTCAATCTACAGACTTGCTACAGCCAACATCACCAGAAACTGCTCGATATGGAGGTTCCGTCTCCGTGACGCGAGCGTGGTTACGGTGGTTACGCATAAGCCCCTGCGCCGCGGCAGCTTACGAAGCCGCGTACCCACCCAGGTACGGTCCATAACCGCATTCCGGATCTCGAGCGATATGAAGGGGATCGGTGTCGCGCAGCCAACGCTTCATCAAAGTGCTGGCGTCCTGTGCGATTGATCTACCCTCGGTCCGGCCGGAAACGTCCTGGATCAACATCTTGAGAAAGAGTTCAGCCGTAGCAACGTCCTCGCGGGGAACCGAGTCGGCAGAAGCCGCGCCGAGTACGTCGAGCAGCCGCTCGCCTACGAACTTGGGATCATTATTGGTGGCAATCCACGTCAACTTTTCCAAAGTGACTGGCTGGATCTCATCGACCGTCGAGAGCAGCAAACTGAGGTACTCGAGATGGCAGCGGCGCCAGATGCGCCACGTGTTGTCCGAGTAATCGTCTAGGAAGGCCTCTGGCGGCAATGCGTCCACCCGAAGCTGATCCAGCTCGATTGCCACGACGAAGCCCGCGAACAAATCCCGGATGTCGTCTTTCATAATGTCCGTTTGCATCGATTTCGCTCCCCTTATCGCATCATCCGCCCCTCAGAATGGCCGAGAGAACAGCGGCGGCCATAGCTTTCCGGTTGCCATGCCATGCTGCCCAGCACCGTGAATGCAACCAGACGTGACCACTCAGCTCCGTACCGAATGGCACCAGTTCGTCGAGCGTGGCTTCGCTGCCGCCGCAGTGCAAACACCGTCCGGGAGGAGAGCAGACCGGATTGCGGTTCAGCCATTCGACGACGCAACATTCAAGAGCGCGCGCCTCGGCATCCCGACGCTCCATTCCGCCATCAAACTCGGCAATGCCCGCCCGCTCGTCGAAGGAAGCCAGCCAATCCTCCTCCGACCAGCGCTCGTGGGTGGACCGCAGCAGCGTGACGATTTCATGCTTGTGGCGGGACAGCGCGCTGAGCACCTCATCCGGAGGTGCCTCGGCTGCCGTCAGCAAGAGATCGTGGCCGTCGAGCACCAGGCAAATGCCTGCGGCACGAGCCGCACTGAGAGCTTCGCAAACCGTCATAACCGCATCCTCCAGCCTGGTGCCTGCGACGGGCTGGGCTCAGAGTGCCGGGGAAGAGTTGCGTCCGCATCGTCCGTTGCGTCCTCAGCCTTGTCTTCGCGGGAGTTGTCGCGGACGATCTGATGATCGCGCTCACTGACATCGTCCGCATGCGGGTCTTCCGTCCGCGCCCCATCGAGGATCTCGTTGGTGATACCAGCCTTTTCTGAAGCTTCGGACGGTTCGGACGATGCGGACGATCCTGCCGCGCTCGTTTTCGTCGGAGAGGACTCCATCTTGGTGATGGTGATGGTCCGGGTACGCACCCGGTTCGTCTCCTTGTCGAAAGCGACATCGATGCCGACCCGGCGCAGGAACGTCGCGTCCCGGCGAAGTTTGCCCGAAAGGATGTTGGGCGTCTGTGGCCAGCCTTTGGATTTGGCGATGCGTTCATCGACGGGAAGAGCGCGGAGAAGAGCGGAGGCGGTTCCCGCCCAGACCGCCTTATCCTCCATCATGGCACGCACGGCGACCGCGACCGGGCTGGCCTCAAGCACGCCTTCAACGACATCTTCGAGGTTGCCAACATAGGCTGACATGAACGTGCCGGCGGACCAGATCGCCGTCTCACATGCTGTAGCCCACAGGGCGAAGTCCGCCATGCGCGGCAACTTCGGCAGACGTGTCTCAGGCATGCGTTTCAGGCCGACCACAAGGGCATCGAGGAGAGCGCCGAGAATCTTCGGGCGCTCAGCCTCGAATGCAGCCCACAGCTCCCGTTCCGGCCGGCGGAGCTCCTCGGGGATCGGTTGCAGCGTCAAGAACAAGGCGCGGTCAGCGAGGTCGGGCCGAGTGACAATTTCCTCAATCCCGTTAAGGATCACCGGGCGGGTGGCGTCGAACAGTACCTCATCGTGATCCGTGTAAAGCTGGCGGACGGCAAAGCCACCGCCGGTCGCCAGCCGGCAGAGCGTGTCCGAGATCCAGGCCGGCAGACCTGAGACATTGTCGAAGGCCAACACGTGGCTGTTGCTGGCAGCAATGAAGAGGTCGCGATCCTCACGCGGCAGCGCGCGCAAGGGAGCGGAGTTGGGATCAAGCAGCGACCGCAGGATCGCCGAAAAAGTGGACTTGGCCGAGCCCTGCTCCCCTGCCAGCGCAATCACCGGATAAGGACCACGATTGCGCAGGCAGGCCAGCGCCCAGGACACGGCCAGAACGAAGTCCTTGTTGGAATGCACATTCAAGAAGCGCTGCAGCGCTTCGACCGAACCACCCCGCACAGGATCCGGCAAGCGTTGCATCCCGGTAGCGCGACGAAAACGCACCGGCGGGTCATTGACGATCCGCCAACCAGTGGAATCGATCTCGATTGCGCGCCACTCTTCATCACCAAGATCCAGGTAGAGACGACCCTCAAGCGCCCCTACCCGAATGCAGACGCACCTCTCGGGTGAACCGAAGTGTGCCCTTGCTTCCACAAGGTTCAGTGCCGACTGCATTGCTTCGGAGTTCGGCGCTCCTCCCTTTTCTTCGAAAAACCGACGCGTGAGCCAACGGCGAAACCCCTTGGAGCGGATCGGCCAAGTCTCGCGGTGACCATTGATGTCCAGATCGGCGTAGCCGGTACCGTCGGGCGCATGAAACAATTCGGCGCTCTGCGCGAGCTCGGCCAGAATATTGGCCTGCGTCGGTCGCGTCCTAACGGCAGTGTCCTGAGGCGCGCCGGCCCGTTCGAGCCCACCTTCCAAGGGGGCGTACACCTCCTCAGCGGCGGCAATCGTCGCCGCAATGCGACGCTGCGCAACTTGAGACGTTCCACGTGCAACATTGATCAGATCGGTGCGGAGCGAAAAGACTCCTACCGCGCGACCGTTCTGCTCGCACCGCTGGCAGAGAAGCCGCGGGAGCCCGTGCTCGCAATTCACTGCGTGTACCAACATGGCATGTCCCCGTCACCGCGCAGACCGCTCGACGGTTCGCAAGCGATCAGCATGTCGTTGAAATCCAGTCCCGGCGGCGGGCGAGCGATCCGGACGCGGCGCCCTTCGAGCACCCAGCGGTGCGCCGCGTTTTTGGCCGCCGCCTCCCCTGCCCGGTCGGCGTCGGCAAGGATGACAATGTCCTGCTCGTCATCAGGCAGAGCGATCGTCCGCAGGCCTGAAGTTGAGAGCGCCGCCCACGTCCGGTGTCCTGTTGCCTGCATTGCCGAGAGGCAGGTCTCGATCCCCTCGCCAATCAGAAGGACGTTTCCCCAACCACCAAGGCGCACGATCCCGCCGCGGCAGGGTCCCAACATCATCTTGGTGGTCTCCAAAGGAGCCTTGGAGGTGCCATCGCGCGAGAGAAACGTGCGGTGGATAGCGGTCGGAGTGCCGCCGAGTGCGTCGGACACCAATGCAATCATTGCCGGCCAGCTCGACCCTTCCGGGTGCCTCAGACCATGGTGAAACCGAATGGCCGAGGGAATTGAGACCGTGAGGCCACGCCGCCGCAGATAGATCTCAACCAGCGAGCCTTTTGCGCAAGTTGAGGCATTCCAAATCCGTGCTGCCCACGAAGCAGAGCTGCAAACGCCGGCATCTTTCGACACCGGCGTTTTCGACACGTTGCGCGGCCCGACGACGTGCGGCCCCGGCCACACGCCGAGGCCCTTGAGCGCATCAATGACTGACGCCTGGCTGCAGCCGCCGAAGCAATGGACGAGGACGATCCCGTCGCGGCCGTATCCGAGCGAGAGACTGCCAGTCCTCTCCTCGTGGGCCGGACAGCGACACATGAAACCGCGAGCCGTCCGCTTAGCATGGCCGCAGGCCGAAGCGATCTGCTCAATAGAATTCACATGCGCTCTCCCGTTAGCGCCCGATCACTTTCAATCCGCCCGCTTCGTCAACCGCTCAGCATGCGTTCCAGCGCGTGCCGCGGCACGATCCAACGGCGCCCCACCCGGATCGCCGGCAACTCGCCGGAGTTCGCGGCGGCGTAGGCACTGCACTTCGAGAGGCCCAGGATTTCGCATCCCGCCTCTTCGACGGTGAACGTCGAGCGACCGTCCCAGCGCTGATCGAGGACGCGGTGGATGGTGTTTTCTGGACTGTTCATTGCAGTTTAGGTTCCAATTGACCCTTAAGTGCCCATTACTGTAAGGTCCTGAATATTAATAACAAGGGTCCTATAGGTTGAAACAGCACCAGTTCAAGATCACCCTGGGTGATGAACTTCGCGCGAAACTTGATGACTCTAGTTTACGCAACTTCCGGTCGGTCGCGGAAGATATTCGCCAGCGCCTCGAAATGTCCTTCGACATCGACGGTGACGGTCACACGCTCGATCTGATCTACGCGATCTTGTTTCTGGCGCACGAGACCATGCGCGATTTCGGCACGACGTGGTGGGGCGATGAACGCGCGCGCTCTGCATTCATGGCGGCCATTGCCGACCAGGTGATGAGCTATCCCATCAGCCCGTCCGACCTGGCTGCGAAGCCATTGATCACGTTGGGAACGCGAGAGCAGCAGGCCGGCCCCGAAGATCCTCCTGAGGCTATCGGACGCGCTATAGCCCGGAATTACCGTCGCAGGGTCAGACCGCTCGGCTTGCGATCTGACGAGTTCGATATCCGTCGTTTTCGACAATTGATGCGAAACGAGAAAAAGAACGACGACTGAGTAGCAGACCGGGCTTTGAGGAGGTTCGTAATGACCGCAGCAAAGCCAGCGCCCACCGAGATGAACGGAGAGCCCAAGTGCGCCCCCCGTCGCATGCTCAACGAGCAGCAGGTGTTGGAGATCATCCCCGTCAGCCGCACCACGCTCTACCGCATGGAGAAGGCTGGCAGGTTTCCGAAGTCCACGTACATCAGCCCCAACCGCCGCGTCTGGTACGAGGACCAGATCGTCACGTGGCAGAACGCAGTGAATGAATTCGACCCGCAGCGGGCTCGGGGTAAGGGGCGGCGCCGGCGCAGCGACTAGAGTATGACGAGGAACCGGTGTCCGGCCTGATCCAAGTGCGGCGACTTGTTGCGGACATTACTAACCGGCGGCCCGCCGGTGCGCGTGGTGGCGGCATGCCCCACCGCATTGTGAATCCCGGCGCGATATAGTCTGGAAACACTCCCTCATCGGCGCGAGGTTTCCGACGTGGCAGTTGACCAGGCGGAACAGACGAATGATGGCCTCTTGGCCCTTGTGATGCTGTAGAGGGCCGCAAACGCCAAGATCGAGCCCGCTTGCAGAATGGTCTTACTTCTTGAGAATGCCGATATCCGTGTTGCCTAAGTTCTTTATGGCGCGCTCGGCGGCGGGCGTATCCACCGCGTTGTCGTGGGAGGCTGGAGCCGGACTAACGGAGGAAGCATCCACGTCACCGCTCGCTGCGTGGCTGAGCGCATTGCCTACGTTGGGACGGGAGGAGCCCGCAGTACCGCTTACGTTATGCCCGGTCGATAGGGTGCTGCCCGCATAACCTGTGGAGCCGGTGGCCGCGCTTCCACTTGCCGCGGAGCCGCCACTGCCCGATCCACCCGTATTCTGGCCGAACGCGAGCGAAACGCCGCCAACGAGTAAGATCAAGATAACGACGAAGTGGTTCACAGAGGGTCCTCTACGTGAATAACCGCTCAATAAGTTGCACGTCCGAAGGTTCCATAGAGCCAGGGAGACGGTCTGATTGGTGTCGCGGCAAGACATCGGACTTCGAGATAGCAGTATCCAGCATTGAGCGCGTCGCCCAACGTAGGCGACGGCTGCGCCGGACCCCTTGAAGCCGAGCATGCGCAGGGTCCGCAGCTATGCAGGGTTTCACAACGTGTGACCGCGAGCCTTGGCCGCTGCTTCTCTCGTGCGTTGAGCAATGCGCTCGCGCTCCTTCTCGCGGCGGGCTGAAGCCGCCACCCGCCAGCGATACGCCGTATTTGTCGTAAGACCACGTCTAGGATTTGCTCACCGAGCGGCCGCGCCACTGCGTCGCTTTTGCTTTCGCAAAATAATTGTCTAAATTCATCAAATGTGTTTACTAGGTGCAAACACGACCTATGCGGCGCGCGGTTCAGAGGCTGGCCGGCGCTGCGGGCAGCTAGGAGTGAAAGAGCGAGGGCGTTCGGCGACGGCCTCATAGCACATCGGGGCGTATCTCGGCGATTAGCCGTGTGAGATGCCCCGCAAACTCCGTAAAGGGCCTCTCGGTCGCCTCTAGAACACGTCGGGAGCGAGCATGATTGAGAAGAAACTCGACAGAGCGATTACGAACTTCATCTGGAACGTGGTCGAGGTTCACTCTCAATTGGAGAACATTCACTCCAGCTGGGCTGGGCTACTGGGTATTTCCAAAGCCCAGTGGCTGATTTTGATGGCTATCACCGAACTTGACGAGGGGCGAGGCGTTGCCGGGATAGGCGTCGCGAATAAGTTACGGGTCCATCCGGCTTTTGTGACCACTCAGACCAAAGCTCTCGAAAAAAGTGGTTTCCTATCACGGCGGCCGGGAGCCGACGACGCACGCTTCGTTCTGATGTCGCTAACCTCGAAGGCGATAAAGGAGCTCGAGAAACTGTCGAAGCGAAAGCTCGCACTGAACTCGACCATGTCGAACGGGCTCGACGAGAAAACGTTGGCGGATCTGAACGCGGCGCTTGCGACTATTGCCAAGAACGCGCGGCTGGCTGCGCGCCTGCTGGCAATCGACGTGTCCTGATCGGCCCCACCTCCTTGAGAGCAGGCCTTCTCGATAACTCGGGACGCGCGTAGTCGTCGGGCGCGTCCCCTAGCCGCAACGCACTGCGCTCAAAACAAAACCCCCGGCGTTTCCTGCCGGGGGCCTTGGAGGTTAGGTCGTTAGACCAAACTTACCAGTTGCGCTGAGCGCGGAGCAGCAGGGTGAACGAGTCCTGATCCTTCAGCTCGTAAGTCGCGGCCGGCTTGGCGACCGGGAAGTTGGCGCCGGCGGCAACGACGCCAGCATACTTCTGGTCGACGTGGGTCCAGGTGAAGTCGCCCGAGAACGTGAGGTTCTTGACCGGGGTCCAGCGGGTGATCAAGCCAATCTGACCGATGTTGAAGTCAGGGTTGCACGAGGTCACGCCCGCAACCGACGAGAACACGCCACCGGCTCCGCAGAGGAACGTCTTGGTCCCACCACCGAACTGAGCCTGAGCGTAGGCACCGTAGATCGCGGTGTTCCAGTAGGGATCCCAGTTGTGGGTGTAAGCGCCACGGAAGCCCCAGGTCTTGACGCTTTCCTGCGAGCCGCCTGTGACGAACGTGGTGTCCGGAGCGGTAACCGCGGCGACGCTCTGGTAGGCAACGCCCGAGTTGCCGTACATGAGATACGAGCCGCCCGCCAGGTTCTGGAAGTTGTAGCGGGTGGCACCGTCGGTGTAGACGCCCGAAATGTTGATCACGTCACCCGCACCGGTCGGGATGTTCTTGATCGACAGAGCGAGCTGAACCGCCCAACCCCACTTGTCGTCGGGGTGACCGGTGATCTCGGTCGGGCCGTAGTAGGCAACGTGGTTGTCATGCGCAGCCACCGACGCCTGGAAGAGACCCCAAGCCTGATCGACACGCACCATACCGACGAGGTTCGGCGAACGCGAGCCGCCGATGGCGTTGGCACCCAGCGCACCAGTGGTCAAACCGGCGATAGCAGCAGCACCAGCCGCGCTGCTGACGTTGAGGTTGCCGGCCTGGTAGTACGCAGTTGCGTCTTCAGCCGAGAACGCCGCCGTCACGCCCTGACCGAAGTCAGCGGTGTAGGTGAACTGGTTGACACCAGTGACCGTGCCCGAACCGCCGACGAGACCGTCGAAGTTGTTGCCGGGATAGTTGGTCCAGGGCGCGTCGAACTGCGACACGGCCTTACCCATGGTGAAGCCGGCGAACTGGATGAAGGCATAGTACACGCCGAGCGAACCGCCCGAGGTGCCGCCGTCAGTCGGGTTGATCGACGAACCGACCAGCGCCGGGGACGCACCAGCGTTGTTGAGGGCCAGCGTACCGGTATAGGCAGTGCCGCCGAACCCAGAACCCGTGCCCTGATAACCGCCGGTGGTCCAGGAGAACGTCGCATCGAAGAAGGTGCGGACGACGCCGTATTCGGTTGCGGTGCGCGTGTCGATGTTCAGGTCTTCACGAGCGCGCATGGTGTAGTAGTTGCTCAGGCGATTGCGCCCACTGGCAGGCGAGGTACGCTGCGAGTCATAGATGCTGTTGGTGTTCAGACCAACTTCAGCGCGCAGATAACCACCCAGCTTGATGCAGGTGTCAGTGCCGGGGATATAATAGAAACCCGCACCGTACAGGGAGCAGATCTTCACGTACTCGACCGCCTTGGCCTTCACGGGGAGATCGGCTGCCTGCGCTCCGCCAACGGCGATCAAACCCGCCGCTGAACCGAGCAAAAGGCTCTTAACCAACTTCATGTTAAACCTCCAAGTTTGTTCTACAGGGAAGGTTTTTTGACCAAGCGGTCAATTCCCCAACCCCCTCTGAAACCCACGCTTAAACCTCTTCGCGTCTTCGGACACACCCGCATGAACGCGAGGGACTTAAGCGAAAGACCTAAACGGGACGACCTTGGGATGCCCCCCTCCGTCGCGTGATCACCATGATCGAGGACCCTTGCACACGCAACCACCGAAACGGGGTGAAGGGTCTCCATCAAATCGAATCTGGACAACTGTTGCACAAAAATCACGCAACCGTGAGGGGGCTAACACGAAGTATAACTATATGATTTTATTGGATTATTTTTCGATCGTTAGCCTTGTGACGGGACAGGCGAGGTCTGGAACTGGAGAAGCGCGCGGACCCGCAGCCACTTCGCTCTAGGCACGCTCAACGGTGGAAAAGCCGAATCGAGCCGACTAGAAGATCGGTTAGACGCCATGAAGCCGACGGATATCGAATGCCTGAGAAAAAGAAGATTTCAGCGGCACCAAGCTGGCTAGGACTGAGCGAAGACCGTCAGAGCTTCTTGTTTATACCGGAGCGCGCCCATGTCGTGAGGCGGATCTTCGAATTGGCTATCGGCGGAATGGGGAGCTACGCGATCGCAAATTACC
Organism: Bradyrhizobium arachidis; assembly: GCF_015291705.1. Lineage (NCBI taxonomy): Bacteria > Pseudomonadati > Pseudomonadota > Alphaproteobacteria > Hyphomicrobiales > Nitrobacteraceae > Bradyrhizobium > Bradyrhizobium arachidis. Next base: position 8,254,551 of record NZ_CP030050.1, read on the forward strand.
TGGATGAAAGAAAGGTGCCGACCTTCACGCAAACGACAAAGTGGGATCACACAACCATCGACTATATGTTACGGAATCGCGCTACCTACGGAGAGTACCAGCCCAAAAGCTTCGCAAGCGGTCACAAGAAGGGCATCCCCAATGGCCCCCCTGTGAGTGGTTACTATCCAGCCGTCATAGATCAAGAAACGTTCGAGCGCGCGCAGGTTGCTCGCCAACAAAATCTTGCAAACCGCGGCCGTAAGGGTAACGATCTTGCAAACATCTTCGCAGGACTCACTACCTGCGGTTATTGCGGCAATGAAATCGTTCTCCACCGCGTCTCGAATGTCCAAGTTCTCGCATGTACACAAGTCGTTGATGGCAATGGATGCACTCGAACAGCGTGGACATATCGGGACTTTGAGGCGACGGTCTTCGCATTCTTGATACATCCTGCCCTGTCTCAGCGATTTCGAGGCGAGCAAAGGAGCACGTTGCTCGAGCTGGCGGAGAGAGTCGCGAAATGCCTGACTGCTCAAAAGCCATATTTCGCCACGCGGGTCGAAATCGCCATACTGCTAAAGCAAACCGTCACGCATTTGGCCCTTTACAGCGCTGCAGTCATCGAATCTCCACGCCTGCCTTCGGCGCAGATTAGCAAAGATGTTAGGGGACGATTTCTTGAAATCCGGCTTTGGGATGGCCCCGTGGACAAATACCTTTCCGTACTTTGAGCCTCGGCGCATGCGGTTCAAGCGTTCCGCATACATTTGGAGCGGTTCAAAAAGCGGCCTTAGGGCTACTCGACTATCGATGCTGCCAGCTCGGCGATCTTCCTAGCGGGGGCTTGGAAAATGCGTGTGCAGATTGTTCAGATTTATTTGGTGCAGCGTACAGACATGCAGCGTTTTTCGAGTTGCCCTCAAGAGCATGGAGCGGCCCAATCGAGCGGCGGGCGCCTCCAGCCGGTAGGTCCCACTATCTCCGAAATATCCGACAAATAATTCCAAAAAACCATGATCATTAAGCGCAATTATGAGATTTCTTGCTGCGCCCGAGTCTATGCCGGCATCACTTGCGCGTATTTGAGATAATGAAACTCTTCTCCATGTAGGCAGGCTGCCTATCTGCAAACACATCAGCCCTTCGCGCACTACCGCGCCGAGGAAACACTCCACTTCGGGTTTAAGGGTCGACGGTTCCCGTCGCCTGATGATATCGTGGTGTCCCTTAATCTCGGACCAAAAGGTACGTACGACATCGTGCGATGCATGGGAAAGTGCACCGCAGGAGAGATCGGCCGAAGGGAATCGCGTTCGTTCTGATCGACGTGGCAAACATTTGGCACGGCCAGCGTTCAACGTACGCAGCCGATTTTGAATGCTGAAGTAGCTGCGCTGCATCATAGATGCGAGTTCAGTCGGGGACTTTCCCTGAGAAGCCAACTCGAGAAGCCGGGTATCATCACCTTCAGTCCATCGTTTTCCGCCACGCGCGCGCATAGAGGACATGCACCGAGTAAGGGTCAGCACCTCAGTGACAGTTCAGCATGAACGAGCACTGATCGGATCAGCCGCGCCCGCGCCGCTAAGGTTGCACCGATTTTGGGCACCGACCCCAATTCCCTGCTCCGCTCGATGCTCGATGGGCAAATTGAGCCGGTCCCGATCTCCACTTTGCTACGTAATCGTCGGTGCTGAACCATGCGGATTAGGACCCGCAAGCGCGAGGGAGACTTTCATGCAAGATCGCCAACAAGCCCATTCCCCCAATGAACCGAATTATCGCTTCGTGGCACGGCAACAGATCAGAGCGGCGAAGCTGGCCTATGAACGAGCGCAGCGAGCGTTTGAGCAGACCCGCGCTACGCTTAAACAGTCCCAAATCGTCTTGGAGCAGTCGTTCAAAGTCCTCGGCTCCTGTTCAGAGCAAGGGCAGGACAGGACGCAAGAGTAAGCTGCCTCAGTTGGGTGGTTCCTTTCATCGTGATGGCACTTATTGGCCCCACGAGGTCGCGTGCGCTCAGTCTTGTCAATTAGCGCGCGTCTCCAAGGCAAAGCCCGTTCGCCGCAGCTTGGATTAAATGTGCTCTCACGACGGAAATAAGCCGCGAACTGGGGTATCATTTCGAACATCACCGACAAAGGCTCGGCTCGGAGGCGTCGGTGGCTGAGAGACAGCTTGTGCTCCCGCCTCTCGCGAGGAGCCGATGGAACGATCCCGCCAACTTCAACATCTAGAACAAGCTGAGCGTCACGTGTTGCGTGGCGAGCAGAACGTATCCGACCGAGAGCAGCGCATCGAAGACCTTGAAAATCACGGGTATGACGTAACTCTGGCCCGCGAACTATTGGAGACGTTCCTCCGCACTCAAGCGCAATTCGTCACGCACCGCGATCTGATCCTCAGAGAACTGGACCACGCTTGAACCACGGCCGATCATTGACGGCACTTAGACCACCACGATGTCTCGACGCATAAAGCGATCGCAATGCAACAGCGCGAGTTGCCTCGCTTCAAGCTAGGAACTACCCGTCCTTTAGAGTATTGTGCCGTCGTCACCGGCCAAGGCTCTGCCCATAGGTGTCGGTGGCTGAGAGACCCAGCGTGCTCCCGCCTGCTAACAGGGGAGTGCTGCTATGTCGGAGTATTCTCGAAAAATTTTCAGTCCGCGCTCATCGCCGAAGAGATTGAGCGAACCCGGGAAATCTGTGCACACTCGCTGGCGCTACTCCGGTTGCCCATTCCGAGCACGTTTCTCGGCGACAAACTCCACCCACCGCCTAAGACGGAAGGGGACGAGTAAGGCCGACGTGCAACCTGTCAGCATCAACGTCGCCTTGAGCACAAAGTGGATGCGCGACCTACAAGAGTTCCTTCACCTTGATCTAGGGATACATCCGAACGGGCAATAGCCGAAGATCGCTTCGCGCTGACAGAGTGAGGTCGCTGCTGCTGGGGGCCAAACGGAGATGTCCGATGGGTGTGGCAGGCTGGCGCTTTGCGCATATGAAGAGAACTCTCCGCTCCCGGGCGGTCTTTATCAGCGTGCTGGAAGAGTTGCCCTTTATCTGCCCGGTGGCGGTCGCAATCGGCTCGCTGATCATGATCGGCATCGCTCTCTGCAAGGATTGGCCGCAGTGAGGCCTCGATCATCTACCGAATGATCTGCAATCTTCTCGTAGCCGTTACGCGGAAATCTTTTCGTGCCGTTATGGCATTTCGCGCATCATCTCAACCTCGATGCGAACCGTGCCAGCATCGAAAGTCTGACGGGAAATTCCTCGACATTTTCTTGAAGTCCTCCCTTGTAATCCACCTCACACCTGCACCGAAGCGCAGTCCGATATAGTCCAGTCGCTCTTGCGGGGTTGGGCGCCGAAACGGGAGACCGGCATGTCAAACTCGTCTGCGCTTTTGCGATGGTCGACCGAGATGCTGCCGGAGCACGTTCGGTTCTCCACGTTCCGTGAGGAGTTTGCGCGGCTGAACCTCGCCTTGGACGTGATAGATCACAGCGGCGGCCGCCCGCGTATTGACGTCACCTACTTGTCTCTCGGCGCGGTTAGCGTTTGTAGCATTGTCACCACGCCGGTGGAGTTTATCCGTCACAAACACCACCTCAAGGATAGCCGCGACCAATTCGGACTGAACATCGTCGAGGCTGGGCCGGTCCAATTTGCAAATGCTGGCCGGGAACATGTCTATGATGCCGGCTCCGCTTGTTTGATTGACCGGGGAAGGCCGCTGCGAGTGTTTGGGCCGCGTGGTGGCAGCGTCAAATTCGTGACCGTGCCGGCTGCTGCCCTTAGGTCTCTGGTTGCGCAGCCGGAAGATCTTGCAGGTCGGCCGGTGCATCGCGGACCGGCGCTTAGATTGCTCGGTCGCTACCTGCGGTCGCTCGCATCCTTCAAACAACCTCCGTCATCAAAACTGGCGTCCACCGTCGGCGTACATCTCCTCGATCTCGTGGCCGCGACGCTCGGGCCGACCGCCGAAGTTGCAGACATGGTTACGGAGCGTGGTGTGAAGGCGGCCAAGCTTCAGGCGATCCTGGCGGAGGTCGCGCAACGCTTCGGCGATCCCAATTTCGATCTGGACAATGTTGCTGGAACGCTCGGTATGTCGCGGCGATACGTGCAAAAATTGCTCGAAGGGACCGGAAAGTCGTTCACCGAGCACCTTGCAGGGTGTCGGCTTGAGCGTGCCTTCGCGATGTTGGCTGACCCGCACCATCTGCATTTGGCCATCATTGATATCGCGTTTGCAGTCGGCTTTGGTGACCTTTCTCATTTCAATCGCTCGTTCCGCCGACGCTTCGGCGAGACGCCGTCAGGCGTACGCGCCACATCAATCGTGCGGCAGAAGTCATCCAGCGCCTCCTCACAATGCGCTGGCGACGGCCGCTGAAGTGCGGATACGCACCGGGAGGGCGCAAGGCATCATGAGCGAGGCCGCAGTAAGGCCGTACAGGAGCCCAGGCGCGCGCGGGCTACCGGACACCGGACCACGCCAGCGCATAGGAGAGCCCGCAAAGGGCCGTAGAGCGCCAGCTACGTGCTCCAAGGGCACCCCGACCGGCCGCACGAGCGCCATGTAAAACTAGGGCCTATTAGGGCCCAGCCGGTTCGGACAGGCTTCTCGCCCGCCCGGCAACAACAGAAATATACCTTTATCTTCAAGCACTTCCGTCGATTTCAACAAGCCGAAAAATCGCTTGCAGCAAGGACCACACGGTTTTGCCGTACGCACGGCCCGCTATTCGCCGCAGTTTTCCCAGCCCTGTCGACAGAGCCGGAAACTTACAGGCGAGACGAACCTGACAGCGCCGTTCGTCCACGCGCGGTTTCGGGCTCACGGAGAGCAATCCGCCCCGCCCTAACCTCTCGCGTCCGACGCTGCCGCGTCCACCGCCCCCCTGCTCGCGAACCGTGACGACCTCACGATCGCCCCTCAAGGATGAGCCGGGATGGGCGACACATACGCTATTTCCGAATTTCGGTAAAGCGGAATATTTTTGGGAGGAGGGGTTGACGGGCGGCGACACAGGCCGCGCTACGCAGGCCCGGACGGAGCGGAGCGCAATCCGGGGCGGCTGTCGCTCGTGGCAAGAACCCGGATTACGCTGAGCCTGTCATCGGGCGGCGCTCCGCGCCGACCCGTTGGCTTCCTCCGGGCTACAAATCTCCGTCGGGGCTACGAATCGCCACAAAAAAACACCCGGCGGTTGCCCGCCGGGTGCTTCGTCGAATTGCTTTCGACTAATCTTACCAGTTGCGCTGAGCGCGGAGCAGCAGGGTGAACGAGTCCTGATCCTTCAGCTCGGTTGTCGCGGCCGGCTTGGCGACCGGGAAGTTGGCGCCGGCAGCAACCACGCCAGCATACTTCTGGTCGACGTGGGTCCAGGTGAAGTCGCCCGAGAACGTGAGGTTCTTGACCGGGGTCCAGCGGGTGATCAGGCCAATCTGACCGATGTTGAAGTCAGGATTGCACGAGGTCACGCCCGCAACCGACGAGAACACGCCACCAGCTCCGCAGAGGAAGGTCTTGGTCCCACCACCGAACTGGGCCTGAGCGTAGGCACCGTAGATCGCGGTGTTCCAGTACGGGTCCCAGTTGTGGGTGTAAGCGCCACGGAAGCCCCAGGTCTTGACGCTTTCCTGCGAACCGCCTGTGACGTACGTGGTGTCCGGAGCGGTAACCGCGGCGACGCTCTGGTAGGCAAGGCTCGAGCCGCCGTACATGATGTACGAGCCGCCCGCCAGGTTCTGGAAGTTGTAGCGGGTCGCGCCGTCGGTGTAGACGCCCGAGATGTTGATCACGTCACCCGCACCGGTCGGGATGTTCTTGATCGACAGAGCGAGCTGAACCGCCCAACCCCACTTGTCGTCGGGGTGACCAGTCGTCTCGGTCGCGCCGTAGTAGGCAACGTGGTTGTCATGCGCAGCCACCGACGCCTGGAAGAGACCCCAAGCCTGATCGACACGCACCATACCGACGAGGTTCGGCGAACGCGAGCCGCCGATGGCATTGGCACCCAGCGCACCAGTGGTCAAACCGGCGATAGCAGCAGCACCAGCAGCGCTGCTGACGTTGAGGTTGCCGGCCTGGTAGTACGCAGTTGCGTCTTCAGCCGAGAACGCCGCCGTCACGCCCTGACCGAAGTCAGCGGTGTAGGTGAACTGGTTGACACCAGTGACCGTGCCCGAGCCGCCGACGAGACCGTCGAAGTTGTTGCCGGGATAGTTGGTCCAGGGCGCGTCGAACTGCGACACGGCCTTACCCATGGTGAAGCCGGCGAACTGGATGAAGGCATAGTACACGCCGAGCGCACCGCCCGAGGTGCCGCCGTCAGTCGGGTTGATCGACGAACCGACCAGCGCCGGGGACGCACCAGCGTTGTTGAGGGCCAGCGTGCTGCTATAGGCAGTGCCGCCGAACCCAGAACCCGTGCCTTGATAGCTACCCGTGGTCCAGGAGAACGTCGCATCGAAGAACGTGCGGACGACGCCGTATTCGGTTGCGGTGCGCGTGTCGATGTTGAGATCTTCACGAGCGCGCATGGTGTAGTAGTTGCTCAGGCGATTGCGCCCCGCGGCAGGCGCGGTACGCTGCGAGTCATAGATGCTGTTGGTGTTCAGACCAACTTCAGCGCGCAGATAGCCACCCAGCTTGATGCAGGTGTCAGTGCCCGGGATGTAGTAGAAGCCGGCGCCGTACAGCGAGCAGATCTTCACGTATTCGACCGCCTTGGCCTTCACGGGAAGATCGGCTGCGAACGCGCCGGAGACGGCCATCAGGCCGGCTGCCGAGCCGAGAAAGAGCGTCTTCGTTAACTTCATTAGTAAACCTCCAGGTGTCGGTTCAGGGGGCCGGGTCCTCGCTGGAGGCCGCGTTACCCACATCAATTTCCGTTCAATTCAGGTCCGCACTGAAGGTCCGGACTGAAACGACAGTGAGGTGCCCCCCCTCCGTCGTGCTTCACGTATAGTTTATAAAAACAATCGCCTCAATTCATTGATTTGATGAAGCGCAAGTTCTGAAGAGGATGTTGCCGCCAAGCAACAGGGCGGTTTACTGGCCATCTAGATGCTGAAAACAAAAGAAAAAGCCCTCAGGGGGCATCCCGAGGGCTTTCTTGGAGGTCTCACATTGCTAGCTGTCGACGTTGGTCAAGAGCAGCAAACTTGAGTGGGATTATATGTAACTCAATTAATTGTTTTATGCAAGCGTTGAATGGCCAAATGGTTTTCGCGGCACGATAGGCATCGACGCCTCCCGCACGCTATGCACGGGACACGTGCCCAATATCCCGGTACAAGATCTACTTTGCTGACCTGTCTGATTTCCTTCTGCCTGAGCAATCCCGGGACCACATGATTGAGAAGAGGCTCGACAGAGCGATTACGGACTTCATTTGGAATGTGGTCGAAATCCACTCTCAGCTCGAGGACATCCACACCAGCTGGGCCACCCTGCTAGGCATTACCGAGCCGCAGTGGCTCATCTTGATGGCCATCACCGAACTCGATGAGGGGCGCGGCGTCGCCGGAATCGACATCGCGAACAAGCTGCGGATCCATCCGGCCTTCGTGACCAACCAGACCAAGAGCCTCGAGAAGGGCGGATTCCTGTCGCGGCGACCGGCAGCCGACGATGCCCGCTTCGTCCTGATGTCGCTGACAGAGAAGGCGACGACGGAAATCGGCAAGCTCTCCAAGAGAAGGCTCGCCTTGAATTCGACCATGTTCAATGAGCTCGATGAGGAGACCTTGGCCGATCTGAATGCTGCGCTGGCCAAGCTCGCCAAGAACGCGCGGCTTGCTGCACGATTGCTGGCCATCGACGCTTCGTAAATCCGCCGACGTCGGACGCATGATCGCCTGGCCCGTCCCCGATCGTCGTCACGCCGCGCCGGAGCGACCTGCACGCGATCCTCTCTGATCCGGCTAAAGCGATTTCGAGCGAAGTGGACGCCGGTTCGCGTGACGAAAACGCGTCAAAAACAAGAATCCAAAAGCTTCGGTCCTGATTCAATCAGAACCGAAGCGCTAGAGATAGGTGACGAGATCCAGCTGACGGCCAGCTCCAAGCTTGCTGTCGAGCCATTCGAAAATGAAGTCGTCCACGGCGATGAAATTCTCGACCTCGCCCAGCGGGTGAGGGATGCAATTCGGCACCACGATCGAGCAATCGGCTCCGGCCTGCCGATAGAACGTTCGAAGTTCGAGAGCCTCGTGCTCGCGCACCATCGAGCGACTGCCGACGACCACCAGAAGCGGACAAGATAGTCGACGCGACGGCAGCATCGAGCCTGTCGAGTTCCCGTCCTGGTCGCTCTGCTCCAGTCCGGTCATCCAGCGAAACGGCGCCCGGCGCATGAACTGCGTCAGAAGGCCACCGTCGCAAACGGCGGCAGCGATCCTGCCATCCGTGAGTGCAAGACGGGATGCATGCGGGGCGGCGGCGCCTTCGCCATAGATCGCGATCCGCTGCTGGTCGATATCCGGACGAGCCTCCAGATAGTCCAGGCAGCATTGCAGCACATGCTCCGGCTTGAAAGAACGACGATGGGTCGAATTGCAGGCGTCGATCAGCAGCAGCGACATGTTGCGGCGAAGCAAGGCTGGCGGCAGCCGACCCATCATCGAGCTGCCGGTGATGTGCTCGTCACTGATGCAGATGACCACGGGTGCGCGAGGCCCCCGACGCCCGCCCTGGACAAAGAAGCCGGCAAGCACCTCCTGACCAAAGCAATCGATCTCGACGCGATCGATCGCAAGGCCAGCGTCATCCTCGAAGCTTTTCAGGCCGGTCGCGAGCTTGTCTGCGAGGTCGGCGTCCGCGATGTCTTCCTGACAAGACAGGCTTCGCGCGACTTGGATCGCCGTCTGCGCGCACATCCACGCTTCATGCGCGATCCGGCCAGAACGGTCCGCGCGCGCGAATTCGGCCAAGGTCCGATAGTCTTCTGCGACCCGCAACCAGTCCGAAATCCATAGCCGCCTGTGTGCCTCGCTCGCCAGTTCTGCAACGGGCAAGCTATCGAAGAATTCGGACGCGCGTCTACGCAAGCGTACCAGGCTTCCACCGGCGCCGTCACAAGAACCATGAGGCCAATGACCACCGTCCATCATGATCTCCGAACAGCAGCGTCAGCGGTTGCTAGACTTGCCGGCTTCGCTTCCAGCATGGCGCGCCGCGCGCCTGCTCGATTCCGTCGCAACGCGCCTGATCGTGTCGGTCGATCTGGCTGCCGATCGCAACGAGCCGGCCTCGCTCAAAGATTCAGGCTGGCTCAACCCAGTGGTCAGTTCCCCGCTCCGTGCGATCGAGGTTCTCCACTCTGCCATGTTCGCGATCCCCGCGTTTTAACATTTGTTGTCATCAATGATCAAAACAGACCCGCGATGACGATGCGGCATGTCGTATCAGCCCTGATCGCGTAATTTTTACGGCGCGAATCTATCGCACCGCCAATCACGATAATGGCGAAAGATGCGGCTGATTGCCGCTTCGTCAACGCGACTATCGACGGAGAGCGACGGGAACCGTTGACGGCCCATTCAAATATATCGTGAGACGATATGTATCCTTGTGTGCCGATATGCATCCTTGCGTGCATAGCCCACCCGAAACGTGCAAAACATTCGATAAACAGAATTTCGGTATGACAGAATGTAATGGCGACAACTGGGCGGGAATTGCCCCGCCGCGCGACCGGCGAGCCCCCGGCAACCTGGACGGGGTCGCACGCCATCCGGCCGACGGAATATAGCGCAAGGCCTTGTATGCATTATCCCAGTTGCCATCCTCACGCACTTCGCCTTACATGCCGGCAACTCGCCCGCGGATGACGGCCGGGGCTCAAAAATCACGCACATTGTCGAGGGGACGGAATATGGCGCGTAACATATTGATTCTCGGAGCTTCCTACGGCTCGTTGCTGGGCACGAAGCTGCTGATGGCCGGGCACAATGTGACATTGGTCTGCCGCGCCAAGACCGCTGAGCTGATCAACCGCGAAGGTACCGAAGTACGCATCAAGCTGCGCGACGAAGCCGCGCACCGGGCTATCTTCTCGCGCGACCTGCCCGGCAAGCTCGACGCGGTGACGCCGGCCAATGTCGACCTCTCGCGCTACGACATGGTCGGCCTCGCGATGCAGGAGCCGCAATACACCAACCACACGGTGCGCGTTCTCATGGTCAAGATCGCCGCGGCGAAGCTGCCGTGCCTGTCGATCATGAACATGCCGCCGTTGCCTTATCTCAAGCGCATTCCGGCGCTCGCGGACATGGATCTCGAGGAGGCCTACACCAACGCGCAGGTGTGGGAGCGCTTCGAGCCGGGCCTGGTGACACTGTGCTCGCCCGATCCGCAGGCGTTCCGCCCGCCGGAGGACGCGGCGAACGTCCTCCATGTCGGCCTGCCCACGAATTTCAAGGCATCGGCCTTCGCCGACGAGAAGCACAACAAGGTGCTGCGCGAGCTAGAGGCCGACATCGACGCGGTGACGCTCGACGGCCACGACGTGCCGGTGAAGCTGAAAGTGTTCGACTCCCTGTTCGTGCCGCTGGCGAAATGGTCGATGCTGCTGACCGGCAACTACCGCTGCATCACGCCGCACGAGCCGCAATCGATCCGCGACGCCGTTCACGGCGACCTCCAGCGCTCGCAGACGATCTACGACCATGTCGATGCGATCGCCCGCAAGCTCGGCGCCGATCCGCAGGACCAGGTGCCGTTCGCGAAATACGCCAAGGCCGCCGAGAGCCTGCTCAAGCCCTCGTCGGCTGCGCGCGCGGTCGCGAGCGGCGCACCCTTCATCGAGCGCGTCGACCTCCTGGTGAAGCTGATCTCGCATCAGCTCGGCGTGCCCAATGCTGAGATCGATCGCACGGTCGACACCGTGGACCAGAAGCTGAACGAGAAGATCGTGCAGGGCGGGTCCGGCGCGCAGTAGCGCGCCGCTTCCGTTCCTGTCGGATCGCGTCGACCTTGACGCGGCGTACTCCGTAGCCCGGATCACGCTGCGCTCCCTCCGGGGCTGCATTCATTCGCCGAGTTCCCGGTGTGATGCATGAGCAACGCGCCGCGCGGTGCTTCCTCATCAGCGCGCAATCACGCAAACGTGTCGTGTTTCCGCGCGCGAGCGCATGCCTCGCGCATATCACAGCCGCGTGAGAACACGCCGGCTGCTCATCGTCTGTTTGGCTGGACGGCGGTGAAATGACGCCGTTTTGCCCGCGAATCCGTCAGGCGCGATCGAAATTCCCCGTCGCCAAGGCTTGAAGCGATCGGCGCGCGGCGCGCGCGATCCTGCATTTGCGCAGGCGCCGCATGCGCGCAGATCAGTCTCCGCTTGTTGTCCCGCAAAACGGAGGACGATAGCTTTTCGCCTCAGCCATTATGCAATGCCGGCGTCCAGGAGCGGACGCAAACCAACAAGATAAATAAAAAATGGATCAGGCAATGCTGAGCGTCGTTCGCGCGGTCGAGGCGGGCGCGACGACGATGAAGGGCGTGATCGACGCCACCGGGCTATCCCGTCTCAAGATCGAACGTGCATTGACCGCGCTGGAGAAGCAGAAGCTGTTGGTCCGCGACGGCCAGGGTTTTCGCGCGACCGGCCTGCCGAAGACGGCGCGTCCCGCCCGGCAATGCGGTTCCTGCAACGCCTGCTGCGACATCCTCGAGGTGGCCGCCGTCGACAAGCCGGTGAACCAGCTCTGCAAGCATTGGCAGACCGGCACGGGATGCACCATCTACGACCGCCGTCCGCAGATGTGCCGCTCGTTCGTCTGTGCTTGGCTGCAGGGCCATCTCGACGACGAGTGGTTCCCCGCAAAGGCCGGGCTCATCGTCCATTTCAGCCAGGACGCGGTCAACGTCACCGCAGACGACCATTGTCCCGATCGCTGGCGGGAAGAGCCTTACTTCAGCAAGCTCGCCGAATGGTCGCTGAACGGCATCAGGCGGATAGGCAACCGCGGCTATGCGACCCTCATCGTGTCCGGCCCCGACCGGTTCATGCTGCTCGGACGCACCATCGTTCCGGAACCGACGCTGTTCGGCACCGCGTTCCTGCCGCTGACGCAGGACACGTTCCGCTATTGGAGGGCAAAATCGCCCGAACATCTGCAGCGGCTGCACGAGCGCATCGCCGAGATCGAGCGGATCAGGCAGGAATTCGGCTCCTGCGCGATTCCCGACAACGAGGACGACGATCCGCAGGCGCCCTATCGGCCCGCACTTCTGCGGCTCTCGAATCACGCCTGAACTCCGCCGTGGGCAACACGGCATGATTCGCCCTGTTCCGCTCGACGCGCCCCGGCCGGATTGATAAGCCCCTGTCCGCGAATGACGGGACTTGAGTCGGGGACATGACGGTTGCGATCGAGATGGGGCAGACCACGGCAGGCGCCGCGGCCGCCATGGACCTCGAAGAACTCTTGGCGACCCGCCTCCTGGTGCAGGGCAATTCCGGCTCCGGCAAATCGCATCTGCTGCGGCGCCTGCTGGAGCAGAGCGCGCCCTGGGTGCAGCAGGCCATCATCGATCCCGAGGGCGATTTCGTCACGCTGGCCGAGCGATTCGGCCATCTGGTGATCGACGCCGAGGATCACACCGAGCGCGGCTTGCAGGTTGCCGGCGAACGCGCGCGACTGCATCGCGTCTCGACCGTGCTCAATCTCGAAGGCCTCGATGCCGAGAATCAGATGCGGCGCGCCGCAGCATTCCTTGGCGGGATGTTCGACGTCGACCGCAACCATTGGTACCCGATGCTCGTCGTCGTGGACGAGGCGCAGCTGTTCGCGCCTGCCGTCGCCGGCGAAGTGTCGGACGAGGCGCGAAAGCTGTCGCTCGGCGCCATGACCAATCTGATGTGCCGCGGCCGCAAGCGCGGGCTTGCCGGCATCATCGCGACCCAGCGCCTCGCCAAGCTTGCCAAGAACGTCGCGGCGGAAGCCTCGAACTTCTTGATGGGCCGCACCTTCCTCGACATCGACATGGCGCGGGCCGCCGATCTGCTCGGCATGGAGCGGCGGCAGGCCGAATCCTTTCGCGATCTCGAGCGCGGACAGTTCATGGCGCTGGGACCTGCGCTGTCGCGCCGTCCCCTGCGCCTGAACATCGGCGCGACCGATACCAGCCCGCGCAATTCCACGCCGCGGCTGATGCCGCTGCCCGAAGCGACGCTGGAGGATGCGCGCGCCGTGATTCTGGCGGCACCGCCACCCGATGCCAGCCGGCCGCAGCGCCGGCCCGCGCCGGATTTGCTCGAGCAGCTCCGCGCGGCGAAAGCAGCCGCGACGCCGGAGATCCGCACCGAAGTGGTCGAGGTGCCCGTCAGCGCCGAGGAGCTTGCGGAGCGGCGCGAGCGCGTCGATCGTACGCTTCGCGCCGTGCTGGCCGAGCCAGATGCCGGCTTCCGCGCCATCGGCGTGCTCTACCAGGAGTTCGTCGTCCGTTGCCGCATCGAAGGCCTCGGCTCGGCGGTGCCCGACCTCAACGAATTCCGCCGCATGCTGACGCATGCGCGCGCCGGGCTCGGCACCGATCTCGCCGAGGACGATGCCTGGCAAGAGGTGTCGCTGCGCGCCTCGATCCTGCCCGACGACATGCAGGGCGTGTTCATGATGATCGCGCGCGCCGCGAAGGAGGGCTGGCCCTGCCCCGGCGATGCCGCGATCGCCCGGGCCTACGGCTCGCATTCGCTGCGCCGGGCGCAGCGCCTCCTCGGCTATATGGAGGAGCAGGGCCTGATCGTCGTCCAGCTCGACGGCGGTGGCCGCAGGTTCGTGACGCTAGTGGAACTGGCCTGGGCGACCGCGCCGGGCGATCCCAATGCGGACGAGCTGCCGGCGGAGCGAGTGCAAAGCGCGGCTTCGCTCTGATCCGGGGGACTCAGGCCCGTCGCGCCACCTCGGTCGCATCGATCAGCATGTCAGGCGCGGCACCGCGATCGTCAGCAAAGATACGGCGGTGGAGCGCGACCGAGACGAGCCAGGCGATCGCAAACAACGCGATCACGGCAAAACCGAGATTGGCGAGCGATCCGTTGAGACCGTCGACCAGCACCCACACGCCGCCGGACAGGCCGAGCCGATCGGCGATCAGCCCGAGCGCCTCGATGCCGCCGATCAGCAGCGCCACCGCGACGGAAGCGCCGGTGATGGTGAGGTTGTACCAGAGTTTTCGCAAGGGATCGACGAAGGCCCAGCGATAGGCACTCACCATCAGCGTGGAATCGGCGGTGTCGACCAGTGCCATGCCTGCTGCGAACAACGTGGGGAAGACCAGGATATCGGCGAGCGAGGCGCCGTGCGCGGTCTCGGTGGCGGAGATGCCGAGCAGGCCGATCTCGGTCGCGGTGTCAAAGCCGAGGCCGAACAGGACGCCGAGCGGATACATGTGCCACGGCCGCGTCACCAGGCGGAACATCGGGCCGAGCAGACGTGCCAGCATTCCGCGATTGGCGAGCAGCGCATCGAGCCCTTCGGCGTCGTGAACGCCCTGCTCGCGGGCGATGCGGATCGCCCGCCACAGGCTGACGAAGATGGCGAGGTTGATGGCCGCGATCACGAGCAGGAACAGCGCCGATACCGATGTGCCGATGAAGCTGCCGATCTGCTTGAGCAGGCTGTCGGCGCCAAGGCCGACGACGCCGAGCGCGAGCAGCATGGCCGCGACCACGACGATGGTGGAATGACCGAGCGCGAAATAGAGGCCGGCGGATCGCGGCGTGTCGCCCGCCTGCATCAGCTTGCGCACGACGTTGTCGATCGCGGCGATGTGGTCGGCATCGACGGCGTGGCGCAGCCCGAACACCCAGGCGAGCAGCGCTGTCGCCATCACCGTCGGACGGTCGCCGAACGCCGCGAAGGCCCAGGCCCATGCGGCGATGTTGGCGGCAATCAGCCCGCCGAACAGCAACGCGACGCCGGGCTCGATTGCCCGCAAGGACCATCTCGTCACGAATTCAATCCGTCCGTACGCCCCATCGCACGGTATGATATTTACATAGAATAGTCACACTGACCAGCCCCGGCCGTGGCCTGATGATCGCATATGCGAATTTGCAAGGGAGGTCGTCATGCCCGGGCTCGTCGCGGGCACCCACGTTCTTCGTGCTGCAGCCTAAGACGTGGATGGCCGGGTCAAGCCCGGCCATGACGAGTGGATAGATCGCACTACGCCGCCTCGGAGCCGCCGAGATAGGCATCCCGCACGCGGGGGTCGTCCTTTAGCGCACGCGCCGGGCCTGACAGCACGATCCTGCCGGTCTGGAGCACATAGGCCTCATGCGCGATCTCGAGCGCGAGGCTGGCATTCTGCTCGACCATGAAGACGGACACGCCTTCTTGGTTGATGGTGCGGATCAGCTCCAGCACGCGATCGACATAGAGCGGCGACAGGCCCATGGTCGGCTCGTCCATCACGATCATCCTGGGACGGCTCATCAGCGCGCGCGCCATCGCGACCATCTGCTGCTCGCCGCCGGAGAGCGAGCCGGCACGCTGCGACAGCCGCTGACCGAGCTTCGGGAAGAGTGTCAGCATCCTGTCGAGATCCTGCGCCACCACCTCGCGATCGTTGCGCACGAAGGCGCCCATCAGAATGTTCTCACGGACGCTCATGTCGGCGAACAGCCGCCGCGCCTCCGGCACCGAGGCGATGCCGCGGCGGACGATCTGCGGCGTGGTCAAACCCAGCAGCGAAGCACCATCGAAAGTTACATCACCGGAACGCGGCTTCACGAGTCCCAAGATGATCTTCATCGTCGTCGACTTGCCGCTGGCATTGCCGCCGAGCAGGCAGACGATGTGGCCGCGCGCGACCGTGATCGAGAGGTCGAAATGCACCTGGGCCTGGCCATAGAACGTGTTGACGTTCGACACCACCAGCAGCGGTTCGGGTGTGCTCGCCGTCATGCCGCGCTCTCCTGCTCTGGCGTCAGGCCGTGACCAAGATAGGCCTCGATCACCTTGGGATCGTTGCGGACCTCCTCGCCCGGCCCTTCCGCGATCTTCTTGCCCTCGTCCATGACGATGACGCGGTCGGAGAGCCGCATCACCATCTCAAGCTTGTGCTCGATCAGGAGGATGGTCAGCCCTTCCGCCTTCAGCTCGGCCACGAGCGCCTGCATCTCCGCCGTCTCGGTCGGGTTCATGCCGGCGGTTGGTTCGTCCAGCAGCAAGAGGCGCGGCTTCAGCGCCAGCGCGCGTGCGATCTCGACGCGACGGCGATTTGCGTAGGACAGGCTATAGGCGGGCTGGTCGATCCGCGGCAGCAGCCGCTCGCCGAAGCGCGCGAGGATGGCCTTCACCTCCTCGCGCAGCCGCTTCTCCTCGGCCTTGACGCTGGCGGGACGTAGCAGCGCCAGGCCCAATTCAAGCAGCGGGCCGATCACCGGCACCGCCGGCTTCACGGCGCGCAGCCGCGTGTGCGCGCCGATCAGGACATTGTCCATGACGCTGAGATTGCCGAACACGCGGCCGAGCTGGAAGGTGCGCGCGATGCCATCGGCTGCGAGCCGTTCCGGCGACAAGCCCGTGATGTCCTGACCTTCGAAGTGGACCACGCCGGCGTCGGGCCGGTCGAGACCAGTCACAAGGTTGAACAGCGTCGTCTTGCCGGCGCCATTCGGGCCGATGATGCTGATGAGCTCGCCCCTGGCGAGATCGAGATCGATGGCATCGACGGCAGTGAGGCCGCCGAAACGGCGCGTCAGCCCGCGCAGGGACAGCATGGGCTCCGCCATCACATCGTCCCCAGCAGGCCCTGCGGCCTGAACCGCACGAGCAAGAGCAGCACGATGCCGTAGATCAGGATGCGGTACTCCGCCGCGATCCGGAACACTTCGGGCAGGCCGACCAGCGCCATCGCCCCGACGATGGCGCCGACGACATTGCCGAGGCCGCCAAGGATAACGACGGTCAGCGCCAGAATCGATTGCTGCGTGTTGAAGGTTTCGTGGTTGATGTAGGAATAGAGATGCGCGGCGATGGCGCCGCTGACGCCGGCAGCAAAACCGCCGAAGATGAAGGCCAGCGATTTGTAGCGGTTGAGGCTGAGGCCATACGCGCGCGCGGCGATGTCGTCGTCTCGGATGGCGCGAAAGCTGCGGCCAAGGTGCGAACCGAGCAAGCGGCCCTGCAGCAAAGCGAGTGCGACCATCACGACAAAGCTGAACCAGTAGATCGAAGTCGGGCTGACCAGATCGTAGCCGAACAGCGACAGCGGCGGGATGCCGGAGATGCCGATCGGTCCGCGAGTCACGCTTTCCCAGTTCAGGATCACCAGCGACACGATCTCGCCGATCGCGAGCGTCGCGATCGACACATAATGCCCGCGCAGCCGGAACGACGGGGAGATCAGCGTCGTGCCGAGCGCGGCACTCATCAGCCCGCCGGCGATGATGGCGAGACCGACCGGAACGTTGAGGGTCAGCGACAGCAGCGCCGAGGTATAGGCGCCGATCGCGAGCAGCGCCGCGTGCCCGAGCGAGACCTGCCCCATCGTGCCCGCCACCAGGGTCAGGCTGAGCGCGAGCATGCCGAGCAGCCAGGCGTTGATCAGGGTCTGGAGCACGTAGAAGGACACCGGGAAGAACGGCAGGACCGCGAAGATCGCGACCGCGACCAGCAACGCCCAGCGCGGAATGCGCACCGGGCGGCTCGGCGCGATGAAGGTGCCGGTGAGCGGCTCGGGCGGCGCCTGCCGTGCGCTGGCGAATAATCCGTTCGGCCGCAACACGAGCACGACCACCAGCAGCAGGAACGCGAACAGATTACGGTAGCTGGTGCCGAACACGGCAACGCCGTAGCTCTCGACGAGGCCCAGCAGCAGGCTGCCGATGACAGCACCGGGTACGTTGCCGGCGCCGCCGACCACTTCGGCGACGACGCCCTTGAGCGTCGCCTGCAGGCTCATCGCGGTGTCGATCTGGTTGTAGTACATGCCGACCAGCATGCCGGAGACGCCGCCGAGCGCTGCGGCAATGCCGAACACCGCCTGATTGACGCGGTTGACGTCGACGCCCATCTGCATCGCGGCGTCGCGGTCCTGCGAGGCCGCGCGCACCGCCCAGCCGAGCTTAGAGTAGCGCAGGAACACGAACAGCAAGAGCGCGCTGGTGATGCCGACGCCGGCGATCAGCAGGTCGAGCGGCCCGATGGTGCCGCCGCCGACCTGGAAGCGGACATCAGGCAACTGGCTCGGCAGCGCGCGCGGGTTGGGCGAGAAGGTCAGCATCACCAGCTGATCGAGCACGAAGCTGATGCCGATGGTCGCCAGCAGCGGCGCGATGCGCACCGAGTTCTGGAGCGGCCGCAGGCCGAAACGTTCGATGACCAAGCCGACGATCGCAGCTGCCGCCGCGACCACGATGATGGTGAGCGGCAGCGGCGTATGCAACTGCACCACCGCGACCCAGCCGATATAGGCCCCGACCAGATAGATCGAGCCTTGCGCGAAGTTGATCAGCCGGCTGACGCCGAAGATCAGCGCGAGCCCGACCGCAACGAGGGCGTAGACATTGCCGACGATCAGCCCGTTGATCGTGTAGTCGAGCCAGGAAGACACGCTGGGTTCCTACTGAGGAGGGAGATCAGGTCGGCTTGCCGTCCCAGAGCGCGAACTGACCCTTGCGCACGACCAGCTCGGCATTCATGGCGCCCTTGACGCGGCGGGTCGCGACGTCGAACGTCGCGGTGCCGAAGATGACGCTGGGAACGTCCTTGACCTTGGTGAAGGCGTCACGGATCGCCTTGCGGTCGGCGCCACCGATCCTCACCACCGCGGCCGCCATGTTCATCGCATCATAGGAGTAGGCGTTGAAGGCGTCGGGCTCCAGCCCGTTGTATTTCTTCTTGAAGCCGGCAATGAACTTCTGCACCTCGGGCCGCGGGTCTTCTGGGAAGTAACGCGTGCCGACATGGACGTCCTCGACCGCCTCGCCGCCGAGCTCCAAAAATTTCGGCGAGTAGACCGAGCTTGCGGCGCAGATCACCTGCTTCAATCCGACCTGGCGCGCCTGGCGCGCGATCAACGCGCCGTCGGAGTAATAGGAGATCAGGATCAGTCCGTCCGGATTGGCATCGCGCACGCGCACCAGGGTGGAGCGGAAGTCGCGTTCCTCCGCGATGTAGCCTTCGGTGACCGCGATCTCCGCGCCATATTCCTTCGCGGCGTTGACGAAATAGTCGCGGCTGGTGCGGCCCCAATCGGTGTTGAGGTGCAGCACCGCAAGCTTCTTCAGGCCGAGGCGCTTCACCGCATAGCGCGCCAACAGCGGCTGCTCGTCGGCCTGGCTGACCGATGTGCTCCACATGAAGTCGCCGCCCTTGGTGAAGTCAGGATGCGAATTGGTGAAGCCGAACTGCACCAGGCCGCCGCGCTGATAGATCGGCGATGCCGCCATCGAGGCGGGACTGGAGAAGTCGCCGAGCTCCATGACGATGCGGGGATCGGAGACGAATTTTTGCGCGATTGCGACCGACTGGCGGGGATCGCTCTGGCTGTCCTCGAATTGATAAGCGAGCTTGCGGCCGTTGATGCCGCCGGCCGCCTGGATCTCGTCGAGTGCGAGATCAAATCCCTGCTTCCACTGCGTGCCATATTGCGCATTCGGCCCGGTCAGAGGACCGCTGACGCCGAGCAGGATCGGCTCGGAGGATTGCGCAAACGCGCTGCGCGAGAAGGCGGCTCCCGCCACCATGGCGGCAAGCGAGCCTTTGACCAGGGTACGGCGATCGATGTTGCTCATGCACGGCTCCATCCACTCAATGTTGAAACAAGCAGCAATTCTTGTGCCGGCGAGACTGCCTATTTGGAGGGCTCGCCGAGCGACAGCATCAGCCGGTTCGCCCAATTGAAGAACGAGGCGCCGTTGATGACGTCGACGATCTCGGCATCGTCGAGCCCGGCCCGGCGCAGCTCCTCGATATTTTCAGGACCGAACGCGATCGGCGTCGCCGCCAGCGCCACCGAGGCCTTGACCACGGCATTCCAGCGCTCGCCGAGATCGGCCTTGACGCCTTCGTCGAGCAGGCGCTGCACGTCCTCGCGGCGCTTTGAGTAAGTGCTGGCGAAGCGCGCATGCACGGAAGCGCAGTAGATACAGCCGTTGTAGCGCGAGGTCGCGGCAGCCGCGAGTTCACGCTCGGCGCGCGGCAGGCCGTCGGCCACGTTGTAGAAAATGTCCTTGTCGGTCTTGGTGCGGGCTTCAAGGACTTCAGGGTCGCGCACCAGCAGGCGGAAATATTCCGACTTGGCGCGGGCGCGATCGACCAGGCCATTGAAATGCCGTTCGGTCAGCTCGGCCTCGGGCAGCGGATCGATCCAGGAGACCCAGCCGAGCTCATCCTGGGTGAAGACGACGGGCGGAGTGACGGTGGCGCTCATGATTGCTGCCTCCTCTTATGCGTTCACGGCAGCGAGCGTGCGCAAGCCGGTGACGACGCGCACCTGGAACGACAGGAATGCGACGAGCTGGGAGAACGTGACGATGCCGCTGGTCGACCAGCCGGCGGCGAGCAGTGCCTTCATGTCGGCGGACGCGGCATCGCGCGGACGGAACACCAGCAGATGCGCGTGCTCGAACGCCGCGGCTAGTCTGCCGCCAAGGGCGGACTTGCCCTCTGCACTCACGCGGTAGATCAAGCCGGCCGTGTTCTCGGCTGACAACGGCCCGGCCGGATACGCGCCGTACGGCCCTGAGGTTTCGCCGCGCCCGATTTCGGCTTCGACAACCTCCACCAGGCGCGCGCCATCGGCGGCCGCCGCTAGCTTCGCCCGGTAGAAGGCGGTGACATTGGGCTCGCGGTGCAGGCCGATGACGAAGAGCGCGATTGCCGCGCGTTCCACAAGCGAGAACTCGCTGGCGTCGATCGGCTCGAACAGAGAGAGATAGCTCTTCTGCGCGTTCTCGCGCGCCTGAAGGCGGCGGGCGCGGATGGCGTCCAGGGCCGAGCCCGGCTCGATCCCGGCGAGCGTGTCGATGATATCCGTCGTGCCCATCATTCAGCCTCGTGCAACACGTTGATGCCCGTCGGTCGCCGCCGTCCGGACCCAGCCCAGCGCCGGCGCGACCCTCTCCGCGACCAGCTCGATCGAGCGGAGGACATAGGGATGCGGCGCATCGACCGAATGGGCCTGGAAGACCAGATCGGTCACCCGCTCCAGCGTAGCATCCGTGCGGAGCGAGGCGATGACGTCGTCGACCGCGCCGACATGGGTGTCGAACGCCGTGATCATCTCTTCCAGCGTCTCGCCGGGAGGCAAGTGCCCGCCCTTCATGAATTGCGGCAGCGCGCGCCGCAGTCCGATGTCGGCGAGGCGCATCGCCTCGGCGTGGTCGTCGGCGACGAAGACGCTGCGTGAGGCCATGATGCGCGGCTCGCAGCCCGGCGGCAGTGCTTCGAGATAGGCATCGATGATCGGGTTCTGGATCTCGGCAAGCATCGCCTTCGGCGCGTCCTTGGTCCGCGGCTGGGTGCGCGACAGCAGGAGGCCATCGCCCGCCTTGCCGGCGCGGGCACCGCCAGCGACCGAGAACGTCGCCTGCCAGATCCGACCGTCCAGTTGCGGCCGGAGCGGATAGAGCGTGTCGCCACCTTCGAGCACCTTGCCGGTCAGCGCGGCGCGGACGATCGCCAGATTGCGGGCAAATATCTCGTTGCGCTGGGTGCTGTCGAGGCCGAAGGCAGCAAAGGCCGACGGGTTGCCGCCGGTGCCGACGCCGAGCTCGAAGCGGCCGTTGCAGATGAGATCGAGGACGGCAGCGTCCTCGGCCACCCGCACCGCGTTCTCGAGCGGCAGCGTGACGATGCCTGTGCCGAGGCGGATGCGCGAGGTTTGGGCGGCGACATAGCCCAGGAAGGTGAAGGGCGACGGCAGGCCGCCTTCGCGTTCGTGGAAATGATGCTGCGCGATCCACGCGGAATCGAGGCCCGCCTTTTCGGCGCGCACTATCTGCTCGGCGGCGAAGCGATAGCGCTCGGCGGGCGGCGCCTCGTCGAGGAGGCGCGTGAAGAATCCCAGTCGTTTCAGGTTTGCGAAGCGTTTCATTACGACCCCTGCCGGGCGAGGATGGGCCCCGATGATGTCGGTTGCCGCAGCTCCAGACAAGCGGGCATTGCGCAAGGCTGCCCGCCGGGACGGCCCTGCGCTGAAGCCAGGCAGTCTGCCTACCAGCTCGGCAGCACCGCGCCCTTGAACTTGGTCAGGACGAACTCCTTGACCTCCGGCGTGTGGTAGCTGTCCACGAGGGTCTTGACCCAGGGCTTGTCCTTGTCGGCGGTGCGGACCGCGATCAGGTTGACATAGGGCCCCTTCGGATCCTCGCGCAGGATCGGATCCTTGACCGGATCGAGCCCCGCCTGGGTTGCATAATTGGTGTTGATCGCGGCGGCGTCGACGTCGTCGAGCGCGCGCGGCGCCTGCGCCGCATCCACCTCGATGAACTTCAGCTTCTTCGGATTCTCGGTGATGTCGAGCACCGTCGGCTTGAAGCCGGTGCCCTCCTTCAGCTTGATCACGCCCTTGTCGCGCAGCAGCAGCAGCACGCGGCCGCCATTGGTCGGATCGTTCGGGATCGAGACCTTGCCGCCCTCGGGGATATCGGCAAAGGCCTTGTGCTTCTTCGAATAGACGCCGATCGGGAAGTTCACGGTCAGCGCGACGGACTCGATCTTGTAGCCGCGATCGGCTTTCTGGTTGTCGAGATAAGGCTGGTTCTGGAACGAATTGGCCTGGATCTCGCCGGCATCGAGCGCTGCGTTCGGCACGACGTAGTCGGAGAACTCGATCAGCTGGATGTCGAGGCCCTGCTTGGCGGCGACCGGCTTCACCGCTTCGAGGATCTGCGCATGCGGTCCCGGCGTCACGCCGATCTTGATGGTCTCGGCGCTCGCAGCAGCGGACCAGGCGGCGAGCACGGTTGCAAGGATCAGGGGAAGGCGAAACGACATCTTGGTCTCCGGCAGTCTGCGGCAATGATGGGAACCGTATTCGCTTCTCCGCCGGGCGAAATCAATGAAATGAATATCCATATTGGCGGCAAGTCGTGGGCTGCGCCTTCTCGATTCACCACCGAACGTGAAACGAATTGGCGGCAGCGATTGCGCCCGCGACAAGCGGCCGGCGCATCACGGCCAGCCGCGCTCTCTCGCGCGCTCTCTCGACGTCATCCTCGCGCGCTGTCGACCAGCAGATTCCAGATTCGCTGGGTTTCGCACCTTTTGCGGACATCGGGGCTTGTCTCCGGCTCCGAGCGTGAGCGGCTACCGGCCGGCTTGGCCTCAGGCGGCGTGATCCATCGCTCCGAGATCGGATCGTACCATTTTCCGATCGACATTCCGATAAACAGGTCGCTCACGAAGATCACCTCGCCGAACAAATTCGCGTGCCTCTCTCGCCCGCTGCATCTGACGCAACGCCCGTCTGGAAAACGAGGTTCGCTTGCGAACGTTCCTCCTGGGGACGAACGGCCCGGCGCTTCAAGCCGGCTTTGACGGATGCTGCGTGCGCGGGTGGCGCGCGTGCAGCAGCCGTGCGAGGTCTTCGCGCTCGCCGTCGCGCTGCTTCATCGCGGTCTCGAACAGCGCCTCCTGGATGTCGCGGGGCATATCTCCCCACACGTCCATCGCCGCCCGCCCGAGCAGACGCGCAAAATGGTCCTCTCCCTCGCCCATCGGAGCCTCCTGATCCCGCCTAAAAAGATGGAACGGCCGTCGCGCTGCGGCGTTCCACAACCATCCCCGTGAAAGCAGGCGTGGCCGGCGATCGACCATGCTTATCCGCCGCGCGCCTCCGCCATTTCGCCGCAGGGTTTTCCGCTCTTGCCGCCCCTTGCCGGCATTGCCGCCTCGTCCGTGATGAAACATGATGGGACGCTGGCGACGAATGTTCCAAGTGGAGGCCATCTGATGGACGAGAACGACATCCGCAAGGCAATCGCGGAGGTGAAGCAAGGCACGTTGTCGCGGCGCGGGTTCATCCAGACCATGGCCGCGGTCGGGATCGCGGCGCCGATCGCAAGCCAGATCCTGCTCTGGAATGACGTGGCGATGGCGGACGCCACGCTGCCCTACAAGCCGACCAAGGCCGGCGGCGGCGGCCCGCTGAAGCTCCTGCTCTGGCAGGCTCCCACTCTGCTCAATCCGCATTTCGCGCTCGGCACCAAGGACCAGATCGCCTCGCGCATCTTCTTCGAGCCGCTCGCGGGCTGGGACAAGGAGGGCAACCTCATCCCCTGCCTTGCCGCCGAGGCGCCGACCAAGGCCAATGGCGGCCTTGCGGCGGACGGCATGAGCGTGATCTGGAAGCTGAAGCAGGGCGTGCGGTGGCATGACGGCAAGCCCTTCACCGCCGACGACGTCGTCTTCACGTGGGCCTATGCCGCCGATCTTGCGACCGCGGCCTACACCACGGGATCCTACAAAGACATCAAGGTCGAGAAAATCGATGACCATACCGTCAAGGTGAACTTCAGGGCCCCGACGCCGTTCTGGGCCGATCCCTTCGTCGGCTCGGTCGGCCAGATCCTGCCAAAACATCATTTCGCCGACTATGTCGGCGCGAAGTCGCGCGAGGCGCCCGGCAATCTGAAGCCGGTCGGCACCGGGCCGTACAAGTTCGTCGAGTTCAAGCCGGGCGACCTGATCCGCGCCGAACGCAATCCCGACTATCACATCAAGAATCAGCCGCATTTCGACACGATCGAGATCAAGGGCGGCGGCGATGCGGTCTCCGCGGCGCGCGCCGTCCTGCAGACCGGCGAATACGATTTTGCCTGGAACATGCAGGTGGAGGAGGAGGTCCTCAAGCGCATGGAGGCGGGCGGCAAAGGCAAGCTCGACATCACGCCTTCCGGCAATGTCGAGTTCATCATCCTCAACACGACGGATCCCTGGACCGAGGTCGACGGCGAGCGGTCGAGCGTCAAGACCAAGCACCCGACGCTGTCCGATCCCGCCGTTCGCCGCGCGATCAATCTCTTGATCGACCGCGATTCGATCCAGAAGTTCATCTACGGACGCGGCGCCGTCGCAACTGCGAGCTTCGTCAACGCGCCCAAGCAGTTCAAGTCCCCCAAGCTGAACTACGAGTTCGACATCGACAAGGCGAGCAAGATCCTCGACGAGGCCGGCTGGGCCAAGGGTGCAGACGGCATCCGCGAGAAGGACGGCAAGAAGCTCAAATACGTGTTCCAGACCTCGACCAACGCGCCGCGCCAGAAGACGCAGGCTATCATCAAGCAGGCCTGCCTGAAGGCCGGCATCGAGATCGAGATCAAGGCGGTCACCGCATCGGTGTTCTTCTCCTCGGATGTCGGCAATCCCGACACCTACTCGAAATTCTACGCCGACATCGAGATGTACAACACGACGCAGCCGCAGCCCGATCCGGAGCGCTTGCTGAACCAATGCGTGTCCTGGGAGATCGCGACCAAGGACAACAAATGGCTCGGCCGCAACAATTCGCGCTATTCCGATCCCGAAGTCGACAAGGCCTACAAGGCCGCCCAGAACGAGCTCGACCCGGTCAAACGCGCCGCGCTGCTGATCAAGGTCGACGAGACCTTCTGCGAGGCCCACGTCTTCCTGCCGCTGCTCTCGCGCCACATCGTCAATTCCAGCGTCAACAGCCTGATGGCCGACATCTCGGGCTGGGACACCATCACGTGGAATCTGGCGGGCTGGTATCGGGTCTGAGGACGCACGCGAAGGAGCGGCGAACGCAAGGCCCGCGGGCTTTGCGACATTCCGCGTGTTGTGTGCTTCAGGTCACAGCAGAATCAGGCGCCCTCGCCTAGACTCCCCGGGCATGGCCGCAAACAAGGTAACGGCGGTACGCATGAGGCTGGGGAGGCGATCAACAGCTTGGGACTTCTCGAAGCCGCCAGGGTGCAGAACCCGGCGGCTTTTTCTTCACGCGAGGCCTAATGCCGGATCGTGTCTGCCTCGACGATCACGACCCGTATCTCGGGATGAAGCGCAGCCCCGCCCTCGGGGGGTATGGGGGGCTGGGAGGCGGGGCCGCGCAGGCCAGCCATCGGCGGCGATGCCGGCCCGCCGATTCAAGCTTCGATCACGTTGAAGAGTTCCTTTGCGTCTGGCGCCGCCAGACTGATTCCATTTCGACCGGCAAGTCTGAGGTCGGTCACACCGCGCAGTAACGCTCCTGGATGTCCTTGTCCGCCAGCAGCGCCGCGGCGCTGCTTTGATGCACCACCTCGCCCTGGTCGATGATGACGGCGCGGTCGGCGAGGCGCAGGGCCCATTCGACGTTCTGCTCGACCAGCAGCAGCGTCTTGCCCTCGTCGCGCAGGCGGCGGAACAGCACGCCCATCTCCTCGACCAGGACAGGCATGATGCCCTCCGAGGGCTCGTCGAGCAGGATCATCTTGGGCTCACCGATCAAGGCGCGGGCAATGGCGAGCATCTGCTGCTCGCCGCCGGAGAGCGTCACACCCTCCTGATCGAGGCGCTCCTTGAGGCGAGGGAAGGTTTCGGCGATCTCGTCGATCGCGGTACCTTCATCGATGTCGCCGCCCGCCGCGACCAGACCGAGCCGCAGGTTCTCGCGCACGGACAGGCCCGGGACGATGCGGCGCTCCTCCGGCACGTAAGCCAGGCCGAGATGGAAGCGCTGATGGGGGCGCAGAGGCAGCAGCTCCCGGCCCGCAAAGCGCACACTGCCCGTCGCCTTCGGCATCAGGCCCATCATCGCCCGCAAGGTCGTGGTCTTGCCGGCACCGTTGCGGCCGACGAGAGCAACGACCTCGCCCGGGGCCACATGCAGCGAGATGCCGTGCAGGATATGGCTCGCGCCATACCAGGCGTGGAGGTCGTTGATTTCGAGCAGCGCTGTCTCAGCCATAGCCTTCACTCTGTCCGAGATAGACCCGGCGGACTTCCGGATTCCTCCTGATCTCGTCAGGCGCACCGTCCGCCAGCAGGCGGCCGTGATGCAGCACCACGACGCGCTTGGACAGGCCCAGCACCATCTTCATCTTGTGCTCGACCAGCAGCACGGTGCGCTTCTCGGCGAGCCGTTCGAGCAACGCCACCATGTCCTTGGTCTCCTCCGGCCCCATGCCGGCGGTCGGCTCGTCCAGCAGAAGCAACTCCGGCTCGGAGACCAGTGCGATCGCGATCTCCAGCGCGCGCTGCTGTCCGTGCGACAGGAATTTTGCCATTTCGTTGCGCTGACCAAGCAGTCCCACCGCTTCCAGCGCCGTATCGGCGCGCGCGTTCAGCTCGGTCAGCCGGGCCCGATTGCGCCAGATGTCATAGCTCACGGTCAGTGCCTGTGCCGCCACGCGCACATTCTCGTGCACGGACAGATCGGGAAAAATGTTGGTGATCTGGTAGGAGCGCGAGATGCCCCGATGCACGAAGCGGTGTTGCGATAGGCCGTTGAGCTCGCGGTCCCTGAAGTGCAGCTTGCCCGAGGTCGGCGTCAACGCGCCCGAGAGAATGTTGAAGAACGTGCTCTTGCCGGCGCCGTTCGGCCCGATGATCGAGGTGAGCTGTCCGGCTGCAAAGGACACGGTGATGCCTTCGAGCGCGACGAAGCCGCCAAAGCGCTTGCCGATCCCGTCGGCGCGAAGCAGTTCCCCGCTCATGGCCGCGCCTTTCCGATACGAAGCGTATCGAGCAGCGTGCCCCAGATGCCCTTCGGCAGGAACAACACGAACAGCACGAAGATCGCGCCGACAAAGATCTGCCAATGCGGCGTCCAGAGCGAGATGACGTCCTCCAGGATCAGGAAGCTCGCGGCGCCGACGAAGGGCCCGAAGAAGCTGCGGGCGCCGCCGAGCAGCACCATCATCACGATCATACCGGAGGTCTGGTAGTGCAGGATGTCCAGCGGCACGATCGACAGATGCAGCGCCAGCATGCAGCCGCCGAGCGAGGAGATCGCGCCCGACAGCATGAACACGATCAGCTTGCTGCGCTCGACGTCATAGCCGCAAGCCCGAGCACGCTGCTCGTTCTCGCGGATGGCCTCGATCACGGCCCCGAACGGCGAGTTGAGAATGCGCGACTGGAACCACATCGCCAGCGCCGCGAAGGCCATCAGCACGTAATATTTGTTGACGGGGTCGAGGAAGTTGACCTGAAAGCCGAACAGGCTGATGCGGTCGACCGTGAAGCCGCGCAGGCCATTTTCGCCGCCGGTGAAGGACGAAGCCTGCAGCGCGACGTAATAGACCAGCTGGGCCAGCGCCAGCGTCACCATGGAGAAGTAAATGCCGCGCGTGCGCGTCGAGACGATACCGATCGCGGCCGCAAGACAGGTGCTCAGCAAGACCGCGATCGGCACGGCCGCAAACCACGGCACGCCATAGCGGCCGATCGCGATGCCGGTGAAATAGGCGCCGGCACCAAAGAACGCGGCCTGGCCGAACGACAGCAGCCCGGTGTAGCCGAACAAGAGATTATAGCCCATCACCACGACGCCGTAGATCAGGACGTTGACGGCCAGCGCTTGCGACGGCAGCAGCCAGGGCAGCACGGCCAGCACTGCGATCGAGAGCAGCACACGCTGCTCAAGCAGCCAGCCGAGGCCGCTGGACGAGGGTTTGGCGACCGCTTCGCCGCTCGAAGGGTGCGTCACGCGGTCCTCCCTCTCACGCCGAACAGGCCTTGCGGGCGGATCAGCAGCACCACCGCCATCAGCGCGAACATGACGATGGTCGCCATCTCGGGCGCGAACAGCGCCACCATGCTGATGGAGATGCCGACCATGAGGCCGGCAACGACGGCGCCGACGATCGAGCCGAGCCCGCCGATCACGGTGACCACGAACGCCTCCGCCAGCACCAGCGAACCCATCTCCGGATTGACGCTGCGCATGGGCCCGGCGAGCACGCCGCCGAGCGCAGCGAGGCCGACGCCGAGGCCGAAGATCGCAAGCCACACCCGGCCGATATCGACGCCGAGCACCTGCATGATGGTGGGATCGCGGGCGCCGGCGCGCACGATCAGGCCGACGCGGGTCTTCTCCAGCGTCAGCCAGAGCACCAGCAAAACGACCGCCACCAGCGCGATGACGAACAGGCGGTAACGCGGGAAGAAGCCGATGCCGAGATCGACCACGCCGATCAGCTGCGGCGGAGTCGGGAACGGAATGCCGTCGCTGCCGAACACGATGCGCACGCCTTCGACCAGGATGTAGCTGAGGCCGAAGGTCAGCAGCAGCGGATCGTCGATCGAGCGTCCATAGAGCCTGCGGATCAGGACGAACTCGATCAGCATGCCGAAGGCGCCGATCAGGATGGGCGCAAGCAGCAACCCCCACCAGAAGCTCCCGGTCAGCGACGCCAGATACAGCCCCGCATAGGCCCCGATCATGAACAGCGCGCCGTGGGCGAAGTTCACCACCCCGAGCATGCCGAACACGATCGTCAGTCCAAGCGCAGTGATCACCAGGACCGCCCCAAGGGCGATCCCGGAGAGAAGCTGCATGATGATCAGCGACAGGTCCATCGTCTATGTCTTAGGTGGCATGGCCGAGCTCGCTGCAGGTCCGCAGCATGTCGTCGGAACCCGCGTCATTGGCGAGAATGGCAAACAGATCGTTGTCGCCCGCCATGGCCGATTTCTTCTTGGACTCCAGCACCAGCACCGACTGCACCGACTGATGGTCGCATTTGCGATAGTGCTGCAGGCCCTTGGTCAGATCGTATTGCAGTTTCTCAAGGGCATCGACCACCTTGTCGGTGTCAGTGCCGCCGGCGGCCTGCATGGCAGCCAGCAGCGATCCGACGCCGGAATAGCCATAGGCGCCGTAATCGGTCGGAATCGCACCGCCATTGGCGGCCTTGAATGCCGCATTGAAGGCAGCAGCCGTCTTGCTTTGCGTCTCCAGGCCCCAATAGTAGTTGGCGCCGCCGACCACGCCCTCGAACACGTCGGGGCCAACGGCGAGCCGCTGATTGTGCAGGATCACGGGGACGACGATCTTCATCTGCTGCTTCACGCCGAAATCCACCGCCTGCTTGATCGCATTGGCCTGGTCGCGGCCAAAATTTGAGATGCAGAGCACGTCCGGCCGCATCGACATCAGGCGCGGCATGAAGGTGGAGTAGTCGGCAGCACCGAACGGATGCAGGATCTCGCCGACATTGTCGGCCCCGATCGCGGCCTGCGCGCGCTTGAAGCCGCGCAGCATCTCGTGGCCATAGGCGTAATCCGCCACAAGGTGCGCGACCTTCATGCCCTTCTTCAGCGTCTGCCGAGCCACGGCCGCTGTCGTCATGTGCGGGTTCAGCGCCTCGTGGAAGGTGTATTTGCTGAAGTCCTTGGCTTCGTTGATGGTGTCGGACTGGCTGATCGACACGTAGATCACGCCGCGGGCGCGCGTGACCTCGTTGACTGCAAGCTGCACGGCGCTGGAGAGCGCGCCGACCACGGCATGCACCTTGTCCTTCTCGATCAGCTCCAGCGTGCGGGTCGCGGCTTCGCCGGCGTTGAGCTTGTCGTCACGGACCAGCAGCTCGACCTTGCGGCCGCCGATGCCGCCCTTGTCGTTGACGAGCTTGACGGCGAGCTCGGCGCATTTGACCTGGTCGCGCGCTTCGGCGGCGAACGGCCCCGTGAGCGGCGTCGGAAAACCGATGCGGATCGTCTCGTCCGCAGCGCGGCCGAGCCGGGGCATGGCGAGCAGTGCCGCGCCGGCCGAGAGGCCAACGAGCGCGGTGCGGCGGATTATCTTTGGGGTCGGACCGGATTTGGGCATGATTTCCTCCAACTGTCTTTTTCTAGAATCGCTTCAGGGCTTTCAGGACCTTGGTGGGCGTGATCGGAATCGAATTGATGGTGGCATCGAATGGCGCGAGCGCATCGTTGACGGCGTTGAGCACGCAGGCGGACGCCGCCGCCGTGCCGGCCTCGCCGACCCCCTTGGCGCCGAGCACCGTGTCGGCGGTCGGCGTCTCGACATGGGCGATGACGATGTCGGGCATCTCCATCGGCATCGGAACGAGATAATCGGCGAGCGAGCCGTTCATCAGCTGGCCGGTCTCGCTGTAGCGGCATTCCTCGAACAGCGCGGCGCCCAGCCCCTGCACGATGCCGCCGCGGAGCTGCTCGTCCACCAGCATCGGATTGATGATGCGGCCGCAATCCTCGACGATGAAATGCTTCAGCACCTTGATGAAGCCGGTCTCGACATCGACCTCCAGCGAGCAGCCCTGGATGCCATTGGTGAAGGCGAAAGGATAACCTTGCGGCGCGAAGTGATGGCTCACGGTGAGCTGCGCCTGGGTACCCGGCGGCAGCGTGTCGGAGCGGAAATAAGCGATGCGTGCGATCTCGGCGATCGGCATCCGCTGGTTCCGGGTCGCCGCGTCAACCACCTGCCCATCGATGATGTCGAGCGCCGAGGGTTGCTCCTGGAGAATGAGTGCGGCGATCTCCAGGATGTTGCGCTTGAGCGCGCGCGTCGCCTGGAGCGCGGTCTCTCCGCCAATGCCGGCACCGCGGCAGGCCCAGGTGGCGCCGCCATGCGGTGTCACCTCGGTATCGCCGGTGATCACCTTGACGTGCTCCTGCGCGAGGCCGAGCTGATCGGCGACGATCTGGCTGATGATCGCTTCCGTGCCCTGCCCCTGCTCGGTGACGGAGATCAGGCAGCGCACCTCGCCCGAGGGCGTCAGGCTGAGAATGGCGCCGTCTTGCGAGGAGATGCGCGCGCCACCAACGCCATAGAAGGCGGGGCTCGGATTGGTGATCTCGACGAAGGTCGCAATCCCGATGCCGCGATAGACGCCGCGTTTGCGCAACTCGACCTGCTCGGCCCGCAATGCATCATAGCCCATGATCTCGCGCAGGCGCTTCAAGCAGGCCTGGTGCGACAGCGCCTCGAAGCGGTAGCCGGTCGGCGATGTCTGCGGATAGGCATCGTCCGCGATGACGTTCTGCGCGCGGATGGCGAAGGGGTCGAGGCCGAGCTTGCTTGCTGCCATATCGACCAGCCGCTCGGTCACGGCGCAGGCGATGGGATGGCCGACGGCGCGATACTGGCTGGTCTGCACCTTGTTCTGGAAGATCACCTCCAGCGTGGCGCGGTAATTCTTGAACTGATAAGGCGCGCCGATCAGGCGGATCACCTGATTGCCCTCGACCACGCTGGTGCGCGGATAGGTCGAGAAGGCCCCGATCGCCGTCAGGTCAAGCACGTCCATCGCCAGGATCTCGCCTTTGGCATCGAGCGCCATGCGGGCGCGAACGCGGTGATCGCGCGCATGGATATCGGAGACAAAGGACTCGATGCGGTCCGCAACATATTTGACCGGACGGCCGAGCAGGATCGACAGGCCGACCACTGCCATGTCCTCGTGATAGACATGCAGCTTCATCCCGAAGGAGCCGCCGATGTCGGTCGCGATCACGCGGACACGTGCCTCGGGGATGCCGTAATGCCGCGAATAGAGGTCCTGAAACTGATACGGCGTCTGCGTCGCGTGATGCACAGTGAGCATGCCAGCGGACGGATCGTAGTCCGCGACGATGGCGCGCGGCTCCAGCGTCACCGCAGTGTGGCGGCCGAATGTGATTTCCTCTTCCACCACATGCGCCGCATGCGCAAAGACCTCATCGACTGTTCCGTTGTCGAGGTGGGCACGGAAGCAGGTATTATTGGCACTGCCGGGATTGATCACCGGGCCGCCGGCTTCGCGCGCGCCGTCGATGTCGACGACGAGCGGAAGGTCCTCGTAGTCGACCTCGATCAGTTCCAGCGCGTCTTCCGCGATCGCCCGGCTCTCGGCAACGACGGCCACAACCGCCTGCCCGGCCCAGACCACGCGGTCCAGCGGCAGCGGCAATTGCGGTGCCGAAATCATGCCCTTGAAATGGTCGAGCGTGCCGGTCCAGGGCGTGCAAATCTTTGCGAGATCGGCGCCCGTCGCCACGAGATGCACGCCTTCGAGCGCGAGGGCCTGCTCGGCATTGATCGCGACGATCTTCGCATGCGCATGCGGGCTGCGCAGGAACGCGGCATGGAGCATGCGCGGCAGCTTGAGGTCGCTGATATAGCGCCCACGTCCGGCCAGCAGCCTCTTGGCGTTCGGGCGCGGTACCGACCGGCCGATATAGGAGTTCGGACGATCGAGCGAGGTCAGCGGCGCGCTCATTTCGTGCCTCCACCTTGGTCACGCGCTTGCGCAACGGCCTCGATGGCGTCGACGATCGCTTCATAGCCGGTGCAGCGGCAGTAGTTGCCTGACAGCGCGTCGCGAATCTCCTCGCGGCTCGGCTGCGCTACCTGCGACAACAGCTCATGGGCATTGACCAGCATGCCCGGTGTGCAGAAGCCGCATTGCAGTGCGTTGCGACGATGGAATTCGGCCTGGAGGTCGGCGATCACGCCGGTCTCGGAAAGGCCCTCGATGGTGTTGATTGTCGCGCCATCGGCTTGCACGGCGAACATCAGGCAGGAATGCACTGCGCGGCCGTCGAGCTGCACCAGACAGGCTCCGCAGGCGCCCATCTCGCAGCCGGCATGCGTGCCCGTCAATTCCAGTTCGTTGCGCAGGCAGTCAACCAGCGTCTCACGCGGCGCGACCTCACAGGCGACCCTACGGCCGTTGACGGTCAATTGAACCCGCACGGTCTCGTCCGCATCATCCAGCAAGGTTTGGTCGAAGCCGCTCATGCGCCCTCACCGAGACGTCCGAGCATGCGGCCGAGCAGCACGCGGGCGAGATGCAGCCGCATCGCCGGCGGCACCTCGTCGCTGTCAGGTGGCGCGAGATCGCCTTCGAGCGCGGCTTGGGCTGCGGCGATACGCTCCGCCTCCAGGCTCGATCCGATCAAGGTCGCCTCGGCGCCCTTCACCCGCGTTGGTGTATTGCCGACCGAGAAGAAGGAGATACGGATGTCGTCAACGCGTTCGCCGGTGAAAGTCGCAAGCATGCCGCAGCCGACCAGCGCATAGTCGCCGCGCCGTCGCGCCAGCTCGTCGAACGCAAAGCGCTGATCGGCCTTGAACAGCGGGACGTAGACCGCAGTGATCAGCTCGCCGGGCTGCAAGGCGGTCTCGAACAGATCGAGGAAGAAGTCGTCGGCCTTGACGCGGCAGCTGCCGGACGGGCCTGCGATCTCGATCTCGGCATCGAGTGCCAAGGTCATGGCCGGAAATTCCGACGCTGGGTCGGCCAGCGCGACGCTGCCGCCAAAAGTGCCGCGGTTGCGGATCGCGGGATGGGCCACGAACGGTGCCGCGGCATGCAAGAGTGGCGCGAACTCGGCAATCAACGGCTCGCTCAGCATCTCGCAATGGCGTGTCAGCGCGCCGATGCGCAAGTAACCGCCGTCGCGCCTGACGCCGCGCAGCTCGTCGATGTGGGTGATGTCGATCAGCAGCCGCGGCGCCTGCAGCCGCAGTGACAGCGCCGGTACGAGGCTCTGCCCCCCGGCGATGAAGCGCGCGTCATCGCCGGCGCGCGCATGAGCATCCAGCGCCTGGTCGATCGTCGCAGCACGAAAATAGCTGAAAGCCCTCGCCTTCACCGCCGTTTCCTCGATATCCATCGGCTCATCAGCCGGGATGCCAGATTTGTAACCATCTGGTCTCAAAATCCTGACACGCCGCCGAAGGCCGGTCAACAGGAAATGACCATTTGGTCACAAATGCACCTTGGGCTATGAAGGCTTTGAGACGTGCGATTCAGCGACGAAATGGCCCGAAAAGCGCAGAAAACGGCAAAGCGAACGGTCCGGAAGCGGACCGACACCGGCAGCAAGTCCGCGCCAAAGCGCCGCAACATGCGCGCGGCCGACCGCGAGCGCGCGATCGTAGACGAGGCGATCCGCTTCTTCGCCGAGCATGGCTTCGAGGGCCAGACCCGCGAACTGGCAAAACGCATGGGCATCACGCATTCGGCGATCTATCGCCACTTCCCGAGCAAGGAGGCGCTGATCGAGCGCGTGTACCAGGACGTCTATCTCAGCCGCTGGTCGCCCGATTGGGGCCCGATGATCCGGGATCGCTCGCTCTCGCTGGAGGCGCGGTTGACGCGCTTCTATCTCGACTATGTCGAACGTGTGTTCGAATACAATTGGGTTCGGATCTTCGTCTCATCGGGCATGAAGTCGTTCGGCATCACCGGCCGCTATCTCGACATCGTCCGCCGCGAGATCATCGAGCCCGCCGCAGCGGAGCTACGCCACGATCTGAACCTGCCGGATGCAAAGGCCCGTCCGCTGAGCGAGCGCGAGACCGAGCTGTTCTGGGGCCTGCACGGCCGCATCTTCTATCTCGCCATCCGCAAGTTCGTCTACGAGACGCCGATCCCGTCCGATCTCGACGCCATCGTCAGCGACGCCGTCCAGACCTTCATGGACGGCGCGAAGTCGACGATGCCGAAGCTTTTTGGTCAGTAATTGAGACGCGCGCACGCGGCGATTGGTGCGCAAGCAACGAGCGCTCGACAATTTTGGTCGCTCGATCGCGGCAAAAATTCCCGTCCCGTCCAACCCGCCTCCGGCTCAAGCATCTCGAGGTCCTGTCAGCTGATCTCCTGCCGTACCCTGGCGGCGGCGTCGCACATCGCCTTCAGCTTCCCGAACGCAATTGCGCGCGGCATATACTTCATGCCGCAATCGGGCGCGGGAACCAGGCGGTCCGGCGACACATATTTGAGGCCGTTGCGGATGCGGTCCGCGACGGTATCGACGCTCTCGATCGCGGGGTCCGCGAGGTCGAGCACGCCGAGCATGATCTTCTTCGACGAGAGATCCCTGAGCACGCCGAGGTCGAGCTTCGGCTGCGCCGCCTCGATCGAGATCTGGTCGGCAATGGTATCGTCGAGCTCGGCGAGGAAGGAATAGCCGGCCGGCTTGTTCGAGCCCGGCACGACCGCGGCATAGCCGAAGCAGAGATGCACGACGGTCGGCACGGTGATGCCGTGCAAGGCGCGGTTGATCGCCTTGACGGCGTAGCGTTTGGCGAGCTCGGGATTGTTGCGCACCCAGGGCTCGTCGAGCTGGATCACGTCGGCGCCGGCCTTTTGCAGATCGAGCGCCTCGGCATTGACGGCCTCGGCGAGCGCCATCGCGAGCTCCTCCTCGTCCTTGTAGAACTCGTTCTTGGCCTGCTGGCTCATGGTGAACGGACCGGGAAGCGTGATCTTGGCGGCGTGCTCCGTGTTCTTGCGCAGGAACTGCATGTCGTGCAGCTCGACCGGTCCCTTACGCTTCACCGGACCGACGACGCGCGGCACCGGGGTCTGGGTGTTGCCGGTGCGCGCCACGATCATCGCGGGATTATCGCCATCGATGCCGTCGAGCGCGGTAGCGAAGCGATTGGAGTAGCTCTCGCGACGGATCTCGCCATCGGTCACGATGTCGATGCCGGCGCGCTCCATGTCGCGGATCGCGACGATGGTGGCATCGTCCTGCGCCTCCTCCAGGTGCTCCGCCGGCAACCGCCACATGTCGTGCAGGCGGGTGCGCGGCACCACCTTCGACAGCATCGCGCGATTCACCAGCCATTCCGGCTGCGGGTAGCTGCCGACCACGGTGGTCGGCAGGATATGCGTTGGCATAGGCATGGGGGTCTCCTTATTATTGTTGTTGAACGCGCTTGTTCAGGCCGCGCGCCCCTCGTCCTTGACAGGATTGCGCAGGATGCCGATGCCGGAGATCTCGATCTCGACGGTGTCGCCACCCTTCATCCACAGCGGCGGTGTGCGATAGGCGCCGACGCCGCCGGTCGTGCCGGTGACGATGACGTCGCCCGGCGCCAGCTCGGTGAAGGTCGAGCAATAGGCGATCAGGGCCTGGACGTCGAAGACGAGGTCGGAGATCGGCGCCTTCTGCACCTCGACGCCATTGAGGCGCGTGATGAGCGTCTGCTTGGTGACATCGGTCAATTCGTCGGTCGTGACCATCCAGGGGCCGAAGCCGCCGGTGCCGGCAAAGTTCTTGCCCGGCGCGAATTGCGAGGTGTGGCGCTGCCAGTCGCGGATGCTGCCGTCATTATAGCAGGCGTAGCCGGCGACGTGGCTCAGCGCGGCTTCACGCGAGATGCGGCGGCCGGCCTTGCTGATGACGACGGCCATCTCGCCTTCATAGTCGAAGCGCTCCGACTCCAGCGGCCGGATCATCGGCTGGCCATGGCCGACCTGGCTGTTGGCAAAGCGGGTGAAGATCATCGGATGCGCCGGCGTCGGGTGACCGCTTTCGGCCAGATGCGTAGCGTAGTTGACGCCGATGCAGAAGATCTTGTCGGGATCGGGAATGGTCGGCAGCAACGCCACATCCTGCAGCGCATAGTCGGGCTTCTCGCCTGACAACTTCTTCAGCTCGTCGAGCGATCCCTTCGCCAGCAGCGTCTTCAGCGTCGGATAGACCTTCAGGCGCTTGCCGGCATCGATGACACCGTTGTCGGTGACGATGCCATAGCTCGGGCTGCCGTCGATCGTGAAGCTTGCAACTTTCATCAGTCAAACACTCTCTTCGATGGAGGATACATAGTCGTTGATCGGAAGCGCGATCTCGCCGCTGCGGATCGGAACGCATTGCGGCGGGAAGTCCTGGCGAAAGCGGCCGCCGGCCGCCTCGGCGCGATCGAGGAACCGCTCGAGATGATCCATCGCGCCGGTCGGCAGATCATGCAGCACCATCAGCGTCCAGGGCTGCCGGCTACACTGGTCGAGCGCGCGCACGATCCAGCCGTCAGGATCATCCCAGTCGCGCGGGATCGCATTCCAGAGCACGCAGCTATGCTTGTTGCGGGCGAGATAGTCGACGACGGACGGCTTCAGCAGTCGCGTATCGAGATTCCCGCCACCGCCGAAGGGCCGGAACCAGCGCTGCGGATGCGCGAGATCGCCGATCGCAACTTGCGTCCGGCCGATCTCGTTCTCTGCCGTGTCGCTGTCCTTCTGCTCACCGAGCGGAACGCTGTGCGTAAAGGTGTGATTGCCGATCCAATGCCCCTCCCCGTGCGCACGGCTCGCGAGCGCGCGCCGTGCGGGATCGGCGAGCTTCTCACCGATGACGAAGAAGGTGGCCTTGATCCCGCGCTCGGCGAGGATGTCGAGCACGCGCGGCGTCACCTCGGGATCGGGGCCGTTGTCGAATGTCAGGGTCAAATCGTACACGCGGATACCTCAGGTCGCCGGCTGCATCGCGCCCGACGCAATCTCGTCATTGGCCTGACCGGCACGGGTGCCGGTCTGCCAGATCGCCGCCTTGCGCTCGATCCAGCGGATCGCGGCGTTGAAGGCGATGGCGAGGAACAGCACGAGCAACACGCCCGCGAATACGTGCGGGCTGTCGAGGATGGTGCGGTAGCGCGAGATCAGATAGCCGATGCCGGCCGAGGAGATCAGCATCTCCGAGACGACGACGCCGACGATGACGAGCGCTCCGCCGACACGCAGGCCCGACAGCACCGTCGGGATCGCCGCGGGAATGATGACACGGACCAGCCGCTGGCTCAGCGTTGCGCCCATGCTGCGCGCGGCGAGCAGCAACTGCGGATCAATGGTCTGGATGCCGGCGGCGGTGGCGAGCATCGTCGGCAGGAATCCGTAGATCGAGGCGAACGCGATCTTGGATTCCGAGCCGATGCCAAGCCAGACCGTGAAGACGGGGTAGAGGATCACGAGCGGCACCGCATAGAGGCTCGACACCATCGGCATGATCAGCACGCGCGGGCGCGGCAGGCTGCCGACGATGGCGCCGAGCAGGATGCCGCCGCCGCAGGCGAACGCCATCGAAACGACGACCTCGTAGAGCGTCACTGCGAGCGCGTGACCATATTCGGCCGCGTCCGTCCATCCCGCCATCAGCGTCGACGACAGCGACGGCAGAAACAGTTCGGGAATGAGACCGGTGCGCGGCAACAGCTCCCACAGCGCAATCAGGCCGATCACGATCAGATATCGCAGCGTTTTGGCGCTCATCTCCGCCTCACGCCGATTTGCGGATGTGCCGCCAGATGCGATCACGCAACGCACCGAAGGCATCGCCACTCAGCATCTCGTAGGTGCGGGGCCGCGGGAGCTGGACCTGGAGATGGTCGACGATGCGGCCGGGCCGCGCCGACATCACGATCACCTCGTCGGCGAGATAGACGGCTTCGGTGAGGCTGTGCGTGACGAACACGACGGTCTTGCCGGTCGCCGCCCAGATGCGCAGCAACTCGTCGCCCATGGTCATGCGGGTCTGCTCGTCGAGGGCGGCGAAGGGCTCATCCATCAACAGCACCGGCGGATCCTGCACCAGCCCGCGCGCGATCGAGACGCGCTGCTTCATGCCGCCGGAGAGTTCATGCGGATGGCGTTTGCCGAAACCTTCGAGCCCGACCAGCTTGAGCGCATCTTGCGCCTTGGCCCGACGCTCCGCCTTGGGCACGCCGCGCAGCGCCAGCGGAAACTCGACATTGTCTTCCGCCGTGAGCCACGGAAACAGGCTGGCCTCCTGGAATACCACGCCGACCCGGTCGGGGTCGGGCTGCGGAATCGGCGCGCCGCTGATGGTGATGGTGCCTGACGTTTGCTGGCGCAGGCCGGCCATCATCATCAGGAGGGTCGACTTGCCGCAACCGCTCGGCCCGACCAGCACGACGAACCGTCCCGGCTTGGTCTCCAGCGAGACGTCGTCGAGCGCGACGACGTCCTGCGACCGGGTCTTGAACACCTGGCCGACATTCTTCACCTCGATCGCGCCGGCCCGCGCGGCGGGTTTCAATGGGGTCACGTTCGCCAATGGCTGCATCGCGTTTCCACCTATCTGACAAGTTCGTTGAAGGTCATGGCAATCGCCGCCACCATCACCACGCCGGCGAGGAGCTGCTTCATCTGGAAATTCTCACCCCAGGTCGCGATCTGGTGGCCAATGCCGTCGCGCGAGGCGTACATCTCGGCAAGGATCACCCCCGTCAGGTTGAAGATCATGGAGATCCGCAAGGCCTCCAGCAGCACCGGCAGCATGCTCGGCAGATAGACACGAAACGCCGTCTGCCATGGCGTGGCACCGTAGG
The DNA here is from genome assembly GCF_015291705.1 of Bradyrhizobium arachidis. NCBI lineage: Bacteria > Pseudomonadati > Pseudomonadota > Alphaproteobacteria > Hyphomicrobiales > Nitrobacteraceae > Bradyrhizobium > Bradyrhizobium arachidis. The sequence goes on from NZ_CP030050.1 coordinate 8,294,550, forward strand.
AGCGCGCCACCGTCAGATGCTCCACCTTGACCGACTCCACCGCCGTCGTCGTCGACATGATCACGATGAAAATAGTCGAGAAGAAGCCGAAGCCGACCTTCTAGGCAAAGCCGACGCCGAACACCAGGATGAACATCGGCAGGAAGATCGACTTCGGGATGCTGAAGGCAAAGAACAGCAGCGGCTTGGCGACATCCGCGAAGTAGCGGTTCTCGGCGACCAGGAAGCCGATCACTGCCCCGAAGGGCACGGCCAGCGCGAACGCGGCCAGCACCTCGGTCGCGGTCACCATCAGATCCTTCTGGACAGCCGCGCGCTGCAGGAGATCGCCGAGCGTCACGAACGTGTCGGACGCCGACGGCAGCAGGCGCGGATTGACGATGCCGGTGCGCGACAGCATTTCCCATAGCGCCAGGATCGCGACGATGATCGCGATCCGCGCGAGGTTGATGGCGAGCGAGCCCTGCATCGCCTGCTACTTGGTCGGGACGGGTTTGAACTTGGTCGAGATGACGTCCTCGACCGGCACGATGTCCTTGAGGCCACCGAGCTTGGCGAGATCGAGCGAGAGCTGCACGGCCGCGTTCACGTTGGCCGCGCCCATGTCGCCGCTGGTCTCGAGCTTCATGATGGTGTTGTCGTATTCGAGGCCGGCGATCTCCGGCGGCATTTCGTAGAGCTCGGCGATCAGCTTGACCGTGACGTCGCGGTTGGCACGCATGAACGCGACCGCGCCATAGAGCGCGTTCACCGCCTTCTGCACCATCTGCGGCTTTGCATCCGCGAATTTGTCGAGCACGATCCACCCCGCCGTGAGGTTCGGCGGAACCGCGGTCGCGTAATCGAGGATGGTCCTGGCTTCGCCGGACTTCGAGATCTGAAAGCTGAGCGGCGAATAGACCACGGCCGCCTCGACGTTGCCGGCCAGCAGGTTCGGCACGAGGCCACCGCCGCCGACGGGAACGCGGGTGAAATCGATCTTCTTGTCCTGGATGGTCCACAGCGCGAGCAGGTCGGATCCGGAGCCGGCCGCGGTGATCGCCACCTTCTTGCCGTTGAGATCCTTGACGTGGAGCGTCGATTTGGTCGGGACCATCAGCTGCCAGCCGAAATTGCCCATCGCGGCATTGGCGACGATGCGCGACATCACGCCCTTCTTGCGGCCGGCGGAGACCAGCGACGGCGGATCGAGGATGATGTCGGCAGCGCCCGCGGCCATGCCTTCGAAGGTCTCGGCGCCGCTACGATAGATGGTCAGCTCGGCCTGGATGCCTTCCTTCTCGAACAGCTTTTGCCGCACGGCCGTCTCGGCGATCGTCGTCGGCCAGTATGTCTTGGTGGGCAGACCGACGCGAATGGTGTCGGCGGCGCTCGCAGGGCCTGCCAGCATTGCAGCGGCAACGAGCGACATGAACGCATGACGGCGATTGATCTTCATTGTTTCCTCCCGGACTGTATTTTTTTGTGCCTAATTTCTAGGGATCGTCAGGTCGTGCGGCTCACCTCCGCAATGCGCGAGGCGGCGAGCTCGACGAATTCTCTGGTGATGCCAAAATGCTTCGACAAGGCGCGAACTGCCGCATCCGCGTCGCGCTTCACCACGGCGGCGACGATCGCCTTGTGCTCGGCCTCGACGTCGCGCGGCTTACTGCCGAGCTCGCGACGGATCGAGAGCCGGCGATAGCGCTCGCTCTGTTCATGCAGCACGTCACGGAAGCCGAGCAGCCACGGCGAGCCGCAGGCATTGACCAGCGCACGATGGAAGATGCGGTGACGGATCACCCATTCCTCGTAGTGCACGGTGGGATCATCAGGATAATGATAGGGAACGGCCTTGAGATCCGCCCAGGCGGATTTCACCGATGCGAGCCAGGCCTCATCGCCGCGCTCGATGGAGCGGCGGAGCGCAAGGCCCTCGATGTCGATGCGCGTCTGCGTCACGTCGGCGAGATCGGCGAGCGAGACCGGGCTGACGCGAAAACCGCGCTGGTCGGATGCCTGCACGAGACCGTCGGCGACGAGACGCGACAATGCCTCACGCACGGCGGCAAGGCTCACGGAAAACTGCTTTGCGAGGCCTGCGATATGCAGCTTCTGCCCCGGCAGCAGCCGCGTCGCCAGGATGTCGGCGCGCAGGCGTTCGTGCAGCGCCGACGTCAGGCTGCGCGGACCATCCCCGGGGCTTCCGGACAACTGGAACTGAAGCGGACCCATGCCGGGATGATTGCAAGGGAGGGCGTGCGGGTCAATAGAAAATCGAAAATCGATTTTTTTGGTCATTCCGCTATCGCGTGCTCGACGTCCTAGGAATGAGCAACTCCAGACGGCGCGACGTCGAGGCGAACGGCGACACCGTTCAGCTCAGGGCTGGGTGCCGGGTAAAGCTTCATGACCAGCGGATCGTGGCCGGGGATGATGTGGTCCGCGCTGGGTGCGGCGGCGCGCAGCTTGTCGAATCCCACCAGCATGTCGCCGACATGAAACGCCGTCGTGAACGGACGCTCGCTGGTCATGTTCTCGTAGAAATGACTGACGTCGGAGGCGAGCACGACGGGCCCACGTCGCGTGGTGACGCGGACAAACTGAAGACCGGCGGAATGGCCGCCGGCGGCATGAACGCTCAGTCCGGGCGCGATTTCGGCGTCCCCGTCGTAGAACAGCACCCGCCGCGCGTAGTTCAGCCGCACGATCCCGCAGATATCCTCGACCTCGAAGGAATGCGACAGACGCGGGTAGTGCATATAGCGCCCGGTGGCGTAGGCAAGCTCGCGCTCCTGGAGATGAAAGTGCGCATTCGGAAACCGGTCGAAATTGCCGGCGTGGTCGTAGTGCAGATGCGTGAGGATGACGTCCTTGACGTCGGCGACATCGACATCGAACGCGGCCAGCGTCTCCACGGGGCAGCGCAGGAATGTCCGCCTGCGCTGCTTTGCGATTTCGCTGTTGAACCCGGTGTCGATGACGAAGGTGCGCCCGCCGCCCTTGGCCAGCCACATGAAATAGTCCATCGGCATCGGCCCGTCATGCGGGTCGCCGCCGATGAAGTGCTCGCTCCGCTGCGCATCGCGGGTAGCATAGCGGATGGCGAAGAGCTCGTATTCCGGGTCAGCCATGGGGCTCTCGCTCAGGAACCGGCCGCGTCGACCTCGTTAAAGGCCTCGCGCGCGTTGCGGAAGGCGTCGATGCCGGCGGGCACGCCGCAATAGACGGCGACCTGAAGCAAAATCTCCTTGATCTCCTCCTTGGTCAGGCCGTTTTTCAGCGCGCCCTTCACGTGCAGCTTCAATTCGTGCGGACGGTTCAACGCGCCGAGCATCGCCAGATTGACGATCGAGCGCGTGCGCCGGTCGACGCCAGGCCGCGTCCACAAGGCCCCCCAGCAGAACTCGGTCGACCATTCCGCCATGGTGCGCGTAAACTCGTCAGCACCGGCGATCGACTTGTTGACGTAGTCCTCGCCGAGCACCTCCTTGCGAACCTTGAGGCCTTTTTCGAACAGTTCGGTCTTGCTCATGATCGTCCCTTTCAGGTCTTGAGAGAGTCTAGTTGGAAGTTGTTTGACGCGTCGCCGGCGGCGGGCGCAGCGATTGCAGGAGTTCACCGACGTCACCAACCGCATCGAGCCGCCAGACAGCGTCGATGACGCGGTCCGGATCCCAATCGCTTCGACCAGTCCGTACGCCTTCGCGCAGCTTCTCTTCGATGTCGCGGTCCGACAGCGGCGCAGCCTGGCTGCCGCGCGGCGACGTCACGGTCTCGGTGAGCACCTCGCCGGACGACAGGCGCAAGGCGACGCGCGCAGCGCCGTCCGGCATCTGAGCATCGAGCTCCGCCCTCACTTTCTGCCGCATTCGCACGATATCGGGCCGGACCACGGTCTCGTGCGCGAACTCGGCCACGCCCGCCGTGCCGAACAGCAGTCCGCAGGCCACACAATGATGGATGCTGACGCGCGCATCGCGCTCGTTGTTGACGGGACGATCGCCGCGCGCGAGCAGCAGCGCCGAGCCCTGCACTGTCACAGACTCGATCTGATCGACGTTGCGGCCGATCCGCTCGCGCAACATGAGGCAGGCATCGATGACCGAATGGAACACGATGCCGGCGGGATAGGGCTTGTAGGTGTTTTTTGCGATTTCCCAGGTCTTGCCGAGGCCATCGAGCAAACGCGCAAGATCCGGCTCGTCGCCCATGGTGCGCGCCCAGCCGAGCGGGCCTTCGATGGCGCGCGGCGCGGCCTCATAGCCCTGCTGGGCCAGCAGCGCCGCGAACAATCCGTTACGTGCGGCATTGCCGACGCTGACATTCTTGGCGGCGCTCGGCAGGTTCTCGACATTGCCGGCCGACTGGCTCGCCGCAACTCCGATCGCGTTCGCAATGCCTTCCGCAGGCAGGCCCAACAGCTTCGCGCTTGCTGCGGCAGCACCAAAGATCCCGCAGGTGGAGGTGATATGCCAGCCGCGCGCATAATGGCGCGGCGAGACTGAATTGCCGATGCGGCATTCCACGTCCACGCCGAGAATGAACGCGGTCAACACCTTGCGCCCCGACAGTTTTCGCGTCTCGGCAAGCGCGAAGATGCTAGCTGCGACCGGGGCGGCCGGATGAATGATCGTCTCGGGATGGGTGTCGTCGAAGTCGAGCAAATTGGCCGAGATGGCATTGAGAAACGACGCGCATAGCGCGTCCATCGGCTCGGAGTGACCGATGACCGTCGATGTCGCGGCACCGCTGAACGGCGACAAGGTCCGCATCGCGGCGACGACCACCGGATCGCGCGCGGAGCCGAGCGCGGTCGCAAAGAAATTGAGGATCGATCGCCGTGCCTCGACGCTCTGCGCCTGCACGTCCGCCCATGACGAGGTCGCGACGAAATCGGCGAGCGTCCAGCTCACACTCGGAATTGGATCTTGCGGCACGCGGGGCGTCTTCCTCGTTTTCCCGGACCATAGGACGATCCGCGGCAAACTGTCGATCCCAAATGTTATGCTTGACAGCTTGTCTGACAATCATAACAATCCGGCCGCTGGCGCGGGATCCCGCTGCCACGACGACGGCCGCCGACAAGGCCAGCCGGCGAGAGCGTTCGACCAACGAGATCAAGAAGGCGCATCCGGTACGGGATCGCGCGACAGGGAGTAGACGATGGCGGGAGAGATCCTCGGCGTAATCGGCACGGGCCGCATGGGCGGCCCCATGGCGGGGCGATTGATCGACGCGGGCTATTCGCTCGTCGTCTACGACACCCAGGCCGACGCAGTGCAGCCGCTGGTCAAGCGCGGCGCGCAACTCGCAAAGTCGCCGGCCGACGTCGCCTCGCGCGCCGACATCGTGCTCGTCAGCCTGCCGACGCCCGACATCGTCAAGGCGGTCACACTCGGCCAGGACGGCATCAGCAGCGGTAACCGCGCCAAGATCGTCATTGATCTCTCGACGTCCGGTCCCGGCGCAGCGAAGCTCGTTGCGGAAGGCCTGAAGGCCAAGGGCATGACGCTGGTCGATGCGCCCGTGAGTGGCGGCATCAAGGGCGCCGTCAACGGCACGCTGGCCGTGATGGTGTCATGTCCGCAAGCGACCTACGACACCGTGCAGCCGATCCTGAAGAATTTCGGCAAGCTGTTCTACACCGGCGACAAGCCCGGCGTGGCGCAGACCGCCAAGCTCGCCAACAATCTGATGGCGGCTGCCGCGCTCGTCATCACCTCGGAAGCGGTCGCGATGGGCGTCAAGGGCGGCGTCAACGCCAAGGTGCTGATCGACATCATCAACGCCAGCAGCGGCCGCAACAGCGCCTCCGAAGACAAATTCCCCCGCGCGGTGCTGCCCGGCACGTTCGATTTCGGCTTCGCCACCGGACTTTCCTACAAGGACGTCCGGCTCTGCGTGGACGAGGCCGAGGCGATGGGCGTGCCGATGGTCTGCGGCGCGGTGGTGCGGCAGATGCTCGCAATCACCAACGCCAAATATGGCGCCTCGTCCGACTTCACCTCGATCGCAAAGGTGCTCGAGGAGTGGGCCGGCGTGAAAATGCGCGGCTGATCGCGCAAGCCTCGAGGGAGAGCGATTGCGATGACGATCGGCCCGACCGGATCAGGCAAGGTCTCGCTCGCGCGCCAGATGGCGCGGAGCGTGCTTGCGCTGGACCTCGGTGATTTCGGGCCTGACGTCGTCGCCAAGGCAAAGCTCTGCCTGCTCGATTTCCTCTCCTGCGCGTTCGAGGCCGGCCAGCATCCCTGGAGCCGCCAGGCCGTTGCGGTTGCACAAGGCGGCGGCAACGCGACCATCATCGGAACGTCGCAACTCTCCTCGCCGGCCGATGCCGCCTTCGCCAATGCGGTGATGGGGCACGGCCTCGTCCGTGAAGACATGCACGCGGCCAGCATCGCGCACCACGGCGTCGTGATCTGGCCGACATTACTCGCGCTGTCGGAACAGGCGCCGCTGCACGGCGCAAGGCTGCTCGCCGCGGCCATCATCGGCTATGAGACCGGCGCACGGATCGGCCGCGCGTTGCTGACCTCCGATCTCGCCCGCCTCTATCGTCCGACCGGGCTCGTGGCCCCTCCGGGCGCGGCGCTCGCCGGAAGTTTTGCGCTTGGCCTCTCCGAGGACGCAGCAACCAGTGCTATCGCGATCGCGGCCAACACGTCCAGCGGGCTGAACGAGTGGCCGCATGCCGGCGGCTCGGACATGTATTTCCATCCGGGCTTTGCAGCCGGCAACGCGATCAAGGCGATCGGCCTGGCCGCGGCCGGCGCGTTCGGCTCCGAAACGATCCTCGAAGGCGAGGCCGGCCTGTTCGCCGCGTATCGCCGCCAGGCCGCGCCGGACAGCATCGCGCTCTTCCCTGATGGCGAGTGCGAGATCATGGCCGTCTACAACAAGCCTGTTCCCGCCTGCAACTTCGCGCAGACCGCAGCACAGGCCGCGCTTCGCGTTTCGCTTGAGCTCGCCAGCGCTGATGAGATCGACCGCGTCGTCATTCGCGCGCCGGATGCGGCCGTGCGTTATCCCGGCTGCGATTCGATGGGACCCTACCGCAACGCGCTCCAGGCCAAGATGAGCATTCCCTTCAGCGTCGCCGCGACGCTGGCGCGGGGCGAGATCGAGGAAGAGAATTACTCTGAGCCCGACGATGCCGACATCATTCGCCTCGTCGCGATCACGGATCTCGAGGCCGATCCGGGCTTCACCGCTGCCTTCCCCGCCAAGCAGGGCGCGGACGTGACTGTGCATCTGCGCAATGGCCGGGCGATCCAGCACGCGCTGCCCGACGTCATCGCAGCAACGCCTTCAGAAATTCGCGGCCGCTTTCGCGCTGCCGCTGCCAAAATTCTTGGCGAGGATCGCGCGCATCGGCTCGAGCAACTCATCGACGATAGCGAGCAGCTCGGCAATGCCGGCGCCATTGCGGCGCAATGCCGCCTGGAGACGGAACGGGTTTTACGATCGGCATCATAAGAAATGCCGGAGAGTACGGGGGAAACATGGTCGGCTTGGAGGCCAGTCTAGCATCGTCGGCAGCGCGGAGGCGTGGCTGATGGAAGGATTTCTGCAAGCGCTCGCCGCGGGCCTGCTGATTGGCGCCGTTTACGGCCTGATGTGCGTCGGGCTCGGCCTGATCTTCGGCGTCATGCGTGTCATCAACTTCGCCCACGGCGATTTCATGATGCTCGGCATGTACACGGCCTTCTATCTCTTCACCGCCGCCGGTGTGCAGGCGATGTTCGGCAATACCGTCGGGCCGTTCGTCTCCATCCTGCTGGCCGGGCCCGTGCTTGCCGTGTTCGGTTATTTCGTCCATCGGACGCTGATCTCGCACGTCTCAGGCACGCGCACAGCATCGCTGGAAGGCGAAGGCCATTACGCCCAGCTCATCCTCACGCTCGGCATCGCGCTGATCCTGCAGAACGGCGGCCTCATCGTGTTCGGCTCGGTGCTGGCCTCGATCCGCACGCCGCTGTCGAGCTCGGCCTGGGAGCTCGGCCCGTTCTTCGACATGAGCATCTTCCTCAACAAGGCCCGCAGCATCGACGCGGTCGTGTCGCTCGCGATGATGATCCTGCTCTCGCTGCTGATCACGCGCACGCGGATCGGCAAGTCGCTCCGAGCGGCCGCCGACAATCCGACCGCCGCGACCTATATGGGCATCGACGTCGACCGCGCGCACAGCACCGCCTTCGCGCTCGGCTGCGGCATCACCGCGATCGCCGGCGGCCTGCTCGCGACGAACTATCCGTTCCATCCCTTCGTCGGCCTCGAATACGTCATCGTGATGTATGCCGGCGTCGTGCTCGGCGGCATGGGCAGCATCATCGGCGCGTTCTGGGGCGGCATGACGATCGGCCTCGTGCAGCAGATGTCGACGCTGATCCTGCCGACGCAATTGCAGAATGCCGCGATCTTCGCCGTCTTCCTCCTCATCATCTTCTTCCGTCCGCAAGGCTTCTTCGGGCGCATGGTCGAGAGGACGTGACCATGCTCCGGATGCGTTCCTTCCTGCCGCCCCTGCTGTTCACGCTCGCTTATGCCGGGATTTCGCTCGGCGTCACCAACTCCTACTACCAGCTGATCCTAACGCTGGTGCCGGTTTGGGCGGTGTTCGGCCTGTCCTGGAATCTGCTCAGCGGCTACACCGGGCTCATCTCGTTCGGCCATGCCGCCTTCTTCGGGATCGGCGCCTATGCGACCGCGCTCGGGCAGATCTATTTCAACATCTCGCCCTGGCTGCTGATTCCGATCGCCGCGATGCTCGGCGGCATCGCCGGGCTCCTGATCGGCTTCCCGACCTTCCGCCTGCAGGGCCACTACTTCGCGCTGGCGATGCTCGCCTACCCGCTCGCCATTCTCTACGTGTTCGAGTGGCTCGGCTTCCAGGAGGTGACGCTTCCGATCAAGCGCGACGCGCCGATCGCCTTCATGCAGTTCACCGATCCCCACATCTACACGCTGCTGGGGCTCGCCATCATGCTGGCGACCATCGTGCTGACCCAGGTGATCGAGCGTTCGCGCTTCGGCATGGCGCTGCTCGCGATCAAGCAGAACGAGGCTGCGGCCGAAGCGGCCGGCATCAATACGCTGGCCTGGAAGCTGCGCGCGATCACCCTGAGCGGCGCCATCGCCGCCGCCATCGGCGGTTTCTACGCGCAGGTGCTGCTGGTCGTGACACCGCAATCGGTGTTCGGCATGCTGGTGTCGGCGCAGGCGCTGACAGTCGCGATGTTCGGCGGCGTCGGCACGGTCTGGGGTCCAGTCATCGGCTCGGTGATCCTGATCCCGCTTGCCGAGATTTTGCACGCCGAGGCCGGCGCGCGTATTCCCGGCATTCAGGGCGTCATCTTCGGGATCGCCATCGTCTGCGTCATCCTGCTGGCGCCGGAGGGACTGTTCTGGAAATTGCGCGATGTCCTGCGCAAGCGGAACGCATCGAAGGCAGCCGTCAGTGACGCGACGGAGGCAACGAGCACCAACGTCACACCGCTGAAGCCTGCCGCGCGGCAGCGCACCGCGACCGGCGAGGTCGTGCTCGAGGTCCGCAATCTCTCGCGCTCGTTCGGCGGCCTCAAGGCCGTGCAGGATGTCAGCTTCAAGCTGCACCAGAACGAGATCCTCGGCATCATCGGCCCCAATGGCGCCGGCAAGACGACGCTGTTCAACCTCCTCAACGGCTTCCTGAAGCCGAGCCAGGGCGAGGTCCTGATCGATGGCCGCAACATGTCCGGGCAGCGGCCGCACGTGATCTGCGAGGCCGGCATCGGCCGCACCTTCCAGGTGATGCGGCCATTCCTGCGCATGTCGATCCTCGACAACGTCGTGGTGGGTGCCTATGTCCGCGCACGCTCCGACGACGAAGCCCGCAAGCTGGCCGCCGACGCGGTTGCGCGTGTCGGACTCTCTGCGGTTGCCGATCGTGTCGCCGGCGAACTCTCGACCAAGGAGCTGCGGCTGATGGAACTGGCTCGCGCGATCGCCGGCCAGCCGCGCATCCTGCTGCTGGACGAGACGCTCGCGGGCCTCGGCCATGGCGAGGCGGACGAGGTCGTCGCCGTGATCCAGCAGCTCGCGCGCGACGGCATGACCATCGCGATCATCGAGCACACCATGCAGGCGATGGTCCGCCTGGTCGATCGCTTCCTCGTGCTCGACCACGGCGCCGTCATCACCGAGGGCCTGCCCGAAGTGGTGACGCGCGACGACCGTGTGATCGAGGCCTATCTCGGCAAGAAGTGGGTGGGCCATGCTGCGAATTGAAGGATTGAGCGCGGGCTATTCCGCAAAACCCGTCCTGAATAACGTCTCGATCAATGTCGGCGCCGGCGAGTTCGTCGCGATCGTCGGGCCCAACGGCGCCGGCAAGACCACCCTGTTCAAGACGATCTCCGGCATCGTGAAGCCGAGCGGCGGGGCAATCACCTTCGATGGCGTCGATCTCCTCGCCGTACCGCCGCCGCAGCGCGCCCATCTCGGCATCGCCCACGTCCCCGAGGGCCGCCAGGTGTTCCCGTCACTGACCGTGATGGAGAACCTGGAGATGGGTGCGATGACCGAGAGCGGCCGGCGCGACTGGCGGGCCAATATCGAGCGCATCTTCGAATGGCTGCCGGTACTGAAGGAGCGCCGCGATCAGTTCGCGGGCACGATGTCCGGCGGCCAGCAGCAGATGCTCGCGATCGGCCGCGGCCTCGCCTCCTCGCCGAAGCTGCTGATGCTGGACGAGCCGTCGATGGGCCTCGCGCCATCGACCGCGGACTTCATCTTCGATCGTCTGATCGAGATCCGCCGCCAGTCCGGGCTGACCATGCTGCTGGTCGAGCAACGCGTCGCGGAAGCGCTGGAATCGGCCGACCACGGCTACGTCCTCGAAGCCGGACGCGTCGTGCTCGAAGGCAACAATGACACGCTGCGCGCGGACGACCGCGTGCGCAAGGCCTATCTCGGCATGTGACCAACATAAGAACAAGGACAAGGGAGAGAACACAATGAACAAGACAGCGAAGGGACTTTCGCGCCGGACCGTGCTGTCCGGGGCCGCCGCCGTCAGCCTTGCCGGCGTGGCACGCGCGCAAGGACCCGCCGAAGTGAAGGTCGGGCTGATCGTCCCGCTGTCGGGCATCTACACCCGCCCCGGCCAGGTGATGAAGATGGGCGCCGAGATGGGCATCGAGCACATCAACGCGCAAGGCGGCATCAAGGCGCTCGGCGGCGCCAAGCTGAAGCTGGTCGTGATCGATTGCGGCGACACCACCGAGAAGGCCAAGAACGCGGCACAGCGCATGGTCGCGCAGGAGCCGGATCTCGTCGCCGCTACCGGCTCCTATCTCTCGTCCTTCACGCTTGCGGTCACTGAGGTCACCGAGCGTGCCGAACTGCCGATGCTGACGCTCTCTTATTCGGACCTTTTGACCGACCGGGGCTTCAAATACATCTTTCAGACCGCCGCGACCGCGAGCCGTCAATCCGAGCTGGGCCTGCCGACATTGATGAAGCTCGCCGAGAAAGCGTCCGGCAAAAGGCCGAAGACCGTGGCGATGCTGATGGACAACACCGCAACCTCGGTCGCCACCGCCAAGGCGCTGAAGGAGAGACTGTTCGCGCAGGAGGGCCTCCAGCTCGTCGTCGAAGAAGTCTGGACCCCACCCCTCTCGGATGCGACGCCGCTGATCCAGAAGGTTCGTTCGGCCAAGCCCGACCTGCTGCTGTTCATGCCGAACGCGGTGTCGGACGCCAAGCTCGGGCTGGAGAAGATCAGCGAGTTCGGCCTCGGCCAGGGCAAGATCCCGACCGTGTCCTTCAGCATCACCATCGCCGAACCGGACATGCTCCAGAGCGTGAGCCCGGAGATCGTACAGGGCATCATGACCATCGTCGCCAGCTGGGGCGCCAAGGGTCACGAAGCGCTGATCGCTGAGCTCAAGGCCAAGTACAGGGAGCCTTGGGCGACGCAGAACGTCATCTCGACCTATGGCGACATGTGGGTGATGAAGGAAGCGCTTGAGAAGGCCGGCAAGGCCGACCGCAATGCAGTCGCACAGGCCCTGCGGACGCTGGATGCCGGAGATTCGAAATATTATCCGGGCGGTCAGCTCAAATTCGACGAGAAGGGCCGCCGCGTCGGCGCCGGCGTCGTCATCGTGCAATGGCAATCGGGCGTGCCGGTCACCGTTTATCCGCCCGAGCTCGCGCAGGCAGAGCCGTTCTGGCCGAAGAAATCCTAACAGCGTCGCGCGATTTTTCAGGGAGGAGAATTGTCATGACTGCAAAGAACAAGTTCACGATATCGCGGCGAACATTGCTTGCCGGCGCCTCCGGCACGCTGATCGCATCCCGCGCCGGCTGGGCGCAGCAGCCTTCCGAAGTGAAGGTCGGCCTGCTGGTGCCGATCTCCGGGCTCTATGCCCGTCCGGGCACGGTGATGCGCGAAGGCGCCGAGATGGCGATTGACCACATCAACGCCCAAGGCGGCATCAAGGCGCTCGGCGGCGCCAAGCTGAAGCTCGTCGTGCTCGATTCCGGCGACACCACGGAAAAGGCCAAGAACGCGGCCCAGCGCATGGTGGCGCAGGAGACCGATCTGGTTGCGGCCAGCGGCGCCTATTTGTCTTCGTTCACCCTCGCGGTGACCGAGGTGACCGAGCGCGCCAATCTGCCCATGCTCACCCTCTCCTACTCCGATCTCATCACCGAGCGCGGCTTCAAATACGTGTTCCAGACCGCGGCCACCGCGGGTTCGCAGGCGAAGCAGGCGTTGCCGCAGCTGATCAAGCTGGCGGAGACGGCCTCCGGCAAGCGGCCGAAGACGGTCGCGATCCTGACCGACAACACGGGCGCCTCGATCGCCTCCGCAAAGGCGATGCGCGAAGGTCTGCTGGCGGAGAACCAGCTGCAACTGATCGTCGACGAGACGTTCACGCCGCCCTTGGCGGACGCGACATCGCTGGTGCAGAAGATCCGCTCGGCGAAACCCGATCTGCTCTTCTTCCTGCCGACGGTGATCTCGGACGCAAAGCTGCTGCTCGAGAAGATGAACGAGTTCGGCCTCGGCCAAGGAAAGGTTCCGACGATCTCGTTCGGCATCGCGATCGCCGAGCCGGATATGCTGCAGACCGTCAGCCCCGAACTGCTTCAGGGCGTCTTGACCTGCGTCGCGAGCTGGGGCGCCAAGGGACATGAGGCGCTGATCGCCGAATTGAAGACCCGCTACAAGGAGCCGTGGATGACGCAGAACGCGATCTCCACCTATGGCGACATGTGGGTGATCAAGGACGCCCTGGAGAAGGCCGGCAAGGCTGACCGCGTCGCCGTCGGCGAGGCGTTGCGCACGATGGATGGCGGTCCCTCCAAATATTACCCGCTGGGCGAGATCAAGTTCGACGAGAAAGGCCGCCGGGTCGGCGCCGGCATGACCATCGTGCAGTGGCAGTCCGGCGTGCCGGTGACAGTATTCCCGCCCGAGCTCGCGCTGGCAAAGCCGTTCTGGCCCAAGAACTGACCTGAGTGCTGACGACACCAACAAGAAACGGAGAGCAACATGGACAAGGCGACCTATGACCGCGGCCTCGAAATCCGCAAGAGCGTGCTTGGCAGCGAGTTCGTCGACAAGGCGATCGCATCGGCGGACGAGTTCAACCGCCCGATGCAGGACCTCACCACGGAATATTGCTGGGGCTACGTCTGGGGCCGCGAGGGCCTGACACGCAAGACCCGCAGCTTCCTGAACCTGGCGATGCTCTGCGCGCTCAATCGCCCGCACGAGCTGAAGACCCACGTCCGCGGCGCGCTCGCCAACGGCGCCACCAAGGAAGAAATTCGCGAGGTGTTCATGCAGGTCGCGATCTATTGCGGCGTGCCGGCGGGCGTGGATGCGTTCCGGAACGCCAAGGAAGTCTTCGCCGAGCTCGACAAGAAGTAGCGGAGCGATGGCTGCGATGAAGGGCAAATGGGCACTCGTGACCGGCGCGACCGCAGGCCTCGGACGGGCGATGGCGGACGGCCTTGCCGGCGCGGGCGCCAACATTGTCCTTCACGATCTCGTCGCGCCGAAGCAGGCCGCGGACGAGCTCCGCGACCGCTTCGGCGTGGAGGTCATCGCGGCTGGCGCCGATCTCGCCCAGCGCGAGGCGATCGAGACCATGATGGCCGATTTGCTCGACCGCTGCGGCGCCATCGATATTCTCGTCAACAACGCCGTCATCAGGCATTTCTCTGCCATCGAGCAGTTTCCGCCCGAGAAATGGGAACAGGCGCTGGCCGTGAACCTGTCGGCACCGTTTCACCTGATACGCCTGGTGCTGCCGGCGATGAAGCAGCGCGGCTTTGGGCGGATCATCAATTTGGGCTCGATCTATTCGAGCCGCGCGGTCGAGGACCGTATCGATTACGTCACCACCAAGACCGCGATCCTGGGTATCACCCGTGCCGTCGCCATGGAGACGGCCCGCAGCGGGATCACCTGCAACACGATCTGCCCCGGCACGCTGCCGACGCCCGCCATTCTCAACAAGATCGCCGGCATTGCCGCGAATAGCGGCCGTCCGGTCGATGACGTCACGCGCGAATATCTCGGCGAGCGCCAGCCGACGCAGCGCTTCATCGGAATGGACGCGGTCGCCGCCATGGTCGTTTTTCTCTGTAGTCCGGCCGCAAACGACATCACCGGAGCCAGCTTGCCCATCGACGGCGGCTGGTCGGTCGCATGAGGACCTTCGAATGGGAGTGCTGCGATGACTGAACAATCGGGCCAGAGCGTCGTGCTGACGGGCGCCGCCGGCGGCATGGGTCGCGCCATCACCAAGGCGCTGCTGGAGAGCGGCCGCCGCGTCGTGCTGGTCGACCGCGATGCCAAGGCGCTGCAGGAACTGGCGACGACGGGCGGGGACGCGGTGTTTCCGATCCAGCTCGACATCAGCGACGCAAAGGCTGTGGACGGCCTGCCGGATGCGATTCCCGGTCATTTCAAGCCGGTCGACGTCCTCATCAACAATGCCGGACACGATATCGGTGGACGGACCCGCTTCGACATCGGCTCCGCCGACGACTGGTCCAACATCATCCAGACCAATCTGATCGGCCTGATGCGGGTTACCCGCGCGATCCTCCCCGGCATGGTCCTGCGCAATGCCGGCCATGTCGTCAACATCAGCTCGATCAACGCCGTCCGTATCGTCCCTGACATGGCCGCCTACAGCACCAGCAAGGCGGGCGTGCACATGTTCACCGAGACCCTCCGGGGTGAGCTCGCGGAAACCGCAATCAGGGTGACCGAGCTCCAGCCCGGCCTGACCCGGACCAATATCATCCTGACCCGCTACCGCGGCGATACGCGGAAGGAAAAGGACTATTTCGACCAGTTCAGGATGGCGCTCGATCCGGCCGATATCGCCCGCTCCATCGTCTTTGCGCTCGACCAGCCGCCCCACGTTCAAATTGCCGAAATGATGATTCTGCCTGTAAACCGGTACTGACTTTTCCCGAACAGGACCCGGACATGGAAAGACGTAGCGAATTGCAGTCGACACTCCGCATCGAGGACGTCCCGACCGTCCGGGCGATGGTCGCGCAAAAGCTGCGCGAGGCGATCATGTCGGGAACGCTGAAACCCGGCCAGCGCCTGGTCGAGCGCGAGCTCTGCGAGATGATGGGCGTCAGCCGCCCGTCGATCCGCGAAGCGCTGCGCGCGCTGGAGGCCGACGGGCTGGTCAATACCGTCCCGCACCGTGGCCCCGTGGTCTCCACGATCAGCCTGGAGGAGGCCCGGCAGCTCTATGCGGCGCGTGCGGTCCTCGAAGGCTTCGCGGGCCGCGAATGCGCCAGGCTGCATGACCCCGAAGTGGCACGCCGGATCGGGGAGGCCCTGACGCGGCTGAAGGCGGCCGCGGCCAAGCAGGATCTGGTCGGCTGCCTGGAAGCCAAGACCGATTTCTACGCCGCGCTGATCGCCGGCTGCCGCAATGCGTTTATCGAGCGCATGCTCAAGCCGCTCCACGACCGCATCCAGCTGTTGCGCATTACGTCGATGTCGCAGCCGAAGCGGATCAACAAGAGCCTGCGCGAGGTCACCGCGATCTGGCGCGCGATCCAGAGCGGCGATGCGGATCTCGCCGAGCGCTGCTGTGTCGACCACATCAACGCGGCCGCAGTGGCCGCGCTGGACATGATTGAAAAATCGTCGGCGGCCAAGGAGGCGGCGCCTTCCGACGACTGAAAAACGCCGCCAGGGAGTGTTCGATGACGTATCTCGTACGATCGCTGATCCTGTTTCTCCTATTCTCCCCTTGCGGCACCGCGATCGCGGACGACTACCCTTCCCGCCCGGTCACGATGATCGTGCCGTTCTCGGCTGGCGGTCCTGGCGACGTCATCGCGCGCATCCTCGGCAACGCCATGAGTGCGACGCTGAAACAGTCCATCGTCATCGAGAATGTCGTCGGCGCCGGCGGTACGCTGGGTACCAACCGCGTCGCCAAGGCCGCGCCCGATGGCTATACGCTGCTGCTCATGCATGTCGGCCAGGCCACAGCGCCCGCGCTCTACGCAAAATTGCCGTTCGACCCGGTCGGCGACTTCGCCATGATCGGGCTCGTGACCGACGTGCCAATGATTCTGGTGGCCCGGCCGAACTTTCCGGCCAAGGATTTGAGCGAGATGATCGCACGCATCCGCGGCGAGGGCGACAAGATGACCTTCGGCAATGTCGGCCTCGGCTCGGCCTCGCAGCTCTGCGGCCTGATGTTCATGAGCGCCACCAATACAAAGCTCTCGCAGATCTATTACAAGGGGGGCGGACCAGCGCTGAACGACGTCATCGCCGGCCATATCGATGTCTATTGCGATCCCGCGACCGGACCGACGCCGTATATCCAGTCAAAGACGATCAAGGGCTACGCGATCACCAGCAAAGCGCGTGTCGCGACCCTGCCTGACGTGCCGACCTCGGCAGAGGCCGGCGTTCCCGAATTCGACGTCACGACCTGGTACGGTCTCTACGCCCCGCGCGGCACACCGAAGCCGGTGGTCGACCATCTCGTCGGCGCGCTGCAGACGGCACTGAAGGATCCTGCCCTGATCAGCCGCTTTGCCGAACTCAGCATGGCGCCGGTCGAATCCAGCCGCGCGACGCCGGAAGCCCTTGAAGCCTTCTTGAAGTCCGAGATTGGCAAGTGGGGACGGATTATCAAGGCGGCCGGAATCGAGCCGCAGTAGGCGTGTTGGCGTCGACGAGGCGATCGCGCGACAGCAGACTCTTTTCAAGCGGTAGACACTTTCGAACAGCAGACACGCCTTCGCGCTCTCGCAGCGCAATCCGCCCGAGCTTTGCTTCATCGCTCCACCCTCGAAGCCAAGAGGGCGCAGGGAAGACCGGGTGCTGACCTCGCACCCGCGGTCCGCTGCGCGAAGATGGTGCGCAAGAGAACCGCACAGCAGCATACAGGTGGAGCCAATCACTCGGCCTTCCCTGCGCAATGGTTGGACGGCTTATGCCGTGCTCTCCCGGGAGCCGAGTTCCCTTTGGCCTCCCTCACTCCCGCGGAAGTCGCCGGCACCGCGCCGGTTGACGCAAGCGCCGCATCCGCAAGAGCTTGACCGTAGCAACGACGGCCAGCACCACACGGTTTTGCCGTACGCACGGCTCGCTTGTTCACCGCAGTTTTCCCAGCCCTGTCGACAGAGCCGGAAACTTACAGGCGAGACGAACCTGTCAGCGCCGTTCGTCACGCGCGGTTTCGGGCTCACGGAGAGCAATCCGCCCTGCCCTCAACCCCTCGCGCCCGACGCTGCCGCGTCCACCGCAACCCCCGCTCGCGAAACGTGACGACCTCACGATCGCCCCTCAAGGATGAGCCGGGATGGGCGACACATACGATATTTCCGAATTTCGGTAAAGTGGAATATTCTTGTGGAGAGGGGTTGACGGGGTAAGAGGTGTGTTGCCCGACGGGCATCAGACTAGGATCCCCCTCGCCCTCTTGACGAGAGCGAGAAAAGGTCGCCCCCACGCGAATCAAACCTACGATTTCTTATCCAGTCATTTGCATAGGAGGCGGCGGCGTTTGTCGGCGGGGTCGGCGCAGCTATCTGCGCGCGGTTCGAGAATCGTTCAGCGCAAGGCCTGGCCGCGGCCATTCCACGGCGATCAACCGTCCGGTGCCGGAGAGCGTGATGAAGGCAGTGCGCATGTCCGCACCGCCGAAGCAGATGTTGGTGCAATAGACCTCGTCGGCTTCGTGGGATTCCACGAGCTGTCCGTCCGGTGAGAACACGCTGATCCCGCCGCGCACGAGCGTAGCGACACAGATGTTGCCGCCGGCCTCGACGGCAAGCGAGTCGAAACGCTGATAGCCGGGCAGTCCGTGCAGCAGCTTGCCGCCGTTGGGCGACGGCCATGGCTCCTTCGCAACCTCCCCTTCGCCGATGACCGGATAACTCCAGATCCGGCTGGTTTCAGTTTCCGAGACGTAGAGCGTGCGTCCGTCCGGCGAAAGTCCGACGCCGTTCGGCGTCATGATCGGAAAGATCGCTTCCTTGATCATCGAGCCGTCGGTGCGCGCGTAATAGACCGCGCCGCGGTCCATCAGGCGGCCATAGGTCTTGCCGAGATCGGTGAACCAGAAGCCGCCCTTGGCGTCGAACACGATGTCGTTCGGTCCCTTCAGGCTGATCCCGCCGCAACTGTCGTAGAGGGTCTTGAAGGCGCCGGTGTCGAGGTCGACCTGCTCGATGCGGCCCGTGGTGTAGTCCTCGGCCCGGCCGGTCGGGCGGGCAAAGTTGCTTGCGTCCCTGTGCCAGGAGAAGCCGCCATTGTTGCAGACATAGCATTTGCCGTCCGGGCCGATGGCCGCGCCGTTCGGACCGCCGCCGAGCTTCGCGATCACCTCTTTCTTGCCGGATGGCAGCACCCGCGTCAGCCGGCCGCCCTCGATCTCGACAACGATCACGCTGCCATCGGCGAGCGCAATCGGCCCTTCCGGAAAGGCCAGTCCGTTCGCGATTTCCCTGCCTTCGAGGCGCATGTCATCACTCCCTCATGCCGGTGCCGGCTGGCCCGCACCGAGATAGGCGTCCACGACCTCGGCCCGGCTTGCCGCGGTCGCAAGGTCCGCCGCGCTGCGATGGCCCACGATTGCGCCGTTGCGGACGAAATAGAGCTCGTCGGCCACCTTCATCGTCATGCGGAAATTTTGTTCGACGAGCATGATGGCAAGCCCGGTGTCCTGCTTGATCGTGACGAGTCGCTCGAACACGCGCCGGATCAGAAGCGGCGCCAGCCCGAGCGACGGCTCGTCCAGAAGCAACAGCCGCGGCGCGCTCATCAGGCCGCGGCCGATCGCCAGCATCTGCTGTTCGCCGCCGCTCAGCATCCAGGCCGGCGATTTGAGCCGACCCGCGATCTCCGGGAACAGTTCCAGCATGAGGTCGCGCCGCTGCCGCTGCGTGCGCGCGTCGAGGAAATAGCCGCCGAGCAGGAGATTTTCGGCGACCGTGAGCGAGCCGACGACCTGACGGCCCTCGGGGACATAGACGATGCCGCGCCGGACGCGCTGCCGTGCGGCAAGCGCGCTGACGTCCTCACCGGCAAAGCGCATCTCGCCTTCCGCCGGCACCAGGCCCGCGACGGCCTTGAGCACCGAGGACTTCCCCGCGCCGTTGGCACCCAGCAAGGCGACGACACCTCTCTCAGGCACCGAGAGATCGACGTTTTCGACCGCGCGCGCCGCACCGTAGCTGACGCAGAGACCGCGCGCGGAAAACAGCTCAGTCATCGGCATCGTCTCCGAGATAGACGCGGATCACGTCCGGATGCGCGCGAATTTCCGCCGGCGTACCGTTCGCGATCATCTTGCCGAAGTTGAGCACGTAGATCTGCTCGCACAGCTCCATGATCAGGTCCATGTCGTGCTCGACGACGAGCAGCACGAGATCGGACCGCATCAGGCGCTTCAGCGCGCGCATCAAGTCGCGCGTCTCGACCGCATTCAGTCCCGCCGCCGGCTCGTCGAGCAGGATTGCCCTGGGCTCGCTGACGATGGCGCGTGCGATCTCGGCGAGGCGCAGCGTTCCCGGCGGCAGATCGGACGGCGTCTCGTGAGCGGCGGAGGCAATGCCGAGCTCGTTCAGCGCCGCCATGGCGCGGCGTTCCGCCTCCTGCTGCTCCATCCACTGCGCCGGGGTCGGCACGAAGGCGCTGAACCAGCCGGAGCGCCGCTTCAGGGTGAGACCAACCAGAACGTTTTCCAACAGCGACAGATCCGGGCACATCGCCAGGTTCTGGAAGCTACGCGTGATGCCGCACGCGGCGCGCTGTGCCGGGCCGAGGCCATTCAACGGCATGCCGTCAAAGCTGCTGATGCCGCGCTGGCCGTGGTAGAGCCCGGTCAGGCAGTTGAACAGGCTGGTCTTGCCGGCGCCGTTCGGCCCGATCAGGCCGGTGATGACGCCGGGCCGCAACGTCATCGAGACGTCGCTCAATACCTGGAGTCCGCCGAAGCCGAGCGAGATGCCTTCCGCGACGAGCCCGTGACTGCCTGCGGCTTGCATCATCGTCCTCTCCTGCGCGGCCGGAAGCGGCGCAGATCGCCGGCATTGGCTATGAGCGTCACGACGACGAGCGCGACGCCATAGAGGATCGGAACCCAGTCACCAGCCTGGGCGAGATAGGTCGGCACCAGGGTGATGAAGGCGCCGCCAACGAGCGCGGCGGGCAGCGACAGCCTGTTGAGACTGACGACCGAGCCGACCAGCAGGAAGACGCCGCTGAAGAAGGTGAAACTGTTGGGCGAGACGGTCGAGGAGGCAAAGCCGGTCAGCGCGCCGGCAAGCGCGGCCAGCGCTGCACTCAAGGTGAAGATCGAGATCCGCGCCCAGCTTCGCGTGATCCCCATCGCTTCGGCCGCGCGCGGCTGCGCCCGCGCCATCAAGAGCGCTAGGCCCTGCGACGACTTGCGGAAATGCGCGAGCGCAAGGCAGACGAGCACGAGCACGAGCAGCGCGATGTAATAGCGCTGCAGCGCCTTGGGGATGCCGGGGATCACGTCCTGCGCGATGTAGAGCCCTTCGAAACCGCCGGTGAATTTCTCGAATCCAATCAGGATTTCCGGCAGCGCCAGCGCAAGCGCCATGGTCGCGACCGCGAGGTAGATTCCGGACAGCCGCCGCGAGGGGAATGCAAAGACGAAGCCGGCACCGGCGCCGAGCAAGATCGCCAGCGGCAAGCTCACCACAATCGACAGGCCAAGGCGGTGCTCGACGATCGCCACGGCATAGGCCCCGAGCGCCACGAAGAAGCTGTGCCCGATCGACACCTCGCCGCCGTAGCGCACGAGCAGGCTGACCGAGAGCACGGCCAGCGCGTTCGCAAAACACAGCGACAGGCTGTAGAGCAGGAAGCCGCCGGCGATGATCGGCAGCAGCGACAGGGCCACGACCAGCCCAAGCATGGACAGGCGCACAAGATCGAGGTGACCGCCGCGGGCGGACAGGCCGGCCTTGGACGGGTGCGCGAGATCAGACACGGCCACCGATCGCCCTTTCCAGCAGCCCGTTGGGGAAGAAGTTCAGCGTCAGCAGGATGACGCCGAGCAGGAACGTGTTCATGAACTCCGGCGAGACGTAGAACGAGAACAGGTTCATGGCGATGCCGACCAGGATGCCGCCGACCGCGGCGCCCGGCAGGCTCGAGAAACCACCGACCACGGCCGCCGTGAAAGCCTGCAGCATGAAGGACGGCACGGTCGTCGAGCTCAGGAACGTTGTCGGCACGATCAGCAAGGCGGCGACGAGGCCAAGCACGGCGCCGGCAAGCCAGGAGAACAGGTGAACCGAGCGCAGGTTCAGCCCACAGACCTCGCAGGCGAACGGATTGGTCGACACTGCGCGGA
The DNA here is from genome assembly GCF_015291705.1 of Bradyrhizobium arachidis. NCBI lineage: Bacteria > Pseudomonadati > Pseudomonadota > Alphaproteobacteria > Hyphomicrobiales > Nitrobacteraceae > Bradyrhizobium > Bradyrhizobium arachidis. Next base: position 8,316,422 of record NZ_CP030050.1, read on the forward strand.
AGGCGACACCGAGCCTGGTGCGCTCGATGATCACGAACAGTCCGCCGACGATCGCAAGCGTGACAGTGAGGACGGCGAGATCGTAGGAGGAGATGCGGATTGCGCCGAGACTGAAGCTGAGGCGTGGCACAGGCAAGTCGAGATTGACGATGTCGGCACCGAAGACGAGCTGCACGGCGCCTTGCAGGATCAGCCCGACCCCAAGGGTTGCGATCGTCGAGGCGAGATCGGACTTGAAGACGATCGGCGCGATCAGGACATAGCTGATCACCGCGACGGCGCAGGCGATGCCGAGCGCCAGCGCCACTGCGCTGCCCCAGGACAGGCTGAGCAGGCTGCCGCTGGAGAAGCCGTAGACCACGAAGGCGCCGAGACAGGCGAGATTGCCGTGCGAGAAATTCACCACGCGCGAGCTCTTGAACACCATGACGAGCCCGAGCGCGCCGACGCCGTAGAGACAGCCGGAGATGATGCCGGACCACAGCAGCGGCAGGATGTCCCTGATGAATCCCGCCACGCTCACGCCTTTGTCTGCCCGTCGTCGGGCACGCCGCCCTGCTCGATGAACTCGATCACGCCCGGGAAATAGCGCCCCGAGAGCCCGTGCCGGCACGCAGCGTCGTAGTAGCGGCGCGCAAGCTCGGCGACGCCAGGGCGAACGCCGGTATCGGCGGCGAGCTGGAGCACGTAGTCGAGATCCTTCAGCACGTATTCGGGCGGGAACGCCTTGTCCGGGAAATTGCGCGGCAGCATCGCCTTGGTGCCGTGATTGCGCAGCACGAAACTGTCGCCCGAACCTTTCGACACCGCGCTCAGCAGTGTCTCGGGTTTCACGCCGGCACGTTCGCCGACCACCATCATCTCGGCCAGCGCCAGCGTATGCTCGAACACCAGCGCGTTGTTGATCAGCTTGACGACCTGGCCGCAGCCGACCTCGCCGCAATGGGTGACGTCGGAGCCGATATGGTCGAGCAGCGGCTTGACCTTCGCGAACACCGCCGCGTCCGCGCCGACCATGATGCTGAGCTCGCCGCGCTGCGCGGCCTCGCGCGTGCGCGCCACAGGCGCGTCGGCGAAGTGGAAACCTTTCGCTTTCAGCCGTTCGGCGACGCTGCGCGCCAGATCGACGGGCGTGGTGCTGAGATCGACAATCGTCGTGCCCGACCGCGCGGCCTGCGCGATCGCGGTCGAGACCGCCTCCACCTGCGGCCCGCCGGGTAGCGACAGGAAGATCACGTCGGTGGCGGCAGCGAGCGCTTCGAGCGACCCTGCCGCTTCCGCCCTGGTGTCGGACAGCGCGGCGATCGCGGCCGGATCGCGATCGAGCATCAGGACGCGGCCGCCATGCTTCTTCGCCATGTTGCGGCACATCGGGCCGCCCATGACGCCGAGACCGATGAAGCCGATGGTTTCTGCTGCGCTCATGGCATCAATCCATCAACATGCCGCCGTTGACGTCGAGCACCGTGCCGGTGATCCAGTTCGACGCCGGCGAGCAGAGGAAGAGAATGCTCTGCGCGATGTCCTCGGGCTGGCCGAACCGTCCCAGCGGCACGTTGCCGTTCGCCGACGGCGCGGCGCGATCGGTGACGGTGGCCCACATCGGCGTCTCGACCGGGCCGGGTGCGATAATGTTGGCGTAGACGCCCTTGGCCGCGCCGTTCTTGGCGACCCATTTCATCAGGCCATGCACGGCGGATTTCGCCGCGACATAGGCGGGCCCCGAAGCGACGCCGCCGATCTTGGCGGCGATCGAGCCGAGAGCCACGATCTTGCCGAAGCCGCGCTCGGCCATGACGGGATAGAGCTTGCGGACAGGATTGACTGTGCCCATCAGGTTGACGGCGAGGATCTTCTCCCACTCCTCGTCGGTCGATTGCGGCAGCGGCGTGTTGGCGATCGTGCCGGCACAGAGCACGAGGATGTCGATCTTGCCGCGTGCCTTCAGCTCGTCGTCGATCAGCTTCTCGGTCGCCACACGATCCGTCACGTCGCAGCGGCGATAGCTGGCCTTTGCGGGAAACTTGCCGCCGTCTTCGACAATATCGGTGGCGATAACGTCGGCACCGGCTTCACAGAACGCGGCGACCACGGCGCGGCCGATGCCGCCGGCAGCTCCGGTGATGAGGGCAGTTTGTCCGTCGAGGCGCGAGGGGCCGCTCAGGGGCGATCCAGCCATGTCGTAGATTCCTTGTTCTTCTTCAGTTTTCTTGTTGGCGTCGGCAATTAACATGAACAGCGGGCGATCGCGTCTTGCAATCACCCGCTGAAGGGATCGGCTCAGGCCGGCTTGGCGTCGAAGGCCACCGCCGGATAGGGCTTGAAGTCGCGCACCATCACGAAGGAGCCCTGCGCCTGGAGGATCGCCTCCTGGCGCGTGCCGCGGTGATCGGCGCCGGTGAAGGTCACCTTGCGTGCGCCGCCGACGGAAGCATTGCTCAACGTGTTACCTGCCTCGATCAGATTGGCGCGCGTGATCGGCTTGCCGCTGTCGATCAGCGCGCCCAAAATGCTGCCGAACAGGGCGGCGTTGCTCCAGCCGTTGAGGCCGAACACGCCGACCGGATCGTTCGGATAGTATTTCGACACGGCCTCGCGGTAGGCCTTGATCTCCGGCTCGGCGCTGTCGACCGGCAGCAGCCAAGAGGAGAAGTAAACGCCGTTGAGGAGATCGCCGGTCAGCTTGTAGGTCGCGGGATCGGCGGTGAAGAACGGCGCAAACCAGGTCAGCTTGACGCCCTGGCGGTCGGCGGCCTTCAGCGCCGCCGCGAGGTTGGCGTTGGAGCCGAACAGGATCGCGGCCTGCGCCTCCGAATTGGCGACGCGGCGGATGTGCGGCGTGAAGTCGGTGGTCTTCACCTCGAACGGGACCGACTCCGCCGGCGTGAGCTTGTTCGCCTCCATGAAGAGATCGAAGCCGCGCTTGGCGGAACGGCCGAGCTCGTCGTTCTCCCACAACAGCGCAATCTTCTTCAGCTTGAGATCGTTGACGGCGAACTCGGCATTCGAGGCCGCCGACCAGCCGTAGTCGGGCAACAGCGGAAAGATATTCGGCTCGGCGAAGAAGGCGCTGGCGCCGCCGATCGGTCCGATCATCGCCAGGCCGTTCTCCTTGGCATAGGGAATGACGGCGACATTGGTCGCGGTGCCGACTGCGGCGACGAGCGCAAAAATGTGGTTGTCCTCGACGAGGCGCCGCACCGCGGCGACGCTGCGGGCCGGATCGTAGCCGTCGTCGAGCGTCACGTAATTGATCTTCCAGCCCTTGATGCCGCCGGCCTCGTTGACGCTCTTGAAATAAGCGTCCGCCGCGTGGGTCAGGATGGCGTAGAACGGGACCGGTCCCGTGATCGGGGTGAACCCGCCGATGGTGATGGTCTTCGCGGCGGCGTCGACGCCGATCTCGTCGGCGCGGAGCGCTGTGCCGGGATAGGCCGATGCGAGCGCGGCGGCGCCCGATAGCTTGAGAAAGTCGCGCCTCTTCATAGGCCCTCCCCGATATTTGTTTTTCTCCGACAATCTTTAGAGGGCGGAACTGACTTGGTCAAGAAAAAATGCATTATGCATTATGTGGCAATATGAACCTCTCCCGCCAGGATCAGCTCGGCGCGACGGATGACAGGAGCATCGATCATCTTGCCGTCCAGCGCCACCGCCGCGCCGGCCTTGGCGACCTCCATCACCCGGCGGGCCCAGTCGAGCTCGTCGGCCGTGGGCAGGAAGGCATCGTTGACCGGCTTGACCTGCGCCGGATGGATGCAGAGCTTGGCGCCGAAACCCAGCGCCTTTGCGCGGCCGACCGCCGCACCGAAGGCCGCAGCATCCGTCCACGACGTCGTCACCCCATCGATCGGCGGCGCCAATCCGGCCAGCCGCGATTCCAGAACGATTTGCAGACGGACCGGATCAAGCTCCTGGGCGGTCTCGGTCACGCCGGCATCGATGCCGAAGTCGAGATTGCCGAACGCCAACTGCGAAACCAGACCGCTTTTGCCGATGCTGCGCAGCTCGGCATATCCCCTGACGGTTTCGATCAACGCGATGATCTGGCACGGCCGGTCCAGCAACCCCACCACACGATTGAGCGCTCCGGGCTCGGCCTTCGGCAGCATCAGTCTGGTCACGCCGGCGCGGCGGATCATGTCCATGTCGGCGGCGAAGAACGGACTGTCCGCACCATTGACGCGCACGACCGCGTCCGTCCGCCCGCTCCACTGCGCGATCGAGCCGCGCGCCGCATTCTTGTCGGCCGGGGCCACCGCGTCTTCGAGATCGAGGATGACCTGGTGGGCGCCCGACGTCGCCGCCTTGTCGAAACGCTCGGGCCGGCTGGCGGGAACGAACAGGAAGGAGCGAGACAAAGGGCTGGACATGCGGCGCTGACCTCGATTATGCACGATGCATTATCGTTTGTACTTCTATCCTCCCCGATGGGCCACGTCTATGGTAGTCGCGGGCAAATCGGTCGGGGGCAGCGGCATCGACATGGAATACCGGACGAAAGAGGAGCAGGTCGCCGACTATCTCCGCGAGGGCATCATCTCGGGGCGGTTGCCGCGCGGCGCCCGGTTGAAGCAGACCGAGATCGCGCAGGAGCTCAAGATCAGCATCACGCCGGTGCGCGAGGCGCTGAAGCTGCTCGAGGCCGAAGGCTATCTCGCCAGCGACTCCTATCGCGGCGCGACCGTGGCGCCGTTTGACGTCGAAGCCTCCACCGAGATCCTGAAGCTGCGGATCACACTCGAGACCCAGCTGGTCGAAAGCGCCGTGCGCAACATCACCGCCGAGGAGATCGCGGAACTGCGCGAGCTGGCGCGGCAGTTCGAGGAGGCCGCGCTCGCCAACGACAGCACGGCCGCGCGCGGCATCAACTACCGCTTCCACCGCCGCATGTACGATTTCGCGCGGCTTCCGAAGACGCTGCATTTCGTCCAGGTGCTGTGGGCGCAATATCCGTTCGACGTCATCAACCGCATCGGCGGCCGCGCGCTGCGCGCCGCCAGGGAGCACAGCGAGCTGCTGAAGAACGTGATCGAGGGCGATGCCGCAAGCGCGATGCTGACGATGCGTCAGCACATCGAGACCGGCTGGACCGAGCTGCGCAACAGCATGCCGGCCAAGGCTGAGGATCCCGTCAAATCGAAGAGCTCTGAGAAGGAGACGCTATGAAGCCGATGCTGCTCGTCATGGACATGCTGAACGATCTCGTCCACGAGAACGGCAGCGGGGCCAAGACCTACGTCCCGCTGATGAAGGAGCGCGACGTGCTCGGCCGCACCAAGGCTGTCATCGCCAAAGCGCGCGCGGCCGGCGTGCTGGTCGGCTACGTCCGCGTCGGGTTCTCGCCCGACTACCGCGAATGCCCGCCGAACTCGCCGATCTTCTCCCGCGCCAAGGGCGCCGGCCTGTTCAAGCTCGGCACCTGGGGCACCGAAGTGCATCCCGACCTCACCCCGGAAGCGGGTGATTTCGACATCGTCAAGCATCGGGTGAGCCCGTTCTACGGCACCTCGCTCGAGCCGATCCTGCGCGCCCACGGCGTGACCGACCTGTTCCTGTCCGGCGTCTCCACCAACGGCGTGGTGCACACCGGCGCGCGCGAGGCGCACGACCGCGACTATGCCTGCACGGTGCTGGAGGATTGCTGCGCGGGCGGGACGAGCGACGAGCACGACAGCGCACTGCGCTGCCTCGCCCGCTTCGCTGCGATCAAGAACAGTGCCGATGTGAGCTTCGCCTAGCGCTTTCTTCCTTCTCCCTTGTGGGAGAAGGTGCACCGTCTGCAAGGTAAGGATGAGCTCTACGCCCCCAGCCAGCGCGGATTGATCGCTTGCTGATAGGTGACGCCGCGCACGGCTTCGCTGAACTTCAGCTCGAACTCCATGTTGTGCGCGAATTGCTGCTCCGACAGCGTTGGCGGCACCGAGACGGTCATGCGCTGATCCGACACCGTGTGTTTGATCAGCTCGGTCGACGTCTGCTGGAAATACCGGTCATGCAGGATCTGGCCGGCAGCATCGGGATCGCTCCGGATCAGCTCCGACGCCCGGGTCATGCCGCGGACGAGCGCGGCGGCGACCTCCGGATTCTTGTCGAGGAAATCCGGCCGTCCGCACAGCACCGTGTAGAGGAAGTTCTCGATGCCGGGCACCTCGCCATGCGACGGGCGCGCCGCCCAGACCGCAAGACCGTCCTCCACCGCCTGGTTGTTCGCGGGCGCGGTGGTGTTGAAGCCGTCGATCTGGCCGGAGCGCAGCGCCAGATACATCTTGTCGAGCTTGACCACCGTGAGGCTGACATCCTTCTCCGGATCGAGCCCGCCGAGCGACAGCAGATAACGCCAGATCTTGTCGGTACCGCTGCCGCGGCCGGAGATCGCGAGCGTCAGGCCCTTCATGCGGGCCATGCGCTCCTTCAAGGGCATCTCCGGCACAAGACCGATCTTCTCCGCCGTCTTCCGGTTGATCACGGCGTCGCTCGCATATTGCGACATCAGCGGCGCGAAGGCGTTGATCTTCTGGCCCTTGGCGACCGCCAGGATCGCGTCGCTCATCACGAGGCCGGCGACATCGACACTGCCGCCGAGGATCGCGGCCATGCTGTTGGTCCCGCTGCCGGTGTCGATCAGCGAGACGTCGAGGCCTGCGTCCTTCATGAATCCGGCAGCCGTCGCCACCAGCAGCGGCAGGTAGGCGAAGGTGTAGCCGCCGATCGCGATGGTGACCGGCTTGCCGCCCGCACCCTGCGCCAGGGTCGGCGTGACCGAGCCGGTGAATGCTCCTGCCGCCATACCGCCCAACATCGTTCGACGCGTGATCATGATGTCCTCCCTTTATTCTTGTTTTGACATGGTCTCCGTTAGCGCCAGCGGAAGATCCAGCTCTCCAGCCGTCCGAGCGCTTCGTTCAGCAGGGTGGTGACGACCATCAGCGCGAACAGCGCGGCGAACACGCCGGCGGTGTCGAGCTGGCCCGCCGAGTTCTGCGTGAGGTAGCCGATGCCGGCATTGGAGGCCATCATCTCGGCCGCGACCGCGCCGACGAAGCCGTAGGGCAGACCGAGCTTCAATCCCGTGAACAGCCATGGCAGCGCAGACGGGAAGATCACCATGCGCTGAACCGCGAATTTGCCCGCGCCCATCGTCCGAAGCGCATCGACCATCTTGAGGTCGACCTCCCGCACGCCACGCAAGGTCGAGAAGAACACCAGGAAGAACACGCTGATCGCCGCGAGCACGATTTTCGGCGCGAGCCCGATGCCGAACCACATGATGAAGAGCGGCGCGAGCGCGACCTTGGGCACGCCGTAGACCGCCGTGACGAACGGATCGACGGTGCGATGCAGGGTGTCGTTCGCGCCGACCAGCAATGCGAACGCAACGCCCGCGGTTGCGCCCAGCACGAAGCCGGCGAACGTTTCCTTGAAGGTGATGAGCAGATGATAGGCGAGCTGCCCGCTCGCCGTCCACGCGACCAGCGTCTTGAATACGGCGACCGGGCTGCTCACCCAGAACGGATCGAGCAGCGGGCCGGTCGCAGCCTGCCAGGCCGCCAGCATCGCAACCGCGAAGATCGCGCGATAGAGCCAAACACGACTGGATGGACTTAAGGCCGGCTCGGCCCGCGTCTCCGACAGCGCCTGCGTGCTCATGACGGTCGCCTCACGGGGGATTCGAGCGCGGCCCAAAGCCGCCGGTAGTGTTCTTCGAACGCCGGATGGAAGCGCACCTCGTGCACCTCGCGCGGCCGCGGAATGGTGATCGGCTCGTCGAGCCTGATCCGGCAGGGACGCGGCGAGAACACCAGAACGCGATCGGCGAGCGTGATCGCCTCGACGATGTCGTGGGTCACGAACACCACGGTCTTGCGCCGCGCCGACCACAATTTCAGCAGCTCGGCCTGCAGCACCAGCTTGAGCTGGGCGTCGAGCGGCCCGAACGGCTCATCCATCAGCAGCACCGGCGGATCGTAGATCAGCGTGCGGGCCAGCATCGCGCGCTTGCGCATGCCGCCGGAGAGCTGGCTCGGATAGTGCCGCTCGAAGCCGTCGAGGCCGACCTGCGCGATCTGCTCATGCACGCGCGCCGCAATCTCGGCGCGGTCGAAATTGCGCAGCTCCAGCGGCACTGCGATGTTCTGCTCCACGGTCCGCCACGGCAGCAGGCTGTCGTGCTGGGTGAGATAGCCGATCCCGGTGTTGACCGCAGCAACCGGCTCGCCCTGGCACAAGACCGAGCCTGCGCTCGGCTGATCGAGACCAGCGAGCAGGTTCAGCACCGTCGACTTGCCCGAGCCGCTCGGGCCGACGATGGCGAGAAACTCGCCGTTCTCTAGCGAGAAATCCAATCCGCTGAGGACATCGACCCGGCCGCTGCGCGAGCTAAAGGTCTTGCCGACGCCGCGCAGCTCGACCGCAGGCGCGTGCGGCGCCTCGCAATCCTGCGCAGGGACAACAGACAGGTGCGCCGATCTCATCGCCTTCGCCTCCCCTGTATTCTTCTTGTTCTCGATCCCGCCCTGGTCTCAATCCTGTCCTGGCGTCCTCAGACCTGCGCCGCCGCGCGCATCGCGAGCGCGCCGTTGGCACCGCTGGCCCAGAGGTCGAGCGACTGTGCATCGCCCTTTCCTTCCAGCTTGAGCGCCGAGCTCACGAACAGCGGCGAGACGCCCCTGAATTCGAAAGACTTGAGCGGCTGGCCGGCGCGCCTCTCCGCAAAGCCTTGCAGCAGCGTCGCCGTCAGGGGACCATGCACGACGAGATCGGGATAGTTTTCCTCGGCCCGCGCGTAGGCCTGGTCGTAATGGATGCGATGCCCGTTCGACGTCAGCGCCGAATAGCGGAACAGCAGCACCGTGTCGGGCCGGAATTCTTCCGACCACGCCGCATCCTGCGGAGCGGGCGAGGCCGGCGGCGCGGGCGATCCGGGCGCTGCCGCCTCGCGATAGACGATGTCCTGCTCCTCGGTGATGCAGGCCGTTCCATTGCACGTGACGCTGTGGCTGACGGTCACGAAGACGAGCTTGCCGGCGCGGCCGGACTTGGCCTCAACCTTGAGAATGGTGCTTTCGCGCACGCCTTCTCCGCCGATGGTCAGTGGTGCGTGATAGGTGAGCCGCCCGCCGGCCCACATGCGGCGCGGCAGCGACACCGGCGGCAGGAAGCCGCCACGCTTGGGATGCCCGTCGGTCCCGAGCTCATGGCGCGGCACGAAGCGGTTGAAGAAGATCCAGTGCCATCCCGGCGGCAGCGGCGCGCCGAATGCATGGTTTCCCGCGATGCCGAGCGTGGCGCCGAGCGCGGCGACACGGTCCGGTGCGATCAGCTCCCGGATCGTTTCCTTGCGGCCGACCCAGGCGTGCCAGTCCTGTTCGACCGATGCTGCACTCTCGCTCATGGCGGCAACTCCACTTGAAACGGTCAGTAAATCACGCGCTGCTCGATCAGGCTGTCGCGTTCCGCGTGGCTCAAGCCCAGCAGCTCGCTGAACACATAATCCTCGTCCTCGCCAAGCCGCGGCGTGCCGCGTGCCATGCCGACCTCGGATCGCGAGAACCGGATCGGCGCCTTCAGCGCGGCACGACTGCGGCCCGTCGTGTCTTCGACGTCGACGACGGTTCCGCGCGCGCGCAGATGCCGGTCGTGCGCAATGTCTTCCATGTTGCAGGACACATGCGCCGCGATCCCGGCAGCCTGCAGCATACGTTCGGCCTCACCGGCCTCGCAGGACATCGTCCAGTGCTCGATCTCTCCGTACAGCGGCCGCCGATGCTGATGCCGGCTTGCAGCGGTCTGAAACCGCGGATCCGCCAGGAGATGCGGTGCACCGATCAGCTTCGCCAAGCTCCGCCATTCGTCGTCGGAGCGCACCGCGATGGTCAGCCAGCGATCCACCTCGCGGGTCCGGAACACGCCATGCGGTGCCATGCGCAGATGATCATTGCCGATCCGCGCCGGACTTCCGCCCGCCGCGGCGAACAGCAGCGCCTCGCCGACCAGCGAGCAGGCGACCTCGCGCGCGCTGACATCGACATGTCCTCCGCGTCCGGTGCGGCGCAGGCGATACACCGCGGCCACCGCCGCCATCGCCGCATTCATGCCGACGCTGTGATCCATCACATGGCGCATCTCGACCGGCGGTCCGTCTTCGTAACCGGTGAGATAGCCGAGCGCGCCCCAGGCGCCGAACAGCGGCGCATAGCCGGCGAAATGCGAATCCGGCCCGCTCTGGCCCGACGAGGACACCGACACCATCACCACCGACGGCTTCAACGCGGCGAGCGCGGCATAGCCGAGGCCGAGCCGCTCCATCACGCCGGGCCGAAAGCTCTCGCAGACGAGGTCGCTCACCCCGACCAGCTTCCTGGCCAGCGCAATGCCCTTGGCGTCCTTCAGGTTGATGCGCACCGAGAGCTTGTTGGAGGCAACCTGGTCGAAGCTCGCAGGTCCCATCCGGCCATAGACCGGATGCGGCTTGCGGAAGATGTCGGGGCGCGCCGCGCTCTCGACCTTGATGCACTCGGCGCCGAGCTGCGACAGGATGTGGGTGCAGAACGGACCCGCCGCATGCAGCGTGAAATCGGCGATGCGAACTCCGGCAAGCGGTTTCATGAGGCCTCCGCGGCGACGAGCGGCTGGTCGCGGATGCGCCTGGCCGTGAGCAGGTGCTGATGTTCGCCGAGCCGCGGCGGCCCGGCTCGCAAGCGCAATGCCGCGCCATCGACATGAAGCGGCGCCGACAGCACCGGCAAGGAGCCGCGGCCGGGGATCTCGACCGGCTGAAACAGCTCCCGCGCGCGTTCATGCGCGCCGGCCAGCACCTCGGCGGGGCTCACATATTTCGCCATGGGGACGCCCAAGGCCTGCGCGCGCGCGACGACGTCCGCCGTCTGCTGTTCGAGCGCCCAGGCGCGAATGGCGCGATTGATCTCGGCACCGCGGCGGCTACGCTCCAGCGAATCCGCGAGCGCGGGATCGAGCATCCAGTCCGGGCGGCCCATCAGTTCGACCAGGCCGCGCCATTGCCGCTCCTCGAGAGTCAGCAGCTCGACATAGCCGTCGGCGCATTCGAGCACGCCACCATATTTGAACGAGCGGGTGTGGCGATGCTCGAGCGAGCCGTCGCCAAGGCGCTGCAGCGCGAATGCACCCACCGCAAGCGCGGCATCCTGCACCGAGACGTCGACGCTTTCGGCACCACCTTGCTCACGTCCGATCAGCGCCGACAACGCGCCGAGCGCAGCTACCACGCCGCCCTGATATTCGGCGAAGTGCCCGTAGACCTTGATCGGCGGACGATCGGGAAAGAGCTCGGCGGCAAGGCCATTCGGCAGCAGGAAGCCTTCGCCGGATGCGTGGATCAGGTTGATCTCCTCGCCCTGCCAGCCGGCCTTCGGTCCGACCGCGCCGAAGGGCAGCACCGAGACATCAATCAGTTTCGGATAGCGCAAGCTCAGAGTCTGCTCGTCCAGATCGAGGCTCGCGCGTTCGTCAGTGCGAAGGTCGTGGATCAAGATGTCGGCGGCCGCCAGCAGCACGGACAATCCCGCCCGCCCCGACGCCGTCTCGACATCGCATGTGACGCTTTTCTTGCCGGCCGCCAGGAAAGCGAACAGCGCGCTGGCCTCGGCTGACGGCGGAAGGAATGGCGGCTCACGGCGAAGCGGATTGCCATCCGGCGGCTCGACGAGAACCGTCTCGGCACCGAGGGTGGAGAGAAGCCGGCCGGCATGGCTCGCCGCAACACCGCGCGAGATCTCGACGACGGTCACTCCCGCCAGCAGCGGCGCAACGGCCCCGTCCATCATGGCAACGCTTCCCCTTATTGTTCTTGGTCTCGTCCGAAGCGTGGTGAGCGGACGCGCACCACGCCTCGGTTGTTAGCTCGGGCCGGCCGTTAGCGGATCGTCGGCAATTCCAGCTCGAGCGCCGATCCGTCGAAGAACACGCGATTGTCCACGTTGCGCGATGGCAGCATCACGGTGGCGAGGCCCGGCGTGGTCAATTCACCGCGCTGGTTCTCACCCCAGATCTCGAGATCGACCAGCGCAAAACCGTCCTTGACGTATTTCTTGCTGACCTTGCCCTTGCACCAGGTGGAATCACCCATGGTGTTGAAGCGTCGCATCTCGGTGCGCACGCGCTTCAGGAACGCCGCGTCGCCCATCCAGTTGGTGACGAGGCTCGCGAGCCACGACGAGCGCTGCGGGCCGTAATCATAGGTGCCGGGAACGCCGACCTCCTTCGCAACCGACTCGCGGTGATGGCCGATGCCGGTATATTCGATGCCGCCGCCGGCCTCCGGATTTCGGAAGAAATGGCCGGGATGCTTGACCGCGGATTTCAGCACGATGCCGTGAGTGTGGCCGCGGCCGCAGCCGACCAGGAAGCCCATCGTGTCCATCAGCGAGAGCGGGCCACGGACGATCGGCGGCAATTCGTCGCCGACATTGACATCCTCGAAGTAGCGAACAGCGGTCCCCCGCATCCGCTCGTCTTCCTTCAGGATCGCTTCATCGAGCGCCGCGAATTCGTCCGCGGTGTATTCGTAGGGCTTGACGTCCTTGTACTTTCCGGCGTCGCGCGCGGCCTTGCGCTCGTGACGTGTGCAGGTGCCGAGCGCGCGGGCCACGAGGTCGCCGCGCTGGTTGGAATAGGTCGCCTCGACATATTGCAGCACGAGGCGTCCGGAGAACTTGCTCTCCTTCTCCTCGATGCCGACGACGCGCTCGATCGCGGTGATGCGGTCGCCCGGACGGATGTGGCGGAACAGCTCCCAGTCGTTGCCGGCGTAGAAGCCGTGCACACCGGGCAAGCCCCAGCGGGTGCGGCCGATCCAGCCGAACGCCATCGGAAACATGGGATGGGCGACATTGGTGCCGTAACGGCTCTGGCGGCCGTGCTCGGCATCGCGATAGAGCGGATTGAGATCGCCGATGCCGTTGCAGAAATTGCGGATGGTGTCTTCGGTCGCGTCCTGGAGATACGGCCCTTCGGGGCGAAGCTGCAGACCGATCATGCTGCGCGCCTGCGCGATCGCCTCGTCGGTGATCTTTCCTTCCGCCGGCGCGTGACCGACCTCTTTTTCCATGACGTCTGCCATTGTGGTCTCCGTTCCCTGTATGAGTTGAGGTTTTTCTAGGCTGCGGGTTTCATGGCGCGGGCCAGTGCCGATGCGGCCGCAGCCGCAAGGCCATCGAGGTCGCGCGCGATCACGACGCCCGCGCGATCGAGTGCCTCGACCTTGGCGGCCCAACTCTCGGCGTAGGAGCCGATCATCGCGGCCGCATGTCCCATCTTCTTGCCGGCGGGCGCGGTCCGACCAACCAGAAGCGCCGCCGAAGGCTTTGCATCGGGTCGCTTGGCATATTCGGCGAGCGCGTATTCTTCCGAGCCACCGATCTCACCGAGATAGATGATGGCGCGCGTCTCCGGATCATCGTGGAACAGCGCGATGGCCTCGGCGGCATTGACGCCGCGCACGGGATCACCGCCGATGCCGACGACGCTGGTTTGGCCGAGGCCGGCCTGCGAGAGGCGGAAGCAGGCCTCATAGGACAGCGAGCCGCTGCGCGAGATCACACCGATCGGACCCGGCGTGTAGCAGAACGACGGCATGAAGCCGAGCTTGGCCTTGCCCGGCGAAATCAGGCCCGGCGAATTCGGTCCGACCAGGTGCGCGCCGTGCTCGATCGCCGCCGCGCGCATCTCCATCGCATCGAGCACAGGCAGGCCGTCGCCTGGATAGGCGATCAGCGGGCAGCCGGCCTCGATCGTCTCCAGCACCGCATCGAGTGCGACCATGGCCGGCACGTAGATCAGCGCCGCATTGGCGTGCGTTTCCTGCATCGCGGCCGCGACGCTCGAGAACACCGGAATGCCCTCGATGGCCTGGCCGCCGCGCCCCGGCGCGACGCCGGCCACAACGCGGGTGTGGCTCTGCGCGAGATCCTTGACCGAGAAGGTCCCGAACTTGCCGGTGATGCCGACGATCAGCACGCGCACGTCGGAGTCGAGGAGAATGCTCATGACCGCGCTCCTGCAACCTTCTGCACGATGTCGGCGACGGCCAGCTCCAGAGTCGCATGGTTGCGATGGCCGGCCTCGCCGAGAATGGTTGTCGCCAGGTCGCTGCGCGTGCCATTGAGGCGGACGGTTACCGGCTTCGGGGACGCTCGCTTCGCCAAGAGCTCAACGAGCGTTTTAGCCACACGATCCGTGTGCAGCCCGCCGCCGAACATGCTGACCAGAATGCCCTTCACGTTCGGTGCGCGGTCGAGGAGATCGAAGGCGAGCCCGAAGCCTGCGGGCGTCGGATTACCGCTGACGTCGAGAAAGCAGGCCGGCTGCGCGCCGGCGCCGTCGATCGCATCCATCGCGGCCATCGTCATGCCGGCGCCGCCCGAGATCAGGCCGATCTCGCCATCGAGCCAGACCAGCATCAGATTGGCCTCTTCACACAGCCTGATCTCGCGTTCCGCCTTGTCGCGCGAGCTCGCAATGGCCGACGCTGTGGCGGCTCTGCGAAAGGCCGCGGCTTCGTCCAGGACAATCTTGGCGTCGGCAGCCATCAGCGCGCCACCCTTGGCAACGACCAGTGGATTGATCTCGACCGTCGTGCATTCGTTCGCCTGCGCGATCTCGAGCAGCCGGCGCGCCGTGGAGATCACGCGCTCGCGCACCTTCGGATCACTCTCGACCGGTTCGAGCAGCGCGCGAAAGACGTGAGCGCGAAAATTGCGGGCGAGTCCGACCGGATAGCTCAGCGGCGGCGGACCGTCCTCGATGTTGACGCCACCGTGCGGCGAATAAAGCACGTTGAAGCCGCCGACGCGGCTGTCGATCGCCACGGCGAGATACAGCTCGCGCTCGATGTCGAGCCAGGACTCGACGAGCACGGACGCCGGCGCCTCTCCGGCGAAGCGCATCGCCATGATCGCGTCGAAGGCCGCTTCGAGTTCTGTGGCCGAAGCCGCCTTGCGGATGCCGCCGGATTTGCCTCGGCCGCCGGCGGCCACCTGCGCCTTGACCGCAACAGGAAAGCCGACCTGGCAACCGCGAACCTCCTCGAGCGAATGCAATTCGCAGCTTGAGGGAGTGGGAACGGCAGCGGCGCGGAGCAGCGCCTTGCCCTGAGCTTCGGTGACCAACATGAAATGCATAATGCATTCTATTTTCGAGCGGTCAATGGCTATTGTTTGAAGATCGGCGTCGATTTGGCGAGAAATGGAGCAGAAAAGTCGATCTGGCGATGGGATTTCTCAACTTTTTCGCCGCGCCCCTGCCAACGATAATGCATTATTATTGCGGGATGCATTGCGCGTAGCGTTGCAATGGGCGTCGTTGGGGCGCGGTTCGCTCGCTCAGCCTCGCGGTAGTCGGGACAAGCAGCCGGCCGGTTGCTGCGATGAGCATCGCAGCCATAGCCCCCTATGACGCCAAATCGCGAAATAGGCCTTCGTCATGCCGTTGGTGAGAGCGCCAACCAGGATCGTGCCGACGATCACGTGGCGGACGCTGCCCTGCCCGCCGCCGAGGCCGATTCCGCCGAGCACGACGACAAGGAGCGCGTCGTAGATCAACGTCGAGTTGTACAGGCGCGGTATTAATCACAACGAAGCCAAGTCGACTTGGCCAATCAGGGAGGTCTAATCGTGAAAATTCGCAAATTGCTGCTGCTTGGGGGTGCGTTCTTTGGCATGAGCACCGTTGCGTTCGCTCAAAGCCCGGCAGACGACGAGTGCGTAAATCCCGGAAACGACGAGCTGTTGAAGCAGGGATGCGCCTATCTCGACGAGTTCATGAAGGCGTTCAACTCGCGCGATGCAGTAGCCTGGGCCAAGACCGTCCATTATCCGCATATTCGGATCGCCGGCGGGCAGGTGCAGATCTGGAACACGCCGGAAGAATATGCGCAATCGAACGACGCGAGGCAGTTGGCGGAGGCATCGACATGGGCGCGTTCGGCCTGGACTTATCGCAAGCTCGTTCAGAAATCCGACGACAAGCTCCACTTTGTCACGCGCTTCACGCGCTATGACGCCAACGACAAGCCGATATTGTCGGCCGATTCCCTCTATGTGATCGTTAAGAAGGACGGGCGCTGGGGTGCCTTGGTGCGATCGAGCTATGTCGGCATCATCGGCAAGAAGACCGCCTTCTGACGCGCCGCACCTTCAACTCGAACACGAGAGGACGTCCCACCGGGTGACGTCTTCTCGTCGCCACGAACGCATTTTGCCTAGACCTGCACCGAGGTCAGCTTCTTCAGGCAGCGCAGCGCGAACGATGACCGGCTGTGGCGGATGCCCGGAATGCGGTAGAGCTTTTCGCGCAGGAAGCGTTCGTAACCGGCGGTGCTTTCGACCGCGACCTTCACGACGTAATCATAGTCACCCGTGGTGAGATAGGCTTCGATCACCTCGGGCAAGTTCGTGAGCAGCTGGCCGAAACGTTCGAGCATCTCCTCGTCGTGGCGATCGAGCGTCAGCTCGATGATGACTGTTTCAGGCAGACCGAGCTTGTCCTGATTAAGAAGCGCGACGTAGCCATCGATATAGCCCTGCGTCTCCAAACGCTTCAGCCTGTTCCAGCATGGCGTCGTGGAGAGGCCGATCCTGTCGGCGAGTTGCGCCGTCGTCAGGCGCGCGTCCTGCTGCAAGGCGCGCAGAATCTTGCGATCGATCTCGTCGAGCCGAAGCGCGTCCTTGCGCGGAGCCTTGACTGGCGTCGTGGCACGTCCGACCGGCGACATACTAAGAACCTCATTCTCGACTTGAAGCTATAATGCAGAACCCCTTTATCGCTTTTCCAGCCTATACCCAGAAGAAAAGAACAACAATCCTCAATCTTGCCAGTAAGCTATACCAACAAAATGAGACCACTGCGGTGTTTCTTCTCGAACTCCAGACCAGCGATATGCACGCTGCACTCGGCCGCCTGCTCGACCAGACGCGAGTTGCGGGGCTTCGGCTCGCTGCCGTCAGCGCGCAGGTGGACGCGAACGAATGCCGCATCTCGGCTTCCATAGACATCGATGATCGCGACCTCGTTGACCGGCTCGCTCGCCGCGTCGGCGCGTTGTTTTGCATCGATGCGATCGAGGTGAGAGGTGAAAGTCAATGCGCGACCCCAACCTCATGCGTGACGCTGTGAGCCCCCAAAGCGGCGCGGCGCCGTCCGCGGAACATGCGCCGCTCAAGCTCCACGTACCGGAGCCGGCGGTGCGCCCGGGCGGCACGCCTGATTTCTCGAACATCCGCATTCCCCGTGCAGGCCAGGTCGATCGTCCCGACGTCGACGTGGACGCCGAAACGATTCGTGATCTCGCCTTCTCCGTCATCCGCGTGCTCAATCGCGATGGCGAGGCGGTCGGCCCCTGGGCCGGCGCGCTCTCGGACAGCGATTTGCTCGAAGGCTTGCGCCACATGATGACGCTGCGCGCGTTTGACGCGCGCATGCAGACAGCACAGCGTCAGGGCAAGACGTCGTTCTATATGCAGCATATGGGCGAAGAGGCCGTGAGTTGCGCCTTCCGCAAGGCGCTTCTTCCGGGCGACATGAATTTTCCGACCTATCGCCAGGCGGGGCTTTTGATCGCCGGCGGCTACTCGCTGGTCGAGATGGCCTGTCAGATCTACTCCAACACGCATGATCCCCTGAAGGGGCGCCAGCTACCGGTGATGTATTCCTCCAGGGAGCACGGCTTCTTCTCGATCTCCGGCAATCTCGCCACCCAATACATCCAGGCGGTCGGCTGGGCGATGGCCTCCGCGATCAAGAACGACACCAAGATCGCTGTCGCTTGGATCGGCGATGGCGCAACTGCCGAATCCGACTTCCATGCCGCGCTGGTGTTCGCCTCGACCTATCGCGCGCCGGTCGTGCTCAACATCGTCAACAATCAATGGGCCATCTCGACCTTCCAGGGCATCGCACGCGGCGGCTCCGGCACGTTTGCGGCGCGCGGTCTCGGCTTCGGCATTCCGGCGCTACGCGTCGACGGCAACGACTACCTTGCAGTCCATGCGGTCGCGAAATGGGCCTGCGAGCGCGCACGCCGCAATCTCGGCCCGACCCTGATCGAGCACGTGACCTATCGCGTCGGTGCGCATTCTACCTCGGATGACCCCGCGGGCTATCGGCCGAAGACAGAATCCGAAGCGTGGCCGCTCGGAGATCCCGTGATCAGGCTGAAGAACCATTTGATCGTCCGCGGCGCCTGGTCGGAGGAGCGGCACAAGCAGGCTGAGGCGGAGATCCTCGACTCCGTGGTTTCGGCACAAAAGGAAGCCGAAAGCTACGGCACGCTCCATTCCGAGCAGCGGCCTACGGCACGCGACATGTTCGAGGGCGTGTTCGCCGAGATGCCGGCGCATCTGCGCCGCCAGCGCCAGGAAGCCGGAGTCTGAACCATGACACGGCGGACCATGATCGAGGCCATTCGGGACGCCATGGACGTGATGATGTCGCGCGACGACGGTGTCGTCGTGTTCGGCGAGGACGTCGGCTATTTCGGCGGCGTGTTTCGCGCAAGCCAGGGACTGCAGGCGAAATACGGAACGAGTCGCTGCTTCGATACCCCGATCAGCGAACTCGGCATCGTCGGCATCGCGGTGGGCATGGCGGCCTATGGCCTGAAGCCCTGCGTCGAAATCCAGTTCGCCGACTACATGTATCCGGCCTATGACCAGATCGTTTCCGAAGCCGCGCGGCTACGCTACCGCTCCAACGGCCAGTTCACCTGCCCGCTGGTGGTGCGCATGCCGACCGGCGGCGGCATTTTTGGCGGACAGACGCACAGCCAGAGCCCGGAGGCGCTGTTCACCCATGTCTGCGGTATCAAGACGGTGGTGCCGTCAAACCCGCGCGACGCCAAGGGTCTGCTGATCTCGGCCATCGAGGACCCCGATCCCGTGATCTTCCTCGAACCCAAACGACTCTATAACGGTCCGTTCGATGGCCATCATGACCGACCGGTGACGCCGTGGTCGAAGCATGATCTCGGCGAGGTCGACGACGGACATTTTGCAATTCCGCTCGGCAGCGCCGCGATCCGCAGGCAGGGCAACGCCGTCACCATCCTGGCCTACGGCACGATGGTTCACGTCGCCGAGACCGCCGTGACCGAGACCGGCGTCGATGCCGAAATCATCGATCTCCGTTCGCTGTTGCCGCTAGATCTCGACACCATCGAAGCCTCGGTCAGGAAGACCGGACGCTGCGTGATCGTGCACGAGGCGACGTTGACCTCTGGATTCGGTGCTGAGCTCTGCGCACTGGTCCAAACGCGATGCTTCTACCATCTGGAAGCGCCCATTGCGCGTGTCGCCGGCTGGGACACGCCCTACCCGCATGCGCAGGAGTGGGACTACTTTCCGGGCCCATCGCGCGTCAGCCGTGCATTGATCGAAACGCTGGAGGCCTGAGATGGCCGAGCGCGTGGTCAGGCTGCCCGACGTCGGCGAAGGCATTGCGGAAGCCGAGCTCGTGGAATGGCACGTTAAAGTGGGCGACATCGTGCGCGAGGACGCCGTGCTCGGTGCCGTCATGACCGACAAGGCGACAGTGGAAATCCCCTCGCCGGCGGACGGACGTGTCGTCTGGCTCGCCGGCACGGTGGGTGACGTGCTCGCCATCGGCTCGGATTTCGTTCGGCTGGAGGTGGACGGCAAGAGTGAGCCGGCGACGGCGGAAACGCAGCCGGCGCCGCGCGCGGCAAGCTCGCCGCCCCAAAAGCCTGACGATGCCGCAAGCACCGCGAGCCTGCCGGCGAGCGAGCCGCCCAACGCATTGAGGTCGCGGTCCTCCACGGCGCCGCTCCACCACGCCAGTGATCGGCCTCTGGCTGCTCCCGCGGTCCGGCTTCGCGCGCGCGAAGCCGGCGTCGACTTGCGCCAGATCCGCGGCACGGGCCCCGCTGGGCGGGTCACCCACGATGATCTTGACGCCCATATCGCGCGCGGCCTTACCGGAACGACAGCGGCGCAGTATCGGACGCAAACCGCGGTAACCGACATCAAGATCGTCGGCTTGCGCCGCAAGATCGCCGAGAAGATGTCGATTGCGAGCTCGCGCATTCCGCACATTACCTATGTAGAAGAGGTCGATGTCACCGCGCTCGAGGATTTGCGCGCGAAGATCAACAGCCAAAAGCAGCCGGGCAAGCCCAGACTGACATTGTTGCCGTTCCTGATGCGCGCCATGGCGCGCGCGATCGCCGAGCAGCCTCATCTCAATGCCCATTTCGACGACGAAGCAGGGGTCGTTCACCAGCACGCAGGCGTTCATATCGGGATCGCCACGCAGACGCCGACCGGCCTGGTGGTCCCCGTCGTTCGACATGTGGAAGCGCTCGACCTCTGGAGTTGCGCCGCCGAGGTCGCGCGGCTCGCCGAAGCGGCTCGGAACGGCAACGCCAGCCGCGACGAACTCTCCGGTTCGACCATCACGATCACCTCGCTCGGCGCGCTGGGCGGGCTTGCCACGACGCCCATCATCAATCACCCGGAGGTCGCGATCATCGGTGTCAACCGGATCGCTATCCGTCCGCATTGGGATGGCGCTGCCTTCGTGCCGCGTCAGATGATGAACCTGTCGTCCAGCTTCGATCACCGGGTGATCGATGGGTTCGATGCCGCCCGGTTCGTGCAGCGCATCAAGCTGCTGTTGGAAACGCCGGCCATGATCTTCATCGAAGGCTAAGCCTGTGAACGAACTTTCCTGCAAGCTTCTCGTCATCGGCGCTGGCCCCGGCGGATATACCTGCGCGATCCGCGCTGGCCAGCTCGGCATCGATACGATCGTCGTCGACGCCCAGAAGCCCGGGGGAACCTGTCTCAATGTCGGCTGCATTCCGTCGAAGGCCTTGATCCATGCAGCCGGCGAGTATGAGACGATTGCACGCGCCGCCGAGAACAGCCCGCTCGGTATTTCCACTGCAAAGCCATCGCTCGACTTCGCCAGGACCATCGCCTGGAAGGACAGCATCGTCCGGCGTCTGAACAGCGGCGTGGCCGGTCTCTTGAAGAAGGCCGGGGTCAGGCTCGCGGCCGGGTACGCCCGCTTCCGCGACGGCAAGACCATCGAGGTCGAAACGCAATCCGGCCGGCAGGTGATCCATGCCGCAACGGTGGTGATCGCGACAGGCTCCGCACCGGTCGC
This sequence comes from Bradyrhizobium arachidis, assembly GCF_015291705.1. Classification (NCBI taxonomy): domain Bacteria; kingdom Pseudomonadati; phylum Pseudomonadota; class Alphaproteobacteria; order Hyphomicrobiales; family Nitrobacteraceae; genus Bradyrhizobium; species Bradyrhizobium arachidis. The sequence continues at coordinate 8,337,581 of NZ_CP030050.1, forward strand.
GTTGCCATTGCTTCCCTTCGGGAGCCGCGTGATCTCGTCGACCGAGGCATTGGCGCTCACCGAAATCCCGAACAAGCTCGTCGTGGTCGGCGGCGGCTACATTGGCCTGGAGCTGGGCACGGCGTTCGCGAAAATGGGTTCGACCGTCACCGTCATCGAGGCCGCGCCACGTATTCTCCCGCAATATGATGGCGACCTGAGCGAACCCATCGCCAGACGCCTTGGTGCGCTCGGAGTCACCGTTTTGACAGGCGCGAAGGCGACGGCGCTGGTTGCGGATGGCACGGCACTCGCGATCGAGACTGCTAGCGGCGAGCAGACATCACTTGAAGCCGATAGGATCCTCGTTACCGTCGGTCGCGAGCCCGCGACGAACGGTTTTGGCCTCGAGAACCTCGATCTCGATATGGACGGACCGTTCATCCGAATTGACGATCGATGCCGCACTTCGATGCACGGCATCTTCGCGATCGGCGACGTCACGGGAGAACCGATGCTGGCGCATCGCGCCATGGCGCAAGGCGAGATGGTGGCCGAGATCGTTGCCGGTCATCGCCGCGCCTGGGACCGGGTTTCGATCCCGGCGATCTGCTTCACCGATCCCGAGATCGTCACCGTCGGCCTGTCCCCGAGCGAGGCGGCCGGAAAGGCTTTTGAGATCAAGACAGATCTCTTTCCGTTCAAGGCCAACGGTCGCGCACTGACGCTGGAGCGGGAGGACGGCTTCATCCGGACCGTGGCGCGGGCGGACAACCATTTGCTGCTTGGAATCCAGGGTGTCGGAGCCGGCATAGCAGAACTGTCAGCAGCCTTCAGCCTCGCGCTGGAAATGGGTGCACGCCTCGAGGACATCGCGATGACCATCCACGCGCATCCAACTCAAAGCGAAGCCTTGCACGAGGCCGCGCTGAAGTCGCTGGGACATGCAATTCATATCTGAACGTACAAGCATCGCCACCATGGCCGCCGTTCGTGCGCGTTTCTCGTCGTCTCGAATGATCGACCAATTGCAGCTGGTCCTCGAAGCGCTCACGCAACATCAATAAGTTAGAGAGCTCCCAAGTTACGGGCGCCATATCATTTGGGCTTCAAGGCGCTAACCCAGCAGAATCAATGAGCTTCGGTCCATCGAGCGAGCTGCTCGAAATTCGTCGGCATCGATTTCAGCAAATACGTTACGCCAATTTTGCATGGGTTGACGTATTTGCCCGCCAGTCTCCGGAAAGACCAACCCCGTCTCCGGGGATCCCAAGGAGCAGTACATTCGCGCCGCTCTGTTGGCGGGATGCGTTGCGCTTGCCTTTCAGCCGACGAGCGATGCTCGCCTTACGTCTTGAGGGCAAAGGGATCACGCTCTTCGTTTGAGAAATCGATCATGACGTTCTTGGTCTGCAGGAATTCGTCCAACGCCGCCACCCCGCGCTCTTTACCGAATCCCGACTCCTTGAACCCGCCGAACGGAGCCATCGCACTGGAAGCACGGTAGGTGTTCACCCAAACCGTTCCAGCGTGGACCGCCCGCGAGACGCGCAACGCGCGCGACAGGTTCGTGGTCCAAATTCCGGACGCCAGCCCGTATTTGCTATCGTTCGCGATGCTGATCGCCTGTTCCTCCGAGTCGAAGGGAATGATCGAGAGCACGGGCCCGAACACCTCTTCCTGGGCAATCGTCATCCTGTTCTCAACGCCGGTGAAGATGGTCGGCTCGATGAAAAGACCTTTGCCCAGGCCATCGCCTGTCGCGGGCTTGCCGCCGCAAGCGAGGACCGCGCCCTCCTTCTGGGCATCACCGATGCATTTGAGAATCCGATCGAACTGCGGCTCGTTCGCCACCGTTCCCATATCTGTTGTCTTGTGCAACGGATTGCCCAACCTGATCTTTTGAGCGCGGCCGACGAGCCGCTTCACGATCTCATCATGAATCGAACGCTGAACAAGCAGCCGCGAGCCCGCGATGCAGGTTTGTCCGGTTGCGCCGAAAATGCCGGCGAGAGCACCAACCGTCGCCTTATCGAGGTCCGCATCCTCGAAGATCACGTTGGGCGACTTTCCCCCCAGCTCAAGCGTCACCGGGACTAGCGAGCGGCCCGCCTCCGCTGCAATCTGTCGACCGACATTCGGACTCCCCGTGAAACTGACACGGTCAATTCGGCCGCTCGTGAGCAGCGCCTGCCCGGTCCTGTAGTCGCCGGTCACCACGTTGACGACGCCCGCCGGAAACCCGGCCTCCCGGACCAGTTCGGCGAACTCCAGCGTCGTCACGGATGCATGCTCGGATGGCTTGATGACGACGCAATTGCCTGCCGCGAGCGCCGGAGCGAGCTTGTTGGCGAGCAGGCCCATCGGGGAATTCCACGCCGTGATCAGAACCGCGACACCGATCGGCTCCCGACGCGTGAAGTCGAAGACGTCGCGCTGGTCCAGCGGAATGGTGTCACCGAAAATCTTGTCGGCGCAGCCCGCGAAAAACCGGTAGGCGCGCGCGGCAAAATGCATCTGACCGTGCGTCTCGCGGATGATCTTGCCGTTGTCGGAGCTCTCCATGATGGCTATGCGCTCAGCCTGCGCATCGAGCAGGTCGGCCAGACGGTTCAACAAATTCGCCCGAGCAAGCCCGGTCGTTTTACTCCAGACGGAGTCATACGCTCTCCTGGCCGCCGCGATTGCATCGGCGACTTGCGCCGGGGTCGCCTGCGGCACCAGCGCCCATTCCTCGCGGGTATAGGGGTTTATGGCGGACAACCATTCCTGGTTCGGTGCGCTCACGATCTCATTGGCGATGGCAATTCCGTACTTCTTCGGCATGATCGATGGTCTCCGCGACTGGCGAACCGTTGTGTGTCTTATCTAAAGAGTGTGTCCTGCGCCGGCCTTCTTCCGGCTGAGGCTTAGGCCGGCTTTCCGCAAGCGTCGGCGTCCAGCCGCGCGATTCCGTCGAGCCCCGCGCACGCGGCAGGAAAGAGGGACAGCACCTGCCGGTCGTGGCCTGGAATGATGTGGGACGGACCATCGGCGAGCTGCTGGATGACAGCGAAGCCGTTCAACATCTGCTTGGTGTCGAACAACACCGGGAATGGTCGCCGCTGCAGGATGTTGGCGTAGTAGTGCGAAGCATCCGAGGCCAGCACCACGTGACCTCGCCGCGTCTTCACCCTCACGACCTGCAGTCCCGCGGTATGCCCGCCCAGCCAGTGCAGGGAGATTCCGTCGTCGAAATCGGAATTCGCATCGTGGAGCGCCACGCGCCCTTCGAAGTTCCGCCTGACGATGTGACTGACGTCTTCCGCATTATAGGCCTTCTTCTGCTCGACATCGCACATGCAGCGGCCCGTGCAGAAATGCATCTCGCGCTCCTGCACGTGATACCGGGCTTGAGGAAACAGATCGTGGTTGCCGGCATGGTCCCAGTGCATATGGGTCAGGATGACGTCTTTCACGGTGTCGGGATTGATCCCGATCTGCTTCAGCCCCTCAGCGACCGGTCGCGTGACGGCATAGTTGCGCGCCTTGCCGGCCTTCTCGTCGAAGCCAGTATCGACGATCACCGTGCGGTCCCGGCCGACCAGTGCCCAGACGAAGAAGTCCATCGGCATCGGGCTGTCCGGCGCATCGTGCTCGATGAAGTTCTCCGATGAGCGGCGCTCGTCCTTCCTGGCGTACCGGATCGCATAGATTTCATACTCGGACATGTCATCACTCACTGGCGCTCGATGCCGGCTTCCCTCGTTGTCGTCGCCCATAGATCCATGTCGTCCTTGACATGCTTGGCGAACTCTGCCGGCCCGATCCACTGAGCCTCGAAGCCGATATCGGCGAGGCGTTTGCGTATCTCCGGTTCTGCCAGCACCTCGCGCACGCCTTCGGCGAGCCTGGCAACGATCTCGGGCGGCGTGTCCTTGGGTCCGAACAGTCCCGACCACGCGGAAATGTTGATGAACGCGAGCCCTCCCTCCTTCATGGTCGGGATATCGGGGAAAAGCGAGGCGCGGTCCGGATTCGTGGTCGCGAGTGCGCGTGCCTGGCCGGCCTCGACCTGAGAGACCGCAGGCGCCATGTCCATGAATGTCATGGAGACACGCTGCGCGATGATATCGGTGACGACCTGCGGGCTGTTTCGATAAGGCACGGCGGCAATGTCGATCCCTGCCCGCCGCTTGAAAGCTTCGCCGGACAGTTGGCCAAGCGCATTGGCATAACCAAACGTCAGCGTGCCCGGCTTGCTCTTCGCGAGAGCCACGAGGTCGGCCACACTTTTCACGGGCAGGCCGGGATCGACGATCAGGAAATACGGAAACAGGCCGAATTGCGAAATCGGAGCGAAATCGGCGATGGGATCATATTGGATCGATTTCAGCAGACTTGGATTGGCGGCGTGCGTCGACGTTCCGCCGACAAGCAACGTGTATCCGTCGGGCGCAGAGCGCGCAGCTGCCGTCGCCCCTAGCGCGCCATTTGCACCGACACGGTTATCGATGATGATCGTTGTCTTCAGCAATTCCGACAGCCGCTGAAACACGATGCGCGCAACTCCGTCTGTTCCGCTGCCAGGCGCAAACGGGGCGATGACCGTAATTCGCTGCGAGGGATAGCCATCCGCTGCTGCCGCCGGGCTCCAGTGTGAAAGGAGCAGCGTGATCGTCAACAACAACACCCGCACAGAACCCTCCCATTGATCGTTTTTGCAATTTCCTGATCTCGAAAGGCGAGGCTCGATCGCCCTCACGCATCGATCATGACTTCTTCGAAGAGCGTTCGATGATCTTCACGATGACCGGCCAGTAGTTGGCTCCAAAGCCGGCCTGAGAGGCCTCAGTCAGAAGCCTGGCGCCGAGTGCGGCTTCCCTCGCTTCGATCCCGGCGTCCCTTGCCATATCGAGCGCGTAAGACACGTCCTTGTGCATGTAGTCGGTCGAAAACACCCGCTCGGGAAACTCCTGCGCCAAGACCGCCTTGTAGCCGTGATTGCGCAAAGCAAAACTGTCCGCGGAGCCCTTGGAGAAGGCGTCGAACAGGGTCGCGGTCGACACACCCGCCGAATTTGCGATCGCGGCGGCTTCGCACAGCGCGGTCACGGTCCCGACCACGACCATGTTGTTGAGGATCTTGACCACCTGGCCCGATCCGACGTCGCCACAATGAGTCACCTCGCTCGCGAAGCAACGCAGCAGCGGCTCGATGCGCGCGAACACGTCCGCGTTTGCTCCGACCGAAATTGCAAGCGTCCCCGCCTCGGCCGCCGCCCGCGTCCGGGCCACGGGCGCATCGGCATAGTCGGCTCCCTTTGCGGCGAAGGCGCCGGCCAGCTCGCGGGTCAGTTTCAACGGGCTGGTCGAGAGATCGACGATGGTCTGGCCCGCGCGCGCGAATTCGAGGATCCCGCCGGGCATCTCGCAAATCTTCTTCAGGTGCTCGCCGCTGGGCATGGAAATGAAGACGACATCGGCTTTCGCGAGCCCCGCGATCGAGCTGGCATCGACTGCGCCGGCTTGAACCAGGCGCGCTACGGGCTCGGGGTTGATGTCGTGAATCAGGATCCTCTGCTTCGTCTTCTGCACGAGGTGCCGGCACATGGGTTCGCCCATGACGCCCAAACCGATGAAGCCGAAAGTCGAAGAGCCAGTCATAACAAAACTCCGGAATTTTTGGACAGATACATTCAGATGCCGAGATAGGCACGCCGGACGTAGTCGCTGGCCAGGAGGTCCTTGCCCTTCCCGCTCAGCGCGACCGCGCCGGTTTCCAGCACATACGCCTCGTTGCAGAGATTCAATGCAAGCTTTGCATTCTGCTCAACCAGGATGATCGACATGCCGATATCGCGGTTGATCTCGACGATGATGCGCGCGATCTCATCGACGATGATCGGAGCAAGCCCGAGCGACGGCTCATCCAGCAGCAACAGGCGGGGCCTCGCCATGAGTGCGCGGCCGATGGCCACCATTTGCTGCTCGCCGCCCGACAGCGAACCGGCCATCTGGCTCCTTCGTTCCACGAGACGGGGAAAATATCCGTAGATCTGGTCCAGCGTCTTTCTCTGGTGCGCCTTATCCCTCTGCGAGTAGCTACCTACCAGCAGATTGTCGAGCACGCTCATCTGCGGGAAGACACGGCGTCCTTCGGGTGACAGCGCGATCCCGCGCCCGACGCGCCGAGGAGCCGATGCGCCATCGATGCGCTCGCCGTCGAAATAGATTTCTCCGCCGCTCACAGGCTTGAGGCCGATAATGGCCTTCATCGTGGTGGTCTTGCCCGCACCATTTGAACCGATGAGAGAGACGATCGCTCCGTCAGCGACGGAGAGGCTCAAGTTGCGGACCGCCGTGAGCGGACCGTAGGCGACGCTGATCCCGCGGACATCAAGCATGGATCGCTTCCTTGCCGAGATACGCCTCGATGACGACTGGGTTCGACACGACTTCCGCCGGCGTTCCCTGCGCGATCAGCGTCCCGTGATCCAGCACCACGACGCGATTGCAGAGGCCCATGACCGTGCGCATGTGGTGCTCGACCATCACCATGGTCACGCCGCGTTCCGACTTGACCCGGCGGAGAACCGAGGCGAGCTCAGCCGCCTCCTCCGGGTTGAGGCCGGCGACCGGCTCATCGAGCATCAAGAGCCTGGGCTCGCTGGCAAGCGCGATTGCAACGCCGAGGCGCCGCTGCTCGCCATAGGACAATTCGCGTGCCTTCAGGCCGGCACGGCGCGTCAGCCCGAACAGATCGAGCACACCAGACGCCTTGTCTTTCGCTGCCACCCGCCATTTGCTCGAGAGAAACCCTCCCCACAGGCCGCTCACGTTCGAAGCCAGCGTGCCGCGCGCGACATTTTCAATGACAGTCGCTTCCGGATAGATGGTTGCGGCCTGGAAGGTCCGTGAAAGCCCCTGGCGAACCGTTTGATTGGCTGGCTGGCCGGAAATGTCTCGTCCCAGGAACCGCACAGTGCCAGCCGATGGACTGAGAACGCCCGAAATCACGTTGAACAGCGTGGTCTTGCCGGCGCCGTTCGGTCCGATAAGGCCGAGAAAGTCGCCCTCGTTGACCTCGAAGGATACGTTTCGAACGGCGACAAGCCCGCCGAAGGAGCGCTTCAGGCTTTCGACTTGGAGCATGCTCATGGCACTTCCTCGGCCACGCGCGCGGCGCCGGTTGTCGCAACCCGTTGGCGCGAACGCCAGGTCTGAATGAGGCTTGCGAGGCCGTTCGGAACGAACATCAGGCAGAGCACGAGCACGGCCCCGTAGATGATGTGCTGCAATCCTTCGGTGGAGCGGAGGAGCTCTGGCAGAGGCGTCAGCACGACAACACCGACCACGGGCCCCAGCACCCCGTCCCGTCCGCCGACGACCAGCATGGTCAGGTAGGAAACCGACTCCCAGAACGTATATGAGTCCGGCGAAATGAAACGGAGATAGTGCGTCGACAACGCGCCCGCGAAGCCGGCGATGCCCGATCCGACCGTGAAGGCAATCACCTGGACGCGATGCGTATCGATGCCGCTCGATTCCGTGAGCCGCTGGTTCTCGGCAGTGGCCGCCATCATCGTGCCGAGCGGCGAGCGATAGAGTAGCCAGGTCAACAGTAGCGTCGTCAGCGCACACACGAGCGCGAACGGATAGAATTGCGGCTTGGCGCGAAGCACGTAGCCGAAGATCGAAATCGGGGGCACGCCGACGAGGCCGTTTGCGCCGCCGGTGATCGAGCTCATGTCCAGCGCCAGCAGCACCGCGATCTGGCTGAATGCAAAGGCGACCAGCACGAAATAGACGCCGCGCAAACGCAGGATGATCCAGCCAAGCGCGGCCGCGATGACGGCCGCGACCACCGCAGCGATGAACAGGGTCAGCAGCGGCGGCCAGCCCTTCATCGACAACAACGCCGAGACATATCCGCCGACCAGCGCAAAACCGCCGTGCCCCATGGACAGCTGTCCCGCCCGGGCGATGATGGCAAGGCCGAGCACGAGCATCAGGTTGATGCAGCCGACTGTCGCCAGATGGACGTAGAACTGGTTCGGTGCGAACCAGGGCAGCAGCACGGCGAGACCGACGGCCACTGCGATCCCGACATAAGACATCGGCTTGGTTGTGGGAGGATTCACGCCTCACGCTCCTTTCGGCCCAACAGGCCCTGCGGACGCAGCAACACGACGGCGATCACGACCAGGAATTGAAGGATCTCGGACAATGAAGCACTGACGAAGGTGCCGGCGAAGCTCTCGATCAAGCCGATGAGCAATCCCCCCGCCACGGCGCCGGGAACGCTGCCGAGCCCGCCGATGACGACGATCACGAAGGCCTTCAGCGTCGGCGCCAGGCCGATAAACGGCGAGACCGACAGCACCGGGGCCATCAGAACGCCGGCGAATCCCGCAAGGCTCACACCCAGCACGAACGCGACGGGAAAGATGACGTCGACGCGAATGCCCTGCACCTGCGCAATCTCGGCGTCCTGCGCCACGGCGCGCATGGCCCGGCCGATCCTTGTGTGGCCGATCAGGAGGTTGAGCGACACGACGGCCACGATCGCTCCGATGATGACCACCAGCCGCGACCAGGGGAATACGATGCCGCCGACCGATAGCACCCCCGATACGACCGGCGGCACGGTGCGTGCCGAGGATCCCCACATCAGAAGCGCACTGTTCTGGAGGATGAGAGCGACGCCGACGGATGCGATCATGCCGTTCAGCTCGTTGCCGCGAAACTTGCGGAAGACGATCCGCTCCATCAGCAGTCCCAGCAAGGCCGTGGCGCCAATGGCCAGCAGGACGCTGATGGAGAACGGCAAGCCGTTGCTGCCGTAAAGGATCGCGAACAGGAACGCGCCGGCCATGTAGAACTCGCCATGCGCAAAATTCACGATGCGCATGATGCCGAACACCATGGTGAAGCCGATGGCCATCAGCACATAGATCATGCCGACCATGAGGCCGTTCACGACGGTCTGGACCAGAATGATATCCATGCTCACGGGATGACGACTCCAATCGTATCAGTGAGGCGCAGGCGCGCCCCACCTGTTCCAGCGGTCGCTTATTTGCAGGCGTTGACGTCGCAGGTTGCCACCTTGGTCACGACGCCGTCTTTCATCTGCCCGACATAGAACGGAAGATCGATCTGGTGCTTGATCCCGTACTTTTGCTCGCCCGTCCAGCCCGCGTTGCCCATCGCGGTCGGAACGTCGGACAGTCCATCGAGCGTCGTCGCGATCTTGGTCGTATCGTCAACGGTCCCGGCCTTCTTCATCGCAGTAAACAGCATCTGCAGACCGGCATAAAAGAAGGGACTGAACCCGTTCATGTTCGGCCCATACTTGGCCTTGAAGCGGGCGACATAGGCTGCCGTATCCGGCAGGCCGGTATCGATGGGCAGGTGCACGTAGACGCCTTCAGCCGCGTCCTTGCCCGCCACCTTCAGCATCTCGGCGGCAACATCGCCGCCCGTGACGAACACCGGACCGCGGTAGCCGAGTTCGCGGGCCTGCTTGAGAATGAGTCCCGCGGTGGTCGGAGAGTTGCCGCCAAGCTCGAGCCCGTCGGCCTTGGTCAGAAGGCGGGTCAGAATGGGCACGAAGTCGACGCGCTCGCGCTCGAAATACTCGACCTGCAGCTTCGCGCCGGCCTTGGCGTAGGAGTTGAAGTTCGCCACACCGATTTGCTGTCCGGTTTCGTCATTGGGCAACAGCGACACGACCTGCTTGGCCGACGTGTTCTTCATCAGCCAGGCCACCTGCGGATCGGAAAATTCGCCGGTGGTGATCACGGGCCGGTAAGCAAACGGCGCATCGGCCCCGAGCGCGCGGGGCGTGAAAGCCAGCGTCATGGTGATGACTTTTCCGGAGGTGGTCTGATCCTTGGTCGCCACGGCCGCCGCCGAGCCCATCGGACCGACCACGAAGCGGATTCCGTCCTGGATCATCAGGCGATCCATCGCGGTGACCGCGTCGGCGGCGCGATAGCGGTCGTCATATTGCTTGATCAGGATCTTGTAGCGCTTGCCGCCAACTTCGAGCCCGCCGCCCTTGTTGACATCCTCGGCAGCAAAGTCGGTGGCGGCGAGCATGCCCTCCGCAAACGCGGCACCGGCACCGGAAAAACTGGCGTGCACGCCGATCGTGACACTGTCTTCGGCCTGAGCCGCAGAACACATGACGGATGCGGCGAGTACGGCAACCAACTCAAGACGCTTCATTCCAATCTCTCCCCAGATGATATTTTTGTCGGCCTTGCTCTTGTTGTGTCAGGTAAGGCTTGTCGTTGCGACGCGGCTTGGCCGCCTCGCATTCATTTGCGGGTTCAGGGAACCCAAGTCGTCTCCTCCGGCTCGTGCGTTCCTCGCGCGGCAAAGACGACCTTCTTTGGCGCCTCCTCCTGCGCTCCGCGGCCTTGCAACAGACGCGACACCGTCGCGAGGTCGCTCACCTTGTCGATCGTCTCGAGCCGTTCGAATAGCGGAGCGATGTGATCGCGCGGCAGAACGGCGCCAGCCCACTGCTCGAACTGATCCCAGAGATCGGCTGCTGGCGGCGATTGAACTGCGAGAAGATCGAAAGCGGCCTTTCCCGGCGCTCCGCTGTCTGTGGCCAGACTCGGGATCGTGTTTGCTTCGCTCCCGATCATCTCGGCGCAGGACACCTCGTCCAAGGCTTCGGCGAGCAGAGCGGCCAGCAATCCGCTGCGAAGGCTCAGACCAATCATAAGCGACCTCGCTCCGACCGGTCCGGCAGGAGAACTGTCGACGTTCGCCATCCCTGCCATGAGCAGCGCGGCTGCAATCTTCGGGCGGCTCAATTCGAGCACACGGGCGGCCGCCGCGACCTCACCGAACAAGGCATATCCGAGCTGGCCGCCCGCGGGCGACAGCATCGGCGCGAGAAGAGGAGAGATCTCAGCGGCCGACATCAACGCATCGAGGAAATGCTGCCCCGTCTTTCCACGCTCCTCGCAGAGCCCGAACAGCGTCACGATACACGCCGCATTCGCTGCATCGCGTGAAGCTTCGGCTCCGGCGACTGCAGCTGTGGCGTTGATCAACGCGGCATCGACGGCGCTTGTGCGCCGCTCGGTCCCAAAGACAAGCGCCGGCCCGCTTGTCGCGACGCCGGAAGTACCCAGCAGCGCTTTCGTGATGGCGGCTGGCGCGCCGGACAGCGCCAGGCCGAACGCTGTGATGATCGCCGCCTTGGCCTTTGCTGCAGCTTTGGCATCTCGCCGCCGTGAATCGTAAGAGCCGATCCGCTCCGCCAGGCTTTCGGCCCATCCGCCTGGTCTTGCCATCGTGGCGCTGGTCACGATGCCACCGCCTGGGCTCGCGCGACGCTCTGCTGGGCCGCAGCGTTTCGGCCCGCGATCCTGCCGAAGGTGGCACCCGAGACAAGGCCGGTGCCAGCCGGATAGTTGTCATAGAACAGACCGCCGACGAGTTCGCCGCAGCAGTAGAGCCCCTTGATCGGGCGCCAGTCGGTGCCGATCACCTCGGCGTTCTCGTTGATCTTCAGGCCGCCGAACGTGAAGGTGATTCCGCCCGTCGCGCTGTAGGCATAATAAGGCGGCTTGTCGAGCTTGAGTGCCCAATTGGTCTTTTCGAGATCGAGGCCCTTGGTCGAGAGGCCGTCCTTCTTCGTGGGATCGAAGCCCTCGTCCGGCGCGCGTGCATGATCGTTGAATTGCTGGACGGTCCTGAGTGCCTGCGCCTTGTCATCGATATCGAGTTGCTCAATCAGATCTGCCAGCGAGTTCGCCTTGATCGGATCGCTGGTCGAATAGCGCGGCTCAAGCAGGTGGACCACCTTGCTGTCGAACAGCTGATATGCCTTGGCGCCCGGCTCGGCCAGGATGGCGCGGCCGAATTTGGCGTAGGTGAAGAGCGCGCCGTCTTCGCCTTCATCGACGAAGCGCTTGCCCTTGCGATTGATCATCACCGAATAGACGTAGGACAGACGATTGCTGCGATCGGTCATTTCGCGCGGCGCGAAGTCGCCCCAATCCGCGCTGATCGGCGTTGCATGGCAGCCGCTCCACTGCCCCCACGGCATGGCGCCGATGGCGAGCGCCATCCGCAGGCCGTCGCCCTGGTTGTGCGGCGTGCCGCGAACCTTTGCGGCGCCGACCAAGGGACCGATGTGCTGCGTGCGCATCTGAACGTTCGCCTCGAACCCACCGCAGCCGAGCACGACGGCTTTCGCGCCGAGCGAACGAACGCCTTCGTCGTCCTTGGTCTTGACACCGACGACGCAGCCGTTGCCATCGACGAGCAACTCCGAGACGGCGTTGCCGTACCGAACCTCGATCCCCATGCGTTCGCAGGTCGCGAACCAGCTGCGCGAAAGGCCGACGCCCTCATGCGCCGCGCGCACGACGAGGCCGCGCGCCCAGACCATGACGTTGTCTTTCTTGACGGCGGACAGGCTGATCGCCGGCTCCATCTTGATGCCGCCGGTGTCCTTCATCCAGCGAACGGTCGCCTGCGAATTCGACACGAGCAGACGCGACAAGGCCGGATCGGTGCGTCCGTTGGTGACGCGCACGAGATCGCCGTGAAAATCTTCCTGCGTGTAAGGAGAAATGCCGTCGTAGAAATTCTCGAACTCGTCTTCGATGCCCGGCAGCAGGGCGCCGATCTCGCGCGGCTCGTCATAGGCGAAGCGCAGAACACCGCCGCTCCAGTGCGTGTTTCCGCCTCGCATTTCGCGGGGGGCTTTCTCGAGAACGACGACACGATCGGCGCCGTTTTCTTTCGCTGAGACTGCCGCAGCCAGAGCGGCATTTCCCGCGCCAACGACGATCACATCGAACTCTTCGTGCATTTCCGTTCCTTCCCGCCTGCGCCTTCTGGGCTTATGTATGCTCGTGAATACCAATGTATACATTCGAATGCAAGATAATTCAGACGGCACCATTTCCGAGGAAAAACCCCATGAAAACAGTCTGATACGGAAAGTGATAAGGTCAGGAGGCTAAACGAAGCGCCGTTGGAAGCAAAAAGATCAGCAGCGCTCGCGGATCAGTTCAGACACCGTCCTGCTCGCGGCGCGCTTCCAGCTCACGCTCTTTCGCCAGGATCGCTCGACGGGTCTCGAGCGCATTCAGAACGTGGGTGCGCGCCAGGCGGTCAGCCTTCTCGCCGTCTCTCTGCGAAATCGCCTGCACGATGGCTGCATGCTCGGCCTGAGCGACCGCAAAGCGGCCCTTGTCGGCCAACGTCGTCGGCCCCAGAAGCGCGATCGCATCCTGCAGAGCCGACAAGCTCTTTTCAAGATAGCGATTGTGAGCAGCGACCTGAATGGCGTCGTGCAATTCCCTGTTGTGCCGATAGAGCTTGAGCGGATCGCGATCGAGCTTTTCACCTTCGGCGACAAGTCTGGCCAGCGCGGCAAAATCTTTCGGACTCGCGTGCTTTGCGGCCATCGCGGCCGCGGTGCCTTCGAGTGCCGCGCGCATCTCGTAGAGCTCTTCGACCGCATCCATGTCGAGAACGGACACGACAAGCCCGGTTCGCGGGCGAAGATCGAGCAGGCCCTCGAGTTCGAGCCGCGTCAGCGCCTGGCGGGTTGGCGTTCGGCTGATGCCGAGATGTTCCGCCAATTCAACTTCGCGCATGCGCCGCCCCGGAGCAAAGCGCCCTTCGACGATCTCACGCCGTAGCGCCGCGTAAGCATAGTCGGCAGCAGATGCGAACTTCGTGCGGTCCGGCAACACCATGTCGTCGTTCATGAGGTCTTCCTGATCTCATTCGGCGTGAGCTGCTCATGCGAGCGAGACGCGCCAAACCGTCCATCAATGATCTGCGTCCGATTCATCCGACCGTACACGGCACGTGAACGGCGCAAGATATTCGGCGTAGCGCCGCCTGTCTGGAACGAGGCCCTCAGCGTCCACCGAATAGAATAAGGGTAGCAGTCCGCTCCACGAATGTATACAGTGGTATCCAAAGTATACATACGTATGCAGAGGGTAGGTTTAATGCCGCAGAACAAGCTTAAGGCCGCTTTCATGCGCGGGGGCACGTCGAAAGCCGTCGTGTTCAACAGACAGGATCTGCCGGCGGATCCCGCACAATGGGATCCGATCTTCCTGGCGATCATGGGATCGCCCGATCCCAACGGCCGCCAACTCGACGGGATGGGCGGCGGGCTGTCGTCTCTTTCGAAGGTTTGCGTCGTCGGCTCGCCGACGCGGCCGGATGCCGACATCGACTATACGTTCGCGCAGATTTCCGTGAAGAGCGCCGACGTCGACTACAGCGCAAATTGCGGCAACATGTCTTCGGCGATGGGCCCGTTCGCCGTCAGCGAAGGCCTGGTGAAGGCGCCAGCGAACGGCGAGGCCCTGGTGCGCATTCACAACACCAACACCGGCAAGATCATCGTTGCACGTTTCCCAATGGCGGACGGGGATGTCGAGACCGACGGCGAGATGACGATCGATGGCGTCGGCGGACAGGGAGCACCGGTCCGGCTCGAATTCGTTGATCCGGGCGGCACCCGAACCGGGCGCCTGCTGCCGACCGGTCGCGCCTGCGATCATTTCGATATCCCCGGTCTCGGTTCGATCGAGGCGTCACTCGTCGATGCCGCCAATCCTTGCGTCTTCGTCGCCGCGAGTTCGGTCGGCAAGGACGGCAGCGAGATGCCCGAGGCTCTCGAAAGCGATCCGGTGTTTCTCGAACGGATGGAGGCGATTCGCTGCGCGGCGTCCGTGGCGATGGGCCTTGCCCCTGATGTCGCCGCAGCAGCCAAGATCCCAAGCGTGCCCAAGGTCGCGATGATCGTCGCGCCGCGCCAGATGACGACGTTGTCCGGTCGGCGGCTTGAGGCTTCCGACATGTCACTGGGCATCAGGATGATTTCGATCGGTCAGCCGCACCGCGCGGTCCCGATCACAGGCGCCACCTGCCTTGCCATTGCGGTGCGCATCGAACGCACGCTTCCGAACCGGATGGCCCGTGCCGGCGACGGCCCGATCACCATCGCACATCCCTCCGGTACGACCGTGGTCGATGCAGCCGTGGAACATGCCGATGATCCCGTAAAGGCGCGGGCCATTCATGGCGCGGTGTACCGCACCGCCAGACGGCTGTTCGAAGGAAGCGTGTTCTATCGAACAGCGAAATCTACCGCGCAGGCACGACGCAGCGCGTAACGATCCCGGAGCTCTCTTAAGATGACCTATCTCGTTGCCGCCGACCTTCCCCGCGAATCCGCCGGCCGCCGCTTCCGCGAGCTGTTGAAGCGGCCCGGCATCCTGCAGCTGCCGGGTGCTCACAACGGCATGGCGGCGCTGCAGGCCAAAGCAGCCGGCTTCGACGCGCTTTATCTTTCGGGCGCCGCGATGACGGCGTCGATGGGCCTGCCCGATCTCGGCATCATCACCGTGGATGAGGTCGCCTTCTTCGTCCGCCAGATCGTCCGCGCGGCGGGATTGCCCCTCCTCGTCGACGCCGACACCGGCTATGGCGAGGCCTTGAACGTGATGCATGCAACCCGCGTCTTCGAGGACGCCGGCGCTGGCGCGCTTCACCTTGAAGATCAGATACTGCCCAAGAAGTGCGGCCATCTCAATGACAAGAAGATCGCCGACGCGCACGACATGGCGGCCAAGGTTGCGGCTGCATCAAAAGCACGTCGCGATCTGGTGATCATTGCCAGGACCGACGCCGCCGCAAGCGAAGGCCTCGACGGGGCAGTCGCCCGCGCAAAGCTCTACGTGGAAGCGGGTGCCGATGCGATCTTTCCGGAAGCGCTCAACACCGCCGAGATGTTCCGCGCCTTTGCGGAGCGCATGCCCGGCGTCCCCCTGCTCGCGAACATGACGGAGTTTGGAAAGACGCCGTTCTTCACGGCCGCCGAGTTCGAGGCCATGGGCTACGCAATGGTGATCTGGCCGGTCTCTTCATTGCGCGTGGCGAACAAGGCGCAGGCCGAACTTTACGCGGCGATTGCGCGTGACGGCGGCACGCACAAGGTGGTCGAGCGGATGCAGACGCGCGCTGAGCTCTACGCGACAATCGCTCTGCACGACTACGAAGCTCTCGATTCATCGATCGTTCAAACGATCGTTCCGGCCGGCATGCCTCAACGCTAGCGGCGATGATCTGCGCCGAGCGCGTCCGCCTGGCCATCGCAAAGTCCATGACGCTCGCCTTGATTCGAAGATCAACGCGCGTATGGGATCGCAGAAAATCGTAGGTTGGCGTGCAAAATCGTAGATTTGGTAGCGGGGGAGCGCTACCGCCTTTCCCCACACCAGCTGAACCTGCGATATCTTATCCAATCTTTGGCATGAGGCACTCTGTGAGGTGCAGCGCGCTAAGTTTTATAGCCTTGAAGACTACTTTGAAGCGCCACGAACCCCAGTATCCGACTAAAGCGGCTGAATTCGCCACAACTCGAACCGTGGCGCATGTTCGTCGCCACCCTCGTGCTGGTCTCGTACTGATGCTTCGGGCGCCGGTAACCAAAAAGGCCGCCGTGTCGCGACAACCATGCGGCAGGAAGAGATTTGCCGCCCCGCGGGCAGTCGACACTACGCGGTGTCATTCGGCCCTTTAATTGCGGTTTGTTGTCAAGCTTGCATTTCTGAACTCGCCCATGGCGCGGTGGTAGCGCCCGCGCCATCGGAGCTGGTCGGGGTTGCGGAGACGGCGCGGGCGCGGCTGATACATGCTCTGCTGGCCAGGCATGAATCGTACGGGCTGGTTGATGTCTTCGCTGGGGTCATGGTCCTTTCCGAGGTCGCCCAGCGCCTCATGATGAGTCCGGGTCGGACGCCTCAACGTCTGCAGCGGAGTACAGTCAAGCCGCCACCAGCCGAATGAACGAGGTCGCCACAACACCGTCCCAGCGGGACATCGCCAGTCCGGCAGGCCGGACCAGGAACTTTACAAAATCGGATCAGGCTTCCTTCGCCTGGCCCCAGTCGAATCACGGAGATCAGCCTGTCCGCAGTCTCCTCGCCGACGGGCACAGCAACCGAGATCGCCATGCAGCGTTCGCCGGCGGAGCCGTAGGCGGCCCCCATCAGCGCATCCACCGCCTGATCCATGTCGGCATCGGGCATCACGATCATATGGTTCTTGGCGCCACCGAGCGCCTGGCAGCGCTTGCCGGTGTCCGCGGCCGTCGAATAGATGTACTGCGCGATCGGCGTGGAGCTCACGAAGCTGATCGCCGAAATATCCGGGTGATGCAGCAGCGCATCCACCGCTTCCTTGTCGCCTTGCACCACGTTGAACACGCCGTCCGGCAAACCTGCTTCCTTCAACCACTCCGCCATGATGAGCGACGCCGAAGGGTCGCGCTCAGAAGGCTTCAGAATGAACGCATTTCCGCAGGCGAGAGCGACCGGAAACATCCACATCAGGACCATGACCGGGAAATTGAAGGGCGTGATACCGGCGAGCCACGCCGAGCGGCTGGCGCGCGGCCGTGTTGTCAACGGAAGCCGATCGACAGCCAGGGCACGGCGGCAACAATCAGTGTGCCGATCAGGAGTGCGACCATGTAGCCCACGATGGGCTTCATGCCTTCGTCCGGATTGATGCGGCTGATGGCGCAGGCCGCGTAATAGCCGACACCGAACGGGGGCGCGAACAGTCCGATGCCCATGGCGAGAACGACGACCATCGCGTAGTGGACATCGTGCAACCCGACCTGCCGCGCGATCGGGAACAGGAGCGGACCGAACAGGACGATGGCAGGAATCCCTTCCAGCACACTGCCCAGGATCACGAAGGTCACGATCGTCACGACAAGGAAGACCGGAACTCCGCCCGGAAGGGTGGTCATGAACCTGGCCGGAGAGGCAGAAAATCCCGATTGGGTCAGCGCCCAGGCCATGCCTGGCGCCGCTCCGATGATGAGCAGAATCGCCCCTGACAGAGAGGCTGTCTCGACCAGCATCGGATAGATGCGGCGCCAGTCGAACTGGCGGTAGATGAAGAGACCCGCGCAGGCCGAGTACAGGATGCCGATGGTGAGACCTCCGTTGCCGTCGCGACGCCTTCGACGACGGCGGTCCGGATCACGAATGGCAGCGCGATGGCTGGTATCGCAATGACAAAAGCGTGGCCGATCTGCCGCCCCGTCGCCCGCTTGACGTGAGACAGGTCCTCGCGGCGGTATCGCCACCACACCACGGCCGCGAGCATGACCGCGAGCACCACGCCGGGAAGCAAGCCGCCGGTGAACAGCGCCGAGATTGACACGCCCGTCACCGAGCCGATCGTGATCGGGACCAGCGAGGGCGGGATCGTCTCGGTCTGGGCGCCAGTCGCCGCGAGAAGCGCAACGAGGTCTCCCGGTTTGGCCCCGCGCTGCCGCATCTCGGGAAACAGGACAGGAGCCACCGCAGCCATGTCCGCTGCCTTGGAGCCGGAATGCCCGAGACCAGATACATCGCTCCGACCAGCACGTAGTGCAATCCGCCGCGCACGTGGCCCAGGAGGCAACTAACCATGGCGCGCGCCATGCCCGTCATCTCGATCAGGAGGCCGAGAAAGACGAAGAGCGGCACGGCGAGCAGGAACAGGTGGCTCATGCCCTCGTCCATCCGTCCGATCATCACCACGTCGGGCGTGCTGGTCGTCAAGGCGAGATAGCCGACCGTCGCAAGACCAAATGCGAACGCGACCGCGTCACGATCTCCTGCACGTCCTTCGGCAGGCGCTCGAAGGCGCGCTTGTTGCCAAGGATCCAGTAGCCGTCCCAGACGTGCCCCGTCAGGCTGCAGGTGCTCTGCACTTCATAGATACGGGCGGTCGGGATGATTGGCAACGGATTCTCCTGCCCGTCAACAACCTTGGTCTGCAACGCGGAATAGACCTCGTTGAAGTTGACCGGCGTCGGCCCGGCGCCGAGCGCCTTAAAGAGCGAGGTGAGCAGCGGCGCGGGCGGAACGCGGATCTGGAAATTCTTCAGATCATCCGGCGTCCGCACCTCACGACCGGACGAGGTCACCTGTCGGAAGCCGTTGTCCCAGGCCTTCGACACCGCCATGATCGGTGTCTTGGCGATCTGCGCCCGGATGTAGGTGCCGAGGTCGCCGTCCATCGCCTTCCATACGCTGTCGTAGTCGGTGAATGCGAAGCCGGTGTTCACGATGCCGGCGCTTGGCACCAGGGTGGCGAGGATCGAGGACGATTGGTTGAAGAACTCGACGCCGCCGCTGCGAACTTGGGTCAGCAGCTCGGTGTCGGAGCCGAGCTGATTGGCCGGGAACAGTCTGATCTCCAGCCGGCCGCTGGTCGCTTCGCGGATGCGGTCGATGCGCCCTTATATTCACCGGATGAGTGGGATCCTGTCCGGTCGCGAACTTGTAGACGAACTCGGCGGCAGATATCGGGCGGGTCAGAATCCCGCAGAGAGGTACGGCACTGGCCGCGAGCAACATCGAACGGCGGCTGATGCGTCCGGGCTTCGAGACAGTCATGTTTTTCCTCCTGATCCTGTATTGACGTTGTGCCGGCTGCATGAGCCGGCGCTGGTTTTCAGCTGTCCGGGCTCTTCGACCGCCCGCATTCGCGCAACAGCCATCGCTCGTCCGCCGCAACATGCAGCGGGCGGAACTCTTCACTCGGATTTGGCCTGACTGACGGTTAGTGCCGGTGCGCTAAAGCCACTGCTTGATCTGCCTTGCGACTTCGGCGCTGGAAATGCCGTAGCGGTCGTGCAGCGTCGGAAGTGCGCCGGCGTCAAGAAATTCGTCCGGCAATGCAATCTGGCGGAAAGGCGGATGGACGCCTGAACGCATCAGGAGAACGGCGACCGCCTCGCCGAGACCGCCAATCGTCGTGTGGTTTTCGGCAACGACGACCAGGCGGCCTGACTTGCCGGCTTCACGCAGTATCGTCTCGGCGTCGAGCGGCTTGATGGTCGGAACGTGGAGCACCGCAGCATCGACACGGTCGTTCTTCAGAGTTTGCAATGCCTCGAGCGCACGCATGGTCATGATGCCGGATGAGATGATCAGAACGTCCTTCCCGTCACTGATCAACTTGGCTTTGCCGAGCTCGAACTTGTAGTCGTATTCGTCCAGCACGACCGGCACCTGGCCACGCAGCAGACGCATGTAGACCGGCCCCTGATGCGCCGCGATCGCGGGCACCAGTTGCTCGATTTCATGCGCATCGCAGGGGTCGATGACGGTCATGTTCGGCATGGCGCGAAACAGCGCGAGATCCTCCGCGGCCTGATGGCTCGGTCCGTAGCCCGAGGTCAGCCCGGGCAATGCGCAGACGATCTTCACGTTGCGGTCTTCCTCCGCGATGGTCTGGTGGATGAAGTCGTAAGCGCGCCGCGATGCAAACACCGCGTAGGTGGTTGCGAATGGCATGAAGCCTTCGGCGGCAAGGCCTGAGGCCGCGCCGAACAGCAGCTGCTCCGCCATGCCCATCTGGTAATAGCGGTCCGGAAATTCCTTCGCAAAGATGTGCAGGTCAGTGTATTTGCCGAGATCGGCCGTCATGCCGACCACATCGGGGCGGCTGCGCGCGAGCTCGACGAGCGCGTGTCCAAACGGCGTCGGCTTCGCTTTCTGTCCCTCGACCGCGATCGAGGCGATCATGGCTGAGGTGGTCAGGCGCGGCTTGCCCGGTTGGGGCGCTGATCTGACGGTCTTCATGCCTGCCTCCCGGCTTCCAGCGCGGCCAGCGCGAGCTGCCATTCGTGCTGCTCGACGCGCATGAAATGGTTCTTCTCGCGCTGCTCCAGGAAGGGAACGCCCTTGCCCATCAGCGTGTCGGCGATAATCATCCCCGGCTTCGGCGCAGGATGAGACTTGGCGGCATCGAACGCGGCAACCACGGCATCGAGATCATTGCCGTCGATCCGCTGCACGAACCAGCCGAAAGCCTGAAGCTTCTCGACCAGCGGCTCGAAGGCCATCACGTGCGTCGAAGGACCGTCCGCCTGCTGATTGTTGACGTCGACGATGCCGATCAGATTGTCGAGCTTGTAATGGCCCGCCGACTGGATGGCTTCCCAGACCGAGCCCTCGTCGAGCTCGCCGTCCGAGAACAACGTGTACACCCGCGCCTCGGACTTCTTGCGCTTGAGCCCGAGGCCCATGCCGACGGCGATGCTGAGCCCAAGCCCGAGCGAGCCGCCCGACATTTCCATTCCGGGCGTGTAGGAGGCCATGCCCGACATCGGCAGGCGGCTCTCGTCGCTGCCATAGGTTTCGAGTTCTTCCTCGGGGACGATGCCCGCCTCGATCAAGGCCGCGTAGAGCGCGATGGCGTAGTGCCCGTTGGAGAGCAGGAAGCGGTCCCGCCCCTCCCATGACGGATCTTCAGGCCGGTAGCACATCGCGTGAAAATAGGCCACGGCGAGGACGTCCGAGATGTCCAGCGCCTGGGCGATATAGCCCTGGCCCTGGACCTCGCCCATGCGCAGCGCATTGCGGCGAATGTTGTAGGCGCGGTCCGCCAGCTTGGGCGTGTTGGTCAGCGTTTCCATCAATCTGGACCTCGTCTTGCCGGCTCAGTGGATCAGCATGCCGCCGTTGACGTCGATCACGGCACCAGTCACGTAGGCGGAGAGATCCGAGGCCAGGAAGGTGTAGATGCCGGCGACGTCGTCCGCCGTGCCAAGACGATTGAGCGGAATGCCTTCCAGGATCTTCGCCCTCATCTCGTCGGTCAGCTTGCCCGCGGTGATGTCGGTGCCGATCAGACCGGGCGTCACGCAATTGACGCGGATGCCGTCCGGACCGAACTCACGGGCCATCGCCTTGGCGAGACCGAGCACGCCAGCCTTGGCCGCCGAATAATGCGGGCCGCCAAAGATTCCGCCGCCGCGCTGGGCCGAAACCGAGGACATGCAGGCGATCGATCCGGACTTGCGCGCGCGCATGTGCGGGATCACCGCTTGGGAGAGGAACAGAATGCCCTTCAGATTGACGTCCTGGATGCGATCCCAATCAGCCGGCGAGATATCCAGGAACTTCACCGGCTGGGTGATGCCGGCGTTGTTGATGAGAATATCGATGCTTCCGAAGGATTCGATCACGCGAGCGACGGCCTGCTCGCAGGATGATTTGTCGGCGACGTCGCATCGCAGCCCAATGTGGGACCTGCCAAGCGATGCCGCGGCGTCCGCCGCCGTGCTCGCGTCAATGTCGAGAATGGCGACCCGAGCGCCCTCGGCGGCGAACCGCCGTGCCGTGGCCAGCCCGATGCCGTGCGGCGATGCCGCGCCCGAAATGATGGCCGTCTTAGCGCTGAGCAGCATCAGTCCCTCCCGTAGATTGTTTTTCCTTGGCAAGGCTAGGAATGCCCCGCGGACACGCAACAGACAAACGCACAGTTGTCACGGATCGATGAATTTGGTTCACTTATGGAATGCTGTCGAATGTCCCGATATCGGCAATTCGCGCGTTTGAAGCCGCTGCTCGCACGGGATCGTTTCGCGATGCGGCGAATGAACTTCACTTGACACCGAGTGCAGTCAGTCATGCCATCCGCAAGTTGGAGGACACGCTTCGGACCGTATTGTTTGAGCGCAGCGCGCGATCCGTGCGGCTCACGCCAGCCGGCGAGAATCTGATGCGCCACACCGGAGCGGCTTTCGACCAACTCCGCCGCGGTCTCGAGGAAGTCGCCGCGCGCGGACCGCAACTGGTGCGCGTCCACTCAGCTCCGAGCTTTGCCGCGCAATGGTTGGCACCGCGGCTTGCACAATTTCTCGCCGCCTATCCGAAGCTCGAGGTTCGACTGGCTGCAAACACGGACTACGTGCGTTTCAGCAATGACGATTTTGATATCGACATTGTCTATGGTCCGCCGCGTGCTGAGGGCGTCGAAATTGTTCCTCTCCCCGAGGAGACGGTCACCCCGCTCTGCTCCCCGGCGCTTGCAAAGTCAATCAGGAATGCTGCCGATCTCCTCGATCGAACCCTTATCCGTTCCGACGTGAAGCAGGTTCAGTGGCACCAATGGTTCACTGCGAACGGATTGGAAGCACCTGCGCTCCACGGGATGAGGTTCGATCGCAGCTTTCTTGCAATCGCAACGGCTGCGGAGGGATTGGGAGTAGCGTTGGAATCAACGCTCCTGGCCGAACGCGAACTGGCGAGCGGGCGACTAGTTGCGCCGCTCGCAGCGCGAGCCAACGATATCCGCTACGTCGGCCATCGTCTGATCTACCCGCGCGCCAGCCGACAGAGATCTGCGGTACGAGCCTTCGCGGATTGGCTCGTGGCGCAACTCGCTGGCGCGACCGTGGGTTCCTCGCTCTAATATCGAAGTCAAGCCGAGCAGCCCGCAACCAACCAAGCGTGCGGCTGTTTTGCGTCTCGAGCTCCGATGGTCGCGTCTTCAGCGCATCGAAGTCGGCGCCCAAGCAAACGGGCCTCCATAAATCCTCACAATCGTATCAGTCGTGCCCATTATCCGAGGTGCCACCATCGGGGTGGCGGAAGATCGTAGATTGGCGTGCAAAATCGTACGATTGGTAGCGAGCGCCGCGAGGGCGCTAGCTCTGAGACGTCGTTTCAAAGCATCGCGGAGCAGCTCAATGCAGCAGGTATCGAATAGCTGGATCGATGTGTGGAAGATTGAGGCTGAGCGAGCGCTGTTCGTCGGAGGGGCGCTGAGGAACTACTATGCGCGTGCTGAAGGAGGAGCGGGGCCGCGACCATCTGCCGAAACAGGAATTGGGAATGGACAAGGTCGTCTGTATTGAGGGCGCGCTTCACAATGGCGGGCTGCCGAGCTTTTGGAGTGAGCCCAGCGAGCGTACTCCGATGACGAAGGCGCGAGCGGGAGCACGGCGCGGTGGCGTTCGCCAAAGGAAACCGGCGAGGCGGGTAGTCGCACTGAGTGTTCGGCGCATATCGCCCTGGCCGCAAGTGTTCCTGGTATTGCGAAACGTTGAAGAATACTCCTCCTCCCCAAGCACGCGGCCGTGGCGGTTTGCATGCTGATCTCCTATCGAGCTGATTAGGCTCCATAGGAAAGACCGAAATCATGCTCAATTCGCCAGCCGGACGTCGTCCGAGAATCCCATAGATACAGGCTCCTTTTCCTGCGAGCTGCGCACAATCACGGGGGTGTGCCTAATCCCGCTTATGTGAGATTTACATAAGCGCGACGACCGGCCCTTCGCCGGGTTCCCGCCGCCGGCAGCGGTGATTAGGCCTCGAGCGACCCACGAAGCGAACATCCCCAGATGCATCTGGCGGTCTTCGCCGGCGTCCTGCAAGCCGGTTGCTACAAAGCCGATCAGAGAATTTTGCCTGCCGTTTATTGTCGGCGTCAGCTTACGGACAGCTAAGCTGCTTATCGGCGGCGTCAGGTCTAATGACCTGAACACAATGCAACAGCCATAGGAGTGTGGTCGCCATGGGCGGTCGAATTAACAATTGGTCGGATGCTCCATCCGCTGATGAGTATCATTACGCGAGCTCCCCGGAGCACAGGAATGCTGACTATTTCGCGGACGCGTTCGGTAGAATGGGATTGCAGGATTCGGGTGCCAGCTCATCCTCGCAGCCGAGTTATTACCTCACTTCAAGATCTCCCGTTGTTGAGATCGACCAAGCCGAATTCCGGGAACGGGTGAGGAGTTTTCATGGTGACGAGATCAATCATATCGCCAACAATCCGCAGGAATACTCAGAATTTGTATCCGAAAGAGCCAGGCGCACCGCGGATGTCGCTAGCAGTTACGCGATCCGAAGGGATTCTGATGCCGCGCGATATTACAGCTACCAACTGGGAAATAGGAGCGTCGGCCTCCAACGAACGGAAGCCGGATTTCCTATGGCGGCTGAGTTCACCAGCCAACGGTGGGGAGAACAGTTCCCCGGACGAACTGACGTCACATCAATCGTGGATTTTCAGGTTGCTCATCCGCTCGTCGGCAACGCCGGCGATATTCTGCTTGAGCACCAACTACAGCAAGACGGCGAACGGCCGCTGGTGAACTGGCGTCCTGCCAATGATGAAGCGAGAGCCCGTGCAGAACAAATGGGCTTCGTTCATGTAGATCACAATGATATGGTACTCGATCCCACCCAGTCCAGACAGTGGAGATACAGGGATGGTGAATGGCAACGTGCAACCAATTCTCCGATGTATCTCTCCAAAATCAAAACGCCGAGTGATGATGAACCTTCACCAGAGTCCGATTCGGATGGAGACTTTATGTGACGTGAGATCTCCACCAATCGATTGAGGTGGAGCAGGAGCGCAGACCAACCGACACCTGCGGCTTACGATCGAGCGTTGGACGGAACGAAGCCGAAGTCAAATTCGGCTCAATCCGGAGGTGCGCTACTGACCGCACCGCGGCGGTTTAGGAGAGTTGGTGCCTGTAACAGCAAAAAAGAAAATCCCGGCTTCCAACCGGGGTTTTCGACTTTGGCCCGGGCGGGAGAAGCGGATTGCCTATGGCATGCGCGAGCGTCATTGCGTCCGCGCCATCAGAATTGCGGGTACCACGCATCATCATCGGGCAGCTCCCATTCCCGCAGTCCGGCGACGTATCTGGTCAGAGCGATCACGCCCGTGATCGTGGCTGGCTTCGACCGAATGAGCACATTTGCATGCTCCGTGAGAGCCAGGTTCGTTTGGCCGGTGACTTCGTCGGCGGCAGCAAATTCGGCACCATCAGCCGAAAGCGACGCCGCCGCATCGTAGTGCGCGGACAGCTCGCGGTGGCGCTCGATTACTACGAAGATCAGATCCCGATCGGCTGCAGCAACCGAAGGCGTGTAAATTTCTTGCGATGACAATGTTGGCCCCGAGCAAATATGAGGGGCCCGTAGCCCTTACGGGGGAAGGCTATGAATGTTTGACCGTCCGCAGGCACTACACGTAACTTCAGATCGAGCGTGAGGGCCGCCATGCCAATCCTTTGAACGGGAAAATTGAAGGCGCCCGAAATCGTCGAAGAATCCAAACAGGCTAAATCTCACCAAAGCCGTCGGTCGTGTTGCAGACACCCATACGGAGTCAACCGACGCAGCCGCGACGTTAGCAGCGCTGTCATGACTAAAGTCGGCGCACATGACTCGGTGGGCGCTGGTTTTCTGCGCAGCCAAGCGCTGTCAGTGTGATCATCGTCGATCCGATCTCGGCGTATATGGGCGGCAGCGATGGCAACGGCAACGTCGAGACCCGGGAAGTCCTGGAGCCGTTGGCTCGTTGGCCGACATGGCTAACCGCCTGGGCATCGCCGTAGTCGCCGTGACGCACCTCAACAAAGCTGGAGGTGGGAGCAAACGGAGCGCCCTGAACCGGTTCGCCGGGTCGGTTGCGTTCGTGGCTGCAGCTCGAGCTGCGTTTGCCGTGATTGAAGATCTCGATGACGACGAGCGGCGGTTCTTGCTCCAGGCCAAGGACAACCTGGGGAAGAAGTGCAAGGGGCTGACCTTTCGGCTCTAGTGTCCCGAGTCACAAGTTCGCAATCGTAGATTCGCGTTAGGTTCGCGTCGCTGTGCCAGAGATGGCGGCTTCAACAGCGACGGAGGATATGATGGCGGCCCAGCGACTTGTCCCCTTGATATTGAGCGATGATGAGCGTGCTGAGCTTCAGTCGCTGACAATGCGGCGAAAGACGGCGCAGGCGCTGGCTCTGAGAGCCCGGATCGTGCTGACCTGCGCGGAAGGCGGTCAGAACAAGGAAGTGGCGGCCAAGCTGGGCCTAGAGCGGGGAACGGTAGGCAAATGGCGGCGGCGGTTTGTGGAGCAGCGCGTGGCCGGGCTGCACGATGAGCCGCGCTCGGGGGCGCCGCGCACCATTGACGATGGTCGCATCGAAGCCGTGATCGTGAGGACGCTGGAAAGCTGCCCAGAGAATGCCACTCATTGGAGTTCCCGCGGCATGGCAAAGGCCAGCGGCCTTTCGGTGTCGACGGTGCAACGTATCTGGCGGGCCTTCGGGCTCCAGCCGCACCGGCTGGAGACATTCAAGCTCTCGACCGATCCGAACTTCGTGGCCAAGGTACGCGACGTCGTCGGCCTTTACGTCTCGCCGCCGGCACACGCCATCGTTCTGTGTGTAGACGAAAAGTCGCAAATCCAGGCGCTGGACCGCAGTCAGCCGATGTTGCCGATGCGTCCCGGCCAGCCGGCCCGAAGGAGCCACGATTGCAAAAGGCACGGCACCACATCGCTGTTCGCCGCCCTCGACATTGCGACCGGACGGGTTATTGGCAAGTGCTACGGACGGCACCGTGCCGCCGAGTTCCGCAAGTTCTTGGACGAGATCGAGGCCGCTGTGCCGCGCCAACTCGACGTCCATCTCGTCATGGATAACTACGCTACCCACAAGACCCCGCTGATCCGGAAATGGCTGGCTAAACGGCCGCGTTGGCATGTGCACCTGACCCCGACCAGTTCGTCATGGCTCAATCAGGTCGAGCGCTTCTTCGCGCTTCTTACCGATAAGAAGATCAGGCGCGGTGTCTATCGGAGCGTAGCCGCCCTTCGGGCGGACATCGCCTCGTTCATCGAACGACATAACGCAGATCCCAAGCCGTTCCGATGGACAAAGTCAGCCGATGACATCCTTGCTTCCATCGAACGCTTCTGCCGTTACAATGCCCCGGTACAACACGAGGCGATGTTGCGAACTTCTGGTTCAGGACACTAGCAGCGCCTGGTCAGCGAGGACGTCATGTCATCGAACGTCATGTTCGAGGGCGACCACGTCAGCAATTCGATCGACGAGGCGCTGTCTGCCTCGGAGAACCGCGGAGCCAAGAAGGGCCGCGATCATTTTTTATCAATCGAGCCCGTCTGCAGGCGCTGTCTGCTCTTTACCCGAGTGTCCCGCTGGGGCATTTTCCGCGTGTAGTACGCGCGGGAGAGAACGCGCTCGGGCACCTCGAACTCCCGGGCTGTCCGAATTGTCGGATCACCATGAGATGGTTTCGGTCGGAGTTGGTGCGAGACACTCCGGAATCGATAATTGCCCACCTTTTTGTCTGCCCAAATTGCAGGCGCGCTCAGCGTGACCGATACAACGCACGCCGGTGCCGTTTCGCCGTACAAAAATGGGCGCCCTCGTTTCCGTGTGATCGAAGGGGGACTCTAAGGTCGCCGCCTTAGCCGTCTATCGGCCTCGGTCCACATCAGACCGATCACCTAGCTCCTCCGGCAGCCGGTTATCTGGCGGATGATGTCGGCCGTCGTGACGTACTTCCCGTCCTTCTTGCTGCTATTTCGCAGTATCTCGCCAATTATCCGATATTTCGGCTTCTCTGAGCCGGCGGCTCCGCACGTTGTCCGCTTTTCTCAGACCAGGGATTGATGGCGATGATTCCCGCCTCGACGGCGTACGTGAGAATGCCGCCAAGAAGCCCGGCCGTCCGCGTTGCCACTGCGAACAATGACTTTCCCGCGTAGCTTTTTTGTCTTGACCGAGGCTCGCGTCTTGCCGGCCATGATATCCTTCAGTACCTTTGATGTCTGCTTGGTTTGTCTCACGCGCCGCTTGCTAAGAAGCGGGATGATATGGCGCTCGAATGCGGCGGGTATCGGTGATGATGGTACTGGGCTTCTTCGGCCGTCCACCCTTTCCTAGGATAGGGCCGGCGTTCAGATAGTTGAGGTAAAGAGCGCAGAGCTCCTTGACGGTGATCGCCTTGCGAGAGCTGGCGTTCCTCCGCGGGATTGTCGCTCTGTGCGATACGCCCCAATTGGACCTTCGCCTCCTGCCTCGGCTTTTGGCCGGTCCAGACGCCATGCAAGCCAATGGTATAGCGGCGCGAGCGGCCTAGTAATCTGTATTGGATGACGCAGCTACGCTTGGCCGGAAGTGAAGATGCGCAGACCGAAACCAGCAAAGGTCACGTCGTGTCGCGGATCCAACACGATCTCCAGATCGTCGTCCTTGCGCCGGCACAGAGCGGTATTGCTCATGCTCGCTCCGATCCGTCGCATCGGGCCACGGCGTTGCGTCGGACCGGACCGCGGCAGCGCGCGCACGGCGCGCCTCCTGCGACTTCAGGCCGGCGAACGCTGGTCTCGCCCCTGAGGGTCGCTTCGGTAGCGGGTGGCCGAGGTCTGGTAGTACCGCGTGGACATGGCCGCCATGGCCTCGATTAACGATCCCCACGGCGCCGGAAAGCACTCTTCCGCCGTCACCCGGTACAGCATGCGCGTATAGCCGGCCAGCTCGTCGTTGAGGAACTCCACCGCAGGCATAGCTGGATAGCGCTGAAGCAGCAGGATCGCCGCGTTGTCGGCCTCGCCGGCCAACGTGTCCTTGTCGCGTCCGTGCAGATCGTTCTGCAGGCGCCCTATCACAGAGATGAGTCGCAGGACCTGGCGAAACGCCGGACGCGCGCGCAAGGTCGCCATGTCCAGCCCCCACAGCAACGACAGGCAACAGAACACGTTGGCGTAGGCTATCGAATCGATGCCGTTATGCAGGTACTCGGCGTAGGACCAGCGTTCCGGCCCTGCCGCCCGCGCGTGTCCGGCGCGGAGCGCCGCGCAGTAGCGCCTAGTATCGGCGAGAAGCTGAGCATAGTCGCGATGATCGTAGGCTAGCGCGGCCAGCGAAGCGCGCAGCACAGCGCAGCCCTCGAATCCGGGGAGCGCGCACGGCTCGCCCTGCCCCAGCGCCAGCTCCACCGCGGCGAGCTGCTCCGGCACGATCAGGCCAAGGTCGTTGCAATCGTCGAGCCAGAACAGCAGCGCCAGTTCGCGATAGAACGCCACGATAAGTGTTTCGTCCTGCGGATCGCGACCGGTGCGGGCGCTGATGTCACGCAGGCTCGAGCGGATACGCTGCAGAATGTACTGGCCACCGCTGACCGCTTCCACGGCATGCTCGTCAGCGAACCCGGTCAGGGAACGCCCCCACTCCAGCACCTGATGCAGCGCGCGTTCTGCCGGGATCATGGGGTCGCTCCTGCTCTTTCGGTCAGGACGGGCCGCCCCCAACGAAGCGCCAGCCACAAGCCGGCGAGTTCGGCCACGCGCACGACCCGAGTGGGGCAATACAGTTCCTTGCCGATCCACAATGGCGTTTTCGGCAGTGCATGCGCCGCATGGCGGGCGAGCATCCACTCTAGCGCACGCGCCACCACCTGTGCGATGCGCCGGCGCCCTGTGGTGTTTTCTCTCTCGTCCATCACGCGTAATGCGAACAACGCATAGGCGGTTTCCTCGAATGTGGACGCGCGACCGGCGCCCCAGCCGCCGTCGCCGCGCTGCGCCTGCAGCAGCGCCGCCAGCGCGCGCTCGTCCCGCCACTGGGGCTTGCCTTGCGCCAGCGCAGCGACCGCATGCGCGGTGGGATACAGCCACGAAACGTGCCATTTTTCGTTGTCCCATAGACCGTGCGGGTTGCGATTGGCCTCGACGTAGGCGCTGGTGCCGGCGGCCGGCTTTCCCAACAGTCGCAACGCATGCAGGGCGTGGATGTTGGTCGACACCGAGGCATTGCGCTCGCCGGGGAAGGTGACGAACAGCTCGCCGATTTCAAAATGGCGCAACGCATTGACCGCCGCGTCGCGGCCTGCAAGGTGCAAGACGCATAACGCAACGGCCGTGTCGTCCGCATCAGCCGCGAAATGCAAGGCCGGACCCAGACCGCGCACGCTCAGGCGGGCGTCGAGCTGCGTGACAATCACGCGGACCGGCTCGGCGAGCGCGGGATGCGCGAACAGCCCGGCCAGATGAAGGGTGTACAGCGACCAGCATGGCTCGAACACATTGATCGGCCACACGTTGGGAACGACGCCTTCGATGCCGCTGCGCGTCGCCCGCGATGCCATCTGGAGATACGCATCCGCGCGCCCGACCTGTGGCGTGCTTCCCCGCGTCACGGCGTACGCACGCCACGCGGCGGTGGCCGCCGGACTGATGCCGATGCTGCCCTCGTCATCCGGGTATGCGGTCGTCGGCGACGTCCCCCAGGCTTCCCAGGAGTGCAGCAACGGATGACCGCTCGGCAACATCGCCAATGCCCGCAGCTTGTCCAGGCACGCTTGTCGCAACGGCAACAGCGCTGGATGGCGCGGAAACGCCGCGTCACCCAGCAAGGATGCGGCCTCACCGCAAAACTGCGGCAGGATCAACTCCGCGCCGATCGGCGCGTCTTCCGGCACCGCATGCGCGTAGGGATCGGGTTGGACCTGGAGGAACCGGATTGCAGCCCCGACAGCGTCGGCAGCACCGGGAAGAGGATCGGCGCGCTGCAATGCCAATAACGCTGCCCAGGTGGGCGCATGCCGGAACAGCGGGAAGTCCGCGCTTCCCCATCCGCCGTCGGCCTGTTGCTGCGCGATGAGCCACGCGTATGCGTCCTGCCGACCGGTGACGTTGCCGTGGAAGCGCAGCACCCGCGCCGTGTCGTAGACGGACGGACCGACGCTGCCGCCATCGCTCATTTCGCTCAGCAGGCCGCGCAATTCGGAAAGAATCTGTTCGGACAGCGCGTTCACGATGGATGTTCCTTATGCAGACGATTGAAGAGAACCGGGATCGGGCAGACGCAGCCCATGTCGCCCGCATGCTCGTCGCGTAGGCAGCGCCGGACGGCCGCCCTGCTCCGGCGTGGCGAGGTCCCCGATGCTCGCGCCGGTCCGCCGCGTAGGCTTGCGCGCGGGGCGCCGCGTGCGCCGGGGCGGGCAACCGCTGCGATCGGCACGGCGACTCGGACAAAGTGCAGCATCTCTCGCCGTCGATCGCAGCGGCACGAGGGCGTCTTCATCCGGACGGGCGCGCTCATGCGCATGGCGCGTGCTTGAAAAGATACGCGTTGGCCCGCTCTAGGAGTTGCGCCAACCGTTCCGCACGCGGTCCCAGCGGCGCGATGGCCTCCCCGGCATCGCGCAACAGATCCAGCGCGAACTGGCGTGCTGCCTGCAGTCCCATGATCGACGCGCAGGTCGGCTTCTGCGCCGCCGCGTCCTTGCCGGGGGTCTTGCCCAGCGTCGCGGCATCCGCTGTCACGTCGAGAATGTCATCGATCACCTGCAACGCCAGGCCGAAACAGGCGCTGTAGTGATCGAGCGCACAGTACAGCGCAGCGTGCGCGGCATTCTCCGCTAGAGCGCATAGGGCGCCCATGCGAACGGACGCGCGCACTAGCGCTCCGCTCTTCATCCGGTGCATCGCCACGATCCTGTCCAGCTCGACGTGCTTTCCCACCAGAGACAGATCCAAGGCCTGCCCGCCGGCGGCACCCTCGGCTGACACCGCCTGCGCCAGTTCGCGCACGAGCGCGATACGGTTGTCGCCCGGCGCGTCCAGGCTCGCCAGGGTCAGGAAGGCGTGCGCTTGCAGCGCATCCCCGACCAGGATCGCTGTAGCTTCGCCGAACTTGACGTGCACGGTCGGAAGGCCGCGGCGAAGCACGTCGTCGTCCATCGCGGGCAGATCGTCGTGGACCAGGGTGCAGGCGTGTATCATCTCGATGGCGGCGCCAACGTCATCGAGCATGTGCGCCGGCGCGTCGGCCAGTGTGCCGGCAGCCAGACATAGCAAGCCGCGGGTGCGCTTCCCGCCATGCAAGGTGGCGTAGCGCATCGCCGCCATCAGCTCGGTCTCACCGTCGTGTTGGGCGCAGAGAAGACGCGCCAGCACCTGTTCGATCCGGTTTGCGCCCTCATGCATCCAGATCTCGGGCAGCAGCCCGCCGGATGCGCCCCGCGCCTGCGCGCCCAATCCGCCGAGCGCGGAATCACCACTTCTGTCATCCTGTGGCGTAGAGCCGGGCTGCATGTTGTTCATGTCCTTGTCCCTGACAGGCGAGCCGCCGCGGTGTTGTCTGCGTCGCACCGAGCGCGCGCCGAGTGCAGCAATCCCGCGCCTCGCCAGCGCCCCTGCCTCACCATAGGGGCATGTGATGCCCAGCTCATGAGAATCGGATGCGGATAGTCATGGACGGATGTGCGGTCGGGTAATAGCGGCGGCCTTTTTCGACGCCGTTCAGCAACCGCGGCCGCGTCCCGCCCTCGTGCATGGTCAGCGCCAAGGCGACGCAGAACTGCACCAGTTCCAGACATGCCAGGTAGTAGCCGATGCAGACGTGTGGGCCGGTCCCGAACTGCAGCATGTCCACCGGCCGGATAGGCTCGGTGCGTTCCAGCCACCGCGCCAGGCGAAACTGATGAGGCGCCTCGTACAGCAGCGCCGAGGTCGAGAAATGCAGCACCGGGATGCATAGATCGGTGCCCGCGGGAATGCGCCGTTGGCCGAGTCGCAATTCACGCACTGCGCGACGCACCAGGAGCGGCGTCGGCGGATGCATGCGCAGCGTCTCGCGGAACAGCGCTTCGGCGACCGGACACTGCGCCAAGTCCGCGTGCCGGGTCGGCACCGCGCCCACCCGTTGCGCCTCCTCGACCAGAGCGTCCCACAGCCCAGGCTGCCGTGCCAGCTCGATTACTATCCAGGCCATAGTCGACGCCGTGGTGTCGTGACCACCGAGCAGCAGCAAGCGGATATTGGCGACTAGGACCTCATCGGAGAGCGCATCGTCGCTCCGGTCGAAGGCGCTCACCATGTCGTTGATCAACCCGGTGGGCGCGGCATGTTCGCGCGCGTCGCGAACGAACTCGCGCAACCGCGCATCGATCCAGTCTCGGGCGGCCCGACCGCGCCGCAAGGGCAGTCCGGGCAGGTCGACCGGGGGCGCGACGATCAACTGCAGAAGTTGCCGGTACTTGCGACGCCATTCCGGCAGGTCCTGCGCGGGGATTCCCATGAGGCTGAAGATGAGTTTGAGCATTAGATCGCCGGTTTCGCGCAGGATGGTTACGTCGCCCCGGTCGCGCCACCTCTGCACCCGCGCCCGGATGACGGGCGCGAACAGCTCGCCGATGCCCGCCTGGGTCAGCGCCGTGGGCAGGAACGCCGCCTGGATCGCGCCGCGCGCCTGCCGGTGCGCGCCGCCGTCCTGGGCGACCAACGTTCCACCGAACAATTCGGGCGCGATATCTTCGATCAGCGCCGAGGACACATCCTTGTGGCGGAGCAGTGCGATCGCATCCGGATCCAGACAGGTCACCATGTGTCCGGCCGGGCCGAAGTCCAGCCAGAAGTGGCTGCCCAGCGTCCGTTCCGCACGCCGCAGCAGGCGCGGCAGGTCGCAGACGATAGCGGGAAGGTGCCCGACCAAGGGGAAAGCGCCGGGCACGACCGGGATGTCGTGCCGCAGCCGATCTCGACGGTTCAGCGGGTTGAGCAGCATGTCCATCACCAGCGCGGCGACGCAGCCGCTTCGGCGGTCTCGCCGGAAGGCGGCGCGGCGCGGCTGTTTCCACCGTCGGCGTACGTCGGCACATGCGCCAGCATGCCGCCATCGATGCACACCACTTGGCCGGTGATGAACGCAGCATCGTCAGAGAGTAGGAACGCCACCAGCGCGGCCACGTCCTCGGGGCGGCCGACGCGCGGCAGGAGCTGGTGCCGGCGCAGATGCCGTTGCATGCACTCGTCCAGCTTGGCCAGGAGACGCTCGGTCATGATGAGACCCGGCGCAACCGCGTTGCAGCGGATCTTCGCATGACCGTACTGGGTGGCGAGCGAGGCCGATAGCATGTTCATCGCCGCCTTCGATGCGGCGTAGGACGTCAGCGTGGTGTCACCGCTGAGCCCCTGGCACGACGACATGTTGACAATCGCGCCACCGCCGCGGGCGATCATCCCAGGGATGGCCCGCCGGCAGCAGAGCAATGTGCCGCGCAGATTGGTTGCCATGGTCTCATCCCAGACCGCCAGGTCCAGGTCGAGGATCGCGCGGTCGCGCGGAGTCAGATGCATGGCGCCCGCATTGTTCACCAGGAGATCGACCGCACTGAAGTGCCGCTCCGCCGCATCGAACAGCGCTGCCACAGCCTGCGCCTCGGCAATGTTGATGGCCAGAGCCAGCGCGTGGCCCGCCTCGGCCGCGATTTGGGCGGTACAAGCCGTGGCCGCCGAACCATCGATGTCGGCGACCACCACTTTGCCGCCCTCGCGCGCGATTGCGAGGGCGCATGCCTTGCCGATCCCGGCGCCGGCGCCGGTCACCACGGCCACCTTGCCTTCAAACCGTCCCATCGTGTCCTCTTGGATTGCGTTGGTCTCTCGCGGCATGCCGCTCCGCGTCCGCTGGAGAAGGCGCACTGTCGGCGCTGGCGCGCTCCTCACGGCTAGCTTCGCTTCTGATGACCCGAATGGCGGCGACCGGGCACTGGCTGGCTGCGAGACGCACGGCCGCGTGCAGCGCCTGCGGAACTGTCGCCCCGCACACTTCGGCCACGCCGTCCGATTCGCGCTGGCGAAAAATACCCGGTAGCGTCAGCGCGCACTGTCCGCTGGTTCCGCACAGATCCTGGTCGACTAAGACTCGCATCGCAGCCCCTGCGCACGCAGCCG
The DNA here is from genome assembly GCF_015291705.1 of Bradyrhizobium arachidis. NCBI lineage: Bacteria > Pseudomonadati > Pseudomonadota > Alphaproteobacteria > Hyphomicrobiales > Nitrobacteraceae > Bradyrhizobium > Bradyrhizobium arachidis. The sequence goes on from NZ_CP030050.1 coordinate 8,372,905, forward strand.
CACCGGCAGCGCGGTGAACGTCCTTAGGAATGCGGAGGGCTCCCGGGTCGGCAGCTCGGCCAATGCCAGCGTGGGGAAGCGCGCCTGAATCCGCGGCAAACTTTCGGCCAACTGCACCCGGGCCAGTTGCGCACCGAGGCAGAAGTGGATGCCGTGGCCGAAGCTCAGCATGATCTTCCCGTTGGTCGACATGCCGGGACTAGTGCCGTAGAACCGGGAAGGATCGAAGCGGTCGGGATCGGCGAAGGCGTCGGAATCGCGATTCCCAGACGCGATCAGCACGCGTACGTCCGCGTTCTTCGGGATCACCACCCCGCCTAATTCGATGTCGTGCTGGGCGATACGCGGAATGGAGCTGAACATGGCGGGCGCGTCGCAACGCAGGACCTCTTCGACGAATGCCTTCACCCGCATGGCGTCTCCCTGCAGCCAGTGCCGCTGTTCGGGATAGGCCAGCATCGCCAGGACCGCATGGTCGATGGTCGCAGCAGTGGTGACGAAGCCACCCAGCAGCATGCCCCACAACATGCTGATCAACTCCGCATCTGAAAGCGTGTCGGCATCATCGTCGTGTGCGAGGACCAACATCGACACGATGTCGTGGCACGGATCGGTGCGCTTACGCTGTATGAGAGCGCCGAAGTAGGCCTTCACTTTGGCACTGGCCGCGTCCGCCGCGGCGAGCCGGGAATCGCTGGCGTGTGGGCTCAGGCCCTCCAAAATGGCGCCGTTGCCCGCGGCGAGCCCGAACATGTCGTCCTGGGGCATCCCGAACAGTTCGGCGAAGACCAGTATGGGCAAGGCCAGCGCGAATTCCCGATGCAGGTCCACGGCCTCCCCGCGCTCCAGCGCGGGCGTCATGCCGTCCAGCCGCGCTTCGACGATCCGCGCGATGCTCGGCCGCAGGTTGTCGATCTGGCCCATGGTGAAATCGCGCGAGATCAGCCGCCGCAGACGCGTATGCGTCGGTGGGTCCTTCATCGCTAGCGTGGAGGCCAGCAGATTGAGCGACAGGCTGGTCGCCGCATGCGGAAAATAGCGCGCCAGTTCGCCCGGCGGCGGTCCCCGAAACGCATCGCCCGTGGCCTTGAGGGCCCAGCAGATGTCGGCGTGGCGGCTCAACAGAAAAAGGCCCGACGCCGCGCGATGCACCGGGTCGTGCTCGCGCAACCACCGCATGAACGGATACGGGTCGTGGATCCACGCTGGCGACGCCAGTTCGGCGAACGCGTCCCGGCATGCTGCCGTGGTTTCTTGCACGTCCATCTTCGTTACCTGTTGGCTGGCTGATCTGAGCGATGCAGGCAGGTGCGCCGGCAAACCGCGGACACGATTGCGTCCCCAGCGGCGTCCGCACATCACCAGAAAACCGGGAACTCCTCGAACCCGCCAGTGATGATCTCCTTGCGCAACTTCAATTGTTCGGGCGCGACGGCCAAGCGCAGCGCGGGAAAGCGCTTGAAGATCGAACCGAACACCGCCTTGAGTTCCAGCCTGGCCAGCTCTCCGCCGATACAGGAGTGCGGACCGTAAGAGAACGCCAGGTGCGGCTTTTCCTGGCGCCCGATGTCGAAGATTTCCGGCGCGTCGAAATGGCGAGGATCGAACGACGTTGCCGGCAGGCCGACCAGCACCTTGCTCTCGGCGGGAATATGCACGCCCGCGATGGTCACGTCGGTTTTCGGATAGCGCATGATGCCGTCCCAGCCCGCGCCCGGCGGATACATGCGCAGGATTTCCTCCACGGCCTTGTCCACCAGGGATGGATCGCCGACCAGGCGTTCGCGCTGTTGCGGATGGCGGAACATGGCCAGCAGGCCGCATTCGATCTGCGCGACGGTGCTCTCGTGCCCCGCCACTAGCATGCCTGCCGCCAGGCCGATTGCTTCTTCCTCGGTCGCCTTGCCCTGGTCGACCGCCGCGAGCAGATCCGTCAGCAGGTTGTCGCCCGGATTCTGGCGCTTGTCCCGCATCTTGTCGCGAATGTAGGCGCGCAGTTCTTCCCAGGCCAAGCGCGACGCCCTGCGCGGGCCGCTTTCATGCTGGTGCGTCATCACCTCGTCGGACAGCCGAGCGAAAAAGGCGTGATCCTCATAGAGCAGGCCCATCAGGGCGCTGATGACCATCGCCGGAAGCGGAAACGAGAGGTGGCGCCGCAAGTCGGCGGGCTGGCGCTGGGCCGCCAGGTTCTCGAACAACTGCGCAGCGATCGCCTCGACATGCGGCGTCAGCAGCTTCACCCTGCGGCTGCTGAAGGCCGGCGCGACGAGCGTGCGTAACCGGACATGGTCGCCCCCCTCGTGCGACACGAGCCACCCCGGCGAACCAAGAATCACCGAATCCGGGGTGAACGCCGTCGGCGGCATTCCCGCCGGCCGGAACGCCGCGTCCGACAGCGCCGCCTTGGCCTCGTCGTAGCCTGTCACCCACCAGCCTTCGTGCCCAGACGGGAAACGCACGCGGTGTATCGGACCGTTGGCGCGCAGCGCCAACATCTCGGGCGAGGGCTCGATGTGATCGACGCGCCACATCGGCAGCATCGGCAGGGGTTGTTCGGACACGGTAGCACTTCACTCTCTAAGCGATGGAGGGGCGCAAGGTGCCCACAGGCGCTGCGGTCACCGACTTTACGTGCGCTTGCGTTCACTTCTGTTGGTCGATGATGCGGCGGGGAAGGCAACCGAACCGTAGGGCGTCAAGTTGGCTTTAGCCAGCTACCGAATCTTGTAGTAGCCTCCTAGGCTAAGCGCCTGGTGCCGCAAAACATATGCGGAAACTCTGTCGCCATGCGCTACCATACGGAAACCTATTTTAGATGGGTATCCGCCTATGTTGGTTGGCCTCATGCGCGTCTCAGAACACGGGCCTGCAGCGGGATGCGCTGCTCGGCTCGCCATCGTGACCTCGCTCGAAGGACAATTGGGTGCGTTCCACTCGCTGACCGAGAACCTGCACACGGCGATGCCCTCGGGCGAATTCCTGTTCCGGGGGCGCCGCGCTCGCGCAGAGCGCGCTTTAATCTAGGACCATGTTGCAAGCCACTTGCGCACGTTCGCGTTGGCACCATTGCCAAACTCAAGAACCGCGTTCTCGTCGATGAAATACGCGGTTGCGGAATCCGGCGCGGCGCAACCTCGCCCGCCTCGGCTTCATCATCGAACCCGAGGCCGGCTAGCTCTGCCAGCGCCCGCTTCCGCGGGAGATAGGGGCACCCTCGCTACGGCGTATTCGGTCGCGGCCTCAACCTGATCGCGCGTCAGCGATGGAATCGACAATCTCCTCGGCCGATTGCCCTCGGGCGAGGCGTCCATAGACGGGAACTCTCGTGTTTTAATGACCGGTTGGTTGCGATCACCTTCGACTTCTACCCACCGACGCGTTCAGACGATGAAGACGGCTTTAGAGCTCGGTGTCGATCTTGCCAAGATCAAGGACTGGTTCGCCTAACCCGACTCGGTACGGGTCGAGGGACAGCTGCCGGATCGCTTCATACAGGCGAGCCGGGGTACGAGCTCTGAAGGTCCATGGATGCCTGGCTCAGCCCGCAGGAAAATAGCTACGGAAACACCAACCCAACGGCAGCTTCACGCACTGAAGCGGCTGAGTGGAATTGCCCGTGTCCCAAATAAATCCGAAGCCGTCACGTCGAAAGAGGAAGCGGAGAAGCTCTACGGGAGCGACTAAAACTGGCAGTTTTTTCGCATATCGACTTGCGTCTATCTCGACGACCTGCAACGGAGAGCCTTCATGTACATACCAACCCACTTTCGAGATGACGACATCGAGAATATTCGAGCGACAATCCACTGCGCCCGATTGGCCAACCTAGTCACAGCGACATCAGATGGGCCACTTGCGACGCCTCTTCCGCTCTTCCTCGACGAGAGCGAAGGCGAACACGGCGCACTATACGGGCACTTGGCGAAGGGCAATCCGCAATGGCGCACGGCCCCGATCGGAGAAGCTCTGGCAATCTTTACTGGCGCAGAGGCTTATGTGACGCCATCCTGGTATCCTAGCAAGCGACAAGCTGAACATGTGGTTCCGACATGGAATTACATCGCGGTCCACGCCCATGGGCCGATTGAGTTCTTCGAGGATCCCACTCGCCTGCTTGAGGTTGTGACGCGTCTGACGAATATCCATGAGACATCACGTGCGACGCCCTGGGCCGTCAGCGATGCCCCGGCGGATTTCATCGGCGCCCAGTTGCGTGAAATCGTCGGCGTGCGCATCCCTATCACCATGGTCCAAGGCAAACGCAAGATGAGCCAAAACCGCCCCACGCCTGATCGCATTGGTATCGCCACCGGCCTAGCGGCGAGCAAACTGGCACGGGACCAGGAAGTTGCAGCTCTTATCTTGGTTCAGGACTGAGACGAAAATGTGCATGACCAGCAGCGCCGCAGCCATCTTACATCTACAGCTCTCACGAACCCCAGCGGTCGGGCCATCAATTAACTCGCGAAATTCACGAACGGAAACGTCAGCTCGGGCTTGCCGCACTATGCAGACACTTGTCCGTATTCTGACAGAGGCACAATCTGTGTCAGGTCCAGTACAACGCGCATAGTAAGCGTCCAGACTTTCGAAAGCCCATTCGACTCTGCGGCTCCCTGCGCCGCCCGGGATGGCCATTGCTCAAAACAAAGCAATCCAGAAAAGAGCCGCGGAGGCAGCAATGCTCACGCTCTGCAAACTCCATCTCGCCCCCCGGAAGCAATTACATTGTTGAACCAATTCGCGCACAAGTGACAACGACTTGGAATGGAGACTCACCTCAGCGAGTTGCGGGCCGCGCAACTCAGTCTAGGAGCATGAGCAAGCAAGAGCCGCGACGCTTGTATATGCAGGCCAATGATTTGTCCCCAGAAAGAACCGTCATCGTCATAGTGAGCGATATGCCAGTTGGGACGGAACTTGCCCGCAATCTCGGTCTCGTCAACGGATCAATCGTGGGATGATTTGTTTTCGAGGGGCGCTTCCGCGCGGCAGGGCCGGACTACATAATTCATGACCACCATAATCTATTGCCATTCAAGACCTGCCGTTTGCTCGCTCCTGGTGTCGCTTCGCGATTCGACATTCGAAGGGGTGGCTCGGTGAGCGAGTTCTTTCGTCACTCGGCCCAACCACTGGCTCAGTTCGAGTGACTCGTGCCAAATGCCACGATTCGTTTACTGCCCATGATCGAGTACATACTTGCGTTTTGCTTGGCACGATGCTTGCTGAAGATCATTTGTCCCAAGGGGTGAGGAAGAACTGCAAAGGCTTGGAAAAGCAAAGATGAGCACAAACGCTTTGATCGGAGGCGCCATTCCGAGCACCGATGTTGCGAAACGTGCAGCGCGCATCGGTGCCGAAGTCAAAAATATCAAGCTATCAGGCGACTTACCGGACCACACGATCGCCGCGATCAACAGCTTATTGCTCGAGCACAAGGTGATCTTCTTCCGCAATCAAGGACATCTCAATGACGCTGAGCATGAGCGCTTTGCCGCTCGTCTCGGAAAGCTAGTGCCACATCCGATGCTCGGTGCTACCAAAGGGATGGCGTCGCTCCTCGAACTGGACTCCACTCGCGGCGGCGGTCGTGCCGACGTTTGGCATGCGGATGGGACCTTCGCCGACGCCTATCCCAAGATTTTGGTCCTGCGGGCCGTTGTAATGCCAATGTTCGGAGGCGACACCGTATGGTCGAACACAGCTGCCGCTTATCTTGGTCTGCCGCCGCCGCTACAACGGCTTGCCGAGGCCCTATGGGCCGTTCACAGCAACGTCTTCGATTACGCCGGGATCGCGCGGGTCCGTGAGGTCGACAAGAAACATTTTGACGAGGTGTTCACCAGAACGGTTTTTGAGACCGAGCATCCCGTCGTACGCGTCCATCCCGAAACGGGCGAGCGGACGCTAGTGCTCGGCGCCTTGGTGAAGCACTTTATTGGAATCCGCAAATACGACGGACAAAAGCTATTCGATCTGCTCCAGTCTCACATCACCGCGCCCGAAAACACTGTGCGTTGGAATTGGTTAGAGGGCGATATTGCGCTGTGGGATAACCGCGCAACGCAGCATTACGCGGTCAACGATTACGGGGACCAGCATCGCGTCGTACGTCGGGCCACGATCGAGGGTGACGTGCCTGTCAGTGTCGATGGCCGGAGCAGTGTAACGCGAAAGATGACCGAATAACTGCACGTCGACGCCCCCGCGCCCCGCGCTGAAAACTGGGAGAAATTGGCAATCGGAGCTGTTTCGGGGCAAACTCGAAAGCACTTTGCGACGCCATATCTCAGCTCTTGATGCCAACTCGGCAACGTTTCGCTGTGCTGGCAACTATTTAGCGTGGGCAACGGCTTCGAGGAAACCACGAGCATCACTGTCCTTCGCCGGTGGCCGGTACGTGGCCTTCACGTTTCAGTTTAGAAAATTCTCGGTCAGTGGCCATAAAGCGCGCCAACATTGGGGCGATGAGTTTAGTTGGATCGACCAGTTGACCACATTGACGCGTAAGCACTTCTGCATATGCAATGAGATCACGATGCACGGCCGCGGGCAGCTCCGCACTCACTTTGACCGGCTTGTCGTCTGGAAGCTCTCCTATTCTAAGCTTGGGCATCCCTATCCTCCATATGGCGCAAGTATGAGGTCGCGATTGACGAGAACACGAACCGGGAAACCAGGTCGCACGGTCAGCGTGGGCTGGATGTTGAGACTGCGCCGAACTACCTGCTGTCCGGTCTGGTTCAGTGAGTCCGAGGCGCCGTGCCGCAATGCTTGGATGATTGCGCTGTCGTTGCTGTTGGTATCAGAGCCGGCTCCCAGTTCGGTCCCGACCGCCAGAAACGTGGACAGTGCCGCAGCCTTAAACAGCTCACCCCAGTGATTGTCGACCTGGTCTTCGAGGCCTGCATATCCTGCGGCATCAGCGCCAGGCTGCCGCTCGAGAACGATAGAACGTCCATTCGGCATGATCAACCGGGTCCAGACGAGCAGGACACGGGACTGGCCGAAAGCGACCTGGCTATCGTAGACCCCGATCAGACGCGCTCCCTGGGGCACAAGCAGAAAGCGGCCGGTCGGTGAGTCAAAAAGGTTCTCCATGACCTGCGCGGTCACTTGGCCTGGAAGGTCCGATCGGATCCCGGTGATAAGCGCCCCTGAAATCACCGTCCCAGCCTGCACGATGTATGGTGAAGAGGGTTTGGCAATACGGTCAGGGCTTACCGCTCGGCGGTCCACAGAGGCGTTCACGAAGGCAAGCTTGCGGTCCTGGCCGTTCTGCGCAGATCCATCATCGCCAGTGCTCGTTGCATTCGGTGGCGTGACTCGGTCGTTTTCAACCGCCGCAGCGGGCGGACGCGCTCCGCCATTGATCGCAGCGAACAAATGGCTGGTGCGGGCTGCCTCGGTCTCTTGTTCCCGGCGCTGCTGCTCCGGATCGGCGCCGATCGCCGGTGACTGGCCCTGAGCGGCAAGGATCGGCCGACCAAGATCGCCGGGGAGCGGCGGACCAAGCTGCGGGATTGGCTGGCGCGGAACGCCGGCATAGTCCTTCGGCAGCATCGTAATTCCGTCGGCAACATTGTGATGGTCGGTACTGTAAAGCTCATCGGCCGCTTGATTGCGTGGATGATTGCTCTGCAGCGACCACAGCACCGCTCCGCCGATGACAAGTAATGCAACTGCGCTCCCGCCGGCCAGGATCTTCCGCGACAATCGCGTCACGCGCGGATGCTCTGCTCTCAAGCGGAAGCTCCTGGACTGATCCTCTTGTGTCTCAGGCGGAGCGGCTTGTTCCTGATCGTTTCCATTCCGGGTGTTCATGACGACGGCCTCCCGTCGGTCCGAACAATGCGGACCTTCTGCTGGTGCTCGCCGCCAAGCCGCAGTTCCGCGGCAGCAAATAGCCGATCGACGATCAATACGTTGCCGTAAGCGCGGTAGTTGACGAGTTCAGTCTTGCCGTCTGGACCGATGGCGAAGAGCGGAGGCATCTCGCCCTGCACGATGCCTTGCGGGAATTCGACATAGACCTTGCGGCCATCGTCATATGCGGCGAGCGGCCGCCAGGGAGGACTGTCGCCTTCGATGGCATAGCGGGAGATTCGCTGCGCCGGATCCGGAAGGACGGGCTTCAGAGCAGCTGAACGCGACCGTTCGCGTACCGTCTCAGGATAGTACCAGGCAACGGATGGCATGTATGGCCGCTCGCGGGAGCGTAGCTCGATCAGGTAGGTGCGCCGGTCAGTATTGACCACCAGGTTGGTCTCGATCGAAGCTCGGGTCGGCTTGACCAGGATGTGGACACGCCGTGTGTCCCCGCTCCCGCTCTCGGTATCGCCCACGACCCAGCGTACGGTATCTCCGGCCGCGATCGGCCCTGATCCCGTCAACTGTTCTCCCTCCTCGAGCGCGATATCCGTGATCTGCCCCGGCGCGGCGTAAATCTGATAGAGCGCGCCGGGACTGTAGGCGTAGATTTGCGCCGCGTTGAAATAGCCCCGCTTGCGCGGTTCGACCCGGGCTGCGCTATTTGCTGTCTCAACCCGGCTCACGGGTTCAGCATCTTCCTTCTCTCCCGACTTGCCGCCGAGAGCGGGCTTCCAGAGGGGTGGAACGTGAAGCGATCGCGATCTGTCGTTGACAGCCACCGGCGTCGCCGATAGCGGAGGCACTTCGGTGTCATAGCTGATCTCCGGCGGAATGTAGGTCGCGCACCCACCGAGCGCCGACGGACAAAGCAGAATAGCGGACAGAACTGCACGCTTCGAGTTCACGAACACGGTCCAAGCCGAATTGAGCTTGCTGCGCTTCGAATTGACGTCAAATTGCGTCTTGGTCACTGACTCAACTCCTTTGACCAGTTGATCGCGCGGACGTAAACGCCAAGCGGATTCTTGCGCAGGCGTTCGGCGTCGCGGGGCGTCTCGATGACGATCGAGAGAATTGCAGTCCAGCGCTCAGTCGAGCTCAACGAACCGTTGTCGTAGGTGCGCTGGGTCCAAGCCGCCCGAAAGCTCTCCGAAGAGGCGCGAATGACGCTCGAGACCTCGACGGAGATTTGTGCCTTACCCAGCTTTGCGAACGGGTCGTTGTTGCGCGCGAAGTCGTTGAGCGCAGCCGCGCCGCGATCGGTTGTAAAATCATAGGCCCGAAGCCAGTTTTGGCGCAGAACGATTCCGTCGGCAGGTAGGCTCCTGACATCCTCGATAAAGCGCGCCAGATGGTAGGCAATCTGCGCATCAGTCGGCTGATAGTCGATGTTAGCTGGCGCAACCCTTTGGGCCTTTCCAAGATGATCGACCTCAACCACCCACGGCGTGATCGAGCCTTGATTTGATTGCCAGACAAGTCCACCCGCGAGACCGACTGAAAGCATCAAGCAACCGAATGCCATCAGGCGCCAGTTCTTCGCTTGCACTCGCGCCGATCCGATGCGTTCGTCCCAAACCTGAGCTGCCTTTTGATAAGGCGTAGTCGGCTCGGGCATTCGCCCGTAGTGTACTGATGATCGTTTGAACATCGATGGTTGCCCCTGGTATCGAGTGATCGGTTTCAAGTCGTGCGGTGGCTCGGATTTTGAGGCGCTGTAGGGTGAGGTGTCAGCGCTCTCCTTCAGACAAATCGACGGATGAGCCGCTGCCACTATGATCGCCTGAGCGGACCGCTTGGCCGGCTGTTGATGCACCGTGCCGAATAGTCTCGGCACGCTTCATGCGTCGCGCCCAATCGGGTTGCCCTTCGGCCGAAGTGCTCGCGGCCGACGCACCGGTTTCCCCACCTCCGCCGAGTGCGGCGGCTGCACGACGCAACGGGCTCATGGCAGCCGAGGCGCCAGCCTCGGCAACGCCAGCAATGCCTCCGCTTCGATAGGCGGCGGACGCTCCGCTCCAGACGGCGCCCCCGCCGCGCGCGGCCCCAGCAATTGCGGCGCCAGCGAGACCAACACCGCCGGCGGCAAGACCCGCGCCCGCCGCAACAATGCCACCGGCAGCAAGGCCCGTTCCAACCGCGGCACCGGCACCGAGCTGAGGTCCGCCCGACACCAGGCCGTTTGCAATACCCGGACCGAAGATACCGAGGCCCAGCAAGGAGAGCGCCGCGAGCACCAGTGTCATCGCGTCCTCGATGGTTGGCTGATTGCCGCCAAAGCCAGCGGTGAACTGCGAGAACAGGGTCGATCCGATCCCGACGATGACGGCCAGGACCAAGACTTTGATTCCGGAGGATATGACATTGCCCAGGACCCGCTCTGCTGCGAAGGCGGTCTTGCCAAACAAGCCAAACGGAATGAGCACGAAGCCGGCAAGCGTCGTGAGCTTGAACTCGATCAGGGTGACAAAGAGCTGGATCGCCAGAATGAAGAAGGCGAGCAACACCACGACCCAGGCGAACAGGAGAACGACGATCTGGACGAAATTCTCGAAGAAGCTGATGTAGCCCATCAGGTTGGAGATCGAGTCGAGGAGCGGACGGCCGGCGTCGAGTCCGACTTGAGCGATCTTTCCCGGCCGCAGGAAGTCCGACGCGGAGAGACTTGTGCCAGATGCCTTCAAGCCAAGACCGGCAAAGCTCTCGAAGACGATGCGCGCCAAGCTGTTCCAGTTGCCGATGAGGTAGGCAAAGACGCCCACGAAGAGCGTCTTCTTGACGAGACGGGCGATGATATCCTCGTCCGGCCCCCAACTCCAGAACAACGCAGCAAGCGTAATGTCGATCGCGGCAAGAGTCGTGGCGAGATATCCGACGTCACTTCGCAGCAGCCCGAAGCCGTTATCGATATAACGCGTGAACGTTTCCAAGAACTGGTCGATGATCCCCGTACCCGTCATGGCTTGCTCGCCTCGGGCGTCACCGGTTGCGGATATCCTTGCGGGATCCGGCTCTGGTCTTTTGGGGCGGGCGCCAACGTTACGGGCGGTTCCTCTTGGCCTGGAACAGCGGCACCGGCTTTCTTGCCCAAGAAGCGTCGCCGGTTTTCGGCCCAAACGCCCTTACATTGCCGATAATCCGCTGTTTCTTCCGGAGTGACGCCGCGGCAGCGCGCGAGGTCTGAGCTGGTTGCATCGGTCGTCTGCTCCGCCTTCGGTGTCGGCGGAGAATTGTCTCCGCCACGCAGCTGAATCGTGCAGGCAGCGACGGCTACTAGGCCGATTGTCGTAAGCAGCGACAAAGCCTTGAATGCCTTTAAGTCGGTCATTAGTGGAACATCTGCACGTTGGATGATTGATAGCCCTGCCCAGGTGTCAGGAAGCGCCGAAGTTGTTCTCGTCCCTGATCCTGGGCCGAGGCGCGCTGAGCTGATTCAAGACTCTGCGCCCGGCCTTGCGCCGTCACGACAGCGGTGAGGTCGCCGAGCTGCTGCGCGTTCAGCGCAAGGATCTGATTGCCAGCTTGCGTTGCCTGCAGAGCGCCGCTAGCGCCTTGGCTTGACGTTACGAGCGCGGACGTCTGGATGCGGTTAGTGTCGAGATTGTCAACGATGCCGGCTTGGACGCGAAGCGCGTCTTGTGTTGCCGCGTAAGTATTTTGCCACCGCGATTGAGCGTTGGTGACGAGCAACTGGCTGGATTGGTTTCCAGCGGCCGGCGCGTAGTTCGTCGAGAACGCGCGATCGATCTGCTGGACGTCGTAGGCAATGCGCTGCGCCTGGCCCAGTAATTGCTGGGTCCGCTGAATCGAGGATTGCAGTTGCTGCAACGATGAATACGGAAGGTTTGCCAGGTTCTTCGCCTGATTGATGAGCATCTGCGCCTCGTTCTGCAACGAGATGATCTGATTGTTGATCTGCTGGAGCTCCCGCGCGGCGGTCAGGACGTTCTGAACATAGTTGTTGGGATCGAAGACAATCAGCGCCCGTGCGGGCACCGCGACGCCAAGCACTAGCGCGACAGTGCCAGCGGCCGCCAACAGACCAAGACGCTTCATAGCGGTTTCTCCAGATTGACGAGATTGGGGATCAGGTCGAGGGCCCAGGCGACGCCACGGTGCTGGAGCCAGGCGGGCACGAAGCCGTCGGCTCCATGTTCGGCGATGAGTTGCGTGATGACAGCCTGGTCTGTCTTGGAAGAGGCTGCGGTAAATGTGAGCGCAATCTCGCCAAGACCAAGTTCGAACATCCGGTTGCCGCGACGAGACTGGCAATAGTAGTCGCGCTTTGGCGTTGCCCGGCTCAGAAGCTCGATCTGGCGGTCATTGAGGCCGAAGCGGCGGTAGATGGCAGTGATCTGCGGCTCGATCGCCCGTTCGTTCGGCAGCAACAATCGCGTTGGGCAGCTTTCGATGATGGCCGGCGCGATCGCAGATCCATCAATGTCCGAAAGCGACTGGGTGGCGAAGATAACGGACGCGTTCTTTTTCCGAAGCGTCTTCAGCCATTCCCGGAGTTGCCCTGCAAAATCCTCGTCATCGAGGGCAAGCCAGCCTTCGTCGACAATCAGGAGTGTTGGCCGGCCGTCGAGACGATCACCAATGCGATGGAAGAGGTACCCCAGCACGGCCGGCGCAGCACTCGTTCCGATCAAGCCTTCGGTCTCGAATGCCTGCACCGAGGCCTCGCCAAGGCGCTCGAATTCAGCATCGAGCAAGCGCCCGGATGGACCGCCGAGGCAATAAGGTTGCAAGGCGCGTTTCAGGGAGTTCGATTGCAGCAGAACCGACAGGCCCGTGAGGGTGCGCTCCTCCCTCGGCGCCGAGGCAAGAGACGTCAGCGCCGACCACAGGTGATCCTTGACCTCCGGGGTGATCTCAAGCTTTTCTCGCGCCAGGATCGCGCCGATCCATTCCGTCGCCCACCCCCGCTCGACGGAATCGTCGATCCAGGCCAGCGGTTGCAGGGCGACGGGGTTCTCGTCTCCGGCAGACAGCGCACCGCCGAGATCATGCCAGTCGCCATTCATGGCGAGCGCGGCCGCCCGGATTGAACCGCCGAAGTCAAACGCAAAAACCTGAGAGTTCGGATAGCGGCGGAACTGTAGCGCCATCAGCGCGAGTAGCACTGACTTGCCAGCGCCTGTCGGCCCCACCACGAGGGTATGACCGACATCGCCGACGTGGAGTGAGAATCGGAACGGCGTTGATCCCTCGGTCTTGCCGAACAGAAGCGGCGGACCCTTGAAGTGCAGATCCCTCGCCTCGCCGGCCCACACGGCCGACATCGGAATCATATGGGCGAGGTTGAGGGTCGATACCGGCGGCTGCCGCACATTGGCGTAGACGTGCCCGGGCAGACTGCCGAGCCACGCTTCAACGGCGTTCACCGTCTCGATCATACAGGTGAAATCGCGGCCCTGGATGACCTTCTCGACCAACCTCAGCTTTTCGTCGGCAGCATTGGGATCGCGATCCCAGACGGTAATTGTTGCAGTGACAAAGGCTTGCCCGATCTGATCCGACCCCAGTTCCTGCAAAGCCGCGTCGGCATCTATTGCCTTGTTGTGGGCGTCGGTATCGAGCAGCGTCGACGCCTCGTTCGTCATGACCTCCTTGAGAATGGCGCCAATCGACTTTCGCTTGGCGAACCACTGCCGTCGAATCTTGGTCAGAAGCTTGGTGGCATCGATCTTGTCGAGCATGATTGCCCGGGTCGACCACCGATACGAGAATGGCAGACGATTCAGGTCGTCCAGGATCCCCGGGGTCGTAGCGCCCGGAAAGCCGACAATCGTCAGGACCCGAAGATTGGCTGAGCCCAACATTGGCTCTAGCCCGCCGGTCAACGGCTGGTCGGCCAAGAGCGCATCGATGTACATGGGAATTTCGGGCACCCGAACGCGGTGACGCTTGGTCGAGATCGTCGAGTGCAGGTAGGTCAGTGTGTCCTGATCGTCGAGCCAGGCGCATTCGGGCATGAAGCCTTCGACGAGTTGCAGTACGCGGTTGGTTTGACCGACAAACCCGCGCAGCACCTCGTGCGCGTCGGCTCCAACGCTCCGATCGCGTCCCTCATAGAGTAGTCGCTCCGCCCTGGCGGCCCCCTCCTCGGGGGGCAGGTAAAGAAAGGTGAGGAAGTAACTGGATTCATAGTGAGCGTCCGCCTCTTCAAACTGAGCTCGGCGCTCAGCGTCGACCAGTGCGGACGCGACATCCGGAAAGGTGTTCGGCGGATAAGCACCCGCAAAATGGCGTTGCGCCTCAACGAAGACTGCCCAACCAGATCCCAGGCGGCGCAGGGCGTTATTCAGGCGACCCGCGACGGCGACGAGTTCAGCCGGCACTGCGCTATCCAGGTCAGGTCCCCGGAACTTCGCCGTCCGTTGGAACGAGCCGTCCTTGTTCAGGATGATCCCCTCGTCGACCAAGGCGGCCCACGGCAGGAAGTCGGCAAGACGCGCGTTGGAATGGCGGTATTCGGCAAGGTTCATCATATTATCGAGCTCAGGTGTTGAGATGGCCGGGAATACGCAGATGTCGGCGCGCGACGTCGACAAAGGCTGGATCGCGCTTGGCGGCCCAGACGGCGGCCATGTGGCCGATGAACCAGAGGACAAGACCCGCGATCCAGAGCCGCAATCCCAGCCCAAGGGCTGCCGCAAGCGTGCCGTTCACGATCGCAACCGACCGCGGCGCGCCGCCCATCAGAATTGGCTCGGTGAGCGCGCGGTGAACGGGCACGACAAAGCCTGTGACCAGTTCATCCATCAGATCACCACGCCGCCGCCGAAGGAGAAGAACGACAGGAAGAAGCTCGAGGCGGCAAATGCGATCGACAGACCGAACACGATCTGGATCAGCCTGCGGAAACCACCTGACGAGTCACCGAACGCGAGCGTGAGCCCGGTCACGACGATGATGATGACGGCGATGATCTTCGCGACCGGGCCTTCGACCGACTGCAAGATCTGATTAAGTGGCTGCTCCCACGGCATGTTCGAGCCAGCCGCCCACGCCGGCGCCGACGCCAAAAGCACCGCGCCGAAGGCGGCCAACGATGCACCTCTAAAAAAGCGAAATTGCTGACGCATGTCAGTCTCCTGCTGATGAAAGGTTGTAGTCGCCGGTGGCACCAAGCCCCGTGACGAGGGCGAGCTCAGCGAGGCGACGGTCGGCGCCGCGCCCCGCAAGCACGGCAACGAGGTTGATGGTCTCGGCGATCAAGGCGCGCGGAACCGTGATGACGGCTTCCTGGATGAGTTGCTCGAGCCGCCGCAGCGCACCAAGCGCACTGCCCGCGTGAATGGTCCCAATGCCGCCGGGGTGGCCTGTGCCCCATGCCTTGAGTAGATCGAGCGCTTCGGCACCGCGAACTTCGCCGACCGGAATACGGTCTGGACGCAGTCGCAGCGAGGAGCGAACGAGGTCCGATAGCGTGGCCACGCCATCTTTGGTCCGCAAAGCCACGAGATTGGGCGCTTTGCATTGGAGTTCGCGTGTATCTTCGATCAGAACGACCCGATCGGAGGTCTTCGCCACCTCCGCCAAGAGGGCGTTCGTCAAGGTCGTCTTGCCGGTCGATGTCCCGCCGGCGACGAGGATGTTCTTCCGTGCGGCGACCGCGTTCTGCAGGATCTTGGCCTGCTCCGAGGTCAAGATCCCACTGCCGACGTAGTCGTCGAGCGTAAACACAGCGACTGCGGGCTTGCGGATCGCAAAGGCCGGTGCCGCAACGACCGGGGGCAACAGACCTTCGAAGCGCTCGCCGGTCCCAGGCAATTCGGCCGAAACCCGTGGGGAGCCGGCATGCACCTCAGCGCCGACATGATGCGCGACCAGGCGAACAATGCGCTCACCGTCCGCTGCGGAGAGCGTTTCGCCTGTGTCGATCAGGCCATTCGACAACCGGTCGATCCACAGCCGCCCATCTGGGTTGAGCATCACCTCGATGATCGCTTCATCTTCGAGGTAACTGGCAATCGCCGGGCTGAGCGCGCTGCGCAGCATTCGTGCGCCGCGCGAACTCGCTTCCGATTGAATCGTATGGATTGCCACCGTTCGCCCCCACCGAATGAGAGCGTCCACAGGCGCCCCTCAGATGGGAATGATTAAAAAAGGCACCAATGGACTTGGTGCAACAATGGCTTTCAGTGATCGTAGATTGGCGTAGTAAAAGAAAGACAGAGAACTGGTCTCTAGGCCTACTCAATCGGATCAGTTCGCCACGGGTTGCTGCTCACCACTCCGCATCGTCATCCGCGGGCAGAAGGATGACCGAATCCTCATATAACCCAATTGACTCGACACCGTAGGAAACATCAGCCGGCTTGAAGAAGAGGATTGAACTCGTCCATGAAACGATGGATCGGCACCAGGGCAGCGCGAACAAGACAAACGTCGCGATCTGCAGTGCCACGTTGAGACCGAACGCGACTTGATAGGCCTGGACGGGCCTATGGCCATCATTCGCAGACCATTGCTCCAGGATAAGACCTGTCACGTATTGTGCCAGAAACGCCCAACCAAAGTGCAAGACGTTCAAGGCGCCGTTGGCGCGACCGGCCAGCTCCGGCGGAAAGTAATCCGCTATGACCGCGAAGCTGACCACGGTTGCTGTTCCGACAATTGCGACAACAGACCAGGGCCAAATGGACGGCAGAGGCGCTCGCAGGATCAAGGCTAACTCCGCTGCGATGAACAGCACTGCTACCATGGCCAATATCGCCTCCGCCCCGATTCCTCTTCGTTTGGTGTAGTGGACCGCCATACCGAACAACCAGGCACCACCGCTCAATACGATCGACATTATGAACAGCTGTCGGACCAGACTGTCGCGATCAAACCCCTCTACGTCTATCAACCACGGCGACGCCCACAAACCCTGCAGGGACCAGGATGATCCAATGCAAGTCGCCGATAACGGGGCCATTCGCCAGAACCTTCGATCGCTGAAAACGGAGCTAAGAGTGACGCGCGCCGTTGATGGGACAATGCCTCGCTCAGGCACGACGGTATAGATGAGAATGGCCGTCGCACCGGTAGCGGCCGCCAGGACCTCAAAGAGTTGCCGCCAGCCCATCCAGGCGAGCAGGTATTCGAGGGGGACCGTGGCAGTCACCGCTCCTAACGATCCCAGCATGACCATGTAGCCGTTAAGCAAGGCGACACGCTCCCTGGGGAACCAAAGGACGATCGACTTCAGCCCTGCGGTCAACGCCGCGGCCACGCCAAGCCCGATCATTGCACGCGCGATCAAAAGCGAGAGGAAGTCAGTCGATATCGCGAAGAGGCCGGCGCCTGCTGCGGCAAGCAAGAGCAGAATGCTCTGGACGCGACGCGGACCAAAGCGATCCAACAATATACCGATGGGTATCTGAGCGACCGCGAAAACAAGAAAATACACTGCCGTAAGCAACCCGAGATCGGCAGCCCCAACCCCAGTATCCGAGCTGAGATGGCTAGCCATCAAGGCATTGATCGTTCGGAACAGATAAGAGAGATAGTACCCAGCTACAAAAGGGAGAAAAACGCGCGCGATTCGACGCCATGCTGTTGAGATTTGCATGCTGGCCCCCTTTGCTCTCAGCTCACTCGAGCCGATAGCGCGTCCAGCTTTTGTCGGTTCGGCTAAATCGCTGCAGTCGTAGGCTGGCGTAGAAAAAGAAGGGACCGGCGAAAGGGTCTTTCTACGGGTTCAATTAAGCATCTTCGGCCGGTTCCTGATGGCGGATATCTTCTGGAATCTCGCGCAGGAAGCTCTGTCCCTTTTGCAAACGGCGCCCGAGCGCCTCGACAAATCCTTCAAAGCGCTCCCGACCTTTTGCCTGCGCGACCGCCTGGACTTCATTGGGTAATGGCGGCGTGATCGTCAGCCAGAACCGTATGAAAAGGGCCAAGGTCTCAGCCGTCAGACCGACGTCACGCTCCAGCCTCTGCATCTGGCGCGATAGCCGGTCCAGGCGACGGGTGAATGCTGCCTCCCGTCTATCCGCTCCGTCCGGTGACAGGAACGATGCGACAGCCGCTTCCACGATGGCAGACCGTGAAAGCTTCTTGCGATCGGCGAGCTCCGAGATCTGTTTCAGAAGCTCTGGCGGAAAGTAAACGTTCATCCTGTCGCGCATGCCTCAGAGTTCCATACCGTCATTCGGGTCCATGGCAACCTGGCGGACGACGCCACGCATCTGCTGACGAAGCAGTCGAGATTGGCGGACCGCGTCCTCATCGTCGTCAAGAACGACGGCAAATTCTTCTGCCGGTGTCGATTCGATTGTTTCCCTGACGATAGCGACGTGATCGGGGAGTTCGGGCTCCCGACGAAGGCCGCTGTTCGCCGTGTCTTCCTCGGCCTCGGCGGCCCTGTTAGTTGGACCTCCCGTCGGCTTCAGCGTTCCGAGCGCTGACCATCCGTCCGTTCGCGGCGATCGGCCGGCGCTCGCCGGATCGGGCGGTGACAAAACCCGCTCGGTGAACCGGCGATCTTCGTAGTAGCGGACTTTCTTCGCCCGGATCGGTGCCGTCCCTGCCACCATGACGATCTCGTCCATCGGCGGAAGCTGCATGACCTCGCCTGGCGTCAGCAGCGGCCTCGCCGTCTCCTGCCGAGAGACCATCAGGTGCCCCAGCCAGGGATTTAACCTGTGCCCGGCGTAGTTCTTCATCGCCCTCATCTCAGTCGCTGTACCGAGTGCATCGGACACCCGCTTGGCTGTCCGCTCGTCGTTGGTCGCGAAACTGACGCGGATATGGCAGTTGTCCAGGATCGCGTTGTTAGGGCCGTAGGCCTTTTCGATTTGATTGAGCGACTGCGCGATCAGGAAACTCTTGATGCCGTACCCAGCCATGAAGGCGAGCGCGGACTCGAAGAAATCGAGCCGCCCAAGGGCTGGGAACTCGTCAAGCATCATCAGCACACGATGCCGGCGGTCGCGGGCGTGCAGATCTTCGGTCAGGCGCCGGCCGATCTGGTTCAGCACCAGGCGGATCAACGGCTTGGTCCGCGAGATATCGGAGGGCGGCACCACGAGGTAAAGCGTCGTCGGGCGGCGATCGGCGATCAGATCGGCAATCCGCCAGTCGCAGCGGCAGGTCACCCGGGCCACCACGGGATCGCGGTAGAGCCCGAGAAACGACATCGCGGTGGACAGGACGCCAGAGCGCTCATTCTCCGATTTGTTGAGGAGTTCGCGTGCAGTCGAGGCGACGACGGGATGGGCGCCCTGCTCGCCAAGGTGCGCGGTGGTCATCATTGCCTTCAGCGTCGCCTCGATCGGCCGCTTCGGATCGGACAGGAAGGCGGCGACACCGGCCAGGGTCTTGTCCACCTCGGCATAGAGGACATGGAGGATAGCGCCGACCAGGAGCGAATGACTGGTCTTCTCCCAATGATTCCGCTTGTCGAGAGAGCCTTCGGGGTCGACCAGGACGTCGGCGACGTTCTGCACATCGCGAACCTCCCATTCCCCGCGCCGGACCTCGAGAAGCGGATTGTAAGCCGAGGATTTCGGGTTGGTCGGGTCGAACAACAGGACACGGCCATGCCGCGCGCGGAAACCCGCGGTCAGTTGCCAGTTCTCCCCCTTGATATCGTGCACGATGGCCGAACCCGGCCAAGCCAGCAGCGAGGGAACGACGAGTCCGACGCCCTTGCCGGACCGGGTGGGAGCAAAACACAGCACGTGCTCCGGCCCCTCATGGCGGAGGTAGTCGCGATCGAGCTTGCCCAGTACCACACCATCCGGACCGAGAAGTCCGGCCGCTCGAACCTCTTCCGCATTAGCCCAGCGCGCCGACCCATAGGTCTCGACATTCTTGGCCTCGCGCGCCCGCCAGACCGACATGCCGATCGCCACAGCGATCGAAACAAAGGTCCCCGACGACGCGATGAAGGCTCCCTCGACAAAGACCTGAGGCGCGTAGGCATCGTAGACGAACCACCACCAGAAGAAGATCGGCGGATAATAGATCTTGAAGCCCAACAGTTCGAACCAGGGCCGGCCAAGCTCGGGCTGGTAGGCAAGTCGCCAGGCCGTCCACTCGGTTGCTCCCCAGATGGCCAGCAAGACGATCAGGCCGACAACGATCACCTGTCCCCAGAGGATTTTGGTTCCGGACATTCCGAGCGTCCTTCCGCAACTGAATTGGCGAGATTGCTAGAGGCCGAGGTCGCGCTTGCGACCAAAGCCCCATTCGATACCACCGCCGTCCTTCACGACACCGGTGACGTGTTGGCCGAGCCTCTTCTCGAGTTCGCGCGACCAGGGCACGAGCTGGAAGCCGAGCCCATTATCGATCATGGCGAAGCGTCCCGAGGCGAGCGTCAGCCGCTGGCGATACGTGCCCGCCACATGCTCCCCAGAGGCGGCGTTCACATGAGGCAAGCCGGTGTCGGCTGAGACTTTTGCGGCCACCTCGTCCAGCTCGCGTCGACGCAACGTGTCCAGGAGGTCGCGTTGCAGGATGATGCGTTGGCCCTGCCGCCGCGCCAGGCCCTGCTGGATCAGATGCTCGGTTCGGGCTTCCATGGCGTCGCGGGTCTCGCGGCCGAATCCGCCCATGGCAAGTGGCATCGGGTCGCGTTCGACCAGCCTGTGGTCGAGCCAAGTGGCCCCTTTAGCAGTGACCTGCTCGGCAAGATCGAGATCGGAGCGGGTCGCCAGCACCACGGTCGGCCGCGGATCGCCGGCTTGACCGAAGCGTCGGACTTCGACGATGCCGCCGGCCGGCGGAACATGTTCGAAAGCCTCGAGCCCTCGAAAGCGCACATGGTGCGCCCGTCCGTCTGTTCCGTCGATCAGGGCATAGGCCTCGCCAGTCAGCTCGTCATGCAGTCCACGGTCGACTAGGCGTCCGATAATCTGGGACGTCGGCTGTCCACCCTCGATGACGAAGTCGGCAACGCCGCGGGGTTCTCCACGCTCGGTAAAGGCGCGGTGCATGGTCTTGATGATGTCGCCCCGCATACCGAGGTCGCGCAAGCTACGCTCGGCCTCGAGCCCGACCATCCATTCCCCTGGTGCAGCGGATGCAGAAAGGCCCATCCTCTCAAGGTACTGAAGGCGGCCAACCATCAATCTCCGGATCTCGGGATCGAGCGTGCCCGGATTTTCGGGCCGGAGATCGATGTAGCCAGCCTCATCTGCCGCAAGCCGGATCTCCCGATCGAGCCGCGTCCATCGTTCCGCCCTGACTTCCCGCTCCAGCGAATTGCGGATTTCGCGCTCCGGCTTTGGACCCAGCTCGATGGCGACCAGTTCCTCGGCGCGTGAGCGCAGGCCCTGGCTGATGTAGTCGCGGGAGATCACGAGGTCCGCCGCGTCCTGATCTACTCCCCGAACGAGAAGGTGGACGTGAGGGTTGTCGGTGTTCCAATGATCGACAGCTACCCAATCGAGCCGCGTGCCGAGATCGGTCTCCATCTGCTTGGCAAGATCACGGGTGAAGGCCTTCAGATCGGTCATGTCGCCCGCATCCTCCGGTGATACGATGAACCTGAAATGATGGCGATCGTCCTGGCACCGTTGCGCGAAGGCCACGCCATCGGCACGGTCACTGCCGGCGTCGAACATCTCGGCTCGCTCCCCGCTAATGGGATGGTCCGGCCGTGCTCCGGCCCTGCCAGCACGAGAAGCTGGCAAGGGGCGCTCAAGACAAGGAGCACGCCATGTCTCAGAAACTCAACGCGGCGATCGCCGTGATCGGCATCGACATCGGCAAAAACTCGTTCCACATCGTGGGTCAGGATCACCGCGGTGCCATCGTGCTGCGGCAGAAGTGGTCGCGCGGCCAGGTGGAAACGCGGCTCGCCAACCTGCCGCCGTGCTTGATCGGTATGGAGGCCTGCGTAGGCGCCCATCATCTCAGCCGCAAACTCCAAGTACTTGGCCACGACGCCCGCCTGATGCCAGCGAAATACGTGCGCCCGTATTCGAAGGGACAGAAGAATGACTTCCGAGATGCGGAAGCCATCGCCGAGGCTGTCCAACGCCCGACCATGAAGTTCGTCGCGACCAAGACCGCCGATCAGCTCGACCTTCAGGCACTGCACCGCGTCCGCGATCGATTGGTCGGTCAGCGTACCGGCGCGATCAATCAGATCCGTGCGTTCCTGCTGGAACGGGGCATCGCCGTGCGGCAAGGCCCGCATTCCCTGCGGTTCGAGTTGCCAGGTATCTTGGCAACACGCACTGATGTGCTCTCGCCTCGCATGTTGCCCATCATCGAGGGTCTGGCGGAAGACTGGCGCCGGCTGGATGAGCGTATCGAGGGTCTATCTGGCGAGATCGAAACACTAGCCCGTCAAGATAGGGCCTGCCAGCGACTGATGACGGTGCCTGGCATTGGCCCAATCATCTCGAGCGCAATGGTGGCTGCGATCGGCACCGGAGACGTGTTCTCGAAAGGCCGCGACTTCGGCGCCTGGCTTGGACTTGTTCCGAAGCAGATATCGACCGGCGACCGCACGATCCTCGGCAGTATATCAAGGCGCGGTAATCGCTACCTGCGCGCGCTGTTCGTGCAAGCCGCGTGGGTTGTTCTGGTAAAGGTCAAGTGCTGGGAGCGCTATGGCCTCAACTCTTGGATCGAAGCCGCCAAGAAGCGATTGCACCACAACGTGCTGGCGATTGCGCTCGCCAACAAGCTCGCCCGGATCGCCTGGGCGGTCCTCAACAAGGGACGCGCCTTCGCGTGCGTCAAGATGGAGGAGACGGTGTCCCGACCTGCTTGATCCTCGCGCCGTGCGCGGGGCCGTCAAGGCGCAGCCTGGCAGCAGGAGAGCAAGACGTCAGGACAGCACGACGGCCGGCTTTGACGGCCCCTTGCGCGCGGCGCGTCTGCGCGCGCAGGCCGGGACGAAGGAACGGCCGCCAGGCACGAACGAAGGAACAGCGCGAAGTGAGGAGCTATCGATGACGTAACAACCCTTACCCGCCGAGGTCTGCGAGAGGATGAGACGACGATGGAGAATCGGTCTTCCCGGCACATGTGAACCCTGGTGACCCAAATGGCCCGGTCGAGGCCTGTCCGCTAACCAGATCACATGCGCGCTGATATCCATGATGGCCCGGAGCACTGCGCTCCAAACAGAGGCCGGATACATTGATGCAAGACCGCATCTACCGGATCGTCGAAATCTTCTTGCACCCCACGGCCGGACCATACATTCGGGTCACGCCGTCGCGCTTCAGATATGAGAGGTGGGCGGTCAGTGGCGCTGAACGGAAGGCTCGCCCTTTGTGACGAACCACGCGCGCCTTCACCACGACGCGCCGCGTCGGGCTGAACAATCTGGCGCGGCTAAACGCGAGGCGCCCGCGGCCAAACGTGGAGCGCCCATAGGCCGCCGAACGCCTGCCAGCTACGGTCTGACCCGAGGTGTGTCCTGCTTTCTTCGCCGCCCTCAGCACCTGGTTGATGAAGCTCTTCGGCTTAGGCGCTCGGGTACTGCGGATGCGCCCAGGCCGAATACGCAGGTCGCTGTCGCCCACGCTCACGGCAGGGCCTCCAAACGATCAAAAGTGCACACGGTGCCGAAAACGCCTTTGATTGCATTCGTCAAAATGCAAAGCGCGGCACGCGCCCCGACCGACCGGCACGCCAGAACCCAAGCCATGCCAATGGCTTGCGGTTCGACCGGCGAGCCCCTTTTATCTCGCCTTCCTAATCGGGCGGGCAAAGTCAACTCATTCCTAGGTTTTTCCTCGAGTCCTCGCAAAATAAGCATCGCTGCTTCCCTCCATCTACGACGCACAAACGTCACCACACCGCGTTGCAGTGGCCTTCACCAGGCGGGGTCCATGCGTTCCTTCGCGTTCAGCACTTCGGCCGTCGCATGCTCTTCATCAGGTTCGTGAACAGGGCTGTCCAAGCAGTCCGGCGCTCTCGTCCCCGAAGGGCGGCAGCAGGCAAGAGATAGCGGACATTCCCCGTTTCGCGGCCCCGCCAGGGGACGCTCACCGCGCGCGCGGATCTCTAATTTCGTTCCCTCCTCAACATGCTGGGAGTAGTCCCAGCGCCTTCCTATGCTCGTCTATGTAGCTGCTACTGCGCCGGCTTTAGGCGCAGCCGTTGCGTGATCTTGGCACCGAATCCGACGTGGAAATCGGTCTCGCTGACCCACATCCGGTGGAGAATACCCGCGAGCTTTCGCGCGACCGCGGCTATCGCACACAGCATGCTCGACCGCTTGGCAATTCGCAGGCCCCACGCCCGCAATGCCGACCATTTTCTGACCCGTAGCAGCAGACTTGCGGCAGCTTCACACAGCGCCTCCCTCACGGAGATATCGCCTTGTTTGCTGATGCGCCCCTCAAAATCGATCGACGTCCCGGACTGGTGGCGCTTCGGCGTCAGGCCAAAATGGGCGCCCACCGTGCGGGATCGGGCAAAGCGATGAGGGTCATCAACGCCGACTTTGAATGACAAGGCAACGACCGGACCGACGCCTGGAACCGTCATCAGACGCCGGCAAACAGGATCATGCTGGACCACCTGCAGGAGCACACGATGCAGCCGATCGTAACCTTCGAGGAGGGCGCGACGCACGTCCAGCATGACCTGGATCGACATCACAAAAATCGGGTCGCTGTGCTCGATCAGCTCGCGGATGCGGGCCTCAAAGGCACCTCTCGCGACCGCTCCGACGAGCAATCCATAGGCCCGCAGTGCGCCCCGAACATGGTTCTCGAGGTCGATCAATTTGCGCTTGAGCAGCTTCCGGTTCGTCAGCAGCGTGCGCATTTTTTGCATGTCGATATTCTTGACATGCACGGCGCGGTACCAGCCCAACCGCATCATTTGCGCGATGCCGCGCGCATCGTTTCGGTCGGTTTTGTTGCGCATTGTCGATAGCGAAACGCGCATGTGGCGCGCCTCCACGACAATGATTGGAAGCCCGGCTGACTGCAGTTCGCGATACAGCCAGATACCCAGCGATGACGCCTCGACCCCGACCCTATCGAGGCGATCCGCGTAACCCTCCACAGCGGAGCGGATCGCCTCTGGCTCCGTGCTGACCTTAACTTCGCGGATCGTAAGACCCTCGCTATCGACGATGCAAACGCTGGTTTCTTCAAGGCCGACGTCCAATCCAACGTACAGTTTCATCGGAGCTCTCCTGTGTGGCAACGACCTTCCAAGTCGTTGCACCAGGCTCCGGATTCGGCCACGGCCGTCTTATTCCCGTGCACCGATCTCTCGAAGCCCGATTTGAAGAGCCGCCCTGCCGTCGTGGCGTCGTGGTCTCTCGCCGGTTCCCGAAATAGCCGCCGCAACTTGGCAGCCAACTCGCAAGGGCCCCACGGCTTCCGAGCGCTTGCGATAGCGATCGTTACCCGAAGGGCCGAGACACCCGAAGGGTGGCTCGGTGAGGAGCGAAGCGACGAGTAGAGCGCGGGCCGAAGGCATCGCCCATACGCCATCAGCTTGCGAACTAGCACTCCTGGTCATTGCGATACTCCCGAATCCGATCGAGGGACGAACACGCCAATAGGCCGGGGAACCATGCGCGAAACATCGGAAGCCGAGAATGCGGTCCTGACACCGCTCGACGGCATGAGCGCCAGCATCTGATCGCGCGTTTTCATGAGATCGGATCGCGTGACGAATAGCGTCGCAGCTGCTGATGACTGTCCGCTGGAAGTCCATTTCGGCGGCAGGTCGATGGCAAGCAGATTTGCAAGCTTTGCGACGTATGCTCGCGTCTCGTCAGGCAGAGAGCCGCCTGCGAGATGCTCTTCATAGCGAGATGGTCCCGCGTTGTACGCGGCAAACACGCCAGGCGAGCCATACCGATCGAGCAATTCGCGCAGATAGGCCGTGCCGGCCAGAATGTTGTCGTGCGGGTCGTAGGGGTCGTTCCCGAAATGGTAGCGCTCTCGAAGTTCCGCCCAGGTCGCCGGCATGATTTGCATCAGGCCCATTGCGCCTTTTGGCGATCTGGCGTGCACGTCACCAGCACTCTCGATGCTTTGGACTGATCGGATCCAGTTCGGCGCGATCGCAAAGCGTTGTGAGGCTTCATTGATGAAGCCGGCAAATGAGTGAGCACTCCGGCTGATCCCCGGCTGGGCGGTTGATCCGCTCTGGGCCAAAGCAACACTGCCACACGCGGTCAGAAGAAGCATCAGGGGAACCACAGCACAAGCGCGCGTGCCCAACTGACCCCAGCATGCGATCGGACTCGCGCCAGCCTTGCAGACATCGATCGAGGCGGAGGAATGGTCCCGCAATCGATCGAACAAGGGAATGACAGGGAGAACACATCGAATACGCACAATCACTCGTCCCACGTCCACACCGGCATCGCACGGCCGATCACCGCCGACGCCGGCAAGAATCCAAAATACCGGCCATCAAGAGAATCGTCAGACTGCCAATTCATCAGAAACAGCTCGCCGTCTCCGACGACGCGGCAGCCCTGCCATCTCGGCAGCGGCCTGCCGCGTCCGTCGCGATCCTTTGCCTCGCCGACTGCTATGTCGTCGACCGAAATCGTGAGGCCGGTTCTGCAAACACTCTGCCCCGGAAGGGCGAGCACGCGTTTCAGCATCGGGACGCCAATGGGCAAATAGCCGTTAAAGTCGAGGAATGTCGCGAGCGGTTCCGGCGGCTGCACGGCGACCAATTCAGTGACTTGAAATTGGTCCGCCGGTCGCACGCGGTAGAGACCGATCGGCACGCTTGCGGATACGTTCCAGATGTAAAGCGGAAGCGGCTCCAGGACGATCGTCGCGATGAGCGCAGCAGCGACCCCAGTCGTCACAGCCAGCATCATTAGGCGGCCCGTCATCGCATCACCTTTTGGCGATGAAGCCAGGCCTGATGGCGCGCTTTTGTATATGGGCGCGGGTTTTCGTTGACGGAAAGACGGTTATGAACGTGATGCCAATGATCAGGCGCGACATCAGCTGGATCGATGCCGAGTGCCTCAACGGCATCGATCATTTGCAGCACTCGCTCGACCTTCGGCCAGCCAGACAGGCGCAGCAAAATCTCCCCGCCGGGTGTCACATAAGGGACGGTCGAGCAGCGCTGTCGCGGAGCGATTGCGCGCAAAATGTCGATCCGCGAAATGGCCGTGCCGAAGTCGTTCGAGGTCCAACGGACGAAGGCAAAGGTGCTACCCGGCGCGAATGACAGGACACGCCGATGGCGATCAAGCTTCCGTTCCTCGACGATGCGACCGAACCGAACGCGGTTTTCGATGCGCTTCTCGAGCCACAACACTTCCACTTCCGTGAGATCACTCATGCCACGGCTCCCCGACGCTGGAGTTGGCGGTCGTGAGCTTGGGCTTGGTCGAGAGTGTGTATGGCCTGCAAAGGCAGGCTGGCCTGTCGGGCTGCCGTTGCGGGGCGCCGCCAATGCGGCTTTCGGCCTGTTCCGTTAGAAGAAATCCGAAGGATTTCCTGTTAGCCGGGGTACTGACCGGTGCCCCCTCGCCGGCCGTGCCGCTGCGAAAATGCCTCGCAACGATTCGCGAACGGAATGCATGGTGTGTTCCGGCGATCGGCGGCGGAGGCGCATGATGGACTTTTATGCAGGGCTCGACGTGTCGCTGGAGGCGACGAATATTTGCGTGGTGGACGGCGACGGCAAGGTCGTCCGGGAGACGAAACTCGACACCGATCCGGACGCAATCGAGCTGTTCCTGGCGGAATGGAGCATCCACCTGAAGCGCGTCGGGCTGGAAGCCTTCTCGTACTCGGCCTGGCTGTTCACGGCGCTCAGTGAAAAGGGCCTGCCCGTGATCTGCATCGAGACCCGGCATGCCAAGGCGGCGCTGAACGCCATGCTGAACAAGACCGATCGCAACGACGCCAAAGGCATCGCCCAGATGATGCGGACCGGCTGGTTCCGTGCGGTCCATGTCAAATCGGAAGGCGCGCAGACGCTGCGCGCGCTGCTCGTGAGACGCAAGGCGCTGCTCGGCAAGGTGCTCGACATGGAGAACATGATCCGCGGCCTGTTGCGCCCGTTCGGCCTGAAAGTCGGCGAGATCTCGGTCGGCCGCTTTGACGCACGGGTGCGCGAGATCATGGCCGGGAAGAAGGAGCTGGAGGCGATCGTCACGCCATTGCTGGACGCTAGAAGCGCGATGCGGCTGCAGCTGGCAAAACTGCACCGCCTCGCCCTGGCGGCGGCGCGCAGCGACAGTGCGGTGCGGCGGTTGATGAGCGTGCCCGGTGTCGGCGCGCTCGTGGCGTTGACGTTCCGCGCCACCGTTGACGATCCGGCGCGATTCAAGAAGTCGACCAATGTCGGTGCGCATTTCGGCCTGACGCCGCGGCGCTACCAATCCGGACAGACCGACAGGATCGGCGGCATCTCCAAATGCGGCGACGAGCTGACACGGGCGATGCTGTACGAGGCGGCGGTCGCGATTCTCACCCGCATTCCGAAGAACTTCAAGCTGCGGCTGTGGGGCCTGCGGCTGGCCAGGAAGAAGGGTCTGAAGCGCGCGGCAACCGCCGTGGCGCGCGCGCTCGCCGTGCTGCTGCACAAGATCTGGGTCGATGGCACCACCTTCCGGTTTGGCGCCGGCGGCAAGCGCGGCCGGGTCGCTGCGGTGATGTAAGGGCCTCCGCGACCCGGCCGCTTCCACGCGCGCCTTTTCCTTCCGCCAAAGCGGAGCAGCGTCTCCCGAGGGGACGGGGATTTGGGTGAGATCGCAACTTTTCTTGCCGGCGGCTTCATGACGACGTTTGAAGCCATCAAGCACGGCGCTGGTTAGCCTGACCGCCCATTCTCCAGATTCCGGCTTGTGGTGGCCGTCGTGCCAACCACGGATGTTAGCGAGTTCTCCTCGACGAGCGAGTGGCCGCAAAGGAAAGCGACGAACGTCATGCGGTGATGCCGGTGCTGGTGATCGCGCAGATTTGCGCGCGATCGCGTTGGCGCGCGTGTGTTGGCGACAAGAATCGCATTGCAGCGAAGCCTTGCGCGTGAGAGAGTGAATGCCTGAGGCATTTTCGTTGCACGCGCGGCCGACTTGTTCACAACATACTGATTCACAACAAGAAGTTAGTGTCAGTATGTTAGTAAAGTTAGAGGAGCGGGAAAGCGCGGAGAAACAAGCTCTTAAGCTCGATTCCGGTCCTCGATAGCACGAGGTTCGGGTCCCCGATAGCACGAGGGTTGCGGTCCCCGATAGCACGAGCTGATTCACAGGTTGTCCTCCGAATTTGGAATGAGACCGCGGCGGCGCAAGCGGGCCGTTAAGGGATCGACAGGCGTAGGCGTGAAGTTCAGCCGCTCGGTGCCATCTGGATCGCGCGTGAGCACGAGCTGATAGCCGGGCAAGGTCTGGCGCTGGACGATCTGACGAACGTCGTAAGCAAAATGCTTGAGTGGCGAGAGGATGCCGGACTTGGCATGGAGGTGCAGAAGATCAAAACTCCAGCCGACATCCTGGCGTCCACCATGCTTGCGCACGAGGCGATAAAGCCAGCGCTCGAGCCCGCCCGTCAGATCGAAATAAGCGCGATCGATCGTCAGCACGAGCGCTTCATCGATGACGCCGGCGTAGAACCAATCAGGCAGGATCAGCTCGAGCCCAAATGGACGGCCATTTGCATCGGCCGTTTCCTTCCACTCGTTGATCCAGGAGAAGCGATGCCGTCGACGTTCCATCGGCTGGCGGATCGACGTCAGCACGGTCGTTGACTGAAGTCTATCGAGACCAGCCTTCAGCCGGTCATAGTCGCGCGCGCTGGTGCCGCGGCCGACGAACGTCAAAATCTCGTATGGCGTTGCTGCCATCAGGCGCGACGTCTTCAAGCCGGCGTCACGGGCTTCGACGATCTGGGACGCAGCCCAGATCAGAACGTCTGCATCCCAGATGGTCGCCATGCCGTGCTCAGGCACGGCTTCGACACGAATTGCGACCGCTCCGGCACGGAAATCGATCGGCACAGTGCGTTTGGTCTTTGCCAACGAAAAGAACGGATATGCCATCAGATCCTGCGCATCGCGGGGCGCGAGATCACCGGGCAGCGCCCGAAAGAGCTCAAGCTGGTCGCGCTCGGAATGGTGCTTGCGCCGCATGGTCACTGCTCTTACGCGGCAATCAGCGGCGTTCTTGACCCGCATACGGGCGCAGCGCGGGATGCTTCTTGGCCGGCAGCACGGTCCCCTTTCCGGGGTCGGACGTCGATGTCTTGACGCCGCGGTCGGCCCACGCTTTCAGGTCATCGACGGCGTAGACAACACGTCCGCCGATCTTCCGATACGTCGGTCCAGTACCGTACGTGCGATGTTTCTCGAGCGTGCGACCGGACAGGCCAAGATAGCGCGCGGCCTCAGGTGTACGCAGGAATCGCGGGGGAAGACCGGCCATCGGATCGGGCATTTAAGAACTCCAGGAGGACAGCGCACTACGACTGGCTAGACCGGCGTGTGTGCGGTCATCATGGAGGAGCAGGATCTCGGAGAGGGATGCCGAATATGGAAGGGGCGATTTTCGGCACCCCTGAGGGACTGCGCTACTGGTCTTTGCGCCCGGGACGCAGGAGTTTCCGGTAACCACCACGCATCAACGCGAGGCCGCCCTGCACCAAGCGGATTGTTCGATTGCGCAGATCATGCGTCTTCCAGGCGCGATCGGGGATGCGCTTTTTGCCGAACAGCGCCTCGGCGATCGTGCGATAGCTACCGCCGGCGCTGTGAGCATCAAGCGCACGGATCGCTGCGCTCAAGCGTTCGCGTCGATGTTTCGATAGTTGATGAAATGCAGGCCCCGGCGCGCGTCCATTCATCGCGCGCCACAGCCGCCGGGCTGCATAGGCACGCGCGCCGAAATCGCCGTCGAACGGCAAGTCGGCTGCATATGACGCGCCGAGCACCGGCGGGCCCTTGGACCAGACACGGTGGTCCGCCGAACCGATGCGCAGCACGGCGTGCCAGCCGTCGGCGGCGCGGCGCACCTGACCTCCTGCAAGGTCAAGCAGCGGTTGAGACGCTGAACTGCGATCGGCAGCCCCGGCAACCTTGACCGGAACGACCGCCGCTAGAACCTCAGGCGCCCAAAAGATCGTCTGCTCGTCGAAGGACCTCTGTGGGTCATGGGCGAAAGCAGATACCCCCTTTCCTCCTGAATTCCTCGGTCACTTCACCATCTGGGCTGCTTTCGATCATCGCTTCGTACCACTCGAGCAACTTCGCGCCAGTCCGCCCCCTCGCCCTGCGCCTGCAGGAGGCGCATGTACGTAACGACATGCTGTTCGTCATAGGCAGTCAGCAGCGGCTCGTTCGGCGCACTGTCAGCTACGTCTGGATCTAGGGATGGCTTCTGCATCATACCCGCTTTTAGAACGCCTATAGGCTACGCCATGGTTTGGTCGCAATCCAGACCTCCGCCCCCCGTTCGAATCCTGAATATTCGTTTGGTAGATCGGTGGCCGAGTTCGGTCGCGCACGTAACGCCGCCACCCTCGATAGCATGTTCGGACACGAATAGGAACGATCGTTCCTAGAACGATCGTTCCGGCTCAGTTCCCATATCGCCATGGATCTCAAAGAGATCATGGCTGTGAATCTGCGTCGGAAACGCCACGATCTACAAATGACGCAGGAGGAGCTGGCCGAGCGCGCGGGTTTAAGCGCCCGTTACGTCGGCGCCATCGAGCGCGGCGATGTATCAGCAAGCGTCACCGTGCTCGGACAAATTGCTGAAGCATTGGGGGTCGAACCGGGGGACCTGCTCAAAAAGGCTCCGCGGCTTAGCAAATCGTAAGCCCCTTCAGGCCGACCGCGAAGCGCCCCGCCCGGCGGACCGGACGGGGCTTGGTGGGGCGCTCTTACTCGCCGGTCTTGCGCGGCCGCGACCAGAGCAGGGTGTAGCCTTCACCGCCTTCGTCGTCGAACAGGTTCGCGTAGATCGGCGCGTTGAACGAGGGGTCGTCGAGCTTGAGTGAGAGGTAATCGCGGCCCTCCTCGGAACGCTTCGACCAGGCTGCGCCGATCTCCGCCCGGCCCACATAGATGCGGTGGCTGGGAGCGTTTTCGTTGGACCGGTTGGTCTCGGCGACGATGCGGACGCCCTTGGCCTTCAGGCTCAGGGTCACGATCTCGCCCTGGAATTCGTTGCCGACCTTCTTGAAAGAACCGATGTTAGCCATGTCACTTCTCCTGTTGTGTTTCGAGCCCGCGACCATCGCGGCCTCGATGGCGATCTAGGGCCGAGGACGATCGGCGACGCACCCGCTCGGGCCGGAGCGCAGCGAAGGACGTCGTTGTGGCGACTTTCTTGTCTCGCGAGGAATGGGCGAAGCCCAGGGGAAGAAAGTCGCATCAACGGCGTTGCGGCTCAGACGATCGAGGCGAAGCCGGTCTTCGGCCAGATCAAGCCATCAACGAGGCCACGTGCGTCCGCGTGCTGAACCACAATCTCTGGAGAAGCGTGGCTATCTCGGTTTTGATGAACAAGAGGTCGGAACCATTCAGGGCAGAAAGAGAAACAATTTCCTGCAAAGGGCGGCATCGTCTCCCAAGAATCGATCGAGGTAGGATCGCTCTGCCGCGGCTGCGTGGGCCAGACCGAATGTCGGCAGCTTGATCGAGGAGTTCCGAGCAGGACGGCCTCTCCGCGCTCAGGTTTCGATCATCCCCCGTTCATCGCGCCGATTTACGCGCACCTGTTCGACGATGAAGCCGGAAAAGGGTCGTCCGCTCGGGCCATGTGGCCGTAAGAACTGGTTAGGACGGGTTCTCCACCACCCCATCCGGCTCGAACGGGCCGGTCTTCGCCAAAACAATCAAGCGCGTCCATGACGTAACGCCAATGCAAACCGCGCCCAGGCAAGCGAAGACTTCACGCCAGGCCAGCGAAGGCACCCCGATATGGGACACGGCGAACACCACATGATAGCCGGCGACGGCGGCGGGAACAGCGAATGCTGTCGCGATTGCGATGCGCAAGGCCAAGGACCGAGTAACAGCAAAGGCGATCTGGCCGAGGACAAGCGTCAGCGCACCGCCGGTCGTTCCAAGAAGCAGCGCGCCGATGAGGCCGGCACCGCTCTGAAACGCGGTCATCCCGATACTCAGTGCGACGAAAAACGGCAGGGCATACACTGCGAGCGCGAAAATCGCCCAGCAGAATAGGCCGATGCCGAGTGTATTGAGAACAAGCCCAATAGCGAGCATGGTGGTGGCTCCATGTGCATAGATGTACGAGTTGCGCCTTCCACCACCACCACGGCGCAACTCTGGATATGAGACCGAAACGAGGCGGAGTTGCGGCGTGAGCAATTTCGCCTCGAAGGCTTCAGTTGAGAAGGCGGCGCTCACGCGCCGCCGAACATCCAGACCGGGATGCCAAGCCGCTTCGCCTTATCGGCCAAGTTGTCCTGGATTCCTGTGCCCGGGAAGTGCATGACGCCGATCGGCAGGAGTTCAAGCATGGCGTCATTGCGCTTGAACGGCGCTGCCTTGGCATGTTTCGTCCAGTCGGGCTTGAAGGCGATCTGAGGCACCTTACGGGTAGTCGCCCATTTGGAGGCGATCAATTCGGCCCCCTTCCGGGAGCCGCCGTGGAGCAGGACCATGTCGGGATGCTTGGCGTGAACCTTGTCGAGGCGATCCCAGATCAGATGATGGTCTTTGAAGTCGAGCCCTCCGGTGAGTGCGATCTTCGGTCCTGGCGGCAACATGACCTCGGTCTCGGCGCGGCGCTTGGCCGCGATGAAGTCGCGGGAGTCGATCATCGCTGCGGTCAGCGTACGGTGGTTGACCAGCGATCCCGATCGAGGGCGCCAGAATGAACCGGTGTGTGTCTCAAAGCGCTCGATGGCCTGGTCGCGGAAGAGCTCCAGGCAGTCGCGACGCTCGATCAATGTGATGCCTTCCGCCGTCACGCGCTCGAGTTCGACCGATCGAACTTCGGAGCCGTCCTGCTCGCGCTGACTCTTGCGTTGCGCCTGTTCGTTGTCGTCGAGTTGGCGACCGATGCGGTCGACGGCACGATGGAACAGGTTGACGGTCGACCAGAGCAGATCGTCGAGGTCCGGCTCGAGCCGCGTGTCGCTCAACGTGGCGACCAGGGCATCGAAGATGTCAGCGACGGCACCGGTAATGATCCTGCCCTCGGGAAGCGGCCGTGGATCAGGCTGGTCGTCGAAGGGGCGGTAACCGAAGAGCTGCAATTCGGTAAGAACGTGTTCGGTCGCAGATGCGGCGTGCGGCGGTTCGATGTCATCGTGATCGGTCATTAAGGCGATCCTTTGCCGGATCGGCCGCGACCATCGCGGCCTTCGTGGCGATCACTCAGACGGCAGGCGGAACGGGCCAGAACCCGGAGCAGAGCGGAGGGCCGAAGCGCAGCGGAGGATGGCGGAGGCCGGCTATTTTGCTTCGCGATGCAAAGCGCGCCGGGCAGATAAATAATGTGTCTTCCCATCGCCGACGCGCGGCGGAAAATAGCCGGTCGCAGCCATTGCCGGCCCGAACCGCTTGCCGTCCGATCGCCCTCTAGAAGGCCCGTGGTCGCGTCCTCTTCCGGCAGTGGCCTCGCTATGACCGACCTGCTGACGCCGAGCGACACGTCGCGGCTATTCCGCGGCTACTGCCGGAGAATGCAGGAATCGGACGACGTCCTCTGGTACGAGTTGAAGCCGCAACGCTGCCCGGAGGGCCTCGAGGCCGAAGATGTGCAGATCTTCGTTGAAGTCGCCCACCCGAGGCGACAGCGCAATCGCTTCAATGCCGACCTCTTCCGCGCGCTGCGTAAGAATAGCCTGTACGGCATCTCCGGCAGCATCGTCATCGCGGGCGATATAGAGCCGACGCAGGCCAGACGGCAGCAACATGGCTGCGAGATGATTGGCCGAAAGCGCGGCGGCCATGGGCAGGGCTGGCAGTGCGTAACGCAGTGACAGCATGGTCTCGATTCCCTCGCCGGCAGCGAGCACATCATCGACCACGCCGAAGCGAACGGCGTTGCCGAGAAGGTCACCCATGGCGCGTCGCGGCGTGTCGATCGGAGCCTTGCCGAGCCGCACGCGATCAAAACCGTCTGGATCGAGCCAAGTGCGGTGTACGCCTGTGATCCGTCCATCGAGGTCGGTGACACAGGCTATCATCGCCGGCCAGGTTTCGATCGACGAATGCTCGTCTGGTCGATAGTAGCAACGAGGATGGAAGCGCAAGCTGCCACCATGGTTGATGCAAGTAATTCTGCGGCGCTGCAAGTACGCCTCAGCTAGTGTCGCTTCAATCGGGCTGGATATCGCAAAGAGCCGACGAGCGGCTTCCTGCGATCCGGCCGGCACGACTGGACGAATGGTTTTCGGAGCGAATTGCGGCTCTGAACGAGGCAGCTTTAGAAACCGCCTCGCCTCCTCGGCGACCTCGCGAAAGTCTCGCAAGGCCAGACTTTCGCGGATGATGTCGAGGAGATCACCATGTTCGCCCGTTGCGGCGTCGGTCCATTTCCCAGCGGGTCCCTTCAGCGATTCGTGCAGCCGCACGAACAACGAGCGGCCCGGCGTGTTGTGAACGTCGCCGACCAGCCAGTACCGCCCCGCCCGCCTGCCATTGGAGAGATAGTGTCGACACACCGCCTCAGCCTCGCGCGAGAGGCGGCGTGCCAGTTCGGAAGCATCGCGGGACATCAGGCGGCCTCCCGCTCGCCGATGCGCGCCACCGGATAGGTGTCGAGCACTCTCGACAGGATCTCGACACCGCTCGTGTCCGTGGGCACGAACATACGGAGCTTCCAGGAGATGATCTCCCCAAAGAGACCGTAAGCCCGCAGGCGATCGCGCATCGTGTCGTTGAAGCCCGACAGCTCGATGCGGTAAGCCCCCATCACCCGAACGCGGCGAAGCTGGAGTTCTTCCGCGAGTTCGAGGACGGTCCGTCCCTCCATCAGCGCGGCAAAGGCAGCGCCTGGTGTCAGCGCAGGCGCGTCCGTCGCAAGGACGCTTGCGACCCACGCGGCCGAAACCTTGCGTCCAATGATGCGTTCGCCCGCATCGGTCTGAAGGCGATAGACCCGGGTCGATTCGTTCGGCAGCCGCTTCCAGATTGGTAGCAGCAAGCCCGCCACAACGTTGATCGTAGATTCCGTGAACTCAGACACCTCAGCAAGCTCCGCCAGCCAGGCCGCAGCGAAGCGTTCACGATCCGCTTCGAGCCAGTAGCTCTCCGCCATCATGTCCAAGGGGACCGTGTGCTGATCCATCGGCCGGATCAGGCGGACGCGCCGCTCGATCTCGCCGTCGTCGAGCATGACGCTCGCCGTCGGGACCTGCACGGCGGCTCGTCCCGAGCGCTCATTGATTAGCAGGACAGCCTGACGATCGGAAACATGAGCAAGAGCATCATCCAGACCCACAGGATGGTTGCGCTGGCGCTGCGTGATCGTGAGCAGCCGGGTCTCGGCGCCGGTGCCCGGATAGGCGTAGATCGTCCGCCGGTCAGTGACGACAAAGCTTTCGGCACGGAGCGTTTCCAGCCCGACGTCGTAGGTACCCGACGCGACCGCGCCCTCGATCCGAGCGGTCAAGAGCTGCTCAAAGGCGGTGAACAGCACATTCTGGAGGTCGATGGTGAGCGCCAACAACCTGTTCAGGAACGTCGTGATCGGCGGCAGCTCGTCCCTGAGCCCATTCGCATCCATGAGCTTCAGACCGGTCGCATCCTCGAACCTCCAAAGCGAGCAGCCGTCGACCTTCCCTCGCGCGAGCAAGATGTAGAGTTGGCGCAATGCATCGCGCCCATGCTGGCTTTCGAGGTTATCCTCGGGCCGGAATAGGCCCTGCCCGCCCGTCTGGCGCTGGCCGCGCGTAATGGCACCCAACGTGTCTAGCCGGCGGGCAATGGTGCTGAGAAAGCGCTTTTCGGCCTTCACATCGGTCGCGATGGGACGAAACAACGGTGGCTGCGCTTGATTGGTCCGGTTTGTGCGGCCGAGGCCCTGGATCGCGGCATCGGCCTTCCAGCCGGGCTCGAGCAGGTAATGGACTCGCAGGCGGTAATTCCGGGCCGACAGTTCGGCATGGTAGCTCCTCCCTGTGCCGCCGGCGTCGGAGAACACGAGGATGCGCTTGACGTCGTCCATGAAAGCCGATGTCTCAGCGAGGTTTGCCGAACCGGCTCGATTTTCGACCACCAGCCGGTCGCCCTTGCGAACGATGCGGCGCGAGCGGCCCGTCACCTCGGCAACCAGTTCGGTGCCGAAGCGCTGGATGACTTGATCCAGTGCCCCAGGTACCGGCGGTAGTGATGCAAGCTTCTCGATGAGGCGCTCGCGTCGTGCGACGGCTTCCCGACTCTCGACCGGCTGGCCGTCGCGGTAGACAGGCCGGGAACAGAGGTTACCTTCAGAGTCGGTAAAGGGCTCATAGAGCTGGACCGGAAAGGAGTGGGCGAGATAGTCGAGGACATACTCGCGCGGCGTGATGTCGACCTGGACGTCGCCCCACTCTTCAGTCGGGATCTGGGCGAGCCGGCGCTCCATCAGCGCTTCGCCTGTCGACACGATCTGGATGACCGCGGCGTGTCCAGCCTCAAGATCGTGCTCGATCGATCGGACCAGCGATGGAGTCTTCATCGAAGTCAGGAGGTGGCCGAAGAAGCGCTGCTTCGCGCTTTCGAAAGCGGAGCGTGCCGCAGACTTGGCCTGCCCGTTCAACGTTCCAGTTGCACCGGTGATGTTGGCGGCCCGCATCGCCGCATCGAGATTGTTATGGATGACGCTGAACGCACCGGCATAGGCATCGTAGATGCGAACCTGCTCCGGCGTAAGCTGGTGCTCAACGAGGTCGTACGCGACACCCTCGTAGGACAATGAGCGAGCCGCATAGAGACCGAGCGCCTTGAGGTCCCGCGCAAGCACCTCCATCGCCGCGACGCCGCCCTCCTCGATGGCTTCGACGAACTCGGCACGCGTGGCAAACGAGAAGTCGGCGCCGCCCCAAAGGCCAAGGCGCTGGGCATAAGCGAGGTTGTGGACCGTGGTTGCGCCCGTCGCCGATACGTAGACCACACGAGCATTTGGAAAGGCGTGCTGGAGCCTCAGGCCGGCGCGCCCCTGCTGAGATGCAGCCTGGTCGGCGCGCTCGCCCTTGCCCCCGACCGCATTCTGCATGGCGTGGCTCTCGTCGAAGACGATCACTCCGTCGAAGTCCGAACCCAACCATTCGACGATCTGCCTGACACGCGAAAGCTTCTCACCGCGCTCGTCGGTCCGTAGCGTGGCGTAGGTGGTAAAAAGGACGCCTTCCGCGAGCCGGATCGGCGTGCCTTGGCGGAAGCGCGAGAGTGGCGTAACAAGCAGCCGCTCCATGCCGAGCGCGGACCAATCGCGCTGCGCATCCTCGATCAGCTTGTCGGACTTGCTGATCCAGACCGCACGGCGGCGGCCCTTGAACCAGTTGTCGAGCAAAATCCCGGCGACCTGCCGCCCCTTGCCCGCCCCGGTGCCATCGCCCAAAAACCAGCCGCGGCGAAAGCGGACGGCATTTTCGGTGTCGTCGCGCGCGGCGGCCACAAGGTCAAAGGTCGTGTCGACCGTCCAAGCGCCTGCCAGGAATTCGGAATGCGCCTCGCCGGCATAGATGATGCTCTCCAGCTGAGCATCCGACAGAACTCCGTCGTCCATGACATTGGCGGGCAGGTGCGGACGATAGGATGGCTTCGGTGGCGCAACGGACGCCATCGCGGCAGACTGCACGAGCTTGGTCGGATGTGCGCATGATCCGGGAATGCAGATCGACTGTAGTCCGTATTCCTCATAAAGCGCATCGGTCAGCCGGGCGCCTTCCGGCGGGGACCATTCGACCGTCTCGTAGATCAGTTCTGCGCCTACTGGCGCGGTGTCTCTCGAAGTGGACGATGGGCGTGGTGCGACGGCGCCGACCAATTGCGACATCGCTGGCCGCCCGATAGCAGCGATCTCCGATGGCGTGGTGACGGGCAGCCTTGGAGGCACATGCAGATTCACCCAGCCAAGCAAGGTAGCGACATCGGCCGCCATGCCTGGCGAGGCAGGAAAAGCCGTCGGATCGGCAGCGGGCAGCTTGTCGATCACAAGCAGCCTAGTATCCGTCTGAGTGCCGTGCTTGGCGTAAACGGTCCCGTCAATGGCGGCAGAAAACACCACGCGCCCGCGTTCCTGGAGGCGAACAAAGGCATCTCGCCATGTCGGGTTATCCGGCGCGAAGCTTGCACCAGCGATGGCGACGAGGCGCCCACCGTCGCAGAGACGCGCCAGCGCCGAAGCGATGTGGCGGAGAGCCGCATCCGCCATCCGTCGATCGACATTCGCTACCGCGGAGAACGGCGGGTTCATCAGGACGACGCTAGGTGTGACACTCGCATCGAGGTGATCATCGATTTGCGCGGCATCGAACCGCGTGACCTTAACGCCCGCGAATAGCTGATCGAGCAGCTCCGCGCGGGCCTCGGCCAACTCGTTCAACACCAAGGCGCCGCCGGCGAGCTCTGCAAAGACTGCGAGCAGGCCTGTGCCCGCGGACGGCTCCAGAACGCGGTCGGCAGGCGTAATAGAGGCAGCGGTGCATGCCGCCAGTCCAAGCGAAATCGGCGTCGAGAATTGCTGAAACGCCTGACTGTCTTCGGAACGCCGCGTATGGGTCGGCAGACAGCTCGCGATTCTCGCGAGCATTGGCAGCATGGCAGCCGTCGAGCCAGCCTTGGCGCGCATGGCCGGACCGAACTTGCGAAGAAATAGAACTGTTGCCGCCTCGCAGACGTCATAGGCGGTCTTCCAGTTCCAGGCGCCGTCCGCGTCCGAGGCGCCGAATGCCGCCTCCATGGCGCTACGCAGGACGGCGGCATCGATGCGACGGCCGCGTTCGAGATCAGTCAAGAGGTGTCGGGCCGCCCTGACGGCGGCGGAGGTGAGAGTAGCAGCGGCACGCATTGAGAGCGGCGCGGCGGCAGCGCCGCCCGCGAGAGATTCGGTCATGACTGGATTTCTCGAGAGAGCAGGAGCGGGGCGAACCATCAGGCGCTCTCCTTTGACCCGACGGCTCAAACCCCTCCCGGCCCTGCTCTCCCTCTCAGCCCTCGCCCATAAAAATGGGGACCGGCGCTGCACACCGGTCCCCAGGCAACTGCGGGATGGCCGAAGCCATCCCGCTTTGTGTCACTCAGCCGCGTCGAGCTGTTGCGGGTCATCATCGCCGGCGTTCTCCAGATCCTCATCGTCGGCGAGGAATTCCGGCAGCGGACCTGCTTCGCCCTCCTGCCCCACCGGCGCTGCATCGGGATCAACGAGACGTAGCGGCTCCGGCAACCAGCCTGAGCCGTCCAGAAGGCGCTCGGCCTCCTTGGCCATGGCAGCCTTCTTCAGATGGTCGATCAGTTGCGCCGACGGCTCGCCCTTGGCTTCCCGCACGGCCTCCAGAATGCGCGGCTTGGTGACCCGCCCGAGATAGTTGTCGACGGTCGGCCGCCAGCCAGCCTGCACCATGTTAAGCCCGACCGCGCGCGCCAGCACATCCGCTTGGTCGAGACGCGTGCGGACACCGTGAGCGGAGACACGGCCCTGATTGTAGCGGTTGGCCGGCTCATAGACGGCATTGACCGCAAATGATGCACAATGGGCGAACAGCGACGCCTGTGAACCACCATCGAGAGCCGTCAGCGCATCCCAGAGATCGTTCTCGCTCTTCGGCAACCGTGCCTTCCAGGCCTCATGCCGCGCCTCGACGGCCTTGGCGGAGACGCTTTCTCTCAGCCCCGGAGCTTGAGTTGGAAAGTTCGGCGTGCGAAGGCCGATCTCGAGACAGCTTCCGGATGACGCGAACCGGTAAAAAGCCGACAGCACGAAATTATGCAGCACCGCCTGGAACGCGATCGCAGGATTTTCTGCCAACGCATCCCGCAATGCAAGCGTGCGATGCGCTGTCAGCTCGTTGATGAGCCGATCCGGCAGAGGCCTGGCCGCATCCTCATCATCTTCTTCAGCATCGGGAGCACTTCCCGCGACAGCGATCACCCTGCGCTGGACGGAAGCGCCCTCTTCTTGACCTTCGGTCGACAACGCACCGGCGTCCTGCCCGAAGTCACAATCAGTTGCCGGCACATCGTCCTCTGGCCGGACGTAACCTCGGTCCACGGAGAGGCGCCCCTCGGAATCGATGCTGATGAAGACGCCAGCGCGGGCGATCTCGATCGGATCGTAGAGCATCGGCCGGTTTTCGAATGCCGACAGTGCCGCCTCGATTTCGCCGAGACGCTGGTCGATTTCGTCGGGCAGCTCGTCTGGATCCTGATAATCGGTTTCCAGCTTGGCTTGCTCGGCGTTCAGGGCATCGATGGTGGCCTGCTCCTCAGGCGAGAGATCGACAGGTTTGCCCTCGATTTCTCGTAGCCCTTGAGTGTGACCGTAAGAGAACTCTACGGCGACCGAGATCCACTTCCAGCCTTCGGCCGCGATCGTCTCAGCTTCGGCTTTGAGCTTTTCGGTCACGAGGCGGTCGAGCAACACGACGTCCTGAAGCCAGCCGCCGTCGTCGTGCTCGAACAAATCCCGCAGAACTCCGCCGCCCGCGTGCTGATAGGCATCGAGGCCCACAAACTGCGCCCGGCGATCGGACCCGCGCACGGTGTTCTCAGTGAGCAGTCGGCGGATCTGGTATGGCTCGTCATAACCGGAACGGCTGACGTTCTCCCAGACTTGCTCCTGGCGGGCGTGATCGGCCGTGACCGAGAACGCCATGAGCTGCTCGAGCGTCATGCCGTCTTCGGCATAGACGTCATGCAATTTCGGCGAGATCGACGCCAGGCGCAGGCGCTGCTTCACGATCGCCGGGTTCACGAAATGGCGCGCGGCGATGTCTTCCTCGCTCATGCCGAGGTCGCGGAGGGTCTGGAAAGCCCGAAACTGATCGAGCGGGTGCAGACCGACCCGCTCGTCGTTCTCCGCCACCGAATCGTCCGCGGCGATGCCCCCTTCACGGACGACGCACGGCACCGCCTGCGTCTTGGACATCCGCTTCTGTTTCACCAGGAGCTCGAGAGCCCGATAGCGCCTGCCGCCTGCCGGCACCTCGAACATGCCGGTCTCGTGGCCATCTGCATCAACGACGGCCCGGACGCTCAGACTTTGCAGAAGCGTACGCTGCGCGATGCTCTCGGCTAGCTGCTCGATCGAGACACCGGCCTTGACGCGGCGAACGTTCGACTGGCTGAGCACGAGCTTATTGAAGGGAATGTCCCGGGAAGGCGACAGCGTGATCTTTTGTACGGCTTTCGTCATTTTGGCTCTCCACGACGGGCGGCCGTGAGACTCTCTCTCGGCTTCCAACCCGTCGCGAACAGCCTTCCCTCCTCTCACTCTCGCGCGGCCACGAGGCGGAGCATCACGCCGCCTCATGATCGGCCACAGCGGAATCCAGCGACGCGGGCTCAATGGACCCGGGTACGAAGCCGAGCAAATAGTCCGCAGCCTTGCTCGCCTGCGAGGCGGCCCGCACGATGGCCCTGACGTCTTCGCGCAGAACTTCAAGCCAGGAGCCGATATAGTCGGCATGGCGCACGGTCGGGACGATCCCGAGCGAGGCGCAGCTGAATGCGGAGCTCAACTCGGCAACCAGTTCTTCGAAGGCATATTTCTTCGTACCGTAGGATCCGCTCTGGTCGCGGTTGAGACGCGAGGGATGCCCGGTCGCATGACCGAGCTCATGCAACGCCGTGCGGTGCCAATTGATGGGTTCGAAGTAGGCCTGCGGCGGTGGGACCTGAACATAGTCTTCGGCTGTTGCGTAGAATGCGCGATCTCCACCGATCCGAAACGGAATTCCGCTGGCCTTGATCAGGGCGTCGACCGTGGGTTCGATGAGGCCAGCCGGCGGTGGCGGCGCAGCGGTGGCAATGCCGTCGGGCAGATCTTCGCACTGATCGGAGTTGAAAACGGTAAATCGTTTGAGGAATGGAATCGCCT
Source organism: Bradyrhizobium arachidis (assembly GCF_015291705.1). Classification (NCBI taxonomy): domain Bacteria; kingdom Pseudomonadati; phylum Pseudomonadota; class Alphaproteobacteria; order Hyphomicrobiales; family Nitrobacteraceae; genus Bradyrhizobium; species Bradyrhizobium arachidis. Next base: position 8,415,695 of record NZ_CP030050.1, read on the forward strand.
GCGCGTCTTCGCCAGTTTCAGCGGCGCGTCGTCTTTCGTCATTCGGCACGAAACGATCCGCGTAGACAACTGTGGTGCCGAGCTCTCCCTTTCGAACGTGGCCGCCAAGCGAGAGCGCCTGGCGGAAGGTGAGCCAACTTTGACCGGAAAATCCGCGCTCAATCACGGCGCCCCAGAGTATGAGGATGTTAACGCCGCTGTATTGCCGGTTGGCCAACGCGTTTTTCGGCATGGCCAGCGGCGCTTTCGCCGCGGACGTACCCCAGGGCTGAACCCAGGGGACGCGTCCGGCCTCAAGCTCGGCAATGATCTTGTCGGTAATTTCGTTATAGAGGGTTGCCCGGTCCTGGCCGGCGCGCGCCCGAGCAGTAGTGTTTGACATCGCGGGTCTCCGCGACGGGCGCCGCGAGCCTCTCTCGCAACTTCTAACCCGTCACGGAAAGAACCAGCCTGCACTCTTACTCTCAGCCCTTGCGCCATCTACCGAGGGCCTCATTCGCGATCAGGCGTGCGCCCAAGGGCGCATCGCCGCAACGGAAAATGGCACCCGGAGAGCGTGAGCATAGCGACCCGAAGGGGCACGCGGTCCGAGTGCAGCGACGAGACCGGTTCAATAGCGGCACCCGGGAACGGGGCAGTGATAGCGATCGCCGCAGGCGAGCCCCTTTCCCGAGTGCCCCCGGCGAGGAGCACCAAAGCTCTAGCGCGAGGGATCGAAGCCGCAAGGCCGAGACGCTGCGCGGCTCGGTTCATATGTGGACGGCCCCCGACTTGCAAGGATTGGATCGGTCAGCATGTTCGGATCGCTTGCGCTCATATGTCCGGCCTGTTTTCGGATCTTACGACCCTTGGCCAAGATGGGCTTCGCGGACAGTGAGTTCCAAACACGAGAGCGGCATTTGCTGCCGGTAAACCGAGCGGAGTGTCTCACATGACCGGCTCGCGCCGAACGTACCACCTCTTCCTTTCCTGCAAGTTCCGGCCTCAGCGTCAGATCTAGCCGTCTGGCGCAAAGCTCTGCTTGTCGTTCAAAGTCTATGTCGGCGATGGGATCGGCACCGCGCTCGCAGCCCGGTACCGTTCGCCGGTAACCATCAGTTTCCAAGCTATCCGCGCCAGCTTGTTTGCTAACGCTATCGCCACCAGCTTCGGCGGCTTGCGCGTGATGATGTCTGTCAGCCAGGGCCAAGAGCGGCTCCCGCGTCGTCGCACATCCGCGATCACGGCTGTCGCGCCAGCTACCAAGACGGTTCGCAACATGCCGTCACCGGCGCGCGTGATGACACCGAGTCGATTCTTGCCGGCCGTGGAATGATTTTTTGGCGTCAGGCCAAGCCAAGCAGCAAAGTTTCTTGCCGATTTGAACCCGCGGGCATCCACGACCTTGATTGACAGCAGCGTCGCACCGATTGGCCCAATTCCTGGAATGGTTGCCAGTCTTCGGCTCATCTCGTTGCTCCGATGGATTTGCGCGAGTTTCTTATCGAGAGTAACGACCTGATCATCGACGCGCGCCAGTTCTGCAGCCAACGCCTCTATCAACTCTATCGCCAGGTCCGGGACTGTCGCATCAGCCTTGATATCGATCAGCAATTGCGGAAGCCTCGAAAGCCCCTTGGGCGCGGTAAAGCCGAACTCAGCGGCGTAGCCGCGGATCGAATTGGCGAGCTGGGTGCGCCTACTGATGAACTGAGCCCGCACGCGCGTCAGCATCTGCGCGCCCTGCTGCTCAGGACTTTTGACCGGCACGAAGTTCTTGCGCAGTTTTGGTCGGCTTGCCGCCTCGCAAATCGCCTCCGCGTCCGCAGCGTCGGATTTCCCTCGCTGCACATACGGCTTGACATATTGTGGCGGGATCATCGCGACCTCATGTCCGAGCGATCGTAGCTCCCGCGCCCAATAATGCGACGCGCCACAAGCTTCCATCGCGACAAACGCTGGCGGCAAACGACGGAAGAATTCCAGAACCTGGCCGCGCCTCAACTTGCGCCGCAAGACTGGTTGCTCCATCCCGTCAACGCCGTGTAGCTGAAATACGCTTTTTGACGTGTCCAAACCGATTCGAACAATTGCCACGGACGGCTCCTTCGTTTTGAGGTCATCGACGACCCCATCCTGCCACGCACACCGGCGGAAGGGGGCCGTCCACCCCAACACGAGAGCCCGGTGCGGCGATAGCCGCACGCGCTAATCGGATAAGGAGCAACCACCTGAGCTCGGACGTCTGAAGTATTGGAAAAATGGTTTCTTCAGTTCGTTCTTGCCCACCCTAGCACCTCGCCAAGCTGAAAATTCAGCCTTCGAAAAACCACGAGATCCCACGATCCCGAATCCCAGTCGTGTGTTAGCGATGGGGAACGCCTGCGGCACAAAACGATTCGTCTCAGCGTGGGAGAACCTTTCAATGCTGATGACCAAGCATAGATGGCCGGCGATCCGCACCCTGCGCGGTTGGGCGATCAACGTGCTGAACGAAGCCGGCGCCATCCGCGAGTGCGAGGAGCACGGTTGGATGCAAGACCGCGCCGATCCGCATGCACGGGAGCGCGCCTTCAATATCGCCCGTCAGGACCCGCCAGCAGACGTCTCCCCTCAAGCAGCGGAGGCCGCGGTTCGCGACATGCTGGACTCGATTGGTGATACCTGCCCAGAATGCCGTCCTGACGAGGAGGACCGACGCTAAACATCGACGCCAGCCCGTCTCCGAGTCAGCGGCCTAGCCGTTTCTCCACGCGCTTGCGCGCGTTGCCGACCTTCTTGACAGCCTTTTTCACCGCCGGTGCCGACCTTCCGGTCTTCTTCACCTCGTACTGCACCTCGTAGTCCTGCCCGCCGGCCACCCGTGCCCGGTCCTGCTTTCGTCCGCGCGCCGTTTTGCTCTTCTTCGCTACCGCCATGGGTGCCTCCTGTTGTGACATCGAAGCAACGCGACAAGGATTCGCAGGTTCCGGAACGATTCGAACTGTGCCAATTTGAATCGGCTGTAGCGTGGAGTTCTTCAGTGGCGTTTCAGCGCAAAAAGCCGGCAGCCATCGGCGTCAAGGCGCCTCTCCCCGGCTTCATCGAACCGGGCCTGGCCACCTCCATCGAAAAGGTGCCGTCCGGAGAGCGCTGGATTCACGAGATCAAGTTCGACGGCTACCGAGTTCAGGTCCATCTGGCCAACGAGACGGCGAAGATCTTCACCCGGCGCGGCCACGATTGGACGCATCGCTTCAAGAAGGTCGCTCATGACGCCTGGCGGATCAAGGCGAACTCGGCAGTAGTGGATGGCGAGATCGTGGTACCGGCCGCCGACGGCACGACCGACTTCTCGGTGCTGCAGAACGAGCTCAAGGGCAAGTCGAAGAGCATCGTGCTCGTCGCGTTCGATCTGCTCTATCTGAACGGCCGAGATATCCGGAAGCTGCCGCTCTTTCAGCGCAAAGCCGAACTCAAGAAGATTCTAAGCGGCACCGACATCCAGTTCAGCGAAAGCTTCGAGATGGACGGCCGCGAGATGTTCGCGCACGCCTGCAAGCTCGGCCTCGAAGGCGTCGTCTCGAAGGTCCGGGGCAGCGCCTATCCAACGGGACGCACGAATGATTGGGTCAAAAAGACCTGCGTACAGCGTGAGACGTTGACCATTGCCGGCTTCGCACTCGATGGGACGAAGTGGGACGGCATCTACGTCGGCCGGCGCAAGGGCGACGATCTGGTCTACGCCGGCAAAGTCGACCATGGCTTCGACAAGGCCTCCGCCGCCGATCTGCAGAAACGGCTTAAACCCCTCGTCCGAAAGACCCAGCCTTATACGAAGCGCATCGGTCACAAGGGCATCTGGGTCGAACCCAAGCTTCTGGCCGAGATCGAGTATCGGGCGAAGTCGGCCGAGGGAAAGGTTCGCCACCCGTTTTTCAGGGGGCTTCGGGAGGATCTGTAATGGACGCCTTTGACCGCTTCTGGGAGTGGGCGGAAAAGCCGCTCGATAGTCCGCTAACGATCCCTGCGGAGCTCCATCGAGCGGTGATGGAGCTGTCTCCGGAGAACAGGCGGGACCGCGCGAAGGTCAATGAGTCCGCAGCGCGGGCGGCTTCCGACCGATAGTTACAAGCGATTGCCCAGTCTGAGCATGCCTGCTCGAGACGCGCCATTCAACATTGTCCAGCTCGAATTGGACAGTGTCCGAATTCGCGAAACGGAGTATGATCTGGTCATCACCGGAAAAGGCAGTGGCCGCGGGCACCGGTGGCTGAGGAGACCAATCGCGCTCCCGCCTGCAGCAGGAGCCACCAATGTCCCATGATCCTGAACGTGTCATCCTTGCCCGTCACCATGTTGCCAAAGGACGTCAGATCGTCGAAAGGCAGCAACGGATGGTCAGCAATGGCGGTGCAAACCCCGCAGAAGCTCTGAAGCTCCTGGCTCTCTTCGAAACAACGCAGAAGATCTTCGAGGATGATCTTAAACGCATCTTGCGGGAAGAGCGCAACGGCTAAGACTGGATACCTGGCAGTTTAGAATGGCGATTTCCGATCTCGGCGGCAAAGCAGGCGCATTTCCTGAGACTCGGGATGGTCACACTTCGAGAACTAACCTCGCGCTCGTCGTAACGCGGCTTCCAACCGGGCCTTCTCCTTTTCCCAACGTGCTTCCTCGTCCTGCGCGAGCTCCTCAAGAACCTTGAGCTGTTGTTGGATGTCAGCCGCCTTTTCTTCGTGCTTGCGACGGGCCGCGTCCAAGACACCTTGCGCCTTGTCGACGGCGAGCTGCCGTCGCTCGCGTTCCTTCTGCCGGGCGGCCTCTTCCTTGGCACGTTCGCGCTCCCGCCGCTGCTGCTCCTTCTCGAAAGCAAGTGCAGCCTTCCGGTCGGCCGCATCGTTGTGGGCCCGCTTGGAAGGCTTCCGTGGTTGACGGCGGCCTGTCTTCTTTGAGCTGCCGCTGGCAAGGTCGGTAGGTAACTCCGCATGCTCCCTGAATGGCCCGTTGGAGCCGACGGGTCTCTTCAGAACGACGCCCGGCGCATCCATAGTCGCCTCGATGACGTCCGGATCGTCGCTTTCCTTCGCCGCGCCCTGATGAAAGAGATTGCTGTCGGCGCCCCAGGCTTCGAGGGCCGCCTTCATGGAGGGAGCGGCAATCGCAAGATCGAAGAAGCCCAGCGAAGTCTGAAAGGTTTTCAGTTTTCTCGCCATCGGTCTGATCTGCCCTCCTTAATCGAGCGTCAACGTCGCATGCCACGGAGCCTGCGGAACACGACGCGGCCCCGAAGCGTTCCCTAATCCTTGAAGGACGTCCATGCATTTCGCAACGTGCTCTTAAGGATTGGCCTCGAATGAGCCGGACGTCGACCCTGCCCAAGCGCCTGCAGCCGACGCTCGCTACGCTCACCGACGCGCCGTTCGACGATCCCGGCTGGGTTTTCGAGGACAAATTCGATGGTTTCCGGATGATCGCGGAAATCCGGCGAGGCAAGGTTGCGCTCTACAGCCGTAACGGGAAGATCATCAGCCACTCCTATATCGAGGTCGCGAAGGCGCTAGAGGGCGTGAAGGCGGACGCCGTGATCGATGGCGAGCTCGTCGCGATCGGCAAAGACGGCGTCTCCCATTTCCAACTGCTCCAGAACGCCCTGCGCCATGAAGCCAAGCTCTTGTACTGCGCGTTCGACCTCATGTTCGCGGACGGTGAGGATCTGCGCGCGCTGCCGCTTCTCGAGCGCAAGAAGCGGCTAAAGAGCATCCTGCCGCGCCACAAGCTGATTGCGTTCAGCAAGCACCGCAAAGGCAAGGGATCCGAGTTCTTCGCAGAAGCTGAGCGAAGGCATCTCGAAGGCATCATGGCCAAGCGCGCCGACAGCCCCTACGCGTCCGGACGCCGGACCGCCGATTGGCTGAAGGTCAAGACCGCGCAGCGGCAGGAGGTCGTGATCGCCGGGTTCACGGCACCGAGGCGGACCCGGCCCTTCTTCGGCGCCCTAGTTCTGGCCGTACGAGAGGACGACGCATGGCGATACATCGGCCATGTCGGCACCGGTTTCAGCCACCAGGTTCTCGAACAGCTTCACGGCAAGCTCCTGAAGCTCAAGACGGCCAAGTCGCCCTTTCCCGCCAAGGTGAAGGATGAGCAGGTCACGACCTGGGTGCGTCCTGCGTTGGTCGCAGAAGTGAAGTTCGCGGAGTGGACCAGCAAGGGAGAGCTGCGCCAACCGGTCTATCTCGGGCTGCGGTCGGACAAAAACGCGAAGGACGTCGTACGCGAAAAGAAGTTGTCGCGAAAATAGCGCCGCCGAGACGAAGCGTAGACCTGTTCAGACGGCGTCGCGCTCGGATGCCGAAGGCCATGGCGGCAAGGGCGGCAACCCGAGAGCCTTACGCACCGGTCCGAACGACCGCCGGTGAGCCGCGCATGCGCCAAGTCTGGCGAGCGCCTCATAATGAGCCGGCACGGGGTAGCCCTTGTGATCCGCGAATCCGTAGCCTGGGTGACGCACGTCGAGCGTCCGCATGATTTTGTCGCGCTCGACTTTCGCGAGGATGGAGGCGGCGGCGATGCTGGCGGACTTGGCGTCACCCTTGATGATGGCCTGCTGAGGGATGTCAATTTCCTTCAACCGTTTCGCATCGATCAGCAAGTGCTGCGGTGGCAGTCCCAGCCCCCGGACCGCACGCTGCATAGCCTGGATGCCCGCCCAATAGATATTGATCGCGTCGATCTCCTCGACCTCGACGAACGCCACATACCAACTCTCCGCCTTTTCCTTGATTTCCTTCGCGAGTTCTTCGCGAGCCGCGGCGTCGAGTTTTTTCGAGTCGTCAATCCCGACTATTCGCGTGCCGAGTTTCAGGATCACGGCACCTGCGGAGACCGGCCCGGCGAGAGGGCTCATTCCGGCCTCATCCACCCCTGCCACGGCATGATGGCCTGTTTCCCACAGAGAGGTCTCGAAGCGGAGCATCTTGCGGAGGCGCTGCCCTTCGGACCTATTGTCGAATCGCCTCTTGTCGATTGAAGCCAGGATGGCACGCGCTCCGGCGCGGATGTCGGCCCGCAAGATCTGCTCGACGCTGGCCTCGAGCGGCCTTTTCTCGACGACGTAGCGCTGACGCAATACATCGAGTGAGTACTGGGACATTACGGCCTTCGTGAAGATTGACTGTTGGGGAGCATGTCAGTGAACTTTATGGCGATTGTCTGAACTAGCTATACCGCCTCACCGACCGCGCAACGGCCTCTCAAAAGGACCCCGGCCAGCTCTCTCGCGCGGGTTCGGCCTCCATTTGCTCGCTATATTGTCGCTCGCAGGCTCGGTAGAAGGACCCCGTGCTCAGTCGCCGTCCCGAGTAGATCGGGGCCGGCATGGCCGCAAACAAGGTAACGGCGGTACGCTTGGGGCTGGGGAGGCAAATCGACAGTCCGGGACTATCAAACCGCTGCTCCCATATGGCGGATCTTTCTTCCCTCAGTCGCTACCTCAAGAGGCGTTTGCTCTTGCCCGTTCGCGCGCCTCGCGTCGACGTTCACGTCTTTCGCGCCGTCGCTTGGCACGATCGGTGGGCTGCCGCAGCGGAGGAACAGGCGCCGGCGAGGTCGCACTCGTCTCCACAACTGGAGGCGCCTCGGCCCTTTCCAAGGCCGTTGGCCGCGCTTCCATCAATTCGAGCAACGCCCGTCCTTTGGACGTGATCTTCCATCCTCCGCTTATCCGTTCGACCAGTCCTTGTGAGAAGATGTCGAGGTCGGGCACTCTGGCCGCGAGGCGCCTGGTCCGGTCCGCCCAGTCGCGGCCACTCGTTGCCAGGATGGCCATATCCCTCTTGAGGTCCTCCATCACGGCAAAGCCGTCCGGATAAGCTACCAAAATCTTCAGGACGGTGACTTGAAAGTTCACGTCCGCTCCGCGATCAGCGCCACATCGTCGGCGCGTGCGAGAGGGCGTCGCGACCAATCTGTTTGAGACCTTCGGGAGAAATCTCGCCTCTCGTCGCAGCCTCTAGGATTTTCGACGCGACGTGGGTACGTGCCCCGATCTCGCGGTGCGAGACGCTTTCACAGACTTCATCCAAAACCGCGCGCAAAAGCGCGGTGGTTGCCGTGTCGAACATAAGCTGCCCCCTTAAGGGAAAATCTAATTCTACCGCGGTTTCGCCCGGTTGGGGATTCAAGCATGTTAAACTTTGCGGACGGTGCACTGCACCCATAGCTGCGTCTCGCCCCCAATGGATCGCCTCTCTGGCCGAAGCCCCCAAAACCGAACTGATTAGGCTGAAAGACTACGCTGCCCAAACACTCTCCCCAGCAAATCACGCAACTTGATAAACTTCCGCAGTGGCGCGGCCTGCAGCGCGCAAAGTGTCCCTTCTCATTGCAAATCGCGAGGTTGACGGCTCTATGCGCCGTTGGTTCGGCCTCGCGGCTGTCGCCTTTCTGCCGGTCAGCGCGATAGTCTCACGCGACCTCGTCGAGATGGGATTTACCATCCGCCAGAGCCTGCGCGGATGGCGAAGGAGTGACCGTCTGGCGTGACCGGTGCTTCACCATAGCCTAGGCCGACTTTCGCTGCGGCTTTGCGGCGGGCTTTTTCGCCGCGCTCTCCTTCGCCGTTTTTTTCCCGGTGATTGGCATCAGCATTTCCTTCTGCCCGGCCGCCGCCTTGCGCGGCTTCTTGGCTGTCTTCTTCGGCGCCTCTGTCGGGCCCGTCGCGTCTCGTCCGATGCTCTTGCGCAGCGCGTCCATCAGGTCCACGACGTTCTCACCTCGAGGACGCGCTTTCGCTGTGATGGGCTTGCCGGCGCGCTTCTGATTAATGAGATCGATGAGGGCGGTTTCGTACTGGTCTTCGAACTTGTCCGGCTCGAAATGGCCCGCCTTCTGATTGACGATGTGCTTGGCGAGATCAAGCATGTCCTTGGTGACTTTGACGTCCTGGATATCGTCGAAATATTCATCCGCGGAACGGACTTCGTAGGGATAGCGCAGCAGCGTCCCCATCAGCCCCTTGTCGAGAGGCTCGAGCGCGATGATGTGCTCGCGATTGGTCAGCACCACACGGCCGATTGCGACCTTGTTCATCTCGCGGATGGTTTCCCGAATGACGGCAAAGGCATCGTGCCCGACTTTGCCATCGGGACGCAGGTAGTAGGGGCGTATGAGATATCGCGGATCGATCTCGCTGCGGTCGACGAACTCGTCGATCTCGATGGTGCGCGTCGATTCCAGCGCGACGTTCTCAAGCTCCTCCTTGGTCACCTCGATGAAGGTATCGGTATCAACCTTGTAGCCCTTGACGATGTCCTCGTTGTCGACCTCCTCGCCGGTGTCGGCGTCGACCTTGGCGTACTTGATCCGATGGCCAGTCTTCCGGTTCAGCTGGTTGAACGAGACCTTTTCGGATTCCGAGGTGGCCGGATAGAGCGCGACCGGACAGGTGACGAGGGAAAGACGAAGGAAGCCTTTCCAGTTGGCGCGGGGGGCCATCGCGGGGGAACTCCATTACTGATGCCGGATTCAAGACGAACGAAGCGCCTTGGTTCCGACACCGCGACCGATCCAACAGGCCGATTTTTCTCACCTAGGCCCTTGGACGGACTCGACTTTTGTTCACTTTATGTTCTAATCGAGAAATGACCGACCGACCTGCGAGCTGGCGCATGCCGACCCCGAAGCAGATGGAAAAGCTGGCCGCTGAAGCCGTCCGTAGGCCGAGCCCCTCCCCTGCGGCTCCGGATGCGCCGCTTCCAGCCGGATACTGGGACTCCGTCCTCAAAGACCCTCGCGCCGGCACGACCGAGGCCCAGATACGGCAGCGACGTCTCTCCGAAATTCAGCGCCACGTGCTCCGCATCTCCTGCCGCCGTTGCCAACGGACCGTGGAAATCCAGACGGCCGATGCTGTCCGATTGTATGGCGCCAACGCGCTCTGGAAGGACGTTGCGCAGCGGCTGCTCGACAACACCTGCTAGCAGCGCACCGGCAGGCATGAAGAAGACGGATGCTGGCCAGCGTTCGAGACGCCGTAGTCGCTCTGGATTTGCCGATCCGATCTCTTTGCGCCTGGATGTCCGGATGGCCCCGAAGTATCACCCTACGCCCCTGTCGGGCGGCGATCGCAAGGCTCTGGCAAAAGAGCTCGGCAAGGCACGGGCGATGGCTAACATCCTGGCCACCCAATCGGCGGAGATGCGGGCCAAAGGCGAGGCGATGATCCAGCAAGCCGACAGACTGCTTTGCGAAAGCTGGAACGAGCGGATGTGGAGTGACGGTGAACCGATCGATCCGTCGCCGACCATCGATCAAGCCGTGAACGGAGGCTTCCCCTGGCTGGAGATCAGGTGCGCGCGCTGCAAGACGCCGAGCGACGTGGATCTCGCGGCGATGAAGCACCCGCCGACCACCTTCGTGCACGATCTCGCCAGCCGGCTGCGCTGCCTCAAATGCGCCAAGGCGGGCCGGCGTCCTTCCGCGACTCTGCTACAACTGGCTTGGCAGCCGCGCCACCCTCGAACCGAATCCTGACCGATGTGCTGGTGTGGACGGCCTCTCATCCCCACGGTTCTATGGCGCTCTCGGCGTCACAGCTAGATGAGAGGAAGTCTGATGAACATTCCCGTTCGTATCGGCATGGATACTTCTAAGTCGGTTTTCCAGCTTCACGGTGTTGACGAGAACGAGGTGGTGGTTGTCCGCCGCCAGTTTCGGCGAGCCGAGATGATCCGCTACTTCGAGCGGCTTCCGCCGGTTCTCGTCGCCATCGAGTCCTGCGGCAGCTCGCACCATTGGGCGCGACTGCTGCAGTCATTCGGTCACGAGGTGAAGCTAATCCCACCTCAATATGTGAAGGCTTACGTGAAGCGCGGCAAGAACGACGCGGCTGACGCCGAGGCCTTGTGCGAGGCGGTCACCCGGCCGAGTATGCGGTTTGTACCGGTGAAATCGAAGGAACGGCAAGCGGCCTGCATGTTGATGACCGTGAGGGAACGCCTAGTCAGCGTGAAGTCGCAGCTCTCCAATGCTTTCAGGAGCTATGCAGCTGAGTTTGGCATCGTCGGCCCCGCCGGTCGGCAGAACGTCACCGCACTTATCAAGCGGGTGCTCGAGGATGACAGCCTGCCGGAAATGGCGCGGGATCTCTTCCGCCTCCAGGCGGAGGAATATGCCGCAGTCGAAGCTCGCCTGGCAAAGATCGAGGCCAAGCTGATGAAGTGGCATCGCGAAGATGACGTCAGCAGGCGTATCGCGACGATTCCCGGCGTCGGTCCGATTGGGTCGTCCATGCTAAGCATGAAGGCGCCGCCGCCGGAGACGTTCAGGTCAGGCCGTGACTTTGCGGCTTGGCTTGGACTGACGCCCAAGGATCATTCAACTGGCGGCCGGCAAAGACATGGCGGTATCACAAAGGCCGGAGATTCAGTGCTCCGATCGACGTTGATTGTCGGAGCGACCGCGCTGCTAAGGCACATTCGAAAGGGCCGTCATAAGCCGACACCCTGGCTTGCATCGCTACTGGAGCGAAAGCCGCCGAAATTGGTGGCGGTGGCCTTGGCTAACAAGTTCGCCCGTATCGCCTGGCGATTGATGATATCGGGCGGAGTATACAACCGACCGGTAGCCGCCATGCCCGTCTGATCTGAAATCGGCACCGCGAGCGAGGTTGCTCGGCGGATAGCCCACGAACTTGCAGGACGCAGTAGATGGAAGGACCGATCGGTCGATACGCGCGAGCTTCCGTAGATTACACTGGCATCATCAAGGTCGCCTATGTGCTTGGAGCGTGCGTAGCGAACACCATCTTGGCCAGCGGACTTTGTCCGCGCAAACAGGCCGGACATCTGATAGCAAGCGATCAGGTCAAAAGTCTGCTACCATCCTGACAAGTGGGGGGCCGTCCACATCTGCAATCTTTATTCGATCACGACAAACCAAGCCGCGATCAGCGCGCTGTTCCGTGTCGTGAACCGATACGTCGGCAATCTGGCGCCGATGCCCGGGGTGTTTCCCGACTACAAGGCGCCGATCGTGCGCAACGGAGCCGACGGCCGCGAGCTCGCTATGGCGCGATGGGGGATGCCATCGTCATCAAAGGCGCTGATGGACGCCACGAAGAAGCGAGCCGAGAAACTGCAGGCCAAAGGCAAGACAGTCGATTTCAAGGAATTGCTCAGAATGGAGCCGGACGGCGGAACGACCAACGTCCGCAACGTGAAAAGCAAGCACTGGATGAGATGGCTGGGAACTGAAAACCGCTGTGTGGTGCCGTTCAACTCGTTCAGCGAGTTCAACAAGGCCGAGGGCGGCGACATCTGGTTCGCGCTCGATGAGACCCGTCCCCTCGCCTGCTTCGCCGGTATTTGGACCAACTGGACGTCCGTTCGGAAGGTCAAGGAAGGTGAGACGACCAACGACCTCTTCGCGTTCCTCACAACAGAGGCGAACGCTGAGGTCGGTGCCATCCACCCGAAGGCAATGCCGGTGATCCTGACGACGCCGGACGAGGTAGAGGCCTGGATGACGGCTTCTCCAGACGAGGCCCTGAAGCTGCAGCGGCCGCTTCCGGACAGGAGCCTCCGAGTCGTCGCCCGCGGCGTCAAGGAAGACTCGATCCGGCCGCCAACATAATCACGCCGTGTGGCCGAGCCCGACTGCGATTACCCACACTGAACTGGATCTAAGGCGGGCTGTTGCTAAACGACCTTGCGCAAAGCGTCGGCCCTGCGTTTCACGCCGACCTTGGGATCGAGTGATAGCGCTTCGTCGTAGCAGGCCAGTGCCTCCCTGAGGTCGGCGAGCGCCTCGAGGCAGGTGCCGCGCGATCGCAGCAGCCGCGCCCGAGTGCGATTATCGTCGACGCGAAGTTTGCCGAGCGCGATGTCGATCGCGGGCAACACCTGGCTGGCAAGTTCGGGGCTCGGCTTGCCATCCATCTCCGCGATCAGGGTCTCGATGACGAAGATGTTGCCTTGCGTGAGACCGAATGCCAGCCACTTCGTCCGGTCAACGAACGCGCCCTCGAAGTCGTAATCGAACGCGCCACCGTCGTGGTAGAGAAGGCGGATACGCCGGGTCTCGGGAAAGAACGCATAGTCCTTGGCCCATCCCGATTCCGGCTGGAAGCCGCCAATCTCCCGACCAGCTTCAAGATCGAACACGGTGAGCCGGTTGCCATCAGTGCCCGGTGCGTTGGCGGTCTGGCAGGCCGCGAAGCGACCGTCGGCCGAGATGCCGTTGTTGAAGAGGTTGGCCATGAAATGGCGTGACACCAATGTGTTCCCATCGGCGCCGAACGCATGGAAGGTCCCGCTAAGTGTCTCCAACCCGCCCCAGTCATTTAGAATGAAGACGCCGGCATCGGTCACCACCCCATCATTGGGGCGCGGCATCCGGCCCTCGACAATCACCCGTTTGCCATCGAGCAGGAGATAACGCCCGAAACGCGATTGATCGGGACCGCCATCGGCCCAGGCGAGCGTGAACCGCCCGTTCGGCGAGCGCGCACGCAGACCGATGAAATCATGCGAGGCGATATGGATCGTATTGCCGAAGTCGAAATCCTCTTCGTCCGCATCGCCACGCGGCGCATCCTTAGATCCGGTCAGCCAGTTCCACATGCCCATGCCTTAAGATAGTAGGGCGAGCCCTGCCCCGCGGGGAAGCCCTCAGGCTGTCTGCGGCTCGGCCGAGACGAGGTGCCGGATCACGTTCGACAGGAAGAAATAAAGACTGACCAGGCCTTGGCGCGCTTCGGCCACAGTGACCTCGGCATGGACCCCCTTGGAGGCTAGGTCGTTGAGCCGACGGAAGAAGACGTCCAGATGGTCGAGCTCGGCCATCAGCAGATCCCGCGCGCTGGAATTGCGCAGCTTGACCCGCATGAATTCCTGCAGCCGGTTGAGGTATTGCTGATCGCCGAGCTTGCGCTGTTGCCCATCCGCACAAGTGACCGGCTCCTCGCTCGTGACCGGCCAGAATAGATCGGCTGCCCCCTTCATCGCGCGGCGCACCTCGGTCAGCACCAGCGCACAATCCTCGCCATCCTTCGAGGCGGCCAGTTGGCTCGCCTTGATCAACTTCTGCACGACGTCGTCGGACCGGCCCTTGAAGTAATTGTGCACTTCCCCCTGTACGCTGTGCAGGAAGTTGTCCTGTTGCCGTCCTGCTTCGAGCTGGCGTTCGATCTCCAGCGCGTAGTTGAGGCAGCGGGTCTTGAGACGGGCCTTGATCGTATGCAGCCCGGCAAGCCGCGTGCGCACGATCCCTTTCTGCTCCATGGCGCTGGCCGTGAACTCCGCCATGTCGTACTGCGACAGGCCGGGTGGTGGAACGAGGTCGGCCAGCGTGTCCTGCCAACGCTTGATCTCGGACTCGATCTCGCCCGCCGCGGCCATCAGGACGTTGGCGCGGTCGCCCTCAGCCTTGCTTGTATCTGGATCGACGCCCTCGATCGTGTGCAACTCGAGAAAACGCTCCAGCGACCGCTCGAAGATGAATTTCTTGGCCTCATCGTTGAGGTGCTGCGTCTCCGTGAAGAGCGCCCGCGCGATCTCGTTCTTGCTGGGGTAAAGCTCGCGAAGGAAAATGGAGGCGAACAAGGAATCCTTGCTTGCGCGCGCGACGCGCAGGCAAGCCATGACCGCGTTTTCAACGCGGTCATTCTCGATGTGGTCGTGGATGCGTTCGAGCGCGGCAGAAAAATCCATGGCATCACGAAGACAGGGGACGAATCTTCACATCATCGCATGGATCAGGCTTCGCCGCGACAAGTTAGAGCCCTGTCGGGCGTCAACCGGTCGCGGGTTCGTGCCGGCTATTCCTCGTCTCCGTGACGCACGGCGGCAATGTCATAAAGCTCGGCCAACCACGCCGCGATGGCAGCGTCGCGTTCGTCCTGTGATCCCGTCGGCAACTCCACCGCGACCTGCCGTTCATCGACCTGGATCGGCTGGCTGATCTGATGCCGGCCGATGCCGAGGCGTTTTCCGCGCAAGCCGACGCCGCCCATGATCACGCGCAGCCGCGTGCCGTTGCCGTAGCTATTGGACAGTCCCACGAAATTCTCCAGCACGCGACCAAAGATGTTCTGCACATTTGTGGTCGGGATCAGATCGTCGCCCTGGTGATGGACGAACATCTCCGTGGTCACGGCCCAGAACTCGCCGGTTGGAAAAACTTGCGTGAAGGCGCGGGGCTCGGTCGCCGTGCCGTGTGGCTCGTAGATGATCGCGCCATACGCGTTGCGGTCGCCGACGCCCATATAGAGATTGCGCAGGAGCAGATCGACGCGCCGGTTCAGGACATCATCGTAAAGCCGGGGGAGTTTGAGGTCTGCCGCGCGTGCCCGTACCGGCATCAGGCGCAGATAGAGTGCGTGCCGCTGGCTGAACCGGTAATCGATCGCATCCGGCGCCGGCGCATGGTTCTCTGCGAGGATCTCGCCCGGCTGGAAGAACACGGCCTTGGTGAGGCTCGTGGGCGTCGGGACATGCTCCGGCGCCGCGGCCGCGGCCATGGCGAGATAGGGGCGGAGCGCCGCGACGAACTGGGCCTTCAGCTTGTCGCGCTCCGCCTTGATCTCCGCCTTCGAGGCACCGGGCGCGAGCGTATAGTTCAACGGCCAGGATTTTTGCCGCAGATCGAACGGCAACGCGTCACCATCGCCGTAATAAAGGTTCTGCACCATCAGCACGCGCCGCGCACCGAGCGCGCGGTTCGCATGCCCGTATTCGATCGCGACGTTGGAATTGATGAGCTTCTTGCCGTCGGGTGTTTCGCCGACAAGGGTCACGTCGGCCAGGAACACCTCGGCCTGCTCGCTCTTCTCGAAGATTGTTGCCGCAAGATCCGGGCTTCCCGGCACGCCCTGCCGGTCTGAGTCCATCGCAAGGCGCGACGCGGCATCGCGCTCGACGGGCTCCAGCAGTTCCTGGTCGGTCCTTAGCGCTTGAAAAGCTTCGCGCAACGCGTCGCGCACGAAGAAGCGGCCGATCTCCCTTGGGATGCCCGACTGCCACGATCAGAAAATTATCACGCAACACCACTCCTTCGATTCTGCGAACCGGATCGCACATTAAGTACGTTTCCTGCGATTGGCTTCAAGGCGCGTCCGCTGGCGCGTGTCGGGGTTCTCGTGCACCGGGCCGCGAAGCCGCGTCCCGGCCCAAGAGGGCCTCGATCCTAATGCGGCATTTCACCGCGCTTGCCGTACGCGCTTGCGAAGGGGCGCTACCTCTCGCGACGCCAGTATTCACGCCCGTGGTCTGCCGCAAACGCCCCGTCGTTGATCCGGAGGTCGCCAAAGCGGAAACTCCAGCGGCTATTTCCTCGGTAGCCTCGGCCACGGACGACGGCAGGCGCAAGTGCTCCGCGCCAAGTTCAAGGTTCACTATCAGGGCTTGCCACACCTCCTCGAAATCTCGCTGCGGAAGCAGCACCTCAAACTCGCCGCCGTCAGCCCAATCCCCGCCAACGGCTCCGCCGCCGCCGCGCTCGGACCAGTATGATCACGTCCGAAGGGTTCGCTAAGCAAACCTTTGCGCCAGCCAAATCACCAAAATATTCAATATTTCGGCTAGTTAGGGGCGCAACTCCAACCCGACGCAGCAAGACTTGGGTCCGGTCGCTCTTCCGTTCGATTGTTTCCTCCCTAGATGTAGCAGGTCTCGGGAATCAGGCAGGCATCGATCGAGGGTGGCGTTCGTCGGCCACCCGTGACGGGGGTGCGCGGCACCCTAAGCAACGCTCTTGTGCGGGTTACCGCCTAGCTTATAAGTTGTAGGAGCGGCGGCCACAGCTTGCTGGCGGAGCCAATTCTCGTGGTCCAACCAAGTCGAAATCCAACACTTCGACGCCTTCCTGCAAGTTCGTTCCGCCATGATCCACGTCTCACGCGTAGACCTAACCGAGCGGGGCATCCTGCTGCCGCATGATCGTGTGGGCATGGTGATCGCCCAACCTCATCTGACGTTGACGCAACAGGAACCCTACAGGACCGTCGCCGCCCGCAAACCCGAACTCCTGGCCAACCTGACCGCGACGCTGAACGTCTCGCGGGCCGCCCCGCATCACGCCGAGAAAACACATTTCACGATCTTCCCGGAATACAGCATCCCAGGCATCGATGGCGTCGACCTGATCGACGCCGCGCTCGCGGACCAGCAGTGGCCTACCGGAACGATCGTCATCGGCGGGGTAGATGCGCTCTTGAAGGCCGATTTCGCAAGCCTGGCCGGTCGCGCGGATAGCCACCTCGACACCGCGCATAACGCGCTAGACCAAATCGGCGACGGCGAATGGATCAACTGCGCGGTCATCTGGACGAAGGCCCAAGATGGAACGGTCGAGCGCTGGCTGCAGCCAAAGCTTTGGCCAGCCTGGCAAGAGCAGACTATCTCCTATCAAAGTATGTACCGCGGCAAATCAATCTTTTCCTTCAAGGGAAGTTTGTCCAATGGCCAGAAGTACCGCTTTTCATCGCTGATCTGCTTCGACTGGATCGCCACGATCGGCGCCAAGCGGTCGTGGCGATGGGCGCTCGATGATCTCGGCCTGCAAGCTGGCGAGGGCGAGCTGTCGCTTTCATGGATGTTCGTGATTCAATGCAACACGGCGCCGTCGCACCCAACGTTCATGGGAGAAGTAGCGTCTTTCTTCGACGGAACGATCGTTCCGAATGTCCGGCGAGACCGCACATGCCTCGTGTTCGCCAATAGCGCAGGCAAGCCCGTCCCCGGCCGATCCGCAGACTACGGCGGCACCAGCGTGGTCTTCACACAACAAACGCTGTTTAAGGAATTGGCTTCGCGGCCGACGGTCGCGAAGGGCGGTCAACAGTTCCGGGGCAGCCAGCTGTTGAACCCTTTCCGCGACACGTATTTCCGCGAGAGGGGCGCGTGCATTCACTCGTTCGTCCAGATCAACCCCGACACCGTGGTTGCCGGTGCAGCACACCGCTCGTTCGCGGTCGATCGACCGTTCGTTTAGCCGCCCAGATCCGGCAAGCACAATCTGCGCTCGACAATCTCAAATGGGTGCGCGATCAGCGCCCGGGCTACGCGAGCGCGCTCAACTCGCTCAATGCACAAACCGGACGGCTCAATCAGGCGACGATTGCAATCGCCGCTGACCGCAACCGGTCGGCAACCGCCTCAACCGAACTGCAGCAAAAATCCAATCAGCTCGCGACGTCCGTTGAATGGCAGGCTGCGGCGAGAAAACGTTTCGTCGATCTGGAAGCACTTCGTGCCGCTTTGGGGCCGTGGAAGGCGAGCACCGACCGTCTCGCCGAAATCAGGCGGCAGGAAGCGACCCTGAACGAGACTTTGCGGGGGCTGCGCGCAGCAGAGCCAGCGCTTCAAGCGCAATTGGATTCGAACGCCCCGCAGCAGGCAGCGCTCGAACGGGTGATCGCTGATGCCGATCGCAGCCAGTCCGAGCTTCGGCAATTACTTTCCCAGCTGCAAAAACATATCGCGGACGGCAACTGCCCTCTGTGCGGCTTCGATCACGGAAGCCAAGATGAGCTGGTCCGTCACATCCAGGATCAGATGACGCTCGATAGCGCGGGGACGGCACGCACCGAACTTGCCGAGCTGCGGCAGCGTATCCGGGAAATCACCCGCAAGCTGGCAGGAAATCGTGAGGCCCAAAAGTCCGCTCAAGCGCAATTGACGCAACTCGCGAACGATCGCATCACGCGTGATCGCGAGATCAATGCCTGGACGAACACTGCAGATGGCCTCGGCTTGAATGCATCTGCAGGTTTGACTGAGCTAACCCGACAGATCGCGGCCAATTCCACCGAAGCACGCAAGGATATCGAAGACAGCAATGCTGCCGTGAAGGCGGCCGCGGATGCCGCCGACGCGGCGAAGGCCGCCCTCGACGCACTCACCAAGTCAGTCGCCCAGCAAGAGTCGGCGAGGACCACGGTGAATACTGAACTGGAGCGAATACGCAGAGGGCTGACGACATTGCGTAGCGACCCGCGCTTGAGCGGCGTGACGCTGGATTCGAGCGATGATGAGTTGAATGAGGCGGAGCAAGATCGCTCGGGACTGCTCGACGAGCTTCGCCAATCTCACGATACCGCAACAAAGGAGCAGACCAGGCTACAGGGACTGCTCGATGCGGAGGCACGCATCATCGCGGAACTCACAGGCCAGCTCCCAATCCTTCGCACGCGCGCCAACGAGAACGAACAAGCACGCAAGGCCATCGTAGCGCGGCTTGCCGACGCCGATTTGCCGGAAGATTCCGACGAACAGGAATTGATGGGAAAACTGGGTGAAGAGACGCAGGCGCTTGCCCGCCTGCGCGCGCTACATCAACGTGTTGCAAGTGCCGAAATCGGCCTTGATGCAGCAACGACCGCCGCCGCGCTCGCCCGACTTGAAGCAACCATTGCGGCGAAAGAAAAACTCGTCGCCGAGAAGAAAGCATCGCGGGACACGCGCAAGCCCTGGCGGGAATACTTCGCAGCGATTGAGAAGATTCTGTCCGAAGAACAGGCCGCGGCCATCGCCAACTTCACGCGCCAATACGGCCCGCGGACGTCGGTCATTCAGCGACGGCTTCGATCGGTCTACGGCTTCGACGACGTCGAGATCATACACCGCAAGTCCGAGATTTCGGTCACGGTCAAGCGGCATGGTGTGGAGCTGCGGCCCGTCGACTATTTCAGCGAGTCTCAAAAGCAAACATTGCAGCTCGGTCTCTTCCTGACGGCCTGCAGCGGACAAAACTGGTCGGCGCTGGCGCCGGTCTTTCTCGATGATCCCGTCACGCATTTCGACGATCTCAACATCTATGCGCTGCTGGACCTGATCATGGGTCTGCTGAAGTCGGACTTCGGCACCCGCCAATTCATCGTCTCGACGTGTGACGAGAAATTCTTCCAGCTCGCACGCCAGAAATTCAACTATCTGCAGGACGGCGTCCGCTTCTACCGTTTCCGCGCCATCGGCGAAGACGGTCCGCTCATCGAGCGGATCGGTCCCTGAGTCGCAGAAAAATCGGACCGGACAGCCTCGCGGGAGTCAGATCGTATCGCCACCCAGACCACCAATTAATGCTATTATACCAATTACTTATGGCTCACTTCCTCGCCATGTAGCATCTTCTCGTTGCGTCGGCTTTGGCTTTCAGCCTCCATGAGAAGGCGCCGCCTCTTCATTCGACAGAAGAGCGGGACTCCATATTTCCCTTTGACCATTTTTTCAGGGCCAAGGATGATCCTTCCCGACAATGAGACGCGGATAGACCTGCTCAACAACGAGGCCATCGCGGCGACGATCATCGCGTTGCTGCAGGCGCAACGCGCACATCCCGTAACCGTTGGGGTTCATGGCGACTGGGGCGCGGGTAAATCCAGCATCCTCGAGATGATCGAGGCCGGGCTCGGCGGCAGCGGCGATGTGTTGTGTCTCAAGTTCAACAGCTGGCGCTTCCAGGGCTTCGAGGATGCCAAGATCGCGTTGATCGAAGGCGTCGTCACAGGCCTTCTCGAAAAACGTCCTGTGCTCACGCGCGCCACGGAAGGGGTCAAGGACCTGTTCGCGCGGATCGATTGGCTGAAAGTAGCCAAGCATGCCGGCGGCCTTGCGTTCACTGCCTTTACCGGCATGCCGACACCCGATCAGATCTCGGCCATCACCAACGGTCTTCAGCACATCCTCGCCGATCCCGCCAAACTGGCAACGAAGGAAAACATTTCCGCGGCTATCGAGGGCGTGAAATCCGTCATCAAGCCCGCAGAAGCGAAGAATGTCCCCGAGGAGATCGCCGAGTTCCGTAAAGCGTTCGACAAACTGCTGAAGGATGCCGGGATCAAGCAGCTCGTCGTCCTCGTCGACGATCTCGATCGCTGCCTGCCCGATACCGCGATCGAGACGCTCGAAGCCATCCGCTTGTTCGTCTTCACTTCCGGAACCGCCTTCGTCGTCGCGGCCGACGAAGCGATGATCGAGTATTCGGTCCGTAAGCATTTCCCCGAATTGCCGGAAACCACTGGGCCTCGCGATTACGCGCGCAACTATCTCGAGAAGCTGATCCAGATTCCCTTTCGTATCCCGGCGCTCGGCGAGACCGAGACCCGCATCTACGTGACGCTGCTCCTGATCGGCGCGGAACTGGGCGAAGCCGATGAACAATACGCAAAGCTGATCGCGGTAGCGCGCGAGCGGTTAAAACGCCCCTGGGAAAGCGCGCCGCTCGATTTTGCCGCCATCAAGGCCGCGCTCGGCGACGTAAAGCCTGCCGTCCAGAACGCGGTCACGCTAAGTGACCAGATCGGACCTATCCTCGCCAGCGGTGCCAAGGGCAATCCGCGCCAGATCAAACGCTTTCTCAACACCCTGCTGCTACGGCAGCAAACCGCCACCGCCCGTGGCTACGGCAATGACGTCAAGCTGCCGGTGCTTGCCCGATTGATGCTCGCGGAGCGCTTCATCCCGCGCCTTTTCGATCAGATCGCATTCGCCGCCGCCGCTCACCCGAAAGGCTATTGCGACGACCTCGTCGCGCTGGAGGCAGCGACCGGCGAGAAAGCTACGGCCGATACGAAGGTAGGCAAGGCCAAGGAAAGCGGCGATGTGGCAGAAAGCGCCCTCGTCACCGAATGGCTCGCGTCACCGCAGATCAAGGCTTGGTCGCAGGTTCCTCCTCCGTTGGCCAACGTCGATCTGCGTCCCTATCTGTTCGTGACCAAGGACCGGAAGGATTATTTCGGCGCGGCGTCAGCGCTCGGCCATCTCGCTGGCGTGGTCGAAAAGCTGCTCGGACCGAAACTGGCCGTCCAGAGCCTCGATGCCGACCTGAAGCTTCTGAAAGAGCCGGAAGCGGCCCAAGTCTTCGAGGCGCTGCGCAGCCGGATCATGGGCGAGGACTCGTTCATGACCGCCCCGCTCGGGATCGATGGGCTCAGCGTCCTTGTCAAGACCCATCCCGTGCTTCAGACAAACCTGCTCGACTTCCTCGGCGCGCTTCCCGTCGAGCGGTGCGGCGCCTGGCCCGTGTCGGGATGGCAAGGTGTGGTGACCGATCAGGCAGCGGCCACGCGGCTCACCAATCTCATCGAAGAGTGGGCGACCAGCGGGAAGAAATCGCCCTTGGCTAATGCAGCTATCGCAGCGCGCAAGATGAAGAGCCGGAGCGCCTGATGGGGACTTCCGGTTCCTATGGCGGCGCAGGCAACGGCTCGCCCCTCGTGCCGAGCTGGCTGAACGATCCGGCGGCAGCAACTGCACCGGTCATACCCGCGCCAGCTCCCGCTGCCGCGCCGGGGGCCGCACCGGGAGCACTGCCCGCGCTGCCGCTGACCGTACCGAACGTACCACCGCAGCAGGCGCCGATGCCATCACGTTTCACGGCACCACGCACCAATTTTTCCAGATTTGCGCGCTCGGGTGGGACCGATCGCGCGGCTCTCGGTCGCGCCGTTTCAGGTTACGTGTCGACTGCAGCCGGGGGCGCGCGCCAAGCCGCCCGTCGCATGGGGTCATCGCGACAAGCTGGCGCGCGTCTCTACTCATTCCTCGCCGACGCACAAGCGCGCGGTCCGGTCGAGGCGTTACGCGCCTTGAATCTTCAGGCACTCGCGGGCCGCCCCATCGAAGATGTCTTCCTCGGGCTCGCCGAATATATCTGTCCACCCGGCGGCTCCGTCGATGAAGGAATCGCGCGTGACGCTTTCATCGACACGATCGCCGATCTCGCGGACCAAGGCATCACCGATTTTAACGCCTTGACACCGGATCAGATGCAGACTGTTTTTGAGATGTTCGCCGCCCATGCCATCGAGGCGCGCATCTGCAACGACATCGGCAACAACAGCATCAAACTGCCGACAGACACCGCCGCCGTCGAACGGGTTCAGGCGCAATTGTATGATTTCGTGCAACGCGCCGTGAGCGATGCATTGGGTGCGGCCCGCCCGACGGCTAGCGCTCTGACACCGCAGCAAGCCCTCCAACACGTCGATGCCGTCTATGAAGCTGCCTACGACTTCCTGCAAACACTTGGCGATGCGGAGAGCGAACGATGACCCGGCATCTCATCCAAGGGCATTTTGGTCCGGGAGATCGGGCAAATCTGGCGGCCGCCGAGCTGGGTGAGAAACCGACACGTTTCGATCTCGTGGCCTACGACAAAGTCCTCGATTTCGGGATTGGCGCGGCGCTCACGGATCTGAAGGCAAAGCATGTCTTCCCGAGCGAGGTCGCACTGGATCTCGCAGTCCTCGCCGCGCAGATTCATGCTGCGGATACGCGCATCTCCCGCGCAACTGAATCTCAGGATGCTTGGACGCGCGAAATCCGCGTCGTCGTCCCCGTAAGCGACGTCACGCGCTGGAATGCCGCCGTCCCGGTCCTGCAACGCATGCTGAGTTTCCTCACAGGCGATCGCTGGACGATTCAATTTCGGCCGCGCCCGTCGAGCTTCGCGCAAATCGTCCCGCAAGCCGACCTAATCGTGCCGCCGTTCACGGGTGTGAGCCTCTTCTCAGGCGGACTGGACAGCTTGATCGGGGCCATAGATCAACTCGAGGCCAAGCGCATCCCGCTGCTCGTCAGTCATGCAGGCGAGCCTGCTGTCAGCAAGGCGCAAGATGACTGCTTCGATCGCCTGAAGAAGCAATACAAGTCGCTTCCTTTCGAGCGGCTCCGTACCTGGATGGCGTTCCCGAAACAGCTCGTTCGAAACGTCGGGTCCGAGGACAGCACGCGCGGCCGATCCTTTCTTTTCTTCGCGCTCGGTGTCTTCGCCGGTACCGGCTTGCGCACCAATTTCGTGATGCATGCGCCCGAGAACGGGCTCATCGCTCTCAATGTTCCACTCGACACCCTCCGTCTTGGCGCCTTGAGCACCCGAACGACCCACCCGTTCTACATCGCTCGCTGGAATGAGCTGCTCGGCATCTTGGGCATTCAAGGACGGATCGAGAACCCATATTGGAACAAGACCAAGGGTGAGATGGTCCGCGGTTGTAGTAATCCAAAGCTATTGGAAGAGCTCGTACCCGAGACGCTGTCATGCGCGTCACCGACGAAGGGACGATGGCAGGGATACCCGACCCAGCATTGCGGCTATTGCCTGCCATGCCTGATACGGCGGGCATCGGTCGCATCCATCAAGGACAAGACGACCTACACCGTCCCCGACCTTCGGGCGCAGGAGTGGGATCCCCTGACGGCGGCTGGCGAGCAAATTCGCTCCTTCCAATATGCTTTTGACCGGTTGACCGCGCGCCCCGGCGTCGAAAAATTCCTCATTCACAAACCGGGTCCATTGAACGACAATCCCGCGGCACTCCGCGAACTGGCCGCGGTCTACAAACGCGGCCTTGAAGAAGTCGGGTCGCTGTTGGCCGGCGTTCGAACTCGTCCCTCTTGAGGACCTCGTGATTTCCAATCTCGTCGACTTCCACTGCCATCTCGATCTCTATCGCAATCACGCTGCCGCTGTCGCCGAGAGTGAACGCCTGAAGATATTCACGCTTGCGGTGACGACCACGCCACGTGCGTGGCCACGTAATCAAGAACTTGCCGCCCCGACCAAGTACGTCCGTGCAGCGCTCGGTCTCCACCCCCAATTGGTGAAAGAACGCGCGCATGAACTTCCCATCTGGCGGGAATACCTGGCACGAGCCCGTTACGTCGGCGAAGTCGGCCTCGACGCGGGACCAGCCTTCTATGCTTCATTCGAAAGTCAGAGAAAGGTTTTTGAAACCGTCCTCCGCGATTGCGCCGACCAAGGCGGGAAGATTCTGACGATCCACAGCGTAAGGGCCGCAAAAGTAGTCATCGACATGATCGAAGCGTTGCTTCCTCCAACACGTGGAGTACCGGTCCTCCACTGGTTTACGGGAAGCAAATCCGACGCAGCCCGCGCGGCCAAGCTAGGGATGTACTTCTCGATCAACCGCGAAATGCTGCGCAACGAGCGACACCGATCGACGGTGATGTCGCTGCCTCTAGATCGGCTCCTAACCGAGACGGACGGTCCGTTTGCCAAAATAGACGGCCGCGATGCCCGTTCAGGCGACGTAGCCATGACCGTCGAAGAACTCGCGCGCTTACGTTCAATGCCAACCGCGGAACTCACCGGTGTGATCGCGGCCAACCTTAAGCGCCTGACTACCACCTAGCAGCCTTGCCGTATGCCAGCCACTAGCTGGAGCCATGTAGCGATCAGATCCAGTATCCTGCGGCGTTTTCTACCTTGTCTATCTCGTTCTTAGGACGACGACCTTTCTGCCACGGAATTCAGCCGAGCAGCTGCAAGGCGCATGGATCGTGAAGAAGCCGAACTCCAAACAGCATTTGATGCGTTAGATCCGGCGAAGGTTCATTTTGCGATACTCGGAGATGAGCGGGCCGATGTTTGTCTTTTGACACGCGGAGCTGAACACCGACGCTTTCTGCTTGAGTTATTTGGTGCCCAGGAAAAGAACAAGCGCTTCCTATTCAGACGTGCGAAGTACGCACATAAGTGCGTAGGCTACGAGCTTGCCAACAGCGCTTTCGGCGTCCGTCTCGCGCCAAGCGCAACCGAGGTATAGTGGCGTCCCATCCGCTTCGCGCGTCACGTTAGGTATCAACTAAGACAGAGAGAGCTAGGTGATGGGACCACAGAATTTGTGTGGCGGAGTTCGCCAACGTTCGTCGGCGCTTATTCAACGGATATTCGACGACTTTTCGAGGTAAGCTTTAAGTCGTTGAAATCATTGGCGCTCCCTAGGGGAATCGAACCCCTGTTTCAGCCTTGAGAGGGTAAAGTCGATCGATGATCATCGTTGAGAGTCCTTCGATGGAGACCTTTCGGATATCAGGCTCGGCTCGCATAAGCAGGCGTTACCGCACCAGTTTCGCACCAGAAACGACCCAACCGAAGCGTAACGAACGCGACCAAATTCAAACAAAAAGTTAGCAAAATCAACGAAGCCAATCGCTATCCCGCCGCTCATAACGGTCTGGTTGCAGGTTCGAGTCCTGCCGGGCCCACCAGTGGAATTAATCATTATGAGCAGAGACTTTCATTTCACCGATTATTGGTCACCGCACCAAAGACGTTTCTCGTTGCCACTCACGGGTCAACAGCCAGGAGGGAGCGACCACGTCGCCCCTCCTCACTGATCGGGACTAACGCGCGAGCTGAGCCTTGATCTCAGCTGACATCTGACGGATCGCAGCCTCCGGCTCGGGATCGGTCAGAATGCCATTTAGCAAGACGAAGTCGTGGATCATACCGTTGTAGCGGGTAGCGATCACTGAAACCCCGGCCTCCTTGAGCTTACGGGCGTAAGCTTCGCCTTCGTCGCGCAGCGGATCGTTCTCCGATGTGATGACCAGCGCCGGCGGAAGCCCGCGCAGTTGTTCAAGGCTGGCGCGCAATGGCGAAACATAAGGGTTGTCGCGCGATGCGGCGTCCGGTGCGTACAAGTCCCAGCCATACTTCATGAAGGCGCGGGCCAAGAACCGACCGGTGCCGAATTCATGGTAGGACTGAGTGTCCACGCTGGCGTCGGTCGCCGGGATCATCAGCACCTGGTGACTGATCTTGGGGCCGCCGCGGTCCCTGGCCATGAGCGTCAGCGCTGCGGTCATGTTGCCGCCGACCGAATTGCCGGCCACCGCGATCCGGCTGCCATCCGCGCCAAACTCTTCGGCATGGCTCGCCACCCACTTCAACACAGCATAGGATTGATTGAGCTGGGTGGGAAACCGCGCCTCGGGCAAGGAGGTGTATTCAACGAACACGCCGATCTGGCCCGAGCCGACGACCAGGTCCCGCAAAAGGCGCTGGTGGTTCTGGAAATTTCCGACAATCCAGACGCCACCATGAATAAACAGCAGCACACCCGGTTTACCGGAGATCTGCTCGGGCTTCATGATGTAGATTTTCACGGTTTGACCATCCTGGGTGATGGTCTGCTCGGTCGTCCTCACCCCCGACATGTCGACCGGGGTCTTATTCTGCAGGCCGGTCAAGATGTCCTGCGGCTTCGGTTGAGGAAGCTCCCAGAAAGGACTTGAGTCCTTGTTGATTTCTTTCAGAAACGCACGAACCTGCGGGGCGATGCGAGGATCGGTTGCGGGATCTGGTGTTGCGGCTTGTGTCGTTTGCGTCATAACCGTCACTCCAAGAAGGATTGCTGAAAAAAGAAGGGTGCGTCGCATGTGTTACCTCTGCCGTTCCGACGGTCGAGCGCGTATCCAGAGCACTTCGAGCGAGTTCCGCGCTGTGTTGACGACTTGTTCGACCGTCCGATGCTCACCGCCACGCGCAAAGTTTAAGCTCGTTTCGCGCGTGAATTCCCTGAGCGTGTGCTGAGAAGTTCTGAGGATTACTCGATCTACTGGGGTCGCCGACTTGACGGAGCAAAGCCCAAAGGCCGTTCACGCGTCGAATGGATGGGAAGTCGATCTGGCCCGGCGCGAGTTGCGGTCCCGAGGTGCCTCCGTGCCGATTGGGAGCCGTGCATTCGAGATCCTCGAAATTCTGGCTCGATCGGGCGGCAAGCTCGTCAGCAAGTACCACCTGATGGAGCGCGTATGGCCCGGCGCGGTCGTGGAGGAAAACACCCTCCAATTTCATATTTCGGCCATCCGAAAGGCGTTTGGCGCCGACCGCGGCCTGCTGAAGACGGTCGCCGGCCGTGGCTATCGCCTGCTGGGACGCTGGAACGTGCTGGAGGCGCCCGAGCCGGAACATCGGTTCGATAACGCTGAACGCAACCCGAAACCGCCATTTCGATCCAATGTGCCGATTGCAGCATCGGCTCTGATCGGCCGAAGCGAACCGCGCCAGCATCTGCTGGATGTCCTGTCGGCTTATCGTGTCGTCACGCTGACCGGGCCAGGCGGAATCGGAAAAAGCGTACTCGCTCTCGAGGTTGCGCGCAGCATCTTTCCGGCGCTTGAGGGCGATTGCTGGATCGTCGAGCTGGCCTCGCTGTCGGACCCGGCACTCGTGCCGGCCGCGGTTTCCGTCGCGCTGGGACTGAGGCTCGCGGGCAGCGTGATTTCCGCCGAATCCGTAGCCCGGGCTCTCGACAGAGAGAGGCTGCTGCTCGTGCTCGACAATTGCGACCACCTCATCAATGCCGCAGCGAAGCTTGCGGAAACGATCGTCCGTCTATGCCCGAATGTGTCCGTGCTCGCGACGAGCCGGGAAATCCTGAGAATCGAGGGCGAGTACGCCTATCGCGTTCCACCGCTCGACGTGCCACCTTTGCGCCAGGACGACGAGGATGTCATTCGCGGGTACAGCGCAATTCAGCTGTTCAATGCCAGACTGATCGCCCTCGATGCCGGCTCGTCGGCGGGCCCTGGAAACCTGCCATTCATTGCCGCGATCTGCCGGCACCTCGACGGCATTCCGCTCGCCATAGAGTTTGCGGCGGCGCGAGTCGCGACGCTGGGACTTCAACAGACGACTGACCTTCTAGATGATCGCTTCAGTCTACTGACAGCCGGCCGCCGAACGGCTCTGCCGAGACACCAGACCCTGCGTGCGGCGCTGGATTGGAGCTACGAATTGCTGCCAGAGGCCGAACGGGCCCTGTTGAGTCGGCTGGCAATTTGCGCCGGCGGGTTCACGCTCGAAGCGGCGACCGCGGTCATGGGCGATCTCGGCGTGACGGCCACCATGGTTGCCGAGGGGATCGCAAGCCTGGTGGCCAAGTCGCTCGTATCCCTGGATGCATCGGCATCGTTCGGCCGCTGGCGACTGCTCGAGACAATTCGGGCCTATGCGCTCGACAAGCTGGCCGAGAGTGGTGAGGGCGAACAGGTTGCTCGTCGGCACGCTGAGTTCTATCGCGATCTGTTTGCACTGGCCGCCGCGGGCCCATCCGTGGACCTCAATGATCTGCCCCGTTACGTTCGAGACATCGACAATATGCGAACGGCGCTGGAATGGGCATTCTCTCGCGACTCGCAAAAAGTCGACATCGGAATCGGACTTGCCGTCGCCGCCGGGCCCGTCCTGCTGGCAACGTCCATGCTGCCCGAATGCTATCGCTGGTCGGAGCAGGCCCTGCTGGTCCTCGACGACACCAGGCGCGGAACGTCCGATGAAATGCGTTTGCAGGCCGCCCTGGGCTATTCGCTGATGTTCACGCGCGGCGGCGGCAACGAGGCGCGCGCGGCTCTGGATAGAAGCCTTTCCATCGCCGAAGTTCGCGGCGATCTAACTTATCAAATGTGGTTGCTCAGCGCGCTGAACATCTTCCACTTTCGAGGCGGCAATCGCGAGCTGACACTGCAATGCGCAAAGCGCAGTCTGGCAGTAGCCGAAGCCCTCGGCGACCCGGCCGCCTTCGCGTTGGCGCATTTCGTGCTGGGGAACTCACTTTACCTGACTGGCGATCTCAGGGGCGCCCAAGCGGAATTTGAGACAGCGATAGAAAACCGGTCACGCGCACAGCGCGCCAGCAAGGTCTACTTCGGCTTTGACGTTGCCGCCCCGGCCGCCATGGGTTTGGCGAGCACACTATGCCTGCAGGGATATCCGCGTCAGGCCACCGAACAAGCGCACCTCATCCTTGAGGATGCCCGTCACATCAAGCACTCGATCACGTTGAGCTTGACTCTAATCCACGCCGTCTTGCTGTTCCTCTGGACGGGCGATCTGGAGACTGCCGAGAAAGTCACGGATTGGTATATCTCCAATGGCCGGGCCCATTCCCTGGCGCTACAGGTGTTGGTCGGGCGTGGTATCAAAGCGCTGCTGGCGATCAGCCGCGGCGATTCTCAAATCGGAGTCGATACCTTGCAGAATTGCGTGCAGGAGCTTCGCGCTGCACGGTACGGGATGATGGCTTCGCCATTCAATCTTTCGCTCACGGAAGGGCTCGCCGCGACCGGCCGATTTGACGAAGCCATGAGCGTGATCAATGACGGCATCCAATTGGTCGAGATGAACGGCGACCTCATTTATATGACCGAGTTGTTGCGGGTGAAAGGCGTTCTTCTTCTCTCAATGCGGCAGCCTGACGTCGAGGAAGCGGAAAGGCTCTTCGACCGTTCGCTCGAACTCAGTCGTCAACAAGGCGCGCGGGCGAGCGAACTGCGGGCCACGGCCGACCTGGCAAAGCTCATGAGCGCTCATGGACGACGCGAGGACGCTCGGATCCTCCTGGAACAAATGATCGCGTGGTTCAAAGGCCAAGACACGGCGGATCTGAAAGCGGCGGAACGCCTCCTGACGACTCTGGAATTGAAGTAGTTGCAGCGGGACGTGAAGATTAAAGCCACGTCGCCTGAGTCCGGTCACAGGCGGCATCGCCACAGCCTCTCCACGCGATCGCAGATTCGGCGGCCCTTCGCGCGAAAGGGCTATGCAGTATGCAAATGTCCTCGCAGCAGCGTTTCTACGCTGGCCGCGATCTCCAGCAAGTGCCGGTCGGCGTTCCTGCGACCGATCAGCATGAGGCCGACGGGAAGACCGTCGAGCGGCAATGGCAGCGAAATCGACGGGCAGTCGAGCAAGTTGGCGATGCGTGGATTGCGCAGGACGAGACCGTTGAGCTCGTGAAATGTCGCATCCTCCGCAACGGAGGAGAGAAGCGGCGCACGGGTCGGCGTCGTCGGCAGGATGAACACCTCGTTGTTGCCGAAGAGCTGTTCGAAGGACCGGATCGCCGCCTGCCGCAGCCGCACCATGCGCACATAGTCCGTGCCGAGGATGCCAGCGCCGGCTTCGATGCGAACCCGCGTTCGGGGATCGACACCGTCCAGCCCGGGCAGGCCCAGACCGCGCAGCGTCGCGCCAACCTCGATTGAGGGAAAAGTGCCGATCTTGTCGATCTCCGCGACATCATCGAGAGCAGACTCGATCGATCCCTCCTCTATCCGCAAGCCACCAGATCGAAGCCGCTCCATGGCGGCCTCGAACGCGCCGAGTACGTCGGGCTCGCAGCGATGAAACAACCGCCCGCGGGCAACGATAAGGCGGAACGTGCCGGGAGGGGCCGGGCGCAGCCGCGATGGCGCGCCTTCACCTGAAAGCACCTGATCAGCCGCAAAGCAATCGGCGACATTCGCGGCGATCGGGCCGATCGTATCGAGGCTCGAGGATAGCGAGAATGCGCCGGCGGTCGGCACGAAACCGCTGGTCGGCTTGAAACCGACCGCGCCCGACAACGCGGCCGGGATTCGGAGAGAACCGCCGGTATCGCTGCCGATGGCGATGTCGGCCATGCCATCGATCACCGACACCACGGCGCCTGATGACGAGCCGCCCGGCACGCGCTCGCGGTCTCGCGGATTGCCTGCCGTTCCATCATGTGGGTTCGTGCCGAGCGCGGAGAAGGCAAATTCTGTCATCTGGGTCTTGCCGATGACGATGGCACCTGCAGCCCGCAGCCGTCTCACGGCTTCAGCGTCCTCAACAGCCGGTGGCAGACGGCGCAACGCGGCCGATCCGGAGCTCGTGACCGTGCCGGCAATGTCGAACAACGCCTTCACCGAAACGATGCGGCCATCGAGCGGGCCGCGAGAGCGACCTGTCGCGGCGCGCCGGTCGGCAGCCTCGGCCTCCCATCGGGCGCTATCCGCGAACACCGCCGTGAAGACGTTCTCGGCTTGCGGCGACTGGATCCGCGCAATTGCCTGCTCCAGCCGCGCAACGGCAGACGGATTTTCTCGATCGCTTGTGGCTGTCATAGAACGGCACCTGAGTGCGACAGTCAGGAGACGACCGGCAGCACATCGACATCGTAGCTGTGCGTCAACCTGCGGCCGAGCACGGGATCATCCAGCTCCATTTCAAAGCGCGTCGCCGGCCGGATGCCACCGATCGCACCGGGCGTCCCACAAAACATCAACGTGCCGGCCGGAAGGGTGGCCGAACCGGTGTGGCGGCGGATGAGATCGCGCGGCGTCCTGAGCGAGGAAACGGGGCTCTCCTGGTAGAGCGTCCGCTTGCCATCGATCGTCGCCCACGAGCGAAGCATCATTTCATCCCAATGCGCCTCGACATCGGCATAAGACCAGAGCCGCGAGCCGACCAGCTTGCCACAGAGCTGCTTCGACAGAGCGATGCCCGACGCCTCCGCCTTGCGATCGGTATGGTCAGATCCGATGCCGACCCAGAGCCCGTCAGCCATGGCGACAATGACGGGCTCGACCTCGCCGGAACTGTCAGGGCCGAGTACGGTGAGGCAGGTATCCTGGGTCAGCGTTTGTGCGGCGACGCGGTAATAAAGCGGCGTCGTCGAGGGGCGCGGAATGCCGAGCGCGGCGAGCTCCTCGATATGGTGCTCGATCGCCGCGGCATCCCTGCCCGCCCAGCCGGCAATGACGAGAGAGTCGATCTCGACGCTGACGCGGTCGGTCCTGTCGTTTGCGAGGCGGTCAAATTGCAGCAGCATGGGAGGGCCTACTCTTGGTCGATGTGGTCAGGATTTCACCGCGCTCGATCTGCAGCGTCGTGTCGGCGATCCGATCGAGCAGCGCCGGCGAGGATTCGGTGATCAGCATGGAAAGGTCCGGACGATGCCTGCGCAGCTCGCCAAGCGTGCGCGCATAGTCCAGCGCGAGGGCCGGCGCCAGGCCCTGGAAGGGTTCGTCGAGCAGCAGAACCTTGCGCGCCACCGTCAGCGCGCGGCCCAGCGCGACCATCTTTCCCTGCCCGCCGGACACGCCGCCCGCGGGCCTGGCGCGCATCACGTGCAGTTCGGGCAGCAGCTGATAGATTTCGTCGAGCCTGCGTGCGATCTCGGCACGATCGAGCTTCAACGCCAGCGCCGGCAGACGGATGTTCTCCTCGACGCTCAACTCCGGAATCAGGCGGCGGTCCTCCGGCGCGTAGCCGATGCCGGCACGGGCGCGCGTGTGGGCAGGCCTGCGGCCGAGATCGTCGGCATCGAGCCGGATCGAACCCTCGTCATGCGCGATGAGCCCCATGATCGCGCGCAGCGTCGTGGTCTTGCCGGCACCGTTGCGGCCGATCAACACAGTCGTCTTGCGCGCGACGATCTCGCAACTGACCGCGCGCAGCACGCGGACGCCCTCGATCGAGACGCTGACCTTGTCGAGACTGAGCATCAGGCAACTCCCACGACGCGCCGGCGGACTTGCGCGTTGCTGAACACCTCGTCGGGCCGCCCCTCAGCCATGATGTTGCCGGCGTTCCACACCAGGACCCGGCTTGCGTAGCGCGCGACCACGTCCATGTCGTGCTCGACGAACAGTGCGGTGATGCGGCGCTGGCGCAGCGCGCCCATCAGGGCCTCCATCAGCGGGAAGCGTTCGAGTGCGCTTACGCCACTGGTCGGCTCGTCGAGCAGCAGGAGGCGCGGCCGCAGCGCCAGCGCAACGGCAATGTCGAGCAACTTGCGATGGCCTTCGGGAAGCGTGCTGCTGATCCGGTCGGCATCGCCAGCGAGACCGACGAGGTCGAGCAGCGCCGTTGCCTCGTCACGTCGCTTCGCGGTCTCGAGCGGCCGGATCGCGCTCCACAGGCCATCCGTTGCCGCCAGCGCCAGCATCATGTTGTCGATCACGCGCTGTGCCGAGAAGAGCTGCGGGATCTGGAATGCGCGGGCGACACCACGGCGCGCGATAGCGCGCGGCGACAGGCGGGTGATGTCGTGACCGTCGAGCAGCACGCTGCCCGATCTCGGACGGATATAGCCCGTGCAGATGTTGAGCAGAGTCGTCTTGCCTGCCCCGTTCGGGCCGATGATCGCGAGGAACTCGCCCTCGTGGATCGCGATGCTGACGTCGTCGGCAGCCTTGACCCCGTTGAACGAGACGTGGAGACCTCTGGCTTCCAGGATGGGACGCGTCATAGGCTCGCCGCCTCCTTGCGCGTGAACAATCCATAGATCCCTTGCGGCATGAACATGATCACGATGATCAGCGTCATGCCCACGATCAAATTCCAGGAATCCGTGACGGTCACAGCCCCACTGTGCAGCAACTCCAGAAACAAGGCGCCGATGAACGCGCCCGGAACACCGCCGATACCGCCAAGCACGGCGATCAGAACGAGGTGACCGGATGCGGTCCAGAACGCGAAATCGGGGACCACGCGACCGATCGCAAAGCCGGCAAGCGCGCCGCCAAGGCCGGCGAGCGCCGCCGAGACGACATAGGCGATCAGCAGCACCGCCCAGACCGGGATGCCCAGATATTCGAGCCGAATCTCGTTGGTATGGACGGCCGAAAGCGCATGCCCGAGCGGGCTGTTCAGGTAGCGCTGCACGGCAAGGCCGACGAGCACCATCAGCCCCAGGCTGAGATAGAACAGCACGTTCTTGAACGCCGGTTCGCCGAGGACGACGCCGAACACAGCCGGCACTGGCACAGGCATGCCGTCGGTGCCGCCGGTGACGCCATACAGCTTGGCGCACAGCGCGTAGAACACCATGGAGACCGCAAGATTCAACATCGCGAAGAAGATCGCGCGATAGCGGACGAGAAACGATCCGGCGACCACGCCGACGAGCGCCCCGGCCAACACCGAGAGGATCAGCAGCAGCGCAAGGTCATTGATGCCGGCGCGCGCCAGGAACGCAACGCCATAGGCGCTCGCGGCGAAGAACATCGCATGACCGATCGAGATCAGCCCGGCGCGAAGCAGCACGGCGACGCCGAGCGCCGCAAAGCCCTTGGCGATCGCTAGAGTCAGGACGAATTGAAGCCAGGGCGCGGCCACAGGCAACAGCGCGAGGACGAGGATCGCCGCGGCGGCAATGATCGTTCGCATCATATCCTCCGCGCCGCCACCGATCCGAACAGCCCGTAGGGACGGATCAGGAGAACGACAAGCATCGCGGCATAGGGCGCGACGGCATCCAGCGACGGCGCCAGATAGATCGCGAGCACGCGCGCCAGGCCGACGATCAGCGAGGCCAGGGCGGCCCCCTCGATCTGTCCGAGACCGCCGATCGCCGCCACGGCAAAAGCAAGCACCATCGTATCGGCTCCGAGCCCCGGGGCGATGCCGGACGTCGGCGTCGCCAGCGCGCCGCCCAATGCTGCCAGGAACACGCCGAGTGAGAGCGCCAGAATGAAGATCCGGTTGGTGTCGATACCAATCGACTGCGCCATCTCGCGATCAGTAACCACGGCCGTGATCAGGCGCCCCAGCCGGGTGTGGTTGATCAAGAGCCGCAGGCCGATGACGACGAGGAACGCCATCCCAACCAGGAGGATCTGGTAGTTGAGATAGACGACGCCACCGATAGAGGTGGTCCCGAGCAATCGCATCGGCGCGTCTTCGTAGAAGGATTGCACGCCAAAGATCACGCGCTGCAGATCCTCCAGGATGAGGAACAGCCCGAACGTGATCAGGATCTGCACGGCCTCCGACTTGCCATAGGTCCAGCGGACCAGCCCCCGTTCGATCAACGGACCGAAGATCGCCGCAACGCACACGGCGCTGAACAGGAGCGCCGCGAACGATAGATAAGGATTGAGCTGCCGGCTCGCGATGAACAGGCAGATCGAGGCCGCGACATAGCCGCCGATCGAATAGAGGCTGCCGTGGGCAACATTGAGGACTCGCAGCACGCTGAAGACGAGCGTCAGGCCGACCGCCGCGAAGAAGATCAACGCGGCGCTCGCGAGGCTGTCCAGCAGCAAGGGGATGATTGCATTCAACATCGGCCTGAGCCTTGCGTTGTTGGCGTCGAGTGAAACGCGATCGCGGGCCTATTTGTAGCTTCCAGGCTTCGGCAGACCTTTTGCGAACTCGGGCTTGAGCGTCGCGATCCAGGCCAGCGGATCCTGGCCCGCCTGCGGCATCAGGCTGTCGCCCTTGTAGCGGACCATGTCGCCGATCACGGGAAACTGCTGCCCCGGCGTCTTCGCGGTGACGCCGACGATCTGGTCGACGAGACCGTCATTGTCGGCGCGCGTCTGCGCGGTGCCGGTCAAGGTCCCGACCTTGCTCCCCTTCATGGCGTCGGCGAGCTCGGCGCGCGTCGGCCATTTGCCGCCGTTCTTCTGCATCGCAGTGTTGTAGGCCGCCTTCACGTAGATCAGCGCGTTGGCCATCTTGATCGACGGGAATACCGGATATTCGCCGAAGCGCGCCTTGTAGGCGTCGGCAAACTTCACCGTCTCGGGCTTGGCCTTGGCGTCCGGCGACATCCACCAGCCGTCGCCGAGAACGCCGACGATCACGCCGTCGGGCAACGGCACGCGTTGCAGTACGGTCTCGCCGAGTGCCAGGATCACCTGACTGCTCGTGAAGACACCGCGCGGCGCAGCCTGGCGAACGAAGTTCTCGAGGTCCGCGCCCCAGAGATTGGAGAAGACGACGTCCGGTCGCGCGGTGGCGAGCCGGGAAATCTCGGTCTGGTAGTTCGGCGAGCCGAGCTTCGGATAGAGTTCGGCGACGATCTCGACGTCCGGCTTCAACGCCTTCAGCGCGGCGATGAAAATCTTGGCCGCGTCATGGCCGAACGCATAGTCCGGATTGATGATCGCAATCGTCTTCACGTCCGGTTTGCGGTCCAGCAGGTAGATCGCGTAGGCGATGAATTCAGGCACCGTGTTGCCGTTGGGGCGGAACACATATTTGCTCTTGCCGTCGATCAGCAACTGATGGGTGTCGCAGTTCCAGCCCACGGTGGGAACCTCGAGCTGCTCGGCGAGCGGCGCCAGCGCCAGGCAATTCGCGCTCGACAACGCGGCAACCATGACCTGGTTCTTCGCGTCCCCGGCGAGCCGCCGATACTCCGCGATCACGCCCTGCGCGCCCTGCGCCTCGTCGACATAGGTCGCGCTGACCGGCACGCCCCCGATGCCGCCCGCAGCATTGATCTCGTCGATCATGAGATCGGCCGCGTTCTTGCCCGGCATGCCGTAGGCCGCAGCGGGGCCCGACGTGAACGTGAAGATGCCGAGCCCCAACGAGCTCGGCTTCTCCTGTGCGGCGACCGGCGAGGCGACCACGACGCCGAGTGCGAGCGCGCCGGCAAGACCGTCCACCACCAATCGAAGATTGGCCTGCGGCAAGCCTCGATCCAGCCGGAACGGCAACTCAAGTGACGAGAGCCAACGCGCAACGACGATGGAGACACCTTTGAACGTCATGATTTCGCTTCCCCTAAGCCGGTCGAATGATGTTGTGCAGCAGCGATCCGGAATCACACCGGATCGAAATAGTGAATCTCCAGAAGCAGGCAGCCGTTCACGGACTTGAACGGCCCATGCGGCGCATGCGGCGGCCGGCAGGCGTAGGTATTCGGCGGGAAGCTCTTGCCGCCCTCGCCGTTCGCATCGTTGCCGACGATCAGGTCACCCGAGACGAGATAGACCTCCTCCCAATACTCGTGGGAGAACGGCGCCGTGGTGTAGACTCCCGGCGCGAAGCGAAGCAGCCGGGTCCGCGTCCCGCCGCGTTTCTCCTCGTCGAGGCCACCCGAGATGATCTTCTGCTGGATGCCGGCTGGATAACCTGCCGGCACTTCCCAACCGGTGGTCATGTCGAGCGTGTAGAATTCGTCGTGCTTCTTGTTGACGGGCATGAGCTGTCTCCTGATTCAGGCGGCTTTGCTGGCGGTCGAGACGCCGTTGAGGTCGTAGGAATCGAGCATGGTCTGGACCAGACGGTCGGCGCCGGCCCAGTCGTAGGTGCGATAGGAGTGACCCTTGGTGACGAAGGTCGCGCCGGCGTAGAACATCTCGTATTGCTGGTGGCGAGAGCCGAACTCGGAGCCCACGGCATCCCAGGCAAGCTTGTAGAACTTCACGCGGTCATGCGAATTGGCCTTCGGCGACTGCTGGGTCTTGCCGATCAGGCCCGCGATCTCCGCGTTGTCGAAGTCCGCGACCGACGAGGGCAGCATGATCATGCCGCCGCCGGCGAGCTCGCGAAGCGTGTTGATGACATGAGCATAGAGCTGCTGTGTCAGCACTTGCGCCGAATACAGCGTGTGCCGGTCGGGGATGAAATAGGGACCGGCCTGCGCGCCCTTCGCCTCCATCGCCGCCACCAGCGCGTCGACCATGCCGGTCTCCGCCGCGAGCTGGCCGAGCATTTCGCGTACCTGCGGGAACTGGGTGACGCCGTTCATGTCGGCGGTGCGATGCGCAAGGCCGGTCAGGAATTTGAGCTTCACGCTCAACCGCACCATCGCCTGGTAGTTCTGATAGACGTGGCAAGGCGTCGCGTGAAACTGCTTCTGGCACATTTCGACGTTGCCTTCGATGAAGACGCGGTCCCACGGAACCTTCACGTCGTCGAAATAGAGAACCGAGTCGTTCTCGTCGAAACGGCTCGACAAGGGATTGTCGAACACGGCGCCCGCTGCATCCTCGTAGGACTTGCGCGACAACATCTTCAGGCCCTTCGTGTTCATCGGAATCGCGAAGGACATCGCATAACGCTCTTCGCCCGGACGCATCGGTTGGATGGTCGTGACGAAGACCTCGTCGGCCACCACGCCTCCGGTGGCGAGCATCTTGGCGCCGCGGATCGTGATCCCTTCGGCGTCGCGATCGACGACACCGGCGGTGAGGAACGGATCGGCCTGTTCGGCCGCACCCTTCGAACGATCCGCCTGGGGATTGATGATGACGTAGGTGAGGTAGAGGTCCTTGTCGCGGGCGTAGCGGTAGTAGCTCTCGAGCGCGCCGGCGCGCGCGGGATCATGGGCCTGGAAGACGTCGAGTCCCATGTAGAGCCCGGAGATACAGGAGGCGACATGGTCCGGGGCCCGGCCCATGAAGCCGGCATGCAGCGAGGCCCACGCCTCGAGCGCCTTTCGCCGCGTCACGAGCTCGGCATAGGACGAGGGCAGCTGCCAGATGCGGTTGGCGCGGCCCGCCCCCGTATCGAACGTCATCAGCTCCGCATTCTCGGGCGCGCTCGCGAAGTCGAACAAGCCAGCCATGGAGCTGGCGAGATTGCGGAAGGCACGGTGCGTCGTGACATCGCCAACCGAGGCGCCGTTGATGTAGATGGTCCGGCCGTCCTTCAGGCCTGACAAATATTCCTTTGCGCTGCGCATCGCGGTTTCTCCGGTTCGAAACTAGTAGTGAATGGGAAGCGGCCAAGTCGGCTCGCGCTGGGTTTCATCGATGAGATCGCGGTATCGGCCGCGAAAGAAGATCAGGGGAGCGGCTGCCTCCGAGCGGCTCGCGTGTCGAACGACACGGACGACGAAGATGACGTGGTCGCCGCCGTCATAATTGGCGTAGGGCGCGCACTCGAAATGCGCCATCGCGCCCGAGATCAGCGGCGCCTCGGCATGGCCGACCGACGTCTTCACCTGGTCCCATTTGTTCGAGAGAGCGCGCGCGAACTGGTTGGAGATGGCTTCCTGGTCCCGCGCCAGGATGTTCACGGCAAAGCCCTTGGCATCCAGCATCGCGGGCAGGCTGCGCGCCTTGCGATCGACACTGAAGAGAACGAGCGGCGGATCAAGCGAGACCGAATTGAACGAGCTCATGGTCATGCCAATCAGCTCTTCGCCCTTGCCGCGCGCGGTCACCACCGCCACGCCGGTGGCGAATTCGCCGAGAGCACGCCTGAATGCACGATCCTCCATGGACTCCCGCCTCGTCGCCTCGCACCTGATTTATAATTCTCAGGTAGCTTTCTGACAAAGCTATTTAGGAATGTCAAGCCTACTTGCTGGGCGGGCGCATGCGTGCTTTTTAAGCAAGCTCGCAATGCCATGATTTGGCGAGGAGATTGACCGCGTGACCGATGCACTCTTGACGGCGTCGAAACCCGAGCTGCTCGACAAGGAAGGAGACCGCACGCTTCGCGGGCTGCTCTACGACTATTTCGCGTTCGGACGCAGTCTGGAAGCCTGCCGCGAAATATTTGCGGGCTTTGTCGACCTGTCGCCCACCCAGTATCTGATCCTGATCGCGATCAAGAATTCGACTGCGGAAGAACCGATGGGCGTGAATCAGGTCGCCGAACGGCTGTATCTGAGCGGCGCCTTCGTCACCAACGAGATCAACAAACTGGTGTCGGACGGCCTGCTCGAGAAAAGCCCCCATCCCGAAGACGGGCGGCGGGTGCAGCTTGCCCTCACCCAGCACGGAATGAGCCTATTGACCCGTCTTGCCGCCTTGCAGCGACCGGTCAACGACGCGCTATTTGGAATGCTGACGCGCGAGGAGTTCAAAATGCTGGCCCAACTGCTGTCCCGGCTTGCGTCAAACGCTGATAGCGCGTTGAAGCTGGCCGAACATGTGCAGGCTACGCTCAAATTGCAGGAGGATCAGCGGGCCTCCGCGGCGAGTCCGCCCGACTCCCGCAAGAAGCGGCGTGCAACGCGCCGCAACGGTCGATAACGCCAATCCTAGGTTAGCGTTTTGCCTCATCCCGCAGCTCAATTAAGGCGGAAGATACGGAAAACAGAAGCTGAAAGCTCAGACCAGCCGCACCAGTTTCGCACCAGAAGCAACCTGATCGAAACGCAACGAACGCGGACGAAATCAAACGAAAACGCAGCAAAATCAACAACGCTGTTCAATATTCTCCCGCTCATAACGGTCTGGTTGCAGGTTCGAGTCCTGCCGGGCCCACCAAATAAGACCAACAACTTACAACGGCGCATTTTTTACACGGCGCGTGCCCACAGAAACAATTGCCGCTGAAGCGGCACGCTTCCAGGTTAGCGATAAGGTGCGGAAAAGGGACGGCGCGGAGCGTCCGCGCGATTTCCGCCTGAACGCGAACTCGGACTTGCTCGATACTGTTGGCAGGTCTCAAAAGGGCGAGGCAGACTCCAGTCGAAAATGCTCGGGTCAGAAAGAAAGACGATCCCTAGCTATTCGCCCACTCCGCCGCCTGGCGCGCATACTGCTTCAGCATGAGCACGTCGAACCCGTAGACGAGGATGCGGTGACCGCGGCGGATGTTGCCCTGCGCCTGCTCGCGCGTGAGCGCGGATGCGCCGAGCGCGATACCGGCGTTCAGCACCACCTGCTCCACGTGCTTCACAGCGTCGAGCAGGATTGGCGCGTCGAACTTGCCGGGCACGCCGAGCTCCGTCGAAAGGTCGAACGTCGCCACGATCATGTAGTCGATGCCCTCCACCTTGCAGATGTCCTCGATATTGTCGACGGCGGCCTTGGTTTCGATCAGGAGACCGCACACCGTCTCGGACCCACGCTTCGGTAGATAGTCGTGCAGCTCGACGCCCCACCGCGAATGCGCGATGAACGGAGCCCAGCCGCGTCGCCCGTGCGGCGGATAGCGCGTCAATGCCACGCATTCGGCGGCCTCCGCGGCGGTGCGCACCAGCGGAAACATGATGCCCTCGGCACCGGCGTCGAGCGCAGGCTTCACGCACGCTTCATCGCCCTTGACGACGCGCACCCATGGTGAGCAGGCGGTGCCCGCCGTGGCCGCGATCATCGCATGTAGATTTTCCATGCCAATCGGGGCATGCTCCTGGTCGATCACCAGCCAGTCCGGCCCCGCCGCGGCGAGCGCCTGCGTCACGACGGCGGACGGGATCACGCACAGATATCCGCCGAGCAGGTCCTTGGTCTTGTGGATACGGTCCTTCATGCTTGTCATCGCAACGTTCCCTTGGCCATGCTTATCTTGTGACCCCAGCTTGCGGGTCGGTCGGTGCGAAGTCATGAAGCCGCGCTGAAGAATTTCGGAAATGATTTTGAATCGAGCCATATGATGACGACTAACTACCGGTTTGGCTCATTTCGACTTGATGAGGCCGCGGAAGCCCTCTTCCGCGGCACGGAGGTGACCGGGCTTGGACGCCGGCCCGTTGCGCTGCTGCGTGTGCTGGTGCAGCAAGCGGGCGCGCCGGTCTCCAAGGACGCGCTTATCGCGGCGGCCTGGAACGGACTTGCGGTCGAGGAGAGCAATCTGCCGGTGCAAATCGCGGCACTGCGACGGGTGCTCGCTGAGGAGCCGGGCGGCGAGACCTGGATCGAG
Source organism: Bradyrhizobium arachidis (assembly GCF_015291705.1). Taxonomy (NCBI): domain Bacteria; kingdom Pseudomonadati; phylum Pseudomonadota; class Alphaproteobacteria; order Hyphomicrobiales; family Nitrobacteraceae; genus Bradyrhizobium; species Bradyrhizobium arachidis. The sequence continues at coordinate 8,457,551 of NZ_CP030050.1, forward strand.
ACACTGCCCCGTCGTGGTTACCGCTTCGCCGGCCCGTCGGTCGCTGTCGAGGACGGGCCGGAACGTCTTGCGGCAGCTGCTGCTGCGCAGGTCGCAACCCGTCCATCAGGCGATCAGCCTTCGATCGCGGTGCTGCCGTTCGTGGAGTTCTCCTGCAATCCCAATCAGCAGCATTTCGGCGACGCGATCGCCAACGACATCATCACGGCGCTAACGCGCTTCCGCTGGTTCTTTGTCGTCGCGCGGCAATCAAGCTTCGCATTCCGCGATTCAACGATCGACGTGCGCGAGATCGCGAACAGGCTCGGCGTGCGCTACGTGCTCGAAGGAAGCCACCGGCAAGCCGGCCAGCGCATGCGCATCACGGCGCAACTCATCGACGCCACGAGCGGTAGCCACATCTGGGCCGATCGCTACGAGCGCGACGTCGCGGACATCTTCGCGATCCAAGACGCCATCGCCGACAACGTCGTCGGCGCGATCGAACCGGAACTGCTCAAGACCGAGTCGCGTCAGCACGCTATGCAGACGGGCGGCATGACGGCATGGGATCTTGTGCGCCGCGGCGTATGGTACTTCCACCACATCGCACCGGAAACTCATGCTGAGGCGCGCGATCTCTTCCGCGCTGCCGCGAAGCTTGAGCCGCGATCGCCCGATCCGTACATCTGGCTTGCGCGTGTGTCCGGCGGAATCGCGCTATGGGGATGGAGCGAGGATCCCGAGCCCGTGTGCCAGGAGGGCCTGGCGGCGGCGCTCACCGCGATCAACCTCGACGAGAAGAACCCTTACGCCCACTACGGCCTCGCGATCACAAGCTGCGGGGCCAACCGACTAGAGCAAGCTGAAAGGGCCGCTGAGAAGGCGATCGAGCTCAGCCCGAGTTTTGCGCTAGCGTATCTCGTGCAGGGGATGGCGAGGCTTTACCTCGGCAAGGCCGCGGAGGCGAAGGCCGCCCTAAAGAACGGACTGCGGCTAAATTCGCACGACCCGCACAATTTCGTCTGGTTCGACCTGCTGGCTCTCGCGCACCTGTTTACCGGCGAGACCGCGCAGGCCGTCGAAGCCGCAACGCAGGCGCTGAAGATTCGGCCGGCGGCGCAGTTGACCCTTCAGGTCATGGCGGTCTGCGAGGCAGCAAGCGGCCGGATGGACGAAGCAAGACAATATCTCGTTGCAGAGCAGACCTCCGCTCAATCCGCCGCGATCATTGGTCACCTCAGGGCGCGCAACCCGCTATGGCGCGAGCAAATCGACGGCCTGCTAAGGCAAGCGAGTGGCCGGCCATGAAGTGCGCGCAAGTGGTGAACTTCGTCCGCCACGGGTCATGCGCGACCTACCCAGTGAGATACTGCTGCCGTATTGTGTTCCTTCAAGAACCCACTGATCAGCGTTCCGCATACCAGAAATCCCACAGAAACCCCGCGAACAAACATGCACGAGCACGAAAGGAAACGATGATCTCTGATTTCGTTGGATCTTTCCGTTAGCTCACTGCGCTCATAACGGTCTGGTTGCAGGTTCGAGTCCTGCCGGGCCCACCAATGAAATCAAACGGCCTATGTCTGCTGAACAAGCGAATGCAACGCCTTCACTGCGGCTTCCCGGCTCTCCGCGGGGATGAGCAGACTGACCGAATGCGGCGACAAAACGTAGGTGTCGGGGACAATCCCGTGACCCCTGAGAACCTGCAACGCCCTGAACGGCAATTCCGACGAAACGCCGCCGAAGCAGGTGAGACTCACCGAGCTCGAAGCCTCGCGCCGCCTGCGAAGGTCGTTGGCGTGCTCCAGCGTGCGCAGCAGGGCATCCAGCCACTCCGTATCGCAGGCCAGGGTCATGCTGGTTTTTCCTGCGGCGAAGTGTGATGCAAGGAGCTGCGGCCAGGACAGGCTGTTTTGCTTGAGATGCTGCGCGAGTTTCTCGAAACCGTGATTGAGATCGCTGGAATCGATTTCCACATGCTCGATGCGCGCTATCGAGTTGACGGCCAGAACCTTCCCGTTTTCCATGCCCAAAACCTCTTTCATCACTTGCGTGCTGTGCTCGACGCCACCCCACTGCTTGAGGACCAGAGGCACGTCCTGACTTTGCGCCAGCTCGACGCTGCGAAAATGCAGGATCTTTGCACCCCAGAAACACATCTCCGACAGCGATGCGAAATCGACCTGCCGGAGTGGCTTTGCGTCCTTCACGATGCGCGGATCCGCCGAACAAATGCCGTCGACCTCCTTGATGATTTCACAGCGTTCGGCTTTCAGCGCCGCAGCCATCGCAACCGCCGTGGTGTCGCTGCCGCCCCGGCCGAGGGTGGTGATTTCCCTGGTCGCCGGGTTCACACCTTGAAATCCTGCCAGCACGACAACGCGGCCGCGATCGAGCTCCTCACGCACGCGAACGGGCCGAACATCCAGAATGCGTGCGGCGGAATGGGAGTCGTCTGTCATCACGCCAGCCTGGCTGCCGGTGAAGCTGATTGCAGCCACGCCGAGATCGGAAAGCGCCATGCTCATCAGGGACATGCTGATGCGCTCACCCGTCGTCAGCAGCATATCGAGCTCGCGGCGGTTGGGAGTCGGGCTGACCTGATGAGCCATCTGGATCAACTGGTCGGTGGTCGTGCCCATGGCGGAGACGATCGCGACGACACGATGACCGCGGCCGTGCAGGTCGGCGAGACTGCGCGCAACCGCGCGAATCTTCGCCGGTGTTTCAAGGCAGACACCACCATATTTCTGCACGATGATGGGATGGTTGCGCATCTAGCCTCGCTCGGAAGCCGTGGCTGCCTCGCCCATCGAACCGACGCCGCCGATCCATGTGCCGACGACCTCAAAGTTCGGATTAAAGGCGACAAGATCCGCGCGGTATCCGGGCGCGATCCGTCCAAGGGCGGACCCAAGACCCAGAAATGCCGCGGGCGTCCGGGACGACATGATGAGGGCATCGACGAGGGAGATTCCAACGAGCGCAACAGCGTTGCGGACCGCCTCGATCATGGTGAGGTGAGCGCCCGCGAGTGTGCCATCACTGCCGGTCAGGCGATTGTCGTGCAACGTGATCTGCCGTCCTTGCAGCAGGAATTGCCGGTCGTCCGTGCCTACCAACGGCATGGCATCGCTGACCAGCATCAATCGATCGCGTCCCTTGCAGCGGAAGGCAACGCGCAAAGCGGCGCGGTCAACGTGAATGCCGTCGCAGATGATTCCGGCAAACAGCCGGTCATCCTCCAGCGCGGCGCCCACCAGGCCCGGCTCCCGGGCGCTCAACTGCGACATGGCGTTGAACAAATGGGTCACCCCCGAGATACCGTGATCGACCGCCTGCCGGATCTCGGCTGCGCTGGCATCGCTGTGGCCAGCTGCGATACGCAATCCGGCGCCGACCAATTCATCGATCATGGAGGCGGGCACGCATTCCGGGGCCAAGGTCACCATCGAGCGGCCGCGATCCCCGAAGCTTTTGATGGCGGCGAGGTCGCGCCGATCGGGCACGCGTATCTCGGCTTCCGGATGAATGCCCTTGCGAGACCTGTTGAGCGCCGGACCTTCCAGATGAAAGCCGAGCACGCCGGGAATATCGAGGCACCCCTCGGCTGCTACGGCCAATCGTTCGACGACCTCGGGTCGATCGGTGATGAGAGTAGGCAAGCAGCCCGTGGTTCCGGCCTTGCGGTGCGCCTCGACGATGCGTCGAACGCCGGCCTCCGTCGGCTGGTCGTTGAGAAGAACGCCCCCGCCTCCGTTCACCTGGATGTCGATGAATGCGGGTGCAAGGATCGCATCGTGGGGAAGGCGGATTGACGCCGGCGCGGCCTCCTCGAAGCTGATGCTTTCAATCCGTCCCTGCGAGATCGTGACCGACCCCGGCCCGTGCATGTCGGTCCCATCAAAGATGTGCTGTGCGGCAATCGTGAGAGAGGTAGAACCAGCGTGGCCCATCAGTATCGATCCGGGAATGGCCGTCACGGACTCGTGAGGCGTCTCTGCCAAAAGAGTTCATATGTACGCCACGGGGACCTTGTGCGGACCCGAAGCGAAACCTTCGCGTTAACGTTCCATGGGAACAAAAGGTACCACGTATCTCGGCATTGATGGGGGCGGAACCCGCTGTCGCGCCCGGATCGAAGACGAAAACGGCACGGCGCTCGGAGAAGCGAACTCGGGACCGGCCACGACGCGGATTGGCGTTGACAAGGCCTGGCCGTCCATCATGGAGGCCACGGAAGCTGCGGCCACACAGGCCGGACTGAGCCGCGAGGATTTCGCGCAAATGCACGCCGGTATTGGCCTTGCCGGTATTGGCCGCCGGGGCGCGAAAGCGGCGCTCAGCAAAATCGCGCATCCCTTTGCGTCCGTTAACTTCATCGGCGACGGCCTCGCGGCCTGTCTTGGCGCCCATAGCGGCGCGGACGGGGCAATCGTCGTGGCCGGCACGGGCTCGGTCGGTGTCGGCCTGGTCGACGGCCGCGAGATCCGTCTCGCCGGTTACGGTTTTCCCGTGTCGGACGAAGGCAGCGGCGCCGACATCGGCCTACAGGTTGTCCGACTGGCGCTGCGGGCTGCGGATCGCCGCCGCGAGTTGACGCCATTGCTTGAAGAGGTGCTGGGCGCATTCGACCATGATCCCTATCAGGCGGTGGCCTGGTCCGAACAAGCCAGAGCCACGGACTACGCCGCATTCGCACCGATCGTGATGCGGCACGCCAATCAGGGCGATCCGGTCGGCCGCCGCATTGTCGAACGCGCCGCCGATGCCATTGGCGATCTGCTCGATCTATTCCTGGCGAGAGGAACCTATCGGCTCTCGCTGGTGGGTGGGCTCGCGGATGCCATTACGCCGTGGCTGACGCCCGACCTGCGTACCCGCCTGAAGCGTCCTGACGCCGACGCAACAGCCGGAGCGTTACTGGTCGCGCGAGGGCGGCTGGACCTACCCACGCTGGCCCTGCCCGGGAGAGAAACCGACCATGAACAGGCTCCGAAGTTCCGCGTTTGATGGCGCTTGGATCAACAGTATGGCCACCGAAGACGTCGATCTAAGATTTGCCGACCTTGATGCATGGCCGCTGACGTCAGCGATGGAAGCGATGTGGGAGGGTCAGCTTGCGGCGGTCGCTGCGATCGGTCATGCCCTCCCCTCGATCACCGCGGCGACCGAAGCGGCCCAAGCGGCGCTGGGCGATCACGGTCGCCTTGTCTACGTCGGCGCCGGCACCTCGGGACGCGTGGCGGTCCAGGACGGCGCCGAGCTGACGCCGACCTTCGCCTGGCCCAAAGAGCGCGTCCGCTTCATCGTCGCCGGCGGAGACAGTGCCTTCGTCGCCAGCATCGAGGGTGCGGAGGATGACATCGATGATGCGGTCGCACAGATCAATGCCGCGCGGCTCACGCCGCATGATGTAGTGATTGCGGTAGCCGCCAGCGGGACGACGCCGTTCACGGTCGCGGCGCTGCAGCAGGCAGGCTCCTGCGGTGCAGTGACGGTCGGTGTCGCCAACAACCCTGGCACCGCACTGCTGGCATCGGCCAGGTTTCCGATCCTGATCGAGACCGGCCGCGAGCTGATCGCCGGCTCCACGCGGATGAAGGCGGGCACCGCGCAGAAGGTCGTGCTCAACCTGATCTCCTCGGGAATCATGCTGCGTCTTGGCCGGGTGTATCGCGGCATGATGGTGAACATGCAGCCGACCAATGCCAAGCTGAAGCGGCGCGCCGAGGCCATGGTGGCGCAAATCGCCGACTGCGATCCGTCGCACGCGGCACGCTCGCTGGAGCAGGCCGAAGGAGACGTCAAGACGGCGGTCCTTCTGGCGCTGGGCGTCGACAGGACTGATGCGGAGACCATTCTGAAAGACGGCGACGGCAATCTCCGGCGCGTGTTTGCCGAGCTCGCCGGGAATCCGGACTCGCACCGGGACTCGCATCGTGACCAGCCTCCCAAGGCGCCGGCGGCACGCAAGCAAGGCGGAGCGGTTGAGTCATGACAACATCCGCGATGGCGAGTGAAATCGGGGAAAGCGCCGATACCGTCGCGAAAATCATTCGTAGCCGTCCCGCCACGCGCGACATCGCGCAGCGAATTGAGCTTGGCTCCGTCCCCTTGTGCGTCGTGTGTGGTCGGGGAAGCTCCGGACATGCCGGGGTTTTCCTGAGATACCTTGTCGAGACGCGGCTTCGCCTTCCCGTTTCAGCAAGTGCTCCCTCGGTGATCACGGCATTTCGCACGCCCTTGATGCTGCGCGATGCGCTTTTCATCGTGATCTCGCAATCCGGGCGCAGCCCGGATCTCGTCGCAGCGACAAGGTGGGCGCGCGCTTCGGGCGCCCACACCGTTGCCATCGTCAATACGACGTCGTCGCCGGTGGCTGACGAAGCGGAGTTCGTCGTTCCGATCGAAGCCGGCCAAGAGCACTCCGTAGCGGCGACAAAGACCGTCATCGGCTCGATGGCCGCCAGTGCCGGACTGGTTGCCGAGCTGGCACAAGATCGTGCGCTGCGGTCAGCCCTCGACAGGCTGCCCGAGCGCCTGCACCGCGCGCTGGCGCTCGACTGGTCCGAGATCGCTGATGATCTCGCCAAGGCGTCAGCTGTGTTTGTGGCGGCTCGGGGCCTGGCCCTGGGCTCGGCGAAGGAGATCGCGCTCAAGCTTTCGGAAATCCTGCGCCTGCCCTCCATCGGCCTGAGCGCCGCCGAGCTGCAGCATGGGCCACGAGCGGCGCTGTCGTCGCGCACGCCCGTCGTCATGATGCGCCTCATGGATGAAACGGCGGCCACGGTTGACGCACTTGCGGAGGAATTGCGTGAGCAAAAGATCGCGCTGCATCTCTGCGGCGGACCGCATGGCTCGCTGCCCTGGTTGGCCGAGGGTGACCCTGTCACCGACGCGATCACCATGCTCGTTCCGGCCTATCGGATGATCGAGCAGGCGGCATGCGCCCGCGGATTTGACCCGGATCGCCCCCCTCGCCTGAGCAAGATTACCGAGACGTTTTGACAACTGCCTGATCGCTGGCTGGCGACCACGCACCAGTTTCGCACCAGAAACGGCGTAGACGAAACGCGACGAACGCGATCAAACCAGAATGAAAACGTAAGAAAATCAACGAACACGCCCTTTATCCCGTCACTCATAACGGTCTGGTTGCAGGTTCGAGTCCTGCCAGGCCCACCACGCTTCGCCCTACGGGCTACGCGTGACGCAGCCGCGCGGAGAACGAGGGGCGGAGCGTGGTGTGCGGCGTAGCCTAGACGAAGTGAGAGCGAAGACGGACGAACTGCTGCGAAACGGGCGAAGGCTGAGGCGCCGAAGCCCAACGGGCGAAGGCGGGCTGTAAAATCAATTCCTTGGGCCCTTACCGAATTTTCCGGTGGACTGGCTGATTTTGTTGAAGCCAGACATGAGCAAGATCACCACACTCCCCGTTGCGACACGCGACATTCGCGCGTGCATCCAGCGGCGGATGTGTGGCGCCGCGGCTACCTTCTCTTGCCTCTCTCACGCCTGGCTCTCTCATTTTGGGACTGAACATGCGCAAGGTTCTGGCGATTTTGGTGATCTCGTGCTGGGCCAATTTGGCTTACGCACAAAAGGCCGACCTCGTTGTCACGAACGCAAAAATCGTGACGCTGGATTCTGCATCGACGATCGCGCAGGCTCTCGCGGTCCGCGAAGGCAAGATCGTTGCAGTTGGCGGCAACGATGCCATGGAAGGCCTGATCGGGCCCGCGACGCGCCGCGTCGACGCAGGCGGACGCACGATCATTCCGGGATTGATCGATTCCCATATTCACGCCGTGCGCGCCGGCCTGACCTACGCAACCGAGGTCAACTGGATCGGCGCAAAAACGGTTCGAGAGGCCATGGAACGCTTGCGCCAGGCGGCAAAAGCGCGCCCGGCGTCCTGGATCATCGTGGCCGGTGGCTGGAGCGAGCTGCAGTTTGCGGAGAAGCGGCGGCCAACCCTGGCCGAGGTGATGTCGGCAGTTCCCGACAATCCGGCTTACATCCAGCTGTTCTATTCGGCGGTGCTGATGACGCCGAAAGCGCAGCAAGCGCTCGGGATATCCGCGGATCAGTTGCCGGCCGGAATCACGGCCGAGCGCGCCGCATCGGGCGAGACCACGGGCTGGTTCAACGGCTCCATTGTCAGCATTTCCGCGCTGTTCGATCGCCTGCCGAGGCCGAATTTCGAAGACAATGTCGCCGGGACCCGGCAGTTCTTCACCGAGCTCAATCGCCTCGGAATTACCGGTATCGTGGATCCCGGCGGCTTCAGCATTTATCCCAGCCACTACGCCGCCTTGCAAAAGCTTTGGCGCGAGAAATCACTTTCGGTGCGAGTCGCCTTCAGCCTGTTCGCGCAGAATGTCGGCGCGGAATTCGAGGAGTACAAGAGTCTCACGCCGTTCCTGCCGATGGGATTCGGCGACGACATGCTGCGATTCAACGGAATCGGCGAGCGGATCACCGGCGCCATGTACAACAACAACGCGCCCGACGCGGCCGCCAGGGACAAGTTCCTCGAGATCGTTCGCTGGGCAGCCAAACAAGGGCTTACCGTCACCATCCACTGGCAGGAAGACAAATCCGTCCACCAACTCCTGGACCTGTATGAAGAGGTCAACAAGGAGACGCCGATCGCGCCGCTGCGCTGGTCGATCGCCCATCTCGACAACGCCTCGTCCGAAACGCTGGCGCGCATGAAGGCCCTCGGTGTCGGCTGGACCATGCAGGACGCCATGTACCTCGGAGGCGACCGCATCGTGGCGCAGGCGGGCGAAGCCGCGCGCAGCATGCCGCCCATCGTCACGGCGTTGCGCACGGGCGTCCATGTCGGAGCCGGCACGGACGCGCATCGGGTCGCATCCTACAATCCGTTCGTCGCGCTGCAATGGATGCTCGACGGCCAGACCGTCGGCGGACTATCGACGCGCGGCCCGGACGAAACACCCAGCCGCGAAGATGCCTTGCGCCTGTACACGGTGGGAAGCGCCTGGTTCTGCTTCGACGAGACGCGGCGCGGCACGCTCGAAAGCGGCAAGCTCGCCGACTTCGTGATTCTCGATCGGGATTTCATGTCCGTCCCCGTCGAGCAAATCGGCGCCACGACGTCGCTGCTGACGGTCGTGGGCGGCAAGGTGGTCCACGCAGCGGATGTTTTCGCGAGCGCGAAATAATGCTGCCGGGGCCCACCAGCAAATCAACTGTGTAAGTTCGTTATCGCAGCTTGCCGAGCCACAGCGCGGTGAGCGCCGAGCGATTGCTCACGCCGAACTTGGCGTAGATCGACTTGACGTGGAAATGCGTGGTGTTCGGACTTTGGTCGAGCCTCTGCGCGATCTGCTTTTCCGTGTCCCCGTCGAGCAGTGCGAGCAACACCCTGCGTTCGGCAGGCGTCAGGGGCGCCTCGGCGATGAGCAAACCGTGACTGAGCAGTTGCTGCCGGCAAAACCATCGCAAGGCGCGCATCACGAAGCCCAGACGCTGGGCGTCCTGCGCCGAGAAGCGTGGTGACTGTGTGTCGCGAAATACGAACAGGCGAATCCTCACGTCGGCGTTGAGCGCGATGCGCACGGAAATGCTGTCGGCGAAGCCGACGTCCAGATAGTGCCGGCGATAGTGCTCGCCCTCAAACCATTCCGGCGGCAGTGCTTCGAACAGCAGACGGACGCGGAACGGCTCATCTCCCGACATCGATAGGATCTGAGACAGGTCGACGTTGTCGGACCACAGCTTATCGTACTGCTTCTGCACGGATGCCGCCACCGCCGGTATCGGATCCAGCACGCGGACGAGGCGCGGACGCCAGCCGAGCAAGGGATCGGCCCGCTTCGGCGAAGGCAATCGCACGACCACACCCCATAGCACATTGCGTGCCGACAACATGGTGCGCAGTGCGGCCAGCAGATGTGTCAGTGCGGCGTCGCCGTCGCCGACGGAGAACTCGGCCAGCCGATCCCAAAGTGCATAGACATCTTGATTCTGCGGATTGGTGGAATCCGTGGATAGATACATGTCCCCCCCCCGAAACGAGTGCGCAGGTCACCGACCTTCGAGCAAGCATAGGAGACACCGGACCACCTTTCTAGGTAGTTCCCGGACGCATCAAGTGGCGCGATATTCAGTGCGGGTGTTGGGAAGACTGGCCTTCTCACCGTCACGATATTCGGAGATTAACGATGCGCACAGCAACGGGCGCGCGCCGGCTTGACACGCCCGACGACGACCGGACGGAGCGGCGATGGCGTCTCGGCTTTTTCATCGCCCTATTCTGCGCCGTCTTGATTGCCCTCGCGGCCTTCGCGCAGGAGCAACCCGCTAAAGCGTTGATTCGACCCACCGGCCCGCTGCCGGCGATCAACATTCCCTGATCGGGCGCTGTTGACGCACCATTTGCCTGGAGCCGAGATTTCATTTGCATTGGAAATTGTGTGATCCAGACCGCTAGCGATTGGGCATGTTTGCTCATGCTGATTTCAGTTTGCCTTGGGGCCTGCTTTGTCTGGGCATTCTGGGAGATCGAAGAAGCCCGCCGTCGCCGAGAATGGAATCGTGAGCTCGTGCGCGAAGCACGACGCTCGCTAACGCCCAGTCATTAGCCAACTCCTGGAGATCATCATGCGCGCCGTTGCAACTGCTGCGATCGCAAACGCTTTTGTCCGGGTGTTCCCCGCATCGTCATTGCAGGCAAACGTCCTCGAGCAGACCGCGTTGTTCTGTGGAGCCGCCCTCTTGGTGTGGCTGCTGTCGATGACCTATGGGCTGGATCTCAGTGCCGGATTCTTCTAAAGCGCGATGAGATTGGGATGAATCGTCATCGCGCTTTAGGTTGTTGTTTGCGCATGATCTTTTCGGAAAACCGCTTCGCACTTTTCCGGATCATGCTTTAGCCGATCAGCATCTGATTTTTTGCGTTTGCTTCGGTATCCAGGTCCGCTGAGCACATGTGCGGGGGTCGTCGCGCTCTTCAGGGGCAAGTTGATAGAAGGACGCGGAAATGCGCTGCTCAGACGTTTTGCTCTGCGGCTCGAAGTCCTGGGTTGAAGGTGCCGGCTGTCTCGCATCTCTTCTCGTCTTCGCCACGTTTTGCATGAAGACGATGCTCCAGCTCACGATCACGGCCATCTTGAGCAATGTCGCGTTCATCGCATGTCTCGGACTTCTCGATATCGCGATCGACGGGCCGGAATCCGACCATTCGGGTTTATCTTCAGATACTCACCGCGATCGGTGCTGAAAGCCGTGGTGCTGAGCAACGCCAGGCATTGCCCCATAAGCCCTGTTGGGCCCAAACCAGGGAGCCGCCCCGCCGGGGAGTTCGAGGCCCATTCTGCCTGCTGGCGTTAACTCACAGTCGTTCAAAATATCCCTATTGGGATACTGGGCCTGAAACGAAGCTGGATTTTGAGTCGCCCATGTCGGGCACTGGGCGCTTGCAGAGCTTATCGCGCCAATCGATATAATCGCTGCAATGATGGAAGTCCTGAATCTAACCATAATCGTGCTCCGAACGTTTGTAGTTTCGTGCGGAGCATTCGCGCTGGCAGAATCAGCTGCTCTGTCGAAAGCGTTTCCTTCGAATTTTTTTGATGGGAGTTAGATAGGTACGCGCTCGAGAAATGACACGCAGTGGAAAATCACAGCTGCGCGAACGGCAGATCGGTACGCTCACCGTTGCGTGACCCGCACATCCGCGCATGTCTGAAGTCGGGATTACGGTGACAGAGCACTCAATGACTCCGGCCGTTTCCTGGATTCGAAGGCTCATGAATCAACGACACTGTCACCGCAATTGCGATCCTAGATCATGCGCCGAGGCTGTTGAAACGAGCCGCCAGCCGCTGGCAAGCGAATGATAGCCGGTGCAGCAGCACATCCCATCGAATGATTCGACCAGCGCTGACGACGGAGACAAGCCCCAAAGCCATCAGCAGCATGCCAAGCCAGGTCCAGACCCATCCGTCATCGTCCGCCTCGGCGGCGGAAAGTGCGAGCGGCATCGCCGCAGCGGCAATGACGTCACTGGCGGCCGGCGTCGCCGCCAGCAGTGCCTCAACGTCGACCTGGCGCAGCGCGATCTCGTCAGCCGTGAGCCGGTCGCGTTTGGAAAGGGGGACCGGCAACGCGCGGGTTGCGATCCCGGCGGCGAGGACGGGACTGGCATCAACCACCTGCGCGAGCACGGACGGGCTCGGCCGGGACGCATCCGCAGCTGCGGAGCGCGGCAGCTCCGCGCGCGCATCCACCACCACCTTCCGCTTGTGCGCCGCGGTCTGGTTCTCTTCGGCGCTAGCGACACGATGTTTGGCGGCGCGTTGCTGAACCAGCTTCTTCACCCTCTCTGTTCCTTCGCCGGCCTGGAACCAGCATCTGCGCCGGCCTTCCAACCGATAGACCCAGTGCTGGCCATCGGCGGTCGACTTGCCGGGCCGCGTCAAGCACTCCGCTTCCGCGGGAGCGGGCGCAGGGGCTGAGGCGGGACCGACATTGAAGAGTTCGGAAATGGAGGCCGAAAACGCGGATGATGTCGACAGACCCGCAAGAAGTGCAAAAGCGGCGTAACAAATTCGCAAATGACCGGACATGAAAAACCCCGGTGTTGCGCCCCCTGCCCGGACGGGAGTCTTGGCCGTGACCTGGGTCGCAATGCGACTTAAATCCGGCAACGCGGTGGATTCATTTTGGCCGCAGGCGAGACGCAAGCGACCTTTCGCCATCTCCTCAAGGTCGCACTTGCAAGCATCAGCGCACGCATAGTTGCAAAGGCGGTAACTTTACCCGAACGGATGTAGCCGATGTACCGGCTGCCAGACGAAGCGCTACATCCGAACTGACGACTGGGCTTTCGACCTTCGCAGGATGACATTCTGTCCGGAGTGCAGAACCCGTCCGATTGCGTGGAGCGATTGCGATGAGGGAGGCTAGGATGGATTTTTCGCGGATGTCGGATGGGATCCGGCTGCATCACGCCTCTCATCGGCACGATGGGTACGATGGTGACGACGAAGCGGGTCCGGCACCGAGCGCGCCGTTCCCGACCGATGCAGTCGGCGGTGGCGCCCTGGTCCATGATCCCGGCCCGTCTGCAGGTCAATTCTTAGGTCAATCTGCAGGTCCTGAAGCGCACCCCGCGAGCGCGAATACCCAGTATCGTGACTCCGACCCGATTCAATCCAAACATCCCACATCGGGGGTCGACACAAGCGGCCACGCCGGCAATCACGCGGCGAGCGTGGATGTCTCGTCCATCACACCCGCATCCCATCCCGGGATGGGCATTGCTGCGGTCGGGAGCGGAGCCAACACGGCCGGGAGCGGCGGGGACGGTTACTTTTACGGAAGTCTCATTCACGCGTCCCTGTTGGTCTATGAACCGATCAACATCTCGGTGAGTTTGGGATACGGCTCGGTCGCCCTGGCCAACCAGTCCAACAATTTGAATGTCGATCAATCCGCCTTTCAGATGGCCGGCGTCGGCGGCCATGGCGGCAATGACAACATGGCATCGGGAGGCAGCGTCAGTACGTCCTTGGCCGCCGGCCTGATCGCGAGCGGCGACAACGGCGCCGGAAACGGCGGCAGCGGTCATTTCTCGGGTGCGATCGTGGACGCTCCCGTGGTGATCTATCATCCGGTCAATATTGCGGTGGCGGCCTCGAGCGGCACTGCGCATGCAAGTCAATCGAACACGGTGGACATCGATCAGTCGGCCACCCAGATCGCGGGCGTCGGCGGAAGTGGCGGAAATGGCAACGTGGCCGCCGGCGGCAGCGTCATGACGCTCGACCCCAGCTGGGGATCAAGCAACGGCGGGAGCGTCGGGGACGTTCAAACGGGCGGAAGCCAGGCCGGCAATGGCGGCGACGGCGCGTTCTACGGCGGGCTCGTCCATTCCTCCGTCGTGGTGTACGACCCGATCAACATCGCAGTCGCGGGCTATGGCTCCAACACTCATTCGGTCCAGACCAACGACGCCTATTTCGATCAATCCATCATTCAGATCGCCGGCATTGGCGGGCACGGCGGCAACGCCAACGCCGCGGCGGGCGGCCATGCAAACCTCCTATCCCATGGCCTTTGGGGCGGCTCCGACACGATCGCGACCGGTTCGAACGGCGCAGGCAATGGCGGCAACGGATATTTTGCCGGCAGCCTGATCGATGTCAGCGTCGCGATCTATGCACCCATCAATATCTCAATCGCAGGTCCCCATTCGACGGCCGTAGCCGATCAGGTCAACAACGTGCACATCGACCAGAGTGCGATCCAGATCGCCGGCGTTGGCGGGGACGGCGGCCACGGCAATCTCGCGCTGGGTGGCGATCTCGCCGCCCATCTTCTGTCGGATCTTCACCTGATGGGATAGCGGAACATCGTGCCGCTCGCGCAAGCCCGATCGCGAGCTGCCTCGATGCTCTGCACATGCGAGCTCGCCCTGCGGGGCCCTCCGGATGTCTCGAGCTCCGGTGTTGCGCGACGAATGTCCATACTTTCGTACGTAGATCGACCAAGCCGGATGGTGTCCGATTTGACATCTATCGCCATCGCGCGTGGCCGGATCAGACTTGCCGCGCGCGTCCGCCTGATCGGGATGGATGATGCACGAAAGCCAACAGAGGGAGGCACACATGATGCCCAAAGCGATCAACATCTCGGACTCGATCGAATTCAAATCGATCAGCACCGGTGGTCAGAACGTCGGAAATGGTGGCGACGGCACCTTCAAGGGAGCCATCATCAGCAAGCCGACGGTCAACTTCGATCCAAGCAACAAGGCAGTCGGTGCCGACGTGCACGTGAACACCGGCGATCACGTCAAACAGACGGCAGATTGGGATGCCGGCGGCGCCAACGCGAAGGCCTCGTATTTTTCGAAGGCCCATGGCGGCGACGCCGAGTCGAACGGAAGCCAGAAGTCCTACAGCGGTTACGATACCTCCAAGGTCTACGCCAATACGGATGCGACCCAGACCAACAAGCTCTGGGTGGACCAGCATCAGGAAGTCGTGGCCGGCGTCGGCGGCCATGGCGGAGACGGCAACGCCGCGCTCGGCGGCGAAGTCAGCTTCCATCTCGATACGTTCTGACCACCGGCTCGTCCGGCAGGACCGGTGGCCGCCGCCACCGGTCCTGAAGTTCGAGCCAATACCCCGCCGAACTCGTTGGCGGATGATTTTGGCCATCGGCCAAGTGCGCCGGACCTCGATTTCAGGCGGTGACGATCATGCTGATGCCGCCCATTCGGTTGCCCATCCTGCCGCAGATCGGGACGCCGCTGCACGCGGCCCTGCGGTCCTGCGCGGGACCGCTCGGTCTCGTATTCGCGTATAGCTGCAGCTACAACCTGCTTCTGTTCGCGCCCTCCATCTATCTTCTTCAGATCTACGACCGGGTGTTGTCGAGCCGGAGCGGCGACACGTTGCTCCTGCTCACGCTCATCGTCGCGATCACGGTGGTCGTCGGCGGAGTATTCGATGCATTGCGGCGCGCCGTCCTTGGACGCCTTGGCGCCTGGCTCGACGATCGCCTTCGTCCTTGCGTGCTCTCGGCCGGCCTCGAATCGGCGCTTCGCAGCGATTGGACCCAGGCGTCGGGCGCATATCGGGATCTCACCGTGCTGCGCCAGTTCGTCGAGTCCGGCGCATGTCCGATGCTGTTCGACGCGCTCTGGGCGCCTTTGTTCCTCCTTGTCCTCTTTCTGATCCATCCCCTGCTTGGCGCGGTGGGCGCCTGCTGCGTCGCCTTCCTGTTCGCGCTCACGATTGCCGGAGAGCTGGTCACGGAAGACGTTCTGCTCAAATCCGGCGCCGCGCTGTCCAGAAGCTGCGGCCGCCTCCAGACTGCAGCGAGCAACATCCACATGATCCGCGCCATGGGGATGTTCGACAACGCTGCGCGCATGATCCACCGTGACGCGCAGCACGCGCGCCGAGAGCACGACGTGGCGCTCCGGCGCGGCGAGATCGTCTCGCTGGCCGCCAAGCCGGTTCGCGCGCTGTCGCAGGTCCTGATCATGGGCGCCGCCGCATGGCTCGTCCTCGATCACGGGAAGAGCCCGGCCATCATCTTTGCTGCCACGCTGATGTTCAGCCGGGCGCTCGCGCCGGTCGAAAGCGCGGTCGCAGGCTGGAAATCACTCGTGTCGGCCGTGAGCGCCTGTCAGCGGCTCGGCGCTCTTCTTGCCGCATTCCCCGTCGCCCGGCAGCAGAGCGCGGAGGATGCTCCACTGCAGGCGCGAAGCGGCCTCGTCGTCGACAATGTCGACGTGCGGCTTGCGGGGACCAACCATCTTCTCCTGAACGGCGTCTCGTTCAGCCTCATGCCCGGAGAATGCCTTGGCATTATCGGTCCATCCGGGTCGGGCAAATCCTTGCTCGGCCAGGTGATCGCCGGGCTGTCGATGCCAACGCGTGGCCGTGTCGTCCTCGACGATACCGACGTCTTGCTGCTTCGCGAGGGCCGAAACGGCGACCGCCTCGGATATCTCCCCCAGGACATCAACCTCCTCGGCGACACGATCAACGACATCATCGCACGCCTTGAAGATGCCGATCGGCGGAAGGTCATCGAAGCGGCCAAGCTCGTCGGTATCCATGGGGCGATCATGCGCTTGCCGCTGGGTTACGACACGGTGGTTCAGAGTGAAGCAACCTTCTCGCGCGGGTATCGGCAGCGCCTCGGTCTCGCCCGCGCCTTCTTCGGCAGTCCACGCCTCGTCGTTCTCGACGAACCCAACGCCAGCCTGGACTACGGGGGCGAGCGAATGCTCCTGGATGCGATCGAGCGCATGAAGCTCGCAGGCGTCATCCTTGTCGTCGTCACTCACCGGATGGGTCTCCTCGCCGCCACGGACAAGATTGCCATCATGGAGGACGGTGCGGTCGCCGCGTTCGGCGACAGCGAGGACATCTTTGAACGGCACCTGAGCCGCCCCCAGGTTACTTCGCAGATTGCGCCATGATCTGGAATTCTCTCACCATATGGAAGCATCCCACCGTCTCGAGACTTCCCATGATCTGGGACCAGCTCATGCGAGCGCCGACAAGCCCCCCGCCCGCCCGACGATCTGGCGTCGTGGTGACCGCGATCGACGATTTCGAGCCTCTGGAATTTCCATGGTGCTCGACGCCCACGCCGATCTCTCCGCGCGGAAGGCTTCGCGGTATCACCGTTGCGGGCAATCTGCTGGTGCTCTGCTTCATGCTGGGGCTCGGGACATGGGCGAGCCTCGCGCCGCTCGAGAGCGCCGCGATCGCGTCCGGCGTCGTGGAATCGGAATCGAGTCGCAAGACGATCCAGCATCTGGAAGGCGGTATCGTCAGCAAGATCCTGGTTTCGGATGGCGATATCGTGCGCAGCGGCCAAACGCTGATCGCGCTGGAGGACACAAGGGCGAGCTCGGAGGTGCAAAGTCTTCAAGGCCAATTTTGGGATGCAGCTGCTCGTGCCGCACGGCTTCAAGCCGAGCAGCAGAGATTCGATAAGATCGCAATCCCGGACGCGCTGGAACAGGACAGCAGGCAGAGCGGAGTGGCCGCCGCTGCAGTGTCGGCGCAGCAATTCATTTTCCAGGCGCGCCTGCAGGTTCACGAGTCGCAGATTGCGGTCATTCGCGAACGAAGGCGTCAAGTCGAGAAGGAGATCGAAGGTCTCAAGGCTCAGGAAACCGCCACCGGGCAGCGGGTCGACATCGTTCGGGAGGAACTGGATATGGTCGCGACCCTCGTCAACAAGGGACTCGAACGGCGGCCGCGGCTTCTGAACCTGCAGCGGGAGCTGGCCGAGGTCGAGGGCCGCCGCGGCGAGACCGCCGCGCAGATTGCCCGCGCCGGGCAGGTCATCAGCGAACAGCAGGCCACCTTGTTCAAGCTCGAGAGCGAGAGACAGAACGAGATCGCACAGTCGCTTCGTGAAGCACAGAACCAGATATTCCAGCTCCGCGAGCGGTTGCTTGCGGCAAGGGACCAGCTATCGCGAACGGAGGTCAAGGCGCCCGAGGACGGCGTGATAACCGATCTGCGGGTTCATACGGCCGGCGGCGTCATCGGAGCGGGTGCTCCGCTCATGGACCTGGTGCCCCGGCAAGACCGTCTCATCGTAACCGCGCGCCTGAGGCCCGAGGACATCGATGTGGTTCATCCCGGCCTCCACGCCGAGGTTCACCTCGTACCGTACAATCAGCGCCGCGTACCTCGCCTGAAGGGGACCGTCGTGCACGTATCCGCAGACCGGCTCCTCGACAAGCGCACCGACCAACCATACTACGCGACCAAGATCCGGATCGACGACGGGCAGATCGCGGCGAACGACATCCAGATCGTCCCCGGCATGCCGGTTCAAGTGTTCATCACGACGGGGCGCGGCACCGTGGCTCTCTACGCGCTCAGGCCCCTGCTCGACAGCTTCCGTGGTGCATTCAGAGAAGACTAGGTCTCGTGCATGGGAGCTGCGCCGCCGTCGTGATCGCGACTGTGCGCGGGCAACCGGCCGCGCCAGCGGAGGACGGCTTCCGTGCGATTGTGCGCGGCACATTTCCTCATGATATGCTGAATGTGCATTTTGACTGTGCTTTCCGAGAGGCCCAGTTTGGCGGCGATCAGCTTGTTGGGCAGGCCGAGCTCCAGTTCCGCCAGAACCTGTTGCTCACGAGGCGTGAGATCGTTCACGCTCCTGTCGATAGCCACTCTGGCTCCCTCGTTCATCAGATATGCGGGCCCGCGCGCATCAGGCGGCTCGAAATCCGGTATCCTGTTGATCCCGGCCACGGGCAACGGCCTGTAGGCGCCGCCGACAAGAACAAGGCGCAGGCCAGCTATCGCGATCTCGATCGGCAGCGAGGAGGAAAGAAAGCCGCGCACGCCTCGCTGCATCGCGGCCTGTACAGTCGGCTCGTCGTCATGGTTTGACAGGACCACAGTGGCGGCATTGGGACAACACTCCGCAACGAAGGCGAGATCGTCCTCAACCGAGGGATCGCCGATGGGCTTGTCCGCGATACTCAGCATCACCAGACGAACATCGCGGGCCGACGTGCAGTCCAGGCCTTGGGCCGTTGCCATGTCAAGGATCTCAAGTTCGTCCAACTCCCTCCTGAGGATCTGCAGAATGCATGTACGAGGCAGCAGAAGCGGCTCGATGATCACCAGAACCGGCAAGTGAAGCGATTCATTGAGCCGTTTTGACGGGTTGGTTATGTCGTGCATGATGTCCTCGAGATGAAAAGAACTTCCGCGATATTCCCATTCCGTATTGCGTCTCCCTGCTGCCCGCATTCATCCTGAATGCATCAACACGAGAGCGGCGCAGTGCCGCCGTTAGTGCCGCATCCACTGCGGGATCACTTGACACCTGGGTGGAAGTTCTTTCCGCTCAAAACATTTGGGCGCGCACCACGCCGTGGCGCAGTCGACGCATTCCCTCAATTGCAGATATTTCGATACGCCGTTGACGCCGCCGACCCTGACTTGCCGTCGACGACATATGCTTCATCCTCCTTCACGAGATACAGAAACGGCCTCTCTCCAGTCTCGCCGCCTGACGCGCTTCTTCCTTTCGCGCGCCCGCAAATCGTATCCACGGGGCGTCCAAGCATGTTCTTTCGCGTTGCGCGCTTCACGTCGCTGAGTTCGAGCGTTTCCGGAGTTCCCATCTGCGTCGCGATCGCAACCTTCGCCTTGTCCAGAGCAGGATCCGGCATTTCCGCGGGCCGTTCGCTGATCCTCGTTCGCGGGGACGAAGCTTTGGCAACCTCGGTCGATCCGCGTTTCTTCGGAGTTGATGTCTTGCCGGGCTTTGCCGGCGTTGCGGAACTCGATCTGACAACCGCAGGCTCTGGCGCCAACGCCTTCGGCATTGGCTGCGCGGATTGGGCGATAGCAACCCTGTCGAAACAGGGGCGTGACGCGCACCCGAGGAAATACCCCCGGGAAGGCGCAAACCAGCCAAAGCCGATCAGGACTCCTGCCAGCACTCCGACAAAAAGCAGTCCCATCCGATTTCCCCTCCTCGGGAGCTCGGCTCGCACTCGTAACTAGGACTAATTCCGCGCTGGTGATCTATCTGTTGCGCAAAAGCATTAAGCGCCCATTAAGCGCGCCGCTGTCCGGCCCATGTCCGGATGGCCGGACTGGATCAGGTTCCAGACGAGAAAGGCCGATGGTGAGAGCAATCATGGCCGATTTGGTCCGCTCTTGGACCCTTCTGCAACTTGCGAGTTTGTCTGAAGGTTTGCGCTACCAAACGCTGTCGATCGCCGACTTAGGGCCTTCAGGCACGAGACGCAACGAAGGCAATTGGGCTCGAACAGAATCGCCGGGGATCAACGGAGCTGACCAACATTCGGCCGCTCATAACGGTCGGGTCACAGGTTCGAGTCCTGCCGCTATCACGGTGACAGTGCATTCAACGGCTCGGCCGTCTTCACAGCTCCAAAGGCTCGTGAATTGAGTCCGCTGCCATCGTAACCCGCTCCACTACGTCCGCCGTTCAGCATATCATCGGATTATCCCCGTGGTCGCAAACGCCGCCCGGCTGCTCCGAGGGCGCCGGCGCAAATGCGTGGTAGGCCGGCGTCGCGATCGACCGGTCGCCCTCGATGCGAGAGCTGCCGGACCCCACGCTGTGCTCGGCGTGTCGATCGCCGGCGCGGTGCTCGCGTGCCTGGAGCGGCGTGCCAGAGATTGCGGTGATGACCAGTCCGGTCAACAGGGCCTTGAACAGCACCGACCCCACGGGATTTTTGAATGATGTCATCGTGGCTACTCCTTCTCGATTGGGTGATCTCCCGCAAGGCAAGAGATCCAATCCACCCCTAAAGCGCGATGAGATCAGGATGAATCATCATCGCGCTTGGGGTTGTTGTTTGCGCATGATCTTTTCGGAAAACCGCTGCGCAGTTTTCCGGATCATGCTTTAGACGTGCGTAGCCCGGTGCTTATTCCCAACTCACGAAGTCGTTTTCGATTTGGCTGAGGCGCGTGCAATCGTCGCAAATGCGAGCCGGAAGGCGGATTCGACGGCCCAGCATCGAACGTGACCAAGAATTCAGTCGGGCCGCTCGTGACCTCTGCTCCGAACAGGGCTGCAGGCGATCACGGAGCGTTCAACCCGCATCAGCTTCACACCAGCTTCGCGCCAGAAACTGCCGCAACGGGACGCTACGGCCGTACTCGGTGGATTCCGCGCACATAGCGCGGTCAGCAATTTTTACCTGGTTCCTTCTGGTCACCACATGAATCGCCAAGAGCGCCGGGCTGCGGCCAAGCAACAGTCCAAAACGGTCGCACCACGAGCCTTGCCGCAGTACTTTGAGGCCTTGAAGCAGGGCCAATCGCTGTTTCATCTCGGCCGCTACGCCGAAGCGCTGGAATGCTTCGACCTGTTCGAGCGGCACAATCCTGGCATCGCGCCGCTGTATCAGACGCGCGGGCTTTGCCTGCAGCGGCTGGGCCGGTTCGCGGAGGCGCAGGCCGATTTCGAGCGGTCGATTGCGCTCGCCCCCCTCGAGGCGGAGACGCACAAGAACCTCGGCACTCTTCATTCGCGGCTGGGCCGAATGGAGCAGGCCTTTGCCTGCATCGATCGCGCAATCGCGCTTCGTCCGAATTTCCCCGCAGCGCTGACCGAAAAGGCGCGGGCGCTGTGGAGCATGCAATTGCTGGACGAAGCTTTCGCGGCACTCGGCGCGGCGCTTTCGGCCGATCCGGTCAATGCGCACACGATCTGGCATCTCGCGCTGCTCCAGATGCTGACCGGAGATTTCGAGCGGGGCCTGTTGGGACGCGAGGCGCGCTGGAAAGCCTCGCTCGGCCTCGTCGATCGCGGCTTTTCCGCACCGCTCTGGCTTGGTGACACGCCGATCGCAGGCAAGACCATGCTGCTGCATGCCGACGAGGGATTCGGCGATTCGATCCAGTTCGCGCGCTATGCGCCGATGGTGGCCGCACTCGGGGCTCAGGTCATCCTGGAGGTGCCGCCGCCGATCCAGCCGCTTCTGCAAGGCATCAGCGGTGTCGCAGCATGTATCGGCCGATCGGCCGCGGCTTCGACCGCGTTCGACCTGCACTGTCCGCTTGGAAGCCTGCCGCTGGCGCTCGCAACGCGGCTCGACACGGTTCCGTTCGCGGACGGTTACCTTCCTGCCCCGCCGGCGGCGCGGGTGAGGGCGTGGGAAGACCGGCTTGGCGCCCGCGATCGCCTCCGCGTCGGCCTCGTCTGGTCGGGCAATCCGGATCACAACAACGATCACAATCGATCGATCGCGTTCAACACGCTCGCGCCCCTGCTCGACTGCGACGTCCAGTTCGTCTCGCTGCAAAAAGGCGTCCGGGATCAGGACCGGGCCTTCCTCGCCGAACGCGGTGATATCGTTGACCTGACGGATCATCTCACGGATTTCAGCGAAACCGCGGCGCTGATCGGCTGTCTCGACCTGGTGATCGCAGTCGACACCAGCGTCGCTCACCTCGCCGGCGCGCTGGGCGCGCCGGTCTGGACTATGCTGCCCTTCAACCCGGACTGGCGCTGGTTGCTCCATCGCGACGACAGCCCGTGGTACCGGTCGATGCGGCTGTTCCGACAGCCGAAGCGGGACGACTGGGCCAGCGTCGTGGACTGCGTTCGACGCGAGCTCGATGGGCTGGTTTCCGAATGGCGGTCGGGAGCACGGCAACTCCAGAGCAAGGCCCCGATCGCCAAACCGCTGGATGCAGTCGTCGCGAACTACCTCGGCCATATGCACCGGCAACACGGGCGCACGGACGAGGCTGTGCTGCACTTCCAGCGGGCATTACAGCTGTATCCGCAATATCTGGAAGCGGCGAACAGCTGCGGACGCCTGTTGTTCAGTCTCGGACGGTATGCGGAAGCGCTCGAATGCCTTGATGTAGCCGGGAAGCCGGACCCAAATTTCGCACTCCTGCATCAAATTCGCGGCGATTGCCTCCAGGAGATGAAGCGGTTCGAGGAAGCGGAGGCCGCCTACGAGATGTCCATTGCGCTCGACCCCAGCCTGGCGGACACGCACAACAAATTTGGCGTGCTTCATGTGAAGCTCGGCCGAATGGACCAGGCCTTGGCGTGTTTCGATCGGGCGCTCGAGCTTCAACCGGCTTTTTCCGGAGCCCTTTCCAACCGGGCCTTGGTATTGCTGAATCTGCAATTGCTGGATGAAGCTTTCGCGACCTTTGGCAGATCGCTGACGGTCGACCCGGGCAATGCGGTGGCGACCTACAATCTTGCGACACTACAGTTGCTGACGGGGGACTTCGAGCAAGGCTGGCTTGGACGCGAAGCGCGCTGGAAACTTCCTGTCGGTTTGCTCAATCGTGGTTTTTCCCAACCTGTTTGGCTTGGCGACCAACCGATCGAAGGCAAGACCATATTGCTTCATGCCGACGAGGGATTCGGCGACGCAATCCAGTTTGCGCGCTATGTCCCCATGGTGGCCGCGCTCGGAGCACGGGTCATCCTGGAGGTCCAGGCTCCGATCCAGCAGCTGCTGGCCGAGGTCTCCGGGGTCGCAATGTGTGTCGGCCGACCGTCCGCGGCGTCGCTGCCGTTCGACCTCCACTGTCCCCTGGGAACCCTGCCGTTGGCGCTCAAGACACGGCTCGATACGATCCCGAGCCCGGAGCCGTACCTTCCTGGGCCCCCCGTGGCGCGCGTGAAAGCGTGGGAAGACCGGCTTGGCGGGCGCGACCGCTTTCGCGTCGGTCTCGTCTGGTCGGGCAATCCGGCGCACAAGAACGATCACGACCGATCGATCACACTCGAGACGCTTGCTCCCCTCCTCGATTGCGACGTTCAGATCGTCAGCTTGCAGAAGGGCCCCCGGGATCGGGACAAGGCCTTCCTCGACGAACGTCCTGATATCGTCGACCTCACGGATCATCTCACGGATTTTTGTGACACGGCGGCGCTGATCGGCTGTCTCGATCTGGTGATTACGGTGGACACCAGCGTCGCTCACCTCGCCGGCGCGCTTGGCGCGCCGGTCTGGACCATGCTGCCTTTCAACCCGGACTGGCGCTGGCTGCTCCACCGCGACGACAGCCCGTGGTACCGCTCGATGCGGCTGTTCCGGCAGCCGAAACGAGACGACTGGGCCAGCGTCGTGGACAGCGTTCGGCGCGAACTGGAGCACCTGGCGTCCGCGTGGCGCAGCCGCGACGTAGCGAACGACGAAGGGCTGGCTGCACGCGCAGCCCTCAGCCCTCCACCCGGTACAGCCGCCACCGCTCCGGCACGCCCTTGAGCTGATGGCTGCCATGATCCCTGAAGCGGATCGTGGACGGCGTCTTCATCAGGTCCTTGACCGCGCTCGACACCAGGACTTCGCCGGCGCGCGCCTTGGCCGCGACGCGCGTGCCGATGTGGAAGGCGAGACCGACCATCTCGCCGCCGCTGATGGTGTACTCGCCGGCATGCAGCCCCACCCTGATCTCGAGGCCCAGCGTGCGCACGGCCCTCTGGATCGCGGTCGCGCAATTGATGCCGGCGGCCGGCGCCTTGAAGGTCGCGAGCACGCCGTCTCCGGTCGTCGTCACCTCCTTGCCGCGCGAGCTCTTCAGCTCCTTGCGCACCGCGGCGTAATAGTGGCCCATCACCTTGGTCCAGCGGGCATCGCCGAGCTTTGCTGCTTTCGCGGTTGAGCCGACGATGTCGACGATCAGGATGGTGGCGAGCGCCTGCTTGAGCTCGGGGCTGGACGCGGCCGATCGGGGACGGTTCGTGATGGACCCGCTGAGCGGCTCATAGCGATGGCTGCGGCGCCGCGCGATCGCGGATTTCGCGTAATCCTGGGCGCGCTCTGCGCTGCCGCAACGGACCGTCTTCTCCTGCGGCGTACGGCTCCAGTAGACCTTGCGCCCCTTGCCAGCGCCGTCCACCTCCACCGCGCCCCATTTCAGGAAGATCATCGAGCCGACGCGCCTGACACACCACGCCTTCGACGTGTACCCGGAGACGTTCGACTGATGGAGACCGATGCGAAGGAATTTTGGCATGACCATGCGGCCGATCGCAGGAACGTCTGGCTGACCTGGGCCAAAACGTAATCGGACATTGCCGCGTTGGCAACGGTGCTTGCCGGCACGCTGCTCGGGTCTCCGCAGCCTAGGCTCCCTTGCCGTCGCCTCGCCCGCCGATCGTGCAGCGCCAGGCGGCCAGGCGTTCGGCCGGGTGCTGCGCCATCCATTCGGCGAGCTGCGGCGCGCCCATCAGGCAGGACTGCATCGTCACATCGGCGAAGTCCGAGGTCGTGACGATCTGTTCATGGCAGTCCGCCGGAGAGGCAAGACGACAGAGCACGGCAATGATCCGGATCATCTCACGCGAGCTCCTTCGACCAGTCGTACCCGCTTCTGGCGGCCGAGCGCGTCACCGGCCGCGCTGCATCGGCGGTCGAAGCCTTTTCGGCGCGGCGCTGATAATCCTCGGCCAGCATCTTCAGCCGTGCCGCAACCGCATCGTCAGTCATGCTGCGGGCCGCGCGGAGCAGGCTCTGCGCCGTTTCCATATATTCCTTGCCTCGTCGTGACATCTGGAGCGTCATGGGATCCTCATAGGGTTTTCTGCAGGCCTGCCGAAGGCGATCGGGAAACGGCCCACCCAGTTTCGATCATCCTGACGGCGCGCCGCGAAACGTTCGACGCACCTCTTCGAGCAAAGAGGCCTGTGCCACGCGTAGTACCGGACGAGGCCGAATTTGCCGTCGCAGACTGCGCATCGCCCGGTTCGACTGTGAAGGGTTTCGGAGCAGGTTGGCATTGAAGCCTCCTCTGTTGTCACGCCGGATGTCGCCAACGAAACCACCTTAGGAGTCCTGCGCGGCAATCTCTTTCAACCGGGCCTCTCCATTTGCCCATCCGCACGACGTGCCGCCTCGCTGATGAAGGGCGAGCCGTGCAAGCGTGCGTTTGCGCAACCGGCAGAGCAGAAAACGCCCGGCGTCCGGATTTTCGTTCGATCTCGGAAAATGCCGCGACAAGGCAGGCCTGATCGCGGGCGCAGGCATTCAAGCCGGCCCTGACCGAACATGAAGATAAGTGAACGAGGACCGGCCCGACCTCGCGCGTGTCAGCCGGGAAACGCGAACAGCTCGATCGGATCGCTGAAGCCGCGCACCTCGTATTTGCCGACGCGCTCCAGCTCGAATTTCGGCTGGACCAGCTCGGCGAAGTCGCGCGAGAGCAGCACGCTTCGCCCGATCTGCTTGGTCAGCGCTTCCAGGCGCGAGGCCATGTTGACGGCGGGGCCGATCACGGTGAAGTCGAGCCGGCTCATTGATCCGATATTGCCGTACATGACATCGCCGACATGGACGCCGATACCGTAGTTCAGCGGCGCGCGGCCGGTGCCGTTGTTGCGCGCGTTCAGCGCGGCCATGGCGTCGCGGGCTTCGTTGACGGCATGCAGCAGGTTGGCGCAGGCACCAGGCTGGCTGAGCGGGAAGATCGCGAGCAGGCCGTCGCCGATGAATTTCAGGATCTCGCCGCCGTGCTTGGCGATCGGCTCGGACATCGCGTCGAAATAATCGTTGAGGAGGTCGATGACGTCGTCGCGCGGCCAATTGTCGGAGATCTTGGTGAAATCCCGCAAGTCGCAGATCATGATCGCGGCGCGCACCGTGGTGCCGGTGCCGCGCCTGGTGGCACCGGCAAGGATCAGCTCGCCGGCATGGGAACCGACATAGGTCTCGAGCAGCGTTCGCGCCAGGCGGTTCTTGATGCGGATCTCGCTGACCAGCGCCAGCACCGGCAACACATTCTTCAAGGCCGCGACATGCGCGTCGTCGAATCCGCCGGGCCGGTCGGTCGCGAAGGTGACGAAATGTCGCTTGCCAAGGGTGTGATGGAGCGGCCAGACGACATAATCGGTCAGGCCCTTCGCGCGCATCTCGTCATAGATCGCATGCTTGCGGCCGAGCGACGGATCGCCCTCGAGCCTTTCGCGTAGCTCGGTCGCGCCGTCGATCATTTCATTGATGGGGCTACCGATGAACTCGGATCGCTCGACGACGTCGAAGTCCACCCGCGTGATCGTCGCCTCACGCATGCCGTCCGACCACAGGAAGCCGGCGCCGAGCCATTGCGGATGCTGGATCCGGACGTGCATCGTCGCCCGCTTGAGCGGAATGCCCGCCTGCTGCAGGCGGATGCACATCTCGGCGAAGATGTTGTCGATAAAGCGCTGGTCGCGCGTGCCGTTGATCAGCCAGTCGACGACGCCGTCGGACAGCGTGGCGGAGGGTTTTGTGTCTGGCGCGCTCATATCCTGCCCTTCGCGGCGATCCTGCATCAGGGCAGATATCGTGCTCCGGCGACGCGGCGTCAACCTGGCCAGTTGCGTAGATTGTACGCAGCGGCCGGGGGCTGGCCGTTCAGCCGACGAGCTGGATCGACGCCAGCACCGCAAGTCCCGACACGAAGGCCAGCCCGGCCGCCCCGGTCAGCTCGACCTTCAGCGTGCAACCGCCGGGGATGACAAAATCCTCGCTATTGAGGCGAATGCCGCAATCGCCGGAAACCGCGTAAACCAGATGCGTGCCGGCGGCAAGCTCGCGTTCGCCGGGTTCCCTGAGCGCCACAAGCGCGATCTCCGCCGCACCGCGCCGCGCCATCAGATTGACGACTTCGACGGGCCCTGCCTCGAGCGCGGTGACGATCTCGAGCTCACCGGCGAAGCGCACGGTCGTGAAGGGTTCACGCTCGTCGAACTCCTGCCCCGGTGCTTTCAGCACCAGGCCGCGTCCGGCGACCACCATCTGCAAGCGGTCGATGCCGGGCATGTAGGAGAAGGGACCGGGCGCCACGATCGGCGTCGAGGCGAAGCGCCACAGCAGGCTGCTCCAATCCTTCACCGGCGCGTCGGTGCGGTGCGCCCCCGCGATGTCGGTGAAGATGCCGCCGCCGTTCTTCCAGGGCGAGCGGGTATAGTCTTCGGAGGTCAGCAGCGTGGTTTTCATGGGGTGAAGCTGTCTTGGAAAAGCGGGTAAGCCGATGTCATCCGCGCACCATGCGCGGTGAAACTCTCAACCCGCTATAGGCGCAACTCGCTCTACGGACAAGGCGCGCCTGCGCTGCCCCACTCCTCGATGAGCTTGCCGAGCTGCTCCGCCGAATAAGGCGGCCGTCGCTCCCGCTCCACCGTCCATGCCCAGCGCACCAGAGGCTCGGTCGTGACGTGATCAATGAGCTTGGCGATCGTCTCGCGATGGCCGTTGCTCTCGGGGTCCTTGAATTGCTTGCAGATCTCGGCACTCGACTTGCCGAACCACTGCATCTTGACCGGCGCGAGCTGCCACTCCGCCTCGCCCTTTGGGCTCGTGGCCCCCGGCGGACCGTGCGGCGTCGAAGAGTTTTGCTTCGAGTGGCACGTCGTGCAGGCGAGATAGTTGATGCCGTCGTCGCCGCCTTCGGCACTGATGCGCATGCCGTGCGGCCGCGGCGTGGCTCCGTATTCAGGCCCGGACCACATCGGCACACGATCGGGTCCGACGTGACAATTGGCGCAGCGCGGGTGCGAGAAGACCTCGTGGATCTTGCCCCAAAGCGCGAGGCCGGGCGCGGACTCCTCGGCCAGCGCCTGCGCGGGACCCGCAACGAGCAGGATGGCGAGCGCATAGCGGATCATCGGCCCCTCCCCTCAGACGAACCTGATGTTCGGATGCCTGATCAGCGGCAGCTCGTACGCCCGGTTATTGGTCGCGGCGAAGATGGCGTTGGCGAGCGCGGGCGCAGCCGGCGGAACGGCCGGCTCGCCGATGCCGCGGATGTGTTCGAGGCCGGTGTTTTCCAGCGGCCTGACCTCGATCTGCGGCGCCTGATAGAGGCGCATGCCTTCATATTGGTGGTAGTTCGTCTGCATCGCCTGGCCGTCCTCATAGGTCAGCTCGGCATTCATGGCGTGGCCGAGCGCCCAGATCACGGCGCCCTCGACCTGGTTCTTCAGATTGTCGGGGTCGAGCACCTTGCCGACTTCGGCGGCGACGAAGACGCGCCTGATCGCGATGGCATCGCCAACCTTCTCGACCTCGACCACTTCGGCGACGGGCACGCCGAAGGACAGCGTGAAGGCGAGCCCGCGGGCGCGGTTGGCGCCGGGATTGCTGCCCCAGTTCGACATCTCGCCGACGGCCTTCAGCACTTTGTAGGATGGCTCGTACACAGGATTGTTCGCGCACAGCCGCAGCCGCTCCTCCAGCGGATCAGCGCCCGCGGCATGGATCAGCTCGTCGAGGAAGCACTCGTGCATGAAGGCGTTGCCGGAGGCACCGACCGAGCGCCAGGAGCTGACCGGCACCAGCTCTGGCACGCGATAGCCTCTCACACGGTAATTCGGAATCGCGAACGGCTGATCCCAGGCGCCCGCCACGATCGCCGCATCGGGCAAAGGAAACGGCAGGTTCAGCCGGCTGAATTGCGAGGCGTTCACGGACGGCGCGGCGATGGCGAGATCATAGGCCTCGACCTGGCGATTCTTCACCGTCCCGCGCATGCGCGCGACGGCGAGCGGCCGCGGGAGGTCGTGGGTCATGTCCTCCTCGCGCGTCCATGTCATCTTGATTGGCGGCCCCTGATAGGCCATCGCGAGCTCAATGCTCTGGCGCACATAATCGTCCTCGAGGCGGCGGCCGAAGCTGCCGCCGCAGAGCTGCGCGTGAACGTGAATGTCGTCTTCCGGCAGCCCGGTCATCTCCCGCGCGGTCTTGACCAGGAACGCCGGAATCTGCGTCCCCGTCCAGATGTCGAGGCGACCGTCCCTGAGCTGGACCACGGCATTCATCGGCTCGAGCGGGGCGTGGGCGAGATAGGGCACGCGGTATTCGGCCTCGATCGGCTTGACGGCGGCGAAAGCAGCATCGACGTTGCCGTCGTTCCTGGAGATGATCAGGCGGCACTCCGGGACGAAGGACGCCCGCACCGCATCGAACATCGCCGCGCTGCTGGCCGGATAGGGCGCGTTACCCCAACGGCATTCGATCTGCCTCGCGGCCTCGAACGCGCGCCAGGTGTTGTCGGCGATGACGCCGACGCCGCCCTTGACCGGCACGATCTTCAGCACGCCCCTCGCCTTCAGGGCCTTCGAATCGTCATAGCTGCGCAGGACGCCGCCGAGGCGCGGATTGGTGCAGACCGTGGCGTAGACCATGCCGGGCAGGCGGATGTCGATACCGAAGGTCGCGGTGCCCATGCACTTGGCCATCATGTCGATCCGCTGCGTGGGCTTGCCAAGATAGCGCCAATCCTTCGGATCCTTCGGTACGATGCCGGACGGCACCTCGATCGTCGCCGCCGTCTCCGCGAGAGACGCGTAGCTGAGCGCGCTTCCGTCCGGCAGGATCACCGCGCTGTCCCGTGTCACGAGCTTGCTCCTCGCTACGCCGGTCTGTTTCTCGGCCGCAAGCAGCAGCACCTCGCGCGCGGTCGCGCCGGCCACACGCAGCTTCTGACAAGCGTCGGCGACGGTGGAAGAGCCACCCGTCAGTTCGAGACCCAGGATCTTGCCGGCACCCTGGCCAATGATCTCCGCAACGGAATTGAAATGCCCGAGCACCGAGAACGGCACGCCCTCCCGGACGACCGTGGTGTTGGCGTAGACCGAGCTCGGCGCGCCCGGATCGACCTTGATGTCGTTCCAGGCGATGTCCAGCTCCTCGGCAAGCAGCGCCGCCTGCACCGAATAGGCGCCTTGGCCGAGATCGGCGCGCGGCGTGATGAGGGTGACGCCGCTCTGGTCGATCCGCACATAGGGCGTCAGCATGTGCTCGCCCTTTTTGAGGCCGTTCGTGAGGCGCCGGTTCACGCGGAATGGCTCGGTATAGTAGAAGCCGAACACGAGGCCGCCCGCCACGCCGGCCGCTCCGAGCAGTGCAAGGCGCCGCGAGATCGTACCGCGCGCGCGCTTCACGACTTTTGTCCTTGCAGCCGAGCGGCAGCGGTCCTGATCGCCGCGCGGATGCGCGTGTAGGTGCCGCAGCGGCACAGATTGGCCGACATCACGTGATCGACCGTCACGTCGAAATCTTTTTCGGCGAGCGGCGGATTGCCTTCGACCAGCCTGGCCTGCAGCAGGGCGGCCGCGGCCATGATCTGCCCGGGCTGGCAATAGCCGCATTGCGCCACCTGATGCTCGATCCACGCCGCCTGCACCGCGTGAAAGGCCTGCGTGTCCAGCCCGGCGATCGTGGTGATCTCGGCGTCGTCCTTGACGTCGCCGACCCTGAGCGAGCACGACCGCACCGGCCGGCCACCGACATGCACCGTGCAGGCGCCGCACATCGCAATGCCGCAGCCATATTTCGGGCCGGTTTTGCCGAGCTCGTCGCGCAGCCACCACAACAGCGGCATGTCGCCCTCGACATTCACATCATGCGGCTTTCCGTCCACCTTCAGCTGGCGCATGACCGCTCCGGAAAACAGATGGTTCTGACGAAATCAATCGCCGGCTAACCGGCGTAGCTCAACTTCAGGCTTCAATATGCGGGGCATTATCGCGCGGGATGGACTCCCTGGCAAGACGTGGCTTGGTGGTCTTTCACGCTGAATTCACGCGAGGTGCGGGGCGCGGCTCACTCCTTCCCGCCCTTCAGCTTCGGCAGGGTCTCGACGATCTTCTGCTTGCCGTCGACGATCTCGGCGAGGAAGCTGGCGCGGTCGATGTCGCCGTTCTGGTCCCAGCTTGCCTCCATCAGCATGCCCGGCGCCTTGTCGGGCGTCAGCGTCAGGCCCTTCATTGCAGCGCCAAAGGCCTTTCTGTCGAACTTGCCGATCTTCTCGGTGACGTATTTGACGAGATAGACAGCGGTGTAGCCCTTGATGCCGTTGTGGTCGGGCCGGTATTTGAAGCGCTCGGTGAATTTCTTGGTGAACTCCTCGATCGCCGGCACCGGCGCGTCGGCGGACAGGCCGACATGGCCGCGCACGCCGTTGG
This sequence comes from Bradyrhizobium arachidis, assembly GCF_015291705.1. Classification (NCBI taxonomy): domain Bacteria; kingdom Pseudomonadati; phylum Pseudomonadota; class Alphaproteobacteria; order Hyphomicrobiales; family Nitrobacteraceae; genus Bradyrhizobium; species Bradyrhizobium arachidis. The sequence goes on from NZ_CP030050.1 coordinate 8,489,486, forward strand.
CGGCGGGACCGGCGAGCTCGACCACCTTCTGGCTCAGCAGCGTGGTCTCGCCGAACAGCGGCGTCGACAGACCCTGCCGCTTGGCCTCGATCAGGAAGCGCGCGCTCTCCTCCTCGTTGGTGTAGACGAACACGGCATCCGCCTTGGCGCCCTTCAGCTTGATGACGTCGGAGCCGAAATCGACCTGGCCCTGCTCGGTCGAGATATCGGCCGCGACCTCGACATTGCGCGCCTTCATCTCCTTCAAAAAGTTGTCGCGGCCGCCCTTGCCGAAGTCATTGTTGACCCAGACCAGCGCCACCGACTTCACCTTGAGCCTGTCGTGCAGATAGTTGGCGATCTTCGGCATCGAGAATTGCTGGCCGAAAGCGGTGCGGAACACCCAGGGGTTGCCCTGCGTGGTGATGTCGGCGGCCTCGGCACCGACGATCTGCGGGATCTCGGCTTGTTGCGTCAGCGCCATGTTGACCTTGACCGAGCCGGAATAGATCGGCCCGAGCACGATGTAAGGGTCCTTGTCGAGGACCTTCTGCACCTGCGCGCGCGAGATGCCGGGATTGCTCTGGGTGTCCAAATGCTCGGTCTGGATCTTGCGGCCGAGAATGCCGCCCGCATTGTTGATCTCGTCGATCGCGAGCGCGACGCCGTCGCGCCAGTTGGTGCCGGAGACCGCGCCGGGGCCGGAGAGCTCGATGACGTCGGGGATGTAGACCGTGCTCTGTGCCTGCGCGGCACCGGTGCCCAGCGCCGCCGCGATCGCGACGGCGAATGTCCCTAAAAGATTCCTCATGATGTTCTCCTCCCCTTCGCCTTCTTTTTATGATCCGTCGAAGCCGAGCAGTTTCGCCGGCGTTCGCCACAGCAGGCGATGCTGGTCGCTCGCGTCCGGAAACAGTCTTGGCAGCACCGCGAGCAGCGGGCCGTAATCGAGCCGTTCGGTTGCGCGCAGGAACGGATAGTCCGATCCCCAGACGCAGCGGTCGAGGGTGAAGGCCTCGACCAGTGCAGCGATAAACGGCCAGGTGTCCTCATAGGGATGCGGCAGCTGCGAGAACTTGTAATAGCCCGACAGCTTCACATGCGCGTCGCGCTCGCGGCCGATCGCCAGCAGCGTCTGGAAGGCCTTGCCTTGTGACCCTTGCGCGACCGAGGGCCGCCCGCAATGGTCGAACACCAGGCGCACATTCGACTTTTCAATGAGCGGCAGCAAGGCGAGCAACTGGTCGTGCTCGACCTGGATCTGAAGAAACAGGTCGAGGCTGACCAACTTCTCCAGCAGCGGCGCGGCCTTGAGATAATAGTCGGCGCCGTGGAACGGCACGTTGAAGGCGATGCCGATGACGCCGGCGGCCTTCAACCGTTCGAGCTCCTTGATATCGACGTCGTTCTCGACGACGGCGACGCCTTTGAAGCGGCCGCCGCCCTGCTTCAAGGTGTCGAGCAGGATGCGGCTGTCGCTGCCGTAGCCGGTGTTGGTGGCGACGACCAGCGCGTGCCTGACATCAAAGGCATCGAACACGCGGAGAAGCTGCGCCGCGGGTGCGATCTCCTGCCCGCTCGGCCGGTACGGCGTGTCGTCCGAATAGGGAAAGCGGACGGGATCGATGGCGTGGATGTGGCAATCGATCCTGGGGAACGCCGGCAGTGTCATGGCGCAAAACTCCCCGGCACGCAGGTTAGAACGTTGCCTCGATCGCCTTGATCAGCTCGGGCGTCACGTCGGGCATGACACCGAACCAGGCCTTGAAGGCGAGCCGGGCCTGGTTGAGCAAGAGGCCGAGCCCGTTCACGGTGACGCAGCCGCGCGCGCGGGCCTCGGCCAGGAACGGCGTCTCGAGCGGGGTGTAAATGAGATCGGCGGTGAGTGTCGTAGGATTCAGGCGCGACAGGTCGATCTCGAGCGCGCTCTTGCCGACCATGCCGCGGTCGGTGCAGTTGACGAGCAGTGCGACATCGCCGAGCGCGGCGGCGCGATCATCCCACGCAATGGTGCTGACGGCGGCGCCGAATTCCCTGGCGATCGCCTCCGCCTTCTCGGCCGTGCGATTGGCGATGCGGATCTCGCGCGCGCCGTTCTCCAGCAGTGCCACGACCACCGCGCGCGAGGCGCCGCCCGCGCCCAGCAGCAGGATCGGCCCGGCATCGCCGCGCCAGTCCGCCCTGGCATCGCGCAGGCTCTGCACAAAGCCGTTGCCGTCATTGTTGAACCCGGACAGCGTGCCGTCCTGCTCGACCACGATGGTGTTGACCGCGCCGATGCGCTTTGCCGTTTCGTTGACGCGGGCGAGCAGCGGCATCGCCGTCTGCTTGTGCGGCATGGTGACGTTGCAGCCGCGGAAGCCGAGCGCAATCAGCCCATCGAGCGCATCCCCGAGCCGCTCCGGCTTGACCGCGAGCGGCACATAGCTGCCGCGGATGCCGTGGGCCTTCAGCCAGTAATTGTGAATGACCGGCGAGCGCGAGTGCGCGACCGGCATGCCGATCACACCTGCCAGTCCAAAACCATCCTGCGACATGCCTGCGCTTCCCGTCCTCGTCACGCGACCATTTTCTTTGGTCATTCGTCCAAGACAATTAGAGGGAATGGCTAGCAGGCGCAATGTGAATCTGGGGTGGCGCGGCACCTACACCCAGCGACGTCATCTTGAGGTGCGCGCTTTTGCGCGCCTCGAAGGATGGGCTGCGAGCGCGCCTGTGGCCCATCCTTCGAGGCTTCACCTTGCGATGCGGGTGCATCGCAAGGTGAGCACCTCGGGATGAGGTCGGGTGATTGTGGCGACGATTGAAATTCGTCATGCCCGGGCTTGACCCGGGCATCCACGTTCTTGGTGCTGCGAATAAGTCGTGGATGGCCGGGTCAAGCCCGGCCATGACGATAAGAGCTACATCCCGCTCAGGCCGCTATCCACCGCGAGCGTCTGCGCGGTGACGTAGACGCTTTCGTCCGACAGGAAGAACAGCACGGCGTAGGCGATCTCCCAGGCAGTCGCCTGACGGCCGAACGGGACGTGGCCCTTGCCGCGGTTGGGGCGCCCGGCGCCGGCTTCGCGGCCGTTGGGGGTGTCAACGAGGCCGGGATAGACGAGATTGGCGCGGATGCCGCGGCGCGCGCCGAGATGGGCGATGTTGCGCATGAGGCCGCCGAGCGCTGCTTTGGATGAATCGTAGACCGCCATCTGCGATCCCGCCTTCAGCGCGGCGATGGAGGAGATGAAGACGACCGAGCCGCCGTTGTCGAACTTGGGCATCGCGGCGCGGCAGCACAGCATGGGACCGCGGACGTTGACGTCGTAGATCCTGTTCCACTCCTCTGGGCTGACATTATCGAGCCCCGTTTTGCCGAAGGTGCCGATGTTCAGCACCATGCCGTCGAGGCCGCCCATGGCGCGGTGCGCTTCCTCGATCATCCGCGTCACGTCGGCTTCGCTCGTGACGTCGGCCGTGATGGCAAAGCCCTCGCCGCCTTCATCGGTGATGTGCTTGACGGTCTGCTGCGCGGAGGTGCGGTTGAGGTCGGCAACCGCGACTTTCGCGCCCTCGCGCGCGCACAGAATGCTCATGGCGCGGCCGTTGCCGATCGGATCCGTGGCCGCGTCGAACACTCGCTGGCCGCCACCGACGATCAGGATGCGGCGGCTCTTCAGGCGGCCTCTGCCCGGCGCTTCGCCCAACGACTCCGCGCTCGGCGGACGAACGTAGCGCTCCGGCTTGCTCTCGGTCTCGCTCATCCCAGCCGCCTATTTCTTGCCGCCGTCATAGACCTTCATGCCGGCCGCGGGATCGAGATCGGTTTCGGTGGCCTCGGTGAGCCGCGCCATCATCATGTAGAAGCCGAGCGCGACGATGGCTTCGACGATCTCCTGGTCACTGAAATGCGCGCGAGCAGCCGCGAAGGTCGCTTCGGGCACGCGGACATTCTCGACCACCTCGCGGCCAAACTTCAGCAGCACGCGCTCGGCCTCGTTCAATGCGGCCGCGTCGTAGTCGCTCCGCTCGACCGCATCGACCTGCGCCTGCGTACAGCCGACGCCGAGCGCGATCGGCACGTGCTGGCGCCATTCATAGGCGCCGCCTTCGAGCTGCGCGGCCTGGAGGATCAGCAGTTCGCGGTTGACCGCGCTGAGCTTCTGCTTGTGCAGGATCGAATTGCCGAGCCGCATTGCCGGGATCATGTTGGCCTCGGCATGGGCCATCATGCGGAAGATGTTGAGCTTGACCGGCATGCGGTCGAACGAGGCGCGGATGTCGCCGCTCGTCGTCTCCGGATCAATCAGGGGCAGCCTTGCCACGCGCCTCTCCCTTTGTTTTTCGTTTCTTGTTGTCGTCGTTGCCACCGTCCGCCGAAATCAGCGACAGGAAGAAGGCGAGATAGCGGTCGATCGCCTCGATCACCTTCGACCGCGGCGACGGCGCTGCGCCCATCACGTAGTGCTCGAGGCGGATGTAGATGAGACCGGCCGCGAACAGCCGTGCGGTCTCGCGCGGATCGGTGGTCGAGACCAGGCCGGCGAGCGCAAAGCCGCGAAAATAGTCCGTCATCATGCTCTGCTCGCGCGCGTAGAAATGATCGGCGAATTTGGCGCGGATGCCGGGCACGCGGTTGCGTTCGGCGGTGATCACCTTCTGGAACTGGTGCTCGCGCGGGTCGGACCATTGCTCGACGAGGTCGAGCGCGAACTGCCGGCAGAACGCAGCGGGCTGGCGCGCGAGCTGCTTGTAGCGCGGCTCCTCCAGCCGGCTCGCTGAGCTTGCGGGGCCGTGCTCGCTGACGATCGCTTCCAGGATCGCGGCCTTGCCCGAAAAATGATTGTAGAGGCTGCTCTCGCGGATGCCGACGCGGCGGGCGAGCTCGCGCATCGAGGCGCCGCCATAGCCGCTCTGCGCGAACAAATTCAGCGCTTCAGACAGGATGCGCTCGCGGGTCGTGGGCGCAGCCGCTTCCGCCGCGCTGGAGGTGTGGACAGCCATGACGGCTTGACTAACGAACGATCGTTCGCTAGTCAACCGTGCGAACGATCGTTCGTTTCGCCAGTCTGGCGGCAACGGTCGCGGCCCGCAAGTCTACTTCGGGCGCTGTTCTCGCGTTTCAACTCCGCACCAATGAGAGGCGGAGAGCAAATTTGGGGAGACGACGTCATGGCGCGCTTTGCCCGCCTTCGCTTGTCCGCGGCCTGCATCCTGTTGCCGCTGCTCGCGGCCAGCACCGCGTCTGCTCAAACCGCGAAATACGATCCCGGCGCCGACGACAAGACCATCAAGATCGGCACCACCGCACCGCTGAGCGGCCCGGTGTCGGCCTTCGCCCAGATCGCAAAATCCGCCGAAGCCTATTTCCGCAAGGTGAACGACGACGGCGGCGTCAACGGGCGGCGCATCCAGATGATCATTGCGGATGATGCCTACAGCCCGCCGAAGACGGTGGAGCAGACGCGCAAGCTAGTCGAGAGCGACGAGGTGCTGCTGATCTTCGGCGGCGTCGGCACGCCGACCAACAGCGCCGTGCACAAATATCTCAACGACCGCAAGGTGCCGCAGCTCTTCCTCGGCTCGGGCGCGGCGAAGTGGGACGACCCGAAGAATTTCCCCTGGACCGTCGGCTGGCAGCCGACCTATCGCGACGAGGCGATCGCCTACGCCAGATACATCAAGGCGAGCCACGCCACTGCGAAGATCGGCGTGCTCTACCAGAACGACGATCTCGGCAAGGACTATCTGAAGGCGCTGGAAGAAGGGCTCGGCGGCGGCGAGGCCATCGTCGCGCGCGCGGCTTACGAGACCTCGGCACCGACGGTCGACACCCAGATCCTGCAACTGAAGACCGCGGGCGCCGATGTGGTGCTGGTGGCGGCGACGCCGAAATTTGCGGCGCAGGCGATCCGCAAGATCGGCGAGATCGGCTGGAAGCCCACGACCATCATCTCCAACGTCTCCGCCTCGATCAGCGGCGTGCTGGAGCCGGCCGGCAAGGACAATGCCACCGGTGTCATCTCCAGCCAGTACCTGAAGGACGCGACCGATCCGGCAAACAAGGATGACCCCGGCTACAGGGAATGGCTGGCGTTCATGGACAAGTACCTGCCGGACGCCAACAAGAGCGACTGGCTCAATGTCTATGGCTACACCATCGCCCAGACGCTGGTGACGGTGCTGAAGGCCTCCGGCAACGACCTCACCCGCGCCAATGTGATGAAGCAGGCGACGTCACTCAAGGACGTGCACCTGCCGATGCTGATCAACGGCACCGCCGTGAACAACTCGCCGGAGCGCTATACACCGATGACGAGCCTGCAGCTGATCCGTTTCGACGGCTCGCGCTGGGTGCCGTTCGGCGACCTCCTGAAGAATTGAGCCGATGCGGCAGGTGACAATCGGCAGCATGCGGGTGGATCTCGTCAGCGAGATCCCTTCGCTCGCCTTCGACAAGACATGGCTGTTCGCCAACGTCACCGACGAGGTGATCGCCGAGAACCGGAGTTGGCTCGACCACCGCTATATCGAGCCGGAGACCGGCCGCTTCATCCTCAGCCATCACTCCTATCTCGTGCGCACGCCGCGCTGGACCGCCATCGTCGACACCTGCTGCGGCAATCACAAGCACCGGCCCCGCGTGCCGGCGTGGAACAATCTGAACCAGCCTTACCTGGAGAACATGCAGGCGCTGGGCGTGAAGCCCGGAGAGGTCGACTTCGTGATGTGCACGCATCTGCATGTCGATCACGTCGGCTGGAACACGCGCCTCCTCGACGGGCGCTGGGTGCCGACCTTCCCCAATGCGCGCTACCTGATTGGCCGCGAGGAGTACCGGCATTTCGAGGCCGCGCACAATGCCGCGCCGAAGAGCCCGGTGAACCATGGCTCGTTCGAGGATTCCGTGCTGCCGGTGGTCGCCGCAGGCCTTGCCGAGCTGGTCGAGACCGATCATCGCCTGTTTGGGGATCGCGACGCCGCCCTGCGCTTCGCGCCGGCGCCGGGCCACACCGCCGGCAATATGCAGATCCATCTCAATGGCGGCCATGATCACGCGGTGATGTCCGGCGACGTCATCCATCATCCGATCCAGTGCGCGGCGCCGTGGCTGTCGAACGCCGCCGATGTCGATCCGGCTGCCGCGGTCGCGACGCGGATGGCGCTGCTCGAAGAGCTTGCGGACACGCCGAGCTATCTGCTCACCGGCCATTTTCCGGCCCCGACCGCGGGCCGTGTGATCAGGCACGGCGATGCCTACAGATTTCGTTTCGAGGATTAGGGAATGCCATTATGATGCTGCGCACCGTCACGCTTTCGTTTCTCGCATTGCTGTCGGCGACGTTGCCGTCGCATGCCGAAGACCCTGCCGCCTACCCCACCCGCAAGATCCGCATGCTGCTGCCTTACGCGGCCGGCGGTGGCGGCGACGTGATCGGCCGGCTGCTCGCCGACAAGATGGGCAAGACGCTCGGGCAGAGCATCTATATCGAGAACCACACCGGTGCTGCCGGCACGCTCGGCACGCAGATGGTCGCGACATCAGCGAATGACGGCTACACCATCACCGTCGGCGGCATGACCACGCACGTGCTGGCGCCGGCGATCTATCCAAAGCTGCCCTACGATTCGATCAAGGACTTTACGACCATCGGCCGCATCGGTACGTCCTCGATCATGCTGGTGGCGGCCAAGGACTTTGCCGCCAACGACATCAAGGGGCTGATTGCCCTTGCGAAGAAGGGCGAGCCGATCCAGTACGGTAGCTGGGGGATCGGATCGACCGGGCAATTTTGCGCGGAGATCCTGATGCAGCAGACCGGCATCAAGATGGAGCACGTGCCGTTCAACGGCATCGCCAAGCTCGCCGGCGATTTGCTCGGCGGTCATATCTCGCTGGCGACGCTCGACATGGCGACCGCAACGCCGCTGGTGAAGGACGGCTCGATCAAGGCACTGGCCGCCTGCGGCGAGCGCTCGCCGAGCCTGCCGGATGTTGCAACCTACCAGGAGCAAGGCGTACCGTTCGACCGCAGCCTGTCGTGGGCGATGTATGCGCCCGCGCGCCTTGCGCCGCCGATCGCCGCGAAGCTGTCGGCGGCGCTCAAGGACGCGCTCGGCGATGCCGAGGTGAAGGAGAAGCTCTTGGGCCTCGGCATCACGCCGCAATTCGTGCCCGGCGACGAACAGCGCGACATCAACGCCCGCGACATCGCGGCCTGGAAGCAGGTTGCCAAGGACGCCGGCATCGAGGTGAAGTGAATAGCAAAGCTATTGCATGTGAAGACAAACGTGACGGGAGACTCGCGTGCGGCCATCCTTCGAGACGACCGCTACGCGGTCTCCTCAGGATGAGGTCCCGTTGTGCGGCGGGATATCAGACCCTCATGGTGAGGAGCCCGCAAGGCGGGCGTCTCGAACCATGCAGGCCCCGCTCGTCCAGCGGCCTCCCGCTGTCACATGCGATAGCCTAGAGTGACTAGGTTGAGAACAGGAGCGCGGGCATGAGCCGCATCTTTGGCGCGGTGCGCCAGAACGGATATGTGGTGCGGGACATCCAGGCCGCGATGAAGCACTGGATCGAGGTGATGGGCGTCGGTCCCTGGTACTACATGGACCGCGTCAAGACCGACTGGTTCCGCCATCGCGGCCAGGATTCCGCGGTGGAGATGAGCATTGCGCTGGCGAACTCAGGCGATCTCCAGATCGAGCTGATCCAGCAGCGCAACGACGCGCCCTCGCTCTACAAGGAATTCCTCGACGCCGGCCACGAAGGCCTCCAGCACATGTCCTACTGGAGTCACGACTATCAGTCGCTCTACGACAAGGCGATCGGGCTCGGCTACAGGATCGGCCACGAGGGTCAGATCGGCGGCGACAAGGGACACTTTGCCTATTTCGACACGCAGGCCCATCCGGGAACGATCATCGAGATCTCCGACATCAGCGGCACCAAAGGGCCGTTCTTCGAAAAAGTCCGGCAGGCGGCGTTGAGCTGGGACGGTACGCGGCCGATCCGCGAGGTCGTAGCAAGATCGTAGGCGCTTTCGCCGGCGGGGTCACCTCGCTGCTGGCGCGGTAGAGCGCAATCTGTGGTACATCAGCCTCGTGTCCGAACCTTCAGCGAGGCAAGCATGTCCAGCACTGACAAGGTTTTTGCCGGATCGATTCCAAAAATCTACGACGAATATCTGGTCCCGATGATCTTCTCCGTCTATGCGGAGGACATCGCAAGACGCGTCGCGGCGCGCTCGCCCTCCGTGCTGCTCGAGATCGCCGCGGGCACCGGTGCGGTCACGCGCGCAGTCGCGGCGGCGCTGCCGCGCGGCATCCGTTATGTCGCGACCGATCTGAACGAGCTGATGCTCGCGGTCGCGGCGAAGCGGCAAGGCGACGATGACCGCATCACCTGGCGCCAGGCGGACGGCATGGCGCTGCCCTTTGGCGATGCCGAGTTCGACGTGGTCTGCTGCCAGTTCGGCGCGATGTTCTTTCCGGACCGCGTCAAGGCCTACGGCGAAGTGAAGCGCGTGCTGAAGGACGACGGCACGTTCGTGTTCAACGTGTGGGACCGCATCGAGGACAATGTGCTCAGCGACGAAGCAACGGCCGCGCTCGCCAGGATGTTTCCCGACGACCCGCCCCGTTTCATGAGCCGAACGCCGCACGGCTATCACGACAAGGCGCTCATCAGATCCGACCTCGAGCGTGCCGGCTTTCGCGACATCTCGATCGAAACGCGAACTGAAACCGGCCGCGCGCCGTCGGCGGAATATGCCGCGACCGCGCTCTGCCAGGGCACGCCGCTGCGAAGCGAGATCGAGGCCAGGGATGCGAGCAAGCTGCAGGCCGCGACGGATCTCGTTGCCGCAGAACTCCGGTCGCGCCACGGCTCCGGCGCGGTTGACGGCAAGATCCAGGCGATCGTGATCGAAGCGCGGACGTAGGCGCGGACCGTCAGCGCAGGTTCGCACGAAGCTCGCGCACGCCGCGTCCGAGGCGCTCCCGCAACAGCGTCCGGAGCGTCGCGCCATCCTCGTAACCGACCTCGGCGGCGATCGCATCGACATCGAGACTGCTGCCATGGAGCAGCGACTGCGCGCGCTCGACCCTGAGGTCCTGGAAGTAGGACAGCGGAGACTTGCCGAGCACCGCCTCGCAGCGGCGCTGCAAGGTTCGCGCGCTGGTCGCAAGTGCGCTTGCGGCCTCCTGCAACGAAAAACCCTGCTTCAGATGCTCGCGGGCCCAGCGTTCGAATCGCTGGATGAGCGGATCGGCCTGCGCCAGATGATTGGGAATGATGAACGGCGCCTGCAGGGAGCGCAGGTCGGCCAGCAAATAACGCGACACCACGGCGGCAAGCTCGGGACTGGCCTGACGTATGAACCACAGCGCGAGATCGAGATGCCCCATGGCAGCGCCCGCCGTGACGACGCGATCCGACGTCACCAGCATGCGTTTCTCATCGAGCCTGACGTTCGGATAGCGCTGACGGAACAGCGGTGACAGCCACCAGGTGGTCGTCGCTCCCTGTCCATCGAGCAGCCCCGCCTCCGCAAGCACGAACGTCCCGATGCAGGACGCGGCGATGCGCGCGCCATTGGCGTACCAGGACTGGAGCTGCTCCACCGCCTGCCTGACGTCGCGGCGGTCAAGCGCCGGAATCAACTGTTCCGGCCGACTTGTATTCAACGCCGGTACGATGACCCAGTCCGGCTTCAGGTCGGGCGTCACGGGTTTGACGGGGAGCGCAAAGCCCTGCCCGGAGCGGACTTTTCTCCGCACGCCGACGATCGACACGTCGAAATGGGGCGCACCACCCGCCTGGGCGGCCGCGAAATTGTTGGCGATCGTGAATGCATCGAGCGTCACGGTCAGCCCGGTGTCCCAAAATCCCTCGAGGGCGAGCAACGCGATGTGCATGGCGGAAATGCTCTCAAAGTTGTCGTTTACGACAATACCGCTGATGCGGAGGGCGGCTTAGCTTGGTCCCCATCGGCGCTCGGTCCGAAGCCCACACCGCGAGCGAGAGATAGTCGTAGCAATCTGAGAAAACAACGTTTTTGCGGACGATCGGCACGATTATCGATGGCGTAAATGCCTCCAAAGATGGCGTTTTCGCCCCTCTTTGCGGAGCCTTCGGACTGGACGCCGCCCCTTGACGAGCACCAATCCAAAAGGAGAGCCCCATGAAAATCATCGCCATCGGCAACATCACCAAAGCGCCGACGCCGGAGCAGCGGCAGCAGATCATGCTGCGGGAAGTGCCGGCTACGTTGAAGCATTATCTCGACGGGAAGATCGAGCAGTTCTGGTTTCGCCAAGACAAGCCCGGCGTGGTCTTCCTGATGAACGTCGAGTCCCTCGAACAGGCCAAGGCGACCGTGGAGGCACTGCCACTCGTGACCGACGGTTTCTGCACCTACGAGCTGATGCCGGTCGGCCCGCTCGCGCCGCTGGGTCTTCTGATCCAGGGCAAGTGAATCAAGGCAAGTGACCACGCGCCGGACCTGCGCCTGACATTCGAGCCTGCATCGCCGCCGCGCGGCGGCGATGCAGCACGCACTCTATGTGGTTGAACAGCGTAAACCTCAGGGCAAGGAGAATACGAATGAAGCCTACGCTCGCTGCCGTCTTGGTGACTTTGATCCTCTGCCTGGCATCCGCGGTCCCGGGACGCGCGCAGTCACCGACACCGCCGACACCAACCACCCGAATTCTTGCGATCGGCACGATCAACCCCGGCGCCGATGCCGCCGCCGCGCGCGCGATCCTGCCGAAGGAAGTGCGGGAGACGGTGAAGCTCTATCTCGAGGGCAAGATCGACCAGTGGTACTCGCTGCAAGATCGCGTCGGCGTCGCGTTCATCCTGAACGTCACGGATGTCGCGGCTGCTCACGACATGCTCGAAAAGCTGCCCTTGGGCGAAGCTCATCTCATGCGCTTCGAGCTGATCCCGCTCGGCCCGCTCAATCCGCTTCGACAGCTGCAGGGCATGTCGACGGGGTCACCCTAAAGCGCGATGAGATTTGGATGAATTCATCATCGCGCTTCAGGTTGTCGTTTACGCATGATCTTTCCGGAAAACAGCTTCGCACTTTTCAGGATCATGCTTTAGAGCGCTCTGCTACCAGAAGCTCCGCGGCATCGGCTGCGCCGGCTGATAATATTGATACTGGCCGCGGCGACGCGGATTGACGGGCTGCGGGTTCGGCTGCTGGAAGAAGAAGCCGAAACCGTTGCCGCCGTTGCCGCCATTGTCCCAGTAGCCGTCATCGCTGGCAACGGCCATCGGCGGCGCGGTCGGCTTGCGCGTGATGAAGCCGCCCTGCGGATGGTTGCTCAGCACCGCGACGAACTCGGTGCGGTAGTTGGTCTCGCTGCTCAGCGGCTCGTCCGAGATGATGATCGACGAGCGCGGCAATGCGGTCGGCCCGATGCGATCCCACACCTCCTGCGGGATGGTGATGCGGTCGAGCGCGTTTTTGGCATTGTCGCCGTCGTCGATCGTGACCACGCTCCAGCGCAGGCCGGTGCCGTTCCTCGCCATCGACGTGAAGATGTGCGTGCCGAGCGGCTGGTCGGGATTGCGGATCGTGACGGGGACCTCGATGCTGGTGTCGAACACCTCGCCGCCGCCGTCCGGCGCCGGCTTGTGCGTGTTCCGCCGCACATAGAGTTTCTGCGTCGAGCGGCTGATGTAGACCGAGACCGGTTCGAGCGCGAGCTTTGCGTCGAGTTCCGCCTTGACGGCATCGGCCTTCCTGGCCGCCGCGACCTTCGCGGCTTCCTTGGTGGCGGCGGCGGCATCGCGCTTCGGCTGCGCGGCGGCCTTGGCGGCATCGAGCTGGGTTGCCGCATCGGCAGCCTTGGCAGCCACCTTCTGCTTCAGTTCCTCGGCCTTTGCCTTGGCCTGGTCGGTCTTGGCATTCGCAATCAGCTTGTCGGCATAAGCGTTCTCACCGTCGGCGCGGGTCTTCTGCTGCTCAAGCTTGCGCAGCGTCGCCGGAAGCGATTGCGCCTCTTTCGCCGCTGCGGTGGCGGCCTTTTTGGTCTCGTCGGCAGCGCGCGTCGCCTCCTCGGCTTCAGCGGAGAGCTTGCCGATACGGCCTGGGGCCGCCGCGATGGCCTCCGGCTTCGGCACGAACAGCGAGGGGTGGGAGAAATCGACCGGGGCTGCGTCGTTCGGCGAGATGATCACCCGCATTCCGATGTTGGTCTTGTCGAACAGGCCCTCGGCGAAGTTGAAGGGCATGCGTACGCAGCCGTGCGAGGCGGCATAGCCGGGCAGTGGCCCGCCATGCAGCGCGATGCCGTTCCAGGTGATGCGCTGCATGTTCGGCATCCAGGCATCGTCATACATGGTCGAATGGTGGTCCTTGTCCTTCTCGATGATGGCGAAGACGCCGGCCGGCGTCTCGCGGCCGGTGGTGCCGGTCGAGACCGGCGCGCGCAGGATCCAGCCGTCCGCATCGTAGAAGGTGACCTGCTGGCTCTTGATCGACACGATCGCCATGATCGGCTCGCCGGCCTCGCGCGGCGCCACCGCCTCGGCCACCTGGCGGGCCTGCTTGGCCGCGTCGGCGCTGGCAGTCAGCCCGGTCAGGGCGGCGATCGTCGCGAGCGCAACAAGTCCGGGAGTCCGCCAACGCCGCGTCGCCATCGTGGATTGCGCCGTCGTCATCTGGTCTTTCATGCCATACCCCGGTCCAATGCCAGTCCGTGCCTGTGTGTCGATCGCATGTCAGATTGCGATCTGTGGATTAAGAATTCGCGGCCACCTTGCGTTCCGTATCTGGCGATATTCGGTCCGGTCCGGCGGCAAATCTCTCATATACGACGGCCCGGAAAGGCGGAAGATGGCCCGGGGCCGGGGCTGGTCCGGGGCTGGCGTCGAATCACTGCGGCAGAATGTCCGGGCTAATGGGTCCGGCGTCCGATCAGCCGGGTCATTGCAGCGCCGAACTGGCCGAACAGCGCAAAGACCATGAGCGGCAGAGCACGCGCTGCGGCCTGCGCAGCCGGCTCATGCTGCATGATCAGCAGCACTGCGAACACGGTGAGGCTCAGGAGCGCGCAGATGAGAGCTGCGGCAAGACCCAGCTTGCGCAAAACGGAGGCAAAGTCGGTGACGGTCATGACCTGAACCGGGCGAAGGTGAACACATCTGTGCTAGCCCCGCTGGAGGCCGCACGATGTGACCCTCATCACACAGAGCTGTGTCATACGGCTGCCATGCCGGCAGCCCGGGTACTCGCTATCGGAACGCCAGCGGATGTCTCGTCCTGTGGGGCGTCAGACTTCGAGCCACTCTTGCCGCACGGCGGCGTTGGCTTTGAGCTCATCGGGCGTGCCTTCGAAGACGACGCGGCCGTGGCCCATGATGTAGACGCGCTTCGAAATCCGCATCGCGATCGACAGCTTCTGCTCGACGAGCAGGATCGCGACACCGGCCTGTGCGATGCGCGCGATGAGATCACCGACCTGCTGCACGATCAGCGGCGCGAGGCCTTCGGTCGGCTCGTCGATCATGATGAGATCCGGATCGCCCATCAGCGTGCGGCAGGTCGTGAGCATCTGCTTCTCGCCGCCGGACAGCACGCCTGCGGCCGTATCAGCCCGCGCGGCGAGATTGGGGAACATGTCGAGCATGTCCTGCAGCCGCCACTTGCCGGGACGGCGCGTGTCCTTGACCCCGAGCAGCAGGTTCTGGCGAACCGTCAGGCTCGGAAAGATGTCGCGATGCTCAGGGACATAGCCGAGGCCGAGCCGCGCGATCTTGTAGCTCGGAAGACCCGCGATGTCCTTGCCCTTGAAGCGGATCGTGCCTTGCGGCGCGACCTCGCCCATGATCGCCTTGACCGTGGTGGAGCGGCCGACGCCGTTGCGGCCGAGCAGGCTCACGACCTCGCCGGCGGCGACGTCGAGATCGACACCCTGGAGAATGTGGCTCTTGCCGTAATAGGCGTGGAGATCCCTGACCTCGAGCATCAGTGCGCTTCCTCGCCGAGATAGGCTTCCTTGACCTTCGGGTCGCGCCGGATCTCTTCCGGCGTGCCCGAGGCGATGATGTGGCCGTAGACCAGCACGGAGATGCGGTCGGCCAGACCAAACACGACGCTCATGTCGTGCTCGACGATGACGAGGGTCTTGCCCTCGGTCAGCCGGCGGATCAGCGACACCGCGCGATCGGTTTCGGCATGGCTCATGCCGGCGGTCGGCTCGTCCAGCATGACGACCGTGGCGCCGCTCGCGATGGTGATGCCGATCTCGAGCTCGCGTTGCTCGGCGTAGGTGAGAAGCCCAGCCGGAACGTCGCGCCGATGCGTCAGATGGATGTCGTCCAGGATCTGCGCGGTACGCTCGCGCACCTCAGGCAGGCTGTCGACGTTCTTCCAGAAGGCGTAGCGATGCCCCGTCGCCCATAGCACGGCGCAGCGGACGTTCTCCCAGACCGACATCCGGGCAAATACGTTGGTCACCTGGAACGAGCGCGACAGGCCGCGCCGGTTGATCTCGAAGGGCCGTAAGCCCGAGATCAGGTCGCCATTCAGCCTCACCTCGCCCGCGGTCGGCTTGATGTGGCCGCTGATCAGGTTGAACGTCGTGGACTTGCCGGCGCCGTTCGGGCCGATGATGGCATGACGCTCGCCTTGGGCGACGCTGAGGTTCAGGTCGCGGATGATGCCGACATTGCCGAAGCGCTTTTCGACGGCGCGGACTTCGATGGCTGCGCGCTTTCCAGATACCGCTCCGCTCATGCGAGATACCCCCGGTCACGGGCGACCGTCGCAGCCCTGTCCCACGCGTCCGCGATTCGCCGCCAGGTCAGCCGCGCGACGAAGGCGCCGCCGATCACGAGAACCGCGGCAGCGACCCAAGTCACCGGTGATGTCGGCTTGAAGCCGATCCCGAACAGGTTGATGACTTCCCCGCCCGAATAGCGCGCGATGGTCTCGATCGTGAGAATGATTCCGCAGGCGAGTGCCACGGTCGGCACGACAGCGACGAGATAGGACGGGATCACCGTCCACAGCGTTCCGGCGCGCACCAGCGGACGGTGCATCATCACCAGGCCCGCGATACCGCCCGGCGAGAACATCACGATGCCGATGAAGATGATGCCGAAATAGAGCTGCCATACGCTGGTGACACTGGTCAGCCCGAGCTGGAGGTACGTCACCAGGATCGCGCCGAGGATCGGGCCGAAGAAATAGGCGGTGCCGCCGATGAAGGTCGAGAACAGCACGAGGCCGGACTGGATCGCGCCGAGATAGGCGGAGTTGGCGATCTCGAAATTGATCGCGGCAAGACTGCCCGCGACGCCGGCAAAGAATCCGGCAAAGCAGAAGGCGAGATAGCGGACGACGTGCGGATCATAGCCGATGAACTGGACGCGCTCCGGATTGTCGCGGACGGCATTGCTGATCCGGCCGAGCGGCGTCCGGGTCAGCGCGTACATCGCGATCGCCGACAGCACCAGCCAGAACGCGATGAGGTAGTAGACCTGAAGCTGCGGCCCGAACGACCAGCCGAACATTTTTGGCAGCGCGGTGCGGTCCGTGGTGATGCCAGACTCGCCGCCGAACACCGAGCGCAGGATCAGCGAGGACGATGCGACCAGCTCGCCGATGCCGAGCGAGATCATCGCAAAGACAGTGCCGGCGCGCTTGGTCATCACCCAGCCGATGATGATCGCAAAGACGAGGCCGCCGAGCCCGCCGAACAGCGGAATGAACGGCAGCGGGATCGGCCAGCCGTGCGAGACCACGGCGTTCATCATGTGGCAGGCGGCGAAACCACCGAGGCCGTAATGCACGGCATGGCCGAATGACAACAGCCCGGTCTGGCCGAGCAGGATGTTGTAGGACAGCGCAAAGACGATCGCGATGCCGATCAGGCTGAACGACGTTAGCGAGCCGCCGGAGGAGAAGACGATCGGCAGGACGATCAGCGCGGCAATGCCGATCAGCCAGACGCCGTAGAAGCGCAGGCCGTCGCCGGCGGGCTTGTCTGCAATCTTGGATGTCGAGGTCTTCGTGGTGGTCATGACTCGCGCGTCCCCATCAGGCCCATGGGGCGTACGATCAGAATGATCACCAGCAGAAGGTAAGGCACGATCGGCGCGACCTGGGCGATCGTGACGTTCCAGACGTCGGTGAGGACGGACGGCCCCGCCGACGGATCGAGCGGGCCGAAGGCGCTGGCGAGCGAGCCGTTCAGCGCGACAGCAAAAGTCTGCACCAGGCCAATCACCAGTGAAGCGACGAAGGCGCCGGGCAAGGAGCCGAGGCCACCGAACACGATGACCACGAACAGGATCGGCCCTAACGCCGCGGCCATGTCGGACTGCGTCACCAGGGCGGGACCGGCGATGACGCCGGCAAGGCCGGCGAGCGCGCTGCCGACGCCGAATACCACCATGAACACACGGCCGACGTTGTGGCCGAGATGCCCGACCATGTGCGGATGGGTCAGCGCCGCCTGCACAATCAGGCCGACGCGGGTGCGCTTGAGCACGATCAGCAGCGCGATGAAGATCACGACCGACACGGCCAACATGAAGAGCTTGTAGGCGGGATAGTTGGTCGAAAAGATCGTGAAGGCGGGGAAATCGAGCAGCGACGGCACGCGGTAGTCGACCGGGCTCTTGCCCCAGATCATCGACACGATCTCTTCGATCGCGAACGCGAGACCGAAGGTCAGCAGCAGTTCGGCGACATGGCCGTGCTTGTGGGTATTGCGCAGGCCGTAACGCTCAACGGCCATGCCGATGGCGCCGACCAGCAGCGGCGCCAGCACCAGTGCCGGCCAGAAGCCGATCCACTTGGTGAGCTGGAAGCCGAAGAAGGCGCCGAGCATGTAAAAGCTGGCATGGGCGAAGTTGAGGACGCCCATCATGCTGAAGATGACGGTGAGCCCGCTCGACAACAGGAAGAGCAGCATGCCGAACAGCACGCCGTTCAGGGTCGAAATGACAATGAGTTCAAGCACAGCGCACTCATGGATATCCGGGGCCTGATGACCCCGGTGAACATCGCCCAATCAAGAATCGTCCGGCTGCCGTCACCCCGCAGCCCATGATGGCCGCGGGACAACGACAAGCTCAGTGATTACGGCCGCGCCATCTTGCAGGTGGTGGAGACCATCGCCTGCGGCGTGTCGATCTTCGACACCAGATGCCAGCCCCAACCGGTGCTCTCCTCGTCGAACGGCTCGCTCTCGGTCAGCTTGCCGAAGGAGGAGATGTAGATCGGCTGCAAGAACTGGTGGTCGTCCTTGCGCATGATGCCCTGGCCACCATCGAGGACCTCGAACTTCAGATCCTCAAGCGCCGCTGCGACCTTCACGGGGTCGATCGAGTTGGCCTTCTCGGCCGCCGCCTTGAACATGCGCATCTCGTTGACTGCGCGCGGATACCACAGCGACAGATTGACCTTGGCGCGGAACGCCTTCTCATAGTCCATCGCAGCCTTGTTGCCGGAATTCGCAAAGCCTTCGGTGATCTGGAAGACCTGATGATCCAGACCGGTCTGCTTGACGGCAGTTGGACCGCCGGCGCCACCGGCATAATAAGTATACCAGTTGACCTTCAGACCGGCATCAGCCGCGGCCTTGAGCAGCAGCGCAAAATCCTGGCCCCAATTGCCGGTGACGACGCTGTCGGCGCCGGACGCCTTGATCTTGGCGATATAGGGCGAGAAATCGGTGACCTTGAGCAGCGGATGCAGCTCGTCGCCGACGATCTGGATATCAGGACGCTTGGCGCCCAGCATCTTGCGCGCATCGGTGCGTACCGACTGGCCGAACGAATAGTCCTGGTTGATCAGGTACACCTTTTTGATCGACGGGGTGTCCTTCATGTAGTTGGTGAGCGCTTCCATCTTGATGTCGGAGCTCGCATCCCAGCGGAAATGCCAGTAGCTGCACTTCTCGTTGGTCAAGCTCGGATCGACGGCGGCGTAGTTGAAGTACAGGACCTCCTTGCCGGGATTGCGCGTATTGTTCTTGGTGACGAAGTCCGAGAGCGCGGCGGCGACGGACGAGCCGTTGCCTTGCGTGATGTAACGCACCCCGGCATCGATCGCCTTCTGGGCCTGCACCAGGCTCTCCTGCGGATTGGTCTTGTTGTCGAGCCCGATGATCTCGATCTTCTTGCCGAGGATGCCGCCCTTGGCGTTGAGCTCGTCGGCCAGATACTGGAAGGTCTTCAGACCACCCTCGCCGACGCTGGCACCGCCGCCGGAGAGCGGATCGATATAGCCGATCTTGATGGTGTCCTCGGCCGACGCTGGTTGACCGAGCATCGGGGCGATCACGGCAATGGCCAATGTGAGCTTGCGCATTGTTTGTTTCCTCGCTGGCTATCGACTTTAGTCGATGGGCTTTTTGCGCATGTTGCAGCGCAATTTCAAACCCCTAATGAGCAGAACGAACTTTGCTTTTCAAGCGCGACAGGGCATGGCTCCGGCCGCCGCTATGAAATGTGATCCGGCCGGCCAACCCGTCCTCAGCATTCCGCGACAAGGAATAGAACGCAAGGGGAAACTCGCATGCGGCGGACGGCGGTACCGCGGAAGATGCTCTCCACCTAAAGCCGGTCGATCGGATCCGTGCTGTCCGGCACATCCGTCCCTGTCGCCAGAATGGAGCAGGCAACCGCCGCGAGCGGCGCGGCTAATCCGAATGTCCAGGCTCCGAACCCTCCAAAGACAATGGCCAATGCCAGGCTCGATGCGACGAGTGCGCTGATCCCGGCGACGACCGCACGCTCCCAGGCGCGCGCATCCTTCAGCGCGCCGTCAATGACGGCGCAAAGAAGAAATGGCAGCAGTTCGACGAGATAGATCGCAGGCTGCGGCCACCACCACCTTTCGGCATGTCTCACAAGCAAATAGAAGCCGAGATGCGTCGCCGCGGGACCGAGCAGACCGAAGATCGCAATCCGGATCACATATCGTCGCATGCGTCAGATCTGCCTCCGGTTGCCATGAGCCCGGCTAGACCCCCAGCGCTTTCCGGTTGAACGTCCGCACGAAGCGCAGCGACAGCGTCCGCACGAAGCGCAGCGACAGCGTCCGCACATTGGCGACGTTCAGCAGCCAGGCCGTCGCGGCATAGGCAAGGCCGCCGGCGAGACTGACGATGATGAGAGAGACGGGGCCGGTGCCGCCGGCTTGCGATCGCGCGATAAGGATTGCAGCGGCCATTACGGCGGCGGAGGCGGCAACGCCGGCGAGGCGGTTGAAGTCGAACGGGACCGGATGGGCGCGGCGCATCAGCACGACGGCGACGAGGAAGCCGACGGCCTCGGTCACAAGCGTCGCCAGTGCCGCACCGTAGAGGCCGTAGCCGGCGACCAGGACGAACATCAGCGCTACGCTCAGAACGAGCGTAAGGAAGGACTGCGCCGCCAGCATGAACGGCCGCTCGGCGAGCTGGAAGCTGATCTGGACATAGAACTGGTTGGCGATGCCGAAGAAGCGCGCGAGCACGAGGGTCGGCAGCAACGCCGACACGCCGGCGCGGAAGTCGACGCCGACGAGCGTGCCGGCGACCTGGTCGGCCGCGAGCGCAAGCCAGACCGCGACCGGCGCGACGACGACAAGCAGCAGCTCGAGACTTTCGGTCAACCGCTCCCGCGTCGTCTCCTTGTTGTTCTCGGACAGTGACCGGAACACCAGCGGTACGGTCGCCGCGGCAACGCTGGAGGCGATCATGACCATGAACTGACGCGGCAGATCGGCGGCGACGCCGAAAATGCCGGCAGCGTCCTTGCCGAGGAGATAAGCCACAATGAGTCGGTCGCAGGCGGAATAGACCGCGACGGACAGTCCGGCCAGCGTCAGCGGCAGCCCGTAGCGCGCCAGCTGCATGAACTGGCTGCGCTGGAAGCCTGCGATCTTGGTGCGGTCGCCGACAAGGTTGAGAATGATGCCGGTGAGCGAACCGAGGCCGAAGGCCGCAAGCAAGCCGAGGCCGCCCCAGCCGAGCCAGATGCCGACGAGGCCGAAGCCGACGCTGGAGACGCTGCGCACGATCGAGATCGCGGCGAACCGATAGGGGCGCAGCTTGGCGCGCTCGAACTCCTGGCCGACATCGACTGCATTGGCCATGATCGCGACGAACATGCTGGCGAGCAGCAGCTCGACGCTGAGATCGCTGCGGAACAGGAACACCAGCGGCGTGGTGGCGCAGAGCACCGCTGCCGTCAGCGCAAAAGCGACCATCGCCGTGCCGCGGAAATCCACCTCCGCCGACATCGCCTGATAGCGCGACACCGACAGCTTGATCCAAGCGAAGAAGATCGCGCCCAAAATGCCGGCCAGGCTGATGCCGACGACATAGACACCGTATTCCGCAGGCGTCAGCAGCCGCGTGTAGGCCGTGACGGCAAAGAAGCCCACCGCCGCAGGCAGGATATAGGCGACGAGATAGATCGAGAAATGGCGGTTCAGCATTGCAGGACCGTTGGGATGATGACGGCCGTTAAATCAATGGGCCTTGCGGGGCGAATGAATTGCGCCGCAGCATCTCGCAAGAGTGTCACATAAGTCTGGAGATCGGGCGGCGAATGAGGGTTTGACACCGCTTTCACCCGTTAGCGTTAAATTTGCCCTTTCGCTGAAGCGGTTTTCGCCATCACGAATGAAACCATGATCCAGGCTGGCACATCGGCCCCAGCGTCACGTGCATCGACGCAACAGGCATCCGGCAAGGGTTAACCCAACAACAGGAAATCCCCGGCGTCGCAGGGCGACGCTTGGTACCATAGCGCGTTGGTTCCCAAAGGAAGATTCCGACGTGACCAGGCTCGACAGACGCGAATTTCTTCTCGGCGGCGCCGCAGCACTGGCGGCGGGTGCAACGGCATCGGCCGCGCCGGCGTCAAAGCTCGCCCAGCGCCGTCCCGGCTATGGCGCAGCCGCGACACTGTGGGACCTGCAAGCCGATCCGCGGCTTGGCGAGGCCATCAGCACCTATTGCACCCAGGTGGTGCCGGTGCTCGAGCTGAAATGGCCGATGATGCGGCCGGATGCGCATACGTTCGCGTTCGAACGCGCCGACGCCATCTATGAATTCGCGCAGAAGAACGATCTGACCATGCGCGGCCACGCCCTCGCCTGGTATCACGACATTCCGGACTGGACCAAGCAGATCAAGGACGCCAAAGGCGTCGAGCGCGCCTATGTCGATCACATCGGCACCGTCGTCTCCTATTACAAGGACAAGCTGACGTCGTGGGACGTCGTCAACGAGCCGATCCCCGACAATCCCCGCAGTGTGAAGGACCGGCGCGACACGTTCTGGACGCAGCATCTCGGCGAGCGCTGGATCCCGCTGGCCTTCCGCACGGCGGCCGCGGCCGATCCCTTCGTCAAGCTCGCGATCAACGAATACGACATCGAATCGGCGAAGGACTCGTTCATCGCCAAGCGCGCGGCGTACCGCACCCTGATCATGGACCTGCTCGACCAGGGCGTGCCGCTGCATGCAGTGGGCCTGCAATCGCATCTGCATGCCGAGCTCGAGATCGATACGCACGGCCTCGCCGAGTTCGTCACCGAATTGCGCTCGTGGGGGCTCGAGGTGTACGTCACCGAGCTCGACGTCGACGATCAGAAGCTGGCGGGCAGTCCGGCAGAGCGCGATGCCATCGTCGCCAAACGCGTCGATGATCTCCTGACGGCGATCTCGACCAGCGGCCCGGTGCGCTCGATCCTGACCTGGGGCATATCCGACCGCTACAGCTGGATCAACGGCGTCTTCGCCCGCAAGGACAAGCAGCCGAACCGGCCCTTGCCGCTCGACGGCGAGTTCAAGCCAAAACCGTTCATGGACGTCATCAGCAAGTTCACGAAGGAAGTTTGAGGGCGGCGGCAGCGCTTAGCGCGTCTTCGGCACTTCGAATTCCGCCGCATCGCCGATGTGATCCGGCGACAGACTCGGGCCGCGGCGATCGCGCGAACTGAAGCAGAACACGTCGCGGATGTCGTCGATCGAGGTCGACGAATAGGACTGGATGCACAGCGCAACCTGCTCCGGCGAAGCGGCCCGCATCATCGCTTCGATCGCGGCGCGGTCGAGGCAGGTGTCGTCCCAATGCGAGACGGCGATGCTGTCCTCGGTGACCTGATGCCTCGCCAGATGTTCCGGCGAGTTCGCGACGAAGTTTCCGTAAAGCAGGTATTCGGAGAACTTCTTCTTCCGGCACAATGCCAGCGCCCAGCTCAGGCCCGTCGCCGACTTGATGGCGGCGGTCATCGCCCGCGCGCTGTCCTTGTCCCAGACCAGCGCGTTGCCGACATAGTCGTCTGCGGGGAAGGACCGGTCCTTGATGCCGAGGAGCAGGTCGACGGTGCGCAGCCACAGCACATGCAAGGGGTGACTAGCGTCGATCCCTTTGCGCGTGACGAACAGCGGCGTCTTCTCGCCGCCGGCATACTGGCCGACGTCGAATTCGCGGAAGAACAGATTGTCGGAGTCCAGAATGCAGACGCGCTGCTCGGGCGCGTTGAGGACGCCGGCGATCTTCAGGATCTGCTGGATGTGCCAGCCGTGCACGGGCGACGATAGCAGCGACAGCCAGACCCTGCGGCTGCTGATGAACTGAAGCGCTGGCGGCAGCGCGAACAGCCATTTCGGCAAATAACGTGAGGCCGGAACGATGACGCGCTTGTCGGACGCGAACCGTTCGAACAGCGGCACGTCCTCATCGTTAACAAGAACATAATGCCGCGTGTATCCCGTCAGCCACGTGTCGATGCTCTCGCTGAGCAGCGAGAAGCGTTCGATATCCTTGGCATAGCTGGCAGTCAGCAGTGCAACGGAATGCATGGAGTGCGCCCGAATGGCCATCAAGCCGCAGTCATACAAGCGGTGCGAGACATTGGAAACTTGGATTCGCAATCAAGGTAAAATGAAACGAATTGTTAGCCATCCGAGGGCAGTCCCTGCTCTATCCTCCGAAACCGCAGCGGCGAAAGCGCGGAGGCGCGCTGCCACCAGTCCGCGACGCGGTCGTCGAGCGCGGTCATACCTCGGCCCAGGCCGGGATAGATCCGAATCTGCTGCACCGCCTCGGCTTCGAAGCCTTTGCCCTTGCGCGTGATCTTGATCGCGGCACCTTCGCGGTCCCGCTGGGTCAGCGGCACCAGGAGGCGGCCACGCGGGCGGAGCGACTGGAGCCAGAGCGGATGCGGATGCGAGAAACCGGCGTGGATGATGATCACGTCAGCTGGTTCACGGATCTCCTCGCAACCGTCGCCATGAAACACGATGACGTTGTGATAGCGGCGCAGGAAGCTCGCAGCGCGGTACGCCAGAACCTTATCGCAATCGACCGCCATCACGCGCCCTTTCGGGCCGACCATCTTCGACAGTATCGCGGAGTAATAGCCGAGCCCGCAGCCGATCTGCACGACGCGGTCCTTCTCCTTGATGTCGAGCACGTCGATGAAATGCGCCCACAGGCTCGGCAGACCCACGTCCAGCTTGCGGCGCGCGTCGATCGCGACCAGCACATTGTCATAGAGATGAACCGGATCGGCATCGGGCGTCAGCCGGTAGCTCCGCGCTGCCTCGCTCTTGACGCGCCACGGCCCTCTGGCCAGAAAATCCTCGCGCGGGACGGCAGCCAGTGCTTCGAGCAAGCGCGGTGAGGAAATCCGCTCGCGCTTCGCAATCATCGCGACGTAACGCGCACGCGCGGCGGCAAGGTCATTCATCGCACGGGATCAGCCGGTTCGCGCACGGGTACGTCCGCGCCGAGCTCGTTGACGAGCTGCATCGCCTGCTTCAGGTCGGGCGTATAAAAGCCCTCGCTGAACTTGCCGACGATCGGCACGAGCAGGAGGCTTGCATGCTCGCGCTTGCCGGCCTCGTGCGACAGGCGCGCGAGGCTGACGGCGGTGCGGAGCTCCCAGGACAGCGCGCCCTGCTTGCGCGCGGTCTCCAGCGACAGCGCGAACAGATCCTCGGCCTCCTGCACCGAGGCCGGGTCGCGGTCGAGCAGCGTGATCTCGCCTTGCAGGCGG
This sequence comes from Bradyrhizobium arachidis, assembly GCF_015291705.1. Lineage (NCBI taxonomy): Bacteria > Pseudomonadati > Pseudomonadota > Alphaproteobacteria > Hyphomicrobiales > Nitrobacteraceae > Bradyrhizobium > Bradyrhizobium arachidis. Next base: position 8,514,487 of record NZ_CP030050.1, read on the forward strand.
TAGACCTCGGCGAGGTAGGAGTGATCGCCGGTCCGCCGCGCGGTCGCGAGCGCGCCGTCCAGCGCGCGCAAGGCGGCCTCGCGCATCCCGACCTTGGCATAGGCTTCCGCCAGCAGGCAGCGGAACCAGCAGCCGGCGAGCCAGGAATCCATCGCCTCGTATTCGTCGAGGCCGAAGCGCATCTGGCTGATGCCTTCGTCGGCCTCGCCGAGCTGCGCCAGCGCCCAGCCGCGCAGGATCGCGGCCTGCTGCTTCCAGTGCAGGAAATTGTGCTCGGTGGCGATGATCATGGCGCGGTTGGCATAGTCGCGCGTGCCCTCGATATCGCGCAGATGCTGGCAGAGATAGGCGCCGAACACGAGCGCGAAGGCGAGCGAGAAGGGATGGCGGATCTTCTCCGCATGCAGGATCGCCTGCTCGCTGTGCTGGCGCGCCGCGTCGGGCCGGCCGAGGAACCACAGGAGGTAGCCGAGATAGGACAGCGAGACGACGCCGGGATCGGTGCCGTGCCGCTCCATCAGATCGGAGTGCAGGTCGGGGCTGTAGAGGTTGATGCAGCGGTGCAGATGATGCTGGGACGCGGCAAAGCGGCCGCGATAGAGCATGGTCATCGCGATCGAGCGGTGCGCCTCGATCAGATAGCCGGTCTGCTGCGCCGGGTGGGTCCGGTCGTTGAGCCGCTCGCGCTTGGCGAATTTCAACAGCTCGACGCTGAGATCGTGCGCGCGGGTGAGGTCAGCGCGGATGAAGTGACACACCCAGAGGCCGCGCGTGGCGGCGAAGGCCTTTTCCTCGTCGTCGAGCTGCTGGCCGAGCTCGAGCGCGCGGGTGTAGTTCTCCTCGACCTCCTGCACCGCATAGCCCTTGGCCGCGATCAGCGCGTTGCCGAGCGCGATGCGCAGCTCGAGCTCCATCTCGTCGGCGCCCTGCATGCGCGCATTCGCCTGCACGACGCTGAGGCCGCGCCGGAGATGGCCGATTGCCTCCAGATTGGCGCCGCTCTTGGCCGCCTGCTTGCCGGCCTTGAGCCAGAAGCTGGCGGCGCCCTCGCTCTGGCCCGATTCGGTCAGGTGGTGGGCGAGCAGCTCCGGCTCGCGCTCGGTCTTCTCCGGATACATTTCGCCCAGCACCTGCGCGATGCGGGAATGCAGCTTGCGCCGCTCGCTGTGCAAGAGGCTCGCATGCGCGGCGTTCTGGATCATCACATGCTTGAAGGAGTAGAGCGCATCGGGCGGATGGCCGCGGCGCATGATCAGCCCCGCTTCTTCCAGATGATTGAGCGCGGCCTCGATCTGCTCGGCCGGCGTATTGGCGACCGCGTGCAGCGTCTCGTAGGAGAACTCGCGGCCGATGGTGGCGCCGATCTGCGCGATCCGCTTGAACGGCCCCATCCGGTCCAGCCGCGCCATCAGCGAGTCGGTCAGCGTTGCCGGGATCGCGAGCTGCCGCCACGGGCCCGACAGCACGTAGCGTCCGTGCCGTTCGGTCAACAGGTTGGATTCGAGAACGGTCTTGGTCAGCTCCTCCAGGAACAGCGGTACGCCGTCGGTCTTGACGATGATCTCCTCGACGACCTCCTTGGGAAGCTCCCTGCCGGCGACGCGCTCAACCAGCGTCGTGCGGAGCTGGCGGCTCAGGCGGTTCAGCACCAAGGTGGTGATATGCGAATGCGCGTTCCAGCTCGGCTGGAATTCGGAGCGCGCGGTGATGATGACCAGGACCGGCCGGTTCTGCACCCGATCGACCAGAAGGTCGATCACCTCGCGCGAGGTCGGATCGATCCAGTGCAGATCCTCGAACGCGATCACCAGCGGCATCTCGCGCGCAAGGCCAAGGAAGTGATTGACCAGCGCCGCGACCGTCGCGTCCTTCTGCTGCTGCGGCGACAGCTCGAGCGGGGGATAGCGATCGCCGGTCGGAATCGACAGCAGCCCGGCGAATAGCGGCGTGACCTGCTCGATGTCGCCATGGGCGGCGGCGATCGCGGTCTCCAGGTTCGCGAGCGACAGCGCGGAAGCATCCTCGCGGTCGAGGCCAAGCGAGAATTTGAGCTGCTCGGCAAACGGATAGAACGCGGTGGAGGTGTAATAGGGCGAGCACTGGAACGAGACCTGGCCATGGCGGTCGCCCGAGATCCGTTCGAAGATCTCCTGGATGATGCGCGACTTGCCGATGCCGGGCTCGCCGAACTTGACCACGACCTGGCCGTCGCCGTCCTTGGCCTGCTGCCAGCGGCCCATCAACAGCGCGATCTCCTCCTCGCGGTTGACGAGCGGCGTCAGCCGGCCGCCCATGGCGGCGGCAAAGCGGGTCTCCACCCGCGTGGCGCGCACCACGTGCCAGGCCTGCGCCTTCTCCGAGATGCCCTTCAGGACATGGACGCCGAGATTGCGGTAGTCGAATTTCCCCTTCAGCAGCGAATGGGTGGAGGAGGAGATCACGACGCCATTGGGCGGCGCCAGGGCTTGCAGGCGCGCGGCGAGATTGACGGTCTCCCCGACCGCGGAGTCGCGCTCCTCGGTGCCCTGTCCGACGAGGTCGCCGACCACGACGAGCCCGGTCGCGATGCCGATGCGGACGGCGGGCGAGTGGGTGAGCGCCCCGCGCGGCTCGATCGCGCGCGCGGTCGAGAGCACGCGCACGATCTCGAGCCCGGCACGCACCGCGCGCTCGGCGTCGTCCTCATGCGCGGTCGGATAACCGAAATAGACCAGAATGCCGTCGCCGACGAAGCGTGCGGCGAAACCTTCGTAATGCTTCACCACGCGGACGCAGGTTTCGCGAAAACTCGCGATCATGTCGCGCACGTCTTCCGGATCGAACTGCACCGAGAGCGAAGTTGAATCCACCATGTCGCAGAACATGGTGGTGAGCTGGCGCCGCTCGGCGCCGACTTCCGTCCGTGCTTGCGGGCGCGCCGCTGGCGCCGGCGTCTCCGCGGTTTCCGCCTTGAACAGCGCGGCCATCGCCCGCTGGAGCCGCTTGCGATCGCCGAGCGGCAATCCGAGTCCGACCAGATCCGATTCGGTCAGATCCGGCATGACATCGAGATCGAGGCGGTGCTGCGCGAAGAGATCGCTGTAATGGCCGAGGCCAATGGCCTCGAGCCAGCGCTTCAGCCCGCCTTCCGCCCCGATGTCCGGCTCGTTCTCCAGCATGGTGATTTCTGCCCGACCCTCACTCCGTCGAAGGGCTTTGGGTCCCTCAACCACAGATTTTGGGGCCCGAACTTCACCTCAGACTGGACGCGTTCCCTAAGTCTTGGGAAGAATAGCCCAATCAGATCAAAAGGGAATGGCGTTGTCCGACATTGCATCCGGAGCGGGAGAGGGATCGGACGGCGAAAGTGCCGAAACCGGAACCTTTGCCCATATCGGCGGTCTTCTCGAGCATTATGCGCGGAAGACGCCATCAGCACCGGCCCTTCTCGCCCCTGGCCGGCCGGCCCTCACCTATGCCGGACTGGACGAGCTGATCCGGCATCTGATCCGTAACCTGCGCGGGTCTGGCATCGGCCCTGCCGACCGCATCGCCGTTGCATTGCCGCGCGGTGCCGACAGCGCGCTGGCGCTGATCGCGGTCGCATCAAGCTGCACCTGCGTTCCCGTCAATCCCGATCTGACCGCGGACGAGCTGCAGCGCTATTTCAGCGAACTGGAGCTGACCGCGCTCGTCACCCGGGCCGACATGAACTCACCGAGTCGTGACGTCGCCAGGGCGCTCGATATCGCGGTGATCGATTTCGTGCCGGGACCGAAAGACAATCTCGGCGGCTGCGCATTCATCGGCCCGACGATCGGTCCGGCCAGCAGCAGCGGCGCTTCGCGCGGCGACGACGATGCGTTCATTCTGCTCACGTCGGGCACGGCGGCGCGGCCGAAAATGGTGCCGCTGACACAGCGCAATGTGTGCCTCTCCGCGCGCAATGCCGGCCGCGTGCTGTCGCTCGCGCCGAACGACCGCCTGCTCAACGTTCTGCCTCTGTTTCACGCCCATGGCCTGATCTCCGGCCTGCTGACGGCGCTGGCCGCAGGCTCCAGCGTGATCTGCACCGAGGGTTTCGATGCCGCGTCCTTCTTCGGCTGGATGCGGGAGCTGCAACCGACCTGGTACACGGCGGTGCCGACCATCCATCGCGCGCTGCTGACGGCGGCGGAAGCCGACCCGGACCGCGCCCGCTCGTCGTCGGTGCGCGTGATCCGTTCGGCCTCCGCCTCGCTCGCGCCCGCGATCCTGAACGGATTGGAAGCGACGTTCGGCGTTCCCGTGCTCGAGACCTACGGCATGACCGAAGCGGCCTCGCAGATCGCGGCCAATCCGTTCGAGTTGCGCAAGGTCGGATCTGTGGGGCGCGCCGCAGGCCCCGAGATCGCGATCATGGACGAGACCGGCCGGCTGCTTGCGAGCGGCGAGCGCGGCGAGATCATGCTGCGCGGCCCCAACATGAGCCGTGGCTATTACAATGACGAGGCGGCGACGCGGGCCGCGTACCGCGACGGCTGGTTCAGGACCGGCGATCTCGGCTATCTCGATGCCGACGGCTACCTCTTCATCGTCGGGCGCATCAAGGACGTCATCAACCGCGGCGGCCAGAAGATCTCGCCGCTCGAAGTGGAAGAGATCCTCTTGAGCCATCCCGCGGTGCTGGAGGCCGGCGTGTTCGCCGTCCCGCACCCAAAGCTCGGCGAGAACGTCGCCGCCGTCGTGGTGCTGCGGCCGAATTCAGAGGCGACCTCGGACCAGCTGCGCCAGTTCGCGCGCAAGCGCCTCGCCGCCTACAAGGTGCCGAGCCTGATCCGCAGCGTGGCGGCGCTGCCGAAAGGCGCCAGCGGCAAGGTCAAGCGCAATGCGCTGGCCGAGCTGATCGCGACGGCAAAGGACGCCGACGAGGAGCAACTGCCGCGGAACATGCTGGAGACCCAGCTCGCGGAGATCTGGGCCGGCCTGCTGGAGCTGTCGCAAGTCGGTATCGATCAGGACGTCTTCGCGCTCGGCGCGGATTCGCTTGCGGTGACGCAGATGCGCTCGCGCCTGCGGGAGCGCTTCAATGTCGACTTCTCGTTCGAGGACATCTTCGATTGCGCCACGGTCACTGCGCTTGCGGCGCGGATCGAGACCGCCGCAAGCCGTCGTGAAGCGGCACTCCCGGCCTGGCGCCAGGCCAGAGAAACCGACGCGCCGCTGTCGTTCCAGCAGCAACGGATGTACGTGCTCTCGCGGCTCGATCCGACGCACTACAACTATAATGTCGTCGAAGTCGCGCTGCTGAAGGGGCAGGTCGACGTCGCCGCGCTGTCTGCGGGGCTCACCGCGATCTGCGCGCGCCACGAGGCGCTACGCTCAGTTTTCGTCGAGCAACAGGGCGAGCCGGCACAGCGGGTACTGCGATCGCCCCCTCGATTCGATCGGGTCAAGCTCAAGCCTTGCCCTGCCGGCAAGCGGGCCAAGGTCATCAGGCGCGAGGCGCTCAAGCTCGCGCAATATCCGTTCGATCTGTCGCGCGAGCCGCCGCTGAAGGTCACGCTGCTGTCGTTCGGCGCATCCAGCCACGTGCTGGTGGTCAATGTGCATCATCTCGTCACCGACGGCTGGTCGCAGCGGCTGTTCTGGGAGGAGCTTGCCGCCCATTACAGTGCCGCGCGCAAGAAGAGCGTAGCGGCGCTTCCCTCGCCCACCTTCCAGTATCGCGACTTCGCGCTGTGGCAGCAGAGCTGGGCGCAGACGCCGGCGGCAAAACAGCAACTCGATTACTGGAAAAACCAGCTCGACGGCGTCACCACGCTGCCGCTACGGACCGACCGGCCGAGGCCGGAGATTTGGAGCGGTCACGGCGCCCGTCATTATTTCGAGTTCTCCACGCCGCTGTCGGGCGATATCCGCGCGCTGAGCCAGGACCAGGGCGTCACGCCGTTCATGACGCTGCTCGCGGCGTTCCAGTGCCTATTGTCCCGCCACACCGGGCATGAGGACGTCGCGACCGGATCGCTGATCGCCAACCGTAACCAGATCGAGAGCGAGCGCCTGATCGGGCTGTTCGCCAACACGCTGATCCTGCGCAACGATTTCAGCGGCGATCCGAGCTTTGGCGGAATGCTGCGGCGGGTGCGGCAGGTCACGCTCGATGCCTACCGCAACCAGGACCTTCCGATCGAGGAGGTGCTGCGCGCCTTTCAGGTGGCGCGAAGGACGGATGGCAATCCGCTGTTCCGGATCATGTTCATCCTCCAGAATGCCTCGATCGAGGCGGCGCGCTTCCCCGGCCTGTCGACGCGGCGGATCGAGATCGATCCAAAGGTCGCGCGCTTCGACATCACGCTCGAGCTGGTCGAGGCCGACGGCCTCTTCACCGGCTTCTTCGAATACGCGACCGATCTGTTCGACGCGGCGACGATCGAAGGCATGGCTGCGCAATTCAAGACCCTGCTCAAGGCCGCCATCGCCAACCCGGAGCAGCACATCTCGCGCCTGCCGCTGCTGGCTGAGGCCGAACGCCGGCAGTTGCTGGCGCAAGGCCGCGGAGCCCGCGTCATTTTTGGCAAGCGCGGCAAACTCAGCGAACGCTTCGATGCCCTAGCGAGGAAGACACCGAACGCGATCGCCGTGTCCGATGGTCGAACGTCCGTGACCTATCGCGAGCTGGCGCGCCGCAGCGAGGCGGTAACCGGCTGGCTGGCGCGCGAAGGCATCGGTGCCGAGAGCGTGGTTGCCCTGCTTGCAGAGCGCGGGCCCGACTTGCTGGCCGCGATGATGGGTGCGCAACGCGCCGGCGCGGCGTTCCTGAATCTCGATCCCGAGCAGCCGCCGGCGCGGCTCGCGACCATTTTGGGATCAAGCTGCGCCCGGATGCTGCTGGCCGGTCGCGCGCAATCGCCGATGGTCGAGGCGCTGCTCGAACCGCTGGTCGCGCGCATCCATGTGGCCGAGCTCGAAGACGCGATCGCGCCAGGCGCGACCAAGCCGGCCCGTGCCGCGCGGCGCGACGCCGCAAGCCTTGCCTATCTCGTCTACACCTCCGGCTCCTCCGGCGCGCCGAAGGGCGTCATGATCGAGCAGCGCGGACTGTCGAACCATCTGGCCTCGCTCATCGCCGAGCTCCGCCTTTCGGCCAGGGACGTGATCGCCCAGACCGCACCGCAGAGTTTTGTCATCTCGGTCTGGCAGTTCCTCGCCGGCCCCATGGTCGGCGCGCGCGTCCATGTCTGTGCCAATGCGGTCGTGCAGGACCCGATCCGGCTCGCGCAGGAGATCACGCGCGAGGGCATCACGGTGCTGGAGATCGTGCCGTCACTGCTGCGCGTGATCCTCGATCGCATGGACGAGGCGCAGATCCGGCGCGCCTTCGCAAAACTGCGGCTACTGATCTCGACCGGCGAGCCGCTGCCGGTCGATCTCTGCCGCGCCTGGTTCGACCGCTGCCCGAAAGTGCCGCTGGTCAACGCCTATGGCGCGTCGGAATGCTCCGACGACGTCTCCCTGCATCGCCTGACCAAGGCGCCGCCGACCGCGACGAGCAACGTCGCGGTCGGCGCGCCGCTGCCGAACACGCAGCTTTACGTGCTCGACGCAAATCTCGAGCCGCAGCCGGTCGGCGTCGTCGGCGAGCTCTGCATCGGCGGCGCCGGCGTCGGCCGCTTCTATGTCAACGATCCCGCACAGAGCCGGCAGCGTTTCCTGCCCGATCCGTTTGCGCGCCAGGCCGGCAGCCGTCTCTACCGGACCGGCGACCTCGCCCGCCGCCGCAGTGACGGCACGATCGAGTGCCTCGGCCGCGCCGACCAACAGGTCAAGGTCCGCGGCTACCGTATCGAGCTCAAGGAGATCGAGGCCGCGCTGGCCGAGCATCCGGCATTGCGCGCCGGCATCGTCGAGCCGCGCCGCGAGGCGAGCGGCGATGTCAGGCTGATCGCCCATATTGTCGCAAAACCGGGCAGCCGGAGCAGCGCCAGCGAGCTGCGCGAGTTCCTTAAGAGCCGGCTACCGGTCCACGCCATCCCGTCGGCGTTCCTGTTCCTGGAGCAAGTGCCGCTCAATGCCCACGGCAAGATCGACCGGTCTGCGCTGCTGGCACCCGCCCAGGTGGACGCGTCCGGACCGGATGCGGCCGTGCCGGCGCGGCGCTTCACCGAAAAGGTGCTGTCGGACATCTGGACCGATTTACTGAAAGTCGAGAGCATCGGTGTCACCGACAATTTCTTCGACCTCGGCGGCCATTCGCTGCTGGCGGGCCAGGCGATGGCGCGCGTCGCCCGTGCGCTCGGGGTGTCGCTGCCGATCAAGACCATCTTCGAGGCACCGACGATCGAAGAGCTCGCCCGGCGGGTCGACGAGGCCGTGGCGGCAAAGCCGCGCAAGCCTGCTGCAACGGCGCCGCTCCTGACCGAGCGCGGACCTCCGACACTCTCGGTCGCGCAGGACCAGATGCTGCGGATCGAGCAGAACCTGCCGGGACTCCCACTGTTCAACCTGCCCTTTGCCTTCCATCTCCAGGGCCCGCTCGATCCGGCCGCCCTGGCGCAGGCGATCGATGATGTCGCAGCCCGGCACGAATCGCTGCGGACCACGTTCGGCTGGAACGGCGAGGAGCCGACCAGCCGCATCATTCCGCCCGGCAAGCTCCGCCACCTGGTGACCGTCGAGACGATCGGCGACGGTCATCCCCACAACAATAAGCGCCGCAAGGCCCTGGAGCTCAGGAAGATCGACCTCCTGATCGAACAGGAGACGTACACCCCGATCGACACCACACAGGCACCGCTGCTGCGAGCCCGGTTGTTGCGGCTCCACGCGAACGATCACGTGCTGCTGCTGACGTTGCATCACGCCATCGTCGACGGCTGGTCGATCGGCGTGCTGTTCGAGGAATTGTCGAGCCGTTATGCGGCGCTGGCCGGATATCCGTCGGTGCCGCTGCCGAAATCGCCACCGGCTTTCGCGGATGTCGCACGCTGGCAGCGCTGGTGGTGCGGCACCGACGCCGCCCGCCGCCAGGCCGCCGACTGGACCGAGAATCTGCGCGGCGCGGTCGCTCTGTTCGACGGCGAATCAAGCCCGAGCCCATCCACCGGCCATCATCCGGTCAATCTCGAGCCCGACCTGATCGCACGGCTCACAGCCTTTGCCGGCCAGCACAATGGCACCTTGTTCATGTGCCTCCTCACCGGCCTGAAGGCCCTGCTGCTGGCGCGAACCGGCCGTAGCGACATCGCAGTCGCCACCGCCATGGCCAATCGTGCCCAGCCGGACACCGACCGAATCGTCGGCCCGTTCGAGAATACGGTGATCGTCCGCACGAAAATCACGCCGGAGCTGTCGTTCGTGGAAGCCCTGGCCCGGGTGCGCCAGAGCGTGCTCGATGCGCATGCGCGGCAGGAGCTGCCGTTCAACCTCGTGGCCGACCATCTGGAGCAGGAGGGGATCGATACCGCCGCCCTGCTCCAGGTTTATTTCACACTGCAAAATCCGCTGCGCCAGCCGCTCGACCTGCCCGATCTCATCACCGCCTCGATCGGCAACATCGCGCGCGAAGGCCAGCCGGTGCTGCCGATCGACCAGACTTGGCTGTCGCTGATGCTCAAGGAGCGCCCAACCGGAATCACGGGGTCATGCAATTACAAAAGCGAATTGCTCGACGGCGGTATGGTCGGCGAATGGATGGAGGATCTCGTCGCGCTGCTGGTGGCCGCTAGCGCCCAACCCAACGCACCGCTCGGCCGATTGCTCGCGCGCCGGGCGGCATGACCAGCTATACAGCACGGACGAATACGGGTTCACTCGCCAAAGCTGTGAATGGGCAAGTTGCATCTTGATTATTTGACGCCACCGCGCAAGATTATTCCCGCGTTTTGATTTGGACGATCATTTTCAACCGGGGGAGTGTGTTATGGGTTTCATCAAATTTGCCAAGGGTACCTCGTTGAGCGACAAGGACCGAAAGGCCCTGCAAAAGCTGCTGAGCAACGAGAAGAAGAAGCTCCAGGCCGCGCTGAAGGACGTCGACGCCAGCCTTTCGGTGCTGGGCGGCGCGAAGAAGGCCAAGAAGAAGAAGAAGTAAGGATCCTCGGCCGGGAGGCCGCACGAATCTTCAGGCTTCATTTACGGAAATCGGCCGCTCGCGCGTCGAGTTGGGGTCTCGCACAAGCTTGCGCCTGTAAACCGGCCTGCAAATCGACAAGAATTTGCCCGGGTGGACCGTTACAAGCGGTCCGCTCAGTTGATTCTTGCTCAGTTGTTTCTTCCGTCGGGACCGGCAATCCAGCCTCCGCCCGATGCCAAAGGCCCAATTGATGGCAGACGACAAAATTGAACTGTTTGTCGGATTGATCGAGACCATTGACGCGCCGGGCGCCGCCGATGCGTGCCGTCGCCTACTCTCGGTCGACGAACGGGTCCGCGCCGACCGCTTCGTGTTCGAGCGGCACCGGCGGCAATATATTTTCGCGCACGCGATGCTGCGCCTGGCGCTGTCCCAGGTCGCGCCAAACGTCGCGCCCTCCGACTGGTCGTTTGGTGCCGGGCGATACGGACGGCCGTATGTCGCAGCGCCGAAGACCTCGACCGCACTGCATTTCAGCCTGTCACATGCCGACGGCTGCGTCGCCTGCGTCGTGTCCCGGCATGAGGCCGTCGGTGTCGACGTCGAAACCGTATCGCGGCGGGTTGCGCCACTGTCGACCGCGCTTCGCTTCTTCGCGCCGGAAGAGGTCGAAACCTTGCGCGGGCTCCCGGAACCTGCGGCGATCGAGCGCTTCTTCGATTACTGGACGCTCAAGGAGGCCTATCTCAAGGCCAGGGGGTTTGGCCTCAATCTGCCGCTCGACGCCTTCGCGATGCAGGTTTCGCGCGAGGCGATCGAGATCAGCTTCAAGCCCGATATTGCCGATGATCCCCAGGGCTGGCGCTTTTCGCTGTGCTCGCCCTCCCCCTCGCATCGCCTTGCGATCGCCGACGGCTCCCGTGCGGACGGCGGCCTTCCCATCAGCCGCAACGCCTGGCCGTTCCAGGAAGCGGCGGAATGACGCTACCGCGGCTGCGCGTCTTTCCGGCGATCTCGCGCAACCGCGACCCTAAAAAATATGTCGGCGAGCTGATGGGCGTGGCGCAGTTCGCCGACCGCAACGGCTTCGAAGGCATTCTGCTGTTCGAAGGCAACGACGTGTTCGTCGAGCCCTGGGCGATGGCCCAGCACATCATGGCGGAAACAGCGCGGTCTTCGCCACTGATCGCGGTCAACCCGGTCTACATGCACCCGTTCACGGCGGCGAAGTTCGTCTCCTCCTTCGCGCAGCTCTACGGCCGCAAGGTCTATCTCAACATGATCACGGGGACCGCAGTCAGCGACTTGCAGGGGCTGGGCGACGAGCAGTCGCATGGCGATCGCTATATCAGGCTCGGCGAGTTCGTCGCGCTGATGCGCCAGCTGCTCTCGAGCCCGCGCCCGGTGACTATCGAGGGCCGGTTCTACCGCGCCAGCAATTTGCAACTGCGTCCGCGCCTGCCGGCGGAGCTGATGCCGGAATTTTTGATCGCAGGCCAGTCCGAGGCGGCGCAGCGCGTGGCAAGGGAGACAGGCTGCATCAAGATGCAGATGCTGCCGCCCGATCTCGATCACGGTCTCGATGCGCCGGGCATGAACTTTGGGATTTTCGCCCGCGAGAGCCGCGACGAGGCGCGGCGGGGGGCGAAGGCGCGCTTTCGCGATAATGTCGATGATCGCAAGCTGCTGGCGCTCACGGTCGAGAACAGCGACTCCGTGTGGAAGCGGCGGCTGTATGAAGGACAAAGCGGCGAGCTTCAGGACAATGGCTATTGGCTGTTGCCGTTCCTGACCTTCCAGGCCGACTGCCCCTATCTTGTCGGCAGCTACGCGGAGATCGGCGCGAAGCTGAAAGCGTTCGCCGCGAAGGGCCTGACCACGATCATGCTCGACATGGTCGCGGATGAGAGCGAGATGCAGCACGTCTGCAAGGCGCTCGCGGCGAGCGGGATGTTTTAGAAGTTGCCTTTTCTCCCTCTCCCCGTTCTTACGGGGGCGCGACGAGCTTCGCTCGCGCTGAGAGGGTTGGGATGAGGGTCCTCTCTCCGCGCACGAGATATTCGTGAGACCTGTACCCCCTCACCCGGAATTTGCTTGCGCAAATTCCGACCTCTCCCCGCAAGCGGGAAGAGGTTAAAAAAACCATCTCACCTTGCCTCTTCAAACCCCGCCAGCACCGAGGTCAGGTTCGCGCCCAGAATATCGGAGAGATAGCCGCCTTCCTGCACGAACACGGTGGGCAGGCCGAGCTTGGCGATGGCCTGGCCGATGCGCCGGAAGCCGGGCGTGGTGACGGCGAGGCCGCGCAGCGGATCGTGCTCGGAGGCATCGAGGCCGAGCGCGATGACGAGGGCGCCGGGCGCAAAGGACTCGATCGCCTTGCGCGCAACGTCCATCGCCTGGATGTAGTCGTCATCGCCGGTGCCGATGGCGAGGGGAATGTTCAGATTGGTGCCGAGGCCCGGGCCCTCGCCGCGCTCATGGGCATAGCCCCACACGAAGGGATAGTACGCAACGGGATCGGCGTGGATCGAGATCGTGTAGACGTCCGGCCGTGCGTAAAAAATGCCTTGCGTGCCGTTGCCATGATGGACGTCGACGTCGAGGATCACGACGCGCTCGTGCTTGAGCCGCAGATGTGCGGCTGCGATCGCGCTGTTGTTGAGGAAGCAGAAGCCGCCGGCCATGTCGCGATAGGCGTGATGGCCGGGCGGACGGCAGAGCGCATAGGTCGCATCCTCGCCGTCCATCACCATCTGCGCCGCGGTGACAGCAACGTCGGTCGCAGCGCAGGCCGCGGCCCAGGTGCCGGGACCGATCGGCGCCGCGGTGTCGGCGGTGTGCCAGCCGAGCTTGCCGACGATATGGGTCGGATAGGTCGCGGCATGGCGCACGGGATGGATGTTGCCGATCATCTCCGGACCGGAATCGCCGAGCGCGGTCCAGGCGTCCCAGGCTTCGCTGAGGAATGTCAGGTATTCCGGGCTGTGGATGCGTGCACGCGGCCCCTGCCCGAATCCCTTGGGTTCGACCAGTTGATGCTTGCCGTCCTTCAGTCCCTTGAGCAGGCGGTCGGCGCGCTCGGGTTGCTCGGTGGTGCGCTTGACGACGCCGCGAACCAGGAAGAATTGCGGATCGTGGCTACGATGCAGTTCGGTATGGACGGCTTTCACTCAAACACTCCGTGGCGTGCGCTCTTGGAATAGTGCCACAGCTGTCTTGATCGCTGCGGCGGCCGGATGCAAGCAAGAAGAATGCCGCCCTTGCCGCGCCGCTCTGCGCCGGAAGCAGAGCGCCCGTGAGATGCGCTTTTATTTGAGCATGATCTTTTCGGAAGACCGCTGCACGCTTGTCCGGATCATGCTCAGCAGCGCCCGCGCTGGAGGCAGTGCTCGCGACCCTGCTGGTCGGTGCGGAAGGCCTCGATGAAGCCGCCCTGGCGCTGGGTGACGAAGACGGTCTTGCCGTCGCTGCCGCCGAAGGCGAGGTTGGTCGGCTCCTTGGCCCTCAGCGCGATCTCGCGCTCGACCGCGCCATTGGGCTTCATCACCGCGATGGTGCCCTTGAGGATGCGCGCGACGAAAAGGCGGCCGGCGACATCCGTGCGCAGCCCGTCGACGGTGTCAGGCTGGAATGCCTTGACCATCTTCGCACCGGTGAGCTCGTTGCCGTTGATCGCATAGGACCAGATCTGGCCGCTGCTGGATTCCCCGACATAGAGCGTCTTGCCGTCGGGGCTGAGGTCGATGCCGTTGGTGGTGCCCATGGCACGCGGTGCCGACATCACCTGCCCCTGCACCGAGCCATCGGCGGCCTTGGCGATGCGCCAGATGTGGCCCTCCCTGCCCTTCCAGTTCGGATCGCTCGCATAGATCGAGCCATCGCGCGCGACCGTGATGTCGTTGGGCTGGTTCATCTCGTCGGAGTGAAACCAGACGGCGGGCTCGCTCGCGCCCTTCGGGATCACGAAGATGTTGTGCTTCTTGTAGTCGGCGATGAACATGGTGCCGCTGCGATCGAAGCGGATGGCGTTGCCGACGCTGCCCTCGGGCAGCGCCGTGAACAGTACCGACGCCGCGCCACCTGCCGGCAGCCTGCCGATGGTGCCGGGCTTGCCGAGATTGACCACGAAGAGATTGCCATCGAGATCGGCGGCGGGCCCTTCAATGCCGAAAGTGTATTCACCTGAAGGCGTCACCTGCACGCTTTCGAACAGTTTTGTCTCCGCTTGCGCGGACGCCGTCGCGATGACGAGGACAATGCTACTGCACAGGCACCAGAAATTCCTGCCGGATGTAATAGCCATCGTCGTCGCTGCACTCGCCATTCAGATAGGGATCGGCCGGCCGGAAGAACCGGCTGAAGCCGGATTTGTCTACAGCGCTCCTTTGTGTCACGACGACGACCTTGCCGGCCGGTATTTCGCCGCATTCCTTGTTGGTTTTGCCAAAGAACTTGCGTTGCGGCGGACCGGCCTTGATCCGCATGCGCGTGCCCGGAACCATTTTCGCAACCAGCAAATCCGCGGTATCGAGCAGGCGCGTGTAGCCGGGCTCGGTCTTCGGCAGGCTCTCGCCGCCGGGCGGCATCAGCTTCTCGGCGCCGATACCGCGCAGGCGCGTGCGCAGCCGGCCGGACTCGGGGTCGCCGGGATAGATCCAGTCGTCCTGCGATAGCATGAAGCGCAGCACCGTCACGTCCTTCCCCGAGTCCGACTGTCCCGCCTTCAGGCCGAAATCGGAGTGGCATCCGACGCAGTGTTTTTCGACGAGGCCCTTGCGAAGCGTGGTGAGACGGATGCTGTTCTGCGCGTCTCTGGCAACGAACGCTGCGAGCTGGTCGATCATCGCCTGGCTGCGCGTGTCGCAGGGCAGCGGCTGAGGCGCTTCACCCGCGGCACGATCGATGCGGATCACGGTCTGGTTCTTGTCCTCGACCAGCCAGATCGCACCGTCTTCGGCGACCGTCATGCCGACCGGCGCGCCTTGCGGCCGCGCGCCGTTGACGCGGTGCCAGCCCGCGATCAGCTCCTCGAACGGCGCGGCGGCGACCTCGCCGGCCTCGGTCTGGAAGCTGTGGGTCGGATCGGCGGCGCAGCTGACATGGTAGCGCACCGGTGGCGGGCTCGGCTGGGGAAAGCCGTGGTCGTCGACGTCGTAGACGATGACGCGGCTGCCGGTCGGGCGATAGCCGTGCAGGCCGACCAGCAGCTTGCCCTCGAGCTCCGGAAATTTTGCGCCGTGATAATAGAGCATCGCGAGCGGCGCGCCGTGCGGCGGCAGCAGCGAGAACGGCGGCTTGTAGAGCGCATTGGCGGTGCAGAGCGATTTGTAGACACCCGACTGCAGCACGAATTTGAATTCGGGGCTTGGCGTCGAGAGGTCGTAGCAATAGGGCCAGCCATAATGCCTGCCCTGCTCGATCGCGTTGATCTCCTCGTTCGGCTTGAAGATGTCGGGCAGGTCGCGGCCGTTCTCGCCTTGCAGGAAGGCGTAGCCGGCGTCGGGAAAGTTTGGATGCAGAGCCAGCGCCATCGAGTTGCGCAGGCCGCGCGCGTAGACGATGTGCGGCGGGTCGGGATCCTTCGGTGTCAACGCCGGAAAGACCCCATTCGCGGGCGGCGTGAACAGCCAGATCGACGCCATCGCGGAGGCGCCCTCGGCCGCCGCGCAGGGCTTTGTGATCGGCGCCGGCGTGATGCAATCGTCGCTGTGCGAGCCGACATTGACGAACAGCCGACCATTTTTATCAAAAGCGAATTGCTTGAGCGGATGCGCGCTCTCGTCGAGACTGGTGCCGTCGGGCAGCTTGATCCGCCGGCCGGGCATGTGCCGGATGATAGTCTCGACCGTGCTGCGCGGATTCTCCGCCAGCGGATCGAACCGGAAGATCGCCTCCGCGGACGAGGCATAGAGCTTGTTGTCGGGGCCGATCACGAGGCCGAATGGATATTCGATCCCGGTCAGCAGCTCCTTGAAACGCTGGCCCTGCGGCGCGCGCGGATCGAGCAGCAGCAGCCGGCCATCGGTGTGGCCCCAGCCGCCCATGTCGGCGACCACGAACAGGTCGCGTCCCGGCACCTGGACGATCGAGCGCGGAAATTTGAGATGGTCCTCCTCGCTGGCGACGAGGCCGGCGCAGAATCCCGCCTTCATGTCGATCTGGATCCTGGGAAAGGCGAGGTCCCCGCTGCCGCAGAGGTCCGTGCCGATCGCATAGCCGCTTTTCCTCACCGGTTCGGAGGAGGCGGCGGGCGCGACGCCAAGCAGCACGCCGGCGAGGACCGCCGCCAACCAGCGCCGGCATTTGCGCGACAATGTGAGCTGATTCACGGCGGCCCCCCGGACTTTCCCGTAAAGCTTGTTCCATGCCGCCCATACGCCGTCCAGTCGATCATCACCCGCCTGTGATTAAACCCGTAACGACCTTGGAGCCGACCAATCTCCGTAAATTCCCTTACCGGGCTCGCCCCGAATGTTTCGCGAAGGCCTCGGGTGGTATCGGTTTGCCGTCCCAATCGCTCCCAATAGGAGACGCATATGGTCCAGGTCTATTTTCACTGCTCCAACACCGAGGGCACGCTGATCGATCGCAGCGGCGCCGCCGTGGCCAACCTGACCGAAGCGCGCGACCGCGCCGCCCAGATCATGAGTTCGATGATCCTGACGCCTGGTGCCGAAGACTGGCGCGACTGGGTGATCCACGTCAGCGGCTCCGATGGCGAGGATCTGTTCGATCTCCCCTTCACCGCCATGCTCGGCAAGCCGCATTGAGGTGATGCCGTGCTGTCACTGAGCCTCATCCGCCAGCCGCTGAGCTTCGTCGCCGCCAAATGGCAGAAGCTGGTGCGGATCGCCGGCAACCCCTATCGCCCCGAGCTTCACTACATGCGCGGGCCCGGCCCGAAATGGCACGCCAAGTACCAGGCCAGCCGGCTGAACCGCGGGCTCTGAGGGCTGGTTCGCAGAATTCCACTGGTCTTCGTCGTCATGGCCGGGCTTGTCCCGGCCATTCACGTTTTAGGGCGCGGATACGAAGACGTGGATGCCCGGGTCAAGCCCGGGCATGACGTGGGAGGAAGCGGCCCCTACCTCACTTCCCACTAAACTTCGCCTTGCGCTTCTCGACGAAGGCGTTGCGACCTTCGATCGCGTCCGCGCTCTTGCGGATGCTGGCCTGAAGCTCGATCTCGCGGCGGAACTGCGCCTCGTAGGTCGCGTGCTCGCTCTCCTCGACCAGCGCGCGGGTTGCGACCAAAGCACGCGTCGGGCCGTCGGCGAGACGGCGCGCCAGCGCGAGCGCCTCGTCCATTAGCCTCTCATCGTCGACAACCTGCCGCACCAGGCCGATCTCCTGAGCGCGCTCGGCCGTCAGCGGCTCGTTCAGCAGCATCAGTTCGAGCGCGCGCTGCCGGCCGATCAGGCGCGGCAGCAGCCAGGTCGAGCCGAGATCGGGCACCAGCGCGATGCGGCTGAACACCTGGATGAAGCTCGCCGACCGCGCCGCAACAATGATGTCGCCGGCCATCGCGAGGCTGAAGCCGCCGCCGGCCGCGACACCGTTGACGGCA
This sequence comes from Bradyrhizobium arachidis, assembly GCF_015291705.1. Lineage (NCBI taxonomy): Bacteria > Pseudomonadati > Pseudomonadota > Alphaproteobacteria > Hyphomicrobiales > Nitrobacteraceae > Bradyrhizobium > Bradyrhizobium arachidis. The sequence continues at coordinate 8,532,090 of NZ_CP030050.1, forward strand.
ACGACGACAGGCACGCGGCATTCGCGCAATGCCTTGAAGGCCGGCCAGTAGAAACGCATCACGCCGGCCGCGATGTCCTCGCCGAGCGCTTCCGACGCCTTCAAATTCTGTCCTGAGCAGAATCCACGCCCGGCGCCAGTGAGGACCAGCGCGCGGACCTCCTCATCCCCAGTCATCTCGGCGACAGCGGCGGCAAGCGCGCCAAGCAGGTCCGGCGTCATCGCGTTCAGGCTTGCGGGCTCATCGAGCGTCAGGATTCCGACCGCGCCATCCCGCGCCTGTTTCACACCTGCCATGTCGCTCCTCCGTTTGTTCTCGTTGACGGCAATGTGCCATCCTCCGCGCGCCCCGCCAATGCTGAGCTTCCGCGCCAGCGCCACAAATCAAGAACAACAGAGATCAAGACGACATCATGCCTCATCAGTTCAGCCTTAACCAAGCCGTCCGCAAGCCCGCCGTCACATCCAAGGGCGGCATCGTCGCCTCGCAATCGCGGCGGGCGGCCGAAGTCGGGGCGCAGGTGCTGGCGGCGGGCGGCGACTGCGTGGACGCGATCGTCGCGACCACCTTTGCGCTGAACGTGCTGGAGCCCTGGAACAGCGGCATCGGCGGCGGCGGCGCGATGGTGCTCTACCGCGCCAGGGAAAATCGCACCGAGGTGATCGATTACGGCATGAGCGCGCCGCAGAGCCTGCGCACCGCCGACTATCCGCTCAGCGGCGAAGGCGCCGCGTCGGACCTTTTCCCCTGGCCGCGGGTAAAGGACGATCGCAACATCCACGGCCCCGGTTCGATCGCCGTGCCCGGCGTCGTCGCCGGCATGGAGGAGGCGCATCGCCGCTACGCCAAGATGCCGTGGAAGGATCTGGTCGCGCCGGCAGCCAGGCTCGCCGGCGAAGGCCTGCTTGCCGATTGGTGGACGACGCTGACGATCGCGGGCTCGGCGGCCGATCTCAGGCGCTATCCTGCGAGTGCGGCGGCATATCTGAAGGATGGCCTGCCGCCGAGCGCGCCATGGGGCATCAAGTCCGAGACGCGGCTGCCGCAGGATTCGCTCAAGGCGACGCTATCGCATCTCGCCGACGCAGGGCCGCGCGATTTCTATCAGGGCGATCTCGCCCGGAGCATCGCATCCGACATCAAGGCCGACGGCGGCTCGCTGTCGGTCGAGGACCTCGCCGCGTTCCGCGCGCATCCGCGCGAGCCGCTGGCGATCCCCTATCGCGACGGCAAGGTTTACGCGACGCCGGAGCTGACGGCCGGCCCGACCATGGCACATGCGCTGCGCCTGTTGCAGCAGAGCCTGAAGCCGGCGGACGCGCCGGATGCTGCCGCCTATGTCGAATATGCGCTCGCGCTGCAGGGGGCCTTCCGCGAGCGGCTCAAGGACATGGGCGATGCGGACGGCAAGCGCTCGCTCGGCGCCGAATATCTGGCGCCCGCCTGCACCACCCATTTCTCCGTGGTCGACCGGCACGGCAACATCGCGGCGGTGACGCAGACCCTGCTCTCGTCCTTCGGCTCGAAATACGTGACGCCGCATAGCGGCATCACCATGAACAACGGCATCATGTGGTTCGATCCGACGCCGGGCACCACAAACTCGCTCGCACCCGGCAAGCGCTGCCTGTGCAACTACACGCCGGTTATCGCCGAGACGAAGAACGGCAAGCGTCTCGCCGTCGGCGCCTCCGGCGGCCGCCGCATCCTGCCCTCGGTGATGCAGCTCGTCTCCTTCGCGATGGATTTTGGCATGGACCTGGACACTGCCATCCACCAGCCGCGTATCGACGCGAGCGAAGGCGCGATCGTGATTGGCGATGCCAGATTGCCGGCGGACGTGCGCAAGACCCTGGCCGCGCGCTTCGACTATGAGGAAAGCCGGGTGCAGGCCGTGCCGCAAAAATTCGCCTGCCCAAGCGTGGTGATGCGCGAGGGCGGTACCAATTCGGGCGCGGTCGAGATCTTCCAGCCTTGGGCTGATGCTGTGGCCGAATCCTGAGCGTCACGACTCCTCCGCATTTGCGCGCGACATCGCGATCGATGTCGGTTCGTCGAACGGACAGATGCGTGCCTAACAAGAGAGGATTTCGGATGAAGAAGCTCGCGCTCGCCGCAACAGTGATCATCACTGCCGGCTTGACCATGCCCAGCGTGGCATTGGCCAAAGGCGGTCATGGTCATAGTCACGGCCATGGCCACGGCCATCATGGCGGATACCATGCGCATCGCCATGGAACTCCGCCCGGATGGCATCATGGACGCAAGGTCGGCTGGCGCGGTCACGGGTGCCCGCCCGGGCTGTGGAAACAGGGCCGCTGCTGACGAGCCTAGCTGCAAGTCTTGCAAGGCGTCGCTCCTGACCGGGCGGCGCCTTCTTCTTTAAATCCCCAGCCGGTCGCGCACGCGGCCTGCGATCACGGCGGTCGTCACGCCGACCGGCCAGAACGCATGCATCGGGATCGGCTTGATGCCTGATATCGGCATGTCGATCTCAGCCTTGGCGCCGCCGATCAGGCGACGCGCGAGCTGCGCGCCCATCGCAGTCGAGAGCGCGACGCCGCGGCCGTTGCAGCCGAGCGAGACCAGGATGTTCTCTGCGGGCTCGTGCACATGCGGATAATGATCCCCGGTGATGGCGAGGCGGCTGTTCCAGCCATGGGTCCAGGTGACGCCCTTGAGCTGCGGCCACAGCCGCTCCGCATAACGCATGAGATAGGCGACGTCGTGCGGCGAGTTGATCCAGCGCATCGGGCCGCGGCCGCCCATCAGGAGGCGGTTCTGCTGGTCGATGCGGTAATAGACGGTGATATGGCCGCTCTCGTAGAGCACCGGGCGCGTCGGCATGATCGAGCGGGCAACCGCATCCGACAGCGGCGCGGTGGCGGCGATCGAGGAAAACACCGGCACGATGGTGCGGCGGAGCGCGGGCCAGAGATCGTCGGTAAAGCCGTTGGTGGCGAGCAGGACCTTGTCGGCATGCACCACCGCGCGCAGCGTCTCGATACGCCAGCGGCTGCCGTCGCGACGCAGCGACAGCGCTGGCGTTTCGCCGTGGACCTTCGCACCCGCCGAGATCGCGGCGCGCGCGAGGCCGCGGGCGTAGCTGAGGGGATGCAGATCGCCGCCGCGCGTGTCGAGCATCGCACCGATATAGCGGTCGGTGCCGGTCATCTCGCGCAACTGTTCGCGATTGAGGTAGGTCACCGGCATGCCGCGGCGGATGCATTGCTGCGCCGTGCTCTCGATCGCGGCGGCGCTGGCCTCGTTATAGGCAGCGCGCAGCGTGCCGTTCTGCCGCGCCTCGCAGGGGAGCTGGTAGCGGCGGATCAGGTCGTGCGTGAAGTTCGTCGTACCGTAGGAGAACGCGATCATGCGGCGGCCGAGCTCCGCGCCGAAATCGGCCTCGATCTGATCAGGATCGTGCTTCAGGCCGGGATTGGTGTGGCCGCCATTGTTGCCGGACGCGCCCCAGCCCGGCTCCTGCGCTTCCAGCACCAGCGCGTCGACGCCCTGCTCCGCCAGATGCAGCGCGGTGGAGAGGCCCGTGTAGCCGCCGCCGATGATCGCAACGGAAACGCTCTTGTCCGTATCAAGCGGCGGCGTCGCCACCGGCGCGACGGCGGTGTCGGCATAAAGCGAGGGCGGCAGAGGCAGGCGCGTCATCATGAGAGTCCGGTCAGAGCGGATGCAGCACGCGGCGCAAGAAGTCCTGCGTGCGCGGGTGCTGGGGTTGGTTGAGCAGCGCCTTGGCCGGCCCCTGCTCGACGATGACGCCGCCGTCGATGAACAGCACGCGATCGGCGACGTCGCGGGCAAAGCCCATCTCATGGGTGACGACGACCATGGTCATGCCCTCGTCGGCGAGCTTGCGCATCACGCCGAGGACGTCACCGACGAGCTCGGGATCGAGCGCCGAGGTCGGCTCGTCGAACAGGATCGCCTTGGGCTGCATCGCCAGCGCCCGCGCGATCGCGACGCGCTGCTGCTGGCCGCCGGAGAGTTGCGGCGGATGCACGTCGGCCTTCTCCGCAAGCCCGACCCGGGCGAGCAACGCGCGGCCGTGCTCGTACGCCTGCGCGCGCGGCTCCCTCTTCACGAACAGCGGGCCTTCGACCACGTTCTCCAGCGCGGTGCGGTGCGGAAACAGGTTGAAGCGCTGGAACACCATCGAGACCTGGGTACGGATGTTCACGATCGACGGCGCGTCGCGGTCGACCTTCAGGCCCTCGACGCTGATCTCGCCGCGGTCGTAGCTTTCGAGGCCGTTGATACAGCGCAGGATGGTGGACTTGCCGGAGCCCGAGGGGCCGATGATGCAGACCACCTCGCCCTTCTCGACGTTCGCCGTGATGCCCTTGAGGACCTCGACCTTGCCAAAGCTCTTGTGGACGTCGTTCAGCTCGATCATTTCTTGCCGGCCCGCTTCTCGAAGTGACGGACCAGCAGGATCAGCGGAATGCTCATGGTGAGGTACATCAGCGCGACCAGCGTGAACACGCTGGTGTTCTTGAAGGTGGATGACGCGATCAGCTTGCCCTGCAGCGCAAGCTCGGCGACCGTGATGGTCGAGGCTTGCGAAGAATCCTTCAGCATCATGATCATGACGTTGCCATAGGGCGGCAACACGATGCGCACCGCCTGCGGCAGCACCGCGCGGCGCATGGTCAGCCACCAGCCCATGCCGATCGACTGCGCCGCCTCGATCTGGCCCTTGTCGATGGCCTCGATGCCGGCGCGGAAGTTTTCCGCCTGATAGGCCGAATAGGCGATGCCGAGGCCGAGGATCGCGGCCTGCAACGCGCTGAGCCTGACGCCGAGATCGGGCATGACGAAGTAGAGGTAGAACAGCAGTACGATGATCGGGATGCCGCGGATCACGTTGATCAGGCTGGCGCTGAGCATCGACAGCGCCTTGATCCCGGAGACTCGCATCATCGCCCAGATCAGGCCGAGCACCGTCGAGAGCAGCAGCGAGCCGATGGTGACGATGATCGTCAGCGCGACGCCATTCATCAGGATCGGGAAGAACTCGACGGTGTCGTGCCAAAAACCTTTCATCGGGCAGCCTTCAATGACGCGCTATCAGCCTCTATCAACCTTGGGCCTTCAAGCCCCATTTATCGAGGATCTTGTCGATGGTGCCGTTGGCCTTCAGCTTCGCCAGTGACGCGTTGATCTTGCCGAGCAGCGCGGTCTCGCCCTTGCGGACGCCGATGCCGACCGAGCCGACGGTGACCGGCTTGTAGCCGTCGACGAGGCGCACATCGGGGAAGCCGCCCTGCTTCAGATTGTAGGCGAGGATCGGATAGTCGGCGTAGCCGGCCTTGAGACGGCCGGTGTTCACGTCGCGCAGGATGTCGGGGATGGTGTCGTAGGCCTTGACCTCGGCGAACAGGCCGGTCTTCTTCAGCGCATCGACGAAGGCGGTGCCGACCTGGGCGCCGACGGTCTCGCCCTTCAGATCATCCTGCGTGGCATAGGCCTTGGTGTCGCTCTTCGGTACCACAAGGCCTTCACCATAGGTGTAGATCGGATCGGAGAAATCCACGACTTCCTTGCGCGGCGCGGTGATGAACATCGCTGCGGCGATGATGTCGATCTTGCTCGACGTCAGCGACGGGATCAGCGCCGAGAACTGCATCGGCTCGATCTGCACATTGAAGCCGGCATCCTTGCCCACTTCGGTGACGAGATCGACCATGATGCCCTGGATAGTGTTGGTCTTGGTATCGAGGAAGGTGAAGGGAATGCCGGTCGGCGTCGAGCCGACCTTGAGCACCTGCTGCGCCGAAGCCGGCGTTATCGCTGCAATTGCGAATGCCGCGACCGCGGCCAGACCAAAACGCTTCATCGCATCCCCCTTTTGGGCTTGGCCGATGACGGCGCTCGCGCAGGTCGTGATCAGACGTTGCGGGCCAAGCCGTTTCGGCCTATTTTCACCAATATGAAAATTTGGTCACACTTTCGCGGTCGATGCAAGCGGTTTTCATGCACATGAAGGAAGCGGTTTGACGTGAGCGGTGGCAAAAGAATGCGCAAACCGGCCGCCGCAAAGCCGGCCAGGAAGGTGAAGGGCAAGACGACCGCCAAGCCGGCCGAGCCGGCGATGGACGTCGCAGTCGGCCGCCGCATCAGGGATCTCAGGCGTGTCAGGCAATTCTCGCTCGAAACGGTGGCGGCGCGCACGGACCTCTCGATCGGCTTCCTCAGCCAGATCGAACGCGGCCTGTCGTCGCCGTCGTTGCGCGTCCTCGCCACGCTCGCCGACGTGCTCGGCGTCGGCATCGCCGCGCTATTCGGCGCCAGCCCGAGCGCCGACGGCGCATCGGATCAGGTGGTGACGCGCGGATTGCAGCGGCCCGAACTGAAGCTTTGGCGCACCGGCGTGTCGAAGCAGTTGCTGAGCCCGGCGAGCACCGACAACCGGCTCAACCTGTTCCTGGTGCATCTGGAGCCCGGCGGCTCGACCGGCGACGAGCTCTACACCCATGACGGTGAGGAAGCCGGCCTCGTGCTCGAAGGCGAGTTGATGCTGACGGTAGACAGCGAGACGTGGTCGCTGAAGACGGGCGACAGTTTTAGATTTGCCAGCCGCAGGCCGCACCGGTTTTCGAATCCAGCGAATGACGCGAAGGCCGTGGTGCTGTGGGTGAACTGCGTGACGGGAGCGGGATAGCTTCTTTTCGCGCGGCGAGCACAATTCTAATCCCGTCATCCTGAGGTGCTCGCGCAGCGAGCCTCGAAGGATGCACGGCCCCGATGCAGCCGGGCCGTCGCCCTTCGAGGGCCGCTTCGCGGCCACCTCAGGGTGACGGTGATGGTTCGATGACGAGAAGAGCGCCTAGCCAAACCGATGCATATACCGCTCCACCGTCAGCGCGCTGACATCGACATCCGGCTTCTTGCCCGACAGCATGTCCGCGAGCACCCGCCCCGAGCCGCAGGACATGGTCCAGCCGAGCGTGCCGTGGCCGGTGTTGAGGTGGAGGTTGGCGTATTGCGTCGGGCCGATCACGGGCGGGCCATCCGGCGTCATCGGGCGCAGCCCGCTCCAGAACGTCGCCTTGGAGAGATCGCCGCCGCGCGGGAACAGGTCGGTCAGGGAATGATCGAGCGTGGCGCGGCGCGCGTCGTACAGCTTGCTCGAATAGCCCGAAATCTCCGCGGTGCCGCCGACGCGGATGCGATTGCCGAGGCGGGTGATCGCGACTTTGTAGCTCTCGTCCATCACGGTGGATTCCGGCGCGCCGGAGGCGTCCTTGATCGGCACCGTGATCGAATAGCCCTTCACCGGATAGACCGGCAGCGAGATGCCGAGTGGCGCAACGAGCCGCGACGACCAGCTGCCGAGCGCGAGCACATAAGCGTCGGCCTGCAGCATCCCCGCGCTGGTCGCAACACCGCTGACGCGCGCACCATCCGTAACGATGCGGTCGATGCCGGTGTTGAACATGAAGCGAACGCCGAGCGCCTGGGCATGCTTGGCCAGCGCTTGCGTGAACATGTGGCAGTCACCGGTCTCGTCCTGCGGCAGGCGAAGCCCGCCGGCGAACTTCTCCTTCACGCCTGATAGCGCCGGCTCGACTGCGATGCAGCCCTCGCGGCTCAGCACCTCGAAAGGCACGCCGTACTGCTTGAGCACGGCGATGTCTTCGCCGGTGCCGTCGAGCTGGGCCTGGTAACGGAACAGCTGGAGCGTGCCCTGCGAACGCTCGTCATATTGGATGCCGATGTCGCGGCGCAGGTCGCGCAGGCAGTCGCGGCTGTATTCCGCGATCGGGATCATCCGGCTCTTGTTGACCGCATAGCGCGCGCTGGTGCAGTTGCGCAGCATCTTGAGCAGCCAGACCCACATGACGGGATCGAGCTTCGGCCGGATCACTAGCGGGCCGTGCTTCATCAACAGCCACTTGACCGCCTTCACCGGCACGCCGGGGCCGGCCCATGGCGAGGAATAGCCGGGCGACACCTCGCCGGCATTGGCAAACGAGGTCTCCAGCGCCGGCTCTGGTTGACGGTCGACGACCGTCACTTCGTGGCCGGCGCGTGCGAGGTAGTAGGCGGAGGTGACACCGATGACACCGCTGCCGAGGATCAGAACTTTCACGCTTGGTCAAACTCCCGCGGCATCACGCGCGCCGCTGCAAGATAAAACCCTGCAGCGGCGAGAGCAATTATCAGGCCACCTTCTTGATGGCGTCGCCGAGGATCGAGACGATCTGGTCGATGTGGCTCTTCTCGACGATGAGCGGGGGCGACATCGCGAAGCTGTCGCCGCTCATGCGCAGGTAAAGGCCGGTGTTGAAGCAGTCGACCATCACGTCGTAGCCGCGCGCACCGACGACACCGTCGCGCGGCGCCAGCTCAACCGCACCCATCAGGCCGCAATTGCGGATGTCGACGACGTTGGGCAGGCCCTTCAGCGAATGCAGCGCATCGCGCCAGTATTCGGCCATCGTCGCACCGCGCGTCAGCAGGCCCTCGTCCTTGTAGATGTCGAGCGTGGCGATACCCGCGGCGCAGGCGGTCGGATGCGCCGAATAGGTGTAGCCATGGAACAGCTCCATCTGGTTCTCCGGGCCGACCATCATGCCGTCATGCACCTTGCGGCTCGCGAACACCGCGCCGCAGGGGATGGTGCCGTTGGTGATGCCCTTGGCGGTCGTCATCAGGTCCGGCGTGACGCCGAAGAAGTTGGCGGCGAACGGCGTGCCGAGGCGGCCGAAGCCGGTGATGACTTCGTCGAAGATCAGGATGATGCCGTGCTTGTCGCAGATCTCGCGCAAACGCTGCAGATAGCCCTTCGGCGGCGGCAGCACCGCGGTCGAGCCCGGCACCGGCTCGACGATGACGGCGGCGATGGTCTCGGCGCCATGCAGGCCGACCAGACGCTCGAGATCGTCGGCGAGCTCGGCGCCATGCTCGGGCTGATCCTTGGCGAAGGCGTTGCGGGAGAGATCATGGGTGTGGCGGATGTGGTCGACGCCCGGCAGCAGGGTCGCGAAGGCGCGGCGGTTGGCAACCATGCCGCCGACCGAGGTGCCGCCGAAACCGACGCCGTGATAGCCGCGCTCGCGGCCGATCAGACGGGTGCGGCTCGACTGACCGTTGGCGCGGTGATAGGCGAGCGCGATCTTCAGCGCGGTGTCGACCGACTCGGAGCCCGAATTGGTGAAGAAGACGCGGTCGAGGCCCTTCGGCGCGATCTCGGCGAGGCGCTCGGCGAAGTCGAACGCGAGCGGATGGCCCATCTGGAACGTCGGCGCGAAGTCCAGCGTCATCAGCTGCCGCTCGACCGCAGCCGCAATCTGCTTGCGGCCGTGGCCGGCATTGACGCACCACAGGCCGGCGGAGCCGTCGATCACCTTGCGGCCGTCGACGGTGCTGTAGTGCATGCCCTCGGCCGAGGAGAACAGGCGCGGCGCCTTCTTGAACTGCCGGTTGGCCGTGAACGGCATCCAGAACGAGTCGGTCTTGATAGTGTTCGGAATCTGATGAAGGGTCACGGCCGCGCTCCTTTGCTGACCTTCTAGCAGAGCCACGGCTTCCATAGCGCAACAAGTCCTTTTCTGGTGACCTGCAAACCATTGATTTCACTGGGGCAGCCGGTCCATATTTGCGCGATCCGCAACACTTGCAACACGGGACCAGGGCATGAGCGTCGACATCGGTGGACGGCTGCGATTCATCCGGGCGCGCCACAAGCTGTCGCAGCGCGAGCTGGCAAAGCGCGCCGGCGTCACCAATTCGACCATCTCGCTGATCGAATCCAACCAGATGAACCCGTCGGTCGGCGCGCTCAAGCGCATCCTCGACGGCATCCCGATGGGGCTCGCCGAGTTTTTCGCACTGGAGCCGGAGTCCAGGCGCAAGATCTTCTACCGCGCCGAGGAGCTGACCGAGGTCGGCAAGAAGCCGATCTCGTATCGCCAGGTCGGCGACAATCTGTTCGGCCGCAGCCTGCAGATTTTGAAGGAGCGCTACGAACCCGGCAGCGACACCGGACGCGTGCATCTCGTCCATGACGGCGAGGAAGGCGGCATCGTGATCTCGGGCAAGCTCGAGGTCACCGTCGAGGACGAGCGCCGCATCCTCAATCCCGGCGATGCCTATTATTTCGAGAGCCGCCGCCCGCATCGCTTCCGCTGCGTCGGCGGCAAGGCTTGCGAAGTGATCTCGGCCTGCACGCCGCCGACGTTCTGACGCGCGATCAGCGTTATCCGGGATCCTACGGGAGTGCCCCGGTGTCTTACGGAGCTTGATGCATCTCAATTTCCAAGCGCCGATCCTCTATATGATGCGAGCCGCAGCCGAGAGACATTCCGGCGCCGCTTCATAAGGCTCGCAGATGAAGATCACGCTCGCCAATGCAGAGGCTGCGCTCGACGAAGTGCAGCGCGATGCCGACAAGCTCCATTCGCGGGAGCTGCGCAAGGCGATTGCCGAATACATCGAGACGCAGCGAGCGGCGCTCAAAGCGGTCCGCAAGAAGCTGCATTAAAGGTGCGCGGCGGAGCGAGACGATCTCGCCCCGCCTTTTGCCTCAACGCTGCGTCAGCAATTCCTCGATCCTGATCGGGAAGCGACGCACGCGCACGCCCGTCGCATGCCAGACCGCATTGGCAACCGCGCCGGCGCTGCCGGTAATGCCGATCTCGCCGACACCCTTGATGCCGAGCGCATTGACGTGCGGATCGTGTTCCTCGACCGTGATCACGTCGAGCGGCGGCACGTCGGCATTCACGGGGATGTGGTACTCGCCGAGATTGGCGTTCATGATCCGCCCGCTGCGGCGATCGGTGATGGCCTCCTCGTGCAGCGCGAAGGACATGCCCCAGATCATGCCGCCGAACAGCTGGCTCTTCACCAGATGCGGATTGACGATGCGCCCCGCCGCGAAGGCGCCGACCATGCGGGTGACGCGGACCTGGCCGAGCTCGGGATCGACCTTCACCTCCGCGAACACCGCGCCGTGGGCATGCATCGCATATTCCTGCATCGCCGCAGGGTTCGGCGCGCCCGCGCCGCGGGCCTCGACCTCGGCGACGCCGGCACGCGCCAGGATCTCGGCATAGCTCTCGCTGCGGCTCTCGTCGTCGCGACGGACCAGTCTGCCATCGCGCGCGATCACGCCGGCATTGCCAGCGCCGAACAGCGGCGAGCGCTCGTCGCCGGTCGCGAGATCAGCGAGCTTTGCGATCACGGCTGCGCCGGCGCTGTGGATCGCAGCACCTGCGGTCGCCGTGTGCGCCGAGCCGCCGGCGATACCGGCATCGGGCAGATCGGATGTACCGGCCTTGAAGTCGACACGGTCGATGTCGAGGCCGACCGCATCAGCCGCGATCTGGGCAAGCGCCGTCCAGGCGCCCTGCCCCATGTCATGCGCGCCGATCTCGATGGCACCTGAGCCGTCGCGGCGGATCACCGCGCGCGCCTCGGCCTGGAACATCAGCGCCGGAAAGGTCGCGGTGCCCATGCCCCAGCCGACCAGCAGGCCGGCATCGTCGCGCATCTGCCGCGGCTGAAGCGAGCGCTTCGACCAGCCGAAGCGCGCCGCGCCCTGCTCGTAGCAGGCCCGCAGCGCCTTCGAGGAGAAGGGTCGTCCCGTCATCGGCTCGACCTCGGCATAGTTCTTCAGGCGGAAGGCGAGCGGATCCATGCCGCAGGCCCAAGCCATCTCGTCGATCGCGCTTTCGAGCGCGATCGAGCCGGTCGCCTCCCCTGGCGCGCGCATGAACAGCGGCGTGCCGGTGTTGACGCGCACGGCGTCATGCGAAGTGCGGATCGCCGGCGCCGCGTAGAGCGTGTGCGAGGCATCAGCCGCGGGCTCGTAGAAATCGTCGAACGTGCTCGACACGGTCCGCGCATGATGATCGAGTGCGGTCAGGAGCCCCTCGCCGTCGGTGCCGATGCGCAGGCGCTGGCGCGTCGGCGCGCGATGGCCGACCGGGCCGTACATCTGCTCACGGCGCAGCACCAGCTTGACCGGCTTGCCGACGAGCTTGGCCGCCATGATGCCGAGGACCGGGGGACCGGCCATCAGCCCCTTGGAGCCGAAGCCGCCCCCAAGGAACGGGCTGCGGATGTGGATCTTGTCATGCGCAATGCCGAACAGCTCGGCAACGCGCGCCAGCGACAGCATCAGGCCCTGCGTCGGCATGTCGATCCGGAGATTGTCGCCGTCCCAGTGCGCGACGATCGCGTGCGGCTCCATCGCGTTGTGATATTGCGGCGGCGTCTCGTAGATCGCGTCGATCTGCTTCTCCGCCGCGGCAAGCCCCGCCTCGACATCGCCGCGGTGGCTTTCCGTGGGATTGCCGACGCCGACGACCGGCGGGACGTAACTTTCGCCGGCATCGAGGCCGACCAGCGCGGGCAGCGTCTCGTAACGCGGCGCCAGCAATGCGGCGCCTTCGGTGGCGGCTTCCAGCGTTTCCGCGATCACGACGGCGATCGGCTGGTTGGCGTAGCGGACCTCATTGCTCTGCAACACCTCCATCCGGAACACGAATGGATTGGTCTTGATCTCGGGATCGATCGCGAGCGGCGGTTTGTGGTCCGGCGTCATGACGTCGACGACGCCGGGATGACGTTTCGCGGCAGCGACATCGAGCGAGGTGACCCGGCCATGCGCGATGCTGGCGACCGCCATCACCGCGAACAGCATCCCCGGCGGGTGGTTGTCGGCGGCATAAGTCGCGCGGCCCGTGACCTTGAGCATGCCGTCGCGGCGGGTCAGCGGCTGGCCGATGTTCGAGCCGTGGCGCAGATGGGCGGGAGCGCTGGTGAGATTGAGCTCAGGCATGGACGGCTCCCGACATGGAGGCAAAGGGAGAGGCCGGCAGTGCGGGAATACGCGCGGGCGTACCGGCAGCGGCGAGGGTCAGCGCGCGCACGACGATGCGGCGCGCAAGCTCGATCTTGAAGGCGTTATCGCCAGACGGCTTTGCGTCGGTGAGCGCGCGCCAAGCGGCTTCCTGGAAAGCGTCGGCCGTGGGTGCCACGCCCTTGAGCACATCTTCCGCCGCGCGGGCGCGCCAGGGCTTTGCGGCGACACCGCCGAGCGCTAGCCGCGCTTCGGCGATCTTGCCGTTCTCGATCCGCAACGCAGAAGCGGCCGAGACCACGGCAAAGGCGTAAGACGTCCGCTCGCGAACCTTGAGGTAACGCGCATGGGCGGCAAAGCCGCGCGCCGCAGGCGGCAAACTAACGGCGACGATGAGGTCGCCGGGCTCGAGCGCGGATTCACGCTCGGGCGTATTGCCGGGCAGGCGATGCAACTCGTCGAGCGCGATCTCGCGACGGCCGTTCCTGCCCTCGATCTCGACGACGGCGTCGAGTGCGACCAGCGGCACGCAGAAATCGGACGGGTGCGTAGCGATGCAGCTCTCGCTCCAGCCGAGCACGGCGTGGCCGCGGTTCTCGCCATCGCGGGCATCGCAGCCGGACCCGGCCTCGCGCTTGTTGCAGCGGCTGGCGGTGTCGTAGAAATACGCACAGCGCGTCCGTTGCAGCAGATTGCCGCCGACGGTCGCGGCATTGCGCAATTGAGCCGACGCGCCGGAGAGCAGCGCTTCAGCCACCGCAGGATACGAGCGGGCGAACTCCGCGTCGTGCGCGAGATCGGCGTTGCTCACCAGCGCGCCGATGCGTAACGATCCGTCAACGAGGGTCTCGATCTGGTCGAGCCCGTCGAGATGCGTGACGTCGACCAGGCGATCCGGCCGGCTGACGCCGCCCTTCATCAGATCGAGCAGATTGGTGCCGGCGGCGAGATAAACAGCGCCCGGCTGGGCGGCCGCAGCGACGGCTTCGGTGACCGTGGCCGGCCTGACATAATCGAACTGTTTCATGCGGAGCGCCTCTGGTTGGTTTCATCCATGCCGGCCTGCGCCTCCAGCACGGCATCGACGATGCCGGCATAGGCACCGCAGCGGCACAGATTGCCGCTCATGCATTCGCGGATGCGCTCGGGATCGTTGCCGGCTTGCGCCTCCTGCATCATGCCGATTGCGCTCATGATCTGGCCAGGCGTGCAGAAGCCGCACTGGAATCCGTCATGGGCGATGAAGGCGGCTTGCACCGGATGAAGCTGGTCGCCACGCGCGACACCTTCGATGGTGAGGATGTCGGCGCCGTCATGGCTGATGGCGAGCGCGAGGCAGGAATTGATGCGCTTGCCGTCGACCAGAATCGTGCAGGCGCCGCACTGGCCGCGGTCGCATCCCTTCTTGGTGCCGGTGAGATGGAGGCGCTCACGCAGGAGATCGAGCAGCGTGACGCGCGGATCGTCGAGGACGAAGTCGCGCCGCGCACCGTTCACGGTGAGGCTGATGGAGTGGTTCATACAAGGCTCCGATCAGATATGGACATAAGTCATCGGCCAGCGCGCCACCGCCGTGGCCGCCGTCGATATCGCGTGGGCCGGGCGGAACCCGGCCAACATCAGCGAAGATACGGAGGCACCCTCCGCTTAACAAGGGCTGCGCAAAAATATTTGGAAATCGTCAAAAGCCCATGCGCATACAACGCGATGCGGCCAGCTAAGGGTTCAATCTAACCAATTCGTGATCTACATTGCCTGATATGGACGACCATACCGACCACACCCGCAAGCCCCGCGCCGATGCCGTGCGCAATCGCGAGCGCGTGCTCGAGGCTGCAAAGGTCGTCTTCAATGCAGGCGGCCCTGAGGCGAGCCTAGAGGCCGTGGCCAAGCGCGCCGGCGTCGGGATCGGCACGCTCTACCGGCATTTCCCGACGCGCGAGGATTTGTTCGAGGCGGTGTACCGGCGCGAGGTCGAGCAGCTCAGCGAGCTTGCCGAGCAGTTGAAGAATGCCAAGGATCCGGTCGATGCGCTCAGGCGCTGGCTGCGCTCAGGTGTCGAATTCGTCGCCACCAAGAAGGGCATGGTGGCAGCCTTGGCGCTTGCGGTCCAAAGCGGTTCCGAGCTGCACGCCTTCTCGTTCGATCGGCTGACGAAGGCCATCGGCTCGCTGCTCGACCGCGCAGTCGCTGCCGGCGAGATGCGCGCTGATATCAGTCCCGAGGATTTGCTGCGCGCGTTCTTCGGCATGTGCTACATGCACGACCAGCCAGGCTGGCAATCGTCGGTACTGCGGATGCTCGACGTGTTCGTCGACGGGCTGCGGGTGCAGACGGCCGCCAAGGCCAAGGCGCGCACGGCCAAGCCCGCAGTGAAACGGAAGCGATAGCACGCCCGTATTTCCTGGAGGTCGTGCTAGGATCGGCACCGCCGGGATTTCAACGCGGAGCCTGTCATGCGCATCGCCGCCTTGCTGGTCGCTCTCACTTTTGCCCTTCACGCCGTCCCAGCGCTGGCCGGCGATGTCGTCTCGACGGCGCAGGGCGTCATCCGCGCCCAGGAGCAGGCCTTTGCGCGCGACGATGCGGCCGCGGCCTATTCCCACGCCGCGCCGGCGATCAAGGAGATTTTTCCGGCACCCGACATCTTCATGTCGATGGTGCAGAACGGCTACGCACCGGTCTACCGGCACAAGAGCTTTGAGTTCGGCGAGAGCAAGAGCGAGGGCAACTGGATCGCCCAGCACGTCCATATCGTCGATGCCAATGGCGAGGCCTGGGAGGCGCTCTACACGCTCGAGCAGCAGGCCGACGGCAGCTACAAGATCACAGGCTGTTCGCTGCTGAAGGTTGGACAGGAAGCTTAGGTCGCGAAGCCCGGATCGGCCTTCGTCGCGCTCATCCGCGAGCGGATCAGCAGCAGCACGACGATGCCGATATTGAGCGCGTTCCAGGCGACGCCGTTGGCGAAGGCCGCGCCGTAGGATCCGGTGGCATCGAAGATGACGCCCGACACCCAGCCGCCAAAGGACATGCCGAACACCGAGGCGAAGATCACGATGCCGACACGGGTTGCGGCTTCGCTCGCCGGCATCGCCTCGCGCACGATGATGGCGTAGCTCGGCACGATGCCACCCTGGAACAGGCCGAACATCGCCGAGATGATGTAGAGCGAGGCGAGGCTGTCGAAGAACAGGTAGAACACCAGCGCAAAGCCTTGCGCCAGCGACCCCACCAGCAGCGTGCGGATGCCGCCGATCTTGTCGGCGAGATAGCCGGATCCGATGCGGCTGACGATGCCGCAGGCCATCATCAGCGACAGCATCTCGGCACCACGCGCCACGCCATAGCCGAGGTCGCCGCAATAGGCGACGATATGGACCTGCGGCATCGCCATGGCGACGCAGCAGGAGATGCTGGCAATCGAGAGCAGCACGGTCAGCGTGTTGGTCGAGAGCTTGAGGTCGACCCGCGGCGGAGGTGCCTTGGCGTGGTCATGGACCGTGTCATTGCCCATCTGCGCGCGCAGGACCAGAACCAGGATGGTCATCAGGCCCACGCAGACGAGCCCGATGCCGATATGGGTGGTGCGCCAGCCGATCGTCTGCATGCCCCAGTTCACGAGCGGCGGCCACATCGTGCCGGCGACATAATTGCCGCTGGCGACGATGGTCACGGCTAGGCCGCGATAGCGCTCGAACCAGTGCGAAGCCTCCGCCATCAGCGGTGCGAAGGTCGCGGACGTGCCGAGCCCGATCAGGAAATAGGCCGCGACGAACTGCCAGAGCTGGGCCGAGAGGCCCGCGAGCGTATTGGCGACGCCGAGGAAGGCGATGCTGATCGCCATCGCCGGGACGATACCGAACCTGTCGGTGATCTTGCCCGCGATCACGCCGCCGAGCCCGAAACCGAACATCATCACGGTAAAGGCCAGCGACACCGCGCCGCGCGTGGCGGCGAACTCGGCCTGCACCGCGGGAATCATCACCACGATCGCCCACATGCCGACGCCCCCGATCGAGCCGATCACGAGCGCGAGCAGCAGTCGTACCCAGGCCTGACGGGAATCGGGAGTGAAAGAAGGCGGTCTTTGTTCTGGATGATTTGGCGCGTGCACGGCGCGGACCATGTTCGCTGAACGCCTCGCGGTCAAGCATCGTGCCGCGATAATGGGCATGCGCGGTGCACTGCGGTAAGAAGGAGCTTGGCGAAACCGCGCTTTGCCATTAGTTTGCAATCTGCGTGTGCAACGTTGCCGCGCAAAGAGCATGTCGGCGGAATGTTGTTGCGATTGACACGATCGATGCGGGTCAGGGTGGGGCGCCTCATTGCCCTCGCCTATCTGTTCTGCGTGCTCGCGCCGGCAGCCGCCCTTGCCTGGGGCAGTGGTCCAGCGCCATGCCTCGACGACGCGCGTCTTGCCGACCTCGTTCCGGCACATCACCAGATGGCCGCGAATCATGCGCACGGCGACGTGTCGCATGATCACGCAGGACCGCACGCGCATCACCAGACCGCCGCACAGGACGCACCCGCGTCGCATCATCATGACGGCAAGGGCAAGGTTGGCCCGTGCTGCGCGATGATGTGCGTGAGCGCGCTGCCGGCCGATCTGCCCGGCGTCGCAAAGCCGCTTCAGCCCGTCTCCGCCTGCGCGCCCGAGATCGTGGCCAGCCTGCACAGCGCAGCGCCGCCCCGGCACTACCGCCCTCCCATCGCCTGATCTGACACGCGACGACGTCAGGCCGCGCGCATCCGCGCGCGCGGACCTGTGGTCTCCAGACAGATCAGGAATAATTTATGCTTACGCTTTCCGGGGCGAGATCCGCCGCCGCATCCGCGGCGCGTGGAGGACACTTTCTATTCAATTGGCCATTGCTGGCCTTGGCTGCATTGGCGCTGTCCGGCTGCATGCCGGCAACGACGCAAATTGCGAGCGCGGATCCCGCCGATCCCGCGGCAAAGGTCGCGCGCGCCGGCTATCGGTCGACGATCGCGCCCTACACCAGCCTGCGGCCGGCGGCGCCGGCCCCATGGCGCAAGCACAACGACCGCGCCGCGCCACAGCCGAAGCAAGACCAGTAGGAGCGCGCCATGGCACACCATTTTGCGCGAAGCCTGCTCGCTGTTGCCGCCTTCGGTCTCTCCGGCTGCGCCGCGTTCTCGCCCGACAGCGGCATGAGCACGGTCTCGGAGCTGACGAGCCAGACCATCAACAAGGACGTCGCCTTCGTGCGCACGGCGGAGGGAGCCGGTGCGATCGATGTGCGCGTTCGCGAGTTGCTGTCGCGGACGCTCAGCGCAGATACGGCCGTTCAGGTCGCGCTGCTCAACAACAAGGGGCTGCAAGCCGCCTATAACGAGCTGGCGCTGGCCGAGACCGATCTGGTCGAGCAGAGCCTGCCGCCCAATCCCGTGTTCTCGGTCTCGCGCATCTCGGGCAATGGCGCCAGCGAGATCGAGCGCCAGGTGGTCGGCGACATCCTCGCGCTCGCCACCCTGCCGTTCCGCTCCGACATCGCCCGCGAACGTTTTCGTCAGGCGCAATTGCGCGCGGCGCTGGCGACGCTGCGGCTCGCCGCTGACGTGCGCCGCGCTTACATCGGCGCGGTCGCCGGCAACGAGATGGTGGTGCTGCTCACCGACGCGAAGGCAACGGCGGAATCGACCGCGCAGCTTGCCATAAAACTCGGCGAGACCGGCTCGCTCAACAAGCTCGACCAGGCCCGCGAGCAGGTGTTTTACGCCGAGACGACGGCCGACCTCGCCACCGCGCGGCAGGCAGCGACGAGCGCACGCGAAAGGCTGGCGCGGCTGATGGGGCTGTGGGACGGCGGCCTCGATTTCCGCCTGCCCAATCAGTTGCCGCCGCTGCCGCGCCGGCCACAAGCGCTGCCCTCGATCGAAGCCGATGCGGTGTCCCATCGCATCGACTTGCAGATCGCGCGGCTGGAGCTGACGGCGCTGGCGAAATCGCTGAACCTCACTGAGGCAACCCGCTTCGTCACGCTGCTCGATCTCGCCGGCATCTCCCGCCGCACCCAGGATCCGGAAGGGCCGCCGTTCCGCGAGCGCGGCTTCGATGTGCAGTTCCAGATCCCGATCTTCGACGGCGGCGAGGTGCGCGTACGGCAGGCGGCAGAGACCTACAATTTCGCCTTCAACCGCCTGACCGAGCGCGCCGTGAACGTCCGCTCGGAAGCGCGCGACGCTTATCGCGTCTATCGCTCCAGCTACGACATCGCCAGCCACTACCAGCGCGAGATCCTCCCGTTGCGAAAGATCATCACCGAGGAGATGCAGCTGCGCTTCTCCAGCATGCAGGTCGACATCTTCGCGCTGCTGACCGAGGCGCGGCAGCGCCTGGCCTCGCTGCGCGGCGCGATCGACGCCAGGCAGAGATTCTTCCTCGCCCAGTCCGAGCTGCAGACCGCCGTCAATGGCGGCGGCGTGCCCGCATCCGGCGGCGAGACTTCAACCACCTTCGCCGCGGCAGCGCCTGCCGATGGCGGCCACTGAGATGGAGACCAGCATGTTTTCCCGCCGAGGATTTTTGGGCACGGCCGCGCTCGCCAGCGCATCCGTCGTCAGCGGCCGCGTGCAGGCGGCCTCGATTCCGGAAGCCCCGCACATGGACAAGGTGGTGATGCAGCCGCCGCTGCACCCCATCAGCGGGCCAGATTATCGCCCCGTGGTCACGCTGAACGGTTGGTCGCTGCCGTTCCGCATGAACGGCGACTGGAAGGAATTCCATCTCGTCGCCGAGCCCGTGGTGCGCGAATTCGCCGAAGGCATGAAGGTGAACCTGTGGGGCTATAACGGCCAGTCGCCGGGCCCGACCATCGAGGCGGTCGAGGGCGACAAGGTCCGCATCTTTGTCACCAACAAGCTGCCCGAATACACCAGTGTGCACTGGCACGGCATGATCATCCCCAGCGGCATGGACGGTGTCGGCGGGCTGACCCAGCCGCACATCCAGCCGGGAAAGACCTTCGTCTACGAGTTCGAGATGAAGAAGAGCGGCACCTTCATGTACCACCCGCACTCCGACGAAATGGTGCAGATCGCGATGGGCATGATGGGCATGGTCGTGGTGCACCCGCGCGATCAGGGCTTCCGCCCCGTCGACCGCGACTTCGTCTTCGTGATGAGCACCTATCGCGTCGATCCCGGCACCTATCTGCCGCAGGTCAACGAGATGACCGATTTCAACATGTGGACCTGGAATGCGCGGGTGTTTCCCGGCATCGATCCCTTGGCCGTCCGGCTCGGCGACAAGGTGCGCGTGCGGATCGGCAATCTCAGCATGACCAACCATCCGATCCATCTGCACGGCCACAGCTTTGCGGTGACCTGCACCGACGGCGGCTGGATTCCCGAGAGCGCGCAATATCCGGAGACGACCACCGACGTCCCGGTCGGTGCGATCAGAGTGTTCGACGTGCTCGCCGACAATCCGGGCGACTGGGCATTTCATTGCCACAAGTCGCATCACACAATGAATGCGATGGGCCACGACATGCGCAACCTGATCGGGGTGTCGCGCAAGGACCTCGCCAAGGCCGTCGGCAAGCTCGCGCCGGATGCGATGGTGATGGGGCAATCCGGCATGGCGATGGGCAACATGGAGATGCCGGCGCCCGACAACACGCTGCCGATGATGTCAGGCACCGGCCAGTTCGGCCCGATCGAGATGGGCGGAATGTTCACGGTAATGAAGATCCGCGAGGACCTTGCGCGTGACGATTATCGCGATCCCGGCCCCTATCAATTCCCCAAAGGCACCGTCGCCTACGAGGTCGCAGCACCAGCTACGGAGCCGGCGAGGCAACCCGGCGCGCCCGCGCACAAGATGAAGATGTGAAGATTTCGATGAACCATCAACTGGAGAACAAGATGAAGACGATCAAACTCGCTCTCGCGCTGGCTGCGCTGTCGATCGCGCCGGCCTTTGCCCATGAGCAGCACGGGCACGAGTCCTTTTCGGCCGGGGAGCCCGGCAATCCCAAAAAGCCCGCGCGCACCATCGAGATCCTGATGAACGAGATGGACTACACGCCCGCCAAGATCGAGGTCAAACGCGGCGAGCAGATCCGCTTCGTGCTGCGCAATGTCGGCAAGGAGGACCATGAATTCCTGCTCGCCACTACCAAGGAAAATCTCGCGCATGCCGAGGTGATGAAGAAGCATCCGCACATGGAGCACGACGATCCCAACGGCGTGCGCCTCGCACCGAGCAAGACCGCCGAGATCCTCTGGAAATTCAGCAAGGCCGGCACGTTCGAATTTTCCTGCCTCATTCCCGACCACCGCAACTACGGCATGGTCGGCCACGTCACCGTGAAGTAACGCGAAGGAAGACTCCCATGAACCGCATCATCCGCATCGCCGCAGCGCTGGCGCTGACCGTCGGTCTTGCCACTGGCGTCTTTTCTTCTGGAGTCGTGGCTGCCGGCGCCGCCATCAGCGGCGAGGTCAAGAAGATCGACGAGAGCGCCGGCAAGATCACGCTCAAGCACGGCCCCGCCAAGAGCCTCGGCATGGAGGAGCCCATGACCATGGTCTACCGCGTCAAGGACACCACGATGCTCAAGCAGGTGAAGGTCGGCGACAAGGTGACCTTCGAGGCCGAGGAGGCGGCGGCCGGGTACACGGTGACGAAGTTGGAGAAGGCGAAGTAGGGGCATTTTGGTCATTCCGGGGCGCGCGCAGCGCGAGCCCGGAATCCATTTATCTACTGGCTCCGCCGCACAATGGATTCCGGGCTCGCCCTTCGGGCGCCCCGGAATGACACCCCGCAGCCCCCGAATCCCCCTGCCCAGACCTCCTGCCGCACCCTCCGTTAACCCTTTGCTAACCATACACCGGGCAAAAATTGCCGGGTGAAGTCGAGTGTCGTCGGCCGCGTTAGAACGGGGGATCCCCTGTGGACGCCAGTGCGGTGCCTCACTTTCGGAACGGCGGCCCCTCGGCCGCCGCGCAGGCGTTTGGGGCGCGCGGCCGGCAGTCGCGCGGGGAGGCAGCTACCATGGTCGACGTCACCGCGGGACAGGGCGTAGGCGCAGCAAAGCCCGGCATCCCCTCCCTCAACGAAATCGTCAGCATCCTCAAGCGCGGCGACATCGCGCTCGCGCTCGGCATCCTCACCATCCTGGTGGTGCTGATCCTCCCCCTGCCCGCGATCGTGCTGGACCTGTTCCTGGCGATCTCGATCACGCTCTCGATCCTGATCCTGATGACCTCGCTGTTCATCCAGGCGCCGCTCGAATTCTCGGCCTTCCCGACCATCCTCCTGATCTCGACCATGCTGCGCCTCTCGCTCAACATGGCCTCGACCCGCCTGATCCTGTCGCATGGGCACGAGGGCACGGATGCCGCCGGTCACGTCATCGAAGCCTTCGGCAGCTTCGTGATGGGCGGCAATTTCGTCATCGGCATCATCGTCTTCGCCATCCTGATCATCGTCAATTTCGTCGTCATCACCAAGGGTTCGGGCCGTATCGCCGAAGTCGCCGCCCGCTTCCACCTCGACGCCATGCCCGGCAAGCAGATGGCGATCGACGCCGACCTCTCCGCCGGCCTGATCGACGAGAAGGTCGCCAAGCAGCGCCGCAAGGAGCTGGAGGACGAGAGCGGATTCTTCGGCGCCATGGACGGTGCCTCCAAATTCGTCCGCGGCGATGCCATCGCCGGCCTCCTGATCGTCTTCATCAACGTCGTCGGCGGCATGATCATCGGCGTCGCGCAGCAGGGCCTCTCCTTCGCCGACGCCGGGCGCAGCTACACGCTGCTGACCGTCGGCGACGGCCTCGTCACCCAGGTGCCGGCGCTGATCGTCTCGACCGCGGCGGGCCTGCTCGTGTCCAAGGCCGGCGTCTCCGGCGCCGCCGACAAGGCGCTGATGAAGCAGTTCTCCGGTTATCCGCAGGCGCTGGCGATGTCCTCGGCAGTCATGCTGGTGCTGGCGGCCCTGCCGGGCATCCCGACCATCCCCTTCCTCGCGCTCGGCGCCGGCGCCGGCGCGCTGGCCTGGCACGCCCGCAACCACAAGCGCACCACCGTCAAGGCCGAGGAAGCTGCCAAGGCCGCTCCTGCGGCAGGTCAGCCTGGCGCGCCGGGCACCGCTGCGGCCGAGGAGCCGATCTCCGCTGCGCTGAAGATCGACGACCTCAAGATCGAGCTCGGCTACGCCCTCTTGCCGCTCGTCAACGGGCCCGACGGCACCGACCGCCTCACCGAGCAGATCAAGGCGCTGCGCCGCTCGCTGGCGATCGAGATGGGCTTCGTGATGCCGGCGGTGCGCATCCTCGACAACGTCCAGCTCGAAGCCAACACCTACATCATCAAGATCAAGGAGGTCGACGCCGGCAGCGGCAAGATCTGGCCGAACCAGTTCATGGTCATGGACCCCGGCGGCAGCCAGGTTCAGGTGCCCGGCATCCACACCACCGAGCCGACCTTCGGCCTGCCCGCGACCTGGGTCGACGCCAGCCTCAAGGAAGAAGCCTCGCTCAAGGGCTACACCGTCGTCGACGCCGCGACCGTGCTCTCGACCCATCTCACCGAGCTGCTCAAGGCCAACATGTCGGACCTGCTCTCCTATGGCGAGGTGCAGAAGCTGCTCAAGGAGCTGCCGAAGGAGCAGAGCGAGCTGGTCAAGGACATCGTGCCGGGACAGGTCACCGTGTCCGGCATCCAGCGCGTGCTGCAGCTGCTGCTGGCCGAGCGCATCTCCATCCGCGACCTCTCGACCATCCTCGAAGGCATCGCCGACTCGCTCGCCTTCTCGCGCAATCCCGCGACCATGGTCGAGCACGTCCGCGCCCGCCTGGCGCGCCAGATCTGCGCGCAAAACACCTCCTACAACGGGTATCTGCCGCTGATCGCGCTGTCGGCGAAGTGGGAGCAGGCGTTCGCCGAATCCATCATCGGCCAGGGCGAGGAGCGCAGCCTCGCGATGCAGCCCTCGAAACTGTCGGAGTTCATGACGGCCGTGCGCGAGGCGTTCGAGCGCGCCGCCCGCGAAGGCGAGGCTCCGGTGCTGGTCACCTCTGCGGCAATTCGTCCGTTCGTACGTTCCCTGGTCGAGCGGTTCCGGGCCCAGACGACCGTGCTGTCGCAGGCTGAAATCCACCCCAGGGCGAGGTTGAAAACGGTCGGAAGCATCTGATTTGCCTTAAGAAGCCGTGTGTTTTTCGGCCACAGGCAAATGGTTTTTGAGTTCCTGGCGCCTTGTCGACCAAAGGCCGGAAAGGCGCCAGGCAAGCACATTATATCTTTGAAATAATTATATAATCGAACGATCTCGCGTCGTTTTTGATCGCGATCTTTCACGTCCTTTCACGCTCTTGTGATGGCCTCTTGGGAACGAATCCCACCAATACTACGTTGTTGGGCACCGGAAGCATGAACCTGCCTGAAACGGCCGGCGACTACTTCGGGTAGATGGCGGCAGGAGGCTTCCATGAACCACTCGATCTACAGCGCCGATCGCTCGACCCACTTGAAGATTGTGGTCGTGGCCCTCGTCGCAGGGATCGCGGTGGCAGGCCTCGGCATCACGGCACGCTCGGGTTCTGATGAAGGTCTGACCCAGACGGCCCGCGTCATCAAGGCCGGGAAGCCGGTCGTTATCACCAGCTCGAACGCATCCCTCGTTCGATAAGGAGATCTGACGAGTTTTTTGAATTCACGCGGCTCTTTACCAGCCCCCCAAAGTCACCGCGTGGATATGTAGACGACCCCAACCCCAAGTCGACTACAGAAAGCGCCCGCCCCCCACGGGCGCTTTCTCACGTCTGGGGTTCCCGTCATTGCGAGCGCAATGACGGAGCAAGGCGCACAGCCGCGATCCTCCAACCAGCTCCCTGCCAAAGCGTCACCCGATACTACCGCGCCCCGTAGGTCGGCGGCGGCGCCTGCACCGTCGGCGCAGCGGCTGCGAACAGCTCGTCCTTGCTGCCCGAGAGCGGCGGATAGATCCGCTTGCAGTTGATGGTCTTCTTGGTCGCCTTCGCTGCTGCACCTGTCGTCCGCACCTCCCGGTCCCAGCCCTCGGTGTAGAGCGCGCCCCAGCCGCCGAGATCGAGCACGGTCACGTACCAGTCGATCCGCAGCGGCAGCATCGGCCGGCCCGCGAGATCGGCCACGACATTGTGGCCGGCGAAACGGCCCATCGGCCGCGCGAACTGGCAGGACATCACGGTCGGATGTAAGCCATCGACGACGCTGGAGGCGACATCGCCGGCCGCGAACACGCCGCCGACATCCGCGACCCGCATGAAGGGATCGACCAGGAGGCGCCCGAGGCGATCACGCGCATCCGGAAAGCTCGCCGCGAGACGGCTTGCACGCATCCCGGCGCACCAGATCACCGTCTGCGTCGGGATGAACTCGCCCGAGCTCAGGTGCATGCCGGCGGCCTCGACCGATGCGACACGCACGCCGAGCCGCGTCTCGACCTCGAGCGAGGCAAGCGCGGTCTCGATCACCGGTCGCGCATGCACGCCGATGGTGGCGCCGACCGCCGGATTGGGATCGACCAGGATGATACGGCGACTGCCGGTGATACCTGCACGCGCCAGCCGGTCCGGCATCTCGGCCGCGACCTCGATGCCGGTGAAGCCGGCGCCGACCACCACGACCGTCGAGCGACCCGGCGACGGCGCGCTGTGTCCGAGCGAGGTGAGATGCTCCTCGAGATTGAGCGCCGCAGCATAGGTATCGACGTCGAACGCATGCTCGGCGAGGCCCGGAATGTCGGGCCGCATCACCTCGCTGCCGAGCGCCAGCACCAGGCGGTCGTATCTCAGCGTCTCATCGCCGCGGTCGGTGACCAGCGAAATCTCACGCCGTGCCGGATCGATGGTCTCGACCTCACCGATGCCGTGACTGACACCGATCGGATCGAGCAGTTGCGGCAGCGGGATGGCGACCTCGGAAAGATCGGCCTCGTAATTGCGCACGCGGATGTTGTGATAGGGATTGCGGTCAATGAGGCGGATCTCGATGTCGCTGACAGCACCGATCTCCTCGCGCATGCGCGCAGCACCGATGGCCGCCCACAGGCCTGCAAACCCGGCGCCGAGCACGACGATACGCGCCATCTCCGCCTACTACGCTTTCCCAAGGATTCCTACGGTCTGCCCGCACAGGCAGATATAGCGCATTCGCCCCGGCCGACCAACTGCGGCAGCACCGCGCCCGCTGCACAAAAACGTGGCTCAGGCCTCGCGCAATTCCGACGGCGTCGCGCCAAAGCGCTTGCGGAAGGCGCGGTTGAAATAGGACAGATCGGAGAAGCCCGAGGAGTGCGCGATGTCGCTGATCTTGCGCGCCCTGGCGCGGGGATCGCCGAGCAGCTTGCGCGCCTGCAACAGGCGCTGCTCCAGCACGAATTCGGTGAAGGTGGTGCCGGCCTGCTCGAACAGGCGTTGCGCCTGGCGCGGGCTGAGCCCCGAGCGCGTCGCTATCTCGGACAGGCAGAGATCGTTGCGGCCGAGCGCGGCCATCACGTCGGCGCGCATGAGATCGAGACGCGCCGCGGCATGTCCGCGCCCGCGGGCGAGGCTTGCATGCTCGGCATCGGTGCCGAGCAAGAGGCCGACGAGATCGACCATGTGCTGCGCGGTCAGGCGCTGGCCGACGGCATCGAGATGCGGCGCGTGATGGGCGGCAAGCGCGTGATAGCGGAAGATGGTCTCGGCCACCGCACCATCAGAGAGCACTTGCGACAGCTTCTCCTCCGCGCGCGGATTGATGTCGAGCAGCGCGCGGCGCGGCATGCGGATAGTGGTGAAGCGGTCCTCGTCGGTGTGGCCGACGGTGCCGGTGACGCTCATGTCGACCAGCACCATCTGCGCCGGCGCAAGCTCGACGGTATGGCCGTTCTGCCCGACCCGGACGAGGCCCGCATGGGCCGATATCAGCACGAGGTCGTTGCTGCCGTCGGCAAGATGGCTCTGCGTGCGCGTGTATTGCGCCGAGGCGCCCTCGGGAATGGCGAGCGCGATATTGTCGACCACGCTGACCTGGAGCCGGCAATCGATGCTGTCGCCGTGGCTCGGCCCGATATCGAGGCCGCAGGGACCGAAGGCCCGCTCGCGCCAATGCTCGAAGGCCGGACCGTGCGGCAGTCCTGAATATTGGTGGACGAAGATGCCCGGCGTCCTTGCTGCATCCATCTGATTTCCTGCCCCTCTCCGGCATCATGATCGGCGACGCCGACTGCAAATTCCGGGCATTTGACGCCCAGAATTGCGGGGAGGTTCAAATCGGGGCCGGATTTGGCGAGATTTGTCGGAATGCGACGGCAGGATGGACCGTGGCGACAGGAACCAGCTCTGTCGCCTACTTCTTCGCGGGGGCCTGCGGCTGGGACGGCGGCACGGTCTCGATCAGCTTGCCGGAAAACACCGGCGCGGAGGTCGGCTCTCCCGTCGGCGAGCCGCCGGCCTGCTCGACGGTGACGGCGTAGGTGGCGCCGCTGACGACGTCGGCATCATAGGAGCCGAGCACCGGACGCGCCGTGAAATCGCCAGAGCTGATCACGCCGAGCGAGCGCGGGCGCGGCAGCTTGTCGGAGATCAGCCAGAGCTCGAAACTCTTCCCGGGCTCCGGCGTCGCGCCGACCTTGCGCACCGTGAAATTCCGCGTCGCGCCGTCGATGGTGAGAATGAAGGCCGGGCCGCCGCCCTGGCCCTGCAACAGCGCCACATATTGCGCAGAGGCGGCGAGCGGCGCCGCCGGCGTCTTCACCTCCACGGTCTGGATGCGCGGTGCGGGACGCAACGCACCCGGCAGCGCGTCGGGCCGGAAGATCTGGAGTGACAGCGTCACCAGCAGCGCGGCCGCAAGCGCACCGACTGAGGATGCGATGGTGCGCCAGCGCTTCACGCGGCCCTCGAGATAGATCACGTTGGTGTCGTCGACGATCGGCACCTGCTGCACGCGCACGACGTCGGGATCGGGCGCGTGGACCTGCGGCATGAAGACCGGCGCGATGTCGCCAATCGCATCAGGTGAAGTCCGCATCGTCTCGGGCTGCTCTGCCTCGGCAGGCTGCGGCTCTGGCTCCGGCGTCTGCTCGGACGGCAAGTCCGGCGGCGCGGTTTCGACCGGCGGAGGTGGCGGCGGCGGCACGACTGCGGACGGGGCCGGCGGCTCCTGCGCAAGCGCCGTGCGCGCGATCTCGGACCTGATGTTCTCCCACACGATCGGACGCGGCTCGATATTGCCGACCATCTGGTTGAGGACGCCGAGCCGGTAAGACCAGGCCTGCACGATGTCGGCGAACGCCCTGTCCACCGCCATCATGGTCTCGACCTGCGCGCGCTCCTCGGCATCGAGCGTACCGAGCGCATATTCCGCGGCGAGCGCGATATGGTCCTCAGTGTAGGCCATCAATTGCAGTCCAGACCCAACCTCACAGTGCAAGATCTCATAGTCCGAGGCACTCCCGGATATCCAACATGCTGCGCCGCAGCCACGTCTTCACCGTGTTGACGGGCGCGGCGAACTTCTCCGCCAGCTGCTCGCGGCTCCAGCCGTTGTAATAGGCGAGAAGGACGAGCCTCTGACGATC
Source organism: Bradyrhizobium arachidis (assembly GCF_015291705.1). Lineage (NCBI taxonomy): Bacteria > Pseudomonadati > Pseudomonadota > Alphaproteobacteria > Hyphomicrobiales > Nitrobacteraceae > Bradyrhizobium > Bradyrhizobium arachidis. The sequence goes on from NZ_CP030050.1 coordinate 8,560,502, forward strand.
CGGCTCGAGCCGGCCGACGCATTCCAAAAGCCGCTTCAACTCCTCGGTCATCTCCCGCCGCGCCAGCGGATCGGGACTGTCGGCCGCAACCTCCATCGCCTGAGGCTCTTCCTCGATGGAGACTTCGGACTTCTTGCGGACGATGTCGATGGCGCGGTTGCGCGCGATCGACGCCATCCACGTGATCGGCGACGACAAGGCCGGATTGAACTGGGCGGCACCGTTCCAGATCTTGACGTAGGTCTCCTGAATGACCTCCTCTGCGAGATCCTGTCGGCGCAAGATACGGAGCACGACGCCATAAAGTTTCGCCCGCGTGGCGGCGTAGAGACGCTCGAACGCGGCCTGGTCGCCCTTCGCCACCGCCTCGATCAGCCCGACCAGCTCTGCTGGCGTCAGCATTCAGTCCCCCAAACGCGCACGGCTCCGCCACTTTTCGCGCAGGCCCTGGCACTCCGCTACCATAGCCCGCGGCAAAGCCGACCACCAAGGGGGCGCGGCGCCACACTGTGGACAGCAAACGCAAAAACCCGGACCTTGCGGTCCGGGTTTCGCGAATTTCTCGGCAGGTTGGCGCTGGCGCCTTTAGGCGACGGCCCCGATTCGGGCGCGCATCAGGCCGATGCTGTCGAGGTCGGCCTGCTCGCGGGCGTTCTCCTCGGCGCGTTCGCGGGCCTGGTCGCGCTCGTCGAGCAGCTCGACCTTCTTCAGCTCCTCGAAGGCTTCGGCCAGCGCGGCCTTGGCTTCGTCGAGCTGGCCCTTGAGCTCGTCGGCCGAGCGGGTCAGGTTCTCGCGGCGCTGGATCGCGGCCTTGGCATAGGTCGGGTAGGCGAAATGCGAGGGATCGTTGATCCCGGCGCGCTCCTGCTCGGTCTGGATCTCGCGTTCGAGATCGACCGACATCCGCTGGAAGTCGGCGATCATGGTCTCGATCTGGGTGACCCGGCGGCGCTTCTCGTCGACCTGAAACTTCTTCAGGCGGATGAGGGTATCTCGTGACTTCATCGACTCGTACTCCCCAGAAGTCCCCTAGCTGCGCGTGGGACAACACCGGTCTCCCCACAGGCCCAATTTGGGCCAAGACCGGCTCTACTACTCTGTGGGGTCGGATGATGACGCGACAAAGTTAGCGTTCCGTTTCCAAATTCCCGAGGATCTGTGCCAACTGGCGATAGCCGTCGGCCAGTGATGCATTTTCGTCCTTGCGCTGGCGCAGGAAGGCCTCCAGCGGCTCGTGCAGGCGGATCGCCTCGTCGACCTCGGGGCTGGAGCCGGCGCGGTAGGCGCCGAGCCGGATCAACTCCTCCATGTCGGCATAGGTCGCCATCACCTGCCGCGCCCGCTGGATGGTCGGCCAGAACTGCGGGTCGGCCGATTTCGGCATGGTGCGGGAGACGGATTTGAGGATGTTGATCGCGGGGTAGCGGCCGCGCTCGGCGATCGAGCGCTGCATCACGATATGGCCGTCGAGGATGCCGCGCACCGCGTCCGCAATCGGCTCGTTATGGTCGTCGCCGTCGACCAGCACGGTGAAGATCGCGGTGATGGCACCCTCGCGGAGGCCCGGTCCGGCACGTTCCAGCAGCTTCGGCAGCTCGGTGAAGACGGTCGGCGTATAGCCCTTGGCGGTCGGCGGCTCGCCGGCGGAGAGGCCGATCTCGCGCTGCGCCATGGCAAAGCGCGTCACCGAGTCCATCAGGCAGAGGACATCCTTGTCCTCATCGCGAAAATATTCGGCGACCGCGAGGGTCAGATACGCCGCCTGTCGCCGCATCAGCGCCGGCTCGTCGGAGGTCGCGACCACGACGACGGAGCGCGCGAGGCCCTCCTCGCCGAGATCGTCCTGCAAGAACTCCTGCACCTCGCGGCCTCGCTCGCCGATCAGCCCGATGACGCTGACCGCGGCATCGACGTTGCGTGCGAGCATCGAGAGCAGCACCGATTTGCCGACGCCGGAGCCTGCGAAGATGCCCATGCGCTGGCCGCGGCAGCAGGTAAGGAAGGTGTTCATCGCGCGCACGCCGAGATCCAGCGGGCTGCCGACGCGTTTGCGCGAATGCGCCGGCGGCGGCGAATTGCGGTACGGCATCGGCGAGGAGCCTTGCGGCAGCGGCCCCTTGCCGTCGATCGGCTCGCCCAGCGCATTGACGACGCGGCCGAGCCAGGCCGACGACGGCCGCACTTGATTTGCGGCATTGGCGATCACCGCCTTGCAGCCGCGGCGCACGCCATCGAGTCCCGCGAACGGCATCACGACAGCGTTGTTGCCGGAGAAGCCGATCACTTCGCAGGGAATAGAGCGATTGGCGCCGGTCTCGATCACGAGCCGCGCGCCGACCGACATCGCATGAATGGGTCCGGCGACCTCGACCATCAGGCCGCGCACGCCGACGACGCGGCCATAAATGTTGACGCCGTCGATGTCACCGATCTGTTCGGCAAGAGCCTTCATCAGGTGTGCGCCTTCATGATTTGGCCCTCACCGTGGAAACCTTAAGTTTCGCCATATTTCTGAACGGCGCTTAACTTCGTGTTTACCCGCATCATTAATCATTGCGTCACTGTCTTTGTGACTGAGCGTGACTCCCCTTCAGAAGAAGGCTGAGTCGCGGGAGTCGGTTAGCGCCGTCTCTTAAAGTGGAGCTTGAACGGGATCGGGTGACGAAAGCTGCTTCTCGCGCAACACCTTAGGGCGATTCGAGAAAAATTGCACCGGGGGGACTTGCGTTCCAGAATCAGGATTTGTTAACCATCTGTTGTCAGGATCCGAATCAGTTGTTCAAAGGCGTTTTGTTGAGTGCCGCGAATGCGGCCGACCTGACGCCCAGGAGCGGCGACTATGGGGAACTGGCATGCGCGTTTTGCTGATTGAAGATGACAGCGCCGTCGCGCAGTCGATCGAGCTGATGCTGAAGTCTGAGAGCTTCAACGTCTACACGACCGATTTGGGGGAAGAAGGCGTCGATCTCGGTAAGTTATACGATTACGACATTATTCTCCTCGACCTCAACCTGCCCGACATGTCCGGTTACGACGTGCTCAAGCAGCTGCGGGTCTCCAAGATCAAGACACCGATTCTGATCCTCTCCGGCCTCGCCGGCATCGAGGACAAGGTCAAGGGTCTCGGCGTCGGCGCCGACGACTATATGACCAAGCCCTTCCACAAGGACGAGCTGGTGGCCCGCATCCACGCGATCGTGCGCCGCTCCAAGGGTCACGCCCAGTCGGTCATCCAGACCGGCGACCTCGTCGTCAACCTCGACACCAAGACGGTGGAAGTCGGCGGCCAGCGCGTGCATCTGACCGGCAAGGAATATCAGATGCTGGAGCTGCTCTCGCTCCGCAAGGGCACGACCCTCACCAAGGAAATGTTCCTCAACCATCTCTATGGCGGCATGGACGAGCCCGAGCTGAAGATCATCGACGTCTTCATCTGCAAGCTCCGCAAGAAGCTCGCCAACGCCTCCGAAGGCCGCAACTTCATCGAGACCGTGTGGGGCCGCGGCTACGTGCTGCGCGAGCCGCACGAGGCCGACGAGCGCATCCCGGCCTGATCCCTAAGTTTACGTCGCGGGCCCATCGGGGCTCGCTCCTCCCAGCCTGGACCCCGCCGCAAATGGCGGGGTTTTGTTTTTTGGGGACAGGAGAGCCGCTTCGTCGCTCCCCCGGCATTGAACCGCTATCCTCCCGCCGCCGACGAATGGTCGCTGCATGATGGGGGAACGATGATCCTGCAATCACTCGCCGGCCTGCCCGCCTTCCTGGTCTATTTCTGCACCGGCCTGATCGCCATCGTGGCCTATCTGTTCGTCTACACCCGCATCACCCCGCACAACGAGTTCCAGCTGATCCGCGACAACGAGCCGGCCGCGGCGATCGCGCTCGGCCTCAGCCTGCTCGGCTTCGTCGCGCCGCTGATCAGCGCGATCGCGCATTCGGCCAATGTTCTGGACTGCATGGTCTGGGCGATCATCGCGCTGATCGTGCAGATCATCGTGCTGTTTCTCGTGAAAGTGCCGGTGCCGAACCTGTCGGCGCGGATCGCCGCCGGTGAGCTTGCGCCCGCGATCTGGCTCGGGCTGTCCTCGCTCGCCGCTGGCCTCCTGAACGCCGCCTGCATGATCTACTGAAATGGCGGACAAACCCACCAAAAAGGATTTCGGCAAACGCCGGCCGCCCGCTGAGCCGCCGCCTCCGCGGCCGCCGGTGAAGCGCTCCGGCCATGTCGCGCTGCTGGTGATGGGCACGATCGCGGTCGGCACCACCGCCTACACGCTGATGCCGCACCAGACCTGCGAGCCCTCCCCCGGCGCTGTGCCGGGGCAGACGACCACGACGTGCACCAGCAGCAGCAGTTCGTCAGGCGGCAGCGGCGGCTCGCGCTGGTCGTCGCGATCGAGCTTCTTCAGCAGCGACTCCTCGAGCCATTCCTCGTCGGGATCGTCGTCAGACTCTGGCTCCAGTAGCGTGAGCCGCGGCGGCTTCGGCTCGTTCGGCCATGGTTTTTCGGGCGGCGGCTGAAGCGCGAGGTTTTGAATTCAACGCCGCGCGCCGCTCTGCTTTAAGTCGCGCGGGAGGATGCAACATGAAACGCTCGCGAAGGGTCATGCTGACGATGATGGGAAGTGCCGCAGTAGGTGCCGTCTCGATGGGATTTACCAGGCGCGAACAGCCATGTGGCTCCGGACTCGAAGCCGTTCCCGGCATCGACGGCAAGCCCTATTGCCGGCCGAGCTATGGCGGCTTCGGCAGCACGCTGCATCGCATGCACGGTGGGCATGGCAGGCACGGACATGGCCATGGCGGTCATGGCCATGGCGGCCACGGCGGTTGATCCATGCAACGCATCGTCTGTCCCGAGCGCGATGACTGGCAAGAGACCGCCGAGCAATGCGGCTTCGCCTTCCATACCATCGACGGCGAGCGCTATTGGGACGAGCGCGCCTATTACGGCTTCACGCTCGACGAGATCGAGCGCGGCATCGAGACGCCGACCGCCGAGATCGACGCGATGTGCCTCGAGCTTGCCGGCCGCGTGATCGGCGACGACCGTTACTTGCGGCGCCTGAAGATTCCGGAGGCGTTCTGGAATTTGATCGCCGAGAGCTGGGAGCGCGACGACCGCAGCCTTTATGGCCGGCTCGATCTGAAGTTCGACGGCGACGGACCGCCGAAGCTGCTCGAATACAACGCGGATACCCCGACATCGATCTTCGAGGCCGCGGTGTTTCAATGGACCTGGCTCGAACAGGCCATCGAACGCCGCATTATTCCGGCGCGCGCCGATCAGTTCAACTCCATCCATGAGCGCCTGATCGAAGCGTGGAAGGCGATCGGCGACCGCCGGCATCTGCATCTCACCGGCACGACCGACAGCGAGGAAGACGCCGGCACGCTCGCTTATCTCGAAGACACCGCACGCCAGGCGGGCCTCTCGACCACGCTGCTCGACATCGAGGAGATTGGCTGGCGCGATGAAGCCGGCGGCTTCGTCGATCTCGACGATCGTGACATGGCGCTTGTCTTCAAGCTCTATCCCTGGGAGTGGATGTTCCAGGACGCCTTCGGCGCCAAACTCAAGGACGCGCCGACGCGCTGGATCGAGCCACCGTGGAAGGCCGTGCTCTCCAACAAGGGCATCTTGCCGCTGCTCTGGGAGATGTTTCCGAACCATCCCAATCTGCTGCCGGCCTTCTTCGAGGACGATCCGCGTGCCGCTGAGCTCGGAACATCCTATGTGCGCAAGCCGCTGCTGTCGCGCGAAGGCGCCAATGTCACGCTGGTCTCCGGCGGCGTATCGCTTGTCGAGCAGGCCGGCCCCTACGGCGCAGAAGGTTTCGTGCGGCAGGCGCTATCGCCGCTGCCGAATTTCTCAGGCAACTATCCGGTGGTCGGAAGTTGGCTGGTGAACCACGAGCCGTGCGGCCTGTCGATCCGCGAGGACGAGAGCCCGATCACCGGCAACCGCTCGCGGTTTCTGCCGCATGCGATCTTGTGAAATGCGCTCGCGCCTCACCGGCAAAGGCGCGCGAGCGCTAAGGTTCGTGCCGGCTTAGGGGGTCTTGACGATAAATCTTCCGTCGTAGAGGCCGGCGCCCTTGAACCCACTTTGCACGCTCTCGAAGCCGCCCGTGCCCGTCGCATTTGCGTACGTGCCGGTGCCCGACAAAATCGTGTATTCGCCCTTTGCCTTTCCGTCCTTGACCGCGCCGGCGTAGCGCGCCGTGATCGAGGAGCCGTCGTCGAAGGTGTAGGTGCTGTAACCGAATATCGGTCCTGAGCCCTTGAGCAAGTCGGAGGAATTGACGAAGTCCTTCACGGCAATACGGCCGTCCTTGAAGAAGGCAACGCCGAACATCTTGCCGGACATGACTGTCTGACCTTCGACATTCGCGACTTCGGTGACCTTGACGTCCATCGGCTTGGTGACGAGCTTGAATTCGAGCACCTGCTCGCCAGCAAAAGCCGTCGCGGGCAACGAGAGCGCCGCCAACAGGAAATAAGAGGCACAAGACATTCGCATGGTATGTCCTCCTCAAAACAGGTCATGATCTTGAACGAATTCCCGCCTCGGTCGGGCGGGACGACCGGGACCATAGCACAACCGCCAGATGCTGATGAGGGCCGCGATCGCGTCGCATCACGGCGCGCGCTCTGCTGCGCGGTAGCCGAGTAATCTGCGCTGCTCAATTGCTGGTGAAGCGCCGCGCGCAATGGAGAGACCGGCAGGTGCTGCCGGTCATCCGCAACAACGTCGCTCACTCCGATCGCCGCGCCGTGCGGCAAATCACCTCGCCGCGGCAACCTTCAGCGGCTGCGGCATCAATCCGCCCATCGGACGGCCGGAGCGTGCGGGATTGAGCTGATAGAGACCGCGGCGCTCGGTGATGGGACGGAACGCATCGGTGATACCGACGACGGATTCGGCAGCGCCAAGCAGCAGCGTGCCGTCGGCTTCCAATCCCTTCGCCATCCGCTCGAAGATCACAGCCTTGGTATCCTGATCGAAATAGATCAGCACGTTGCGGCAGAAGATCACGTCGAACGTGCCGAGATGGGAGAAATCCTGCAACAGGTTGAGCTGGCGGAACTGCACCATGGCGCGGATATCGGCGTTGAGCTGCCAGAGCTCGCCGGTCTGCGTGAAGTACTTCATCAGGTGCTGGATCGGCAGGCCGCGTTGCACCTCGAACTGGCTGTAGACGCCGGCCTTGGATTTCTCCAGCACCTCCTGCGAGAGGTCAGTGGCGACGATCTCGATGCGCCAGCCGGCAAGAGCTGCGCCCATCTCCTTCACGCACATCGCGATCGAATAGGGCTCCTGCCCCGTCGAGGACGCCGCCGACCAGATGCGCAAAGACTTGCGCGCCGCGCGCGCCCGGATCAGGCCCGGCAGGATGGTTTCGCGCAGATGATCGAACGGGATCTTGTCGCGGTAGAAGAAGGTCTCGTTGGTGGTCATCGCTTCGACCACGTCGGTCGCAAGCCGGCCGTCGCCGTTCCGGATCTTAAGCACGAGATCGGGAATGCCAGGAAGACTTGCCTTGCGCGCGAGCGGCAGCAAGCGGCTCTCGACCAGATACTGCTTGTCGGCGGAGAGATCGAGACCGGAGCGCTCTTTCAGGAACTTGCGCAGATAATCGTAATCTGCGGGCGTCACGAGCGGTCTCCCGCGAACAGGCGATTGACCTTGGCGCCGATCTGGTTGAGCGGCAGGATCGCCGCGCAGATGCCGGCATTGGCCGCCGCGCCCGGCATGCCCCAGACCACGCTGGAGGCTTCGTCCTGAGCGATCACGCTGCCGCCGGCCGCGACGATGTCCTTGCCGCCGCGCATGCCGTCCGAGCCCATGCCCGTCAGGATCACGGAGAGAATGTTGCCGTGCCAGATGTCGATGGCGGAGGTGAACAGCGGATCGACCGCGGGCTTGCAGAAATTGACCGCGGGACCATCGTCGAGCGCGATCGCGACGTCCGCGCCGCTGCGGGCGACGCGCATGTGCTTGCCGCCGGGCGCAAGATAAATCCGTCCCGGCTTCACCGGCTCGCCATCGACCGCCTCGGCTGCCGGCCGGCGGCTCGAACGCGCCAGATGCTCGGCGAGAATGGTGGTGAAGGTCGGAGGCATGTGCTGGGTGATCAGCACGGGGAAGCGATCGATCACCGGGCCGAGCTCGGTGACGAGCGCCATCAGCGCCTGCGGACCGCCGGTCGAGGAGCCGATCAGCAGCACCTTCGGGACCTGGGTCGAGAACGGACGGGTCGACAACGCGGCTGACGACGGCGCATGCACGGCCGGCGCCGGTGCGGGCGCAGCAGGCCTCGCGACGGCCGGTCCGCGTGCGGCCGGAGCCGGGCTCGCGGGCGCCAGCGGCGGGCTCGCAACCGCGGGCTTGCGGCGCAGCCGCGCGCCGAGGTGACGGATCTTCTGGATCAGGTCGTGATGAAAGATGTCCGCGGCCTGCGCCTCGCGCGTCGATTCCGGCTTCGGAATGTAATCGGCCGCGCCGAGCGACAGCGCCTTGAAGCTGATCTCCGCGTTGCGGCGGGTCAGGGTCGAAGCCATGATGATGACGAGGTCGCGCTTCTTCGCCAGCAGTCGCGGCAGCGCCGACAGACCGTCGAGCTCGGGCATTTCGATGTCGAGCACGGCAACATCCGGATTGATGCGTTCGAGCTGGTTGACCGCCTCGAGCCCGGTGCGCAAGGAGGCTGCGACCTCCATGTCGTGCTCGGCACCGATCCAGCGCGAGATCAGACCGCGGATGACGACGGAGTCATCGACGACCATCACCCGCAGCGGCCCGGCTTCGCGCGAGGGACCCGTGGTCGAATTACCTGCGAACGCAACACTCATTACTCACCAACTCAGACTGAAACGGTTCAGTTGAAAACAATCGCCGAAGGATCCGTTCAGCCTCCGGGAGTTCGCTCAGATAAGTCCGACTTCCTGGAATTTCGCCGTCACGATGTCCTTGTCGAACGGCTTCATGATGTACTCGTTGGCACCGGCGTGCAGCGCACGCGCGATATGGGCGACGTCGTTCTCGGTGGTGCAGAACACCACTTTGGGCTGGTCGCCGCCGGGCATGCGCCTGAGATGGCCGAGGAATTCGTAGCCGTCCATCACGGGCATGTTCCAGTCGAGCAGCACCGCGTCGGGAAGTCCGCGCTTGCAGGCCTCAAGCGCCTTCTCACCGTCCTCGGCTTCGAGGATCTGGAAGTCGAGGCCCTCCAGGATCCGGCGCGCAACCTTGCGGATGACGCTGGAATCATCAACGACGAGACAAGTTCGCATGTGAACCTCTGCTTCCTCCCCCTTCGCGGGGGGCACTTCCAATTGCAAGTCCGTTGGCGGCGCTTGCTGTCGTATCAGGCCGCCATCATCTCGGGCGCGAGCTCGAGCACGCGATCGACGTCGAGGACGACCATGAGCTGGCCGTCGAGACGGTGGACGCCGCCGGCGAGCTTGGCCATGCGGGGGTCGAGGTTGACGGGGTTCTCCTCCATGCCGGCCTCGGGCAGGCGCAGCACCTCGCCGATCTGGTCGATCAGGAGGCCGTAGGATTCACCGCGGAGGTCAACGCCGACCGCCATCGGCGCCTTGCCGTCCTCGGCCTTGGGCAGGCCGAGACGGGCGCGCATGTCGATCACGGTGACGATGCGGCCGCGCAGGTTCAACACGCCGGCGATCTCGCGCGAGGCCAAGGGAACGCGGGTGACGCGCTCGGGCATGAACACGTCCTGGACGCGGGAGATCGGCAGGCCGAACAGCTGGCCGCCGATCATCGCGGTGACGTATTCGACCATGGCACCTTCGCCAACTTGCGTCTTCTTGCTCATATCGTCTCTCCTCGTCCTAGCCGCTCTTTTGTTTGAGCATGATCTGGTCGGAAAACCGCTTCACACTTTTCCGGATCATGCTCTTAGGCCGCGGCCCGGCTCAGCTCGGAGGCGCCGGCCGCGCCCGCGGTCTGCTCCTTCAGCGCCGCGATCAGGCCGGGACGGTCGAACTTGGCGACATAGTCGTGGAAGCCGGCCTGACGGCCGCGCTCGATCGCCGCCGGCGACACCAGCGCCGACAGGCCGATGATCGGCGTTGCCGCAAGGTTGTTGTCGGAGCGGATCACTTCCGCGAACTCGAACCCGTTCATGTCCGGCATCTCGATGTCGGTCAGGATCACGTCGAAGCTTTGCGCGCGCAGCGCCGCGAGGCCCTCCTGCGCGGTTGGCGCGGTGCGGACGCGGTAGCCCGCGGCCTTGAGTACCGGAGCCAGCATGTTGCGGAAGAACGCGGAGTCGTCGACCAGCAGCACCGACTGCGAATGCATCGACGGCTTCATCTCCTTGCGGGTGAACCAGTCGGCGAACGCCATCGGCAGGAAATGGCCGACGTCGATCACTTCGGTGGCCTGGCCCTTGATCACGGCCGAGCCGAGAATGCCGGAGGAGGAGCCGCCGACCTCGATGTTGAGCCGTTCCTCGACGATGTCGATGATCTCGTCGACGACGAGGCCCATGGAGCGGCCGTCATCGGCGAACACCAGGATCGGCTGGGCGCCCTGGCTGGCGATGGTGACGCTCTCCATGGCGACCAGCGGCATCAGCTGCTCGCGGTACTGCACCATGTAGCGGCCGTTCGAGAACTCGATCTTGTCGGCCGGCAGCTCTTCCAGGCGCGTGACGAGCCCGAGCGGGACCGCCTTGGGCTGGGACGAGCCGGCGCGGAAGACGAGGAGCGAGGTGGTCTGCTCGCCCGAGCCGATGTGGTGCGCGCCGTTCTCGTCGGCCATGTCATGGGCCGAGGAGCCAGCGGCGCCGAGCGCTTTCGCAATGCCGTTGGGGTCGATGATCATGATGACGGCGCCATCGCCCAGGATGGTGTTGCCGGAGAACATGTCGATGTGACGGAGCTTCGTCGACATCGGCTTCACGACGATTTCTTCGGTATGGAACACGCCGTCGACGACGATGCCAAACGTCTGGCTGCCGACCTGGGTGACCACGATGAAGCCGTTCTCGGGATCGGAGGCCGCGCCGTCGTCGATCTTGAGCAGCTTCTTGAGGTGGATCAGCGGCAGCAGCTTGTTGCGCAACCTGAGGACCGCGGTGTCCTTGATGCGCTCGATGCGGTGCTCGGAGTTGGCGCGGGCGCGCACCAGCTCGACCACCGAGAGCTGCGGAATGGCAAAGCGGTCACCGGCGGCTTCGACGATCAGCGCAGAGACGATGGCGAGGGTCAGCGGGATCTTGATGGTGACGGAGGAGCCTTCACCGGCCACCGACTTGATGTCGATGGTGCCGCCGATCTGGTCGATATTGGTGCGCACCACGTCCATGCCGACGCCGCGGCCCGAGACCGAGGTGATGGCAGCCGCGGTCGAGAAGCCGGGCGCGAAGATGAACTTGTGGATCTGCGCTTCGCTCATCTTCTCGAGCTCGGCCTCGGTGACGAGACCGGAGGAGAGCGCCTTGGCCTTGATCTTCTCGGTGTTGAGACCGCGGCCATTGTCGGCGATGCAGATGATGATGTGGCCGCCTTCGTGATAGGCGGACAGCCTGATAGTGCCCTGCTCGCCCTTGCCGGAGGCGAGACGCTCGGCGGGGGTCTCCAGGCCATGATCGGCGGAGTTGCGCACCATGTGGGTGAGCGGGTCCTTGATCAGGTCGAGCACCTGGCGGTCGAGCTCGGTGTCGGCGCCGTGCATCTCCAGCTCGATCTGCTTGCCGAGTTCGCTGGAGAGGTCGCGGACGATGCGGGGCAGCTTCTGCCAGGCATTGCCGATCGGCTGCATGCGCGTCTTCATGACGCCCTCCTGCAGCTCGGCGGTGACGTTGGAGAGGCGCTGCAGCGGCACCTTGAACTCGGTGTCCTCGTTGCGGCGGGAGATCTCCAAGAGCTGGTTGCGGGTCAAGACCAGCTCGGAGACCATGGTCATCAGGTGCTCCAGCGTATCCACGTTGACGCGGATCGACTGGTTGGCGATGCGGTCGCCCTCGCCGGCACTCTCGTCGGCCATCGACTTCTTCGGCGCGGCCTTTTCCTTGGCGGGCTTTGCAGTTTCCTTGGCTTCCTTCGCTGCGGGAGCGGGAGCTTCGGCAGCCGGCGCAGGTGCGGGCTCGGCCTTGGCAACGGGCGCGGGGGCTGGGGCTTCGATCGCGGTCTCGCGGAAGGCGCGCTCGAGCTCGTCGAGCGAGACTTCGCCCGGACGCAGCGGGCGCTCCAGGGTCTGATCGATCAGCGTGCCGGTCGTCATCTCTTTTGCAGGAGCAGGTGCAGCGGCGGGCGCTTCCGGCACCAGCGGGGGGGCTTCAGCAACGGGAGCGGCAGCACCTGCCGCCATTGCGGCCATGCCCTGCTCGACCATCGCTTCCAGCTTGTCGATGAGATCGCGGTCGTTGCCCTCCGGCTCGGCCTCGGTTGCCTCGAGGCCGGCCAGAATCTCCTTGATGCGGTCGATCGAGGACAGGATCACGGTCACGGCCTGGCCGGTCACCGGCATGCCGTCGCGGAATTTGCCCATCAGGGTCTCGCCGGCATGGGCCAGCGCTTCGAGCCGCGGCAGGCCAAGGAAGCCGCAGGTGCCCTTGATGGTGTGGACGAGGCGGAAGATGTTATCCAGAATCTTGGCGTTGTTCGGCTCCTGCTCGAACTTCACCAGCTGATTGTCGACGGTGTCCAGGCTTTCGCTGGTCTCCGTCAAAAACTCCCGCAACAGATCATCCATGAAAACAGGCCTTCATACAGGGAGGGCGCGCACGAGGCGTGATGCGCCATTTCGGAATGAAGCCAGCTTCACCGCAAAGCGTTTAATAATGGTTGAGTATGTGCAAAAGAACGGAACCAACAAAGAGATAAGGCGCTCCGGACAAGCCGAAGCGCCTCGTAAAGATTGGATTAACGATTCGGCCGCGGCGGGCGCGTTTACGAAGCGGTAACGATGATGGCTTCGCCTTCCGGCGCGAGCTTCACGGTGAGCCCACAGGCCTCTGCGAGCAGGCGCGTATAATAAGGCTGGATCGCGTGCGCATCCGCGGCAGGTCCCCGTTCGCCGCTGAGCAGCTCGGAGATGTTCTGCGGCAGGCGCGCATTATGTCCGGTCGCGGTGATGCGGAAGCTCATCGTTTCGCCCTCGCCGATCGGATCGACCGTCAGCATGCCGCCGCGCGGGATCGTGTGCTGGGCGACGACCAGCATGTTGAGCAGCAGCTTGACGCGATTCTTCGGCAGCAAAAGCCGCGGCAGATTCCACGTGATCGCGCACTTGCCGTCCTCGATATGGCCGCGCGCCATGGTCTGGGCGTCGCCGAGGTCGATCTGCGCGCCGGACGAGCCGGCCGCGCCGAAGGCGAGGCGGCAGAACTGGAGCCGGGCGGAGGCAGTCTTGGCGCTTTTGCGAATCAGGTCGAGCGCGAATTCGCGGTCTTCCGGCTTGGGATCGTCGTCGAGCACTTCGAGCCCGTTGACGATGGCGCCGACGGGGCTGATGAGATCGTGGCAGACCCGCGAGCACAGGAGAGCTGCGAGTTCGAGCATATCGGGAGCAGTAGCGGTCGCGGGCGACGAGGCGTCAGACATATAAAGGGGTCCTGGCGGGTTCCTGGAATTGCACGGCGCTGGACGCCGCGAATCACGCATGCTTGACGGATGCTGCGGGTTCTAACATTCGCCAGCCTGTGGCAGCTAGCTTGCGATAGGTTCGAAGCGGCCATAAAGGGCTGCGGGCGAATCAGGTGAAGAGGGGTGAGATTTGCCGATGAATGAGGCATGCAGGTGAGCATCATCGACGCCGAGGCCGCAGCCCGATTGATGGAGCCGCTCACCGCGCTGGTGGTGAAGGCGGGCGAGGCGATCCTGGCCGTCAACCGTGGGGCAATGCGGGTCGACGGCAAGCAGGACGGCTCGCCGGTGACCGAAGCGGACCTTGCCGCCGACCACATCATCGCCGACGGACTGGCGCAGCTCGCGGGCGACGTTCCCACGCTCTCGGAGGAGCGGACCCAGCTCGCCTCGCCGCCGTTTCAGGGCAGTTTCTTCCTGATCGATCCGCTCGACGGCACCAAGGAGTTCGTCGCCGGCCGCGACGAATTCACGGTCAACCTCGCCCTGGTCACTCACGGCGTGCCCCTGCTCGGCATCGTCAGCGCGCCCGCGCTGGGGCTGCTCTGGCGCGGCATCGTCGGCCGTGGCGCCGAGCGCGTGAGGTTTGACGGCGCGACCATCAAGGCTGCCGAGCCGATCCGAACCCGTAAGCTGCCGAAGCCGGGCGAGCCGTGGGTTGCCGCGGTGAGCCGCTCGCATGGCGATCCCCAGAGCGAGACGTTCATCGCTAGCCGGCCCAACGCCGTGAGAAAGACCTGTGGCTCGGCGGTGAAGTTCGGCCGGATCGCGGAGGGCAGCGCCGACATCTATCCCCGCTTCGGGCCGACCTGCGAATGGGACGTCGGGGCCGGCTGCGCGGTCGTGACCGCCGCCGGTGGCAAGGTCACCGACGGCAAGGGCGGCGCGCTCCTTTTCGGCCAGCGCGGCGATACCGGCTTCATCATCCCGGACTTCATCGCCTGGGGCGACCCGCAGGCGGTAGGCTGCTACTGACTGAGCTTGTTACTGGCTAAGTTTGTCCTGGAGCGCCGGCCAGCGCTTGCCGACCTCATAGAGGAAGCGTTCCGGATCGGCGGCGAAGGCGTCGCGATTGGCTTCCAGGCTGAACAGATAGAGCCGCTGCGCCGCGATCACGAAGAAGCGGGGATTGCCGGGGACGGTGACGCCGCGGGCGATGTCGGCGGGGTCATAGCCGCCGAATTGCGGACCATAGATCTCGGGATGAGCCAGGAAGGAGGCCCGGTTGCCCTCGTTGCGGAAACGCCAGACCGCCCCCCACAGGTTCGCCTCGAACTCCTCCGTCCCCTGCTGGGCGGTGCCGTCGACGAAATAACCGACCGGGTCGAAACCCTCGATGGCGACGCCCGAGAAGCGGTTGACCACGATCCGCTCGGTGGTGGCCGCCTGGGCCGGCAACTCCAGGCAGGCGAGCCAAATGCCCGCCAGAAGCCAGATCGCGAGCCCGATCAAGGCAATTCCGGGGCGCAAAGGGCTATCTTCCTGCCGTTGTGCCGTCATAGTTGCTGCGGATAACATCCGAGTCGAGGGGACATCCGGCGCAACCTAGAGCCGTGCCTGTTGGCGTCAGGTTAAGGAAGCGAACGGATTCGATAGCAGGGGTTTCTTTTATGACTTTCGCATCACGCCTTGCTGCACTCGCGCTTGCCGCGATGGTGGGCTGGATCGTGCCGGCTTCCGCCCAGCAGGCGCCGCCGCCCAACCTGCCGCCGCCGCAGCGGACCCCGACGCCCAACACCTATGGGCCGGACGAGCTGGTGACCGCCGGCCACCGCTTCTTCGGCAACGTCTCGCGCGGGCTCGCCTCGATCATCGAGAAGGCGGTCAGCCAATGGGGCCTGCCCAACGGCTATATCCTGGGCGAGGAAGGCTCCGGCGCCTTCGTCGCGGGCCTGCGCTACGGCGAAGGCACGCTCTACACCAAGAACGCCGGCGACCTCCGCGTCTACTGGCAGGGTCCCTCGCTCGGCTTCGACTGGGGCGGCGACGGCGCGCGCACCATGACGCTGGTCTACAACCTGCCCGCCACCAACGCGATCTACCAGCGCTTCGCCGGCATCGACGGCTCGGCCTATATCATCGGCGGCTTCGGCATGACGGCGCTTACATCCAACAACATCGTGCTGGTGCCGATCCGCTCCGGCCTCGGCCTGCGGCTGGGCGCCAATATCGGTTACTTGAAGTACACGCCGCGCGCGACCTGGAACCCGTTCTAAACATCCCTCCCCGGACAAGTTCCGGATTCACGTTAACGACAGGGCGGGGCTGGCTTTTTGCCGGCCCGCCATGCATTGTCGTTGGTAAATTTTTCCTTAGCTCTCGGAGTTCTGGCCCATGGTCGAACCGATCATGTACCTGGCGATCGGTTTCCTGCTTTCGATGCTGTGCGGGCTGGCCATCGTGCCGCTGGTGCATAACCGCGCGGTGCGCCTGACCACGCGCCGGCTCGAGGCGGCCACCCCGCTCTCGATGGCCGAGATCCAGGCCGACAAGGACCAGCTCCGCGCCGAGTTCGCCATGTCGGCGCGGCGGCTCGAGATGAGCGTCGAGCAGCTCAAGAACAAGACCACGAGCCAGCTCGCCGAGCTCGGCAAGAAGAGCGATGCCATCAACCGCATGAAGATCGAGCTCGGCGAAAAGAACGCCACGATCTTCGCGCTCGAGGCGCGCGAGAAGGCGGTGAAGGAGCAGCTTCGGGCGACCGAAGAGGAATTCAACGCCAAGACCGAATCCCTGCGTTCCGCCGAGCAGGCGCTGACCGACAAGCAGGGCGAGCTCGCCAAAATCAATTCCGAGCTGTCCGACCGGTCGATGATGGCGGAGAGCCGCCAGGTCGAGCTGGTCGCGGTGCGCGCCCAGATCGAAGAGCTCAAGAACCGCGTCGGCGATGCCGAGAAGGAATTCGCCGCCACCCAAGCGCGCCTCGCGCAGGAGCGCAACGAGTCCGAGACCGCCTCGCGCGAGCTCGGCGATGCCCGCGGCCGGGTCGAGAATCTGAGCCAGCGCGTCAACGAGCTCGACCGCCAGCTCCTCGTGCAGGTCAAGGAAGCCGAGATGCTGTCGGGCCGCGTCGCCGACCTCGAGGGACGCCTTGCCACGCAAGGCAAGCTGCTGGCCGAGCGCGACTACGAGAACAACCAGCTCCGTCAGGCCAATGAGACCTCCGAGCGCACCGTCAAGGAGCTGCGCGTCGAGATCGCGGCCTTGAGCGGCGGCAAGTCGTCGGCCGCATTCGAATCGCTGCGCGCGGAAAAGACCACGCTGGAGGAGCAGCTCCGCACCGCGCGCGACGAGCGCGGCAAACTCCAGCGCGACATCAACGCGATCCAGCAGCAGGCGGAAAGCTCCTGGGCGACCGAGCGGATGGAGAACGCGCTCTTGCGCGAGCGCATCAACGACATCGCCGCCGAGGTGGCCAAGCTCGCGATGCAGCTCGAAGGCCCGAACTCGCCGATCGAGGCCCTGCTCGCGGCCGAAGCCGGCCAGCCGCCGAAGCCGGCGCCGCGCCCGGCCAACGACGCCGCGACCAACGGCACGCCGAGCCTGCCCGAGGGCGGTGGAACACTCGCTGAACGCATCCGGGCGCTGCAGGCCCACGCCTCCCGCGCCCGCCAGCAGGGCGCGTAAGCGGGCCGAAACCGGGCCTTGCGGCCGGATTACGCGATCGGCCAAGGTTTTCGCCCCGCAAGGCACCTCGAAACTTGACACCTTCGGCCCGCACTTCTAAATCGCGGGCTCCAATGCACCGGCCGGCCGAAAGTCCGGCCGCCTGCATGATGGTCCCGGGCGCATAGCTCAGCGGGAGAGCGTTCCCTTCACACGGGAGAGGTCCAAGGTTCGATCCCTTGTGCGCCCACCATCCATCCTCCTGAACCCCTATCTGTTGCGGACGACCATCGGCGCATGGTGGTCTTTTGGGCTGCCTCGTCAAAAATCTCGAAAACAACCCCATGCACAGTAGCCGGCGTCAGCCGGATCAATGAGCTACGTATTTTCCGAATTCTGATTGACCCGTCGGGCAAAACAGGGGCATGATGGCATGATCCGAAGACGTCCGTCGGACGATCGCAGGCAAGGTCTAGCGCCATGCCATGGGCTGACGATCGGATTGCTCCGCGAGCGCGCGCTTCACATGCGAGAGGTTCTCTAGGGGTTCAAGCGTAATTCGCCCGTCGTCTTGGCAAATCGCAAGGCAACGGCAGCACCGACGAGATACGGCAGGAAATAAATCAGGATCAGTTCGCCCGTGCTTCTTTCGATTGATCCCACGATCGTCAGATATTGAGTAGCCGATTGCTTTGCGTTCGCAACGCGACTGGTCAGGTCGGCAGCGTCGGAGGCCCATCTTGCCTGCACGTCGGGAGTCACGTTTATTTTTTGGATTTGGTGCGCAGCCTTGGTCGCACGCTCGACCGCCGGCAGATTCTTGTCTTGCAATATCTGATCGAGCTCCGACCAGCTCTTTTCCAAATTCGAGTACCAGCTGCATTCGGACGCAATCTCGGCACGTCCTTTGTCGTCGACGTTCCAGGGCGTCTCGCAGATCAGTTTCCTCATGAAGTGCACGTTCTGCACCGGCACGACTGCTTCCGAGGTGAACCAGTTCGCGCCCGTCAGCGCGGCACTTTGAGCGAGCATACGACGCTGGTCCGAAGCTGCGCTAACGATGGAGAGAGCAGCAAGCGCAAGCCACGCGTAATCGACCTTTTTCAAAAACCGCGCGCCCGGCCTGGCGACATAGACATAGACGTGAAACACGACGAAAAGGACGACGAAGAACAGTATCGGATAGAGCAACGCGTTCCTGAGCGGGACGACCAGCTCCTCAATGCTCGACGTGACAGTCATGACTTCTCTCCAGATTAATTTCGGGCAATGCACCGTCGGAGAAGAAGACGAATATCACTTGAGATTGACTATTACGCAAGCATAGGCTGAAGGTTGAAAAGCGTGTCATGCGGGCGCTGGGAATCCTTCTGCGGAAAGGCTCTGGATTGCTTCGCTACGCTCGCAATGACGGAGCGAGGGGAGAGACCGCGCCGATTGGCACGCACGCCCCCAAGCCTCAACCCACCCGCTCCGGCCTCCAGGCCGTGTACAGCCCGACGAGCGTACCGATGGCGACCAGGCCTGCCGCCAGCAGCACCTGCAATTGCCCGTCGTCTGTCGCGCCGACGGACGACACTAACCTCGTCACGATGACGAACAGAATGCCCACGGCGGCCGCTGCGCCCGCGCAGAGATAGGCGAGCTCTCGCGTCAGGTTGCGGCCGAGCAGGCCGAGTGCGGTGAAATACATTGCAGAAGCGTTGGGATGAACGAACAAGGCGACGCGCGCGTAGGGACCGTAGGCGTCGAACAGGGACTCGCATCGGCTCAGGGCCGCTTTCGAGGCGACCCGCTGCAGAAACGGTCTGAAAAAGCGCGCCTGTCCGTAACTCAAGACTGCGCCCACGATGATGGCCAGCCACGCCATGATGAAAACGGAGACATCGGCAGGCTTGGGATTGAGCGCCGCGGACATCAGGATCAGGGCGGTGCCGGGAAAATAGCCGAAATACGGGAAGACCGACTCCAGCAGCACGCAGCCGAACATGAAGACCGGAAACCACCATGAACCGGTCGCGCCCTGGACGACGGCGTTCAAGTCGAAGAGCTCAGTCTTGTACAGGACAAGGTACATGCACATGGCCAATCCAGCCAGCGCATAGAACGGCAACGCTCCCGACAGAAACCGTCTCATCCAACCATCGGGCTTTGTTGCGCGGACATAGTGGAAACCATCGATATCAGGACAAGACAGCGGAAACGCATGCCCCATGCTTTAGGCGAATGCGGTCGCCCCTGTCGATAGCGCGCTTTGCCGCGCAATCCTCAAAGCAACCGGTGGAACGCAGCATCGGAGAGACGCAAGACGCGGACGAGCCGGCCGCGCGGTTCTACTTGCCGCGGTATCGCAGCGCCTCCACCAGCAATGAGAACGCCGGAGAAGGCTGGCGCCGGCTGGCATAGTAGAGATGGTATCCCGAGAACGGCGGACACCAATCCGAGAGCACGCGGGCGAGACGACCCTGGGACAAATAAGGCTGCACGTGTCCCTCGGTGAGATAGGCGAGGCCCAATCCCTTCAGCGCCCCCTCCAACAAAAGCCCTGCGCTGTTGAACACCAGCTGGCCCTCGACCCGCACGTTGAGCTCCCGCCCGTTCTTTTCAAACTCCCACGCATAGAGGCTGCCGCCATGCGTCGGCAGGCGCAGATTGAGGCAATTGTGCTGGGTCAGATCCTGCGGCGTCTTCGGCCGCTTGCGCTCGGCGAAGTAGGAAGGCGATCCGACCACCGCCATCCTGAGATCGGGGCTGACACGCACGGCGATCATGTCCTTGGCGACGAGCTCGCCCGGACGGATGCCGGCATCGACCTGCTGTGCGACGATATTGGTGAGGCCGTAATCGACGATGATCTCGACATGGATGTCGGGGTATTTCGGCAGGAGCCTTCCCAGCGCCGGCAGCAGGATTTCGCTGGCGGCATATTCCGTCGCCGTCAGCCTGATAGTTCCTGCAGGCTTTTCGCGAAACTCGCTGAGTGCAGCAAGGTCGCTGTCCATCTCGGTGAACTTGGGGCCGATGCTCTGGAACAGCCGCTCGCCGGCCTGGGTCGGCGTGACGCTTCGCGTCGTGCGATTGAGCAGCCGGACACCCAGCCGCTCTTCCAGATTGCGGATAATCTGGCTCAGCGCAGACTGCGTCATGCCGAGCTTCGCAGCGGCGCGCGTGAAGTTGCGCTCCCGCGCCACGGCGAGGAACGCAAGAAGGTCGCTCGCGTCGTCCCGATGCATTGATTAGCACTCCTAATAAGCGCATTCGAAATCTATCATCTAACCGGGGATCGGCGAAGGCCCTAGGTTCGGAGCAGCCATCAGGAGCTCCGAAACCAGCATGCCGGTCACGACCATGCAGCCCGCTGCTCCGCTTCGCGTCACCGCGACGTTGCTGCCGATCATGGCGGTGGTCTTCCTCGCCTTCCTCGTCATCGGCGTGGCGATGCCGGTGCTGCCGCTCCACGTCCACGACGGATTGGGGTTCGGCACGTTCGTGGTCGGCCTCGTCGCCGGCAGCCAGTTCGCGGCATCCCTGGTCTCGCGGCCGTGGGCCGGTCACTTCTCGGATCGACGCGGGGCGAAGCGCGGCGTCGTCGCCGGCCTCGTCGCGGCCGCGGCGTCCGGGCTGTTGTACCTGCTCTCGCTTGGCTTCACCGAGGCTCCGCTGGCCTCGGTGACCATTCTGCTGCTCGGCCGCGGCCTGCTCGGCGGCGCCGAGAGCTTCATCATCACCGCCGCAGTCAGCTGGGGGCTGGCACTCGTCGACAGCGGCAACACCGGCAAGGTCATCGCCTGGGTCGGCTCGGCGATGTTCGCGGCCTTTGCCATCGGTGCGCCCGCAGGCGCCGCGCTCTACGCCGCCTACGGCTTTGCGGCGATCGCGATCGCGACGGCAGCGGCGCCGCTGCTGGCGCTGCTGTTCGTTGCCCAGCTTCCAACGGTGGCACCGGTGCAGCAGGTGCGCGTGCCGTTCGCAAAAGTGCTCGGCGCCGTATGGGTGCCGGGCTTGGGATCCGCGCTCGGCAGCGTCGGCTTCGGCGCGGTGACGACGTTCGTCGCTTTGCTGTTTGCCAGCCGCGGATGGGCCAATGGCTGGCTTGCCTACACGGCCTATGCCGTCGCCTTCATCCTCGCGCGCGTCTTCTTCAGTCATCTGGCCGATGCGGTCGGCGGCGCAAGGGTTGCACTTGTCTGTGCCTTGATCGAAGCCGCCGGGCAGGCCCTGATCTGGCTGGCGACCCGACCCGAGATGGCGCTGGCCGGCGCCGCACTGACCGGCTTCGGCTTCTCGCTGATCTATCCCGGCTTTGGCGTCGAGGCGGTGCGCCGCGTGCCGGCGCAGAATCGCGGCCTCGCCATGGGCGCCTACACCGCCTTTCTCGACCTCGCCCAGGGGATCGCCAGCCCCGCGCTCGGATTGATCGCAACAGGCGCGAGGCTGAACCTCCTGTTTCTCGCGAGCGCCCTCACCGTGCTCTGCGCCGCGCTGGTCGCCTGGTGGCTGCTCGCGCACCCGCTCACCGTCGAAGGACATCAACAATGAGAACGCTCGCACCCACCCTGTTGTCGATTTGGCTGGTCGCCGGCGGCCCCGCCGCCGCGGACCCAACAGCCGTCAAAGGAGCAAATCCCATGACGATATCGGAAGACATCCGCGCCGTTGCGCCAGCGCTCGAAGGCTACGCGCAAAAATTCGTCATCGGCGATCTCTGGAAGCGACCTGGACTCTCGCCGCGAGACCGCAGCATCGTCACGGTCGCGGCGTTGATCGCGCGCGACCAGACGGTCGAGCTGCCGCACTATCTGGCACTTGCGCTCGACAACGGCGTGAAGCCGGCGGAGATCTCGGAGATCATCACGCATCTGGCGTTCTACACCGGCTGGGCCAATGCGATGGATGCGATCCCGGCGGCGAAGGAGGTCTTCAAGAGCCGCAACATCGGAACCGATCAGCTTCCGCCGGCCTCGGGGCCGCAACTGCCGCTCGACGAAGCCGCGGAGAAGCAGCGGGCGAGCCGTGTCGGCGAGCAGTTCGGGCAGATCACGCCAAGCCTCGTGCAGTACACCACCGACGTGCTGTTCCGCGATCTCTGGCTAAGGCCCGCGCTGGCGCCACGCGACCGCAGCCTCGTCACCGTGAGCGCGCTCATCGCGACCGGTCAGGTCGCGCAGATCACCTACCATCTGAACCGCGCGATGGACAACGGGTTGACCCGCGAGGAAGCCGGCGAGGTGCTCGGTCATCTCGCCTTCTATGCCGGCTGGCCCAATGCGTTCTCTGCAGCGCCTGTTATCAAGGACGTCATCGAAAAGCGGCCGCGATGAGCGGAGACGTGAGGTGATCACACGACGGAACGTGCTCATTGTCGGGAGCGCCGCCGCCACGATCGGATTTCGCCGGACGCAGACGCGGGCGTCGGAGGCACACAAGGAGGCTCATATGGACATCGACATCAAGCGCAACGGATCGCGCCCTTCCCAAAAGGACCCACAGGACTGGTTCACCGGAACGGTGCGGATCGATCCGCTGTTCCAGGCGCCTGATCCGGCCCGGGTGGGCGCGGGCCAGGTCACCTTCGAGCCGGGTGCCCGCACTGCCTGGCACACACATCCGCTCGGGCAGACGCTCATCGTCACCGCGGGACTGGGCTGGGTGCAGCGCGAGGGCGGAGCCATCGAGGAGATCCGGCCCGGCGACGTCGTGTGGTTTCCGCCGGGACTAAAGCACTGGCACGGCGCGTCACCGACGACGGCGATGACCCATATCGCCATCCAGGAATCCCTGGGCGGCAAGAACGTGGAGTGGATGGAGAAAGTGAGCGACGAACAGTATCGGAAGCCGTGAGCGCGCGTTGTAGAGTGCGTGCAGAAACCTTTTCGAGGAGCAGCGCATGGCGACCATCTTCATCACCGGCAGCACCGACGGCCTCGGCCGGGCGGCGGCGCAATCGCTCGCCGATCAGGGTCACCGCGTGCTGCTGCACGCGCGATCGGCGGGTCGCACCGGCGCGATCGGTGAGCTCGCATCGCGCTCTGCCGGGATCGTGGTCGGCGATCTCGCGCGGGCCGCAGACGTGAGGAGCATCGCAGACCAGGTCAACGCGATCGGACGGATGGATGCGATCATCCACAATGCCGGCGTCTACACGCGGCCGGGCCGTGGCGCGACGCCGGGGGGCCATGCCGAAACGCTGGCCATCAATACGCTTGCACCGTACATGCTGACCGCTTTGATCGAACGGCCCGGCCGATTGGTGTATCTCAGCAGCGGATTGCACCGGGGTGGCGAGGGCTCGCTCGATGATCTCGACTGGAAAAAGCGGGCGTGGGATTCGGCCAAGGCCTATGCCGAGAGCAAGCTGCACGTCGTCGCACTGGCCTTCACGCTGGCAAGACGCTGGCCCAAGGTCCTGAGCAACGCCGTCGATCCCGGCTGGGTCCGCACCAAGATGGGCGGCGCGGCCGCGCCGGTCGATCTCGACACCGGGCAACGGACCCAGGCCTGGCTGGCGGTGAGCGAGGATCCCGCTGCTCTGGTCAGCGGGCGCTATTGGCATCATCTCGCGCAGCAGCAGCCGGCCAGCGAGGCCGCCGATCCGGAGTTTCAGGACGAGCTCATCGAGAAGTTAGGCAGGCTGACGGGGGTTGAATTGCCGCAGGTCTAGAGCGGAATGGCTTCAGGTTGAAGCGCGCTTAGTTCACGCAGCACGTCATGCCCGGGCTTGTCCCGGGCATCCACGTTCTTTGTGCCACTCGGCGAGGCGTGGATGGCCGGGACAAGCCCGGCCATGACGTTGTGGAAACTTCAGTGCCCCAAGTTCTTGGGTCATACGCGATAACCCTGCCACGAAAATATGCCCACCACGCGCTACGCGATCGACAGGATCTCGATCTCCTGCGCGCCCGAACCCACGACGTCGCCGACCGCCTTTCCCATCAGCGATCTCGCGACCGGCGCGACGAACGAGATCGATCCGGCCTTGGGATCGGCTTCGTCCTCGCCGACGATGCGATAGGTCTGCACGCGGCCGTCAGTGCGGCTGAAGGTCACGGTGCTGCCGAAGGCGACCGTATCTGATGACTCGGGCTTCGCGACAATTTGCGCCGTGCGCAGCCTCTCGGTGAGATAGCGAACGTCGCGCAACGGCACCGCCGACTGCCGGCGCTTCTCGTTGACGTCGTCGATGGCCTGCGCAGTCTCATAGGCCTCGCGCGCTTCGCCGAGCTGCTGCTGCAACGCCTGCAAGCCGGCTTCCGTCACGAGATTGGGATGCGGCGAGATCGGGCGATCCGGGAGCAGCGTCTCGGACGCGGTCTCGGCGCTTTCTTCCTTGGTAAAGGCGACGCTCAATTCAAGAATCCTGTCGACTTGTCTGGCTGATTGCGGCGCGTTTGCCGCGGGCGATTTGCCTGACGAGAGTCCCGTTCCGATGGAACGGGTCTCTCGCTTCTTTGGTCCGGCGCGTTTTCTTCGCGCGAACCGGAATCTACTCCGCTTGAAAACGCTTTATATCTCAAGTGCGACGAAACGACGGAGCTTGAAGACGAGATCCGGCATGGCCTGGCGGAACCGCGTCGCGTTCTGGAAGCTGGTCGAGAACGGCGCGAAGGTGATCATGGCGTTCCAGTGGCGGTAGCCGTAGACCGTGACAGAGGCGCCGGTTGCCGGAAAGTCTTCCAGCTTGCGCAGCTCGCCGAGCACGAGCTCGGCGATCCCTTCCGCCGGCAGCAATTGCCTGCCGTCCGCGGTCCTCGTGATTTTCGGGGGCGGCGCGGCCGGCGCGGGTGCATCCTCTCGCTTAACCGGGCTTGCTTCGGGGACGATTGCGGCAACCGCATCAAATCCGTTCGACGGCGCGGTCGGCGGAACCTCCGCGAGCGGCGGTGGCGCGACGCTGTCCGCGCGCTTGTTGCCTCCCAGGATGCTGCTGATCATGGCCACAAGGCCAGCATCCTTGACGTCGTCGCTCATTACTCCCCCCGGGCTTCGGCCTACTCTAGCACCGCTCGGACAGGCCGCCACAAGGGATGTATCGCCCGATTCCGGCCGGCGGGACCAGTGCTACGGCGGCGCGACGCCAAGTCGCGCTGCGCCGCCGTACGATGGATCACCGCTTATCGAACGGAATATATTGCTGGTACTGCTTGGGCACCGAGCTGCGATAGCGCGCCGGAACCGTGCCGCTGTCGATCGAATGATCGATTTCCTGCTGCCGCGTCATCTTCTTCTTCGCCGGCTTCTTCGAGGCGCTCTTCTTGGAGTCGGATGGCTGGCTGGAGGTGTCGGTGGTCGTGGCCGGCGTTGTTGTTGCCGCCGCGGGCGCTGTCGTTGTCGCCGCGGGCGCTGTCGTCGCCGCCGGCGCAGCGGTGGTCGCGGGCGCTGCGGTTTCACCTGCGGCCGGCGCGTTCTGCGCCAGCGCGAGCGGTGTTTGCGCAAGAAGCGCCAGCGCTGCTGTCGCAGCCAGCAAATATGACCTTTGCATCAAAGCCTCCAAAATGTCCTGATCCGAACGAGACGAAGCAGCGGCCTCCCTGGATCGACGCATGCAGGTCCGCCCAGGATAGGCGCGAAGCCGGCCGCCAAACTGTGGCCGAGATCACATTGCTGACCGCGGCTCACGCCGCATCATAGACCCATGTCGAACGCAGTGCCCACTGCGCAGACCAAGACGGGCACGACAAAGTGTCGGCCAAGGCCGGGAACACGCAGATGCAGTTTGCGGTTCCTCATTCACTCGTTCTCGAAGGAGTTTGAAATGCGTCGCACCATCCTTACCCTCGCATCGTTTGCAGCGCTGATCGCCGCGACTTTCCCGGCGGCCCAGGCTCACGCCGCAAACGACCGGTATTGCCTGCAAGGCCGCATGTGGGGCTATCCCGGCAACTGCCAGTTCGCGAGCTATCAGCAGTGCCAGGCCAGCGCATCCGGCACGTCGGCCTATTGCGGCATCAATCCGCGCTACGCGTACTCGCAGCAGCGCTATTACTGACGACATTGCGGCGGCGTGCGCTCGAGGCGCGCGCCGCCACAATCTTCACGTGAAGACTTTCTGCCTCGCCGACACTCCGGCGAACTCGCGCGCGCAAAGCCGCTTGCGCCCGTCGATGACGAGAATGTTATCCGTCATCGCTTCGGGATAAATTTGCAAAGCACGGCCGCAGCTTGCGCGCAGCGCCCTCCCCCGGAACAGCATCGATATCGCGAACTGTGTGAAGCGACCGCTTGTGGCGCAAGAATCCCTGATCTAGCGTCGCCTGCATATTCTGTAGCGAACAACTTTAACTTTAGTCTTTTTCGGTGTGACTTTTCAGGGAGGAATTTGAAATGAGCAGCCGCCACGCAATTCTTCCGCGCGGATTGAACAATATCCGCTCGCCGCTGTCGCAAGGCCGCTTCGGCCGCATGTTCCGCAAGCCCAGCCTCACCCCGGCCCAATTCGGAGCCACCGAACCCGACAATATCGCCAACCTGTCGGCGCTCGCCGACAGGATGATCGGCAGCTTCGATGCGCCGAAAGACTCGCCGGACGCGGAAGAGAGCGGCATTCCCGCGCTCTACACCTATTTCAGCCAGTTCGTCGATCACGACATCACCTTCGATCCGGTCAGCTCGCTGACCAAGCAGCAGGATCCGGACGGACTGGTCGATTTCCGCACGCCCTCGTTCGATCTGGACAATCTCTACGGCCGCGGCCCGAACGACCAGCCCTACATGTATGACGGCATCAAGTTCCTGCTCGGCGAGAAGCTGACCGGTGCGGGCGTCGACGACGCCAACGACCTGCCGCGCTTCAAGGGCCGCGCGCTGATCGGCGATCCCCGCAACGACGAGAACAGCATCGTCTCGCAGTTCCAGGGCCTGATGCTGCGCTTTCACAACCGCATGGTCGACGACAACGACAGCCTGACGTTCGAGGAGGTGCAGCAGCGCGTCCGCTTCCACTATCAATATGTCGTGCTGAACGACTTCCTGCCGCGCATCGTCCACGCCGACGTTCTGAACGCGCTGAAGACCGCAGGCAGCTACGACCGCAGCAAGCTCGCCCACTATCACTGGCACAATTACCCGTTCATGCCGGTGGAGTTCTCCGTCGCCGCCTACCGGCTCGGGCATTCCATGATTCGCCCGGGCTACCGGCTCAACGACGCGGACAACATGCTGCTGCAGATCTTCCCCGACCCCAACAATCCCGACAAGAACGCGCTGACCGGCTTCCGCGCCATGGGCCCGGGACGCGCCATCGACTGGGGCCGCTTCATCGACATCGACACGCGCCCCTTTGGGGACGAGAACGACGAGAGCAATCCCGACAACAAGCGGCGGCTTCAGTTCGCCTATCGCATCGACACCTCGCTGGTCGATCCGCTGCGCAAGCTGCCGCCGGAAGTCGCCTCCAATCCGGCCTCGCTGGCGCTGCGCAATCTCGAGCGCGGCTGGCGGCTCGGCCTGCCCTCCGGCCAGGCCATCGCCAGGGCGATGCAGCTGAACCCGCTGAACGACGATCAGATCATCATCGGCAAGGCCGTCGACGAGCCCGAGGAGGGCGATCCGCAGACTCCGATCGCGACCATCGCGAACGGCGTGTTTGCCGACAACTGCCCGCTCTGGACCTATATCCTGGCCGAGGCCCGGCACTTCAAGGCCGACGTCCCAATTCCCGTCACCGGCGGACCCGGCACCGTCAAGACGCCGCAGCTCGGCCCCGTGGGTGGCCGCATCGTCGCCGAAGTCTTCCTCGGCTTGATGTTCGGCGACAGTTCCTCCGTGCTGTCGCTCGACCCGCAATGGGCGCCGGTAACCGGACCCGGCTTCGCGCTGAAGGACCTCGTCAACTACGCGCTGGGAGAGGGCGATCCGCTGCACTGAGCTTGCGACGAACGATGAAAGGCCGCTCGCGTCACGCGGGCGGCCTTGTCCTGTACTCGGATAGGTGAACCGCGCCCCGAGGCCGCGTCAGTACAACCAGAGCGCATTCCGGTTAGAAGCCGCGTGGGTCGATCGAAGGATCAGCTCGAACGAGATACTCGATCTCGCCCCTCGCAACCCCGATGTCCCGGAGCTCCAGATCGCTCAGGTCGTCCAACGTCGCGCGCAAGGTCTGGCGAATACACCAAGCACAATAAGCGTCGAAATACCTCTTGAGTAAGTTTGGGGATCGCCGCGTCGACACGGGCGTCTGCGCCGATCCCGCCGCAGTATAAATCGTGCTCATCGCTCTCTCCCGGGAGATGACTACCCACCGGGCGACCTTGCCAAGGCAGATCGGAGCGCGCTTGACGCCGGGCTCACATTTTCCTCACCAGCGGCTTATTTTTCGCGTTGCATCCTATGCTACATTCCTGATGCCAGACGGGAGGGATCTTGCGCTATCTCTTCGAGGGCCATGCCTTGGACACCGACCGGCGCGAGCTTCGTCGCGGACCGGATGCGTTGCTCGTGGCGCCGCAAGTATTTGACCTACTCGCGTACCTGATAGGTCACCGGGAACGCGTCGTCAGCAAGGATGAGCTGATCAGTGCGATCTGGAACGGACGCGCGGTATCCGATGCCGCGCTCACGACCCGTTTGAATGCCGTACGAAGCGCCATCGGCGACAGCGGTGAACAACAGCGTCTCATCAAGACACTGCCGCGCAAAGGTTTCCGCTTCGTCGGCGTCGTGCGGGAAGAATGGCAGGGAAGCCCGATCGAGCAGGCCGCTTCGACGACGTATCCTGGAGAGACGGAGGAGACGCCGTCTTCAGCCCCTCGCCTTTCAATCGTTGTGCTGCCGTTCGCCAATCTCAGCGAAGATCCCGAGCGAGAATATTTCGTTGATGGTGTGACCGAGAGCTTGACCACGGATTTGTCGCGCATCTCCGGCTCGTTCGTCATCGGCCGACATACCGCATTCACGTACAAGGGCAAAGCGATCGATCTCAAGCAGATTGGCCGCGAGCTGAATGTTCGGTACGTGCTAGAGGGTTCCATGCAGGGAGCCGGCGATCGACTTCGCGTAAACGTCCAGCTCGTGGACGCGGAAACCAGCGCGCATCTGTGGGCCGACCGCTTCGACAAACTCGTCGCCGATCTTTTTGATATGCAAGACGAGATCGTATCGCGCCTCGCCAACACGCTGGACGCCCAACTCACTGAACAAGAGGCTCGGCGATCAGAACGATCTCCGCATCCCAATTCGATGGACTTGTATTTCCGAGGCAAAGCTTTGTTGCACAAGGGGTGGACGTCGGAAGGCGTGCCACAGGCGCGCGCGATGTTTGAACGGGCGTTGACCCTTGACCCCAAGAATGTCGACGCGATGGTGTGGATGGCTGGCGTCGATCTGATACTTGGAGTGAGCTACTTGGATGACGCCACGAGCGAGCATTTCGCAGTGGCCGAGGCGACATCAATAAGGGCGCTGTCCCTTGCGCCCAACCATGCCTATGCGCACTTGATTTTGGGCTGCGCACTAATATGCACGAACCGCGCGGTTCAGGGCATCGCGGAATTCGAGAGAGCGTTGGCACTGGATCGCAATTTGGCTGAAGCGCACGCGCAGACTGGCAGCGCTAAGTTGTATATGGGTCGCGGAGCTGAGACTGAGGCCCATATCAACGAAGCACTTCGCCTCTCTCCTCGCGATATCTTCGCCCATCGCTGGTTCATGATAACCGGCTTTGCCAAGATGCAGGTTGACGCGGATGCTGAAGCGGTCCGGTGGTTCCGCCGCAGCATCGAAGCCAACCGAAATGATGTCAACGCGCATTTTGGGCTGGCCGCCGCGCTCGCGCTACTTGGCTCACTGAATGAGGCGAAAGCCGCTGCAAAGGCGCTATTTGCGCTCGTCCCAGACTTCACCATCCGCCGTTTCCGGAACGGCGCTTGCAGTGATAACCCTGTTTACCTCGCCAAACGCGAGCGCGTCTATCAAGGCATGCGGCTGGCGGGAGTGCCGGAGGGCTGATGTCCGAGAAGGGTCACAATCGGGCGCTGTTGGGCCAAGATCAACACACGCACTAGCGCGCCGCCCCAAGACCGCTCTCGCCAAGCCGCGTCGCGAACCAGCGCGACAGCGGCTGCTCGACGAGGCCGCCGACATAGACCTCCGACGTCGTCACCCCGCGCCTGTCCAGCACCAGCAGCACGCCGATCCAATAGGCGAACCAGATATGCGCATCGGTCATCGCCATCAGCTTGTGCTGGTCGTGATCGAGCGGGGTGTGGTTGCTCGCCTTGCGGATCTCCACAGCGAGCAGGTTGTTCGGGATCTCGCGCTGATGCACCACGACGTCGGGATAGATCGACTTGCCGAGATGATCGTCGGTCGAGATGATGGTGCCGTGCGGCAGATGCAGCGTGCGCTCGCCGAGCCGGTCGTAATTGCAGTCGACCGCCCAGCCCGAGAACTGCCGCTCCAGGTAAACGGCGAAGCGATGCGTGATCGCACGCTCGCCGATGTCCTTCTCGAACAAAAATGCTTCGTGCGCGTAGAAGTCCCGGAGCGCCGCGATCACCTTGTTCAGCTCGGCCTGCATCGTGCCTCCGGGCCCTCGGCGCTCTCGGTTGGTGCGCCCTACATCTGCACTTCGATCAGCCGCGGCCCGGGCTCGGCGACGGCCTCCGCCAGCGCCTTGTTGAACTCGTCGGCATTGGTGACGGCGCGGCCGGGCACGCCCATGCCCTTGGCCAGCGCGACGAAATCGAGCGTCGGGCGGTCGAGGCGGAGCATATCGTTGGCGCGCTGGCCGGGCTCGCCGGCGCCGACATTGTCGAACTCGCCGCGCAGGATCTGGTAGATACGGTTGGCGAACACGATGGTGACGATGTTGAGGTTCTCGCGCGCCTGCGTCCACAGCGACTGGATCGTGTACATCGCGCTGCCGTCGCCGACCATGGTGATCACCTTGCGGTCCGGGCAGGCAATCGCGGCACCGATCGACAGCGGCGTCGAGAAGCCGATCGAGCCGCCCATGTTCTGGAGCCAGTCGTGCGGCGCCGCCGCCGCTGTCGGCGGGAAAAAGCCGCGGCCGGTGGTGAGCGATTCGTCGACCATGATCGCATTCTCGGGGATGGCGCAGGCGATCGCCTGCGCGATCGTGGCGAAGGTCAGCGCGCCGGTCGGCTTGACCAGCTCGGCCAACGCCTGCGGCTTGACGTCCTTGGCGCTCGCCTTGACGGCGCCGGCCAGCGCTTCGAGCGCTGCGACCGAATTCTCGCCCCAGGAGGTCATGCGATGCACCTCGCAGCCCTGGGGCTTGAGCATGCTCGGCTTGTTCGGATAGGCGAAGAACGCCACGGGATCGTCGGATTCGACCAGCACGATGTGGCGGAACTTCTCCAGCATCGGCAGCGCGTTCTCGATCACGTAATGGATGCGGTCGATCGAGAAGCGGCCGCGGCCGCGCGCCATCTTCGGGCGGAAGGTCGGACCCATCACGGTGCAGCCGGTCTTGCCGGCGATGCGCTCGGCCAGCGCCAGGCCCTGCTCGCTCAGCGCGCTGCCGGTCATCAGCAAGAGCGTGCCTTCGCCGTCCCCGTGCAAGATCTTCGCGGCCCGCTCGACCGCCTGCGGCGAATAGCTCGCGCGCTGCTGCTCGGCCGGCACCTCGGCGATGCCGTCGGCCTCGTTCCAGGCGGTGTCGGCGGGCAGGATCAGGGTCGCGATCTGCGGCGGGGCGCTTTTCGCAGCCGCAATGGCCGCGGCGCCGTCGGCGGCGACCGATTTGGAATCCGGGGAGGTGCGGACCCAGGACGACATCGGCCGGGCCAGGCCCTCGATGTCGGAGGTCAGCGGCGCATTGTAGCCGATGTGGTAGACGGCGTGCTGGCCGACGATGTTGACGATGCCGGAATTGGCCTTCTTGGCGTTGTGCAGATTGGCAAGGCCGTTGGCGAGGCCCGGGCCGAGATGCAGCAGGGTAGAGGCCGGCGTGCCCTTCATGCGGAAATAGCCGTCGGCGGCGCCCGTCACCACGCCCTCGAACAGGCCGAGCACGCAGCGCATGCCGGGAACGCGGTCGAGCGCCGCGACAAAATGCATCTCGGAGGTGCCCGGGTTGGTGAAGCAGACGTCCACCCCGCCCTTGACCATCGTCCGCACCAGGCTTTCCGCACCGTTCATTCTGTCTGCTCCCGCAACCGGCGATTTCCAGTGATCCCTGCGATCAATCATTGTTCGCGCGTGCCGTCAAAGCAAGAGCGGCCATTGCGGCCCTGCCCCGCGCGGCAATACGCGGGCTTGGCTAACGCCCCGTTCCGATGGAATCGGAACGGGGCGTTAGAGTCTTGTTTTGACGCGTTTTCTTGATGCGAACCGGTATCCACTTCGCTTGAAAACGCTCTCATGCTTTCCGGCAAACTGGCGGGGTTGCCGATTTGGTAACGCCAATCGTTAAGCATGGCGCCCCTCACGGGGCCGTGGCTTGCGAAAAGCCCGCAAATATGGACTCTGACCTTTGTTGAAGAGATTTTTTGCTGGGGGTACCAATGATCCGGTTTTTCGCCGCGCCGATTGCCGCCATCGCACTGCTGACCGCCACCGCGGCAGGCGCGTTCGCCGAAGAGTTCGACTCGCGCGATATCATGGGCGGCGGCCCGAACTTCTTTCGCGGCGGCTCCAGCCCGATCCCCCGCACCACCGTCATGTATAACGGCAACTATGCCCCCGGCACGATCGTGGTGAACACGGCCGAGCGCCGGCTCTATCTGGTGCTCCAGAACGGCCAGGCGCTCCGCTACGGTATCGGCGTCGGCCGCGACGGCTTCCGCTGGGGCGGGGTGCACAGGATCACCGCCAAGAAGGAATGGCCGGCTTGGACGCCGCCCTCGCAGATGCTGGCCCGCCGCCCCGACCTGCCGCGCCACATGAAGGGCGGCATCGAGAACCCGCTCGGCGCGCGCGCGATGTATCTCGGCTCGACGCTGTACCGCATCCACGGCTCCAACGAGCCGGAGACGATCGGCCAGGCGGTGTCCTCGGGCTGCTTCCGCATGACCAACGACGACGTCACCGACCTCTACGGCCGCGTCTCGGTCGGCACCACCGTGGTCGTGCTGAACAACTAAGCCGGGCGGGCGAGCTTCCGTAGGGTGGGCAAAGGCGCACTTGCGCTGTGCCCACCAACTGTCTGCAGATTGGATAAAGGTGGTGGGCACGCTTCGCTTTGCCCACCCTACGCAGCTGCGCGTGGATAATGAGCCACAGCAGGAACCCGCCTGACGCGTGCATTTGCGGTCTTGTGCGCGCGCGGCGAATACGGCAGCGTTGCGCGACGATGAGCGCATTCAACCAGCCCTCGGCTGCCGTCCGCCTCGCCCTGCTGGCGTTTGCTGCACTCACATCCGTGCCTGACACCGCTACCATCGCCGCCGCGGGCGAACTGCCCGCGATCGCCTCACGTCAGCGCAGCGAGAAGAAGAGTTTTACCGACGGCGAGATCGTCGAAGGTTTCCTTAAGACGGCGTTCGGCGCCGAATACCACCTCGCCGGCCGCGTCGACCGCATCCGCAAGTTCGACGGGCCGGTGCGCGTCTACGCCGAGAGCGACCGCGCCGACCGCAAGGCGCAGCTCGCAAAAGTCGTCGCTGACATCGGCAAGCGCGTGCAGCATCTCGACATCGTCATGACCGCCACCAGTGAAGCTGCGAACGTGCGGGTCAAGCTCGTGCGCGACCGCGATCTCTTCCGCACCATCGCGACCTTCTATGGCGTGGACAAGGCGCGCGAGATCCGCACCTCGCTCGATCCGCAATGCCTGTCCGGCTTCCGCAAGAACGACAATTTCGAAATCGAGCACTCCGACGTCATCCTCACCGTCGACAATGGCGACTTCACCTTCCTCGACTGCGCCTATGAGGAGCTGCTGCAATCGCTCGGCCCGATCAACGACACCACGAGCGTGCCCTGGACCATGTTCAACGACAACGTCTCGATGGGCTATTTCGACGTCTACGACCAGTACATCCTCAATCTGCTCTACGACCCCCGCATCAAGGCCGGCATGACCGTGCCGGAGGTCAAGGCCGTGCTGCCGCAAGTGCTCGCGGACGTGCGCGCCTGGGTGAAGCAGGTGAATGATCTGAAGGAGTGAGCTCTTACCCTCCCCTGGAGGGTAAGCGCGCCTCCTCCAAACGTCAGGCCTGTCCTACCACCCATTGATCCGCGGCCAGACCGCGCTGACGCCGCCTTCACCATCCAGCACCTGATAGCGATCATATTGCGCGCCGGTCGCGCAGGCGTGGTTGGTGAGGATGCGGACGCGGGAGCCGATGGGCAGGTCGGGCAGCGCGGCATTCGAGCCCTTGCGCAAGCCGATGATGCCGTGCTCCTGGTTGGCATCGGTGACGATGAGCTCCGGGTACGGTTTTCCAGCGAGATCGCAGACCATGCCATAACCCTGGTCGAGCGCCTGTTTCGCCGTGCTGCGGTCGCGCGACAGCGCCATCCAGCCGGCGTCGACGATGATCCAGCCCTTCGCCTTCTGGTGACCGATCACGGTGGCAAGCACGGAGAGCACGAGGTCGCCCATCGCCACGGAGCTGACGCCGGCCTGATAAAGGTCGCCGAACATGAAGACGCCGGCGCGCACTTCAGTGACGCCAGTGAGGTCGCGCACATAGCGCGCGGTCGGTGTCGCGCCGACGCTGACGACGGGACAGGGCAGACCTGCGCTGCGCAACGCGTTGGCCGCAGTCACGGCAGCGATGTGTTCCGCTTCCGCCGCATCCGCGATGGCTGCCGGATCGTCCAGTGCGTAGCTGTCACCGGCGTGCAGCAGCACGCCGCGCAAGGTCGCGCCACCCGAGACCAGGCGCTTGCCGATCGCGATCAGCGTTGCCGCATCGGTCGGCGCGACACCGGAGCGATGGCCATCCGCGTCGACCTCGATCAGCGCCGGAACCGAATCGTCGCTGCTCGCGGCATGCGCGGCCACGGCCTCGGCTTGTTCGATGCTATCGAGGATCACGGCGAGATCGGCACCGGTCGCGCGGATGGCAGAGACGCGCGCGAGCTTCGCGGGCGCGATGCCGACGGCGTAGATCATGTCGCGGACGCCGCCGGCCGCGAAATATTCGGCCTCGCGCAGCGTCGAGACCGTTGCCGGCCCCGTGGCCGAGGTCATCGCGATACGCGCGACGTCCAGTGATTTTGCGGTCTTCAGATGCGGGCGGAAGGCCACGCCGAGACCGGCGAGGTGCGCCTTCATCCGCGCGACATTGGCGCGAAGCCGCTGCTCGTCGAGCAGCAGGCAGGGCGTTTGCAGGTTCGACAGGTCGGTATCACCTTGCATCGGCATACACCGTGGCGCGCGACACTCCGAGATGGGCCGCAATGATGTCCGAGGATCGACGTACCTGCATGCAGCCGGCGTCGCGCAATTCGCGCAGCAGCGCGCGGCGATCTTCAGTGTTGAGCGCGCGGGGCGTGGTGGCGCGCCGCGCGGCGAACTGGTCGATATGGGCACGGATGGCGTCCGCGCCGATGGGGCTCAGGGACTCGCCCGGGTTGTTGTTGGCATCGACGCTGACGAACTGGCCGATGGCGCTCTGCAAGCCCTGGAACAGTGTCAGGTCGACGTTGAGGCAGAGCGCAGCAACGTAAGAACCATCCGCACCCTTGATACCAATGGAGGTGCTCTTGGCCTGCCGTCCGTCGGCAAAGCTGTTGGCGTAGTTCGAAATCACCTGCGCATAATCAGGGTCGGCGATGCGGGCAAGGCCAAGCTCGGTTGCGGGCTGGCCGACCTTGCGTCCCGACAGATTGTTGTGAATGGCGACGATCGCCTGTCTGGGGTCGGTGAGATCGTGCAGCACGACCTCGCAGAACGGGGCCAGGGTCTCTCCCAATCCTAGCGCGATCTGCTGCAACTGATCGAACAGCAGTTTTCGCTCGGCTGCGGACTTGCTCGGGGCTGCTGATTTGCTGCGGCTCATCGCCCGGCCCTACTGCACGAGATCGGCAACGGTGGTCGCGGCCTTGAGGCCCGTGCCTGTGAGCACCGCGACCGTGGTCTCGTTCGTCCTGATCGATCCGGCAGCAGAGAGCTTTTCCAATGCGGCGGCCGCGCTGGCGCTGGTCGGCTCGGCGAACAGACCCTGCCGTGCAAGACGCCGCAGGGCAGCGACGATCTCGTCCTCGGTGAGCGCGATGGTGCCCCCGCCGCTCTCGCGCAAGGCGGCGATGATCTCGCGCAGACGCAGCGGGTTCTTGATCGCGGTGCCCTCTGCAATGGTCTTGTTCACCTCGCGCGCGACGGGCGTATCGACGCCGGCCTTGAAGCTCGCATCGATCGGCGAGCAATTCAGCGGCTGCGCCGCAAACAGGCGCGGCAGCTTTGTAATCTGGCCGGCCTTCAAAAGCTCGCGGAAGCCGAAGGCGCAGCCGAGCAGGCTGCTGCCGGCGCCGACGGGGACGATGACGTTATCGGGCGCGCGGAAGCCGAGGTCTTCCCAGATCTCATAGGCCAGCGATTTGGTGCCCTCGAGAAAGAACGGCTGCCAGTTGTGGCTGGCATAAAACGTCTGGCTCGACTGGCGGATGGCCTCGGCTTCCGACTCTTCACGGGGCCCCTCGACGAGTTGCACCGCAGCGCCATAGGCGCGCACCTGCGCGATCTTCGCCGGCGATGTCGAGGCCGGCGCCAGAATCTTCACGCGCATGCCGCCGGCGGCACCGAGCCCGGCCATCGACGAGCCGCCATTGCCGGAGGAGTCCTCCAGGATCGCGTCGACGCCGATCTGCCGCAGGAAGGACAGCATCACCGCCGAGCCGCGGTCCTTGAAGCTGCCGGTCGGGTTGAACCATTCGAGCTTGAAGAACGGGCGCAGATCGCCCCAATCCTGCTGAACCAGCGGCGTGCAGCCTTCGCCGAGCGTGACAGGCTTTCCGATCTCGACGGGCAGCGCTGCCCTGTAGCGCCAGAGCGACCGCGTGCCGCTGTCGATGTCCTCGCGCGAGATCCCTGCCCCCGGCGTCACCAGCAGCGGCGTGCGCTCGTCCGAGCACCAGCGCGGCTGGTCCAGCGGATAGAGCTGTCCGGTGCGGGGGTCGATGTAGCTGGCGGCAGGCATGGTGGTCTCCGGGCGGTATTGATCCATACAATATGTCTAATTATATACGTTTTGTCCAGATCAGAGGCAGCTTGGGCCGCCGATGACGGGAATTTGGCCGCAAACGGCCCGCCCCGACGGTACGATTAACTTGTCTGTCGTGGCTCGCCGCTACAATATGTTGGATTGAGCTTGCGTCGTCGGTGCTCCGCATGGGCGATGCAGGTGAGCCAGGCCCGTCCAAGCGGCGGGCCGTTGGCTTTTTGGGAGCCTGGACATGAGCCGCGCGAACCGTACCGAGCATATCCGCCTGACCTCCCATCCGGAGCCGGGCAAGAAAGCCGCCTATCCGATCCATTGGGGTGCCGCAGATGCGCGCGCCCGCGGGCCGATCATCGGCACGGTGTCGCGCGCCGGAGATCGCAACGTGATCGGCAGCCATGGCGGCTCCTACGCGATGTACCGCGCGCTCGCGGTGTCCGCCGGCGCGCTCGATCCCATCAAGCGCCCCGATCTCACCAACACCTTCCCGGCCGCGACCATCGGCCCGTTC
Organism: Bradyrhizobium arachidis; assembly: GCF_015291705.1. Lineage (NCBI taxonomy): Bacteria > Pseudomonadati > Pseudomonadota > Alphaproteobacteria > Hyphomicrobiales > Nitrobacteraceae > Bradyrhizobium > Bradyrhizobium arachidis. The sequence goes on from NZ_CP030050.1 coordinate 8,598,308, forward strand.
GAGCAATGGCGCGATCCCGCAAAGATCGTCGCACTCGACCCGTGGGGGCATCTCGTCGCCGAGAATTTCGGCAAGGACATCGCCGAGGGCGTCGATATCCGCCCGAGCATCGCGGTGACGCGCGCGCGGCTCGATCTGCCGGAGATCCGCGAGGCGCTGGCCGCAAAGCGGCTGCGCGCCGACGGCGAGGTCGTGCACGCCAATGGCAGCGTCTCGGTGGTGAAGATCGCAATCGATCCGGTCTGGTACCTGCCCGGCCTTGCGACGCGGTTCGGCACCAACGAGACCGAGCTGCGGCGCACGCTGTTTGAGCAGACCGCCGGCATGTTCCCCGAGCTTGTCACCCGGCCGGACCTGAAGGTGTTCTTGCCGCCGATCGGCGGTACCACCGTCTACATGTTCGGCGATGTGACAAAACTGCCGGACCATCGCACCAAGATCACCTGCCGCGTGCATGACGAGTGCAACGGCTCCGACGTGTTCGGCTCGGACATCTGCACCTGCCGGCCCTATCTGATCCACGGCATCGAGGAATCCGCGCGCGGCGCGCAGGAGGGCGGGCTCGGGCTCGTCGTCTACAACCGCAAAGAAGGCCGCGCGCTCGGCGAGGTCACCAAATTCCTGGTCTACAATGCGCGCAAGCGGCAGGAGGATGGCGATGCGGCCGCAGCCTATTTCGAGCGCACCGAATGCGTCGCCGGCGTCCAGGACGCACGCTTCCAGCAGCTGATGCCGGACACGATCCACTGGCTGGGCCTGAAGCGCATCGACCGCTTCCTGTCGATGAGCGACATGAAGTACGACGCGCTGACCTCGCAGGGCATCGACATCGTCGAGCGCGTGCCGATCCCGCCCGAGCTGATCCCGGCCGACGCTCATGTCGAGATCGCCGCCAAAAAGGCCGCCGGCTATTACTCGACCGACATCGCGCCGGAGAAGGACGTGGACGGCGTGGTCGGGCGTTCGCTGGAAAAATACTGATCGCACGATGGCGGACGCTTTGGAACGACAGGCACGCTCGCTGCTCACCGCGACAGCGGTGCGCGCGCGGGCCGGCAAAATGCTCGAGATCGGCCTTGCCGGCGGGCTCAACCATTTCACGATCGATCTCGACCGCATGGACGGCGTTGCGGAGGCGGTGCTTGCGGTGACGCGAAAAGCCTATCCGACGCTGGACATTCCCTTCCATGCGCGCTGGCGGCATTTCGTGCTTGGCGGCGCCGATCGCTGGGCGCGGCTCGCCGATGCGGCATCATGGCCGGATCGCGCGGCACGGGCGCGCGCCGAGTTCGATCTCGCCATCGTCAGCGTGCTGCTCGATGCCGGCGCGGGCGCTGCGTGGCGCTATCGTGACGCGGTGACCGGCGAGAGCATCGGGCGATCCGAGGGGCTCGCGTTCGCGAGCCTCGACATGTTTGCGGCCGGACTCTTCTCCGGCAATGCCAGCGCGCCGTTCAGGGCCGATGCGGGCGCGCTGGCGCAACTTCCGCTCCCGGCACTCACGTCGGCCTTTCAGGTGAACGATGCCAATCCGCTGCTTGGGCTTGAGGGACGGACCGATCTGCTGCGGCGTCTGGGCAAGCTGGTTGCCGAGCGTGCGGACATTTTCGGCCTGCAAGACACGCCGCGGCCCGGCGGCCTGTTTGATCACATCGTGGCGCAGGCTGTGGGCGGCGCGATTCCAGCACCTGCAATCCTCTCCGCGGTGCTGAACCAGCTCGGGCCGATCTGGCCGTCGCGGCTCGAGCTCGCCGGCGTCCCGCTCGGCGATTGCTGGCGCCATCCCGCGCTTAGGACTGATGACGCGACCGCGGGCCTCGTGCCGCTGCACAAGCTGTCGCAATGGCTGAGCTATTCGCTGATCGAGCCGCTCCAGCGCGCGGGATTTAATGTCACCGACATCGACGGCCTGACCGGGCTTGCCGAGTACCGCAATGGCGGCCTGTTCGTCGATCACGGGGTGTTGCGCCTGCGCGACGCTGCCGATGCCGAGCGTGCGCATGCGGTGGATTCGCTGCTCGTGGTCGAGTGGCGCGCGCTGACCGTCGCGTTGCTCGACCGGCTCGCCGAATTGGTTCGCGCAAAACTTGGCCGCCCGCCCGAGACCTTGCCGCTCGCCAGCATTCTGGAAGGCGGCAGCTGGGCCGCGGGCCGGGCCATCGCGTTTGCGCGCCGCCCAGATGGTTCGCCGCCGCTCAAGGTGATCAGCGACGGCACGGTTTTCTGACCCTTATTGTCGCTCACGCACTCACTTGATGAATTTCAGGAGCATACGATCATGGAAGGCGTCACGATCGTCGATCATCCGCTGGTGCAGCACAAGCTGACGCTGGTGCGGGACAAATCGATCTCGACCAAATCGTTTCGCGAGCTGATCAAGGAGATCGGCATGCTCTTGTGCTACGAGGTGACGCGCGATTTGCCGCTCACTGATACCGTGATCGAGACGCCGATGGCGACGATGCATTCGGCAAAGATCGCCGGCAAGAAGCTGGTGTTCGTGCCGATGCTGCGCGCCGGCACCACCTTCGTCGACGGCATGATGGACCTGGTCCCGACCGCGCGCGTCGCCCATATCGGCCTCTATCGCGAGCCGCACAGCTTTGCCGCCGTCGAGTACTTCTTCAAATCGCCGTCCGATCTCGGCGAGCGCCTCGCCATCGTGGTGACGCCTGTCGTCGCCACCGCCAACACGGCCGTCGCCGCCGTCGACCGGCTGAAGGAACGCGGCGCCAAGGATATCCGCCTCGCCTGCTTGATCGCAGCGCCGGAAGGACTGGAGCGACTGCGCGGACTGCATCCGGACGTGCCGATCTGGACCGCCGCAGTCGACGAAGGCCTCGACGAGAACGGTTTCATCCTGCCGGGCCTCGGCGACGCCGGCGACCGCACTTACGGCACGCGCTAGGCAGCGCAGCTCAGATCTTGCCGCTGCCGCAGATCCCTTTCAGCGCCTGCCATTCCTTGTCCGTCAGCAGCGGCGGGCCGCTGGCGGGGCGATCCTCTTTCGTCATGCGGGCAAGGCGGTCCTCGGTCAGCGGGTGGCTGGCGAGGATCGTGAAGCCGCTGCCGACTTCCTTGCCGGTGATGCGGAACATCAGCTCGGCCGCGGGCTTTGGCGAGCGACCGAGCTTGTGCATGATCTCGATCGCGAAGGTGTCGGCGCCGGTCTCGGCCTCGCGCGAATAGGAGGCTTCGACCACGCTGCGCGAGGCGAAGATCACGGCGCTCGAGCCGGTGACGTCGCCGAACAAGAGGCCGATCAGGAACGAGGTGCCGCCGTTGTAGATCAGCCCGCGCATGTTGTCGTAATGCTTGAGATGGCCGAGCTCGTGGGCGAGGATGCCGGCGAGCTCGTCGGGGTTTTGCGCCTTGTCGAGCAGCCCCCTCAGCACGTAGACCTTGCCGCCCGGCAGCGCGAACGCATTCGGCACCGGGGTCGGCAGCACGCCGGCGGTCATGGCGTCGTCGTCGAGGCCGGCGGCATCGCGCAGGCGGTTGACGAGCTTGGTGAACGCAGCCTTGCCCGCGGGGTCTTCGCAGACGCTGCGGCCGAAGATGGTCTTCACCTGGACTTCCGAGGCATCGCCGATGCGGCGTTCGATCGGCTTCGGCACCAGCGGCGCGAGCCGGTCGGCGGCGAGCGGCACGCCGAACAGCACGACGCAGACGATGGAGACGGCGGCGGCCACCGACCAGCCGACGATTTTTGCCAGCCCGCGGCGCGAGGTCTGGTGCTCGTCGAGCCGCGCACAGCGGACCATCACCTGCGTGGCCAGCGCGACGTCGCGGACCTCGAGCCGCGCTAGCGGCGGCGCGGTCGTGCAGGAAAGCCGCAAGATGCCGGCCGGACTGTCGGCGCGGCGGATGTCGGCATAGGCCCAGCGCACCGGCGCTGCGCCCTCCTCGACGATCTCGAGCGCATCGCCGAGCGCCAGCGTCACCTGCCGCCTGCGGCTCGATACGCCGTCGAAGAAGATGGTCGGCTTTGCCGACTGCGCCGGAGACTCGGTGGACAGCTCACTCACAGATCAGAATCCCGCGACATCGAGGCCGTCGGCAAAGCCTTCGCCGAGGGCGCTGGCAAGCTCGCCGGTGCCGCGCACATCCGAGGCCGCGCCGATGTTGTGCACCTCGACGGTTTCCAGCACCTTGGCCCAGATGTCGCGCTGCAGATACACCCGCATGACGATGTTGATCGCAAGCGCCAGCGCGAGATAGCCGATGACCATTGCCACCATCATCGGGATGCTCCTGGTGGCATTGTCGGGCCCGAACGCCTGCTCGGGCGGCAGGCCGCTCAGCTTGACGAGGAGCATGGTGGCTCCGCCGAGGTAGAAGCCGAAGATGGTCGAGAGCAGCATCCACCAGCCGATCACTTTCCAGTAGAGGCCGTAGAACGCATCGTGCGGCAACTCCGAGGACACGCTGACGCCGCCGATGCGGATGCCGTCCAGCCACCAGCGCCATTCGCGCGCCTTGAACTCGGCATAGAAGAACGGGGCAAGCGGGAAGATGATGAGCGCGATCGGGCTGAGCAGCCACAGCCACCAGCCGCGCTTGAAGAACTCCCAGCCGTTGCCTTCGAAGTCGCCTTGCAAATCGCCGTAATGGGTGTGCCGCATCTTGTAGCGTTCGAGCGAAGCCTCGCGCCAGGGCAGCGCCAGGCCGAGCGTGAGGAATACCAGCAGGCCCCACGCCATGGCGCGGAACGAATAGGCCCAGCCCGAGCCGTCCATCCAGAACCGCACGCCGCGCCAGACCGTGCGCGTCAGCCGATAGCGCCGCGCGCGAAAGATCGCGAACTGGCCGAAGGCGTAGAAGCTGATGAACAGCGGCGTCGAGGCGAAGCCCTGCCAGCGCTCGAACTCGATGCCGATGAGGAAATAGGCGAGATAGATCGGCACCAGGATCGCGAGTGCAAACAGGAAGCCGATCAAAAGCTCCTTGCCCCGCCCGGTGTATTCGGCGGCGTCGCCGTCGATCGCGGTGTTCGACCACAGATGACGGCGGATGTCCGTGACCAGCCAGAACCGGTAGAAGCCGAAGGTGACGAGCTCCAGCATGGCACCCTTGGTGACCATTTTCCGGAACTCGGTGCGATTGCCTGTGAAATCGACCCGCGTCGGCGGCAGCGGCGGCGGTAATGGTTCGGACCCGATCGGGGTCCATTGCATGTCGTTCACGGCGGCAACCTCGGGGTGCGGACCAGTCAGGATCAAACTTATAGATCAGAGGTTAGTCGAACCCCAAGATGGGCGGGTTCGATTTACCTCGATTCCAGTCGATTTCTGACAGGATTTCATGACGAACGGCGTGCCGCAGATCACGTTGACACATCCACGTGACATCCGCCCAATCCCTCTCGCAAAGGTTGGATGTGGCAAAACTCTCCCTTGCTCCGGCGCAGACAACCGGCTGTAATTGCAAATCAAATGCCGCAGCGCAGAATTCATAAAAAGGCGCGCGAGGAATGCCAGGGAGACCAGTCATGCATGGGACCATGGAGAGCGCGTCCAAGCTCGACGCATTGCGCGAGCGCGCGTCATCACTGCCGCTGGAGCAGTTCGATCCGGGCGATCCCGAGCTGTTCAGGACCGATACGTTCTGGCCCTATTTCGACCGCCTGCGCCGCGAGGATCCCGTGCACTATTGCAAGGACTCGATGTTCGGGCCGTACTGGTCGGTGACGCGCTACAACGACATCATGGAGATCGAGACCAACCATTCGGTATTCTCCTCGGCCTCGGCGCTCGGCGGCATCACCATCCGCGACATCGATCCCGACCTGCGCCGCGAGAGCTTCATCTCGATGGACCCACCGCGCCATGCCGCGCAGCGCAAGACCGTGGCGCCGATGTTCACGCCGACGCATCTGGACAATCTCGCCATCAACATCCGCAAGCGCTCAGCCGAGTGCCTGGACAATCTGCCGCGCGGCGAGGTGTTCGACTGGGTCGACCAGGTCTCGATCGAGCTCACCACACAGATGCTCGCGGTGCTGTTCGACTTCCCATGGGAAGACCGCCGCAAGCTGACGCGCTGGTCCGACATCGCCACCACCATTCCCGGGCCTGACGGCCTCGTCGCGACCGAGGACGAACGGCAGGCCGAGCTGACGGAATGCGCGGCCTATTTCTCCCGCCTCTGGAAGGAGCGCATCGAGCAGCCGCCGAAGAGCGACCTCCTGTCGATGATGGCGCATGGCGCGGCGACCCGCGACATGGATGCCAAGAACTTCCTCGGCAATCTCGTCTTGTTGATCGTCGGCGGCAACGACACTACGCGCAACACGATGTCGGGCTCGCTTCTCGCGTTGAGCCAGCACCCGGAGCAGTATCGCAAGCTGCGCGAAAACCCCGCGCTGCTCGACAGCTTCGTGCCGGAGGTGATCCGCTGGCAGACGCCGCTCGCGCATATGCGACGCACCGCGCTCTCCGATTTCGAGTTCCGCGGCAAGCAGATCAAGAAGGGTGACAAGGTTGTGATGTGGTACGTCTCGGGCAACCGCGACGAGGAGGCGATCGAAAAGCCCTACGATTTCATCATCGACCGCGCCCGCCCGCGCACGCATCTGTCCTTCGGCTTCGGCATCCACCGCTGCGTCGGATTGCGGCTTGCCGAACTCCAGCTCAAGATTATTTGGGAAGAGATCCTTAGCCGTTTCGACCATATTGATGTGGTCGGCGAACCCAGGCGGGTCTATTCGAGTTTCGTGAAGGGACTGGAGACGTTGCCGGTGAAGATTGCGGCGTAGAAAATCTCCCTCTCCCCGTTCTTACGGGAGAGGGTCGGGGTGAGGGGCTCTCTCCGCGAACACGCTGAGAGACGGATTCGCGGAGAGTCCCCCTCACCCGGATTGCATCTTCGATGCAATCCGGCCTCTCCCCGCAGGCGGGGAGAGGCGAAGAAAGAGAAGCACTGGAGTTACCACCATGAACATCCAAGCGCCGGTTAAAGTGGACAGGGCCGAACGCATGCGCAGGGCGCGCGAGGAGGCCTATGCGACGCCGCTGGCTCAGTTCCATCCCGGCGCGCCCAGGCTATTCCAGGACGACACGCTGTGGCCGTGGTTCGAGCGGCTGCGCAAGGAGGAGCCGGTGCATTACTGCACCAATGCGCCGATCGATCCGTACTGGTCGGTGGTGAAATACAACGACATCATGCATGTCGACACCAATCACGGCATCTTCTCCTCGGACTCGACACTCGGCGGCATTTCGATCCGCGACGTGCCGGAAGGCTATGACTGGCCGAGCTTCATCGCGATGGACCAGCCCCGCCATTCGGCGCAGCGCAAGACGGTCTCGCCGATGTTCACCCCGACCCATCTGGACGAGCTGGCCAAGCTGATCCGACAGCGCTCGCAGACCGTGCTGGACAATCTGCCGCGCAACGAGACCTTCAATTTCGTCGAGCGCGTCTCGATCGAGCTGACGACGCAGATGCTGGCGACGCTGTTCGATTTCCCCTGGGAGGAGCGGCGCAAGCTGACGCGCTGGTCCGACGTTTCGACCGCGCTGCCCAAGAGCGGCATCGTCGCCTCGGCCGAGGAGCGCCGCCGCGAAATGGACGAGTGCTACGCCTACATGTCGAAGCTCTGGAACGAGCGCGTCAACTCCGCGCCGCGCAACGATCTGTTGTCGCTGATGGCGCACAACGACGCCACGCGCTTCATGGACCCCGACAACCTCATGGGCAACATCATCCTGCTCATCGTCGGCGGCAACGACACCACGCGTAACACCATGACCGGCTCGGTGCTGGCGCTGAACGAGAACCCCGACCAGTACGACAAGCTGCGCGAAAATCCCGCGCTGATCGATTCCATGGTGCCCGAGGTGATCCGCTGGCAGACGCCGCTCGCACATATGCGGCGCACGGCTTTGCAAGACACCGAGATCGGCGGCAAGCACATCAGAAAGGGCGACCGCGTCGTGATGTGGTACGTCTCGGGCAACCGCGACGAGGAGATGTTCGAGAGGCCGAACGACTTCATCATCGACCGCCCACGCCCGCGCACGCATCTCTCCTTTGGCTTCGGCATCCACCGCTGCGTCGGCATGCGCCTCGCCGAGCTCCAGCTGCGGATCGTCTGGGAGGAGATGCTCAAGCGCTTCGACCGCATCGAGGTGGTCGGCGAGCCCAAGCGGATCTATTCGAGCTTCATCAAGGGCTATGAGACGTTGCCGGTGAGGATTCCGGCCTGAGCCAGCGTTCCCGCGGCACGTTCGACTCCCTCCCCTCACCCTGAGGAGCCTGCGCAGCAGGCGTCTCGAAGGGCGAGGCCACCGGCCGGACCTTCATCCTTCGAGACGCGCGCAAGCGCGCTCCTCAGGATGAGGAACTGGCACCCTCAGCTATAAAATTCCGGCATGACAGCTCGCAAAGGATGCGAAGGGCCGGCCGCGCCTGACTGGTCTACGACACGAGCGCATCTAACTCAATTTGATGTCCCACACGCCTTCCTTGCGGCAGGCGGCGACCTCCTCGCGCAACAGCGCGGTGACGGCCAGCGAGGCCGTCGAGGCCGGGCGGTCGATCGGAGAAGCGAAAATGAGCTCGCGTGTCATCGGCTTCGAGACGGCGGTGGTTTCCAGCCGCCCATCCGCGACCTCGCCGTGGACCGACGAGGGCGGCAGCAGCGCAAAGCCGAGGCCTTCCTCGACCAGGCTTGTCAGCACGCGGAACGAATCCGCCTCGAGCTGGACGTCGAGCTTGATCTTGCGCTGGGCGGCGGCGTGCTCGATCAGCGCGCGGAGGCCATGGGAATGACTTGGCAGCACCAGGCGCTGGCGCAGCAGCCAGCCGATGTCGACGTTCTTCCTGCGCGCGAGACCGCAGCCGCGCGGGCCGACCGCAACGATGTTGTCGCGGCCGAGGCTCTGCACGTTGAGATGAAGATCGGCCGAGCGGCCATAGAGGATGGCGAGATCCATCTCGCCGCGATGCAGCCATTCGACGAGATGGCCGCTGTAGCTCTCGACGATGCGCAGCGAGATGCCGGGGAATTTTTCGACGCAGCGCCGCGCAAAGCGCGCCGACAGCACGCAGCTCACGGTCGGAACCAGGCCGAGCACGACCTGCCCCGACGGCGGTCCCTTGGCCGACTGGATGTCGTCGCGGATCTGGTCAAGTTGCCGCACGATGCCGGAGGTGCGCGCCAGCAACAAATGACCGGCCTCGGTCAGCACCATGCCGCGGCCGTTGCGGGTGAACAGCTCGGTGCGCAGCTCGTGTTCCAAGAGCTTGATCTGCCTGGAGAGCGCCGGCTGCGCCACGCGCAGCGTGTCGGATGCCTTCGAGAGGCTGCCGAGCTCCGCCACGCAACTGAAGGTCCTGAGCTGCCGGAAATCCATGCTTGCCAATCCTGGAAGGCTACTCCATACGCTATAGCAAATGAGCATAGGGGGCTGGCGATGTTTTCACAACGCCAGAGGATCGGCCGGCGTTATCTTGACTGCCGCTACCAATGGGAAACGCCATGAGTGAAGAACACCACCTTGAGGATCACGCCGACATCCGCGAAGCCGTCGCCAAGCTCTGCGCGCAGTTTCCCGGCGAATATTGGCGCAAGCTCGATCGCGAGATGGCCTACCCCAAGGCCTTCGTCGATGCGCTGACCGAGGCCGGCTATCTCTCGGTGCTGATCCCCGAGGAATATGGCGGCGCGGGCCTGAAGCTTTCGGCGGCCGCAGCCATCCTGGAAGAGATCCAGCGCGCCGGCTGCAACGGCGGCGGCTGCCATGCCCAGATGTACACGATGGGCACCGTGCTGCGGCACGGCAATGCCGAGCAGAAGGCAAAATACCTGCCGAAGATCGCGAGCGGCGAATTGCGGTTGCAGGCGTTCGGCGTCACCGAGCCGACCAGCGGCACCGACACCTCCTCGCTCAAGACCTTTGCGCGCAAGGAAGGCAACGACAGCTACATCGTCAACGGCCAGAAGATCTGGACCAGCCGCGCCGAGCATTCCGATTTGATGGTGCTGCTGGCGCGCACCACGCCGAAGGAGCAGGTCAAGAAGCGCACCGATGGCCTCTCCGTGTTCATCGTCGACATGCGCGAGGCCAAGAACAATGGCCTCGAGATCCGCCCGATCCGCACCATGATGAACCACGCCACCACCGAAGTGTTCTTTACCGACATGAAGGTGCCGGCGGAGAATCTGATCGGCGAGGAAGGCAAGGGTTTCCGCTACATCCTCTCCGGCATGAATGCCGAACGCATCCTGATCGCCGCCGAATGCGTCGGCGACGCCAAATGGTTCATCGCCAAGGCCACGAACTATGCCAAGGAGCGCAGCGTGTTCGGCCGTCCGATCGGCCAAAATCAAGGCATCCAGTTCCCGATCGCCAAGGCCTACGCCTCGATGCGCGCGGCCGAGCTGATGGTGAAGGAAGCGACGCGCAAATACGAGGCCGGGCTCGACTGCGGCGCGGAGGCCAACATGGCCAAGATGCTCGCGGCCGATGGGTCCTGGGAAGCGGCCAATGCCTGCATCCAGACCCATGGCGGCTTCGGTTTTGCTGAGGAATACGACGTCGAGCGCAAGTTCCGCGAGACGCGGCTTTATCAAGTGGCGCCGATCTCGACCAACCTGGTGCTGTCCTTCGTCGCCGAGCATGTGCTCGGCATGCCGCGCTCGTACTGAGGTCACGCCATGGGAGCACTTGACGGGATCAGGGTGATTGCGGTCGAGCAGGCCGTGGCGGCGCCGTTCTGCTCGTCACGGCTGGCGGATGCCGGCGCGGAGGTGATCAAGATCGAGCGGCCCGAGGGCGATTTCGCCCGCGGCTATGACGCGGCGGCCAAGGGCCAGAGCAGCTACTTTGTGTGGCTCAACCGCGGCAAGCAATCGGCGGTGGTTGATCTCGCCACGAAGGAAGGCTGCGCCGAGTTGGAGAAGCTGATCGCGAGCGCGGACGTGCTGATCCAGAACTTGAAGCCGGGCTCGATGGACAAGCTCGGCTTTTCGCGCGAGCGGCTGCTGAAGGATTATCCAAAGCTGATCTCGTGCACGATCACTGGTTATGGCGACGAAGGCCCCTACGCCCATCGCAAGGCCTATGACCTCTTGATCCAGGCCGAGAGCGGCCTTGCCTCGATCACCGGCAATCCCGATGGCGCCTCGCGCGTCGGCATGTCGATCGTGGACGTCGCGACCGGCGCCACCGCGCATGCGGCGATTTTGGAGGCGCTGATCGGGCGCGGGCGCACCGGCAAAGGTGCGGACATCCGCATTTCCATGTTCGACGTGATGGCGGACTGGTGCACTGTGCCGCTGCTCAACTCCGAAGCCGGCAATCCGCCCAAGCGCATGGGCCTGCGCCATCCCTCGATCGCGCCCTACGGCGTGTTCACCTCGAAGGACGGCAAGGACATCCTGATCTCGATCCAGAGCGAGCGCGAGTGGAAGACGCTGTGCGTAAAGGTGCTGGATCAGCCGGATCTGCCAAACGATCCGCGCGTTGCCAACGGGGTCGAGCGCGTGCGCAACCGCGACTTCACCGACAAGACGGTCGCGGACAGCTTCGGCAGCCTGACGCGCAACGAGCTGCTCAAGCGGCTGTCGGACGCCGACATCGCCTTTGCCGAGGTCAACACCATGGCCGACCTCACCACCCATCCGCACCTGCGCCGCATCGAGGTCGACACGCCGAACGGCCGCGTCAGCTACCCCGCGCCGGCGCCGATCATCGTCGGCGAGACGCGCAATTACGGCGCTGTGCCCGCGATCGGCGAAAATCCCCAGAAGAAGTAACAGAGCGAGGCGTCATGACCGAGCAGCTCGACATCGATCATTTGCGGCAATGGATCGGCCGCAGCACGGAGGCGACCGACATCGTCACCGCACAGCTCGTGAAGGGCCTGCGCGCGACGCTGTTCCAGGAGGTCGGCGAGCCCCAAAAGGGTGACGCCGCACCATTCACGGTGCATTGGTGCCTGGCGCAGCCGGTGTTTCCGATGTCGATGCTCGGGCCCGACGGCCACCCCACCCGCGGCGGCTTCCTGCCGCCGGTGCCACTGCCGCGCCGGATGTGGGCCGGCGGCGAGATCGAGTTCCTGCAGCCGCTGCAGGTGGGCGATGAATCGACGCGGACCTCGCGCATTGCCGATGTGCAGGTGAAGACGGGTTCAACCGGCACGCTGTGCTTCGTCTCGGTCGAGCACAGCATCTCTTGCCCACGTGGCGTTGCCATCCGCGAGCGGCAGGACATCGTCTATCGCGAGATGACGAGCAGCGCGCCGGCGAGCGCCAAGGCGCCGCCTCCGCCGCCGAAGGCGCAGCATCGCGAGACGCATGTGTCCGATCCCGTGCTGCTGTTCCGCTACTCCGCGCTGACCTTCAACGGCCATCGCATCCATTACGACCGCGATTACGTCACCAAGGTCGAGGGTTATCCGGGCCTGATCTTCCACGGGCCCTTGCAGGCCGCGCTGATCATCGAGATGGCGGCGAAGCTGCGTGGCGGCAAAGCGCCGAAGAAGTTTACCTATCGCGGCCTGCAGCCGCTGTTCGAGGGGACCGAGTTCTCGATCAACGCCAACGACAACAGCGAGAGCATGGAGCTTTGGACCGCGAATGCGGAAGGGCAGCCGACGATGAAGGGCACGGCGGTGTGGTAACGCTCTCCTCGTCATTGCGAATGTAGCGGCGATGTAGGAAGTTAGACCCTCACCCTGAGGAGCGCGCCCTTCGCGCGCGCCTCGAAGGGCGAGGCCACCAGCCGGGCCTTCATCCTTCGAGACGCGCGTTCCGCGCTCCTCAGGATGAGGAATTGATAGGGACGGAAACCATGGCCAAGAACGGCAAGACCGGCAGCAAGTCCGTCACCGTGAAGCAGGCGACGCTCGACCTGCTGCGCTCCTTCGGCATCAAAAAGGTGTTCGGCAATCCCGGCTCGACCGAGCTGCCGTTCCTGAGCGACTGGCCCGACGACATCGATTATGTGCTGGCGCTGCAGGAAGCCTCCGCAGTCGGTATGGCCGACGGCTATGCGCAGGCGTCGCGCAATGCCGGCTTCGTCAATCTGCATTCGGCGGCCGGCGTCGGCAACGCGCTCGGCAACATCTACACCGCGCATCGCAACCAGACCCCGCTCGTCATCACCGCGGGCCAGCAGGCCCGCTCGATCCTGCCGCTGCAAGCGTTTCTCTATGCCGAGCGCGCCTCGGAATTTCCGCGGCCTTACGTCAAATACAGCGTCGAGCCGGCGCGGCCCGAGGACGTGCCGGCCGCGATCGCGCGGGCCTATTACACCGCGATGCAGCCGCCGTGCGGGCCGACCTTCGTGTCGATCCCGATCGACGACTGGGCCCATGCCTGCGCGCCGGTCGAGGCGCGCAAGGTCAGCCGCGAGACCGGCCCCGAGCCTGACGCCATGAAGGCACTTGTCGCGGCGCTCGGCTCGGCAAAGCACCCTGCCCTCGTGGTCGGCCCCGGTGTCGACCGCGCCGGCGCGGTCGACCTGATGGTCCGCGTAGCCGAGAAGGCCAAGGCCAGCGTCTGGGTCAGCCCGTTCTCGGCGCGCTGCTCGTTCCCCGAGCGTCACCCGCAATTTGCCGGCTTTCTGCATGCCTCGCCCGCGCAGCTCTCCGATGCGCTGCGCGAGCACGACCTCGTCGTCGTGATCGGCGCGCCGGTGTTCACCTTCCATGTCGAGGGCCATGCCGCGATCTTCGACGGCGGCGCGACGATCTTCCAGATCACTGATGATCCCGATGCGGCGGCGGTGACGCCGGTCGGCACCAGCATCATCGCGACGATGAAGCCGGCGCTGAGCCTGCTGCTCGACATGCTCCCCGAGAGCAAGCGGGCGACGCCGAAGGGCCGCACGCTGCCGCCGGCACCGCAAGCCGCCGATCCGCTACCGGTGGAGTTCCTGCTGCACTCGCTGTCGCAGGCAATGCCAGATGGCGCCTCGCTGGTCGAGGAAGTGCCCTCGCACCGGCCGGCGATGCAGAAATTCCTGCCGATGCGCGGGCAGGACAGTTTTTACACCATGGCGAGCGGCGGCCTCGGCTATTCGCTACCCGCCGCCGTCGGCATGGCGCTGGGCAAGCCGAAGCAGCGCACCGTCTGCCTGATCGGCGACGGCTCGGCGATGTATTCGATCCAGGCACTCTGGACCGCGGCGCAGCGCAAGTTGCCGCTGACCGTCGTCGTCATCAACAATTCCGGCTACGGCGCGATGCGCTCGTTCAGCCAGGTGATGCAGGTCCGCAACGTGCCCGGGCTGGAGCTGCCGGGGATCGATTTCGTGCGGCTTGCCGAAGGCATGGGCTGCCACGCGGTGCGGGTGAGCAAGGCGGCGGAGCTCGGCGAGGCGCTGAAGCGCGGGATGATGTTCGAGGGCACGAGTCTCGTCGAGGTCGTCGTGGATTCGACGGTGCCGGTGCTGTACGGGCAGAAGCATTAGGGACGCAGGGGATCTCCTCAGTGTCGTCCCCGGCGAAGGCCGGGACCCATAACCCCAGGGAATAGTTGTAGCGCGGAGCTGCCCACTATCAGTCTTCGTCAAACTCCTTCCTGCGGGTATGGGTCCCGGCCTTCGCCGGGACGACACCGAGTATGTCGCGCGCCGCCGCGCAAACTACGACGCCAAAAATCCGCCGTCCGCCGCCAGCACGTGCCCGACGACGTAGGATGACGCATCTGACGACAGCCACACCACGGCCTCCGCGACTTCCTCCGGATTGCCCATCCGCCGCAGCGGCAGGCCTGCGCTGACCGTTGCGACATCGCCGACGCCGGCGCGCAGCATCATGTCGGTGACGACGCGGCCGGGCGCGATGGCGTTGATGCGAATGCCGCGCGGTGCGTTCTCCATCGCCGCCGAGCGCGTCAGCGAGATCGCTGCGGCCTTCGAGGCCGAATAGAGCGAGAAGCCGGGATTGGGATTACGCACACCGCTGACCGAGGCATTGACCACGATGCTGCCGCGCCCCTGCTTTAGCATCGCCGGCAGTTGATGACGCAGGCACAAAAACAGCGCGCGGACATTGGTGTCGAACACGCTGTCGTAGATGTCGGTGCCCTGCTCTTCCAGCGGCGCGCGGCGCTCCTGAAAACCGGCATTGTTGAAGGCGACGTCGAGCCGGCCGCAGCGCTCGATGGCCGCACGGACCAGCCGCGCGACGTCCTCTTCTTTCGTGATGTCGGTCTTGAGGGGGATCGCTTCTACACCGAGTTCGCGGCACGCCGCGGCGGTCGCATCGATCTCGGCCTCGCGCCGGCCCGCGACAAGGATCGCTTCCGCGCCTTCGGAGGCCATCCGCAAGGCCGTGGCGCGGCCGATGCCGCTGCCGCCACCTGTCACGAGGCAGACCTTGCCTCGCATCCGCATTCCCGATGGCAAAGTTCCGCTCATGGCACACTCCAAAACGCTTGCACGCTTCGTTGCGTGCATATAGTTGTATGATACAACTATATGCACGGAGTCAAGATGGCCGAGCTTTCGCTGATCGACGACATCCGCGCCGCCTCGCGGTTGATGGTGCGGGAGCTCGGCTTCATGGATGCGACGGTGGCGGCCTCGGACTATCCGCCGTCGGCGGTCCATACCATTCTGGAGATCGGCATCCGCGGCCCGATGAATTCAGGCGAGCTCGGCGATTTCCTGCGGCTGGAGAAATCCAGCGTCAGCCGCCTGGTGCGCAAGCTGATCGACTGCGGGGAGCTGCGGGAGACGCCGGATGAGACGGATGCCCGCAGCAAGCTGCTGTCACTGACGCCGAAGGGACGGCGCACGCTGGAGGCGCTGCACGCATTCGGCCGGCAGCAGGTAAGCGGCGCGCTGGCGGCGTTGACGGTGGCGGAGCAGCGCACCGTGCGCGAGGGGATGATGCTCTACGCGCGGGCGCTGCGGGCGAGCCGGGTGGAGGGTGAGGCGGAGACGGTCGCATAACCACCGCTGTCGTCCCCGCGAACGCGGGGACCCATACCGCGTGATCTATCGGTAAAGCCGAGGGGTCAGTACCGCGCGAAAGAGAAACTACCAGCCCTCGCCAAATTTCTCCCTGTGGTTATGGGTCCCCGCGTTCGCGGGGACGACAGCGAGTATTTGGTTCGAGTCGTGCGTCAAACGCCCGGTCGGCTACTTCCCGAACTCCTCCCGCATCTTGGCCTGGATCTTCGCCATGCCGCCGATCCAGCGGTCGTAATTCTCGGTCTTCTTGCGCATGTAGCCGAGCACCTGGGGGTGCGGCAGGATCAGGAATGTCTCCTGCTCGAGGCCGGCGAGCACGTCCCGCGCCACCTGCTCGGGCGTGAGATCGCCGTCGCCGGATTGCGGGCCCTTGGGGATCGAGCGCAGCATGTTGGTGTCGACGCCCTGCGGGCAGAGGATCGAGACCTTGATGTTGTGCGCCTTGTGCGAGATCGCGAGGTTCTCGGCAAAGCCGACCGCGGCGTGTTTTGTCGTCGAATAAGCCGGGCTGCCGACCTGCGAGAGCAAGCCCGCGGCCGAGATGGTGTTGAGGAAATAGCCGCCGCCGCGCGCCTTCATGCGGGGGATCAGATGCCGCGCAGCATAGACATGGGCCATGACGTGGATCGCCCAGCTGCGCTGCCACGGCTCGTCGGAGGCGCCGCCGGCATTTTCCGACATCGGATCGAAACCGCCGCCGATGCCGGCATTGGAGCAGAAGAGATCAATGGGGCCGAACTGCCGCTCGGTCTCCTCGATGACGTGCGTGATGTCCTTTTCCTGCGCGACGTCGCATTTGAACGCCGCGCCATTGACCGTGGCCGCGACCGCCCTTGCATTGCCGGCATCCATGTCGGCGACGACGACCTTGGCGGCACCCGCTTTGTGAAAGGCCTCGCACAGCGCCTTGCCGATGCCGTTTGCGCCGCCCGTGACGACCACGACCTTGCCGGTCACCTGCATGCGACGTCTCCTCTTGTCTTGTACCGCTTATACCGCGCCGCTTATTCCGCGTCGCGGATCCTGCTCAGCTCAACACGAGGTCGAGCACCGCGGTATAATGGCATGCCGCGCCGGCCAAGACAAAGCCGTGCCAGATCGCGTTCTGGAAGCGCAGCCGCCGCCAGGCGTGGAAGATCACGCCGAAGCTGTAGAGCAGGCCGCCCGCAAGGATGAAACCCAGCACCAGCGCAGGCAGCGCCTGGACCACCGCGTCGTAGAGCATGAGGCCGCTCCAGCCCATGGCGAGATAGATGCCGACCGAGACGCGGTCGAACCGGCCGGGGTAAAACAGCTTCAGCACGATGCCGAGGATGGCGACGCACCAGACGCCGGCAAGGAGCACGAGCGCGAATACGCTGTCCTTCACTTCCAGGATGAACGGCGTGTAGGTCGCGGCGATCAGCAGGTAGATCGCGGAATGGTCGAACCGGCGCAGCAGCCATTTGGCCGGCGAGACCGGCCAAAGATTATAGGTCGCCGACAGCACCAGCATCGAGAGCAGGCCGGCGACGTAGATCGAGACGCCGACGATGTCGATCGCGGTCGCATAGATCGCCGTCAGCACCACCAGCACGGTCGCGGCGATAAGGCCGGCGAGGACGCCAATCGCGTGGATGATTCCGTCGGCGATCATCTCGGCGCGATCGTAGTTCCAGCCGATCACGTCGGCTGCGGCGTGGACGGAGGTGGATGCGAACTGTTTCAATTGGAAGACGGTCATGGCAATCCAGGAAAGCTTGAGGCAATGCCCTCTTGTATCGGTCTTTCGGGGCCGGCACGTCGTTCAAACGGCTGATTTGCCGATAAAGGCGGTAGAAGTATGAAAGCTTGATTTTCCTCAGGCAGTTGCCACTTTTTGTGATTAGTCCATTTTGCGTATCCCTCGCCCGAGCTCCCTCAACGTTCATATGGCATTCAGTTTCCAGGATATGGTCGAGGAGGCGCGCCTGTCGGCCCGGGCGCTGATCGACTATGGCGAGCACTTCTTCAACCCGACGGTACGGCTCGGCGTCACAGGCCTGTCGCGCGCCGGTAAGACCGTATTCATCACGGCGCTGATCCATGGCCTCACCCGCGGCGGGCGGTTTCCGGTGTTCGAGGCCTATGCCTCGGGCCGGATCGCGCGGGCGCATCTGGCGCCGCAGCCCGACGATGCCGTGCCGCGCTTTGCCTATGAGAACCATCTGCGCGCGCTGATCGAGGAGCGGCGCTGGCCGAACTCGACGGTCGATATCAGCGAGCTGCGCCTCGTCATCGACTACCAGCGCCCGAACGGCGCCGACCGCACGCTGACCCTCGACATCGTCGACTACCCCGGTGAATGGCTGCTCGACCTGCCGCTGCTGCAGAAGAGCTACGAGCAATGGTCCGCCGAAAGCCTGGCGCTGTCGCGCGACGCGCCGCGTGCGCATCTGGCCGCGGACTGGCACGCCCATCTTGCTACACTCAAGCCCGAAGCACGCGAGGACGAGCAGGCGACGCTGACGGCGGCAAAGCTCTTCACCAATTACTTGCGCGCCTGCCGCGACGAGCAGTTCGCGATGAGCCTGCTGCCGCCCGGCCGCTTCCTGATGCCTGGCAATCTCGCCGACACGCCGGCGCTGACCTTTGCGCCGCTCGACGTACCCGTTGGCGGTCAGGCGGGCGAGGGATCGCTGTGGGCGATGATGGTGCGCCGCTACGAGGCCTACAAGGACGTCGTGGTGCGGCCGTTCTTTCGCGATCATTTCGCGCGGCTCGATCGCCAGATCGTGCTGGCCGACGCGCTCGCCGCATTCAATTCCGGCCCCGAGGCGCTGCACGATCTCGAAGCGGCACTGGCCGGCATTCTCGACTGCTTCAACATCGGCCGCAGCACCATCCTCTCCAGCCTGTTCCGGCCGCGCATCGACCGCATCCTGTTCGCGGCGACCAAGGCGGACCATCTGCATCATTCCAGCCACGACCGGCTCGAGGCGGTGCTGCGCCGCGCCGTGACCCGCGCCGTGGCTCGGGCAGAAAATACAGGCGCTGCGATCGATGTCGTCGCGCTTGCCGCGGTGCGCGCCACGCGCGAGGCACAGGTCGCGCATGGCCGCGACAAATTGCCCTCGATCCTGGGAACACCGGCCGCGGGCGAAAGCGCCAACGGCGAGTTCTTCGACGGCAACACGGAAGTCGCGACCTTTCCGGGCGACCTGCCGCTCGATCCCGAACCGCTGTTCGACGGCAGGGATGCGTTCCGCGGCCTCGCCACAGAGGCAGCGGAGAAGAGCGATTTCCGCTTCCTGCGCTTCCGCCCGCCCAAGCTCGAGCACGAAGGCACGAGCGAGCCCGCGCTGCCACACATCCGCCTCGACCGTGCCCTGCAGTTCCTGATCGGAGACAAGCTCGCATGAACGATCGATCCCAGCAGCGGCGCCCGGCGACGTTCCGGCTCGACGATCCCGGCGTCATCGTCACCGAAGCCGACGACACCAGCCGGCTCGGCCGCGCCACCATCCAGATCACGCCGGAGCCTGATCCATCGACGTTTCCGGTGCCGATCGAGGCAGCACGTCCGGCGCGGCGCGGCTTTCCCTGGGGCACGCTGTTCTGGTCCGGCCTTGCCGGGCTGACGCTGCTCGGCACCGGGCTCGGCGTGGTGCATCTGATCGAGGATCTGTTTGCGCGCAGCGAAAGCCTCGGCTTCGTTGGCCTTGCCTTCGCGTTCGTCACCGCGCTCGCGCTTGCAGTGGTGATCGGGCGCGAGGCGTTCGGGCTCGCGCGCCTTGCAACCATCGAAAAGCTGCATCAGCGCGCGGCCGCGGTGCTTGCCAGCGACGATCGCAAGGAAAGCCGCGTCATCGTGCAGGATCTCATCAAGATCGCGCACCAGAATCCGCAGCTGGCGCGCGCCCGCGCCACGCTGGAGAGCCACACCGGCGAGATCATCGATGGCGCCGACATGATCCGCCTCGCCGAGCGCGAATTGATGTCGCCGCTGGACGCGGAAGCGCGGCGGCTGGTGTCATCGGCGGCGCAAAAGGTCTCGATCGTGACTGCGGTCTCGCCCCGCGCGGCGATCGACGTGCTGTTCGTGTTCGTCGCCGCGTTGCGACTGATCCGCCAGCTCGCTTTCCTCTATGGCGGCCGCCCCGGCGCGCTCGGCATGATCCGCCTGCTCCGCCACGTCATCGCCCACCTCGCCATCACCGGCGGCATGGCCGCGAGCGACAGCCTGGTGCAGCAGATGCTCGGGCACGGCATTGCGGCGAAGCTGTCGCAGCGGCTGGGCGAAGGCGTGCTGAACGGGCTCTTGACGGCGAGGCTGGGCCTCGCCGCGATCGACGTGACACGCCCGCTGCCGTTCGCAGCCCTGCCGCCGCCAAAACTGTCGGACCTCGCGACGGATCTGCTGCGGAAGAAGGACGAGGAGGAGTAGCGCGCTTCGCCTCTCCCCGCCCGCGGGGAGAGGCCGGAATTCAAGCACAGCTTGAATTCCGGGTGAGGGGGAGTCTCCACGAAACCAACTGTCACCGTTCCCGCGGAGACTCCCCCTCACCCCACCCCTCTCCCCGCAAGCGGGGAGAGGGAAAGGAAGGCCAGCACTTTCCACCAAAACAGCGGCGAATCCTTCGGCGGGGACAGCTCCGGGGTCCAGCCGGTGAGCTTTTCAATCACATAGGTATCCGTGAGAACGCCGCGCCAGCGGCGTTCGACTTCGCCGAGCGGCTCGCGCTGCGCGGGGATCGAATCCCACACCGGCGCGCGATTGTCCGGCTCGCGGCCGACATAGATGCCGGCATGGCCCCTGATCCGGTCCATGCCGGGATCGCGGAAATCCTGGAAGCGGCCGCGCTCGTTGATCTCGATGACGGGCACGCGGCCGCGGAACAGCCAGCGCATCATGGCGTAGGTGCGGTAGTCCGTGGTGGCAATCCAGGTTGCGCCGGTCTCGTCCAGCGCGGCCTGCGCGCGCGCGGCGACCTGCTCGTAGCCCGCCTCGGCGCCGATCGGGTCGATCTTGCCGAGCAGATTCCAGGGCGCGGCGAGGTAATACAGGAACACGATGACGACGAAGGCAATGCCCGAGACGACCGCCGTGTTGAGCCAGAACACGCTCGACCGGATCAGCCTTGCCGACCACCCCTCGCGCGACAGGGCGGCGAGGTTGACGGCGGCAGCGGCGAAGCCGACCGGCCACATGAACATCGGCCAGGTATCGCCGACCCGGAGCGTCATCGACTTCACGAGGAAATAGAGGAACGGCACCAGCACCGCGGTCGACAGCAAGATCGCGACCGGCTCGCGCCGGCGGTAGCCGCGCCATGCCGTCATCGCGAGGCCCGAGAGAACCACCGGCAGCATGACGAAGCCGACGAGACCGAATTGCAGGCCGATGTAGTCGCCGACCGTGCGCAGTGAGATGCCGTAATTGGTGGTGGCGCGCACGCCCTGGAAACGGAACGAGGCCCAATCGTGCTGCGCGTTCCAGATCAAGACCGGCGAGAACACGGCGATGGCGATCAGCGCCGCGAGGTAAGGATACGGGCTGCGCAGCCAGCGCCAGCGCCAATCCGGCACCAGCAGGAAGGCGGCAACCGCGGGGGCGAACATGATCGCAGTGAATTTCGACAGCAGCGACAGCCCGGCGAACAGTCCGGCCGCGAGCCACCAGCGTCCGTCGCCGCTTTGCGCCAGCCGCACCAGCGACCACATCATCGCCACCGCGAACGGGATCATGGCGACGTCGGGCGCGACCTTGGCCATCAGCAGGCCGTAATAGAGCGCGGCTTCCGGCATCAGCACCGCGAACACGATCGCGCGCGCATCATGGGTGAGACGGCGGACGATGTCGGCGAGCAGCAGCTGCGTCACCAGCATCGCGACGATGCCGCCGAAGCGCACGCCGAGCGCGGTGTCGCCGAAGATCGCGGTGCCGCAGCGGATCAGCCAGGCGATCATGGGGGGATGATCGAGAAAGCTGAGCGCGCCCTCCTTCGACCAGGTCCAGTAATAGGCCTCGTCGGTGCGCAGCTCGATCGCGGAGGCGTAGACGATGCGCAGCACCGTCATCGCGGCGATGACGAGCACGGCAATGAGGATGAGCCGGCGTTCGGCGCCGTCTGGCTTCGCAGAGATGTCGGGAGCGATCGTCACGGCCGCGCTTTTCGCTAACCTCGGAGGGGGAGTCAATGCGGGGGTCCCAACATCGGTGTCGTCCCGGGCAAGCGAAGCGCAGACCCGGGACCCATAACCACAGGGCGGAGTTTGGCGAAGACTCGGAATTACCAGCCCGTCACACGACCGCTCCCTGTGGTTATGGGTCCCGGATCGGCGCTCCGCTTCGCTACGCTTGTCCGGGACGACAGCAGCTTATTTGGCAACTATCGCGCATGTGATCGGGCGAGCTGTCCACTCCGGGAATTAAACGCTAGGCTGGCTGTTCTCATTGATGAACTGATACAACCGAATCATGGCCACCGCTCCCGTCCACATCCCCGAACTCGTCCGCGCGACCGGCGTGCGGCAGGTGCGGCTGGTCTGCGGCATCATCCTGTTCGCTTACGTGATCAGCCATTTCCTCAACCATGCGCTCGGCAACATCTCGGTCGATGCCATGGAGGTCGGGGTCTATTATCACACGGCATTCTGGCAATTCCTGCCCGTCGCGATTGTGTTCTACGGCGCCGCCCTCACCCATATGGGGCTCGGCGTCTACGCGCTGTATCAGCGCCGGCAGTTCCGCTGGAAGACCATCGAGCCGCTCCAGCTCGTGCTGGGACTGAGCATCCCGGCGCTGGTCATGGCGCATGTGATCGGCGTGCGGCTCGGCCAGACGTTGTACGGGCACCAGAAGCTCTATCCGCAGGAGCTCTATCTATTCTTCTCTTCGAACCGCATCTGGACCATGACGATCCTGCTCACCATCGCCTGGATCCACGGCTGCATCGGCATCTATTTCTGGCTTCGCCTGAAACCATTCTTCACGCGTGCGGCGCCCTATCTGCTCGCGGCCGCCGTGCTGATCCCGACGCTGTCGCTGCTCGGCGTCTATCAGGGCGGCCGCAGCGTGATGTTCGATGCCGATGACGGCGAATGGCGCACGCACAATCTCACCCGCCGCCAGCTCGGCTCGACGGCCGAGGCCGCAACGCTCGACCGCATCACCAACACCCTCACCATCGGCTATGTCGGCCTGCTCGGACTGGTGCTGGCGGCGCGCGGCGTGCGGGCCTTGCGCGAACGGCGCGGCGGCATGATCGCGCTGTCCTACGGCAACGGCAAGACGGTGCGGGTGCCAAAGGGCCTGTCCGTGCTGGAGGCGAGCCTGCGCCACAACGTGCCGCATGCCAGCGTCTGCGGCGGCCGCGCCCGCTGCTCGACCTGCCGCATCCGTATCATCGGCGACCATGCCGTCCTGCCCGAGCCGTCGCAGCGCGAGGCGTTCGTGCTCGCCCGTGTCGGCACCGCCGATCCCTCGATCCGGCTTGCCTGCCAGCTGCGGCCGGAGTGCGACCTCTCCTTCTTCCAGCTCTTCACGCCGCACACTCTGTCCGCCAACGCGCACGCCTCGACGCCCACGCGAATCGGCCAGGAGCGCTATCTCGTCAGCCTGTTCGTGGACATGCGCGGCTCGACGCAGCTTGCCGAGAAGCGGCTGCCGTTCGACACCGTCTTCATCGTCAACCGCTTTCTCGGCGCGGTCTCGCAGGCGGTGATCGAGCATGGCGGCCAGCCGAACCAGTTCGTCGGCGACGGCATGCTGGCGCTGTTCGGGCTGTCAGCAGATCCGCAACACGCCTGCCGGCAGGCGCTGAAGGCGGCCAGCAGCATCGCCGCGAACATCGACGAGCTCAACGAGCTCCTCAGCCATGATTTGCGCCAGCCGATCCGCTTCGGCATCGGCATTCATGGCGGCGAGGTCATCATCGGCGACATCGGCTATCGCGATCACATCGTGTTCACAGCGCTCGGCGACGCCGTCAACGTCGCCGCCCGCCTCCAGGACATGACCAAGACCCTGGCCTGCGAGGCCATCGTCTCCGAGGAAGTCCGCCGCACCGCCGGCCTTGGCGACGATTCGCTGCCGCAGCAGGAAGTCGCGATCCGCGGCCGCGACGAGCCGATGGCCGTGCGCGTGGTTGCGGATGCGAGGGAGCTTGCGGCGCTGGTCGATCGCGGCGAGCGCGTGGCGGCCTGATTCTTCTTCACCTCTCCCCGCTTGCGGGGAGAGGTCGGATCGCCTCGGCGATGCGAAGCATCGTCCGGTGCGATCCGGGTGAGGGGGTACAGGTCTCACGACGACCTCACGTGCGGAGAGAGGCCCCTCACCCCAACCCTCTCCCCGTAAGAACGGGGCGAGGGAGCGCACCATCGTCGCCGCTACAGCCAGGCTCAATCTCGTTACAGACGTAACACCGGCTTGCTGCAACGCAGCGGCATGGGCTTGCTGCGAAAGCACGAATTGACTTCATTCAAATCGTTGCGACAGATGAGCGCGGGATCGCGGTGATGACCGCTGTCCAACGAAAAGCTCCGGGAGGAGACACCATGTTCGATCGACGCGACCTGCTCAAAGGAGCGGGACTTGCCGCTATCGCGGCCACACTGAATTCCACCAAGGCGCTGGCCCTCGACACCGTCACGCTGCCCTTCACCAATGGCGAACGGCCGCTGGTGAAATATCCACAGAAGCGGCCGATGATCGGTCTGACCAGCCGGCCGCCGCAGCTCGAGACGCCGTTCGCTGTCTTCAACGACGGCCCGATCACGCCGAACAACGCGTTCTTCGTGCGCTATCACCTCTCCGACCTGCCCTACAATCTCGACCCCGACAAGTTCACGCTTGAGGTCAAGGGCAAGGTCGACAAGCCGCTCAAGCTGTCGCTCCAGGACATCAGGAAGATGAAGGCGACCGAGATCGTCGCCGTCAACCAGTGCTCCGGCAACAGCCGCGGCTTTTCCGAGCCGCGCGTCGCCGGTGGCCAGCTCGCCAACGGCGCGATGGGTTGCGCGCGCTGGCGCGGCGTGCCGCTCAAGACCGTGCTGGAGATGGCCGGCGTGCAGGCCGGCGCCAAGCAGGTCACGTTCAACGGCATGGACGGCCCGGTCAGCGACAAGACGCCCGATTTCATCAAGGCGCTCGACATCGACCACGCCAGCGACGGCGAGGTGATGCTGGCCTATGGCATGAACGGCGAGGACCTGCCGTTCCTCAACGGCTTCCCGCTGCGCCTGGTCGTGCCCGGCTATTACGGCACCTACTGGGTCAAGCACCTCAACGAGATCACCGTCATCGACAACGTCTATGACGGCTTCTGGATGAAGTCGGCCTATCGCATTCCCGATACGCCGAACAACGCGATCGAGCCGGGCACCGCGCCGAAGGCGACGATCCCGATCAACCGCTTCACCATCCGCTCCTTCATCACCAGCGTGCCCGATGGCGCCAAGCTGAAGGCGGGACGCACGACACTGCGCGGCATCGCCTTCGACGGCGGCAAGGGCATCAAGGAGGTCCAGGTCTCCACCGACGGCGGCAAGACCTGGGCGAGCGCCAAGCTCGGCAAGGATCTCGGCAAATACGCATTCCGTGAATGGAAGCTGCCGGTGAAGCTTGCGGCCGGCCAGGTCGAGCTCAAGGTGCGCGCAACCGGCAATGGCGGCGAGACCCAGCCGGATACGCCGCGCTGGAACCCCGCGGGTTATCTGCGCAATGTCGTCGAAACCACGCGCGTCACCGTCGCCTGAGGAGAATGATCATGCAGCGCACCGTTCTCTTCGCCGCCTCGCTCGCCCTCGCCGCCGGCATCAGCGCCGTGACCGCGGCGCCGGTCAATTACAAGACCCCCGACGAGGTCGCCGCGTTCAAGCCCGGGCCCAATCTGGAGGTCGTGCAGGGCAATTGCACCGCCTGCCACTCGTCCGACTACGTCGCCACACAGCCGCCGATGAAGGACAAGAAGGGCTTCTGGCAGGCCGAGGTGACCAAGATGATCAAGGTCTATGGCGCACCGATCGACGATGCCGATGTCGGCAAGATCGTCGATTATCTGGCCGCGACTTATTGACGGACGGCACGCGGGGTGCGGGCCATTTGACCGCCAAACGGGCAAAACCGGCAAAAACGCCGCGAAGTTGAGCGGAATTCGGCGAAATGCTGATGTGGTTTGAGCTACCAAGCCCGCCACAATCCGCGTATCCTGTTAGGACCGAACCGGCCGGTTGGCGGGGACTGGCGGTTCGCGATCTCGGAGGAAGACCCGCGGAGAAGTCGTGATGGCTAAAGGTACGGTCAAGTGGTTCAACCCGACGAAGGGTTATGGATTTATCCAGCCTGCGTCGGGGGGCAAGGATGTGTTCGTGCATATCTCGGCAGTGCAGAAAGCCGGCCTGTCCACCCTCAACGAGGGACAGACGGTTGAATACGAAGAGATCGCAAACCGGGGCAAGACCTCCGCAGAGAACCTCAAAGTATAAGCCCGCCAGCCTTTGCTGCCTCCCGGATCGATCCGGGAGCGGGGCCAAGAAAATTTCAGAAGACGGCCAGTGCATTCGACGACAGGCGTTGCGACTGCACACGGAGAGCTATTTTTCCCGCGAAAACCGCATCCTCAACGCCACAGCAATGACAATCGCGACCGCACTTCGTTACTCTACCGGCAACGGTGCGTCGCGCTTGATCTCCTCCATCACCGCATAGGTTCGCGTCTCGCGCACGCCCGGCATCGACAGCAGGGTCTCGCCGAGGAAACGTCGATAGGCGGTCATGTCCGCAAGCCGCGCCTTCACTAGATAGTCGAAGCCGCCTGCAACCATGTGACACTCCAGCACTTCAGGCGCGAGTTTCACCGCGCGCGCGAAGCGCTCGAAATTGTCGGGCGTGGTCTTGTCGAGCAGCACCTCGACGAACACCAGCAGGCCAAGGCCCAGCCGGTGCGGATTGAGCCGCGCGCCATAGCCCTCGATAAAGCCCTCACGTTGCAACCGCTTCAGCCGTTCGCCGATCGAGGTCGGCGACAGGCCGATGCGCTCGGCCAGCTCGACATTGGCGATTCGCCCATCCTGCTGCAAAACAGAGAGGATTTTCCGGTCGATTCGATCGAGTTCCATATTTTCCGCGGCTATCTTATCATCGATCTTCATTTTCTAAGGCAAAATGATTAAATTGTCTATCGAGCTACGGTCACGCGGGCCTTATTCTGAGTTTGAGCCACAGGACACGCCATGCCAGACATCCCGCCGCCCTTCACCGCGCCTTACGCCCCTGATGATGCCGAGATCGCAGCAAAGCTCCTGCCCGCGTCGCATCTGAGCCCGCCGCAGGAGGCGCGCATCGACCGCACTGCGACCCGGCTGATCGAGGCGATCCGCAAGCGCGACGACCGGCTCGGCGGCGTCGAGGACATGCTGCGGGAGTTCGCGCTCTCGACCAAGGAGGGGCTGGCGCTGATGGTGCTGGCCGAGGCGCTGCTGCGCGTGCCCGATGCGCGCACCGCCGACCAGTTCATCGAGGACAAGCTCGGCGAGGGCGACTTCATCCACCACGAGACCAAGTCTACGGCGTTCCTGGTCAACGCCTCGGCTTGGGCGCTCGGCCTGTCGGCGCGGGTGATCCAGCCCGGAGAGACGCCCGACGGCACCATCGGCCGCCTCGTGAAGCGGCTCGGCGCGCCGGCGGTGCGCACCGCGACGCGCCAGGCGATGCGGCTGATGGGCAATCATTTCGTGCTGGGCGAGACCATCGAGCAGGCGCTGGAACGGGGTAAGCCGCGCTCCGGCCAGAAGCCGCGCTACTCCTTCGACATGCTCGGCGAAGGCGCCCGCACGGCGGCGGATGCGAAGCGCTATTTCGACGCCTATGCCAGTGCGATCGAAACCATCGGCAAGGCGGCCGGTGATCGTCCCCTGCCCGACCGGCCCGGCATCTCGGTAAAACTCTCGGCGCTGCATCCGCGGTTTGAGGCGATCAGCCGGGACCGCGTGATGCGCGAACTGGTGCCGCTGCTGCTGGATCTCGCGCAGCGCGCCAAGGCCCACGACCTCAACTTCACCGTCGATGCCGAGGAGGCCGACCGGCTGGAGTTGTCGCTCGACGTGATCGCGGCCACGCTCGCCGATCCCTCGCTCAAAGGCTGGGACGGCTTCGGCCTCGCGATCCAGGCCTATCAGAAGCGCGCCAGCGCCGTGATCGACTATGTCGACGAACTCGCACGCGCGCATGACCGCAAGCTGATGGTGCGCCTCGTCAAGGGCGCCTATTGGGACACTGAGATCAAGCGCGCGCAGGAGCGTGGGCTCGACGGCTATCCCGTGTTCACCCGTAAGGCGATGACGGATCTGAACTACGTCGCCTGCGCCGCCAAGATGCTGGCTTTGCGGCCGCGCATCTTCCCGCAATTTGCGACCCACAACGCACTGACGGTCGCGACCGTGCTGGAGCTTGCGCATGGCAGCGGCGGCTTCGAATTCCAGCGCCTGCATGGCATGGGCGAAGCGCTCTACGAGCAGCTCGCCAAGGATCACCCTGATATCGCCTACCGCACCTATGCCCCGGTCGGCAGCCATCGCGACCTGCTCGCCTATCTGGTGCGGCGGCTCTTGGAGAACGGCGCCAATTCTTCGTTCGTGGCGCAGGCCGCCGATTATCGCGTGCCAGTGCCGGCACTGCTGCAGCGGCCGGCGGATGCCATCGTCCGGCCGCAGGCGGCGGCGCATCCAAAAATTCCGTTGCCGGGCGATCTGTTCGCGCCGGAGCGGCGCAATTCGCGCGGCGTCGAGTTCGGCGAGCGTGCCGCGCTCGATCAGTTGCTGACGGACGTCAAGACCGAGGCGGCTGATCTCAAGCCGATTGCCGATGCAGCGCCTGATCAGGCCAATGCGGCGGTGGCAGCGGCACGCGCCGGCTTCGCCGCCTGGAGCCGGACGCCGGCGGCCGTGCGCGCGGCGGCGCTGGAGCAGGCCGCGCATCTCCTGGAGAGCCGCAGCGCGCATTTCATCGCGCTGCTGCAGCGCGAGGGCGGCAAGACGCTCGACGATGCGCTGTCGGAGCTGCGCGAGGCCGCGGATTTCTGCCGTTACTACGCCGCGCAAGGACGCAAGCAGTTCGGCGCCGATGCCGCCATGCCCGGCCCGACCGGCGAGAGCAATGCGCTCGCGATGCGCGGCCGCGGCGTCTTCGTCGCGATCTCGCCGTGGAATTTTCCGCTGGCGATTTTCCTCGGCCAGGTCACGGCGGCTCTGATGGCCGGCAACTGCGTGGTGGCAAAGCCGGCCGAACAGACGCCGCGCATCGCGCGCGAGGCGGTCGCCCTGCTGCACGAGGCCGGCATTCCCAAGGGCGCACTGCATCTCGTCACCGGCGACGGCCGCATCGGCGCAGTGCTCACCGCGCATCAAGACATCGCAGGCGTCGTCTTCACCGGCTCGACCGAGGTCGCGCGGGCGATCAACCGGACGCTCGCCGCCAAGGATGGGCCGATCGTGCCGCTGATCGCGGAGACCGGCGGCATCAATGCGATGATCGCCGATGCGACCGCGCTGCCCGAGCAGGTCGCCGACGACGTCGTCACCTCCGCGTTCCGTTCCGCCGGCCAGCGCTGCTCGGCGCTGCGGCTCTTGTTCGTGCAAGAGGACGTCGCCGACCGCATGATCGAGATGATCGCGGGCGCTGCGCGTGAATTGAGGATCGGAGATCCCGCAGATGTCGCGACCCATGTCGGACCGGTGATCGACCTTGAGGCCAAGCAGCGGCTCGATGCGCACGTCGCGCGGATGAAGAGCGAGGCGAAGTTGCACTTTGCCGGCAAGGCGCCCGAAGGCTGCTTCGTCGCGCCGCACATCTTCGAGCTCAAGGACGCCGGCCAGCTCAAAGAGGAGGTGTTCGGCCCGATCCTCCATGTCGTGCGCTACCGCGCCGAGAACCTCGAGCGCGTGCTGCAGGCGATCGCGCGCACCGG
The DNA here is from genome assembly GCF_015291705.1 of Bradyrhizobium arachidis. NCBI lineage: Bacteria > Pseudomonadati > Pseudomonadota > Alphaproteobacteria > Hyphomicrobiales > Nitrobacteraceae > Bradyrhizobium > Bradyrhizobium arachidis. The sequence continues at coordinate 8,628,165 of NZ_CP030050.1, forward strand.
TTACGGGCTGACGCTCGGCGTCCACTCGCGCATCGACGACACCATCGAGGCGATCATCGACCGCGTCCAGGTCGGCAACATCTACGTCAACCGCAACATGATCGGCGCCGTGGTCGGCGTGCAGCCGTTCGGCGGCAATGGCCTGTCCGGAACCGGCCCCAAGGCCGGCGGCCCGCACTATCTCGCGCGGTTTGCGACCGAGCAGACCGTAACGATCAACACCGCGGCAGCGGGCGGCAATGCGGCGCTGCTCGCGGGGGAGGAGTGAGGACGCTTCTGAATTCACGGCTCGCATCGGCGCGCAATCGCAGCTCCGTCATCCTGAGGTGCGAGGGCCGCTGAAGAAGCGGCCACCTCAGGGTGACGGAGATCGTTTCGGGTCGGTGGCGGACGCGCGCTGGACACAGCAAGCCCTGCGCCTGGCGCCGTTGCATCCCGGCGAAACATCGGTCTAATGCTCCCATGATCCGCCCGCGCCAATTCCAGCGCGCGGGAAACGACAAGAACGAGGGAGCAACGCCGCGATGGAAAAGGGCATTTTTGCGGGCCTGAAGGTTCTGGACTGCGCGAGCTTCATCGCAGCGCCCGCGGCCGCGACCGTGCTGTCGGATTTCGGCGCCGACGTCATCAAGATCGAGCCGCCCGGCGCCGGCGACCCCTATCGCAATCTGCCCAACATTCCGGGCTATCCAAGCAGCGAGCACAATTACGCCTGGCTGCTGGAGGCCCGCAACAAGAAGAGCATCGCACTCGACCTTTCCAAGCCCGAAGCGCAGGCCGTGCTCTACAAGCTGGTGGAGGAGGCCGACGTCTTCATCACCAACATGCCGCCGCCGGTGCGCGCCAAGCTCGGCATCACCTATGACCATCTCGCCCATCTCAACGACCGGCTGATCTACGCCTCCTTCACCGGCTATGGCGAAAAGGGCGAAGAGGCCAACAAGCCCGGCTTCGACAGCAACGCTTATTGGGCGCGCTCCGGCCTGATGGACCTCGTCCGCGCCGACACTGAGACCACTCCGGCGCGCTCGGTCGCCGGCATGGGCGACCACCCCTGCGCCATGGCGCTCTACAGCGCGATCGTCACGGCGCTCTATCAGCGCGAGAAGACCGGCAAGGGCTCGCATGTCGCCTCCAATCTGATGGCAAACGGCATTTGGGCGGCGAGCGTGCTGGCACAGGCAAAGCTGAGCGGCGCCAAATTCGCCGAGCGACGGCCACGCGAGCGAGCGCTCAACGCGGTCGCCAATCACTATCAATGCAAGGACGGCCGCTGGCTGATCCTGTCGCTGCTGAGCGAGGAGAGGCAGTTTCCAACCTTGGCCAAATGCCTGGGACGCGAAGACCTCATCACCGATCCGCGCTTCGCCACCAAGCCCGACCGCCACGCCCGCTCGGTGGAGTTGATCAAGATATTTGATGAGACCTTTGCCACCAAGGATCTCGCCGAATGGCGAAAAATTCTCGACGGCAACGGGCTCGTGTTCGGCATCGTCGGCATTCTCGATGACATCCCCAACGACAAGCAGATGCTCGACAACGAGGTGCTGGTGCCGTTCGAGAACGACACCATGCTCACCATCTCCAGCCCGATATGGATCGACGGCGCCAAGAAGGTCCAGCCGCGCAAGCCGCCAGCCGTCGGCGAGCACAGTGACGAGATTTTGCGCGGGGCGGGATACGACGAGCAGGCGATCAAAGAGCTGCGAGGTTCGGGGGCGGTGGGTTAGCCCCATCGTCTCCGCAAACTCCGTCATTGCGAGCGCAACGAAGCAATCCAGAGTCTTTCCGCGGATGCATTGCTGGATTGCTTCGCTGCGCTCGCAATGACGATGTGGAGCGATCTCGCTATATACTCACGACAACACCGCTCGTCGTGAGGTCCCATGCCCAACTACCGCCTGCACTACTTCCCGGAATCCGGCAACAGCTACAAGCTGGCGCTGATGCTGACGCTGTGTGGCGAGACGTTCGAGCCGGTGTGGACCGATTTCGGCGGCGGCGTCACGCGCACGGCGGAGTGGCGCAAGGCCATCAACGAGATGGGCGAGATTCCCGTGCTCGAGATCGACGGCGTGAAGATGACGCAGACCGCGCCGCTGCTGCTCATGCTCGCCGAACAATATGGCCGCTTCGGCGCCGAGACCGAGGACGAGAAGTTCGAGCTGCTGCGATGGCTGTTCTGGGACAACCACAAGCTCACCGGCTACATGGCGACCTATCGCTTCATGCGGGCCTTCACCGAGAAGAACGATCCGCAGGTGCTGAAGCATTTCCGCCGGCGGCTCGACGATTTTCTCGGCATTCTCGACGGCCATCTCCAGCACAACGCCTTCGCGATCGGCGCGAAGCCGACGGTCGCCGATATCTCCATGATGGCCTATCTGCACTATCCGAGCGACGAGCACGGCTTTGATTTCGCGGCGAGCCATCCCGCCATCCATGCCTGGCTCGGCCGCATGGCCGCCCTGCCCGGCTGGAAATCGGCGTATGAGCTGCTGCCGGGACGGCGGATGACGAATTACGCGAAGTGAGCTGGGCTCTTTCTTTCCCCTCTCCCCGTTCTTACGGGGAGAGGATCAGGGTGAGGGGCCTCTCTCCACACGTGAGATCGCCGAGGGACCCGTACCCCCTCACCCGGATCGCAAGAGCGATCCGACCTCTCCCCGCAAGCGGGAGAGGTGGACCCGCAGCTCGCTCCGTGCGCTTCCAATCGACAGAGTTATCGCAGCTACCTCAGCGCCAGCCAGCCGAGCGTGAACAGGATGCCGCCGACGATCACCACCACCGCAACTGCCCAGGTGCTGACGCGGACGCTGCCGGTGACCTGCTTGGCTTCCTCATTGCGCGCGATCTCGCGATTGCGCTCCTTGTCGGCTTCGCTGGTATCAGTCATGGGTGATCCAAATCGGTTTAGCGCGTCTTGATGAAGCACATGCCGATGCGGCGCGAGGCCGCGGCAGCCTGACAGGTCAAACCTTTAGCACAGCTCCATGACGTAAAACTCTCATCCCGCGCTCCCGATCCCGCATTTTGCAGGGAACAATGCGCGCCCCAGCCGTCCTGATATTCGGTGCCGGCCAGCTCGCCGCTGCCGCGGGTCTGCGGCCGGCTGGCAAATCCGCGTGAGAAATCAGGACGTTTGCCGGCGGCGAACGCGGTCAGGATGTCGCGACGGCGGAGCTGGTCACCGACAAAATGCGGCGAGGCCGGCACAATGGTGGAATTGGACGGCTTGTCCGCGAGCCAGTCGACGCCCGGGAAATGGAAGCCGCCGATGCCTCGGGTCTGATGGCAGCCGGCGCAGGTGACGTCGTTGAGACGGCGCTGGAAGCCCGCGACCGAGCGGATGTTCTGCAGGTCCCCGCGCGCGGCCGCCTGCTTCAGCGCGCCGACCACGTCGTTGTCGGTGAAGACCGGATTGTCCTTGCCCTCACCTTCCATCATGCCGAATTCCGGCTGCAACGCGGAGGCATCGAGCCCGGCCGGTGTCGGCACCACCGCGACCTTGGCCAAAAACTTCTCGGGGATCAGCACGGTGCCGCGATCGAACTCGCGCAAATTCTCCGGCGCGAGCAGCCAGTCTTTAAAGTCGCGCCGCAGATCATCCTCTGCAAGGATGCGGTCGCGGTCGATCTGGTTCTCCAGCGTCGATTCCTCGAACGTCTTCGTCGCGGCATCGTACTTGAACACCTTGAGCAGATAGTCGGAGCGGAAATCGTGCAGTGCCGATTTCGGCGCGACGGAGACCTGGATGTTGGTCTCGATGCGGTCGAGCATCGCGTCGGAAGGATGAACGCCGCCGCCGATCAGCCCCTGCCAGTCGCCATTGTCGAGCCAGCGCAGCGCGACCTCGGCACAGGTCACCGGGTTGCCGCTCGCATCCGCCTGGCGCGGGTCCCTCGCCTTCAGCACCAGATTGAACGTCATCGGCAGACGCGTTGCGGTCTTGCCGCCGTCCGGCTTGTTGTCGAACCGCGCAAGACGATAGATCAGCCGGATCTCGCCGCAGGATTGTTCCGAGACATAGGCGCGGTCCATGCGGTTGACGATGCCGGCCAGCACGAAACGCGTGTCGGGCGACTTCAGATTGGCCCGGTCGAACAGCTGGACGTCAAAGCCTTCGCCGACGCCGATGGTCTCGCTCGGAAAGGCCGCCTTCTGCTGCGCGACGTAGCGCTCGAGCTCCGCGTCGATCGCGGGTGGAATTTGCTCGAGCTGCGACAGCTGCGAAAACATCTGCTCGGTCGTCAGCAGAAAGTTCGCGTTCCGCTCCGGCCAGAGCAGCCGCGAGATCGTCAGCACGTCGCTCTGGTCGAGCTTTTTCAGCAGATCAGGATCGGTGATCGCCGTGCCACGCGTCAGCGATGTAGTTCCCGCCGCGAAAAGCGGAACGGCGCCGCCGACCAATGCGGCAACAACAACCAGAATTCGCAACGCGCGGCTCATGCCTGAGGTAACACCGCGCGGGGACGCCTATTCAAGCAAAAAGGCGCTTCACACGGTGGTGAAGCGCCTCTTTGAAAACAAGATATCGGCGTGCTCAGCGCGCGACGATCAGGCCCTTGCTGGTGACGACCACCCAGCGGCCGTCCTGGCGACGGATCGCATCGACCCGGCCCACGCCGGGAATGGGGTCGCCGGCATAGACCTCATAGAGGCCGTCGCGGCCCTCGATCAGTGCGCCGCCATTGGCGACGTCGCGCAGCCTCCAGCCTTCGAGCGTCGGCATGCGGCCGACCTCGGTCTTGGGCGTGGCGGGCGCGGGAGCCGGTCCGGCGGCGGCCGCAACCTGGGTCGGCACGATCGAGCCGGTGGTTTCCTTGGCGGGCGCAGCCGCAGCCTGTGCGGGCGCGGCGGGCGGCGTCGCGCGGAGCTTGTCGACGGTCTCGGACAGCTTTGCGAGCTTCGCCATCGGCTCGGCCTGCGCCTTCTCCAGCTTGTCGAGCCGGTCATTGGCCCGGTTGAACTGGCTGAGGCCGGTCTTGGAGGTGTGCTCGACATTCGCCCTGAGGGCGACGAGATCGGCATCGATCCGGGCGACCGAGGATTCCAGCGCGCTGGTGTCGGCGACCTGCGCCGGCGCGGCGGCCGGGGCTGCGAAATGCATCATGCCGGCGGTCGCAAGCGCGCCGCTGATGGCGCCGACGCCGGCGGCGATCGCGACCACCGCGGCCATCGCCGACAGGCGACGCTTGTCGCCGGTCTCGCGCGGCGCTTCCGGCTTCACATGAGGGGCAAACTCCTCGCGCTCCCAGGAGCGGTCCGAGGGCGCCATCACGATCAGCTTGCCGGGCTTCGGCTCAGGCTTTGCCTCGGCTTTCGGCTCAACCTTGGCTTCGAACTTCGGGACCTCGATCCGGGGCGGTTCGATCCTGGGGGCATCCGCCTTCACCGGATCGGGCTTCGGCGGCGCCTCATGGTCGGGGGCAATCGAGGGGGCCTCGATGCTGGCGGCAGCCTCGACGGCCTGCGGCACGGTCGCGGCGGCTTCGACGACGTTCGTCTGTTCGCCGGTCTCCTGGGCAGCCTGCTCGGGCATTGGTTCGCTCACGGCTCAAATACTCCAGTCTGGATTGACCTTTTGGTAACTTTCATTGCTTGCGAAATCCTTACCTCCGGACCCGCTTACCGAAATTTTAGGAACTCATCCGGGGCCGAATTGGGTCGGGAAAATGGAACCGGCGTGGCGGCGTGCAACAAATCGTCAGCCGATGCTGCCCTGCGGCAGACGCTCGCCTTAGCCGAAGGGCTGCTTGCCCGTCATCGGCCTCTGGCTAACATGGGCGGTCCCGTCAGCCAGAAGGCGTTTGGGGGTGCCATGACGATCGAGAAATGCATCAACGCGTTTGGTGTCGATGACGTCATTTTCGAGGAAGGCTCGACCGGCCGCGAGCTGTTCGTCGTCCTCGACGGCGAGGTCGAGATCGCCAAGATGAACGGCGCCAGCAAGACCACCATCGTCAAGCTCGGCAAGGGCGAGTTCTTCGGCGAGATGGCCGTGATCGACGGCTCGGCACGCTCGGCGACCGCGATCGCGGCGGCGCCGAACACCAGGGTGATGCGGATCAATCACGCCCGCTTCGTCTATCTCGTCAGCCAGCAGCCGGCGTTCGCGCTGATGGTGATGGATGCGCTCTCAAAACGTCTGCGCGCCTCCAACGCGGTCACCTACCGGGCGGCGCAATCATGAGCGATCGCGAGCCGACCGCCTTCCCGGTCCTGATGAAGAACGACACCTGCTCGCTGATCCAGGCCGCCGACGACGTCTACCAGATCCGCTTCGCCAATCGCGCCGCCAATGCCTATCTGGTGCGCGGCTCGGCGCGTACCATTTTGATCGATGTCGGCCTGTCCTCGAACTATCCGTCGATGGTGGAGTGCCTGAACTTCGCCGGATGTCCTCCGGAGACAATCGATATGGTCGTGCTGAGCCACGAGCATCTCGACCATATCGGCGCTGCCTGGCACTTCAACGAGCGTCGCACCTTCATCGCTGCGCATCGGCTCGCCGCCAACAAGATCATGCTGCGCGACGACTTCTCGATGCTGCGCAAGATGTTCAACGAGCCGAACGTGCCGATCAATGTCGACATCTGGCTCGAGGAAGGCAATCTGATCGACCTCGGCAATTTCCGCCTCAACGTGATGCACACGCCGGGCCACACCTCGGCCTGCATCACGCTGTACGACCAGGACAAGGGCCTGTTGTTCGCCGCCGACACCTTGATGCCGGGCGGGGTGATGGGCGGCGTGTTCGGCTCCGGCAGCATCGCCGACTATATCCAGTCGCTGGAGCGGCTGAAGGGACTGGATTCGAAGATCCTGCTGTCGGGACACGGGCGGCTGTCGGATACGCCGCAGGACGATGTCCGCATCGCGATCGCGCGCTCGCATGGCCTCCTGGAAGACACCGCGCAATTGTTCGACGCGCTGGACGCGCGCTCGAACTTCGAGCCGATCATGCAGTCGGTGCGGGATCTGAACAAACTGGATGATTAGGTGGCGGGCGCTTCTGCCACCCCCGTCATTGCGAGCGTAGCGAAGCAATCCAGAATGTCTCTGCGGTGGCAGTCTGGATTGGTTCGTCGCACGGGCTCCTCGCAATGACGGAGTGTGGACTATCGTCCCCCTCACATCACCACGGGCGCATCCGGCAACTCGTTCGGATGCGGTCCGCCCGGTGGGAAGTGCCTGGCCAGCTCGCGCGACACCGCGGCGATGCCGCCGATCACGCCTGGCTCGAACCGGCCCGCGGCGAACTCCGCCTCCATCGCGCGACAAATCGTCTCCCAGCCCTCGGCACCCACCTTCGCGTCGATGCCGCGATCGGCGATGATCTCGACATCGCGGTCGGCGAGCAGCAGGTAGATCAGCACGCCGTTGTTATGCGCGGTGTCCCAGATCCGCAGATGCGAGAACACGTCGAGCGCACGCTCGCGGGCTGGCTGGTCGCGGAACAGCGGACGGCCGTCGAGCGCGCCTTCGACCACGAAGCGGACCTGGCCGGAATGGGTGGCCTCGCTGCTCCTGATCGCCTGCTCGATGCGATCGAGCACGGCTTGCGGAAAGACCTGCTTTGCCCGCCAATGATGCTGCACCAGGTGTCTGGCAATGCGCTTGATGCTCATGACCTACCAGCTCCCCGAGGCGCCGCCGCCGCCAAAGCTGCCGCCACCGCCGCTGAAGCTGCCGCTGTCGCTACTCGACGAGCCGCTGCTCCAGCCGCCTCCCGCGCTGCCGCTCGACCAGGAGCCGCCACGCGACGATCGCGTGCTTGGCGCCATCGCCGAGAACAGGTCGGCGATGAACCCGATGATGAAGCCGACGACACCGAGGGCCATGGCGAGTGCGAAAGAGCCGAGAATGAACCAGGCAAGCGCGGCGATGATGCCGCCGGTCACCAATGATCCGGCCAGCCGCCCCAGCATGGCGCGAAAGAACCCGCCCACCCCGATCGAGGCGAACAGCGTCACGATGAAGAGCGGTCCGAGATCGTCGAGATTGCCGAAATTCACGCTTGGTGAGGGAACCGGCAGCGGCTCGCCATCGATGACGCGGATCATGCGATCGACACCGTCCGAGATACCGCCGCCAAAATCGCCCGTTCTGAATTTCGGGGTGATGATCTCGTCGATGATGCGCCGCGAGGTGACGTCGGTGAGCGCGCCTTCGAGGCCGTAGCCGACCTCGATGCGCAAGTGCCGGTCGTTCTTGGCGACGATCAGGATCGCGCCATCGTCGACCTTCTTGCGGCCGATCTTCCAGGCGTCCGCGACGCGGATCGAGAATTGCTCGATCGTCTCCGGCTGCGTCGTCGGCACGATCAGGACGGCGATCTGGCTACCCTTGCGCGTCTCGAAATCGCGCAGCTTTTGCGTGAGCGTGGCGATGTCGCTGCCCGACAAGGACCCGGTCTGGTCGATCACACGGCCGGTGAGCTGGGGGACGGCGACGTCGGCCGCAGCAGCGAAGGCAAAGGTGAGAGCCAGCGCGACGGCGAGGGCAATCCGCGAGAGCATGCTCGAACAAGCCCGCCACACCCTCGCTGTCATCGCCCGGCTTGACCGGGCGATCCAGTATTCCAGAGACGCCGGCGAGATGCGGAGGGGCCGCGGCGTACTGGATTCCCCGCCTTCGCGGGGAATGACAGTGGTGAGTGGGGCGCGCATCTGTGCCGAACGCGGCTACTTCGACGGCGCCGGGTTGAAATCCACCTTCGGCGCGGTCGAGATCTCCTTCTCGTTCTCGACCGAGAAATTCGGCTTCTCCTTGTAGCCGAACGCCATCGCGGTGAAGTTGGTCGGGAACGAGCGGATGGTGACGTTATAATCCTGCACCGCCTTGATGTAGCGGTTGCGGGCGACCGTGATGCGGTTCTCGGTGCCCTCGAGCTGCGACATCAAATCCCTAAACAGCGCATCCGACTTGAGCTGCGGATAGTTCTCGGTGACGACCAGCAGCCGCGACAGCGCGCTGGAGAGCTCGCCCTGGGCGGCCTGGAATTTCTGGAAGGCGGCGGGATCGTTCAGCACCTCCGGCGTCGCCTGGATGCTGCCGACCTTGGCGCGCGCGTTGGTGACGCCGAGCAGCACGTCCTTCTCCTGCTGCGCAAAGCCCTTCACCGAGTTGACGAGGTTGGGCACGAGATCGGCGCGGCGCTGATACTGGTTCACGACCTCGGACCAGTTGCCCTTGATCTGCTCGTCCTCGGTCTGGATCGCGTTGTAGCCGCAGTTCGTCAGGCTCAGCGAGGCCAGCGCCGCCAGTACGGTGAGGATCTTGCGCATGGAATTTCTCCCGGTGGAATCTGGTGCAAACTACCAGATCGCGCGCGAAAAGCAGCCGATTTACGCAAGCCTCTTGCCTATCCCTGGCCGACATAGTCAACTCGACGAAACAATAAGACCAAATGGAAACGCCAGGGGGAACGCGATGTCCTCGTTCGAGACCATCCTCGTTGAGCGGCCGGAGCCGGCGATCACCCGGATCGTGATGAACCGGCCCGAGGCGCGCAATGCGCAGAATCTGCAAATGACCTACGACCTCAACGCCGCCTTCGACGAAGCGGTGCAGGACGATGCGGTCAAGGTCATCATCCTCGCCGGCAACGGGCCGCACTTCTCCTCAGGCCATGACCTCCGCCCCGGGGCTAAGAATGCCGCAGGCATCGATTTTCCGCCGGTAGGAAATTGGGGCGGCTTTGCCGAACCGAACGCACATGGCCGCTTCGCGCGCGAGCAGGAAATTTATCTCCAGATCACGCGGCGCTGGCGCAATCTGGCGAAACCGACCATTGCCGAGGTGCACGGCAAGTGCATCGCGGGCGGCCTGATGCTGGCCTGGGCTTGCGACCTCATCGTCGCCAGCGACGACGCGCAGTTCTGCGACCCCGTCGTCACCATGGGCGTCTGCGGCGTCGAATGGTTCGTGCATCCTTGGGAACTCGGCTCGCGCAAGGCCAAGGAGTTTCTGTTCACCGCCGACAGCTGGAGTGCGCAAGAGGCGCATCAACTCGGCATGGTCAATCAGGTCGTCCCGCGCGCCGAGCTGTCGTCGCGCGTGCTGGAGCTGGCGCGCCGGATCGCAGCAAAGCCGGCCTTTGCGCTCAAGTTGACCAAGGAGGCCGTGAACCGCTCGGTCGACGTGATGGGCCAGCCCGCCGCGATCGACCAGGCCTTCGCGCTGCATCAGCTCTGCCACGCCCACAATCTCCAGGAGTTCGGCATGATCGTCGATCCATCCGGACTGCATCCCTCCGTGCGCAAGCCGCCGGCCGCGGAGTAGCGACATGGACCTCAATCTCAGCGACGAGCAACGGCTGCTGCGCGAGAGCGCGGAGCGCTTTGTCGCCGAAAGCTACGATGCCGATCATCGCCGCAAGATGGCGAACGATCCGCTCGGATACAGCCCTGATGTCTGGAAACAGTTCGCCGAGCTCGGCTGGCTGGCGCTGCCGGTCCCTGAGGAGTTTGGCGGGCTCGGCGGCGGCGCGGTCGAGATCGGGATTCTGATGGAGGCGTTTGGCCGTGGGCTGGTGTCCGAGCCGTATATCGCGACGGTCGTGCTCGGAGCGGCGCTGATCGAGACGTGCGGCACCACCGCGCAGAAGCAGGAGCGGCTGCCGAAGGTCGCCGACGGATCGCTCAAGCTCGCCTTTGCGCATTCCGAGCGCGCAGCGCGGTTCGATCTCGCCAAGGTCGCGACCACCGCTCACAAGACAGCCGAGGGCTGGCGCCTTTCCGGCAGCAAGATCGCGGTGCTCGACGGCCACGCTGCCGACGAGATCATCGTCTCCGCGCATATCCATGATCATCGGGGACCGTCGGGACGCATCGGCCTGTTCCTGGTCCAGGCGAAAACGCCGAGCGTTGCCATGAGTGACTATCAACGTCTCGGCGGCGGACGGGCCTGCAACATCGAGCTGTCAGGCGTGGAGCTGCCGCAGGACGCTCTCCTCGGTGACGATAGCGACGTATTGCCGGTGATCGAATGGGCCGTCGACCGCGCCATGGCTGCGTTAGGTGCGGAGGCCGTCGGCATCATGCAGACGCTGCTCGACACCACGCTCGACTACACCAAGATCCGAAAGCAGTTCGGCCGGCCGCTCTCCGCCAACCAGGTGATCCGCCACCGCCTCGCCGACATGGCGATGCAGGTGGACGAGGCGCGCTCGATGGCGCTGCGGGCTGCGTTGAAGGTGGATGCTGCGCCGGTCGAGCGTGCTCGGGCGGCGTCAGGCGCGAAAGCGAAAATCGGCAAATGCGCACGCTTCGTCGGCGAGCAGTCGATCCAGCTTCACGGCGGCATGGGTGTCACCGAGGAGCTCGAGGTCGGAGCCTATTTCAAGCGGCTGGTCGCCTTCGACACACTGTTCGGCGGCAGCGCGCATCACTATGCCCGCCACGCCCAGCTTGGCCGCACCGCCTGACCCAAGGAGCGCATCATGGACCTCACGTTCAATGCCGAGGAGCGCGCCTTTCAAAGCGAGGTGCGCGGCTTCATCGCCAAAAACCTGACCGACGAGATGAAACGCGCGACCGCGCTGACACCGTCGGTGTTCTCCGATCCGCCGATCGGCATGGCCTGGCAACGGGCGCTGCACCGGCAGGGCTGGGGCGCGCCGGGCTGGCCGGTCGAATATGGCGGCCCCGACTGGACGCCGGCGCAGCGCTGGATCTTTGAAACCGAGTCCGCGCGCGCAGGCGTGCCGAATGTCAACGTGATGGGCGTGAAGATGGTCGGGCCCGTCATCATCGGCTTCGGCTCGCCCGAGCAGAAGAACTTTTATCTGCCGCGCATTCTCTCGGGCGAGGATTACTGGTGCCAGGGTTATTCCGAGCCCGGCTCCGGCTCCGACCTGTCGTCGCTGAAGACGCGCGCCGTGCGCGACGGTGACGACTACATCATCAACGGCACCAAGATCTGGACCACGCATGCGCATCACGCCAATCGCATGTTCGCGCTGGTACGCACCAGCGACGGGCCGCGGCAGCAGGACGGCATCAGCTTCATCCTGATCGACATGAAGACACCGGGCATCACGACGCGCCCCATTCTCACCATCGGCGGCGACCACGAGGTCAACCAGGTGTTCTTCGACGACGTCCGCGTGCCCGTCGCCAACCGCGTCGGCGAAGAAGGCAAGGGCTGGACCTACGGCAAGTACCTGCTCGAGTTCGAGCGCGGCTCGGGCATTGCGTCAGCGAAGCTCCGAGAGGGGCTGAAGGCGATCGCGGAGCTCGCCGAGTCTGATCTGACCGGGCGCGCGATCGACAGTCCCGATATCGCAACGCGCATCTCGGAGGTCGAGGTCGACATCGACGCGCTGGAGATGACCGAGCTGCGTGTGCTCTCGGCGCTGCAGACCGGGCAAAATCCCGGCGCGGTGTCGTCGATCCTGAAGCTGCGCAACAGCGAGATCCGCCAGGCCGTGACGCGCCTCGGCGTAGACGTGATCGGCCACGACGCCCTCGCCGTCGAGCCGATGCGTCCGCTGTACAAGCTCAATCACGAGCCCGCGACGCCCGAGGACATGCTGACGGTAGTGCCGGAATATCTCAACGGGAGAGCGTACACGATCTTCGGAGGCACGTCGGAGATTCAGCGCGATATCATTGCGAAGATGATGCTGGGGATTTGAGGCGAGCTGGCGCTGCACACCCCGCTGTCGTCCCGGACAAGCGAAGCGCAGATCCGGGACCCATAACCACAGGGAGAGGTTATGGCGCGAGCTGGTCACTACGAGTCTTCGCCAAACTCGACCCTGTGGTTATGGGTCCCGGGTTCGCGCTACGCGCGCCCCGGGACGACAGTTATGTTTGCGGCGACGGCGAAATCTTTACCTAGACAGCCCTCGCGTCCCTGATCGCCTGCCAGATCTTCTGCGGCGTCAGCGGCGTGTTCAGCTGGGTGATGCCGAGCTCGGCGAGCGCATCCATCACACCGTTGGTGACGCAAGGAGGGCCGCCGATGGCGCCGGATTCGCCGCAGCCCTTGGCGCCGAGCGGATTGGTGCGGCAGGGTGCGGAATCGTCCAGCGTCACCACGATCGGCGGCACGTCGTCGGCGCGCGGGATGCAATAGTCCTGGTAGCTCGCGGTGAGGAGTTGGCCGTCGGCGTCGTAGGAGACGCCTTCATACAGCGCCTGGCCGATGCCTTGCGCGACGCCGCCATGGATCTGGCCGGTGACCAGCATCGGGTTCACGGCGACGCCGACGTCGTCGACCGTGGTATAGCGCACGACCTTGGAGACGCCGGTCTCGGGGTCGATCTCGACCTCGCAGATATGCGTGCCGTTCGGCCAGCTCGGACCGTCGACCTCGCCCTCGGAATCGACGCTGAGCTTCGCGCCGCTCTCCTTCTCGGCGAGGTCGAACAGGCTGATGCGGCGGTCGGTGCCGACCACGGTGAGCATGCCGCCCTGATATTCGATGTCCTCGACCGACGTCTCCAGCACGTTCGCAGCCTTCTCGCGCGCCTTCTGGATCAGATCGCTGGAGGAAACCACGACCGCGGTGCCGCCGACGAACAGCGAGCGCGAGCCGACGCTGCCAAAACCCATGGCCAGATCCGTGTCGCCCTGAACGACGTCGATCTTGTCCATGGCGATGCCGAGCGTGTCGGAGATCATCTGGGTATAGGTGGTCTGCAGCCCCTGCCCCATCGCCATAGTGCCGGAATGCAGCACGACGCGTCCTTGCGAGGTCGCGTGCAGGCTGACCTTCTCGGTGTGGGCGCGGCCACCGGTCCATTCGATGTAGGAGGTGAGCCCGCGGCCGTAGAGCAGGCCCTTCTTCTTCGCGGCCTTCTTGCGCGCGGCGAAGCCGTCCCAGTCGGCGAGCTTCACTGCGCGGTCGAGCATGTGCGCGAAGGCGCCGGAATCGTAAACCTGGCCGGCCGCGTTGGTGTAGGGCAGCTGCGCCGGCTTGATGTAGTTGGCGTTGCGGATCGCACGCGGATCCATGCCGATCTTGCGGGCAGCAGCGTCGAAGAGACGCTCGACGATGAACACCGCCTCGGGCCGGCCCGCGCCGCGATAGGCGCCGACTGGTGCGGTATGGGTCATCACAGACTGCACCTCGAAATGCACCAGCGGCAGGTCGTAAACACCGGTCTGCACGAACGGCCCGAGCACCAGCGGGATGATGTTGGCCGCGCCCGAGGAATAGGCGCCTGTGCAGCCGATCGACTTGACGCGATAAGCCAGCACCTTGCCCTTCTCGTCGAGCGCAAAGGACGCCGTCGAGGTGAGATCGCGGCCATGGGTGCCGCCGACGAACTCGTCGGTGCGGTCGCCGCGCCAGCGGATCTTCTTGCTCAGCTTGGTCGCGGCATAGGCGACGATGCCGTCCTCGGGATAGAGGTTGGTCTTCTGGCCAAAGCCGCCGCCGATGTCGCCGACCAGCACGCGCACGCTGTCCTTGGGACGCTTGAGCACGGCTTCCGCCAGCACGTCGCGGGTCGAGGCCGGGGTCTGCGACTGCACGTGCAGGAGCAGACGGCCGGACTTCTTGTCGATCTCGGCAATGGTCGAGCGCGGCTCCATCGCGGAGGGCACGAGGCGCTGGCTGACGAGGTCGAGCTCGACGGTGTGCGCGGCCCTGGCGAAGGCTTCGTCCACCTTCGCGGCATCGCCGTAAGCCATCGCGCCGACGATGTTGTCGGGCGCATCTGGCCACACCACGGGCGCGCCGGGCTTCACCGCCTCGACCGGATCGACCACCGCGGGCTGCACGTCGTAATCGACCACGATCGCTTCGGCCGCACTCTGCGCCTCGGCACGAGAGGAAGCCACCACTGCCGCCACGGCCTCACCGGCATAGCGCACGATCTCATGGGCCAGCAGGCGGCGCGGCGGCACCGTCATCGGCTTGCCGTCGGGGCGCTTGAAGATGCTCAAGGTCGGGATGGCGCCGACGTCGTCCTTGACGAGGTCCGCACCGGTGTAGACCGCGGTGACGCCGGGCATCGCCGCCGCCGCGCTGGTGTCGATCGAGACGATCTTCGCATGCGCATGCGGCGAGCGCAGCACATGCAACCACAGCGCGCCATCTTCCGGCTTGTCGTCGATGAATTGCCCCTTCCCGGTGAGCAGCCGCTGGTCTTCCAAACGCTTGACGGGCTGCCCCGCTCCGAAACGCAAATTGCCGGGAAGAATGTTCATTCCGTGGGGTCCTCAGGGTCTTTTCGAAACTGCGGGCAGCCTTTTAGCGGATCGACCGGAGGCATGCCAGCCGCGCTTTTGGGCGGCGGGACCATGGATTCGTCATGCCCGGGCTTGTCTTAGAGACCGTCATTCCGGGGCGATGCGCAGCATCGAACCCGGAATCTCGAGATTCCGGGCTCGCCCTGCGGGCGCCCCGGAATGACGGCTAACTCAGCTCCCTCAACGCCGCTTCCACGACCTTGCGCGCCTCGGCGGTCAGCGGGGCCTGCGGCGGGACGGGATCGCCGACATCGTAGCCCTGGATCGCGAGGCCGGCCTTGATGCAGGCGGCGAGGTTGAAGCGGGCGAAGGCTTCGTTGATGCGCCACAGCCTGCGCTGGAGCGCCATGGCCTCGTCCCAACGGCCGGCCCTGCAGAGGTCGTAGAGCGCAACGCTCTGGCGCGGGATGATGCAGGCCGGGCCCGCCATCCAGCCGAGCCCGCCGATCAGCATCACCGCAGCCGGGATATGGGCGGAGGCCGAGAACACGCGCAAGCCATCGCCGCAGCGGTTCATGATGGAGAGCAGCCGGCCGGTGTTGGTCGAGGCGTCCTTGATGTAGCCGATGCGCGGATGCTCGGCGAGGCGCGCGATGACGTCGAGCGTCAGATCGGAACGCTGGAATTGCGGATTGGTGTAGATGACGACGGGAACGTCCACGGCGTCCGCAATGGCGCGGAAATAGGATTCGACCTGGGCATCGGCAAGCGGGAAGTACGCCTCCAGGATCGCCAGGATGCCGTTCGCACCACACTTCTGGTACGCCTTCGCCTGCGCTACCGCATCCGCCGTCGAGGTGGAGGCGACGCCGGCCAAGACCGGCACGCGGCCCTTGGCGGCCTCGATCGTGGTCTGCACGACCGCCATTCGCTGCGCGGAATTGAGATAGGCGAACTCGCCGGTGGACCCCAGCGGCGTCAGCCCGTGCACGCCGGCGCTGATCAGATCGTCGCAGAGCTTTGTCAGCACCTGCATGCGCACCGCGCCATCGGCATCGACGGGCGAGACGAGATAGGGGAAGACGCCGTGGAAGTCGGTCATGTCAGATGGCCCCGGAAAGCTGGCTACGCCTGACCGGTCTTACCAACGCCCGTCCCGGCGATCAAACCTTGATCAGCCGCACCCGCGTGCCCCAGGGATCGATCGCCTCCACGCCGTCAGCAAGCGCGGTGACCTTCGCACCGCCCTTGCGCAGGCGCTCCTCCTGCGCGGCGAGCAGCTCCTGCTTCGCCATCACCAGCGAGAACCAGGCGAGGCCCGTAGCGGTGTCGTCGCGCTGGCCGGCGCCCTGGCTCTGCCAGACGTTCATCCCGAGGTGATGGTGATAGCGGCCTGACGACAGGAACGCAGCTCCGTTGCGGCTGCGGGTCGGGTCGAGGCCGATCGTGCCGTGGTAGAAACTCTGCGCCTGCGCGAGATCGCCGACCCGCAGATGCATGTGGCCGATGCGCAGTCCGTCCGGCGCCTTGGCATAATCAGGCACGCGCGTGTTGGTGAGCGACAACAGGTCGGGGATGTTGAGCTCGTCGGTCGCCATCTTCACGCTGCCCTCGCTCCACTGCCATTGCGAGGGATCGCGGTCGGCATAGACCTCGATGCCGTTGCCTTCGGGGTCGTCGAGATAGACGGACTCGCTGACGAGATGATCGGCGAAGCCTGACAGCTTCACGCGGTGTGAGGCCGCGTGTACCAGCCAGCGCGCGAGGTCCTTGCGCGTCGGCATCAGGAAGGCGGTATGATAGAGGCCGGCGGCGCTGCGCGATTCAATCGCGGCCTCGGGACGGGCCTCCAGCACCAGCAGCGTGATGCCGGCCGTGCCGAGCTTTGCACCCGTCGCGGAGCGCTCCATCACGGTGAGCCCGATCACGTCGCGATAGTAGTCGGCGACCGTGTCGAGGTTCTTCACCCGCAGCGTCACCATGCCGACCCGCATCGGCGTGCGGCTGGCATAGGTCGGTCCGCCGCCTTGCGGCGTGCCTTCGGCACGCGCAGCCGCCGCGGCGGCCATCGCGAGCGAACTGGCGCCGGCGAGTTGAAGCAGGGTGCGGCGGGTGAGATCGATGGTCATCAGTCAGGGCTCGCGGAAATGGCTTGAGGCCGGGCGGTGCAATTTGGCGATTGCTACACGTTCCCGTGAGCGCCTCCCAATCACATATTCGTCGGCCGTGGTCCTACGGAAGCCAGGTCCTGACGCGAAGTCCTGACGCGAAGTCCTGGCCACCCGGCCAGTTTCGCAAATGCCGGCGACATCCCAGATTGAGGACAGCTTACAGGAGCCTTGATTCCTTGCAGGAGCCTTGCATGACCGACCCAACTCCTCTGTCTTCACTCTCGTCCGCGCTTGCGGACGTCGTGGCGCGCACCGCGCCGTCCATCGTCTCCGTGCATTCGCATCGCTCGCGCTCGACCGGATTCGTCTGGAAGCCCGGCCTGATCGTCACCGCCGACGAGGCCCTGGCCGACGAGGGCGAGGTCCAGATCGGCCTGTCCGACGGCAGCACCGCCGTCGCCACGATCGCGGGCCGTGACCACACCACCGATATCGCGTTGCTGCGCGCTGACACCAATATCGCGCCGGTGAAACTGGCCGCAACGGTGCCCGCCCTCGGCTCGCTCTCGGTCGTCGTCGCCACCGATCGCGACGCCCCGAGCGCGGCGCTCGGAATGGTATCGGCCTCGGGCAAAGGCTGGCGCTCCCTGCGCGGCGGCGACATCGATGCGCGGATCGAGCTCGACGTGCGCTTGCGCGATAGCCATGAGGGCGGGCTCGCGCTCGATGCATCGGGCGAGGCCTTCGGCATGGCCGTGCTCGGGCCGCGGCGCGTGCTCGTCATTCCCACAGCGACGATCGAGCGCGTCGCGGCGCAGCTCGAGACGCGCGGCCGCATCGCCCGCGGCTATCTCGGCCTCGGGCTCCAGCCGGTGCGGCTCGACGATGGCGTCGGCGCGATGGTGATGAATGTCGACAAGGCCGGGCCGGCCGCCGCGGCCGGCATCCGCCAGGGCGACGTGATCGTCGCGGTCAACGACCAGAAGCTGTCAGGCGTCCGCGCGCTGTCCCGGACATTGGGGCCTGCGAGCGTCGGCACGGTGGTCGACGTCGCGGTGCGCCGCGGCGGCGAGCCGGCCAGCTTCAAGGTCACGATCGGCGAGAGGCCGGAGACGTGAGCGCGGACACGACGCCGGAGATCGTTCTGTCCCTCGAGATCGACGATCCCGTCCTTGCCAATCGCCTCGCAACGCTGCTCGGCAGCGTCGCGGGGCTTCGTCTTGCCGGGCCAGGTGAGCAGGCTGCGGTGACGGTCATCGCGCGCGATCCACGCCGCATGCCCGAGGATATCGCGCTGACGCAGCGCGAGCTCGACGTGCTGGCGCTGATGGCGGAAGGCGCCTCCAACAAGATGATCGCGCGCCAGCTCAACATCTCGGTGCACACGGTGAAATTCCATGTCGGCTCGCTGCTGGACAAGCTCGATGCCACCGGCCGCACCGATGCAGTCGCACATGCGGCACGCCGCGGCGTGATCGAGCTATGACGTCGGGAAGCTGAGCCGGACCGTGAGGCCCGGCGCATTGTCGTGCAGGGTTATCTCGGCGCCGTGGAGGCGCGCGACCGCAGCGACCAGGCTGAGGCCCAGCCCGTTGCCCGGCGTGTAGCGGCTCTGCTCGAGCCGGGTGAAGCGCTTGAAGACGTGATCGCGCTGCGCAGCGGCAATGCCGGGACCATCATCCGCGATCGCGATGTCCGCCCCGCCACCGGCGCTGCGGCAGGTCACGGTGACCTGCCCGCCTGCGCGGCCGTGCTTGATCGCATTGTCGACGAGATTGGCGATGGCGTCGAACAGCAGGTCGCGGTCGCCTGTCACGGAGACCTCGCGGTCGCCGCTGATGCTGAGACGGGTCGCGACCTCTTCGGCGGCGGCGTCGTAGAGTTCGACCACCTCGCCGGCAACCTCGACGAGATTGAGCCTGCGGAAGGCGCCCTTGCGGGCGCGGGTCTCGATCTCCGAGATCCGGGTGATGGAGGCGAACATGCCGAGCACGGCATCGAGATCGGCGATGGTGTCGCCGATCAACGCGGCATCGGCCTCGCTGTCGCGCGGGGTGTGGTAGGCCTTTTCCAGCCGGCCGCGCATGCGCGTCAGCGGCGTCCGCAGATCATGGGCGACGTTGTCGCTAACCTGCTTGACCTCGCCCATCAGCGTCTCGATGCGGTCGAGCATCAGGTTGAGGTTTTCCGCGACGCGATCCCATTCGTCGTGGCTGCCACGCAAGGGAATGCGCCGGTCGAGACCGGAGAGCATGATGGCGCGGCTGGTGGCATTGATCTCCTCGATCCGGCCGACCGTGCGCCGCGTCACCAGGACTGCCGCAAGGCCAGCCAGCATGGCCAGCAGCATGGCGACCGCGAACATCGCGAGCCCGATCATCGCGGTGAAATCACCGTGATCGCCGGCATCGCCGACCCGGCTACGCACATAGGCAAGCGTGCCGAAATAGACATAGGCCATGATCGCCGCGACGATCAGCCCGAACACCGCGATCGCGATCAGCGCCAGGCGAAAGGTCGAGGAGCGGAGCGTCTTAGCCAGGAGCACGGAGGCAATACCCGATGCCGCGGATGGTGTGGATCAGCGGATAGGCCTGGGCATCGTCGACCTTCCGGCGAACGCGGCCGACATAGACGTCGATGATGTTGGTGGAGGGATCGAAATGCAGGTCCCAGACGTGCTGGAGCAGCATCGCGCGCGAGACGACGCGGCCCTCGTTGCGGACGAGATATTCGAGCAGCTGGAATTCGCGCGGCAGCAGCGGAATCTTGCGGCCGCGGCGGCTGGCATTGCGCGCGATCAGGTCGACGGCGAGATCGCCGACGCGCAAGATGGTTTCCTTGGCGATGGTCTCGCTGCGACGGCCCAATGCTTCAAGGCGGGCGAGAAGCTCGACGAAGGAGAACGGCTTGACGAGATAATCGTCGCCGCCAGCACGCAAGCCCCGGACACGGTCGTCGACCTCGCCGAGCGCCGAGATGATCAGGAACGGCGCGGCGATGCCGTCGTCGCGCAACTGGCGCATCACGGTGATGCCGTCGATATCGGGCAGCATGCGGTCGATCGTGATCACGGCATAGTCGCGCGCCGCGCCGTGGCTGAGCGCCTCGCGCCCGGTCGCGGCGAGATCGACGTCATAGCCCGAGGTGGTCAATTCCTCGACGAGCTGGCCTGCGGTTTCCGGATCGTCCTCGACGACCAGGATGCGGCGGTGACCTCCGGTCATGCGAAACTCCGCGCGACGATCGCCACCAGACTATCCCGTTCCGGGGCTGAGCGGAACCGCCCGGTGGCGATCGCGACAATGGTGCGGTACGGCGATGCGACTACCAATAGTCTCCGCACACATTGACCCATTGCCAGCCGTAGGGCGTCAAGCTCCTGCGCCAGCAGCCGTCGTCGTAATAATTGTAATAGTCGGCGTAGAAGGGCCCGCCGATGAAAGCGAAACGACGGAAGTGATGATTCCGGAAGAAGGCGTGGCGGCCGATGAAGGTCCTGCCGTGCCAGCCGGCGCCGGCAAAGCGCGGTCCGATCGCCGCATGCGCGAAGCGTGGTCCGCCGAAGGCAGGTCGAGCAAAGCCTGGCCCGCCGACACGGGCAAAGCTGGCGCCGCCCATCCCGCCGACACGCATGCCGCCGAAACCTCCGCCATGCATGCCGCCGCCGAAGCCACCCGCATGCATTCCACCGCCGCCGAAATGCCCGCCGCCGCCAAAGCCGCCATGGCCACCGCCACCAAAGCCGCCCCCGCCGTGTCCGCCACCACCACCACCGCCGCCACGCGCGAGCACTGGTGAAGCAACCGCCATCATCGCTGCGAGCGTCGCCGCGGTGAGGCCTTTGAGAAGCCTGTTGTTCATCGAAGCATCCTCCTTGCACTGCGGCGGTCACCGCGCCGCACGAGGATGATCAGATGAGAGGAAGGGACGGGCAGCTTCAACTTACAAACGCGCCAGATTCTGACGCGGGTGTTAGGGAGGGGGAGCCCAGCTCTATCGCTCCCGCTCCCCGTCCTTACGGGGAGAGGGTGGGGTGAGGGGCTGCTGCCGCGAATTCGATTTAAGTTGAGGGCGCGGCGCGTAGGAGTCGGATGGACCATTGACCCGGCCGACAGTCTGCCTGCCCCTCACCCGGAATCCGCGCTGCGCGCGAATTCCGACCTCTCCCCGCAAAGCGGGGAGAGGTCAAGAGTCACGCCCGCTTGCCGTTGTTCTTTTCAGCAGCCCTGCGCAAGGCTTCGGCGAGGGCGCCGCCGCCGGAGGATTCCTGCTTGCGCGGCGCCGACGAGGTCATGCGGCTCGTGTTGCGCGAGTTGTCGCGCTGCATGCCCGGCGCGTCCTTCTTGGTGCCGACCTCGTCGTCGAGGCGCAGAGTGAGCGAGATGCGCTTGCGGGCGACCTCGAAGTCCAGCACCTTCACCTTGACGATGTCGCCGGGCTTCACGACCTCGCGCGGATCCTTGATGTAGTTCCTGGACATCGCCGAGATGTGCACGAGGCCGTCCTGGTGCACGCCGATGTCGACGAAGGCGCCGAAGGCGGCGACGTTGGTCACGGTGCCCTCGAGGATCATGCCCTTCTGGAGATGCTTGATCTCCTCGACGCCTTCCTTGAACACCGCGGCCTTGAACGCCGGACGCGGGTCGCGGCCGGGTTTCTCAAGCTCGCGCAGAATGTCGGTGACGGTCGGCAGACCAAAGGTCTCGTCGACGAAATCCTTCGGCTTCAGCGTGCGCACGATCTCGCTAGAACCGATCAGCGCCTTGATGTCGCTCTTGGTGGCCGCGAGGATGCGGCGCACCACCGGATAGGCTTCCGGATGCACGCCAGAGGCATCGAGCGGGTCCTCGCCGCCGAGGATGCGCAGGAAGCCGGCGCACTGCTCGAACGCCTTCGGCCCGAGCCGCGGCACGTCCTTGAGCGCCTTGCGCGACTTGAACGGTCCGTTGGCGTCGCGATGCGCCACGATGCTCTGGGCAAGGCCGGAGCCAACACCCGATACGCGGGCGAGCAGCGGCGCCGAAGCCGTGTTGACGTCGACGCCGACCGCGTTCACGCAGTCTTCGACCACGGCATCGAGCGATTTGGCGAGCTTGGCCTGGCCGAGGTCATGCTGATATTGGCCGACGCCGATCGCCTTGGGCTCGATCTTGACGAGCTCGGCGAGCGGATCCTGCAGGCGGCGGGCGATCGAGACCGCACCGCGCAGGGTGACGTCGAGGCCGGGCAGTTCTTCCGAGGCGAAGGCCGAGGCCGAATAGACCGACGCGCCGGCTTCCGACACCACGATCTTGGACATCTTCAGCTCGGCAAGGCCCTTGACCAGCTCGGTCGCGAGCTTGTCGGTCTCGCGCGAGGCGGTGCCGTTGCCGATCGCGATCAGCTCGACGCGATGCTTCATCGCGAGCCGGCCGAGCGTTGCGAGCGACTCGTTCCACTGCCGCTGCGGCTCGTGCGGATAGATCGCGGTGGTATCGACCACCTTGCCGGTCGCATCGATCACGGCGACCTTGACGCCGGTGCGGTAGCCGGGATCGAGACCCATGGTGACGCGGGTGCCGGCGGGCGCCGCCAGCAACAGGTCGCGCAGGTTGGAGGCGAACACGCGGACGGCCTCGGTCTCGGCCGCGTTCCACAGCCGCATGCGCAGATCGATGTTGAGATGCACCTGGATCTTGGTGCGCCAGGCCCAGCGCACGGTGTCGATCAGCCAGCGGTCGCCGGCGCGCTTGAGGTCGGCGATGCCGAACCGCTTCATGATCTTCAATTCATAGGAGCCCGGAACGCCAGCGGGCGGCGCTTCCTCGGACCGGATCTGGAGGTCGAGGATCTCTTCCTTCTCGCCGCGGAACATCGCGAGGATGCGGTGCGACGGCAGCTTGGTCAGCGGCTCGGAGAAATCGAAATAGTCGGCGAACTTCTCGCCCTCGGTCTTCTTGCCGTCGCGCACCTTGGACGCCATGCGGGCATTGGTCCACACGTCTTCGCGCAAGGCGCCGATCAGGTCAGCGTCCTCGTCGAAGCGTTCGACGAGGATGGCGCGCGCGCCGTCGAGCGCAGCGGCGGCATCGGCAACGCCCTTCTCGGCGTTGATGAAGCCTTCGGCCACCACCTTCGGATCGTTGCCGGGCTCGGCCATGAGCTGATTGGCGAGCGGCTCGAGGCCAGCCTCCTTGGCGACTTCCGCCTTGGTGCGGCGCTTCGGCTTGAATGGGAGATAGATGTCTTCGAGGCGGGCCTTGCTGTCGGCGGCCATGATCGACGCTTCGAGCGCGGCATCGAGCTTGCCCTGCTCGCGCACCGACTCCAGAATGGCCTTGCGGCGATCCTCGAGCTCGCGCAGGTAGACCAGGCGCTCCTCCAGCGTGCGCAATTGCGCGTCGTCGAGCGCGCCGGTCGCTTCCTTGCGGTAGCGGGCGATGAAGGGAACCGTGGCGCCGCCGTCGAGTAGCGTCACCGCCGCCTCGACCTGCTCGGCCCGAACCCCAAGCTCCTGCGCAATTTTCTGGTTGATATTGGCCACGCGAGAATTCCCTCCAAGCACGCGACGCGAACCGAACCCGGCCGCGGGACGCCGCTTATGGACCAACCGGGGTTGATTCATCAAGGTACTGCGACAAACCGTCGACAAGGGATTTTTTGCCAGACCGATGCGATCTCGCCACAATCGTGGGGATGTCGGCGGCTTCTCTCTTGCGTCGCGGCAGACCGAGATAGCCACCCCGTCATCCTGAGGTGCGAGGCATGGGACGCATAGCGTCCCATGCGGAGCCTCGAAGGATGAGCGGCCTGGATGCAGCCGGGCCGTCGCCCTTCGAGGCTCGCTTCGCTCGCACCTCAGGGTGACGGTGAGAGATGAACGCGTGCGGCTTGACATCAGCCCCGTGTTCCGCGCCTGTTTGATCTGCCGGACCACCGAACTCCACACGAGGACTATCATGCGGACAACAGCGGTCGGCGTCTTCAAGATCGCCACCAGGGGCCCGGGCGACGTCTCCGGCCTGATGGCCATGATCGGCTCCGGCGCGATCGATCCGACGTCGATCCTCGCCATTCTCGGCAAGACCGAGGGCAATGGTGGCGTCAACGATTTTACCCGGGAATATGCCGTCGCCGCGCTGTGCACGGCATTGGCGCCAAAGCTCGGGCTGTCGTCAGAGGCAGTCGAGCAGCGCATCGCCTTCGTGATGTCCGGAGGCACCGAGGGCGTGCTCAGCCCGCATATCACGGTGTTCACACGCCGCGAGGCCGAGCGGCCGGCCGGCATGTCGGGCAAGCGGCTCAGCATCGGCATGGCGCACACGCGGGATTTCCTGCCCGAGGAGCTTGGCCGCTCCGCGCAGATCACGGAGACGGCCACGGCCGTGAAAGCCGCCATGGAGGATGCCGGCATCACCGATCCCACTGACGTTCATTTCGTCCAGATCAAATGCCCGCTGCTCACCAGCGAACGGGTCGAGGCGGCAAAAGCGCGCGGCAACAAGACGGCGACGACGAGCTCCTACAGCTCGATGGCCTATTCGCGCGGCGCCTCCGCGCTCGGAGTTGCGGTGGCGCTCGGCGAGATCGCTTCCGATATTCGCGATGAGGACGTGCTGCGACGCGACGATCTGTTCTCGAACGTCGCCTCGACCTCGTCAGGCATCGAGCTGATGCATAACGTCGTCATCGTGCTCGGCAACTCCGCGTCATCGGCGAGCACGTTCGAGATCGGGCATGCCGTGATGGACGACGCCATCGATGCTGCGGCGGTGATGTCGGCGCTGACGAGTGTCGGGCTTGGCACGACGCCGCAGCCGGGCCGCGAGCTCGTCAATGTCTTCGCCAAGGCCGAGGCCTCGCCCGATGGCAGCGTGCGCGGCGACCGCCACACCATGCTGGAAGACACCGACATCAGCTCGACACGTCACGCCCGCGCCGCGGTCGGCGGCCTGATCGCCGGCCTTGCCGGCACCGGCGCGGTCTATGTTTCCGGCGGCGCCGAGCACCAGGGGCCTGCGGGCGGCGGCCCGGTTGCGGTCATCGCACGCCTGTCTTAATGACGCGCCGACCTCTCCGCCCGGCGCAACCCTGCCCTTCGCGCCGGCTCGGTTGATTCACGCGGGCCCTTGCGAAAAAGGTGGCGCCCGCATCTTAGGGGATCTGACTTCATGACTTTGCCTATGAGCTGGAATGAATGGGCGCAGCACGATGGCGTCGCGCTGGCGGCGCGCGTCCGCAATGGCGAGCTGACGGCCAAGGAACTGGCGCGGCAAGCGGTCGCTGGCGTTGCCAAGGTCAATCCGGCGCTGTCGGGCGTGGTCGAGCTGTTCGAGGACGTGATCGCCGATCCCGCCAGGGACGGCGCCAATCTGTCCGGCCCGTTCGCCGGCCTGCCGTTCCTGATGAAGGATCTGGGACCGACCATGAAGGGCCGGCTCCAGGAGATGGGCTCGGTGTTGATGCGCGGCAATCGCGCCGCCGCCGACACGTTCCTCACCGGCAAGTTTCGCCAGGCGGGATTGAACCTGATCGGGCGCACCACGACGCCGGAATTCGGCGTATGCAGCTCGGCCGACAATCCCGCCGTCTATGTCACACGCAATCCCTGGAATACCGATTACACCACCTGCGGCTCGTCGGCGGGCAGTGCGGCGATGGTCGCGGCCGGCGTGGTGCCGATCGCGCATGCGACCGACGGCGGCGGCTCGATCCGCATTCCCGCCGGCGTCAACGGCAATATCGGCCTGAAAGTCTCGCGCGGTGTGTTCTCGCTCGCCCCGCACATGTCCGACCTCACCGGCCTTGTCTCGATCCAGGGCTGCCAGTCGCGCTCGGTGCGCGACACCGCCGCTTTCGTCGATCATGCGCGGGGACCTGCGCCCGGCGAGTTCATGCCGTTCTGGACCACGGCGCAACCCTATTCGGAGATGATCAAGCGCGATCCGGGCAAGCTCCGTATCGCGCTGTCCCACACCTGGGGCGATTACACCGCGACCCCGGAGATCGCCGCCGAGCTGGAAAAGACCGGCCGTTTCCTCGAAGGCCTCGGCCATCACGTCGACTACGCGCTGCCCGAGCTCGACTTCCGCGCCGCCTTCGCGGCACAGACCACCTGCTACATCAGCAATTTTGCCGTGGTGATCTCCAACATGCTCGCCGCGCGCGGGCTTGAAAAGCCGCCGGAAGATCTGATCGAGCCCATGAACATCCGCATCTGGGAAGCCGGCCGTCACACCAGCTTCGCCGAGCGGGCGAAGATGCAGGGCGTGTTCAACACCACCTCGCGCGGCTTCGGCGCGTTCTTCGAGCAGTGGGACGTGATCCTGACGCCGATCACCGCGCTGCCGACGCCGAAGGTCGGCACGAAGGAATATCTCACCATCTCCGACAATCCCGATGTGCTCGACTGGTTCGGCAATCTCTGGCGCTTCTTCGCCTTCACGCCGCTCGCCAATCTCTGCGGCATGCCCGCGATCTCGATGCCGATGGCGGCGCAAGACCACGGCCTGCCGCTCGGCATCCAGGCGATCGCCAAGCAGGCCAATGACGGCCTCTTGCTACAACTCGCCGCCCAGATCGAGCGTGCGCTCGACGGCAAGTGGAACGGCGGCAGGAAGCCGAAGGTGCATGTCGGCTGAGGCAGGCCCGTTCGTTTCGTAAGCCCCGCGCTTGCGGCCATCCTTCGAGACGCCCGTCGATGGCGGGCCCTCAGGATGCGGTCTGATTTCGCGGCGATATCTCAGACCCTCATGGTGAGGAGCGCCGCCTGGCGGCGCGTCTCGAACCGTGCGGGCCCACACGGCTGCCTTCAGTTCTTCACCGCCGGAATGTCCTCCGTGGGCTGCTGCTGACCCTGCTTGAACATCGCCAGCGCCTTGTCGAGCGCTTCACGCAAGGCAAGCGCTGCGGCGACGCTGCAACGCAGGTGCGCGGTCTGGACCACGTCGACCCTGACCGCGGCGCCGACCGGCATCAAGAGGTTCGCGGCGAGCTCGATCTGGATCGCGCCGTTGTGATGGCCGAAGCAGGAGGCGCCGTCGAAATAGATGATCGGCGCGCGCTCCGAGCTCGAGCTCGAAATGGTGACGGGCCCCTGAGCGGGCGTTTCGGGGTCGGTCATGGGCGCTCCTTGCGGCTGGTCGAACAAACGAAGCGCCCACCATCGTTGCTTCCGTCCGCCCTGTCGAGGCCCAACTGCCTCCGGCGACCTGTTCGGGTTTTGCACCGCGCCCGGCACTGGTCTAGAACATCGCCATGTCCACTCCACCGACCACGCTCCCCTTCGAGGAACTCGCCGAGGCGATCAAGGGCCGCCGTTCCGATTACGGCCATATCAGCGGGCTTCAGCTCGACCGCTTTGCGCCGGGCGAGGCCTGGTCCAGCCTGCCCTACCGGCCGGTCTTCGTCGGCGACACCGAGACCGGCGTGCTGCATGGCGGCGTGGTCACCGCGATGCTGGACGAGAGCTGCGGCATGGCCGTGCAACTCGCGCTCGACGGCACCCGTGCGATCGCAACCCTGGACTTGCGCATCGACTACCAGAAGCCGGCAACGCCGGGCCTCGACATCAAGGCGCATTCGGTCTGCTACCGCACCACGCGCTCGATCGCCTTCGTGCGCTCCACCGCCTACCAGGAGTCCGAGGACGATCCGGTCGCGACCGCGACCGCCTGCTTCATGATCGGCGCCAACCGCACCAACATGCTCGCCGACCGCAGGATGGATGCGCGCAACATCCCGACGCTGGAGGCGCCGGATGATCCGGACGGCCCGTTCGCGAGCAGCCCGTTCGCACGCTGCCTCGGCATCCGCATCAATGACGACGGCACGCTGACCATGCCGTTCTCTCCGAAAATCATCGGCAACCCGATCCTGCCCGCGATCCATGGCGGGATGACCGGCGCTTTTCTCGAGACCACCGCGATCGTCGGCGTGACGCGCGAGCTCGGCATCGCCGCGCTGCCCAAGCCGATCGGGCTCACCGTCAACTATCTGCGTTCCGGCCGCGCGCTCGACAGCATTGCCAATGTCTCGATCGTGAAACAAGGCCGCCGCATCGTCGCCTTCGAGGCGCGGGCCTGGCAGGACGATGGGGACAAGCCGATCGCGACCGCTTTCGGCCATTTCATGCTGCGCCCGACGCCCGGAAGTGACGAGGAATAGGCGTATTTTCCCTTGACGGCAGGGGGCCGGGCCACAACGATAGCGCGTTCCCTGCGAGAGGTATTGGGTTGCGGCATCCGCTCGACATCATCGCCATGTTCGCCGCGCTCTGGCTGCTGGCGGCGATGGTGCTCGACGCGTTGACGCCGAAAGAGCTGACGGCGGTGATGATCGGGATTGCGATCGGGCCCGCCATCGTCATTACCGCCGTGTTCTATTATCTGCGCTGCCCACGCACCGATTTTGCGGTGATGTTCGCGGCGCTCTGGCTGATCTCCGACGTCGCCATGGCGTTCATCTCGCCGACGCAGCTGCCGCATTTCCTGATCGCGCTCGGCTTCCTGCCGGCCTTGCTGATCGGCATCGTGCTGCACTGGCAGCGCTTCCAGCGCCGCCACGAGCGGCTGCCGGTGCCGTCAGTGAAGCGCGGTTAGCGCGGCAAGAGGTTCGTCTTCGCGAGGTCGAGCACCTCGTCGCCGCGGCCGTTCATCACCGCGCGCAGCACCCACAGGCTGAAGCCCTTGACCTGCTCGGCTGTGATGGTCGGCGGCATCGACAGCTCCTGCTTGGCGGTGACGACGTCGAGCAGCGCCGGCCCGTTGTGGGCCAGCATCTCCTTCATCGCGCCCGGCAGCTCGCCGGGATCCTCGACGCGCTTGGCAAAGATGCCCATCGCGCGCGCCATCGCGGCGAAATCAGGATTTTCCAGATCGACATTGGTGTCGACAAAGCCGGCCGCCTTCATCTCCAGCGCGACGAAGCCGAGCACGCCGTTGTTGAAGACGACGACCTTCACCGGCAGCTTCATCTGCGTCAGCGTGATGAGGTCGCCCATCAGCATGGTGAAGCCGCCGTCGCCGGAAAGCGAGATGACCTGGCGGCCGGGCTGCGCGGCCTGCGCGCCGATCGCCTGCGGCATGGCATTGGCCATCGAGCCGTGCACGAACGAGCCGATCAGCCGGCGGCGGCCGTTCATGTCGAGATAGCGCGCGGCCCACACCGTGGGCGTGCCGACATCGGCGGTGAACACGGCATCGTCGGACGCGTGGTCGCTGATGACCTTGGCCAGATACTGCGGATGGATCGGTTTGCTGCCGGGCGTGCCCTTGGCGAGCGAGTCGAGACCCTCACGCGCCTTCTTGTAGTGCGCGATGGCATCGTCGAGATGCCTGCGCTGCGTCTTGGACTTGAGCAGCGGCAGCAGCGCCTCGATGGTCAGCTTGACGTCGCCGACGAGGCCGAGATCGATCCTGCACCGCCGTCCCAGATTTTCCGGGCGGATGTCGATCTGCGCGACCTTCGCATCAACAGGGAAGAACTGCTTGTAGGGAAAGTCGGTGCCGAGCATCACCAGCGCGTCGCAGGCGTGCATGGCGGCATAGCCCGAGGAGAAGCCGATGAATCCGGTCATGCCGACATCGTAAGGGTTGTCGTATTCGACATGCTCCTTGCCGCCGAGCGCATGCACGATCGGGCTCTTCAGCGTTTCGGCCAGTTGCATCAGCGGTGCGTGCGCGCCGGCGCAGCCGCGGCCGCAGAACAGCGTGATGCGCTCGGCGCGGTTGAGGAGATCGGCGAGCGCCTTCAGCTCATCCGCCTGCGGCACGATCTTCGGTGCGGATAACGCGAGGCCACGTGTCGTCGACAGTGCTCGCTTCGGCGGCGAGCGGAAGGCGACATCGCCGGGCATCGCGACGACGGCGACGCCGCGCAGGCCGACCGCCGCGCGAATCGCGTTCTCCAGCACATAAGGAAGCTGGCTCGAATCAGAGACCAGCTCGCAGTAGTGACTGCATTCGCGAAAGAGGTTTTGCGGATGTGTCTCCTGGAAATAGCCGCCGCCGATCTCGGCGGTCGGGATCTGCGCCGCGATCGCCAGCACGGGAACGCGGCTGCGATGGGCATCGAATAGGCCGTTGATCAGATGCAGATTGCCCGGGCCGCAGGAACCCGCGCAGACCGCGAGGCTTCCCGTCATCTCGGCTTCGCCGCAGCGGCGAAGGCTGCAACCTCCTCGTGCCGGACATGGATCCACTCGATGGTGCCGCGGCGGCGCAGCGCCTCGGTCAAGGCGTTCAGGCTGTCGCCGACGATGCCATAGATGCGTTTGACGCCGGCCTGCTCGAGCGTTCCCACGAACAGATCGGCCACGTTGTTGATCGCCATGTCGGTCTCCTGATCTCGCCGGTAGAGCAAGATAGGATAACGCGCGACCGTGACGGCATCACGGCTTGTTTATTGCGCGCTCAGTCTTTCGCAATCGCCCGATCATAGGCCACAATCGTCGCCTTCGCCCGCGTCGCCACATCGGCCGCCGACATGCCGGGCTTGTAGAGGCTCGAGCCCAGCCCGAACGCCGTCACGCCACCCTTGATGTATTCGGCAAAATTCTGATCGGAGACGCCGCCAACCGCGGCGATCATGACGCCCGCGGGCAACACGGCGCGGATCGCGGCGATCCCGGATGCGCCGAGCACGCTGGCCGGAAAGAATTTCAGGCCCGATGCGCCGGAGCGCGCCGCGAGCAGCGCTTCCGTCGGCGAGAACACGCCGGGCAGGGTCACCATGCCGTGCTGATGCGCGCGCGCAAGCACGTCAGTATCGACATTGGGCGAGACCATCAGCTTGCCGCCGGCATCGTTGAGGCGGTCGACATCTGCGGCGGTCAGCACCGTCCCGGCGCCGATCAGCACGCCAGCCGGCGCGAGCTTGGCGGCGGTTGCGATCGAACGGAACGGATCGGGCGAGTTCAAGGGAATCTCGATCGCGGTCATGCCGGCCTCGATCAGCACGCCGACGATGGCCTCGGTCTCCTCCCGCTTGACGCCGCGCAGGATCGCGACCAGCGGACGCTTCATCGATGGAAAAGGAACGCTCATCTCAAAAATCCCTCTATTTCGTCCAGATCGCCGCAGCGGCCATCGACAGACCGCGGCGGACCGCTTCGTCGGCATCGACCGGCTGCACGGCGACCGCCAGCGCATCGAAAGCGTGGCGATACAACGTCGCGAGCCGCCCCGAGGCAATCAGCGTAATGCCCGCTTTTGGCAACGCTCCGGAGAGCCCTGCCGCGAGCTCGGCGCCGATCAACGTGCCCGACAGCGTCTCGCGCGCCTCAGCCGGCGTGCCGCCGAACAGCAGCTGACGCGAGCGCGCGGTGAACAGGAGGTTGGCGGCGAAGGCCGGCGCCTCATACGCGGCTTTCACGGCCGCCTTGAAGCTCTCGACATCCTCGGCGTCATCGGCATTGGCAACCGCAAGTGACAAAATCGTCTCGCGCGAAACGACGCTGAAGAGCTCGCCGGTCATGAAGGTGGAAAAGTGAGCGACCGTACCGTCCTTCACCCGCACCCATTTCGAATGGGTGCCGGGCATGCAGACCAGCGCCTGGCCGGCGGCATCGAGGCCAAGCGCGCCGAGCAGCTGCGTCTCCTCGCCGCGCATCACGTCCGGCGCGCTGGCGTCGCGCTGTGCGATGCCCGGCAGGATGCGGATGTCGCGCGCCTCACCCGGCACGCGCGCCGCCTGCTTCAGGACGGCGGCGAGCGGCGCCGGCGTGTCGACATAGCCGGCCTCGACCCAGCCGGTTTTTGCGCCGGCCATGCCGCAGACGAGAACGGGCAGAGGATCGGGCGCCTCGACTGTGCGGAGATGCGACTGCAGCACGGAGGAGAAGCCAGCCTTCGCCGCCGTCAGCATGCCCTCGCCGCTGCGGCGCTCGGCCAGAACCTGGCCGGTGCGATCAACCAGCCACAGGCGAAAACTGCTGGTGCCCCAGTCCACCGCGACAAAAGCGGGTTCGGTCATCGTGTCCTCGTCTCACAGGCAAGACGGCGTCTCGCGACAATGAGACGGCGCTCTGCAAATCTGCCTCGGGATATCGGCTATTGCGGCCGCAAACCAGCCTTTTCTCGCAAGTCCGAGGGCGAGCCGCGCTGGCACACGCCTTGCTGAAGCCTCTCCACTCACGTCCGTGAACCGCGCAGCAAGACGCGTCAACATCAGATGAGGAAACCCATGGAGATCGGCTATTTCACGATGCCTTCGCATCCGCCGGAGTGCGGTCTGAAGGAAGGGAACGACTGGGACCTGCAAGTCATGCGCTGGCTCGACGAGCTCGGCTATCAGGAGGCCTGGGTCGGCGAGCACCACACCGCGCCCTGGGAACCCAATCCCACGCCGGACCTCCTGATCGCGCAGGCGTTGATGCAGACCAAGCGCCTGCGCATCGGGCCGGGCGGCTTCCTGCTGCCCTATCACCACCCGGCCGAGCTCGCCAACCGCGTCGCGATGCTCGACCATATGTCCGAGGGCCGGCTCAATTTCGGCGTCGCGGCGAGCGGCTTGCCGAGCGACTGGGCGATGTTCAACGTCGACGGCATGAGCGGGCAGAACCGCGACATGACCCGCGAGGCGCTGGAGATCATCTTGAAGCTCTGGAGTGAGCCGGCGCCGTTCACCCACAAGGGCAAATACTGGACGGTGACCAAGCCGGACACGATGTTCGACTTCCTCAAGCCCCACATCAAGCCGCTGCAGGCGCCGCATCCGCCGATCGGCGTTGCCGGGCTATCGAAGAACTCGGACACCTTGAAGCTCGCAGGTGAGCGCGGCTTCATCCCGATGAGCCTCAATCTCAACCCGGCCTATGTCGGCAGCCATTGGGACTCGGTCGAGATCGGCGCCGCCAAGACCGGCCGCAAGCCGAACCGACAGGACTGGCGCCTCGTGCGCGAGGTGTTCGTCGCCGATACCGACGAGGAGGCCTGGAAGCTCTCGACCGGCGACATGATGGGCCGGATGATGCACGAATACTTCCTGCCGCTGCTCGGCCATTTCGGCTTCAAGGACTACCTCAAGCACGCGCCTGACGTGCCCGACAGCGACGTCACGGTCGAATATTGCGCCAAGCGGAACTGGATCGTCGGCTCGCCCGCGACCGTGGCCGAGAAGATCGAGAAGATCTACGACGAGGTCGGCGGCTTCGGCGTGCTCTTGGTGTTCGGCTTCGACTACAAGCACAAGGCCGAGGCCTGGCACCATTCGCTCTCGCTGCTCAAGAACGAGGTGATGCCGCGTCTGACGCATCTCGGCTCCGCGAAGAAGGCAGCTTGACCCGATACGGGTGCGGCGCGATCGTGCCGCACCCGCTTTCATTTGGGAGATTTCCGCGTGAGCGTCGACGCGAAGGATTTCAAGCAGGCGATGCGCCAGTGCGCCGGCGCCGTGGCGCTGGTCACGGTCGGCGCCGAGCACGGCAAGCGCACGGGTTTGACGGTGACCTCGGCCTGCTCACTGTCCGACAATCCGCCCTCGCTGATCGTGTGCGTCAACCGCAATGCCAGTGCGCATACGCGCATCCGCGAGGAAGGCGCCTTCGCGATCAACTTCCTGCACGAGGATCACGCGATGCTGGCGCTGACCTTCAGCGGCCAGAAGGGCGTCAACGGCGACGACCGGTTTGCGTTCGGGCAGTGGACGCGCGGCGCAACCGGCGCGCCGGTATTGACCGACGCGGTCGCAGCCTTCGACTGCGTGCTGGCGCAGGAATTCGAAACCAGGACGCATTCGATCTTCGTCGGCGAGGTGCGCGGCGTGTCCCATTCGGATGCCGCGAAGCCACTGGTGTATCTGCGCGGCCATTTTCATACGCCGCAGGAGATGCGCGAGACGGTCGCGCTCGGCGACCTCGATGCGCGGCATCTCAGCTGGACGGATTTCTCCTGATCTAGAACAGATCATAGCCAGGCGTGAGGATGCCGTCCGGGTCGTGACGACGCCTAGCATCGCGCAGCAGCGGCCATCTCGCGCCGAAATGGTCGGCCCAGTCCTGCGACGACATGGCGAGTGCGCTCACTGGATACAGAATGCCGCCTGCCTCGCGAATGCGATCGTACAGTGTGCGGTTGCGGACGACCTGCCGGTCCGCATTCGCCTTGTAGGCCGTTACAGGGATGCGGATGAGATTGAACGGGACGACGACGCGCTCGTCAGGCAATCGAAGCAAGGGTGTCCGGCATGCATCCTTGAACATCGGATAGTAAGTGATCCGTCCGAACGGGCCGAGATCATCGCTGTTCAGTTCAGCAATGACCTCGCTTGCGACCTCCAGCGCGTTGCTGCCGCGCAAGTATGTCAGCAGCCAGGGGTGCGGATTGAACCATTGGCCGTTCGACCGCAGCAGCTTCTCGAGCTTGGCGAATGCGTTGGCGTCCTCCCCGAAGCCAAGGTCCGAGACGGTCTCGCGCTTGTCGGCGAGGCCCGCGAGCAAAACCTTGTCGTCGGGAGGCGTGTTGCTGTCGTAGAAGACGCCTGCTTCGAGTTGATAGCGCCAGCCGCCGGCGCTATCAGGCACGACAGCGCCCTGCAACTGATCGAAACGTCGCTCGTCCAGAGCGCGCCGCTGATCGGCGGTCAGCGAGGCAAGATCGGGATAGGACAGCAGATAACGCCTGACACGTTCGGGCGCACGCATCAATCGAAGCGTCGCCCGCGTGATGATCGCGCACTGCGACAGCCCGGCCCGAACGGCGTCGAACAGCTCGGCATGCGCAGTCGGCGAGCAGGTCAGCTCCACGCCTTCGCCGGTGACGACATCGAGCTCCAGAACCTGATCGGTCTGGAGACCATGCCGGGACGATGATCCGCCGATTCCACCGACGGCAAGCGTGCCGCCGACGGACAGGCCGAGATAGTTTGTCAACACCGGAGGTGTGAGCCCCTTGGCCAGCGTCGCATCCAGCACATCGTGCCAGGTCGCGCCGGCATCGACCACGACGCGATCGGGCTCGATCCGGTGGATCGCGGCCAGCGCTCCAAGGTCCATCACGATGCCGTCCTCGGCCATGGCCCTGCCGTAGGTCGCGTGGCCCTGCCCGCGCGCCGCGACCTTCAGGCCCTGCTCGCGCGCCCAGCGCAGAA
The DNA here is from genome assembly GCF_015291705.1 of Bradyrhizobium arachidis. Lineage (NCBI taxonomy): Bacteria > Pseudomonadati > Pseudomonadota > Alphaproteobacteria > Hyphomicrobiales > Nitrobacteraceae > Bradyrhizobium > Bradyrhizobium arachidis. The sequence goes on from NZ_CP030050.1 coordinate 8,663,494, forward strand.
TGTCGACGACCTCGCCGCTGGTCGCGGGTTTGCAGATGGCCCGCGGCCGCCTCTGAACGATGTGGCCGAAATCTTGCGCGGCCGCCGCGCAGGATTCCGAATCGTCCGCGAGCAGGAACTTCGGCGGCTGCGGGTCGCGTGCGCCAGACTGTCCGGCGAGGGTGGCGGAAGCCAGCGTCGCGGTGACGCTGACGCCGGCGTGCAAGAGTGTCCGTCGATTGGGAGCCATGGAGCAGTCCTTTGCGCCTCGCCGGGCGGATATGCGCCCCGCTTCAAGCTGCGATCGACGGCACGTCAGGACAACCGGCGCCTCGCGGGATAGACATTCCCGCCAAATGGTAGAATGCGTTCCCGGACGCGGCTCAAAGCCGCTCGTGCTTCAGCCTCTCCACCAGCAGATCGACGAAGAGATGCGTCTTGGCCGGCGGTATCGCGCTCGGAGGGAACACGGCGCGCACGGGCGTTCGCGCGGCCTCGAACGCCTCCAGCACGATTTCGAGCGCGCCCTGATCGACGAGATCGCGGATCTGCCAGAACGGGCCATATCCGACACCGAGGCCATGACGGGCGGCCGCATGCGCAGCCGTCATATTGTCGGTGTGAAAGCGGCCGTTCACCTGCACGATCGCCGCGCTGCCGTCGATCTGAAACCGCCATGCATCCGCTTCGCCGCGATTGATCTTGCGCAGGATGCATTGATGCCTGGCGAGATCGTTCGGATGATGCGGGCGGCCATGGCGCGCAAAATAATCGGGCGCGCCGTAGACGACCGTGCGCAGCTCGCCCAGCCGCCGGGTCTTCAGCGAGGAGTCCGGCAATTCCCTGATCCGCACGGCGAGATCAAAGCCATCGCCGACGACATCGACAGGCCGGTCGGACATGTTGACGTCGACTTCGATCTGCGGGAAGCGCGCCATGAACTCGGCGATCACGGGCACCACATGGGTCGATCCGAACAGGACCGGTGCTGCGACCTTGAGCAGTCCCGACGGCTCGACGCGCCGGTTCGCGGCTTCGAGCCGCGCTTCGGTGATTTCCGCAAAGGCCGGCTTGACGCGGCGATAGAACGCCAGACCCGCTTCGGTCGCCACCGATTGCCGCGTGGTTCGCCGAACCAGTTCCACACCGACACTGCGTTCCAGCGCGGCGAGTACGCGGTTCACCGATTGCAACGACCGACCCAATTGCCGCGCGGCGGCCGTCTGGCTTCCCGCCTCGATGACCGCCAGGAAGACCTCGATCTCCTCCATCGAATGCGCTCCTCTCTCGAACTCTCGGGAATGTATGTTCGCGGCGGCGCGTTTGCCGCCTGATCCGGGAGAGCAGATCAAGGGCCGGGCGGCGTCAGGGTTCCGGCAGGAGCCCCTTGCTCGTTAGATCTTCAATTGCTTGATCTTGCGATAGAGCGTGGCGCGGCTGAGTTTGAGCGCGCGCGCTGCTTCAGTGACGCGGCCACCGTGCTGCCGCAGGGCCTCGACGATGGTGGCGCGCTCGGCCACTTCGAGAGCAGGCTCCGCGGTCCTTCCACCGAACGGCGGCAGATCGAGATCGGCATCCGTGATGATGCCGTCCTCCGCCGTGCAGCCCGCAAGCCGTAGCACGTGGCGGAGCTGACGCATGTTGCCGGGGTAGGAATACGCTGTGAGCAACAACCAGGCTTCGTCCGACAGGCGGCAATTCGGCGCTTCCTCGCGCGCGATCTGGCGAATGATGTCGTCCCGGTCGGCGCGCTCGCGTAAGGCCGGCAGCCGCACCTCCATGCCGCGCAGGCGGAAATAGAGATCGGGACGGAAGGCGCCCTCCTCAGCCATGCGGCCGAGATCGCGATGGGTGGCGCTGATCAGGCGGATGTCGACCGGCACCGGCCTGCGCGCGCCGAGCGGCCAGACCTCGCGATTCTCCAACACGCGCAGCAGGCGCGTCTGCAGCGCAATCGGCATGTCGCCGATCTCGTCGAGGAACAGCGTGCCGCCGTCGGCTTGCACGATCAGGCCCCTCGACCCCTCGCGCCGCGCGCCGGTGAAGGCTCCGGCCTCGTAGCCGAACAGCTCGGCGTCGATCAGGCTCTCCGGCATCGCCGCGCAGTTCAGCGCAACGTAATTGTTGCGCGCGCGGTTGCTGGCGGCGTGAATCGCGCGTGCGAACACGTCCTTGCCGACGCCGGTCTCGCCATACAGCAGCACCGGCAGATTGTGATCGCCGATGCTCCTCAAGCGCTTGACGCTCTTGACGAGGCCTGGATCCCGGCCGGCAAGCCGGTGCAGCGCGTCGAAGCGATCCGCGGGCGCATCGCGGCGCGGAACGGGCGACCTTGTACGCAGCGGCGGCGCGATATGGCCCTGGCCCAATGCACGGCCGTCGGCGCGGCTCAGCTCGACGACCTCGTCCGCGCTCCGCGCGGCGTGATGATCGAACTTGATGTAGCGCGACAGATCGATGCCGGAGGCGATCATGCCATCGGTGAGGCCGAGCAGCGCACGCGCCGAGCGGCAGGCGCCGACGACGCGGCGGTCGTCGTCATAGGCGATGAGACCGCTGCCGCCATCACCCGGCACGGTCGCGATCCAGGCGTTGCGGAAATGACCGCGGAAGATCGCGCCCTCCATCCGCCGCGTCGCCTCCATCGTCACCGCCAGCGCCAGCTGATGCGCGGCGCGCTCGAGGTCCTCGCGGCAGGAGGTGATGTTGATGGCGCCGGCGAGACGGCCGGCCTGATCGAACAGCGGCGCCACCGCGCAGGAGAACATGTGCCATTGCGCACGGAAATGTTCGTCGCGATGCACCAGGATCGGCTTCTGCTCCGCTAGCGCGGTGCCGAGCCCGTTGGTGCCCTCGAACGTCTCGGCGAAGTTCGAACCGGTGTAGATCTTCCAATCCAGGAACATCTTGGCGTCGGCCTCGCCGGGCAGGCGGCTGAACAGCATGGTCGCGTTCGCGTCAGCGAGGTTGACGCAGTAGCCGGCGTCGCGCAGCACGCGGGCGAGATCGTCGAGCTCGGGCGTCGCGAGCCTGATCACCTCTTCCATGGGTTCTGCGACGTGACGGATCTCTGCCTCGGTCAGCGTCTGCGGCGGGCCCTGGCGGGCGGGATCGAGCTTGTGGCTGATCAGACAGCGCCGCCAGGAATTGGCGATGCGCGAGGAGGCATCGACGTCGGCCACATGATTGGCGACGGACAGAACACGGGCGACATGGTTCGAGGCCGACAGGCTGGCCATCGCGGACGTCTCCACCCTGTATTATTGTGCAAAGTCTGGCAGCACGGGCGGGGATGTCAATCGGGAACCGGGAACAGCAGCACGGCGCGCTGTCTCCAGTTGCCATTCCGGGGCGATGCGAAGCATCGAACCCGGAATCTCGAGATTCTCAGGTGCGCAATTGCGCACCGGAGTTCGGCTCTGCGAGCCGCCCCGGAATGACCCCGCATTGCAATTGCTGCACCGCGCTCACCACGTGTCGATGCAGGGCCGCTTCTTCTCCGTCCTCGCCGGCGGCTTCGGCACGGAGCGTAAGCCGGCCATGATCCAGCGCCGCGTCTCCGCGGGGTCGATGACGTTGTCGATCTCGAACACCGAGGCGATCGAGACCGCCTTGCCGTTGGCATAGAGCTCGGCGACCTTGTTCCGATAATAGGTCTCGCGCTCCTCGGGGTCGGCGATCGCCTCCATCTCCTTTCGGAAGCCGAGGCGGACATAGCCTTCGAGGCCCATGCCGCCGAACTCGCCGGTCGGCCAAGCCGCGGTGAAGAAGGAGGCGTGGAAGCCGCCGCCGATCATCGACTGCGCCCCTAAGCCATAGCCCTTGCGCAGAACGATGCCGAACAAGGGCACGGTGAGGCTCGCGCCGGTCACGAACATGCGCGAGACGTGACGGACGATCGCGGTCTTCTCGGCCTTGGGCCCGACCATGAATCCGGGCGTGTCGCAGAGCGACACGATCGGCAGGTCGAAGGCATCGCAGAGCTGGAGGAAGCGGGCGGCCTTGTCGCCGGCATCGGCATCGATGGCGCCACCGAGATGGCGCGGATTGTTGGCGATCAGGCCGAACGGCTTGCCTTCGATGCGGATCAGGGCGGTGATCATGCCGACGCCGTAGTCGCGGCGCAGCTCCAGCACGGAATCTTTGTCGGCGACGAGATCGATCACGTTGCGGATGTCGTAGACGCGCAGGCGGTTCTCAGGAATCGCGCGACGGAGCAGGCGCTGGTCGGCGGCTTCCCAGTCCTGCACCGCACCCTGGAAATAGGACAGATACTTTTGCGCAACCCGCGTCGCCTCCTCCTCGTCCTCGACCAGGATGTCGATGACGCCGTTCGGCGACTGGAATGAAACCGGGCCGACCTCGGCCGGGTGATAGACACCGAGCCCGCCGCCCTCGATCATCGCCGGGCCGCCCATGCCAATTGACGCATTCTTGGTAGCGATGATGACATCGCAGCAGCCGAGCATCGCCGCGTTGCCGGCGAAGCAATAGCCGGAGACGACGCCGATGACGGGCACAAGGCCGGAGAGCCTTGCAAACTGCACGAAGGACGGGCCGTCGAGGCCGGTCATGCCGAGCCGGTCGGTGTCGCCGGGCCGACCACCGCCGCCTTCCGCGTAAAACACCAGCGGCACGCGCCAGTCTTCCGCCAGCGTCAGCATGCGGTCGATCTTCTTGTGGTTCATGTGGCCCTGCGTGCCCGCAAGCACGGTGTAGTCATAGGCCACGACGATACAGCGCGCACCGTCGGGTCCGAACTTCTCGGCATTCACCGTGGCAACGCCCATCACGAGGCCGTCCGCCGGCGTGTTCTTGATGAGATCGTCGAGCTTGCGACGGCGGCGCTGGGCGGCGATCGCAAGGCTGCCATATTCCATGAACGAGCCTTCGTCCACGAGCTGGGCAACATTCTCGCGCGCGGTGCGCTGGTTGGTGTTGCGGCGGCGCTCGACCGAGGCCGGGCGGTTGGCATCGAGCGTGTTGGCCTGGCGCGCGATCAGCTCGGCGAGGTCAGGACGGATGTGGTCGAGATCGATGTCGGCTTCCGCCGCCGTGCTGTCAGCCGCGACGTCGAGCGGCTCCAGATACATGATCGGTTCGCCATGCATCAGCGTGACGCCGTCGCCGGCGACGAGTTTTGTCACCCGACCGCCCTGTTCGGCCATGACCAGATGCTCCATCTTCATGGACTCGATCACGGCGAGCTGCTGACCGGGCCGCACGATCTCGCCTTCTTTCACCTGGACGGTGACGATGGTGCCCTGCAAGGGCGCTGCGACCATCACCGCGCCTTCGGGCACGACTTGCGCGATATGCGCTTCCACGCCGTGATCGCCGCGCTCCGTCGCCGCGAAGTAGAGCGGCTTGGCCGCCCCGTCCGCTGCCTCGACCAGCTTCGCAACGTTGCGATCGATGAAGTCGGTCGCGATGCGGTTGGTCCTGAAATCGGGATGCGCCAGCACCGCCTGGAGGAAGGCGATGTTGGTGACGACGCCGTCGATCCGGAACTCGCGCAGGGTGCGCGAGGCTTTGGCCACCACGTCATGCCAAGCCTCGCCCGGCGTATGCACGATGACTTTTGCAAGCAGCGAGTCGAAGGCAGCGCTGGTCTTGTAGCCGGCATAGCCAAAGCTATCGACGCGCACACCGGGCCCAGACGGCGGCTCGAACACCGCGAGCACGCCGCCGGTCGGATGCGTCGCGCCGGTCTCGTCCAGCGTCTCCATGTTGACGCGCAGCTGCATCGCATAGCCGCGCGGCTTCGGGATCGCGCCCTGCGCAAGGCCGAGCGAGGCGAGCGTGCTGCCCGCCGCGACCGCGAGCTGGGACCGGACGAGATCGAGGCCGAGCACCTCTTCCGTCACGGTGTGCTCGACCTGGAGACGTGGATTGGCTTCGATGAAGGCAAAGCTGTCCTCGGCCGTGCCGTCGACCAGGAACTCGAACGTGCCGAGATTGTCATACGAGGCCGCAGCCGCAAGCTGCTTCGCCGCCTCGATGATGCGGCCGCGCAAGCCGTCGCTCAGCGAGGGGCTCGGCGCCACCTCGATCAGCTTCTGGTGCCGGCGCTGGATGGTGCATTCGCGCTCCCAGAGATGGGAGATCGCGCCGTGACGGTCACCGATGATCTGCACCTCGATATGGCGCGCCTGACGGATCAGCCGCTCCGCATAGACACCGTCGAAGCCGAACGCCGCCTTGGCCTCGGACTGGCAACGCGCATAGGCTTCCGCGAGATCAGCAGCCTTCTCCACCACGCGCATGCCGCGACCACCGCCGCCGGCCATCGCCTTGATCACGATCGCCGCGCCCTTGCCGAGCAATTCGAAGAATGCCGTGATCTCCTCCAGCGACGACGGGCCGCTGGTGCCTGCGATGATCGGCACGCCGCAGCGTTTTGCCAGTTGCCGGGCCGCGACCTTGTCGCCGAAAAGCTCCAGCGCCGCCGGCTTGGGTCCGACAAAGGCAATGCCTGCGTCAGCGCAGGCCTTGGCGAACGCCGCGTTCTCGCTGAGGAAGCCGTAGCCGGGATGAACAGCATCGCAGCCGGCGCTCTTCGCCGCCTTCACCACGGCTTCGATGTCGAGATAGGCTCGCGCGCCGCGGCCGGGAATTTCGACCGCCTCGTCGGCGAGGCGCACATGCAGCGACAGCGCATCGTCTGCGGGGTGGATCGCAACCGTTGCGATGCCGGCATCGGCCGCGGCACGCGCAATGCGGATGGCGATCTCGCCGCGGTTGGCGATCAGGAGTTTCTTGAACGACATGCGGCGTCTCCATGCCCGCGCGGGCTGCGGGTCGGCAGGTTCGATGATCCTGCTTCTTCACTTTAGCCGCAGCCGTCAAGGGCGGGAAAGCCGGTCGCGATGACCGGTCCCGCGGGCCGGAATATCAATGGCCCGCATGCGCCGCGACGCGGCGAATTATCCGCGCGGCGGCAGAGCTATTGGCGCTGTATCAAGCCGCGCGTACGCCCGCCACGAAGGTGCTGACCTCGTTCTCCAGCGATTGCAGCTTTTGGGTCAGCCGGCCGCTCGATTGCAGCACGAGGCCCGCGGCCTGGCCGGTCTCCGCCGTCGCATCGGTGACGCCGGAGATGTTTTGCGAGACCTGGTCGGTGCCGGAGGCCGCCTCCTGCACGCTGTGGGCAATTGCTTGCGTCGCGGCGCCCTGCTCCTCGACCGCGGCTGCGATCGAGGAGGAGATCTCGTTGACCTCCATGATGGTCTTGCGGATACTGTCGATGTTACCGACGACCTGATTGGTCTCGGCTTGGATTGCGGTGATCTGCGCGCCGATCTCGTCGGTCGCCTTCGCGGTCTGGCTCGCCAGCGACTTCACTTCGCTCGCGACCACGGCAAATCCCTTGCCAGCCTCGCCTGCGCGCGCGGCCTCGATGGTGGCGTTGAGCGCGAGCAGATTGGTCTGCGAGGCGATCTGGTTGATGAGGTCGATGACCTCGCCGATCTTGTGCGCGGCGGCGGCGAGCCCCTGCACGGTGTCGTTGGTGCGCTGGCCGTCGGCGGCGGCCTTGTCGGCGACGCTCGCCGCCTGGGCGACGCGCTGGCTGATCTCGGTGATCGAGGACGACAGCTGGCCGGCGGCGGAGGCCACCGTCTGCACGTTGCTGGAGGCCTGCTGGCAGGCGGTGGCGACGAAGCTCGCGCGATCGGTGGCTTTGTTCGCGGTTTCCGACATGCCTTGCGCGGCCTGCTGCATCGCGCGCGCCTCGTTGAAGACATCGCGGACCACGGCCTGCACGCTCGCCTCGAACTTGCCGGCGAGATCGGCCATGGTCTTGCGCTTCTCGTCGTCGGCCCGTTGCTTCGCTTCCTGCTGCTCGGTATGCATCCGGCCCACCGCCGACGCATTGTCCTTGAACACGGCAAGCGCCTTGGCGAGCCCGCCGACCTCGTCGCGGCGCTCGGTGTAGGGCACATCGAACGCGCTGTCGCCGGCCGCGAGACGCTCGGTCAGCGCGGTGATCTTTGCCAGCGGCTTGGTGACGCTGCGGCCGATCACGAAGGAGGCGCCCAGCACGAGCACGAGCACCGCAAGGCACACCAGCGCGAAGGTCATCGCGTCCTGGCGGAACACGGCGTCGACGTCGTCGAGATAGATGCCGGTGCCAATGATCCAGCCCCAGGGCGCAAAGCCCTTCACATAAGAGATTTTTCCGACCGGCTGGTCGAAGCCGGGCTTGGGCCAGAGATAGCCATAGAAGCCGGCGCCCTGTTTCTTGACAACATCAACGAAGCCGACGAACAGCGCGTTGCCGGCGGGGTCCTTCATTGCGGAGAGATCCTTGCCGTCGAGCTCGGGCTTGATCGGGTGCATGACCATCCTGGGGGTCATGTCGTTGATCCAGAAATACTCGACCTTGTCGTAGCGCAGGCTCTTGATCTCGGCCATTGCGCCGGCCTGAGCCTGCTCGCGCGAGAGCTTTCCGTCGCTCTCGAGCTTCTGGTAATGCGCGAGGATCCCGTAGCCGACATCCACCATGTGCTGCGTCTTGGCCTGGCGGTCGGCGATCATCTGGCTGCGCAGGGTCGACAGCGCGATCGGCGCCAGCGCGATCATGCCGAGGAGGCTGATGCCGACAATCAGGACCAGCTTGAAACTGATGCGGGAGAAAATCATCGGTGCTCGCGTGAATGAAAGGGCTGATATGCCATTTTATCCTGCCTCCCTTAGCAAAGCTTTAAGCATTCCGGCTCCCGTCGGCGGCATCCGAGATGCAAGCTCTTCCAATCTAGAACATTTCGATATCGCCCCTCCACGCGTTGACTTGCAGACCGCCCTGACCGAACCATCGCCACAGATCGTCAGCGCGTATTACGGCATGCGTGCATGCCAAGGGCCGGAGGCTCAATGCATCAATCGACATATCGCAGGTCGCTCGACCTTCCCGCGCTGTGCGCGGCGGAGCGGCTCTTCATCTGGGGATTTCGGGCAAAAGCGCGCAGCGGCAGCGCCGTTCCGACCGCGGCCGACATCCAGCAAGTGTACGACCATTTCCGCGTCGGCGATGCCGTGCCCTCTCTGGAGGCCATCATCGAGATCTTTGCCTGCACCGCGCATACGGCGATCGAGGTGCACTGCCCCACTTGTCCGCGCATGAGCGAAAGCGAGCACGGAATTCTGCACGCCATCGCCGCCGTGCAGCAGGAACGCATCGACGTCGCGCGCGAGCAGTTCGAATCCTGGCTGCCGCCGGTGGGGGCGGATTGGGCGCTCGCGCCCGTACGGGGGCTTGCGACGATCTTCCACATGGCCGGTCTGATCCTGCCCGATCGACATGTCCAATCCTTCGACCATGATCGGACGATGGCGATGAAGACCTGGCTGGTCGGAAGCCCCACGCTACATTGACGAGATCGTTCATGATGCAGGATGCGTGCGGCACCGTGCCGATCCCAGAGGCCGGCCAGTCGCCGCGCTGTCCGCTTCAGGCTGTGCTTTCGACATCGCGAAACGTCGAAAGCTACGATCAGTTTTCCCGCGTCGCGTTGTCGCTGTTCCGCTTCATCGGCGCGGCCTATGCGACCGGCGCGTCCGATTGCTGGGAGGCGGCCTATCGCTATGCCGACGAGGCGCCTGACATCGCCGACAGTCCGCTGCTGGTGGCGCGGGCGGCCGCGCTGGTCAGGATCCTGCGCAGCGGCCGGCCCTGCGAATTGTGCTTCATGCCGCCGTCGTGCCGGCGCCTCTCGCAAGACGAGGCGGAGTTGATGCGGCTGCTGGCGGTTGCGCGAGGCAAGCAGCCTGGCGAGCTCGAGATCATCATGTGCCAGTTCGTGCCATCAGGGACAGAGGCCGCCGCAACGCGCGCGGTCAATGCGCTCGCCCTGTGCTGATGCTTTGACGGGTTCTATTCGCCAGCAGAGCCATCTTGCGCTATCAACATCGCCATGGAGACGCAGAGCTCGATGCCCTCCATGAAACCTCCAGACGATCCCAGCGCGACTACCGCTGGGGTCGTCGCTCTCGTGTTTATCGCCTAGCCGCTCTTCTTGCCGAGCACGAGATCGATCGTGTGGACGGCAATCTTGCGCAGCTGCGGCTCGTCATCGAAGGCGCGTTCGAGCACGGCAAGGCCCCGCGTTACCGTGACGATGTGCAGCGCTGCGGCCGCGGGGTTGCCGCTGAATTCGCCCCGCTCCGCCCCCGCCGCCAACGTGTCCTGCACCAGAGCGGTGATACGCGACACGAGGCTCGCAAAGACCTGACGCGCATCTTCATCCAGTCCTTCGCCCTCGGCCGCGCCGAGCTCCATCAAGCCGCGCGTGGTCGGACATCCGCGTGGCGGCGAACCCGAGCGGAAGTTGGTGATGGTCAGGTCGAAGAACGCGGTGAGGCGCTTTCTTAGAGTACCGGTGCCGAGCGACTTTTGCAGGGCGAGGAGGTAATCGCCCGCGTAACGTTCATATGCCTGCAGGAACAGCGCTTCCTTGCTGCCGAAAGCATTGTAGAGGCTGCCGCGCTGAACGCCGGCATCGCGCGCGATGTCCGACAGCGAGGTGCCGCGCACGCCCTTGCGCCAGAACTGGTCGAACGCGATGCGCAGGACGTCGTCGTGATCGAATTCGCGTGGCCTCAAATCCTGCTCCTCTTGCCCGCAATAGTATTTGACACGGTGTTAATAACATGGTTTCTCGACATCGTGTCAAAAACCCATTGGGATTGATAGCCCGCTTCGTCAACGGGCCGGACGGCGGGCGCTTGCATGCATCCTGGCCGATCGGCCCCGCATGCAAAGGGACCAGCTGATGCCTCTCCTCCACATCTCGATGCGCGCCGGAAAGCCGGACGCCTACCGGCAGGCGATCCTCGACGGCCTCTATCGCGCCATGCGCGAGGCGCTGAACGTGCCCGATGGCGACGAGTTCATGACCATCAGCGAGCTTTCGCCTGCAAACTTCCGTTGCGGCAACGCCTACGGCGTCAGGCGCAGCGACGATGCCGTGCTGATCCAGATCACCGTGTTCGCCGCGCGTACTCCTGAGCAGAAGAAGGCGCTGTACCGAAGCATCGCGGAGCTGCTCGGCGAAAACCCCGGCATCCGCCCCGAGGACGTGTTCGTCAACGTGCTGGATGCCCCCGCGGAGAATTGGTCGGTCGGGAACGGCATCGCGCAATTTGCGTGAGGCTGCGACAGCTTCAGCTCGCAACGCACGTCTCCATGATCCCGTCGAGCTCAGCCTTCGAGAGCACGCCGAGCTCGGCGATGAAGACGATCCGCGCGCGCGGCACGGCTTCCGCCGGAGCTTCGCCCGGCGCGAGCGTGGCGCGGCCGCCGGCGAACTGAAACACCATCATGCGGCCGGGCTGCTCGATCGTCTCGAACAGGCCCTTTGCGCGCGCAAGCTTTGGCGCGAGCCGGCCGATCGCCTGCTGCAAGCGCGGCAGCGAGAGCGGCTGCTCGGAGGTCCAGCTCAGCGTCTCGAAGCGCTCCTCTGCCAGGCGTTTCGGCCCTGGATCGCGCGGCGCGGACGCGCGATCCACACTCGCGGGAAACAGCAACGCGGACGGAATCTCCCCGCGCCTGGCATCGACCACCACGGCGGGGACGCGCTGCGTGCGGATGGCCTCGCGCATTCGCGCGCCCGCGCCTTCATCCGCCAGATCCAGCTTGCTCAGCGCCACGATATCGGCGACGCGCAACTGTGAGCGCTGAAGGGCGTCGTCGAGCGCAGCCGACGGCGTCGCGGCGTCCATCACGCAGAGCACGGTCTCCAGCGGCGCCTCGCGCAGGATCACCGGGTCCATCAGGTTGCGCACGACGTCGCCGGGGTCGGCGACGCCGCTGGTCTCGATGACGATGTAGTCGGGCTTTGGATCGCGCCGCAGCAGCGTGGAGAGCGTACGGAGCAGATCGCCTTCGAGCGAGCAGCAGATGCAGCCATTGGCAAGACTGACCACGCCGTCGCTCGCGCCTGCGATCAGCTCCGCATCGATGTTGATCGCACCGAAATCGTTGACCACGGCGGCAATCCGCCGCCCCTCCGCATTCGCCAGCAGATGGTTGACGACAGTGGTCTTGCCCGCCCCCAGAAAGCCCGTCACCAGGAGAATGGGGACCGGCATGGGTCAGCCCTCGCCGACGGGGCGGCGCACGGGCTTTCCGGGCCGCGCCGCGACATCGAGCACGCCGTCGCTGATCAGCACCTGGCCGCTGACGATCAGATGCCGCACGCCTTCCGACGGACGGTTCATTGCCGTGAAGGTCGCGCGGTCCGAGAGCTTCTCGTAATCGAACACCACGATATCGGCATCGGCGTCCTTCGCAAGCCTGCCCTTGGCGCGCATTGCGGGCGTGCTTTGCGACAGGATCTCCGCCGGGATCAGCGCGCATTTGCGCACACCTTCGAGCAGCGACACGGTCTTGCGCTCGCGCACCCATTCGCGGATGAATTTCGTGAAGCAGCCGGCCGAGCGCGGATGCGAGGTGGCATCGTCGGGCAGCGGCCAGGCATCGCCGGTATAGGTCTTGCCATCCGACGTCGTCCACGGCATCGCATCCGACGCGATCGCGCCACCGGGATACAGCACCGACATGTCGAGCAGGTCGCGGTGATGCGCATTGTTCTCGGTGTCGAGGATGTGCCAGAGCACCAGCGAGGACGGCTCCTCGGCCTGCGCCTTCAGGAGCTCTTCGCGATCATGGAAGCGATAGCCATCGGTCACGCGCTGCACCGAGTCATAGCCGGTGCCGTTGCGCTCGACGAATTGCGGATCGCTGAAGAAGGCGGCGGCCAGCACGGTCGAGCCGGTACCGTAGGGGTAGGCCTCGACCGTGATGGGCAGGCCCTGCGCCTGCGCCTTCTCGACCAGCACGCGGCAGCGCTCGATGTCGGTCTTGCTGGACGAGTTGAAATGGCAGATGTGCATGTGCGCACCGGTGGCGCCGGCATAGCCGATCAGGCGGATATAGGCCTCCGCCGCGCTTTCAGGGTCAATGCGCGACATGTAGGCGACGTGGGTGAAGGTCGGCACGTCCTGCTTGGCGGCGAGTTGGCAGACCGCGGTCAGCTCCTGCACGCCGGCGCCCGGCGCATAGGCGTTCAAAATGCCGATGCCGATGCCGCCTTCGTTGAGGCCGCGCGAAAGACGCTCGAGGATGCCGGCGACCTCGGCATCGGTTGCAACATTGTCCATCCAGCGGCGGTCGCGCATCGCGTTGCCAAATGCCTCCAGCGAGCTCTCGGCATTGGAGCCCGTCATCGCGCCGATGCGCGCAAAGGCCCAGTTGGTGGCGGCGCCATAGTTCAGCACACGGCCCTTCCGCGCCTGGCGCTCGTACCAGGACCCGACCGGCAGCACGCCGGCCTCCAGATCAAGCGTCGTCGTCACGCCGTCGAACGCCTGCATACGATCTGCCGGGATCGACTGGCCATGGGCGTGCAGATCGATGAAGCCGGGCGCGACCACGAGGCCGGTCGCGTCGATCACCCGCTCGGCACCGCCGAGGTCAGTACCGACCGCGGCGATCTTGCCGTCCACCACCGCTACATCGCCAATGGCATCCATCCCGCTCGCGGGATCCACCACCCGGCCGCCAGAGATCACCAAACCACTCATTCAAAACTCCTCTGCACTGAAATCGCATCAAGGCAGATTCCGGGAACAACGACCACCCTCGCTGATGCCGATGCATCATGCTCGGATGGGAGATCATTTGGCAGGCAGGTGGGGTCTCGACATCGCCCTCGTCCTGAGGGCGGCGGGCGAAGCTGATCCCGTCGCGAACCGGTGATACCCCCTACAAGTACGAAGCCTACCGGCTGTGGGTCCGCAAGCAGCAGACCAAAGGGTCCGTTCAGCGCCCCTCGACCACGACGCTGCTTATCGGCCCGGTGCATCCTTCACCTGAAAAGTCGCCGTCGTTTGGCTGACCGTACCGGATGGTCAGTTCGCCGTGCGGACAATTGAAATCCCAAATATCTTGAAACCAGTCGCCGTCATACCAGTATCCGCGCCCTTTGAATTCGACACGATCTCCGCGAGCAATGCGATCCCACTGGTCCTTGCTAACTTCTAGCTCGACCATCACCTCGCCATTGCCCCAAGTCGCAGCAAACACTTTGTAGGATGCCTGGGACATATGATGTGATGCCCTGGTTAGGTCGAGATGCCCGGATTGATCGATTGTCGCCTTTGTGCCTCGGCCTCAACCCAGACCGCGCTGAGTTGGGGCCGTCTTTTGAGACGAGGCGGTGCGTCATGTTCGAAACGCCCGTTCTAAGTTCCGACGCAGCGATGCAAACGCGGGTGCCAAGTCGATCCAGATCAAATGTTGGCGTCGCGACGCAGAGATGAAGACGCGGGTGCAGTGTCGCTCCTTCAGCGCAGGTCGGCGCAGTGACGCAGAGATTGAGCCGTGGATGCATAGTGTATCCGGCCGGGCATGTTGCAGTGACCGGCGCGGCGTGGGCGCCGAACGTGACCAACGATGTCAGCGCGACAGCAGCCAGAGAAACGCATTGGGATGATCCCGGCATTCGCTGGCTCCTTTTTGATTAAAGTTCGCCTGAAGGCCGCTAGGTCTCGCGCCTCCAAGGCTGCTCCATCGCCGGAAATAAAACTTTGGGGTGATATGGATCAACGTCTGCGCCGCCAGCCGTTCCGTGACCAGTCGTGGGCTTCAAGGTCGGCCGACCTGATTATTTGAAGTCCCGCCGTTGGGCGCGATCAGAACAAAAGTGATCGCGAAGCGTTTATGTCGCGCAACGCAAACCGGAGGTTGTCATGATCAAGAAGGCGTTTTTCGCTCTCAGTGTCGCAGCGGTGCTTGCTCTGGTGCCTAGTGCAGCGTCCGCCCAACGCGGCTTTCATGGAGGATGGCACGGCGGCGGTTGGCATGGCGGCGGTTGGGGAGGCGGTTGGCGCGGCGGCGGTTGGCGCGGCGGCGGTTGGGGAGCACCAGCTGTGGGCATAGGTCTCGGCCTTGGGCTCGCCAGCGCGGCAGCTTGGGGACCCGGCTGGGGGTGGGGAGGACCTGCTTGGGGACCCGGCTGGGGAGCGCCGGGTTGGAGTTACGCAGCGTATGGCGGTTGCACGCGATGGCGTCGCGTCTGGACTGGCTGGGGTTGGAGGCTCAGGCCAGTGAACGTGTGTTGGTGAGAACTCGCTATTCGAGCAGGTCTTGGCCCGGAGACAGCAGCCGGACATAGGTTCCGCTCTCGTGCATTTCGAGCCAGCCCTGCTCGATGGCGTACTTGATGCCCGCGCCGAACTCCGGGCCGCTGGCCTTGAGCGTGAAGAGGAACGGCGCGTTGATTTTCTCGATGTGGATGCGGCCGTCTTGGACCGGCGGAATCCTTTGGTGGGCTGGGATGGCTGACACATACGACAAATCCGAATTTCGGTAAAATGGAATATTTTTGGCGTGGCGACTTGACGGCGGATCTGGCTGTTTTGCCCGACAGGCAACTTGGTCCGATGTCAGACTGATCTTGCGCTCGCGCGGAGGCCATCACCATGCAACCGACCGCGAAGCCGCTCCGCCGTCTTCTCGCCCCCATTGTCATTCAGGGAGACAGGCGGGGCGGCTTACGGTGGGCAAAGTTCCCTGGGGTTCCGTGTGATCGTCCGACGCCTTCTGCAACGCGACTCTCATATTTCTGTTTCGCGCCGCGCTCTGCTCGGCGGGCTTGTGTCTGCCGGCAGTGCGCTCGCCCTCGGCGGATGCGCCGGTCTCGGTGCGACCGGCGCGCGTTTCGACGCATCATCCCTCTCCGTTGACCCCACCTTGCTTGTCACCACCACGCGCAAGCCCGTCAACGGCGGCCGCACCAAACCCTGGTTTGGGCCGGAGCGCGCGACGAGCATGACGGTCGCGCGGGCAAAGCTGGTGGCGCCGGACGAGAGCCGTCTGTCGCTTGCCTCGGTCGGACTTGGCGATTGGCGCCTTGATCGGATCGAACCAGTGTCGGCCGCCGCGGGCGATCTCGCTGCGCAGACCGGCGGAGGGGACGTGCTGATCTATGTGCACGGCTTCAAGCAGACATTCGAGACGGCGGTGCTGGATGCCGCCCATCTCTCCGATGGGATCAAGTTCCGCGGACGGACCATGGCATTCTCCTGGCCCTCCAAGGCAGGACTGTTCGACTATGCCTATGACCGCGACAGCGCGATGTGGTCTCGCGACGATTTCGAGCGCGTGCTCTCTGCGCTCGTGTCGGCTCCAGGCAGCGGCCGCGTGCATATCGTTGCGCACAGCATGGGAACCATGCTGACTCTCGAGAGCCTGCGTCAGCTCTATGCGCGGTACGGCGACACTGTGACGGGCAAGATCGGCGCGGTCGTGTTTGCCGCGCCCGATATCGACATGGACGTGTTCTCATCGGCGATCCACCGCATCGGTCCGCTCGCCGGCAAGATCACCGTGATCGCCGCGACGAACGATCGCGCACTCGCGCTGTCGGGCCAAATCGCAGGCGGAATGACCAGGGTCGGCGCCGCCGAGAAGGATGTGATTCAGCGGCTCGGCGTGCGCGTGGTCGATGCGTCCCAGGAAGGCTGGGGCATCATCAACCACGATCTGTTTCTGTCGAATGCGGAAGTGCAGCGGGTGATCCGCCGCTCGATCGACGGAACGACCGCATAGGAGAGCGCCCGCGCCGAGCCATGCGCAAAGCTTGCTCCCGCGCACGCTCGCTGCGGCTCCAAGGGGAAATGAATTGCAGCTTGCGGATGGAAGACCTATGTTGGGTCTCTAGTCAGGCAGCCGCTCATCGTATGGCGAGAATCTGCAGGGTCGACCTCACGGTGGATGGTTTCCATTCAGCATCGGAGGTGATGCCATGGCCATTGCTCCCACGCTCCAGAAATACCTAGCCGCTGAGAACATCCAGTACGAGGTGATTCCACACGAACTCAGCATGACGTCCGCTCGAACGGCCGAGGCATGCCATATCTCGGGCGACCGCCTCGCCAAGGGCATCGTGTTGCGGCGCGACGGCGGATACATGCTGGCCATCTTGCCCGCATCGCATCATCTCCGCCTGTCGGACCTGAGGACAAGCCTCGGCGACAATGTCCATATGGCCGATGAAACCGAGATCAATCGGCTGTTCAGCGACTGTACTCGCGGTGCAGTTCCTGCCGTCGGCAAATGCTACGGACTGGATATCATCGTCGACGACAGCATCGGGGCGCAGCCGGACATCTATATGGAAGCCGGCGATCATGAGACGCTGCTTCATATGGGTCACGCGCAGTTTGCGCGCCTGACGGCCAACGCACCGCACGGGCGCTTCAGCGCGCATGACTGAGGATTTTGTACACCGCCCATTGCCCTTGCGATCCTGGGCGGGAACTCTGGCCGCGAGCTCGCCGTCATACTGTTCAACAGGGTGGCGGCGAGAGCGTCTGCGCCTGTCTGGTCGGAGTTCGGAAGATGGGGGTGCCGCTGCATTTCATTAACGCACTCGAAACCCACGAACGGAGGCTCGCCATGAAAGTCAAAGACGTGATGCACAAGGGTGTCGACTGGGTCAGCCCCGACACCCCAATCACCGAGCTTGCCAAACTGATGCGGGCGCATGACATCGGCTGCATTCCGATCGGCGAGGACGACAAGCTGGTCGGAATGGTGACCGATCGCGATATCGTCTGCAAAGGGCTCGCGAGCCACAGCTTCGATGCCGGCCGCGCGACGGCGCGTGACGTGATGACCGAGGGCATCCATTGCTGCCGCGAGGACGATGACCTCGCCAAGGCGATGCATCATATGGAGAAGCTGCAGGTCCGCAGACTGCCGGTGATCAACAAGAGCAAGCGGATGGTCGGCATCATCAGCCTGGGCGACGTCGGCCATTCCACCTCGGGTGACATGCTCACCGAGACCGTCAGGAGCGTTTCGGCGCATCACTGAACTTGCGGCCAGGACTTACGGCCAAGGCTCCTCTCGCGATCGCCGTTCGAACGGGCGTTGAGGGGAGCCCGAGCCATGCGCTCATCATGCAACCATCGCGCGGCTCAGAAGCGACGGCGCGATGTGGCTTATTTTGCGCCGGAGTGAATGCAAAGCGGGTTCGCTCGATCACTCCAGCTGCGGCGACGCTTCGGCGCGCAACCTACGACCGAGCGCCGTCGCGCGGCCGGGAAGGAACGCCGTCGAATGGTATCGCAGAAAGTCGAGGAATATCGCAGGCTTGGCGCTCCCTAGGGGAATCGAACCCCTGTTTCAGCCTTGAGAGGGCCGCGTCCTAACCGCTAGACGAAGGGAGCGTGAGGGCTAGCCAATAGCCTCGAAATTTGTTCGCCGCAAGGACCCGAACCGCCCTTTTACGGCTCATTGGCAAATTTCAGCTTTCCGGCGGGCTTCAGGGTGTGGGCGTCGAAGGTGCGGATCTCGGTCACTCCGCCGATATCGAGCGTGACCACCAGCCGGTCGCCGGCGACGCCGGTTGCGACGATTTTGGCGCCCTTGGGCAGGGTGGCAATGACGTCGCCGGCGGTCTCAACCGCCCTTCCCTCCGACTTGAAAAGGCGGTAGCCCACCGCGATCAGGACGGCGCAGATCGCCAGCGCCGTGGTCAACCCCGCGATCAGCATCATCCGCCGCACCCGCGCGAACAGCGCGGCCTGCTCGGGGGTCGGTTCGGGAACAGCGGTATCAGACGTCGTCATGGAAAGCTCGGGGTCAGCGCAAAGGTTGGAGGTCGTGGTCGAAGGCTCCGAGGGCTCGCCCCGGCTCGACCGCGTGCTGGCGGCGCGTCTGCCGGAGCTGTCGCGATCGAGGCTCAAAACCCTGATCCTGGCGGGCGCGGTGAGCCTGAAGGCCGCCGCCATCCGGGACCCCGCTTATCACGTCACATCCGGCGATACGATCATAATCGACGTGCCGGAAGCGGCGCCCGCAGAGCCCAAGGGCGAGGAGATCGCCCTCGATATCGTGTTCGAGGACGACGACATCATCGTCATCAACAAGCCCAAGGGCCTCGTCGTGCACCCCGCAGCCGGCCATGAGACCGGCACGCTGGTGAACGCGCTGATCGCCCATTGCGGCGCTTCGCTGTCGGGCATCGGCGGGGTGCGCCGGCCCGGCATCGTCCATCGGCTCGACAAGGACACGACGGGGCTGATGGTGGTCGCCAAGAACGACATGGCGCATGCCTCGCTGTCGGCGCAGTTCGCTGATCACGGCCGCACCGGCGAGATGCGGCGCGGCTATATGGCCTTCGCCTGGGGGCTTCCCGGCCGGCATCGCGGCACGGTGGACGCGCCGATCGACCGCCATCCGCATGCGCGCGAGAAGATGGCGGTGCGCCAGGGCGGCCGCGAGGCCGTGACGCATTGGGAGATCATCGAGAGCTTTGCCGGGCGCGACGGCAAGGGCGTCGCCGCCCTGCTCGCCTGCGAGCTCGAGACCGGCCGCACCCACCAGATCCGCGTCCACCTCGCCCATATCGGCCATCCCCTGATGGGCGATGCCGTCTATGGCCCGCATTTCAAGACTAAGGCGAACCAGCTCGGCCCCGAGTCGCAGGCAGCTTTGGCTGCCCTTGGACGGCAGGCCCTGCATGCCTATCTGCTGGTATTGGAGCACCCCAGGACGGGAGAATTACTCCACTGGGAGGCGGCTCTGCCGGAGGATTTGCTTCTCCTTCAGAGCGTGCTGAAAGCGGCGCTATGACGCAGGCGGTTTCAGAAAAGCGTTACCTTACAAAAAGTTATAGCTGCCACACGGGGACGTGACGTCAGCAATCCTTCCCTTTTCGACCCCCCATGGGGTATATTGCCCCTGCGTTGAAATTCACCAACGCGGAACATCGCAGCCCGGCCGGCTTTGACACAGCGGTCGTCTGCCTGGCCCGCCGCTATCGGGGGCCTGAACCTTTGGAGGGCGCACTATGGCCCGTACCGCTGCTTTGCCGATTCTCAATGGAGAATCCGGCCTTTCTCGCTACCTCGCCGAGATCCGCAAGTTCCCGATGCTGGAGCCCCAGCAGGAATACATGCTCGCCAAGCGTTGGCGTGAGCATGACGATCGCGACGCGGCGCACCAACTCGTCACCAGCCACCTCCGGCTCGTCGCCAAGATCGCCATGGGCTATCGCGGCTACGGCCTGCCGATCTCCGAGGTCGTCTCGGAAGGCAATGTCGGCCTGATGCAGGCGGTGAAGCGTTTCGAACCCGAGAAGGGGTTCCGTCTCGCCACCTACGCGATGTGGTGGATCAAGGCGTCGATTCAAGAGTACATCCTGCGTTCCTGGTCGCTCGTGAAGATGGGCACCACCGCGAACCAGAAGAAGCTGTTCTTCAACCTGCGCAAGGCGAAGAGCAAGATCAACGCGCTGGACGAAGGCGATCTCCGCCCCGACCAGGTCGCGACCATTGCCAAGCGCCTCGGCGTGACGGACCAGGACGTGATCGACATGAACCGCCGCCTCGGTGGCGACGCCTCGCTCAACGCCCCGATCCGCGACGACGGCGAAGCCGGCGAATGGCAGGACTGGCTGGTGGACAATACGCCCAACCAGGAAGCCATGATGGCGGAGCACGAGGAGTATGATCACCGCCGTGACGCCCTGAACGGCGCCATGGGCGTGCTCAACCCGCGCGAACGCCGCATCTTCGAGGCCCGCCGCCTCGCCGATGAGCCGATGACGCTGGAAGATCTTGCCGCCGAGTTCGGCGTGTCGCGCGAGCGCGTCCGCCAGATCGAGGTCCGCGCCTTCGAGAAGGTGCAGTCCGCGGTCAAGGGCACGATCGCAAGGCAGGAACAGGCTGCGCTGGAAGCCGCGCTGTAAAGCGAGGTTTTAGCGCCTACGAATTGGCGGATCGAGAACACGAAAAAGCCGGCGGCAACGCCGGCTTTTTTGTTTGGGGCAACCATGAGTGTTTCCGCGCTCGTCCTTCCTTCTCCCCTTGTGGGAGAGCGCCCGCCGCTCAATAAAACGCGCGAAAATAATCCGCGAGCGATTCCGGCTCGACCTGATCTTCCAACTGCGCCGGCGTCTCGTCGAGCAGCGCGCTCGCCTGCGTCTTGTAGTCGGCGGAGACCACGTCCGGCTGATCAGCGCCGCGGCTGAGCATGCCGCGATAGGCCTCGTAAGCTGCCTGCGTGCCGATGAAGATGCAGACGCAATGAAGCGGCTCGGCGTAGAGATAGAGAATGTTCCCGCCGTTCCGGTGCGTCACGAAGCGGTGCGGCGGCAGCGCGCGCAGCGCCTTCTGGCCCGCTGCGTCGTTGGCGACCTGCACACGAAAACCGGCAGAGGCGAGATAAAAGCTGTTCTTGTCGAGGAACGGCTTGCTCGGCGTCTCCAGCGCCACCAACAGCGAGGCGCACAGTGACAGCACGATCGCCGGCATCACGCCGACCGCACGCAAGGCCCGGCGAGACGGCGTCGCCACGCGAAAATCGGCACGTACCGCGCTGTCCAGCGAGACCGCCATCACACACCCCCTTGCAACGCCTGGCGCAGAACCGAGCTTGCCTTGAACCCGCGCGGCCGGTCAACCGACCCAAAATGACCGACAGCATCCATGGACGGACACTGTGTCGATCATCCTGCAATCCACCGTCGGCGGCTTCTCTGCCCAGTTCATGCGCAAGCTGCCGCTGGTCGAGCAAGCCATGCGCGAGCACGGACTCGAGCCGTCCGAGTTCGTGATCTCCAAGGATTATGCATCGACTGCGACGGTGCCGTTCGTCGGCCCGTTCTTCTACGATTACAGCGTATTCTTCGGCGACGAGAAGTTCACCGTCACCGAGCCGAACGACATGGTCTTCCTGGACTACTTCTTCAAACGCGTGCTGGCGGCGGACGGTCCGCCCGAGGTGCCGCGGCGGCCGGGATTGATCCGGCGGCTGTTCGGCTGGATGGCGGAGGCGGTTTAGCTGCTCGTCATTCCGGGGCGCGCGCAGCGCGAGCCCGGAATCCATCGAACCGCAGCGTCAGTGGATGAATGGATTCCGGGCTCGCGACTTCGTCGCGCCCCGGAATGACGGCGATGGCTACTCGCCCCATGCCCGCGCCAGCGTCGCGAGCCAGCAGCCTTCGCAATAGCGCGCGTCCTTGTAGTCGATCCAGTTGTGGGCATAGACGCGGTCGAGCGGGATGTCGTAGCGCGCGCGCAGGACCTTGACGAGGATCTTCCAGGCCGCGACCTGCGCTTCGGTCGGACCTGTGGTGACATCGGGATAGTTGCCGGCGAACTCGACGCCGATCGAATTGTCGCGGACCACCTGGCGATAGGTCGACCTGTTGTCGATGTACTTGTTGTCGTTGCGGTTGGCGCCGTCGCCATGGGTCGGCACCAGGTTTTCCGCCACCGCCCAATAGACCGTGCCGTCGGTCTCGACCCACACAGTGACGCCGCGGCGGGTCGGATTCTTCGCCTGCTCCGCGGCGCCGCCGCGCGCCGAGCCTGATGGCCCCTCGGTCTGGTGCACGATGATGTTGCGCCAGGCATGGGCGCTCTGGACATCGCCCCACGGCGCCAGCCAGACGATCTTCAGGCCGGGAATGTCGGGCGTGCCGGAGGCGCGCGCGAGCTTTGCGAGCTCGGCGTCGGTTGCGGCAGCTGGTGCGGTCAGGAGGAGAGCGGCGAAAATCGCCGCGAACAGGCGAGACATCATCATGCGGGTCCAATAACGAACCCGATCGTAGCAGGCTTTACGCGAATGTGCGCTTGCTCTCGACGGGTTCGGGTGCGAGCGGCGGGGCCGGATCGTAAACCGCAAAATCGTTCTTGCCGTTCTTCTTGGCGGCATAGAGCGCGTGGTCGGCATATGCGATCAGCCTATCCGGGAATTGGCCGACGCTGCGGTCCCACTCGGCAACGCCGATCGAGATCGCGATCGGGATGTCGGTGCCGGTGCAGCTCGCGGCATCCTGCCGGCACACCTCGAGCACGCGGCGGGCGATCATCGCTCCTTCGCGCAAGGAGGAGGACGGCAGCACGACGCAGAACTCGTCGCCACCGGTGCGGGCGAGCATGTCGCCGGGCCGCAGGCGCGTCTGCGCCATCAGGGTGAAGTGCCGCAGGCAGGCATCGCCGGCGGCATGGCCATGGGTATCGTTGATGGTCTTGAAGCCGTCGAGGTCGATCACCAGCAGCGAGAACGGCTCGCCGCTGCGCTCCGAGCGGGCGCATTCCTCGGACAGGCGCTGCAACAAATGCCGCCGGTTGGCGACGCCGGTGAGATCGTCGAGCAGCGCGAGGTCGGCGACCTCGCCCCGCAGGCGGTCCATCGCCATCAGGAGGAAGCCGAAATTGAGCGTCATCGACAGGAACAGCAGCACCAGCACCATGACGGCATGGGCCTGGCCGCCAGCCCTTGCCGAGAAATCGTAGCCGAGCAGATTGCCGCCGGCGCGGACGAGGAAGATCGCGATGATGGCGAAAATGACGATGGCGGACAGACGCGCGCCCGGACTGACGCGGCCCTCCGGCGGCGACAACAGCAGATGCAGCGCGAGCACAAGCGGCAGGGCCTGGCCCAGCGTGTAGCTGAGCATCCGCAGCTGCATGTGCTCGAAGCCGACCATGAAGACCACGACGCCGGTGAGGCTCAACGCGCCCACCCCACCCATGGCGCGCCAGGAGACCGGCCGGTCGTAGAAGCGCTGGATGCCCATCGCGGCGAGGCAGCTCGCTGCGATGACCCCGGCAGCGCCGAGCAGAAGCGGCAAGGGCGAGGCGACGAACAGGCGGGCCAGGGCCGTCGTGGCGCCGGCGGCGCCGACGAAGGCTGATGCCATCCAGAACCGTGCGGCGGCGAATTTCGGATAGGAGCGCGCCACATAGGCCCAGATCAGGCCGAGCGCCAGGAAGTTGACGACGAAGACGGTCCAGAGTGTCGGAACGTTCAGCATGGCGCGTGCGGCGCGTGCAGCGTCCCGCCCCCCGTCCGTGGCAGCCGTCCGTCCATGACCCATCCCCGTTTTCTTGCGGAGAAGAATGCGCGCCTGCACTTAACGGAGTCTCACCGCGATCCGTCAAAGCGCGCCTTTGGTTTTGGATTCATGAACGGCGAGCGCCCGTTGCCGGATCGTTAGCCATGCCGCCGGCGCCGCTTCGATGCGGATTCGCGGGCCAAAATCACCCCAAAATGCATCTGAGCTGTGGATAACGCGATGACACCGATGTGACAGCGCGGGGCAGAAAGCTGCGAATCTGCTGAGTTTGTCATCGAGGATGTTGCGAGGCTGGCCCTCCGCCGAGCATCCCTCGTGTCGCGTTTAACCATGAACCCTTTGAGAGGATACTATGGCTAAGAAAGCGAAGAAGGCGGCGAAGAAGAAGGCGAAGAAGGCCAAGAAGGCGAAGAAGAAGTAACGAGGCTTCTTTTTCTTTGCCCGGGTGGAGCCTCGCTCCGCCCGGGTATCGGGTCAGGCTGGTTTGAAGGTGGCGGGCAACAGGCCCGCTTTTTTATTTGGCGCGTTCCGCTGCTGTTTCTCCCTCTCCCCGTTCTTACGGGGAGAGGGTTGGGCTGAGGGGCTTCTCTCAACATGCGAGATCGTCGATGGACCTGTCCCCCTCACCCGCATCCCATCTGCGATCGGATGCGACCTCTCCCCGCAGGCGGGGAGAGGTGAAGAAGGCAGTGGGGAGAGGTGAAGAGCCTACCGCTCCGCAAATGCCAGCTTGGCACCGAGCGCGGCAAAGCCGGCCGCAAAGCTGCGGCGCAGCCAGGTCATCACGGCGGGGCGGGAGATCACGCGCTCGCGCACGGAGGCGGCGCAGAGGCCGTAGATGACGAACACGGCAAAGGTCATCGCCATGAAGGCGCCGCTCAATTCCAGCATCCGCGCCAGCACATGCGCCTCGTCCGCGGCGATGAACTGCGGCAGGAAGGCGAGGAAGAAGATCGACAGTTTTGGATTGAGGATGTTGATCAGAAAGCCGGTGACGATGACGCGGCCGGCTGACCGCTCCTTGATCCTGCTCTCGACCGCGAGCGCTCCCGTCTCACGCAGCGCCTGCCAGGACATGTAGAGCAGATAGAGCACGCCGCACCATTTCAGCGCGGCGAAAGCGAGCGCGCTGGTGTGCAGCACGGCGGCAAGCCCGAGCATCGCCGCCATCATGTGCGGCACGATCCCGAGCGTGCAGCCGAAGGCGGCCGCGACGCTGGCGCGCGAGCCACGCGTCAACGCCGCCGCCAATGTGTAGAGCACGCCGGTGCCGGGCGAGGCGACGACGATCAGCGAGGTGAGCAGGAAGGACCAGGTCATGGGCGGACCTTATCAGTCCGCCTCGCGGCACGAAAGCCGGACCCTCGCTCCCAGAACATTGGCCCCTCAGGACAGCTGCGCGAGCTCGGCCTCGCGTAACACATCGAGCGGCGCCCAGGGCTTGGCCCAGAATTTCGCGCCATCAGGCAGGGGCTGTTTCAGGGGACGGCCGGAGGTGACGACCACGTCGAGCCGGGGGTTGCGATCCTTGGCGACGTGCGCGAGCTCGACCCCGTTCATGCGGCCGGCGAGCTGCACGTCGGTCATCATCAGGCAAAGCGCGCCCGCGCTCTTGTCGAGGATGCGCTCGGCGGCCTCGGCGCTTTCGCACTGGATCACCCGGTAGCCGCTCTCTTCCAATAGGACACACAGCATCTCCCGCTGCATGACGTCGTCTTCAACGATCAGCGCTGTCGCGCGAAATGGTTTTGCTTGTCCCATCAGCGTCTCCAATGCTTGGTCTCGTAACGTATGTTAAAAACCGGGGGAGGCTACGGTTCGGTTTCGTTTCAAAAAAATGTAAATCATGGTTCCATCAGCAGGGGCTTGACGGGGGAACATCATGACTGCGATTCGTGGCGCTGCCGCCATCACGGGAGCCGCCAGCGGCATCGGCCGCGCGCTCGCAATCGAGCTCGCCGGGCGCGGCTGCGATCTTGCGCTCGCCGATCGCGACGAGGCCGGGCTGAAGTCGCTCGCTGCGGAGATCGGAGGAGAGCGCAAGGTGAGCGTGCACCGCGTCGATGTCGGCGAAGCGAGCGACATCGCGCAGTTCGCGACCGATGCGATCGCGGCGCATCCTGTGCTCAGCATCGTCGTCAACAACGCCGGCGTGGCGCTGCTGGGAACGTTCGAAGAGATCGACCAGGCGCAGATGAAGTGGCTGTTCGACATCAATTTCTGGGGCGTGGTGCACGGCACGCGCGCCTTCCTGCCGCATCTGAAGACGCAGGCAGAGGCGCATATCGTCAACCTCTCCTCGATCTTCGGCATCATCGCCCCGCCCGGGCAATCGGCCTATGCGGCCGCGAAATTCGCGGTGCGCGGCTTTTCCGAGAGCGTGCGGCACGAGCTGGCGGTGGCAGGCAGTCCCGTCAAGCTGTCGGTCGTCCATCCCGGCGGGGTCGCCACCGCGATTGCGCGCTCTTCACGCACAGGCGTCGGCGTGACCGACAATGCCCGCCGCTCGCAGATGATCGAGCGGTTCGAGACCGCGGCGAAGACCACGCCGAAGGACGCGGCGCTGCGCATCATCAGGGGCATCGAAAGGAACGAGCCGCGCATCCTGATCGGCAACGACGCCCGCTTCATGGACCTGCTCCAGCGCTTCCGCCCGGGGACCTATTGGGCGCCGTTGCAGCGGCGGTTGGAGAAGATGGCGAAGGGGAATTGAATTCGTAGGATGGGTAGAGCGCAGCGAAACCCATCCTGCTTCCGCGAGGAGGGTGCGCGGTGGGTTTCGCTTCGCTCTACCCATCCTACAAGCAATGCGCCCCTACTGCCCCATCAGCCGGTCCGCGAAATAGCCGATCGTCTTCCGGTACACCACCGCCCTGTTCCACTCGCGCATCGCCTCGAAATTGGCGGTGCCCTCCCCATAGGGCTGGCCCATCTTGAAGCCGTTGGTGTGCAAGAGGTTCGCGGTCGAGGCGAGCACGTCGGGGACGCTATGGCGAAGATCGACATGGCCGTCGCCGTCGAAGTCGACGCCGTATTTAATGTAGGACGACGGCAGGAACTGGGTCTGGCCGATCTCGCCGGCATAGGCGCCGATGAGGTCGCGCAGCGGCAGGTCGCCGCGCTGTACGATCTTGAGCGCAGCGAGCAGCTCGCCCTGGAACAGATCGGTGCGGCGGCAATCATGCGCGAGCGTCGCCAGCGTGCGGATCACCGGCAGCTTGCCGATGTCGCCCTTGCCGAAATCGCTCTCCAGCCCCCAGATCGCGACCAGGATCTGCCGGGGCACGCCGAACTGCTGCTCGATGCGCAAAAGCAGCGCGGCATGACGCTGGAGCAGCGCGCGGCCGCCATTGATGCGGCCGGCGCCGACGCGGGTCGAGACATACTGCTCGAAGCTCTTGTTGAACGTGTAGCGCTGGCGCCGATCGAAGGCGAGCACCGCGCCGTCCTGGGTGATGCCGCTGAAGGCCGCGCTGGTCACGCTCGCCGAGACGCCGGCTCCTTGCGCCTCTGCAGCCATGCTGGCGACGAAGCTGTTGAAGTCGCCGCCGCAGCGCGCAGCCTGCGCCGATCCGCCGGCCAGCAAGAGGATGGAGGCGGCGGCAAGAAGCGGTCTCAACATATGGGAAAATCCTTAGGGACAATGCGTGGAAGCGGCGCGATCATGCCCGGGAACCGGATTCGCGTCAAAGCGGCAAACCCGCCAGAACCGATCGTGGCGCGGGCGCGACTAAGGAGCAGCGCTCCACCTGCCCCAACCGATCGAGATGACCATGCCCATTCCCTGCCGGATGCTCGCCGTCCTCGCTCTGCTCTCGCTCCACACCGCCGCCTCCGCGCAGACGCGCGATATCGCAGGAGGGCGCGACTATCCCGGCATCGGCCGCTTCGCCGGCAGCGTCATCACCGGCTATGTCGTGAAGGATTTTGACGCGGCGCGGATGCAGGCGGCGCCTTTCAAGGATGGCCAGCCGACTGATGCGCGGCGGCTCGAGGGCCGCATTGTCCGCATCGCCTATCGCACCAATCCCGGCCCCTCGATCCTGGAAGTGTCGCGCAACTTCGAGACGCAGCTGGCCAAAGCCGGCTTCGAGAATTTGCTTGCCTGCGACACCGATGCCTGCGGCGCCATCCCCTTCACCGAAAGCGTCGACACGCTCCCGGTGCCGCAGATGTGGGTCGACGGCTTCAACTACCGCTATTTCGCCGGCCGCAAGAGCGAAGGCGGCCGCGAGACCTATGCCAGCGTCCTTGTCAGCCAGAACAACCAGGACATCTATGCGCAGGTCACCGTCGCCGAGCTGGGTGCGATCGCCAACAAGATGGTGGATGCCGCCGCGATGGCCAAAGGCCTTGGTGAGACCGGCCACATCGCGCTCTATGGCATCTACTTCGACACCGACAAAGCGGTGCTTAAACCCGAAAGCCGCCCAACGCTGGAGCAGATCGCAAAGCTGCTGACGAGCCAGCCGCAGCTGAGCGTCTTCATCGTCGGCCACACCGACAGCCAGGGCCCGTACGAATACAATCTCGACCTGTCGAAGCGCCGCGCGGAGGCGGTCGCGGCGGAGCTGGTGAAGAGCTTTCGCATCGCGCAGACGCGGCTGCGCACCGCCGGCGTCGGCCTTCTGGCGCCGGTCGGCTCGAACGCAACGGACGCCGGCCGCGCGCTGAACCGGCGGGTCGAGCTGGTGGCGCCGTAACTCCTCTCGTCATTCCGGGGCGCCCGAAGGGCGTGCCCGGCATCCATCGCGCGGCAGGGTTGGTGGGTACGTAGATCCGGGCTCGCGCTACGCGCGCCCTGGAATGACGGCGGTGAGAGCTTTCGCTATGATGTCGATGCTTGTGCGGCGCTGTCAGCCGATGCGTCGATCCAGCATGAGGCAATCAGTCATGCCGACTCGCCCCTCCCTGCTCCGCATCCCGCTCTTCCGCCTGCTCGCCATCAACCTCGCGATCGGCGCCTGCGCCGCAGTGCTGCTCGTGGGCGGACTGCTCTGGCTCAACCCCGGACATCTGCGCGAGCTGATCTTCGCCGACCGCGCCGGCGGCATCGCGCTCGGGCTGCTGCTAGCGTCCTTCCTCATCACCTTCGGTTCTGCGGCGATGGGCAGCGCGATCATGGCGCAGGGACGCAAGGACGATGATGGAGGACGTGGCGGCGGTCGCAGATCGCAACTCCTCGTTCAGGAGCTGGCGCAGCGCGCCCGGACAAGGTGAACGCACGCCGCGTGGCGCCGTTGCCATTAACATATGTTAGTACGCGATCCGCACGCAGACGGAAGGCCGTGCAAATCATTGCGCATTCCTGCAAGGCGCAACGCTCTCGTTGCATTGCAAGAGCCGCGAACCTGAACAAACTGCGTTGGTGATTCAATCAATTGCTTCGATGTTGCATTGGAACTCGACGCCAAGACCAGCGCATATCTGCTTCGCTCGTTGACATCGGCGTTCCCACGATTTGTCTTGCCACCGCCTGACGCAAGCTATAGTCTTCTATTTTAGGTTGTCGCCCTGCCAGCCCCGGGCGACGCTGAAGACCAAAAATAAACGGCGGGCTTTCGCGGCCCGCCGTTTATTGAGGGCGCGCATCGAACCTCGCGAAACGCCGGGCGCTTCAATCTCACGAACAGATGTTGTCGATCGGTGGCGAGAGCGGCACCCGCTCACTTTCGCGTTTGACAAGTCGCGAAGTCATTTGACTGCGGCGCGCTGATCGACGACAAGCCGCCATGGCCAAGAAACCCGGAACCAATCCCAAAGGCGAATTCGCCTTCTTCAACGTCGTCTATGAGGACGATTCCCAACGCTCCAACCGCCGCGTCCCCGCCGAGCTGCTCGGCGGCCTCGACGGCGACGAACCCGCGCGCGGCTTCATCATGGAGCAGGACCGCGAGATCGCGGAAAAGAGCGGACGGCCGGCGCTCGAGATCAAGAGGATCGAGCGGGTGGGGGCGAAGAAGAAGTAGGCGCAGCCCGCGAGAGGCGCGAAGCGACAGCGCAAAAGAAAAACGGCGGGCTTTTGGCCCGCCGTTTTCGTTTGGATGAATGCCCGGGGCAACCCCGGGCATGACGATCCGAATTAGTTATCCAGGAACGACCGCAGCTTCCTTGACCGCGACGGATGCTTCAGCTTGCGCAGCGCCTTCGCTTCGATCTGACGAATACGCTCGCGCGTCACCGAGAACTGCTGGCCGACTTCTTCCAGCGTGTGGTCGGTGTTCATGCCGATGCCGAAGCGCATGCGGAGCACACGCTCTTCGCGCGGGGTGAGCGAGGCGAGCACGCGCGTGGTGGTCTCGCGCAAGTTCGACTGGATCGCGGCGTCGATCGGCAGGATCGCGTTCTTGTCCTCGATGAAATCGCCGAGATGTGAATCCTCTTCGTCACCGACGGGCGTCTCCAGCGAGAGCGGCTCCTTGGCGATCTTGAGGACCTTGCGGACCTTCTCCAAGGGCATGCCGAGCTTCTCGGCGAGCTCTTCCGGGGTCGGCTCGCGGCCGATCTCGTTGAGCATCTGGCGCGACGTGCGCACGATCTTGTTGATCGTCTCGATCATGTGCACGGGGATGCGGATGGTGCGCGCCTGGTCGGCGATCGAGCGAGTGATCGCCTGCCGAATCCACCACGTGGCGTAGGTCGAGAACTTGTAGCCGCGGCGGTACTCGAACTTATCAACGGCCTTCATCAGGCCGATGTTGCCTTCCTGGATCAGGTCGAGGAACTGCAGGCCGCGGTTGGTGTACTTCTTGGCGATCGAGATCACGAGACGGAGGTTGGCTTCCACCATCTCCTTCTTGGCCTGGCGTGCTTCGCGCTCGCCCTTCTGCACGGAGTGCACGATCTTGCGGAACTCGACGATCTCGAGGCCGGTCAGCGCGGCGAGCTGATGCACCTCGTGACGGAGATCCTTGATGCGGTCCTTCTCGTGGTGGACAAAGTTCTTCCAGCCCTTGGCCGAAAGCTTCGAGACACGGTTGAGCCAGCGCGGATCGAGCTCCGAGCCGGTGTAGTTGCGCAGGAAGTCGTCGCGCGCGACGCCATGGCTATCGGCGAGGCGCATCAGGCGGCCCTCATGCGAGACGAGGCGCTTGTTGATGTCGTAGAGCTGCTCGACGAGACTGTCGATGCGGGCCTGATTGAGGCGCAGCGACTTCACCTCGACGATGATCTCGTCCTTCAGCTTCTTGTACTTGCGCTCCTGATGCGGCGAGAGCGACTCGTTCTGGAGCTGGTTCTGGATGTCCTGCTCCTGAAGCTTACGCAGCTTCTTGTAGCTGTCGGCGATCTTGTCGAAGATCTCGACGACCTTCGGCTTGAGCTCCGCCTCGATGGCGGCAAGCGACATCTGGTTCTCGAACTCGTCGTCGTCCATGTCGGCTTCGGCCGCGGCCTCGCCCGGATCCTTCTCCTCGCCGCCTTCTTCACCGGCGGCGGGCGCGGCGCGGAACGGGGTCGGCGACGGGGGCGCCGCGGGCGGGGCGACATGCGCGGGCGCAGCAGCGGTGGCGGCGACAGCCTCGCCGCCTTCAGCCGGCGCTTCGCCGTTCTCGCCGGTGGGGGCGCCGATCATCGCGGTGTTCATGCCGCCCTTGGCGTCGGGGCCGGCATAGGTCGCTTCGAGATCGATGATGTCGCGGAGGAAGATCTTGCCCTCGTTGAGCTCGTCGCGCCAGATGATGATGGCCTGGAAGGTCAGCGGGCTTTCGCACAGACCCGCGATCATCGCCTCGCGGCCGGCCTCGATGCGCTTGGCGATCGCGATTTCGCCTTCGCGGGAGAGCAGCTCGACCGTGCCCATCTCGCGCAGATACATGCGCACCGGATCGTCGGTGCGCTCGCCCGGCTCGCTCTTCTTGACCTCGGTGACGGCCTTCTGGGTGACCTCGACGAGCTCGTTATCGGTCTCGTCGTCACCCTCGTCCTTCTCTTCTTCGCCCTCGCTGTCGTCGGCTTCGGTGACGTTGATGCCCATGTCCGAGAGCATGGACATGATGTCCTCGA
This sequence comes from Bradyrhizobium arachidis, assembly GCF_015291705.1. Lineage (NCBI taxonomy): Bacteria > Pseudomonadati > Pseudomonadota > Alphaproteobacteria > Hyphomicrobiales > Nitrobacteraceae > Bradyrhizobium > Bradyrhizobium arachidis. The sequence goes on from NZ_CP030050.1 coordinate 8,695,356, forward strand.
TCTGCTCGGGCGAGGTCTGGTCGGACGGCAAAACTTCATTGAGCTGATCGAAGGTCACGAAGCCGCGCTTCTTGGCCTGCTTGATCATCTTTTTCACTGCCGCGTCAGACAGATCGAGCAACGGCGAGGGCGCGTCCTGGGAATCCTTCTCGGGAGCATCCGCTGCCTTGTCGTCTTTTTCCTTGTCCTTCGCCTGCAGCGTCTTTGCCTTGGTGGCCATCCATTGCTCCTAAACGCGCTTCATGCGAGACGATCGCCGCGCCCCGCGTGAATCCACTTGAACCTGTTGCTCGACGCTCTCGCTTCGGCAGCTCTCGACACGGAAAAGGCGGCGCACGTGTCTCTCGCCACCCCCAACTCTCTCTCGCCGGATTTGCCTAACGCTTCGTGAGCCTCTTTGTCGCAGCGGATGCAGGTGTAGTGCCAACAGCGATTGCGCGGATTCATTCCTGACGCGTCTGTTCTGCCTGCGGCCGCCTGGTGGCCAAAGTGCTACAAGACCGTTAAGCCTCGATTAACCCTGTTTTTGCCGCCAAACCTTGGATTTGGCGAGTCTTTTAGCGGTTCCGGCCCCAGCCGTCCGCATGATTCTTTCATCACACGCTCTTCTGGAACCGGCCCGACAGCTCGCCAAAACCCTCGATCAGGGCCTCGGTACCGTCGACCTCGGCCAGCCGAGCCTTCACGTCACGCAGCCACGCCAAATTGGCCTCGCTGGGGTCTTCCCCCAAGGCCAGCTCGGCGTCCTTCAGCTCTCTAAGTAGTGAATGGTATTGCCGATGCAAGGCAACGAGCTGGTGCCAGGTGGCAAGAACGTCGTCACGCGCCGCGCCTTCGCGGGCGCCAAACACCGCCGCGGTGGTGATGGCATTCTCAACCCTTTGAAGGACCTGCGAAAAACCGCTCTTTTCGAGGTCGCCGCGCATCTTCTCGGCCTGCTCCTCGGGGTCCGGGGAGTGGTGATGGTCGTTGGCGAAGGCGGCGATGATTCCGGCCCTGAGCTTGTGGGCCTCGGGATGGGCCAGCTCCAGGGCGGCGATCTCCTCGAGGTGCTCATGCAGCAGCCAGGGATGGTTGATCAGGCATTGCAGGATCAGGGCCTCCCGGCGGGAGATGGCGCTGCGCTGGCCCTTCATGATCGGGCTGGCCGCCAGCTGCGGGCTCGCCGCCTGGTAGGGGCCGGAGGGCAGCAGGGTCGGACCGGGCGGGCCGCGGCGGCCTTGGCCGCCGAATCCCTGGCCGCCGAATCGATTCGCACCGCCCCTAGGCTGGAACGGCCGGCCGCCCTGACCGGGCCGGAAATTGCCCCGGCCGCCAAAGCCGCGCCCGCCCTCGGGGGCGAAGGTGCGCTGAAGCCGCTCGACGAAATCGTCGCGATAATAGCGCCGCACCACCTCGTCGCGGATGCCGTTCGTGAGCTCCTTGATGCGGGCCTCCAGCGCGGCACGGCGCTCGGGGGTGGCAAAATTGCCGCCTTCGAGCTCGCGCGACCAGATCATGTCGGCGAGCGGACGGGCCGCTGAGATCACCTCCTCGATCGCGCCGCGCCCACCCGAGCGCACGAGATCGTCGGGGTCCTGCCCTTCCGGCAGCAGCGCAAAGCGCAGGCTTTTTCCCGGCGCGAGAAACGGCAGCGCGAGATCGGCAGCACGATAAGCCGCCTTCTGCCCGGCGCGGTCGCCGTCGAAGCAGAGGATCGGCTCGTCCGCCATCTTCCAGAGCAGCGCGAGCTGGCTCTCGGTCAGCGCGGTGCCGAGCGGCGCGACGCTGCCGGCAAAGCCCGCGGTGACCATGGCGATGACGTCGACATAGCCTTCGACCACGATCAGCGCGCTACCATCATGCGTGGCCTTGCGCGCGGTCTGGTGATTGTAGAGATTGTCGCCCTTGTGAAAGAGCGGCGTCTCCGGCGAATTCAGGTATTTTGCCGGAACGTCCTTCTCCAGCGCGCGCCCGCCGAAGGCGATGACGCGGCCGCGCAAATCCGTGATCGGAAACATCACGCGATCGCGGAAGCGGTCGTAAGGAACGGGAATGTCGTTGCCTGCCACGAGCAGCCCGGTCTCGACCATGTCGTCGACGGAGATGCCGAGCTTGCCGAGATGCTCTTTCAGCGCGAAGCGATCCGGCGGCGCATAGCCGAGCCGAAACTGCAACTGCGTCGCCGGCGAGATCGCGCGGTCGGCGAGATAGCCGCGCGCCTTGGCACCGACGCGTGAGGCCAGCGTTTCCGCAAAGAATTTCGCCGCGAGATCCATGACGTCATGCAGCGACTTGCGCCGCTGCTCGAACCGCGCCGCATCCGGCGTCACCGCCGGCAGCGGCAGGCCCGCCATGCCCGCGAGCCGCTCGACGGCTTCCGCGAACGGCAGCCCGTCGGTCTCCATCACGAAGGTGATGATGTCGCCGTGCTTGCCGGAGGAGAAGTCGTGGTAAAATCCCTTCTGGTCGTTGACGTAGAAGGACGGCGTCTTCTCCTGCTGGAACGGCGACAGCCCCTTCCACTCCCGCCCGGCCTTCTTCAGCTTGACGCGCTTGCCCACGACCTCGGAGACCGAAAGCCGGGCACGAAGCTCGTCGAGGAACTGGGGCGTGAAGCGCATGGCGTGGGTGTAGCGCAAACCGGGGTGAGTCGGGCGAAGGATCAGGGATATAGGTGCGGGCCGGCCAGAAGTCAGGTTTAGGCGGGTTATCCGGCTTATTCGACCTATTCACAGGGCGTTTCCGTCATTCCCTGGGCGCCCTCCGCCTTGAGGCTCACACCGTTATGCAACGTGAGTACCTCAGGATGATGGGACCAATGACGGTACCAAGGCTTGAACCCCGCCCGGTTCCACGCTTCCATACGCCCATGTTCAGGACCTTTCGAGGCGGTCACAGCGGGGGCTGGCGCGTCACCTCGATTTCACCGGTGACGGGCGAGCCCCTGCCCTTCATGCCGGCGCTGTCGGTCACCGACAGCGAGGCCGTCTCGTTGCCGCTGGTGCCCTCGCGCAATGCCTGGCGACTGGCCGGGGTGCCCTCCAGCTTGCGCTACACCGAGCGGGCCGAAAAGGATCAGCTCGTGGCCGTGCAGGCCGGGCTCGGCCGTCCCGAGGCAACCAGCGCGGCGCTGATCCCGATCCGCAAATCGGACGCCTGGTGGGAGCTGACGCAGGAAGAGCGCCGCAAGATTTTTGAGGACAAGTCGCACCACATCGCAAGTAGCCTTCGCTTCCTGCCCGCGATCGCTCGCCAGCTCTATCATTGCCGCGACCTCGGCGGCCCCTTCGATTTCCTGACCTGGTTCGAATTCGCGCCGGCGGACGCCGCGCTGTTCGAGGAGCTGGTGGGAATGCTCAGGCAGACCGAGGAATGGACTTACGTCGAGCACGAGGTCGACGTGCGCGTGGTGAAGGAAGTGCTGTCTGCCTGATGATCGAACTGCCCGCCCCGACGGCGGCGCGCCCCCTCGCCCCGTTCTTACGGGGAGAGGGTTGGGGTGAGGGGCTTCTCTCCACACGCGAGATCGGCGATGGACCTGTACCCCCTCACCCGGATCGCAAGAGCGATCCGACCCGCAGGCGGGGAGAGGTGAAGCAAGCATCCGCTGTCAGTGTTCGAGAAACCGCCCGGACTCGATGCGCGGCAGATCAGTGACGGGCCAGTTGTAGATGTAGGTCCAGGCCTTGCCTGTGCTGCCATCTGCGCCTGTCACGTCGATCAGCTGGCGCAGATATTCCGTCGGCTCCGGAAAGCCTTCGCCGCAGGCCTCGTACATGTCGAGCTCGGCCAGCAGCTCGTCGGGCACGCGCAGGTGAAACAGCTCGCCATGGACGATGTCGGAGGCCGCATCCGACAGCAGCAGGCCAGGATAATGCTTCACCAGGACGAGCCGGCCGCGGCAGGTTGCTTCACCCAGGAAATCCGCATGGCCCGCGAGCAGCCGCGCCATCGGATGGTCGAAGCCGCGCATCAGGGTGCCGTAGACGAAGAGACGATCGGAGGTCATCGGGTGTCTATAACCGCCAATCACGCGAAGCGACAGCGTCGCGCCTCGTAAATGTCGCCGTGGTCAAGAGCGGGAGTGCGCGATATTCGGTCTTGAGATGAATCGCGGGTGACGGCATCGTCCGGCAAGCCGGATCAATTTCGGACAGGCGATTCCTGCCTGATTTCGAGGGGCAATTGCATTTTCCGTAGGCAATCAGGAATGACGCTGGACGCAGTCGACACGGCCGATCAACTTCTTGGCGAGGGGGACATTCCACCAGTGCATGAGGTGAATGCGGAAGGCGCATCGCCGTTCCTGCTCACCTCCGATCATTACGGACGGGTGCTGCCGCGCGCGCTGGGCGATCTCGGCGTCGCCGAGAGCGAGCTGACGAGGCACATCGCCTGGGACATCGGCATTGCCGGCGTCGCCGAGCGGCTGGCAAAAATGCTGGATGCGCATCTGATCGCGCAGCGCTATTCGCGGCTGGTGATCGACTGCAACCGCTCGCCCGGCGTTGCGAGCTCGATCCCCGTGATCTCCGAAGCCACCAGAATCCCGCGCAACGAAGGCATCTCCGAGAGCGAGCGGGCGGCACGGCGGCGCGAGATTTTTGAGCCCTATCATCATCGCATCGATGCCGCGATCGACCGCCGCTTGCGTGACAAGCGGCCGACCGTGCTGGTGTCGTTGCACAGCTTCACGCCGGTCTATGCCGGCGTCGCGCGGCCCTGGCACATCGGCGCGCTGTACAACCGCGACACCGTGCTGCCGCAGCTCTTGCTGAAACATCTGCGCGAGGAAGGCGATCTCGTCGTCGGCGACAACGAGCCCTATGCTGTGAGCGATCTCAGCGACTACACCATCCCCGTCCACGGCGAAGCCCGCGGCCTCGTCAACACCGGCATCGAGATCCGCCAGGACCTCATCGCCGATCAATCCGGCCAGCAGCAATGGGCCGAGCGGCTGGGAAGGATTTTTGCGGCGATCGAGGTGGAATTGCGGGCGGAGCTGTTGGTGTAAAGCGAAGTGCCGCCACGACACGCAGTGCGTTCCCTTCCCCCCCCTTGCGGGGGGAGGGAGAGCAGCGGAGCAAGACGATTCTGCAAGCTTCCAATCAACCACCCCGCGTCGCGACGAACACTGCCAGTGCGGCAAAGATCGCGGCGATGCCCCACAGCACGTAGGCGAAGCGGCCGTCGCCGCGGGCATCCAGCGTAGCCTCGGCAGGGTTGTCGGGATTGACGCGCACCTCGACGGTGGCGCCGTCCTGGTAGCGCGCCATCAGCCTCTCCAGCATCTTGCCCGATGCCGCCGGCGTTTCCGCAGCGACCCGCGCGCATTCATTGGTGTAGCGGACATTCTGATAGCTGTAGGTGTAGGACACGCGCCGCGCGAACATCTCGACGCCGCGCGCCTCGCCCGGCTCGCTGGCCTCGTGATACTCTTCCATCTCCGACAGCTTGATGGTGCCCGGCACGACCGGCCAGCGCGTAGCCATCGAGGCCTGCCGCTGCACCGCCCACGCCATCAGCGCGATGACGAGGCCGAACGCGCCGAAGCCGATGACGAGGCCGGCAAGATCGGGCCGCCCGATGTGGTGCGCGAGATATTGGTAGCTCTGGTTGAGGCCGAAGGCCGAGCCGAAGATGATGGCGATCACGATCGCTGAACCGATGCCAAGGCAGCCCCACAGACCCTTGGGCAGGTCGCGCTCCAGCACCGCCTGATCGGGATGCTTCGGATTGTAGTAGACGGTGACGATGCTGCCGGCGGGATATTTCGCCAGCTTCTCGGCGACCTGGAAATTGCCGAGGTCCTCGCCGATCGAGATGCGGTTGCAGCTCAGCTTGCGCCCGCCGACCGCATACTCGTAAGTCACATTCGCAAAATTGCGGCTCTCGGTGCGAAAGCCGTCTTCGCGCTCGTCGTCGGAGACCTTGACCTCGCGAACTTCGGCAACGGATGTGATCACCTTGCCGGCGACTTGCGGCCAGCTCCGCGCCTCGCGCGCCTGCCAGGTCTTCACGATAGCGGCAATCAGGATCAGCGCGAGCGGCGCGAGCAGCATCGCGTAAACCAGCGGCGGTAAATTCGGCACGGCAATAACCCTTCGTCAGCGGCAATGCTCCCTTGGACGCACCGCCGCCTACGAAGGTTCAACGCAGCTCATTTGGCCCGGGTCAGCGCCAGCCAGATACCGCCGCCGATCATGAAGCCGCCGGAAACGCGCGACATCATCCGCGTGCGGCGGGCCGAGAAGAACTTTCGCGCGCGGCCGGCGGCGATGGCGTAGAGCGCGTCGGTCATCACGGCGGTGACCATGAAGGTGACGCCTAGCAATGCGACTTGCGGAAAGTGCGGCTGGCTCATGTCCATGAACTGCGGGATAAAGGCGCCGAAGAACACCAGCACTTTCGGGTTCGACAGCAGCACCAGGAAGCCTTGCAGGAAGAAGCCGCCGCGGGGCGGCGCCGGCGGCTCGTCGACATTGACGCCCTCGACCGGCGCCCAGATCAACTTGATGCCGAGCCAGACCAGATAGGCCGCGCCGGCAAAGCGCACCCAGTCGAACCAGTAGCCCATCGTCGACATCAGCGAGGTCAGGCCGATCGCGACGATGCCGATCACGATGGCGAGGCCAGCTTGCGCGCCGGCGACATTGGTCAGCGCCGCGCGCGTGCCATGGCGCAGGCCGTTGGCGATGACGAGGGTGACGATCGGCCCCGGCAGCAGCGCCAGCGCGATGCAGGCGGCGACGAAGGCGAGATAGGCTTGCATGGACATCATGGGCGGGACTCGGCTGAGGTGTTTGCCTGTATTAATGCATGGGACGGAGGGGAACGGAAGACGTCACTGCGTGGCACTGCGGCTCCTCAATCACCGGTGTCATCACCCGCGAAGGCGGGTGATCCAGTACTCCGCGGCGCTCGTGGGATACGGAGAAGCCGCGGAATACTGGATACCCCGCCTTCGCGGGGTATGACAGCGGAGGTGGTGGAGACCTCACCGCCCGTCCAGCGCAGCAGCCATCCATCCCCTCATCTCCTGCGTCTCCAGAAACGTGAGCGCCGCGCGCTGCATCGCACCGGCCTCTCCACGCCCCTGCATCACCGCAACGAACAGATCGCACCGACGCGCGACGGCGACGCCGATCGAGGCGTGACGAACACCATCGGGCATGTCGAGATCATACCGCCTCGCGCGGCCACGCAGTTCGCCAAGCGCCACCTCCTCTCCCGTCGCGACAGGCGCAAAGCGCGGGCTGATCAGATCGATGTCGGTGACGCGGTCGACCTCGTCGTCATCGGCAACGCCGGTGTCGCAATTGCAGAAGCCGCGCTTGGCGCGGGCGTAGAGCTCGGCTCCATTGCAGCCGCCCGCGGTGCAACGGAAGGCGCGGCCCGTCGGCCAGCCATCGCGGGGAAACGGCCAACTGATTTCCTGCCATTGCCCGACGCGTTCCGTCTCATCTGCGCACACGCGCGACGCCGCGCCGAGAGCCAGCATGACCATCAGCATGATTGCCCCGCGCCGCATCGTCAGTTCTTCGGCAGGCCGGCAACAGTGCGGGCAGGTCCCGTCAGCTCGAGGATATGCAGACCGGTGTTGGCGCGGTCGACGATGTAGATGTAGCCGCGATCATCGGTCTCGACATTGTTGGTCTGGATCGCGACCTTGCAGCGCTCGCCGCCCTCGACCGGAATGCAGCGCTTGTCGGTCGCCGCGGTGATCGCGGGAATGAAGTAGCCGACTTCCTTCGGATGATAGGGATCGCGGATGTCGAGCGCGCGCACGCCGGCATTGAAGAAGGCGATGAAGGCCATCTTCTTGTAATAGACCGGCGCCATGCTCTCGTTCGACGAATGCGAGCCGAACCGGCCGCCGCGCTGGCAGAACCGCCCGCTCTCCTCCGGCACGGTGTAGCTCGAGATCATCATCGGCCGCGTCTCGGTGGTGACGTCGGCGAACCACACCATCTGCCGCGCCTCGCCGCATTCGTTGAGGATCGCCTCGTCGACGATCATGACGATGTCCCGCGTCTTGCCATCCTTGTCCTCGGCGAACTCGGCGACGGGCATGTCGAGCATCGGGAACGTCGTGTGCGCGCCGTTGAAGGCGGACATCGGCATCCGCGCGATCTCGGGATAGCGCAGATTGTCCGCCGTCGGCTCCTTCGGACCGTTCAACAGCTTCTCGCGATCGACGATCTGCAAGATGCCGCCCTTGTTGGTGCCGTAGCCGAAATAGACGCGGTTGCCGTTCGGCCCGGTCGAGATCGGCCCGTGCAGTTCGGTCGGCACCGCGCCGGTCGAACCAGGCTCCTGGCCGGGCAGGCCGAAGTCGCGGATCTTCTGCGGATGCGCGGGATCGCTCAGATCATAGACCTGTGTCATGCGCCGCGTGCGCCAGTCCGGCGCGCCCGAGACGAGAAAGGCGACGCCGGTGTCGCATTCCCACCAGCTCTTGTGAGTGTCCTTCAATCCCCCGATGCGCGTGAGGAGCACGGGATTGGCGGGATCGGCGACATTCCAGATCTCATGCGCCTCGCTGCCGAAGGTGCGCAGCATGTAGACCGCGTTGGGATCGGCTTTCGGCAACGATTTGCCGTCGCAGACCCGCACCATTTGCGCGCCGCCGGATTCGTACTTGCCTTCCTGCCCCGGCAGATGCCGCAAATATTTGGGATGCGCGGGATCGGTGACGTCGACGATCGAGGTCCCGTTCGGCTCCGCCTGCCCCGTCATCGGATTGACGGGCGCCGGCACATCGTCGGTGCCGCCATGATGGCCGATATAGGCGATCCAGCGATCGCCCTGGTGATGGATGGTCGGCTGATAGGCGCTGCGCGCCTGGAGGTCGTTGGTGCCGACCAGCTTCATGTTGGAAGCTTCCGGCGGCGCGCCGATGGTTTGTTTTTGCGCGTGGACAACAGTGCTGCCGGCAAAAAGGACGAGGCAGGCAGCAGTCAGGACGCAACGGAACATCAAAGTCCTCCCGGAACCAATCTGTGTTGGCTGAGCTTCAACGCTAGCACGGCAATTTAGGCGCGCCAAAGACACGTTCTTTTGCACGTCATTCCGGAGACCGCGCAGCGGTTATCCGCAATCTCGAGATTCCCGCTTCGCCCGGGAATGACCTGCACTTGACATGCAACCATTTGGTTGCCTATTATCTCCGCCATGGATGAGGTCTTCAAAGCGCTCGCCGACGCGTCACGACGCTCGCTCTTGGACAGGCTTCACGCCAGAAACGGCCAGACGCTGAACGAACTTTGCGAAGGCCTCGCGATGACGCGGCAGGCCGTCACAAAGCACCTTGTCATTCTCGAAGAGGCCAACCTGGTCACGACCCTCAGGCATGGCCGCGAGAAGCTGCACTACCTCAATCCGGTGCCGATCCATCAGATCGGCGAGCGCTGGATCAAGAAGTTCGAGCGCGGCAAGCTCGCCGCGCTCAGCGAGTTGAAACGCCAGTTGGAGAAGCGCGATGAGTAAGCCGAATTACGTCTACGTGACCTACATCGAGACGACGCCCGAGGCGCTGTGGCAGGCCTTGACCGACGGCGATTTCACCGAGCGCTACTGGTTCGGCCATCGCATCACGTCCGACTGGAAGCAAGGCGCGCCTTATCGCTTCACCAACAACGGCAACCCGACGGTCGAAGGCGAGATCATCACCTTCGATCCAACGCGACGGCTCGCCTATAGCTGGTACAATCGCAAACCCGAAGGGGCCGGCGAAGGAACCTCGCGCGTCACCTTCGATCTCGAGCCGCGCGGCAAGGTCGTCAAGCTGACGGTCACGCATGACGAGCTCGGCGAGGACGGCAAGACCCTGCGCGACATCTCCGGCGGCTGGCCGATGGTCCTGTCGAACCTGAAGAGCCTGCTCGAGACCGGCCACACGATCGGGATCGTTCCGCCGACCTATCCGACCAAGGATGCCGCCTGATGGCCCGCCCCGAATTCGTCTACGTCACCTATATCGAGACCACGCCGGAAAAGCTGTGGGAGGCCCTGACCGACAGCGCGTTCACGCGGCAATACTGGTTCGACACCGAAGTCAGGTCGGACTGGAAGGTGGGCTCGTCCATTGCGCTTGTGATGAGCGGCAGGACCACCGACACCGGCGAGATCCTGGAGGTCGTTCCGCCGCGGCGCCTGTCCTACACTTTCAAGCACGAAGTGGACGAGGACATGCGGAACGAAGGGCCGACCAAGGTCGTTTTCACGCTCGAACCCTGGGGCGCGCTCGTGAAGCTGACCGTGACCCACGAAGGCTTCGCCGACGGCAGCAAGCTGCTCGACGGCATTTCAAGGGGCTGGCCGGCGATCCTGTCTGGGCTCAAGAGCCTGCTGGAAACCGGGAAGGTGCCAGCGATCCCGCCAGCCGCACTCGGCATCGAAGGATTTGAATGATGAACCTCGATCAGTTCAAGCCCCTGACGGTCTACACCATCTACATCGCCTCGACGCCGGAGAAAGTCTGGGAGGCGCTGACCTCGGCCGAGTTCAGCAAGCTCTATTTCTTCGGCAATAGCGTGGAGGTCGAGCCGCGACTTGGCGGCGCGTTCATCGTGCGCACGCCTGATGGAGCCCTGCACATCAGCGGCGAGGTTCTCGCCTACGACCCGCCGCGAAAGCTCTCGGTCACGTTCAACGTGAACTGGCCCGAGCTGATGGAGAAGCTTGGGCCGACGCTCGTCACCTACGACATCGAACAGGTCGGCGATGCGGTGCGTCTCACTATGAGCGAAGGCCACGACCGGCCGCTCAGCGACGACATCCTCGCCGGCGGCCGCACCGGCTGGCCCGCGATTCTCTCCAGTCTCAAGAGCGTGCTCGAGACCGGCAAGCCGCTGGTGGTGAAAATGGGCCCGCCGCAGCGCATGCTCGACGCGCTGAAGGCGATGGGGATCAAGACGCCGTAGGCGCATTGGTCATTCCGGGGCGCGCCACCGGGTCCGCGCAAGGCGCGGCCCGATGACAGGCTCCGCGCGGACCCGGAATCCATCAAGCGACGGAGTTGGTGGATGAATGGATTCCGGGCTCGCCCTTCGGGCGCCCCGGAATGACGACTAGGCAGACACCGGCGCCACCAGCCGCCGATAGAGATGCCACGTCGCATGCCCAAGCACCGGCAGCGTCACCACCAGCCCGAGAAAGTAGGGCAACGCTGAGACGATCAGCAGCATCACGATCACGGCGGCCCATCCGATCATCGGCAGTGGGCTCGTCACCACCGCGCGCACGCTCGTCACCATCGCCGTGACGAAATCGACCTCGCGGTCGAGCAGCAGCGGAAACGACACCACGGTCAGCGAAAACAGAATCAGCGACAGCGCGGCGCCGACCGCATTGCCGATCGCGAGGAAGAGCAGGCCCTCGTTCGTCGTCAGCACCACCGTCATGAATTCCTGCAGGCTGGAGAACGAGGCATGCAGTCCGAGCAGCAGCGCGATCAGGAGTCGCACCTGGTACATCCAGATCACGAACACGAACAGCGTGACGAAGGCCATCCAGCCGATCTCGCTGCGCGAACGTATCGCCGACCAGATCGCGCCGAACGACACCGGCTCGCCGTGCTCGCGGCGCCGGCTGACCTCGTAAAGGCCGATCGCCACGAATGGCCCGATCAGCGCGAAGCCGGCGGCAAGGGGATAGACGAGATAGACCATGCCGAAGGCGGTGAGGCAGAGCATGATGACGATGCCGCCGGCGGCATAGAGCGCGCCGAAGGCAAGGCCGTAAAGCGGCAGCGCCTGGAAATCGCGCAGGCCCTCGGCCAGCGCCTCGGCGATGTCGGTCGCCGCGACGGCACGCACCACCGGATCGACCTTGCCCGAGATGGACATCGGCTTCCTCCCCGTCTGCCGGCGCGATCTCTCGTCGCGCACGGATGACAATATTAGCGCTGCCGCGCCCACGCGCAACTTGCTGGGGGATGACGCGAAGGTGCAACGATGCCGAAATACCTGCAGCGCGAGATGCTTGTCTCTTCCGTGCGATTTTCGAGCCTATACCTATGGACTGCACTGACCATCGTGCCGCAAATTGTACCTCCGAACAAACACGCGCGAAGAGCGGATCCGCCCCACCGATGAGCCTGCGTACCCGGTTACTGATCCTCGTCATCGCGGCCATGCTCGTGCCGGCGATCCTCGTCGGCCTGCGCTTCGTGCAGAACCGGACCAGCGAGATCAACGCGGCCCTGGCTAATCTCGCCGCATCCGCCGACGACATCGCGAGCGATCTGGACGAGAAGATCCAGGGCACCGCCCAGCTTCACTATGGCCTCGCCCGCGCCCGAGACGTCGACACGCGCGACAAGGCGGCATGCTCGGCGTTTCTCTCCGATGTGCGCGAAGAATATCCGCAGTTCACGGGAATCCTGACCATCGATCCCGACGGCAGCCTGTTCTGCGACTCGCTGCGGACCAACCGCACGCTCGATCTGAACGATCGTGCCTATTTCAAGCAGGCGAAGGTCTCGCAAGGTATCGTCGCGGTGGAGCCGGTTTTCGGCCGCCTCACCGGAATATCGGTGCTCCAGATCGCCTATCCCGTGCGCTCGGACGCCGGCGCGCTGAAATTCGTCCTGCTGGCTTCGTTCAATTTGAACAAATTCGCGGAATTTCACGACAAGCGTCTGCTCGCCGAGAAGGAGATCCTGCTCGTCGACAGCAAGGGCACGGTGCTGGTCGCGCCCAAATTGGGTGGCTGGCGCGAGCCCGTCGGCGCGTCGATCGCGGGATCAGACCTGTTCCGCTTCGCGGCCTCACCCGATGGCGAGGCGTCGCGCGAGTTGACCGATCGCGAAGGCCGCGCGCAGGTCTGGGCCGTCGCCCGCTCACCGTCGATGCGCAAGGCTGGCCTCTATATCATCGTTGGACGATCCAAGGACGGGCTGGTCGCGGCGGCGAACCGCCGGCTCTACGAGGACATGGCGATTCTCGCGGTGGCCTCGCTGCTGCTGCTGGCCGGCGTCTGGATCCTCGCAACCGTCAGCCTCGGGCGCCAGGTGGGGCGGCTCGCCGCGATGGCGAAACGGCTCGGGCTCGGCGATCTCAGCGCGCGCATTCCGCCGCCTTATCCGGGCGGCGAGCTCGGCGGACTGATGATGCTGCTCAACGGCACGGCCGAGTCGCTCGAGCAGCAACGCGCCGCCATCGCCGACCTCAGCCACAAGCTCAGCCAGTCCCAGAAGATGGAAGCCATGGGCCAGCTCACCGGCGGCGTGGCGCACGATTTCAACAACCTGCTGACCGTCATTCTCGGCAACTCCGAGCATCTGGCCGACAGGCTGGCGGGCAACAAGGAATTGCAGGGGATCGCCAGCGACATTGCGACCGCCGCCGAGCGCGGCGCCGACCTGACACGCAGCCTGCTCGCCTTCGCGCGCAAGCAGCCCTTACGGCCGCGCGAGATCGACATAGCCGAACGAATCCTCGGCATGGAGCAGTTGCTGCGTCGGACACTGGGCGAGCACATCGAGTGCAGCTTCGCGTTCGGACCGGGTTTATGGCTGACCAGCGTCGATCCCGGCCAACTGGCAACTGCCCTGCTCAACCTCGTCCTCAACGCGCGCGACGCGATGCCTGACGGTGGCAAGCTGACCGTCGAGGTGCGCAACAACTCGCTCAGCGAATCCGATCTCGACGTCAACGGCGAGCCGCGGCCGGGCGACTATGTCATGGTGGCCGTGACCGATACCGGCTGCGGCATGGAGGCGGACACCGCGAGCCGCGCGTTCGAGCCGTTCTTCACCACCAAGGAGGTCGGCAAGGGGACCGGCCTCGGCCTCAGCATGGTCTACGGATTTGCGCAGCAATCCGGCGGTCTCGTGCAATTGCAGTCAGAGCCGGGACAGGGCAGCGTCGTCAGGCTGTTCTTTCCCCGCATCGCGACGGCGCTGAATGAGGAGCCGCCACCGCCGGAGCCGATCGTTGCCCCCGACGGACACGAGACTATTCTCGTCGTCGAGGACGACGACATGGTGCGAGCCTATGTCGAGAGCGAGCTGAGAGCCCTCGGCTACCGCGTCGTCGCCACGTCGAACGGGCCCGCAGCACTGGAGCTGCTACGCCAGCCCGGGGACGTCCATCTGCTGTTCACCGACGTCGTAATGCCCGGCGGCATGTTCGGCCCGGAGCTTGCGAGGCAGGCAACCCAATTGCGGCCAGGGCTCAAGGTGCTCTTCACCTCCGGCTATAGCCAAAATCCGGTCAAGACGCCCGACGGGGTCGACGCGCGCATTCTGACCAAGCCATTCCGACGGCAGGATCTCGCCGCGACGCTGCGATCGGCGCTGTCGCGCTAAAGCATGATCCGGACCCGGAGGGCCGCGTTAGCGCAAAGTGCCCAGCGGTTTTCCGAAAGATCATGCTCAAGTCAGCGAGATACGAGCAGCAGCGCCACGCCGAGATTGGCCGCGAACAGCGCCGCGTCGATGACGAAGATCCTCAGCATCGGACCTTTCAGCACCGGCCAGTATGCCACCCCGACGCGCCCTCCGCGCATCAGGACCGGAAGATTGTAGGCGAACTGGCTGAAGTGGCAGGCGGCGAAGAACAGGAACAGCGCGAGCTGCGCCTCGACCGGCTGGAAGAACGAGGGGCGCGCCGCCAGAAGATAGAGCGACAACAGCCCGATCGGCAGGTTCATCCCGCCGAGGAACGCCACGCTCGCCGCCAGCGTCGGCGCGATCGGATTGCTGCGCTCTTCGCGCGGCAAAAGTATCTTCAACGTGTTGGCTTGCGCGATGCTGAACTGGACGAAGGCGCCGCCGAACCAGAGCGCGTTGAGCAGCAGGACGAAATCCGAAAGGTGCATGGTCATTTTCCGTAAAAGGCTTCGCTGCGCACCACCCGGCCCGCATCATCGAAATCCATGAACTCGCTGGCGCGGGTGTCACCGAGCTGCCACCACACCGTCAGGCGCGCGATGACCTCGTCCCAGCTCCAGCTCAGGATCTTCAGGTCGGCGCTTTCGATGTGGCCATAGGCCTCTCGCCAATAGGCGCGGATGTTCTCGGCGCCCCTGACGACAGCAGAACCGGTCAGCGACAGCGCCAGGGGGCTGCGCATCTGCGCATCGTCGGCAAAATGCGCGACGACCGCGTCGATGTCGACCCTGCACCAGCTCGCGCACCAAGCCGCGACGAAGCGTTCGGCAGCCGCGCGATCCATTTTCCGTGCGCTCATGACGCAGCCCTCCCCGGCCCGTTGCCGGGAAGGTGGCAAAGCGTGCGTCTCATGTCAACTATGTTGACCTCAAGATCTATCAGTTGTTGTCGGCGATCGATCCCATTACGGCCATCCATGCCGCCGCCCCCGGCGCCCCGACGCGGTCGAACGCCTCGCGCAGGACCTTGCGTTCGTGGTCAGACGCCTTCTGCTCGATGCGCTGCCCCGCGGCGGTCAGGCGCAGCAGTTTTGAGCGATGCTGCTCGGGCGCCCGCTTCGACGTCAGGAGCTTGCGCTCCAGCAGGAGATTGAGCGGCCGGTTCAGCGCCTGCTTGGAAATGCCGAGAATCTCGATCAGCGCGCCGATCGCGATGTCGGGCCGGCGCGCCACTACGTAAAGGATACGATGATGCGGACGCGACAGGCCCTGCTTCGCAAGATATTCGTCGGCCTCCAGCGTCATGCCGCGCCAGCCGTAATACATCAGCTCCAGCGCCGCATCGAGATCGTGCAGCTTGTCGAGCGATGCGCGGTGAAGCCCCGCGACTTGGGCGGACTTTGCCATTGTCGGAAGCTAACCCCTCGCGCGCAGCTCGCGCCGCAGCACCTTGCCCGTCGCCGTCATCGGCAAGGTCTCGGCGAATTCCACGAAGCGCGGATATTCATGGGCGGCAAGCTGCACCTTCACGAATTCCTGGATCTCGCGCGCGAGCGCATCGCTGCCGGTAAAGCCCGGACGCAGCACGATCCATGCCTTGATCGACTCGGTGCGGATCGGATCGGGAATGCCGACCACCGCGGCCATCGCCACCGACGGATGCTTCATCAAGGTGTGCTCGATCTCGGAAGGGCCGACGCGATAGCCGGCGGTGGTGATGACGTCGTCCTCGCGGCTGACATACCAGAAATAGCCGTCCTCATCCTGCACGCCGAGATCGCCGGTGAGCAGGAACTCGCCGGCATATTTCTTCGCCGTGGCCTCCGGATTGCACCAGTATTCGAGCATCGTGCACGGGCACGGCTGGCGCACGCCGATGATGCCGCGCTGACCGCGGGGCTGCTCCTCGCCCTGGTCGTTGACGATGCGGACATCGAAGCCCGGCGTCGCCTTGCCCATCGCGCCCGGGCGGATCGGAAACAGGTTGGAGTTGCTGCCGATCACGAGATTGCACTCGGTCTGGCCGAATACTTCATGGGCGTCGATGCCAAAGGTCTCGCGCACCCAGCCGAGCAGCTCGCTGCCGAGCGATTCGCCGCCGGTGAAGATGCTGCGCAGCTTGACGCCGGGATGCTTCACGCCCGCCTGCCGCATCAACTTGAGCGCCGTCGGCGGCAGGAAGACGTTGCGCACGCCGAGGTCGGCCATCATCTGCATCGCCGCCTGCGGCTCGAACTTTCGCGCACGATGTCCCACCAACGGGATGCCGTGGTACCAGAATGCGAACAGTCCGTTGATGAGACCGCCGATCCAGGCCCAGTCCGCCGGCGTCCACATCAGATCGCCGGGCCTCGGCAAGAAGTTGTGGCACATCTCGACATTGGGCAGATGGCCGAGCACGACGCGATGCGCATGCAGCGCGCCCTTCGGGTTGCCCGTGGTGCCTGAGGTGTAGATGATCAGCGCGGGATCGTCGGCGGAAGTATCGACGGTCGCAAAGTCCTCGGACGCGGTTTCGATCGCTGACCAGAACGGTTTTGCGCCGGCGTGAACCGCGCCGCTCGTGATATAGATGTCCTGCAAATAGGGCAGCCGTTCGCGGATCTTCGTCAGCTTCTCCCAGCCCGCTTCGTCGGTGATGATGGCTCTCGCTTGCGAATTCGACAGGCGGAACTCCAGCGCGTCCTCGCCGAACAGAGCGAACAGCGGAATCGAGATCAGGCCGGCGCGGAATGCCGCCACATGCGCGATCGGCAATTCCAGCGACTGCGACAGGAACACCGCGACGCGGTCGCCGCGCACAAGGCCGTCGGCCTTCAGTACATTGGCGAAACGCCGCGACATCTCCGCGACCTCGTCGAACGAGGTACGCGTGGTCGCGCCGTTCTCGTCGACATAGACCAGCGCGAGGCGGCCGGTGCCGTCGGCATGCCGGTCGCAGCACGCCTCCGCCATGTTGAAGCGGGCCGGGATGTCCCAGCGGAAGTTGCGATAGAGCTCGTCGTAGGTTGCGGCTTCGGTCAGCATGGGCTTGGGTCGTTTCCGTACTCTCGGCGTCATGGCCGGGCTTGTTCCGGCCATCCACGAGGCCACTTGTTTTGGTGCCAGTTTAAGGCCGTGGACGCCCGGGACAAGCCCGGGCATGACGGTACTTCTCGGGCGTCATTCCGGGGCGACGCGCCAGCGTCGAGCCCGGAATCCATTGCGCGGCATTTGCTGCGGCCCAATGGATTCCGGGTTCGCCCTGCGGGCGCCCCGGAATGACAGCGGGGTCTTACCGCACCGTCGCGAAAAACGTCCTGACATCGCGCACGAACAGCTCCGGCTGCTCGAAGGCGGCGAAGTGGCCGCCCTTCTCCATCTCGCTCCAATGGGTGATGTTGTGGAAGTTCGGCTCCATCCAGCGCCGCACTGGCGTGATGATCTCCTTCGGGAACACTGCAACGCCGGTCGGCACCTTGACCACCGGCATGGTGCGCCGCTTGCCAAAGCTCTCCCAATAGAGCCGCGCCGACGAGGTCGCCGTCTCGGTCGCCCAATAGAGCATGACGTTGTCGAGCAGCTCGTCCTTGTCAAAGATGTGCTCGGGGTGGCCGTCGCAATCGGTCCAAGCCCAGAACTTTTCGAGGATCCAGGCCGCCTGCCCGCTCGGCGAATCCGTCAGGCCATAGCCGAGCGTCTGCGGCCGCGTCGACTGTTGCCTGGAATAGCCGGAGTCGAGATCGACGTAATGCTTGAGGCCGGCGAGCGCGCGCTTCTCCTCCGCCGTCGGGTCACCCTCGACCTTCGGGGCGGCGTTGAACGCGAGCGTGATGTGGATGCCGGCGCAGTGCTCCACGTCCTGCGCGCCGAGCGAGGTCGTCACCGCCGAGCCCCAGTCGCCGCCTTGCGCGCCGTAACTGATATAGCCGAGCCGGTCCATCAGCTTGGCCCAGGTCGCGGCGATGCGGTCGACACCCCAGCCGGTGCTCTTCGGCTTGGCCGAGAAGCCGAAGCCGGGCAGCGACGGACACACCACGTGAAACGCATCGGCGGGATTGCCGCCATGCGCGGCGGGATCGGTGAGCGGCGCGATCACCTTCTGGAATTCCACGATGGAGCCCGGCCAACCATGGGTGATGATCAGCGGCAGCGCGGACGGTTCTTTCGAGCGCGCATGGATGAAGTGGATGTCGAGCCCGTCGATCTCGGTGGTGAACTGATCGAAGCGATTGAGCTTTGCCTCACGCGCGCGCCAGTCGTAACCGCTCGCCCAATAGCCACAGATCTCCTGAATCCATTGCAGCGGCGCGCCCTGGCTCCAGTCGTCCACCAGCTCCGCCTCCGGCCAGCGCGTGCGGGCGAGGCGCGATTTGAGGTCGGCGAGGATGTCGTCGCTGATGGCGATGCGGAACGGTCTGATCGCGCCGGTCATCGGTTGGCTCCCTCTTCTTGTCATTCCGGGGCGCGCGGAGTGCGAGCCCGGAATCCATTGCGCAACAGAGTCGGCGGCCCGATGGATCCCGGGCTCGACGCTTCGCGTCGCCCGGAATGACGGCTAGCCCGTCAGCGCGGCCTTCACGAGGCCGGACGCCTTACCAAAATCCATCTGTCCGGCATATTTCGCGCGCAATACCGCGATCACCTTGCCCATGTCCTTCATACCGGCAGCACCGGTCTCGCCGATGGCGTCCGCGATCGCCTTCTTGACCTCGTCGTCGGACATCTGCTTCGGCAAATAGGCCGAGATCACCGCGATCTCTTCGCGCTCCTGCGCGGCGAGTTCGGCGCGGCCGCCCTTGTCGTAGAGTTCGACCGATTCCTGGCGCTGCTTGATCATCTTCTGGAGCACGGCGAGCAGGTCGGCGTCGGTCAGCGGCGGCTTGCCCTGCCCGCGCGCGTCGATGTCGGCGTTCTTGATGGTCGAGTTGACCATGCGCAGCGTGGACAGCTTGCGCTCGTCCTTGGCCTTCATGGCCTCCTTGACCGCATTGTTGATGTCGTCGCGCAGCATGGCCGGGGTCCTCTCAATCTGTCGCGCCTGATCTAAGCCGTTCGCGGCCAAGAGGCCAGACTGGACCGCTTGCCGGTGCTTTGTTTCCCCACCGGCCGCCGAAATGGCTCAAAATTGCCAGTTCCAGCTTAAGTGGCCGAGGCCGCCCGTCAATTATGCAAAAACGCATGTGAATCGGCCCTCTCCCGCTTTGACGCCAGCGCCGGCCCAGACTATGAAACGCGCTCATGACCCAACATGAAAACGATACCGCTTGGCCGGACCACAAACCGACCGCGCTCCTCGTGCTCGCCGATGGCACGGTGCTCGAAGGCTTCGGTCTCGGCGCCGAAGGCCACGCCGTCGGTGAAGTCTGCTTCAACACCGCGATGACCGGCTATGAGGAGATCCTCACCGATCCCTCCTATGCCGGCCAGCTCATCACCTTCACCTTCCCGCATATCGGCAATGTCGGTACCAACGAGGAAGACATCGAGACGGTGAACATGGCCGCGACGCCCGGCGCGCGCGGCGTGATCCTGCGCACCGCGATCACCGATCCTTCGAACTACCGCGCCACCAAGCACCTCGACGCCTGGCTTAGGGCGCGCGGCATCATCGGCCTCTCCGGCATCGACACCCGGGCGCTGACCGCGCTGATCCGCAGCAAGGGCATGCCCAATGCCGTGATCGCGCATTCCAGGACCGGCGAATTCGATTTGCATGGCCTCAAGGAGGAAGCGCGCGAATGGCCGGGCCTCGAGGGCATGGACCTCGTGCCGATGGTCACCAGCGGCCAGCGCTTCACCTGGGACGAGACGCCGTGGGCCTGGGACAAGGGCTTTGGCCGGCAGGACAAGCCGGAGTTCAACGTCGTCGCCATCGACTATGGCATCAAGCGCAACATCCTGCGCCTGCTCGCCGGCGTCGGCTGCAAGGTGACGGTGGTGCCGGCGACGACCTCGTCCGAAGACATCCTGGCGATGAAGCCTGACGGCGTGTTCCTGTCGAATGGCCCGGGCGATCCGGCAGCCACAGGCAAATATGCCGTGCCTGTGATCCAGGACGTCATCAAGTCGGGCACCCCGACCTTCGGCATCTGCCTCGGCCACCAAATGCTCGGCCTCGCCGTCGGCGCGAAGACGAAGAAAATGCATCAGGGCCATCACGGCGCCAATCATCCCGTGAAGGACGAGACCACCGGCAAGGTCGAGATCACCTCGATGAACCATGGCTTTGCCGTGGACGAGACGACGCTGCCGAAGGGCGCGACGCAGACCCACATCTCGCTGTTCGACGGATCCAATTGCGGTATCCAGCTCGACGGCAAGCCGGTGTTCTCGGTGCAGTACCACCCCGAGGCCTCGCCGGGTCCGCGCGACTCGCACTATCTGTTCCAGCGCTTTGCCGATCTGATGCGGCAGAAGAAGAGCGCGTAAGGCGCGCTCGCAAAGCTGTGTCACGCATCGAGCCCGGGCCTGGTCCCGGGCTTCTTCGTCAGAGGAACGTCGTCTCCCGCCCCCCGTTGATCCCTGCTACGCTCACGCAGGAGTCCCGCTATGTCCGTCGTCCGCGACCATGCCGAGCCGCTCGCCATCGTGTTCGAGGATGACGGGCTCGTGCCGAACAACATCCTTCCCTTCCTGGTCTACCAGGGCGCGATGAAGCTCGATCCCAAGCATCCGGAAGAGACGATCGAAAACCTGTTCGAAGCGAATGACTGGGGCGGCACGTGGCGCAATGGCGTCTACGATTATCTCCACTATCATTCGACCGTGCATGAGGTGCTCGGCATCGCGCGCGGCTATGCGCGGGTCCGCTTCGGCGGCGATCATGGCCAGGAGCTGGAGATCAAGGCTGGCGACGTCGCGATCCTGCCCGCCGGCACCGGGCATCAATGCATCAAGGCGAGTGACGATTTCTCCGTGATCGGCGCCTATCCACCCGGCAGCAAGATGGAGATCACGCGACCCTCGCCGGAGAACCACGCCAAGGCGTTGAAGACGATTCCGAAAGTGGCGTTGCCGCCAGCCGATCCGGTCACGGGCAAGGATGGCGCGTTGATGCGGCTGTGGAGATAGCTACAGGCGCGGTCCCGTAGGGTGGGCAAAGCGAAGCGTGCCCACCAATATTAGCCGCATGGATAGAAGGTGGGCACGGCGCGCGAAGAGCGCGCTTTGCCCACCCTACGGGAGCTACGGCAGCCGAGCCTCACGCCTCGTTGCCGCCTTCCTGCCGCGTGGCCTCGAACAAAAACCACGTTCGCCGCTCGGTCTCGTCGATGAAGACTTCGAGGATGCTGGCGCTGGCGACATCGCCGGCCTCGTCACAGACCTCATGCGCCTTCCGCATGGCAGCCGCGACATGCTTGTTGTCCTGCATCAATTCGCGCAGCATCTCGCGCGGCGGGACGTAATCCTCGTTGTTGTCCTTGATGGTCTGGAGTTTTGCGACCTGGCCGATCGATTTGAGCGTGGTGCCGCCGATCTTGCGGACGCGCTCGGCGAGCTGGTCGGTGGTGGCGAAGATCTGATCGGACTGCTCGTCGAGCAGCAGATGATAGTCGCGGAAATGCCGGCCGCTGATGTGCCAGTGGAAATTCTTGGTCTTCAGATACAGCGCGAAAGCATCGGCCAGAAGCACGTTGAGCGCCTCCGAAACCTTGTTGACCGCCTGGGACGACAGATCGGTGGGGGTGTCGAGGTCGGGCGAGACCTTGCTGGGGGCTTTGCTCACGATGAACCTTCCTGTTAGGACGCGGACATTGACGGCGCGCCGTCGCACCCCTAACGCAAGGCGGGCAGCGCCGGTTCCTTCCCAGGAACCACTCGGCCGGGACCCTCGGATATCATGGACGATTGGATCGATTATTACGACTCGACGCATACGATCTATGTCAGCAAGCTGCATCGCGATTTGCACTTCCAGATCATCGCGCGGGACATCATTGGTTACATCCCCTCGCCCGACGCGAGCGTGCTGGACTATGCCTGCGGCGAGGCGCTGTCGGCGAGCCAGGTGGCATCGGCCTGCGGCAAGCTGATCCTGGCCGAGCCGGCGCCCGGCGTGCGCGGTCGGTTGATCGCGCGCTTTGCCCCGAACACGAAAATCCGCGTCCGCTCGCTCGACGACGTCCGCAAGATGCAGGACCAGTCGATCGATCTCGCGGTGATGAACTCGGTCGCGCAATACATGACATCGGAGGAGCTCGACGGCGCGTTGCTCAACATCCGCCGCATCCTGAAGCCCTCCGGCAAGCTGGTGCTCGGCGATATCTTGCAGCCCAATGTGGGCATGGGCCGCGACGTGATGGCGTTGCTCAGCTTCGGCCTGCGGCACGGTTTTCTGAAGGACGCGCTGATCGGGCTGATCAGCACCGCGCTGTCAGATTACCGTCACTTACGCTCGCGCATCGGGCTCCAGCGCTACAGCGAGGACGAGATCACCGCCAAGCTGAGGGCCGCGGGCTTCGCGGTCCAGCGCGCTCACACCAATATCGGCCACAATCGCTGGCGTATGAGCTTCATCGCGCGGCCGCCGCTAGTTCGTTAAGCATAATAATTAGCTGAGGTGGCCTGCGGTATCCTGATCAGGCATGATCGCGACGGCCCGGTGGCGGAAGCGTCTACGCGAGGGCGGTGCAACGCTCTTCATCCTGGTTCAAATCCAGGCCGGGTCTCCACGCTTCGCGCCTTCGGGGCTACGCGTGGCGCAGCCACGCAAGCCCCGAAGGGGCGCAGCGTGTCCGGCGTAGATGGAGCGAAGCCCAAGCGAAGACGGACTGCCGGCCAAACCGCACGCAATCGTCTCAACTTCAGTCCGCCTCGACCACCTCGCACTCCGGCAGCAGCTGAAGCCGGTCCGCGTCCTTGGCCGCCGAGCTGATCACGGCATCGAGCAATCCCGGAAAACGCGCATCCAGATCCTCACGGCGCAGCCGCATGAAGCGGTTGGTGCCCGCGACGCGCGTCAGCATCAGGCCGCATTCGCGCAGTTTTGCGAAGTGATAGGCAAGGTTGGATTTGCCGGCGAGCCCGGAGAAGTCGCCGCAGCAGAGCTCGCTGCTGACACGTTCCTGCTGGGCAAGCTGGTAGACGATCGCCAGTCGGATCGGATCGCTCAGGCAATCCAGAACCATCGGCAGCTCGATCTGCTCGCGGGTGGGATGGAGGGGCGTGCGGCTCATGGTCCCGAATCATAGCAAAGCGGCCGCAATGTTCAATAGTTCTTGAACCAATTGACACTGAAACCGTTGCGTTCGATAGTTCAATAAACATTGAACATAGGGATCGTCTTCACATGAGCGTATTCTGGCTGGCCCTCGGGGCCTTCGCGATCGGCACCGAAAGCTTTGTGATTGCTGGTCTTTTGCCAGCGATCGCCAATGATCTCTCGATATCCGTCTCGGCGGCCGGCCAACTAGTGACCGCCTATGCCCTCACCTATGCCGTGGGATCGCCGATCCTGGCCGTGGCACTGAACAATATCGACCGCCGCACGGTGCTGGCGCTGGCGCTGACGACCTTCATCGCTGGCAATCTCGCGGCCATGGTGGCGAGCAACTATGCCTTCCTGCTGGCCTCGCGGATGCTGATGGCGCTGGGTTCGGGCCTGTGCATGCCGACGGCGCTCGCGGTGTCGGTGGCCGTCGCCTCCCCCGAAAGGCGCGGCCGCGCGGTAGCGCTGGTCACCTCGGGCCTCACGGTCGCGACCGTGATCGGCGTTCCTCTCGGCAACCTCGTCGGCAGCCTGCTCGGCTGGCGCGCGACCTTTGCGATGGTTGCCCTGATCGGCGCTGTTGCGCTTGCAGGCCTCCTGCTCGGCCTGCCCCGCGGCCTGCCGCGCAACACGGCTTCGCTCGGCGAACGGCTGGCGGTCGCGCGTCACAGCAATGTCGTGATCACCATTCTCTGGGCGCTCGGCGGCTTCACCGTGTTCACCTATTTCGCGGTCCCGCTGCATGGCCTTGGCTTCGATGCCTCGCAGATCAGCCTCGCACTGCTGGTGTTCGGCGGCGCCGCCGCGATCGGGAACATGCTCGGTGGCATCCTCGCCGACCGGCTCGGCACGCTCGCGACCGCAGCCCTTGGCCTCGCCGGCATGGCGAGCGCGCTGATCCTGCATTCGCTGGTCCTGAAGCTGATGCCCGGCCAGGCGCATTACGCGGTGCTGGGCGCGATCTTCCTCTGGGGCCTCTCGGGGTGGGCGTTCTATCCGGCCCAGATCGCCAGCATCATCCGGATCGAGCCGCAGGCCTCGATGATCGCGCTCTCGCTCAATGCCTCCGCGATGTATCTCGGCTTCGCCATCGGCGGAGTGCTCGGCGGCGCGGTGCTGGCCACCCTGTCGGCAACCGACCTCGGTTGGATCGGCGGATCGAGCGTTGCGGCCTCGCTTCTGGTGCACCTCGCTCGTGGCTGGCAGGCACGACCAAAACCCGTCAAAATTGCCGGTTGATGGGCGTTTTTCGGGGTTTCGCCGCCCCGAAAACTGGTCTAAGACCCACCCGCGCGCGAGGGAAGACCCCGCGCTCTCGCACAAGGGGACGCGCGGCAAGCGCGCCCTTTTTTTGTGCCTAAATTCCAGTCCGGCGAGAGTTGATGCCCAAACGTACAGACATCACCACCATCCTGATCATCGGCGCCGGTCCCATCGTGATCGGCCAGGCCTGCGAGTTCGACTATTCGGGCACGCAGGCGGTGAAGACGCTGAAGGAAGAGGGCTATCGCATCGTCCTCGTCAATTCCAACCCGGCCACCATCATGACCGACCCGGAATTGGCCGATGCGACCTATATCGAGCCGATCACGCCCGAGATCGTCGCCAAGATCATCGAGAAGGAACGCCACGTCATTCCCGGCGGCTTCGCGCTGCTGCCGACCATGGGCGGCCAGACCGCGCTGAACTGCGCGCTATCGCTGCGCCGGCAGGGCACGCTGGAGAAGTTCGACGTCGAGATGATTGGCGCCACCGCGGATGCGATCGACAAGGCCGAGGACCGCCAGCTTTTCCGCGAGGCCATGACCAAGATCGGGCTCGAGACGCCGAAGTCGCGTCTCGCCAACGCCTCCGAGCTGAAGAAGTCGTTCCGCGACAAGTACCACGCCGAACGCGAGAAGCTGTCGGGGGCAGCGCTCGAAGAGCTCGACCGGCAATGGACCCTCGGCGAAAGCGACCGCCGCAAGCGCTATCAGGAATATGCGCTGGGACAGGCGATGATGGCGCTGTCCGAGATCGGCCTGCCCGCGATCATCCGCCCCTCCTTCACCATGGGCGGCACCGGCGGCGGCATTGCCTACAACAAGGAAGAATTCCTCGACATCATCGAGCGCGGCCTCGACGCGTCTCCGACCAACGAAGTGCTGATCGAAGAATCCGTGCTCGGCTGGAAAGAGTACGAGATGGAGGTGGTGCGCGACAAGAAAGACAATTGCATCATCGTCTGCTCGATCGAGAACCTCGATCCGATGGGCGTGCACACCGGCGATTCCATCACGGTCGCGCCGGCACTGACGCTGACCGACAAGGAATACCAGATCATGCGCGACGCCTCGCTGGCGGTGCTGCGCGAAATCGGCGTCGAGACTGGCGGCTCCAACGTGCAGTTCGGCGTCAACCCCGAGGACGGCCGCATGGTCGTGATCGAGATGAACCCGCGCGTGTCGCGCTCGTCGGCGCTGGCCTCGAAGGCCACCGGCTTTCCGATTGCCAAGGTCGCAGCAAAACTCGCGATCGGCTACACGCTCGACGAGATCGCCAACGACATCACCGGCGGCGCGACGCCCGCCTCGTTCGAGCCGACCATCGACTACGTCGTCACCAAGGTGCCGCGTTTCGCCTTCGAGAAATTCCCCGGCGCCTCTACCACGCTGACCACGTCGATGAAGTCGGTCGGCGAAGTCATGGCGATCGGCCGCACCTTCCAGGAAAGCCTGCAGAAGGCCTTGCGCGGGCTCGAGACCGGATTGACCGGCCTCGACGAGATCGAGATCGAAGGTTTGGGCCGCGACGACGACAAGAACGCGATCCGCGCCGCGCTCGGCACGCCGACGCCGAACCGGCTGCTTCAGGTCGCCCAGGCGATGCGGCTCGGCTGGACAAATGAGGAGATCTTCAAGTCCTGCAAGATCGACCCGTGGTTCCTCGGCGAGATGCGCGGCATCGTCGACATGGAGGAGAAGGTCCGGAAGAGCGGCCTGCCAGGCAACGCCTTCGGCATGCGCACGCTCAAGGCCATGGGTTTCTCCGACGCGCGGCTCGCGGTGCTCGCCCAGATGACGGAAGCCGAGGTGACGGCGAAGCGCCACGCGCTTGGCGTCCGCCCCGTCTACAAGCGCATCGACACCTGCGCCGCCGAATTCGCTTCGCCCACCGCCTACATGTACTCGACCTATGAGGCGCTGTTTGCCGGCGCGCCAGCGGACGAGAGCACCCCGTCCGACAAGAAGAAGGTCATCATCCTCGGCGGCGGCCCCAACCGCATCGGCCAGGGCATCGAGTTCGACTATTGCTGCTGTCACGCCTGCTTCGCGCTGCATGACGCCGGCTACGAATCCATCATGGTCAACTGCAACCCGGAGACGGTATCGACGGACTACGACACCGCCGACCGTCTTTATTTCGAGCCGCTCACCGCCGAGGACGTGCTGGAGATCATCGCGAAGGAGCGCAGCAACGGCACGCTGCACGGCGTGATCGTGCAGTTCGGCGGCCAGACGCCGCTGAAGCTTGCGCGCGCGCTGGAAGCTGCCGAAGTGCCGATCCTCGGCACCTCGCCCGACGCGATCGATCTCGCCGAAGACCGCGACCGCTTCAAGCGCGTGCTCGACAAGCTGCGGCTGAAGCAGCCGAAGAACGGCATCGCCTATTCGGTCGAGCAGGCCCGCCTCGTCTCCGCCGATCTCGGCCTGCCGCTGGTGGTGCGCCCGTCCTACGTGCTCGGCGGCCGCGCCATGCAGATCATCCGCGAGGAGAACCAGCTCAACGACTATCTGCTCGGCACGCTGCCGGAGCTGGTGCCGGCCGACGTCAAGGCGCGCTATCCGAACGACAAGACCGGGCAGATCAACACTGTGCTCGGCAAGAATCCGCTGCTGTTTGACCGTTACTTGTCCGACGCCACCGAGGTCGATGTCGACTGCCTCTGCGACGGCAAGGACGTCTTCATCGTCGGCATCATGGAGCACATCGAGGAGGCCGGCATCCATTCCGGCGACAGCGCCTGCTCGCTGCCGCCGCACTCGCTCGACGCGGTGATGATCGACGAGCTGGAGCGCCAGACCCGCGAGCTCGCGCTCGGCCTCGACGTCGTCGGCCTGATGAACGTGCAATACGCCATCAAGGACGGCGAGATTTACGTGCTCGAGGTCAACCCGCGCGCCTCGCGCACGGTGCCCTTCGTCGCCAAGGTGGTCGGCACGCCGGTCGCGAAGATCGCCGCGCGCATCATGGCCGGCGAGAAGCTGGCCGACTTCAAATTGAAGAAGGGCGAGTTCAAGCACGTCGGCGTCAAGGAATCGGTGTTTCCGTTCGCGCGCTTCCCCGGCGTCGACACCGTGCTGGGCCCGGAGATGCGCTCGACCGGCGAGGTCATGGGCATCGACCGCAATTTCGAGGTCGCCTTTGCCAAGAGCCAGCTCGGCGGCGGCACGCGGGTGCCGCGCAAGGGCACGGTGTTCGTCTCGGTGCGCGAGAGCGACAAGACGCGCATCGCGGAGGCCGTGCGCGAACTGCATTCGCTCGGCTTCAAGGTGCTGGCGACGTCGGGCACGGCGCGCTTCCTCACCGACGAGGGCATCCCGGCCGAGAAGGTGAACAAGGTGCTGGAGGGGCGGCCGCACATCGTCGACGCCATCACCAATGGCGATGTCCAGCTCGTCTTCAACACCACCGAAGGCCCGCAGGCGCTGGCCGACAGCCGTTCGCTGCGGCGCGCGGCCCTCTTGCATAAAGTGCCGTATTACACCACTCTTTCCGGGGCCGTGGCGGCCGCGCAGGGCATCCGCGCCTATCTGGGCGGGGACCTTGAGGTTCGTACCCTGCAGAGCTACTTTTCGGAAACCTGATCGCGGGCGCGGAAAGCTGGCCTTTCCGCTAAGTGATTGGCAATGAAGCCACAATGGCCGGAGGAACTGTCCGGCCATATGGTTGTTCTGTTCCGGCGCCAGACCCACATAACCCACCGGTGGCCGCGTGCTCAGCCCCGGACATAGTGACGAATCAAGGTTGCCGCGCCTCCTGTTGTTGCGGGGGCGCGGGGCCGAAGGACGAGAGAAGAGATGGAAAAGGTTCCGATGACCCAGGCCGGCTTTGTCGCGCTCGGGGAAGAATTGAAGCAGCGCCAGTCCGTGGACCGTCCGCGGATCATCGAGCATATCGCCGAGGCGCGCTCGCACGGAGACCTGTCGGAGAACGCGGAATATCATGCCGCGAAGGAAGAGCAGTCGCACAATGAGGGCCGCATCGCCGAGCTCGAGGACAAGCTCGCGCGCGCCGACATCATCGACATCTCGAAGCTCTCCGGCGACACCATCAAGTTCGGCGCCACCGTGACGCTGGTCGATGAGGACACCGAGAAGAAGACGGTGTGGCAGATCGTCGGCGAGGTCGAGGCCGACGCCAAGAAGGGCCGCATCTCCATCACCTCGCCGCTCGCGCGCGCGCTGATCGGCAAGAAGAAGGGCGCCTCCGTGGAGGTGAATACGCCCGGCGGCGCCAAGGCCTATGAGATCACCAAGGTGGAGTGGCGGTAGCGATTTGCCGCTGCGCTGATGTTCGAAAGGCCGCGCGTTGCGCGGCCTTTTTGTTTCGACGCGGGGCTTGCGTGAGAGAGCCCGCGCTCTCTCCACGCGTCATTGCGAGGAGCGAAGCGACGAAGCAATCCAGACTGCCTCCGCGAAACGATTCTGGATTGCTTCGCTGCGCTCGTAACGACGGTGTGGAGAGCCGCGCGCCCAACTCTTTCACCGTCACCCTGAGGTGCTCGCCTCTTCGGCGAGCCGCGAAGGGCGACGGCCCAACTGTTGCCGCGCGCTGCTGCATGCGGGCCGTGCATCCTTCGAGGCTCCCGATGGGGCGCCCTGCGCCCCATCACTCGCACCTCAGGATGACGGATCGAACAGGCTCGCGCCCTACCTCCGTCCCTTCACGTCCAGCGGCACCGCCGCCTCGTATTTCGAATTGTGCAGCACCAGGGACGTGCGCACATTGCGCACGTGCGGGGCCGCCGTCAGGTGCGTCACGAAATCCTGGAACGTCGCCATGTCAGGCGCGACGCATTTCAGAATGAAATCGACCTCGCCCGACAGCATCCAGCATTCACGCACCAGGGGCTCGGCGCGGACGAAGTCCTCGAAGGCGCGCAAATCAGCCTCGGCCTGGCTGGAGAGGTGCACGGCGGCGAACACGGTGACGTCGAAGCCGAGCTTGCGGGCGTCGAGGAGGCCGCGATAGCCGTGGATATAGCCCTCCTCCTCCAGCGTCCGGACCCGGCGCAGGCACGGCGGCGGCGAGATGCCGACCCGCTTGGCCAGCTCGACATTCGTGATTCGACCGTCGGCCTGGATCTCGGTCAGAATTTTCAGGTCGATCTCGTCTAGGTTCCGCGACACGTGATTGGAACTCCTGGCCTTTGCGGCGGTATTGGGTGGTTTGTCGCAATCCTCATACCCAGTCCGCGCGGCTAGCGCAATTTTATTGCGCGTGCAGCGCAATCGACTTTTGTTCCGTGTTGGAAAAATCCGCTGACAGGGAATGCAATTCTTGCATGGCTCACCAGAAGGCTTAGATTAGCTCTGATATTTCAGCGCCTCCGCGAGGCCTCCCGGCACGTTCCGCGCCCGCGCTGCAAATCCCCCGTGAAAGGCGTCCATCGAAATGTCCGCTCCTGTTCATGCAAAGGTCGTCATCATTGGCTCCGGCCCCGCCGGCTACACCGCGGCGATCTACGCCGCGCGGGCGATGCTCGAGCCGATCCTGATCCAGGGCATCCAGCCGGGCGGCCAGCTCACCATCACCACCGACGTCGAGAACTATCCGGGCTTCGCCGACGTGATCCAGGGCCCCTGGCTGATGGAACAGATGGAGAAGCAGGCGGTCCATGTCGGCACCAAGATCGTCTCCGACTTGGTGATCAAGCTCGACACCCACCAGCGGCCGTTCCGCCTCACCTGCGACAGTGGCGATGTCTATCTCGCCGACACCGTGATTCTCGCCACCGGCGCGCAGGCGCGCTGGCTCGGGCTGCCGTCCGAGGTGAAGTTCCAGGGCGGCGGCGTCTCAGCCTGCGCCACCTGCGACGGCTTCTTCTACCGCAACAAGGAGGTCATGGTGGTCGGCGGCGGCAATACCGCGGTCGAGGAAGCCCTGTACCTCACCAACCACGCCTCGCAGGTCACCATCGTGCATCGCCGCGATCACTTCCGCGCCGAGCGCATCCTGCAGGAGCGCCTGTTCAAGCACCCGAAGATCAAGGTGATCTGGGACTCCGCCGTCGACGAGATCTGCGGCACCGAGAACCCCAACAAGGTCACCCATGTGCGCCTCAAGAACGTCAAGACCGGCGCGCTCACGGACGTGAAGACCGACGGCATCTTCATCGCCATCGGACATGCGCCGGCGACCGAGCTCGTGAAAGACCAGGTCAAGCTGAAACCGTCGGGCTATGTCGAGGTCGCCCCGAACTCGACCGCGACCTCGGTGCCCGGCCTGTTCGCCGCCGGCGACGTGGCCGACGAGACCTATCGCCAGGCGGTCACGGCCGCAGGCCTCGGCTGCATGGCAGCTCTCGAAGCCGAACGATTCCTGTCCCTGCGCGCCAGCGAGCGCGCTGCAGCGGAATAACGATCATGCCTCGAACACGCGACGGATTTACAGACATGGACTGGGACAAGCTGAAGGTGTTTCACGCGGCGGCGGAAGCAGGCAGCTTCACGCATGCAGGCGAGCAGCTCGGCCTGTCGCAATCGGCGGTGTCACGCCAGGTCTCGGCGCTGGAGCAGGAGCTCTCGGTCTCGCTGTTCCACCGCCACGCCCGCGGCCTGATCCTCACCGAGCAGGGCGACCTCTTGTTCCGCACCGCGCATGACGTGTTCATGCAGCTCCAGGCGGCGCGCGCCAAGCTGACCGACAGCCGGGAGCGGCCGAGCGGCGACCTCAAGATCACCACCACGCCGGGCGTCGGCATCAACTGGCTGATCCCGCGGCTCGGCGAGTTCACCGCGCTCTATCCGGAGATCCGGATCTCGCTGATCGTCACCGACGAGGAGCTGGATCTCTCCATGCGCGAGGCGGACGTTGCGATCCGCACCCGCAAGCCGACGCAGCCCGATCTCATCCAGCGCAAGCTGTTCGCGATGGGCTTCCACGCCTATTGCTCGCCGGAATACATCAAGCGCTTCGGCACGCCGCGCACACTGGAGGAGCTCGACTCTCACCGCATCATCACGCTCTCCGACGGCAACTTCGCGCCGCATCTTCAGAACCGCAACTGGCTGGTCGAAGCTGCGCGCAACGGCTCGGGTCCGCGCGAGGCCTATTTCAAGGTCAACAACATCCTTGGCCTGGTGCGCGCCTGTCAGCAGGGCCTCGGCATCGCCGCGCTGCCGGATTATCTCGTCGAGGAGCAGAGCCGCCTCGTGCAGCTGTTCGGCGAGTCCGATTCGATCCAGCTCGACACCTATTTCGTCTATCCCGAGGAGTTGAAGACGGTCGCGCGCGTGCAGGTGTTCCGCGACTTCGTGGTGAGCAAGGCGCAGCGTTGGCCGTCCTGATTTCCGCATGTCTGACATGCGGCCTCGGCTGTTGCTGCATGGCGCTGGAGAAGCCCATACTGCTTGCACGCTGAGCCTTCGCGTTGCGCATTTGTCCCCCTCCTCCAGTGGCGCGGGAGTTCAGTAATCCCTCTTGGAAGGTGATTGTGTCGGCCTCACGTGGCCAATACCTAAGCCGGGCCCTTCGGGTCCGGCTTTTTTTCTTGCGATTCCGTTTTCGCCTTCCGCGTGTATTGACAGTTCCAGGTGTACCCCGCATCATTTGCCCATGATCACGAAGTCGTGCGCCATCGTTTCGAAAAAAGGCCCCCATCCGGGGACCTCGGAATCTTGCGCGCGCTAGGCTGACTTCGTCATCGCGACAAATCCCGAAAACCCCGCCACCTGGACGGGGTTTTTTCATGTGCCCTCCGTCTCAGGTTTTTTCCCGAGAAGGAGATGGAACATGACCGGACTACGCGATCAATTGCACGGGCTGTGGCTGCCGCTGGTGACGCCGTTTCAGGGCGGCAAGCTCGACGAGACCTCGCTGCGGCGACTGACCCGGCACTATTGCGGACAGGCTATCGACGGCTTCATCCTGGGGGCGACCTCCGGTGAAGGCATGACCTTGCGCGAGGCCGAGCTCGAGCGCCTCGTCGCCGTCGTGCGCGAGGAGATGGCGGCGGGCCGCCGCAACATCCCGATCTGCCTCGGCCTGTCGGGCGCAGACACGGCGCGAATGAAGGATCGCCTCGACGAGACCGCGGACTGGGCGATCGACGGCTATTTGATCGCGAGCCCCTATTACGTGCGGCCCTCGCAGCGCGGGTTGCTCGCCCATTTCGAGGCGCTGGCCGATCACGCCGCCTGGCCGC
The DNA here is from genome assembly GCF_015291705.1 of Bradyrhizobium arachidis. NCBI lineage: Bacteria > Pseudomonadati > Pseudomonadota > Alphaproteobacteria > Hyphomicrobiales > Nitrobacteraceae > Bradyrhizobium > Bradyrhizobium arachidis. The sequence continues at coordinate 8,728,274 of NZ_CP030050.1, forward strand.
TCGCGCTCTACAACATTCCCTATCGCTGCGCGGTCAACATCACCAACCAGACCATGCTACGGCTCGCCGAGCATCAGAACATCGTCGGCCTCAAGGATTGCGGCGCGAGCCGCGAGCAATCGATCGCGCTGCTGCGCGACCGTCCGAAGGATTTTCGCGTGCTGACCGGCGAGGACGCGAACTATCTCGAGGCACTCACCGACGGTGCCGATGGCGGCATCGTGTTGTCCGCCCATGTCGAGACCGCGACGTTCGCTGCGATCTATAGCGAGCTCAAGCGCGGCAACCACGATGCTGCGCTGGCACGCTGGAATGAGGTCGCGGAACTGACGCGGCTGCTGTTCGCAGAGCCGAGCCCTGCACCGGCAAAGTACTGGCTGTGGCGCAGCGGCCTGATCGACAGCCCCGAAGTGCGCCTGCCGATGGTGGAGGTGAGCAGCGAGCTCGCCGCCACGATCGATCGCGAGATCGCGCGGCGGATGAAGGTCGCGGCGTAGCGCTTCTTTCGTGTTTGCCGAGCCAGCCCCTCACCCCACCCTCTCCCCGCAAGAGCGGGGAGAGGGAGTGAGAGAGCGCTGCCGTGGTTAACCGTGCGCGAACTCCCCTCGCTACTGCCGCAAGGCGCATCCACGTCTCGTTTACGCAATGGCGCCTATCGTTTCCCTCAAAGTCTACCAAAGGGGGAATATCCAATGGGGAATCGCACCCGGCCTACGGCCGCGAGCCAATTCGCGCCCGCCGATCTCTTGCAGGGAATTCTCGTGGTATCGTCGTTCGGGTTCTGGGCTGTCGTGCTCGGCCTGATGCCGGTGCTGCTGTTCCGGATCTGGCTCGCCTGACGGCGGCGCGCCGCACTCGCATAGTTAATCCGTGGTGGCAAATGCGCTGGAAAAGCGCAGGAGCCTGCGGGACGGAATCTTAAAGCATCCCGCCTATCGTCCAAGCCCATAAGCGAAGAAATCGCGGGGGCGTTTGTGAATAGTCATAACGAGGCGGCGTCGCATTACGACGCAGCAGAGCAGAACTTTACCACCGGCGACATTCTCTGGGCCGTCGGCATCTGGTCGGTGATCCTGACCCTGTCACCGGTCATCGTGTTCTACATGCTGATGGTGGCGTGAGCTTCAGTTCGAGATTCCGGGTCTGGCGCTGATGCGCCATCCCGGAATGAGGAGTGAAGCCCGGAAACGCAAAACGCGCGGGCATCCGCGCGTTTGTCGTCCGGGGAATGAATTGTGAAATTATGCTGCCTGCTTGTGCATTGCGCCGGACGCCGACGCCGTGCCGCGAATAGCCTTCACTGAACGCTCGATCGCCGCCCACAGCCTTGCGATCTCCTGCGCCGCGCGGCTCTCGGCCTGATACTCGCGCGCGCCTTCGCCGTGGCTCAGCGCCATCAGCAAATCCGAACGGTTGGTGATCTGGCCGCCCCACACCGGAGCGCGGAATTTCGCCAGCGCCTCGCGGGCGATGGTGACGATCGGGCTTTCGGACTCGTCGCGCTTGGCCGGCGCACCGTTGAGCACGACCGCATAGGGCTTGCGCGCCGCTCGGCACATCTGGATGGTTTCCTGCACCGCGTTGACGTCGAACACGCCGGGACGGGCGGGAATGACGACCATGGTGGCATTCTTGATCGCGTCGTCGACGACGGCCGAGAGGTTCGGCGGCGTGTCGATCAACACCCATTCATAGCCGTCGCGCTTGGCAGCGGAGACGATGCCGCTGACGGAGTTCACCGCTGCCTTGATCGGCGGCTCGTTGGTGCCACGCAGCTTGTGCCACAGCGTGAGCGAGCCTTGCGGATCCGCATCGACGAGCAGGATGGGCTTGGTCGCCTTGATCTGCGCGGCGAGATGTGCAGCCAGGGTGCTCTTCCCCGAGCCGCCTTTACGCGATGCAAAAACAATAACGTTCATACCTTCGGCCTCCAGATTGACCCCAGGCTATGAAAATGAATCACGACGCTGATTCGTGAAAGAAAAATTTATCAGGAGTTGCGTCGCCGCCACGAAATAACAGTGGGTGTTGGCTTTTGAGTCACACTGCTGCGAGCGACGAGACACGCACTGCAATGAAACGCCTGTCATCCAAGCGTCTGTGCGCTTTTTGAGCAGCGCGGCGGGAAAAACCGAATGCAACCTGCCCGCGTAAACCTTCTCCCGACTCTTTTCCATCGCGCCCGTCCGTAATACCCGCAAGTCCGCGCGGGGCCCGCGCGAACAAAAGGAGTCCGGAAGCTGTCGCGAGGCTGAGGGCCGGAGTCGTTCCGACCCGGGAACGGCAAGCTTGCGTGACACAAGCTTGCGTGACATCGGTCACAAGCGGAGCACGGAATGCAAATGCCCGGGCAGGCGCCCGGGCATCACGAGGTTTCAAAAGAGGAACGCGGCTGTCGTGCTCAGCCCTCGTCGGTTTTCTTCTTCTTGCTCGCCTTCGCCGCCGGCTTCTTCTTCGCGGTCGTCGAGGCGCTTTTCGGCGCGATGTTGGTCGGCCTGCTGGCGCGCCGGGAGGCCGCCTCACCTGGCTCCGGCCCGCGACGGAAGAACACCGCGCATTGCGGCGAGAGCTGCGACTTCCTCTGGATCATGCAGGCGGTGATGGCGTCGACGTTGGGAACGAACTCGCCGCAGAGCCGCATCGCATCCGGCGTGCAGGCCTGCTGCTGCTCCGGCGTGTAGGCAAAGCCAGAGCCCGGCTGCACCAGGACGGCCAGCGCAAGCGCGAGGCCTGCGGCGGCCACGGATTGTCTGAAGCGAAACACCGGCATGGATCCCCCCAAATGTCGAACAGGAGGGAATAGTGGGTGAACGGCGGTTGGTTGGCAACCGAGGGCAGATGCGAAAACGCGCCGCTGTGCGGTCTCGGCAACAGCGGCGGCCGTGGCGAAGGCGCCGTGGTTGACGGAGCCCACCATCTCTTACGCTGTCGTCGCCCGGCCTGACCGGGCGACCCAGTACTCCGAGACGGCGATGGTTCAATCGAGAAGCCGCGGCGTACTGGATCCCCCGCTTTCGCGGGGGATGACGGCGGTGGGTGGGGTCCGTTAAAAAGATTCGAAAACAACCCCATGCACAGTAGCCGTGGCCCCGGGCCGGCTTGCGAATCTCCGCACGTCTGCGGATTTTACGAAATCCATTTGACTCGTCGGGCAAAACAGGGGCATGATGGCACCATTGAGGGTGCGTGGGGTGGTGAGGCCATATCCCCGTGAGGTTGAGGGGCGCATGGCCACCGTATTGATCGTCGCGCCGGTGTTCGCCCTGATCGCTGCGGGCTATGCCTCGGTGCTGTTCCGCTTCGTCTCGGAGACCGCGCACAAGGGCATTAGCGAATTCGCCTTCAGCATCGCGATTCCCGCCCTGCTGTTCCGCACCATCGTCGTGTCGGAATTCCCCGACGTCAGCCCGTGGCGCATGTGGGGCGCCTATTACGGCGCGCTCGCGCTGACCTGGATCGCGGCGCTGATCCTCTCGGCCCTGCTGCGCGCGCGGCGCGAGGACCGCGAGGACGGTGTCGTGTTCGCGATCGGCTCGGTCTACGGCAACATCGTGATGCTCGGCATTCCGCTGGTGCTCTCGGCGCTCGGCAACGAGGCGGCGGGGCCGATGGCGCTGATCCTGTCGGTGAACACGCCGCTGCTCTGGCTCTGCGGCATCCTGCAGATGGAGCTCGTCAGCCGCAAGCGCACCGGCTCTGCCCTCTCGGTGATCCGCCCCGTGCTCACCGATCTCTCCCGCAACCCCTTGATGCTGGCGATCGGCTTCGGCGTGGTGTGGCGCTTCACCGGCCTCGGCCTCAATCCCGTCGTCGACAGGACGATCGAGCTGCTCGCGCAGGCGGGATCGCCGGCCGCCTTGATCGCGCTCGGCATCAACCTGTTTCGGTTCGAGGTGAAAGGCGAGATGACAAGCGTCGTCGTGATGAGCGCGCTCAAACTGCTGGCGATGCCGGCGGTCGCGTACGCGCTGGCGACACTGCTCGGCCTGCCACCGGTCGTGACAGGCGTCGTCGTGTTGTTCGCGGCGATGCCGACCGGCGCGAACGCGTATATCTTCGCGGTTCAGTATCAGCGGCTGGTGAATCCGGTGTCCGGCGCGGTGGCGCTGGGGACGCTGCTGGCGGCGATGACGTTGCCGGTGGTGGTGATCGTGGTGGCGGGGGTGAGATAGGGACCCCCGACGATTGCCGAAACCGCTATTCGACCCGCGAGCCCGCGCGCCAGGCCATCTCCCAAAAATCTGCCTCGAGCCTGGTGGCCTCCTTGAAGATCGCGATCAGCTCTGCCTCGCGGGCCGGCGTGGCATAGAGTTCGGCGAGTTGCTCCATGTGCGCCCGCGCTCTGGCAGCGACCTCCTGGTACGGCACGCCGGCGTATTCGGCGATCCAGGCGCGATAGGGGTTCGTCGCAGCGTCCGCTTGGGGTCGCGAGGCGAGCCGCGTTGCGATCTCCGCGTACCCGATCACGCAGGGGGCAAGCGCCACCTTGAGTGCCAGCAGGTCGCCGCGCATTCCAGCGTCGAGCACGTAGCGTGTATAGGCCAGCATCTCTGCGGCCGGAGGAGCCTGTTCAAGATCGGACGGGGATAGACCCCAGCCGGCACAGAGCTTCACGTGCAGGTTCATCTCGACATCGAGGATGGCCGAAAGGCCGGCCGCGGCCTCGCGCATGTCGGCAAGCCTGGGCGACTTGTAGACCGCGAGCGCGTACGCGCGAGCAAACTCGATGAGGAACAGGTAGTCCTGAACGAGGTAGTGACGAAACGCCGCTTCGGGGAGCGAGCCGTCTGCCAATCCGTTCGTGAAGGGATGTTCGGTGTAGGCCCGCCACTCAACGGATGCTTCTGTCTTGAGACGCTCGAAGAAACTCACGATCTTTTCCGCCTGGCTTGCTTTTCCATGAACGCCCTTGGCTCGCTACCGATATCGCATTGCGACCTAGGGAGCTACGGTGACAGCGCACAAAATTGGCCTTGAGCAGCATTGCGGATAGGGCCCTCCCCGCGTCGAAAGTTTGGTCCAGTGTCACCGCAATTCCGTCGTCGACAGGACGATCGAGCTGCTCGCGCAGGCGGGATCGCCGGCCGCCTTGATCGCGCTCGGCATCACCTGTTCCGCTTCGAGGTGAAGGGCGAGAAGCTCAGCATTTTGGTGATGTGCGCGCTCAAGCTGGTGGCGATGCCGGCGGCCGCATTCGTGCTGGCAAAACTGCTGGGCCTGCCGCCGAATGCTGCCGGCGTCATCGTGCTGTTCGCGGCGATGCCGACCGGCGCCAACGCCTACATCTTCGCGGCGCAGAGTATTAGCGGTTGGTGAACCCGGTGTCAGGCGCGGTGGCGCTGGGCACGCTGCTGGCGGCGGCGGCGTGGATGGATAACGCACATTCGCGGCCATACCGCTCCGACCACGGAGCATCATTCCACCTACGGCGTGACGTCTATAGGACTACGATAATGCAAATTATCGCCATGCTCGCCTATTTTTTTCGCCACACTTCCTAATTAACCGACTGGCCCAGCAGTTGGGGGGGCACCTCGAAATTCCCACTGCTTTGAAATCAGTTCGCGGCGCTTCGCGCTGCGGGCGTGCGCTGTGTCTCGCGCCTTCGCGAGGCGCGGCACGTGAAGGTGTTCGCGGTGCGCAGCACTGCGAGCATGCAATAGGTCGCGGGCCATCACGGCGTGCGGCAGCGAATTCCCTTGTCAACGTCAAAGAGAATCATCTCTGCAACGCGATGGAGCCTGAATTTTGGATACTACCGGCACGATTACGTCGTTTTCGTCTACACCGAAAAATCGCTTTGACATCGGTGGCGACGGCTACGAAGTCCAGACGGCTGGCAACAGCTATAGCCTGAGCAATCCTGACTCCAACACACTGCGCTTCGAAGTCCACTCGGGCGATCGTGCCTGGTACGACAGCTCTTATCCTGATCGCTCCGAAATTGAAGGCGACGCGCGTATTGCGGCCGGCACCCCGATCGCCATCGACTATCAGGTCAAGCTTGAGCCCAACGGCCCCAACAACACGTTCGTCAATACGACGTCGTCGTATTTCATCCTGGGCCAAATGCACAACGATGACAGCGCGAGCGGCGTGTCCACCTCGCCTCCATTTTACGTCAACATGGTCGGCGATAAGATGGAGTTTGATGCGCTGTATGCCCTGCCCGGCGGCAATCCCAGCAACGGATCCTCTGATCTGAAGCACCTTACCTGGGACGGTCCCACTATCGTGCCGGGACAGTATTACGACATCAACGTCCAGGCCAATTTCTCCAACACCAGCGCGGGCTATCTGAAGGTGTCGGTCAATGGCCAGGAGGTCGTGAACTATAAGGGTCCCTTGGGTTTTGGCGATCCGACCTATTGGGAATATGGGATCTACCGGTCGCCAGCATCCGAATCGGCGGCTGTCGATTATCGCAATATGACGCTCGTCACCGGCTCGGCCGCAAGCGGCTGGCAGGGCGTGGGCGGCACGTCGTCATCGGGCAGCACCTCGGGTAGCACGACCGGTAATTCCTCGTCTGGCACGACATCGGGCGGCACCACCGTGACCAATCCGACTGGCACCGCTTCCTCCGGAAGCACGTCCTCGGGTGGCACGACCAGTGATTCCTCGTCCGGCACGACATCGGGCGGCACCACCGTGACCAATCCGACTGGCACCGCTTCCTCCGGCAGCACGTCCTCGGGTAGCACGACCGGCAATTCCTCGTCCGGCACGACATCGGGCGGCACCACCGTGACCGATCCGACTGGCAACACTTCCTCCGGCAGCGCGTCCTCGGGTAGCACGGGCGGAACGGACACGACGACGCCGGCGAAGCCGACGACGCCGGTTGCGCCTACTCTCACCGTCGCCGATAACACACTGTCGGTCAGCCCGGGCGGCAGCATCCCGCTGGGCCTGGGGGTGAGCGTGCCGCATGTCGGCGACAACGTGACGGTCAACATCTCCGGATTGCCGAAATACGAAACCATCACGGACAAACTCGACGGCAAGACCTTCAGCGGAAATTCGATCACGCTGACCGCGGCCGAGGTCAACAGCGGTCTCTCGCTGAGCTCCTCCTACCGCGGTCACGGTCATCCGACCGCGACGCTGACGGTCACCGCGACCGACTCGACCGGCACCCCGATCACGAGCGCGGCCCAGACCATCACGGTGAAGGATCCTCCGGCGACCACCACGAGCTCGAGCACATCGACGACGACGTCGGTGACGAGTTCGGGCACGTCCACGACAACGACCTCAGGGGATGGCAGGTCTTGGGCGCAATCGCACCTCAACGCTGCTCAGTCGTTCAACAATCATCCCGACTTCGCACGGGCGGCGACAACGCGCAGCGACACCGGAGCATCGAGCGTCCCATCCACTCCCGCCACGACGACGACCGATACCGCCGCGGGCGCCGGCGCGAAGGCATACGCCCTCCTCAATCAGATGATGGCGGGCGATTTCGGTAGCGACTCGCATTTCGCGCAGGCAGGGGTGGCATCGTCAGCATCATCTCAGCAACAGGCCAACTTCCTCACGAGGCCTTTGCACTAGCCCCCAACCAAGGTCACGCGCATCGGGCCGCCCCGCCGGGGCGGCTCCGGTGTCGCGCGGCCGGCGTCTCAAGGCAGTGCACGCAGGCCTGCTCGTTTGTGGGCAGCCGGCATTGCATAATTTTCCCGGTCGCTTATACCTGACAGGGCCGCTCAAAATCGGCCGTAAGGTTGGTGTAAGCTGAGCGACGGCAACAAGCCTTCGAACGAAGAATATTCGATCTACCTGCGCGGACCATCGACGGGTCGGATTGTGCGGCGTGTGAACCTCGTATGCCCAAATGAAGAGAGGGCAAAAGAACGCGCCCAGTCACTAGCAGGAGAATGCGCAGTCGAGCTCTGGAAGGGAGATCGGAAGATCGCGGAATATCCGGCACGAGAGCCCGGCCTGATTGCCAAGCTTCTGCGGTCGCTCCGCGACCTCACGTTTCCTTGGTAGTTTGACCACAGCAGCGTCAGTCGGGGCTGACTTTGCGGGCTACCGATATCCCATGGTCCTTTGTGATCACACCAGCCGCGTAGTTCTTGAAGAAGGCGAGGACGTAGAGTCGTATCGCAGAAGACAGATTTGCGTGCTGCCGGTTGTGGTCGATCTCACTAACCAGATCCGAAAGCGACATGTTGCGCTGGCCGGAAATCTCTTTCGTGGCCGTCCAGAATGCCTCTTCCAGGCTGACGCTGGTCTTGTGGTCGCCGACCATGATGGATCGTTTCACGACGGACGATTTCATGGCTATTCCTGGCGCTCGATGGCAAGCACGCACCAGCGTACCGGCAATGGGCAGCCAAGCGAGCGGTGCTCTCGGAGTAGCCCAGAAGCGCCGTCGGTACTTGACGGAAGAGGCGTCGCCGGAGTCCGATCGGCTATGCACTCTTGTTGCGGGTCTGTTTCTAAGTTGGCTCGCCTTCATGATGCCAGTGTTGATCGCAAGTGCTGTGTATCGAGCATCGCTGGGTTGATCGGATGAACAAAGCTCTCGGCGAGTTGCCGTCGTTGTTCGCACGAGCCACTCTCCGTCGACATCGCGACCAGGGCAACTCGCAAACAATGACTTAGTGATCAAACGGCCGAAGTTTGAGGAGTTCTCGCCGCGCGTTCAGCTTTGCGTGTTGTCCCCGCGTTCAGGCTGGATGCCGGTCGAAATGGAAGTCGGCTAACGCGGCGTATAGAAACGTAAAGCCGATTGAAACTGCACCAACGTGCTCACCGCGCGTTCGCCGTTCGGAGATAGACCGCCAGTAAATAATGGGTCCAAGGACCGGCGCGCACAGCAATCTAGCATAGCCTCAAACGAAAGCAGCGGCGGCTCCCGGCAACCTGGGTGCCGTGTCGCGCACACAGTCCCGAGCCGCAAGCGACGACGATGAGCTGGAGCGGCACTCACATCCTCCGGCTGGGGCTGCGACCGAACCAAGCCTGGTGATCGGGGATTGCTGCTTTACAGCCAAAATCCCTGCCCTCGCTGGTACAGTTGGGTGGGAACGACCAGCCAACTTCCGAAGCATTGATAAACCTAGCGATTTTCCGCCTACGAGTGCTCACTTTGTATGGAGCTTTTGTATTTTGTTCAATAACGACTTAGGGCGACAGGGTCGATTTCAGGGGCGCGGGAAAAGTATTGGCCTCGGTGAACCAAGAAAGTTGGACGCCGGGCGTTTTGATATTTGGGGAAGGCCGATAAGGACCGGAGCTATGCGGTGAGGTGATAAGAAGCAACCATTTAAGGTCAGCACACAAAAAGCCGTTTAACGTGTCATAGATCGACGTAGCCGGTACGTCGCGGAAGACCTGACAACGGTCTGCGAGGCCGTTTCCTTCGCCGTAGAAGAAGAACAGCCTTCGCGACCGAGTAAAATAGTAGGCCACCAGGTTCGTGCCCATGAAACCTGGTGAGACCTGAGCGACAGCAAAGCTCGCGTTTTCGTCGGTCGCTGTGAATGCAATTTTATCGGAAAGGGCTAAATTGTAGTCTGCTGGTCTTCCCTCCGGCCAATCAAAAAGCATGTCCGAGTAGGCCGAAAAGCGAAAACCGTTTTCGAAATTGCTAACAACCGTCACGAAGCCGCCCGCGGTCGAAACTAATCTGTCGGCGACAACATGTCTCATAATGGAAAACAAGTCGCTCGCGGGCGAACTTGGCATGTCATCAGCAAACACCACCGCGTTTATCGCGCGACCTTGCTCGGTTTTCGGCTTCTGCTTCAGTTCCCACGCGCGAAAGCTTCTATATGCAGAGTGATCGCCGATCCATTGCGTCTTGGAAAGGGTGCTGACCCGCTTTCCATCTGCCACCTTGATAAGCTTCGCCGGATGGGCGAACGCAATGAGATAATCGTTGCCGGTTAGTCGGCTCGAATTTCAAAGAATGTAACGACCTCGGTAAAACCCGCACCCAATGGGTATCATTCAGTGAACTCCTTAAAGGCACGGCCAGCTGATACGGGAGAATTGGAAAAGGAGACGCTCAAATCTCCCGGCAACAAGCACGACTTTATCACTCCGTTCTGAAACGGAAGCGGCTGGTCGCCTGGACCCGTAAGCAGCGTGTCAGACACAATGGACACGCGCGGTCCGGCAACTCGGCCAACAACAAGCGTCAACGTCGTATCCTTATTCCCGCAGGCCTCCTTGGCAAGGAAGCCGACGTATGCTCCTCATCCTGTAGCCGTACTCCGTGCCGCTCCAAACAGCCGCAGATCGTGTGGGTAGAGAGCGGCGTGTACTATTGTCAGGCGTGCAGCATCTTTGTGCGCAGGATTGATGATATAGTTTTGGCCGAACGGAATTATCGCAGACGGCACCTCAACTACCGCAGTCCTTGTTCCCTCAAACCAAGGTACCAGCAGGCCCCGAGTGATCTTCGCGTCGTTCTTCCAGCCTGTTGAGATTTTCTCAACGTCCGCAACGGAAACCGTCTCACGCGCAATATCGTCTGGTAAGTCAATTTCCAAGAGCTGATAGGTAGTGGGAAGGTCTTCGAAATCGATTTCGAGGTGAACCATCACCTCGAGCAATGCTGACGCGGGATGATCGGCCGCATACACCACGTGCCGTCCCTTCTCATGCCACCGGCCACTCGCCTTCAGCCCACCGAGGCCGGAGAGGTCAGCAAAGTTAGAGATGCGCCAGAGCCTCACGGCAAAATTCCGTGATCAATCTGATGAAGCATATCTTCCACAGCACGAGCGCCCGCTTCCGTGGACAGATAAGCTAAGGGCGTCTCACCGCCCAGTGAGCTCTTTGGTTTCCTAAGCCACCTGTGCGCCTTCTCAGCGTCACCAAACACTTTGGCGGCGAGCTTATCGACCCGTGCGAGCCGAACTGCTTTGTCTGTCTCTTCGACCGTAAGCACTTCATTTTTTTCAAATCGCCGAGCCAAAGTCCGCTTCGGAACAACGAAGCGCTGAATTTCCTCGTCGGAATAGTTGTAGAGGCATCGCAGGGCTGTCGGTGCGACTTGAAAGGTATGTCGGTCGACGACGAGGACATCAAAGAGCTCTGGTGCAGCGGCGTCGGGCCGAGCGGAGTGCCCTTCGAAACCTGGTGTTTCCGTTACAGTCGACAGTCCTGTAACTAAGTCGAAGTACCCCTTCACGGTTTCCACGGCGCCGCCAATCACCTTGACGTGCGTCTTGCCATGGAGACCCCATGTCACCTTGCGATTGGGCGTATATTTCGTCTCTATGATCCGAAGTATGCCCTCGTGCGGCACTGAAGCCCGAGATTTGTCCTTGCGCTTCGACGCTTTCCCAATATCTGCCTCTCTATGTTTCATGCCAAGTGCCTCTAAATTCGTGCCAAGTGGCATTTAGGCTATATTCAGTGCTTTTTCAAGTGACCGATTGCCGAAACCCTTCCGTCAGGAACCGGAATATTGTATCTATTTCTCAGGAATTCGATACACAAACGGGGGCAAGACGTGGGTAAATCATCAAAATTCATCAAGGCATTCGCCTATTTGAGGACTTCCTCCGCGGCTAACATCGGGGAGGACAAGGACAGCGGCCGTAGGCAACTCCAAGCCATCGAAGGTTTCGTCAAGCGCGCCGGGATCGAGCTTGTGGGCACCTATCATGATGAAGCGGTGAAGGGTTCTGACCCCATCGACACCCGCCCGGGGTTCGCTGAGATGCTGGAGGCTCTCGAAGCAAACGGCACCAAGACGATCATCGTCGAGACCGCCAACCGCTTCGCGCGCGACCTGATGGTTCAGGAGGTGGGCTTCGCAATGCTGAAGGCGCGAGGCATAGATTTGATTGCCGCTGACAGCCCAACATCATTTTTGGATGACACTCCGACCGCGCGTCTGATCAGGCAAGTCCTTGGCGCCATCTCCGAGTTCGAAAAAGCGATGCTCGTGGCGAAGCTCAAGGGCGCGCGGGATCGTAAGCGGCGCTCAGGCGTCAAGGTTGAGGGGCGAAAGTCGATAGGTGAGCAACGGCCGGAGACAGTAGCGCTTGCTCGCGGCTTGGCACGCGCAAGACCAAAGGGCGGTAAGAGGTCTCTCAGGGAAATCTCAGCGGCGCTCGCAGAGGCTGGGCACACCACAAAAATGGGCACGCCATATGCTCCCACCGCGATCAAGCTGATGCTCGCACGGGCCTCGGGACGTCTCACCAGCAGTGAGACCGATGGACACGGCTAATGAAACCGTGTCTTTCTTCACACTCCTCGCAGTCGTTGCCTTCGCGTTGCGTTCTTCCGAATGCGGCATTCTGGTGCGTGTGACACGGCGAGCAAGCATCGCCGAAGAGACTGAGGCTCCCTAAATGAGCCTCTCTGACGACACCGGATCCTAATTTGAACCGACCCACTCCGCCCGGTTCACATTACTCGGCTTCAAGGGGCAAAGCCGCCGCCCAGGTTATCGCAGCAAAGCCGCCACGGACTGGCCACAATTCTTCGCGCAAATCTGGAACGGTAAGATTTGAGTAGAATATGTCGTTCCTTGGTTCGTTGTATGGGCTGCTGTCTCGGATTGCTCGTCGGCCTGACGTCCGGAGCTTAGCTCTGCTTGCCACACTTGTCGTATTGCTTCAGCGAATGGCTACGACCCTCCAGCAATTGTTCGTCGACTACACAAGCTCCGGATGGTCGCATAGGCTCGTCTTCGCCGTCGAAGTGATTGCGGTGATCTACATCGTTCGACAAATCTGGACAATTTTACGGAGGCTTGTTCGGCCCCGGACAAGGGTCGTCCTGCTGGGAGTTGCTGCAAGGACCTCGTTCTATCTTACTATGCTGGCGATTGTTTGCTTCTTCATTTGGGGAGGCTGGGCGCTTTTCCTCGGCATTCTCTTCGGAGCCCCGGCGACAATCGCCCTAACCGTATTTCATGAGGAGCTGACTGCACCGGATCCGCTACCTCTCTTGGCTTGGGCCGAGGCACGCGAAGCAAAGAAAGAAGTCGAACGCCGCCTCACTCAATGGCGACCGAGCGCGTCCGAACGCGAAGAGCAAAATAGAAGGTATGATGAAATTAGGATGCAGAATTATTCGCGTCCTCTGACGTGACGGGCAATGCAGGATTAGCTCTCCGACTGTATTCTAAAGTTGTAGCCGTGCTTACCAAGCAGCGCCAAAAGATTGGATCCATCAATTAATGTGAGTGGTTTGTTCGCCGCCCATTCGTGCGCATCCCGTCCAAAGTGACTTGTGGTCACAAGGATGCCCCGGTTGGCGCCTTCGTTCAGCACGGTGCCGTAAAGCTCCCGTACAGCGGCTACGTCAACCGTGTTGGAGTAGCGCTTGGCTTGAACCACGAACTTCCCACCGTGCAGCGGGTCTGAATTGAAGATCACCGCGTCCACCCCTCGATCTCGGCTGGCTCTCGTAATCTTCACCTCTGCATTCTTGTCGGCATACTCCTTTGCCAATAGCTCGCGAATGAGGTGCTCGAAATCCTGCCAGTCCATGGCTGCGAGGTTCTGTCCTTGGGCCATGCCGTCGAGCACGTCTCTTCCGGCAACAAACCTCTCGTCCTCCTTATCGAGCCGAATGGCTGGCTCAATGGGCACCACCTCGGCGACGTTGTACACGTAGGCGCCCTTGAGGACCCGGAAGGCTTCTAAGGCATCCGCCCGCTGCAGGTTGAACTCGATGATGTCCTGCTTTCGAACCGCAAGAGCCGCCACAAACGCGTCCTTCAGCTTGCCCGAGGCCGGGTCGAAGAACCGTGACCAGCAGTTAACGGCAATCCTGTCTACATCGTCCTGAAGGTCGTTTCGGGCAACGTGATGAGCAATCTGTAGCGTAATGGCTGGCACATAGCGCCGAAGGACCGCCTCGGCGTCCCTCTTGGCCGGCGCGCGCTTGCTGTCTTGTCGCACCACCGAAGCGTCAGGCAGCGATGGCACGCATTGGTTCACTTGAAGCACTCGGTCTTGCTGATCGTAAAGCACTTCCCACGGATAGTCGTCGGGGATGGGCAAGGTGATGTTGCACAGCGCAAGCTCAAAGTGGCCGCGTACACCATCATTGCTTCGCCCGCGATAACGCTGGTTGACCGCTCGAATGGGCTGAGTAGCCCGCTGGCAGTCCCTTTCGTAGGTCTCCTTTGTTTGCTCGTAGTCTCGCAGGAGGGCAGTCTCAGCATCTCTCCACTTCAAACTCAGATCAGCGAGGTAAATCTCCATCAGATCGCGTGCTTCAAGCGCCGCCGCGTACTTCGCGTGGAAGGTGGTGTGTAGCTGCCGCGCTTGCGAGTTGAGCAAGGCCACACGATGGATTTCCGCTTCGTATGCCTTTGCCTGCAGTCGGTCCTCAGCAAAACCGCGTATCCACTGTGCTCGGGAGAGCGGGTCGGTAGGCGCTTGCGGCGGCCACGTAGTCGTCCAGGAGAGCGAAGGCGCGGCGAAATGCGTCTGGGTTGGGTATGCCGACCACTCTGACGGGGTTCTCTGCGCGGTACGACTGGCCCCGCTCGTATTCCTGCTGGGCCACACGTTCGGCCCTCTTGCTGGCCAGAGCTTCTCGCTGGTCAGCGACGGCTTTCGAAGCAGCACCCAGACCTCTGAATAGCCCTTGAAGGACCAGAAAGGCCCCGTAGCCCACCACGAGCAGCACCGCACCTGCGAGGATTAGATAGTTCATTCCCCCGAGCTTCTCCCCAATAGCCGGAGGACCTCCGCCCGAGCATCGCCCTCCACCCGCTTCGTTATATTAACGCCACATCCGGAACTTGCGACACTTTCGACCCGAAATCTAAGGTGACATACCGCCCCAAGACTTCTGGGAAGACCACCGCGGGCGTTTGGGCGAGCCGCCCCCAAGAAGCTGAAGGAGACACAAGCATCTCTTAAGTCACCGCTGGGCCGAATGGGCCTACTCCAGTCATAGGGCGACGTAGGGCCAACGGAGAGGACCTCCCGTACTGCGACATGAACAATAATGGTCCCAGTGTACCTATGTGTCTCCCGCGTTCGTCTCTCTCCTCCTCTCCCCTGTATCCTCTGTCTATTCTCCTATAATTATTCTTCCTCCTCCCCCTCCATGTTGTCCCCTAAGTCTCCTTGGTGTCCTCTGTGTGCTCCCCTGTATCTTGTTATTAACTGTGTGGTGTGTGGCCTTCTTCAGGCTCAGGCCAGTTTTGTCTTCAATCTGGGGGTCGCCTTCTGCTGGTCTTGAAACCTCCTCCTCAGCCTCTCGGTGGCGATTTCGGCCTTTGAGACTGGAACGATCAGGCTGTCGTGGACAACAAGACTTGGGGTTTGGTGTTCGCGCATCAAATTCAGCATGGTCGAGAACATCACCTCGCTCTCAAGCCACATCAGGTCGGCCCAGCTGTAAGTGCGGCCATTGAACGGCTCGCCCCAGCTCCTCAGCACAGGGTATTTCGTGAATACGGCCTTGGAGATGTCGGCGACCCGGTGTTCCCGCAGACTGGGATCATCTGCGAGCATGTCCTCCGGCCATCGCCTGATTGGCTTTGCGCTGCCGAACGTCCCGACGAACCACTGCTTCACCGCTCCTCGGTGCTCCACCCCAAGCCCCGGAAGTAGATAGGGATCCTCCGTGAGGTCCAGTTGGAGCCCATAGAGCGATAGGAAGATTGTGAGGTAGCTTCCGCTAATGTCGATTTCTGCCACCGGCTCGCCATTTATCGTCATCTTCTGCCGACGTGTTGCGGACTGGGTTTGGTAATTTCCGGCGTGCTGGCTGTAGAGCCTGCCTCCCTTATTCCAGTGAAAGTCTGGATCATCACCGTTCTGGAAGATGCGGACGTAGCCTTGATGCACTCCGCCGCGCAGCGTGTGCTTGGCGAAGAACTCGTTCAGCTCGGAAATGGCCCGCTCCATCCCCTCCACCATTGGTGTTCGTTCGAACTCCATCGGCTTCCCGACAGGTTCAGTCGTGCGGTAGGACGTCTTGAGTTTACGCTTTCGCAGCTGAACGGGGTGCTTGGGAAGCTCATACTCAAATTCGAAGTGATCCAGCACAGCGGCTGGTGGCACACCATGCTCAGTGCAGAACCTGAGCAATTCCGGTGTTGCACGGAAACGTGCAGCGTACTTCCCAGTGTCCTCGCGCTCCTCCGAGACCTTGTGTCCCGGTACGTGCTGCAAGAAGCCCAGTCCCTCAAGCCCGTTGTACAACTGATTGAAAGCGTGCCGCCCCACGGGAGCGCGAGTGAAGGAGGCTTTGTTCAAGGACTTGTAAACCCAGCAGCCCTCGTGCTCCTCTACTTCGAACGGACGCAAAAGGTCAGCCAGGAATGCTCCGGTAGCGTATTGGAGCTTGCCCGCGGTGTCCCTGCGTTTCCTTTCCCGCAATCCGGCGTGGATCGTGTACTCCTCCACCATCGACGCGAGCTTCGCGACAAGGGCTTGGGCTTGCTCGGATGTTGGGTGTGCTCTTAGGGTGGCGTAGGTGGCTGCTTGTAGCTCTTCTCGATTGATCATTATCTGCCCGACAGACCCAAGGCGGATGTCACGCCTTTCCCCTGATACGATTGAATTCATCGATTTGGCGGACCAGCTCCTTCGTGCGCCTCGTCAGCAAGCTTCCTTGAGTGTAACCGGACGCCTCAATCATGCACGTGATGGCCGCCCGGCAAATCCGATCAAGCGCCTTCTCGTATTCGCTGCTGGGCTCTTCTTGCCAGCCGACCCGTTGTGACGCTCTATCCACCAACTCCATGGCGGGCATCTTCGGTTTGAGTGCTAAGGTTTCGAGGAAGGCGCGCAGGCTATCCACGGCTTGAACCCGGTAATGT
The DNA here is from genome assembly GCF_015291705.1 of Bradyrhizobium arachidis. NCBI lineage: Bacteria > Pseudomonadati > Pseudomonadota > Alphaproteobacteria > Hyphomicrobiales > Nitrobacteraceae > Bradyrhizobium > Bradyrhizobium arachidis. The sequence goes on from NZ_CP030050.1 coordinate 8,745,045, forward strand.
CGATCAGGACTTCGCGAGCAACGCAGGAGATTTACATATAGATCACCGAGGTCTCTAACGACAGAGTACTCCTTGTTTGCCTCTAAGGTGAGAGCAACGACCTTTTCTAATTCTTCCTTATCCATCGCATCAGCTCCGTCTGATCGTTTACTGGCCTGTTCAATCCAGCGAGTAGCGGGGAAACTTCTTGAGTGCCTCGGCCATGTCGGTCACGGTGGGTTGTCCGTACTTGCGACCTTCGGTGGCCGGCGTGTGACCCGTTATCGCGTCGTGGACCTTCTCCGTGATCCCCACGGCCTCAGCGATGCGTTTGAACGTATGTCTCCAGCTATGGTTCGGACTAATTCCCGGATCGGTGATCCCCAACCCTCGCACCCATTCCCCGAGGTGTGCCCGCGCCGTGCCTGCTCGACTGCGTGTCGGCTTCAAGGGATCATTGCTTACGGGCTGGGGCGTGGCGTCATTGTAGAACAGAGCACCCTTTCCGACTGAATGCACCAATGCGAGGAAACCCTGCGCTATGAGGTGTTCGTGAAGCGGCACGACCCGTATCTTGCGGTTCTTCACTGTGCCGGCATCGGGCGTCAGTTTCATCACGTACATCCCCTGCCTGTCCTCAATGTCGGCGCCGCGCAACTGAGTGATTTCGCCGGGGCGGGCACCAGAGTAAGCGCAAAGCCAAGGCGTCCAACGTCGTGTCCTCTCGGTGGGCGTAGCCGGAGCTTCGTAGGCCAAGCTCGCCATCAGGATGGTGCGCGCCTCCTCGTCGGTGAAAGACCTGCCATGCTCCCGCGTCTGCGCTCTCCGCGGCACGTCCACCTTGACCTCGGCGAACGGGTTCTTGCGAATGCGCTTGTGTTCCTTGGCCCAGTTGAACACTCGCCGAGACGCGGAGAGCCAGATTTCACGGACGGTCTGTGCAGTCCTGTCTGCGGTGATCAAGCCGTGTATCCACGAGCGCGCGGCTTCCTCGGCAATACCATCGGCACCCACCTCCGCAAATTCACGCTGCATTTCGAGAAACACGGCGCGCCAGCGCTGCACTGTCGTATCCGCTGGTTTGGTGGCCTTCACAAAGGCATCGAACAGATCCCAGCAGCTTACGTCTGCGCGGCGTGTGTGGCCGTTCGTAAATATCGGAAACGCGTCGGGCGTGTCGTCTCGGGAATAGTCACCATTGGCGCGCTTCTCCAGCAGCGAGAACGCAGGCAAGAGATTGTCGCTGACAGCATCCACGAAGAGCGCATGCGCCGTAGGGTTCAGGGCGATGCCTTCGCTGGCAAGAAACGTCGCCACCCGCGCCTGCTCGGCGACCCGTGGCCGCACCGCCTCGCGAACGTTGGGTTCCTTGGCCCAATCCCAGTTGGGATCGGACCTTTGATCCTCCTCGTAGCTGTCAGGGGCCTCGGGACGGATCACTTCCCACACGAACAGGTCGCTCAATTCCCGCCAGACCTTCGCCGGTCCGGGATCATTCTCGTACTGCGCGACAAACCAGCTGTACCAGCGGCCAGCGAGCGCGATTGCGTTTATGCGAGTAAGAGGCTGACCCTCGCCATTCCTCTGAGCCCGAAGCGTTGCAATGCGTGTTTCGATTTCAGCTGCCCACTCTCCGAGACGCGCTTTTGCCTCGGGGCGAGGGGTGCCTGCAGGGAGCTTGAGGTGAGCCTCTCGCCTGACACCATAGAGCCGCTGGTACTCCTCGCGGACATCCGCAGGAATGCCTTTGCGGGCAAACCATCGACCATCAGCAGCACGACTTAACGCGACCATCCGCAATGCCATTTGTAGCGCCTTTTGTATTTTATAGGGCGCAAAAACGTCTGGTCTATCAGTAAGATGCCGGGATTGCGGGAAGATTTGCTACGTTGGTACAGTTGGGTGGGCTCGAACCACCGACCTCCTGTTCCACAGACAGGCGCTCTAACCAACTGAGCTACAACTGCATCCTTGCGAGCCGCGCCTTGGGACGCCCTGGGAGGGCCGGTTACCGAGGGGGCTGGACGGGGCGGAAACTAGGTGCAACGGGGGTTTTTGGCAAGGCCGCAAAACCCGATAATTCCCGCCTTAAGCAACGTTATTTCCAGAACAAAACCCGGGCCTCGCGGCCCGGGTTTCCTAGAGCGTGCGATCCGCCGTTTTGATCAGGCGGCGGGCTTGTAGAGCTTCGAGGCGCTGGCCTTGATCGGCTCGGCGGTCTCGTTGGCGATGCGCTGGGTCAGCTCGACCAGCTCCTTGGCCTGGGCCTGGAAGGTCTCGAGCTGGGTGCGGGCGTGGCCGGTCCACAGCGTGAACGCATCGGCGGGGTTCTTGGCGGCGAGCAGCTCCTGGGCGAAGTCCAGCGAGGCCGAAGAGTTGGCCTTCATGAACTCGACCAGCTTGGCGGTGTACTCGCTCGCGCCCTTGCTGGCGGTGGTGAACACGGCCTCGACGGTGCCGTTGTGGGTCTCGGCGGCATCCTTGAACTTGGCGTAGTTCTCGCGGGCCTGCGACACGCCCTTCTCGGCGAACGCACGCATCTGCTCGGGGACCTCGAACGGAATGATCGAGGCAGAAAACGGATCAGTCGCACCTGTCATGGTCGTCCCTCACGATGATGAAAAAATGGAGTGAGCCTTCTGGCGCGCCCGCCGGGCCCCGAAGGCCTGACATTCAGCGGGTACGAAAGACTGGAAACGCGAAACAAAGAGATGGCTCGCCCAGCGCCCAGACTATTGCGCTCCATCATGTCAACATTGTGCACCGCAATGTGATCCGGAGGTGCGACGCGATAATTTAATCTTGAAGATGAGGTTCCCCGGATGGGGAACTCTGGGTTGCGGTATTTTGATGCTGACCATGGACCCGGTTCACTCCCTCTCCCGCTTGCGGGAGAGGGTTGGGGAGAGGGGTGCCACACGGGGATTCTGTCGTTCGCGCACTTTCCGGTGCATCAACCGGCACCTTTTCCAGGGCCACCCCTCTCCCTAGCCCTCCCCCACAAGGGGGGAGGGAACGCACCACCGTCGGGGCGCGAGTGCCTCATCCGATCAGGCTTCAGTGCTTCGCCCGGGTCGCGTCCATCGCGGCGCGGCTGACGATCTGGCCCATTTCGCTGGCCTGCTCGGCCAGGGTCTTCATCTGGCCCTGGACGTATTCGCCGTGCAGCCGCATCACCTCGGACAGATCCCTGGCGTGGACCAGCGACTGGGCGTAGTCGAGCGAGGCCTGCACATTGGTCTCGGCGAAGGCGATCGCGCGGGCGCCGATGTCCCTGGCGCCGGAGCGCATGCTGGCGCCGCGCTCCTCGATCGAGCCGGCGGCGGCCTCGGCATTGGCGAGCAGCTTCTCAAAGGCCTCGCGCGCCTGCCTGAAGCTCGTTTCCGCCATCGAGCGCATCTCCGGCGGAAGCTCGAAACGCTCGTGTCCCTGGTCGGTCATCCCATCCACTCCTGTCCTGCTGCTGTCGGCCATGTCGGCCGTCCCCCGGCGCGCCCACGCCAAGACTAGCGGCCGACGGTATTGCCGGTATGACGCGAGCCACCCGTCTCGCCGATTCCTGCGGATGCAACCGGGCTTCGCCTTGCGGGTTCAGCCAGATTAAGGTTATCGCGGCTTAAGGCCGCCCCTGCGGACGGGGGGCCGTGGACCTGCCCGCGCCCGCGGGCGATACTAACCCTTTCTTAAGGCTGCCATTCCCGGCATCCTTGCCTCCTGAAGCTGATACGCAGGACTTAAAGCCGGTCGGATGACGAGTTCGGATTTCCAGTTGCGAGGCGTCGGCGATCCCCGGCTTTCCGTGCACGCGACCTCGCCATTGCCGAGCTGGCTCTGGTCGACCGACGGTGCCCGCGTGCTGTGGGCCAATCCGGTCGGCGCAAAATTCTTCGGCGCGCCCCACGCTGCAGCGCTGGCGGAAAAGACCTTTGGCCCGGCCGAGCGCCATCGCCGCCAGGTGGCGCGGCTGGCGCGGCGGCTGCCGGTGGGCGGCGCGGTCAGGCTGGAACGGCTGCAAGGCTTTGGCGCCCGGCTCGGCATGCTGATGACCTGCGCCTGTGCGCGGCTCGAGTTTGCCGATGGAAGCACCGGCGTGCTCATCACCGCGATGGATGCCGCGACGCGCAGCATGACGCTGACCGAGCGGCTGCACCGCCTCGTCGCCGGCGCCAAGGTGCCGATGGCGGCGTTCGCGCCCGACGGAACGTTTGCCGGCGGCAGCGAGGCCGCCCGCGCCCTGCTCGGCTGCCAGGATCTGCGTGATGCCGGGCTCGACCGGGCCCGCAGCGATGCGCTGAGATACGGCCGCGCTGAGGCGGCGATCGCCAACGGCCGGATGGTGCTGCAACGGGTCGGCACGGGCGCCGATGTCGCCCTGGTCGCGCTGATCACGCCGGCCGTGCAGCAGGCTGCGCCTGCGAGCGCGCCGGACCCCGCGCCGGATGCGGTGGCCGAAGCGCCGGTTCAGGCTGCTCAGCAAGCGGCGGCCAGCGAAGAGTCGCCATCGCAGAATGCGCCTGCCGGTATCGACCTGTTCGATGCCTTCGCGGAGCCGGTCGAGACGGTGCACGACACCATCGAGAGCACGCCCGAGCCGCTTGCGGGCGAAGCGGCGGCGGAGATCGTCTCGATCCAGCACGCTGTCAAGGCGGCGGCTGAGGAGCCCGTCCAAGAAAGCGTCCACGACTCGCACAACGACGGCGCCCAAACTCCGGTTGAAAACCCGCCCGCAGCCATTGTGCCGCCCCAAGCCGCGCCGATCACATCCGGCATGGGCGAGTCGCCGTCAGCAGCGTCACCGCGCCAGCATCCGCTGCGCTTCCTGTGGCAGATGGATGCAGAGGGGCGCTTTGTGCTCGGCTCCGACGAGTTCATCCGCCTGATGGGCGCGCACACTGCCGCCGGCTTCGGCCGGCCCTGGCGCGAGATCGCCGAAGAATTCTCGCTCGACCCTGATGGCCGCGTCGAACAGGCGCTGGCGAGCCATGACACCTGGGCCGGCATCACCGTGAGCTGGCCGGCCGATGGTGGCGAGCACATTCCGGTCGAGCTCGCGGGCCTGCCGATCTACGACCGGATGCGCAACTTTGCGGGCTTCCGCGGCTTTGGCGTCTGCCGCGATCTCGACGGCCTCAACCGACTTGATGCGCTGCGCCGCTTCGAGCTGTTCGTCGAACCAATGGCGCCGCAGCGTCTCTCGGCGGATGTCGTCGAGCTCGAACCGGAGCCGGAGAACTCGCCGGCAGCGGAGGCGCCTATGCCAATCGAACCGCCTGAGCCTGAGCCCACACCTGAGCCTGTCGCCGAACTGCCCGACCCCACCCCCGACGCGAATTCACATCCAACCGATCCGGAAACGCCAGTGGAAACGCCCTCGGAAATTCCCTCGGAAACTCCTTTGGAAACCTCGCCCAATGTCGTGCCGTTCCGCCCGCCCGGCGATGCCAGATCGCCGACGCTGACGCCGGTCGAGAACAGCGCGTTCAACGAGCTCGCGCGGCAACTCTCCGAACGGCTCGAGCGCGAGCGCGAGGCGATCGGTGCCGCCGCGGCCGAGCCGCCGGCCGCCGAGATCACGCCGACGGCCGAGGCCGAGGCACCGCACGCGCTGGCGGAATGGCTGACCGAGCCCGCGCCGCCCGCATACGGCCACAGCATGCGCGACCGCGCGCTGCTCGATCTCGTGCCGACGGGCATCCTGATCTATCGCCTCGACCGCCTGCTCTACGCCAACGCCGCCTTCCTCGCGCGCATGGGCTATGCCAGCATCCACGCGCTGGAGGATGCCGGCGGGCTCGATGCGCTCTATGTCGAAGTGGGCGTGTCCTCGGCGAGCAGCACCTCGCAAGGAGGCACGCCGATCACGATCAGCGCGGCGATTGCCAATGGCGAGGCGCCGCTCGCGACCACCGAAGCGCATCTGCACACCATCGACTGGGACGGCGACAGCGCGCATGCGCTGATCTGCGCACTGCCGCAGGCCGTCGTCGCGCCGCCTGTGGTCACAGAAGCCGTCGCGAAGGTGCCGGTCGAGCCGGAGCCCGAAGCCGGCGATGCCGATGCCGAGGATCTCGCCGCGATCCTGGACACCACGGCCGAGGGCATCGTCATGTTCGATGCCGAAGGCAACATCCACGCCTGCAACCGCAGCGCCGAGGCGCTGTTCGGCTATGACGGCGCAGCGCTGCTCGAGCAGAACCTCGTCAGCCTGTTCGCGCCCGAGAGCCAGCATGTCGTCGTCGACTATCTCGAAAGCCTCAAGAGCCAGGACATTGCGAGCCTGCTCGACCATGGCCGCGAGGTGCTGGGCCGCGAGAAGAAAGGCGGCGTCATTCCGCTCGCGATGATCATCGGCCGCACCCGGCCGGACGGGCCGAACTTCTTCGCCGTGTTCCGCGATCTCTCGCAGGCGAAGAAGGGCGAGAGCGAATTGACGCAGGCGCGCCGCCTCGTCGACGGCGCGGCCAATGCGAAAGCCGACATGCTTGCGCGGATCAGCCACGAGATCCGCACGCCGCTCAATGCCATCATCGGCTTTGCCGAGGTGATGATCTCCGAGCGCTTCGGCGCGCTCGGCAACGAGCGCTACGGCGAATACATGAAGGACATCCGCGCCTCCGGCGAGCGCGTCATCGCCATCATCGACGATTTGCTGGAGCTGTCGCGGATCGAGACCGGCAAGCTCGATCTCAATTTCGCCAACCTCAACCTCAACGACCTCGTCGAGGCCTGCGTCGCGGTGATGCAGCCGCAGGCCAACCGCGAGCGCATCATCATCCGCACCTCGCTCGGCCATGCGCTGCCGCAGGTCGCAGCCGATGCGCGCGCGATGCGGCAGATCACGATGAATTTGATCTCGAACTCGATCCGGCTGGCGAGCGCCGGCGGCCAGGTCATCGTCTCCACCGCGATGACCGACCGCCGCGAGATTGCGCTGCGCATCCGCGACACCGGCCACGGCCTTTCCGAGCGCGAGCTCGCCGCCGCGATGGAGCCGTTCCGCACCCCGCCGCCCGGGGACGCCTCGGACAATTCGGCGCTCAGCCTATCGCTGACCAAAGCGCTGGTCGAAGCCAACCGCGCCCGCTTCAACATCAAGAGCGCAGGCAGCTCCGGCACGCTGATCGAAGTGGTGTTCGCGCCGGTGGTGGCGGGGGCGTAGGAGGGGAATTCGAGCACAGCGTCATTCCGGGGCGCGCCTCTTGGCGCGAGCCCGGAATCCATCAGGCTGCAACGACGGTGGCACGATGGATTCCGGGCTCGTCGCTTCGCGACGCCCCGGAATGACGCGCACAAGTACCACCCAAACAAAAAGGGCACAGCGCGCGCCGTGCCCTTTCGCATTCGTATCGCCTGCTCTCAGCTGTAGATCTCGAACAGCCCCGCGCCGCCCTGGCCGCCGCCGATGCACATCGTCACCACGCCCCATTTAGCCTTGCGGCGGGCGCCTTCCTGGAGCAGGTGGCCGGTGAGACGGGCGCCGGTCATGCCGAAGGGATGGCCGATCGCGATCGAGCCGCCGTTGACGTTGTACTTGGCGGGATCGATCTCGAGCTGGTCGCGACAATAGAGGCACTGGCTGGCGAAGGCCTCGTTGAGCTCCCACAGATCGATGTCGTCGATCTTGAGACCGGTGCGCTTCAAAAGCTTCGGGATCGCGAACACGGGACCGATGCCCATCTCGTCGGGCTCGCAGCCGGCGGTCGCCCAGGCGACGAAGCGGCCGAGCGGCTTGAGGCCGCGCTTCTCGGCGTCCTTGGCTTCCATCAGCACCACGGCGGCCGCGCCGTCGGAGAGCTGGCTGGCATTGCCGGCGGTGACGAACTTGCCGGGGCCCTTCACCGGCTCGAGCTTGGCCAATCCTTCCATCGTGGTCTCAGGCCGGTTGCATTCGTCGCGGTCGACGACGTAGTCGACGATGCTCTCGGCCTTGGTCTGCTTGTCCACGACCTTCATCTTGGTCTTCATCGGGACGATCTCGTCCTTGAACTTGTTCGCCTGCTGCGCCGCGGCCATGCGGCGCTGCGATTCCAGCGAGAACTCGTCCTGATATTCGCGGCTGAGCTTGTAGCGCTCGGCGACGATGTCGGCGGTGTCGATCATCGCCATGAAGATATCGGGCGCGACCTTGAGCAATTCAGGATCGATCGATTCCTTCGGCGTGCCGCCGCCCGGCATCGAGATGCTCTCGACGCCGCCGGCGACGATGCAGTCGGCGCCATCCGAGCGGATCGAGTTGGCGGCCATCGCGATGGTCTGCAGCCCCGACGAGCAAAAGCGGTTCACCGAGACGCCGGCGGTGGTCTTCGGCAAGCCGGCGAGCAGCGCGGCCTGGCGGCCGATGTTCGGCGCGCCATGGGCGCAATTGCCGAGATAGCAGTCCTCGACATAGTCCTTGTCGACGCCGGCGCGATCGACCGCGTGCTGGATGGCGTGTGCCGCCAGCGACATCGGCGGCGTGATGTTGAACCCGCCGCGGCCGGATTTCGCGAGGCCCGTGCGTGCATAGGAAACGATGACGGCTTCACGCATTGTTTTCTCCCTTCGACGATTTTGAACAGAGCGTCCTGGGCGCCATTGGTACACAAAGTTGGGGAGCGCGGGGAGAAATAAAGCGCGCCAGTCGATCAACAAAAACGCCGCTCCTTACGAAAAGGGCGGCGCTGTTCCGCAGCTCGGAATATATGATATGATGATCGTCATCCCGCAGGTTGCGGGCGCCGCTCTATCCACTCGTCATGCCCGGGCTTGACCCGGGCATCCACGTTCTTCGTGCCGCGAGGAAGCGCGTGGATGGCCGGGTCATAGGCGAGCGGAAGCGACGCCGTCCTTCGGACGGCTATGCCCGGCCATGACGGCGAGAGGTGAAGGCGCGGCTAGAACGTCAGCGCCTTGACCTGCTTGACCTGCGGCAGGGCCTGCACCTTGGCGAGCAGGTCGGCCGGCACGGCGCCGTCGACTTCGACGAGGGCGATGGCATCGCTGCCGGGCGCGGCGCGGCCGAGATGGAAGGTCGCGATGTTGATCTTGGCATCGCCGAGGAGGCTTGCGAACCTGCCGATGAAGCCCGGCTTGTCCTCGTTCGTGATGTAGATCATCGACTTGCCGAACTCGGCATCGATGCGGATGCCCTTGACGTCGACGAGGCGCGGCTTGCCGTCATGGTACACGGTGCCGGAGACCGAGCGCTCCTGGCGTTCGGTCGCCACGGTGACGGTGATCAGGCTCTCGTAATCGCTCTGCGCGGCGCGCACGATCTCGTCCACCACCATGCCGCGCTCCTTGGCGACGACGGGCGCGGACACCACGTTGACCTCACCCAGCATCGGCCGCAGCAGGCCTGACAGCACGGCCGAGGTGATCGCCTTGATCTTCATCTCGGCGACGTGGCCCTCATAGGTGATCTCGACCTTGAGGATGCCGCTTTCAGTCAGCTGGCCGGCGAACGAGCCGAGCTTCTCGGCGAGCGCGATGAACGGCTTGAGCTTCGGCGCTTCTTCGGCGGTAATCGAGGGGAAGTTGACCGCGTTCGAGATCGCGCCGGTGAGCAGATAGTCCGACATTTGTTCTGCGACCTGGAGCGCGACATTCTCCTGCGCTTCCGTGGTGGAGGCGCCGAGATGCGGCGTGCAGATCACGTTGGGATGGCCGAACAGCACGTTGGTATTGGCGGGCTCCTCGACGAAGACGTCGAAGGCGGCACCCGCAATGTGCTTTGAATTGAGCGCATCGACCACCGCCTGCTCGTCGACGAGGCCGCCGCGGGCGCAGTTGATCAGGCGCACGCCCTTCTTCATCTTGGCGATCGCGGCTGCGTCGATGATGTTCCTGGTCTTCTCGGTCAGCGGCGTGTGCAGCGTGATGAAGTCGGCACGCTTGAGCAGCTCATCGAGGTCGACCTTCTCGACACCGATGTCCTTGGCGCGCTCCGGCGACAGGAACGGATCGAACGCGACCACCTTCATGCGCAGGCCGAGCGCGCGATCGGCGACGATCGAGCCGATATTGCCGCAGCCGACGACACCGAGCACCTTGCCGGTGATCTCGACGCCCATGAAGCGGTTCTTCTCCCACTTGCCGGCCTGGGTCGAAGCGTCGGCCTGCGGGATCTCGCGGGCCAGCGCCAGCATCAGGGTGATGGCATGCTCGGCGGTCGTGATCGAATTGCCGAACGGCGTGTTCATCACGATGATGCCCTTGGCGGTCGCCGCGGGAATCTCGACATTGTCGACGCCGATGCCGGCGCGGCCGATCACCTTGAGATTGGTCGCCTTCTCCAGGATCTTTGCGGTGGCCTTGGTCGCGGAGCGGATCGCAAGGCCGTCGTAATTGCCGATGATTTCGGCGAGCTTGTCCTTGTCCTTGCCGAGATTGGGCTGGAAGTCGACCTCGACGCCGCGATCCCTGAAGATCTGCACGGCGGCGGGAGACAGAGCGTCGGAAATGAGAACTTTGGGTTTGGTCATGGGGATGTGTCCTTCACCGTCCCTAAGGGAGGATCGGCCCGAGAGCCGGAAATCGTGAGTGACTTGGAAGCTTGTTGCTCTCCCTCTCCCCGTCCTTACGGGGAGAGGGCATAGGCGGCCTTCGGCCGCCGTTTTTAGAAAGGACGCCGATGCAAAGCACCGGCTATGGTGAGGGGCAGCCACAGGCGAAGTGCTCGCGGAGAGAGCCCCTCACCCGGATCGCTGCGCGACCCGGCCTCTCCCCGTAAGAACGGGGAGAGGCGAAGAAAACAACTACGCCGCCTTGGCGAGCGAAGCCTTGGTCTCGGCAAAGGCCCAGTCGATCCACTGCGTCAGCAGCTCGACGTCCTTTGCTTCCACCGTGGCGCCGCACCAGATGCGCAGGCCGGCCGGCGCATCGCGGTAATAGGCGAAGTCGTAGCCGGCGCCTTCCTTCTCGACCAGCGCGACCAGCTTCTTCGAGAAGTCGGCCTGCGCGTCGTCGGAGAGCGAGGTGATCGCGGGATCGGTGAATTTCAGGCACACCGAGGTGTTGGAGCGGATCGAGGCGTCCTTGGCCAGGAAGTCGATCCACGGCGTCTTCGCCTTCCAGTCGGCGAGCACCTTGGTGTTGGCGTCGGCACGCGCGATCAGCGCCTTGAGGCCGCCGATCGACTTGGCCCAGTTCAGCGCGTCGAGATAGTCCTCGACGCAGAGCATCGACGGCGTGTTGATGGTCTCGCCGACGAAGATGCCTTCGTTGAGCTTGCCGCCCTTGGTCATGCGGAAGATCTTCGGCAGCGGCCAGGCCGGCTTGTAGGTCTCGAGCCGTTCAACGGCGCGCGGCGACAGGATCAGCATGCCGTGCGCGGCTTCGCCGCCGAGCGCCTTCTGCCAGGAGAAGGTGACGACATCGAGCTTGGCCCAGTCGAGCGGCTGGGCGAACGCGGCGGAGGTCGCGTCGCAGATGGTCAGGCCTTCGCGGGTCGCGCTGATCCAGTCGGCGTTCGGCACGCGCACGCCCGAGGTGGTGCCGTTCCACGTGAAGACGACGTCGCTCGCAGGGTCCACCTTCGAGAGGTCGGGGATCTCACCGTAAGCCGCGTTCAGCTTGGTGACGTCCTTGAGCTTCAATTCCTTGACGATGTCGCTGACCCAGCCCTCGCCGAAGGATTCCCAGGCGAGCGTGGTGACGGGCCGTGCACCGAGCAGCGACCACAGTGCCATCTCGACCGCGCCGGTGTCGGACGCCGGCACGATGCCGATGCGATAATCGGCGGGCACCTCGAGCACTTCGCGCGTCAGATCGATCGCGAGCTTGAGCTTGGTCTTGCCGACCTTCGCGCGATGCGAACGGCCGAGCGCTGCGTCCTTGAGATTTTGGGCGTTCCAGCCGGGGCGCTTGGCGCAGGGGCCGGAGGAGAAATGCGGCACGGTCGGCCGCGAAGCGGGCTTCGCTACAGTCATGATCTACCCTTCCAGATAGTAAGCCTCCCGTTGGGGGGAGGTGTCCCGCCGCGGCTGATACGGGAATCGGGCAGACCAGTCAAGAAAGTTCCGGCGGCTCACGGCGGAGTGATGGCGGCTCGGCTGCGATATCGGGGGATTCAACCGGCGTGAGCGCATTCAGCAAGTCCGTGGCCTCGCTGATCAATTGCGCGGCCCGGCGGCGGCTGCTCACTTTCAGAATGCACTTGTCATTGGCCTGCACAACGTAGCCGTTGCCGACCTTGATCATGGAATAGCTTGTCATCGAAATCCCCGAACCGACCGAGCCCGGTGTCTGACGCTGCCTAGCACCGTTCGTTCCTGCTGAAAGGTGAACGACGGGCGGGTAGTTTATCAGCTCTTAAGATGAACGAACGCGCGATCCGATTGTGCAGCTTATGCAATGTCCGCGACCAGAGCCCCATTCCGATACAATCGGAATGGGGCTCTGGATTTTTCTATTGACGCGTTTTCTTGATGCGAACCGGTATCCACTTCGCTCGAAAACGCTCCTGCTGCCTCAAAAGCGGACAGTCATGCCGACGTGACTGCGTGAGAATCCGAGACGCTCGTAAAAGCGCTGTGCATCGACGCGGCTCGCATGCGTCAGCAATTCGACCAGATTGCAGCCGCGCGCCTTCGCTTCCGCGATCGCCCATTGCACCAATTGCTCGCCGATGCCGCGGCTGCGGCAATCCGAAGCAACGCGGACATCCTCGAGCAGTCCGCGCACGCCGCCTTGCGAGCTGATGCCTGCGAGCACCGCGAGTTGCAGGCAGCCGACCACCCTGCCCTCGCTCTCGGCCACCACGAGCGTCAGGTTCGGATCGTGCGCGACCCGCTCGAACGCCGCGTAATAGGACGCAGGCAGCGGATCCTCGACGCGCTCACGCCCGCGCCCGAGATGATCGTCGGCGAGCATCTCAACGATCGCCGCGACGTCCTCGCGGCGCGCGGGACGGATGGAGACGGACTTTTCGTTCATATCGAAACTCCAGCCTAGAGCGCGATGAGATCAGGATCGTCATCTCGCTTAGCTTGTTGTTTGCGCATGATCTCCGCGCAAACGCGTTCCGCGTTTGTCGCGAGGGAAAACCGCTGCGCACTTTTCCGGATCATGCTTTAGCGTGCCGGCGGCAGGCCGAGAAAAGCCTCGGCCTCGCCGATCCAGCGGCGGACGGCCGCATGACGGCCGAGATCGAAGCCGCCTTCATGCGCAACGCGGGTATAGGCGAGCAACGAGACGTCGGCGAGCGACATTGCCTCACCGGCGAAGAAGCGGCTGCCGGAAAGATGCTGCTCCATGCGGTCGAGTGCCGCATAGCCGCGCTTGACCTTTTCAGGGTCGAGCTCGGAGGCAGCCTTGCCGAGATAGACGATGAGGAAGCGGCACACCGCGATGTAGGGCTCGTGACTGTACTGCTCCCAGAACAGCCATTCGTCCATCTTGGCCGCCGTGAAGACCTCGCGCGGGATCAGCGCGCTGTCGCGGGCGAGGTAGCGGATGATGGCGTTGGACTGCGCCAGCGTGCGGCCGTCGTCGAAGGCGACGGTCGGCACCTGGCCGGCGCCGTTCATCGCCAGAAATTGCGGCGTGCGCGTCTCGCCTTTGCGGGTGTCGATCTCGATCCACTGATAGGGCACCGCGAGCTTGTCGCAGACCCACTTCACCTTCAGACAATTGCCGGAATTGCTGTCGCCGTAGATCTTCATCGCTGCCGCCCCATTTTGGAACGACAGAGCATCAGGACAAGGAGAGCCTGTCAACCGCGGCGCAGCGAGGCCGTGTCAGAACTTGTAGCCAACGCCGAGGCGCGCATTGTTCAGCGTCACCGACGTGTTCATGACGGGCGAGAACCGGACGTACTCGTACTCGATGCGGGCGAAGAGCCCATCCCAGATGCAGTATTCGAGGCCGAGGCCGGCGGTCCAGCCGACCGCGAAGGTGTTGGTCCGATGCTGGCCCTGCGTACCCGATTGCGACGGAACAGGTACCCACGTCGTTCCGATCGTGGTGTTCTGGTTGCCGAAGATGTCCGTTGTCGTCACGTCCGTGCGCAACCGCACGTCGCTCGTCACCGTGCGGGTGATGTCCATCCGTCCGACGGCAGCGCCAAAGAACGCGTAGGGCATGAAGGGTCCGCCGTCCCAACCGGCGCGGCCGCGCAGCGTGATCATGTCCTTGACCTGGGCCGTGGCGGTGCCGGTGAGCGAGACGGCATAATTGTGGGTGATGCCGGCCGGCCGTACCTCGCCGGCCGGGTTGACGATCACGAGCGCGTTGGAGCCGGTCGATCCCGTCGAGAGGTTGCCGAAATAGCTGTAGGTGCCTTCGAGACTGAGAATGGCATCGTACCACTGCCAATTGCGGCCGATGAAGCCGCCGTAATTGACGCCTTGCGTGTTGGCCTTTTGCAGCAGCGACCACGTTGACGTCGGCCCCTGCAGCACACTGTCGCGGAAGATGTAGTTGGTCAGGCCGACGACGCTCTGGCCGAAATCGGTCGCGTCGGCCGTGTAGCCGGCGGTGCCGCCGACATAGAAGCCATCCCAATTGTGGCTCGTCCTCGACAAACCGTCGGTGACGCTGCCGCGCAGGATCGGCAGATCCGGCATGTCGGCCGCGTGCGCGGCAGATACCGTCCCCAACATCGCCGCCGCCAACAAAAGCCCACGCATCGCAACGCTCCAAATAAACTCGAACTTTCGCCATGATCATGGCTCGTTAACCTTAACCAATGGTTGCGCTGGAGCTTTTCGTCGCCGCGAAGCCATGAAAAATACGCAAAGCAAAACGGCGCGGGATGATCCCGCGCCGTTAAGAGAGTTTAACCGGTGGGCTTGAAGGATCAGCCCTTGGTGACGAGCGGCGGCGGCACGTAGGCCGGCGGGCTGTTGAGATCCCAGCGCACGCCGAGCTTGACGTCGTGCGACGTGAGCTCCTTGATCTTGATCGTGGTCGGGCCTGACTGGAGGCCGTCGAATGTATGGAAGTTGCCGGGCGCCGCGTCGCCGAGGTTCATGTAGCTGTACGCCAGTTCGACGGTGAACCCGGGATTGACCTTGTAGGCCAGACCGGCGTGAGCGGCCCAGGCGAAGTTCCACTTTCCGTTGTCGGCGAAGTAAGCGACGCTGTTGTTGAGTCCCGGGCTGTATGAGATGCCGTCGTCGCGGAAGCCGCTGATCTTGTTGTACGAGCCGCCGACACCGGCGCCGATGAACGGAGTGATGCACCACCAGGTGCCGAGATCGACATAGGCATTCGCCATGACGACCCACTCGGACTTGCTGCCGCTGTAATTGTTGACGCCGACGAAGCCGGGGCCGACGACGGTGTCGCTGCCGTGCAGGGTGGCTTTGCCGCGGTACTGGCCGATCACGTCCGCACGAAACCAGTTGTTGAAGCGATAGCCGACGCCGAGATCGAACAGCGGCGAGGAGTCGAAGCCGAGACCCTCCGTCGTCTTCGAATACCCAGCCGGCAAGGCGCTATCGAGGCTCTTGGCGCTCTGGTTGGTCATGCCGATGTCGCCACGGAGATACCAGCCACCGAAATCGGCGGGCGGAGCCGGCGGCGCGTACATGGGAGGCGGCGCCGCGATCGGCATATCGGCGGCAAACGCCATCGACGAGATCAGGGATGCCGCACCCGCGGCAAGGAGAGACTTAACGCTACGCATTGGCTTCGTCCTTATGGCCGGTGAGGCAAAATGCAGACGCCCCACGTTCTGGAAACTCACGGGAGGACGATGGCACCAAATGCTTAAGCGCCACTTAACCCTAATTTTTAAGGTTGATATTTTCTCACTGCACACGCGGATGCAGCGCGAGCGTTGCAAAAATGCCAGCGCTCAGGACCGCAATTGCTAAGGATGTATGAAGCCGCAACGCTGCGGCGCAGATTTTGTTAACGCGCGTGCTGCGGCAGTTTTGGCAGGAACACGGCAAGCAGGCCGATCGCCGGCAGGTACGCGCAGACCTGATAGACGAACGCGATCGAGGTGTGGTCGGCGAGCTTGCCGAGCACGGCGGCGCCGAGGCCGCCGATGCCGAAGGCGACGCCGAAGAACACGCCGGAGATCATGCCGAAGCGGTGCGGCACCAGCTCCTGCGCGAACACGATGATCGACGACGTCGTCGAGGAGATGATGAGGCCGATGATCACTGACAGCACCGCGCTGGTGTAGAGCCCGGCATAGGGCAGCGCCAGCGTGAACGGCAACGCGCCGAGGATCGAGATCCAGATCACGATCTTGCGGCCGAAGCGATCGCCCAGCGGACCGCCGAAGAAGGCGCCGACCGCATTCGCTGCGAGGAAGATGAAGAGATAGATCTGGGCGGCCTGCGTCGACACGCCGAAACGATCGATCAGGTAGAAGATGTAGTAGCTCGACAGGCTTGAGACATAGAGCTGCTTCGAGAACAGCAGCGCCACCAGCACGAGCAGTGCCACCGCGACGCGGCGCGAGCTCGGGCCGCCTGGCTGGGTGTGGGCCGGCGCAGCTTTCTTCGCCGTGATCTGCGGCGCGTACCAGCGGCCGATGCGCCAGAGAATGACAATGGCGAGAAACGCGATCGACGAGAACCAGGCGATGCTGCCCTGCCCGAACGGCACCACGATCAGCGCGGCCAGCACCGGCCCCATCGAGGTGCCGAAGCTGCCGCCGAGCTGAAACACCGATTGCGCAAAGCCGTAGCGGCCGCCCGAGGCGAGCCGCGCGATGCGCGCCGATTCCGGGTGAAACACCGCCGAGCCGAGACCGACCAGCGCGGCGGCGACGAGGATGACGAGATATTGGTGGGCGGCGCTGAGCAGCAGCAGGCCGAAGAAGGTCGAAGCCATGCCGATCGCCAGTGAATAAGGCTGCGCCTTCTTGTCAGTGTAATGCCCGACCACCGGCTGCAGCAGCGAGGCCGTGAACTGGAACGCCAGCGTGATCATGCCGATCTGCGCGAAGTCGAGCGCATAGGTGTCCTTCAGGATCGGATACACCGAGGCGATCAGCGACTGCATGGTGTCGTTGAGGAAGTGCGAGAAGCTGATGCCGGCGAGCACAACATAGGCCGGCCCCGCCGCCTTGGCGACGGCGGGCGCGACATCGCTGACGACGACGGGCTCGGTCAGCGTTTCCTTGGAGACGACGACAGGCTTGTTCAATGGAGCATCCCGGCAGGCGCGGCGAACCGCCGCATCCACTCATTACGATGCAGGCGGTGGCGGAACCAGCGCCAATCGCAAATGGCTGGAATGCGTGGGTCTTACCCTCTCCGCGAGTCCGATATCGTAGGGTGGGCAAAGGCGCATTTGCGCCGTGCCCACCATCTCTCTGATACGGCGACAGACGTGGGCACGCTTCGCTTTGCCCACCCTACGATACTGCCCGTGGGATGAGATCGCCCCACGCCGCTCGCGCTTGAAGGACCTTACGCCGCCGCGGCCTGGCCCAGCGCGGAGACGATGGTGTCGACGACGTCCTCGACCAGGATGCGGTCCTCGCCCTCGCCCATGACGCGGATCACGGGCTCGGTGCCGGAGGAGCGGATCAGGAGGCGGCCGTGGCCGTTGAGGCGCTTCTCGCCGTCGGAGATCGCTGACTTGACCTCGGAATCGTCGAGCGGCTTGCCGCCCTTGTGGCGGACGTTCTTGAGGATCTGCGGCAGCGGATCGAAGCGGTGGCAGACTTCCGACACCGGGCGGCGCAGCTTCTGCACCACCGCCAACACTTGCAGTGCGGCGACAAAACCGTCGCCGGTGGTGGCATAGTCGGACAGGATGATGTGGCCGGACTGCTCGCCGCCGAGATTGTAGCCGCCGCCCAGCATCTGCTCGAGCACGTAGCGGTCGCCGACCGGCGTGCGCACGAGATCGAGCCCCTGCCCTTTCAGGAAGCGCTCGAGGCCGAGATTGGACATCACGGTCGCGACGATGCCGGGCCGCGACAGGCGTCCGTCTTCCTTCCAGCTCTGGGCGATCACCGCGAGCAGCTGGTCGCCGTCGACGACATGGCCGCGCTCGTCGACCAGGATGACGCGATCGGCATCGCCGTCGAGCGCGATGCCGATGTCGGCGCGCATCTCGCGCACCTTCTTCGACAGCGCTTCCGGCGAGGTCGAGCCGCAATCCTTGTTGATGTTGAAACCATCGGGATCGACCCCGATCGGCACCACGTCGGCGCCCAGCTCCCACAGCGCTTCCGGCACCACCTTGTAGGCGGCGCCATGGGCGCAGTCGACCACGACGCGCAAGCCGTCGAGCGAGAGGTCGCGCGGCAGCGTGCGCTTGGCGAATTCGATGTAGCGGTCATGCACGCCGTCGATGCGGCGGGCGCGGCCGAGGCTCGCGCTCTGCGCAAGACGCTTCTCGATGGGCTCGTCGAGCAGCTGCTCGATCTGCTTCTCGACGTCGTCGGAGAGCTTGAAGCCCTGCGGGCCGAACAGCTTGATGCCGTTGTCCTCGAACAGATTGTGCGAGGCCGAGATCATCACGCCGAGATCGGCGCGCATCGATTTGGTCAGCATCGCCACCGCCGGCGTCGGCATCGGGCCGACCAGCAGCACGTCCATGCCCACCGAGGTGAAGCCCGCGACCATCGCATATTCGATCATGTAGCCGGACAGGCGGGTATCCTTGCCGATCACGACGCGGTGGCGGTGATCACCGCGCTGGAATGCAAGGCCCGCGGCCTGGCCGACCTTGAGCGCGAGCTCCGGCGTGATCAGTCCGTTGGCGCGGCCCCGGATCCCGTCCGTCCCGAAATATTTGCGACTCATATCGTCCCCCAGAGCAACAACCAGGGGACCCCTCTACAACCACGGGCTGCCCGTTCGGGCCCCGCATCCCTGATTTGCTGAGGGTCTTATAAGCCCAACGCGGTCAACTTGGCTTCAAAAAATGTGATCAATCGTTACGGAACAGGGGTACTCCCTCCGTCGATAAGGGGTTGTTAACATTATATTTCCTGCCGCAGCGCCGCAATCGGAGTGGAACCCGGCCTAGCCCGAGCGCTTGACATGGCCATCGTCGCGGCTCGGCGGCGGCTGGGTGACGTTGACGGGATCGGAGCCCGGGAAGGTCTCCTCCAGCCCCTCTTCCAGTGCGTCCTCGAGGGCCTGTTTCTCCTTGATCTGTTCCGGCGAAGGTCCCGTCTGCGGCTTCGTCATGGCGCCCTCCTCTCAAACGATTTGGCTGTGCATCCAACCATGCTAGATGACCCCTCAATCATCCGATGCAAGACTTCCGAGACGAGACGGGCCGGGGAACGTTCATGAAGCACATCACCTGTATCGACGATCTTCGCGCGCTGCATAAGCGCCGCGTGCCGAAGGCGTTCTTCGACTATTGCGACCGCGGTTCCTATGCCGAGGAAACGCTGCGCGCCAACCGCGAGGACCTGCAGGCGATCAAATTCCGCCAGCGCATCCTGGTCGACGTCTCCAAGCGCGACACCTCGACCACGATTTTGGGCGAGCCCTCGACCATGCCGCTGATCCTCGCGCCGGTGGGCCTGCTCGGCATGCAGCATGGCGACGGCGAGATTTACGCCTGCCGCGCCGCGCAGGCCGCCGGCATCCCGTTCACGCAATCGACCATGTCGATCTGCTCGATCGAGGACATCGCCGCCAATGTCGAGAAGCCGTTCTGGTTCCAGCTCTACGTCATGAAGGACCGCGGCTTCATCAAGGAGCTGATCCAGCGCGCCGCCGCCGCCAAGTGCAGCGCACTGGTGCTCACCGTCGACCTGCAGGTGATCGGCCAGCGCCATGCCGACATCAAGAACGGCATGACGGTGCCACCGGAATGGTCGCTATCGAAGCTTTTGGATTTCGCCAGCAAGCCGGCCTGGGTCTCGGGCGTGCTGCAAGGCAAGCGCCGCACCTTCGGCAACATCGCAGGCCACGTGAAGAACACCGAGGATCTCAACCGTCTCGCCGAATGGACGGCATCGCAATTCGACACGTCGTTGAACTGGAAGGACGTCGAGTGGGTCCGCAGCATCTGGCCGGGCAAGCTCATCATCAAGGGCATTTTGGACGTCGAAGACGCCGAGGAAGCGGCGAAGACCGGGGCGCAGGCGCTGGTGGTGTCGAACCATGGCGGCCGCCAGCTCGACGGCGCGCCATCCTCGATCGAGGTGCTGCCGGAGATCGCGGATGCGGTCGGCGACAAGATGGAGATCATGTTCGACGGCGGCATCCGCTCCGGCCAGGACGTGATGCGCGCGCTCGCGCTCGGCGCCAAGTCCTGCATGATCGGCCGTGCCTATGCCTATGGGCTCGGCGCCGGCGGCCAGGCCGGCGTCGCCAAGGCGATCGACATCATCCAGAAGGAGCTGCTGACCACGATGGGTCTGTGCGGCGTCAACCGGATCGACGAGATCGACGATCATATCATTGCGGTGTAGCCGCAGCGGCGGTGCCGCAGTGCCGTAGGGTGGGCAAAGCGTAAGCGTGCCCACCAATTTTCTCGGAGCGAGAGAAGACGTGGGCGCGGCGCAAGTGCGCCTTTGCCCACCCTACGGGTTCAGCGCTCGCACCCCTCACATCGGCGGCGTGATCCCGTCCCGCCCGACATTCACCCGGTTCGCCTCCAGCGAGCCGTCCTCCTTCTTCGCCGCGCCGAAGATGATCAGCTTGGCGCCGGGCTTCACTTCCGATTTGTCGCTGGCAACGAAGGTAACGATGGGCGTCTCCGGCGGCACCACGACTTTCTTCTCGCCGTCCTTGTATTTCACCGTGATGTTCTGGCCGTCGGTGCCCTTCACCGTCTGCGCCACGGTGGCGTTGGTCATCGTCGAGTTGGCGCGGGCGTCCCAGGGGCGGAAACCTTCGGCGGCGCCGCGCTGGTTCTCCGGGAAGATGTGCACGGCGATCGCCTTCTGGGTGCCGTCCGGCTCGGGCATGGCGGTGACGCCGATATAGGAGCCTTCCTTGATCTCGGACAGCTCGGTCTTCACCACGGCGAAGACCGCGACGTTGTCGGTCATCTTCACCTTCACGTCGCTGCCCTCGCGGGTCTTGATGCCGAGCATGTTGCCATCGACGCTCTCGATGGTGCCGCGGATGCGGACCGTCGGCGCCTGCTGCGCGGAGGCGGATGAAACGGCGATAAAGGTGGCGAATGCAGCCACGGCGGCGCGTGGCATCCAGTTGGTCGGTGTCGGCATGGCCTTGTCCCTCCAGGACGTTGCGGTGGTCAGACACGGCAACCCCGCGTAACCACCGCTATTCCATGCTCCGCCGATCACATCGGCGGGGTCAGGCCGTCGCGGCCGACGCTGACGCGGTTGGTCTCGAACGAGCCGTCGGGCAGTTGCTTCATGAAGGCGATGACTTTCGCGCCGGCCTTCAAATCGGATTTGTCGCCGGGCACGAAGGTCACGACCGGCGTGTTGTCGGCGACGAACACCTTCTTCTCGCCGTCCTTGTACTTGACCAGCAGCGTGTGGCCGTCATTGCCGACGACGCTCTCCGAGACCGTCGCGTTGGTCATGCTGGAGTTGGGCTTGAGGTCATAGGGCCGCGAACCTTCGCCGGTGCCGCGCATGCTCTCAGGAAACACATGCACCTCGACCGCGTTCTGGCCGCCGTCCGGTCCCGGCACGGTGGTGGCGCCGACGAAAGAGCCGACCTTGATGTCGGCGAGTGAAATCTTTGTAATGCCTGAAACGTTGACGTCAGGCGCGATGCGCAGCTTGACGTCTTCGCCGCTGCGCGACTTGACCTGCATGGTATCGCCGTTGACGCTCTCGATCGTGCCGCGCACGCGCGTCGGCACCGGCGCCTTCTGCGCGAAAGCATAGAGGGTGGAAGCGGCCACCATCGCAACAGCGATGAGCGGGTGCGTGAAAGTTTGGCGTTGAACGGTCATGACGGTCTCCGATTGTCCCCACGGATGGAGAACGCCGAAGAGCGCTGACTATTCTCTCAAGTCTTTGTGAGATCAGCCTCGACCAATGCGCGCAGCTCGGCCGTCACCTCGGGCCTGCGGCCGAACCACAATTCAAAGCCGCGCACCGCCTGGTGCAAGAGCATGCCGAGCCCGTCGGCGGTCTTGAGCCCGCGCGCTTGGGCGGCCCCTAGCAGCGGCGTCACCAGCGGGACATAGACGAGATCGGCGACGACGGCCTCGCTCGGCAAGCGCGCGACATCGACATCGAGTGACGGCTGGCCGTGCATGCCGAGCGAGGTCGTGTTCACGAGAAGTTTTGCGCGCGGCAGCACGTCGTTGACCGCGTCCCACGTAACGGGATGCACGTTCGGCCCGAACTGTCCTGCGAGAGTCTCGGCCCGCGCGATGGTGCGATTGGCGAGATGGATGCGCTTGATGCCGCGTTCGCGCAAGCCGAACACGACCGCGCGCGAGGAACCGCCGGCCCCGAGTACCAGCGCTTCCTCCGCCCTGTCCCAGCCGGGCGCGCTGGCATCGAGATTGCCGATGAAACCCTCGACATCGGTGTTGGTCGAACGCAACTCGCCGTCTTCGAACCACAGCGTGTTGGCTGCGCCGACGGCTTTCGCACGCGCATCGGGTGTCGAGAGCGCGAGCACCGCTTCCTTGTGCGGGATGGTGACATTGGCGCCGACAAAACCGCGCAGCGACAGCCGCAGCACGAAATCGCGCAAATCGTCGGGCGGAACCGCCTCGATGACATAGCCGCCGGCGATGCCGAGCGTGCGCAGCCAGTAATGATGGATCAGCGGCGAGCGCGAATGCGCGGCCGGCCATCCGATCAAGCAGGCTGCGGGAGCCTTGGTCACTGTCGTCGTCTCCTTGGGGTCGTATTTGGAGGCGATCCATTTCGCGTCCCGCGGGCTCTGTCAAGCCGGGAGGCTCAGTACGACATCAGCTCCCGGCCACATCATCGGCCACGGGCCGCGCCGCACCGCCCTTGATGTCCGAGACCGCGCGCTCGATCGTCTCGCGATAGCGGGCGCGCGGCGGCGTCACGCCATGGGTGAGCAGCGCGCGGCGGACCGCGGGCGTGGCTCCGGTGATGAACAGGCGGATGCCCTGGCGATGCGCCTTGGCGGCGACGCGGCCGAGCACGTTGGCCGCGGTCGAATCCAGGAACGGCACCGCGGCGAAATCGACCACAAATCCCTTGCGCTTGTCGGCGACGCCGTCGAGCACGTTGCCGATGGCCGAGGCCGCGCCGAAGAAGAACGCGCCGGTGATGCGATAGACCAGCACGTCGCGATCGACCGCGAGCGCGGGATCGTAAGGCACACGCTCGCCATTGCCGTCATCGGGGCGGTCGGCGGCCACGAGCGGCGTGCGCTCCTCAATGCCGGTCATCTCCGCCATGCGATGGATGAACAGCACCGCGCCGAGCGAAAAGCCGACCAGAATGCCTTCGGTGAGATCGCGGAAGATCGTGAGCAGGAAGGTTGAGAGCAGCACGATGGCGTCGCCCCAGGACGAGCGCAAGAGTGTCGCGAACTCCTGCTTCTCCGCCATGGTCCAGGACACCACCACCAACACGGCGGCAAGCGCGGCAAGCGGGATGTAGCTCGCAAGCGGTGCCGCGATCAGCATGAACAGCAGCAGGAACACCGCATGCAGCATGCCCGCGAGCGGCCCGCGCGCGCCGGCGCGGATGTTGGTCGCGGTGCGCGCGATCAGACCGGTAACGCAGATGCCGCCGAACAGCGCCGAGCCAATATTGGCAACGCCTTGCGCCACCAGCTCGCAATTGGAGCGGTGACGGCGTCCGGTCATGCCGTCAGCCACCACCGCCGAGAGCAGCGATTCGATCGCGGCGAGCAGCGCGAAGGCGATCGCATCGGGCAACACGCCTTTCGCCTTCTCCAGCGAGAATGCGGGCAACGCGGGTGACGGCAGTTCGCGCGGGATGCCGCCGAAGCGGCTGCCGATGGTTTCGACCGGCAGCGAGAATACCGCGCACGCAATCGCCGCGAACACGACCGCGATCAGGATGCCGGGCCAAGTCGGACGCCAGATCCGCAAAGCACCGATGATGGCGATGCTGACGATCGCAACGGCAACCGCGGACGGGTTGATCGTGTGCAGGCCGCCCGCGAGCGCAATGATCTTTGGCACGAATTCGCTGGGCTCTTTCCCCGCCAGCGTGATGCCGCCGAGATCGTGCAGCTGGCTGGCGAAGATGATCACGGCGATGCCGGCGGTGAAGCCGACGGTGACGGGATAGGGAATGAACTTGATATAGGTGCCGATCCGCAGCAGGCCCGCGGCGATCAGGATGACGCCCGCCATCATGGTGGCGAGGATGACGCCGTCGACGCCGTGCCGCTCCGCGGTCACCGCGACCAGCACGATGAAGGCGCCGGCGGGCCCGCCGATCTGGAAGCGGCTGCCGCCGAGCAGCGAGACGATGAAGCCGCCGACGACGGCGGTGTAGAGGCCGCGGTCCGGCGTCACGCCGGAAGCGATCGCGATCGCCATCGACAATGGCAGCGCGACGATCGCGACGGTGAGGCCCGCGAACACGTCAGCGCGGAAATCCGACAGGCCATAGCCCTCGCGCCAGACCGTGACGAGCTTTGGCAGGTACAGTTCAGCGAAGGTTGGCCGGCGCAGCCGATGCAGCCCGCTTGCGTGATCGCTTGTGATGCTCATGTCCCACAATGCTCCATGCATCGTGCGGCGTATTGCGCAGCGATGCGCTAGCTCATCCTGATCCCAAGCACGACCAATGCGATCATGCCCCCACGCGGCGCGGCGGCCCCGGCTCCTTCAGGCGAACGCCGCGTCCGCCGCTGTCGCTGCGCGCCTGCTCGCCGATCAGCTCGACACCGGCTCGGTCGAACGCCTCGACCACCTTGATCAAGGTCTCGACCACGCCGCGCACATTGCCGGTCGAGGCCTCCATCCGCTGGATGGTCGGCAGCGACACGCCGGCGAGCTCGGCCAGGGTTTTCTGGTCAATGCCGAGCAGTGCGCGGGCTGCCCGCATCTGGAACGACGTGATCACCGTGGCCTCACGTATCAGGAGTTATAAGTGATATCTGGAGTGTGTACAATGATGTAAAATACATCATCAGGAGGCGAACGCAAGCATCCTCTCCGCCTCCTCCGTGATTGCGACCCCTCGCCGTCACCCTGAGGTTGGCCGCTTCTTTAGCGGCCCTCGAAGGGCGACGGCCCGGCTGCAGCAGCGGGGCCGAGCATCCTTCGAGGCTCCCCATGTGGCGCTCTGCGCCCCATGGCTCGCACCTCAGGATGACGGAGTTTAAGACTTTGCTGCGCTCGCAATGACGAATGAAGAGGGCCCGAACTTACGTCTCCTCTCCCCGCAAGAGCGAGGAGAGGAGAAAGCAGCGCTCGTATCTGATCACGCCGCGTGCTGATGCGCGGCGATGATCTGGTCGGCGGCGCGGCCGGTGACTTCGGCCATGTGGTCGAACTGGCGGGTGAAGCTGCCCGCCCCTGCCGTGGCCGAGCGCAGCTCGACGATCAGCTCGCCGATCTCCGCTTCCGGCATCATGGCACGGACGCAGTCCCATCCGCTCCAGCCGTCGCGGGTGTCGAAGCCGAGGATCTGGCCGCGCCGTGCCGACAGGATCGCGTTGATCTTGGCGGTGGCGTCGGTCGGACAGACGATCTCGACCACGTGGATCGGCTCCAGCAACACCGGCTGGCATTGCGGCAGGCCTTCGTTCAATCCGATCCGCGCCGCGGTGCGGAAGGCGAGATCGGAGCTGTCGACGCTGTGATAGGAGCCGTCGGTCAACGTTACCTGCACGTCGGTGACGGGGAAGCCGAGCGGACCGCGCGTCAATCCGTCGACGACGCCCTCCTCCACCGCCGGGATGTAGTTGCGCGGCACCGCGCCGCCGACCACCTTCTCGGCGAACTTGAAGCCGTCGCCGCGCGGCAGCGGCTTGATGTCGAGCACGACGTCGCCGAACTGGCCGTGGCCGCCGGACTGCTTCTTGTGGCGGCCGCGCTGGGTGATCGGCTTGCGGATGGTCTCCTGATAGCCGATGGCGGGCGGATGCGAAGAGATCTTCACGCCGAAGCGGTCGCGCAAGCGCTCGACCTCGACGCGCAGATGCATCTCGCCTTGCCCCCACAGCACGGTGTCGTGGGTCTGGGGATTCTGCACGACAACCAGCGAGGGATCCTCCTCGTGCAGGCGGGCCAGCGCCTGGCCGAGCTTCACATCGTCCTTACGGTCGGTGGACGCGATCGACATCGCGAGCACCGGCGACGTCGGCTCGGGGGCGGTGAGCGCGGCCGGCGCGGTCTTGCCGTTCGAGACCGTGTCACCGGTCTTGAACGGGTCCAGCTTGGCGAGCGCGACGGTGTCGCCGGCGTCCGCCGCGGCACGCTTGGTGTCGTAGGCGCCGTTGACGGCGAGGATGCCGGAAATGCGGCTGGTCCCGCCGGAGGAGCATTGCAGCGTCGCGCCGTCGTCGAGATGGCCGGCGAGCAATCGCGTCAGCGACAGCTTTCCGCCATGCTGCGAATGCAGCGTCTTGAAGACGTAGCCGACCGCATCCTTGCTCTCGGGAACGCCGAGCCGCTTCGCGGTCTCCGCAACACCAGGCGCCTCGTGGCGCAACGCCTTCATCAGCCGCAGCACGCCGTTTTCGCGCGCCGCCGAACCCAGCAGCACGGGGCAGATCTGCCCTTCGCGGAGTTCGCGGGCGAGGTCGTCGAACACGGCATCGCGCGGCGGCTGGATGTCTTCGAGCAGCTGCTCCATCAGCGCATCGTCGTGGTCGGCGAGCTTCTCCAGCATCGAGAAGCGCGCCTCCTTCTCGCGATCGAGATCGCCGCCTTCGAGTGCGACCACCTCGGAGGCCTTGTGCTCGCGATAGACGAACGCGCGCTCCAGCGCGAGATCGACAAAGCCCTCGATCAGATCGCCCTTCCAGATCGGGATCTGGCGCAGCACCAGCGGCACGCGCGAGGCGGGCTGGAGCATCGCGAGCGTCTCGCGGATGCGCTGGCTGGCGCGATCGATCTTGTTGAGGAACAGGAAACGCGGAATCTTCAGCTCTTCCAGCTCGCGCAGGATGATCTGAAGCTGCGGCAGCTTCTTCTCGTCGGCCTCGCAGACCACGACCGCGGCATCGACCGCGGGCAGCGCGGCGCGCATGTCGTGGGCGAATTCGACGGAACCGGGACAATCCAGGAAGGTGTAGCTGTCGCCCATGAAACTCGTGGTGGCGGCAGTGAGGCCGACGGTCATCTTGTGATGACGGGCCTCGGCTGTGGCGTCGCCGACGGATGTTCCGGCATCGACGCTGCCGGCGCGCGGGATTGCGCCCGTTCGCGCCAGTATTGCTTCGAGAAGTGTGGTTTTACCGCTTTGGAAAGGGCCCACCAGTGCAATGCACCGTGGACCTCGGGGACTTCTGACGTCTTGTCCCATTCGCCGCCTCCTTGGTGTGGAGCTCGGCCCATGATTGGGTCGGCAAACGGTGATGCTCTGCCCGTCCCAAAGATTTGGCAAGCATCAAACGTCGCTGCGGTGCGTCGTCGGTTAGATCCGGTGTAACGTCTTGGAGATGAGCCGCGGTGTTCCACCTCTCCCCGACGGGAAGAGGTGGAAAACAGCACTGCCCTTGGCGCTTAGCGTCCGGGGCGGAGTTCCAGGCTCTCGAGGCCGGCGGCGACGTTGAGGCCGACCTGGCCCTGCACGCTGAGCGGCTGGAGCGCGATCGAATTGTTGGAGCCGCCGACCAGCACGTTGCCGCCGAGGCCGACGCCGACCGAGGCGCTGCCCTGCGCGCCCGCATAATTGCCGGAGAGATCGCCGGGGCCCAGCCGGTCGACCGGCGCGAACACGCCCCAGGCCAGCGTGGTCTCCTGGGTGATGCCGATGTCGAGGCCCACTTTCCGGATCGTCGCGACGTAGCGATCTTCGGGCACGCCCTCGGCGCGCAGCACGCAGCCGAGATTGGTCACCGATCCCACGATGAAGCCAACGCTGGCGCCGCCGCGGCATTCGAGCACGCCGACGCGAACCATCCGCTGCTGCTGCGCATCGCTGTTTGCGACGGAGGCAACGAGGCTGGCGGCAGCGAGCCCGGCGAAGATGAACGAACGGCGCATGAAACGTCTCCGGCTATGAATGTGATGCGAGCAGGAAGGGCACGGCACACGCCGCGCGATGGTCTATGCCACAAGAGTCCTGGGGGTGCCAGATCGAACGCATCTAAAAGCGGGCGTGTAGAGAGAGCCCCTCACCCCACCCTCTCCCCGTAAGAACGGGGCGAGGGAGCGCACGCGCCGCGCGTCCCTCACGATGAACAACGGTCGGACGCTTCCTTAACCTCTCCCCGCTCTTTGCGGGGAGAGGTCGGATTGCGAAGCAATCCGGGTGAGGGGCAAGGCACAACGCCAACCAAAGCAATAGTCCATCCGACTCCACCTCATCGAGCCACCAAATAAAAAGGCCCGCGCGAAGCGGGCCTTTTCGTTTCGATTGCGACAGCCTTACCGCAGATTGCCGCAGAAGCGCTGGATGCGCTTGCAGGCGTCTTCGAGGTCGGAGGTCTTGGTCGCGTAGGAGATGCGGAAGGCCGGGCCGAGGCCGAAGGCCGAACCCTGCACCACGGCGACGCCTTCGGTCTCGAGCAGCTCGGTGACGAACTGCTCGTCGTTCGAGATCACGTTGCCCGACGGCGCCTTCTTGCCGATCGTGCCGGCGCAGGACGGATAGACGTAGAACGCGCCTTCCGGCCGCGGGCACTCGATGCCGTTGGCCTGGTTCAGCATGGAGACGACGAGGTCGCGGCGCTCCTTGAACACCTTGTTGTTGGCGGGGATGAAGTCCTGCGGACCGTTCAGCGCCTCGACCGAAGCCCACTGCGCGATCGAGCAGGGGTTCGAGGTCGACTGCGACTGGATGGTCGACATCGCCTTGATCAGCTGCGCCGGGCCGCCGGCATAACCGATACGCCAGCCGGTCATGCAATAGGCCTTCGACACGCCGTTCACGGTGAGCGTGCGGTCATAGAGACTGGGCTCGACCTGCGCGACCGTGGTGAACTGGAAGTCGTCATAGACGAGGTGCTCGTACATGTCGTCGGTCATGACCCACACATGCGGATGCTTGACCAAGACGTCGGTGAGCGCTTTCAGCTCGGCCCTGGTGTAGGCGGCACCGGTCGGGTTCGACGGCGAGCACAGGATGACCCATTTGGTCTTCGGCGTGATCGCGCGCTCGAGCGCCTCGGCCCCGAGCTTGAAGCCGGTGGCGGCGGTGCAGACCACCGGCACCGGCTCGCCGCCGGCGAGCGCAACCATTTCAGGGTAGCTGACCCAATAGGGCGCGGGGATGATCACCTCATCGCCCGGATTGATGGTCGCCATCAGCGCATTGTAGAGCACCTGCTTGCCGCCGGTGCCGACGATGATCTGGTTCGGCTTGTAGGCGACGCCGTTCTCGCGCTGAAACTTCGCGATGATGGCGTCCTTCAGCTCGGGAATGCCGTCGACCGCGGTGTACTTGGTCTTGCCGGCTTCGATGGCGCGGATCGCGGCCAGCTTGATGTTGGCGGGCGTGTCGAAGTCGGGCTCGCCGGCGCCAAGGCCGATGACGTTGCGGCCCGCCGCTTTCAGCGCGCGTGCTTTATCCGTGACCGCGATGGTCGCGGACGGCTTCACACGGTCGAGCGCAGCGGCAAGGAAGGACATCGTCATCTCCTGACAAGCGTCGTGAAGCCTTTCGCCTCACGACTCTGATTGTGGGAATGTGACCACCCTAAAACGTGTGCCGCTGCGCCGCAAGAAACTTCGGCCCGATCTCGCAAAAGTTTACGGATTTGGAGCGTTTCAAGGCGCGATTTCCCGCAATTTTCCGCAACTTTGCCGGGCAAACCCCTCATATCCGGCAAGGCTTGTCCTCGGAGCAATTTTGCGTGTTGCGTGCCGTTATGAAAGCAGCACGCCGTCATGCCCGGGCTTGTCCCGGGCATCCACGTTCTTCTTGCCGCGTGGCAAGGCGTGGATGGCCGGGTCATAGGCGAGCGGAAGCGACGCCGTCCTTCGGACGGCTATGCCCGGCCATGACGATCGTGGAGGCGTCAACGCCCCGCCTCAACTGGATCGATCAACCCTCTCGCACCAATGCACGGTCGAATGCGTCCACGCGTTGACGCAAGCGTGAACTCATTTGCATCGTCGCGCGAAAATGATCTTCCGCGGCGTTGCAGTGCGGTAGGGTTTTCGAGTTTTTCTATCGGCTGGCTCTTGCGGCGGATTCGCATCGGCATCATTGTTTATCCGCGCTGCGGGGCAACACGTGCCGCGCCTTTCCCAACCACGGATTCGAAACTCCCCGAATGTACAAGCTCTATTCGATGCAACGCTCGGGCAACAGCTACAAGGTCCGCCTTGCGCTGGCGCTGCTCAACGTGCCCTACGAAGCGATCGAGGTGGACATTCTGCGCGGCGAAAGCCGCACGCCGGATTTTCTGACCAAGAATCCGTCGGGCCAGGTGCCGCTGCTCGATGTCGGCGACGACCGCTTTCTCGCCGAGTCCAACGCCATCCTCTGGTACGTCGCCGTCGGCACGCCGCTCGCGCCGGAGAACCGCATCGATCGCGCCGAGGCGCTGCAATGGATGTTCTTCGAGCAGCACGCGCTCGAGCCGAACATCGGCGCCGCCTATTTCTGGCTGTCGCTGGTCAAGGGCGGCCGCGACCTGCAGACGCACGCGCTGGAGGACTGGATGGAGCGCGGCTATGGCGCGCTGCAGGTGATGGAGAACCATCTCAAGACCAACGCCTATTTCGCCGCCCGCCAGCTCACGGTCGCCGACATCGCGCTGTACGGCTACACCCACCTCGCCGATCGCTGCGACTTCGACCTCTCGACCTTCCCGGCGATTCGGGACTGGCTGAAGCGGGTAGAAGCCACGCCCGGCTTCGTGTCGATGGACTGGCGGCCAGCCGACATCGACGATCCCGCCAGCATCGCCGCGGGCGCCTGAGGGCGCGCCCGCGCTGGCGAATAACGGGTATAAGGTTCATCCTCGCCGCAATCTCGCCATTTTCGGCGCGATAGCCGCCGCAATATTGCCCGTTGAAATAGTGAAATTGTTCGATGTCGCGGGTGATTCGCTCGCACGTTGAAGGATTTAGACCATGATTCGGGCGTCCGGCACGGCAGGCTTTCAGGGCCATACCGATACCGTTTCGTCTTCCCGGCTGACCAACGCGGTCGCGGCCTCGCTCGCCGTCGCCGCGCTCTCGCTGTGCCTGATCGTCACCCTGACGGTGCTGTCGACCAAGGCGACCATGGCGATGGGCCTGCCGGTCTGATTCCCGTCTCATCCTCGACCAGCCTTCAAGGCGCCGCGTGGCCCCCGCCAACCGGCATCGCGACAGGACGTCGATGAAATCACCTGTGGTCATCGTTGCAATCACCCTGACCGCGGCCATCCTGGTCGCAGCGTCGCTGCTGATCTTGGTCGGCACGCGCAAGGGTCCGGGAACGTCGACGCTCAATGTCCCGGCGCAGCAACAGCGCGTGAAGCAGATGCATTTGGGCTAGAGCCCCGCTCCGCCGGAATCGGAACCGGGCTCCGGATTCTTGTGTTGACGCGTTTTCTTGACGCGAACCGGTATCCACTTCGCTCGAAAACGCTCTAAATCATCCGAAAGCTTTGCCCGGAACCACAAGCGCCTCTTAAGCGCATCGCACGAAATCGGATTGCGCTCGCGCAACGGTAGGTCAGTCTGACCGCCTTACTCGTTCAGGGAGGAACGAGATGCGGTTCGGATGGCGTGCGATCTCCGGTCCGGTGCTGACGGCAGCGATTGCGCTGCTCGCGATCCTGCTCGATCGCACCATTCCCCTTCCCTCGCCTGCGCCGGTGTTCGTCTGTGTCGTCGCGCTTGCCGGCGCCTTGTCGGGTTTCGCCTCCGCGATGACCAGCGCGGCGCTCGCCGTGATCGGCGCGGCGCTGTTCTGCCTTGGCCACCGCGCCATGTCCCTCCATGCCGCGGCCGACCTGGTCGGCCTCCTCGCCGTGACCGCCTTCGGCACTGCAGGCATCACCGGCCTGATGCGCGAGCGGCTGCTCGCCACCTTCGCCGCCGAGCGCCAGAGCCACGCCACCGCCGCGCGGCTGTCGGCCGCGCTCGACCAGGTCGACATCGGCATCGTGCTGCTCGATGCCGAGACGCGGGCCGAATTCATCAACCGCGCGTTCCGCGATTATTTTGCGCTGCCGGACGAGATCGCCGACGGCAAGCCGCCGTTCATCGCGCTGATGTATCACGGCCGCGACACCGGCGCGTTCGAGCTGCCCGAGGACGAGCTCAGCACCTTCATCGCGCAGCGCATGGAGATGGTACGGGTCGGCGATGCCACGCCGATCAACATCAAGCTGCGCAATGGCGAGGTGCTGCGCTTCGTCTGCAACGTGCTGCCCGACGGCGGCCGCATGCTGAGCTACACGCCAGTGACCGACCTCGTCCGCCACACCGACGCGCCGGGGCGCGCCGACTACTACCGTTCGCTGCGCGATCCCGCGAACCGCAAGCTGATCCGATATCTGCGCGTCGCGGAGTGATGCGACTGCGCCATCCGCTGCGTTACAATCCGAACCGGCGCTCGCGGAGACAGCCCCTCACCCCACCCTCTCCCCGCAAGAGCGGGGCGAGGGGTGAGAGAGCCGCACGTCCCTTACCCAAGCGAGCGTTGCTCGTCTTAACCTCTCCCCGCCTTTCCGCGGAGAGAGGTCGGATTGCGAAGCAATCCGGGTGAGGGGCATGGCACACTGTCGCCACGACTGAATATCCATCCGTCTCGCAAGACATTTGATCATCTGCACGAACATCCCGTATGAATGACGTTCAATCTCTCGCGGAATTCTCACATGTCGCTCACCATTCGCGCCGTCACGAAGCAGGACTACGACCAATGGCTGCCGCTGTGGGACGGCTACAACGCCTTCTACGGCCGCTCCGGCCCGACCGCGCTCGCGCCCGAAATCACGAAGGTGACGTGGCAGCGCTTCTTCGATGCCTATGAGCCGGTGCATGCGCTGGTCGCCGAGAGCGACGGCAAGTTGCTCGGACTGACGCACTATCTGTTCCACCGCAGCACCACCGCAATCGAGCCGTCCTGCTATCTGCAGGACCTGTTCACGCTGGAAGCCGCGCGCGGCAAAGGCGTCGCCTCGGCGCTGATTTATGGCGTCTACGAGCGCGCGAAGCTTGCGGGATCCCCGCGCGTCTATTGGCAGACGCACGAGACCAACGTCACCGCGCAGAGCCTGTACGACAAGGTCGCCGAGCGCTCCGGCTTCATCGTCTATCGCAAGATCTTCTGATTTTTGCCGGCTTTTCCCGGATCACGCGGCCTGTGGATAACTTTGCCTGTCACTGGCGCGTAACACACCGGGATTAAGTTGCAGCTGCGTCTGATCAGGCCCCCCGTCACCGATCAAGCGCCCCAAAGCGGTCCCCGTCAGTCGCCGCGTCTGACAGGGGCCGCATTTTTTTGGCCGCATGGCAGCAGCGCAGGTGGGCTCCTTGCCGGTCGCGTGCACCGCGGTCACAATACACCGCTGTAGACTTCTGACAGGGATCTCCCATGGAAATTCGTAATCTCGGCGCCTCCGGCCTTCGCGTGTCCGCGGTCGGGCTCGGCTGCAACAATTTCGGCCAGCGCACCGACCTCGAGGCCTCGCGCAAGGTGATCCATCGCGCGCTCGATCTCGGCATCACGCTGTTCGACACCGCCGACATCTATTCCAACATGGGCGGCTCGGAAAACGTGCTCGGCACCGTGCTGGGCGATCGCCGCAAGGACATCGTGCTGGCGACGAAATATTCCAAGCCGATGGCGGAGGACGGCACCAAGCAGGGCGCCTCGCGCCGCTACATCATGGAGGCCGTGGAAGCGAGCCTGAAGCGGCTGAAGACCGACTACATCGATCTCTACCAGCAGCACGATTACGATCCGCTGACGCCGATCGAGGAGAGCCTGCGCGCGCTCGACGATCTCGTCCGCCAGGGCAAGGTGCGCTACATCGGCAATTCGAACTTCCCGGCCTGGCGCATCGCGGAAGCCGAATACGTCGCGCGCGCGATGAATGTCAGCCGCTTCGTCTCCTGCCAGGACGAATATTCACTCGTCGTGCGCGACATCGAGAAGGACCTGCTGCCGGCAGCCGTGGAATACAAGCTCGGCCTGTTGCCGTTCTTCCCGCTCGCGAGCGGCCTTCTCACCGGCAAATACCGGAAGGGCGAGGCCGCGCCCGGCGACACCCGCTTCGGCCAGACGCCGCGATTGCGCGACCGCTACGTCACGCCGCGCAACGAGGCGATCGTCGAGAAGCTGCAGGCATTTGCGACCGCGCGCGGGCACAGCATGCTGGAGCTCGCCTTCTCCTGGCTCGCCGCCCGCCCGCAGGTGTCGAGCGTGATCGCGGGTGCGACCCGCGTCGAGCAGATCGAGCAGAACGTCAAGGCGATCGCCTGGAAGCTCAGCGCGGAGGAGATGGCGGAGATCGACAGGATCACGCTGGGCTGATTTTTGCGGCGCTGATCTCTCCGGCGCGGCGCTATTTGGCGCCGCGTCCCACCGTCTGCATCACCTCAAAACCCTCGAATTGGGGATGGCCGAGATAAAGCGGCTTGTTGTCGCCGGCCTTATGATGCGCGGCGCGAAACGCCTCCGATTTGGTCCACGCTTCGAACGCGGCGTGGTTCGCCCACACCGTGTGCGAGGCGTAGAGCGTGTGGTCCTCCAGCTCCGGCCCGCGCAGCAGATGGAATTCGACGAAGCCCGGCACCTTGTCCAGATGCGTGTCGCGCGTGAGCCAGACCTGCTCGAAGGCGGCC
This sequence comes from Bradyrhizobium arachidis, assembly GCF_015291705.1. NCBI lineage: Bacteria > Pseudomonadati > Pseudomonadota > Alphaproteobacteria > Hyphomicrobiales > Nitrobacteraceae > Bradyrhizobium > Bradyrhizobium arachidis. The sequence continues at coordinate 8,779,749 of NZ_CP030050.1, forward strand.
TCGGAGCCTTTGGCGACGCGGAAGCGGTTCATGGCGATGTACATGCGGTGATCTCCTGATGTCCGGCTCATCATGTCGTCATTCCGGGACGCGCCGCAAGGCGCGGGCCCGGAATGACGAGCGTTTGTGGGTTAGGCAACCAATCCCTTCATCGGCCTTGCGCTTGCGCTATCCGGAAACACCGTTTCCGCCAGCACGCGATCGGACAGACCGAACTGCCCCTGCAGCACGCCCTTGATCACCGAGCGCAGATCTGTGGTCGGCTTGAGGTCGCGGCCCTCGTAGAGATTGGCGAGCTTGAGGCCGGGCCAGTCGGAAATGACGCGGCCGCCTTTCACGGCGCCGCCGGCGAGCAGCGCGATGGTGCCGGTGCCGTGATCGGTGCCGTCGGTGCCGTTGATGCGCGCGGTGCGGCCGAACTCGGTGGCGACGACGACGACGGTATCGCGCCAGCGATCAGCGAGGCCGCTTTCGAATTCGGCGAGCGCACCGTCGAGCCCGCCAAGCAGGAAGGCGAGACGCCCGACCGGGCCGCCTTCATTGGCATGCGTGTCCCAACCGTCGAAGGCGAGCGCGGCGATGCGCGGGCCGTCGTCGGCCGCCATCAGTTTTGCCGCGCCGCGCGCGACCTGGCGCATCTGCACGACCTGGTTGCCGGGCTTGCGCTTCATGTCGTCGCCATTCGCTGCCTTCTCGAGCTGGAGGCCTTGCGACAATGCCGCAGCCAGCGCGGGATCGCGGTGGCGGTAGAGATCGGCGAGGCGCATCGCGGTGTCGTCATCGGCCTGCGGCAGCGCGACCGGCGCCCAGCCGACGGTCGGCGCGTTGCCGCGCAGCACCAGCGGCGTGGTGGGGCCGACCGCAAGCCCGCTCGATACGCGCTCGCCGCGCGGCAGCGCTTCCAGCGCGCGGTTGAGCCAGCCGGACTGCACGCGGCCCGGGCCGGCATAGCCGCTTTCGAGCACGTCCTGCCCGTCGAAATGCGAGCGGTCGCGATAGGGCGTTGCGACCGCGTGGATCACTGCGGCATGCCTGTCGCGATACATGCGCGCGAATTCCGGCATCGACGGATGCAGCGCGAAGAAAGGATCGAGCATGATCGCGGGATGCGCGCCGTCGGCCGCGAGCGCGATCGAACCGTGCAGGCCGGCATAGTCGGGATCGCCCACCGGTGCGACGGTCGAGAGCCCGTCGAGCGCGCCGCGCAGGATCACGACAATCAACCTGGGATCGCGCCCGTCGGCCGCGCGCGCGAATTTCGGCAAATAGGCCCAGGCCGCGAACGATGCGCCGCCGAGCAGGAGGCCGCGGCGCGAGGTGAGGAGCCTGTTCTCGACGCAGTCGATCATCATCATCTCCTCTGCATTTCCGGCGACATCAGCAAGAGTGCCAGCGCCTGCTGGCGCGACTCCGCGCGCTCGATGGTCTTGCGCGTCTCGACGGACGCCGCATCCGCCGCGGCAAATTCGAGCAGGTCGAGCGGATCGATGTTGTTGCCGAGCCGCGCGCCCATTTGCGCGGCGATGTCGAGCCGGAGCTTGATGCCTTCCGGCGCAGCCCATGCGGCGCTGGTGTCAGGGAAACCGTTGGGGCCGGCCGGCGACCACAGCGGCTGTCCCAGCAGATTGAGATTGTTGAGGTAGGCGCCGGGATCCTCCGGCACGCGCGCGAGCAGCCGGCCGCTTGCGATGAGGAAATCGTAAGGGCTGCGCATCTTGGTCAGCGGCGCTTTCCAGGCTTCGTCGGAATCGACCAGCGCGGTCGCAAGCGCCTTGAGGTCGCCATCGGTCCTGACGAAGACGTCGCGCAGCCGCGCCACCAGCGCCGGCGGCGGATCATCGGCGACGAAGTGGCGGACGAACTTTGTCACGATGAAATTCGCGGTCGAGGGATGGCGCGCGATGTCGGCGAGCGCGGCCTCGCCTTGCGCGAGGCCCGCCGGCTCGTAGGTCTTGCCGAGCAGCACCTGCGGGCCGGGCTGATGCGCATTGGTGTTGAACACGAAGGAGCCTGGTGTGCCGAGCTGCCCCTGCCGCCCGGCAAAGGTCCACCCCGTGATGATGCGCGCGAGCGAGGTGACGTCCTCCTGCGTATAGCCGCCGCCGACGCCGAGCGTATGCAGCTCCATGATCTCGCGCGCGAGATTTTCATTCAGCCCGCGCTTGCGGTTTTGCCCCGCGCGCGAATCCGGGCCGAGCGATTGCTGGTTGTCGAGGAAGAACAGCATCGCCGGATGCTGCTCGACGGCTTTCAACATGTCGGCGAAGCGCCCGAGCACGTGCGGGCGGATCGCCTCGCGCTCGAACGCGCCGGCCCAGATCCGCGCCAGCTCGCCCTTGCTGGCGGAGATGCAGAAATGATTGGACCAGAACACGACGAGCCGCTCGGTGAAACCGCACTCGACCAGCGTCGCGCGCTGCAACCGCGCCAGCGCCTCGGCGCGAAAGGTCTTTTGGATGACGTTGAGCGGCTGCGGTGCAGGCTTTGCGGCCGGCGGCGCGGCAGCGCCCGGCTGCATCATCTCGGGCTTCGCCGCAGTGTCGGCCGGCTTCGCCTCCGTCATCTGGCCGGCAATCTCGGTTGCGACCGCATTCAGCGAGAGGTTTCTGCGGAGGCCCGGCTTCTGGTCGGCCGGCGCCGGCTGTGGCGCTTCAGCGGGCGCGGCGGCCTTCGCCGCCTCACGCGCCTGCTTGACCTGGTCCTGATAGGCAAACACCGCCTGCCCGAGCTGCGGCGTCGATTGCAGGCCCGGCGCTTCCAGCAGCACGCCGTTGGGGCGCGCCAGTTCCGCCTTCACGAAGCCTCTGGGATCGGAGGCCGCATTGATGAGATCGCCGGATGCGCCGCCGCGGGCGCCGAAACCGAAGCGGTTGAGCGCGACGAGGGCGGCTTGCGAATCGCGGGCCATCGATTTGTCCTTCGCGCCTTGCCAACCGCTTTCCTGAAACGTGCGCGGCGCCTAATATACCGCAGCGGCAGATGAACCCGACATGAAAATGACGCCGAAGCTTTTGCGTAAATCATGACAATCCCGAAAGAATCCCCGGCGCCGGAACCGCGCCGCCTCACCTGCTCCCGCTGCGGCACCGAGTTCGGCTGCGACCTCTCGGGCAATTGCTGGTGCGCGGAGGAGACCGCAAAGCTGCCGATGCCGGTCGAGGGCGAGGATTGTCTGTGCCGGGAGTGTTTGCGGAAGGCGGCGGGCGCGGCGAGCGCTGCTCGTTAAGTGCGAGAAGGCCACCACACCCTAGCTGTCGTCCCTGCCCAGTGCGCAATTGCGCACGTGACGCAGGGACCCATAACCACAGGGAGAAGTTTGGCGAAAGACCGTCGCTCGGTACTCATACCAAGCACGCTCGATAGATCACGCGGTATGGGTCCCTGCGTTCGCAGGGACGACAGTGGAGAGAGTGTGCCCTACACCGCGTGCCCCGGCGACTTGCGCGCCATGCCGTCGAACGCATCGAGCAGCTTCTCGCGCCAGGCGTAGACCGGATCATCCGCTTCGAGCAGCTTGAACGGGCTCGTCACCCGCGCCCATTGGAAGCCGCCGAACACGATGTAGTCGGCATAGTTCGGCGCGCTGCCGCCGATAAAGGGCTGCTTCTTCAGGGTCTGCCGCATCACCTCCAGCGACTTGCGGAACGCGACCACGCCGGTATCGCGGTTCGCCATCACCTGTTCCAGGCTCTTGCCGCCAAAACGCGCCTCGCGCGACTGGCGGAAATAGGCGGCGTCGACGTCGGCGAGATTGTGCGGGATGTCGGCGACGATCAGCGGAAAGATGCCGCCGACGATGGCGATGTCGCCCCAGGCATTGAGCATGCGCGCCATGGCGCGGCCGCCCTCACCGCCGAACAGCGATGGGCGATCCGGAAAATTGTCCTCGAGATAATTCGCGATCGCCCAGGAATCGATTACCGGCTTGTCGTGATGCAAGAGCACCGGAACCTTTTCCGAGCCGTGCGGCGCGATCGCGCTCTTCTCGGTGAAGCGCCAGGGCAGCGATTCCGCCGCAAGGCCCTTATGCGCTAGCGCCATCCGCGTGCGCCAGCAATACGGGCTGAAGGGGCGCGCCGCGTCGGTGCCGACGAGTTCGAACAGTTTGAGTGACATGATCAATTCCATTGCTGCAACTGCCGAGCACAGTAGCCTTCACGGCAGGGAGCGCAAGAAAGCCGTCCCGTCGCCGGTGCCGGGGTGTGACCCGACGGCCTCGCTGGCCCTCGCGCCGGACCGGCTGCTGCGTGTTGAGCCGGTCCCGGATTGGACTTAAGCTCGGGCATTTCAAACAGCGGGAGGCATTGCAATGACCAGAACCATTCCACGGCGCGATTTCCTGCTCGGCTCGGCGGCACTCGCGGGAGCAGCGGCCGCAAATGCCTTCACCTGTGTCGAGATCGCGAACGCTGCGCCGATGGCTGTTCCGACCGTCGACAAGCTTTCGGTCCGCGTTCTCGTGGATTCGAGCTTCGACCTGTTCTTCCGCCCCAAGCAGATCAACGGCGTCTCGATCGCACCGGCCGCGCGCGGTGGCGATTTCCGCAAATCGCTGCACAATGAATGGGGCCTGTCGCTCTGGCTGGAATCCGAAGGCGGCGGCAACCAGCGCACGCTGATGCTGGACTACGGCTACACGCCCGAGGTGCTGCTCAACAACATGGCGCTGATCGGCGTCGATCCGGCCAAGCTCAACGCGCTGATCGTCAGCCACGGCCATTACGATCATTTCGGCGGCCTGAACGGCTTCCTCGACAAGTTCCGCGACAAGCTGCCCGCCGACCTCAAGCTCTATGCGGGCGGCGAGGATAATTTCTGCCACCGCGTCAACCCGACGCCGACGCAGGGGCAGTTCGCCGATTTCGGCACGCTCGACCGCCGCCAGCTCGCGGCGCAGAAGGTGACGACCGTGCTGTGCGAAACGCCGACCGTGATCGCGGACCATGCCTTCACCACCGGCAAGATCACCCGCCGCAGCAGCGAGCGCGTGCTGCCGAACACCCTGGTCGAGTTCGGCATCAAGGACGGGCTGGGCTGCAATGTCGGCCACTATTTGCCCGCGGAGATGGAGGGCAAGATCGTGCCGGACGAGCACATCCACGAGCACGCCACCTGCTTCAACGTGCGGGATCTCGGCCTCGTCGTGATCTCGTCCTGCGGCCATGTCGGCATCGTCAACTCGGTGAAGCAGGCGCAGGAGGTGTCGGGCATTCAGAAGGTGCACGCCATCGTCGGCGGCTTCCATCTCGGCCCGGCGCCCAAGGACTACCTCACGCAGGTCGTGAGCGAGATCAAGGCGCTCAATCCTGACGTCGTGGTGCCCATGCATTGCAGTGGCCTCAACTTCGCACAGGAAGCCAATGCCCAGATGGAGGGCAAGGTGGTGGTGACGACGACGGGCAGCCGCCTCACCTTCGGGCTGTGATGCGAGGCGCCTGGCTTTGCGCGATGCTGGCGCTCGCCTGCGCGGGCGTGGCGCAGGCGCGCTCGGCTGCGGAGACCATGGACATCCTGATGTGGAATCGGGAGCCGGTCGGCGGCCCGTTCGAGCTGATCGACCAGACCGGCAAGCCGCGCAGCGACCGCGACTTTCGCGGGCGGCTGATGCTGGTCTATTTCGGCTTCACCTACTGCCCCGATGTCTGCCCGACCGACCTGATGGCGATCGGACAGGCGCTCGAGCAGCTCGGCCCGGACGCCGACGCCGTACAGCCGGTCTTCATCACGCTCGATCCCGAACGCGACACGGCTGAGCATCTCGCCGAATACGTGCCGCTGTTTCATCCGCGGCTGCTCGGGCTGACCGGCAGCCTCGACGCCATCGAGGCGACGGCAGAGGCCTACAAGGTTTATTTTGCCAAGATCCCGATCGGCAAGGACGCCGGCGAATACACGGTCGACCACACGTCCTTCATCTATCTCATGGATCGCGACGGAAAATATCTCGGCTTCTTTCCGCCGGGCACCTCGGCCGAGCGCATGGTCGAGATCATCCGGCCCCGACTGGCGGCGCCTTCGCGCTAGCACTCCGGCGGGAGCAAGTCGAAGCAACGTGCTCACCGCCCGTTCGTGCGCAACAATTTCTCGCCGCCTTCGGTCACGGCGATGACGAGCCCAATGCCGGGCAGCGTCTCGCGGGCGACGTAGCCGCGCTCAGCGGCGTCCTCCCAGATGGTGAGGCGCGGGCACGAGGTCTTCCAGGTCGAAATCACCTCGGCATAGGCGCGCGGCTCGCGCGCGACCCATTCGACGAAATCCAGCACCAGCGGATCGGCGGTCTCGCTCATTGCAAACCTCCCTTTACTGCAGGCCACCTTTGGCGAAGGCGGCCAGCACCGGCGCGCGAAGCTGGAGCCAGCCGCCATAGGCGATATAGTAGCAGGCGATGGTGGTGATCAGCTTGTTCGACCAGGCCACGAATTGCTGATCTGTCATGGCTTCGAGGATGCGCCGCGCCAGCGTGGTGCCGAGCATGGAGGCTGTGATCGCAACGCCCGCGAGCACGGGATCGAGGCTCGCGGCCTGATCGATCACGCCGCCGAAATAGATCAGTTTTGTGAAATGGCTGACGAGCTGGCACATCGCTTTCGTCGCGACCTTCTCGCGCCGGCCGAAATCGCCGCCGAGGAAGAAGGTGTCGAGCAGCGGGCCGGACACGCCGGTCATCAGCATCAGCCCCATGCAGATCGTGCCGTAGACCGTGCCCTGCCAGAGCCTATCGGGGTCCGGCTTGATGTTCGCCGGCAGCAGCCGCGCCATGAATGGCGTCGCGCCCAGCATCAGCAGCGCGACCGGCTTGTCCGGCACGTAGCGCGTGATCGACCAGGCCGCGAGCGCAATGGCAGCGCCGACCATGTAGTTCGCGACCGGCCGCCAGCGGATATGCGCCCGCCACAGGAACGCGCGCCAGCCGTTCGAGGCCATCTGCGTGATCGCATGCAGCACCATCGCAGTCGGCAGCGGCATCAGGGCGAGCAGCACGCCGATCAGGATCAGCCCGCCCGCCATGCCGAACAGCCCCGACAGGAACGCGGTGGCGACCATCAGCAATCCAAGGGCAGCGATCATGAAGGGCGTCACGAGTATCTCCGGTGTGGCGAGTAAGGGACGCACGCTGTTTCACTCCCTCGCCCCGCTTGCGGGGAGAGGGTGGGGTGAGGGGGGTCTCTGCAGGGACGGAAGCAGTGAGACTCGCGGAGAGTCCCCCTCACCCGGAATTTGCTTGCGCAAATTCCGGCCTCTCCCCGCGCGCGGGGAGAGGCGAAGGGACCGCGCCCGCCTTCAACAAATCAGCCTGAATTACTCCCATTCTTGTGCCTCGCTTGCTCCCCCTCCGCAAACTGAGTTATCTTGGCCTGGCATCAGCTTTCCTGAGGGTCAGTCATTTGCGGCGGCTGCTGTTTCTCAACGGCATCAAGGCATTCGAGGCGGCGGCGCGGACCGGCAGCTTTGCTGCGGCCGGGCTCGAACTCAGCGTGTCGGCGGCCGCGGTTAGCCGCATGGTGCATCTGCTCGAAGAGCGGCTCGGCGTCGCGCTGTTCGAGCGCAAGGCCAACAGGCTGGTGCTGACGCAGGCCGGCCGCGCCTATCAGAGCGGGCTGACGCCGATCTTCGATGCGCTGGCCAGCCTCACCGCGCAGGTGACGGCGCCCTCCGGCATGCGCGTACTCACCATCGGCGTCGGCCACACTTTCGCGATGCGCTGGCTGATCCCACGCCTGTCGGAGTTTCGCAGCGAGGAGCCGGACATCGAAGTGCGCTTCACCACCGGCGGCGCCTCGGTGCCGTTCGGCGAGGACTGGAGCTGCGGCATCAAGCTCGGCACCGGCGACTGGCCGGGGCTGGTCGCGGAGCCGCTGTTCGCCGGCGACCTCACGCCGGTCTGCGTGCCGCGCCTCGCCACCTCGTTGAAACGCCCGGCCGATCTCAAGGGCCCGACCCTGATCCGTGTCGAACATTCGCCGGAGGACTGGCCGATCTGGCTGAAGGCCGCGAACCTCACGCGCATCAATCCGCGCGGCCCCGAGTTCCAGTTCTATGGCCAGGCGCTGCAGGCCGCCGCCGACGGGCTCGGCATCGCCATGGGCATCCGGCCCTATATCGACGACGACATCGCCGCTGGCCGGCTGGTCGCGCCATTCGATCTCTCGGTGCCCAAGGGCATGCGCTGGTATCTCCTCTATCGCAGTTTTCAGACCGAGCAGCGCGACTTCGCCGCGTTCCGCCGCTGGATCATGCGCGCCGCGTCGGAACCCGCCGCCCGCCCGCGGCGGCTGGGCCGGGCGGCCGCACGCGGCTAGTTCCGTTCCACTCGCTCAAACGCTCTAGCCCTCACCCGTTCGGGTGAAAAAGCTGGACTGCATGTGAACGGCTTCACATACCGAAATCCTCAAACGTGGTCCTCTAACCCTCCGACACGAGCATTTGGGGACTACCTATGACGACCATCTACGACGGCTTTGACATTGAATCCTTCGAGGCCGGCAAAGGCCTCTGGCACGCCCGTATCCGGCGCGCCGATTTCAGCCCGCTTGCCATCGACGGCGTGCTGTTTCCGGCCATGGAAGTCGGCTTCGCCTGGCCCGACCGCGACGCCGCGATCGCCGACGCCAAGCACCACATCGATCGCTTCCGCCGGCGCGCCGACAGCGACGACGAATAAGCGGATTTCCGAGGGAACAGCTGCAGCGAGGTAAGACAGGGAACCGGTCATGTCAGTGATGGAATTCGAAGACACACCGCGGCCTCGGATCTACGCCCGCAGCGTGCTGTCGAAATGCCCGGAATGCGACGGCGATCTCACGGTGCTCCGTGTGATCGCCGGCCGCGCCGGATGCGAGTACTGGGCCATGCGCTGCACCGATTGCGGCGGCATCCATCTCGACATCCTGAAGCCGCATCAGGCCGGCGACGACAAGGGCCCGCGGCCGGCCGCGTGACATCGCGGCCTGCTGCCAACCTGCTGTCAGCAGCCTGAACGGAGCCGGGCATTCGCCCTTTCCTGAGAGCCGGACTCGTCCCATATTCGCCTCATGGCGAAGAAACCTGCTCCCCCAAAATCCCCCAAAACCAAGGCCCCGAACTCCAAAGCGCATCGACCCGATGTGCAGCCGATCGGGCCGGCGCTGGCCGAGCTGCTCAATCCCGCGATCAATCGCGGCGATGCCGGGCTGGGATCGGGCACCGGGCTGCAGCCGCCGCCGGACAATTCGCGCGACCGCCGCGCCGGGGGCGAGGCCGCCGCGCATCGCGCGCGCGCCTCGACGCCGAAGGAGTTTCCGCAGGACACGACGCGGCCGATGCCGCTGCGGCCCAATCCGCAGCCGCCGGGGGCGCGCGCCTCGACCGAAGGTTTCGACGAGGCGCCACAAGCCAATTACGGCACTGCCGCCACGATCCCGACGCTCGATCCGGAACTGGCGCGGCAGCTTGGCCTGCCCACCGAAGAAGACGACGCGGAAGCGCTGGCGCGCCCGCCACGTTCCAAGATGGAGGCGCTCGGCGTCAAGGCGACCGCCGACGCGCTGGAATCGCTGATCCGCGAAGGACGGCCGGAGTTCCGCAAGGACGACGGCTCCATGAAGGTGTGGACGCCGCATCGCCCGCCGCGCCCGGAAAAGTCCGAAGGCGGCGTGCGCTTCGAGATCAAGTCATCCTACGAGCCGCGCGGCGACCAGCCGACCGCGATCAAGGAGCTGGTCGAGGGCATCGAGCGCAACGACCGCTCGCAGGTGCTGCTCGGCGTCACCGGCTCCGGCAAGACCTACACCATGGCCAAGGTGATCGAGGCGACGCAGCGCCCCGCGCTGATCCTGGCGCCGAACAAGACGCTCGCCGCCCAGCTCTATGGCGAGTTCAAGAACTTTTTTCCTGATAACGCGGTCGAGTATTTTGTCAGTTATTACGACTACTACCAGCCTGAAGCGTATGTCCCTCGCACGGACACGTACATAGAAAAGGACTCGTCCATCAACGAGCAGATCGACCGCATGCGCCACTCGGCGACGCGCGCGCTGCTCGAACGCGACGACGTCATTATCGTGGCGTCGGTGTCCTGCATCTACGGTATCGGCTCGGTCGAGACCTACACCGCGATGACCTTCGCGCTGAAGAAGGGCGAGCGCATCGACCAGCGCCAGCTGATCGCCGACCTCGTCGCACTCCAGTACAAGCGCACCCAGGCCGACTTTACCCGCGGCACGTTTCGCGTGCGCGGCGACGTCATCGACATCTTCCCGGCGCACTATGAGGACCGCGCCTGGCGGGTGAATTTGTTCGGCGACACCATCGAACAGATCGAGGAATTCGATCCGCTCACCGGCCACAAGCAGGATGAGCTCGAATTCATCAAGATGTACGCCAATTCCCACTACGTGACGCCGCGCCCGACGCTGGTGCAGGCGATCAAGTCGATCAAGTTCGAATTGAAGCAGCGGCTCGACCAGCTGCATGATCAAGGCCGTCTGCTCGAAGCGCAGCGACTGGAGCAGCGCACCACGTTCGACCTCGAGATGATGGAGGCGACCGGAAGCTGCGCCGGCATCGAGAACTATTCGCGCTATCTCACCGGGCGCCGCCCCGGCGAGCCGCCGCCGACGCTGTTCGAATACGTCCCCGACAACGCGCTGATCTTCGCCGACGAGAGCCACGTCACCATCCCGCAGATCGGCGCCATGTTCCGCGGCGACTTCCGCCGCAAGGCGACGCTGGCCGAATACGGCTTCCGCCTGCCATCCTGCATGGACAACCGCCCCTTGCGCTTCGAGGAGTGGGACATGATGCGGCCGCAGACGGTTGCGGTGTCGGCGACGCCGAGCGGCTGGGAGCTCAACGAGAGCGGCGGCGTCTTTGTCGAGCAGGTCATCCGCCCGACCGGCTTGATCGATCCCCCTGTCGACATCCGCCCCGCCCGCACCCAGGTCGACGATCTCGTCGGCGAGGTCCGCGCCACCGCGCAGGCCGGCTATCGCTCGCTGATCACGGTGCTCACCAAGCGCATGGCGGAGGACCTCACCGAATATCTGCACGAGCAGGGCATTCGCGTCCGCTACATGCACAGCGACATCGACACCATCGAGCGCATCGAGATCATCCGCGACCTCCGTCTCGGTGCGTTCGACGCGCTGGTCGGCATCAACCTGCTGCGCGAGGGTCTCGACATTCCCGAATGCGCGCTGGTCGCGATCCTCGACGCCGACAAGGAAGGCTTTTTGCGCAGCGAGACCTCGCTGATCCAGACCATCGGCCGCGCCGCGCGCAACGTCGACGGCAAGGTGATCCTCTATGCCGACAGCATGACCGGCTCGATGGAGCGCGCCATTGCGGAAACCAATCGGCGTCGCGAAAAACAGGTCGAGTACAACAACGCCAACGGCATCACGCCGGAGAGCGTGAAGAAGCAGATCGGCGACATCCTCAACTCCGTCTACGAGCGCGACCACGTGCTTGTCGAGGTCGGCGGCCACGACATGACCGACGACGTCATCTCGATCGGCCACAACTTTGAAGCCGTGCTCGCCGATCTGGAAACGCGGATGCGCGAGGCCGCTGCCGATTTGAACTTCGAGGAAGCCGCGCGCCTGCGCGACGAAGTCAAGCGCCTGCGCGCGACAGAGCTTGCGGTGGTCGACGACCCGACCGCGAAGCAGCGCGCCGTCGCGGGCAAGGCCGGCGCCTATGCGGGAGCGAAGAAGTATGGCGACGCCGCGAACCTGCCGGTGAGTGCCATGAAGAAAAAGACCGTGAGCTCTGCGCTGAAAGCCAGCGGCGGAGGCAGCGGATCGCGGGTGCACAAGCCGCATCTCGACGAGATGCACGGGCCGGAATCGCTGCCCTATCGCGCCAATCAGACGCTACCGTCAAAGCCGTTCGGCAGCACGAGCCGGATCATCCAGCCGACGGACTCAAGGCAGTCCGGGCCGGAGTTCGGGCCCGCGCCGAAGTCGACGGGTGGAGCGCCGGGACGACGCGGGGGCTGGAAGAAGCGGTAGGGACGCAGCGGCGCCAGTCGTGGCTATGGATTCCGGGCTCGCCGCTTTGCGGCGCCCGGAATGACGGCGGAGAGATGTCCCCTTACCCCACACTCGCCGTCACCACCGCCATCACCGACAGCAGCAGTACGATCGTCATGAGCTGAAGTGACGCGACCGGCTGGGTGCGCCAGGCGGTGATCTTGTCGGACAGCGACAGATGGGCCTCGAAGAATTTCGGTTCGTAGACAGTCTTGAAGAAGCCGGGGAAGCTCGGGCCGAGAGTCACCGCGAGCAGCGCGTGCATCAGCGAGGCGATAGCGACGAAGATGGCGACGCCGGGGTCGCCGACGAGGTCGTGGTTGCCGATCAGCTTGAGCAGGAAGGCCGCGGCGGCGAAGGTCGGGAAGCTCTGCAGCGTGGCGGTCAGCGCGAGGCCTTCGAGCGCGTTGTGGAGGCGGGACTTTCTCGCGGCGGCGATGGTGGCGGCCATGGCATGTCTCCCTGGTGACATGCACATGACGCTATCCGCACCGGCGAGGGCGTGATGTGAGATGGGTCACGCCAATGGCGGCAACCCTTCCCACGGCGGAGGGTGAGGCGAACGGCTTTAGAGCTGGCGGAAGAACACCAGGTAGATGGCGAGGCCCATTGTCGAGAACGACAGCAGGACGCCGAGCCAATTGTATTTGACGCCTCGCGAGCGGAAGACGCTGACGACGAACGCGACGATGAAGCCGAGGAGCAAGGTGGCGAGGACGACACCCCACCGATACTTCACGATATCCATCGCCCGCTTCCGCTCAACCCCAGCGTTTGTGAGCGGAACTTACCATCAGGGCATGCCGAGTAGAAGGCGGGGAACGCGGTTTTCCGCCTACAGCTTGCCCTGCCCGTTCAGCTGCCCCTGCTGTTGTCGCTGCCTTTCCTGCTGCATTTGCTGTTCTTTCGCATGATGCCGGCCGTAGAGGCAGCCGGCGGCGGCGCCGAGCATGCCGTGATGGCCGGCATAGTGGCCGGCGACGCCGCCGACGACGGCGCCCTTGATGCAGCCCTTGGCGTTGGCGGCGGAGCTCGCGCCAAGCATCAAAAGTGCGGCGGCGATGGCGAGAAGCGGGGATTTCATGGATCGTTGTCTCCGGATGCGATGTCTAGTTCTCAACGAGTGCAAGCGGGCCCGGGTTCCCTGGCGCGGCGCGCCCGCCGGTGTGCGCAGGGTGTCACCGGGTGCGGCCGAATTCGCGCATGCGGATGCAAACGCAATCCACAATTGCACCCCATGAACCGGGTATTGCGCTCGCGCGTCATACCTTGTGCCCTGTGTTTTTGCGGATTGAAGCGCGCGCGAGCGGCGCGATAGCGTTTGCAATCCACGGCCGAGGAAAGGCGGCGCCGCATGACGGTTGAAAAGCTGAACAGGCAGCGTGTGCTGCATCTGCTCGACGCCTTCGCGCGCGGCGATCTCGAGACCGCGCTGTCGTGCTGCACCGAGGACGTCGACTTCCTCACCCATGCGCCGATCGACGTGCTGCCGCACATGGTGCCGCGGCACGGCAAGGCCGAGCTGCGCGAGCTCTGGCAGACGATCTGGTCGCGCTATTCGGAGATCCGCTACAAGGCGCCGCACATCCTCGCCGACGGCGACGAGGTCGCGACCTACATGCACAGCTATTTCAAGAAGCGCAGCAACGGCCGCATCGTGCAGTTCGACATGGCGGTATTCTACACCTTCCGCGGCGGGCAGGTCTCGCAGATCCGCGAGATCATCGATTCCTACGATCTGGTGCAGCAGGTGCTGGAGCGCGAGATCGGGCCGCTGATCATGGGGCGGCGGGTGGATTGAGTGTCGAGGCGATCACCGCTGCGCTCCCTCGCCCCGTTCTTACGGGGAGAGGGTGGGGGTGAGGGGCTCTCTCCACGCATCAGGTCGCAATGAGACCTGTACCCCCTCACCCGGATCGCAAGAGCGATCCGACCTCTCCCCGCTTGCGGGGAGAGGTGAAGCAGAAACCGGAAAACTACGGGCTTCTATTGTAAATCTCACAAAACGCCATCAATTGTGCATTGCGAAAACGTGAATTGCGTTTTGGCCGAAATCCCTTACCTTGTTCGCATACAAATGAGTTGAACGCCCCGGGGCACATTGCGGTGCATGGGGCCGTTTTCCGTTTTTTCTGCAAGCCAGCTTCAGGACTGCCCCAAATGACAGAGCACAGCCTCTGGCGTTTTTCGCGTGCGTTGCATCGCGCGATCAACGACCGGCATTTCGAGGACATCGAGTCCCTGATCGACGAGGACGTCGAGTGGGCGCTCTATGGTCCCATCGACATGTTTCCATTCCTCGGCGCACGCCAGGGCCGGGACGCCGTGCTCGAGGTCATCCGCCAGCTCGCCGACAATTTCCAGGTCCGTCGCTTCGACCGCGAGAGCATCATGCTGGGCGTGGATTCCGCCGCCTCGATGCTGCGCTATTCGCTGACGGCGCTCGATTCCAACAAGCCGATTTCCTTGCGGGTCGCCCAATTCGCCCAGTTCAAGGCAGGCAAGCTGATCAGCATGCGCGTGCTGATCGACACCTTCGACCTGGTCGAGCAGGCACTCGGCCGCGCCATTCATCTGCCGAAGATGACCAGCGCCGGCTGAGGGGGACGCCAACGGGCCCCGCTTTTCGGGATCGATGACGACGCTTGACGCGACGTCCTGGCTTCCAGCCCCGCCGGATGCCGTCGTGTCACGAGCTCGTCATCGGGCGCGCGCCTTTTCGCGCGGCCCGTTGGTTCGCGTCCGCGCGAGTTGCCACAATTTCGCAACGATAGATCAGCATCTATGCCTGCGGACCGAATGGCGCATGGTCATCACCGAAGGCCGCCTTATATTATTGGCGGACGGCATGCGCCGGGGCTCGCGGGCAGGACGATGGAATTCTCGACAGGTTTTGGCTGGACCAGGCTGCCGGTGCTGGCGGCCGCGTTCATTGTCGGCTCGGTGCTGACGGTCTCGGCGCAGATCATTCCGCCCTTCTCCCCCGGCCCGGCCGCAGCGCCCGACGACGAGGAAGCCGAGACGGCGGAGGCCCCCAGCGTCAATGATCCCGACATCATGAAGGGCATCGACGTCGACAAGCTCGACTGGAGCCAGCTCGCCATCGACGCCGGCACGCTCAACGACATCATCGCCGCCAAGAAACGCGCCCAGGCCACGGCCAATAACGGGCTGAACTGGTCGTCGAACGCCAACGCCAACGGCTCCTCCGCGGTGACCGTGAAGCAGTCGGTGTTCGAGTTCTGGGACACCAGGATCGGCGCCGACATGACGGTGGCGAGCGAGCCGCGGACGATGTCCGAGCTGCTGGCGCAGAAGGCCGCCAATGGCGGCAGCCTGCCGCAATCCTCCGGCAGCGCCTGGGCGACCGCGACCGCGCCGGGCGCGGGCGCGATCTGGGACAAGACCGCGGTCGAAGCGCGTGTCGATCCCGGCTCCGAACAGAGCAAGCTCGGGGCATCGCTGACCAAGTCGATGCCGCTGTCGGGCGACACGTCGCTGACGCTGCAGAACGGCTACAGCGTCAACCAGCAGGGCACCACCGCCGTGCCCGGCATCGGCGGCCACATCACGCGCAATTACGAGACCGACCAGAGCGCCAAGGTCACCATCACCGACACCGGCACCAGCATCAGCGCCGGCCAGTCGCTGTCGACCACCGACGACAAATGGCTGCGCAAGGTCGGCGCCGAGCAAAAGCTGTTCGACAACGTCACCGTCTCCGGCTCGGTCGGCGAGACCTCGCAGGGCGCGATCAACAAGAGCGTGACGGCGGGCTTCAAGAAGAGCTGGTAGGCCTAGCCCCACTCTTTCCCCTTGTCCTGAGGGCGCTCCGAAGGAGCGCGTCTCGAAGGATCGAGGCCCCGCAGCGGCGGGGCCCGCATGGTTCTCGCGGCGATGCGCAGCATCGTCCGCTGCGCGCTTCGCGCTCCTCACCATGAGGGGATAGGATCATCTTCACAGCAGCCGTTCACATTTCCCTAACCATACGCCACGGCAAAGCCCCCGAATGGTCCGCCCTTGCCGCATCTTGGCCCAGTTGCGGCCAAAATCGGGCGCCCTAGTCAGCCTACAGAACGCCGTCGTGCGGGGGACACTCGCGCTGCGCTCAACGCGATCAGGGGAACAACGATGAACGCTACTCGTCCGGAAAAGATCGAATCCACCGAGACCGAGACGGTCGACACCGACCTCGCCGCCGTGACCGAGGTCGAGGCCGGCATCCGCGACTTCGTCCGCAATGACATCGCCTATCTGCGCCGGCCGGCGACGCCGACCACCGACGCGCCGCCGCTCGATCCGAGCGCGGAGGCCACCGTCACCAATGTCAACTCGCTGATCCAGCGCGTCGCCGGCACTTCGCTCGCCGAGATCGAGAACCTGATCTCCGAGCTCGAGAGCCTGCGCGACCTGCTCCATGCCGAAGGCCAGCGCGTCCAGCGCGAGATCTCCGGCTACGCCCAGCTCAGCCAGGCCGCGATGAAGTCGACCCGCATGATCTCCGACAACGTCGCGCAGTGGAAGCGCGCCGCCGACGGCCTGCGCAACAGCTAAGCGCCAGCTTCAAGCATCAGTGGCCGCCGCGTTCCCGGAAGGGAGCGCGGCGGTTTTGATTCGTGCAGGTCTCGTGCCCCGGACACGAGAGTCCACTTTGAACCCTCTCCCCCTCCCCGGCGACCAATGCCAAGCGCCCGTGCCGTCACGGCCGGGCCGGGGACATCTCAGATGGAAAGCATTCGGCCCGACAACACGGACCCCATCCCGCTGCGGCCCGCGCCGAACCAGTTCGGCACGATCATGCTGCGCTTTGTCGGGCTGCTCGTGGTTGCGATCGCCATCTTGGCGTTCGTCTATAGCCGCTAAGCTGAAGGCCGGATCCGGCCGCGAAGATTTAAGATCTTACCGGGCCGCTTCCACGGTTGAGGCTTCCAGGGTGTAGGCGCCGTCGGCATAGCCCTTCACCACCATGCCGGCAACCAGCATCACGGCCAGCGTGGCGGTAGCAAAAATGAATCCGACCAGCTTGAGTGCGCCGCGGTCTGCCATGGTCCTCGTCCCCTGTTCTCTGCCCATTTCGTTTCAATTAGACAGCGACAGGTTCATAATTGGTTAGCAACTCGATGGTTCCGCCGACTGCTTCGCGGGTAACCATGTTGAGCAGGCTTATGGCAGCCGCCCGGAATCGCGTCCATAGCGCGCGGGCAACACTCGCGCACTCATTTGCCCGTTCATCCTGGAACAGATCTAAGCCTTCGCGCGCATCGGCACGAAGGCGCTGGCGGTGATGGAATAGACTTCCTCGCCGCGCTGGTTGGTGCCGGTGGTCTGGGCCGTCAAAATGCCCCAGCCGGGGCGCGAGGCGGAGGTGCGCTTGTCGATGACGACGTTGACGTAAGAGACCGTATCGCCGGCGAGCACCGGCTTGATCCAGCGCAAATCGCGAAAGCCCGGCGACGGGCCCCACACCGCGACCTCCTCGCCGCGCGCTGCGGCTTCCCGCGCCAGACGCTGGCCATCCGCGACAAGCAGGCTCATGCAGGCCGAGCCGACATGCCAGCCGGAAGCAGCGAGCCCGCCGAACAGCGAGTTCTTGCCCTCTTCCTCGTCGAGGTGGAAGCGCTGCGGATCGAACTTTGCGGCGAACGTCTTGATGGACTCCGCCGTGAACGTATAGGCGCCGATCTCGCGGCGCTGGCCGATCGCGATGTCTTCGAAGAACCGCATCAGACCGCTCCCTCGCGCCGCTTGATCAGGATCGGCGAGGTCATCTCGCAGAGCGCCTGCCCGGCCGCGTTGCGCACGGTGCATTTGAACTTGACGATGCCGAGTGTGGGGCGGCTCTTCGAGGCGCGCGCCTCCACGACATCGACGTCGAGCATAAGATCATCACCGGGCCTGAGCGGCGAGAGCCAGCGCACTTCGTCGACGCCGGGCGAGCCGAGCGAGGCGGCGCGGGTGATGAAGCCGTCGGCCATCATCCGCATCATCAGCGAGCACAGGTGCCAGCCGGAGCCGGACAGGCCGCGCAGCATGCTCTTGCTGGCAGCCTCCTCGTCGAGATGCATCGGCTGCGGATCGAACTCGGCGGCGAAGGCCAGGATCTCGTCGCGGGTGACATGGCGCGGGCCGAATGTGCCGTACCGGCCGGGCGGGAAGTCTTCGAAGGTCAGGGTCATCTTGGGAGTGCGTTGCGGAAATGACAGATTGTGGCCGCAGTTTGCGGCAATCTCAACCCGCCGGCCCGCATGGCTCGTGCTACATAGGAGGCGGCTGTCTTGATTTGAGTCGGGTCAAGGCCGAGGCCCGAGTGACGTCCCGATCCGAAAGTCCCGATTTGCCCTGGGGAGAGCAATGTTTTCATTCAGCGACCTGTTTCAATGGGACCGCTTCATCACGCCGACCATCATCAAGACCTTCTACTGGCTGGTGATCGCGCTGATCTGCCTGTTCGGCCTCTCCGGCGTCTTCTCGGGTCTGGCGACGATGGCCATCAGCCCGTTCGGCGGCTTCCTAGTGCTGCTGTCGTCGATCGCCAGCGTCGTCGTCGGCGTCGTGTTCTCGCGCATCGCCGCCGAGCTGATCCTGATCGTATTCCGCATCAACGAGCATCTCGGCGCGATCCGAGATCAGGGCGGCGGAATGCGGTAGCCCCCGTCATTCCGGGGCGCCTCGAAGACACGAGCCCGGAATCCATTCATCCAATCATTCTGAGGCGCGATGGATTCCGGGCTCGCGCTTCGCGCGCCCCGGAATGACAGGGCTTACGTATTGAACCGGAAATGCATCACGTCGCCGTCGGCGACGACATATTCCTTGCCTTCGAGGCGCAGCTTGCCGGCATCGCGGGCGCCGGCTTCGCCGCCGAGCGCGACGTAGTCCTCATACGCGATGGTCTCGGCGCGGATGAAACCCTTCTCGAAGTCGGTGTGGATCACGCCGGCCGCGCCCGGCGCCTTGGTGCCGCGATGGATGGTCCAGGCACGCGCTTCCTTCGGGCCCACCGTGAAATAGGTGATGAGCTGGAGCAGCGAGTAGCCGGCGCGGATCAGGCGATCGAGGCCCGCCTCTTCAAGACCCAGCGTCTCCAGGAAGTCGGCGCGCTCTTCACGCGAGATGGTGGCGATCTCGGATTCGATCTTGGCGGAGATGACGACGGCGACGGCGCCTTCCTTCGCTGCCTGCTCCTCGACCGCCTTGGAGAAGGCGTTGCCGGTGGCGGCGGAGCCTTCTTCGACGTTGCAGACGTAGAGCACGGGCTTGGACGACAACAGGCCGAGCATGGAGAACGCCCGCTCCTCCTCCGCCTTGCGCTCGACGAGACGCGCGGGCTTGCCGTCGCGCAGCAGCACCAGCGTGCGGTTGACGAGGTCGAGCTGCTCCTTGGCGTCCTTGTCGTTGCCCTTGGCCTTCTTGGTGAGGTTGTCGACGCGCTTCTCGAGGCTGTCGAGGTCGGCGAGCATCAGCTCGGTCTCGATGGTCTCGATGTCGGCGAGCGGGGCGATCTTGCCCTCGACATGGGTGATGTCGGAGTCTTCAAAACAGCGCACGACATGCGCGATGGCGTCGACCTCGCGGATGTTGGCCAAAAACTGGTTGCCGAGGCCCTCGCCCTTGGACGCGCCGCGCACGAGGCCGGCGATGTCGACGAAGGTCAGCCGCGTCGGGATGATCTGCGCCGACTTGGCGATCGCCGCGAGCTTGTCGAGCCGCGGATCGGGCACGGCGACCTCGCCGACATTCGGCTCGATGGTGCAGAACGGATAGTTCGCGGCCTGCGCCGCGGCCGTCTCGGTCAGCGCGTTGAACAAGGTCGACTTGCCGACATTGGGCAATCCGACGATCCCGCATTTGAATCCCATAAGTCCTGGCCTCCGCGCTCCGCGCGTCAATGTCTTCCGAGTTCGTCATGCGCGGGCTTGACCCGCGCATCCATCGTCTTCGAAGGGATGGATCGCCGGATCAAGTCCGGCGATGACAAGTGTCATTCCTTGCCGTTCTCGTCCTTCAAAAATCCCTTCGCCTGCATGGCGAGATGCACCCTGTTGGCGAAGGTCGCATCCGTGCCCTTGGCGATCAGTGCGGCGTGCTCGGCGACCGCGTCGCAGAGCGTCGTCACCCAGTCGTTGTCGGCCTTGGCGAAGTCCGACAGCACGTGGCCGTGCACCATTTCCTTGACGCCGGGATGACCGATGCCGAGCCGCACCCGGCGATAGTCGTTGCCGATATGGGCGGAGATCGAGCGCAGGCCGTTGTGGCCGGCGATGCCACCGCCGATCTTCACCCGCACCTTGCCCGGTGGCAGCTCCAGCTCGTCGTGAAACACGGTGACGTCGCCCGGCGCGATCTTGAAGAAGCTCGCGGCCTCCTGAACGCTGCGGCCGGAATCGTTCATGTAGGTCGTGGGCTTGAGCAGGATCACGCGCTCAGTGCCGAGCGCACCTTCCGAGGTCTCGCCCTGAAAACGACGGCGCCATGGTGAAAAACCATGACGCCGCGCGATCTCGTCGACGGCCATGAAGCCGATATTGTGCCGGTTACGTGCGTATTTCGCGCCGGGATTGCCGAGCCCAACAAAGAGTCGCATGACGCGGCGCGCCCCTCGCTCGGCGCGCGGCCAGAGACCGCGCGCCAGCTTTGAGAGATTACTTCTTCTTGTCGCCGCCGGCGGGAGCCTTGGCAGCCGCCGGAGCAGCAGCACCAGCCGCCGCAGCAGCCGCGCCAGCCGCCGGAGCAGCAGCGCCCGCAGCCGGAGCCGCGCCACCAGCAGCAGCCGCAGCCGCAGCCTTCTGCTCTTCGGCGTAGCCGGACGGCGGCACGATGGTGACGAGGGTCGCGTCCTCACGGGTCAGCGCCTTGACGCCGGCCGGCAGCTTGACGTCCGACAGATGCAGCGAGTGACCGATTTCGAGCGAGCCGACGTCGGCCTCGATGTACTGCGGAATGCTCTCGACGCCGCATTCGAGCTCGATCGCGTGGGCGACGATGTTGACGGTGCCGCCGCGCTTCACGCCCGGGGAGCCTTCCGCCTTCACCACGTGCAGGGGCACGCTGATGCGGATGGTGGCGCCTTCGCCAAGACGCATGAAGTCGACATGGATCGGGAAGTCCTTGACCGGATCAAGATGATAGTCGCGCGGAATCACGCGGTGCTTCTTGCCGTCGAGGTCGATGTCGACCAGCGTGGTCAGGAACCGGCCGGCGAGGATGCGCTGGCGCAGTTCACGATCTGCAATCGAGATCGTCAGCGGGGGCTGGTTGTCACCATAGATCACTCCGGGCACTCGCCCGGCGCGACGCTCAGCCCGGGCGGCCCCCTTGCCGCTCTTCGGACGTGCGGTCGCCTTCAATTCCTTGACGGTCGTCGCCATGTCGTTAAGTCCTTGTTTTTGCAAAAGTTAATGGGCCGCAGCGCGGCCCATGGCATAGTCCGCAGCAAGCCTCCAGGGGTGCGGGGGCCGCGGACGTGGCGGGCTTTTACCCGGAAGATGCGGAAATGACAAGGAAATGCGGGGATTTTTTGCGGGGGTGGGTTGCCATCCCGTACCCGTCGTTCCGGGGCGATGCGAAGCATCGAACCCGGAACCTCGAGATTCCCAGGTGCGCAATTGCGCACCGGGGTTCGCGACTTTGTCGCGCCCCGGAATGACACCGAGAGGCGTTACCCGCCGAGCTTGGCCTCCAGCGCCGCGATCCGCGCCTTCAGGGCCTCGTTCTCCTCGCGGGCGAGGCGCGCCATGTCCTTGACCGCCTCGAACTCCTCGCGCTTGACGAGGTCCATGTCGCGGAGGAATTTTTCGGCCTGCGTGCGCATCACCGTGTCGAACTCGCGCTTGACGCCCTGGGCCGCACCGGCGGCGTCGTTCATCAGGCGGCCGATCTCGTCGAAAAACCGGTTGCTGGTCTGGGTCATGTCGGTCTCCTGGCGGTCTTCCGATAAACTTTGCGCGAACGCTCGGAAAGACAATGGCAATCCGCACCTGATGGTTCAAGGGCGAAGCGGCGGTATCCTTGTCATGCCCCGGTTTCCTTGCAATCGTATTCAACGTCCCGGCATAAGAAGAATCAGAAGGTGCAAGAAAGGATCGAACAGATGATCGACCAGCAGATCGCGATCCCGACCAAGGACGGCCACACCGCAACCTTCATCACCCATCCCGAACGTGGCGGGCCGTTTCCGGTCATCCTGTTCTACATGGACGCGCCGGCGATCCGCGAGGAGCTGCGTGACATGGCACGCCGGCTCGCGACCTCGGGCTATTACGTGATGCTGCCGAACCTCTATTACCGCTCCGGCGTGATGGAGCTCGGCGCGCTGCCGGCCGATCCGAACGCGCCCGAGCGCAAGCGCATGTTCGCCCTGATGGGCTCGCTCACCATTCCCATGATCATGGACGACACCCGCGCCCTGCTCACCTACGCCGAGGGCCAGGCCGCAGCGAACACGAAAATCGTCGGCACCGTCGGCTATTGCATGAGCGGCCGCTACGCGGTCAACGCCGCCACGCACTTCCCCGATCGGGTCAAGGCCGCCGCCTCGATCTACGGCACCCATCTCGCAACCGACCAGGACGACAGCCCGCATCTTGCAGCAAGCAAGACCAGGGCCGAACTCTATTTCGCCTGCGCCGAGACCGACATCTATGCGCCCATGGAGGTCATCGAAAAGGTCAGGCAGGGCATGAGCGGCGCCAAGAACGGCACGAAGGCCGAGGTCGAGATCTATCCCGGCACGCATCACGGTTTTGCCTTTCCCAAGCGCCCGGTCTACGACCGCGACGCCGCCGAGCGGCATTGGGAGCGCCTGCTGGCGCTCTATCGCCGCAATCTTGTCTAGACATAGAAGGCCTGATGCCCTTTCTGCTGATCGACTTCCCCGCCTTCAAGCCGATCGCGATCGAGATCGGCCCGTTCGCGATCCGCTGGTATGCGCTGGCCTATATCTGCGGCATCGTGTTCGGCTGGCTCTATGCGCGCTCGCTGCTGAAGAACGAGCGCCTGTGGGGCGGGCCGGCGCCGATCTCGCTGGCGCAGATCGACGACTTCATCCTGTGGGTCACGCTCGGCATCATCCTCGGCGGCCGCACCGGCTATGTGCTCTTCTACAATCTGCCCTTCTTCATGGAGCACCCCGCCGCGATCATCCGGTTGTGGGAGGGCGGCATGTCGTTCCATGGCGGCTTTCTCGGCTGCGTCATCGCGGTGATGTGGTTCGCCTATCGCAACCGCATCTCGATCCTGTCGCTCGGCGACATCACCACCGCCGTCGCCCCGATCGGACTCCTGCTCGGGCGCATCGCCAATTTCATCAATGGCGAATTGTGGGGCCGCGCCACCGATCCCAGCCTGCCCTGGGCGATGATCTTCCCGAACGATCCCACCCAGCTGCCACGCCATCCAAGCCAGCTCTACGAAGCCGGCATGGAGGGCATCCTGCTCTTCACCGTGCTCGCGATCATGATCCGCTGCGGTGCCCTGAAGCGACCCGGCATGATCCTCGGCGCCTTCATCCTGATCTATGGCCTGACCCGGATCGCCGGCGAGCACTTCCGCGAGCCGGACGTCCAGCTCGGGTTCCTCTGGGGCGGGTTAACCATGGGCATGCTGTTGTCGATCCCGATGCTTATTGTCGGGGGCATACTTATTGTATGGGCAATCAGGCGCGGTGCGCCGGGGCCGATCAAGGTCGTTCGTTAATTCATTTCGAGAAAGCACGCCGTGACCGACCAGCCGCTCCTCAACGAGATCAAGGCGCTGATCAAATCCTCGGGCCCGATGCCGGTCTGGCGGTACATGGAACTGTGCCTGATGCATCCGCGCTACGGCTACTACGTCTCGCGTGACCCGCTCGGACGTGAAGGCGACTTCACCACCTCCCCGGAGGTCAGCCAGATGTTCGGCGAGCTCTTGGGCCTGTGGACCGCCTCGGTGTGGAAGCAGATGGGCTCCCCGCAATTCCTGCGGCTGATCGAGCTCGGCCCCGGCCGCGGCACCATGATGGCGGATGCGCTCCGTGCGCTGCGCGTGCTGCCGCCGCTCTACCAGGCTCTCCATGTCCACATGGTCGAGGTCAATCCCGTGCTGCGCGATCGGCAAAGTGCAACGCTGCAAGGCGTGCGCAACATCGAATGGCACGACAGCATCGACGACGTGCCGGAGGGGCCGAGCATCATCCTCGCCAACGAATATTTCGACGTGCTGCCGATTCACCAGATGGTTCGCTACGAGAACGGCTGGCACGAGCGCGTGATCGAGCTCGACCCCAACGGCAAGCTTCAATTCGGCGCGGCGGCCGAGCCGACGCCACGCTTCGACGTGCTGCTGCCGCCGCTGGTGCGCGCCGCCCCCGTTGGCGCGGTGTTCGAATGGCGGCCGGATGCCGAGATCATGAAGCTTGCGACGCGCGTGCGCGACCAGGACGGGGCGGCACTGATCATCGACTACGGCCATCTGCGCAGCGATGCCGGCGACACCTTCCAGGCGATCGCGCGCCACACCTTCACCGATCCCTTGAAGGCGCCGGGACAGGCCGACGTCACCGCCCATGTCGACTTCCAGGCGCTAGCGCGTGCGGCGGAAGACGTCGGCGCGCGCGTCCACGGTCCGGTGACGCAGGGCGACTTCCTCAAGCGCGTCGGCATCGACACCCGCGCCGCCGCCCTGATGCAGAAGGCGACGCCGGAAGTCGCCACCGACATTTCCGTGGCGCTGAAGCGCCTCACTGATACCGGACGCAGCGGCATGGGCTCGATGTTCAAGGTGCTCGGCATCTCCGAGCCTCGGCTGTCGGGCATTGCCGGCCTCAGCGATCTCGAGCAGGCCGGAGGCAATTGATGACTCTCACTTCGTCGCTGCTCTCGGCGGTGCCCGGCCTGCGGCACGCCTTCTTCACCCGCGAGGGCGGCGTCTCCAGCGGCATCTATTCCGCGTTGAACGGCGGGCTCGGCTCCAACGACGATCAGGCCCTCGTCGCGGAGAACCGCCGCCGCATGGCCGAGCATGTCGGCGTCGCGCCGGAGCGCTTCCTCAGCCTGCACCAGATCCATTCGCCCGACGTGCGCGTTGCCGAACTTCCGTGGCCGAGCGGGCCGCGCCCGAAGGGCGACGCGCTGGTGACGAACACGCCCGGCATCGCGCTCGGCGTCTCCACCGCCGATTGCGGCCCGGTGCTGTTCGTCGATCCCAACGCGCGCGTCATCGGCGGCGCGCATGCCGGCTGGAAGGGTGCGCTCACCGGCGTTCTGGAAGCAACGATCTCGGCGATGGAAAAACTCGGCGCCACGCGCGGCGGCATCATCGCCGCGATCGGCCCCTTGATCCGGCAGGAGAGCTATGAGGTGGGCAACGAGTTCGTGGCGCGCTTCATCGAGGCCGATGCGGACAATGCCATGTTCTTCATCCCCTCGGTGCGCGAGGGACACGCGATGTTCGATCTCGCCGGCTTCATCCGCAAGCGGCTCGAAGCTGCCGGCATCCTGATGATCGACGATCTCGGCCTCGACACCTACGCCGATGAGCGCTTCTTCAGCTACCGCCGCTCGGTGCATCGCAAGGAGCCGGATTACGGCCGCCACATCCACGCGATCGCGCTGGAGGGGTGAACACAAGGGCAACCCTGTCATTTCGGGGCTCGCGTAGCGAGAATATGGTGCGCAATTGCGCACCTGAGAATCTCGAGATTCCGGGTTCGATGCTTGCGCATCGCCCCGGAATGACGGTGGACAGGCGCGACGACAGTGGTCTGTGTCGCCTCTGCCCTAGACGTTAATGCATTTTAACGATATCGCTGCCCTCCATAATGAGGGATGCGTCATTCATCTTGGGCCGCGCGGGTTCGCGCGTGCTGGCGGTCATGCTGCTGGCAGCGGCGACCGCGCTTGGCGGCTGCGCCGGTGGCGGCGGCAGTGCGGCCAACTCCTACGCGATGGCGCCGAGCACCGGGTCAGGAGCGACGGTGGCCTTCGAATCGATCGACGGGCCGCCGCCACAGGTTTTCGACCGCATGGTCGGCGTGCTCGACAGCGAATCCAAGCTGCGCAGCCTGTCCGTGGTCTCCCGCGAGGGGACGGCCGCCTACCGTGTGCGCAGCTACCTCTCCGCCCAGGTCGTCCGCGGCAAGACCGTGATCGCCTGGGTCTGGGACGTCTACGACGCCAACCAGCAGCGGGCGCTGCGCCTCTCCGGCGAGGAACCTACCTCCGCCAAGGGCGGCCGCGATCCTTGGACTGCGGCCGACGACCTCGTGCTGCGGAAGATCGCCCAGGCCGGATTCAGCGGACTTTCCAACATGATCAACGGGACGCCGGATGCCCCGGGCGCCGCTCCCGGCTTGCGGGGACCAGCGGTGGCGAGCGCCGTTCCGGCCGCGCCCGCGCCTGAGATGCCGGTCTCGGCGCTCGGCTATGCCGCGCAATAACCCCCGCTAAACCACGGGCTCAGTTTGCCGCCAAGCCGTTGGCCCGACTCAGGATTTTCGAAGGGAAAACGTAGCATCCCGGGTTGCCATTGCACGCTTCGGCCTGATATTTGCTCGCTCGTCGTAACCGTGCTCCCAGTGGGTATTCTCTGATGTTGAACGTCGTATCCAGCAAAGCGCGGGAGGAAGCGTCCATGTCGGCCAAGAACGGCTCCATCAAGCTTGTCGCCGGCAACTCCAATCCGGCTCTCGCCCAGGCCATCGCGCAGGGCCTCGACCTGCCGCTGACCAAGGCGGTGGTCCGGCGCTTCGCCGACATGGAGATCTTCGTCGAGATCCAGGAGAACGTCCGCGGCTCGGATGCCTTCATCATCCAGTCGACCTCGTTCCCGGCCAACGACCATCTGATGGAGCTCTTGATCATCACCGACGCGCTGCGCCGTTCCTCGGCGCGCCGCATCACCGCGGTGCTGCCCTATTTCGGCTACGCAAGGCAGGATCGCAAGTCGGGTTCGCGCACGCCGATCTCGGCAAAGCTCGTCGCCAATCTGATCACGCAGGCCGGCGTCGACCGCGTCATGACGCTCGACCTCCATGCCGGCCAGATCCAGGGCTTCTTCGATATCCCGACCGACAATCTCTACGCGGCGCCGCTGATGGTGCGCGACATCAAGGAGAAGTTCGATCTCTCCAAGGTGATGGTGATCTCGCCCGACGTCGGCGGCGTGGCGCGCGCGCGCGGCCTCGCCAAGCGCATCAACACCCCGCTCGCCATCGTCGACAAGCGCCGTGAGCGTCCGGGCGAATCCGAGGTCATGAACGTGATCGGCGACGTCGCCGGCTACACCTGTATCCTCGTCGACGACATCGTGGACTCCGGCGGCACGCTGGTGAACGCGGCCGACGCGCTGATCGCCAAGGGTGCCAAGGACGTCTACGCCTACATCACCCATGGCGTGCTCTCCGGCGGCGCGGCCGCCCGCATCGCGGGCTCCAAGCTGAAGGAGCTCGTGATCACCGACTCGATCCTGCCGACCGACGCGGTGACCAAGGCGCCGAACATCCGCACGCTGCCGATCGGCAGCCTGATCTCCGACGCCATCGCGCGCACCGCGGCGGAAGAGTCGGTGTCGAGCCTGTTCGACTGATCGTTTTCGGCTCTCACCGCTGGCGGCGAAATCGTAGGGTGGGCAAAGGCGCATAGCGCCGTGCCCACCTTCTTATTGGGATGAGATCGTGGGCACGCTTGCGCTTTGCCCACCCTGCAAGAGCTACGAGAGCTAGCCTGCCTCGGCCTTCGCGCTCACCACGTCGGCAAACGACTTGAAGAACTCCCCGGCGAGCTTCGTCGCGGTCGAGTTGATCAGCCGCGCCCCTAGCTGGGCGAGCTTGCCGCCGATCTGCGCGTCGACCTCGTAGTGCAGCACCGTGACCTCGGCGCTCTCGGATTCCAGCCGCACCACCGCGCCGCCCTTGGCAAAACCGGCGACGCCGCCGGAGCCCTCGCCCGAGATGCGATAGGCGTTGGGCGGATCGAGATCGGACAGCGTCACCTTGCCGCTGAAGGTCGCTTTCACCGGACCGACCTTGAACACCACCGTCGCCGTCATCTCGTTCGGCGCGGTCACGTCGAGCGACTGGCAGCCGGGAATGCACTGCTTCAGCACAGCGGGATCGTTCAGCGCCACCCACACCTGTTCACGCGAGGCAGGAATACGCTGGCTGTCGTTCATCTGCATGATCGGTCACTCTCTGCTTGCTGCTTGACTGGCGCGCTGGCCGCGCCGCCGTTCCCTGGTGATCTCGGCGAGGATCGACATCGCGATCTCCTCCGGCGTGATGGCGCCGAGATCGAGCCCGGCAGGCGCCTTGAAGTCATCGATCGCAGCGGCGCTGGCGCCTTCGGCAAGGAGTTTTGCGCGCAGCGAAGCCATCTTGCGACGGCTACCGACGAAGGCGTGATAGTCGGCTTTGGTCGCGACCGCCGCGCGGAGCGCCGCTTCATCACCCTTGCCCTGCGTCGAGACCACGACGAAGCGTTTGGCATCGTTGAGCTCGCCGAGCTGGTAGCCGTCGATGATCGCATCGGCATCCGGCGGCGCCGCGAGCTCCGCAGCAGGCGCCGCGAGCGTGACGTGATAGCCAAGCACGCGCGCCTGCGCCGCAAGAGACAGCGCTACGGGGCTTGCACCGAGAATGACCAGCGAGGGATGCGGCAGCACCGGCTCCACGAAGATGTCCATGGTGCCCTTGCTCGGGCACATATTGCTGGCAAAGCGGATGCCGTCGCGGCTCTCGCCGGCGCTGACGCCGAGCTCGGCCAGCAGGTTTTCGGGCTGCACCGAGACCATGCGAGGCACGCCGTCGGCGAGCGCCTCGCGGGCCGCCTTCAGCACCGCGCCCCTGGCACAGCCGCCGCCGATCCAACCCGCGACGATGGTGCCGTCGGCCGCAATGATCGCCTTGGCGCCAGCCTTCGCCGCGGTCACCGACACCGTCCGCACCACCGTCGCGAGCACGAAGGCACGCTCCGCGGCCTTCATCTGCGCGACGAGATCCAGCACTTCGATAGGGGCGGTCATCGCAACATCCCTCAGAGTTTTGCCAGATAAGGCTCGAGCGCACGCAGGCTGTTCAGCGAATTGGCGGGGGCATAGAGATCGACATGCGGCAGGGCCGCCTTGATGCCGCGCGCCTCGGGCGCATAGCCCTCCCAGGCCATCATCGGGTTGAGCCAGACGATGCGGCGGCAGCGCCGGTGCAACGCCGCCATTTCTCGTCCGAGCAAGGCTGCGTCACCGGTCTCGTAGCCGTCGGAGACGATCATCACGCAGCTGCGCGAATGGATCACGCGGGCAGCGTGCCAGCGGTTGAAGGTCTGCAGGGACTCGCCGATCCTGGTGCCGCCGCCGGCGCCCTGCGCCATGATCGAGAGCCGGTCGAGCGCGCGGCCGGCGTCCTTCTCCTTCATCGCGTCGGAGACATGAGCGAGCCGCGTGTGGAACAGGAACGCCTCGGCCTCGCGGAACTGGTCGAGCACACCGTGGATGAAGCGCAGGAACACTGACGTGTACATGCTCATCGAGCCCGAGGCATCGAGCAGCACGACCAGCCGCAGCGGCTTGTCCTTGCGCCGACGCTTGACGAGGCTGATCGGCACCCCGCCGTGGCTGATGTTGCGATGGATGGTGCGCCGGAGGTCGAGCCGGTAACCGCGTCGTCGCGCCAGATCGCGCCGGGTCAGGCGCGTTCGCATCGCTTTGGCGAGCTGCGCTGCGGCCTCATGCGCTTGCGCGACTTGATCGGGATCGCTGAGCTTCCTGAAATCGACCTCGGCAAGATTGTCCGCGCGCGAGGCACCTTCCATGCGGCCCTCGCCGAAGCGGCCTTCCGGCGCATCGTCGGAGGAGGGAAGCTGATCGGTGACGGATTGGCTGCCGCCC
Organism: Bradyrhizobium arachidis; assembly: GCF_015291705.1. Classification (NCBI taxonomy): domain Bacteria; kingdom Pseudomonadati; phylum Pseudomonadota; class Alphaproteobacteria; order Hyphomicrobiales; family Nitrobacteraceae; genus Bradyrhizobium; species Bradyrhizobium arachidis. The sequence goes on from NZ_CP030050.1 coordinate 8,809,616, forward strand.
TGCTCCGCCGACCTGTCCTGCAGGCTCTTCAACGAGGGATTACTGATGCCCGGCGTCGAACCAATCGTCCGGGAGCGCGAGCGCACGCGCTTGCCCAGCCAGAACGCATCGAACAGCCCGTCGAACTTGTCCCAATCGCATTTGCGCGCCGAGAACAGGTGCTTGAACGCCGCGCGCAGAAGGTTCGGCCGGGCGGCATAACCCGCCGCCATCAGCGTCGCCGCATCCTGCCCTTCGGCGAGCCCGATGCGAAAGCCGGCGTCGCGCAGCGTGCGCAGGAAGGCGGCAAGCCTCGCGGACACGAAGCGCGAGACCTCGTCGAGGTCGTCATAGCCGGGACTGGAGCCGCAGCAGCTCATGCAACCTTCCCCAGCAGGCGTTGCGTGACCTCGCCCGTGACACGGGCACGGTCCTCCTGGGTCTTGAGCAAGCAGACCATCGTTTCGTGCACGGTCTCCGGCGCGTCGTGGAGGTCGCGGACGTCGAGCCCGACGAGGGCTGCGGCCCAGTCCAGCGTCTCCGCGACGCCCGGGACTTTGCGCAGCTCCTCCTTGCGCACGCCCTCGACCATGCGTGCGATCTGGAGCGAGAGCGATGGGCTCGCACCCGCGACGCGCGCCAGGATGATCCGGGTCTCGCGATCGACGTCGGGATAGTCGACGTAGTGGTAGAGACAGCGCCGGCGCAGCGCGTCCGACAGTTCGCGCGTGCCGTTCGAGGTCAGCACGACATGCGGGATCGTGATGGCGGGGATGGTGCCGAGCTCGGGGATCGAGACCTGAAAGTCGGACAGAAGCTCGAGCAGGAAAGCCTCGAACTCGTCGTCGGCACGGTCGATCTCGTCGATCAGCAGCACCGGCGCCTGGGCGCGGCGGATCGCGGCGAGCAGCGGGCGCTCCAGCAGGTATTTTTCCGAGAACACCTGGTCCTCGATGCTGTCGCTGCCGCGATGGGCCTGGATCGCCAGCAGCTGGCGCTGGTAGTTCCACTCGTAAAGTGCGGCGGACTGGTCGAGCCCTTCGTAGCATTGCAGGCGGATCAGCTCGGTCGCGTGCACCTTTGCCAGCGCCTTCGCCACCTCGGTCTTGCCGACGCCCGCCTCGCCTTCGAGCAGCAGCGGACGCCGCAGCAATTGCATCAGCGAGATCGCAGTCGCGAGGTCCGCATCGGCGATGTAGCCCGATGCAGCCAAGGCTTGTGCGATCTCGTCACGGCCTTTCATCGTTACGCCACCGCGCCCAGATCCTTCGCCGCCTTCCAGTTGCGCCAGAAATCGTGCGGCATCTGGATGTGCGTCGAGCCCAGGAACGAGAACGCATCATTCACGGCGTTGGAGAAGGCCGGCACGCCGCCGACATTCGGGCTTTCGCCGACGCCCTTGGCGCCGATCGGGTGATGCGGCGACGGGGTGACGGTGAAATCGGTTTCCCAATGCGGGGTCTCCACCGCGGTCGGCATGAAGAAGTCCATGAACGAGCCGGTGACGACGTTGCCGGCCTCGTCGTAGCGGATCTCCTGGCCCATTGCGATGGCGAAGGCTTCGGTGAGGCCGCCATGCACCTGTCCCTCGATGATCATCGGGTTGATGCGGGTGCCGCAATCGTCGAGCGCGTAGAAGCGCCGGATCTTGTACACGCCGGTGTCGACGTCGATGTCCATCACGCAGAGATACGCGCCGAATGGATAGGTCATGTTGGGCGGATCGTAATAGCTGACCGCTTCCAGCCCCGGCTCCATGCCCGGCGGCACCGAGTTGTACGCTGCCCAGCAGATATCCTTCATCGACATGAATTTTTCCGGCAGACCCTTCACCCGGAAACCGTCGATGTCGAATTCGAGATCGTCCTCATGGACCTCGAGCTTGTAGGCCGCGATCATCTGCGCCTTGGCCTTGATTTTTCGCGCAGCCATCGCGATCGCGGCGCCCGCCACCGGCGTCGAGCGCGAGCCATAGGTGCCGAGCCCGTAGGGCGCGGTGTCGGTGTTGCCCTCCTCCACCATGATGTTGTCGGCGGGAATGCCGATCTCGGTCGCGATGATCTGGGCCCAGGTGGTCTCGTGACCCTGGCCCTGGCTCTTGGTGCCCATGCGCGCGATGCCCGCACCGGTCGGGTGCAAGCGGATCTCGCAGGAGTCGAACATCGCGATGCCGAGGATGTCGCAGTTTTTCGACGGCCCGGCGCCGACGATCTCGGTGAAGAAGGAGACCCCCAGGCCCATGATCTCGCGGGTCTCGCCGCGCGCGAACGCCGCGCGCTTCTCCGCCTGCTCCTTCCGGAGCGCGGCGTAGCCGGTCGTCTCCATCATCTTGCGCATGGCGGTGTGGTAGTCGCCGGAATCGTATTCCCAGCCCAGCGCCGAGTGATACGGGAACTGCTCCGTCTTGATGAAGTTCTTCAGCCGCAGCTCCGCCGGGTCCATGTTGAGCTTCTGCGCCAGGATATCCATGGCGCGCTCGATGCAATAGGCGGCCTCCGTGACGCGGAACGAGCAACGGTAGGCGACGCCGCCGGGCGCCTTGTTGGTATAGACGCCGTCCACCGCCAGATGCGCGGTCGGGAAGTCATAGGAGCCGGTGACGATGTTGAAGAAGCCGGCCGGCCATTTCGACGGGTCGGCGCAGGCATCGAACGCGCCGTGATCGGCGAGCACGTGGACACGAAGCCCCGTGACTTTGCCCTCCTTCGTCGCGGCGATCTCGGTGGTCATGTGATAATCGCGCGCGAACGAGGTCGCAGTGAGGTTCTCGATGCGGTCCTCGACCCATTTCACCGGCTTGCCTGTCACGATGGAGGCCACGGCCGCGCAAATATAGCCGGGATAGGCGCCGACCTTGTTGCCGAAGCCGCCGCCGATATCGGGCGCGATGACGTGAATCTTCTGCTCCGGCAGCTTCGCGATCAGCGCCACCACGGTGCGGATCACATGCGGCGCCTGGAAGGTGCCGTAGATCGTCAGCTCGCCCTTGATCTTGTCGAAGGAGCAGACGCACTGGCAGGTCTCCAGCGGCGACGGATGGGTGCGGTGGTAGGAGATCATCTCCTTGATCTTGACCTCGGCCTTGTTGAAGGCCGCGTCGGTCAGCTCCTTGTCGCCAACCGTCCACTCGAAGATGTGGTTGTGATGCTTGCGCGGGCCGTGCGCGCCCGAGGTCTTGCCGGCGAGGTCCTCGCGCAGCACCGGCGCATCCTGATCCATCGACTTGAAGGGATCGACCAGCGGCGGCAACGGCTCGTATTCGACCACGACCTTGTTGATGCCGTCATCGGCCGCGTAGCGGTCGGTGGCGACGACGAAAGCGACCTCCTGGTTCTGGAACAGCACCTTGCCGTCGGCGAGCACCATCTGAACGTCGCCGGCAAGCGTCGGCATCCAGGCGAGGTTGACGGTCTTCAGCGTCTCGGCGGTGATCACCGCGAGCACGCCCGGCACCTTCAGCGCCTCGCTGTCGTCGATCTTCTTGACGCGCGCGTGCGGATGCGGCGAGCGGACGAAGTCGCCATGCAGCATGCCCGGCAGCTTGACGTCGTCGACGTAATTGCCCTTGCCTTGCGTGAAGCGGATGTCCTCGACACGCTTGCGCTTGCAGCCCATGCCTTCGAGTGCGGCTTCGCGTTGTTCCCGCGTGGGAGTCATGTCGTTCATTCTGCGGCCTCCCGGAATTCCACGCCGTTGATCTTGGCGCTGGCGTATTGAATGGCTTTGACGATGTTCTGGTAGCCGGTGCAGCGGCAGATATTGCCGGAGATGCCCATCCGGATTTCCTGCTCGCTCGGCGAGGCGTTTTCCTTCAGCAGCCGATGCGCGCGCATGATCATGCCGGGCGTGCAGAAGCCGCATTGCAGGCCGTGCATCATGCGGAAACCTTCCTGAAGCGCCGACAGCGTGCCGTCGGCATTGGCCATGCCTTCGATCGTGGTGATGTCGCTTCCTTGCGCCTGCACCGCGAACATCGTGCAGGATTTGACGGACATGCCGTCGATATCGACGGTGCAGGCGCCGCAATGCGTGGTCTCGCAGCCGATATGGGTGCCGGTCATCCCGAGATTCTCGCGGATGAAGTGCACCAGCAGCGTGCGCGGCTCGACGAGGCCTTCGACTTCGGCGCCGTTCACCTTCATGGTCACATGTGTTTTGGCCATCGGTCCCCTCCCTTATTTCGCTCGGCTTGCTGCGCGCTGCAGCGCCCGCGTCACCATGATGCCGCCGACATGCTTTCTGTATTCGATCGGCCCGCGCGCATCCGCGGCCGGCGCCATGATCGCTTCGGCTGCCGTAGCGGCTTTCTTCAAGGTCGCGGCATCGAGGCTGGTGCCGATCACCGCCTTGGCGGCATCGACAGCCAGCAACGGCGTCTCGTGAACATTGGTGAGGCCGATCGAACAGGTCGCGACCTTGCCGCCGGACACGGTGAGGACGACGGCGGCCGCCGCGGTGGCGTAGTCGCCGACCTTGCGCTTGAGCTTTTCGTAGGCGTAGCCGTGGCCGGCCGGAGGCACGGGCACCGAGACGGAAGTGAGGATCTCGCCGGGCTCCAGCGCGGTGAAATAGGCGCCCTGGTAGAAATCGGCCGCCGCCACGTCGCGGGCGCCGCCGGCGCCTTCGAGGCGGTAGGTCGCGCCCAGCGTCATCATCAGGGCCGGCATGTCGTTGCCGGGATCGCCGTTGGCGACATTGCCGCCGATCGTGCCGCGGTAGCGCACCTGCGGGTCGGCGATCAAAAGCGCAGCCTCATGCAGGATCGGCATCGCCTTGGCGACCTCGTCGGAGGCCAGCAGCTCATGCTGGGTGGTCATCGCGCCGATGACGAGATTGTTGCCGTCGTGGCGGATGCCCTTGAGGGCGGCGATGCCGTGCAGATCGATCAGATGGGCGGGGGTGGCAAGCCGAAGCTTCATCATCGGCACCAGGCTGTGCCCGCCGGCCAGCGGCCGCGCGTCCTCGCCGAGATCGGATAGAAGTTTGACGGCGTCGGCGACACTCGCCGGCCGGTAATAGCTGAATGAGCCCGGGATCATCGTCTCCTCCCATGATCGTCTCTGCGCGTGACGGCGCGGACGTTGGGACGGACGGTCACTCCCGGCGGGGCGAGCCGCAACATGAGCGGCACAAAGGCGGGCTTTTTGCACGAATTGCGGGTGGAAGAGCACGAATTGCGTCAGGGGGAGAGACCCTTCACCTCTCCCCGCCTGCGGGGAGAGGTCGGATTGCATCGCAAGATGCAATCCGGGTGAGGGGGTACAGGTCTATCGAAGATCTCATCTGTGGAGAGAGGCCCCTCACCCCAACCCTCTCCCCGTAAGAACGGGGAGAGGGCGAAGTAAGAGCAAGCGGGGCGAGGGAGCGAGAGAGCTCGCCTCCTGACTTCTACGCCTGCCGCCGGTTCGCCAGCCCCAGCCGGGCCTTCACCTCGGCGATCTTGGCCCGGCTGACCGGCACCCGGTGCGGCGAGGGGCCATCGAGCTCGAGCACGGCACCGTCACCCTCTTTGCGGACCAGCGCGACATGGGGGATTGCGACGATATGGCTGCGGTGCACCCGCAGGAACAGCGAGGGATCGAGCTGGGCTTCCGCTTCCGAGATCGACCAGGGGCACATCCGCTCGCGGGTGCCGTCATGGACGCGGGTGTAGTGCGCATCCGCGCGGACGCTGCGGATATTGGCGGTGTCGATGAAATGGGTGCCGTCGGCGCCCTCGACTGGCAGTCGCGGCGCCGGCGCGCGGGGCGGCTGGCCGAGGCCGCCGAGTGGCCCCATTGGCCGCAGCGCCACCGCCGAAATAACCGGCTCGGCGGGAGCGACCGGCGGCGAAACCGAATCTGCCACCGGAGAGGCTGCCGTCTGCCGCCGATCCGGCACCAGCGAGAGCAGGAAGCCGGCAGCGATCACGAAGCACAGCACGGCCACGACGATCGACAATATCTGCTGCGACGCGGCAAGGCCGCCGCCGAGATGGTGATGGGCAGGACCGGTCAGCGGCTCGAAATGCATGCCCAGCATCGCGGTGTAGTGCATGCCGGAGACGGCAATGCCGAATGCGATCGAGCTGACAATCAGCCGGACGCCCTCCTGCTGCGCCAGAAAGGCACGCAGACCGCCATAGGCGGTGACGATTGCGACCAGGATCGACAGCATCACCATCGCCGGGTTGTGCACGATGCCGAACGACCCGGCGAGCCCATGAATGCCGACATAGTGCATGCTGGCGATACCGACGCCGAGCAGGACCGCGGATGAGGCCACCCGCTTCAAGCTGGGCTCACCGATCGAGACGAAGAACAAGGAGATGCCGACCACCAGCGCGCAGATCAGGAAGGAGATGATGGTGGGAAGGACCAGATAGACCGTGTCGGGCGGCAGCGGCGCGGCCAGCATGCCGACGAAATGCATGGTCCAGATGCCGACGGCCAGGAACGCCGCCGCGCCCGCGAGCATCACGCGGTTGCTGACGCCGGGCGTGTTGCGGATGCGAGCCGCAAGCGCAAAGCCGGTATAGCCACCCAGGCTCGCGATCGCCACAGAGAGCGCGACGAGATAGGGATCGTGTCCTTCGAACATGATCTTGCCAGCCGCCCCGTCTCCACGGCACGGCCTCCTCCCGCCGCCGACCTTACAGGGACGGCGGCGGGATTGACAATCAGCGGCGTGTGAGGGGCTGTTTCATCCGTCATCCTGAGGTGCGAGCCGTGAAGCGCACAGCGCTTCACGGGGAGCCTCGACGGATGCACGGCCCCCGATGCAGCCGGGCCGTCGCCCTTCGAGGCTCGCCGAAGAGGCGAGCACCTCCAGCGACAATGGCTTCGCCATTGCGCGGGGGTGACGGGTCGCGCTCCTCGGGATGAGAAGCGCGACTCGTTGCGTCCCTACACAATCCCCGCTGCGACCTGACCGCGCAGGCGCTCGAGGCCGAGCAATGTCTCCGCACAGGCCGCCGCGACCTCGACGCCCTTGATGGCGAAGTGCCGGCGGAAGAAATCGTAGTGCACCTCGGTCTCGTGGAATTGCTGCGGCGTCAGCACCGCCGAGAACACCGGCACCTCGGTGCGCAGCTGCACGTCCATCAGCGCCTTGATCACGGTGTCGGCGACGAACTCGTGGCGATAGATGCCGCCGTCGACGACGAGGCCGGCCGCGACGATCGCGGTGTAGCGCCGCGTCTTGGCGAGGATCTGCGCGTGCAGCGGGATCTCGAACGAGCCCGGCACCTCGAACACGTCGACATGGGTGAGGTGGCGCGCCTCGGCCTCCTTCATGAAGGCGATGCGGGCCTCCGCGACCACGTCGCGGTGCCAGCAGGCCTGCACGAAGGCCACCCGCTGCGGCTTGGCAAAGCGCGGATGCTCCGTCACCGGGTTCGATGGAACCGGCGGTTGGGTAGCTTCGGACGTTTCGGTTTGGGGATCTTGCAACATCTGATTCATGGCTTTCCTTCAAAGGACCAGAATCAGGGCACACGGAACGACAAACAGCCGCACCTTGCGATGCGTCTGCCACCGACCGTTCTCTTTCATCCGGACTTTGACCGTCGGCTTCGGAGTTGCACCGAATCTGCTGACCCTTCCCTTCGGGATAACCCTCGCGGAAGGCGCTCGCGGGCTTAGGCCTTTCGGCCCTTACCGCCGGTGGGGACTTTCACCCCGCCCTGAGAACATCGGCCGCTCGGGATTGAGCGACCTAAAAGGAAATATGACGCCGGTTCGGGGCCGCAGCAAGCGTGTTCCGCATGGGAAAACCGCATGGTCCCATGCCGCGATGGCGGTCCGGCCCTCGCGCGGCGGAATTAACGATTGGCGCTTTCAGGGAATCCGATTCCGGTTTGTTCTCGTCGTTAAGAATTGTGGCCAAGAGATGAGCTGTGGACGAAGGAGTCCTGGCTTGTGGACGGACTCGGCAGCCAGTTGCGCAGATTCCGCAAATCACATCAGTTGATCCGCGACAGGCCGCGCCGATCCTAGATCGCGAAAGCGACTCCCGGGATCGACGACGTTTAGGGAGCGCGCGCCGGACCCAACCGCGTGCGTATCAAAGACAACAAGAAGGTAAGAGGTCGAGACGGCATGTCCCTGCTCGAAGGCAATATCGATTCCCGAAATCACCCGCTCGCGGTGGTCGAGGATATCGCTGCCAGCAACAACTGGCCGTTCGAACGCTCCGGCGAGGACGAACTCACCATTGTCTCCAAGGGACAATGGACCGACTACCAGATCTCGTTCACCTGGATGGGCGAGATCGAGGCGCTGCATCTGGCCTGCGCGTTCGACATGAAGATTCCGCTCGCGCGCCGGGGCGAGGTGCAGCGGCTCGTCGCCGCGGTCAACGAGCAATTATGGATCGGCCATTTCGACCTGTGGACCAACACCGGCATGATCATGCATCGCCAGGCGCTGGTGCTGCCGGGCGGCCTCACCGCCTCGACCGCGCAATGCGAGGCCATGCTCGCCGGCGCCATCCATGCCTGCGAGCGCTACTTCCCGGCGTTCCAGTTCGTGGTGTGGGCCGGTAAGACCACCGCGCAGGCCATGGACGCAGCGATGTTCGACACGGTGGGCGAGGCGTAGGCTTCGTGAGGGAGCCGCACCTCCCTCCTCCGTCGTCGGCGAACGCCGGGCCCATACCGCGTGATATCCCTTGTGGCACGCGGCTTGTTGCCAACATCTCGATCCATTAGAACCGCCTGTGGTTATGGGTCCCTGCGTTCGCAGGGACGACACCTTTTGCTTGGGTGATCGCAGTGGCAAACAGCACTCTCCAAAACATCACCGGCACCATCCTGCTCGCCGGCGCCGGCAAGATGGGCGGCGCGATGCTGACCGGATGGCTTGCCGGCGGGCTCGACCCGCGCCGCGTCGCGGTGGTCGATCCGTTCATCTCGCCCGAGATCACCGCGCTGGCCGCAAAAGGCGTCGCGCTCAATCCCGATGTCACGGCGGCAGGCACCGTCGAGACCATGGTCGTCGCGGTGAAGCCGCAGATGTTCCGCGAGGCCGGCGCCAGGCTGAAAGCGTTCGTGTCCGGCAAGACCTCGGTGGTCTCGATCATGGCGGGAACCACGATCGCCTCGCTCGAAGAGGTCATCGGCGGCGCCGTGGTGCGCGCAATGCCGAACACGCCGGCCGCAATCGGCCGCGGCATCACCGTGGCGGTTGCAGCGAAGAATGTCAGCGCCGCTCAGCGCGCCGTCGCCGACGCGCTGCTGCGCGCCACCGGCTCGGTCGAATGGGTCGAGGATGAAGGCCTGATGGACGCGGTGACGGCCGTGTCCGGCTCGGGCCCGGCCTATGTGTTCCTGCTCGCCGAAGAGCTCGCGCGCGCCGGGGTCGAAGCCGGATTGCCCGAAGCGCTGGCGACGAAGCTTGCCCGCGAGACGGTCGCCGGCTCCGGCGAGCTGCTGCACCAGTCGGAGCTCCCGTCCGCAACGTTGCGCCAGAACGTGACCTCGCCCGGCGGCACCACCGCCGCGGCGCTCGGCGTGCTGATGGGCGAGCCGGGCTTGCGCGAACTGATGATCCGCGCCATCGCGGCGGCGACGCAGCGGTCGAAGGAATTGGCGAAGTAGGACGGTGCCGTAGTGCCGTAGGGTGGGCAAAGCGAAGCGTGCCCACGATCTGTATCCATCACGGAGGAATGGTGGGCACGGCGCTTCGCGCCTTTGCCCACCCTACGAGATCCGGGCTACGCTCCGAGCCGCTTGTTGAACATCGCGACATTGACGAGCCCGCGCGCGTGACGTCCCTCGCCGAGCTTGCGCGCGCCTTCGAACGCCTCGACCTCGAAGCGGATGACGCGGCGCTCGACCGCGACGACCTTGGCCGTGGTTCGCACAGTCGCGCCGACCAGCGCCGCAGCGAGATGACGGATATCGACCTCGGTGCCGACCGTGACCCAGCCCGGCTGGAGCGCGACGCGGATCGCATCGCCCGACGTCATCTCCATCTCCAGGATCATCATGGGCGTCGCATAGACCATCGGCATGCCCGGCACGAAATGCCCGACCGTGCGCTCGGCCGGCACCACCAGCGTGCGCTCGGCGCTCATGCCGACCTTGATGAAGTCGCGTGCGTCCATGGGGGCCTCATACACAGTGTCGTCCCGGACAAGCGCGCCTAAAGCGCGCGCCGATCCGGGACCCATAACCACAGGATCGAGTTTGGCGATGACTCGGAGTTACCAGCTCGCCAGATAACCACTTCCTGTGGTTATGGGTCCCCGCGCCCGTGCGCAATTGCGCACTAGGCGGGGACGACACCTGTATTTGCCGAACGAGCAGTGGCTATTTCTTCGCCGCCGCCGCGCGCTCCACGAAGGTCTTGCCGCCCTTCATCTTGTGGCGGAGCGGGGCTTCGTTGATCTGGATGACGACGGCATCGGCGTCGACGCCGAGATTCTTCACCAGCGCCTGGGTGATGTCGCGCATCATGCCGGCCTTCTGCTCGTCGGTGCGGCCCTCGGCCATGCTGACGGTGATCTCAGGCATTGTCTTCTCCCTGCTGTCGCGATGACCGGGCGCACCCCGGCCGTTCATGAAGGTGCGCATCAAACAAGACGTGGATGCCCGGGACAAGCCCGGGCATGACGGCCTGCCGGAATGGCTATCCCCACTTTACGTCATGGCGCGCGAGGACCTCGCGCACTTTTGAAACGAGATCGGCCTCGCTGCACGAGAACTGCGCCGGCCGCGTCTCGCGCCATTCCTGGTTGGAGGCGATCGCGGCGGCGGCTTTCGCGCCTTCGATCAGATCCTTGATCTGCAGCTCGCCGCGCGCCTTCTCATCCGAGCCCTGGATGATCACGCAGGGGCTGTTGCGGCGATCGGCATATTTGAGCTGGTTGCCCATGTTCTTGGGATTGCCGAGATAGAGCTCGGCGCGGATGCCCGCTGTGCGCAAGGATGCCACCATCTTCTGATAGTCGGCGACGCGGTCGCGGTCGAACACGGTGACGACGACGGGGCCGAATTCGGGCCGCGTGTCGAGCTTGCCGAGCAAGGTCAGCGCAGCCTGCAGACGCGACACCCCGATCGAGAAACCGGTTGCCGGCACCGGCTCACCGCGGAAGCGCGAGACGAGGCCGTCGTAGCGACCACCGCCACCGACCGAGCCGAACCGCACCGGGCGGCCCTTCTCGTCCTTGGTCTCCAGCAACAGTTCAACCTCGTAAACGGGGCCGGTGTAATATTCGAGGCCGCGCACGACGGAGGGATCGATCTTGATGCGATCGGCGCCGTACCCCGACGCCGTCACCAGCTTCGCAATCTCTTCCAGCTCGCTGACGCCGGCCTGGCCGACTTGGCTCTTGGCGAGGTAGGTTTCCGCCGCGGCAATCGCCTCTTTCCAATCGTCGCGCGGCTTGGTGATGGCGAGAACGACGTCGGCTTCTGCCTCACTCAAATTGGCGCCCTTGGTGAAGTCGCCCTTGCCTTCCTCACCGCCATCCCATCGTCCGGGACCAAGCAGCTTGCGCACTTCGTCGGCGGAGAACTTGTCGAGCTTGTCGATCGCGCGTAGCACGGTCAGGCGGCGTGCGGCGTTCTCGTCGCCGCCGAGGCCGATGGCTTCCAGAACGCCGTCGAGCACCTTGCGGTTGTTGACCTTCACGACATAGGAGCCGCGCGCAATGCCGAGCGCCTCCATCGTATCAGCGGCCATCATACAGATCTCGGCATCCGCCGCCGGCGTCGCCGAGCCGACGGTGTCGGCGTCGAACTGCATGAACTGGCGGAAGCGGCCGGGGCCGGGCTTCTCGTTGCGGAACACGTAGCCGACGCGGTAGCTGCGATAGGGCAGGACGAGACCATCGGTGCCGTAGCGCTCGCCGACATAGCGCGCGAGCGGTGCGGTCAGATCGTAGCGCAGCGAGATCCACTGCTCGTCGTCGTCCTGGAACGAGAACACGCCCTCGTTCGGGCGGTCCTGGTCGGGCAGGAACTTGCCGAGCGCGTCGGTGTATTCCATCGCCGGCGTCTCCACCGGCTCGAAACCGTAGAGCTCGTAGACGGCGCGAATCTTCTCGACCATCTCGCGCGTCGCCCGGATCGCGGCGGGATCGCGATCCTCGAGCCCGCGCGGCAGGCGCGCCTTCAGTTTCTGGGGTTTTTTGGGTTTCTCGGCCATGTCGTTCGTTGCAAGCTAGATAAGTCAACGTTGACTTACAACGTTGGCCTACAACCCGCAAACGGCGCCTTTTCACCTCTCCCCGCTTGCGGGGAGAGGTCGGAATGCGCGCGGAACGCGCGGATTCCGGGTGAGGGGGACTCTCCGCGAGTCCAACTGCCACCGCCCTCACCCTGCCCTCTCCCCGCAAGCGGGGAGAGGGGAAGAGACTTACGGCTGCTCCATCCGCGCCCTCAGCGCATCGGCATCCGCCTTCGGTAGCGACTTCAGTGTCGGCTTGATGGTTTCGCCGCCGACGATCTTGCCGTTGCGCATGAACATCCAGTCCGAGATGTCGGCTTCCGCGAACTTGACCGCGTCGCCCGCGTGCTTGCCGGGCAGGTCGCGCGGCTCGTTGGCGAAGAAACCCGAATAGGCCCCGTTCGGCAGCTTCTTCACCTCCGCGATCCAGATGTGCTCCCCGCCCTTGCGGGTCGAAAAGCGTACTTTCAGGGAATGGCCGGTCTCGGACGATTTTGGCGCGTCATAAGAGGCCCAGAACGTCGGCAGCGTGCCGCGGGCGCGCGCGATCGCGGCGTTCATCTCGGGGTCGGTGGTGCGCACGTCGACGATCGGCGAGCGGTCTTGCGCGACGACTTCCGGCGTGGGTCCGATGGTGAGGATGCCGAACACGGAGACGCCGGTGATGGCGGCGAGAACGGCCCACTTCAGCGGCTGGGAGAGTTTTGTTGCCATGATCGCGATGTCCAGGATGCTTGTTGTGTCCTGGCTTTGTCGCTTGTCGGCAGCAGCACGTTCAGTGCGCAATAAGCCACAAACCTTGCGCATTTCCCCTCTCCCGCGCGAGAGAGGGGAACGCGCAACTTGGTCTCACGACACCTTGCGGATCCAGTTGTGCGGATCGTTGGTGCGGCCGTACTGGATGTCGATGAGCTGCTTGCGCAGGCCCATGGCGACGGGGCCGGCGGCGCCGCCCGAGATCTCGAAATCGCCGCTCACCGAGCGCACCTTGCCGATCGGCGAGATCACGGCTGCGGTGCCGCAGGCGAACGCTTCCTTCAGGCGGCCCGAGGCCGCATCCTTGCGCCACTGGTCGAGCGAGTACGACTCCTCGCGCACGGTCTTGCCGGCATCGCGGGCGAGCTTGATGATGGAGTCACGGGTGATGCCGGGCAGGATGGTGCCGAGCGGCGGCGTCGAAAGCGAGCCGTCGTCGAACACGAAGAACACGTTCATGCCGCCAAGCTCCTCGATGTAGCGGCGCTCGACCGCGTCGAGGAAGACGACCTGATCGCAGCCGTGCTGGATCGCTTCGGCCTGGGCGCGCAGGCTCGCGGCATAATTGCCGCCGCACTTGACGGCGCCGGTGCCGCCGATGGCGGCGCGCGTGTAATTCTCCGAGACCCAGATCGAGACCGGCGCGGGTCCGCCCTTGAAGTAGGATCCAACAGGCGAAGCGATCACCGCGAAGATGTATTCGGACGACGGCTTGACGCCGAGGAAGGTCTCGCTCGCGATCATGAAGGGACGCAGGTAAAGGCTGCCCTCGCCGCCCGGCATCCAGGCGCGGTCGATGCGCACGACCTGCTCGACCGCTTCGATGAAGACGTCCTCAGGCAGCTGCGCCATCGCCATGCGATCGGCGGAGTCCTTGAAACGGCGCGCATTGGCGTCGGGACGGAACAGGTTCACGCCGCCGTCGTCGCGCTTGTAGGCCTTGAGGCCCTCGAAAATTTCCTGGGCGTAGTGCAGCACGGCGCCGGCCGGATCGAGCTGGAAGTTGGCGCGCGCCTCGATCTTCGCCTCGTACCAGCCGCCCTTGGCCTGGTTGTAGCGGACCACAGCCATATGATCGGTGAAGACCCGCCCGAAGCCGGGGTCCACCAGCTTGGCGACGCGGTCCTTCTCTGGCGTGGGATTGGATGCGGGCTGGATGTCGAATTTCATGCTCATGTCCTTGCCTCCCGCTGCCGGTCGCGGCGCTGCTTTGGCGCCCGCCTGCCCGCTTCCGGGCCCGGCTGGCTTGATTGGGTTACTGGCCGGACCGCCGCCAGCCATGTTACGGCCGGTTTCCGTGGCCAGCATGTCGCCGAGGACATGCTTTTGCGGAAGGCGGAAGTCCAGTATGTTTTGCCGAAATGCCGCTCGACAATCGCACGGTAGATCTGCTCCGGCCGTCGCCGCCTGTCCGGCTCACTCCGGCCGTTCTGCTTCGATGCCACCCGACACGAAACGATCTAAAGTTTCGTGCGGGTCGATCGTTTTGTAACATTGAACCCAAGATAAGTCAATATGCCTGACATAAATTTCGCAACTCCCTCTCAAGACGCCGCCGAGCCGCGGCCAGCCGTAGGCGACGGAGGCAATTTGCGCTGGGATATCATCGAGCTGCTGTTCTTCGCCTATCGCGATTTCGTCGGCGATCCCGACCAGGAGCTGGAGGCGTTCGGCTTCGGCCGGGCCCATCACCGGGTCATGCATTTCGTTTATCGCTATCCCGGCCTGAAGGTTGCCGACCTGCTCGACGTCCTCAGGATCACGAAGCAATCGCTCGGCCGCGTGCTCAAGCAGCTGCTCGACGAGGGCTACATCGTGCAGAAGACAGGCGACAATGACCGCCGCCAGCGCCTGCTCTACGCGACGCCCAAGGGCGAGGCGCTGGTGCAGAAGCTCGCCGGGCTCCAGACCACACGGATCACGAAAGCGCTCGCCGAGATGGCGCCGCAGGACGCCGAGACCGTCAAGCGTTTCCTGCGCGCGATGATCGACCGCGACGATCCGGACAAGGTGCTGGAGACGATCTTCGCTTCCGTCAATCAAGACAGCAAGGAGTGACCGTGCCGCTCGCTGCCACGCTCGCCCGACCGCCGGTGCAACCGGCCGACGACGCCCCGCATCTTTTGCTGGTCGATGACGACCGCCGCATCCGCGATCTGCTGTCGCGCTTCCTCGCGGCCGAAGGCTACCGCGTCTCGACCGCCGCCAGCGCCAGCGACGCGCGTTCAAAGCTGATGAGTCTGCATTTCGATCTGCTGATCCTCGACGTCATGATGCCCGGCGAAACCGGCTTCGATCTCGCCCGCTTCATCCGGACCTCGTCCTCGGTGCCGATCGTGATGCTGACCGCGCGGCACGAGGCGGAAGCCCGCATCGAAGGCTTGCAGATCGGCGCCGACGATTACGTGGCAAAACCGTTCGAGCCGCGCGAGCTGGCGCTGCGCATCAACAACATCCTCAAGCGCGCAGCCCCGCCGCCGCAAACCGCAGCGGTCGAGAAGATCGCGTTCGGCCCCTATGTCTACCATCTCGAACGCGGCGAATTGCGCCAGGGCGAGGAGGTCATCCACCTCACCGACCGCGAGCGCGAGATGCTGCGGATCCTGTCGGAGACACCGGGCGAGACCGTGCCGCGCAGCGCGCTGACCGGCAATGGCAGCGTCAACGAACGCGCCGTCGACGTGCAGATCAACCGCCTCCGGCGCAAGATCGAGACCGATCCCGCCAATCCGCTGTTCCTCCAGGCGGTGCGGGGCATCGGCTACCGCCTGGTGGCCTCGCCATAAATCAGTGAAGCGCGAGCGATGAGCACGATCGATACCGGCCTGACGCTGCTCAAGAGCGCCGCCGGCCGCGTCTCGGCCGCCAATGGCTGGATGGGCAATGCGTTCAAGGGCTGGATGCCGACCGGCCTCTATGCCCGCGCGCTGCTGATCATGATCGTGCCGATGGTGATCCTGCAATCGGTCGTCGCCTTCGTGTTCATGGAGCGGCACTGGAACACGGTGACGCGCCGCCTGTCGGCCGCGGTGGTGCAGGACATCGCCGCGCTGATCGATGTCTACAAGGGCTATCCGCAGGACAAGGACCGCGACCAGATCCGCCGCATCGCGCAGCAGCGCCTCGGCCTCGTGGTCGACTTCCTGCCCGCCGGCGACATGCCGCCGCCGGGACCGAAACCGTTCTTCTCGCTGCTCGACCAGACGCTGTCGGTGCAGCTCGGCCGCCAGATCGGCCGCTCGTTCTGGATCGACACGGTCGGCCGCTCCAACCTGGTCGAGATCCGTATCCAGCTCGATGACGCCGTGATGCGCGTGTTTGCGCAGCGCAGTGCGGCCTATGCCTCGAACTCGGAGATCTTCCTGTTCTGGATGGTCGGCACATCCTCGATCCTCCTGATCGTCGCAGTGCTGTTCCTGCGCAACCAGATCAAGCCGATCCTGCGCCTTGCCGACGCGGCGGAAAGTTTCGGCAAGGGCCGCGAAGCCCCGAACTTCAGACCCAGGGGCGCGCGCGAGGTGCGGCGCGCGGCGGTCGCCTTCATCGAGATGAAGTCGCGCATCGAGCGCACCATGGAGCAGCGGACCGCGATGCTCGCCGGCGTCAGCCATGACCTGCGCACAATCCTGACCCGCTTCAAGCTCGAGCTGGCGCTGATCGGCGAGAATCCCGAGCTCGAGGGCATGCGGAAGGACGTCGACGAGATGTCAATGATGCTGGAGGATTACCTCGCATTTGCCCGCGGCGATTCCGGCGAACAGTCGCAGCCGACCGACATGGCGCAGGCGCTCGAAGAGCTGCGCAGCGACGCCGAGCGCCACGGCCACACCGCGACCGTGGCGTTCCACGGCCTGCCCGTGGTGACGGTGAAGCCGGCCTCGTTCAAGCGCTGCCTCGCCAACCTCGTCACCAACGCCGCGCGCTACGGCAAGGCGATCGCCATCAACGGCCAGCGCGATCACCGCTATCTCACCGTCACCGTCGACGACGACGGCCCGGGTATCCCGGTGCATTTACGCGAAGAAGTGTTCAAGCCGTTCCTGCGGCTCGACAACGCCCGCAACCAGGACGAAGGCGGTACCGGCTTGGGGTTGGCGATCGCCCGCGACATCGCCCGCTCCCATGGCGGCGACATCACGCTCGGCGACAGCCCGATGGGGGGATTGAGAGCGAGCGTGAGGATCCCGGTGTAGCTGGCGCCGCGGAGACAGACCCCTCGCCCGTCTCGCCGCTTCGCGGCGAGCCACCCTCTCCCACAAGGGGAGAGGGGAAGGACGACAGCCCTATTTCGGCAGCAGCGCCTTCAGCTTATCGACGTCGCGCACGTTCATCTTGAAGCCGCCGGGCATCACGATGTCGCCGGGCTTCTGGTCCGGCTTGCAGGCGCCCAGCCACTTCGCCTCTAACGTCATGGAGGTATCGCGGCCCGCGGCACCGGCAGCGCCGCCTTGCGCGTGCGAGGAGGTCTTCACAGTGTAGGCCGAGTTGAAATCGCCCGTGATCTCGGCATGCGAGGTCGTGCTGATGCCGGCGACGTTGCACTCGGAATCGCTGACATAGCCGGTCGCGGTCTTCTTGATGTCCTGCTTGGAGCAGATCTGCTTGGCCATCGGGGAGACGTTGTTGCTCATCTCCTTGTCGACAGTCTCGTCGGTGCAGTGCTGCATGGTCATCTCAGGCATTGCCGAGCCGCTCCTGACCATCTTCATTTCCCAGAGACCGGCCTTGCGCACCGGCAGGTCGTCGGCGCTGGCTGCGCCCGCCGACAGGACGAGGCAAAGGCTTGAGCCGAGCAAAGCGAGTTTGCGCGTCATGTTGGAGGCTCCCGGCTTGAGAGAGGCGGCGCTAGGCCGACGCCTCAGTACAGCGTGCGGATCGGCCGTTCGGCGGCGCCATAGGGCACCCAGCGGCAGGAGAACGAGATGTAGCCGCCCTCATAGGCCTGGACCGCGAGGAATTTCACGACCTTGCCGTAGCGCGCGCAGTGATCGACCGCGACCTGACGGGCATCGACCTGCGTCGCCATCGAATAGGCGATGATGCCGCCGGTGTCGTTCCCCTTGAACGGCGGGACCGGAAGGAGGTCAGCACGCGCCGACTGGCTCGCCAAAATACCCAGGGCGAGAAGGCCCGCGGCCGCAATGATTCGCATTCCCGTTACTCCAATTGGTTGGCGGCAGTTTACGGCGCCGGGATGGAAGTGAAAAGAACCGAAGCCCTGCCGGGCGCGCCCTTACGGTCAACTCCTTGCCAAGTGTTGCCGCGCTGCACTTGACCCCGCCCGGCCTTCGCGTCACCGTCCCACCTTCGCAAGACCAGCTGTCCGGATTGCCCATGCGCGCCCTCTCCCTGAAATCGCTCCGCTTCGCCGCCGTGTTCGGCCTCATGTTCGGAGCGCTGTCGCTCGGCGAGGCCAAGGCCGCCAATCCGCTCGAGCTGAACTTCTGGCTGAGCGGGCCGCGCTATGACGGCGCCGTCGCCGATTGCGACAGGGCGCTGCCGACGATCGCCAGCCAGTTCTGGGAGAAGGAAAGCTCGTTCTGGAATTCTCCGTTGAAGATCACGGGCTTCGCCGCCGTTCACGAGGTCGCCTTCCGGCCCTGGCAGTCCGACAACATTCCGCGCCGCTACTGCACCGGCGATGCCATGCTCAACGACGGCAAGGTGCGCAAGGTGCATTTCTCGATCGTCGAGGACGGCGGCTTTGCCGGCTACGGCAATGGTGTCGAATGGTGCGTGGTCGGGCTCGACCGCAACTGGGCCTACAATCCGGCCTGCCGCGCCGCCAGACAGTAATTCGAGAAGCCTGATTCGGCCCGATCAAGCGGCCGAACGTGGCTCGCATCAATTTTGTTCTTGAAATGTTCTTATCGCCTGCTAGGCTGACTGCACAGTCTAGTTGAGGGGCGTCGCCATGTTTCATTCCAGATTGCATTCGTTCTCCCGCCTGATGATCTCGCTGACCCTGGCTGCCGGGCTGGTCATGCTGGCCGGCGGCGCCAAGGCCCAGGACAAGCGGCAGAACGCGCCCGGCGAATTCGATTTCTATGTGCTATCGCTGTCATGGTCGCCCTCGTTCTGCGAGGAGGCGGCGGAGCGCGGCGGCCGCTCCCAGATCCAGTGCAGCGGACGGCCCTACGCCTTCGTGGTGCACGGCCTGTGGCCGCAATATGAGAGCGGTTTCCCCGAATATTGCCAGCGGCCGGCGCCGCGGCTGAACCGCAACATCGTCTCCTCGATGCTCGATCTGATGCCGGCGCCGGGCCTGATCTTCAACGAGTGGGACAAGCACGGCACCTGCTCGGGCCTCGAAGGCCGCAGCTATTTCGAGACGATCCGCAAGGCGCGCGCCGCGATCAAGATTCCGGCCGAGTATCTCGACTTGTCGCAGGCCAAGACCGTGGCGCCGGCGGAGGTCGAGGAGGCCTTCATCAGGGCCAATCCAGGCCTGAGCAATGCCGCCGTCTCGGTCACCTGCAACCGGACGCGGCTATCCGAAGTGCGCATCTGCCTCAGCAAGGATCTGCAATTCCGCGCCTGCGAGGAAACCGACCGCCGCGCCTGCCGCCGCGACCAGGTGACGATGCCGCCGATCAGGGGCGGTTGAGGCACAACGCTCTCGTCGTCATTCCGGGATGGTGCGTTAGCACGGACCCGGAATCTCGAGATTCTCAGGTGCGCAATTGCGCACCATAGTTCGGTGCTAACGCACCACCCCGGAATGACGGCAGTTACTTTCATCGCGCGATGTCGTAACTCTGCGCCATGAACTACCGCCACGCCTTCCACGCCGGCAACTTCGCCGATGTCATCAAGCACATCGTGCTCGCGCGCATTCTCACCTACCTGCAGGACAAGCCGGGGGCGTTCCGCGTCATCGACACCCATGCCGGCGCCGGTCTCTACGATCTCGAAAGCGATGAGGCACGGCGCGGCGGCGAGTGGCTGACCGGCATCGCGCGGCTGATGCAGGCGCGTCTGTCGAACGAGACCGCGGCGCTGACGAAACCCTATCTCGACATCGTCCGCGCCTTCAATCCGAAGGGCGAGCTCAAGGCTTATCCGGGCTCGCCGCTGATCGCGCGCGGCCTGCTGCGGCCGCAGGACCGGCTCGTTGCCTGCGAGCTCGAGCCGAAAGCGCGCAAGGCGCTGATCGACGTGCTGCGCCGCGACGAACAGGCGCGCGTGGTCGATCTCGACGGCTGGGTTGCGCTGCCGGCCTTCGTGCCGCCGAAGGAGCGCCGCGGCCTCGTGCTGATCGATCCGCCGTTCGAGGCCAAAGATGAGTTCGAAAAGCTCGGCGAAGCCTTCGCAGCCGCCTTCGCGAAATGGCCGACCGGTATCTATGTAATCTGGTATCCAGCCAAGAATCGGCGCGCCACCGACACGCTGGCGCAATCGGTGGCGCGGCTCGCAGCCGCAGCAAAGCCTCCGGGAAAATGTCTGCGTCTCGAATTCAGTGTCGCGCCGCAGCTTGATGGCGCAGCGCTCACATCCACGGGACTCCTGATTGTCAATCCCCCCTACACGCTGCAAGGCGAGCTCAAGACCATCCTGCCCGAGCTGGAAATGCCGCTCGGCCAGGGCGGCGCTGCCAGATTCCGATTAGAGGTACCTCGATCGTAACACTCCGGCATTCTTGGGAAAAAGATGCAGGAGCGGTAGTCAATCTGCGACGAACCGTATTATGCTGTTTGCGTGACTGGCTTTACGTTCCGCTTCCGCGAATGGTTGCGGCGGAGTGAAGGCCTAAGAAAGATCCGACCGGACTGCACGGTCCGCTCAAGGATGGCCAGCTCCCGGGCTTCGTAAGGCCCGGTCATGTCGTGACGTGAGTCTGCGTCGCGACGGAGGAGCAATGAGGGGGAGTTTCCCGATGGCCATGACGGGAACGGTTAAGTTCTTCAACGGCGAGCGCGGCTACGGATTCATCAAGCCGGACGACGGCGGTCGCGATGTCTTCGTTCACATCACCGCTGTTGAGCGGGCGGGATTGAAGGACCTTGCCGAAGGACAGCGTATTACTTTCGAAGTCGAACCGGACAAGAAGGGGAAGGGACCGAAGGCGGTTAACTTGGTCATCCTCTCCTAGCGCGCCTGACTAAAAAAAATCCCGGCCGCGCGCGGCCGGGAGGTGGTGTCCGGTATTTTCTTCTTCAGCTATCAGAAGTGATAGTTCACGCCTGCGCGCACAACGCTGGCGCTATAGCCGTTGGACACGCCTGTAATTGCGAACTGGCTCGTCGACAGATTGATGTAGAGATATTCGAGCTTCGCGCTCCAGTTCGGCGCGAGGCCGACTTCGGCGCCTGCGCCGATGGTCCAGCCGGCGCTGGTGTGCGACTCGGTCCAGCCGAAGGTCTGCGCGCGCAGCTCGCCGAAGGCGAGGCCGGCGGTGCCGTAGAACAGCACGTTGCTGAACGCATAGCCGCCGCGCCCGCGCAGCGTGCCGAACCACGGATTGGAGAACTTCCACGGCGCGAACGTGTCGTCGGCGCCGGCTGCCTGGATGTCGCCCTCGACGCCGAACACCCACGGGCCGTTCTGGAAATTGTAGCCGGCCTGCACGCCGCCGACGAAGCCGGACGGCTTTGCCGGATTGTTGTCGACCGAGCCCCACTCATAGCCGATGTTGCCGCCGAGATAGGGACCGGCCCAGCTATACGCGTTGAGGGGCTGATTGACGGTGTAAGGCGCACCCTGCCCGTAATTGAGATCGGCGGCCTCCGCCGAAGCTGTCCAGCCGGCTGCAACCAACGCGGCTGCGCCCACAACGAACCACTTCATCGGTACTCTCCAACACAACTGCCGTCCCCCGCGATGCCCGCGCCGCCGCGCGAGACCACCGCATGGTTACGGAACCACGACTTTTTCGCGTAAGATTTATCGAGAGTTTTAAGTAAAAGGCCTGTTAAGCCGGGTTACCGCGCTGTTAACAGGCTTAAGCAAGCGTTACCGGGAACTGCGCCGCCAGCCTGTGCGTGCGGCATGGCCGGAACTTCAAATCGGCACCCCCAGCGCCTAAATTCGCTCCATGGTTCACGATTCCCCCGACAGTCCGGACGAGCGCGCGCGCAAACCGGCCCGCCTTGCCGACGCCCCGCCGGAGAGCCTGACGCCGCCGGACCTCGATCCCGCCACCACCGGCGGCGAGGACGAGGACGACGCGCTGCTGCCTGACATCCTCGAAGAGAGCGGCGCGGTCGGCGAAGGCCCGCTGGCGACCGGCCATGAGGCGATCGAGCGCGCGGTCCGGCTCGCCCCGACCTCGCCCGGCGTCTACCGCATGCTCAATGCCAATGCCGACGTGCTCTATGTCGGCAAGGCCAAGAACGTCAAAAAGCGCCTGTCGAACTATGCGCGCCAGAGCGCGCCGCAGCCGGCGCGCATCCTGCGCATGATCGCGGCCACGGTGACCGTGGAGATCGTCTCGACCAACACCGAGACCGAGGCGCTGCTGCTGGAAGCCAATCTCATCAAGCAGCTGCGGCCGCGCTTCAACGTGCAGCTGCGCGACGACAAATCGTTTCCCTATATCCTGATCACCGGCGACCATTGGGCGCCGCAGATCCTCAAGCATCGCGGCGCGCAGACCCGGCCCGGGCGCTATTTCGGCCCGTTCGCCTCCGCCGGCGCCGTCAACCGCACCATCACCGCGCTTCAGCGCGCGTTCCTGATCCGCTCCTGCACGGACTCCTTCTTCGAGAGCCGCACAAGGCCCTGCCTGCTGTACCAGATCCGCCGCTGCGCCGGTCCCTGCACCCGCGAGATCGACTTCGGCGGCTATACGACGCTGGTGCGCGAAGCGACCGACTTCCTCTCCGGCAAGAGCCATGCGGTGAAGCAGGAGCTTGCCGGCGAGATGGAGAAGGCCTCCGGCGAGCTCGAATTCGAGCGCGCCGCGCTCTACCGCGACCGCCTCGCTGCGCTGTCGGCGATCCAGTCGCAGCAGGGCATCAATCCGCGCACCGTGGAGGAAGCCGACGTGTTCGCCATCCACCAGGAGGGCGGCTTCTCCTGCGTCGAGGTGTTCTTCTTCCGCACCGGCCAGAACTGGGGCAACCGCGCCTATTTCCCGCGCGCGGAGAAGACCTTCACGCCCGAGGAAGTGCTGGGCTCCTTCCTCGCCCAGTTCTACGACGACAAGCCGCCGCCGAAGAACATCCTGCTCTCGCACGAAATCGAGGAGAGCGAGCTGCTCGCCAACGCGCTGTCGATCAAGGCCGGCCACAAGATCGAGGTCACCGCGCCCAAGCGCGGCGAGAAGAAGGAGCTGGTCGCCCACGCGCTGACCAATGCGCGCGAGGCGCTCGGCCGCAAGCTCGCGGACACCGCGACGCAAAGCCGCCTGCTCGACGCGATGGCGACCGCGCTGAGCCTGCCGCATGCGCCCAAGCGCATCGAGGTCTACGACAACAGCCACATCCAGGGCACCAACGCGGTCGGTGCCATGATCGTCGCGGGTCCCGACGGCTTCGTGAAGAACCAGTACCGCAAGTTCAACATCAAGTCGGAAGGGCTCACGCCGGGCGACGACTACGCCATGATGCGCGAGGTGCTGGAGCGCCGCTTCAAGCGCCTGATCAATCCGCCCGAGGACGCCGCCGGCAAGGCGAAAGACGACGACTTCCCGCAATGGCCCGATCTCGTCATCATCGACGGCGGCCGCGGCCAGCTCAACGCCGTCCGGGAGATCTTTGCCAATCTCGGCCTGACCCAGGTGTCGCTGATGTCGGTCGCCAAGGGGCCGGACCGGGATGCCGGCCGCGAGACCCTGTTCATGCCGGAGCGCGAGGCGATCAAGCTGGAGCCGCGCGATCCCGTGCTCTATTTCATCCAGCGGCTGCGGGACGAGGCCCACCGCTTCGTCATCGGCTCACACCGCAAGCTGCGCAAGAAGGACATCCGCGAGGCCGGTTTGCAGGAGATTCCGGGCATCGGCCCGTCGCGCAAACGCGCCTTGCTGCACCATTTCGGAACCCTGAAGGAGATCGAACGGGCCTCGATCGCCGATCTCGGCAAGGTTCCGGGGGTCAGCGCCGAGAGCGCCCGCCGGATTTTCGAGTATTTCCATCCCCAGCCGGGATGAACTAAAGGGGACAGGGTCATATGGTCGTCGCATCCCGTACCCCATGTGGGAGGAGCAGTTGACCTCAGGGCATCAGCGGTATTGGTAGGACGGATGAACATCGCCACGACACGAGGGACGACCAGCCGCGCGATGTCCCTCCCGAACATCCTGACCTATGGCCGGATCGCCGCGATCCCGGTCGTGGTCGGATGCATCTATGCGCAGTCGATCATGGACTATCCGCTGTGGCTGCGCTGGGTCGCGGTCGCCATCTTCATCGGCGCCGCGGTGACGGACTATCTCGACGGCTATTACGCGCGGATCTGGAATCAGCAATCGGCGTTCGGCCGGATGCTCGACCCGATCGCCGACAAGCTGCTGGTCGCCTCCTGCCTGCTGATGCTGGCCGCCGACGGCATCATCCATGGCTGGTCGCTGTGGGCCGCCATCGTGATCCTGTGCCGCGAGATCCTGGTCTCGGGCCTGCGCGAATATCTCGCCGCGCTCCGCGTCAGCGTGCCCGTGACCAAGCTCGCCAAATGGAAGACCACGGTTCAGCTCGTCGCCATCGGCTTCCTGCTCGCAGGTCCCGCCGGCGATGAGGTCGTCCCCGTGGTCTCGCTGATCGGCCTCGTCCTGCTCTGGGCCTCGGCGCTGCTGACCATGTATACCGGCTACGACTATTTCCGCGCCGGCATCCACCACCTCATCAAGGAGGATGAGGGATGAAGGTGAAATACTTCGCCTGGGTGCGCGAGCGCATCGGCAAGGCCGAGGAGACTATCGAGCCGCCCGCGACCGTGCACACCGTCGAGGAGCTGATCGCCTGGCTGTCCGGCCAAAGCGAGGCTTACGCCTACGCCTTCGAGAAGCCAAAGGTGATCCGCGCCGCGATCGACCACGCCCACGTCAAGTCGGATGCCCCAATCGCAGGCGCCCGCGAGATCGCGTTCTTCCCGCCGATGACCGGCGGCTAGGCTCATGACCTGCCCCGTCACCATCCGCATCCAGGAAGACGATTTCGACATCGCGCGCGAGATCGCGGTCCTGACCAAGAGCCGCACCGACATCGGCGCAGTCGTGAGCTTCTCCGGCATCTGCCGCGCCGATGAGGACAGTTCGAAGATCTCGGCGCTCACACTCGAGCATTATCCCGGCATGGCGGAGGAAGAGATCCAGCGCCACGTCGACGAGGCCATCTCGCGCTGGCCGCTCAACGGCGTCACGGTCATCCACCGCGTCGGGCGGTTCATGCCCGGCCAGAACATCGTGCTGGTGCTCACTGCCTCGCAACACCGCCGGGCGGCGTTCGAGGCGGCCGAGTTCCTGATGGATTACCTGAAGACCAGCGCCCCGTTCTGGAAGAAGGAAGAGAGCGCCACCGGGACCGGCTGGGTCGAGGCCCACGCCCGTGACGACGAGGCCGCCGCACGCTGGACGAAATCCTGATGGCAAGAGCATCGAAAAGAACAACGCGCGGCCGCGCCGCATCGAAACTTGCGAAAGCGGCACCCAAGCTCGCGAAGGTCGGTCGCGGCGAGCTGCTCACGCTGATCGATTTCGTCCGCTATGCGGTGAGCCGTTTCACCGAGGCCAAGCTCGCCTTCGCGCACGGCACGACCGATCCGGTCGCCGAGGCCGTGTTCCTGGTCTGCGAAGTCCTGCATCTGCATCCCGACCAGTTCGAGATCTTTGGCCATGCCTGCGTCACGGCGGCGGAAGGCAAGACCCTGCTCGATCTCATCCATCAGCGCATCACCACGCGGAAGCCGACGGCCTATCTCGTCAACAAGATCTACATGCGTGGCCTGCCGTTCTATGTCGACGAGCGCGTCATCGTTCCGCGCTCCTTCATCGGCGAGCTGCTGGATTCGCATTTCGGCGGCGACGGCGAGCCCGGCTCGCTGATCGACGACCCCACGGGGGTCGAGCGCGTGCTCGATCTCTGCACCGGCTCGGGCTGCCTTGCGATTCTCGCCGCGCATCATTTCCCGAACGCCACGGTCGATGCCGTCGACGTCTCCAAGGGCGCGCTCGAGGTCGCCGCGCGCAATGTCAGCGAGCACGGGCTCGATGACCGCATCACGCTCCACCGCGGCGATCTGTTCGCCCCGCTCGGCGATGCCAGATATGACCTCATCATCACCAATCCGCCCTACGTCGATGCCGAAGGCATGGCGGCGCTGCCGCCCGAATGCCGGGCTGAGCCGAAGCTGGCCTTCGATGGCGGCGCCGACGGTCTCGACGTGGTCCGCCGGATCCTGCAAGACGCGCCCGATCACCTCACGGCGAATGGCGGCTTGATCTGCGAGATCGGCCGCGGCCGCGAGCTGGTTGACGAAGCCTTCCCGGAACTGCCGCTGTTGTGGCTGGACACGGAAGACTCCGAAGGCGAGGTATTCTGGATTTCGGCCGCCGACCTCGGCTGATCCGTCGCGGCGATCACGGTCCAACGGAACAAGTCAAATTCGGCCACGTTCATCCCCCGATGCATTGTCTCGCTCTCGGAGGGTGTCCGCATGCTCGCGCCATCGGGCGAATTGTTACGCGCCGGCGTGGCGCTCAAGCTCAATCACGTCAAACGCGCCGCTCAATCCTATCTGCGTGACCAGACCAGCCACGCAACCGGCAAGGTGACATCCTACGCCGTGGCCGGCGGGCTGTTCGCGGTCGCGGGCCTGTTCGTTGTCGCGGCATTTTTCGTCGGGCTGGTCGCCTTGTACCGCTGGATCGCGATCACCTACGGGCAATTCTGGGGCTTTGGCGCCGTCGCCGCCGTGCTGCTGGTGCTGGCCGCGGTCTGTGCCGGGATCGCGACGGCGCAGATGAAGCGCAAGGCCAAGCCGATCGTGCCGCTTGCGAGCCGCCTGCGCGTGGCGATCGCGACGCCGCGGATCCCGCGCGGAACGGTCAAGCAGGCCGTGAAGGAGGTGGCGACGACGATTCCCCTCGCGCCGCTCGCACCCGGCGAACGCGGTCATGGCAACAGGAGCCGGCCGGTTCGCACCAACCGGCCCGTGCAGCTCGGCCTGATGCTCGCGGCGGTGGGGTTGCTGGGCGTCACGGCCGCGCGCCGGCGGCGCCACGGGCAAAGGATGGAGACGTGACATGCTGGTGCGGCGCTCCGAGCAGATCGACAGCTGGCTGCTGGTGGCGGCCACTGCCGTCTTCGTGCTGACGGCGGAGCGCTACTTCCAGGACTCCGGCCTGATCCGTCCGGGACCTCCGCAGGATCACCGCAACAGCGAGGCGAACTCACCGGAAACCAGCCCGGCCAGCGCGGCGACGCAGCCCGGCCACGGCCGCCGCTCGAAAAGCCCGTTCGCGATTCCCTTCGCCGGCTGGAAGGACATCTTCTGGCGCACCTATCAGCGCATCGACGACGATCGCCTGCTCGCCACCGCCGGCGGCGTCGTGTTCTTCGGCCTGCTCGCGATCTTTCCGGCCGTCACGGCGCTGGTCTCGTCCTACGGACTATTCGCCGATCCCACCACCATCAGCGACAACCTCCAGAAGCTGGCAATGATGCTGCCCCAGGGCACGTTTGAGATCGTCGAGGAGCAGGTCGGGCGCGTGGTGTCGAAGGGCAACACGGCGCTCGGCGCCACATTCCTGTTCGGCTTCGTGCTCGCGATCTGGAGCGCCAATGCCGGGGTCAAGGCGATCTTCGACGCGCTCAACGTCGCCTATGAGGAGCACGAGAAGCGCAGCTTCATCAAGCTGAACCTGGTGTCGCTGGCCTTCACGGTCGGTGGCATCGTCGCGCTCCTGGTGATGGTCGGCACCGTGGTCGCCTTCCCGCTCGCGCTCGATCATCTCGGCATCGCCCCCGAGAGCAAGCTGATCGTCGCGCTGGCGCGCTGGCCGCTGCTGTTCCTGATTCTCATGGTCGCGCTCGCCGTCCTCTACCGCTTCGCGCCAAGCCGCGATGCGCCGCGCTGGCAATGGCTGAGCCCCGGCGCGCTGACCGCCGCCATTCTCTGGATCGCCGGCTCGTCGCTGCTGTCCTGGTATCTCTCGTCCTTCGCCAATTACAACGCGACCTACGGCTCGCTTGGCGCGGCGATCGGCCTGATGATGTGGATGTGGATGTCGGCGATCGTCATCATGTTCGGCGCCGAGCTGAACTCGGAGATCGAGCGGCAGACCCTGCGCGACACGACGACCGGTCGCCCCAAGCCGCTCGGCAGCCGCGAGGCGGTCTCGGCCGACACGGTCGGCGCCACCGCGCCGTTCTAGCGGAGGACGACGATCAGGCCGGAGTTGATCCGGCCTGACCACACTCGATTTCAGCGCTTGGTGATGACCGCTTCCAGATATTCGCTGTGCACGACGATCGTGCCGTCATCGGCATGGTTGAACTCGCCGAGCAGCGCCATGAGATCGCGCTTCAGCGCGGCCTGGCCGCTCTCGTCGAGCGCGGCGAACGCCTTCAGCGTCGGCCCGTAGAAGGTCTTGAAGATTTCGAGCCAGTGGTCCGGCGAGCGGTAGCGGAACACGAACATGCGCGGCTCGGCCACGATCTCGGAAGCCTTGCTGCCGAACATCTCCTCGAGCCGAGCTGGGGTGCCCCACAGCGCAGGCGACTTCACGCCTGCCGGCGGGGCGATATGCTTGCCGATGGTCTTGAAGAGCTGGCCGATGAACCCCTGCGGCGTCCAGTTGGCGAGGCCGATCTTGCCGCCGGATTTGCAGACCCGCGCGAGCTCGGAGGCCGCCTTGTCCTGGTCCGGCGTGAACATCACGCCGAAGGTCGAGAGCACGACGTCGTAGCTGTTGTCCGCAAAGGGAAGCGCCTCGGCATCCGCCTCCCGGAATTCGACGGTCAGATGGTCCGCCGCCGCGCGCTCCTGCCCGCGCTTGAGCAGCGCCGGCACATAGTCCGTGGATGTGACGTCACACCAGCGCCGTGCTGCGGCCAATGTCGCATTGCCGTTGCCGGCGGCGACGTCCAGCACCTTGCTGCCGGCGCGTATGTCGAGTGCCTCACAGAGCTGCTCGCCGACGATCTGCAAGGTGGTGCCGACGACGGCATAGTCGCCGGACGACCAGGCGCCATGCTGGCGCTGCTTGACGGCGGCAAGATCGGGTGTGGCTGGCTTGAGTGCGGCGGATGTCGACATGAGCAATCTCCTGCGGGTTGAAAACGCCGGGACGATAGGGCGCATGCGCATCGCTGGCCTTGAGAGCGGCGTTATTTTACGCTGAGGCCGCCTTGATTTCCGCGCGGGAGCCGAGGAGGGATTGTGACGTTTCAGTTCGAGGATTTCGTGCTCGATCCCGAGCGCCGCGAATTGCGGCGGGCGGATGCGCTCATCGCGCTCGAACCTCAGGTGTTCGATCTCCTCATCTATCTCGTCCGCAACCGCGAGCGCGTGGTGACGCGGGACAATCTGCTCGACGCGGTCTGGAACGGCCGCGTCGTCTCGGAATCGACGCTGACCAGCCGGATCAATGCCGCCAGGCGCGCGGTCAATGACAATGGCGAGGAGCAGCGGCTGATCCGCACCATCGCACGCAAGGGCGTGCGCTTCGTCGGCGCGGTGATCGAGCGCTCGGATGCAGCGAAGCCGGCGGTCTTGTTGGCGCCCACGACCGCAGCGCCGACCGGACTGCCGCTGCCCGATCGTCCCGCGATCGCCGTCCTGCCCTTCACCAACATGAGCGGCGAGGCCGAGCAGGATTATTTCTCCGACGGCATCAGCGAGGACATCATCACCGCGCTGTCGAAGCTGCGCTGGTTCTTCGTCATCGCGCGCAACTCCTCCTTCATCTACAAGGGCCGCACGGTGCATCTGCGGCAGGTCGCCGAAGAGCTCGGCGTGCGCTATGTCGTCGAAGGCAGCGTCCGCAGGGGCGGCGAGCGCGTCCGCATCACCGCGCAGCTCAACGACGTCGCCACCGGCAGTCATCTCTGGGCCGAGCGCTACGACCGCGAGCTCGCCGACGTCTTCGCCGTGCAGGACGAGATCACCGAAGCCATCGTCGCCGCGATCGAGCCGCAGCTTTACGCAGCCGAAAATTTTCGCGCCGAGCGCAAACCGCCCGACAGCATGGACGCCTGGGACCTCGTGATGCGCGCGCTGTCGCATTACTGGCGCGTGACGCGGCAGGACCATGTGGTGGCGCAGGCGCTGCTCGAAAAGGCCATCGCGCTCGACCCGAACTACGGCAAGGCGCTCGGCCTGCTCGGCACCAGCTACATGTTCACCGCGCATATGGGCTGGATGGAGATGGCGAGCGCCATCACCGCCGCCGAGCGCGCGGCGCGCGCCGCGATCCGCGCCGACGACGAGGATGCCTGGGCGCACAACGCGCTCGGCCACGTCAACCTGTTCGCGCGGCGGTTCGACGACTCGCTCGCCGAATTCGAGACCGCGCTGCAGCTCAATCCGAATTTTGCGCTGGCACAGGGCTATTATGGACTGGCCTTGAGCTATTGCGGCCGCTGGCAGGAGGCCGACGAGGCGGCGCGCAGGGCGATCCGCCTCAGTCCGCGCGATCCCTATGCCCCCGTCTATTTCGGCATCGCCGCCTATGCCCGCTTCCTCGGTAGCGACTACCCGGAAGCCATCCGCCTCGCCCAGGAATCCCTGCGCCAGCGCAGCGACTTCGTCGGCGCACACCGGGTGCTGACCGCGGCCGCGGGCATGGCCGGGCAAGCCGGGATCGCCCATGCCGCCCTGGAGGAACTCCGCCGCGCCCAGCCGAACGTGTCGCTGGCCTGGATCGCCGAGTTCATGCCGATCAAGCTCGCCGCCGACCGCGAGCACTACCTCGAGGGCTTTCGCCGCGCCGGATTGAGATAAGCAGCTACGAGGCCGCTATCCCCTCGAATCAACAATGATGTTAAGCTCGTGCGGCTTGGGGGAGCATGAGGCGTGACGGGGTTCGGACCGCGACCCGTGTTTTCCCGGCGTGAGGCAGTCAGCTCTTTGAGGCGTAACGCGCGGCATGATTCGCATTTCGACGATCTTCATCGCCATCTGCATGGTTCTGGTCGCCGCCTCGCTCGGGCTGGTGCTCTATTCGGTCGCCGGCATCAGCGGAACCGAATCCGCGATCGTGGCGCTGACCGCGCTGACCTTCCTGATCCTCTACAATGCGGTGTCGATGCGGCTGCGCGACCGCAGCGATGTCGGCGGCCAGATCGCCGACCTCTCGCGCGGCACCGCCGACCTCGCCCGCCAGGTCGCCGAGTTCGGCCGCCGCCTCGCTGCGATCGAGGGACGTATCGCCTCGTCCAATTCGACCAACTCCGACCGCATCCAGTCGGTGGTCGGCGAGATCAATGAGCTCGGCGGGCTGGTCAAGCAGCTCGCCACCACAGTGTCGGCGCATGAGGATCTCCTGGCCGGCGCGGCGCCACTGCCCTCTCCCGCTCCCGTCGCAAGTCTGGAAGCGGAGGCGCCAATCGATCTGGCCGCACCGTTCGATCAGAAGCCGGTCGCACCTCCCCCGCTTGCCACTCCGCCATCGCGCCCGGCAGCACCCGCGGTCCAGACCCAGACCGCCCATCAGGCTCCCGCCGGTGGCCGCAACCAGACCCAAATGCTGGCAACGCTGCGCAACGCGGTCGACGAGAACCGCATCGACATCTTCCTTCAGCCGATGGTGACGCTGCCGCAGCGCAAGGTGCGGTTCTACGAAGCCGTGACGCGGGTGCGCGACGAGCGCGACCAGCTGATCGCGGCCGAGGAGTTCATCAGCATCGCCGAGGCCTCCGGGCTGATCGGGCGCATCGACAACATGGTGATGCTGCGCTGCGTGCAGGTGCTGCGGCGCCTGATGGTGCGCAACAAGGATGTCGGCGTGTTCTGCAACGTGGCGGCCTCCACGCTCGGCAATTCCACCACCTTCGCGCAATGCCTCGACTTCCTCGAAGCCAACCGGGCGCTGGCGCCCTCGCTGGTGCTGGAGTTCAAGCAGGCGACCTTCCGCAATCTCGGCCCGGCCGAGACCGAGAACCTCGCCGCGCTCGCCCAGCGCGGCTTCCGCTTCTCGATCGACCATGTCACCGATCTCAGGATCGAGCCGCGCGAGCTCGCCGATCGTGGCGTGCGCTTCATCAAGGTGCCGGCGACGCTGCTGCTCGACCCCAGGCAGGCGTCGGCCTCCGACATCCACCCGTCCGATCTTTCCGACCTGCTCGGCCGTTTCGGCATCGACCTGATCGCCGAGCGGATCGAGGGCGAGCGCGCCGTGGTCGATCTGCTCGACTATGACGTGCGGTTCGGCCAGGGCTTCCTGTTCGCGCCGCCCCGGCCATTGCGGCCGGAGGGGGCATCTGCTACCGGCGGGGCCGCGCCGAACCAGGCGCAGGACATTCAGGGATCCAATGGCTCCGCTTCCCCCAGCCCAAGCGCGACGTCAGCCGCAGCTCCGTCACAGCGCATCACCGGTAACGCCGCGCTCGCGCGCCGCATCTGATCGGCCACACACGTCATGACCACGCTGCATTTCGCCCAAGGCCTGCGCGAGCTCGTGGGCGGCGTCGAGGTCGTGCTCAGCGACATCTGGGGCGTGGTTCATAACGGCCTCGAATCCTTCCCCGAAGCCTGCGAGGCGTTGCATACCTATCGCAGCCGCGGCGGTACGGTGATCCTGATCACCAACGCGCCGCGCCCGGCCGACTCCGTGCAGCGGCAACTGCGCAAGCTCGGCGTCGCCGACGAGACCTATGACGCCATCGTGTCATCGGGCGATCTGACCCGGCTCTATGTCGCCGAGCATCCCGGAAGCAAGATGTTCTGGCTCGGCCCCGAGCGCGACAATTCGATCTACCGCGGCCTCGATGCGACCACCGCGCCGCTGGAAGAGGCCGACTACATTGTCTGCACCGGCCTCTATGACGACGAGACCGAGACGGCGGAAGACTATCGCGGCATGATGCTGAAGGCGCGCGAGCGCAAGCTGACGCTGGTCTGCGCCAACCCCGACATCGTCGTGGAGCGCGGCGACCGGCTGATCTATTGCGCCGGCGCCATCGCGGAGCTCTATCGGGAGCTCGGCGGCGAGGTGATCTTCTACGGCAAGCCGCACCGGCCGATCTACGAGCGCGCGATGCGGCTCGCCGGCGAACGCCAGGGCCATATGATCGACCGGAAGAAGGTGCTGGCGATCGGCGATTCCGTCCGCACCGACCTGACCGGCGCGCGTGAGTTCGGCATCGACTGCCTGTTCGTCACCCGCGGCATCCATGCCGAGGAGTTCGAGGGCCTCGACCAGCTCGACCCGAACTCGGTGATGGAATTGTTCGGCCATCCGCCGAAGGCGCTGATGCGCGAATTGAAGTGGTGATTTTCTAGCTCTGTCATTCCGGGGCGCGCGAAGCGCGAACCCGGAATGACGAACCCAGCAGAGAAAGCCCGGGACAAAGCCCGGGCCCTCCGAATTCAGCTGGCAGCTTTAGCGCTTACGCGCTCGCCATGTCCGGGAAGACCGCCTCGATCTTGGTCTTCAGCGTCGCCGCGTTGAACGGCTTGACGATGTAATTGTTCACGCCGGCCTTCTTGGCCGCGATCACGTTCTCGGTCTTCGATTCCGCCGTGATCATGATGAACGGCGTGGTGGCGAGGTTCGGATCCGCGCGCACTTCGCGCAGCAGGTCGTAGCCCGTCATCGGCTCCATGTTCCAGTCGGAAATCACAAGCCCGTATTTCTTGCCGCGCATCTTGTTCAGCGCCGCCGAACCGTCGCTGGCATCATCGATATTATCGAAGCCAAGCTGCTTCAGCAGATTCCGGATGATACGGATCATGGTGCTATAGTCATCCACCACCAGAACCGGCATCGACAAATCAACCGCCATCTCGACTCCCCCAACGCATACCCAGGAATATTACGATCAGACCTGCCAGACCGGAGCCCGGCGGTTCCACGATCAAGGACTAGCATCAAGGCGTTAAACAGCCCGTTAACTGGGGACGCCTTCGAAGAATTGAAATCGTGTTCAATTCGGCCGCACCCTCCCGCTTGACTTCATCCGGCCGGTCGCGCCACGGTCCCGGCCGGTCCCGCCGGCTCCGAGAATTCCCCTGATGTCTCCGCCTTTTACCGTTATCCGCGACAGCACGCCGGATTCCGCCATTCCCCGGGGCGCCGTGGTCGCCATGGGCAATTTCGACGGCGTTCATCTCGGCCATCGGGCCGTGATCGCCGCGGCCCTGGAAATGGGCCGGGCGCATGGCCGCCCTGCGCTGGCCTTGACCTTCGAGCCGCATCCGCGGCGGTTTTTCAGCCCCAACACCCCGCAATTCCGCTTGACGGATGAACGGGCCAAGCTGCGGCTACTGGCCGGCACCGGGCTCGCCGGCGCCGTGGTCATGACCTTCGACAAGGCGCGCGCCGGCACCAGCGCGCAAGACTTCATTCACCATGACCTGATCGGGCGCCTCGGCGTCAGCGGCATCGCGGTCGGTTACGACTTCCATTTCGGCAAAGGTCGCGTCGGCTCGCCGAGCCTGCTGGTCAACGAGGCGCCCCGGCTTGGCATCGAGGTCGACGTGCAGCCGCATATCGACATCGACGAGCGGCCGGTGTCCTCCAGCGCGATCCGGATCGCGCTCGCCGAAGGCCTGCTCAATGATGCCACCACCATGCTGGGCGCACCCTGGTTCGTCACCGGCGAGGTGATCCACGGCGAGAAGCGTGGCCGCGACCTCGGCTACCCCACCGCCAATATCCAGTTGGATGCCAATTGCGGGCTCAAGCACGGCATCTATGCGGTGCGGGTCGGCCGCGGGCCTGAGCGGCTGGATGGGGTGGCGAGCTTCGGCCGCCGCCCAACCTTTGATAATGGCGCGCCCCTCCTGGAAATCTTCCTGTTCGACTTCAAGGGCGACCTCTACGGCCAGACGCTCGACTGTGCCTTCGTCGGCTTCATCCGCGAGGAGCTGAAATTCGACAGCCTGGAGGCCCTGATCCGCCAGATGGACGACGATTCCGCCCGCGCCCGCGCCATGCTGGCCGCCGCCCCCGACGCGTTTCCGCGGCTCGGCGTGATCGATTGAGGCCCGAATCCGGCCCGCCGAACCTTTGCGCTTGCCTCGCCCGGCTGCTATGGAGGGCCCATGTTTGCGCGGCGCATCATAGGGATTAGCGGCCCGGCTTCCGCCTGAGCCTGAAGGCTCGGCGCAAGACCGGGATTTTGACGTTTCACCCCGCGATTCCCAATCGCCATCCGTTCCCGCGCCCTTCCGAGCCAGTCAGCCTCATGTCCGAAAAGCCGCAAAAGTCCCAAAAGTCTGAAGCCAAAGACTATTCGAAGACCCTGTTCCTGCCGCAGACCGAATTCCCGATGCGCGCCGGCCTGCCGCAGCGCGAGCCGGAGATCCTGAAATACTGGAACGACATCGGTCTCTACGACAAGCTGCGCAAGGACGCCGAGGGCCGCGCCAAGTTCGTGCTGCATGACGGCCCGCCCTATGCCAACGGCAACATCCATATCGGGCATGCGCTGAACAAGATCCTCAAGGACGTCGTGACCAAGAGCCAGCAGATGCTCGGCTTCGACTCCAACTACGTGCCCGGCTGGGACTGCCACGGCCTGCCGATCGAATGGAAGATCGAGGAGGAGAACTACCGCAAGAAGGGCAAGCAGAAGCCCGATTTCCGCGACTCCGCCGCGATGGTGGCGTTCCGGAAAGAATGCCGTGCCTATGCGACGCACTGGATCAACGTGCAGCGCGAGGAGTTTAAGCGCCTCGGCATCATCGGCGACTGGGATCATCCCTATCAGACCATGAGCTATCCGGCCGAAGCGCAGATCGCGCGCGAGCTGATGAAGTTCGCGGCCAACGGCACGCTGTATCGCGGCTCCAAGCCGGTGATGTGGAGCGTGGTCGAGAAGACTGCGCTCGCGGAAGCCGAGGTCGAGTACGAGGACTACACCTCCGACATGGTCTGGGTGAAATTCCCGGTCACCTCGCCTGCGCATGGCGCGCTCGCCAATGCCTCGGTCGTGATCTGGACCACGACGCCCTGGACGCTGCCGGGCAACCGCGCCATCTCGTTCTCGCCGAAGATCGCCTACGGCCTCTATAAGGTCACGGACGCGCCCGCCGACAATTGGGCCAAGACCGGCGATCTCCTGATCCTGGCCGATGCGCTCGCCGCAGAGGTGTTCAAACAGGCGCGCGTCACCTCTTACGAGAAGGTGCGCGACATTCCCGGCGACACGCTGGACGCGGTCGAATGCGCCCATCCCCTGCGCGGCCTCGGCGGCGGTTACGAGTTCATCGTGCCGCTGCTCGCCGGCGAGCATGTCACCGACGACACCGGCACCGGCTTTGTGCACACCGCACCGAGCCACGGCCGCGAGGACTTCGACGTCTGGATGGCCAACACCCGCGAGCTCGATGCGCGCGGCATCTCGACTGCGATCCCCTATACCGTCGACGAGAACGGCGCCTACACCGCACAGGCCCCCGGCTTCACCGGCAAGCGCGTGCTCAACGACAAGGGCGAGAAGGGCGATGCCAACGAGGCCGTGATCAAGGCGCTGATCGAGGGCGGCAAGCTGCTCGCGCGCGGCCGTCTCAAGCACCAATATCCGCACTCCTGGCGCTCGAAGAAGCCGGTGATCTTCCGCAACACGCCGCAATGGTTCATCGCGATGGACAAGGACGTCAGCGAGAACGGCCATGCGAAGAAGGGCGACACGCTGCGCGCCCGCGCGCTGCATGCGATCTCGGTCACGCAATGGGTGCCGCCGTCGGGCGAGAACCGCATCAACGGCATGATCGCCAATCGTCCGGACTGGGTGATCTCGCGCCAGCGCGCTTGGGGCGTGCCGATCGCCGTATTCGTGCGCGAGAAGGCCGACGGCTCTGCCGAGATCCTCCAGGACGAGATCGTCAACCAGCGCATCGCGGAAGCCTTCATGGAGGAAGGCGCCGACGCCTGGTACATGGACGGCGCCCGCGAGCGCTTCCTCGGCTCCCGCGCGAGCGAAGACTGGAAGAAGGTCGACGACATCTGCGACGTCTGGTTCGATTCCGGGTCCACGCACGCCTTCGTGCTCGAGGATCGCCAGAACTTCCCGCAGCTCGGCAACATCGTCCGCAAGGTCGACGGCGGCGAAGACACCGTGATGTATCTCGAAGGCAGCGACCAGCATCGCGGCTGGTTCCACTCCTCGCTGCTGGAAAGCGCCGGCACGCGCGGCCGCGCGCCCTACGACATCGTGCTGACCCACGGCTTCACGCTCGACGAGAACGGCCGCAAGATGTCGAAGTCGCTCGGCAACACTGTCGAGCCACAGAAGGTGATCAAGGATTCCGGCGCGGACATCCTGCGCCTGTGGGTCTGCGCCACCGACTATGCCGACGACCAGCGCATCGGCCCGGAGATCCTGAAGAACACCATCGAGACCTATCGCAAGCTGCGCAACTCGCTCCGCTGGATGCTCGGCACGCTGCATCACTTCAAGGCAAGCGAGAAGGTCGCCTATGCCGACATGCCCGAGCTCGAGCGGCTGATGCTGCACGAGCTGGCCGGCCATGCCGAAACCATCCGCAAGGCCTATGCCGCGTTCGATTACAAGACCGTGGTCGCAAGCCTGTCGGC
The DNA here is from genome assembly GCF_015291705.1 of Bradyrhizobium arachidis. Classification (NCBI taxonomy): domain Bacteria; kingdom Pseudomonadati; phylum Pseudomonadota; class Alphaproteobacteria; order Hyphomicrobiales; family Nitrobacteraceae; genus Bradyrhizobium; species Bradyrhizobium arachidis. The sequence continues at coordinate 8,847,143 of NZ_CP030050.1, forward strand.
TTTCATGAACTCCGAGCTGTCGGCGTTCTACTTCGACATCCGCAAGGACACGCTGTATTGCGATCCGCCGTCCTCGGTGGCGCGCAAGGCGGCGCTCACCGCCATCGAGCTGTTGTGCGATGCTCTCTTGAAGTGGCTCGCGCCGATCCTGAGCTTCACGACGGATGAGGCCTGGCGGATGTTCCGCCCCAACGCGGAGCCGTCGGTCCATTTGACCTTGTTCCCGACCGACATCGAGCAGCTGCGCGACGACAAGCTCGCCGCAAAGTGGGAGACGATCCGCGACATTCGCCGCGTCGTGACCGGCGCGCTTGAGCTCGAGCGCGCCGCCAAGAACATCGGCTCGTCGCTGGAGGCCTCGCCGGTGATCTATGTCGCCGACAGGGACATGATGATGACGCTGTTCGATGTCGATCTCGCCGAAGTCTGCATCACCTCGAACTACGAGGTGCGCGAGGGCGAGGCGCCGGCGAGCGCGTTCCGCCTCGATGCCGTGCCCGGCGTCGCGGTCGTGGTCGAGAAGGCGGTCGGCACCAAATGCGCCCGCTCCTGGAAGATCTCGCCGACCGTCGGCGAGGACGCCGAATATCCCGACGTCACCCCGCGCGATGCTCAGGCACTGCGCGAATGGAAGGCGTTGGGCGTGAGCGTCTGATCGGCCAGCCATGACCCCGCTCCGCGCCGGCATCCTCTCGGCCGTGGTCACGGTCATCCTCGACCAGGCCTCGAAACTCTGGCTGCTCAACGTGTTCGACCTCGCCCGTCGCGGCGTGGTGCGGGTGACGCCGTTCTTCGACCTGGTGCTGGCCTGGAACATCGGCATCAGCTTCGGCTGGCTCCAGAACGACGGCCAGGCGGCGCAAATCGCGCTGATGGCGGTCAAGGCCATTGCCGTGGTGGCGCTGGCGATCTGGATGGCCCGCTCGCACACCCTGCTGGCGACGGTCGCGCTCGGCCTGATCATCGGGGGCGCGATCGGCAACGGTATCGATCGCCTCGCCTATGGCGCGGTGGTCGATTTCGCCCTGCTCCACGTCGAGATAGCCGGAAATACCTATAATTGGTACGTGTTTAACCTCGCCGACGTGGCCATCGTTGCTGGGGTGGCGGGGCTATTGTATGATTCCTTCCTGGGGGTACCCGCCGCAAAAGCGCCCTGATCCCGGCCGATACGGACCGGCAGGTGGAACCCTGTTTTTGCGAGGGTTAGGCCGCGAGCGAGCGGCAATCTGCCACAATATGGAACAGGTACAGTGATGCGCAGCTCGAAGACCAGCGGTTCAATGGTTCGAGATCCCCAAGGCGGGCTCTGGCGGGCGTTGAAAGTGTCCGCTGTCGCGCTCGGCATCGGTCTCGTCATGGCAGCAGGCGCCGCCCGCGCCGGTGACGACGATGATGAAGATGACGGGATGACCTTCGAAGAGAAGCTCATCGACAATCTGATGTCCGGCATCGGCGCCAAGAGCATGGAAAAGCCCGGCATCGAATACCGCGAGCGCTCGCCGCTGGTCGTGCCGCCGAAGCTCGACCTGCCGCCGCCGGCCGGCGCCCAGGCCAAGAATGCGCCGAACTGGCCAAAGGACCCCGACGAGAAGCGCCGCAAGGAGGCCATCGCCGCGCGGAAGAAGGCCGTCAAGGCAACCGAGAGCTGGCAGGCGGGCCGCACGCTTTCACCGGCCGAGATGGAAGTCGGCAGGACCGCAGCCCCCGAGCGTACCAGCAACGATCCGATTCAGCCGGGCACGAACTCCAATCCGTCGCTGAGCCCCGCCCAGCTCGGTTTCACGGGCGGCCTGTGGGGCATGATGAAGGGCGGCACGCCCGAAGAAAAGCAATTCACCAGCGAGCCGCCGCGCCAGTCCCTGGTCGAGCCCCCGCCGGGCTACCAGACGCCTTCGCCGAACTACGCCTACGGCGCCGGCAAGGACAATACGAAAAAGACCTACTTCGACATCATGTCGGGCAAGGACAAGGAACAATAGCGTTCCTGTCCGCTGCGACATCCTGACCGAAGCGGACCTGGCACCGGCGGCCCCTGCACGCCGGACGCAATCGATAAATTGCCTATCAGTAACTTGCCTACCCGTTGCGTTCTCTGCTTCGTGACGCGAAGCCTCAGCCGCGCGGTGTAGCATACCGCGCCACCGAGCCGGACATCCGGACCTCGGCCTTTCATAAGGATGATGATGTCCTCTTACCGATCGGCTGCCTGCCTTCTTGCCGCGCTGCTTTCGACGAGCGTCCTCTCAGCCAGCGCCCTCGCTCAGACCACTGTGACATCGGCCCCGCCCGCCAGCTTTACGCTCGGCAACGGCATGCAGGTCGTGGTGATCCCGGATCACCGCACGCCCGTGGTCACCGAGATGATCTGGTACAAGGTCGGCTCGGCCGACGAGACGCCGGGCAAGTCCGGCCTCGCGCACTTCCTCGAGCATCTGATGTTCAAGGGCACCTCGAAACATCCGGTCGGCGAATTCTCCCAGACCGTGCTCCGCGTCGGCGGCAACGAGAACGCCTCGACCTCGGTCGACTACACCAACTACTACCAGCGCGTTCCGAAAGAGCAGCTGCCGACCATGATGGAGTTCGAGGCCGACCGCATGACCGGCCTGATCCTCAAGGACGAGAACGTGCTGCCCGAGCGCGACGTCGTGCTCGAAGAGTACAACATGCGCGTCGCCAACAATCCGGACGCGCGGCTCAACGAGCAGATCATGGCCGCGCTCTATCTCAACCATCCCTACGGCCGGCCGGTGATCGGCTGGCACCAGGAAATCGAGAAGCTCGATCGCGAGGATGCGCTCACCTTCTACCGCCGCTTCTACGCGCCGAACAACGCGATCCTGGTGATCGCCGGTGACGTCGAGGCCGCCGACATCCGCCCGCTGGTCGAGCGCAATTTCGGCGCGATCCCCGCCCAGCCCGCGATCCCGGCGCGGCGCGTCCGCCCGCAGGAGCCGGAGCCGGCGGCGCCGCGCACCGTCACGCTGGCCGACCCGCGCGTCGAGCAGCCGAACCTGCGGCGCTATTATCTCGTGCCCTCGGCGACGACCGCCGCGGCCGGCGAAAGCGCAGCGCTCGACGTGCTGGCGCAGCTGATGGGCAGCGGCAGCAACTCCTATCTCTACCGCGCCCTCGTCGTCGACAAGCCGCTCGCGGTCTCCGCCAGCGCCAGCTATTCGAGCATCTCGCTCGACCCGACCCAGTTCGCGATCTCGGCCGCGCCGAAGCCCGGCGTCAGCTTTACCGAGGTCGAGCAGGTGATCGACGGCGTCATCGCCGACATCGCGCAGAACCCGATCCGCGCCGAGGACCTCGAGCGGGTGAAGACCCAGCTCATTGCCGAAGCGATCTACGCCCAGGACAATCAGGCGGTGCTCGCGCGCTGGTATGGCGGCGCGCTGACCACGGGCCTTTCGATCGAGGATATCAGGAGCTGGCCGGACCGCATCCGCGCGGTCACCGCCGAACAGGTGCGCGCAGTTGCGCAGAAATGGCTCGAGAAGAAGCGATCGGTGACCGGCTATCTGATCAAGGACACCGCCACCGCCAAGCGCGAGGAGAAGCGTTCGTGACCTATCCCTTCCTTCGACGCGTTGCATTCTCCCTTGCCACCGGCGCGGCGCTCGCGCTCGCGAGCATCTCGCCATCGCAAGCGGCCGCAAAGATCCAGCGCCTGGTCTCCCCCGGCGGCATCGAGGCCTGGTTCGTCCAGGACGCGACCGTGCCACTCATCGCCATGGAATATTCGTTTGCCGGCGGCTCGGCACAGGATCCCAAGGACAAGTCGGGTGTCGCCAACCTCGTCGGTGACCTGCTTGACGAAGGCTCCGGCGATCTCGACTCCAAGACCTTCCATGAGCGGCTCGACCGCCGCGCCATCGAGCTCTCCTTCAGCGCCACCCGCGACACGTTCCGCGGCAGCCTGCGCATGCTGCGCGACAACAAGGACGAGGCCTTCGACCTGCTCAGGAGCGCGCTGACCTCGCCGCATTTCGACACTGCCGATGTCGAGCGCATCCGCTCGCAGGTTCTCTCCGGCCTGCGCCGCGAGACCACCAACCCGACCTCGCTGGCGAGCCGCAAGTTCCTCGAGGTCGCCTTCGGCGATCATCCCTATGGGCGGCAGACCAACGGCACCCTCGACAGCGTGCCGACCATCTCGGTCGCCGATCTGAAGGATTATGTCGGCCGCGTGCTCGCCAAGGACGGGCTGAAGGTCGCGGTGGTTGGCGACGTCGATCCCGAGACCCTCGGCAAGCTGCTCGACCACACCTTCGGCAGTCTTCCCGCCAAGGCTAACCTCACGCCGGTCCCGGACATCGAGGCGGCCAAGCCGCCGCAGCGCACCTTCGTGACGCTCGACGTGCCGCAGACCGTCATCACCTTCGGCGGCCCCGGCGTGAAGCGCAGTGATCCGAACTTCATGGCGGCCTATGTCGTCAACCACATCCTGGGCGGCGGCGGACTGTCCTCGCGGCTCTATCGCGAGGTGCGCGAGAAGCGCGGCCTCGCCTATTCGGTGTTCGAATCGCTGCTCTGGATGGAACATTCGGCGGTCTTCATCGGCAACACCGGCACCCGCGCCGACCGTGCCGGCGACACCATCGATGCCATCGACAAGGAGGTGCGCCGCATCGCCGAGGAGGGCCCGACGCAGAAGGAGCTCGACGAGGCCAAGTCCTACCTCAAGGGCTCCCAGATGCTGGCGCTCGACACCTCCTCCAAGCTCGCCCAGGCGCTGCTGCAGTACCAGCAGGACAAGCTGCCGATCGACTATATCGAGAAGCGCAACGCCATAGTCGACGCGGTGACGCTGGACGACGCAAAGGCGGCCGCCAAGCGGCTGTGGGGCCAGGGCCTGCTGACCGTGGTCGTCGGCCGCGCCCCGCAGGCCGCCGCGCAGCCGGCGGCAGCACCGGCGACGAAGTCGAACTGACCCCCTTCTCTATGCGGTTCATCAAATGGCCGAGCTTAGCCCGGCCATTTGCGTTTTTATCGGCGCCATTGCCGAACGTGGACGTCCGCGATATGTCCGGACATCAGAAATGGTGCCATCATGCTGCGGATATCCCGCGACCTCGTCATCGACGAGGACGACATCGAGATCGGCTTTGTCCGCGCCTCCGGCCCGGGCGGGCAGAACGTCAACAAGGTCGCGACCTCGGCGCAACTGCGCTTCGACACAGGCAAGCTGACGATTCCGGAGGACGCAGCCATCCGGCTCGCCCGCATCGCCGGCCAGCGCATGACCAAGGACGGCGTGATCGTGATCCACGCCCAGCGCTTCCGCACCCAGGAGCGCAACCGCCAGGACGCCATCGACCGCCTCGTCGAGATCCTCAAGGAGGCCATGGTGCGCCCGACGCCGCGCCGCGCGACGCGGCCGACCTACGCCTCCAAACAGCGCCGGCTCGACGGCAAGAAGCGCCGCAGCGACGTCAAGGCCGGCCGCGGCGGCCGCTTCAACGATTAGCAAGCACTAGCGAAAACTCCGGCCGCATGGCGACCGGAGTTTTGCCATTTCAGCCAGCGGGACTAGTAACGCTTGGACGGGGCTGCACCGCCAGTCGCGGCATCGTCGGCGGTCCCCTTGTGCACAGCGCTGCCCGTGGTGCCGACCGTGCCGCGGGTACCCTTGGTCGACTTCATGCCGGTCTTCTCACCCGCCGCGCCGGGCTGAGCGTTCATCTCCTCATCGCCACTGCCCATCGTGCCTTGCATCGGCTTGCTTTGCACGGTGCCGCCGGTCTTGGCAGGCGGCGCGCCTTGCGCGAGAACGGGCGTCGCAATGAGAGCCGACAGGGCGCATGCGATCATCGAGGTCTTCACCAACTTCATCCATTTCTCCTGGATTTTTCGCGATGAATGGCTCGGCGGCTCCCACGCCGCTCGTCTGCACCGGCCATCGCATCGCGCAAAGAGTTCAAGCGGCGCGGTCGACATGCAATGCGCATGGTGTGGTGATCGTTTAGGGATTTGACGGCGCTTTCGCGGAATTGTGCTCCGCATATAAGGCAGCGCGGAACACCACATGCCGCGCACATCTCCGCGCGCAGCGAAATAGCCCGCTACTACCACCGCATCTTTGGCGACGCCTAGAGTTTGCGCACGCTGGATTTGATGTGGACGGGCGAGCCTTGACGATGCGCGCAATCGTGCTGGGATTGTGCACCGCGATGGTGCTGGTGGTGCGGATCGCCGATGCGCAAATGCCGTTGCCGGCCGCAAGGTCGCCGGACGGCGCGACGCTGTTCAAGCAGCAATGCGCGGTGTGCCACACCACAAGCGCATCGGAGCCGACGCGGCAAGGGCCGCCACTGGTGAAGATCGTCGGCCGCCCAGCCGGCAAGGTCGAGGGCTTCAAATACTCGGACGCCCTCGCGAAGGCGGACTTCGCCTGGGACGAGACCAGGCTCGATGCATGGCTGACCAATCCGCAAGCCGTCGTTCCCGGCGTGACCATGGTGTACCGGCAGGCCAAGCCGGAGACGCGCGCCGCCATCATCGCCTACCTCAAGGAGCAGAACTGAATGGCAAAACCCGTTCATTCCATGATCCGCGTGCTGGATGAGGCCCGCTCGCTCGACTTCTACAGGCGCGCCTTCGGCCTGGAGGTCGCCGACCATCTGAAATTCGCGGACTTCGCCCTGATCTATCTGCGTCACCCCTCCTCACCTTTTGAGGTCGAGCTGACGGTCAATTTCGATCGCAAGGAGCCATATGCGCTCGGCGACGGCTACGGCCATCTCGCGGTGGTGGTCGAGGATCTCGACGCCGAACACGCCCGCTTCGAGCGCGAGAAGCTCGCTCCAGGGCCGCTACGCGACTTCAAGCACGACGGCAGGACGCTGGCGCGCTTCTTCTTCGTCAGCGATCCCGACGGCTACAAGATCGAGGTGATCCAGCGGGGCGGACGCTTCGGCTGATCAAGTTCAAAAACCCAAATCACAAAAATCCACGGAGGAATGCCATGAGAGAAGTCGATCGTCGAAGCAAGCACAGCCGCCGCGTCTTTCTCAAGGGCGCGGCGACCGCCGTGCCGGTCGTGGCCGCAGCCACCAGCGTCGGTGTCAGCATCGAGAGCGCCTGGGCCGACGATGCCACCGCGCTTTCGCCCGCGACGATGAAGACGCTGCTGAAGGTCGCGCGCGACATCTATCCGCACGATGTGCTCGGCGACAGCTACTACATCACCGCGATCAAGCCGTGGGACGGCAAGGCGGCCAAGGATCCCGCCGTCAAGGCTCTCATCAGCGACGGCATCGCAAGGCTCGATCAGAACGCGAAGGATCGTCACAAGGCGCCCTATGCCGAGGTGCAATGGGAAGCCGATCGCGTGGTGCTGCTGAAGGAGATCGAGGGAAGCGACTTCTTCCAGAAGGTGCGCGGCGACCTCGTCGTCTCGCTCTACAACCAGAAAGAGGTCTGGCCGCGGTTCGGCTACGAGGGCTCCTCCGCCGAGCATGGCGGCTACATCAACCGCGGCTTCGCCGATATCGACTGGCTGCCGAAGGCTTAAAGGCCACCCAGGTTCAGGAGAACGCAGATGGCAAAATTCGATCTGAACGACAGCGGCGTTGTGGTGATCGTCGGCTCCGGTGCCGGCGGCGGCACGCTGGGCAACGAGCTCGCGCAGAAGGGCGTCAAGGTCGTCATCCTGGAAGCAGGTCCCCGCATCGAGAACCAGGATTTCGTCAATGACGAGTGGGAGAGTTTTTCCCAGCTCGCCTGGACCGATGCGCGCACCACGTCCGGCACGTGGCGCGTTGCGAAAGACTTCTCGGGCCTGCCCGCCTGGATCGTCAAGGCAGTCGGCGGTTCCACGACCCATTGGGCCGGCGCCTCGCTCCGCTTCGACGAGCACGAGTTCAAGGTGAAGAGCACCTATGGCAACATTCCCGGCGCGAACCTTCTGGACTGGCCGGTCACGCTGGCCGAGATGGAGCCATGGTACGCCAAGGCCGAGAACAAGATGGGCGTGACCCGAACCAACGGCATTCCCGGACTTCCCGGCAACAATAACTTCAAAGTGCTGGAGGCCGGCGCCAGGAAGCTCGGCTACAAGACCGTGCACACCGGCAACATGGCGATCAACAGCCAGCCGCGCGATGGCCGCGGCTCCTGCCAGCAGATCGGCTTCTGCTTCCAGGGCTGCAAGTCCGGCGCCAAATGGTCGACGCTCTACACCGAGATCCCCAAGGGCGAGGCGACCGGCAACCTTGAAGTTCGCCCAAGCAGCATGGTGGTCAAGATCGAGCATGACGCGAGCGGCAAAGTGACCGGCGTCGTCTATGCCGACGAGAGCGGGGCGATGCAGCGCCAGAAGGCGCGTATCGTCGCGGTCGCCGGCAATTCGATCGAAAGCCCGCGGCTGCTGCTCAACAGCGCCTCGACCATGTTCCCCGACGGCCTTGCCAACTCATCGGGCCAGGTCGGGCGCAACTACATGCGGCACATGACCGGCAGCGTCTACGCCGTGTTCGAGAAATCGGTGCACATGTATCGCGGCACCACCATGGCCGGCATCATCCGCGATGAATCCGTCAACGATCCGAAGCGCGGCTTCGTCGGCGGCTACGAGATGGAGACGCTGTCGATCGGCCTGCCCTTCATGGCCGCGTTCCTCAACCCCGGCGCCTGGGGCCGTTCGTTCACGTCGGCGCTCGACGGCTATCCCAGGATGGCCGGCATGTGGCTGGTCGGCGAGGACATGCCGCAGGAAACCAACCGCATCACGCTCGACCCGGTCGTGAAGGACAAGCACGGGCAGGCGGTTGCGAGCGTGCACTTCGACGACCATCCCAACGACATCGCGATGCGCGCACATGCCTACAAGCAGGGTGCCGCGGTCTATGATGCCGTCGGCGCCACCGTGACCTATCCGACACCGCCCTATCCGAGCACGCACAACCTCGGCACCAACCGGATGAGCGAGAAGCCGCGCGACGGCGTAGTCAACAAGTTCGGGCAGAGCCACGATATCAAGAACCTGTTCGTCTCCGACGGCAGCCAGTTCACCAGCGGCGCGGCCTGCAACCCGACGCTGACCATCGTGGCGCTGGCGATCCGCCAGGCGGATTACATTGCGGGCGCGATGCAGAAGAAGGAGATTTGACCTCAGGTTGCCATCGCGATCGCCCGGACGGCGATGAAGAGGGATTACGTATCCCCACCCAAGATGTCGTCCCCGCGAAAGCGGGGACCCATAACCACAGGGAGCAGTTTGACGAAAATCAGCCGTCCGGTACTCAGATCACCTGCGCTCGATGGATTCCGCGGTATGAGTCCCGGCGTTCGCCGGGACGACACCGAGATTGTGGATACGGCTCTCGCTGTAGCGGCTACTCGGCCGCGTCGAGAATCTGCGCCACCGTGGGCTTGAACTCCGGCACCGGCACCGTGCTCCGGGAGCGATAGATCAAACACGAACACCGCAGCAGCGAGGCGAAATTGTTGACCTCGCCGTGGTGGTCGAGCACCTCGTTGTAGAGCGTGGTCAGGAACTTGCCGAGGCTCATGCTCTCCTTGGCCGCGATCTCCTCCAGCGTGTCCCAGAATGCCATCTCGAGCCGGATCGAGGTGCAGTGCCCGCCGATCCGCAAAGAGCGGGTCTGGGATTCGTAGTCGCGTTGGGGCTGGTGCGCGAAGAGATGGCACATGGCGTCCTCCCGTCCTGTTGCCATTTTTTCACGATGCTACACCGCGGCCACGCACCCCACAATCAGGACGGTCACTGGAAATCGCATGATCCGGCTTGCGCGATTTTCTTGAACGTCCAATGTCTTCAATGTGATAGGCAGCCCTCTTCCCCAGGCCGCGACACCGCTGTTGCCCAACACATGCTTTTGACGCAACACGGCTTAAGATAGCCGCCGCCAGCGAATCCAGATCGCAAGCCCAAGCCCAGAGCCCAAGCCCAGAGCCCATGCCCGTCCGCCAATTGCCAGAGCAGGTCGTCAACCGCATCGCCGCCGGCGAGGTGGTCGAGCGTCCGGCGAGCGTGGTCAAGGAACTCGTCGAGAACGCCATCGACGCCGGCGCGAGCCGGATCGACGTCTTCACCGATGGCGGCGGACGACGGCGGATCGGCATCACCGACGACGGCAGCGGCATGACCGCTAGAGACCTGGCGCTCGCGGTCGAGCGCCACGCGACCTCCAAGCTCGACGACGAGGATCTGCTCCAGATCCGCACGCTTGGGTTCCGCGGCGAGGCGCTGCCCTCGATCGGCTCGGTGGCGCGGCTGTCCATCACCACGCGGCACGCGAGCGAGCCGCATGCCTGGGCGCTCAATGTCGAGGGCGGCGACAAGTCCGAGATCATGCCGGCGGCGCTGGCGCATGGCACGCGCGTCGAGGTCAACGACCTCTTCTACGCGACGCCGGCACGGCTGAAATTTTTGAAAACCGACCGCACCGAGGCGGAGGCGATCCGCGAGGTGGTGCGACGCCTTGCGATGGCGCGGCCCGACGTCGCCTTCACGCTCGCCGGCGAGGAGCGCGCGCCGGTGACCTGGGCCGCGGCCCTGCCCGGCGCCGCCGGCCGGCTGACGCGGCTCGGCGACATCCTGGGCGCAGAATTCCGCAGCCATGCCTTTGAAGTCCATGCCGAGCGCGAGGGCGTCGTCGTTGCCGGCTATGCGGCAGCCCCCGCGCTGACCAAGGCCAATGCGCTCGGGCAATATCTCTTCGTCAACGGCAGACCCGTCCGCGACAAGCTGATCCTCGGGGCGGTGCGTGGGGCCTATGCCGACTATCTGCCGCGCGACCGGCATCCGGTGCTGGCGCTGTTCGTCACGCTCGATCCGCGCGAGGTCGATGCCAACGTGCATCCGGCCAAAACCGAGGTGCGCTTCCGTAATGCCGGCCTCGTCCGCGCGCTGATCGTGCACGGATTGAAGGAAGGGCTTGCGCGCGAGGGCCGCCGCACCGCCGCCAACAGCGGCGAGAGCGCCTTGGCCTCGTTCCGGCCTGCCTTCGCGCCGCAGCGCTCCGCAGGCTGGGACTGGCGCGCCTCGCCGTCGGCTCCGGTCGCGCCGATGCCGCCATTCGAAGGCTCCGCCGCGCCCGTCTTCGCCGAGCGCGCGCAGGCTGCGTTCGATGTCGGCGCGCCCAGCGCGGACATCAGGTTCGAGACGCAGCCGGTGGCTGACCTTGTCGACCGCCCGCTCGGTGCGGCGCGCACGCAGATTCACGAGACCTACATCGTCTCGCAAACCCGCGACGGCCTCATCATCGTCGACCAGCATGCCGCGCATGAGCGCATCGTCTATGAGCGGCTCAAGGCTTCACTGGCGGCCAACGGCGTGCAGCGGCAGATTCTCCTGATCCCCGAGATCGTCGAGATGGACGAGGCCACCGTGGAGCGCCTGCTGGAGCGCAGCGATGAACTTGCGTCATTTGGCCTAGCGATCGAATCCTTCGGCCCTGGCGCGGTCGCGGTGCGCGAGACGCCGTCGCTGCTCGGCAAGACCAACGCTGGCGGGCTGCTGCGCGATCTCTCCGAGCATATGGCCGAATGGGACGAGGCTCTGCCTCTCGAGCGCCGCCTGATGCACGTCGCCGCCACCATGGCCTGCCACGGCTCGGTGCGCGCCGGCCGCAGATTGCGCCCGGAGGAGATGAACGCTCTGCTCCGCGAGATGGAGGAGACGCCGAACTCCGGCCAGTGCAACCACGGCCGGCCGACGTATGTCGAGTTGAAGCTGTCGGACGTGGAGAAGCTGTTCGGGCGGCGGTGACGGTGCAGTAGGGTGGGCAAAGCGAAGCGTGCCCACCACCTATCACGATCATGGAAAGTTCGTCGGCACGGCGCGTTGCGCCTTTGCCCACCCTACGGCACTACGGCACCAGCGCTACGGCCTCTTCAAAAACACAAACTCGGTGTCGTCGTACGCCCGTCGCTCCAGCTCCTCAAACCCTTCCGGCGTCACGAACTGCGCGGCTCTCGCCTCTTCCACCACCAGCAGTGCGCCCGATGTCAGCCAGCCGCCGTCACGCAAGGACGCGAGCGCCTTCTCCGCAAAGCCCTTGCCATAGGGCGGATCGAGGAAGACCAGCGAGAATGGCTCGACGGGGTGCGCTGGGCCGAGATCGGTGGCATCGCGGCGATAGACTTTGGTGACGCCGCCGAGGCCGAGCGTCTCGACATTGTTGCGCAGCAGCGCCCGCGCCTCCGCGCCGTTGTCCACGAATAGCGTGAACTTCGCGCCGCGCGAGGACGCCTCGATGCCGAGCGCGCCGGTGCCGGCGAAGAGATCGAGCACGCGCGCATCCTCGATCGGATCGTCATAGGCGTGCACGAGGATGTTGAACACGGCCTCGCGCAGGCGGTCCGCCGTCGGGCGGATGTCGCGCGAGGACGGTGAGGCGAGATTGCGCCCCTTCAACCTGCCGCCGACGACGCGCAAGCTAATCCTCCCGCGGCGTCAGGTCGCGCTTGCCGTGATAGCCGCGTTTGGGACGACGCGGCGGGCCGTAGCCGTTCGCTTCCATCTCGTTGCGCTCGCGCGCCTCCTCGCTGCCGGTGCGCTGCACCAGCACGCGGCGGCCCTTGCGGTCGGCGATCACGGCGCGCTTGCTGGCGGGCTTCTTCGCGCTCGGCGCGTCGTCGACGCGCGAGGATTTCGACGGCACGTCGAATTCGGCGCCCGACTTCTCGATCACCTTGTCACCGAGCTGCTCGCGCAGCACGCGTGACTTGATCTCGTCGACCTGGCCTTCGGGGATCTCGCCGAGCTGGAACGGGCCATAGGAGACCCGGATCAGCCGGTTCACCTCGAGCCCGAGATGAGCGCAGACATTGCGCACCTCGCGGTTCTTGCCCTCGCGGATCGCGAACACCAGCCAGACATTGGCGCCCTGGTCGCGTTCCAGCGTCGCCTCGATCGGACCGTATTTGACGCCCTCGACCTCGATGCCGCTCTTGAGCGCGTCGAGCTGCGCCTGGGTGACGTCGCCATGGGCGCGGACGCGGTAGCGGCGCAGCCAACCGGTGTCGGGCAGCTCGAGCGTGCGCGCAAGACCGCCGTCGTTGGTGAGCAGCAGCAGGCCTTCCGTGTTGAAGTCGAGCCGGCCGACGCTGATCAGCCGCGGCAGGCCTTCGGGCAGATTGTCGAACACAGTCGGACGTCCTTCGGGATCGTCATGCGTCGTCATCAGCCCGCGCGGCTTGTGGTAGAGGAACAGCCGCGTGCGCTCGCGCGGCGGCAACGGCTTGCCGTCGACCAGGACGACGTCGTTCTGCGTGATGTCGAGCGCGGGCGAGTTGATCACACGCCCGTTGACGGTGACGCGGCCCTGCGTGACCATCTCCTCGGCGTCGCGGCGCGAGGCGAGGCCCGCACGGGCCAGCGCCTTGGCGATGCGCTCGCCGGTCTTCTTCGGCTTCGGCGCCTCGTCGCGGCGCGGCCGCCCCTCGAAATCGCGGTCGCGCTCGCGATAGGCGCCGCGGCCGCCGAAGGCCGGACGCTTCTCGAAGATCCTGCTGTCGTCCTCGTTGTCGCGGCGTGGACGGTCGCGGAAGCGGCCCTCGCTGCGCGGATGCTCCTGCCAGTCCATGCGGCCTTCCGGCCGCCCCTCGCGCGAGCGGTTGAACCGCGGACGATCGTCACCGGACCGCTCCTCGCGCGGACGCGAGAAACGCGGGCGATCATCACCGCCCTCGTCGCGGCGTCGCGAGAAACGCGGACGGTCCTCGCCGCCGCGACCACCCTCACGACGGTCGTCGCGCTGACGCCAGGGCTTCTCGTCGCCGCGATCGCGGCCGCCGAAATCCTTGTCGAAGGACTTGCGCGGACGGTCGCCGCGCGGGCCCGCATCGCGCTTCTGCCACGGCTTGGAATCGCCGCGCTCGCCACGATCGCGCGCACGGTCACCGCGATCTCCACGGTCGCCGCCCCGCGAAAACTTCCGCTCGCCGTCGAACTTGCGCTCGGGACGCTCGCCGCGCGGCGCATAGGGCCGCTTCTCGCCGAACTTCCTCTCACCACCGGACCGGCCGGCCGGCCGCGACTCGTCGCGATCCCGGCTGCGCGGCGGACGGTCGTCGCGGCCATGGGACGGGCGGTCGCCACGCGGCTTGAACGGCCGCTTCTCGCCATCGCGCGAGGAGCGATCGGAGAAGGGACGGTCGCCACGCGGCTTGAAGCTGCGCTCGCCGCGGCCTTCGCCGCCGCGGTCATCGCGCTTGAAGCGCGGGCGGTCGGAGAAATCGCGGCGCGGGGCATCGCCGTCCTCGCGGCGGCGGAACGGGCGGCTGTCGCGGTCGCCACGGGGCGGACGGCTGTCGCGGTCGCCTTTGCCCTCGAAGCCGCGCTTGGCGAACTTCTTCTCGGGGCCGCGCGGCTTGCCGCTGCGGCCGCCTTTGGCCGGGCCTCGCCGGCCGCGGGAATCGTTGTCTTTGTCGCTGTCGCGAGGCATGAATAATCTCACTTAAGGAGGCGGCGCGGGAGCAGTGCGCGCGCTCGTTCCGAGCCGCATGCTCAGGCAAAACCGGTAAGCACTTCTGCTGAAGGCGCAGCTACTAGCAGGTTTCTTTGGATGATACGAGGCTTGAAAGCCCCCTCTTTCATGGATTTGGCGCTCAAGACGGCCGAAAATGCCGGAAAAGCGGGCGAAGTTCCGATCGGATGCGTGGTGGTCCGCGATTACGAGGTCATCGCCACCGCCGGCAACCGGACGCTGACCGACCATGACCCCACCGCCCATGCCGAACTCGTTGCGCTGCGCGAGGCGGCCAGGAAAATCGGCAGCGAGCGCCTCGTCGACTGCGACCTCTACGTGACGCTGGAGCCGTGCACCATGTGTGCGGGCGCGATCTCCTTTGCAAGGGTGCGCCGGCTCTATTACGGCGCCGCCGACCCCAAGGGCGGCGCGGTCGAATCCGGCGTGCGGTTCTTCGCCTCGCCGACCTGTCACCACGCCCCGGATGTCTATTCCGGCGTCGGCGAGAGCGAGGCGGCGCGGCTGCTCAAGGAGTTCTTCCGGGAGCGGCGCTAAGGCGCGAGGAAGAACTCGCGCAGCGCCTTCGCGGTCACATCCGGGTTCTCCTCCGTGAGAAAGTGCCCGGAATCCACGGGCATGCCGTCGACATTGGTCGCCCATTGCTTCCATGTATCGAGCGGCGTCGCGGCGGCCTGCGCGATGCCGGCATTGCCCCACAGCGCCAGCATCGGCACCGTGATCTTCTTGCCGGCCTCGAAATCGGCCTTGTCGAGGTCGTAGTCGAAATAGGCGCCGGCGCGGTAATCCTCGCACATCGCATGGACGCGTGCGGGGTCGCGGAACGGGGCGAGGTAATGTTCGAGCGCGCGCTTGTCGATCGCATCCAGCGTCTTCGACTTGGTCTGGCTCGCCATCTTGAAGCGCAGGAAGAACTCGCCATTGCCCGAGATCAGCGTCTCCGGCAGCGGCGCGGGCTGGGCCAGAAAAGTCCAGTGATAGATCTTCAGCGCATAGGCGCGGTTCATCCGCTCCCAGTAATTATAGGTCGGCAGGATATCGAGTACGGCGAGCTTCGACAGCCGTCCGGGATGATCGAGCGCCAGGCGATACGACACGCGGCCACCGCGGTCGTGACCGACGAGCGCAAAGTGCACATGGCCGAGCCGCTCCATCGCCTCGACCATGGCTTTCGCCATCGCGCGCTTGCTGTAGGGGATGTGCAGCGCATCGCTCTCGGGCATGTCGGACCAGCCATAGCCGGGCAGGTCGGCGATGATCAGCGTGAACCTGTCGGCAAGCTCAGGCGCCACGCGGTGCCACATCACATGCGTCTCGGAGAAGCCGTGCAGCAGCAGCAGCGGCGGCCCGCTGCCGCCGACGCGGGCGAAGATGCTGCCGAAGGAGGTGTTGATCCATTCCGAGGCGAAGCCGGGATAGAGGTCGGCGAGATCGGACATCTTTCTGCATCCTTGTCTGGTCGGTCGCGGGGGCGCCTCGACATGACAGTCGAAAACAACCCCATGCACAGTAGCACGGTGAGATCGGCAGAGGACGCTAAGTCCAACGGCCGACTACGCATTTCTGGAATGTCGGTGTGGCGGCGCGATGGCGCGAAGTTTCTTTGCGCGCGCAGCGGCAAAAAGCCTGTCAGCCCTTGGCCTTCTCCGCTTCCACCGCCTGCCAGCCGATGTCGCGGCGGCAGAAGCCGTCCGGCCAGTTGATGCGGTCGACAGCCTGATAGGCGCGGCTCTGCGCCTCTGTGACAGTCTTGCCGAGCGCGCAGACATTGAGCACGCGGCCGCCATTGGCGAGGATCGCACTTTCCTTCTCGACCGTGCCGGCGTGGAAGATCTCGACGGTCTCCACCTTGGCTGCGTCATCGAGCCCCTCGATGCGCGTGCCCTTCTGGTAGTCGCCGGGATAGCCCTTCGCCGCCATCACCACGGTCAGCGCGGATTCCGGATACCAGCGCAGATCGAAATGCTTCAACTCCCCGTCGCAGGCGGCGATGAACGCCGGCACGATGTCCGACATCATGCGCAGCATCAGCACCTGGCACTCGGGATCGCCGAAGCGCACGTTGAACTCGAACAGCTTCGGCCCCTGCGTCGTCAGCATGATGCCGGCGTACAGGATGCCGCGGAACGGCGTGCCGCGCTTTTTCATGCCGGCGACCGTCGGCAAAATGATCTTGGCCATGATCGCGTCGTGGATCGCGGGCGTGACCAGCGGCGTCGGCGAATAGGCGCCCATGCCGCCGGTGTTCGGGCCGACATCATGGTCGAACACGCGCTTGTGGTCCTGCGCCGAGGCGAGCGGGATGGCCGTCTCGCCGTCGCACAGCGCGAAGAAGCTGATCTCGCGGCCGGGCAGAAACTCCTCGATCACGACCTCCGCGCCGGCCTCGCCAAAAGCGCCCTCGAACATCATGGCGATGGCGTCCTCGGCCTCGCGCACGGTCTTGGCGACGACGACGCCCTTGCCGGCGGCAAGGCCGTCGGCCTTGACGACGATCGGCGCGCCCTGGCTGTTGACGTAGTCGCGCGCATCCTCAGGCTTGGTGAAGCGCTTGTAGGCGCCGGTCGGAATGCCGAATTCGGTGCAGAGCGCCTTGGTGAAACCCTTGGAGCTTTCGAGCTGGGCCGGGATCTTGTTCGGACCGAACGCCTTGATACCGGCGGCCGAGAGATCATCGACGATGCCGGCGGCGAGCGGCGTCTCCGGGCCGACCACCACGAGCTCGACCGCATTCTTCTTGCAGAACTCGATCACCGCGGCATGGTCGGCGATATCGAGCGCCACGCACTCCGCCTCGCGCGCCATGCCGGCATTGCCGGGCGCGCACCAGAATTTGGTCACCAGGGGAGAAGCTGCGATCTTCCACGCCAGGGCATGTTCGCGGCCGCCGGAACCGAGCAGGAGAATGTGCATCGAAGGCTCAGAATAAGGGGTTTTGCTGGGGGCGGAGGTCGCACGAATCGGGGCGGGCCTCAAGGGGAAACGCCTGACGCTCCCCGTCATTCCGGGGCGACTTGCTCCGCTGCCCCTTCTCCCCTTGCGGGAAAAGGTGGCGCGCGAATGCGCGCCGGATGAGGGGTTGCATCCGCGAACTCCTCACCCGAGCGAGCCTGTGTCTACCAGCGGAAATGCCCTCTCCCGCAAGGGGAGAGGGCACAGCAAGCCGCACCGCGATGACGATCGCGTCTACACCTGCTTCCCCGCAATGATCTCCTGCAACGTCGCGACGTGCCGCGCGAAGGCGCCGCGGCCGGCTGCCGTAGCGGTGACGGTAGTCTGCGGTTTCTTGCCGACGAAGGCCTTGTCGACCGAGACGTAGCCGGCCTTGGCCAAGGTCTCGATATGGGCGCCGAGATTGCCGTCGGTGGCACCGGTGAGCTTCTTGAGGCGGGAGAATTCGAGACCCGCGGCGGCGGTCGGCAGCGAATTCAGGGCGGCCATGATCTTCAAGCGCAACGGCTGGTGGATGATGTCGTCGAGCTCGGCCATGGCGCTAGCTCCGCCGCATCCAGAGGCCGCCGACGATCAGGCCGGCGCCGTTGACGACGGCCATCCAGGGCAGGAAGGCATCGCCGGTGGCGAAGAAATAACCGATCAGCGTCAGCGCGGTGATCGCGAGCGCGATCACGACGAAGGCTGTGCCGAACCACAGCCCTGCCAGCGCATAGAACAGCATGAAATAGATGGTCCAGAACGTGCCTTGTTGACGCGGCGTGAAATGGCTGAGCACGTGCGCGCAGAGGAAGCCGAAGGCGATGAACATCACAAAGGCGAGCAGCATCCGCATGTCGAAGCTGCGAACCCCGGTCGCAGTCTGGTTCATCGTGCTGATCGCGAACGAGCCGGCGATGCCGAAGACGTAGACGGCGAACCAATAGTAATAAGCGCCGTGCGGCCACAGCCAGGTCGCCATGTTGGCGACGAACACCAGCACGCCCCACATGATCATCATCTGGCTGGCGAGATCGTAGATGCGCGACTGCCGCACGCGCTGGACGATGTCGTCGATCTCGGCCAGCGCGGCAGTGGCCTCCTTGCTGTCGATCATGACTGGTTCGCTCCCCGCGTCGCCACGTCCTCGGCGATCGCGTTGACCGCCTTCGGATTGGTGACCATGCCCATGTGGTTGACACCCTCGATCAGCTTGACGTCGACGGACGGCCTGATGGCCTGCACGGTCTCGGCATATTTGCCGGAGATCATCATCTCGTCTTCAGCGCCGCCGAAGATCGTCATGGGATGCGTCACGGCCGGCAGATCGAGGCGATAGCCGCGCGTCGCAAAGTTGCGCATCAGGCGGTCGGAATAGGTCGGCGTGAGGAAGCGCTCCGAATTCGCAGGCACCGCGAAGGCGAGCACCGGGAGCTGCGCGCAGCAGTCGATGCCGAGCTTGCGCAGCGCGGCGAGGCCGAGGAAGCGCGGGATGTCGGCGCTGGCCCAGCCGCCGGAATGCGGCATGTTGGTCGGCGCGTCATAGCCGAGATAGGGCGCGACCAGCACGGTGCGGACAAACAGGTCCTGCACGATCGGAGTGGCGGCGATGCGCAGCGAGAAGCCGCCGCCGGCGGAATGGCCGATCAGGGTCAGCGGCAAATCAGGCGCGCTCTTGCGGACATGGGCGACAAAATCGACGAGATCGTCCTCGAGCTGGCCGACGTAGCCGATATCGCCGCGCGTGCCCGAGGCACCGTGACCGCGCGTGTCCAGCGCCCAGGTCTCCACGCCGTGCGTGGCGAGCGCCGCCGTCAAGGCGTGATTGACCGTGCCGGAAGAGCCGGACGAGCCATGGATGAAGATCGCGCCGCGCGCGGTGGCCGAACCGCCCGCCGCGTAATGGCGATAACCGAGCCAGGTGCCGTCACGGGCCTGGAAGCGCTCCAGCGCCGGCAGGGTCGTCATGTCGACGCCCTTGCGGGAGTCGGACACCGAGTGCAGCTCCGGCGGCCGCTCCAGCGGGGTCGCGATCAGGGCGGTGAAGATCAGCGCCACGGCACCGATCGCGCACAGGCCCCATTTCAGCAGGCTCAGAGCACCTCGCAGCAATTGCATCGCCATGGCCGGACTCCGTAAAACTCATCGTCAATAGAGAACTCTATAATACAGAGTACTCTTTCGATCAATCCCCGGATTGGCACTGCGCGGCGAAAATCCTTAACGTCGGGTCCGACCCCAAAATGCCGAATCGATTGCCGATGCCGCCTGCGGAACAACTTCACAACGCGCCCGAATTCACCGTCTCCGAGCTCTCACAGTCCCTGAAGCGGACGGTGGAGGACACCTACGGCCATGTCCGGGTCCGCGGCGAGATCTCCGGCTTTCGCGGCGCCCACTCCTCCGGTCACTGCTATTTCGCGCTCAAGGACGAGAGTGCCAAGATCGAGGCGGTGATCTGGAAGGGCGTGCACGGCCGCATGCGCTTCAAGCCCCAGGAGGGGCTCGAGGTCATCGCCACGGGCAAGCTCACGACCTATCCGGGCTCCTCGAAATACCAGATCGTCATCGAGGCGCTGGAGCCGGCCGGCATCGGCGCGCTGATGGCGCTGATGGAGGAGCGCAAGAAGAAGCTCGCCGCCGAAGGCCTGTTCGACGAGGCGCGCAAGCAGCTCTTGCCATGGCTGCCGGAGGTGATCGGCGTCGTCACCTCGCCGACCGGCGCCGTGATCCGCGACATCCTGCATCGGCTCGAGGACCGCTTCCCGCGCCGCGTGCTGGTTTGGCCGGTCAAGGTGCAGGGCGAAGGCTCGGCCGAGCAGGTCGCGGCCGCGATCCGCGGCTTCAACGCGCTGCCGGAGGGCGGCAAGATCCCGCGGCCCGACGTGCTGATCGTGGCGCGCGGCGGCGGCTCGCTGGAGGATCTCTGGTCGTTCAACGAGGAGATCGTGGTCCGTGCCGCAGCCGAGAGCATGATCCCGCTGATCTCGGCCGTGGGCCACGAGACCGACATCACGCTGATCGATTTCGTCGCCGACAAGCGCGCGCCGACGCCGACGGCGGCGGCCGAGATGGCTGTCCCCGTGCGCAGCGAATTGTTCGTCGAGGTCGCCGATCTCGGTCGCCGCACCCGCGCCTATTGGCAGCGCGCCCAGGAGAGCCGCCGCAGCGAATTGCGCGCCGCCGCGCGCGCGCTGCCGGCCGCAGGTGATCTCCTGGCGATCCCCCGGCAGCGGCTGGATTCAGCGGGCGCGTCCCTGCCCCGCTGCCTTAAGGCCAACACGCATGCGCATTTCCGCAGGTTCACCGCGGCCAGCTCAAAGCTGACGCTGCGGGTGCTGCACGGCCAGATCTCGCAGGCCGATCACCGCCTCACCGTATGCGGCGAGCGGCTTGGCCTTTCCGCACGCTCGCTGCTGCGGCAGCGGCGCGACCGCTTTGCCGGGCTCGAGGTGCGCCTGCGTGCCTCAAAGCTGTCCAATGCGCAGGCGCAGCGGAACGCCATCGCCCGCCAGCGCGAGCGCACCCATCGGCTGGCCGAGCGCGCACAGCGCGCGCTGGCAACGCTGCTGCACCGGCTCGATACCCGCGTCGAGAACAGCGGCAAGCTGCTCTCGGCGCTGTCCTATCGCAGCGTGCTCGCGCGCGGCTTTGCGCTGGTGCGCGATGAAGGGGGACATCCCGTGCATGCGGCGGACTCGATCGGTCCCGGCGCACGTGTCGAGATCGAGTTCGCCGATGGCCGGGTCGGCGCGACCGCGGATGCGGATCGCACCGTCCCGGCGGCAAAGCGCGCGCCGTCGCAAGCAAAGCCGGCCACGCAGGACACAAAGCCCGCGCCGAAGCGCAAGCCGGTGGATCAGGGCAGCTTGTTCTGAGGCGCGAGGGTGGCGCTGCGCCCTCGCTGTCATTCCCCGCCGCCGGGTCTCGCCTTCGGCGAGCCCGATGACAGGCTCCGGCGGGGAATCCAGTACGCCGCCGCTTCTCGGTGAATCACAGACGCCTCGGAATACTGGATCGCCCGGTCAAGCCGGGCGATGACAGCGAATGTGTGGAGATGCATGTGGCCTACGCAGCTCGTCATATCAGACCCGTCATCCTGAGGTGCGAGCTGCGCGAGGCGCAGCATCGTGCAGAGAGCCTCGAAGGATGAACGGCCGAGATGCAGCCGGGCCGTCGCCCTTCGAGGCTCGCCGAAGAGGCGAGCACCTCAGGGTGACGGAATTGATAGGGCCCGCCCTACCGGCAGGACAATCCCGCGTCGATCGTGGTCCAGAAGCCGCAATGGTCCGGCGCGCGCATGGGGGCGCCGGCGTGGGCTTCGAACAGGAAGACCGCGACGGTGAAGACGATCAGGGCGGAAGCGAAGAGGGTGATGCGGTTGCGCATGAGGATTGCGTTTAATCGACATCGTGGTCGAAAGATGGCGCGATCACCTGTTGAAACTCGCAAGGCACGCGATCCGTAGATTCCCGGTCGGCCATCAGGCTCCGTGCAGGGCGGTGGTCGATGCGGGGCTGTCCGCCTCACATTGTTCCTCGGGCGGCCCCGCTTCGGCCTTCGCGTCTACCGAGCTACGGCGCGACAAGTCCGCTCATCCGCGCTACCGCGCCAGCCACTCCGCGACTTCCTTCTGCGACTCCGCGCGCGCCTCGGAATCGGTGCCGAGATGGCCGTGCTCGGGTGCGGCGGCGTCGCCGTTAGCAGCGGCCGCATGCAGCGGCGTGTTGGCGCGGTCGAAGTCGTGATAGGCGCCGGGATAGACCACGATGCGTGCGAGCGCGCTGCGGCCGTGTGCGCCGTCCACCATCTGGCGGCAGGCCGGCGGCGAGGAGACATCGTCATTGCCGCCGATCAGGACCAGGGTCGGCACCCGCGTGCTCCACCCCAGACCGGCGGAAATCCGGCAATCGGGATAGAACGCGATGGCGGCGCGGAAATCCGGGCTCGCGTCGCGTGCCCCGCCCTGCGGCCGCACCGCCCAGAGCAGTGCGCTGGCGCCGTTGGCCCAACCGATCAGGCTGATGCGGCTGCGCGCCACCCAGGTCTGCTTCATCAGCCAGGCGCGCGAGGCCGCAATGTCGGCGACGCGCTCGCGCCGCGCCTTGACGTGCATCTCCTTGACGCGGCATTGCGGCCCGAGCTCGCGCGAGCCGTAGCTGTCGGGCAGCAGCACGGCATTGCCCGCCTTGAGCAGGCGCTCGGCCCAGTCACGATAGCGCGGCAGCACTGGTTCTGAATGGTTGCCGAGGCCGCCGCAGCCATGCAGCGCGATCACGGTCGGAAACGGCCCGTCGCCTTCGGGCTTGTAGAGCTGCGCATGCAGCACGCCCGACGACAGCGGAATGTCGACCTGCTGCGGCGCCGGCGACGCATGCGCGGCCGGCATCAGCAGCATCAGGAACAGGGCGGTCAGTCGAAGGCGCATCGGTGTCTGCGTCAAAATCCTTCGGCCCAGCACTATCACGCGAAAACGGCGGCAAAACATCACAAACCGGTGGGTTTAACGGGCGGACAAGCCACCCTATCTATGCTACATCCCGTCCAACACATCGTGCCCTCCCGGGTTCTCCCAGGAAGCGGCCCCTCCACGGAGACTTTCGACCGTGCTGAACAAGTTCGGCCCCTCGGGCCATGGCGAAGCGCAGGTGCAGTATCTCGACGGCGATTTCCGCGTGATCTCGCCGGGGACCTTCGTGCGCTGTGCCATCACCGACACGCGCATCCCGCTCGACGAGCTGAAATACTGGAGCGTCGATTTGCAGGAAGCCTACGCCACGCCCGCTGCCGTGCTGCAGCGGCACTTTCCGGGCGCGCTGAAGCAGCCGTGAGCGTGATTTCGTAGATCTCGTAGGGTGGGCTAAGGCGCAAAGCGCCGTGCCCACCATCTCTCCACGGCAGCAACGAACAACGTGGGCACGCTTCGCTTTGCCCACCCTACGATATCGAGATCGCAGCATCGCTCCGCTATTGTGGCTCGGGACCATCCGTGCCCACGCAAGTCTTGATCGCACTCTTGCGCGCTTCGCCGACGACCTTCTGATCGATCGCCTGCTTCAGGCAATCGAGCCGCGCCTGCGCCATGCAGAGCTGCATCTGGTCTCGCTTCTCCTGCCCCTTAAAGTTTTGCGTCGTCGCAAGACAGGTCACGCGCTTGGTCGCGGGAACCGGCACGGTGGCGGTCGGACTTGGTGCAGGCGCCGGCGTTTGCGCCAGCACCGGCGCAATGATCAGACACACAAGGCTCGCGGCGAAGGCTGCGGACGGCAATCTCATCGAATTCTCCCGATCGTCTGACATCGATAGGCGCCTTGCGATGAATGTCGCCTGAATGGCAGGCTGCGACACGATGGCAAGAGCGCAGCCGCCCTAAAAGCGCGATGAGATCAGGATGAATCGTCATCGCGCTTCAGGTTATTGTTTGAGCATGATCTTTTCGGAAAACCGCTGCGCACTTTTCCGGATCATGCTCCAGCCGCTGGCGATGCAGCCGATCTCCAGGGCATGGCGACGAATGTGCCGGCGTCCCGACGGTGTTCGCGCGCGCTCGCACCGCCGGTCTCACAGACAAATGATCTCATCATGCCGATCTGCGTTGCATCGAATAGCGCGTGCACTCAATGGTGAGTCATTTCGCGCTGTAGTTGGATTCTTTGTTGCAATTCGGCGCGCTTAAGTTGTTTGACGAAATCTTGGTGAAACACAGGGCTGCTAACATGCATGTTAGGTAATTGGCCCTGTTGCTTTTATCGCGCAGACAATCAAGTCAACCAAAAGCCGTTGAGCATTGGAATTGGCGCAGTCTGTGAACGGGCTCATATCGAAGAGCCATCTGACGGGCTAGGATCACCTCGAAAATTCGCGGCGGCATATCAGTCAATCGAATACCAACCGATGGGGGTGTTCATGCCCACCATATTGGACCTGCTGTATCGTGAATATTGCCGCGCCCGTCTCGCTGAAATGCGCAAACAGCTTCTGATCGCAACAGAACGCTTCGAGGCTCTCGATGCCGATCGTCATCCGGCGGATCAGGGTGACGAGAATGAGACGAAGGCGCACCACAAGACCGGCCGCAACGCGCCGCATTGAAGCGGCTCGAAGACCGGTGATCTCTCCCGCGTAGCAATGGCCAAGCAATTGGCTGCAGTTTGGGAGGAAGCGATGAATACACCCGAATGCTATACCTTCATGGTGGCCTGCGCCTCGTGCCTGACCATTATCGGAATGATTGCCGTTGGTGCGTGGTGAGCACGACCAAGTGCTGAACCGAGATTGCAGCCGTGACGCCGTAGGGTGGGCAAAGCGAAGCGTGCCCACGACTCTCACTTTCAACCCAGATGTTCCTGATGGTGGGCACGCTGCGCTTTGCCCACCCTACGCGATCTACAAAATCATCGCCTGGAAAACAGCCGCTCGCGCGCCTTGTAGAGGTGATTGCTGATCAGCTGCCGCAGCGTTGCCGGATCGTCGAAGGAGAGCTGCACGGCGAACGGCACGATGCCGCCTGGCACATCGCCGCGGCCGCGCAGGCGCGCGAGGTCCTTTTCCGTCGTCACCAGCGTGAGCTGCTCGCGTCGGGCGTCCGCCGCAAGCAGGGCGAGCTCGTCGTGCGAAAACCTGTGGTGATCGGCAAAGGGGCGCGTGCGGGCAACATCGATGCCGCAGGCGCGCAAGCTGCGGAAGAAGCGCTCGGGATCGCCGATGCCGGCGAACGCGAAAACGGA
Source organism: Bradyrhizobium arachidis (assembly GCF_015291705.1). Classification (NCBI taxonomy): domain Bacteria; kingdom Pseudomonadati; phylum Pseudomonadota; class Alphaproteobacteria; order Hyphomicrobiales; family Nitrobacteraceae; genus Bradyrhizobium; species Bradyrhizobium arachidis. Next base: position 8,872,266 of record NZ_CP030050.1, read on the forward strand.
CTTGCCGGCGAGCTGCCCGACGGAAGCCGTATCCGGCGTCAAGCGTGCGCGCAGCCTGGGCTTGCCGCGCCTTTCGAGCTCGGCCGCGACATCGTCCGCGGCATGGCCGTCGCCGATCAGCACCAGCGCGTCGGTGCGCGCGAGCTGCGCCTTCAGCGGCGCGCGCAGGGGGCCGGCCGGAAACACCTTGCCGTTGCCGAGGCCGCGCTCGCTGTCGATCACGATCAGCGATGCATCCTTCATCAGATGCGGGTTCTGGAAGCCGTCATCCATCAGGATCACGGTGGCGCCTTGCGACTTCGCCAGCGCGACGCCGTCGACGCGGTTGCGCGCGACCGCGACGGGCACGTCGCGCACCATCATCAGCGGCTCGTCGCCGATGTCGGCGGCAGTGTGACGCGCGCGATCGACCATCACCGGGCCCTGAAGCCGTCCGCCATAACCGCGGCTGAGCACCACCGGCGTCTCGCCGAGCTCGCGCAGCAGCTTGGTCAGCGCCAGCACGGTCGGCGTCTTGCCGGCACCGCCGACATGGTAATTGCCGACGCAGATCACGGGAATGCCGGCGTCAAAGCCCTTGCGCGCCATGCGGCGCGCGGTGATGGCGCCGTAGAGCGCGCCCAACGGACTCAAAAGATGCGACTTCGGGGAACGTGGCCGGTACCAGAAGGCCGGCTCACGCATTGGCCGCTCCCATCTCGATCCGCAGCTGCAGCAGATACGGCTCGAGTGCGCCCATGGTGCGGTCGAGCGCGCCGCCGAGCTGATCCACCACGCCGCTGCCGGCGCGCTGCATCTTGTCGCGCATGGTGGGATCGGCCAGGAGCTGGCCGAGCTGCTTGACCAGCACTTCCTGCGTGTCGGCCTGACGCGCGCCACCGCTCGCATCGAGCGCCTCGTAGACGTCGGCGAAGTTGAAGACGTGCGGGCCATGGACGATCGCGGCCCCGAGCTTGATCGCCTCGATCGGATTCTGCCCGCCATGGCGGATCAGCGATCCGCCCATGAAGACGATCGGCGAGAGGCGATAGAACAGGCCGAGCTCGCCCATGGTGTCGGCGACATAGACGTCGGTCGCGGCGGTCGGCAGCTCCTCGCGCGAACGCAAGCCGGGCTTCAGGCCGGATGCCGTGATCAGCCCTGCGATCGAGGAGCCGCGATCCGGATGGCGCGGGACGATCACGGTGAGGAGTTGCGGAAAGAAACCGGCGAGGCTGCGATGGGCCGCGACCAGCATCTCGTCCTCGCCCGGATGGGTCGAGGCCGCGACGATGATCGGACGCCCGCGCGTCATCGCCATCAGCCGCTCCAGCCTCGCGGGATCGGCCGGCGGCGCGGGAACGTCGAGCTTGAGATTGCCCGTGGTGACGACGTCGCGGCCGCCGAGCGCGGAGAAGCGCTCGGCATCGACCTTCGATTGCGCTAGGCAGATGTCGAACCGCGACAGCAGCGCCGAGATGGTGCCGTACATCCGCCGCCAGCGCGGGAAGGAGCGCGGCGACATCCGCCCGTTGATCAGCACCATCGGCACCCGGCGCGCTGCGCCCGCCAGGATCAGGTTGGGCCACAGGTCGGATTCGATGAACAGCGCCAGCGACGGCTTCCAATGGTCGAGGAAGCGCGCGACGTAGCGCGGCGAATCATAGGGCACGTATTGATGGATGACGTCGGGCGGAAAGCGCTTGGCGACGACGGCCGCAGAGGTCACGGTGCCCGAGGTGAGCAGGATGCGCAGGTTGAGGTCGCGCAGGCGCTCGATCAGCGCGGCCGCGGCCAGGACCTCGCCGACGCTGGCGCCGTGGATCCAGACCAGCGGACCGTGCGGACGGACGTCTTGGCTAAGGCCCCGCCGCTCGCCGACGCGCGCGGGATCCTCCTTGCCCTGCTTCAGCCGCCGCTTGATCAGCGCAGGCGCCAGCGGCACCAGGCCGCTCGCCAGGCGATGATACATCCGCAGCGTCATCGGAAGCGAACTAGCCATCTGCGGGTCCCGGACGGCCGAGCTGCGCATAGGCGCGGCGGGTCGCCTCGTTCAGCGTCTCTTCCAGCTCGAGCCGCAGGGTTTCCATCATGGCCGCGTCGGCGTCCGGCGGAACGTGGATTTCCTTGATGCCGACCAATGCGCCCCGCCCGAATGGCAAATTGATGGTGGTACGGTCCCAGTTCTTGAGCCGGATGAATCGGCTGGTCGCCATCGCGAAAGGCATGATCGGCCGCCCCGATTCCCGTGCCAGCATGATGATGCCGAGCCCGGCCACGCGCGCGCGCTTGGGGACATCGGCGGTCAGCGCGACATTACAACCGTCCTCGAGCGTCCGCACCATTTCCTTGAAGGCGCCGACACCGCCCTTGCGGTGGAAGGCGCCGCCATGGTCGCCGGAACCGCGGATCGTGCCGATGCCGAGCCGCTCGGCGGCGATCGCATTGTACTCGCCGTCGCGGTGCCGCGAGATCAGGACCCTGGCCTTGTAGGAGTCCTTGTTCTTGATGAACGGGGTGAGGAAATGCTGGCCGTGCCAGAATGCGAAAATCGCCGGGATCTGCGGCTCGACGATGTCATAGACGTCGGGCGGATCGAACGTGAACTTGTTGGTCCGCCAGACAAAGCGCAGATATTCGGCCGCCAGGACCCCGACGGCACGCTGAAACCAGCTGCTTCGCAGCGTATTGCGAAGCAGTTTCTTCAACGCGCCGGCTTCGATTCTTGGGTAGGGTCGAGCAGCCGGTGCAGATGGACGATGAAATAGCGCATCTGGGCGTTGTCGACCGTGCTCTGCGCCTTGGCCCGCCAGGCGGCGTGGGCGGTCGCATAGTTCGGATAGAGGCCGACGATCTCGACGTCGTCCAGGTTCTTGAAGGTGTTGTGCTCGAGATCGACGAGCTCGCCGCCGATGACGAGATGCAGCAATTGTTGCGGGGCACTATCTGACATGGATTCTGTTCCTAACGGGCTGCCCGGCAAAGCAGTGTTCGACAAGCACGACGAAAGCGCTTCAGGCTAAGGGGCGGTTTCGAAGATGCGCGACAATGCTCGCATGACGATCGCGACCCGCTGCCACCAGCACCCCGTGCGCCACTTCCCGGCGGTTATAGAGGATGGGATCTCCGGAGAGGTCGCTCATCCTACCATCCGCTTCCTGCACGATCAAATCGGCCGCCGCAAGGTCCCAATCATGGCTGTTGCCGCCCGCAAAAGCCGCATCCAGCACGCCATCGGCGACCCGGCACAGGCGCAGCGCGAGCGAGCCGATTCGCGGATGCAGCTTGATGTCGCCGCCGGAGGTATTGAGCCGCTCGACCATCGGCTTCGGGCCGGCGACGCGGGAGAAATCGAGCGCCGATCCGCCCGCTGCCCGCACGGCCTTGCCGTTCAGCGTCGTGCCCTGGCCGCGGGCCGCGAAGAAGAACTCGTTGGTGGTCGGCGCGTATACCGCGGCCAGCACCGGCGCGGCATCCTCGACCAGCGCGACGCTGACGCACCATTCGTCATGGCCGTTGAGATAGTTGCGCGTGCCGTCGATGGGATCGACCACCCAGGTCAGCCGCCGCGACAGCCGCGTGGAATCGTCGGCGCTCTCCTCCGACAGCCAGCCATAGCCTGGAGTCGCCGAGCGCAGGCGCGCCTCGAGCAGGTCGTTGACGGCGATGTCGGCTTCCGAGACCGGCGAGGACGCGCCCTTGATCCATTTCCTCAGCTCGGTGCGGAACATCGAGTGCGCGAGGCTGCCCGCCTCCCGCACCGTGTCTTTCAGCAGCGCCGCATCACGCGTCAGGATGGTTTCGAGGGAGTGCGCGTCAACGTCCGCCAAGCGTCAAACCCTCGATGCGCACCGTCGGCGCATTGATGCCGTAGCGGAACTCCAGATTGTTGGCCGGCTGCATCGATTTGAAGATCTCGAACAGGTGGCCCGCAATCGTCACCTCGCTGACGGGATAGGTGATCTCGCCGTTCTCGATCCAGAAGCCGGAGGCGCCGCGGCTGTAATCGCCGGTGACGCCGTTGACCCCCGAGCCGATCAAATCGGTGACGTAGAATCCCTGCTTGATGTCGGAGATCAGCTCGGCCGGCGTCGGTGTGCCGGGCTCGAGATGCAGATTGTAGGGCCCCGGCGAGGGCGAGGACGAGACGCCGCGATGGGCGTGGCCGGTGGTGACGAGGCCGAGCTCGCGCGCGGTGGCGCAGTCGAGCAGCCAGGTCGTCAGCACGCCCTCGTCGACGAGCGCAGTCCGCTTCACTGCGACGCCTTCGGCATCGAAGCTCTGCGAGCGCAGGCCGCGCTTACGCAAGGGATCGTCGATGATGCGGATGTTCTTGGCGAACAGCTGCTGGCCGAGCTTGTCCTTGAGGAAGCTGGTCTTGCGCGCGATCGAGGCGCCGTTGATGGCGCCGACGAGATGGCCGACCAGCGAGCCGGCAACGCGCGGATCGAACACGACGGGCACCTTGCAGGTCTCGACCTTGCGCGGATTGTAGCGCGCCACCGTGCGCTCGCCGGCGGAACGGCCCACGACTTCCGGCGACAGCAGATCGGCGCCATGCGGCGCCGAGGTGAAGTCGTAGTCGCGCTCCATGCCGGTGCCTTCGCCTGATATGGCGGTGGCCGAGATGCCCTGGCTGGAACGCAAATAAGAGCCGTGGAAGCCGGTCGAGGTGACGAGCACCATGCCGCCCATGCCGGCCGATGCCGACGCACCGCCGGATTTGGTCACGCCCTTCACGGCGAGCGCGGCGGCTTCAGCAGCCAGCGCGCGGCGCTCGAGCTCTGAAGTTGCGGGCACGTCGGGATCGAGCAGATCGAGATCGGGGAAGTCGCGCGCGAGCAGCGCGGGATCGGCGAGGCCGACATATTTGTCTGATGGCGCGACCTTCGCCATCGCCACCGCGCGTTCGGCGAGCTTGGTCACGGCATCGCCGCTGACGTCGTTGGTCGAGACCACCGCCTGGCGCTGGCCGACCAGCACGCGCAGGCCGACATCGTCGCCCTCGGACCGCTCGGATTCCTCGACGCGGCCGTCGCGCACCTCCACGCCTTGCGAGACGCCGCGCACCGCGACCGCATCGGCCGCATCCGCGCCGGCGCGCCTCGCCGCCTCCACCAGCCGCTGTGCGAGATCGGACAGCGCGGACTGATCGAACAGATCGCGATTGGCTTTAGGCGAAAGCGTCGAGCTTGGTGAAGGGTTCACAAACGAAATCCTGTTGGGGCGCGGGAGGTTTCGGGGCGACAGGCGCCGTGACCACCAGATGTGCCCAAATGGTGCGGACTTCAAGCGTTTTCAGCCCGCAAAAGGCTCAGATTCGCACGTCCAAGGCAACGTCTCGTCAATCATGCGCGCCAAGGTCTTGTCAATCATGCGCGGCGGTGAGGTTGGATTAACCAGCCTTTTTAAGCGGTTTCGGAAATGGACGCGCTAAGGTCCTCGCATCGACCGGGAACATAATCTCGGCGGGGAGAATGAAAGCCGTGAGGCGTCAAACATCAACAAGCGGGGTCGCTCCCGCCGGGTCGAGCCGCTCCTTGCGGCTCGACCCTCTTTCCCTTCCGGTCCGCTTCGATGCGCACGATCCGCGCGCCGACGGTTACACCCGGCAGATCGAGCTTCATCGCGAACGCGTCGTGCTGCGCCGTGCCGTCCGCGGCATGCAGATGGCGATCAACGTGCGCGTCAGCGACTTCGTCGGCGTTGCGCTGCGCGGCAATGACGAGGCGCAGGCGCTCGTCCTCGTGCATCGCGATCCCTCGCTCTCCGTTCCGCTGCAGGTCAGCGCCGACGGCGAAGAACTCAACGAGGCCTGGGCGATCTGGAGCGAGCTTTTCGCGCTGCCGCAGCTCGACGAAGGCGCGCGCAAGCCCGCAGCCCGCCGTCGCCGCGCCAACGCGATCCGCACCCGCCGTCCGAAATTCTTGATGCGCCGCCGCGCCGGCGTCGCGCGCGAGCTGCCGGTTCATCTCGGCGAACACGAGATCATCGCGCGGAATTGAACGGCACTCACAGGTGCCGTGGGGTGGGCAAAGCGACGCGTGCCCATCTCGTCTATCTTTTTCTCGGAAAGATGGTGGGCGCGGCGCAAGGGCGCCTTTGCCCACCCTACGGCGTCACGCCGCCCGCATCACGGCGTCCGTCAGCAATCCCGCAAACAGCAGCAGGCCCGCGTGCTTGTTCGAATAGAACAGGCGCTTGCACAGCTCGGGATCGTCGATCCGGAGGCGCACGATCTGCGAGGCGAGATGCGCGGCGAAGGCCATAAGCCCGAGCCATGCCGGCCAGCGCACATCACCTGATGCCAGCGCGACACCGATCAGCACCACCGCGAGGCCGTAGAACAGGATCAAGGCCTGGTGCGTGTGCGCGCCGAACAGGCGCGCGGTGGATTTGACGCCGATCAGCGCGTCGTCCTCGGCATCCTGATGCGCGTAGATGGTGTCATAGCCGATCACCCAGGCGATCGACCCGGCATAGAGCACCAGCGCGGTGATGTCGATGCGGCCGAAGGTGACGGCAAAGCCCATCAGCGCGCCCCAGGAGAAGGCGAGCCCGAGGAAGACCTGCGGCCACCAGGTGACGCGCTTCATGAAGGGATAGACGGCGACGACCACCAGCGAGGCGATGCCGGTCACGACGGCAAAGCGATTGAACTGGAGCAGCACGACGAGGCCGACCAGCGCCAGCGCGACCAGGAAGGCCAGCGCCTGCTTCACGGTGATTTGCCCCGCGGGCAGCGGCCGCGAGCGGGTGCGCTCGACCCTGGCGTCGAGGTCGCGGTCGGTGATGTCGTTCCAGGCGCAGCCTGCCCCGCGCATCGCAAAGGCGCCGATGAAGAACAGCACAATGGTGAGCGGCAGGCGGCGGACGTCGTGCGCCATGCCGCTCGCGAGCGCGGCCGACCACCAGCACGGCATCAACAAGAGCCAGGAGCCGATCGGACGATCGAAGCGGGACAGGCGCAAGTAAGGTCGCGCCCAATGCGGCGCGAGCGTATCGACCCAGTTGCCGGTGGAATCGGCAACACGGGCGGATGTGTCGCTCATCGGGTGAGGACGTTGCCGTTGAGCGTGTCGAAGGTGCTGCCGCCCTTCTTGCCGGCATTGGCTTCAGGCGCAGAACCAGACCCCAGCACCTCGCTCAGCGACGGACCGGCCGGCCGCGCCTGCTGTTGCTGCATCTGCTGCGCGACGTTGCAGACCTTCGTCGTCATGGCTTCGGTGTTCTTGTGGCCTTCCTTCATCTGCGCGCCGACCTGTGCCGGGATGCCGCATTTGGCGGAATTCTTCTCGATGTATTTGAGCATGTTCGTTTCAGCCTGGCTGAAATTGCGGATCAGCTTGCAGGCCTCGTCCGGCGGGGCGTGACGGTCGCTCGCGGCCTTGATCAGCTTGCCGCGCTTTTCGGCCTCCTCGCGCAGAGGCAAGAACGCCTTCATGCAGTCCTCACCGGAACCGGCCTGCGTCGGCGGAGCGGCGCTGAAGGCGCCGGCGCCGCCAATGGGCGCAGCGCCATTCACGGGAAACGAGGATTGCGGTGCCGCGCCGACAGAGGCGGTCGGCGCCGAGCCGTTCACGGGCGGAAAGGCCGAGCTGCTCGCAGCCTGGTTCGGTAGCGGCGCCGGGAAGGCGCTTTGCGCATAGGCGCCCGCGGCGCCCAGGCTGATCATGGCGACAGTGATCGGAACCATCAAATGACGGATCATCAAGACAGTCTCTCCGGCAGGAGCTTACGGGGCTCGGCGTCTTCCCAATTGAAGCGCAACCAGCGTGCTCGCGTATTTACGATTCCCGCCGGCCCTTAACAACCCGTCGAATAGGGCAAGAGCGCGGCGTCGGGACGCACCAAAGTGGCGATATTTACCCCGAAAGTGCTGCTTTCGGTTAAGAAAGCCGGCAAATCGGACCTTCGAACCATGCCTTCCCACGATTTCCGCGCCCCCCGCCTGTTCGTCGACGCTCCCCTGGCCCAGGACGCCAGGGTCGCGCTCGACCGCGACCAGAGCAATTATCTCGGCAATGTGCTGCGGCTGGCCGCCGGGGCCGAAGTTCTGGCCTTCAACGGCCGCGACGGCGAGTGGCAGGCCGCCATCGAGGGCCGCAAGCGGCCGGATGGGCTGGTGATCCTGCAGCAGACCCGGCCCCAGGACCGTCTGGCCGACCTCGCCTACGTCTTCGCCCCGCTCAAGCATGCCCGTCTCGACTACATGGTCCAGAAGGCCATCGAGATGGGTGCCGCGACGCTGCAACCAGTCCTGACCCGGTTCACCCAGGCTTCCCGGGTCAACACCGAGCGGATGCGCGCCAATGTGGTCGAGGCGGCCGAGCAATGCGGCATCCTGAGCATCGCCGGTGTCGCCGAGCCGGTGCCGCTGGAGCGCTACCTGAGCCAGCGCCCCGCCGATCGGCTGCTGATCTTCTGCGATGAAGCGGCAGACGTCCAAAATCCTGTCCAGAACCTGCAAAACGCGCGCGAGGCGGCCGGCCACGGCGTCGACGTGCTGATCGGTCCCGAAGGCGGCTTTGCCGAAGAAGAGCGGGCCCTGCTGCTGCGGCAGCCCAAGATCCTGCGGCTGGCGCTGGGTCCGCGGATCATGCGGGCCGACACCGCCGCGGTGGCAGCGCTGGCGCTGGTGCAAGCGGTGCTGGGCGATTGGGGCGGCGGTTAGCCTATTCCCCTCGCAGCGACCGCTGCAAGGTCTCGGACGGCAGTTCCCCGAAAGCTGCCCGGTAACTCGCCGCGAACTCGCTCAGATGCCAGAAGCCATGCGCAATCGCGCAGGACTTCACACTGCGCGCTGCCGGGCCGACGCGCAGCTGCTTGCGCACCGACCAAAGGCGCAACACCCGGCTGTAGCGATTCGGGCTCATGCCGCAAATGGCCAGCGTCGCGCTCTGGAGGGTCCGAACCGACACGCCCACCTGCTCTGCCAGTTCGGTGGTCTTGGGCCAGATCATCAGATTGCGCCGTATCGACTCTTCCATATCCACGACGATCTGCCGATAGCGATTCGTCAGGGATGGAGCAGCCGCACTAGTCACGCTGGTCCGGATTGCGGCATCCACGGTGCTGAGCAGCGATTGCTCGACGACGGCTCGCGAGGCCGGCTCGTCCAGGACGTCTGGATCATAGGCTGCGGTTTCAAGCGTCGTGGAGATCAAGCCGCGCAGAGAGGCGAGCATGCCCGGTGCCGCATTCAGCAGGTGATAGCCGTCGCTCAATTGTCCCCAAGGCTCGCGCCCGGGCGCACTGAAATATGCAACACCTATCAGGCGCCCCTCAGGCTCATAGACCAGGCAATCGGACGCTCCCTTTAGAATCACGATCGAGCTGCCAATCGTCCGCCCGTTGATCCGGGTCGCGGTCACATGATCCATCGGAACCACCACGGCGACGGCATGGGCCAGGTCATAACCGCGAATGATCCGCGGGAACGTCTTCACCAGCGAGAGAGTCATGTTTGGCAGGCTAAGCCTGGCGCGCATGATGGCAGTTGTCCCGACAGACAGCGGCATGCTGGACGCGCCGGCATATCGCTCGGTTTCGCCGAAATGATCGAAGTCGTACGATTGAAGCTCGAGGGCAGCGGATGGCCTCAGCCCCTGAAAAGACAGCCCGCCGTTCGCCGCTATTTTTTGCGCTCCATCGCGAGCGATGTTGAGATGGCTTCGATCCATATCCCGCCGCTTATTTCGCCTTCCTCGTGGATGTAGCGCCCTTGCGGACGCGCAGATCGTCCGGCCCGTTGATGCCGGAGCGCTTGAGATCGCGCAGCAGTTTGGTCAGCAACAGCATATTGGTCTTCTGCAGTTCGTGATTGTTCCCAAACCTGAAAGCGTTCTGCTCGGTCACGATGAGCCCGGCCTTGGTCTCGGCGAGAATCTTTCGTTTCTTAAGTCCTGTCACGCGACGGCGAACTGTCTCGAGCGGCAGGCTGAGGAAGCGAGAGAGTGCCGCCCGAGACACACCTTGCTTGATCGCATCCGGCTCGACCGCATGAATGCTGGAGAAGCTCTCGTCCAGCGACGGGTCGTTCATCACATTGATGACATTCGCGTTGAGAATTGCATGAACGATCAGAAGGTCCAGCGGATCGAACTCGTCGTAATGCCGGAACATCTCGCTGATCGAAAACAGCATATAGGCCAGCGTATGCCGCGAGACCGCCCGGATAACATCTGAAGTATTGCGCATGAATCGGAAACCAATATTTACATTGTAAACGAAGGGCGGCAGCAGATGAATGATCCGCCATACCCAAAATGAGTATGCGACGACTTGCCCGCCGCACTCAATTTCTCAATGTGAGGTCGAGCCTGCGGTTGCGGCGGCGAGTCGCATGCGACGCACAAAATCAGCGACCAGCAATGAGGCTGCCGCTGGGGACGACCTGACCATGGACGACGATGCATTGGAGATGCGGCGGCGCGAGGAACTCGGGCTTATCAAGGCGTTTCTCGGCATAAGGGACCCGGGCAAAAGGCACAGAATTCTCGAGCTTGCCGAGCAGCTCGCAGATCACGCTGTGCTGGAAGCAGCAGGGCTTGTCTTCGCTTCCACCGGCGCATTGCCTGACGATGGGTCCATAGACGTCGCTGGCCAAACCGAATGAAAGCCAGACCTCTCGTTTTCAGGTATTAAATTACCTGAGACACTTTCCGCGAGATCGCGTCCTTCCAGCTCCAAAGCCGTTAAGGGATTGATCCATTGGAGGTCGAAACCGCTTTCGGGCCATGCTAAGGGCTGCGCCAATTCGCCTCCCCCTTGCCTTGCCCGGTTCCACCGGGACGATGGACCCTGAGATGACCGCGACTGCCACCTCAAATGCTGCCGGCTCCGCCGCCTGGGCGGATACGCTGCTCTTGTCGTTCGCGCAGGCCGGCTATGTCAGGGCCGAGCCCGCGATCCTGCAACCGGCCGAGCCGTTCCTCGACCTCTCCGGCGAGGACATCCGCAAGAGCCTGTACCTGACCACGGACCTCTCCGGCGAGGAGCTCTGCCTGCGGCCGGACCTCACCATTCCGGTCGCCCGCGACTACCTCGCATCTAGCCAGGCCGGCCAGCCGGCGGGGTTCAGCTATCTCGGTCCGGTGTTCCGCTACCGCAGCGGCCAGGCCAGCGAATTCCTTCAGGCCGGCATCGAATCGTTCGGTCGTCAGGACCGCGCCGCGGCCGACGCCGAGATGCTGGCGCTGGCGCTGGAGGCCACGGGGGCCTTCGGCGTCCGCGATGTCGAGATCCGCACCGGCGACGTCGCGCTGTTCAATGCGCTGCTCGACGCGCTGAATCTTTTTCCGGTCTGGCGCCGCCGCCTGGTCAAGGATTTCAACCGCAAGATCAGTCTGGAGAAAGATCTGGAGAAGCTGGCGGCCGCGGCCACCGCGACCCGCAGCGAATATGAGGGCGTGCTCGCCGCGCTCGCCGGCTCCGACCGCAAGGCGGCGCTGGCCTTCGTCACCGATCTGATGTCGATCGCCGGCACCACAAATGTCGGCGGCCGCACCACGGCGGAGATCGCTGATCGTTTCCTGGAGCAATCGACGTTGAAGGGCGGCGCGCTGCCGCGCGAGGCGATCGCCGTGCTCAAGCGCTTCCTGTCGATATCAGGCAATCCGGACGACGCCATCGCCGAGCTGCGCGCGCTCACCGCGGATGCGAAGCTCGATCTGTCTGCCGCGATCGACCAGTTCGAGAGCCGGGTCGGCTTCATGGCGGCGCGCGGAATCGACGTGAAGCAGACGCGCTTCTCGACCGCGTTCGGGCGCGGCCTCGACTATTACACCGGCTTCGAATTCGAGTTGCATCACCGCGGCAACGGCGTCGAGCCGCTGGTCGCCGGCGGCCGCTATGACGGGCTGATGACCCAGCTTGGATCGGCCGAGCCGATCCCCGCCGTCGGGTTCTCGGTCTGGATCGATGCGCTGAGCCGCATCGGCCGCAAGGTGGGAGCTTAAGTCATGAGCGCGCCGTTCGTTCTGGCCGTTCCCTCCAAGGGCCGCCTTCAGGAAAACACCGAAGCGTTCTTCGCCCGCGCCGGCCTCAAGCTGTCGAAGGCCGGCGGCGCACGCGATTATCGCGGCACCATCGCAGGCCTGGACAATGTCGAGGTCGCCTATCTCTCGGCCAGCGAGATCGCCGCGCAGCTCGCCCGCGGCTTTGCGCATCTCGGCGTCACCGGCGAGGACCTGGTGCGCGAGAACATCGCGGACGCCGACAAGCGCGTGTCGCTGATCGAGGGCCTCGGCTTCGGCTATGCCGACGTCGTCGTCGCGGTGCCGCAGGCCTGGATCGACGTCCGCACCATGGCCGACCTCGACGACGTCACCACCGGCTTCCGCGAGCAGCATCACATGCGGATGCGGGTCGCGACCAAGTTCATCAACCTGACCCGCACGTTCTTCTCGCAGCATGGCATCACCGATTACCGCATCGTCGAAAGCGCGGGCGCCACCGAAGGCGCGCCGGCGGCCGGCAGCGCCGAGCTGATCGTCGACATCACCACCACGGGAGCCACGCTCGCCGCCAACGGCCTGCGGGTGCTCGACGACGGCGTGATGCTGCGCAGCCAGGCCAATCTGGTGGCGTCGAAGGACGCCGACTGGTCGTCGCAGGCGCGCGAGACCGCGCGCGTCATCCTCGACCACATCGCCGCAAGGGCGCGGGCCAACAAATACCGCGAGGTCCGCACCCGCTTCCGCCAGTGCGACGCGGCGCTGCTCGGCGAAGCCCACACCCGGTTCGGCGTCGAGGCCCCGTTCGGCGGCCCGACCTCGTCAGGCATGTTGACGCTGCACTGCCCGCCGGGCCAGCTCTATGCGCTCGCCAGCTTCCTGCGCGAGCACGGCGCCGAGACCGTCTCGGTGGTCTCGCTCGACTATGTGTTCGACCGGGAGAACCCGCTGTTCGCCAAACTCGAGGCGTTCCTGCGGCGGTGAGCCTCAGGTTCGTTCAGCGTAGCGACAGCAAACGGCAGCTACCATATGCTGTTGAGAAGACTTGATCGCCTCTGGAACCCTAATCGATGACGCTGGGCTCTGACGTTTCCGGCCTGACAACCACCCCAAGCAGCGCCGCCGCCAAGGGGCTGTCGATTGTCGTCCCCGTCTACAACGAGGCGGCGGGCCTTGCCGCCCTGCACCAGCGCATCTGCGATCTCGCCAGGACGCTGCGGCAGCGCTATCGGCTGTCCTGCGAGGTCGTCTATGTCGACGACGGCAGCGCGGATGCGACGCTGTCGATCGCCCGTTCGCTGCCGGCCGACGCGATCGACGTCCAGGTGGTGTCGCTGTCGCGCAATTTCGGCAAGGAGGCGGCGCTGATGGCCGGCCTCGACCATGCCCGGCTCGGCGCCGTGATGTTCATGGACGGCGACGGCCAGCATCCGCCGGCCCTGATCGAGCAGCTCGTGCGACACTGGATCGAAGACGGCTATGACGTCGTCTATACCGCCAAGGCGCATCGCGACAACGAAACCTTCCTGCGGCGGCTCGCCGTGCACGGCTTCTACGCCCTGATCAACTGGGGCGCGCGCCAGAAGATTCCGGAGGACGCCGGCGACTTCCGCCTGCTCTCGCCGCGCGCGGTCACGGCGCTGCGGCAGCTGCCGGAGCGCAACCGCTTCTTCAAGGGCCTCGCCAGCTGGATCGGCTTCCGCCAGATCCGCGTCGATTACGAGCCGGCGCCCCGCGCCCATGGCGTCACGACCTTCAATGCCGCGCGCCTGCTCGGTCTTTCCATCGAGGGCCTGACCTCGTTCTCGGTGGCGCCGCTGCGCTTCGCCAGCCTGCTCGGCGTCATCCTCGCCGGCATCGCCTTCCTGTTCGGCCTGTCAATCCTCTGGGAGGTGTTCACCACAGGCAAGCAGGTGCCCGGCTATCCCTCGCTCGTGGTCGGCCTGATGACGATCGGGGGCGTGCAGCTGATCATGATCGGCATCGTCGGCGAATATATCGGCAAGATCCTCTCCGAGCTGAAGGCACGCCCGATCTACTTCGTCGCCGAGCACAGCGAGAAGCATTTCGAGGCCGATGACGCCGCCAAGAGGACCGCGGCCGAATGAGCGCGGCCGCGAGCCTGCGGCGGATCTGGCTCTGCGCCGACGATTACGGCATCAGCCCGGGTGTCAACCGCGCCATCCGCGACCTGATCGAACGCGGCCGCCTCAACGCGACCTCGGTGATGATGGTCGGCCCCGCGATCGAACGCAGCGAGGTCGAAGCGCTCCAGGCCTCCGTAAAGGCGAGCCTGCGCTGCGCTATCGGATTGCACGTGACGTTGTCGGCGCCGTTCCGGCCGCTCACCATGCATTTTCGTCCCCTCGACGGCGACATGTTCTTGCCGTTTCCAAAGCTGCTGCGCGCCGGGCTTGCACGCCGGCTCGACCGCGAATTCTTTCGCAACGAGGTGAAGGCGCAGCTGGCGGCCTTCGTGGAAGCGTTCGGCCGCGCGCCCGACTTTGTCGACGGCCACCAGCATGTGCAGCTCTTTCCGCAGGTGCGCGACGGCTTTGTCGATGCCGTCAGCGAGGGCGCGCCGAAAGCCTGGGTTCGCCAGGGCGGCCGCAACCTGCCGCTGGCCCAGCGCCTCGCCTCCCCAAAGGCCATGGTGCTCGATATCCTCAGCGCGCAATTCCGCCGCCGCGCGGATGGCGCTCGCCTCAGCTTCAATCCGGGCTTTGCCGGCGCCTATGATTTCACGCGCGCGGCCGATTTCGGCGCGTTGATGCGGCAATTCCTCCAAGGCCTCCCCGACGGCGGCCTCGTGATGTGCCATCCCGGTTTCGTCGATGATGTCCTCACCGGCCTCGATCCGATGACCGACGTCCGCGAGCGCGAGCATGCCTATCTTGCCAGCGATGCCTTCGCGCGCCTGCTGGCGGACAGCGGCGTCACGCTGGGGTGAACCCGGCGGAAAACAAGCCGCGGGTCAGCTTGTCGCATACTGAAATTTAATCCGGCCGGCACTGTTGGGGCCATAATGGAACCCTACATCTTGCTCGCGCTTGGTTTGCGCGAGGGAGATTGATCATGACGCCGCAGGAACGCCAGCTCGTTGACGAGCTTTTCGACCGGCTTTCGAAACTGGAAAATGCACCGCGCGATCCCGACGCGATCACCGCGATCTCCGACGGCCTGCGTAAGGCACCCGGCGCGATCTACGCCCTGGTGCAGACCACGTTGTTGCAGGACGAAGCACTGAAGCGCGCCCATAACCGCATCCAGGAGCTGGAAGCGGCCCATGCGCCCGAGCAGCAGCAGTCCGGCGGCTTCCTGGACACCATGCGCGACACGCTGTTCGGCGGCAGCCAGTCGCGCGGTTCCGTTCCGAACGTGCCGCCGCGTGAGCAGCGGCCGGTCTGGAACACCGGCCAAGCGATGCAGCAGACCCAGCCGGGCTACGGCCAGCCGCCTTATGGTCAGCCTTACGGACAAGGTCCGGGTCAGGGCCAAGCTCCGGGCTATGGCGCCCCGCCGGTCGGCGGTGGCGGCGGCTCGTTCCTCGGCACGGCGGCGGCAGCCGCGGCCGGCGTCGTCGGCGGCTCGCTGCTGCTCTCCAGCATCCGCGGCATGATGGGCGGCGGGCACCAGCAGGCCTTTGGCGACACCAACGCATTGGGCGATCGCAGCCCGTGGGGCGGCAGCAGCGACCAGTCCGGCGGCTCGCTCGCGCGCGATGCCGGCCTCAACGACGTCGGCTCGAACCGGGATTCTCGCCAGGATTCTCAGCAAGGCTTCTTCGACCAGGCCTCGAATGATCGCGACAACAACGACCAGAATTACGACGACGATCACGACGACGGCAACATGGACATGGCCGACGACAGCGATTTCGGCGGCGGCGACGATGGCGGCAGCGATTACGCGTGAGGCCGGTCTTCTCCCTCTCCCCGTTCTTACGGGCAGAGGGTTGGGGTGAGGGGCTCTCTCCGCAAAATGAGTGAGAGTTGGACTCGCGGAGACTCCCCCTCACCCGCATTGCATCTCCGATGCAATGCAGCCTCTCCCCGCAGGCGGGGAGAGACGAAGCAAGAACATCACATCACCACGACCCTGGTGCCGACATTGACGCGGCCGTAGAGGTCGATGACGTCCTCGTTGCGCATGCGGATGCAGCCGGAGGAGACGTTGGTGCCGATGGTCCAGGGCTCGTTGGAGCCGTGGATGCGGTAGAGCGTGGAGCCGAGATACATCGCGCGCGCGCCGAGCGGGTTTTCCGGCCCGCCTTCCATGTGCCGGGGCAAATCGGGACGGCGTGCGATCATTTCCGCCGGCGGCGTCCAGTCCGGCCATTCGCGTTTTGCCGTGATCGACTTGACCCCCGACCAGGTGAAGCCGGGACGGCCGACGCCGATGCCGTAGCGCATCGCCTTGCCGTTGCCTTCGACGAGGTAGAGGAACTTGTTCGGCGTATCGACCACGATCGTGCCGGCAGTTTCCTTGCCGCTATAGTCAACGATCTGTTTCTCGAATCTCGGATCGAACGGACGCTGCCGCGGATCGATCGCTTCCTGCTGGAGCGCGCCCTGCTGGTATCCGCCCTGCATCTGCGGCTCGCCCATCGGCGGCAGGCGGCGCTGGTCGTAATAGCCGGGCTGCTGCTGATAGACCGGCGCTTGCGGCGCGTAGGCCGGACCGCGGCCGGGACCGTCGCCGAACAGGAATTCGATGAAGCCGCCGCCCATGTTCGAATTGGAGGCTACGCGCACCGGCGCGGGGGGCACCTGCGGGGCGTAGAGCACCGCGGGCGGATCGTTCGGCACCGTGTTGTCGAAGGCGCTCGCGCTGTTCGCGCCGGCCATGACGGAGCAAGCGCTGCCGAGCAGCGCGACAGACATTTTCTTGAACATCGACGTACTCTGTACTGTTTCGTCTAGATCATTTGCGTCTTGGAGAGCTGATGGCTGATCGCGCCCCCCGACGTGGTCAATAAAGAGCAAAAGCCGTTTTGTTTGGTAAACGTATCGGCCGTTTCGATTCACCACGTCGTGCACGAGGCTGCAATTTGGCGATCAGCGTTTATTTTCGATGAATGCCCCGCGCGCATGGTTAATCGCGTCTTTGCGCGCCGTCGCGCACGTCTGCAAACACAGTTCCGGCTGTGAACTTCGTGTTAAATCGCTTCTGCCTACAAAGACGCGTGAGTGAGGTGGGGGGAGTATCCTGATGGCTGTTCACCGCAAACGTTTTCGCGTCGAAGATATCGTCGGTGGCGAGATGCCGATTCTTGACGTAACCGAAGAGGCAGGCCCGATGCATAGCGAGATCATGGCGGAGTTGCGTGCGATCCGCGCACAGATGGCCAAGGGCGTTGTGGCTGCCCCGCTGTCCGGCAGCGCGGCCATGGCGGCGATCGACGCGTCCACGGCCCACGAGCTTTCCGAAGCCCGCACCATGCTCGAGACCTACCGCGCGCAGATCGAGCAGTGCGAGAAGCTGAAGGTCGAGCTCGACCTGATCCACGACGCCATCGACCGCACCAAGCGCGAGATCGCGACGCTGCACGGCAAGAGCTTCGACGGCGGCGAGATGGCCAAGGTCAATGGCGAGCTCGGCGCGGTCGTCGGCGGCACCGAGCAGGCGACCCAGCAGATCCTCGAAGCCGCGGAATCGATCGACCAGGCCGCCAGCGCGATGTCCAAGGTGGACTCGGCCGACCAGCAGAAGCGCCTCGCCGACGACATCCAGGAACGCGTCATCTCGATCTTCGAAGCCTGCAACTTCCAGGACCTGACCGGCCAGCGCATCAGCAAGGTCATGACCACGATGAAGTTCATCGAGCAGCACATCAATGCGATGATGGAGATCTGGGGCGGCGTCGACGCGATCAAGGCCCATGTGCCGGCGCCGATCGACCAGCGCAGCGACGACGAGAAGCTCCTCAACGGCCCGAAGCTCGCCGGCGACGTCGGCCACGCCTCGCAGGACGACATCGACGCGCTGTTCGACTGAGCGCACCAGATACGGATAAAGCAAAACGCCGGCCCTGGGGCCGGCGTTTTTGTTTTTGGGGATTTATCTCACGCTGTCATTCCGGGGCGGTCCGCAGGACCGAACCCGGAATCTCGAGATTCTCAGGTGCGCAAGCGCGCACCATAGTTCACGCTTCGCGTGCCCCTGAACGACAGAGGAATGATCACGCCCGCGGCGCGCAGCGGACGTAGACCATGTTGCCGTAGCGGGTGGCGGCGTCCTTGTCGATGAAGCGGGTGATCAGGACGCGGCCGTCGAAGGAGACGATCTCACGGTCCTGCTCGCCGGGGGTCGGGCCGGCCGGTCCGATATAGTTCTTGCCGCTGGGCGAGCCCTTCAGCCGCAGCTCCTGCGGGGTCGCCTGGTCGGCGAGATGCATGATCACGCCGCCGGAGGAGCCGGCGGTGATCACGTAGGGATTCTTGCACTGGGCCCTCGCCGCGGCCTCGGTGCGGGCGCGGTCGGCCGGGTTCTGGAACGAGGCGAGACCCCAGCGGCCGACGATCTCGTCGGCACGGATGCTCGCCGGCATTTCAGGACCGGTGCCGGGCTCGGCCTCGGGTGCCGGCTGGGAGGACGAGAAGGACGGTAGGCTCATGCCGCCGCCACAGGCGCCGAGCAGCAACGCCAGGCCAGAGGCAGCGGCCAGATTGGCGACCGTGCGCGCGCGAGCTGAATTGATCATGGCATTCCCCCGAACAAGACCATGGCCGCACCCCTCCCGCAGCCAAGCGCAAAACTGCCGCCGGAGCAATGACGTCCTTTAATACGCGGGCGCCCCGACCAAGTTTTCAATGCCAACATCCTATATCCGCCTCACCAATCGCTTAACCACCTTTGCTTGACAGGATCGCGGCCAAGCCATATTCCCGGGCCACTCTTAGCACTCGGAAAGCCCGATTGCTAAGCGCTCCGTTCGATCCTCGGGAAGAGGAGGAACGGCAGCGCCGCCCCACCGACTTCACTACTTCCGAAGCGAGCCTCCAAAGGGAAACGTCATGGCTAAATCCAAATTTCGTCCGCTGCATGACCGTGTCGTGGTCAAACGTATCGACGCCGAGGAAAAGACCAAGGGCGGCATCATCATCCCGGACACCGCCAAGGAAAAGCCGTCCCAGGGCGAGGTGGTCGCCGTCGGCCCCGGCGGCCGCGACGAGACCGGCAAGCTGATTCCGATCGACCTCAAGGCGGGTGACCGCGTGCTGTTCGGCAAGTGGTCGGGCACCGAGGTCAAGATCGACAACGAAGAGCTCCTGATCATGAAGGAGTCGGACATCATGGGCGTGCTGGCCTAAGGCCATCCGCCTGAACGGCCGCTGAATACTCCATCGTCATGCCCGGGCCTGACCCGGGCATCCATCATTCTTCGTACGAGGATGGATTGCCGGGTCAAGCCCGGCAATGACGAAGAGAGCGCCGCACCGCACGAAACAAGACACATCACGCAACACGAGGGATTGCAGACCATGGCTGCCAAGGACGTCAAGTTTTCCGGAGACGCGCGCGACCGCATGCTGCGCGGCGTCGATATTCTCGCCAACGCCGTCAAGGTGACGCTCGGCCCGAAGGGCCGCAACGTCGTCATCGAGAAGAGCTTCGGCGCGCCGCGCATCACCAAGGACGGCGTCACCGTCGCCAAGGAGATCGAGCTCGAGGACAAGTTCGAGAACATGGGCGCCCAGATGGTGCGTGAGGTCGCCTCCAAGACCAACGACCTCGCCGGCGACGGCACCACCACCGCGACCGTGCTGGCTCAGGCCATCGTGCGCGAAGGCGCCAAGGCGGTTGCCGCCGGCATGAACCCGATGGACCTCAAGCGCGGCATCGACAGCGCCGTCCAGGCCGTGGTCAAGGACATCGAGAAGCGCGCCAAGCCCGTCGCCGCCTCCTCCGAGGTCGCCCAGGTCGGCACCATCTCGGCCAATGGCGATGCCGCCATCGGCAAGATGATCGCCCAGGCGATGCAGAAGGTCGGCAACGAGGGTGTCATCACCGTCGAGGAGAACAAGTCGCTCGACACCGAGGTGGACATCGTCGAGGGCATGAAGTTCGACCGCGGCTATCTCAGCCCCTACTTCGTCACCAATGCCGAGAAGATGACCGCCGAGCTCGAGGACGCCTACATCCTCCTGCACGAGAAGAAGCTGTCGGGCCTGCAGGCCATGCTGCCGGTGCTGGAAGCCGTGGTGCAGTCGGGCAAGCCGCTCGTGATCATCGCCGAGGACGTCGAGGGCGAGGCGCTGGCCACCCTGGTCGTCAACCGTCTCCGTGGCGGCCTCAAGGTCGCTGCCGTCAAGGCGCCGGGCTTCGGTGACCGCCGCAAGGCCATGCTGGAGGACATCGCCATCCTCACCGGCGGCCAGCTGATCTCGGAAGAGCTCGGCATCAAGCTCGAGAACGTCACGGTGAAGATGCTCGGCCGCGCCAAGAAGGTCGTGATCGACAAGGAGAACACCACGATCGTCAACGGCGCCGGCAAGAAGCCCGACATCGAGGCCCGCGTCGGCCAGATCAAGGCCCAGATCGAGGAGACAACGGACTACGACCGTGAGAAGCTCCAGGAACGCCTTGCCAAGCTCGCCGGCGGCGTCGCGGTGATCCGCGTCGGTGGCGCCACCGAGATCGAGGTCAAGGAGAAGAAGGACCGCGTCGAGGACGCGCTCAACGCCACCCGCGCCGCGGTGCAGGAAGGCATCGTCCCCGGCGGCGGCGTCGCGCTGCTCCGCGCCAAGAAGGCGGTGGGCCGTCTCACCAACGCCAATGCGGACGTCCAGGCCGGCATCAACATCGTGCTGAAGGCGCTGGAAGCTCCGATCCGCCAGATCTCCGAGAACGCGGGCGTGGAAGGCTCGATCGTGGTCGGCAAGATCCTGGAGAACAAGTCCGAGACCTTCGGCTTCGACGCCCAGAACGAGGACTATGTCGACATGGTCGAGAAGGGCATCATCGATCCCGCCAAGGTGGTCCGCACCGCGCTGCAGGACGCCTCCTCCGTCGCCGGCCTGCTGGTGACCACCGAGGCCATGGTCGCCGAAATGCCGAAGAAGGAAGCTGCGCCCGCGATGCCCGCCGGCGGCGGCATGGGCGGCTTCTAAGCCCATCCTTCATTACAGCGTTACGAAGGCCGCCTCCGGGCGGCCTTCTTTTTTGCCGATCCTCTCCCTGACGCTTTGCAATTCAACCGACGGCCAAAACCAACTACGGTGGCGGCCGATTCTGTTCCTTCGAGGATTTCGGCGATGCGCGCGCTTCTGGTTTGCCCGACGATGATTTTGGCGGCTCTGCTCGCCGCCTCGCCCGAGGTCGCATCCGCCCAGATGAAACTGTCGCCGAAGGCCGCCGCGCCGGGCGGAACCGAGACGCGCTATTTCACCTCGATCGACGGGCTGATGGACGGCAATGCCGACGTGGTCCTGAAGGAAACGCGCCAGGGCAAGACGGTCACCGCGGCCGTGCTGGACGTCTGCTATCCCGTCGCGAAGAATTCCGACCGCAAGGACCGCTTCGTCGTCAATCTCCAGGTCGCCGGCCAGAACCTGACGGGCACGACGCAGAGCCTCGGCGAGAAATCGCCGGTCAGCGTCAAGCTGCTGCGCAAGCCGACCGGCGACACGTTCGAATTCCGCGGCCAGATTTCGATTGGCCAGTCCGTGACCGAGGTGACCTCGCCGGACAATTCCGATCTCAGCGAGAAGGAGTTTCTGGACAACCAGACCTCCGACGACGGCATCACGCCGCAGCCGAAGGACTTCACCGACGTCTCGCCGGAGGCGATCGCGGTCAAGGTCAAGCTGGATGCGGCGACCGAGTTCCTGAAGAGCCTGAAGGGCCAGGACATCGAGGTGACGCTGGCAAGCCTCTCGGTCGGCTGCGACGCGCTGCGCGCCGGCGAGCAGACCATCAACATGTCGGTCGATCCGGAGCGCGCGGCCGCGCTGCTGTCAAAGTTCAAGGCAATGCCCGGCGTCACCGCGGCCGGCTGGACCGCGGGGATGACCGAGATGGACCGCACCATCCGCATTCCCGCCGCCGACTGGCGCGACGGCGACAAGGTCAACCGCGACAAGCTCGCTTCGGCCCTCGCCGGCGTGCTGAGCAGGACGCTCGCGGCCAAGCCGGTGTCGCACAATTTCAACCCGGCCACCGGCAAGCTCAAGCTGGTCTTCAAGCGGCCGAACCAGGATTTCCCGGCGCTCGAGCTCACCGACACGATCGAGGTCGCAGGCCTGATCTCGCCCGACAAGCCGGGCGCCACCGACAAGCTGATGCTGTGGATCGGCAGCCCCTCGACCACCACCGCCGACGAGAGCAGCGGCGCCAAGCTCAATCTGTCGGATGACGCTTCCGCCGACGAGGAAGGCGATCAGCCCGACGACAACGGCTCGATCGAGGCGCTCGCCAAGGAGCTGAAGGGCCAGCGGTGGGACGCGGACAAGTCGGTGTGGAAGTGACGAAGTCATTCCGGGGCGCGCAAAGCGCGAACCCGGAATCTGGAGATTGTAGCGCGAGATTCCGGGTTCGACGCTGACGCGCCGCCCCGGAATGACCTGACGGTCAATTCCCGTTGGCGCGAAAGCGCAGCGGCTTCGGGCCGATCAGGGTCAGCACGTCGCCCTGGCGCTTCCAGGTTTCGACGCTGCCGAGCGCCGCGACGAGGTCGTCGTCGGCCTGGGCCTTGGCCGGCGGACAGGAGCGATCCTGGATCTGGCCGGGCACGAAGATCACGGTGTTGCCGGCGACCGAGAACTGGCCCTTGCCGCCCTTGCACCAGAGCTCCAGCACGACCTCGCCATTGTCGCCGATCTCGATGTTGGGAATCCGCTTCGAGCCGGCTTGCGGCAGCGCCTCCAGCGTCAGCTCGGTGCCGAACGGAAACCCCTCCTCGGCGCGCGCGAGGCTGGACATCGCGAGCATTGCAACCGCCGCACACACCAGCTGCTTGAACGAAACCATGACACCTCTCGACCGACCTGATTTGCGGCACCTTCTATAAGACGGCGGCGCCATTGAGAAGGTTCGCCCACACTAAAGCGCGATGAGATAGGGAAGAATCGTCATCTCGCTTTGGATTGTTGCTTGAGCATGATCTTTTCGGAAAACCGCTGCGTACTTTTCCGGATCACGCTTCAGATGCAAAAATCCCCGCGGGGGGCGAACCCCGCGGGGATTTGCAGCGAAGCCGATGTCGCTACTTCAGGACCATTGCCGTGAACGGCCAGACATAGGCCTGCAGCGTCACCAGCACACCGACGAGGCAGGCCAGCACGATCGAGTGCCAGAACACGAAGCGCAGGATCGTGCCTTCGTGGCCGTACCAGTTGGTGGCGGTGGAGGCGACGACGATCGACTGCGCGTCGATCATCTTGCCCATGACGCCGCCGGACGAGTTCGCCGCCGCCATCAGCACCGGCGACAGGCCGAGCTGCTCGGAGGTGATCCTCTGGAGATTGCCGAACAGCACGTTGGAGGCGGTGTCCGATCCCGTCAGCGCCACGCCGAGCCAGCCGAGCAGCGTGCCGAAGAAGGGATAGAGCACGCCGGTCGCGGCGAAGGCGAGACCGAGCGTGGCGTCGACGCCGGACAGACGCGTCAGCGTGCCGATTGCGAGCATCGCCGAGATCGTGATCAGCGAGATCGCGCAGAGCCGGATGGTGCGACCGTACTCGGTCAGGAGCCGGCCGGGGCCGACGCCCATCAGGAAGCCGGAGATGATTGCCGCGATCAGCATGCCGGTGCCGGTGAAGGAGAGATAGGTGAAGCCGAACACAGCGGCCTCCGGCGTCGGCTTGGCCGCCACCGGCGGCACCTTGTTGATCATCTGGTGCAGCTCGGGAACGGGATAGTTCCAGACGAAGATCGAGTTCGCCCAGGTCTTGAAGGCGCCGTTGCCCCAGATCAGCATTACGACGCAGACGATGATCCACGGCAGCAGTGCGCTGAAGAGCTCGCTCTGCGTCAGCGGCGTCTTGTCGAGCGGTCTCGCCGCCGCCATGGTGGCGGCCGATTCATCGTGGCCGCGCAGGGCCGGCGACAGCCAGAGCTGCCGCGGCTGCCACACGCGCAGGAACAGGATCAGCGCGCCCATCGAGATCAGCGATGCGCCGATGTCGACGATCCAGGGATTGATGAAGTTCGAGATCACGAATTGCGGGATCGCGAACGACACGCCGGTGACCAGGATCGCCGGCCAGACGTCCTTCATGCCTTTCCAGCCCGCGAACGCCCACACCACCCAGAACGGCACGATCAGCGAGAAGAACGGCAGTTGGCGGCCGACCATCGCGCCGAGGATGTAGGGATCGAGTCCGGTCACCGAGGCAAGGCCCTGGATCGGCGTGCCGAGCGCGCCGTAAGCCACCGGCGCGGTGTTGGCGATCAGCGACAGGCCGGATGCGGCGAGCGGCGAGAAGCCGAGGCCGATCAGGACGGCGCCGGTGATCGCGACAGGGGTGCCGAAGCCCGAAGCGCCCTCGAAGAAGGCACCGAACGAGAATGCGATCAGCAGCAATTGCAGCCGCCGGTCCTCGGTGACGCCGCCGACCGCGCGCTTGAGCAGCTCGAAGCGCCCGGTGGAGACCGTCACCTGGTAGAGGAAGATGACGTTGAGGACGATCCAGCCGATTGGGAAGAAGCCGGTCACGATGCCAAGGATCGAGGCCCGGATCGACATGTTCGCCGGCATGGTGAAGACGAAGATCGTGATCAGATTGGTCACGATCACGGCGATGACGGCCGCGATATGCGCCTGGACGCGGCCGCTCGCGATCAGGACCAGCAGCGTGACGACGGGCACCGCCGCGGCGATCGTCGACAGCACCGGGCTGTGCAGCGGATCATAGATTTGATTCCACATGGTCTTCCTCCCCCACGCATGTGTTGCGGCAGGCGGCCTTGCGTGGACGGCCAAACCCGCTTGACGCTGGAAAGATAACCCCTGAGCAGGACGCGAATTCCTCGCGAAGTGCGGCGGTTCCCGTCCGCTCACAAGCTCGCGAAATCCTGGAGGCCCCCACCCCGCGCCGTTAAAGCCCATGCTAAGGTTGCGAGCCGCGACAAGCCAACGCAAATTGCAGAACTTGCGACTTTAGTCTAAGCGCAGCCAAATTCCGCATGGCCGCAGCCATTTGACTCCCGGCACTTGTGCACACCCCCCTCGAGGAGATCCTGCTCTGTGAAGAACATCAGCGCCACGCTCGCGGTCGTCTGGCGAATCGCCGGTCCGTATTTCCGATCGGAAGACAAATGGGCCGGCCGCGGCCTGCTCGGCGTCGTCATCGCGATGGAGCTGACGCTGGTGGCGATCAACGTGCTGCTCAATCAATGGCAGAACCGGTTCTACAGCGCACTCCAGGCCTACGATCTCAACGAGTTCGTCATGGAGGTCTGGATCTTCATCGGCCTTGCTTTCACCTACGTCGCAGTGGCCGTCTACAAGCTTTACCTGAACCAATGGCTCCAGATCCGCTGGCGGCGATGGCTGACGCAACACTATCTCGGCGAATGGCTCGAAGGCGCCACGCATTACCGCATGCAGCTCAAGGGCGACCCGGCCGACAACCCGGACCAGCGTATCACCGAGGACGTCAAGAACTTCGTTGAGCAAACGCTCGTCCTTGGCCTCGGTCTGCTGTCCTCGATCGTGACGCTGGCCTCGTTCGTCGTCATCCTCTGGGGTCTGTCCAACAAGGCCCCCCTGCACATCTACGGCACAGATATCGTCATCCCGGGTTTTCTGGTCTGGTGCGCGATGGTCTACGCGATCCTCGGGACGGGACTGACGCACTGGATCGGCGCTCCGCTCATCAACCTCAATTTCGAGCAGCAGCGCTATGAGGCCGACTTCCGCTTCAACCTGATCCGCGTGCGCGAAAATTCCGAGCAGATCGCGCTGTTGAAGGGTGAGAGCGCCGAGCGAGGCCATCTGCTGCACCGCTTCGGCTCCGTCATCGCCAACTGGTACGCGATCATGAGCCGGACCAAGCGCCTCACCGCCTTCACGGCGAGCTATGGTCAGGCAGCAACAATCTTTCCCTACGTCGTGGTCGCTCCGGCCTACTTCGCGAAACGCATCCAGCTCGGCGACATGATGCAGACCGGCTCGGCCTTCGGCAGCGTGCAGGATGCGCTGTCCTTCTTCGTCACGGCCTACCGCTCGCTCGCCGAATGGCGCGCCATCGTCGCCCGTCTCGACGGCTTCGAGATGTCGGTCAGCTCCGCCGCTTCCATCGCCGCGCGCGAGCCGACCATCGGCGTTGCACGGTCGAACGGCAAGGCGATCACCCTTGCGCAGTTGCTGGTGGAGCTGCCGAACGGCGAGCCGCTGGTCAGCGCCGATGCCTTCACGGTCGAGCCGGCGGAGCGGGTGCTGGTGAGCGGGCCATCCGGCTCCGGCAAGTCGACATTGTTCCGGGCGATCGCCGGCATCTGGCCATTCGGCACCGGGAGCATCGCCATTCCCGAAAAAGCCAGGCTGATGATGCTGCCGCAGCGGCCGTATTTTCCGATCGGCCCGCTCGGCGACGCTGTCATTTACCCCGCCGAGCACGGCACGGTTGCGCCCGAGAAGATCGCGGAGGCGCTCAACGCGGTCGGCATGCCGCGGCTGGCGAAACGGCTGGACGAGGACGGTCACTGGAACCGGATCCTGTCGCTCGGCGAGCAGCAGCGACTGGGGCTGGCCCGCGCGCTGCTGCATGCGCCGGACTATCTGTTCCTGGACGAGGCCACGGCGTCGCTCGACGAGCCCTCCGAGGGCCGGCTGTACCGGCTGCTCGCGGAAAGGCTGCCGCAGGCCACCATCGTCTCGATCGGCCACCGCTCGACGCTGGATGCCTTCCACACCCGCAAGGTGATGATGGTGAAGGACGGCGATATCCACGTCCTCGGCAAGGGCGGCGAGGCGGCCCAGGCGGAGACCACCGCGGCGCGCTGAGGTGGCCCCAGACAATCCCGAGGCTACGCAACCTCGACAGGACTTCGTTGCAGCCATCCTTCGAGACGCCCGCCTCCGGCGGGCTCCTCAGGATGAGGTCTGTCCTCGCGGCAAGATCCTAGACCCTCATGGTGAGGAGCGCCGCCCTGCGGCGCGTCTCGAACCATGCAGGCCGAGCGCTCTCACAGACGCCATCCACGCCGCAAAGCAAAAGGGCGGCAGGTTGCCCTGCCGCCCTCGTTAAGTCGTCTCGGAAAGAACTTACTTCAGGTTGCTCATCGCCGTCAGGTCGACCGAGAGCTTGGCGACGCCAGTAGCGCTACACCAGTTGGAGCCGAACGCCGTGGCTGCGTTTGCACCGCCGTTGATCGGGGTGACGAAGCCGGGGCTGGCGTTGGTCGCCGAGAAGTCGCTGGTGAAGGCGTTGCAATTGCCCTTCGACAGGTCGGTGTCGTAGTAGCGCAGATCGAGCGTGAACACCTTGTAGGTGAAGCCGACACCGATGTTCCAGGTGTTGTAGCTGGGCTCCTTGATGCCGTTGGCATAAACGGGGTCACCCGCGATGCCGTAGAAGATGTCCGAGGTGCCGAGCCACTGACGGCCGAATTCACCCGACACGTACATGCCGACGCCGCTGGCGCCGAAGGTCGTGCTGGGCGCGGTCCACTTGGCCGTGATCGAAGAGTAGTTGCCCCAGGCGCCGAGGTTCAGGAAGTTCGGCGAGTAATACTCGTTGAAGCCGACCACCCACTGATCGTTGATGTTGATGTTCAGCTTGGCATAGACTTCGTAGAAGCTCGCGTCCTTCTTGGCGAAGTTGCCGTTGATCGGCAGGCCGATCGGGCCCACGGAGTTGTCGAGGCTGCTGCCGCAATTGCCCTGAGCGAGGGTGCCCTGCGAGCCGAAGCAGCTTCCGCCCGGATAGAGGTAGCCCCAAATACCGAAGTCGAAGGCGAACATGCCGAAGGTCGGGCGGATACCGCCGTAGATATCGACCTCAGCCGCAGCGCGGTTCGGGAACGAGATGCTCTCCGCGGACGTACCAACGTAGAGTTGGAGGTCCTTGTTGACGTTGTAGCGCGGCTCGAAATAGGCCGCGACCGACGGATTGTGGTTCGACTGGGTGACACCACGGAAGATGTAGTCGCTCATGATGCCCGCGCCGAAGGCGACATCCCAAGGATCAAAGGCGGGCGGCGGCGGAGCCTTCAATGCCTTGACCGGCATGTCTGCCGCGAAAGCCGAACCCGTCACCATTGCCAGCGCCGTTGCCAACAAAGCTACTTTCTTCATTTCGATCCCCATCACCAGTTCTACCAGCCAGTCCCCCGGAAGCCCCCCGGGGCAGACGATCTGACTTCAAAAATTCGTAACTGCGGCAATTTGGATTGGGGTCGGCAAACCGTGAAGCAAAAATCACGGGCATCTGCCGACTTTTTGGGCGTTTTGGCGATTCCACGAAAGGTTGTCAGGCTGTGTGTCTTCTAGATCACATTATTTGCATTCCAAAGTGCATTGAGCGGTCCGGGTTACTACGGAGAACCGAGCTGCAGTGATGTCTGCGCCACGAATCAAGCTGACGGCGAGAACGACCGCCGCCCCGACCAGCGTGACGATGCAAAAAGGCCGCAGCATCACTGCCGCGGCCTTTGCTGTTGTCGCTCGTTGCCGTTGGGGTGGCCCCAACCTTTCGCCGAACCTTGGGACCAAGCCCAACGCCAGCCTTGCGGCCTAGCCTTGCCCGTCGGCCGGCGTCGGCTCCGCAGAAGACGAAGGCATCGCCCAGCTCGTCTCGGCGGCGGGCTCGGGAGCCGGAGCCGGCGCCACCACCGGCGCTGACGGCTTCGGCGCGGGAGCTGCCTTCGCTTTCTTCGGTGCTGCTTTCTTCGCAGCCTTCTTCGGCGCAGCCTGCTTCACAGCCTTCTTGGCCGACTTCGCAGCTTTCTTCGGCGCGGCCTTCTTCGCAGCTTTCTTGGCCGACTTCTTGGCTTTCTTGGCAGACTTCTTCGCGGACTTCTTGGCTGCTTTCCTCGCGGTCTTCTTCGCCGCTACAACCTTCTTGGCCTTTTTGGCCTTCTTGCTTTTCTTCTTCTTCGCTTTCGCCATCGTGGTCCTCCTGTTGCCGCCGAACAATGGTCGATCGGGCGTCGTTCTGCCGTCACCTGCGGACGAAAGCTCAGCCCTTGAAAGCTCAAACCTGCGCGTTCAATGCCGGCCGCGACCCGCCCGTAGCCCAATCGAGAAGCTCAATCGTGTGTACGACCGGAACTGACGTGCCACTGGCAATCTGCACCATGCAGCCGATATTGCCCGCGGCAATCATGTCCGGCTTGACGCTTGCGATGTTGGCGACCTTGCGATCGCGCAACCTGCCCGCAAGCTCGGGCTGGAGAATGTTGTAGGTCCCCGCCGAGCCGCAACACAAATGGCTCTCCGGGACATCTTTCACCACGAATCCATTCTTGGAAAGCAATTCTTTCGGAAGGCCGGTAATTTTCTGCCCGTGCTGCAGCGAACATGCGGAGTGATAAGCGACGACGATGTTGTCTTGCCGTGCAGTCGATTCCAATCCGAGGCCGGCGACGTATTCGGTGATGTCCTTGGCGAGCGCGGACACCTTGGCCGCATCGGCCGCGAACGCCGTGTCCTCGCGCAGCAGATAGCCGTAGTCCTTGATCACGGTGCCGCAGCCGGAAGTCGTCACCAGGATGGCGTCGAGCCCCTCGCCGGCCGCTTCCTTTTGCCACGCCGTGACGTTGGCACGGGCCCGCGCCAACGCATCGTGGTCGTTGCCGAGGTGATGGGTCAGGGCACCGCAGCACTGCTCGTCCCGGACCAGCACGACCTCGATGCCGTGGCGGGTGAGCAGGCTGATGGCGGCCTGGTTGATGCGCGGCGCCAGCACCTGCTGGGCACAGCCCTGGAGCAGCGCGACGCGGCCGCGCTTCTTGCCGAGGGCCGCGAACACGCTACCGGCAGCAGGCCCGGGCGACGGCAGCCGGTTCGGCGCCAGCGCCAGCATCGCCTTGAGGCGCTGGATCAGGCCGGGCGTCGCCGACGGCCGCGGCGTCGGCAGGAATACGGCGAGCGGGCGCGCGAGCCGCGCCAGCCACATGCTGATGCGGAAGCGCTGCGGATCCGGCAGGACGAAGGCCAGCACCTGGCGCAGCAGCCGCTCGGCCAGGGGGCGCTCATAGCGCTGCTCGATCCTGACCCGGGCCTGGTCGACGAGGTGCATGTAGTTCACCCCGGACGGACAGGTCGTCATGCAGGCCAGGCACGACAGGCAGCGATCGACATGCTTGACCACCTCGGCGGTCGGCGCCTGGTCCTTCTCCAGCATCTCCTTGATCAGGTAGATGCGGCCGCGCGGGCTATCGAGCTCGTCGCCGAGCAGCACATAGGTCGGACAGGTTGCGGTGCAGAAGCCGCAATGGACGCAGGCGCGCAGGATCTTGTCGGCCTCCGCGATGTCGGGGTCGGCGAGCTGCGCCAGTGAGAATTCGGTCTTCATGCCGCAGCGCCCCGCCTCAGGCGTCCCCGGTTCAAAATGGTCTTCGGATCGAAGCTGGCGCGCACCCGCTCGCTCAGGGCCGCAACGCCGGGCGCCTGCGGATGGAACACGTCGACATCGCGCCTGACATTCTCGGCCGCCCGGATCAGCGTGGCGTGTCCGCCAAAGGCGTCCACGCGCTGGCGCACGATCGGCGCATGCGCGTCGCCCTTCGGCGGCAGCGCCGCCCAGATCAGGCCGCCGCCCCAATCATAGATCACGTCGCCGCCGGTCTCGCGGGCCAATTGCGTGCCGAGCGCCGCGCCCGAGGCCGGCGGGCAGACGATCCGCCAGACCGGCCACGCGCCGAGCGCGCCGCCGGTCGCGAACGGCAGCACGTCGCGGATGGCGGCCCACAGCGCGGCAGACGCCGTGTCCTCGATCAGCGTCGCGGTTCCGAACGGCGCCAGCAATTCGCGCAGCGAGCTGGCGCGGTGGGCGGCGGAAGACGTGATGCCCTCGAGCCGCAGCACGGTCAGTGCCTCGCCCTGGCCGGCGATATCGCCGAGCCCCTCGGTCTTGGCGCGGAACGCCGATTTCGGCAGATGCGCGGCTGCTGAAACGTCGAAGGGCGAGCCGAGCGCCGCGGTCATCGCCTTGTTGGCGGCGGCATCCTCCAGCCCGCGCAGCAGCAGGGTGCGCTCGGCCTCGGGCTTGGGCATCACCTTCAGCGTAACTTCAGTCATCACCGACAGCGTGCCCCAGGACCCCGCGAGCAGCTTGCAGAGGTCGTAGCCGGTGACGTTCTTCACCACCTTGCCGCCGGTCTTGAAGCTGTCGCCGAAACCGGAGACGGCATGCGCCCCGAGCAGATGGTCGCGGGCCCCGCCCGCCCTGATGCGGCGCGGACCGGCGAGCCCTGCCGCGATCATGCCGCCGATGGTCCCGACCGCCGGCGTGCCGAGCAGCGGCGCCGTGTTCATCGGCTCGAAGGCGAATTGCTGGTTCTTGGCATCGATCAGCGACAGCACGTCGTTAAGCGGCGCGCCGGCCTGGAGCGTGACGATCAGCTCGTTCGGCTCATAGGAGGTGACGGCATTGAGCGCGGAGACGTCGAGCACGGCATTGGTCGCCATGGTGTGCCCGATGCTGCGCTTGCTGCCATGACCGATGATCTCGAGCGGCTGCTCATTGGCAATCGCCGCGCGTACCACCTCTTCGACGTCTTTGGCGTCTCTGACCCTGAGCGTGTCCACGGGAAAAGGCGGTAGCGAAATTCGCCGTCAAAATCAAATGCGGCGTGACGCCGGCGACCATTGCCGGCGCGCTCGTGATCCTGCGCCGGGCCATCGCAACGCTACGATCACGCGAAGCGTTCACGACATCGACACTTCGATGGCCGGCGAACCAAGCCGGTCCGGGCCCTCGCTACAAGCTCGCACCGATCGCGATCAAGACTGAAGGCGAACAGCGAGGAGGAGAGCCATGAACCACTATGCCACGCAGAAATCCCTCAGCGAGGCCGTCGATGGCGGCGGCCTGCTCGTCGTCGCGCAATGGGAGGCTAAGCCCGGCGAGGCCGACAAGGTCGCAGGGATCCTCGACCGCTTCCTGCCCGAGGCGCAGCGCGAGGACGGCGTCAAGCTGTTCCTGATCTCGCGCGGCAAGGATAATCCGGCGCAGTTCCTGTTCTACGAGCTGTTCCGCGACGAGGCCGCGTTCAAGGCGCACCAGGAGAGCGCGCATTTCAAGACCTGCATCGCCGGCGAAGCGCTGGCGCTGCTGGCGAAGCGCGAGCGTGCGCAGTACGGGCTGCTGTGAGTGGTTTGCGGAGGGAAGGGCTTGCATGGGCCCCTTCCCTCCGCGCGACCGCTCAGAACCGCGGAATGTCCGGAAACGCCACCTTCCCGGCATGGACATGCATGCGGCCGAGCTCGGCGCAGCGATGCAGGGTCGGAAACACTTTTCCGGGATTGAGCAGGCCCTGCGCGTCGAAGGCGCATTTCAGCCGCTGCTGCTGGTTGAGGTCGATCTCGGTGAACATGTCCGGCATCAGGTCGCGCTTCTCGATGCCGACGCCGTGCTCGCCGGTGAGCACGCCGCCGAACTCGACGCAGGCGCGCAGGATGTCGGCGCCGAAGGCTTCGGCGCGCTCGATCTCGCCGGGCTTGTTGGCATCGTAGAGGATCAGCGGATGCAGATTGCCGTCGCCGGCGTGGAACACGTTGGCGCAGCCGAGCTGGTACTTTTCACCGAGCTCGCGGATGCGCGCCAGCGCCTTCGGCAGCGCGCCGCGCGGGATGGTGCCGTCCATGCAGAGATAGTCGGGCGAGATGCGGCCGACGGCGGGAAAGGCGGCTTTGCGGCCGGCCCAGAACAAATTGCGCTCGGCCTCCGAGGTCGAGATTTGGCAGGTGGTGGAGCCGCAAACATTGGCGATGGCCTCGACGCGCGTGATCAGCTCGTCGACCTCGATCTTGGGACCGTCGAGCTCGATGATCAGCAGCGCCTCGACATCGAGCGGATAGCCGGCATGGACAAAGGCCTCCGCGGCGTGGATCGCCGGCTTGTCCATCATCTCCATGCCGCCGGGGATGATGCCGGCGCCGATGATGCGCGCGACGCATTCGCCGGCCGCCTCGACCTGCGCAAAGCCGACCATCAGCGCGCGCGCCGTTTCCGGCTTCTGCAGGATGCGCACCGTGATCTCGGTGATGACGCCGAGCAGGCCTTCCGAGCCGGTGATGACGCCCATCAGATCGTAACCGGAATTCTCGCACCCCTTGCCACCGATGCGCAGGATCTCGCCGCTCATCAGCACGATCTCGCAGCCGAGAACGTTGTTGGTGGTCATGCCGTATTTCAGGCAGTGCACGCCGCCGGAATTTTCCGCGACATTGCCGCCAATCGAGCAGGCGATCTGCGAGGACGGATCGGGCGCGTAATAGAAGCCGGCGTGCGCGACCGCCTGGCTGATCGCGAGATTGGTGACGCCGGGTTCGGTGACGACCACGCGGTTGTCGAAATCGATCTCGCGGATGCGCTTGAACTTGCCAAGGCCCAGCAGCACGCCGTCCTCAAGCGGCAGCGCGCCGCCTGACAGCGATGTGCCCGAGCCGCGCGGCACCACCTTGATGCCCTGCCCGGCACAATATTTCAGGACCAGCGAGACCTGTTCGGTGGTATCGGGCAGCACCACCACCATCGGCGGCTGGCGGTAGGCGGTCAGCCCGTCGGATTCGTAGGCCCGCATCTCGGCAGGCGTATCGATCACGCCCTCGCCAGGCACGATTGCGCGCAATGCAGCCACGATCTCAGCGCGGCGCGCAAGCACCGCCTGGTCGCTCGCAGGCATCATGATGGCCATGTCAAATCCCTCATGGCATATCCTTCCGGCTCACGCCGCACGATCAATTTATCACGCCAAATCAATCACGTCCGCGAGGGTTTGGGTAGGCCATCCGAAAGTCGGAGCCGCGATCTCCTGCGAGTTCGCTCTGGGACAAGTAGGCAGCCATGAAACCTGTCATGGTTTCAAAGCTTGTCCAAGCCGGGCGGGCCTGCCAAAACCGGCGGGTTCGACGACTGCCGACCAGGCAAGAGACTGAACAGGCCAAACCCACCAGGGAAGAGACGAAGAGCACCCGATGACAAAACTGACTTTTGGCGCACTGATGATCCTCACCGTGACCGCCGCCGCACCCGCCGCGATGGCGCAGGATGTCGCGGCCGGCAAATCGTCATTCAACAAATGCCTGGCCTGCCACGCGATCGGCGAAGGCGCCAAGAACAAGGTCGGCCCCGAGCTCAACGGCCTCAACGGCCGCAAGTCCGGCACCGCGCCGGATTACAGCTATTCGGACGCGAACAAGAATTCCGGCATCACCTGGGACGAAGCCACGTTCAAGGAATACATCAAGGACCCCAAGGCCAAGATCCCCGGCACCAAGATGGCGTTCGCCGGCATCAAGAACGAGAACGAGATCAACAATCTCTGGGCCTTCGTCTCGCAGTTCGACAAGGACGGGAAGATCAAGCAGTAAGCTTGCAAGCGGCGCCGCTAAGGCTTCGGTTCTGATTGAATCAGACCCGAAGCTCCGGCTTTTCGCTTTGACGCGTTTTCTCCACGCGGACCGGTATCCACTTCGCTCGAAAACGCTCTAGTCGGCGGCCGCCTGCGCCGGGACGATTCTCCCGATCATCGCCTCGATCTCCGTCTTCACCAGATCCGGCACCGCGTTCTGCACCATGTGGCCGAGATCGGGCAGCACGATCAGCTTTGCGTTCGGCACCGTCGCGGCGAACGGGCGCGCGTGGATGCTGGTCTTCACCGTCTTGTCCGGCTCGCCGGCGATGATGGTGACCGGTGCTTTGATGTCGCCATAGCGTGGAGCTTGCGCAATCACCGCCCCTTTCAGCGTCACCAGATCATAGGCATTGGCGATGAATTCGCGCGGGCGCAGCAGTAGCGGCGTTGCGGAGTCCTGCACGAAACCATCCGGCATCATCTGCGGCAGGAACACGTTGCGCGCGCCGGGTTCGGCGAGAAAATAACCGAGCGGCAGCGTGATGGTGTAGGCGAGCAGCGGACCGATCACGGGCGTTGCGATGATCTCGTTGTAGCGGCCGACCCCGCCGCGCCAGGGATGGGTCACCGGCGCGAGCATCACGAGGCCGGCGACGCGGGACGGATGATCGAGCGCGATCCGCGCGCCAAGCGCCCCGCTCCAGGAATGCACGACGAACACCGCGCGTTCGATCCCAAGCTTGCCAAGCGCCTCGTCGATCATCCGCGCCTGGATCTCCGGCGTCGAATCCTGCCGCCGCGCGCGCGTGCTCCAGCCATGGCCGGGACGGTCGATCAGGATGACGCGATGCTCCCTGGCGAGCATGTCGCCGAGCGGACGCCGCATCGCTTCGAGATTGGAGCTCGCGCCGTGCAGCATCACGATCGGCAGGCCGGCCTCGCGCGGACCAATGTCGACGACGTGGAGCGTTGCGCCCTCGACCTCGATCATCCGGCCTTGCGGCGGAAAGGCGCGCTGCACGGCCACGATTCCGGCCTGCGTGACCAGCGCCAGCAGGACCAGCGCCGTCACGACTGACATCACGATCATGGGGAGAATCCGGACGGTCCAGGGCACAGGGTAATTACGGGTCTTGCACGCAGCAGTTTCGCCCGGAGCGCGTCAGCGCTTCCACCGCAATTGAGGGGCTGTGGATATGTGCATAATTGCCGAACCAAAAAATCGAGCAAAATCAACGCCATTCCCCCGTGACACACAAGCCTCGGACCAGCTTCATGCAGTCGTCATCGCGCCTTCCATATAATCGCCATGGTCGGTTCCGCCATTAAGACCCGGGTGGGCGCCGATCCTCCTCGCAGCCTCAGGGGATGCGAGGAACGGCCGGCAGGATATGTCCTGGTTTGAACCGGAGAATTTTCGATGAGCTTCAGATCGAACGACACTGCGATCGACGAGATCGTGGCGAGCTGCAATGGCGATCTGCGCGGTGCCGTGCGGGCGCTGCTCCTGATCAACGAGCATCTCGAGGCGGAGCTGGCAAGGGCCTACGCCGCGGCAGCCGATCACGGCCTGACGGAGCGCGGCGGCAGCGTCCTGCACTAGGGACGCGGTCGGCCTAGTTGGTGCTGTCCTCGTCCTTTTCCTCGTCCGGGGTGACGGCAGGGCAGGCGCGGATGGTCGAGCGGGCAAGCTTGGCGTCGTCCCTGGACTTGTAGGGACCATCGCCGAACCAGATGTCACCGTCGATCACGGGATTGCTGGTCACGATGTTGCACTTGCCAGTGGCGCGGTTGCCGACCACCCAGAACAACCCGTCGGCGAGACTCACCGTCCCCGACGCCAGCAGCAATGTACCTGCAAGGATCAAACGCATCATGGCTGTGCTCCTGCCATGAAGGTAAGCCCGCGACCGTGGCGCCAATACCCCTCGCCACTCGGTGCGTCTTATCGTGGTTAATCCACCGCCGCCGCACCTGCTCAAGAACTGATCGACTTGTCGGCTAAATATCGCGGCCTTCGACCTTCTCGGTCAGCGCCTTGACCTGCTCGGGGATCTTCTCGAGGTGCGGATTGACGGCGAGCGCCTTGCGGTAGGCCTCGAGCGCGCGCTTCTCGTCGCCGACCTCCTGCATGATCATGCCGAGCCCTGCGAGCGCGCCGAAATGGCGGGGCTCGCGGATCAGCACCTCGCGGATGTCGGCGAGCGAACGGCCGTAGTCGTTCTGCATGTAGTGGAGCGTGGCACGCCGGTTCCAGGCTTCGATATAGTCAGGCCTGAGCTTGATGACCGAATCCAGCAGCTTGATCGCGATGTCGATCTTCTGCGCCTCGACCGCGGTCTTGGCCCGCGACATCAGCAGCGCCGCGGTGTCGCTCGGGGTCTGGATCCAGATCGCCCAGATCCGCGCCTCGACATGCTTGGCGCTGGCTTCGTCAGGCGCAGCCTTCAGCGCGCCGAACAGGAAATCGAGATTCTTGCTGCGGTCAACCTTGGGCAGCTTGGACGGCGCCTCGGGAAGCTTCTTCTGCTTGCCGGGCGGAGGCGGCGGCTCAACCTGTTGCGCCAGGGCCGGAGCCAGCCCGGCGGTTCCCAGCACAAGGGCCAGACCAAGCACCATGGAGAGGGTGCGCGCGAAAGGGAATCTCACAGCCATCATCAAAGTCTAAACGCGCAAAGCCGCCCTTGCATAGCAGGGGCGGCGTCAAACTCGTGTGAGACCGTGGTCTTGCGGGAGCGCGCGAAAGGCGACCGCGAGGGCAATATCAGCCCTGGCGAGCCTTGAAGCGGCGCTGCACCTTGTTGATCACATAGACCCGGCCCTTGCGGCGGACCAGGCGGTTGGCGCGATGGCGACCGCGCAGCGACTTCAGCGAGTTACGGACCTTCATGGCAGAATCCTGAACGTTCGAAAGGCCGTGTTCGGCACTACCGTTTCGGCACGCGCGAATGTGGCAAAATGAGATTTTTCCCGCTGGCGGACCGACCGCCCGGGACGGGGCGGTTCTTAAGGCATGGCGGGAGGTCATGTCAATGTTAACTGCCCGGTTCCGGGCCAGCAAATTCTTGAAAACAACCCCATGCACAGTAGAAAAGGCCGGATCGGCCCAATCTTCTCCATTCGCGGTCAGGCATAGCAAAGACTTTTTGCAGGCAGCGCTTTTACCTCCGGCAACGCCTTGCCAAATTCGTTATATCATATAATCAATTTGCCAACCCGCCGGGAGGACACCAATGCCAAAGCTAAAGCTGCCAAACATCGACGACGTCGTCGCCATCGACATCCACACCCATGCCGAGGAGCCCTGCGGCACCCATCCCGACGACGGCTATGACGATTTCCAGGCGCAGATGGCGGAGTACTTCAAGTCGCCGCACAAGCATCCGCCGACCGTGCCGGAGACCGCGGCCTACTACCGCTCCAAGAACATCGCCGCGGTGATCTTCCCTGTCGATGCCGAGCGCGAGACCGGCTTCCGTCGCTACAAGAACGAGGAGATGCTGGAGATCGCCTCCGACCATCTCGACGTCCTCATCCCCTTCGTCTCGATCGACCCGCACAAGGGCAAGCTCGGCGCGCGCGAGGCGCGCAAGCTGATCGAGGAATACGGCGTGCGCGGCTTCAAATTCCACCCGACCATGCAGGGCTTCTACGCCAACGACCGCATGGCCTATCCGCTCTATGAAGAGATCAACAATGGCGGCGCGATCGCGCTGTTCCACACCGGCCAGACCGGCGTCGGCTCGGGCATGCCCGGCGGCATGGGCATGCGGCTGAAATATTCCAACCCGATGTACATGGACGACGTCGCGGCCGATTTCCCCGACCTCAAGATCATCCTCGCGCACCCCTCCTTCCCCTGGCAGGAAGAGGCGCTGTCGGTCGCGACCCACAAGCCGAACGTCTACATCGACCTCTCCGGCTGGTCGCCGAAATACTTCCCGCCGATCCTGGTGCGCTACATCAACTCGATCCTGCAGGACAAGATGCTGTTCGGCTCGGACTGGCCGGTGATCACGCCGGACCGCTGGCTGTCGGATTTTGCCAAGATCGAGATCCGGGACGAGATCCGGCCGAAGGTGTTGAAGGCGAACGCACGAAAACTGCTGGGGATCTAGTCACGTGAATCTAAAGTTCGCCACATAAAGTCTGCTGGGCTTTGTGGCAGAAGCGTTTGACGGAAGCCAAAATCTGGTCTGCGGACTTGGTCCATTTGAAGGGCTTGGGATTTTTGTTGTGCAGGTCGATGAAGGTACGGATGTCGGCCTCGAGCTGCCTGACGGAGGTGTGAACACCTCGCTGGATCTGCTTTCGGGTGAGCTCAGCGAACCAGCGTTCGACCTGATTGATCCATGACGCGGAAGTCGGCGTGAAGTGGACATGATAATGCGGCCGACGGGCGAGCCACGCTTTGATCTTGGGTGTTTTGTGAGTGGCGTAGTTGTCCATGACGATATGGACATCGATCCCTTCAGGGACTTGAGCGTCGATCTCTTTGAGGAACTTCAAGAACTCGACTGCCCGGTGGCGCTTGTAGCATTTGCCGATGACGAATCCAGAGGCGACATCGAGCGCGGCAAACAGCGAGGTCGTACCATGCCGCACATAGCTGTGCGTGCGCCGTTCCGGTACGCCCGGCATCATCGGCAGGACCGGCTGCTCGCGATCCAGGGCCTGGATCTGGCTTTTCTCATCGACACTGAGGACAAGGGCTCGGTTCGGTGGGGAAAGGTAAAGGCCGACGATATCGCGGACCTTGTCGACGAACAGCGGGTCGCTCGACAGCTTGAATGTCTGGCTGCGGTGCGGCTGCAGGCCGAACGCCGTCCACATTCGGCGGATCGTGGTGTGGGAAAAGCCAGTTTCCGCAGCCATTGAGCGGATCGACCAGTGCGTCGCGTCGGGTGGCGTTGTACGCAATGTCCGCTCAATTACCTCAGCAACCTGATCGTCGTTGATGGTTCGAGGGCGGCCCGGGCGGGCCTCGTCAAGCAGGCCATCACAGCGATCCTTCAAAAATCGGCGGCGCCACTTGCCGACGGTGTGTTCGTGGAGGCCGAGTTCGACAGCCACAGACTTGCTTGGCAAGCCATCCGCACACCGCAGGATCGCGCGGCAGCGCTCAGATAGCGATCGGGCAACGCGATGACGACGAACTTGTCTCTCCAAGTACGCCCGCTCCGGCGGACTAAGCACCAACGGCGCGATCGGCCGGCCTCGCTCACCTGCATTCGCCACAAGCTCTCTCCTCTGTAGAGATTCGAGCTATCAACTAATGTGACGAACTTGCGTTCCAGATGACTAGGGTGTGTACTCATAATTCCAGCGCGAGTCTGTTCGACCTCTGAAAGCAGATATCACGTCGTCGAAGACCGAGGACGGCTAAGGGCCACAACCGGACTCGGTTTTCCAAGATAACAGGCCTTCATCCAGCTACTGTTTATTACGGTCCCTAATCCGTCTCCGGGCAAACCACAGGCAATGGCTCGGCTCCCGGTTTTCGGTGAGGATAGCCCGTGCAAAAATTCCTAACGCAATCTGTATGTAGACCCGATCCGCATTTCTCGCATCGGGTGACGCAATCCTCGTAGGTGACCCCCGGTCGTGCTTGCTCAATAAGTGTAGGTTGCTTGGGTGTTTGCTCCTTCGCTTTCTGAGCCAATGCTGGGGTGACGGCTAACCCAACAAGGAGCAGTCCGACCACATTCCTCATGTGCTCCTCCCATCGAGAAACGAGAGAGCCTCTTATCCCAATCACTGCCAGACGTTGACTTGGATCAAGCGACCGAAGCTGAAGCGCAGGTCGCCCATTTAGGGCACTGCAAAGCCAATGTCTGCTGAGGGGCACGATCAGGCATCCCGGACTTGCCCGAGCTTGGTCCCCTCATGGCCCAAAAGCGGACGCGCGGATTTATGAGTACACGCCCGAGCCTAAAGCGTGATGAGATCAGGTTGATTGCTACAACGGAGGCGCACACCCTCTCCCGCTTGCGGGAGGGGGTGTTTCCACAATGGGACAATCACCAAGAGGAGAAAGCCCTCACCCGGCGCGCGGGACGATGCTTCGCATCGCCCGGGACGCGCCGACCTCTCCCGCAAGCGGGAGAGGTGAACGAGGCCTCAGACCTGCGCCAGGCCGCCGTCGACGAAGACCTCGCCGCCGGTCATGAAGCTGCTGTCCGAGGATGCGAGGAAAGCGGCCACGGCCCCCGTCTCGGAGGGATCGCCCACACGCCCGATCGGCGTAGAGTTTCCGAGCGCATCGAACGCTTCCTCGCCGACGACCTCCAACGCCAGCTCGGTCTTGGTCGGCCCCGGAGACAGCACATTGACGCGGATGCCGGTGCCGCGCAGATCCTGCGCCCAGCTGCGCGCGAGATTGCGGATCGCGGCTTTGGTCGCGCTGTAGATGCTGAACTGCGGCGTCCCCATCACGCCCGTACTCGAGCCGGTGAGGATGATCGACGCCCCCTTTGTCATCAGCGGCAGAGCCTTCTGCACCGTGAACACCAGCCCCTTCACGTTGACGTCGAAAATCTGATCGTAGTGCTCGACCGTGATCTCGCCGAGCGGCGCGAACGATCCGGTCCCTGCATTGGCAAACAGAATATCGACCCCGCCCCGTTCGGCTTTCACCGCCGCATACAGCCGGTCGAGATCGGACAGATCAGTCACCGAGCCCCTGACGGCGCGCGCCGAGGGCCCCAGCTGAGCAACGGCGGCATCGAGCGGCTCCTGCCGCCGCCCGAAGAGATAGACGAACGCACCTTCGTCGACGAACCGTTTTGCCGCTCCAAGCCCGATGCCGGTGCCGCCGCCGGTCACCACTGCCGTCTTGCCTTGTAGTCTGCTCATGATGTGCTCCCTTCATTGAGGTTGCACTGAGCTGGCGGCGTACCCACCTATCGACAAGTATGCACCTTTTGGTAAGTGCCCAAAAATGTCAGACCCGATCTCACCGCCGGCGCAGACTTCACCTTCCGTCCAGAATTGCACGCCGAATTTGCCCGGCTTCACCTGCGGCCTCGACGCGACCCTGCGGGTCGTCGCCGGCAAGTGGAAGCCGCTGATCCTGTACTTCCTCGCGCAGGGCGGGCCGACCCGCTACGGCGAGCTTCGGCGATCCGTGCGCGACGTCAGCGACAAGGTGCTGATCCAGCAGCTCAAGGAGTTGGAGTCCGATTGTCTCGTGAAGCGAACCGACTACAAGGAAGTGCCGCCGCGGGTGGACTACAGCCTCACGCCTCTGGGCCACAGCCTGGCCGAAGCGCTGGTGCCGCTCTGCGCGTGGGGCACCGAGCACATGGCTGAGGTCAGCCAGGTCTTCGCCGAGCGGGCGACCTGGACGCGGCGAGAACGTCCACCGACCGTCTAGTTCGCGCTGCTCTTCGTCCGAGGTCCGCTCCGCCCTGGATTGCAGCGCGTTGGAGGTGCTTGCCCTGAGTCCGGCTTGGGCCACAAGCAGACTCATGCGGAGCATCGTCTCACTCGATCACCTTGTCGGCGCGCGCCAACAAAACCTCCGGAACCGTCACACCCATCGCCTTAGCGGTCTTGAGGTTGATTACCAGCTCGAATTTCGTCGGCTGTTCGACCGGCAGATCGGCAGGCATCGTGCCGCGCAAAAGGCTCGCCGCGAATCGGGCAGTCAGGTCTGCCAAGTGATCGGAGGATGGACCGTAGCCGATAAAGCCACCTTGCTCGGCCCGCACTCCCCACTGATACATGGTTGGAAGGCGCAGTGCTGCAACTCGTTCCATAATCAGTGGACCATTGCCGTCGAGCATCCCGGAATTAAGGACATTCAGCGCCGTGGCCCCCGATGCCTGTGCCTTATCGATAGTCGCTGCAATCTCCTCAGCTCTGGTGACGCGATAGATTGAAAGCTCAACGTTGCGTGCGCGCGCCGCCTCTTGCAGGGCGCGCGCCTTCGCCTCGCCTCGCAACCGTCCCTGCACCACGCGTTCGAACCAAAGGTCGTCGGCGAGAGCCGCCATGCGGCGAATCCCGGGCACGGCTTCGATCAGGATGTCCTGTCGCAGGCCGTCAAGCTCAGGGGCAAAAATGCTGATCCCCGTGATATTGCCATTGGGCCGGGCGAACGATTTTACCAATCCCTCCCCGACCATATCGCCTGTGATCCCAACGATGGGAATGCTCTTGGTTGCCCGCTGTACGGCGTTAACTGCCTCGGGTCCAGCAGCATAGATGACATCGGGTTGGGCTATGACCAGCTCCGCCGCGAGTTGCGAAATCAGATCGATCTGAGATGCAAAGGCGCGGTAATCAATCGTGAGGTTTTGGCCGTCAATGAAACCAGCGCGCCGTAGTTGGTCGAAAAAACGTACGTTAAATTGAATATCGCTAGGATGCGGAGACAAGCAACCCAGGCGATAGGTCCGTCCCGCTTTCTGGGCCAACGCTGCGAGCGGCAACGCCACCATCGTACTGCCGACAAGCGTTATGAACTCGCGCCGTCGCATTTCGTCGCCCTCAGGCCGAGCGACAGTCTAACATATGCTTCTAATCCCATCGGTATTGTGCATCACAGCAACATGCGCGCGGATGTCGCAGTTGGGTCACAACCGCGCTTCCTGATCCGTTCGCGGCTGGAAAGCCGACGTTCAGGTGCATAAGAGGAAAGGCAGCTTAGGGCCAGAACCCGACTCGGCCTTTCCAAGATAACAAGCCTTCATCCAGCTACTGTTTATTACGGTCCCTGATTCCTTGCCTTGGAGGGACAAGCTCGGGGTGGGCTGAGACAATTGCGGCCTGTAAACACGTGAGCAGTTCGACGTAACTTTGCATCCCTATCGACGTAGTGCCGCCCTCGCAACGATTGCGAACATCACTGGGACTGGTCGCCCACAAAGTGCTTATTTGTTGTTGCGCCTGCTTTTCGTCTTTCATGCAGTCCGAGAAACTCTGAACGGCAGTCAGTCCCTGTGCTTTGGCATCGTCTACTGTTGCCTTGCACAGCGCCTCCACATTCAGCACCGGAACCTTATCAGAGACCGGTATCGGGACCGGTTGGCCCACTAGGGCCAGCGATAAGAATGCAATCTTCATTTTCAGTCCCCTGCAAATGGACGTTCCTGCTTCGCGAACTCCGCAGGTCCAGAAAATCACCTTTGATCCGGCGCAAGGCTTCGCAGCTTCCCTGCCTGGAG
This sequence comes from Bradyrhizobium arachidis, assembly GCF_015291705.1. Lineage (NCBI taxonomy): Bacteria > Pseudomonadati > Pseudomonadota > Alphaproteobacteria > Hyphomicrobiales > Nitrobacteraceae > Bradyrhizobium > Bradyrhizobium arachidis. The sequence goes on from NZ_CP030050.1 coordinate 8,915,842, forward strand.
CAGTGAAGCGAAGGAGGCGTTACGACCTTGGCGGTGTCAGGTCGTGCCCGCTTAGGGTCAACATCAGAGGAAGCCTGGTTGAGTATATCGAGCCCGCTTCACCCCAAAGAGTGGACTCTAGCGGACATGCCGGGTCGGCCGGTTGGAGTCACAAGCGGACATCACCTCTAGCAGGTAACTCCCGCTGCGCAGCGGCGCACCGCCCGTCGATCCGCTCTCCGCGCAACGCCAGCGACGCTCGTTGCAGTTGCCGGTCTTCCTACTCGGGCGGAAGCATTGTCCGACGATACGGACAACCCCTTCTCTTGCGACCACTGAATCGAAATCGGGGCGGCGCACAATATCGTCGCTCCCACCAAAATTGCGCCAAACATGCTCATCTTTTTCATGAGAGTGTCCTCGCCAATAGTGATAGTTGCTGGTTCTGCATGCGAGATTTCCAGATCTTCGTGCTTGATCCAAATCAAGCGATTCAAATTGCTTGACCTGTCAAGGCGCGACCGCCCGACGCTTCCGAACGCAAAAGCCTTCGTTTCACCAGTTCCAGCCGCCGTAGTAGCGTGGAATCAGCGTCGGTCGTCCGGTGACGTAACTGCGGTTGGCGTAGCCGCCGTAATAGTCGGCAGGGTAGCCGCCAGCGGCATAGGCGTCGCCGTAGTAGCGCGGAATTAGCGTTGGCCGTCCGGTGACGTAACTGCGGTTGGCGTAGCCGTCGTAATTGCCGGCAGGGTAGCCGCCAGCTGCATAGCTGCTGCCGTAGTAGCGCGGAAACAGCGTTGGCCGCCCGGTGACGTAGCTGCGATTGGCGTAGCCGTCGTAGTCGCCAGGACTGCCGTAGTAGCTGCCATAATAATTGCCAGTGTAGCCCCACCCGGCGTCTACATGAGGGCCGCCACGATAGTACCCATAAGGTGAGGTGGCCGCTATCGCGGCCGTCCCAATCGCGCCGGCCGCCAAGCCAGCACCGACCACACCAGCACCGTAGCCATACGCAGCCCGCCGGTAATGGCGACGCGCAACGCCGGCACCGCTAAGGGGTGTCAATGGGCGACCAATCCGCGCCTGCGCGCTCTCAACTGACAGCGAGACACCGCGCTGTTCAGACCAGCTGAACGAGAGCAACGTCGCGCACGCGAAGGCCGAGGTTGCAATTGCAACTTTGCTCAGACTCATCTGCTTCATGGACGTTCTCCACTATCCATTAAAGCCTGCCCCATAGAATGAATGCATGGTCGCTGTTGGAGGGTATTGCGCCAGATCAAGGGCTGTTACGGGTTAAGGGCCAGGTCAATCCAACGCGCATCGTGATCAGAACGAGGCCGCCTTCGGGCCAACGTCAATTTCGCAGGCGAGGCGCTGGGCCATCACCGACAGGCCGTCGAGCATAAACGCTTCCGCTCATGTGCACCGGCGCCGCACGGCAGGCACGCCGCCCGTCTGCTGTCAGATCGTCACGCGGCTGCCGTCGAAACGCGTGAAGGAGAAGCCGTCGAACGGCTCGCGAAGGGTGGCGCGCTCGTCCCGCAACATGCAGATAGCCACTTCCTCACCGATCGCCATTGAGGCGGAGGCGTCGGAACGCCAGTGGATGCCCGCCCAATTCCGTCCGAAACCGAAATTCACCGCGAGCTTGTTCAACTCTCCGCCGACCGTGAGCGGTGAGCCGTCATAGGGCACGAGCCTTGTCGGGTCAGCCGGATCGGGCTGCACCGGATTGGCGATGACGCGGCTCTCGTCGAAGAACGCCTTCAATATGGTAGCCGTGACGGCCCCAACGCTCGTGGCCCCGCCGGGATAGGTGGAGTGGAAGGGCGCGCCCTCCGGATAGGTTTGCGACAGCAGATAAGTGCCGTATTTGGCCTTGCTGCGAGCGAGGGCTTCCGATTTCAGGAAATCATCATGCAGCGGGTAGTCGCTCACGCCATTGGCGAGGCGATGGTGCGCCAGAGCACCGTAGGCTTCCGGTCTCACAGCCCTGTGCACGAAATACTTCTGCCAATAAGACGCGCGGACGGAGTTACTGATCCCCGTGGCGAGCAGTGCCTGCACGTAGGGCAATCCGAAGGTGCCACCACCGGGGCCCTGGGTTTTCGATTTCCGATACGGGTTCGAGGGGTAGGACACGGGCTCTGCCGGTGGATAGATCCCGGAGTAGCGCTTGTCTGCCCCGCCTCCTGGGGTTGCGAGGAGCAGCGCTGCCGCCCACCCGAGTGCCGGACCAGTGTGGATATACTCTGCGAGATCTCTTCCTGTCGTGATGTATCGCGGTGTCGCGTCGAACTGCAACTGGCGCTTCGGTGCGGCGCCATTCTGGATCGCCAGCCACTCCTCGTAGTCAGTCAGGAATTCGCTGGCGGGCAACGCGGTACGAATTTGAGCACTGATCCACTGTGAGGCATAGGGCGCGTCCCTGAGCAGGAACTGCGAGATCAGCGGACCGTTCAAAACGCCTGGAGGCGTGACGGAGCGGCCCTTCGGGTCGCCTGCGTCGAAATAAAGCGCATTGGCGCGGAACAGTGTGCCGGGCGTGACCCGCCCACCAGACTTCGGCCCTCGGAAATCGGCAAGCTTGTTGATCTCCTCGGTTGCTACAAGCACGTCCCGATTGGAGGTGTCGTCGCGCAACTCGGTAAGCGGAACATCACGAAGCAGGGATTGCCAATATACCTCGACCGCCTCGCCGCCGCGCTCCGCACTTGCAAGAGCCGGTGCCGGGGGTATTCCAATCTGAGTTGCGTTTATGCCGCTGAGACTGACTGCCAGCGTGCCCAAGGGATTGACCAGCTTGCGAGTGCCGCCAAGCGGGATCTTTTCGAAATCGGCGGGATCGCCCGACTGGCAGGCGGCATAGAGAGCCTGCCAAGCCTCCTGTGTCACTTCGCCGCGTTTGTCGTGCGGCAGGCCACGTGAATCGGAGCCGATCTTGTTACTGTAGCGCGCCTCGTCGCCATTCGCGGGGTGGGGCGCGATGGGAATTTTCTCGTTGTTGCTCGCACAGACCCCGCGGACTTCAAAGGCCCGGCGTTTGAATGCCTCGTCGAGCGGTCGGGCGTTTGCGCTCGCAGGCTGCGCCAGCGCCGGGGCGAACCCGGGCATGCTCGGCGGAGACGCAAGCACGGCGGCACCAACCGCAATGCCGGTCCCGCCAAGCAGCGAGCGGCGAGTGATCGCGGTCGACGGGCCCGGCGACGCCAGGCAGAATTCAGTTGGAACGGTGGCATGGTCAGCCATGGAGGCCTCCTCCCTCGCGGGAAAGTTTCGGCGGGATTGCGCCGGAGCCGTCCGATTACTTGCATGCTGCAGTCGAAATCATTTCACCGGGAGGACACTGAGGAGATTGACTCAGATCAATGGTGAGTCGAGCAGACCAATTGTGCACCGGCCGGGGCCACCGTCGGCGTCAGCTATGGGTCTCATTAGCTGCCCTCGTTACCCGGCGCGACCTAGTTCCGCTTCTCGCTCGGCAGCAGACATTGGGGCGCCCTGCGCGAAAGTCAGCGCCGGGCCCAAGAGCCGACATCCGAGCAAGAAAGTGAAAATCGATGGACCTGCTAACGCGCTTGCGGACTGGTCGGGCAGCTCACCTGAGAGATCACCGACATTGAGGAATGAGAGCCATCGCCCTTCACGGCGTTTGAGGCGCGCCGCGGCGGAGATAGGCGCCTGTAACCGACGCAAGGCCCAACGCATAGAACGCCATCCAAAAAGCGGAGGCGCCGCGCCAAATCAGGTTCGGTTCGTGGGTTTGCAATATGGCGAGGACGATACCGATCGCCCACGCATAAACGAAACAGACCCAGAAGATATATTTCATTGACGAGGGGCACCCCGCAAATACCAGCTCCCAATGATCGATCTCCTCGCCCACACCGCTACGCATCTTCCCTTCCCTTTCCGAAATGCCGATGAGGATGACCGACAAAAAGGCCGGGAAGATTCCCCACATAAGCACTGGAAACAAGGCATTTCCGCCGAGTTGTACGCTGGTGAACGACACCACATTCACAACGATGCTGAGTACCAGCCCGCACGCGGCGTAGAGCATCGCAAACAGCAGTAGCAGGCTGGTCATGGTGGTTCGATTAAAAAGTACGGGGCGAAGGATGGCGGCTTCGATGAACGTCTTGTGCAGTATTAGTCGCACCATCCATTCGTGCGGTTCGCCCGGTCCTCTGTCCGATAGGAGGCAAACAGCGAAGAACTCCGACTGAGCAAATATCGGCTGCTGTGCCCCTCCTCGCCGACATAAAGAGGCCAAATCGGGTTGGTCGCGATGGGCCATGTGTGGACTAAGGTCCGCCCCCTTACTTCGGATTGCGCGGGAACAGGATGAACCCGTCCCGGTTCGGCATTTTCACGTTGGGCAGCGACTGCGCGTCGATCACATCGTTCGATCCGACGATCCCGTTGAGATTGAGGATATAGGCCGATACCGCGTAGAGTTCGTCCGCGGTGAGCGATTTCGACTCTTGGAATGGCATTGCGCGGCGGATGTAGTCGAACAGCGTTGTTGCATAGGGCCAGAAACTTCCCACAGTCTTTATCGGTGTTTTGTCCGGCGCCAGTGTGCCCATGCCGCCGGCAAGCGCTCCAGCGAGCGCGACACTGGGGCTGATTCCCTTCTCGCCGTGACAGGCCTGACATTTCGCTACATAGATGGCTTCCCCCTCGATTGCGGTGCCACGACCAGGCGGCAGACCTGCTCCATCCGGTCCGATGCTGATGTCCCACGCTGCGATGTCGGGGGGCGCGATCGGTTGCCCGAACTGCGGGGCCTGGGCCAGGGCCGCCGGTACAACGGTCAGCATAGATACGCAGACTACTGCAATGGGTTTAAGCGTAAACATTGCTGGCCTCCCCCATCTCGTCGATGCGCCAGCTTGCGATGGCGTTGTAGTGGTAGACCCCACGCAAGCCGCGCTCGTCGGCGAACTGAGCACGCGTTGGCTGCACCAAGCCCGTGTCGTCGGTGGCGCGACTCTGCAGCACGGCGGGACCGCCGTTCCATTGCCACGCTGCGCGGAAGCGCACGGGCGCCTTTGGCAGGATCGGGCCCTGCAAAGCTGCCGGCGCCCAGCTTCGTCCGCCGTCAGCCGACACGTCGACCTGCCGGATGCTGCCGTTGCCCGACCAGGCGAGCCCGGAAATCTCGTAGAATCCCGGTCCCTTCAGCGCGAGTCCCGGCGACGGACGCGTGATGACGGATTTTACTTCGATCGGGAACACGAACTGCCAAGCCTTTTCATCCTTGAGTAGGATCGTGTATTTCGATGTTTCGTCTTTGGTCATGGCGGGGCCTGCGGTCAGCTTGAGCCGGCGCAGCCACTTCACGTTCATGTTGCCCTCGAAACCAGGCAGCAACAGCCGCACCGGGTAGCCATTCGAAGGCCGCACTCGCTCGCCGTTCTGATAGAGACAGAGCAGCGCATCATCCATCGCCTTGGTGAGCGGGATGCTGCGGCTCATGGCGGCGGCGTCAGCCCCCTCGGCGATCACCCAGCGCGCCTCAGGTTCGATGCCAGCTTCGTCGAGCAACGTGGAGAGCCGCACACCGGTCCATTCCGCGCAACCCAGTAGGCCGTGAATAGCCGCCACATTGAGCGGCTGGGCCTGAGGCGCGTTGAGCGCCTGGCTGTTGCCGCCACACTCGATGAAGGCGATGCGCGATTGCATCGGATAGCGCGACAGCGCTTCGACCGTAAACACAAGCGGGCGCTTCACAAGTCCATGGATCACCAGCCGGTGTTGATCGGGATCGATTTCTGGGATGCCGGAATGGCTACGCTCGAAATGCAGCCCAGATGGTGTGATCATTCCTTCGAGCATGTGCAGTGGCGTGCGTGACGAGCCGACACCGGCCGGGTTGGGGGGCGGCGGAAAGACTTTGACGACCTTGCTCTCGAACGGTGAGGGCTGGCCGTAGCCCGCAAATCCGGGACCCGGCACCTTCATCCACGGCTGCACCGTAAGCTGTTCCGCCGATCCGCAGGACAGGCCCGCACCGGTCGCACCAACAGCGAGCGCGCCTTCAAGAAAAATGCGCCGGCTTAGAATTCCATTGCCGGCCGCCCGATCGCCTGGTTCGGGATGAGTTTTTCCAACCATGAGCAGCACTCCTTCGTTGCGGTCAAATGAACTCGCATGTCCGCGCGCACGGCCAGTGCTCGTGAGACCGGCACAAAAGGACTGTCGGTTTTATTGAGAGTGTGATGCCTGCCGACGGCATTACTGCCATTCGCGTCGAACGGAGACGTCGGCACGTCCCGTCTCGAAAAGCAGCTCTAAAGAAGACTACGCCCATCCAAAAGACCTTCAAATTGGCAAGGATGTCGCACGAGCATTCTGGTCAAAACCAGTGTCTCTGATGTCCGAGTTGGGTCAAAGGCGGCCTTGGCCAGCTTGCATGGCCCTGTTCGGGTCACCATCAGGAAGCAGACTTCGCGGCGCTCTGAGCTGGGGTGAGCCATGGGCCAATAGGCAGGTCACGCCGCAGCCGCGCCGAGAAGGGCTGTTGGCTGCGCTCGCCGATGCGGCGCTCGCGGTTTTTTGTCACCGAGGCGGACAAGCGGCCCTAAAACTCCGGCTTGCCGCGTAGGGCGTCGATTCCGGCCCTAGCGCAGGCTTCGTCAGCATCACCGCCAGGCCCACCAGACACACCGACGGCTCCGACTAGCGAGCCGCCCGCTTCGACAATCAATCCGCCACGAACGTCGCGACAAACGGAAATCCAGATCGTCATTTCGCCCGTTTGAATACCAGCTCCAGCGTGATGCCAGCTGGGGTGCGTGGATTTGTAAACTTCAATTCATCGTCCGTAATCGATGTCACGATCCGACGTTGATTTGGCGTTCCGACCAAATTGGGAAACGAGCTCGTTTCGATGTTGACGTGGATCGTCTTCGTGCTCTCGTCGACTGTGTATGTCCCAGTGTAAGCAACCACACCTGACGCAATGGCCATGGCCTCCTCAGGGGACGGCCGTGCAGAATCGCCCGATGCATACTTTGGAGCATCGGAGCGAACCGTAATGAAATGGAAGTGACCATCGGCGGCGTAGGTGACAGCGCCTTGCAGCTTTGGCCGCTCTACGGCGCTACCATCCTCACGCGTCCCGGTGCTGGACACGTAAATCCAAGTGCCAACCAACCGATCCTTAAGAGACTTTACTTGGGCAACACTACTATTCGGGAACGTCACAACCGAAATCAACACCGTCGCACAGAGTCCAATTGCATAACGCCTGTTCATGAGACGCCCCTGCTCTTTGGCAACGTGGGCAAGGCTACTCGGCGCTCCGATTTTCAGCAATGGGTCACAAGCCTCCGATCATACTTGCAGTGGCAGATTTCCGCTGTGGTTGGTAAGCTGACGACTATGCGCACTCCCCCAAGCGGATCTCTTGTGACCGCAACTGCCGGGAAGGACAGCCGATGACCATCAAAGCCGTCGTCTTCGACGCCTACGGAACGCTCTACGACATCCAGTCCGTCGCCGAGATCACCGAGGACGCGTTTCCGGGCTACGGCGAGATCATCACGCAGGTCTGGCGGATCAAGCAGCTCGAATATACCTGGCTGCGCTCGCTGATGCGGCGCTACCAGGATTTCACGGCCGTCACCCGCGACTCGCTGGCCTATACGCTGCGCGTGCTCGGGCTCGCCTATGAGAAGGACGCGTTCGAGCGCGTGATCGAGAAATATCTGCATCTCGATCTCTATCCGGACGCGGCGGCAACACTCGCGGCGCTCAAACCGCGAAAACTCGCCATCCTCTCCAATGGCAGCCCGGACATGCTGAATGCGCTGGTGCGCAACACCAAGCTCGACGGCCTGCTCGATGCCACCGTCAGCGTCGATGCCAAGAAGGTCTTCAAGCCGAGCCCGGAGGCCTATGAGCTGATCGGCGAGACATTCGGCACCGCACCGAACGAGGTGCTGTTCGTCTCCTCCAATCCATGGGACGTGGCGGGCGCAAAGTCGTTTGGATTGAACGTCGCCTGGATCGAGCGCGTCACGCCCGAGGCAATGGCGCTGGCTTGCGTCGAGAACGAACTCGTGGCACCGCTGACCATGTTCAAGGCGATCCGCACCCAGATGGACGAGCTTGGCTTTGCGCCGGACCACCGCGTCCGCGCGCTCTCCGAGCTGCCAGGGATCATCTAGGGATCGCCCAGAGGTCACTGCCCGTGAGACTGGAATGAGCCTGGAATCCGTTCGCGCCTTCTTCGCCGAGAAAGCCCCCGACATCTCCGTCATGGAATCCCCGATCAGCTCGGCGACCGTGACGCTGGCCGCCGAGGCCTATGGCGTCGAGCCCGGTATGATCGCCAAGACGCTGTCCTTGCGCGTCGGCGAACGCGTGATCCTGATCGTCGCGGCCGGCACCTCGCGCATGGACAACAAGAAGGTGAAAGCGCAGTTCGGCGGCAAGCCGAAGATGCTGGGACTGGAAGAGGTCGCCGAGATCACCGGCCATGAGGTCGGCGGCGTCTGCCCGTTCGGGCTGAAGTCGCCGCTGCCGGTCTATTGCGACGTCTCGCTGAAGGCGTTCGACGTGGTGGTACCGGCCGCGGGCTCGACCCACAGCGCGGTGCGCATCACCCCCGATCGCCTGGCCGAGCTGACCGCGGCCGAATGGGTCGACGTCTGCGAGCACCGGCCTTAAAGCGGCGCCGGCCTCGACAGCCGCGGACATGCGGACCCTGGCTGGCAGCGAGTCATTGCGGGGCTAAGACGGCCTGGCGCCACAACCGGTCGTTGCCTGCGGTGGCACCGGATACGATGCCTGATGCATTTGCCGGTCAGGAAGGCTACCATACGGAGGATGACCGACGACAAGGTGAAACGACGACTGACCACCGTGCTGTGCGCTGACGTGTACGGCTATTCTCGTCTCATGGAAGCGGACGAGACCGGAACGTTGGAGACGCTCCGCCGCTACCGCACCGCCATTGCGCGATTGGTCGAGCGCCATGACGGCCGCATCGTGAATACCTGGGGCGATGCCGTGATCGCCGAGTTCGCCAGCGTCGTCGAGGCCGTGCAGTGCGCGGTCGAGATTCAGCAGGAAATTTCCAGTCAAGATTCGGACGCGCCTCAGGCGAACCCGATGCAGTTTCGCATCGGCATCAACCTCGGCGACGTGATGGTTGATGGTTCCGACATCTATGGCGACGGGGTCAATATCGCATCGCGGCTGCAAGAACTCGCTGACCCTGGCGGCGTCGTGATCTCGAGCTCCGTCTACGATCAGGTGCACAACAAATTATCCGTTGGCTTCGACTGCCTCGGCCAGCGCCCCATGAAGAACATTGCGCCCCTGACCAGCTACCGGCTGACCCTTGGCGGCCGGACCGCCGGGCAAGGGAGCTTCCCGATCGAGGGAAGCGCAACGCCGTTGGAAAGAGCGCGTGCTCCGCGGATGGAAGACAGGCGCGTGGCACCATCGTCGACGAATGTCGTCACGGCTTGGCTCAGAAAGCTGCCCCGGCCGGTTGCAGTGGCACTCACGGTGTCGGCCTTCCTGATTCTGATCAATCTTTTCGCTGGCCATAAGATCTGGTTCCATTGGCCAGTCGCAGCCATTCTCTTTGCCGTGGTCTTGCGGACGGCGCTTGGACATCGACCTCAATCGGACAGCAAGCCGGAGCGCTGAACCAGGCTAGGCAGCACTAATCGTCGTCATTGTCATAAGGCGGCGGCTGCATCTGCTGAGGTGGCGGCGGCGCATTGTTATAGCGCGGCGGCGGCGCGGCACGACCACGCGGCACCTGCTGCTGCGGCTGCACCTGGTTGTTGGACCGGAACACCGCGCGGCAGCCACTGGAGAGCTGCGGCGAGTTCTGTTGCAGGCAGGCCACGATGCGGTTCACATCCGGAATCTGGTCGCTGCACAGCCGCCACACATCCGGCGTGCAGGCCATCTGCTGTTCCATGGTGCCGCGATATTCCTGGGCGAATGCAGCGCCCTGCGCGACGATGCCGCCGATCGCGAGCGCCACACCCAGCGCAATCCGCTCTGTTCGCATGTCCAAATCCTTCTCGCTTCTCTTGATTTGTCCTCAATCAATGAGACGCGGTCAGGTTCTGAACCAACAAAAAAATGTGAAAGTGCGGCTGGAACCTACTCCACCTTGCCGATCTTCTTCACCGCCGCGATCAGGCGCGTGCTGTCGGCCGCGACGAATTCGGAGAAGGCCGGCGCGTCCTGATAGGCGACGAGACTGCCCGAGGCCTCGAACGATTTGAGCACGTCGGGGCTCGCCATCGCCTGCGCCATCGCCTCGCGCAGGCGGGCCGCGATCGGCGCAGGCAGCGTGCTCTGCGCGAACAAGCCGGCCCAGATGTACATCTCGACGTCCTTGTAGCCGAGCTCCTGGAACGTCGGCACGTCAGGAAAGCTCGCGATGCGCTGGGCGCCGCAATTGCCGAGCACGCGCAGCTTGCCGTCGTCGACCTGCGGCTTCAGCGTGCCGGGCGCGGCTGCGATCGCCTGCACGGTGCCGCTGAGCAGCGCGGTCAGCGCCGGCCCCGCGCCGCGGAACGGCACATGCAGCAATTTGATGTCGGCGCTGCCGGCGAACATCTCCATCGCCACATGCAGCGTGCCGTAGGGACCGGAGGAGCCATAGGTGATCTGGCCGGGCCGTCTCTTTGCATCCTCGACGAACTCCTGCGCCGTCTTCCACGGCGCCGAGGCCGGCACGGCGAGCAGGGTGGGATCGGCGAGCACGCGCGCGATCGGCATGAACTGCGAGACTTCGTAGGCGACCGGCCGCTCGAACAGCCGGTCGGCCTCGGGCAGCACCGCGAGCGAGGACAGCGTCATCAGCAGCGTATAGCCGTCGGGCTCGGCGCGCGCCGCTGCGGCATTGCCGACCGAGCCGCCGCCACCGCCGGCGCGGTTGTCGACGATCACGGGTTTGCCGAGGATCCGCTCCAGAGCCATCGCGACGGGGCGCGCCGCAAGATCGGCCTGCCCGCCGGCCGGAAACGGCACGATCAGCGTGATGTTGCGCGCCGGATAGGCTTGCGCGAAGGCCGGCTCCGGCCATGCAGCCCGCAACAACGGCAATGCGGCAACGGCGCGCAGGATATCGCGTCGATCCATGGCAACTCCCCTCCCTGACTTTTCTTGTTTCGACCCCAGCCTAGCGTGGCGACCGGGAAGAACAAGACGTTTACCAGGCATTAACCATGTCCAGCCCGGCCGGGAACGCATCCCCTGGAGCGGCTGTTGCCCTGCCAGGAGTGGGCCATGCGTAATCTTGCGACCATCGACGTCGCGCTGGACGAGATGCTGGTGAATCTCGCGGCGATCGTCCTGCGGCTTTCGAAGCCCGACCTGACGCGAACGCCGGAGGCCCGGCGCGCTTTGGCGCAATCGGTCCATCAATACGCGGTATGCGCGGCCCGCTCGACCGACCCGCGCGTGCATGAATTGAAGTCGCAGTTGGAAGAGACGCTGAAACCGAGCCTGCGCATCGCCGCGATCGACGGCGTGAAGGTGCCGTAGTCAGGCCGAAAAGCGAGGTGTCGCAGGGTGGGCAAAGCGAAGCATGCCCACCATCACTCGCCGAACTGCAATGTGCCGCGACCGTGAAAAAGAACGTGTTGCCCTGCGCGCCGATATCGAGACACCCGTGATCCCCTCAGCCGAAGACGTGGGCACGCTTCGCTTTGCCCACCCTACGGTAGTCGCTTTGAGGAGAGACTAGCGAGATGCCGTAAGGTGGGCGAAGGCGCGAAGCGCCGTGCCCACCTATCTATCCGGCTTTGCCGCCCTTCCGCGGTCGCCGCTTGCAGGTGCCCGGCAGCTTTGCCGCGAGGAAATCGCCGAGCGCCTCGACGCGCGCGGGGCGCGGGCCGCCGGGCGGGGTGACGAGGTGCACGGCGCCTTCGGCCTGCTTCCAGTCCTTCAGGATGACTTCGAGGGCACCGGAGGAGATGGCGTCGCCGACGATGAATTCAGGCAGCTCGGCGATGCCGAGGCCGGCGAGCAGCGATGGCATCACGGCTTCGCCATTGTTGACGCGGAGCTGGCCGCCGGGACGCACGCTCGCCTGCTCGCCGGCCGAATTGGTGTAGTGCCAGACGTTGGGCGTGGAGAGATAGGCGTAGCTGAAGCATTTGTGCTCGGCGAGGTGCATCGGATGCGTCGGGCGTCCGTGCTTCTTCAGATAGGACGGCGCGGCCACGGTGAAGCGCGGCATCGTGAAGAGCCGCCGCGCGATCAGCGAGGAGTCCGGCAGCCGCGCGATCCGCACCGCCATGTCAAAGCCCTCGCCGATCAGGTCAACGGTCGCATCGCTCAAATGCAGATCGACCGAGACCTCCGGATAGGTCTCGAAGAATTCCGGCAACAGCGGCGCCACCGCCTTGATCCCGAACGTCATGGGCACCGCCAGCCGCACCAGGCCGCGCGGCGCCACCGATTGCGCCAGCGCCTCGTTCTCGGCCGCCTCGCCGTCGGCGAGCAGGCGGGTGGCGCGGTCGGCGAGCTTGTGGCCGGCATCGGTCAATGCCAGCCGGCGCGAGGTGCGGTTGAACAGCCGGGCGCCAAGCCGCTCTTCCAACCGCGTCACGGCCTTGGATACCGTGGCCTTGGACATCGCAAGCTCGCTCGCCGCCCCCGCAAACGACCGTAATTCCACGACTTTTGCGAAAATCGCGAGCGCCTCGAAATCGGGGAGTTTGGCCATGGCTCGGTCCAATCAGGATATTTAGAGAAACAATGCGTTTCAACAGTTTCTATTTCTATACCACAGGCGGAGGCTTATCCAAGGGTCATCAGAAATTCAGGACTGGAGAAATCCAATGACCAAGAAGCTCTCAGGCAAGGTTGCCCTCGTCACCGGCGGCTCGCGCGGCATCGGCGCGGCCTCAGCCCGCGCTCTCGCCGATGAAGGCGCGGATGTCGCCATCAGCTATGTCGCCTCGCCCGACAAGGCCGAGGCCGTGGTCGCCGAGTTGAAGGCCAAGGGTGTGAAGGCCCGCGCCTTCAAGGCCGATCAAGCTTCGGCGAAGGACGTGACGCAACTCGTCAATGATGTCGCGAAGGAGTTCGGCCATCTCGACATCCTCGTCAACAATGCCGGTGTCGCTGCCGGTGGTGCGATCGACGATGCCAAGGCCGACACCGAAGCGTTCGCCCGCCAGGATCAGATCAACGTGCACGGCGTGATCGCGGCGATCCGAGCCGCCTCGCAATTGATGGGTGAAGGCGGCCGCATCGTGACGGTCGGCTCGATGCTCGCCGACCGCGCCTCGTTCCCCGGCCTTGCCGACTACGTCGCCACCAAGGCGGCCGTGGTCGGTTACACCAAGGGGGCGGCACGCGACCTCGGCCCGCGCGGCATCACCGTGAACGTGGTGCAGCCCGGCTCGATCGACACCGACATGAACCCGAAGGACGGCGGCGAGTTCGCCGAGACCCAGCGCAAGCAGCATGCGCTGCAGCGCTTCGGTCGCCCCGAGGAAGTCGCCGCCGGCGTCGTCTTCCTGGCAAGCCCGGAAGCCTCCTTCGTCACCGGCACCGTGCTCAACGTCGACGGCGGTTTCAACGCCTGATCAAGGCTCGCTTGTTCAAACCAAGGACTACGCAAATGATCGAACTCAGACCTTTCAACAAGCTCGGCGGCGCCGATCACGGCTGGCTCAAGGCCAAGCATCACTTCTCCTTCGCCAGCCACTACGATCCGAACAACATAGGTCATGGCTCTTTAAGGGTGTGGAACGACGACGAGATCGCGCCGAACACGGGCTTTCCGGCTCACCCCCACGCCAACATGGAGATCATCACCTATGTGCGCGAGGGCGCGATCACTCATCAGGACAGCCTTGGTAACGAGGGACGCACTGAAGCCGGCGACGTGCAGGTGATGAGCGCCGGCAGCGGCATCCGCCACTCCGAATACAATCTGGAGCCGACGCAGACGCGGATCTTCCAGATCTGGATCGAGCCGACCGCGCGCGGTGGACAGCCGACCTGGGGCTCGAAGCCGTTTCCGAAGGCGAACCGCTCCGGCAAGCTCGTGACGATCGCGAGCGGGATCGAAGGCGACACCGACGCGCTGCCGATCCGCGCCGATGCGCGGGTGCTCGCCACCACGCTGAAGGCCGGCGAGAGCGCCGAGTACGCGCCGCAGAAGGCACGGCATCTTTATCTCGTGCCGGCGGCGGGCTCGATCGAGATCAACGGCGTGCGCGTCAACGCCCGCGACGGCGCCGCGATCCGCGACGAGAGCAAGCTGAAGATCACGGCGCTGGAGGATTCGGAGATCGTGCTCGTCGACGCGGCGTGACAACACAACAACTCGTCATGCCCGGCCTCGAGCCGGGCATCCATCTCCGGGTCAAGCCCGGCAACGACAACTAACAACCGAACCAATCGCATCTAATCCCCCACCGGAGACCACCATGACCAAAGTTCTCGTCCTCTATTATTCCGCCTATGGCCACATCGAAGCGATGGCGAATGCCGTCGCCGAAGGTGCGCGCGAGGCCGGCGTGACCGTCGACATCAAGCGCGTGCCCGAGCTGGTGCCGGCCGAAGTCGCCAAGGCCTCGTACTACAAGGTCGACCAGGCCGCGCCGATCGCCAAGATCGAAGACCTCGTCAATTACGACGCGATCATCGTCGGCACCGGGACCCGGTTCGGCCGCATGGCCTCGCAGATGGCGAACTTCCTCGATCAGGCCGGCGGGCTCTGGGCCAAGGGCGCGCTGCACGGCAAGGTCGGCGGCGCCTTCACGTCCACCGCGACCCAGCACGGCGGCCAGGAGACGACGCTGTTCTCGATCATCACCAACCTCTTGCATTTCGGCATGGTCGTGGTCGGCCTGAACTACGGCTTCGCCGGCCAGATGAAGCTCGACGAGGTCACCGGCGGCGCGCCCTACGGCGCCACCACGATCACCGGCGGCGACGGCAGCCGCCAGCCCAGCGCCAACGAGCTCGCCGGCGCGCGCTATCAGGGCCGGCAGATCGCGGAGACCGCCAAGAAACTTCACGGCTAAGCTGAAAGGTTAAGCTGCGCGGCCGATTGCATGGCTGATGCGACGCGGGCGGCATTCTCATTCGGGAATGCCGCCCCATCTCTGTTGGCAGAATAGTACGACCAAAAGCGATACGAATGGCTTTCGAACTCTTGTTGATCGCGCAGATGATCCGCAAGCCCGCGCAGGCGCTGGCGCGGCGCTGGTATTGCCGCAGCCTGTTCCGCGCCTCGCGCGGCCGGCTGCACTGCGCGGAATGCACGGGATCGTGAGGCGCTAGGCCTGCGCGATATCCACCTGAACTGAATCCGTCGGCGGCGCCGTCGACAGCCACCAGCCCTCACCGGCAAACCAGCACGTCTCGTCCGGAGCGCCCTCCCTCCGCAACGACTGCACGCTTTCCCATCCTTTCGCGAACGCCTCGGCCAATCGGCGGGCGGCATCTTCATCCTGCAATCCCGCACAGCCAATGAACTGGGCCCGGCTGAGGAATTTCGCCGGCCAGATCGCGCCGTCATCCGGGCGCGTGATCATCAGCATGCCGCCGAGCATGCCTTCCGGCGCCAGGGGAAACACCAGCCGGCCGCAGGGGCGCAGCGCATCGAGCCATTCCGTGGCCGGCTGCGCCGCGCCGGCGCAGACATAGATCACGTCGGTTGCGGGCAGGTCCGACGCGATGCCGGAACGTTCGCGTACATCGACATGGGCGATGTCCTTCAGATTGTCGCGTGCGAGTGCCGCCAGGCGCTCGTCGATCTCATAGGCATGGACCCGGCCGCCGGGGCCGACGAGATGCGCCAGAATCGCGGTGTAATAGCCGCTGCCCGCGCCGATCTGGAGGACGGTCTCACCTTCCATGACAGCACAGCCGCTGAGCCAATATGCATGCGCACTGGGCATGCCGATATTGAGGCCGCGCTCCGGATCCAGTGCAAGAAGCGCGTTCTGATAGAGGAAGGCAGGATCATCATCGGGCGTGACCACATAAGGATGCCCGCCGAGCGTGATCGACCACGGCCCGGGCCCGACGAACGGCTCGCGCCTGACGGTCCGGAAGGCCTGTTCGAGCCGGGGATCCGCGGCTTTCGCCGCAGCGCAGATCAGCTGCGCATAGAATGCGCGATATTTAGCCGAACGATCTTCCATGTCGCCTCCGGGGGAGAAGCGACGATAGCACGAGGATTGCGATCGCCGGAAGCGCCACGCAATCGCGAGCTTTGTGTCAATGCGATGACCGGCCGGCTGTGACGCGTCTCAGCGACGCTCGGCTTTCTTCATGACAAGCTCGCGGCCGATCGGCCGTGGCGGTTCGCTCCGCAGCACCAGCGAGGTCGTCACAGTGCCGAAGCCGGCTATACGATCCACGATCGTCTCGAGGTCTTCCGGGGCGGGAACGAGCACCTTGAGCACGAAGCAGTCATCGCCCGTCACGCGGTGGACCTCGATGATGTGCGGAATTTCGCCAAATCTCTTGAGGCAGGTCTTGATGTGCTCATGCGAGGTGCGCAGGCGCACCAGCGCCATCAGGCCGAGCCCGAGCGCACGCGGATTGATCCGGGCGCCATAGCCTTCGATGATCCCGGCTTCCTCCAGCCGCTTGACGCGCTCGGAGACCGCCGGCTGGGACAGCCCGACCGAACGGCCGAGCTCGGACAGCGGCACGCGCGCATTGGCTTGCAGCGCCTCCAGGATCTTCAGATCCTTGGCGTCGATGCTCCCGAAACGATCCAAGAAAAATCTCCATTCCGCCTTGAGATCATCGGCAGATGATCGATTGCGCCGATGACTTGCCATGTGACGCAGCGCCCAGACCGGCCACACTGCGCGTCCATCTCAGATATCACGGGACGATCATGCACGACATCATCACCTTGCCGGGCCTCGGCGGCTCCGGCGACACCCATTGGCAGACGCTCTGGGAGCGCAAGGATGCGCGCTACGCGCGATTTCAGCCGGCGAGCTTCGACCAGCCCGATCTCGACGACTGGGAGCAATCGCTCGAGCAAGCGGTCAGGCACTGCGCGAAGCCGCCTGTGCTTGTGGCACACAGCCTCGCCTGTCTGCTGGTCGCGCACTGGGCCGCCCGCTTGCCATCTGCCATCGCCGGCGCGTTTCTGGTTGCGGTGCCCGATCCCGATGGCGTCAACTTTCCCGCGGAGGCTGCCGCGTTCAAGGCCGTACCGGACCGCGCACTGCGCTTTCCCGCGCTCGTCATTGCCAGCACGGACGATCCCTATGGCGAAATCGATACGACACGGCAGCGAGCCCACGCTTGGCAATCCGGGCTGGTCGTGTTGGGCGCGCTCGGCCATATCAATGCGTCGAGCGGGCTCGGTGACTGGCCGCAGGGCCGCGCGTTGCTCGGTGCCTTCAGTGCAGGCCTTTCGCGATGACGGGTCAACGCATCTTGCGCAGCGCCGGGGTGGCGATGGCGGCAAGCCTCGGGTGACGGCGCAGGCCCTGCGCGGCATGGTCGCGCAAGGCATAAGGGAGCCCGCGCCAGGACAGCGCGACGCTGACATCGGTCAGCGGCACCTTCTCGGCGCCGAAGCGGCGCTTGTAGTCGTGATTGCCGATGCTGAGATCGAACCGGCGCACGCCCTGTGCATGCAGCGCGGCCATGGTGCGCTCGGTGACGAGCAGACCGGGCGAGCAGCTCGACCATGGATCGCCGGCGTGGCTGATGCGTAGGAGGAAATAGGTCGCGCCCAGCCTGACGCCGAGCGTGGTGGCGACGACGCCCTCGTCGCAGACCAGCGCCGAGATGACGGCATAACCATCCGCAACACCCTGGCGCGCGATCTCGCGATAGAATTTCGCATGGGTCTCGTCGTTGAGGACGAAGCGCGAGCCGAGCTTGCGCATGCGCGCCTGCTGCTGGGCATCCATCACGTCCAATAGCTCATGTGCACGCGCGACACCGGAGGCGATCTCGAACCGTGCGCCCGCGTGCCGGCTGAAGACGCGCCAGCAGCGAGGCATCTGCATGCGCTTGATCGAGGCCTGGTAGGCCTCATAGTGGTCGCCGGTCAGCACGAGATTGCCATTGAGCGAGCTCGAGCCGATCCGGCCGAGCGACACCAGCGGGTTGGCCTTGCCGCCGACATGGGCCGGCATCTTCTTCAGGCGCAGCAGATCGAAGCCGTCGGGTAGCGGGCGCAAGGCCTCGACGAGCGCCTCCCCGATCGCATCCATCGCCGCCGCGTCCAGCGCTGCATCGGACGCCAGGATCGGCGCGTTGTTGTCGGTGACGCCGAAATCGGCAAATTCGACGATGCGGATGCCGCGCCTGATATGGCTGACCATCGGCACCACCGCGATGTCCCTGCCCGTCGCCGCATCGGAGATCAATGCGATCAGCGGCGCGCCGCCGCCGAACGCCTCGTACCAGGGCCCGAGCCAGTAAGCATGCTGGAACGCGGTGCGATGGCCTGCGCTCAGGCGCGATGCGGCCTGCCGCCAGTCGCGCACGAAATCGACCGCGATTCCCGACGCGCTGGACACCTGACCGTTGACTTGCTCGACGCTGACAAACGTCATCCGCGGGACATACGATTACTGAATGTTTCCAGATAGATTATGTTTTGCCGCAGACCACAAGCAACGTCGCTGCTTATCGTTAAGCCGGTCCCACCACGGCCCTGCGACAAGCTGTCAGCGTTCGGGTTTCATCTGATCAACGCATTGGAACCTGGCCAGGAAATGCAGGCCGGCGACCGCGAGCGCGAACATGAACCAGATCGGATTCTGCCGCTCGAGCAGGAAAGTTTCAGTGGTTCCGTAGTAGAGACCGAACAGCCACACGGTCAGGAACAGTTTTGCCAGCGCGCCGCTGCGGCTATAGGCCTGGGCCGACTGGAAATTGCCAAGCGGCGCGAGCACGAAGACGAGGATGACGAGCAGCAGTCCCGGCAAGCCGATGGTGACCGCGAGGTCCAGATAGCTGTTGTGGCTGTGCGCCGCGCTCGTCGCCCATTCGGCGCCCTGGGCGGTCTGCCGTTCGGTGACGTCGTCCCAGAACGCCGCGTAGCCGTGGCCGATGACCGGCTTTTCGGCGACGGCCGCGAGCGCGAACTCCCAGATGTCGGAACGGCCGGTGAAGGTCGGATCCAGCGGAAGCTGCCGCGTCATGGCGCCGAGCGCCGGGCTCAAGACGCTGCCGACCGTCAAAAGGTTCATCACGATCAACGGCACGAAGCAGATGATCCGCTTCAGCCACAGGCTCCGCGTCACATAGACCAGCGATGCAAGCCCATAGATGGCAAGGCACAGCACCGACGAGGTCTTGCCGCCGGTGAAGATCAGGAAGATGCCGGCGAGCGCTGCGACCGCCGGCCCCATCACGAACGAGCCGACGGCGGTGAGGTAAATGCCGACATAGACCAGGATGGTCATCACGGGCGAAGCGACGTTCTTGTGGCCGAAGCTGCCACGCCAGTCGCCGGCCAGCATCGGCTCGGTGATGTCGAGTGCGGTGTGGGTCGCGTATTGCGGCGCGAGGAAGACGCCGAGATAACACAGCACCAGCAGCACGAGCGCGGCACCGCCGAGGCACAGATTGAAGCTGCGCTGGGTCGGCGGCAGCAACGGCAAGAGCACCGCGAGCGAGGTCACGCTGGCGGCGAGCACGAAGCGCTGGATCGACACGCCGCGGCTCTCGGAGAAGATGATGTTGACCAGCAGCCAGCCGACGAGACAGAGATGCAGCGGCGTGACCAGGCTCCTCAGCGAAGGCCCGTCCGTGCTGGCGACGAACAGCACCGCCACCGCAGCCAGCAGGCCCCAGGAGATATAGGCGAGCGCCATGCGTCCGCCGACGACGGTGGTGGCGGCCTCACTGCGCAAATCGGGAAACGGATCGAGCGTCACCAGCACGAGGAGCAGCGCTGCGATCGCGACGAGACATCGCGCCGCCTGCACGGCGTTCAGCCCCGCAAGCCCATCGCGGAAGGCGTAACCGAGCGATCGGGCCTCGACGTCGGTCATGTCAGCGGCGCTGCGATCCATGGCTCAAGGCAGGTCGATGAAGCCGGGAAAGTTCAGGTTCTAGCCGATGCCTGTTAAGCATTCGTCAACCACTCGGCCTGAGGTCTGCGAGACCGCCTGCTGGCGCACGATGCTCCGCGCGATCTCGTAATATTGCAGCGCGCGCTGCTCCAGCGTGAGATTGTCGAGCACGAAGCCGCGCGGATCGAACCTGTCGGCCGCGCATCCGGCCCAGAAATCGTCCCAGCCCGTCTCGAAGCCCGCGACGTCGGCAAACCTCGTGCCGCAACGCGCGTCCCAGTACGGCACCGAGGACACCGGCCCGAACTGGACGCGGTGCGGATAATAATCGGGATCCCGCCAAGGACCGCCGGGATCCCAGGCGAACACCGGCACGCCGCAGGACAGCGCCTGCTGATAGGCGATGCCCTGGCTCTCGTTCTGGCACAGGAAGATCATCGCGCGCGAGCGCGCCAGCGCGGCCTGGTAGTCCTCTTCCTTGTAGCTGCCGTAACGCAACTCGATGAACGAGCGGCCCTCCTTGGCGAGACGGGCGCGAACCGGCTCGATCAGCTCGGGCGCATAGCGCTCGCGGTCCCAATGGACCTTGTCGTAGATCAGCACGTCGACGGTCTTGTCGGAGGCGGGCGACGGCGCCCAGAGATCCGTGTCGATGCCGACCGGCCAGGCCTCCGTGTCGGGCCAGTATGGCCGGTACATGTCGACGTACCACGGCCCGGGCACCACGACCTTCTTCACCGGCAGGCGCTTGAACAAATCAGGGTCGTCGAGCGGATGGTTGTGCGCGGCAACGCCGAGCAGGATCGGGTTCTTCCACGCAAACTTGTCGAGCAGGAAGGTACGGCCGATGATGCAGGCGAGCTCGCCTGGATGCTGCGCGATGTAGCCGTAGTCGTTGACACGGTAGCGGATGCCGAGGCGGTCGAGCCCCGCG
Source organism: Bradyrhizobium arachidis (assembly GCF_015291705.1). Taxonomy (NCBI): domain Bacteria; kingdom Pseudomonadati; phylum Pseudomonadota; class Alphaproteobacteria; order Hyphomicrobiales; family Nitrobacteraceae; genus Bradyrhizobium; species Bradyrhizobium arachidis. Next base: position 8,936,779 of record NZ_CP030050.1, read on the forward strand.
CAAAGATTCAGGAACACGCGAAGCTGCCCGCTCATGCGCGGCTCGCCGAGCAGCATCCGGCGCGCCATGCGCCGCAGATGCCGGTCGCCCGGAAACCAGCGATCGTCCTTGTCCTCGTAGAAGAGATTGAGGACCATGGCATCGGAGTCGTCGTCGAATGTCTTTGCGGGCACTGAATCCATCCGCGAGCAGTCAGATGCGCATTCTCGCATGAGACCGGCTGCCGCACTCTTCCAAATTTGCCACAGGCTTAATGCCATCGGCTTAACGCTAATTGACGAAACCGCAGACGCGCAGGTCCTTGCGGCAACGATTTGGCCGTAATGCGAGTATCATTCGCGAGCGGGCCGATGTTGCGATCGATCGCAATTCCGGTTCGACAGATGCGCCCTGGTTAACGGATCCTTAAAGGCGAGCTGTGGCTCTGATCACCGCCGAAGACGTTCTCGATTTGCCGGCTTCTTCACGCATCGCTCCAGCGGTGCGTCTGCCGCTGCCGGCGAGCCCGACCGCGCCAGTGTCCGTCGTCATCCCCGCCAAGAACGTTGCGGCCTATATCGGCGAAACCCTTGTCAGCGCGCTGGCGCAGAGCGAGGTCGGCGAGGTGATCGTCGTGGACGACGGCTCGTCGGACGACACGGTTGCAATCGTTCGCGCCATGCGCGACCCGCGGCTGCGCCTGCTGGCCAACGATTCCGCCGGCGTGTCGGCCGCGCGCAATCTCGGCGCGCGCCATGCGAGCGGCGATTGGCTGCTCTTCCTCGATGCCGACGACCGCCTGCGCCCCGGCGCGGCGGCGGCCCTGCTGGCGGCGGCACGCGGCGCTCCCCGCGCGGTTCTCGTCTACGGCGACTACAACACCATCGACAGCGAGGGACGGCAGATCGGCCGGCGCGAGCTGCTGAAAGGCCGCCGCAAGCCCTCCGGCGACGTGCTGGCGCGGCTCGCGGCCGGCAACTTCATCGTCAATGGCGGCATCGCGCTCGCGCGTGCCGAAGCCTTCCGCGCCATCGGCGGTTTCGACACTTCGCTCAGATATTGCGAGGACTGGCATTGCTGGTGCCGCCTCGCGGCGATCGGAGAATTCGAGTTCGCGCCCAAGCTGCTGCTCGACTATCGCCTGCACACCGCCAACACCATGAACGCGGCGGTGCGGACGCCGCAGGATTTCTTCCCGGCGGTCGCGCGCGTGTTCGACGACGGGCTGATCCTGGCGCGGCTGCCCGAGGGCACCGCGGCCGGATTGCGCCGGGCCGCCGAGATCCATCTCGTCACCTATGCGGCGATGCAGGCGGTGCGCTTCGGCCGATATCGCCAGGCCCTGGGCTATCTCGGGATGATCGGCCGGCGATCGCTCAAGGCGCTGCCGCGCGCCGTGGCGAGAACTGCCCTCGCCCGCTTCGGCATCTAACCCGATACCGTCAGGTCAGGATACGATCTTCGAGGCCTCGTAGGGCTTCGGCTCGATGCCGAACGCCGCGAGCAGAGAGCCGAGCGCGACCAGCGTGGGATGCATGGCGACGACGGCTTTCGATGTCGCGAGCAGGCGCGCGGAGCGAAGCAGCGATAGCGGCAAGCGCGCCAGCATCTGCGCAAATACCCGAACCCGTGCCCCCGCCTTCTGCGCGGCCTTCGACTGCACACGGTAGTTGATCGCGCCGATGCGCAGGCCGCGCTTGGCGATCCAGCTGAGGCTGGTGCGGCTCTGCGGCACGGTCTCCGTGATGACCGCTTCCGCGGTCCAGTGAAACGTCATGCCGGCATCGCGGCAGCGCACGAAGAAATCGCAGTCGCCGCCGCCGAGGAAATTGAAGCGCAGGTCGAAGGCGGGACGCTCGAACCGCTCGAACGCCACGCGCGTGATCAGGCAATTGCCGCAGCCATAGATCAGCGACACCGCGCCGGTGTAATCGTAGGCGGGACAGAAAGCGGGATGACGCGCGAGCCACGGCCTGCTGTCGTCCTCGAAGACGGGCAGCACCGGCCCGCCGACCACGTCGGCGCCGGTCGCCTCCGCGGTGCGGACCATCAACTCGAGCCAGTCGGGCGAGGCGATCTCGTCGTCGTCGATCATCAGGAAGCGGGTCGCGGCGGGAAACAGCGCCTGCGCTGTCTCGAACGCGGCGTTGATCGCCTGGCAATTGCCCTGCCGCTTCTCGACGAGGCAGATGCCCTGAAGCCTGCCGTCCGCGAGATACTCGGCGGCGACCGGCGCGCTCTCGCGCCGCGCGGCATCGTTCTCGACCATGACGACGGCAAAGGAGCGCGGCGTACGCTGGTTCACGAGCGAGTCCAGCGTCAGCCGCAGATGCTGTGGGCGGCGGAAGCAGGGAATGCAGACGACGATGCCGACCGACAGGTCGATGACGCGGGAGCTCGCCGCGATCTCCCGGTTGGGATCGCGCACGGCATCCTGGAGACGCGTGGCTGACAGGTCTGTCGGGATCAATGTCATGACGTTCTAGATGTCCGAGATAGATTGAAAAAGCCCTGCTTCGATCGCGCGGGATCGGCGCCGTCCCGCGACGGCACATCGCCGCGGCACGGATCCGTCCCAAAATGAACGCCCGGCCTGGATGCGCAACACGGCGCCGAGCCGCATCTCGCCGTACCAATGCACTTAACCGCTTTCGCCTGTTTCTCCCGCGCAATCATGCGTGCGTGGTACTGCAATTCGTGGTCCATCGCCGCGAAGACGGCCCGACATGAACAATGCCGTAGTTAACGACCGTGCGCATTAACCCGAACGTAAGCACCGTGACGCGTGAAGCGGCGCGGCATCGGATTTGCTCTTCGGGCTCGCGAGTTTTTTCCTGTAAATTTGAATAGAACAAGCGCGGTCAGAAAAAATGAACAAGCCAGCCACGATCGATTTCGCGACAGTCACCCACCTTCCCGCGGCCGCCGCACAGGCGCCGGCGCTGCACGACCTCGTGCCCGGCGAAGCGCGCGACAGCCTGCTCGCCGTGCAGGACACGCTGCGCCGCGAGCTGCCGCAGGGCCCACTCGCGATCTACGAAGCCGGCGGCGGCTCGTGCAGCGTCGTGCCGCCGGAATTGCTGAGCCGCAGCAAGATCACCGTCGTCGACATCGACGAGGACCAGGTTCGTAACAACACCTACGCGGATGAAGCGATCCTCGGCGACGTGCAGACCTACCGCTTCGGCCAGGCAACCTTCGATCTCGTGATCTGCTACAACGTGATCGAGCATCTGCCCCATGTCGACGCTGCGCTCTTGAATTTCCGCGACGCGCTCAAGCGCGGCGGCATGATCCTGATCGGCGCGCCCAATCCGCGCTCGCTGTCCGGCGTCGTAACCAAATATTCGCCGCACTGGTTTCACGTCTGGTTCTACCGGAATATCCGCGGAATCAGGGATGCCGGGCTGCCCGGCGAGCCGCCGTTCCCGACCTTCTTCCATCCGCTGGTGACGCTGCCGCGGCTCGAAGCCTTCGCCGCCGCCAACGGCCTCGAGATGATCTACCGCCGCGAGGTCGAGAGCCCGCGCTATCCCGAGATGCGCCGGCGCAAGCCGCTGTTCGCAGCCCTGGTCGATGCCGGTGCCGCCCTGCTGAATGCCGTGCTGCCGCGCGGGACCGATGTCCGCCGCGGCGACTATCACGTCATCCTGCGGAAGATGTGACAATCATGCGCGCGCAGGCCATCGCAGGAGAAGCAAAGCTTCGCGGCATGCTCGCGCGCGGTAACGAACCATTAATCTCTGGGGGACTGCATCGCGGTGACGCGTTCAAGAGCAGCATGCGCTTAAACGCTTTGTTTGCCATTTCGGTGAATAGTCCCTCAATGAGTATGGTTAATTTTCCCTGTTGCGTTGATTGGGCACCTATATCCCGGGTGCGTGGCGTAAAGCGAAGAGTAACCCCTCAGCCCGCGGCCGTTGGAATGAAAGCTGGGGACCATGCTTGACTATAACCAGCCGATAGATCGCGCCAGGCCGGAGGCTCCGCGGCAGAAGCCGGAGGCCGGCTTCAGCGTGCTGGAGCTTTCCCATCTGCTCTGGCGCCGCAAGGTCGCGATTGCCGCGGCCGCCCTGCTCGGCGCGACGCTCGCCGTTGCCGTCGGCAAGAGCATGACGCCCCGTTACACCGCCACCGCCCAGCTCTATGTCGATCCGCGCGAGCTGCAGCTGGTCGATCGCGAGCTCACGCCGCGGGCGCAGGACGTCTCCGGCATGTCCATGGTGGTGGAGAGCCAGGCGCGCCTGATCACATCCAACAGCGTACTGCTCCAGGTGATCCAGCAGGCCGGCCTCGACAAGGATCCCGAATTCGGCGGCAGTGACGGCAAGAGCCTGATGTCGTCGCTGCTCGGCCTGATCGGCCTTCAGCCCCGCGCGCCCTCGGCCGCGGACAGCAGGGAAGTGCAGCTCGGGGCGCTCGAGGCGCTGAACAAGCACATCACCATCCGCAAGACCGAGAAGAGCTTCATCGTCGACATCGAGGTCTGGTCGACCGACCCGGCGAAGGCAGCGATGCTCGCCAACACGCTGACAAACGCCTACCTCACGGAGTCCCGCAACTCGCAGGCGTCTGCCGCACGGCGCGCCACCAACGATCTCTCCGGCCGCCTCAAGGAGCTGCGCGAGCGGCTGCGCAACGCCGAAACCACGCTCGCCACCTACAAGGCCCAGAACAATTTCGTCGGCACCCAGGACGCGTTGATCAGCGACCAGCAGCTCTCCGCCAGCAACCAGCGGCTGTCGGCAGCCCGCGCGGCGACGATGGACGCGCAGGCGCGGCTCGACCAGATCGAGGCCAGCCGGCGCACGGCGGCAGATGCCGGCGCGATCCCCGAGGCGCTGCAATCGCCGACCATCGCGAACCTGCGCGCCCAATATGCCGACGCCCGCAAGAAATACGCGGAGCAGGCCGGCGAGCTCGGCCCGCGCCATCCGGCGCTGCGCCAGACCGAGAAGCAGGTCGAGGATCTCAAGCGCACGATCAACGAGGAGATCGACCGCTTCGCCCAGTCCGCCAAGAACGATCTGACGCGCGCCCGCGACTACGAGGCCTCGCTCAACCGGGCGCTGGAAGCGCAGAAGCGGCAGAGCGTCCAGCTCAGCCAGGCCGCAGTTCGGCTGCGCGAGCTCGAGCGCGAGGCCGACGCCAGCCGCGACGTCTATCAGTCCTTCCTCAAGCGCTCGCGCGAGACCGAGGAGCAGGAGACGCTGAACACCTCGGCGGCCCGCGTCATCGGCGAAGCCACGGTGCCGCAGCGGCGCTCGTTCCCGCCGGGGATGAGCCTGTTCGCGATGATCGGCTTCATCTTCGGCGCGATCGCCGCATCGGGCTGGTTCGTCGCCGCCGAATTTCTGCTCGCCAGCGCGGCCGCACCGGTGCCGACGCCCGCCCGCCCCCAGCGCACGCCGGCGCCGGACACTGCGCGCGCACCGCAGGTCGCACGAACGCCGGAGCCTGCTCCGCCGCAGCCGGTCGCGCGCGCTCCCGACGTCGGGCACGCCCTGCCGGAACTTGCCGCGCCACCGCTGCAACCTGCGATGGCCGAAAAACCTGTGATCGAAAAGCCGCTGATCGCGCGGCTCCAGGAAGCCGATGTCATTCACACGCTCGGCGCCATCCTTGCCACCGGCGGCGGCGCCGATGTCACCCGGCTGGGCTGGCCGACGCTGCGGCCCGGCTTCCCGCTGACGAGCCTGCTCAACGCCTGGCGCGACATGCGCGCTGCCGTCGCCCGCCGCGCCGGCGGCAAGGCGATGCCGGTCATCGCGCTGGTCGGCGCCGGCGAGACCACCGGGCGGAGCGTAACAGCGCTGAATTTCGCCCTCGCGGCCGCGCGCGACGGCGTGCGCGTGCTGATGATAGATGCCGATCATCTGGCACATTCGCTCTCGAACAAGGTTGGCCGCAACGGCAAGAGCGAGCCGAGCCGGCTCGGCTGGCTCTCGAACGGCAGCAAGGCCGCGCGCGAGATCAAGACGGTCAATGGCATCTCGGTTCTGCCCGCCGCCGAAGGCGATGCCGGCAAGGCGGCTGAGGCCATCCGCAAGGCGATTGCGCAGGCGCGCTCCGCCGGCGGCTATGATCTCGTGATTCTCGACGGCCCCGTGACGCCGCTCAGCGCCGGCAGCCGCAAGCTGCTCGACGACACTGATGCGCTGGTGGCGGTGCTCCCGACCAGCCTCGACATCAACGACGGCCTTGAAGAGATTTTGAGCACGCTCGGCCGCGCCGAGCGCAAGCTCGTCGGTGTCGTGCTCGACGAGCTCACCCCCGCAACCCAAGCGCGCCAGCGAGGCAGACAATATGCTTGAGCGCCGCGTCAATCTCGACGGAAGGGCAGCCACAGCCGACGTGCCGCGCATCACCGTCGGCGGCCTGCGCATGGCCGCGCTCGACCTGGAAGCGACCGCCGACTTCATGATCGAGGCCACCGATCCCGACAAGCGCATCGGTCGTCCGCTGTTCCTGACCTCGGCAAATGGCGAAGTGCTGGCGCGCTGCTCGACCGAGCCGCAGACCGAGCGCCTGTTCCGCGCCGCCGACATGATCAATGCCGATGGTCAGCCGTTGGTGGCGGCCTCGAGGCTGCAATCCTGGTTTCCGCTGCCCGAGCGCGTCGCGACCACGGACCTGTTCCATGTCGTCGCGCGCAAGGCGGAAGCAGTCGGCCGCACCTTCTACATGTTCGGCGCCAGCGAGGTCGAGAACCTCGCCGCCGTCGAGAACGTCCAGAAGATGTATCCGGACCTCAAGATCATCGGGCGCAGCCACGGCTATCTCAAAGGCGAAGCGCTGCGCGCGAAGGTCGACGAGATCAACGCGCTCGCGCCGGATTACCTGTGGGTCGCGCTGGGCGTGCCCAACGAGCAGGCATTCGTCGAGGAATTCACGCCGCATCTCACCAATGTTGGCGTTATCAAGACGTCCGGCGGCCTGTTCAACTTCCTGTCCGGCAGCCGGGCACGCGCACCGCTCTGGATGCAGAAGATCGGGCTCGAATGGGCCTGGCGGACCTTGCTCGAGCCGCGCCGCCTGTTCTGGCGCTATTTGACCACCAACCCCCGCGCACTCTATCTTCTCTTCAGCCGCAACCGGCCGTTCAATCGCTGAGAGAAGAGTAGATTACGACATGACCGACCGACCGACCGTCCTCGTCACAGGAGGCGCGGGCTATATTGGCTCGCACGCCTGCCGCGCTCTGGCCGCCGCCGGCTATCAGCCCGTCGTTTACGACAATCTCACGACAGGTCATCGCAATTTTGTGGCCGGGCCGCTGGTGACGGGCGATCTGCTCGACGGCGCGGCGCTGGCACGCGCCTTTGCCGATCACAAGGTCACGGCGGTGATGCATTTCGCCGCCGCCAGCCTCGTCGGCGAGTCCATGACCGACCCGCAGAAATATTACATCAACAATGTCCAGGGCACGCTGTCGCTGCTGCAGGCGATGCGCAATGCGGGCTGTCATCGTATCGTGTTCTCCTCGACCGGCGCCGTCTACGGCAATGCCGATTCCAAGGAGCTGCCGGAAGACTTTCCCTGCGCGCCGATCAATCCCTATGGCGCATCGAAGTGGATGATCGAGCGCATGCTCGCCGATTATCGTTCGGCCTACGGCTTCGGTGCGTTCTGCCTGCGCTATTTCAACGCCAGCGGCGCCGATCCGGCCGGCGGCATCGGTGAGCTGCGTGACAACGAGACCCACCTCATTCCGCGCGCCATGATGGCGCTCCAGGGCCATGTCGAGTTCGCCGTGTTCGGCGACGACTACGACACGCCCGACGGCACCGCGATCCGCGACTACATCCATGTCACCGATCTCGCGGCGGCACATGTCGCCGCGCTGAAGCTGCTGGAACAGGGACATGCCGGCGGCAGCTTCAATCTCGGCACCGGCTCCGGCTTCTCGGTGCGCGAGATCCTCGACGCCATCAAGAAGGAGGCCGGGCGCGAGGTGCCGCACACCGTCAAGCCGCGCCGCGCCGGCGATCCCACTTACCTGGTCGCCGACCCCTCCGCCGCACGAAAAGTGCTGGACTTCGTGCCGCGCCACTCCGACCTCGCCACGGTGATCCGCACCGCCTGGGCCTGGCACCAGAAGGCGCATCCGCTCAAGGTCCGTTAAGCAACCGTAACATCCGTACCTTGCCTGCCGCACCTCCAGGCGGCTAGAATGCCTGTTCATGGCCGCCGTTGGCGTATCGCCGACGGCCACCAATTCAGGCGTGGCCGACGATGATGTCGGCATGCATGGCTCGCCCAATGTGCGCGAGCCGATTTTTCCGAACGCCAGTGTCGCGATCAAATCCGTACGTCGGCCTGTCATCGGATGCAGATTCTGGGAGTATCGACCGCATGCATCAGGCTGCACGCCTGGAGTTCGAGCGCGTGATGGATGAGTTCGTCCGCTGGCATGTCGTGCCCGGAGACGAACGCTCGCCCGCGCCCGCCTGGTGGTGGGGGCCAGCCATGGCCGTGGTCGACGACCGGGAGCCGATGAACGGAGCATGGTGCACAGCGCTCGGCCTGAACGAGGGCACGAGCTTCGCCGAGGGTGCACGCACGATTCTCGCGCTGTTCGTCGAGCAGACCTCGCTGACGGGACCGCAGGATTTTCCGAGCAAGGCGGAAGCCGGCGAGCACGAGGTCCGTGAGCTGCACCCGCAGCCGCTAGATGACAGCGCGTTTCAGCCCTGACGCCGCGGCGTCGCCCGAGCCCAGCTCCGGCTGGAGCGGCGGCGCGACCGGCAGCACCGTCGGCCGCAGCAGCTCTGCCATCTGCCTGGCCGGCAGCGGCTTGGAGATCAGATAGCCCTGCATCTCGTCGCAGCCATGGGTGCGCAGGAATGCCTCCTGCTCGGCGTTCTCGACGCCTTCGGCCACGACTGTCATGCCGAGCGCCTTGCCCATGCTGATGATCGCCTGCGCGATCGCCTGGTCTTCCGAGTCCTGCGGCAGGTCGCGCACGAAGGAGCGGTCGATCTTGATGGTGTCGATCGGGAAGTGTTTCATCAGCGACATCGAGGAATAGCCGGTGCCGAAATCGTCGATGGCGAGGCGGATGCCGCGGCTCTGGATGGCGTCGAGCACCTTCAGCGCGCGTCCGACATTGCGCATCATCATGCTCTCGGTAACCTCGAGCTGGAGCAGCACCGGCGACATGCCGCTCGCAGCCAGCGCCTCGTCGACGTCCTGCAACAGATGCTCGTCGGCGAACTGCCGCGGCGAGAGGTTGACCGCCATCGACAGTGGCAGGAGGCCGCGGCGCTGCCAGGCCATCGCCTGCGCGCAGGCTTCGTTCAGCACCCAGCGGCCGATCGGCACGATCAGGCCGGTTTCCTCCGCAAGCGGAATGAACTGCGCCGGCGAGACGCTGCCGAGATCGGGATGGGTCCAGCGCAGCAAGGCTTCGACACCCGTGATCTGGCCGGTCTCCATGTCGACCTTGGGCTGGTAGTTCAGCGTGAACTGCTCGCGCTCGAGCGCCCGGCGCAGCGCGCTCTCCAGCGACAACCGCTCGATCGACTGCGTCTTCACTTCCTTGGAGAAGAAGCGATAGCCGTTCTTGCCGTCTTCCTTGGCGAGATACATCGCCATGTCCGCGTTCTTGGTCAGCGTCTGCGCGTCCGAGCCGTTGGCCGGATACATCGCGATGCCGATCGACGCCGTGGTGTGGCACTCGTGGCCGGCCAGCTCCATGGGCTCGGCCAGCGCGGTCAAGAGCCCGGTCGCGATACGCTGGACGTCGTCGATCTCGCCGCACTGGTCGAGGATCACCACGAACTCGTCGCCGCCGAGGCGCGCGACGACGTCGCTGGCCCGCAGCGCGCCGCGCAGCCGGTTCGCGACTTCAAGCAGCAACAGGTCGCCCGCCTCGTGACCGAGCGAATCGTTGATGACCTTGAAGCGGTCGAGATCGATGAACAGCACCGCGAAACGGTGATCGTGCCGCTGCGCTTCGTCGATCGCCGCCCGCAACAGCCCGTTGAAGGTCTCGCGGTTCGGCAAATCGGTCAGGCTGTCATGCGAGGCGAGATATTCGATCCGCTCGTCCGCCCGGTTCTTCTCGTCGGCGCGGTCGAAATTCTCCATCGCAAAGGAGACGTTGTCGGCGAGACGCTGCAGCAGCTCGACGAATTCCGCCGTAAAGGTGGCCGATTCGGTCGACATGTAGATCATGACGCCGACGGGCTCGTCGTGCGTGATCAGCGGGAACGCCGCGCCCGACCGTGCGCCATCGCCTTCCAAGATCTGATGGAAGGCGCTGACGCGGCTGTCGTTGACGTAGTCGTTGCTGACGCAGGGCTGGCGGGTGCGGAACGCGGTGCCGCTCATGCCGCGGCCCTCCGGCCGATCGGCATCGATGGACAGACGAACGTTGCGCGTGGTCTCTGCGGACGGCCCTGCCGCCGCAACGATCGCGAGCTGATCGCTATCGGCGCTGGCCAGAGCGATCGTCGTCGAGGTGAACTTGCCGCCGGTAGAGGCGGCCTGACACACCAGCTCGAACAGCTCGCTGCGCGACTTGGCGCGCACGATGGCCTCGTTGGTGGCGCTCAGGGCCGCGAACATCCGCGTCAGGCGCTCCTTCTGCGCCTCGGTCCGCGCCCGCTCCTCCGCGCGGTCGAAATTGTCGAGCGCAAAGGAGACGTTCTCCGCAAGGCGCCCCAGCAGCTGGATCAGGTCAGGCGTGAACGTGCCTTCGTCCGGCGAAAGGAACAGGAGGACGCCGACGGCATCGGTGCCGTTTTTCAACAGGGGGAAGCAGCCGCCCGACTTCGTGCCCTGATCGCGGGCGATGCGGCGCCAATGGGTCGCGCGAACGTCGGTGAGGAGCTCGTTGGCGACGCAAGGCGCCCTGGTGCGGAACGCGGTGCCGGCGAGCCCCCGCCCTTCGACCTCGTCGGCGGACGTCGCAAAGCGCCATTTCTCGACGTGATGGCGGCATTCGCCCTTGGTGACGGCGATGTCGAGATGGCGACCGGTCGGATCGACCATGGCGATGGTGGCCGACGTGAAGGTGCCGCCGAGCACGGCGGCGTCGCAGACCGCTTCGAACAATTCGTCGCGGGTCTTGACCCGCATGATCGCTTCGTTGGTGGCGCTCAGCGCCTCCAGCATGCCGCGCAGCCGGTTGCGCTGCATCTCGGCCTTGGCCTTCTCGTCCGCGCGATCGAAATTCTCGAGCGCGAAGGCGACATTGGCCTGGAGCCGCTGCAACAGCTCGATGAATTCGGGCGTGAACGTGCCGCGTTCTGGCGAGTTGAAAAGGAAGACGCCTTCGACGCGGTCGCCGTTGAACAGCGGCAGCGCCGCGGAAGACCCGATGCCGTTGCGGCGCGCGTTGGCGGCCCAGGGTGCGATCCGGTCGTCGCACAGCACATCGTTGCTGATGCAGGGTTGCCGCGACCGGAAGGCGGTTCCGGTCAGCCCCCGTCCTTCAGGCACCTGTTCGGAGGTGGAGAACTTGAAGCTGCGGACGACGTCCGCGTTCGGCCCGTAGCACGCGGCGACTCGGAGCAGCTCGGCATCATGATCGACCAGCGCGATGGCGGCCGAGGTGAACTTGGCGCCCTTTGCCGTCGCTTCGCAGACGAGATCGAACAGCTCGGCCCGCGAGTGCGCGCGGAGGATCGCCTCATTGGTCGCGCTGAGCGCCGCATACATGCGCGCCAGGCGCTCCTCTTCCGCGGCGATCCTGGCCTTCTCGGTCTCGCGGCCGAAATTCTCGATCGCGAACGAGACGTTCTCGGCCATGCGCAGCAGCAGCGCGACGATCTCCTCGTCCTTGGCCCAGGAACGGCTGATGAAGAACAGCAGCACGCCGACACTCTCGCCGTGCCTGATCAGCGGCGCGACGACGCAGGCCGCGACCCCGGTGTTGACATTAGCCTGCTCCCAGGGCGAGCCCTTGGTGCGACTGGCGAGATCGTCCTCGACGATGGCCTTCTGCGTGCGGAACACCTCGCCGGAGAGGCCTTTGCCATAGGGATTGTCCGGATCGATCGAATAGCGCGCCTGGGTGACCAGTTGGAGATTTTCTCCGGTGGAGGCGACCGGGATCATCCAGTGCGAATCCGGCTCGCGCAGCAACACGATCGTCGCCAGCGACTTGCCGCTGTGCACGGAAGCGTCGCACACCAGCTGATATAATTCCTGCTCGGTCTTGGCCCGCAGGATGGCTTCATTGGTCGCGCTGAGCGCGCCGAACATGCGATTGAGCCGCCGCGTCGATCGATCGCTGGTTTGCCGCGCGGTCTCGCGCGCGAAATTCTCCAGTGCATAGGAAATGTTGGCCGACATGCGCTCGAACAGCGACACCATCTGCTCGTTGAGCGAGTTGGCCTCGCTGCGGGTCACATAGAGCACGCCGACGCTCTTGCCGTTGCAGAGCAGCGGCAACGCGGCAGCTGCGCCGATATGGGCGCTGGCCGCGCCGGCGCGCCACGCCAGCGACCGCGGATCGTTCAGATAGTCGTTGCTGATGCACAGCTTCTGATCGCGAAACGCCTCGCCGCCGACGCCCGCCCCCTCGGGCGTGCCGGCTTGCGTGGTGATCAGGAGCGAGCGCAGCCGCGGAATGTCGTCGCCGCAACCGGCGGCGAAACGCAGCCGCTGACCATCCGCATCCACCAGGAACACGGCGACGGCCAAAAAGTCTCCGCTCGAAAACCCGGCGTCGCAGACCTTCTGGTACAGCTCCTCCGGCGATTTCGCGTAGAGGATCGCTTCATTGATGGCGCTCAACGCCGCAAAGGTGCGCGCGAGTGTCGTCGGCACGTTCTTAGCTCCCGGGCATTTCTGCCTATTTCTCCCGGTGCCTTTATGAAGGGCGATGGCCTAAGTGGTCGTTATTGCCTGCGGCAAACCATCGATCAAAGTGAACGAGCTGCGAACGCGCGGCACTAAACTCGCGAAAATACCGCCACGCGGGACGAATCTTCGACCAAAGGCGCGCTCTCTTTACGAATTTGCAGGCCTGTATTGGTTTACGGGAGATTGATATCGCTCCCGCGCTTTGAGACGATGGCGCCCAACAAGCAGCCCATTAAGGGCACGAAAGCCGAGGGAACGCCATGCCGATCGTCAGAGCCGATCGCCTCACGCGCATCAGCGCCGCGCTGCTCCGGGCCGCCGGCGCGTTCGAGGAAGAGGCCGACGCGGTCGCCACTGGCTGCGTCAACGCCAATCTCGCCGGCCATGATTCCCACGGCGTGATAGCGGTTCCCACCTATATCGACCGCATCAAGGCCGGCCACATCGTGCCCGGCGCACCATGGACCATTGTCCAGGAGTCGCCGACCACGACCGTGATCGACGGCCATTGGGGTTTTGGTTTCCACGTCAACGCCAAGGCGATGGCGCTCACGATCGAGAAGGCGAAGACGGCGAATGTCGCCGCCTGCACAGTGTTCCGGCAGAGCCATGTCGGCCGCCTCGCCGCCTATCCCTTGATGGCGATGCGCGAGGGCATGATCGGGATCGCCACGGCGGATTCCGGCCGCTCGCCGAAGCACGTGGCGCCGTTCGGCGGCAAGGAGGCGCGGCTCGGCACCAATCCAATCTCGATCGCGGTGCCGTCCGATCTCGCGGCGCCGTTCTATCTGGACATGGCGACCTCTGCGGTCGCGGCCGGCAAGATCCAGCTCGCGGTCGCGCGCGGTGAGGAAATTCCCACCGGTTGGATCATCGACGCGGAGGGGCGGCACACCACCGACCCGACGCAATACCGCAAAGGCGGCGCGCTGCTGCCGCTCGGCGGCACCGAGGGTTACAAGGGCAGTGGCCTTGCCGCCATGGTCGAGGTGCTGTGCGGCCTGCTCACCGGTCTCGGCTTCGGCGTCGAACCCACGGGACGGCACAATGACGGATGCTTCATGGCGGTGTTCAACGTCGCCGCGTTCCGCCCGCTGACGGAATTCAAGCGCGAGGTCGCAGAATTCGCGCACTACCTGAAATCGACGCCGCCCTCCGAGGGCAGCAAGGGCGTCTACTATCCCGGCGAGATCGAAGGCATCCGCGAGCAGCAGCGCCTGCGTGACGGCATCGAGGTCGAGGATGCGACCTGGGAGAAAATGCGCGCCTTGGCGCGCGAGTACCGGCTCGACACGGTGCTCGACCTCACCTGACGCAATTTGGAGAACAGCAGCATGAATCGGCAGATGGTCCTGGTCGGCTTCCTTCAGGCGCAGAACTGCACGAACTTGCCGAGCTCCTGGCGGCATCCGGACTCGCGCGACGATTCGATGTCGGCGGATTATTACCAGGAGATCGCGAGGATCCTCGAAGCCGGCAAATTCCACATGGCTTTCTTCGACGATCGCCTGGCGATGCCGGACCGCTACGGCAACGACCATGCTCACACCGTCGAATACGGCATCCGCTGCGTGAAGATGGACCCGCTGATCGTGCTGACCACGATGGGCATGGTCACCGACAAGCTCGGCCTTGGCGCGACCTGCTCGACCACTTACTACGAGCCGTTCGACGTCGCCCGCCGCTTCGCAACGCTCGACTTGATGTCGGGCGGGCGCGCGGGCTGGAACGTCGTGACCTCGCTCAATGACGGCGAAGCGCTCAACATGGGACGCGACTCCCATCCCGAACATGATTCCCGCTACGACAAGGCCGACGAATTCATGGAGGTCGTGCTCGGCCATTGGGACACCTGGGAGGACGGCGCGATCATCATGGACAAAAAGAGCGGCCGCTTTGCCGATCCGAGCAAGGTGAAGCGGCTCGATCACAACGGGCCGGCCTTCAAGTCGCGCGGCCCGTTCACGGTGCCGCGCTCGCAGCAAGGCCACCCCGTCATCATCCAGGCCGGCGCGTCCGGCCGTGGCCAGCGCTTTGCGGGGCGATGGGGCGAGGTGATCTTCACTGCCGCGCGCAACCTCGCGGCCGCCAAGGAAGGCTATGCGTCCGTGCGCAACGAGGCCGCCAAGGCCGGCCGCGATCCCGACCAGATGTTCCTGTGCAATCTGACGACGCCGGTCTGCGCCGCGACAAAGGCCGAGGCCGAGGACAAGATGGCGCTGATCAACAAGCTGCCGCTCCAGATCGACGCGCTGTCGCTGCTCGCCGAAGCGCTCAACTACGATTTCGCGTCCAAGGATCTCGACGAGCCGCTGACGACGGAGGACTTGAAGAGCATGCAGGGCATTCTCGGCATCCGCGACGGCGTGCTGAAGACTTCCGGCAAGAGCAATCCGAGCGCGCGCGACTTCGTCACCTTCTCCGGCCGCGGCCAAGTGCATGACGCCATGGTCGGCGGCCCCAAGGAGATCGCCGACAGACTGGAGGAGATGTTCGTCGAGCGCGGCTGCGACGGCTTTGTCATCGCTGCGACCTACGTGCCCGGCTCCTATGCCGACTTCGTGCAGCATATCGTGCCGGAATTGCAGCGGCGCGGCCTGTTCCAGAAGGAGTATCGCGGCAAGACGCTGCGGGAGAACCTCGGCTTGACGCGGCCTCCCGCCGGCGCCTGGAAGGTGCAGCCGCGCGATGCCGCGGAATAACGGCGAGGACTGGACATGCGCTGGCTGAAATTCACGGCGTCCGGCAAAATCTCCTGGGGAATCGTCGAAGGCGACCAGGTGATCGCGGTCGACGGCGACCCCTTTGGCGAATGGCAGCGCAGCTCGCGCGTACATCCGCTTGGCGAGGTCAAGATCGAGCTGCCGCTGATCCCGCGGACCTTCTATTGCGTCGGGCTGAATTACCTCAAGCACCTGAAGGAGGCCGCGGACAAACGCGGCGAGGTGCCGGCTGTGCCCGACCGGCCCGAGATCGGCTATCGCGCGCAGAACGCGTTGATCGCCCACAACGAGGACGTCGTGATCCCCTCCTTCGCGACCGAGAAGATCCACTATGAAGGCGAGCTCGTCGTCGTCATCGGCAAGAAGGTGAAGCACCTCACCGAACAGAATGCGATGGATTGCGTGTTCGGCTACACCATCGGCAACGACGTCAGCGAGCGCTCCTGGCAGAAGGCCGATCGCGGCCTGTGGCGCGCGAAGAACGCCGACACGTTCAAGCCGATGGGCCCATGGATCGAGACCGAGGCCGATATTGCCAAAATGGAAACGGTCGTCCGGGTCAACGGCCAGGAGACCAACCGCTTCCATACCAACGACATGATTTTTGGTGTGGTCCCATTCCTGGTCGAGCTGACGAAATATTTTACGCTGTGGCCCGGCGATGTGATCTGGATGGGCACGGATGGCGCGTCGCCCGATATCAAGCACGGCGATGTCGTCGAGATCGACATCACCGGCATCGGAACGCTGCGGAACAGGTTTGTGCGGGAGGGGCGCTAAAGCGCGATGAGATTAGGATGAATCGTCATCGCGCTTTAGGTTGTTGTTTGAGCATGATCTTTTCGGAAAACCGCTGCGCACTTTTCCGGATCATGCTTTAGATCAGGCCGTTGTCCCCGAGCGCCCCTTCACATGGTCGATGAAGGCTCGCAGCTTCGGCATGATCTGCCGGTGGCCGGGATAGTAGAGGAATACACCCGGCGTCATCGGCGAAAATCGCTCCAGCACATGGACGAGCTTTCCTGCCGTCACGGCGCCGGTGGCCAGCGGCGCGGGCACCTGCGCAAGACCCACGCCTTCAATGGCGGCTCCGAGCATCGTGGGAAAGTCGTTGGCGATGAAAGGTCCCGAAACGACGATCTCGATCGAACGGCCGTTGTCGTCGAGCGACCATGATGCAAGCGCACCGTTCGATCGCCGCAATCGCAAACATGCGTGCTCGCGCAGATCGTCCGGGCGTTCGGGCCGGCCGCGACGGGCGAGGTAAGCCGGACTGCCGACGATGATGAGAGGCAAAGGCTTGGTCAGGCGCACCGCGACCATGTCGGGAGCGATGAACTGGCCCAACCTGATGCCGGCATCGAAACCTTCGGCTGCGAGGTCGACCAGCTCCTCGCTTGCAGCAAGCTCCACCTCGATCTCGGGAAATGCCTGGCAGAACGAGGCGATCAGCGGCTCCAGCAGGATCGGCACGACTGAGCGCGGCACGGTGAGACGCAGGAGCCCGGCCGGTCGCTGTCCGAGCTCACGTGCCGCCCCGCTTGCCGCAATGAGCTCCTCGAAGGCAGGCCTTGCGCGCGCGAGGAATCTTTCGCCGGCCTCGGTCAGACCGACGCTGCGCGTCGTGCGGATGAAGAGCGCGGCGCCGATGCGCGCCTCGAGAGCGCGCACCGCCTGACTGATGGCCGACGGCGTGACCCCGAGCTCGGTGGCCGCCCGGCGGAAACTGCGGTGCTGGGCGACGCTCAGGAACGCCTCCACACCATCGAGCGCGCCCTGCCTGACTGTGAAGTTTTGCTTCATAGCCCATCAACATTATCGCGAATAGTGCCGCGCGAAAAGCGGTCTTACATCCGGAATGCTGATGAGCCGTACCGCCGCGTGCGCCGACATCGGCGACATCACGGCGACCGCCGTGACCGGAGACATGAAGCCGATGAAGACAATCCGCAACGTCGTATTGGCACTCACCCTCACACTGACAGGTGCAACTCTCATGGTCGACCCAGCCCTTGCCCAAGCACAAGCCACCTCGCCGACAACCGGGGTCATGGTCATCCTGACCGTCAAGGCGGGCATCACACGCGAACAGGTGATGGCCGTCATGCCCGACGAAGTCAGGCAGACCGTTCAGCTCTACCTCAACGGGATGGTTCGAGAATGGTATTCGCGGTCCGACGGGCGCGGCGCTGTGTTCCTGCTGAACGTCAAGGACGTTGCCGAGGGACACGCGATCATGGACGGCCTGCCCCTCGCCAAGCAGGAGCTCGTGGACCACGAATATATCGCAGTCGGCCCGCTGATGCCGCTCCGTCTGCTCATGACAAAGCCCTGAGCGTCCGCGGAGGTCGAGCCGTTTCGATCTCACGCGACCGGACAGACAATCGCAAGGAATCCCAAAGTGCCACCGGACTTCAATCTACCGTTCGTGCTCAGCGTCGTCGGCGCTTTCCTGACAAGCGCGGTGGTGGCCGCCATCTACGTCTGGCCGGCACTCCGCGCCATGCCGCGCTACGCCGCCTTGAGACTTCTCGCAGCCTTCAACGCGTTCAGGTTCCTGGGCATGAACTTCATGGTCGCCGGGTTCGTCTCTTCGGAGTTGAGCCCGGATTTCGCCGGCCAGGTCGGCTGGGGCGATCTCATCGCCGCCACCCTCGCGCTCGTTTCGATGGCGGCACTCACCTGGCGATGGTCGATCGCCGTTCCGTTGGTCTGGATATTCAACGTCTGGGGCACGCTGGATCTTCTGAACGCCTACTACATGGGCGTGACGAAAATCCAGAATCCCGGCCTCTTCGGCGCCGGCATTTACATTCCGGCCGTTTACGTGCCGCTGCTGCTCGTCAGCCACGTTCTCGTCTTCATGATTCTGCTCAGGGGCGGGGCTGAAGCAAAAGCACCGTGACACGATCAACGGTGCCGTAGGGTGGGCAAAGGCGCTCTCGCGCCGTGCCCACCATCTTTCTGTCGCCGTGAACGAATGGCGGGCACGCTTCGCTTTGCCCACCCTACGGCACCGTGCCAGCCTCATCAGAACGGCAGCGCCACGCCGGTCTTGATCTCCTTCAGCACCACGTTGCTGCGGACGTAGCGGATGCCGGGGATGCGGAACATGAACTCGTCGAGGAAGCGGTTGTAGGCCGCCATGTCCTGCACGACGACGCGCAAATGGTAGTCGGCGTCGCCCGTGGTCGCAAAGCACTCCAGCACCTCGCGGCGCTTCGTGACCCGGGCGACAAATTCGTCGACGAACTTGGCATCGTGCCGCTCCAGCGAAACGTGGAGGATAGCGGACATCGCAAAGCCCGCCTGCTCGCGCGCGACCAGCGCCGCATAGCCGCGAATGACACCGCTCTCTTCCAGCGCACGCACCCGGCGCCAGCAGGCGGAGGTGGACATGCCGACCTCATCGGCCAACTGCTGGTTGGTGGCGCGGCCGTCCTTCTGAAGATGGGCGAGTATTCGCGTGTCCTGTTCTTCGATCATGAAAGCCTCTCAGATCGGGAACTTCTACCAAATTTGATAGCATAGCGCAAAATTCTACCGAATTTGTGATCTACGCGGGAAAAATAGGTAAGACCTACCAGCCGCCCAGGCCTAACCTTCGCTGATCGCCGCGCGAGGTCCGCCATGGACGCCATTCCGTCACTCGACAGTTACGAGCTCTCCGACCGCTACGACCGCGACGAGGGCCGCGTCTTCCTCACGGGCACGCAGGCCATCGTCCGCATTGCGCTCGACCAGATCAGGCGCGACCGTGCCGCGGGGCTCAACACCGCGGGCTTCATCTCCGGCTATCGCGGCTCGCCGCTCGGCGGCATGGATCTCGAGCTGTGGCGCATCCAGGAGCGATTGAAGCACGATGCGATCGAATTTCTCCCCGCAGTGAACGAGGACCTCGCCGCAACCGCCGTGCTTGGCTCGCAGCAGGTCGAGACGCAAGGAGACCGCGAGGTCGATGGCGTGTTCGGGCTCTGGTACGGCAAGGGCCCCGGCGTCGATCGCTCCGGCGATGCGCTCAAGCACGGCAACGCCTACGGCTCCTCGCCGCGTGGCGGCGTGCTGGTGGTCGCCGGCGACGACCATGGCTGCGTCTCCTCGTCGATGCCGCACCAGTCCGACGTCGCCTTCATGAGCTGGTTCATGCCGACGCTGCATCCGGCCAGCGTCAGCGAATATCTCGAGTTCGGCGAATATGGCTACGCGCTGAGCCGCTTCTCCGGCATGTGGGTCGGCTTCAAGGCGATCTCGGAGATCGTGGAATCAGGCGCCTCCGTCGCGCTGCGCCCGCCCCGCGCCTTTCGCCCGCCGGACTTCACGCCGCCGCCAGGCGGGCTGCACTATCGCTGGCCCGATCTGCCGGGGCCGCAGATCGAGGAGCGGCTGGAGGCGAAGAAGCACGCGGTCTACGCCTTCGCGAAGGCCAACCCGATCGATCGCCATATCTACGACATCCCCAATGCCAGCTACGGCATCGTCACTACAGGCAAGGCGCATCTCGATCTGATGGAGGCACTGCGCCTGATGGGGCTCGATGAGGCGGCCTGCCGCAGCATCGGCATCGACATCTACAAGGTCGGCATGGTCTGGCCGCTGGCGCTGCACGACGCGATGGAGTTCGTGAAGGGCAAGCGCGAAATCCTCGTGGTCGAGGAGAAACGCGGCATCATAGAGAGCCAGTTCAAGGAATATTTCTACGACTATCCCGGCACCAAGCCCGAGCGCATGGTCGGCAAGCACGACGAGCGCGGCGGGCGGCTGATCTCCTGGATCGGCGAATTGTCGCCGCGCGCGCTGGCCGGCGTGCTCGCGCGCCGGCTCGATCCGATGTTTCCCGGCCTCAACCTTGCGGCACGTGCGGCCGCCTTGATGCCGGAGGCCGCACGCACGATCACCGTCGCCGGTGCAACGCGCACGCCGTATTTCTGCTCGGGATGTCCGCACAACATTTCAACCAAGGTCCCCGAAGGCTCGAAGGCGCTGGCCGGCATCGGCTGCCATTTCATGGCGAGCTGGATGGACCGCGAGACCTCGTCGCTGATCCAGATGGGCGGCGAGGGCGTGAACTGGGCGGCATCGTCGCGATTCACCGGCAACAAGCACGTCTTCCAGAATCTCGGCGAAGGCACCTATTATCACTCCGGCTCGATGGCGATCCGCCAGGCGATCGCCGCCAAAGCCAACATCACCTACAAGATCCTGTTCAATGATGCCGTCGCAATGACCGGCGGCCAGCCGGTCGACGGCCCCATCAGCGTGCATGCCATCGCACACAGCGTCCGCGCCGAGGGCGTCGCGCGCATTGCGCTGGTCTCGGACGATCCCGCGCAGTTTGCTCCGGCGGACCTGCCGATCGGCGTCACCATCCATCCGCGCGAGGAGATGGATGCGGTCCAGCGCGAGCTGCGGGATGTCCCGGGCGTCTCGGTCCTGATCTACCAGCAGACCTGCGCCACCGAGAAGCGGCGACGCCGCAAGCGGGGGCAGCTCGCCGACCCCAAGCGCTTTGCCTATATCAACGACCTCGTCTGCGAAGGCTGCGGCGATTGCTCGGTCGAGTCCAACTGTCTCAGCGTCGAGCCGAAGGAGACGCCATTCGGCCGCAAGCGCCGGATCAACCTGTCGGCCTGCAACAAGGATTTCTCCTGCCTCAACGGCTTCTGCCCGAGCTTCGTCACCGTCGAAGGCGCGACGCGACGCAAGAAGAGTGCAAGCGAGATCGATGCGGTGGGCCGGGCCGCCACGCTTCCCCTGCCCGTCACCACAACGCTCGATCGACCCTACGATCTGCTCGTGACCGGTGTCGGCGGCACCGGCGTGATCACGGTCGGCGCGCTGATCGGCATGGCCGCGCATCTGGAACGACGCGGCGTCTCGGTGCTCGACTTCACCGGCTTTGCGCAAAAATTCGGCCCCGTGCTGAGCTATCTCCGGCTTGCCGCGTCCCCGGACGCGCTGCACCAGGTCCGCATCGACCAGGGCGCGGCCGATGCACTGATCGGCTGCGACCTCGTCGTCAGCTCCTCGCCCAAGGCATCCGGCACCTATCGCCGCGGCACCCGCGCGGTGGTCAACACGGCGGAGATGCCGACCGGCGACGTCGTGCGTTTCCGCGATGCTGATCTCGCCTCCCCCGCCCGCCTGCGCGCGATCGGCCATGTCATCGGTGAGAGCAATCTCGACACCATCAATGCCAATGCGCTGGCCGAACGGCTGCTCGGCGACGCCGTCTACGCCAACATCATCATGCTCGGCTTTGCCTGGCAGCATGGGCTGGTGCCGGTCTCGCTATCCGCACTGCTGCGCGCGATCGAGCTCAACGGCATCGCGGTCGAGCGCAACAGGCAGGCCTTTGCCTGGGGCCGCATTGCGGCTGCCGATCCGGACTTCTTGCCGGAGGCGAGCGCGACGCCGCAAGCCGAGACGCTGGACCAGATCATCGCCCGGCGCGCCGAATTCCTCACCGCCTATCAGGACGAATCTTATGCGACGCACTATCGGACAATCGTCGCAAAGGTCCGCAACGCCGAAACGGCCCTGAACAGCACGGCGCTGACCGAGGCGGTTGCCCGCGCCCTGTTCAAGCTGATGGCCTACAAGGATGAGTACGAGGTCGCGCGCCTGCATATGCAGAGCGGCTTCCGCGACGAGCTGAAGCGCGAGTTCGAGGACGGATTCAGCGTCCAGTATCACCTCGCCCCGCCGTTCCTGTCCTCCAAGCGCGATGCCCGCGGCCGTCCGCGCAAGCGCGCCTTCGGCCAGTGGATCCAGAGGCCGCTCGCCGTGTTGGCGCGATTGAAGGGATTACGCGGAACGCCGTTCGACCCGTTCGGCTACACGCATGAGCGGCGCACTGAACGGGAGCTGATCAGCTGGTATGAAGGGCTGATCGAGCGCATGCTCGGCAATCTCGACGCAGCGCGACTGTCCGACCTCGTTGTCATCGCAAAAGCGCCGATGGAAATCCGTGGCTACGGACCCGTGAAGGACGCCGCGATCGCCAAGGTGAAGCCCGAGGTCGAGCGGCTCGTTGCGAATTTGACGACATCGGTAACGCAAAAGATGCACGCCCACGATTGACGCGACACCAGTGAGGCCTCAGCCTCCAGACTTTAAGGGGCGCCTGTTGGCGCCTCCGCAATCAGGTGACGCATCATGGATTTCCACCAGTTGACCCTGAGCCAGGCCGCCGCCGACCTCCGCGCCGGAAAAGGCGCGAGCACATCACTCACGACGGAAGCTCTCACCCGTGCCAAGGCCCATGCCGATCTCAACGCCTTCGTGACTCTGGACGAGGCTGGCGCGCTGAAGGCCGCCGCCGCATTCGACGCGAGCGGCGACACCAGCAAGCCGCTCGGCGGCGTTCCCATCGTGATCAAGGACAATATCGAGGTTGCCGGACTTCCGTGCAGCGCCGGCACACCCGCGCTGAAGGACTACATTCCGAAGTCAGACGCGCCCGTGGTCGCCAGGCTGCACGCCGCAGGCGCGGTCATCATCGGCAAGACCAGCATGCACGAGCTCGCTTTCGGGGTCTCCGGCTACAACACCGCGTTCAAGACCGGCGTGGAGTACGGTGTGCGAAACGCCTATGACCGCTCGCTGATCGCCGGCGGGTCCTCGTCCGGGACCGGCGCTGCGATCGGTGCGCGGATCGTTGCGGGCGGGCTCGGCACCGACACGGGCGGATCGGTCCGGGTGCCCGGCGCGCTGAATGGATGCGCCTCGCTGCGCCCGACGATCGGTCGTTATCCGCAGCAAGGCATCGCGCCGATCTCGCACACCCGCGACACCGCTGGCCCTATGGCCGCAACCATGGCGGATGTCGCACTGCTCGACCGCGTCGTCGCCGGCGGCGACGACATCACACCGGCGGATCTGAAGCAGGTTCGCATCGGCATCGTGAAGACGATGCTGACCAATCTCGATGCCGACACCGAAGCCGCGTTCCACGCGGCGATTGCAGCCATGAAGGCGCAGGGCGTCACCATCATAGAGATCGCGATGCCGCAGCTCGCCGAGCTCAACGGCCAGGTCAGCTTTCCCGTCGCGCTGTACGAGGCCTATGACGATCTGGCCGCCTATCTCCAGCATACCGGCACCGGCCTCAGCATCGAGGCGCTGGCGAAGGACATCTCCAGCGCCGACGTCAAGGGCATCTATGATGGCTTCGTGATCCCGCGCAAACTGCCGGCTCCCGATGGCACGCTGCTCGACGCCAAGCCGCTCTATGACGCCGCGATCAAGACCGGGCGGCCGGCACTTCAGGCCCTCTACAGCGGCACGTTTGCCGGCAACAGGCTGGACGCCATCGCCTTCCCGACCACGACGCGCGTGGCGATTGCCTCCAATCCCGACTCCAGCAGCTTGGAAAATTTCGGCCTGCTCATCCAGAACACCGATCCCGGCAGCAATGCCGGCATTCCCGGTATCCAGATTCCAGTCGCGCTGGGCGCCACGAGCAAATTGCCTGTCGGGCTCGAGCTGGACGGCCCGGCAGGCAGCGATCGCCGCCTGCTTGCGATCGGCATCGCGCTCGACAGCGTATTTGGACGATTGCCGCCACCGCGTTGACGCTATCGTAGGGCGGGCAAAGCGTAAGCGTGCCGACGGCTTCCTTCGAATTCACGACGAGATCGTGGGCACGGCGCTTCGCGCCTTTGCCCACCCTACGGTTCTGCCGACACGGCGCCGTCACGCATACGGATTGACCAGCTTCTGCTGCTCGGCGCTGTGGTGCACGAGCAGGTCGATGAAAGTCCTGACCTTGGCCGACAGATGATGCCGGTGCGGATAGACCGCGTTCATCGACAGCTCGACCGGCCGATATTCCGGCAGCAACCGGATGAGCCGGCCGGCGTCGAGATCGTCCTGGACGAGAAACCCGGCCATCAGGCAGACGGCAGCCCCCTCCAGCGCCACCCTGCGCAGCGCTTCCCCGCTGTTGGTGACGAAGCTGCCGGAGATGCGCACCGCGGCCGGCGCGCCCTTGCGATCGAAGAAGCGCCACTCGTCGCCGAACGGATAGTTCAGGTGACGGCCGCAATTATGCGCGGTCAGCTCGTCGAGCCGCTGCACCCGGCCGTGCTTCTCGAGATAGTCGTGGGAGCAACACAGCACGTGACGCCAGGTGGCAAGGCTCCGCACGATCAAGCTTGAATCGGGCGGCGGGGTCATGCGCAGGGCGACATCGTAGCCTTCCTCGATGAGATCGACATCGGCCTCGCCCATGCGCAGATCGATCTTGAGCTCGGGATAGGCCAACAGCAGCTTCGCCACCACGGGCGCAACGAACGGCACCATGTGGGTCGCAACGTGGATACGCAGCGTGCCGCGGGGCACCGATTGCAGTTCGCCCGCGATGTCGTCGGCCTGTTCGATATCGGCGAGGATCTGCACGCAGCGGTCGTAATAGGCCTTGCCGATCTCGGTGAGGTTGACCTTGCGCGTGGTGCGGTGAAGCAGCCTCACCCCGAGCCGGTCTTCCAGCGCCTGAACGTGATTGCTCACCATGGTGGTCGACATGTTGAGCTTACGGGCGGCTGCGGAGAAGCCGCCGGTCTCCACCACCCGGCTGAACACTTCGAGGCTCGTCAATCGATCCATGACCGCCGATTATCCCATCTCGATCGATAATCGGAAGGAACTCACCCCGATTATCTCATCAGATCATAAACACGCCCTCATCCGCTCGCAGCTCCGTGCGGGCGCCATGGGTTAGCAGCAATCGCACGACAGACGCGGCAATCCCTCTGGGGCAGTCGCCGGCCTGCTTCGGTAGATCATTACAAGCCAGGACGACGGTGCAGACTATCCACCCTCGATGGATAATCCTTCCCGAACTTCGCAAATTATCACCTGAGCCGGAACGAACGATAGTCTCACGGAGCCGATAGGAGACTGCCATGTCCGAGATGCCCCGCACCGAAAACTTCGAGCAAGCAACTGAAATCGTTAATAATTACGCCAAGACGCCGCCGGCTCTTTCGGCCCGGAACCTGGTCCGGCGCGCGGCATTGGCTCTCGCGCTGCTCGCAGGCACGGCGGCGGTCGCCTATTATGGCCACGACTACTGGACCAACGGCCGCTACCTCGAATCCACCGACGACGCCTATGTGAAGGCCGACTCCACGATCATCGCGCCGAAGGTCTCCGGCTATATCGCCAAGGTGCTGGTCGGCGACAATGAGCGGGTCAAGGCCGGCCAATTGCTGGCGAAGATCGACGACCGCGACTTCAGGGCGGCGCTGAACCAGGCGAGAGCCGACGTCGCCGCCGGCGAAGCCTCGGTGCGCAACATCGATGCGCAGCTCGAGCTGCAGCAGCCGGTCATCGAGCAGAGCACCGCCGATGTCGCCGCCGCCGACGCCAATCTGAAGTTCGCGCAGGAGGAGCGCGCCCGCTACGACGACCTCATGAAGTCGGGCTCCGGCACGATCCAGCGCGCGCAGCAGACCGATGCGGCGCTGCGCGCCAGCAACGCGCAATTGCAGCACGCCAAATCGGGCCTCGTCGCCGCGCAGCGCAAGGTCGACGTCCTCACCACCCAGCGCGCCCAGGCCGCGGCGCAGCTCGACCGCGCCCGCGCGGTCGCGCAGCAGGCCGGGTTGAATTTGTCCTATACCGAGGTCACCGCGCCTGTCGACGGCACCGTCGGCGCGCGCAGCCTGCGCGTCGGCCAGTTCGTGCAGGCCGGCACGCAGTTGATGGCGGTGGTGCCGCTCGACGCGGTCTATGTGGTCGCGAACTTCAAGGAGACCCAGCTCACGCATGTGCGCCCCGGCCAGCCGGTCGAGCTCCGCGTCGACAGTTTCCGCAACCAGACCCTGCACGGTCATGTCGACAGCCTGTCGCCGGCGAGCGGTTTGGAATTCGCGCTGCTGCCGCCTGACAACGCCACCGGCAACTTCACCAAGATCGTGCAGCGCGTGCCGGTGAAGATCGTGCTCGACGACCACAGCCTGACCGGACTGCTCCGGCCCGGCATGTCGGCGGTGCCGACCGTCGACACCAAGCAGACGGTGCTGGCCGAGCGCAATACGGCCAGGCATCTCGCCAACAACGCGCCTCGCCCGAACGGCAGCTGAGGTGGGTTGATCGGCAGGACTATCAATTCCTGCCGGACGATGCTTCCCCAACTTCCTCGATTATCGAAACCAATCGCCTGACGCATCCTGTCTCCATACCCGAGACGAGGCTTCCATGAGCACGCTCCAACCCGCCCTCAACGCCGCCTCCGCTGCCGGCATCCCCGCTCCGGCTGCGCCTGCCGCACCAGTCATTTCCGCAAAAACCTGGATCGCGGTGATCGGCGCCACGCTCGGCGCTTTCATGGCGGTGCTGAACATCCAGATCGTCAACGCTTCGCTGGCGGACATCCAGGGCGCGATCGGCGCCGGCATCGATGACGGCGGCTGGATCTCGACCTCCTATCTGATCGCCGAGATCGTGGTGATCCCGCTGTCGGGATGGCTCGCGCAAGTGTTCTCGATCCGGATCTACCTGCTCACCAACGCGGTGCTGTTCCTGATTCTGTCGGCGGCCTGCGCGCTGGCGCAGGACCTGCCGCAGATGATCGTGCTGCGCGCCGTGCAGGGCTTTACCGGCGGCGTGCTGATCCCGATGGCGTTCACGCTGATCATCACGCTGCTGCCGCGCGCAAAGCAGCCCGTCGGCCTTGCCATGTTCGCGCTGTCGGCGACGTTCGCCCCCGCGATCGGCCCGACCATCGGCGGCTATCTCACCGAGAATCTCGGCTGGCAGTACATCTTCTACGTCAACCTCGTGCCCGGCGCGATCATGGTCGCCATGCTCTGGTATGCGCTCGAGGCCAAGCCGATGAAGCTGGCGCTGCTTCGCGAGGGCGACTGGGCCGGCATTATCACCATGGCGATCGGCCTGTCCGCGCTGCAGACCGTGCTGGAGGAAGGCAACAAGGACGATTGGTTCGGATCGCCCTTCATCGTCAAGCTCAGCGTGATCGCAGCCGTGGCACTGACCGCGTTCCTGATCATCGAGCTCACCGTGAAGAAGCCGCTGCTCAATCTGCGCCTGCTCGCGCGCCGCAATTTCGGCTTCGGCATGCTGGCGAATTTCCTGCTCGGCATCGCGCTCTACGGCTCGGTGTTCATCATGCCGCAATATCTGGCGCGCATCCAGGGCTACAATGCCGAGCAGATCGGCTTCGTGCTGGCCTGGACCGGCTTGCCGCAGCTCCTGCTGATCCCGCTGGTGCCGCGCCTGATGCAGAAGTTCGACGCGCGGATCATCATCGGCATCGGCTTCGTGCTGTTCGCTGCGTCGAACTTCATGAACATCTATATGACCAACGACTATGCCGCCGACCAGCTGCTGTGGCCGAACGTCGTTCGCGCCATCGGCCAGGCGCTGGTGATGGCGCCGCTGTCGGCGGTCGCGACGGCGGGCATCGAGGCGGAGAACGCCGGCTCGGCCTCCGGCCTGTTCAACATGATGCGCAATCTCGGCGGCGCCGTCGGCATCGCGCTGCTCCAGACCGTGCTGACCAAGCGCGAGCAGTATCACTCCAACGTGCTGATGCAGTCGGTCTCGATGTTCGAGCAGGCGACGCGGACGCGGCTGGAACAGCTCACGCAGTATTTCGTCAATCACGGCGTCCTCGACCGTGCGGATGCCGCGCATCGTGCCTATGTCGCGATCGGCCATACCGTGCAGAAGCAGGCCTTTATTCTCGCCTTCAGCGACACCTTCTATCTGCTCGGCATGGCGCTGATCGTCGCGCTCGCCGCCGTCCTGTTCCTGAAGAAGGCCGGCCAGACCTCGGCCGGCGGCGCTCACTGACCTCAATCCAGCAAGCAAGGAGAACGACCATGAAACCCCGCATGAACTTCTACCAGGCCGCCCCCGAGACGATGAAAGCGCTGATGGCGCTGGAGGAACAGATCCAGTCGACGGGCCTCGAGAAATCGCTGATCGAGCTCGTCAAGATCCGGGCCTCGCAGATCAACGGCTGCGCCTTCTGCATCAACATGCACACCGAAGACGCCCGCAAGCGTGGCGAGACCGAGCAGCGCATCTATCTGCTCAACGCCTGGCGGGAGTCCCCGTTCTACAGCGACCGCGAGCGCGCCGCGCTGGCCTGGACTGAAGCCGTGACGCTGATCTCCGAGACGCACGCGCCTGACGAGACTTACGATCAGGTCCGCGCGCAATTCTCCGACGCGGAGACGGTGAACCTGACCATGCTGATCGGCGCCATCAACGCCTGGAATAGGCTGGCAATCGCGTTCCGCGCGGTGCACCCGGTGAAGGTGAAGGCGTCGGTGGCGTAGGCCACAAGGACAAATCTCGTAGGGTGGGCAAAGGCGCACTTGCGCCGTGCCCACGCCTTCTCACGCATCCGCGGGAATGGTGGGCACGCTTCGCTTTGCCCACCCTACGATAGCTACGATAGCGGAGTATGCGGCCTAAACCGCCGTCGCCTTGGCGAACTCCACATAGATCTCGCGCAACCGCGTGGCCATCGGGCCGGGCTTGCCGTCACCGACCTTCTTGCCGTCGATGGCGACGACCGGCTGCACGAACAGCGAAGCCGACGTCGCGAACGCCTCCTTCGCGGCCAGCGCCTCTTCCACCGTGAACGACCGCTCCTCGACGCGGAGCTGGCGCTCCTCGGCGAGTGCGACGACCGCCTTGCGGGTGCAGCCCGGCAGGATGGCGTTGGAGTTCTTGCGGGTGACGATGACGTCGTCCTTGGTCAGGATGAACGCCGAGGACGAGCCGCCTTCGGTGACGTAGCCGTCCTGCAGCATCCAGGCTTCGCCGGCACCGGCTTCGGCCGCGGCCTGCTTCGCCAGCACCTGCGCCAGCAGCGCCACGCTCTTGATGTCGCGGCGCTCCCAGCGGATGTCGGGCACCGTGATCACGTTGATGCCGGTCTTGGCCGAGGCGGCGTTGATGATGTCCTTCTCGGAGGTGAACATCACCAGGCTCGACTTGACGTCGCCCTTCGGAAAGGCGAAGTCGCGGCCCTTGTCGGCGCCGCGCGTGACCTGGAGGTAGACGAGGCCGTTCTCGACCTTGTTGCGCGCGATCAGCTCCTTCTGCAGCTCGGTGATGCGCTCGACGGTCTCCGGAAGCTTCAGCTTGATCTCGCCGACCGACCGCTCCAGCCGCGCCAGATGCGAGGCGTTGTCCACCAGCTTGCCGTCGAGCACCGCCGAGACCTCGTAGATGCCGTCGGCAAACAGGAAGCCGCGATCGAGGATCGAGACCTTGGCGTCCGAGAGCGGGACGAATGAACCGTTGACGTAGGCGATCGAGTCCAAGGCGGGTCTCCTGGCGGGAAAGGGGGATTTGGCGCGCTTATAACCGAAATGGTGGCGCCAATCACCCTCGTTTCGTCATTCCGGGGCATTCGCAAAGCGAATGAGCCCGGAATCCATAACCACCATCGGGAGTATGGATCCAGGGCTCGCGCTACGCGCGCCCCGGGATGACGGCGAATTCAATTCTGGCGCGTCCCGGAATGACGGAGACCTTAGTGCGACAAAATCTTCGACAAGAACTTCTGCGCACGGTCGCTGCGCGGCTTGCCGAAGAAGTCGTCCTTCGGGGCGTCCTCGACGATCTCGCCGCGGTCCATGAAGATGACGCGGTTGGCGACCTTGCGGGCAAAGCCCATTTCGTGGGTCACGACCATCATGGTCATGCCTTCGCGAGCGAGGTCGACCATGACGTCGAGCACCTCGCTGACCATCTCGGGATCGAGCGCCGAGGTCGGCTCGTCGAACAGCATCACGATCGGGTCCATGGCAAGCGCACGCGCGATGGCGACGCGCTGCTGCTGGCCGCCGGAGAGCTGCGCCGGAAATTTCTGCGCCTGCTCCTTCAACCCGACGCGCTCCAAGAGCTGCATGCCCTTCGTCACCGCCTTGTCGTGCGACCGGCCGAGCACCTTCTCCTGCGAGAGGCAGAGATTGTCGATGATCTTCAGGTGCGGGAACAATTCGAAGTGCTGGAACACCATGCCGACGCGCGAGCGCAGCTTCGGCAAATTTGTCTTGGGATCGTTGACCTTGGTGCCGTCGACCAGGATGTCGCCGCTCTGGAACGGCTCCAGCGCATTGACGCATTTGATCAGGGTCGACTTGCCCGAGCCCGAGGGGCCGCAGACCACGACGACCTCGCCCTTGGTGACATTGGTGGTGCAGTCGGTCAGCACCTGGAAGGTCGGGCTGTACCATTTGTTGACGTGGCTGATTTCGATCATGATCGATGCGCTCTAGCGAATGATGGCGATGCGCGCCTGGAGGCGGCGAACGCCGAAGGACGCGATACAGGAGATGGTGAAGTAGACGACGGCTGCGAACAGGTACATTTCGACGAGGCGGCCGTCGCGCTGTGCGACCTTGCTCGCCGCGCCCAGGAAGTCCGTGATCGACAGGACGTAGACCAGCGAGGTGTCCTGGAACAGCACGATGGTCTGAGTGATCAGGACCGGCAGCATGTTGCGGAACGCCTGCGGCAGCACGACGTAGCGCATGGTCTGGGCGTAGGTCAGCCCCAGCGCGCTGGCCGCGGCCGGCTGCCCCCGCGAGATCGACTGGATGCCGGCGCGCATGATCTCGGAGAAGTACGCGGCCTCGAACATGATGAAGGTGATGAGCGAGGATGCGAACGCGCCGACGCTGATCGGGCGCGAGGCGCCTGTCAGCCACTGCCCGATATAGGGCACCAGGAAGTAGAACCAGAAGATCACCAGCACCAGCGGCAGCGAGCGCATGAAGTCGACATAGATGCCGGCGATGCGCCCGAGGGTCTTGTAGCCGGACAGCCGCATCAGGGCGAGCGCCGTGCCGAACACCAGGCCGCCGAACGCGGCGAGCGCGGTCAGCGTCAGCGTGAACGTCATGCCCTCGTAGAACAGATAGGGCAGCGCGCGGCGGATGACGTCGAAATCGAAATTGCTGAGCATCGCTTATTTCCCCGTAATGTAGCCGGGGATCGCGACCCAGCGCTCGAGGAAGCGCATCGCGGTCACGACGACGGCGTTGACGAGGAGATAGAGGATGGTCGCGGCGGTGAAGGCCTCGAACACCTGGAACGAGAATTCCTGCATCGAGCGTGCCTGGCCGGTCAGCTCCAGTAGGCCGATGGTGATCGCGACCGCCGTGTTCTTGATGGTGTTGAGGAACTCGGAGGTCAGCGGCGGCAGGATGATGCGGAACGCCATCGGCAGCAGCACGTAGCGATAGCCCTGCACCGTGGTCAGGCCCAGCGCAGTCGCCGCCATCTTCTGCCCGCGCGGCAGCGAGCCGATGCCGGCCTGCAGCTGAACGGCGACGCGCGCCGACATGAACAGACCGATGCCGATCGCCGCCGTCCAGAACGGCGCGTTCGGCAGTTGCTTCAGCCAGAGGCCCGCGGCCTTCGGCAGGATTTCCGGCAGCACGAAGAACCACAGGAACAGCTGCACCAGCAGCGGCATGTTGCGGAAGAATTCGACGTAGCAGAAGCCGAACCAGTAGGCGCCCTTCGAGGGCAGCGTGCGCATGACGCCGACGATCGAGCCGGTGATCAGCGCGATGATCCAGGCCAGCACCGCGGTCTCCAGGGTCAGCACCAGTCCCGACAGCAGCATGTCGAGATAGGTGCCAGTCCCCATCGGGTTCGGCTGGAAGAAGATTCCCCAGTTCCAGTTGTAGTTCACGTGTCCCCCGCGCGAACGCGCCAGTCAGAAATGTCCCGGCGCCTATGCAAATGTCCGGCCACTTCCCTCCAGAACGGCCGGCATGTCTTCCCTCTCCCCGCTTGCGGGGAGAGGGAAGCAGCATCTTACTTGTAGTCGTCCGGGTTCGGCGAGTCCGAAGGCTTGGCGAACTCGTTCTTCAGCTCGGAGGAGATCGGCGTGTTGAGGTTCAGGCCCTTCGGCGGGATCTTGGCCGTGAACCACTTGTCGTAGATCTTCTGGCCTTCGCCGGAGGTGTAGAGCGCAGCCGTCGCCGCATCGACCACCTTCTTGAACGGGGCGTCATCCTTGCGCAGCATGATGCCGTAGGGCTCGGGCTTGGAGAACGCGTCCTTGGAGATGGTGTAGTCGTCCGGTGTCTTCGAGCCGGCGACGAGGCTCGCGAGCAGGATGTCGTCCATGACGAAGGCGACCGCGCGGTCGGTCTCGACCATCAGGAAGGCTTCGGCGTGATCCTTGGCCGGGATGATGTTGGCGCCGAGCTTCTTCTCGACGTTGGCCTCGGTGAGCTGCTTGATGTTGGTGGTGCCGGCGGTCGACACCACGGTCTTGCCCTTGAGGTCGTCGATCGACTTCAGGCCGCTCGACTTCTTGAAGACGTAGCGGCTGGCGGTCAGGAAGTGGGTGTTGGTGAAGGCAACCTGCTTCTGGCGCTCGGCGTTGTTCGTGGTCGAACCGCATTCGAGGTCGATGGTGCCGTTGGCCATCAGCGGAATACGGGTCGCCGACGTGACCGGGTTGAGCTTGACTTCGAGCTTGTCGAGCTTGAGCTCCTTCTTCACGGCATCGACGATCTTGTAGCAGATGTCCATCGCGAACCCGACGGGCTTCTGGTTGTCGTCGAGATAGGAGAACGGGATCGAGGAGTCGCGGAAGCCCAGCGTGATGGCGCCGGTGTCCTTGATGTTCTTCAGTGTGCCGGTCAGCTCCTGGGCCCCGGCCTGGCTGACGGCGAAGGTCGCGGCGAGCGCGAGCCCGATGCTACGGAAATGTTTCACTTTTTTCTTCCCCTTTCAGGATGATGCGGGCGGGATGCAAGCACAAAACGGACCGGAATAGAATGTGACTTTTGGCTGGACCGGAGGCTCAGGTTAACGGCTTTGGCAATTCCCCGAGATCCCAGAACAGCCCGGCCATCACCGTCAAGGCCTCCTCGGTCAATGGCAGCAGGATGTGCTCGTTGGGCGCATGCTGGGAGCAGCCGGGATAGGAGTGCGGGACCCAGATCGTCGGCAGTCCCAAAATCTCGGAAAACACGTCATTGGGCAGCGAGCCGCCGAAATTCGGCAGCACCGCCGGCGGCTTGCCCGTGGTCTCTTTCACCGAATCCGCCGCCCATTTGATCCAGGGACTGTCGAAATCGGTGCGCGAGGCGGCAAAGCTCTGCGCCGCCCGCACCTCGACCATCGGAAAGCCGTTCTGAACCAGATGCGCGCGGATGGCCTCGATCAGGCCGTTGACCTCAGTGCCGACGACGAAACGCAGTTGCAGCACGGCATTGGCATGGCCGGGAATGGCATTGGCCGGCTTCTCGATATTGCCCGATGACATCGCCAGCACTTCGAGCGTGTTCCAGGCGTAGAGCCGCTCGGCCGCCGACAGGCCCTCCTCGCCCCAGTTCTCTGCCAGCGCCGGCTCGTCCGCTGTCGGGACCACCTGCACGTCGGCGAGATAGGAGCGGATCTGGTTGCTGAGCCGCGGCGGCTTCAGCGCCTCGAGCTGGAGACGGCCATAGCC
Organism: Bradyrhizobium arachidis; assembly: GCF_015291705.1. Lineage (NCBI taxonomy): Bacteria > Pseudomonadati > Pseudomonadota > Alphaproteobacteria > Hyphomicrobiales > Nitrobacteraceae > Bradyrhizobium > Bradyrhizobium arachidis. Next base: position 8,970,763 of record NZ_CP030050.1, read on the forward strand.
GTCGACCAACGTCGAAATGGCATTGACCAGGATGGTCGCGGGGTTGGCGAGCACGCCGCCCCAATTGCCGGAATGATGGCCGCCGTCGCGCAAATTCACATCGAGATGGATGCGGATGCCGCCGCGGCAGCCCAGGAACAGCGTCGGGCGATCAGCCGACAGGCGCGGCCCGTCGGAGGCCATGAACAGATCGGCCTTGAGCGCATCGCGGTTGAGATCGCAGACCTTGCCGAGATCAGGCGAGCCGATCTCCTCACCCATCTCGACGATGAACTTGGCGTTGAAGCCGAGCTTGCCGCCGCGGGCCGCGCGCACGGCGCGGAGCGCGGCCATGTTGATGCTGTGCTGGCCCTTGTTGTCGGCGGTGCCGCGGCCGTAGAGCCGCGTGCCCGCAACTGTCGTGCGCCAGGGATCGCGGCCGTCGCGCCACTCGCCCTCCATGCCGTCGACGACGTCACCATGGCCGTAGACCAGCACGGTCGGCGCGGACGTGCTCTCGTGATGCTCGGCGAACAGGAACGGCGCCTTGCCGCTCGGAGATTCGACGATCCGGCTGGTGAAATCGAGCGCGGCGAAGGAGGGCATCATCTCTTGTTCCAGATAGGCACGCAGCTCGGGGCCGCGCGACGGATTCTGGCTTTCGGTCCGATAGGCGACGCGGCGGTCGAGCTCGGCGAGAAATGCGCCGGACTGGAAATCCTCACGGGCGCGGGCGATGGCGTCGGCTCTGGTCATGACTTGTTTTCGAGGCTTTGAGACGAAGGACCCTATCCGAGGCAGGGTGCCCTTCGAAAGTGGCGGGGACTTGGGCAGTTCTTGTAGTTCGCTTGTACTTCTCTTCGGGTTTCGTTCTTGCTCGCTTGAGATTGGCTTGCCAGCCGCTGATTTTGGCCTTGCCAAGGGCAAACGATATGCAAGAACGTCGCCAGATTGGGGCGCACGTCTATCATTCGAAGAGCGCTCAGTACAGGGCGCCAGGGGACCAGCATGGCCAAAGAGATCAGGCTCAATGCCTTTGCGATGAATTGCGTCGCACACCAGTCACCGGGCCTGTGGACCCATCCGCGCGACCGCACCGCCGAATATAACCGCCTGCCCTACTGGATCGACCTTGCCAAAACGCTGGAACGCGGCCGTTTCGACGGGCTGTTCCTGGCCGACGTGCTCGGGGTCTATGACGTCTATGGCAACAGCCCTGACGCGGCCTTGCGCAATGCAGCACAAACGCCGTCGAACGAGCCGCTGCTGCTGCTCTCGGCGATGGCGGCGGTGACGAAAAATCTCGGCTTCGGCGTCACCAGCAATCTCTCGTTCGAGCCGCCCTACCCGTTCGCACGGCGGATGTCGACGCTCGATCACCTCACCGAGGGACGGATCGGCTGGAACGTCGTCACCGGCTATCTCGACAGCGCCGCGCGCGGCGCCGGCAAGGACAAGCAGGCCGGGCACGACGACCGCTACGACATCGCCGACGAATATATGGAGGTCGTCTACAAGCTCTGGGAAGGCAGCTGGGAGGACGACGCCGTGCTGCGCGACCGGGCGCGCGGCATCTTCACCGATCCCAGCAAGGTCCATCGCATCAACCACGAGAGCGCGAACTACCGCATCAACAACACCATCCACCTCAGCGAGCCGTCGCCACAGCGCACGCCGGTGCTGTACCAGGCCGGCACCTCGCCGCGGGGGCGGCAATTCGCGGCCAAGCACGCCGAATGCGTGTTCATGTCGGGACCGTCGGCCAAGATCATCGCGCCGCGCGTCTCCGCGATCCGCCAGGAGGCAGCCGCGCTCGGCCGCAATCCGGCGGAGATCCTGATGTTCAACATGATGACGATCATTCTCGGCAACACCGAAGCTGAAGCCGCAGCGAAATATGCCGACTACCGCTCGCACATCAATCCGGAAGGCGCCCTCGCCCTGATGTCCGGATGGACCGGCATCGACTTCTCCGGCTACGAGCTCGATCAGCAGGTGCGTCACGTGCAGAACGACGCCGGCCGTAGCGCGCTGGACAACGTCACCCGCGGCGATCCGGACCGGGTCTGGACGGTGCGCGACGTCATCGAGCATGTCGGCATCGGCGGCGCGGGCCCGGTCGTGGTCGGCACGCCCGAAAGCGTCGCCGACAAGATCGAGGATTGGTTCGAGAAGACCGACGTCGATGGCCTCAACGTCGCGTTTGCGATCTCGCCCGGCGATTTCGAGGACATCGCCGATATGCTGGTGCCGGAGCTGACCAAGCGCGGGCGGTACAAGAGCGAATATGCGAAAGGCACGCTGCGGGAGAAGCTGTTCGGCGATGGCCGTGCAAGGCTCGGCGCACCGCATCCGGCGGCGGGGTATCGGGTGGGGAAGGAGGCAGGCTAGCGCCCCACGCTTTAAGTTCCGTCATCCTGAGGTGCGAGACCGGCGGTGCAAGCACCGCCGGACGAGCCTCGAAGGATGAACGGCCGAGATGCAGCCGGGCCGTCGCCCTTCGAGGCCTCCGCTTCGCTCCGGCGCCTCAGGGTGACGGTGATGAGGCAGAGGATGCTGTCGCTGCATCTTCCTTGCCCTACACCTTCCCGTCCACCATCACCTCGATCAGCTTCGTTCCTGGCCGATTGAACGCCGACGCCAGCGTCGCTTTCAGCTCGCGCGGATCGCTGATCCTGATCGCCTCGCAGCCCAGCGCTTTCGCGACACCGGCGAAATCCACGGGCGGATCGGCAAAGTCCATGCCGACGTAATTGTCGTCGCCATGGAAGGCGAGCAGGCGCTGCTTGATGATGCGGTAACCGCCATTGTTGGCGATGACGACGTTGAGCGGCAGCTTGTGATGCGCCGCGGTCCACAGCGACTGGATCGAATACATCGCGCTGCCATCGCCGGAGAAGCACACGACCGGGCGATCCGGGTTGGCGATGCTGGCGCCGACGGACGCCGGCAGGCCCCAGCCGATGCCGCCGGAGGCAAGGCCGTGATAGCCATAGCGGTCGCGGTGCGGACGCAGGTTCGTGATCTGGCGGCTGGAGGTGAGGCCTTCGTCGACCAGGATCGCGTGATCGGGCATGGCCTCGACCATCTGCAGCACCAGATAGTCCGGATCGATGGGGTTGCGGCCCGCACTCTTGCCGATCTGCTCGACCAACGCGGCGCGGCGCGCGGTCCAGTTCTTTGGTGCCAGTTCAGCGAGACGCTCCCTGGCGCGGTTTGCGAGCGCCGCGCCGCCCATGTCTTTCAGCATCGGGATCAGCGCGCGCAGCGTTTCCTTGACGTCCGCCTTCAGCGCGATCTCGGCGCCGTAATTCTTGGCGATCTCCCAATCGACGAGGCCAATCTGCACGATGCCGAGGCCATCAGGCAGCGCGTCGACCTCGCTATAGACCGACATCCGCAAGGGATCGCCGCCGAGCGCGACCAGCAGATCGTGCGGCGCCAGCGTATCGCGTGCGACTTTCTGCACGCGCGCGAGCGTGCCGACAAAGCTCGGGCTCTCCGACAGGAAGTGCGCGCCATAGGGCGTCGATGACTGGTAGGCAGCGGCGCCGAGCAATTCGGCGAGCTCTGCGGCTTCCTTCAGCGCATCGCTCTTGACCACCTCGTCCATGGTGACGATCACGGGGCGCTCGGCCTTGAGCAATCGCGCGGCGAAGGCCCGGAGCGCCTCGTCCGACGGTTTTGTGCGCGCGTCGATGCGGGTGGAGCGGCCGAGATCGATGCCGGCCTCACTGTTGAGGATGTCGCCGGGCAGCGAGATGAACACCGGCCCGGTCGGCGGTGTCATCGCAACCTTGGCCGCGCGGCGCACGATGCGCGGCAGATCCTCCAGCCGCGTCACCTCGACTGCCCATTTCACCAGCGGCTCGGCCATCCGCACCAAGGGACCGTACAGCACCGGCTCCATCAGGCCGTGGCCCTGCTCCTGCTGGCCCGCGGTCAGGATCATCGGCGTGCCCGTGAACTGGGCGTTGTAGAGCGAGCCCATCGCGTTGCCGAGGCCGGGCGCGACATGGACGTTGCAGGCAACCAGCTTGCCCGACGCGCGGCTGTAGCCGTCGGCAATCGCGACCACCAGGCTCTCCTGCATCGCCATCACATAGGTGAGGTCAGGATGGTCCTTCAGCGCGTGCATGATCGGCAGCTCGGTGGTCCCGGGATTGCCGAACAGATGGGTGATGCCTTCGTCCTTGAGCAGCGCGAGAAAGGCGGAGCGGCCGGTGATCTTGTTCTTCATGTTTCCTCCGTGCCGCGGACGTTGCTGCGGCCGGTCGCATGATGGCCGAACTCGGAGGCGACGCGCAATGGAGTGTCCTCATGGCTGCCTTGCGCGGGCGCGCGTAAGCTGGGAACATGGATCGACCCAGGCGTCAGCCCGCAAGGGGAAGCACAATGGCGTATGACGAAGAGACTGCGGCACGGGTGCGCAAATTGCTGGCCGGCCAGCGCCACGTGGCGGAAAAGAAGATGATGGGCGGCCTCTGCTTCATGGTCGATAACACCATGTGCTGCACCATCAGCGGCCGCGGCGGAATGATGATCCGCGTCGGCCCCGAGGCGCATGCGCGCATGCTGGAAGAGCCGCACACGACACCGATGGAGATGCGCGGGCGCATCATGAGGGGATTTGTGCGCGTCGCGCCGGAAGGCTACCAAAGCGGCGCCGATCTGAAGCGATGGGTCAAGCGCGGGCTCGACTTCGTAGCGGCGACGCCCAAGGAAACCAAATCGAAGAAGGCCGCGCCGCGCAAGGCAGCTGCCAGGACAATCGCGAAGACAATCGCCAAGACAACCGCCAAGCCAAAGACTAAAACTGCTCCTCGCGGCCAAGCTCGAACGGGTCCTCGCCGCTAGCGCGCTTCTTCTTTTTCGAGCGCTGCCAGACCACGCCGGGAAAGCCTTTCAGCGGCACCAGGGGCTCGCCGGTATAGGCCCACTCCTGCAGCTCCTCGATCGCGATGTGGTAGAGCGGCTGGCGACCGGTGCGCTCCGTAAACAGCGCGCGGGGGATGTTGACCATGTGGGGCCCGCGCGGACGCTCATAGGCGATCGGCGTGCCGCAATGCGAGCAGAAGCTGCGCGCGGTCTTGGTGGCCTTGTCCTCGTAACGGGTCAGCGCGGTCTTGCCTGACGTGATGCGGAAGCGCTTCTTCCAGCTGCCGACATAGGTGGCGTAGGCCGCACCATGCGCGCGGCGGCTTGCCGCGGAATGGTCGTGCCAGGCCCAGCGCGCGGGAACGTCGATCTCGAAGGTGACCTTGCCGCAGAGGCATTGGCCGGTGGCGGTTCCTGCGGCGACTGCGGCTTTGGCCATGGTGTTTCCTGAACGTCGTTATGGAGACGACAATACACGATTGTCATTCCGGGGCGCGACGAAGTCGCGAGCCCGGAATCCATTGGGCGGCAAGCCAGGACGTTAGATGGATTCTCAGATGCGCGATTGCGCATCATAGTTCGATGCTGCGCATCGCCCCGCAATGACGGATCAGGCCGGCGTCAGCTCGTCATAGACAGGGTAATCCGTATACCCCTTCTCCTCGCCGCCATAGAACGTCGCGCGGTTGTACGGCGTGATCGGGTAGTCGTGCGCAAGGCGGTGCGGCAGATCGGGATTGGAGATGAAGATGCGGCCGAAGGCAATGATGTCGGCGTGGCCGTCGGCGATCGCCGCGTTCGCGGTCTCGCCGGTGAAGCCGCCGGCGGTCATCAGCACGCCGCTGTAGTGCGGGCGGAACAGCACCATCGCGGAGGGCACGTTCTCCCAGTGCACGTCGGCGCGGCCGGCGCCGCTGGAGCGCGGCTCGATGAAGTGGAGGTAAGCGAGGCCGAGCTTGTCGAGCGCCTTAACCACATGGGTGTAGAGCGGCATCGGATCGGGCTCGCCGGAATCATTGGCGATGCCGTGGGGCGACAGCCGCACGCCGACGCGGTTGGCACCCCAGACGTCGATCGCGGCCTGCGTGACCTCGAGCAGAAGCCGCGCGCGGTTCCCGATCGAGCCGCCATATTGGTCGGTGCGCTGGTTGCTGCGCGATTGCAGGAATTGCTCGAGCAGGTAGCCGTTGGCGCCGTGGATCTCGACGCCGTCGAAGCCGGCGGCGAGCGCGTTCTTGGCGCCCTGCCGGAAGGCCTCGACGATGTCCTTGACCTCGTCGGTCTCCAGCGCGCGCGGCGTCTCGTAGTCGGAAATCTTGCCGTCGGCGGTCATCGCCTGCATGCCTTCGGCCTTGATCGCAATCGCCGAAGCCGAGACCGGCAGCTCACCGCCATGGAAGGAGGAATGCGAGACACGGCCGACATGCCAGAGCTGAAGGAAGATGATGCCGCCCTTGGCGTGCACGGCATCCGTCACCTTGCGCCAGCCGGCGATCTGCGCCTCCGTATAGATGCCGGGTGTCGCCGGATTACCGCGGCCGTGCGAAAGCACGGGAGAAGCCTCGGCGATGATCAGGCCGCCCTTTGTTGCACGCTGGCCGTAATATTCGGCGTTGAGCGGCCGCGGCGAAAAGCTCTCGCGCTCGGCGCGCATGCGCGTCAGCGGCGCCATCGCGACGCGATGTGCAAGCTTGTACGGACCGACCTGCAACGGTTTAAACAACGCCTCGAATTTCATGCTGGCCCCGAAATGGCTATGGAAGGACGTGGATCATATAGCGAGGGGCGGGACCCGGAAAAGGTGCCGCCCCTCTAAAAGCAGATATTCCCTCCCGCGGAACGCCGGGAGAGAACAGGTCTTACGCCGTCTTGATCCAGACGGCCTTCACGTTGAGATATTCCTCGACATGCTGCTTGCCGGACTCACGGCCGTAGCCGCTCATCTTGTAGCCGCCGAACGGCACGGCCGGGTCCATCGCCTGATAGCAGTTCACCCACACCGAGCCGGCGCGCAAGCTCTTCGCGACCGCATGGGCCTTGCTGACGTCGCGCGTCCACAGGCCGGAGCCGAGGCCGAACGTGGTGTTGTTGGCGCGCTTGACCAGCTCGTCCATGTCCTTGAACGCGATCGCGGAGATGACAGGGCCGAAGATCTCCTCCTGCGCGATGCGCATGTTGTCCTGAACGCCGGCGAACACCGTCGGCGAGACGAAGAAGCCCTTCGACAGCGCGCCTTCGGTGACGCGGCCGCCGCCGGCGAGCGCCTTCGCGCCTTCCTTCTGGCCGATGTCGAGATAGCCGGTGACGCGCTCGAGCTGCTGCTCGGAGACCAGCGGGCCGATCTGGGTGTTGGGATCGAGCCCGTTGCCGACCTGGAGCTTCTTGCCGAACTCGGCGACGCGGCCGACGAACTCCTCGTAGATCGACTGCTCGACGAACAGGCGGGTGCCGGCGCTGCAGATCTGCCCGGAATTCGCGAACACCGCCATCGCGGCGCCGGGAACTGCGGCATCGAGATCGGCATCGGCGAACACGATGTCCGGCGATTTGCCGCCGAGCTCGAGCGAGACGCGCTTGAGGTTGCCGGCGGAGGCGCGGATGATCGACTGTCCGGTGACGTGCGAGCCGGTGAAGGCGACCTTGTCGACGTCAGGATGCGAGGCGAGCGCGGCGCCCGCGGTCTCGCCATAGCCGGGCACGACGTTGACGACGCCGGGCGGAATGCCAGCTTCCAGCGCGAGCTCGGCGATGCGCAGCGAGGTCAGCGGCGCTTCTTCGGCGGGCTTGAGCACCACGGTGCAGCCGGTCGCGATCGCCGGCCCGATCTTCCAGATCGTCGCGGTAAGCGGACCGTTCCAGGGAATGATCGCGCCGACGACGCCGATCGGCTCCTTCAGCGTATAGGAGAAGATCTCGCCGGGCAGCGAGTTCTCGATGGTCTCGCCATGGATCGCGGTGGTCTGGCCGGCATAGTAGCGCAGCATGCCGACAGCGCGCAGGCGATAGGCACGGGTGCGGCTGACCGGCGCGCCCATGTCGAGCGTGTCGAGCTGCGACAATTCGTCAAAGTTCTTCTCGACGAGATCGGCGAGCCTGAGCAGCAGGTTCTGCCGCTCGAACGGCTTGACCTTGCTCCAGGGACCTTCGAAGGCGCGGCGGGCAGCCGCGACCGCACGGTCGATGTCTTCCTTGTCGCCCTCCGCGACGGTTGCAAGCAGCTCGCCGGTGGCGGGATTGTGGGTCTCGAAGCGCTTGCCGGAGGCCGCATCGACCCATTTGCCGTCGATCAGCATCTGCTTGTAGGACCCGTTGGCGAACGGATGGCGCGTGATCGGAATAGCCTGCGACACAGCCATGGCTGCACTCCCTGTCAGGTGATTGATTGGTTCGATCTGGGCGGGATCGTTAGGTCGAAGAGAATACAGCGCTGCCGGAAAGGCGTAAAGTCAGCGCGGAACGAAGCCCTGCCATGCCGACTTGTGCAGGGTCCCGCGAGCGCCATGTTATAGCTCGGCCCAGCCCCTGCTCCGGAGACCAACCATGCCACATTCCGCCATCGTCAAAGACAATGTCGCCGTGATCACGGGTGGCGCATCCGGCATCGGACTGGCCGCCGCCATGGCTTTCGCGCGTGCCGGCATGAAGGTGTGCATCGCCGATGTCGATCAGGCACGCCTCGCAGAATCCGCAACAAAACTGTCATCGATCGCGTCCGCCACACATGTGATGACCTTCGCCGTCGATGTCGGCAAGGCCGAGAGCGTGGCGGAACTGGAGCGCGCCGTGCGCGAGCGCTTTGGCGGAACCGACATCCTGATGAACAATGCCGGCATCCAGCCCGGCAGCACGCTGTTCGCCGAGCCGGACAATTGGCAGCGGATCATCGGCGTCAACATGTGGGGCATCATCAACGGCTCGCACATCTTCGCGCCCAACATGATGGCGCGCGGCAAGTCGGGCCTCATCATCAACACCGGCTCCAAGCAGGGCATCACCACGCCGCCCGGCGATCCCGCCTACAACGTCTCCAAGGCCGGCGTGAAGGCGTTCACGGAAGCGCTCCAGCACGAGCTTCGCAACACCAGGGATTGCAGGATCACCGCGCATCTGTTGATCCCCGGCTTCGTCTTCACCGGCCTCACCGCGAAGGGCCGCACCGAAAAGCCGGCCGGCGCCTGGACGGCTGAGCAGACGGTCGATTTCATGCTGACGCGGCTGGAGGCCGGCGACTTCTATATCCTGTGCCCTGATAACGACGTGCCGCGGGCGCTGGACGAGAAGCGCATGCTGTGGGCCGCCGGCGACATCGTCGAGAACCGCCCGCCGCTGTCGCGCTGGCATCCGGATTACGCGGATGCGTTCAAGAGATTTGTGGACGGGGAGTAGACCGCGCCACCGAGGCCCAGAAGCAGCGCCGCTCAACAGGCGCGGTGCGAGCACCAAAGTTTGCACGCGGCACCATAGCCGCGCCCCGCCCTCGACACGACCAGAGGTTGCGGGTTATCCTCGATCCCCGGACCCATCGAATTCGAGGGCCGCCCGGCGCCTCTCGCTGCACTCTCAATGGGGTCCTCGACCGTTTGAGATTGTTTTTCGATTTTTGATTTCGATCCGAGGATTTCGATCATGCGCTCGATTTACGCACGGCTCAATCGCCGTTACGGCAGGAAGTTCATCGGCTTCGACCGTCAGAAGCTGGTCAGTTCGACACTCGCGAACGCCATGGTCGTCACGGCGGCCACACCTCCCCGCGACATGCCACGCCCGGCGCGGGTGGCGCGACGGCCGCGTGTCACGATCGTCGGAGCGGGACTCGGCGGCCTGATGGCCGGCTACACGCTCGCCCATTGCTGCGACGTGACGATTTTCGAGGCGCGCGAACGCGTTGGCGGCCGCGTCTGGAGCAAGAACAAGGCGAGCGGCGTGGTCGAAGCGGGCGGTGAGCTGATCGGCTACAATCATCCGCTGTGGCTGGCCCTGGCGCGTCAGTTCCGGCTGGGCCTCTCGCTGTTCACGCTGGACTCGAATTTCGACGCGCTCGATCTCGACATGCCGATCTATCTCGACGGTCGAAAGATCTCGAATCCGTTCGCGCTCAAGACCCTGTTCGAGCAGATGGAGGTGGCCTTCGGGCGGATGGCAAAGCGCGCGCGGCACGTGCACAAGCATGCGCCCTGGCTCACCTCCGATGCCGACGCGCTGGATCAGCAGTCCATGGCGGACTGGATTCGGGGCGAACCTTGTTCGCGTCTCGCCAAGCTCGCGATGAAGGAGCAGTTCAGCAACGACGCGGGTCAGCCCGTCGAGAGACAGAGCCTGCTCGCCAATTTCGCCGTGGTCCATGGCGGCGCGCTCAAGGGACACCCAGCCGCCTTTTTCACCCAGACCGAGACGCTACGCTGCTCGGAGGGCAATCAAGCGCTGGCCGAGCACCTTGCCGAGGAAATCAGGAACGTCGGAGGAGTGGTCCATCTGTCCTCGCCTGTCGTCGCGATCGACATCGACAAGGAGGGCGTGACGATCACGCCGGAGGGGGCGGCCTTCCACCTCGCCGACTACGTCGTGCTTGCGATTCCGCCGAGCTTGTGGCCCGGCGGTCGCTTCGCGAAGATCGAGATCACGCCACAACTCACGTCCGACCATTACATCTCGATGGGAACGGCCGTGAAATACCTCAGTCCGGTCAAGCGCCGCTTCTGGATCGACCATGGGCTGGCACCGGCCGCGACTTCGAGCCGCTTCGGCGTCACCTGGGAAGGCACCGACAATCAGATCGCGCCGCGCGGGCGCGAGGTCGAGCTCAGCCTGTTCGCCGGCAGCAGACCGGCACAGCAAGCCCTTCGACAATGGGAGCGCGGCGGCAAGTCCGCCGTCGATGCATTCTACGCCTCGCGGATCGGCCAGGTCTATCGCGGCTATGAGGACAATCTGTCCCAGCCCCCCGACTTCATTCCGTGGCCCGCCGATCCCTGGACCGGTGCCGGCTATTCCTGTCCCGCGCCCGGCGAAGTCACGCGCGCCGGACCGCTGCTCAACAGCGCATTTCACAAGCGCATGTATTTTGCGGGCGAGCACACCTGCTTTGCCTATTACGGCTACATGGAAGGCGCGCTTCAGTCCGGCCTGAAGGCAGGTTCGGCGATCCTGAGGACGATCGCGCGCTCGGGCAGGCGCAAATCCGCCTGAAACCGTTACAGCGTCTCTTGCTTGTGCCCGCAATTCTTGCAGGCGAACTTAACGCGGCTCTGGCCTTTTTCCGCCTGGACCCGGTTCGGCGCGCCGCACTTGCCGCAGACGGCCTCGATGCGGGTCGTGCCCTGCTTGACGACGATGGTCTTCTTTTCCATCGATTCGCGGATCAGGCGCTCGGCCTCCTCACGCAGGGATTGTTTCGACAAAGCTCATCTCCGCCTCTGGAAAGCGCGAGAGCCATATCGCACCTGCGTTGGAATCTCAATGCGTGATGAGGATCGCGGACCCATCAACGTGTCATTCCGGGATGGTCCGGAGGACCAGACCCGGAATCTCGAGATTCCGGGTTCGATGCTTCGCATCGCCCCGGAATGACGGTGTGTGACTTCAGACCTCGACAATCACATAACTGTCTTCGACATGCACCGGAAACGTCTCGGCGACATACGGGCCCTTCTGGAGTTCCTCGCCGCGCTCCACCGCGACCGGATATGATCGGATCTTGACGCGTTTCGGGTCGAACCAGGACTGGCCGTTGCGCATGTCGAATTCCCAGCCGTGCCAGGGACAGCGCAGCATCTCGCCGACGCGCGAGCGCTCATAGACGCCCGGCTCCGGCGAGGTCAGCCGCGCCACGCAGGCCGCTTTCTCCAGCGGCGCGCCCTCGTGCGGGCAGCGGTTCAGCAGCGCGAAGAACTCGCCATTGACATGGAACACGACAATGTCACGCCCGGCGATATCGACGACCTTGTTGCCGCCGGGCGGGATCTCCGAGGTGGTGGCGACGATGTGACGAGCCATGTCCTCTCAAAACCTTCAGAACTTGTAGACCGCGCGGGCATTGCTGCTGAATATCTTCTTCCGCTCGGCCTCGGTCAGCGGCGTCTTGAAGGCGAAGCGCGGATCGTCGAAGTCCCAATGCGGATAGTCCGACGAGAACAGCAGACGGTCGATGCCGACCCATTCGATCAGCGCGCGCAGATGTCGCGCCTCGTCGGGCTCGTCGATCGGCTGGGTCGTGAACCAGAAATGCTCCCGGACATATTCCGACGGCTTGCGCCTGAGGTGCGGCACTTCGCTGCGGAAGCGCTCAAAGTGCTGGTCCATGCGCCACACCGCCGACGGGATCCAGCCGAAGCCGCCCTCGATGAAGACGATCTTCAGTTTTGGAAACCGCTCCGGCACGCCCTCGATGACGAGGCTCGCAAGCTGCGCCGCGATGGTGTGCGCGTTCGACTGGTGCTCCTCGACATAATAAGACGGCCAGCCGCCGCCGGTTGGCGCGTGGCCACCATAACCGCCGACATGGATGCCGAGCGGCAGGTCGAGCGCCTGCGCGCGCTCGTAGATCGGCCAGTAGCGGCGGCGGCCGAGCGGCTCGTTGGCGCGCGGCGAGACGTTGATCTGGATGTATTCGCCGATCTTCGCACAGCGCTCGATCTCGGCGATGGCAAGGTCCACGCCATCCTGCCCGACCAGGATCGAGGCCTTCAGACGCGGATCGCGATGTGACCAGAACGCCAGCTGCCAGTCATTGATGGCGCGCTGGATCGCGGCGCCGAACTCGAGGTTCTGCTGCGAGAAGATGAAGAGGTCGAGCACCTGCAAAATGCCGAACTCGACGTCGAGCGGATCGAGATGCTGCTTCTGCATAAAGGCGAGATCGGAGCCGGGCGGCCCGCCGGTCGGCGGCCAGGCGTCGCGCCGCGCGATCAACGGCGAGGACCGCGGATAGGGCGTGGTAAAGAGATACGGCGTACGCAGATGGCTGCCATATTCCCGCAAATGCTGCTGCCAGCGCTTCGGCAGGAACTCGTTGAGATCGTCCGTCGAGCGCAGGCTTGGATGCACATCGCAATCAACGATGCGCAGCCGCGTCGCGGTGGGCTTTTCGTCGTCACGCAGCGGACGGTCGATGACCTCACTCATGCGATCCTCCTGAATTAGTTGGCGAGTGACAGCCGCGGAAACGTCTCCAGCGGATTGTCGACACACATCTTTGCGATGATGCTCTTCGGCAGATTCGGCGGGATCGGATCGTCGCCGTCGAACTGCCAGTGCGGATAGTCGGACGCGAACAGGAACATCTTCTCGGAGCCGATCTGGTCGATGATCTCCTCGACACTTCTGGCGTCGCCGGGCGCATCGAACGGCTGCATGGTGACGCGAAAATTCTCGCGGATGATCGCGGCCGGCTCGCGCTCGACCCACGGCACCTCGACACGCACGCCGCGCCAGGTCTTGTTGGCGCGCCACATGAAGGCCGGTAACCAGCTCACGCCCGATTCCATCAGCACGACCTTGAGGTTCGGGAACTTGCCGAACACGCCCTCATAGATCAGGCTCAGGATCTGGGCCTGAAACGCCTGTGCCTCGACGAAGTAATATTCGTAGCGGTGCGACGGCCAGCCGGCCGAGCTCGGCGCCTGCCGGTATTGCGTGCCGGCATGGATCGCGAGCGGCAGCTTGTACTTCTCGGCGAGCTGGTAGACCGGCCAGAAATGCCGCCGTCCCAGCAGCGTCTCGCCCTGCGCCAGCACCAGGATGGAGACGAAACGGTTGTCGCCGGCGCGGCGCTCGATCTCCTCGATGGCGAGATCCGGCGCTTGCATCGGCACCACGATGGAAGCGCGCAGGCGCGGGTCGCGCGACAGCCATTCGGCGGCGATCCAGTCGTTGATCGCCTTGCAGAAGTCGGCCGCCATATAGGCGTCGAACACGGCCTGCGCACCGTAGAGCACGTTGAGGATGGCGTGGCTGGCACCGAGCTGCTCGAACGCGCCCTTCTGCACCATCGCGAGATCGGAGCCGGGCTTGGCGCCATTGGCCGGCCGCCAGTCGGCGCGGCCCGAAAACGGCATGCTCGGCGGATAGGAGGTAAGATCGAGCCCGTCGATGGCGCGGCTCACCACCTGCTCTTTCCAGTGATCGCTGAGATAGGGAAGCAGCGTCGTGCGTGTGCCACCAACCGCCGGGTGGATGTCGCAGTCGATCCGCGTCGCCGCCATGGAGCTTCCTCGCGCAGGTCTTATTGGCGGCGTTCTTTGTGCGCCGCATGCGCAGAGTGCCCCTGCCCGCTTCGGCGCGCAAGAGCGCACGCCCGCGTGATCCGTCATGGCTCGGTTGCATCTCGCAGGCGCGATATGAGGCGCGACGGCGCTAGACGATCAGTTGATCGACCGGCAACCGGAAATGTCGCGGCGATGTCGATGCCGAGGGACGGCCGACGCGGAACACATTGACGAGACGCACTTCGTCACTGAGCCGCGCCATCGCGCGCAGCCTGTCATTGAAGGCGGGATGATCGGCCAGCGACGACATCGGACAGGCTTTGAGGCCCGCGCGATCGATCTCCAGCCATGCCCGATAGAAATGGCGGCCGCTCAGAAGCGGATCCTCGCCACGCGGGCGGCAGAACAGGATCATGGCCGCCGCCGATTGCGTCTTGGCATGGTCGGACAGCAGGGGCGCCGCGAGACCGAGCCTGTCGAGCAGCGGGAACAGCGGACCCAGCACGAGGCGGGCGCCGACCGCCTCGATCGCGTTCATCGCAAGCGCCTCGCGATTGAGGCCGCTTTGCAGATAGAGGGGATCATTCGGCGACAGCCGCATCCATGTCAGCAACTCGCGCCGGAAATCAGCCGCACGAATGAAGGACAGTTCGGCCTCGTCCGCCCAGGCCGCGATGTCCGCGACCTGTTTGCGGTCGCGGATGCAAACGAGATCGTCGCGTGAGGCCGTGAGCTCTGCGAGCGATGCCTCGTCCTGGGACGATGCGGCGAAAGTGCTGCGCCAAGACATCCGCCGTGGCGCGTTGTCCACCAGCGGATCGGAGGTAGCACCGCTGCCGATCGTTAGCCTGCACACCACCGCATGGGGTGAGGTGGATTTCTGATCATCAATCGCAACGTCGGCAATCGACAGTCCACGCCGATTGAGCGCGAGGCTCATCCCCTCCAGCGCCGCGCCGTGCGAAACGCGCACATCGTGGCCGGTGGGATCGGCGACGGGTGCCCGCACCGTGGTGTCGTCGACCAGCGCCAGCCGGCCGTCGGCGAGCATCTGCCAGCGCGTCGGCTGAATGTTGTGAACGCTCGGCGCCAGCCGCGCCTCCGCGACGAGCTCGCGCAACAGATCCGGCGTCAGGAGGCTCATGACGCCGCCAACGGCTTGGTGTACAGATGCAGCCGGTGCAGCGGCCTGGCGCCGACCTTCTCGGCCTGATGCAACGAGGCGCCGTTGACGTCGGCGATCCAGGTTCCGCCGAGCGTGCGGTAGCCGGCCTCGCGCAGCGCCAGCGCGGTGCGATAGAGCATCGCGCCGTTGAGCCCGCGATTATGCAAATCGCGGCAGACCGACTGGTAGATCAGGACGGCGCGGGTGTTGCTGAAGCGGTGCTTCAGGAAACGAAACGGCGCCGACAGTCCGATCCGGCCCCCGACCGACTTCACCAGCGGATTGAGATCGGGGATCGCGATGATGGCGCCGGCCGGGCGGCCGCGGTGATAGACCACGGTCGAGATCCGTTTGTCGATGACCCACATCATATCGCCGGCCTGGAACAGATATTCGGCGGCTGTCGGCGGCACGAACATGGGGTTCTCGGCAAAGCCGTCATTGAGGATCAGGCGGGCGTCCTCGAGGCGCACCTTGAACGCGGAGCGTTTGATCGGCTGCCAGACGAAATCGGTGTCAGCGAGCACCGCGCGCTGCTTGTCGCCGAGCAGCTGCTCCGGCTGGCCCTGGTCCAGCGCGATCTCGAACGTCGTCATCGGGAAGACCGCCTTGTAGCCGGCGCGCGCGAGATGACGGGCGATGTGCGGCGCGCTCCACATCATGTCGGTGAAGGGCGCCTTGTCGAATCCATCTGTCATCACGCCGATCTGTTGCATCGCCGTGAGATTGAAATTGCCTGATATCGCCGTCATGCCGCGCTCGGTGAGCCAGCGTTCCGCCGCATGCAGCAGCGCATCCGCGACCTCGCCATCGTCGACGCAGTCGAAGAACCCGAACGCGCCGTCGCGCGTGCCATGCTTGCGATTGGAGGCGTCGTGGATCGAAGCAGCGATCCGCCCCATTGGCCTCCCGTCGCGATGCGCGGAGAACAGCGCGTAGCGGCCATGTCCCTCGGTGATGAAGGGATTCTTGGCGCGATCGAACATCCGGTCGAAATCGCTCCACAGCGGCGGCACGTAGGGACTGTCCGCGCCATAGGCATTCAGCGCAGCATCGAATGCGGCCCTGCGGTCGCCCTCGCGAATCTCCAGCGTCATGCGGCCTCTGGTGTGAGGGTGAGCAGCCGCTGCACCAGGGTGAGCGCCGTTTCGGTGGCGGGATCGGCCGAGGTAACGGGCACCGCCAGCGCGATCAGCTCGATCGGATCCTGCCCCAGCGCAATCACATGGGTGGCGCTGTGCGCCGTCATCAGCGACGTCATGCGCTCGACCGCAGGATGGGTGAGCGCCAGTCCCCACGGCGCCTCGGAACGGCGCAGCACGCGCGACGTCACCAGGAGCTCATGGAGCAGCGGCGGATCGTAAGGGGCGAGGTCGACGGCGCGAAAGCGCCGCGCGCTCTCGAAGATCGGATGGCGCGCGAGCTCGGCAATCAGCTCGGCGCGCGTCTGCGCGGGGGATCCGGCCATGGAGTTAAGCAGGCCCGGCTCCTGCGATTCGAACAGGGCTCGAAGCGCGTCGGTCATCATGCCGATGGTGAGCACGCCGGCCACTGCGACCGCGCAGAACCGGATCACCTGCGCCGCATCGACGTCCCCTGCCATGAAGGCGGCGGCAATGCCGAGCAGGGCCGAGCTCGCTAGCCGCACCGTCATCAGCGTCAGCCCGTGCCGCCGCGTCTCCGCGCCGCCGCCAGCGATCAGCATGACCGTGACCGTGAGCAGCGCGCCAAGTGCGCCGAGCCGAACCGGAATGTCCGGCCACAGCGTGCGGAAATCGGTGAGGATGAAGGGCAGCACCAGCAGCGCGCCGACGGCGAGCCGCCCGATGCTGCGGTTTTCGGAACCCATCAGCTCTGTCCGGTCGCGCCGCGCCAGCAGCAGGCCGCAGGTCACGAAGCCCACGAGCTGCAACAGCGCCAGCGCAATCGCGTAGGGTTTTGCGAACTGCTCGAGGCCGAGCGCGCCGCCGAGCCCCAGCACCACGGCGCCGGCGAGCGCGGCGATCTTCACCGCGCGCGGCGCATGCCGCCGCAAGATGCCTTCGGTCACGATCAGCGCGCCGAGCGGGATCAGCGCGGCCGGCAGCACCGACAGGCGATCGAGCAAGACGCTGCCGGTCCACCACGCTGCACCGCGGATCAGGAACAGCGAGGCAATCACGCCGAGTGCGACCAGCAGCCGGTGCGTCAGCGGGCTGCGGGGATCGCGCCGGTAGAACGTCATCATGGCCACGGCAAGGCCGATGGCGCCGCACAGATTGACGATGGAATCGGCGATCGCCCCCGCGCTCATTTGCCACCCGCAAGTTCGGCGATGGCGCGGCGGACCAGCGGGCGCATCAGCGCGGCCACGATGGCATTGCGCGGCTTCTCGATCGCGGGCCGGTGCGGATTGAGGAACCAGCCGCGGCAATCGGTGCCCGACTTGCGGCCAATGATGAGCGCGATGGCCTCATAGGCCATCAGCATGCCGGTCGAGATCACCATGGGCGCGAACGACATCCGGCTGCGCCGCCCGGCGGCGACCTCGCCCGCGATCTCGAGATCGACATAGTTGCGCGAGGACGAATGCAGCATCACGTGCTCGATCTCGGCGAGCATCGCCGCGCGCCGATCGGCCTCGCTGATCTCGCGCCAGTCCTTGTTCCGCGTCGGATAATTCAGACGCTCTTCGGGCCTCGGATCATCCGGGCGCACCACGATGACCGACGGCAGCGGCGACATGTAGGCGTCGATCACGGTGGCCGCCGCATCCCGCGCCGTTCGATAGAGGTGCACGCCGGCCGCGATGTCGTCCATGCCGTTGACGATCACGGGACAACGCTCGGCGATGCCGGAGAGCTCGCTGGTCCAGCTTTCGCCGAGCACGTCGATCTCGATGGTCGGATTGATGCGCCTCGCCGCCTCCGCGGCGACGTCGGCCTTCTCGCGGCCGACCTCGTCGGCGAAGGCAAACACCTGGCGGTTCAGGTTCGAGACCTCGAACCGGTCGATGTCGGCGATCACGAACTTGCCGACGCCGGCGCGTGCGAGCGCCATGAATGCCGCGCCGCCCATGCCGCCGACGCCACAGACGAACACGCGCGCCTGCCGCAGCAATTGCTGCTCGCGCTCATCGATGAAGCCGAGATTGCGGCCGGTGAAGGAATAATAGTCGAAATTCATCGCCCGCCCTCTGCATCGCTACGGCGCGGCCTCAGCGAGCCATACGCGCGGGTATCGTCCAGCCAGTAGACCAAAGGCAGCACCAGCCGTTGCAGCGCGAGCATCGCCGACGCTGCGAGCAGCGCCGGCAGCGAGCCATGCGGCACCTCGCTCAGGACGTAGCGCCGCGCGCCGGCGAGATCGATGCGGCCGAGCTGGAGCACGTCGTCGCCGCGCGCGTAATCAAGCTCGCGCTCGCAGAAATCGTTGTAGATGGCGTTGCGGTGCTTCGGCGCGGACTCGAAAGTCTTCTTCAACGCGTCCGAACCGCCGGTATAGGCGTTGGTGATGATCGAGCGCGCCTCGTCAAAACCCGCTTCCTCGCCGACGCCGAACACGGCGCGGTGACGGGCCAGAATGCCGCGCGCAAGCTGCAGATGCGCAAAGCTCTGGCGCGCGCCGGGCAGCGGCGACGGATACACATCCGAGAACGTGTCGCTGACCATGCCGACCACCGACGGCACTTGGGTGACGTTCGAGATCCATTTCGGACGCAGCCCGTCACGGGCGAACAGCACCAGGGCCGTCAGTCCGTAGAGCACCCAGGACAGGCCCTGCCCGCGGACGTCAGGGTCGACCATCACGAGCCCGAGATGGGTGACCTCGACCGGCCGGCCGTCGAGCGCGACGTCCATGACCGACAGCGCGTTGAAGGCGATCGGGCGCCCGCTCTCCTCCTCGCAGATCAGCGTGACGATGGCGCACGCCAGCCGCTCCGGCTCGCCTGAGAAGATGCCGTAGGTCAGGCTGTCCTGCGGCAGCGTCTTGGCCGCGACGATGCGAAGCTGGTCGACGAGCGTATCGAGCTCCGCGCGAGGCAGCGACAGCCCCGGCGATTCGATGATCCGTGTGCGCAGTCCCGGAGATGTTCGCAAGCTGAGATCGATGGTCGGCTGCGACAGCGCGCCGAGCCAGAAGCCGGCCTGTCCGCGCAGCCTGGCGGCTATTGCACCGAGCTTCGCAAAACCCTTCTTCGCGCGCGGTGCCGATTCGCCGTTTTCCAGAGACGCCATCTGCCTGCCCTCGATCGGGCGATCTGTGCGCTCGCACGTATTAAGGAGCGATAAGCTCAACCTGGCGCTGTCGCCCCAGGGTAAATGAAACCTTCAGAGGCACCCGACAATTTCCCTTTCGGCGCGGGAGCAGCGGAGCACATTGCTCCGCCGCTCTTGCTCGTTGCCGGGTTCAAGCCGCTGTCTCAAGCCGCCTTGGAGACCTCCATCAGCAGCCGCTCGGCCTTGGCATCCTCGATGCGGTTCATCAGCCGGCTGCTCTCGTGATTGTCGCGCACGGTCTTGGTCAGGGTGACGCAGGTCTGGATCAGCATCACGATGCCCATGGTGAGATAGCCCTTCATCCAGAGGTCGATCGGCAGGAAGAAGACGCCGAGCGCAACGAGGAAGGCGGAGGCTGCGAAGGACGCGTAAGTGAAGGTCACCCAGGCGCCGCTGTGGGGTTGGCCGTTCTGGTTCATGATGGTCTCCTGTTGGTTCGAATGATGATGGGGTTTGAGAGATCGGGTTCGAGATCAGGCAGTCGGGGTGCGCTTGGACTTCAACCGCGCCAGCACGTCGTCCGCGGTCGTCTTGAGCCGGGGGCCAAAACCCTGCTCGGCGAGTTTCTCGGCGGTCGCGAGCGGACCGGTGGCCGCGTCGAGCTCGACCAGTGCGTCGTCAGCCGCCTGGGCCTCCAGCTGGCGCTCGCGCAGGCGCCGCAAGGTGCTCTCCGCCTCCGGCAGCGTGGATTCGTAAGGGCGTGCTGCCTCGATACCGCTGCGGCGAAGCGAGCGCACCGCTTCCGAAGCGCGGGCGACGCGACGGCCGCGGTCGAGCTCGGTGATGCGGGCCTGCGCATTCGCCACATGCCGCTTCAGCCGAACGATCTCGGTCGCGAACAGTGCGCGGGCCGTCATCGCCGCATCGCGGTCGGCCTCGAGCCCTGCGATGGCTTCGGCCGCTTCCTTGGCGAGATCCTCGCGGCCGCCATCGAGCGCCGCAACCGCGCGCGTCTCGAGATCGGCGATACGGGCGACGGTCGCCTCGAGCTTGCGGCCTTCCTGCTGGTCCTGGGCGATCGCCAGCGCCAGCGTCCGCTTGCTGCGCTCGACGGCCGCGGCCGCATCGCGCATCTGCTGGTCGAGGATCAGAAGGGCCGTCCGGTCCTCCAGCTCCTCGCCCGCGGCGGCCACGCTGCCGCGGAAAAGTGTCACTACGGTCTTGAACATTGGCTGCTCCCTGTTATGAGCGTTGCTCACAAGCGCTTTGTAGCACATCTTGAGCGTCGCTCAAGATAAATTTGAGCAACGCTCACAACCTTGGTTAACAAATGTCTAAAGCCTTGGAACGTCGAGAGAAACTTCGGGCCGACCTGATCCTGGCGGCAGAACGGATGATCGCAAGCCGCGGATTGGCCGGCCTGAAAACCCGCGATCTCGCCCGCGAGATCGGCTGCGCCAATGGTGCGGTCTACAATCTCGTGGCCGATGTGGACGAGCTGATCCTGCGCGTCGGCTCGCGCACGCTGCTTCGCCTCGACGAAGCACTCAGCGCGGCGGAGAGCGCGGGCGAGCCATCGCCGCAGGAGACGTTGGTTCGCATCGCGATCGCCTATTGCGATTTCGCCGCGGAGAATCTCGAACTCTGGCGCGCGCTGTTCGAGCACCGCATGGAGGCCGGCAAGGCCGTGCCCGACTGGTCGATCGACGACCAGATGCAGCTGTTCCGCCACATCTACCAGCCGCTGGCCGTCCTGTTTCCAAAGCGCAGCCCCGAGGAGCTCGGCATCACCGCACGCAGCCTGTTCTCGGCCGTGCATGGCATGGTGGCGCTGGGGCTTGAGCAGAAGCTGGTCGCAGTTCCCCTGCCGGCGCTGCGCAAGGAGATCGCGGGCCTCGTGCGTGCGATGATCGACGGGATGATCGCGCGGGCGGCGTAGAGAGTGCGCGGCAAAACGACCGGCTGACTAAAATTTCGCCTGTCGCATCGCGCACGCCGCCCTTAGCCTTCGTGGCGGAACGTCCCCTTGTCTCGCTCCGGAGTCTCCCATGCCCCTCCTCATCCGCGGCGGCACCGTCGTCAATCACGATCATTTGCGCCGCGCGGACGTGCTGATCGACGGCAAGACGATCGTGGCGATGGGTACGTCGCTCGAGGCCCCCACTGGCGCCGAAATCATCGACGCCGGCGGCGCCTACGTCATGCCGGGCGGAATCGATCCGCACACCCATCTCGAGATGCCGTTCATGGGCACGGTGACCGCCGACGATTTCGAATCGGGAACGAAGGCGGCGCTCGCCGGCGGCACCACGATGGTGGTGGATTTCTGCCTGCCCGATCCCGGCCAGTCGATGCTCGCGGCCTATCAGGAGTGGCGGCACAAATCCGAGAAGGCGGTGACCGACTACGGCTTCCACATGGCGGTGACGTCTTGGTCGAAGCAGATCCATGACGAGATGGAGACCGTGGTCAAAACCTACGGGGTCAACACCTTCAAGCATTTCATGGCCTACAAGGGCGCGCTGATGGTGAACGACGACGAGCTCTACAACTCGTTCGCGCGCTGCGCCCATCTCGGCGCCATGCCCGTGGTCCATGCGGAGAACGGCGACGTGGTCGCGTTGATGCAGGATGCGCTGATCGCGCGCGGCGTCACCGGCCCCGAAGGCCACGCTTACTCCCGGCCGCCGGAGGTCGAGGGCGAAGCCACCAACCGCGCCATCATGATCGCTGATATGACGGGCACGCCAGTCTATATCGTGCACACCAGCTGCCGCGAGGCACATGAGGCGATCGCCCGGGCGCGGGCGGCTGGCAAGCGCGTCTATGGCGAGCCGCTGATCCAGCATCTGCTGCTCGATGCCGACGAATACCAGAACAGGGACTGGGATCATTCCGCTCAGCGCGTGATGTCGCCGCCGTTCCGCGACAAGTCTCACCAGGACAGTCTGTGGGCCGGCCTTCAGTCCGGCTCGCTCCAGGTGGTCGCCACCGACCACTGTGCCTTCACCACGGAGCAGAAGCGGTTCGGGCTCGGCGATTTCAGGAAGATCCCGAACGGCACCGGCGGCCTCGAAGACCGACTGGGGCTGCTCTGGACCGCGGGCGTCGCCACGGGACGGCTGACCAAGGAGGAGTTCGTCGCGGTCACCTCGGCCAACATCGCCCGCATCCTCAACATCTATCCGCGCAAGGGCGCGGTCGCGGTCGGCTCGGATGCCGATATCGTGCTGTGGGACCCCAAGGCGAGCAAGACCATCAGCGCCAAGCGGCAGATGAGCAAGATCGATTACAATGTGTTCGAGGGCTTTGCCTGCACCGGCGGGCCGGCCGCGACGCTGTCGCGCGGCCGCGTCGTCTGGAAGGAAGGCGATCTGCGCGCCGAGGCCGGCGATGGGCGTTACGTCGAACGTCCCGCCTTCTCGCCGGTGCATGTGGCGAATTCAACCTGGAAGGAGCTGACCGCCCCGCGCGCGGTCGCACGCGGCGCGGTGACGCCGTAGTTGCTCAGGCCGCCTTGCCCGCCCGCAACCGGTCCAGCACCGGCAACAGCTCGGACGGATCAGGA
The DNA here is from genome assembly GCF_015291705.1 of Bradyrhizobium arachidis. Lineage (NCBI taxonomy): Bacteria > Pseudomonadati > Pseudomonadota > Alphaproteobacteria > Hyphomicrobiales > Nitrobacteraceae > Bradyrhizobium > Bradyrhizobium arachidis. The sequence goes on from NZ_CP030050.1 coordinate 8,993,755, forward strand.
CGATGAGTATAGTCCGGGTTCACCTCCGCATAAGCAATGATGCCGTCGCGACCGATGACGTAGCGCGCGGGCATCGGCAGCACCCAGGACGGGTCATCGTTGAACGTCGGCAGATCGTTCTTGAATGACTTGTAGAGCGCGACGAGAGCTTCCGGCAGTGCGAAGCGAATGCCGAAGGCGTCGGCGACCTCGCTCCTGACGTCACTCAGGATCGGGAACGACAGCTTGTTGTCGCGCTCGGACTTGCGGCTGTTCGGCGCGGTCTGCGGCGAGATCGCAACCAAGCTCGCGCCGTGCGCGGCGATCGCCGGTAGCGCCTCCTGGAGCGCCTGGAGCTCGAGGTTGCAGTAGGGGCACCAAACGCCGCGATAGAACGACACGACCAGCGGTCCCTTCGCGAGCAGATCGCGCGAGGCGACCTGCTTGCCGTCGGGATCTTTGAGGATGAATTCCGGCGCGGCGTCGCCGGCCTTCTTCGCGCGCTGCGCCTGGCCGCTGGCGATCAGTTCGGCGGTGGCGCGGTGCATGGTGTCCAGCGCCTCCTTCGTCGGTTTGATCGGAAAGCGGCCGCCTTCGAAATCGGCTTTGAAGGCGTCGAGTCGGTCTTGCAGGGCCATGGGAAACTCCATCGGTTGCTGTTGGCCCGCTCTAATTGGATTATTTGAAAATGAATGGGTATATGGTCCATATGGACAACATTTATCCGGATTTCAAATGAGTGACCGATTGCAGGAACTGGCCGTGTTCGTCCGTGCGGCGGAGAGCGGCAGCTTTTCACAGGCGGCACGCGAGCTGGCCCTGTCGCAGCCCTCGGTGTCGCGCATCATCGGCGAATTGGAAACACGTCTCGGCGTCAAGCTGCTGCTGCGAACCACACGCAGGATCACCGTCACCGACGCCGGTGCGCTGTTCCTGACCCGCGCCCGCGAAGTGCTCGCAGACATTGAAGATGCCGAGGACGCCGCGCGCGGCATCGATTCCCTGCGCGGGACGCTGCGCATTACGATGCCGATCGTCTACGGCACGAGACACATTATTCCGCGCCTCTCGAAATTCCTTGACGCGCATCCCATGCTGCGCGTCGAGCTGTCGGTTGCCGACGAGCGGCATAATCTCGTCGTGGAAGGCACCGACGTCGCGATCAGGCTCGGCCCGCTGAGCGACTCCGGCTTTGGCGCACGGAAGCTTGCGACCCTGCCGCGCTTTCTCGCCGCATCGCCGTCCTATCTGGCCAAACGCGGCACGCCGAAGACGCCGGCCGATCTCGCCTCGCATGATTGCATCTTCGGTCCCGGCCTGTTCGGCCACACCACGTGGTCGTTCACCCGCAACGGTGCCGAGACCTCGGTCGATGTCCGCGGCCGCATCACCACCGATTCCGGCCCCGGCGTGTTCGCGAGCGTGCTGGCCGGTCTCGGCATCGCGATGACCTCGCCGGTGATGGCCGGTCCCGAGACGCGCTGGTGCCTGTGCTGAAGAGCTACAAGCTCGCACCTGTCGACGTCTACGCCGTGTTCCCCGCGGGTCCGCGTCCCTCGACCAAGGTGCGTGCGCTGGTCGATTTCCTGGCGGAGGAGTTGAGATAGGCCAGGAGCGGATGCGACGTCGTGAAGCGCGGCTGATGGCATGCGCCTTGCCTCTTTAGGGCGTAAATTTCTCGCAAAAGAGGCACCGATGAGAGCATCACCTTTTGACATCACTCGCCGCAATTTGGTGCTCGGCGGCCTCGGCATCGCCGGAATGACAGCATTCGCTCCCCGCTTCGCCTCTGCCCAGGGACGCAGTGAGACGCTTCTGGTGGTGCAGGAGCTCGGGCCGAACTCGCTCGACATGCAGGGCGTCGGCTCCAACCAGACCGTGAACGGCCTGTCCTGGAATTGCTACGACCGCCTGCTGACCTATGCCTCGAAGACGCTCCCGGACGGGACGGTCTCGTACGACCGCGAGAAGCTCGCGCCTGAGCTCGCGGAAAGCTGGGAGGTCGCGGCCGACGGCATGTCCTGCACCTTCAAGCTTCGCAAAGACGCGAAATTCCACGACGGCACGCCTGTGACCGCCCAGGACGTCAAATGGTCGTTCGATCGCGCGGTGAAAGTCGGCGGCTTTCCGACCTTCCAGATGTCAGCGGGATCGCTGGAGAAGCCCGAGCAGTTCGTGGTGGTCGACGACCATACCTTCCGCATCGACTATGTGCGCAAGGACAAGATGCTGCTGTTCAACGTCGCCGTCGTCGTTCCCTTCATCATCAACTCGGAGCTTGCGAAGAAGAACGCGACCGCCGAGGACCCCTGGGCGCTGGCCTGGCTGAAGAACAACGAGGCAGGCGGCGGCGCCTACAGGATCGAGAGCTGGAAGCCCGGCAGCGAGACCGTGCTGGCACGCTTCGATGACTGGAAGAGCGGACCACTGCCGAAGGTCAAGCGCGTCATCGCGCGCGACGTGCCCTCCGCCGGCACGCGCCGCGCCATGCTGGAGCGCGGCGATGCCGATATTTCCAGCGGCTTTGCGCCGCGCGACTTCGAGCAGATCATCAGGGAGGGCAAGGTCAAGGTCTCCGGCGTGCCGATCCCGAATGCGCTCTGGTACGTCGCGCTGAACACCGCAAAGCCGCCGTTCGACAATGCGAAGCTGCGCCAGGCCATCGCCTGGGCGATGCCCTATGAGCAGATCCAGAGCAGCGCGTTCTTCGGGCGCGCCGTTCCCATGTACGGCGGGCCTGCCGAAGTCTCAAAACCGGTCTGGCCGCAGCCGTTTCCCTATGTCACCGATCTCGACAAGGCCAAGGCGCTGATGAAGGAAGCGGGCTTCGAGGCCGGCCTTGAGACGACCTTGTCGCTCGACGCGGGCACCGCGACCGTCGGCGAACCGACCGCCATCCTGATCCAGGAGAGCCTCGCCAAGATCGGCATCAAGACGTCAATCGAAAAAATCCCCGGCGCCAACTGGCGCACGACGCTCAACAAGAAGGAGCTGCCGCTCGCGCTCAACCGCTTCAGCGGCTGGCTCGATTATCCCGAGTATTACTTCTACTGGAATTTTCACGGCAACAATTCGATCTTCAACATATCCTCCTACCAGAACAAGGAGATGGACGCGCTGATCGAGAAAGCGCGCTTCACCACGGATGCAGCGGAGTACGACAAGGCGGTGAAGGATTTCATCGCACTCTGCATGCGCGACGTTCCGGTCGTCCCGCTCAATCAGCCGATCCACGACGTCGCCATGCAAAAAGCCGTCACCGGCTACGAATTCTGGTTTCACCGCGAGCCGGACTACCGCCAGTTCGCGAAATCATAGCTTGGCGCGCCGAAGGTTCGACGTGTTCTCGTCGTCATGGCCGGGCTTGTCCCGGCCATCCACGCCTTGCCTCTTTGCATCGAGAACGTGGATGCCCGGGACAAGCCCGGGCATGACGAGACGTTGCAGCCGCGCCGCGCTCGCATGCAACATCGCCGCATCGAGCCTGCCCTGCCGTGATCCCTGCAGGGCGCAGGAAAAGACCCGGTAGAACTGCGCGCCGTCATAGGCGACCAGCAGCAAATCGACGCCGGCATTGATCGCCTCGACCACGGCTTTGCAGACGTCGTTCTGGTAGATCGCGCCCATCACGAGGTCGTCGGTCATGACGACGCCCTGATAGCCCCATTTGCCGCGGATGATCCCGTCGACGACGCGCTTCGAATGCGAAGCGGCGCGATCGGGATCGACGGCGGTGAGCGTGACGTGCCCGACCATCAGCGCGCTGCGCGAATGCGACAGCACCTCGCGGAACGGCAGCCAGTCGGTTGCCTCCAGTTCCTTGACGGGAGTGTCGAGATTGGCGCTGAAATGATGCGTGTCGGTGCGCACGCGACCGATGCCGGGAAAGTGCTTGAGCGTCGCGCCGACGCCTGTCTCTTCCAGCCCGCGGACATAGGCGCTCGCGATCGTGCTGACGACGACGGGATCGCTCGCGATGGCGCGCCGGCCGATTAGCGTGTGGAAATCGAGGCGGTTGCGCCGCTGCGGCGGCTTCAGATCGAGCACCGGCGCGAGATTGAGGTTGACGCCGAGCCCGGCAAGTTCTCGGCCGTGGATGCGGCCGAACTCTTCGGCCTTGGCCTGCTGGTCATCAGGCGCTAGCCCGGTGAGCGTCGCCAGCGCCGGCACCTTGGTCAGCGGCGGCGCGAGATGCCCGACGATGCCGCCTTCCTGATCGGCGGCGACGACCAGCGGCGGGAGATTCGCGGCACGCCGCTTGTCCTGGAGCGCCGCGATGTCGGCGCGCAGTGCTTCGATCGTCCGCCCACGGATATTGTGCCTGGTGACGTAGACGCCGCCGATCAATCCCTGCTCGGCAAGGCGCGCGACCTCGGGAAAGGAAGAATAGCCGACCATGAAGTGAGGCCCGAGCTGACGCGTCTCGGCTGCGCCGGCAGAAAGAACGTCGTGCTTGCGTAGCTCGAACCTGAGATGGGCTGCTAGCATCAGGACCGGCGGCAGGCACCACAGCATGACGAGCAGCTTGCCTGCGATGGTGCGCCAGCGCCCTCTCCGGAGCAGGACGATGACGATCAGGATGCTTGCGACGACAAGCGCGATGTTTCCGGCGCCGCGCAGCGGGACCAGATAGGGATCGTTCTTGTTCGCGGCCACGAATGCGACGAATGGCGCGGCAAGCCAGAGCAGGATGAGACCGATACGGCGGAGGAATTGCATGATGCGTCACGCCCAAGGTGATGAACGCATCGCACCTATCAGGGCGACTGAAGCTGCGCGAGGGGCAAAGGCGCACCTGCACGAAAACTGCAAAAGACTCCTGAAACCGTGCAGACGAAGGCCCCGGCTTCTGCGCAAGCGCCGTGCAGACTGCACGATATCGCTATTCACGAAAGGTCATTTGCAGATGACGAGCCTGGCCATAACGCCGACGACGGACATCCAACCGATCAGGCCTTCGACAGTATCGGCCAAGCTCGCGATGGCGCTGGTGCTCGCCGCACTCGCCGACTGGCTGTTCTATGGCCAGCGGGCCGGGCTATCGCTGGTCGTGTTTGCGGTCGCAATCGTCTGCGCCTCGCTCCTCGCCAACCACGCATCCCTGGACATCCGTCGCGCGGCGATCGGTGCCGCCGTCATCGTCCTCGGACTCGTGCCCGTTATCGAAGAGCTCAACACGCTTTCGTTCCTGATCCTCATTATAGCGCTGGTCATCGCCCTGCTGCTGGCAACAAATCCTGAAACGACCGGCCTCGCCGATCGCGCCCGCGCGCTGCGAAACTTCGTCCTGTTCGGCCCCTTCAGAGTCTTCCCCGACGCGCTTCAGGTCTTCAACATGTCGGCGTTCACGCGCGGCATCGCGCTGTGGCTGATGCCGGTGGTGCTTGGCACCGTCTTCGTCACGCTGTTCGCTGCCGCCAATCCCGTGATCGAGCAATGGGTCTCGCTACTTAATCCAAAGATCATCCTCGAATATGTCAGCGTCCCGCGCGTGCTGTTCTGGATCCTGATGCTGGCGCTGGTCTGGCCGTTCATCCATGTGCGCTGGCGGCGCAAGAAGATTGCCATAACCACCCAAACCGATGTCGCTGAGCCAGAGCCGCTTGCGCCCTTCATCTCGCCGGAGTTTCTGGGTCCCTCCACCATTCTGCGCTCGCTGATCCTGTTCAACCTGCTGTTCGCGGCGCAGTCCCTGCTCGACGGCATCTATCTCTGGGGCCATGTCGCGCTGCGCGATAATGTGACCTATGCGGCCTATGCCCATCGCGGCGCCTATCCGCTGATCGCGACCGCCCTGCTCGCTGCCGCTTTCGTGCTGGTCGCGATGCGCCCGGGTGGCCCGGCCGAGAAATCCAGGGTGATCCGGCCGCTGGTCTATCTCTGGGTCGGGCAGAACGTGTTGCTTGTCGCCTCCTCCATCCTCCGCCTCGACCTCTATGTCGACATCTACATGCTGACCTATTGGCGGATCGCGGCCTTCATCTGGATGGGGCTGGTCGCGCTCGGGCTGATCCTGATCGTCGCTCGCATCGTGCTCGACCGCTCCAACGAGTGGCTGGTCAGCGTCAATCTGATCGCGCTGGCGGTTGCGCTCTATGGCTGCTCGCTGGTGAACCTCGATGCCTTCATCGCCAACTACAATGTCGCCCACAGCCGGGAGGCATCGGGCAACGGCGTGCAGATCGACATCAACTATCTCCTCACGCTCGGGCCGCAGGCGCTGCCCGCCATCGACAAGGCGATCATGCTCAGGCCGGGCAATCCCGAGACCTGCCTTGTGTCGCGCCGCGACCGCCTTGTAGAACAGCAGCGCCAGGATCTGGCCTGGCGAAGCTGGGGCTTCCGTAACTGGCGGCTCCAGCGCAGGCTGGACGCCCAGGTGACGAATCAGCCGGCAGGCTGACGAGGCAGCGGAGAATTTCTTGGCGCATCGCATTCTCATCGTCGACGACGAAGGCCACATCCGCGAGGTCATCCGCGTCGCCCTGAAGAAGGCCGGCATGGGCGTGATCGAGGCCCGCGACGGCAAGGAGGCGCTCGTCCGCTTCGCCGCCGACAGGCCCGACCTGATCGTGCTCGACATCGGCATGCCCGAGTTCGACGGCCTCGACGTCTGCCGCGAGATCCGTAAAGGCTCCGACGTGCCGATCCTGTTCCTGTCGGCGCGCGACGAGGAGATCGACCGCATCCTTGGCCTCGAGATCGGCGGCGACGACTACGTGACAAAACCGTTCAGCCCGCGCGAGCTGGTGGCGCGGGTCAACGTCATCCTGCGCCGGCTCAGCCCGCGCAACGGCGAGGACAAGACAGGTCCGGCCGCGCTGGTGCAAGGCGGCCTCCTGATTGATCCCGAGCAGCATGTCGCGACCTTCGCCGGCACGCCGCTGAAGCTCACCGCGATCGAATTCGGTATCCTGCGCGCGTTCCTGACCCGGCCGACCTCGGTATTCAACCGCGAGCAGCTGATGCGCGCGGCGTACCAGCTCAACATCCAGGTTTCCGATCGCACCATCGACAGCCACATTCGCAACATCCGCGCCAAGCTCGCGGCGCAGAATTGCGAGAACGTGATCGAGACCATCCACGGCGTCGGCTTCAAGCTTGGCCGCTGCGAGAAAGAGGCATGAGCGCGGCGCCCGACAAATGGCGGCCGTCGCTCACCCTCGTGATCTTCGCGGTGCTGGCGACCGTCGGCGTGCTGCCGCTGGTCGGCCTGTTCTTCTTCCGCCTCTACGACAACCAGCTGATCCGCCAGACCCAGGCCGAGCTGATCGCTCAGAGCCGCGTGCTGGCGACGATCTACGCGCAGGAGGTCACGGTAAGGCTTGGCAGCGGCCTAGTGCTCGGCGCCGAGGTGCCGCCGAACATGCTGCCCGACCCCGGCGACCCGGTCACCCCAATCCGCGCCGCGCTCGACCTCACCGCCAACGATCTGCTCAGGCGGCGGCCGGATGCGCTGCCCGCGCCGCAAGCAGCTCAGCCCGCTTATGTCGAGATCGGCGCGAGGATGACGCCCATCATCCGCGAGACCCAGAAAGTGACGCTGGCGGGCTTCCGCATCCTCGATCCGCAGGGCGTCGTGATCGCCGGGCGCTATGAGGTCGGGCAATCGCTCGCCCATCTCGAGGAGGTCGCGGACGCGCTGCACGGGCAGTACCGCGCAACTTTACGCAACCGCGTGCCGGACAAGCCGCCTCCGCCGATCTATTCCTTCAGCCGCGGCCTCGGCGTCCACGTGTTCTCGGCGATGCCTGTCATCGTCAACAACCGCGTCGCCGGGGTGATCTACACCACGCGCACGCCGAGCAACATCTTCGACCATCTCTACCAGGAGCGGGCTAAGTTCGTGCTGGCCGGGCTCGCCGTGATCCTCGGCACCATCGCCATCGGCCTCGTGTTCTCCCGCACCATCACCCTGCCGATGCGCGAGCTGATCGACCGCGCCGCGCGAATCGGCCGCGGCGACCGCGAGGCGTTTCGGCCGCTGCGGCATTACGGCACCCGCGAGTTCGCCCAGCTCTCGCACAGCTTCCTCGGCATGGCTGAGCAGCTCGCCAGGCGCTCCGACTATATCGCGACGTTCTCGGCCCACCTCACCCACGAGCTGAAATCGCCGCTGACCTCGATCAAGGGCGCCGCCGAGCTGTTGCAGGACTCGGTTCAGGGCAAGGCCGGCAGCCTGACGCCGGCCGAGCAGAAGACCTTCATCGCCAACATCCTGTCCGACACCCAGCGGCTGGAGGCGATGGCGCAGCGGCTGCGCGAGCTGGCGCGGGCCGAGAGCCTGCCGCAGAACGAGCGGACGGAGCTGGCGCCCGTGATCGCCGACCTCAGGAGCCGGTTTCCGGCGAGCTCGATCGAAGCCAGCGGCAGCCTCGACCGTGCGATCGGGATGTCGTCGGAGAAGGCGCTGATCGTGCTCTCGCACCTCGCCGACAACGCGATGCGGCACAAGGCGGGGACAATCAGGCTGGAGGCGGTCGACGCGCGGACGACCCTGCTTGTGACGGTCAGCAATGACGGCGAACCGATCTCGGCGCCGAACCGCGCCAGGATATTTGATGCGTTCTTCACCACCCGGCGGGACCAGGGCGGTACCGGGATGGGCCTCGCGATTGCGCGCGCGGTGATGGCGAGCCATGGTGGCTCGATCAGGCTCAAGCCGACGGACGAGGGCGCCGCCTTCGAGCTTCAGTTTCCAATCGCCTAGATCGCGAACACCCAGGCCGCGACGATGGTGCCGATGGTGACGAGACCTGCGATGGTCCAGCCGGCGGCGTATTCCAGCTCGGGATGACCGGTGGCCCGCATGATCTCTGCCGGATCGGCGGTATGCTTCTCTGCCATGACAGCCTCGCACGTTACTTCCCGCGTCAATAGATAAGTCGCATCAGCCGCCATTAGGTTCCATCACGGAAATGCGAGAAATGACGCAGCTAGGTTTGTTCGCCGATCCGGACAGCGGTCCCGCCGGGCTTCGCTATGCGGACAATTTTATCGACGCCGCCGCCGAGCAGGATCTGATCGGCCGCATCGCAGCATTGCCGCTCCAGCGCTTCCAGTTCGGCGCCTTCGAGGGCAACCGCCGCGTAGCCTCGTTCGGCTACCGCTATGACTACACGCTACAGCGGCTCACCGAGGCGGATCCGATCCCGGTGTGGGTGCTATCAGTCGCGCGCCGGGTCGAGGCCTGGGCCGGCCTCCCTGAGGGCAGCGTGCGGCAGGTGCTGTGCACCGAATACGAGGCCGGCGTCGGCATCGGCTGGCATCGCGACAAGCCGCATTTCGACAAGGTGCTCGGCCTGTCGCTGGGCTCGCCTTGCAAATTCCGCTTCCGCCGCCGCAGCGGCGACAAATGGCAGCGCCACGCGCTCGAGGCCCTGCCGCGCTCGCTCTACATGATGGACGGCGAGGCGCGCTCGCAATGGGAGCACAGCATCCCGCCGGTCGAGGCACGCCGCTATTCCATCACCTTCCGGACCATGAAGCGGGTGTGACGGGGCAGCCCCAAAACAAGACTGCGAAAACAACCCCATGCACAGTAGAAAGTCTCAACCGGCTCGAGGCGGGGTCGCGCGACAAATATCTGATACATCAGTGCTAAACGGCCGCGCCGCGCAATCGATGCGGGATTGGCATCTTGCCTTCCAAATCCGGTTGCATGCTAGACTGGATGCCATCCAGGGCAGGAGGGATGCATGGCCGACAACAAGGCAAAGCGGGGCGGAGCCGATCGGGCGCTGATTGCGCTCACCGAGAAATACGAAGTCGCCTACTGGTCGAAGAAGTTCAAGGTGACGCCGGCCAAGCTGAAATACGCCGTCAAGAAGGTCGGCCATTCCGCCAGGAAGGTCGAGGAGTACATCAAGCTCCAGAAGCACCGCGCCGCCGACAAGAGCCGGATCGCGCTCAGCGAGCCCTACGAGGTCCGCTACTGGTCGAAGAAGTTCAAGATCACTCCGGCCAAGCTGAGGCTCGTGGTCGGCGCGGCCGGCCATTCTTCCAAGAAGGTCGAGGCCTATCTCGCGGCCCAGAAGGCGGCGAAGAAGAAAAAAGCCAAGAAAACTACGAAGAAGACCACGAAGAAGGCCGCCAGGAAGGCCGCCACGCGCAAGAAAGCCGCCTGAAACGGCAGGTCGGTGGAGCAAAGATGAAATCCGTTCGATCGATCCTCGCCTGTGGCCTCGTCGCTGCCTGCGCACAAAGTGCGGCCGGTGCCTCAGCTGCCGCGCCTGCAAAAGTCTCGGGCTCGACGGCGCTGGCGCTCGCGGGCGTGATCGCGCCGCTGTCGCCGGACCTGACGGGGCCCGAGAAGAAGGCGATGGCGATGCTGTTCGCCGCCAATGCCGACATTCCCTACAAGAAGCCGATCGTGGTGACGGCGGACAAGATCGTCTGCCGCACCGGCAATGTCGATATCACCGTCCGCAACTGCGAGGTGAGCTTCGGCAAGAAGACCAAGACCGTGAACGGCTCCACCGCAAACGAGATCTTCGCCACGGAAGCGCTGGCGGGCATTCCGCCTGACGGCGCGGCCGGATCGAATTTCGAGAGCCTGAGCAAGCTGAGCTGCACGATCGACCCCAACGCGATCAGGCGGAAGGACGGCAGCGGGGCGGATTGCACGTTCCAGCCGGGGAATTGAGGCCCCGAGAGGCGGCCAACAGCGCCGTGAAATCGCCTCAAGCCCAGCTAACTAATAAGGCGAATTGAAAAGACAGGCCCGATCGGCGACCCATGATAAGGCGCGCAAGGCCGGCACCAATATGAAGAATTATCTCGCATTTTTCCTGCTTCTGACCGTCACGACAGCCTCAGCGCATGGCCCGATGCCTGCGCGGCTGCCCACCCCGTCCGATCTTGTCCTGGCAGGCCTCACCGATTCCGACACGACCGCCGGCGGCACCGCGCGGCTGTGCGAGGATGTCACCTTCTCGCGCGGCCTGCGCTATGGCGAGAGCGAAGCCAACGTGCTCGACGTCGCCGCCAGCACGACCAAGGCGACGACGCCGCGGCCGGTGCTGGTGTTCGTGACCGGCGACACCTTCACCGGCGACCGTGGGGCGCCGGACATATCGCGCGAGGTCCAGGACCAGGCGATGTGCTTTGCCGCGCGCAACGACATGATCGGGGTGCGGGTCAATTATCGCCTGGCGCCTGCGGCGACCTGGCCGGTCGGCGCGACCGATGTCGCGGCGGCGCTGTCCTGGGTCCACGGCAATATCGATCTGTTCAATGGCGATGCCCGCGAGATCGTCGCGGTCGGCTACGGCGCCGGCGCGTTCCATGTCGCAACCTTGCTGGCGCATCCCGAGCTCCAGACCGATCGCGCCGAGGTCGCCGCCGTGGTGCTAGTGTCCGGGATCTACCGCGCCGGCAAGGACGCCAGCGACAGCGTGAAGGCCTATCTCGGCTCCGACGCCGCCCAGTATGACAAGCGGTCGGTCTATCCCGGGATCCTCAATGTCGATGTGCCCATCGTGCTGGCCTGGGCCGCGGACGATGCTGCCAATCTCGTCGCACAAGGCGAGACGCTGAAAAAGACGCTCTGCGGCGCCGGCCACTGTCCGCGCAGCGCGCTGCTGCGCAGCCGCGACAGCATCGCCGCGGCGTTCGGGCTTGATGGTTCGGGCGACAGTCTCGCCGAGCCGACACTGCTGCTGGTGCATCAGCTGGAGGCACGCGGGCTGCCGTAGCAGGTACGGTCGAGGGCCAGCTCCGGCAACGACATGGCCGGACCGCACTTGTGGGCTACGCCCCTAACCGCGACAATCAGTCCATCACCGTCACCCTGAGGTGGCCGCCTCTTCGGCGGCCCTCGAAGGGCGACGGCCCAGCTCTCTCCACGCGGCCACGGCGGTGGCCGTGCATCCTTCGAGGCTCCCCGTGGGACGCTCTGCGTCCCACGTTTCGCACCTCAGGATGACGGAGTTGATGCGAAACGTTTGGTCTCAGACCTGAATGCACCGGCGCGTCAACACGCCTGCCGTTTCGCTTCAGGGCCATGCGTCGCAGTGAAGCGGGCGCCCCGGCCACAGGAATGCCAAACGCTTGACCTAAATCAAGCGGCCTTGGAGCGGATCGGGTCGACCTCGTTGGGGGCCAACGACAAGGTGTCGAACATGCGCGTCACCGGCAGACTGCTGTTCGTTTCGATGATTGCTTTCGCCTCGCTCGGGGCGATGTCGCAGCAACACACCGAACAACCTGCAACCGCCAACGAAATCCGCATCGGCAATGTCATGCCGTATTCGGGGCCGCTCTCGGAGTTCGGCGCGATTGGCACCGCGGAGGCCGCGTATTTCGACATGATCAATGCGCGCGGCGGGATCAACGGCCGCAAGATCCGCTTCATCACGCGCGACGACAATTCCGATCCGGCTACCGCGCTGGACCTGACCCGCAGCCTGGTCGAGAAGGACGGCGTGCAGCTGATGTTCGGCTCGTTCGGCACGCCCGGCAACATCGCCACGCGCTGGTATCTGAACGAGAAGAGAATCCCGCAGCTGTTCGTCGCCTCCGGCGACGAGGAGCTGAGCCAGGCCAAGGCGTTTCCGTGGACCATGGGCTGGCAGCCCTCGTTCCGCTCCGAGGGGCGGATCTATGCCAACTACATCCAGGCCTACTACCCCCGGAAGAAGATCGTGGTGCTCTGGCAGAACGATCAGTTCGGACGGATGCTCTACAAGGGCATCCAGGAAGGGCTCGGCGATCTCAACCGTCAGGTCCTCGTCGACATCGCCTTCGACATCAATGACGAGCATCTCGACGGCCACGTCTCGATCCTCAAGCGCGCGGGCGCCGACATCTTCGTCTTTCTCGGCGTGCCGTCGACGGCGTCCAAGGTGATCAAGCTGGCGGCCTCGATGAAATGGCGCCCGGTCTTCATCGTGAACGATGCCTCCGCCTCTATCGCCAATGCGATGGCGCCCGCGGGCCTCGAAAATTCATCCGGCGTGATCTCGGCGGCGTTCCTGAAGGATCCGAGCGATCCGGCCTGGAAGGACGATACCGGCATGAAGGACTGGTTCGCCTTCATGGACAAGTACCATCAGATCGAAAGCACCAACAACAGCGCGGCGGTCTATGGCTACGCCGCCGCCGAAGCGCTGACCAAGGTGCTGAAGCAATGCGGCGACGATTTCTCGCGCGACAACATCATGCGGCAAGCGGCATCGCTGAAGGCCTATCAGCCTTCCGTCGCGCTGCCCGACATCCGGATGAACACCTCGGCGGACAGCTATCTGCCGATCAGGCAGATGCGGCTGGTCCAGTTCGACGGCCGCTCCTGGCAGCCGTTTGGCGACGTGATCGAGACGGCGTTCACGGAGGGTGCGGCGAGGTGACGTGACTGAGGCGCCGCGTTGGCGCTTCGTTGCAGTCAGCGTGACGATCATACTCGCACCTTTTGCTGGCCACTCCTCTCCCCCGCCCTCCCCCGCAAGGGGGGAGGGAGCGCAGCGGAGTGCGCAGCTACACTGTGGCTGATTGCAAACGCCCTGATGAATTGAGTCATTCGCCACACGAAAGGTACGTTCCCTCCCCCCTTGCCGGGGCGGGTTAGGGAGAGGGGTACCACACGGGGACTCTCTCGATCAGATAGCGGTTACCTGCCCCTCACGCCGGCTTCAGCGAGGCGAGCGCGTTTTCCAGCAGCGTGCGCACGCGGGCGGCGTCGCCTGACTTCACCACGGCGGGATCGAGATAGAGCTCGAGGCCGGGCGCGCGCTCGGTGATGATGCCGCTGCTTTCGGCTGCGGCATCATTCAGCGCGTCGACCGAATAGGGAATCACCTCGCGGCTGATGCCCTTCATCGTGATCGCCGGCAGCGCGTGGGCTCGGACGATGTCGCTGACGAGGGCGAAGGTCTCGTAGCTCAGCACGATGCCGCCGGGCTCGGCGATCGACTGCAGGCGCGCGGCGAGGTTCGCTTCCGCGCCGATGATGGTGTAGTCCATGCGGTCGCTGCTGCCGAAATTGCCGACATTGCAATAGCCGGAATTGATGCCCATGCGCGAGCGGAACGGCTGCTCGATGCCGGACGCCCGCCATTTCGCGTTGAGCTCGGCGAGGCGCTGCTGCATGCGCCAGGCCATCTGGAGGCAGGCCTGCGCGTCGGCGCGGTCGCCCTTGGTCTCGGGATCGCCGAAGAAGATCAGCATGGCGTCGCCGATGAACTTGTCGACCGTGCCGCCATGCTCATGCGCGATCGCCGACATCTCCGTGAAATATTCGTTGAGGAGCTGGGTCAGCAATTCGGGCTGCAGCCGCTCGGTGGTCGCAGTGAAGTTCTGGATGTCGGAGAAGAAGATGGTGAGCTTCTTGCGCTCGGTGTGGATGGTGACGTCCTTCTGGCCGGAGAAGATGCTCTTGTAGACCTGCGGCGGGATGTAGCGCGAGATCTTCATCGACAGCGAGGCGAGGAAGTCGTTGGCGGATTCGAGCTCCTTGTTCATGGTCTTGATTCGGCTCGCCTGCCGGCGCTGGAGCGAGAGGAACGAGAGCCCGCTGCCCGCGGCGATCAGGAAATAGGCCAGCAGGAACTTGAACGAGAAGATGTTGGCGGCGATCGGCTGGGCGATGATCACCTCCTGGATGCCTCTGATATCACCGACCTTCCAGTCCTTCTTCGGGCTTTCGGGGTGGCTGTTGTGGCAGCTGACGCAGGCCGGGCCCATCGTGACGGGCGCGACCAGGCGGACCTTGTCGGAGAACAGCGAGGTCTCGGTGTCGATGATCTTCTGCTCGGGGTCCTTGCGCAGCGCATCGAGCGCGTCCTTCTCGAACTTGTCGAGCTGGTGCGGGGCGCGGTTCTGGAACGGGAAGTCCGAGACGAAACGATAGGTGATGTTCTCCTGCTGCGCGCCGATCACCCGCCCAAGCTCCAGCGACAATGTCGCGGGGATCGGAATCGCGCCGGGGACGGATTCATAATTGTGCACGACCTTGGTGGTGCCGTTGGGATTGGCGAGGATGCGCCCGACCACGTTGGAGGCATAATAGCTGCGAACGCTCGTGATCACCGAGTTGAGATCGGCGGCCTGCCGGCGCAGCGCCGTCTTGCTGAGTTCGGTCAGGTCCAGCCAGACCGCGAGCGGCAGCGCGAGCAGGAGGAAAGCGATCGCGGCGCCCGTCAGGAGGCCGCTCTTGCGCTGCTCTTCGGAGATCTCTTGTTTCACTCTGTGGCTCCGTTGTGTGCGATTTTGCCGCAAATCTCTCCAGATTTGCGGCGCAGCCTGCGGCGGCACAGAGCCAATAAACACAGGTTCGCGCAACCCCATTTTATGGTGGTCGCGGCAGCCATCTTTTCGTTTCATGATGATTGTTTAAGATCGGCTTTGAACCTGCATTCACGCCGCCGGGAGACCCTGGAATGACCGATATCCGCATCAAGCGCTTCCATGCGCGCCCCGTGATCGCGCCGATGAACCTGCCGCTCCAGACCTCGACCGGCGCGGTCGCCAAGGCGCCGTTGGTGCTGATCGACTGCGAGACCGACCAGGGCGCGGTGGGGCATGCCTATCTGTTCTCGATCACGCCGTCGGCCTTGAAGCCGCTGACCGCGATGGTCACGGAAATGTCAGAGCTGCTCGCAGGCGATCCGCTGCTGCCGTTCGAGATCGAGCGCAAGCTGACCCAGCGCTTCACGCTGCTTGGCCTTGCCGGCCTGCAGCGGCTGGCACAATCCGGCATCGACATGGCGGCATGGGACGCGCTGGCCCGCAGCAAGGGCCTGCCACTGGCGCGCCTGCTCGGCGGCGCGCCGAAGCCGGTGCGCGCCTACAATTCTAAGGGGCTCGGCATCATGCCGGCGGGCGCCGCGGTGGAAGAAGCCCAGAAACTGCTGGCCGAAGGTTTTCGCGCCGCAAAGATCCGCGTCGGCCGGCCCGATGCGCGGGACGATCTCGCCGTGGTTCGTGCGGTGCGCAAGGCCGTTGGCGACGAGGTGACCCTGATGTGCGACTACAATCAGGCCCTGACGGTGACTGAAGCGATCCACCGCGGCGAGATGCTCGACGACGAGGGCCTCACCTGGATCGAGGAGCCGATCCGCCACGACGACTATGAAGGCAATGCCCGCATCGCGGACGCGCTGCGCACGCCGGTCCAGATCGGCGAGAATTTCGACAGCGCGTTCTCGATGCAGGCGGCACTGGCCGCCGAGGCGTCCGATTACGTGATGCCTGACGTGCAGCGCATCGGCGGCGTGACCGGCTGGCTGCGTGCCGCTGCCCTCGCCCATGCCGCCGGCATCGAGATGTCGACGCATCTATTCTCGGAGGTCAGCGCGCATCTGCTCTGCGTGACGCCGACCGCGCACTGGCTGGAATATGTCGACTGGGCCGACGCGGTGCTGGCGAGCCGGCTGAAGATCGAGGACGGCTTTGCGCTGCCGAGCGAGGAGCCGGGGAACGGGATTGCGTGGGACGAGGCGGCGGTCGCCAAATATCTCGTTACATAAGGTGGTCTGTCGCTGCGTCGATCACCGATCGACGAGCCTACGACCGAACAGCAGCCATCATGTTCAGCTCGACCGGCGCTCCCCGCGGCAACTCGGCGACGCCGACGGACGTACGCGTATGACGACCGCGATCGCCGAGGCGTTCGATCAGCCGATCGGAGGCACCGTTCATGACTTGCGACTGTTGGGTAAATCCAGGCGCCGAAGCGACATATCCCACGACCTGCAAGACCTGGACGATCTTGTCCTCTCCACCTGTCGCGTGGTTGATGGCCGCAATACAGAGATCGGCGCAGAGGGAAGCAGCCTCTTGTGCGGCCGCGATATCGACACCTGCACCGACCTTGCCTGCGTACAGCAGATCTTCGCCGCGACGCGGCAGCTGACCACTCACATACGCAATTCCACCATGGATGATCACCGGCAGGTAGTTGCCGCCGGGCTTGTTTACGTTGCTCATCTCGCCAATCTGCCTTCTTTTCACATCCGGCGACGCGACACGTCTCGACGAGACATTGCCGCGGTGGATGACCGGACAATGGCAGGCAGCCAACAGCGGATCAAGACCGCGAAGCCTTTATGCCGGCGACGGCACACTATCTGGAATATGTCACCTCGCCCTGCAAGCGGTGCCAGGGAGCAGGCCGCCCTCACCGCGCCGCCGCGTTCAGATCCATCGTCTCGAGCAGGCTGTTCTGGCGCCAGTCGATGAAGGCGTCCTTGAGGCGGCTCACCTCGCCGGCATGCTCGGGCACGCCCCAGAGATTGCGCTGCTCGAGCGGATCGGTCTCGAGGTCGAACAGCTGGCCGTCCGCGGCCCCGTGAATGAATACGACCTTCCACCTGTTATCGCGGACCATGGTGATCAGCCGCGCACCGGTCATGGCGACGTCGCCGGCCTGCTCGGAGAACACGAAGTCGCGGCCGGCCCATTCCTCGCCCTTCAGCGCCGGCAGCAGGCTGTGCGCCTGGAACGGCTTTGGATGCTGTGCGCCGGCGAGATCGAGAATGGTCGGGCCGAGATCGAACAGCTGGCATTTTTCGCGGATGCGGCGGCCGTTGGAGAACAGGCTGGGCGACCAGAAGAGCAGCGGGATGCGCGTGACAGGCTCGTACATCGACCATTTCTGGCTGAGGCCGTGCTCGCCGAGATTGTCACCATGGTCGGACATGAAGATGATGACGCAATTGTCGAGATAGCCCTTGTTGTCCAGCATCTCGATCAGGCGGCCGATCTGCTCGTCGATCATGGTGACGTTGGCGTAGTAGTGCGCGCGCAAGCGGCGCATCTCTTCGTGCGTCGGCGCGAGCTTCCATGACACCGCATCGTGGTCGACCTCGGTGTCGTGCCGGCGCTTCTCCTTCAGATACGCCGGCAGGCCCTCGATCTCGGCCTCGGTCGGCTGCGGCACCGGCAGGTCGTTGCGGGCGAGATAGTGCTCCAGATATTCCGGGAGCGGATCATAGGGCGGATGCGGTCCGGGCAGGCCGATCTGCATGAACAGCGCCTCGGGCTTGGGGCGCGTCTCCAGCCACCACATCGCGGTTTCCGCGACGAAGATGTCGGGATGCAGCGATTTCGGCATCTCCCAGGTGAAGGCGCCCATGCGGTCGCCATAGTCAGGCATGCTGCGATAGCCGGCGCGCGACGGCTTGGTCAGCTTGTGCGCGGCAAAGGCCTTGTCGAGCTCGTCGGCGAACCAGCGCCCCTCGAAGAAGCGGTCCTTGTTCTCGACCACGAAGCGCTCGTGGAAGCCGGCTTTCGCGTCATAGGGGATGGTGTGCATCTTGCCGACATTGACGCAGTGATAGCCGGCGTCGCCGAGATTGCTCACCCAGGTCTTCTGCCAGTGCTGCCCGTTCTTCAGCACGCCCGAGGCATGCGGATAGAGGCCGGAGAACAGCGCCGCGCGCGAGGGCACGCAGCTCGGCGCGTTGATGAAGCAATTGTCGAAATAGACGCCCTCGCGCACGAGGCGATCGAGATTCGGCGTCTTCATGTAGGGATGGCCCGTCGCCGCAATCGTGTCGAACCGTTGCTGGTCGGTCATGACCAGGATGATGTGGGGCTTTGTCACGATGGTTTTGTCCTGCGCGGCGTTGAGACAACAGAAAATATGTCTGACATAATAATTCTTGTCAAACCGCAGCCTCCAGGATTATCCTGCGGATATAGGCCATAATTTCTGTGGCCGCCCCATTCGCACGTGCAATAAATCAGACATTTAATTCCACGAAACCGGGATCAACGTGGCAAAATCTCCTAGCAAGGACAGCGCGCAATCGAGCGCCCAGGTCGCCCGCGAGGTGGCGCGGCTGATCCTGACCGGCGTGTGGCGCGAGGGCACGACGCTACCGCGCGAGATCGAGCTGGCGTCGCGCTTCGATGTCAGCCGCGCCTCGATCCGCGAGGCGCTGTCGCTGCTGAAGGCGAAAGGCCTGATCGCCTCGAAGCAGAAGGCCGGCACGCATGTCCGCGCGCGCTTCGACTGGAACATGCTCGACGAGGAGCTCTTGAACTGGACGCTGTCGGCCTTGCCGACGCAGGAGTTCGCCAAGCAGATCATGGAGGTCCGCCGCATCGTCGAGCCCGAGGCCTGCGCGATCTGCGCGCTGCGCGGCACCGACGAGGATTTTGCCCGGATCGAGCGCGCCTATCGCGGCATGGACGCAGCCGGCATGGACCGCGCCGCCTATGCCGAGCCGGATTTGCAGTTTCACCGCGGCATCCTGATCGCCACCGGCAACGATTTTCTGATCGCCTTCGGCGCGACAGTGGCCGCGGCCCTGCGGATGTCATTCAACCTGTCGAGCACCAATCCCGGCGCGCCGCGCAAGAGCCTGCCCTATCATCGCGCCGTGCTCGACGAGATCTGGGCGCGCAATCCGGACGGTGCGCGCCAGGCCATGCACAAGCTGATGGATCTCACCGAAGGAAACATCGTCACGGCCATGTCGCGCCAGAAGAAAAAGGACGCCGAGGACGAGAACGCCCGCCCCAGACGGGCGCGTTGACACCGGCAAACAATAATCGAGGGAGACAAACATGAAGACCGCATCGCGCGCGAGTTCGCTCACCCGCCGTAAATTGCTCAAGGCCAGCGCCGCGACTGCCGCGCTCGCGGCATTCCCCGCACCGCTGATCGCACAGACAAAACCGTTTGCCGGCGTCACCTTGCACGGCGCCTCGTTCCAGCACCGCTTCTTCACGCTGCTGCAGAAATACATTCCCGAGTTCGAGGAAAAGACCGGCATGAAGGTCGACCTCCAGCTCTCCGCGCTGCCCGTCTACAACCAGCAGGCCAATCTCGAATTGTCCTCGGGCGGTTCGGCCTATGATTTCGTCAACGTCACCTTCACGCTCGCGACCCGCTGGATCGCGGCCGGCCTGCTCGCCAACCTCGACGAGTTCACGGGCGATGCCAATCTGACGCCTGCCGACTGGAATCCGAAAGACTTCGTCGACGGCGCGCAGGTGCCCTATCGCGACGCCAAGGGTGCGACCTACGGCTACTCTTGGGAAGGCGGCGCGATGCTGATGGGTCTGTCGCGCATGGACCTGATGGAGAAGAAGGGGCTGAAGATCCCCAAGACCTTCGCCGAGCTTCAGCAGGTCTGCGCCGAGATCAACGGCACCGATGGCGTCAGCGGCCTGGTGTCGTGGTTCCTGCACAACTGGAACCTGCCGCCCTACATCCAGGGCTTTGGCGGCAACATCTTCAGGAATCCGCCCGGCGACCCGATGCCAGCGTTGAACACGCCGGAGGCCATTCAGGGCGTCGAGTTCTACGCGAACCTCCTGAAGAGCGCGCCCAAGGGCGGTCTGACCTACACTGAGGACCAGGCCCGGCAGGCGATGCTGACCGGCCGCGCCAACATCTTCATCCATTCCAGCGCCTGGGTGACGCCGATCCTGCTCTCCGACGAGAGCAAGGTGAAGGAGACCTCGCGCGTGGTGCGCTCGCCCGCCGGCCCCGTGCACGACTACCCAGCCTCGAATAGCCAGGGGCTCGGCATTCCCAAGAACGCCAAGAACCAGAAGGCGGCGTGGGAATTCATCAAATGGGCGCTGTCGCCCGAGATCTCGATGAAGCTCGTCAAGGAGCATGGTCACTCCTCGGTGTGCCGGCGCTCGATCATCACCAGCGACGATTATCGCAAGCTCAACACGGTCAACGGCCAGGACCTTGGCGCGCTCTATCTCGAGGTGCTGGAGCTGCCGGGCAAGGGCGAGAACTACATGGCCTATCGTACGTCGAAGGAGTTCCCCATCGTCGGCGATGTCCTCAACAAGGCGTTCGAGCAGGTCGCCACCGGCCAGTTGCCGGCCAAGGACGCGATGAACGCAGCGCAAGATCAGGCCATCGCCGCACTCCGCCGTGCCGGGACAAAGCTTTGAGCGAGAGCGGAATTGGCCGAGAGTGGAATTGACTTGGAGCGCCGAAGGTTCATCGCCTTCGCGCTCACCCCGAGCCTGATCGTGCTGTTCGCGGTGGCGGTGCTGCCGGCGATCTATCTTATCGTAACGAGTCTGACGCCGTTCCAGCTGACGACGCCGGGCTCGGCCACCGATTTCAGCGATCCGTTCCGCAACTATGCCCTGCTGCCGGGCGACCCCCGCTTCGTCAACTCGCTGGCCGTGCAGGCCAAGCTCTCGGTCGCGAGCGTGCTGTTCCAGGTGCTGCTCGGCATGCTGCTGGCGCTGCTGCTGAACGTGCCGTCGCGCTTCGTCGAGTTCGCGCGCACCTTCTTCCTGATACCGATGGTGCTGCCGCCGATCGTGGTCGCGGTGATCTGGAAGCTGATCTACGCGCCCGACATCAGCCCGCTCTATTATGCGGCGCAGGCGCTGCATTTCACCCTGCCGGCGCTGACCTCCAGCGTCGACTTCGCGCTGACCGCGATCATCATCGCCGACACCTGGGAATGGCTGCCCTTCACCTTCCTGATGGTGCTCGCGGCGCTCCAGACCATTCCGGATGAATATTCGGAAGCAGCCCTCGTCGACGGCGCGAGCAAGCTTCAGATCTTCTGGTACGTGACGCTGCCCTTCATCACGCCGATCCTGGTGATCTCAGGCATGTTCCGCCTGATCGACAGCGTGAAGGCATTTCCGCTGATCTTCCTCCTGACCGGCGGCGGGCCAGGCACCGTCACTGAAGTCACGAACTACTATGCGTACCTTCTCGCCTTCGACACCAACGAGATCGGCTATTCGAGCGCTGTCACCGTGGTGATGCTGCTGCTTGTCTGCGGCATCAGCCTGGGCCTGGTCTGGATGGGCCGGCGCAAGGAGGCGCTGGCATGAGCGAATCCTCCTTCCGCAAGGCCACGCCCGGTCGGCTGGTCGCGATCACAGTCACGCTGCTGATCCTGCTCTCGCCGTTCCTGTGGCTGTTGCAGATGAGCTTCAAGACCAACGATCAGATCCTGCAATTCCCGCCACCTTTGATCTTCACGCCGACGCTTGAGAACTACATCTCGCTCTGGCACAGCGCGTTCTCGGCCTCCTTCGTCAACAGCCTGCTCAGCGCCTCGCTCTCGACCGCGCTGGCGCTGCTGTTCGGCGTGCCTGCCGCCTACGCGCTGTCGCGCTGGGCCGGACGCGGCAAGCATGCGCTTTCCTTTGCGATCCTGGTGACGCGCATGGCGCCGCCGATCGCGTTCACGATTCCCTTCTTCCTGTTCTACCGCTGGATCGGGCTGCTCGACACCATCACCGGCCTCGTGCTGGTCTACACCAGCTTCAATCTGCCGCTGGTGATCTGGATGATGCAGCCGTTCTTCGACACCATCCCGGTCTCGCTGGAGGAGGCAGCCCTCGTCGACGGCGCGCGGACGCGCACGGTGTTCACCAAGATCGTGCTGCCGATGGTGACGCCGGGCATCGCCGCGACCGCGATCCTGTGCTTCCTCTACGCCTGGAACGATTTCTTCTTCGCGCTGATCCTGACCCGGACCAATGCGCGCACCGCGCCGGTCGCGGTCGTCAACTTCATGAACTACGAGGGCTGGGAATGGGGCAAGATCGCCGCCGGCGGCTCGCTGGTGATGGCCCCGGTGCTGATCTTCTCGCTCGCAGTGCGGCGCTATCTCGTCTCCGGGCTCACCGCCGGCGCGGTCAAGGGGTGACATGATGAAAGCTTTGGGCCGGCGCGCCCCGATTGCGAAAGCGCCCGAAGCCGACTAACCATGCCCCATGACCACATGGCGGCCTCACCCTCACATCCGCGTCGTCGCGATCGGCCTGCACTGGCGGGACGGGCTGCTGTTGGCGGCGGAAGTGCGGGACGATGCGGGGCGGATCAAGGGCGTGCGCCCGCTCGGCGGCGCGATCGAGTTCGGCGAGAGCTGGCGGACGGCGCTCGTGCGCGAATTCAACGAAGAGCTCGGTATCGACGTCACCATCACGAGCGAGCCGCTGGTGATGGAGAACATTTTCGCGCACGAGGGATCGACCGGACACGAGGTGATGTTCGTTGCGGAGGTCACGTTCCCCGACGGCGCGTTCGGCGGCGAGGACCGCATCGACTTTCGCGAGGATAATGGAGAGCAAATCGTCGCGCGCTGGTTCAACCTCGCCGATCTCGACGCGGAGGGCGGGCCGAGCCTCTATCCAACCGGATTGAAGGAGATGCTGCTTCGGACGGTCAAGAGCTGACCAACATCAAGAATGCTTATGCGCGTGCCTGCATCAATTGGAGCCATGAGTGACACAGCTTTATCGCGAGATCGATGACCGGTTGACAATCACGAGGCTCTCAAGCACAATTTTTGCCAGGTAGATACCGCCTGCCGCTTGCGCCCTTCGGGGTATGGTGAAGTGTATCAGACCGCCGCACGCTTCCTTTGCTCGAGCGAACGGGTCAGTAACGCAAGCCCTGACATTCTCCGTTCATATCGCAAAGGAATAGAAGATGCGCGATTTCCGCGACGCCAAGGTCATGGCGCAAACGCTTCGCGAAGCCCTCAGCAGCACCCGATCAGTCTCCCTCACCGTCAGCGAGAGCCTCGAGCTCGTCGCGAAGATGTTGGGCTTGTCCGATTGGAATGTGCTGGCCGCCAGAATCCGCTCGGCGGAGCAACCCGGCCCGGACCGCAATAACGAGGCGGGCAGAACAGTCGATGGTTCGGATCAATCCGGCTCGAAAGCCAAGGAGATTCAGTTGCCGCAAGCGACTCTGGATCGCTATGCCGGAAGCTATCAATTCCATGGCGCTGTCTTCACCATCACGCGTGACGATGACCATCTCTCGGCACGGCTGACCGGCCAAGGCTCGGTTGCCTATTACGCGGTGAGTGAAACGGAATTCGTCGCGCGGGATATCGAGGTCGCGTTTCGTTTTACCCTCGGACCGGACGGGATTCCGACGGCCGTGATCCTGCACCAGCATGGCAACGACCACACCATGCAACGCATCGACGCAGCCGCAGCACAAGAGCTCCAGCGCGCGATCGAGACGCGCATGAGCAGCCGGTCCGCCAATCCCGGCAGCGCCGCTGCGCTTCGTCGTCTCGTCGAGAGCCTCGCAGCGGGCCAGCCCAACTATGGCGAGATGAGCGCAGCTCTGGCTGAACTCACCCGCAAGCAATTGCCGCGTCTGCAGCCCGGCCTCGCCGATATGGGTCCGATCACGTCGATCGAATTTCTCGGTGTCGGCGCGCAAGGCCAGGACGTCTATTCGGTCTGGCACCAGGGTGGTGCCGCATCACACTGGCACATTACGCTTGGCAGCGATGGCACGATCATCTCGGCCTTCGTCACGGCGGGGCCATGATCTTCGGGGGCGCCAGGCTGCCTACCACACCTCCGCCCCCGGTATTTTCTTGCGCACCGCGATGCGCTGGATCCAGATGCAGCGACGGACGGACCTGTTGGAGCGGCCGACGGCGGATATCCCCTCGCCGGCCTGAAGCAGCGGCGCCACGTTCTGCCGCAGCTCGCGGCAGCGCTGGAGCTCGGCTTGCCAGTCGATGATCGCAGCCTCGGCGCGCGGCGCCAACAGCGCCAGCACCGCCGCGGCCAGACAGCTCAACCGCGTCATTTGCAGTCCCTTCACTGTGTCTTGCCTCCATCGCGCCGGTAGCGGAAATTGCAATGAGGCGCGCCTTGCATGATCGTCTGGGTGCGCGTGAGCTTGACGTCGGGGCCGAACCCTTCCGCGGTCGCAAAGTCCGCGGTGCAGACCAAGAGGAAGCCGAGCTCGGGCTCACCGAGCGCCTTGTAGAACTCGGCATAGGCGCAGCGCGTCACGTCGAACGCAAAGGCGTCCGGCGTCTGCTCGATCACGTCATAGGCGAGCGCGTCGTCGCGGGCGTAAGTCCTGAACGCCGAAGACACGGCCTTGCCGAGATCGGCTTCGTTCTTCGCCTTCCAGAACTCCTCGCCGAAGCCACGATAGAGATCGCCGAGCGCCTTGCGAACCAGCGCGTTGGCGCTTGCCTCGCCGAGTTCGGCCTGCAGCGCCTTGACCAGCGGCACCAGCACCTGCGCCTGGATCTTTGCTTGCTCGATGACGGACACGCTCATGGGCGGCCTCGTTGTCTGAAGGGAGATCGTACCCCGGATAGAGCCACCGGACGATAGCTCAACTTCGCGTTGGAGGCGAGCTTGCCTGGTGCGTGCCACGACATCCGATGGCCGCGACTAACCCTTCCGTGATCTCGGCGCTGCCGCCGATCGTGCAATTCTGAAAACGCGGCCGCAGCCATCGATGGTATGTCGATCACCATTCAAACGATGCTTGCCAATGACCAGAGGTGAACATGACCCGGCCCGAAACGTCTCCCAGCACCATCAGGCCACGACGATCTTCACGACGCGTTATGGCGGTGACTGCGGCGCTGTTTCTCGCTGCAACGTTCTGGTCGCCCGGAAGCGCGCGCGCCGCCGCAAATGACGCCGAGGCACGAGCCATCTTCGAAAAATTCATCGCGGCGCAGAATGCGCATGATGCGGACGCGGTAAAGGCCATGCTGCTGAATTCGCCCGGAACGCTGTTGTTTGCCAGAGGCATCGAGACGCGCGGCCGCGATGACGTCGCGGCCCGGTTCAAGACCTATTACGAGGGCACCTGGCACCTCGAGCCCGACATGTCGAAATTCCACGTCGCCGTGCTCTCGAACGAGGTCATGCAGATCCTCGTCCCCATCGTTTTCACGCGCGCGCTTCCGGGCAAACCGCCCCAGCAGAATACGTTTCTGATCAGCCAGACCTATGTTCAGGACGCGAACGGCTGGCACGTCGCCTCAATCATGCCGGTCGCGAATACGGAACTGAAATAGTCGGAGATCCCGGAGGGGCATCGTAGCCCGGATGGCGCGGAGCGCGATCCGGCCACGGGCTTGTGCCGCTCAGCTGCGCAGCAGCCGCAACGCCCGGCCCTTGTGCAGGGCGACGTGGTCGGTCTTGTCGCTCTTGATCTCGTATTGCGGATCGTCCGGGCTCGCGTGGTGCGTGTAGCCCTTGTAGTCGACGTCCCCGGTGTGGACGCGCAGGATATGGCCGCGCACCCGGCCGGCCTCGGAATTCCAGCTGACGTGATCGCCGCGCTTGAAGGTTTTGGGCATGGCGGAACAATGCTTGGTGTATGGGCACGTTCCAAGGCGCGCCAGTCCGTCTACGCTCTCCGAGCTACGCCGGACACGCTTCGCCGTGATTTTCCAGGCTGTGCCACGCGAAGCCGAAGGCGAAGCGTGGTGGGCACGACAGGGATCGAACCTGTGACCCCTACCATGTCAAGGTAGTGCTCTCCCGCTGAGCTACGTGCCCTAATAGTCCACTTACGTCGGGTGGGGTCCCTATAACGGCTCAGGGGACCCGGCGCAAGGACGGAACAGGCCCGATTTAGGCCGCCAGCATCTTGTTCACTTCGCTGACCAATTCGCGCAGATGCACAGGCTTGGACAGCACCTTGGCGTTCTTGGGGGCGTCCGAATCCGAGTTCAGGGCGACCGCCGCAAAGCCGGTGATGAACATGATCTTGATGTCGGGATCGAGTTCCGAAGCCCGGCGGGCGAGCTCAATGCCGTCCATTTCCGGCATCACGATGTCGGTCAGCAGCATCTCGAACGGCTCTTCGCGGAGCCGCTGATAGGCGGCCATACCGTTGTCATGGGACGAGACCTGAAAACCGGCATTTTCCAGCGCCTTGACCAGGAAACGGCGCATATCGTTGTCGTCTTCGGCGAGCAGGATCTTTGGCATGGCAGGAAACGTCGAATCCCCAGAGGATATCAGCAGAGCTCACTAAGCCCGACAGAGGGTAAATTTGGGGTGAAAATCTTAACCCGCGCCGGCTCGCGCTGCCCGCTCCTTGTGAACCCGAACGGGCTGCGAATCAATCGAGCCGACGGAGCCGATCCCCACCTCGATGCCCGCACGGTTAAGACAAGTTCCAGCGCCCGTCACATCTTTTCGCTTGGCAGAATGGTTGCGATTCCGGACAATGACGACACATAAGAGCCGGTCGACCGGCCGAATCATTCGATCCGGGGCCCGGATCGTGCGGCGAAGGGACGAAGCCTGAGAAGATGACGCGGTTTGACGGCGAGGTGTCGCCAGCCTTCGAGATCGTGGAGCCCGCCGCATGGCGCGCGCCAATCATCTTCAACTCGCCCCATTCCGGCTCGACCTATCCGGACGAATTCCTCAGCGCCTCGCGGATCGACCTGACGACGCTGCGGCGCTCCGAAGATTCCTTCATGGACGAGCTGATCGGCCATCTGAGCACGCGCGGCTTTCCGACCGTGCGGGTCAACTTTCCCCGCTCCTATGTCGACGTCAATCGCGAGCCCTATGAGCTCGATCCGCGCATGTTCACCGGCCGCCTGCCGAGCTTCGCCAACACCCGTTCGATGCGGGTCGCGGGTGGCCTCGGGACCATTCCGCGCGTGGTCGGCGACGGCCAGGAGATCTACCGCGAACGGATCCTGGTCGACGATGCGCTGGCGCGGATCGAGACGCTCTACAAGCCCTATCACCGCGCGCTGCGTCGGCTGATCAACAAGGTGCATCAGATGTTCGGCACCGTGGTGCTGGTCGATTGCCATTCGATGCCGTCGGTCGGCGTCAGCAGAGACGAGCCGCGCCGGCCCGACGTCGTGATCGGCGACCGCTACGGCACCAGCTGCACGCCGCTCTTGCCTGACCGGGTCGAGGAGACCCTGGGCGGGCTCGGCTATTCGATCGGCCGCAACAAGCCCTATGCCGGCGGCTTCATCACCGAGCATTACGGCAATCCCGCAAGCGGCCTGCACGCCGTGCAGCTCGAGCTCAATCGCGCGATCTACATGGACGAGCGGCGGCGCGAGCGCAGCCCGCGCTTTGCGCAAGTCGCTTCCGACTTCGGCGTGCTTGCCGACGTGCTGGCGACGACGATTCCGTTCGGCGATCTCGGCCCGTTCCAGGCCGCAGCGGAATAGACGACAGCTTTTTCTTTGGACGATCGCGCCGTGCGCGATGGGCGCGAATGCGTTTTCGCTTCGCCGCTTGCGCGCGCCAAAATGAAAACGGAGGCGGCAAGAAAAAAGGGCCGCTTCTAATGAAGAAGCGGCCCAAGTCTAGGGAGGAAACGCCCAAGGAGGGCAGCGGTAACGCAGAGCGCTACCGCACCGCAACAATATGCGGCCGCGCCGCACAAAGTGCAAGGGCTTTTGAGCCATTTCCCATGCAATATGCACATGGCTCAATTGCTTTAAGAGAAACCCAGATTCAGTTTCTTTGATAAGGAATTTCAATGGGTTGATAGTCGTTTGCATACGAACAAGGCATGCTCGGAACTAAGTTTTCAACTCCGTGATCG
The DNA here is from genome assembly GCF_015291705.1 of Bradyrhizobium arachidis. NCBI lineage: Bacteria > Pseudomonadati > Pseudomonadota > Alphaproteobacteria > Hyphomicrobiales > Nitrobacteraceae > Bradyrhizobium > Bradyrhizobium arachidis. The sequence goes on from NZ_CP030050.1 coordinate 9,022,001, forward strand.
ATATTTGGCCAGGATATGACTGAGCTGAGGCAGCCGCCCGCGGCATTCAAAATACCAGGGGCCAAATCAAGACAGCGCTGCACGCGAGAGGCGATTTGAGCTAGGCAGGTGGAAGCTTCATCCGACTTTCGCTTTGAGGATACGCCGTGACGGTGATCGACTTCTCCGCCTTCATCGGACGGCTCGCCACCGCCTCCGGCGAGACCATCTTGCCGTTCTTCCGCACCTCGCTGTCGATCGACGACAAGAGCAAGACCAAGGATTTCGACCCCGTCACCGAAGCCGACCGCGCCGCCGAGGCGGTGATGCGGCGGCTGATCAAGGCCAGCTTCCCCCAGCACGGCATCGTCGGCGAGGAATTCGGCAATGAGCGCGAGGACGCCGACTATGTCTGGGTGCTCGACCCCATCGACGGCACGAAATCCTTCATCGGCGGCTTTCCGATCTGGGGCACGCTGATCGCGCTGCTGCACAAGGGCACGCCGGTCTACGGCATGATGCACCAGCCCTTCATCGGCGAACGCTTTTCCGGCGACAACGGCTCGGCGAACTACAAGGGCCCCTCCGGCGAGCGCCGGCTCCAGGTCCGCCGCTGCGCCTCGCTGTCGGAGGCGACCACCTACACCACCTCTCCGCTGCTGATGAACGAGCGCGACCGCGCCATTTTCGGCCGCATCGAGCAGGGCGCACGGCTGTCGCGCTATGGCGGCGACTGCTACTCCTATTGCATGCTGGCGGCCGGCCATGTCGACCTCGTGGTCGAGACCGAGCTGAAACCTTACGACATCGCGGCCCTGATCCCGATCGTGACTGGCGCCGGCGGCGTCGTCACCACCTGGGAAGGCAAGCCGGCGCAGGGCGGCGGCCGCATCGTTGCCGCCGGCGACGCAAGAGTTCACGAAGAAGCCTTGAGGCTGCTCAACCAATAACAAACGCGAGCGGGAGGCTTGCATGACCATCTCACGCAGGCTGCTCGTTGGATTATTGCTGCTATTGCCGTCATTGGCATCGGCGCAGAATTTTCCCGCAAAACCGATCAAGCTGATCGTGCCGTTTCCGGCCGGCGGTCCCAATGACATCATCGCCCGTGTGATCGGCCAGCGCATGTCGGAGCTGTCGGGCCAGCCGGTGCTGATCGACAATCGCGGCGGCCAGGGCGGCGTGCTCGGCACCGACGCGGTGTCCAAGGCCGCGCCCGACGGCTACACCATCGCGATCTCCTCGGCCGGCGCGCTCGCGATCAGCCCGAGCATGGAGCGCGTCGCCTACGACACCCAAACCGACCTCACGCCGGTGACGCTGGTTGCGACCGTGCCGGAAATGCTTGTCGTCGCCACCAACGTGCCCGTGAAAGACATCGGCGAGCTGATCGCGCTCGCCAAGGCGCAGCCCGGAAAGCTCAACTTCGCCTCCTCCGGTCCCGGCAGCCTGCCGCATCTTGCCGGTGAACTGTTCAAGCTCACAGCGAAGATCGACATCGTGCATGTGCCCTATCGCGGCGCCGCTCCGGCCGTGAACGATCTCCTGGGCCAGCAGGTGCAGATGACGTTCCTCGATCTCCCCGTCTTGCTGCCGCAGGTCAAGGCCGGCGCGTTGAAGCCGATTGCCGTCGGATCAGTCGAGCGCGCGCCGACCGCGCCCGACGTGCCGACCACCAAGGAAGCGGGCTTTCCCGACCTTCGCATCGAGAACTGGTACGGCATGGTGGCGCCCAAGGGCACGCCGAAGGAGATCGTCACGGCGCTGCATGGCCTCGCGACCAAGGCCATGGCGGATCCCGCAGTGAAGGAGAAGCTCGCCGCGCAAGGCGCGACGCTTGTCGGCGATGAGCCGGAGCATTTTCGCGCCTTCATTGCCGACGAGACGAAGAAGTGGGCGCAGGTGATCAAGGACGCCGGGGTCGAGACGGCGAAGTAGCTTTCTCTTACCCTCCCCTGGAGGGGGAGAGCCGATCTCTCACAACGCGACAGGTGCGTTCCCTCCCCCCTTGCGGGGGAGGGCTAGGGAGGGGTTCACACGGGGACTCCATCGATCGCGCAAAGAAACTTCTTCACGACAGTCACACCTTTTGCTGGGCCACCCCTCTCCCCCGCCCTCCCCCGCAAGGGGGGAGGGAGCGCAGTTGAGCTTGCGGCCACGATGCGAGCTCACGCCAGTTCGCAGCAACAGCCTCCTCACACCGCCTCCGCCCGCAAATGCTCCACCAGCATCTTGGCCGGCCTTGGCAGCGCCTTGAAGCTGCGGGCGCAGATCACGAGCTTGCGGTTGGCCCAGGCATCGCGCAGGCGGACCATGGCGAGCGGCATCAGCTTGGCGCAGCGGCGGGCGGCGGAGATCGGCACCAGGGCCACGCCGACGTCGGCGGCGACCATCTGGCAGATCGCGTCGAAATCGCGCATGCGCGCGCGATAATGCGGGCGCATGCCGAGCCGGGCGGCGTGCTTCGAAATGTGCATCTGGAGCGCGGTGGCGCTGGTGAGCCCGACGAAATCGCACGCGCCCGTCTCCTGGAAGTCGATCTGGCGGCGGCCCGCGAACGGGCCGCGCCGCGACGTCACCAGCGTCAAATGATCCTCGCTGAAGACGAAGCGCTCGATATGATCAGGCAGCGCATGCTCGGCGGCAAAGCCGAGATCGGCGGCGCCCGCGGTGATCGCGGCCGCGATATCGGTGCTTTCGCGCTCCTCGATGTCGACGGCGACATCGCGATGCTCGTGCAGGAATCCGGCCAGCGCCTTCGGCAGATGCTCCGACAGCCCCGAGGTGTTGACGAGAAAATGCACGCTGGCGCGCACGCCGCTGGCAAAGCCGGCGAGATCGCCGCGCATGGCGTCGATCTGGTGGATGACGAGCCGCGCATGGTCAAGCAGGCTCTCGCCGGCTGCGGTCAATTCGACGCCGCGCCGCCCGCGCTTGAGCAGGGCGACGCCAAGCGCATCCTCGAGCCCCTTGATGCGGGCGCTCGCGGAGGCCAGCGCCAGGTGCGACCGCTCGGCGCCGCGGGTGATGCTGCGCTGATCGGCGACCGCGATGAAGAGCTGGAGATCGACGAGATCAAAACGCATGGCAGGTCTCCAACCTTGTTGATTGAGCACGATCTTTCGGAAAACCGCTGCACACTTTTCCGGATCGTGCTCCAGACTTCGTAGCAGACGAAGGCTATCTCCGGAACCTCCAGATTGTGCCGGGATGCAGCTTCGGTCAATGTGTCCGACATGATCGACCCGCTTCTCATCGTCATCGCCGCCGTGTTCCTGATCGCCGGATTCGTCAAGGGCGTGGTCGGGCTCGGCCTGCCGACCGTCTCCATGGGCCTGCTTGCGGTGAGCATGACGCCCAGCCGCGCGATCGCCATCGTGATCGTGCCCGCCATCGTCACCAACATCTGGCAGACTTTTGTCGGCCCTTATTTGCGCGACATCCTGAAGCGGCTATGGCCGCTGATGATCGGCACCGTGGTCGGCTGCTGGCTCAATGCCGGCGCGCTCACCGGCCCCCATGCACGCTACGGCACCGTGGTGCTTGGCGTCCTGTTGGTGATCTACGCGATCATCGGTCTCAGCAAATTCAAGTTCCACGTCGCGCCGCAGAACGAGAAATGGGTCGGCGGCGTGGTCGGCCTCATCACCGGCGTGATCTCGGCCTCGACGGGCGTGCAGGTGATCCCCTCGATGCCGTTCATGCAGGCGATCGGCATGGAGAAGGACGAACTGGTGCAGGCGCTCGGCGTGTTCTTCACCACCGCGACGCTGGCGCTCGCCTTCAATCTCACCGCCGGTGGATTGCTGACACCGGCCAATGCCGTGCCGGGCGCCGTCGCGATGGCGATGGCCTTTGCCGGCATGTTCGTCGGCCAGTCGGTGCGGGCGCGGATGCCGGCAGAAGCGTTCCGCCGCTGGTTTTTGATCGCGATGATTTTGCTGGGGCTTTATCTCGTCGGCGGCGCGCTGCTGAAAGAGTTCGCCTGAGGTCTACGATTTCGGCTCATAGAGATCGTAGGGTGGGCAAAGCGAAGCGTGCCCACCATTCCTGACCGTCCGGATCGCCAAATGGCGGGCACGGCGCTCTGCGCCTTTGCCCACCCTACGCAATGTCATTCGTTCGAACGATCTACCGCGTCTCCAGCATGGCGACGCGGATGCCGAGATAGATGAAGAGGCCGCCGAGCGCGCGGTTGACCCAGGCGATCGCGCCTTCGGAGCTGCGCAAGCGATGCGCGGCCTTGGCGGCGAAAGCGGCCAGCACCAGGCACCACAGCGTTCCCGTCGAGATGAAGATCAGGCCGAGCGTCAGGAAGGCGAGCGGCTTGTGGGCGGAATCGGCTGCGACGAATTGCGGCAGGAAAGCCAGGAAGAACAGCGCGACCTTGGGATTGAGCGCATTGGTGAAGACGCCCTGGAGGAACACAAGTCGCAGCGAGCTCCGCGCCGGCTCGTCGATGGCCGTCGCCAGCACCGGGCGCGCCCACAACATTTGAAGCCCGGTGACGATGAGATAGGCCGCGCCGACCAGCTTCACGAGCGAGAATGCGGTGGACGAGGCCATCAGCAAGGCCGAAAGGCCGATCGCGGCGCCCGCGACATGGAAAAAGCAGCCGCAGCTGATGCCAAGCGCGGCCGCGGCGCCACCCCGCCAGCCCATCTGCATGCTGCGGCCGATCACATAGACCGTATCCGGGCCCGGGGTGATGTTGAGCACTATGCCCGCCAGGATGAAAAGCCAGATCTCGTGAATGCCCAGCATGTGAGGTGCCCGCCCGACCGCCCGCCACAAAGGGTCGGCTTAGTCGGTTCGCCCGCCGGCGTCCACCACCAGGATGCGTCAAATTTACCGCGAATTTGCAATGCGGATCATACTTTCGCTCGGCCGCATCTGCTCTATAAAGGCAGGGTTCTTGAAATGCGGGATTCGAGGCGACTGCCACGCGGTGGCCGGTCCTCGATCCCTTGGAGCTCCGGGGCTATGGAAAGACGTTTGGCTGCCATCGTCTGCGCCGATGTCGCCGGCTATTCGCGCATGATGGGCAGCGACGAGGCCGGCACCCATGCCGCCTTCAAAGCCCATCGCAGCGCGATTCACCCCATTGTCCTCAATCACGGCGGCCGCGTCGTCAAAAACACCGGCGACGGCTTCCTGCTGGAATTCCCCTCGATCGTCGGCGCCACTGAGGCCGCGATCGCGATGCAGACGCTGATGGCGGAGCGCAACCACCATCTGCCGACCGACCGCGCCATGCAATTCCGGCTTGGCATCCACATGGGTGATGTCATCGCCGACGAGGACGAGGTCTTCGGCGACGACGTCAACATCGCCGTTCGCCTCGAAGCGGTGGCGAGCCCCGGCGGCTTCGCGATCTCGGCCAAGGCCTACCGGGAGGCGAGCAAGCATCTCCAGGTGCCGCTGACCGATGCCGGCAACCACCGTTTCAAGAACATCAAGGACGCGGTCGGGGTCTTCACCTGGACGCCCGAGAACGCACCGGCGCTCCTCCCCGAGCTGCGGGAAGCGTCCGTCCTGTCGCAGCAGTACCGCACCGCGATCGTCGGCGTGCTGCCCTTCGCCAATCTCAGCGACGCCCAGGACGAATATTTCTCCGACGGCCTGACCGAGGATCTGATCCACGCGCTGGCGCTGCAATCGTTCTATCGCGTGCTGAGCCGCAACTCGACCTTCGCCTTCAAGGGCAAGAATGTCTCGACCCGCCTGATCGCGCGCGAGATCGACGCCACCTATCTGATCCAGGGCTCGGTGCGGCGCGCCGGCGCAAAAATCCGTGTCACCGCCGAGCTGATCGCCCCCGAGACCGGCGAGCAGCTCTGGACCGGCCGCTACGACCGCGACATCGGCGACCTCTTTGCGATGCAGGACGAGATCACTACCAATCTGTCCGCCGCCATCGCCACCGAGATCGTCCGCGCGGAAGCCTCGGCGCCGGCGCGGCCCTCCACCGACGTGACCGCCTGGGACCGCTTCCTCAAGGGGCTGTCGCATTACTACCGGCAGACCAAGGAGGACCTCGCCACCGCCGTCGACCTGTTCCGGGAGGCCATCAGGCTCGATCCCAAACTGTCGATCGCGCACGCCTATCTCGCCACGATCCAAATCCAGAGCATCCAGTTCGGCTGGGTCAAGGGCACGCGCGAAATGTGGGCCGAGGCGATGAACCTCGCCGAGACCAGCGTCCGGCTCGACCCGCGTTCCTCCTTTGCGTTCTCGATCCTATCCTGGGCGCATGCGATGGAAGGCCATTACGAGGCCGCGATGGACGCCGCCAAGCGCGCGGTCGCACTCAATCCCTACGACATGGGCGCGCGCGGCGTGCTCGGCATCTGCCATTTCGTGATCGGCGAGCACCGCGAGGCGATCGAGCTGTTCTCGATGGCCGCCCAACGCGACAACAGCGACCCGCGCTATCAATGGGCCGCGCTGAACGCCTTCAGCCATTATCTGTTGAGACAATACGACGCGACGCTGTCATGGGCCCGCGAGCAGCTCTACATCAACCCGAACCACATGCAGGCGCTGGCGATCCGCGCGGCGGCGCTGGCACAGTTGCGCCGGGACGATGAGGCGGCGGAGGCCACCGTGGTGCTGATGACCAATTACCCGACCCTGAATGTCGACCGTCACCTGCGCAATTTCCACTGGAAGCGGCCCGAGGACCTTGCCCATTACCGCGAGGGGCTGCTGAATGCGGGCGTGCCGCTCGGCAAGCTGACCCTTGTCCAGAGCGACGTCAAACGCGCCGCCGAATCCTAAAAAGGCAGGCGGCGGCCGTCTGCGATCCCTTGCGGGTTTTCCCCGGCCTCGCGCCTGCCCGTGTTGACGCGACAGTGAATTCGGACACACTTCGCTACACGCTGAAGTAGTATAGTGTGCTGCCGGTTTGTTAGGACTTTTCGCGCTTTATCGGCGCGTTATTTCACGATTCGCTGTTTGTAGGATTTGGGCCATGCACGACCCCGCTTCGAAGCCGCCCTTCGACCCCTCGATCCCAGTCTCGCCAGACAATCCCTGCCCGTTCCTGCGCGGCCTCGTCGGCGAAGGTTTTGTCGACGGCGGGACCGTCCCGCTCAACACGCTGTCGCAGACCATCGCGAATGCGAGCGGCGAGACCGGACTGAAGAAGATCTGGGCCCGCATCCAGGTCCGCGGCGTTGCGACGATCGCCAACGGTTTCAGTCACATCCTCAAGAGCATCTGGTCCGGCCCGCAGCTCGACGCGCTGCGCGGCGGTCCGCTGGACAAGCTGGGCGCCGGCTCGCGCATTCTCGGCGTCGACGGCAAGGTCAACGAGGACGAGATCGCGCGCCTCCAGAGCTTCGGCCGGACCTACACCGATCCGAACACCGGCGTCAGCGAGCCCGGCCTCAACGCCGCGGAAATCAAGACCTTCATGCACGACAATCTCAAGCGCGCCGGCAGCGCTGCGCGCTGGTACTACCCGGTGCTGATGCAGTTCGAATGGCCAGTCCTGCTGAAGATCATGGGCAAGGGCAAGGTCGACGGCAAGAAGGCGGAGCTCTATCTCAGCGTGGCCGACGTGCGCACGCTGTTCAACGAGCGCAAATTCCCCGGCAGGATCACCCAGCGGATCGTGTCACAGCCGCTGCTGTCATCCTGCGCACTCAGGTTTCGCTGGGCTCTCGGAATCGCGGGGCTCTTCCTCGCCGGCGCGCTTCTCGCGCTCGTTGCGGTCGCCGAATTCCCCAACCAGGTCCGCGCCATGCTGCCGCAGAAGGGAATCCTCGCGCAGCTGCTGCCGCCGCCGTTGCCCGCGGTGCCCGACACCAAGGCCGCTTTCTGGCTCGAGCAGAACTGGTCGCTGAAGGACCGGCACTGGTTTCACCATGCGAGCCAGGGCACTGCGACCTTCCCGGTGCCCTATGAGTGGTTCGTGGCGCTGGAGCAGCCGCGCCTGCGTCTGTTCTCGAAGCCGGGCATGATGAAGGACAGCGCCTATCTCGAAAGCTTCGGCTTCATCCCGAGCCCACAGTCGGTCCAGACCGACGAGACGACGTTGCGCCGCTTCGGCTACGCCAATGTCTATGACACGAAACAGGTACCGGGCTGGTCGACGAGATGGACGCCGGCCGAGAACGTCGACGGCCTGCCGGTCGGCTTTGCACGGATGACCGGCGTCGTCGATCCCGCGAGCGGCCGACGCGAGGAGGACAAGATCGGGCTGACCTGCGCCGCCTGCCACACCGGCCAGATCCATTACCAGGGCATCGACGTCCGCTTCGACGGCGGCCCGGCCATGACCGACCTGAAGAAGCTCGAGCTCGCCACCGGCCTGTCGATCGCCTACACGCTCTACGTCCCGTTCCGCTTCGACCGCTTCGCCGATCGCGTGCTCGGCGCCGACGCCGGCAAGACGGATCGCGACGCGCTGAAGCAGAAGCTCAGCGCGATCGGCAAGTTCCTGATCGGCTGGCAGGAGAAATATAACGAGACGATCGAAGGCAAGAAGACCTGGGACGGCAGGCAGCAGAAAGACACCGAGGAAGGGTTCGGCCGCCTCGACGCCCTCAATCGCATCGGCAACCAGGTGTTCTCGCAGGATCTCGCACTGAGCGGGATCAAGGGATTCGAGAAGAACCTGCACGCCCAGGACGCGCCGGTGAGCTATCCCCCGATCTGGACCGTGCCGTGGTTCAAGTTCGCGCAATACGACGCCTCGATCGAGCAGCCGCTGATCCGCAACGCCGGCGAAGCGCTCGGCGTGACGGCGCTGCTCAACCTGTCCGACGCCTATCCCGGCGACAGGATCTGGCGCTCCTCGGTTCACGTCAACACGCTCGGCTGGATCGAGGACATGCTGAGGGGTCCCGATCCCTTCAAGTCGCCCGATCCCGCCACCGGTCCGAAATTCGGCGGCCTGCTGTCGCCGAAATGGCCGTCGCAAATCCTCGGCGATGCCTGGAGGATCGACAGGGACAAGGCCGAGAAGGGCCGCAAGATCTACGCCGAGATGTGCTCCGGATGCCATTTGCCAGCGGTCGACACCCCGGCATTCTGGTCGTCAGGACGCTGGGAGCCGAGCGGCGACAGCAAGGTGCTGAACGCGGTCACGATTCCCCTCAAGGAGATCAACACCGACCCCGAGCAGACGCTCGTGCTCAGCAACAGGATCATCGACGTGCCCGGCTTCCTGAAGGTCAATACGGCCGACCTGCAGACATGGTGGCAATGCGATGTCCCGACCGCGAGCGCCTCGCCCAACGAGATGGTCTATGCGCTCGGCCTGATGACGGTGGTGGATCTCGTCGCCCGCAAATGGATGGACGACGAGAAGCTGTCGGACGCCGAGCGGGCGAAGCTGTGGAATCTCGCGCGCAAGAACTGCCTCAATCCGGTGGGGGGAGCGCGCTACCGCGCGCGTCCGCTGAACGGCATCTGGGCGACGGCGCCCTATCTGCACAACGGTTCGGTGCCTTCGCTGTACTGGCTGCTCAAGCCGCAGAACGAACGCCCGACCAAATTCTGCATGGGCCGCCGCGACTATGATCCCGTGACCGTCGGCTTCGCCGTCACCGCCGACGAGCGCTGCAAGACGGGTGAAACGCAGTTCTCGATGACCGGATCGGACGGCAAGCCGGTCCAGGGCAACAGCGTGCGCGGCCATTCGTTCGAGCTTAAAGACGGCGAGCCGAGACGCGACGGCGTGATCGGCCGCATGTTCAAGGACGACGACGAGCGCTATGAGCTGATCGAGTATCTGAAGACGCTGTGAGCTGATGTGCCCGGGCTTGTCCCGGGCACGACGGCGATAGGACTACGCCACGCCGGCGCGCAGCAGGTCGTGCAGATGCACGATGCCGACCACCTTGTCCGCCTCGGTCACGACCAGCGTCGTGATCTTGCTTGTGTTCAGCACCTCGATCATTTCGGTCGCGAGCATCGAGGGCGGCACGGTCTTGGGCTGCCTGGTCATGATCTCGTCGACGGACGCCGTCAGCAGATCGGGGCGCATGTGGCGGCGCAGATCGCCGTCGGTGATGATGCCCGTGATGCCGCCGGCCTCATCGACGATGCAGACGCAGCCGAGGCCCTTGGCCGACATCTCGACCACCGCATCCGACATCTTGGTGCCGAGCGGCTTGACCGGAATCTCCGCGCCGGTGCGCATGTAGTCGCGGACAAATTTCAGCATCGCGCCCAGCTTGCCGCCGGGATGGAAATGCGCGAACTCGAGTGCGGTGAAGCCGCGGCCTTCGAGCAGCGCGATCGCGATGGCATCGCCGATCGCGACCTGCATCATGGTCGAGGTGGTCGGCGCCAGATTATGCGGGCAGGCCTCGCGCGCCTTCGGCAGCTCGATCACGATATCGGCGGCCTGTCCCAGCGAGGACGAAGCATTCGACGTCACCGCTATCATGGGAATTGCAAAGCGCGCCGAATAATTCACCAGCGTCTTCATCTCCGGCTGCTCGCCGGACCAGGACAACGCCATGATGACGTCGTCCGCGGTGATCATGCCGAGGTCGCCATGGGCGGCTTCCGCGGTGTGGACGAAGAACGCGGGCGTGCCGGTCGAGGCCAGGGTCGCCGCGATCTTGCGCGCCATGTGGCCGGACTTGCCGAGCCCGGTGACGATGACGCGGCCCTTGGCGTTGCGGATCAGATCGACCGCCTTGGCAAACGCCTCGCCCAGCGGGCCGCGCAGCGCGGCGGCGAGCGCGTTGATGCCGCCGCTCTCCGTCTCCAGCGTGCGGAGCGCGGATTCGACGCTCTCAGGGATGGGGCCGGATGATTGGGTCATCAGCGGTTTCGAACTCGGCATGATCTCGTCCAGGAAGAGGTGGGCGTTCGCCCGTTGGCGCCTGCTTAGCACGCCCGGGCTGGTGAGGCGACGCGGCCGCAAATGCCCTCAACCGGTCATTAACCATAATTGTTTTAAGTCCATTAACGATGGGTTCCCGCCAGCCGGCGGAGGCCATCGTGGAAGCATTTGATTTCGTTGGAGTTATTCCATCGTGGGGTCGTCTCCAGGCAGGGGCCGGAGCAAGCGCGCGCAATTGTTGCGTGCGGCTTTGCCGTGTCTCGTCCCGTGCCTTGCGCTGACCGCTCTTGGAAGCGGCCCGGCGGTGGCCCAGAGCCTCACGCCCGACCTGTTCAATCCCAACCGCGGCAGCTTCGCCTCGCCCGACACGCTGCCGACACGCCGTACGGCGGGCGTGCCGCAGGCACCCTCGGACGCGCTGCCGACGCTGCCCGATCCCGGTGCCGATCCGCGCAAGCGCCCGCAGACACCGGCGCCTTCGCGCCTCGGCCAAAACACAGCCGGTCAGGTCCCGACCTACGGCCTGCCCGCCGCCAACGGCGCGAGCGGCTCGGGCTATGACTCGCTCAACCGCAAGCGGCAGCAGCCCAAGCTCTATCCCGGGCAGGCCAAGCCGAAGCGCCCGCTCGGTCCCGGCTCGCCGCCGCCGCCAGTAACGCCGGTGACGACGCTCGGCCCGCCGCGCATCGCGCCACCGCCGTCGGAGACCGCGCACAAGACACCGGTCGCCCCGGCGATGGCCGGCAATGTGCCAGGCCAGCCGCTGCGCCGCCGCCTCAAGGCCGATGACGATGCGTTCGGCGCGGTCGGTGACTATGCCGGCAGCTTCCTGATCAGGGGCGGGCTCGAGCTCTCCGCCGGCTACGACACCAACCCGGCGCGCCTGAACAAGCCGGTCGGCTCGCCGGTCTATGTCGTCGCGCCCGACCTCCTCGTGCAATCCGACTGGGAACGCCACGCGCTGGTCGCGGACCTGCGCGGCTCGTTCTCCGGCTACACCAACAACATGCCGGCGACGATCGACGGCTTTGCCTCGCCCTCGCCGGTCGAGATCGACCGGCCTGATTTCACCGGCCATGTCGACGGCCGCCTCGACGTCGACCGCGATCTCAAGCTGACCTCGCAGCTGCGTCTGCGGCTCGCCACCGACAATCCCGGCAGCCCGAACGTGCAGGCCGGCCTGCAGAAATATCCGGTTTACGCCACCTACGGCACGACGCTCGGTTTCGACCAGACCTTCAACCGTTTCCAGGTCGCCGCCGGCGCCACCGTCGACCGCACCGCCTACACGGATTCAAAGCTCACCGACGGCTCGACCTTCAGCAACAACGACCGCGACTTCAACCAGTATGGCGGCGTCGGCCGCTTCTCCTACGAGCTGAAGCCGGGCCTCAAGCCCTTCGTCGAGATCGAGGGCGACACCCGCGTCCACGACCAGGCCGCCGACCGCAACGGCTACTTCCGCGATTCAAACGGCGGCTATGCCAAGGTCGGCTCGTCCTTCGAGTTCTCGCGCATCCTCATCGGCGAGGTCTCGGTCGGTTATTCCGCACGCAACTATACCGACCCGCGCCTCAGCCAGCTCTCCGGCTTCCTCACCGCGGGCTCACTGATCTGGAATGCGAGCGGCCTCACCACCGTGAAACTTGCCACCGACACGCAGATCGCCGAGACCACCGTCCCCGGCTCGTCCGGCGTGCTGGTGCACACCTACGGTGTCGAAGTCGATCACGACTTCCGCCGCTGGCTCACGGCGGTCGGCAAGTTCACCTACGGCACCTACGATTACCAGAACCAGGGTCGCAACGACAAAACCTTCTCGCTCGAAGGCAATCTGATCTACAAGCTCAACCGCAACGTCTGGATCAAGAGCACGCTGCGGCACGACATCCTGGATTCGAACCAGGCGGGATCGAGCTCGCAGGGGACGGTGGTGATGCTGGGGGTGAGGCTGCAGAATTGAGGCGGCGGCGCGTGGCGTTGGGGCGAATGCTGCTTGGTTTGCTCCGCTCTCGCCACCCACTCCGTGGTCATGCCCCGGCTTGACCGGGGCATCCAGTACGCCGCGGCTATCGTTTCAATGATAGCTGTCTCTGGAATACTGGATCGCCCGGTCAAGCCGGGCGATGACACCGTCTATTGAACTGTCGGCGGGGCTCGCCGCGCCTACCGCGGCAGATCCGTCTTCCCCATCAGGAACGTGTCGATCGACCGGGCGCACAGCCGGCCTTCGCGGATCGCCCACACCACCAGCGACTGGCCGCGGCGCATGTCGCCGGCGGTGAACACGTTCGGGCGCGAGGTCTGGTAGTCGAGCGTGTTGGCCTTGACGTTGCCGCGCGGGTCGAGGTCGACCGCGAGCTGCTTGAGCAGGCCCTCGTGCACGGGGTGGACGAAGCCCATGGCGAGCAGGACGAGCTCGGCGTCGAGCTCGAACTCGGAGCCGGCAATCGGCTTGAACTTGTCGTCGACGCGGACGCAGTGCAGCTTCTTGACCTTGCCGTTCTCGCCCGTGAACTTCTGCGTCAGCACGGCGAACTCGCGGATGGCGCCTTCGGCCTGGCTCGACGAGGTGCGCATCTTCAGCGGCCAGTTCGGCCAGGTCAGGCCCTTGTTCTCGCGCTCGGGCGGGGCGGGCATGATCTCGAGCTGGGTCACCGACAGCGCGCCCTGGCGCATCGAGGTGCCGATGCAATCCGAGCCGGTGTCGCCGCCGCCGATGACGACGACATGCTTGCCTCCGGCGAGGATGTCGGCGGCGCCGCCCAGCGGCTCGCTGGAGACACGGCGGTTCTGCTGCGGCAGGAAATCCATGGCGTAGTGGATGCCGTCGAGCTCGCGGCCGGGGATCGGCAGATCGCGCGGGGCTTCCGCACCGCCGGTGAGCGCAATCGCGTCATATTCGTTCAGCATCTCGCGCGGATCGACATTGCCGTCAGCGCCGACATGGCTGTTGTAGTGGAAGGTGACGCCTTCGCCTTCCATCTGCTTGACGCGGCGGTCGATGACGCCCTTCTCCATCTTGAAGTCGGGGATGCCGTAACGCAGCAGGCCGCCGGCCTTGGCGTACTTCTCGAACAGGTGCACGTCGTGGCCGGCGCGCGCGAGCTGTTGGGCGCAGGCCATGCCGGCCGGACCCGAGCCGATCACGGCGACCTTCTTGCCGGTCTTCTCGGCGGCGACCTCGGGCTTCAGCCAGCCATTATCCCAGGCGCGGTCGACGATCGCGCATTCGATGGTCTTGATGGTGACCGGGTTGTCGTCGATGTTGAGCGTGCAGGACGCTTCGCACGGCGCAGGACAGATGCGGCCGGTGAATTCGGGGAAATTGTTGGTCGAGTGCAGGTTGCGCGAGGCTTCTTCCCAATTGCCCTGATAGACGAGGTCGTTCCAGTCGGGGATCTGGTTATTGACCGGGCAGCCGGGCGTGCCGGGCGCGACCGAGCCGGTGCCGTGGCAATAGGGAATGCCGCAATTCATGCAGCGCGCGGCCTGGTCGCGCACTTCCTTCTCGCTCAAGGGAACGACGAACTCGTTGTAATGCTTCACGCGCTCGGTGACCGGAGTGTACTTGCGGTCATGCCGTTCGATTTCGAGAAAACCCGTGATCTTGCCCATTAAACCCGAAGTCCCTGCCGCTTAGTTTTCTTTCCCGTCGTTCCGGGATGCGCGCGCCGCGCGCAGACCCGGAACCTGGAGGTTATCTTTGCGAGATTCCGGGTTCGCGCTTTGCGCGCCCCGGAATGACGCGAGGTGAGAATTACGCCCCGATCGCGATCTTCGGCTCGGCGTCCGCGTTGGCGGCCATCTCGCGCAGTGCGCGCCGGTACTCGACCGGCATCACCTTGCGGAATTTGGGCAGCCAGTCCTTCCAATTGGCAAGGATCTCGGCGGCGCGCCTGGAGCCGGTCGCTTTTGCATGGCGCGTGATCAGGACGTGCAGACGCTCGACGTCGGAATCGAGCAGGTTCTGGAACACGTCGACCCGGCCGTGCGCTTCGAGGTCACCGGCGTGATTGTAGGTGCCGGCGTTGATCAGCTCTTCCGACAAGACCGGCTCGAGCTCGACCATGCTGAGGTTGCACAGCTTGTCGAAGTCGCCGGTCTCGTCCAGCACATAGGCAATGCCGCCCGACATGCCGGCCGCGAAATTGCGCCCGGTCTTGCCGAGCACGACCACGATGCCGCCGGTCATGTATTCGCAGCAATGATCGCCCGCGCCCTCGACCACGGCGACCGCGCCCGAGTTGCGCACGGCGAAGCGCTCGCCGGCGATGCCGCGGAAGTAGCACTCGCCCTCGATCGCGCCATACATCACGGTGTTGCCGACGATGATGCTCTCTTCCGGCACGATACCGCCGTTCCGCGGCGGCTTGACAATGATCTTGCCGCCGGAGAGGCCCTTGCCGACATAGTCGTTGGCTTCGCCCTCGAGCTCGAAGGTGACGCCGTGCGCGAGCCAGGCGCCGAAGGCCTGGCCGGCGGTGCCCTTGAGGCCGACATGGATGGTGTCGTGCGGAAGGCCGGCATGGCCGTAGATCTTGGCGACCGCGCCCGACAGCATCGCGCCGGCGGAGCGGTTGGTGCTGTTGATCGTGGCCTCGATCTTCACCGGCGCGCCGCGGTCGAGCGCAGGCGTCGCCTTCTCGATCAGCGCGCGGTCGAGCACCGCTTCCAGATGATGGT
Source organism: Bradyrhizobium arachidis (assembly GCF_015291705.1). NCBI lineage: Bacteria > Pseudomonadati > Pseudomonadota > Alphaproteobacteria > Hyphomicrobiales > Nitrobacteraceae > Bradyrhizobium > Bradyrhizobium arachidis. The sequence goes on from NZ_CP030050.1 coordinate 9,037,473, forward strand.
TCTGGCGCTCGGAGTGATAGATCTTCTGGCCCTTCTCTTCCTTCTGCTTGACGAACAGCTTCGAGAAGTCGAGGCCCTTGGCCTTCCAGTGCGCGACCAGCCTGGTCTGGTCGAGCAGCTGAACCTGGCCGATCATCTCGTTGAAGGTGCGGAAGCCGAGCGAAGCCATGATCTCGCGGACTTCCTCGGCGACGAAGAAGAAGTAGTTGATCACGTGCTCGGGCTGGCCGGTGAAGCGCTTGCGCAGGACGGGGTCCTGGGTGGCGACGCCGACCGGGCAGGTGTTGAGATGGCACTTGCGCATCATGATACAGCCGGCCGCGATCAAGGGCGCAGTGGCGAAGCCGAACTCGTCGGCCCCGAGCAGCGCGCCGATCACGACGTCACGCCCGGTGCGGAAGCCGCCGTCGACCTGGACCACGATGCGGCTGCGCAGCCGCTCGCGCACCAGGGTCTGGTGGGTTTCGGCAAGGCCGATCTCCCAGGGCGAGCCGGCGTGCTTGATCGAGGTCAGCGGTGAAGCGCCAGTGCCGCCCTCGAAGCCCGCGATGGTGACATGGTCGGCGCGCGCCTTGGCAACGCCCGCGGCGACCGTGCCGACGCCGATCTCGGAGACCAGCTTGACCGAGACGTCGCCCGTCGGGTTGACGTTCTTGAGGTCGTAGATGAGCTGCGCGAGGTCCTCGATCGAGTAGATGTCGTGATGCGGCGGCGGCGAGATCAGGCCGACGCCCGGGGTCGAGTGCCGCACCTTGGCGATGGTCGCGTCGACCTTGTGGCCGGGCAGCTGGCCGCCCTCGCCGGGCTTGGCACCCTGCGCCATCTTGATCTGCATCATGTCGGAGTTGACGAGATACTCCGTGGTGACGCCGAAACGGCCCGAGGCGACCTGCTTGATCGCCGAGCGCATGGAATCGCCGTTCGGCATCGGCTTGAAGCGGTCGGCTTCCTCGCCGCCTTCACCGGTGTTCGACTTGCCGCCGATCCGGTTCATGGCGATCGCGAGCGTGGTGTGGGCCTCGCGCGAGATCGAGCCGAAGCTCATCGCACCGGTGGCGAAGCGCTTGACGATGTCCTTGGCCGGCTCGACCTGGTCGAGCGGGACGGGCTTGCGCTTCTCTTCGTCCGCATTCTTGATCCGGAACAGGCCGCGCAGCGTCAGCAGGCGCTCCGACTGCTCGTTCAGTATCTTGGCGAAGGCGCGATAGCGCTCCTGCGAATTGCCGCGCGCGGCGTGCTGCAGCAGCGACACCGATTCGGCGGTCCAGGCATGGTCCTCACCGCGGCTGCGATAGGCATATTCGCCGCCGACATCGAGCGAGGTCTTGTAGACCTGCGCCTCGCCGAACGCGTCGGCATGGCGGCGCACGGCCTCCTCGGCGATCTCGGCAAGGCCAACGCCTTCGACACGGGTGTGCGTGCCCGCGAAGAACTTCGACACGAAGTCCGCCTTGAGGCCGACCGCGTCAAAAATCTGCGCGCCGCAATAGGACTGGTAGGTCGAGATGCCCATCTTGGACATCACCTTGAGCAGGCCCTTGCCGATCGACTTGATGTAGCGCTTGACGATCTCGTAGTCGTCGAGCGAGCCGGGCAGGCGATCCTTCATCGCGATGATGGTCTCGAACGCGAGGTAAGGATTGATCGCTTCGGCGCCGTAGCCGGCAAGGCACGCGAAGTGATGCACTTCGCGCGGCTCGCCGGATTCGACGACGAGACCGACCGAGGTGCGCAGTCCGACGCGAATCAGATGATGATGCACGGCGGCGCAGGCCAGCAGTGCCGGGATCGGCACGCGGTCGGTGCCGACCATGCGGTCGGACAGGATGATGATGTTGACGCCCTCGCGCACCGCGCTCTCGGCCCGCGCGCAGAGCTCATCGAGCACCTGGTCCATGCCGGCGGCGCCGAGACCGGCGTGGAACGTGGTGTCCAGCGTGCGCGACTTGAAGTGCGATTCGGCGACGTCGGAGATCGAGCGGATCTTTTCGAGATCCGCGTCGGTCAGGATCGGCTGGCGCACTTCGAGGCGCTTGGTCGTGGCCATGCCCTGCAGGTCGAACAGGTTCGGCCGCGGCCCGATGATCGAGACGAGGCTCATCACCAGCTCCTCGCGGATCGGGTCGATCGGCGGGTTGGTGACCTGCGCGAAGTTCTGCTTGAAGTAGGTGAACAGCGGCTTGGCCTTGTCCGACAGCGCCGAGATCGGCGTGTCGTTGCCCATCGAGCCGGCTGCCTCCTCGCCCGTGGCCGCCATCGGCGTCATCAGGATGGTGATGTCTTCCTGGCTGTAGCCGAACGCCTGCTGGCGATCGAGCAGCGACAGGTTCGAGCGCACGCCGGTGGTCGGGACCTTCGGCAGCTCCTCCAGCACGATCTGGGTCCGCTCCAACCACTCCTTGTAGGGATGGCTCTTGGCGAGCTCGGCCTTGATCTCGTCGTCGGGGATGAGACGGCCCTGCTCGAGATCGACCAGCAGCATCTTGCCGGGCTGCAGGCGCCACTTGGTGATGATCTGATCCTCGGGGATCGTCAGCACGCCCATCTCGGACGCCATCACGATGCGGTCGTCCTTGGTCACGAGATAGCGCGCCGGCCGCAGGCCGTTGCGGTCGAGCGTGGCGCCGATCTGGCGGCCGTCGGTGAAGGCGATCGCGGCGGGGCCGTCCCACGGCTCCATCAGCGCGGCATGATATTCGTAGAAGGCGCGGCGCTTCTCATCCATCAGGGGATTGCCGGCCCACGCCTCCGGAATCATCATCATGACGGCGTGCGGCAGCGAGTAGCCGCCCTGCACCAGGAATTCGAGCGCGTTGTCGAAGCAGGCCGTGTCGGACTGGCCTTCATAAGAGATGGGCCAGAGGCGGTTGATGTCCTTGCCGTAGAGCTCGGAGCTCACCGAGGCCTGGCGCGCCGCCATCCAGTTGGTGTTGCCGCGCAGCGTGTTGATCTCGCCGTTATGCGCGATCATGCGGTACGGGTGCGCCAGCGACCAGGCCGGGAAGGTGTTGGTCGAGAAGCGCTGGTGAACGAGCGCGAGCGCGCTCTCGAAGTCCTTCTCGTGCAAATCGGGATAGTACTTGCCGAGCTGGTCGGCGAGGAACATGCCCTTGTAGATCACGGTGCGGCAGGACATCGAGCAGGGATAGTAGCCGGCAAGGCCGCGGTCGCGGCGCTGGTAGATCGCCTGCGAGATCGACTTGCGCAGGATGTAGAGCCGGCGCTCGAAATCGTCCTCGGTCTTGGCAACGCCGTTGCGGCCGATGAACACCTGCATGCACGCGGGCTCGGTCGGCTTCACGGTGACGCCGAGCGAGGAATTGTCGGTCGGCACGTCGCGCCAGCCGAGCAGGGTCAGCCCCTCTTCCTTGATCTGGTCGGCGATGATGCTCTTGATGACGTTGCGCCAGGCGGTGTCGCGCGGCATGAACAGCGCGCCGATGGCGTATTCGCCCGGAGCCGGCAACGCGAAGCCGAGCTCCTTGGCCTTGCGGCTGAAGAAGGCGTGCGGGATCTGCACCAGAATGCCGGCGCCGTCACCAGCGCGCGGGTCGGCGCCGACAGCGCCGCGATGCTCGAGATTGCAGAGGATGCTCAGCGCGTCCGAGACGATCTCGTGGGACTTCTTGCCCTTGATGTTGGCGATGAAGCCGACGCCGCAGCTGTCCTTCTCCAGGCTCGGATCGTAGAGGCCTTCAGCGGCCGGACGGGAATTGTGCTCCTGAATCGGATCGGCCGGTTTCGAGGCGACCGTCGCCGACAGCTGTTCTGCCACGATGTTTGCGCGCTCGAATTGCGACCCGTTCATTGTTCCTGTCCTCTCCGTGCGGCAAGCTGTCTCACCGCCATCTTCGGCGCACCTTGGGCGTTCCGCGGCACCCGCCTCTGGGTCACCGCTCGTCCGCTTGCGAGCCGCATTTTCTTAAATTCAGGCCTAGGCGTTCTACGTCCCCGAGAACGGCTTTGCCTGGTACCTTCCTGGCGCTCGAAAGTGCCAGCTTTCGCTGCAATCCCTGTGCCGGAACCGCGAGCAAAATTGAGACAGTCTTCCTGTCCTAACCATCACCTTGCCAAATTTTTGTCTAGCACACAAGCGCGTGGAAGTCCCGATTCCCGATAAGTCAATCAATCGCTTTCCGAAAGTTGCGCAGCCCCCGTTTTGAAGCAAACGCGCCCTGATCCGGCCCAAGCCGCGCCGAAATCGCAAATGAAGCTTCGGATCGGCCCTTCGGAAGGCGCGTCACGCCGCAAGAAGCGAAAGAGCACGAGCATCCGGGGCCCTGACAGGAGCGTGTCGACCATGAAGTTTTTCACAGGATGTGTGGCCGCCGCCGCGCTGGCGATGGCTGCGACCGGGGTGCAAGCGCAGGTTCCGGCGAACGGAAGCGGCGGCGGAGCCATGATCGCCGTGTCGGATTTCGACGGGCCCTATGCCCCGCCGGACGCGCCGCCACCGCCGCCGCGTTACGGCTATGGCTATGGCTATGAGGAGCGCGGGCCTGCCCCGGTGCTGCTGCCGCCCACCGAGGTTTACGCCGTGCTGCGCGAGAACGGCTTCTCGCCGCTCGGCATCCCGCGCCTGCGCGGCAGCGTCTACACCATCGCGGTGATCGACCGCCATGGCGATGACGGCCGGCTCGTGATCGACGCCCGGGACGGCCGGATCATCCGCTTCATGCCGGCCGCCGATGCCTATGGCATGGCGCCTTCGTATGAAGAGCCCGCGGTTGCACCTTACCGCCCGCAAAGCGCACTGCCGCCGCCGACCATGGTCCGTGGCGGACCGCCGCGTCCGCCCGCCCCGATCCCGCATGTCGCCAGCCGCACCGTGCCGCTGCCCAAGGCCGCGCCACAGCGCGCCGAGGCGCCGGCCGCGGCAGTGAAGCACGCCGAGCCGGTGGCGCCGCAGGCTCAGGCTCCGCAGCAGCAGCAGACGGCGGCCGCGCAGCCAAAACCCGCCGAGACGGCGCCGCAAGCCGCAGTTCCGACCGTCGGGCAAGCCAAGCCTGCTCCGACCATCCTACCGACGCAGGACATGCCGGCCGCGCAGGGGCTGGATTAGCGCTGCGCGTTAGATGCGATGGGATGACCACACAAACGGTGTCGTCCCTGCGAACGCAGGGACCCATACCGCGTGATTGATCGGTGGGGATGAGGAGCGAGTCCCGAACTCCGAATCATCGCCAAACTGCTCCCTGGGGTTATGGGTCCCTGCGTTCGCAGGGACGACGGCGGGAAGATAGTGGAGCAAGACAAAAGGCGCCTGAGATTGCAGGCGCCTTTTGCACTCACGCAACCACCTCAGCTCCGCGGATACCCCGCGGCTTCCCGGATCAGATTCGCGACCTCATTCGGATGCGACACCAGCGAGAGGTGGCCGGCATCGAGCTCGACGGTGGTGGCGTTCATGCGCTTGGCGAGGAAGCGTTCGAGATCGGGATTGATGGTGTAGTCGTTCTTCGACACTGCGTACCAGCTCGGCCTGGAGCGCCACGCGGCTTCCGTGGTGCGGCCGGCGAAGATCGAGGCGGCCGTCGGCCATTGCACGGCGTAGAGCTCCCTCGCCTGCTCCGGCTTCACGCCGTTGGCGAAGTACTTCAGGAATGACTCTTCGGACAGCTTGGTGTAGCCGTCGCGCTCGACGATACCGGCGCGCACCGGGCCGGTCGGAAACTGCTTCGAGAGCGCGACGAAATCCTCGTTCGCATCAGGCGCGCGTGCCGCGACATAGACGAGGCCGGTGACCTTCGGATCAGTGCCGACCTGGCTGATCACGGTGCCGCCCCAGGAATGCGCGACCAGCACGGTCGGCCCGTCCTGCTCGGCCAGCGCGCGCTTGGTTGCCTCGACGGAGTCCGCAAGCGACGACAGCGGGTTCTGCACGGCGGTGACATGGAGGCCGGCGGCCTGGAGGATCGGGATCACTTCCGACCAGCTCGAGCCGTCAGCCCAGGCGCCGTGCACCAGCACGACGTTCTTGGCCTTCACGGTTTGCGGTGTCTGCGCGTGAGCGAGGCTGAGCGGAGCCGCCAAAAGGCTCGCGGCGACGAAAAGGCTGCGCCAAAGTGACATGATCATCTTCCGTCTTGTTCGGGTGCGATGCCCAAAGGACGGAGCGTGAGGCCGCGGCGTTACGGTCCTCACCGTTCTGTGATGCGATGCAAAATGAAAAAACGCCCCGGGGCACCGGGGCGTTTTCGCAACCTGGAGGTCGCTTGTCTCAGGCGGCTTGCGCGGCCGAGTTCTCGATCACCTGCGCCTTTGGCGCGGCGGCGTTGATCGCGATCTGGCGCGGCTTCTTGGCTTCGGGAATCTCGCGCACGAGATCGACATGAAGCAGCCCGTTCTCGAGCGAGGCATCCTTCACCTGCACGAAGTCGGCAAGCTGGAAGGCGCGCTCGAAGGCACGCGCCGCGATGCCGCGATAGAGCACCTCGGACTTGCTGTTCTCGTTGGCGACTTTCTCGCCCTTGATCGTCAGCGTGTTTTCCTTCGCGACGATGGAGAGCTCGTCCTTGGAGAAGCCGGAGACCGCAACGGTGATGCGGTAGGCATTCTCGCCGGTACGCTCGATGTTATAGGGGGGATAACCGGGGCTGCCGTCCGAACCGGCCTGGTCGAGCAGGTTGAAGAGGCGGTCGAAGCCGACGGTGGAACGATAAAACGGGGTGAGGTCATAGGTACGCATGGTTCAAGTCCTCCATTGAGCGACTGTTCAGGTTACCCGCCCGCCAATCGGGCCGGGCTTTAGTCTGTGTGCAGCCTGATGTTCCGGTTCCGAAACACTGGTAGCGGCCTGCACGAAAATGATATGGGTGGCACGAGACGGCGTTCAAGAGGGCGGCATTGGCGCCTTTTCGACGCTCCCGCCCCTTGATTTGCAGCACTTGGCGCCCACGCACTCCCCATCATGACGCTGGTCTCGATTCCGTCCAACCCCGTTCCCGAAGACTGCGTCAGCGGCACGATCAAGACGTCCGACGGCGTCGAGCTGCGCTTTGCGCGCTGGGCTCCGCCGGCGAACCGCAAGGGCACGGTCTGCGTCTTCACCGGGCGCAGCGAGCAGATCGAGAAATATTTCGAGACCGTGCGCGACCTGCGCGACCGCGGCTTTGCGGTGGCGATGATCGACTGGCGCGGCCAGGGTCATTCCGCGCGCCGCCTGCGCGATCCGCGCAAGGGCTATGTGCGCGACTTCGCCGATTTCGAAACCGACGTCGAGGCCTTCGTGCAGCAGGTGGTGCTGCCGGACTGTCCGCCGCCGTTCTTCGCGCTCGCCCACTCCATGGGCGGCACCGTGCTGCTGCGGGTGGCGCATGCGGGCAAGCGCTGGTTCGACCGCATGGTGCTGTCGGCGCCGATGATCGACCTGCCCGGCCGCACCACCTCGTTTCCGGTGCGCGCGCTGCTCAAGACGATGCGCCTGCTCGGGCAGGGCGGCCGCTACGTTCCCGGCGGCAGCGACCGCCTCACCGGGCTCGATCCCTTCATCAACAATCCCGTGACGAGCGATCCCGTACGCTATGCGCGCAATGCCGCGATCCTGGAGGAGGACCCGACGCTGGGGCTGGCCTCGCCAACGGTGGCCTGGGCCGACACCGCGTTCCGCGCGATGCACACCTTCAAGGGCATGAACTACCCCTCCGAGATCCGCCAGCCGATCCTGATGCTGGCCGCTTCGAATGACACCGTGGTCTCGACCGCGGCAATCGAGGAGTTCGCCTACCATCTGCGGGCCGGCTCGCATCTCGTGATCGCCGGGGCCAAGCACGAGATCCTGCAGGAACAGGACCGCTACCGCTCGCAGTTCTGGGCCGCCTTCGACGCCTTCGTGCCGGGCACGCCGCTGTTCGGGTGAGGCAAGTCCCCTCCCCGGCTCCGCGGGAGAGGACGTCTATTGCGGAAACCGCGCCGCGTTCTCTTCCAGCGGCAGCTTCAGCCCGTTCGCCAGATAGGACACCGTGCGGTAGAAGCCGCACAGAAGCATGATCTCGAGAATCTGCGCCGCATCGTAATGCGCCGAGAGCGCGGCGAATTCGTCGTCACTCAAGGTCGCGTGCTGATGCAGCGCATCGACCGCCGCGATCAGCGCCTGCTCGGCCGGCGACCAGCACAGCGAGGCTGCATCGCCTTGCACGGTGGCGCGAATCTCGTCCTCAGTGAGCCGCGCCGGGCCGGCAAAGATCGCGACATGCACGCCCCATTCATATTCGCATCGGGTCAGCGCGCAGGTGCGATCGATCACGATCTCGCGCTGGCGCAAGGACAGCGGACCCGGATCAAGAAGCCCGCCGGCGCGGAACTTGTCCCAGGCGCGGGTGTGGCCCGCCATCACCCGGAACAGCAGCAGCGGCGGCGCCCCGCGCATGATGCGGTTGAACTGCGCCTGGATCTCCGGTGGATAAGGCGCCTCCAGCGCCGCAATGCGCGGTGTGACCTCGGACATCGGCCGTCTCCATTGCTACATTTACCGTAGCACAACGCTACACTTTCTGTAGCATCGCGCAAGAGGGATTGGATGGGGAAAAAGGCAGCATCAGGGAATGTCCGCGGCTCGCGCACCGGGCGGCCGATCATGGCCTTGCTCGATCTGCTCGGCCGGCGCTGGAGCCTGCGGATCCTCTGGGAATTGCGCGATGTCCCGCTCACCTCACGCAGCTTGCGCACGGCCTGCGACGAGGCCTCGCCGACGGTGCTGCAGGCGCGGCTGACGGAGCTGCGCGAGGCGGGTTTCGTGGAGCTCGGCGAAGGCGGCGGTTACGGGCTGACACCGCTCGGGCGGGAGTTGTGCGAGACATTCATGCCGCTGCACCGGTTTGCGGAGCGGTGGAAGAGGTAGGGCTCTCGCTTACCCTCCCCTGGAGGGGGAGGGTCGATCGCGCGCAGCGCGAGCGGGGTGGGGTGATCTCTCCACTCGGGCACTGTTGAATGGGGAGAGACCGTCGCCCCACCCCGTCTCACATTTCGCTACGCTCAATGTGAGCCGACCCTCCCCCTCCAGGGGAGGGTAAGAAAGCTACGTCACCGCCACGGTCAAATTCGCGCCGTCCACCTGCACCACCTTCACCCGCGTTCCCGCCGGCGTGTCGGGGCCGGCGACGCGCCACACGGTGTCGCCGATGCGGACCGTGCCGGAGCCGTCGATGATCGGCTTCTCCAGCGTGAACTCGCGGCCGAGCAGCGCTTCGGTGCGCTTGTTGAGGAAGGGGCTGGCGCTGGCGTCCAGCTTCGGACGGGCGAGGCGCCGCCACACCGGCACGGCCGCTGCCGCGAAGATCGCGAACATCACGAGCTGGATCTGCCAGGACATCGTGACGACGAATGAGACCAGGCCCACCAGCAAGGCCGCAAGCCCGAGCCAGAACAGGAATACGCCCGGCGCGATCGTCTCCAGCGCCATCAGGATGAAGCCGAAGATCAGCCAATTCCAGTTGCCGAGCGATGCGAACATGTCGGTCATGACACGACCTCTCCAAATGCCCTACTGCGGCGGCACGGCCGGCGGCGTCGGGCCTGACGACGGCACCGAACCGCCGCGACGGGCCGCGGCCGTAGCCGATGCGGCACTCTCCCCGAACGTCGCCTTGGCGATCTCGCCGATGCCGGCGAGCGAGCCGAGCATGCTGGTCGCTTCCATCGGCAGCATGATGATCTTCTGGTTCGGCGCGTCCGCGAACTGGCCGAACGCCTTGATATACTTGTCGGCGATGAAATAGTTCAGCGCGGCGACGTCGCCCTTGCCGATGGCTTCCGACACCGCCAGCGTCGCCTTGGCTTCGGCCTCGGCGAGGCGCTCGCGCGCCTCGGCGTCGCGGAAGGCGGCCTCGCGGCGGCCCTCGGCCTGGAGAATCTGGCCCTGCTTGGCGCCCTCGGCGCGCAGGATCTCGGACTGGCGCTGGCCCTCGGCGGCGAGAATGTCGGCGCGCTTGACGCGCTCGGCCTTCATCTGCCGGCCCATCGCCTCGACGAGATCGGCGGGCGGCACGATGTCCTTGATCTCGATGCGGTTGACCTTGACGCCCCAGGGCGAGACCGCAGCGTCGACGACGCGCAACAGGCGCTCGTTGATCTCGTCGCGATGCGACAGCACCTGGTCCAGATCCATCGAGCCCATCACCGAGCGGATGTTGGTCATGGTCAGAACCGTGATCGCCTGGGTGAGGTTGGCGACCTCGTAGCTCGCCTTCGCCGCGTCGAACACCTGAAAGAAAGCCACGCCGTCCACCGTCACGGTGGCATTGTCCTTGGTGATGACCTCCTGCTCGGGAATGTCGATCACCTGCTCCATCATGTTGATCTTGCGCCCGACGCGATCGAAATAGGGCACGATCAGGTTGAGCCCGGGGCTCAGCGTCTGCGTGTATTTGCCGAACCGCTCGATGGTCCAGTCATAGCCCTGCGGCACCGTCTTCACGCCGGCCAGCAGCGTGGCGATGACGAGCAACACCAGAACAATCGCGAAAATGTCGAAGCCGCTCATATTTCCTCCAAGGCGGGAAAAACAAGGCAGGAAAAGCCCCTTCCCACGCCGTCATTGGTCGGGAGCGCGACCCTACCGGTTCAGCGGTCGCGATTCACGTCGGTATCGGCCCAATTCTGCACAAGACGGAGAAGGAGGGAATGGTCACGATATGTATTTGCAACGGGCTCTTGAAAGCGTGCGGGCGCAGACCTACCGACGAAAATTAACGAATCCGGCAAGGCGTCCGTTTCGAGAACGTCATTCGATGACGTCGTTCGCGAGTGCGATGAGGCCCGGAGCAACCGTGACGCCGATCGCCCTCGCGGTCCTGAGGTTGATCGCGAGCTCGAACTTTGTGGGGTTCTGAACCGGGAGGTCGGCCGCCTGCGCGCCCTTGAGGATGCGGTCGATATAGGACGCCGCGCGCCGCAACTGCTCGGCACTGTCAGTGCTGTAGGACATCAGCCCGCCGTCGTCGACGAAGGTGCGGCTCCAGAACACCGCCGGCACGTGCGCTTCGCTGATCGCCGCCAGGAGCTGCATCCGATTGGCCATGGTGAAGAAATCGGGCAGCACCAGAAAGCCGCCCTCCTTGCGCGCGGCCAGCGACGCGATCGCGGCGGCATCATGGATCGGCGCGGGCTCGACCGTCACGTGCAGGGTCCGAGCCGCCTCCTCGACCGTGCGCAGCATCAGGGGCGCGAACGGCGCGGTGGCGGGGTTGTAGACGACGAAGACGCGGGACACCCTGGGCGTGACCTGAGTCAGCATCTCCAGCCATTTGCCGGCGAGCGGGCCGTCGTAATCAGTGAAGCCGGTGATGTTGCCGCCGGGATGGGCAAGGTTTTTGACAAAGCCCTGGCTGACGGGATCGGTGACGACGGCGAACACGATCGGGATCGTCGTGGTGCGCTGACGCAGTTCCTCGACGGAGGGCGTGCCAAGCGCGAGCAGGACGTCGGGCTTGAGCGCGATCAGCTCGTCGGCAAGCCGGGCGATGCGCGCGCGATCTCCGGCGCCGCTGCGCCAGTCGACCCTCAGATTATCCTGCTCCTTCCAGCCATGGGTGGCGAGCGCCTCGGCCAGGCGTGTCTGGCCGATCACCTCATCGCCCGCAATGACCGACAGCACGCCGAGCCGGCGCGTTGCGTTCGGCTGCTGCGCCAGCACTGCGGTCGGCAGCGCGGCGGTCATCCCGAGAAGCGCCAGACAGTCGCGGCGACTCACGGGACGAACCATCAGATCCAGCCCTGAAGCTCGCGCAGCACCAGGGTGCGGATCACGTCCATCCCGGGCTCGCTGTCGTTGAGGCAGGGGATCGCGGAAAACTCTTCACCGCCATTGTGCTTGAAGATCTCGGCGTTCTCCTGCGCGATCTCCTCCAGCGTCTCCAGGCAGTCGGCGGAAAAGCCCGGCGTCACCACCGCGATGCGGCGCACGCCTTCTTTCGCCAGCCGCTCCATGGTCTTGTCGGTGTAGGGCTGGAGCCACTCGTCATTGCCGAAGCGCGACTGGAAGGTCAGCAGCAGCTTTGTCTCGTCCATGCCGAGCCGGCGGCGCAGAGCCTCGGTCGTGGCGATGCAGTGGCTCTGATAGGGATCGCCCTTGTCGACATAGGATTTCGGCATGCCGTGGAAAGAGGCGACGATCAGCTCCGGCTTGAAGGACAACGTCGCCAGATGCGTCTCGATCGAGGTCGCGAGCGCCTCGATATAGGCCTCGTCCTCATAGTATGGCGGCGTCACCCGCAGCGTCGGCTGGTTGCGAAGCTGCGCGAGCACGCGGAACACCTCGTCGCAGACGGTCGCCGAGGTCGAGGCGGAATATTGCGGATAGAGCGGCACGGCCAGGATGCGCTCGCAGCCTTTGGCGATCAGCGCGTCGATGCCCGCCTTGATCGACGGATTGCCATAGCGCATCGCCCAGTCCACGGCGACATGCGCGCGGTCCGACAGCGCGGCCGCGAGCTTGTCGGCTTGCGAGCGCGTGATGGTCTTCAGCGGCGACTCGTTGCGCTCATTGTTCCAGATCTTCCGGTAGTCGAGCGCCTTGGTGCGCGGGCGCCTGCGCAGGATGATGCCGTTCAGTACCAGCTTCCAGATCAGGCCCTGGTCCTCGATGACGCGGGCGTCCGAAAGGAACTCCTTGAGATAGACCCGCACGCCGGGCGCATCGGCCGTATCGGGTGTGCCGAGATTGACCAGGAGCACGCCGACCCGCGGGCGGCCGGACTGCACGGCCGCCTTCGCAGTCTCGATGGGGACAACGTTCGTCATGGCCGTTGCGTCGCGCGTTGCCCCGAACTTGTCAAGATGAGGCGGGTTTCGCTAGGGTCGCATCCAAGCGGGGGAGGAAAGATGACACTCGCGGAATGGTGCGTCTTCGGAGCGGTGCTGCTTTATCTGTCGACGATCGTCTCGATCAAATGGATCAGGTTTCGCGGCTTCGACAATTCACGGCCGCGCGATCCCGCCTTCTATGCGGACGCCATCGCGCAGCGCGCGCTCGGCGCCCACCAGAACGGCATCGAGACCTTCCCGTTCTTCGCCTTCGCCGTCCTGCTCGCCGAATTCCGGGATTCGCCGCAGCGCCTGATCGACGAGCTCGCGGTGCTGTTCCTGATCGTGCGGATCGCCTATGTGCTGACCTATCTCGGCAACCGCCCGACGCTGCGCTCGATCCTCTGGAGCATCGGCTTCGCGATCAATCTCGGGATCTTCTTCATGCCGGCGCTGATGAGGTTTTTGCCGGTGTGAGGCGCACGGCTCCTCTAAATCCGTCACCCTGAGGTGCGAGCCCCGCGGTGCAACGCACCGTGGGGCGAGCCTCGAAGGATGGAACGGCCCGATGCAGCCGGGCCGTCGCCCTTCGAGGGCCGCTGAAGAAGCGGCCACCTCCAGCGACAACGGCTTCGCCGTTGCGCGGGGTGACGGTACTAGGTGATCGTGGCCGCGCTCAAAAACACGTCGTCCGTTCGGCGGCGATGTAGCCGAACAACAGCCCCGCACCGAACAGCAGCACGACGGCAGCCGCGGCGAATTCGATGCCGCGCATGAACAGCGCACCACCGCCATCGCGGCCGCCGCTGAGGCGCTGGGCGATGTCCTTGGCGGAGACGGCGACGACGGCGATGGCCGCGACCGTGATCGCGGTGCCGAGCCCCATCAGGAAGGTCGCGGCGATGCCGGCCCAGAACAGGCCCTGGGCCAGCGCGAACACCAGAACCAGGATCGCCCCCGAACAGGGACGGATGCCGACGGTCAGGATCGCCGCAAAGCCGCGCCGCCAGCCGCCGGGGCCGGCAAGCTCGCTTGGCGTCGGACCATGGGAATGGCCGCAATGCTCGTCGTGGACGTGGTCATGCCCGTGATGGTCATGGGCGTGATCGTGGGCGTGATCATGGGCATGGGCGTGACTGTGATCGTGGTGATGGTGATCGTGGTGACCATGCGCATCATGATGATGGTGATGGCCGTGATCATGATGGTCATGCGGCACGCCGGCGATCGCCGGCACCGGCTGGGCCGCCTGGAGCGCGCGGATGAAGGTGCGGCCCTTGACCCAGACGAGGCGCAGGCCAAATAGCGCGATCAGGGCGTAGCTCGCGATCTCGATCGCGCCCTCCGCCTTGCACATGGTCTTGGCGGTGGCGTTCAGGATCCAGGCCGAGATGCCGACGATCAGGATCGCCACCAGCGACTGCATCAGCGCCGAGGCGAACGACAGCGCGATGCCGCGCCGGGCGGTCTCGCGGTTGGCGACGAGATAGGAGGCGATCACCGCCTTGCCATGGCCGGGGCCGGCGGCGTGGAAGATGCCGTAGGCAAACGAGATGAAGAGCAAGGACCACACCGCCGAGCCGTCGGATTTGGCGGCACGGATGGTCGACGACATCTGGCGATAGAATTCCGACTGCTTTGCCAGCAGCCAGCCGACGATGCCGCTGGCCTCGGGCTCGGCCGCCTGTGCCGGGCGCGGCGCGCCAAAGGGATTTTGCGCGAGAAGATCATGGAGCGCGGCATCGGCCACGCCCAGCACGAGGACGAGCGCAGCGCAGGCGAGCAGCCCGCGGGCGAGCGGAGACTGAAGGCGACCGGTCAAGGGCAATCCACCGTGATCTTGTTGGCGAACATCATGCCGAAATTGGTGTTCTCGCCGCTCATGAAGGTCTGCTCGTTGAGCTTCTGCGCGGTCGCAGTGCCGTCGCTAGGACGGTCGAGCTTCATCTGGCAGCCGGCGGGCGCGCCGACCAGCTTGACCGGATTGTCCTTGGCCATCTGGAAGTCGATGAAGAAGGAGCGGTCGAACACTTCGAGCACCAGCTGCTTGGGCTTGACCGGGTTCTTCAGCGGCAAGGTGAAGTGCAGGGTCAGCACCGTATCCTTGTAGTCGAGGAAGTAGTCGACCGGCTCATTGAAGCGCTCCTTCTTGCCGTCGGCTTTGGCGAAGGTGAAATAGGCGTATTCCTTCAGCGACTCGACATTGGTCTGCGCCAGCGGCCCCAGCTCCTCGCGCGTATAGGCGCCCTTCTTCTTGGCCTCGAGCCCCTGCACCGCATAGGCCGAGAACATGTCGTCGAAGGTCCAGGCGTGGCGGACGCCGGTGATGCTGCCGTCGGCTGCATAAAGCAGTTCGCTGGTCGCGGTGATCCAGACATGCGGATGCGCGCTCGCCGCGCCTGCCGCGAGGGTCATCGCGGCGGCGAGCAATATCCCCAACAGGACGCGCATGCCCATCAGGCCGCCTTGGCGTCGTCGAGCAGGCCGCGGCGGCGGAGCAGCGCGTCGGGCTCCGGCGGGCGGCCGCGGAAGGCTTCATAGGCGGCTTCCGGATCGACCGATCCGCCTGAGGAGTAGATGTCGTCGTGCAGGCGCTTTGCGACGGCCGGGTCGAAGATGTTGCCGGCCTCCTCGAAGGCGCCAAAGGCGTCGGCGTCCATCACCTCGGACCACATGTAGCTGTAATAGCCCGCGGCGTAGTGATCGCCGGAGAAGATGTGGCCGAACTGGGTGGGCCGGTGGCGCAGCGAGATCTCCTCGGGCATGCCGATCTTCTCCAGCTCCTTCTTCTCGAAGGCGCGCACATCCTGTGCGGCCTCGGCCGGCTGGGTGTGGAATTCGAGATCGACCAGCGCCGAGGAGACGAACTCGACCGTGGCAAAACCCTGGTTGAACTTTCGCGCGGCGAGGAAGCGCTGCAGCAGATCGTCCGGCAGCGGCTCGCCGGTCTGGTAGTGGCGGGCGAACTGCTGCAGCACCTCGGGCCGCTCCTGCCAGTGCTCGTAGAGCTGCGAGGGCAGCTCTACGAAGTCGGTGAACACCGAGGTACCGGACAGCGACGGATAGGTCACGTTGGAGAGCATACCGTGCAGGCCGTGGCCGAACTCGTGGAACAGGGTGCGGGCATCGTCCGGCGACAGCAGCGAGGGCTCACCGCCAGCGCCCTTGGCGAAGTTGCAGACATTGATGACGAGCGGCGCGATGTCGCCGTCGAGCTTCTGCTGGTCGCGCAGCGAGGTCATCCAGGCGCCGGACCGCTTCGACGGCCGGGCATAGTAGTCGCCGTAGAACAGCGCCTTGTGCTTGCCGTCAGGCCCCTTCACCTCCCAGACCCGGACGTCGGGGTGCCAGGTGGGAACGTCCTTGCGCTCCTCGAAGGTGATGCCGAACAGGCGCGTGGCGCAGTCGAAGGCGGCGGCGACCATATCGTCGAGCGTGAGATACGGCTTGATCGCGGAATCGTCGAAATTGGCGCGCTGGAGGCGGAGCTTCTCGGCATAGAAGCGCCAGTCCCAGGGCGCGAGCTTGAAATTACCGCCCTCTTCCGTGATCAGCGCCTGCATCTCGTCGCGGTCGGCCAGCGCCCGCGTGCGGGCCGGCTTCCAGACCCGCTCCAGGAGGCCGCGCACCGCATCTGGCGTCTTGGCCATGGAATCCTCCAGGCGGTAGGCGGCGAAGGTCGGATAGCCCAGGAGCCTGGCGCTCTCCTCCCGCAGCTTGAGGATCTCAACGATGGTGCCGTTGTTGTCGTTGGCATTGCCGTTGTCGCCACGCGCGGTGAAGGCCTTGTAGACCTTCTCGCGGAGGTCACGCCGCGCCGAGCTCTTCAGGAACGGCTCGGTCGAGGAGCGCGACAGCGTCACGATGGCCTTGCCTTCCATGCCGCGCTCTTCTGCCGCAGCCCTGGCGGCGGCAACGAAGCTCTCCGGCAGGCCCTGGCGGTCCGCTTCGGCGAGCTCCATGAACCATTCCTGCTCGTCGCCGAGTAGATGATGGCTGAAACCGGTGCCGAGCTGGGCGAGCTTCTCGTTGATCTCCGCCATCCGCGTCTTCGCCTCCTCCGAGAGGCCGGCACCGGAGCGGTGGAAGCGGGTGTAGGTGCGCTCCAGCAGGCGGAGCTGCTCGGGGGTGAGACCGAGATTGGCGCGGTTCTCGTGCAGATGAGCGATGCGACCAAACAGCACGGCGTTCATCATGATCGGATTCCAGTGCCGCGCCATCCGCAAGGAGACCTCCTTGTCGATCTCCAGGATGGCCGGGTTGGAATGCGCCGAGACGAGGTCGTAGAACACCGCCGCGACCTTGCTCAGCAGCTTGCCCGAGCGCTCCAGCGCCGTGATGGTGTTGGCGAAGTCGGGCGCGGCGGGATCATTGGTGATCGCCGCGATCTCGGCGGCGTGATCGGCGAAGGCCTGCTCGAAGGCGGGGACGAAGTGCTCCGGCTTGATCTCGTCGAACGGCGGGGTCGCGAACGGCGTCACCCAAGCCTTCAGCAGCGGATTGGTCTCGGTGTCCGTATTCTGGCGGGGTTCTGACATCACAAGTCCCGATTTTTGAGCCGATTTGTTGCGAGCAGCTATAGCACGCCATGGGGCTTTTTTGGGCCATTTGCCCTTGCTCCCGGCCGGCTTTTCGGGGAGATTGCGGCCCTCGAAGCCTTGGGATCCCAGAGTTCATGAACGCGCCTTCCTCGTCCTCCCGCCAGATCGTCTGGCCGAGCGTCATCACCGTCATCAGCGCCGCGATCCTGATCGGCGCGGAGGTGTTCGGCGCGGCCTTTGCCGGCGGCTGGGCGCTCGCGATCTTGTTCGGGCTCGGCGACCAAGGCACGCACATCCTGCAAGCCGTGCTGTTCACGCTCGGCGTGCTCGTGATGACCGCGTTCATCCGCGCAGCTCAGCGCGTCGAGCCCTTCACCAAGCGCCGCTGACGCGCACACGCGCGTGAGCAACACGCGCGCGACACAGAAAACTTAACGCACGTTCATCTTCCGCGTCGCTCGCGCAACACTGCGCAAGCAGACGTTAGGCAATTCTGTCCGCAGCCTAAAAAAATTCTTGCGAACCAGAGTCAAAACGCTTATGTGCGGTCTTGCCCAATTTCGCACGTGCCTGTGGTCGTGTGTCAGTCGGTAGGTATCCGGACAAGAGGCCGGACAGCCGCCAAGGGGTGAAGAAGCCGAGGGGCTCTTCGGAAGTGCGGAAGTCGAAGACTGAATAGTCGAACGACCGAAGCAAACCCGGAGCCCAGCATCTCTCTCAAGAGATGCCTTGTCGAAGGTGACTTCACTTTTTGCAACCGTGACTGGCAGCCGGAGGCGAACCGGCGCACCCCGCTCTCAACGGGGGACGCGACTTAAAGCAACGACGGATCGGGCTTTTTTGGTCTCTACCGGCAGTCCAACGCCGGCGCGGGCTACTGAAAAGGCTTGTCCTTCATTGCCAGGTGTGCGGGCGGGAAGCTCTCCCAACCAATCCACGGCAGCACAGTCCGGTTTGAGTTTTTTGGCCTCAACGCGCCTCCATCGCGCGATGTGGCCGAAGCACTCTTATCCGACGTCACGTTGATGCGGATCCCGTCGCTGGGACCGTTGGAGAGTGCCATGACCGAACGTATCCAGGAATTCCTGCGCAACCGCCGCAAGGAAGGTCTCGACACCGAGCCGTGCCTCGTCGTCGACCTCGAGGTCGTGCGCGACAATTACCAGAGCTTCGCCAAGGCGCTGCCCGACAGCCGCGTGTTCTACGCCGTCAAGGCGAACCCGGCGCCGGAAGTGCTGTCGCTGCTCGCCTCCATGGGCTCCTGCTTCGACACCGCGACGGTCGCCGAGATCGAGATGGCGCTGGCCGCAGGTGCGACGCCCGACCGCATCTCCTTCGGCAACACGATCAAGAAGGAGCGCGACATCGCGCGCGCCTTCGCGCTCGGCATTCGCCTGTTCGCGGTCGACTGCGCCGCCGAGGTCGAGAAAGTCGCCCGTGCCGCTCCCGGCGCGAAGGTGTTCTGCCGCATCCTCTATGACTGCGCCGGCGCCGAGTGGCCGCTGTCCCGCAAGTTCGGCTGCGACCCGGAGATGGCCGTCGACGTGCTCGACGTCGCCAAGCGCCTGGGCCTGGAGCCGTGCGGCATCTCCTTCCATGTCGGCTCGCAGCAGCGCAAGGTGAAGGCGTGGGATCGTGCGCTGGCGATGGCCTCGCAGGTGTTTCGCGACTGCGCCGAGCGCGGCATCAACCTGTCCATGGTCAACATGGGCGGCGGCTTCCCGACCAAGTACCTGAGGGACGTGCCGCCGGTCGTGACCTACGGCCGCTCGATCTTCCGTGCGCTGCGCAAGCACTTCGGCAACCAGATTCCGGAGACCATCATCGAGCCGGGCCGCGGCATGGTGGGCAACGCCGGCATCATCGAGTCCGAGGTCGTGCTCATCTCGAGGAAGAGCGACGAGGACGAGGTGCGCTGGGTGTACCTGGACATCGGCAAGTTCGGCGGTCTCGCCGAGACCATGGACGAGTCGATCCGCTACGCCATCCGCACCCCGCATGACGGCGCGGACATGACCCCGTGCGTGCTCGCCGGCCCGACCTGCGACAGCGCCGACGTGCTGTACGAGAAGAACCCGTACCCGCTCCCCGTCACGCTCGAGATCGGCGACAAGCTGCTGATCGAGGGCACCGGGGCCTATACGTCGACCTACTCGGCGGTGGCGTTCAACGGCATCCCGCCGCTCAAGACGTACCACATCTAAGCTGCCTCTCTTCTGAGGCCTGACGAACCCGGGAGCCGGCTTGCCGGCTCCTCCCTGACATCTTCGATTTCTGACGACGTCTTGGACCGGCGTGCTGCACGCGCGTCGGCTCAAGCGGGGACTGACGCGCCATGACTGCTCCTCGGAAGCCACAAGTCGCCCTCACTTCGAAAGCCGCTCCGTTCGCGATCCGTGCGGAACGTGCTGCCGACGTCGCGATGCGTGAAGCGTTGCTCGATACGTGCTTTGGCGAGAATCGCCATGGCCGCACCTGCCAGCGCCTCCGCGACGGGCGCGCACCTGCCGCAGGCCTTGCCCTGTCGGCCATGCGCGAGGGGACACTCGTGGGAACCGTGCGGTTGTGGCACGTCAGCGCCGGAGGCAGGCCCGCTCTGGTCCTCGGACCGCTGGCGGTCGACCCTGCCTTCCGCGAGCTCGGGATCGGCGCCGCGCTGATGCATCAAGCGCTGGCCGCCGCCCGGGCGCGCGGGCATGGCGCCGTGATCCTGCTCGGCGATGCCCCCTATTACGCCCGCTTCGGCTTCTCGGCCGAGAAGACCGGCACGCTGTCGCTACCCGGCCCGTTCGAGCGCGACCGCCTGCTGGCGATCGAGTTCAGCGACCGCGCACTGGATGGTGCCGAGGGGATGATCGTCCCGACCGGCGCGGCCCTGCCCAAACGGAGGGCGGTTCGCGCCCTCCACGCGCACGCGGCCTAAGGGATCGCTTTCATAGCGAAAACCGAAGCCGCAGCATCCTGCGGCAATGCCCGGCCGTGCCTGCGCCAAGCCTTCCTTTGGGGTTGCGCAGGCGCCGGAAACGCCTTTTAACCCCGCGAAACACCCCTTTCAGTCGAGGTCCAAAACATGTCTCGTCGCCTGATCTCCACCGGCTCCCCGCTCGAGAAGACCGTCGGCTACAGCCGCGCCGTGATCGATGGCGATTTCGCCTTCGTCGCGGGAACCACCGGCTACGATTACACGACGATGACGATGCCGGCCGATGTCACGAGCCAGTCACGCAACTGCTTCAAGACCATCGAAGCCGCCCTGAAGGAGGGCGGATTCGAGATGGCCGATATCGTCCGTGCGACCTACTACGTCACCGACGCCAGCTACATCGATGCCCACTTCGCCGTCTGCGGCGAGGTTCTCGGCGACATCAGGCCGGCGGCGACGTTGCTGGTTGTCTCCGCCCTCGCCAAGCCCGAGATGAAGGTCGAGATCGAAGTCACCGCCAAGCGCCGCAGCGTCTGACAAGCGCCGCAGCGCCTGATCCACCCCCTCACCTTTCGTTCGCCAGCACGTTCCGGAGAAACCATCCCATGAGCCACCCCTCGCAGATCTACGCGAAGATCACCGGTCCCATCGTCATGGTCGGCTTCGGCTCCATCGGCAAAGGCACCTTGCCGATGATCGAGCGGCATCTCGACTACGACAAGTCGCGCGTCACCGTGATCGATCCCAAGGACGAGGGCCGCAAGGCGCATTGCGAGCAACAGAATGTGCGCTTCATCCAGAAGGCCGTGACCAAGGACAATTACCGCGAGCTGCTGACCCCGCTGCTGACCGAAGGCGGCGGCCAGGGCTTTTGCGTCAATCTCTCGGTCGACACCGGCTCGACCGACATCATGGAGCTCTGCAACGAGCTCGGCGCGCTCTACATCGATACCGTCAACGAGCCCTGGCTCGGCTTCTATTTCGATGCGTCCAAGGGCCCGGAAGCGCGCTCCAACTACGCCCTGCGCGAAGTGACGCTGGCCGCCAAGCGGGCGCGCCCGGCGGGCTCGACCACGGCCGTCTCCTGCTGCGGCGCCAATCCCGGCATGGTCTCCTTCTTCGTCAAGCAGGCGCTGCTCAATGTCGCCGCCGATCTGAAGCTCAATGCCCCCCGGCCGAAGACCAAGGCCGAATGGGCGGATTTGATGCGGCAGGCCGGCATCAAGGGCATCCACATCGCCGAACGCGACACCCAGCGCTCCAAGAAGCCGAAGGAGCCTGATGTCTTCGTCAACACCTGGTCGGTGGAAGGTTTCCTGTCGGAAGGCGTGCAGCCGTCCGAGCTCGGCTGGGGCACCCACGAGAAGTGGATGCCGGAGAATGCGCGGACTCACGAGGCCGGCTGCGGTGCTGCCATCTATCTGATGCAGCCCGGCGCCAACACGCGCGTGCGCACCTGGTGCCCCACCCGCGGCGCGCAATACGGCTTCCTCGTCACCCACAACGAATCGATCTCGATCTCCGATTACTTCACGGTGCGCGACGCATCGGGCAAGGCGGTCTACCGGCCGACCTGCCACTACGCCTATCACCCGGCCGATGATGCCGTGCTGTCGCTGCATGAGATGTTCGGCCGCGCCGCCAAGATGCAGGAGAAGCATCACATCCTCGACGAGAACGAGATCGTCGACGGCATCGACGAGCTCGGCGTGCTGCTGTTCGGACACGACAACAATGCCTATTGGTACGGCTCGCAGCTCTCGATCGAAGAGACCCGCGCCCTTGCGCCCTATCAGAACGCCACCGGCCTGCAGGTGACCTCCGCCGTGCTCGGCGGCATGGTCTGGGCGCTGGAGAACCCGAACGCAGGCATCGTCGAAGCCGACGAGATGGATTTCGATCGCCTGCTCGAAATCCAGCTGCCGTATCTTGGCCCGGTGAAGGGTTTCTATACCGACTGGACGCCGCTGACGGATCGACCGGGACTGTTCCCGGAGGACATCGACACCAGCGATCCCTGGCAGTTCAGGAATATTCTGGTGCGGTGAGGCAGGCTCTCTCGCCCCGTCATTCCGGGGCGCGCCACTTGGCGCGAGCCCGGAATCCATCGGGCGGCAATACGTTCGGATGAATGGATTCCGGGCTCGCGCTTCGCGCGCCCCGGAATGACAAAGAAACCTACTTCTTCTCGATCGGCGGCGCGACCTTCTCCGCCGGAGCCGGTGGCAACACCGGCTTTGCCGCACCCTGCGTCTGCGGATCGGGGCGCGCCGGCTCGGGGGCTGGCGTGGTCGGCCGGTCGCCGCCGGGCTTGGACTCCGCGGGCGTCTTGCTCTGTTCGTCGGATGGCGTGCCCTGGAGCGGCTGCGTCGCCTGCGCCGTCTGCATCCGGCTTTCGGCGCGGATTTGCGCCAGTGACACCACCGACACCACGACGCCTGCTGCGAACAGCGAACAGGCGATTGTCAGGTCGAGCTTCAGTCTGCGCTTGTCATTCTGGCCGGGCATATCGATCACCGCGTTTGTCCGCGGGATCAACGAAACTGGGGCACGCCGGTTCCGGGGCCGAATGAGCGGGAACCTATCCCCTGCGCGCCAAAGCGCCGCGCTCACTCCGTCGTGCTGACTTCCCAGGTGGCGTGACGCACGCCCGGCAGGTGCTGGAGATCGGTCGCCACCGCATTCAGCTCGTTCGGGTCGACCGCGGTGGCCACCAGCTTTGCGACGATCTCCAGATTGTCCTCGCCGATCTCGGCGACCTCGACATCGGCCACCGGATATTTCGCGGCCTCGAGCTTGTCGACGAGGCGGTCGCGCATGTCGGGCAGCGCGTCGGTCGCGACCGCCAGCTTGAAGTAATAGGTCGCCTCCAGCGCCTTCTCGTTCAGCGGGATGCGGTTGATGGCGTTGACCAGCGGGCGCAGCAGCGTGTTGCCGGCGATGACGAACACGGTGAGCGCGGCCGCCTGCGCGACCATGTCCGCGCCCGCGCAGGAGCCGACCGCGGCCGAGGCCCACAGCGTCGCCGCGGTGTTGAGCCCGCGCACGTCCATGCCCTGCTTCATGATGACACCGGCGCCGAGAAAGCCGATGCCGGAGACGACATAGGCGATCACCCGCACGGCACCGTCGGCGCCATCCAGATGCATGGCGAGATCGACGAAGGCGGCCGCTCCCACTGCGACCAGCACGTTGGTGCGCAGGCCCGCGGTGCGCTGGCGGTATTGCCGCTCCGCGCCGATCAGCGTGCCCAGCACGAAGGCCGTGAACAGGCTGACCAGCGTGTCGGCGAAATCAGCAAGCTGGAAGGTCGTCAGAAACCGCATGAATGTCAGCTGCCGGAGGGGGGCAAAGCGAAGCGTGCCCACGGCTCCCGTCAAAGGAAAAAGATCGTGGGCACGGCGCGAGGGCGCCTTTGCCCACCCTACGGCGGGAACTATGACAGATTAAAGCTCCAGCAGCCCGCCATCCCCACTTTCGTCCGCAAACGCCAGCAGCGTGCCCTTGGCATTCCAGGCGAGCGCAGACACGGGCGGCGTGCCGTTGCGACGGACCAGGATCTCGGCGCCGTCCTCCAGCCGCACCATCAGCACGGTGCCGTCGCTGTAGCCGGCGGCGAGGATGTCGTTCTTGGGATGACAGGCAACCACGGAGACGCGGGCCTGCAGCGGCGCGAGCATCGCGGGCTCCTTGCCCATCGGGCCGTCCTTGCTGGCGAACGGCCAGATGATGACGGTGTCGGCGCCGGAGGTCGCCAGCCCCTTGCCGCCCGCGCTCCACGACATCGAGCGGACGCGGCCGGGATAGCCGGTCATGCGCATGTGCCTGTTGTCGGCGAGCCGCCAGCCATGTAGCGCCGCCTCGTGCATCGAGGTGACCAGGAATTTGTTGTCGGGGCTGAAGGTGACGCCGAGATGCGAGCCGGCCCAGGGCAGGAATTCGGCCGATCCTTCCATGTTCGGAAACCACAGCGTCGCGCCGTTGTAATGCGCGATCGCGAGCCGCAGGCCTTTTGGCGCAAACGCAAGACCGCCGACGGTCGAGGGCACCTCGAGCGACTTCTCCTCGGCCTTGCCGCTCTTGACGGTCGCGGTCTTGCCGGCCGACCAGGCGAATGCGCCATCCGGATGCAGCGCTACCGCATCGATCCAGCGCCGCTTCGGATCGGTCGCAAGCAGCGTCACCTCGCCCTTGGCATCGAGCGCAACGACCTTGCCGTCGTCGCCGCCCATGACGAGGCGCTTGCCATCGAAGGCTGTCGAGAGAATGCCGCCGCCGTGCACGGCGACCGTGGAGACCTCACCCTTGGCGTCGACGAATGCGACGTTCTCCTCGCCGCCGACGAAGGCGGCGCGGGGGCCAAGGAAATGCACCGAGGTCACGGCCATGCCAAGCGCGAGCGGCTTGACGCGGTCGGTGACGGAGACGATCGAGGCGGAATCGGGGGCCGGCGAAAACTCTTTCATCACGAGACGATGCAGCTCTCAAAGCCCTCGCGAATGGCCTTTTCCGGCAATTCGCGGCCGATGAAGACGAGGCGGCTCTCGCGCGGCTCACCGTCCTTCCACTTCCGCTGGTGGTTACCCTCCAGCATCATGTGGACGCCCTGGAAGACATAGCGGTCGTCGTCGTCGTGGAAGGCGAGGATTCCCTTGGAGCGCAGGATCTTGCCGCCCTCGACCTGCACCAGGTTCTGCAGCCAGGGCATGAACACATTGGGATCGAGCGGCTTGTCGGTCTTCAGCGACAGCGACTGCATGTCCTCGTCGTGATAGTGCTTCAGGCCGTGGCCGTGATCATGGTGGTGATGGTCGTGGCCGTGATGGTGGTGATGATCATGGTCGTGGTCATGATCGTCGGCCTCGAGAAAATCCGGCTCGATGTCGAGGATGCGGTCGAGGTCGAACGCGCCGCGATCGAGCACGTCGGCCAGCGCCACCGAGCAGCGCTCGGTACGGTGGAGTTTCGCATAGGGGTTGATGCCGCGGATGCGGGCCTCGACCTCGGCAAGCTCGCCCTTGTTGACGAGATCGGTCTTGTTCAACACGATGACGTCGGCGAACGCGATCTGGTTCTTGGCCTCAGGCGCGTCCTTCAGACGGTCCGACAACCATTTGGCGTCGGCGACCGTGACGACGGCGTCGAGCCGGGCGTTCTTCTGCACGTCCTCGTCGACGAAGAAGGTCTGGGCGACGGGTGCCGGATCGGCAAGGCCGGTGGTCTCGACGATGATGGCGTCGAACTTGCCCTTGCGCTTCATCAACCCGTCCATGATGCGGACGAGGTCGCCGCGCACCGTGCAGCAGATGCAGCCGTTGTTCATCTCGAATACTTCCTCATCGGCGCCGATGATGAGGTCGTTGTCGATGCCGATCTCGCCGAATTCGTTGACGATGACGGCGTATTTCTTGCCGTGGTTCTCCGACAGGATGCGGTTGAGCAGCGTGGTCTTGCCGGCACCGAGATAGCCGGTCAGCACGGTCACGGGAATTTTCTGGGAGGTCGCTTCAGACATAACAACTCCGGCTTCGGGCTTTTCGCGCGACGCGAGGCGGGGTGGCCCCCTGCCCTAATGGTCAAGCGCGCTGGTCAGGGCCTTTATATTGTGCCTGACCATGTCAATGTAAGTGGGTGCAGGCCCCTTTTCGCCGGTCAAACCGTCCGAAATCAGGGTCCCGCCGACCTGTGCGCCGGTCTCGGCCGCGATCCGCCGGATCAGGCGGTCATCGCTAATATTTTCCAGAAATACCGCCGGGATTTTTTGGGCCTTGATCTGGCCGATGATGGCCGCGATGTCCCGCGCGCTGGGCTCGGTTTCCGTGGAAACGCCCAGGGGGGCGATGAACTGGACGCCGTATTCGGCGGCGAAATAGCCGAAGGCGTCGTGGGTCGAGATCACCTTGCGCCGCTCGGCCGGGATTTTGGCGACGGCCTCGCGGACCTCGCGGTCGAGGGCTTCGAGCTTTTCCAGATAAGCCCTAGCCTGACCGCGGAAGAACTCGGCATCGTCAGGATCGGCCACGGCCAGCGCGTTGGCGATGTCGGTCACGTAGACCTTGGCATTCGGCACGGACTGCCAGGCATGCGGATCGGCGGCCGAGCCAAGCTTCAGAGGTGCAATGCCGGCGCTTGCGGTGACCACCTCCGCCTTGCTGCCTGCTGACTGCACCAGACGCGGCAGCCAGCCCTCGAGGCCAAGCCCGTTGACGATGACGAGCTTTGCAGCCGCGATCCGCTTCGCATCGCCCGGCGCCGGAGTATAGACGTGAACGTCGCTGTCGGGGCCGACCAGCGTGGTCAGATCGATCCGGTCGCCGCCGACATTGCGGACGAAGTCGGCGAGGATCGAGAAACTTGCGACCACGTTTAGCCGCTCGGCGGCGTGCAGCGGTGAGGCCATCAGCAGCAAGGCAAGGAGCAGAAGGAAGCGCATCGTCACGCCTCCAGATGCCGGCCGGGAAACATCTGCCTGACGATGCCGCCGACGCGACCGAACAGCACAGAGACGATGTAGAACACCGTCGCCACCAGGATGATCGCGGGCCCCGACGGCACGCGGGTCTGAAACGACAGCACGAGGCCGGCGTAGCCCGAGATGGCCGCGGCGATCACAGCGATGCACATCATGGCCGTGAGATCGCGCGACCAGAACCGCGCGATGCCGGCAGGGAGGATCATCAGCCCCACCGCCAGCAGCGTGCCGAGCGCCTGAAAGCCGTTGACGAGATTGATCACGACGAGGGCGAGGAAGGCGAGATGCGCAGGGCCGCCGGCACGGCTGACGGTGCGCAAGAAGAGAGGATCGACGCTCTCGATCACCAGTGGACGATAGATCACGGCAAGCACCAGCAGCGTCACCGTGGCGTTGAAGGCGACCACCAGCAGCGTCTGATCGTCCATCGCGAGGATGTTGCCGAACAGGACATGCAAGAGGTCGATATTGGTGCCCTTGATCGAGACGATGGTGACGCCGAGCGCCAGCGAAGCCAGATAGAAGGTCGCAAGCGAAGCGTCCTCCTTCAGCCCGGTCGAGCGCGCGACCACGCCGGCGAGGATCGCCACCGCAAAGCCGGCGATCAGGCCGCCGGCGGTCATCGCAAACAGATTGAGGCCGGAGAGCAGGAAGCCGACGGCCGCGCCGGGCAGGATCGCATGCGCCATGGCATCGCCGACCAGGCTCATCCGCCGCAGCATCAGGAACACGCCGATCGGCGCGCCTGCCAGCGCCAGCGCGATCACGGCGGCGAGCGCCCGCCGCATGAACTCGAATTCGGTGAACGGGCCGATCAGCGCGTCATAGACCATCTGTGATCACGCCGCCTGCGAGCGCCCATCTTCGCCACAGGCCGCGGCGCTGTCGTCGAAGGCCTCGCACATCCGCATCGCGACCATCAGGTTTTCCGGTGTCAGCACCTCCGCTGTCGGGCCCCAGGCCACGGGGCCGCGCGCCAGCACCAGCGTCTCGGTAAAGTGGGTGCGCACCATCTCCATGTCGTGCAGCGCGGCCAGCACGGTCCGGCCTTCGCCGTGCCAGTGCTTCACCAGCGCGAGCAGATCGGCCGTGGTCTTGCTGTCGATGGCGTTGAAGGGCTCGTCGAGCACGATCAGGCGCGCATCCTGGAGCAGCACGCGCGCGAACAGCACGCGCTGCATCTGTCCGCCCGAGAGCGTTCCGATCGGGCGGTTCTCGAAGCCGCTGAGGCCGACGGCGCCGATCGCGCGGAGAATCTTCCCGCGCGCGGCCTTGCCGATGCCGCCGAACAGGCCGGCATCGCGCCACAGCCCAGTGCCGACGAAATCGAACACCGAGATCGGGAAAGTGCGGTCGATCTCCGCACTCTGCGGCAGATAGGCGATGTCGCGGGCGTCTAACCCGCCGAGATGGATGCTGCCGTCGAGCGGCCTCAGGATGCCGACGATGCCGCGCAGCAGCGTGGATTTCCCGGCGCCGTTGGGGCCGATCACGGCGACCAGCGCCCCTCGCGCGACCTCGCCATTGAGATGGTGCACGGCCGGATGGCGGTCATAGCCGAGCGTGACGTTGTGGAAGTGCAGCGCCGCCATGGTCACCTCATCGCCAGAAAGACGATGCCCCAGAGCACGGCGCAGACAGCGACAGCCGCCGCAAGGCGGCCGGCCATGGTCATGCGCAGGATCGACCAGGGTGCGTCCTGCGCCGGATGCGGCGAGGCCGCATCGTGGACATGGGCGTGGGTGTGGTCGTGCCCATGCGAATGGTCATGAGAATGACCTTGGGAATGCCCATGAGCATGGTCGTGATGGTGGGCGTGGGACGCGGCGGGAACCATGCCAGGGACGTTATATTATAACATTACGCCTGTCCACGACTGAGGATGTCATTCCGGGGCGGCTCGAAGAGCCGAACCCGGAATCTCGAGATTCCAGGTTCGATGCTGCGCATCGCCCCGGAATGACCTCCCGAGCGTTTAGGGCTTGCCAATCACCATCGCGATGGCGGCAGCCACGAAGGGAAACGGCACGGACACCGCGCAGCGGAACCAGACAAAACGGGCCGGCATGAACGGGATTTCCCACAAAATCACCCGCTGGAAGGCGAACAGGGCCCAGGCGACGACATAGGCCACCACCTGCGGCACCCCGCCACCGGACTTCAGCGCCACGGTCCCGATCGAGAAGCCGATCACGGGACCGCCGGGTGTGGCCGCGCCGGCGACCACGGCGGTCGCAACCCCGAGCCAGCCGCTGTCCGGGCCGAGCCAGCCGGTGATCACCTCCTGCGGGATGATCGCGGCGATGTAGCCGGAGCCGATCACCCCTAACGCGATCCGCGGCACGATGTTGATGAAGTCCATCGTGCCTTCGCGCAGCGAGGCCTTGAACACCGGAGGGCCGCGGCGGAAGGCGATCAGGCCGACGCCGAACACCGAGCCCCAGAGCAGGATGTCGATCAGGAGCGCTGCGCTCAATTCGCCTCCTCGTCGCTTTCACGCTTCGGATAGACCCGGACATAGACGAAGCGGCCGAGCGCACCGGCGAGTACCGGCAGGGGCAGCGAGATCACGATCCGCCACAGCGTGAAGTCGGTGCCCATGATCGGGATCTCCCAGGCGACCGCGCGGCCATAGCCGATCAGGGTCCAGCTCACGACCATGGCGATGGTGGCGCCGAAATCGGCACCGACCGCAAGTAGCGCGCTCGCCACCGGATAGGCGGTGAAGGGACCGCCGGGGAGAATCGCTCCGAAGGCGGTGCCGATCAGGAGGCCCATCAGGCCGGATTTCGGCCCGAGCGAGCGCGAGACTTTCTCGTGCGGCAGGATCTCCGAGATGAAGGCCCCTAACAGGCAGCCGGCCAGCACGCGCGGCAGGATGCCTGAGAACAGCGAGAGATCGTGGGTGAGGATGTCGAGGACGCCGTCGGTGCCGTCGCGCCGCCAGACCAGGCCTGCGCTCACCGCCACCAGCGCTGCGATGATGATGGTCGACCAGCCGATCGGCTTGCGCACACGGCCCGGCCGCGGCTCGGACTCCGCGTCCTCGGCAGGCGCCGGATTGTTCGGGGAAGGCTCTGACAACGGCTCGGTCGGATCGAAGGTGATGCCCGTCCTGATTAAGGGCGGCGTTCCCCCGATGCAAACGGTGTGATGACAGACCCGTGCGCGCGCTGCGCAGGACTGGTTCAATCAGTCAATTCCGCACAGCAAAAAGGCGGCCGCTGATGCGACCGCCTGATTTGTCATTCCGGAGCGCACGAAGTGCGAACCCGGAATCTCGAGATCCTCAGGTGCGCAACCGCGCACCGTAGTTCGATGCTGGCGCATCGCCCCGGGATGACGGAGTAAAGCTTACGCCTTGTCGAACAGCGACTCGACGTATTCCCAGTTCACGAGGTTCTCGACAAACGCCTTGAGATAATCGGGGCGGCGGTTGCGATAGTCGATGTAGTAGGAGTGCTCCCAGACGTCGCAGCCGAGGATCGGCGTGGCGCCGTGCACCAGCGGATTCTCGCCGTTCGGGGTCTTGGAGATCTCGAGCTTGCCGTTCTTGACCTGGAGCCAGCACCAGCCGGAGCCGAACTGACCGACGCCGGCCGCCTGGAAGTCGGTCTTGAACTTCTCGAAGCCGCCGAGGTCCTCGTTGATCTTCTTCTCGAGCTTGCCCGGCAGCTTCGTGCCGCCGCCATTGGGCTTCATCCAGCTCCAGAAGTGGATGTGGTTGTAGTGCTGGCCGGCGTTGTTGAACACCGCGGGGTTCTTGCCGAACGAGCCCTTGACGATCTCCTCAAGGGACTTGCCTTCCCATTCGGTCCCCTTGAGCGCATTGTTGCCGTTGGTGACGTAGGCCTGATGATGCTTGTCGTGATGATATTCGAGCGTCTCCTTCGACATGTACTGGCCGAGGGCGTCATAGGCGTAGGGGAGTGGGGGCAGCGTAAAGGTCATGGCTTCTTGTCCGCAACTGGTGGGAACGAGTTCTAACGGTCACCCCTTATAGAAGGTTCCTGCAGCATTAAATACCTCAGAATTTGCGAAAACGCGTGATGGGGTGACTTCGCCCGAATGCACCAATTCGTCGCAACGGGCCGCGGTCGATCAAGCCTGCGGTTCGCCATAAAATATCATTGCCTTTGAGGCGCTTAAGACAGAACAAGCGCGCCACGAAGCGGAGCTGCGAAGGGACGCCATGAGCATCGAGATCGACATTTTGAACGGCGACGCCTCGTGGCCGATCGCCGCGCCGCTGCATCAGGCGGTCTGGGGACCGCAGATGATCGCGGGCAAGCCCTGGGCTCACGTCAAATGGGACAATGCCCATCTTCGCGTGCTGCTCGAGACGCCCGAGGACGGTATCGTCTGCCACGTCGGCGTCTACTTCCGCACCGTCACCTGGAACGGACAAAAGGTCCATGTCGGCGGCATCGGCGGCGTCTGCACCCGCGAGGACCGGCGCGGCCGCGGCTATGCGACCATGGCCATCGACGCAGCCGTCCATACCATGCGCGCCAACGAGGCGGTCCGCTTCGGGTTCCTGTTCTGCGAGCCGCACAATTTCGCATTCTACGAGGCGCGCAGATGGCAGCCCTTCAAGGGCGAGGTCTACTGCGAGCAGCCGGAGGGGCGGATCCGCTTCGAGTACATGGCGCCCTACGTCTTCGAGATCGTCCGCGCGCCGACGCTCGGCACCATCGACCTATGCGGCCTGCCCTGGTGAGCCCTGCGTGAGCGCAGGGCTGGCGCGGAGGGGGGCCGCCCTATAATATGTCGCTCATCATCCAATATTCCGCCCGGTGGGACATGACGATCGACGCCCCGATAGACGCCGCGCCGCCGCGGGCCCCGGTCGCCTCCCCCATTGCGAGCCTGCTGACGGCACCGATCCTGCCGACGCTGCTCCGGCTCGCGATCCCCAACATGATCGCGATGGTCGGCAGCACGCTGGTTGCGATCGCCGAGACTTCCTATATCGGCCGGCTCGGCACCATCCCGCTCGCCGCCATCGCCCTCGTTTTTCCGTTCGCGATGCTGACGCAGATGATGAGCGCGGGCGCGATGGGCGGCGGGGTCTCCTCGGCGATCAGCCGCGCGCTAGGCGCCGGGAATCGCGATCGCGCCGCGACGCTGGCGCTGCATGCCGCCATCATCGGCCTCTGCGGCGGACTGTTCTTCACGGCGATGATGCTCGCCTTCGGCCGCTCGTTCTTCACGCTGCTCGGCGGGCGCGAGCGCGTGCTCGAGGAGGCCTGCGGCTATTCGCAGGTGCTGTTCTCGGGCGCGGTCGCGATCTGGCTCGTCAACACGCTGGCCTCGGTGATCCGCGGCACCGGCGACATGCGGCTGCCGTCGATGACGCTGATCGTCGCGAGCGTGCTCCAGATCGCGCTCGGCGGCACGCTGGGGCTCGGCCTGTTCGGCATGCCGCAATTCGGCATGCCCGGAGTTGCTGCCGGCCAGCTGATCGCGTTCAGCTGCGCCGCGGTCTTCTTTCTCTGGTATCTACTATCAGGCCGCAGCCGGCTGGCGCTGAACTTTCGCGCCTTCCAGTTCGAGCGCGCGATGTTCCTGGACATTCTCAAAGTCGGCGCCGTGGCCTGCCTATCGCCGCTCCAGACCGTGCTCACCATCCTGATCTTCACAAAGATCCTGGCGACCTTCGGCACCGAGATGCTGGCCGGTTACGGCATTGGCTCGCGGCTGGAATTCCTGCTGATCCCGATCACCTTCGCCTTCGGCATCGCCTCGGTGCCGATGGTCGGCATGGCGATGGGCGCCGGACATATCAAGCGCGCGCGGCGTGTCGCCTGGACCGCGGCTGCCGCTTCGGGACTGGCGGTCGGCCTGATCGGCCTCGCCGTCGCGCTCGATCCTGCGCTGTGGGTGTCGCTGTTCACCGGGGATCCCGGTGTCACTGCGGCGGCGCACAGCTATTTCCACTGGGCCGGCCCGGCCTTCGTGTTCTTCGGCATGGGCGTGTCGCTGTATTTCTCATCGCAGGGCGCGGCACGCGTCGGCGGCCCGGTGCTGGCCTCCACCGCGCGGCTTTTGATCGTCGCGATCGGCGGCGTCAGTCTGATGACGGCGCAGGCGCCGGCCTGGACGTTGTTTGCGCTGGTCGGCGGCGCCATGGTCGTGTTCGGGCTTTCGACCGCCGCCTCGGTCGCCTTCGCGCGCTGGGGCAAATGAGCGCAGGCGAGTAAGCGCAGGCAGGTAAACGCGGGAATGTGATTCCATCCAGCGTTGCACTATCCTGCCGGGCTGCTATGGAAGCGCCTCCATTTTTCGGGGCTCCCTCCATGCTCAGCAGATTCGCGATTCCTTCCGTCATTTTGGCTGCGCTGTTTGGCGCGACTGCCGCCCATGCTCAGAGCGCCGACGGGACCTGGCTCACCCAGGCGGGTGATGCGCGCGTGAAGATCAGCAAGTGCGGCGGCGGCATCTGCGGCCACATCGTCTGGCTGCGCGAGCCCATGGACACCGCGACCGGCCAGCCCGCCACCGACAGCAAGAACCCCAACCCCGCGCTCACGAGGCGCCCGATGATCGGCCTGCCGCTGTTCAGCGGCATGCAGCCGTCAGGGCCGAACAAATGGTCGGGCCAGATCTACAATGCCGACGACGGCAGCACCTATGCGAGCAGCGTCACGGTCACCGGCGCAGATTCGCTGCGGGTCGAAGGCTGCGTCGGCGCGCTCTGTGGCGGCGAGACCTGGACCCGGCGCTAAAGCGCGATGAGATTGGGATGAATCGTCATCCCGCTTTAGGTTGTTGTTTGAGCATGATCTTTTCGGAAAACCGCTTCGCACTTTTCCGGATCATGCTTTAGCCCGCCGCCATCATCGCCTTCAGCGCCGTCGCCGCCGAGGCGTAGCCGCCCCGCGCGCCGTCGATGAAGTGGACATGGTCGCTGCGCAGCGCCGACGGCGTGAAGCAGGTCATCATCGCCGCGTCCTGCTGGTAGAGGCCGTAGCGCACGATGCCGTCGCGCGCCGCCATCGCGAGGCGCTCGCTCAAGGCGCGCTCAAGCTGCGGCGTGCAGTCGAGGATCATGCGCAGGCCATCATCGTATTTGCGGAAGTCCGAGTTCTCGACCACCTGGCGCTTGTAGACCTTGGGCACGAAGCCGCCGACCTTGAGGTCGAAACGCATGATCAGATAGACGAACAGCGTATAGGCCAGCACGCTGGCCCTGCGCGCGAGCAGCGGACCGCCGCGCTTGGTGCGGGCTTCGAAGTCCAGCCCCTGCGGCGGCCATTTCAGCGGCGGGCCCTCCGGCGGCACGGGACGGCCGCCGTCCGGGCTGCGCTCGACCAGGTGGATGATGTCCTCGATCACCTTGCGGAAGGCCGCCGGATCGACGCCGCGGGCGGGCATCACCAGCACCGACAGGATCAGGCCGCGCGCAGCCGGCATCACCTCGAAGCGGCAAGACAGTCCTGAGAGATCGGGCTGCGCGCCCGCCGGTGCCTCCGCGACCGCGAACTCGCCGCGCTTCATCGCAGCGTCGGCCCAGGCGAGCCCGCCGCCCGAGAACATCGCATAGGACAAATTCGCCGACGGACCGAAACGCGCGACGCGCACGTCGAGGCCCTGCGCGCGGATGGCGCTGACCGGCACCAGCGCGACGCGCATCTTCAGGTCGAGATCCTCCCGCACCCAGGTCGCGGTCGCGGCCAGTGCCTCGCGCGCAGCATCGAGATCCGAAGGCGCGACCGCAAAGCTCGCGCCGTCACCGCCGAACACGAAGGGAAATTCGCGACCCTCAAGCGCATTGGTCACCGCCGCGATCACGGCGGCGCCGGCCATGTTGACCGCCTTGTAGCGCTGCGCCGCGATCGCCTTGGTCGAATCCACGATATCGGCAACGCCAATGCTCCAGTCATCCGGCAGCGGCGCATAGAGCGCGGGATCCATCAGGCTGGTAAAGCCGCGGAAGACGGGAATGCCGCCGTAGAAGGAGTCGCCTGATGTCATCGGGTGATGCCGGATGGTTGGAAGCGTCCGAGAGAGATACGAGGCAGGAGCGATCCGGGTTCGCCGGGCGGCGCCGCTTTCGATCATTGGCCGAAACCGGCCCGGACAACAAGATCGCAGCGCGCCGCAATGCCGCAGCCGATCATTGATCGACGTCAAACAGCCGGCCCGGGCAACCTCTACGATGGCGGCATCTCCAGGGGCGAGGCGGGATGATCGAGGTGTCCGACTTCAGCAACAGGCAGTCCAACCCGCCGATGCGGCGACGCACGGGGCTTGACCCGATCAGTGCGGTGAAAATGCCGGAAAGACTGACAGCAATTGTCGATGCCTGGGCTGAAGCCCATCATTTGTCGCGCTCGGCTGCGATCTGCAAGCTGGTCGAGCTCGGGCTGAAGATCGCGCCTGCTGCGCCGGCATCGGCGCACTCGGTCGCATCCGACGCCACGCGGATCGAGGAGATCGCGGTGCACGAGATCAAAGCGCTGCTCGATCCCGCACTGCCGGTCGACGAACGCGAGCGCCGCATCCGCCGCCTCACCGAGGGGCCGCCGGAATTCTCACACGAACGGATTGACCTGCCGAAGCATCGAGCTTGAGCGCCCGCACGCGCTAATGCAGCTTCTCGTCCTCGCGCTTGCGCAAGGCCTCGAGCGAGGCATCGTGGCAGCCGACAAGCCGCACGAATTGCTGCGGATACATTTCATGGCCGTGGCCGCCGGAGTTCTGATGCGTCATCGGCGGGCAATGGACCTCGTCTGGCTTCGCGCCAGATTGCTCGGTCCGGTGCTGAGATGAAGCGGTCATGTCTTGCACGGTCATGGACTGCTCCCTGTCGATTAGGGCAGATCGATTGACGTAACCCAATCGATTGCGGGGCATCTTACGACCAAATCCGGCTGAATGTCATTGCGCCGGATCAACGCAATTGTGGCAGACGGGTTCCGTTTACGCGGTATTGCCCGCGTCGATCGTGAACACGGTACCGGTCACGTTGCGGCCGCCCTCGCCGAGCAGATATTCCACCATGCGCGCGACGTCGTCCGTTTCCGGCAGGCGGCGCAATGCGCTGCGGCCGGCGATGCGCTTGCGGCCTTCGTCGGAGAGATTGTGCGTGAGCTCGGTGTCGATGAAGCCGGGCGCGATCGCATTGACGGTGATGCCGAGCTTGCCGACCTCCCGCGCGAGCGAGCGGGTGAAGCCGGTTGCGGCAGCCTTGGTCGCGCCGTAGACGGAGAGGCCGTTATAGCCTGTCGTCGCGATGATCGAGGAGATGTTGATGATGCGGCCGGCGCCATCGGCCATCATCTGCCGCGCGACATATTTGGTGAGGATGATCGGCGACAGCACATTGAGCTGCACCAGCGCCTCGATCTCCGAATTGTGCATGGTCGCGAGCAGGCCTTCGGTGCCGAGGCCGGCATTGTTGACGAGACCGTAGGTGGGGCCAAACTCGTCGCGCACGAGCTTTGCGAAAGCAGGGATCGCGTCGATCACGGCAAGATCGCAGGCGCGAAAATGCAGGCGGCCCTCGGACTCTGCGATCGCCGCCTTGAGCTCGTCGCTCTCGCGCCGCGCCGCCGCGATCACGTTGTAACCTGAAGCAACGAGGCGCTTGCCGATCGCAAGGCCAATGCCGCGGCTGCCGCCGGTGACGAGAACATTATGCATCGGTGCGCGCCAGTTTGCCGGCCGGAGTGACATCGAGCGCCTCGACGAAGCGGATCACCGCCGGCACCTTGTGGGACGCCAGCTGGGCGCGGCACTGCTCCAGGATCTGGTCGCGGATCTCCTTGATCCGCGCCTGGTCGGTGCCCTCCGTGAGGATCACGTCGGCGACGACGATGCCGCCGGTGATCGGGCTGCGCCGCGATTTGGCGCGCGACATCCGCACATCAGGGTGGCGGTTGATCACCGCCTCGATTTCCTCGGGGTGGACCTTCAGCCCGCCGATATTGATGATGCCGCCGCGGCGGCCGACGAAATAATAGCGGTCGCCCCGCAGCTCGACGATGTCGCCGCTGTCGACAAAGCCGTCAGCGTCGGTGAGCGCGGTGGCGTTGCGGCCGACATAAGCATGCGCCGTGCGTGTCGAGCGGATGCGCAGCGAGCCATCGACCACCTTCATCTCGACGCCATTGCGGTTGCCGAGATAGTCGGCCGGGAAACCTTCGAGCCCGTCATTGACGGCGAAGCCGACGCCGGCCTCGGTCGAGGCATAGGCATGGCCGACGGAAGAATTCGGGAATGCGGCCTTGAGCCCGTCGAGCACCGCCTGGTCGGCGATCTCGCCGGAGAGGCGGACATAGCGCGGGGCGAACTGCGCGGCCGCGCCGCTCATCAAGAGCTTGCGCCAATGCGAGGGCGTACCGGAGATGTGGGA
This sequence comes from Bradyrhizobium arachidis, assembly GCF_015291705.1. Lineage (NCBI taxonomy): Bacteria > Pseudomonadati > Pseudomonadota > Alphaproteobacteria > Hyphomicrobiales > Nitrobacteraceae > Bradyrhizobium > Bradyrhizobium arachidis. The sequence goes on from NZ_CP030050.1 coordinate 9,074,510, forward strand.
GACGCCGCGCCCGTTCAGCCGCGCGACGTGATCGCCGAGCGCCTCATGCGGATCGGACAGCACCATGGAGCCGCCGGAGAGAATGGCGCGGAGAAAGATCTGCAGGCCGCCATAGCGGCGGATGTCGTAGAACGTCGCCCATACCGGCGCGGGGCCTTTTGCCGGACCTTCGGCGACGATGGCGCCGGTCAACGCCTCCAGCGTATGGCCGGCGATTTTCGGCACGCCCGAGGTGCCCGACGTCAGCATCAGCCATTCGGTGGCGCGCTCGGTCTTGGCAGGCGTGGTGGCTTGAAGCGGCAGTTGCGCGGTGACGACCAGCGACACGCCGGCATCAGTCCAGCGATCGGGCTCGTCGGTGACAACGGCATCGATCCCGGCATCGGCGATCAGCGCGTCGAGATGCGCCGGGTTGAGATCGGGCGGGCACAGCAGCATGCGACGGGCGATGCCGTCGAGCTCGATCATGGCGATGCCCGACCGAAGCTGGTCGGACAATTTCAGCAGGACGGCACGGCCAGACAGCTCATGCAGGCGGCCGCCGAGGACCGTCTGCGACAGGATATCCGTCAGCGACACCACATGGTGGGCATCCGACAGCGTACGGCCGGTCAGCTCCGCGCCGAGATGGTCGCGAAGCGCAAAAATCTCACGCGGGGACATTTTCGTAGGCCCGCACGAAATCGCCCACGGTGGCGGGGAACGCTGCGTCCTCGGAAATGGTGAAGGGGTCGACGCCGGTCTCGTCTTCGAGGCGCGCCACCAGAATGGCGAAGGCGAGCGAGTCGAAGCCCGTCTCGTGCAGGGACAGATCGTCCGAGAGGGCGGGAAGCGTCACGTGCTGCTCTTTGGCGATCTGCTGGATCGCCTCGATGACCTTGGACCGTACCGACATGGCTGGCTCGCTCTTGTTATCGATATTTCGTGTTGCGGCGGCTCTTGATGACCGCCTCCCCATGGCCGTCTGTTTACCCGACAGAAGTAAATGGCTTCTTGGACAATTCAGATAAAATTGGACCTATCTGGCGATTTCCGCGACGCTACAGCCTGATCGTGCCGTCGATGATCTTGGTAAACGTCGCTGAATCAAGCGCGGCATAGGCGCCGGATTTCGGGTCGAGCATGAACAGCGGATCGGAGATCGCAGCCGGATCAAATCCCTCCCGCGCCAGCTCGCCCTTCTTCTGCTTGAACGTCTCGGTCGCATCGAGCTCGCGCGAGATGCGGACGAAGACCGGGCGGGCGTAAGGCGGCAGGCGCTCGGCGAGATGAGCCGGCAGCGCGGCGATGTCAAAGCCCTCGTTCACCACGATGGCGCTCATGCCGGCGCGGCCGTCGGTGTCCAGAATGCTGACGCCGTAGGTGGTGGCATCGATCACGCCAGTGAAATCGCGCACGGCGTCATTGACCTCGGAGGTCGCGACATTCTCGCCCTTCCAGCGGAAGGTATCGCCGATGCGATCGACAAAATGGAAAAAACCCTTGTCGTCGAGCCGCATCAGATCGCCGGTCCGGAACCAGGCATCGCCCTTGGCGAACACGTCGCGGAGAATCTTCTTCTCGGTTTCGCCGGCGTCGGTATAGCCCTCGAAGCGGCCCCCGCCTTCGTCGGCCGTGCCGATGCGGCCGATCGCTTCGCCGGCTTCGCCGCGGGCGCAGGCGATGCAACAGCCATCTTCATTGCGCAGCGGCGCGCCGCTATCAGGGTCGAGCTTGACGAGGCTCGCCGGAAACCGGTGCGCAAGCAGCGGCGGGATGCGGCCGATCGCGCCTGGCTGGCCCTCGACGTTGAACAGCGAGAAATTGCCTTCGGTCGCGGCGTAGAATTCGAGGATGCGGGGAATGGCGAAGCGCGCCTGGAAATCTTCCCAGATGTCGCCGCGCAAACCATTACCGCAAACGAGCCGCAGCCGGTGGCGGTTCTCGTATTCCGACGGCGGGGCTTTGAGCAGATAGCGGCAGAGCTCGCCAATATACTGGAACAGCGTGCAGTCGTGCCGGACGATGTCGGGCCAGAAATTCGAGGCGGAGAATTTGTCCGCGATCACCACCGAGCCGCCGGCGGCGAGCATGCTGCATGGCGCGACGATGCCGCCGACCGAGTGGAACAGCGGCAGGCAGTCATAGAGCCGGTCCTGCGGCGTGGCGCCGGTAAGACCCGCGAACCAGAAACCCCAGTTGAGGATGCGGCGATGGCTGATGCTGGCGGCCTTCGGCAGGCCTGTCGTGCCGGAAGTGTAGATCAGCAGCGCGCGGTCATCGATGGTGACGTCGCCACGCTCGTCCGGCGCCAGCGGAGCATCGTCGAGCGCCGCAAGCGCAACGTCGATGGCGCGCTCGCTGCGGACATCGCCGTGGGTCCAGACTTTTGCATCTGTCTTCAGATGCGGCTTCGCGCTCTCCAGCGTCTCCGCGAGCTCATGCGCGACGATGATATGCGAGGGCCTTGCGACGCCGATGCAATGCGCGAGCGACGGTCCGACCAGCTTGGTATTGATCAGCGCCACCACGCCGCCGACCCGGCTGATACCGAGCCAGGCCGCGAGATAGTCGATGCCGTTCGGCATGATCAGGGCGACCGTATCGCCCTTGGCGACGCCGACCGAGCGCGCCCAGCGCGCATAGCGGTTGGTCCGCCTCGACAGGCCTTCGTAGTCGAGCGTCGTCTCGTCTGCGACCAGCGCGATGCGATCAGGCTGACACTGCGCCCGATCGTCGACGACGTCGGCGAACAGGCGGCCCGGCAGTGTCTCGATCCGTGCCGTGAGCTCGATGGCTTTCAGCCAGATCTTTGACGCCGAAGGTGCACGCGCGGCCTTTGATTGCTCGATGACGCCGGTAGTCATGCCGTTCATTCTTTCGGAACGTGTCTGCAGGTAGCGGCAGCTTAGCCCGCGCGTCCTGCCCAGGTGTTAAGAGACAAGGTAAAAGCCGGTTAGTGCGCGATTAACTCCAGTCATCCTTTACCAAGCCGACGGGATCGGCGTGCGGCGTGGCGCAATTCTTGCGATAGCAAATCCAGTCATTTCGGGCGCGCTGCGCGCGTCCCCTCTCCCTGGTTGCAGGACGAGCCGAACTGGACACGATGATGATCACCAGACGACATTTCCTTCGGGCCGCTGCCTGCACCGTCGCCACGCTCGCAGCACCGCGCGCCTTTGCGATCGGCAACCCCTCCTATCCCTCGCGCAGCGTGAAATGGGTCGTGCCTTATGCGCCGGGCGGCGCGACCGACGTGCTGTCGCGGCTGCTGTGCCAGCGGCTGTCCGACCGGCTCGGCCAGACTTTCGTGGTCGAGAACAAGCCCGGCGCCGGCAGCAATATCGGGACGCAGACGGTGATCACGTCCGCGCCCGACGGTTACACGCTGCTGCTGACCTCGACTGCGAACGCGATCAACGCTTCGTTCGATCCCTCGCTGCCCTATGATTTCGCCAGGGCTATCGCGCCGGTCGCCGGGCTCGCGCGCATTCCGCTGGTGCTGGTCGTTAACAACGACCTGCCGGTGAAGAATATTGCCGACTTCATCGCCTATGCCAAAGCCAACCCGGGCAAGATGTCGATCGCCTCGTCCGGCATCGGCACCTCGCTGCATCTGTCCGGCGAGCTGTTCAAGTCTCTCGCCGGCGTGCAGTTCACCCATGTGCCCTATCGCGGCTCAGCGCCGGGCCTCACCGACGTGATGAGCGGCCAGATCCAGGGCATGTTCGACAACGTCACCTCGTCGTTCGAGCTGATGCGCGCCGGCAAGCTGCGCGCGCTCGGCGTCACCACGCGCGAGCGCTCGGAGATCCTGCCCGACGTGCCGTCGATCGCGGACACCCTACCCGGCTACGAGACGAGCTCGTTCTACGGCGTCGGCGCGCCGCACGACACGCCGCGCGAGATCGTCGATCTGCTCAATCGCGAGATCGACACCGCGCTGTCCGATGCCGAGATCAAGGCCCGCATCGCCGAGCTCGGCGCGATCCCGCTGCACGGCAACGCCGGCGAGTTCGGCAGCATGCTGAATGCGGAGACCGAGCGCTGGCGCAAGGTTGTGGAATTGTCGGGGATCAAGAAGGAGTAGCGGTGCGGAACGCGGATTGCGTCAAAGCCATCCACACCCACCATTCCTAGCGGCTTGCCGAAATGTCCCGGGCGCGGGCATGTTGCCGCGTCATGACGACCAAATCCCGCGAGCGAATCTATGGTGCGTCCGTCCGGGCGGCGGCAGAACGCGCGGCCGACGTGCGTAAAGAGGCCGATCGTCTCGCCTGCGAAGCCTGGAACCAGCGGATGCTGGGGTTTCAGGGCCCCGCACAGCCCTCACCGACGCTCGGGGACGCACTCAACGCGGGCTACTGCTATCTCGAGGTCAAGTGCCTGGGCTGCGAGACGCATCAGACGGTGGCGCTCGACATCGTCAGGCGGAGGAAGTCGACGCCGATCCACGAGCTTGAGCGGGCCATGTGCTGCCGCCAGTGCTCGGAGCTTGCGGGCCGGCCCTACAAGCGCAGCCATCTGGTTGCGCTCCGCACGACAAAGATCTCCGCAAAAGATCCGCGCTCGAACTGGTGGCCCGGCGAGCGGTGATCGCGCGGAGCTAGCCGCCTCGCCTGTAGCGCGCGCGGGGCAGCGGCGCGTTGACCGGATAATACGGATTGAGATCGCAGCTCGCGGGGCGGCCTGAGGCTGTGGCACGGCACTGCGGCACGGAGATGAAGGAGCAATCGTACCATTCCCCACCGCCGCCATTCGCGCCGGAATAGACGTGCATGCAGACTGGAAAGCGGGGATCGAACGTCTGCGCCCGCGCCGGCGCAGCCGCGATCAATGCACCGGCGATCACCATCAGACCGAATGAGCTGCGCATGACAGGCATCTCTCCAAGCTGCAATCGCGGATCGCTAGTGCTGCTTCCTGTGGCGCTTGCGCGGAGGCGGCGGCGGTTCGTCGAAGGCGTAATAGGGATTGAGGTCGCAGCTTGCCGAGCGGCCGGACGCCGTCGCGCGGCACTGCGGCAGCGAGGTGAAGGAGCAGTCAAAATAGTCGCCGCCACCGCCACCGAAGCCGCCCGGCGTGTAGACGTGCATGCACACCGGGTAGCGCGGATCATAGGTCTGGGCGCGGGCGTCCGCCGCGGCAAACAGCGAAGCAATCGCGGTCAGGGTCAAAATTGGCAGGCGCATCGGGCATTTCCTCGAATCGGCAACAACGGCACGCGGTATGTCATTTCGATATGGCACAATGGCGCGGAAGAAGCGATTGTTCCTGTTCATACCTCTCCCGCTTGTGACGCGCGGCGAAACGCATGAGACTTGGCGCCGCAACAGCATGAAAGCGGGAAGACGCGACGTTTTCGGCCTGCACGGAGCGCATAACTCGCTGCAACTCTCCTCCGACAAAGGTCGCAAACATCCGGTGCAGGAATCCGTTCGCACACCGGCACGAACGGACTAGTCTTTCGAGCACAACGCCGGCCCCGGACCGACGACGTTCCAGGGCAATCAAGAAACAAACGGGCTGAAGGAAACGCACATTCGCGCTCGGGCTCTTTCGGGCGCGGCTCCGCCATGCGCGGGGGAGAAGATGCGCTGGCCCTCTGTGGTCCCAGGGCATGCAAGAGAGCTTCTCGTCTCCGTTCATCCGATACCCGATCGGCACCTCGCTGCTGATGGCGGGCATCCTGTTCGTAGGCCTCGTGGCCTATCCGCTGCTGCCGGTTGCACCGCTGCCCCAGGTCGACTTTCCGACCATCCAGGTTTCCGCGTCGCTGCCGGGCGGCAGCCCGGAAACCATGGCCTCCTCGGTCGCACAGCCGCTCGAGCGCCAGCTCGCCCAGATCCCCGGCATCACCCAGATGACCTCGACGAGCTCGCTCGGCTCGGCCTCGATCACCATCCAGTTCGATCTCAACCGCCTGATCGATGCCGCCGCCAATGACGTGCAGGCTGCGATCAACGCGGCGAGCGGGCAATTGCCGAAGAACCTGCCCTCGCCGCCGACCTACCGCAAGGTCAACCCGGCGGACTCCCCGATCATGATCCTGTCGGCGACGTCAGACACGCTGCCGCTGACCACCGTCAGCGACCGCACCGACGCGCAGCTCGCCCAGCAGATCAGCCAGATCCCGGGCGTCGCCCAGGTATTCGTCGGCGGCCAGCAAAAGCCCTCGGTGCGCATCCAGATCGATCCGGCCAAGCTCGTCGCCAAGGGATTGTCGCTGGAGGACGTGCGCAGCCAGATCGCGATCGCCACCGCCGACAGCCCGAAGGGCAACATCGACGGCACGCGGCGCTCCTACACCATCTACGCCAACGACCAGCTGCTCGAGGCGGCGCACTGGAAGGACATCATCGTCGCCTACCGCAACGGCGCACCGTTGCGGATCCGCGACATCGGCGAGGCCGTGTCCGGGCCGGAAGACATGAAGACCGCGGCCTGGGCCGACGGCAAGCGCGGCGTGTTCCTGGTCATCTTCAAGCAGCCCGGCGCCAACGTCATCGAGACCGTCGACCGCATCAAGGAGAAGCTGCCGCGGCTGATCGCAGCGATCCCGCCCGCGATCAAGATCAAGATCATCAGCGACCGCACCATCACCATCCGCGCCGCAGTCGACGACGTGCAGATCACGCTGATGATCACCATCGCGCTGGTGGTGATGGTGATCTTCATCTTCCTGCGCAGCTTCTGGGCCACGATCATCCCGAGCATCACCGTGCCGCTGGCGCTGCTCGGGGCCTGCTCGCTGATGTGGGTGTTCGGCTATTCGCTGGACAATCTGTCGCTGATGGCGCTGACCATCGCGGTAGGCTTCGTGGTGGACGACGCCATCGTGATGCTGGAAAACATCACGCGCTATGTCGAGCGGGGCGAGAGCCCGGTCGCCGCGGCATACAAGGGCGCGGCCGAGATCGGCTTCACCATCGTCTCGATCAGCATCTCGCTGGTCGCGGTGCTGATCCCGCTGCTGCTGATGGGCGGCATCATCGGCCGGCTGTTCCGCGAGTTCGCGGTGACGCTGTCGATGGCGATCTTCGTCTCCCTCGTGGTGTCGCTGACCCTGACGCCGATGATGGCCTCGCGCTTCCTCCGCGCCGACCACGAGGCGCGGCGCGGCCGCTTCTACCAGTGGAGCGAGCGGATGTTCGAGCGCCTGCTCGGCACCTACGAGCGCGGCCTGGATCTCGCGCTGAAACACAGCTTCGTCACGCTTCTCATCTTCTTCGGCACCGTCGCGCTCTCGGCAGTGCTGTTCATCATGATCCCCAAGGGCTTCTTCCCGCAGCAGGACAACGGCTTCCTCACCGCGGTATCCGAGATGCCGCAGGACATCTCCTTCACCGAGATGAAGCGCCGGCAGGAGGAGCTCAACGCCATCGTGCAGGCCGATCCCGCCGTCGATTCCATCGCGATGTTCATCGGCGGCGGCGGCACGGCGCTGAACTCGGGGCGCATGTATGTCACGCTGAAGCCGATCGGGGAGCGCGATGCCAGTGCGCAAGCGATCATCGCGCGGCTGCGGCCGAAGCTTGCCGAGGTCGAGGGCGCTCGCCTCTACATGCAGGCCTCGCAGGACGTGCGGCTCGGCGGGCGCGCCACCCGCACCCAGTTTGAGTTCACGCTCCAGGACGCCAATCTCGCCGAGCTGAACGAGTGGGCGCCGAAGATCCTGGCCGGCATGAGGGGCCTGCCACAACTGCGCGACGTCGCCACCGACCAGCAGACCGAGGGTACGACGCTGCAGCTCAGGATCAATCGCGACACCGCCGCGCGCTACGGCATCCAGCCGCAACTGATCGACGACACGCTCTACGACGCCTTCGGCCAGCGCCAGGTCGCGCAATATTTCACCCAGACCAACAGCTATCACGTGGTGCTCGAGATCACGCCGGCCCTGCAGGGCCAGCTCGAGACGCTGGAGAAGCTCTACATCAAGTCGCCGCTGACCGGGGACCAGGTGCCGCTTTCGGTGATGTGTAGCTGGACCAACGTGCCGGTGCGGCCGCTCGCGATCGCGCATCAGGGCCAGTTCCCTGCGGTGACGATCAGCTTCAACCTCGCCGAGGGCGTGGCGCTGGGACAGGCCACCGACGCGGTGCTGCGCGCGGTTGGCGCCATGGGCGCGCCGCCGACACTGTCGACGAGTTTTCAGGGCACCGCGCAGGCGTTCCAGCAATCGCTCGGCACCGTGCCAATGCTGATCCTCGCCGCGCTGGTCGTCGTCTACCTCGTGCTGGGCGTACTCTACGAGAGCTACATCCACCCGCTGACCATCTTGTCGACGCTGCCGTCGGCAGGTGTCGGCGCGATCGCGATCCTGATGATCTTCGGATTCGACTTCAGCCTCATCGCCCTGATCGGGGTCATCCTGCTGATCGGGATCGTCAAGAAGAACGGCATCATGATGGTGGACTTCGCCATCGCCGCCGAGCGCGAGCAGCATCTGACACCGGAGCAGTCGATCCGCCAGGCCGCGCTGCTGCGCTTCCGCCCGATCATGATGACGACGATGGCGGCGCTGCTCGGCGGTGTCCCCCTGATGCTCGGCACCGGCACCGGCGCCGAGATCCGCCAGCCGCTCGGCTATGCCATGGTCGGCGGCCTGCTGGTGAGCCAGGCGCTGACGCTGTTCACGACGCCTGTGGTCTATCTCTACCTCGACCGCTTCTCCAACCTGCTGTCACGCTGGATGGACGGGAAGCCGCAGGCCGAGACAGCCAGCGACAAGCAGAAGGATGCGGCGGAGTAGATCCAGAGGCTTTCCACGGAGGGTTCTGGATTGCTTCGTCGCAAGGGCTCCTCGCAATGACGGAGCATGAGGCAGCAGCTTCGTTCATCAGGTGCCGTAGGGTGGGCAAAGCGAAGCGTGCCCACCATCCGCATTTGGTGGGCACGCTTCGCTTTGCCCACCCTACAGGGTCTACGCGGTCTGCGCGCGTGGCAAGCTGCTCCCCATCGCAATGACGACGGAACAAGAGGAGCGTCAGCCCAGCCCCTGCAGCACCAGCCGATTCAGCCTCGCCGCAAACGCCGCCGGGTCCTCCGGCAGCTCGCCGTCCAGGATCTGCGCCTGCTCGAGCAGGAGCAGGCTGAGATCGTCGACCGTCTTGGAGCCGGCCTGCGCCTTGGTGATCGCGCTCACCATGGGATGACGCAGATTGATCTCGAGGATCGGCCTGGTGCGCATGCCGCGGTTCTGCTGCGACAGGATGCGCTCGAGTTCGCGGCTCGGGCCCTGGCTGTCGGCGACGAGGCAGGAGGCGGAGCTGGTGAGGCGCGTCGAGGCCTTGACGTCGCTGACGCGCTCGCCCAGCGCGGCCTTGATCACCGCGACGGTCGCGGCTTCGTCCGCTTCGGGCTCGTCCTTCTTCGCCTCGTCCGCCGCGTCGACGCGCGGGATCAGGTCGAGGTTGAGATCGCCCTGGCTGAGCGACTTCAGCGGCTTTCCGTCGAACTCCGTCGGCATCGAGGTCCAGAACGCGTCGACCGGATCGGACAGCAGCAGCACCTCGATACCGCGCGCGGTCGCCGCTTCCAGCCGCGGATTGGACTTCAGCCGCTCGATGCTGTCGCCGACGAGATAGTAGATCTCGGTCTGGTTCGGCTTGAAATCGGCGACGACCTGCTTCAGCGACCGCTTTTCGCCCGAGGTGGTGGTGAAGCGCGACAGCGCCAGCAGCTTTTCGCGCCGCTCGAAATCCTCGTAGATGCCTTCCTTCAGCACCGCGCCGAAGGCATCCCAGATCTTTGCAAAGTTGTCCGGGTCCTTGTCGGCAAGGCCTTCCAGCTCCGACACGACGCGGGTCGCGACCGCCTTTCGGATCTGTGCCAGCTGCGGATTGTTCTGCAGCATCTCGCGCGAGATGTTGAGCGGTAGGTCCTCGCTGTCGACCACACCACGAATGAAGCGCAGATAGCCGGGCAACAGATCGGCATCGTCGGTGATGAAGACGCGGCGAACGTAGAGCTTCACCCGGCCCTTGCGGTTCGGCTCGAACAAGTCGAACGGCTTGGTCGAGGGCGCGAACAACAGCACGGCGTAGGAGTAGCGGCCCTCGGCGCGGTAGTGCAGCGTCATCGCGGGATCGTCGAAGGCCGAGGCGATCTGCTGATAGGCCTTCTTGTAGTCTTCCGCCGTCAGCTCGGATTTGGAGCGCTGCCACAGTGCGCTCGCCGAGTTGATCTGGCGCGGCTCGCCCTCTTCGGGCACGAGCTCGATCGGGAACAGGATGTTGTCGGAATAGGCGCTGACGATGCGCTCGATCTCGTACGTCTCGAGATATTTCTTGGCGTCGTCCTTGAGGTGCAGGACGATCTCGGTGCCGCGCGCCAAACGCGCCGCGTCCGCCTCGCCGGCCCGCGCGATCTCGAAGCCGGAGCCGCCGGAGGACGTCCAGGTCCAGACGTCGCTCTCGCCGGCGCGACGGCTGATGACGACGATCCTGTCGGCGACCATGAAGGCGGAATAGAAGCCGACGCCGAACTGGCCGATCAGGCCGAGGCCGTCCTTGGCCTCCCTCAGCTTCGACACGAAGGCCTTGGTGCCGGAGCGGGCGATGGTGCCGAGATGGTCGATCAGCTCCTGCCGCTCCATGCCGATGCCGTTATCGGCGATCGTCAGCGTTCCGGCCGCCTTGTTCGGGATGATACGGATCTTGAGCGCGTCGCCTTCGCCTAGCAGCGCCGGACTTGCGATCGCCTCATAGCGCAGCTTGTCGCAGGCGTCCGAGGCGTTGGAGACGAGCTCGCGCAGGAAGATGTCGGTCTCCGAATAGACGGAGTGCACCATGAGGTGCAGCAGCTCGGAAACCTCGGCTTGGAATGGCTGCGTATGCACAGCCGTATCTGACGTCGTCATGCGTTTACCCGGTCAATCAAAGGGAAAGCCGGGATATAGCGCGACCGGACAACGGATCAAGAGGATGTGAGCGCCGCGACGACGCCGGTCGTTCGGCCAGGCGCGATCACGTCACGCAGCGACCTGGCTGGAGCAGCCTTGCGACCTCGGTCAGCGAGCTGACCATCGGCTCGCAGGCAATCGTCGGCTTGGGGCGGCCCTGCTTCTGGTCCTTGCCCTTGAGCAGCATCGGCGGCGGCTTGGCATTGCCGGTCTCGATTACCGCAGGGACCCGCAGCAGCACCGACGTGTCGGCAAGGTCGTTCAGCCGCATCGACACGGTGCGGGTGGGAACCGGGGCGGCCTTGACCTCGGCGAGACGGTCGGCCTTGCTGGCGCGATTGACGTTGTGGCCCGGCTTATCGACAACCGCCTGCCAGCGGTCGGCCAGATCGTGGCCGGAGGCCAGCTGCACCGCGCCGACCTGGACCGCACCGAGCGTTGCGGCAATTGCGACGGCGCCCAAAAATATCTTTTGAATCTGTGACATGGCTAAATATCCCTCGCCCCATGGCGATCGCGGGAACAACGCGACGAGAGGACCGGGAGTTCTCAGCCGTTAAGATCACTTAACCGTGTGCGCAAATCACCGAAGGCGGCACAAAAAATTTCGCTACCGCCTGGAACGACTTTCGCGCCCGGGAGTCGTCTCAGCAGCCGGCTATTCCCCCCTGCCCCATAAGCCGGCGACGTAGGGCGCGACTGTGGTGATGCCAGTCGCGCCTTACTTTTGTGTGGGGCTCACTTTTGCTTCAAGTTATTTGGCCTTCCCCGCCAGCCACTCCCGCCCTTCGGCATAAAGCTTCTCGACCTCGGGCCCGATCAGGCCGGGCATGTCGCGCTTGACCTTGTAGCCGATCAGCTCCTGCATGTAGGCGAGGTGGCGGTAGCCTTCGGGCAGTGCGGCCAGCGCTTGCTGGTCGAGCCGGAGTGTTGCCGCGGGATCGACCGGATCGATGCGGTCCTTCTCGTAGATCGGCTGGCGGCGGACGATGCCCCATTGGCCTTGCCGCTTCTCCAGGAAATCGTAGAAGCGGCCGGTGCAGACGACGTCGCAGAGCACGTCATGCACCAGGGCACGCTGCGAGATCGTCATCTTGGTCTGGGCGATCGCGCGCTCGCCCGCGCGGTCGATGCTGGAGCCGCCGAGGAAATGCAGGATGCGCACGCCCCTGGCAAAACCCTCCTGGCTGACGCGCATGAAATCCCGCGCCGGTCCCTGAAACCAGGTCGCGGACATCCAGCCCTCTTCGTGCCAGACGGTAGCAAAACGCTCCCAGTCACCGGCATCGCGCCACACCGCCCAGTTCTCGACGAGGTCGCGGATGGCGAGGCGGTCGAGCAATTGCTGGTCCATGGTGCGTATCTCCGATTGGGGTCGATGCCGAGGTATGAGCGGCGAATTCGATGCGCGTCAAGCGCGGCAGGCAGACATGAAAAATCCGGCGTGCCTTGCAGCACGCCGGATCAATCACTTCGCCGAATAACGCGTTATCAGGCCGCGGGCGCCTTCTTACGCCGCGGGCGCCCTTCTTACGCCGCGGGCGCCTTGGGCGTGCGGTTGCGCGAGTTGCGCTGGAAGAACAGCGCCTGGCTCGCCACCGCCGAGACCATTGCGGGCTGGAACGGCTTCGAGATCAGGAACGCCGGCTCGGGGCGCTCGCCGGTGAGGAAGCGCTCGGGGTAGGCGGTGATGAACACCACTGGCACCTCGAAGGTGCGCAGCAGCTCGTTGACGGCGTCGAGGCCCGACGAGCCGTCGGCGAGCTGGATGTCGGCGAGGATCAGGCCGGGCCGCTTGTTCTTGGCCAGCGCCACCGCATCGGCATGGGTGCGCGCGACGCCGACGACGTTGTGGCCGAGGTTCTTCACCAGGCTTTCGAGGTCCATGGCGATGAAGGTCTCGTCCTCGATGATCAGCACGTCGGTAGCGATCTCGGCCGCCATCTCGCGTCCGGCGGCATCGGCCAGCCGCCGCGTCTCGCCGACGTCAGTGCCGAGGATGTAGGCGACCTCCTCTTCCGAAAATCCCTCGAGCGAGAGTAGCAGGAAGGCCTGCCGCGGCAGCGGCGTGATGTTCGACAGCCGCCGCTCCGGCGGCATCGGCAGCGTCGTCACCTCGGCATCATCGTTGACCGAGACGGAATTCCAGATCTGGGTGAACAGCCGGAACAGACCGGCGCGCGGCCCGTGGCTCTCGTCGAGCACCGACGGATCCCCCAGCATGGCTTCCAACATGGCTGCGACATAGGCGTCACCGGAGGCCTGGCTGCCCGTCAGGGCGCGGGCGTAGCGGCGCAACAGCGGCAAGTGTTCAGCAACAAGCTGTGAACGGGACATCCCCACTCCATTCATCTTCGGGCCAGCCTTAGATCCAACCCTGAGGTCAGGCGATACGCGGGGGGGCCCGGGTTCCCCTGCTGGGCTGTTTACGCATCAGGCCAATAAAAGTTCCGCAAAGCGCGGAACTTTTTATCTCACGTCGCATTGTGCCTATCCAGGGAACGGCTCCCGGTTGAGAAAACTTCTCTATTTTACAGTCACTTAACTCGGGGAAACGTGGAACAGGTCATGAAAGATCTCAAATCTCAAGCCAGCAAAAGCACGACCCCCGGCAAGGGAGGGCTCACTCCGGAGATTCAATCCCGGATCGGGCATCAGCTCCGCGCCATGTACGACGACGTCGTGCGGCAGGGGGTTCCCGACCGGTTCGCGGAGCTCATCAAAAAGCTTGATGCGCCGGGAGGGATATCTCAAAGCGAGAATGTTGCTGGGGGCTCCAACGACAACAACAATGGGAGGGATTAATGCCTCTCACGGACTCCCTGCGTAACGACATCCTGGCGGCCGTGCCGAGTCTGCGCGCGTTCGCCATCTCGCTCAGCGGCAATGCGGACCGCGCCGACGACTTGGTGCAGGAGACGCTGCTGCGCGCGCTCGCCAACATCGACTCGTTTCAGCCCGGCTCCAATCTGCCGGCGTGGCTGTTCACGATCCTGCGCAACCTGTTCCGCTCCGACTATCGCAAGCGGCGGCGGGAAGTCGAGGATGCCGAGGGCAATTACGCCAAGACGCTGAAGACGCAGCCGTCGCAGAACGCGCATCTCGAGTTCGAGGAATTCCGTACCGCGCTCGACAAGCTTCCGCAGGACCAGCGCGAAGCCTTGATCCTGGTCGGTGCCTCGGGCTTCTCCTACGAGGACGCGGCTTCGATCTGCGGCTGCGCGGTCGGCACCATCAAGAGCCGCGTCAATCGCGCGCGCTCCAAGCTCGCCGCGCTGCTCTATGTCGACGGTGCCGAAGATTTCGGGCCCGACGAGACCGTGCGGGCCGTGATCGGCGGCAGCGGCGGCTAGCGGCCCGCGTCAATCGGACCAAACGACAGCTGCAAAGGCGGCCGTTTCTGCGGCCGCCTTTGCTTGCGTGGATTTGGGTGTTTTCCGCGAATAGCCGCCGGATCACTCCTCGACGAAGGCCACCGTGTCCGCCACGCTCGCGCGCGAGGTGCGGTAGCTGTTGACCTTGTGGGCGTTGTCGGCATAGCCGAACGAGATGCCGCAGACGACGCGGCGATCGTCGGGCAGATTGAAGTGGCGGCGGATCAGGCCGGAGTGACGCGCCAGCGCCGCCTGCGGAATGGTGCCGAGCCCGAGCGCCTGCGCGGCCAGCATGAAGTTCGAGACATAAGCCCCGCAATCGATCGCACCGTAGATGCCGAGCGGCTCGTTGGTGTGGATGATGGCCACGTGCGGCGCGCCGAAGAAATTGTAGTTCTCCAGCGCCTGTTTGGCGTAAGCGCTTCTGTCGCCGCGGGCGATGCCGAGCGTGTTGTAGAGCTGGAAGCCGCTCTCGCGGCGGCGCTCCAGATAGACCCCGACATATTCGCGCGGCGGGGTGAAATCGTAGTCGTCGCCGAGCCCGCCCGACGCTTCCTTGTAGATCAGCTTGCGGAAGCGCTCCTTGGCCTCGCCGCTGGCGATGATGACCTGCCAGGGCTGGCTGTTGCACCAGGACGCGGTGCGCTGCGCGGTGGTCAGCACATGCTCGATGGTCGCGCGGTCGACTTCCCTGGGATGGAAAGCGCGGACGGAGTAGCGCTCGTTGAGGAGCTCCTCAAGCACGCCGATGCGGTCATTCTGTTTCACTTGTGCGTCCATGGATCAGCTCGCGCTCTTTCGTAGGGTGGGCAAAGGCGCATCGCGCCGTGCCCACGGACAGACTTACTCCGGCGCATCCGCATATGGTGAGCACGCCTCGCTTTGCCCACCCTACGAGATGCAGCGAGAGGCGAGATCACCGCCCCTTGGTCGGGATCTTGTTATACGGCACATCCTTGTCGACACGGATATCACCCGGCAATCCCAGCACGCGCTCGGCGATGATGTTGCGCAGGATCTCGTCGGTGCCGCCGGCGATGCGCATCGAGGGCGAGGACAGCAGCATCTGCTGGAACTGGCCCTGCACTGTCTCATCATCGTTGCCGGTGAGGACACCAGCCGCGCCCTGCAGGTCCATCGCATAGGTCGCGATGTCCTGCAGCATCATGCCCGAGACCAGCTTGCCGATCGAATTCTCCGGCCCCGGCCGCTCGCCCTTCGACAGCGCCGAGATCGTGCGGTAGCTGGTGTACTTCAGCCCGCTCGACTTCGCCGCCCAGCTCGCAAGCTTCGAACGCACCGCGGGATCGTCGATGGCGAGACCATCATCCAGCATCAGGTTCGCGCAGAACTCGAACATTTCAGGCACGCCGGTCGCAAGCCGCGCGCCAATCGACATGCGCTCGTTCATCAGCGTCGTCAGCGACACGCTCCAGCCCTCACCGACGGCTCCTAACCGCTGGCTGTCGGGGATCACCACATCGGTGAAATAGACCTCGTTGAACTCCTGCATGCCGTTGGCCTGCTTGATCGGGCGGACCTCGACGCCCGGGCTCTTCATGTCAAGGAAGAACATGGTGAGGCCCTTGTGCTTGGGCACGTTGGGATCGGTGCGCGCGATCAGAAGGCCATAGTTGGAGTAGTGCGCGCCCGAGGTCCAGATCTTCTGGCCGTTGACGACCCAACTATCGCCCTTCTTCTCCGCGCGGGTGCGAAGGCCCGCGACATCGGAGCCGGCCGACGGCTCGGAGAAGAGCTGGCACCAGATCTCCTCGCCCGAGGCGAGTTTTGGCAAATACCGGCGCTTGGCGTCCTCGCTGCCGAAGGCCATCACGGTCGGGCCGCACATGCCCTCCCCGATCTGGAACGGCTGCGTCAGCTTGCCGTAGACGCCTTCTTCCTGCTGCCAGATCACGCGCTCGATCGGGGTCGCGCCACGGCCGCCATACTCCTTTGGCCAGTGCAGGCAGGCCCAATTGCCTTCGAACTTCTTCTTCTGCCAGGCCTTGCCGACATCGACGATGTCGTGCTTGGCAAGCCGGATGCGGCCAAGCGAGGATTTTGACAGCTCGGCATGCAGCTCCTTCGGCGCATTGGCCTCGACCCATTTGCGCGCGGTCTCGCGGAAGGCGGCTTCCTGCGGGGTGTCGTCGAAATTCATGGCGGACCTCTAACCTCTTCCCTTGGTCGGGATCTTGTTGAACGGCACGTCCTTGTCGACCCTGATATCGCCAGGCAGGCCCAGCACCCGCTCGGCGATGATGTTGCGCATGATCTCGTCGGTGCCGCCTTCGACGCGGGTGCCTGGGGCACGCAGCAGCATGGCCTGGAAGCGGCCGGCCAGCTCGGCATCCTCGCCGCTGACCACGCCCGCCGCGCCCTGCAGATCCAGCGCATAGGTCGCGACGTCCTGGATCATCGAGCCCGCCACCAGCTTGCCGATGGAGTTTTCCGGCCCCGGCCGCTCTCCCTTCGACAGCGCGGAGATCGCGCGCATGCTGGTGTATTTCAGCCCGCTCGCCTTCACCGCCCAGTTCGCGAGCTTCGAGCGCACCGCGCGGTCCTCGATTGCCGGGCCGTCGTCGAGCATCAGGCTGGAGCAATATTCGAACAGCTCCGGGAAGCCAGTCGAGACGGCCGCGCCGATCGCGCTGCGCTCGTTCATCAGCGTGGTCAGCGAGACGTTCCAGCCATCGCCGACCTCGCCAAGGCGCTGGTGGTCGGGGATGCGGACATTGGTGAAATAGACCTCGTTGAAGTCGGACGCGCCGCTTGCCTGCTTGATCGGCCGCACCTCGACACCCGGGCTCTTCATGTCCAGGAAGAACATGGTGAGGCCCTTGTGCTTGGGCACGGTCGGATCGGTGCGGGTCAAGAGAATGCCGTAGTCGGAATAATGCGCGCCCGAGGTCCAGATCTTCTGGCCGTTGATGACCCAGTCGTCGCCGTCCTTTTCGGCGCGCGTGCGCAGGCCGGCCACGTCCGAACCGCCGGCGGGCTCGGAGAACAGCTGGCACCAGATCTTCTCGCCGGAAGCGAGCGGCGGCAGATAGGTGCGCTTATGCTCCTCGCGCGCGAACGCCATCATGGTCGGCCCGCACATGCCGTGGCCGATGATGAACATGCGGGACAGCTGGCCGAACGGCCCTTCTTCCTGCTGCCAGATCACGCGCTCGATTGGCGATGATCCGCGGCCGCCATATTCCTTCGGCCAGTGCAGGCAGGCCCAGCCGGCATCCGCCTTCTTCTTCTGCCAGGCCTTCGCGACCTCGAGAATGTTGGCGTTCTTGAGCACGGTGCGGCCAAGCGAGGATTTGCGCAGCTCGTCCTCGTATTGCCTGGGCGCGTTGGCGCCGATCCAGGCGCGGGCTAAGCTGCGGAATTCGGCTTCCTGCGGGGTGTCGTCGAAGTTCATGGTGCTTTTCTCTCTGTCATTCCGGGGCGCGCGCAGCGCGAACCCGGAATCTCGACGTTATTCATTCACCTCTGGATTCTCAGATGTGCAATTGCACATCGTAGTTCGCCGCCTTGCGGCGCCCCGGAATGACGACAACATCACGCCGCGTTCTTCTTCCGCATGCGGTCGATCAGCTGGTCTTCCCAATAGGAGAGGCTGCCCAAGCCCAACGCCATGGCGTTGGCGCGGCGGTAGTACATGTGGCAGTCGAACTCCCAGGTGAAGCCCATGCCGCCGTGAACCTGGATGTTGTTCTTGGCGCAATGCTGGAACGCCTGCGTTGCGCTGATCCGCGCGGCGGCGGCCGCTTCCGGCAGCTCGGCCGCATTGGTCGAAAGCGCCCAGGCGCCGTAATAGCTGTTGGAGCGCGCCAGCGTCGCCGAGACATACATATCGGCCAGCATGTGCTTGACCGCCTGGAACGATCCGATCTGACGGCCGAAGGCGATGCGGTCGAGCGCGTAGTCGCGGCCCATCTCCAGCGCGCGGTCGGAGCCACCGACCTGCTCGAAGGCGCACAGCACCGCGGCGCGGTCGAGCACCTGGGTCAAGATGCTCCAGCCCTCGCCGGCCGCACCGAGCGGCTCGGCCTTGCAGTCTTTGAACGTGAACTCAGCCTGCCCGCGGGTCGGATCGAGATTGGTGAGGTTTTTGACCTCGACGCCGCCGTCCCTAAGGTCGACCAGGAACAGCGAGATGTCGTTCTCGCGCCCGCTCGATCCCGTGCGCGCGGCAACCACCGCGAAGTCGGCGATCGCGCCATCGGCTACCGGCTTCTTGACACCGTTGAGCACGCCATTCGCCGCGGTGAGCTTGACGTTCTTCGGCGCCGGATTGCCCTTGCCCTCGAACAGGGCCAGCGTGCCGATCGCCTCGCCCGAGGCGATTGCGGGCAGCCACTTCTTTTTCTGCGCCTCGCTGCCGGCGATCAGCAGCGCTTCGGCGGCAAGATAGACGGTCGAGGAGAACGGCACCGGCGCATTCGCCCGCCCCATCTCTTCCGCGATCACGCAAAGCTCCAGATGACCGGCGCCCGCGCCACCAAACTCCTCGGGAATCGCGACACCGAGGAAGCCCATCTCGGCGAGGCCCTTCCACAGCTCCTTGTCGTAGGGCGCCTTGCCGTCGAGCACGACACGCACCGCCTTGGGCGAGCATTTTTCCGCGAGGAATTTGCGCGCCTGATCGCGGAGCTGTTTCTGATCGTCGGAGAAATCGAAGTCCATGGCGGCTACCTCTTATTTTATCGTCATTGAGACCGTCATTCCGGGGCGCCGCGTAGCGGCGAGCCCGGAATCCATTTCGCCGCGTTTATGCGGCCCGATGGATTCCGGGTTCGCGCTGCGCGCGCCCCGGAATGACGAATGGAGAGAGAAGTGCTTCATCGCAGCACGATCACATCCTGATCCGGCGTGTCCGCATAGAGCCGTTCCACCAACGCGGCACGGCGCTCGAGGCCGGCGCGCTGGTTGATGTAGCCCTTGTCCGTGAGCTCATTGCCGTCGATCGAGGGCGGCTCGACCATCAGCATCGCGCGGGCGATGACGCGGCTGCTGGCGCCTCCGCATTCGGTGTTGTGCGCTTCGAGACCTCGCCTGAAGCAGGCGATCACCTCCGGATGCTTCACCGCGTCCTCGAAGGTCAGCTCGGGATTGCCGACGAGCTGACGGCACGCATGCAGATTGGGCCAGGCGAGCAAGCCAATGGAGCACTGATCCTGTCCAGCGACCAGCGCGTCATGCACGACGGGCGTCGCCGCCGCGATCGCATCGGTGCGAAGCGAACCGACATGCACGAAGGTGCCGGTGGTGAGCTTGAAGTCCTCGACCACACGGCCCGCAAAGATGATGCCCTTCACCGGATTGGCTTCGTCGACGAAGACGCCGGCATCGCCAATGCAATAAAAGCCTTCCTCGTCGAACATCTTCTTCGTGAGATCAGGCTGACCGAAGTAGCCGGGCGTGACGTTGACGCCGCGCAGGCGCAGCTCGTATTTCGACCCGCACGGCACCATCTTCAGTTCGACGCCCGGGAATGGCAGGCCGATCAGGCCGACGCGTTCGGTGTCCCAATAGGTGCCGGTCGAAGTCGGCGCGGTCTCAGTCGAGCCCCAGCCGGTGTAGAACACGATGCGCTCGCCGGTGGCCTTCACGGCGAGGGCCTGCATGCGATCGTAGAGATCGTCGGGCAGCCGCGCGCCGCCATAGGCCATGATCGACAGGTTCTTGAAGAACGAGCGGCACAGCGCGTCGTCCTTCTCCATCGCCGCCGCGAGCGCGGCGTAGCCCGCCGGCACATTGGCGTAATAGGTCGGCGAGATCTCGCGGAGATTCCGGATGGTCTCTTCAAGCTGGCCGGGCATCGGCCGGCCGTCATCGATATAGAGCGTGCCGCCGTCAACGAGCACCGGATGGAAAGCGGCATTGCCGCCCATGGTGTGATTCCACGGCATCCAGTCGAGCACGACCGGTAGCGGGCCGCCCGGGATGCGCGGCCGCACCTGCATCATCATCGCCGCATTGGCGCACATCATGCGTTGCGTGTTGATGACGGCCTTGGGCATGCCCGTCGAGCCGGATGTAAACAGCAGCTTGCCGACGGTGTCGGGCGTGATCTTTGCGATCGAGTCCTCGACATCCCCAGTCACCGGCGTTGCCTCGAGCTCAGCGAAGCTGACGCTCTTGACGCCCTCGCAGGGCCGCACGACGTGAACGACGGTGACGTCGGTGAGATCGAGTGCCTTCAGCGCCTTCTCGAAGGTCGGACCGTCCTGCACCATGACCACGGCCGGCTTGATCAGGTCGAACAGGTACTTCAGCTTGACGTGATCGTGGCTCATCAAGGAGTAGGCCGGCGACACCGGAGCCGCGGGGACGCGCGCCTGCATCGCGGCCTGCGTCATCAGCGCGTGCTCGATCGAATTGCCGGAGAGGATCGCGACCGGGCGTCCGTCGAGCCTGGGATCGAGCAGCGCCTGCGTCAGCGCATCGACGGTGCGCTTGGCCTCGCCGTAGGAAACCTTGCGCCAGTCACGATTGGGATCACCGCGCTGTGCGAGCCAAATACGCTCAGGCGCTTCCTTGGCCCATTTCGCCAGCGAGGCCGGGATGTGCTTCTCGTAGGCCTGCAGCGGAATGCGCGACTTGAGCACCACCGTGCCGTCGGCCCGGCGCTCGACATCGATGTCGCGCGCGAGCCACTCGACCTTGCGAAAGGCGGGCTTTGACATCACCGCCGCCGCGCTTCCACTCATTTTGCGTCTCCCGGAATTATTGTCCTTTGCGGATCTTTGTCGTTCAGCGCTTGATATAGACAGGCTTTCGCTTCTCAAGGAAGGCCCTGATGCCTTCCGAAAATTCCTCGGAGCGGCTGCACAGGACCTGGTTGCGATCCTCCATCGCGATCACAGCTTCCAGCGATCCGGCATCGACGCTCATGTTGAGACATTCCTTCGACAGGCGTAGCCCCACGGGCGAGGCCGTCATCATCGCATCGACATAAGACTCAGCCGCTGCATCGAGCTTGTCCTCGTCAACGACCTCCGAGACGAGCCCGACCGCGAGCGCACGCTCGGCGCCGATGAAGCGTCCCGTGAGGATCAGCTCGGACGCCACCGACACACCGACGAGGCGCGGCAGGAAATAGCTGGTGCCGATGTCGCAGCCGCCAAGGCCGAGCTTGATGAAGGCGCAGTTCATCCGCGCCGACTTCGTCGCGATGCGGATGTCGGAGGCGAGCGCCAGCGCAAAGCCGCCACCGGCTGCGGCCCCCTGCACCAGAGAGATGATCGGCTGCGGACAGCGCCGCATCAGCATGACGATGTCGGCGATGCGGCGCTGCGAGTCCAAGGACTCGGTGACGCCGGGCGGCTCCTGCTGCCCGGCCCGGCGCGCCATCGCATTCTTGAGATCGAGCCCCGCGCAGAAATTCTTGCCGGCGCCCTTGAGCACGACCACGCGCGTGTCGCGATTGCGCTGGAGGCCCTGGAAATAGACGTTGAGCGCATCGATCAGCGCAGGATCGAGCGCGTTCAGGCTCTCTGGACGATTCAGCATCACCCGATCGACGCCGTCGTGATGCTCGATCAGCAGCGGTTGGGACATGGGGCGCTCCTGCATCCGCTCTTTGAGTGGCGGTTATTGGGCCCTCTCCCCTTGTGGGAGAGGGCATGTACGTCGCTGACCACATACTCCCTTGGGTGAGGGGTCTGTCTCCGCGGAGAGAACCCCTCATCCGGCGCGCTACGCGCGCCACCTTCTCCCACAAGGGGAGAAGGGAGAGAGCTACCGCGGAGCCATGCGGATGGCGCCATCGAGACGGATGGTCTCGCCGTTCAGCATGGCGTTCTCGACGATGTGCACGGCGAGCGCGCCGTATTCCTTGGCATCGCCGAGGCGCGAGGGATGCGGTACCTGGGCCCCAAGGCTCTTGCGGGCTTCTTCGTTCAGGCCCATCAGCAGCGGCGTGAAGAACAGGCCGGGCGCGATGGTGTTGACGCGGATCTTCTGGCTGGCGAGGTCGCGCGCGGCCGGCAAGGTCAGGCCGACGACGCCGCCCTTCGAGGCCGAATAGGCGATCTGACCGATCTGGCCTTCGTAAGCGGCAACCGAAGCGGTGTTGATGATGACGCCACGCTCCTCACCGACCGGCTCGATGGTGACGAGGCGCTCGGCGAACAGCCGCAGGCAATTGAAGGTGCCGATCAGGTTGACGTTGATGATGCGCGCGAACTTTTCGAGCGGATAAACTCCGTCGCGGCCGACGATACGCTGCGAGCCGCCGATGCCGGCGCAGTTCATCAGCACGCGGGCGACACCATGCGCGGCTTCTGCTTTCGCGATTGCCGCCTTGATCTGCTCCTCGCTGGTGACGTCGGCATGAAGCGCAACGCCCTTCACCTCGGCGGCGACTTTCTCGGCGTTCTCCTTGTTCTGGTCGATCACACCGATCTTGGCGCCCTTGGCCGCCATGGCGCGGGCGGTCGCCTCGCCGAGACCCGAACCACCGCCGGTGATGAGAACGGCTACGTTTTTCAACTCCATCGTATTCTTACCTTTCCTTGGGCGTTTCTTCTCTAGACTTGCAAGTCTTCTGATTGACGAGTGATGGCCGGATCATCCGGCCGCGGCAGCATCCATTGCTTGCGCGAGGATGCCGCCGCAGATCAGCGTTTCCATGTGCTTGATGTATTGCCGGCAGACGTCATCGGTGACCGGACCGACGCCGGTCGCGCGAGACATCGCGTGCCGGCCGAAGAACAGATGATCGCAGGCGCCGATCAGGCTGGTGTAGAACAGCACCGGATCGGTGACGCGGAATTCGCCGCTCTTCTCGCCTTCGGCGAGCAAGCGACGATGGAAGTCCAAGAGCGGCGCGACGAAGAATTTCGAGACCTCGTCCGCGGAGCCGGCAACGCTTTCGTGCAGCAGATAATGGATCAGCCGGTTCATGTAGGGGAACCGGTAATAGGCGCGGATGATGCCGGCGATATGCAGCTTCAGCTTTGCCGTCGGCGTGATCGGCTGCGCGAGGAGATATTCGAGGTTGGACAGCTCGGTCGCGGCGTTACGCTCGAGCAGCGCCAGCAAGAGGCCGTCCTTGTTGCCGAAATGATATTTGACTAGCGCGGCGTTGGCGCCCGACTTCTGGGCGATGTCGGAGAGCGAGATCTCGATCGATGAGCGTTCGATCATCAGCTCGCTGGCGGCCACGAGCAATTTCTCTGCCGTGGAATTTTTTCCGCTCGGGAGCCTATTCGGTACGCTGGTAGTCACGGAGATCCCTGTTCTCGGCGCTTGAAGCGGCCGCAGATAAGCCGATGCAGCGCCTCATCACAAGAGTTAATTGATCGATTGACTAAACGATATCCCGCCCCTTAAATCCGCCCCCGACAACCAAACCCATCCAGAAGAATCCAGGGAGAGACCGATATGGCCGAGGCTTACATCGTCGCCGCCGCGCGTACCGCGGGCGGGCGCAAGGGGGGCCGCCTCGCCGGCTGGCATCCGGCCGATCTCGCCGCGAAAGTGTTGGACGAGTTGGTCGATCGCGCCAAGGTTGATCCTGCGCTGGTCGAGGACGTGATCATGGGCTGCGTCATGCAGGTCGGCGAGCAGTCCAACAACGTCGCGCGCAACGCGATCATGGCCTCGAAGCTGCCGGAGAGCGTGCCGGGAACTTCGATCGACCGCCAGTGTGGCTCCTCGCAGCAAGCGCTGCACTTTGCGGCCCAGGCCGTGATGTCCGGAACGATGGACGTGGTGATTGCGGCCGGCGTGGAATCGATGACGCGCGTGCCCATGGGCCTGTCCTCGCAGCTCGCCGCCAAGAACGGTTTTGGCCACTACAAGAGCCCGGGCATCGAGGCGAAGTATCCGAACATCGTGTTCAGCCAGTTCACCGGCGCCGAGATGATGGCCGAGAAGTACGGCCTGTCGAAGGATGATCTCGACGAATACTCTTTCAACAGCCATCAGCGCGCGATCGCAGCGACGCAAGCCGGCCACTTCAAGAAGGAGATCGTGCCGCTCGAGATCACTCGCGCCGACGGCAGCAAGGATACCCATCATATCGACGAAGGCATCCGCTTCGATGCCACGCTCGAAGGCATCAAGGGCGTCAAGCTGATCGCCGAGAACGGCAAGCTCACCGCGGCCAGCGCCAGCCAGATCTGCGACGGCGCCTCCGGCGTCATGGTCGTCAACGAGCGCGGCCTCAAGCAGCTCGGCGTGAAGCCGCTGGCGCGCATCCACCACATGACCATGACCGGCGGCGACCCCGTCATCATGCTCGACGCTCCCCTGCACGCCACCAAGAAGGCGCTGGAGAAGGCCGGCATGAAGGTCGACGACATCGATCTGTTCGAGGTCAACGAGGCCTTCGCCTCGGTGCCGACCGGCTGGCTCAAGACCACCGGCGCCGATCCGGCTCGCCTCAACGTCAATGGCGGCGCCATCGCGCTCGGCCACCCGCTCGGCGGCTCCGGCACCAAGTTGATGACGACGCTGGTCCACGCCCTGCACCAGCGCGGCAAGCGCTACGGCCTGCAGACCATGTGCGAAGGCGGCGGCATGGCCAACGTGACGATCGTGGAGCGGCTGTAAGAAAAACAAGAGCGAGTAGTGAGTGGCGAGTAGCGAATGGTGAGTAGGCGAAGAGCGGTTTGCCCTTCTTCCCTATTCGCCACTCGCTACTCGCCATTCGCGTTTTGAGGAAACGCCATGACCCACCCCTCCGTCTACGCCCGTACCACGCCCGACAAGATCGCCTACCAAATGGCCGGGACCGGCAAGGCGATCACCTATCGCGAGCTCGACGAGCTCTCGAACCAGGGCGCGCAGTTGTTCCGCTCGCTCGGCCTCAAGGCCGGCGACCACATCGCACTGCTGATGGAAAACCGGTTGGCGTTCATGGAGATCTGCTGGGCGGCGCAGCGCAGCGGGCTCTATTACACCGCGATCAGCCGTTACCTGAAGCAGGACGAGATCGACTACATCATCGGGGATTGCGGCGCCAAGGTCGTGATCACCACGCCGAAATGTGCCGACCAGATCAGGGACCTGGTCAAGGGCGCTCCCGGCGAGCCGATCTTCTTCATGGTGGATGAGCCGCTGCCCGGCTTCCGCTCCTACGACAAGGAAGCAGCCGCGCAGCCGACCACGCCGATCGCGGACGAAGTCGCCGGTTACGACATGCTGTATTCATCGGGCACCACCGGCCGCCCGAAAGGCATCAAGAAGGCCTTCGAGGGCAATGCGATCGACGTGCCCAACGCGTTCCTGCGGGTGCTCTGCGCCGACATGTGCGGCATGAACGCGGAGAGCACTTATCTGTCGCCGGCGCCGCTCTATCACGCGGCTCCCCTGCGCTTCAACATGATGGCGATCGTGCTTGGCGGCACCTCCATCATCATGGAGCATTTCGATGCCGAAGAATTCTTGAAGCTGGTCGAGAAGTATGAGGTCACGCAATCCCAGCTGGTGCCGACGATGTTCGTGCGCATGCTGAAGCTGCCGGACGAGGTTCGCACCAAATACAATGTCTCGACGCTGAAGGGCGCGATCCACGCCGCGGCCCCCTGCCCGGTCGACGTGAAGGCAAAGATGATCGAATGGTGGGGCCCGATCCTGATCGAGTACTACGCGGGCTCGGAAGGCAATGGCGTCACCGTCTGCAACTCGCAGCAATGGCTGGAGCATCGCGGCAGCGTCGGCCGCGCCGTGGTCGGCAAGATCAAGATTCTGGACGAGAACGACGAGGAGCAGCCGGTTGGCGAAATCGGCACGGTCTATTTCGCCGACGCGCCGGCGTTCACATATCACAACGATCCCGAGAAGACGAAGAAGGCCTACAACGCCAAGGGATGGTCGACGCTCGGCGATGTCGGCTATCTCGACAAGGACGGCTTCCTCTTCCTCACCGACCGCAAGTCCTACATGATCATCTCGGGCGGGGTGAACATCTACCCGCAGGAGACCGAGGACGTCCTCATTACCCATCCCGAAGTGGCCGACGTTGCCGTGTTCGGCGTGCCGAACGAGGAGATGGGCGAGGAGGTCAAGGCGGTAGTGCAGCCGCACGACATGAAGCGTGCCGGCAAGGCGCTGGAGGCCGACCTGATCGCCTACTGCAAGACCCGCCTCTCCGCCATCAAATGCCCGCGCTCGATCGACTTCGAAGCCGAGCTGCCGCGCACGCCCACGGGCAAGCTGGTGAAGCGGCATTTGCGGGATCGGTATTGGCCGAAGACGGCGGCGAAGATTTAGAGCGAGCGGCTGTTCCGAACACCGTCATGCCCGGGCATAGCCGTTCGAAGAACGGCGTCGCTTCCGATGGTCGGGTCAAGCCCGGCCATGACGCCGAGCAAGGTTCGTAGGGTGGGCAAAGGCGCGAAGCGCCGTGCCCACCATCTCTCCCGATTACGACCGACTGGTGGGCACGCTTCGCTTTGCCCACCCTACGAAGTCGGTGTGAGCCGCCTCAATCAAACAGGCTCGGCGTGTGGTTCACCAGCGCGCCTTCGATCTCGAGCATCTTCAGCTTGGTCACCACGCCGCCATTCGCCGAGAAGCCGCCGGGCTTGTTGCCGGCGGCCAGCACGCGGTGGCAGGGCACGACGATCGGGCATGGGTTGCGGCCGAGCGCCTGGCCGACGTCGCGCGACAGCTGGACGCCGCCGAGCTGCTTGGCGATGTCGCCATAGGTGATGGTCTTGCCGGGCGGGATGGCGCGGGCAATCTCGTAGACGCCGCGGTTGAACTCGGGTACGCCGTCGAGGTCGAGCGGGATGTCGGTGAGATCGTCGGGCTCACCGGCGAGCAACTTGACGATGCGGTCGATCGCCCGCTGCACCTCGGCGGTCGGCTCGGCTTCGCTGGCGTCAGGATGGCGCTGGCTGATGCGGGTGCGGATCTTCTGCTCGCCGCCCATCGGCAATTGCGTGCCGTTGATGCCGCGCGGGCCCCAGGCGATGGCGCAGAGGCCGATCCTGGTGTCGAACAGGGCAAAATGCTGGTCGGTCATGGCTTGGTTCCCGAGCTTGCGTCCTTCTCGCATGCCCCCACTGTGATCTGTCCTCAAATCTAGGCTTGGAAATAGTTGCGATCCACCCGGTTTCCGGGAATCTTGCACAGGAGTTCCGCCCTCTTCTCACGAGCCCCCAGAATGCAAAGCCTCCACGTCAACGGATACGACATGCCCTATCTGGACGTGGGCGAGGACGGGGGCCGCGCGCCGCTGGTCTGCGTTCATGGATCGCTCAATGACTTCCGCGTCTGGGGCTGCGTGCTCGGGCCGCTGACGCAGCGACACCGGGTCATCGCGGTCAGCCTGAGGCACTTCTTCCCCGATCGTTGGGACGGTGTCGGCGAGACCTATTCGATCGCCCAGCATGTCCAAGACGTCATCGCCTTCATCGAAAAGCTCGACCTCGGCCCGGTCGATTTGATGGGCCATTCCCGCGGCGGGCACATCTGCTTCCGCGTGGCGCAGCAGCGGCCGGACCTGCTCCGACGATTGATCCTGGCCGAGCCCGGCGGCGAGCTCGATGCCAGCCTCGACCCTGACTATGTCGGCGGGCCCTCGCCTTTGCTGGCGCGCTTCACGGCCTCTGCCGAAAAGATCGCAGCGGGAGATGTCGACGGCGGGCTCGCCGTCTTCGTGGATACGCTGGAAGGCGCCGGCACCTGGCCGCGGCTGCCAGCCATGGTGAAGCAAAACCTGCGCGACAATGCCTACACCCTGATCGGCCAGGTCCGCGACAATCGCCCGCCCTTCTCGAAGGCGGATGCGGAGTCCATCAAAATGCCGACGCTGTTCATCCTGGGCGCGCGGACCAAGGGCCTGCTGCCAAAAGTGCTGCATGCGCTAGCCGCGCACGCGCCCTATTCCAAGACGGCGATCATCCCGAACGCGACGCATCCGATGTTCGAGCAGGCGCCGCAGAAATACTCCGAAGTGGTCCTGGACTTTCTGGCGAGCTGATCATGCAGACATTTCACGTCAACGGCTACGACATGGCCTATCTCGAAGTCGGCGAGGGCCATCCGCTGGTCTGCGTGCACGGCACGCTCGGTGACTTTCGCACCTGGTATTCGGTGCTCGGGCCGCTGTCGAAGAATCATCGCGTGATCTCGGTCAGCCTGCGGCATTTCTTTCCGGAGCATTGGGACGCCGTCGGCGACGACTACAAGATGGCGCAGCATGTCGCCGACACAATCGCGTTCATCGAGCAGGTCAAGCCCGGACCGGTCGACCTGATGGGCCATTCGCGCGGCGGCCACATCGCGTTTCGCGTCGCGCAGGCGCGGCCTGATCTGTTGCGCAAGCTGGTGCTGGCCGAGCCGGGCGGCGATCTCGATGCCAGCCTGCCGGTGCCGGAAGGCACGCCGGCGCATCCGCCGCTCGCCGCGAGGACGGTGCGCTCGGTGGAGATGATCCGCGCCGGTGACATCGAGTGCGCGCTGCAGAATTTCTACGAAGGCATCGAGGGCGACGGCTCCTGGCGGCGCGTGCCGGCGGCCGCCAAACAGCAGCTGCGCGACAACACGCTGACCTTCCTCGGCCAGATCAACGAGCTGCGCCGGCCCTACACGCTCAGCGACGCGCAGGTGATCAGGACGCCGACGCTGCTGATCGGCGGCGGTGCGACCACGGGGAGCCTGTCCGTGATGTGGCGGGTGCTGGCCGAGCATATTGCAGGCGCCAAGACGGCGGTCATTCCCAATGCCGGCCACTGGATGTTCGAGCAGGCGCCGCTGGAGTTCGGTGAGGTGGTGAGCAGGTTTCTGGCGGAGTAACTCTCTTCTTCCCTTCTCCCCTTGTGGGAGAAGGTGGCGCGAAGCGCCGGATGAGGGGTTCTATCCACACATGAGTTCGTGGAGAGAAACCCCTCACCCGGCTCGCTGCTACGCAGCGATCCACCCTCTCCCGCAAGGGGAGAGGGTAAGAGAGACCTCACACCTTCCACACGCCGACCGGCATCTTGATCGTCGCGTTCAGCCGGTTCCAGACGTTGATGACCGCGATCGAGAGGATCAGCGTGGCAAGCTCGCGCTCGTCAAAATGCTTGGCGGCCTCGTTCCAGATTGCATCCGGCACCGGGTCCTCGCGATCGGCAAGGCGGGTGACGGCTTCGGTCAGCGCCAGCGCGGCGCGCTCGGCCTCGCTGAAATAAGGCGCATCGCGCCAGGCGGACACGGCAAACAGGCGCTCCTCGGTCTCGCCCAGCTTGCGGGCCATCTTGGGATGCATGTCGACGCAGACGCTGCAGCCATTGATCTGGCTGGCGCGCAGGTGCACCAGTTCCAGGAGCTTTTCCGACAGCCCCTGCTTGGTCAAATTGCCGAGGGACTGCAAGACATTCATGGCTTCGGGCAGGACCATGACGGGGTGATTCATGCGGGCGTGCATCATATCGAGTCTCCGTTTCACGAATTTCGAAGGTTCCGGTCACATCGGCCGGATTGGCTTCGTCATGGGCATGACGGATCGCGATGAGGGAATGTGACCGATGAGCCAAGAAAACTTCGAAGACAATTTTCTGGTGCGGCAGTTCGAGGCCAACAGGGACCATCTGCGTGCCGTCGCCTACCGCATGCTGGGATCGCGCGGCGAGGTCGACGACGCCGTGCAGGAGGCCTGGCTGCGTGTCAGCCGCTACGACACATCCGACATCGCGAACCTCCGGGGCTGGCTCACCACCGTGGTCGCGCGCATCTGCCTCGACATGCTGCGCGCACGCAAGTCGCGCAAGGAAGATCCGATGGGCCCGCATGTGCCGGAGCCGGTCGACGAGACGCGGGAGCGCGAGACGGAGATGGCCGATTCCGTCGGCGCGGCGCTGCTGGTCGTGCTGGAGACGTTGCAGCCACCGGAGCGGCTCGCCTTCGTGCTGCACGACATGTTCGCAGTCCCGTTCGAGGAGATCGCGCCGATCGTCGGGCGCTCGGTCGATGCCTCGAGGCAACTGGCAAGCCGCGCGCGGCGGCGCGTGCAGGGCGCGCCGGTGCCCGAGGCGGACCTGTCGCATCAGCGCAGGATCGTCGATGCTTTTCTCACGGCTTCGCGCGAGGGCAATTTCGAGGGGCTTTTGGCCGTGCTCGATCCCGACGTCGTCTTCCGCGCCGACGACGCCGCGGTGCGGCTCGGCACGCTGCCCGAGATCCGCGGCGCGGATGCGGTCGCGCAGATCTACAAGGGCCGCGCCCAGGCGGCACGGTCCGCGCTGGTCGATGGCGAGATGGGCGTGGCCGTCATCCTCGACGGCCAGCTGCGCATCGCGCTGCGCGTCACGTTCAGCGGCGACCGTATCGCGGGGATCGAAGCTCTGGCCGATGCGGAGCGGATTGCGGCGCTCGAGGTGGAGGTGCTGGAGCCCTAGAGCAGCGTGGCATCCGGACGGTGTGGATGCTACGTTTCCGTCCGATCGCGCGATTGCAGACGCCCAAGACGCGAAAGGATGCTCTCATGACAGCCCGCTCCGTCTCCATGCTGGCCGTGCTCGGCCTCGTCGCCGCCAGCAGCACCGCGCTCGCGGCTGCCGACGAGAAGCTGAAGGCCGCCGCCGAGCAGGAGAAGGCGCCGTTGATCGAGACCCTGCGCGAAATGGTGATGACCGAGAGCGGCAGCGGCGATGCCGAAGGCCTGAAGAAGATGGCCGACTTCACCGAAGCCCGTCTCAAGGCGCTGGGCGCCAGCACCGAGCGGCGCAAGACCACCGCGGGCACCCGCGCCGACATGGTGATCGCGACGTTCAAGGGATCAGGCACGCGGAAGCTGATGCTGATCGCGCATATGGACACGGTCTATCAGCGCGGCATCCTCGCAAGCGAGCCGTACCATGTCGACGGCAACCGCATCTACGGTCCCGGCATCGCCGACGACAAGGGCGGCATCGCCGTGGTGCTGCATGCGCTCAAGATGCTGAAGGACGTCGGCTGGAAGGACTACGCGACGCTCACGGTGTCGTTCAATCCGGATGAAGAAGTCGGCTCGATCGGGTCGGGCGAGATCATCGCCGAGCTCGCCGACCAGCATGACGTCGTGCTGTCCTGCGAGCCAACGGCGGCGTCGCCTCCGGCGAAGAACGACGCGCTGCTGCTGGGTGCGAGCGGCACAGCGACGGCGAAAATGGAAGTGAAGGGCCGCGCCTCGCATGCGGGTGCGGCGCCCGATCTCGGGCGCAACGCGCTGATCGAGCTCGCGCATCAACTGCTGCAGGCAAAGGACGTCGCCAAGTCGATCCCGGGCACGCAGCTGAACTGGACCACGGCGCAGGCGGGCACCGTGCGCAACCAGATCCCGGAGAAGGCCGAGGCCGGCGCCGACGTCCGCCTCACCATTCCCGACGGCGTCGCCAAATTGCAGGCGGCGCTTGACGAGAAGCTGAAGACCAAGCTCGTGCCCGACACCGAGACGACGGTGACGATCATTGCGGGGCGCCCGCCCTTCGTCGCGAGCGAGCGCGGCCGTGCGCTGGCTCAGGAGGGACAGGCGATCTATGCCGAGATCGACCGCAAGCTCGACATCGCCGAGATGACCGGCGGCGGCACGGATGCCGGCTATGCCAGCCGCAGCGGCAAGGCGGTCGTGGTCGAAAGCTTTGGCCTTGCCGGCTTCGGCTATCACGCCCGCGACGAGTTCATCGACACCAACTCGATCGTGCCGCGGCTTTACCTGATGAGTCGGATGCTCATCGAACAGGGCAAGAAGAAGTAGCGGCCGGGCCACGCCGGGGCCCGCATTCGAAAACAACCCCATGCACAGTAGACCGCTCCAATAAAATCAAAGGCTTACGAACCATTGACGCCGCCTCCCTCCCGCTATACCTTCGAATACGGAATTCTGTATTCCCTTTTGCTTCGGAGCTGCCGGCGTGATCCCTCTCGACCCGCTCCCGAACCTGATCGACCAAGTCTATGCCCGGATCCTGGAGGCGATCTCCGACCGCACGCTGCAGCCCGGCCAGCGCATCCGGCAGAACGAGCTTGCCGACAAGCTCGGCGTCTCGCGCCAGCCGGTGTCGCATGCGCTGCATCTGTTGCACCGACAGGGGCTCGTTGCCGAGAGCGGCAAGCGCGGCTTTGAAGTCACCCAGCTCGATCCTTCCCGCATCCGCCAGCTCTATGAGGTGCGCGGCGCCATCGATGCGCTGGCCGCACGGCTGGCGGCGGAGCGCGCAGGCACCGACGCGGCGGGACGCGCACGGCTGGACGCAGCGCTCGCCGCCGGACGGAACATCGACCGCAACACCTCGCTCGCCGACCTCATCTCGCTCGATGTCGATTTTCACCGCGCGATCTATCAGCTCGCCGGCAATCCCGTGATCGAGGAAACCATCGCGCCGCAATGGCCGCATATGCGCCGTTCGATGGCGACGGTGCTGTCGGAGCTCGACTATCGCGGCAGTGCCTGGGCCGAGCATGCCAATATCGCAAAACACATTCTCGCAGGCGAGGCGAAGGCTGCCGAGCGTGCGGCGCTGGCGCATGCGCAGACGGCGGGACGGATGACTGAGGAGAGATTAAGGGCGACGGACGAGGCGGCGGCGTAAGCGGCTGTCATTCCGGGGCGACGCGTAGCGTCGAGCCCGGAATCCATCGGGCCTCATAGACGGCGAATAAATGGATTCCGGGTTCGCGCTTCGCGCGCCCCGGAATGACAAAAACAAAACAGGAGGACGACCCATGAAACTGTCTCAGGAGCAATTGGAGTTCTTCCACCGCGAGGGCTGGCTGTTCCTGCCCGAGCTGTTCAGCCAGGAGGAGGTCGATCTGCTCGCGCGCGAGGCGGTCGGCATCTATGACGCCAACCGGCCGGAGGTCTGGCGGGAGAAGAGCGGCGCGCCGCGCACGGCCTTTGCCGCGCATCTCTACAACGAGGCGTTCAGAACCCTCGGCGCGCATCCGCGCATGATCGAGCCGGTCGAGCAGGTGTTCGGCGAGCCTGTCTACATGCACCAGTTCAAGATCAACGCGAAATCCGCTTTCACCGGCGATGTCTGGCAATGGCACCAGGATTACGGCACCTGGAAGCGCGACGACGGCATGCCGGAGCCGCGGGCGATGAACATCGCGATCTTCCTCGACGAGGTGATGCCGATCAACGGCCCCCTGATGCTTGTGCCGCGCAGCCAGAACGCCGGCGATCTCGAAGCCTCGCACGACCTTGGCACCACGTCCTATCCGCTGTGGACGCTGGACGAGGACACCGTGACGCGCCTCGTCAAGCAGGGCGGCATCGTCGCCCCCACCGGCAAGCCCGGCGGCATGCTGATGTTCCACGGCAATCTCGTGCATGGCTCGAGCGGCAACATCACGCCCTACCCGCGCAAGATCGTGTACCTGACACTGAACGCGGTCTCGAACTACATCCGCACACCGACGCGGCCGGAGTACATCGCGCATCGCGACTTTGCGCCGATCAAGACGGTGGAGGATGATGCGCTGGTGCGGCTCGCGCGGGCACCGCGGCAGGCGGCGGAGTAGTCTGTCATTCCGGGGCGCGCGAAGCGCGAGCCCGGAATCCATACTCCCGATCGGGGTTATGGATTCCGGGCTCGACGCTGCGCGTCGCCCCGGAATGACGAGCTCTAATTGTTACTCTCAGGACTTTTGCCTATGAACCTCTTCCGCCTCCTCCAGGCCCGCGCGTCGGCCGGCAAGCCCGTCCGTGTCGCGCTGATCGGTGCCGGCAAGTTCGGCTCGATGTTCCTCGCCCAGGTGCCGCACACGCCGGGGCTGGAAGTGCCCATCATCGTCGACATCGACCGCGAGCGCGCGCGCGAGTCGTGCCGCACCGTCGGCTGGGACGCCGAGCGCATCGCCAGGACCGTATTCACCGATGACGGCGCCCGCGCCATCGCCGGCGGCGCCATGGATGTGGTGGTGGAGGCGACCGGAAATCCCGCGGTCGGTATCAAGCATGCGCGCGCGGCGATCGCGGCGGGCAAGCATATCGTGATGGTCAACGTCGAGGCCGACGTGCTGGCGGGCCCGCTGCTCGCCGAGGAAGCACGGAAGGCCGGCGTGGTCTATTCGCTCGCCTATGGCGACCAGCCGGCGCTGACAGCGGAGATGGTCGACTGGGCCCGCGCCACCGGCTTCCGCGTCGTCGCCGCCGGCAAGGGCACAAAATATCTGCCGGCCTACCACGACGTCACGCCTGACGGCGTCTGGCAGCATTACGGCCTGACCGCCGGCGAGGCGCGGTCGGCCGGCATGAACCCGCAGATGTTCAACTCCTTCCTCGACGGCACCAAATCGGCGATCGAGATGGCCGCGATTGCGAATGCTTGCGGGCTCGACGTGCCCGCAGGCGGCTTGCTGTTTCCGCCCTGCGGCGTCGACGATTTGCCGCATGTCATGCGGCCCAGCGACAAGGGCGGCGTGCTGGAGCGCTCCGGCGTGGTGGAGGTGGTGTCGTCGCTCGAGCGCGACGGCCGGCCGGTGTTTCGCGATCTGCGCTGGGGCGTCTACGTCGTGCTGGAGGCGCCGAACGACTACGCCGCCGACTGCTTCAAGCAATACGGCCTGAAGACCGATGCCAGCGGGCGGTACGCGGCGATGTACAAGCCCTATCATCTGATCGGGCTCGAGCTGAACATCTCGATCCTGTCGGCCGCGCTGCGCGGCGAGCCGACCGGGCAGCCCTACGGTTTCCGCGGCGACGTCGCGGCGGTCGCCAAGCGCCCCTTGCGCGCCGGCGAGATGCTGGACGGCGAAGGCGGCTACACGGTGTGGGGCAAGCTGGTGCCGGCGGCCGCGAGCCTGAAGACCGGCGCGCTGCCGATCGGCCTCGCCCATCGCCTGAAGCTGAGGCACGACGTCGCGCATGGCGCGATGGTGCGCTGGAGCGACGTCGAGTTCGACGCGAGCAACGAGACCGTGAAGGTTCGAAAGGCGATGGAAGCCGCGTTCGCAGCGCAACATTGAACGTCGATGCCGAAAACACGACCAAAGTGCGCTTGCTTTGCGTATCCCCTTTGGTCATCCTGACCAGGATCCGGAAAACCAAGATTTCGGACAGAACGTCGGTTGCCCGGCGAAGACAAAGCGGCACCAAGATCGCAATCCCTCGTCGAGGACTCGACATCACAGAGAGGGGAAGCGCATGGAACGTCGTAAATTCCTCACGGCAGGCGGATTGGGCCTTGCCGCGAGTGCCGTTGCCGCACCAGCAGTTGCCCAATCGATGCCGGAAGTCAGATGGCGGCTCGCCGCGAGCTGGCCCAAGGCACTCGATACGCTCTATGGCGGCTGCGAATATTTCTGCAAG